>NZ_NPKQ01000009.1 GCF_008329525.1 Tardiphaga sp. P9-11 | reverse complement strand
TGGTACTATGGCTTAAGCCCTGGGAGAGTAGGTCGCTGCCAGGCCTGCAAAGGACAAAGTTATCCTCAATTACGATATCTCAAACAAAACGCCGCGCTCTCATGAGCGCGGCGTTTTGCGTTTGTGCGTCTGTCGATCGTGATCAGAGCAGCCGCTGCTCTCTGTTCGACCCAACCAACTCCGTCTTCATTCTGAGGAGCGCACCTCTTGCGCGCGTCTGGCAGGCTTTCGCTGCGCTCGCAACAACGGCGGAGAGAGCGGGACCCGTTGGCTAGTGCACGCCCGTAAAGAACCGCGCCATGCGGAAGCCCGACAGCCAGGTGGTGACAGGCTGGCTGCGCACACCGAGATCCCACGAGCCGACGATGGCATCCACGCGACCGACAAGATTGTCCATCGGGAGCAGACCGACGCCGCCTTGCGACACCGGCACGCGGCTGTCGGCAGAGTTGTCGCGGTTGTCGCCCATCACGAACAGATGGTCGGCGGGAACGACGACTTCGGCCGTGTTGTCGAGCCGGCCATTGTCACGCAGCTTGAAGATCGGATGCGACACGCCGCCGGGCAGCGTCTCCACATAGCGATGCGCCGGCTCGGAGCCGCCGCTGTCGTCTTCTGCGGCACCGATGCCGTCGGATTTAACCGACGTTGCGATGCCATTGAGCCAGACCTGGCCGCCACGCAGTTCGACGCGATCGCCGGGCAGGCCGATCACACGTTTGACCCAGACCTGGGAGCGATCGCCGGGCCAGCGAAACACCACGACATCGCCGCGCTTTGGTGTGGTCGCGAAGACGCGGCCGGTTTCGGGAAACGAGACGTGGATCGGCAGCGAAGCCGTCGAATAGCCGTAGGGAAACTTCGTCGCGAGCAATGCATCGCCGATCAGCAGCGTCGGCTCCATCGAGGCGGATGGCACATAGAACGGCTCGGCGAGCGCGCCCTTCGCGACGAACACGATGCCGACGATAGCTGCGATCTGCGCCAACTGGCCGGTCCAGCGCTTCGCGGTCGATACGACTGTTGTGGCTTCGGTACCCGTGATCACTGGCCCGTTCCTCCGATAGTTACCTTGTCCATCCGAAGCGTCGGCTGGCCGACGCCGACCGGCACGCCCTGGCCGTGCTTGCCGCAAGTCCCGATACCGTCATCGAGCGCGAGGTCGTTGCCGATCATGCTGATGCGGTGCAGGTCGGTGGGCCCGTTGCCGATCATCATCGCGCCTTTCAAAGGCGCTCCGATCTTGCCGTTCTCGATCTTGTAGGCCTCGGTGCACTGAAACACGTATTTACCGGAAGTTATGTCGACCTGCCCGCCACCGAAGTTCACCGCATAGATGCCGTTCTTCACGGAAGCGAGGATCTCGGCGGGATCGCGCTGGCCGGCCAGCATGTAGGTATTGGTCATGCGCGGCATCGGCACATGGGCATAGCCCTGGCGACGTCCGTTGCCGGTCGGCTTCATACCCATCAGGCGGGCGTTCTGGCGATCCTGCATGTAGCCGACCAGGATGCCATCCTCGATCAGCGTTGTGCGGTTGGTCGGCGTGCCTTCGTCGTCGATCGACAGCGAGCCGCGGCGCGACGAGATGGTGCCGTCATCGACGACAGTGACCCCCTTGGCGGCAACCTGCTGGCCCATCAGGCCGGCGAAAGCCGAGGTCTGCTTGCGGTTGAAATCGCCTTCGAGCCCATGGCCGACGGCTTCGTGCAGCATCACGCCAGGCCAGCCCGGTCCGAGCACCACGTCCATTTCGCCCGCGGGCGCGGGAATCGATTCAAGATTGACCAGTGCCTCGCGCAGCGCGCCGTCGGCTGCCGTGCGCCACGACCCGCTTTCGATGAAGCGCGCATAGCCCTCGCGGCCGCCATAGCCCTTCGAGCCACTCTCTTGCCGATCGCCCTGACCGGCGACGACGGAGATATTCACGCGCACCAGCGGACGGATGTCGCGATAGCTCTCGCCGTCCGGGCGCAGGATCTCGACCACCTGCCAGGTGGCGCCAAGGGAGACCGAGACCTGGCGCACGCGCGGGTCCTTGTCGCGCACATAGGCGTCGATTTCGGCCAGCAGCTTGACCTTGGCCTCGAAGCCCGGCGCGTCCAGCGGGTTGTCGTCGTTATAGAGCCGCACGTTGGTATGCGAAGGCGCTGCGGCAAAGGTGCCGGCATAGCCGCCGCGGACCGCATTGACCGCATCAGCCGCACGGATCAGCGCCGGGATCGAAACGTCGGAGGAATGCGCATAGCCGACCGCGTCGTCCTTGACGGCGCGCAGGCCAAAACCTTGCGCAGTGTCATAGGTCGCCTGCTTCAGGCGGCCGTTGTCGAAACCAAGCGCCTCGGACTGGCTGTATTCGAGAAACAGCTCACCATCGTCAGCTCCCTGTAGCCCCCGCATGAGCTCGCGACGAACTTCGTCGCGGTCGAGATTGGCGCGGTCGATCAGGGAGGTGGTGGCTGGGCTGGTCATGCAGGCTCCAATGTCAGCGGCGCGGCCCCAGCGCCTGACGCGAGACCACGATTTCAATTTGTAGCGACAACCCGGGGATGGGTCGCCTTACAACGGCGTAACCTGCGGCGAAACAGGCGGTTGGAACCAAGATAGGTGCTGTTTTGACAAAAAGGGAGGCCTGCGCATTGTCGCGGCCAGATCCTCTGGGGGCAACCGTGCCGACGGGCTACCTTGGAGGTATTACAAACTGTGCTCCGATGCGCCTCAGGCTGCGGTGCGGTAGACCTCCGAGCACCACCCTGCATGAACGGTATTCACTGCAGGACCAATCACTTCTGGCAGTTGTCGCTTTTCATGGCCTCACGAACCAAATCCGCATTCTTGCAAGCCCATTCCATCATCGGCTTGGCGATCTCGCTGGTCCTGGGTCTGATCGGTCTGACCGGCGCCATGCTGAGCTTCGAGGATGAGATCGTCGCAGCACTCAACCGTGATGTGACAAAGGTTGATCCGCGGCCGGCGCCTGTGCTCGGACCTGATGAGCTGGTGGCGCGCGTTCAGGCGGTGCCGGGGGCGGGCAAGGTTGGCCTCATCGTCTTTTCAAGCGAGCCCGCTACGGCGGTGCGGATGCGCTTCGCCCGCAGCGAGTCTGGGGAGCGTTCGTCGGTCTATGTCGATCCCTATGACGGCCGCGTCGTCTCGGCGATGCAGGGGGAGAGCTTTTTCGCGACGCTGCGCAACTTGCATCGCTTTCTGCTGCTGCCGGGCAAGGGCAATGGCTATGGCCGTCTGATCACCGGCGTTGCCGTGCTCGGCCTGTTCGTGTTGCTGATCTCCGGGATATTGCTGCGTTGGCCACGCCGTATCAGCAGCATCAAGAGCGGTATCAAGACCTGGTTGAAGCCGAATCTGGCGATGCGAGGGCGTCCGTTTCACTGGTCGCTGCACAGCGTCGTCGGTACCTGGCTGTTGCCGATCTATCTGGTGACCATTCTCACCGGCCTCTGGTGGTCGTTCGACTGGTATAAGGCAAGCGCCACCTGGCTGCTGTCGAGCAAGCCCGCTGCAAGTGCGCCGGCAATGCGCGGAGCAAAGGGCGGCGCCAAAGCACCTGCCGGCGATGCGCCTGCGGCTCCGTCACTCGACAAGGTCTGGTCGACGTTTCTGGCAGACCAGGGCGGCCGCTATGCGCTGGCGATCATGCAGGTGCCGAACGGACCGGGCAGTGTCGTGCGTATCCGCTCGGTGGCAAAGGATGCGTCATTCGATGAAGCGCGCGACGATTTTCGGATCGATGGCGTGACCGGCCGCATGGTGTCGGCAGAGCTCTATAACGACAAGGCATTCGGTGAGCGCGTTCTGGCTGCGGTGCTGCACATCCACACCGGTGCGTTCCTGGGGCTGCCCGGCCGCATCGTGTTCTTGCTGGCCGCGGCTCTGATGCCGCTGTTCACTGTGACCGGCTTCATCCTGTATATCTCGCGCCGCCGCCTGCGGGCCGCGTCGCGACCAGGCCGCCGCGATCGCCGTGCTCCCGAATTGGTGCCGGGAGAGTAGGGCGTAACGCTACCGATCACGGCAGCTTGTCGTAACCCTCGCCGATGCCGTTGAGGCTGAGCGGGAAGCCGATGCCTTCTTCGGGCGTTTCAAAGATGATGAAGGTAGCGGTCTTGGCAGTACGGAGCTGGGCGAGCAACTTGTCGTCCATCACGACTTCGGCAACGCAGCCATTGGGCAGACAGCGCACGAAGCCGGCGCGGCCGACATCCTGATTGTCGAGCTTGAGGCCGAGGCCGGACGGCAGCAGCACGCCGAGCGGCGCCACCACGCGCATCAGCTTGCTCTTCTGGTCGGCGGTCTTCAGCACGATCACGGTCAGGCCGGCATTGGAGCGGTCTTCAGCCACCACGCTCTGGATCAGCGCACATTGCTCGGCCTGGGCGCCGGGCGGAGTGTCGCAGCGGATCTGCCAGTCGCCATGAACCGAGCGCACCGCGCCTTGGGCATGGGCGGTGCCCGGGGCGGCGGCGATCGCTGCCAGGGCGAGACAACCGAAAGCCAGCCGGCGCCAGCCTGCGATCCCGCGGGCCGGGCGGTTCAGGGTCGGTTTATGCTGCAACTTCGAGTGCCCCATCCGGGTCGATTCCTTAGGCGATGACGTGGTGGTCGTAGTCCAGGGCAGCACGCTTGACGCTGTCTGGCCGGAGGATTTTCCAGACCACGGAATGATACGGCAATGACGGCGCCTTGAAGGCATCCGCGGAGCCACGAAAACGCTCGCGGGCGCGAATCAGCATCCTGCCGATCGCCTGATCTGTGCCTACAACGGACAATTCAGCTGTCAAGCACCGTTCACTTGCCGCGCGCCTCTTTATGCCTGATTTCATGCAGCAATTGCGACCTTCGTTCAATACCGCCGAATGCATTACGGGATGCGCCACTCCTGCATTGCGACAAGACGCGAATTATGGTTTGAGAGGCTAGATTTCGACGCATTCTAACAACTGCCTCCGAGCCAACAGCTTGGGCGTTTTGGCAAATTGTCGGCGTGCGGATCGGGCGGCATAATTCGGCGACAGGCCGAAATGCGACAGTAAATATGGGAGCGCGAGCGGCATGAGGATGTCGAGGGGCCAGATTGGCCGCCGGTTGCTGGGATTAGCAGTTGTTGGGGCCGGGCTTGCTTTTGGCGGTGCTGCATTCGCAGAGGTGATGGGCCAGCCCGCGCCGTGGGAATACAAGCTGCAGGAAGCCGCCACGCCGGTGATGGAGAACATCACCTGGTTTCATAATTTTCTGCTCTGGCTGATTACCGCCATCACACTGTTTGTGCTTGTGCTTCTCGTCATCGTGGTGATGAAGTTCAACTCCAAGGCCAACCCGGTTGCCTCCAAGACCACCCATCACACGCTGATCGAAGTGGCGTGGACGATCATTCCGGTTCTGATCCTGGTCGCAGTGGCTGTGCCGTCGTTCCGCCTGCTGTTCCTGGAACTCGATATTCCGAAAGCCGACCTGACCATCAAGGCGACCGGCAAGCAGTGGTACTGGACCTACTCCTATCCAGATAACGGCCCGTTCGAATTCGATTCGCTGATGGCTGCCGACAAGCAGCCGCGCCTGCTCGCTGTCGATAACGAAGTCGTGGTGCCGGTGAACAAGGTGGTTCGCGTCCAGACCACCGCGTCCGACGTGATCCACTCCTTCGCGATGCCGTCATTCGGTATCAAGATCGACGCCGTTCCCGGCCGTCTCAACGAGACATGGTTCAAGGCCACCAAGACCGGCATGTTCTACGGCCAGTGTTCGGAACTGTGCGGCAAGGATCACGCGTTCATGCCGATCGCGATCCGCGTCGTCAGCGACCAGGAATTCACCGCATGGGTCGAGACGGCGAAGAAGAAGTTCGCGTCTAATCCTGCGAATTCCTACGCTTCGGCCGGAACTGCCGTGGCGCAGTAAGCGGGTGGCGGAGCCGCGAGGCTCCGCACGCACTGTAAGAAATTAGGGCGAGGGGACCGCAAGGTCCGAAAGACTGCCAGAAGAAGACAAAGCAGGATTTGAAAATGGCAACGACCGCGGCAACACCGGCTCACGACGATCACGCCCACGACGATCATGCGCATGCGCATCCGACGGGGTGGCGGCGTTACGTTTATTCGACGAACCATAAGGACATCGGCACGATGTACCTTATCTTCGCGATCGTGGCGGGCGTCATCGGCGGCATCATGTCGATCCTGATCCGCATCGAGTTGATGTATCCGGGCGTCCAGATATTCCACGAAAGCCACACCTACAACGTCTTCGTCACCTCGCACGGCCTGATCATGATCTTCTTCATGGTGATGCCCGCGATGATCGGCGGTTTCGGCAACTGGATGGTGCCGCTGATGATCGGCGCGCCGGACATGGCGTTCCCGCGCATGAACAACGTGTCGTTCTGGCTGCTGCCAGCCGCCTTCGCGCTGCTCATCATCTCGACCTTCGTGGAAGGCGAACCCGGCGCCAACGGTGTCGGTGCCGGCTGGACCATGTATGCGCCGCTCTCGACATCGGGTCATCCGGGTCCCGCCGTCGACTTCGCGATCCTGGCGCTGCATCTCGCCGGTGCGTCGTCGATCCTCGGTGCCATCAACTTCATTACCACCATCTTCAATATGCGCGCGCCGGGGATGACCCTGCACAAGATGCCGCTATTCGTGTGGTCGATCCTGGTCACCGTGTTCCTGCTGCTACTGTCGCTGCCGGTTCTGGCGGGCGCCATCACCATGCTGCTGACGGATCGTAACTTCGGCACTACCTTCTTCGCAGCCGACGGCGGCGGTGACCCGATCCTGTTCCAGCATCTGTTCTGGTTCTTCGGTCACCCCGAAGTGTACATCCTGATCCTGCCTGGCTTCGGCATGATCTCGCAGATCATCTCGACCTTCTCGAAGAAGCCCGTGTTCGGCTATCTCGGCATGGCCTATGCGATGGTCGCCATCGGCGGAATCGGCTTCGTCGTCTGGGCGCACCACATGTACACCGTCGGCATGTCGTCGGCGACGCAGGCCTACTTCGTTGCCGCCACCATGGTCATTGCGGTACCGACCGGCGTGAAGATCTTCTCCTGGATTGCCACGATGTGGGGTGGTTCCATCGAGTTCAAGGCGCCGATGTTGTGGGCCGTGGGCTTCATCTTCCTGTTCACCCTTGGCGGTGTCACTGGTGTCGTGCTGGCCAATGCCGGTGTCGATCGCGTGCTGCAGGACACCTACTATGTGGTCGCGCACTTCCACTACGTGCTGTCGCTGGGCGCCGTGTTCGCCATCTTCGCCGGCTGGTATTACTGGTTCCCGAAGATGTTCGGCTACATGTATTCGGAAACCATCGCCAAGGCGCATTTCTGGGTCACCTTCATTGGCGTGAATCTGGTGTTCTTCCCGCAGCACTTCCTGGGTCTGTCGGGCATGCCGCGCCGCTATGTCGACTATCCGGATGCCTTCGCCGGCTGGAACCTGGTGTCATCGATCGGCTCCTACATCTCCGGTTTTGCCGTGCTGATCTTCATTTACGGCGTGATCGAAGCTTTCGTCCGCAAGGAACAGGCTGCGAACAATCCGTGGGGTTCGGGTGCGACCACTCTGGAATGGACCCTGAGCTCACCGCCGCCGTTCCATCAGTTCGAAGTGCTGCCGCGCGTTCAGTAAGTGGTTTTCGTGTGTCGCTCTTGGGTGCCGCACCAGGTTAATGCCTCCGCCGAACTCGCAAGGGTTTCGGCGGAGTGCTCGTAACAAAAGTGAGAATGATCTTGTCCGTCCTCGACCACCACGCCATCGACCTGTCGGCCCCCCGCATCTCCGAAGCGGGTGTTGCCGACTACATCGCGCTGCTCAAGCCGCGGGTGATGTCGCTGGTCGTGTTCACGGCCATGGTCGGTTATTTCCTGGCGCCGGGCGATCATCACCCGGTGCTGGCGATCACCTCTATCCTCTGTATCGCTGTCGGCGGCGGCGCCTCCGGCGCACTGAACATGTGGTACGAAGCCGATATCGACGCGCTGATGTCGCGCACCGCCAACCGCCCGATCCCGCGCGGTCGCGTCACCCGGCCGGAAGCGCTGACCTTCGGTCTGGTGCTGGCCTTTTTCTCGGTGATGACGCTCGGCATCCTCGTCAACTGGCTGGCCGGTGCGCTGCTCGCTTTCACGATCTTCTTTTATGTCGTGATATACACAGTCGGTCTGAAGCGCAGGACCGCGCAGAACATCGTCATCGGCGGTGCCGCCGGCGCGCTGCCGCCGGTCGTCGCCTGGGCTGCGGCGTCGGGAACGCTCTCGATGGAGCCGATCCTGCTGTTCCTGATCATCTTCTTCTGGACCCCGCCGCATTTCTGGGCACTCGCGCTATTCCGGAACGACGACTACACCCGCGCCGGCGTGCCGATGCTGCCGGTAGTCGCCGGTCCCGACGCGACCCGGCTGCAGATCCTGCTCTACACCGTCGTGCTGGTTGCGACCGCCGTGGCCCCGTGGCCGCTCGGCTATTTCTCTGCCGTTTACGGCGTGGCTTCGCTGATCCTTGGCGCCGGCATGATGTATCTCGCCGTGGAGGTCTATCGTCTGCGCGAAGGCACGCCTGCCAATCGCGCGACGCGCAAGCTGTTTGCCTTCTCGATCGTCTATCTGTTCGCGCTGTTTGCCATTCTGCTGCTCGAGGTGGTCGTGAAGGCCATCCTCCCGCTGGTCTGGTAGAGGGGCGCATGATCCGATGGACAATGAGCACAAGCCAGCCGAGCCAGAGGGCATCGTCCTCACCGAGGCACAGAAGAAGAGCCGGCGCGAACGGTCACTGGCTATCGCCTGGGCGCTCGGCATTCTCGTCGTACTGTTCTTTGCCGTCACCATGGTCAAAGGGCCGGCCGTTCTCATCCGGCCCATGTAATGACAAAAGCTGAGTGACATGACCGATCAGCCGCAGAACATCAGAGCCTCCGAGCCGCGCAGCAAGATCAAGCCGCGCCTCGGGCGTGATGCGACCGTGGCTGCGGCTTGCGGTCTGCTGGTGGCCTTCATGGTCGGCGCGTCCTACGCCGCCGTGCCGCTGTATAACTGGTTCTGCCGCGCCACCGGCTTCAACGGCACCACGATGGTCGCCAGCGCCGCGCCGGAGTCCGGCCCAATCGCGCGCAAGATCGCCGTGCGTTTCGATGCCAATGTGTCGGGTGGCCTGCCATGGAAGTTCGTCCCGGAGCAGAGCGAGATCGAGGTCAAGATCGGCGAGGTTGTGACCGTGTTCTACACCGTGACCAACCAGTCCGCCCGCACCACCTCTGCACAGGCTGCCTATAACGTGGCGCCGCTGACGGTCGGCGCATATTTCCAGAAGATCAATTGCTTCTGCTTCACCGAGCAGACCTTGGCGCCCGGTGAGAAACGTGAAATGCCCGTCGTATTCTATGTCGATCCTGCGCTGGCCGCGGATAGCGAGAATGACGGCCTGAAGTCGATTACACTGTCCTACACGTTCTACCCCCTGCGCGATCCGGCGCCGAAGCCACTGGCGGCGACGGAGACCGACAAGCGCAAGGGTAACCTCTGAGATATGGGTAACCTCCAGGAGAAATCCTGGAGCGTTCCGAGTTATAAAATTGAGAGAACTCGCACCGGCTTCAACCGGCGCAGCTGACGGAGAGAACCGCAATGGCTACGGCGCAAGCAAAGCACCACGACTATCATCTCGTCGATCCCTCGCCGTGGCCGGCGGTAGGCTCGCTGTTCGCCTTCATCATGGCGGTCGGCGCGGTCAGCTGGATGCATCACATGTATGCCGCGGCGCCCATCGTGTTCGGCGTCGGCACCATCGGTGTGCTCTACGTGTTCGCAAGCTGGTGGACCGACGTGGTCCGCGAAGCCCAGTATAAGGGCGATCACACCCGCGTGGTGCAGATCAGCCATCGCTACGGCATGATCCTGTTCATCGCCTCGGAAGTGATGTTCTTCGTTGCCTGGTTCTGGGCCTACTTCAATTCGTCGCTGTTCCCCGGCGATCCCGTGCATGCCACCCGCGAGGCGCTGTTCGGTGGCGTCTGGCCGCCGAAGGGCATCCAGACCTTCGACCCCTGGCACCTGCCGCTACTCAACACGCTGATCCTGCTGACCTCCGGCACGACCGTCACCTGGGCGCATCATGCGCTGCTGGAAGGCGACCGCAAGGCCGTGAAGCATGCGCTGATCCTCACGGTGCTGCTTGGCGCTGCTTTCTCTTGCGTGCAGGCGTTCGAATACGCCCACGCCGCTTTCGGCTTCAAGGGCAACATCTACGGTGCGACCTTCTTCATGGCGACCGGCTTTCACGGTTTCCACGTGCTGGTCGGCACCATCTTCCTGCTGGTCTGCCTGTTCCGGGTCTATGCCGGTCACTTCACGCCGAAGCAGCATCTCGGCTTTGAATTCGCCGCCTGGTACTGGCACTTCGTGGACGTGGTCTGGCTGTTCCTGTTCGTTACGATCTATGTCTGGGGCTATGGCGGCGTTGTCGCCGGCGCAGCCGCGCACTGACCGCATTCAGGTGCTACAAGAGGGCGGCCGCAGGGCCGCCCTTTTTCGTTGGCCTTCTGCGGCGTGAAAGAAACTGAATCCGATGCCCGATCAACTCGTTGCCCCCGCTACGCTTGGCCAGACCATCGTCCGCGGCCTGACCTGCAAATGCCCGCGCTGCGGCGAGGGCAAGCTCTATGCGGGCTTCATCAATCTGGCGCCGCGCTGCGAGCGTTGCGAACTGGACTATGCTTTCATCGACACCGGCGATGGTCCTGCGATCTTCATCATCATGATCGCAGGGGCCATCGTTGTCGGTTGCGCGCTGGTGGTGGAGGTCAAGTATCAGCCGCCATTCTGGCTGCATGCCGCGCTGTGGCTGCCGCTGATTCTCGCGACCACGCTGCTGCCGTTGCGCTCAATGAAGTCGCTGCTGATCGCCCTGCAATTCCACCACAAGGCTTCCGAAGGCCAACTCATCGATCGCACGCCGAAATGAACACTGTTGCAGCGCGCCGGCGCAGTATCACCGGTCTCGGCATCGTCACGCTCATCATCGTTGGCGTGCTCCTCAGCCTCGGATTCTGGCAGCTACAACGCCGCACCGAGAAACACGCGTTGATCGCCGCACTCACGGAGCGCCTTGCAGGTGCGCCCGGCACATTGCCCGCGCCGGCCACATGGAGCGCGCTGACCCCGGCGAAGGACGAATTCCGCCGCGTCAGCTTCTCGGCCACCTACAAACCCGTGCCGGACGGCATGGTTTACAGCTCCGGCTCCGGGGTGCGGCCGGATGTACCGGGCCCGGTGACCTGGGCCTTCCTGCCGGCGCAGCTGGCATCCGGCGAGACCGTCGTGATCAATGCCGGCTTCGTGCAGAACACGATGCAGGATCGCGCCCAGCAGGACCGCGCCGTGCAGAAGCTCATCACCGGCGCCCCCGTGACCCTGACCGGCTATCTGCGCTTTCCCGAAACCGCGGGCACGCTGACGCCCCATGACGACGTCGCCAAGCGTCTCTGGTTCAACCGCGACCAGCGCGCCATGGCACAGGCGCTCGGCTGGGGCCCTGTCGCGCCGTTCTATGTCGATCTGGAAAGCCCTGTACCGGCCAACGCCATTCCGAAGCCCGGGCCGCTCGAAATCCACCTCAAGGACGACCACATGCAATACGCCATCACCTGGTTTGGCCTCGCGGCTGCCGTGGTGATTGCGTTCGGAGCGTGGATCAAGGGGCAGCAGCGGACTGTTTGAGCCAGCTCCGGAGGAAATCGTGGAGAAGAGCCGGGACATCATTTTGGCCGCCGAAGGAAAGCGAATTCTGGAGCATCATCTGGCTCTTGGGCCCGCAAAAAGCGGTGAGCTACCTGCCGATCAACACGATTGAAAACGTCCTTCACCTGACCGTGCCAATCTACCGTTCCCTTGTCGCGGATGGCGGACATCAGAGTCTTCTATTCGCTGATGGAGAATGCTGTATCGGCTCCGGAGCCATCTATGCTTACAGTCCGGATGACCTTGGTGCCGTCCTGTTTGAGAGCCGGCCAATCCTTGCTTCGAACGATTGGCCAACTTCCCAAATTGAATTTCTGAAGCGAGTAGCTGCCTTATGGGTTGAGCCAGGAAGCCCGGTCCTGCCGGTCATCCGGAGGGCGTTCGGCGAAACTTAACGCTCGGGTGCCTGGTTCGTCGCACCGCCCCATTGGCGGTTTCCCCACCCGGCGAAACCCATTATGGTGCCCTGAGACTTAGCTGCCAGCGAAGTTTTAACCCCATTATTATCAAAGGCTTGGCGGTTTCCGCGCCTTTGGAGGACGCCTTGACGACCTATATCTCGACGCGGGGAGAGGCCCCGAAACTCGGTTTTTGCGATGTCATGCTGACCGGGCTTGCCCGCGACGGCGGTCTCTACATTCCCGAGGTCTGGCCTCAATTGTCGCCTGAGACCATCGCGTCGCTGTTCGGCCGGCCCTATTGGGAAGTCGCCGTCGAGGTGCTCCGGCCGTTCGTGGCGGGTGAGATTTCCGACGAGGATCTCGGCCGCATGGCCAATGAGGCCTATGCCACCTTCCGCCATCCCGCCGTGGTGCCGCTCGACCAGACCGCGCCGAACCAGTTCGTGCTCGAGCTGTTTCACGGCCCGACACTTGCGTTCAAGGACGTCGCCATGCAGCTCATTGCGCGGCTGATGGATCATGTCCTCGCCAAGCGCAATCAGCGCACCACGATCGTGGTGGCAACCTCAGGCGACACCGGCGGCGCCGCCGTCGATGCCTTTGCCGGCCGCGACAATGTCGATCTCGTCGTGTTGTTTCCGAACGGCCGCATTTCCGACGTGCAGCGCCGCATGATGACCACGACCGGCGCGTCGAACGTCCATGCGCTCGCCGTCGAGGGCAATTTCGACGATTGCCAGGCGATCGTGAAGGGCCTGTTCAACCACCACACTTTCCGCGATGCAGTCTCGCTGTCAGGTGTGAACTCGATCAACTGGGCGCGCATCGTCGCGCAGGTGGTTTACTACTTCACCTCGGCTGTCGCCGTCGGCGCGCCTGCACGCAGCGTTGATTTCACGGTACCCACCGGCAATTTCGGCGACATCTTTGCGGGCTATGTGGCCAAGTGCATGGGTCTGCCGGTGCGCAAGCTGCGCGTCGCCGCCAACGTCAACGACATCCTCGACCGTACGCTCAAGACCGGCATCTACGAAGTGCGTGAGGTTCACGCCTCGTCGTCGCCGTCTATGGACATTCAGGTGTCGTCGAATTTCGAGCGTCTGCTGTTCGAGGCCTCCGGCCGCGATGCTGCGCTGGTGCGAGGCCTGATGGACTCGCTGAAGCAGTCCGGCCGTTTCGTGCTGCCGGAGAAAGTGCTAACCGCGATCCGCGCCGATTTCGAATCCGGCCGCGCCGACGAAGACGAGACCTCTGCCGCCATTCGCACGGCATGGCGCGAAACCGGCGATCTGATCGATCCGCATACGGCCGTGGCATTGGCCGTGGCCGATCGCGACACCACCGAGATGCATGTGCCCAACGTCGTATTGTCGACGGCACATGCGGCGAAATTCCCCGATGCGGTGGAAGCCGCTTGCGGCGTGCGCCCGGCATTGCCGGTCCATCTGGAAGGGCTGATGACGAAGCCCGAGCATATTAAGGTCATGAAGAATGACCAAAGCGATATTGAGCAGTTTGTGCTGTCCGTCAGCCGCGCTGCGAAGCAAGGAGTGTCCCGATGACCGTCGAAGTTACCAAGCTGCCTTCGGGCCTGACGGTCATCACCGATACCATGCCGCATCTGGAAACCGCCGCCCTCGGCGTCTGGACCGGCGTCGGCGGTCGCGATGAGAAGTCCAACGAGCATGGCATCTCGCATCTGCTCGAACATATGGCCTTCAAGGGCACCAAGAAGCGCTCGTCCCGCGAAATCGTCGAGGAGATCGAGGCCGTTGGCGGCGATCTCAATGCCGCGACCTCGACCGAAACCACGGCCTATTACGCCCGCGTGATGAAGGCCGATGTGCCGCTGGCGCTTGATGTGCTCTCGGACATTCTCGCCAATCCCACTTTCGTGCCGGACGAGCTGGAGCGCGAGAAGAGCGTGATCGTGCAGGAGATCGGCGCGGCGCAGGACACGCCCGATGACGTCGTGTTCGAGCATCTTAACGAGCTCTGCTATCCCGATCAGCCGATGGGCCGTTCGCTTCTGGGCACCGCAAAGACGCTGAAGGGCTTCGATCGCGATATGCTGCAGAACTACCTGTCCACGCACTATCGCGGGCCGGACATGGTGGTGGCTGCGGCCGGCGCCGTGAATCATCGCCAGGTCGTGCATGAAGCCGCCGATCGCTTTTCCAGCTTCGAAGGCACTGCCGCTCCGAAACCGCAACCGGCGATGTTCGGCAAGGGCGGCTCGCGCGTCGTCAATCGCGATCTTGAACAGGCGCATCTGACATTGGCGCTGGAAGGTTTGCCGCAGTCGGATCTGTCGCTGTTCAGCCTGCAGGTCTTTACCAACATTCTCGGCGGCGGCATGTCCTCGCGGTTGTTCCAGGAAGTGCGTGAGAAGCGCGGTCTCTGCTATTCGATCTACACTTTCCATGCGCCCTATACCGACACCGGCTTCTTCGGTCTCTATACCGGCACCGATCCGGCCGATGCACCTGAGATGATGGAAGTCATCGTCGATGTCATCAACGAGTCGGTGGAGACACTGACCGAGGCCGAGATCGCGCGCGCCAAGGCGCAGATGAAGGCTGGTCTGCTGATGGCGCTGGAGAGCTGCAGCTCGCGCGCCGAGCAATTGGCGCGGCACATGCTGGCCTATGGCCGTCCGCTCACCGTGGAGGAGCTCGTCCAGCGCATCGATGATGTCAGCGTGGAATCGACCCGCAACGTCGCACGTGGCCTGCTGACGCGCAGCCGCCCGGCCGTGGCGGCGCTTGGCAGCGGCCGGGGACTGGACACGGCGGTGGCTTTTGCGGAAGGATTGACCCGCGCCAAGGACAAGAGCCTGCTCCACTAGGCAGGCGAGGTCCGAGGCATCAGGGAGCAAGCCTATGGCCCTGTTTCGTTTACCATCGAGCATGCCGGCGGCGCTGGCGCCGCGCGGCTACGGCGTTGCCTTGCGTGCGCCCGTGATGAGCGATTTTCCGCAGTGGGCCGATCTGCGTGAGCAAAGCCGAGGCTATCTGACGCCGTGGGAGCCGATCTGGCCGTCCGACGACCTGACGCGCTCAGGCTTCCGCCGCCGGTTGCGCCGCTATGCCGACGATGCGTCGGCCGACCGTGCCTATCCGTTTCTGGTATTTCGCGAATCCAACGGCACGCTGCTGGGCGGCGTGACGCTGGCCAACGTGCGTCGGGGCATCGTCCAGGCCGGCACCATCGGTTACTGGGTTGGGCAGCCTTATAGCGGGCAGGGCGTGATGACGGCGGCGCTGCGGGTGCTGCTGCCGATCTTGTTCGGCGAATTGAACCTGCATCGCATCGAAGCCGCCTGCATTCCCACCAATATGCCGTCGGTGCGGGTGCTGGAAAAGTGTGGCTTCTCGCGCGAGGGGCTGGCGCGGCGTTATCTCTGCATCAATGGCATCTGGCAGGATCATCTGCTTTACGGCATGCTGCATGAGGACTTCCGCGGATAGTCTTGCTGCAGCGCGATGTCTGGATGTGGCGCAATGGCGCGCATCTGTCCTGTCTCAAGCGGCTTTGTTTAAGTGCCTTGGGTTCGCCGCCATTGCGCTGTTATAAGGCCCCGCGCACGCCTTGGGCGGGGCTGCGCACACGACTGAATTTCCGGGGATATCTTCATAATGCGCAATATTCGTTCGATGCCGATCAGCGGCCGCACCGGCGCGCTCCGCAGCCTGCTGATGATCACTGCAGCAAGCCTGACACTGGCTGGTTGCGGCGGCGGGAGCATGTTCGGTGGCGGCTCGCCAAGCAGCAGCGGCGGCGGCAGCCCATCGATGACCGATCGCTTCACCCAGTTGTTCTCGGGCAAGTCCACCGAGGTCGGCGCGCCGCAGTCGCCGCAGACCGACGAGAACGATCTGACCTGTCCGAGCGTCAGCATCCGGCCGGGCGCCTCGACCTATGCGGTCGGCGCTGCGGGCAAGCCTGCGGTCGGCAACGATCTGGCTTTCCAGGCCACCATCACCCGGACTGCGCGCTCCTGCGATCTGAATGCCGGTCAGATCTCGGTCAAGATCGGCATCCAGGGCCGCGTCATTGTCGGTCCGGCCGGTGCGCCGGCGGCGGTAGATGTGCCGCTGCGTGTCGCCGTGGTGCAGGAAGGCGTCACGCCGAAGACCATTGCGACTAAGGTATTCCAAACCAATGTGCAGATCGGCAGCGAGACCAGCGTGCCGTTCAGTTTGGTCGGCGAGGATCTCGTCTATCCCGTGCCGACAGGCACAGCGGGCGATTCCTACATCTTCTATATCGGCTTCGATCCGCAGGCGCTGAAGTCGCAGCCGCAGTCTCGCAAAAAGCGCTAAGGCGGCTTTCAGCCAACAAAAAGCCGGCGCGATCATCTCGCGCCGGCTTTTTAAGTTTGAAGTTCTTCGCTTAGTTCAGCTTGGAGCGGACTTCGCCGATGCCCTTGGCGATCAGGTCGTCGGCCACCGAGCCCTTCACTGACTGCGACAGCACCGAGGCTGCGGCATTCACTGCGGCTTCGGCTGCAGCTGCGCGAACGTCTGCGACAGCCTGGGCTTCCGCCAGTGCAATCTTGCCTTCTGCGCTCTTGGTGCGGCGGGCAACAAAATCTTCCATCTTGGTCTTGGCTTCGGCGGCAATGCGCTCTGCCTCTTCCTTGGCGGAGGTAATGATGTCCTGGGCTTCGCGCTCAGCCGCTGCATGACGCTTCTTGTAGTCGACGAGCAGTGCAGCAGCTTCATCACGCAGGCGACGGGCGTCGTCGAGTTCCTGCTTGATGCGGGTGCTGCGGTTGTCGAGAGCCTTCAGGATGGTGCGGTGAATACCGAACCAGCCGAACACCACCATCAGAAGGACGAAAGCGACGGCGACCCAGAATTCAGCTTGAAGTCCGAACATCCGTTATCCTTTCACCGACGCGTCGAGCGCGGCGTTGACGGCGCCTGCGTCCGGGCTGATGCCCGTCAGGCGTTCGACGATCGCCGAGGCGGTGTCCGCAGCGATGCTGTGCACATTGCCCATCGCCGTTGCGCGGGTGGTGGCGATGGTCTGCTCCGCTGCAGCAAGCTTGGTGGCAAGGCTCTCTTCGAGCTTCGCCTTGGCTGCTTCCTGTTCCGCATTGAGCTTCTCACGAACTTCTGTCGCCATCGCCTGCGCCTTGGCGCGGGCATTGGCGAGTTCGGTTTCGTAAGCCTTCAATGCAGCATCGGAATCGGCCTTGAGCTTGGCAGCTTCATTCAGGTCCGTATCGAGAACCTGCTGACGCGCAGCAAGCACGCCGCCGACGCGGGGCAGCGCCAGACGCGACACGATCAGATAGAGCAAGCCGAACGCGATCGCGAACGACACCAGCTGTGAAGCGAAGGTGTTGCTCTCGAACGGCGGAAACGACGCCTTGTGACCACCGTCAGCCGCAGTGTGTGCGGCAGTTCCGTGATCGGCGCCCTTGGATTTGCCCTGACCTTCAGCCACAGCAGTCTCCTTATCGATCGGAAGCGCCCCGGGACGGGGCGGCAACCGGATCTGTTTTCAGCTTAGACGGCGAACAGCAGCAGCAGCGCGATCAGCAGCGAGAAGATGCCGAGCGCTTCGGTCACGGCGAAGCCGAAGATCAGGTTAGCGAACTGGCCCTGGGAGGCCGACGGATTGCGGAGCGCACCGTTGAGGAACTGGCTGAAGATCATGCCGACGCCGATGCCAGCGCCACCCATGCCGAGACAAGCAATGCCGGCGCCGATGTACTTCGCTGCGATGGGATCCATAGTAAAACTCCTTCTTGGGATAGGGATAAAGACAGTTGAGGGTGAATTCCGCCAGGACACTAAGAAGCGATGGTTAGTGGCCCGGATGAAGTGCGTCGTTGAGATAGATGCAGGTCAGGATCGTGAACACGTAGGCCTGCAGGAAGGCGACCAGTATTTCCAGCGCGGTCAGCGCCGTGGTCATGGCCAGCGGCAGCACCGAACCGAAGATGCCCACTGCCCCGAGCGCGCTGAGCGATGTCACGAAGCCGGCAAAAACCTTCAGCGTGATGTGGCCGGCCAGCATATTGGCGAACAGACGAACCGAATGCGACACCGGGCGGGACAGGAACGAGATCACCTCGATCACCGTGACCAGCGGCAGGATGTAAATAGGAATGCCGTGCGGCACGAACAGCTTGAAGAAGCCGAGACCGTTCTTGTAGAGGCCGTAGAGCAGCACGGTCAGGAACACCATCAATGCCAGCGCAACGGCGACGATCAGATGGCTGGTAACGGTGAAGGTATAGGGAATGATGCCGATCATGTTCGCCGTGAGGATGAACATGAACAGCGAGAACACGAACGGGAAGAACTTCATGCCTTCTTCGCCGATGCTACTGCGCACCGTATTCGACACGAATTCGAAGGACAGTTCGGCGACCGACTGGAAGCGGCTTGGGATCAGCGCGCGACCGGCGCTGCCACCCAGCATCAGCAGCGACACGACGGCGACGGCGCCGAACATATAGGCCGATGAGTTGGTGAAGGCGATTTCCTGATTGCCGATATGGCCCAGGGTGAAGATCTTGTGGATCTCAAATTGATGGATCGGATCGGCCATCCACGTCGGTCTTTCAATTCGGCCGGAATGTCCGGCGTTTCCTTGCCGGACAGCCGGCACTCAAACACTGCGCCAACGACGCAGAGGTCTTGGGCGCGAATTTCTTATTCCGCTTTTTTTCCGACGCCAGCCGAGCGCATCACGTTCATCACGCCGGCGACGAAGCCAAGCAGCATGAAAACGATCAGCCCCCACGGCGATGTCGACAGCAAACGATCGAAGCCCCAGCCCAGAATCGTTCCGACGACGACGCCCGCGACCAGTTCCGAAGAAAGACGGAGACCCACCGCCATGGCCGATGCCCTGGACTGCGCGTTTCCGCTTCCAGTTTCGGATTGGTCAGTCTGGAATTTGCGCTCATCCTGAAGTTTGGACAGACGCTGATTCAGACTTCCGAGCCTTGCGGAAAGCGCAGCCTCATCGGGAGACGATTTGCCATCGTTTCCGCGTTCGCTGTCATTGTCCCGTGTGCCGTTCGTCATGGTTGCGACACTCGAAATAACGCTGCAAATGCTGGAAATAACGCCCCATCACCCTTCAAAGCCGGGCGGACCATACTTAGCGCATCTTGCCAAGTCAAGATTCGCTGATCGCTTGTTAGCGCCTTGATTCATTTGATTTTATTGGCAAAATTCGAATCCCGCTGCGCGAGATCGCCGCAGTGCAAGAGTGACTTTCGAGGGGATCTATCTTGCACGGCGCAGGGCGCTCTGTTGGAGTGCCGCAGAGTTTGAAAACGCCCCTGCCGGAGCCCGGAATGTCTCAAGAGATCGATTACTATTTTTCGCTGCCATCGCCCTGGGCCTATATCGGCCACACGCTGTTTCGCGATCTCGTAAGTACTTACGATCTCAAGGTGAATCACAAGCCGGTATTTCTCGGCGAGTTGTTTTCGGAAACCGGCGGCTTGCCGCTGGGGAAACGCCACCCGGTGCGGCAGCGTTACCGGATGCTCGAATTGCAACGCTGGCGCGACAAGCGAGGCCTGGATTTCCATCTCAAGCCGAAGAACTGGCCGTTCGACGGCCGGCTCGCCGATGGTCTGGTGATCGCTGCACTTGAAGCGGGACATGATCCGGATCCGTTTCTGCGCCGCGCATTTCCTGCTGTCTGGGAAGGTCAGCTCAATCTCGGGGATGCAGCGGTGCTGACAAAGCTGGCCGATGATTCGGGCCTGCCCGGTGCTAAACTCGTCGAGCGCGCGGCCTCCAGTGAGATCGCAACGAAATATGAGCAGAACCGTCAGGAGGCGATTGCAGCCGACGTGTTCGGCTCGCCGGCCTATGTGCTCAATGGTGAAGTATTTTGGGGCCAGGATCGGCTCGAATTGCTTGCCGATGCGTTGAAAGCGAAGCGAGCGCCTTTCAAATCTGAAATCTGAGCGTGAAGGCGGCTATCGCCCCGAACTCGCAACGCGGAGCATCTCCATGAAGAATGCTGTGGTGCGTTTTGTCTCCCCCGGACAGCCCATGCGGTACGCCGCGCGGGTTGGCGCGGTTCTGATGGTCGGGATCGTCCGTGCGTCTGCGCAGGCCCTCCCGGACGTCGAGAATGGCCGTTATTCGTTGTCGCCGATCGCTGAAGGCGTCATTCGCCTGGATACCCGTACCGGCACGGTTTCGACGTGCACGGATAAGGGGGCCGGCTGGGCCTGCTATGTTTTGCCGGACGAGCGTGCTGCGCTCGATACCGAGATAGGGCGGCTGCAGAAGGACAATGAAAAACTGAAGGCGGAGCTTGAGCAGCGCGGTCCAGCCGTCGCCGGCAAGACCGATGAAGCGCTCCCGAAGCAGGATTCGCTGAAGCCCGGGAAGTCAGGGACTGCGGATGGCGAGAGGAAGATCGAGATTCCGCTGCCGAGCGATCGCGACGTCGATCGGGTGATGGCCTTTGTCGAAAACGCATGGCGACGCCTTGTCGACATGGCCAGTCGCATCCAGCGCGATTCCAGCGGAAAAATCTGAGCGCTGCCAATTTCGCCGCGGATGCCGATACTCACATAGTTGATTGGTATTATTCGCCCATAGGAAGGAGCGCTTTGATGCCGAGATTCTATTTCGATCTGGTTGATGGTACGACCGTGCCCGACGTTTCGGGGCAGATTTTGCGTAATGAATTGTTAGCCGCTGAGGTCGCTGACAAGCTCGCAGGCGATATTTACAAGATCAGGCCGGAACTCCGCGGCAAGCACTTCGCCATTTCCGTCCGCAACGAGGAGGGCGATGAAGTTCACCGCGCAGATGTGATTAGCTCCGACGATTAACGCAGTGCGCAGTTCTTATTTGCGGTCGAACCCTATATCGCCGCCGTTGCCATGGATGGTGTCGCGGTTGGCTTGATCGGTCTTGTCTGCGTCCTTGATCACAGCTTTCTCTTGCGCGTGCTCTTCGTTCTTGCGTGGCTCCGGCCCCGGAATGTCCCTTGATGTTTTAGGCTTCATGGCGTTTTCCATTGTCAATCTTGATTGAAGCGGGAACGCCATATCGGCGTTTTGGTTCATCAACCAAGGTGGAATTGGCCAGGAGGGGACTTTATGACATCTGCCAGATCCGTTACGCGCAGCGCGCCGTCTTCAGTTCGTGTCGAGACCGTGACGTCGTCGCTGCTGACTGTGCAGACTTCCGGTGCGGGCTTCATCGATATCACCCGCGAGGTCGGCAAATTCCTGAGCGAGATCGGCGCCCGTGAAGGTGCGTTGACGCTGTTCATCCGCCATACCTCAGCGTCGCTCACCATCCAGGAAAATGCCGATCCTTCCGTGCTGGTCGATCTCATGACAACGCTCGATCGCCTTGCGCCTAAGGATTTTAACTGGACGCACGATACGGAGGGTCCCGACGATATGCCGGCGCATGTGCGTACCATGCTGACCGCGACCTCGCTGCATGTGCCGGTGCTGTCCGGCGAACTCGCGCTTGGAACCTGGCAGGGCATCTATCTGATCGAACACCGCGCCCGCCCGCATCGCCGCGAGGTGGTGCTGCAGTTCGTCGGCGCGACCTGACGCTCGCAGATCTGCTGAAACAAAAAAAAGCCGCGGATTGCTCCGCGGCCGGTTTGTTGTCGTCGTGTCTGCCGGCAGCCTGGGCTGCGGGCAGGGCGAAGTTAGTTCGCGCTGATATCGACGTCCTTGGTCTCCGGCAGGAAGAAGAAGCCGATGACCACGGTGATTGCCGCGAAGATCACGGGATACCAGAGACCGGCATAGATATCGCCGGTCGAAGCCACGATGGCGAAGGCGGTCGCCGGGAGAAGTCCGCCGAACCAGCCGTTGCCGATGTGGTAGGGCAGCGACATCGAGGTGTAGCGGATCTTGGTCGGGAACAGTTCGACCAGCATCGCCGCGATTGGCCCGTAGACCATGGTCACGAAAAGCACCAGCACGAATAGCAGTCCGATCACCGCCGCGACCTGCGGACGGAAGATGTCGAATGGATGCGCCATCTTCACGATCTGCGCGTCGCCGGTCTTCGGATAGCCCGCGGCCTGAACCGCTGCGAGAACCTGCGGGTTGGACGCAGCTGCGGTGTAGGGGGTGTCCTTGCCGTTGACGACGACCTTCACACCGGAGCCCGCCGGACCGTAGGCGGTCGAGTACTTGACCGACGACTGGGCCAGATAGGCACGGGCGGTGTCGCAAGGCGTGGTGAAGACGCGGGTGCCGACCGGGTTGAACAGATCGCCGCACAAAGCGGGATCGGACACAACTTCGACCTTCACGGTTTCGATCGCCTTTTCCAGCGTCGGGTTGGCGTTGGTGGTGATCATGCGGAAGATCGGGAAGAAGGTCAGCGCCGCGATCAGGCAGCCTGCCAGAATGATCGGCTTGCGGCCGATCTTGTCGGACAGGGCGCCCCAGAACACGAAGAAGCCGGTGCCGAGCAGCAGCGACCACGCGATCAGGAGGTTCGCGGTGTAGCCGTCGACCTTGAGGATCGATTGCATGAAGAACAGTGCGTAGAACTGGCCGGTGTACCAGACCACACCCTGGCCCATCACGCCGCCGAGCAATGCGATCAGCACGATCTTGGCATTGCTCCAGTTGCCGAAGGCTTCGGTCAGCGGAGCCTTGGAGCCCTTGCCTTCGTCCTTCATCTTCTGGAACACGGGCGATTCATTCAGCCGCAGACGGATCCAGACGGAAACGCCGAGCAGCACCACCGAGACTAGGAATGGCACGCGCCAGCCCCAGGCGGCGAATTCGGGTTCGCCGAGAATCGTACGGGTGAACAGGATCACCAGCAGCGACAGAAACAGGCCGAGTGTGGCCGTCGTCTGAATGAATGAGGTGTAGTAGCCGCGCTTGCCGGCTGGCGAATGCTCCGCCACGTAGGTTGCCGCGCCGCCATACTCACCGCCGAGCGCAAGGCCCTGCAGCAAACGCAGACCGATCAGGATGATCGGAGCCGCGATACCGATGGTCGCAGCGTTAGGCAGAATGCCGACGATAAAGGTCGACAGGCCCATGATGAGGATGGTGACGAGGAACGTGTATTTACGGCCGACGATGTCGCCGACGCGTCCGAACACGATGGCGCCAAACGGACGAACGATAAAGCCCGCGGCGAAGGCCAGCAGCGCGAAGATGTCGCGCGTAGCCTGATTGAACATCGGCAGCTTGGTGGCGGGATCGATCACGCCGAAGAACTGCGCGCCGATGATGCCGGCCAGCGAGCCGAACAGGTAGAAGTCATACCATTCGAAAACAGTGCCGAGCGATGACGCGAAGATGACGAAGCGTTCGTCCTTCGTCATCCCTTGGGCTTTCGCCGATGTTGCTGCGATGGTGGACATGTTTGAATCGCTCCCCAAAATTGTTGCAAAGTTTATTGTGGCTTCTCGTTCGCTGCGCCGAACTTCTGTCGGCTCAATGCAGAGAACTTCGATGCAAAAGCTAGCATTGCGGGGAAATGCGACCCAATACGACTTTAGGCCGTGCGCAAGGGGCTGTGCGCAGACGTCGCAGTGGTGAAACCCTCCTTCCGGATATGTGCATGCATATGAAATATTGCGTCGCACAATGGTCCGTGTTCACCAATTTACCGCGTGGCAGCATTGGGCGCTTGCAAGACGTTGTCGCGCGGGAGACACTTGCGGCGAAAATGCGCTTTTGCGCGTCGCCTCAACGCGGTCGCTGGTTTGCCGCAAGATTTTTGCATGGATTTTGATGACCGTTATCGCTCCCTCGCGCCTCATTATTGCTGACGATCATCCGCTGTTCCGCGGTGCGTTACGGCAGGCGGTCAGCAGCGTGCTGCCGACCACAAAGGTGGATGAAACCGGCACGTTCGAGGACCTGACCAAACTGTTGGAACAGGACTCCGACGTCGATTTGATCTTGCTCGATCTGTCTATGCCGGGGATATCAGGGTTCTCCGGACTGATTTACCTCCGTGCGCAATACCCCACGATTCCGGTCGTCATCGTGTCGGCCAGCGATGATGTCGGGACGATCCGGCAATCGCTGGACTTCGGTGCATCAGGCTTCATTCCGAAGCGGTTCGGCGTCGATACGTTGCGCGATGCCATCGTGAAGGTGATGGATGGCGATGTCTGGGTTCCGCCGGATGTCGACATGTCTGCAGCGGTCGATCCGGAAATGAGCAAGCTGCGCGACCGGCTGGTAACGCTGACGCCGCAGCAGGTCCGTGTGCTGATGATGTTGTCCGAGGGACTACTCAACAAGCAGATCGCCTATGAGCTCGGCGTGTCCGAAGCGACCATCAAGGCCCACGTCTCGGCGATCCTGCAGAAGCTCGGCGTCGAGAGCCGTACCCAGGCCGTCATAGCCGCGGCAAAAATAGCCGGCGGCCAGTGGCGCCAGGGCGAGCAGAATCCACACCAATAAGCGATATCTGATGGCGTCTCATTGTGAGGAGGCCTGGCGGCGCAATTGCGCCGCGAGCTTGCGCCGTCTCGAACCATGAGATGTTGAGACGCCATTCTTCGAGACGCGACGAAGACGTAGCTCCTCAGGATGAGGACGGAGTTTCACTCCGCCGCGATCATCTGCTGCGTGCGCCACTGCCCGAGCAATGCGCGCAGCGACGCCGGCTTCACCGGCTTGTTCAGCACCGCGATCTTGTCCTGCCGGGCGGCTGACTGCACATGTGGGCTGCGGTCGGCAGTGATCAGGATAGCCGGGATGTCCTTGCCGAAACGGTTGCGAATTTCCCGGATCGCGGCGACGCCGTTGCCGCGATCGAGATGATAATCGACTAGCAGGCCCGTCAGGCGGCGGCCTGAGGCCTGGATTTCGGCGATGGCGTTCATAGCGGCTTCCGGATCGGGCACCGCGACGACCTCGGCTCCCCAAGCCTGCAGCAGCGTCTTCATGCCGTCGAGAATCGCCGCGTCGTTCTCGATACAGACGACGAGCGTGCCCGACATCGGCGATTTCGATAGCGGCGTCGCGCTGGTGACCGCGGTGGTGTGATTGATCGCCTTGGCGACCGGTACGGTGACCGAGAAGAACGAACCGCCGCTACGGTTGGAATCCAGCGCGATGCCGTGATTGAGTACATGCGCGAGCCGCTTGACGATCGACAGGCCGAGCCCGAGACCGCGGGCGATGCGCGCGCCCTGTTCGAGTCGGTGAAACTCCTTGAAGATCTCGCCGCGTTTGAGGATCGGAATGCCGACACCGGTATCGTAGATGCCGATCTGTAAGGCCTTACCGCGGCGCCGGCAGCCGACCAACACACGGCCATGCGGCGTGTACTTGATGGCGTTCGAGATCAGGTTCTGCAGCAGACGTCGTAGCATCAGGCGGTCGGATTCGACCGGCAGCGAGCATGGCACGAAAGTGAGCTTCACGCCGCGCGCGCGGGCGATCGGCGCATATTCGATCTCGAGCGAGCGCATCAGGTCACCGATGCGGAAACTCGAAATCGCCGGACTCATGGCACCGGCATCAAGACGTGAAATGTCGAGCAGGGCGCCGAGGATTTCCTCGATGGCCTCCAGCGAGTCGTCGATGTTCTCGACCAGCCGCGCGTCCTCACCAATGCTCTTTCGTTCGACCAGACTGGTGACATAGAGACGTGCAGCGTTGAGCGGCTGCAGAATGTCGTGGCTGGCGGCGGCCAGAAAACGTGTCTTCGAAATATTGGCGTCTTCCGCAGTGCTCTTGGCGAGTGCCAGTTCGGAATTCAGTCGCGTCAGCTCCTCGGTACGGTCGCGGACGCGCTTCTCCAGCGTGGCATTGGCGCGCTCCAGCGCTTCTGCTGCCTCGAAGCTGGGGGTGACGTCGGAGAAGGTGAGCACGAGTCCGCCATCCGGCATCTTGTTGGTGCGCACCTCGATGACGATCTGGCGGTCCTGAAGACGTTCAAGATAAGGCTCGCCCTCAGTCGTGTAGGCAGCCAGCCGCGCCTGTGTCAGTGTTTCGTTGTCGCCATAAGGCGATGCACTCTGGATACCGATGAATTCCAGAATCTCCCGGAGCGGAATGCCGATCTGCACTATCTGCGGCGGCAGGCCGAGCAGCTCGCCGAACTGCCGGTTGGAGACGATGAGCTGCAAGTCGGGATTGAAAACCGCGATGCCCTGGCGGACGTGGTTGAGCGCGGTTTGCAGGATCTCGCGGTTGAAATGCAGCGCCGCGTGTGAATCGTCGAGCAGCTTCAGTGCCGCCTTGGCCGACACCGTACGTTTGCGCAACAGCAGCGACATCACGACGCGCGACGAGGCGGCGCCGATCGATGAGGCGATCAGATATTCTGCGTGCTGCAGCAGTTCGAAATCCGCAGGCGCGGCCGGATCGAGATCGACACGGCGACGCGTGGCGAAAGCATCGAAGGATTCACGCGCGCGGTCCGGGCCGAGGTATTGGGTCACGGTACTGAGAATGTCCTGCACGGTCACCGTGGTCCGCCAGCGCCGGAATGCCGGCGTGATCGGCGCCAGAGTATTCGGCACAAAAACATCGGCCTGTAGTCGTTCGATCGACGACGGTGCGCGCATCAGCGAGAGCACGATATAGGTCAGGATATTGAGTGACAGACTCCACAACGTGCCGTGCAGCAACGGCGGCAGTTCGGTGCCAAGCAGGTCCTGTGGTCTTAGCGCCTCGATACCGAACGGGCCGTGCTGCAGGAACAGGACGCCTGCGGTGCTGCCTTCAAGGAAGCTCGGGATGAATAGCGTATAGGCCCAGACGATGAAGCCGACCACCATGCCGCCCATGGCGCCGCGGGCAGTCGCGCGCCGCCATATCAGCCCGCCGAAGAAGGCTGGCGCGAGTTGCGCGATGGCGGCAAATGACAGCAGGCCGATGGCAGCGAGTTGCGTATTGCCGAGCGCGCGGAAATAGAAATAGGCCATCACCATGATGGCGAAGATCGAGAAGCGCCGCGCCTTGAGCAGGAAGTTGCCGAAGTCAGTCTGCTCATTCTGCGTCTGCGGTCCGCGCCGCAAGACCAGTGGCAACACGATGTCGTTGGACACCATGATAGCCAGTGCGACACATTCGACGATCACCATGGCTGTGGCCGCCGACAAGCCGCCGATGAACACCGCCATGCTGAGCGCCGTGGAGCCAGCCTCGATCGGCAGCGCCAGCACATACATGTCGTTGTCGACGGCGCCGAACGGAAAGGTCACGAGGCCGGCCAGGGCGATCGGAATGACGAACAGGTTGATGGCGATCAGATAGGTTGGAAACAGCCACCGTGCGCGGCTTACTTCGGAGTCGTTGGAATTTTCGACGACGCTGACGTGGAACTGCCGGGGTAGCAGCATGATGGCGCAGAACGACAGCAGCACCATCGTGAGGAAATTGCCGAACGACGGCACATAGTTGATGGCGCGCATCGCCTCCGGTGTTTTCATCGCGCGCTCGAACAGCTCCGACGGGCCGAACATCCAGAATGTCACGAAGGCGCCGGCGATGATGAACACCACCAGCTTGACGATGGATTCGGTAGCTACGGCGAGCATCAGGCCGTGCTGATGCTCGGTCGCATTGGTCTGCCTGGTGCCGAACAGTACGGCGAACATCGCCATGGCGAGAGTCACGACCAGTGCCATGTCGCCGACGATAGGGACGCCGGCAATGGCCTTGTCCTCGCCGAGGATGGTTTCCAGCGAGGACGCCACGGCCTTCAGCTGCAGCGCGATGTACGGAACCGAGCCGATGATGGCGATCACGGCCACGGTGGCGGCTACGGCCTGGCTCTTGCCGTAACGCGCGGCGATGAAGTCGGCGATCGAGGTGATGTTCTGGGTCTTGGCGAGATGGATCACACGCCGCAGCACGGGCGAGAAGAAGGCAAAGAACAGGATCGGGCCGACATAGATCGCGAGGAAATCCACGCTGGTCCGGCTGGCCACGCCGACCGAGCCGAAGAACGTCCATGACGTGCAATAGATCGCCAGCGACAGCGGATAGATGACGGCCTTGGCGCGACCGCTCTGGAACAGCGCGATCCGATCGCCATAGCTGGCGACGCAAAACAGAAATCCGATGTAGCAGAGGGCGGCAACAATCACGCCCCAGTCGTGCAGCATCGTGCGTGCTCCCTTTGGCGGGCTGAAGCCCGACCGTCAGGCGAAAATCTAGCCGGTTGCGTCGGTGCAGGCGACAGGGATTTGGTCGGACGCCGGGGAATGCCGGATCGTCGTTAAATCCAGCGCGGGCCGAAAAAGGTGATCAGGATAATAAACAGCCACGCGGTCACGCCGGCCAGCAGAGCGAGGCGGTAATCGAACGCGCCGACCGTGAGATAGCAGATGCCGAGAAAAGCGAGATAGGCCGGAATGGTCTTCGCCCCGGCCATACAGGCTTCCCGGAAGCCGGAGCTATCGCCCTTGGCGCCGACGATGAGCAGCGCGATGATGGCAAAGGTCGGAAACAGCGGCAGAATGCCCGGCAGCGTATTGCCACGTTTCGACAACCAGGCAATCAGGGCGGTGAGCAGTCCGCCGAGAATACCTTTCCAGATGATGTCCACGTCGCTATTCCCCGTTGCCTTGAATGATCCGACTTCCGCCGGATCATGAAGCAATGGAGGCGGAAGCGCTATCTCACTCGGCAGCCAGCGCCTTGATGCGCAGCGGCAGGCTGAGTTCATCCCACACCTGCAGCAGCGATTCAGCGAGGTGATCGATCAGCACGTCGTCGTGATAGGGCGACGGCGTAATGCGCAGGCGCTCGGCGCCCTTGGCGACGGTCGGGTAATTGATGGGCTGGATGTAGATGCCGTGATCTTCGAGCAGCAGATCGCAGGCCTTCTTGCAGAGTTCGGCATCGCCGACGAACACCGGCACGATATGGGTGTCAGTAGACATCACCGGAATGCCGGCGGCTGTGAGGATCGCCTTGAGACGCGCGGCGCGGTCCTGATGGCGCTCGCGCTCCCAGCTTGAGCTCTTCAGGTGTTTGATCGCCGCGGTTGCGGCCGAACAGATCGCCGGCGGCAGTGCTGTGGTGAAGATGAAACCCGGCGCATAGGAGCGCACGGCATCCACAATGTCCTTGCTCGCTGCGATATAGCCGCCGAGGCAGCCATACGCTTTGGCCAGCGTGCCTTCGAGTACGTCGATGCGATGCATCACGCCGTCGCGCTCGGCGATGCCACCGCCGCGCGGGCCGTACATGCCGACGGCATGGACTTCATCCACGTAGGTCATGGCGCCATAGCGTTCGGCGAGATCGCAGATCGCAGCCAGCGGCGCAACGTCGCCATCCATCGAATAAAGGCTCTCGCAGGCGATGAGCTTCGGCCGCGCCGGATCGGCAGCCTTCAGCAGTTCCTCGAGATGCGCGACGTCGTTGTGGCGGAACACGACGCGATCGCAGCCGGCCTGCCGGATGCCTTCGATCATCGAGTTATGATTGAGCGCGTCGGACAGGATCAGGCAATTCGGCATCAGCTTGGCGAGCGTTGAAATGCCGGTCTGGTTCGAGACATAGCCCGACGTGAACAGCAATGCCGCCTGTTTGCCGTGGAGGTCGGCGAGTTCTTCCTCGAGCTGCACCAGCGGATGATGGGTGCCTGCGATGTTGCGGGTGCCGCCGGCGCCGGTGCCGACACGGGTCGCGGTTTCGACCATGGCGCCCACCACTTTCGGGTGCTGGCCCATGCCGAGGTAATCATTGGAGCACCAGATCACGACATTCCGCGGGCCCTGCGGCGTGTGCCACATCGCATGCGGGAACCGACCGGCAATGCGCTCGAGATCGGCGAACACACGATAACGGCGCTCGTCATGCAAACGATTGAGCGCGTCACTGAAGAACTTGCTGTAATCCATCGCAAAAGACCCAAAACGGAACCCGAACCCTGCGTCAGGTTGCGTTTTAGAGCTTTTCCAGCTTGGCTGTCGAGGTGCAATTGGTCAATTTGACCAAGTGCTGTGGCTTTTGATGTGCATCAAGAGCCTGAGGTCATTCACAAATTTTTGCTGCGCTGCAGGCTACGTCGATTTGAACTGCAGCATGCCATCTGCGTCGAGCGTCGAGGTCAGCCGCTTCTGCGCCAGCATGTGGTTGACGTGGGCGATCAATTCGCCGGCGGCAAATCCGGTCTGGTGGGCGTCCAGCTTGTGCTTGTGAAACACCACCGGCACCAGCTCGGCGGATGTCTTGCCGGTGACGTTGCATGCGGCGGCGATCATCTGACAGCGCTCTTCATGATGATCGGCGAGCTGCTTGATGCGGATCTTGAGGCCATGAAACGGCACGCCGTGACCGGGCAGCACGAGCACATCGTCGGGCAGCGTATCGGCGAGACGCTTCAGCGAGCGCAGATAGGAGCCGAGTGAATTTTCGTCGGGTTCATGAGCCCAGACGCTGACATTCGGCGAGATCTTGCTGAGCACCTGGTCGGCCGACAGGAACAGTTTGTCGGCTTCGCAATACAACATCACCTGATCCGGCGAATGGCCGGCGCCGGTAAGGATGCGGAATGTGCGCGTGCCGATCACGAGATCGTCGCCGTCGGACAATCGGCGATAGGCTGCCGGCAGCGGCACTGTCTTCTTCAGGTACTCCTGGCCGCGGCCGAGCAATTGCTCGGTGATATCTGCGTCCATGCCGTGGCGATGGAAGAACTGCCGCATGTTGACGACGCGCTCTTCGGTGCGACGGTTCTGGTGATAGATGCCCTGCAGATATTCGACCTGTGACATGTAGAACGGACAGCCGAAGCGCTGCACGATCCAGCCGGCCTGGCCGACATGATCGGGATGCGCATGGGTAACGATCACCTTGCTGATGGCGATGCCCTTGAGGGGGCCTTCGAACAGCTTGGTCCACGCTGCGATGGTGGCGTCGTTGCCGAAGCCGGTATCGACCATGGCCCAGCCGTCGCCGTCCGCGAGCAAGTAGATGTTCACATGGTTGAGACGGAACGGCAGATCGAGCCGGATCCAGAGAACGCCCGGGGCGATTTCGACCATCTGATCGGTGCCGGGATGGCTCTCCCAAGGATATTGGAGGTCATCGGCTGGCTTTGTGCTGGCGTCTGTTTTCGAATGCATCGGTTCTGTCACAATGTCCTTTTCATCCGGCTTAGCGGGCCGAGGACCCCTGCGCCAGTACAAATTTGGCTGGCGCAGGGCATGGGTTTATGCGCCAGCGCGCATATCGGCCCGTGCTGAAGCGGCAATTGGCAGCGCCGACGTGCTCTTTCCGCTCACCTCGTCGAGCCGTGACGTCATGCCAAGACGGTCCAGCAGATTGGCATCGCGGTCGGTCTGCGGGTTCTTCGTCGTCAGCAACACGTCGCCGATGAAGATCGAATTGGCACCGGCGACGAAGCACAGTGCCTGCAGTTCATCGGTCATATATTGCCGCCCGGCGGAAAGCCGCACGACGCTCTTCGGCATCATGATACGCGCCACCGCGATCATGCGGACCAGTGCGATCGGATCCGGGCGTTCGGCGGTGTCGTTGACCGGTACGCCCTTCACCTCGTTCCACATGTTGATCGGCACGCTGTCCGGATGATGCGGCAGGTTCGCCAGCAGCATCAGCATGCCCAGACGATCCTCGACCTGCTCGCCCATGCCGATGATACCGCCGCAGCAGACCTTGAGGCCGGCATGGCGCGCCCGCGCCAATGTCTCGATACGATCTTCCATCGTCCGCGTGGTGATGATTTTGCCGTAGAATTCCCGCGAGGTATCGACATTGTGATTGTAGAAGTCGAGGCCGGCGTCCTGCAGACGTTTGGCCTGATCTTCCGTGAGCATGCCCAGCGTCGCGCAGGTCTCGAGGCCGAGATCCTTCACCGCGCTGACCATGTCGCAAACGCGGTCGAGATCCTTGTCCTTGGGATTGCGCCAGGCCGCAGCCATGCAAAAGCGGCTCGCGCCGGCATCCTTTGCACGCTGCGCCGTGGCAACCACGGCGTCGCGATCCATCAGCTTTGTCGCCTTGACGTCAGTGTTGTAGTGGGCGCTTTGCGAGCAGTAACCGCAGTCTTCCGCGCAGCCGCCGGTCTTGATGCTGAGTAGGCTCGCAGTCTCGACGTGATTCGGATCGAAATTGTTGCGGTGGATGCTCTGAGCCTGAAAGATCAGATCTGCGAACGGCAGGTCATACAGGGTCTGGGCTTCATGACGCTGCCAGTCGTGGCGCAGTTCGGTCGTTGTCCCTGCAGAGGGTGTTGGGGGCATTCACGCAATCCTTACATTCTGCGCAGCCACCGGTCATGGGCTGCTGTGAAAGCAGTCCATGATTTTGAGGGCAGGAGCAATGACGCTGGCCGGGTGCAGCCATGCGCTGGATTGTCGGCTTAAGCGGCGCGGATGCTCGACAGGAATTCGTCGATTTCACCACGAAGAACGTCGGCCTCGCGGCGCAGTTCGCCCGAGGCGCCGAGCACGTCGTTGGCAGCCGTGCCGGCCTGCGTCGATGCATCGCTGACGCCGACGATGTTGCTCGACACTTCGCTGGTGCCGCCGGCGGCGTGCTGGATGTTACGCGCGATCTCGCGTGTTGCCGCACCCTGCTGTTCGACGGCGGTGGCGATGGCAGCACTCACATGGTTGATCTCGGCGATGGTCTGCCCGATGTTGCGGATCGCACCGACGGCGGTGGAGGTGACCTGCTGCATCGAAACGATCTGCGTGCGGATCTCGTCGGTGGCCTTGGCCGTTTGATCGGCAAGGCTCTTCACTTCCGATGCCACGACGGCGAAGCCGCGGCCTGCATCGCCCGCGCGTGCAGCTTCAATGGTCGCATTGAGCGCCAGCAGATTGGTCTGCGAGGCAATGGTCTGGATCAGATCGATCACCACGCTTATACGGTTGGCGTTATCGGCCAGGCCCTGCATCGTTGCGTCGGTTTCGCCGGCCTCGCTGACGGCCTTTGCGGCGATTTCGGCTGATGTCACGACCTGTCGGCTGATCTCGTTGATCGATGACGACAGCTGCTCGGTCCCGGCCGAGACCGTCTGGACGTTCACCGAAGTTTCCTCTGCGGCCGACGCGACAGCGCTGACCAGTTGGCTGGAGCGATCGGCGGTGGCCGACATGCTCTGCGCGGTCGATTGCATGGAATCAGCCGAGGTCTGCAGCTTCTCCAAAGCGTTGCGCACCTTGCTTTCGAAGTCGACGATGCGGGCTTCGATACGCGACGTACGTTCGCCTTTGGCAATGCGGTCCTGATCCTGTTCTGCGCTGAGCGTGCGGGCGTTGATCATGCTGTCACGGAATACTTCGAGCGTACCCGCCATTGCCGCGATTTCGTCCTGCTGGCGGCTGCGGGCGATCTCGGTGTCGAGATCTCCGCTGGACAGCCGCTGCATGGCGCGCTGCAATTGCGCGAGGCGGCGCAGAATGCTGCGGCCGACATAGAGCCAGACGAACAATGCCGATCCGATCAGCGTCAGCGCGCCGAGGCCGAGCATCACCTGCGTCGCCAGCGTGATTGTCGTCTGCGCCTCTGTCGTGGCGGCGTCGGTTTCGCTGCGTACCTTGTCCACCAGTTGCCTGACACTCATACCGAGGCCGAGATTCAGCTTGCGCGTCTCGTCGAGGATGAGTTCGCCATATTCGACGGTGTCCATCTCTTTCTGGCGCACTTTGAAGACGCTGTTCTTGCCGTCGCCGATTGCCAGCAGTTGCACGGCGGCTTCCTTCAGTTCCTTCGTGCCCTTGATGCCAACCAGGGCATCGAGATTCGATTTGACGCGCGCCTGTGCAGCCTTGAAGCTTGCTTCGATCGGATCGAGTGCCTCGGATGTGCCGGCCGACAATGCGGCCATCAGATCGGATGAGATTAGGTTGGTACTGGCGACGACTTCGCCGACCTGCACGATGACGCGCGCAGCTTCGCCTGAATCCTCGGCCGAGAAGACTGTTGCCCGTAGCGTCTCGTCCATCACGTTCTGGGCATCGGTGGCGGCTGGCTCCGACATCTTGACGAAATTTGCCGCAGCGGCGCGCAGGGAGTCGTATTGCTTCTGATGCTGGGCGAGGGCGTCGAGGCGTTCCTGAGTGGCGGCGCCAAGGCTGCGAATCGTGTCTTCAATGTTTTTCACGGTCTCGGCCAGGGCGGCGACCACGGCCTTGTCGGCGCCGAGCTTGGCGATGGCATCGAGCTTCTCGACTGCAATCTTGTGTGTATCCCGCATGCGCTGCGAGCGTTCCTTCAGCACGTCGACGCTGCTCGATGCCAGCAGCATCGGGCCCTGGCTGGCAAGGCTCTCGCTGGCGGTGGCCAATTGAAGGCTGGCAGTGAGTTTCGGAATGTCCCGGCCGTTCAGGTCCGTCATCATGCCCCCGAGCTGGCCGAGAATCATGCCGGCGCCTGCACTGATCAGGATCGCCATGCCTGCGATAACCGCGAAGGCGGCGAACAGGCTGCCGCGGATGCCCCAACGGGGCCGCGAGAAACGAAACCGTCCAAATTTTCCGATGAATGACGTCAGTGCCATTGATTCCCCCCGCGTCCACCGTCCTGGTGGCGGATAGCGCGGAGAGTATGTCGGTACCGGGTTAACATTCGGGTAAACCGACAACCTTTGGCTGTCGCGGGGCTTGCGAGGTTACCAAAGGGTAAAACAAAAAGGCCGGCGTTTCCGCCGGCCTTTCCGTAGTCAGAGGCCTGTAACCAGGCGTGAAGCTCAGTACTTCGCGACGACCGGGCCACCCCAGTTGAAGCGGTAGTTCAGGCCAGCCTTGACGGTGTGCTCGTCGTTGCGGGACGACACGCCAGCCAGCGCGACCGGGGTCGTGAAGGTGGTCTTGCCGAAGTCGTAGTACTGGTACTCAACCTTGCCCGACCAGTTCTGGGTGAACATGTATTCGAGACCAGCGCCGACGGTGTAACCGTCATGCTTGGTGCCAGCTGCGAAGGCAACCGGAGTGCCGACGCCGGTCAGGACCAGCGATTCGCTGTAGTCGGAGTAAGCGTAGCCGCCCTTCACGTAGAGCAGTGCCGGACCCCAAGTGTAACCGATACGACCGGTGACCGAGCCGAGGCCCTTCTGGTTCAGGTTGTAGGTGACGCCTGGCGTGGTGAGGAAAGCGACGTTGGTGTTGTTCGAACCAACCCAGCTGTACTGACCTTCGATACCAACAACCCAGTTCGGAGCGAACTGGTAGTCAGCGCCGATCTGCAGACCGCCGAGGAAGCGACCATCCGAATTGTCGGAGGTGCCGCCGAAGCCGTTCGAGCCGTTGAACGCGCCGCCGACGTGGCCACCGATGTAGAAACCGGTCCAGTTGTAGATCGGGGCGGCAACGTAAGCCGGAGCCTTGGTGTAGGGACGGGCGGCCAGGTCAGCGGCCATTGCCGGAACCGAAGCGCCCAGAGCGATCAGGGCAACAGTGCCCAACAGGAAGTTCTTCATTTTCTTCTTCTCCAGAAAACCATTTTAGAGCGAGAGCGCGTTCGCTCCGTCTATGGCGTGGACTTAGACAGCTTTTGCATAAAATGCTGTCACCCATTCGCCACAGCAATCGACAACCCGACGCGATTTGGATTGGCGCGACGACATGCTTATCGGCGCCTTAATGAAAGCTGAAAGATGCCTTAATTTGCAGAGGTTTAGCGGACCAAGATACCTGCTCGCCTAACCCGCAGCAGTTTGGTTTTACTCCAGATCGCATTATTGTGATCACCTAAACCACAGCGCTCCTTCAGCGTCGGCTGCAGCTTCTCGCGTCACGTTTGGAACGCCTCAAAACGCGATGCAAACGCCGGCAACAAGCCGCCCCATCTGACATTGGAAACAAAAAACGCGCGACCCGTTAGATGTTTGCGCGGTGCCCGTCGGCGCCTCCGTGAATGGAATCGCGTTGCATGCAGGTTGAGCGGATTTTACGTGAGTACGGCCACTTCCTTCGGCCGATGAGTGAGGCGCCACGCGACGGTCAGCGAATCCTTGGCCACTCTGCCAGGGGCGGCCATCTCGTTTCCTGCTACTGGGAACTGCGCCCCCAAGCCCTGATCGGGCCGAACTGGGTGGAGGAGCGCGATAGCCCCATCGGTTATATCGACCGCTATTTTGATGGCTGGATCGGGCCCCGCGAATTCAGGCTGCTTGATTCGATCGCCATCAACCGTTTGCTCGTCGCCTATATCGATGATGCGCGCGCCGCCGATAACCGAGAGGCGCTCAAAATGCTCGAAGCGGGAGAGGGCTAGAGCATGATCCCGAAAAGTGGATGCCGGTTTTCGGATAAGATCATGCTTTCAATAAAGAAAAATGCTCCAGCCGCGTTGGGACGAGCTGATGGAAGAGGGCGGGAAATGGCTCGGGCCGGGAGCTTCGCAGCAACCCCGGCCCTGACCGCCTGTCCTCAGGTCTAGAAAGCCTTGTTGGCTTCCGGACGATGCGTATTTTTCGGCACGAAACCCGAGCGCGCGGCTTCGCGCTGGTTGCGCACCCAAACATCGCGATTGGGGTGCAGGCCGGCGCCGCGGGTGGCGGGGACTGCGCTGGTGCGGGCGCGATGCAGCAGGCGCGTGTCGGCGTCGCCGCAATTCGGATGGATGCCGCCGTTGTCCGCGACGACCTTGTCCCATGCCGTCTTGCGCTGCTTGTAGACTGCAGGATCCTTAAGCTGCGTGCAGTTGAGCTCGTTGACGTTGAGATCGGCAACGATCTCGTCACCATCCTCGATCAGCGCGATGGCGCCGCCGAGCGCAGCTTCCGGCCCGACATGGCCGATCACGAGGCCCACTGAACCGCCTGAGAAGCGGGCGTCGGTCATCAGGCCGACGACGATGCCACGTTCGCGGCACAGCGTCGTGATGCGCGAGGTCGGATCGAGCATTTCCGGCATGCCGGGTGCGCCGACAGGGCCATCGTAACGCACGATGACCATGTCGTGGTTCTGGAAACGCTCGGGATGCTTGTCGAGCGCTGCGAGCAGGCCGCGTTCGCCTTCGAATACGCGCGCGGTGCCGCGGAACAGATTGTCCTCAAGGCCGCCTTCGACGCCAGCGAGCTTGAGGATCGCCGAGAACTCCGGCGACAGATTGCCGCCGAGCACGCGCAGGCCGCCGGTCGGCTTGTAGGGCTTGGCAACGGTATAGACGACCTTGCCGTCGGCCGGCTTGGTCTCCAGGCGCTTGATTTGCTGTGCCAGCGTTTCGCCGGTGCAGGTCAGCACGTCGCCATTAATCAGGCCGGCTTCCATCAGTTCGCGCACGATCACCTGCACGCCGCCGACCGCATCGATGTCGACCATCGAATACTTGCCATAGGGACGCGCGTCGGTGAGCACCGGCACGATGTATTGTGACAGGTAGTTGAACTCCGCCGGCGTCATGACGTCCTTCCAGAAGTCGGCGAAGCCGGCCGCGCGCGCGATTTCCGGCGCATGCAGCGTGACATTGGTCGAGCCGCCGATCGCCATCGAAACGATCACCGCGTTGCGAATGCTGTCGCGGCTCACGATGTCGCGCGGCTTGATGCCCTTGGCGATCATGTTGGCAAGATAGCCGACGAGCTGCTCCGGGAATTCCTTCAGGCGGCGCGGATCGTCGGATGGCGGCGCCACCATGTGCAGCGGCTGCATGCCGACGACGCCGATGAAGGTCTGCATCGTGTTGTAGGTGAAGATGCCGCCGCACGAGCCGATGCCCGGGCAGGCATGGCAGGCGATGTGGTGGCGATATTCGGCGTCCGCATTGCCGGCGACCTGATAGGCGCTGACGATGTCCAGCTTCTCGCCGGTCTTCGGGTCCTCGCCCGGATGGATCGACCCGTCCGACATGATGATGCCGGGCTCGTTGTGTTCGAGCAGCGCAGCCAGTGTGCCGACCGGAGGTTTGTCGCAGGCAACCACGGCAATAGTGCCGAGCAAGCCGGTGGCGCTCAGATGCTCGCTTAGCGCATCATTGGTGACTTCACGTCCAATCAGCGAATAGCGCATTTCGCGCGTGCCGTTGCGGATGCCGTCCGAAGTGGCGATGGTGTATTCCGGCTGTACCAGGCGATAGGGCAGCTGGCCTTCGCCGCGGCCGATCCGCTTCTTCAGGCTCTCATGGATCGCGTCCACCTTGGACATCACGCCCATGTAACACTGGCTGTCGCCTTTGGTGCCTACCACGCCCACCGACGGCTCATGGATGAGCGTCTCGTCCGTCCCCAGCACGCGCGCAATCCCGATGGTCTGCGCAGAGCGGCCTGGATGATTGTCGATGGTGACGACGGGCGACTTGGACACGGCGAATTCCTTCCTGACGGCTTTCTTGATCGGCGAGGTTTGAGAGCACCGCCGCCGGCGTTCGGCATTGAGGCATGTCAGACCCTGCAGTCAGGGCAGGGTCCGTCACGATCCAGTTTAGGATCGGTCTAGCCAGTCCATAACCCTCTCAGATCGCAAACACAATCGGATTGACCGTCCGCTCGAACATGGCTGTGTTGATGCCTCCCGCTACCGTAAAGCAGCAAAAATCGGGTAGGCCGGTTTGCGCGATCAGGCTACTTCTGCATGGTTTTGACAAACCGGTGGGATAATCGCCATCTGCACCGTCAGTGCGGACCGCGCCGAACCGGAGTTCGAGAGTGAGCGTTGCTTTCACCAAGGAAGAGAGTGCCGAAACGGCGTCGGAAACGCAGTTGCCCGACCGCCCGATTTCGCCGCATCCGAACCTCGTGACCGAGGCCGGGTTGAAGGCGCTGGAGTTACAGCTTCGACAGGCGCGCGAGGCCCATGACGCGGCGAGCGCGATCGATGACGTGAACGAGCGGCGGCGGCAGGCGGCGATCCCGTTGCGCGATATGCGTTATTTTACGGCACGTGTGCGCACGGCCCGGCTCGTCCCGGCCCCGACGTCAACGGATACTGTGGCTTTCGGCAGCACGGTGACCTTTAGCCGCAATGACGGGCGCGTGCAGACCTATCGGATCGTGGGCGAGGACGAAGCGGACCCCAAGGCGGGATCGATCTCTTTCGTCTCTCCTGTCGCGAAGTCGCTCATGGGCAAAGCCGTCGGCGATGTCGTCGGCGCAGGTGCCCAGGAGCTCGAGATCATGGTCATCGCGTAGACTGCGGGTGCCTTTCGCAACATCGGCCTCGCGACGACTGTTCGTCGGGAGACCGATGGACGTGCTGCTGCGAACGATCGGAATGGCGCGTCAGATTCCAGCGCCGGACTCCAGCCGCTCGTTGAGCTTCTGATCGACGACTTCGACCGTACGGTCGATATTTGCATTTGTCATGCCGAGTTGATGCGAAATCAGCTTCACCAGAAGATCGACCCGCTCGATGAAAGGCGCACCGGCAGCCACCGCACGGGCCGCCGACGATGGCTTGAGCAGGCTCTCTGCCGCCTTGGCGTATTTCGCGAACGGTACCTGATCCCCGGGATCAGCGCCGAGGCGCCGCGCCACGGCATCGACATGCTCGTAGATCGATTGTGATACGTTCAGATCGCCGTGAACGGCATCGCGGATCGACTGCGGCTCTTCGGGCGTGATGCAGCGATAGTTGCCGGTCAATAGCATCGACCACTTCGCCAGTGGGACGAACAGCGAGTCGAATACCTTCAGCTTCACCGGCACGTCCTGGCCATCGAGCTTCACAGCGTCGATGTCAGCTTCGAGTTCGCGCAGCAGTTTATTGTGAGCCGGATCGGCAAAGGCCGATGCCTTGAAATTCGTCGGCAGGCCCACGTGAAGGACATTCGCCGCTTCTTCCGGCGGCCGGAAGGCCTGCGGATCGGGCGAGCACAGCGTCACCAGTCCGGGCTCGAAACGCTCCCACACCTGGGCATTGGTATAGGCCTCTTCGAGATTCATGTCGGCCAGCCCCGGAATACGCTTGAGGTAGGGCAGCGGCGGCATGTTCATGATCGACAGGCACGGAAGCTTCGCCGCGGCGATCTTGATCATCAGAACGCGGATCGTGTGGTTGGTGTATTGCGGCTCCTGCATCGCAAGGCCGACCAGATCGTATCGAGGCAGATCGACCTTGTCGGGCGACGTCGCATCCAGTTTCCCCGGCAGGTCGCGCGAGAAGATGGCGCGGTGATTGGGTTCGTCGCGCAGCTTGATGCGTACTTCAGTGCCGTCGCGGTTGATGAGCTCTGCGGTGTTCTTCCGGCAGATCAGGGTCACGTTGTGACCGGCCATCAAGAGCTTTGTAGCCAGCAATGAGCCGTAAGAAGCTCCGAGAATCAGAATATTCCGCGCCATGGTGTTTCATTCCTCAAGTGATGTGTGCGCGCCAGATCCGAACGGTCCGGCATTTTTAGTTGGCGCGGACACTACTGCACCGCTGCGTTTCGATCCAGATGGCGCGTGCCGATGTGTGCAGTCCTGCGGGGCTGAAAGCGATTTGCTTTCCCTATGCGCCAATCTGTCCTGTCTATCGTCGTGGCGGAGGTCGGAGCGATCGGATACCGTCGTAAAAAACAGGGAGGGAAACATGTCTGCGATCATCAATCGTCGTCACTTCATTGCTGCGGGCTCGGCGGCGGTCGCCATGCCGTTCGTTGCGCGCGATGCTTCGGCACAAGCAGCGTGGCCGTCGCGGCAGATCCGTATGATCTGTAGTTATCCGGCCGGTGGGCAGACCGATCTCCTGGCGCGCGCCTTCGGCGAATATATCTCCAAGCAGGTCGGGCAGACCGTCGTCATCGAAAACAAGGCTGGCGCATCCGGCGCCATCGGCACGGCGGAAGTCGCGCGCGCCGAGCCTGATGGCCACACGATGCTCTGCTCCATCTCGACCACCTATGTGATGAACCGGGTGATGCTGAAGACGCCCGGTTACGACATGGACAAGGATCTGACGCTGGTCAGCGTCATTCCCGGCGCCGGATTGCCGCTGGTCGCGAGTCCGAAATCCGGCGTCAAGACACTGGAGGACTTCGTCGCCTTCGCGCGCAAGAACGACAAAGTGAACTTCGGCACCTATAGTGTCGGCTCGGCTCCGCATATGACGATCAACGAACTCAACAAGCAGTATGGCCTCAAGATCGAGCCGATCCACTATCGCGGTGAGGCGCCGATGTGGACGGGACTGGCGGAAGGCTCGATCGATTTTGCGATGGGCAGCTACACCGCTGCGCAGACCGTGCTGCAAGGCGACCGTGGTGTTGTGTTCGCCGTGCATTCGAAGAAGGTCGACGCGATCCCCAACGTGAAGACGTTGCCCGAGCAGGGCGCAACGTCGAAATTCTTCACCGTCAGCGGCTTCACGGGCTGGGCCGTACCCAAGGCGACGCCGCAGCCAATTGTTGATCGGCTGTCGCAGCTTTGTGTAGCGGCCAACAGCGATCCGAAAGTAAAGGAAGTGCTGAAGACCTTCGTGCTCGAACCGGCGCTCGGCTTCAAGGAGACCAATGCGCTGTATCAGAAGGAATTGCCGGTTTGGATCGAGGCGGCACAGGCGCTCGGTTTGCAGCCGGTCTAGTCTGCATGGAACGTTGACCGTTGGTCGCGCGGCTAAAAGCGAGAGGCTGGCCCGCCTGGGCCAGCCGCGCTAGGCGCGTACTGAAAACCGGCTCATCGCGCTGAGCGCTTGCACGCGAGGCTCGACATCGCGCATATAGATCGTCTTGCGCAGGAATTCGATTTCGCTCGCTTCTTTGCTTTCCTCGACGTCGATGTACCAGGATTTCGGCCGGCCGTCGGAACCGTCGCTCCAGCGATAGCCGCGTCGCTTCAGTTCGTCCTTGAGATCGAAAGGCGACTGTTCCGCCCAGACTCGCATCGTCTTCTTGCGGGCGCGCTCCAGCAAAACTGCAAGCGCCGGTTCGCCCAGGTCGGGCAGTTCAAAGGCGAGAATCTCCAGCAGTGCGTGGCAGTCGTCGATCGCCCTGTGCGCCTGGTGAAAGAAGCCGGCGCCAGCGAGCAGATAGCCCAGGCGCGATCCGTCGAAGCCGTGTTTGCGCCAGTCCACTTCCGTGGCGGAACAGCCCCAGGCCTTGTGCTGAAACACGGGCCAGTAGCGTTCGGAAAATTTGCGATCGAAACTCGCATTATGCGCGATGACGATGACGGCGTTGTCGGCGAATTTGGCGACTGCCTCCGGATCGATGCGGTGCCCTGCGACGATCTCGTCGGTAATGCCGGTCAGCTCGGTGATCTCCGGCGGGATCGGCCGCGACGGCTCGCTGAATGCGGTGAAGATATCCGCGACGCGCGTGATGCTGCCGTCCGGCAGATAGTCGAACTTGATCATCGCGAGTTCGATGACTTCGTCGCGAACCTGATCGAGGCCAGTGGTCTCGACGTCGAGAAGAATGCCGGATCTGGTCGGCTGGCCATTGGCTGGCGCGAATTCGGTGCGCGGGATCAGCCGGCGCAGCACGCGGTAATCGGTCGATCGGGCGAGCGTGTCCGCCATGGCGGCAAGGCCGGGATTATCCTGCAGGCTAAGATCGTCTTGGAGCATCTGATTCCGGGCAGTTCTTCAGGCGCAGCGTCGTTCAGCCATGACTATGGTGTTCGCTGAATCGGGGCAACCTGCCTGCCGGCGATAGACACAGCTGTGTGGCGCTCAGGGCGCCACTTTTACGGCCGATTATACCTTGCGATCCAGCGAGGCCAGGGCCTTGTTCAGTACCGAGCGCAGGCGTTCGGTGTCGCTGGGCCGCACGGCCGCCGGGTCGAGATAGAAATCCAGCCCCGGCATGCGTTCAACGACGATATCGGTTTGCACCGGCTTGTCGTCGATGATGCTGTCCACCGCATAGGGTACGACCTCGCGGCTGATGCCTTTCATGGTGATCGGCGGCAGCGGATGCGAGGTGATGATGTCGCTCACCAGCGCGAAGGTTTCATAGCTGATGGCAATGCCGCCCGGCTCGGCGATCGACTGCAGGCGCGCCGCGAGATTGGCCTCTGCACCGATGATCGTATAGTCCATGCGATCGGCGCTGCCGAAATTGCCGACATTGCAATAACCGGAATTGATGCCGATGCGGGCCTTGAACGGTTCCTCGATGCCTTCGGTGCGCCACTTCGCATTCAGCTCAAGCAGTCTGCGTTGCATCCGCCACGCCATGCGCAGGCAGTCCTGCGCGTCCTGACGATCGCCTTTGGTATCAGGGTCGCCGAAGAAGATCAGCATCGCATCGCCGATGAACTTGTCGATGGTGCCGCCATATTTGTGGGCAATCGCCGACATCTCCGTGAAGTACTCGTTGAGCAGATGCGTGATCAGCTCCGGCTGCAGCCGCTCTGTCGTGGCCGTGAAATTCTGGATGTCCGAGAAGAAGATCGTCAGCTTCTTGCGCTCGGTATGGATCGTGACGTCCTTCTGGCCGCTGAAGATGCTCTTGTAGACCTGTGGCGAGATGTAACGTGAAATCTTCATCGAGAGCGTGGCGAGGAAATCGTTGTTGGCCTCCAGCTCCTGATTCATGCCGGCAATGCGCCGCGACTGGCGACGCTGCAAAGTGAGGAACGAGACGCCGCTGACGGCCGCCAGAGCGAAATAGGCCAGCAGGAACTTGAAGGAAAACAGGTTCGCCGCGATCGGCTGCGTGATGATCACTTCCTGAATGCCCCGGACATCGCCGACCTTCCAATCTTTCTTCGGACTTTCCGGATGGCTGTTGTGGCAGCTGACGCAGGCTGGGCCCATCAGCACCGGCGCGACGATGCGGACGGTGTCGCTGAACAGCGACGCCTTGGTGTCGATGATCTTCTGTTCGGAATTGTCGCGCAGGCTGCGCAGCGATGTCCTCTCAAAATCGTCAAGCTGGTGCGGCGCGCGGTTCTGGAATGGGTAATCCGACACGAAGCGGTAGTTGATGTTCTCCTGCTGCGCGCCGATCACCCGGCCGAGTTCGAGGGAAAGCGTCGCCGGGATCGGGATCGCGCCCGGAACGCTTTCATAATTATGAACCACCTCCGTGGTGCCCTGATGGGCCAGCACGCGCCCGACCACATTGGTTGCGTAATAACCACGCACGCTGGTGATCACGGAGTTCAGGTCATTGGCCTGCCGGCGCAAGGCGGCGTCAACCAGATTGGTCAGGTCGAGCCACACTGCTACAGGCAGCAGCAGCAAAAGCGCGGCGACGGCGAGCCCAGGCGCAAATACGCGAGAGCGTCGGCGGGGGACATCAGGCTGATCCATGAAGATAGGTTCCTGGATTTCTGGCTGTTGAGCGCAATGAGCGTGCAGCGGCGCGGCCGCCTCAGTCTCATAGCGCCGGTATGGTTATAATATCGTGCCTGGGTTGTGCCAATTTTCCGGTAGCGGATGACATTGCGCCAGATGCCCGCCAATTTTGGCAGACGTGCATGCCGCCTGCGCACCTTGACTTCACGAGTCGCTTGGCCAATCTCGCGGTCAGAAAAACACTTCAAAACTCTTGGGAGAAGAGCATGGCCGAGGCCTATATCATTGACGCAGTCCGCACGCCCCGTGGCATCGGCAAAGTGGGCAAGGGCAAGCTCGCTGAACATCATCCGCAGCATCTGGCAGCGACCGTGCTGAAGGCGATTGCTGAGCGTAATAAACTCAACACCGCCGACGTCGATGACGTGATCTGGTCGACCTCGACCCAGCGCGGCAAGCAGGGCGGCGATCTCGGCCGTATGGCCGCGCTCGATGCCGGCTATGACATCAAGGCTTCCGGCACTACCCTCGATCGCTTCTGCGGTGGCGGCATCACCGCGGTGAATTTCGCAGCAGCGCAGATCATGTCGGGCATGGAAGACGTCGTCATCGCCGGCGGCACCGAGATGATGTCGCTCACTGGTGCGATGGCTGCCGAAGACATGGCCGCCGGCAAGGCGCCGCTCGGCATGGGCTCGGGCAATAAGCGGCTCGCCAAGGTGCATCCGCAGTCGCATCAGGGCATCTGTGGCGACGCGATTGCCTCGATGGAGGGCATCAGCCGCGAGGCGCTCGATGCGCTCGGTCTGGAAAGCCAGCGTCGCGCAGCCATCGCGATCAAGGAAGGCCGTTTCGACAAGAGCATCGTCCCGGTGAGGGATGACGAGGGCAACATCGTGCTCGCGAAAGACGAGTACCCCCGCCCGGAAACCACTGCCGAAGGTCTCGCCGGTTTGAAGCCGGCTTTTGCTGCGATGGCCGATCATCCGCTCGATGCAGCGGGCATGACCTATCGCAAGCAGATCAACCAGAAATATCCGGATCTCAAGATCGAGCATTTCCACCACGCCGGCAATTCATCAGGCGTGGTCGATGGTGCCGCAGCCCTGCTGCTGACCTCGAAGTCCTATGCCGACAAGCATGGCCTGAAGCCCCGCGCGCGCATCGTGGCGATGGCCAATATCGGCGACGATCCGACCCTGATGCTGAATGCGCCGGTGCCGGCTGCGCAGAAGGTACTGGCAAAGGCCGGTCTCAAGAAGGAAGACATCGATCTGTGGGAGATCAATGAAGCCTTCGCCGTGGTCGCCGAGAAGTTCATCCGCGATCTCGATCTCGATCGCAACAAGGTCAACGTCAATGGCGGTTCGATCGCGCTCGGTCATCCGATCGGCGCCACCGGCGCGATCCTGATCGGGACCATTCTGGACGAACTCGAGCGCCGCAACCTGAAGCGCGGCCTGGTCACCATGTGCGCCGCCGGCGGCATGGCACCGGCGATCATCATCGAGCGCGTGTAAGCGCGCGCATACTCAACAATCCTGATCCCATGAAGGAGCATAGGTGCCACGCACCTGTGCTCCTTTGCGTTGGAGCATGACTTGCATCCGGCGGCCAAAGGGAAGGTTGCGCCTCGACCCTATCACAGTTCGGCGCGAAGGCATAAAACCACGGTTATTGTCGAAGCCAGAGCGTATCCCAAGGTTACACCATGCAATACAGACACGATGGACTTTATGCCTCCCGCCGTTCGCCGGTTATGGCGCGCAATGTGGTGGCGGCGTCGCAGCCGCTGGCGACACAGGCCGGGTTGCGCATGCTGGAACGCGGCGGCAATGCGCTGGATGCGGCGCTTGCGGCAGCGATCACGCTGACCGTGGTCGAGCCGACCGGCAATGGCATCGGATCGGACGCCTACTGCATCCTGTGGGACGGCAAGGAGCTGCACGGCCTCAACGCCTCCGGCCGGTCGCCGGCAGGATGGACTCCTGAGCGATTTGCAAATCACAAGACGTTCCCGCACCGCGGCTGGGAAAGCGTCACCGTACCCGGCGCCGTCTCTGCCTGGGTCGATCTGTCCGAGCGCTTCGGCAAGCTGCCCTTCGCGGATCTGTTCGGGCCCGCGATCTCCTATGCGGAGAATGGCTTCAATGTCTCGCCCGTGATTGCCGAACTCTGGCGCCGCGGCGCAGAGGAACTGAAGAACCAGCCGGGCTTCGCCGAAGCCTTCATGCCGAACGGTCGCGCGCCGGCGGCTGGTGAACTCTTCAAAGCGCCGGGCCATGCATATTCGTTGAAATTGATCGCCGAGACCAAAGGCGAAGCCTTCTATCGCGGCGAACTCGCCCAGCGCATCGCTGACTTTGCGCGCGAGCATGGTGCGGTGCTCGAAGAGGCTGATCTCGCCGCACACAAGAATGACTGGTGCGGCACCATCCATCAGGATTTCGGCGACGCATCGTTGCATGAGATACCGCCGAACGGGCAGGGCATCGCCGCGCTGATGGCGTTGGGTATCATGAGAGCCTACGGCACCGATGGTCTTGTGCTCGACAGCGGCGATGCTTTCCATTTGCAGATCGAGGCCACAAAGCTGGCCTTCGCCGATGTCTACGCTTACGCCGCCGACCTCGATTACATGCACGATGTCACCGTCGCGCATCTGCTCAATCCCGCCTATCTCGCGTCACGCGCCAAACTGATCGACATGAGCCGCGCGCAGGATTTCGGCGCCGGCGCACCCAAAACCGGCGGCACGGTGTGCCTGTCCACCGGCGACGCCAATGGCATGATGGTGTCCTATATCCAGTCGAACTATTCGGGCTTCGGCTCCGGCGTGGTCGTGCCCGGCACCGGCATCAGCCTGCAGAATCGCGGCTTCGGTTTCGTCCTGACCGATGGTCATCCCAATCAGGTTGGCCCGCGCAAGCGGCCGTTCCAGACCATCATTCCGGGCTTCGTCATGCAGGGCAAAGAGCCGCTGATGGCCTTCGGCCTGATGGGTGGTCCTATGCAGGCACAGGGCCATCTGCAGATCATGCTGCGCATGCAGCTCTGGGGACAGGATCCGCAGACCGCAGCGGATGCGCCGCGCTGGCGCTATGTGGCCGGGTTGAAAGTGGCGATCGAGACGGCGGTGCCGGACAATGTCGCCGCCGATCTCGCCAGCCGCGGCCATGTCATCGAGCGCGAGCCGCCGGATTCAGCTTTCGGCTTTGGTGGCGCGCAGCTCGTGCGCAGGATCGACAGCGGTTATGTCGCCGGATCCGATCCGCGCAAGGATGGCCTCGCAGCGGGCTATTGAGGCGACGACGTCGTCGTGGGGGTGCGCTACCCCAGCCCGGCGGCCTTCGCGATATTGTAGGTGATCAGGCTCGCCACATAGGCCAGTGCGAACATGTAGAGGAACGTCACCACCATCCACTTGGTGCTGCCGGTCTCGCGGCGGATCACGGCCAATGTTGAGGCGCATTGCGGGGCGAAGATGAACCAGGCCAGGAACGACAGGGCCGTCGCAAGGCTCCATTTGCTGGCCAGCGCCTGGCCGATGGCGTCTGCCGCTTCCTTGCCGCCTTCGATCGCATAGACGGTGCCGAGCGCGCCGACCGCGACTTCGCGCGCCGCCATGCCGGGGATCAGTGCCACCGTGATCTGCCAGTTGAAGCCGAGCGGCGCGAAGAACGGCTCCAGCGCGTGTCCGATGATGGCCGCAAGACTGTAATTGATCGCTGGCCCTTCGGCGCCGGCCGGCGCCTGCGGGAATGAGGCGAGGAACCAGATCAGGATCATCATCGACAGGATGGTGGTGCCGGCGCGCTGCAGGAACATCTTGGCGCGGGTGTAGACACCAATGGCGATGCTCTTGAGGCGCGGCAGCTTGTAGTCCGGCAATTCCAGCATGAACGGCGCCGGCTGGTAGTCGCGCCACATGAAGAACTTGATGACGAAGGACGCCGCCAGCGCGCTGCCGATGCCGGCGATATAGAGCCCGAACATCACGAGGCCCTGCAGATTGACCCAGCCCCAGACGGTCTCGGCCGGAATGAAGGCGGAGATGATCAGCGTATAGACCGGGATGCGCGCCGAGCAGGTCATCAGCGGCGCAATGAGGATGGTAGTGAGGCGGTCGCGGCGATTGTCGATCACGCGGGTCGCCATGATGCCGGGAATGGCGCAGGCGAAGCTCGACAGCAGGGGGATGAAGGCGCGGCCGTGCAGGCCGGCGCCGCCCATGACGCGGTCCATCAGGAACGCGGCGCGCGCCATGTAGCCGAAATCTTCCAGCAGCAGGATGAACAGGAAGATGATGATGATCTGCGGGAGAAACACGAGCACGCTGCCGACGCCGGCGATCAGACCGTTCTGCAGGAAGCTCTGGATGATTCCTTCGGGCAGCACCTGCGCCACCAGTGTGCCCAGCGCGCCGAAGGAATCCGACAGCAGTTCCATCAGCGGCTGCGCCCAGGAGAATACCGCCTGGAACATCACGAACAGAATGAGCGCGAGGATCACGAGACCGGCGACGGGATGCAGCACCACGGCATCGACGCGCGTGGTCAGCGTGTCCGGCTTGCTCGGCATCGTGACGGTTTCGCGGATGATGCGGTCAGCCTCGCGCTGCAGCGTTTTCATCTCGGACAGGCCGAGCGGCGTCCAGCCGTCGCCGGCGGTGACCGCCGGCATATTGGTGGCGAATTCGTCGGTGCGGTGACGCAGTTCCTCGACGCCGGCCTTCTTCACCGCGATCGAGGTGATGACAGGCACGCCAAGTGCTGCGGACATCGCGTCGACATCGATGCTGACGCCGCGGCGCTGCGCGATGTCGAACATGTTGAGCACCACCAGCAGCGGGCGACCGGTACGCTTGAGTTCCAGGATCAGCCGCAGCGTGAGGCGCAGATTGGTGGCGTCGGCGATGCACAGGACCAGATCGGGCGCAGCTTCGCCGGGGCGCTTGCCGAGCACGACGTCGCGGGTGATCTCTTCATCCGGGCTGCGGCCGCGCAGCGAATAGGTGCCGGGCAGGTCGAGCAGCGTCACCTGACGGCCGGCCGGCGTCACGAAGGCGCCTGCCTTGCGCTCGACGGTGACGCCCGCATAATTCGCCACCTTCTGGCGGCTGCCGGTGAGTGCGTTGAAGAGCGATGTCTTGCCGCTATTGGGGGCTCCCACCAGCGCGAGATGAAAGCGCTCGGTGGTCACGTCTGTATGGGTCATTTCACAACAACTGCCATGGCTTCGCGCCGGCGAACGGCGATCGTAATATTGTCGACGCGCACCGCGATCGGATCGCGCTGGATGGCGCCCTGATGCAGGATCTCGACGCGCGCGCCTTCGGTGAAGCCCATTTCCAGCAGATGCCGTTCGAGCTCGTGGCCGCTCTCGGCTGCGCCTGCAATATCGGGCTGCAATGCCACGATGGTCCCGATGAATCCGCGCGGCGCATTGCCGAGGCGCAACTCGTGTACGGATGTTTCAGATGCAGTCGGGTGGGCGGTCATGCCGGACCTTGTCGAGCAGCGTTCTGACAAGGTCAAGACAAACGCGCGTATGTTATTAGAATGATTATAAAAAGGCGCTCTGGCACCGCTTCTCGCCTGCCGAAGACGGGCGACCTGGAGCGTTAAGACACTCCGGCCGATTGTTCGTTCGCTACGCGCTGCTGGATTTTCATCATCTCTGCAAAGATGGATTTTCGCTGACGGCCCGCGCATGATGGCATACGGGCGGGGCCTCAGCGAATTTGCGGGACCGCGCAGGACCGAACATGAGCGTGCGATCCATTGCTTTCCCGTTCTGGGGCAGGGTGCTTCTGCTGGCCGGCATCTTCGGTCTGGTGCTGGGCGGCGGCCTTCTGACCTGGCGTTATATCGAGCGTCCGACCGTGCTCAAGCTGGCAGTCGGATCTATCGATGGCGAAGCCGGCAAGACGGCGGCAATCATCGCCAGCCATTTCGCCAACAAGAAGTCGCCGATCCGGCTGGATTTCGAGACCTTCGACAACGCCGTCGATGCCGGCAAGGCATTCTCTTCCGGTAAGGTCGATCTCGCTGTGGTCCGGGCCGATGTCGGCGATCTCTCCGAGGCGCGCGCCGTTGCCGTCATGGCCAAGGCGGTTGTCATGCTGATCGCGCCGCCCGGCTCGAAGATCACCAGTGTCGAGGGCCTGCGCGGCCGCACCGTCGGTGTGGTGGGCGGTGAGGTCAATCGCAAGCTGGTCGATGCGCTGACCAAACAATATGACCTGACGAGTGCGAGGGTCACATTCAAGAATCTCGAAGTCAGCGACACCCGGCGCGTAGTGGAGGCCCGGGAAGTCAGCGCGCTGCTGGTCGTGATCCCGCTGACTGAGAAGTATTTGTCTCAGGTGCGCGGTCTGTTCAAAACCGGCGCGCCGGTGTTGATCCCGATCGACGCCGCCGGCGCCATTGCCGATGCCAACGGTGCCTATGAAAGCTTCGACATTCCGAAAGGGTCGCTCCGCGGTGCGCCGCCCGTCCCGGATGATGACGTGACAACGCTTCGGGTCAGTTACTATCTGGTCGCGAACAAGAAGCTCCATTCCAGCGTGATCGCGCGTCTGACCGAAATGGTGGTCGCGGCGCGCCGCGATCTGATTGCCGGGCAACCGCAACTGGCCGGTATCGCCGCTGCCGACACCGATCCCGATGCCTTTATCCCCGTCCATCCCGGCGCCGCCGCTTACTATAACGGCACCGAGCAGAGCTTCATGGATAAATACGGCGATGACATCTATCTCGCACCCATGCTCCTTGGCGCTCTGGCCTCGATACTCGCTGCCGCCTGGCGGTTCCTCGGCATTCGCCCGCCCGATCACCGGGAGACGACGCTCAACGCACTTTACACATTGCCGCGCCGGATTAGGGCGGCGCCGGACGATGCGGAACTGTGCGCGATCGAACAGGAGGTCGACGACCTTCTCACCGCGCAGTTGGCGAAGACGATGCGAAATGACGAGGACGCACTGGAAATGGCGACGCTGGTCTCGGCAGCGCAGCGACTCGACAATCTCATTCATCATCGTCGTTCGGCGTTGGCGCGCGCCCCATTGTCCGCCGCGCCGGGTTCAAGCATCAAGTCAGAGACGTAGTTGTGCCAGGCAACGTACGCGTCTTCGCTCAGCGCCGCTCCGGCCGCGGCGATTGCCGGCCGCGGGGCTGTACAGGCTTCCTTTCCGCGCGGCGAGCGTATTCCGTAGCCAGGTTCAGCAGCCGCTCGCGAATCGTGGGGTCATCATTCTCCCGCGCCAGCTTTTCGCAGCGCTCGGCCTGCTCTCTGAAATATGCAGCCTCGTCAGGCAACTTTGTCGTTTTCCTTGGGCAGTGCCGGGTGCAGGAACATTGCTGAGAGCTGATCCTTGATTTCTATGACTCGCGGCGACGTCAGGCCGGGGCGAATGCAGAGCAGGGCTTTGATGGTCGGAAGCTCCGGCAAGCAATAATCCTTGGCCCAAACCAGTCCCGGCGGAATGATCCGGCTGGGAACAGCCGTCAGTCCAATACCGGCTTCGACGGCGGCCTTCTTTGCGCTGTAGTCCTGACTGCTGAAGGCTATCCGATAGGAAAGGCCATGTCGCGAGAGCGTATGAAGCATCCAGTCATCGTTGGTCCAGATGATGACCGGGATAGGTGCGCCGGGGCTGAGCAAGAATGATTTCGCGCGAACCCATGCCAGCCGATCCTCGGATTCATCAACAACAAGTGGAGCCAGATCGGAATTGATCTCTCCTCGCTGGAAAAAACATGCGATGTCGACATGACCCTCGATCAACGCTGTCGCAATCTCGGCGGACATTCCGGCATGGATATGTATATCATCGAGATTGGTTGGGCTCTGCTGGGCCACGAAGCGCTGCGCCATGACGACGCTCAGGCCCAAACGAAGCCGCTCGCCATGACTATCGGTTCCGCCGAGTGCAAGCACCTGATCGTTGGCCTCGATAATCTTGCGGGCTTGCGCAAGCACCAGCTTGCCGAGATCGGTCGGACAGCTTCCGTTCGGCGTCTTGCTGAACAGCGAACCGCCAACAAGTTGTTCGAGGCGCTTGATTTGCGAACTCACTGCGGGCTGACTCAATCCCAATTGTTCCGCAGCTTTGGTTAAACTACCTGTTTCTGAAATGGCAACGACGGTGCGAACAATTTCAATGGGAATATTGAGATGCCGCCTGTGCATTGAATGTCCAGCCTCGCAATTAAGTCATGAGTCAGACTGAGTGGTGCAGCGATTCGTTACCAATCATATATACGTAATCACTCTTGGTTATATATTTGATTTGGATGGCCTTTCCGTAATTTATGGCCTCATCAAAATCGGCGGTCCGGTGACGCCTATCTACCGAATTCGATGATGACGGCACGTGCCGTCGCATGAGACTCAATGGTGACAGGTGTTGATCCTCGTTCGACAAGCAGCGCATCATGCGCCGACAGTCTGTCGACGGTGGATGCCGACCGTATGGTCGCAGTACCATGCTCGACGAACAGAAACGTTTGTGCAGAAACTATAAAGTCTCGATGCTTCATGACGTTGATGCGTCGCACATGCTGTGAGACGATCCCGCGCCTGCTCATCACATTCAAATCTGTAATGGAACCGTCGATCAGTGTCGCTGACGTTTGCTGATCGCCCGGGAAGGAATGGATCGTATTGCGATCAATGCGCACAGGTGCGCAGCCGTCGACATTGAGGTCGATGCCGGCACCATCGATGACCAGAAGTGTGCGATTAATCCCGGGAAATGACGAGAACGGTCCGTCGCTCGTCACCATTGCCATACTGACGCGCCAGTCGAAATCGTCCAGTTTTGCATCCGCCGGGAAGATCGCGATCTCCGTGGTCGATCCCAGCCCGTTCTTCCAGGGCATCACTTTGTAGTTTGCGGCGCGCAGGATCTGCATGGCGCCGCGCTCAGCCTTTGGCGTGCAGCGACGGCAGATTGAGGTGATGTTCCTCGGCGCAGGCGATGGCTTCTTCATAGCCGGCATCCGCGTGACGCATCACGCCGGTGGCCGGATCGTTCCACAGCACCCGTTCGAGACGCTTCGCTGCTTCCGGCGTGCCGTCGGCGACGATGACCATGCCGGAATGCTGCGAGAAGCCCATGCCGACGCCACCGCCGTGATGCAGCGACACCCAGGTTGCACCAGATGCGCAGTTGAGCAGCGCATTGAGCAGCGGCCAGTCCGACACGGCGTCGGAGCCGTCCTTCATCGCTTCGGTCTCGCGGTTCGGGCTTGCTACTGATCCGGAGTCGAGATGATCCCGGCCGATGACGATCGGCGCTTTCAACTCTCCAGACGCCACCATCTCGTTGAAGGCGAGGCCGAGGCGATGGCGATCGCCGAGGCCGACCCAGCAGATGCGCGCCGGCAGGCCCTGGAACTGGATGCGCTCGCGCGCCATGTCGAGCCAGTTCACCAGTGCCTTGTTGTGTCCGAGGATCTCCTTCACCTTGGCGTCGGTCTTGTAGATATCCTCGGGATCGCCGGACAGCGCTGCCCAGCGGAACGGGCCGATGCCGCGGCAGAACAGCGGGCGGATATAGGCTGGCACGAAGCCGGGAAAGTCGAACGCGTTGTCGACGCCTTCTTCCTTCGCCATCTGGCGGATGTTGTTGCCGTAGTCGACAGTCGGCACGCCCATCTTGTGAAAGTCGAGCATCGCGCGGACGTGTTCGCTCATCGATTTGCGCGAGGCCTTCTCGACGGCCCGCGGATCGCTGGCGCGCTTGGTTTCCCATTCGGACAGCGTCCAGCCTTGCGGCAGATAGCCGTTGACCGGATCATGCGCCGAGGTCTGGTCGGTGACGATGTCTGGCCTAACGCCGCGGCGGACCAGTTCAGGGAAGATGTCAGCGGCATTGCCAAGCACGCCGACCGAGACCGGCTTCTTCTCCTTGTTGGCCTTCTCGATGATTGCCAGAGCATCGTCGAGGTCTTTCGCCTGCACGTCGAGATAACGGCTCTTCAAGCGCATCTCGATGCGGCTCGGCTGGCACTCGACCGCGAGGCACGACGCGCCGGCCATGGTCGCCGCCAGCGTTTGCGCGCCGCCCATGCCGCCGAGACCGGCGGTGAGAATCCAGCGTCCGGAGAGGTCGCCGTTGTAGTGTTGCCGTCCGGCTTCCACAAAGGTCTCGTAGGTACCCTGCACGATGCCCTGCGAGCCGATATAGATCCACGACCCCGCCGTCATCTGGCCGTACATCATCAGCCCCCGGCGATCGAGCTCGTTGAAGTGCTCCCATGTCGCCCAGCGTGGCACCAGGTTGGAATTGGCGATCAGCACGCGCGGTGCATCCGCATGCGTCTTGAATACGCCGACCGGCTTGCCGGACTGCACCAGCAGCGTCTCGTCATTGTTGAGTTCGCGTAGCGACTTGGCAATCTGGTCGAAGGCTTCCCAGTTGCGCGCGGCACGGCCGATGCCGCCATAGACCACCAGTTCGTTCGGGTTCTCGGCCACTTCCGGATCGAGATTGTTCATCAGCATGCGTAGTGGCGCTTCGGTGAGCCAGTCCTTGGCGGAAAGCTCGGTGCCGCGCGGGCTGCGTACGATGCGGCTGTTCTTGCTGCGATCCATGATGTCGATCCTTATTTGGATGTCGCGGAGGTCCGGCCGTGCCAGACGCGGGCGTGAAGCGGATTGAAGCCGACGCGGTAGACCAGCTCGGCGGGGTGTTCGATGTCCCAGATCGCAAGGTCGCAGACCTTGCCCGTTTCCAGTGTGCCGATCTCCCTAAGCTTGCCGAGCGCCCGCGCACTCTCACGCGTCACGCCGAGCAGACACTCGTCGACCGTCATGCGAAACAACGTCGCGCCCATATTCATGGTGAGCAAGATCGACGTCAGCGGCGAGGTGCCCGGATTGCTGTCAGTCGCCAGCGCCAGATGCGTCCCATGTTTGCGGAACAGCGCGATCGGCGGCGCCTGTGTCTCGCGCAGGGTGTAGTAGGCGCCGGGCAGCACGACGGCGACGGTGCCGGCCTTGGTCAGCGCGATCACGCCGTCTTCGTCGGTATGTTCGAGGTGATCGGCGGAGAGCGCGCCATGTTCGGCGGCGAGCTTCGCGCCATGCAGGTTGGAGAGCTGGTCGGCATGCAGCTTGACCGGCAGGCCGAGTTTCTTGGCGGCGTCGAACACCCGCGCCGTTTGCTCCGGCGAAAATGCGATGCCCTCGCAGAACGCGTCGACGGCGTCGGCGAGTTTCAGTTCGGCAATCGCCGGCAGCATCTCGGCGATGACCCTGTCGATATAGGCGTCCTTGTCGCCATTGGCTTCCGGCGGCATCGCATGCGCGCCGAGAAATGATGTCACGACGGAGACGTCGCGCTCGCTCGCGAGCTGCCTCGCGGCCTTGAGGCAGCGGATCTCGGTCTCCTTGTCGAGCCCATAGCCCGACTTGATCTCAATGGTCGTCACGCCTTCGGCGAGCAGGTGGTCGAGCCGCTTCAATCCGCTGGCGACGAGCTGCACCTCGCTCGCTGCGCGCGTCGCCTTCATGCTCGAAGCGATGCCGCCGCCGGCGCGCGAAATTTCCTCATAGCTCGCGCCTTCGAGCCGCATCGCGAATTCCGTGGCGCGATTGCCGCCATAGATCAGATGGGTGTGGCAATCGACCAGCCCCGGCGTGATCCAGCGCCCATCGCAATCGATGCGGGTCTTGGCGTTGGCACCCGGCAGCTCCGAAACCGGTCCGACGAAAGCGATCCGGCTATCCTTTGCTGCGATGCACCCGCCCTCCACGATCCCGAGGCCGGGCGTGCCGGGCGCCATGGTCGCAAGGCGTGCATTGGTCCAGATGGTATCGAAGGTCATGACGGACTGCCGTAAATTCGGGACGTCGTATGTCTATACATAATCAGCGGCCTCGCTTATTGTCGAGCGTCTTTTGAATGCAACAGGCAATCGCTATGGGCACGCAACGTGCTGCAAAAAGGCTGTTCTTCGCACATGCGCTGCTGCCGTCAGGCTGGGCGCGCGACGTGATTTTCACGATCGAGAATGGCACCATCACGGCCGTTGCCGCGAATTCGAGCAGCGCTGACGCTGAAATCATCAGCGGCGTGGCGCTGCCGGGATTGCCCAATTTGCACAGCCATGCGTTTCAGCGCGGCATGGCCGGCCTCACCGAAATCCGCGGTGCCACGCAGGACAGTTTCTGGACCTGGAGGCAATTGATGTATCGCTTCATCGATACGCTGACGCCGGACGACGTCGAGGCCATCGCGGCTTTCGCCTATGCCGAGATGCTGGAAGGTGGCTTCACCTCGGTGGCCGAGTTTCACTATCTGCACCACGATGAGAACGGCGCTCCCTATGGCGATCTCGCGGAGATGGGTACGCGCATCGCGGCAGCGGCCGGCGAGACCGGCATCGGTCTGACGCTGCTGTCGTCCTTCTATAATTTCAGCGGCTTCGGTGGCGCCACGGCTATTCATGGTCAGCGCCGTTTCGTCAATGATCCCACGCGCTTTCTGGCGCTGCTGGAGAAGTCGCGCGCTGCTATTCAGTGCCTCGATGACGCTGCCATCGGCATCGCGCCGCATTCGTTGCGCGCGATCACGCCAGACACACTAAATGAAGTCCTCAAGGCTGTGCCTGACGGTCCCGTACATATCCACGTGGCCGAACAGACCAAGGAAGTCGACGACTGTATCGCCTGGTCCGGTCAGCGCCCGGTGGCGTGGCTGCTGGATCACATGCCGGTCGACAGGCGCTGGGTGCTGATTCACGCGACCCATATGACACCCGAAGAAACCGCCGGTGTCGCGAAAGCAGGGGCCGTCATCGGCCTGTGCCCGCTCACCGAAGCAAGTCTCGGCGACGGTATCTTCGAAGGTCCGCGCTTCATCGATGCAGGCGGCGTGTTCGGCGTCGGCAGCGATTCCAACATCGAGATCACGGCGCCCGGCGAACTCAAGCAGCTCGAATACAGCCAGCGTCTCGTCTATCGCGTCCGCAATGCCGTGGCGCGCCATGAGGGCGAGTCCACCGGCCGTGCACTTTATGAGCATGCGTTGGTTGGCGGTGCGCAGGCCTCAGGCCGTGCCATCGGCGCACTTGCGGTTGGCAAACGTGCCGATATCGTCGTGCTGGACACCGCGCATCCCGATCTCTGTGCCGTCACCGGTGACCGATGGCTCGATGCCGCGACCTTTGTTGCCGGCAAGTCGGCGATTTCCGACGTCTTCGTTGGCGGCAAGCAGGTTGTCAACGGCGGTCGCCACATCAAGCGCGCATCCATCACTGAACGCTATCGGCGTGTCGTGCAGCGGCTGGCGGCACTCTGATGGCGACAGCGCGCGTATCAAAATCGGCAAACGGAAAAGCGCACACCGCGCCGCAGGCGCTGTATCAGCGCATCCGTGCCGATCTCGAAGAGAATATCCTCTCCGGCCGCTGGCCGCCCGGCTATCGCATTCCGTTCGAGCATGAACTGGTCGAGAGCTATAACTGTTCACGGATGACAGTGAACAAGGTGCTGTCAGGTCTCGCTGCCGCCGGCGTCATCGAGCGCAAGCGCCGCGTCGGCAGTTTTGTTGCCAAGCCGCTGGTGCAGTCTGCGGTGCTGCATATTCCGGATATCCAGGCCGAGATCGCCAAGCGCGGCGAGGCCTATGCTTATGAGTTGCTCACGCGCAAACGGCGCAAGGCGACCAAGGACGATCTCGAACGTCTCGGCATCGACAAGAGCTGCGACGTATTGGTGTTGAGCTGCCGACACATCGCCAAGGGCAGGCCTTTCGCGCTGGAAGAGCGCCTGATCAATCTCGACGTGGTGCCGCCTGCATCCGAGGTTGACTTCACGCGCGTGCCGCCCGGTACCTGGCTGCTCGGTCACGTACCGTGGAATGAGGCGGAGCATCGGATCACCGCGTCTCTGGCAGACGATATCGCGCTGAAAGCGTTGACGCTGAAGAAGCCGGCCGCCTGCCTCGTGGTCGAGCGCCGCACTTGGCGCAAGAACAAGATCATCACATCGGTGCGCGTCACTTATCCGAACGATTTGTATCAGCTCACCGCACGCTTCACGCCGACGGGGCTGCGATCGTGAGGACGACATGAATCATCTGCCGCGGCATAGCCGCGCAAATTGACTCTGGCAATCCGCCATGTTGCCATGCAGTATCATTCTAAATCTGGCTGAGGAGAGTGCGTTATGAAGTTGATTGGAGTTTCCGTCGCCGCCATGTTCGCGGCTCTCGTTGCGACCCCGGCTGCGGCGCAGACCAAGGTCACCATCGCCATTTCAGGCTGGACCGGTTTTGCACCGCTGACGCTGGCGAAGGAAGCCGGCATCTTCGCCAAGAATGGTCTCGACGTCACCATCAAGAAGGTACCGCAGGCCAGCCGCCATCTCGCCATCGCCTCGGGCGACGTGCAATGCGCTGCCACGACGGTCGAGACCTGGGTGGTGTGGAATGCCAACGGCGTCGCCACCACGCAGCTGTTTCAGCTCGACAAGTCCTATGGCGCCGACGGCATGGCCGTGCGCGCCGGCACCGCATCGATCAAGGATCTGAAGGGCAAGACCGTTGCCGCCTCTGCGCCGGGCACCGCGCCCTATTTCACGCTCGCCTGGTTCCTGAAGAAGAGCGGTCTCTCGGTGAAGGACGTTTCCGTCGTCAACATGGAGCCGGGTCCGGCAGCACAGGCTTTCATCGCCGGTCAGAACGATGCGGCGATGACCTATGAGCCCTATCTGTCGGCGGTGCGCGAGAAGCCGGAAGCCGGCAAGATCATCGCCACCACGCTCGACTATCCGATGATCATGGACACCTTCGGCTGCACACCGAAATTCATCGCCGATAATGAAGGTGCTGTGAAGGCACTGGCCAAGAGCTATTTCGAAGCCGTCGCGATGATCAAGGCCGAGCAGGCCAAGTCCTATGAGATCATGGGCGCCGATGTGAAGCAGACCGGCGAGAAGTTCGGCGCCTCCGCGCAGTATCTGCGCTGGCAGGATCAGGAAGCGAACAAGAAGTTCTTCGCTGGCGAGCACCAGGCGTTCTCGAAGGAAGCTGCCGAGCTGCTGCTCGAAATCGGCGTGATCAAGGAAATTCCGGATCTGTCGAAGCTCGCCGATCCGCGCTTCATTCAGTAAATCTCTGCCATCGCTTCCGTCATTGCGAGGAGCGAAGCGACGCGGCAATCCAGCTCTTACTTAAGGAAGACTGGATTGCTTCGTCGCAAGAGCTCCTCGCAATGACGATCATGAGCATCGAATACGCAGCATGAAGCCACTCGCCCCCATTTCATCCACCGCGCGCGTCGTGCTCGGCATATCCTTCTTCGTGCTGTTTGTTGCCGCGTGGTCCTATGCGACCTTTGGTGGCTTCGTCTCCAAGACCTTTCTCGCGAATCCGTGGATCATGCTGCAGGACGGCTGGTTTCTGCTGGTGAAGCAGGGCTTCCTGCACGACATCGGCATGACCATCTGGCGCGTGCTCGGCGGCTTCGTGCTGGCCGCGTTGCTCGCGGTGCCGATCGGCATCCTGATGGGCGCCTATAAGCCGATCGAAGCGTTTCTCGAGCCCTTCGTATCCTTTGCGCGCTATCTGCCGGCCTCCGCCTTCATTCCGTTACTGATCCTGTGGGCCGGCATCGGCGAATTGCAGAAGCTGCTGGTGATCTTCATCGGTTCGGTGTTCCAGCTCATCCTGATGGTTGCTGTGTCCGTCGGCAGCGTGCGCCGCGATCTCGTCGAGGCGTCCCTCACGCTCGGCGCGCGAGACGCCGGCGTGCTGAAGCGCGTGCTCATTCCATCCTCGGCGCCGGAGATCGCGGAAATCCTCCGCCTCGTGCTCGGTTGGGCCTGGACCTATGTCATCGTCGCCGAACTGATCGGCTCGTCCTCGGGCATCGGTCACATGATCATCGACAGCCAGGCGCTGCTGGCCACCGGCCAGATCATCTTCGGCATCATCGTCATCGGTATCATCGGTTTGATTTCGGACTATGCGTTCAAGGCTGCGAACCGACGCTTGTTTCCGTGGAGCATCATTTGAGCAAGCTCGTCATCGACAACGTCTCGCGGATCTTCCCTGCGGTTCGCGGCGGCACGCCGACGCGTGCGCTGGAGCCGACCAATCTCTCGGTTGCGGACAACGACTTCGTCACGATCCTCGGCCCATCCGGCTGCGGCAAGTCCACATTGCTGCGCATGATCGCCGGTCTGGACAGGCCAACCACCGGCCGCATTATGCTCGACGGCAAGGCGATCACCGGCCCCGGCGCGGATCGCGGCATGGTGTTCCAGTCCTACACGCTGTTTCCCTGGCTGACGGTCTCCGAAAACATTTCCTTTGGCCTGCGCGAGCGGGGCATCTCGCAGCGCGAGCGCAACGACATTGCGCGACAGTGGCTGGAGAAAGTCGGCCTCACCAGCTTCGCCAATCATTTTCCGAAGCAGCTCTCCGGCGGCATGCAACAGCGCACGGCGATCGCGCGCGCGCTCGCCAACGATCCGAAGATCCTGTTGCTCGACGAGCCGTTCGGCGCGCTCGATAATCAGACCCGCGCCCTGATGCAGGAATTGTTGCTCGGCATCTGGGAGCGCGAGCGTAAGACGGTGATCTTTGTTACCCATGATATCGAGGAAGCAATCTTTCTCGCCTCGCGCGTGGTGGTGATGTCGGCGCGTCCCGGTCGCATCAAGGCCGATATTCCGGTCGATCTGCCGCATCCGCGGCATTACACCATCAAGACCAGCCCGGCTTTCTCCGACCTCAAGGCACGGCTCACGGAAGAAATCCGTGTCGAGGCCGTACTCGCGGCTGAAGCCCACTAAGCCCTGCCGCGCATTCTTTCGGCGTCAGGATACCGCCGCATCAATGCGCGATCTATCGAAGGTTGCGCGGCGGTTTGCGTGTCCTTCTCAGGCTGTGCCGTTTTATTAGAACCTTAATTACGTTTTTGCGCATTGGAACTTTCGGCGTATCGCAAACAGTTTGGCGACGTCTCGCACATACGATTGCACCGCCTCGGCTGAAAGCCGGTGACCGGGCCATTTCAAAGATGGTCCGGCGATTTGAGCAAAGTAATTGCGAGTTGCGTTATGACGTTGGTACATGTCGACCAGATTGATGCCGCTAGAACGCTTCTCGCCGGACTGGAGCAGGCCATCGATGCCGTCGTGATGATCGACAGCAGGAATGCTGTGATCCATTTCAACGCCGCCGCCGAACGGTTGTGGGGTTATGAGCGCGATGAAGTGCTCGGGCGAAATATCAGCTTTCTGGTGCCGATGGCCATCGGGTCGCAGCATGACGGATACATCGCCGCGAACTGCGCGACCGGCGTTAACCGCATCGTCGGTCGTAGCCGCGAGGTGAAGATCGAACGCAAGGACGGCAGCGAGATCTGGGGGGCGTTGTCGATGTCGCGCATCGAGGTGAATGGCGAGATCACCTATATGGGCTTCGTCCGCGATGTGACGGAGGACGTGAGGCGCAGGGAAGAAATTATCCGGCTGTCTCTCGTTGTCGACAAGACAAAACGCGCGATCTACATCGCAGGTCGCGATGCACGGATCTGCTACGTCAACGGCGCCTTCACCGGCATGTTCGGCTACTCGCTGGAGGAGGCGACGGGACTCGTCCCCGAGGAATTCCTCGTCGGCGCATATACCAGCCAGGCGACGCTCGCGTATCTGGACCAGCAGATCAGAACGGAAGATTCTGCTGACGACGAAATTCTCCTTTACGACAAGGCGGGCAACGAGATCTGGGTCTCGGTTGCATTGAATGCGATTCGTGGCGCGGATGGAAAACTCCAGCACCTCGTCGCATTGATGACCGATATCACCGAGGGCAAGCAGGTTCAGTCGCTGCAGCATCACATTCTCGAAGCGCTGGCCGATGAGCAGCCGCTGCTCGACGTGATGGACAATCTTTGTCGGAAGGTGGAGCAGATCGCGCCCGATGTCGTCTGCTCGGTACTGCATGTCGATTCCAGGGGACTACTGCATCCCCTGGGAGGGCCAAGCCTTCCGGCAGGCTATGCGCAGGCGCTGGACGGCCTTGCCATCGGGCCGGATGTCGGGTCCTGCGGGACCGCGGCCTTTCGCGGCGAGCCTGTTCTGGTCACCGATATCGAAAATGATCCCCTATGGCTGCCATACAACAGCGCGCCGTTGGCTTCTGGTCTGAAGGCCTGCTGGTCGATGCCGATCAAGACCAAGGACGGGCGCGTGATCGGCACGTTCGCATTCTATTTCAGGGAATGTCGCAGGCCCAATCGTTGGCATCACCACATCGTCGATGCCTGTGTTCATCTCGCCGCGGTCGCCATCGAGCGTGAGGAAGCGCGCAACGAGATCTCGCGGCTTGCTTATTTCGATGCGCTCACCGGTCTGCCGAACCGGACTCATATGCGCCAGTTGATGGAGCGCGCCGTCGCGGAATGTTCCGCAGGTGCGCAGATGGCGCTGATATTTCTTGACCTGGATCACTTCAAGGACGTCAACGATACGCTGGGGCACGCTGTCGGCGATGACTTGTTGGTTGCCGTCACACAGCGGCTTCATCAGCACATCCGGCCCGGCGATATCCTGAGTCGTCAGGGCGGCGATGAATTCATCATCCTGATGCCGAACTGTATAGCGGCAGATGCCTCCCGCATCGCCAGTCGTCTCACTGAGGCACTGTCGGTTCCGCTGCAACTCAGCGGCCATCAGGTGCCGATCTCTGCCAGCGCCGGCATCAGCATGTTCCCGGACAATGCCCGCGATCTCGATAGGCTGCTGAAATATGCCGATGCGGCAATGTACAAGGCCAAGCAAGCCGGTCGCTCCACGCATCGGTTTTTCAGCAACGACATGGACCGCGTGAATGAGGAGCGCCTCCGTCTCAGCACCGCTTTGCGCCACGCGCTTGCACAAGGCGGTCTACGGTTGCACTACCAGCCGCAGATACGCGCAGGCAACGGTGATCTGTACGGCGTCGAGGCGCTGGCGCGCTGGCATGATCCCGTATTGGGCGATGTGTCACCGGCGAGGTTCATTCCACTCGCGGAGGAATGTGGCCTGATCGAGCAGATCGGTGTCTGGTCGCTGCGCGAGGCGTGCAGGCAGATTGCGGCGTGGCAAAAGACAGGGCTCGATGTGCCTTGCGTCTCGGTCAATCTGTCGCCGATCAATTTTCTGAATCCGGGATTGCCGGCGCTGGTTTCCGACATAATAGCGGAAAACGGGCTGGCGCCGAACAGGCTGATGCTCGAAGTCACCGAGGGCGCGGTGATGAGCGAACACACGACCGCGATCGAGATCATGAAGCAGATCCGCGCAGCCGGCGTCGGATTGTCGATGGATGATTTTGGCACGGGTTATTCGAGCTTGAGCCGTCTGGCGCATTTGCCGGTGCGCGAGCTGAAGATCGATCGCAGCTTCATGCGTGGTATCGAGACCGAGGTCTGCGCTCTGGCGATCGCCACCGCCATCGTGTGCGTCGGGCAGAGCCTCAACATGACGGTCGTGGCCGAAGGCGTCGAGACCGAAGAGCAGCGCAGGATTTTGGCCGGGCTGGGCTGTGACGTCATTCAGGGTTTCCTGTATTCGCCCGCACTGTCCGCATTCGATCTCGAAGCCTGGCTGGTGGCCCGCCACGCCGAACGCTGGGTGGCGCTGGTCGACGAGTGCCGGGCCGAAGCTTCGCAAGATGAAATGCGGCGGTGTGCGCTTGCGGCCATGTAATCCCGAGAAGTCGACGGCCGTCGTTAACGTGTTGTTAACGACATCCGGTATTCCAGCCCCTCGATATGAGACCGAACGAACTTCTTAGCTACTGGAGTTCAAATACACTCGTACCTGCGAATGACATTGCCGCTGTAACGAAGACAGTCGTCGTCGTGCTCACGCGGCTTCCGTGATCGAAGGTCGTTTCATGCCTACAAGTCCTGTCGGCCAGCCCAGTGAAGCTGCGAAGGCGCTGTTCTCGGCGTTCGAACAGGCGGTCGATGCTGTCGTTATCACGGGTATCGACAGCCAGATCCGGCACTTCAATGCCGCGGCGGAGCGGATGTGGGGATATCACCGCGACGAAGTCGTCGGTCGGAAGGTCAGCGTCCTCGTTCCGCTCGACGTGCGCGAACATCTCGATGAGGCGATCGCGGCAGAGTCCGCCATGGATCCGCGGACGGCGGTCAAGGGCCGCCGCGAGTTCAGGATCAGCCGCAAGGATGGGAGCGAGGCCTGGGGCGCGTTCTCGATCTCGCGTGTCGATTATGCCGGCAAGACGCTTTACATCAATTTCATCCGCGACGTGACGGACGATGTCCGTGACCGCGAGCAAAATGCGCTGATGGCGCTGGTTGCCGAAAAGACTGACCGTGTCGTGATGGTCTCCAAGCGCGACATGACCATCGTTTATGTTAACGCCGCTTTCACGGAGCTGTTCGGATATACCCTCGCGGAAGCGATAGGCAAACACCCCCGGGATTTGCTGACCGGAGAGTATACCGACAACGAAGCGCTGGAGCGGTTTCACGCGCAGATTGATGCCGAAGGACACGGGCAAGAGGATATCCTTGTCTATGACAAGGACGGTCACGAGATCTGGATCTCAAGCACGGTCAACGCAGGCCGCAACAAAGTCGGCGAGGTCGAGCATCTGGTCGCGGTGCTCGATGACATCACCGAGAGCAAGCAGATCAATTCGCTGCAGCATCATGTGCTGGAAAATCTCGCCAACGACATGCCGGTCGTGGATGTGATCGGCGATCTCTGCCACCGCGTCGAAGCCATCGCGCCTGATATCGTCTCGTCGGTGCTGCATGTGGACGCGGAAGGTCGCCTCCATCCGCTCGGTGGCCCCAGCCTCCCGGCCGCTTTCGCGCCCATTGTTGACGGTCTTGCCACCGGTCCCGATGTCGGGTCTTGCGGCGCGGCAGCCTTTCTCGGCCATGCGGTGCTGGCCACCGATATCGCCACCGATCCGCGATGGCGCCTCTATAACAGCCTGCCGCTGGAAGTTGGCTTGCGCGCCTGCTGGTCGACGCCGATCAAGGCGCGGGATGGTCGCGTGATCGGCGCCTTTGCCTTCTACTTCCGCGAGACACGGGGGCCGACGCGCTGGCACCAGACCATCGTCGATGCCTGTGTGCATCTGTGCGCCCTGGCCATTGAACGGCACGAGGCCCGCAGCGAAATCGCGCGTCTGGCCTATTTCGATGCGCTGACCGGCCTGCCGAACCGCGCACAACTGCGCCAGATCCTGACGGGGCAGATCGACAAGAGCAAGCCGCGGGACCGCATTGCGGTGATGTTCCTCGATATCGATCATTTCAAGGACGTCAACGATACGCTCGGCCATTCCATTGGCGACGAGCTGCTGGTCAAGGTCACGCAACGACTGTGCAGGCAGATCCGGCCGGCCGACACGCTAAGCCGGCAGGGCGGCGACGAATTCGTCATTGTGTTGCCGAATTGCGATGTTGAAGGCGCCGCCTTGATCGCCAACCGTCTGCTCGAGACACTGCTGCCGCCCATGCAGCTTGGCGCCAAGCTGGTGCCGGTATCGGCCAGCATCGGCGTTAGCATCTATCCCGACAATGCCGGTGATATCGACGGTCTGCTCAAACATGCGGATGCGGCGATGTATCAAGCCAAGCAGGCCGGCCGCTCGACCTATCGCTTCTTCAGCGCCGAGATGAACCGCGTCAGCGAGGAGCGCCTCGCCTTCAGCACGGCCCTGCGCAATGCCATCGTGCAGGATGCGCTGCGGCTTCACTATCAGCCGCAGGTGCGGGCTGACGGTGGCCTTTACGGTGTCGAGGCACTGGCCCGCTGGTCCGATCCGGTGCTCGGCGAAGTGCCGCCCTCGAAATTCATCCCTCTTGCGGAAGAATACGGGCTGATCGAGCTGATCGGCACCTGGTCGCTGCGCGAGGCATGCCAGCAGGTCGCGGTCTGGCGCGAAAATGGCATCGACGTGCCCGGCGTCTCGGTCAATCTGTCGCCGATCAATTTCCAGAACGACGATCTCGCCACACTGGTCGGCGAGGTGATCGCCGAAAACGGTCTGTCGCCGGACATGCTGATACTGGAGGTCACCGAAGGCGTGGTGATGAGCGAGCATTCGACCGCCATCGAGACGATGGAGAAAATTCGCAAGTCCGGCGTGCGGCTGTCGATGGATGATTTTGGCACCGGCTATTCTAGCCTCAGCCGTCTCGCGCATCTCCCGATCCGTGAGTTGAAGATCGATCGCAGCTTCATGCGTGGCCTTGAAAGCGAGGCGAGCGCGCTGGCGATTACGCGCGCCATCATCCGCGTAGGCCAGAGCCTCGACATGATCGTGGTCGCCGAGGGCGTTGAGACCGATGGGCAGCGTCGGATTCTCACTGAACTCGGCTGCGACGTCATCCAGGGCTTCGTCTATTCGCCTGCGCTGTCGGTGCCGGATTTCGAACTCTGGCTCGTCAGTCACGAAGCGTCGCGGGCAGCTGCGAAACTTGGCGAAGTACAGTTTTCTTTGTCGTCCCCGCGAAAGCGGGGACCCATACACGCTGTGGATCTGAAGAAAACGCGATAGTCGCGATTATGCCAATTCGATTGAACTGACGGTGGTTATGGGGCTGCCTTCGCGGGGACGACAGCAAGTTCACGTCTTGTCGAGCATCTCGCCGCCTTGCCGCCGAGCGCTGCGTCGGCATTGCCGGCCTTGTGCCAGCGGACATGACGGGAGTGCCAGCTACGCTTTCGCTTGTGACAGCAACCATGCCCGGAATGCCTGCAGCAAAGGATTCCCGGCTTTCTCCTCCGGACAGGCGAAATAGTACGAGCCGGCGCTTTTCAGGGTCAGACTCGACAGTACTTTCAGCTTGCCGGACCTGAGTTGATCGGAGATCAGGAATTCGGGAAGCAGGGCGACGCCAAGACCCGAGCTTGCCGCACTGATCAGCGTGGACTGGATATCGAAACGCGGGCCGCGGATCACATTCGTGCCGCCAAGGTCGGCAGCATCGAACCAGCGACGCCATGCATCGGCGCGTGTGACCAGATGCAGAAGCCGCAGCTCGGCGACCTCGCTCGGCGGCAATTCGCCGCGCCTGCCGATCAGCGTCGGCGAGCCGACCGGCAGAAGAATCTCGTCGAACAAATGGTCGGCCTGCGTGCCCGGCCAGTCCGGCTCGCCGAAATAAAGCGCGCCATCGAGTGCCGTTTCGCTGAAGAAGAAACGCGTGTTGCGCGCACTCACGTTGACGGCGACGCCCGGATGCCGCGCATAGAAGTCCGGCAGCCGTGGAATGAGCCACTGGGCGCCGACGGTGGGCAGCGCTGCGACGTCCAGAACCATGCCGTCGGCCTCATAGCCCATGATCTCAAGCGCATCGCGCTCGATCCGCTCGATCGTCTGTGCCACGCGGGTGCTGTAGGCCGCCCCCGCACGCGTCAACGTGATCCGCTTCTTGATGCGATGAAACAGCTTCACGCCGAGCTGCGTCTCCAGCTGCGCAATCTGGCGCGACACCGCGCTTTCGGTCAGCGCAAGTTCGCTGGCGGCGCGCGTGACGCTGAGGTGCTTGGCAGCTGCGCTGAAGGCCATCAGCGCGCCGAGGCTCGGTATTCTGCGGCGCATAGTTCATTCCAAAAACGCAAGATGTCCGCAGATTAAATTGTTTGCACGCCTAAGCACAAGGCAACAATCTACCGGCGGATGACAAAAGTCATGATGGACAGCGACCTTTGGGTCGCGCCTCGGCAATGGTCTCAAAACATGCAGGCTGCAGCGCGGTGCCCCGTGCAAGTGCTTCGGTCATCAACTTCAAGGAGCACATCAGTGGCGGTCAACAAATTGCATGACGAATTCCACACGCTCGACATGGAGAGCGGCTGGCAATTGCCCGAGGGCTACGATCCCGCGTCGGGCGCGCTGGAGAAGATCCTGTCCGGATCACTCGATACAGCGAACAAACGCGGCAGCCGGACGCGCCTGCTGAAATTTCCTCCGGGCCTGTTCACCAAACAGCAGATCGTTCACGACCACTGGGAAGAAGTGTTTCTCGTTTCCGGCGATCTGATCGTTGGCAACGACGAGAACGGGCAGGGCGGCGCACCGTTCGCTGGCTACACCTACGCCGTCAGACCGCCGGGTGCCTGGCATGGTCCGTTCAAATCCGAGGGTGGCTGCCTGCTTCTCGAAATGCACTACTACGATCCAGCCTGAGAGCGACAGAGACGATGACGGCAGCCCTTTCGAGGTGCAGCCGATCAGAGCCGATGCTCCCTGAAATCCCGCAAGAGGTCTTGATAGAATGAGTAATGCGAAGCTTCCCGTCATCATCGCCGGTGCAGGGCCGGTCGGCATGGTGGCTGCCGCAGATCTGGTGCGACAGAACATTCCGGTTCTGGTGCTCGAGAAGAACGACGCGCTGAGCAGCGAGTCGCGCGCATCGACATTCCATCCGCCGACACTAGACATGCTCGACGATCTCGGTTTCGCCAGCACGTTGATTGCACGGGGACTGAAGGCGCCGACGGTGCAGTACAGCTCGTCCGAGGACGGTGTGCTCGGCACGTTCGATTTCGCGGCGATCTCCGATCTGGTGCGGCATCCGTTCCGCCTGCAGGCCGAACAGTTCAAGCTCACGCGTATCATTCTGGACGCTCTATCCGGCAATCCATTGTTCTCGATCGCGTTCGGCAGCGAGGTCAAATCCGTCGAGCAGACCAGCGACACCGTCAAGGTGGTGATCACGGCCAACGGCCACGACACGACGCATGAATGCGCCTGGCTGATCGGCGCCGATGGCGCGAACAGCATCGTTCGCCGCAGCCAGGACATGGAATTCGAGGGCTTCACCTGGCCCGAGCGCTTCCTCGTGATGACGACACCAGTCGACTTCACCGCGTTTCGCCCTGGCGTCTCGTCGGTCAGCTATGTCGCCGATCCCGAACGCTGGTATTTCCTTCTGCGTATCCTCGGCGCATGGCGCGTAATGATGCCGGTGGCCGCGGAAACATCCGATGAGGAAGCTCTGTCCGAAGCCTATGTGACGGCGTCGATCCGGCGGATCGTTCCCGCAGAGCTGGACGCCCCCATCCTCCACACGACGCTCTATCGCGTGCATCAGCGCGTCGCCGCGAATTTCCAGAAAGGTCGCACGTTTCTGGCCGGTGACGCCGCCCATATCAACAATCCGCTCGGCGGCATGGGCATGAATGGCGGCATTCATGATGCATTGAACCTGACCGCGAAACTGGGTCCGGTCATCCACGGTACGGCTGATGAGCGCATTCTCGCCGATTACGATCTGCAGCGCCGCACGGTCACGATGCAGGCTATTCAGGGCGACACCATCCGCAACAAGAAGAACCTCGAAGCGAAAGACGAAGCCGATCGCGCGCGTTTCCGCGACGACATTCGCGCAGCAGCCGCCGATCCGGAAAAGGGGCGACAGCTATTGCGCCGGATCGCGATGCTGGACTCGCTCGAGCGGGCCGGCGCGTTGCATGTCGCTGAGCACCGCCCGGAGTGATCAGCAATTCTCTCTGAGACGATGTCGACGGCAACGGGTCACTCGGCCGGATAAGAACCGCGGCAGTGGAAGCGTCAGTAAGCCTGGAGGAGCCGACATCCTGGTTCCCAAGATGTCATGCAGGAGTTTCAGAATGCCAAGCAAGGATTTACGGATGAAGTGGACGACGTTTCTTTTGGCGGCGTTGGTAGCGCCTCTCGCCTTGGGTGTGCCCGGCGCGGCAGCGGCCGGCTTTCCTGAAAAAATGATCACGATCGTGGTCCCTTATCCGGCTGGAAGCACGGCAGACGCGATTCCACGGCTGGTGGCTCCGCTGATATCGAAGTCGCTCGGCGTCACGGTGATCATCGAAAACCGCGGCGGCGCCAACGGCTCGATCGGAGCGGCCCGCGTCGCCGCTTCGCCGGCGGATGGCTATACGATTCTGCTCGCGACGACCGGCATGATGGCGATCAATCCGTGGATCTACGAGAAGCCCACATATAATCCAGAGAAGGACTTCACGCCGATCACCAACGGCGCTTCGACGCCAAACATCCTGGTCGTCAATCCGTCGGTCAAGGCAAACTCGCTGAAAGAACTGGTGGCGCTGGCCAAAGCCGAGCCAGGCAAGCTGACTTTTGCTTCCGCCGGCAACGGGAGCACCAGCCATCTGTGTGGCGAGACGCTGAAGGTGCTCGAAGGGATCGATACCGTTCACATCCCGTATCAGGGCGCAGCGCCAGCACTTCAGGATGTGATCGGTGGTCAGGTATCCATGATGTGCGATAACCTGTCGAATACGGTCCAGCAGGTGCAAAGCGGAGCGTTGAGGCCAATCGTGGTGACCGCGCTTGAACCAAGCAAGCAGCTGCCCAATGTGCCGACGTCACCGCAGGCAGGATCGCCTGATCTTCTGGCAGGCAACTGGTACGGCTTTGTCGCCCCATCGGCGACCCCCAAGGATGTGATCGAGAAGCTCAACACATCGATCGTGGAGGCATTGCGAGATTCGACAGTCTCAGCCCGTCTGGAAGGCCTTGGTTTGACTGTGATCGCAGATCGACCCGACGCGTTCGGAACGACGATCGCAAAGGACTCCGCGCGGATGGAAAATATCGTGAAGCGCGCGAGAACGAAGATTTCCAACTAGGAATTCTTTAGCGGCCCGGTCATCCGGGCTGCGGCAGGCGCAGCGTTCGCTCGGCGGACTTCACACCCGCCGATGTCGCAATGCGCGTGTCTCTCCCGCGGGATTCGCAATCCCGCAGGTGCCGACGTGCAAGGCAGGCCCCCCGCGAGGCCAGCCTTAAGGAACCTCGCAAGCCCAAGGCGCCTCCCGGCGCTCCATGATCTCGCATGCGCGGGATGGGGAAACAGTGATAAGGGTAGCCCGCGGCCCATTACGCCGTGCAGCGAAGCCTTGACTCAACCACAGCGCGGACAGACGATTTGGGAGCTCGTTTCAATTCAGGCGGGCGTATCGCATCGGTAGGAGACATGCATGGCCTATAAATTCGAGATTTATAAGGACAAAGCGGGTGAATTCCGGTTTCGATTCAGGGCCCCGAACGGCGAGGAAATGTTCGGCTCCCAAGGCTACAAACAGAAGGGATCGGCCACCAGCGCGATCGATTCCATCAAGGCGCATTCGCCCAGCGCCGCTATCGAGGATCAGACAAAATAGCTTGACCATCATGTGCGCGACTGGACCCGGCCGCCCGCCGGGTTTTCCAGTTTTGAGGAACGAGGCAATCTACCCCTGCAGATCACGCGACCTGCGCACGCACCGATAGCTCGGCATTCGGCGCAGCAACGGCCTGAGCTCTCAACAACTCAATGATCTCGTCGTTCGGACGGGCGCGACTGAACAGGAATCCCTGACCTTCATGGCAACCTTCGCTACGCAGGCAGGCGAGTTCGGCTTCGGTCTCGACGCCTTCGGCCGTAATGGTGACGCCGAGGCCCATACCGAGACTGATGATCGAGCGCACGATCGCCTGCGCATCGCGATTCGAGCCGAGATCGCGCACGAAGGATTGATCGATCTTGATCTTGTCGAACGGAAAGCTTCTGAGATAGCTCAGCGACGAATAGCCGGTGCCGAAATCGTCCATCGAGATGCGCACGCCGAGCGCGCGCAGCGCATGCAGCGTCGCGAGCACCTGATTGCTCTTTTCCAGCAGTAGCGTCTCGGTGATCTCGAGCTCAAGCCGCCGTGGCGGCAGCCCTGAATGCTTGAGTGCATCCATCACCACCGACAACAGATTGCCGACGCGGAACTGCAGCGGCGACAGATTGACTGCGACGCGCACTTCATCGGGCCAGCGCGCAGCCTCGTTGCAGGCACGGCGCAGGATCTGCGTGCCGAGCGCATTGATCAGGCCAGTGTCTTCCGCCACCGGGATGAAATCTGCCGGCGAGATCATGCCGCGCTCCGCATGCGGCCAGCGCACCAGCGCCTCGCAACCGGTGATGCGGCCGGTCTTGAGATCGATCAGCGGCTGGTAGAAGGGCCGCAGTTGATCGTCCTGAATCGCGGCACGCAGATCGATCTCGATCTTGCGACGTGCCTGCGCGCGAGCGTCCATGCCGGATTCGAAGAAACTGAAGGTGCCGCGCGAGTCGTTCTTAGCGCGCGACAGCGCCATGTCGGCGTTCTTGAGCAGCCGCTCGGATTCGTCGCCATCGCTCGGCGCCATCGCGATGCCGATGCTGGCGCCGATCACCACCGAATGACCGTCGAGCAGATAGGTCTCGCCGACGGCGTCAAGCAGCCGGCGCGCCAGCAGCACCACATCCTCGGGGCGATCGATGCCGGTCTGGATGATGGCGAATTCGTCCGAGTTCAGCCGCGCCAGCGCATCTTCCTCGCGCAGCGACGAGCGCAGCCGCCGCGCCACGCCGCGCAGCAGCTTGTCGCCGATGCCGTGGCCGAGCGTGTCGTTGACGCCCTTGAAACTGTCGAGACCGAGGAACAGCACGGCGACCTTTTCACCGCTACGCCTTGTATGCGCGAGGACCTCGTCGAGCCGCTGGCGCAGCAGATTGCGATTCGGCAGTCCGGTGAGACCATCGTGATGCGCCATGAAAGCGAGCCGCATCTCCGCGCGCTTGCGCTCGGTGATGTCCATCAGCGCCAGCATCACGGCCGGCTCCTCGTTATAGACGAGCTTGCGCGAATAGATCGCCAGATCGATCAGTGCACCGTCGGCCTTGACGTGTTTCCAGGTTCGCGCCGCCTGTTCGTCACTGGCATGGTCGCCAACCCAGGGCGGCTCCGCCTCGAAGGCCTGCAACTGGCGGATGGTCAGCTTCTCGAATTCGGGACGCGTATAGCCGTAGTGCTCGATGGCGGAATCGTTGACGCTGAGGATGCGTTCGTCGTCGAGTGCGCAGACGATCATGGGCACCGGATTGCTCTCGAACAGCAGGCGGAACGACGCCTCGCGCTGTTTCAGCTCGGTGATGTCCACGCGCAGACCGACGACGCCGCCGTCTTCGGTGAGCCGCTCTTCGATCAGGATCACGCGGCCATCGGCCAGAACCTGTTCATGGCGCTCGCCCGGGTGGAACAGTTTGGCGACGCGCTCCGCGATCCATTCGTCCTCGCGGCCGATGGCTTCAGGATAGTCGCCGCGCTCGACACCGACGCGGATCGTGTCCTGCAGACGCGCACCCGGCACGAACTGATCCGAGCTGCGGTTGTAGATCTCCGCGTACTTCTTGTTCCAGAGGATGTAGCGCCCGTCGGAATCGAGAAACACGATGCCTTGCGGCAAGATGTCAATCGCCTCGCGCAGACGCTCATGGGATTTACGGGCTTCCGCGATCGCCGCCTCGGCCTGGGCACGCTGGCGCACGATCTCGCGGATGGGACCGCTGACAAGACCCTTTTTCGGCGCCAGTTTCGGTGCAGCCGCGATCGCCCGGCTCGGCCGGGTGATCCGAGACACCAGTCCCGCTTTCGCTTTCTTTTTCGCTTCGGGCCGGAATTTCGGCATCAATGATCCACTCGCAACGCGCGTGCGACAATCAGTGCAAGAAGTGTCTGAAAAAACGGTATCAATGCCCGCTCGGCAGCAAGGATTACCGTCTGCATTGCGTGCCTGTACACATTTGGTGCCTTCACAACAGGCAAAAGCTGTAGGCGTATGGTTACCCATCTCTAGACATTAGAGGGTCACGCGTGATCTTCCTGCCAAGTGAGAGACACAAGCGGCAGGAAACGCTGATAAAACGACTGAGCCGGTGGCAACAGCAGGGCCGACAAATCGGAACGCAAAAAAAAGCGCCAGCATCAGATATGGTTACCAGCGCGCTAAAATCATGTGTGCCGTAGGTTACTCACCTGATCGACAGCTTCAGTTATAGTCACGGCATGAGCCTTCGCCTGATTCTCAGCCTCATATCCCTGCCGGCCGTCATCGTTTCAACGTCGCTCGCGTTGGCGCAGACCAAAGGCAGCGTCGATCCGAAACCGCTGCCGCCGCTGGCCAACCCGAACGACCCGGCCATCGGCGCCAAGGAACTGTTCGGCCGCAAGGTATTACCTACGAAATCGCCGGTGCGCGTGGTCGGCTTCTACGCCAAGGGCTGTATTGCCGGCGCGGAAGCGCTGCCGATCAATGGGCCGACCTGGCAGGTGATGCGGCTGTCGCGCAATCGCAACTGGGCACATCCGCAACTGGTTGAGCTGCTGGAGCGGCTATCGGTCAAGGCCAGCAAGACTGCGGGCTGGCCAGGCATCTTGGTCGGCGACATGTCACAGCCGCGCGGCGGGCCGATGATCACGGGCCATGCCAGTCATCAGGTCGGGCTCGATGCCGATATCTGGTTGACCCCAATGCCGAACCGCCAGCTGTCGCGCAACGAGCGCGAGGACATGTCGGCGGTGATGATGGTGCGGCGCGACCGGCTCGATATCGATCCCACAACCTGGACACCGACCCATCTGCCGGTGATCCGCGCCGCAGCGCTGGAGCCCAGCGTGGAGCGCATCTTCGTCAACGCCGCCATCAAGAAGGCGCTGTGCCGCGAAGCCAAGGGCGATCGTAGCTGGCTGTCGAAGGTGCGCCCGATGTACGGCCATGACTATCATTTCCACGTCCGCATCAAATGCCCGGTGGGCAGCACCGAATGCGAGTCCCAGCCACCGCCGAACGAAAGTGAAGGCTGCAGCGCCGGCGATCTGGCTTACTGGTTCAGCGATGCCGTGTTGCACCCGAAGCCGCCGCCGGTCCCGCCCAAGCCGAAGCCGCCCATGACACTGGCGGAAATGCCGGCTGCGTGCCGTCAGGTGCTAACGGCACCGTGATCGGCCGACTGGCTATCGCATTATCGTGAAACCGGGTTAGAACACGCCATCGTTGTGCCGTAAGCCGACGATCAACAACGGGCGCCCCTCCCGAACTCCTTCCATATCAGCCGCGGCTGTCAGCTGCCCGGCCCAATCGGCGAGATCCAACATGCGCATCAGTGCACGCAACCAGATCAAGGGGACCGTCCTCGAAGTCACCAAGGGCGCCACCACATCCCATGTCCGCGTCGATATCGGCGGCGGTCAGATCGTAACCTCGTCGATCACCAATGAAGCCGTTGACGATCTGGCGCTCAAGGCCGGCGGCAAATGCGTCGTTGTGGTGAAGGCCTCCGACGTTATGATCGCGGTGGATTGATCATGCGTGCGCGTCTGATTGTCGCGCTCACGCTGCTCGGTTCGGCGCCTGTATGGGCGGCCGAGCCCAGCGGCTGTGACAAGTTCAAGTGGCCGATCGACAAGGAGCGCGCCGCACTCACGGCGCAAGATCGCCCCAAGATTGTCTCAGGCGCCGAACTTGCAATTCCTGCCAGAGCGACGCTCGATCTGAAGACGCCCGGTGATGCCAAGCTGCCGTCGTCACCGGAGCGAAAGCCGAAAGACGGCACATTTGCAGGCTTTGCGCGCTTCCAGAAGGCGCCGAAGGCCGGCACATACACCGTCAGCCTGTCATCGGCGGCGTGGGTCGACGTGGTGCAGGATGGTGAGATCCTGAAGCCGATGGAATTCAGCGGCGCGACCGACTGCGCCGGCATCCGCAAGACCATGAGGTACGATCTCGCGGCAGGTCCGTTCGTGATCCAGGTCACTGGCGTAGCCGAAAACACCATCAGCCTGGCCGTGCTGCCGTCCGAGTGACGGCAGTTTTCTTTCTGTGGCCACGCCCCTTGGAGGCCATCGTACCTCGGGGGCCTTTACCCCTTTGGCCAGCCTGATACTATTCGGCCAGCGATATCCCGGACGATCGTAAGTCCCCGGGATTGCCGGAACGGCGCTTCCGCCTGTCGCATGTCCCACCCAACCAACGCCTGAGTTGCGCGCGCTTTGCGCTGCGCTCACGCATGGAGCGCCACATGAATCGATTTGCCGGACTTTTCGCTGCGTTCTCGATCCTGCTCGGATCGACCTTCACGCCTGCCCAAGCGCAGGACAAAGCCCTGACGGTCTTCGCCGCGGCTTCCATGAAGAACGCCCTCGACGAACTCGACGCCGCCTATACCGCCAAGACCGGTGTGAAGATCACCGCCAGCTATGCCGCCAGCTCCGCGCTCGCCAAGCAGATCGAACAGGGCGCGCCGGCCGACGTCTTCGTTTCCGCCGATACCGACTGGATGGACTACGCCATTGGTAAGAAGAACATCAACGAGTCGACCCGCGTGAACCTGCTCGGCAACAGCATCGTGCTGATCGCCGCCAAGGACTCCAAGCTCGACAAGGTGACGATCGGCCAGGGCTTCGACCTCGCCAAGCTCGCCGGCGACGGCAAGATCGCCACTGGCGACGTGAAGTCCGTGCCGGTCGGCAAGTATGCCAAGGCGGCGCTGGAGAAGCTCGGCAGCTGGAGCGCGGCCGAGTCGAAATTCGCCATGGCTGAGAGCGTGCGTGCCGCGTTGACGCTGGTGTCGCGCGGCGAAGCCCCGCTCGGCATCGTCTATGCGACCGACGCCAAGATCGATCCCGGCGTGAAGATCATCGGCACCTTCCCGGCGGACTCGCATCCGGCGATCATTTATCCGGTCGCTGCGACAACGACCGCGAAGACTGAAGCCGCCGACTATCTGGCCTTCCTGCGCTCCACCGCAGCCAAGACCATCCTGGAAAAGTACGGCTTCACGTTCCTGGTCAGCCCGACGACCTGATACGTGTCAGAAATCTCCCCCGAAGAATGGACGGCGATCCTGCTTTCAATCAGGATCGCCGTGATCGCGACATTGATCTCGACGCCGATTGGAATCGGTGTCGCGTGGCTGCTTGCGCGGCGTGACTTCTGGGGCAAGCCGATCATCGACGCGGTGATCTATCTGCCGCTGGTGCTGCCGCCCGTTGTCACCGGCTATCTGCTGCTGCTGTTGCTCGGCAAGCGCGGCATTCTCGGTGCCTGGCTCGCGGAGCATCTCGGTATCGTGTTCGCCTTCCGCTGGACCGGCGCCGCGATTGCATGCGGCGTGATGTCGTTTCCCCTTCTGGTCCGGCCGATCCGGCTGTCGATCGAAGCAGTCGATCGCAGGCTCGAACAGGCTGCCAGCACACTTGGCGCATCGCCCTGGAAAGTGTTTGCGACCGTCACGTTGCCGCTTGCTTTGCCCGGCGTACTGGCTGGCATGGTGCTCGGCTTTGCCAAGGCGATCGGCGAATTCGGCGCCACCATCACTTTCGTCTCGAACATCCCCGGCGAGACCCAGACGATTTCCTCCGCAATCTATTCGCTGATCCAGACACCCGACGGCGATGCAGCAGCCTCGCGTCTGGTGATGATCTCCATCGGCATTGCCGTGCTTGCGCTGATCGCATCGGAATGGTTCGCGCGCCGCGCGACGCAGCGACTGCATGGGAACTGATCGTGCTGCGCGTTGACGTATTCAAGCAACTCGGCGAATTCTCGGTGAATGTCGCTTTCACCAGTGAAGGCCGCGTCACCGGTCTATTCGGCTCGTCAGGCGCCGGCAAAACTTCGCTGGTCAGCATGATCGCCGGCCTCGTGCAGCCCGACCGCGGCATTATCGCCGTGGACAGCGCAGTGCTCTATGACGGCAACGCGCGCATTCACGTTCCGCCACATCGCCGTCGCATCGGCTACGTGTTTCAGGATGCGCGACTGTTTCCGCATCTGAGCGTCATGCAGAATCTCGATTACGGCCGCCGGATGAATCAATTGGCCCGCGATGCTGTCGCGGAGACGCGGATCACCGATATGCTCGATATCGGCCATCTCTTGAATCGGCGACCAGGCGGCCTCTCAGGTGGCGAACGCCAGCGCGTCGCACTGGGACGTGCGCTGCTCTCGCAGCCGCGGCTGCTGTTGCTCGACGAACCAATGGGCGCGCTTGACGAGGAGCGGAAGGCCGAAATCCTGCCCTATCTGAAGCGGCTCCGCGATGAAGGCGATGTGCCGATGGTGTTCGTCAGTCATGACGCCGACGAGATGCGGCAGTTGGCGACGCAGGTTGTGATGCTGAAGCGGGGCCGTGTCGCCGCGTTTGGTGGTACCGAGATCCTGCCGCGTATCATCGCCGCGGCCTAAGCCGATCACGCACCAGACAGCGCGGTCCAGCTACGCTTCAGCTTACCCTTGACCGATTGTGCGCGCGTCAGCTTCGGCGGCGCGGGGTCTTCATCTTCGGGCAGACGCAGGCCAACCACATTGACACGCCCGCCGCCGAGACTGCGCGCGACGAGATCGATGCTGTCGATAGGCAATGCCGCACCGACTGTTGGCGCATGATCGAGGTGAATGTCGAAATAATCCGCCAGCGTCAGCCCCGCCTGGGCGGGATCGACGGCGATACCGTAGATCGCCGCAAGATCGCCGAGAGTGATTTCACCCGACACCATGAAGTCACCGAGCAGATGCGGGTCCGGTGCCGTGCTCGGCGGCATATCGACGAAGAAGCGATCCAGTGCCTCGGCCTTTTCCGGCGGCGCCAGCAAATAGATGTAATCGCCGGCCGTAACAGGCTCAGCCTCCGCCGGAGTCAGGATGCGCTCATCGCGAATGACCAGCGTCGGCTTCGACCATGACGGAATGAGGTTGCGCTTCAGGTACAGGCTCTTCGGACGCACGGCATAGCCGACCAGTTGCTGTTCGAGCTGACCTGGCAAATCGAGTTCGATACGGCGCGGCCCCCTGTCGGTGCGCGGCAGAGCGACATGCAGCTTCCGGGCGGCAAAAGCCAGCGTCCATCCCTGAAACAACAGCGAGATGATCACAACCACGAAAGCGACGTCGAAATACAGCGACGCCTTGGGCAGACCGACCAGCATCGGGATCGAGGCAAGGAAGATTGCGACGGCACCGCGCAGGCCGACCCATGACACGAACATCTTTTCGCGCCAGTTGAAGCGGAAGGGCTGCAAACACAGGAAGACCGCGACCGGGCGCGCCACGAACATCAGAACCAGGGCAACGCCGACGGCCGGAATGATGCTGCCGATCAGGCGTTGCGGCGAGACCAGCAGGCCAAGCATCACGAACATGACGATCTGCGCCAGCCACGTCGCAGCGTCGAGGAACGTCACCACAGAATTGTGCGCCCGCGTCGGGCGATTGCCGATGATGATGCCGGCGAGATAGACGGCCAGAAAGCCCGAGGCGTGAGCGATCTGAGCCAATCCGAAGATCACCAAAGCCGCTGTGCAGACGAAGGGCGCATGCAACCCCTGCGGCAGCGCCACGCGATTCATGGCCAAGACAACCAGCCGGCCACCGACGACGCCGATCACGGTGCCCAGCACGGCTTCCTGAACAAATTCCAGTGCCACATGACCGGCGGAGGCGCTCCCCAGCGACAGAAATTTGACCAGCGTCAGGGTCAGAAAGACGGCGAACGGATCGTTGGTTCCGGACTCGACTTCGAGCGTCGCACCAACCCTCGGCCGCAGGCGCAGGCCCTGCGCATGGACCAGCAGAAAGACAGCCGCGGCGTCGGTGGAAGCCACTACCGCGCCAGTCAGCAGCGCCTGGGTCCAGTTCAGGTCGAGGGCATATTTGGCGACCGGTGCCGTGATCAGCGCCGTTAGCAACACGCCAATCGTGGCCAGCACCATCGAGGGGGCCAGCACCGCGCGAATGGCCTGAAATCGTGTCTTCAGCCCACCGTCGAACAGGATCAGCGCCAGCGCAACCGAGCCGACCACATAGGTCGTGTGGACGTCGTCGAACCGCAGCCCACCAGGACCCGCTTCGCCAGCGGCCATGCCGATGAACAGGAAGAACAGCAGCAAGGGCGCGCCGAAGCGAAGCGCAAGCAGGCTGGACAGGATGCCCGCCATGACCAGAACTGCGCCGAGAAGGATAGCGATGCTGACTGAGTCAAGTGACGCCATGAGGCTCCGAGGCCGGAAATACTTGTAAATCCATGCTTATCGTCGTCATCCCGGGACGCCAAACACTTTCTGCCTTAGACGCATTTGCAGGTATATTTCTCGGGAATTGCTCACAAGCAGGAGCTGCGCTCGATGGCGCCGACGTGACGCTTGTGTGAATCTCCGCCCCATCCGAATCAAATGCGCCGTCCTGGATGATTTCACGCCGGGCAAGACCTTCACGATGACGAGAACCACGCGATGCTTGACCTGACCGACACCCACGAATTCGTGCTGGCGACCGCACGATCGTTCGGCGCCGAGGTGACCTCACCGTGGTTCTATCTGCAGCTCGGACTGATGATGGCGGGCGGCGGCATTGCCTTCGCCATTGGAGCCGCCGTTCGCTCGCGGGTCGATATGACCTCGCTGGCGATGGGCTGGCCGGCGCCGCTGCGCATGTTCATGCGCATCCTCGTGGGCAGCGCGGCCACCGCGGCCTTTGCAATCCTGATGAGCCTCGACCGCGTGATCATGCTGAGCGTGACTTGGCCGAGCCGCAGTTATCTGCTGTCGGTAGCCGCCAAACTTGCGCTGGCGTGGCTGGTGATCCGGCTGGTCACCAGCGTGATCCGCAACGAATTCCTGGTGCGGCTGGTGTCGATCTCGGCCTGGCTCGTGGCGGCGCTCAGCATTATCGGCCAGTTGCAGCCGACCATCACCATGCTGGACGCGAATGGGATCGATCTCGGCGGCCTCCGGCTGACGCCGCTGCTGCTGATCAAGCTCGGCGTGCTGCTCGCTGTGGCGCTGTGGCTGTCGAACATTGCCAGCAATTTTCTCGAAGGCCGGATCAGACAGTCCCACGACCTCACACCCTCAATCCAGGTGCTGCTGATCAAGCTGGTGCGGCTGCTGTTGATGGTGTTCGCGGTCGCGCTCGTGATGGGCGCAGTCGGTATCAACCTCTCGGCTCTTGCCGTGTTCTCCGGTGCGGTCGGTGTCGGTATCGGTTTCGGCCTGCAGAAGATCGTCGCCAATTTCATCAGCGGCGTGATCCTGCTGGCGGACAAATCGGTGAAGCCCGGCGACCTCGTCACCATCGGTGACAGCTCCGGCCGCATCAGTGCGATGAATACGCGCTACATCTCGGTCGCCGCGGGTGACGGCCGCGAGTTCCTGATCCCCAACGAGGACCTTATTACCCAGAAGGTGGTGAACTGGACCTATACGGACAAGGACACGCTGGTGAAGGTCAATTTCAGCGCCAATTACGACGCCGATCCACGCGTGGTTTGCAAACTGGCCATCGATGTCGCGACCGCATCGCCACGCGCCAATACAGCTAAGACGCCGAACTGCATCCTCACCGAATTCGCCGAAGCTGGTATGAAATTCTCGCTGACCTTCTGGATCGACTCGCCCGACGGCATGGATGCGGTGAAGAGCGAGGTGATGCTGGGCCTGTGGGATGCCTTCAAGCGCGAGGGCATCCGCGTGCCCTATCCGGTTCGCGAGCTAAAGATCCGCGGCGGCGCGTTGCCGGTCGAAACCATTGTCGAAGTCGCATCCGGTCCGGAATAGGCGGCGATGAAGCTTCAGGCCGATCTGGTCCCGGCGACACTGCTGCGGCGCTACAAGCGCTTCCTTGCTGATGTCGAACTCGCCGATGGCAGCGTGATCACCGCTCATGTCGCCAATCCCGGCGCGATGCTCGGACTGCAGGCGCCGGGCGCGCGCGTCTGGCTGTCGAAATCTCCGAGCAAGACGCGCAAGCTGCCTTTTTCGTGGGAGCTGATCGAAGTCGATTTTGGCAATGGCCCGGAACTGGTCGGCGTGAATACGATGCACCCCAACGCCATCGTCGCCGAGGCGCTGGCCGCCCATGCAATCTCGGAACTCACCGGCTACGACGTCGTCCGCCGAGAGGTGAAATATGGTGCGGCGTCGCGGGTGGATTTCTTGCTGGAGCACGCCTCACGGCCCCCCTGCTATCTCGAGGTCAAGAACGTCCACATGATGCGCCAGCCGGGACTGGCAGAGTTCCCGGATTCCGTCACCGCGCGTGGCGCCCGCCATCTCGACGAACTGGCCGCCATGGTCGCCGCAGGCGCCCGGGCCGTGATGCTGTTCGTGGTCCAGATCGGCTCGTCCACGGCTTTTGCGCTGGCGCGGGATATCGACCCGGCCTATGGCCGCGCCTTCGACAAGGCCCGCGCCGCAGGCGTCGAAGCCATCGCCTATACCTGCCGGATCGACCACGGCAGCATCGTTTTGGCCGGCCGAGTGCCGATTCAGCCGTGAATATGGCTGGCGTGGGGACCGAGCAAAGAGGTCCTGGAGAGGCTGCTTTGGCTTGCGCTGACCGCCCCAGCCATTAAATTGAGGCCTCAAATCACACATTCCCGTCGCATCCTGCCTGGCAAGATCACCTGATGAGCTACGTCGAAGCCTCCGAAACCACCCAGCGCAAAACCGGGCAGATCAAGCTGCACGGTCCCGCCGCTTTTGCTGGCATGCGCAAGGCCGGCGCGCTGGTATCGCTCTGCCTGGACGAGCTGACCGATCTGGTGAAGCCGGGCGTGCTGACTTCCGCGATCGACGACTTCGTCCGCGAATTCGCCTTCAGCCATGGCGCCTTTCCGGCGACGCTGATGTATCGCGGCTATCGGTATTCGACCTGCACCTCGATCAATCACGTGGTCTGCCACGGCATGCCCGGCGATCGCGCGCTGAAGGAAGGCGACATCGTCAATGTCGACGTGACCTTCATCGTCGAGGGCTGGTATGGCGATTCCAGCCGCATGTATGGCGTCGGCGAACTCGCCCGCAAGGCGGAGCGTCTGGTCGAGGTCACCTATGAATCGCTGATGCGCGGCATCGCAGTGGTCAAGCCCGGCAATACCACCGGTGACATCGGCCATGCGATCCAGAGCTTCGTCGAACCGCAGCAGATGAGCGTGGTGCGCGACTTCTGCGGCCATGGCCTCGGCCGCATGTTCCATGACGAGCCGAACATCATCCATGTCGGCCGCCCCGGCGAAGGCGTGACCTTGCGCCCCGGCATGTTCTTCACGATCGAGCCGATGATCAATCTCGGCAAGCCACATGTGAAGGTGTTGTCCGACGGCTGGACCGCTGTGACCCGCGACCGTTCGCTGTCGGCGCAGTTCGAGCACACCGTTGGCGTGACGGCGACCGGCGTCGAGATTTTCACGCTGTCCAAGCGGCGTAACGAACAGCCGCCGACGCCCGCCGCATAAACTTCAAATCGCCACACGGTAGCGAACACTTTCTGGTTGCAAATGCAGCCGAGCACGGCATGCTCGTGGATAAGATCCATGCGAGCGTTTGCGCCACATGCCCGTCAGCCCCATCGATCCGACTGCGCCGCCGGGTCTTGCCGAAGCCCCGCACTATCACGGCCATCGGGAGCGGCTGCGCGAGCGCTTTCGCAGTGTCGGCGCCGATGCGCTGAGCGATTACGAATTACTGGAAATGGTGCTGTTCCGTGCGCTGCCGCGCCGCGATGTGAAGCCGCTGGCGAAATCGCTGATCACGAAATTCGGCTCCTTTGCCGAGACGGTGCATGCGCCCGATACACGGCTGCGCGAAGTCGGCGGCTTGGGCGAAGCCGCCATCACCGAGATCAAGCTGATCGCCGCCGCCACCAGCCGCGTCGCCAAAGGGCAATTGAAGCAGCGCACCGTGCTGTCGTCATGGGCCACGGTGATCGACTATTGCCGCATGGCCATGGCCTTCGCCGACAAAGAGCAGTTCCGCATCCTGTTCCTCGATAAGCGCAACCAGTTGATCTCGGACGAGGTGCAGCAGGTCGGCACCGTCGACCACACGCCGGTCTATCCGCGCGAGGTGGTGAAGCGGGCCCTCGAACTATCCGCAACGGCCATCATCATGGTGCACAACCATCCTTCCGGCGATCCCACGCCGTCGCAGGCGGATGTGCAGATGACCAAGGCCGTGATCGATGTCGCCGCGCCGCTCGGCATTTCGGTCCATGATCACATCATTGTCGGCAAACACGGCCATGCCAGCTTGAAGGGGCTGAAGCTGATCTAAGGCAACTGGCGCCACCTAGTTCTTGGCGGTTTTCAGATGTTCTTCTGCTGCGCGAATGCCGCCCTTCGCCTTCAGCGTCAACGCAGTTACCTGTGGCTTCCATTCGGAAAACATCTTCTCTGCATTCTTGAGCTCTGGCTCGGACAATGTGGAAGCCATCTCATTTACGTTTTTCTTGGGTGGTATCTGAGAAAGCTTGAAATACGCATACGTCAAAGATGCATCCCTTGGCGTGCCCTTTCCAGCAAAATACGAACGAGACAAACTAAAGAGGGCGCCCGGATATCCCTGATCGCCCGCCCGCTTCCACCATTTCAACGCTTCTTCCGGATTTTCGCGGCGATCGTACAGGTTGGCAACGTCGTGCTGGGCGCGTGAATAGCCGGCTTCGGCCGCAACAAGCTTGTACTTTAAAGCTCGATCCGAGTCGGACTCAACGATGCCCGCGCCTTGCCCATCATAGTAACAACCGAGCTTATAGGCGCCCAACGGGTCGTTCGACGCAGCCGATTTTTGAAACCACTCAAAGGCCTGCCTGCGATCCTGTGGTGTGCCGATGCCATTATTGTGCATCATGCCCACATGATACTGCGCCTCTGCATCTCCCTTGTTCGCTAATGCGACCATTGCATTGAAGGTGTCTGCGTCATTTGCATTGGCAGGCATTGAGAAGAATAAAAGGCACAAAAAAGCCAAGGCGAAAAATTTCATCTCACCCTCCAATTGGGTTTGAACCATTTCATCTTGGTCACGCGCAGCGGAAATAGGTTCGAAGAAACTGATTTGAACCGGGCGGATTGATGCGTAGGGCGCAATCCGTGCAACGACCCCTACTCGTCGTCCCCCGCAAAAGTAGGCGCAGAGCGACCTCTTACTGCCGCAGCAATATCAGCGGATCGGCACTATCCGGCACCCGGCGCCACTGCGCGTTGTCGTCGGCTTCGAAATGCCAGGTCTCGCCTGATGCCGACATCATCAGCAGCTCGCCGCGTTCGAGGCGCCACTGCTTGGGACTGAAAGTCGCCACCAGGGGGTCGCAGCGCGGTTTCAGAAAGACCGCGAAATTGTCCTGAGTCGTTTCGGTATTGGTCAGCGTCAGACCGCAAACCACGCGACCGCTGCCGCGCACCATCGACCAGTCGCCGATCATCTGATCCATCGATTTGGTCAGAGCGCGCGCCGCCGCCAGGTTCTGCAGGATATAGACACCTTCGCCGGTGCGAATGCCCTCGAAGATGCCGCTCTCGACTTCGGTGAAATCGATCACCGCTTCGCCCGTCGGATTTTGCAGCCGGACGATATCGAGCCCCTTGATGTTCCAGGCTGTGATATCCTTGGTGAAGGGCAACGCCTTCGCGCAATCCGGTTCGAGTTCGAGCTTCAACCCCTGTGGTGACGCGTCGTTCTTCAGCGTCACCACGCAGGTCTTGCTGCGTTCGGTGGTGGAGAGCTCCCACTGCCCGATCATGTTTTTCCGAAGGGTGGCAGCATCCTGAGCTCGCGCCGGTGCGCCGACAAGCATTGCGCCGACAACTGCCAGAACAAAATATCGACAGCGCCCCGACGCGAGTCTCACGATCAGCGTCCCTTTAGTGGTGTTTCCGCAATCGGCGTCGTCGGCGCCTTGCCGGCGAACCAGAGCTTGAGGTTGTCGACCACAAGCTGATCCATCGCGTTGCGCGTCACCACCGACGCCGAGCCGACATGCGGCAGCAGCACGACGTTCTGCATCGACTTCAGCTCGTCCGGCACTTTGGGCTCCTGCGCAAACACGTCGAGACCCGCGGCCAGAATGGTGCCCGATTTGAGGGCCGCAATCAGTGCAGGCTCGTCGATCACCGAACCGCGTGCGATATTGATGATGATGCCGCGCGGACCGAGCGCCTGCATCACTTCCGCATTGACGAGATTGGCTGTCGATGCTCCGCCCGGCGTGATGACGATTAGCGTGTCCACCGCCTTCGCCATCTCGATCAGGTTCGGATAATGCTTGTGCGAGACGCCGGCGGCCGGATTGCGCGAGTGATAGACCACCGGCACCAGCGAGGCGTCGAGACGGCGCGCGATGGCCTGACCTATGCGGCCCATGCCCACCATGCCGACCTTGCGATCGCGCAGCGAGCCGACCGTGAGCGGATAGGGCTGCGTCAGCCACAGGCCCGAACGGACATATTTGTCCGCCTTGATGAATTCACGGGCAGTGGCAATGAACAGACCGAGCGCCGTATCGGCGACTTCCTCGGTCAGCACGTCCGGCGTGTTGGTGACGAGGATATTGTTCTCGGCGGCATATTTGGCGTCGACGTGATCGTAGCCGACGCCGAACGAGGAGATGATCTCAACCTTGGGATACTTCGCCAGCACGGCGCTGTTGGTCGGCACCAGACCCGTCACGGCAATGCCACGGATTTTCTCGGCGACACCCGCCGGCAGCCGTTCGAGATCGTGCTGGGTTTCATATTTGTGCAATACGAACTGGTCCGAGAAACCGTTATTGATCAGCGGTTTCGTCGGTCCATAGATCAGCAGATCGATTTTATCCGAAGAGATTCCCGTCCCCATTATTTTTCCTTTCGCAGTGCACTCTCATGCCAGCGCCGCAATAATCCGTGGGATACCAGCGCGAGCAGCATATAGATCACAATCCCCGCAACGGACAGCAACAATAACGCGGCGAACATTCGGGGAATATTGAGGCGATAGCTGGATTCCGAAATGCGATAGGCGAGGCCAGAACCCGCGCCGGCCGCCCCCGCTGCAATTTCTGCCGCCACCGCACCGATCAGTGACAATCCGCCGGCAATGCGCAATCCGCCAAGTATGAATGGCAATGCCGCCGGAAGCTCCAGATAGCGCAACACCTGCCAGCGCGATGCGCGATAAAGTTGAAACAGCCCGACCAGATTGCGATCCACCGAATTGAGGCCCAGTGTCGTATTGGCCAGCACCGGGAAGAACGCCACGATCCAGGCGCAGACGACAACGGCCGTCTGCTGCGGCAGATAGATCAACATCAAGGGCGCGATGGCGATGACGGGCGTCACCTGCAGCACGATGGCATAGGGCAGCAGCGCATATTCCAGCCACTTGGACTGGTTGAACAACAGCGCCAGCGCGATGCCACCGATGGCCGCGGCGATGAAGCCCTCGAGCGCGGTCAGAAGCGTCACACCGAGGGATTCAGACAGGATCGGCCAGTCGGCAATCAGCGTCTTGAAGACGAGCAAGGGACCAGGCAGCAGATAGGGGGGGATTTCGCCGATCCGAACGACGAGATCCCACAGCACAATGCCCGCAATGAACACGACGACGGGCCAGACGATGCTGCCCGGCATAGCCGAAGCGCGATCGACCGAAGGTAACGGCTCCAACCCCTTCATGCCTGCGCCTTCGCGGCGCTGACTTGCGCGTCACTGGCTTGCATCAGGGCCTGCGATACATCGCGGCAATAGCCGGCATAGGCCACCGAGGTGCGGAACGCGTCGTCGCGTGGCTCGGCGGCTTCGATACGGCATTCGGCGCTGACGCGACCGGGCCGCGAGGTCATCACCACGACGCGTTGCGACAGATAAACCGACTCGAACACCGAATGGGTGACGAAGATGACCGTCTTGCCGAGTTCGCGCCACAACGTCAGCAAGTCATTGTTGAGCCGGAAGCGCGTGATCTCGTCGAGCGCCGCAAACGGCTCGTCCATCAGCAGGATGTCCGGCTCGGTCACCAGCGCGCGGGCCAGCGACGCGCGCATCTTCATGCCGCCCGACAATTCACGCGGATAGGCGTCAGCGAAGTCCGCAAGGCCGACCTGCGCCAGCGCCTCGTCCACACGCGCGCTCGATTGCGCATCCGGCATATGTGCCAGCTTCAGCGGCAGCCGTACGTTCTCGCGGATCGTGCTCCACGGCATCAGCGTCGGCTCCTGGAACACGAAACCGATGGCTTGGCTGCTGCTCTGCGCAGCGACATCCACAGTACCCGCCGACGGCGCGATCAGACCGGCGATGAGGCGCAATGCGGTCGATTTCCCGCAGCCGGACGATCCCAGCAGCGAAACGAACTCGCCCTTGCGGATATTGAGATCGAGTGGCCCTAGCGCGACGGTGCCGTTGTCATAGACCTTCGTGACACCGCGCAGGCGCACGGCGGCATGGGCATCGCTCGGCGGCAAGGCAAGCTCGACCATCTGCCGGGTTACTTCTTCGGTCGGAGATCGAGACCGACACCCTTGTTGATGAATTGCAGCGTATAGGCTTGGCGATAGTCGATGTCGCGCTTGACCACGCCTGCGCGTGACATCTTGTCGAAGAAGCTGGCGATACGCGCTTCGCTCATCGCGCCGATGCCGTCTTTCAGCGTGTCACCTGAGTCGACGATGCCGTATTCCTTCATCTTGGCGATGGAATAGGCCAGCAGCTCATCGGTCATTTCCGGGTTGAGTTTCTTGATGACGTCATTGGCGGCTTTGTTATCGCCGTAGATATAGTTGTACCAACCGATCATCGAGGCATCGACGAAGCGCTGGACGAGATCCGGCTTCTTGTCGACCCATTCCCGGCGCGTTTCGATCAGTGTCGAATAGCCGTCGAAACCGTAATCCGCGAGCAGCATCACTGTCGGCTTAAAGTTCGCTTGCTTCTCGACCACGAACGGCTCGGATGTGACGTAGCCCTGCATCGCGCTGTTCTTGTCGACGATGAAGGGTTGCGCATTATAGGTGTAAGGCTTGACCTTGGACGCGTTGAAACCGAGTTCGGATCGCATCCATTGGAAATAGCCGGCGACGCCTTCCTTCGAGATCAGCAGCGTCATCGGCTTGAGGTCTTCGAGCTTGGTCACCTTGGGATTGGGATGCGCCAGAAAGACCTGCGGGTCCTTCTGGAAGATCGCGGCGACAGCCACCACCGGCACATTATTGGCGACGGCATCGAAGGATTGCAGCGTGTTGGCGCTCATGAAGAAGTCGAGCTTGCCCGAAATCAACAGGATGCGGTTGTTCACATTCGGTCCGCCCGGCACGATGGTGACGTCGAGGCCGTAATTCTTGTAGGTGCCGTCCGCGACCGCCTGGAAGAAGCCGCCATGTTCAGCCTCGGCCACCCAGTTGGTTCCGAAACTGACCTTGTCGAGCCTGGTTTCCGCTGCGGCGGGCGACCGCGCGGCCATCACGGCCAGTGCGCCAATGGTTAACGCGCGCAGCAAGGATATCGGGCTCATATTGGACTCCGTCGACCGTTATGGCCCATGATAGAAAGCAATCTACTGCCAGACTACCCTGCAAAATTGACCAAAGAAACGCACCTCGATGACTGCCAACATGCCCCCCCGCGACTGGACCTCGATCCACTGGCCCGACATCGCCCAGAATGATCCGGCCTCCTGGATTGCAGTGCTGCCATTGGCCGCGACCGAGCAGCACGGACCGCATCTGCCTCTCGGCACCGACGTCATGATTGCGCAGGCGTATCTTGCAGAGGTCCAGCATCTGCTGCCTGCCGATATTCCGGCGACGTTTCTGCCGCTTCAACCTGTGGGCATTTCAACCGAGCACCTCGCTTTTCCCGGCACGCTGACCCTGCCCACCGAGATCGCATTGCAGACCTGGACCGCGATCGGCGAAAGCGTCGCGCGCGCCGGTGTTCAGAAACTCGTGATCGTCACCAGTCACGGCGGCAACAGCGCAGCGATGACGCTCGCGGCGCAGGACCTGCGCGCCGAATACGGCATGCTGGTCGCCACCACCGGCTGGAATCGGTTCGGTGCGCCGGATGGATTTTTTTCGGACGAAGAGTTGCGTCACGGCATTCATGGCGGTGCGTTGGAAACATCGATCATGCTGGCGCGCTACCCGCAGCATGTCCGCAACAACAAGATCGCAAACTGTGCATCGTCTGCTATCGCGATGGAAAAGAACTATCGCTGGCTCTCTGCAAGCCGGCCCGCGCCATTCGCGTGGCAGGCCGAAGACCTGCATCCATCAGGTGCGATTGGCGATGCCACCCAGGCATCAGCCGACAAGGGCGAGAAGCTGTTGGCCCACGGTGCAAAGGCATTCTGCGAATTGCTCGCGGACATGCACCGCTTCGATGTGGCGGCGTTCGATCGCGCGCCGGACGCCGGGGCCTGAGGCATGGTTAACTTGGCGTTTGCGCTTTGCACGACGACATATTCCGTGCGGATGACGACACAATTCTGAAACCAAATAGTTCGACCGGGTCTCGAACCTGATCCGTTTAGGCTTCGACTGATTGGCATGCAGGCCACGATGGCTGCACTTCAACAGGATGGAGTTATCACATGTCGATCAAGTCCAAGATTGCTGCTTTCGCTCTCGTTGCTCTCACCGCTGCCGGCACGATGGCATCGCCCCAGCAGGCTCAGGCCAAGGGCCCGGGCATCGGCTTCGGCATCGCTGCCGGCGTGGTCGGCGCCGCAGTCGTCGGTAGCGCCATCGCCGCCAACAACGGCTACTACGGTTACGGATATCGCTGCGGCTGGGTGCGCCAGTATGACGGCTACGGCAACTATGTCGGCCGCGTCCGCACCTGCAACTACTAATCCCTTGATTGACTGACGTGGATTTGCGTCCGACACGGGCGCCTCATCCACCCCGTGTCGCACCAGACCCGCTCGGTTGTCCCCCGAGCGGGTCATTTTTTTGCGCTCGACGAATGCCTTTCGAGCCGTGCCGGCCAGCTGCTGTTATCCAACCGTCATGATCGGCTGCCACTGAGACATGCTTCTCCAGTTGCTTCTTGCTATTGCGAATTAGTTGCAATTATAGTCAAGGAGTCGATGGGGTGCTCATTCTGTTTCGTTTTGTTTCGTGACGGCCTTCGACTCCCACACCGTTATGGGCGAATCGACTATTTTTGTGGAATATCAAACGGTTCGTTGCATGATCAGCGGCGACCTAAGCGAGAAATGACGGCCGCATGAAGTACCCCGACCGATCGCGAGTATTGTCGTGAAGCGCGTTTTGGCCGGTTTTGCGCTGGGTGCATTGGCGTTCGATGGCTCTGCGATGGCGGCCGACATTTCGACCGACATGGCGCTGAAAGCGCCCCGCCTAGTTTACGACTGGACCGGGTTTTATCTCGGCGGTCACATCGGCTATGGCGGCGGCAACTTTGGTCCCGGCAGCAATGCACTGCCCGCGCAGGGCGTTTTCCTGCCGCCTTCGCCGACCGGCCTGACCGGCGGCTACCAGATCGGCTACAACAGGCAGCTCAGCAACAACGTCGTGCTGGGCTTCGAGGCCGACGCCACGTTCAGCAGTCCGCAGGACGCCGCGCGGTTGATGCCAGCGCCTTTCCATACGACCTTCGATTATTTTGCGACCGCACGCGGCCGCATCGGCTACGCCTTCGGTGCGTTGATGCCTTACGTCACCGGTGGCGCGGCGTGGGGACGCACCAAACTCAATCTCAATGATGCCGACGGCGGTCTCATCGGCTCGACAACTCGCGATCATTTCGGCTGGACCGCCGGCGCGGGCGTCGAATTTGCCGTTGGCGGCAACTGGACCGCGAAGGCCGAGTACGCCTATCTTGATTTAATGCGGCAGACCCATGACCTCGGCAACGCCGGGCTGCCGAATGTGAGCGTTGATCCGAATATTCACACCGTCAAAGTCGGCTTGAATTATCGGCTGTGGGACACGCCGCCATGGTTGCCGTCAGCCCCTATCGCCGGCAAGACTGCGGTGCCGGAATCCACCGACTGGAACGTTCACGCCCAGACCACTTTCATCGCGTCCGCCTATCCGCGGATTCGCTCGCCCTATGAAGGCACCAACAGCCTTCCCGGCGGCGGCCAGGGGCGCGAGACCTTTACGACGACGGCGTTCCTCGGCTGGCGACTGTGGCAGGGCGGTGAGCTCTATCTCAATCCTGAGCTGGCGCAGGGCTTCGGCCTTAACTCCACGCTCGGCCTCGCCGGCTTCCCCAACGGCGAGGCGCAAAAAGGGGGCGCACCGTTTCCGCGCTTTCGCATGCAGCGCTATTACTTCCGCCAGACGCTTGGCCTTGGCGGCGAACAGGAAGACGTCCCCGACGCCGCCAATCAATTGGCGGGCAAGCGCGACATCGACCGCATCACGCTGACAGTCGGACGCTTCGCGGTGGGTGATTTCTTCGATGGCAATTCCTACGCCAAAGATCCGCGCGCCGATTTCATGAACTGGGCGATGTGGTCGTCGGCTGCCTACGATTTCCCGGCCGATCTGCCGGGCTTCACGCGCGGCGCCGTGGTTGAACTGAACCGCAAGGACTGGGCGCTGCGTGCCGGCCTGTTCCAGGTGCCGTCAGCTCCCAACAGCGACATCCTCACCTTTAAAACCGGCGGGGCCGTCGTCGAATTCGAGGAACGCCACCAGATATTCGATCAGCCCGGCAAGCTGCGCGTCGGCGCCTTCATCAATCGCGGCAACACCGGCAGCTATCGCGGCGCGCTGGCCATCGAGGCCAATGATCTGACGCTGGATATCAACGACGTGATGTCCTCGATCCGCCGGGCCAGCGACAAATACGGCTTCTACGTCAATGGCGAGCAACAGGTTGCCAATGACGTCGGCATCTTCGCGCGCGCCAGCTGGAATGACGGCCAGAACGAGATTCTGTCTTTCACCGACATCGACCGCAGCGTCTCGGCCGGCGTGTCGATCAAAGGCAGCCATTGGGGCCGCGCCAATGACACGATCGGCCTCGGCGGCGCAATCAACGGCCTGTCCGCCGCGCATCGCGACTTCCTCGCCGCCGGCGGCAACGGATTGCTGATCGGCGACGGACGGCTGAATTACGGCACCGAGCGTGTGCTCGAAACCTATTACGCCTATGCCATCGACAAGAACTTCACCCTCACGGCCGACTACCAGCTGATTGCCAATCCTGCCTACAACAAGGATCGCGGGCCGGTTTCGATTTTCTCAGGCCGGTTGCACGGCGAGTTCTGATCCTCGTCGCTCCTCGCAATGATCGAGAGGTCTAGGCTGAACGTTCCAGAGCTGCTGGCACGAATGTCGCCGCTTGCGCCATCTCCCATGCATCGCGAAAGCGCTTGTCGCCGGTGCCATCGACCAGCTCGTTGTGGCGCAGGGCCGGATACATCCGCGTGAAGGACAGTACATCGGTGCCCGAGGCGCGGTGCGAGAAGTGGACAGGGCGAATATCCTGCGGATGATCGAGACCGGCCGCCGCAATCAGCTCGGCCAGCGCATGCAGCGTCGCCTCGTGATAGTTGTAAACGCGATCGGTCTTCTGCGGCACGGCGAGCGCGCGATTGCGCGTCGGGTCCTGCGTCGTGACGCCGGTCGGGCAGCGGTCGGTGTGGCAGCTCAGCGACTGGATGCAGCCCAGCGCAAACATGAAGCCGCGCGCCGAATTGCACCAGTCGGCGCCGAGCGCCATGGCGCGGGCGATATCGAAGGCAGTCGCGATCTTGCCGGAGGCGCCGATCTTGATGCGGTCACGCGCTCCGATGCCGATCAGCGCATTGTGCACGAAGTTGACACCCTCGCGCATCGGCATGCCCAGATGGTCCATGAATTCCAGCGGCGCAGCACCGGTGCCGCCTTCATTACCATCGACCACGATAAAATCCGGATAGATACCGGTCTGCAGCATCGCCTTGCAGATCGCCAGGAATTCCCAGGGATGACCGATGCACAGCTTGAAACCGGCCGGCTTGCCGCCGGACAGCCGGCGCATCTTGTCGATGAATTCCATCATCTCGATCGGCGTCGAGAACGCCTTGTGATAGGCCGGCGAGATACAATCTTCGCCCATCGCGACACCGCGGATGCGTGAGATCTCTTCCGATACTTTCGCGGCCGGCAACACCCCGCCGTGGCCGGGTTTCGCGCCCTGGCTGATCTTGAGTTCGACCATCTTGATCTGATCGTTGACCGCGAGGCGTGCGAAAGCCTCGGGATCGAAGTTGCCATCATGCGTGCGGCAACCAAAATAGCCGGAGCCGATTTCCCAGATCAGGTCGCCGCCGTTCTCCTGATGATACGGACTGACACCGCCTTCGCCGGTGTCATGCGCGAAGTTGCCACGCTTGGCGCCGCCATTCAGTGCGCGGATCGCATTGGGGCTGAGCGCACCGAAGCTCATGGCCGAGATGTTCAGCACCGAGGCTGAATAGGGCTTCAAACAATCCGGCCCGCCGATGGTGATGCGGAACTGTTCGGGCGCATGCGGCCGCGGCGCGACCGAATGATGCATCCACTCATAGCCCTCTTCATAGACGTCCTTCTGAGTACCGAAGGGACGTTTGTCGAGCACCATCTTTGCGCGCTGATAGACCACCGCGCGGGTATCGCGGCTGAACGGCATACCGTCCTTTTCGCTCTCGAAGAAATACTGCCGCATCTCCGGACGGATTTCTTCGAGCAGGAAGCGGATATGCGCCGAGATGGGATAGTTGCGCAGAACCGCATGATCCTTCTGCAGCACGTCGTGAATGCCGAGCACCGTCAGGCCGCCGAACACCAGCGCCGGGATGATGACAAGATTGAACACCTTGGGGTCGTGAATGCCGATGCCGACCAGCAGCAAGGTGGCGACGCCGCAGATCGTTAAAACGATGAAGCGCGGCGAGAGGGGAAGCATCAACGTTTCCATAAAAATCCTGCCTGACATGAATGGCGCTAGCGTTACACAGACCCGATGACGCAAAGATCACAAATGCGTTGCCGCAGAGCATCGCACCGGAGTGCTTAATCTAGCGCGTCACGCTCAATGAATTGTTGCAAAAAGCGAGCGCCCCAGACGACAAAACCCGCGCCGGAGCGCGGGTTTTGCAGTGCAGTGAATTTTGATGGTGTCGGGCTGCCTCAGCGCTCGACGAACGCCTTCTCGATCACGAAGTGGCCCGGCTTCGAGCCGCTGCCTTCGATGAAATCGCGCTCTTCGAACATGACCTTGAGGTCTTCGAGCATGTGTGGGCTGCCGCACAGCATGAGGCGGTCGGTCTCGATGTTCAGCGGGCCCTGGCCGATGTCGTTGAACAGCTGCGCCGAGGAGATCAGGTCCGTAATACGACCGCGGTTGCGGAATGGCTCGCGGGTCACGGTCGGATAATAGATGAACTTGTCCTTCATCAGCTCGCCAAACAGCTCGTCCTCAGCCAGCTTCGCGACCAGACGCTCGCCATAGGCCAGTTCGGAGACCTGACGGCAACCGTGCACCAGGATCACGCTCTCATAGCGCTCATAGATATCCGGATCCTTGATCAGGCTGGCGAACGGCGCCAGGCCTGTTCCGGTCGACAGCAGCAGCAGCCGCTTTCCGGCGATCAGGTTGTCGGTGATCAGCGTACCAACCGCCTTGCGGCCGACCAGGATGGTGTCGCCTTCCTTGATCTTCTGGAGGCGCGAGGTCAGCGGACCGTCTGGCACCTTGATGCTGAAGAATTCCAGCTCTTCCTCGTGGTTCGCGCTGGCCATGGAATAGGCGCGCAGCAGCGGCTTGCCGTCGACCTCGAGGCCGATCATGGCGAACTGGCCGTTCAGGAAGCGAAATGAAGCATCGCGGGTGGCTTTGAAGCTGAAAAGTGTATCGGTCCAATGCTGGACGGAAAGAACTTTCTCTCTGTGAAAGGCGCTCATGAGATCTGATTTTCCAGTGCGGGCTTTTTTAGAACAAGTCCATTGTTTGCCGCGTCACGATGCCGAGAAACCATTGCGGCTATTGGCTAATTTTGGTTCTCGCAGCTGCGAATGACAATTAGTCAAAGAAGCCATGAAGTGCAATTGCGGACTGAGGGAGGCGGTCGATTAATTTCCAAAGCAGGTTACCCATGCAGCAGCAGCCGATCTGGCCGCGACATTAAATTACCCGATATTGGGGATTCCATTCGATTTCTTGCCGGGTGCCGTTAACGGTATCCGGCTGGATCGCCCGATCCCGATCCGGTAGTTTCCCGCCACCCCGTTAAAGTCGTCACAGGCGGCTTTTCGTTCAATCCTGGGCCTGGCCTTGATGACATCCCTTCGCGACATCCGGGCCGGAAAGCCCCCGTTCTATCCCGACCAGTCGATCTATGCCGAATATGCCTGCCGTCAGTCGGGGCTGGATTTCGCCGAGGTCGATGGCGGAACGGGCCTGATCTTTACTATCGGCCGCAATAGCAGGAGCGCATCTTTCGGCGCCGGCCGCGGCTCGTTCTTTCCGCAGAACAATGCCACGGCTGCGACGCTGGCGAACGACAAGTATTTCGCCAATGTACTGATGGAGCGCGCCGGCGTCCCGACTTTGGGCGGGAAGTACTTCTTCCTGCATGAGCGTTATCGTGCCCATCGCCCGCCCGGTCACGAACATGCCGATGCGGTCTGGCATTTCGCCGAACTCGGCGATCGGGCCTTCATCAAACCTCTGATGGGATCGCGCGGCGACTTTGCGGAGATTGTCGCGGGCGGCGATGCGCTGATAGCCTATCTCAGGCAGGTTACGCAGTATTATGACGCGATCCTGATGCAGCGCGTCTATGCCGGCCAGGAATATCGCGTGTTCATCCTCGACGACGAGGTCGTGTATTGCGCGCAGAAGACGGCGCCCTTTGTGACTGGCAACGGCAAGGCGACGCTCAGGCAATTGATCGCCGCGGAGACGTCCGCGCTGGACCGGCACGGGATTTCGTCGGCCACGACCGGCTTCGATGAGAGGTCCCTCGATCGCGTGTTGCCATACGGTGAACGACGGGCGATCCTTGGCCGGATGAATCGCAGCGCAGGCGGCAGCATGAGCTTTGCAGCGCCGGGCAACGAGACTGTTGCCTTTGCGATGGCGCTGCAGGCCGCCAAGGCGCTCGGTCTGCGCGCCGGCGCGGTCGACCTGTTTACGGATATCGACGGAGATGCTGCGGCCTTGCGCGTGATTGAGGTCAATGCAAATCCCTCGATCCGCTTTCTCGAAGACAGTGGCCGCGAGGATCTGATCCTGCGCATCTGGCGGCATACTTTCACGGCGATCGGCCTGCTCGATGTTTAACCTGCCCAAATATGGCGAAGGTCTTTGCCTCGCGCGGCTGGCGATGCTGCTCGATGCGCTGTCCATCGACCGTATCAGGCTGCGTAAACATTCCGTGGTTGTCACCGGCTCCAACGGCAAGGGCAGCACGGCGGCATTCTGCGCCAGCATCGGCCGCGCCTTCGGCCTGCGCACGGGCCTGTTCACATCGCCGCATCTCTATCGTTTCAACGAGCGCTTCCAGATTGACGGTGTGCCCGTCGACGACGAATTGCTCGAAGCTCTCGTGCTGCGCGTCGCCACCGCCATCGCCGATCTCAAGCAGCACACGCTGCATGAAACCTTTGGTGCCTTCGAGGCGCAGTTCGCGCTGGCCTGCCTGTATTTCCAGGAGACCGAATGCGAATTCGCGGTGTTCGAGGCAGGGATCGGCGGACGCTACGATCCGGTTCGACTGGTCGGTGCCGATATCACCAGTGTCACTTCGGTCGATCTCGAACACGTCAACCTGCTCGGCAACTCGCTGGAGCTGATCGCGTGCGACAAGAGCGATGCCTGCATTTCGGGCGGCACGGTCGTCTATGGCGAGAACTGCCTGCCCCTGCGCAGCAATCTCGCCGAATATAACCGCAACCGGAACGTCACCGGCCTCCACGTCGGTGACGAGATCACGATCAGCAACGTGTTTGCGTCGATCAAGGGCCAGACCTTCAACTGCCGGCTTGGCGCGTTCGATCTTCGGGCGCTCGAACTTATGCTGGCCGGCGATTTCCAGCTCAACAATGCTGCGGTTGCCGCTGCACTGTTCATTCTCTGGATGCAGCGCATGCATCCGGACGGGACCACCAGCGCCATCGATCACGCAATCAGGACCGGGTTGCGCGACACCAGGTGGCCGGGTCGGCTCGAGATCGTCCAGCGCGATCCCCTGACCGTCATCGATGTCGGTCACACGCCCGACGGCGTCGCGCAGGCCTTGAAAGGGCTTCGCGCGATCCATGGTGCCGATAACTGGATTCTCGTGCTCGGCGTCTCCGGTGACAAGAATGTCGACGATATCGCCAAACACCTCGCGCCCGTCTTCGATACGATCGTGTGCACCCGCGCCTATCATAAAGGCGCCGATGCGCGGGTTGTCGGCGCGGCTGCGCGCAAGGCCCACCCGGTCGCGCGCATTCATGTGGCCAATGAGATCGAGGATGCCGTGCGCTTGAGCCAGCAACTGGCGCGCGCCGTACCACGCAAGATCTATGTCGCGGGTGGATTATTCGCAGCGATCGAATACGCGACGGTGCTGCGCGGCGGCAAGGCGCAGGACCTCGTGTTTTTCTAGGGCAATTTCACTCGTCATTCCGGGGCGCGTTCTTGCGCGAACCCGGAATCCCGGAGTGATGAACATCCAGAGATTCCGGGTTCGCGTGCGGCTCGCGCCGCCCGCGCCCCGGAATGACAGTTTGCGGTCAATTCGTCCCGCCCGCTGAGTCGTCCAGCACCTTGAAACTCTCCTCGAGCTGCGGCGAGATCGAGACGCCCATGCGTTCGCCGGTCGGCAGACGCGCGACGAACCATTTGTTGTAGAGCGGGATCAGATCGCGATTGGAGCCGAGCCGGCGAAACGTGCGCTCGACGACTTCGCTCAGCTGCTTCTCGCCCTTGCGAAACATGATGCCGTAGGGATCGTAGGACAGATAATCGCCGACCACGCGGAATTTGTCCTGCGACTTGTGTCGTGCGATCAGGCCCGACAACAGGATATCGTCGGTCGCGAAGGCATCGGCCTTGCCGTCGACCAGCATCTGATAGCTCTGCTCGTGATCCGGCGAAGCCACGATATTGAGGCCGAGATTGAACTTCCTGTCGACCGCATACATCGCCTGCTCGTTGGTCGTGCCTTTGGTGACGACGATGGTCTTGCCCTTGAAGTCGGTCGGTGCGACCGCGCTTGTCGTCTTCGGCACCATCAGCTTGGTGCCGGCGACGAACATCAGCGGCGAGAACGCGACCAGCTTGCGGCGTTCGGCATTGGCTGTGGTCGAGCCGCATTCGAGATCGATCTTGCCGTCGACCACGGCGGGAATGCGATCGTCCGACGTGACTTTGACGTATTCGATCTTGAGCTGGGGATCGTCGACTTCAATGCCGATGTCCTCGACGATGGCCTCGCAGAGTTCGAGACTATAGCCGATCGGACGCCCCGCTTGATCGAGGAACGAGAATGGCGGCGAACTCTCGCGATAGCCGAGCTTGACCACATGCGCCTTCTTGATCGCTGCCAGCGTCGGGCTAAGCCCTTCCGCAGGCGCTTGCGCCTGCGCGGTCGTCGCCAGCAGCAAAGCAGCCAGCAGCCCGGTGATCGAACCGGTCAGATAGTCGCGCATCATGCACCTCAACCATGTCCGAGGGCAGGGATTTCTCCGGGGATCATGTCGCCGGGCACCACATCGTCAGGGCCGAGCTCATGTTCGGGCGCGAGTTCGCCCTCCCATTTCGCCACCACAGCCGTGGCCAGCGAATTGCCGATCACATTTGTGGCGCTGCGGCCCATATCCAGGAAAGTATCGATGCCCATGATCATCAACAGGCCCGCTTCGGGAATGTTGAACTGGCTGAGCGTCGACGCGATCACCACCAGCGAGGCGCGTGGCACGCCGGCTACACCCTTCGAGGTGATCATCAGCGTCGCCAGCATCGCGAGCTGCGTGCCGAGCGACATCTCGATGTGATAGGTCTGCGCGATGAAGATACTGGCGAAGGTGCAATACATCATCGTGCCGTCGAGATTGAACGAATAGCCCAGCGGCAGCACGAAACTGGAGATGCGCGACGAGGCACCAAAGCGGTTGAGACCCTCCAGCGTCTTCGGATAGGCGGCTTCCGAGCTCGCGGTGGAGAAGGCGATCATCAGCGGTTCGCGGATCAGCCGCAGCAGATGGCTGTAGCGCGGCCCGATGACGATGAAGCCGACAACCACAAGGATGCCCCACAGGATCATCAGCGACAGGTAGAAACCGCCCATGAAGACGATCAGCTTCCACAGTACGCCGAGCCCGTTCTTCGCCACTGTTGCCATGATTGCCGCCCATACCGCGAGCGGTGCGAACAGCATCACATAGCCGGTGACCTTCAACATGATGTGACCAAGGTCATCGATCAGTTGCAGCATCGGCTTGGAGCGCTCCGGCATCGCACCCATCGCAACTGCGAAGAACACCGCGAAGATCACGATCTGCAGGATCTCGTTCTGCGCCATCGCGTCCGCGATGGAGGTCGGGATCAAATGGGTGAGGAATTTTTCAATGGAGAAAGCCGATACCGGCAGGCCCGTCGACTGGCCCGCGGCCGGCAGCGTTCCCGGGAAATTCGCGCCGGGCTGCAGCAGGTTGACCATCACCAGGCCGAGCAGCAGCGAGATGAAGGAGGCGCTGACGAACCAGCCCATGGTCTTGGCGAAGATGCGGCCGAGCTTGGAGCCCGAGCCCATATGGGCGATGCCGCCGACCAGGGTGGCGAAGACCAAGGGCGCGATGATCATCTTGATCAGGCGCAGAAACAACATGGCGATCAGATTGACGTCGGCCGCGATCTCGCCGCGGCTATCGGGCAAATAGTTGAAAACCAGCGAGCCCATCACGATGCCCAGCGCCATCGCGATCAGAATGTATTGCGTAAACCTGTTCGACATACCGACCCCCGTTACACATTCCCAACTGCGACAGTCTGTCATATTGATCAGGGCACGCAACAAGCTTCGTCAGCCGCGTACCGTTTCGGTATCATCAGGCGGCAAATAGCCGTTGTGGAATGCCGCGCTGCCGCATAGCGTCATCGCCAACTACAAAAACTGTGCAGTCTGATTGTTTTATGCGCGGCGACTGCAACAAGTTTCGACAAAAGAAAAACAGGGAGACAACGGCCATGACCGACGTAACGACCGACACCATCAATCATCAGGTGCTGCTCGTCGAAAAGCCCACAGGAAAATTGGGGCCCGAGCATTTCAAACTATCAAAGGGTGCGGTTCCCGAACCGAAGGACGGGGAGGCGCTGCTGCGCGTGCGTTACATCTCGCTCGATGCTGCCAATCGCGCATGGATGCACGGCGCAACCTATCGCGCGGCGGTCGAGGCCAATACGGTGATGGCGGGCGGCGGCATTGCCGAAGTCGTGTCGTCGAAGTCGCCTGCGCTGAAGCCGGGCGACATCGTGTTCGGCGACACCGGCTGGCAGAATTACGCGGCGGTGCCGGCCAAGCATCTCAGCAAGATGCCATCAATGGAACCGATGACGCACCTGCTCAGCGTCTATGGCATCGCCGGGCTGACAGCCTATTTCGGCCTGCTGGACGTCGGCAAGCCCAAGACAGGCGAGACCGTCGTCGTTTCGGCCGCGGCCGGTTCGGTCGGCTCCATCGTCGGCCAGATCGCCAAGATCAAGGGCTGCCGTGTGATCGGCATCGCCGGCGGCAAGGACAAATGCGACTGGCTGACCAGGGAACTCGGTTTCGATGCCGCGGTCGATTACAAGGACGGCGCGGTGTTCAAGGCGCTGAAGGCCGCGGCGCCGGGTGGCATCGATGTGTATTTCGACAATGTCGGTGGCGATATTCTCGAAGCTTGTCTCGCACAGATGAATCTCAACGGCCGCATCGCCTGCTGCGGCGCCATCTCGCAATATGACGGTGCGCCCTCTGCGACCGGCCCGCGCGGCGTGCCCGGTCTCATCGTGGTGAAACGCCTGACCATGCAGGGCTTCATCGTGATGGACTATATGAACCAGCGCGAGCGCGCGTTGACCGATCTGCAGTCCTGGGTCGCATCGGGCAAGCTCAAGGTGCAGGAAGATGTCATCGACGGATTGGAAAATACGCCGCAGGCGTTGATCGGATTGCTGGCCGGTGAGAACCGGGGCAAGCGGATGGTGAAGGTGTAGGGAGTACATCGGGCAGCGCCTCTTCCCTTTCCCTCCCACTGCGCATTGCTACGCAACGCTTGAGGGAGGGATACTTCTGGCGCCCAAGCGTCGTTGCTGATGTGAATGTCAAACAGCCACTATCCTTCAGACATACGACATCGCCCCCATTGTTTGCGGCGCGGGGGCGCCGTCGTCTCTTGCATTCCCGCCCCCTGTGAGAGGGCGTGCGGAACGCCGGGTGCCCGTTGCACCCTTGGGCCTGATGCCGATGCGGTCTTCCGCAAGGTAGTGCATCAGGACTTTCGGAGGCGCAGGGCAAGTGCCCAGCGTTCCGCATGCGGTGTTTTTTCGATTGCTTGCGCTTTGCCATGGCGAACGGTTCTGTCGAACGATTCCATCACCAAAATTACAGTCCCAAGGCGAAGGGACAGGGTGCCTCAAGCGAGTAAGCCGAACGCGTTTTGAGTTGGTCGTCCGTCACTTGATCTGCAGGTTTCTTCCATCTCAAGACAAACCGTGCCGCCTGTCCCAGTGGTATCCTGACCACAGACGATCCGGCCTGCCGCAAGACAGCCGTCACCCACATCTCCCGTGACGCCGCATCTCCGGCGTCCACCGCATCCCACCCCGCGAACGTGACGATCGCGATCGCCCCTCTCGGTGGGGCAGGACGGGGGGAATATAAACCTGACGAGGATGATGTCAACGGAGGATAGGAAAAAATGTTTGGCGCTGTCTTGCCGCCCCACGCTGTCATTCCCCGGCGACGCGCGCCCCGGAATGACGAACGAGGAGCCATGCAGATACCGTGGCAAGACCGGCTTATGGCGTCCTATCCAGCGGTCCCCCGCTTTTGTATGACCTAGCCCTCACTCCCTCCAGCCCACCGATATCTCCAAGAAGGAAAATCCATGTCTGATGCGGCGACTGACGCGGCCAATGCCGAACTCGAAGCCGCCGGCTGGAGCATCATGGACGATGACGGGTTCATCCATTTCGTCGGCCCGATGTGGCACCGGATCGTCCACGGCGCGCACGAATTCGCGATCCTCGGCCAGGACAAGCACCGCAACCGCCGCGGCGTGGTTCAGGGCGGGGCGGTGATGACGCTGGCCGATCGCAGCTGTGGCATGGCGGCGCGCGAGGCTGCGGGGGTCGAGGCGCTCGCCACGGTCCAGATGGATACTTATTTCGTCGATGCCGCGCGGATAGGCGACCTGATGATCTCGCGCCCCAAGGTCGTGCGTTCCACCAAGAGCCTGATCTTCATGAGCACCGAGGTCAGCGTGAACGATCACGTGGTTGCGACCGCGCATGGCGTCTTCAAAACAGTCCGCGACCGTACTGACGCTGGTCGCAAGGCCGACTGAGCGGGTAGCGCCGTGGATTCCGTCACAGTGCGAATTATCTCGCAGGTGACGGAACGAATGGCCGGCCACGTTGCTTAGCAAACATCCGAACCAAAACGGTTTCAGCACGACCCATGTTCACGTTCCCATATTCGCGTTCCCGATTCATTTGCCGACCTGACCACGACTGATCGACCGCTGCCTTCGTCAACCATACGAGCCACTTTCGGCCCTCTGGCGTATGGAACCGCCCATCAAGGTTCAAATCCCATGGCCCATGACGCTGTCGCAAACGACACCGCCCTTCGCACCACCGTCCTTGTCGTCGAGGATGACGTGCTGTTGCGGATGTATGCGGTCGAAATGATCACGGAAGCCGGGTTCCGGGTAATCGAGGCGCAGGATGCTGACGCTGCGATCCGCGTGCTCGAAGCGCGCGACGATATCCGCATCATCTTTACCGATATCGACATGCCTGGCTCGATGAACGGGCTCAAGCTCGCCCATGCGGTCGCCAATCGCTGGCCGCCGATCCGCATCATCGCGACATCAGGCCATTTCAAGATACACGAGGGCGACCTGCCTGATGGCGGCCGTTTCATCCCGAAGCCCTATCGGCAGCATCAGATCATCGGCGCCCTGACCGAACTCGCCAATCCCGGCAGCGCCTTCGGCTACTGATAAGCCCGTTCGCAATTGCGCTCACGGTTGACGCCTCCACACCGCCGGTCGCGCTGGTTCCGAGACACCAGCGACCGGCGGGGCAGGTCTGTTTGAGGCAAGCCAGACGATCAAACTCAGTCCTTCTTCACATACTGGCATCCGCCGTCCTTCATCGGCCGGAACACCTGATCGCCCGGCACTTCCGCCAGCACCTTGTAGTAATCCCACGGCGCCTTGGATTCTTCCGGCTTCTTCACTTCCAGTAGAAACATGCTGTGCACCATGCGGCCGTCCTCGCGCAGGAAGCCGTTGTCGGTGAAGGCGTCGCGCACCGGCATCTCGCGCATCTTCGCCAGCACTGGCTTGGTGGCACGTGTGCCTGCCGCCTGCACGGATTTGAGATAATGCAGCGTGGCGCTGTAGGTCGCGGCCTGGTTCATGGTCGGCATCCGCTTCATCTTGTCGAAGAACTTCTTGCCGAAGGCCCGCGTGCGATCGTTGAGATCCCAGTAATAGGCCTCGGTGATGATCAGCCCCTGCGCCATCTTCAGGCCGAGCGAGTGGATGTCGGAGATGAACATCACGATGCCCGCGAGCTTCTGCCCGCCGGCGACGATGCCGAATTCCGACGCCTGCTTGATGGTGTTGATGGTGTCGCCACCGCCATTGGCCATGCCGATGATCTTGGCCTTGGACGATTGTGCCTGCAGCAGGAAGGACGAGAAGTCCGCGGTGTTCAGCGGATGCTTGGAGCTGCCGACCACCTTGCCGCCTGCCGCGCGCACGACATCGCCGGTGTCACGTTCGATGGAATGGCCGAACAGATAGTCCGCTGTGATGAAGTACCAGGAATCGCCGCCCTGCTTGACGATGGCGCTGCCGACTGTGTGAGCATTGCCATAGGTGTCGTAGGTCCAGTGCGCAGTATAGGGCGAGCACGATTTTCCGGTGATGTCCGACGAGGCCGCGTCGGTGACGATCATGATCTTCTCGAACTGCTTCGACATTTCCATGCCGGCCAGCGCAGTCGCCGATGTCGGCATGTCGACGATCATGTCGACATTCTCGGCCTCATACCATTTGCGCGTGATCGTGGCGGCGACGTCGGCCTTGTTCAGCGCGTCGGCGGTGACCAGCTCGATCGGCTTGTCGAACATCTTGCCGCCGAATTCCTCGATGGCGATCTTGGCCGCCTCGACATTCCCCTGGCCGCCGATGTCGGCATAGACCGAGGCGAAGTCGGCGAGCACACCAATCTTGAGCGGAAGCGTGTTGGCCTGCTGGGCCAGCGCCGAAGCGCCAAACAACAACGAAACGGCAAAGGTCGTAGCCGCAACCGTGCGGTGCGCGATCATTCAATCCTCCCCAAGTTTTCATACGCGCCGTTTTCGGCGTCGTAGCGGCAGCATGAGGGGCGAAGGCCGGGGAGGCAAGGGCGGTGTGAGGGATGTTTGGTCGCAGAAATCTGGCGCATTGCGGCGGGCGGAAAATTGTGCCGGCGGCTAGCTCCGGCCGCGTTTTGCATTGACGAAGGAGCTCAGCCGGCTGAACGTCGTTGGTTCGAAAATGCAGATCGCCAGCAGGATGAGCCAAGCCACACAGAACAGGGGCAGCGGATGGCTTGTCGCGGGCCACAAATCCCAAATCACATAGGCTTGCGCGATTCCCGGAAGGAACATGGTCAGGAGCAAAGCGGTGAGCAGCGGGAGGTGGCTGAAAGTATAGAAGAAGGTGCAGGCATAGATCAGCATCGTGAGCAACAAGAGCCAAGTCAGGCTGGTTAGCCAGATCACGTCCCCGAGATAATGCGCGACGGCGTAGGCCCCGATGAAGACGACGATCGTGGCGATCACACCGTCCGGATTGTAGTGGAATACGGCCAGTGCGGCTGCGGCAATAGACAGTGCATCGACGAACCATCCGCGCGCCGTGTCATAGCGGCGGACGAGATTGTCGGGACAGATCTCTGGAATGCAATTTCCACTCATCGGGAATGGGTCGTCGCAACTGGCGGATCCGTTCATTTCCAGCTGCAAGCGGAAGCGCCGAAAAGCCGCGAAACGGCAAGCGTCGTGGCAGAATCCGCTCAATGCTTCTCGCGGTGCCTATGAGCGCGGCTTGCGTTTGCTTCGGTGATAGGTGAGCGCCAGTCCGACGCAATGGCGCAGAGCGACTTCGGGAGGGTCGTCGTCGAGGCTGAGGATGATGCTTCGGTTACCGTCGTAGTTCAGGTCTTCGGGATACAGCGAGCGAAACGTTTCAACCAGATTGGTATTGCAGTTGAAGTAGAGCGCGTACCCGTTGGTGTCCTTGATCCGGTCGATCCGTATGGTGCTGCCGCTTCCGGTTGCCGTCGTGAGATAACTCGGCTGATTCCACTTCAGCGTCTCTTCGAGTGGGCCTACGCCATCGATTCCCGCGGCAGTCTCGAAGATCAGCTGGCGGAGCGCCAAGAGCCTGGCCTTCATCGTCGGTGGATGCTGGTCGAATGCCGCTTTGACAGCTGGATCTGAAAAGCCTTGGGGAGGTCGCTTCGCCGCTCTGTTCGCATTCCTTGTTGCTGCCATAGGCGGTGCCTCAAATCAGAACGGCGGTCGGTTGGCCCTCAGCTATCCACCTTCAGCGCCGCAATGAACGCTTCCTGCGGGATGTCGACCTTGCCGAACTGCCGCATCTTCTTCTTGCCTTCCTTCTGCTTCTCCAGAAGTTTACGCTTGCGGCTGATGTCGCCGCCGTAGCACTTCGCGGTCACGTCCTTGCGCAGCGCGCGGACGGTTTCGCGGGCAATCACCTTGCCGCCGATCGCTGCCTGGATCGGAATGACGAACATGTGCGGCGGGATCAGTTCCTTCATCTTCTCGACCATGGCGCGGCCACGGCCTTCGGCGCGGGTGCGATGCACGAGCATCGACAGCGCGTCGACCGGCTCGGCATTGACCAGGATCTGCATCTTGACGAGATCTGCGGCTTTGTAGTCGGTCAGATGATAGTCGAACGAGGCGTAGCCCTTCGAGATCGACTTCAGGCGATCGTAGAAGTCGAATACCACCTCGTTGAGCGGCAGCTCGTATTTCACCATCGCGCGGGCGCCGACATAGGTCAGCTCTTTCTGATTGCCGCGGCGTTCCTGGCAGAGCTTCAGCACGCTGCCGAGATATTCGTCGGGGGTCAGGATCGTGGCTTCGATCCACGGCTCCTGGATCTCGGCAATCTTCACCACGTCCGGCATGTCGATCGGATTGTGGATTTCGATCTCCTCGCCATCGGTGAGATGCATCTTGTAGATCACGCTTGGCGCGGTCGCGATCAGGTTGAGATCGAACTCGCGGCTCAGGCGCTCCTGGATGATTTCCAGATGCAGCAGGCCGAGGAAGCCGCAGCGGAAGCCGAAGCCCAGTGCAGCTGAGGTTTCCATTTCGAACGAGAACGACGCGTCGTTCAGCCGCAGCTTGCCCATGGCGGCGCGCAGCGTTTCGAAATCGTCGGCATCGACCGGGAACAGGCCGCAGAACACCACGGGGATGGCGGGCTTGAAGCCCGGCAGCATCTCGGTGACCGGCTTGCGATCATCGGTGATGGTGTCGCCGACGCGGGTGTCCGCGACTTCCTTGATCGCGGCGGTGATGAAGCCGATCTCGCCGGGGCCGAGTTCGTCCACATTGACCATTTTCGGCGTGAAGTAACCGACGCGTTCCACGTCATAGGCCGCGTTGGTGCCCATCATACGGACCCGCTGGCCCTTCTTCATGACGCCGTCAACGACGCGGATGAGCACGACGACGCCGAGATAGACGTCGTACCAGCTATCGACCAGCAGCGCCTTCAGCGTGCCCTCGCGATCGCCCTTCGGCGGCGGCAGCCGGTGCACGATGGCTTCCAGCACGTCGGGCACGCCCAGACCTGTTTTTGCCGAAATCATCAACGCTTCCGAGGCGTCGATGCCGATGACGTCCTCGATCTGCTTCTTCACCTGCTCGGGCTCGGCCGCGGGCAGATCGACCTTGTTGAGGATCGGCACGATTTCGAGATTGGCGTCGAGCGCGTGATAGACGTTGGCGAGGGTCTGGGCCTCCACGCCCTGCGAGGCGTCGACCACCAGCAGCGCACCTTCGCAGGCCGCCAGCGACCGCGAGACCTCATAGGCGAAGTCGACGTGGCCGGGCGTGTCCATCAGGTTGAAGATGTAATCCTTGCCGTCCTTGGCCTTGTAATGCAGGCGGACGGTCTGCGCCTTGATCGTGATGCCGCGCTCGCGCTCGATATCCATCGAATCGAGCACCTGCTCCTTCATCTCGCGCGCCTGCAACCCGCCGGTGATCTGGATCAGGCGGTCGGCCAGTGTCGATTTGCCGTGGTCGATATGGGCAACGATGGAGAAGTTGCGGACGTTCGAAATCGGGGAGGTTGTCATGCGCGCGGGATAGCATTCAGGCCCCGATGCAGCAACCTTAATGCGGGTTTTCGCCCGGATTCCGGCCCTGTTTCCGTCACGGCATCCTGATTTTACTCCGGCCCGAAACGCGCTAGGCAGGGCCCCATGAGTACAATCGCTTCCTCCGCCCCTCCCAAGCGCCGGGGTATTCTCTCAATTGGTCGCCGCGGCGCCGCCCGGCTCGTCGCATGGGCCTGCGATCCGCATTTGAGCACCGTCCTGGTGGTCGGGTTCACGATCGCCCATGTGGTGTTGTGGACCGCTATCCTGACGCAGGTGAAGGCCGCGCAGGACATCCATTTTGACGTCTCCGAGGGCTATGCCTGGGGGCAGAAGTTCCTGTGGGGCTATGGCAAGCATCCGCCGCTGTCGGGCTGGATCTCGGGTGTCTGGTTCAAATTTTTCCCGCCGGTGGACTGGGCGACCTATCTGCTCGCCATGGTCACAGTCGGCATCGGCATGATCCTTTGCTGGGCGATCGCGCTGCGCGTGGTCGATCGCCGCCGTGCCTTCTTCGTGCTGGTGATGGTCGCGATCTACCCGATCTTCAATTTCAAGGGCTTCAAATACAATCCGGACCTGCTGCAGCTGGTGACCTTGCCGCTGGTGGTGCTGGCCTATTTGCATGCTTTCGAGAAGCGGACGATCCGCTCGGGTTTCCTGCTTGGCGTCGCCGCTGCGCTGGCGCTGATGACCAAATACTGGGTGGTGACGATGATCGGCGCCATCGGTCTGGCCGCGCTGATCCATCCCCAGCGGATGCTGTTTCTGCGCTCGCCGGCGCCATGGATCGCCATCGCGACAATGGTGGCTGCGATGATTCCGCATCTCGACTGGGTGCGGCAGGTGGAGTACGCGCCATTTCGTTACGCTGGCAATACCTATGCGATCTCGTCGCACTGGGAGAGCCTGCAACTGGCATGGGGCTATGTCGGTCACAATATCGCGCTGCTGCTGTTGCCGCTGGGTCTGGCCGCTGCGGTGCTGGCCTGGAGCCCGCGCTGGTGGATGTCGGTGGCGCGTGATCCCCGCGCATTCGTCAAGCGACCGTGGTCACTGACGAGAAACCCCGGTGTCCGCAGGGATCAGGCCCTGAATATCTGGCTGATCCAGGCCATCGTCGCCGTCGGCCCGCCCATCGGGGCGTTGGTGTTCGACGTCTATATCAAGACCGATTGGGGCATCTCGCTGTTCTTCCTGGTGCCACTGGCGGTGATTGCGATTCCAGCGCTGAAGGTGCCGCGGATCGCGCTGGTGCGGCTCGCCGCGATCTGGCTGGTGCTGTCGCTGGTCATGCTAGCGGCCGCGCCGCAGATCGCCATCGCGTCACTGCCACGCGATGCCAACGGCAACTTTGCTCACATCTCCTATTCGCAACTCGCGCGTGAACTTACCGAGGTCTGGCACAAGCGCTTCCACACGCGCTGGAGTAATGTGGTGGGCTTCGTCGATGTTGCCGAGCAGATGACGTTCTACAGTCCGGACCATCCGCTGCCGCTGACGCCTTATGAACCATGGCCATCAGGCGTGACGTCGATGGAAGAAGCCAAGCGCAATGGTTTCATCGGCATCTGCCTGGTGGGTGACTGGAAATTCGAGCGCTGCGAATCGTGGATGAAGGACAATCTCCCGAATGCCGAACGCATCGTGATGTCGACGCGGCGCTTCTTCAAGGGCAATGTCGGAACGACCACACGGTGGAATGTCTATGTGGTGGCGCCTGGAGCGATGAAATAGTCGCTCGCTGACGTAGAGCTTTCGACTGATCGCTACTCTTCGCCGAACTTGTTGGTCACCAGTTCGGTGATCGCATCGAGTGCCGCCTGGGCCTCGGCGCCTTTGGCGGCGACCAGAATGCTGGTGCCCGGGCCGGCGGAGAGCATCATCAGGCCCATGATCGAAGTACCGCCAACGGTCTCGCCGTTGCGCGTCACCGTGACGTCTGCATTGAACCGCTCGACCATCTGCACGAATTTGGCGGAGGCGCGCGCGTGAAGGCCGCGCTTGTTGGTAATAGGAATCTCGCGTGAGACGCTGCCGGACACGGTCGTATCGTCTGGGCTGTCGTTCATTTGCCGGCGAGAACGCGGCTGGCGATGGTGACGTATTTGCGGCCGGCTTCCTGTGCCATGGCGATCGCATCGGGCAGTGCGCGCTCTTCGCGCACCTTTGCGAGCTTCACCAGCATCGGCAAATTGATACCCGCAAGAACCTCGACCTTCGGCCGGCTCATGCAGGAGATCGCCAGATTCGATGGCGTGCCTCCGAACATGTCAGTGAGGATGGCTACGCCATCGCCACTGTCGACGCGATTGACCGCTTCGATAATGTCGCTTCGACACAAATCGGAATCGTCTTCGGCGCCGATTGTCACGGCTTCGATTTGCTTTTGCGGACCCATTACGTGCTCAAGCGCCGCCTTAAATTCGTCGGCAAGGCGCCCGTGGGTCACAAGTACTAGACCAATCATTGGAAACTCCTCGTGGGTGCTTTTGGTGCACCGCACGAAAGGGCCACTTTGACCATCCAGAGCCCCTATGCAAGAGGGCACTTCGCGAATCTCCCTTAAATTGCACGGATGCGGCGGGAAGTAGCGCGGGTCTATTCGGTGGCGATAGTGGGACTAATATGGTTACCAATTTCCTTCGAGCAATCGTCCAAAGGTCGCAGCGCTCCCAAACCCTCGATTGTCGTCAGAGCAGCTACTACCAAGGGTAGGGGGTGAAAGCCTGTTCCGACCGGGATTCGAGCTAATTCGACGCCCTCCAGCGTGGTTTTGAGCGCTTCCGGCTCCGGCAGGCGTGCGGCGTCGGGTGCGTCAAGATCGACCACCAGCCCGACAATGGCGCCGGTAGCGCAGTCCAGCCGTCGGATCCCGAGCCCTCTGATCTCCAGCAGCCCGACCAGTTCGGGCGCTGGCCGTACCCACAGCTTTCCGTCCCTGACATCCAGATGGACCCGGTCGTCACCGACCAGCATGGCCTCGGGAAGCTGACCGCTCTGACCGGCAAGGATCAGATCGAATACCAGCCGCGACTTTCCGGAGCCGGACGGTCCCCGGATCAGCACGGCGCGATCATCCACCAGCACGGCAGAGGCGTGAATGCTTTTGCCATCCGCGTTCATGTCGCAGGCAACCGCACAACGAAGCGCGCACCCAGCACCGGGATCTCGCCGTCGGCGCCGGCCGGGCCGATGCGGTTCTCCGCCCAGATCGTGCCGCTATGGGCTTCGACGATCTGTTTGGAGATCGACAGCCCGAGGCCGGAATTCTGGCCGAAGCCCTGATGTGGCCGGTCGGTATAAAAGCGCTCGAAGATGCGTTCGAGTGCGTCCTGTCCGATGCCCGGGCCGTCGTCGTCGACGACGATCTCGATCTTGCCTTTCAGGCGGCGGCAGACGATCCGCACCTTACCGCCCGGCGTCGAGAACGACTGCGCATTGGTGACGAGATTGGTGACGACCTGACCCAGGCGGGAGTCATGGCCGGGCACCGAAAACGCATCACTGGCAGCGCCTTCGAAGCGGACTTCAACGCCGACGTCATGACCGAGCTTGGTTTCGTTGGCGACCGAGGTCAGTGTGGTCAGCAACCGTCGAACGTCGACGGGCGCGGTGTCGTTGCGCTGCAGTTCGGCGTCGAGGCGGCTGGCGTCGGAAATATCCGAGATCAGCCGGTCAAGCCGGCGCACGTCGTGTTCGATGACGGCGAGCAGGCGACCGCGGCTGTTGTCGTTCTTCGCCAGCGGGAGTGTTTCCACGGCGGAGCGCAGCGATGTCAGCGGGTTCTTCAACTCGTGCGAGACGTCGGCGGCAAACATCTCGATCGCCTCGATGCGGTTATAAAGCGCGTCGGTCATGTCGCGCAGCGCGCCGGACAAATGGCCGATCTCGTCGCGGCGCCGTGTGAAGTCAGGAATTTCCACGCGGGTGCGGATACGGCGGCGAACGCGCTCGGCGCTGTCGGCAAGACGTCGTACCGGGCCGGCGATGGTCGATGCCAGCAGCAACGACAGCACGATCATCACCACGGCAGCGACCGCGAAAACTTTCAGAATCGCCAGACGCTCGGCCGTCACCATCTGATCGATGTCGTCGCCCTGGGTCGACAGCATCAGCGAGCCATGCACGGCGCGGAAGCGCTGCACCGGCACGGCGACCGAGACGATGACTTCGCCGCGTTCGTTGATACGCACCATGCTGCTCTTCAGGCCGTCCAGCGACTGCTGGACTTCCTGATAGCCGTTGCCGTTTTCCGGGCCGAGTTCGCGATACAGCGGCAGGTCGCCGCGGTTGAGCCAGGTCCGGATCGCGATCATCGTGCGTTCCGCAATGCCGGGCTTTTCGGAGGTCGGAGGCGGCAGTTCGAAACGCAGCACGTCGCCGCGGCCATAGAGGCTGCGGCTGTCGAGGATCAGTACGCCGTCACGATCGTAGATGCGCGCACGCGTCTTGGTGGGCGAGATCAATCGCCGCAGCACCGGCGCGACGCGCTCGGGGTTGATCGGGAAATCGAGGCCGGAGAGTTCGTCCGGCACGCCGTAAGTTTCGCCCGGCTTGAGATCGAGCAACCGGTCGGGGTCGATGGTGATGGTGTTGGTTTCGACCGTGGCCGAGGCGGCGATGGCGCTTGCGATGATTTCGGCTTGTACCAGCAGGCTCTGCGCGCGTGCGTCGATCAGACCGGCGCGAAATTGCGAGAGATAGAGAATGCTGGCGACCAGGGCGCAGAGCCCGGCGAGGTTGAGCGAGACGATGCGGCGCGTCAGACTCGAGAAAGTCAGCGCAACAAAGAATTGCCGGGCACGACGCAGCCAGTCGAGCGGGCGCTGCCAGCCGCGCCGGGTGCGATCGGCGTCGCCGCCTGCCGCATCCGGCGACATGCCGTCGGCGTCCAGGCTTTCATCAGGCTGCGTGCGATCCAGCAATGCCAAAACTGCTCGGTTGTTGTCGATATCTGCGATACGCCACGCAGCGCTCATTGTTGCATGTGCGTGTGCGCATTCTAGCGCAGCACGGCTGAGGCGTCAGGACCCAACCGTGCTGCTGGAACCGTCTCTGGATCAGGTTTCCTTGAAACGATAACCGACGCCGTAAAGCGTCTCGATCATTTCGAAGTCGTCGTCGACGACCTTGAACTTCTTGCGTAGCCGCTTGATGTGGCTGTCGATGGTGCGATCGTCCACATAGACCTGATCGTCATAGGCGGCATCCATCAGCGCGTTGCGGCTCTTCACTACGCCGGGACGCGTCGCCAGCGCCTGCAGGATCAGGAATTCAGTGACGGTCAGCGTGACCGGCTCGTTCTTCCATGTGCAGGTGTGACGTTCCGGATCCATCCGCAGCAAACCGCGATCGAGCGCCTTGGCATCAGTCTCCTTCGGAGCGGCCGTCGGATCCTTCGGCGCAGCACGGCGCAGCACGGCTTTGACGCGCTCCACCAGCAGACGTTGCGAGAACGGCTTCCGGATGAAATCGTCGGCGCCCATCTTTAGACCGAACAGCTCGTCGATCTCTTCGTCCTTTGACGTCAGGAAGATCACCGGCAGATCGGACTTCTGGCGAAGGCGACGCAGCGTCTCCATGCCGTCCATGCGTGGCATCTTGATATCGAGGATCGCGAGATCTGGCTGGCTGGTGCGGAAACCATCGAGCGCAGAAGCACCATCCGTATAGGTCATGATACGGTAGCCCTCGGCTTCCAGCGCGATCGATACGGATGTGAGAATGTTACGGTCGTCGTCGACCAGAGCGATAGTTGGCATGAGCCTGCTTTCCGAAGCGGGATGGGCTATCCGGCAGAATTCGATAATCCGCCGTATGAGGTGGCCTTAAGAACACAGTCAACAAACAAGTCCTGCAACGAGCAATGCAAGCTGGGCTGAAGTGTGGCCAAGTTCCCTGAACGCTTGAATGACGCGTAGGTTCCCTAGATGTATAGACCTCCCACTAGAGAAGAAAAAGCCAATTTTTGCAATGAAATACGGGATCTAACGATGCAACCGACCCCTGATTTCGACCCCTCGCGTGTGACCCGGTCGTTGTTACGGCGCAGCCGGCAGGGCGCCTTGGCCACCCTGTCCGCCGGCACCGGCGATCCCTATTGCGCGCTGGCCAACGTCGCCAGCCATCCTGACGGGTCTCCGATTCTGCTGATTTCCCGGATGGCGCTGCATACCCGCAATATCCTGGCGGATGCCCGGATCTCGCTGATGCTGGACGAGCGGGCGCCGGGCGACCCCCTGGAGGGCTCACGCATCATGCTCGGAGGTATCGCGCAGGAGGCCAGCGAGAGCGAAAAACCGCTGCTGCGCCGGCGCTATCTCAGTGCCCATCCATCCGCACAAGTCTTTGTGGACTTTAAGGATTTCTCGTTCTTCAGGATCGTGCCGAAAAGCGCCCATCTGGTGGCTGGCTTTGGCCGCATTAACGACCTGAAGCCGGGGCAATTCCTGACTGATCTCACCGATGCCGAAGGCATGCTGGAGGGAGAGGAGGACGCTGTTGCTCATATGAACGCCGATCATCTCGATGCGCTCAATCTCTATGCAACGAAGCTTCTAAGCGCGAAGGCGGGCGACTGGCGCTGCACCGGATGCGACCCGGATGGCATGGACCTGCAGAACGGCGCGACGGTGATGCGGCTGGACTTTCCGCGGCGGATTGTCACTCCGGGTGCATTGCGGCAAGTCCTCAAGGAACTTGCAGAGCAGGCCCGCGCTTTGAACAATTGAGCCGTATCAAGTGCGGCGCTGGAATAACCAAATATATGGACGGTAGCTTGGCATTTCACATCTTCGTCACTATTAGATCGCCGGACTACGGGCCGAGCGTTTATAGTGAAGGCTACCCCTGCTGACGTGTGATTGAAGACAGTCGCACAGGTCGGACAGGCGGACTCAAGGAGGAATATTCCGTGCAAGAGACGGGCGTACGCAACGGTACTTATGGTGCCGATAAATTCGGACTGAAAAATCTCAAAGCGGTGAACTGGAATCTCGGCGCGCCGCAGCTTTACGAATATTCGCTGCGCAATGGCGAAGCCGAATTGTCGTCCGATGGCGCGCTCTGCGCTGACACGGGTGACTTCACCGGCCGCAGCCCAAAGGACAAGTTCACCGTCAAGGATGCTTCCACCGAACAGATGTGGTGGGCCGGCAATCAGGCGATCACGCCCGAGCAGTTCGAAGCGCTCTATGTCGACTTCAAGAAGCACGCCGAAGGCATGACCCTGTTCGCGCAGGACCTTTACGGCGGTGCCGATCCGAGTTTCCAGATCAAGACCCGCGTGTTCACCGAACTCGCATGGCACTCGCTGTTCATCCGCACGCTGCTGATCCGCCCGGAAGCAGCTGCGTTGAAGGACTTTGTGCCTGAGCTCACCATCATCGACCTGCCGAGCTTCAAGGCCGATCCCAAACGTCACGGCTGCCGCTCGGAAAACGTCGTAGCCATCGATTTCGCCCGCAAGATCGTCCTGATCGGCGGGTCTTATTATGCCGGCGAGATGAAGAAGTCGGTCTTCACCACGCTGAACTACTATCTGCCTGCCAAGGGCGTGTTGCCGATGCATTGCTCGGCCAATGTCGGCCCTGACGGCGACAGCGCAATCTTCTTCGGCCTCTCCGGCACCGGCAAGACCACGCTCTCGGCCGATCCGAAGCGCACGCTGATCGGCGACGATGAGCATGGCTGGGGCAAGGACGGCATCTTCAACTTCGAAGGTGGCTGTTACGCCAAGACCATCAAGCTTTCCGAAGAAGCCGAGCCTGCGATCTATGCCGCGAGCAAGCGTTTCGGTGCCGTGCTGGAAAACGTCGTGCTCGACGCCAACACCCGCCTGCCGGATTTCGACGATGGGTCGAAGACCGAGAACACCCGCTCGGCCTATCCGCTCGACTTCATTCCGAATGCATCGCGTACCGGTCGTGCGCCGCAGCCCAAGAATGTGGTGATGCTCGCCGCCGACGCGTTCGGCGTGCTGCCGCCGATCGCCAAGCTGACTCCGGCGCAGGCGATGTATCACTTCCTGTCCGGCTACACCGCCAAGGTTGCAGGCACCGAGCGTGGTCTCGGCAACGATCCGGAGCCGGAATTCTCGACCTGCTTTGGCTCGCCGTTCCTGCCGCTCGATCCGTCGGTCTATGGCAACATGTTGCGTGACCTGATCGCCAAGCACAATGTCGACTGCTGGCTGGTCAATACCGGCTGGACCGGTGGCAAGTATGGCGTCGGTTCGCGCATGCCGATCAAGGCGACGCGCGCGCTGCTCACCGCGGCGCTGAACGGCTCGCTGCGCAACGTCGAATTCCGCACCGACAAGTATTTCGGTTTCGCGGTCCCGACCGCGCTGGATGGCGTTCCCTCGGAGATCCTCGATCCCGTCAATACCTGGAAGGACAAGGCCGAATTCGATGCCACCGCGCGAAAACTGGTCGGCATGTTCCAGAAGAACTTCGCCAAGTTCGAAGCGCAGGTCGACGCGGACGTTCGTGCTGCGGCACCGGATGTGAAGATTGCGGCTGAGTAAGTCTCTGCTTCAAGATTGAATGCAAAAGGGCGACCGGGACGTCGCCCTTTTTGTTTGATGGACAAAATTTAAGGTCGCCTTCGGGCAAGGAGTGATGCAGTCCAGTGTTACAAGCGAAAATGGGATTGCCGCCGCGAGGGCTGCTTGCCATGACAGCTGAGAGTTTGAGGGCTGCTTCGATATGAAAAACGTCATGCTCTCCTGGCCGTTCTGGGCGCTGCTGTCCGCGGCCTTTGCGGCGCTGACGGCGATCTTCGCCAAGATCGGCATCGAGAACGTCAATTCGGACTTCGCGACGTTCATCCGCACCGTCGTCATTCTCTTTGCCGCCGGCATGATGGTCTATGTCACCGGCAACTGGCAATCGCCGTCAGCGGTCTCGCCGAAGACGTGGTTTTTCCTCGTGCTGTCGGGGTTGGCGACCGGCGCGTCGTGGATCTGCTATTTCCGCGCGCTCAAACTTGGCAATGCCGCGCAGGTGGCGCCGATCGACAAGCTGAGCGTCGTATTCGTGGCGGTATTCGCCGTGCTGTTCCTCGGCGAGAAACTGTCGCTGCCGAACTGGCTGGGCGTGGCTCTGATCGCCTGTGGTGCCGTGCTCGTCGCCTATCGGTGACGGCGAGCACGGTTCTCACGCTTTTGCTTAGACTGCCTGCTGCAACGTCTCGTTCCATTTCGTATCGTGGCTTTCCACCGGTTTCGTTTTGCGGATGTGGCCATTGAGTTCGATATGCAATTCGATGAGTTGCTTGTCGCGTCGGCCGAGCACTTCAAAATGCCTTGGCTTGCGGCGCGGTTCGCCCACCGTCTCGTAGCCGGCGACACGCGCCGCCTTCAATGCATCGCGCGGTTCGCCATCGGCATGATGCTCATGCGGCTTCTTCCTGTGTTCGATGGTGATCGTGGTGTTGCCGGAGGTCAGGCGCGACACTTTCAGCTCGGATGGCTTCATCTCGCCTGAGAGACTGATCTCGTCGCCAACGCGCAACGCGTGTTGTTCAAGTCCCTTCGGCGTGATGTCGGCGAGCACGGCACCTTGACCGGTCTCGACCACGAACCGGTGGCCAAAAACATGTGTAATCTTGCCGCTGATGGCTGCGGTGTGATGATCGGGCATCCTGAAATCCTGTGATGATATACTTGGCTGGGAGAAAGCGGGTCCGATCGCTCAGGCCCGCGAAGTTTGCGTGACGCGTTATCGGGCGCGCGGTGGCGGAGGTGGTGGGGCATCGTCATCCTCCGGACCGCCGGGCGGCGGCGGGGGAGGCAGACCACGGTCGGCGCGCTCTCCCGGTCCTGCCTTCGGTCCCTTCGGCCCCTTGGATCCCTTCGGACCTTTCGGGCCGCCGGGAGGGCCGAATGACTCGTTGCGGCCGTCGGCATGCGCGAGCACATCGGCATGTACGATACCGTCGTCGAAACGGCCCTGCACGGTGACTGTCTCGCCCTTGGCAACGATGGTGCGATCCTCGCCGCGGGGGCCGGTATCGACCAGCGCGCGACCGCTGGCATCCTGCACAATAAACTTGTTGCCGAAGATCTCGACCACATCGCCCTTGATGGCGACCGGGCTCCGCTCGGTCATCTTGTCGATGGATACGGGTTGCAAGAGCATGACGCTTTGCGGTTGCCAGTTCTGCGCGAGCCGTGTGCCGCCTGCGCCGAGGGCCGCTCCCGCGATCAGCAGTGCGGCAACCGCGCCCACGGCGATGGCGCTGCTGCGCGACATCCGCAGACGCCGCTGGGGCGGTGGTAGAGCTTTCGGTTCGGAGGTATTATTCGTATCAATCATGGCTGGTTTTCCTGTCATCGTTGCCGATGTCAGGACCGTAGCGCTCGTCGCCCAATCCAGCCTGAACCGAACCGTTCAGGCTGAGTTAAGCTACGCCGCCTAGTCGTGGCGAAGATTCAGACGAGAACATCCATGAAGATATTGCTTGTCGAGGACGACACGCTGCTCGCTAGCGAGATTGCCTCGGCTTTGCGCCGGGAGAATTTCGCCGTCGATATTGCGGCCGATGGTGAGGAAGGTCACCATCTCGGCGATACGGAATCCTATGACGCTGCCGTGCTCGATCTTGGCCTGCCGAAAATGCCAGGCGCCAATGTGTTGCGCGCTTGGCGCAAGAGCGGGCGGCAGTTGCCGGTACTGATTTTGACGGCCCGGGATGGCTGGACCGAAAAGGTCGATGGTTTCAAAGCCGGCGCCGACGACTATCTGACCAAGCCGTTTCGCGTCGAAGAACTGATCATGCGGCTGCGCGCGCTGGTGCGGCGGTCGGCCGGCCATGCCGCACCGGAGATTTCCTGCGGGGCACTGACTTTCGACGCGCCGACGGGGGTGTTCGAACTCGATGGTTTGCCGCTGAAGCTCACGGCGCTGGAATGGCGCGTGCTGCAGTCGCTGATCATGCGCAAGGATATGGTGTTCGATCGGCTTGAGCTGATGGAAAAAGTCTATGAAGGCGATGCCGGCACGGATTCCAATTCGATGGAAGTGATCGTGGCGCGGCTGCGGCGCAAGATCGGTCATGACATGATCGAGACTGTGCGTGGACGCGGCTATCGCTTGACGGCGGGTCCCGCATGATGCGGCACGAAGCGTCGCTGAGCCGTCGGCTGCTGACCGCTGCCGGTGCGTTCATCGCGCTGGCGCTGATCATTGCGACCGTCCTGATTGGCTTCGTGCTGCACCGGTTCGTGCAGGGACAGATCGATCAGCGGCTCGATACCCAGATCGTGTTTCTCGCGTCGATGTTGCGCGCCGATGGTGCCGGCCGGATCAGCCTTGCCGGCAACGCAGATGGACCACCCTTCGAGCGCAGGCGCCGCGGCTGGTACTGGCAGGTGACGGGTCCCAGAAATGTATTGCGCTCGGCGTCGCTGGATGGCGCTGATCTTGATGCGCCTATGCTCGCGGCGCGCGAGGACCGTCCGCCTGCGCCGCCAAGGAAAGACCGCGAGGAGCGCCCGCGTCCTGCCGATGGCGTCGGGCCGGATGACGATTATCTGCATTTCCGCATCAAACCTGTGAAAGTCGGCGGGCTCGACGTCACCATCACCACATCGGCACCGCGTGCGGCGGTGCTCGGCCCATTGCGCGAGGCTATGATCACACTTGGCATTTCGCTGGCTGTGCTCGGGCTGGCGCTTGTTCTCGCGATCATGCTGCAGGTAAGGCTGGGATTGCGCCCCCTTGAAAGATTGCGCAGGGCGGTGGCGGATGTGCGCAGCGGGCGCCTCGATCGCGTGCCGTCGCGACAGCCGCTGGAAATTCAGCCGCTGGTGGAAGAGCTCAATGGCCTGCTCGATCAGAATGCCAGTAGTCTCGAACGGGCCCGCCGCCATGTCGCCAATCTCGCGCATGGCCTGAAGACGCCGCTGGCCACGCTGGCGATTGCGGCATCCGCTGACGGCGGCCGAGATCCCGCGACGCTTCAACGGCTGGTCGCGCAGATGGAGCGCCGCATTCGCCATCACCTCGGGCGTGCGCGGACGGCCGTGTTGAACGGCCCCGTCCGCGCACAGACCTTGATCGTGCCGCGACTGCAGGATCTTGGAGACGCACTCGGCAAGATCAATGGCGACAAGGCCGTCGTATTTTCGATGAACGTGCCGGCCGATCTGATGGTTGCTTGCGAGCAGCAGGATTTTGACGAGATGGCGGGCAATCTGCTCGACAACGCATTCAAATGGGCACGCGGGAAGGTCTCGATACGCGGCGTGAGGCAGGATTCGCTGATCGAATTGAGCGTCGAGGACGACGGCAGCGGACTCTCCGCCGACGAACGTGCGCAGGTGCTGCGGCCCGGCGAACGGCTCGACGAAGGCGCGCCGGGGTTCGGCTTTGGACTGTCGATCACCAGCGAGCTGGCTGAGCTTTACGGTGGTGACATCGCACTGGGCGCGTCGCCACTGGGGGGCTTGTGCGTGACGCTTCGTCTCCCGGCGGCAGGGGCCGCCGAGAGCCGATAGGTCGGGCTCACGTCGCCTTTCGCGCCTGCAGGCTTGTCGTGCCCGGCAGATCGCCGGCAACCGGCACGCCCCAGATATCATCGGCATATTCGCGGATGGTGCGGTCCGACGAGAACCAGCCCATCCGGGCGGTGTTGAGAATTGCAGCGCGGCTCCAGGCTGAGCCGGCCCTCCACCGCGTGTCGATGCCGCGCTGGGCTTCGTAATACGAGTCGAAGTCGGCCGAGACCACATAGTGATCGAGGTGGCGCAGTGCGTGGCCCACTGACGCGTAGCGGCCGGGATCGTCCGGCGAGAATGCTCCGGTCTCGATGGCCTGGATGGCGCGGCCGAGATTGGGCGATTTGTTGATCACGTCGGAGGCGTCGAGGCCCTTGGCACGGCGCTCGACTACCTCAGCAGCGGTCATGCCGAAGATCGCGATGTTCTCCGGGCCGACATTGTCGCGGATTTCGATATTGGCACCGTCCAGCGTGCCGATGGTCAGCGCGCCGTTCAGCGACAGCTTCATGTTGCCGGTGCCGGAGGCTTCCATGCCGGCAGTGGAGATCTGCTCGGAGAGGTCCGCCGCGGGAATGATGACCTCCGCGAGGCTGACATTGTAGTCCGGCAGGAAAGCGACCTTCAGCTTGCCGCCAATGGTGGTGTCGTTGTTCACGACCTCGGCAACGTCGTTGATCAGGCGGATGATCAGCTTCGCGTAGCGATAACTCGCCGCCGCCTTGCCGGCGAAGATCTTGACGCGCGGCACCCAGTCCTTGTTCGGCTCGTCCTTGATTGCCTGATACAGCGCGACCGTTTCGATCAGGTTCAGCAGTTGCCGCTTGTATTCATGGATGCGCTTGATCTGCACGTCGAACAGCGCTGAAGGATCGGCCTGTACGCCGAGCTTCTCGCCGATCACACGCGCAAGCGCGAGCTTGTTGTGATGTTTGACCTTGCGGAATTCCTGCTGGAACGCGGCGTCGCCGGCAAAGGCTTCGAGCTTGATAAGCCGCGTAGGATCATCGAGCACGGCTTCGCCGCAGGTGGCGCGCAGGAGATCAGTGAGCTTCGGATTGGCGAGCATCAGCCAGCGGCGGAAGGTGATGCCGTTGGTCTTGTTGGTGATGCGGCCGGGGTAGAGCTGGTTGAGATCGTGGAACACGGTCTCCTTCATCAGCTCCGAATGCATTGCCGAAACGCCGTTGATGCGGTGCGAGCCGATAAAAGCGAGATTGCCCATGCGCACGCGGCGGCCGGAGGTCTCGTCGATGATCGAGACCGAAGCGCGATAGGCGGTGTCGCCGGGGCGCGTCGCATCGGCGCGATCGAGATGCGCTTCGTTGATGCGGTAGATGATCTCGAGATGCCGCGGCAGCAGCCGCTGGAACAGTTCGACCGGCCAGGTCTCCAGCGCTTCGGGCAGCAGCGTGTGGTTGGTATAGGACAGTGTCGCGTTGGTGATCTGCCAGGCGGCGTCCCAACGCATATTGTGCTGATCGACCAGGATGCGCATCAGCTCGGCAATGGCGAGGCTCGGATGCGTGTCGTTCATCTGCACCGCCGCCTTGTTGGCAAGGCCACGCAGGTTGCCGTCCGAATGCAAGTGACGCTTGACGAGATCCTGCAGCGATGCGGAGACAAAGAAGTATTCCTGTCGCAAACGCAATTCGCGGCCGGCAGCGCTCTCGTCGTTCGGATAGAGGAATTTGCAGATCGCTTCGGCGCGCGCCTGCTCGGCGCTGGCGCTGACATAGTCGCCGGTGTTGAACACATCGAGCCGCAGCGGATCCGGCGCGCGCGCCGACCACAGCCGCAGCGCGTTCACATGCTGGCCACGCCAGCCGACAATGGGGGTGTCATAGGCAACAGCCTCGACGGTTTCGCCGGGATGCCAGATGACCTGCTTGCGGCCCTTGCCGTCCTCGACGGTCTCGATGCTGCCGCCGAAGTGGATGTCATATCGCACTTCGCGGCGTGGCATCTCCCAGGGATTGCCAAAGCCCAGCCATTCGTCGGGATATTCCTGCTGCACGCCGTGCGAGATGATCTGGCGGAACAGGCCGAAATCGTAGCGGATGCCGTAGCCGAAAGCGGGAATACCAAGCGTCGCCATGCTTTCCATGAAACAGGCAGCGAGGCGGCCCAGACCGCCATTGCCGAGCGCTGCGTCGGGCTCGCATTTGCGCAGCTCATCGAGGCCGACGCCGAGGTCGCCGAGGGCAGCTTCGAACAGCGGCAGCAGGCCCATATTGTTCAATGCGTCGGTGAACAGGCGGCCGATCAGGAATTCCAGAGAGAGGTAATAGACCCGCTTGCGGCCGGCGTCGTAGCTCTCCTTGTCCGAGGTCAGCCAGCGATGCACCATGCGGTCGCGCAGCGTCAGGGCGGCAGCCTTGTACCAGTCATGCTTGGTGGCGAAGGCGGCTTCCTTGCCGATCGCCAGCCTCAGCTTGACGAGAATGGCGCTCTTGATGTCGGCAAGAGCCAGTTCATCGACAGGCGCGTTCTCGGGCTGGAATTTTGCTGGGACTGATTGATCTGACAAACCGGCCATCCTGAGCTGTGTCACTGACGAAAATCATACGCGTATTTGATTGCCGCCGGAACCCGGGGAGGTGGCGAGCTTTTGCAATGGAACTGCCCGGGATTTGAGCAGCCGGTGGAACCTCCACTCGTCGTCCCGGCGAATTGCCGGGATCCATACACTCCGGCTCGAAAGGATCGATGAAGTCACGTCGCGACAAAGTGAGGTTGCCAACTAGAACAAATTAAGAACAAATTAGTAAGCTATTGATATTCCGATGTGATTCGTCGCTTCCATCCACAATATCTATGGTCTGTTCAAGCTCGCGAGGACTAGATGTCCACCATTGCCTTCGATCAGTTTGCTCTCACCCGGATCGCCGACTTTGCGCGGTCGCTGTCGCGGCTGCATTTGATGGCGCGCCGACATCCGATCGACGACGATCAGATCGATCGTGAGTTCAATGCTGTCTGCCTGTCGGTGTGGGGCTACACCACAGATGACGTCAGCGACGATCTGTTCTCGCTGGAAGATCATGCCTGGCTCGACCAGCTCGACGAAGCGCATGCGCGGATCTTCGCTGCGGAACAAGGCTACGACCTCGTCGACGACCACGGCATGCTCACCGACTGGTGGGGCTATTGCTGGATGATCCTTGCCGAGAAACGTGGACTGCTGACGCCGGAGAATCGCTCGGCCGCACGTGCGGAGATCGAGGAGAAGTATCTCTCGGCGCCGAACGTGATCGGCGTCATCGTCGGACGATGACCTATGGAAGCTCGGCGCGCTTGGCCCGAGTGGCCGGGGCAGTCTTCGGCACGACGGTTGTGGCGGGCGCCGGGACTGGCGCGGCATCGCGCGCGGCTTCCGACATCGGCGCTTCGTCGGTGATCATTTCGGCGGAGACCGGTGCCACCTTCATCTCGCCGAGCCGGGCACGGACATCAGAGGTCAGGCCGGGATAGTTTGCCACCGGCGTGAATTCCGCAGTCTGGGTGTTGCCGGTGCGGACGCCCGAGAAAGCGACGAGACCGTTGGTCGTCGCAATCACATCGCCGGGGCGTAGCGACGTATCGAGCGTGAGATCGACCGGCGCGAGACCCGCGGGATCGCGGCCGTTGCAGGTGCAGTCGGCTTTCAGCGCCTTGCGATAGGCGAAGGCGTTTTCCAGGTCGGCATAGCGCTCGCCGGTGCTCGACGATGCGTTGTCGATGCTGCTGCCGACCATGACCTTGGTGGTCGCCGCCGGGCAGAAGGCCTGGCACATCTGTGCCGGGCTCATGCCACGACCGAGCGGAAAATATTTGCCGTCGCAGGTGCGCACGCAGAAGGCGGGACCGGAGCCACCGATGGACGCACTGCGCTGGGGCGGAGGCGCTTCGGCCGGCGTGTTGAGGCCGAACGGATCGGAAAAGAAATTGCTCTCCGGCGCAGGCGCGCCGCGGCGCTGCTGTTGTTTCTGCGGCTGGCCGCCACCGAACAGGAGTTCGAAAAAATTCTGCGCGGACGCCGTCTGCGGCTGGAGCGCGACGAGGCTCATGGCCGTCAGCAGCACCAGGGGACGCACGACTCGCGACGATGTTCGATTATGACGCAACGCCAGCTCCGCGACCGCATGTCAGTGCCGGAGCGAGAACGCTCCGGTGCGGTGTCATGTTAGGGCGTCATGGTAAATGAATGGTAACCCGCGGGGCGGGCTAGATGAAAAACACCCACGTCATCACCAGGAAGACCGGGATCAGCACAGCACCCGACCACAGGATGTAACCGAAGAAGCTTGGCATTTTTATGCCCGCGTCGCGGGCTATGGCATAGACCATGAAGTTCGGCGCGTTGCCGATATAGCTGTTGGCGCCCATGAACACTGCACCTGCCGAAATCGCCGCCAGTGTCGCCGCGCCCGTCGTCATCAGCGTCTTGGCGTCGCCGCCAGCGAGTTCGAAGAACACGAGATAAGTCGGTGCGTTGTCGAGGAACGACGACAGGATGCCGGTCAGCCAGAAATAGGCGGCATTGTTCGGCGTGCCGTCGGCATGGCTAACGAGGGCTACCAACGGTGCGAACGGGCCATTGGCGCCGGCCTGCAGCATCGCCATCACAGGCACGATGCAGATGAAGATGCCGGCGAATAGCAGCGCGACTTCCTCGATCGGCCCCCATTTGAAATCGTTGGCCTTGCGGTGCTCGGACGTCGTCAGCCACAACGACGCAAACGTCACCAGCACGAAAATCACGTCGCGCAGTAGATCCTGCAGTTCGAGATCGGTGCCGAGGACCGTGAATTTGATGCCGGGCTTCCAGTTCGCGCTCATCAGGATCGCGCCGATGATGACAAGCAGCAGCAGGAGATTGATCTTGCCGTGCAAATGCAGCGGCGAATCCGGCGTCGGGTCCTTCTTCTTCGGAAAATTGCCTTCGCGATGATGCAGATAGACGTCCAGCACCATGAAGACTGCGAGCACGATGCCGGCCGCGAACAGCGTGTCCGGGAAAATATGCACGGTGGTCCAGAAGAAATCGACGCCGCGCAGGAAGCCGAGAAACAGCGGCGGGTCGCCGAGCGGCGTCAGCGAGCCGCCGATATTCGACACCAGGAAGATGAAGAACACGACGACGTGGACGTTGTAGTCGCGATCATCATTGGCGCGGATCAGTGGCCGGATCAGGATCATCGACGCGCCGGTGGTGCCGACGACACTGGCGATCAGCGTGCCGAAGCCGAGCAATGCGGTGTTGGTGAAGACACTGTCGTGAAGATTGCCTTCGACATAGATGCCGCCGGCTACGGTGAACAGCGCGAGCAGCAGCAGGATGAAGGGCAGATATTCGAGCAGCACCGTGTGGGAGAGCGTGTGCACCACCGTCGTGGCATCGGTGAAGATGAACAGCGGTACGATCACCAGCGCTGCCCAGAACGCAGCGAACTTGCCGTAGTGATGCTCCCACAGATGTGGATAGAGCACCGGTCCGGTGGCAATGCAGAGCAGGATGCCGGCGAAGGGGATCGCCCATAGCGGCGACAGTTTCGCGCCGTCGAGGCCGCCTTCGGCCGCATGCGCCATATCGGGCGCGATCATGAACGTGATGAGGCAGGCGGCGAGGGCGATGAAACGAACCAAAACGTGACCTTTCACAGCAGCTTCACGCATGAGCGGAAGTAACGGAAGGGTCAACCCTTCAGAAATTCGCCGGCCTTGTAAAGCGAGCGAAACGCCACGCCGGCCTTGGCGAAGGTCTCGGCAGCACCTTCGTCGCGGTCAACCATGGTGAACACCAGCACGACTTCGCCGCCGGCCTCGCGCACGGCGTCGAGCGCCTTCACGGCGGAGCCGCCGGTGGTGGTGACATCCTCGACAATGACGATGCGCTTGCCTTCCAGCGTCTCCCCCTCGGCGAGGCCTTCGACGGCGAGGCGCGCGCCATGCTCCTTCGGCTTCTTGCGAACGAAGAAGGCGGCGATCGGATGGTTCTTCAGCCAGGAGAGCTGTGCCAGCGCGCCGGCCAGCGGCACGGCGCCCATTTCCAGCCCGCCGACATAATCGAGATTGTCATCGCGCAGCGCGTCATAGGTCAGTTCGGCCAGCAGCGCCGCGCCTTCCGGGTCGCACATGGTGGGCTTCAGGTTGAAGTAGAAATTGCTCTTGCGGCCCGAGGCCAATGTGATCTCGCCGTAACCGAACGAACGGTCGCGAATGATCTCGAACAGGCGGGCGCGGGCGGCTGATTTGGTCAAAATGAATGTCTCTGTGCTGAACCGGGCGCAATCTATCGGCGCTTTTCGGCACATTCCAGACCGGAACGGGCGCCGTCAACACTCTCCGGGCCGTTTTACCGCCCATCGGCACGATGCTACAGACCTGACAACAAGATCGGGCAAGACCGGAAGAGGAATCGCATGACCATCGAACTGCACACCTGGAATACGCCGAACGGCCGCAAGATCTCCGTCGCGCTGGAGGAAATGGGCCTGCCTTACAAGGTTTTCCCGGTGCATATCGGCAAGGGCGAGCAGATGAAGCCCGAATTCCTGAAAATCAGCCCGAACAACAAGATCCCGGCCATCGTCGATCCGGACGGACCCGACGGCAAGCCGGTCAGCGTGTTCGAATCCGGCGCTATCCTGCTCTATCTCGGCGAAAAGACCGGCAAATTCCTGCCGAAATCCCTCGGCGAGCGGATTCCGGTGCTGGAATGGCTGATGTGGCAGATGGGGGGCTTCGGCCCGATGCCCGGCCAGGTGCATCATTTCATCGCGCTGGAGGACGAGAGCCAGCGCGCCTACGGGCTGAAGCGCTATTCGGATGAGACCCGTCGACTCTATGGTGTGCTGGATCGCCGGCTGGCCGATCATGAATTCGTGGCCGGCGCGCTGTCGGTGGCCGATTTCGCCATTCTCGGCTGGGCCTGGCGCCACGAGCGCCACAAGGTCTCGTTCGCCGATTTCCCGAATGTCGGCCGCTGGTACGATGCGTTGATGGCGCGGCCCGGCGTCAAGCGGGGCATGGACGCGAAGCTGGACTAGAGCGTTTTCGAGCGAAGTGGATACCGGTTCGCATCAAGAAAACGCGTCAAACAAAAAAGCTAGAGTCTGGGTTCTGCTTCCAGCAGAATCCAGACTCTAGGCCCGCTTCGTCTCCAGTGCCATCCGCACGGCGAGGCCGGCGAGCACCGTCCCCATCAGCCAGCGTTGCAGTTTGAGCCAGGTCGGTCGCTCGCCGAGAAACAGAGCGATCGACCCGGCGCCGAGCGCGATCAGGCCGTTGACGCCGACGCTGATGATCGTCTGCGTCGATCCGAGCACCAGCGACTGCGTCAGCACGCTGCCGACCGTGGGATCGATGAACTGCGGCAGCAGCGCCAGATAGAGCATGGCGATCTTCGGATTGAGGAGATTGGTGAGGAAGCCCATCGCGAACAGTTTGCGGGGGCTGTCGATCGCCAGCTTCTTGACCTGGAACGGCGAGCGTCCGTTCGGCTTCAGCGCCTGCCATGCCAGCCACAGCAGATAGGCGGCGCCGGCAAGGCGCAGCGCGTCATAGGCGTAGGGCACGGCGAACAGCAGCGCGGTGATGCCGAAGGCCGCGCACAGCATATAGAAGATGAATCCCAGCGCCACGCCGCCGAGCGACACCATGCCTGCCGCCGGCCCCTGCGTGATCGAGCGCGAGATCAGGTAGATCATGTTCGGCCCCGGCGTCAGCACCATGCCGAGCGAGACGAGAGCAAAACCGAGCAGGGATGTGAGGTGGGGCATGGGCGTCTCGTCAGGGAGAATACGCGGAACTTATCGCGTGCGGCGCAAGATCGCCACGTCGCAGAGGACATGGCTCGTAGTCGCATCAGTCAGCCGGGCAGGTTGCATCTTGTCACTCAATGCGAACGGCCGCTGGTCAGAGCAAACCAGATCGCAATACCGAACAGGGCGAGTGCCAGGCCGCGGCGAACCGTCCGGCGTCGGTCGGGCGTGGCGATGGTCTCCTGCAGGCTTCCGGCGAGCAGGACGATAGTCATATGGATCGCCGTGGCGATGCCGACATAGATCGCGCTCAGCATCAGCGTCTGCGTTACCACAGGGCCGCCATCGATCCGGACGAATTCCGGCAGCACTGCGACGTAGAAGATTGCCGCCTTGGGATTGAGCAGGTTGGTCACCAGCCCGCGCCGGAATGCGCGCCATGGCTGGCTGTCCTCGCCTTCACCCGCATCAGCGGTTTCGCTTTCGCTCGACCATGCATCCCAGGCGAGCCACACCAGATAGGCCACGCCGGCCCATCGCAGCATCTCATAGAACCAGCGCGAACTGTCGATCATCGCGGCTAATCCGAGCGCCGCGGCGATACCGTAGGTCATCAGGCCCAGGGCGATACCGGCAACAGCAGCGAAGCCGATCCGCAGCCCGTGCGTGAGCGACAGCGACGCGAGATAAGCCATGTTAGGCCCAGGCGTGATCTCGATGATCGTTGCGGTCAGCGCAAAGGCCAGCAGCGGGCTGATGCCTGTAAAACTCATATCCCCCCGCGACGGTTCAATCGGGTGCGGGAAGGGCCGCTGCTCAATGTGCCTCCTCCCAGTTATTCGCTGCCCGCGCGTCGACCTGCAACGGCACCGACAGCAGCACTGCCGGGAATGGCGCATCCTGCATGGTGTGCTGCACGATCGGCAGCGTGGCCGCTACTTCGTCATCGGGCACTTCGAAGATCAGTTCGTCATGCACCTGCAGCAGCATCTTGGCTGAGAGCTTCTTCTCCGCCAGCGCATCTTCCATGCGCGTCATGGCGCGGCGGATGATGTCGGCGGCGGTACCTTGCAGGCGGGCATTGATCGCGGCGCGTTCGTTGAAGGCGCGGATCGAGGCGTTCGAGGCCTTGATGTCCGGGTAATGACATTTACGCCCGAACAGTGTCTGCACATAGCCGTGTTCCCTGCAGAAATCGCGCGTCGCATCCATATAAGCGCGGATGCCGGGGAAGCGCTCGAAGTATTTCTTGATATAGGCGCCGGCTTCCTCGCGCGGGATGCCGAGCTGATTGGCGAGGCCGAAGGCCGAAATACCGTAGATGATGCCGAAATTGATCGCCTTGGCGCGGCGGCGGATTTCGGCCGGCATGTCCTTCACCGGCACCCCGAACATTTCCGACGCTGTCATGGCATGAATGTCGAGCCCGTCCTGGAAGGCCTGTTTCAGCACCGGGATGTCGGCGATCTCCGCGAGCAGCCGCAGTTCGATCTGTGAGTAATCGGCCGAGACCAGTTTGTGACCGGGCGCGGCAATGAAGGCACGGCGAATCTTGCGGCCATCCTCGGTCCGCACCGGGATGTTCTGCAGGTTCGGTTCGTTGGACGAGAGGCGTCCCGTGGTCGTTGCAGCCAGCGCGTAAGTGGTGTGAACGCGATGGGTCTGCGGATGCACGTAATTCGGCAGCGCATCCGTATAGGTCGAGCGCAGTTTCGAGACCTGCCGCCAGTCGAGGATCTTGCGCGGGAATTCGTGGCCTTGCTCGGCCAGTTCATCGAGCACCTGCGCCGAGGTCGACCATGCGCCGGTCTTGGTCTTCGAGCCGCCCGGCAATCCCATCTTGCCGAACAGGATGTCGCCGAGCTGCTTCGGGCTGCCGATATTGACCTCTTCGCCGGCAATCTCGCGGATCTCCGACTCGATGCGCGCAGCGGTCTGGGCGAAATCGGCGGAGAGTTTCGAGAGGACCTGACGGTCGATCGAGATGCCGCGACGCTCCATGCGCGCGAGCACGGAGATCAATGGACGCTCCAGCGTTTCATAGACGGTGGTCATGTGTTCGGCCGCAAGTCGCGGCTTCAGCACGTTCCACAGCCGCAGCAGCACGTCGGCGTCTTCGGCGGCGTAGGTCGTGGCGCGGTCGATCTTGACCTGCTCGAAGGTCAGCTTGCCCTTGCCGGAGCCGATGATCTCGCCATAGGTCAGCATGGCATGGCCGAGCCAGATGTCGGCGAGCGCATCGAGGCCATGGGCATTGCGCCCGGCGTCAAGGGCATAGGACATCAGCTGCACGTCGTCGGTGTTGCGCAGGGTGATGCCATGCTGCGCCAGTAACACCGCGGTGAACTTGATGTTGAAGCCGATCTTCAGGAGGCCGGCAGATTCCAGCACCGGCTTCAGCGCCTCGAGCGCGTCGGACGCCTTGATCTGGTCAGCTTCGAGATCGGCCGCGAACAGGCCGGAACCGTCGCCGGACTGGCGATGGGCCAGCGGCACGTAACAAGCATCATTCGGCCCGAGTGACAGCGCGATGCCGACCATATCGGCCTGCATCGGATCGATCGACGACGCCTTGCATTCGAACGCGACGTGGCCGGTATCGAGAATGCGCGCGATCCATTTTTGCAGTTCTGGCAGCGTGCGTACGGGCAGATAGGCGTCACGATTAACCGGCAGCTTTCGCGCGGCTTCGGCACGAGCCTTTGCCAGTGAAATCGGTGTGAGAGCCTCCTTGCCGCCGGGGCCGGTTGCGTGAGCGCTATTGCTCGTGGCGCCGGTCTTGCTCTTCGGGCTTGGCGGGGTCTCCGCGTCGCCGAACAGGTCGCCGCCCTGGCCGCCCGCTTCGCTGGTCTTGCGCGCGGACACTTTCGTCGCAGAACCGCCGTCTGCCTCCACATCAGCGATGTCGATCTGCGCATATTCAGCCACGCGCCGCGTCAGCGTCGAGAATTCCATGAACTTCAGGAACGCGATCAGCTTGCGCGCGTCGGGCTCATGCACCGCGAGGTCATCGAGCGGCACCTCAAGGGCGACCTTGTCATCGAGCAGCACCAGTTGCCGGGAGATGCGCGCCTTCTCGGCGTGCTCGATCAGCGATTCACGACGCTTCGGCTGCTTGATCTCGCCGGCGCGATTCAACAGGGTTTCGAGGTCGCCATATTCGGTGATGAGCTGCGCCGCCGTCTTGATGCCGATGCCGGGCACGCCGGGCACGTTGTCGACGCTGTCGCCGGCCAGTGCCTGCACTTCGACGACCTTGTTCGGCGGCACGCCGAATTTCTCGATCACCTCGGCGATCCCCAGGCGGCGATCCTTCATGGTATCGTACATGGTGACCTGTTCGGTCACGAGCTGCATCAGATCCTTGTCGGAGGATACGATGGTGGCGGTCGCGCCGCGTTCACCGGCTTCGCGGACATAGGTCGCAATCAGGTCGTCGGCCTCGAAGCCGCCTTGCTCGATGCTCGGCAGGTCGAAGGCGCGGACGGCGTCGCGGATCAGCGCGAATTGCGGGATCAGGTCGTCCGGCGCGGGCGGCCGATGCGCCTTGTATTCGGGATACAGCTTGTTGCGGAAGGTGACTTCGGACTTGTCGAAGATGATTGCCAGATGCGTCGGCCGGTTGTCCGGCGGCATGTCGCGGATCAGCTTCCACAGCATGTTGCAGAAGCCCAGCACCGCATTGACCTGCAGTCCGTCGGACTTGCGGTTCAGCGGCGGCAGCGCGTGATAGGCGCGAAAAATATAGGATGAGCCGTCGACCAGAAAGACATGGTCGCCCTTCGCGAGGGCCTTGACGGTGGCGGGCTTGGCGGCGGCTGTTTCTGAGGTTTTCGGCATGGCCGCAACTTAAGGATTTTCACCGGAAATGACAGTCTGTCGGCCGGTCATCCCGCCGGTTTTTGTCATGTGGTCCGGCTTGCGTCGCGCCCTGTTCCATGTGCCCTTGCGCCGGTCATTGCCAATCGAAGGATCATTCATGCCCGATCTCGCCGAACTGATGGACAAGATGAAAAGCGTCGAGGCCGAGATCGAGGCTGAGCTGACCCGCCGGCGGGAAGAGCTGCGATTTCATGTCGAGCGACGAAAGATCGTATTCGCCGAGGACATCGAGAAGCTGCAGCGCGCCATCAAGGTGAAGGCCTCAAAATACCTCTTCAGCGCCAATCCGCTGATCGTGCTGTCGGCACCGGTGATCTATTCGCTGATCATCCCCTTCATGCTGATCGACCTCTGGGTGATGGCCTATCAGGCGATCTGCTTTCCGATTTACGGCATTCCCAAAGTACGTCGTCGTGATTACCTGGTGTTCGACCGGCATCACCTGGCCTATCTCAACATCATCGAGAAGTTGAACTGCGCCTACTGCTCCTATTGCAACGGCGTAGCTGCCTTCGTGCGCGAAGTCGCCGCGCGCACCGAGGTCTATTGGTGTCCGATCAAGCATGCGCGCCGCGTGCTCGGTCCACATCCGCATTATGTCGGCTTCGCGGACTTCGGCGACGCGGAAGGCTTCCGCAAGAAGATCGAGGACATGAAGGACGGTGTGAAGCTGGACAATAGCTCGTCGCCAACGGCCGTGTGATTTTTACTCGGCCGCCTGCAGGGTCGCGCCTTTCTTCTTCGGCGCGATCCAGAAGGCGGCCGGACGCTCGAACAGGAAGTTCGCGCGAGCCATCAGCGCGAGCTTCCATATTACCAGCGCGCCGAGCACACCGCAGACGGTTACAAGCAGTGAAATCGTGCCGATATCCAAGGGACTGAACTTCAGCAGCAGCGCGCGCGACGTCGCCATCGGCAGGAAGAAGGCGAGATAGATCACGATCGAATGCTCGCCGAAGAAGCGAATGAAACCGAGCCACTGCATCTTTGCCAGCAGCGTGCCCATTACGATGATCGCCACCGCGCCGGCGAAGCCGAGCAACAGCGAGATCACAGGCCATTCGCTGCAGCCGTCGTAAACCAGCGCAGCATTGACCAGTGCCCAGGTGGCGAGACCGACCAGTGCCATGACCGGCCTGGCGCGGGCGCGATCCGACAGCGCGAAGACCTGCGTTGCGAACAGATAGCCCGAATAGAAGTAGACGAAGCGCGAGCAGAACTCATCGATCATGGTCCAGCCGGTGGTGATGTGCGCCATCTCCAGCGCCGCGGCGATGCTCCAGATCAGCAGCGGCGGCATGCGCCGCGCCAGCTTGGTGACGATGAAGAACACCGGCAGCATATAGATGAACCACAGCGTGCCGAATGGCTCGATATAAGAGAAGAGATAGAGGTTGGCGACATAGGCCCAGCCGTGTTCGGCAGCAAAGCCGGGCGCCTTGAAGCCGAACTGGATGGTGACCCACAGCACGTAGAAATACAGGAAGTGGACGACCTTGCGGTCCAGATAGGTCCGCCAGTCGCGGTCGATGACGACAGCCAGGAACAGCCCGGAGATCAGAAAGAAGTCCGGCATCCGGAACGGTTTGGCGAAGGCCACCAGCAGGTGCATGAAGCCGGTCTGACCGGCAGCCAGTTCGACGCCCAGCACCGAATGCATCATCACCACCATGATGATGCAGATGCCCTTGGCGTAATCGACCCAGTCGATTCGCTCCGTGCCTGACAGCGCTGCGCGATCGGCGAGGGCGAATGTGCCGCTGGTGGTCATTGGTATCCCCTGTTCGGCGCTTCTTTTGACGACATCATGAGGCGAGATCGGTTTCAATTGCCTTTCTCTGGACCCCAAATATGCCCCGCAAATGGTCGCGGCAGTGCGAGTTTGGTGGGGTAGTTAACGCCCGTTAAGGAATGTGGGATGGTCCGCCGCCCCGCTGCCGCGTATGACACCCGGGACCATTGCAGAGCCTGATTTGACCCGAACCTTCGATACATCCCTGCCCATCGACGCCGTGCTCGACGACCTGTCGGGCGCGCTGGAAGCCAGCAATGCCGCGGTGCTGGTAGCGCCGCCAGGCGCCGGCAAGACCACGCGCGTGCCGCTGGCTTTGCTCGATGCGCCGTGGCTGAAGGGCAAAAAGATCATCATGCTGGAGCCGCGGCGGATTGCGGCCCGTGCCAGCGCCGAGCGGATGGCCAAGACATTGGGCGAGCGCGTTGGCGAAACCGTCGGCTATCGGGTGCGCTTCGGCTCCAAGATCTCGCGCAGTACCCGGATCGAAGTGGTCACCGAAGGCATTTTCTCGCGGCAGATTCTCGATGATCCCGAGCTGAAGAATATCGGCGCCGTGCTGTTCGACGAATTCCACGAGCGCTCGCTCGATGCTGATATGGGCCTGGCGCTGGCGCGCGATGCGCAGACCGGATTGCGCGAGGATCTGCGCATCCTGGTGATGTCGGCGACCATTGATGGCGCGCGCATCGCGAAGCTTCTCGGCGACGCGCCGGTCATCGCCAGCGAGGGCCGCGCTTATCCGGTGGAGACGCGTTATCTTGGCCGCAAGCCCGATATCCAGCTCGAGCGGCAGATGGCCGACGCTATCGCCACGGCATTGCGCGCTGATCCGGGCTCGGTGCTGGCCTTTTTGCCGGGCGCCGCAGAGATCCGCCGCACGCAGAATTTTTTGGCTGAGCGCGTGCAGGATGCATCCATCGAGATCGTCCCATTGTTTGGCGCGCTCGATGCTGGCGTTCAGGATCGCGCCATCCAGCCTGCGCCCAAGGGCCAGCGCAAGGTCGTGTTGGCGACCTCGATTGCCGAGACCTCGTTGACGATCGAGGGCGTGCGGATCGTGGTGGATTCCGGCGTCGCCCGGGTGCCGCGCTACGAGCCGGATATCGGGCTGACGCGGCTGGAGACGGTACGGGCCTCGCGCGCGGCCGTCGACCAGCGCCGTGGCCGCGCCGGTCGTACCGAGCCTGGCATCTGCTACCGGCTGTGGGACGAGCCGCAGACGGCATCGTTGCCCGCTTACACGCAGCCGGAAATTCTCAGCGCGGATCTGTCCACGCTGGTGCTCGATCTCGCGCAATGGGGCGTCAGCGATCCCGCACAACTGACCTTCCTGGATCCGCCGCCGGCACCAGCGCTGAAGGAAGCGCGCGGCCTGCTCGGCGAACTCGGCGCGCTGGATGGCGATGGTCGTATCACCGGTGAAGGCCAGGCGCTGCGCGCGCTGGCGCTGCCGCCGCGGCTGGCGCGCATGATCGTGGACTCGGCACGGTTTGGTTATGGCGAGGACGCCGCCGGGATCGCCGCCATCCTGACCGAACGCGGTCTTGGTGGTGACAGTGTGGATCTCGATCACCGGCTTGATCAGTTCCGCCGCGATCGCTCGCAGCGCGCCGGTAGCGCGCGGCAGCTGGCGGAAAGATGGGCGGGGCAGGTGGAGAGCTCTTCTGCTTCCTCCCCCCTTGCGGAGGAGGGGCGGGGAGGGGAGTTAAGCACCGGCACCATGCTCGCTTTCGCTTTCCCGGATCGTGTCGCGAAGAATCGCGGCAATGGCAGTTTCGTGCTTGCCAACGGCCGCGGTGCGTCGATCGAACAGAGCGCGGCACTGGCGCGGGCACCCTATATTGCGGTGGCCGAACTCACCGGCACCGCCGCCAATGGCCGTATCCTGCTGGCAGCGCCCATCGCGCAGGCCGATATCGAGACGCGCTTCGCCGATCAGATCGAGAATACCGACGATGTCAGTTTCGATCGTGCATCGATGTCGCTGCGCGGGCGCCGCAAGCGTGTGCTGCATGCGATCACACTGTCGGAAGCGCCGTTCACGCTGAAACCGTCCGAAGCCACCGCGCGCGTTTTCGCCGATGGCCTCGTTGCCGCAGGCGTTGATCGCCTGCCGTGGTCGAAGGCGTTGCAGCAGTGGCGGGGGCGCGTGATGTTCCTGCGCGCGTCCGAAGGCGACGCATGGCCCGATCTGTCTGACACGGCACTCGCCACGGCACGCGAGACGTGGCTGATGCCGGCGCTGTTTGACAAGACCTCGCTGAAGGATTTTTCGGCCGGCGATCTGTCCGATGCCGTGATGGGCTTGCTGCCCTGGGATCTGCGTGCGCGGCTCGACAAGGAAGCGCCGACGCATTTCGAGGCGCCGACGGGGACCGTGCTGGCGATCGATTATGAAGCCGAGCAGGGGCCGACCATTGCCGTCCGTCTGCAGGAATTGTTCGGGCTGAACACCCATCCCTCGGTCGCCAAGGGTAGGGTGCCGCTGGTACTGGAATTGCTGTCGCCGGCGCAGCGGCCCGTGCAGGTGACGCGCGACCTGCCGGGCTTCTGGCGCGGCAGTTATCAGGACGTCCGCTCCGATCTGCGCGGCCGCTATCCGCGCCATCCCTGGCCGGAAGATCCCGCCAATGCACTGCCGACGCGCCGCGTGAAGCCCCGCGGGACGTGATCATCAGGCAAAGTGCCGCTCATTAACGCTTCGCTCATCCTTTTCGCGAAAATAGCAGTCTGTAAGGCCGTCCTGAACGGACGGTGGTGAGCCCGTGTGATGAACTCGCGGTTCCCCTGATTGCGTTCAGTGAGGTTGCGTATGCGTAGTATCATGTTCTTCGCGGCGATCCTGATCGGTCTGGGCACCGTGATGGCGCAGATGGCCGACAAGATGACGGCGACGACGCCGGCCATGGCGAAAGCGGCATCACTGACAACCACGACAGAAGGCAATGCAAAGGCCGGTATCCGCAGCCTGTCGATTGCGCGCGATGCGCGAGGTCACTTCCAGACTGAGGGGAGCATCGAGGGCCAGCGCATCGGCTTCATGGTCGATACTGGCGCATCTGTCATCGCATTGAATGAAAAGTCGGCGGCGCGCTTCGGTTTGCGTCCGTCGCGTGCCGATTATAACGCCACGGTGACAACGGCGAATGGAACGTTGAAGGCGGCACGCGCGCGAATCGCTGTCGTGCAGGTCGGTGAACTCACCGTGCGTGACGTCGATGCGATGGTGCTGCCCGATGAGGCGCTGTCCGAGAATCTGCTAGGATTATCGTTTCTCTCGAAGTTGAAACGCTTCGAATATGCAAATGGCCGGATGGTACTCGAACAGTAGTACCTCATATCCCCCAGGCATTCACGCCGCAGCCCAATTCTAAACAAACTCGCATCCTTGAATGCCCATGCGCCTTCCCACAGGCGTGCGCAAAGGCTAAGCCTGCGCATTCAAGATTGATCCCAATTGATGCGAGGTTCTCCGATGTTTCCGAAGCCGAAGCCCTTGCTCGTGCCGAATACCTACGCTTACGAATCCGAGCCGATGGTAAAGGCCACGGGTTTTCGCGAATATGACGCGCGCTGGCTGTTCGGCAAGGAAATCAACCTGATGGGCATTCAGGCGCTGGGCATGGGGCTCGGTGCGTTGATTGCCGAACTCGGCCAGAAGCAGGAAATCGTCACCGGACACGATTTCCGCGGTTACTCCGCCTCGATCAAATACGCGCTGATGACGGGCCTGATGGCCGCCGGCTGCAAGGTCCATGACATCGGTCTCGCGGTGACGCCGATGGCCTATTTCGCGCAGTTCGATCTCGATGTGCCATGCGTCGCCATGGTGACGGCCTCGCATAACGACAATGGCTGGACCGGTGTGAAGATGGGCGCCAGCAAGCCGCTGACCTTCGGCCCGGACGAGATGACCCGGCTCAAGGAGATCGTGCTCAATGCCGAGTTCAAGAACAAGGCTGGCGGCTCCTATCAATTCCACGAGAATTATCCGGCGCGCTACATCGCCGATCTCACCAATCGCCCGAAGCTCAAGCGTAAGCTGAAGGTTGTCGTGGCCTGCGGCAACGGCACGGCCGGCGCCTTCGCGCCGCAGGTGATGGAAGCCATCGGCTGCGAGGTGATCCCGCTCGATACCGAGCTCGATCACACCTTCCCGAAATACAATCCGAATCCGGAAGACATGGAGATGCTGCACGCGATCCGCGATGCGGTGCTCGAACACAAGGCCGATGTCGGTCTCGGTTTCGATGGTGATGGCGATCGTTGCGGCGTTGTCGACAATACCGGCGAGGAAATCTTCGCCGACAAGGTCGGCGTGATGCTCGCGCGCGACATGTCGGCGGTTCACAAGGATGCGACCTTCGTGGTCGACGTGAAATCGACCGGACTGTTCGTGACCGATCCGGTGCTGCAGAAGCAGAATGCCAAGACGACCTATTGGAAAACCGGCCACTCCTACATGAAGCGCCGCACCAATGAGTTGAAGGCGCTGGCGGGCTTCGAGAAGTCCGGCCACTTCTTCTTCAATGCGCCGGTGGGTCGCGGCTATGACGACGGCCTCGTATCGGCGATTGCCATCTGCGAGATGATGGACCGCGCGCCCGGCAAGACCATGGCCGATCTCAAGGAAGCGCTGCCGAAGACCTGGTCCTCGCCGACCATGTCGCCGCATTGTGCCGACGAGACCAAGTATGGCGTCGTTGCTGCGGTGGTGAAGCATTTCGAGGATGCGCAGAAGAAGGGCGACAAGGTTGCCGGACAATCGATCCGCGATCTCGTCACGGTCAACGGCGTGCGCGTCACCTGCGAGGACGGCAGCTGGGGCCTTGTGCGCGCATCGTCCAACAAGCCGGAACTGGTGGTCGTGGTCGAAAGTCCGGTCTCCGAGCAGCGCATGCACGACATGTTCGAAGCGATGAACGTGGTGCTGCGAACGCATCCGGAAGTCGGGGCGTACAACCAGACGATATAGAGCGTATTCGAACGACGTGGATGCCGGTTCTCGCGAGGAACGCATCACGACAAAAAGATGGAGTCTCGGCTTCGATGAAAGAGAACGAGACTTCGCGACAGGATCGTGTTTAGGGCAGCTCCAGATCGATGATGGCCGCCCGAATCTGTGCCGCCAGATCCAGAAGGGGCTGGTGTAGCCGCTCTTCCCAGATGGCAGCGGATTCGTCCGCGGTGACGCTGACATTGAGCACATAGACCGGTCGCCCTTCTATGACGATGGGCGTTGCGAGCGCTGTGACTTCGGGCTGCCATGTGGCGATGCAGTAGTTCTTTTGTTTGATGCTGGCTGCGGCTTCGGCAATTCCCCGCTCGATGAGTGGCCAGCGTTTGCGTCCCTTCGATTTCAGCCGGGCGATGAGCGCGGCTCGCTCGGGGTCCTTTGCAGCGGCCAGAAATGCGCGGCCCAGCGCCGTGAGCTCGATGGGCACCCGATGTCCGGACACGATGACGCGCTGAGAACCACGGGCATTAGAGCGAAGCGATTCGAGATACACCATCTCGTCCGAATCCTGCACCGCCAGCCCGACATTGATACGCAGGCGTCGTGCCAGCCCCGACATCAGAGGGGTAGCAATCCGCAGAACGGACGATCCTGTCCGCATGGCATGTCCCAGACTGAGAACGCCCGCACCCAGCCGGTACGCGCGCTGCATGGAATCGTATTCCAGATATCCCGCATGCGTGAGCGTTTGCGTGAGTCTGCTGACCGTTGCAGGTGATAGACCCGTTCGCTCCGATAGCTCACCGTTGCCGAGGAGCTCCGCGCCGGGCCGAAACGCTCTGAGGATCGCGATGCCCCTGTCCAATGAGCGATTTATAGGAGCTTTTTGCGGAACAAATCTCTTTGTCATGACGCCTCCAATCGCGATCCCGACATCAAATAGGGTATGTTCGCCAATTCCACCAGGTGGAAATGCGGCAATGACCGCGTTCGTGCAAGTGCTAAACAGCGCACCGTCGAGGTGGCATCGCGCTGCATTTGATGACGACGGCACGGTTCAGATGCCTCGCGCAAAAAATCGAAGGGAGATTGGCATGACTGCCAGCATGGAAGCCGCAGGCGCCCTGATCGGTCGCACATCGAAAATACCGGCCATCGCATTACGCGCCGCGCTTGGCGCCGCGGGCTTGGTCGCCTGCCTGATCGGATATCTAGCATCGGCTGCAATGTCTGCCGGACCGGCGCATGCCGAATACCCCGAAAAACTCGTCAAGATCGTCGTTCCGTTTGCGGCCGGCGGTGGAACGGATACCGTGTCACGGACGCTGGCGCAGGCTATCTCTCCGGCTCTGAAGAAATCGGTGATCATCGAGAACAGGCCCGGAGCGGGTACGATCCTTGGCACCCAGGCTGTGGCGACGAGCGATCCTGATGGCTACACGCTGCTGATGGCGACGTTCGCGCACGCGGTTAATCCGAGCCTCAACGCGAAGCTGCCGTTCGATTCGCATAAAGACTTTGCCGCGGTCTCGCTGATCGCGCGATCGTTCAACGTCGTCGTCGTCAATCCATCGTCGAGCATCAAGTCGATTGCCGACCTGATCGCCGAGGCGAAAAAGAACCCCGACAAGATGAACTATGGGACATTCGGCGTCGGAACGTCCGCCCATCTCGCCGGCGAGCTCTTCAATACGATGGCGAACGTGAAGTTGACCACCGTCTCCTACAAGGGAGCTGCGCCCGCGATCAGTGATCTTCTCGGTGGCCAGATCCAGGTCATCTTTACGACCGTGGCGAGTGCGGCTTCGCTGGTCGAGTCTGGCCAGCTTCGCGCATTGGCCGTGACGTCGTCGGAGCGTTCGCCCGCCTATCCAGATTTGCCGACCGTGGCAGAGGCTGGCGTTCCCGGATATGCGGCAGAATCCTGGTATGGCCTCTATGCACCAGCGAAGACCCCCGCTCCGATCATCGATCGCTTGAACAAGGCAGTCAAACAAGCGGTGAGCTCGGGAGCGTTCAAGCGCCTCGAGACCAACGAAGGTCTCATCATGGAGGCAAGTTCTCCGGCCGAACTCGATCGCTATGTCCAGCGCGAAGAAGGACGTTGGAGCAAGCTGATCAAGGACGCCAACATCAAGGCGGAATAGGTCGGCTCTCCACGCGCGTCCTCCCCATCTCAAACTTCAAGCACAGGCCTTTCCATGTCCTTTCAGTTGATCGAATTTTCCATTGACGCCGGCGTTGCGACGATCGCCCTCAACCGCCCGGATCGGCGTAATGCAATGAGCGACGACATGCGTAGCGAGTTCGTCAGCGCGCTCGAAACGGTCACCCGTGACAATGCGATCAAGGCCCTCGTCCTGACTGGCCGCGGAAAGTCGTTCTGTGCCGGCGGCGACATCAGCGGCATGAAGCGCCGGCTTGAAGCGCCACAGGGAGAGGTTGCGTTCAACGGCTGGAGCCGGCAGCAGGGCGTGCATCGCGCGCAATCATTGCTGCTCAATCTGCCGAAGCCGACCATTGCCGCCGTCAACGGCGCCGCCGCCGGCCTCGGCGCGGATGTTGCGCTGGCCTGCGATTTCGTGATGGGAACCGAGCACACCAAATTCACCTGGTCCTACATCAAACGCGGCCTGATCCCGGACGGCGGCGGGATGTATTTTCTGCCCCGACGCGTCGGGCTGTCGAAAGCGAAAGAGCTGATTTTTACCGGCCGCGTCGTCGAGGCCGATGAATCGCTTGCGCTCGGGATCATGGATCGCAAGGTGGGATCCGCCGAGCTGCTGACGGCCGCGCGGAATTGGGCGGCCGACCTCGCGCAGTATTCTCCGACCGCACTCGCGCTGGGCAAGAAGATCCTCAACGAAACGTTCGAACATTCTGCGCACGAGATTTTCGCGCTCGGCAGTCAGGCGCAGGGCATCTGCTACACCAGCACCGAGCATCGGGAAGCCGTGCTGGCGTTTCTGGCCCAGTCGTCGTCGAAGGAGTAGACCGATGACGATGAATGCCATCCAGCGGTTGATCCAACCGCGCAGCGTCGCCATCATTGGCGCCTCGGCGGATCCCGACAAGACGTCCGGACGACCGGTCTCGTATCTGCTCAAGCATGGTTTTGCCGGCGAGATCTATCCGGTCAATCCCAAGGTGGACAAGATCGGCGACCTTACCTGCTACCCGGACATCGCGTCGCTGCCGACCGTGCCGGACGTCGCCATTGTCCTGCTTGGCGCGGAGCGTGCCCATGGCGCGGTGCGCGAATTGTCCAAGCGTGGCACGGCCGCTGCAATCGTTCTCGCCAGCGGTTTCACAGAGACCGGATCAGACGGCGCCGAACGGCAGAAGCAACTCCTGGAGGCCGCCGGATCGATGCGTGTTCTCGGGCCGAATACGATCGGCCTGGTGAACCTCACCGACAATATCGTATTGTCCGCGTCCGGCGCGCTGGCGATGGATCACTTCACCGCAGGATCGATCGGTCTGGTCTCACAGAGCGGCGGCATTCTCGGATCCCTGCTGTCGCGCGCGGCCGCGCGCGGCATCGGACTGTCCAAGCTGGTCTCGACCAGCAACGAGGCGGATCTCGAACTCGCCGATTTCATCGACTATCTCGCCGATGACGATGCCACCAAAGTCATCGCGCTCTATGTCGAGGCGATCCGCAATCCAACGCGGTTTCGCGAAGCGGCGTTGAAAGCGCGGCGCGCCGGCAAACCGATCGTCGTCTTCAAGATCGGTCGATCGGAAGCGGGCGCTAAGGCTGCCATATCCCATACCGGAGCGCTCGCAGGGTCGGACCGCATGTATGATGCCTTCTTCAGGCAGCTTGGCATCGTTCGTGCGAAAACCTTCGAGGATCTGCTCGATATTCCCGCCGCTCTTTCGGCCGGGCGCACGCTGCGTGGTAGGCGCGTGGCGATTCTGACATCGACCGGTGGCGCCGGCACCATCGTGTCCGACTGTCTGGGTATCGCAGGCTTTGAAACGCCCGTGCCCGACCAACAGACCGCCCAGCAGTTGCGCGCCCTGCAATCGGGATCTCATGCCGTCCTGGATCGCAATCCGATCGACGTGACACTGGCGGGTCTGCAGCCGGAGCTGCTCCGGGGCGCGATTCGCACGCTGCTAGCCAGCCCTTCCTATGATGCATTGGTGATCGTCGTCGGCTCGTCCGCGGTGGGCACGCCAGCCTTGATGGCCGACGCAATCCAGGACTGCCTGCCGATGAGCGACAAGCCGGTCATCGCCTATGTCAGCCCCTACGCGCCGAACGTCGTGTCGGTCCTGACCCAGCGTGGTGTTCCCGCCTATACATCCGCAGAGAGCTGCGCCGGTGCGCTGGACGGGCTGCTGCAGGCCGGACACGTCGTGCCGCTGCAGCAAACCGGCCGCGCAGGACGGACGATCGACATCAGCGACTTTCCTGCGGGCGCGCTCGATGAAGCACAGGCGAAGACGCTGTTCGCGCGCTTCGGCGTGCCGACCGCGGTAGAGAAGATCGTCGCCACGCCTCGGGAAGCGGAAGCTGCGGCACGCGCTCTCGGCGGCCGAGTGGTCCTCAAGATCCTGTCCAGTGTGATCACGCACAAGAGCGACGTCGGCGGCGTTGCGATGAACCTGACGGCTGAGAGCATTGGCGCCCGCCTGACGGCCATGGCCGACGAAGTCGAACGCAACACGTCCGAGCGTCCGCAGCGCTTCCTCGTTCAGGAGATGGTCACGGGCGGAGTCGAGTTCATCCTCGGCATGCACAGGGATTCCCTGGGGGCGGCGGTCCTGCTCGGCATGGGTGGCGTCACCGCCGAACTCTTCAAGGATACGACGATGCGGCTGCTTCCGCCGGAGGGCGGCCTTGCCCGCAGGGAGGCGCTGGCCATGGCCCGCGACCTCGTCACATGGCCGCTGCTGGACGGATTCCGTGGCCGGCCGAAATGCGATGTCGATGCCCTCGCATCCGCGATCGTCGCGTTTTCGGAGATGGTGGCGCAGCTCGGCGAGCGTCTTGTGGAAGCAGAGATCAACCCGGTCTTCGTGCTTCCCTCAGGCCAGGGCGTGCGTGCGGCCGACGGGGTCCTTGTTCTCGGCCCCCGCTGACACTTGATTGCCGGCTGTATTCCGCAGAGCCGCGACGCAAGTCCAAGACCTCATCGCAAGATACGCCACATGCGGGCCTTGCGGTGAGCCGTTATCGCCAAAACAAGAAAGGGAGGATCTGGATGAATTTCACGCGAACAGCGAAGACTTTGGTTGCCGTCGGCGCTCTACTCGCATGTGCAGGCAATGCACGGGCAGACGACATCAAAGTCTTGACCACGGGAATCCTGAAAGGATCGTTTTCCGAAATCGCGGCTCTGTTCGAACGCGATACCGGTCACAAAGTGACGATGTCGTGGGGGCCGTCGTCCGGCAACTCGCCGGAAGCGAGCCAGGTGCGTATCAAAAACGGTGAGCACGTCGATGTGCTGATCATGGTGAATACGGGGATGGACGAGCTGGTGAAGGGCGGCTTCTTTGTGCCTCTCGAGCGCAAGGATATCGCGGTCTCCAAGATCGGCGTGGCGGTCAAGATGGGGCATCCGCTGCCTGACATATCCTCCGCGGCGGCTCTGCGCCAAGCGCTCCTGAACGCGTCATCGATCGGCTATTCGGAGGGCGCCAGCGGCAGTTACGTCGCCAACGTTCTCTTGAAGAAGCTCGGTATCGCCGACGAAGTCGCAGCCAAGAGCAAGGTCATTCTCGGCCGGAAATTCGTCGGTGAGTCGGTCGCGAGCGGAGAGGTCGAACTTGGCCTGCAGCAAATCAGCGAGCTGCGCCTGGAGCCGGGCTTGGCGATCGTGGGGCCGTTGCCGGAGGATCTGCAGAAGAACAGTGTTGTCACTGCGGCGGTTTCGTCGAAGGCCGAGCATGTGGAAGCTGCCAAGCAGTTCTTCACCTACATCTCGTCGCCCGCCGCCGTCGCTCTGATGAAGAAGAGCGGCCTCGATTGATCAGGTCGAAGCGGAGATGGGTTTTGCGACGAGGCAGGGCAATACGTCTTGCCCTGCCTCGTCGCTGGACTCATCCGATGCTCGCCTTGTTGGAATTTATGACATTGTAGAATTGGTCATTGTCGTCTCGCCTGCCATGATCATTTGCGACATTTCTCTTGCGGCTCGTGTCGCGTAGCGTTCTTTGTGCCGAAGCATGACGAAGCGGCGGGTCGGCAATTGGGCGTCGAGCGCAATCAGGTCACCGTTGCCGATCAGGGCGGTGGCGACCAGCCGGGACATAATGCTCGCGCCAGCGCCAGCCACGACGGCCGCGCAGACGGCTTCGTTCGATGGCAGCTCCATGGCAGCGCGAATGCGGTCATGCGCGATTCCTGATTGGTCCAGCACCGATTGCGCGATTGCGCGCGTGCCGGAGCCGGCTTCACGCAGCACCCAGTCTGTCTCAGCGAACTGACCCGGCATGACAGCGTGTTGCTTCGCCCATGGGTGCGATCGGCCGACCACCAGCACAAGTTCGTCGTCGCCCACGGGCTGAGTCGCGAGCGCCGGATCGTCAATCGCGCCTTCAACGATGCCGAGATCGACTTCGCCATCGCGCACCCAGCCGGCCACCTGTTCGGTATTTCCGATGCGCAGGCTGAGGTCGATGCCGGGGAAGCGCTGGCGATAGCGCGCCATGACAGGCGGCAGAAAGTAGTTGCCGACGGTCTGGCTCGCGGCCAGCGCAAGGGAGCCGCGCGTCATGCCGGCCATATCGGTGAGCACGGTCGTCGCGGTGGCAGCGCGTGCCAGCACGGCCCGGGCTTCGATCAGAAAGGCGCGGCCAATCTCGGTCAACTCGATGCGGCGGCCGACACGGTGAAACAACTGCGTCGCATAGCGCGTTTCCAGCGCGGCGATCGCTGCGCTGGTGGCGGATTGGGTGAGATGCAGGCTCTCGGCAGCCCGGGTCATGTGCTCGTGTTCGGCGACGGCGACGAAGATCCGGAGCTGTTCGAGCGTCATATGATCTCCGTCAGGTAGTCAGTGTGACCAGCGCAAGGCTGAAGCTGGCAATGAACAGGAAGGCTGCGGCGCCGAGCAGCAGCGGGCGCAGGCCCTTGGCGCGGAGCTTCTGGATATTGGTTTCCAGCCCCATTGCAGCGAGCGCCATGGTCAGCAGGAAGGTCGTGATCGGGATGATCACGCTCATAGCTGCATGCGGCACGTCAACGAGGCTATTCAGGATCACCATCGCCACGAAGCCGAAGGCGAACCACGGGATCGGCACCTTGGCGTTGCCGGATTCCGCGCTGATGCCACGTGCGCGCCGTGTCGCCAGCAGGCCAAGTGTGATCACCACCGGTGCCAGCATCATCACGCGCGCGAGTTTCGCGACGGTGCCGAATTCGCCGGCGTCGCGGCTCTGCTGGAAGGTGGCGGCGACGACCTGCGCGATCTCGTGGATCGATGCGCCGGCCCACAGCCCGAAATGATGCGGGTCGAGCTGCAGCACGTTACTGAGTAGCGGATAGACGAACATGGCGATCGAGCCAAAGATGGTGACGCAAGCGACCGCGTAGGCGACATCCTCATCGGGCGCGCGGGTCACGGTGTTGGTTGCGATCACGGCGGAGGCGCCGCAGATCGATGTGCCGGCGGCGATCAGTTCGACCAGTCTGCGGTCGATACCCATCGCGCGGCCAAGCCACGTGGTGAAGACGAAGGTTGCAACGAGCGTCGCAGCGATCACCGCAAAGCCGACGGCGCCAACCTCCAGCAATTGCGCCGCGGTGAGCTGCAGGCCGAGCAGGATGATGGCGAAGCGCAGGATGCTGCGCATGGAGAAGGTGATGCCGGCTTTGGCTGCTGCCGGCGTGCCGGACGTGTTCTGGATCGCGATACCGATGCCGATTGCCAGGATCATCGGACTGGCGAAGCCGACGTAGGGGATCTCACGCAAAGCGAATGCGGCGCCGGCGATTGCGACAGTGAGGGCCAATCCGGGCAGAAGTGGCAAGCTGCGCGCAGCAAGCGGGCCGGTGCGGTTCGCATCTTGGGCAAGAACGGTCATGGGCCAAACTCCGGTTTGGCCACATCCTCATGCCGTTTGATCAATAAATCTAATTGATCGTTATTGTCATTTCAATCGATAGGGATGATCAATTTTTCCCTTTTACCTGTCATCGCCCGGTCCAAGCGCACAATTGCGCGCAAGGCCGGGCGACGACAATATCCTGCTCAGGCAGCCGGCATGGGCGGCACCGGCAGCGCCGTGACCGACTTGATCTTCTCCATGGCGAAGCGGGAGGTGACGTTCTTCAGGGCCACGGCGCTGATCAGTTTCTTGTAGAAGACGTCATAGCTCTGCATGTCCGCGACCACGACGCGCAGCATGTAGTCGACGTCGCCGGCCATCCGGTAGAATTCCATGACTTCGGGCATCGCGCTGACGGCGTCGGCGAATTTCTTCAGCCAGACATCGGAATGGTCGCCGCTTTCCACGGAGACGAACACCGAGATGCCCAGGCCGATCTTGTTCTGATCGACCAGCGCCACCCGGCGGAGGATCACGCCGTCGGCCTCGAGGCGCTGGATGCGCTTCCAGCACGGTGTCGACGAAAGCCCCACGCGGTCGCCGATCTCGGCTACCGACAGCGAGGCATCTTCCTGCAGGACGGTCAGGATCTTGCGATCAATCGCATCGAGGCGGCGGGTGGATTCAAGGGGCTGGTCGGCGACATCGGTCATGGGAAGAACTTTGTTCTAATTATGGGGTAGATGAACCTCATATATAGAACATTCTTCCAAAGCAAGCCCTGTGCCGCCTCAGCTAAGGGCGCCGACCCTGGATTCCCTCAAAAGCTGTTCGACTTCAGCACGTTGCGGGCAGGCGAAAGCACCGCCATAGCGGGTGCATTTCAGGGCCGCGGCGGCGGACGCGAAGCGCAGCGCCTCCGGTACCGGCTTGCCGCCCGCGAACTCCAGCGCGAAGGCGCCATGGAAAATGTCGCCGGCGCCGAGCGTGTCCACGGTGTGAACGGGGAAGGCGGGGGTTTCTTTCGGATGTCCCTGCTCGTCGAGCCACAGGGTGCCGCGGGGGCCGCGGGTGACGGCGAGGAAGGACGAGGTCAGCGTTGCCATCTTCTGCAGCGCCTTGAGATTGTCGGTGATGCCGGCGGTCGATTGCAGCGCGTCGTCCGAGAAGATCAGGTGCGAGGAAGCGGTCAGCAGGCCCTCGCGCTGCGACAGCGTGCTGTCGATGTCGACGACGACGGGAATGCCGCGATGACGTGCCTCGATGCAAAGCTCGGTGGCAAAGCCCGCGCAGCGGCTCTCGACCAGAATGGCGTCGCAGTCTTTCAGCAGCAGGTCGTGATCGGGCAGCTTCACTTTCCAGAGCTCGGGATCGCGAAAGGTCACGATGGTGCGTTCGCCCGAAGGGTCGATCATGACGGCCGATATCGGTGTCACTAGTCCCGGCATATGCACCAGATGCGCGGAGTCGATGCCTTCCCTGGCGAGATCGTCGAACAGAAACTGGTCGGCGGTCTCGTTCTTGTCGCCCATCGGCCCGGTCATCGATGCCCGGCCACCCAGCCGGCTGACGCCGATGGCAGCGTTGAGCGCATTTCCGCCGATGATCTGGGCGAACCGCTGGGAAGGGAATTTCTGGCCACGCCCGGGGACGGATTCGACGGCAAAGGTCAGGTCGCGAACCGGCAGGCCGATACACAATACGTGGACAGGCTTGGCACTCATGAAGGATTCCCCGTGTGGTCAGGCTTAGTCGGGATGCAGCCAGCGACCGAGCAGATGATGCGCGATGGCGAATGGATGCGGTCCCGCGAGCCCGTCGGGGTGTTCGCGTTTCCACATCAGCATCGCCTCGTCACGGTCAAACCACCGGGCGTCCTCAAGTTCCATTTTGTCGACGGTAATCTCGTCGCTGATGGCGCGGGCCGAGCAACCGATCATCAGGGATGACGGATAGGGCCAGGGCTGCGTCATATAATAGGTGACGTCGGTGCAGCGGATGCCGGATTCCTCGAAGATCTCGCGCTTCACGGCGTCTTCGATAGTCTCGGCCGCTTCGACGAAACCGGCGAGGCACGAATACATGCCCGGCGCGAACTGCTTCTGGCGGCCCAGCAGGCACTTGTCGCCCTTCTCCACCAGCATGATGACGACGGGGTCGGTGCGCGGAAAATGCTCGGTCTTGCAGCTCGGGCAGACACGTTTCCAGCCGCCTTCGGCCATTCCTGATTTGGTGCCGCAATTGGCGCAGAAGGCATGGCGCTGATGCCACGACACCAGCGACTTTGCCTGTGCGATTGCCGATAGCTGGTCCGGCGGCACCACGCCCTGCATCGCCATGCCGCGCAATTCGGAGACGACGACATCGTCGCGCGTCAGTAACTTCTCGACCGCCGGCGCACCGATACCCATGCCGAACACGGCATCGCCATCACGCAGGCCAAGAAAAATCGTGCCGGGATTGGCGCCGAATTTCAGCGCTTCGTCGATGGTCAGCAGCGCGCGCTGGCTGTCGCCTTCCTTCTTCATCACCAGTGAGTCGCGGTAGATGACGTAAGCGCGCGAGGAACTTTTGTTTTCCAGCGCGAACAGTTTTTCGTCGCTGAAGCGTAGATGCGCAGCGCGATCGAGCACGTTGGAGATGAAGGCCGGATGGCCGAGCGGAAACATGGTGCTTGTCATGATGGTCAACCGAGCCAGATCTTGCGGCGGAGCTCTGAGATGAAGCGCTGCACTTCGGCGGCGTCATGGGCGAGTGGCGGCATTACGCCCCAGATCGGCCGCGGCCAGGCAGCATCGGTCTTGCGGCGCGCGATGACGTGGACATGAAGCTGCGGCACCATATTGCCGAGCGCTGCGACATTGAGCTTGTCGCATTTGGTGATGTCCTTGAGCGCGCGGCCGACGCGGTTGATCTCGGTCATCAACTGGCTCTGCGCGACCTCGTCGAGATCGATAATCTCGGTAATGTCGGCACGGCGCGGCACTAGCATCAGCCAGGGGTAGTGCGCGTCTTTCACCACCAGCACGCGACTGAGGGGCAGGTCGCCGATGTCGATGGTGTCTTGTTGCAGCTGCTCGTGCAGTGACCAGGAATCTGAGGGGGGCATTCGGACTCTCAATGAAGGCGCGCAGCGTCGCAGGAAGCGGCAGCGCAGACAACTCCCGTCATGGCTGCTTTTGCCTGTTTGAACCACGTTTTCTTGCGACTTTGTTGCGCAAATCTTGCGGCGGACTTGCGACACGCGCCGCGCTTGCTTTCCGACCATTTTGGCCCCAAATAAGCATCGGGAGATTGGCGGTGGACGAGCCACTCGCCAATCGGGTCAGGTCCGGAAGGAAGCAGCCCTAACGAGATCCGGATCGGGTCGCTCGTCAGTCTCCTACTTGTTTTATCGAGCAAATTCAGCGCCCTGCACAGGGGTCGTTGCTCGGAGGACAGGCGGCCTCGAAGGCAGGAACCAGTGCGTGGTCTGCCAAAGATGCGCCAGATGTTCCGCAAGCCGGCTTTACGAGACAACACATTGCGGATTCCTCGATGACCGACGCTGGCACGTCCCCTCCCGATGATCACCAGAGCGGTTTCGATATGGGCGCTGCCCCGCCTCCGGCCGCTGCAACGCCCTATCGCGTGCTCGCGCGCAAATACCGTCCCGGCAGTTTCGACGATCTGATCGGCCAGGACGCGCTGGTCCGCACCGTTTCCAATGCATTCGAGACCGGCCGCATTCCGCAGGCCTGGATCCTTACCGGTGTCCGCGGTGTCGGCAAGACGACGACGGCGCGCATTCTGGCGCGCGCGCTGAATTATGAAATGGCCGATGGCTCGGTCAAAGGCCCGACCATCCATATGCCGACGCCCGGCATCCATTGCCAGGCGATCATGGAAAGCCGGCATATCGACATCCTCGAGATGGATGCCGCGTCGCATACCGGTGTCGACGATGTCCGCCAGATCAATGACAGCGTGCGCTATGCGCCGTCCAGCGCGCGCTACAAGGTCTACATCATCGACGAAGTCCACATGCTGTCGACCGCCGCCTTCAACGCGTTCCTGAAGACACTGGAAGAGCCGCCGGAACACGCCAAATTCGTGTTCGCCACCACTGAAATTCGGAAAGTCCCGGTGACGGTGCTGTCGCGCTGCCAGCGCTTCGATCTGCGCCGCGTCGATGCCGACGTGCTGATGAGCCATCTGTCGAACATTGCCGGCAAAGAGAATGTCGAGGTCGAGCCGGAAGCGCTGGGCATCATCGCGCGCGCGGCCGAAGGCTCGGTGCGCGATTCGCTGTCCCTGTTCGATCAGGCCATCGCCCATGCCGCGGGTACCGTGCGCGCCGATGCGGTCCGGCAGATGCTCGGCCTCGCCGATCGCACCCGTGTCATCGATCTGTTCGATTCGCTGGCGCGTGGTGACATCGCCAGCGCGTTTAAAGAGTTTCGCGAGCAATACGACGTCGGCGCCGATCCGATCGTGGTGCTGAGTGACCTTGCTGAATTCGTCAATTTTGTCACCCGTGTGAAGATCGTGCCGGCGACCGCCGACAATGTGGCATTCGGTGAGACCGAGCGGCTGCGCGCGAGGGATTTTGCCTCGAAACTGTCGATGCGCGTGCTGTCGCGGATGTGGCAGATGCTGCTCAAGGGCATCACCGAAGTGCAAGGCGCGACGCGTCCCGCCGCCGCTGCCGAAATGGTGCTGGTGCGCATCGCTTATGTCGCAGATCTGCCGACGCCGGATGAAGCGATCCGGATGCTCGATCAGAATGGCGGTTCGTCGCCGATGATCTCTGGCAATGGTGGCGGCCGCGCGGCGCCATCGTCTGCCAATGCTTCAACTGCTATGTCGGCGCCCTTGCCGTCGGCTCAAATGCCGTCAACGATGCCGACGATGTCAGCGGGCGCATCGCGTGGTCCGACCATGCAGCGTGGCAGCGCAGAACCATCGCCGCGGCCGCAAGTCGGCATGGCAGACGCGCCGCCTGCAGCGGTGCTGAAGATTTCGACATTCCCTGAGCTGGTGGCTTTGGCCGGCGAGAAACGCGACCTGATGGTGCGCGGAGCACTCGAAGCTGATGTGCGCCTGATCAAGATCGAGGACGGGCGGCTTGAGCTGGCGATGGAGCGCACGGCGTCGCGCACGCTGATCAACGATCTGTCGCGCAAGCTCGAACAGTGGACCGGTCGCCGCTGGGCCGTGATCGTGTCCAACGAGCAGGGACAGCCGACGTTGCGCGATCAGGAGCTCGAGCAGAAGAACGAGCGGCAGCGCACGGCGGAAGCCGATCCGCGGGTCAAGGAAGTGCTGGCACGGTTTCCGCGTGCGAAAGTCGAGGTTCGTGTCATCGCCCCCGAGCCGCCGGATTTCAACGGGAGCGATAGCGACCTGATCAACGATGACGCGACCGACGGTCTCAACGACGACGATTAATCGAACTGCGAAGGATAACTCATGGCTGATTTTCTCGGCATGATGAAACAGGCAGCGCAGCTGCAATCGAAGATGAAGGCGATGCAGGACGAGCTCGACCATGTCGAGGTCGAAGGCATTTCCGGTGGCGGCCTCGTGTCGGTGCGGATGACAGCGAAGACCGAAGTGAAGGCCGTGAAGATCGATCCGTCGCTGGTGAAGGCCGATGAAGTCGAGATACTGGAAGATCTGCTGGTCACAGCACTGGGCGATGCGCGCCGCAAGGCGGAAGCCGCGATGCAGGAGAAGATGCAGGCGCTGACCGGCGGCCTCGGCCTGCCACCGGGGATGGGCCTCACCTGAGATGGCGTCCACCGCTGGCCCGGAAATCGAACGCCTGATTCAACTGCTGGCGCGGTTGCCCGGGCTTGGCCCGCGCTCGGCCCGGCGTGCTGCGCTGCATCTGATCAAGAAGCGCGAGGCGCTGATGACGCCGCTGGCTGGTGCGTTGCAGGTGGCGATCGACCGGATCCAGGTCTGCAAGGTCTGCAGCAATATCGACACGCAGAATCCCTGCACGATCTGTACGGACCCGCGCCGCGATCCCTCGACCATCGTGGTGGTCGCCGATGTTGCCGATCTGTGGGCGCTGGAACGCGCGCATGCGACGACGGGAAAATACCATGTGCTCGGCGCGACATTGTCGCCGCTCGACGGCGTCGGTCCGCAGGATCTGACCATCGACGCATTGGTGTCACGTGCACATGATTCAGAGGTAAGCGAAATCATCCTGGCGCTGAATGCGACGGTTGATGGGCAGACCACGGCACATTACATCACCGACCTCCTGCAGGAGGCCAATGTGAAGGTGACGCGGCTGGCGCATGGCGTGCCGGTCGGCGGTGAACTCGATTATCTCGACGAAGGCACGCTGTCGGCCGCGATGCGGCAGCGGACGCTGTTTTAGGACTGGAAGAGCATTGATGACACGACACGACTTGAAGGCTTTGCCGACCTGGGCCGCTGCGATTTGTGCGGCCGGCCTGTTTGCTACGGCTGCCAGCGGTGCGACCGAAACGCCGGCTCCGCCGGCGACGCCCGTGGCACCGAAGACGATGAAGATCGGCGACGTGCTGACCGGGCAGCTCAATGCCATGCGCAGCCGCGACGCCAAGGGCAAGCGCACCAATGTGTATCAAGTGGTCAGCGAGCCTCGTCGCCTGCCGGCGCCGGCCGGACTGTGTAATCTCGAAACTGGCCCCGAGACCTTCGAGATCGTGGCGGCAAGCGAAGCGCAAGCCACGCAGTTGCAGAAACTCGTCGGCAAGGAAGTTGCGCTCAAGGTTGCCGAGGTCGCCTGCGCCGAACAGGCCGGGCAGATGAGCGAAGCGCTGGTCACGAAGTGGAGTGTGGTATCGAAGCCGAACTGAGTTCGCTTTGGCTAGACCCGCACCGGCCCCAGCATTTTGAAATGCTCGCGGCGCTGCAGCCAGACCAGCAGGATCAGGCTCGGCACCGCGACGATGACGCTGATCGCGAAGAAGATCGGCCATCCCGTGGCCTGTGCCACGTAGCCTGCGCCTGCCGACAGATAGGTTCGCCCGACAGCGGCCAGCGCCGTGAGCAGCGCATATTGCGTGGCGGTATGCAGTGGATTTTTGCAGAGCGCCGACAGATAGGCGACGAAGATCACCGTGCCGATGGCGCTGGTGAAATTCTCCACGGAGATCGCCAGCGCCAGTGCCCATTGATTGACGCCGACAATGGCCAGCCACGAGAACGCCAGATTGGACACCGCCTGCAGCACGGCGCCTATCCACAGGCTCGCCGCCAGCGAATAGCGCCGCGCGACGAAGCCGCCGGCAAAGCCGCCGATCAGTGTGGCGGCGAGGCCAACGCCTTTGACGATGGCGGCATAGTCGTTCCGGGTGAAGCCGAGGTCGATCACGAACGGCGCCGTCATGGTGCCGGAAAATGCATCGGTGAACTTGAACAGCACCACAAACGCCAGCGCGGCCCAGGCATCCTTGCGGGTGAGAAACTCGGAGAATGCGCCGATCGCTGCCTGCAGTACACGATTGAAGGCGCTCTCGCCGCGCGTGGCCGCTTCCGCTTGCGCGGATTGCTCGGGCTCGGTGGCGGCGAGCGCCGTGACCGTGCCGACCAGCACCATCGCAGCCATCGCCACATAGCCCCACATCCATGCGGTGGAGCGCGCGATGCCGATGCTCTCGAAGGCGCTGACCAGAAACAACACACCAGCCGTCGAGATCAGCATGCCGATGCGATAGGCCGCCACATAGGACGCCATGCCGGCGGCCTGTTCGCTTTCCGGCAGGCTCTCGACACGAAACGCATCGACAACGATATCCTGTGTCGATGACATCGCCGCCACCAGCAGTGCGCCAAGGGCCACGAACAGCGGCGAGCGCGCGGGATCGGTCAGCGCCAGCAGCAGGATCGCACCAATCAGCAACAGTTGTGAAAACACCAACCAGCCACGGCGGCGTCCGAATTGACGCGTAAAGAACGGCACATGCAGCGCGTCGACCAGCGGCGCCCAGAGGAATTTTAGCGTGTAGGGCGTGCCGACCAGTGCGAACAGCCCGATGGTGCCGAGATCGACGCCGGATTCGCGCATCCACACCAGCAGCGTCGAGCCGGACAGCGCCAGCGGCAGGCCCGATGACAGGCCGAGCAGCAGCACAATCAGCACGCGCGGCTGCAGATAAACCGCCAGGCTCTCGCGCCAGGTCGCGCGAGGCTTCAGGGCGAGGGCGGCTTCGGAGGAGTCAGGCGCGCTGGTCATGGGGAAGGGTTAGCAGATTCGGGAGGAAGCGGCCCGTGGCTTCGTATCCCCCCTCTCGGTTGTCATCGCCCGGCTTGACCGGGCGATCCAGTAGCCGGCGGAGCTTGTGTTTTGCTGTGGGGTGTAAATTTTGAGGACGGTGTATACTGGGTTCACCCGGTCAAGCTGGGTGACGACAGACTGAGTTGGCTACAATTGCAGTCGCGAGTTTTCGTGATGAGGACGTACACATTTTACGTCTACATTCTCGCCAGCGGGATTGGCGGGACGCTGTATATCGGCGTAACGAACGATCTCATTCGCCGCGTATACGAACACAAAACGAAAGCCGCAGAGGGATTCACGAAGGCCTATGGCATCGACCGGCTCGTCTACTACGAACGCTTCGACAATATCGAATACGCCATGCACCGCGAGAAGCGGCTCAAGAAGTGGATGCGGGAATGGAAGGTCGTATTGATCGAGAAAGATAATCCCAACTGGGATGATCTCTATCCGCTGATTTGCCGGTGAGCGAACGACTTTTCGGCTGTCATCGCCCGGCTTGACCGGGCGATCCAGTATGCGGCAGTGCTTGTATTTTGCTGCGGCGAGTAAATGTGGCGACGGCGTTTACTGGGTCACCCGGTCAAGCCGGGTGACAACAAATTGAGCTCTACTCCCCAGCCTGCAGCTTGCGCGGCAGCGGCGCGAACATGTCGGGGGCGGCGGTCTTGGCAATGACGGGCGCCACCTCGGTGGCGGGCTCACTCTTGCTGAAGTCCAGTTCCTCGATGCGGCCGGCGCGCTTCTCGATCTTGTCGGCGGAAATCAGGATCTGGCGAACGTCTTCATTGGCCTGTCCGAAATGAGTCTGAAGCTTCATCACGCGATCGCGCAGACGGGTGAGGTCGTCGCCCAAATTCAGTACCTCGGTGCGGATCTGGTCGGCGGCGTCGCGCATCCGCGCGTCCTTCAGGATCTGCTGCATCACCTGGATCGCCAGCATCAGCAGCGATGGCGACACCAGCACCACGCGGGCGCGATAGGCCTTCTGGATGATGTCGTCGAAACCGTCGTGAATTTCGGCATAGACCGACTCCGACGGCACGAACATCAATGCCGTGTCCTGCGTTTCGCCGGCCACCAGATACTTCTCGGCGATATCGGTGACATGCTTCATCACGTCGGTGCGCAGGCGCTGCGCCGCGTATTTCTTCTCCTCGTCGCTGCGCGCATCATGCAGCGCGGTGACGGCTTCCAGCGGGAACTTAGCGTCGATGCACAGCGGGCGCTGGTCCGGCAGGAAGATCACGCAATCCGGCCGTTTGCCCGATGACAGCGTGTGCTGGAACGCATAGGCACCGCTCGGCATGCCGTCCATGACGATGCTTTCCATCCGCGCCTGGCCGAAGGCGCCGCGCGACTGCTTGTTGGCGAGCACGTCGCGCAGCGTCGTCACCTGCGAGGTCAGGTCGGTGAGGTTCTTGTGGGCGTTGTCGATGATGCCCAGGCGCTCATGCAGTGCGCTCAGGCTTTCCATGGTGTTGCGCGTGGTCTGTTCCATGGATTGGCCGACGCGATGCGTCACCGAATCCAGCCGCTCGGATACCGCACGCGCCATGTCGGCCTGACGGCCTGCCAAGGCCTGACCCATGGCATCGACGCGGCCGGTGGCCTCGTTCTGTGCCTTCAACACCTCGCTGAGGCGTTCTTCGAGTTCGTCGGCGCGGATCGCCTGTGCCATGGCCATCGCCGCGCCATGGTTGCCGGAGCGGGCGATGATAATGGCGATGACCAGCAGCAAGGTCAGCGCCAGCGCGCCGAAGCCGGTCAGTGCCACACCCACGGTAACCGGCATGTCGCCGATCAAGAAAAGGATCTCGTTCATCCCGTTACTCTAGCCGATTCGGGCAGTGAAGCGAACGAAGAGGGAACATTTATGGTTAATGCAAGGTGAATTTTCGTGGTTAACCCAAGCTTAAGAAACGAGGTTAAGCTGACCTTAACTGGCATGGTTAACCCTGCCTTAATGGTCATGGTTAGCGAGGGGTTAACGCCCTTCGAAGCGCTGCTTTTCCAACGCATTGACCCAGGCAGGCGCGCAGATTAAATCGCCCGACATGGCCATTCGTGAAATTATTATCCTGCCGGACAAACAGTTGCGGCTGATCTCCAAACCTGTCGAGAAGGTGACGTCGGAGGTGCGCAAGCTCGCCGACGACATGTTCGAGACGATGTATGACGCACCCGGGATCGGGCTGGCGGCGATCCAGATCGCGGTCCCGCTGCGGCTGATCACCATGGACATCGCCAAGAAGGACGATGAGGAGGACGGCAAGAAGCCGCGTGTCTTCATCAATCCGGAGGTCATCTCGGCTTCGGAAGAATTCTCGGTCTACGAGGAAGGCTGCCTGTCGATTCCGGAATATTACGAGGAAGTGGAACGCCCGGCGACGGTGCGCATCCGCTATCTCGATCTCGACGGCAAGACGGTCGAGGAGGAGGCCAGCGGGTTGTTCGCGACCTGCATCCAGCATGAGATCGATCATCTCAATGGCGTGCTGTTTGTCGATTACCTCTCCAAGCTGAAGCGCGACCGCGTGCTGAAGAAGTTCACCAAGCTCGCCAAGCGCGCGGAGTAGGTTTCTCCGCGTCACGCTGCAACAGATCGGCTCCGACCTATGTCGCTTCGTTTGATCTTCATGGGCACGCCGGATTTCGCGGTGCCGACGCTGCTCGAACTCGTGGCTCATGGCCATGAGATCGTGGCCGTCTATACCCGCGAGCCGAAGCCTGCCGGCCGTGGCATGAAGCTGCAGCCAACGCCGGTGGCGCGCGAAGCCGAACGGCTCGGCATTCCCGTGTTCACGCCGAAGACATTGCGGACGCCGGATGCTGAAGCCGAGTTCCGGTCGCATGAGGCCGAGGCGGCGGTGGTCGTCGCCTATGGCATGATCCTGCCGCAGAACATTCTCGATGTGCCGCCCCTGGGTTGCTTCAACCTGCACGGCTCGTTGTTGCCACGCTGGCGCGGCGCCGCGCCGATCAATCGCGCGATCATGGAAGGCGACGCCGAAAGCGGTGTCATGGTGATGAAGATGGATGTCGGCCTCGACACCGGCGATGTCGCCATGGCCGAGCGCTTGCCCATCACCGATGCGATGACCGCGCTGGACCTGCATGACGCGCTGGCGCCGCTCGGTGCCGACCTGATGGTGCGTGCCATGGGCGCGCTGGAAAGGGGCCGGCTGAGCCTGACGCCGCAAAGCGATGTCGGCGTGACCTACGCTGCCAAGATCGACAAGGCCGAGGCCAAGATCGACTGGTCGAAGCCGGCGCGCAACGTGCTGCGACATATCCACGGTCTGTCGCCGTTTCCCGGCGCGTGGTGCGAGATGCCGATCGAAGGCGAGGCGGTGCGCGTGAAGATTCTGCGTTGCGAACTCGCGAAGGGATCGGGCGCGCCCGGCGATGTGATCGACGACCAGCTCACCATTGCCTGCGGCGACGATGCGATCCGGATCATCGACCTGCAGCGCGCTGGCAAGCAGCCGATGAAGGCCATTGAATTCCTGCGTGGCACGCCGCTGAAGCCACCGCTGCGCCTTTCATGAGCATGATCTTGTCCGAAAACCGGTGGCCACTTTTCGGGATCATGCTCTGATGCCGCGCTACAAGATGATCATCGAATATGACGGCACGCCATTTTCCGGATGGCAGGTGCAAGCCAACGCAACGCTGACCGTGCAGGGCGCGCTGGAGCGTGCCGCGGAGGCCATTTGCGGCGAGCCGATCCGCGTTCACGGTGCCGGGCGCACCGATGCGGGCGTCCATGCGCTCGGTCAAGTCGCGCATTGTGATGTGCCGAAAGCGTTGGTGCCCGGTCGCTTTCGCGATGGCATGAACGCGCATCTGCGGCCGCACCCGGTCGGCGTGCTGTCCGCTGATATCGTGCCGGATGATTTCGAGGCGCGGTTCTCGGCCGTCAAACGCCATTACGTCTATCGCATCAGCAATCGCCGCGCGAACCTCGCGGTAGACGCCGGCCGTGTCTGGCGCGTGCCGCGTCCGCTCGATGTCGCAGCGATGCACGAGGGCGCGAAGCGCCTGCTCGGCCGACACGACTTCACGACCTTCCGCGACACCGAATGCCAGGCCAAGTCGCCGATCCGCACGCTCGATCAGCTCGACGTGGAACAGGATGGTGAGGCGATCACGATCACGACATCCGCGCGATCTTTCTTGCACAGTCAGGTGCGCTCGATGGTCGGCTCGCTGGTCTGGGTCGGCAACGGACGTTGGACGCCGGACGACCTGGCTGCGGCGCTGGCCGCGAAGGACCGCAGCGCCTGCGGCATCGTCGCGCCGCCGGATGGGCTGTATCTGGTAAAGGTCGACTACTAGACCTTCACGTCCTTTATCGCGTCCCAGAACAGATCCTGTCCATTGGCGACATTTGCCGTCCAATGCTCGTGCGCGAAATCGTTGGCATCGTCGGTGATGAACTTGAAGGCGCGCCAGCGGATGCCGTGGCGCAGGCAGACCTGCGCGATGGCAAACAGTTCCATGTCGACGATGTCGACATTGTTCGCCACCAGCCAGGGATCGGTGGAGGTGACGAAACTGTCACCACTGCCGCAGATCACGCCTGATTGGCCCGAAACCAGGCGGTCGAGATCGGGCGCAAAAGGTGTGCGGCCGCGCGGCGCCAACGGCTCGGCATTCATGTCGCGCTGGATCACGTCGCTGACCTCGACGAGGCCGCTGAGTCTGGTGTTCAGCTTGCCGGCGGTGCCGTAGTTCACGACGAGCTTGGGCTGCATGGCCTGCACCGCCTGAAGCGTTGCGATCGTCGTGTTGATCTTGCCGACGCCCGTGAAAATCACCTCGATCTCTGACGGGGCACGTGATTTGTCCAGCTCGCTCTCAAGCGCAGTGAGAACGAGAATTTTGCCGCTCATGTGAAATACCGATCCAGTACGCCGCGATAGATTTGGGTGAGCTTTTCCAGATCGGACACCTTCGTGTGTTCGTCAATCTGGTGCATGGTCTGGCCGACCAGGCCGAATTCGATCACCGGGCAGTAGTTCTTGATGAACCGCGCGTCAGACGTGCCGCCACCGGTGTTGAGGTCTGGGGTGCGTCCCGTCACATCCTTGATCGCGGCGGCGACGAGATCGGTAAATGCGCCCGGCTTGGTGACGAAGGAATCCGAATTGCTCGGCTCCCAGATGACATGCGCCTTTATCCGGTTGCCGGCCGCGGCCGCAACGCGCGCATCGATCAGGTCGCGCAGCGTTTCCTGCGTGTGATGGTCGTTGAAGCGGATGTTGAACTTGGCTCGGGCCTGAGCGGGGATCACGTTGCTGGCGGTGTTGCCGACATCCACCGAGGTAAATTCGAGATTCGACGGCTGAAACTGCGCATTGCCCTGATCCAGCGGGTCGCCGCTCAATGCCACGATCAGCGCAGCGATGTCCGGCACCGGATTGGACGCACGATGCGGATAGGCGACATGGCCCTGTACGCCGTCGACCACGAGCGTGCCGGATTGCGAGCCGCGGCGGCCGATCTTGATGGTGTCGCCCATCTCCTCGACATTCGAGGGCTCGCCGACGATGCAGTGATCGAACTTTTCGCCGCGCTCGGCGGTCCATTGCAGCAGCTTCACGGTGCCGTTGACGGCGATGCCTTCCTCGTCACCGGTGATGAGGAACGAGATCGAGCCTTTGGGCTGCCCGTCATTCGCCGCGAGATAATCCAGCACGGCGGCGACACTGGCGGCGATGCCGCCCTTCATGTCCACCGCGCCGCGGCCGTAGAGCACCCCGTTCTTGACGTCGCCGGAGAAAGCGCCATGGGTCCATGCCGCCTCGTCGCCGGGCGGCACCACGTCGGTATGGCCGGCGAAGCAGATATGCGGCGCGGACGTCCCGATGCGGGCATAGAGGTTTTCGATATCCGCGCTGCCTTCCTCGCTGAAAGTGACGCGCTGCACCGTGAAGCCCGCGGACGTCAGCAACTGCTCGAGCACGCCGAGCGCGCCCGCGTCAGCAGGGGTGACGGAGGGGCAGCGAAGCAGATCTTGAGCAATCGAAAGAGCGGTGGTGGACATCAGACCCTTGGTGCAGTGGCGAGTTCGGCAAGCGGATCGGGGCCGTATTCGTTCGGCCCGGGGGTGCCGCGCAGGAAGCCCAGTTCGACGATGGCCCAGATGGTGACGGCGAAGCTGGCAATATGAAAGACGAAGCTGGTGCTTGCGCTGCTGGTGCTGCCGATGCCGCTCAGGACGCTCGGCCCGAGCCAGAACACCAGGATCCACCAGCCGCTTTTTTCGCGGTCATGCAGCCGCTTGATGCCGGTAGCGACCCCGGACCATGTGCCGGCGACGATGAGGACGATGGCAGCCAGCCACAGCAACAGTGCGCCGCCGACCATGCTGAACAGGCGATCGGTGTCAAAGCCGCCGAGCCACATGACGGCAGCAGCCACGAAGGCGACCCAGGCCACTATGTAAATAAGGATCGCGAGCCAGTATTTGCCGCGATTGATCCGTCCCTTGAAGCTGAAAAGCAGCGTGGTCCAGTCCATGGCAGCCCCCAGGTCAACGGATCGGTCCGGTCTGCGCGATGCTACGCGCAAACCGGCCTGAACGTAAACCGGAGCTTCGGCTCCGATAAGAATCAGAACTGAAGCTCCATTTTTATTCCGGCGGGTTTTCCCGATGCGAACTGGTGTCCACTTCGCGTGAGAACACTTTAGTCGCGCAGCAGCTCGTTGATGCTGGTCTTGGAGCGGGTGCGCTCGTCGACGCGCTTCACGATCACGGCGCAAGCGGTGGACGGGCCGATCTGGCCGTTCTTCATCGGCTTGCCGGGCAGGTTGCCGGGGACCAGCACGGCATATTCCGGCACTTCGCCGACGAACACTTCGCCGGTTTCGCGGTCGACAATCTTGGTCGATGCGCCCAGGAACACACCCATGGCCAGCACCGCGCCCTTGCGGACGATGACGCCTTCAGCGACTTCCGAGCGGGCGCCGATGAAGCAGTCGTCCTCGATGATGACCGGGCCGGCCTGTAGCGGCTCCAGCACGCCGCCGATGCCGACGCCGCCGGAAATGTGCACGCGCTTGCCGATCTGGGCGCAGGAGCCCACCGTCGACCAGGTGTCAACCATCGAGCTCTCATCGACATAGGCGCCGAGATTGACGAAGGACGGCATCAGCACGACGTTCTTGGCGATGAAGGCCGACTTGCGCACGATGGCGCCCGGCACGGCGCGGAACGCCGCACTACGGAACTGATCGTCGCTCCAGCCGTCGAACTTCGAGGGCACCTTGTCCCACCACGGTGCGCCGCCGGGGCCGCCCGAGATTGTGGTCATGTCGTTGAGGCGGAACGACAGCAGCACAGCTTTCTTCAGCCACTGATTGACGGTCCACTTGCCATCGTCGGCGCGGACGGCAACGCGGGCCTCGCCCTTGTCGAGCAGGTTCAGCGCCTGATCGACGGCGTCGCGCACTTCGCCCTTGGTCGAGGCGTTGACATTGTCGCGCGCATCGAAGGCGGCATTGATGGTGGATTCGAGGGCGGTCAGCGACATCGCGATTTCCTTGGGCAGATCGAGGGTAAAAAGGTGATTTCTTGGAGCTTTTGTCGGGATTCGGCCGGGGAGAGTCAAGACGCGCCAGCGGCCATCCCGCCTTAGCGGGCCTTGTTTAGCGCCGCCAGAAACCCGGTCAGATCGTCGGTGACGTGATCGACATGGTCGTCATCACGGCCTTCCAGCTCCCAGTCCTCGCGGACAACTTCCTTGGCGCCATCAGGCACGATCAAGACGGTCGTCATGCCGAGCTTGTGCGGCACCACGAGGTTGCGCGACAGGTCCTCGAACATGGCCGCCTTCGAGGGATCGACGCCGTGATCGCGCAGGAACTTGTCGTAGGTCTGCTGCGCCGGCTTTGGCTCCAGATCGGCCGCGATGATGTCGAAGATTGCTTCGAACTGATCGGCGAAGCCGAGACGCTCCAGCACGGAGCCGGCATGGGCGACCGAGCCGTTGGTCAGGATCAGCTTGCGGCCGGGTAGTTGCGCGATGGCGGTCCCCATCACCGGATTGGGCTCCAGCGGCGAGTGATCGATCTCGTGGACAAAAGCGAGGAAGTCGTCGGCGCGGACACCGTGCTCGGTCATCATGCCGCGCATGGTGGTGCCGTAGCGCTTGTAATAGTCCTTCTGAACCTTGAAGGCCTCGTCGGGCGATACCTTGAGAAAGTTCGCGACGAAGTCGCGGATCTTGCCGTCGACCTGCTGCCACAGATTGACGTGATGCGGATACAGCGTGTTGTCGAGATCGAACACCCATGTCTCGACATGAGTGAAGGCACGCGGCGATTTGGTCGGCAAGGTCATTGATTGTCTCTGTTGTCTGGCCGTCACGGTGTCGCAAAACGCAGCGTTCTGCCGCCGCCCGACATATCGACGATGGCGAAGCCCGCGCTGGTGAGGCCGCGGGTATTGCAGTCGTTGTGTTCGCGAATTTCGAACTTGCTCTCACGTGTGCACAGCATGCGAACGCCGCCCCAGTTCAGGGGCTTGTCGTTGAGCTTGATAGCGCGCCCGTTGTCATCGACGGCTTCGGCGAAACTGAGGATCTGTCGGGGTTGGCCGACAACATCCGGCCGCAGGCACTTGCCGGGCTCGATGCGATACCAGCCGCGGCTGACAACACCCTTGCCGTCATCGGCCGCGACCGAGGCCATGACCTTGTAGGAGGTGTCGTTGCACCAGGTGAGGCCGGTCGCAGAGGGAGCCTGCACGGCGGTGATCATGGTTTCGAAAAAGTTCGGCGTCGACACCGCGTCGGCGGTGAGACCGCGGCTCTTGAGAAATGATGAGAGCGCGTTTTGAGTCTTCGGCCCGTCCACGCCGTCGATCGGCGCGGCGTCATAGCCGGCGATCACAAGCAGGCGCTGGATCGCAGCGAGCTTGGCCTGCTCGTCGTCATATTCGCTGTCTTCGGCGAGATAGGCGACCATGTTGCCGTCGTCAGTCTGCGTCGGTTTGATCATTGTGAACGGCACTTGCGACTGTCCGGCGCGGCACTGCCGGGCGGCGGCGATGACGAAGTTATCCGGCGCAATGCAAAGATTGTCGGTGCCGTTCTGCGCCACGGGTGAGGCGCCATAGATGCTGAGCGCGCGGGCATGCAGCAGGATGCGGTCGGCGGTCAGCGTGCCCTGCACGACGAAGCGGCACTGCGCGGGGTCGATGCGAAACCAGCCGCGCGTCGCGGTGGCGCTCTTGTCGTCGATGCCGATGGCGGCTTCGACGACATAGCTCATGCGGTTGCAGAGTTTGAGATCGGCGCGAGCAGCTGTGTTGGCAAACAGCCCGAGGACAGTGGCGACAAACGCCGCAGATCTCTTTCGCGTCCACCAGCCAGACGCGAATGGCCGGGACAAGCCCGGCCATAACGACGTGTGGTGTGCGGTGTCTATCACTTGTGGATCAGCGTGCCCGTGCCCTGATTGGTGAAGAGTTCGAGCAGCACTGCGTGAGGCATCTTGCCGTCGATGATCACGACGCCTTCGACGCCCTGCTCCAGCGAGTAGATGCAGGTCTCGACCTTCGGGATCATGCCGCCGGAAATGGTGCCGTCGGCGATCAGCTTGCGGGCGTCCTTGACCGAGAGCTGAGGGATCAGCTTCTTCGACTTGTCGAGCACGCCTGGCACGTCAGTCAGCAGCAGCAGGCGCTTGGCCTTCAGGGCGCCAGCAACGGCACCGGCAAAGGTGTCGGCATTGACGTTGAAGGTCTGGCCGTCTCTGGACGTGGCCAACGGCGCCAGCACCGGGATCAGCTCATGGCCGATCAGCTGGTTCAGCAGCGTCAGGTCGACCTTGTCGGGCTCGCCGACAAAACCGAGATCCACTACCTTCTCGATGTTGGAATCCGGGTCGACCATGGTCCGCGTCGCCTTCGACGCCGTGACCATGTTGCCGTCCTTGCCGCACAGACCGACGGCCTTGCCGCCGGCCTCGTTGATGTAGCCGACGATCTGCTTGTTGATCGAACCGGCCAGCACCATCTCAACGATCTGGATGGTCGCGGCATCAGTGATGCGCAATCCGGCGGCGAATTCCGATTTGATGCCGAGGCGCGTCAGCATCTGGGCGATCTGCGGGCCGCCGCCATGCACGACCACCGGATTGATGGCGGTCTGCTCCAGCAGCACGATATCGCGTGCGAAAGCGCGGGCGGTATCCTCGGCGCCCATGGCGTGCCCGCCATATTTGATGACGATCGTCTCTTCGTCATATTGCTGCATGTGGGGCAGCGCCTCGGACAGGATGCGGGCCTGGTCGAGAGCACTGATGATGGGCGCGTCGGTCATGAAGCGGATCTCACGGTGAGCAATCTGCGGCGCGTTCTAGCCGATTGATCGGCGCGGCGCAAAGCATCGCTGCTCTGACAGTAGCCCGACGTCAGGCGCTTCTTGGCCAGGCCGCCGATACCGCCAGCGCCAGCCAGCTCAGGATCAACAGGGTGCCGCCGGTCGGTGCGGCCATTGTGAACAGTCCGTGACCGACATACTGGCGCAGGGTCAAATCGCCCGCGAAGATCGCAGCCGCAACGACGAAGCCGAAGGCCGCGGTGAGGCCGATCTGCAGATGGGCGACACCGCGCTCGATCAGAGCGACCGCACCGAGAACGGCGGCCGCGTGGAACAGGAGCATTGAGGACGCCGAGGCCAGTCGCGTGGCATCCGGCTGGTGCGCGGAGGCGGCGGCGAGAATGACGCCGTCGGCGCCCATCACGCCGGCCAGGATGACAAGAATGCGAAACAGGCTAAAGCGGGACATCAGTTGCGCTCGTTCAACAGGCGAACCATCGCGGCGCGCAATTCGGCCATGCCATCGCCGGTGCGCGACGAGGTCACCAGGACGTCGGGAAAGGCGGCCGGATGAGTCCGCAACTCGGTGCGGACCTCTTCGAAGGTCTTTTCGAGTTCGCTCTTCTTCACCTGATCGGCCTTGGTCAGCACGATCTGGTAGCTGACCGCGGAGCGATCGAGGGATTTGAGCACGTCGAGATCCACGTCCTTCAGGCCATGCCGGGAGTCGATCAGAACATAGACGCGTGCGAGGCTCGCGCGGCCCTGCAGGAAATTATAGATCAGCTTGGTCCAGGACGCGATCTTGACCTTCGGCGCGGAGGCATAGCCATAGCCGGGCATGTCAACGAGCCGGAAGTCGGAACCGTCGGGACCTTCGAAGAAGATCAGCTCCTGGGTGCGGCCCGGCGTGTGCGAGGTCCGCGCCAGCGCATTGCGGCCGGTCAACGAATTGATCAGGCTGGATTTGCCGACATTGGAACGACCCGCAAAGGCCACTTCCATTCCTGCCATAGGTGGCAGCGTCTCGATCGAGGGTGAGGCCCAGATGAACTTCCATTCGCCTGCGAATAGCAGGCGACCCTGTTCGATCAGCTTCGCATCGGTGTCAGTGGTCATGCGAAGTCTTTCCGGCGTGCGCCCCGGCTTACGCCGGGGACGTCAGCCATTTGGTTTGATCAGGTGGTCTTCTTCTTCGCGAAGGTCGACTTCACGTTGTCGAACAGTTCGACCTTCACGCCGTTGCGATTCATGATGTAGGCCTGCTGCAGCACCGAGAGGGTGTTGTTCCATGCCCAGTAGATCACGAGGCCTGCGGGGAAGCCGGCGAGCATGAAGGTGAAGATCAGCGGCATCCAGTCGAAGATCATCTTCTGCGTCGGATCCGGCGGCGTCGGATTGAGCTTCATCTGGAACCACATCGTGATGCCCATGATGATCGGCCAGATGCCGAGCGCGAGATAGTGGCCGAACACCGGAATCGTGGTCGGATCGACGGGGATCAGGCCAAACAGGTTGAACAGGTTGGTCGGATCATGTGCCGACAGATCCTTGATCCAGCCGAAGAACGGCGCGTGGCGCATTTCGATGGTGACGAACAGAACCTTGTAGAGTGAGAAGAACACCGGGATCTGCAACATGACGGGAAGACAACCGGCGATCGGGTTGATCTTCTCCTTCTTGTAGATCTCCATCATCTCCTGCTGCTGCTTCATCTTGTCGTCAGGGAAGCGCTCCTTGAGCGCCGCCAGCTGCGGCTGCACGGCCTTCATCTTCGCCATCGAGGCGTAGGACTTCGAGGCCAGCGGGAAGAAGATGATCTTCACCAGCACGGTGACGAGCAGGATGGCGATGCCGAAATTGCCGAACAGGTGGAAGAACCAGTCGAGCGCCAGGAACATCGGCTTGGTGATGAAGTAGAACCAGCCCCAGTCGATCAGAAGGTCGAAGTGGTTGAGGCCGAGCGCCTGATTGTAGCCGCCGAGGCCGACGGCCAGCGGGAAGTTGATGCCGACGGTCGCGGCTTCCTTGGCACCGGCGAACAAGCGGGCATTGGCCGTGCCGGTGCCGCCGATTGCGATGGTCTGCGCATCCTGCAGATAGTCGGTCTGGTAGGTTCGCAGGGCGCCTGTGAGTTTCGACGAGAACCGTGCCTGCAGCTGCGCATTGGTGTCAGGCAGCAGCGCCGAAGCCCAGTATTTGTCGGTAATGCCGAGCCAGCCATTGGTGACCTTGAAGTTCACCTCCTTGGCGTCGTCGATCTTCTTGTATCCGTATTCCTGCAGGCCCTGGTCGCCGAGATAGCCGACGAGGCCTTCATGCAGGATGTAATAGCCTTCGACATGCGGCGTGCCGTGGCGCGAGATCAGCGCGAACGGATACAGCGTCACCGGTGCATTGCCGATATTGCTGACGTCGTCCTTGACCGAGAACAGGTAGCGGTCGTCGATCGAGATCGTGCGGGTGAAGGTCAGGCCGTCGCCGTTGTTGTACTTCAGAACGACAGGTGTGGTCGGCGTCAGGGCGTTCGCGCCTTCCTGCTGCCACTGGGTGTTCTGGTCGGGAATCTTGGTATTCGAGCCAGCCGCAGCGACCCAGCCGAACTCGGCATAATAAGGTGCGGCAGTGCCCGAGGGGGAGAACAACACGATCGCCGGCGACTTCGGATCCACGGTGTCGCGGAACTTGGTCAGCGAGATATCGTCGATGCGCGCGCCCTTCAGCGCGATGCTGCCGGAGATGCGCGGGGTGTCGATCTTGACGCGCTGCGAGGCTGCGATGGCGCTATCGCGGCTGACGATCGGAGCATTGGCCGGAGCTACATTCGCCGGTGCGCCTCCTGCGGCGGTGGAATTCGCGGTCGGCGTCGTGCTGCCGGGCGTGGCGTTTGGCTGTGCGGTCGGATTGGCGAGCTGGGTCTGCGTCGCGGTCTGTGCGCGCTGCTTCTCCATCTGCGGAATGTTGTAAAAATATTGCCAGCCGATCAGCACCAAGCCGGACAGAATGACGGCAATGATGGTGTTGCGATTATCGATCATCGTTCAGGTCTCGTCATTCAAATGCGGGTGCGGCTCTCGCGGCCAGCTGCGCGCTTGTGGCAGGCTGGAAGCGTCAGGTCACGTCAGTTTTAGAAGATTGCATCTTAGCGGATTGCCGATCGAGGCGGTGCAGCGCCGAGCGGAGATCGTCGAGCATGGTCGTGAAGTCGCGTTGGAGCGCGACACGACGGCCGACTAGCACATAATCGCTGTGGGGTCGCATGGATAAGACATCGACGCGCTTCACCAGTTCGCGAAGCCTGCGTCGGATCCGGTTCCGCTCGGTGGCGGTTCCGTTTTTTTTGGTCACGGTGAAGCCGACCCGGATCGGGCCGTCATCGTCACGCCGCCGGGTCTGCATCACAAAGGCAGGGCTGTTCACCCGCGGCCCATTGGCAGCGGCGAGAAAGTCCGCCCGCTGCCGTAACCGGTCCATGATGAACTCTCGAGAGAGATCCGATCAGGCGCTGAGGCGCTTGCGGCCACGTGCGCGGCGCGCAGCCAGAACCTTGCGGCCGCCCACGGTCGCCAAGCGAGCGCGGAAGCCGTGACGGCGCTTGCGCACCAATTTGCTGGGTTGATAAGTCCGCTTCACGGGTCGTTCTCCGCTGACCGGGCAATTCGCCGAGTAATTTGAGGTAAGTCCTAAGATGTTGACTCAATGAGCCATTTCCGGCCCAAAGATGAGCCGCGCCCGATCCAAGATCGGGCCATCGCGGACAGTTGGCGGGCTTATACGGGAGCGTCCTGATTTCGTCAATGTTGGCCTGTAGCGGTGTTCTGGTCTGCTAAATTCCTGGAACAATGGGATTAATCTCATTTGTTCGGTGTTTTCAGGTTGTTGGCGGTTCTGAAATTGCTCTATGGCTTGAGTGCGTTCGCTTGGCGGACGGATTTAAGAGATGGAGACAAAATTCACCGTAACAAATCGTCGTTGGACGCGTATCTCCCGATAGTTCAGCGTCAGACCGTAAGATCAGAGGCTAATATTGTGTCTTCGGCCGGCGAAAAGCCCATCGAGCCCGCATTCAGGCTCGGCCCCATGCGACGGCTGGGGCTGTCGGGTAAGCTTTTGCTGCTCACCATCCCACTGGTGCTGATTGCCGAAGTTCTCATTTATGTCCCGTCGATCGCCAATTTCAGGATTAACCGACTGAATGACAGGCTGGCCGCCGCCAATACGGCAGCGCTGGTACTGGACGCCGCGCCGCTCGGCATGGTGCCGGAATCGCTGTCGCGACAAATCCTGAGCAGTATCGGCGCCCGTGCGGTGGCCATCAAGATGGGCCAGCAGCGCCGTCTGCTCGCCAGTGCCGATCTGCCGGCGCAGATCGACCATGACATCGATATGAGGTCGATCACCGTATGGTCGGCGATTGTCGATGCATTCGAAGTCATGCTGGAGAGCGGCGATCAGACGATGCGGATCATCGGGCCGGCGCCTGGCGGGGCGCAATTCATTGAAGTAGTGGTCGATGAATTGCCGCTGCAGCAGGCGATGTATCGTTTCTCAAGCAATCTTTTATGGGTGTCGCTGGGACTGGCGATTCTCTCGGCGGGGCTGGTCTATCTGGCGCTGCATTATCTGTTCGTGCGGCCGATGCGGAATTTGACGGCCAATCTCGTCGCTTTCCATGAAAACCCCGAGAGTTCGGCGCGGATCATCGTGCCGAGCCAGCGTGCCGACGAAATCGGCGTGGCGGAGCGTGAGTTGTCCGACATGCAGCGCGATCTCGTTTCGATGCTGCATCAGAAGAGTCGTCTTGCCGCACTCGGCCTCGCGGTCTCGAAGATCAATCACGACCTGCGCAACCTGCTTGCGTCATCGCAATTGCTGTCGGATCAGCTCGCCAGTGTGCCAGATCCGCGCGTGCAGCGCTTCGCCCCGAAGCTGATGCGCTCGCTGGAGCGCGCTATCGCCTTCTGCCAGTCAACGCTCTCTTATGGCCGCGCGCAGGAAGCTGCTCCCGATCGCAAAATGATGCTGGTCGAACCGGTGGTCAATGAAGTCCGCGAATCGGCGGGACTTGCGACCGACGCGTCGATCGGCTGGGTCAACGCTATCGAGCGCGGGCTGACGATTGACGCCGATCCCGACCAGTTGTTTCGCATTTTGCTCAATCTGGTCCGCAATGCGGCCCAGGCGCTGGAGGGGCAGCCGCAGAGTGATGGCGCCCCGCAGCAGATTCGCATCACTGGCCGGCGCGAGGGTGCTGTCACCATTCTCGAAGTGTCCGACACGGGCCCCGGCGTCCCGCAACGTGCGCGCGACCACCTGTTCGAGGCATTTCAAGGCTCATCTCGCCCCGGCGGTAGCGGGCTGGGCCTGGCAATCGCAGCCGAACTGGTCCGTGCCCATGACGGCGACATTAATCTGGTGGAAGGCACTTTGGGCGCCACCTTCCGCATCAGCCTTCCGGACCGGCCGGTGGAGCTGCACAGTATCCGCACCGAGCGTGCCCGGGCCTGAGCAGTCTTTTTCTGGCATGTCACGGGAGTGAAATAAGCGACTCAGGGCGCTTGCCAAGCCGGGTCCGACCCGGTAGCTATGGCCCGCTTTCGCAAGCCCTGCTTCGGGGTTTCCGAAACGCATCCGATGTTGGTGGTTTGGGTCTTTCCCTGCTCCACATCGTGGCACGCGCCCGTAGCTCAGCTGGATAGAGCACGTGACTACGAATCACGGGGTCAGAGGTTCGAATCCTTTCGGGCGCGCCATTCAGAATAAAACCGCGAATGCTTACGTCATTGAGTCGTCTTCATAATTGACCTCTGACAGGCGTCGGTCAGATGAATTGGAAGCCGGCGCCCGCTCATCTGCACAAGGTTTTTCTCACAAACGGCGCTCGCATTGACGTTGGTCGTCGCGCTGCCAGCTCTCGCCGTTGGAGTCCTTACAATTGTTAGAGCGCTTGTCGTCTTTTTCGCCCGGTTTCAGGTGCCGACGATAGGTATCGTTCTTGGCCGGCATGGGTTCGATCCCCCCAAAATCGCGATACTACGGCGGTAGGCGCGAAATGCGAATCGGACCTGAAATTATAGGGGAAAGCGAACGTTGGCGGGCGAGGCCGAATGCCCGAATGGTGCCCCTGGCCGGAATCGAACCAGCACTCCTTGCGGAACTCGATTTTGAGTCGAGCGCGTCTACCAATTCCGCCACAGGGGCATTCGGGCGCCGGCCGAAGCCAAGGGTCGCGAAGCGGGCGGAATATAGCGGGCGCTCCGGGTGGGTCAACCTGCGGTTTTGCCAAGTTGGCCGTCGCGCACACTCCAGTGTGATCCGGGCTGTCTCGACAGGGTGGTGTGCCACGGGATAGGACCCAACAGCCACTCCGGAGAGCATCGTGACTGCCCAGACCGCCCCGACATCCGCGCCCGTGCATGTTTCGTCGAACCCGGCACTGGTCGCCGCCCTTGCGGTTGGCCTGATCGCTATGGCCACATTGGCGGGGGCCTGGTTCTTCCAGCTCGTGCTGGATATCCGGCCATGTCCGCTCTGCCTCGAGCAGCGCTATGCCTATTATCTCACGATCCCACTGGCGGTGCTGGTGGCGATTGCCGCCGCGAAGGACGCGCCGCGCGGTCTGGTCGTTACTGGACTGATGCTGCTGGCGCTGGCGGCGCTCGCCAATGCAGTACTCGGCGGCTATCACGCCGGCGTCGAATGGAAATTCTGGCAGGGGCCGACTGACTGTTCCGGTCCGGTGGTCGATCTCGGCAAGGCCGGCAGCCTGCTGGAGCGTCTCGACACCGTGAAGGTGATCCGCTGCGACGAGGTGCAGTGGCGTTTCCTCGGCCTGTCGCTGGCCGGCTACAACGTGTTGATCTCGCTGGCGATGGCCGCGATCGCAATATGGGGCGCCGGCCGGACCGCGCGCCGCTAGGGTCCGGTAAATCGGCCCCTAGCATTTCTCGTTGAGCATGATCTTGTCCGAAAACCGGTATCCACTTTTCGGGATCATGCTCAGTCGTCGATGTCGTCCTGTGCCTTGCCGAACAGATGCACGATGCCGGGCGTGACGATCGACACATAGATGAAGCGCGACAGATGATGCGCGCCGACGAATACCGGATCGATATGCAGCGTCAGTGCGAGCGCAAGCATCGCGTCCATGGCACCGGGCGCGAAGGCGACGACGACATCGCTCAGCTTCACGGTGGTGGTCAGCGCGATGATCGTCACGAACACCGCCGAGATCGCGATGGCCACCGTGAACGAGCCGAGCGCGGCCCAGACATGGCTGAGAATGGTGCGCGGCGAGATCTTGCCGAAGCGCGAACCGATCAGGCTGCCGATGCCGACGAGCGCGGTGATATAGGCCCATTGCGGCAGCGTGCCGTGGACCCAGCCGGTGCCGTGCAGCACCGATGACGCCATCATTGCGCCGAACATCCAGCTTGCCGGAAATTTGATCCAGCGCATGAACAGCGAGACCGCGACGGCCGCAGCGGCGAGTTCGGCGAGCGCCAGCGGCGAGGCTTCCGGCCCACGCGACGGCAGCGGGCCGTGGGCCATCAGGCCCGTAGCGGCGAGTAACAAGGGGACCATGCCGGTGAGGATGATGACGCGAAAAATCTGCACGACCGCGATGCCCGGCACGTCGGCGTTGCGCTCGGTGGCCAGCATGATGATCTGCGACAGCGCGCCGGGGCTGCCCGCCAGCAGGGCCGAGGTGCGGTCCCAGCCATGCACACGCTGCAGATAGATGCTGCTGCCGAAGGTGGCGCAGAACGTGGCCAGCGCCAGCAGCCCGATGGTCACTGGATAGGCGCTGAGATTGTGCACCATCTCCGGCGACACCATCGAGCCAAGCGACAGACCGAGTGTCATCAGGATGACATGGGCCATCGGCTGCGGCAGGCCGACCGGGCGGCCGAAGATGCCGTAGGCGGCGACCGCGATCATCGCACCGGAGATCAGTCCGCCCGGCAATTCCGCCAAATAGAATAGCGCGCCGCCGATCGTGCCGATGACGAGCGTCTCAAGGGTCGTGCGAATTTGCAGGGAGCTGGGAAGGGCGATGGCCATTTGCACGGGAAGCTGAAGGAGCCAGCTTTATGGCAAAGTCCGCACCTGCCGACAAATGCGGTGTGGTCTACCTGTCCCTCGCTTTCCGGGCGAGAGACAGGCAGTCCGGGCTGGTTAGTTCGCCTTCGTGCCCTTTTTGCAGTCCGAGCGGAATTTGCGGCGCTCGGTGCCATGCAGACCCTTGGCGTCGGCCTGTTTCGAACATTCAAGCGACGCCGCCGTGCGGGGCTTTTCCGCGGTCTTGTCCGCAGGCGCCATCTTGTCGGCTGGGGCCGCTTTCGCAGGCGCAGTCTTGGTGGCCGTCGGCGCAGGTGTCTGTGCAGTGGCCGCGCCGACCAGCAGGAAGGAGGCGACGGCAGCGGTGGCTAGGCTGGAAGCAAATCGGATCATGGCAGCACCTCGGATTGAACGGGAAATCAGCGTGGGCGCCCCGGGCTGAACGGGAGGTGAATGAGTTGAAATATATCTGATGGTGTGATCACGATAATTTTTCGCAGGGAGCTGCGGTCCCGTTGCTACGTGCAGCGGTCGCGATAGGATGCCGTCGTCTGCTTTTACTTAGTGTAGCAAAGGGAGAGAACGCCATGACGATGCCTGTCAAATTCGCCTGCGCGATTGCAGTATCCAGTTTTGCTCTGCTTGCCTTCGGTCCGGCTCATGCACTCACCGCGACCGAATGCAGTGCAAAATATCAGGCGGCCAAGACCGCCGGCACGCTGAACGGCCAGAAATGGAATGACTTCCGCAAAGCTGAATGCGGGACGGATGCCGCTGCGACGACGCCCGCCGCTGCACCTGCAGCAACTGCCGCGCCGAAGGCTGCCGAGGCTAAACCGGCGGCGGCTCCCAAACCTGCCGTAGCCCCCAAGCCGGCTGCCACGACAGCCGCCGCTCCGGCAGGCCCTGCCACCTTCCCGTCGGCGGTCGATCCGAAATACGCCAAGGAAACGGCGGGCAAGGCACGGATGCACACCTGCGTGGATCAGTACAATGCCAACAAGGCCGGCAATGCCAACGGTGGCATGAAGTGGATTGAAAAAGGCGGCGGCTACTACAGCGAATGCACCAAGAAGCTGAAGGGCGCCGCCTGATCGCGTCAGCCGCGCGCTGGGGTTGATCGACATCACTTGCTTCGCGGGCGATAACAATCCGTCACCCGCGGAGTCCCCATGATTGCCAGTCTGTCCCTGATCCTGCTGTGCCAGCTTGCCGGCGAGATTGCCGTCCGTGCCTTTGCATGGCCGGTGCCCGGTCCGGTGCTGGGCATGTTGTTGTTGCTCGTTCTGCTGTTGCTGCGGGACCGCGCCGTGCTGTTCGCGCAAGGGCCGCTGCAGGGCGGCGGCGTGGAAAATGCCGCCAAGGGCCTGCTCGCGCATCTGTCGCTGATGTTCATTCCCGCCGGTGTCGGCGTGGTGCAGAAGCTCGATCTGCTGGCCGAGCATGGCACCGCCATCGTCGGCGTTCTGGCGATCTCGGTTGTGATCACGCTGCTGGTGACGGTGGTGACATTCCTCATCATCAGCCGGGTCATGACGCGCGGGCGCAGCGTGTCATGACCGCCAATCCATTCTCACTCTGGGTCTATCTCTCGCAGCAGCCGCTGCTGTGGCTGACCGTGACGCTGCTGGTCTATGCGACGGCGGATGCGCTGTCGCTGGCGACCGGCCGGCATCCGTTCGCCAATCCGGTGTTCCACTCGATGTGGATCATCGCCGTGTTCCTGCTGCTGACCGGGACGTCCTACACGACCTATTTCAGCGGTGCGCAATTCGTGCACTTCCTGCTCGGTCCGGCGACGGTGGCGCTGGCCGTACCACTCTATGAGAATCGCAAGATCGTGGCGGCAGCGATCGTGCCGATGCTGGCTGCGCTGGTGGTCGGCTGTGCCACGGCGATCGTCTCGGTCGTGTTGCTGGCAAAGGCCTTCGGCCTGCCGCAAAATGTCGTGTTGTCGCTGGCGCCGAAGTCGGTCACCGCCGGCGTCGCTATGGGCATCAGCGAGTCGCTCGGCGCTGACGCATCGCTGACCGCGGTGGCGGTGGTGCTGACCGGCATCATGGGCGCGATCATCGTCACGCCGATGATGAACCGCATGGGCATCACCGATTATCGCGCGCGCGGCTTTGCTGTCGGGTTGGCGTCGCACGGCATCGGGACTGCCCGGGCATTTCAGGTGGATGCCGTGGCCGGCGTCTTTGCCGGCATTGCCATGAGCCTGAATGCGCTGGTGACCTCCCTGCTGGTGCCGCTCGCCGTCACCCTTCTGGTGCGCTGATGGTCACGACAGCGTTTTCCCGGCAAGTGGATTTGTGATGCTGACTGCATGGAGCCGGGCCAAAAAGGCCATTATGGTCGTGTCGTCGTCAACGAGAATCGGCCGTTCATGATTACTGTGATGCAAGGGGCGCTCGGCCTGGCTTCGGGCGCACTGGTCGGCTTCTCGCTCGGCCTGGTTGGTGGCGGCGGCTCGATTCTCGCTGTGCCGCTGATGGTCTATGTCGTCGGTGTGCCTGAGCCGCATGTCGCCATCGGCACCAGCGCCATTGCGGTCGCGGCCAATGCGGCGGTCAATCTCGGCAATCATGCGCGTGGCGGCAATGTGCACTGGTCCTGCGCGCTGGTGTTTGCCGCCGCAGGAATCGCCGGTGCGCTCGGAGGTTCCATCCTCGGCAAGCGGGTGGACGGGCAGAATCTGCTGGCGCTGTTCGCGGTCCTGATGCTGGTGATTGCCGTGCTGATGCTGAAGACGCGGGCCCATGTCGGCGAGCACCGCGTCGAGATCAGCATGTCGAACACGCCTTCGCTGCTTGCGCTGGGTCTTGTCACCGGTGCGCTGTCCGGTTTCTTCGGGATTGGTGGTGGCTTTCTGATCGTGCCGGCGCTGATGGCGGCCACGGGCATGTCGATCATGAGTGCGATCTCGTCGTCGCTGGTGGCGGTCACCGCCTTCGGTCTCACCACGGCATCGAGCTATGCCTGGTCCGGGCTGATCTCCTGGAAACTCGCGCTGGTGTTCATTCTCGGCGGGTTGCTCGGTGGACTGGTGGGAACCAGTCTGGCGCAGCATCTGTCGCTGCGGCGCGGCGCGTTGAATACCGTTTTTGCGTCTATCATTATCGTTGTGGCGCTCTATATGTTGGCCCGCAACATCTACATTACCTGAGCGCTGGCGCATGATGCGTCTTCGGAGAACATCATGACCGCCGCAACCCGCGATAGCTCGAAGACCGCCACGACGCGCCGCGCTGCGCTCGGGCTTTTCGGCGGTGCCATGCTGCTCGGTGCATCCGGCAAGGTGCTCGCGGCGGCCGGAGCTACCAAGGATCAGGATGTGTTGAACGAAGCCGCGGTGCTGCGCGATCCGGATATCCCAGCTGCGGGCAATCCGAAGGGTGACATTACCATTGTCGAATTTTTCGATTATCAGTGTCCCTATTGCCGCAAGATCGCGCCCGATCTGCGCGCCTTGGTGAAGGAAGACGGCAAGGTTCGCCTGGTGTCGAAGGATTGGCCGATCCTGGGGCCGGTATCCGTCTATGCGGCCCGTCTCGTGCTCGCTGCCAGATACCAGAACAAGTTCATCGAGGCGCAGGACGCCCTGATCAGCCTCGATACCAAACTGACCGAAGCGATTGCTCGTGACCGGCTCGCAAAGGCCGGCATCGACGTGGATCGCGCCGTCGCCGATCTGCAGAAAAATCAGGATGCGATCGTCGCCAAGCTGAAGCAGATCGATGAGCAGGCAACGGCTTTCGGCTTCAATGGCACGCCGTCCTTCATCGTCGGCAAGTTCCGCATTCCCGGCCCGATCACCAAAGAACAGTTTGTTCTCGCGATCGCCGATGCGCGCAAAGCCGCGGCTGCGAAGAAGTAAAGCCGGCACATTCAAGACGGAAAAGCGCCCTCGCTCATGAGCGAGGGCGCTTTTGGCCGGCTTCAGCGGGCCTTTTTGTTGGCGATGTGTCGTCTTACGACTTCACTTGCGAGGTCAGTTTGGCCCAATCCTGCTTGGTGCGCGTTTTTAGCGCTTCCCATTCATTGGCGGCCACGTCCCAGTTGACGATGGTTCGTCGCTCCTGCGCCGTCTGGCCGTTCGCCACAGACGATGTCGACATCGAATCGTAAATGTAAACGCCGATGCCCAGGATCAGCGCACCCAGGATCATTCCAAAAAACGTCCGCATGGCGGTAGCCTCCATTGAACGCAAACAACGCGACATCCGGGGCTTTGGTTCCAGGTTGCATGGTGCGCTATTGCCGCAGCGTATTCATTGCCAGCATTGATCTTGCAGTCACGCCGTGGTGATCCTTGGGAATTATGACCGTTCATCTCACCGATCAGTCCGTGCTCGACGACGCCATTATGGAGTTGGTGAAGCGCGATCCGCGCCTGCAGCCGATCCTGGCCATGGCAGGGATGCCGGCGCTGCGCCAGCGAGCCCCGGGCTTTGAAGGACTGGCTCAGATCATCTGCGGGCAGCAGGTCTCGGTGGCATCGGCCTCGGCGATCTGGGGCCGCGTCTCCGGTGCTTTCTCGCCGTTCGATCATCACGCCATCCGCAAGGCGCGCACCGATCGCCTGGGTCGGCTTGGCCTGTCGGCGGCGAAGATCAAGACGCTGAAAGCGCTGGCGCGCGAACTCGTCGAGGAGCGGTTGAACCTCGATGTGCTCGCCGAGGAAGACGCCGATGCTGCGCATAACACGCTGATCGCATTGCACGGCATCGGTCCGTGGACGGCCGACGTCTATCTGCTGTTTTGTCTCGGCCATGGCGATGCATGGCCGGCGGGCGATGTCGCCATTCAGGAATCCATCAAGGTCGGACTCGGTCTCAAGGAACGCCCGACCGTGAAGCAGATGGCACCGCTGGCAGAACCGTGGCGCCCGCTGCGTGGTGCCGCTGCGCATCTGTGGTGGGCTTACTATCACGCCATCAAGAAGCGCGAAGGCGTGATCGGCAAGCCCGCAACTTAACAAGGCGGCGGCATAACACGGCTTGTCTTAAATCGCGTTTGAAACGAACGTTGTTTTAAACAACTCCACTGTCGCAAAACAGACATTAGCGGCGGGAATGATCGCAGCAGCAAAAGCTGCGGAGTTCGAACGATGAGCACATGCACCCAATTCAATGTCGTGAAGAACGATTTTCAAGGAACGGCGCTGGTGCAGATGTCGCTGCCGCGACTGGACGAACTATCCGACGGCTGCCTGCTGGTCGAGGTCGAGCGTTTTGCTTTCACCGCAAACAACATCACTTACGCGATGCTGGGTGACATCATGAAGTACTGGCAGTTGTTCAAGGCGCCTGACGGATTCGGCAATATTCCGGTCTGGGGTTTCGGCAGAGTGATTGCCTCGATGCATCCGCAGATCGCCGCAGGTGAGCGGTTGTTCGGCTATTTCCCGATGGCCTCGCATCTGGTGATCGAGGCTACGGATGTCAGCAAGCGCGGTCTGCGCGATGGCGCGGCGCACCGGCAAGGCGTGGCGCCGGTCTACAATGCCTATGCGCGGGTGACGGATGACCCGGCCTTTGCCGGGCGCAATGGCGACTATCAGGCGCTGCTGCGACCGCTCTTCATGCTCTCGTTCCTGGTCGATGATTTTCTCGCCGAGGAGGCCTTCTTCGGTGCACGTACCGTCATTCTATCCAGTGCCTCCAGCAAGACCGCCTTCGGTCTCGCGCATTTGCTGCATAGCAAGCGCAAACCGATCCGCGTGATCGGCCTCACCTCGGCGGGGAATGCCGATTTCGTGCGGTCGCTCGACTGCTACGACGACGTCGTGCTCTACGACCGCATCGATACGCTGCCCGCCGATCATCCGGTGGCCTTCGTCGATATGGCGGGCAATGCCGATCTGCGCGGCCGGCTGCATAGGCACGTCGGCGGCAAACTCGTTTATAGCGGGCGCGTCGGGCTTACCCATCAGGATGAGGGGGAGGATGCGGAGCTTCCCGGTGCCCAACCCTCGTGGTTCTTTGCGCCGGACCAGATCCGCAAGCGCGCCAGGGAATGGGGGCCGGGCGGCATCGATACACGCTTCAACGCCGCGTGGTCGGGATTTTTGCCGTTGCTGGAACAGTCGCTCGAGATTGCCGAGAGCCGCGGCCCTGTCGCCGTCGAGAAAATCTATCGCGACACGCTGGCGGGGCGGGTGCCGCCGCATCAGGGCCACATGCTGTCGTTTGCAGTCGGCTGATGCAGGATCGTCACATCTCGCCGATCGCTTCGCGGCGGCGCTGCTCGGACTCTTCGGCATAACGGCGCGTCGCGTGGGCTTCTGACAGCGTGCCGAGCACGCGGTGGCTTCCTGCCTCGACCACGGCCAGCGATTCTGCTTCAGCGCCTTCGAACACCACCATGGCGTCGCGGATGTTCATGTCGGGATGCAGCACGACGTCGCGACAATGCAGCAGGCTGTCCAGACGGAACGCGGCCACATCCGGTGAATGCGCTTCAGCGACGATGGCGAGGCCGACATAGCGGCCTTCGGGATCGACGGCGACGACCTGATTCTTCGAGCCGAGCGGGAATTTCTCGCGAAATTCGTCGAGCGGCATAGTGGAGTCGACGGTCGGCACGTCCGGGCGGAGCAGGCGCTTGACGGTGAGATCGCGGATCCACCCGACGTCAGCGGCGCTGCGGATGGTCTCGCCGCGCAGATGCAGGCGCCAGGTGGCGAAGGAGTAGCCGAACAGTTCGCGCGTCATCTGGGTGGAGATGATGACAGCGACCAGTACCGCGGTGGTGAGCCAGAGATTGCCGGTTGATTCGAGCGCGATGAAGGACATGGTCAGCGGCCCGCCGATCACCGAGGCCGAGAGCGCGCTCATGCCGATGATGGTGTAGACGGCGGGATCGATGGTGAAGCCGATGCCGGTGGCATTGAAGCCGACCGCGAATAGATGACCGCCGAGCGCGCCGAGAAACAGCGTGGCAAAAAACAGACCGCCACGAAAACCTGTGCCGAGCGAGACGATCGAGGCGAGCGTTTTCAGCACCATCACGAAGGCGACCAGCGCGACGGGATAGGCCGTCATGCCGCCGAAATGCAGCGCGCCATGTCCGGACGCCATGACTTGCGGCGTCAGGAGTGCCATCAAGCCGACCAGCAGCCCGCCCAGCGCCGGACGCATTGGCGGCCATAATTTGATTTTGGTGAGCAGTGCTTCGGTCCATGCCACCACGCGCATGATGCCGATGCCGAAGGTCGCAGCGAAGACGCCGAGCAGGGCGGCCACTGCGAGATCATGGCCGAGCACGTCACCGAATCGGCCGGCAACGACGCCAAGCGATAGTGGATCAAAGGCATGTGCAACGAAGTAGCCGGTCACCGCGGCAACGCCGACCGGCATCAGACTCGCCGATGTATAGCCGCCGATCACCAGTTCGAAGGCATAGAACGCGCCGGCCAGAGGCGCACCGAATGCGCCGGCGATTGCGGCCGCCGCACCGCAGCCGACCATTACGCGCTGGTCGCCGCGGCGCAGGTGGAAGGCGCGCCCGATGGAGGCACCGAGTCCGCTGGCGAGCTGGGTGTAGCCGGCCTCGAGGCCGACCGAGGCGCCGACGCCGCTGGACCACACGGTTTGCAGCGCGACGATGATGCTGCCGCGGAACGACATCCGCCCGCCGTGGAGCGCGTTGGCCTCGATGGGGTCGACCTCGCGGGCCGGTCGCCAGCGCGAAAGCCACAGGAAGGCGACGCCCAGCAACAGCCCGCCAAAGGTGGGAACCAGAATCGCGCGTACCGGATCGATCCAGAACTGGCTGGAGAGCCGCTGGCCCCATTCCAGATTGAACAACACCGCGTGAAGAACGCTGACCGCAGCGCTCATGCCGGCCACCACGAGCCCTCCGATCACGCCGATCAGCGCAGCCAGAATCGCAAGACTTGTTTCATGCGCGCGGACAAAGGCACGCAGCCGTTGCGGGGCCTCGAGATAGCGGGAGGAAGGAACCATCGGGCAGCGTCCGGTATTTGCGGCCGCGAACCGGGCGCGCGCCACGGGGTTTAGCGGCAGGCGCTGCGACAGACCACCCGCAGTTCCCAGAAAAGCGACCCAACACGGCGCTTTTGTGAGGGGACAAGATCTGCCCTATGCCCTTCACAACCCTGTCACGCTGCCTGTAGTATGTGGAGACGGGTTGCTTCGCAGCCATATGTGGGGGTCAGGAGCGTTACTTGAACGCACATGTCTCGCAAGGCGGTTGGCCGGTTCTGGTCCTCAATGCGGATTTCCGGCCGCTGAGTTACTACCCGCTGTCTCTCTGGTCGTGGCAAGACGCGATCAAGGCAGTGTTCCTCGATCGTGTGAATATCGTAGAGCTCTACGATCACGCGGTGCGGAGTCCTTCGTTCGAATTTCAGCTGCCCAGCGTGGTGTCGCTGAAGTCGTTCGTGAAGCCGACGACGCATCCCGCCTTCACCCGGTTCAACGTCTTCCTGCGCGACCGCTTCTCCTGCCAGTATTGCGGCTCGCATGACGATCTGACCTTCGATCACATCGTCCCGCGCTCCAAGGGCGGCCAGACCACCTGGGAGAATGTCGTCGCGGCCTGCTCGCCCTGCAATCTCCGCAAGGGCAACATGACGACACAGCAGGCGCGCATGTTCCCACGCCAGACGGCGTTCGCGCCGACGGTGCACCAGCTCCATCGCAATGGCCGGCTGTTTCCGCCGAACTATCTGCATGGCAGCTGGCTGGACTATCTCTATTGGGATACCGAACTGGATCCGTAGGCGGCGTCGGGCGCTACGCCAAGATCGCTATTCCTGCTTCAGCTCGAGCTTGCGGATGATATCGCCCCATTTGGTGATCTCTCCGCGCACATAGTTCTGGGAGTCGGTCACCGAACCGCCAACGGCCGCGAAGCCGATGCGGTCGAATTGTTCGCGGACACTTGCATCTGCAAGCACCTTGTTCACGTCGGCGTTGAGCTTGTCGATGACTGTCTGCGGCGTCTTGGCCGACACCAGGAATGCGACCCAGGTTGCATCCTCGTCGTCACTCAGTCCGAGTTCACGCGCGGTTGGGACATCCGGAAGCGATGGCATGCGCTCGCGGCTTGTTACGGCCAGCGCCTTGACCTGTTTGCCCTTCACCAGCTCCATCGCTGCGGGCAAGGCGACGCTGGCCAGAGGTGTGTGACCGCCCATCACCGCATTTAGCGCGGGACCTGCACCCGTGAATGGCGCATGCACGATGTTGGCCTTGGCGTTGAGCTTGAATATTTTTTCGGCCGACAGATGCGGCGTGGTGCCGACACCGGCAGTGCCATAGGTGAGGTTTTCCTTGGCGGCAGAGGTGATCACCTCGCGCAAGGTCGACGCTGTGAGATTCGGCGCGCCGACGATCAGATTGGGCGTGGTCGCCGCGACCGCCACGGTCTTGAATTCATCCGGCGAATAGCCGGCCTTTGCCGACAGGCTCGGATTGACGGCGAATGCGCTTGTTGTCACCAGCACGGTATAGCCATTGGGTTCGGCCCTTGCAGCCGCGCCAGCCGCGATATTGCCACCGGCACCACCGCGATTCTCGATAACGACGGGTTCGCGCCACAGGTCGTTCAGTTTCTGTCCGACAATGCGCGCGATGATATCGGCGGGGCCGCCCGGCGCGAAAGCGACCAGCAGGCGCACCGGCTGTGCCGGGTAGGGCTGCTGGGCGACCGCGGGACCAATCGCCGTCAGCAGCGCTGCGGTGATGACGACCGCGCTGGATGCGCGCTTGAAGAAGTGCGTCATGATATTCCTCCTCGATGTCTTTTCGGGAGGCTTTTGCGCCTCCTCGACGGGTGTGGTTCAGAACACCTCGTCCTTGAACCACCGGCCCTGCGCCAGCGCGTATTCCGCAATCTCCATACGCGTGCCGATCCAGACATCGTCGCGCTTGCGCGCCAGCTTGATCATGGCGTCGTAAACCCACGCACCTGCCGGGCGACCGAACACATGAGTGTGCGCGGTGACATCGAGCATGAACGGTGCCGCGTCGGCCTGGCTTGCATTGTCGAGGATGGCGCGGAACTGATCGATCAGCGTCGCCGGCGCATTGCCGTAGCGGATGCTGTGCGGCAGATCGTTCACGTCCATCGTCAGCGGAATGCCGACGATGCGCTGCTCCGGCGCATCTTTCTGCGTGATAATCGAGGGCAGGTCGTCGTCATTGCAGTCGCCGAACCAGACATAGCCTTCCTCAGCGAGCAGTTTTGGCGAAATCAGGCTTCCGGTGCCACGTGGGCTGATCCATCCTTTCGGACGTTCGCCGGTGACGGCGGCGATAAGGTCACCGGTGCGGCGGATATTGGCGCGCTCACCGGCCTCGTCGAAATAGACCGGGATGACATCCATGCCATAGGAATGCGCCACGATCTCGTGACCGGCGGCATGAAGCTCCTTCAGCACGGTCGGATGGGTTTCGGCCAGCACGCCGTTGACCATGATGCTGGTCTTCACATCGTTTGCGGCAGCGATGCGCGTGAGGCGCTGGATGCCGCGCACGGCGCCGTAGCTCGCCCAGGAATGTGCGTTGGTATCGAAAAAGCCGGGCTGCAACACGTTGCCCATCGGCCCGATGCCCGGTGCCTTACCGGGCGACCAGGCTTCATAGGCCAGATTGAAGACGATGCCGATGCGAGCGCCGTTCGGCCAGCGAAAATCCGATGTCGCGCGCTGCACGCGGAATGTCTTGGAATCACTCATGTCGTTGTCCTTGCTTTGATGAGTGCAGAGCCGTGTCAGGCCACGATGTTGTTGGAGAGGATGCCGATGCCTTCGATCTCGGCTGTGACGCGATCTCCCTTGAGCAGGAAGCGCGGCGGCGTCATCGCATAGCCGACCCCTGACGGAGTTCCGGTGGCGATCACGTCTCCGGGCTCCAGCGTGAGACCGCGCGTCAGATGTTCGATGATGGCCGGGATATCGAAGATCATGCGGCTGGTGCGGCTATCCTGGCGCACTTCGCCATTGACCGTGCTGAAAATCCGAAGGTCGGCAACATTCGGCAGCGCCGACGCATGGATCACAACCGGCCCGAACGGGCAGGAGCGATCGAGCCCCTTGCCTTTGAACCACTGGCCGTAACGGCGTTGCATGTCGCGACCGGTGATATCGTTGATGATCGAGTAGCCGAACACATGATCGAAGGCGTTCTGCGCGGAAATGTTGCTGCCCGGCTTGCCGATGATGACAGCGAGCTCGACTTCGTAATCGAGCTGCTCGGTGACATTGGCATGCTGTGGAATCGTCTCACCTGAAGCGATCACGGCGGTCGGCGGTTTGGTGAAGAATTCCGGCACGCTTGGCAGCGGGGCGGGCGCCTTGCCCTGCGCGCGCATACCTTCGTCGATATGATCCTTGTAATTGCGGCCGACGCAGAAAACGTTCTTCTTCGGCCGCGGGATCGGCGCCATCAGCGTCAGCGATGCCCGCGCTACGAGGTTTGCGGCATTCACTGCCGATGCGAGATCACGCACGATGGCGAGCCCCGCTTCGCCGGCTTCGGCGAGATCGCCGACATGGCGCGGCGCGGAGACCTGGCCTGCACCCGGCCATGCCTTCGTCAGGTCGAGAACATTGTCATCGATCAAGAGGCCCAGATGCGATCCGTCAGCGGCTGCAAAAGTGAGGAAGATCATGTTGTGGTCTCAATTCTGTTCGTGGAGGTCGAATTCTTTCAACGACGCCGCTGCCTGGTCGCGCAGCAAACGGACGTGCCGTCGCGCGAGTATTTCCGCGCGGTCGGGATCGCGCTGTGCGATCGCGTCGATGATGTCGTGGTGCTCATGAAACGATTGCGAGCCGCGATTGAGACGCTCGATGAAGCGCAGTCCCGCCATTTTCAGATGGCCGAATGACTCCCATGTCTTGCTGAGCAGGGCGTTGCCGCTCTCTTTGATCATCAGCGCATGAAAGGCCGTGTTGGCAGCTGCATATTCGGCGGGGCGTGCCAGCGCGCCGGCTTCATCGAAATCGGCAAATACGGCCCGCAGACGGGGCGCGATATTAGCCGCACCGTTGAGGGCCACTTCGCGTGCGGCCAGACCTTCCAACATTTCCCGGATCGATAGCCATTCGAGATATTCCGGCAGCGATGTCGGCATCAGCCGTGCGCCGCGGCGCGGGCGAAACGTGATCAGCCCTTCCTGTTCGAGCCTGCGCATGGCCTCGCGTACGGGAGTCCGGCTGACGCCGAGCTCCGCCGCAAGCTCCTCTTCTCGAAGCCGCAAGGGGGCTGTGAGGCCGGCCGCGCGCACCCCCAGCCTAACTTTCAAGGCCGTATAAACTTCGTCTCTCAAGTAGGGCCTGGCGGCGATCGGACTAATGCTCATAAATTTTTGTATATGTATACAAAATCGATAAGTCTACGGTATTTCAATGCTGCAATGCAGCGATTGTGCTGGAGGTGATGTGATCTGGGTGATCTGTAATTGGGGCCGACAGATCTTTCGCCGGGTGCGGAGATGGCCGCTTTGCCGTCGTATCAGTATGGTCTCTGGCCTCTCGCTCGGTCCTGGATTGATGGGGCCAAACGATTTGCCCGGAGCTTCCGATGAGCGACATAGTCGTCGACGATATCGTGGTGTTGCTGCCACCTTTGCTGCAATCACTGGAGGCGCTGCAATTCGTTGCGCGCAATCTGCATCCACCAGCCTTTGACGCAGTGATGGACGCGATCGGCGAACCCGATCAGGCGCTCAAGGCGGTGCGCGCCAGTCTTAACACATGGCCGGATGATTTTGCGGACCTGCGGGCGCATCTCGATGCGGCGAGCGACGCGGCGCTGACAGCCTTTACCGGCCTGCGTGCCGCCCGGCAGCCCGGTGGCGATCTGCCGATGGTCTTTCGTGCATTGCGTCACGCCACGCGCGCACAAGAGGCGCTCTATGCGACGGTCGCGCGGTTGCCACCTGTAAGCACGTTCTTTCTTCCGCCTGACGAGCGCGAGAACACGGCGCTGCTCGAACGGCTGGCGTCACCATCGGCCGAGAACACCGGCATTGTTCATGACGGCGAACCTGGACGTCGCGGCGGTTTTTCAATGTATGTGCCGGAAACCTACACGCCGGATCGTGCATGGCCGCTGGTGATGGCGCTGCATGGCGGCAGCGGCAACGGCGGCGCCTTTTTGTGGAGTTGGCTCGCCGATGCGCGCAGCGCTGGCGCGATTCTCATCGCGCCGACGGCGATCGGCAACACCTGGGCGCTGATGGGCGACGACGCGGATACGCCGAATCTCTCGCGCATTCTCGATCTCGTGCAATCACGCTGGCATATCGATCCGACGCAACTCTTGCTGACCGGCATGAGCGATGGCGGCACGTTCTGTTACGTCACCGGCCTGCGTGCAGATTCGCCGTTCACCCATCTGGCGCCGGTGGCTTCGACCTTCCATCCGCTGATGGCGCAGTTTGCCGATGCAGATCGCCTGCGCGGTCTGCCGATTTATCTCGTGCATGGTCGCCTCGACTGGATGTTTCCGGTGCAGACCGCGCGGGAAGCGCAGCAGGCCCTGACGATTGCAAGCGCCGACGTCACCTACCGTGAGATCGATGATCTCAGTCACTGCTATCCGCGCGAGATCAACACGGTGCTGCTGGAGTGGCTCGTAAAACGTCCCGGTGCGTAACCAAACGCCGCAGGGCCGCTAAGTTCACGGGCTGGACTTCCACGGCGGCGATCGGTTCTTATATGGCGGGGAACTGGCGCTTCCGGACAAAGGAGATTTTGCATGCCTTCACTGACCGAATGGAAAGTGCCCCCGAGTGTGCAGCCGCGCGCAGAAGATTACGGATTCGATCTCGAACAGGCGTTGGATGCGGTCGTCGGGCTGCATTGCATTATCCCGGAAGATGCATTTACCTCGGAGACGCTGGGCACCGAGCGCGCCGGCAACGGTGTGCTGATCGGTGACGGTCTCATTCTCACCATCGGCTATCTCATCACCGAAGCCGAAACGATCTGGGTGCATCTCGGCGACGGTCGCGTGGTGCAGGGGACGGTGCTCGGCGTCGATCAAGAGAGCGGCTTCGGGCTGGTGCAGGCGCTCGGCGAGATCGATATCGCGCCGCTGCCGCTCGGCGACTCGGTGGCAGCGAAGATCGGCGATCGCGTGGTGATCGGCGGCGTCGGCGGGCGCACGCGGTCGGTGGCCGGCAAGATCGCTGCGACCCAGGAATTCGCCGGCTATTGGGAATACCTGCTCGACGACGCGATTTTTACACATCCGGCGCATCCGAACTGGGGCGGTGCCGCTCTGATCAACGCCAAGGGGGAGTTGATCGGTATCGGCTCGCTACAGATTGAGCGCGAGCATAGCGGCAAGAACGAGCATCTCAACATGGTCGTACCAATCGATCTGCTGAAGCCGATTCTCGACGACCTCAAGACCCATGGTCGCGTCAACAAGCCGGCGCGGCCCTGGCTCGGGCTCTATGCCGCGGAGGTCGAGGACAAGGTTGTCGTGGTCGGGATCGCCAGGAAGGGGCCTGCGGCGCGGGCCGAGCTCAAGACCGGCGATGTAATTCTTGCCGTGAATGGCGAAGAGGTATCGGATTCCGCCGAATTTTATCGCGCACTCTGGGCGCTCGGTACCGCTGGTGTCGACGTGCCGCTGACGTTGTATCGCGGTGGCGATACGTTTGATGTCGAGTTGGTATCTACAGACCGTTCGAAGATGCTGAAGGCTCCCCGGCTGCACTAACGCCAGGTGGAATCGTAGTCTGTGACAATGGTCTGGATGGTATGTGCGGCTGTTGCGGCGCTGACGAAAAATTGGATAGCCCAGAATTGCAAACTATCCGAATCGAGACGCCCGACACAATCGCGGCCTCGTCATGGACATCGTGCGCACCGCAAGATGTGCGGTGCGCGAGATCTCGATGCGATCAGTGCGCGTGTCCGCCGCCGGCCGGTGCCGAAGCGCCGACGGCGTTGACGTCGAGTTCGACATCCACCTTGCCGGCCTTCTCGAACTGCAATTGAGCCTTCACCTTGTCGCCCTTGGCGAGCGGCTTGGCGAGATCCATCAGCATCAGGTGATAGCCGCCGGGCTCGAGCTTCACCGTGGCGCCGGGCTTGATCTCGAGCCCGTCATTGAGCGGGCGCATCTTCATCACGCCGTCGTTCATGCTCATTTCGTGTACCTCGATGCGGCTGCCGCCGGTGAAGGTGCCACCGAGCAGTTTGTCGCTGGTCTTGCCGCCATTGGTCACCGTGAGATAGCCGCCGGCCACCTTTGCCCCGGGCGGCGTCGCCCGTGTCCAGGGCGTCGATATCATCAGGTCGCCCGCATGGACCATGCCGGACATCTGCGCCATCGCATTATCAGGCGCTGCCGCCGCAAGGCGCACGATCGGCGCCGGTGATTTCAGGCTGTGCGGATCCTGCCCCGCAACCGGGATCTGCGCCCACTCCTCCGAGCCCTGCTCGCAGCTCTGTAGTGTGGGCAGATACAACGGTGCATCGGCCTTCAATGCGGCAGGCAGATAGGCCGAGAACACGAACTCGTCATAGAAGTCGTTGTCGAGCTTCCCGGTCCAGGTGATTTCCTTCACGCCCTCCGACGCCTTCAGGCCATGCATGAAATCGTAGGACTGCGCATAGGCGCCCTTCTTCACGGCGATAGTCCAGCCTGGCTTCGCCATCGGCTTCACCGCGATCATGCCTTCGGGAATCTGCACGGTGATCTTCGTCGTCGGCGAGGTGCCGCAGCCATGCGGCACGGCGAGCACAGCGCGGTAGGAGCCGCCGACCGTGGCCGGACCGCTCTGCACGAAGACATGAGCATGGGCCGGCGTGGCCGCTGCGCCCAGCGCAGTGAGAAGCAACAGCGTGGAGCGGTTGGTCATGGAACGTCCTTTCGTGAATGGAAGCATAGCTGATTTCGTCATCTTCACCACCTCGCCTTGACGCCGGCATAGATCGCGCGGCCGGTGCCGGGTTCGAACAGCGGTGATGTCGCCGTGGCCTGATTGAGAATGCTTGCGGAGGCGATGTAGCGGGTATCGAGCACGTTGCGTGCTTCGATATAGCCCGAATATGTGCCGCCATTGTCGACGCCGGCTTTCAGGCCGAGCAGCGCGTAGGGCTCGGTTTTCAGCGTATTGGCGCTGTCGACATAATAGGATTCCGGCACCCATTCGAGATTGGGACCGAGATAGAAGCCGTTGGCATGCTTGTAGAGCAATTCCGCGCGCAGATAGTGCCGCGGCGCGCCCGGCAGCAGGTTGTTGCCGAAAGTTGCATCATTGTCGAAGCGGAAGTCGTTGAACGTATAGGCCATGTTGAGCCAGAGCTTGTCCGGCTGCGGACCCGCGTCGAACATGCCCTTGAAGACAGCGATGCCAAGGCCGGCCTCGATGCCCTGATGGATGGTGCGATCCGCATTGGTGACGTTGCAATTGCCGAAGGCGCTATAAATACATTGCAATTCGTCGGTGATGTTGGCGCGATAGCCCGTCAGCTCCCATGTCAGGTCGGGTCGCCGTCCACGCGTTCCGATTTCATAGGTGGTGGCGCGCTGCGGCCGGATGCTGGTGAAGGGAATGGTCGGGATGCCCGGGCCGTTCGAACTCTCGCCGAAGCTCGGGACTTCGGCACTGCGCGAGATATTCGCGTAAGCCTGCCAAGTCGGATCGATATTCCAGAGGACGCCGCCTTTCGGACTCCACAGGTTGAATTCGGTCGCGCCCGACTGGTCGCCATCGCTCAGGAAACGATCCTGACGGTTGCGCGTGGCATAGAGGAATTGCGTGCCGCCAATCAATGCGACGGAGGGCAGCACATAGAACGAATTCTCAGCATAGACCGATGTATTCTTCGAGCGGTCGATCGATGACGACGTCAGCGCGCCCTTCTGGCCGCCGACATTGACGTACTGGTTGTTGTCGATGCGGCCGTTGATCACGTTGACGCCGGCGACGAATACGTTGCGATAGCCACCGATAGTGCGGTCGTCGGTGACCTTCGCGAAGCCGCCATAGTCCTGATAGCTGTAATCCAGATACTGGAAGATGGGGTGCATCAGGTGCCGGTCGACGCCGAAGACGCCGAAATCGATCGTGGTGTTGTCGAGACGGATCGTGGTCTTATTGGCGAGGCGCACCGTGTCGATATTGCGCTGCTGGTCGCCGGTGAGGTTGCTGGCCGCCGCCGTGGTCGGTGAGTTCAGCGCGCTGTCTTTGCTAACCGAGCCGGGAATGCGCTGACGGACGCTGTTGGCATTGAGATAGAAGCGCGTCTCGAAATCCGGCGAAAACTGGTAACCCACGTTGCCGCTGACGCGGGTGGCCTCGCCATAGCTGTGATCGCGGAAGCCATCGGCGGATTGCGTCGAGGCCGTGATGAAGCCGTCCCACGGACCATTGGCGCCGCCGGTGTTGGCCTGCAGGCGACGGAAGCCGAAAGCGCCCATGTCGACCGACGCGCCGTTCGGAAAAGGATCGCGGCCGGTGGGCGTCACAAAATTGATGGCGCCGCCGAGCGAATTGGCACCAAAGCGCAATGCGTTGCCGCCTTTGAACACCTCGACATATTTATAGGCGGTCGGATCGATCTCCTGGAAATCGCCATAGCCGTCGGCGGTGTTGATCGGGATGCCGTCCATATAGAGCTGCACGCCGCGCAGATGGAAATTGCGCGACAGGCTCGATCCGCGGATCGACAGCCTTGTATCGTCACCCCATTTTGGTTGAGCGAACACGCCGGGCACATAATCGAGGATGTCCTTGATGGTGTTCGACGGCGTCGATGTTCGCCACGCATCTGCCGTCACCAGCGCGACGCCGCCGGGTGTCTGCTGGATGTCGCGGAGTGCCTGCTGGGCGGTGAGCACAGTGAGTGCGCCCGGCACGTTCGGTGCCTGCGCGCCGACAGGAGCCGGCGTTGCCGAAGGGGCGGTGTGCGCAGTGCGGGCGTTTGGCGCAATTTGAGTTTGGCGTGGCTTGCGCGCAGCAGCGGTGCGCGGTTGCGCGGGCGCATCGACGGTGACCGCCGGCAGCGATGTGAAGGGAGCCGATTGGGCCGATACCACGCTCGGAATGAGCGTGGCCGCGGAGGCGAGCAGGGTTCTGCGCAGCCGCTTGGAAACGGATAACATGGGTGAAACTCCACCGGGATTGAACTGAGCAACGCGCGCGCGGATGCGCGGCGTCTGACGGCATGGAACGTCAGCTCAGGCGCGGTGGTGCGCGGGCCCGGTGGTCAGAAGTTGCGGTTTCCGCGACGATGCGATCGTCGGGAGCCGCAACGGGAGTGATCGCAATGGCGATGCGCGAGATGAGGAAAGTCGCGGAGGCAGGCGGGGCGCCCGGCGCATGGGTGCCGACGCAGACTGGGCAATGCACCGCCGGAGCGCCGGTGGTCTTTCCGGCGTCGTCGGGGGATGCGGCAAGGTCGGGATGGGTGAGGCAGAGCTCGAAGCCTGCAGCCTGTGCGGTCGGCGAGATCGCCGCCAGCAACAAGCTGGACAGCACGACATTGAGCACAAGCGCATAGGCAGCGGCCAAAGATGCCACGGCCCCAAACCAGCGTTTGCGCGAAACATGTGTCACGGGATCGATCCTCGCCTCCCGATTAACACGTGGGCGGAACCTGTCAAAGCCGTTGGGGGAGCGAAGTGACCCGAAATTTATAGAACGACGATGCCGGAATGCTTGGCCTTGTCGTCGGGTTCGACATGGATGGTGATCAGAGCTTCGCCGATCTCCTGGCGGATCGCGGTCTCGAGCTTGTCGCAAATGTCGTGCGCGGCACTCACGGTGGTCGATCCTGCCACCACCAGATGGAAATCGATAAAAGTCATGCTGCCGGCGCGGCGGGTGCGCAGGTCATGCGCCTCGATGGCGCCGTCGGCATGGGCCGATATGGTCTGCTTGATGCTCGCGAGCATGGCTGGCGGGATGGCCTCATCCATCAATCCGCTGAGCGACTCCTTCATCAGGCCCCAACCGGCCCACAGGATGTTGAGCGCGACGAGCGCCGCAAGGATCGGGTCGAGGACCGCGATCCCCGACAGTGCTGCCACTCCGACGCCGCCGAGAACACCGATTGAAGAATACACGTCGGACAATAAATGGCGGCCGTCCGCTGCGAGGGCAGGTGAGCGGTGAATGCGACCTTGCCGGATCAGCACCCAAGCCCAACCGGCATTGATGATACTCGCCGCCGCGTTGACGAGCAGGCCGACCCAGGGCGCTTCGACGAGGCGCGGCGCCAGGTAGCCTTGATAGGCTTCACGCAGGATCAGAATCGCGGCGAGCACGATCAGCACGCCTTCGAGCACGGCCGAGAAATACTCAACCTTGTGATGCCCGTAGGGATGATCGTCGTCTGCCGGTTTCGCGCTCAGTGTGGTCGCAAGCAGAACGACGATTGCCGTCACGACATTGACGATGCTTTCGATCGCATCGGACAGCAGTGCGACGCTGCCGGTCAGATGATAGGCGGCGTATTTCATCGCGAGGACCAGCAGGCCAACGGCAATGCTGCCTTGCGCAAGACTGCGAACGCTTGTCATCTGAAAATCTCGTTGGGGTGACGCGAAGTCTTACGCGGCTGTGTGCTCTAATATGCCGATCACAACGATGCAAGCCGTGAAATCCAGCTGCAAGTGCTTCGCATTACAATGCGCGTGTACTTCATCGAACACCTCGTCCTCCTAACGGACGTGATATAGATCCCATTATGCGAGCGGGTTTGTAGCGGTCGTCCGCGTATTGATAGTTGTGGGACGACATCGTGCTGAAACTGCGTCGTCATGGCGCGGTGGTCGATGTCATCGGTCTCAACACGGCCAGCGAGACCATGGTGGAGCGCTTCGGCACGCATCAGCGGGCATAGCTGCTGCGGTTCCGTGGGCAGGCTCGTGTTGCCCGCTCGCCGACCCTCAAAGGGGGAGCTTCAACCTGAGGTTATTTGTGCGCCTCCGCCGCTGTGGCGCGATCACCACAGCGGCGCGCAAAGTGCAGCACAGACCTGTTCCATCAGCCGAATGACATGCTGTTGAGCCTGATTTGATCGCTCAGCCCTGTATGAGATGCAGGTCGTCCGGGTTGGACGCGTTGCAGCAAGGGTTGGGAATGACAGGTTTTGGTGGATCACGCGGGCTGCGCCTTCTGGCGCTTTTGATGTTGCCCGCTTTGCTGGCGGGGTGTGCAAGCAGCGGTGGGATAATGTCGTCCACCGGTTTTGGCGGTCCGTCCGCCAGCTATGCCGAGTTGAATGACGGCGGCCACACACTGCCGGCCATCGACGTCTCCGCAATCGATTCGGCGATGCTGCGTCAGCGCGTCGCGTACCGGACCAAGGAGCCCGTTGGCACCATCGTGGTCGATACAGCCGCACGGCATCTCTATCTCGTGGAAGGCGATGGCAAGGCGATGCGCTATGGCATCGGCGTCGGCAAGGCCGGCCTCGCTTTTGCCGGGGCTGCGGTGATCAAGCGCAAGGCCGAGTGGCCGCACTGGACCCCGACGGAAAACATGATGAACCGCGAACCTGCGCGCTATCGCAAGATGGCCGGTGGCATGGAGGGCGGCATCGATAATCCGCTCGGGCCGCGCGCGATGTATCTCTATCAGGGCGAACGCGACACCATGTTCCGCATCCACGGCACCACCGAACCCGAGACCATCGGCCATGCTGTCTCCAGCGGCTGCATCCGGCTGATGAACCAGGACGTTGTCGATCTCTATAACCGTGTGAAGATCGGCAGCCGCGTCGTCGTGATCCAGAGCGGCCGCGCCGAGTCCTGAGACGCATCGTCATTATGAATATGAAACGGCGGGCATCTTCGATGGCCGCCGTTTTGCATTTGGGAAATTCAGACCAGCCCGCCATTGGCGCGCAGCACCTGGGCGTTGATCCAGCCGCCTTCAGGGCCGACCAGGAAGGCAACGGCATTGGCGATGTCTTCGGGGGTGCCGAGACGCTCCATTGGCGTCGCCTTGGCGAAACGCTCGATCAGTTCCGGTGACTTGCCATTCAGAAACAGGTCGGTCGCGGTCGGGCCGGGCGCGATGGCGTTCACGGTGATCGAGCGACCGCGCATTTCCTTGGCCATGATCCCGGTCATGGTTTCGACTGCAGCTTTGGTGGCCGCATAGATCCCGTAGGTTTCCAGCTTGGTGCCGACGACGCCCGTGGAGAAATTCACGACACGGCCGCCATCGCGCAGCCGCTTCGCCGCCTCGCGCATGGTGTTGAACGTGCCTTTCAGATTGACCGCTATCTGCTGGTCGAACGACGCATCGTCAGCATTGGCGAATGTGGCGAGCTTCATGATGCCGGCATTGTTGATCAACACGTCGATGCCGCCAAAGGCGGTCTCCGCCGCATCGAACATGCCGCGCACCGCGGCAGGATCGCTGACATCGGCCTTGGCGGTAAGCGCGCGGCCACCTGCGGCTTCGATCTTCTGTGCGACGGCTTCGGCAGGCGCGGCATTGCCGGAGTAATTGACGATGACCGTGAAGCCGTCGCGACCCAGCCGCTCGGCGATGGCTGCGCCGATGCCGCGGGATGCGCCCGTCACGATGGCTACTTTATTGGATTGGTTGGTCATTTCGCTTCTCCTCGATGAGGCGGCCGACTGGCAGTGCCGCCGTGATGGGAGAAATTTAGGCTATTCCATTATCCGGATAATGATGCATTATCTGACATCACAATTCGAATTTAACGAACAAAGAAATGGACCGTTTCGAGACGATGCGGGTGTTCATCCGGGTAGTGGAGCGGCGCAGTTTTACGGCTGCGGCTGCGGATCTCGGCCTGCCGCGCTCGACCGTCACCGACGCCGTGAAGCAGATCGAGGCACGGCTCGGCGTGCGACTGCTGGAGCGCACCACGCGGCTGGTGCGGCCGACGTTGGATGGCGAGGCCTATCACCAGCGCTGCCTGACGCTGATTGCCGATCTCGAAGACGCCGAAAGCGCGTTCTGTGGCGCCAAGCCCAAAGGGCCGTTGCGGGTGGATATGAACGGCACGCTGGCGCGTAGTTTCGTGCTGCCGCATCTGCCCGACTTTCTCGCCGAATATCCTGATATTCAGCTCTATCTCAGCGAGGGCGATCGGCTGGTCGATCTCATCCGCGAGGGCATCGACTGCGTGGTGCGTGTCGGCGAACTCCGCGACAGCGACATGGTGGCGCGTAGGCTGACCATGATGGATGAAGTCACCTGCGCCGCGCCGTCCTATCTCGCGCGCGTGGGTATGCCTCTGTCCGTCGATGCGCTCGAAGGCCATCGCATGGTTGGCTATCATTCCTCGGCAACAGGCGCAGTGCTGCCGCTGGAATTTCAGGATAACGGCACGCTGCGTTATGTCACGTTGCCGGTGGCGATCACCGTGAACAGCGCCGATAACTACGCGGCGATGGCGAAACTCGGCTTCGGTCTGGTGCAGGTGCCGCGCTATCGCATCAAGGGTGAACTGGCCGATGGCACGCTGGTCGAGGTGCTGCCGCAACATCCGCCGACACCGTCGCCCGTGTCGCTGCTCTATCCGCGCAATCGCCAGCTCTCGCCGCGGGTACGCGTGTTCATGGACTGGTTGACGCGCGCTTTCGCGCGCGAGCTCATCTAGGAAAGCCGCGATGGCCCCTGTTTTTCGCTTCGCGCCCAGTCCCAACGGCTATCTGCATCTCGGCCACGCTTATTCGGCGCTGCTGAATTTCGATCTGGCGCGCGAGGCCGGCGGACAATTACTGCTGCGGATCGAGGATATCGATGCGACGCGCTGCCGGCCGGAATTCGAGGCAGCGATCTATGAGGATCTCGCCTGGCTCGGCATCGACTGGGAGCAGCCGGTGCGGCGACAGTCGCAGCATTTCGCCGACTACCGTGCTGCGACCGAGCGGCTCGCAGCCATGGGACTGCTCTATCCTAGCTTCGAAAGCCGTGCCGAGATTGCGCGACTGATTGCGACGGAAGAGGCGAAAGGCCCTTGGCCACGCGATCCCGACGGTGCGCCGGTGTATCCCGGTGTCGCCAAGTCGCTGTCGCCGCAGGTCGTGGCCGAACTCAAACAGGCGGATGTCCCGATGGCACTGCGGCTCGATATGACCAAAGCCATCCAGGCCAGCGGTTCGCTGACCTGGACCGACCAGGGAGTGGGTCCGAGCGGCGAGACCGGGACCGTTGCCGCACGGCCGGAGGCCTGGGGCGATGTGATCCTGGCCCGCAAGGAAACACCGACCAGCTATCATCTCTCGGTTGTGATCGACGATGCGCTGCAGGGGGTGACCCATGTGGTGCGTGGCCAGGATCTGTTCTGGTCCACCAGCATGCACCGGCTGTTGCAGCAACTGCTCGACCTGCCGCAGCCGGTCTATCGGCATCATCCGCTGGTACGCGATACTGGTGGCGCCAAACTGTCGAAGTCGACCGGCTCCACCAGCCTGCGGGAGTTGCGGGCCGGGGGCACTACACCAGCCGATATCCGGCGCTTGGTCGCTTTGCCCCGCCGCGCCGCAAGTTAGTCGCAAGCCAGCCGCAAGAAATCCGCAAGTCCGATTGGGCCTGCGGCGTGACTCCGCGCGCCCCGTCGTGGCATGGTGCCGCCGGGACGGGTGGGCAACATATGGCGCTGACATCGCGCTCGCCGCGCAAGACGCGGACGCGCACTAAGCAAACGCTGAAAAAACGCGTGGCCAAGACGCGTGCGGCAAAGAAGCCTGCATCGAAGCCGCGCGCCAAGCGCAGCTCGCCGCGTGCCGATACGATGGTGGAAACCGCGCTGGCGGTGTTTGCCCATGAGGTGCGCACGCCGCTCACCGGTATTCTTGCGGTCAGCGAGTTGCTGGCAACCTCCGATCTCGATGAACGTGAACGGCGCTGGGTCGAGACCATCAAGGCCGGCGCCGAGCATCTGGCAAGCCTCGCGACGCTGTTCGTTGATGCCGCCCGCACCGGCACATCCAGGCTCGAAGTGCGGCAGGACTTCTTCGATCTGCGCACACTTGCCCGCACGATCGGCGACTCGCTGGCGGGCCGCGCGGCTGCCAAGGGGTTGCTGTGGCGGGTCGCGATCTCCGACAGACTGCCGGTGTTTGTGATCGGCGATCCCGTGCGGCTGCGCGCGGCACTGGAAAATCTGATCGACAATGCGGTGAAGTTCACCGAGCAGGGTAATGTGGCGCTGAAGGTCTCGCCTGTGCGCATGGCGGGCAAGGTCGGCGTATCCTTCACCGTCTCCGATAGCGGCATCGGGCTCACGCTCGCCGAAATCAAGCGACTGTTCAAACCGTTCTCGCAAGCCAATGTCTCGATCGCGTCGCGTTTTGGTGGTGCCGGTCTCGGCCTATCGTCGGTCAAACAACTCGCCCGCGCCATGGGTGGCGACATCACGGTGGTGCAGAGCCGTGGTGGTGGGACAGTGTTCACGTTGACGGTGGCGCTTGCCAAGGCGAGCGGTTCGATCGCCATCATGTCGAGTGCCGACGATGCTTCTTTTGCGCCGGGAGAAGCGCTGCGGGTGCTGAGCGTGGAGGACAATCCGTTCGGCCGTGTCGTGCTCAACGCCATCCTCACCGAACTAGGCCACCAGGCTGAATTCATTGGCCGCGGCGAGGCTGCGGCCGAGCGCGTCATGCAGGGCACGTTCGATGCGGTGCTCATGGACATGGTGCTGCCGGGTATCGACGGCGTCGAGGCGATCCGGCAGATCCGTGCGTTGAAGGCGCCGCATGGCCGCGTCGCGATCATTGGGGTGTCCGGTCGCGGTGAAGACGAAGCCGCATCACGTCAGGCCGGCGCCGATGCGTTCCTTATCAAACCGGTGTCTCCGCGGGCGCTAGCGACTGCGCTGCTTGAAGCGAGACGCCGCGGGGCAGCCGCGACTTGATGATGGCGGCATTGAGTTCGCCGCCGAACACGAATATCGCCGCAATAAAGTACAGAAACACCAGCGCGATAATCACCGACGCCAGGCCGGCATACATCGTCACGTAGTTGTTGGCGAAGCGCGCCAGATAAAGACCGAAGCCGATGCCCGACGCCAGCGAGGCCAGCATCGTGAAGATGATGCCCGGCAGGATCTGGACGAAGGTGCGACGTCCCGCCGGCAGCCACGCATGCAGGATGAACAGGGCGGTCACCATCGCGACGATGGTGATGCCGTAACGCGCGACCGTCAGCAGTCGCTCGTTGTTCTCGACCATCAGCGGCACATAGCGCCTGATGATTTCAAGCATCAGCGGGCCGAGCACGATCAGGAACGCCATGGCGAGCGCGGTGAAGGCAGCGACCAGCGTGTAGCCGATCGATTCCAGCCGCAACCAGTACCAGCGCCGCGGCTCGATCACCGAATAGGCGCGGTTCAGCGCGACGCGCAGGCTCTCGACGCCATTGGAGGCAAAATACACCGCGAGGACGAGGCCGATGGTCAGTGCATCGCCGCGCGTGGTGGTGAGGACGTCGTGGATCTGTCCCGACAATGCGCCGGCCACCTGATCCGGCCAGATCTCCAGCAGCAGGCCGACGGCCTGGTCGGCGAGATTCTTGGAGCCGAAAAAGCCGGCCAGCGAGGCCAGCACGATCAGGAACGGAAACAGCGCCATCAGGGTGGAGAGGGCGATATGGCTGGCAATCGCCCAGCCGTCATCGGCGAGAAACGTATAGAAGGCGTCCAGTACGACATCGTAGACGGTGCGTATCTGCCTCACAGTCCACCTGGTTCGGGATCGGCCGGCAAATCACCGGCGTTCATGTTAGCTTCTGATATCTAACGCGAAAAAGCCAGATCGTTGCATTGCAGCCTGCGCTTGACCGCTCAGCCATTTTGATGGCCGGCGATAGCGAAGCCTGTGACGCAGTGTTATGTAGCCGATATGACATCAACGCTCAGCAATATCATTCTCCCCATCGCGGTCGGTGCCGTTGCGCTGGTTCTGCTGCTCGGCCTGTTCAATATGATGCGCGGCGGCTCGCCGGATCGCTCGCAAAAGCTGATGCGATGGCGCGTGGTGCTGCAATTCGTCGCCATTATCCTCACCATGGTCACCGTCTGGGCCATGGGCCGCTGACACAAATTCCTTAACTGGCGCTGGATCAATTCGATGGTCGTTCTCAACCGCATCTATACCCGCACCGGCGATGATGGCACGACAGCTCTCGGCACCGGCGAGCGTCGGCCGAAATATGATCTCCGGGTCAGCGCCTATGGAACCGTCGACGAGACCAATGCGGCGATCGGCGTGGTGCGGCTGCATCTCGCCCATGCGCGGTCCCTCGATGCGATGCTCGGGCTGATCCAGAACGATCTGTTCGATCTCGGGGCTGATCTGGCGGTTCCGCAGCGCGAGGGTAAGGCCGAGCGGCTGCGCCTGCTGGCGAGTCAGGTCGAGCGGTTGGAGAACGATATTGATATGCTCAACGCGCCGCTGGCCGATCTGACCTCGTTTGTTTTGCCTGGCGGAACACCGGCTGCGGCCCATCTCCATGTGGCGCGGACGATCTGCCGCCGTGCGGAACGGATCATGGTGGAACTCGCCGCCCAGCCCAATGAACCGGTCTCGGATGCTGGTATCCAGTATATGAACCGACTGTCGGACTTCCTGTTCGTCGCCAGCCGCTCGCAGAACGACAATGGTGCCGGCGACGTGCTCTGGGTGCCCGGGCAGAATCGCTAGATTGTGCCCGGCCAGAACCGGTAATTTCGGCTAAATCGGCTGGCCTAGAGACATTCGATTTTAGGGTCTGGCGCGTTGACCCCGTGTGGCAGGGGCTTTAGGTTCCGCGCCCAAGCTTCCGAGCAAGCTCTGAAACAATAAAACTCACACGAAAGAGGATCGATGAAGGTTCTGGTCGCGGTCAAACGGGTGGTCGATTACAACGTCAAGGTTCGCGTCAAGAGCGACGGATCGGGCGTCGAACTGTCCAACGTCAAGATGTCGATGAATCCGTTCGACGAAATCGCTGTTGAGGAAGCCCTGCGCCTGAAAGAGGCCGGCAAGGCAACCGAAGTGGTGGTGGTGTCGATCGGTCCCGCACAGGCGTCCGAAACTCTCCGCACCGGCCTCGCAATGGGCGCCGACCGCGGCATCCTCGTTAAGGTCGATGGCACCGTCGAGCCGCTCGCCGTGGCGAAGATTCTCAAGGCCGTCGCCGATGAGGAAAAGCCGGGCCTCGTGATCCTCGGCAAGCAGGCGATCGACGACGACGCCAACCAGACCGGCCAGATGCTGGCTGCGCTGCTTGGCTGGCCGCAGGCGACCTTCGCCAACAAGCTCGTGATCGAGGGCGACGAAGTTACTGTGACCCGTGAAGTCGACGGCGGTCTGCAGACCGTCAAGCTCAAGGGACCGGCCATCGTGACTACCGACCTTCGTCTGAATGAGCCGCGCTACGCGTCGCTGCCGAACATCATGAAGGCGAAGAAGAAGCCGATCGACGAGAAAACCGCCGATGGTTACGGCGTCGATATTTCTCCGCGTCTCGAGATCATCAAGACCAGCGAACCGGGCGGCCGCAAGGCCGGTGTCAAGGTCAAGGACGTCGCCGAACTGGTATCGAAACTCAAGACTGAAGCCGGGGTGCTCTAATGCCGACATTGCTGCTTGCCGATCACGACAACGCCACCCTGAAGGATTCCACCAACAAGGCGCTTACCGCTGCGACCCAGATCGGCGGCGAGGTGCATATCCTCGTTGCCGGCCAGAATGCGAAGCCGGCCGCGGAAGCTGCCGCCAAGCTGCAGGGCGTCACCAAGGTGCTGCTCGCCGACGACGCCTCCTACGCCCACGATCTAGCCGAGCCGCTGGCCGCGCTGATCGTGTCGCTGGCGCCGGGTTATGACGTGCTGATCGCCGCTGCGACCACGCGGTCGAAGAACGTCATGCCGCGCGTCGCCGCTTTGCTCGACGTGATGCAGGTGTCGGAAATCACCAAGGTGGTTGCGCCCGACACCTATGAGCGTCCGATCTATGCCGGTAACGCCATCCAGACCGTGAAGTCCAAGGACGCCAAGAAGGTCATCACGGTGCGTACCTCGACCTTCGCAGCAGCCGGTGACGGCGGCAGCGCGGCGGTGGAAGACGTCAAGACCGCCGAGAATCCCGGTCTGTCGACCTTTGTCGGTGAGGACATGGCCAAGAGCGATCGTCCGGAACTGACCTCGGCGAAGATCATCGTGTCCGGTGGCCGCGCCATGCAGAGCCGCGAGAACTTCACCAAGTATATCGAGCCGCTCGCCGACAAGCTCGGCGCCGGCGTCGGCGCGTCGCGCGCCGCGGTGGATGCCGGCTATGCGCCGAACGACTGGCAGGTCGGCCAGACCGGCAAGGTCGTGGCTCCGGAACTGTACATCGCCATCGGCATTTCCGGCGCGATCCAGCATCTCGCCGGCATGAAGGACTCCAAGGTGATCGTCGCGATCAACAAGGACGAAGACGCGCCGATCTTCCAGGTCGCCGATTACGGACTGGTCGCCGACCTCTACCAGGCCGTGCCGGAGCTGACCGAAGCACTCGGCAAGTGAAGGCTCTGCAAGCGAGGATTTGGCAAATAAGGCCTTGCTGAATAAGGCCTTGCGCCTCATTTAACAACATCGGCCGGAGTAACTGACTCCGGCCGGTGTTTTATGTAAAGATGGCTTTTCCGAACGTGGCATGCGCGGGCGGTGTGTTCCCAGAGATGACAGGCAAGATGGCGGTTATGATCAAGAAAGTCGGCGTGATCGGCTCGGGCCAGATGGGCAATGGCATTGCGCATGTGGCTGCATTGGGCGGCCTCGAAGTCGTGCTGAACGACGTCTCTGCCGACCGCCTGAAATCGGCCATGGCGACCATCAACGGCAATCTGTCGCGTCAGGTGTCGAAGAAGGTCATTACCGAGGATGCACGCAAGGCCGCGCTGGATCGCATCACCTCCTCGGACACGATGGATGGTCTCGCCGATTGCGATCTCGTGATCGAATCCGCCGTCGAGAAGGAAGAGATCAAGCGCAAGATCTTCCACGATCTCTGCGCCGTGCTGAAGCCGGAAGCGATCATTGCCTCCAACACATCGTCGATCTCGATCACGCGCCTTGCCGCATCGACCGACCGTCCCGAGAAGTTCATCGGCATTCACTTCATGAATCCGGTGCCGTTGATGGAACTGGTCGAACTGATCCGCGGCATTGCCACCGATGACGCGACCTTCGACGCGTCCAAGGACTTCGTCACCAGACTAGGCAAGCAGATCGCCGTCTCGGAAGACTTTCCGGCCTTCATCGTCAATCGTATTCTTTTGCCGATGATCAACGAGGCGATCTACACGCTGTATGAAGGCGTTGGTAACGTCGAGGCCATCGACATGGCGATGAAGCTCGGTGCGCATCACCCGATGGGCCCGCTCGAACTCGCCGATTTCATCGGCCTCGATACGTGCCTGTCGATCATGCAGGTGCTGCATGAAGGCCTCGCCGACTCCAAGTATCGGCCATGCCCGCTGCTGGTGAAATATGTCGAAGCCGGCTGGCTCGGTCGTAAGACCCAGCGTGGCTTCTACGACTATCGCGGCGAGAAGCCGGTCCCGACGCGCTAAGCGTCGCGCGCCGTAAACATTACGCGCTGTCGCTGCTTTAAAGCGCTGTCATTGCCGGGCCTGACCCGGCAATCCACCTAAGATGCCAAAGTGAAAGTGGATCCGCGGGTCATCTAGCGAAACTTGTTTCGCGCTGCCCGCGGATGACGACGGCGTGTGTGGCGGGTCTTGCGGACTTAGTAAATAAAAGCCCGCACCAGCTTTGTCACCGCCGGCACGAGGCCGACAATCGTCGCCATGCCCATCCCGACACCGCACAGATGCGCCATGAGCGTGATGCGCAGCGTGATCATTTGACGTATTGCGCCACGCCGTTGCCGAACGACCAGTTCTCCGGCAGCACCTCGACAAGGTTGATGAAGACGTCTTCGGGCCGCAGCCCCGGCGATGCCGTCAACCGGTCGACGATGCCGCGATAGAGCTTCTGCTTTTGCTCCACGCCGCGCGTATTGCTGACCGTGAGTTGGATCAGGACCAGATCGTCGGTGCGCTGGATGCCGAGATAATCGGGGCTGTAGCTGAAATCGTCGTCGTCATGCTGATGGGTGACGATGAAGCGATCGTTCTCCGGGACGCCGAACGTCTCGATCATCGCCTGGTAGACGCTGTCGGCGATGGCCTTGCGATAGGCTGCGGGCTTGCCCCGCTTCAGTGAAATGCGAACGAGCGGCATCTTGGATCCTCCTGTCGGTTAATCCGATGCAGGAAATCTAGTCGGCCATTGATCATTGTAAAATGGTATGAAATAATATTTCAATGATAACGAAATGAAATGATTGCGATGAAGACGCTGGATATCGAGGCGGTTCAGGCCTTCGTACTCGTGGCCGATCTGACCAGTTTCACCCGGGCGGCTGAAGCCTTGGGCAGCACCCAGTCGGCCATCAGCCTGAAGATCAAGCGGCTGGAGAGCGGGCTTGGCAAGCGCCTTCTGGAGCGGACGCCGCGGTTGGTGCGCCTGTCGGCCGAGGGGGCTGCCTTCCTCGCCTCGGCCCGCAACCTCGTTGCCGCGCATCAGTCGGCCATCGGCTCGTTCGCAGTGAAACAGCGGCGCCTTGTCGTCGGTATCAGCCAGCATCTCGTCGGTGCCGATCTGGCGCAGGTGCTGAAACGCATGAGTGTCACCGATCCCTCGCTGGTGATCGAGCTGCGCATAGAAACCTCGCGAGCAATGCTGCAGGCCTATGATAGCGGTGATCTCGATGCTGCAATCGTGCTGCGGCACGACGCGCGCCGCCGCGATGGCGAGGTGCTGCTCGAAGAGGAGTTCGGCTGGATCGCTGCGCCGGATTTCAATCATCCGCCCGGTGAGCCGCTGCGGCTGGCGACCCAGGCCGAGCCTTGCAGCGTGCGCGCCATGGCGGTTGGTGCGCTCGATGCCGCAGGGATTCCCTGGACCGAAGTGTTTGTGGGCGGCGGTGTGGCGACGATCGGCGCTGCGATCTCCGCAGGTCTTGCGATCGGTGCACTGGTCCGCCGTGTCGCACCGGCCGGTAGTGTTGATCTCGGTCCGCGCCTCGCACTGCCGAAGCTGCCGAACTGCGACGTCATTCTGTATTCGAATCTCGCGGACGCTGGCGCCCGCGGTGCGCTGCGCACCTTGGGTGCGGCATTTCGTGCAAATGCGGGATGAGAGACACAACGTCAACATTCGTTAACCCCGCACCGCTATACCGGCGGTACGTCGTTACGGAGTATTTCTGATGGATATGGCCTTGGTTGCCAGCGCGCTTGCCATGAAGGCAGCGGGGACGCAGCAGCAGATTTCGACCTCGATCATGAAGTCGAATGCCGACATGGAAAAGAACACCGTGCTCACGCTGCTCGGCGGCGCACAGCAGGCCTCCCAGGCCAATCTCGGTGCAGGCGTCGGCGGCAACGTCGATATTGCCGCTTAAGGTGCTGTCGAACCTGGCTGCTGGTCGTTGGAAGCAGCGGTCAGTGTCGCGCGAAAATGGCTCGGTGGCGCGCCGATAATGCGCTTGAAGGCGCGGCTGAACGCGGCTTCCGATTCATAACCAAGCCGGCGCGCGACGACCGCGATCTTCAAGCGGTCGCGAGTGAGCCACTGCTTTGCTTCCTGCATTCGCAATTGCGCGACGTAACGGGCCGGTGTCTGGCCGACGACGTTGGCGAAGCGCAATGCGAACGCCGAGCGTGACGCATGCATGACGTTCGCCAGCGCCTCGACGGTCCAGTCCCCGGTCGGATCGCGGTGGATCGCAGCGAGAACTCGCCCGATACCGGGGTCGCGCGCCGCTGCGACCCAGCCGGCAGAGCCGCAGCCTTTCTCCACCCAGTTGCGGATCAGTGCCGCGGCGACAACATCCGCCAGCCGCGTCAGCATGCCGCCGGCACCGACGCGATCCAGCGCCAGTTCGGACGTCATGGCTTCGAGCAGATGCGGGATGGCGGGTTCGTCGGTGGCAAGTTCGTGCATCTGCATCAGCTCGGGCATCATCAGCAGTAAGGGATGCTGGCTGTCGAGGTTGAAGGTCATGCCGGCACCGAACAGCACGGTCTCTTCGCCATTGCTGTTGCCGCCGCTGCAGGTGTCGAGGATGCCGCAGCACACCGGCTCGAACTGGCAATTCTCGACCGGTGCGGGGAAGGCATCGGGTGAACTCGCCAATGCGTGTTCCGCGCCGCGCGGCAGCAAGACCGCATCACCTGGTTCAAGGCGAACCCACGCGTTATCCAGAGTTCGCAGCCAGCAGCCGCGTTCGGCGACGAAGTGGAATTGCGCCTTCGGCCGTGCCGGGAATACCAGCCCCCATGGCTCGGTCATGCGGCAGCGGACGTAATCGACGCCCTCAATCTTCAACCCCCGGAGCATCTCGGTCAGGGGGTGAGTAGTGACAGGTGTGGACGAATGATCAAGCATTGCGGGTTTTCTAGCATGGAAACTCCAGAAGGTCACCTCCATCTCCGGAGTCCCTTCTGGAGATTGCCATGACTGATTCCGCCACTGCTGCACTTGAGACCGATGTTTCTCCAATAACCAATGAGCGGACAAACGCGGCCTGGGCGGCTGTCGTTTCCTTGATGCTTGGCGCGTTCAGTCAGGTCACTGCCGAATTCCTGCCGGCCAGCCTCCTCACGCCGATCGCCAGTGATCTCGGTGTCTCGGTTGGCGCTGCCGGGCAGGTGGTGACGGCGACATCCCTTGTCGGGATCATCGCCGGGCTTGCAACGGCCATTGTGACGCGCGCCATGGATCGCCGCCTTGTCCTGTGGCTACTCACGGTGCTGCTGATTGTGTCCAACTTGCTGTCGGCAACCGCCAGCAACCTTACGCTGCTGCTGTTTGCCCGCGTGCTGCTCGGCATCAGTCTCAGCGGCTTTTGGGCAATGGCAACCGCCACCGCGATGCGGCTTGTTCCGGCCGAGGCGCTGCCGCGCGCGATCTCGCTGATTTTCAGCGGTGTTTCGATCGCCACCGTCAGCGCCGCGCCGATCGGGGCATATCTCGGCGATCTCTGGGGTTGGCGGAACGTGTTTTTGCTGGCGGCCGCTGTCGGCGCCGTCGTGCTCGTCTTTCAGATGCTGACGCTGCCGCGCTTGCCGCCGCTCACATCACCGGATGTGCGCACGCTGTTTGTGCTAATGCGTCGGCCCAGTGTCCGGCTCGTGATGATCGCAATCGCCGTCAGTATCTCGGGCCACTTCGCCGGTTTCACTTACGTCCGCCATTTCCTCGAGCAAGTGCCGAAGCTTCCGGTCACTGCGATTTCGCTCGTCCTGCTTGCTTATGGCGTTGGCGGCTTCTTCGGCAATTTCGCGGGCGGGGTACTTGTCGCCCGTAGTGCGAAAATTGCGATCGTCACGGGATCTGCGGCAATCGCTGTGCTCGCGTTGGTGCTGTTTGTCTTTGGCAGTTCGGGCCTTGTCGCCGGCATCGCGGTTGGTCTCTGGGGTTTTGCTTTCGGCGTGCTGCCGGTCGGCTTCCAGACATGGATGGTGCGGGTCGCATCGGACGAAGCCGAATCTGCGGGCGGCCTGCTCGTCTCGGCGTTTCAGGTCGCGATCACGGTCGGCGCGGTCGTTGGCGGCATTCTGGTCGACGGTTTCGGCCCGTTCGGTGCCGTTGGTTATCTCGCAGCGGCGACACTGGCGGGCGCGCTGCTCGTGTTGCTGTCGCGCAGCGGCGGCGAAGTGCCGGCTTGAAGCGCGAAGGGAGGCAGCAGCTTGCTGCCTCCCGGTTGCTCTTACGCGAACGGCGTGATCCAGCCGATCCCGGCGCCGCCGGGCTGCAGGAGGATTGCGAGCCGGCCGACGTCGGGAATGTCGAATACCGGCCGCATCAGCGTAGCGCCGGCAGCGACCGCCTTCTTCACCCTGATATCGACATCGTCGACCGCCAGATATGGCATCCAGCCGTCTGGCACGGTTTCGTAGCCCGGACCTTCCGCGTGGAAGATGCCGCCGACCGGCACATTGTCCATCATGGCGATCCAGTAGGTGCCGCCGCCGGCGAGGCACTTGGCCTGATAGGTCCAGCCAACGGTCTCCTGATAGAAGGCTTTCACGCGCTCGGGATCACGCGTCACGAATTCATTCCAGTTGAAATGGCCGTGCGGCGTCATGGCGTCCTCCCACTATTGCATCAGACCGAAACCAGCGTCTTGAAGCCACCATAGATCATGCGCTTCATATCGAACGGCATCGCCTTCGGATCCATCATCTTGGCGAGGCGCGGATCCTTCATGACCTTGGCGTTGATGCGGTCGCGATCCTTGCGTGTCTTGTAGATGATATAGGAAAACACGACGGTCTCGTCGGGTTTTAGTTTCACGCTGCGCGGGAACGAGGTCCATTTGCCGACGCTGACGTCATCGGCGACACATTCCTGATAGTCGAGTGCGCCGTATTCGCGCCAGATTTTGCCGGCCTTGCGCGCGATGGCGGCATAGGCTTTCAGCTTCTTCTTCGGCACTGGAACGAGGAATCCGTCGATATAGGCCATTGGTCGTTTCTCCCTGCTGTCATGCGTCGGCGCCGGGCGCGCGTGGCCCGGTTGTTTTCAAGACGAACGCAATTGCGTTCATCCGACAGCATTCTGGAGAATTTTGCGATCCGCGCAGGCGGCCGTATGTCGCAGTCGTCTGTGCCGTGGTCTTCAGAAACTGGCCGCGGCGGGCTTCACCGCCGCTTTCAGCAGCTTGATGGCATCTTCGCTGTCCCACTCGGCAGGGCCGGCGATGGTCGCGATCTCGCAGCCCTTGCCGTCGATCAGCACCGAGGTCGGCATACCCAGTGCACGGCCGATGCCCTTGAGGTCCTGGAACACCTTGGCTGAGGTGTCGGTGAAATAATCCAGCCGGTTGAGGCCGCCGTCTTTCAGAAAGGCCTTCGGCTTCTCGGCGTCGCGGGTGTCGATATTGATCGCAACGACCTGGAAATCCGGGCCGCCGAGCTTGGTCTCGAGGTTGTTCAGCGCCGGCATTTCCTTGCGGCAGGGCACGCACCAGGTGGCCCACAGGTTCACCAGCACCGTCCGGCCGCGCCAGTCGGACAGCTTCTTCTCCTGGCCGTCGGCATCCCTGAAAGCGAGGTCCGGCAATTTCAGCGGCGTTCTGGCCATGGTCAGGCCGGCGACTTCGCCGCGTGCCAGCGGCTCGATCTTCTTCGACAGTGCGATGGCCGGCGCGCAGGTCGGATCGCCCGGCGCAGCCTGCTGCCGCAGCCGATCCATATTGGATACCGCGGCAAAGCCGATCACGGCGCCCACGAGCACCGCGCCGAGCACGATCAGACGGCGTTTGGCCGGACGGGGGGCAGGCTGGTCGGGCATAGGGTTTGTCATTCGGTCTCAGTTAGGGCTATGCAACGGTTGGCGACGGACGATCCGTCGGCTGCGGTTAAAGATGAGTGACAATTCATGGCTTCGCGCAAGGGCAACGGCAAGTCCAGCAATGACGGTAAGGGCTCCAATGTGAGCAACAAGATGTGGGGCGGGCTGTTCGATGAAAGCCCCGACGCCATCATGGAGGAAATCAATGTCTCCATCGACGTCGATCGCCACCTCTATGCCCAGGACATTACCGCGTCCAAGGCACATGCTGCGATGCTTGCCAGGCAAGGGATTATCACCGCGAAAGATGCGAAAAATATCGCAGGGGGTCTAGACACGATCCTGTCAGAGATCACCAAGGGGTCGTTCACATTCAAGCGTGCGCTCGAGGACATTCACATGAATGTGGAGAGCCGGCTCGGCGAACTGATCGGCCCGGCCTCCGGCCGCCTGCATACCGCGCGTTCCCGCAACGACCAGGTGGCGACCGACTTCCGCCTGTTCGTGCGCGATACCATCGACGAGATCGACGTGGCCTTCGCCTCGCTGCAGCAGGCATTGGTCGACCGCGCGCTGGAACATGCCGGCACGGTAATGCCCGGCTTCACCCATTTGCAGACCGCGCAGCCGGTGACCTTCGGTCATCATCTGCTGGCCTATGTGGAAATGGTGTCGCGCGATCGCGGCCGTTTTGCTGATGCGCGCAAGCGCCTCAATGAAAGCCCGCTCGGCGCGGCCGCGCTGGCCGGCACCTCGTTCCCGATCGACCGCCATGCCACCGCCAAGGCGCTGGGTTTTGATCGGCCGATGGCGAATTCGCTCGATGCGGTGTCGGATCGCGACTTTGTGCTGGAGACGCTGTCGGCCGCGTCCATTGCCGCAGTGCATCTGTCGCGCTTTGCCGAGGAGATCGTGATCTGGACCTCGCCGCTGGTCGGTCTCGTTCGTCTCTCGGACAAGTTCACCACCGGCTCCTCGATCATGCCGCAGAAGCGCAATCCGGATGCCGCCGAACTGGTGCGCGCCAAGACCGGCCGCGTGATCGGCTCGCTCACCGGATTGTTGATTGTCATGAAGGGCCTGCCGCTGGCCTATCAGAAGGACATGCAGGAAGACAAAGCCGGTGCGATGGAAGCCTATTCGGCGCTGTCGCTGGCGATCCGCGCCATTGCCGGCATGGTCCGCGATCTCGTGCCCAATGAGGAGCGCATGAAGGCCGCCGCTGGCGAGGGCTATGCCACCGCGACCGATCTGGCGGACTGGCTGGTACGGACGCTGAAAATGCCGTTCCGCGAGGCGCATCATGTCACCGGCCGGATCGTCGGCATCGCCACCAAGAAGGGCGTGGCGTTGCACGAGCTCGACTTGAAGGAGATGCAGGCGGTGGAACCGAAGATCACTGCCGAGGTGATGAAGGTGCTGTCGGTGGAATCGTCGGTGAAGAGCCGGGTCAGCTATGGTGGCACGGCGCCGAAGAATGTGACCTCGCAGGCCAAGAGCTGGCTCAAGCGACTGGAAAAAGAGCGGAAATTGGGCTGATCGGGCCTGACGTGCGAAAATTCAATGGATTTCGGGGTCTCGCCAGAGCGCGGCAATCTTTGTATGGTGCGCCCGCATTTGGGGATTTCGCTGTGACTCGTCCGACCCGCCCTGCGTCCGCGCGATGGGCCATTTTCGTTCTGACCGCTTCTGCTTTGGTGCTGGCTGGCTGTGGCCGTAAAGGCGGCCTCGATCTGCCGCCACAGGCGTCCGCACAGCCGATGGGCGCCGGCGCTCCGGCGGCCGATCCCGATGCACAGTCGGCTGCCAGCAAGGGCAGGGACGTGTTCGCGCCCTCGAACGGCGTCGATGACGGCCCGCCGGCGGCGACCCGTGGTCGCAAGAAGCCGTTCCTGCTCGATCCGATCCTGGACTAACTCGCCATGCGCCATTTCGACTATCGCAACGGCGTGCTGCACGCCGAAGGCGTTGATATTGCCGAAATGGCGGATGCCGTCGGCACGCCATTCTATTGCTATTCGACCGCAACGCTGGAGCGGCACTACCGCGTCTTCACCGAGGCCTTTGCCGATACCAAGGCGCTGGTCTGCTACGCCATGAAGGCGAATTCCAACCAGTCGGTGCTGCGCACGCTGGCCAAGCTCGGCGCGGGCGCTGACGTGGTCTCCGGTGGTGAATTGAAGCGCGCGCTGGCCGCCGGCATTCCGCCGAAGAAGATCGTGTTTTCCGGCGTCGGCAAGACCGCGGACGAGCTGCGGTTGGCGCTCGATGAGGATATTCTCTGCCTCAATATCGAGTCGGAGCCTGAACTCGTATTGCTGTCGGAGATCGCCAGCGAGACCGGCCGTACGGCGCGGATCTCGATCCGCGTGAATCCCGATGTCGATTCCGGCACGCATGCCAAGATCTCCACCGGCAAGTCCGAAAACAAGTTCGGCATCCCCATCAGCAAGGCACGCGAGGTCTATGCCCGCGCTGCGAAGCTGCCGGGGATTGAGGTCACCGGCGTCGATATGCATATCGGCAGCCAGATCACCGATCTCGCCCCGATGGAGCAGGCATTTCGCATCCTGGCCGATTTCGTCACCGTGCTGCGCAACGACGGCCACACGATTTCGCATGTCGATTTCGGCGGCGGCCTCGGCATTCCCTATTACGAGGACCGCGCCGCGCCGCCGGAGCCGATGGCCTATGCGGCCATGGTCAAGCGCGTGACGCATAATCTCGGCTGCACGCTGATGTTCGAGCCCGGCCGCATGATCGTCGGCAATGCCGGCATTCTCGTCGCGCGCGTGATCCATGTGAAGCATGGCGACGGCAAGACCTTCGTCATCATCGACGCGGCCATGAACGATCTGATCCGGCCGACTTTGTACGAGGCCTATCACGAGATCCTGCCGGTAGTGGCGCCTGCACCCGGCGCGAAGCTCGCGGCCGTCGATGTCGTCGGTCCTGTCTGTGAAACCGGCGATTACCTCGCCCTCGACCGCAAACTGCCGGAGCTGAAATCCGGTGATCTGCTCGCGATCATGACCGCCGGTGCCTATGGCGCCGTGCAGGCGGGAACCTACAATACCCGCGCGCTGGTCCCGGAAGTGCTGGTGAAGGATGATCAGTATGCGTTGGTCCGCCCGCGCATCGAGGTCGAGCAGTTGATCGCCATGGACAAGGCCGCGCCCTGGTTGTGAGGTCCTGATCCCTCCCTCAAGCGCGGCTTCGCCTGGGGACTACCGCCGGTCCCCCTCACGCCTTCGTGACCCTATACGCTCGGAATCGACTTAGGCTCAGGCTTTGCATGTGCACGGATGGCCCCGTGCCATGCCTCATTGCCGCCGCCGTGCTAGTGTGTCGTGCCGTAACATCGGAGATCGTCGTTGAGCGCTGCGCCCCCCGACCGACCACAACCCCCTCACGATCCTGGTGCCGATCGTCAAGCGGCGGCACAGCTTCAGCTCGCGCAGGCGTTGCAGCGCGCCCGGCTGGCGATTGGCTGGGAGCGGGGGTGGCCGCATCTGGCCCGGCTGCTCAGTGTCGTCGGGTTGTTTCTGGTGGCGTCCTGGGCCGGTCTGTGGCTGACGCTTCCCTTCACTGCGCGCGCCATCGGTCTTGCGTTGTTCGTCATCGCCGCGCTGGCGACGCTCGTTCCTCTCCTGAAGTTTCGCTGGCCGTCGCGTGAAGAGGGCTTGTCGCGTCTCGATCGCGGTACCGGCATTGCACATCGCCCCGCAACAGCGCTGACCGATACGCTGTCGTCGCAGGACCCGATGGCCCGGGCGCTGTGGCTGGTGCAGCGCGAACGTACGCTGGCCTCGCTCAAGAAAATCCGCGCCGGCCTGCCGTCGCCGCGCCTCGCGATCCATGACCCCTGGGCGCTGCGCGCCATCGTGGTCGTACTGTTATTCGCCACCTGGTTTGCTGCCAGTGGCGAGCGCGGCGCGCGCATCATGGCGGCGTTCGACTGGAACGGCGTGCTGGCGCCGGCGAATGTGCGCGTCGATGCCTGGATCACGCCGCCGCCTTACACCGGCAAGCCGCCGATTATTCTCTCCGCCGCCAACAAGGATGCGTCCACAGCCGATGCGGCGGCACTGCCGGTGCCGTCGGGCTCGACGCTGATCGTGCGCTCCAGCGGTGGCACGCTCGATGTCGTTCTCACCGGTGGCATCGCTGAAGTGGCGCCGACCGCGGAAGCGCCACAGGGCACCAACGAAAAGCATTTCACCATCACGTCTGACGGCACGGCACATGTCCGTGCGCCGTCCGGCCAGCCGCAGTGGAAATTCACGGCAACCGGCGATTGTGCGCCGACCATTGCGCTCGCGAAGGACCCGGAGCGTCAGGCGCGCGGTTCACTGCAGATGTCCTACAAGCTTGAGGACGATTACGGCGTTACCGAAGCCCATGCGCAATTCGCCGCGCGTCCCGCCGAGACCAAGGATGGCGTCAAGGAGGCCGCCAAGCCGCGACCGCTGTTTGATCCGCCGTCATTTGCGCTGGTGCTGCCAAATGCGCGCACGCGCAACGGTGTCGGCCAGACCGTCAAGGATCTCAGCGAGGATCCCTATGCGGGCGCCGATGTGACGCTGACGCTGACCGCGAAGGATGAAGCTGGCAACGAGGGCAAGAGTGAGCCGTTCAGCATGCGTCTGCCGGAACGGCTGTTCACCAAGCCGCTGCCGCGTGCGCTGATCGAACAGCGCCGCATCCTGGCAGTCGACGCCAACCAGCGCGGTCAGGTCTCCTACGCGCTGCAGGCCCTGATGATCGCTCCGGAAGTGTTCACGCCGGAAGCCGGCCATTATCTCGGGCTGCGCAGCGTTGCCACCCAGATCGAACGCGCCCGCACCGACGCGGCCCTGAAAGAAGTCGTTGCCAGCCTGTGGGCGCTCGCCGTCACCATCGAGGACGGCGACATCACCGATGTCGACAAGGCGCTGAAGGCGGCACAGGACGCGCTGAAGCAGGCGCTGGAGCGCGGCGCCAGCGACGAGGAGATCAAGAAGCTCACCGAGAACCTGCGCGCGGCGCTGGACAATTTCCTGAAGCAGCTCGCCGAGCAGATGAAGCAGAACCCGCAGCAGCTGGCGCGTCCGCTCGACAAGAACACCAAGGTGATGCGGCAGCAGGACCTCAACAACATGATCGAGCGCATGGAGCGACTGTCGCGCTCCGGCGACAAGGATGCCGCGAAGCAACTGCTCGAACAGATGCAGCAGATGCTGGAAAATCTGCAGATGGCGCAACCCGGCCAGTCCGGTGACAGCGAGATGGATCAGGCGATGAATGAGCTTGGGGACATGATCCGCAAGCAGCAGCAGCTTCGCGACAAGACTTTCAAGCAGGGCCAGGACCAGCGCAACGAGCGCCGCCGTGGCAAGCAGGGCGAGCAGAGCATGGGCGATCTGCAGCAGGATCAGCAGAATCTGCGCGATCGCCTCAAGCAGTTGCAGGACCAACTCGCCAAGCAGGGCATGGGCCAGGGTCAGAAGGGCCAAAAAGGACAGCAGGGGCAAAAAGGGCAGGGCCAAGGTCAGGGTGGCGATGATCAGGCCGATGCAGATGGTGACGGCGAGGGTGATGGTCTCGGTGATGCCGACAACGCCATGGGTGATGCCGGCGGCCAGCTCGGCGATGGCAATGCCGACGGCGCGGTCGGTTCGCAGGGCAAGGCGCTCGATGCGCTCCGCAAGGGGGCCCAGAAGCTCGCACAGGCCATGCAGCAGGGCGACGGTGAAGGCCAGAATGACGGCCCCGGCAACAATCCCGGCCGCCAGCAGAGCGGTGGCCGGCAGAGCGACCCGCTCGGGCGCCCGCTGCGTGGCCGCGAACTGGGCGACGATCTCACAGTGAAGATCCCCGGCGAGATCGACGTGCAGCGCGTGCGGAGAATCCTGGAAGAACTGCGCCGTCGTCTCGGCGACACCACGCGACCGCAGCTTGAACTCGATTACATCGAGCGACTGCTGAAGGATTATTGAGGAAACGTTCGTTTCGTCATTCCGGGTTGGCGTGCACAAAGATGCGCCCGCGCCCCGGAATGACGAGGACGCTACCCCTTGTTCTTCACCGCCAGTGCGTCTGCCACCGCAGTGCGGATATCTGCCACCGAAAACGGTTTCGTCACCACGTCGTGCACGATCGCATTGAGGCCCGTCGCGCGTTCGCGCTGGTCGGCATAGCCGGTCATCAGCAAGATCGTGAGCTCGGGAAAATCCCGCGCTGTGGCCAGTGCCAGCGCGATGCCGTCCATCACAGGCATCTTGATGTCGGTCAGCAGCAGGTCGAAGGCGCCCTGTTGGTCCGTGAGAATCTCCAGCGCTTCGGCGCCGTCCTCGGCAGTAACGATCTCGTGACCATCCATGGCGATGGCGCGGCCGACCAGCAGCCGCATTGATTCTTCGTCATCAGCAATCAGGATACGCGCCACAACAACTCCTTGGACCTACGCGCCGGCGACGTCGCGCTTGTTGAAGAAGCGGACGTCGATACTACGGCCCTCGGCAGGCGGCGAGGCCAGCCGCGAACGGAACCATGTCTTGTCGCCGGGATTGAGGCCGGGTTGCTCAAGCACGGAGTTCCAGCCATAGATTTCAATGCCTTTCTCGTCACGTACCACGAAACGCAGGCGCGGCAATGCGGTGGGCGTGCGGGTCTCGGACACGATCAGGCCTTCGATGAGCAAAACCGACTTGCCGTCGACGGTTTCGGTGGTGACCTTGACGTCCTTGAAGGCGAGGCCGCGTATATTCACGTCGAGACCAACCGCCTGATAGAAGGTGGCGGTCTGCGGCATCAGTCTGACCAGATCGACGCGCCAGATGACCAGCGCAAGCAACAGCGACGCCATGGCAGCGGTGGCGATGGGCAGGCTGTGGCGCGGCATGACAAACAGGCGTGGCATCGACGGCACGAAACGGCCCAGCGCTGCAAAGCGCGATGGCGCCGTGCCCCGCATCGCGGCCACCGCGTCGTGCTGCGCCAGCGTGGCCCAGTTGGCGTCCTGGGTGCGATCATTGGCATCGACCGGCCAGTCGGCTGAAATCGAGGGGCTTTCGACCACTGGAACGTTCGGCGCGGAAGCGTCGTCGTCTTCGGTCACGCCCCAGGCGCTCATATCCTCGTTCGGATCGGGCTCGCTGGCCTTCGCCGCCATGGCGGGAATACGGGCTTCGGCGCGGGACAGGTCCTCCGGCCGCGCCAGCCAGACTTCCTTGCAGCGGGCGCAGCGCACCGTCCGTCCGGCATCGCCGAACGTGGCCGGGTTCACGGCGTAGGACGTCGTGCAATTGGGGCAAACGATATGCATGGAGCCGATAGCCGATGACATGGCCGGCAGGCTACAAGACGACCGTTAACGAATCGGAAACCATAACGGCCGCACAAGCAATTGACCGTCTTTTTGAGGCTTTTTGAACCCATCGAACGGAGCTGAATGTGGTCCGGTTCGAAAATGTTGGTCTGCGCTACGGGCTTGGCCCGGAGATTCTGCGCGACCTCAATTTCCAGATCCCTGCGCATTCGTTCCAGTTCCTGACCGGTCCCTCTGGCGCCGGCAAGACCTCGCTGCTGCGTCTGTTGTTCCTGTCGCTGCGGCCGACCCGCGGGTTGGTCAATCTGTTCGGCCAGGATATCTCACTGCTCGGCAAGGATGAGATCGCCGACCTGCGCAAGCGCATCGGTATCGTGCTGCAGGATTTCCGTCTGCTCGACCATATGACGACCTATGAGAATGTCGCGCTGCCGTTCCGGGTGATGGGGCGTGAGGAGTCCAGCTATCGGCGCGAAGTCATCGATCTCCTGAAATGGGTGGGTCTGGGCGATCGCATGGATGCGCTGCCGCCGATCCTGTCGGGCGGCGAGAAGCAGCGTGCCGCCATTGCGCGCGCGGTGATCGCACGTCCCATGCTGCTGCTGGCGGATGAGCCGACGGGCAACGTCGATCCGACGCTGGGCCGGCGTCTGCTGCGGCTGTTCATCGAACTCAACAAGTCCGGTACCGCGGTGATTATCGCGACCCACGATATTACATTGATGGATCAATACGACGCGCGGCGCATGGTGCTGCACCAAGGCCGGCTGCATATCTATGAGTAGAATCGGCGAAGAACACGGCCCGCTGATGGACCTCGGCACCGATCGCCCGCAGGTCCCGGCGAAGGCGCGCAACGCATCGCCGATCGTGCCGCGCGGCTCGATCGCGGGCCGCGCATTGGTTGCCGTCGTTGCCATCATGACGTTCCTTGCCTCCATCACTACAGGCGCGGTGCTGCTGATCAGCGCCTCGGCGTCGGAGTGGCAATCGGAAGTCGCCAGCGAAATCACCATCCAGGTGAAGCCGCTCGGCGGCCGCGATCTTGATCGCGATACCCAGGCGGTGACCGAAGCCATTCGCGGCCAGCCGGGGATTGTCGAGGTGCAGCCCTATAGCAGGGAGCAATCGGCACAGTTGCTGGAGCCGTGGCTCGGCACGGGACTGTCGCTCGACGACCTGCCCGTGCCACGCGTTATCATTGCGCGTGTCGCACCGGGGACGGCGCTGGACATCATCGGCCTGCGCCAACGGGTGACGCAGGCCGTGCCCTCGGCTAGCGTCGACGATCACCGCGCCTGGGTCGAGCGGATGCGGTCGATGACGTCGGCAACGGTGCTGGCTGGGCTCGGCATCCTTGCACTTGTGATCATGGCCACCATTATCTCTGTATCCTTTGCGACACGCGGCGCGATGGCGGCGAACCGGCCGATCGTCGAGGTGTTGCATTTCGTCGGTGCCGGCGACCGCTATATCGCCAACCGCTTCTTCCGCCACTTCTTGCGGCTTGGCCTGCAGGGCGGCATCATCGGCGGCGGTGCTGCGATGCTGATGTTCGGGTTTTCCGAGTCGATCGCGAGCTGGTTTTCCGGCACGCCGGTAGGTGACCAGTTCGCCGCATTGCTGGGGACGTTCTCGCTGCGGTCGTCAGGCTATCTTGCGGTGGCGGGGCAGGCGCTCCTGATTGCGGGAATCACCGCATGGGCATCGCGCCGCACGTTGTTCTCGACGCTGAACGATATCGAGTAACGCGTCAGGCGGCGGGCCTTGGCATCGCCAAACCGCCGGAAAATACCTAATATTGTCATCAAAGGACTGAACGCGACATCAATGACCTCGCTCGATGACCAGAACACCACGGAGATGCCCGTTGCCGCGCCACCGCGGCGGCGCGTCATCCGTGCGGCGATCGTGGTCGCGTTCGCGCTGTCCTTCATGTTCGGCGCGATCGGCTTTGTTGCGTTTCTCGCGCAATTGCGCAGCGGCGAGCTGAAGCCTTCCGCGAATGCCGATGGCATCGTGGTCTTGACCGGCGGTTCGTCGCGCGTTGCGGATGCACTCGAACTGCTCGCCAATGGCTTCGGCAAGCGATTGCTGATCTCCGGGGTGCATCCCACCAACGGTGCCGCCAATATCTCGCGTACGCTGCCGGACAGTCAGCGGCTGCTGGATTGTTGCGTCGATCTCGACCGCTCCGCCGTCAACACCCGCAGCAACGCGGTGGAGACCAAACGCTGGGCTCATGAGCGCGGCTTCAAGTCGCTGATCGTGGTGACCTCGAATTATCACATGCCGCGCGCGATCGTCGAAATGTCGCACGAGATGCCGGATATCGAGCTGATTCCGTTCTCGGTGATTGGTGACAAATGGCGTGACGAACCGTGGTGGACCAGTGGCCCGACGCTGCGGTTGCTGCTATCGGAATATGTCAAATATCTCGCGGCCGAAGTGAGGGTGCGGCTGGCGCATATCGGGATCGATTTGATGCCGGATTCCGCTGGCGACCAGCAGGGAGTCGCGCCGCTGCGCAGGCCAGCGACGGCCTCCGCCAGCTAAATTGGCCAACTGAGTTGATCGGATCACCATGACTTCGATATTCGTGCGTTCGTTGATCTATAACGTGCTGTTCTATCTGCTGCTGGTGTTCTGGATACTGGTCGCGATTCCGACCTTCGTGATGCCGCCGCGCGCCTTCATGGCGATCGCGAAGGCATGGGCCACCAGCAGCATCTGGCTGATGCGCGTCGTCTGTAACACGAAGGTTGATTATCGCGGGCTTGAGAAAATTCCGGCGGGACCGCTGATCGTAGCTTCGAAACATCAATCGATGTGGGAGACCTTCGCGCTGATGCCGTTCTTCGATCGGCCGTTGTTCATTTACAAGCGCGAGCTCGGCCAGATCCCCTTTTTCGGCTGGTATCTGAAAAAATCGAAAATGGTCGGCGTCGATCGCGATGGCGGTGCGCGTTCGCTGATCGATATGGCCAAGCGTGCGACCGAAGAAGTTCAGCTCGGCCGCCAGTTGATCATCTTTCCTGAAGGCACGCGCCGTCCTGTCGACGCGCCGCCGGATTACAAGCCGGGTGTCGCGCAGATCTACGCCAAATGTGGCGCGCCGTGTCTGCCGGTGGCGCTGAATTCCGGCCTGTTCTGGCCGCGCCGCACCTTCCTGCGCTATCCCGGCACGCTGGTGGTGGAGTTCCTCGATCCGTTGCCGCCCGGCCTACCGCGCAAGGAATTCATCGCGGCGATCAGTACGTCGATCGAGGCCGCCACAGATCGGATCGTTGCAGAGGCGCGCGCCGAACAGGCGACGATCTTCGGGCGTGTGCCGAATGTCGCGGTGAAAGAGAGTTAGCCGCGCTCTCTCACTCGTGCAGCATGGCCGCGAGCTGATGCAGCTGCGCGTCGCGAAAACCTTCGGCCTCGATGGCCTTCACGGTCGAAAGCACGTAATCGCGGTTCAGCCCGGAACGGCCGTGGCCCTGCCGCACGAAGTGCAATTGTTCGCTGAGGCTGAGACGCCCCGCATACTGCACATGGCCGCGATCGACCACATAGGCCAGCGCGCTGACGCGGGTGCGCTCCACGTCATCCAGCCAGACCGAGCGCATGACCTCGCGATAGACATGGGTGGTCTGCTCGCGTTCCCTGAGATAGGCGATGGTGTCGTGGCGCAGCTTGGCCGCCACGCGAAAGGCAATGCCGCGGCAGGCGCCGCCGCGGTCCAGGCCGAGCACGAGGCCAGGCTTTTCCGGCGTGCCGCGGTGGTCAAAGGAATAGACGCAGAGCGCCCGATGTTCGCCGATCAGCCGGGCCGGGACCTGTTCGATGAATTCGAAGCCTGGCCGCCACATCAGCGAGCCATAGCCGAACACCCAGAGATCGCTGTCCGAATCGGGCTCGGCGGTGATTTTCGCGGTCATGGTGCCGACCTAGCAGAAACCTTGGGCCCGGGCGATCCGGATTTCCTGCAACGTGGCCCTGCGACCGCAGGATAACCGCATGAAAGGGATCGCCGATTTGACAAAATCGTGCGATCTACGTCCCGCCATGTCCGAATATGCACAACCTGCCCAGCGCCGCCTCTGGCCGATTTTCATCCTGCCCGTCATCATCGTCGTCCTTGCGGCGGCGTGGAGCGGCTTCTGGTTCTATGCCGCGTCCAAGGTCGCCGAGAACGTCGATATCTGGCGCGCCCGCGAGGCTGCGGCCGGCCGCGTCTATGATTGCGCCAACCGTTCGGTCTCCGGTTTCCCGTTCCGGCTGGAAGTCCGCTGCAGCGGCGTCAGCGTTTCGCTGACGTCGCAGACCGCCACCCAGAATGCGACACAGATTCCGATCACCGCGAAGCTTGGCGAGATCGTCGTAGTCGCGCAGATCTATACGCCGCGGCTTCTGATCGCCGAATTCACTGCGCCGGCCGTGTTGTCCGACCGCGGTCAGCCGGCGATGGTGATGAATTGGGGCTCGGCGCGCAGCAGCATCACCGGTCTGCCCGGGACGCCCGACAGCGCCGATATCGTGTTCGACGACGTGTCACTGGATCGTTTCTCTGGGTCGGTGCAGGCGCCGACCGCACGCGCCAAACATGTCGAATTGCACGGCCGCACGGCGGCGAGTTCGACGCCGGACAAGCCGGTGATCGAGACCGCATTGCAGATCACAAGCGGCAGTATTGCCGATGTTCATCCGATCCTTGCAGCACCATTCGATGCCGATATCCGCGCACTGCTCAGTGGCCTCAAGGATATTTCGCCCAAGCCCTGGCCGCAGCGTTTCCGCGAGCTTCAGGCCGCCGGGGGCCGCGTTGAGATCGTGCAGTCGCGCGTCCAGCAGGGCGAGATCATTTCGCTGGCGACGGGCTCGCTCGGTCTGACCGCCGCGGGCAATCTCGATGGCGAATTGCAGATGACCGTGGCCGGCCTCGACAAGGCCGTTACGGCGCTCGGTATCGACAAGCTGCTGGAAGTCGGCGTGCCGCAGGAGACGCTCGATCGTCTCGCGCCGGGCGTGAGATCGCAGGACGTGAATAATATTTTGGGCGCTTTGGATCGTGCGATTCCCGGCCTCGGCAATTTCGCGCGCAGGAATGCCGGGGCAGGGCTGGCCGCCGGGGTCAATTCGATCGGCTCACCGGCGACGCTCGAAGGCAAGCCGGCACGGTCGTTCCCGCTGAAATTTGTCGATGGCGCGGTGTTCCTCGGGCCGCTGCGCGTGGCGCAGATTCCGCCGTTGTTCTGAGCCTTATATGTTCGTCATTCCGGGGGCGCGGCTTCGCCGCTTCGGTGCGCCCCGGAATGACGAGCGACGTTTCTATTCCGGCTTCTTCGTCAGCGCCTGATGCTTGCGTCCGAAGTCCGGCGCAGCTTCATCCTGGCCGATGCTGACGATGCCGCGGCGGATGGCGCGTGTGCGGGTGAAGTGCTCGAACAGCGCATCGCCATCATCGCGGCGGATCGCGCGCGTCAGCTTCGACAGGTCTTCCTGGAAGGTGCCTAGCATTTCCAGTACCGCATCCTTGTTGGCGAGAAACACGTCGCGCCACATGGTCGGGTCCGATGCTGCGATACGGGTGAAATCGCGGAAACCGCCCGCGGAGAACTTCAGCACTTCCGACCTCGTGACGTCTTCGAGCTCGTCGGCCGTGCCTACGATTGTATAAGCGATCAGATGCGGCAGGTGGCTGGTGACCGCGAGCACCAGGTCGTGATGCGCGGCCTGCATGATCTCGACATTGGCGCCCAATGCAGCCCAGAAGCCGGTGAGCTTCTCGACGGCCGCAGGGTCAGCGCCCTCGGGCGGCGTCAGGATGCACCAGCGGTTCATGAACAATTCGGCGAAACCGGAATCCGGGCCGGAATTCTCCGTGCCGGCTACCGGATGCGCTGGAATGAAGTGGACGTTATCCGGCAGATATTCGGCCATCGCATGCAGCACGGAGGCCTTTACCGAACCGACGTCGGACACGATGGCTCCGGGCGGGAGATGTGCCGCGATGCTTTTTGCCACGTCGCCCGCCACGCCGACTGGCACGCAGGCGATGACCAGATCGGCGTCCTTCACCGCGCTGGCATTGTCGTCGGCGATGCGGTCGGCGAGCTTGATCTCGGTGGCGCGCGCACGCACGGCCGCCGAATTGTCGGTGGCGACCAGTTCACCGGCAAGGCCGAGCTGCTGAATGCCGCGCGCCAGCGACGAACCGATTAGGCCGAGGCCGATCAGCGCGATACGTTTGAAGGGCGGCGTGGCGCTCACGTCATTGCCCCGAATTCGATGCCATGAATTCACGCAGCGTCTCGATCACCAGCCTGTTGGCTTCCTCGGTGCCGATGGTCATGCGCAGCGAGTTCGGCAGGCCGTAATTGGTCACCGCGCGCAGCACCAGCCCGCGCCTGGTCAGGAACGCATCGGCATCCACTGCGGTCTTGCCGGTCGCCGGAAAATGCATCAGCAAGAAATTGGCCACGCTTGGCGTCACCTCGATGCCGAGCTTGGTGATTTCCTCGGTCAGGATGCTGATCCACTTGGCGGTGTACGTGCGCGACATCTCGACATGGCCGGTGTCCTCGATCGCCCCCACCGCGGCCATCATCGCCGGCGCCGAGACGTTGAACGGCCCCCGAATCCGGTTCATGGCATCGACGATGTGGGCAGGGCCGAACATCCAGCCGATCCGCAAGGCGGCCAAGCCGTGCACCTTCGAGAAGGTGTAGGTGGCGACGGTATTCTCGGTGGTCTTCGCCAGTTCCAGGCCGTTATCGTAGTCGCCCTTGGTCACGTAGTCCCAGTATGCGGCGTCGAGCACCAGCAGCACGTGCTCGGGCAGGCCGGTGCGCAGGCGCTTGATCTCGGAAGACGGCAGATAAGTGCCAGTCGGGTTGTTCGGGTTCGCCAGCCACACCAGCTTGGTGCGCGGCGTGACGCAGTTCAGGATCGCGTCGACATTGCAGGTGAAGTTGGTTTCCGGAGCGACCACATTGGTGGCGCCGTTCGCCTGGGTAGCAATCGGGTAAACTAGGAAGCCGTGCGCGGTCGAAATCGCCTCGTCGCCGGGGCCGAGATAGACATGCGCAATCAGGTTGAGAATTTCGTCGGAGCCGGCACCGCAGATGATCTGCGCGGGATCGAGGCCGAAGCGGTGGCCGAGCGCCTCGCGTAGCACCTTCGACGTGCCTTCCGGATAATCCTCGAGATGCGCGACAGTGGTGGCAAAGGCGTCCTTGGCGCGCGACGATGGGCCGAACGGCGTCTCGTTGGCCGACAGCTTGTAGGTCTTGCGGCCGGGCTCCACCACCGGGCTCTTGCCCGGGGTGTAGGGCGCGATATCGAGAATGCCGGGTTTCGGCACGGGACGGGACATCTTCAACTCCAGAACGTCAGATTGGCTTACGAACGCGGTGCGTCGTTGGCGGCCACGGTATAGCGGGTTGCGTGGCTGCCGACGAGGGCCGTCGAGCGCACCGAGGCGCCGGCTTCGATCAGCGCCGACTTGATCTTGTCGAGGCTCGAGGCTCGCGTGATCGAGATCAGCAGCGCCGCGCCGTCAAAGGCGGTATCCGGCACGGCGACGATTTCGGCCAGTGGCGACAGCGCGCGCGCGGTCTCGGCATTCCAGCCGGACACCCGCACGCTCCACATCTCGACCTCGGTCACCATGGCACTGTCGGCGACGCGCGACACCACAAACACGGGAAGCGCGGCCGGATGGTCGGCGCGTTCGATGAACGGCAGGCGCGCGATGATCTTCGGGGCACCCTGTGCTTCCAGCGGGATCCACCAGGGCGTGCGGCTGGACGTTGCCGAGACCAGTGCGAGATCACCCTTGGACTTCGCCACCGCCTCGACCGCTGCAGCGGCGCTGAAATGCGCGACGTAGGGCACGGTGAAGCCGAAGTGAAAGCGTGCAGAATCCCGCATCGCGCTCTCGCCGAGCGACAGATCCGCATGTACCGAGAACGGCGCCTGCACGTAAGTAAATGTCGAGATAATCACCCGCCAGATGCTCTCGACGGTGTCGATCGGCAGGATGCCGCGATGGCGCTGCACCAGACGGCGCATCATGTCGGCCTCACGCGCCGGCCGGAAGGCGGAGCCGACCTCCTGGGTCTGCTTCACTGAAATCAGTCGGTCGATGATGTCGCCGCGCTGCATCAACAGGGCGTGAACCTGCGCGTCGATGCTGTCGATCTCTTTGCGCAGCTCGTCCAGCGAGGGCGGGGCAGGTGGTAATTTCGACATGTTCAAAACCTTCGGAACGGGAGGCGTGAATAGGTCCCGTCAAGCTTGGCCGGCCGGCTCCAGGGAGCCAGCGGGCACGGCCATTGATTAGGTAAGACGGTGCCGGAAAGCAAAGAAAACATGGCGGATTTGGCCGCAGGGCAGTTGGGCAATTTGACCGGGCTATCCCTATATTGACGGGAGGCGAGCGTGGGACTAATATCTTCATCACTTCCGTGGTCATTTGAGCCGGCCGGCTTGCAGCCACGTTAAACAACTTGCTAAACAGGCCGGGGACAGTTTGATCCCGGCCGAACTATTTGTTCAGGCCGGGTTTTTTATGGCCTGATTCCGGTTTTGGTTTGAGAACCTCCTGAGGAGGCCGGTATCAAGATGGTAAATGTCGAACTGGTGAAGAGTCCTGTCGTGCGGCCCGATGAGCGCCGGCAGGAAGTGGATCATCCGACCTCCCTGGTCGCCGCCTTTGGCATGGATCAGCCGTTGCGGCTGGATTGTGGTGTTGATCTCGCGCCGTTCCAGATCGCGTACCAGACCTACGGAACTCTCAACGCCGACAAATCCAATGCCATCCTGGTCTGCCACGCGCTGACCGGCGACCAGCACGTCGCCAATATCAACCCGATCACCGGCAAGCCCGGCTGGTGGCAGACACTGGTGGGCCCGGGCAAGGCGCTCGATACCGAGCGCTACTTCATCATCTCCTCGAATGTGCTTGGCGGTTGCATGGGCTCGACCGGCCCGGCGTCGACCAATCCCGCTACCGGCAAGATCTGGGGGCTGGATTTTCCGGTCATCACTATTCCCGACATGGTGCGTGCGCAGGCGATGCTGATCGACAGCCTCGGTATCGGCCAGCTGTTCTGCGTCGTCGGCGGCTCCATGGGCGGTATGCAGACGCTGCAATGGACTGCGGCCTATCCGGAGCGCGTGTTCTCCGCGCTGGCGGTCGCCTGCAGCACGCGGCATTCGGCGCAGAACATCGCGTTCCACGAACTGGGTCGTCAGGCCGTGATGGCCGATCCCGACTGGCGCGGTGGGCGCTATTTCGAGGAAGGCACGCATCCGCATCGCGGCCTCGGCGTCGCGCGCATGGCTGCGCATATCACCTATCTGTCGGATGCCGCCTTGCACCGCAAATTCGGCCGCCGCATGCAGGACCGGGAGTTGCCGACCTTCTCCTTCGATGCGGATTTCCAGGTTGAAAGCTATCTGCGCTATCAGGGCTCGTCCTTCGTCGAGCGCTTCGATGCCAATTCCTATCTCTATCTGACGCGTGCGATGGATTATTTCGATATCGCCGCCGATCATGACGGCAAGCTATCGGAAGCGTTTCGCGATACGCAGACGCGCTTCTGCCTGATGTCGTTCACGTCCGATTGGTTGTTTCCGACAGCGGAATCGCGTGACGTTGTGCATGCGCTGAACGCTGGTGGCGTGCGCGTGTCCTTCGCGGAGATCGAGACCGACAAGGGCCATGATGCCTTCCTGCTCGACGTGCCCGAATTTCTCGATATCGCCGGTGCCTTCCTGAACTCCGCAGCCTCCGTGCGCGGCCTGCCGGTCGTGGGAGCATAGAGATGGAGCTTCAACAAAAGGTTTTGCCGTTGAAATCCGCGGTGGCGACGCCGGCGCCACGCGGCACGCAGGACTATCGCGGCGATCACCTCCTGGTCGCGGAGATGATCAAGCCGGGCTCGAAGGTGTTGGACGTCGGCTGCGGTGACGGCGATCTGCTTCAACTGCTCGAAAGCCGCGGCATTGATGGCCGTGGCATCGAATTGTCGCGTGAGGGCGTCAACCGCTGCGTCGGCAAGGGTCTTGCCGTGGTGCAGGGCGATGCCGATACGGATCTCATCAACTATCCCGACGATGCGTTCGACTACGTGATCCTGTCGCAGACGCTGCAGGCGACGCGGCAACCACGCGTCGTGCTGGAAAATCTGCTGCGTATCGGCCGCAGCGCCATCGTGTCGTTTCCGAATTTCGGTTTCTGGAAGATGCGCGTCCAATTGCTTGTCGGTGGCCGGATGCCACGCACCGAGAACCTGCCGGCGACCTGGTACGACACGCCGAATATCCACTTCTGCACCATCAAGGATTTCGTGCAGTTGTGCGATGAGATCAACGTTAAGATGGAGCGCGCCGTTGCACTCGATCTCTATGGCCGTCCGCTGCGTCTTAATGCGCCGTGGTGGTTCTGGAACATGTTCGGGGAGCAGGGTGTTTTCCTGCTGAGCCGCGCGAGTAAATCTTCGCAGCCCTGATAGCGTGTAGATTTCTGCCGGATGGAAGCAGAAATACCGCGTCTTGCGCGATCTTTTTGCCGTGTGCCGCAAGGCGATGCACGCCAAAGGTGTGCTTAAAAAGCTAATTTAAAAAGGTAATATAGGTGCGCCTTGCGTGAGGCGGGCGGCTGCTATGTCTATACGTATTGCAACCGTTGAAGTTGAGGCGATTCACTCTGTTGTCGCCGTTAAAAAAACGTCATCTGCACCGTTAGAGGTCTTGTTATCGCCATACCAACTTCGTTACCACGCCCGTCCCGATTGTTGGCCCGCGTATTTGGGCCGATGGGGTTCGGGGGTGTTAAGAGGAAAAATTCGGTATGGTTCAGTTCTATGCGTATCGCCGTGCACTTCGCATTTCGGCTCTTGCGGTGTGTTCGGCGGCAGTACTCGCTTCGGTCTCTCCTGCGTCAGCACGACCCCAGCACGGCGCATCGCGTCATTCGCATCACGTCGGCAAGTACACACACAGCACGCGTCATCACGTCCGGCATCGCGCGCGCTATGCGCGGCGTAGTGCCCAGGTCGAACAGCAGGCGCCTTCGTTCGGCGACTCCGCTAATTTCAATAACGCCAACGCAAGCATGAACCAGCCATCGGGCGGTTTCGGCGGTTCCGGCATCGTTGACGCTGCACGCAGCTTCATCGGCCGCGGCAATCCGACGGCGCGCGGTCGCTTGTGGTGTGCAGCGTTCATGAATCTTGTCTTGAAGCGTACCGGCCATCAGGGCACCGGTTCGGATATGGCGCGCTCGTTCTCAAGCTACGGTCAGCGCATCTCCGGCCCGCAGGTCGGCGCCATCGCTGTGATGTCGCGCGGTCGTCGCGGCGGTCATGTCGGTGTCGTCTCGGGCGTCGATGCCAAGGGCAACCCGATCATCGTCTCCGGCAATCATGGTAACCGCGTCGCCGAGTCCGTCTATTCGAAGGGCCGCATCTACGCTTACGTGATGCCGACGAGCTGAGCTCATCTATTCTTCGACAACGATCTTATCACCGGCGGCGATCGTGCCGCCGGTGATGACCTCAGCGTAAATTCCGCAGTCGGCATGGCCGTAGGTCTGCAGCAGCGTCTTCGGAATCGTCAGATCCCGTGCTGCCGTATCCGGATCGACATTGGTCGCCGCGCAGCGGACGATGCGCTTCACGACTTTGAGCCTGACACCGCCGATGGCGAGCGTCCGGTCGATCAATTCGAATTCATGCCAGGCAGGCCAGCCCGCTACATGCAGGTTGCCGCGGAAGCGGAGCGGATGCACCGGCTGCCCGACGGCCTTTTCGAGATCTTTGACGCTGGCAAGGTTGATGATCGACACCACCTTGCGCGGCACGTCCGAAAAGCTATGGCCGTCCGCGAACAGCATCTTGGGTGGTCCGCGCAATTCATCGGCAAAATTCGCAGCGAAGAACGCTTCGATCTCCGCACGTCCTTCGGCCGTCTGCAGATCGGCTCGCGCTGCCTCCACATTGTCCTGCCGGATCGTCAGCGTGTGGCTGGCGTCGTCGTAATGGCTGCGCAGCGCCGCCAGGCGTTCGTTGCGCATCAGCATCAGAAACTGGGTCTTGGGAAAATATTGCGGTGCTGCCGGGTCGAACCCGATCGGGCCGTTCTCGATGGCATAGCGGCGGTCGGCCGGCAGGGTCTGGCCGGGCGTCAGCGTGACTTCTTCCAGACGTTCGGGCGTCAGGCCCTTTACGGGGTAGCGGTAGATGCTGGCAACGCTGGCGTAAGGCTGTTCGGGCATGGTTCCGGTCTTAAGAGATTTGGGCCCGCGGCGCCATCGCCTGGCCGATTGGAATTTTATGCGGACCCCTTCCGTTTTCGGAACCCACTGCCCACATTTGCATCAAGCTGGATTTGACGCCAGCGACGACCGCGGCCGATTGACGACTATCAATGCGGCCCGTGGAAACCCAATGAAGATGCCCCATCCGTGCTTTCGAGGCGGGCAGGGCAGGCCGAGGGACAACATACGATGAATATTGAGAAATACACCGAACGAGTGCGCGGCTTTATCCAGTCGGCGCAGTCACTGGCCGTGCGCGAGGGCCATCAGCAATTCTCGCCGCTGCATATTCTGAAAGTGCTGCTGGACGACAGCGAGGGTCTGGCCGGCGGCCTGATCGACCGCGCCGGTGGCAACTCCCGCGCCATCCTGAAGGCGACGGAAACCGAACTGGGCAAGATGCCCAAGGTCTCGGGTGCCGGGGCCGGTCAGGTCTATCTGGCGCCAGCGACGGCGCGCGCTTTCGATGCTGCCGAACAGGCCGCCGACAAGGCCGGCGACAGTTTCGTCACCGTGGAACGGCTGTTGCTCGCGCTCTCGCTCGACAAGGATTCGGAGGCGGGCAGCCTGCTCAACAAGGGCGGCGTCACCCCGCAGAATCTCAATGCTGCGATCAATGCGCTGCGCAAGGGCCGCACGGCGGATTCCGCAACGGCCGAAAACGCCTATGACGCGCTGAAGAAATATGCCCGCGACCTGACCCAGGCCGCGCGCGACGGCAAGCTCGATCCGGTCATCGGCCGCGACGAGGAAATCCGCCGCACGATTCAGGTATTATCGCGTCGAACCAAGAACAATCCCGTGCTGATCGGCGAACCCGGCGTCGGCAAGACCGCCATCGTCGAAGGTCTCGCGCTGCGCATCCTCAACGGCGACGTGCCTGATAGCATTAAGGACAAGAGCCTGCTGTCGCTGGATCTCGGTGCACTGATTGCCGGCGCGAAATATCGCGGCGAGTTCGAGGAACGGCTGAAGGCCGTGCTGGGCGAGGTCACCGCGGCCGAAGGCGGCATCATCCTGTTCATCGACGAAATGCATCAGCTGATCGGCGCCGGCAAGGGCGATGGCGCGATGGATGCGTCCAACCTCTTGAAGCCTGCGCTCGCCCGCGGCGAATTGCATTGTATCGGCGCCACCACGCTCGATGAATATCGCAAGCATGTAGAGAAGGACGCAGCGCTGGCGCGGCGTTTCCAGCCGATCTTCGTGGCGGAACCGACCGTCGAGGACACCGTCTCGATCCTGCGCGGCCTCAAGGACAAATACGAACAGCATCACGGCGTCCGTATCACGGACTCTGCGCTGGTCGCCGCCGTGACGCTGTCGAACCGCTACATCACCGATCGCTTCCTGCCGGACAAGGCCATCGATCTGATGGACGAAGCCTCGGCGCGGCTGAAGATGCAGGTCGATTCCAAGCCTGAAGAACTCGACTCGATGGACCGCGAGATCATCCGGCTCAAGATCGAGCAGGAGGCCTTGAAGAAGGAAACCGACGCCGGCTCGAAGACCCGGCTCGAAAACCTTGAAAAAGAACTCGCCGATCTCGAAGAGAAGTCGGCAGCGCTGACGCAGCGCTGGTCGGCCGAGAAAAACAAGCTGTCGAATGCGCAGAAGCTCAAGAGCGAGCTCGACGGCCTGCGCCTTGAGCTCGCCGAGGCACAGCGTCGTGGCGAATATCAGCGCGCGGGGGAGCTCGCCTATGGCCGGATTCCCGACCTTGAAAAGCGGCTGGCTGATATCGAAGCCAACGAGAATGCCGGCGAGATGATGGAAGAGGCGGTCACCGCCAACCACATCGCGCAGGTGGTTTCGCGCTGGACCGGCGTGCCGGTCGACAAGATGCTTGAAGGCGAGAAGGACAAGTTGCTGCGGATGGAGCTCAGCCTCGGCGAACGTGTCGTCGGCCAGGCCGAAGCCGTGCGTGCGGTCGCGACAGCCGTTCGTCGTTCGCGTGCGGGTCTGCAGGATCCGAACCGGCCGATTGGCTCGTTCATGTTCCTCGGCCCCACCGGCGTCGGCAAGACCGAACTGACCAAGGCGTTGGCGTCATATCTGTTCGACGACGAGACCGCGATGGTGCGCCTCGATATGTCCGAATATATGGAGAAGCACTCTGTCTCCCGCTTGATCGGCGCGCCTCCGGGCTATGTCGGCTATGATGAGGGCGGCGCGCTCACCGAAGCTGTGCGGCGCAGGCCCTATCAGGTCGTGCTGTTCGACGAGGTCGAGAAGGCGCATCCGGATGTGTTCAACGTGCTCCTGCAGGTGCTCGACGATGGCCGCCTGACCGATGGCCAGGGCCGCACCGTCGATTTCCGCAACACGCTGATCATCATGACGTCGAATCTCGGTTCGGAATTTCTGGTCAATCAGCCTGAGGGTGAAGATACGTCAGTGGTTCGCGAACTGGTGATGGGCAATGTCCGCGCGCATTTCCGGCCGGAATTCCTCAACCGCGTCGACGAGATCATCCTGTTCCACCGCTTGCAGAAGAGCGAGATGGGCCGGATCGTCGAAATCCAGTTCGCGCGGCTGCGCAAGCTTCTCGAAGATCGCAAGATCACGCTGGTGCTGCAGGACGATGCCCGCGACTGGCTCGCCGACAAGGGCTGGGATCCCGCCTATGGCGCCCGCCCCCTGAAGCGCGTGATCCAGCGCAGCGTGCAGGACCCGCTGGCCGAGATGATCCTGGCCGGCGACGTCAAGGATGGGGACCATGTCGACATAAGCACCGCCGGCAACGTCCTCACCTTCAACGGCAAGGCCTCGCAGACCGCCGAAATCGCGGCGTTTGAGACGCCGGTGCCGAAGCGGAAGCTGAACTGAGGCAGATGAAGTTAAAGAGAAAGCCCCTTCCCGCCGCGCGGGGAGGGGCTTTCCCGTTTTTAATCTCAAAATCTATCAAGACTTACGTGGTGATCGTCATCATCGGTAGCGGCGGGCGACAATGAAGCGGCTCATCTAGCTACGCGGAATCTCTGACAACAGCTTCGCCAATGGTTCCGTCGGAATTGTCACAACTTCGCCAGTTGACATCTGGAGTCCGAGTAATTGTATTCCGCGCATGGGGATTGCGATCTCCCCACGAGGCGACATGCTGAAGTATCGCGTCCCGTTTTTCACGAGGGCGCAGCCGTGTCGACACAGATCTCGAATTCCATCGATAAGCCCGCAGTTCGATCGGTACGCTCATGCCGACGGCGCGTCGTCAACTGCGCGCTGCCGCCATGCTAGCCAGCATCCTTCGTAAGCTAACCAACCGATCGACAATAACTCCGAGCAAAAACTTCGGGCAAACAATGACAACGAGGGCCGGGCGTTACAAGGAGATGAGCCATGAAAAAACTGCTGTTCAGGCTGATATTGGCAGCCGCAACAAGCTATCCCAGTCTCGCGGGCGCTGCAGACATCGATTGGAAGAAAGTCGATGCGGCGCTGGGAAAGAATGCGACCGTTTCGGGTGATATTCATCGTTACGGTTTGCCCAGATCCGACCTCAAGGTGACGCTCGAAGGCGTCACCATCAAACCTGCCCTAGCGCTCGGAGGGTGGGTCGCCTTCGCGCCAATGCACGGCGGGGCGATGTTGATGGGCGACCTGGTGTTGCTCGAAACCGAAATCACACCGGTCATGACCAGGTTGCTCGACAGCGGGCTCGACATCACCGCCATTCACAATCACATCCTGCGGGCTTCACCCGCGACTTTTTACATGCACGTTGGCGGTCACGGCGATCCCGAGAAAATGGCGACCGCCATTCGCTCGGCGCTGGCGTCTGCCAGCAAGACACCATTCGACCCGCCGCCAGCCACGCCAAGCCCGGCACCGGCTGTCGATCTCGATACCGCCAAGCTCGACACCTTGCTGGGCGGCAAGGGCCTGGCCAATGGAGGCGTCTATCAATTTAACATCCCGCGCCGTGATCCTATTATTGAAGCGGGTATGACCGTGCCGGCGGCGCTCGGCGGCGCCAACGTCATCAATTTTCAACCGACGGGCGACGGGAAGGCCGCCATCACCGGCGACTTCCTGGTGACAGGCGACGAGGTGAATCCGCTGATCCGTGCCTTGCGGGCGGGGGACATCGAGGTCACCGCCATTCACAGCCACATGCTCGATGAACAGCCTCGGCTGTTCTTTGTCCACTTCTGGGCCAACGACGACGCCCAGAAACTCGCACGCGGCGTTCGTACCGCCTTGGAAAAAACCGCGATCGCCAAAATCCAGTGAGCCTGATTACAGGCTTCGGTATAGGGGGCCGGCCGGCAAAAAGCTCAGCGGTTGCTGGTCTGCCGGACCGGCAATGGCCCGGCGGTACCGGTCGCGTCCGAGACCCGCGCGCTGCCGCGGTTGCTCATCTGGGCGTCGAGACGGTCGCGTTCTTTCTCGAAGCTGGCCATCAGCGGGCCTTCGAGTGAGCGGCCGCGCGGCAGTTTCACGCGCATCGGATCGACGAAGCGGCCGTTGACCAGAATTTCGTAGTGAACATGGGCACCGGTGGACATGCCGGTCGAACCGACGAAGCCGATGACCTGGCCCTGCCGCACGCGCTTGCCGGGCTCCATGCCCTTCGCGAAGGCCGACATATGACCGTAGGCAGTCTCGTAGCCGTTATTGTGCTTGATGCGGATATATTTGCCGTAGCCGCCTTCCCAGGCGGCCTTTTCGATCACGCCGTTGCCGGATGCGAAAATCGGGGTGCCGTAGGGCGTCGACCAGTCCACGCCGGTATGCATCTTGGTGTAGCCGAGGATCGGGTGGCGGCGGCCGCCGAAGCCCGAACGCATGATGGCGTTATTGACGGGTTTGCGGACCAGGAACTTCTTCGCGCTCTTGCCGGTCTCGTCATAGTAGTCGACGACGGAGTCGTCAGCGGTCTGGAAGCGATAATATTTCTTGGTTTCGCCGCCCACCGTGAGCGAAGCGAACAACACTTCGGTCTTTTCGGTGATGATGGCGCCTTCGTCTTCGCCGGCAAAGAACACGTCGAACGAGTCGCCCGGCTGGACTTTGCGCTGGAAATCTACGTCATAGGAGTAGATTCGGATCATGTCTTCGATGACGGTGGCCGGGACCTTGTTGCGTAGCGCCGTCTCGTAAATGCTCTGATAGAGCCGCACGCCGGTGCCGTCATCCTCTTCGTCATCATCGGAAGCGCTCGGCGCTTCGGCGACGGTGTTCATGCTGGAGACATCGACGGCGACGTATTTACCGAGATCCGAAAGCGCTGCGACCGCCTCGATGGTGGACTCGTTGGCGACAATCACGCGGTAGGGCTGCAAACGTTGGCCCGGTCCGGCCGGCGACATCAGAATGCGAACTTTCTGGCCTTCCTTGAGGCCGCCGTCGCGGCCGCGGGCGCCCAGCGTCGTAGCGATCGCCTTGGCTTCCTCGGCCATCGCGCCTTGGTCGCGCAGGATGGTCAGGATGGTGTCGCCCTTCTTGACGATGTGGATGCGTTCGCCATTCGGGTTGCCGCCGGTGACCTGCTCTTTGGTCTTTGCCAGCAGCGTGACGTTTTCCGGCACAATACGGGTTTCGAAGCCGGCATAGGGATCGGCCGTGGTGCCTTCGGCGGCGTAGGCCATCTTCATATCGGGCTGGCCGCCGATATCGCCGGTGGCGCTGGCGACCGTCGTGTACCGAACGCCGGTATTGCCGCGCCAGTTGGAGGCGTCGCGCACGCGCATCAGCACTTCATCGATGGCAACGCTGGCGCCGATCTTGGCTTTCGGCAGCACCTGACCGAGATCGCGGGTGACGAAGGAGACTTCGGCATCGGGCTCGACGGCATTCGGATTGATCGCGGCGTCGTCGCTGTTGGGAGCGGGGCTGCCGACATCGGTCAGCAGGCGCTGTGCATTGAAGGGCGGGATCTTGGCGCTGAGATCGCTGGTGGCCATGACCAGATTGCCGGAGATCCGGATGAAGGGCCGTACACGCATCACGTCGCGATTGCCGACGCGGGTCACGGTAGAAACCTTGAGTACCTGGCGCGCGGCGGAAGACTCACTCGGCGGCGGCAGGCGATCGCTCTTGTGCAGGCTGGCTTGTTTGTCGCTGGCGCTAAAGGCGCCACGCAGCGCGCCTTCGACACGCTCGGGTACTTTGGCAAAAGTCATTTCGCCGTCGAGCGATGCAAAAACGGCGCCGCCGATCAGAGCCGCGCCGCAGAGACCTGTGAGGATAGTACCGCTGAACCATTGTACCGAGACGCGGCGGCGATCGATCACCGCAGCTTCGGAGCCGTCAACGGAAAGCGGCGGCTCGTGGCCGAGATCGATCATCCCGGTCTCACGATTATAGGCGCCACTGCGTGACAGTCCGTGGTTCAAACCGACATCCCCCGAATTCCCAGCATCATGCGAAGAGTCTTCCCCAGGCACATCGCATTAATGGTCGAACAGTGCGCGCCAAAATGCTGGCCGAATGGACGAACGTCAATGCCGCAAACTCTTTCGCTGTCTTCTCGGCCCAGAAGAGCGGTGCGATGACGCAGCTCGTTCCCTGGGGAGGCCAATGAGCCCAGATCCCGTCCGACTGACCCCGAAAAAGTTTCAGGGGCGACGCAGAATCTTTGCACAAGGCATGCTCAGAACGTCGGAGGAATGTGGCTCTTGTACGGCGTCACCCCTGAAAAACCTACGCTTTTTGCCTCGCCGGGCGTCCTCCACAGCACGTGACGATTTTCTGACGAAGGGCGTTGACAGTTTCGGGTGAGGGGGCCTATAACCCGGCCACTGAGCGCGGCGGCGCCGGGGCCCACCGGCCCGGGCGGTTGTCTGTGTCTCGGAAGCTCATCACCGCGAAGAGTGCTTCAGTAGCCGATAGGTGTCGGCTGCTGATCTGTTGTCGGGTGATTGTGCGACAAGAATTTCTCCCTTGGTGGAGAGTGACGCTTCGGCGTTGGGCTGTTTGACAAGTTAAATTGAAGAAAGAGAAACGTGGACGGCGGAGTCCTTGCGGATCTCGTCTGATGAAGCTTCGGCTTCTGAAGCGAGGTCGGACGAAAGACTTCGGCGGT
>NZ_NPKQ01000008.1 GCF_008329525.1 Tardiphaga sp. P9-11 | reverse complement strand
CTGCTGCGCCGGTGACAGAATTATAGTTCGGGGACACGTCGCCCAGGTTCAGGAAGCCCGTACCCGGATTGGTCGGCGTGAACACCGTCTGCGCTTCATCGTCGAGCACACGCGATGCCGTCACGCTATGCGCCACCGGCACATCATCCTCGACATTGAGAACGAAGCTCGTATTGATCGTGTCGCCGTCGGCGTCGGCAGCCTGCACTGCGAATGTCAGGCCGATCGAGTTCGATTCCGCGCCATGATCAAGCTCGCCTAGCAGCGTGAAGGTGTAGCTGCCGTGGGTCGAGGTCGGATCGAGCACCAGCGTAAAGACCGCGTTACCCTCACCCGGCGTGCCTTTATAGGCGGTCAGCGTTTCACCGCCGTCCGCATTGGCGGTCACCACATATTGCAGCGCGACGCCACCGGACATCAGAGCCGTACCGGCTTCACCGGTGATCGTCAGATTGAGGCTGCTGATCGTCGCCGAACCGCCGGCAATTGCCGTCGGCGTCTCGCCGCTCGTCAAGAACGACAGCGTGCGACCGTAAGTATCGCCATCGTGGCGAATGTCGCTGTCCGCGTTCCAGTTGACATTCAGTGCGCCGGTGACCGACACGTTGTTCGCTGCATCGAATCCACCCTCCGGACCACTGACGTTCGCGCCGGGCAAACCATCTTCGCCGACAGTATGCGCTGCAACCGATTCGCCGAGCGTCGGCACCGTGTCGGTAACGACGGTGGTCACCGTGCCGGAGACGGAATCGCCATCGCTATCGGTCGCGGTGTACTGGAAGGTCAGATTGAGCGATCCGAGCGCCTGATCGCCGGAGACGTGATCGAGCGGCTGATACTGCGTGATCGTGTAGCTTCCGGTGCTGCTCGCATCAGATAGCGTAACGACGAAGACGATATTGTCGGCGACTTCGCTGCCGGGCAGCGCCGACGGCGCGGTATCGCCGGTATAGGCAACGAGCGCCGTGCCGTTATTCAGCAGAACGTAGTGAACGGTTTCGCCGTTGGACGTCAGCGATGCGATTCCATTGCCGCTCGCGTCCGTCACAGCCACACTGGCAGCGCCGAAGATCACAGAGCGATCCCCGGTTCCGCCAGTGGTCGAAGATACGCCGCCGTCGACATGATCGTTGTAGCGGTCGGCGCCCCAGGAGATTCCCAGCGAACCCGTCTGCGTCGCCGGATTACCCGACAGCGGATCCGTGAGACCAGCTTCGGTCGGCGTGCCGATAACCGGCGTATCGTCATTGATGCCAATCGAGATCGTCACGGGCGCGGTGTCGCCGCTACCATCCGTGGCGATCACGTTGATCGAGAGATTGATCGTATCTTCGGTGCCATGGATCGGATGATCGAGCGGGCGCAACAGCGTGAATGTATAGCTGCCTTGCAGCGACGAGGCGTCGAGCGACACCGTGAAGACCTGATTGGCAGCCACGGTGAAATCGCCGCCGACATAGCCGATCATCACCGGCTGGCCATTCACGGTAGTGAAAGCAAGTTGGACCGTCTGACCGTCCGAGGTCAGGCCCGCCAGCGTCGGCTGATTGAGCGAGAATGCGAAGCTGCGATTTACGAAGTCGGTCCCGAAATCAACATTGAGCGAACCGGTCACCGATGTTGCGGTGCCACCCGTATCGCCGGTGCCGCCGAGATTGCCTTCCGCAAAACCATCTTCATTCAGCGTCACAGCCGTCACACCGCCGGGAATCGGCGACGGGTTAGGCGTACCATCGTCAAGCGTGCTGAAGCCTCCACCGCCATCCTCGCCCGTGAGCAGCGCGAGACGTGCGCCCGAGGCACCCAGAGCGCCGACGGTCGCATCGCCGAAATTCGCGCCGCCCGTCGGGCCCGTGGCGCCGCCGGCTGCAGGCAGAACGGACTGATCGGTGGTGATCGGAAATGTTTGCGCGAACTGCTCACCTGTCAGCGTGCGATCGGAGCCCATGTCGAACGCGAGATCGGTGAGCGGCTTGCCCATCGAGTCGAACACCGGATCAACGGTCACAGTCGACTGGTTGTCGAAGAGGATGATCAGCTTTTCGCCGACGCGTACGAAGGTCAGCTTCTCGCTCGCGACGTCAGCGAAATCGAGTTTCGTATTGCCGTCGAGATGGACTGTGACAGCCTGCCCGTTCTGCGGCTTCTCAAGCTTCAGGTTCTTCGGAGACGGCGGGGTCTGCGTGGTGGAACCGGCGAGTTGAGCGAGCAATACGGGAGCGTTCATGAATACAACCTCAAGCTGATCGGACCGAAAAATGTCCAAGTCCTGCGAGGGTTAAAATATTCTTAAGAACCTAGAGACGTCAATGAATACCTGTAAAATTTGAAGCGTTTTCGTTGCATTGGTTAAGTTCAAAAATGAAACAACGCATTAATAAATATGAACCATCCGAAAGTAATACTTTGTCTAGACAGTCTATTTTTGGGAATGCCCGGAAAAATCCACAAATATCGACGTATGTATTGTAAAAATAAGAAAGTATTCGAAAAAATGACTTATTTTATACTTGATAGAATGACTTCTCATATCGCTCTGAACAACGAAATCAGCTCACAACCACAAGCATCTCCGCCAATATTGAACGGGCGTCTGAATTTGCTTTCGCAAGCCGATATCGACAGCGGCGCGAACCGCTGCGTAGTGGTCGCTCCTCGCGAGCAAATTTCGAAATGGGACAACTGCTTAAAGCGCATTCGTGTCACCGCCAGATGGCGAGGTCGCCATTTGCAGTGCGCATTCCGCGAATCCCTGGATCGCGGACTTGTTCTCCGGACAGAAACGTGAGTCGGCGAGTTGCGCAGATACGCAACCCGCCATCGCAGGACTGCTACCGCAGGAGATAATTGATAGGATAAAAGTCTAGATGCGGGTAACGACGCACGCGACCGGATTATACTTGGCCCGATACAACAGCGCGTGCTCGCGAATGCCATCCAGCCACACGCCACGGCCTGCATAGCGATATCCCTCACCCATCGGGATCAGGCGAACAGGCATTGCACGGTGCGGGGACATGTACAGATGGCCGGTGACGATATCACCGGGAAAGGTCACCCGACCGGAGGTCAACTTGTAGACCGCCCCATCCTGACAATCGACGGAGAAGGCAGCGCCCGGAAGCAGGCCTTCAGCATGCGAGACAGTTGCACCGGAAGCCATTCCGGCGGCCACGAACAAACCCAGCAGCGTGTGCTTGAAGCGCATCTCAATCCCCTCGTCGACCTCACCCTGGCGCATTAAGAGCCCAAGATGCACGCAAGTACAAGATCGGGAAACGCATAAAACGCCGGCTCAAGCCGATTGTCGGCGTTCTGTTGTCGAACTATCTCAGAGCGCCAGCGGCAGGGACGAGCCGCCGCCGAAGCCGTCCACCTCGGCCGCAGGCAACATGTCGGTCTCGCTCTCGTGGTGCGGACGCGCGGCATAGGGCGCGGCGAACAGGCTGACGCCTGTGTGGTCGATGGCAAAAAGCGGCATGAAATGCGGTAAATCACGTGTTTCCGACAGTCGGGAGTAGCGATTGTCGAGAACCAGCCAGCGGCCATCGACACGGACGGTCAGCACTGCATGGTCCTGACGCACTGCCATGTCACGCACCAGCATCATCTTGATATCGGCCTCCGGCACGCCTGCCGCGACGAGCATGGCGAATTTGGCGATCGCATAGTCTTCGCAGTCGCCGATGCCCGCGGACAGCGTCTCGAGCGGCGAACTCCACAGATCGGCAACGCCGTGCTGCTGATAGTCTCCGACATAGCGGATCGCAGTGTTGACGTCGCGGTTGATCGCCTCAACGCGTGTGCGCAGACCCAACTCGGCGGCGGAACGCGTGACGGCGACAAACTTGCGCGCACCGGCGGCGCAGTTCTCGCTATCAGCCTTGCAAGCCTCGATCGATTTCAAGTCGGCGCGCATACGCGCTTCAACACCGCGCCATTTCGTCCACAGCAGCCCTTCGGGCGCGCGGAACGTGAACAGGCCGAACGGCTCCTCGCTGGTGGCTGGCAGGACCGCGGCCGGAGACGGTGCATCGCTGATCACCTTGGCGCCGGACCCCTGCGACGTATCCAGGGATGCAATTTCTATGTTGCCGGGCTTCGGATGGTTTTCGCTGTCACGCTTGGCCAGCACCTGATTGATCGTGAAGAACCGGACCGGCGGCGCGGTCATGCCTGCGATCGACGTCTCCATCACGGAGCGCTCAAGCACCGTCTTCTTCGCACGCGATTTTGCAAATGCCCCGTCGCAAGCACTGACGCTTACGACACCAGCGAGCACGAACCCCAGCGCACGCGGGAATGCCCGCGCCTGATCGATACGCAACATGACTGACGCCCCGTTGTCCGGAGCATCAGCCGACGTCATTGCGTCGATCCCCGTCCGGATCTTGTGGCATCAGGGATAAATCGGGGACTGCTTCAGGCCGGTTAAAACACGTCAACCTGTGCGGGTATGTCGTTGGACGCGCTCAATCGCTTACAAACGTATTCGCTCGAATTTTAGCGAAGCCTGCGTTTTAAGAGTTCGTTGACTCTGATGGACTGCGGCAAGGTAACATACGGAGCAACGAAAATGCTCCGTTGCGCTATCAGCGTTCGCGAAACGCCTCGTCACGCAGCATGCGCGCGGGTTTCACGAGATAATCCAGCACCGACTTCTTGCCGGTTAGCACTTCTACGGTCGCCACCATGCCCGGAATGATCGGCAGTGGATTCTCGGTCGTTCCGAGGTGGTTCTTTTCGGTGCGTACCATAACGCGATAGAATGTCTCGCCGCGTTCGTTCTTGTCGCCCTTTTCGTCGGTGATGGTATCGGCACTGATACGTTCGACCTTGCCGTGAAGCGATCCATAGACCGAGGAATCGTAGGCGCTGAGCTTGACCACCGCCTCATGGTCCGGACGGATGAAGGCGATGTCCTGCGGACGAATGCGCCCCTCGACCAGCAGCGTATCCTCAAGCGGCACGATCTCCATCACGCTGGCACCAGGTGCAACGACCGCACCAATCGTGGTGACGTTAAGTCTGTTGACGATGCCGTAGACCGGCGATCGCAGTTCAGTACGCCGAACGCGATCCTGCGCGGACTTGATGTTCTCGTCGAGCACCGCGAGATCGCCGCGCGATTTCGCGAGATCATCTTCCGCCGTGGAGCGAAAAGCCGTGGTGATATTCAAAAGCCGCGACTGCGCTTCCTTCACGGCGGCCTCGGTCTTGACCATCGTCGCCTGCACCACCGCGAGCTGGCCGCGCATGTCGGTGGCCTGCCGGTCGGACCGCAGCATCTCGATCTCGGGAACGACCCTCTGCTCATAGAGCCGGCGCGTCAGCAAGGTTTCGCGGGTCAGCAGCGTCAGCGTCTCGGAGAAGCGGGTTTCCGACGCACGGAGCTCGTCGATTTCCTTCTTCTTCTGCCATTCCTGCTGCGCAATCACGTCGATGTCCTGTGCAAGCTTGCGCATATGGGCGTCGAACACGCTGCGTTCGGTCTGCACCGCTCGCGGTGCAAGCTTCGTGAGATCTTCCGGAAACTCGACGCTGGTCTTGCCGAAGGTCTCTGCTTCCAGTCGGATCACGCGGGCAGCCATGGCACCGCGCCGCTCGCGGATTTCGCCGAACTGCGCCGCGAAGTTGGTATCTTCGATGCGCGCCAGCGGCTGATCCTTCCTGACGATGGCGCCTTCCTGAATCAGCAATTCGCTGATGATGCCGCCTTCGAGCGATTGGACCACCTGGGTCTGGCGCGACGGCACCACCTTGCCGTTGCCGCGCTTCACTTCATCCAGCACGGCGAAGTGTGCCCAGAGCAGGAACACGACGAGCAGACCGGTGACCGTCATCAACAACATCCGCGCCGTGCGGGGCGTGCGCATTTCCATGGCCGCACGAACGTCGTTCGAAAATGCGAAATCAGACTGCGACATTGACCGGCCTCCCCGCGGCTTGAGGAGCCTGCGGCTGCGGACGCAAGCGCGTCAGGATCTGGTCGGCGGGACCGTCGGCGACGATCTTGCCGTTGTCGAACACGAGGATACGATCGACCAGCGACAACAGCGACGGACGATGCGTCGAGACGATGATCGACATCTCGCCCTTGGCAAGCGTCTTGAGGCGGTCGAGGAATTCACCTTCACTGCGCACATCGAAATGAGCCGTGGGTTCGTCGAGAAACAACACGCGCGGCTTGCGAATCAGCACGCGCGCGAGGCCGATCGCCTGTTTCTGACCGCCCGACAGGCTACGGCCGCCTTCCGCAACCATCATATCGTAGCCCTGCGGATGACCGGCGATGAAGGTCTCGACGCCGGACAGCCGTGCAGCCGCGAGCACTTCCTCATCGGTCGCGTCGGGACGGCCCAGCGTGATGTTGTCGCGCAGCTTGCCGTAGAACAGATCCGTGTCCTGCAGCACGAAACCGATGCCGGCGCGCAGGTCCGCCGGATCGTATTGCCGGATGTCGATGCCGTCGATCAGGATGCTGCCTTCGCTCGGCGGATAGAACGCCGTCGCCAGACGCCCGACCGTGGTCTTGCCTGAACCGACCCGGCCGATGATGCCGATCTTTTCACCAGGCTTCACGTGGAAAGAGATGCCGTCGAGGGCTTTGGCCGGGCTGTTCGGATAGGAAAAGCTGACATTGCGGAATTCGATGCTGCCCTTGGTGATCTCGCGGGCCACGAAGATTTTTTCCGGCGGCCGCTCGCGCTCCGTCGCCATCAGTCGATCGATCGACCGCAGGGCCGACATGGTCTGTGTCGCGCGCGTCATCACGGCCGCGATGCCCGCGATGGGACCGAGAATACGACCCGACAACATATTGGCCGCAACCAGCGCGCCGACCGACAGCTTGCCGTCGAGAATGAGGAACACGCCGACGACGACCAGCAACAGGCTGCACAACTGCGTCGCCACGCTCGCACTGGTCATTGCCAGCGAGGACCAGAACTGCACGCCTTCGCTTGAACGTGCCGTCGCCGCGACGGAACGTTCCCAAACTGTCTGCACCCGGCTCTCGCCCGCAACTGCGCGAACGGTCTCGATGCCGTTCAGCGACTCGATGAGAATGCCATGGCGCGCAGCCGACTCTGCCTGCAGGCGCTTCATCGCACGATCGAGCGGCCGCTGGATCAAGAGACCGACGAGGATCATCACAGGCAGCATCGCCAGCGGGATCCAGGCCAGCGGTCCGGCAATCACGAACAGCACCGCAATGAAGATGATCGCGAATATCATGTCGGTCGCCGTCACGACGGTGCCCGAGGTGAAGAACTCGCGGACCGAATCGAAGTCGCGCATCTGATTGGCCAGAATGCCGACCGATGGCGGGCGCTTGTCCATCTTCAACGCCATCACATGTTCGAAGATGTTCGACGCCAGAACCACGTCGATCTTCTTGCCGGTCATGTCGATGATGCGGCTGCGGACCACCTTGAGCAGGAAGTCGAATGCGATCGCCAGCGACAGGCCGACACCAAGTGCCACCAGCGACGGGATCGCGCCATTCGGAATGACGCGGTCATACACGCTCATGGTGAACAGCGGCGCGGCGAGCGCCAGCATGTTGACGATGAAAGCTGCAATGGCGACATGACTGTAGTTGGAGCCGAACCGGCTGACGACTGACCAGAACCAGTGCGCCTTCGGCAAATCGCCGGCGGCAATCGCACGCGGATCGCTGACGGACGCGGGGCGAACGAAATAGACGAAGCCGGCATATTTCTCTTCGACGGCTTCTATCCGCTCCATGGCGATCGCGCCGTCGCCCGCCGGATTTGCGAGTGTCAGGCGGCCACTCGCCAGATCGATGCCGCGCAGAATCCGCGTCGAACCATCGTGAAAAAGAAGCACAGCAGGCAGGACCAGCGCTGGGATATCCTTGAGCGGCCGCTCGTTCAGTTCGGCCTCAAGGCCAGCCCGCTGCGCTGCGCGTTCATACAGAGCCGTTGTCAGCACGCCGCGTTCGACCGGAAGACCGGCAAGCAGTGCACTGCGGCTGACAGCTCTGCCGTGATGAGCTGCCAGATAAAGCAGGCTGTCCGTTAACGGATCGGCATGTTGATGCTCGACCTCGGCTACGGGCGCGGCCGGCAGGTCCATTGCAATATCGAACTTGGGTGAGCGAATATTCAATGCAGCCTCGGAAATTCCAGGCGCCTTGTATGACCCATGCGAGAGTCTACTGGCCTTACAAAATATGACTTGCCAGCTTTACAGGCGATCCTTGGAGAGCGCCTGTACTATTTCGCGGTTCAGCCGAATTGCTGAATTTACGGTAAACCAGACCGCGGATTGTAAATCCGCGTGCAAAATTGGTTAACGGCGTCCTACCGAAGCATCGGCCGACACGCTGCCCTGCCCGACCTGGCCCGACGTCATGAAAAATGCGTTGGCGTTCGACAGATCCTGTGACGCCCAGCGATCACCGAACAGTACGACTTTCGGTTCCAGCGCCGGTGCGAAAGGCGAGTTCCATGTCCGGAATGGAAGAACCGTATTGAGCGGTTCGGATCCCGGCTCCGGCGCCGTCAGCAGGATCGGCGGCAGACGATACGGGATCAGGCCGGATGCACGACTCTCGATCGGCTCCGACTCCGGCGGCTTGCCGGTCTTCAGATAGGACAACAACTGCCCCATGGCTGCCAGCAGCTGATAGTCGGCGAACACCGTGACGCCACGCGCGGACACAAGCGAGACATTGGCGTTAAAGTACTGGTTCTGCGAGTTCAGCAGATCGATCAGCGTGCGCTGGCCGAGTTCATATTCCTTATTGTAGGCCACGAAAGTACGGCGAGCGGCTTCAACTTCACGCGCCAGCGCAGCAGCACGTTCCGTCGTGATCGTGCGTGCAGCCCATGCCTTGTCGAGCGACTCCAGCGCATCGCGCTGCAGACGTGCATGTTTCTGCTGCTGCTCGATCATGCGTTCGCCAGCCTCAGCGCGCTTCCACGCATCCTGACCGCCGCGGAAGATATCCCAGCTGACGACAACCTTGCCGCTGACTTCGTCGCGGTTGCCCGGATAGGTGATCGAGTCCTTGCCGCGCAGCGCGCGGCCTTCCAGGGCGACGTTCGGAACGAATGCGCCCGCGGTCGAGTCGAAAGCGCGCTTGGCCGCATCGACATCTGCACCAGCGGCACGGATCGTCGGATTGTACTTGAAGGCGACGTCGAGCGAATCGTTCTTGGTTGCCGGCATATCCGGCAAGCGACCGGGGAAACGCACATTGAACGGCTCAAGACCAACGGTCTTGCGATACTTGGCGCGCGCGAAATCGAGGCTGAGCCGGAAATCCGACAGCACGGCTTCTGCCGCAGCCACCCGCTCTTCCGCCTGCTGGGTATCGCCCTCACCGGCACGACCGCCAGCGAAACGCGCGCGGACATTGGCGCGCAGCTCTAAATGAACCTTGAGATTCTGTTCGGCCAAAGCGACCAGACGCAGATAGCGCGTCACATCGACATAGGCTTCGGCAGCATCGAGCGCGATCAGTTCGGTCCGTTCAAGCACCCGGAACGCCGCAGCATCGACGCGCGCAGCCTGACGCCAGATGTCGTTGATCGACGCAAAACCGTCGAATACCAACTGGCGGACCGTTACGGACGCCTCGCTGCCGTTGACATAAGAACCATTGCCGGCCGGCGCTGGAACGATCGCCCGGTTCAACATCTCGGGACCGGTATTCGCCTGCAGCCTGATCTGAGGCAACAGCGTACCTTGGCTCTGGCGAAGTTCGGCTTCGGTGGCGCGGCGATTGGCAGACGCCTCGCCGACACCAGGGTTCGTCTTTACCGCCTGATTGATGGCATCGAGAATGAAAAATGGCTCAGCTGCATAAGCGAACTGGCCGCTCGCTCCGAACAATACAACTACAAGGAAAATCTTTGCGATCTGCTTCATGAATTGAGCGCTAACAAGAAACGGAACTTGCCGCAATCCGAAAGCCACAATTTAGAACGAAAACTGACTCATTGTTGCAAGAATACATTACCTGGAAACCGGGCGGCGGCGCTTCAGGCGCGTCCCACGGTTGTCATTTTAGCTTCTATTTCAGCAGTTTATCAATAATTAACAATGGGTTAACAAAGTTTCGTGAAACGGGAACCGGTCCGGCTTATTTAAATGGTCCCGCGGCGGTCACCAGTCGATCAATTGTGGCAAACGTCGCTATTTCGTAAAATGGAAAAAAATGCGAGACGACGGCGTTTGCTGAGACCGACACCGCCGCCAACTCGGGAAAATACACGCTCAGGCTGCACCGATTCGGGCAGGTGAGGTGAAGTGATCGCTAGTTCCGCTTGTAGTCGTCCTCGATGCGAACGATGTCGTCCTCGTCGAGATAGCTTCCCGTCTGGACTTCGATCAACTCGAGCGGAATCTTGCCGGGGTTTTCCAGACGATGCGTGGCACCGAGCGGGATGTAGATCGACTCGTTCTCGTGGACAGTCTTGATCAGATCGTTGATCGTCACCTTCGCGGTGCCACGCACAACGATCCAGTGCTCGGAGCGATGATGATGCATCTGGAGTGACAGCCGCTCTCCGGCTCTGACCACAAGGCGCTTCACCTGATAGCGCTCGCCGTCTTCCAGCGCCTGCACGGATCCCCATGGGCGATGTACCTTGAGGTGATCTTCGGTGACCTGCGGCGCCGTGACCTTCAGCTTCGCCACAAGCCGTTTCAAGCCGTTAGCATCCTTCTGGCGGGAAACCAGCACAGCATCGTGCGTCGCCACCACCACGAGATCGTCGACGCCCTCCAGCGCCACCACCGGACCATCGCTGGCCACATTGCAGTTGCGCGAGTCCTCGAACACCGCCACGCCTTGCGCGGCGTTGCCCTGCGCATCCTTGTCGGAGAGCTCCCACACTGCGAGCCAAGAGCCGACATCCGACCAACCGCAGGACACAGGCACCACGGCCGCCTTTGTCGTCTTCTCCATCACGGCATAGTCGACAGAGATCGATTTCGCCTTCCCGAAAGCATCCGCATCGAGCGTAAAGAAGCCGAGATCGCGGCCGGCCTTCGCCACAGCGCTGGTGATGGTCTCGACGCTATCGGCATCGACGCGGCGATATTCATCGAGCAGCATCCCCGCTCGAAACATGAAGTTGCCGCTGTTCCAGAGATAACCCGCCTCGATATAACCGGTTGCCGTCTGCAGGTCCGGCTTCTCGACGAATTTGGCGACACTCTTCACTTCGCCGGAAAGCACCTGGCCCGGTGAAATATAGCCATATTCGGTGGCGGGACGCTCCGGCTGCACGCCGAACGTCACGATATGGCCGGCATCGGCAACCACCAGACCCGCACGACACGCCGCCACGAAGGCCGGCACGTCGCGCACCACATGATCGGCCGCAAGCGCAAGCACGACCGCATCCTCATCGCGGGTCTGGGCGAACGCAGCGCCGGCGGCAATGGCCGGACCTGAATCGCGGCGCGCCGGCTCCAACAGAATGTCGGCATCGAGCCCGATTTCAGCGAGTTGTTCGCGCACCATGAACCGATAGGCGGCGCTGGTGATGACAATGGGACGATCGAACAAGCCGGCATCGGACACGCGAATCACGGTGTCCTGAAAGGTCGAGCGCGGCCCGAACAACGGCAGAAACTGCTTCGGGCGCCCCTCACGCGAAGACGGCCACAGACGGGTACCGGCACCGCCACACATGATCAGGGGAATAATGCGCTTGCTCATCAGTCGCTCTCAAGCCTTCGCGTTCAGATTACCGTAGTGGCTGCGATACCACGTCACGAATTGCCGAATCCCCTCCTCGATCGAGGTATCCGGTTTGAAGCCGACGTCACGCATCAGATCGTCCACGTCGGCAAAAGTCTCAGGCACATCGCCCGGCTGCATCGGCAGCATCGTCTTGATGGCTTCCAGCCCCAGTTCTTTCTCAAGAACCGAGACCACATGCAAAAGATCCTCCGGCTTGTGGTTACCGACATTGTAGATCCGCGCCGGCGCCTCGTCCTCGCTGCCGGTCGGCACATGATCGATCAGCCGCCCGATAGCACCGACAACGTCGTCCACATAGGTAAAGTCGCGACGCATGTTACCGTGATTGAAGAGCTTGATCGGCTGCTTGTCGAGGATCGCCTTGGTAAACAGGAAGATCGCCATATCCGGCCGCCCCCAAGGGCCATAGACGGTGAAGAACCGCAGCCCGGTGGTCGGCAGGCGATAGAGATGGCTGTAGGAATGCGCCATCAACTCGTTCGCCTTCTTCGTCGCAGCATAGAGACTGACCGGATTGTCGACCCTGTCGCTGACGGAGAACGGCTTCTTCTTGTTGGCGCCATAGACCGAGGATGACGACGCATAGAGCAGATGCGCGCAGCCATTGTGCCGGCAGCCTTCGAGGATATTGAGAAAGCCCTCGAGATTGGCATCGGCATAGGCGTGCGGCTGCTCGATGGAATAGCGTACACCCGCCTGCGCAGCCAGATGAATGACAACGGGGAATTTGTATTCGCCGAACAACGCCGAGATCGCGGGACGATCTGCCAGATTCGCCCTCACAAAGGTAAAGCGAGGCTGACCCTCCAGCAGCTTCAGCCGCGCCTCCTTCAGCGCCGGATCGTAATAGCTGTTGACGCTATCGAGGCCGACGACCGTTCGGCCCTCGGCCAGCAGCTGCCGCGTCACATGGAAACCGATGAAACCCGCAGCACCGGTGACAAGGATGGGTTGTTCAGACATCGTGTCCCCAGACATTCGCCAGGAATCGCCACGTTGCATGACGATCCGTGTCGCATTCCATTAGCCATCCGGGCGATGATGCTGCAACACTTCGGCATCGCAGCATCCGATTGCGTCAGAAGCGCGGCCTTCGCCGCTAGCTATGCCATGAAAACAGGATAAGAAGAGCCGCCGTGCATAACTCCGAACTATTTGTCCCATTGCGACCCACGCCTTCCCTGCGATCCGTATCATTCCTTCCACCAATGTCATCCCGATGTCGTCATTCGAACTGATTACAACCTTCGTCGCTCTGGTTGTATCCGCCGTTCTGTCCGCGGTTTGCATCAAGGCCATTCATCCGCTGCTGATCCGCTACGCAATGGCGCGACCGAATGCCCGATCGTCCCACAAGGTTCCGACACCGCAAGGCGCCGGAATCGCGGTGATATCAATCACACTGCTGGTTGCCGGGTGCTCGATTGCAGTTCTTCCCGTTCCCGCGATACCGGCACTGTGGGTCCTATTCGGTGCAACGATCCTGATCGCGACCATCGGCGCGATTGATGATCTGCGTCCGATTTCCGTGACACCGCGACTGCTGCTGCAAGCCGTCAGTATTGCCGCGATCCTGTTTGCCCTGCCCCCGGCACTGCAGATCACGCCGGCTCTTCCTCTCTGGATCGAACGCGGCTTGCTGCTGCTCGCCGCACTCTGGTTCGTCAATCTGGTGAATTTCATGGATGGGCTCGACTGGATCACGGTAGCGGAGGTGATTCCGATCACCACGGCGCTGGTGCTGATCGGTTTCTCCGGGCAACTGCCGTTATCGACGGCGCTCATTGCCGCGGCACTTTGCGGCGCCACACTCGGCTTCGCGCCGTTCAATAGGCCCGTCGCGAAGATGTTTCTGGGCGACGTCGGCAGCCTCCCCATCGGGCTGTTGCTGGCCTGGTGCTTCCTGCAACTGGCCTATGCTGGCCATCTGGCGGCCGCCATCCTGCTGCCGCTGTATTACCTTGCCGACGCGACCGTCACCCTGCTCCGGCGGCTGGCAAAACGCGAGCCGGTATGGCTGGCGCATCGCTCGCACTTCTATCAGCGCGCGACGGACAATGGCTTCACCGTGATCGAGGTGGTGCGAACGGTGTTCATACTCAATATCGGCCTGGCGGCGCTCGCGGGGCTGTCGATCTATCTCCGCTCGGGCCTCGCCGACGCAGCTTTGCTTGTACTTGGCACCATCGCCGTCGCCGCGGTATTGCGGGCGTTCTCGACACCGCGCCGCTGACGCAGCCTCATTGTGCCGCCGCTTGATATTCCGGCACGGCGTCCTTCAATGTCGCCACAGCGATTTCGTGCTCGTCAGCATCGATGGCTTTCCGCAGGATCGCAAGCCAGCCGTTCAGCGTTTCCAGCGGCAATTCGTTCGGGCGCGCAGCAACGATGCCGGCGATACCGATCTCGCTGGTTGGCTCCTGCTCGGCGAACAATATCTCGTTGAGCCGCTCGCCCGGGCGAACACCGGTGAATACGATATCGATATCGTAGCCGGGCTGAAGCCCGGAGAGTCGGATCATGCGGTCGGCGAGATCGACGATCTTCACCGGCTGCCCCATGCTGAGCACATAGACCGATGCATCGGCATGCTGCGCATTCATCGCGTGGGTTGCAGCGGTGACGACCAGGTCGCAGGCCTCGCGGATGGTCATGAAGTAGCGCACCATATCGGGGTGCGTCACCGTCACCGGCCCACCGGCTTCGATCTGCGCCTTGAACTTCGGCACGACGGATCCATTCGATGCCAGAACATTACCGAACCGCACCGAGATCAGCCGCATGGGCGATTTGGCGGCACTGCCGCTGATGGCGTCGCCATCGAGCGCCTGGCAATACATCTCTGCAAAGCGCTTGGTGAGGCCGAGCATCGACACCGGTTCGATCGCCTTGTCGGTCGAGATCATCACCATCGCATCCGCGCCCGAGGCGAGTGCCGCATCTGCGACGTTCACGGAGCCGAAGATGTTGGTCTTGACACCCTCGCCCCAGTCACGCTCCAGGATCGGCACATGTTTCAGCGCAGCTGCGTGAAACACCGCATCCGGCCTGAAGGCGATCATCAGTTGGTGAATGCGCTCGCGGTCCCTGACATCGGCGATGCGGCCCTCGATCGCCGCGCTGGTGACCTTGGCCGCCAGCTTTTCCATGGCCGCATGAAGCGCCGGCTCCGAATTCTCGATAATGAGCAGCCGTGCCGCACCGAAAGTAATGACGCGATCACAGATCTCGTAGCCGATCGAGCCGCCACCGCCGGTGACGACGATCGCCTTGCCGCGCACGAAATTCTCCAGCCGGGCATAGTCGATCTTGACGCTCGGTCGCAGCAACAGATCCTCGACGGCCACCGGCGCCAATTGCGGCGTATCGCGGCTTTCCTCGAGTGACGGAATCCGGCTGACCGTCAGCCCGAGCTTGCGCGCACGCATCAGTATCGACTCGGGCAACGCCTCTGCTTCAAACGCCGACGGCGTCATCACGATCCGTTCGATCGGGCGTTGCCGCGCGCTGAAGTCATCAACAACATTACTGAGATCGTCGATGCCGCCGAGGACCGGCACGCCTCGGATCGCCTGTCCACGGTCGGACATCGCCGGCGACAAGATGCCGACCGGCCACATGCGCTTGACGGCACCGCTCTCAATGCCCCGTAGGAACACTTCGGCATCGGCCGCACGACCAATCAGCAGTGCCGGTGACGCATCCATCGCGCGCGCCTGATTGCGCGTACGCGTGTAGCGGAAATAACGATAAGCCAACCGGGTTCCGCTGAGAAAAAAGATCTCAATGAACCAATAGATGATGATCGTTGTCTTGCCGAGGAAGAACGTACCGTACACGTTCGGCGCCAGGAAGATGTAGTCGAGCACCAGAAGCGCGCCCGTCAGCACCGTGGATGCCTTGATGATGTTCAGCAGGTCAGGCAGCGAGATGAAGCGCCACTTCGTCGTCGTCAGATTGAACACGTAGCAGACGAAAAAGCTGAAGATGACGAAGTACGGCAGGATATTCAGGAGCAGCGGCAGCCGATCCCACAGGTTCTCGCCGTCGAAACGCAGCACGAAGCTGAGGACGACCGCAGCCGCCGTGACGACGGCATCATGGATCGCAATCATCCAGTTGCGCGCGGTAAACCGTGTAATGCGTGTCATGACTGCCCGCTGCGCGCGCGCTCGACCAGCGACGTCGTGCTGTGGCCTTGCAGGATATCGATCAGGATCACCTCTCCGCCGTTGGCGGCGACAACCTCATGGCCGACCACCTGCTCTCGCGTGTAATCGCCGCCTTTGACCAGCGTCGCCGGCGCGATCTGCGTAATCAGGTTCAGTGGGGTATCCTCTTCGAAAATCACGACCAGATCGACCGCTTCCAGCGCCGCAAGCACTTCTGCGCGGGCGCGTTCGTCCTGCACCGGGCGCCCCTCGCCCTTCAGACGCTTCACCGAGGCGTCGCTGTTGAGACCGACGATCAGGCGATCGCAAGTCGCCCTCGCCGCCGTCAGAACCTTCACATGGCCGGGATGCAGGATGTCGAAACAGCCATTGGTGAACCCGATCCGTAACTGCTGCTTGCGCCAGTCGACGAGTTGCGCATCCAGCTCGGTCGATGCCACGATTTTCTCTTCGGCGGCCAGAAACGCGTGCGGCAAAATCCGGCGGCGCAGTTCAGGCGGTGTAACCACCGCCGTCCCCTTCTTGCTGACGGCGACTGCTGCTGCGGCAGTTGCCGCACGCAATGCCGTTTCCCAGTCAGCCCCGGCCGCGAGCGCTACAGCCAGCATCGCCGCCACCGTGTCACCGGCACCCGAGACGTCGCGCACCTTGACCGGCAACGCCGGCACATGGACGGGCTCGCCATCGCGCGGCACCAGCGTCATGCCGTGCTCGCTCCGGGTCACCAGCATCGCGGCGCAATCCGCCAGGATCATCGCTTCCTGTGCAGCGGATGCGATGTTGATGTCACTATCCGCACGGCTGCGCGTTGCCTCGGCAAACTCCTTGCGGTTCGGCGTCAACAAAGTCGCGCCGCGATAGATTGCAAAATTTGCACTCTTGGGATCGACGATGACGCGCTTGCCGAGCTTCTTTGCCGCGTCGATGACGTTGCGGATCACCCGCGCGGTCAACACGCCCTTGGCGTAATCGGACAGCAGCACGATATCGGCGCGCGCAAGCTGCGGCAAAATCGTATCGATCAACTGCTGCTCGATGACCGCGGACGCCGGCGCGGCCAGTTCCCAGTCGGCGCGCAGCATATGCGTCGAGAAATGCTCGGAAACGAAGCGCACCTTGCGTGTCGTCGGACGCGACGGATCCGCGACCAGCAATGCTTCGATCAGAGGCTCCTGCGCGAGCGCGCCCTTGAGGGTTGCGCCGGCATCGTCCTCACCGACCAGACCGACGAAGATGCACTTCGCGCCGAGGGCGGCAATATTGCGTGCGACATTGCCGGCGCCGCCGATATTAGTCTCGCTGCGCTGGACCGCGATGACCGGCGCCGGCGCTTCCGGAGAAATCCGCGAGACCTCGCCGTAAATGAATTCGTCGAGCATCAGATCGCCGACGCAGAGCACCGTCTGGTCGGCGATCGCATGCGACAGGGCATCGAAATCAAACATCACACCGTTACCTGTTGTGCCGTCAACGGAAGCGATCGGGCTGGTCGAGGAAGCCCTTCACATAGTGGGAGACCGCATCTTCCAAGGTTGTAAAACCGCCATTGTAACCGGCGCCGTGCAGCCGATCGACTTCACTTTGCGTGAAGTACTGATAGCTGCCGCGAATCTGTTCGGGCATGTCGATATAATCGATGTTCGGCCCGGTGCCGAGCGCGGTGTAGGCGGCCAGCATCAGGTCCTTGAAGCTGCGCGCGGTTCCCGTCCCGACATTGAAGATGCCGCTGACATTGGGCGACGCCAGCAGCCACATCATCACGCGGACGACGTCCTCGACATAGATGAAGTCGCGGCGCTGATCGCCGTCCGCAATGCCGTCGCGATGCGACTTGAACAGCTGGATGCCGCGGCCGGCCTTGATATCGTCGAAGCGCCGCGTGAGTACGCTCATCATCGAGCCTTTGTGGTACTCGTTCGGCCCGAACACGTTGAAGAACTTCAGGCCGGCCCATTGCGGCGGCATCCTTTCGCCCTTGGCGACGCGCTCGGCCACCGCGAGGTCGAACAGATGCTTGCTCCAACCGTAAAGATTCATCGGCCGAAGCTTCTTGAGTTCGGGAACGGTCTGCTCGTCGCGAAAGCCTTGCACGCCATCGCCGTAGGTCGCGGCGGACGATGCGTAGATCAGCGGCGTCGCATTGGCCGTGCACCAGTCCAGAAGACGCATCGACAGCCGGAAGTTCGTCTCGATGACCAGATCGCCGTCAGTCGCTGTGGTTTCCGAAATCGCGCCGAGATGAATGACCGCATCGAGCTTGCGGCCCTGCAGCCAGCCCATCAGTTCGGCTGGCGGCACCACATCTGCAAGTTGTCGCTTGGCGAGATTGCGCCATTTTCCATCCTGGCCGAGCACATCGCAGACGGCCACGTCCGCGCGGCCGGCGTCATTCAGCGCGGCCACGACGTTCGATCCGATAAAACCGGCTCCCCCGGTCACAAGCAGCATGAAGTCCCCGATCTCATGATTGACCCACCTTTGCCTCAACCCCGCCCCACAGGCAACTTGGGCGGCGGGATGTCGAGGCGGCCATGGGGACATGGTTGGAAACATCCCAAATGGCTTTACCTGCAGGAATGGAGCGGGTACCGACGTGAGCCGGATATGATCCGCGGCAGAACAGCGAAGTCCTTGAAAGAATGAACGTAAATTCCCCATACCAGGGCGTGATGGTCGATCCGGACGATACCCGGCCGATCCTGATCGTGCCCTATATGTGGATCGGCGATTTCGTCCGGGGTCATACGGTCGTGCGGGTTCTCAAGGAGCGCTGGCCGAACCGGCCGGTCGATTTGCTGGTCACCAAATTGGTCGCCCCGCTGGTCGACTACATGCCGGGCGTGCGCGCCGGCATCGTCTGGGACCTGCCCCGCGGCCGCTTGGCGTTGGCTAAACAGTGGGAACTGGCGGCCACCCTGCGCGCGCGTAACTATGGCACCGTGCTGGTGATGCCGCGGACCTGGAAATCCGCGCTGGCCCCTGCCCTGGCCGGCATTCCGGAACGCATCGGTTTCGTCGGCGAGGTCCGCTTCGGCCTGCTCAACCAGTGGCGCTGGGGCGAGAAAAAGCTGCCGCGCATGATCGACAAGAAATGCGCGCTGGCGCTGCCTGAGGGCACGCCGTTGCCGCCGGAATGGCCCGTGCCGCAGTTCCGCGTGCCCGCCGACGAGATCGCGCGCTGGCGGCAGGCCAATGGGCTGGGAACCGGTCCGGCCGTGGCGCTCGGCCCCGGTTCGGTCGGTTCCTCCAAACGCTGGACCTATTACGCCGAAGCCGCAAAACTGCTGGTCGAGCGCGGACTGGACGTCTGGATCATCGGCGGCCTCGGCGAGAGGGACCTCGCCAACGAAATCATTGCTGCCGCCGGTCCCCGCGCTCGCGACCTCACCACCAACGACCTGCGCAATGGCGTGATCGGCATGGCCGCGGCCAATGTTGCCGTGGCCAATGATTCCGGCCTGATGCATATTGCGGCCGCCGTGGGCACGCCGACCGTCGGCATTTTCGGACCGACCAGCCCGCAGCTATGGGGTCCCCTCAATCCGCTGGCGGCCACCGTGCAGACCAAGACCATTATCCCGTGCCAACCCTGCCACAGGCCCGTCTGCACCATGAACAACCACGCCTGCATGCGGGACATTCCGGCCGAAGAAGTTGCCGGGATCATTCAAGGCGTGATGGCCGAGGCATCCACCAGAAGCGCGCAGATATGACGACCACGCAAACAAAGCCCGCAGCGTTTCTCGATCGCGACGGCGTCATCAATTACGACGACGGCTATATGGGCACGTCCGATCGCATCCGCTGGATGCCGAACGCGGCCAAGGCCATTCGCCGGCTCAATGACGCCGGCTATTTCGTCTTCCTGTTTTCGAACCAGTCCGGCGTCGCGCGCGGCTATTTCACCGAAGACGAACTCAACACGCTGTTTAAGTGGATGCGTTCCGAACTCGCGATGCAAGGCGCCCGTATCGATGACGTCCGATATTGTCCGCACCATCCGGCCGGATCCGTCGCCGGCTATCTGGAAGAGCACCATTGGCGCAAGCCGAGCCCGGGCATGATCCTCGATCTGATGCAGCACTGGCCGGTGCAGCGCGAGGGCAGTTTTGCCATCGGCGACCGCGATACGGATATCGAAGCGGCCAAGGCCGCGCATCTGCCCGGCTTCCTGTTTGCCGGCGGCGATCTTGACGCGTTCGTTGCGGATATCCTGCAGGGTCAGAGCAGCCTGCGATAGACCTCGGCAATTCCTCGCGCTTCCGCATCGAGACTGAACTTGTCGAGCACACGCAAGCGCGCACGTTCACCCATGGCTGCAGCAGCGTCTGGATCACGCATCAGCGGTTCCAATGCCAGCGTGAACGCCGCCGCATCGCCGGTCGTCACGAGTTTCCCGGTAACGCCCTCCTCAACCACGATCTCCGCGGCACCCGCACGCGTTGCGACCAGCGCAGCTCCTGCAGACATCGCCTCGATGAGCGTCAGACCGAAGCCCTCATTGCGCGAGGTAAAAGCGTAGATCGTCAGGCGCCGATACCATCGCTCGACGTCTTCGATCGGCAACTCGCCGGTGATGACGATGCGCGACTGCAGACCGGCGTCAGCGATCTTCTTCTTAAGCCCATCCGCAAAGCCGATCTGGTCCGGCGTGATGGCCCCGACAATGACGGCGGTGAAATCCGGATAGCGCGGCAACAACTCGCACATCGCATCAACGAAAAGATCAGTTCCCTTCTGCGCGCGCACGCGACCGAAGCAGCCGATCGCATAACGCCCCGGCAGGTTCGCTTCCGCAAACGCCTCTGCACGATCGACGGGGGGCGCATAGCGCTCCGTATCGACGCCATGCGTCACCACAGTCGCCGATCGTTTCAGATACGACGCGGAAATGTCGCTGGTGGCGATGATGGCGTCCATCCGGTTGATCAGCCAGCGCGTGATCCAGGTATGATGGCGCTGCGCGGCCGACGTGAAGAGCAGTTTCAGCGGCCATCCGAGCGCCTTCAGCAAGACGCCGACGATCATCTCGTTGTTGCGCCGCGCGTGCCAGATCACCGGTTTGCGGCGCAGCCACAATTTCATGAGGTCGCCGGTCTCCATGCGCGCAATGCCGGCAGGCGCGTCGGATCCGAGCCATGTTGCGTCGAACATATTCGCAAGTTTCGGCGCCACCATGCGATTGGTCGCCGTCACACCGGAGTAGCGCCAGTGCAGATTCGTGACGATCAACTGCAATTTATCGGCCATTTTGCCCGCAATCGGCACAGGTGACTCCATTTCGCCCGATTTCCTATACGCAACATTAAGCATAGTGGCCAGTTGCCGGCCGTCGAAACCCACTCTTCATCCCGGGCGGGATAGCGTTCCCAAAACGGGAGAGTGAGCAAATCCAATGACCGTCCTTGTCACCGGCGGCGCCGGTTATATCGGAAGTCACATGGTCCATGCGCTGGTGGAAGCCGGCGAGAGCGTGGTCGTGATCGACAACCTTTCGACGGGCTTCTCGACCTATCTCCCCGAAGGCGTTCCGCTGTTCATCGGCGATGTCGCTGACGAGAATCTCGTCGAGGGCGTGATCGTCGCGCATGGCATCGATGCCGTCATCCATTTCGCCGGCTCCGTCGTCGTGCCGGAATCGATGCGCGACCCGCTCAGTTACTATCGCAACAATACGATGACGACGCGCAACCTGCTCAGCGCGGCTGTGAAATGCGGCGTCAAGAAGTTCATCTTCTCATCGACCGCAGCCGTCTACGGTAATCCCGATTTCACGCCTGTGGCCGAGGATGCTCCGACGCGTCCGCTGTCACCTTACGGCTCATCGAAGCTGATGACTGAGATCATGCTGCACGACATCGCACCGGCCTACGGTATGGAGTTTGTCGCGCTGCGTTACTTCAACGTCGCCGGCGCCGATCCGCAGGGCCGAACTGGTCTCGCCACCATGGGCGCGACGCATCTGCTCAAGATCGCCGTCGAGGCCGCGACGGGCCAGCGCAGCAAGATCGACGTGTTCGGAACCGATTACCCGACGCCCGACGGAAGCTGCATCCGCGATTTCATCCATGTGAGCGACCTCGCTCAGGCCCACCGCGCCGCATTGAGCTACCTGCGCGAAGGCGGCACATCGACCACCCTGAATTGCGGTTACGGCCGCGGCTATTCGGTGCTGGAAACGATCGAAGCCGTGCGACGTGCATCGGGCCGCAATTTCGCCGTTCAACACGCGCCGCGACGCGACGGCGACATCATGACCATGATCGCCGATACGTCCCGGATCCGCGCGACGTTGGACTGGACGCCCCAATACGACGATCTCGAAACCATCGCACGCCACGCGCTGGCTTGGGAAGAGAAGCTCGCCCGCGAGCGCCATGGGATCGAATTGATGGCGAAATCGGCCTGAGTAGTCAGATCAGCGCCGGCACTGCGTCGGCGTCTCGCCGAAACGCCGACGAAATCGCTGATTGAAGTATGAGATCTCGTTGAAACCGCTGGCCAGTGCGATTTCACTGATCTTCAGCCGATCGCCCTGCTCGCTCGTCAGCAAACGCATCGCATGTTGCAGACGGCGCTCCAGAAGGCGTTGGGTGAAGCTCGATCCGGTATCTTGCAGGAGGTCCTGGAGATAGCGCGGCGACACATCCAGCCGGCGCGCGACCTGCCCCACCGAGAAACCCGGATCCGCGAAATGGCGATCGATCTCTGCGATGATTTCCTGCGTTCGCGACGCGCGTAGACCGCGCATCGACGCAAGTTGCGCAGCGTCGCCGCGGGCACCAAGTGCCAGCGCGGTGAGATCCAGCAAGGTCGTGCTGATATGGCTATCGAGCTGCGCATCCTGCGGATCACGCAGCAGATCGACCGAGATGTCGATATAGCGCCGCAAATGAGCCACAGCTGCGCGCCGTTCGTGGAGTGGGTGAACAAGGAGGTCATCGACATTGCCGATAAGGGGCAACAGGCGTTCCCTGCTGACGGTCAGCGTCGTCGACGAAAAATCCGCATTCGATCGCAAATCGGCCGGACGTCCGTTTGTGCCGAGAAACGCTCTGTCAGACGGCAAGGCCGTCTCGCGCCCGACCTGATCGACAACCAACGTCCCCTCGCCTCGATGAAACATCAGACAGAAATCATCGTCCGGCCCGCGCGAGATTGCCGTACTGGATCGCCGGATTCGACTGAACGTGCCGCCGAACCGGGTGACCCGCACATTCGAATAATCTGCCCAGTGCACGAAGGCCGAGAATGGCCGGTCTTCAGCACGTGTGATGTCCACGCAGCAGGTGAGCGCTTCCATATTTTCGCACCACAGCGCGAATTTTTGGTGATCCGGCAATTCCGGATCAAATCCATCTGAGACGAAACTGGCCTGATGCATGCGTCCAACTCATTTCCGAAAACAAGTGTAGCAGCAGCAGGCGACCACATCACCAACAAATATTCAGCATGACGACATCAGACGTCTGCAACCGCGCTTGTGTAGTGCGCATATATGCTGTTGCGACAACGCCACATCGACGCGAAGTTTAGTGGCAGTGCGCGAGAACTAAAATCTGTTACGCCCATGAACAAGACCTCTCCGCCAGCCGTGTCATTGTGCACGTGGAAGCCGCGAGTCCCGGCATCATTCGCAGATGCCTTAGCTCGACGACACTTCACATGCGATCGCTGATGATGGCGACGCATCGGACATCGCTTGCCGCGTGCAAGAAACTGAGGGGCCTGATCATGAAGAGAGTATTCGCCGGCGCAGCACTGCTTATCGGTGCAGCCGTTCCTGCCGTTGCGGCCGACATTTCCTATCCGGTGAAGGCGCCGGTCGCGCCCGTTCAGGCGTTCTCCTGGACCGGCTTCTATGTCGGCGCCAATGTCGGTTTCGGCGGCGACAAGTTCGACTATCCGTTTCAGGCTACACAGCGGCAGTTGCAGGCCGAGGCAGCCGCGCTCGTTGCCGGCACCGAAGGAAAATTCAGCCTGACCTCAAGCGGTTTCTTCGGCGGCGGACAGGCCGGCTACAACTATCAATACAATGGCGGCTTCGTCGTCGGCATCGAGACCGACTTCCAGTGGTCGGGCATCAAGGGCCGCTTCGAGGGCAATCAGACGCTGAACAATAACGGCGTGACCACGTCCGCGGCATTCGGCACCGGCTCCGAAGTCGAATGGTTCGGCACGATTCGCGGACGGCTCGGTCATGCATGGGACCGCGTGTTCCTATACGGCACCGGCGGCGGCGCCTATGGCCGGGTCAACACCAACGGGAACTTTACTCTGACCGGCCCGAATGGCGTGCTCGGCCAGGTTGCGGCGGTTTCCGTCGGTCAGACACAGTGGGGCTGGACCGCCGGCGCGGGCCTGGAATACGCATTCACCCCGCAGTGGTCGTTCAAGACCGAATATCTCTATGTTGATCTTGGCCGGAGCACGCTGTTCTCCACCGCCGTCAACGACGTCGCCAATGGCTTCTCCTCCAACTCCAGCATCTCGGTCGATACCAAGTTCCACACCATGAAAGCGGGCGTGAATTACCGGTTCTGATCGGGTTAAGTCCTGCCATCCGGAAGCACGGCGCGTACCCGTCGCGCGCCGCGCTTCCGAGAGATTCTGGGGCAAAATCGGCCCGAATCCGGCGGCGGACACCGCCGGGCCAACGGGTTAACAAAGTCTTGGCAAGCCCGAATTTGGCTTGAAAAACCGCGATTTAACGGGCAATCAGGCGGCTGTTTCGCAAGCTGACCCTGACGCCTCGGCAAATCCCTGCCCGGCGCCGTCGCTGGACCGCGGATGGCCAAGATTACTCGCAAAGTCACTGACGATCCTTACGGCGCCTGGGCGCTGATCCGCCGCTTGGTCGCCGAACAGGCGGTCACCTATTGGCGGCGCTACCTCCTGGCCTTCCTGCTGATGGCCGTCTCCGCCGCGACCACCGCGGGCGCCGCCTATATGCTCGGCGAGGTCATCAACCAGGCCTATGTGGACAAGAGCATCGAGCGTATCGCGCTGTTCTCGGGCTTCGTGGTCGTGATCTTCCTGATCAAGGGCGCGTCGACCTACGGCCATACCGTCATTCTGTCGAAGATTTCCAACGCCATCGTTGCCAACAATCAGCGCCGGCTGTTCGCCAAGCTGATGAACGAGAGCATCGGCTTCTTCTCGGAGCGGCATTCGTCGGAATTCCTGCAGCGGCTCACCGCCGGCGCCAATTCGGTGACGCAGGTGCTGAGCCTGCTGATCAACGCGGTCGGCCGCGACCTGCTCTCGCTGATTGCGCTGGTCGGCGTGATGGTGATGCAGGACCCCTATATGGCGCTGTTCGGCTTCCTCGTCGCGCCGCCCGCCATGCTGGTGCTGCGGAAACTGGTCCGCCGCATCAAGGGCCTCGCCCGCAACCAGTTTACCGGCACCACCGAGATTCTGGAAGTGATGCAGGAATCGCTCCAGGGCATCCGCACGGTGAAGGCCTTCACACTCGAAAAGACCATGCAGCAGCGCATGGAAGCGAGCATCACGGCCGTCGAGCAGAACGCCAACAAGATGGCGCGCGTCTCCAGCCGCTCCAGTCCACTGATGGAAACCCTCGGCGGTTTCGCCATCGCAGCGTCGCTGATGTATGGCGGCTATCGCGTGGTGGCGATGGGCGCGACACCCGGGCAATTCTTTTCCTTCGTCACTGCCTTCCTGCTGGCCTATGAGCCGGCGAAACGGCTGGCGAGGCTGAACATCGATCTCAACAGTCAGATCATCGGCGCTCATACACTCTTGGAGATCGTGGACAGTCCGGCGTCCGAGCCGAATGACGACCACAAGCCGGCGCTCAAACTGACCGATGCGCGCGTTGAACTGCAGGACGTGACGTTCCGCTATCGCCCCAATGAGGTGGTGCTCAACCGCATGAGCTTCGTCGCCGAGCCCGGCAAGGTCACCGCGCTGGTCGGCCCCTCCGGCGGCGGCAAGTCCACCGTGCTGGCACTGCTGCTGCGACTCTATGAGGTCAGCGAAGGCGAAATCACCATCGACGGCCAGTCGATCGGCCAGGTCTCGCGGCGCTCACTCCGCGGCCAGACCGCCTATGTCGGCCAGGACGTCTATCTGTTCCGCGGCACGATCCGCGAGAACATCGCCTTCGGCAAACCGGGCGCCACGGAAGACGAGATCGTCGCGGCAGCCAAGGCCGCCTGCGCCCATGATTTCATCATGGGCTTCCCGCTGGGCTACGACACCCCTGTCGGCGAGCATGGCGCACAACTCTCCGGCGGCCAGCGCCAACGTATCGCCATTGCGCGCGCGCTGGTGAAGAACGCACCGGTCATCCTGCTGGACGAAGCTACCGCAGCGCTGGATTCCGAATCCGAAAAATCGGTGCAGGAGGCCATCGAGCATCTCTGCCAGAACCGCACCACGATCGTCATTGCGCACCGGCTGCACACCATCATGCACGCAGATGCGATTCTTGTGGTCGAGGGCGGCGAGATCGTCGAACGCGGCCGCCACGACGACCTGCTGCGCCGTGGCGGACGCTACGCATCGTTCTTCCGCTTGCAGCATCGTGATGCCTCGCCGCTGGCACCGCTCGACGCGTCGGCGTAAGACTTGCTTCTGTTGTCTGCCGCGCAAGCGGCATCCGTTTTGATCCCAGCCTTCACAACCAGCCCGAGAGCCGTCCATGACCGCATCGTTCGTTATCACCCCTCCGCCGCAGGCCGCCGTCGCCGTTCAGGGCGAGACTACGAAATTCCCGGTGCGCCGCGTGTGGTGCGTGGGCCGCAATTATCTCGAACACATCCGCGAACTCGGCAATGACGAGCGCAACCCTCCCTTCTTCTTTGCCAAGCACGCCGACATGATCGTTCCGGACGGCAGCGAGATCCCCTACCCGACGCTGACCAAGGACATGCAGCACGAAGTCGAACTCGTCGTCGCGCTGAAGAGCGGCGGCCTCAACATCTCGCCGGAAAAGGCGCTCGACCATGTCTGGGGCTATGGCGTCAGCGTCGACCTCACCCGCCGCGACCTCCAGACCATCTCGCGCAAGAAAGAGCAGCCCTGGGAGATCGGCAAGTCGTTCGACATGTCGGCGCCCACCGGCGCGCTCGCCCCCGCTTCGAAGGTCGGCCATCCCTCCAAGGGCAAGATCTGGCTCTCGGTGAACGGCATCGAACGACAGAAGGGCGACCTGTCCGAAATGATCTGGAACATCGCCGAGATCATCTCCAAGCTCTCGCTGCAGGTCGAACTCGGCGCCGGTGATGTCATCCTGACCGGTACACCGGCCGGCGTTGCGGCGCTTCAGCCCGGCGACAAGGTCGAATGCGGCGTCGACGGCATCGGCTCCTTGAAGTTCGAAATCACCGCACCCAAGTAAGCCAGGCACACCTTTACCGCGAAAGGCCGCGCGTCACGCGCGGCCTTTGTCGTTTCAGCCTTCCCGGAGGAGAGCCCACGATGCAGCTTGAACTCGGCCTCGTTACACCACGTGGGGCTACGGATGATCTTCACGTAAGATCCAACGACGCTATAATCGTAAGCTCGACTGCCTAGGCCCGCACGCGGTGCGCGTGCGAATGTTCCACACCTTCCCTTACGGCACGCCGAGGACTACGAGCCGCTTTTCGGCTTCTTCTCCCATAGTCCGCACTTCTTCTGCCCACGCAATTGCCCGGCCGCTCGTCGCATCGATGATGTTCGAAAGTTTCTTGTCGTCGATCTTGATCCCCTTGCTTCCAATCGTATTCATCAATGACTCCGCTTTTCATTCGATGGCCGCAACGTTCGCGGCCACGCAAAAATGCTGAATGCAATTTTTGCAAGGCACAAGTCCCTCAATCCGATCGCTTTAATTTTCCAACGCCGCGATCAGAAAGTCGCGACAAGGCCAGAGGAACGCGATTTGTAAATGCCGTAGCAGCGGCCAAAGCCTCAGCCATCATCTTGAACACGCCATCGATTTCCATCCCGTCGTGATCGGTCTCACAGAGCCAATGATCGGCCGAGATGCGTACAGCGTCAGCTCGCAACGTAAGCCCCTTGACCTGATTACGCCGGAAGCCGCGACAATCCCGTCATCTTCGGCAAACATTCGGCGACCACGATCGAATTCATCCGTGACGTAACTCCATCACGAACCAGGCATCACCTCGATCGCGCCGTTCTCCTTCCGAGAGCGACGACATACTGCATCGATCGGATACCTTGCGCGAAACGCGGCGCGGATGGAGAACAAATCGAAGCAAAAGGATTCACAGCAAACGTGCGTTCACAACAAAGAAATGAAATGAATGCCCTTTTAAGGACTCGGGCTGATCTTCAAAGAATTGAGTGATCGCCATAAGGATTCGCCACGCGCCAAGGAAACTGCGATTGCAATCCCGATAACGCGAGGCTTTGTTGACTGACAAGGTTCGAATTCAACCGTGTTGTAGGGGAACACGCAGCCTGCCTGACAAGTAGCGGTAGTCCTGAAGCGATGCAGGTTTTCGAGAACGGCTTCGGCATAGCTTGCTGCGTCTCGGCGACAGCCGTTCCGCCTCTTCCGGATGTGAAGGCGCCGCGCCCGTCCGTCAGGGCGGTTCGGAGAAGCAGGCGCCGTGCGACCGGCAAGCAGTCGCTGCCTTGATAGGTGGCGATGACCCGAAACCTCCGAGGGGCTCGCTGCCACATCCCTCAGTCTCCTCCAGCGCCTATACCTATTTTTTCATCATGGACGGAATCAACTGATCAGCTCGAGGTGGCGGCACCTCGTTTTCGACATCTAGTAGTTCAGTCGAGAGGTGTCCGGCATGTAGAAACTACCGATTTCGACATCTAGTATGCCGTCCGATGTGCTTTCGACTTTGTGCTGCCCGCGGCGCAGCTAAGCGGCGAACCTGCAGGACGAGCATCCGCAATAATTTTTGCCCCGAACAACACTTAAATCACGTCGTCTATACCGGAATGCCTTGATGCAAAGGCCTCTAGCTCACCTTTTCAGGAAGCATTTTGAGTTTTTAGTTGTTCGGCTGTGAACCGGTGTGAATCTTCACCCCCGCGCATCCCGCTAGCCGCGAATGCCTGCCTCTCCACGTCCTTGCGACAAAGCGATCCGGTCTTCGCTCGAGCCTTCCGGATTGCTTCGCTACGCCCGCAATGACTGCCGAGCGGTCAGCGCTTACACCGCAAGCGAAAACATCCGAATAACAAAAAGCCCCGGATCGCTCCGGGGCTTTTCTCATTCAAACCATCAAGCCGAACTCAGTAGCGGTAGTGGTCCGCCTTGAACGGGCCTTCGGTCTTCACACCGATATAGGCAGCCTGTTCCTTGCTGAGCGTGCTCAGCTTGACGCCGATCTTGGCGAGATGCAGACGGGCCACCTTCTCGTCGAGCGACTTCGGCAGCACGTAGACTTCCTTCTTGTACTTGCCGTCCTTGTTGTTGGCGTAGAGTTCGATCTGCGCCAGCGTCTGGTTGGTGAAGGATGCCGACATCACGAAGGACGGATGGCCGGTCGCATTGCCGAGGTTCACGAGGCGACCTTCCGACAGCAGGATCATGCGCTTGCCGTCCGGAAAGGTGATCTCGTCGACCTGCGGCTTGATATTGTCCCACTTCAGGTTCTTCAAGGTCGCGATCTGGATCTCGTTGTCGAAGTGGCCGATGTTGCAGACGATGGCACGATCCTTCATCGCGCGCATGTGCTCGATGGTGATGATGTCCTTGTTGCCGGTCGCGGTGACGAAGATGTCGGCGCGCGGTGCGGCGTCTTCCATGGTCACGACTTCATAGCCTTCCATCGCCGCCTGCAATGCACAGATCGGATCGATTTCGGACACCAGCACGCGGCAGCCGGCCTGACGCAGCGAAGCGGCCGAGCCCTTGCCGACGTCGCCGAAGCCGGCGACCATCGCGACCTTGCCGGACATCATGACGTCGGTGCCGCGGCGGATGCCGTCGACCAGCGATTCACGGCAGCCATAGAGGTTGTCGAATTTCGACTTGGTGACGCTGTCGTTGACGTTGATCGCGGGCCACAGCAGCGTGCCGGCCTTCTGCATGTCGTACAGACGATGCACGCCCGTTGTGGTTTCTTCCGAGACGCCCTTGATGCTCTCAGCGATCGCCTTGAAGTAGCCCTTCGGCTTCTCCTTGAGCTGCTTCTTGAGCAGCGCGAAGAACACTTCCTCTTCTTCCGAGCCGGGCTTGTCCAGGAATGCCGTGTCGCCGTTCTCCGCCTTCAGGCCGAGATGGACATACATGGTGGCGTCGCCGCCGTCGTCGAGGATCATGTTGGGATGGCCGCCGCCGTGCCAGTCGAACAGTTTTGCGGTGTAGTCCCAATATTCAGTGAGGCTCTCGCCCTTGATCGCGAACACCGGGATGCCGGCCGCCGCAATCGCGGCAGCGGCGTGATCCTGCGTCGAATAGATGTTGCACGACACCCAGCGGATGTCGGCGCCGAGCGCCTTCAGCGTCTCGATCAGCACACCGGTCTGAATGGTCATGTGCAGCGAGCCGGCAATGCGCGCGCCCTTCAGCACCTGCTTCGGGCCGAATTCCTCGCGGGTGGCCATCAGGCCGGGCATCTCGGTCTCGGCGATCGAGAGCTCTTTACGGCCGAATGGCGCGAGATTGATATCCTTGACGATGTAGTCGGTGAAACCGTTGGGGGCGGTCATGTTTTAATCCTTGATGAGAGAGTGACTCCGCAGCGCTCGCGCCTTCGCGAGCGAACACGGAATCTCGATGTGATAGTCACTTCTGGGTTCCGGGTTCGTATGCGCGAAGATGCGCTCACGCTCCGGAACGACGAATTTGTGGTTAAACGTTGCGCTTCAGCGCATCGACGAGGTCGGTCTTCTCCCAGGAGAAGCCGCCGTCGGCGTCCGGCGTGCGACCGAAATGACCGTAGGCGGAAGTACGAGCGTAGATCGGCTTGTTAAGGTCGAGATGCTTGCGGATGCCGCGCGGCGTCAGATCCATCGCTGCAGCAACGGCCTTCTCGATGGCATCGTCAGCGACCTTGCCGGTGCCGTGGGTGTCGACATAGATCGACAGCGGGCGCGCTACGCCGATGGCATAAGCGAGCTGCAGCGTCGCCTTGTCGGCCAGACCAGCGGCAACGATGTTCTTGGCGACGTAACGCGCGGCGTAGGCAGCCGAACGGTCCACCTTGGTGGAGTCCTTGCCCGAGAATGCACCGCCACCATGCGGGGCTGCGCCGCCGTAGGTGTCGACGATGATCTTGCGGCCGGTCAGGCCTGCGTCGCCGTCGGGACCGCCGATGAAGAACTTGCCGGTCGGATTGATGTGCCAGATCGTCTTGTCGCTGATCCAGCCGTCCGGCAGCGCCTTGCGGACGTAGGGCTCGACGCGTTCACGCACCTGGTTCGAGGTCATGTCCTCGACGAGGTGCTGATGCGAGACGACGATTTCGCGCACGCCGACCGGCTTGCCGTTTTCGTACTGCACAGTGACCTGGCTCTTGGAGTCCGGACCGAGCACCTTTTCGGTACCGGCATGACGGGCTTCCGAGATCAGGCGCAGGATCTTGTGCGCGTAGAAGATCGGCGCCGGCATCAGCTCGGGCGTTTCGTTGGTGGCATAACCGAACATGATGCCCTGGTCGCCGGCGCCTTCTTCGGCATTGGTCGGCTGCTTGGCATCGACGCCCTGTGCGATATCGGCGGACTGCGGATGCAGCAGAATCTCGACGTCGGCGGTCTTCCAGTGGAAACCGTCCTGCTCGTAGCCGATGTCCTTGATAGCGGCACGGACGACGGCTTCGATGTGGTCGTTGGTGACGGTGGACGGACCGCGGGTCTCGCCGGCGATCACAACCTTATTGGTAGTGGCGAGGGTTTCGCAGGCAGCGCGAATATCCCATGGATCAATGCCCGCCTTCGGGCCTTCGCGGAAGAACAGATCAACGATCTCGTCGGAGATCCGGTCGCAGACCTTGTCGGGATGGCCTTCGGAAACCGATTCACTGGTGAAGAGATAAGACGCGCGCATCAACTGGTCCTCTTTATTTGCGCCGGGTACGGCAGCCTCGTCAGATTGTTCCGGAAATGTCAGTCGCGACGCCGCGAGATGACGTAGGATTCGTCGTAGAACCAGAGACCGTTGTGCTTGCGCAGAACCTCTCGGGTGGCATCCAGGTAACGGCCGCTCTGGGTCACTTCCGTCAAACGGTCATCCTCGATTTGAGCCACGTAAACCGCCGCGTTCCACGCCGCAAAAGCCGTCGAAGTTCCGATCGATCCGGTCACCTCGTTCGGCAGCGCCTCCATGGCGTAGCGAAAGATCGACCGCTGGTCGGAATAGGCATTGAAGTTCAGATCGCGGCCGGCTGAGCCCAGCTCGTATTTCACTGCGCGCAATAGCTCATGACGGCTCACGGCGAAAGGGTTTTCTTTGGGCCAGACGGCTTGGACGATCTCCATACCGGGGTCCTGCCCATGCGAGTGGATACCGATCAGTCGCCCACCGGCCCGCAGCGCCCGTGCCAGCGGCGCCATGATCCGTTTGGCCCGAAATTGCACCGAAGACTTCGCCCGATAGGGCTGGGAAGCGATAATCAGGTCGAAATTGGCCTCCGTGCGCCCTGCCCGCGGGATAATCGAATCCAGCAGGAACCGGTGATCTTCGCGATAAACCACCAGCGCCACAGGCCGTTCATAGGTCGGCATGCCTGATCGGGGGTTGATGCTGGCCCGCCAGTTGTCCTCAAGAAAAGCTCCAAGTCCGGCAATCTGGTCGGCGAATTCGCCGGACGAAGCCCCCCGCAGCGGAACTTCGTGCCAGATCATGGCGGCTGCGGCGGCCGGCGATGCCGGGGTCAGTGTGGGCGCCTCGGCATAGTGCATGTTGGTCAGGACGAAGACCGTGGCCGGATGTTCGAACAGCCGATCCGGCACCTTGTCCAGCGTCAGCCGGACGTCCTCAAGGCTGAGCTCCTTGCCGGCGATATAGAACGGCATATGCGGAAAACGGCCATGCATCGAGCGCATCACCCGCGCCAGCACCGTACCGTCGCCGACGCCCGCATCGAACACCCGCAGCGCCGGCGGGCGCGGATGGATGCTGGCCAGTTCGAGCCCGACGCGGTCGGCAATCACCCGCTTTTCCGAGCAGGTATGCACGAACAGCAGGTATTTCTGCCGATTCTCGAAGAAGCGGAAATTGCTGCGCGGATCGCGCCGCTCGATCGGAGGCTCCAGTCCGCGTGGCGGCGGCACGCCCTCCGGCATCGACTGGGCGATGAAGGCCTGGATCCGCTCCAGCGTGTCGATGGTGATACGTTTGCCCTCACGCAGCCGATTGACCAGCTTGCCGTCATTGACGGCCCGGCGACCGAAGGTCGACTCCGCCATCTCCGCCTGTCGGCAAAAATCGGAGATGATTCCGAGGATCTGATCGTTCTTCATGTGCGGAGATGTGACCGGAAGTGGGCAGAATTATGCTTGGCCCACTGTTTAGCACGGTCTGCCCACAGATGAAATACCCCCTCGGTCCGCCTGCCGTCGTGTGAAAGTCGCGCGCTTCTGTTAAGACGCGGCAGCTTCAACTTCTCGTCTTTCGACCACTCAGAACGGGCTATCTCCATGCGCATTGCGATGATCGGAACCGGTTACGTCGGCCTTGTGTCCGGCGCCTGCTTCGCCGATTTCGGCCACCACGTGATCTGCGTGGACAAGGACGACACCAAGATTGACGCTCTGCTCCGTGGCGAAATCCCGATCTTCGAGCCTGGCCTCGACGCACTGGTGGCCGGCAATGTGAAAAGCGGCCGGCTCGGCTTCAGTCTCGACCTCAGTGAAGCGGTGAAGACGGCGGATGCCGTGTTCATTGCGGTCGGCACCCCGTCCCGCCGCGGGGACGGCCACGCCGATCTCAGCTACGTGCACGCCGCCGCGCGCGAGATCGCCGCCAACCTGCGCGATTTCACCGTCGTCATCACCAAGTCGACCGTGCCTGTCGGCACCGGCGACGATGTGGAACGCATCATCAGGGAAACCAATCCGGACGCCGACGTGGCCGTGGCATCCAATCCGGAGTTCCTGCGCGAGGGCGCGGCGATCCGCGACTTCAAGCATCCCGACCGCATTGTCGTCGGCACCGATGACGAGCGCGCACGCACGGTGATCTCCGAGATCTATCGCCCGCTTTATCTCAATCAGGCGCCGATCATGTATACGGGCCGGCGTACGGCCGAGTTGATCAAATACGCCGCCAACGCGTTTCTTGCGACCAAGATCACCTTCATCAATGAAATCGCCGATCTGGCCGAGCGGACCGGCGCGGATGTCCAGGACGTCGCCCGCGGCATCGGGCTCGACAACCGCATCGGCGCGAAGTTCCTGCATGCGGGTCCCGGCTTCGGCGGCTCGTGTTTTCCGAAGGACACCCGCGCGCTGGTGAAGACCGGACAGGACTACGACGCGCCGCTTCGGATCGTCGAGGCAGTCCTCACCGTCAACGACAACCGCAAGCGCGCGATGGCCCGCAAGGTGTCGGCCGCGCTCGGCGGCAATCTGCGCGGCAAGACCGTCGGCGTGCTCGGACTGACATTCAAGCCCAACACCGACGACATGCGCGAGGCGCCGTCGATCCCGCTGATCACCGCCCTTCAGGATCTCGGCGCGACCGTGCAGGCCTACGATCCCGTCGGCATGGAACAGGCCAAGCACGAACTTCCGGATATCGCCTATTGCGACGATGCCTATGCCTGTGCGACCGGCGCCGACGCGCTCGTGATCGTCACCGAATGGGAGCAGTTCCGCGCACTGGATCTGGCGCAGCTGAAGGCGAAGATGAAGCAGTCGGTCATCGTCGATCTGCGCAACATTTACCGGCCCGAGGAGATGGAGAAAGCCGGCTTCGCCTATGAGAGCATCGGGCGCGGAAAGAGGTAGCACGACGTCACTGCATTGCCGCCGGACCCGCTCTCAACGGCTCGGGATGGTCCGACAGGTAAGGTCCGGTCGTCACCAGCTCCTGGATTTCGCGTTCGCGGGCGAGTGGAGCGACCGGCGAACACCTGTCCCTTCCGGAACATCGTCGTCTTAATCCGGCGCAACGCATCGTCATCTCGTGGAAGACGAACCGAGCTCGAAGCCGTTGCGCTATTTTGATTCAAACGTCGATATGGACGATTCAAAATCCATTATTTGCGTTGCAGACCCGACGCTGAGGATTCAAAACCGAGGAATATCGATTCAAAGTCCCGGATGAGCGTTACATTTTCAAACGGTGTGGGTTCCGGCCCCATTTACAGAGATCGGACGATCGCAAAGCGCGCATCGCGTCTCCGACCCATTGCGTGACTATGCTTCAACATCGTCTCGCGTTCCCGCAATCTGAATCACGTTGCACGAACGTCGAACCAAGTTGTCGCTCACACGAAAGCAGTTGCGCATTTTTGATTCAAACATCGAATTTTTCGATTCATAGCCCGATATCTTCGTTGCAATCTTCGAGATCGGTGTTGCGGAGTTCGAATTATTCGATTCAGAGAGGACGTGACGGCAACGCCGGTGAAGACTGTTTTGATCGGCATGCGTTTTCGAAACGATGAACGGACGAGGCGGGATACCGATTTCCAATGCCGCACTCCCTCGTGACAACACGTCTCCCGGCAGCGAGCGCGCGTCCGTGATTCAGTTGTCCGTGCTTCAGTCTCAGCCGACCCGCCAAACGGGCGAGCGTCCGTACCGTCATCCGGATCCATCTCGTGCGATGCAACGGTGAGCGCAGCTGCGATCGGCCCCGTTCACTGTGTCGTCGCCCCGAGCACTTCTGAAATTCCGTCCACGCCATCGCGTATGCCGCCGCGATCGGGTTTCGCACAGATCGAGCAGCATCGACCGTTTCCGTTACGAGCGGACGGATTGTGACCGGCGGGAGTTGTATCTTGCGAAGCCCAATCCCTGACTGGGAGGGCCGACACATATGCGTCGTGTTGGGCGGCGTAACCGGCATCACGGGAGGACAGGGAATGCGCAAATCGAAAGCTAAGCGCCTCAGCGAACAGGCAGATTATCAACGTGCCTATCGCATGCAGCAGAAGGCGCTGCGCAAACCGTCTCGCGACGACGTCGCGCGCGTGGCGCTGCACTTGATGATCGGTGAAGCGCTGAAACACAATCAGGATGGGAAGCTCGACGAATGGTGTGCGGCCCTTGTCGGCCGGTTGGCCGATCAGGGCTTCGACCGGGATGCCGCGCACCGGCGGGTGGACGAGCTTATCGAGCGCTACGCCGACGGCTGGGCTTTTCAGCGCAAGCCCCATCTGGATCTGCCCCAGGGCGGATCGATGCGCTCGCAGGGTCATCGGTTCCCCCCATTACTGCGCTAAACGGCGTTGACGATTGAATCGCTTCCGGATCTCTTTCGAAAACAATTTCCGGAGTGTCGTTTCGATGGTGACAGTATCGCTGCCTCGCGGAAGCGCTTCCCATCGGGTCCGAGAGAGGTCGAGAGCGGCCGACGCGATTGCAGATCGGACGGCAGCGTGCACGTCCGGAAGGTGGACATCGCCCGGATTGTTGACCGGGTCCGGCGCTGTCCCAAGATCCTGCCGGCTGTGGTTTCACGTCGGAAGGGCGGTACTGATGGGCAAAGCTCCACGCCGAATTTCGACCGCATCGTCGCGTCAAGGCCGGCCCAGCGCCGACCCGCCACATTTCTGGTCGGTCGACCGATCCCGGATTGGAATGTGCGGGGGCATGACACGATCGTCACCGTTCTGAAGAGCGCGGAACAGTTCGAAGATGACAAACTGTCCGGATGGCTGACGGCGATGCTGCAAGGCACGTCCGGAACATCAGCCGTTGCGCCGATGTCCGTATTTCCTTGCCGCTGTCATCGCTGGGAGCGGCGGTCGGCAGCAAGGGTCCATTTTCAGTACTTGGAAAAAACCACCACCTCGACCATCGACAAATGTCACGTTCCACAGAAAACGACCTCGACACATCCGCTCGGTTCAGTCATCGACCGGCCGAACAAGCTACCGACAGATCCCAAGTTCATAATTTGCCGCCGATACCAGGATTTGTGGTCCGGTCGTTTTGCCGGGTCATGAGAGATCATCCGAAAATCACCTGCGATCGAATGCCGACCTCGTCGTGGGTCCGGTTCTTCCCGCTTTTGCGCGTCTCAAGTTCGGACTATTCCGCGCGCAGTCTGCAGCGATCCCCCCAATGCACCGGACGGCACGCACGGTGCGATAAATCGCGGCAAGGGCGGCTCAGCGGGCGGCTTGTCCGCATCGAACGGTTAAGCCATGGTCGCGGGGCCGTCCCGTTGAAAAGACTTAGATGCCTTCGAGATCAAGTTCGCCGCCCCCTAAGGCCGTTCCTTCAGCGCAGCGCTCATGGAACATGTCCCGGGTGGGTTCCAAGCACACCGCGCCCGAGTTGAGGGTCCGGAAGGCCTCTCACGCCTTGGGCCTCCGACATCGCCTCCACAGGAGCGATCTTCCGGGTACACCCGATCTCGTCTTCCCGGGGCGGGCGATCGCGCTGTTCGTCAACGGCTGCTTTTGGCATCGTCACGATTGCCCTCGTGCAACGAACCCGGTGACGAATGCAGAATTCTGGAAACAGAAGTTCGAGCGTAATGTCGCCCGCGACAAGCGTAATGCTGCCGAACTCAAGAAGCTCGGATGGCATTGTGTCACCGTGTGGGAATGCGAGACCAAGGACGATCAGAAGCTCAGGGCGATCCTGAAGCGCAAGGTCTACGTCCGGAAGCCGAAAGCCGCTTGAATTTACGATCACGTCCCGCCTGTCACTCGACGCTCTTCCTGAGCGGTGCGAACTCGCCGATGAGAGATGCTCCGATCCAGGCTCCGGGTGCCGTCCGCCATCACCTTGACGGCATCCTGCACGGTCACGTCACATTTGTACGGCGCTGCGGACCTCTCGTAATGAAGGCTTGGCGTCGATCTCCGGCAATCTGCTGAATGCGGGCGGTGACTGCATTCGGGCCGGTGAGGCGCCGAGCAACGTCAGTCCATGTCCGGAAGTTCGAATATGTGCAATTTATGTGTGCCGCGACCCGAGCATCGCTCGCCGGCCGCGTCCGGCGCGCGTCAGTGAGCGCCTGCGGTCCGACGATCGGCGGGCCGATCCCCTTTTCGCCCAGCGTCGGTCACTTCCGGAGATCGAGATCGCAGGGCTGCATGCCCGGCTTGGCAGTCCCGAGTTTTTCAGTTCGAAGCGACAGTCATCTTTGCTCGAAGTCGTCCTTCGTCGTTCCGGACCGTCGTCCCTCGCTACGAAAAGCGTCTTCTGCCGGAAATGGTCCGCTTCAACGCTTCGGGCACAGGCGCCGCGCATTCTTGAACAATTCGCAGATAGCGGTCGGGATGCCTGCAGTCTTCTGTCGCCTGAGCATATCGACGGTTCGGGCACAGATGCGAAAAGTCGCGATCAGCGACTCACCTTCTTGCGGTGATCGCGATAGTGCGCTCCGATCGCTTCGCCGAACACTCTGGCCATCGCGACCGGCACGGCATTGCCTACCTGGCGTCCCGTGGACCCCAGGCTGCCGAGGAATTCAAAGTCCATCGGGAAATTCTGAAGACAGGCCGCTTCCCGAACACTGATCGCCCTGTGTTGTGTCGGATGTCCGAAACGGCCGTTCGACAAACTGATGCAGCGCGTCGTAAGCGCCGATGAAGGGGCGTTTTTCGCCATTCTCCCGTAAACGTCGGTGTGGCCGTCAAAGGTTCGGTGGCAATCGAGGACAAGCGCTTCCGGCCAATCCGCACGACTTCCGCCGACGCGTGTCGCTTTGATCCGCCGAAGATTCAGCTCCGAGAGATTGGCTGCTTGATGATTGGGGACCTCCGGATGAATCTCGCCGGCGGCGATGGGAGGCAGATGTCCGATAGCTTCCCAAACCGACGGCAACTTCTTCCGAGCAGATTTTGGGCCGTGCGTCGGCTTCGGAAACTCGATCGGGCCAAGTCGGCTCGCGATCAGCACGAGACGCCGACGATGCTGCGGCACGCCGAAGTGCGAAGCGACTACGATCTCATGCGCGTGCCAGTATCCAAGCCTCGTAAGAAGCCTGATAAAGCGAGCAAACGGCCCCTTCTTTTCCTCCACTGACTGTAGACCAGGTACATTCTCGATAAAAACGTACTCTGGAAGATAAGTCCGAACGAACCGATGAAATTCGCTCAGAAGATCCTTGCGTGCGTCACCTTCGGCGTGGCCGCGCCGCTGCTTCGAAAAGGGCTGGCAGGGAGCACAAGCACCGAAAACGATCGGACGCCGTTTGCTGCTGCTGCTCACGTAAGGCTCGATATCCTTCGCTCGGAGCATCCGGATGTCTCGTTCGATGAACCCGGCCTTGGGAAAATTCTTCCGATAGGTGCAGGCGGAATCGCGGTCCAGATCAATCCCGAGCTTGATCGTAAGCCCTGCCTCCCTCATCCCCTGGCTTGTGCCGCCGCAGCCGCTAAAGAAGTCATAGAAAATCATCAGTTTTACTCAACGCATTACGCCGCCGGACGGGATGATCGAGGCATGCTACCGTCGCGTGCGGCGGAGGCCAAGCGGCTGCTCGGAGGGAAGGCTCATCGTCCAGCTTCTTACGGGATTTTTCCAATCAATTGATTACCAAGGCAAACAATCCGCGAGCGCTTTCATCCCTCCGGCGCGCCCGGTCAGCAGTCAAGAGGCGGCCGATCCTGGAAGTCGGCGCGAACCGGGTCAAAGGGACGAGCGTAGCCGCTCCGGCGGTTCCGCGTCGTTCGAGGTCCTCATGCGCTGGCCGAATTTCGCTGAGGACGCGTGCGGTCCGCGTTCGTAAGGTCGCTCGTGTTAGGATGATCGATCTGCGAGGAAGCAGCTGCAGATCGAAGGAACCGGCATATCCGGAAGCCCTTGCGCAGCTGATCACCATTCCCTTGGTTTGATCCGATCCAGGTGATTTCAGGAACGCGCGTACGTCGTCGTGAATTACGTATGCTCCCGTGCCATTGGCGCGGCGCCGCATTGATGTCCCCACCGCCTTCAAGACGACGACCTCGGCGCGATATGTGTGTCTCCTCCGATCCCCGGCAAAAGACCGGTGCGGAGCCGGAGCGCCCGGCCGGCCCGCTAAAGTGCCGGCCGCTTTCGCGGAAAGATCTGTCTCGATCGCCCTGAACTGGTTGGAGCTTCATTCCTCTGACTGCTTATCCTCTTCGCTCAGGTCGTCGTCTCCACCCCGGAGCTGCCCTCAGGGTCAAAACGCTTTCAAGCCGCTTCGTAAATGATTCCTGAATCCCCGAAGAAATAACGTGCGGGACTCGCGGGATGGAATCGTCTGAAACTCATTGCGCGATGAGGATGATCGACCAAATCCGGTGCAAAAGAATTCAAACCGCGCTTGCGTTCGCGCAGCTGTTCGCGTGCGCCGTCAATCTTACGCTGCTCTGTGGAAGACTCTGATATCTTCTGCTTCCGGCGGGGAGTCGCTGCCGCGATGCTGCTGCGCGGGGTATGGCACATTATCTTTTGCCACGGCTCTCAAGCCGAAGGCTTGGCTACCTGCTTCTCCATCCCGACGTGGGCGGGATTGGCATTGTCCTCGGTCAGCTAGCCCGGACCAACGCGATGCCGGTTGCTCTTAATACTGCCGCAGCGCCTTGTCGCAGTGACCGGCGGCTTCGAACACCACGAACACGTTGCTGCCGGCCCAGCCGGCGATCAAGGGATCAATCGCATCCGAGGCGATATCAAGACGGCAGACGGTTCAGATACCGCCGTCAAAAACATCGAGATGCCGTTTGGAGATGTCGATTCCGATGAAGCCGGGATGTATCGTCATGAGGCTTATCCCTGTGCTGCGAGGTCCGGTGCAACCCAGCCTCGATCAACTGTTCAGGTTTGGGTGGATGGAAGCGCGGGCGGGTGCCGAGCCCGCTTACGGTCTTCGCGACCGGAGACCCCATGTAGAATGGCAGCAAAGGGCCAAAAGTCGGGCATCTGAGCGCGTCGCCTGGCATTCCGAGGCGGCCACTGCGGCCGTGGCACCTTACGACTCCGTCAGCAGCGGTAACGGCGTCATGGGGCTCCACGGCGAATGCACACGCCGAAAAACAAAGCGGCGCGAGCTTTAATCGGATTGATCCAGAACCGATTGGACTTCTCGGATTCGGCAGAGCGATGAGATCCGGATCGCGGAAGCCGCTGGCGGCGGTTAAGCATGAGACAGTATACCCCCGATCGGGCGGCACTGCTTCGACCGACTTCGGCGGGTCTGTGTTGAACGGCTTGACAGCATTCGAAAACCCGCCCGACCCTTGTTACAGAAACAAGGAAAGCCCAGATGACAATCGCCCGCCGCTCGGCTCCGACCGAGGTCTTCGATATCAAAAACCAAAGCTTAAAAGCCGTTCTTGACGACATCCATCGCGGACGAATCCGGTTGCCGCTCTTTCATCGAGATTGGTGCTGGCCGAGCGATCACATCCGGAGCCTGCTGGAATCGTTCGCGGAAGGCCATCCCATCGGCTCCCCCACGTTCGTCCCAGCTACGTCTCCGGATCACCGCGCCTTTGATGGAGCCGCTCCAGTTGCCGATCCGAGCGCATCACCTCTGAACTTGGTCCTCGATGGTCAACAACGACTGACTGCCGCGTATCAGGCCTGCTACAGGGCCGCGCCGGTGAGAATCAGATCCGGCGAAAGCCCCGAGTACCGTTTCTATTTCTACAATATGAGGAAGGCCGTCTTGTCGGGAATTCCCGTAAAGGAGTCTATTTTCTCGATCGCAACGAGGCCGGACGGTACGCCTCTGTATGGCGGGGGCATCAACTACACCGATCCCTTTGTCCAGTACGAGCGAGGAATCTTCCCCACCAATCTCGTATTCGACTTCGACGCGTATCAGCGTGCATACTCTGAATTCTGGGACGAAAAAGAACCGGGCCTGATGCGGTCCGAGTCCTTGCGGGCCGTCAGGGACTTCCGTTCGGTCATCGTGGCTTCCTTTGAATTTTACAAGATTCCGGTACAGATGTTGAGGCGCCCGATGCAGCCCGCTGCGCTCTGCCGAGTTTACGAGACGCTCAATTCGTTCGACGTCGCATGCGCAGCTCCGATCTAACGCCCGGGTGGATTACCAGCCTGGCGCCCTGGGCGATCCGGATCCAGGGCCACGAGATCGAAGCCGTGAGCTTTATAGGGCGACCCGACGCGTGCCTCGAAGGAGTGCTAAATTATGAGAAGCCGTAGAAATAGGCTCGTTTTCGAGCAGTGCAGAACTTGGATGTCTCACCACCACGAGGTGTCCCACCAAAAGGTGGTTGTCGGCCGGTGATGGTCGTCGTTCTAAATTTTGCGCTGCCGTAATTCAGTCTGATCTCGTCCGCCGCGCTCGCAGCATGCGAAGTCGTCGCCAGAAGAAGACATCTGCCTCTTGATCGGACAGGGGTGAGATCCGGGAATGCCGGCTGCAATCACATGGCAGCACAAAGCGTAAGTTCCGGAGAGATGCAGACGACGCCGCGACCTAAAGCGCTGTGACGCCGCTTCCTGCGAACATAGGTCGGAAAATTGGGCCGTTCGCGGATTGTTCAATCTGAAATTCTCCCCCCTCCGACGCCGGTTCGATTTCCTCAGACTTGGAGCACTTCCGAACCGCGACGACCGTGAATACGGACGGCTGCCGTTTTCAATTCCTGTCCACGGCTATGGAGGGGCTGGCGATCATATCCGCGATGACCCCTCGCCGTGAAAGGATGTGTTCGCGCATTGCAGCCTGGGCTGTTCGTTCCCGCCCCAAACGCATTTCTAAACGGTATTTTCGTCGAATGCGTCATGATAAGTCAAGACCAGCGCGGATGCAGTTGCGCAAATCCGTTTCAAACATCCACCAAAGCGATTCAAAGCTCGATAGTTCCGATTCAAAGTCCTGAACCGGAACCGCCAGATCGAGCGGTTGATGCCGGCGATCTGATTTCATCATTTATGGAGTCTGCAGTTGCAGAAAACCTGTGTTGCGTAGCTGACGCGTCGCCGCGACATGTCCGGGCATCGTCCCACGTTCTCGAGAACCTGAAACAAGTTCCGTAAACATCGCTTGCAGTTGCCCCGAGCGTAAGAGCAGTTGCGCATTTTTGATTCAAAGATCGAAATCGGAGATTCAAAGCTCGAATCTTTCGTTACGAATGTCGAGATCGGTGTTTCAAAGTCCGATATTTTCGATTCAGTCTGATGCCTTGCGCGGTGAACAGCTCCCCGCCGGCACCGTCGGGGGCCTTGGCGATTTGCGCGGCGCGGTGATGTCGATCCGGGCGAATTCCCGAAACGCATCGGCACATCCGGTTGCCTGCTGGCGTCCGGCTCTCCGCTTCGGATTGACGGCGTTTCACCGGCGCGGGCTGATCGCTTGGAACACCCGTCCTCAGACCGGAATCGCTGAGATCTGTGTGCGGGAGGCGGAAGCGTCGTCGGGGTAATCCGGAAGGAGAAGCGACGCGAACATCGAAACGGCGTGCCGGAGCGAACGAGCCCGTGAATCACGAGCTGCGGCGCGATCCTGTTGGCGAACTCTGCGTCCGGTGCGAGATCCTCGTCGTTCGCACGGTCGATCAGGCTTTCGACCGGAACGCGTATCGCCGCGTTGATCACTTCGCCTAGCGTTAAGCCGATGGGCGGACGCCTCAACGCAAGCCCCATTCGATGATGCCGAACCTCGATTGACGCCTTGCCCTATCTGCGCCGTTCCCCCCATTACATCATCAAACGCCGTTGACGTTTGAATCGCTCCGCGCCTTTTCCTAAAACCGCTTTCTTTTGGAGGCGGCTTCGAGTTGATCAGCGCAGCGCTTCAATCATCCGGCAAAGATCGAGCACGAACATGAAAGAGCGTCGTCGCGTCTCGCTCAGGGCCTGCCGGCGCGGATAAATTCGATCGGACGCCGATTTGGCTGCGAATCTGCCCCGTCTTTTCGATGATCTCGCCGGCGCTCAGTCATCCGGAACGAGAGTTTCGCGACGCACGTCGAGCAACGCTCGCGCTGCATAATGTCGGTCAAGGCCGTGAACAAGGATGGTGACGCGTCGCATCGGCGTCGATCAAACGTCGCGCCGATTGCCCGGCGAACTTTAGCGGTCGCAGACCTGGGATAGAAGCAAGGAACTGCCGGCAGTCTGCCTGACATCGGCCACCGAGGTCGATGTCTTATTTCTGCGGCCCTCCCTCTTCCCGGCAGCGCATCTCGAACGAAAACACGGACGGGTTGCGGCCCCGATATCTTACGCGACGCCGAGCCGTCCTTGCACAGCCGGGCAAGCTCAGGTGTTCAAGACAGCTCAATGATCGCCGCGAACCCGTGCTCTACCGGATCCCCCTCCGAAGCGCGCCGAATGTCCTGCGGTGACCGACTGAACTCACCGGGATTTCCGGATTTTGAAGAGGGCAATCCTCATCCGGATCGTATCGCAGAACGTGGGCGGCAGTCCGAAGCTGGCATCGCCAAGATCGTTGACCAAGCTCGCCGGTCAGAGGGCAAGTCCACAAATTGGGAAATAGATCCTAGACATGATTCCGAGATCCTGCCAGGTTGCAGCCGTCATACTGGAAGGAGAGCCGATGTCGCCCAAACCTACCGCCGATCTCATCGACCGAATTGTCGCATTACGCCCGACCCTGCGCCGGCATGCTGCGTTCCTGATCGGCAAACGAACACACATCGGTTCGCCTGATGACCTGTTACAGGACACGATCGTGACCGCTCTGCAGAGTTTGGATCATTTCGCGGATGACAATCTGTCCGGCTGGCTGATGGCGATCCTGCATGGCCACGTCCGAAACGCGAGCCGCCGCATGCATGTCCGCACATCGGTTTCCTTGTCGCGTCCAGCAGCCGCCGCGGAGGGCGACGCGGATATGATGGACTTCCCGGTCGCGGCAACCCAGGAATTGCGACTCGAGGTTGATGATGTCGTCGGTGCGCTTGAGAAATTGTCGGCGGCCGACCGGGAAATCATCTGGCTCGCTCGCGTCGATGAGCTGTCGCATGAGCAGATCGCGGTGCGGCTCGGCGTGCCGCTCGGGACCCTGCATTCGCGCCTTTCACGTGCAACTGCCAGGCTTCGAGATGCCTATGAGGCAGGACCGGAGGTGGGAACTGCATTCGCGCCGATCCGTCCTCGTCGAGCTGCGTGAGGATTCGGGAATGACCGCACGGATTTATCTGGTCGGCGGCTGGAACGGCGGCGCCGGACGCACGCTGACTGCAGCGCTCCTCGCCTATGGATTGCACCTCCAAGGTCGCCGCCCAGCTCTGGTGAGACAGACCCATCACGGTTCGCTCGCAACGATCGGCCCGATCGAAACAACGCTGCCGCTGCCGTGCTGCGAGCTGGAGCTGCCTGACCCCTATTCACTTCCTGCTGATCTTGCCGCCGGATTGGCGACGATGATCCATGGCGCTGATGCGCGGTTCATGGACGCTTTGCACGAGCTTGCGCTGACGGAGGTCGGCACCGACGGCGATGTCGTCGTTGATCTTTGTTGCAACGAGCGCGCGTGGAATGCAGCCACCATCCGCGATGCCGCGGTCATTCTGGTGCCGGCGCGAGAATCCATATTCGAGCTCGACTGGGCGGTGCGCGGTTTTGCCCATGCCCGCGATACCCAGCGTTATCGTGACCTCCTTGTGCCGACATTGGTTGCGACCATCGCTCCGGAAAGCGGTCGAGCTCGGCAGAGGGAGCAATTGAGCGGCCTGCTGCGGGACTGCGATCCGGATTGCGACATTCTGCCGGGTGACCCGTCTGAGGTCATTGTGCAGGTTCCATTTCTGGACGAGGCGACACTGGCCGCTCTCTTTGACGAGCGTCCGATCTGGCAGGATCCGGAACTGCAGGCGCGGTGTCTCGCCTTTGCGACGGCAGTGGCCGACCGCGCCGATGCATTCATGGCGATGATGCTGGAGCATGCAGATGAATGTTGACCCGCCCGCCTCCCTCGTGATCTGCGGCACCCTGAAATGCTGCGACGACGGCCGCAGCCAACGCAGTGCTGGGCCAAAAGCCTCTTGCCAGGTCGGACCGATCTTCCCCCGGGGCATCGGACCAACGGAACGAGGGTCGCTCCGCCATGTGTCAGCCGGTGACCGAACCGGAGCTTCCGGAATGCAGCGCAATCGGAACATTCGCGTTCGCCGTCCGCAAACTCACATATTGGGCATCCCGCAACACGACTTGCGCTCATCGCGGCGACGCCGCCGCGTTGGTTCGCCGGAGCGTCGGAACATGGGACCGACACAACGATGCGACGATGTCACATCGGAACGTCGGACCGGGTTTCCACACCTCGGCGCCAACCAAACGCAGGTGCGGCCACCGCCATTCGCGATCTGCCTTCAAGTCCGCTCGTCGGCTCGCCGATTTCGGTCAGCCCCACCCGTAAGAGTCCGTCCCTCATGTTGATCCGCGCCTTTCCGTTTCTCGACCCTCGTCGCATCACCTCCGGCGTCTCAGAGCGCCTGCAATCGCTTGCAGCAGACTGCGCACTTCTCGAACGTGACGCTGCATTCGTCTCCGCCAGGCTGCGAACGGCGCCTATTCTCGATCGATATTTCCCTATGCTCAGTCCGCTCGGTCTGCAGCTTGTCGGCGACGTCACGGGACACCCGCGGCTGGGGTCACGGAGAATCGTCACTTCCCAGGTGTGGTTCGCCGATCCCGAAAACCGTTGGGTACGCACCCTGTCGCGCTTTTACCGTCTTGGTCGCGCGGCAGAGAACGATCCCGCTTCATCGTTGTCCGCGTTGAGACCGGACGCCGATAATGATGACGGATGGCCGGGAGCCGGTCTTTGATCCACGATGAAGACGACGCATGGACCGAGGCCGTGGCCGAAGCGGCCCTCCTGTCCGAGGGCGCGGCAGCGGATTCAGCTGATGACCAGTACAAGCGGCTCGAAGGCCTGCCGCGGATTCTGCGCTATGCCTTACTTGCCCGGGACGAATTCGCGAGCGATACAGCTTTGCGCCTCTTCGCGGAGATCGATGCGATCTGTCCCGACCTTGCGCAGGCCACCACGTGGGCGCTTGTCGTCAATGAAGATACCGGCCTCCCCCTTGCCGACGAACTGGATCGTCTTGCCGTGGTTCGTGACCTGCCGCTCCTGCGCTCGCTCGGCGACTGCGTCCGCATGCTGTCGCTGACCCTGCCATGCGGCGCGGAGCGCTTCGAAGCATTCCGGCGTGTCGGCCGCACCATGCTTCTTGCCTTCGATCAGGTCGCCTCGACGCTTGACGATCAGCAACGCCTCGAACTCGAGCAGGTCGCGTACGGCTGGGCCGCGTGTCCCGTCGCCACTCGCTTCGACGGCGCCGGCGGCTCATGGCCGGCCGCGAAGAGCGCGATGGATCTCGGCCGTCAAATGGTGCGGTACCGGATCAGCGCTGCCAAAATCGATACCGCACGCCGCATCCGGGAAAACATCGAACGGCAACAGGAGGCAGCGCGGCCTCCAGAGCGTTCCGGGCCTTCCGGAAGCGATCCGACATCGTCCAACGTAATCGTCGAGCCGGTTGCGCTCCATCATGTCGTAGTCGGCTGCATCGACGACGCCGCGATCAAGACCCACAAATTCATTCAGCCCGTCGGGAAGATTCTCAACTCCGCACTGCCGCTTGTCGAGACGCCGGCTCTCGATCAGGTCCGTAATAGCCTGGCGGCCGAGTTTCCATATGCGATCGACGTGATCGACTTTGCGCTTGCCGACCTGATCGGACGGCCGACCGCGCATTTCCGACCGCTTCTGCTCGTCGGCGACCCGGGCGCCGGAAAATCCTACTTTGGTCGCCGTCTCGGCGAAGTCCTTGGTTTGACGATCTGGCGTATCGACGCCGCACAATCGGACGGCAATTCTTTCGGGGGGACCGATCGGCGTTGGCATTCGGCAGAGCCCTGCCACCCGCTCCTCGCGATCGCGCGTGGCGGAAACGCCAATCCGATGATCCTGATCGACGAACTGGAGAAAGCCGGCACGCGAAGCGACTACGGCCGGCTGTGGGATTGCCTGCTCGGCCTGCTCGAGCCCGAAACCAGTGCTCGCTATCCGGATCCTGCCCTGCAGATCACACTCGACCTAAGCCACGTGAGCTACGTAGCGACCGCAAATACCCTGGATCCCATACCATCTCCGCTTCGCGACCGCTTCCGGATCGTCTCCTTTCCGAAGCCCTCCCGCGCTGACCTCGACGCACTGCTGCCGGCACTGCTCCGAACCTTTGCCGGCGATCGCGAGTTGGACCGCCGCTGGATCGCTCCGGTCGGCCCCGATGAGCGGGTCGTCATCGCCGAGGCCTGGCGCGGAGGCTCGGTGCGTCGCCTGCGTCGCATTCTTGAAGCGATCCTCCGGACGCGGGATCAAAGTGCAAGAAGGCACTGATCAGATCAGAGTAAAGACGCTCCGTCCAAACCGCTCGACACGATTTTGGTCGCGTTCAACCGCTGGGAATTCGATGGCGAAGGCGTATCCGGAAGATCGACGCGTTGTTCACGTCGATGAGACGATGGTCGCTTTCAGGCGGGCCCATCCTTTCGATCATGACCGTCTGTCGGGCGCGATCACACTGAAGACGATGAAGTCCAGCGAACGATACCGCCCGTTCGGCCAAGCTATCCGGAATTAAGATCAAAGGAATGAGTTCGCACCGACATGAACTCATGGGATCAAAGGGCAGTAGATCGATGACAAACCTGCATGCGCAGCCATCAATGGACCATATGACACCCCACGGACTATCCGTGAGCTTATCCCCAATGCCTGAAATTGTTCGCTCGCTATCGCCCTATGCCGTTGATGCGGTGAATCTGCTCGGTCGGCTTCTTCAAAAAACACGTATTGAGAGCAAGCTGAAAACGACGGAGGTGGCGGAGCGGCCGGGGATTTCGCGCGGTCGTCCGCGCCGTTTGGAGACCGACCATCCGCGCTGCACGATCGGTGCGGCATTTGAAGTGGTGACAATCGCAGACTTCCCCCTTTTCAACTCCGATCAGGCGACCGTGTCGCGCATAGTGGCTTCCAACCGTGAAGTAATGGCACTCATTCCGAAATCAGTGCGAACGTCGCGTATCGAGATCGATCATGATTGCTGATCCTCAATACAGCCGGGCCTATGTATGGACCTGGCTGCCGGGTCACACGCAGCCTGTCGTCGCAGGCCTCGTCACCCCGAATGATCGGCAACTGCTTTTTCAATACGGGCGGAGCTATCTTGCACGAAAGGACGCCATCCCGCTGTACGAACCTGAGCTGCCGCTGAACAGCGGGGTCCGGCCGCTTTCGAACGGCCTCTATATTCCCAACTGCATTCGAGATGCGGCACCTGACGCTTGGGGACGTCGCGTGATACTCAATCGGAAATTCGGAGCACGCGGAAAGGACATCGACCCAGGGGATATCGACGAGCTGACTTTCCTTCTGGAATCCGGTTCGGATCGTATCGGCGCGCTTGACTTCCAGGCGACCTCTTCAGACTACCTCGCCCGCGAAGGCCAAGGTGTGTCGCTCGAAGAGCTGTCGAATGCGGCCGCGCTTGTAGACAAAGGAATGCCTCTTACTCCGGAGCTCAACTACGCCTCGTTTGATGGAAGCTCCATCGGCGGCGCGCGCCCGAAAGCGACGATTACATCGGATGACGCCAAATTCATCGCGAAATTTTGTTCGGCAACCGACCTTTACAACGTCGTGAAGGCAGAATTCATCGCAATGCGGCTGGCGTCCAAGGTCGGCCTGACGGTCGCACCCGTCCGCATGGAGAAGACAACAGGCCAGGATGTGCTGCTTATCCGACGCTTTGATCGTGAAAAAGACGAGAACGGATGGCTCCGCAAGGCCATGGTCTCCGCTTTGACGCTGCTTGAACTCGATGAGTTGATGGCGCGCTACGCAAGTTACGAAACCCTTGCGGCAATCATCCGGCATCGGTTCGACACGCCGAGCGAAACACTCCGGGAGCTATTTTCCCGTATGCTCTTCAATGTGCTTTGCGGTAACACTGATGATCACGCACGAAACCACGCGGCGTTCTGCACGGGCAAGAGGCTGTCACTTACGCCGGCTTACGACATCTGTCCGCAGAACCGTTCAGGCGGCGAAGCCACGCAGGCCATGTTCATTCAGGGACAAGATCGCAGGAGCCAGATTGCCGTTTGCCTGAATGCTGCGCCAATGTTTTTGCTTTCCGAGATCGATGCGCTGGACATTGCCGTCAAGCAAATCAAGACCATCAAGGAGCAATGGTCCTACGTGTGCCATGAGGCGCAACTCAGTCAAGTGGATCGGCATCTCCTGTGGCGCCGTCAGTTTCTCCACCCCTTCGCGTTTGTTGGAGCTCCGGAAGCGATAATAAACCTTGTCGAGTAATACGGCGTGCGCAACACGATCATTCTTCCCTGAGCAGGAGAGCCGTAGAAGCGCGCAAGAATGGCGGGCCTTCGACCGAACCGCCGGGATCACTCCGATCTCGACTGGAGATGGTGCACCCAAGACGATGCATCTGGCTTAGTATCGGACACTCGTTAAACCGCGCTGACGCCGCCTCGCCATGCATGACTCCGCACGCGCATCTTGCTCGAACAGCTCGGCCTCTCCGGACCAAGCCGTCACCTCATGAAGATGATAGCTGCGCTTGCGGTTGATCCGCGCCACTTAGACCTTACCCCCAATCACTCTTTGTGATTTCGCGCCCCCGTCTTTGCAGCAAGTGCATCTCTCGTTGCCGTTGAGGTCCCGGCCCTTGCGCCGGCCGTTTTTTCGATAAATCATTTTTGTGAGGCCGAACGACTTTGCCCTCATCGAACTGGAAATAAGGAAAAACCTGCATGACACATTCATCAAATCCCATCGCCGGATACTCGTCTGACGCAAGGGAGGAAATCTTCGGCGCGCATGATGTCGACGCCGCGTCCATCTCGGCCGCTCCGGACGAAGCGGTGTTTTTTGCTCGCCCATTTTTTGGCGCGCCATCCATACGTGTCGGAAGCTTGCCGATCGCACAAAGGCGCGAATCTTCTGCCATTCCTCGGCTTTCTGAGGCAGACGCGCACGCGCTTTATCAATTCGACCAGGCCTGCGTTGTTCTTCTGCAGGAAGATCTGTCGCTTCTGGGGTTCGCCTTCACCGTTATCGAGACGGTGCAAAGTTTCCTGGACGACTGCGACATCCAATCGCCTGTCTCGCTCGAGGAGCGACTCGATGAAGATCAACGGTGGTGTAGCCTGGTGCTGTCCATCACAGGAGATCCCATCAAACAAAAGCTGTGCGAGGCTGTACGCGACATGGAACTTGACCTCGCACGGGACAGGATTTCATGGATGCTGGACGGAGGCCGCACGTACTAGTCGCTTCTCTTGCACTCTCGTCCGGCGGCGAGCAATCTTCGGCGTGGAGCGCTTTCACCGGCGCGTTCAAACATGCCGTCAATCCTACAATCTCGCCGCCGACAATGCCGAATCCGCACGTTCATTCCGAACGGCGGCGCAGTTCGTCACCACCATTCGACACCTCAACCGCTTCCGGACACCAGCATCATCAATATTGATCCGCCGAATGGGTCCGAATTCACATCAAGGTTCGTCATTCTCAGCGCGACAACAACAAGTGGGGCACTCCAAGGTGGTCTGGCACCCGGTCGAAGACAGATGCTCAAGGCCGGCTTCACCTATGAACGCGTGGGACGCGACAGGTCCTGCGAGTTCATCGTCAGGAGACCAAATGCAAATGCCCGGCAAAGCCGGGCATTTCTGTTGGCGAGCCGCCGGTCAGGCGACAGCGAGCTTACTTGCCCCAAAGCTCGTTCGCGACATCGACCGCGAGCTTCAGCTTGGCCCACTGCTCTTCCTCGCTGAGGATGTTGCCTTCCTCGGTAGACGCGAAACCGCATTGCGGCGACACGGCCAGCTGCTCGAGCGGCGCGAACTTCGAAGCCTCTTGCAGGCGCGCCTTGATGTCTTCCTTCTTCTCGAGCTCACCGAACTTCGAGGTGATGACACCGACCACGACGACCTTGTTGCCCTTCGGCAGGAAGCGCAGCGGTTCGAAGCCGCCGGCACGATCCGAATCGTATTCGAGGAAGTAGCCGTCGTAATTGGTACCGGCGAGCAGCGTTTCAGCCACCGGCTCGTAGCCGCCCGACGAAATCCAGGTGGAGCGGAAGTTGCCGCGACAGACATGGGTGGTAATCACCATGTCGGCGGGGCGCTCGGCGATCGCGTAGTTGATGATGCGCGAATAGATCTGCTGCAGATTGTCGGCATCCTCACCGCGCGCACGGACCTTGTTCAGCTCATCTTCCGAGCAGAGATAGGCCCAGACGGTGTCGTCGAACTGCAGGTAGCGGCAGCCGGCATCGTAGAACGCCTTCACTGCCTTGCGATAGGCCTTGGCGAGATCCTCGAAGAACACTTCGATATCCGGATAGACCTCCTTCGAGATCGCCTTGCGACCGCCGCGGAAATGCAGAACTGCCGGCGACGGGATGGTCATTTTTGCGGTGACGCCCGCCGTGTCGCAATGCTTCTTCAAGAACTTGAAGTGCGCAAGCATCGGATGATCGTCGGGAAAATCCACCTTGCCGATCACGCGCACCGAGTCGTGACGGGTCTCGACGCCGGTGAACTGGATGCCTGTGTCGGGATGATAGAGTTCGCAGCCGGTCAGCTTGGCGAGGAAGTCGAAATGCCACCACGAACGACGGAACTCGCCGTCGGTGGCGAGCTTGAGGCCGGTCGAGGCCTGGCGATGCACGACCTTCTCGATCTCGATATCTTCGACCTTGCGCAGGTCTTCGGCCGAAATCTCGCCCTTCTCCAGTTTGGCGCGTGCTTCCTTGATCGATGCGGGCCGCAACAGGCTGCCGACTTCGTCGGCACGGAACGGGGCTTTGGTTCTCTGCATAGTCGTTACTCCAGGATGCTCGGTTAGCAGATGAGCCGGCTGTGCCGGCCTAGTGTTTGTTCTTGCTGCCGGCCGCGCCGGCGACGCCCAGGAAATGCTCCAGCACGGCAGGATTCGATTTCAATGCGGCACTCGTCGCATCGTGCACGATGGTGCCGCGCTCCAATATCACGACACGATCGGCGAGCCCGAGTATTTTTTGAGCATTCTGTTCCACGATGATGGAACAGATGCCGCCGGCACGCGTGATTTTGCCCAGCGCTCCCAGCAGTTCATCGACGATGATAGGTGCCAGGCCTTCGGTCGGTTCGTCCAGCAGCAGCACCTGCGGATTGAGCGTCAGCGCACGGCCGATCGCCAGCATCTGCTGTTCACCGCCGGAGAGCTGATTGCCGAAATTGTTCTTGCGCTCTTCGAGCCGCGGGAACATCTCGTAGATCTTCTTGACGTCCCACGGTCCGGGCTGCGCGACCGCCGTCATGTTTTCTTCCACGGTGAGCGAGCGGAAGATATTGCGCTCCTGCGGCACCCAGCCGATGCCGGCGCGGGCGCGCTGGTCCGGCCGCAGCGACGTGATGTCCTTTCCGCCGAGCTTCAGCGAACCGCTGAAGCGACGGGTGACGCCGACGATGGAATTGATCAGCGTGGTCTTACCGGTGCCGTTCCGCCCGAGCAACGCCAGCACCTGGCTCTCGCCGAGTTGCAGCGTCATCTTCGGAATGACCACGGCTTCGCCATAGCCCGCGCGCAGGTCATCGATGTCAAGAAGATCAGACATCGGCGCCCTCGCCAAGATACACGGCCTTGACGCGCGGATCGCGCGCGACTTCATCCGGCGGGCCTTCCACGAGCATCGCGCCCGCGACCAGCACCGAGATGCGATCGGCAAAGGAGAACACCAGATCCATGTCGTGCTCGATCAGCAGCACCGTGACGTCGCGCGGCAGGCCGGCGACTGCGGAGAGAATATCGTGGCGCTCGCTTTCCGGAACGCCTGCAGCCGGCTCGTCGAGCAGCAGCACGCGCGGCTTGGTGGCGATGGCGACGGCGATCTCAAGAAGACGCTGCTTGCCGTAAGGCAACGTCGCCGTCGGCTCGTTCATGACGTCGAGCAGATGAAAGCGCGCGAGGTTTTCGGCGATCGCGTCATTGACGTCGCTGCGGGTGCCCATGCGACGCCACCAGTCGCTGCCATGGCCGAGATGTTCGGACGCAGCGAGACCGACGGTCTCCAGGGGTGTCATGTCGGGATAGAGCTGATTGATCTGGAATGTCCGCGACAGGCCGCGCAGCACTCGCTTGTGCACCGGCAGGCCGGTGATGTCATTACCTTCGAGCAGGATGCGGCCGGAATTCGGCTTCAGTACGCCGGTCAGAAGATTGATCACCGTGGTTTTGCCGGCACCGTTCGGGCCGATCAGCGCGTGACGCGCCCCGGCCTCGATCTTGAGCGACAGATCACGGGTGACCCGGAGACCACCGAAGGATTTTTCGAGATTGACGGTTTCCAGCGCGATCGTCATGGCGCCTCACCTTCCGGGGCCATGACCGGCGCTTTGGCGCGGCCGAACTTGCTCGCAATCAGGCGCGGCAGGAACATTGCCCAGCGATGCATGCGGTCGCGGCCGATCAGCACGATGACCACCAGCACGGCGCCGATCCAGAACTGCCAGTATTGCGGCGTCAGTGTCGAAAACAGCTCCTGCAGCAGCTTGAAGATCACCGCACCGATCAACCCGCCATAAAGATAGCCCGTGCCGCCGATGATCAGGACCAGCATCAGGTCGGCCGAGCGATCAAAGGCGAAACCATCGAGCGAGGCCAGCGCCGTCGTCTGCGTCGAGAGTGCACCGGCGACACCCGCATAGAAGGCAGCAATGGTGTAGATCGCGATCAGCCGGCGATTGACGGGAATACCGATCGCCGAGGCGCGCAGCGGATTGTTGCGGATAGCCCGAAGCGACAGGCCGAACGGCGAATGCACGATGCGGCGTGCCAGCAGGAACAGGACGAACAACACGCAGAGGCAATAGATGAAGCCGACCTTGCCGAAGATATCGAACGAGAACTGGCCGAGGATCGGTTGCATCTCGATACCCTGAAGGCCGTCGGAACCGCCGGTGATATTGGAGAAGCGGTTGGCGAGTTCGCGCAGCAGCAGCGCAATGCCCAGCGTCACCATCAGCCGCGTCAGATCTGACCCGCGCATCACGAGGAAACTCGTCACGAAGCCGAGCACCATCGCCGCGAGGCCCGCGACCACCAATGCGATGACCGGTTCGGTGACGATGCCGTGCAATGCGAGCAACCCCGCAGCATAGCCGCCGAAGCCGAAGAATGCGGCGTGGCCGAGCGAGACGATGCCGGCATAGCCGAGGATGAGGTCGAGCGAGAGCGCGAACAATGCGAGCCAGGCGATCTCGGTCAGGATCAGGTAGCGATTGGGAAACAGCAGGATGCAGCCTGCGGCGGCGAGCCAGAACACGACTTCCGGCCAGCGCCACTGCGCGCGCGCCATGGCGAATTGGCCTACTTCCGGATGGGTGGTGCTGTTCGCTGTCATGACGCCCTCACCGCGCCGCGGAACGGCCGAACAGACCGTTCGGGCGCCAGATCAGGATCACGATCATCATGGTGTAGATCACGAAGGCGCCGAGCTTCGGCACGTAATATTTGCCGGCGACATCGCCGATGCCCAGCAACAACGAGGCGAGGAACGGCCCGGTGATGCTGGACGACCCACCGACGGTCACCACGATCAGGAAGTAGATCATGAACTTCAGCGGGAAATACGGATCCAGGCCGAGAATCTCGGCGCCAAGCGCGCCGCCGAGACCAGCAAGCCCGCAACCGAACGCAAAAGTCAGCGCGAACACCTGCGGCACGTTGATGCCGAGACCCGACGCAGCGCGCGGATCATCGACCGCGGCGCGCAACCTGCTGCCGAAGCGAGTCCTGGACAGGATCATCTGCAGCGCCACCGTGAGCAGTCCGCAGATCACGATGATCATCAGGCGATAGCGGCCAACGCCAAGGCCGAAGAGATTGATCTGCCCCTGCAGATAGTCCGGCAGATGAATGAAGGTCTGAGACGACCCCATGAAGTAGTCCACCGCGGTCACCGACATGAAGACGAGACCGATGGTGAACAGGACCTGATCCAGATGACTGCGTGTATAGAGATGCCGGTAGAGCGAACGCTCGAGCAGCGCGCCGATGGCCGCGCTCGCCACAAAGGCGATCGGCAAGGCTGCAAAGAATGGCAATCCCGACCGGTTGACCAGAATGGCGCAGATATAACCGCCGGCCATGGCGAAAGCGCCATGAGCAAGATTGACGAAGTTCATCAGCCCCAGCGTCACCGCCAGCCCGCACGCCAGCACGAACAGCAACATGCCGTAGGCGACGCCGTCGAACAGGATGGTGAGAAGGGTCATGAAACGATAGGTGCTTTCTATCTTGGCTCTCCCCCTTGCGGGGAGCGTGGCCGACCGTCAGGCCGGTCGGGTGGGGGGTCGCCACCTGGAGAGCGGCGCGTGTGCCCCCAACCCTACCCCTCCCCACGCAAGCGCGGGGGAGGGATATTGCCGATGACGGAGCTTACTACACTTCCGAAAAAGTGTCGCTTACTTCTTCGTCTTGCCCGGATCCTTCACCGCCTCGAACGTGGCGAATTCGATATTGTAGAGTTCGCCGTCCACCTTCTCGACCTTGCGGATATAGATGTTCTGCACGATGTCGCGGGTCTCGGGATCGATCGAGATCGGGCCGCGCGGGCTCTCCCACTTCATGCCCTTCATCGCTGCGATCAGACTATCGCCGTCGGCCTTGCCGCCGGTCTTCTTCAGCGCTTCGTAGACGAGATGAATGCCGTCCCAGCCACCGACCGCCATGAAGCCCGGACGCGTGTTGTAGGCCTTCTTGTAGGACGCGACGAAGTCCTTGTTCATTGCTGAGGGATGCGCCGCCGAATACAGATGCGCGGTGACGGCGCCGAGCGCCGCATCGCCCATATTGTTGAGCAGGTCGTCGTCCATCACGTCGCCCGGCCCGATCACCTTGATGCCGGACTTGTCGAGGCCGCGCTCGGCATACTGCTTCATGAAGTTGCCGCCCTGGCCGGCCGGCACGAACACGAACACCGCGTCGGGCTTGCTGTCCTTCATGCGCTGCAGGAACGGCGCGAAGTCCGGATTGGCCAGCGGGACCTTCACTTCCTCGACGACTTCGCCGCCACCGGCCACGAAATGCTCCTTGAAGGCGGCGAGCGCGTCGTTGCCCGGCGCGTAGTCGGAGGTCAGCGTCGCGACCTTCTTGATGCCGTTCTTGGCGGCCCAGTCACCGATGATGGTGGACGACTGCGCCAGCGTGAACGAGGTGCGTACGATATAGGGCGAACGCTCGGTGATGATCGAGGTGCCCGCAGCCATCACGATTTCCGGCACCTTGGCCTGCGTCGCGAGCGGTGCAGCAGCGAGCGCTGCCGGCGTCACGCCGAAACCCGCGATGATGTTGACCTTCTCGTTGACGATCAGTTCCTGCGCAATGCGCTTTGTGTTGTCGGGCAGCGCGGCGTCATCCTTGAGGATGACCTCGATCTTCTTGCCGGCGACGGTGTCGCCATTCTTCTGCATATAGAGCTTGATGGCGTTGTTGATCTGCTGGCCGGTCGAAGCCTGACCGCCGGTCATCGGCACGATCAGGCCGATCTTGACGGTCTCCTGCGCCTGCGCAATTGCGCCGACTGACAACACGCCGACAGCAGCCACGGTCGCGGAAATGAAATTCCTCAGCATTAATTCCTCCTCTGTATGTGATGTCGGCTCTTCAGGGCCGCAAACTCATAGTCCCCATACGCTGTCGCCCGCGATGACGGTCGCTCGCGATAACGGAGCCATGTTGACCTGTCAACGGCTGGGTTGACAACACAACGCGGTCTGTTGAACTGCGTAATTCCGACGCATCGTGGCATGCTGCTAAAGTCTAGCCAAGCATCCTTGGGCAGCTCAATTTCCGTTCATTTCAGATTGCAGATCGTATCAAGATGACAAAGCCGGTGATCAATCATGGACGATATGTACCGGCGCTGATCAATTTCCTGGGCAACAAGCTCGCTGCAGGTGCCTCGAGCGCCTATCGGCGCGAATTCGGCGTCGGGGTCACGGAGTGGCGCATTCTTTCGAAACTCGCGAGTGAGGACGCGTGCACCGCACAACAGATTTGCCAGTATTTCGATCTCGACAAGGGACTCGTCAGTCGCACGCTTAAATCTCTGGTCGATAACGGCAGCGTGACAGTGACCGATCTGGCCGGCGATAACAGGCGCGTCGTCATCCTGACCAAATCCGGGCGCGCGCTGCATGACCGGATCATCGAACTGGCGCTGGACCGCGAACGGGTCCTGCTGGACTGCCTCGATGAGAAGGAAGTCGAAAAGCTGATCGACATGCTGGGCCGCCTGTTGGCACAGGCGCCCGCGGTCAACGCGGTGCAGGTTCGCAAACCCAATCCAGCGCGACGAAAGAGTGCGGTCTGAGGCAATATCCGCAGCAATATTTGACCATTGATTTGCCTTCAATTTTGGGCAAATGACGTCGCAGATCTGTTATATTTCGCAGATTGCCTCCAACGATGTTGCCGCCATGCCAGTAGCCCGCCGCGTCCCCGCCCTCGTCTGTCTGGTGCTGCTGTCCAGCAGCCTTGGCGGCTGCGGCTCGATCAGTTCGTTCATGGCCGGCGGCATGGCCGACCTGATCCCGGCATGGGCCGGCGGGCTTCCTGCTGACGCTCCGCCGCGGCCCGGTTCGCCTGAGTACGATGCCTATATGAAGCGGCGCGAAAACGCGGAGCAGAGCGCTGGGCAGACTGGTCTCGATCCGACCACGTCGTCCTCGGCAAGCGCTGTCCATTGACAAGCCCCACGCTTGTGGTCACCCGGCTTGATGTTCGGCCCGGGTAGATCACTGACAGGGTGACTCAGTGAACGCTGCGGCCGGCGATCATCTCTGACGATAACGTCTACTGGATCGCCCGTCCAAGCGCGCGATTGCGCGCCAGGCCGGGCTATCCAGTCCGATGTGAAATCAATTCATGAAAACGACTGTCTTCTTGCCGTTCAGAATCACGCGATCCTCAAGGTGATAGCGCATGGCGCGTGCCAGTACGCGGCGCTCGATGTCACGGCCCTTCGCCACCAGTTCTTCCGGCGTGTCGCGGTGGCTGATGCGCTCGACGTCCTGATCGATGATCGGGCCTTCGTCGAGATCGCTGGTCACGTAGTGCGCGGTAGCGCCGATCAGCTTAACGCCGCGGGCATGGGCCTGGTGATACGGACGCGCGCCCTTGAAGCCCGGCAAGAACGAGTGGTGGATGTTGATGCACTTGCCGGAGAGTTTCGCCGACATCTCGTCGGAGAGGATCTGCATGTAACGCGCCAGCACCACGAGCTCGGTCTCGGTCGTGCCGACCAGATCCCAGATCGCCTGCTCCTGCTCGCGCTTGGTCTCCTTGGTGATCGGCATGTGATGGAACGGGATGTCGCCGAAATCGAGATCCTTGAAGGCTTCGCGCGGATGGTTCGAGACGATCGCGGTCGGGATCATGTCGAGATCGCCGGTGCGCCAGCGATACAGGATATCGACGAGGCAGTGATCGGACTTCGACACCAGCAGCATGACGCGGCGACGAGTCGCCCGGTCCCGCATCTGCCAGTCCATCTTGAAGCGCTCGGCGATGGCCCCAAAGCCGGTTTTCAGCGCCGCCAGCTCGACATTCACATCCGCGGCGTTGAACACGACGCGCATGAAGAAATGACCGGTCTCGACATCGTTGAACTGCTGGGCATCGAGGATGTTCTGGCCATTCTGCGCCAGGAAGGTCGATACCGCGGACACGATGCCGGGGCGGTCGGGACAGGACAGGGTCAGGACAAATTGATGGGACATGGCTTGAACGGACATGGGCGGGCTGATCTGCTTCAGGTGAACCGGAAATGGAGGCCCTGCTCTATCATCCGAAGCAAGCTTGCGCCAATCCAATTGCGCACTGCAATATGGACGTCATTGCCAGCGGATTAACGAACGAAAACAGGCAGAAAACGGATATGGCTGACAAGCTCAACGGTTATCGCATCCTGATTCTGGAGACCCGCGAGGAAGCGCAATTCTCCCGCCTACTGACCGAACAGGGCGCCGATGTGCTGCAATGTCCGATGTTCACCATCGAGGACGCGCCGGATTCTGCCCCGGTCGAGGCCTGGATTGGCCGATTCATCGCCAACCCCTTCGACGACCTCGTTTTAATGACCGGCGAAGGGCTTCGCCGGATCATGAAAATCGTGCGTCGACGCGGCATCGAAGAAGAGTTCGTCGCCGCGGTCGGCAAATCACGCAAATTTGCCCGCGGCCCGAAACCGGGGCGCGCCCTGCGCGAGATCGGACTCGAGGCGGACATCACCACCGAGAAGCCGACCTCCGAAGGCGTAGCCGAGATGCTGTCGCGGCTCGATCTCAAAGGCCATCGCCTCGGCCTGCAGCTCTACCCTGAGAAAGATCACAGCGTTCTGATATCAGCGATCACCGCCTGCGGCGCCGAGGTCGATACTGTGTTTCCCTACGTCTATGACTCAAAGGCCGCTGAAGCGAATATCCTCTCGGCCATCGACGAGATGCAAGCAGGTCGCGTCGATGCCATTGCGCTCACAAGCTCGGGTCAAGTGCGTCGTCTCGTCGATGCTGCGAAAGCGCACGGCCGCGAGGATCAATTGCGCAGTGCACTTGCGAAGACGCCGATCGCGTCCGTCGGTCCGGTCGTGTCCGACGAATTGAAATCATACGGCCTTGAGGCAGACATCACTCCCGCAAATGATGCATTCTTCATGAAGCCGCTGATCTCGGCGATGTCGATCGCGCTCAGCAAATCTGCAGCGCGCGCCGAATGACTTGACGCCCGCACACATCTCGACATGATGCCCGAACACATAAAAAAATGATCGGGCGGAAATGCCAAACTTGCCATTGTCGGATTTGCGTGTCGCGGAAATCGGTTCGGGCGACACGCTGGATTACTGCGGCAAACTGTTTTCGGATTTCGGCGCAGAAGTCATCAAGATCGAACCGCCGGGCGGCGATCCTGCGCGGCAATATCCGCCGCTCGTCGATGCCGGCGATGGCCGCCGCGAGAGCGGATATTTCGCCTGGCTGAATACCAACAAGCGTAGTGTCATCGCCGATCTTGCGAATGCCGATGATGTCGCGCGTGTCCGCGCATTGCTTGCGACATGCGACCTAATGATCGACGCGCGCGCGCCTTCGGAGATTCCGAACTCACTCCTGACGCATGACGATCTGCGCAAGGAGCAACCCGGCCTCGCCATCACCGCGATCTCATGGTTCGGCGAACATGGGCTCTACAGCAACTATCATGCAACGGACTCCGTCTGCCGCAGCCTGTCCGGAAGCGTGAAGCTGGTCGGTGCGCAGGAAGGCCCGCCCGTGCTGCCGCGCGACGGCCAGATCGCCGTCATGGCGGGCCTTACCGCTTTCATTCCGACCCTGGCCGGCATGTATGGTCGCGCCAACGGCGCGCGGCGCTTTGCTGTCAGCGCGCATGAGGCGATGCTGCAGATCAGCGAATTCGACACAGGACTCGCGCTGGAAGTCGGCTTCACGCGGCCGCGCATGGCTATCAACCGGTTCGGCCGCGGCTATCCCGTCGGCAATTTCCCGACCAAAGACGGCTGGCTCGGCATCACTGTCGTGACGCCGGCGCAATGGGCCGCATTCTGCGTGATGCTCGGCCTTCCGGAACTGGAGACAGAGCAGCAGTTCAACGACGGCCTCGCACGCACCAACAATTCCAAGGCGCTTTTCGATATCTTCCAGCCGATCCTGATGCACAGGAGCGCACACGAATGGTTCGAGATGGGCATCGAACTGCGGCTTCCGCTCGCCGTCGTGCCGGATATGGAGACCCTGCTGAAGCAGCAATACTACCGCGATCGCGGTGCATTCGCAAAAGTCGAGCTCGGGACGGCGTCATTCGATGCGCCGGTGCTGCCGCAAACGCTGACTGGTTCTCGGCCGAAGCCGAACGGCCGCGCGCCGTTTGCGGGCGATGACACGATCGACGCCCTGCCCGCGCATCAGCGCATGGCGACACGGCAGGCGACGCCGGATGATCCGCAACCGCTGAAGGGGCTGCGGATTATCGATCTCACTATGGGCTGGGCCGGGCCATCGGCAACACGGCAGATGGGCGATCTCGGCGCCGACGTCATCAAGGTCGAGTCGTGCCAGTATCCCGACTGGTTTCGCGGCACCGACCCTCGTGGGCCTTATTTTCCGGAACGCACCTACGAGAAAATCTACTGGTTTCAGCAGATGAACCGCAACAAGCGCGGCATCACGCTGGATCTTACCAATCCCCGCGGCAAGGAGCTGCTCAAGCAGTTGCTCGCCGACGCCGATGCGGCGATCGACAACTATGCCGCCGATGTGCTGCCCCGCATGGGTCTCGACGCCGCAGCGATGCACAAGATCAATCCGCGTCTCGTTGTCGTGACCATGCCGGCTTTCGGCATGAGCGGACCATGGAGCGGCGTACGCGCCTATGGCTCGACACTCGAACAAGCCTCCGGCCTGCCCTCCGTCACCGGCCGCGAAGGCGATCCGCCGACCATGCTGCATGCGGCACTCGGCGATCCCTTTGGCGGCGTCAGCGCCGCGGCAGCATTGATGCTCGGCTTCATGCATCAGAAGAATACCGGCCTCGGCCAGCACATAGACCTCAGTGCGACGGAAGCCCTGCTGCCGCTGGTGGCGCCATCCGTCATCGAACAGTCCGCCACCGGCAAATCCGGCCCGCGCATCGGCAACCGGCACCCGCGCTTTGTACCGAACGGTTGCTTTCCATGTCTCGGCGAAGACCAGTGGATCACCATTGCCGTGCGCAGCGACGACGAATGGCAGGCGCTGTGCAAGGTCATGCATCGCGCGGACCTGGCCGAAGACCCGGCACTTGCCACAGCCGAAGGCCGCCGCGCCGAAGAAGACCGTATCGAGGTCGCGATCCGGCATTGGACGACGACTGTGCGGCCTGACCTCGCGATGGTGACGCTGCAGGACGCCGGCGTGCCGGCCGGTACTGCGCGACTGCCGCTGGATCTGGCCGGCGATCCGCATCTGCTCGCGGTCGGTCACTGGCAGCCGGTGACGAAGGTCTTCATGGGCCCGCACCTGCTGCCCTCCGTTGCCTATCGCGAAGGCAGTGCCAGGCTGCCCTACCCGATCACCCGGCTGGCGCCGACGCTTGGCCAGCATAATGAGGAAGTCCTGCGCCACGTCCTCGGCCTCAGCGCCACTGAAATCGACGAATTGCGCGCCGCGGAAATCATTGGCGACGCTGCGATATCCAAGAAGGCGAAGGCCGCACCTACGACCAAGTGAGGCTGCAAGTGAGGCTTGCAGCTTCGGCGGCCATGGCTCACACTCCCGGCATAAGGCCAGCGACGGATGGATCAAAAGATTCGGTGTCGCGACAACGGCCCGCACAAATACTTTCAGGGAGAAACACCATGCGCAAACTAGCCCTCATTGCGTCCATCGCACTGCCGATGCTCGGCGGTACGGCGATGGCGCAGGAAACTGTCAAGATCGGTTACATCGATCCGTTGTCCGGCGGCGGCGCCAGCGTCGGCGAAGGCGGACTGAAGACCTTCCAGTTCCTGGCCGAAGAATTGAATGCCAAGGGCGGCATCCTCGGCAAGAAGGTCGAAATTGTCCCGCTCGACAACAAGACCAATCCGCAGGAGAGCCTGATCCAGGCGCAGAAGGCGATTGACAGTGGCGTGCGCTACCTCACCCAGGGCAACGGCTCGTCCGTCGCCGGCGCGCTGACCGACTTCGTCACCAAATACAACGAACGCAATCCGGGCAAAGAAGTCCTGTACTTCAACTATGCTGCCGTCGATCCGGTCCTCACCAACGAGAAGTGCAGCTTCTATCATTTCCGCTGGGACGCGAGCTCCGACATCAAGATGGAGGCGCTGACCAACTACATGAAGACCACGCCGAGCATCAAGAAAGTGTACTTGATCAATCAGGACTATTCTTTTGGTCAGTCGGTGCGCACGCAGGCGCGCGCTATGCTCAAAACCAAACGCGCTGATGTTGAGATCGTCGGCGACGAGCTGCATCCGCTGCTCAAGATCACCGACTTCGCGCCCTATATCGCGAAGATCAAGGCGTCGGGCGCCGACAGCGTCGTCACCGGCAACTGGGGCCAGGACATCGCGCTGCTGCTGAAGGCTGCGGCTGATGCCGGCCTGAAGGTCAACTGGTACACCTATTATGCCGGCGGTGCCGGCGGCCCGACCGCCATCAAGCAGACGGGTCTCAACCATCAGGTTTTCCAGATCACGGAAGGCTTCGCCAATATCGACCACAAGACGTCGGCGGACTTCGAAAAGACCTTCCGCGCCAAGGTCAATCTTAGCCTGTGGTATCCGCGCGCAGTGAACGAAATGCGGATGTTCGCAGCCGCTGCCGAGAAGGCGAAATCGCTTGAGCCGGTGAAGGTCGCGCAGGCGCTGGAAGATGCGAAGTTCGAGGTCTTCAACGGCGGCGATGGCGTCATGCGCAAGGACGACCACCAGTTCTTCCAGCCCATTTACATCTCGTCCTTCGGCGAACGCACCGAAAAGGAGCCGTTCGACGAGGAAAACACCGGCTGGGGCTGGAAGCTCGCCGCGAAGGTCGACACCAAGGACACGATGCTGCCGACCACCTGCAAGATGGAACGGCCGTAAGGCCCCGGCTGCGATGAGATGGGACGGCGTTGTTGAAACTCCGTCAGGCCCGGGCTTGACCCGGGCATCCATCTAAAGCGGCGCAATCGAAAAGATGGATGGCCGGGTCATCCAGCGAAGTCCCGCTTCGCGCTTCAGCCCGGCCATGACAGCGGATCTGCACGCGCCCCATCGAATACGTCCCGAGGTCCTTTGTGCTCGAACTCATCGTCATATCTACGCTGAACGGCATCCTGTTCGGCATGCTGCTGTTCCTGATGGCTTCCGGCCTGACGGTGATCTTCAGCATGCTCGGCGTGCTGAATTTCGCCCATGCCAGCTTCTACATGCTCGGTGCTTTCTTCGGCTTCCAGATCTCGCGCTGGTTCGGCTTCTGGCCGGCGCTGATCATCGCACCGCTCTTGGCCGGCGGCCTCGGCGCACTGGTCGAGCGCTTCGGCCTGCGCCAGGTGCACAAGAACGGTCACGTTGCCGAACTGCTGTTCACCTTCGGGCTTGCCTTCGCGATTGAAGAGATCGTGCAGATCATCTGGGGCAAGAGCCCGGTGGATTTTCGCGTGCCGCCGCTGCTCGACTTCCCAGCCTTCACGATCTTCTCCACCAACTACCCCGCCTTCAAGATGTTCATGCTGCTGGTGTCGGTCATCATCTTCATCGGGCTGCTGCTGGTGCTGAAGCGTACACGGATCGGCCTTATCGTACAGGCAGCGCTGACCCATCCGCATATGGTCGGCCATCTCGGCCACAATGTCGGGCGCATCTTCATGCTGGTATTCGGCGTCGGCACCGCACTCGCCGCCGTCGCCGGTGTGATCGCAGGCCCTGCCCTTGTCACGCAGTCCAATATGGCCGGTCTACTGGGGCCGATCCTGTTCGTGGTCGTTGTGGTCGGCGGCCTCGGCTCGTTGCCCGGCGCATTTATCGCCTCGTTGCTGATCGGCCTGATCCAGACTTTCGCGGTCTCAATGGACGGCTCATTGGCCGGCGCTTTCGGCCCGCTGAGCCCTGACTACGCCGCTACATGGCTGTCCGACATCTGGAACGTCACCATCGCCCAGATCGCGCCCATCATGCCCTATCTGCTGCTGGTGCTGATCCTGATATTCCGCCCGATGGGCCTTCTGGGAACACGCGACACATGAGCGACGCAACCGCAACCATCGCGCCGCCGCGCCCTGCCGCGTCCGACCGGCTGAAATTCTACGGCATCTGGATCGCCACGGCCCTGGTGCTGCTGGTGCTGCCGAAGCTATTCTCGTCGGGCGGATCGCTGACCACTTTCAGCCTGATCGGCATCTCGATCATCTTCTCGCTGTCCTACAATATCCTGCTCGGCCAGACCGGCATGCTGTCCTTCGGCCACGCGGTCTATTACGGCCTCGGCGGCTTCCTCGCGATCCACGCCATCAACATCATCGCCAAGAACAAGTTTGCAATCCCGCTGCCGCTGGTGCCGCTGGTGGGCGGCGCTGCCGGATTGCTGTTCGCCATGCTGCTCGGCTGGGTGTCGACGCGGCGTTCCGGAACGGCCTTTGCGATGATTTCGCTCGGTGTCGCAGAACTCGTGGCGTCGTCAGCGCTGATCCTGCGCACCTTCTTCGGCGGCGAGGCCGGCGTCTCTGCCAACCGCACCAAGGTATTGCGCCTGTTTGACTGGAGCTTCGGTCCGCAGATCCAGATCTACTATCTGGTCGCAGCCTGGACGCTGATCGCCGTCATCGCGATGTATGCGCTCACCCGCACACCTCTCGGGCGCATGTGCAACGCCGTGCGCGACAATCCGGAACGCGTGCAGTTCGTCGGCTACGATCCGCACATCATCCGCTACATCGCCTTCTGCTTCTCCGGTCTGTTCGCAGGTATTGCCGGCGCGCTGGCCGCGATCAATTTCGAGATCGCCAATTCCGCCTATCTCGGCGCCGTACAATCCGGCACCGTGTTATTCGCCACCTATATCGGCGGCGTCGGCTTTTTCATCGGCCCGATCGTCGGCGCCATCTTCGTCACACTGCTGTCTCTCGGGCTTTCCGATCTCACCCAGGTTTGGCAGCTCTATTTCGGCCTGATCTTCATCGCCGTCGTGATGTTCGCACCCGGCGGTATTACGGGCTTGCTGATGATGCATCGTCCGCTGTTGAAAGGCGGCACGCTCAGCCGCGTGCTGCCGAGCTATCTCCTCGCGTTCATACCGACGCTGGCCATGGTCACCGGCCTGATGCTGGCGATCGAAACCATCGTCCACTACACCGTCAATCCCAATGAGGATTCCCACATCAAGGCCTTCGGCGTCCCGTTCGATGCGGCAAACCCTGCGATCTGGGCCGTAGCCGGCGTGCTTCTGATCGGCGGCTTCATCATCGCGCGCAAGACATGGGCACGGGTCGCAGCGAGCTGGGACGACGCCCTCACGGCCGCGCGCGAGAAGGGAGTGGCCGCATGAGCACCGCCATCGAACTGCGCGGCGTCGAAAAGACCTTCGGCATCACCTCCGTGATCCGCAACGTCAATCTCTCGGTGGCTCAAGGCGAACGCCATGCGCTGATCGGCCCCAACGGCGCCGGCAAATCGACGCTGTTCAATCTCATCAGCGGCTACATGAAGCCGTCAGTCGGCAGCATCCTGCTGCGCGATGAGGTGATCTCCGGCCTGCCGCCGTTCCAGATCAATCGCCGCGGACTGTCGCGCTCGTTCCAGGTCACCAATGTATTCGCCAAGATGACCGTGTGGGAGAACCTGCGCTGCGCAGTCTTATGGGCCACCGGCCATCGTTATGCGTTCTGGAAGAATGTCGACAACCTGCCCGAGGTGCGCGACCGCACCGCGCAGATCCTGCAGGATATCAACCTCGTCTCACGCCGCGACGTGCCCGCCGGCCTTCTGACCTATGCCGAACAACGCGCGCTCGAAATCGGCATCACCATTGCGGGCGGCGCTGATGTTATCCTGCTGGACGAGCCCACGGCCGGGATGAGTCACGCCGAGACCGAGCGTGCCGTGGCACTGATCCGGCGGCTGACCGAGGGGCGAACGCTCCTGATCGTCGAACACGACATGAGCGTGGTGTTCGGCCTCGCAGACCGCATCTCAGTTCTGGTCTACGGCCAGATCATCGCCTCCGGGACGCCGGAGGAAATCCGCGGCAATCCCAAGGTCAAGGAAGCCTATCTCGGCGAGGAAGTGGCGTGATGCTCCAAGTTCAGGACCTGCACGCCTATTACGGCAAGAGCCACATCCTGCAGGGCGTCGACCTGCATATCGATGTCGGCGAAGTGGTCTCGCTGCTCGGCCGCAACGGCGTCGGCCGCTCGACCACCGTCAAGGCGATCATGGGCGAAGTGCCTCCGCATGGCTCGATCAAGTTCAAGGGCAAGGACATCGCTGGCCTGCCGAGCTTCAAGATCGCGCATCTCGGCCTCGGCTATGTGCCCGAGCATCGCGATATCTTTCCGGGCCTGACGGTGCGACAGAACCTGATGCTGGGCATCAAGGATCCCCGCAAGCCGGGCCAGTGGAAGCTCGACGACATGCTCGACATGTTTCCGAACCTCGCGGCGCGCGCCGACACGGCGGCGGGCGTGATGTCGGGCGGCGAGAAGCAGATGCTGACGATCTGCCGGACGCTGATGGGCGATCCCGAACTGGTGATGATCGACGAGCCCACCGAAGGCCTCGCGCCGATCATCGTCCAGCAGGTCGGCGACCTCATAGCGGAGATCGCGCGGCGCGGCGTCGCAATCCTGCTGGTCGAGCAGAAGCTGTCGATCGCGCTACGCATCTCGCACCGGGTCTACGTGATGGGCCACGGCCGCATCGTATTCGAAGGCACGCCCGCCGAACTCAAGGCCAATGACGCTGTGCGCAGGGAATGGCTGGAAGTCTGAGCGTCGCTCAATCGCCGTAGCTGCCCAGCCTTTCAAGATCGACCACCGTCACGCCGCCATATTCCAGGCGCAGCAGCCCCTCCTTCTCCAGGGTCTGCAGGCATTGGTTAGCCTTCTGGCGCGAAATTCCGGTGATGGCACCGAGCTCTTCCTGGGTGATCTCCAGATGGCGGGTCGCGTCACGATAGAGGATCGGGTTGAAGAGCGAGGCAATGCAGCGCGCGAGACGCCCGGTGGCATCGAGCCTGCGGCCATATTCAGTCAGAGCGATGAACTGACCGAGCCGTTCGTTCAACAGCGAGACCAGAAAGCGGTTGAAGCCGACACTGTTCTCGAACAGCCACATAAATGCTGAGCGCTCCATGAATGCGAGCTTGGAGTCGCGTAGCGGGACAATGTCGTAACGTCGCGGTTCGTTCTTCAGCACGCTGCCCTCGCCGAACCACGCGCCCGCCGTCAGGCCGGTGATGCTGACCTCCTTGCCACTGCGCGAAATGGTGCCGATCTTCGCCAGACCACTGACCACGCCGGTCCAGTATTCGAACTGGTCACCGCGCATGCAGACGAATTCATTCGCCTTGAACGACTTCTCGACGATGCCCGCGCGCGCGACCTCGATCTCCTTCTCGTTCAGGTCCCGCGCCCAGGCCGCGATGCGCTTGAGATGATCTGCAGCAATCATAGGTCCGGCTTCACTTCGAATGTTGCGCCGCAAAAGAACGCCCGCGCGACAAATTGGCAGGCAGATTGTCCGCCGCGAGACATTTCAGGATACCGATTTGACGTAGGGAAGACCACCGCGAAAGGTCATTAGTAGAATGGCTTAGCGTGACCGGGCGATATAGGCTCGGGACTATCCGAGGAACGTGGATAAAGAGCGCGACAAGCGCCGTATCTGGGAGGATTTGAGTGGCGGTTGCTCTGGACGTGCGCGGGGTATCACTGCGCTTTGGTGGCGTTCGCGCGCTCACCGATGTGAGCTTCGCTGTCAATGACGGCGAGCTGTTCTCGATCATCGGGCCGAACGGTGCCGGCAAGACCTCCATCGTCAACTGCATCTCCGGTCGCTACCGCCCAACCGAAGGCCAGCTGTTCTATCACGGCACGGACATCACCGGGCTCAATCCCAACGCCCGCCCCGGTCTCGGCATCGGCCGCACCTTCCAGAACCTCGCGCTGTTTCATCATATGAGCGTGCTCGACAACATCATGGTCGGGCGCCATCACCTCTTGAAGAACAACTTCCTCACCGGCTCGCTGTACTGGCTGACCGGCGCGCGCAAGGAAGAGCTGGAGCATCGCCGCAAGGTCGAGGAGATCATCGACTTCCTCGATCTGCAGAGCGTGCGCAAGGCGACCGCCGGCACTCTTCCCTATGGTCTCCGCAAACGCGTCGAACTCGCCCGCGCGATGGCGCTGGAGCCGAATCTTATCCTCCTCGACGAGCCGATGGCCGGCATGAACTTCGAGGAGAAGGAGGACATGGCGCGCTATATCGTCGATCTCAACGAAGAATACGGGATGACGGTGATGATGATCGAACACGACATGGGCGTCGTGATGGACATCTCCCATCGCGTGATGGTGCTGGACTTCGGCCGCAAGATCGCCGAGGGCGATCCCGCTGCCGTGCTGGCCGATCCACACGTCAAGCGCGCCTATCTTGGTGAAGAAGACGAAGCCCTCGTCGATCCCGACCATGCGCCTATCGCTGCGGAGAGTGCCGCATGATGGACTATGCCGGCCGCGTCAAGCAGGCAGATACCTATCCGAAGCTGTTGCGCCTCAACGCCAAAGAACATGGCCAAGAGATCGCGCTGCGCGAGAAGGATTTCGGCCTGTGGCGGGAGTTCACCTGGAAGGATTACCATGCACGGGTGAAGGATTTCACGCTCGGCATGGTCGAGCTCGGCATCGCCCGCGGCGACGTCATCGGCATTATCGGCGACAATCGGCCCGACTGGGTCGCTGCCGAGATCGCCGCGCATGCCATCGGCGGGATGAGCCTCGGTCTCTATCGCGACATGCTCGATGAGGAAGCCGCCTATCTGCTGAACTACGGCGAAGCGAAGATCGTATTCGCCGAGGATGAAGAACAAGTCGACAAGCTGCTCACCCTCGCTGACCGTGTGCCGGCGCTGAAGCACATCGTCTACAGCGACCCGCGCGGCATGCGGAAATATGACGACCCGCGGCTGTTAGAGGCTGACAGGCTCGCCCAGATGGGCCGCGACCGCGCGGCGCGCGAGCCGGGCCTCTACGATCAACTGGTGGATGCGACCAAGGGCGAGGACGTCTCTATCCTCTGCACCACCTCCGGCACCACGTCACATCCCAAGCTCGCGATGCTCGCCGCAGGCCGCGTGCTCGGCCACTGCGCCGTGTATCTCTCCTTCGATCCCAAGGGACCGGATGACGAATATGTCTCGGTGCTGCCGCTGCCCTGGATCATGGAGCAGGTCTACGCGCTCGGCAAAGGCCTCCTGAGCCGGATGAAGGTCAACTTCGTCGAGCAGGCCGACACCATGATGAACGATTTTCGCGAGATCGCGCCCACCTTCGTGCTGTTCGCGCCGCGCGTCTGGGAAGGCATCGCGGCCGATGTGCGTGCCCGGGTAATGGATTCATCGCCGCTGAAGCAGAGCCTGTATGAGCTCGGCATGAAGTCGGGCCTCTCCGCGCTCGCCAACGGCAAGCGGTCTGCCGTTGCAGATACTCTGCTGTTCCGCGCGCTGCGCGATCGCCTCGGCTTCACGCGACTGCGTTCGGCCGCCACCGGCGGCGCAGCGCTCGGCCCCGATACGTTCAAGTTCTTCCGCGCCATGGGCGTGCCGCTGCGCACGCTGTATGGCCAGACCGAAACGCTCGGCGCTTTCACGCTGCACGAGCCCGGCGCCGTCGATCCCGACACCACCGGCATCGCGATGGGCGACAACATCAAGATCGAAATCCGCGATCCCGATGTGCAGGGCGTCGGCGAGATCGTGGTCAGGCACCCCAATATGTTTCTTGGCTACTACAAGTCGCCGGAGGCGTCCGCCGCCGACCTGCGCGACGGCTGGATGCATTCTGGAGATGCCGGCTATTTCAATGATAACAAGCAGCTCGTCGTCATCGACCGCATCAAGGATCTGGCGCAGACCGCGCGCGGCGAGCGCTTCTCCCCGCAATATATCGAGAACAAGCTGAAGTTCTCACCCTATATCGCCGAGACCGTGGTGCTCGGCGACAACCGCGACGCGCTTGCGGCGATGATCTGCATTCGCTTTTCGATCATCTCGAAATGGGCTGAGAAGAAACGCATCTCGTTCACGACCTATACCGACCTCTCCTCACGGCCGGAGGTTTACGAGATGATCCGGAAGGAAGTCGAGACGGTGAATGCCACACTGCCGCCGGCCCAGCGGATCGCCAAGTTCCTGCTGCTCTACAAGGAGCTCGACGCCGATGACGGCGAGCTGACCCGGACGCGAAAGGTCCGCCGCAGCGTCATCAACGAGAAATACGCCGATATCATCGACGGCATCTATGGCGGGGCACGGGATATCCCGGTCGACACGACCATCCGCTTCCAGGACGGCAGCTCCCAGCGGATCCGAACGAGATTGGTTGTGGTGGACATGGCGCGAGATGGCGCGCGCATGCAGGCTGCCGAATGAGACCGCAAGCATGAACACGCAGTTCCTCCTCCAGCTTCTCGTCAATGGCCTCGTGGTCGGCACGTTGTATGGCGTTGTCGCGATGTCATTCGTGCTGATCTACAAGGCGACGCAGGTCGTGAATTTCGCCCAAGGCGAATTGCTGCTGATCGGCGCCTGGGTGTGCTGGACGCTGCTGACCAAATATCAGGTCCCGTTTTGGCTCGGCATGCCGATGACGCTGGTGTTCATGTTCGCCTTCGGCATCCTCATCCAAGTGGTGATCCTGCGACCGATGGTCGGCGAGCCGGTCATCTCGGTGATCATGGTGACCATCGCACTGTCCACCGTATTCCAGGCAGCGCTGAAGTGGATCTATGGCGTCAGCCCGCAGCCGTTCCCTCGCGTCTTCACCAGCCAGTCGGTCAACTTTGCCGGCCTGCAGATCCAGACCGTCTATGTGATGAGCCTCGTCGTGTCGGTCGCGATGATGATCGGCATGGCGTGGTTCTTCAAGGTCTCGAAATGGGGTCTGGCGATGCGCGCCACCGCCTTCAACCAGCAGGTGGCGCAGTCACTCGGCATCTCCGTGAAAACCGTGTTCGCCATGGCCTGGGCGATCTCGGCGATGGTGTCCGCTGTCGCCGGCGTGGTGGTTGCTGTGGTCAACGGCGTCTCATCCGGCCTGTCGATCTACGGCATCAAGGTGTTCCCCGCCGTGATCCTCGGCGGCCTCGACTCCATCGGCGGCGCCGTGGTCGGCGGCATCATCATTGGATTGCTGGAAAACTTCGCGCAGTTCATCGACAGCGAATATCTGCACTGGGGCAATCTCTATGAAGTCGCCCCGTTTTACGTGCTCATCATCATCCTCATGATCAAGCCTTACGGCCTGTTCGGCACCAAAGACATCGAGCGGGTATAAGCATCATGGCCAGCCCCTCCCTCATTCCTGCCGGCGACTTCCGCAGTTCTTATGCGGTCGACACCACCATTTTTCCGACCAAGACCAGCCGCAACGCCGCGATCCTCGGCGTGGTGCTGATCTGCTTCGCGCCGCAACTGCTCAGCGAATACTGGCTCAGCCAGCTGATCGTGATCGGCATCTACGGCATCGCGGCGTTGGGGCTCAACATCCTGGTCGGCTTTACCGGCCAGATCTCCATCGGCCATGCCGCGTTCTTCCTGTTCGGCGCTTTCACATCGGCCTATATTTCCAACAAGACAGCAATCCCGGTGTTTTTCGCCATCCCACTGGCGGGGCTCGTAACCGCCATGGTCGGTCTCATCTTCGGCCTGCCGGCGGCGCGGCTGAAGGGCCTTTACCTCGTCATCGCGACGCTAGCCGCGCAATACATCCTGCTCGACTTCTTCTCGCGCGCCGAATGGTTCTCCGGCGGCTCGGTGCCGGCGATGGCCAAACCGTTCTCGATCTTCGGCTATGAGTTGCGCGGCGACCGGCATTATTTCTACGTGGTGCTGGCCTATGTCGTCGTGAGCTATCTGCTGGTCACCAATCTGATGCGCTCGCGCGACGGCCGCGCGCTGGTGGCGGTGCGCGACCATTATCTCTCCGCCGAGATCATGGGCATCAACCTCACGAAATATCGGACGCTGTCATTTGGCCTCGCGGCATTCTTCGCAGGCATCGCCGGCGCACTTTACGCGCATTACCAGCTTGTGGTTTCCAATGAAGGCTTCGGCATCGAGCGCTCGATTCTCTTTCTGGCGATGGTCATCATCGGCGGCACCGGTTCCATCATGGGCACGCTGATGGGCACCGCCTTCGTGGTGCTGCTGCCGGAGAGCATGGAGTGGATCTCAGCGGAGTTGAAAGGCAGCGCCATCGACCGTGCGCTGCAGCTCAACAACAATCTCACCTTCCTGCGCGAGATTGCCATCGGCCTCATCATTATCGCGTTTCTGGTGTTCGAGCCTGACGGGCTCGCTCATCGCTGGCGGCAGATCAAGACCTACTGGAAACTCTACCCGTTCTCACATTGAGAACGGGACGGACTAGACGAAACGATAAAATATAAAATCCAACGGGAGAATGCTCATGACGATGAAATCATATCTTGCGTCCGCGTCCATTGCCCTTCTTATCGCGGGCGCGTCCGCCAGTGCGCAGGCGCAGATCGCCGTCGGCCATCTCGCCGATTATTCCGGCGGCACGTCCGACGTCGGCACACCCTATGGCCAGGGCGTGGTCGACACCTATGCCTGGATCAACAAGAACGGCGGCGTCGGCGGCAAGCAGGTCAATCTCGACAGCAACGACTATGGCTATCAGGTGCCGCGCGCGATCGCGCTGTACAAGAAGTGGTCGGGTTCCGACAAGGTCGCGGCGATCATGGGCTGGGGCACGGCTGATACCGAAGCGCTCACCGGCTTCCTCGCACAGGACAAGATCCCGGATATCTCGGGCTCGTACTCGGCGGCGCTGACCGATCCCACCGGTGCCGGCGGCAAGGCGAAGCCTGCGCCGTATAACTTCTTCTATGGCCCGTCCTATTCAGACGCGCTGCGCGCAGAGCTGACTTGGGCAGCAGAAGACTGGAAGTCTAAGGGCAAGTCGGGCAAGCCGAAATATGTCCATATGGGCGCCAACCATCCCTACCCCAACGCGCCCAAGGCCGCAGGTGAAGCGCTCGCTGCCGAACTCGGCTTTGAAGTGCTGCCGCCATTGGTCTTCGCACTCGCGCCCGGCGATTACTCCGCACAGTGCCTCAGCCTGAAGAGCGCCGGTGCTAATTACGCTTACTTGGGCAACACCGCAGCCTCGAACATCTCGGTGATGAAGGCCTGCAAGGCCGCCGGCGTCGACGTGCAGTTCATGAGCAATGTATGGGGCATGGACGAGAATGCCGCAAAGGCCGCCGGCGATGCTGCCGACGGCGTGATCTTCCCGCTGCGCACGGCGGTGAGCTGGGGCGGCAACGCGCCCGGCATGAAGACGATCATGGAGATTTCCAAGATCTCCGACCCGTCGGGCAAGATCTATCGCCCGGTGCACTACATCGCGGCGGTCTGCACCTCGCTCTACATGAAGGAAGCGCTCGACTGGGCCGCGAAGAACGGCGGCGCTACCGGCGAGAACGTCGCCAAGGGCTTCTACCAGAAGAAAGATTGGGTACCGGCCGGCATGGAAGGCGTCTGCAATCCCTCGACCTGGACCGACAAGGATCACCGCCCGACTACGAAAGTCGATCTGTATCGCTCGAAGGTCTCAGGCGCGACCGATGGCGATCTCAATGACCTGATGGCCAAGGGCACGATCAAGCTCGAGAAGGTCAAGACGGTGGAGCTGCCGCGCAAGCCGGAATGGCATGGGTGGTAGTCCTTACCTTCTCCCTGCCTGCGGGGAGAAGGTGGCGCGGACGCGGTCCGCGACGGATCAGGGGTGAACCTCCGCAGGCTTGGAGCACGTAGAGAGTCCCCCTCACCCGCCCGGCTTCGCTGCGCTACGCCGGGTCGACCTCTCCCCGCAAGCGGGGAGGTTAGCACCAGCCGATCTCAGGAGCGTCATTGATGCAGACAGCTATCGACACCAGCGCACAAGTTTCAACAGCGCCAGCCACCGCCCCGCTGCTCGACATCCGCAACATCGAGGTCGTCTATGACGACGTGATCCTCGTGCTGCGCGGCCTGAGCATGGAGGTGCCGAAGGGTGCCATCGTCGCGTTGCTCGGCGCCAATGGCGCAGGCAAATCGACGACGCTGAAAGCGATCTCCGGTCTGTTAAAAACAGAAGACGGCGAAGTTACGCGCGGCGAGATCCTGTTCGACAGTGAACGAATCGACGGTATTGATCCCGACAAGATCGTTCGCCGCGGCATCTTCCAGGTAATGGAAGGCCGTCGGATCGTGTCCGACATGACGTCACTGGAGAACCTGCGGCTCGGCGCCTTCACGCGCAGGGACAACGAGGTCTCCACCGATATCGACATGGTCTACGATTACTTTCCGCGGCTGAAGGAAAGAACAGGCTTGGCCGGCTATCTCTCGGGCGGTGAGCAACAGATGCTGGCGATCGGGCGCGCGCTGATGGCGCGGCCGAAGATGATCCTGATGGACGAACCGTCCATGGGCCTGTCGCCGCTGCTGGTGAAGGAGGTCTTCGCCATCATCAAGAAAATCAACCGCGATCTCGGCGTCACCATTCTGCTGGTGGAGCAGAACGCACGTGCCGCTCTCTCCGTCGCGAGCCACGGCTATATCATGGAACAGGGCAAGGTGGTGCTCGACGGCACCGCCGACGAGCTGCGCGACAACGAGGACGTGAAGGAGTTCTATCTCGGCGGCGCCGGCGACCAGCGCAAGAGCTTCAAGAACCTGAAAAGCTTCAAGCGGCGCAAGCGATGGCTCTAGCCGCTGACAGCCCCGCACGCGGCGATGCCCGTTTTCCGGGCCAGGATCATGCGAATGCGGCGCGACACGAGCAGGAGGATAACCAGTGCGGTGACCAGCGCCATCGCGATCAGCATGCGATTGAGCGGCATCGGTCCGTCGTCCAGCAGCAGCGCGCGCCCGGACGCACCGAGATAAGCGTAGAGCACGATCTGCGGCAGCGTGAACACGAAGGTGATCAGGGCGAACGGGAGCAATCCGATATTTGTCAAACCGAACAGATAGCTCTGCGCCGAATTGGGCAATGGTCCACCGAACCGCATCAGCGCGACGATGCGCCAGCCCTCGTCATCGACCGCCTGGGCAATCAATCGCCAGGCTGCGCGTTTGGCGGTCTGCCGCTCCACCCAACCGCGCAAAACCGAGCGCGACAGCATGAAGGCCAGAACGGAGGCCGCCGTGGCGACAGGCACGATGATGACCAGAGAGCGCAAGCCGAATGCAGCGCCGGCACCGAGCACGATGAAGGTTCGCGGCACCGGCACGAAGGACGCCATGACGATCAGCGCGGCGAGCATCCCTGCAGCGGGCAAATCAAGCTGGCCGCAGCTTTCGAGCCACTGGACGATACGTTCTGACGACATGATTTCCCACTGGCACGATGCCACAGCCTAGCGGAACAACCGCGACGACGCCAAACGACCAGGACACACCCAGATGCGCCACTTCGACACACTCGAAAATTGCGATCCGTCGCAGCGCCAGGCCAATCTGTTCTCGCGCCTGCCGGATGTGCTGCGCCACGCGATGCAGGCGCCCGCCTATGCGGAGCATCTCAAGGGCATCGATCCCGCTGCGATCGTCAGCCGCGCGGCGCTGGCGCAACTGCCGGTGCTACGCAAATCCGACCTGCCGGTCCTGCACAAGGCCAGCCCACCGTTCGGCGGTTTCGTATCAGGTGCGACCGGCTCGTTCGGCCGGTTGTTCACCTCGCCGGGGCCCATCTTCGAGCCGGAGTCGAAACAGGCCGATCCCTGGCGCGGCGCGCGGGCGCTCTATGCCGCAGGTTTCCGCGCGGGCGACGTGGTGCTGAATACTTTCAGCTATCACCTGACCCCCGGCGGCTTCATCTTCGACGGCGCTGCGCGGGCGCTCGGCTGCGCCGTGATCCCTGCGGGTCCCGGCAATACCGAACAACAACTCGAATTGATCGAGGCCTATCGTCCATCAGCCTATAGTGGCACGTCGGATTTCCTGAAGATTCTGCTCGATGCCGGCAAGGCCGCCAATCGCGACGTCTCGTCTATCAAGCGCGCCATGGTATCCGGCGCTGCCTTCCCGCCATCGCTGCAGGTCGAGATCGCCTCGCGCGGTGTCGAGGCCTATCAGGCCTTCGCCACAGCAGATCTTGGTTTCATCGCCTATGAGAGCACCGCCCGCGATGGCCTGATCGTCAATGAGGACCTGATCCTGGAAATAGTGACCCCCGGCACCGGCGAGCCCGTGGCTGAGGGCGATGTCGGCGAGATCGTGGTGACGTCGCTGGATCCGCACCACCCGTGGATCCGGCTGGCTCTGGGCGACCTGACTGCCGCCCTGCCCGGCCACAGCACCTGCGGCCGGAGCAATATGCGCATCCGGGGCTGGATGGGCCGCGCCGACCAGGCCACCAAGGTCAAGGGCATGTTCGTGCGGCCCGAACAGGTTGCCGAAATCGGCAAGCGGCACCCGGAACTCGGCCGGCTACGGCTGGTGGTGTCCAGGGACGGTGAAAATGACGCCATGGTGCTGAAAGCAGAAGCGGCAGCGCCGGACAGCCCCGGGCTGCAGGAGGCCGTCACGGCCACGCTCAGGGCCGTCAGCAAGCTCGGTGGGACCGTAGAGCTGGTGGCGCCGGCCTCCCTGCCCAATGACGGCAAGATCATCGCGGACGAGCGCGGGAACTGACCGCGCAGGACTCCCGCGGCGCATCATAAAAAGCCGGACTTCCCCGGACGATCCTGCTATGCAGCCGGCCAGATCGAGGACGTCTGCTGCCGTGAGATTGATTTTACCACAAATTGTCGAGACTTGGCTGTCGCGCCCCACCGTGTCGAAGATGATCAGCTTCGGCGTGATCGGCCTCGGCAACACCCTCATCGATCTCGCCGTCTTCACCCTCGCCTATCAGGTGCTGAAGCTGCCGCTGGTGCCCGCCAATGTCATGGCGTGGCTGGTGGCCGTATCGTGTTCCTACGTGATGAACACCATGATCACGTTCCGCGCCGAATCCGGCCGCGTACTGCGATGGAAGGATTATCTCAGCTTCGTCGCCTCCGGTGTATTAGGCGTGATCGCGACCACCACCACGCTCGTGGTGTTGTCGCATTTCATGCCGGTCTATGCCGCCAAGCTTCTGGCCATTTTGGTCAGCTTCATCGTAAATTTCACGATGTCGCATTTTGTGGTGTTTCGGACCAAGCCGGCCGATCCGAACGAAGCCATCCGCTAGATCGCACACGCAGTCAGGCGCCGAGCACCCGTTCGGCTTCGGCGACCGCGCATAGAATGTGATAGAAGGACGACGCCGGGATCGTATCGACTAGCGAGCGTCCCTCACCGTCGAACTGATCGTACCAGCTGCCTTTGACGGGATGCTGCAAATAATATCTGTCCAGCCGCATCAGCGCCGCGCGTGCCTCGTCGGCCGCGCCGTCGACGCCTGACTCCGCCTGCGCGACAAAGGCCTTGATGATCTCGGTCTGCGGCCAGCAGCGCCGTGTTGCCTTGACGATATTGCCCTGAGCGTCGCCTTCGTCGACCAGACAGCCGGTGGCGTCGCGATAGCGCAGCGCGGATTCGAGCAACGTTGCGCGCTGCTTGCCGGTCGGGCAGCCGGTGATGCGTTCGAAGCCCTTGAGCAGCCACACCCATTCGGCCTGATGGCCGGGCTCGACGCTGACCGGCTCGATCCGCGACCAGTCCTGTTCGAAATATTCGCCGAGCACGCCCTTCTTTGCATCGAACAGATTCGACGAGAACAGACCGAACAGATCGCCGGCCCGCGCCTGAAACGCCTGATCATGGGTCGCGTCAAAACCCGCGATGAAGGCCTCCAGCAGATGCATCTGCGGATTCTGCCGCCGCGGCATCGAAGCCGGCACGCCCTCGAGATAACCGCCGTCTGGTGAGCGCAGTTGCGTATCGATGAACTGCATCAATTCGCCGATCTCGGCGCGCACCTTTGCATCGCGATCCAGCTGATAGACCGTCGCCAGTGCCAGTAGGACGAAAGCATGGTCATAGGTGTCACGCAGCGGGTTCAGCACCGAACCATCGGGCGCGAGAATATGCACGAAGCCCGGCTTGCCATCCGGCACCTTCGCCTTGGCCAGCATGTAGTTGAGACCCTTGCGGGCAATGTCGGCGCCCTGCGGGTACCAGCCGAGCTGCGCAGCCTTGGCGAAACAGTAGATCTGGCGGGCTTGGACACGGACCCGGCGCGGCGTGGCCAGATCGGCATGACCGTCGCGATCTAGCCGTTCGACGAACCCGCCGTTCGACCGGTCCCAGCCGCGTTCCGCCCATAGTGGCAGCGCATGATCCACCATCAGGACCTTCAGCGTCCCGACGATGTCGTGAGAGTCCTCCCTGTCCCTTCGCACGGCGCAGCCTTCTTTGGTCATCGGGTCACCCGGGATATTTGTTGCTGGGTACATTTGACCTCACCTCATACCACGTGCAACCGTCCACTTCATAGAATCTGGCGGTATCGCCTGTCAGTCGGGTTGAAATCATTCGTTACCGACAATTTCAACGCGTTTTTTTTGAGAAGACAAGTATTATCCTCTTCTCTAACTTCGCTTATCCGAGCTTCCCCAGAGGTTCTTAATCGCGTATCGCGATGATCGGCGCCGACCCATGTCGGCACCAGCTATGTCAGCATCGTGTGCGGCACCTGTTTTGCCGATTTCGGCGCCACATCACCTGCGTGCATAAGCGCGACGGCACGGTCACGCCCATCCAGCGAGATTCCAATTTTCGAACCGAGTAAATGTTTGTGCTGTCGATCCCGATTTCACAAAATGCTTATCCGACGTTTCGCTTTCGTTCAGCGAAAGCCCACTAACGCTCAGCGAACGGTGAGTATTTTTTTCACGCGCGCTTGTGATTAGATAACGCCCGTCGCGCGTACCGGTTTATTCTACAAATTCCACCGCAACCGTTTCAAATTCGAAGGTATTTTTAGCCTCGTTCGCTCTGATGATCCATACCGAATGTTTCACGACCCCGATACGATACAAATCGATGGTACGTGCCGCTCCGGTTTACATCGGCGACGAATGGTAGACCGCTAAAGCGGCAAGTCGAACCGCGGATAAAACGCCCTCGGGTTCCAGCCGAAGTCTTGCACCGCGGGCCCGGCGTCGAAAACCATATCCTTGTTCATGCGCATTCCCATCGCCGCATTCGCATTAGGCAGCAGCGGATGGGCAATCGCAAAAGCCGCTCGCCAGAGGAAGGGCGACACGGCGAAAACGCGGCGCGGCCGTTTCATACCATCGAAAATCCGGCCGACCATTTCGCGATAGGGCAACACCTCGGTTCCGGGTAGCGAGTAGATCTTGTCGATCGCGTTGGCACTCCCCGCGGCAGCCAGAGCGCCAATCGCTAGATCTTCTGCATGCACCGGCTGCCGCAATCCTATTCCGCTTCCGGCCAATGGAACGAAGCCGTAACGGCTAATGAAGCGTGCCAAGCGCGTGATGTTGGCATCGCGGCCTTCGGCGTAGATCAACGTGGGGCGAAGGATGGTCCAGCCGATCCCAAGCTCTCGGCAGGTCGCGATCAATTCCTGTTCGGCCGTCGCGAGCTGCCGAAGCATCGTTCGCTCCGTTTCGATTTCCGAGTCGATCTTAGTGAGGATGCTAGTGGAGGTAAAAACAACAACCCTTTTCAGCGACGTATCATGGAGCGCACGCAAGGCCTTAGGGAGTGGGCCAATATTTGCCGTGCAATAGAGTGTTTCGAAAGGTGGCAGTTTAAGGCTGTGGAGCGAGGACATCTCTCCCTGGAACCAGACCTGTTTCGCCGTGCACTCACGCGGTGATCGGGACAGCGCAAACGGGCATTCGCCCATGCGGACGAGATGTTGCAGAATATACCCGCCAACAATCCCCGTGGCTCCAACAACGAGGCTCTGTCTCATGTCATCCGAATGAATACGGGTCGCGATTCACGATTGCGGTTGAACCGGACCGATTAAGGTCGATGAATCGTTTAAATGCGGGCCAACGTCGGAGCTGTTCCCGAGCGTCACGATAAGTACCATTTCATCCAACTTGCAGCAATAGGGCTGAGACCGTTTCAGAATAGTGGAAAAACCTCGCTTCTGAGAACTAGCACTACTTTGGCAGATTTTACTGAAGGCGATCTGCGAGCAGCCTCTTACAGTGCGTACATCGTAGGGATGGAGGCCGCATGAAAAGGTCGAGGATGGCTTCTCTGATGACCTTATGTTGGGTTGTGGCGGTGGGACCGCCGCTGCCGTAAGGCGGAGGGGTTGAAGGAAGACCCAGGCGCTCATTGTCATTAAGGCATGTCGGTGTAACCCGGCCCACGACCTGCCTTCAAAATGGTCGAGCCTGAGCTTTTCATTCAATTGCTGACGCGCTTATTCACAGATCCACCGCGCCTTGACGGCAGCTGCCAGCGTCTTAAGCGAAGCGTCAGCGGACAAATTCGAGATGAAGTACTTCTGCTCAGAGCTCGATCGTCGTTCGCCTAGGATCCAAACTTAATCGCCAGGCACACGCTCGACACCGTTATCGAACACGGTGCTTGGGGCGCCCGCGATGCGGACGCACCGTGCAGCAAAAAGGCATGACAGCGGGCCTTTCGTGCCCCAGCGCCAGTTGATCTCCGCCACTTTACGCCGACCAGCATTGTCTCGGCTGAAACTGGTGACATATCCGGGATATGGTGTTTGCGCAGCTAACGGGCTTTCTCCGTCGGAAAGATCGTGATGACATCGCTCGGAAGACTTTCTGGAGTCGCGACGTGCCGACTGCCCACAAGAGGCCACGTTCGCTCAGAGCATGACGGAACGGCGCGCTCGATCCGTATCCCGCATCCGCCAGCACACAGCCGAGGCGAACAACGGCGCGATCGCGCGATCGACCTCAGCCAGTGCGATCCCTGGCTTGGACCGCACCGTGCGATGCTCGATTGGAACGCCGGCACGCTTCAGACATACCGGATCGCTCGTCCAACTCTCCGGAATAAGGAGACCTAGCGGCACCTCACCGCGCGCAAGCGTCAGCGACACCAACGTCTGGCAATTCGCCGTCTTACCGAGAGTTGATACATATTGAGGAGCTACGGCAACCGAGCGATCGCCCTTCTTCGGCATCGATGTATCGTCGATTTGCCGCCGACAAGCCAGTCGGCCTGGACGAGCATTTCTGCTTCCAACGGCGCCGCGTGCCAGACGCCATCAGCGATGAAATGGTGCAATCGGTCATAGTCGTTCGGCGTCAACCGCGCCGCCATTAGCTGGACGCTCCTGCGATGACCCGGTCCAATCCGTCCCGAAATATATAGTGGACACATCCACCGCCGGCCTTGTGACCTAAACGATCCCGGAACGGCTCGAGCCAGCGTCCAAGTTCATCTTCCCACCTCAGCGTCGTGTCCACCATGGTCAGCCCTCCAAGAAGCCGGCCACCCATGATCATTGAAAACCTGGTTCGGCAATCCTGCCCCCGATCAACTCTAAAATCTGCCAAAGTGCTCAAATATCAGGCCTTGAAGCGGCCCCTCACCAAAAGAGCCCGTCGAACGATCGCCACTATTGCAATGACAAGCTGATCCGGCACATCCGTTACCGCCTGGGACACAAGAGGCAGTTGAAATTATTCGCAAATGCCTCTACCGAACGGGGACATTTAAAAGCAATCCGACGTCTCTAATTTTGAAGCAGCCGCCTCCATGACAAACACCGCTAAAGTTGCGCTCATTACCGGCATCACCGGTCAGGACGGCGCTTATCTGGCTGAGCTATTGCTCGCCAAGGGATATGAGGTGCATGGCGTCAGGCGCCGGACCTCTCTATTCAATACCGACCGTATCGATCACCTCTATCATGATCCGCATGACCAGGGCTTCAATTTCAAACTCCACTACGGCGATCTCACCGACTCCTCCAGCCTGATCCGAATCGTCCAAGAAGTGCAACCGGACGAGATTTATAACCTGGCGGCACAAAGCCATGTCGGCGTATCGTTCGAAGAGCCGGAGTATACCGCAAACTCTGACGGGCTCGGCACGCTGCGCATGCTCGAAGCCATCCGGACGCTAAGATTGGAAAAGAAATCGCGCTTTTATCAGGCTTCGACGTCCGAGTTGTACGGGCTGGTGCAGCAGGTCCCCCAGACAGAAAAGACGCCGTTCTATCCGCGCTCGCCCTATGCGGTCGCAAAGCTCTATGCGTACTGGATCACGGTCAACTACCGCGAAGCCTATGGTTTGTATGCCTGTAATGGAATCCTTTTTAATCACGAGTCCCCGATCCGCGGCGAGACTTTCGTGACGCGGAAGATCACCCGCGCGTTAGCGCGCATCAAGCTCGGTATGCAGGACCGGCTTTATCTCGGAAATCTCAACGCCCTCCGCGACTGGGGCCATGCCCGCGACTATGTCGAGATGCAGTGGATGATGCTGCAGCAAGACACGCCCGAGGATTTTGTCATCGCCACTGGCGTGCAGCATTCGGTTCGCGATTTCATCACGCTGGCCGCAAAGGAAGCCGGCATCGCGGTGCGTTGGGAAGGAACCGAGGCGAACGAGAAGGGCTATGATGCCGCCAGCGGCAAATGCATCGTCGAGGTCGATCCACGTTATTTCCGTCCAGCCGAAGTCGAAACCTTGCTAGGCGATGCAAGCAAGGCGCGCATTAAACTGGGCTGGACCCCGAAGACGCCGTTCGCCGATCTCGTTTCCGAAATGATGCGCGAGGATCTTAAGACTGCAAAGCGGGACAGCCTTGTGAAACAGCACGGCTTCAAATATTTTAACTACAACGAATAGAGATCGTCAAAGCGTGCGAACTTTAAAGCAGGTCTTGCGAGCCGATCACCCATGAAAAAAAGCGCTCTAGTGACTGGAGGCGCGGGCCAGGACGGCTGCTATCTGGTAGACAAACTTCTCGCTGACGACTATTCCGTGCATGTGCAGAGCCGCCACGCCGGGGCCAAGCCGACACGAGAAGGTGTGCATTGGCATATCGGCGACCCTACCGACTATCATTTCATGGAACGGCTGGTCTCGTCGGTCCGGCCCGACGAGATTTTTAACCTCGCGGCGATCTCGCGGCCGGCAGCTTCATGGAACGAGCCTCTTGAAACGGCTATGCTCAATGCGGTGATGCCTCAACAGCTATGCGATCTAATGCGCAAGTTGTGTCCCAACAGTCGGCTGTTCCAAGCGTCCTCATCCGAAATTTTTGGTGAGATGTCGCAGGACTCGTCGCAAAATGAGGAAACGCCGTTCAAACCGATGTCGCCCTATGCGATCGCGAAAGCATACGCGCATCGGATTATTGGTGCCTATCGGTCGCAGTACGATCTTCATTTGTCGGCGGGCATCCTATTCAATCATGAGAGTCCCAAACGTCCGCTGAGCTTCGTGTCACAGAAAATCGCCCATGCCGCTGCGGCCGTATCTTTGGGGCTGTCGCAAACCACCGATCTCGACGAACGCGGGCGTCCGATCCTGCAGGACGGAAAGGTCATGCTCGGTGATCTCAGCGTGCGCCGCGATTTCGGTTATGCCGGCGATTATATCGAAGCCATGCTGCTGATAGTAAGGAGTGATCGGCCCGACGACTATGTCATCGGCAGCGGCGAACAGCATTCAATCGCGGAATTTTGCGAAACGGCGTTCCGCGTTGTCGGCCGCGACTGGCAGAACCACGTCATCAGCGATCCCGGCCTCATCCGCAAGACCGACAACCGCTACACTCGCGCAGATCCTAGCAAGATTCACACGCAATTGGGATGGCGCGCAACGACCTCGTTCGAAGATCTTGTTGGGATGATGGTACGGTCGCGGATTGAAGCGATCACCTTGGCCACGGCGGACTAGACCGCGGCTCGATCGACCCAACTGAACGTTAACTGAACAGATTGTCGGTATTCTCGTGAAAGTCGTTCACGCCTACAAGATTTATCGGCCTGATGTCGAAGGCGGCATTCCGCAGGTTATCGCCATGCTGACCGGCTCCCGCGCAGAAACGATGACAAGCCGGATTCTGGTTGCACGCTTTCGGGGATGGTCCCGCCACTTTGTCATGGATGGAACGCCCGTCACTGCGCTAGCGTCGCTGGGTACGCTATTTTCCACGCCGCTAGCGCCGACCTATCCATTCGTCCTGCGACGCTTTGCGCGCGAGGCCGATGTGCTAGTGCATCACGCGCCATTTCCGCTGACGGATATCGGCATCGCGGCCGGATTGGGCGAGCGCACCGCGCTGGTAGTGTATTGGCATGCCGAGATTCTCGGGCGGGCCTTGCTACGCAAGCTGCTGACGCCGGCAATCAAGTCTGCGTTGTGCCGCGCCGACCGGATTGTGGTGTCCGACGGGGCCATGATCGACAATTCGGACTTCCTGAAGCCTCACAGGGACAAGTGTAGCATCGTCCGCTACGGGCTCGACATCGACTACTGGAGCAACGTCGGCGAAGCCGGCCAGACAACCGTCGCCAAACTTCGCCAGCAGTATCCACGGTTAATCGTCGCGGTCGGCCGCCTAGTCGGCTACAAAGGGCTTGACGTCCTGCTGAATGCCCTGCCCTCCGCAGAGGCACAACTAGTGATCATCGGCGACGGTCCGCTGCTGGAGGACCTGAAACAGCAGGCGAAGCGCAACGGAATCGCCGATCGCGTCTTTTTCAAGGGACGCGTGACGGCCGATGATATCAAGCATCATCTCCACGCCGCCAAGATGCTGGTCCTGCCGTCGGTCACGGATGCCGAAGCGTTTGGACTGGTCCAAGTCGAGGCCATGGCCGCGGGTTTACCAGTGATCAACACCAGTCTGCCGACCACCGTTCCCAACGTCGCCCGTCACGACCGGGAAGGCCTCACCGTTGCCGTAGGAGACGCCTCGGCGCTAGCACAGGCCATGAACCTCTTGCTGGAGGATTCCGCACTGGCCCAAAGACTGGGATACGCGGGGCACGGCCGCGCGCGATCGGAGTTCAGTCGTGAAGCCTATAGCGCCAGGATCGCGCAGGTTTTGGATCAGGCACTTGCGCATCGCCGAGCCTTGTCGGGACAGCCGCTATGATTATTGGCGTCGAAACACTCATCCTGCACCGATCAATGACAGGGGTCGGCAACTACCTCTACAATTTATTGAAGGCGCTGGTCGAAAGTGAGACGAACATCGAGTTCCGCGGTCTCGACTATGTGACCTGGCGCAAGCTCGACCGGCAATTTTTCGGCGAGATTGCCCAAGCGCAAAAAAAAGACGCGGCCAAGACGACCAGCGATGGCGAGCTGCAGCTGAGCGCGCTGAAACGTGTGCGACGATTCGCGCATCAGAGCGCCATCAATGTCGATGTCTTTCGGCACATCTATCGCAGCATTCGTCCGTTCCAGTTCACCATGTCCGCCAGGCGACAATCGCTAGATCTGTTTCACGCTTTCAACTACCTGCCGCCGGCCGACCCGGGCGTGCCGGTATTGCCAGTGATCTACGATCTGTCCTTTGTGCGGTTTCCAGAAGCCCATCCCGACGATCGGCTGCGGCAAATGCGCCCGCTGGCAAAAACTGTTGCGCGCGCGTCGCAGATCCAGACGATCTCGGAATTCACCCGGCGAGAAATCGCAAGCGTCTACAACTATCCGATCGAACAGATTTTCGTCGCTCCGCCGGCGGCGAGCGAGATATTCCGTCCGCTCGGGGCAGACATCACGACCACTGGCATCACCGGTTTCGAGCTGAAGCGAGGCAACTACCTGCTAGCGGTCGGAACGCTGGAACCACGTAAGAATCTGAAGACCTTGATCGCCGCCTATAGCCGTGTTGCCACTGCGGACCGCGCTCGCATGCCGTTGGTGATTGTCGGTGGAGCGGGATGGGGCGACCTCGCGCTACCGAAGGCAACCGAGCAACTCGTCAGTAGTGGGCAACTGCGGTTCCTCAAGGGCGTGAGCGATGCCGAATTGCGCAGCCTCTACGAAGGCGCGCGGCTGATGCTATTGCCGTCGCTCTACGAAGGCTTCGGTATGCCCGTCGTGGAAGCCATGGCCTGCGGTACGCCGGTCGCCCATAGCGCGGACACCGCAATGGATGAAATCTCTGGCGACCTCGCGACCCGCGTCGCTATGCTGGATGTCGATGCTTGGACCGAGGCAATCAACGCTGCGATCGCCACCGACGCCGTGGTGAACGACACGGCAAGAGAGAAGCTGATCAGCCGCGCTGCGCTGTTCGGGTGGCACCGGAGCGCCGGGGCCGTGAACGCCGCATACCGTAAATTCGCTTGATTCTTGACGCCTCCGAAAGGAGAGATTCTGCGGCGCGGTAATTCGCTACATCACTCATTTGGGGCGTTTTGCACGGACCACACATGTCAGTTTTGCGGCAGAAAACGTTTTGTTTGCTGGCATATTTGCCCTAAAAGGCGTCGCGTAACTCCTCACTGGCAAACACAAAATCATGAGCCGACCTGTCACCATCGAGATAGAGCTTCCGGACTTTCAATACGAAAAGCCCTCCCAGGGGCGGCTGGCTGCCAAGGATATGATAGATGGCCTGCGCGCATGGCGGCTCTGGTCGACACTTGGTTGGAATGACATCGTGCAGCGCTACCGCCGATCGATGCTGGGCCCGTTCTGGCTAACCGCAAGCATGGCGATCATGGTACTTGCGCTGGGGATTGTTTACTCTCGGCTGTTCAAGACCGAACTCCACGACTTCCTACCCTTTTTATGTGTCGGCCTGTTGCTGTGGGGTTATGTGAGCGCCACGATTTCGGAAGCAGGCACGCTGTTCACAGGTTCGGAATCCTACATCAAGCAGATCAGGCTGCCCTATTCGATTTACGCGTTTCGTTTTATCTGGAGCCGAATTATCATTCTAGCCCACAACTTCATCATCTATTTCGGTGTATTGATCTACTTCCAGTTTTCGCCAGGTCTCGGCGTGTTAATGGCTATTCCAGCGCTGGTCCTGCTTACCTTCAACTTGACATTGACCAGCCTGTATCTCGGAATGGTGTCAGCACGATTTCGAGATATCCCGCAAATCGTCGGCAGTGTGGTACAAATCGCGTTTTTCATCACACCCGTGATGTGGAAACCCGAGCTGCTTGGTGTCGATTCAACGATCGTCCTTCTCAATCCGTTCTTTCATCTGCTTGAGATTGTACGTGCGCCTTTGCTCGGGCAATCATTTCCCGCAGAAAGCTATATCGCGGTCCTAATCCTAACGATTTTCAACTCAGCGATTGCCGCAGCATTCTTTACAAGGTTCCGCTCTCGGATATCGTACTGGATATGAACGGCATGTCGGTCGCACAAGCATTTTCTACTCGTGAAACCGTGCTCGAAGTTCGGCACGTCAACGTGTCGTTTCCGATCTACCATGGCGGTTCGCGCTCGCTGAAGAAGAGCCTTCTGTTTAAAGGATCCGCCGGCCGGTTGGCACATGACGGCAACCACCGCATCACCGTTCAAGCTCTGCGAGATATTTCGCTGTCACTTGCCACCGGTGATCGCGTAGCCCTGATCGGGGCGAACGGCGCCGGCAAGACAACGCTTCTTCGCGTCATGGCTGGAATCTATGAACCCACGACCGGCGATGCCATCATCCGGGGACGCATCTCGCCGATGTTCGATATCGGGCTTGGAATCGACACCGATCTTAGCGGCTACGACAACATTCGCATTCGTGCAATGATACTAGGTCTTTCAAACTCGGAAATCGACAAGCGCATGGCTGACATTGCGCATTTCACAGAACTCGGCGAGTACCTCGAAATGCCGGTGCGGACCTATTCGTCCGGCATGATCCTCAGGTTGACTTTCGCTGTCGCAACGTGCTTCGAGCCAGAAATCCTATTAATGGATGAATGGATCGTGGCCGGTGACGAGTCATTTATGGCAAAAGCCGAAAAGCGACTGACATCGTTCGTCGATCGCGCCAGCGTTCTGGTGCTAGCTTCGCATAATATTGAGATCTGTCAGCGCTGGTGCAACAAAGGGCTGTGGATGGACCAGGGTCGGATCAAGGCATATGGCGATATCGGAGACGTGATCGAGCAATATCGGCGCTCGATCGAAGCCGTATGATGTCCAGATATTGCCGCGAACTCCCTTAACCAGCCCACCGCAACTGATACCCTCAAGACGCATTATATTGAACGGAATTGCAACAAAACTCCCTTTGCCTCAATTAAAACGGGTCCGCCGGGCTTGGCTTCGGCCTTGCTCGGAATTTTTGGTGTCCCCTTGTCGCCGACCAACCACCATCGGAATTCTAGCATTTGCTGCAGTCGCAGTCGCTTTGATGGTACGCCTAACTCAAGGCCTCGACCTGGGCGATGAGTCCTACTACGCCGAATTTGTAGTGGAATGGCTGAGGAGCGGTGTCGCTCAATCGCCCTTCCGGACTCTGCATCAGACATCGGCCCTAATCGTTTTTCCCGCGAGCTGGGCATTTGCCGCACTTCGGGACTCCACCGATGGGCTTTTCCTGTTCCTCAGGTTTCTGTTTTTTGCGGGGTCGTTGATCGCCGCGCTGCTTTGGTACGGCTTCATGCGCACGCTCGGGTACCGTGCGCTAGCATGGTCGGGATCTATCCTCATTCTGGCCTTCATTCCGTTCGGGCTTCCTGCACCATCCTACAACACCACTGGGATGCAGGCTGCGGTGGCAGCCATTGCCTGCCTCGGTACTGCGATGAGATCCCGTGCCAACTCTGCTAGACGGTTGCTGGGCGAGATCGGATCTGCCGCGGCCTGGGGTGTTGCCGCGGTCGCCTATCCGCCTCTGGGCGTTGTCGCTGCGGCGCTGGTGTTCGGCGTGCTGGCTGGCGGCGAGCGCATCTGCGCGATCGGCCGACGATATGCCGTCCTGGTGATCCTAGCCGGGTGCATCGGCCTCGGTGCCATCATCGTAACCCTGTCCCCAGCGTCAACGCTGGAGAGCATTCACTATCTAAATCTGATTAACAGGGTCAACGGCATCGGATTGAAGATCGAAAGCACGGCAACCCTGCTCCGCCCCTATCCAGGATTCTGCTGCCTGGCGCTCTCCGCCGTCTGCGCCGGCGTGTTCCGCAATTCGCTTGGCTCGCTGTATCACCCGCTCATAGTTATTGCGCTCCTGCTGGCACTTTTCATGGTTCAGCCTGCGCTCTATATCCGGTCGCATGACGCCATCACCATCGCAGGACTGGCCGGGTTTGGAATTCTGATGGATCTCCGGCTGACGGCGCCTCGCCAACAGCGGATAATGGCCCTATGCTATCTCCTGGCGCTGCTGGTTGCCGCTACCACCACGGCCAGCGCGCTGCATACCTTCTACAATTTCTGCATTGGCGGCCTGCCCGCAGCCGCCATCGCCCTCAGCGCGCCGTACGCCCGGCCAGACCGCAGGTGGCCACGCCAGTTCGCCATGTCGGTCCTGGTGCTGATCGTGCTATCGACGTCGCTGCTGTTTCGCTACGGTCAGACTAGTCTCGATGCCGCCGCGCCAAGAGAGCTCGTCCGCACCGGCATATTCAAGGGCATTTACGCGCCTACAACCCTGACCGAGCTGCTGCAAGTCATCCGGCGCGACGTCAGTCCGAGAATCGGCCATGCTACGCTGGCGATCTTTTCGGAATCGCATCCCGGCATCGCGCTCGAACTCTCCGCGCGACTCAAGATGCTCATGACATTTCCGCTCCCGGTCAGCATATCTAGCGAAGGCCTAGCCTACACTCACGCCTATTATACCGACCTCGCGAACCGACCGCAGTTCGTGCTGATTTTCCGCGAGGGAGGCATTGAACCAATCAACCCGATGCAGCCGAACTTCGAGTCGTGGTACACTTCGGATACTGATTTCAAAACGTCGCTTGGCGTGCTGTCGCTATACCGCAGGCGATGAAGGTGCTCCGCCACGCTAGTTTGTTGCAATGGCCCGCGTCGGCACGTTCCTGAACACTAGGCGGACGTTGACGAAATGGGTCAGCACAATCACCGTCAGCAGGCAGATCAATTGCGTGATGCCTACTCGAAATATTCTTCTTGCATTCAACGGGGGGGGTCCACAGATGTCTCTGGCGTGCTGACGGGGGCACCGAACGTCAAGCATGCGGCCATCCGCAAGACCCACGCGGGCACTCAGCTACGATCACTACGAGATATTTAATCGCTCCCGCTCGATCACCAACGGTCCTCGTCTAACCTGGGAGTGCGTCGATGTCACGTATTCGCCCAGCATCCCGATGAAGATGAGCTGTATTCCCGAGAGAAAGAAAATTGAGAAGATGATCGTCGTGGTACCGCGTGGCGCCGTGTGCGGTAATATTAAATAGCTAACCAGCGAATAAGCCGCAAAAAGCAGGCAAATCGCCGCCAGCGCAAATCCAGCGAAAGTGCAGAAACGCATCGGCGCATTGGTAAATGAGAATATGCCGTTCAGCGCCTGATCGACAAGCCTTGGAATATTATTCTTAGATAGGCCCCGCTGCCGCGTCCGCCAGGTGTATGGAACGATCAGGCGCTTGAACCCGCAGGACGCGATGATACCCCGAATGTAGGGATAGTGGTCTTGGTGAGACATCACAGCCTCCCAGACCTTGCGATCGATCAGCTGAAATTCACCAACATCTGGTGGGATTTCAAAGTCGGAAAGCCCGTTGACGATGCGGTAGAACATCCAGCGACAAGCCCGCAACAGGCGCGTCTCGTCCCGATTCACCCGCGCGCCCGCAACGACCTCGATACCATTTTCCCAGTGCTTAACGAATTCGGGGATCAGTTCCGGCGGATCCTGCAAATCCACCGGCATGAAGACGACGATGGCGTCGCCGGTAGCGTAACGCAGGCCGTTGAACAGCGACCTGAACGGCCCGAAATTACGCGCATTCAGGATCACCTTGACGTCGGTATCCTCCGCGGCGATCTCGCGCAGGATGTCCTGGGTTTTGTCCTCCGAGCAATTGTCGGAGAAAATGTGCTCGCGCTGATAGCCGGCCAGTTCGGTGTCGAACAGGCGCTTGATCGCCTCGTAGCAGGCGCGAACATTTTCCTCTTCGTTGTAGCACGGCGAGACGATCGTGATCTTTTTCACAGGCTCTTTTCCTTGAAAACGAAGCTCCGCAAAGCGACGAAAGTCATGACCGCGGCGACAGGCAGCAGCAAGAGCTGGCCGAGCAGCGGCGGCACCATCAGCAAGGACAGGCCGCGCAGGGCGGCGGCGTTGAGCAGATAGACGACACCATAGACGGCGATGAAGCGTAGAATGCGATTGCGGTCGCGATTGCCGAACACGAAGCGACCGGTGGTGGCGAAGTTGAAGATCACGCCGAGCACGGTGGCGACCAGCAGCGCCGCTTCCGGCGGCAGCCCCAGCACGACAAGCCCCGCAAACAGTCCGTATCCCACGGCGCTGTTCAGGGCGCCCACCAGCAGGAAGCGACCGAACCGCCGCGACGCCGGGCTCCCGATGTGGGCCAGCGCGCTATCCAGCATGGTCGCTCCCTTGCGTATTCGTGGCTGCGAGGCGCTGCGCGCGGTGCCAGCCGACGGTGGCGGCGAGGCCCGCATCGATGTCGACGCGCGGGGCCCATCTGGTAAGCGCCTTGAGGCGCGCGACATCCGCCTCCATGTGCCAGACCTGATCCGAGCGGTACGGAATCTCGCCGAACACCAGCTCCATGCCGGGGCTGGCGAGGTCGCGGATCTTCTCCACAATGGCGCGCACCGGCAGCGGCTGGCCGGAGCCGAGATTGAAGATGCCTTCGGCCGTCGGCATCATCGCCACCGCCACGGTGGCCGTTGCGATGTCGTCGATGAACAGACAGTCCCAGAGCTGTTCGCCGAGCGTGGTCTGCGGCCGCCGGCCATCCAGCATCTGGTCGATCAGCGACGGGATCAGCCAGTGCGGATTGTCGCCGGGCCCATAGGTCGAGAAAATCCGCAGCCACGCATAGGACATGCCGGACTGCGCCGCGAGTTGCCGGGTCAGGTAGTGCACCGCCAGCTTGGAGGCCCCGTACAGCGTGGTCGGATGCGGCAGGTCGGTCTCGGCAATCTTCCGGTCGAGCGGACCGTACTCGCCCTGCGAGCCCATACCGATGAATTTCGAGACGCCGCACTCCGCCCCGGCCTCGAGCAACTGGCAGGCGGTTTCGATATTGTCGGTGATCTGCAGCCGGTCCGACCGCGCCTTGTTGCTGACGCCGCTCCAAGCGACGTGAATAATCACGTCCGGGCGGTGGGTGCGCATCATCGCCCTGACCTCGCCGGCATCCCGCAGGTCGAGTCCTACAACGTTCAGCCGCGACCCGCGAGTCGCCAGACGGCTGCTGCTGCTGCCCGGCCGGACCGTGCCGACGACATCATGCCCGGCACGCAATGCCTCACCCGCCACGGCGGCGCCGACAAATCCGCCCGCCCCGGTGACCAGAATCTTCATCGTGCCGGCCTATCCATCGATACCGACAAGCGCTTGCAAATGGGCAGGCCGCGGATAGGCAACAAAACGATTGCCGCTCTCATATTCGTCCTGCGGCAGATACGGGTACTGGTCGTTGATCGGCCGGCCCATCTCCAATTTGGGCTCGATCAGGGTCTGGTCCGACAGCACCACCTCGATCAGGATCGGACCGCGGCCGAACAGCTCCGGCGTCAGGTCCGACATCTGCTCCACGCGCTGGAAGTCGAGGCCGTAGGCCCGCGCCACCGCGCCGAAGTCCGGCGTCGAATAGCCGTCCTGGGACGCGGTATAGCGGCTCTCCATGTAGCTGTCTTGGAACTGCTTGATGATGCCATAGGAGCTGTTGTTCATCACGACAATGGCGATATCCAGCCCGAGGTGCTTGATGGTCTGCAATTCCTGGATATTCACCTGCAGGCCGCCGTCGCCATTGTAGCTGATCACCTGGCGCTCGGGCCTGGCCAGTTTGGCGCCGATGGCGGCGCACAGCGCGTAACCCATCGGCGAGTTGCCGCCGGCGGTGAACAGGTTCTGCTTTTTGATACTGAAACTCTGGTGCAGCCAGCACACGGCGGCGCCGGTATCCGCCGCAACGATGGCGTCCTCGGCGACGATCTCGCTAAGGCGGCGAACCACGTCGTAGGGCGATAGCGAGTTCAGCCGCTTGGCCGTCGAACTAGTCTCGCGCCCGCGATAACGGCCGCGCATGTCGGCAACGTATTCGCGCCACACGGCGCCGACCGTGGTCTCCGGCAGCGCCCGCAGGATCGACGGCAGCGCCTTGAGGTCGACGGACGTGCCGGAATAGCGGCCGTCGCCGTATTTCCTGATCTCCTCCGCATCGACATCCAGCACATGAACCTTGGCCCCGACAGCAAAGTTGTCGGCATTGCCGGAGCGCTGGCGGTTGTCGAGACGGCTGCCGAGAACGAGCACGGCATCCGCGTTCTGCAGCACGAAGTTGGCGCCGCGATTGCCGTAGACGCCGATCTGGCCGACAAATCCGGGATGATCGTGCGGGAACGCCGAGAGACCGGCCCAGCTCGCGACAAAAGGCACCTCGTTGCGGGCCAGCCATTGCGCCAGTTCGGCCTCCACGCCGGCCATCGCCACGCCGCCGCCCCACACCACCACCGGGCGCTCGGCGTCGCGCAGCAGAGCGGAAATCGCGGTCACGGCATCGCCGACCAGTTGCCCATCGGCCGCATCGGCGGCCACCGTCAGCGCCGGAAACACCGGCGCCATCTCGGCCTGCTGGATGTCCATCGGCACGTCGATCAGCACCGGGCCCATGCGGCCGGAAATGGCGATCACGTAGGCCTTTGCGAGTTCGTCGCGCAGTTCGTCGACAGTCGTGACGAGCACCGCATATTTGGTGATCGGACGCACCATCTCGACGATCTTGGTTTCTTGGAAACCGGCCTGCCGCACCTTCGCGCCATGAATGGCGCGGCTTTCGCGCTGGTTGACCTGACCGGTGATGTGCAGCGACGGAATCGAATCGAAGAACGAGCAGGCAATGCCCGTGATCAGGTTAGTCGCGCCGGGACCGGACGTCGCCATGCTGACACCGATCCGGCGGTCCACCCGCCACACCGCGTCGGCGGCCATCGCGGCCGCCTGTTCGTTCTGCACGCAGATGACGTCGAGGTCGGGATGCCGTCCCACCGCGTCGATCATGAACGCACAGGCACCGCCGGTCAGCGTGAACACGTGCTTGCTGCCGACCCGTGCCAGAAACTCCGCGATATACTCCGCACCCGTCATCGCCACGATCCTTAGGTCAGAGTCAGTGCTGCAGAAGGCGCCAGACGATGGTTCTTGAAATAATCGGTAAGGCTCTCGATGACATAATCGAGATGGTCTTCGGTCAGGCCAGGATAGACGCCGAGCCAAAACGTGCGGTTCATCACCAGATCGCTGTTGTCGAGCGATCCGACCACCCGGTAGTTGCGGCCCTTCATATAAGGCTGACGCAGCAGATTGCCGCCGAACAGCAGTCGCGTCCCGACCTTCTTCTGGTCGTTCAGATACTGCAGCATGTGTTCGCGGTCGAACGGCGCTTCCCGACGCAGGGTCAGGCAGAAGCCGAACCAGGACGGTTCGCTGTGCTCGGTGGGCACCGGCAACAGCAGGATGTCCTCGAGATGCTTGAGGCCGTCCCGCAGGTACTGCCAGTTTTTCCGGCGTGCCGCGACGAAGTCGTCGAGCCGCTCCATCTGGGCGAGGCCGATGGCGGCCTGCATGTCGGTGATCTTCAGGTTATAGCCGAGATGCGAATAGGTGTACTTGTGATCGTAGCCGAACGGCAATTCGCCGAGCTTCCAGCCGAACCGCTTGTTGCAGGTGTTGTCCTTGCCGGGCTCGCAATAGCAGTCGCGTCCCCAATCGCGGATCGATTCCACGATGCGTTTGAACGTGGTGGAGTTGCACAGCACGGCGCCGCCCTCGCCCATCGTGATGTGATGCGCAGGATAGAATGACAGCGTGCCCAGTTCGCCGAAGGTGCCTACCTTCTTGTCGCGATAGGTGGCGCCGAGCGCGTCACAGCAATCCTCGATCAGGAACAGGTCGTGCTTGCGGGCGAACGCCGTGATCACGTCGAGGTTGAACGGATTGCCGAGCGCGTGCGCGATCATGATCGCGCGTGTGCGCGGCGACAGCGCAGCCTCGAGATGCGTCACGTCGATGTTGTACGTGCCCATCTCCACATCCAGGAACACTGGGATCAGGCCGTTCTGGATCAACGGATTGACCGTGGTCGGGAATCCGGTAGCGCAGGTAATCACCTCGTCGCCGGGCTTCAACGCCTTGTCGCCCAGCACATGGGAGGTCAGCGCCGTCGCGGCCAGCAGGTTGGCGGACGACCCGGAATTCGTCGTCAACGTGCGACGGGCGCCGGTCGCCTTTGCCAGCACGGTTTCGAACTTGGAATTGAAGCGGCCGGTCGTCAGCCAGAAATCGAGGCAGGAATCGACCAGGAACTTCATCTCCTGGCTTCCCAGCACCTTGCCGCTCGGCGGCACGACACTGGTTCCCGCGACGAACGGCTTTGCGCCATGCGCAAGCTCGGCGTAACGGCCGGAGAGCGTGAGTATCTGCTCGCGCAATGCCGCGAGTTCGGAAGCGTCCGTCATCCTAGTCTCCGCTCATTCATCAGGTGACAGCCGTCGTGTCATGATTCACGGCCTCGAAGGCCGCGATCTGGGCGCGCGTGAAATCCACCATATCGCGCCCCTGATGCCAGGCCGCATACCATTCCGCGGTGAATTGGATTGATTTATCGAAATTCAACCGCGGCCGCCAGCCAAGTTTCGATCTGGCCTTTTCGCAGTCGAGCTGCAGCAAATTGGCTTCATGCGGCCCGTTGGCGACTTCCTCGCACACCACCTTGCCGGTGCCAAGGGCTGCCACCATGGCTTCGGCCACTTTGACCACAGGGCGGTCGTCGCCATGTTCCGGACCGATGTTCCAAGCCTCGTCGATGCCGTCGGGCGCCGTGGCCAGCCGTTCCGCAATGGTCATGTAGACACCCAAGGGGTCCAGCACGTGCTGCCACGGCCGAACGGCGTTCGGGCTGCGCAACCGCACCTCTCCCCTCGCGCCAAGACACCCCCGCACGATATCGGGAATAAGGCGGTCGTCGGACCAGTCGCCGCCGCCGATGACATTGCCAGCCCGCGCCGTGGCAATCCGCGCCGGGTGGCCGCCCAGCACGAAAGGCGCGAAGAAGCTCATCTGCATGGACCGAGCGGCGATCTCCGCGCACCCCTTGCTTGCACTATAGGGGTCACGCCCGCCAAGCCGATCGTTCTCGCGATATCCCCAGACCCATTCCCGATTGTCGTAGCACTTGTCGCTGGTGATAACGAGGACGGCCCGGACCGAAGGAATGCGCCGAACAGAGTCGAGCAGCGTCACGACGCCGCCGACGTTGGCCGCAAATGTCTGGACAGGATCCTGGTAGGATTCGCGCACCAGCGCCTGCGCGGCCAGGTGAAAGACGATCTCTGGCTCGCTCGCGCGCAGCGCCTGGTCAAGCGTGGCTTGGTCGTTGATATCCGCAATCTCCGATGAAACCAGGTCGGCAACCTTGGCCAGTTCGAACAGATTCGGATGGCTCCTGGGTGCTAGAGCATACCCGGTGACGACGGCGCCCATTTCGGCCAGCCAGAGCGATAGCCACGCTCCCTTGAAGCCAGTGTGTCCAGTGACGAAAACCCGCTTGCCGCGCCAGAACTCAGAACTCACGACCACACCTTCCAGGGCGCGTTGCCGGCAGTCCAGAGCTCCTCAAGATAGGTCTTGTCGCGCAGGGTATCCATAGGCTGCCAGAATCCATCGTGGCGGAAAGCGTGCAGCTGCCCCTCGTGAGAAAGCCGTTCGAGCGGCTCGCGTTCCCAGATGGTTCGGTCGTCGGCGATATAACGTCCAACTTCTGGAGACAGGACAAAGAACCCGCCGTTGATATATCCGCCCTCCCCGTCCGGCTTCTCCTTGAAATCCTTCACAAGGGTATCGACGATTTCTAGCTGACCGAAGCGCTTCGGAGGATACACGGCCGTTACAGTCGCGAGCCCGCCGTGATCGCGATGGAATTTCAGCGTGGCGCCGATATCGACATCCGAAACGCCGTCCCCATAAGTCATGCAAAACTGTTCGCCCTGAACGTGATCCATGACCCGCTTGAGCCTTCCGCCGGTCATGGTAGATTCGCCGGTATCGATCAGCGACACCCGCCAGTCGTCGGCGTCGTTGCGGTGAATCTTTACGCTGCCCTGTCGCATATCGAAAGTCACATCCGACATGTGGAGCCCGTAATTGGCGAAATACTCCTTGATCACGTAGCCCTTGTATCCGAGGCAGACGATGAAATCATTGATGCCATGGGCGGAGTACATTTTCATGATATGCCAAAGAACCGGTCTGCCACCGATCTCGATCATCGGCTTTGGCCTCAGCGTGGTTTCTTCGGAAATCCGCGTACCAAGTCCGCCAGCAAGAATCACAGCCTTCATCTTAAGCTCGCTTATTTTAGGTAGCGGCACAGCGCTCCTGCTATTGGTTTCTTTTGCAACCCATTGCAGATTCCATATCGGTTAGCCATTCCACATACGGGCTGAAGTGTCAAAATAAGACGTACTGCTCTTTATAGGAGCCCTCTGATGTTTAGAATGCTGATCATGCTCTGGCGAGGCTGCGCGCGAGCAACTTGACGCTGATGATCATAAGTCACGCTTCGGCGCTCGCGATCGTTGCCTCGAAGTCCTTTTGCAAGACGACGGTTGCGGTTGAGCCAAACGATGGTTCGCTCGACGAACCCAGCGACGTGGGAACAATTTGAAGCCTTCGGCGGCATCGGATCGTTTGACGATCTCGATGGTCCAGCCGCCGATTGAGGCAAGCGGCTTTTTAAGTTTCGGACCGGCATCGCCACCATCGGCGAACACATGACGTAACCAGGGGAAAGCACTTCTGATCAACTGGAGATTCGCGGGTGTGTTCTCGCGATCTTCTACGCTGGCATCGAACCTGCGGACCATCAGCCTCGGTGTTCTTAATCGACTGGCTGTCGATCACTTCTGCGGTAGGACTTGCGTCCCGGCAATCGGCTTCACGCGCAAGCATGATACGATGATGGTTAATCTTCCACCAGGTGCCTCCGTCGCGCCACCGGCAGAATACCGCTCCACCGTCGTAGAAGGCGGAAACTCTTTCGGTAACAACCGTCACTGGCAACCACTCTAAGCGACGAAAGATCGAATCCACCCGCATAATTCGCGAAACCTGTGGGACAGTCGAGATTCTTGACTGCACAAAGCATAGGTCCCGGAGGCTTTTGCGCAGGCCAGCACCACCACACCGGCGCCCAGCGGACGTCTATGGTACTTCCGCACGGCTCCCGCGATCGCAGCCGCGATCAGAAAATAACCGAGAGGCGAGAACAGCCGGCCGAGGCGATGCTCGACAACGCTATGTTGAAGTATCTCAATAAAAAAAACGATGACGCCCGGCGCGAAGCGACAAGCAATGGCTCACCTTCTTCAGGTTTCTAGGTTAGCCAGCCTGCGGCGGCGTGTGCGGTGATCGGCGCAGATCGGACGTCGCTATGATTCTGCAAGAATGGAACTTGAAGCAGGAGGGAACCGCGGTCCAAAATACGAAGAAGTAACAAGATCGGTCAGGCGGGCAACAATATGAGCACCACAAGCATCATTGACGGCAACAAAAGGCGATGTTCATAGCTCAATCGCCCAATTTGTAACTTTGAAGGCGGTTCGGGGCGCAGTTATGTGAAAGCTACCGTTTGGTTTGGACGGTGTCAGCTTACGTCCCCCCATCTGTACCATCGGAGTCTTGTGCGGAACGTCACGAGTGAATAACGGCCACTACGCATGCCGATGTCCTGCGATGAGCGCTGTGATGAATGATCACTAATCACGATTTTGCCGACCAGCATCTCTGTGAAATGAGGGTATCAAACGGACAGCTTTGATCATACAAAGCCCTCTCGAACGCGAATTAAAGCGCGCCGCGGTCAAAAGCCATTCGATCACCTTAGAGCAAAATTTCATCGAAATCGTACCACATTAAAAATGGTAACAAGAGACCGCGAAGGATGCTTTAGAAGGAGAGGATATTGGCTAGACTTCCAACAATCCGAGGTTGAACTCTCGATCCGAGTCGAAAACACAGGTGGTGATTGAGTATCATGCGAAATTTTATAACAAATGATCCAGGATTTTGATTTGTCAAAGAAATCTCCCCCGACTAAGCCGAAGTTTGTCAGAAGCTCGATTTTGAGCGGGATGATGGTTGCGTTGCTCGAGCGCAACGGTAGTGGCGGGCGGGGACGAAGTGAGGATCGGCGCGCGTCGCTGCTATCAGCAGGCTCGGGCGGGATAAAATCGTACGTCGTCCGCCGCCTTCGCGTCATTTTGACTCCCATCATGCATCGCATCGAATTGCGCGTTCGTAGCGCAATCGAAAAAACCGGCCTGGCAGCCAACATTTTCGACGTTAAAACCAACGTCGCAGCGATGCAGCGGGAAATCGAAAGCCTGCAGGAGACCTGCGATCAAATTCTTCACCGCCTCACGGCGGAACCGCCAAGGGTTGCTGGCGCAGTCGGCAAGGCCTCTTATTTCGCGAATATCACGCCGCTTGGCGACGGGCTCGTTGGCGTTCAGACACCATTCGGCTATCTCGTTATCAATCGGTCAAATCCCGCGCTGCAGGATTTTTTGGTGGATGGGGTCTCGCCCGACCGAGGAACTATCTCTGTCATCCAGGAATTCCTTGAGCCCGGCGACCGCTTTGTGAGCATCGGCGCGGGCGCCGGAGTATTGGAAATGGCTGCGGCAAGGCGATTGGGAGATTCCGGTTCGGTCATCATTTGCGAATCAAATTCTGACTCGGCAAAAGCAATACGTGTCGCGGCATCGATCAACCGAGTCGGCCATATCGTCGATATTCGCGACCTAGCCAGCGGCAGTATAGCGGGCCGTGCGGGCGCCAGTGACGACAAGCACGGTAATGCGGGACGGATGCTCGATTCAATCTTCTCGACGGGAGACAGGATCGCTCTGGTCAAGATTGAGATGGATGGCGGCGAACTTGAGGTGTTGCGCGCGCTACGTCCCGTTCAATACGACAATCCGCAAATGGCGGTCATCGTCAAACTTCCCTCGGGCATAATCGATCGATCGAGAGCCACCGCTGAGACTTGGCTTCAAACCGTTCGGGAATTTGGATTTATTGCCTGCAAGATCGATGATGTGAATTTTATCGCCCGCCGAATTCATAGTTCTGATTTCGATCATGAGCGCCCCATGAATATTTTTCTCGCCCAAAAATCTTCGCAATTTCTGACGCGGCTGCTGCCCGACGCTGGTCAACCGTGAATACCTTTGCCAATCGAGTCTTGATCGTGGGTGGGGGCGGCCATTCCAAGGTGATCATCGAAGTTTTTCGCGCTATGGGTTGCGAGCCTGCGGGCATACTGGACCCGCACACCAGCGATCGAGATATTCTGGGCGTCGCCGTGTTTGGCGGCGACGACTTGATGGAAAGACTTTTTGAAATGGGCTATCGCCGCGCCCATGTGGCGATCGGACAGAATTCGCTTCGTCGGCGCTTGGGTACGCAACTGAAGAATTTAGGTTTTGAACTCGTTAACGCAATTCATCCAAGCGCGGTCATTTCACCGAGCGCAGAATTGGGCGAAGGCATTTCCGTCATGCCAAACGCAGTTATCCATACCAAAGCCCGAGTGTCGGCGCTAGCTATCGTGAATACGGGGGCGATCATCGAACATGATTGCTTCATCGGTGTAGCTACCCACGTCGCACCGCGTTCGGTAATGGGGGGAAACGTCGTCATCGAAGACGAAGTTCTATTTGGCATCGGCGCCGTGGCACGCCCGCTGTCACGCATCGGGGCTCGTGCAACCATCGGGGCCGGAGCCGTCGTGATTGGAACCATAGAACCGGATTTGGTGGCTACGGGAGTTCCGGCGCGCCCTGGCAGCCCTTAAGAAGCGAAAATACAAAATGAAAATTGCTCTCGTCTCTTCGGTTGTTCCGTTCACCAACGGGGGTTACCGAAACATCGTCGATTGGCTGGCTCCGGAATTGAAAAAAGCCGGACATCAGGTAGAAACTATCTGGCTGCCGTTCGACGAGACGCCGGACCAGATTCTACCGCAAATGATCAACTATCGCCTTCTCCGGCTCGAAGATAGTTGCGACCGCGTGATTACCTTTCGCCCTCCAGCGCATCTCGTCTTGCATCCTAACAAAGTGGTCTGGTTCATTCACCACCTGCGTGTGTTCTTCGATTTGTGGGGAACAGCCTACTCACCATATCCAGACACCCTGCGCTGGAGAAGCTTGCGCGACAGTATTCGCGAAGCGGACACGCGCGGGCTCCAGGAAGCCCGCGCCGTGTTCAGCAATTCCAAAATCGTGAACAACCGGCTTCAGGAGTTCAACGGCATCAGCAGCGAGGTCCTGTATCCCCCAATTGCTTCACCGGAGCGCTTTCATAACGAGGGCTACGGTGACGAGTTGCTGTTTATCTGCCGCATAGAACACCACAAGCGACAGCACCTCGCTCTCGAAGCAATGAAACATACCAGGACTCCGGTGCGACTGAGAATTTGCGGCACAGCCAGCGATCCTCATTATATCACATCACTGAAGCAGACCATTCGCGACGCGAGCCTGCAGGACCGCGTCACGCTGGACAACCGGTGGATCAGCGAAGATGAGAAGGTTCAGTTGCTGGCGCGGACCCTCGCCAACATCTATCTGCCGATAGACGAGGACAGCTATGGCTACCCGACGCTAGAAGCCGCGCATTCCGACAAGGCAACGATCACGGTTCAGGACGCGGGAGGCGTCGGTGAGTTCGTCGTCGATGGCTATTCCGGCTCCATCGTTCCGTGCGACCCACGGGCACTCGGAGAGACGTTCGACCGGTACTGGACAGATCGCAATTTTGCACGCAGCACCGGCGCCGGCGCCCACGTCCGCGTGAATGAATTGGACATTAACTGGGACCGGGTTGTGAGGGCGTTGACCGCCTCCCCGGCTTCGACGACCTGACATGAAAGTCATCGTTCTCAATAATATGGCACCCTTCACTTGGGGCGGCGCGGAAGAGCTGGCGCATCACCTCGTGAAGAAACTTCGAGCGATCGGCGTCGACGCTGAAAATTTGAGAATTCCCTTCTCCTGGGACCCCGCGGAATTGCTGATCGAGCAGATCCTGATGTGCCAGTCGTTCAGAATCGCCGATACTGACCGGGTCATTTCTCTGAAATTTCCGGCCTACTACGCGCAGCATGACAACAAGGTTTTCTGGCTGCTGCATCAGTACCGGCAGGCCTATGACCTATGGGACGCCGGCCAGGCCAATATCCCGAACACACCTCGCGGAGAGGAGATCCGCCGCTTGATCCACGAGGCAGACAATCAAGTGTTTAGGACGGCCAAGCACATTTACACTAATTCGATGACTACCGCAGAGCGACTCAAACGTTATAATGGGTTCAACTCCGACGTTCTTATGCCGCCGCTCAACGATCCCGAAATCTTCACCGGCGGGACGGACGATGGCTATTTACTGGCGCCTGGCCGGATCAACGCGACCAAGCGCCAGTTCATGCTGATTGACGCGATGCAGCATTTGCCGTTATCGGCCCGGTTGGTTATCGCGGGACCTCCAGATGGCCCCAGTGACGCGGAAGATCTGCGCCGTCGCGTTGAAGAGGCGGGGCTGGAGGATCGCGTGACGCTCGACCTTCGTTTCCTCTCGAGGGAGGAACTCGCGGATTATGTTAACAAGGCCCGCGCAATTGCCTATCTTCCGTTCGACGAAGATTCGGTTGGCTACGTGACAATGGAGGCCTTTCAAGCCGGGAAGCCGGTCCTAACAACGACTGACTCCGGCGGATTGCTTCAGATCGTCCGCGATCGCGAGACCGGCGCCGTGGTGGCGCCGAATTCAGAGGCATTGGCCGAAGGGATGACTCGATTCCTCTCCAGTTCAAACCAGGCGGCGGCCCTCGGACAGGCCGGGCACCGACTGTGGCTGTCGCTCGGCATAGATTGGTCATCGACCCTTACCAAACTGCTGGCGTGAACCGATGCGACTAGCGTGGGCAACACCTTTCAACATCCATTCCGCGATCGCGATCTACAGCCGCGAGGTCTGCAACGAGTTGGTCCGGCAAGGCGTCAGCGTCGAGATTTTGCGGATCGAGGACGCTGAGTCCGGGGCTGTCGAAGCGTTGGAAAGCTCACTTGTGGTGCATTCCGCCTCGGTGCTGTTCACCGCTGAATTTCTTCAAGACTATGACGCAATCATCGTGAATATTGGAGATTATACGCAATTCCATCTTGGCGCGCTTCGGCTGATGGCCGTAGCGCCGGTAGTTAGCGTGATTCACGACTCAGACCTGCGGAACTTCGTTCATGGAGCCGTCCAGCGCGGCTTGTACCTTGACGACCTTGCGTCCTGTTTGCCCATGAAGGGGCGCGATGGAATGGAAACCGATCTGCGCGCCTCGGAGTTAGCGCTCTTTGCCACGCTGTCGTGCGCCTGTATTGCTCACGGTTCTCACTACGTCGATCTGCTTCAGATGGCTTGCCCGGGTCCAGTCGCGGTTCTGCCCCTTTGCTATCCTGACCTTGGAGCGACTGTGCCAAAGCCAGGTAAGGACAGTGCTTTCGTGATTACTACGTTTGGCCTGATCAATTCGAACAAACAACCGGAACGGGTTATGAGAGCGATCGCATCTTCGGAGGGTTGGAAAGCCAACGCGATCTATCGCCTAGTCGGTCCTATCGAAGATGTCCAGCGAAGCTATTATGAGGAGCTCGCAAAAGAACTCGGCATAGGAACGCCGCAGATTTACGGCAGGGTCAACGACGAAAAGCTTTTCGAACTTCTGTCTACATCAAATGTAGTCTGCTGTTTGCGCTATCCGGTCAGCGAAGGTGGATCTGCCAGCCTCATCACCGCGCTGTTTAGCGCCCGACCGATCATCGTCCCAAATTTCGGTTCGTACGCCGACCTGCCGGACGATCTGGTCTGGAAGGTTAGTTATGGCGAGGACTTGGATGACCTAGCCGCAGTTTTATCGGCGATCGAGAGCAATCGTGCCGCCGCCGAGCAGCGCGGCCACAAAATGAAGACCTGGGCGCAGACCACCTACTCTGCGCAGACCTACGTCGAGAAGCTCCTGCCGCTGATCGGCTCAGCGATCAAGGCCACACCGAGAATCGAAGCCGGGCGCACGATCGGCCGCTCGCTAACCGCGCTGGATGTCGCACCAGACGATCCGGTCGTGGAACGACTCGAAACTCACATCAAAAATTTATTCGACCAAGCAGAGAACTTTCAATGATCAAAACAAGTTCTGAAATTGTGCCGCAGCAGTCCATCCTGCGGGCCCTGCCAGCTTTGCCGATCTATCGGCCAGACCTGTCCGGCAATGAGAAAAAATACGTCAACGAATGCCTGGACACGACCTGGATCTCTTCGATCGGATCATTCGTCGATCGGTTTGAAGCTTCATTCAGGCAGGCGACCGGCGCGGCCCACGCGCATACAGTATCAAATGGCACCGTCGCCCTGCATCTGGCCCTGCACTGTCTCGATATTGGCCCCGGCGACGAGGTCATCGTTCCGGCATTCACCTATATCGCTTCGGTCAACACGATCGCGCAGACCGGCGCAAAGCCAGTTTTCGTGGATTGTCGTCCGGAAGACTGGCTGATCGATGTCGAGGACGTCGCGCGCAAGATCACACCGCGGACCAAGGCGATTATGCCAGTACATCTTTACGGGGCTGTGTGCGACATGTCTGCGCTCGGGGCGCTGGCTTCTAGCCACAAGCTGAAGCTGATCGAGGACTGCGCCGAAGCGCTAGGATCGTCGATCAACGGTCAGCACGTCGGCAGGTTCGGCGATGTCGGCACCTTCAGCTTTTTCGGCAACAAGACCGTCACGACTGGCGAGGGCGGCATGGTCATCGCGGCCGATGACGAACTCGCTGCGCGCCTTAAGCTCGTGAAAGGTCAGGGGCAATCCCCCACTCGCCGCTACTGGCACGTGGAGCTCGGCTTCAACTACCGCATGACCAATATCTGCGCGGCTATCGGGCTGGCACAGATGGAGCGGCTGGATGCAATCCTGACGCGCAAGCGCGAGATCGCAGCATTGTACCGCCGCCTGACTGCTGGAATGGCCGCCGAGTATCAGCAGCTCCGTGAAGGCGCCGCGAGCTCTGACTGGCTGGTCAGCCTGCTGCTGCCGCGGGGCACCGACCGGGACGGCGTGATGAGCTTCCTGAAGGACAATAGTATCGAAACCCGCCCCGTCTTTTACTGCGCTCATCAGATGCCGATGTTTCTGACTGGCGAAACCTTCGCGATCGCGGAAGATGTTGCCGCGCGCGGAATCAGCCTGCCAAGTTATCCTGGCCTGTCGGACCAGGATGTGGAGCGAGTGGTTGATACGCTGCACAGGGGCATCAAAAAATTCGGGGCTGCATAGCCGGACGGTCCGACCGGTTTGCGTGTCCGCATTGCAGAAGCTCGGTCTCTAACACCAGGACATTCTGCCGCAACCGTGCGACCGCTACGGCAACGTAAGGTCACGAAACAGATATTCGTTTCACTACCGGGCGAGACGCCCACGACCTTCTTCCACCGGATGTATCATGCGAGTTCAACGGCCGAAGCGACTGATGTGGATTGTAAATCACAAGACACTGCTGCCGGCAGAGGTGCCGATTTTCCGGGACCTCGGCTATGAAGTATTCATTCCAAAGAGCATTCCCAACGACCCGGGCTACCGTAGCGGTGTGGTGACCTATGAATACGATCAAAGTCTTACAATATCTGCGGCGGCGCTCGACGTCTTGAACGCTCACGATTTTTACGGTGAGCTGCGGCATTATCGGGCGTGGAGCCCCACCCTCAGAGGAGTCATCAACCGGGAATTTGATGTAATCGTGTCGTCGATATCGGCGTTCATATCGCCGTTGCGAGAAGCGATTCGACATTTCGACGGACTGGTCTGCGCCCGCGCGTTCGGTTTAACCTCCCCCGATCGTTATATCGAGCTGCTGGAATGGCTCCGATTGGGTGATCTGCCGGATGAGATGGCTAAACGAGGCTCGAATTATACGTTCGTTCAGGGATACGCCAATCTCGCCAGCATCGAGCCGCCGACCTTGGCTGCAAATCCCCACACAGTGACGGTTCCGCTACCGGCAAGCTTTTTTCTCCACCAAGCTTCATGGCAAGGCGGCGGGAAAGACTTGGTGTTCGTTTGTCCCGGCATTGAGGCGAAGGGATATTATCGAACCGTCTATGAAGGCATCAAACGCAATTTCGGCGATCTTCCTCATCGAATCTTCGGCCGCCAGATCGCACCGATTGATGATCCGGCGATCTTGCCATTCCTGAACGATGACGACTTGGTCAACCTTTACGTAAACGCGCCAGCTTTCGTTTATCCCTCCACCGAGGCCCGACACATTCACTATTCGCCGATCGAAGCCATGATCGTCGGAGCACCGGTGCTCTACCTACGCGGTTCGCTGAGTGACGTGCTGGCTGAAGAGAAGCTGGCAGGCGCCTGCGACGACATCACTGAAATGCGGGCGAAGGCTAATCGCTTGCTGGCAGGGGATAGGGCTCTGTCGAACCGCATCAGAGCCGAGCAAACACGGATCATCGATGCTTTCCGGATGGAGCTCGCGCATCGGCAATGGGCAGATATTCTACTACCCGAGAATCTTCCACCCAGGCGATCATCTGCACGCAGGACTTCGGCATGTTAACCGCCCTAATCAAGAATATTCTTCGGCCTCTGCGGCGGGCATATCGCGACTTCACGGGCATCAGCATGATCGAGGCCCGGCTCGACAATATCCGGCGTCACAACGAGGTCATTGGCGTTCACTTCCATCTCCTGAACGAGAAGATGAGTTTAAACTCTTCAAACATTCTGGATCACGAATCCTCACATATCGCCGATCAACTCGGCCGGCCGGCCGAACTTCCGGCGAAAAGCGGGAGCGTTCTACTGGCAGCACGGACCCGGACCTATGACGCTGCTCAGCAAGTCCCTTGGGACGTCCTGTACGCCATCTCCGAGAAGCTCGATGTGCTTCTGCATCATCGCCATTCGACCGACCGGACAGATCTGCTGATCTCCCGCGAAACCGATCGTCTCGACGGATATCTGCAATATCATGTCGAAGTGATCCGAGAAGATCTGCGCCGTCTGATGGAGAAGCAAAAACCGGACGACGCAAAGTGAAGGAGGACGCCTTGCATCAGCCTGCTTGCCAGCAGGGCTCGCACCGCGCGACCTTAATTGCATCACACTTCACTGGCCCCCGAGGCCGCATTCGATAGGACCGCATTTGGCACAAGCCTCATTCACCAACGCAGGCTGATCATGCCAAAGTTCTTCCGCTGGCAATCGACTTATAGTGTGCAACAAGCAGGACCAGGCAGGCTCCCCTGGGCACTGAGGAGTATTTTCATGTCGCGAGTTCAACCTAGAACGCTCAGCATCTTGGCTGTTTTGGCGTTATTTGGGGCTGGAATTCTATTCTTGGGCTCGCGCGATTTTAGTGGTGGCGTGGACGCAGGCATCCACTACGCGATTGCGGAGCAGATCAATCAATACGGTGCTTGGCCCCTGCCAAAATCTTCATTCCTCGGCGCGATTGCCCATTACCCCCCAGCGGCACATATTTTGGGGATCGTGGCAGGTGCCCTTGTTGGCTCAACACTGAAGGGCTTGTTTTTTGTCGCAGCGGGCGCGTTCTTGCTTATTTATCTGGTCGCTGCCGATCTAATGAAGCGAGACTCGCCTGTAGAAACAATCGCTACACTCCTTGTCTTCACCGTTCTTGCGGTCATATTCCGCAAGTATCGATTTATCGTCGGGAATGAAGTTGTAGCTAATTTTTTCTATGCGCAATTGGCTGGAACAGCGGCCTTAATGGCCGGCTTCTACGCTGCATATCAACTGTCCAGTTTATCGTTTGGTTGGTGGCTTGTACTGTGCGCCATTATTTCGCATTTGATCAGTTGGTTCTTTCCCCTTAATGCAGTCCAATTTGCGTTGGCCGCGTCTGTCTTACGCGGTGCTCCTCTCGTGGATCCACGCGAAAACACAAAACGGCGTATTTTCGAGACATTAGTTACAGCAGGACTTGCCGGTGCAGTTGCAGTAGTTCATCCGGCCATGATTGATATGGCCGCGATTTCCAGCAACGATGGCGGAATTACTATATCCGACGGCGTCATGCTTTATATAGTAATCGGCGCCATCGTTCTGCTTCCGACGTTTTATCTCAAGATGAGAGAGCCAACCTCGTTACGCGCGAATGCAATTCTCTCTCTCGGCATAGGGGTATCGATGCCATGTCTGTTGCTATGCGCGCTATTCTACGTTGGCGGTTTCGGCTCACTTTACGCAGTCAAAAAGTCCGGATTTCTCCTAGGTACGCTAGAATGCCTACTTTTATCGACCCTCGTTGTGCAATGGATTTTTACTAAGTTTCCCGCCAAGGGACGCACTCGCAGTTTCTCACCAGCCGCGACGGCAGCGAGTTCGTCCCTTTTCTTGGCCGCGGCGATCGCTTTCGTCTTTGCTGGAAGGCCCAGTGAAGCAGTCAGTAGCTTGGCTTCCTATGATCGAGATGTCAGACAATTGTTGTCTCAAGAGGTGTCTAGGACATTCGATGGCATTACCGTTTCGATGAACTCGACTATTAGCCCTCACGCGAACTACCTCATTGGGTACGCTCTACTTCGGCCTACGTCCTCAGCTTTGGCGGCTCAGCATGGATTGTTTCTTTCAGCACAGCCTAATCTGGGCAGCGCCAAGTTTGTTCTCGGCAGTGAGATCGATGGTAAAACTTATGCCAGCCGGTGCCTGATCCAGAATTCCGATAGATTAGCGATTATCTTGTCTGAGTGCGCCTCGAAAGGCCGGTGAATTTGACCATGACCCGGTTGATCTGGCCGCGACCGCCGGTTTGGATGCCCCATAATCGAATCAGCTCGATAGCCTCCGGGTCATTCAGAACTTCCGCTTGCTGCTAGATTTTGTCCACGACCAGTTCGCCAATGTTCGCCGCCGGATATCGTCCTACATTATTGCGAGTGTTATCCCGAAGGCATCGCGCAAACGCTTCCGATCACCGAGATACGGAAAGAGAAATCTGCCGCACTCGACGCCGCCGTCGAGAGAGAAGCCACGCGGTGCTTTGACGCCATGAAAGCTGAGGCGCTGCAGATGCAAAAGTCCGGAAAGCTCCCGAAACGATAAACCCGGCTGCGGCTCCCTCAGGTCCACGTTAGCGGCCACACGCTATGCGAGTCGGGGGACAACCGCAGATTCGTTGTGCCCCGGATTCGCGTGACTCACCTTGCCGGATTCGGGGGGCTCAAAAATGTTCTACTGCACGATCTATCGCAGCGACGGACGGACACACATTCTCTCAAGCAACCAGTGGGAAAAGCTGCGGCTGGGTGTCTCTGCCACGCTCAGAAAGCAAAGGGACGTGAAGTAGGGCGCCCTTCACGACGATCATGGTTTTTACGTTGGTCGCATCCGCCGCCCTATGTCGAGCTACCCCAAGCCCCGACGAGTACCTTCCCGACCACAAGCTGCTAAAGCTGGTTAGCCAGCGACTATCCTGGGCTTGAGGGCTGGATACCGTCTTGCCGCCCCAGGGTTTTCCAACCGATGGACAGGCGCCAGATCGCGAAAGCGCCATGACGGCGTTTAAAGCAATGCGGCATTTGCCCAGGATGCATGGTCGAAGCGACTGCGCGCACTATAGGCGATCATGAGCCATGCACGCTGGCGCCTGTCCACGGGTGATGGTGAAGGATGAAAAGGGTTGCTGACTCCATCGGTTCCCGTTAGCCACCGACGATGCGTAAACTGACTTTGATATTGGTGTCACTCTCGCTAGCTGGATGCTCCATCGATCCCGGAGCAACATGGGCGCCAGACGCCTTAAAAGCCCGAGCTCGAGTTGCCCCGGTCCCTGAACAGCCACCCGACCTCCGAGTCATGCTTCAAACTAGGATGGGGGAATTCTTCTTGCCTTCAGCCAGCGCATCGAACGTCAGCTTTTCAACACCGCGTCAGGCCTCAATGGGATGGACAGCTTGCGTCAGAGCAACAGTGAACGGAATGGCAGGCGGCTCGATAGGAGAGCAGACCTTTCTCATCAGCATCGAAAACAGCAAGCCTGTCCGGCAGGAGAACGTAAGCGCATCGCACTGGTGTCACCATGAGAAATACGAACGGCTGGATTTGAAAGTTCATTGACGGATCCGCAGCCCCTTGTGCTATTGACAACATTGACGAGCGTGCATAAAAAAAAGTCACTACTTTGTCAGATTTGAGACACAATCTGAGTCTGTTGAAGTTTGGAACTGATGGGACTTCTCGCGGGTCACCGGCGAAAATTTCGCGCAATTGCTGTACGGCTTTTGCGTTATATCTTCGGCTCGTCGATGCACGTATATCGGCGTTTTTCTGGAGCCACGCGTCTTGAAAGTCAGATCGGGGCCTTGATTTACGAACTACGTCTCAACCGCGCAGTGACGGCGCTACCGGATGTCCCCAATAAGGCTTTATTGGAAAGTGCGGCGCAAAGCGTCCACAATAGCTACCTAGTGGGAGCTAAATTGGACGCGCTACACGCCGACGTGCATGGTCTGGCGCACAAAGTCGACATCTGTTCGGAAAAGCTCGACATACTGCTGCATGAACGTAAGTCGCTGGAAAAGACCAACCTCCTCATCAGCAAGGAGATCGACCGCCTCGACGGCTATCTCAATTTTCATGTCGACGAGCTGAAGTCTGAGATGCGAGAACTCGCCGAAAGCTCCTCTTTAATTCTGGCTTCCGTCTCGTCAATGCGCGGCGACAAGGCGGTCGGATCTACGACGGGAATACCCAACCGATCACCGGAAGTGACCGTCGAGCCAGTGGCAATAGCTATCCTGAACGAACCAAGGATTGGATTTGACGCGATCCATCTTACGTCGCGTAAGCTAGGTGTAAAATAAAAGCGGCCACCCACTGAGGCGGCCTCTCTTTCTCTAACGACCTGCCGGATGGCATGACACCGGGATTGTTGCCGCCTCGGCAAGCCCTATCGGTCGCCCTCTCGGGCTTCGGCCGCGCGTAGGTCAGGAAGGTCAATGTTTCGGGCTTGGCGTGCGACAGGAAGTTCGTCAGCGCTTCAAAGCGAGGATCATCGGCACATGAGGCCAGGATAACGCCTAGTTTGGAAAACCTTATGCAACGCAACGAAGCTCTGGACGGCCTCCGAGGTTTCGCGGCGCTCAATGTTGCGATCTTCCACACGATCCTGAGCATCGACGAAAGTCTAGTCCCTAGAATTGTCTACGGGAAGTACTCCGACCTTTCTGATGCCTACAGTTGGGCCACAAAGATCATCCTGAAGATATTCAGCGGTGAAACAGCCGTTTTCGTGTTCTTCGTAATAAGCGGCGCAGTGCTCTTTCAGAGCCTGATGGCTAGCAAAACCGCTCCTTTCATCGAAACAGTTACGCGGTTCACAATTCGTCGGATATTTCGCATTTACCCCGCGCTTATCGTTTGTCTGCTTTTCATAGCTGTCCTAGCAGCGGTTACAGGAAAGGCAGTAAACCTAACAGATCTTGCGACCAATGCGGTGCTGTATGCATTTCCGATCAACAGCGTGACCTGGACGTTGAATGTCGAAATGGTGGCGGTCGTGTTTATACTGCTCGCGTTTTTTGGGTGGCGAAGTGCAGGTGTTGCCGGATTGTTAGGAGCTGCAATTGCCATTTGGATATTTTTTAGAATCCCCGAGCTTCCAATAGCCGTACTGTTCAAGGACTTCTGGGGGTATTTTGTTTTTGGTATGCTGATCCCGACCCCCGCCGGGAACTGGGTTGGTAGTCGTTTGCCCATATGGAGCTGTCTTGCGTCCCTGGTGGTTGCTATCGCCTTCAAGGGCACCATTCAGACCATAGCAATAGCGCTATTGGTCACTTCGATCTACTACGGCCGCTCAGGAGCTATCGGGGAGTTTTTAATGCTTCCCATTTCTCAATTTCTCGGGCGCATTAGTTACAGCTTTTATCTCTATAATTATATTGCGTTGGTCTATCTCGGGCAGATCCTCCAAAACGATACTTGGTTTAAGTTGCGCCCCATAGAAGCAGGCCTTCTCGCTTCAGTGTTCACTGTGTCACTGACGGTGCCAGCCGCCTACGCTTCGATGCGATGGGTCGAATTGCCCGCGATCAGGCTCGGCCGTCTTTTGACAAGTTGGCCTGGCTTTACCTCCAGAAGAGTTCCAAATGGTGCCTGAATATCTTAGCCCGGTTCCGCCCAGCCAGCGACCGTTGTGGATGTGAGATGGCTGCTCGTCATCCAATGCCATTTCCGCCTGGTCTCCCTGCCTAGGAAAGCCCGCTTAAACATTCGCTGCCAGCATCACGTGCCCCCGCTCCACCGTTTCACAAGCTGATCGTGTGGCACCGTCACCGCTTCCAGATACAGCCGCACTGTTGTCAGTCCGAGCTGCCGGCAACCGACGCCGCCGGCACGTCATGCCACCCGCCTGTAGCCCTATGCCGAGCGATCGTCGCTAGCACCGCCTGAGCAATCGTGGTCGCGATCCGGAAGTCGGGCACCCACATCACATCCTCAACCTCGATTGGCACCGGTGACGTTCGCTGGAAGCACTGGATGGCTGAGGATTCGGCGATGTAGCGGTTTTTCTCGTCGAACACGGCTAAGGCGTATGGCCCCTCCACCGACTTCATCAGGGCTTCCCAACGGCTCGTCTCAAGGGCGGCTTATGCCGCCGAATTTGGCCTTCCAATTATACAACGTTGCTTCCGAGACGCCGTGTTTGCGCGCCAGATCGGCGGCCTTCGCTCGCGCCTCATGCTCGCGCAAAACGCCGATAATCTGCTCTTCCGTAAATCTGGCCCGCTTCATCTGTCCGTCCTTCAGAAGGCCGGACTCTAACTTCAACTGGAGGAAATCGGCAGGGGCACGTCAGATCTCCATCGCACCCCATAACTGCGTCTGCACAGCAACAGTCAAGTGAAGCCGGACAGATAGAAGCTCTGCGTTTGGCAAGTTAAGCTTGGAGCAAGACACCTTTACGGTGATCGCTCATGCGAGGTAAAAGCCAATATGGAACAGAACAGCTATTTTGTAGGCCTCTCCCGGCATGACCCGATCCTTGATGCAATCCGGTCGACGACGGGCCCCCTCTTGCTGCGAGTGTATTCTGCCTTCTATTTTGGCGCCGCGATTGTTATTTTCGCAGCGATCTATCGCTATTTCTACAAGCCTACAACCGCAATGAGGAATCTTTGGAGCGCTCCTCGCCGGCCCCCTGTGGCCATCGCGCAAACTTCATAATGCGATCATGCAGCTGGATCACAATATTTCATACTCAACCTCCCCTTCCACGACTATCGAAAAAGCTGGCCATCTGCGTTTGGCTTGCGTTGAACCCGGGATCTATCTTGCAGGCTTATTCGTCTGTCTTCTGCTTTTGGGGTTCGGCTCAATAAGGCCGCTCTCAATGCTTTCGTTCGGCGGCGATAGTCTGTTCACGTGGAATTACGCAAAGAGCTATATTGATGGCTTTGGCTTCAGGATCAATCCGAACCTCGGGTTTCCTGGAGTTCAAGACAACTCGTTCTTCCCTTCGTTTGACTTCAGCTATCGCGCTTTTCTGCGCATACTCGGACTCTTCGTCAATCAGGCCGCAACCTCATACTACCTGATGTATCTGATTGGCACCTCCGCGATGTTTGCATCATCCGCCTACGCGCTGAGTTCTCTCGGTTTCCGGCCCTGGCTCAGCGCAATAGGGGCTGTTGTCTATGTCGTTTCTCCATATTTTGCCTTTCGCTCACTCGTTCATGATTTTTTGGCGCTCTACTACGCTGTGCCGTTGGGAGCGGCATTGGCTCTCCGCATCGGAGTTCGATACACACACCAGCCTCTTCTCATCATCCAGAGCGTGGGGGGTCTCGTGTCGCTCGCCGTGATCGCAACTTCCGGCCTGTACTACGCTTTCTTTTCATTACTCTTTGTGGCCTTTGCCGCGGCGACCGCTTCGTTGTCTAATTTCACATACAGGCCGTTGCTGATCGCTGTCATAGTCTCAGCAATAGTTGTGCCTGTGCTCATAATTACCGGCTTCGGCACTGGGCTGCTTGATGTGCTCTCAGGCTCTACACCTACGGTGAAACGGGCTGCTGGTTCGCAGCTAGTGTTCGGTTTGAGCTTCGCGGAAGCGACCCACCTCTTCAAAAGTATCCCGTCGCTTCAATGGGCGCACCAAGAATATACAGGTTTTGCGCCATACGTCTCCACGATCCTAGCCCTGGAAGATTGGCCAGGCATCTTTCTAACGATGATTATCTTTGCTTCGCCGCTTATCATCGCTTCGGTCGGTGCTTCACGTTGCGGCCGATCTAAATGGACTGCTCTGGTTTTTATGTCTTCAGCCTGCATCATATTTGGCGTCTTCTATTCTATGAACGGAGGTTTGGCTTACTACTTTAACCTCTTTGTTAATCCGTCGATCCGCGCAACTGGAAGGATCATTCCCTTCCTTAGCTTTTTTGCCCTCGTTGTCGTGCTTGCTGGCATAGAAATGCTCGTGCAACGGGGGGGCCGCCGTAACGCGCTGCTCTGCGGTGCGACATTTTCGCTTTTATTCCTATCTATGTTGCCCAGCATTGGATCGCTGGCGTGGCGACAGAAAGTGATAATGTCGATGCAGGCGGAAAATCTGCCGAGTGTCCGCGCGGTCATAGCGGCGAAGGATCGGGCTGGGATTACTACCATCCTACAACTTCCGCACGTCCCGTGGCCAGAATCTGCGCCGATGCGAGGATTCGACATCTATTCACTTCAGGACTATTATCTTATTGACAGGAAACATTCCCCCACTAGGTGGAGTTATGGCGGCACATCCCAGCAAGGGAGTTACCTTCTCGTCGCCAAAGCAATCGAGGAAAATAGAAACCATGGACTCGTAGCTGCTGCGAGTACGATCGGGTTTGATGGCGCCTTGCTGGAGAAGCGGCCTTTCGAAGAAGCTGAATGGCGGAGTCTTTCTGAAAATCTCGGTGCCAATGCTTGCAAGGTCTACGAAGACCAATTTCGGGCCCTTTTTGCATTCAGAGCTTGCCGCTCGGCGGGCGACCGCTAAGGCGCGAAAATCGCGTCGGCACGCTCCTGCGTCAGCGGCCCGCCACTCACGATCGCGGCCTTTGCGACCGCTTGCACGATCGGAGGAGGCGCGCTGGGTCATCATGCGGATGCAGAATATACGATGATCATGCCGGCCTCGGCGCAGCTTGCGGCGAGCTATGGCAAGTCGGCTCCCGGCGGCTTGATATCACCTGTACCGGCGGGAGGCAGCCGAACGCCCCGCAGATAGCGCCGGATGGTGGCGAACCAAGACGGTGCACATGCGAACCGGCACGGTCTCAGTTCGGCCGGCTGAATTCTCCATGCAGCACGTCGGCACGCCGGCCATTGTCCGCATTGGCAGTGCATAACCGAACGCGAACACAACAAATTCGCCAAACGGATGGAATTCGCCATGCGTTTAGATCGCCGTGTGACATTCGGTCGCTGAATAGGTTCATGTAGTCAGCCATCATTATTTCCGAAACGGCCGGGCAGTGGCCGCAGGACATGACAAGACGTCCGGTTTGCGCGAAAAGTGGGCCGCGCCCTTTGTCCCTCCCGCCTCCCCCGGAGCCCTCTGAATGCCCTTCCCGCGCGCCTCGCAGGCCCTCTCCCGTTTTACCGTGCTCGACCTCACCCGGATCCGCTCCGGCCCGACAGCGGTGCGGCAGTTCGCGGACTGGGGGGCCAATGTCATCAAGATCGATGCGCTGAGCGATGACGCCGGTTCCGAACAGCCCGGCGGCCCCCGGCAGGGCTCGGACTTCCAGAATTTGCACCGCAACAAGCGGGCCATGACCCTGAACCTGAAGGACCCCCGCGGCCTCGCGGTGTTCAAACGGCTGGTCGAGAAGGCCGATGTTGTGGTTGAGAATTTTCGCCCGGATGTAAAAGCCCGGCTCGGCATCGATTACGAGAGCCTGAAGGCGATCAATCCCGGCATCGTCTACGGCAGCATTTCCGGCTTCGGCCAGGATGGCCCCTATCACAAGCGGCCGGGTTTCGATCAGATCGCCCAGGGCATGGGCGGGTTGATGTCGATCACAGGAGCCCCCGGCGAAGGCCCGATGCGGGTCGGTATTCCCGTGGCTGATCTCACCGCCGGGCTGTTTTGCGCGCTGGGCGTGCTCACAGCCCTGCTGGAGCGCGACGTCTCCGGTCAGGGCCAGTGGGTCCAGACCTCGCTGCTGCAGGCGCAGATCTTCATGCTGGATTTCCAGGCCGCGCGTTGGCTGATGGAACAGGACGTGCCGAAACAGGCCGGCAACAACCACCCGACCAGCATTCCCACCGGCGTGTTCAAGACCTCCGACGGCTACATCAACATCGCCACCACCGGCGGCAAGATCTGGGAACGCTGCGCTCAGGCCATCGGCGCCCCCGAACTGATCACCCATCCCGATTACGCCACCGGCCCCGCGCGCTCGAAGAACCGCGACGCGCTCAATGCCGCGATCAGCGCCTGCACCGAAAAGCGGTCGACCGAGGAATGGGTCAACGACCTCAATGCCGCCGGCGTGCCCTGTGGTCCGATCTACTCCGTCGACCAGATGTTCGCGGACGCGCAGGTCAAGCATCTGGGCCTCGCTCAGGACGTACCCAACGACCAGAACCGCAAGATCACGCTGGTCGGTCAGCCCTTCACGCTGTCGCGCACGCCGAGCCACATGGCCGCTCGGCCGCCGGAAGTCGGCGAACAGACCGAGGAGCTCCTCGCCGAGTTCGGCTTCGGTGCCGAAGAGATCGCCGAATTACGACGGGGCAAGGTTGTCTGAGGCGCCGCGCTGTCAAGGACTGTGAAATCAGTGCCAGATGCCGCATTGGTCGGGAGCACATCTACGTCCGGGTGCAGTCGATCGGAGATCGTGCTGCGCCTCGAACCCGCCGGAAAGTCCATGACCGCGCCGCGTCTCTATCCTGATCCCCTGCTTCAATGAAGAGATCGCAGTCACAACTGTCGTGAGCGATTTCCGCAGGGCGCTGCCCGCCGCCACGATTTATGTCTACGACAACAACTCGACAGATCGCACGGGTGAAGTAGCCTCGCAGGCGTGTGCGATTATTCGCAGCTGTTAAATGATCGCCTCGACATGGTCGCGGGCCGCCGTATCGAGCAGACGGTTGCCGCCTATCGCCTTGGCTACCGCACCGGCAACTCACCGCTCACCGGCTTTCTGTCAATGACGTTCGGTCAGAACTTCAAAGATGTGCTGTCAGGCTACCGCGTATTCTCGAGATACTTTGTCAAATCCTTCCCGGTGCTGTCCGGTGGTTTCGAGATCGAGACCGAACTGAGCGTTCGTGCGCTGCGGCTCGCACTACGCCGAGCACGACTTATGTCGTCACCGGCGTCGGACGCCAGATGCGTGCAATGATCGTAAGGACTCGATTGATCACTGGCCAAAGCATCAGCGAGATTATCCGCGTGTGATGATCGCCTCTCTAAAGCAAACCAAGGTGGTGTGGCGCGGTGTGTCGCCCCCACCCTCAATCATCTATTCAGTAGTTGGCTTCGCTGTTTCCGCCAAGCACCGCGACCCGCCCTGCAGGGCGCACGTGCTGTCCCGCTCGGTGCGACGGTGTGAAGCAAACGACTTTTTTGCGTCCGGGCGCGAGATGGAAGTAATTATCGTCGGGCACGAAGTTGTCGTCCACGATCTCGACGAATCGCGCTGTTGTGTCCGTCTGCAGTTCCAGGAAGAAGCCGCCGCGATCTTCGCCTAGCACCGCGTTGATCGCATTGTTGGCTTCGACCGTGGGCATCCCAATAAAATGGAAAGCCTCGACAGGCTGGCCCGCGGTCGGCATCTCGAACGTCGCATGAACCACATCATGCGCGGCCGGTCCAAACCGATAACAGTGGCCTGCGTCGAAGAAGCGATCAAACAGATCGAACGCCCCGATGGAGAGCCCTGCATGGGCCGCGACCGTCAGGTCACGTGCCGCTTCGATCACCGATATCGCACCGTCTTTCAGGCAGCGCAAAGTGAGCCTGCCGGTGACGGCGTGCGGCGTGTCGTTGACGAGATGTAGGTAAAGCCCATTGGTGCCCTCGTCGGTGATGGACAGTCGCAACGGCAAGGAAGCCCGCCGAAGGGCGTAGAATGCAGACTTGGGGCGCCCGTCCGAATCCACCAGACCCCAGCCTGCACCAGGCCACAGGTCGCGCCACAGCCATAGCAGTGCGCCCGCTGTTGCGGACGCGGGGCGTCGCCATTCATCGATGGTGCGTTCGATCACCTCGGCGACGGCCGCTCGGGACAATCGGCGCCAGCGCATGGGATCGCTGTGGCGCAGGCTGCGGCCGTCGCTATTCCAAAGCGAAGTTAGATAATACTCGCGGATGTCCTCGAAATCCCAGGATGCGCCGCCATCGCGGGGCACACGCCTCAGCCAACGGACCGGATCAGCGCTCGGATCAAGTTGGTAGGATGCAAATTGGCGATCGTCCGGTAAGTTGGCAAAAGCCAGGCATTCGGACGCAAAGCGGACATTGGCTCGGCGTGCGTCGGCGAGTGGCCGCATGTAGGCGCCGACACCGTAGTAGTGCGACGGCCCCGCTTCGGACACGAACGGAAGTGCTCCTCCCAACGGCGAACCGGTCACGTAGGCGGCGTCCGACCATTGCGCAACAATTTCTGGCACAACGACATCTGCGAGCGGTGTGTCGCGCATCTCGCGCGGCAGGCCCATCATCGCTGCCTGCTGGCCGACTTCGCTGCCTCCGCAGACGACCACCAGTGACGGCGATGCGCTCAAGCGGCGAATGAGCGTCGTGACTTCGCCGCGGATGACGTCGGCGAAGGCCGGATCTGACGGATAATCGAAATTGGCCATCATGACGTCCTGCCAGACCATGATGCCGAGCCTGTCGCAGGCGCGATGGAATTCGGGAGCTTCGTAGAGCATGGTGCCGCTGAGGCGAACCATATTGAGGCCGGCGCTTTTCATCAGCCCGAGGTTTCGGGCGTAATCGGCATCTGTCGCTTGCAGATTGACGACGTCGATCGGAGTCCAGCAGGCGCCGCGGCAGAAGATTCTGACGCCGTTGACGTACAGCGTGAAGCCGCCCTCGTCCGCGCCGCGATCGATCTCGATTCGGCGGAAACCGACCTCGCCGAGATCGATATGGACGTCGCCGATGACAATTTCGACGCCGTGCAGCGTCGGGGCGCCATGGCTGTGCGGCCACCACGGCGTCATCGCAGGGACGTGCAGCGCGCCGCGCCACGTCATGCCGCCGGCGTGCACCAACGGCACGTCGGCGCCGGCGCATTGCAGAATCGGGCGCACGCCCTCCGGAATGCCCACCAGATCCAGTGAGACCGTAAGCACCCCTTCGGTCCCTTCGAGCCGGGTGCGCAGATCGACGTCGAACGCGTGGACCGCGCCCTCCTCGATCAGCGTCACGGCACGATACGGCCCGACCACATCAACTGGCGGACACCATCCCGGCATGTGCCCGATCAGCGTGGTGCGCAGGAACCGCAGGCGCGGCTCCTCGATCATCATGGTCTTCCAGCGCGCCCGTGGGCCTTTGGTTTCCGCCAGCACTCTGCGGAGGCTCCTGAAGGCGATATGGACCCAATGCTCACCGCCGAGAACGATATCGGCCTCATACGGCTCGAACATCGAGCTGCTGGTCAGGATGAGGGTGTCGTCGAGGAAAACCTCAGCTGACGTCGCGAGCCCCTCAAACCGCAGCTTGCGCTTGCCCTGTCCTCGGATGCGGACCCGGTACCAGACGTCTTTGTCGTGCAGCGGCTGAGGCTCGTCGAAACTCCACTGACCCAGGGCGCGCAGCGCGCCTGCCGCCGTTCCAGGGACGATGGCGGGCAACCAGACGGCCTCGCTCAACGCGCCAGGCTCTTGCCACGCCTGAGGGAGTGACAGTGCCAGTTCCCAGCCGCAGTCGAGCGGCTGAACATTTCGTCCCGTCATGGCGCGGATGTCGGTCATGGTGATGAACAGGCCGATGATATCATCTGGCGATCATGCCGCAGCGCCGCATGAAGCGAAACGGTCCATGAGACTATCGAGGACGATGTCGTAGTCAGTCGCGAGCTGGCGGATGGCATCGGCGACGTCAGGAACCTTGCGGCGCGCCGAGGCGCGCGCGAACTGAAACTGCATCACCTTGGCGCCGCCGGCAATCGCCTCCGCGGCCAGCCGGGCGCGCTCCAGCTGCGGCTCGCCTTGCTCCTGCAGCCAGGCCAGATAGCTCGCAAGCAGTTCAAAATTCGCGCCGGCCTGACGCAATGTGCTGAAAGCATAGGTGTGAAACCACTCGGGAGGCCGTTCGATCAGCCGTGCGATGTCGGCGCCGATCACCTCGCCCCATGCCGTGAATGGATTTTGCTGCGGACGACGGCGCAGATGTTGCGCGAGCAGCGTGCGTGATGTCTCCAACTGCGTGTGCGCAGACGGCGCGGGACCGAACTTGATGAACTCGACATAGGGGAACAGCGGCAAGCCGCCGTCACCCGGGGGCCGCAACAGGGCGTCGAAATCGTCGCCTTCGAGACGGAAGTAGCCGGCATTGTGAAAGTAATCGAGCCGGCGATTAATCGAATCCAGCACGTTGACGCCGATCGTCGTCTTGGAGTGGTTTTGGCGATAGGTGATGCCGCGCGTATCCGGCAGGTAATGGGAATCGACCTCGATCAGCGGCAGGCGGCCACGCGCCAACTGCACGCGAACATGATCTTCCAGCCTATCGAAGATCGCGAGCTCCAGAATCTCGACACCGTAGAGCAGCGCGAGATCGACGGGCGGAAACTTGAAGAACGTGAACTGATCGCCCTCGTAATCCTGCGCCACCGTGAAAGCCAGGGCGGCGCGGGGATCGTGCCCTCGCTGGCCCAGCACTTCAATCAACAGATCGACATAGCAGTTGGTCTCGGGCCAGTTGCGCGCGAGATCATGCAGCCCGTGCCGAGCATAGGTTACGGGATCCAGTCCGTCGATGGCGCAAGCGGTCGGCAAGGCCTAGCCCCACAACACGCGGCGGACATCGTCGGGCCAGGCATCGACCTTGGTGCCGTGGTGACGAAATAGCGCGAGCGCCGTCCGCTCCAGGCCGAAGCCGACGCAGGCCGAATGTGCGGCTTCGCCGTTTGCGAAATTCATGCCCCAGAGGCTGCCGAAGTGGTTCTGGTGATAGTTGAACGACAGGCACGCTGTCGGATTTTCATCGCTTGCGACGGGGATCAGCAATTCAAATTTCAGGCCTTGCTCGCGCTGGTTCGACGCCAGCATGCGGCCGGGGCGCCCGAAGAACGGATCATTGGCCAAATCGATGACGCAGGGCAGACCCAGCGACTTGATCAGCTGTTCGCCACGCTCCAGCCATGTGGCACGGAACGAGGTCACATCGTCGGCGGTGCCGATGCGGACGAATTCGCGCATGCGAAATAGCTGCATGCGGCCGGGATCCTGCGAAGGCTCATGGCGGAAGCAGTATGACTTGAGATCGAAAAGCCGGCCGTCGTCCGGCACCGGGCCCGCTGCGGCCACGGTGGGATAGAGCGGGTAACAGGCCGCCGGCGTCAGCGCGACTTCCGTCGCATCCTGCATCTCGGTCCAGTCTTCGCCGCGCTCGATCATGCCGACGAGCTTCATATGGTCGGCATTGTCGCCCATGAAGGAGTGGACGCAGCCGGCCAGCTGCGGAAAGCTCTTCAGGTAACCGGCCTTTTCGAGATTCTTGCGCGGCATGCCCGGCGGAAAATGAATGCGCGTGGCCTGATCGCCGACGGCAATTTTCGTCACCGCGTTCTCGAACCGGTCGATGACCTCCTCGAACACGCCGGCGCGGCCATAGAGACCATCGACGCCGGTCTTGATCAGGATCGACTCGTCAAACAGGGCGTTCAGAAATGCTTCGGGGCTTTGCACGGCTTTGGCGGGCACGTTCATCACTCTCACTCCAGACCTGGATCAAATCGGCTCGCGACCACCAGACCGGCGGTGTTGGCGAGAATACGGTCATTCGCCACCATCAGCGGGGCGGACAGCACGTCCCTGAGATGGCGGCCGACCGAGAACGCGCCGTCGTTGCGATAGCCGGCGATGCCGGTCACCATCAGCGCTTCACGCACGACGTCGACGGCCATGGTCGAGGCCATGATCTTGAGATTGTTCATTTCGACCGTGAAGCTGTTCGAACTGAGATCGTCTTCGTCCCGCTTCGCCGCCTCGAACCGCTCGATATGGGCGATGAGCGTGGATTTAAAGGTCTGCAGTTTCGCCGTGGCCTCGGCCAGTCGCGTCGCGCCCGGCAGCGGACCGGCGAAATCGGACGGCATGCGCCGCGCCGTTGCCCGGACCGAGGCATGTGCGCGCGACAGCGCATCCGCCGCGATTCCAAACCAGACGCTGGCCCACAGCACATGCGCCGTGGCCAGCATGGATTGCACGGCGATCTCGTGGAACGGCTTCGGAAAGATCTGATCGGCGCCGGCCGTTACCGTCAACACGAAGCCCTCGGAGCAGGTGCCGCGCATGCCCAGCGTGTTCCACTCGGCAATGCGTTCGAGTTGATAATCGTCACGCCGCAGCGCGATCAACACCTGGTCGGACCCGGCGGATGCCGGATTGCGGCGCGCCGTCGCCATGATGATGTCGGCTTCGGTGGCGTAGGACAGCACCGTCGCCTGCTTGGTCAGCGACACCCGGTCGCCGGCAGTTTCGATCGCGCAATTCGAGACGCGCATGTCGCCGCCGATGCCGGCTTCGGTGGTTGATGACGCGATCAGCAGCTGCTTCGTCGCCACATCGCGCATCAGGGCGCGATGATAGTCGGTGTCCATGCCGTGGGCGACAAGGCTCGACAGCTTGATCTGATGCATGGCGTAGATCATGCCGCTGGCACCGCAGGCGCCGGCGAGAATCGCGCAGAGATCGGCGATGCTCCGCAATCCCAGCTCCTGACCACCAAGACTTTTGGGCACCATCAGGCCCAGCATGCCGTCGTGGCGAAGGGCGTCGAATGTCCGCGTCGGAAATGACGCGGTCTGGTCTGCGACAGCCGCGTTCGGCGCAGCGATATCGGTGGCGACCCGCCGCATCACGTCACGCCAGGGCGTAGCTTCGGGCACGTCGACGTCGGACTTCACCGCGGTCGGGGCCATCGCATCAGGCTTTCTGGGAGACGAGTTGCTCGACCGCGGAATTCAACCCGTCAAGGGTCGCGAATGTCTTGCGCGTCAGCAGGCTGTTGGGGAATTCGATGTCGAATTCTTCCTCAATCGCCATCATCAGCTGGACCGAACCGAACGACGTCATGCCGGCGTCGAACAGACTGTCCTGGTCGGACAAGCTATCGACCGGAACGGGAAGAAGGTTCATCGATCCGACAATGGCGCGCACACGATCACGCATTCATTTCCTCCAGAGCTGTTGAATTATCGACGGCCGCCTTAAAGCGACCGGCCGTCGTCAGAGTTGGTCGGGTGATATCAGATAAATGACGCGTGAGTCGTAAACAGCATCGAATGCAATGGGTCGTTCCGGTGTAGAGCCCAATGGGTTGCAAAATTGATGTTAGCGAGCGGTTAAATACCCGGATACGATTCGAGCCGAACACGTAATTAATGATGGAACGCGATATCGCATGACACATTCCTCGACCGTCAGCTACGAAATCAAACTCCAACGGGGCCATGACTTGGCAGATAACTGCCCGCTTTTCTGGATATAACGAACCGGTTCAACGATGATGGTTTCCAGATCATGAATTTTCGATATGGCGTCCCGGTCACGTTTGATACGTTCGGGGGCTTCTATCACGCAGGCAGCATTGACCGGCCCCCCCGCAAGGCCGTGCTGTTGCTATCGCCTATCGGATACGAGGAGTTGTGTACCCGCGCCACATGGTGCGCTTTGGCCGAGAAGATTGCTCAGGCGGGCCATGCCTGCCTCAGGTTCGATTATCCCGGCACTGCAGATGCGATAGATATCGCCGGCGAGCCTGAAGGCATCTCCGACTGGCTCGTTGCTGCGCGTCAGTGCATGGCGTTTTTGCGAGACCTCCATCCCGGCGCCGAACTCGTCCTGGTCGGGCAAGGCGTTGGCGCGAGTCTGGCCGCTCAACTCGGACCGGAATGTCCCGGCATCGCAGCGACGGTACTGATGGCGCCGGCCGTAAAGGGCCGTTCCTATCTTCGTGAATCGCAAGCCTGGTCACGTATGGTGACCGAGAGGATGGGGATCGGACCCGATCCCTTGGACCACAGCGGCTACACCGTCGCCGGTCTTTCACTCGCAAGCAGCCGCGCCGCGGCCATCAAGGCGATCGATCTCACCAAGGCCACTCAGCGTCCTGCCGCACAAGTCCTGCTGGTTGAGCGCACGCAGATGTCTCGCGACAGCTCGCTCGGCAACCATCTGAAGACGCTCGGAGCCGATGTGTCGTCGATCGACTACGCGGGCTATGAAGTGATCATGCAAAACCCAACTGTGGCCGGACCACAGCTCGGCACGCTGGCACGCATCGTGTCATGGATCGACGATCTCGTGACCGCTCCAATGACAGGCGTCAAATTGTCTGCCAAGGAGCTCACGCCTGCACGGCCGATCGCCGGCCCTCACTATGAAGAATTACCGGTTCGGTTCGGGCCGGACGACCGGTTGTTCGGCATCCTGTGTCATCCGCTCGGTCGAAGGCCTGCAGCTATTGCGGTTCTGGCTAATTCGGGGCGGGACTATCACATCGGCTGGGGTCGCGCGGCCGTCGAACAGGCTCGTGCCCTGGCGGAGCGCGGGGTCGCCTCGTTCCGATTCGACGCCGGCGGCATCGGCGACAGTCCGGCCTCGGCAGGCGCGCCAGCCGAAGTACTTTACTCGGACGAGCAACTTGCCGACATGCGTCACGCGATCGATTATGTTGCGAAGCTCGATGCCGGCCCGATCGCGCTCGTCGGACGCTGCAGCGGTGCTTACGCCTCATTCCAGGCGGCTGTGCAGGATGAGCGCGTTCGCACAGTCGTCGTCATCAACAATATGCGTTTTGTCTGGGATCCCCGGGAAACTGTTGCAGAGGCGCTCCAATCAGCCCATCGAACCATCGGTGGTTCCGTATCGCTGTTGTTCAGTAAGCGAAGCCTGAGACGACTGCTGTCAGGCAACTTGCGTCTCAAGGCTCCGATCGCCTTCGTTTCCAAACGTCTGCTTCAAATCTTCTCGTTGAGACCGAGCCAAATCCTTGCACGCCGGAAGCTCTATGGCGAAGGCCATCGCCGTTTCCAAACTCTCGCAGATCGTGACGTTCGCCTGGCGATGCTGGTTTCGGAAGGAGATCACGCGCTCGGTGAATTCCAGACCTATATGGGACGAAAGGGCGCGCGGCTACGCCGCTATCCGAACGCGTCGATTTCGATCATCCCCAATGCTGACCACGATTTCACGCATGCAGATGCGCGCGCGCGACTGACGAACGCCTTGTGCGACGTGCTTGCAGCATCCCCACGGTAGTAACATCGCGAGAAAAACTGCTGAATTTTCTAGAGCGAACGATCGCTTAGGAGGATCACATGCTCTTGAGGGCCAGACGGTACCTCATGGTGTTTGAGCCATTGGCCGCAACATCCGGCCTACCCCACTGAACGCCTTGTCGATCACCGGCCAGAACAGCAGCGTAATTGCCAGCGTGGTGATGGTACCAACCAGACCGTTGGACCAGAACACGCCGACGCTGCCGCCGGAGCCTATCATGGCAAGACGGAACGCGTCTTCAGCACGGCTGCCGAGCACCAGCGCCAGCGTGAACGGCGCGAGCGGAATGCCGATCTTCTTGAAGACATAGCCGACCACGCCGAAGCCCAGCATCAGCCAGATGTCGAACATCGCGTTCTGGATCGCATAGGCGCCGATGGCGCAGGACACCACGATCATCGGGGCGACTGCCGCAAACGGCACGCGCAGGATGGAGGCGAAGATCGGAACCGTGGTCAGCACGATCACGAGGCCGACGACGTTGCCGAGATACATCGAGGCGATCAGGCCCCACACAAAGTCCTTGTGTTCCACGAACAACAGCGGACCGGGATTGAGGCCCCACACCATCAATCCGCCCAGCAGGATTGCCGCAGTGCCGGAGCCCGGAATGCCCAGCGCGAGCATCGGCAGCAGCGCCGCGGTGCCCGACGCGTGCGCCGCGGTTTCCGGCGCGAACACGCCCTCGATGCGGCCTTTGCCGAAGCTCTCGGGATCCTTGGAGAAGCGCTTCGCGAGGTTGTAGCCCATGAAGGACGCCGCGATGGCGCCGCCCGGCGTGATGCCGAGCCAGCAGCCGATCACCGAGGAGCGCAGCAGCGTTGCCCAGTATTTCGGAAGGTCCATCCAGACCTTCAGCACAGTGCGCAGGCTGATCTTGGCGGCGTGGCCGCGCAGCGCGAGGCGTTCCTCCATGGTCAGCAGGATCTCGCTGATGCCGAACAGGCCGATCACCGCGACGAGGAAGTTGATGCCGCGCAGCAGGTCCGTCGAGCCGAAGGTCATGCGGAGCGTGCCCGACACTGTGTCCATGCCGATGCCGGCGATCAGCAGGCCCAGTGCCATGGAGATGACCGTCTTGTGCTTGGCCTCGCGGCCGAGGCCGACAAAAGAGCAGAACGTCAGCAGATAGACTGCGAAGAATTCCGGCGGCCCGAATTTCAGCGCGAATGACGAGATCATCGGCGCGAGGAACGTGATCAGCAGCACGGCCACGAGCGAGCCGATGAAGGATGAGGTGAATGCCGCCGTCAGCGCTTCCGCAGCCTTGCCCTGCTGCGCCATCGGATAGCCGTCGAAGGTGGTGGCCACCGACCACGCCTCGCCGGGAATGTTGAACAGGATCGAGGTGATGGCGCCGCCGAACAGCGCGCCCCAATAGATGCAGGACAGCATCACGATGGCCGATGTCGGGTCCATGGTGAACGTCAGCGGCAGCAGGATGGCGACGCCGTTGGGGCCACCGAGGCCCGGCAGAACGCCGACAAAAATACCAAGCACGAGACCGACGACCATCAGCGAGATGATCTTCCAGGTCATCAGCACGGCGAAGCCGTGCATCAACAGTCCGAAGGCTTCCATAGCTAAAGTCCTAGCGACCGAGGGCCGATTCGATCGGCCCCTTCGGCATGATGACGTCGAAGGCGACATCGAAGGTGACGAACATGATCGCGGTGAACACGAAGGCCGTGAGCAGCGACTTCCACAGCGCGATCTTGCCGACCATGCGCATGAAGCCGGCAATCAGTACGAAACTCGCCACATAGATGCCGAGGAACTGCGTGGCTAAGCAAAACAGAGCCGTGGGCACGAAGACCAGCGCCACACGCCGCAATTGCGCGCGGGTGACGAAAGTATCAGCCCCGCCGCTGCGCGCGAACAACGTCGTGATCAACCCATAGAGGCTCGCGCCTCCGAGAATGACCGAGAGATAGAACGGGAAGTAGCCCGGTTGAGGCCCGGTAGAATCCCAGGCGATACCGGTACGCCAGTTGTCAAAGCCGAGTGCGATCGCCAGCGCCAGCAGCACCAGCGAGACGATGATCTCGATGGTGTGCGTGCTGACGACGGAGGGAGAGTCGTCCTCCGGGGCGGTCGGATCTTCGACGATGATTTCGAGGTCGGTGTTGGACATGAAATTGTTCTTTCCCTTCTCCCATAATCGGAGAAGGTGGCGCGGACGTAGTCCGCGTCGGATGAGGGATAATGCTGGGTGCGGGGTCTGCGGCTACCTCTCACCCGTCCGCGCTGCGCGCGCCCCTCTCCCACCTAAAAGCTTCGCTTCGCGCGGGGGAGAGGGAACGTAAGAAAGCATCTACTTCGCGACGAATCCCGCTTCGGTCATCAGCGACTTGTTGAGCGCATCGTCCTCTTCGAGGAACTTGAGCATCTCCGGCCCCTTCAGGAAGATCGGCTTCAGCGCCTGCTTCTCCATATAGTCCTTGTATTCGGCCGTCTTGGTCACCTTCTCGAACAGGTCGACATAGAAAGCCTGCTGCTCGGGCGTCACCTTGCCGGGCAGGAACATGGCGCGCAGCATCAGATACTGCACGTCGAGGCCCTCTTCCTTGCAGGTCGGGATGTCGTTCCACGATTGCGTCTCGGTGACCTTGGTCTTGTAGGAGATGCGTTCCTTGTCGAAGACGCAGAGCGCACGCACCTGACCGGCGCGCCAGACCTCAAGATTCTCGCTGGGGTTATTGACGTTGGCTTCGGTGTGATTGCCGACCAATTGCGTCGCCGCCTCGCCGCCCGACTTGTAGGGCAGATAGGAAAACTTGGCGCCGGTCTGTTTTTCCATGAACACGGTCAGCACGTGGTCTTCACGCTTGGAGCCGGTGCCGCCCATCTTGAACGGCGACGATGCTGCCTTGGCCGCCGCGATGAATTCCTTCACGGTCTTGGCGCCTGACGCATTGTCCCACAGAACGAACTGATCCATCGCAACGACGGAAACCGGCGTGAGATCGCGCCAGTTGAACGGGATCTTGGCGGACAGCGGCAGCATGTAGATCAGCGAATAGGCGATCAGCACCTTGTTGGCGTCACCGTCGCTGGACTTCATGTAGATCAGCGCTTCCGCACCCGATGCGCCGCCCTTCAACGACACTACCACGGGCGCCTTCATCAGGTTGTTCTTCTGGATCGCGGCCTGCATCATGCGCGCCATCTGGTCGGAGGCGCCGCCGGCACCCGCTGCAACCACGATTTCGACGGGCTTCGTCGGCTCCCAGGCCATGGCCGGCGACGTGGCCGATGAGAGGATGGGCGCGCTGGCGAGCACGGCTGCAAGCGCAGCTGTGGCCCTGATCGACTTGGACATTGGTTTCTTCCCTGTAGACGCAAGCGAACGTTGGACGTTGCCGTTTTTGTTGGTTCTATTCCATTGTGCGAGGATTTGGATGTGAGTTCAAGCATGCCCCGCGCATGCCCATGCCGACTTTGGTCAGGGGTCTCCCCGCCGAATGGTCAGGCGACGGAATTTGGACCCCGTCACCCGCCCCTTGAATTTGACTGTTATTTGCCCTGCCAGTTCGGCTTGCGCTTGTTCAGGAAGGCATCCATGCCCTCGCGGAAGTCCTCGCTCATATAGGCCTTGAGCACGAGATCCTTGCCCTCCTCACGGGTCAGGGTCGGGCGCAGCCGGCGCACGGCTTCCTTGGTCACTTCGAGGGTGATCGGCGCGTGGCCGGCGACCAGTTGCGCAAGTTCCAGTGCGCGGCGCTGCAGTGTCTCGACATCGGGCACGATCTCGTTGACCAGACCCAGCGCCAGCGCCTCATCAGCCTCAATGAGGCGCGCAGTGAAAATCATATCTTTGGTGCGGGCCGGCCCCACCAGTGCCATCACGCGGCTGATATTGGACATCGACAGGCAGTTGCCGAGGGTGCGCGCGATCGGGAAGCCCATGCGCGTGGCAGCCGTGCCGATGCGCAAGTCGCAGCAGGCCGCGATGCCGGCGCCGCCGCCCGTGCAGGCGCCCGCAATGGCGGCGATGGTCGGCACCCGGCAGGTCTCCAACGCGGTGAGGACACGGTCGATCCGTGCTTCGTAATCGAGCGCATCCTGCGCCGTCTTGAATTCGCGGAACTGCGAGATGTCGGTGCCCGAGGCGAAGGCCTTATCGCCGGTGCCGGTCAGGATGATCGCCTTGATCGTGCGATCCTCATTGGCGGCCTGGCAGATCTCCGCCATGCGCTCATACATCGAGAACAGCATGGCATTGCGCGCCTGCGGGCGGTTGAACGTGATCTTCGCAATCCCGTTCTCGACGGAATACAGCAGGTCTTCGGTGGCGGGAGTCGGCGCGTTCATATGATTCGTCCTCTGGTGCAGCGTTCCGCCGCAACATGTTGAAAAGGCTGGAGCGATTATGCTCCAGCCTCCAATGGATTGTTAGGCCTCAAAGACGGGAATTCGTGGGCTTTAGGCTACCGCCGCTTTGGTCATCGGCACCACGCTTTTGCCGGTCAGCACATCCATCGCCGCCATCACGCCTCCGGCGCGATGCGGGACCTTGGCGAGTTCGAGACCCATCTCGACGCCGGCCAGCGTGCCCATCAGCATCAGATCGTTGAAGTGACCGATATGGCCGATGCGGAAGATCTTGCCCTTCCACTTGTTGAGGCCGGTGCCGAGCGACATGTCGAAGTTTTCGAGCACCACCTTGCGGAACTTGTCGGCATCATGCCCGTCCGGCATCAGCACCGCGGTCAGCGCCGGCGAGTGATCATGTGACTCGATGGAGACGGTCTCGAGACCCCAGGCCTTGACGGCCGCGCGGGCGGCGGCGCCGTGGCGCTTGTGGCGCGCGAACACGTTGTCGAGCCCCTCCTCCTCCAGCATCGCCACGCCTTCCTTCAGCGCGTAGAGCAGATTGGTGGCGGGCGTGTAGGGCCAGGAGCCGAGCTTGTTGGCGTTGATGATCTCTTCCCAATCCCAATAGGACCGGAACGAGCTGTTGGCCTTGGAGGCGGCCAGCGCCTTGTCGGACACCGCGTTGAAACCGAGACCCGGCGGCAGCATCAGGCCCTTCTGAGAACCGGCGACGGAGACGTCGATGCCCCAGGCATCGTGTTCATATTCGAGCGAGCCGAGACCGGAGACGGTGTCGACCATCAGCAGCGCCGGGTGCTTCACGCGGTCCATGATCTTGCGGACATCCTGCGGATGGGTGACGCAACCGGTCGAGGTCTCGTTATGAACGATCATCACGGCCTTGACGGCGTGCGACTTGTCGGCGGCGAGACGCTTCTCGATCTCGGCGAGATCGGCGCCGTGGCGCCAGTCGCCCGGGACGAAGTCGATGTCGAGCTTGAACTTCTCGGCGAGGCCCCGCCAGAGCGTGGCGAACTGGCCGGTCTCGGCCATAAGCACCTTGTCGCCCGGCGACAGCGTGTTGACGATGGCCGCTTCCCAGGCGCCGGTGCCCGAGGACGGATAGATCATCACCGGCTGCTTGGTCCGGAACACACGCTGCATCGCAGCAATGACATGGAGGCCAAGCTCGGCGAATTCGGGACCGCGATGGTCCAGCGTGGGCATATCCATCGCCCGCAGCACCCGGTCGGGTACATTGGTCGGACCAGGAATCTGCAGGAAATGCCTTCCGGTATGCACGGTCATGTCTCGTCCTTCCCAGGGAGTCCATTTTTATTGAAGTGCCCGGATAGCACCTTTCAAACGGCTTGTCCCGTGCCTGGTATACCAGAGCGCCGAAGAAAAACGTGGGGCAGCCATGAGGAATTCTTATCCCTCCCGTATCCCCTTCTTGCCCCCGTCGGAGTGCGGCACCGCCGGGTTGCCAAGCCGAAATCCGAATGCAAGACAGGACCATAGAGGGACGAGGCGGGTATCCATGGCGAAGGCGGCAATCATTCGGAGCACGGCGGCAGACAGCGCGCTGGCGACCAAGCTGTCGCGGGAAGTCTCCGGCGACGTATTCTTCGATCCTTTCAACCGCGGCCGTTATGCCACCGATGCCTCATTCTACCAGATCGTGCCGTTCGGCGTGGTCGTCCCCCGCACCGTCGACGAAGCCTTGCGCGCAATGGCGATCTGTCGCGACGACGGCCGCATCGTCACGCCGCGCGGCGGCGGTACCTCGCAATGCGGACAGACCGTCAATGACGGCATCGTCATCGACCTTTCCAAGCATCTCAACAAGATCATCTCGATCGATGTCGAGAACCGCACCTGCATCGTCGAACCCGGCATCGTGCTCGACGATCTCAACCGCCAACTGAAGAAACACGGCCTCTGGTTTCCTGTCGACGTCTCCACGGCATCACGTGCCACCATCGGCGGCATGGCCGGCAACAATTCCTGCGGCGGCCGATCGCTGCGCTATGGCACCATGCGCGACAACACCATCGCGATAGACGCCGCGTTGGCCGACGGCAATCTGCTGCATTTCGGCGAAGTGAATTCCGGCGACGATGCACCTGCCCTGTTTCGCGACATGCTGGCGCTTGGCGAGCGCGAAGCCACCGAAATCGCCGAACGCTTCCCGCAAGTGCAGCGCCGCGTCGGCGGCTACAATCTCGATGCGCTCACACCGCGCAACACCGCCAACAACATGGCGCATCTCCTCGTGGGCTCCGAAGGCACCCTCGCCTTCACCACGCAGGTTGAACTCAAGCTGTGGCCGCTCATCGGCAGCAAGGCGCTCGGCGTCTGTCACTTCGGCAGCTTCTATGAAGCGATGGATGCCACTCAGCATCTGGTCAAGCTGAAGCCGATCGCCGTCGAGCTCGTCGACCGCACCATGATCGCGCTCGGCCGCGACATCGCGATGTTCCAACCGATCATCAAGAGCGCCGTGCGCGGCGATCCCGATGCGCTGCTGATCGTCGAATTCGCGGAGGAGGATCAGGCCGCGAATGCCGCCAAGCTGAAAGAGCTGGGCGCATTGATGGGCGATCTCGGCTTTGGCTGGAACAACCCGCCGCGTAAATGGGGCGGTGTGGTCGACGTCACCGAGCCTGCGCTGCAGACCGGCATCGCCGAGTTTCGCGCGGCCGGCCTCAACGTCATGATGTCGATGAAGCAGGACGGCAAGCCGGTGTCCTTCATCGAGGACTGCGCGGTACCGCTGCCGCATCTCGCTGATTACACCGAGCGCCTCTCTGCGATCTTTAGGAAGCACGACACGACCGGGACCATGTATGCGCACGCATCGGAAGGCTGCCTGCATGTCCGGCCAGTGCTGAACCTGAAGCTCGACAAGGACGTCAAGGCAATGCGCGCCATCGCCGAAGAAGCCTTCGCGATGGTCCGGGAATACAAGGGCTCGCATTCCGGCGAACATGGCGACGGTCTCGTGCGTTCGGAATTCCATGCCGAGATGTTCGGCCAACGTATCATCAGCGACTTCGCCGAAGTGAAGCATCGCTTCGATCCCGGCAATGTTCTGAATCCCGGCAAGATCGTCGATCCGCCCAAGATGGATGATCGCTCGTTGTTTCGTTACAAGCCGGACTATCGCGTCGGCGACCTCAAGACCGCGCTGGACTGGTCCGCATGGCCCGGCGCCGGCGGCGGCTTCCAAGGCGCCATCGAGATGTGCAACAACAACGGCACATGCCGGAAGCTCGAGGGCGGCGTGATGTGCCCGTCCTATCGCGCTACGCGCAACGAGAAAGACGTCACCCGCGGCCGCGCCAACACGCTGCGCCTCGCAATTTCAGGCCAGCTCGGCCCGGACGCGCTGACGTCGGATGCGATGGTCGATACGATGAAACTCTGCGTGTCCTGCAAGGCCTGCCGCCACGAATGCCCGACCGGCGTCGACATGGCCAAGATGAAGATCGAAGTGCTGGCGGCGCGCGCGACCAAACATGGTCTCACCTTGCGTGATCGGCTCGTCGGCTATCTCCCCCGTTATGCTGCCCTGGCCGCACGCGCCGCACCGCTCGCAAATCTGCGCAACAAGAGCCCGCTGCTGCGCAACCTGCTGGAGCGCTATGCCGGCATCAGCGCCAAGCGCAGCCTGCCGGAATGGCGACGCGATGTGTTTCATCGCGACGCAGACGCCGTCGGCCCCGCGGAAGGCCACGAGGTCGTGCTGTTTGCCGACACCTTCAACCGCGCCTATGAGCGTGAAAATCTCGATGACGCGCTGCGCGTTCTCATCGCCGGCGGCTACCGCGTGCATCTGCCGACGCCCGTGGATCGCAGCAGCCGTGCCTTGTGCTGCGGCCGTACGTTTCTCTCCGCGGGCCTCGTCGATCAGGCGCGCGCCGAGCTGGATCGTCTGGTCGCAACCTATGCACCTTTCGCCGCGCGCGGCGTGCCGATCGTCGGCCTTGAGCCGAGCTGCCTGCTGACGCTGCGTGATGAATTGCTGTCGCTGCGCTCGGACGATACGGCCAAGAGCGTCAGCGCCCATGCCATGCTGTTCGAGGAATTCCTGGTGCGCGAGGCCGAGGCCGGCCGGCTGCAATTGCCGCTTAAGCCGATCGCGCCGAAGGCGATGGTGCATGGTCACTGTCATCAAAAATCGTTCGGCGCTTTCAAGCCGGTCGAGCAGGCCTTGCGCCTGATCCCGGATCTGAAGGTCGAGACCATCGAGTCCAGTTGCTGCGGCATGGCGGGCGCGTTCGGCTATGGCGCCGATACCTACGATGTCTCGATCCGGATGGCCGAAGCATCGTTGCTGCCAGCCGTGCGCAAGGCCGACGCCGATACGCTGATCGTCGCCGACGGCACGTCCTGCCGCCACCAGATCGCCGACGGTGCCGCGCGCCATGCGCTGCACGTCGCACGCGTGCTCGCCATGAGCCTCGACGGGCCTGCAACAACCGTCCATTCTTCCACACTCAACTAGGAACAACCGACATGGCCGACATCACCCTCGACACAGCCCGCAAGATCCTCGATGGCGCCCTCGCCAAGGTGGTCGAGATGAAGCTCAAACCTATGGTCATCACCGTGCTCGATGCCCGCGGCTGCGTGAAGGCCACCATCGCGCAGGACGGCACCAGCCTGATGCGCGGTGAAGTCGCCCACGGCAAGGCCTATGGCGCGCTTGCGATGGGGCTCGGTTCGCGCGCGCTGTTCAAGCGGGCCGAAGAGCAGCCCTTCTTCATCGATGCCGTGAATACCATGGCGCGCGGTGCGCTGATCCCGGTGCCGGGCGGCGTCCTCATCCATGATGCATCGGGCAGCCTGCTCGGCGCGATCGGCATTTCCGGCGATACGTCGGACAATGACGAGATCGCAGCTGTCGCCGGCATCGAGGCGGCCGGGCTCAAGGCCAGCACCGGCTAGAACCACATTGACCCGACCACCGCATCTCCCGATCGACGACAGCGCGCTACGCCCGCTGATCGACCGGATCGGGGCTGCGCATGTGAAGGCGCGGCTGGAGATCGAAACCCATCACGATCACCAGCTGTTCGGCCAAGGGCGGCTATTCTTCAATCTGGAGAACTGGCTCACCGCGCCGCCGATCGTCCGCACCGTGCTCAAGCTCACCGGGCTCTATGGCTGCGCCCGGCGCGAGGCCGACCGCGTGTTGGTCCGCGAGAACATCGTCGCCTCACCGCGCCTGCCCGCGGCATTCGACGGCTTTACGGTGCTGCATATCAGCGATCTCCATGTCGATATCAGCGAAAACGCACTGCGTCATTTAATCTCCTTCGTCGGCGATCTCCACTACGACATCTGCGTCCTGACCGGCGATTATCGCGGCAAGACTTATGGACCATATCAGCGCGCCACCGAGGGGGTCGGCGAGCTGCGCGCGAAGCTCCGCGCCCCCGTCTATGGCGTGTTCGGCAATCACGACAGCATCCGTATGACGCCGGCGCTGGAAGCAATGGGCATCCGCATGATGTTCAACGAATGCGAGACGATTAGCCGCGACGACGCGCACATTTATCTCGCCGGTGTCGACGATCCGCATTTCTACCTTGCCGACGACATCCCCAAAGTCGCGTCGCAAATTCCGAAAGACGCCTTCTCGATCCTGTTGTCGCACACGCCCGAGACTTATGCCGAGGCGGCCGCGCATGATTTCGATCTAATGCTGAGCGGCCATACCCATGGCGGCCAGCTCTGCCTGCCCGGCGGCTACGCCATCAAGCTGGAAGCCGTGCTGCCGCGTCATATGGGCAACGGCACGTGGCGCCATGAAGGCATGGCCGGCTACACCTCCGTCGGCGTCGGCACCAGCCTGCTCCCGGTACGACTGAACTGCCCACCCGAAGTGACGCTGCACCGGCTGAAACGCATCGGCTAGTTTCCGGATAAGACTTACCAACCAAGGCGGCTATTGCCACGAACTGCCGTTTTATTAAGCTGACAGAGCTAGTCTCAGCGCTCACCCGACCGCTTCCAGGCAGGACAAATATGACGGTGATGATTACAGGCGGCGCCGGCTTCATAGGTTCGCATATCTGCGTGGAGCTGATCCACGCCGGTCGCAAGGTCGTGGTCTATGACAATTTCTGTAACAGCCATCCCGAGGTCATTAATCGGATCCGGCGGATCACCGGCACGGCGCCGGATGTCGTCAAAGGCGATGTGCGCGATCTCAATACGTTGATATCGACCCTGTCAGCGCATGGCTGCAGCGCCGTCATTCACCTTGCCGGACTGAAGTCGGTCGCGGATTCCGTCAGCAAGTCGGCTGAGTATTACGATTGCAACGTAGTGGGAACTCTGAGGCTGGCGCAGGCCATGCAGCAGACCGGCGTGCGCGATATCGTGTTCTCATCGTCGGCGACCGTCTACGGCGAGCCGGACTTGCTGCCCTTGCGGGAGGACCACAAACTCGCGCCGTTCAGCCCCTATGGCCGCACTAAAATGCAAGCCGAGGAATTACTGGGCGACATTGCGCATTCCCTGAATCCATTGAATGTCGCGGTTCTGCGCTATTTCAATCCGGTCGGCAGCCACGAAAGCGGGCTGATCGGAGAAGACCCGAATGGCGTTCCTAGTAATTTGATGCCCTATATCTCGGGCGTCGCTGTTGGACGACTGCGCGAGCTCAATGTCTACGGCAACGATTACCCGACATCGGACGGCACCGGCATACGTGACTATGTCCATGTGGTCGATCTCGCCGCCGGCCATATCGCCGCCCTTGACTGTGTCGACAAGCAGAGGGTCCTTAAGGTCAATCTGGGAACCGGAGAAGGCACCAGCGTGCTGGAGTTGGTTGATGCCTATGCGCGTGAGAGCGGAAAGATGATTCCTGTCATTTTTGCGCCGCGACGCCCCGGCGATATCGCCAGCTACTACGCAAGCGTAGAGCTTGCAGCAGATATTCTCGGATGGCACGCAAAGCGCGGCATTGCGGAGATGTGTCGCGACGCCTGGAACTGGCAGCGGAAAAATCCCAATGGCTATCTCGACCAGTGAGCACCATCACGCAGAAATCGAAGGCCATCTCTACCTGGACGCAAGCGGATCCATATCGGACTGCAGCGATCGTCGTTTTTGCATTGCTGGCAACAGCCTCGCTTCTTCCCACAGTACTGACGCCGATTCCGGCGATGGTCGATTATCCCAATCACCTCGCCCGCATGTATCTTCTGGCTGAGAACGGGAAGCCCGGCGCTAACCCCTATTACGCAGTGCATTGGGCGCTCTATCCCAATCTCGGGATGGATTTGCTCATCCCACAGGTGGCACGGTGGGTAGGTGTCGAGAAGGCGACCCGTCTGTTTCTGCTCTGCAGCCAATTGTTGATTATCTGCGGCGCGCTGGCGCTTGAGCGAGTTGTGAAGGGTCGCACCCAGATGGGCGGCTTCGCCGCGCTTCTGTTCCTCTATTGCCTGCCCTTCAGCTGGGGTTTCCTGAATTTTGAATTCGGTCTCGGCGTCTCGCTCTGGGGCATCGCGGCCTATCTGATGGTTATCGAGCGTTCGTTGCTAACGCGCTTCGTCGTCAACGCCATCTTCGTCTCCGCGCTGTTTGCGGTGCATTTCTTTTCGCTGGGCATCTACGGCGCAGCGATCGGAATCTATGAGTTGTGGCGCGCTCACCAGCGGAAAGCGCCGTATCACGTCACCGCACGGCGCCTGATGCTTCTTGCAGCGCCGGTCGCTCTTCTGCTGGTGGTGATGCGCGCCACCGCCGGCTCTGTTGGCAGTGAGGGCACGGAGTGGCTGTTTCAGTACAAGCCTATCTGGCTGTTTCGGATTATGAACGGCTATAATCTGACGGTGTCCGCCGCATGCGTTCTTGTCCTGCTGGTGTCGTTGTATCTGGCGTTCAAGCGCGACGTCCTGACGATCGAACCGGTCGGCATCTGGCTCGCCGCCGGTTTCGCGCTGCTCTATTTGGTCATTCCGTCGAAGCTCCTCGGGACGTCATTTGCCGACCTCCGCATTATCCCCGGCGCGGCAGTGATCGTTGCGGCGTTCTGCTCGCTGTCACTGCCAAGCCGACGATGGGCGATTGCAGCGCTACTGGTGGTCAGCGGCATCATCCTCCCCAATCTTGCGACCGTGTTTACAGTCTGGCTTTCTTACCGTGCGGACTATGCAGCTCTGATTGCGTCGTTTGATCGGATTGACCGCGGATCGCGGGTGCTCACAGGAACGAGCGGCGATGGCGAAGACCCACCGTTCAACGACCTCACCCAATATCCGATGGCCTATGCTTCGACCCTGGCCGTGCATTACGCGAATGCTTTCGTCCCCAATCTGTTCACCGAGATCGGCAAACAGCCAATTCGACCCCGTGCCGACATACAGCGTCTTGCCATTCCGTATGGCGGCCCCGTGCCGATGCGTTTGCTCAGCGCAATCGCGGGCGGTAACAGCACAGCGGCCATTCCTCCGTTCATTCAGACCTGGCACCACGATTTCGACTATCTCTACGTGCTCGGCCCCGCTTCGGCGAACCCTCTGCCCGACAGACTGCAAGAGGTGCACAGGTCAGCACGATTTGTCCTGTACAAGATTGACAGGCAGCCATAGCCGAGGGACCGCCACGCGGCATGGTTCGCGCCCGGACGCGCCCCGGGGGACCGCGCAAAGGCGGGTCAAGACGCCTGAATCCAAGGCTCCTTGCAAGGCCGCCTTAACCATCAGCGCTTAGTATCCCGCCATTCAGCAGGGCGGAACCTCCAAAATGGCAATTGATGGCGGGCGGATCACCTACAGCATCGTCGTGCCGGTCTATAATGAGGAGGCCGTGCTGCCCGTGCTGATCCGTCGGCTCGGACTGCTGCTTGACCGCCTCGGCGGCCCCGCAGAGGCCATTTTCGTGGACGACGGCAGCAGCGACTCCAGCCCCGTCGTACTGCAGGCGTTGGCCAAGGACGAGCCGCGGTTCCGTTATATCGGCCTGTCGCGCAATTTCGGCCATCAGGTGGCCATCACAGCCGGCATGGATGCCGCGCAGGGCGACGCCATCGTCGTTATGGACGCGGATCTGCAGGACCCGCCCGAAATCGTCGAACAACTGATCGCCAAGTGGCGTGAAGGCAATGACGTGGTCTATGCGCGCCGCCTGTCGCGCGCCGGCGAAAGCGTATTCAAGCGCGCCACCGCACATCTTTTCTATCGGGTGCTCGGCCGCCTCACCTCGGTGCGCATTCCGGCAGATGTCGGCGACTTCCGCCTGATCGATCGCAAGGTGCTCGACGCCCTCCGCCAGATGCCCGAGCGTGATCGCTTCGTGCGCGGCATGATCGCATGGCTCGGTTTCCGCCAGGCGGAAGTGAGCTTCCATCGCCTCGAACGCGCCGCCGGCGAAACCAAGTATCCGCTTTTCAAAATGGCCCGACTCGCTATGTCGGCCGCGCTCGGCTTTTCCGATGCGCCGCTGCGGCTGGCGATCTGGTGCGGTCTCACAGTGTCGGGCATGGCCCTGCTGTACGGCGCCTGGGTGCTGCTGCTGTGGGTGACCAACGACCCGCATCTGGTCGCCGGCTGGTCGTCGATCATCGTCATTGTATCGCTGCTCTGCGGGTTGAACATGCTGATGACCGGTATTGTCGGTCTCTATGTCGGACGCATCCATGCGGAATCGAAGAATCGTCCGCTTTACGTGGTGCAGAACCGGGTCGGTTTCGAGCGCGATCAGAACGAAGCATCTTACCGCACTTCACGCAGTGCCTGACTGGGCGGATCGTCATGAGCCAGCTTTTTGACAGCTACCGCAGCAATTATCGCGACGTCGTTCAATCCTCGATCGACTTCTCCGGCCTGCCGCACAGCTTCTTCATGCGCGCCAAGGCTGACCTGCTGCGCGACCTGATCGCAGCGCGGTTGAAGTCGGGGATGCCCGACATGCTCGACGCCGGCTGCGGCGTCGGCAGCTTCCACCCGCTGCTATGCGGCATGGTCAGCCAGCTCAGCGGCATCGACGTGTCCTCCGCCAGCATCGCGCAGGCGCAGGCCGACAACCCCGGCGTCGATTACCGGGTTTTCGACGGCATCCATTTTCCGTTCGCCGATGCCAGCTTCGATCTGGTCACCACGATCTGCGTGATGCATCACGTCCCGCCCGCCGAATGGGCGGGTTTCATGGGCGAGATGCGCCGCGTGGTGCGACCGGGCGGCGTGGTTTGCGTCATCGAGCACAACCCGTTCAATCCGCTGACCCGTATTGCCGTTGCACGCTGCGAGTTCGATCGCGACGCGGTATTGCTTGGCGCGGGCAAGACGCAAAAGATCATGGCAGGCGCCGGCCTCCGCGACATCGCTTCGCGTCATTTTCTGCTGTTGCCCTGGGAAGCCAGATCTGCGCGGCGCGTCGAAAGCGCCTTGAGCGGCCTGCCGCTCGGCGCGCAATACGCCGCGTTCGGTACTGCCTGAGCTACTTGACTGCCGTATTCTGACGCTTGTGCACCACAGCGACATCGTCGCTATAGACGCGCTTCCAGTCCGGTAGCCGATCGAGCAGTGCCACTGCCGGGGTTTCCGGCTCGAGCAGCGTGGCGTCGATTTTATAGTCGTCGAGCAGCTTCAGAAAATCATTCAGATCCGCGAGCGAAAGGCCGCTATTGTAGCGATGAAGAAATCTGCCGCCATAGAGTTCGCCGCGACCATCGATGAAAGTGGGAATTCCCGCGAAGATCAGATAGCCGCCGAACGAATAATCGTTGAGCACGCGGTTGGCCGCAGTCAGACCGGCGCCGGCCACCGCTGCCTGCGGCGTATTTCGCGCGGCGGGACTGACATCGCGCACTGACGCGATTGCGGTCAGAAGAATCATGACGCCGACGACCGCGATATACAGGCTCCGAACTGAGCCGGTCTCACCCTGCTCGGCCCGTGCTCGGAACTGCCGCCCGATCGGCGCGGCCAGATAGAGCGGCGCCAGCATGGCCAGCAAGTCGACATTGCGCACCTGCGCCAGGGCAAAATGCAGCAGGCCGATTACGACCAGAGCCCGCACCACGGGAAGCGTCACGCCGCGCGACAGCGCAAAGATTCCCGCCAGAAGGAGGATCTCAAAGATCCCGATGCGGCTGAAATCCTGTGGCCGCCATTCGCCGATCCAGTTGAGCGCATCGCCAAGACCCAGAGTCGTCAGCGGCATCAACATCGTGCCGGGCCCGTAAGGCGTCAGGCAGGATGCGACAACAGCGAGGACCGCGAAGACCAGCCAGTGGAGCAGCTCGCGAGGCTGCTCGCGAAGCTTGTTTCGTATGAGGACTTCAAGGATTGCAGGTCCGATCAACCCCAATGCCAGGATCACGCTGCCGTGGAGATTGGCCCAAAGAACCAGCAGCGGCAGCGCCCAGTAAGGCGGTCCCGTGCGCGTATCCATCGCGCGGACGAGCGCGGTCGCCCACATCATCATAACCGGCAGTGCCAGGACATGCGGCCGCGCCAGGAGATGGGGAGCCAGCAGCGCGACCACGGCCGCGACGGTGATCAAGACCGGCTTCGGCGCGAGTTCGCGCAGCAGGAACCGGGTCAAAATGCCGACGGAAAGCGCGATGGCAGCGGCAGCGAGCGCGACCACACCTTGCCAGCCGGCCATCTCATAGACCGCCCCGTAAATGACCTCGGAGAGCCATTCGAACGCAAGCCAGTGACCGCCATGCATGGAAAAGGAGAACGCGTCAGTCGACGGAATGACGCCGTTCGCCAGAATCCAGCGACCGATTGCGATATGAGAATAGCTGTCCGGATCGTTCAGCAGCCGCGGACCGAGTGCCAACAACAGGCCATAGACGCATGCGCTCACCAGCAAGGGCATCGTTGCCCGCACCGGGAACCGTTTGGCTGGGCTGCTGATGACCTGGTCGCTCACGGGCTACGAGGGTACGGCGACACTGTTAATTCCACTTTAAGGCTGCCGATGCGCCCGCGCGCCGGCTCGATAGTCCGGCGTGGCGCGCCACCGAGAGCGGTCTATTTGCCTGGCCATACCGGCTTGCGCTTCTCGCCGAATGCCTTGAGGCCTTCTTTCGCATCCTCAGTCATCGACAGGATCGCGATCTGGCTTTCGGTGTAAGCGATGCTCTCGTCGAACGACATCGCGGCGATGGCGCGCATGGCGTATTTGCCGCGGCGGATCGCGGTCGGCGACTTATCGGTAATGCGCGAGATCAACCAGTCGATCTTGCCGTCGAGCTCGGCCGACGGCACAACGTGATTGAGCAGGCCCGCACCAAGCGCGGCCTGCGCGTCGAACGGCTCGCCCGTGATGCACCATTCGTTGACCAGCCGCCGCGGCGCGATTGATTGCAGCAGCGCCAGCACCTGCATCGGAAACACGCCGACCTTCACCTCGGGCAGGCCGAAGATCACATTGTCGGCAGCCACCGCCATGTCGGTCATGCACAGCAGGCCCATACCGCCAGCCATGCAAACGCCATTGACGCGCGCGATCGCGGGCTTGGTGGCGTTTTGGGACAGCCGCATGAGGTCGGCGAGATCACCATTGGGCTTGGAGAAATCCATCGAGAAAGCCGCACCCGCATTCGCCAGATCAGCGCCGGCGCAGAACGCCTTCTCGCCCGCGCCGGTCAGCACGATGACACGGACCTCCGCGTCCGCATGAGCCTTGTGATAGCCGTTGGCGATGCCGGCGATGACATCGGCATTCATGGCATTGCGCTTCTCCGGCCGGTTGATGGTGATCCAGAGCGCGGCGCCCTTCTTGTCCAGAATTACGCTGTCATTGGCCATCGGTCTGCTCACTCTGTTGATCGGATGCTGCGGTATAGCGGCTCATGCACGGCGCGCCGAACCCTGCTCGTCTCCAGCGCGGTTTTCGGAATCCACCGCGCGCTTGTATCCATCGCGCTGCTGCAATCGAGCCCAATAGGCTGTCACCGCCGGGCCGAATTGCGATGCTAGCCCGAGGCGTTCTGCGAGCAGAAGCGCATAGCCAACCGAAATGTCGGCGGCCGTAAAGCGGCCGGCGCAGATGTGTTCAGTGGCGGCTGTGATGGTCTCGATGATGCGCAGCCGGCCGAGAAACCACTTCGAATAATCCGCCACCACCTGTGGATTGCGGCGCTCCTCCGGCTCCAGCTCCGAATAGCGCAGCACCAGCGTCTGCGGAAAGGTCAAGGTTGCCTCGCCGAAATGCAGCCAGTTCAGGAACGCACCGAAAGCCGGCTCGTCGACGCCGACGGCCAGCGGCGTCGGGCCATACTTAGTGACGAGATATTGTGCGATCGCCGCTGATTCCGTCATCCGCGTCTCGCCATCGAGCATCAGCGGAATGGTGCCGAGCGGATTGATGCCAAGATACTCCTTCGCAAAGACGCGCGGCGGAAAGGGCAGCATCTTCAGCTCATAGGGTAGTCCAAGCTCCTCGAGCGCCCACAGCGGGCGGAACGAACGCGCGCGGGCGCAATGGTAGAGCGTGATCATCGGGCGAGACCTCCAGGCAGGCACGGACTATCGCCGTGCCGTCGGCCAATGAGACGCAGCTATGAGGCTTCGTCAAGTCTTGCCCGTCGCTATAAGGCCTCGGCAACCTGTTTCGTTTTTCCCGATCGACGACACCCATCATCACGCGCACGTCACTGAGGCTGATCACGACGGCTTCGCCCTCGATCGCAATTGAGGCGCCCGGTGTTCGCCGCAGTCGACATTATTTCGCCTGACTGCGACGAACGCCTGGCCAGATCGCCGTCTGCTGCGGGAGCTCGTCGAGCGGTTTGGCGCGATCCTCTCGAAGAAGAAGCGCCCCGCGCGCAAACCCGGAGAGCGGGCCGTCCTGGGTGACGCTTGCTCGCTTTGTGCTGGCCGGCTCCGCCGGCTTGGGTCCGCTGAAATTCTGCTTCAGCTTCGCCATCGGGCTCTCGAGCAGATAGTAGGACAGGATCGACAGACCAAGCGTAATGCCGAAAGCGAGCGCGACCTGGAGGATCGGGACCTTGGCGCCATGGGTCGCAGCATCGTTGAGGCCGAGATAGAACAACACCGGCAGATGGAACACATACATCGCGTAAGAGAGATCGCCGAGCCCACGGAACAGGGGCAGCGACAGGATCGCCGTCATCACACGCTTGATAATGCCGCGATCGAACACCAGCGTCGCGACGCAGGAGACGCTCACCATCGAATAGGCGATCAGCGCAAGGGTCCAGTAGATTGGTTGCGAGGTAATGATGCCGAGGTCGCGGCCCTTGCGATCAATCACAAGGATCACCACCGCTGCGAGCACGAGCGCTGCACAGCGCCAGCCGCGCAGCGGTCGGTTCTCGACTTCGCGCACTGCCAGCCAGCCGCCGAGCGACAGCGACAGCATGCGGGTAAACAGCGACATATAGACGAGGTCGCCTGCCTCTCGCGGATCGTGATTGATGAACAGCAGCGCCATCAACAAACCGCTCGCCACCGCCAGCAGCGGGATCACCCGCCCGGTCACGACGTTGAGCCGGCCCGGCGACGCGATGAGGATCAGCATCGGCCAGAAGAAATAGAACTGCTCCTCCACCGACAGTGACCAGGTGTGTTCCAGCGGGTTCGGCACCGCATGCAGCGGGTGATAGAAATTGAACGTGTAGGTCAGAAGGCTCAACGTTTCCGCGGGACCTAGTTTGAAGATGAAGTAGCAAGCGAAGACCGTGAGATAATAGACCGGGAAGATGCGCAGCGCCCGGCGCATATAGAAGTTCTTGAAGGAAATGCGACCGGTCTTGGCTCGCTCGCGCAACAGCAAACGTGTAATGAAGAAGCCTGAGATCACGAAGAAGATGTCGAGCGCGATATAACCCACGCGTGACAGCTGGTTGACATACCAGATCGTGTTGTAGACGCTGCTGTCCAGCACCTGCGGGCAATGGGTGAACACCACGACTACCACGCCGATTCCCCGAAAGCCGTCGAACGCCGGAAATTTCTCCAGCGGTTGGGCGATTCCTGCATTCTCCGACATTGCGATCTCCCCGTTTGAACCGGGGATAGCATCGGCGCGAATAACGAGGGTGAAGGCGATTTACATGCCTACCACCTCAGGCGAAATGTTCGGACTTAACCTGAATGCCCGTTGGCGCGGAAGCGTTAGGGTTGATGCCGCCGCATGTTCCTTAACCCAGGACATCTTCACTGTGACTCCAGCGCCGCTTACGATCCGTTAAGCATCTGGGAAGAGGCTGGGAACGATCAAAATTGACTCAACTTGTATCGGCAAGTGTGAGGGCAGCAGTTGACCAAGGTTCAGTATCTCAGGGAACAAGCGATCCGGGCCGAACGGTTGGCAAAGACTATTCTGGATGCCGTCACCGTCACGCGACTTGTCGAAGCATCGCACGCATACCGCCAGGAAGCCGATCGCCTTGAGCAATACGAGGCAGACGATCAGGCGACAACGAATGGATGCCTCACCAGTTGAACCAGCGCACGAGGCATCAGATTCGTTTGCTCGACAAGAAAGGACGATTGAAAGCCGCTAAGTCCGTCGGCCCTGCGGGTCAGAGCCTAGCGAGTGGACAGCGCCACTCGCCGGAAAAATACTACGTTCACGTCGCAGGAACATGGCCGGGTGCCAGGCCGATGGTGCGCGCCGGTTAGGTTGATCCGGCTCTGCTCAGACCAGAGTGCCTCGAAGGCCCCCCGGATTTCTCTGCCGGATTGCCAGAAGCGTCTCACTATTCTGCGCTGTCAGCTCGCATGAGAAGCCGGCTGTCGATCTCGCCTGTATTGCAGTGTGCCTTGAGGGCGCGCCCGGTGGCTGATCGGAGCGGCGCAGCGTGTGGAACGCTCAACACGACGGCAAAAAGCCTCGCTCAGCAACTCCGCCACGGCGCTGTCGCTGTGCCGTTCTCTAAGACGTTGTCGGGAGACAGCAAATTCGGACCGGTTGCGCAATCAAGTCGCCCGGATGCTGATGTCGGCGGCAAAACGCCTGCTGCTGTCGAACACGCAGGCGTGATGTCCTTCGACCGCATTCATTGCGCTAACGCCGAATCAATGAGCGAGCGACATCTGCAAAGCGGTCGCCGGTTGCACAGCGCGAAAGGGAACTTCAGTCCGTCACGCGGACCGCTGCAGCACCTTGCTGACGTCATAGCCGACTACACCTTGAAGATGCAGGGCCAGTTTCTGCCTGCCGTTCAGCAAAACCAACGAAGCCTCCCGATCGCCAAGTTGCATGTAGGCGTCGACGATAAGTTCGATGGCCGACGCCATGATCCTCTCCTCGCACCAAAAATATACTGGCAGCGGTCAGCCTACGCGCAGGTTCTCTGCCGACATCTTCCCGCTGTTTTCCCGCTCTTCGTAGCTGACCTGTGCGATCGTCCAGTAGACCGGTTGCAAGCTGATGATGCCGAGATCGCGCCCCTTGCGTTCGATCACCAAAAGCAGGAGCGCCGCGACCACCAGGGCCACGCACGGCTTCAGGGGGTATTCATCTGCTCAGCCGTGGACGGGATCGGACGCGAGCCGATCGCCGCCGCTCGGAACCCAGACAAGCAAAATGAACGCCGCGCCTCAGTAGTAACAGTTGTTGCATCTGAAGCGCGAAGCAACGCTTGGTCTCTAATATTAAGGTCAGACGCTCTTTTAATATTATTATTCTATGTTCATTAGTGATCGACGCCCTGGAACGCACCACACACCCCACAAATGAAAATCTCAGTTCCGAGAAAAAATATAGTTATAATCACATTATTCTTATTGATGAGGGCATAATTTACAAAGTGCAATCCCCCGTTTGGCCTAACCCAAATGGGGGATGGGGATTGAAACTCTAATAGCTAATAGCACGTATGTCATATAGGCCGCACGGTCTGACAGTGCGCGATTGTGCACCTGCTGATCGACGCCTTGCGTTCAAAGCCGATGGAACACCTCTCGCGTTGCTCGTTGCGTCGCAATGATCGCCGCTCTCGCAGAACTATCGATCAATAATCGGCTTAGTAATCCTGAAAATAAGGTGAAGGCGAGTTGCCTTTGACGGTTCAACAAATCCGTGTTCGGTACTTATTCATGCGGTTGATTTCCAGTCTTCCAATAATCTCACGAGTTCAAGAGTGCCACCGGCAACTGAGGATCTTGACCGAGCGTAGAGCGTCAATCGCTTATGGGCTTTTGCAGCTCAGGGAAATACAGGACGCTGTGGCCCAAGCGGAGGCACGATCACTATTACGACAACAGCATCGTTCTCCGCGCTCGTCGCGGCGAACGCGGGTTAGATAACCCGTCGACATCTTCAAACTACGTAATCCGGGTGCAGAGCCGTAATTCGCCCGAGTTCTGGATATGCTTCGCCGAAAACCTCACGAACCGATCAGAGACGGGCCATCTTTAAAGGATATCACCTGCGGAACCACGCATGACAGCATCTATTGATTTCAAACCCTGGTCACTACCGTTAGTTGAACAATGCTTGACCCGTCTGGGTTACGTATGCTGCGATCAGGTCGAGTGCGTGAATATTGTGAACTTCCTTTAATATTTGAATTTCGCGTTGCCAGAATGCGCACTTGGAATCTTGCTAAGATCGAACAGGCTTTTGCGGAGGCGGCCGTCGATCCGGCACGATGGGTTGATGCGCTCGAAATAGCAGCAACCGAAACCGACAGTTTCGGCGCCCTTATCCTCCCTGTCTCCGGGGGAGGACCTGTTCCCGGATTGCCCTATACCGGTTCGATGTCTCGGGTTGCGGAAGTGTATTTTCGCGACAAGTGGTCCGCACGGGACACGCGATATCTTGGTGCAGGCCATATGCAATACAACGGGGTGGTTGACGATCTCGACATCATGGACGTCGACGCGATGCGCCGACACCCGTATTATCAGGACTTCCTAGCTCCGTTCGGCCTGCAATGGTTCGCAGGAATCGGCATGATGGCCGGGAATGACATTTGGTGCCTCTCCCTTCAGCGCACGACAGCAAGCGGACCTTTCTCGGCCGAACAGAAACGTGATCTTGCCGGCCTTTCTGCACGCCTATCGTCCAGCGTCGCATTGGCACGTGCACTCGGCCACGGCAGAGCCGCCGGCGCCTTGGCTGCATTCGAATTGTGCGGAACCGCTGTGGTTCTTCTCAACTCCTACGGAGAAGTCTTTCGCGCTAACCAGTGCGCCGAACGATTGTTTGGCGACGAGATCAAAATCGTGCAAAAGCGTCTCGTCTCCAGGAGTACGGCAGCAACTGCCGCACTCGATAGAGCTCTCCGCGATCTAGTGTGGAGGCACGATTCGTCAGGCCTGGCAGCGCCCGTCCTCCTTCCACGCGGTCAGTACCGACCGGTGCTTGCCTGCCCGGTCAGACTTTCCAGTTTCGCATCGAATATACTTTCCGATTGCGATTTTGCATTGGTGCTGATCGACTCTGAAAAACGCTCTCGCCCTGTCGAAGCGCAGCTGCAGGCTTTGTTTGGGTTGACAAGCGCCGAGGCCAAGCTGGCCGCGCGGATCGCAGACGGCTCCGCGCTCGCGGACGCTGCGTCCGAACTTGGGATAGCCAAGGAAACCAGCCGAAGTCAGTTGAAGAGCGTATTTCGTAAGACAGGCACACACCGACAGGCGGAGTTGGTGGCGCTCCTGATGCCGATCATCGGACAATTGAATTCGGAATTACCGATAGTATAGCTATCCACGGTCCGGATCGCCGGGACGTCGATGACGGCCTCGAACGACACTAAAACCCTTTGCAGTCAGGAAGATCGGCTCTTGATCGCGAGGCTCAGCGATTTGAGCTCTGCCGACCACGCGCCACTCGCCATTACGAAGTCGCGCGCGTCCTCATCAGCGAGGGGCGGTCCTCCCTGTCTGAATCCGCATACGCCGACCGTGACATCGACTGCAGCACGCGGAGAACCCAGCCACAACGGCTTGAATGTCGATTGGAAGATTTCATAAGAAAGCTGGATCGAAACGTTGACAAACGGCGAAGCGCTGCCGGATGCGTCATCACAATGAAACTCTACCGCCGCGCGGGTCGTGTCGGCAGATACAACGTATAGAAATGCTTTTTCGGCTCGCCCCAGAAACTGTTCGCCTTGAAAGCCGTATACATGCCGACTTCCGAACGACATCTCTCCCGAAATCTCAAACCTTGTAGCCGAGCTCTCCGTCAGACTCACCGGCCTCAAAGTCGGCATCTCAATATAATTGGCATGGCGGACATATAGTTCCGGGCTGATCCTCTCGCCACCGGCCAGCCAAGTATTGTCGAACTCCGTGATCGTACGTAACATAAGATCTTTGCTTGTACCGCGCAGATACTGAATAGTGCCGTCAAGCTCCACGTTTCCCCAATGCTCGTGATCGCTCATGAGCAGCAGTCTGCTTCCATCGAGGCGACTGCGCGAAACTCCCTCGAACATCTGAGATTACCTTAATTCATCACACGCACAGAAAACACGAAATGACCGATTGCAGACGTCAAGTCAAAACGCCCCCCTGGATGCGGGCCGGCGTGCCGAACGCCTTCTGTCCCTCGCCAATGTCACGGTTCACAAATGAATTCGCGCCGACGACTACCCGATTGCCGATCGTGACCCCCATCTGGATCACGACATTCGGCCCGAGATAGACTCCGTCCCCGATCGTTGTCGACGCATAAGCGATCGACTCAGCGCCCATCGACAGCGACCGATTCACGGTGTGATGCGTATAGATTTGCACGCCTGCCGATATGGAGCAGTGGTCGCCGATGCGAAGGCGACCGCCCGAGCCGTCGAGAATGCATCCCGGCCCGATCCACGTATGGCGGCCGACCTCCACCTGACCGAGAACGAGGACGTTGTCGTACATCGTCGTCCCCTCGCCGAAGCCATAGGCCGCAGCGTTTTCCGCGCGTTCGCTGAGCAGGTCGCCGATGGACACCCGGCGATTGAACTGCTGCTTCTTGCGAAGCGACAGCACGCGCAGATAACGTCGCACGCGCATCAGCCACTCATCCGCTTCTTTCTCGTCGGCCAGTTCGCGACCATTCGTAAAGGGCGCATTCATTAGACACTTCCTCCGCACGTGCCACGCAAACCGCCGCCCGGCATCATCAATTCGGCGCATCGCAGAAGCGGGGCTCTTCGACTCTCCGGCCGACCTGCATCACCTTCCGGACAGCGTCGGCGAACCCGCCGGCGCGTGCATGGCCGTCCTCGTTTTTCCTGTCTTCTCGCAAACAGTGCGCTGCCGTTCAATGCGATGACGCGGCGGAACTTCCCAGCGCAACTGCAATATGGGCCAAGGCGTCCTGATCCTCCAACGGCTGGCTTGCTGCAGATTGCCCTACGGATGCATCGGATCGTTCGGTCGACGTCATCGTACCGCGCTCCAATGCGCGGTCCGCGCGTCTGATGGCTTCGATCATCTGAGGCTTCGAATGCGTCAGAGCCACGATCAAGCCCTTGAAGTAGATCAGACGTAGGTCGGACTGCCTGGCACCCCGCAGCATCTCCGCCCGCAGGATTGCATCCCGCGCGGCCGGATAGAAATCGACGATATCGCGGGTCAGCGAGCGCAGCGGCCCGCGCGGCAATGTCCCATGATGCAGTATCCACATCACAGCGATTTCGGTGATGCTGAGGTCGAGTTGGTCATTGAGCCCGCCACGCCAAGGCGACGGCACTTGGCGGGAATTGGGCCGACGCCCCCCCTCGCGCGGCAAGGCGACCATGCCTTCGACATGATCGGGTCTCGGCGCCCTGCGTGGCTGGTCGTCTGGTCGCATCTCAATGGGTTCTCAAAAAAAATCGCCTCGGCAGACAGGCAGCCGATCGCGTCTCATCCATGTCATTTCCGGCAACGCTCTGCTCCAGGGTCGGTAGCGACGCCGTGCCCAACGGCAGGACATGTTCGCAAACGGCCGGGGCCGGATCTTCATCGCATGAAGCCATTTAATTTTAAATATGTCAATAAATGGATCCGTTCGAACATTCTCGCCGCTTCGCTTCCACGGATTGCGTGGAAGCATAGGAAAAACCTGCAACGTGACGGTTTCAGCCGTGCACAACGAATTTGCGCGGGGCACAATGAAAGAGCAGGTTAATTTAATTTACCGCGTGACATATTTAATTTTTCAAATAATAGTTAAATTTATCTACATTAAATAAGCCCGTCGGCACGAGGAGATCAAAGATGGCGGTTCCCGTTAGCGCAAGCTCCGCGAACGCAAGCATCGATGCGTGGTCTACGCAGTGGCAGCAAGCGGCGCTATCCACTCCATGCGGGTCGTGCACCGGGCGGGCCTGCACCGTTTGTTCGATCCGGGTCGGCGGCTCCAGCAAAACGGACGGATCGCCATCGGGATATGCACCCAAGGTCCTCGAATATTACAACACGGCGAGCAGCATGCCCGCCGATATCGCGCCCCTCGCGCTCGACCTGACGGCGATGGCCGTGCAGAGCCGCACCGTCGATGCCTCCACCCAAGTCGGGACGACAGCCGCGCCGGGAACGTCCGCAGCAGCCGGCGCACCGGCCGCTTTGCAGGCTATACTTAATCCCATCGTCCTCGAGAACATGAAGGCCGGCACGCCGGAAAGCGTCTGGCTGTTCGACCAGGCCGACGAGAGCATCGAGGGGTTTGCGGCGCAGTTTACGATCGACCACGGCCAGCGCGTCGATTTCAAGATCAACACTGACGCCGCCAACTACCGGGTCGATATCTATCGGCTCGGCTACTATGGCGGCGACGGCGCACGCCTTGTGAACAGCTTCACAAAGAACCTGTCGACGGCGCAGAACCAGCCCACGCCGCTGTTCGACCCGACCACGAACCTGGTCGATGCCGGCAACTGGTCCGTCTCGGCCTCCTGGGACATTCCGGCCGACGCCGTCTCCGGCGTCTACATTGCCGAGCTCACCCGGCTCGACACCGGTGGCCAGAATATGATTCCTTTCATCGTCCGCGACGACGAAGCGCCCAGTGACGTCACCTTCCAGACCTCAGACACAACTTGGCAAGCCTATAACTGGTGGGGCGGTTACAATCTCTATGGCGGCATCGACGCCGCCGGCCATGCCGGCCGTGCCAGCGCAGTCAGCTACAACCGCCCGATCATCACGCGCGACGGCGGCTATTCAGCGGGTCCGCAGGATTTCATCTTCGGCGCCGAATATCCTGCCATCCGCTGGCTCGAGGAGAACGGTTACGACATCAACTACATTTCAGGCATCGATACCGCACGCGATGGCGCCCAGCTCCTCAACAGCAAGGTGTTCCTGTCGGTCGGACACGACGAATACTGGTCGGCCGGTCAACGCTCGAATGTCGAAGCGGCGCGCGATGCCGGCGTCAATCTCGCTTTCCTCAGCGGAAACGAAGTCTATTGGGAATTTCGCTGGGAAAATAGCATCGACGGATCCGGTACGCCCTACAAGACGCTTGTCTCCTACAAGGAGACGTGGTCGAACGACGACACCGATCCGGGCAATACCACGGGCACGTGGCGCGATCCTCAATATGGCGCAGGTCAACCCGAGAATGCCCTGACCGGAACGATCTTTACGGTCGACGGCTATCGCCTTGACACTATCCAGATCCCCTACGATCTGTCGCAGTTTCGTTTCTGGAACAACACCGCGGTCGGAGATATCCAGCCCGGGCAGACCTATTCGCTGACACCGAACCTGCTCGGCTACGAATGGGACTCGGATCTCGACAACGGCTTCCGCCCGGCGGGTCTGACCGCGCTTTCGTCAACCACGGTCGACGTCAACTCGCTGCTGCTCGACAACGGCAACACAACCGGAGCCGGAACGGCCAGCCACAGTCTCACCCTCTATCGCGATCCCACCAGCGGCGCGCTTGTCTTCGGCGCCGGCACCGTCTACTGGAGCTGGGGTCTGGATTCGCATCACGACAACGAGGCGACCGCGACCGATCCGAACGTCCAGCAGGCCATGGTCAATCTGTTTGCCGATATGGGCATCCAGCCGCAGACCCTGATGCAGAGCCTTGCCATCGCCTCGCAGTCGACGGACCACGCCGCGCCGACATCGACCATTACCTCGCCCACGACGAGCGGCTCCTACGCCGCCGCACAGCCGATCACGATCACCGGCACCGCGGTCGACAGCGGCGGAGGCACGGTCGCGGTCGTCGAGGTGTCAACGGATGGCGGCGTGTCGTGGCACCGCGCCACCGGCTTCGAAAACTGGACCTACAGTTGGACGCCGCTCGCCGGCGGCACCTACAACATCCTGTCGCGCGCCGTCGATGATAGCATCAACATGGAAGCTGCCAACACCGGCAGGATGATCACAGTCGCCGCGGCTCCTACCACCACGCTGTTCTCCTCCTCCGACGTGCCGGCAATCCTGGCCGATAGCGATGTCGGCTTCGTCAATCTCGGCGTTCGCTTCACCGCATCGCAGGCGGGTACTATCGTCGGCATCAAATATTACAAGAGCGTGGGCGATGGCGGCACTCATACCGGCTCGCTGTGGAGCAGCACCGGCCAATTGCTTGCCACCGCCACCTTCACCCAGGAAAGCGCGAGCGGCTGGCAGACGGTGACCTTCGCCAATCCGATCTCGATCGCGGCCGGCGTGACTTATACCGCGAGCTACCACAGCAATGGCCAATATGCCGGCACGCTCGACTATTTTACAGCGGCGCATTCGAACGGCCCGCTGACGGCTGCTGCGAACAACGGCTATTACACCTATAGCCAAGACACGCTCTACCCGACCCAGGCATCCGGCGGCGCCAACTACTGGGTGGACGTCATCTTCAGTCCCATCAACACCATCAATCAGGCGCCAGTCGGCACCAATGACAACGGCTTCACCGTCACGCGCAATATGGCGACGACGTTCACTGCGGCGCAGTTGCTCACGAACGACACGGATCCGAACGGCGATATCCTGACCGTCACCGGCGTGGGCTCCGCATCAGGCGGCACGGTCAGCTTCAACAGCCAGACCAACATCATCACGTTCACGCCGAACGCAGGCTATACCGGCGCCGCCATGTTCGGCTATGCCATTTCAGACGGCCGCGGCGGGATCGGTTCGGCGATAGTCAACATGACCGTCGTTCCGCCGTCGAACAACGTCACGTTGTTCAGCGCGAGCGACGCGCCGGCGACGCTCAGCGATAACGACGCTTTCCAAGTCAATCTCGGCGTCCGGTTCACCTCGACGGCCTCGGGCTTCATTACCGGGATCAAGTATTACAAAGGCGTCAACGACACCGGCACCCACACGGGATCGCTTTGGAGCATCAACGGCACGCTGCTCGCCACCGCGACATACACCAATGAAACCGCGAGCGGCTGGCAGACGGTGACATTCTCCGATCCCGTCGCGATCACTGCGCAGACAACCTACGTCGCCAGCTTCCACAGCAACGGCCACTATACAGCTACCGGCAATTACTTCACGTCCGACCATGTAAGCGGCGTTCTAACGGCGGCAGGCGGCTCGAACGGTGTCTATGCCTATGGCAACGACAACCTGTTCCCCACCAGCACCTTCGGCGCGACGAATTATTGGGTCGACGTGATCTTGAATTCGGGCTCGACCACGCCGACAAATACTGCGCCCGTGGCGACGGCCGACAGCGGCTTCACAACGCCGCAGGGCACGCAACTCACCATCGCAGCCGCAACCCTGGTCGCCAATGACACCGACGCTGACGGCGACACATTGACGATCACCGGCGCGGGCGTCGGCGTCAACGGCACGGCGGCCTGGATCTCCAACACGAATTCGGTGACCTTCGCGCCGACCCCAGGCTATACCGGCCCGGCGTCCTTCACTTACGCCATTTCCGACGGTCATGGCGGCACGGCGAACGGTACCGTGAATCTCACTGTCACCGCATCGTCCAACAACCCGCCGGTCGTCACGAGCGATACCGGCTTCAGCACCGCGCAGAACACGGTCCTGAACATCGCCGCTGCCGCATTGCTCGCAAACGACACTGACCTCGACGGCGATACGTTGACCGTCACCGCTGCCAATGGCGGCGTGCATGGCACGGCGAGCTTCAGTGCGCAGACCAACACCGTAACCTTCACGCCCACGGCGGGGTATACGGGTCCTGCATCGTTCGTCTACTCCATCTCAGACAGCAAAGGCGGCGTCGCCAGCGGCACGGTCAGCCTCAATGTCACGGCGCCGCCTAACAACGCCCCGGTAGCAAATGGCGACAGCGGCTTCACTACCGTGCAGGGTAATGGCTTGACCCTCCAGGCAGCGAGCCTCCTGGCCAATGACACCGACCCGGACGGCGACCCCCTCACGATCACCGGTATCGTGGCCGGCAGCGCGACGAACGGCACGGCGACCTACAACGCCCAGACGAATTCGATCTCGTTCGCCCCGACCACCGGCTATGTCGGCGCCGCGGGCTTCAGCTACAGCGTGTCCGATGGCCGCGGCGGCACGGCAACCGCGAATGTGAGTCTGAACGTCATCCCGACCGCATCGGGCGTCAGCCTGTTCTCGAGCTCTGATACGCCTGCCACCCTGTCGGATACCGACCCGGCACAGGTCAATCTCGGCATGCAGTTCGTGACGTCGCAGTCCGGCACGATCACCGGCCTCCGCTACTACAAGGGCGCCAACGATATCGGCACACACACGGGCTCGCTATGGACCAGCTCAGGCACGTTGCTGACGACTGCGACCTTCACCAACGAGACGTCGAGCGGCTGGCAGACCGTGACGTTCAGCAGTCCGGTGACGGTGACAGCCGGCGCGACTTATGTGGCAAGCTATCACAGTAACGGCCACTACGCAGCAACCGGCGGCTACTTCAGCACGGCCCAAACCAACGGACCGCTCACTGCGCCTGCCTCAGGCAACGGCGTCTATGCTTATGGGACTGGCAACCTCTTCCCGACGGCGACCTACGGCGCGACCAATTACTGGGTCGATGTGGTGTTCAACGCTGCGAGTGGCGGTGCGAACCAGTCGCCAGTCGCGACCAACGACAGCGGCTTCACCACCGTGAGGAATACGACGCTCGCGATCAACGCCTCGACGTTGCTGGCAAATGACAGCGATCCGAACAATGACACCCTCACCATCACGGGCGTCAGTAATGCGGTGAACGGGTCCGCGACATTCGATGCCCAGGCCAATACGATCACCTTCATTCCAACGACAGGCTATACCGGATCGGCCGCCTTCAACTATGCGATCTCCGACGGCCATGGCGGGGTGGCCAGCGCCGGCGTGACCCTCAATGTAACCGATCCGACCGCCGTCGTGCGCTTGTTCAGCGCCAGTTCGACGCCCAGCATGGTCACCGTCAGCGATCCGCAAGCGGTCGAGCTCGGCCTTAAATTCCAAGCATCGACCAACGGCGACATCACCGGCATCAGCTTCTACAAGGGTGCGTCCAATACCGGTACCCACACGGCGGATCTCTGGAGTTCCACCGGCACGTTGCTCGCGAGTGCGGCCTTCACCAACGAGACGGCCAGTGGCTGGCAGCAGGTGCAGTTCGCAACGCCGGTGTCCATCACCGCCGGAGCGACCTACATTGCCTCCTACCATACGAACGGCAACTACTCTGCCGATCCGAACCTATTCGCCAATTCGGTATCGAACGGGCCGCTCACCGCGCCTGCTTCGTCGCTGATCGGCGGCAATGGCGTCTATGCCTACGGGAGCGATTCTCTCTTCCCGTCCAACTCCTACAACTCCACGAGTTACGGCGTGGACGTGTTGTTCAGGCCGCAACTGGCGGCCTGAGAACGCGAAGGCACAAGGCATCGACCACAGATCCATGGTCGGCGGTCGTTTTCCGCTGTTTGTCGGCGAGCTACCGTTCGAGCGCTTGGGCGATACTGCCAAGTACGTCCTCATCGGCGACATCCTTGCCTCCTGCAGGTTGCGACGACGGCAAGGCGGGATCCGGCGGCATCAATGCGCGCGCATCCAACTCGATGGAAGTCCTCAAATTCGCCTGCCGATCGACGCCGGCGCATTGCGAGGCCAGCTGCACCACATGGCGATGCAGATTGCCGAGCACGGATGCGAGTTCGTCGATCCGCGGCATCGCGTCGGTGGCTGCATAATCGACCGGAACCAGGGCGGCTCCTTGCAACATGGACCCCGCGATGGACGGCCGCATAAGATGGCTCGCGCACGAAGGATTGGGTGCTTCGAGCTCGGCGATACGCGAAGCCAGTTCGTGGGACAATCGCTCGAGCCGGCCGAGCATGGCGAGCATGGTGAGCGTATCGGACTGCTGCACGCGCCTCGCATAATTAGCGAGGAATGCGCGGCCCCGCGTCGTTTCCTTCACGGCAGCCTCGATGGCACCGAAATCCTGATGCTGTGCGTCAGATGCTGTCGGCATTATCACACCAGTGTCCAGCGGTCGTTGTGACACGGCGACTATGGCAATCAATCCTTAACCGACATCTAAACGAACCATCGGCGTCGGAAATGACGCAGCCGGATATAATTAAATTACTTGAGATCGCCCCATATTAATATAACAATTAAATAACGCGCATTAATTATGATCGATCGCCTATCATGAGACGGACGCCCCCGTACCGACAGGATCCGACCGTGTGGAAACCTTCGCATGACGCGAAATCACTGAGCAAAGCCAGCCTCCCGGATGGTATTCGCATCTATGCGATCGGCGACATCCACGGGCGCACCGATCTTCTCAGGCTGCTGCTCGCTCAGATCGAATCGGACGAGGCGCAGTATCCCAGCACACGGTCGATCATCGTCTTCCTCGGCGACTATATCGACCGCGGACCCGACTCCCGAGGGACGATCGACCTGCTGTTGGCCTGCGCGCGAGTGCGAGAGGTCATCATCCTGAAGGGGAATCATGAGACCTTCATTCGGCGCTTCCTCGATGCGCCTGAAACTCTGAACGATTGGCGATCTCTCGGTGGTCTCGAAACGCTGGTTTCATATGGGCTGAGGCCGTCTCTCAGTCGCAGCCATTGCGACCAAGAGCGATTGTCACAGGAGTTGCTCGCCGCATTGCCGCCGGAGCATCTCGCATTTTTCGAAGCGCTGCCGTCGTCCTTTACCTGCGGCGATTTCGTCTTCGTCCATGCGGGAATTCGGCCGGGAATTGAGCTGCGCAAGCAGAAGGAAGACGATCTGCTCTGGATTCGCGAGGACTTCCTGCATCACAGCTTGCCGTTCGAGAAATTCGTTGTCCATGGACATACGCCGGTCAACGTACCCGACGTCCGGTCCAATAGGGTGAATATCGATACCGGAGCTTTCGCCACGGGGCGCTTGAGTTGCGTTATGATCGAGGGGCGCGAAATCACGCCACTTGTCGATATCCGCGACTGGACCGCAGGTAACAGCACCCGAGTTCAAGATGCGCGGGCTAAGCACGACGACGGCATCGAAGCGATACATTGGAGTGACCGCCGCCGGCGGAACCCGCAAGGAGCCATAAATCCAGGATTCATACATTCAGGAGCCACGCGCCCGCTTTAGTTAACGGCGGTGGCTAGAGTTATGAGGCCGACTTGATGTCACCGCTCCTTAAGCGCGCGCTCCGCCTGCTCCTTCAGCGGCTTGATCAGATATGCAAGGGCAGTCCGACCGGGCGTCTGGATAAATACATCCACAGGCATGCCGGGGACCAACTTGGACTCTCCAAGTCGCGCGACCTGATCTGACTTCAGCGACACACGCGCGTTGTAATAGCTGGTGCCGGTGCGCTGATCCTGGGTCAGATCCGCTGACACGAGGACGACGTCGCCTTCGATCTCAGGTGTCGTCCTCTGATTGAGCGCGGCAAATCGCAGAAATGCCGATTGCCCGATATAGAGCTGATCAATATCGCGCGGCGTTATCTTGACTTCAACTGAGAGCGTGTCGTTGTCCGGTACGATGAGCATGATCTGCTCGCCTGGCGATATAACGCCGCCTACCGTATGCACCGCCAACTGATGAACTCGCCCGTTCTGCGGTGCGCGAATGTCGATACGGTTAAGCTGGTCAACCGCAGCCGTCCTTCGTTCGGAAAGTTCTGAAATTTTTGAACGAGTCTCGATCAGGTCCTTGCCAACTTCGGTTCTCAGATCCTGGTCAATCTGGATCGTCTGGAGTTCGATTTCCGAAATCTTGCCTTTCGCCTGCGCGACCATTCCGGACAGCTGGCTTCGCTCACCTTCGAGCCGCGCCGTATCGCGTTCCAGGGCCGTCAAACGCGTGATCGGCACAAGGTTCTTCTGCCAGAGAGTCCGGACGCCTTCAAGCTCCTGATAAATGAAGTTGACCTCTTTCTGCTTTGCTTCGAGTTGGCCGGTATATCCCTTTATCTCGTCCTGAAGCTGGGAGCTGCGTTCTCTGAGCTGGGACTTCTGTCCGGTGCGCGACAGTCGTCGGAGATCGAACAGGCTTCGCTCGGCGGTAATCGCGCGGGCAGCTTCGAATTTGGCATCCTTCGCGCGCTCAAGCAGAACGCCTGGAAATACGATCTGGTCTGCGCCGTCACGCTCTGTCTCCAGACGTGCCTGCCGCGCCTGCAATTCGTCGAAACTCTTTGTAATGATCGTTGCGTTTGCGAGCGTCAGGGTTTCGTCGAGGCGCACCACAATATCGCCAGCCTTGACGCGATCGCCTTCCTTCACGCGGAGTTCGCTGACGACACCGCCCGTCGGATGCTGCACCTTCTTTACGCTCGAATCGACGACGATGACGCCCTGTGCAACTACCGCTCCCGACAGTTCGGTGGTGGAGGCCCACCCGCCGATGCCGAAAGTAACCAGGACGACCAGGATTCCGCCGGTGATGATATAACGCTGGATCGAATGGAGCGCCGAGTTACTTGCATTGGTCATCCGCGATCTCCCACCACCTTCAACGGGGTCGCAGTCCGCAACACCTTCGTCAGCACGTCTTCCTTCCTGCCGAAGGACTGCACTTTGCCCTCTGCTATCACCAGAACATGATCGACCCCATCCAGCGCCTTCGGCCGATGCGCGATCACCACGACGATGCCGTTGCGGCGACGCACAGTGAGAATGGCTTCGGTCAATGCCGCTTCGCCGTCGGCGTCGAGATTGGACGTCGGCTCATCGAGGACGACGAGGAAAGGATCGCCGTAGAATGCACGCGCGAGCCCGATGCGCTGCCGCTGACCGGCCGAGAGCGCCATGCCGCCCTCGCCTATCTTGGTGCCGTAGCCGTCGGGGAATGACAGGATCAAGTCATGCGCGCCCGCCGCGCGCGCCGCCGCCAGGACCGCCTTCGGATTCGCATTGGGGTCGAAACGGGCGATGTTGACGGCGATGCTGCCGTCAAATAGCTCCACGTCCTGTGGCAGATAGCCGATATGCTTGCCGAGTGCTTCCGAGGACCATTGCCCCAGCGCGGCGTTGTCGAGAGTGATCCTACCGCGCATCTGCGGCCACACGCCGACGAGCGCGCGCACCAGCGACGACTTTCCGGACCCGCTCGGGCCGATGATTCCGAGGCCCTCGCCCTTCCTCAGATTGAACGAGACGTCGTGCAGAACGACCCGGTCAGATGCCGGCGCGTTGACATAGACATTTTCCATGGCAATCGCCTCGACCGGGCTCGGCAGCGCCAACGGCTCCTCCTCTTTCGGGAGCAACGTCAGGAGTTGTTCGAGCCGCTGTCTTGACTGCCGCGCGCTCACGAAGCCTTTCCAATTGGCGATCGCAAGCTCAACGGGCGCCAGCGCGCGGGACGTTAGGATCGAGCCGGCGATGATGATGCCTGCCGTCGATTCCTGATTGATGACAAGGTATGCGCCGACCGCAAGAACGCCCGACTGTAGGATCGCCCTGAAGGCTTTGGATGCGCCACCCAGACCGCTGGCGACGTCGCTCGCAGCTTCATTCGCCGCAAGATACTTCCGATTGGCTTCATGCCAGCGCGCAGCCGCCAGCCGCCGCATGCCCATTGCATGAAGCGCCTCGGCATTGCGTCGTCCCTCTGTCGCTACCGAATTGCGCACAACGGCGAACTGCGCAGAGGCCTTGGCGGGCCCTTGCGAGCGAATTTCGGTCAGCATCGTGATGGCGACCAGAACGAGCGCGCCGACCAATGCTGTCACGCCGATCCAGAAATGGAAAAGAAAGCAGATGCCGAGATAGACCGGCATCCATGGGATGTCGAACAGTGCAGATGGGCCGCCGCTCGCCAGAAAACTCCGCACCTGATCGAGATCGCGGACGGGTTGCAGGCCATCGCCGTCCCCGCGTGTCTTCAGCGGCAGGCGAATGACGGCATCGAACACGCGGCCGCCGAGCGTCTCGTCGAGATGGCGCCCCATGCGCGCGCTGATGCGGGTGCGGATGAGATCGAGGCCGCTCTGGAACAGATAAAGCAAGATCGCGAGCGCCAGCAGCGCAATCAGCGTCGGCACGCTCCGGCTCGGCAAGACACGATCATAGACCTGCAGCATGAAAAATGAGCCGGTCAGCATCAGGATATTGCTGACGCCGCTGAAGATCGCCATCGCCCAGAAAATCTGGCGGCAAGAACTGAGAAATCCTGCAAACTCCGACCGCGGTACAGCGTAATCGTCGCTTGACCTAGTTTTGCCCGAGAACATGGTCAGCCGGGCCGTCTCCACGAAATTAGAGAGCGTTTTTGGCGTCGAAGACGACTTGGCATTCAAGGACGGCTTAGGAATCGCTCCATTCGACGGCATCGGCTTCTTCGAATCGGTTGCCCGCTTCGCGTCCGCTTTATTACCTATGCCGAAAAAGCGCGACAATCCCGCAAAGCTCGGAGCCTTGTTCAATCGTGCCCGCTCCGGCGGGGGTGTTTCCCCCCGCCTTCCAAAGTTAATCATTGTAGTCCCCCTCGGGACGCATCGATCCAGATCCCATTGGATCGATGCGTCAACTGGTCCATCGCGCACGGAGTGCGCCTAGGTCGTCAAGCGAAGTGGAAGTCCGATTTGTCCAGCGCGCCGATCTTCGTGTTCTTTAACGTGAGCGAATCGTGGCCCGACGCGATCACGACATCCTGGCCACTTTGCGTGGCGTGAGACAGGACATCCGCGAAGTTGTCGAACATGCTCTTGCTGAATTGCACAGTGTCGTGCGACCAACCGCTGGCTCGAAAATCCTTGATCGTATCGTTTCCGAAATTCGGAGCGAATACGAACGTATCCGGGTGTCCGTTGCCGATAAAAATGTCATCGCCCGACGTCCCCTTGAGCGTATTCCCACCGGAAGTGCCAACAATTGCGCTTCCCGAACTTGACACGACCTGACCGGATTTATCGAGCTCCTTCGCAGAGAAGGAGTGTACCGAGCTCTGTGAAACCGACCCGGTGCCGTAACTCCAATCGCCATCCGCCTTCGCCTTGACCGAACCGATCTCCTTCGTTCCGTCGAAGATCTTGATCTGGCTATAGGCGTCGGCCGTTCCCTTGATGACCACCGAGCCGTCAGAGCCCTGATACACCTTGGTGAGGTCGATCCCTGCTGACGAAGCCGGAGAGTCGTTCACGGAGATTGCCTTGGCCACGGATGAGACGCCGGTGTTGCCGGCGGCATCCGAGGCGATCGCCGCGAACTTGTGATCGCCATTCGACAGGTGCCCGGGGTCGAAGCTCCAGGTGCCGTCGGCCTTGGCAGTCGCCTCACCGATCAGCTTTCCGGCATCGAAAAGCTTGACCAGACTGTTCGCCTCGGCCGTGCCCTTCAGCGTGACATCGGCGACCGTGGTCGGGCCGTTCAGGGCCTTGCCGTCCGCCGTGAAGACTCCCAGCGACGGCGCATCCGGTGCATGCGTATCGACGGTGACCTTGGTCACCGCGGACGCCGCGCCGGTCTGGCCCTTGCTATCGGTCACTTTGGCGGTCAGGCTGTGCGAGCCGTCGTTCAGCGCTGCGGTCGTGAAGCTCCATGCGCCGCTGCTGTCCGACTTGACCGTACCGAGCTTCTGCGCCCCGTCATAAAGAGTGACACTACTGTTCACAGCTGCGCTGCCGTCCAGCTTCAGCGTGTTGTCGCTGGTGATACCGTCGCCCACCTTGCCGGTGTCGTTAGAGAAGGACGCGATCTTGGGTGCCGATGGAGGGACCGGGGTCGTGGTGGATGTAACGTTGACGGTCAACGCGGCGGATGTCGTGCCGATGTTGCCGGCCGCGTCGGTCGCCTTGGCTGTCAGCGTGTGGTTGCCGGCCGCGAGGCTGCTCGTGGAGAAGGTCCACGCACCGTCAGTGCCGGCTGTGACGGTCCCGATCTTGGTGTTGCCGTCATAAACGGAAACCGTGCTCTTGGCTTCCGCTACGCCCTTCAGGTTCAACGCCGAGCCGCTGGCAACGGATGTGGGCAGGCTCGCAGCCGCGCTCGCCCGCTCGCTCGCCGAGAAACCGGCGCCGATGGTCGGCGCGACTGGTGCTGTGGTATCGACCGTGATCGCCACCGCCGACGAAGCGGAGCTGGTCTGCCCCGAGCTGTTGGTCGCGGTTGCGGTCAGCGTGTGCTTTGCATCGCTGAGGGCCGACGTGGTGAAGCTCCACGACCCATTGGCCGCGGCCTTCAACGTGCCAATCTGTGTCGCCCCGTCATAGACCTTGATCGTGCTGTTGGCGGCAGCGGTGCCGGTCAGCGTGATCGTGTTGTCGTTGGTGATGCCGTCGCCCTTCGTGCCGGTGTCTTCAGAGAAGGAGGAAATGACTGGCGCACCTGGCTTTGTTGACGTCGGCGGAGGCGTCGTCGTGTTCGAGATCGTGACCGGCACGGCAGATGACGCATTGCCCGTATTGCCGGCCGCATCCGTCGCCTTGGCGGTGAAGCTGTGGTTGCCGGTGGCGAGATTGGCCGTGGTGAACGTCCAGGCCCCGTTGCTGCCGGCGGTCGCGGTACCGATCTGCGTAGTGCCGTCATAGACCTTGACGGCGCTGTTGGCTTCCGCAGTGCCGGTAAGCACGGCCACATGAGAGGCAGCCAGTGCCGCCGCCGAGGTGGACACGGCCACCGTGGGCGCGTTCGGCGCCGCAGTGTCGACCACGACCGAGCGCACGGCCGAGGCCGGGCTCGTCCCAGTCGAATTTGTGGCAGTCGCCGTGAACTTGTGGGTGCCGTCGGCGAGCGCGCCGCTGGTGAAGCTCCAGTTGCCGCTGCCGTCGGCGGTCGCTGTGCCAACCAACTTGGTGCCGTCGAGAACCTTGATGGTGCTGCCGGCGGTCGCGATGCCCTTCAGCGTAATCTTGTCGGCATTGGTTGTGCCATCGCCGATCTTGCCGCTATCGGGCGACCAGGAGGTGATATCGGCGATCAGATCTTGCACCGGTGGCGGCGTCGTGGCGCCGCCTTCCACGGGGAACGGCGAAGCGATGAGCGCGCCCGGAACGAGCTGGCCATTCACGATGGTCGCGTAGCGCACGTTCTCCCACTGGGTAATGTGGATGTTGGCAGCGATCTCCTGAATAAGCAGAGGATCGTATTGGAACGGGCCGACGAAATAGACGTCCTTGAGGGACACAGTGATGTCCTGATTGTCCGCGGCAATGCGCAGTCCGATCGGACCTCCCTCGAACACCACATTATTCAGCGTGACCGTGCCACCGTAATTGTCGGCGATGAAGAGACCGGCCGTTGCGTTCTGATTGTGGGATACGATCGTCGAATTAGTGATGGTCACATTGCCCGAGCTGCCCGGGCTATAGGCTTGAATACCATCGGCGTGGTCACCCGCCAACCCTGTGGTCTCGAGATATGAGTTATTGATCGTGATGTCGCCGCCGCCCCCGATGCGAACAGCTTCTCTTGAGCTGACGCGGACCGTGTCCAGCGTGAATGAGCCGCCACCGACGATCGACGTCGCGTCGCTTGTATCGGTGATGCTTCTGTTCGAGAGCGTCCCGCCGTCCTTAACTACAACTGGGCCCGAAGTGGTAACGCCACTAAAAATCGGGTCATTCCAGCTCAAAGGAATTCCTGCCATTCCAAATCTCCAAGTAGTCTCTGATTGTCCCCGAGCTCGCGACTAAGAGTCCCGAGGGACGATGCTCCACATGCACCCCAATGGCGCATCGTCAGGAATCGTCTTTGGTGGCTGGCAGAGGCTTTTTTGGGACAACATCACGGCCCACCCAAGGTGATTTTCGCGACCCCATTTAAACCCTCACAAAGCCTGTAAAATGGCGAAGTAATAAAATAGATCGCTATTCGCAGCACCGACGACGCCTAGAATAAACCTCCCCGATTTCTACGCAGTTAATTGGATCGCGAAAAAACGCCCCTTTCAGCCAGTTTTTCCGCAGAGTGAATACGGATTGAAGAGCACCATCTAAATATCAAGTGTCTTGCAGGTCTTACTTGCATCGCAAGAACTCTCGACCCGGTGACACGTGGTTTCACGCCTGAATAACAACGATATGAGTCGGCTAGCAGCCCGAGAACCAACTTGACGAAAAGCACCAGCTTGCAGATAGAACTTTGATAGCGAGTTGATGGCGCCGATCAATCGTCGGTAAATACCTTTTCTTAGGCATCGATTGAGCCGGAGGCAATATCTTCTTCATAATTCCACCCATCAACCCGGCGTACTTCGGCGCGTTATTTATTTCTTTTAATTAAAGCCGAGCCGGCCGATTTATCTATTTAATTGATGGGGCGATCTCGCGCCTGAGATCGTGAAAAATGACGGTCGTCATCGCGTCGAGGCAGGACTATCTCACCGCTCGGCGAGCGCAAATATGGCAAAAGAGATCAAATAGCGGCCACCGGGCGAGGGAGACCACGCCGTTAGCTCGCTCCGGGTACGACGTCAGGCCGTCCGGTCTTGCCCCTCGCACCGTCCAGCAAACCAGCCAGCGCCACCTTCCCAGCGGTGGCTGATCCCTTGATCAGATAGCGCGCTGCATAGAGCAGACCAACTCCGAAATGGCAGACCCAACGCCAGCCCGCGAAACGCCGAGCATAGAGCACGCTGTTACGGGCAGACAGATAAATAGAGAGATAGGAGCGTTTCTCGACGGCCACGGCGGAGCCGATCGTCGTCCCGCCAATATGGCGGACAAGTGCCCTGTTCGCGATGCCGATGCGGTGGCTGCCCCGACGAAGCCCCCAATCCAGATCTTCCATGTAGAGGAAATAGTCTTCAGCCATGAGGCCGACATCGCGCAAGCATGTGCGCGTCAGCAAAACGCAGGCACCGCTGATTGCATCGAGCCTTGCAAGGTCTTCGGCCGACGGCGGGCTGCCGACCGGCGCATCACGCCCTACTGCAATGACGCGCCCCGTCATGCGCGACCAATGAAGGCCGTAGCTGATGATTCTGTCGGGGCTCGTATCGAACACCAGGCTTGCGCCGACCATGCCGAAACCCTCGTCGGATTTGGCCATCATTTCCGACAGCGCGGACGCATCGACCTCGGTATCGGGATTGAGGACGAGCACAGCATCCCAGCCGGGCGTGTCGAGGAGAGGCTCCAGCCAGGCGTTGACGCCGCCGCCGTAGCCCAGATTGTCGGTAGCGAGCCCAATCCGGACGGCATTCGCACGACCCTGGAATTTACAGCTTGCCACAAACGCCAGCCGCCTCTGAGGAAGGTCGAGCATGCCCGCGGCCTCCGGCGACCGTTTCAGGATTCGATCTGCCCCGACCACACGCGACAGCAAATCCGTATAGGCCGCTTCCCCACCATTCTCACAGATGAAAACCTCGAACTGACAGAGGTCAGACTGCTCGAGTGACTTCAGGCAGCGATCAATGTCGTCGGCATTACGGTACGCAACGATGATAACGGCAAGTTTGACGCTCTTGCGCGACGTGCCCTCGGAACGTTCCAGCCTGTCCTCGATGGTCATGCTTCAGTTTGAAACTGCAGACCGCAACACGACATCTGACGAATTCTCCCCGTAAGGCGCTCGACATGGTACCGCGAGTGATAATCCCTTGGTTTCGGGTCATAATCAAGCGTAGCCTCGTCGTGCGGATGTCAGGCCAACATGAATATACAGGAATCAAAGACACCGGGCTCTTGGGCGTCACGCGGCGCGCAAGGGCGCCTCGGACCCAGAGAACTTTGTATCGTATCGGCGCAGCCGACGCATTCGAACTGCCGCAAGGTAAGTGCGAGAGTCTCCCCCCTCTCGCATGTCGTCACGTCAAGGCAGGTTCAATGTATTCGTATGCGGCGAAGCGACCGAGACGGACGAGATCAATGAAATCCAGCGACAGACCCCTTCCAAAAGCATCGGTGGGATTGCTCCTGATGCTGAGTTTGGTGCCGGCGGCAACAGCTGCAGCGCGACCGGGAGACGCGTCGCCGCCGCTCCGCCCCGGCTACGTTCTTGCCGCGTCTGACCGCGGCGACGACAATGCAGCCCCGACACCCGGCGAGACGCCCGATCAGTCGCAGCTTACGATCGATGCCCCATTGAGCTTCGACGATCCGATTTTCGTCAAAGCGAAGGCCGGCACGAGCACGATCAAGTTGCCGCCTGGATCGTCCGTCACGGACCTGTCGATCGTCGAGAATTCCGGCGAATCGACGATCACCTGCGGTTCCTCCTGCAGCCTCACGCGCGTACGGATCCAGTCACGCGAGGGAATTCGCTGCATCAGCGGAAACATCAATCTGACATGGGTCTATATCGCAGCCACCGGCTTGGGCAACGATCACGCGGATGGGCTGCAGTGCTATTCCCCCGGCTCGACAGGGATCATTACCGTCAAGAACTCGACGTTCAAGATGGCGGGGGCAACGACCGCCGGTTATTGGTCCGCAGACGATTGGCGGGGCGCGCACGTACTGGAGAACGTTTTGTTCGAGGGTGGGGCTTATGGGCTGCGGATCCCGGCAGACGGGGGATCTTCGGTCAGCCTCAAGAACGTCTATTTCGTGCGCGGCTCATTTCGCTACGGCGCCTTCTCCTTCGATGTGGTCAAAGGCCGGCGCATTAATATCGTCCAATGGGAAAATGTGCGCTGGGTTACTCGGCAAGGCGATCGCCTCATCGTCGGAAATCAGATCCCGCGGCCATAGCCGTATTGAGCACCGAACTGATCGACCAATGCGGATCGCTATCGGTATCGCCAAAGCATCAGGTGCCGATAGATGCCCAACTTCGAACTGATCTGCCAGGCCATCCCGCGCATCGCATCGGGATCGGCCAGATGCACGCGCATCTGCTCGACAGCGAAATCGCTCGTCATGCAAAGGCGGGAATAGAGGAATGGTTCAAAGCCGCCATGATGTCCGAGCTGGATCGTATAGAGCTGGGTGTAGCCGGCCCTCAAGGCGGCCTCCCAGACACGCCGCGAGAAACGCCCGTATGGGAACGCGAATAAGCCGACCTGCTGTCCCAACCGCTCTTCCAGCATCGATTTGGACACGGTCAATTCGCGCTCAAGCTCCGCATCCGAAGCCTTGGTGAGATCGATGTGAGCGAGGCCGTGGGAGCCAATTGTGATGCCGGCCCTGCTCAGCTCTTCGATCATCCTCCAGCTCATACGGCCGGGTTGCCCGACAAAATCGAGCGGGATGAAGGACATGAAGCCCGGAATGCAGCCGGTAGCGACGTATTGCTCGTAAGCCAGCGTGTAGTCCGACAGGAAGCCGTCGTCGAAGGTGATCAGCACGTCATCGCTGCGGCCGCCTGCCGGAGTATCACAGTGCGCCAAGAACTTCCCGGGCGAGATGATCCGGTCGCCGCAGAGCGCGAGATGTATATCGAACGCCTCGCGCGCCAGGCACCATTTGTTCGACGGTGGCTGCTCGGATAACTCGTGATAATTGAGAATGATCATAAGCTTTGTATCAGCTCCGACACCCGCTTGCTCCAGATCCCCCAGTTCAGCCGTTCCTCATAGGCATTGCGGCTCGCCTGCTTCAGGCGCGACAGCCGATCCGGGTCGGCGAATATCTCGGCGATCGCCGTCGCATAGTCAGTGCTGCTGGCCGTCGGCGGCAACAGCAGGCCCGTCTCGCCGGCACTCACGGCACCAGACACGCCGCCAGTCCTGGGTGCAATGCTCGGCACTCCGTATGCAGCTGCTTCGCAGAAGACGATCCCATAACAGTCAGCCTGCGTCGGCAGCAGAAATATGTCCGCGTCATGGTAGAGCTGGTCGATGCGATTGAGCTGCTCGGGATCGTTCTTGTCGAGATACGGAATGATCTGCAAGCCCTTCCGCGCAATGGGCGTCGGGGGCGTGCAGCCGCAGATCACGAGTTCTGCATCAACGCCCCTGTTTGCGAGCTCGGCCAGCGTAGCCACGGCCATATCCGCTCCCTTCTCCCGCCAATCGGCGCCGATGAAGAGCAGCCGGCACGGACCATCCTTGCGCGGGCCCAGCGCCGAGGCGCGGGGCGGAGGATTTGCGAGATTTGCCCCCCACGAGATGACATGCACCCGCGCGGGATCCGCGCCATATTCGCGGATTGCAGACTCGGCGGCCCACTCGGACGGATAGAGCAATAGATTTGCGCGTGCGATCGTCCTGCGCTCCAGCTGCTCGGCAGTCGCGCGCGCGGCAGGCGACATAGTCCGGTAATTGGGATGATAATTCTCGACGAGCCGAAACGTGGCGTCCGATGCATAAACCAGCGGCGTGCCTACGGGTATGGCCGAGGCAAACAAGGATCCGGCGGGCGCGAACACAATATCCGGCGAAAGCGCGGCAACGCTTTTCACCGCATCGGCAGCGAACTGCGCAACCACCGGGCCCGCATGAAACGGCGAAACCCTCTGTCCACGAAATACCCGCCGCACCCGCGAATACGCTTTGTAGAAAGGCAGGATCGGCGCATTCAGCGGTCCGACATGGACCACGTCGTGGCCCTCTGCCGCCAGCGACTTTGCCATATGGAACGGCGTGCCGGACCAGAACCCGACCTTGCGCGAGTCGCCGATCGTCACGAATGCGATCCGCCGCAATGCTTGCTTCGCCGCCGCGTGACTATGAATCATATCGCTTCCTTGCACATGACCGACGGTCAACCGCACAGACCATTCTCGCATGAATTCAGACCACCGGCGACGATCGCTTCAGCCTTGCAGACGGCCGCCTGATAGAAACATCGACTTCAACCCGGACACCAGTTGCAACGGCATAAGAGCCACTCCCGCCCGCACGATCAGGGGGACCTGACCGGTTTCGAAAAAGCCTCGCAGATAAGTCTTGATCGATTTCAATCGACGGTCGGTGTGAAGATAAATCCAGCCGAGGTCCTTGCTGTGATGATAGATCGCGCGATTGACGACCTGAAGGGCTTCGCCATCTTGTACCAACCCCTTTTTCTCGCTGACCGCGAGCCGTAGCAGGGAGGTCTTGTCCTGCTCTTGATACTTCGCAAGGGTCGAGTCCGCCAGAACCCTCATCACTGCGAGCTTGCGGTTGACGTAGCCGAAGCCATATCGCTTTGCGATCCTGAGATAGAGCTCCCAATCCTCCCCCGACCGCCATGCTTCATCATACCCGCCGATTTCGTCCAGCACCCTGCGACGCACCAGCAATGCCGTTGGCTTGATCGGCACTTCCTCCAGTAGGCATAGATACATTTCCCTGCTGCTGAACAGAAACACATCCGAACCGTCACCCCGCGATGCAAGGAGCTTCGGAAATGCCCGCATGCTGCCGACGATCGACGATATCTGCGTTCCGCGATGAACTTCGACGTCGCTGAATGCAGCAGCCACTTCGTCATACTGCTGGAGAACGGCAACGAGCCTGGCGAGCAGATCCGGCGACCACATGTCGTCCGAATCCAGATGCGCGATAAACTCACCCTGCGCGGCTTTGATACCAGTATTGCCGGCAGCGCTCACGCCGAGATTTCCGTCGTGCCGGATATATCGGATCTTCTCACTCCTAAATCGCTCCACGACATCCGCGGTATCGTCGGACGAGCCATCGTCAACCACGATGATCTCGAAATCATCGAGAGTCTGGCGCAAGGCACTCTGTATGGCCTCGCCAATAATATATCCGCGATTGTAGGTTCGAATAATGATGGAAACTTTCATCGGCCGGTCCCGTGCGCCTATTTGAATGCCGCTCGCGTCGTCGCAGTGCCTCATATGACTTTCAAAGCCCCGTCTGGCGTTCATCGTGCCGTCGGAGCGCGCATGCCACGCGCGCCGGTCCAGCCCCGGCCGCTCTTAAGCAATCCCACCGCCGCTGCTTCGCGCTGAGCATTCGATACCCGCGCGGCCCTTCCGCGAACGACCGCAGCTTCTGCGAGGTGCGCCCGTACTCCCGCAAGGGCAGCAATGAGGATCCAGCAGATGCCCCAGAAGTGAACGATGAACCCCAGTACGACGGTCATTGCAACGACGATCCCGAGGGCCGTCGACAATCTCCCCTCCTCACGCGTCAGGTAAGGCGACCTGTCCACCGAACCCAGCATGCATGCGCCCACAATCGTCGCAAGTACTAGAAGGCTTCCGGGAATGCCGTAGGACATGGCGAAAGCGAGCCAGAATGCATCGACGCTCCCGCTCACCAGCGCACCATGAGATTGCCAATCCCAATCGCCATTGATGCCGATGCCGAAAAGCGGCGAGCCAAGCACCACAGTCGTTCCCACATCCCAGATCGCCTGGCGATACCAGGCGGATTCCGGACTGACGCCGACGAGACGCACGAGCGTTGCGATCGGGCTACCCGAGAAAGTAAACACAGTCGCGAGCAACGCGGTTGCGGACAGGCCTGCCAGTTTCCATCGTGACGTAAAGCGCGGCGTGATACTGTAGTAGCCGGCCAGCAACGCACCGATTCCAAAGGCAAGCAGCGGGCTCTTTGCCTGCGAAAACAAGATTGCGACGAGCGCAATGATCGCCATGGCCCATCCGAAAAATTTGTTCCTGAAGGTGACTAGGGCCGCAATTCCAAACCAAGCACAGACAGCGCCGAAGAGAATCGAGTGCTCCAGTGGCCCCATGGCCCGAATGGAGCCATCCCTGAACAATGTCTCCGCCTGCAGCACCAGCGCGCTTTCATAGGCGGGCTTCGAATAGCCCGTAATTCCCTTGATGAAATCATAGGTGGCCAGCCGCCCGGTCAACGGATCGAGCATCGCAACCGCGATGACGACGAGGACGACCTTGCATGCGAAATACATGAGCCGAACGGAACTGTTCACCGGTCCGAGCGTGTATCGGAATACGAGATAGGTACCGCTGAATGTGATGGCGTCCATGCCGGCGCCCTTCAGTCCCGTGAAACCGTCAGTGAAGGTCGCTGCGATCATCATCCAGGCGCCGGTGATCAGGGCCAGGGAATCTGACGGCACGTTGACCGAGCTTCGCCCGTTCCCGCGCTGCGACAGCGCCATAATCGCGAAGACGAAGATCAACACCCGGGCAACAGACAGCCGGAAATCGCCGATGAAGAATGACAGTCCTTCCGGCAGGAAAATGGCACAGATCAATAGTTTCAGCTGAGGCTCGTTGTCCTGCTTCGCACCCGCTGCCGGAAAACCCACGCCACGACCGCGCGCTTGCCTGGCCACAGACGACGCGTCGATTCGAGTTCGCAAGATCCGGCCGCTCAATGTCAGCCCCCTCGACGATCGGAGCTTTGCACATACGGGCGAGCGCGGGCCCGGCCGGCGCCCGGCTCCCCGCGCACGTCTTTGCGCACGACCCGCTTCATTTGGCCGCCTCCAATGAACCGGAAGGGAAGTCACGGCGTAGGTGACTGGTGACGCCATGCGGGATCAAGGCATATGCAAGCGCCTTGTAATAATGGGGATCCGTCGGATGCAGACATGCGCATCGCCAGCCGACCTTCAGCGCAGACCAGCGACGGTTTGACCGTCGGAGATCCAACACGCTCTTCATGAAATGGGCGGCGATATTGTTATCCAGCATACAGTTACGCGATTTCCGATCGCTCGTCTTACCCAGCGGTTCGTCATGCAGACCGCGGCGCTCGCACGCCCGACGGAACGCGTCGATTTCCAGCTGCTTGCGCCAGAGCGGCGCACGGCGCGTCAGCGAATTCGGGAGAATGCGGTAGCTGTAGAGGCATTCACCCAGCACTATCATCGGGAACCGCTCGCCGATTCTCAGGATATAATCGTATGTCTCGGCAACCGGCAAAGACGTGTCGAAGCGCATGTCGCCCACCAGCGAGACCCGAAACATTCCCGTGGGGTCATGCGCAGGCATTCGAAACGCATTAATATAGGCGCGGCAATCTTCCTCGGTTTTTGGAGAAAATAGCGGGGCTATCGATTTGCCGTTGATGATGAGCTCGTTACCGCAAAACGCAGCAGCCAGATGCGGCTTGCTCAGCAGCGCAAGGACCTGTCGCTCGATCCGCTTCGGATGACTGATGTCGTCCGCATCCTGGATCGCGTAAAATTCCCCCCGTATCGTTTCGAGCGCTCGATTGACGGCCACGGGCTTCGTCGCATTTGCCTGGTGCGTGACGCGAATACGCTCGTCGTGCAACAGGTCTTGAACCGTTTCGAAGCAGCCATCCGTGCTGCCGTCATCAATAATGACGATGTCGAGATTTCGATATGTCTGATTGATGATGCTGAGCAACGACGGGCGCAGATATTCGCCCGCGTTGTAAACCGACATCACGATGGAGACGAGAGGACCTCCACCTGCCTGAACGCTTCCGAGCGGATGCACATTCGCCGTCATCACAGATTCCCGCAGAAAGACGGATCGAAGCCGATCGGCCATGCCTGGTGCCGAGCAGCCCCCTGCCCGCTGCGAAGGATTCCCCGCGAGCGCATGCAGGCCATGCCGCCCGCGCGCCGAATTGCGTCTTGCTTCATCTCAGTTGAGTACCGCATCTGTCCGTCTCGCACGCGATCCGCTTTCTCACCAGGCCCGGCCTTCGCGAAGCTTCCTGCACGGGCAGGCTCGCTCAACGCTCATCGGGCGTCGTTCATGCATCACCCGCACGCGCCTGAGCCTCGATCTGCGGTCCGGTCGCCCGACGAGCGGCACGATGAAATGCCGGCGCCTTAATATAATTCGAATTTATATTGGTGGACGCATTATATTAAATCAAGACTTTAATTCGACCCGACTCAATACAACAGACAGCTGCAAACGGCCAATCCCCTGAATTGATTGGACGATTGCCGCAACAAAGGGCTCGACATTTAATTAAACTCCATTTAAGTTTTATTGTCCCTAGCGTCAATTTATATGCACGAAATAATAATATGAACAAAGCGTCGTACCTGTTCGATCCGCGCAGCGCATTTTAAGCGGGAGTGCGCTCAGTGCGGGACTCGTCCTGATAGGAACAAGACCAATGCGATGCCCCATCGTTCTTGCTTGCGACGGCCGATATGCCATGCCACTGGCGACAACGCTCCGGTCCGCCGTGGAGGCGGGCGACGGCGTCACCCCATTCGAGTTCCATATCCTCGTGGACGGGGTATCTCAGGAACTCCGGCAAAGGGTTACCGATTCCCTTCCGAAAGACTCCGCATCAATCCAGTGGATCGAGGTGAACCTGGACAAGTTCCGGGATTTTTCAACCCTCGGCTATATTTCCAAACTCACCTATGCGCGGTTCCTGATCCCGCAGATCTTTCCGACTACCGTCTCGCGGGTACTATATTTGGATTGCGACATACTCGTGCTCGATGACCTCGAGAAGTTGTGCGCGACCGACCTCGACGGACATGCCCTAGGCGCGGTCCATGACGGACTGGATGATCAAATCAAGCGGAACGCGGTCCAACTGAACGTCCCGCATGTGCGGGACTACTTCAATGCCGGCGTATTGCTTATCGACCTCGACCAATGGCGAAAGAAGCAAATCGTCGAGGCGGCTCTGGATTATTTGAAGCGCGCTCCAAACACTCATTTCGCCGACCAGGACGCATTGAATTATGCGTGCGACGGCCTGTGGAAGCAGGTCGATGCGAGATGGAACTATCAGGCCCATAGTGCGACGCTGAGTATCTCGGAGCTGCCGGCCGACCGCCGGCCCCGGATCATCCATTTCACTACCTGGAGGAAACCGTGGCTATATTCGGCGCCGAATGCGAATGCGGCGCTGTTCGATTCATTCCGCAGCCGCACGCGTTTCGCGCGCACCGGCATGAAGAGAATGGAAGACACCTTGCGCGCCAGTTGGTCTCGCGTAAGGATCTATCAGGAAGCGATCCGCCGATAGCCATCGGTGCGGCACTTCATCGTCGCGAAGCAGCCGACGATGAGGGCTACGGCGCGAGCCCACGAGCCTCATCGGCTTCTACCGGATGATCGACAACGCCCACTGGCGCCCGTCTTTTCCCGGCGGTTTCAGCAGACGCCAAAGCGGCGGCAGATAGCGCAGCCGTCGATCCATTGCCATGGCCTCGCGGATAAGGGAGATGCCGGTCCGAAGCCGGCCCCGTCGCAACAGTCTGATGCCGCGATCAAACACCCGGTCGGCCAGAGCAGAACGCGCAACGCATCTAAGGTCGCCCGAGGTACCGAGGCGGTGTTCGTGCTCATCGAAGAAGGTCGTAAACGCGAGCTGGCACTGCCGGTAGTCGGAAATCATTTCGGCCAGATAGGTATTTGACATCGCGGTCGGGTGCTTTCGATAGATCGCTTGAACGGCGTCGATATAGGCCACGGAGCCGCGCGCGGCGAAACGCAGCCACATCTCCATATCTCCGGCGTGCGGCAGCGACAGGCGATATCCGCCCACCTCCTTTTGAACGCTCGTGCGTGAAATCGCAGTCGGCGTCGAAACGAAATTGACCGACGTCGAGCACATTTCCTTCAGGAGGTCCTGGCGGTTCCAGCTGCAATCTTGCGCCTCCTCGACCTGCGGGATCGGGAGGTGGTCGTGCCAGCTCAGGGATCGTCCATGGGTCAGCACAACGTCTGGATTCTCCTCCATGATCGTGACGGCGCGCGCGAGCGCACCGGTGACCAGAAGGTCATCTGCGGACAGTAGGAGGAAATATTCGGAGGATGCCCAATCGATCCCCTCGTTATATGTTCTGATATGTCCCTTGTTGGTCGGATGCGCGATCACAGTCACGCGGCTATCCGCCGCCAGTTCCCTCGCGACCGAGAGCGAATCATCGGACGACGTGTCATCGATGATCAACACGCGGACCTCGACACCCGACTGATCGAGAACGCTGTTTACGCACGCTTTGAGGAAGCGGCCGTAATTGTAGCATGGGATAACGACATCAACTGTGGTCATCGGTCGGGTTCCGTGAAATTGCCTCAAACTCTCCGGCACCGTCCAACTCGAGAGGTGGCGGCGACGATATTTTCCTAGACGCGCAGCTGTCGCCGCAGCACATCCGCCACGCGCAACTGATCATCCTCTGTCAACTGCACATAGATCGGAAGCAGGATCGCGTGATCCTGCGCGAGTTCGGACCGGCGCAGGCTGTGCCGGCGCTCTCCGCTGGCATAGGGCGCCTCGCGGTGCGAGCACATGATGCCGCGGCGGGTCGCTATACCCTCGTCGAGCATGCCCTGCATCACCGCCTTCTGGTTCACCCGCTCGGGCAGGCGAACGCAATAGCTCTGCCAGTTAGAACGCGCCCATTCCGGCTCGAATGGCAGGACCAGCTCCTCGATATCGCCCAGCAGCTGCCCGTAGCGGTCTGCAACAGCACGTCGCCGAGCGACGATCTCGGGCAGGCGGAGCAGCTGCTTGCGGCCGATGGCGGCCTGGATATCGGTCATCCGGTAATTGAAGCCGACGCAATCATAGCTCTCGAAGATCACCTGCGCCGAACTGTGCCTGACAGTATCCGGCACGTTCATGCCGTGCTGGCGCCACAGGCGCAGCTTGCGATCAATCTCGGGGTCCGACGTGGTGAGCATTCCGCCTTCGCCGGTGGTGACCACCTTGCGCGGATGGAAGGAGAAGCAGGCGACCGCGCCGCGCGGCTTGCCCACATGTTCCCAGACGCCGGCCATATTGATCTGGCTGCCGATCGCGCAGGCTGCGTCCTCGATGACCGGAATTCCATGCTTCATTGCGACCGCGAGCAGCCCCGTTAGATCGCAGGGCATGCCCATCTGGTGCACTGTCAGAATCGCCCGCGTGCGATTCGTGATCGCTTCGGCAACGCAATTCGGATCGAGATTGTAAGTTGCTTGTTCAATGTCGACAAAGATCGGCGTCGCCCCGCAATAGCGGATGCTGTTGGCGGTGGCGATGAAAGAGTGGCTCGAGGTGATGACCTCGTCGCCCGGTCCGACGCCTACGGCGAGCAGCGCCAGGTGCAGCGCGGTGGTACAGTTGGAAACGGCGCAAGCATACCCTGCCCCCGTCATCGCCGCGAACTCGCGTTCGAAAGCGCCGACCTGCGCGCCTTGTGATAACCAACCGGACAACACGGCTTCGCGTGCCGCGTCGGCCTCTACCGCATCTAGGAACGGCTTCGCGATCGGGATCATTGACGGAGCAACAAGAGGCGTGACACGACGCCGACCCATGGTCCTGTCATCGGCATCCGAGAACGGCATCGCATCACTCATGGTCGGCTCTTTCGCTGGGTATATCCGCGCCCCGCGTGCTGACACGCAGCGCGATTGACGTTCACAAATTAAATGATCAGATATTTAATCCGACGTCTACGCTATTCGGCATTGCCATTTTCAGCAGAATTATAGCTGATCCTGTCAGCAACGGCTCGCCCGCTGCCGATGAAGCCGCGGATGGTGGAGATAAGGTGCGGCGATGCCGGCGATGTGAGCCGCTCGGTCTCGTTCAGCGCCTGCAGCCGGTCCAGCCTCTCAATCAGATCCTCCTCGGTGTAAGCAACCGTGATGGAGCCTTGGTCCGCGAAGCGCTTCGCCGTCGCCAGCTGGTGGTCGTTGCGATGCTCGCCAAGGCTGGCACGGCGCGGCATCACGATGATCCGCTTACCGAGCTCGAGCGCGGTGATGATGGAGCCCATGCCGGCATGGGAGATCACGAGGCTCGCCGCCTCGACGCGCTCGCGGAATTCGGTAGCGTCGATGAACCGCTCTGTGCGGATATACTCGGAGCGATAATCCGATGGACCCGTCTGCGCGAAGACGTCAGTCCTGCCATTGGCGCCCGCCCACCCGTCGATCGTGCGGATCAAGCGGTCAAAATGTCCTTGTGTTCCAACCGTTGCAAAAATCATAGTACGGCTCCCGTGTAATGCGGTCCATTGGGGCGCGCCAAGTGGGGCCACTGGGTCAACCAGAGATCGGCGCTGCGACCGATGCGGTCGCCTGACATTGAAAGCTTTTCGGCATTGGCGATGCTGTCGAGCCAGATGGTACGTGCGCCCAGCAGTCGGCCGAACCGTAACGCGAGATATCCGGGCGCCGCCCCCGTCGAGATGACGACATCGGGCCTGACCGTCCAGACTATCCAGGCCAGTCGGCGCGCAGCCCTGAGCAGATCGAGCTTGGTTCGAATATTCGCATCGTTCACCAGATAGAATTGATTGTCGGGCACCTGCGCCCGATACGATTCATGCACCGTGACGAATGTCACGTCGCAGTCGTCGAATGCGTGCTTGATGCGCATCATCTGGACCCAGTGGCCGCCGCCCGACGAGACGGCGAGCACCTTCGGACGAACGCCACGCAACGGCACGCTGATCTCCGGCACCGAATTTCCGTCAGACATCGGGTCTCGAAGCATCGATCGGCCTCCTCAACGGCTGCACGCTGTGCAATCCCCGCCTGCGGGTTGGACCGGGCATAAAAACGCCCGCCGCAGCCGATTTAATTTAATGAAATAAACATTAAATACCTTACATTTAAAATCAAGATCTTTTTTTATTTAATGCAACATTCAAATCGTAGAATTTTCATCGCAACCGAGGTCCGGCGACCTTCCGCGCGTTGATGCGCAATGCGTAGGCGCCGTAATGGAGATGCGAAGCGTCAGTTGGCGCGAACGCCGACGGATCGCGCGATGCGAGCAGCGCACCCACCGATTTATTTGCAGGAGTCGGCCGATAGCGCGACGCGAGAGGACTCATCGCGTTGCCACAGATGCGCGCCGCTTTGCACGTGCCTGATCGCCCTGCGCCGTGCGAACAGGTTGACGCAGCAATAGATCATCAGCCCCGGCCACAGGAGCGGCTCCCTGAACAGCGCAAGGAGCACACGGCCATTCGACTCGCCGCTATTTGTCAGCAGTTCCGGAAACAGCCGGGCGAGTTCGAGTGTCCCCCGATGAACACGCGTTCTGACTGCAATCAACTGCGGCAAGCCGCGCGGCGGAAAGATCGTGGACCGCGCGTCCGGTAGCGTAACCCGCTCCCCGGGCGTGAATTGAAGACGCACATAAGTGTCGTCCGCCGTGACGGCTGGAAATTCGCCGAAGCGACTGCGCCCCTGCTCCGACACCGCGTAGACGCCTGAGCCGCCGACTCCCTCGCGCGCTGACGGCAGCCGGGAGCGAATTTCATAATATCTACGAACAAGCCAGGAACAACCGGAGAGATCGATATCTGCCGTCGGCGCCGCCGCCAACACGTCACCTCGATCAAGGCGCCCGGCCAGGGTCCGCATTGTGTCGATGCTCATCACAACATCGGCGTCGACATAGATCCGCGGAAAGCCGCGGGCCGCCCGGTCGCCCAGATTGAGCGCGTCGGTCTTGCTGGCTACGTCCGTTTCGAGGACCTTGACTGCCGCGCCGAACTGCCGTGCCACCTCGGCCGTGTCATCCGTGCACCCGTTGCAGACGACGACGACATCGAACTCGCCGGAGTCAGCAGCGTCGATCCATTGGCGCAGCGTCCGCCCGATGACCGAGCTCTCGTTGTGGGCGGGGACGACGATTGATATCATGGCTCGCCGCGTTCGGGTGCTTCAAGATGGGCAGGCATGGGCCGCGCCCAATGTCCGATCCCGCGCTGGAAGCGCGCGGGGCTTCAATGGAATCGGCGACGCCCGGATTACGACGCGGCCGCCACCTTCTCGCCGGCAGCGGCGATCGCTTCGCGTTCCACCCGCCACCAGTCCACGAGTTCGGCAAGACCCTTCTCGAGCCCGATGGTCGAACGGAAGCCGAGCAGCCGTTCCGCTTTTTCCGTCGACGCGAGGCGGCGCGGCACGGGATTGATGGAGCGCTCGGGCGCGAATTCCGGCTTCATACCGGGATGGCCCATGACGGAGGCCAGCGTCGAGGCGAGCTGTGCGAGGCTGGTCTCGGTGCCGCTCGCGACATTGAAGACCTCATCCGTGGCCTTCGACCTCGCGGCCAAGATGTTCGCGCGGGCGACATCTCTGGCATGAACAAAATCCATCGTCTGCTTGCCGTCGCCGAAGATGATCGGCGGTAGCCCGGCATCGAGCCGCTCCATCCAGCGGATCAGCACTTCAGTGTAGCGGCCGTGGATATCCATGCGGTCTCCGTAGACATTGAAGTAGCGGAACGCGACATAGTCGAGCCCGTACATGTCGTTGAAAGAGCGCAGCAACCCTTCATTGAACGCCTTGGCGGCGCCGTAGAGGGTACGGTTTCCGTAGGAGTTCTGCTTTTCCGTGGTCGGAAACTCATCAGCCATGCCGTAGACCGAGGCGGTGGACGCGGCAATGACCTTCTCTACATCGTGCTTCACGCAGAGTTCGAGCAGGTCAAACGTCGAGTCGACCATGACCTCCTTTGCAAGACGCGGCTCGGCAGCGCAATGGGTGATGCGCAGCGCAGCCTGGTGGAATACGATGTCGGCAGCCTTGACCAGCGCGGCCATCAGTTTCCCGTCGCGGATGTCGCCCTGCACCATGCGCACAGGCCCGCGGTCGAACGCCTGCCGGAGGTTTTCCGGCCGGCCGCGGATCATATTGTCGAGCGCAACGATCTCGACGCAGCCCTCGTCGCACAGCAGGTCGACGATGTGCGAGCCGATGAAGCCGGCCCCGCCGGTGACCAGAATGCGTTTACCCTTCAGATCAGCCAAGACACTCTCCTGTTGTTGGCGACGCCGAAAGCCGGCGCACCGATGAGCCGTTCCGCACCGACGAGACCTAGGCTGCCTCGACGAGCTGGACCTTCTCGAGTTGCGAGACGACCTCGGCCACCTGCTCCGGCTGCAGCTCCGCATAGATCGGCACAGAGAGGAAATGGTTGGCCAAGCGTTCGGTAACGGGGAAGTCGCCGCTGCGATAGCCGAGGCCTGCATAGGCCCTCTGCAAGTGGACCGGCACAGGATAGTGGATGCCGACGCCGATGCCGGCTTCCTGCAATGCGCTCAGCGCCTCGTCCCGCCGCGGCAGGCACAGCGCATAGACGTGATAGACGTGGCGGCTGTGGCTCGGCGGCTGCGGCCGGGTGATGGCGAACTTCGCAAACCGACGATCATAGTCGGCTGCCGCCGCTCGGCGACCTTCGGTCCAGGCTTCGATATAGTTCATCTTGACGTTCAGCACCGCACCCTGGACGCCGTCCATGCGATAGTTGTAGCCGGCGACCACGTGATTGTATTTCGTCTCCTGGCCCCAGTCGCGCAGCAGCGCCACCTTCCGCGCCAGCTCCGGCTTGTTGGTGACGACCGCGCCACCTTCGCCATAGGCGCCAAGATTCTTGCCCGGATAGAAGCTGAAGCAGCCGAAGTCGCCGATCGAACCGGCGCGGCGCCCCTTGTACTCGGCGCCATGAGCCTGCGCCGCATCCTCGATCACCACAAGGTTATGGCGGCGGGCGATCTCCATTATTGGATCCATGTCCGCCATCAGTCCATGCAGATGGACCGGCAGGATTGCCTTGGTGCGCGGCGTGATCGCCGCCTCGATCAAAGTCGGATCCATCGTCCAGGTGACGGGACTGACATCGACGAAGACCGGCTTGGCGCCGCTATACAGCACGGCGGCGGTAGTCGCGACAAACGTCATCGACACGGTAATGACTTCATCGCCCGCGCCCACCCCGGCCGCGAGCAGCGCCAGATGCAGCGCCGAAGTGCCGCTATTTACCGCTAGGCAATGGCCGACGCTGCAATATTCGGCGAATCGCCTCTCGAAGGCCGTCACCTCCGGCCCGAGCACATACTGAGTGCTCTCGATCGCGCGGAGCACCGCACTGTCGACTTCCGGCTTGATCTGGCGATATTGAGCTTTCAAATCTAGAAATGGTACCAATGTCATAACCCCTGCACAGTGGCGCCGGTGCGGCCGCCCGATTAATATTATTAAATTATAAAATAAAAATTAAATCAATATATATCTGGCAGGAAAATAATACACGGCCGATATTTAATTGGCCCGGCTGCAGGGCAACGCCACTTCACGCGGTGCGACGCACGCCGGCGATCACGGCTTCGGCCTTGGACGGCGGCAGGATGCGCGCCGGCACGCCCGCGACGACAGCCCCGGCCGGCACATCCTTCGTCACCACGGCGCCGGCGCCGACGATCGCTCCCGCTCCGATATTGATGCCACACAGGATGGTTGCATTGGACCCGATCGATGCGCCCTTGCCGACGCGCGTCGGCTCCACCGTCCAGTCGGCGGGTCCCTGCGGCTGGCCGTCCGCCGTGGTCGCGCGCGGATACTTATCATTGGTGAACATCACACCATGGCCGATGAACACTTCGTCCTCGACGGTGACGCCTTCGCAGATGAAGCTGTGCGACGATACCTTGCACCGGGCGCCGATATGCGCTCCGCCCTGGACTTCCACGAAAGTGCCGAGCTTCGTCTCGTCGCCGACTGAGCAACCGTAGAGATTGACAAGGTCCGGATGGAAAATCCGCACGTCGCGACCGAGCTTCACGTCTTTTGCGATAGGCATTCTGGCTCTCCGGTTTACACGCGCTCAATTGAGCATCTCAAAGTAACGGCCGCCGAAACCGCGGCCTCACGATATCTACGACGCCGGAAAGCGCGTGATACAGGTGATTGAGCATGGGATGCCGCGTCAGTACGAGCCCCAGCCACCAGCAAAGCGCGACGCAGGACGATCCGGCGACGAGACCGACAATGGGCTTTACCGCGCCGACCTCGATCAGCACCGCACAACAGGCCGCGCCGAGAGCAGTCGAGACGGTTACGATGGCGCTCTTCTGGAGCGCATCGATAATCTGACCTCCGTCGATACCAAGTCGCTTCCGTATGAAGTAGATCGTGACAACGGCCTGAAACGGCAGCGTCAGCAGAGCCGCCGCCGCGACCGCATGGACGTTGAAGAATGCAGCGGCGAACAGCAGGCACAGCGATGGCGGAAGGGAAATCAGCGACGAGACGAGCGCATCGCGCACGTGGCCCGCTGCGACGAGCACCGGGTAGCTGAGGCACGCCGCAAACATCGCGAGATTTGCGGCACAGAGAATACGCACCAGTGGAACAATCTCCAGCCAATTCGCCCCAAGCCAGATCTCGATTATGGGATGCGCCATGATCGCAATGAACGTCAGGCACGGCCACTGCGTCACTGAGAGGAGCTGTATCGCCTCGAGATAGACTCGTTTGAGATCGGCCCCCGATTTGCGTTGGGCGGCGACGGCCGGCATGATGACAGGGGACAGGACCTGGATCACGAGGCGATCGAAGATCTGGGTCAGGCTGATGGCGCGGCTGTAAAGGCCGACCGCCGCGAAGTCGAGAAGTTTTGCCAGAAACAGCTGCGGGGCAAGGTTGTAGAAGACGTTGATAAGGCTGACGCCGCTTGAATAGACACCGAATCCGACGATGTCCCGATAGTCCGCCAATGACGGGCGAAACAGCCCGAAGTCGCGGTGCCAGGCCAGCAAAATCACCGTCAGCGTTACGCAATTCGCTAACCCGCCCCAGATCGGCGCCATATAGCTGAAATTCAGCATAGCAAGCAGGATCGAGACGATCGCTCCCGCGACATTGGCGACGAGATTGCAGATCGCAAGCTTGCCGAACGTCAGATCGCGACGGAACAAAGCTGCGATCGTCCCCGAGAAGGGCACGAACAGGAAGCTCAGGGCCGCCACGGACAGGCCGTTCGCAAGACTGTCCTGCCCCATAAACCGGGAGAGCACGCCGGACAGGACGAAGAACAGCGCCCCGATCATGATCGAGATTGCAAAAATGATGGTGAACGCCGTGCGGATGTGCCTTCGCGACAGCTCTTGCTTTTGAATGAGATAGTTCGCCCCGCCGAATTCCTGAAACGAAACCGACACCACGGTGGTCAGGGCATTGACCACCGCGAAAGTTCCGAATTCGGCCGGCGTCAGTAGCCGCGATATGATCGCGGTCGTGACTACGAACAACGAGACGCTTGCGTATCGTTCAACGGCGGAGAAGACGATCGACCGCTGTACAGCACTCATGTTCTTGCCACCCGACCGCTCGGCAATCAGCAACTCCCCACTGCAGACACCACCTCGAGAGCGACCTTCTGCGAACCTGGGGCCGTGAGCGGCTGCGTCAGCCAGACCGGCCTGCCGTGATCGGCTATCGAGCGCGACGCCGCCTCGAGCACTTCGATAACGCGCAAGCCGGAAAAGCCATCGGAGACGGGCGCTGCCCCGGTGCGCACGCATTCGATGAAATGCCCGATTTCCGTTTGGAGGGCTTCCTTGGTGGAGATGTTGGGCGCCCACATATCGCCGGCCCGATAGCCAATCCTGAACTGGTGCGCATTCTCGGGCGACGCATTCAGGGTAATGCCCTTGTCGTAGAGCTTGATCTTTTCAGTCGGCTCGAGATCGTTATACACGATCATCTTCTTGTTACCGCCGATGAAAGTCTGACGCACCTTGACCGGCGAAAGCCAGTTGACGCTGATATGGGCGACGCATTTGCTCTCAAAGAACAGCGTAATGTGCGCCATGTTCTCCGGCGATCCGGCCACATGGCACGATCCTGTCGCCGAGACCGCAACCGGGTTCTCGTTCAGAATATACTGGATGATCGAGATATCGTGAACCGCCAGATCCCAGATCACGTTGACGTCGCTCTGAAACAGACCAAGGCTCGATCGCGTGCTGTCGTAGTAATAGACATCACCGAGTTCGCCCGCAGTGATCAGTTCGCGAATCTTCTGCACCGCCGGCGTGTAAAGGAAGGTGTGATCGACCATCAGCGTCAGACCTCGCCGATCAGCCTCGTCGATGAGATGACGGACTTCATCCGCGCTTGACGCGAGCGGCTTCTCCACCAAAACGTGCTTACCCGCTTTGAGCGCGGCAAGCGCTAGCTCGTAATGCGTTCGCACCGGCGTGGCGATCGCGATCGCATCGATCTGGGGATCCTCAAGCAAGTCCTCGTAACGGTCCGTAACCGTCACCCCAGGATAGAGATGCCTGCTCGCCAGAAGCTTTGCCGGATCGCGATCGGCAATGCTGACGAGGTGAGCGGACGGGTTGCTAACGAAGTTGCGCACAAGGTTCGGCCCCCAGTAGCCGTATCCAACGACGCCTATACCGACGCGACTGTGTGTCATGCGATTAGCAGCCCCTCTATTTAATATAACACATCATTATATATTCGCCGTTTAATAGCAATAGATATTTAATTATTTAATTCAGATTATTCCGGCGAGTTATGGTTGGGCCAACCGCCTTTTACCCGCCGTACTCCAAGGGAGATAAGTGCCACAGATTTGCTTAAGCGGTGCTGATGCGCTGGACTCGCGGGGCACCCAGGAAAGACAAACGCGCTGGTAAGGCCGGAAGTACGCCTTCAGCGCAGGGCGCGGCTGAAGACCAGGTTCTGCGTCAGTTGCGGAAGATCGCTTCGCTCGCCGAACGACCACAGGATCCACCCGAGCTCGTAGCTCCGACACTCCGCCCTGAGCGCCAGTTTGGCAGGCGATATTAACTGCGCCTTGCGGTCAAGATAGGCATTGGCGACCGCGCGAAACATGCCCCGACTCCTCGCATGCATCTCACTCTGCCGTACCTGCGAGCGATAGCTCATCTGCAACGGCGGTAACAACATCGATCGTTTAAGTTGGTTCTCACCAAGTATCCAAGTGAAACCTCTGACCAATGCGTCACGCGCGCCTTCCACATTGTGACGCTCGGCGATTTCAAGCAGCGCCGGCGCCATTCCATATTGATGAACGGAGTACACCTCGTAGAAGTCCACCACTTCTCCCCGTTCGGCGTCGAAGAGCCAAGGCCATTCGCCCTGACGTCCCTGCAGCGCGATCAATCGACGTACGCATGCATTTGCCAACTCAATCGCCTCGGCATCGCCATCAAATTCACCGTAGCTGTAGCACGCGAATGCGAGAACCGTCTGCGCCGCAAATGACGCAAATCGCCGCCGATAGCCTGTTGCCGTGTCGCAGAAGAGGCCGGACTCCGTTGTGTAGGATTCATTCAGGAAGTTGAACAACGGAGCAGCGTGATGGACCAGCTCGGTTCTCCCTTCCGCCGCTTGCGCGACGATCCCAGTAAGCAGCATCCCCAGGTCCTGTGCCCGGAAATCAGTCCATTGACTCCGATCCTCAAGCAGTTGTCGGATGATCTTCGACGCACCGAACGGCATATCGAGTTTCAATCTGGCAGCTACCCACAACGCGAGGCCAAACGCATATTTCGCCGCCGGTACGCGCGTTAACTGGTCTACGTTGGCCCAAAACACTTCCGGGACGTCCACATATTGTGGAACGGCGCGAATACGTGACATTCCGAGCAGCACATTCAGCGAATTGAAGGCGTCACTGTGAGGAACGGACTCGTTTGGAGCCTCCCGTCCATCGAGATGATAGATATGCGACCATCGTCCTAGATCCGGAAGCCAGCACCTTTGCAACCCGCCCAGCGCATAATTAATCAGTGGCGAATTCGCGGTGGTTTGGCCTGTTGCAATCCGCTTGGCGCCCGACACGTCCTGACTACCCGCGTTGCTCATAAAATCTCCCGTTCAATATTCACGGATGCTCTCATCCAGACCGCGGAGAAGCGGATAAAGGAAATAAGACATCACACGACGCTGCCCGACCTTCAGCTCGGCGGTGACGGCCATGCCGGAGATGAGCTGGACCTGCCCCGACGGGGTTCGCAGCTTGCTGTCGGTGACGTCCACCAGAACGCGGTAATAGGGAGCGGGATTGCGCCGCGCCGCGTCGGTCTTCGCGTCCGGGCTGAACGCGTCCTCGCTTACGACGCGCACCACGCCCGTTGCAGTTCCATATTTCTGGAAAGGAAATGCCTCGAACTTCAGACGAACTGGCTGTCCGATAGCAATCTGGCCGATATCGCGACCCTCGACATTGACTTCCACCTGCAGCGGCACGTGTCGCGGCACAAGGACAAACAACGTCTCCGCCTCTTTCACCACCGACCCGACAGTGCGGTTCGCGAGCTCCAGTACGACAGCGTCAGCCGGCGCCGACAGAACGATGAGCTGCCTGCGCAGCTCCGCCTTCTTCACGTCTTCTGCCGCACCGCTACGCTTGGCCAGCGTCTCGACCAGTTCCTGATACGTTGCGCGCCTGAATTCCTCGATGAAAACCTGTCGATCTGCGCTGGCCTTCTCGATCTTGTGTGCGGTGTCGACCTGGTTACCCCGTGACTTGGATAGGTTGCTTTCGACCTCGAGACGCGCATCCCTCGAGAGCAGGAAGTTCAATCTGGATCCGACTTCCTTGTCCATCAAGGTAGTGCGCATCGACTCGATGGACTTCATCGTTTCGAGGCGCTGGGCCAGCACCGTCTCGTCGTCCTGGCCGGTCTTCAGATTCGCACGAGCGCTGGCGATTTGCGCGTCGAAAGTCGTCAACTGAGCGCTGTAGAACGAATTGCGTTGTATGAACAGTTTACCCTGCAAGATCGCATCAGCGTTATTCGGGTCGGGCAACACGTAGTCGCGCCCTTCGAGTTCGGCCGTGAGGCGTTCAATCGTCGCATCGAATGCCGCGACTTTCACGCGCAGCTGATCCAGGTCGGCCTGGGAAAATGTCGGGTCGAGCGTCGCCAGCGGATCTCCCTTCTTGACCACGTCGCCAGCGCGAACGTGCATCTGCCGAATGACGGACGTCTCGAGCGGCTGGAGGACAAGATTCGGGTAGGTCGTTGTGAGCTTGCCCTGCGCCGAGACGATCGTCTCGACGTGAGACAGAGAAGCCCACAGGATGGAGGCGAGTATCAATGCGACCACGCAGTAGAGTGTCAACCGAGCGACGCTTGGCGGCGCGCTCTCTTCGATCTCCACTGCGTCGGACTGGAATTCACGGACGATCTCCGGTTGGCGCGTCCTCGCGGTACCGGAACCGAGCCGCTTGCGCCGTTCGGAACTGACCGAACCATCTCCTCTCGTAGGAGGCGGGCTCGCGCGCTCATTGACGTTCATTGTCAGGCCGCTTTCATCTGCTGGTTCCACAAATGCCGATAGATGCTGCACTTCGCGATGAGTTTGTCGTGACGGTCGAAATCGACGACCCGGCCGCCCTCGATCACAAGGATGGAGTCCGCATCCGCGAGCATCGACAGCCTGTGCGAGACAATGATGACCGTCCGTCCGGCAGCGATACAACGCAGATTGCGGCGAATGATCGTTTCGCTCTCCGAGTCGAGGGCACTGGTCGCTTCATCGAGAATAAGGACGCGCGGATTGACGATCAGCGCGCGCGCGATGGCCAGCCGTTGTTTCTGCCCGCCGGACAGATTGGACGCGCCCTCTTCGAGCAGGGTGTCATAGCCTCGCGGCATTCGCTGGATGAACTCGTCCGCGCCGGCGAGCCGTGCCGCCTCAACGACTTCGGCGAAGGTCGCATCGCGTTTGACGCGCGCGATATTCTCCCGAATGGTGCCGCGAAACAGAAAACTGTCCTGCAAGACAACACCAAGATTCTTGCGGAGGTGGACAAGATCGACTTCGCGCAAATCATAGCCATCGATCCGTACCAATCCCTGCTGCACAGGGTACAGACCCGACATCAGACGCGTCAGGGTGGTTTTGCCGGAGCCACTGCGTCCGACGATTCCGAGGACCTGACCCGGCGCGATGGTGAAAGACACGTCATCGAGGGCTGCGGCCCCTTCGCTACCATACCGGAAGGAGACGCCTTCAAACTCGATGCTGCCCTTGATGTCCGGTCGCAGGCCGGTGCGCAGCGCTTCGCGCTCCGGGGCCTGGTTCATGACTTCACCAAGCATGCGAACCGCAAGTGCTACCTCCTGATACTCGTGCACCATGGTCACCATCTGCACCAGCGGCCCCGACACGCGACCGGCGAGCATATTGAAAGCGACCAGTGCGCCAATGGTCAGTTCCCCGCTGAAGACATCCAGGGCGCCGAGGCCGATGATGCCGAGTGTCATCAGCTTTTCGAGGAATCCCGTCACGGACTGTGCCCCGGCGGAAATCTTCTCCACATGGAATCGCATGGATACGGACTGGGCACAGCTGTCGTCCCAGACCTTGCGCTGCAGCGGCTCCATGGCCAGTGACTTGACCGTCCGCATGCCATGGACAGTCTCAACCAACAACGCCTGTCGCGTGCCTTCGGCCTGATATAGGCTGAAAAGGCGACGCCGGAACGGCCCCATCAAAAGCACGACGATCGTGCCGCTGAGCACGGTGAACGCCAGGACCAGCCCTGTCAGCTTGAGGCTGTACATCGCCAACACAGGAATGAAGACGATCAGCGAGAGCGCATCCAGCAGTGTGAGGAACAGCCGTCCGGTCAGGAATTCCCGGATACGGCCGGCCTGCTGCATATGTTTTACCAATACGCCTGCCGAGATGTGCTCGAAGAACGTCACCGGCAAACCCAGCAGATGACCGAATGTCTTGGTGGCCACGCGGATATCGACCTTGTTGGTCGCATACAGCATGAGATATCGGCGCAGGAAGCTGAAGATCGCATCGAATACGAGTGCGGCGACGGCTCCGGCCGCAAGCACATAAAGGGTCGTGAAGCTCTCATGCACCAGCACCTTGTCGATGACAAGCTGGAAGAATATGGGAACTACAAGGCCGAGCCCGTAGAGCAGAATGGCCGCGACAGCGACATCGACAAAGAGGCGCCGCTCGCGCAAAAGCTCGGGGACGAACCAGCGGAATCCGAAGGTCTTCTCAGACGCTGCCCCCCTCTGATCCTGCTTGATCAGCAGAACATCACCATGCCAGTTAGCGCAAAACTGTTCCTCGTTTACGAGCAACGGCTCGTCCCACCGATCCGCGAGCGGATCGATGACGCTGACGCGCGGGTCCTCGCTGCCGCCACTGGCGCTGGCAACTACCACCCAATTGCCGTTCGCGAGCTGAACCATCGCGGGAAATGCCTCCCCGAGGTTTACCAGAGCCCGCCAATCGACCTTCGCCGCCTTGGCTCTCAGGCCGGCGTGTTTGGCCATTCGCAGGATGGCGGGCACCGCGAGCTCGGTGCCATCAACCGCATGAGCGTGGCGCAACTGTTCGACAGAGAGATCCACGCCATGCCGCGCCGCAACGAATGCCAGGCAGTGCAATGCGGTCTGGACTTCGACACGAAACTCGACGACCGGCTCGCCTTCGATCTCCCGAGGAAGCGGCTGAACTTCGTCGTTACCGGAAATTTGATGAAGCATTTGGATTCCGTGGCGCGTTCGAGACTGATGCGGTCATATCGGCGTTGCCTGGGCTCGACATCGACAGATCCGGTGGCGATCGCGGATTGTTGCGCTTAACGACACCTGCATCGACCAGCCCCTGGAGCGCGTTCTGCATAACTTCTACAGAGTTGGCGAATGCCTCGATTGAAAAGATCAATCGCTGGCGAAAGACTTTCTTGGGTGCATTGTTCGCGTCGCGCTCGGTTGGCGAAAGACTGACGATATCGACGCGAACAATCGCCCCACCAACCGTTATTTCGTCAATTCCGTCAGTATAGATTTCGGCATGCATCGCAGTTCTCCCTAGCCCGTGAGATTCGCCCTGAACAAGGCATCGACGCCGTAGCCGGTGGCGTTAAAACTATCGGTCGGAAACAGGCTCGACGAGCCATAGGCAAAGAGGCCGTTGCCACTGCCCGGTGCACTCGCAGGCGCAATTAGCAGGCCGTTGTCATGCGAGCTGGCAAAGAAGCCTGGATCTGCAGAGTAATTGCCGCCGGTGTGATACGAAGCGACATAGGTCACGCCCGCGGTCAAAGAGACCGGGGTAGCAAACAGCACCTGTTGCCAGCCCTCAGTCGTTTCATTGGTAAACGTTGCCGTTGCAAGAAGGTCGCCCGTCGCGTTCCACAGACTCCCGACGTGAGGACCGATGTTGTCGACGCCCTTGAAGAAGCGCAATCCGACCACATCCCCATTCACCGTGCTCTGGAATTTAAAACCGAGCTCGACGGAATTTGTGTCGTTCGCTTTCACGATGGTCGGTGTCGCCCCCACGTCGAAGACCGTGGCCGGCTGCGTCCCGGCCACCCAGAGCTTCACATCCGCCGTGGCGGAGACGCCGAGGCTGCTGGTGACCGTGTAAGAAAATCCGGCGGGGCCGGAATAGCCAGATGCGGGGGTGAACGTCACAGCCTGCGTAGGCGCGTCGTACGAGACCGCTCCGTTGACTGCGCTTCCGGTCTCGGTGATGGATAGCGGAAGACCATCCGGATTCCGATCATTCGCAAGAAGCAACGACGAAGCAATGGATGTCGAGCGCCCGCCGCCGACCGCCATGATGCCGTCGTCGATCGCTTCCGGTGCCGCCGGCGGCCTGCTGTAAACGACATCGACCCAGTAATTACTGGCATTGTAACTGTTGGTGGGAAACGCGCTCGATGAGCCGTATGCATAGGCACTGCCGATCGCGGTCAGGTCTCCACTCGTCACCGGATTTGCGAAATAGCCGGGATCGGCGGAGTACAGCCCGTCGGTGTGATACGAAGCGACATAGCTGACGCCGGCGCGAATTGCGACTGGGTTGGAAAACGCGACCTGTTGCCATCCGCTGCCGGTCTCGCCACTGAACGTGGCTGTCGCGAGCAACGTGCCGGAGGCACCCCACAGGCTCGCCGTATGAACGCCGACATTGTCCGCCCCCTTGTAGAAGCGGAGACCTGTAATCACCCCATCCGACGCGCTGACAAATCTGACGCCGAGTTCGACCGGATTGGGATCGTTCACCCGGTCCAACGCCGGTTGCGCGCCGGCGTCGAAGAGCGACTCATCAGGCACCACAAATAGCGTAACGGTCGCCTCGGCGCTGCGCCCCTCGTCATCCTTGACGGTGTAGGAGAAGCTCGCATTGCCGCGATATCCAGTGAGTGCGATGAATGTGATCTCTTGACTGGACGCGTCGTAAGTGACGGTCCCGTGCCGGGCCGCAAGAACCGTATCAATCGAGAGATGCAGGCCAGGCGACGCCTTGTCGTTCGCCAGCAAGGCAGTTGCCTGGATCGAACTCTTGCCGTTCAGAACCAGATAGCCTTCGTCATTTCCAGCGACAGGTGGGACGGTTATTGACGAGGCGTCAGGAGGAGCCGCGGACACTTTTGCCGGTGCGCCGCTCACGGCTTGTGGCGACGCACGCTCCGCCGGTGCCCTCCCGAACGATCCAACCGTATCGAAAGCTGCGACGCGTTCATCCTTGAAGCCAATGGCCCCCAGCCGCGCAGGCACTGTGAGTTGATCGAAGTGGTCCGCCGTCGATTTCTCGATAGCAGTCTCCCCGCTATGCCAAACGTCGGGCGGCGTGCCCGATCCAACCCAGCGTCGGTGTGCATCAGGACCCCGGGCTCTCTCCCCGTCCTTATTCGGGGCGCTGCCCGTCACCGAAGGCTCGTCGGCTGCCGGGTCCTGCGCAGGATCATCGCCCTTGCGGGCAATGTCAGCATGCACCCGGCCATCTAGACGATCGCTCGCCGCGCCACCATCGGGGGCGCGCGAAGGCGCCGCCGCTACAGGTGACGAAACCAACGAGGCGGCTAGGACCGTCATCAGACCGAACGTCAGTGGGTCCATATCGACCGCCGCGACATTCCTCGATTGCACCTCAACGGCGCGCCCGAATGCGCGGGCCTCGGCCGAAATCGTCACACGCACGACGACGGTCTCGCCATCGAGTCCGATGGTGCGCAATTCGAGCATGGAGACCGCGTGCGCGGCATGCGTGAACGGCATAAATTGCAGCGCAGCCAGATCCTTGGCGTAAATGATATCCCCGATATCAAGATAGTCTTGCCACGCTGCAACCCACACCCGGCCACCGCTGGGCAGCAAGGTCACCTCAAGCGTTTGCTCAGGCACCATGCCGACGACCGCGCAGTCGAGCCGCAGCAGGACCGCACTTGCACCCCGCGGCACGTCGACCGTTACCGAACGGACGACAAACTCTGCGCGAGCCGAATATTTAATTTCATATCCACTCGCGGCGCGCGCCAAACAACCCTCCGGCGCGTGACGAATGCCATGCCCAACAAACTCCGAAAGCTCAACTGCCTCGCCGTATACCTCTGAGTTATATAGACAATTTCCACCGTCGCCATGTGGAATCGTGGTTTCCCGCAGTGAAATCGCTGTCCGTTTCGGCATGGGAAAAGCTTTGCAAGCTGTAGAAAAAAAACAAACTCCGAGTTGAATAAATAATCAAATATTAATTCTGAGGTCAATCGAATAAATAAAATTAAATAGGAGTGCTTAATGGCGCCGCTGGTAGTCCTGGCGTAGCAAAACGCCACTCACGGTTAGCGGTGTTTACGGGAAGCGTCAGGATTGTGCCGCGCTCTATCCGGGCTGCAGGATTGAGCTAGTTCTTTGCGCGTCCGACGCTCTCATAAGTGAAGCCGGCCTTTTCCATCTCCTCAGGCCGGTAAATGTTGCGCAGGTCGACGATGACCGGCTGCTTCATCTTCGCCTTCACCTGCGCGAGGTCGAGCGCGCGGAACTGCTCCCATTCGGTCACGATCACGAGCGCGTCGGCGCCGGTGGCGCAGGCATAGGCATCGTCGCAATAGGTGATATCCGGAAGTTCGTGCCTCGCCTGTTCCATGCCGACGGGATCGTAGGCCTGCACGGTCGCGCCGAGATCCTGCAACGCGGTGATCAGCGGGATCGACGGCGCCTCGCGCATGTCGTCGGTGTTCGGTTTAAATGTCAGCCCGAGCACGCCGACGGTCTTGCCGCGCAGATTGCCGCCGAGCGCGGCCGACACCTTGCGGGCCATCGCGCGCTTGCGGTTGTCGTTGACGGTGAGGACCGCCTCGACGATCCGAAGCGGCGCGTCGTAGTCCTGTCCGGTCTTCACCAGCGCGCGGGTGTCCTTCGGAAAGCACGAGCCGCCGAAGCCGGGACCCGCATGCAGGAACTTCGCGCCGATGCGGTTGTCGAGACCGATGCCGCGCGCGACGTCCTGGACATCCGCGCCGGTCCGCTCGGCCAGATCGGCGATTTCATTGATGAAGGTGATCTTGGTCGCAAGAAACGCGTTGGCGGCGTATTTGATCAGCTCGGCGGTACGCCGGCCCGTATACATGATCGGCGCCTGATTGAGATAAAGCGGGCGATAGATCTCGGAGATCACCGTGCGTGCGCGCTCGTCGTCGGTGCCGACGACAATGCGGTCGGGATGCTTGAAGTCGCGGATCGCCGCGCCCTCGCGCAGGAACTCCGGATTGGATGCCACGGCCACGTCGGCGTCCGGATTGGTTTCCCTGATGATGCGTTCCACATCGTCGCCGGTGCCGACAGGCACGGTCGACTTGGTGATGACGACGGTGAAATCGCGCAGGTTGGCGGCGATCTCGCGCGCGGCGGCGTGCACGTAGCTGAGATCGGCGTGGCCGTCCCCGCGGCGGGACGGGGTGCCGACCGCAATGAACACGGCATCCGCCGTCTTCACCGCTTCACTGAGGTCGAGACTGAAGCCGAGCCGGCCGCTTTTCACATTGCCGGCCACCAGTGCGTCGAGGCCAGGCTCGAAGATCGGGATTTCGCCACGGAGCAGAGCGTCAATCTTGGTGTCGTCCTTGTCCACGCAGATCACGTGGTGGCCGAAATCGGCGAAGCAGGCGCCGGACACAAGGCCGACGTAACCGGTGCCGATCATGGCGATATGCATGGAAAGAGCCTGTTGTGAGAGGTAGCAAGGAGTAAATTGCTCGACATGAAAGACGATCAGATCCCCATAATCACTTTTGATCTATGTCGGCTCGCCGAGGCGGTGAAATCGCCCGTTGACAGCCGAGCGGTGAATAATGGCGAGCTAGAAAGTCCATTTCCTGAGTGGAAGCGCATCACACCGGATCGACGGTATGGGCGAGATCGCGCAGATAGGCTCCATAACCACTCTTCTCCAGACCTTGCGCCAATTCCAGCAGATGATTGCGCCGGATAAAGCCTTGCCGGAAAGCGATTTCCTCAAGACAGGCCACCTTCATACCCTGCCGTGTCTCGAGCGTCTGAACAAAACTGCCCGCTTCGATCAGCGACTGAAACGTGCCCGTATCCAGCCAAGCAAAGCCTCGCCCCATGCGCTCGACCTGAAGAGCACCAGCCGAAAGGTAGCGCATCTGCAGATCCGTGATCTCAAGCTCACCACGCGCGGATGGCTTGACGTCAGCAGCGTAGCGGACGACATCATTGTCGAAGAAATACAGGCCCGTGACCGCCCAGTTGGATTTTGGCACGACAGGTTTCTCTTCAACCGTTACCGGTCGATCGTTCGTGTCAAAGGTGACCACGCCATATCGCTCGGGGTCCCGTACATGATAGGCGAAGACTGTGGCTCCGCGCTCGCGGCCCGCCGCGCGCGCCAACAGTTCTGGCAAGCCATGGCCGAAGAAAATGTTGTCGCCCAGAACAAGAGCTACCCTGTCCGATCCGATGAAGTCTCGACCGATGATAAAGGCTTCCGCGAGGCCAGAGGGTTTCGGCTGCTCCGCATAGCTAAGCCGAATACCCCACTGGCCGCCATCGCCTAATAGTCGCTCGAATTGACTGCGGTCGGCAGGAGTTGTGATGATGAGGATGTCCTTGATCCCCGCCAGCATCAGCGTCGACAGCGGATAATAAATCATCGGTTTGTCGTAGATCGGCAGAAGCTGCTTGCTCACACCAAGCGTGATCGGGTAGAGGCGCGTTCCGCTGCCGCCGGCCAGCACAATACCCTTCAGCATGTTCAACTCTCCGTTCCTTTGAGTCAGGCGTCAGTCCGCCGCCGCGCGGGCATGGCGCCCAGGCGTTTTGCATCGACGCGACAATGAAAAATCATGCGCTGAGCAGGCCGAGCCGCTTGCCGTCATAGACGTCGGAGCGCAGCATGGCCCACCACGCGCTATTGTCCACGTACCACGCGACCGTCGCCCGCAGCCCTTCCTCGAAGGTCTTGCGCGGCTTCCAGCCAAGTTCGCGATTGGCCTTGCCGGCGTCGATGGCATAGCGCAGGTCGTGGCCCGGACGATCCTGCACGAAGGTGATCAGCGAGCTGGTCGGCAGCGCCGGCACTGCGATCTCGTCGTAGATTTCGCTGACGCGGTTCACGACATCGAGATTACTGCGCTCGCTGTTGCCACCGAAATTGTAGCTCTCGCCGGCCCGGCCGTGGGTCAGCAGGCGGATCAACCCCTCTGCGTGATCCTCCACGTAGAGCCAGTCGCGGACATTCGCACCCGTCCCGTAGACCGGCAGCGGCCGCCCTTCGATGGCATTGAGGATCATCAGCGGGATCAGCTTTTCGGGAAACTGATAGGGCCCGTAGTTGTTCGAGCAATTCGAGACGATCACCGGCAGGCCGTAGGTCGTGTACCAGGCGTGAGCGAGGTGGTCAGACGCAGCCTTGCTCGCTGAATAAGGCGAGCTTGGCGCGTAGGGTGTTTCCTCGACGAACAGCCCTGTCTCGCCTAGGGATCCGTATACCTCGTCGGTTGAGACATGGATGAAGCGGAAATTCGCCCGACGCTCGCCTTGCAGGCCCGAGACGTATTCCCGCGCGGCCTCAAGCAGCGTATAGGTGCCGACTACATTCGTCTGGATGAATTCCGACGGCCCCGCGATCGAGCGGTCGACATGGCTCTCTGCAGCGAGGTGAATGACCGCGTCGGGCTGATAGCTCGCAAGCACCCGGTCCATTCCGTGACGGTCACAGATGTCGAGGCGCTGAAAACTGTAGCCGGGATGGCCCGCGACCGGGTCGAGCGACCGCAGATTAGATGCATAGGTCAGCTTGTCGATATTTATGACGTCCGCGCGATGCTCCAGCACGAGCTGACGACATACGGCCGAACCGATAAACCCGGCACCGCCTGTTACCAATACACGCATGCAACGCCTCATTTTTAATTTGAGCGGATGCCCACAAAATCATCACGACACGCCCCCGCAAAGCAGCCAAGCCAGATTATGTCGATAAAACAGGTAGGTAGGAGCAAAAGAAAATCGGCCAAGCGCCACTCGCAACCTCCGAATTAAACTATAAATATTTAATTTAAGCAACCACTTTCTTTATCGAAAATAATGATATTAAATGCACAAGCAACCGAGTGCCGGTTGGCGGCGCCGGTATATTTGACATGAACGCGTATTCCTGCCCGACACACTTCAGGGACTTGGTGGGCTTTCGATGCTACAAAGCAATATTCTGCAGACAGAACGGATAATGCCGCTGTTCGACGGCGCTCCCAGCGGCGACGGCGACGGCGGCGGCGTTGGAAAGTTAGTCGAATTCGTTGCTGGCGTGCTCAGACGCCAATACGCCGTCATCATCTTCTCCACGATCCTGACGGTCACCATTGCCGGCATCTATCTGAAGACGGCGACCCCCACCTACACCGGGCAGGTCAAGATCCTGCTCATCAACGAGAAGGCTCCGTTCATCCAGCAGCAGTCGTTGCTGGCCGAGGCCAATATCGATTCCGTGCAGATCGAGACCCAGCTTCAGGTCTTGAAATCCAAGGCCGTGGCGATATCGGTCATTCAGAAGCTGAAGCTTTATGACGACGCCGAGTTCAAGCCCTCTTCGGCCCGCATGCATGCTTTCTTCCGCAAGGTGCGCAACTGGCTGTCCATGGCGCCGCTGGACGAGAACGCAGACAAGGCAGCCACCGCTGACCAACTTGCGCTCGCTTTTGGGGACCGCCTCGCCGCCACGCGCGTGGGCATGAGCAATGTGATCGAGCTAAGCTACAATGCCAGCACCGCCGTGCGGGCGGCGGAAATCGCCAATGCCGTAGCCGACACCTATATACTCGACCAGTTGAACGCAAAATTTGAGGCGAACAAGAACGCCACCGCCTGGCTGCAGGACCGGCTGCGCGAACTCGGCCAGCAGGCCCTGAGCGCCGAACGCGCCGTCAACGCCTTCAAGGCGGAGAACAACATCGTCGTCAGCGACGGCAAGCTGATCGACGACCAGCAGATCGCCGAACTCAACAGCCGGCTCGTCGCGGCCCGTGCCCTGACGTCGGACAGCATGGCGCGACTGAACCGGTTTGACGAGGTGATACACGCCATCTTACCGGACAGCTTGAGCCTCACCGGGATCGATGCGCCGGGCTCGGAGGTGCTGGCCAGCGGCATCATCAACACGCTCCGCCAGCAATATCTCGACCTTGCGCGACGCGAAGCCGACTGGTCAGTGCGCTTCGGCAAGAGCCACCTCGCCGTCATCAACCTGCGTAACCGCATGCGCGACATCCGCACCTCGATCGTGGACGAAGTCCGCCGCCTCGCGGAAACCAGCCGCAGCGACTACGAGGTTGCCAAGCAAAAGCAAAAGCAGATCGAGGACCAGCTCGCATCTGCCGTGTCGCGTTCGCGCGGCTCCAATTCCGCAGAGCTGACCATGCGCGAGCTCGAGACCAGCGCGAAGAGCTATCGCAGCCTCTATGATAGTTTCTTGCAGCGCTACATGGGCTCGGTGCAGCAGGAGTCGTTCCCGAGCGCCAACGCCCGCATCATCGCCTCGGCGTCGCCGCCGCCCAGCAAGAGCAAGCCGAAATCGTCGCTTATCCTCGCCATGGGTCTTGCGGCGGGCATAGGTCTCGGCGTCGGCCTTGGCCTGCTGCGCGACGTCATGGACCGCGTGTTCCGCACCTCGAACCAGTTGGAGTCCGCGTTACGCCTCCCCTGCCTGTCGCTGGTGCCGCTGCTCAAGGACCTTACGCCGCCCGCATCGGCGAGCCTGCCTGCGTCCGGCAACGATAGCCGCATGATCTCGCGGCGCTCCGCCGCCTATTGGGCCGCGACAACGATGCCGCTGTCGCGCTTTGCCGAGTCCATCCGTGCCGTCAAACTGGCGATCGACCTCAACCAGAGCCTCTCGTCGAACAAGATCGTCGGCATCACATCGTCGCTACCAAATGAAGGCAAATCGACTATCGCCGCCTCCCTCGCCCAGCTGATCGCCCATGCCGGAAAGCGCGTCATCGTGGTGGATTGCGACCTGCGCAACCCGTCGTTATCCACGAACCTCGCGCCGACGGCCACCAGCGGCTTGATCGAGATCATCTCCGGCGCCAAGCAGCTCGACGAGGTCACCTGGCACGACAAGAGCACCGGGCTGACTTTGCTGCCCATCGCCAAGAAGGGCCCGCTGTTTCACACCAGCGAGCTGCTCTCGGCAGAGCCGACCAGGGCGCTGTTCGATAAGCTCAGGGCCAGCTACGACTATGTCATCGTTGACCTGCCCCCGCTCGCCCCCATCGTCGACGTCCGGGCGACGACGGCGCTGGTGGATTGTTTCGTGCTGGTAGTGGAATGGGGCCGCACCAAGATCGACGTGGTCCAGCATGCGTTGCACACGGCGCCGAATGTAAGCGAGGCCATCCTCGGCGCGGTGCTCAACAAGACCGACATGAACATGCTGAAGCGATACGACAGCTATCACAGTGACTATTATAATACCGAGCACTACGGCCGGTACGGTTATGTCGATCAGGAGACCTAAGGCGGTAATTCTACGGGGATTTTGCTAAATTTATGTGGCAGCGAGGCCACACTGCGAATCTCTATTTAAAAGCGAACAATAAGTAGCTGGTTTGAATCAACCAGGAATGCGAGTCTACGCTCCGAATAGTCGCGTAGCTGGGGGCTCTCCTGAACATTTTTCGGCATCATCTGGCGATACTTTCGATCGCAACGCTTTCGTTGGTCGCCGGCGGCTGTTCTATCATGCCGGCCAGCGGACCACAGGGCATGGATATCAGGTCCGGCCAGAATGCCGAGCCCGATAGCCTCCCTTATGCGTTTGTGCGCCTGACCCCCGAAGTTGTTCAGATATTGGGACGGTTCACCCCAAGACTGTCCACTGCCTTCGCTAACCGGACGCCGCCCAAGGCTTTCCGCTTTGGCATCGGTGACATCGTCAGCGTGACGATTTTCGAGGCGGCCGCCGGCGGCCTGTTCATTCCCGCCGAAGCCGGCGTTCGGCCGGGCAACTTTGTCGTCATTCCGAACCAGGCAGTTGACGACGGCGGCAACATCACTGTTCCCTATGCCGGACCGATTAGAGCGAGCGGCCGTACCCCCGCTGAAGTTCAACGCACGATCGTCGATGCGCTCAAGAACCGCGCTATCGAACCGCAGGTCGTGGTATCCGTAGTTGAGCAGCGAACGTCGCTGATCAGCGTGCTGGGCGATGTGAAAGCTTCGGGCCGTTTTCCGGCGAGCCCATCCGGAGAGCGTATTGTCGACGTGATCGCCCGCGCAGGAGGTCCCGCTTCACAGGGATACGATATGTGGGTCACGCTGGAGCGCCAGGGTCATCGGGCGAGCGTCCCGTTTGGTGCGCTCGTCTATGAGCCTACCAACAACATCTTCGTGCTCCCCGCCGACGTCGTCTATCTGTACAATGAGGCGCAAACCTTTGTCGCTTTCGGCGCCGCCGGAAATCAGGGGCAATTCAAGTTTGATGCATGGCGTATTTCTCTTGCCGAGGCGGTGGGCAAAGTTGGCGGCCTGACCGACAATCAGGCCGATCCGGGCTCGGTATTCCTCTATCGGGGTGAAACAAAGGAGGTCGCCCGCCAGATCGGCGTCGACGTCTCCCGTTTCGAAGGCCCCATTGTGCCGGTGATCTATTCCGTCAATCTTCGGGACCCTGGAGGGTATTTCCTCACCCAGTCCTTGGAAATTCGGAATAAGGACGTGATCTTTGTCTCGAACGCAGTTTCCGTCGAAACAACCAAGTTCCTGATCTTCTTGCGCACCATCATGGCCACAGCGAACGACCCGGTCCTTTATGCGACCAACGGTTACGCTCTGAAGGCCGCGATCAACGGCGGTGCATCAACGATTATCACCACGCCGACCCCGATCACCGGCGGACGCTAAGGCTCCGGACTCAAATTGTACCAGAAGACGACAATTGCAGCGTTAACGGCACCGGAGAGGTCGCGGACGGCAATCTTGTCGTAGCGTGTGGCGACGCGCCGCCAATCTTCGAGCCTGCGCCAAGGGCGTTCGACGAGGTTACGTGTGCGATAGGCGTTGCGGTCGTGGGATTGGCGCGTCTGGACAAGGTGGAGGGAATGACCACCTCTGCTTCGAGCGCCGCAACGGCAGCGCGAATGGCAGTGGTATCATAGCTTTTGTCGGCGATTAGCCGGTCGAACCGGCCCGCCGCAGCACCGATCATGACGCTGCCATCGTCATATTATTGATATTGACGGCCGAGATCAGCAACACACGAGACCGGCCCTGACCAAGGTCGATCCATAGAGCTTGCTGGTGAGACCGCCCCGCGACGAGCCTATGGCTTGCGCGAAGACCCCCTTTACGCCGGCTGCTGCGCAGTGCGCCTTGGTATGGGGCGGGTCAATCGCCACCGTGCCCCAAACCCCGCTGTGCCCGGTCAGCGCCTCAAACAGCCGCGCCAGATGCCTTGCCGGCTCCAGCGGTTGAAGCAATTATAAACCGTCGTGCCAGGGTCCGCAGTCGGGACAATCCCGCCAGCGCGCTTCCGACCTAAGCCTATGTACGATCCCCCAGATCACTCGTCCACCCGATGTGCCCCGCGTCGTCTGCGTGTCAGAACAGTTCGATCCGAGCCGCTTCCGGATCAAGGCTATCATTTTGCCTGCCGAGCGGACGAATTGTCTGCCGGATTTGCGGGCGCAATTATTTCGTATTATATTAATTTAATTATTAAATATTGTGGCGAGCACATCCGCCGTCAGTCTCATTTTAGATTCAGGGAGCGGGCATGAGCGCGGCCTTTGTGTTTCTGCTGTATTGCGGCCTGATCGGCTCCGTCCCGGCGCTGCTGTTTTTCCAGGGCGCCGTTGCCGGCGGCATCGTCTCGATCGTCGCCGCGGTTTGCACCATCATTGTGGCCGCGACGAATCTTTTCGGGGACCACCCCAGACTGCCGCGCCTTGTAAGTCCCGTCATTCTGGCTGGGCTGGCTGGCGCCCTACTCATCATGCTGCTGCAGATCGTCCCCATGCCGGGCGGCCCGCTGATGAATCCGATCTGGAGCAGCGCCGCCGCAGCCCTGGGAGAAAAGCCGTCCGGCTCCGTCACGATCGATACCGGAATGACCATGCTGGCAATTTGCCGCCTGACCTGCACCGTCGCGGTAGGCCTGCTCGCGGTTCTCATCGGGCAACATCGTCGGCGCGCCGAAATGCTCTTGTCGGCGCTGGCAGGAATCGCAACGCTGGTGTCGCTGGAGCGGATCGCAAGTTCATTTTCACTGCCGGAGCCTTTTCCGTTTCTTCCGCCCGCAGCGCAAAGTGCCGCAGAGACGATCAGCATATTCGGCTTCGTTCTGACCGCTGCCGCGATCGTCCGGGGATATGAGCGGTCGCGGCCAAGCCGATCGCAAAGCCGAAAGCCGGTCGCAACCGCTGCCATTGAGACCGCGGCTACACTCGCAGCATCACTCATCAATCTGGCTGCGGTGGTGCTCAGCGGAGATCCCGTCGCACTCTTTGCTGCCCTGTTTGGTGCGGGCCTCCTGCTGGCTGTCCTTGTCATTCGCAAAGGACGTCTCGGTTCCTGGGGGCAAGCCGGAACCGCCGCCGTACTCGCGCTTGCGCTCTCAACCTTCATTGCATTCATGCCCGGTCGCGTCGAAAGCGAACTGATCATTCGCATGACCGACGACGCTAGGCCACTTGGCGTCGGCGCCGGAACGCTTGCAGCGCTTGCGCCGATCTATGGCGACTGGCCGGAGGCCCCTGCCGTGGGCACTTCGGCTGCCGCGACGGTGACAATCGAAATGGGTCGACCCTTTCTGTGGTTAATCGTCCTGATCGCCGCGACATGGGCAGCCCTCCTGCTGAGAGGCGCTCTGCAACGCGGCCGGGACTTCGTGTACTCCGCTGCGGGCGCCGGCTGTATTGCCGCGCTGCTCATCTCGGCATCGTCGACCGGCGGCGGCCTCTCGCTTGCGTCGTCAGTCATCCTGAGCGCCACGCTCGGGCTTGCCGTCGCACAGAGCAAGGGCGAGACATCCTCGGCTTCCGCCGTCTCCGCCCCACGACAGTGGCGCGAACCCCGCTCGTTCAAATGGCGCCCGTATGGCGCATTGGTGGTGCTCGCACTGTTCCTGGCAGCACATGGGGCCTGGGTCCTGTTGCCCGAAGTTTCTCGCCCGGCCCAAATCGGTCTCCCTAGTGATCAGCGGCATGCCACGGTCGCGCGACAAGATCAGGAGAGGGCAAACAGATCTGCGGTCCTGGCGGTCGTGCGCGGTGACCTGTGGGCGGAGAGCGCATTCACTTACGCAAGCATGCTATGGACCGACCAGGCTTTGGAGCTTGAGGAAAGCGGCGACCGAAGCGCCAGAACCTCGACGAGCCTGCTCAAGACCTTGCACTACGCGCCTCACCGCGGGGATGCCTGGCTGATGTTAGCTTCCACCTGCGAACGATTGAAGATGCAGGCCTGCAATGTCGGCGCGCTGCTGAAGATGTCCTACTACACCGCTCCCGATCGGGCCGGATTGCTGCCGTTGCGACTGGCACAGGCGCTACGCTCGAAAGACATCGGCGGAGACGACGAACTCGCTGACATGGCACGCCGCGACATCCGGTTCGTGCTCGCGCGGTCCCCTGACCTGCGCCCTGCCCTGATCGCGGCCTATCGATCGGCGTCCTCAGCTGGCAAGCGCCTGGTCGAGCAGACCGTCACCCCGGTCGACCCCGGCTATCTGATCGTTCTCCGCGCCAAGCTAACTTAGGCGCGCGCGTCGGACACGCCTACGAGAGAATCATTTAATTTACCTCGCGAGCTATTTAATAAACTTCTTGCAAATTAAACCGTCGCGTAGAATTGTATTTAATAGTTAATTTTATAATAATCGGCGGCAGTCATGCATTCCTTGAGGCGACGCTTAGAGTTCGACGCCGCGCCCATTGGTGGGCTTCCCAGTACCCCGCCCCGGGACAAGAAGTGGCCGGTTCAATATGATTCAGTCGAGTTGCTGGCACTGCTGGCTGATATCGCCACGATCTTTATCGCGAGCTTTGTTGCTGCTTTTGCGCACATGCTTCTGCTCGGAACGCCGCAGGACCTCATACGGCTGGCCGGCGTGGCGTTACCGACTTCGGTCGTGTTCGCTGCAGTTGCGAAATCCTTCAACATGTATCAGCCAAAGGCGCTGCTCGAACTCCACACTCAGTTTCGCGCTGTCTGCGCAATCTGGCTCGGCGTGTTCGGGCTCCTCGTCGCCACCACCTTCACCCTACAAATGAAGGGCGAAATCCCTTGGGATTTCGCCCTTCTCTTTGGGGCTGTCGGGCTGACAACCTTGATCGGCCAACGCGTGCTGCTCCGCGACGCGCTACGAAAGGGCCTCGCGGAGCGGCGCTTCTCGGGCCGCAAGATTGTCCTGATCACGGACGAAGCGGGCCGCGACCTCGTCAACACGCTGAGCGATCTCGGTTTCTTTGTCGAAAAACACTTTACCCTGCCCCTGTCCCGCTCGTCCCAGCGTCGGCAGGAAGAGCTGATCGAAAAGATCATCGACCACACTCGCAACACCGAAATCCGCGAGATATTCTTTGGCGTCAGCCCTGACCACTGGTCGCGTCTGAAGCGTGCCGTAGCGGGCCTCAGGGTGCTGCCTCTGCGCGTCAGGCTGGTTCCGACGGGAGCCAGCTCGGATCTCTTCTACAGGCCCTCCACGGAGCTTGGTAGCGCGCATTGCGTCGAACTCCAGCATGTGCCGTTGTCACCGGTGAAGCTGTTCGCAAAACGCACCTTGGATATATGCCTGTCAGTCACAGTGCTTGCGGTGCTGTCGCCTTTGCTTCTAATCGTCGCAATTGCCGTCAAACTCGAATCCCGCGGTCCAGTCCTATTCAAGCAGCAACGCTGCGGGTTCAATGGCCGTCGATTCACGATCTACAAATTTCGAACCATGTCGGTTCTTGAAGATGGACCAACCATCGTCCAAGCGAAGGCCCAGGACACCCGACTTACGCGTCTCGGCAGATGGCTGCGCAGAACGAGTGTCGATGAGATTCCGCAGCTCCTCAACGTGCTCGAGGGCAGCATGTCCGTTGTCGGGCCACGACCGCACGCGATTGCCCACGACAATGAATTCGACAAAGCGATCCGCAACTATGCCTATCGGCGAAGAGTGAAGCCCGGTTTGACCGGCCTCGCCCAGATCAAGGGCTTCCGTGGCCCGACGCCGACGGCCGCTTCGATCGAACGACGCGTGAAACAGGATCTGCGCTATATCGACAATTGGAGCCTGGGTCTGGACCTTGTGATCCTCCTCCAGACGCCGATCGAGCTGATCCGTGGGCGAAATGCGCTCTAGGCGCCTGGGATTTATGAAGCCGAACCGGCTTCAGGAAGACAAATCACCACGATCGCCGAGCGCCAGAGCGATATGCTCAAGCAATGCGTCGGTGCTATCCCTATCAGGGATAGATCGCGATCGACGATCGCCCGGCTCGCCCTTGCCACCCTCCGCAGCGGATGCGCACTCCCGAGGAGCCGTCAATTCCATTCGAAGCCGGTGCCAATCCGTTTGAGCCATCCACATTCTCCAGTGACGAACCAAAGCAAACTTAGGTCCGTTCTGAAAAAAGTAGACGGAAAACTCAGTGGATGGTTAACGTTGGATATGGCCGTAAGAACACGCCAACCACATCAGGCGCGCTGGCGGCGCCCTTTGGCACTTGCTTCTTCACGGATGCGGAAATCGTCGACCTTGCGACCGGACTTGAGTGCCGCGACCAACCATCGCGGCTGCTTGCCCCGGCCGGACCAAGTCTCGGACGGTATGGCCGGATTCCGGTACTTGGGGAACACCCGCGGATATTTCCGCCTCACTTTATCATGCGAATCAAAGGACTCGACCGAATCGCCGCTGATTGCATTTCGCCCACGGTTAAGAACCGCGAGGCGCTTCTCAAGTTCTTGCTTTTCAGAGGTGATCCGAGCCGACAAAATTCTGCTGATCTTTTCGTGAAGCGACCACAGGTCGTCAACCGACATAGATTCCAGCTCTAGTTTCTTAGTCGACATCGGATTCGCCCTAATTCGGTATCCAGCAAAGCATCATGTTACGGGAACAGTAATCCCCGAAATAAGGCTATTCCCCGAGTCTAACAAGCCCAAATTGAGAATTATCGTACCGCGATTATGCAATATAATCGAAGTTAAGCCAACCATCGAGAAACATTGAACTTTCCCGAAAAATGCAGAAAACCATTGTGGCTTACGGTGTGTATAACTGCCTGCCCAAGCGACTGGGCACAATTGGCGGCTGGACCCTGGTCGCTGGACGAACCGTCCGGCTTGATGCGCGCTGGTTAATTGCTTGAGACATTGCCTGAATACGATTCCAAATAAAATAACAGAAATCTCATTAAATAAATAAAACTGTGTAGATAATATTAAAATGCGACGCTATTATAATATTAGCTCGGATTAGCTCGATCAGAGCGCAGCCGAGGGTGCATTTCCTTACCCATGCAGTCCACGGATTTGGGCTGATCCATTTCGACTAAGGATGCTGAGAAAATAATGTCCAAGCCAGACCTGCCAGATTTGGACGCTATGCAATTTGACGAGCTCTGGACAATCCATGAAGAGCTCACGAAGATTCTGTCAGATCGCATTCTCGGAGAGAAGCGCGAACTGGAAAAGAGGCTCGCTATACTGAACCAAACCGACCCCTCCGGAAATGAGGGCCGTGCCGGTGACCTTCGAAGCCGCCCTTCACGCCGCAAATATCCCAAAGTGCTGCCGAAGTATTTCAATCCTTCCTCGCCGAATGAAACCTGGTCGGGTCGGGGAAAGAAACCTCGCTGGCTTATCGTTGCGCTGCAAAAGGGCCACGTTCTGGAAGAACTCAAGATCAAGAAAGAGGATGGTGACAGTGTTCATGAACTGGTAGTTGATGAAGAGCCGACGTCGCGATGAGCGCTATGCTCCTCCGCGTAGATGGGCGCCATTGGTCCGCCCACGGTGCGAATCCGACGATAGCCGCCTGAGACTTTGGTCGATCTCCCATGCCGTTAATCAAGTCATCGTAGATTTCAATACGTGCCTCGATCGATAGCGAATTTGTCGCATGGCTGCGGCACGCGAGCCAACCCTTCCGCAAGCAGGCAACACGATTCTATCGGGGGCGTTTCACTGGTCGGCATCGGCCAGTGCTCCCCATTTCAGTTCGCGCGATATTCATGTGGATGGCCTAACGATTATAGAGGTTCAGCGCGAAGATGATCCTTTCAAAAGAAGACAGGCCTTTAACGAATATGTGACCGACACGACCGGATCTCGCGTACGGCATGCTGAGAAGCAATTTCAGATGCACCTGCTGTCCGATCAAGCGCGGACTTCGTCGGGAAGCAGCTCCAGCATGGCGCCCGCTCGCGCTATGAAACGGCGCAACATTCTACACAATGCGGAAGCGATTGATGCGATCCCGCGCTCTGTTGCGTCGCTGTAGAGACGGATCGCGTCGATCGTGTGTCGCGGCACGCGGCAACGAATATACCCGCCGCCGAGCCGTGCGTCGAAGTAAAGCGCTGATCCGTCCCAATCGATTTGATCCGATATTCCCTCTTCAATCATGCGGCTGCCTCCGCCTAAAGATCCAGCTCATACCGCGCTCAAAAAAATCCTCGCGATGGTTGATCGTGGCGTGCCAGTGAGAAGAGGAAAGCATGGCTTAGATGTCGCAGCTTCGGATGATCCGCGGGGACAGCAAGCTCAGTTCGCGCCCATGCACGGCACGACCATGCGGGCACCTCCCGCCGATTGCACGATGCGCGCCGCGGGACGCCCGGCGGATGCCACCCTATGTCGGGTGTTTGCCGCGCGATCACACCGCACAGCGCCGCTTAGCAGAACGGCCGCCGAACAGCGTCCCTACGCAGCCGCAAACGAACCTGCGACCGGTCAGAAGAACTTGCTCAGAAACCGCTCCAGCCACTCGAGCAGGTCACGGTCCCGGCCGCCACGCGGCGGACCATCGCGCGGGGGCCCGTCTCGCCCGCCGCCTGACCGCGCAACGGCCTCCGAATTCAGCGATGTCGACAACAGGATCGTCAAGGCCGGCGGAGTGACCACGGCGAACTTCCCACATGCAGCGAGAAACTTGCGCCGATCTTCGTCTGGTGGATTCTGGCCTTCCACTCTGGGATCGTTTTCGGCTGTCATCTGCAAAGGCCCATATTTAAATTATTAATATTGGATTGCGATTTAATTAACTACCATTTACATAATAATGTCAAGCGGAGCTGCCGAGCTGCACACTCCCTTTTGAACGTTCGCACCCACCGTCCGGTCCATAATGAACTTCATCGCGCCTCCAGGTTCCCAATCGCCTTTCGGCGTTCTTCGGCCGGCCATCGGCACGTCGTTCGCGCTCGTCGACCAATTGCCCGTGCTATTCAGCGAGGACGAACAGAAACTGTTCGAACTCAATGACGTCGCGGCCTTCATCTGGTGCAGCATGCTGGATGCCATGCCTTTCGAAACCATCTCCGATCAACTGGTCGACCGCGGCCTGAGCCCGGCCAGGGCGCGCGAGAGCGTGCGGGATGCTCTCAATCAATGGCTGGTTGCCGGATTGATTGTCCCGCATCGCGCCGCGGATTTCGCCTTCAATGCGTTGGTCGGGCAGACATCGATTGAAATCCGCGCATCGGATGCTCAGACCCTTCATCACCTCCGGTCGCTTTTCATCGCAATGACTGCCCCGACTGGCTGCGCGCAGACGACCTTCAGGGTCTATCAGGTCAGCAATACGTCGATTGTGATGCATGACGACCGCAGGGTTCTGAGTTGCGCGATGAACGAGCTTGCGCCCACATTCAAGGCCTATGTCATCAGGCATCTGTTGCTTGCCGGCGACGCGCGTGACGTCATCTTCCACGCTGCCGCCGTCACGTCGGGGACTCATGGCATGCTGATCAGCGGCCACCCCGGCACCGGCAAGAGCACACTCACGATGCATCTGCTGAATGCGGGCTTCGGATATTCGACTGACGATATTGTGACCATCAGCCCCGACGGCTCGATCCGGGGCGCACCATTTGCTCCGACGCTGAAAGCCAATTCCTGGTCGCTGATCGACGATATCTGGCCCGACGTGAATGATGTCCCGATCCATGATAGGCCGGATGGACACGCGGTCCGCTACCTCGATGTCGAACCCAATTTCCACGAAGGAGCAATTCGGATTGATTGGATCATCTTCCTTGAGCGCGCGTCGGACTGCACGCTCCCGGTGCTGGTCGAGCTGAGGGAGCTCGACACCATCAAGCGCATCGTCGACGCGTCGTTCGCGGCGAATGGCAAACTGACGAGCGAAGGCTTCCGGACACTCAAAAGCGTCGTCTCCCATACGCGTTCGTTTGTTCTCCATTACTCAGAGGCCGCGGATGCGACCGTCAAGCTGATCGAGCTCTGCGATGGCAAGCTTTAGCCGCGCCTTGCTGCCTCTCTGTGCTTGCTTCCGCGGTGAGATTCCTCCGCGCGCCGATTGGACGGCACTCATCGCTCTCGCGAACCACACATTGACGACGCCGTCATTGATCGCATTTGTCAGATCGCATCGCGCTGCGATACCCGAGGAGGTTGCCGCCTATGCCAAGGAGCTGCACGATCGGAACGCGATCCGAAATGATCGCCTGAGCGCCCAACTCGAAGAGGCCGTCCTCGCACTTAACGGAGTCGGAATAACCCCGCTCCTCATCAAGGGAGCGGCGATGCTCGCGACCGGCCGACAGTCCGATCGCGCACTCAGATTGATGTCCGATCTGGATCTGATCGTGCGCCCCGACCAGGTCCACACCGCCATGACGACGTTGGCAGCGATCGGATACAGCATCGACTACGAGACGGACGGGCGTCACAAGAAATGGTACGCCGATCTCAAACGTCCTCTCGACGTCGGCATGATTGACTTGCACAACGAGCTACCTGGCCATTCATTTCTCGATCAGACACCTGACGGCCTTCGGTCGCAGTTGCGGATGATCCGCTTGGGCGCAGCCAATGCCCTGGTCCCTTCCCCGGAACTCCAGGCGTTGGTGCTTGTGATGCACGATCAGTTCCAGGATTACGGCTACTGGACGGGCAGCATCGATCTCAGGCATCTCCTGGATCTGAGGGCGCTCAACGCCGCACCCGGGGGCATCCGATGGGATGTCCTGATGACGATGGTGTCGGGCACCCTTGTGCGGAATGCAGTTGAAACGCAGTTGCTGCTTCTCACCACGCTCTTCGACGTGAAATGGCCCGCTCACCATCCAAAGCGACCGGTGCCGAGACTGCAGGTCTGGCGCCAGTTGCTGCAGGCTCGATTTCCGCGGACCCGCTACCCCCTGCTGCCAATGGCATTGCTCGATTTGGGAAGCCATCATCGCGCGACCGCGGGGTCGCAGGCGCCGGGCGAGCGGAAGAGGCGCTGGTTTCCCAAACTGAGCACCCTACGTTTACTGATGTCGCTCTCCCGCCGATATCCCACCGGAAAAATCTGAACATAGGGGACTCACCCATATGGGTGAGATGCTGATGCAACATCGCCGGGCGATTATCGACCGATCATAAATTAATAGAAATTTCCATTTATAATTTACAAAGAATTTAGTATTTATAACTTGCAGTGCAGCATATCGTCTTCCAAATAATTTTAGAGCGCCCCTAACTAATTGATCGATAAACAGAGTTTAAACATCGGTGATAACCGTGAAATCATGTGCGCGTATTACGGATGCGGCCCAGCGTTTGGTTGATGTATCCGCCCATATGCGGAACCTCATAAACAATCTACATGAACTTCGCGAGGCCGTCGCCCGGGCAGAGAACCGACCGACGCGGTCGAGACGACACAAGCCAGTGCAAGGCCTCTCGCGCCGGGTCCGCCTACGATAGCCGGTAATTCCGTGGTGCGTAAATGCTGACAAGCGGCATAACAAATAGCCCCGCCAAGGAGACCGTGAGCTGTCTTTTCGCCCACTGGCGGGAATTCCCCCCATTCGTAAAGCCATTTAAATTCACTTCCCCAAATTAAATATTCCAGTATTATTCGGGGTGCGATCATGCCGATTATTGACCGGCGATCCTGAGAGATTTGTGCGCGTAGACAGCTAACTGATTGACCCGATGCACGTCATCCCGACAGAGATTCAGGACGTCCTGATCATTCAACCTAAACTGCACGGCGATCAACGTGGGTTTTTTCTTGAAGCATTTCAAGCGGAGCGTTACGCCGCCGCAGGCGTTAAGTGCGCTTTTGTCCAGGACAATCTGTCGCGATCGGTGCGCGACGTCCTACGCGGGTTGCATCTACAAAATCCCCGATCGCAGGGAAAGCTTGTGACCGTGCTTCGCGGCGAGATACTCGACGTCGCTGTCGACGTGCGTGTCGGCAGCCCGACCTTCGGACGTCACGTGACCGCTCTCCTGACAGAGGAAAATCGCCGGCAACTCTGGGTACCGCGCGGCTTTGCGCATGGCTTTTTGGTTCTGTCGGAAAGCGCAGACTTCTTCTACAAATGCGATGAGTTCTACAGTCCGGAGAACGAGACCGTCATCGCGTGGAATGACCCGGAAATTGGCATTAAATGGGGTATCCGCGCGCCGACCTTATCGACGCGCGATGCAGCAGGCGCTCGATTGAGGGACATAGCGGCGGCGCTGCCAAAGTATGGATCGGTCTGAGATGCGCATTCTCCTGACGGGCGCAACCGGACAGGTCGGCGGCGCCCTGCAACGTCCCCTTGCAGCGATCGGCGAACTTGCAACGGTCGATCGCCGTGCACTGGATCTGTCGAATCCCGAAACCATTGCCGCCGCTCTCGATCGGCTACGACCGCACCTTATTGTCAATCCCGCGGCCTATACGGCAGTGGATCTTGCGGAGGACGAACCCGATCTGGCATTTCGCATCAATAGTGAATCCCCCGGCGTCATGGCTCGCTGGGCCGCCGGTCACGACGTGCCCCTCGTCCACTTTTCCACGGATTATTTATTCGACGGATCCGGCAACGTGCCGTGGCTCGAAGACTCTCAGCCCGCACCGCTGTCGGTCTACGGCGCGAGCAAGCTTGCCGGCGAAGAGGCGATCCGCGACGCCGGAGGCCGCCATCTCATCGTGCGGACGTCATGGGTCTATGCCGCAGAAGGACGCAACTTCCTGTGCACTATAGCCCGCCTGGCGCGTGAGCGACAGGAACTGCGGATCGTCTCGGACCAGTTTGGAGCGCCGACATCGGCGCAGATCATCGCGGACGTCGTCACTTCTATTCTCCAACGGGAACTCGCTGGCGATCTATTCAGGGACAGCCGCGGCCCGATCAACGTGACGGCGTCAGGCGTCACAAGCTGGCACGGTTTCGCGACAGCGATCGTTGCCGGGTTGAGGCGGCGCGGCGCGGATCTTGCGGTAAAGGACATCACCCCGATTCAGGCCGCGGACTACCCGACCAAGGCAATCCGACCGCTCAACAGTCGACTTGACAATCGCCGACTTGGCCGACTGTTCAACATAGAGGCACCGTCATGGCAGCAGGCCTTGGACGTAGAACTGGACGCTCTCATGCAAATCGCATTGAGCGAGGCGTCCTAGCTCCGCCTTGCAGAACGCGCGCCAGTCCTCGGTAGGCACCCACAGGATACGGCCAACAAGTGATGTGCGCCGCAAATTAGGCCGACGCAGGCGATCTGGCCGTTCGACCCTTGTTGCAGGCAACGCGCCGGGCGGTCGAGTCCGGTATGCCTTTTGTACGCGACCGGGATTCGCGCCTCGACGGAGCTGCTATCAAATTCTCGACTGACCGGCTTGCAATGAATTCACGCAGCGCGATCAACTGTCTCATTTCCATCGCCAGCGATTCAGCGATGTCCGCCATTGCCGTCAGTTGCTTCAGCGAAATACTCATTGCACCCTCCAACCTGACAATGGCTCGTCCCGTGAATGAGTCAGGACAGCGGTTGATTAGGTTCAAATTTTCTTTGAGTTGAATTTCCTGCTCCGCTGGCTGTACGGCGATGCCGCCACGACATGCTCGCTACTTTATCGAAATACCTTCCGCGCTGCCGTGAGATCTCCTTCGGATCCGCGATTGGCCAGTCCGGATCCATGGAACTCCGGCTCCGCCTTCGCGCGGCTATCCTTGAGCGCCAGGTCGACTACCGAGCGATGCGGGCGCACCGTTCGGCGAGTTCCTTGAGCTCGGTTGTGAAGCTTTCACGGTGTCCGCAAGGGTGCTCAGCCGGCGCACAAAAATGCTCATCGTCGTCATTTAATTTTGCAAATTTAACATACTGGAACGGCGGACTACAATTTTAGAAGATTTATTATTAAATACTTCCATTTCAAATCGAAAGCCGTTTAAATTAGAAATTGCTGAATGGACAAGTGTGCACGCCGTCCCTTTGTGGATTGCGAATGATGGCCGGCCCCGAGGCTGACAAATCTCGCATTGCGACCAGGCGGCCGATTGCAGTGGCTAATATTGTAAGGCCTTCTTCATATGGCGACGAAATCAGTGATCGACGAATTCGCCGCCGGCATCGTCATTAGAACAAGCGTCTACCTGACAGGATGTCTGGGCGTACTACTCACTATCGCGATCCTGTTTCGTCGGTTTGATCCTCCCGACGCAGCGCGGCTGACGCTGCTTGAGGAAAGTCTCGTCCTGCTGGCTACGCTGGCTTTCACCTACGTCGCCGCGTGGTGTGCCGGCTCCCTCGCTGTTTCATCGACGAAGAATAGACTGCTGCGATCGAACGCGTCCAGTTATCGTCGTGGCGCGCCGCGCGATGAAGATCGCCAGCTGATAAAACGTACAACGGATACAACACATTTGGTGTCCGAGGAACGCGGGACGGTTGATCGAGAGAGACAACATGCGCCGTCGATCCAGGGCGGCCCCGACGCGGCCACGACTGCTTTGCGAATGGCAGTATCGCCTCCGGAGATAACCAGGCACAGCGTCGAAAGGGAATATCAGCGGCCCGTATAATTGAAACGGACATTGGGACAATCCCGATCAGGAGATTTAGCCAACCGCCAGCGCATCGTTGGAGAAAAATCGTCAAGCCGGTGGGGCCACGACCCGTTGGCCTCACTTCCTCTACAGCAATTGAGCAGGTCGCTTTGTTTTGCATTTTCACAGTCGATATCGGTGGAAAGCCCACTACGGTCCTGAACGCGCCGAACGCCAGCCACGCGCGGGCGATCTGCGCGCTTCCGGACTTCCGATCCGATCTGAAAGGACTGACTTCGGGAGGGACGCGGATTTGTACCGATGCATCGTGCATCACCGTGCGATCTGCGAATGATGCGGAAATTGCCGCATTTGAATACGCAACGAGAGACGCGCCAGCTACCGATTCAATCGTTTTCGTTTTTCTGGTTGAAGTGGATTGCCCATTCCCGGACGTGACGGTTGCCCAGTTACAGGAGCAGAATACACGCTAGGCGCATTGCGCCAGCAAACAGCAACTCGGTTCCTTGCTGGAAGAGGACCGCCATCACGCAGACAACAAAATATTCTCGGCATAGCCACGACGAGGGGCCCCCGTTAATTTTCACGCTATCCACCAGACGAGCCCGCTCCCGACCATGGGACACTTCTTCTGATGAGATCGCGGTGGACGCGATTCAAGCAACGAAGCGGAGTCTCGAACCATGCGCTACGAACTCAGCGATTATGAATGGATTACCATCAAGCTGACGCTGCCGGACAGGCCGCGCGGCGTTCAGCGGGTATCGGCGGGTAAACGTCCGTAGCGCGCTCGACGTATCTTTTCTTACGCTCAGGCGCCCGTGGGCGCGATCTGCCCGCAACCTATGGTCCCCGCACTGCCTGTTACAACCGCTTCGTTCGGTCGCGGCGGGCTGGCATCCGGGGCCAGATCATGGCTGCGTTTGCTGCCAATCATGACGCTAGGTTCAAGTGATTGATATAGCGTGACGCAGTGGCACGCCGCTGACAGAAACCTCGGGACTAACTTTGTTCTATTTTAAGGTTTCCTCCCAAATTAAATATTGCAGCACGAACGAAAAGTGAATCGAGCGCGAAGATTCTCACATGACGAGAACAAATATTTAATTTCGGGTTCTCCTCCCATCGGTGTAGCGCACAGTCCCCAGAGCGACCCAAACAATGCAGAAGGCATCGGGACCCTCTACCAATCCACGGCGCGACCGCCTGACCGATACCCAAAACTAACCGCCGTCTGCTCGCTCGATTTCTACCTGCGCCGGCGGCATGGCGCCAAGCCTCGGAAGAGGATCTATCGCAGTCCGATCGCCGCAGCGGCCGAACAAGCGATGGCCGCCCCGTTAGAACGCCTCGCTTGTGCAGCATGGGACTATCGCATCCTGGACTATAAAAGCCCTATGCAGCGCTCCTATGCTGGCGAGGCTTCAACGCCGGATGTCGCTACCCTGAAGTTCGGTGTCTCGGCCGCGACACCAGCCAGGCGGTAGATCTGGCGATCGTCTTGAGGCCGAAGGAACGACACCGATGCACGAGCGGCAGCGTTACATGCCCTGCAAGAATTTCTCAAAAGTCCGCGGCTACTGTCGGCCGACAAGATTCCGACAAGGTCCTGGATCTCGAAAATTCGAACGAGATAAGTTGGCATGCCGTCTTACCGGCCCCGGTAAGGGGTCACCCTGTGAATGCACCGTTGGATACGACGAATTTATCCAAGGCTTATGAATGATAGGTCGTGGCTGATTCAGCCCCATCTTTAGGATCTTTGGTATGACCCCCATCCCTCGCCTACGCCTGACGCAGGTCAGCATGGACCTGAAGAAATGCTTCGAGATCGGACAAAAGTTCCGCTGCAATCCTAGCGGCCTCCGCCGCACGATCAACATTGATACTCATGATCCCTCCGACAAGAACGCCGCTCAGATACGCATTTACTCTGACAATAAGATTCTTGGGTGAACAGTTAACTCCGGTGTTCAAAAGCGATGCAGGTCCTTTTGAGAGAACAATGAACTTGAGATTCGTCTTCTCACGTAGCAGGAAGTTGAAGAGGTTTTGGACATCTTATGCGTCATCTCAAACTCTCTCTCTGAGCTTTTCGCTCCCGGCAATTTTATACCTCACGAAATTGGGCAGGGTGTGTCAGTTAACGAACCGAATCGCTAACATCAGCCGATTCTTCTCAGTCGGCGGCGTCGCGCGGTGAAAGCAGGAAGTATCCTGAACGAAGCCGGTTCCCGCCGCGCCTTCAATCATAATCTCGTTCTCAAGCCCGAATTGTTGCCTTACGGCGGCTTCGCTTGCCGTGACCGAACCCAGCAACATCGCTAGCGGCTTTTTGTTATGCGAGCGTTTCATCATAACGTGCGCGCCAGAATGACGATCACAATCGGTTATGTAAAAGCTCGCATACACGAAGTTATATCCCTCGATGTCATAGTGGTAATCAATCACATGATGCTTCAACTGGCGCCGCTCTTCATCGGTTAATCCCGACGCGAAACTCCAGCTCAGTAGCGTCAGAATCTTGTGCGGCTCATGCCCCAAATACGCGCTCGCAATAGCGCGGAGCGCCGGGTCTTCAACCACCGCCTTGACGGCCGGGCAGCGCGAGGGATCGCGAATGCCCGCGACTGGAATTACCCTGCCATCGGAAGATATTCCGCGCACCACGTCCGAGTAATGAAAGGTCGGCCCATTCGGATCGTAAATGGCGTGAAGCGGCTCTGACGCAGCAAACGCTCTGATGTCAGTGACTATATCGGCCGGGAGATTTAGGCCGACAAAGACCGCGTCCGCTCGAATGGCCTTAACTATTTGGGTAACGTCAGCGTTTGGAAACAGCGTTTCTGTTCGCTCGTTGACTGCTGACCGGCGCGTAAAGCCAGCCGCTAGGCGCCGGACGCCGCTATAGGTCTTGCGGACGGTCTTGAACCGGCCAAGGACATAGTGAAGTTCGCCTTGATTGACTTTCCGTGCAATCGACTTGAGGTTCATGGCTGCTCTCCCCGCAATGATGGAAGATGAACATTGAACGAAACTTGCAAGCGCTTATGAAAGCCGTGACTGCACAATACGCCGAAAACGGCTTTAAATTCCAGGATATAAAAAGATTTGAAGAAAATGTAAGCTACCATAATATTTATCGTCGAGAAGTTGCGTGGGTGTCCTCATTGGCTAAAATATTGGGATGTTCGCAGAAAACCGGCGTGTTGGACCGTTTCGCTACGGGAGTCGATGACTTGGCCGAACTCTAGTCGCCGCTCCAGAGCACGAATCCTAGCGGCCGATTGCTCCACTCCGCCTGCTCTGCCGTCATGGTACCACGTCACTCGATACGCTGTAGGGCAGCACGATCCGCATATCTGCGGAGCAGGCAGCCGAGGCGCACCGCGAAGCTGGCGCCTTTGCGCGCGCCGTGCGCCGCAGAGACTGCTCAAAAGTCCGAGACCATCCCTATAGCGACACTGCCTCGGGGCGCTACGGCCGAAGCCGATCAGCACAGCGGTACCCAAGTCTGTCTGGTGGCCGGAGAAGACTGACCGCAAAGTGGGTGGATATGTGTCCGACATATATCCGTAATCAGACAATTCCAAAACGTGCGCATAGCGCGCGTAACTTTTGAGCGACGGTCTTGTCCAGCGACATCCGATTTCATGTCTGATACCGGACTGACAAACTGCGGTCTGCAGAAGTTTGGACCAATCTGAACGAGAGTTTTCCGGTTAGGCTAATACCGAAGGGGAGCCCGGCCGATGAAGAAGTCCAAGCTCAGCGATCAGCGATCGCCTTTGCGGTGCAACAGGCAGAGACCGGGACGCCGGTTGCCGATGCGTGCTGCAAGCTGCGATTTCAGAAGCTCGGCGCGGCCTATATCGAGCCGCTGTCCCTCAAATCAGTCGCGGACCTGTTCAATGTTCGCACTGTGCTCGTCGAATTGGTCACCGGCCTGGTCAACCCGACCCTACGTCAAACCATCTGGAAGACGCCGCTGGACTATCAGACCCGCGACATCCGCCGGTTCAGCGCCGACCCGATGGCCTCGACGCTGAAGGCGATCCGGCAGCGCAGGCCGAACGCCGCGGTCAAACATCTCGGTCAACTTCTGGAAAGTGATCGCGACCGCGCCTTATGCGCCCTGTCGCGCATTCGTGGAGAGACGTTCGATCCAACGGCATTGTCGCGCAGCGATGAATACGGCGGCTTGCCGGTCGACACGGCCCGCAGCTAGAGATTCTACGTGCCTGAGCCCTCCCTCCCTCATGGACTGCTGGCGGGTTCGAAGACTGACGCGGTCGTTCCAAAACAAGTTGCGGGTGCGCCTCATCGCTGATGCGCACCCGACAATGCGCGGCCTTAAACGGCGTCCTTCACCACTTTCAGCGGCGAAGCCTTGACCGACTTGCTGGCAGGCTTGGCCGCAAATTCCATCGGCTCCTTGGTGAACGGATTGACACCGCTGCGTGCTTCCGTCGCTGGTTTGTTGACGACGGACATCTTGACGAATCCGGGGATGACGAATTCGCCGGATTCATTCAACTCCTTGTATCCGACGGTCGCCAGATGGTCGAATACCGACTTGACGTCGTTCTTCGAGATTTGGCTGGACTCTGAAATCGCTTCGATAAGCTGCGTTTTGGTCATTTTAGGCATCGGAAAGTTCCTTCTGATTCGCTAAGGCCGACATTAGGAACTCTCGCGAGGATGTGAAATCACCACTGTGGGGCCTCTGTATAACTTCGATTGCAGACGGTATTGAGTGCTTCCACAAGCTGCGGATCAGCTATTCATCCTTCACTCGCCGCCCTGTGCGCCGCTGCATAGCAGACCCATGAACAGCGGACGCGCATAGAGGCAGGCCACGTTGTCGATCGTCGCGCCGGGAACCCAGCGCTTGATCGAGGCTGACGCATTGATCATGCCATTGATCATCTGCGCGGCGATGGCCGGATCGACCGGACGAACAGACCCGTCCGCAACCCCGTCGACGAGCGCGCTGGCAAAATGCTCGGACAGCCGGTTCATGGTGCGGATAGTCTGCTCTGCCGCTGCTTCGGGCAGGCCGCTTCGTGCAGTGATGCGCAGCAACGGGCCATCCCGGGACAATTGATAGCTCACCAGTGCAGCGGCGGCGGCGCTCAACTTCTGCCATCCGGATTCGCATCCGTCCGCCGCGGATTGCGCACGGCGTATCACACCGAATGTCCGCTCGAAACAGGCGATAATCAGATCGTCCTTGTTCTCGTTGTGATGATAGAACGAGCCCTTCGTCACTTTCAACGCGGCCGATATCTTCTCGACTGAGGCTCCGCGGGATCCCTGCTCGTTGATCAGGCGCGTCGCGACGCGAAGAAACGCATCAGGTGAAATATCGTCGAGCGCCGACGGACCAGCGAGCGTCGGCAGCGCCGGCGGCGCCCAGACCGCCTTTGCTGGGCCGAAGCCGCGCAACAGGATGTCGCTGGCATGTCCAGCTGCCCGGGCATATCCGGTCACTTCGTAACGATGTACCCAGACGCGCGCCCATTGAGTCAGCGTGAATAGCAGATGTGCCCGCGCATTGCGTTCTGCGCGCGTGAGACCGAGCCGTTCTTCCGGGCCCATCAGGCCGCGGACACGTCGGAACATGCGGGCATAGACCGTGGCGACATCCTCGCGCATCGCGCTCAGCGCATTCACCTCGGAGAAGTTGACGAATTCCGGTCGCAGGCCAGCCTCGACATCGGCTAGCAACTGAAAGAACCCAGTGACGAAGGCCGTGATCCGCTGTTCCGGCATCTTCGCCCTCTCCGCCTCCGCGAGCAGCGCGTCGAACACCGCGACGGAGCGAAGCACGCAAGCGAGTGCGAGATCCTCTTTCTTGCGATAGTAATAGGTGACGCTGTTGGTCACGAGCCCGACGCTCGCCGCAACATCTGACAGCGTGGTGCCGCGAATGCCACGTCGGTTAAAGAGACGGGCGGCCGCATCGAGAATGGCCTCGCGCTTCTCGATGAAGCGGCGGGTCTGCCCCTCGTCAATGATCGGCAGATCACTCATGCGATTCAGTCATGGAGATGGATACATACCGGCTCGGCTGCGCGACGTTCAAGCCACTGCCGCAACACCGGACTGCACGGCATCCGCACGTGTCGCGCCCTGCACCGCGTGCGGCAATGCAGTACGATCTATGCCGGTCACCGCCGGATCGTGCAAGTGGCACGCTGAGGCGCGGCCATTCCCCATCTCCCGCAGCGGTGGATCGACCTCGGCGCAGACCTTCATCGCCATCGGGCAGCGCGGATGGAAGCGGCACCCCGACGGCGGATTGACCACGCTCGGCGGTTCGCCAAGGATTACCTGCTGCGGTCGAAGCGCCTCGGCCGACGGACTGGGGATCGGGACCGCGGCCAGAAGTCCCTGCGTGTAGGGATGCAACGGTGTCTTGTAGAGTTCGTTGCGCGGCGCGATCTCGACGATACGGCCGAGATACATCACGGCGATGCGGTGGCTGACATGTCTTACCACGGCCAGGTCGTGCGCGATGAAGAGATAGGAGAGACCCAGCCTCTCCTGCAGTTCCTGGAAAAGGTTGACGACTTGGGCCTGGATCGAGACGTCGAGCGCAGAGACCGGCTCGTCGCAGATCAGGAGTGCGGGATTGAGCGCGACGGCGCGCGCGATCGAGATGCGCTGCCGCTGCCCGCCGGAAAATTCGTGCGGATAGCGTTCCGCCATATCGGGCCGCAATCCGACCAGCCGCAGCAATTCCTGGATCCGGGCGCGATACACCTCGCGTTCGGTATCCACGCCGTGCACGAGCAGGGGCTCGCCGATGATGTCGCCGACCCTCATGCGCGGGTTGAGCGACCCATAGGGGTCCTGATACACCATCTGGATGCGCCGCCGGACAGCGCGCATCGCTTTCGCGCCGTAGGATGCGATGTCCTTGCCTTCGAATTCGACTGTGCCTGCGGTGATCGGCGTCATGCGCAGGATCGCAAGGCCCGTCGTCGACTTGCCGCAGCCAGACTCGCCGACCAGCCCCAGCGTCTCGCCCTTGCGCACTTCGAACGACACCCCATCGACGGCGCGCACGCTGCCGACCTGCTTGCGAACGACAACCCCCTTGAACAACGGAAAGTGCACCTGCAAGCCGCTGACCTTGAGGATGGGCTGATCGAACTGGTCAGGTACTCCACGCATCGGCGTTCACTCCCTTTGCAACGTCGGCGAAACACGCCCGAAAATGCTGCCCGTCGATATGTTCGAGCGGCGGCGATTCCTGCCGGCAGCGTTCGCCGACATAACGGCAGCGCGCCTGAAACGCACAGCCCTGCGGCAAGGCCGACAGATCCGGCGGCTGGCCCTCGATCGGCACCAGACGCTCCTGGGCGTCCTGATCCAGCCGCGGGATCGAAGCCATCAGGCCGAGTGTGTAAGGATGGCTTGGGCGCTCATAGATCTCATGCGCGGTGCCGCTCTCCACGATGCGGCCGGCATACATTACGCAGACCCTGTCGGCATAGCGCGCGACGACGCCGAGATCATGCGTGATGAGTACAAGCGCCGCTTTGGTTTCGCGCGTGAGGTCCTTCAGCAGCGACAGGATCTGCGACTGCACGGTGACGTCGAGCGCGGTCGTCGGCTCATCTGCGATGATCAGCTTCGGTTTACAGGCAAGCGCCATCGCGATCATCGCGCGCTGCCGCATGCCGCCGGAGAACTGGTGCGGATAGGCCGTGACCCGGCTCGCAGCGTCCGGGATGCGCGCGCGTGACAACAACTCACCGGCCTTGGCGATCGCCTTCTTCCAGCTGAGCCCATGATGCAGTTGCATCGGCTCGGCGATTTGCAGCCCGACCGTCAGCGACGGGTTGAGCGACGACATCGGCTCCTGGAAGATCATCGCGATCTCGTTACCACGGATCGCACGCATCTCCTTGTCGGAGAGCTTCAGCAGATCACGGCCGTTAAACAGGATCTCGCCGGATTTGACCCGACTCGGGGGCGACGGTATCAGCCGCAACAATGACAGCGCTGTTACGCTCTTGCCGGAGCCGCTTTCGCCGACGATCGCAAGCGTCTCGCCGGGGGCAACCGAGAACGACACACGATCCACCGCACGGAGCGCCGAGCGACCGACGCCGAACTCGACCGCCAGATCGCGCACTTCGAGCAGCGGCCGCGGCCGCAATGCGGCATCCGTCTGAGGGGATGTACCGGCATGTGGGGCGGTCGGTTCGTTGGTGTCGAGCAGAAGTTGCGTCAATCTCGGCTCCTGGGGAAAGTGCGCTTCAGGGCGAGCCATCAAGGTCCCGATGCCGCACGGATGCCGGCATCGGGGAGTTTGATCGCCGACGGTGCGAGCTTCAGAAGCCCATCTTCTTCTTCATATCCTGGTCGATCCAGATCCGCGCATAGATCGGTCCCGGTCGCACCGCTCCGGCACGGAGTTCACCGGCATAATTCTTCACCCACGGCCACCAGGCCGAATAGATGTACGGCGTCGGCAACCAAATATACGGAGCCTTGTCGAGAATCTCGATCGTCATCTCCTTGAGGATGGCCCGACGCTTGGTCTCGTCGCGCTCCTGATAGGCCACCTCCATCTTCTTGTCGTAGGCCGCGTCCGCATATTGCGACGGATTCCAGGTCTGGCCCGTCACGAAGCTCTTGCGGATTGTCGTGGTGGGGTTGGTGTGACCGTTGTTCATCAGATAACCAGCCGCATTGGTCTTCGACGTCATGGCCGACAGGAACGCGCCATATTCCATCGGCTGGATCTCGATCTTGACGCCCACGCGTTCGAGATAGGCGCCGATCAATGGCAGGAGATCGAGATGGTCGACCTGACAGGTGCAGACCTGCACCTTGAAGCTGAAGCCCTTCGGCACCCCGGCTTCGGCCAGCAGCTTCTTGGCCTTCTCGGGATTATAGGCGAACAGTTCCTTCACCGTCTCCGGCATCGCGCTGAGCGGTTCGTAATAGCCGTCATAATCAGGATGCTGCGGATAGGAGAACAGTTCGGCATGGCCGTTGTAATAGGACTTGACGATCTCCTGCTTGTCGACGGCAAGGTTGAGTGCGCGGCGGACGCGGATGTCATCGAACGGTTTGGTGTCAACGCGCATCGCAAGGAACTGGCCGTTCATGGACAGCCATTTTGACCACTTGAGCTGCGGCACGCTCTTCTTTAACTCTTCCATGTCGGTCCAGCGCACGAGCTCGGCAATATCCAGCTTGCCGGTGCGCAGCGCTGTCGTCACCGTCGCCTCGTCCTTGATGTTGCGATAGACGACCTTGTCGACGAAAGGCAGCTTGAATTCCTCGCCGCCGATCTTTTCCTTATCCCAATAGACCGGATTCTTCGAATAGGTGTTCTGATTGCCCTGGACGTGGTCGGTGAGCAGGAACGGACCGGTGCCGTTCAGGTTCTTCCAGTTGTTGGCGCCGGCATCGGCGACTTCCTTCGGATAGATGCCGGAATAGTAACCCCAGCCAAAGCGGTAATCCCATTCGGCATTGTAGGATTTCAGGCTGAACACGACGGTATGCTTGTCGGTCGCCTCAACCTTCTCGACGTGATCGAAATAAGTCGCGATCTTTTTCGGACTCTTGTCGAGACGCGTATAGCTGAACACGACGTCATCGGCGACGAGTTCGCGCGACGCCATGATACCGGGCTTCTCCGGGAACATGACACCCTTGCGCAGCTTGACTTCGATGCGGAGCGGATTTTCCTTCATCTCCCAGCTTTCGGCGAGTTCGCCGCGCACCGCGTCGGACGGAATCCAGGCATCCGCATAGTACGGATATTTGCCGCCGTTCCTCTTGGACTTCGAGAGGTCCGCTGAGAACAGCTGCTCGTAGAACTGCCCGGTGTCGTGGTTGACCTTCCAGTTCCAGTCCGCAGGATCCCAGGACAGCACGTTGAGCGCACGGTTGACCGTCGCGACTTGCAACGTACCGCCATATTGCGGCTTCTCCTCAGCCTGCACGACCGCCGCCGCACCGAACGAGACCGACAAACCCACCGCCGTCGCCAACAACCATGTCGTGAACCCGCTCTTCGATCTATTTGTGTTCACCAGCACCTCCCGTTTTATCATTCGCCGCGGCCTTTCCGTTGGCAAAGCTCGCCGAAATCATTCATTTCTCATCGCGATCCGCGCATGCGCGGATCCAGCAGGTCGCGCAGGGCGTCGCCGAACACGTTGGTCGCATAGACCACCAGCGTCAGGCAGAGGCCGGGCGCCAGCGCCAGCCATGGCCCCTGCAGCATGTAGGTCCGGCCGCTACCGGAGAGCATGCCGCCCCATGTGGGCGCCGGCGGCGGCACCCCGAGTCCGAGGAACGACAGGCCGGACTCAGCCAGGATCACGAAGCCGACGCGAGTCGTGAACAGGATGATGATCGGCGGCATCACATTCGGCAGGATGTGGCGGATCAGGATGCGCGGCAGCGACGCGCCCATCGACTGCGCCGCGTTCACATACATGTTTTCACGCACCGAAATGGTCGCGCCGCGGATGATGCGCGAACCGCCGATGCCGAGCAGTAGCCCGAGAATACAGATGATCGGCACGAGCCCCGGCCCCACCACGGATACGACGACGATCAAGACGATCAGATCGGGAAAGCTCATCCATGCATCGACTAACCGCTGCACGATCATGTCGAAGCGGCCACCGAGGTAACCCGTGAGAATGCCGACCACGACGGAGATGATCGTTGCGATCCCTGCGCCGCAGAAGCCGATGATAACGGACAGTTGCGCACCATACAGGCAGCGCGACAGCACATCGCGCCCCAGATTGTCAGTGCCAAACGGGAACTGCCAGGACGGCGGTTTCAGCCGATTGATCGGGTTGATCTGGTTGTAGCCATAGGGCGCGATGAAATCCGCGAACAGGCCGCATAGCAGGAATAAGATGAAGATAACGGCGCCCGCCGCGCCGAGCGGCTTCTCGCGAAACAGCCGCCCGATGAAGGCCCAGGTCGGCGAACGTCGGCGTGGCGCCGGCGCCACGGCGGTGTCAACCACGAGCGTCATCAGCGATACCTCACCTTGGGATCGAGCAGTCCATAGCTGAGATCGACGATCAGGTTGATAACCATCACCGCTACGCCGACCACGAGGAATACGCCTGCTACGATCGGATAGTCACGTTGCGTGACGCCTTCGAGCAGCAGCATGCCCATGCCGGGGATGACGAAGATCTGCTCGATGATGACCGCGCCGCCGATCACCAGCGGCGCCTGGATGCCGACCAGCGTGACGACCGGGATCAGAGCATTGCGCAGCGCATGCCGCGTCACGATCGTCCATTCGCTCAGCCCCTTCGCCCAACCGGTGCGGATGTAATCCTGCCGCAGGACCTCGAGCATCATCGTACGCGTCAGCCGCATGGTAATCGCAGACAGCGACATACCGAGAATAAGCGCCGGCAACAGCATGTGGCGGATGCTGCCGATCGGATCGGTCGCGAACGGAATGTAGTTCAGTTCGGGCGACCACCCCCACCAGATCGCAGGAAATACCATCACCATAGTGCCGGTCCAGAAGGCCGGCACCGCCAGCATAAGGATCGACAACGAGCGCATTATATAATCACCAGCGGTGTCCTGGCGCAGCGCCGAATAGACGCCGATCGGTATCGCGATGACGAGGCCGATCAGGATGGCGAGGAAGCCGAGGCCGAAAGTGACCGGTAGGCGGCTGAGGATCTCGTCGAGGACCGGCGTGTTGTGCCAGAGCGACTGGCCGAGATCGCCCTGTAGTACGCCGCCGACCCAGCGGAAGTATTGGATATACATCGGCCTGTTGAGACCGAGCGCCTCCTCCAACTGCGCACGATCTTTGGCGCCGGCAGAGATGTCATTCTGCGACATCATGAGGTCGATCACATCGCCAGGCACGAGACGCAGCGTGACGAACACGATGAGACTCGCGAAGAAGATGGTCGGAACCAGAGCCAGCAGACGGCGGGCGGCATAGGCGCGCATCAGCGTAGCGCTTCCGATATGAGGCCCGAACTGCACGAACAATGGGTACGCAGACATGACGAAATGGCAGCGCAACGCTCGTCGTGACGTGCAATGGCGCGTGTCATGGACATGCATACCCATTCTTCTAATAGGAAATAGCCACCCATTAGATTCATGTTTCCACCCTTTGAAGCTTATAGATGCGTGCATCTTGCTTCTTGATTGAAACATCCTATCGCTTCTAAAATCAAAATGTAAACTGCGACCGAAGCTCACGCAGGGTAACATGCGGGCGCGGCCCGTATATTTGCGGAGTTAGCACCCATGAGCTGCGACAGCGGGTCGCATGAATTCGCGCAAGGACGCATATGCAGCGATGGATGCTGCACTGCGACTTCCCGGTTCTTGCGATCGTTCGCTCGCACTTATTTTCGACACCGCAAAGGTTCGAGTCTATAACTGGCGCACAGCCATCCATTCGAGATGGCACATGAATGCGACGATCGCATCGGGAGAACGACAACAATGAAGACTGCATATGCAGCCCGCCAGACGCCCTACACGCTTGCGCCCGAAGACACGCTGAACGACCTGCGGATGTCGGAGCAGGTTCGGCCGCTCTACGACCATGTCCGCAAGTTCATCGCCACGACCGTAGAACCGATGTCGCATGAGTTCTACGGTGCCGGCGAGAAGAAGACGGACCGCTGGTCGTTTACAACGGAGCAATTGGAGATTCTCGGAAAGGCCAAGAACAAGGCACGGGAAGAAGGCCTCTGGAATTTCTTTCTGCCGGATGCCGAAACCGGCGAAGGCCTGAAGAATCTCGATTACGCGTATATCGCGGCCGAACTTGGCAAAAACCCGCTGGCGTCGGAGACGATGAACTGCTCCGCGCCGGATACCGGTAATATGGAAGTTATTGAGCGCGTCGGCACAAAAGAGCAGAAAGAAAAGTGGCTGAAGCCGTTGTTGGCAGGCGAGATTCGTTCGGCCTACGCGATGACCGAACCGAATGTCGCCTCATCGGATGCCAAGAACATCTCGACGTCAGCGAAGCTTGTCGGTGACGAATGGGTGATCAACGGCGAGAAGTATTACATCTCCGGTCTCGGCGATCCTCGCTGCAAGATCATGATCGTGATGGTGAAGACCAGCCCGGACGCCGCGCCCAGCAAGCAGCAGTCGCAGATCCTCGTCCCCGTCGACACGCCCGGCGTCGAAATCATCGGCCCGATGCATGTGTTCGGCCACGACCATGCGCCCCGCGGCCACATGCATATGCGTTTCAATGATGTGCGTGTGCCCAAGGAAAACATGCTGCTCGGCGAAGGGCGGGGCTTCGAGATCTCGCAACTCCGTCTCGGCCCCGGCCGCATTCATCACTGCATGCGCACCATCGGCAAGGCCGAGAAGGCGCTCGACATGATGGTGGCACGCGGCCTGACGCGCGAAGCCTTCGGCAAGAAGATCGCGCATCTCGGCGGCAACCTGCAAATCATTGCACAGGCGCGCTGCGAGATCGAGGCCATGCGACTGATGGTGCTCAAGGCAGCGAAGGCCATGGACGTGCTCGGCAACAAGGAGGCGCGGATCTGGGTCAGCATGGTCAAGGCCATGGTCCCCGAGCGCGCCTGCAAGATCATCGACCAGGCGATCCAGATGCACGGCGCTACCGGCATCTCGCAATGGACCCCGCTGGCTGAAATGTACACCGACGTCCGCCATCTGCGCTTTGCGGATGGTCCGGACGAGGTGCACTGGATGGTCGTTGGTCGTCACGAATTGACTCTCTAAGCTCCAGCGGGCTGCCGTTGGGCCAAACCAACGGAAGCCCGCAAACCAACGGCAGCCCCCCGCTCTTAGTCGACCTTGCCTACCTCACGGGCGGTGCTGTCGTGCGCGGTATTGGGTTCGATAGCCGTCGCACCGATGAACGCGTGGTAGCTGGCGACCTAGCCGCTCTATCGGCAACCGTGATGGCGGCGATCCACCCGAAGATGGAATTATCCCCACCGCCTTCCGAGGTTGTGGCCGACTACCGGACCGCTGTCGGCGAGCAGTCGGCGCGAGCCTGGACGTTGATATACCGCTGGACAGAAACTGGACGTCGGCGATCCTGGTGCCCGATGCAATCATTGCCTGGCATACGGTCCAGAATAATAGCAGTGCTGTTCGCGTCAAAGATGTCGAGAGCCGCGCTCGAAAGGTTGGTGGCCAGCAACGCGCGATGGCGCGGCGCCGCTTTCTCCAGTGCGCTTATCCCTGTCGTCGCAAGAAGCCGGTGATCGTCACCGTTTGCCAGATGCCAGCGGCGAAGAACGGATCGGCGTGATGAAATTTCTCAATGGCCGCGCGGTCGGCGGCCTCGACGAGAAACAGACTGCCAATCATGCTCTGGCCATCATCGGCTGTCAGCGGACCGGACATGACGATCGTCACGTCATAGGCGGATGTGTCGAACAAAAAGGCCTTGTGAGCCTCGTAATGAGACAAGCGCTTGTCGAGCGCCCCGGCATGATCGACGGCATGGATGGCAAACAGCATACTTAGCTCCTGAAAAGCAGAAGACGGCCGCCGTTCCGCGGCGACCGTCTTGATGGTAACAGATGTTATTTGGTGCCGAGCTTAGCAGCCTCGTCCCAGCTCGGGCAGGTCCGCGATTCCAAGGGCACATCGTAGGGCTGATAGTTCTCCTTGCCGATTACGGTGGGTTTAAGAACGATCTCGGTGATCACCGGCTCGTTGCGCAGCGAACGAATGGCGATCATCATGCCGAGGCATCCCTGCATGAAGCCATTGTAGTCGCCGCTCGCCAGCAACTTCCCGGACTTGATCGCGTCGATCGCCTCCTTGGTGCCATTGACGCCAATGACCTGGGCCTTGCGATTGGCACCATCGAGCGCCTCGATCGCACCGATCGCCATCGCGTCGTTGGCAGCCAGCACACCGTCGATCTGGGTATTTGACTGCATGAGGTTTTCCATAACCTGGAGCGCCTGCAGCCGCTGATAGTTGCCTGGCTGCGACGCAAGCAGTTTGGCCCCCGGGTTTTCCTTCAGGGCGTCGTTGAAGCCGCGAACGCGGTCGATGCTCGTCAAGGAACCTTTGACGCCCTCAATGATCACGAAACTTCCCTTGCCGCCGAGCGTCTTAAGCAGATAGCGTCCAGTCTCGAGGCCCAGGCTGTAATCGTCGGCGCCGACAAAGGCGACGAACTTGCCGCCGGCAGAACGATCCGTCACGTTCACAACCGGGATCTTTGCGTCATTGATCTTCTCGACGCCGGGGACCATCGCCTTGTAGTCCACCGGGATGAAGACGATCGCCGATGGCTTCTTCACCACCACGTCCTCAATCTGGCTGAGCTGCTCCGGAATGCTGTCCGGCTTTGTCGGGATATAATGCAGCGTCTTTGCCTTCATCGCCTTGGCGGCTGCGTCGGACCCGACTCGCACGGTCTGGAAGTAAGGATTGGTCTGGTTCTTCGTGAACACCGCGATCGTCTCGCCGTCGGCGAACGCGTGAGATGAGAGTGATGTCGTCAGAAGCAGTGCAGCAAGCGCGCCATAGGCTTTCTTCATAGTCGTTCCCTCCGTCTTGTTTTTAAGATCGAACACTTACGCCGCACGGCGCCGTGTTTTCATATCCAGCCATACTGCCAGAATGACGATGACGCCGGTCACCAATGGCTGCCAACTCGCGTTGACCGACAACAGGTTCATGCCGTTGAGGACCAGGGTCAAAATGAGTGCGCCGACGAACGTGCCAAACACCGTTCCGAGACCACCGAACAGTGAGGTGCCCCCGATCAGAACCGCCGCGATCGCCGGCAGTGTCAGGCTTTCTCCGATGTCGGCCTCGGCTGAGTTCAGCCGCGCAAGAAAAATGATCGAGGCGAGCCCAGCCATCGCCCCCGACACTGTGTAGACCAGCAGAAGCCGGCGAGCGACGGGAATGCCCGACAGCCGCGCGGCGACCGGGTTGGCGCCGATGGCATAGATTTCCTGTCCCCATGTGGTGCGCTGCGCGAAAATGGTTCCGATCGCGAGGAAGACCAGCAGCAGATAGACCGGGATCGGAAGACCGAGAAAATAGCCACTGCCGATCTGGCGAAAGCCAGCCGGGAAGCCATGCATGGTCTCTCCGCCCATGTACCAGTAGGTGATGCCGTGCAGCACCCACAGCATTCCGTAGGTCGCAATGAAAGATGGGATCCGAAGCGCCGTGACCATCACGCCGTTCAGCATCCCCACCGCGCCACCGACGCCGATGCCCGTCAGCACCCCCAAGGTCGGCGAGCCCGTCTGATGAATCACCGTTCCGGCAACACAGGCGGAAATCGCGACATTGGCCCCAATCGAAAGGTCAAGGCCACCTGTCAGCACCACCAGCGTGAGGCCCGACGCAATGAAGAACAGCAGACTCGCCTGACGCAGGACGTTGAGGATGTTGCCGACACTGAAGAACGAGTTGGTCAGGATGGTTAACGCCGCACAGATCAGAAACGCGGCGAGCAGGCGATAGAACACCTGGATCATCTCGTCGGAGAGCAACATTCTTCTGCCTGAGATCGGGTTTGAGATATCGGTCATGATCGGCTCCGCAATCCATCGACGAACAAGGCTGCAATTACCAGCAAGCCGACGCTTGCCACCTGGATCGAAGACGGCAGCGCCAGCAGGTTCAATCCGTTACGCAACACGCCTACGGCGACCACGCCGAGCAAGGTGCCGAGCAGCCAGCCATTGCCGCGTTCGAACGACGTGCCGCCGACGGCAACCGCTGCAATGGCATCGAACTCAAGACCGAGGCCAGCAGTCGGATGGCCGGAATTCATCCGCGCGGTCATCAGGAGACCGGCCAGACCGACCATGGCGCCGCCGAGCGCGTAGACGAGGATCAGCAAGCGTCGGGCCGAGATGCCGGCGAATTTCAGTGCTTCACGGTTGCCGCCGAGCGCGAAAATGTAAGTCCCGAAACGCGTGTGGTAGAGTAATCCATGGAAGGCAAGGTAGCTTCCCAGTCCCAGCACGATCGGAAGCGGAACGCCGCCGAGCGTTCCGGAATAGACGCCACGAACGGCGGCTGGCATGCCGACGACGCTCTGGCCATCGCTGACGATCAGCGAGAGGCCCTGTGCCATCCCGAGTGTGCCCAGCGTGGCGACAAAGGGAGGAATACCGACAACGGCCACCAGCCAGCCGTTGATCGTCCCGAACACGATTCCGACGGCCAGAGCCGCAAGCAGGCCGAGCAGCAGCGAGCCGGTGGCCAAAGCGACGATGGCGACGATCAGCGATGTCAGCGTCAAGACCGCGCCCATCGACAGGTCGAGACCTTCGGTCATGATGATCAGCGTCATCGGCAGCGCCAGCATCAACAGAATCGTCGATTGGACGAGCACATTGGAAATGTTCGGCACCGTCAGGAAGCCCGGCGTCATCAGGCCGAAGACGACACATAGCAACACCAGCATGACCGCAACACCGGGAATTCGCTGAAGCGGATTGGTGTTCAATACCATCGCTTGTTCACGCATGATGCATCCCCAACTTCACGATGTTCTCTTCACTCAGTTCGTGGCGTGTCAGTTCACCCGCGATCCGCCCATCGCGCATGACATAGGCGCGGTCGCAGACGTGGCAGATTTCCGCCTGCTCCGATGAGATCATCAGCGCAGCGGCACCATCTGCGACCAGTCGGTCGATGAGTGCAAATATCTCGGCTTTGGCTCCGACATCGATGCCGCGTGTCGGTTCGTCGAAGATGAACAGCTTGGCGCCCGCCGCCAGCCACTTGCCGATGACAACCTTCTGCTGGTTGCCGCCGGACAGAAGACCCACGGCCTGCTTGTCCGATGGCGTCGCGATCCTCAACTGCCGGATCAGATCATTGGCCACTTGCCTGGACCTCCCCTGATCGAAGAGGCCGCGCGGAAAGATCTTGCGTAGCGCGGAAACAATCAGGTTGTCTCCGACGGAGCGGATCAAAGCCAGACCTTCCGCCTTGCGGCTTTCCGGAATCAGCGCGAGCCCCAGTCTGGCAGCTTCGTCCGGACCACCGGATTTCTCCTGACCGTCAAACAGGAGCTGTCCCGCGGTCGCCTTGTCGGCTCCGAAAATGGCCCGCACCACTTCGGTGCGCCCCGAGCCGACCAGCCCGCACAGCCCGACGATCTCGCCTTGCCGTACCACCAGGTCGATGCCTGCAATGCCGGAGGCAGACGAGAGGCCCTTCACCTCGAGCATCACCTTGCCCGGAATCTGGGCGAAGGTCCGTGGATAGCTCATATCGACGCTGCGACCGACCATCATCCGGACCAGATCGTCCGATGACACGGCCCCGGGTTTCACTTCATCGATCCGACGCCCATCGCGCAGCACCGTGATGCGGTCACCGAGCGAAAACACCTCTGCCATGCGGTGCGAGATGTAGATGATAGCGACGCCGTCCGCCTTGAGCCGCGCGATCAGTGCAAACAGCAATTCCGTCTCGCGATCGGACAGCGCCGCCGTTGGCTCATCCATCACGAGAATTCGCGCGTTCTGGCTGATGGCCTTCGCAATCTCCACCATCTGCTGCTGGGCGACGCCCAGCTTCTCGATACGAATTGACGGATCGATGTCAAAGCCGATCGAAGCCAGCACTTGTTTAGCGTCGGCGAGGATGCGTTTGCGATCGATCGTGCCTGGGATGCGACCTGCAGGTTCGCGCCCAAGGAAGATGTTCTGCGCAATATCCAGATAGGGGACGAGCGAAAATTCCTGAAAGATCACTGCGATTCCGAGCTTCTGTGCATCGGCAGCGGAGGAAATCTCAACCCTTTGTCCCTTATGATAGAACGAGCCGCCGTCGGCGCGGTACGCACCGCAAAGCACTTTCATCAAGCTTGATTTGCCTGCTCCGTTCTCGCCAAGCAGCATGTGCACCTCGCCTGGCCAGACCGAGAACGACACATCGTCGAGTGCCTTCACTCCCGGGAATTCCTTGGAGATGCCGCGCAGTTCGAACAGCGGCGGCGCCGCTTGAACGATCGACCCGGCAGCCTTGGGCTGTGCAAGTTGCGTCATGCCAGCACCGCTGCATTGGGCAAGAAGATCTTGCCGGGATTCATGATGCCTTTCGGATCAATCGACGCTTTAATGCCGCGCATGATATCGACAGCGTCGCCGAGCTCGTCCTGCAGGAATCCGATCTTGCCAGTGCCGATGCCATGTTCGCCGGTGCAGGTGCCTTCCATCGCGATCGCCCGCGCCACCAACCGCGCATGCAGCGCCTTGGCGCGCGCCACTTCGTCGGCGTTGTCCTGGTCGATCAGGATCAGCAGATGGAAATTTCCATCGCCGACATGGCCCACCACGGGCGCGATCAGTCCGTTGGCATCGATGTCGCGACGCGTTTCAGTGAGGCATTCTGTCAGCCGCGAGATCGGCACGCAGACATCCGTGATCATGGCCTTGGCGCCAGGCTTCAGGCTGAGACCTGCATAGAGCGTGTTGTCGCGGGCATGCCACAGCTTCGTCCGGTCTTCCGCCGCACGCGCCCATTGGAAGCCCTGGCCGTCATGTTCGGCGGCGATCGCCTCCGCCAGTTCGGCCTGCTCCGCGACACTCGCCTTGGTGCCGTGGAATTCGAAGAACAGCGTCGGCGCCTCGCGATAAGCAAGCTTGGAGTATCCATTGATGCCGCACATCATGACTTCATCCAGCAGTTCCATCCGCGCGACCGGGATACCCGACTGGATCACTTCAATCGCGGTATCTATCGCCTGATCGAGCCGCCCGAAACTGCAAACGGCGGACGAGATCGCCTGCGGCCATGGATGCAGTTTCAGAGTAATTTCAGTGATGACGCCGAGGGTGCCTTCGGAGCCGACGAACAGCCGCGTGAGATCGTAGCCGGCTGACGACTTGCGGGCGCGCTGGCTGGTACGGATCGTCCGCCCATCCGGAAGCACGACTTCGAGCGCCAGTACATTGTCCTTCATGGTGCCGTAGCGGACCGCCATGGTTCCGGACGCACGCGTTGAGGTCATTCCGCCGATCGACGCATCGGCCCCCGGATCGATGGGAAAGAACAATCCAGTATCGCGCAGATGCGCGTTGAGTTGCTTGCGGGTGATGCCGGGCTGCACGACGACATCGAGGTCCTTGTCATGCACCTGGAGCACGCGGTTCATCCGCGCAAAATCGATGCAGACGCCGCCAGCCACCGACGCCGCATTGCCTTCGAGCGAGGTGCCCGCGCCGAATGGAACGACCGGCATGCCGAGTTCGCTGCAGAGCTTCACGATCTCAGCGACTTCCTGCGTGGTCTCCGGAAACACCACGACATCCGGTGGACGGCTGGCATGATAGGCCTCGCTGCGGCCGTGATCATCGAGCACGCCGCGCGCAATCGTCGCGCGTGCCCCTACGATCTCGTTCAGACGGACCACCGCCGTCTCGGCGCTCACTGGCGCTCCCATAGCATCCTCCCCTTCCATATCAGCGCTCAGGCTCTGCGGCCCTTGATGCGCATTGTTAGCTAGACAGCGCGCGCCTTGTTGGCGTCTGGCTTCAAACCGAAATCGTAATTCAAATGATAGTAAGGCGTGTTCTGCATGCGCCCGTCGGGGGCCTCGCCGGCATCTTTCCGGGCGAATTCACGAATGAGCGTATCCTTGACGCCGAACACGACGTCCGAGTTGAGATACTTGTCGCCCGCGACGAAGACGTGAGTTACCAGCTGCTCGAAGCCGAGGGCGGAAATCATGAAGTGCACGTGGGCGGGCCGCCACGGGTGACGTCCCTGAGCTTCAAGCATGTCACCGACCGGCCCGTCATGTGGGATCGGATAGGCCGCAGGCTTGATCGACCAGAACCGGAAGCGCCCTTCTGCGTCCGCATGAAACCGCGCGCGCATTGCAAGATCACCGATCTTGTCGAGCTGCTGGACGTCATAATAGCCGTCGTCATCGGAATGCCAGACGTCGATCGTGGCATTTGCGATCGGCTTGCCGTCCGGCGTCGAGACTGACCCCGTCACGATCATCGGATCGCCCTCCATGCCGCCGGAGATGTCTTCGCCAAGATTTTTCTCCGGGGCTGCCTGGACAAAGAACGGCCCGAGCACCGTCGTATCCGTCACGCCATCTTCGGCGCCATGATTGATAGCATCGACCAGCATGGACACCCCGAGCGTATCCGAAAGCAGGATGAACTCCTGGCGCTTATCGTCGCACATGTGACCGGTCCGCGTCAGGAATTCGATACCCTGCTCCCATTCCTTCTGGGTTGGCCGCACCTCGCGGATGAAGGCGTGCAGATGGCGCACCAGCGCCTCGCTGATCTGCCTGATCCGCGGCTGGCCGGCATCGGTGATGCGATCTAGTACGGCATCGGTGATGGTGTTCTCGTTGAAATTCCGCACGGCCTCTCCTCACCCAAGCTTCGGCTCGCCGAGACCCGACAGTCGCTCGACATGGCGCACAGTGGCGATGAAGTCGGATTCACCATCGCCCTGTGCAACAAGCGATCCGTAGATTTCTCGCACCTGCGCTGCGAGTTGCAGCGGCACGCCGACGTGGTGACCGGCGCCGATGATGAGATCGAGATCCTTGGCCATCTGACGGCACGAGAAGGTGGAGTCGAAGTTGCGCGTGGCCAGCGGCGGCGTCTTGTACTTGACCATCGGCGAGGCGACTGCACTGTCGTCCAGGACCTTGAGGATATCGGGCCAGGAGATTCCGCCCTTGCGCGCCAACGCGAGGCTTTCGGCCATCATTCCAGCCGACACCGCGATCATCAGGTTGACCGCGAGCTTGGCAAATCGCGCTTCTTCGGCCACGCCGAGATAGGTCTGCGCCCGCGTGAACGTCGCCAGTACCCGCTGAACCGCATCGAATGCGTCGCGCGGCCCCGACACAAAGCAGGTCAGCGCGCCGGTATGCGCGATCGCAGCATTGCCGGACACCGGCGCGCGCAGATAGGCAACACCCGTTGCCTCCGCCGCGACGCCGACTTCAGCCGATATTTCGGCACTGACCGTGCTCGTCTCGATCAGGATCGTGCCGCGTGGCAGCTTGTTCAGCAGGCCATCAGACCCAAGCACCAAGGAGCGCAGCGCCGTATCGTCGGGCAGCGATGTAAAGATAATGGAGTGGTTTGCAGCGGCGTCTGCGGCGGAGTTGGCCGCCTTAAGCCCAAGCTGCTGTGCCAACACCATGCGCTGCTGGCCCGGGTCGTAACCGGTGACGCAGATACCGGCCTCCACCATACGGCCTGCAATCGGCAAGCCCATCTTGCCAACACCGATCCAGGCGACGGCCTGAGCTTGATCTCTCGACGGGGTTGTCATGCCGCTTTCTCCTGACGTTCGATCTCGGAGACGATGCGCATGCCTGATCGCTCGAGTTCATTCTTTTTGCGGTCGAGGTTCTCCGCCATCAGGCGGCCGTCTCGTTTGCGCCAGATGCCGTCGATCATGACTGCCTCGATATTGGCGATGCTGGACTGCATCAGCACCGTAGAGACTGGGTCATGGACCGGCCAGAGGTTGAGATCGGTGGCGTTGATGACGACCAGATCCGCCTTCTTGCCCGGTGTGAGCGAGCCGATGCTGCTTTCACGCCCGAGCATGCGGGCGCCCTCGATGGTGATCCAGCGCAAGGCCTCGCGCGTCGTGATTGTCGTCGCCGCCGGAATGGCGCCCGTGGCCTGCCGGCTCTCGGCATTGTCGAGCGCGCGCTGCATCGACAGGGCGATGCGACCCACGTTGAACATGTCGCCCGGCAGCACCGATTCCAGATCGACCCCAAGCGAAGGCCGCGATCCCAGCTTCAACAGCCGCCCGGTGATCGGGTAGCCGTGGCCCTGATTCATCTCGTTTTCCGGTGTGACCGAGAACGACACGCCGAGATCGACAAGCTGACGCAGCAGATCGTCGGGAAGATCGTTGCCGTGCACGATGTTGATGCCGGGACCGACCAGACCGGCTGCAATCAGCTTCGCCCAGCCACCGGGCGTCTTGGCCGTGCCTCCGCCCTGATGCATCGAGGCAATCAGATCGAACTCACGCGCCAGTTCGAAATCATGGATGGCAACATTCATGGTCGAATAATGCGGGCCGAGAATCGCAAGCCCGAGCGTAACGCGGTCGCTGCGGTTGGACAGTGCTCCTGCCAACAAGCGCTCGACCTCACGGCGCGGATGCAGAACCTCGGAGAAGTGCGGCTGCCCTGGCGCCGCCTCCGGCTTCGGTGAGCCGTGGAAGAAGGCGGCACGGATGCCGCTTTCCTTGAGCGCCGCGACGGCGCCGTCACTGTGCGCAGGCGTTGGATTGTTGTGACACCAGTCGACCAGAGTGGTCGTGCCGCAATTGATCTGGTTCAGCGCGCCCATCAGCGTGCCGATATGGATATCCTCGGGACGAAAAACCGTGGCCAGTCCCGCATGCATGCGGCGGAAGTATTCCGGCAGCGTCCAGTTCGCGGAGAAACCGCGCAAGGCGGTCTGCCACGTATGCATATGCGCGTTGACAAGGCCCGGAATGACGATGCGGCCACGACCATCAACGATCTCCGCATCAGCGGCTTCGAGACCCGGCCGGATGTCGACGATGCGTTCACCCTCGACCAGCAGATCGGCCTGTGTGAGATCGCCGATCGCGTCGTCCATCGTTACGATAATCGCCGATTTGATGAGTGTGCGTGTCGCCGTCATCGCAACGCCTCCGCCATGACCGGAGGATCGCCCGCCCACGCCCGCGCGATCAGGTCGCGGATAGCGTCGCGTTGCAGAGGCCGCGGATTCCAGTAGGCATTGCTGACGGCGAGGTCAGCGGCGCGTTCGATGCCATCCTTCGGCATTCCCAAATCGCGCAACGCGACTTTGGCGCCAAGGCCCTGCGTGAGATCGAACAGTCCCTGCCCAGCCTGTCCGGCGCCCAATGCGCGCGCGACGCGAGCCGCCGCAACCGGTACAGCCGGAGCATTATAGGCCATCGCATGCGGCAGGATCACCGTGTGAGTTTCGGCATGTGGCAGATTGAACGTGCCGCCCAACGTATGGCAGAGCTTGTGGTGAAGTCCCATGCCGACAGCGCCGAGACAGGCGCCACACAGCCACGCGCCGCGCAGTGCGTCGTCGCGTGCCGCCGCGTCGTCCTCGCCAGCCGCAAGCTTCGGCAGCGCGCCGGCGAAAAGGCGGATGCCCTCTTCCGCCATCAACGACACGACCGGATTGGCGTCGCGCGCATAGAGCGCTTCGACAGCGTGAGCGATTGCATTGACGCCCGACGTCACGGCAAACGCAGGCGGCAATGTGCGCGTCAGGTCGACGTCGTAGATGACCGTTTCGGGAAGTATCTTCGGGCTCGATTGCGTGGTCTTCAGTCCCTCACGGGTCTCACCGAGGATCGGCGTCATCTCGGACCCGGCGTAGCTGGTCGGCACGACGATCTGCGGCAGGTCGGTCCGCAGCGCGATCGCCTTACCAAGCCCGATAGTCGACCCGCCACCTACTGCAACGATGCCGTCGGCCTGCAGAGCCATGACCTGCTGCATCGCAACTTCGGTCACATCAACCGGCGTATGCATCACCGCGCCTGCATAGACACCCGCCGCGCGGTCACCGATCAGCGCGGCAATCTGCTCGCCGTGAGATTTCTGCTGGGCTGTCGTCAGAACGAGCGCGCGTTTAACGCCGAGTCGATCGAGCTCGGCGGCCAGATCTGCCAGCCGTCCCGAGCCGAAGACGACCCGCATGGACGCCGCCTGATAGACGAAGCTCTCCACTATTTCCATCCCTGATCGCCGCCGCCGTTAGCGCGCTTCTGTTGCATTGCACCACGGCATGCAGCGGATTTTCGCTACCATCATTCCCGTGCACACGTTTGTCAAGAAACTCTGCACACGTTTGTCAATTTGTGCAAGATGAGGCATTCTCACGTGATCGTTAGCGGATACGACGACGCGCACGAGCAGGCTGGATGGCGATGCCAAAAAAAACCAAAAAGATCAAAAAGACTTCACCTACGCAGCAAGATCGCACATCGCGCAAGACCATCATCGATGTTGCGAAGTGCGCCGGCGTGCATTGGTCGACCGTTTCGCGCGGCCTCAATCCCGAGAAGCGTCACCTGATCTCGCCGGAGATGATCGCGCGCGTCGAGGCATGCGCAAAGAAGCTCGGATACCGGGCGAACGCCATGGCTTCGGCACTACGAACGCAGAAGTCACGCACCGTCGGTGTCATCGTTTCGAACTTGGGCGATCCCGTGCATCCGCCAATCGTCCGGGCCATCGAGGATAGCTTTGCGGAAATCGGATACGTCACGATCGTTGGCAACACCGACAACCATCCCTTGCGGCAGGCGGCATTGATCGAGAGGTTTATTCAGCAAGGCGTGGAAGGCTTAATCGTCGCCACGTTCGAGCGGAACGATCCGGGAATAGCGACGTGCGTCGAGGCCAACATTCCGGTAGTCGCGGTTTTCCGAGATCCCGAAAGCGAGTTCATCCCGAGTGTTAGAGTCGATGATGCGAAAGCGATGGAATTGGCGGTTCACCATCTGGCAGAACGTGGACACCGCAATATCGCGCATGTCGGCGGCCCGCAGAATGTCTCCACCGGCTACCACCGTTATCGCGGCTTCCGCCGCGCATGCAAATCGCTTGCCCCGACCGGCGTCGTTCCTGTCGCGGTTTTTGGCGCCGCATTCACGGTCGAAGAAGGTCAGTTCGCATGCAAGCGTTTGCTCGCGGAGCATAGCGAGATCACTGCTATCGTCGCCGGTAATGATATGTTGGCTGTCGGTTGTCTTCGGCATCTCAGAGACGAAAACATTCCGTGCCCGGACAAGATTTCGATCGTCGGCATGAATGACATGCTCTTCATGGACGCAATTGCACCGGCGCTGACGACGATCAGTACGCCAACCGCAGAATTGGGTACTCAAGCGTCCAGTTTGCTTATCTCAATGATCAAGGGTAATTCCGCGTCAAACGATCGGATAGTATTGAAGCCGACATTACTTTCCCGTGACTCCGTCGCCTCCTTGGTGCCGTCGAGGAGCAGTACGCCTACAACGCCGGTCACGCCCCCCGCGCAAAGCGACGCGAAACGGACCTTGCCGCTCCAGTCAAAGGTCGCATCGAATATCCGTTTATGAAGACACGCTGACGCGGGATCCGTCTTCAAGAGCTTGCGCATTGCGAGAAGGTTTGAAAAGTGTACCTTTGACTGGCCCGTTTGGCAAAGCGTGCGCGAATGAAAATATTCTTCAGCTTAAGCGGACCGCCCCACGCCAGTCATGTCGAGATTGTCAAAAAAGAATCCCAGAAAACGCCGGACAAATAGAATAGTTTCTCCTCTCTCCGATGGTTTTCCTGCATCCGATACCGAATTATAGAATCGCTGAAACGTGACCGTTTTTTTCTTGAGCCAGCCGTCGAACGAGGCATAGGATGGGAAAAAGGGAGGTCGCAATGAAAGAGCTTTTGACCTGTCGTGCGATGGAAAGTATGTGTCGCCAGCGCGCTGCTTTCTTCCCTGGAGAGAGCTGGAAGTATCTGGCCGAAGCAGAGATGTGGCGTCATCGTGCATTAGATCTAATCGACGCACACAGCATCGAATGCATTCTGAAGCCTGAAATCCACATTAAAGCCGCGTGAGATACCACTCTTCATTTAGGAAAGAGGCCATCTGTCCCGCATTGCCTCGGTCAGAGAGTTCGACATTCACCGCACATTGGCAGGACGAACCGTCCGGCCAGAGCGGCCGACTGACGTCAGCCGTTTCGCGTCTGCTCCGTCGTCAGTGGAGTTAGTCGCGAACGAGGCAAAACTCCAACCTCGGCTGCAGACTTTCAGACCTCAACACACGACTATCGCTCCAGCCGCTTGAGGCACTCGAACTGCAATCCAACAGGACGAGCAAAAGGGCATCTCAAGCGGCTAGAGTCTTGCCGCCCCTTCTACTCTACCTTGCCCATTTCCTTGAGCACTTCATTGGCGGCCTTGAACGCATCGAGGCCGGCCGGGATGCCGCAATAGACCGTGGCGTGCAGCAGCACTTCCTTGATCTCGTCGACGGTGACCCCATTGGTGATGGCGCCGCGGGTGTGCAACTTGATTTCCGGCGCACGGTTCAGCGCCGTGAGCATTGCGAGGTTGAGCATGCTGCGGGTCTTGCGATCGAGACCCGGGCGGTTCCAGGCGTAACCCCAGCACCATTCGGTGGTGATGTGCTGGAACGACATCATGAATTCATTGGTCGACTGCATCGACTTGTCGACATAGGCAGCGCCGAGCACTTCGCGCCGTGCGGCAAGACCGATGTCGAACATCCCGCCGAGGGTGATCGTCTGATCGTAGCTCATGTTTATTCCTTCCATTTACGATTGCCAGGGTTCGACGTCGTTCGCCCGTCTGCCTCGATCATATGCCGAGATAGGCCGCGCGAACGGCAGGATTTTCATTCAATTCTGCAGACGTGCCCTGCAGAGCGATACGGCCACTTTCGAGCACATAGCCGCGCGTCGCGACATCGAGCGCCAGTCCGACATTCTGCTCGACCAGCAGGATCGACGTTCCACGGCTGTGGATCTTGGTGAAGGCGTCGTGCATCTCTTCAACGACCTTCGGCGCCAGGCCGTGGCTCGGCTCGTCCAGCAGCAACAGCTTTGGCTGCAGCATCAGCGCGCGTCCGACAGCGACCATCTGCTGCTCGCCGCCTGAAAGCGTGCCCGCCAACTGCCCGCGCCGCTCGCGCAAGCGTGGGAACAGCTCGAAGATGCCTTCCATGCGCGACGACAGATCCTTGGCATGGCGCGCGGTGAAGGCACCGAGCATCAGGTTTTCTTCCACCATCATGTCCGAAAATACATGACGCCCTTCGGGAACATGCGCGATGCCCAGCGTGGGGATGTCATGTGAGGCCCGGTTCGACAGATCATTGCCGGCGAAACGCAACGTGCCGGTGACATGCGGCACCAGGCGCGAGATCGCGCGCAAGATCGTGCTCTTGCCAGCAGTATTGGCGCCGATGATGCAGACGAACTCGCCTTCGAACATCTGCAGATCGATGCCGTGCAGGACTTCGATCTCGCCGTAACCGGCATTGAGGCCCTTGATCTCGAGCAATGGCTGAGACGCATTCATTTGTGGGCCTCCATCGAACGGCCGAGATAGGCTTCCACTACCACCGGATCGTTCGCCACCTGCTCCGGCGTGCCATCGGCCAGAAGGCGTCCGAAATTCAGCACCAGGATGCGATCGCAGATCGTCATGATTGCCCGCATGTGATGCTCGACAACCAGCAGCGTGATGCCGTCGTCGCGCAGCGAGCGGATCAGATCCATGATCTCCTGCATCTCCACCGGATTGAGTGCGGCCATCACCTCATCGAGCAGCAGTACCTTGGGGCCGGTGCACAATGCGCGTGCCAGTTCGACACGCGCGCGCTCGGGAAACGAGAGATTGCCGGCGAGCTTGTGGGCAACGGATTTTAGCCCTACGCGGTCGAGACAGATCAGCGCCTCCTTGCGCGCAGTCTCTACGTCGTGGCGCAACAGGCCCGCGGTGAGCACATTGTCGAGTACCGAGCTTTCGGCAAACAGCGCCACGTTCTGGAACGTCTTGGTCATGCCCAGCGCCGCGACCTTGTGCGGCTTCTGGCCGACCACACTGGTCCCGTCGAGCTGGATGGTGCCGCTGTCCGGGCGAATGAGGCCGACCAGCGTACTGAAGAATGTCGTCTTGCCGGCACCATTGGGGCCGATCAAGCCGACGATCTGGCCTTTCGGCACCGAGAACGTCACGTCGGACAGCGCCTGAAGCCCGCCGAAGCGACGCGAGATGCCACGCACATCGAGAATGGTCATGAGCGTGCCTTGTTCGAGAAGCGTGCCATCAACGAGTCGAACACGGTGATGAAGCCACGTGGACGCCACAGAATGACGGCGATCAGGATGACGCCGAAGATCAGTTGCGACAGGCCTGCCGCACCTGACGAGAACAGATCGTTCATCAGTTCCTCGACCGGAATGATGAAGAGTGCGCCGAGGATCGGACCAATCGCCGTACCAACGCCGCCGAGAATGGCGATCAATGCGACGCGAATGGAGATGGATGCTGCGCTGAACACCGTATCCGGATCGAAGAACACGGCGACCTGCGCATAGAGCGTGCCCAGCATGGCCATCAGCACGCCCGAGATAACAGCGGTCTGCAGCTTCACCTTTGTGGTGTCGATGCCGATCACTTCCGCCGCGGCCGGGTTTTCCTTGATGGCGCGCAGCCGATAGCCCATGGCACTGCGTCGGATCGCCTCGAAGATGACCGTCACGATGATCAGGGCGATCAGCGCGATATAGGCATGCGGCAATAGTTGCTTGAACGAATAGGCGGCGATGCTTGGCGGCACGAACGGCACCGATAGACCGACAGGGCCGCCGGTGAGCGACGTCCAGACATTGGCGATGACGCGCATCACTTCACCGAACGCCAGTGTAGCCAAAGCAAAGTAATGCCCCTGCAGTCGCATGGTCGGAACGGCAATGATCAGCGCGGCGATGCCACCGAGGAAGCCGCCTGCGAACATGCCGATCCACGGGCTGATGCCGAATTTCAGCACCAGGATGGTGGACGTATAGGCCCCGATACCGAAGAAGGCTGCGTGGCCAAGCGATGTCTGGTTGGCCAGACCGCCAATGATGTTCCAGACCTGCGCCATCGCTGCAAACAGCAGCGTGAAGGTGAGCACGCGGATCCAGTATCCGGTCGGGCTGAGCAGCAGCGGCAACACGGCGGCAATGGCGATCACAGCCAGAATTGCGATCCAGCGTTTCATCGGGATGCTCCTACGAGGCCTTGCGGCCTTACCGCGAGCACGAAAATAAAGACGATGAACAGAATGAGGTTCTGCAACTGGATCGGAAAGAACAGCGACGACAGCGCCTGAATGACGCCCACCGCAAGCCCACCAACGACCGCACCCGCAACGCTGCCGAGACCACCGAGGACAACGACGGTGAACATCAGCACGACGAACTGGCCACCGACCCCGGGGAATACAGTGACATAAGGCAGGATCACCGCGCCGCCGAAGGCCGTGAGGCCGACGCCGAGCGCGAAGGCGATCTTGTACATCAATGCCGTATCGATCCCCATCAGCTGCGCGGCCATCGGGTTCTGCGCAGTCGCGCGCATCGCCCGGCCGAACCAACTCGTGCGCATGAACCACCACAAGGCCAGGCCGCAGGCCAGCGACATGCCAAAGGCGATCAGATAAGGCACGCTGATGAACAGCGCGCCGAGCGACAGCGACATGGTCTGATAGGACGTCGTCACCGAACGAAACTGCGAGCCAAACAGCAGCAGCGATCCGTTCTCGATCACGATCAGCAATCCTACGGTGAGGAAGATCTGCGCTACCGACGGCGCCTTCAACACGCGGGCAATCAACTGCCCCTGCACCAGCCAGCCGATGCCAAACGCCACCGCGAAAGACAACGGCGCGGCCAGCACCGGATCAAGGCCGAGATAGGCCCAGGCGAACCACGACACGAACATGCCGATCATCAGGAATTCCGCCTGCGCGAAATTCACGATGCCCATCACGCCATAGACCAGCGTCAGGCCGATGGAGATGACGGCGTAGACGCCACCCACCAGCAGCCCGTCGATTATTGCTTGTAGAAATGACACTGCGATCTTTCTTCAGTTCGTCAGGACTTCCAGACCGCGGTGCCCTTGGCGACGTCCTTCGGCCACACCGTGACGAGCTCCTTGTTGCGCCATTGCGCCATGACGGGAACGGACAGGGTATTGAGGCCGGTGCTGTCGAATTCGACGGCGCCGCCGGTCATCGCCTTGGTCCAGCCACCGGTGAATTTCGCACCGCGCAACGCCATGGTGACGTCCTCGGCCTTGGCCGACTTCGCCTTCTCGATCGCCTGCACCAGCACGTCGAGGGCGACGGCGTGTTCCAGCGCCTCATGCACCATGAAGTAGCCAAACCGCTTGCGGAAACGCTCCGTGAGGTCCGGCGCGAGATCATAATTGGCGGGCGCGATCGACAGCACGTTTTCGGCGAATTCGCCGAGACCCTTTTCGAAATCCGGAATGACATAGCCGGCCGCGCCACCGATGGCCGGAATCGTGATGCGCTGCTGGCGCATGGTGCGGATCAGCAGCAAGCTGTCGTTGAGATAGGACACCGGGAAGACGGCCTGGGCGCCAGACGCACGCAGCTTGTTGATCAGCGGCGTGGTGTCGGTGATCCCCAGCGGATAGGCATCGTCCATCGCAATGTCAATATTGGCTGCCTTGGCAGCGGCACGAAGGCCGGCCGCCTGAGCAGTACCATAGGCGGTGTCTTCATACATGATAGCGATCTTGTCGATCTTGGCGCCGGACGCCCGCGCAATCGCCAGCGTGTAGTCGAGTTGCGCCTTGCCGAGCGCAGAGGCCTTGGCGACGATCTGGAAGATGTTCTTGAAGCCACGGCCGGTGATCTGGTCGGCGAAGGACATGGTGAGCAGCGGAATGTCGCGGCGCTCCGTGACTTCCGAAATGGCAATGGTCAGCGATGACGCGAATGCGCCGAGGATCGCCGTCACTTCGTTCTGGGTGATGAGGCGCTGCGCGACGGTGCCCGCGGTGGTCGGTGTCGAGGTCGCGTCCGCCACGATCAGATTGATCTTGGCACCGCCGAGCGCCTTGATGCCGCCCGCTGCGTTGATCTCATCGGCGACCAGTTCGATGCCGTTGCGCGAATTGATGCCGAACTGCGCGTTGGCGCCCGACAGCGGCATGATCACGCCGATATTGACCGGCTTCGCCTGCGCGCGTGCCGACGACACAATCATCGGGCTGGCCAGCAGCGATGCAGTTCCGGCGAGCAGCGAACGGCGGCTCAGGCCACCACGATGGGAGGTTGTCTTGGACATGGGCGTTTTCTCCGAATGCAGAACGGCCTTTGCGGCTTCGTCGGCAATTCGACATAAAACAGACGAGCGGTCAAGCTGCTTGACAGATTGTCTGATAGTCGGTCAACTTGACGCATGGCAAAGATCGAATCGGACCTGAATGTCTCGCGGGAATCGACCAGCCTGCGACTGCTGGTTGAAAACCGACTACGCTCTGCAATCGGTAGCGGGCTGTTCAAGCCTGGCCAGCGGCTGATCGAGCGTGAACTGTGCGAGCAGGTCGGCGTCGGCCGCACCTCGATCCGCGAGGCACTCCGGCAGCTCGAGGCAGAGGGCCTCGTCACCACGATCCCGCATCGCGGCCCTATCGTCAGCACCATCAGCGTCGAGGAAGCCGAGCAGCTCTACGATCTACGCGCGCTGCTGGAGGGCTATGCCGGCCGCGAATGTGCGCGGCTGCGCGATCCGGAGATTATTGGACGATTGCGCAAACAGTTCATCCAGATGGGCGCGGTTGCCGGCCAGGAAGACCGCAGCGACCTGTTGGCCGCCAAGACTGAATTCTATGCCGCCCTGCTCGAAGGCTGCGGCAATGTTTTCGTCGAACGATTTCTGAAAATGCTGCTGAACCGCGTCACGGTGCTGCGCATGACGTCGATGACCCAATCCAATCGCATCGGCCGCAGTCTTGCCGAAATCGAGACCATCCTTGTCGCGATCGAGGCCGGCGACGAAGATGGCGCCGAGCAGGCTTGCGTCCAGCACATCAAGAATGCCGCCGCGATAGCGCTGGAAGCGCTGCGGCGCGATAATCCCTGACCGGCGCAATCACCCGCCACGCCAGATATCGAATAAAATAAGAACTTGAAGAGGAACGCCCGTGTCGAACTCAACCGCCATCAATCCGCCCGCCAAAATCGCCGTGATCGGCCTCGGCAATATGGGACGCCCCATGGCCGCATGCATTGCGCGCGCCGGATATCAGGTCGTCGGCTTCGATACGTTCGATGAAGCCCGCGCCAAACATGCCGAAGCCGGCGGCACGTCCGCTGCGACGATCGATGAAGCCGTCAAGGACGCAGCCGCTGTCATCACGCTGCTGCCCGACGGCAAGATCGTGCGCGTGGCCGTCGAAGGCTTCAAGGCCAAGCTCGCGCCGGGCACGGTGGTGATCGATATGAGCTCCTCCGCTCCGATGGGCACGCGCGGACTCGGCGAAGAACTGATCGCGGCAGGCCTTGCTTTCATCGACGCACCGGTGTCGGGCGGCGTGAAACGCGCCATCGACGGCACGCTCGCGATCATGGCCGGCGGCGACGGCAAGACCATCGATCGCGCCGATCCCCTGCTTAATGCCATGGGCAAGTCGGTGTTCCGCACCGGGCCGCTCGGCTCCGGTCACGCCGCCAAGGCATTGAACAACTACGTCTCGGCAGCAGGCCTCGCCGCTGCAGCCGAAGCTGTTGCCATCGGTGGAAAGTTCGGCATCGATCCGAATGTCCTCGTCGACGTGCTGAATGCCTCCACCGGGCGCAACAATTCGACCGAGAACAAGCTCAAGCAGTTCATCATTCCCGAGAAATACACTTCGGGATTTGGGCTGGCCCTGATGGCGAAGGATATCCGCACCGCCGATGAACTGGCGCACCAGATCGGCGTCAACGCGCCGCTGGCAGATGAAGTCGCCGCGCTTTGGGATGCCGCGCTGGAGAAACTCGGACCGGCGGCCGACCATGTCGAGATTGGCCGCTATCTCACTGCCAGAAAGTAGGTGACGTTGGGCATGGGCCTGATCGACGAGCTTCGCAATCGACTTGCGGTCGCGATTACCGCGCCGGAGGTGCAGTCCTTCGCACGCGGACTGGATCTTGAGATTCAGTTTGAGATCGACGAGGCCACCGTCGCGATCGCTTGTCGTAACAACCAGCCGGTTGTCAGTATACCCAGCAATGGGCCAGACATCGCGCTATCCGGACCAGCCACAGCATGGCTGAAGGTACTGGCGCCCCGCCCGCCACCAACCTATCATTCGTTTTCATCGATCCAGCTGCGCAACACGAGCTTCACCGTGACCGGCAATGCGCTGGTGATTGCGCAGGCCCGCGCATTTCTAGAGGCCGTGTTTGCGAATCTGACGACGCCGGCCGCGCATGCGGTCGAAGTCGATCTCACGCGCCTTGAGGGCCGCTATCACCGCGTGCACAGCGCCGGCGGGCAGATTGCCGAAATCTATTCAGAGGCCGCGGGCACCGGCAAGCCAGCGCTGTGCCTCCACACGGCCGGAGCGGATACGCGGCAGTTTCACGGCGTGATGTGCGATCCCGAAATCGGGCGCGACTGGCGCCTGATCGGCTTCGACATGCCGCATCACGGCCGCTCGATGCCGCCCGTCGGTTGGGATGGCAGCATCTATCAGCTCGATCAGCCGACCTATCTGGACTGGTGTTCGAGCTTCATCGAACAGGCGATCGGCGAACCCGTTGTGGTGATGGGCTGCTCGATGGGCGCGGGCATCGCCATGGCGCTCGCCGCAGAGCGACCCGATCTCGTGAAGGCCGTGATCGCGCTCGAAGCGCCGCTGCGTCCCCGCGGTCGTCGCAACGACTATCTCACCCATGCACGCGTCAATGGCGGCTGGCATTCGGCAGCCTATGTGCGCGGATTGATGAGCCCGTCGAGCCCCGCTGAAGACCGCCGACGCGCCGCATGGATCTATTCGCAGGGTGCGCCGGGCATCTATGACGGCGATCTGGCTTTCTATTCGGACGAGTTCGACGGCGAACAGATCGCCAAGCTCATCGATGGCCACAAGATCCCCGTGCATCTTCTGATCGGTCACTACGACTTCTCTGCCACCGTGAGCGATGCCTATGCGCTCGCCGAATGGATCGAAGGGGCCGTGGTGACGGAAATGCCGGAGCTCGGGCATTTTCCGATGACAGAGAACCCGCCAAAGATGCTGGAATACCTGCGACCTGTCTTCCGGGCATTGAGTAGTTTACGGCGTTGAATATCAGCTATCGGTCACAGCGGCTACGAGAGCGTGATGGGTTTAGATTTGTTGATATCCGTCGTTGTTGAACTAATTTGCGCATTCGGCTTGTGACACGGTGTCGAGGATCGGAGCGATGGCACCGTAGACGAGCTCAGTGGTTCGCTGCGCGGCTTTGCGCAGCCCGTGTTTGAGCCTGGCGAAGAACCGCTCGATCGAGTTGAGATCCGGCGAGTACGGGGTGCCTGGCGTTAGGCCGTTAATCTCGACGGCGGCCTCGCAGCGATCGGCACTGATAAAGTTTTCAACCAGGGCCGCGATGCTGCCGCCTGGCTTGGGCTGGTGCAGCGACAATGCAGTAACGGAGGACGCTCAAGCTTGGGCGGCATTCTGTAAAAGGTCAGCCGTTACCTGCGAACCCTCTTCATTCAGGTCCTTCAGGCCGCGAAAGTGCTGCTGATGCGACCACAGAACTTGGAGAAATTCAGCTTCGAAGAGTGGCTGACCCATGCCGCGCCGAGAACTGGCCGACGCTTTCCAAATCCCGCCGCGTTCACGCTGGCCTGAGGACAAAGCTCTCGACATTGCCATGATCGCGCAATTGGATAGATTGTTGCTCCACCGGAAAGGGTGAAAGGTGGCATCCAAAGAAGGGCACAACCTGCTGGACGATACCGCGAACCAATGCGCGTATTGCGGATTCACGATGCAATTGGATGCACGCTTTTGCGGTGGCTGTGGGCGGCCACGG
>NZ_NPKQ01000007.1 GCF_008329525.1 Tardiphaga sp. P9-11 | reverse complement strand
GCCAAAGGCGCGTGCGTATCCCCATCAAGGCCACGGCCCGCGAGCCGATCAACAGGCCGGATACATATCAGCGACTTCCGCTATCTAAGCATAATCTCACTTGCGATCAGCAGCCGGTCCATACATTTGCGCCAGAAGCGGTCGTTGCCTTATGCGGCTCGGTCTTCGGCTACACCGAAGCGGCCATCGGAGCTTATGCTGCGGAAAGTTTATCAAAAACTGCCATGTCCCGCGCCGATAGCGTGACACGGCAGGCCTCGGCATTTTCCTCAGGATGTTTCAGCGAAGAGGTACCGGGGATCGGAATGATGGCGGGTGAGCGGTGAAATAACCAAGCGAGCCCGATCAACGCGGGTGTTACGTTTTCTCTGGCCGCAAGCGATTTCAATGCGTCGGAATTCGCGAAGTCGCCGATTTTCAGGGGGTAGAAAGGGATGGAACCGATCCCTTCGCGCGCGCAAAAATCAAAGAAGCCATAACTCTGGCGTCAGCAACGCTTCCTAAAGCCCATCTTCACGTCATAGGCACACAGATCGAAGAAGCCGATAGTGAAAGTCAGCAGCCAGACCGGCGTCACGGCGCTTTTCCCTTTGTCATGGCGCACCTCTTCCATGAAGCGCCGCCTGCAGTGATGAATACGAGCGACAGCCTCCAAAGGAAAAGAACGGTTTTTGGTCACAGCAGTTTCACAACCAAAACGATGATCGCAACGATGGCGATTGCCGCCAAGATGGCAACCCAGCCCTTGGCATCAAAGTCCAAGCCAGGACCTTTGAAACGTAGTTGATAGTCGGACATTACACAGCTCTCGATTTAAAAAAGAAGAAGCTGTTGTCAAAGGCGTAGATATTTGTCGGCGGTTATCTTTGGGAGTGCAAGGGGCCCCGATGCAGATTCAGGCCACACCAATCTGACCACCACTCACCATATAGTTCGTCATCAGCGACAGGCACTTAGCTAAATCTGACTTCTGTGGACAGCGTTTGGCATGCCTGGCAGCTCCCAATCTGTTTGGGAGCTTCAAAACGTTTTAGCCAGGCGCTCCCCACCAATAGCCCCCTCGAGCGATACGCGGACAGCGCGAGAAACTGCTGCGCGTCCGTCAGACCTTCGAATTTTCATACAACCTAAAGGGCGCCTTACGACGCATTGGCGGCCCGGAATCCTACCTTCAGAAAAATATGCCGATCTTATGAGGGGCATCGCCGCTGAAAAAACTAGCGAACTTGGATTTTCATGTCGGCCTAATGTGGGGGCCAACATTCTCTTAAAGCCGCACCACGGTCACGTTTCCCGCTATTTCCTAATCGCGTCGTAGACGAGCGTCTTCAAGATCGGCTGGACGCGGCCGCGCTGGGTTGGCGTCTGCACCATCAGGATCATCACCATGTCCTGATCCGGATAGGTCCAGAAATAAGTCCCGGCGGCGCCGCCCCAGGCCATCTCGCCAACGAAACCGGGAACACCATCTTCGCCGGGGCCGATGCGGACACCGAAGCCGAGACCGTAACCGAACCCGGCGCCGGGATAATAATAGGCCCAGGGTTTCACATCGCTGGCCGGCGCGACCTGATTCTGGCGCATCAATTGGACGGATTCGGGCTTGAGTATCTGAACGCCGTCGAGCGTGCCGCCATTGATCAGCATCTGCAGGAAGCGCGCGTAATCGCCCGTGGTGGAGACGAGGCCGCCTCCTCCTGACTCCCATCGTCGCTTCATCGTGGGATCGCTGATGGTCTCGTTGCCGATGATGCGATCGGTCGGCATTGGCTGGGCAATCCGCGGCGCTTTGGCGGGATCGAGCACGTAATAGCCGGTGTCGGTCATGCCCAGCGGATCGAACAGATACTGCCTCTGGAAATCATACAGCGACTGGCCCGAGGCAATCTCGATGACGCGGCCGAGCAAATCCGTCGAATGACCGTAGTCCCAAACGGTCGCCGGCTGATAGGCCAGCGGCAGCTTCGCGAGCCTTGCTGCAAAGTCGGCATTGTCGAAATCGCCGTCGAACAGGCCTGCGTCGAGATAAAGCTCCGTGATCAGCCCGAGATTGGTGAAGGCCGAACTGATACCGGACGACTGCCGCATCAGGTCGAGCACGGTGATCGGTTTCTCGGCCGGCGCAAAGTCCAGATAGGGTTTACCGCTGGCATCCGTGCGTTCGGTCGCGACCTGCGGATGAGCGTAGGACGGAATGTATTTGGCGATCGGATCGTCGAGCTTGAGCTTGCCCTGCTCGACCAGGATCATCGCAGCGACCGATGTCACGGGCTTGGACATCGAATAGAGCCGGAAGATCGTGTCCGTCGTCATCGGCGCCATGGTCGCGGGATCCCGGACGCCGAAACCTTCATAATAGACCGGCTTGCCGCGGTGCTGGATCAGCATGATCGCGCCGGCGAGATGGCCCTGACCGACTTCGCGGTCGAGCATTTCGGTGACGCGGTTCAGTCCGTCCTGGGAAAAGCTGCTGAGATCAGGCTTGTCGGTCAGCAGATTTGTGGCGGCCAATGCCCGCGTCACCAGCGTCGCGGCGATGGTCATGGCGGACAGGAATTCGCAAGATCGTCGCAAGATTGACACAGGATTTCCGCAAGAGGGCTTGAACACGGTCGGACCTTAACACCGAGATATTTCAGATACTTGTCGGAAAATCATGCAATTTGCCGATATCGCAGCTTTACAGCGATCGGTGACCTAATGTGGATCACAAATGCGCGTCGGGTTTGCGGGTGCTTCCCGGCGGCGGAAACCGGATCGTGGTCCCCAAAGTGATCCAGTTTGAATTCTCGCCGGTGATGTTGCGGCCGTAGATCACGTCGACCGAGAAGATGTCGTTGGGCCGATAGCGCACGCCGGTCTGGACGCGCGGCTGGATCACGCTGGCGAATTCAGCATGACCCGCCTGCCCGTACAGTTCCACCGTGTATTGCAGTACATCGGTGAATTTCCAGTCGAAGCCGACGCCATAGGTGAAGTAGTGGCGATCGATCACGCGATCCCACAGCCAGCCGGCATTGAGATTGATGCGCATGTTTTCGTTGAAGCGATAGGTCGCCGGAATCTCGGCGAAGACGGCCGTGTTCTGGCCTGTCATCGCATCGTGTGTGCCGCTGGCGAGCGCTGATACGCCGAATTTTCCGATGCCGGTCGGCTCGATATTGATTTTCGCTTTTGGCGCAAGGCTCGTGCTCAGCTCGCCATCGGAGCGGCTGTAATTGGTGAGCACGCTGAGTTCGACCGGACGCGTGATTTCCACCACGCAGGACGGATTGGCGACGGCCGCAAAGTCGCTGTTGGTGGCCGTCGAATACCAGCTCTCGAGTTTGCAGGAGCCGAGGTCCGAAATATCCGCCGCATCGACCGCATAGGCGCCATTGGCCGCCTCTGCGTGACCAGACGCCAGGAGCAGCGCGACGACGACGAAGCCGAACAGAGTGATCGCGCGGTAGAGATTGGCAGCCATGTCCTAGGACTAGCTGAGTCCCTAAATGCTCGACAGAACATTCGCGCCTCGCTTATCCTGCCGGTATGACCGAACACCACCATGACCACGATCACGACCATTCCGAATTGTCGGACACCGAGCTGCGCGTCCGTGCACTCGAGACCATCCTGACGGAGAAGGGCTATATCGATCCGGCGGCGCTGGACGCGATGATCCAGGCCTATGAGACCAAGATCGGCCCGCATAACGGCGCCCTGGTGGTGGCCAAGGCCTGGACCGATCCCGCCTTCAAGGAAGCGCTGCTGGCGGATGGGTCGGCGGCGGTCGGCACGCTTGGCCATGTCAGCCGCACCGGCGACCATCTGGTGGTGGTCGAGAACACGCCCGAGCGGCACAACATGGTCGTGTGTACCCTGTGCTCCTGTTACCCTTGGGAAATGCTCGGCCTGCCCCCGGTCTGGTACAAGGCGGCGCCCTATCGCTCTCGTGCCGTGAAGGATCCGCGTGGCGTGCTGGCCGACTTCGGCTTTACAATCCCCAAGGATACGGAAATCCGCGTCTGGGATTCGACCGCGGAAACACGTTTTCTCGTGTTGCCGATGCGACCTGCAGGCACCGAGGGCTGGAGCGAATCGCAGCTCGCCGAAATCGTCACGCGCGACTCGATGATCGGCACCGGTCTCGTTCTGACCCCGGGAGCGCGATCGTGAACGGCGTCCACGACATGGGCGGCATGGACGGTTTCGGAAAGGTCGAGCCGGAGCCGAACGAGCCGATGTTTCATGCGGAGTGGGAATCCCGCGTGCTGGCCATGGTGCGCGCCATGGGCGCGGCAGGCGCCTTCAACATCGACGCCTCGCGTTTCTACCGCGAAACGCTGCCGCCGGAGGTCTATCTCTCCAGCAGCTACTACAAGAAATGGTTTCTCGGCCTTGAGGATATGCTGGTCGAGCGTGGCTTCCTTGCTGCGGATGAGGTCAAGGCCGGCCACGCATCCGTGCCGCCGAAGCCGCTGAAACGCGGCAGCTTCACCGTTGATAGCGTCGAGCGCGTGCTGACCCGCGGCTCATTCACGCGCCCTGCTTCGGCGCCTGCCGCATTCGCGATCGGCGATCGCGTGCGGATGAAGAACATCCATCCGACAACGCATACGCGGCTGCCACGCTATGTCCGCGGCCATGTCGGCGTGATCGAGCGGATACACGGCGCGCATGTCTATCCCGACACGGCGGCGCATGACCAAGGCGAAAACCCACAGTGGCTCTACACCGTCGTGCTCGACGGCGCCGAACTGTGGGGATCCGATGGCGATCCGACGCTGAAAGTGTCGGTCGAGGCTTTCGAGCCGTATCTCGACCCGGCGTGACGGGCGGCGGCATTGGCCGCCTGCCCGCCCGCCCGTTCGCCAGCGTCAGTTCATCGTGACGTTGGCCTTCTCCATCACACCCTTCCAGCGCTGGGTCTCGCTGGCGATGTATTTGGTGAACTCATCCTGCGGGATCGCCACGGCGACTGCGCCGAGTTCGGCCATCTTCTTCTTCGTCTCCGGCAGGCTCATGAATTCGCGGATTTCCGCCGAGAGCTTGTCGACGATCGGCTTCGGCGTTGCCGCCGGCGCGATGAAGCCATGCCAGGCGACAGCCTCGAAGCCCGGCAGGAATTCGGCGACGGCCGGGACATTCGCGTCGAACTCGGCGCGCTTCGGTGTTGCCGTGGCGAGCATCGCCAGCTTGCCGGCAGCCACATGCGGCAGCAGTAGCGGGACGTTGTCGAAAGCGATGTCGATCTGGCCCGAGATCAGGTCGGTGACCATCTGGCTCGAGCCCTTATAGGGCACGTGGACCATCTTGGTGCCGGTCATCTGCTGGAACAGTTCGCCGGCAAGATGCTGCGACGTGCCGGGGCCGGCCGAGCCGAACGTCACCTTGTCGGGGTTGGCCTTCATGAAGGCGATCAGCTCCGGCACGGTACGTGCCTTGATGCGGTCGGGATTCACCACCAGCACGTTGGGCACGATGCTCACTTGCGCGAAGGCTACCAAATCCTTCTCCGGCTGGAACTGAAGCTTGCTGCCATAGAGCGTTGGCGCGATCGCCAGCGGCGATGTGCTGGCGAGGCCGATCGTGTAGCCATCGGGTGCCGCGCGTGCGACGCGGGTGACGCCGATATTGCCGCCGGCGCCGCCCATATTTTCGACCAGCACGGTGGCGCCGAGCTTCTTCTGCAGATTCTCCGATACCATGCGCGCGATGATGTCCACTGTGCCGCCGGCTGCGAACGGCACGACGATGGTGATCGGCTTGGTGGGATACTTGGCGTCTTGCGCACTCGCCTGCCCGACGACGCCAAAAGCGACGCAGGCCGCCATCAGGATCGATGTCATTTTCATTGGTGTTTCCCTTCTGATTTGTTGATTTGAAGTAGTTTGAAGCAAGCGGATGCCAGCGGAGATGCGCCTATGCAGGCAGCACTTTTCCAGGATTCATGATGTTGTTCGGATCGAGCATCTGCTTGACGCTGCGCAAGAGCCGTAGCTCGGTCGGCTTGGTGACGCGTGCCAGCCGCTCGCGATTGGCGATGCCGATGCCGTGTTCGGCGCTGATGCTGCCACCCAGCGCGACGGTCTCTTCATCGACAATGGTGTTGATGCCGCGGATCGTGTCCTGAATCTGATCCTTCTGGTTTTGCTCCAGCCCCGGAATAATTGCGAGGATGTGGATGTTGCCGTCGCCGATATGGCCGTGCATCACGATGCGAGCGTCGGGCCGATAGGCAGCGATGCGCTTCTCCACCTGCGTGACGAAGGTTGCCTGCTGCGACAAGGGCACGGCGCTATCGTGCGAGATGACGTAACCGGCCTTCTTGCTGCCTTCCGACACGCTGTGGCGAATCTTCCAGAACGCTGCGGCCTGCGTCTCGCTGGAGGCCACCAGCGCATCGGTGACCAGCTCGCGCTCATAAGCGCCACTGAGCAACGCTTCGAGCGCCGCATTCAGATCGACCGACACCAGCGTATCGACGAGTTCGATCAGCACGTACCAGGGCGCATCCAGCTCGAATGGGATGTTCACCAGCGGCAGGTTCTCGGCGATCACCTCGATCTGGCCGCGCGACATCACCTCGAAGGCGCCGATGCGGTCACCGAGTTCAGTGCGTGCCTGCGCGAGCAGGTCGAGCACCGCATCGATACTGTTCAGCTTGGCGAAGGACACTGCCCTCGCCCGTGGCTTCGGAAACAGCTTTAGTACCGCGCCGGTGATGATGCCGAGCGTTCCTTCGGCACCGATGAAGAGCTGCTTGGTGTCAAAGCCTGTGGAGTCTTTGCGCAGCGCCGTCATGCCGTCGAGGATCTCGCCATCGGGCAGCACAACTTCGAGGCCGAGCGCGAGTTCGCGTGTGGTGCCGTAGCGCAGCACGGCAGTGCCGCCGGCATTGGTGGAGAGATTGCCGCCGATCTGGCACGAACCTTCGGCGCCGAGGCTAAGCGGAAACAAGCGGTCGATATCGTCAGCGGCCTTCTGGATGTCGGCGAGGATGCAGCCGGCATCGACGGTGATGGAGTCGCCGAGACGGCTGACGCTACGAATGCGGTTCAGGCGATCGAGGCGCAATACGATCGTGTCGCGCTCGCCCAGAGGAGTCGCTGCGCCGCACATGCCGGTGTTGCCGCCCTGGGGTACGATGGCGATGCCGGCGGCCGCGCAGGCCTTGACCACGTCGGACACTTCCTGCGTCGAGCCAGGCTTCACGACGGCCAGCGCCTTGCCGTGATAGCGGCCGCGCCAGTCCACGACATAAGGCTCGAAATCGCCGCCGGGACCGATCAGGTGTCGGTCGCCGACTATGCCGGCAAGCATCGCAAGAAATGTCGTGTGGTCAGTCAAGATGCTCTCCTCGTCACCGGAACGAGAGGTCGAGCAGCCGGCCTTCGAACAGGCGGTCGCGCGACGTTTCGAGATGGAGACGCATAGCCGTGCGCGCTGCCTCAGCATCGCGGTCACGGATCGCTTCAAAAATACTGCTGTGTTCCTCGAACACCTGCTCGAGGCCGGGCCGCGGCCCCATCAGCGACAGGCCGTGCAGCTTCATGCCGACAGCGACGTGGTCCTTGAGGGCGTTCAGCGAGGTCGCGAAATAGTGGTTGTTGGTCGCCTCGGAGACAGCGAGATGGAATGCGTAGTCAGCGTCTTCGCGATGCTTGCGCTTCTTCGTCGCCTCGCGCAGCAGGCCGAGCGCTGCTTCCATCTTGCCGAGATTGTCGTCGCTGCGTCGGAGCGCTGCAAAATGCGCAGCATCGGCTTCCATGGTGATGCGGAATTCGAAGCAGCGCTGGATGTCGGCGATGGTCTCCACCCGCGCGAAGCCGAGCGGCTGTTGCTGCGCACGGATCTGCACGAAACTGCCTGCACCCTGTCGTGACGTGATCAGTCCATCTTCACGCAACCGGCCAAGGGCTTCGCGCAATACAGGACGTGAGACGTCGAACATATCGGAAAGTTCGTGCTCGCCGGGCAGCTTCTGGTCCGGCGCGTAGTCGCCATTGGCGATGCGCTGCGCGAGTTCGCCATAGACCTTGTCGACGAGCGAACCGGCGGCAGCACCGCGCGGACGCGGCGCTTCAGGCAATTCAGAGGGATCAATCGGCTTCATGATCGGTCAAACCAGGACTTGTAAGATTTGGGCTCACAGGGATGGCGGCGGAGGTTTCGTGCGACAGTCCGATCGCTTGGGAGCGCCGTCGCATGGAAACACTTCCTCGCCCAAAAATTTCGGCGACCATGCGAGGCGGCGGCAAACTTGTCAACATGTCAATGTCGCGCGGATAGAGTTCGGTAGCCGTATCATATTGATATACATATGATAAATTCCTTGATCTGATCAAGCATCGTGCTGCGCTGCACAAATGCTGACAACTTGTCAGCTTGCTGAATTCGTGGTCGAACGCTCGCTCAATCGGAAAGGACCAGGCGTGACCAACGGACTGAACGGCAAGGCTATTGTGATCATCGGCGCAAGCTCCGGCATCGGCGCTGCCGTGGCGAAGAAATTCGGCGCCCTCGGTGCCAGGCTGATCGTGCACTACAACGGCAATCCGGAAGGCGCCGAGGAAGTCGTCGCGAATATCCGCGCGAGTGGTGGCGCTGCCGACCTCGTGCGCGGCGACGTATCGGAGCGCGCTGAAGCTGCGCGCGTGATCGACGAAGCCCATGCCAAGCTCGGCCGCATCGACGTGCTGATCAACAATGCTGGCGCCATGTTCGGCCGCACATCGATCGCCGATGCCACCGACGAACAGTATGACGACGTGGTCGATCTCAATATCGGCTCGGTGTTCTTCGCCTGCCGCAAGGCCGCGAAGATCATGGAGGCGCAGCGTTCAGGCTCGATCATCAACACGACGTCGGTTGCGGCCCGCAATGGCGGCAGCGGCGGTGCTGGCCTCTATGGTTCGGCCAAGGGTTTTGTCTCGACCATCACGCGCGTGCTGGCGAAGGAACTGGCTCCGTTCAACGTGCGCGCCAATGCGGTGGCGCCAGGCGTGATCATGACGCCGTTCCACCAGCGCTATTCGACCGCAGAGCAGCTCGAAGGCGCCCGCCAGGGCATCCCGCTCGGCCGGATCGGCACGCCCGAGGATTGCGTCGGCGCCTATCAGTTCCTCGCCGACGAGACCATGAGCAGCTACATTACCGGCCAGGTCATCGAGGTGAATGGCGGGCAGATCATGCCGTAAGGTTCTAACCTCTCCCCGCCTAGCGAAGCTTTGCTTCGCCTGGCAGGGCGAGGGAAACACCAGCGCTTCGTTAGAAGAACTCCTGCAACACGCACCCGAAAGAGCACAACGATGACAGCTCCCTTCCCAACCGGCGTCTACTGCGCCGCGACCACCCCCTTCAACGCCGACCTGTCGGTGGATCAGGGCCTGTTCACCTCCCACTGCCAGCGCCTGCTCGATGACGGCTGCACCGGCATCGCCATGCTCGGCACGACAGGCGAAGCCAATTCGCTGTCGTCACGCGAGCGCATGGCGCTGCTGGACGCCGTGGCGAAATCCGGGATCGCGCCGTCGAAGCTGCTGCCGGGCACCGGTGTTGCGTCGATCATGGAAACGGTCGAGCTGACGAAGCACGCTGTTGCCAATGGCGTTGGTGCCGTCGTGATGCTGCCGCCGTTCTACTACAAGGGCGTGTCCGATGACGGCATCGTCGATGCCTATACGGCTGTGATTGAGCGCGTCGCCGACCCGCGCCTGCGCGTCGTGCTCTATCACATCCCGCAGATGTCGGCGGTGCCGATCTCGCTCGACGTTATCGATCGGTTGCGCAAGCGCTTCCCGGAAATCGTGGTGGGGATCAAGGATTCCGCAGGCGAGTTTTCCAATATGAAGGCCATCGTCGAACGCTTCCCAGGCTTCTCGGTGCTGGTCGGCGCTGATCCCCTGATGCTGAAGCTGCTGCCGCTGGGCGGCGCCGGCTGCATCACGGCGGCGTCGAACCTCGTCAGCCGAGAGCTTGCCACCGTATTCAACGGCTTCAACGACCCGGCAAAACAGGCTGAAGTCGCGGCCGCACAGGAGCGGATCGTGGCGACGCGCAATGCGGTGTCCACCTATGTGCAGCTTCCCTCGCTGAAGGTGCTGCTGGCGAAGCGCGACAACAATGACAATTGGCTGCGGGTGCGTCCGCCACTGACAGGGCTCAGCGCTGCCGAAGCGGCCAAGGTCCGCGAGTCGCTGGCGGTCTAAACGGCAGTCGCTGCGAACGCGCGCCAGCCTTTGGCGCGTAGTTCGCAGGCCGGGCATTTGCCGCAGCCATAGCCCCAGTCATGTAACGCGCCGCGCTCACCGAGATAGCAGGTGTGCGAGTGTTCGCGGATCAGGTCGATGAGGCCCTGCCCGCCGAGCTCATGCGCCAGCGCCCAGGTCGCCGCCTTGTCGCGCCACATCAGCGGTGTATGCAGCGTGAAGTTCTTGGCCATGCCGAGATTAAGCGCCTGCTGCAGCGCCTTGATGGTGTCGTCGCGACAATCGGGATAGCCGGAATAATCCGTCTCGCACATGCCGCCGATGATGTGCGTGATGCCGCGCCGATAGGCCAGCGCTGCCGCGAATGTCAGGAACACCAGATTGCGGCCGGGCACGAAGGTGTTGGGCAGACCGTCTGCGCCCATCTCGATGGCGACGTCACGCGTCAGCGCGGTATCGGAGATCGCTGATAGCGTCGGGATATCCAGCGTGTGGCTGTCGCCAAGTTTGGCAGCCCAGTTGGCATTCAATGCCTTCACGCCGGCCAGCAGCTTGTCGCGGCTATCGAGCTCGATGGCATGGCGTTGGCCGTAAGCGAAGCCGAGCATTTCGACGCGCTTGAAGCGCGCCAGCGCCCAGGCCAGACAGGTCGCGGAATCCTGGCCGCCGGAAAACAGCACCAGCGCGGTTTGATCTTGGACAGTGTCGCTCATGGGCTGCAGATAGCACTCCCCAGAGCTGTGTGAAAGACAGGCAAAACCGGGCATTTCCGCTGGGCCACGCCGCCGTCCTGCGGCATAGCAGAAGCTCCTGCTGTGAACCGTGGTGCCTCATGACCCCTTCCCGCGATATCGCCGGCCTGATCGAGATCATGGCCCAGTTGCGCACACCCGTGACGGGCTGCCCCTGGGATCTGGAGCAGGACTTCGCGAGTATCGCGCCCTATACGATAGAGGAGGCCTATGAGGTCGCCGATGCCATCGTCCGGCACGATCTCGGCGATCTCTGCGACGAGCTCGGGGACTTGCTGTTACAGGTGGTATTCCATGCGCGGATGGCCGAAGAGCAGAACGCATTCGCGTTCGGCGACGTCGTGGAGGCGATCACCCGCAAGATGATCCGCCGGCACCCGCATGTATTCGCCGACAAGGACGGCAACCTGACGCCGGGCCATGTGAAGGGCGTCTGGGAGCGCATCAAGGCCGAGGAAAAGGCTGAACGCGCCGCCCGGCGCGGCGTGGACGTTCCGCCACCTTCCTCGCTCCTCGCCAGCGTCAAGGCCGGGCAACCCGCATTGAGCCAGGCCATGGAGCTGCAGACAAAAGCCTCCAGCGTCGGCTTCGACTGGAATGATCCGCGCGCAGTGCTGGCGAAAATCCGCGAGGAAGCCGACGAGATCGAAGCAGCGCTCGATCGCGGCGACCAGAGCGAAGTGGCGGCCGAGACCGGCGATCTGATGTTCGCACTGGTCAATCTCGCCCGGCATGTGAAGGCCGATCCGGAACTGGCGCTGCGCGGGACCAATGCCAAGTTCGAGCGGCGCTTCGGCTATATCGAGCGAGCGCTCGCTGCGAAGGGAAGCTCGCTGCAGGATGCGTCGCTCGAACAGATGGATGCGCTGTGGAACGAGGCGAAGGGCGCGGAGTAGCCGTCAGTGCTCCACGGGATGTAGTACCGCGCCGTATTTGCTGATCACCACATCGCGCTTCGTCTCATCGACGCGGACCACCATGTCGAAATGTCCGTCGTGCAGTTCCTTCACGAGAATCTCGGCATTGCGGTGCAGCCAGCTCACGCCGGCACCATCGGCGGCGTCGATCTGCAAATCCAGCGTCACGCGCGCAGCGGCAAGCCGTTCCTCGATGGCGTTGAGCAGCGCATCGATGCCCTCACCGGTTTCCGCCGAGACCATGAAGCACGGCTTCTCCGGCGGACGCCGCGCGGCGATATTGGCGAGGTTTTCACGCTCGTCGGGCGGGAAACGATCGATCTTGTTCCAGACTTCAAGGATACGCGCCGAAGCTTCGGTATCGATGCCGAGTTTGCGCAGCACGTTGTCGACATCGCTCTGCTGCGCTTCGGCATCTTCATGCGAGATGTCGCGGACATGGAGGATGATGTCCGCCTCCAGCACCTCTTCCAGCGTCGCGCGGAAGGCAGCGACGAGCTGTGTCGGCAGATTGGAGATAAAGCCCACGGTGTCCGACAGCATCGCCTTGCCGCCATGCGGCAGCGTCAGCGCACGCAGCGTCGGATCGAGGGTCGCGAACAGCATGTCCTCGGCCTGCACGTCGGCGCGGGTCAAGCGATTGAACAGCGTTGACTTGCCGGCATTGGTGTAGCCGACGAGCGCGACGACACGATAGGGCACGCGCTGGCGACCGGCGCGATGCAGACGTCGCGTCGCCTGCACCTTCCTGAGATCGGCCTCCAACCGCGCGATGCGGTCGCCGATCATGCGGCGATCGGCCTCGATCTGGGTTTCGCCGGGGCCGCCCATGAAGCCGAAGCCGCCGCGCTGGCGCTCAAGATGGGTCCATGACCGGACCAGGCGACTGCGCTGATAGTTGAGATGCGCGAGCTCGACCTGCAGCGTGCCTTCTTTCGTCTTCGCGCGGCGACCGAAGATTTCGAGGATGAGGCCGGTGCGGTCGAGCACCTTTGCCTTGAGTTCCTTTTCGAGGTTGCGCTGCTGGATCGGCGAAAGCGCGCAATCCATGACCACGATGCCGATCTCGTTCGCCGCGATCAGGCCCGCGAGTTCCTCGACCTTGCCCTTGCCGAGATAGGTGGCCGGACGGATCTGGCTCAGCGGCGCGGTGACGGCCTCGACCACTGTTAGGTCAATGGCGCGCGCGAGACCGACCGCCTCTTCGAGGCGGGCATCGGTATCGCGGACATGAGAATAGGCTTGCGCGTCGGCATCGCCCCGCCGTTCGCGCAGATAAGGACCGACCACGAGAACGCGGCCGGTCGATTCGCTGCTGGCCGAGGGTCGGTCAGCAGCGTTGCCGTCGAAGCTACGAAATTCCAATCAAGCGTCTCTCTGGAGTTCGCTCAAGCCGGATCCTCGCCACCCTCAAAAAGCTGAATCGGTGCGCCCGGCATGATGGTCGATATCGCATGCTTATACACCAGCTGCGAGTGTCCGTCGCGCCGGAGCAGTAGACAGAAATTATCGAACCAGGTGACAATGCCCTGCAGTTTGACGCCGTTCACCAGAAAGATGGTCAAGGGCGTCTTCGTCTTGCGTACGTGGTTGAGGAAGGTGTCCTGTAGATTTTGTGCGCGGTCTGCCGCCATTTTTTTTAATCCCGCAGTCTGCTTTGTTGTTTTTTTTGAACCCGGCGCAGCCCTCTCCGGGGCCTTACCAAGCTGCCGCACTTTCCCCTGAGATCCCCCTCCGGGAGCGCGACGACGTGATTAGACGGCAGGCGCGCTTTTTAGGCAAGCCGGAACGCGGAATTGGTGCCTAAAAGCGTGGCAAATTTTATGAAATCGCTGCGAATTTATGGAATTCCTGCCTCAGGCGCGTCGCAATACCACCGGGCTTGCCGTCACCGATTTGCTTGCCGTCGATATTGATGACCGGCATCACGATCTGACTCGCCGACGAGACGAAGGCTTCAGCGGCGTCATAGGCCTCGGCCGGCGTGAAGTTCCGCTCTTCCAGCTTGAGCTGCATCGAGGCCAGAACCTCGATCAGTACCGCGCGCGTGATGCCTGCGAGGATGCCTCGCTCGGCCGTGCGCGTAACCACCTTGCCGTCCTTGGTGACGATCCAGGCGTTGCACGATGCGCCTTCGGTGACGAAACCATCGGCGTCGACATACCAGGCTTCGTAGGCGCCCTTGTCGCGGGCTTCCTGGCGCGCCAGCACGTTGGGCAACAGGCCGACGGTCTTGATGTCCACGCGCGGCCAGCGATTCTCCGCCGTCGTGATGACCTTTACGCCCTTGGCGGCGGTCGCCTGGTTCTTGGTGAAGTTGAGCGACTTCGCGGTCACGACCACGCTGGGCTTCACATCAGGCGACGGGAAGCCGTGGTCGCGATGGGCGACGCCGCGCGAGATCTGCAGATAGACGATGCCGTAATTAATGCGGTTGCGGCGAACCACTTCCTGCATCACCACCTTCAGAGATGTCAGCGGCATTGCCTCGGCGATGCGCAATTCCCGCAGCGAGCGCTGCATGCGCGCGATATGGCGGGGGAAGTCGACCATCTTGCCGCCGATGATCTCGCAGACTTCGTAGATGCCATCGGCGAACTGATAGCCGCGGTCCTCGACGTTCACGGCGGCATCGCGCAGATTGACGTACTGACCGTTCACATAGGCGATGCGCGACATGTTCGTTCCGAGGGTTGAGTTGAAGTTTGAGTTGAAGCTTGAATTGACGTGAGTGTTTTAGCCGACGCCGAGCGCCTTGAGCTTGCGATGCAAGGCCGAGCGCTCCATGCCGACGAATTCAGCGGTGCGCGAGATGTTACCCGAAAAACGGCTGATCTGCGCAATCAGATAATCGCGCTCGAACACTTCGCGGGCTTCGCGCAGCGGCAAGCCCATGATGTGCTCGCCATTGTTGCTGGTCGGCATCGACGGCACCATCGAGCCGACGTCCTGCGGCAGCATGTCGGCGGTGATGATGACCTCCGGCCCGCCACCGGCCAGGATCATGACGCGTTCGACATTGTTGCGAAGCTGGCGGATATTGCCGGGCCAGACGTGCGACTGCAGGACGGCCATGGCGTCCTCGCCGATCTGTCGCTTCGGCAGCCCCGTTGCGATGGAGATCTGCTCCATGAAATATTCGATCAGCTCCGGGATATCCTCGCGATGCTCGGAGAGCGGCGGCACGCGAATCGGCACCACCGAGAGGCGGTGATAGAGATCCTCGCGGAAACGACCTTCGGCGATCTCCTCTTCGAGGTTGCGCGCCGTCGACGAGATGATGCGAACATCGACATTGACCTTGGTGGTGCCGCCTGCCCGCATGAATGTCTGATCGACCAGCACGCGCAAAATCTTGTTCTGGGTCTCGCGCGGCAGATCGCCGATTTCGTCGATGAACAACGTGCCGCCATGGGCTTCTTCCAGAGCGCCTGCCTTGCGCGCCTGTTCGCCATTGGACTGTTCGATACCGAACAGTTCGACCTCCATGCGCTCCGGCGTGATCGCTGCGGCGTTGATGACGACGAACGGTCCAGTGGCGCGGGCCGACGACGTGTGCAGCGTGCGCGCTGCCAGTTCCTTGCCGGCGCCCGACGGGCCGACGATCAGAATGCGGCTGTTGGCCTTGGCGGCGCGATCGATGGTCTGGCGCAGCTGGTTCATGGCAGCCGAGCGACCGGTCAGCGAATTGGCGACCGGCGCGAGCTGCTTCAGTTCCTTGACTTCGCGTTTCAACCGCGAGGTTTCCAGCGCGCGGGTCGCGACCAGAATAAGCCGATCGGCCTTGAACGGCTTCTCGATGAAATCGTAGGCGCCGCGTTTGATCGCCGCGACGGCGGTTTCGATATTGCCGTGGCCGGAGATCATCACCACGGGCAATTCGGGATTGTCGCGCTTGACCTGCTCGAGCAGCTGCAAGCCGTCGAGCTTGCTGCCCTGCAGCCAGATGTCGAGAAACACCATGTTGGGGCGGCGATTGGCGATTTCCGCCAGTGCGGAATCGCTGTCGCGTGCGGTACGGGTGGTGAAGCCCTCATCATCCAGAATGCCCGCAACAAGATCACGGATATCGGCTTCATCATCGACGATCAGAATGTCATTTGCCATGGCTCAAAATATCCTGGTCACGTTTTTTCTTGTCAGTTGCTGGTAGCGGCTTTGATCTTGCGTTCGTCATCGGGCGTCGCGTCAGGTTCGCTCTTGTCCGTGTCAGGCTTCTGACCGGACACCGCGAACCTCAATCGCATCCAGGCGCCGCGCTGTCCCGGACGAATGTTCGCAGCGTCGTTCAGTTCGATACGGCCGCCATGATCCTCCAGAACCTTGCCGACGATGGCGAGACCGAGGCCGGTGCCCTTCTCGCGCGTCGTCACATAGGGCTCCAGCAGGCGCGAGCGACTGACGGTCGGCAGGCCGATTCCGTTGTCGACCACGTCGATCACGATGTCGTCGTTCTCTCTGAAAGCTATGACATCAATACGGCCCTTGCCGAGTTCTTCCGGCGGAACGGCCTCGATCGCCTCGGTCGCATTCTTGATGATATTGGTGAGCGCCTGCGAGATCAGCCGGCGGTCGAACCGCGCCCGCATCGGCTCTTCCTTGATCTCGGCAGAGATATCCAGATCGGGGTGCCCCACGCGCATGAGGAACACGGCTTGGCGCACGGTGTCGGCGACATCCTCGCCCTCGATCACGGGCTTGGGCATCCGTGCAAAGCGCGAGAATTCATCGACCATGCGCCTGATATCGTCGACTTGCCGGACGATGGTGTCGGTGCACTGTTCGAAGATTGCCTTGTCGTCGACGATCACCTTGCCGAACTTGCGCTTGATGCGCTCGGCGGAGAGCTGGATCGGCGTCAGCGGATTCTTGATCTCATGCGCAATGCGGCGCGCCACGTCGGCCCAGGCCGAGGTGCGCTGTGCAGAGACGAGTTCGGTGATGTCATCGAGGGTGATGATGTAGCTGTCGCGCGACTGGCTGGTCTGTTCGGCGCTGACGCGCACGGAGAGATTACGCTCCTGCCCGTCGCGGGTGATCGTCACCTGCCCCTGCACCAGCCGCTGCGATCCCTCGCGTGCGGTCTGCATCAGCTCGTCGAGCTCCGGGATGATCTCGTGCAGCGGGTGGCCAAGCGTCTCGGATTCAGAATGTCCGACGAGCTTCTCGGCCGAGCGGTTGAGAATGCCGACCATGTTCGAGCCGTCGACGCCGATGATGCCGGCGCTGGCCGACGACAACACGGCCTCGATAAAGCGGCGGCGACTGTCGATGACGTCGCTGGCGCTGACCAGTTCATCGCGCTGGGTGCGCAGCTCCTGCGTCATCTTGTTGAAGGTCTCGCCGAGATGGGCGAGATCGCCCTCGGACTGGATCACCGGCACCTGAACGTGCAGATCGCCGGTCGAGACCATGTTCGCCGCGCCCATCAGCCGGCGAATCGGCGCCACCAGCCAGTTGGCGAAATTCAATCCGATCAGCACCGACGACATCAGCACCGTCAGCGCGATCACCGTGAACATCAGCGCGAAGGCCACCTGAATGCCAAGCCTTCGCGATTCCAGTTCAGCATATTCGGCGACACTGGCCTCGGTCTGTTTCAGCTGCGCGACCACGCGTGGATCGAGCAGCCGCGCCACATAAAGGAATGTATTGTCGAAGGCCTTCAGCCGGATTACGGCGGCGACGTAGTTGCCTTCCGGAATGATGGCGATCTCGGGCTCGCTGTCATTGACGTTCTGCAGAAAGTCCGCTGCCGGCGTTGTGAAATCCTGACGGATTCCGGTTTGGGCGGATTCGAGGACGTTGCGATCCTTGTCGATCAACATGGCGCCCGGCAGATTGCGCGACGCCGCATTGGCCGACAGCAGGCTGCGGAAGGTGCCGCGGTCCTGGTCGTAGAGCGGACGGATATGGGCGAGATCGTTGGCCATGCCCAGGATGTCGCCACGGATCAGCTGTGCATGCTCATGGACGTAAGCGCGGGCGACCGTCAGCGAATTGCCGATCACCGCGCGGGTCGGACCTGAGAACAACCGGTCGAGGCCACGGTCCAGCGTCACATTAGCGACGATCGACACCAGCACCGCCGGCAGCACGGCGATCACCGAGAACAGGCTGACGATCTGGACGTGAAGACGCGCTGCAGCCCTACCCCGGCGGCGGGCCTGGACCACTTTCCAGACTTCGCGGGCAATGATCAGGACCAGCAGAAAGACGCTAGCCGCATTAATCAGCAGAAAGGTGACGACGACCTGATGGGTCGGCGCCATCGGCGTCAGGCCGTTCAGGACGACGAAGGTCAGGCATGACGAGAGAAGGGCCAGGCCGACGGCCAATGGGACGAACAGCCGCCGCAGGGTCCACCTGCGCGGCTCCGCCGTCGACGGTTCATAGGCTGTAGCCGACGTGTCTGCGCTGGTCATTCCGACAATGTGGTGAGCGTGGACGCCGTGCGGTTGCCAGGATCGCCCGGACCGCACTGATGCAATCATACAACAATGTTGCTCAATTACGACAAAACCGCGGCGCAGACTAGCCAACGAAAACGCATCCCCTGCGTTTTCGTTTGTTTTTGCGTCTCCAACCCTGAAATTGCTCGATCTCGCTGCGGAGATCAGCCGCCGGTTCGATAGACCTGAATGTCGAGGTCGCGAATCTTCTTCCGCAGCGTATTGCGGTTGAGGCCGAGCAGATCAGCAGCGCGGATCTGGTTACCCCTGGTCGCGGCCAGCGCAGCGGTGAGCAGCGGCACCTCGATCTCGCGGAGAATGCGGTGATAGAGGCCGGGCGGCGGCACTCCATTCGGGAAGCTGGAGAAGTGCGAGGACAGATAGACCTCGACGGCACCACCCAGATTATCCACGCCGGTCGGCGCGTGACCACCCGAGGCCACAGCGGGCGGCGCCAGTTCGCCGTCGATCACTGAGCCGGTGATGACGTCCTGCGGATACAGCGCGGCCAGACGGCGGGCGAGGTTTTCGAGTTCGCGGACGTTGCCGGGCCAGCGATGCTGCTTCATCCGCTCGAGGGCCAGGGTATCGAGCTTCTTCGGCGGCAGGCCGTCCTTTTCGGCCAGTGCGAAGAAGTGACGGATGAGGTCGGGCAAATCCTCGATGCGCTCGCGCAGCGGCGGCAGGCGCAGCGGCACAACGTTGAGGCGGAAGAATAGATCCTCGCGGAATAGACCCTGCTGGATCAGGATGCGCAGATCCTTGTTGGACGCTGCGACGATGCGCACGTCGGTCTTGATCGGCGTGCGACCGCCAACCGTTGTGTATTCGCCCTGCTGCAGCACGCGCAGCAAGCGGGTCTGGGCTTCCATCGGCATGTCGCCGATTTCGTCCAGAAACAGTGTGCCCCCTTCCGCCTGCTCGAAGCGGCCGGTCGCGCGGGCATTGGCGCCGGTGAACGCGCCGCGCTCGTGGCCGAACAGTTCGGACTCGATGAGGTCGCGCGGGATCGCCGCCATGTTGACCGCGACGAACGGACCGTTGCGGCGCTTGCCGTAGTCGTGCAGCGCGCGAGCCACGAGTTCCTTGCCGGTGCCGGACTCGCCGGAGATCATCACCGTCAGGTCGGTCTGCATCAGGCGAGCGAGGACGCGGTAGATTTCCTGCATCGCCGGCGAACGACCGACCAGCGGGATGGAGTCGAACTCGCCGTCATCGGCGTGGCTTGCGACACGCTCCTTGGGCTCGGCCAGCGCTCGGCCGACGATCGCGATCAATTCCTTCAGATCGAACGGCTTCGGCAGATATTCATAGGCGCCGCGCTCGGAGGCGCGGATCGCGGTCATGAAGGTGTTCTGCGCGCTCATCACGATGACCGGCAGATTGGGCCGCATCTTCTTGATGCGCGGCAGCAGGTCGAATGCATTCTCGTCGGGCATCACCACGTCGGTGATGACGAGATCGCCCTCGCCCTGACTGACCCAGCGCCACAGCGTTGCGGCGTTTCCGGTCAGGCGAACCTCATATCCGGCGCGCGACAGCGCCTGATTGAGGACGGTGCGGATCGCCGTATCGTCGTCCGCGACCAGAATGCTACCTGCAGCCATCGTTAGTCCTCGTCTTACGTCTGTGAGGTGTTCGTCGATGCCGCGGAGGCATCGACGTTGCTCGGATCAAGGGTCTTGTCGTCGAGTTTCTTGGCGGGATTGAACATCGGCAACAGCACGCGAAAAGTCGTCTTTCGTGGCTGGGATTCACATTCGATGATCCCGCCGTGATCGCCGACAATCTTCGCAACCAATGCAAGACCCAGGCCGCTTCCGGTCGGTTTGGTGGTGACGAAGGGATCGAACAGGTTCGGCAGTAGATCTTCGGGAACGCCGGGGCCGTTGTCCTTGACGCAGAACTCCAGCGGCAGCGAGACGCGCGATTTCTTGCCGGGCACGGACAGGCGCACGCCCGGGCGGAATGCGGTGGTGAGCTGGATCTCGCCATCGGAGCCCAGATCGACGATGGCTTCCGCGGCATTCTTCACCAGGTTCAGGAACACCTGAATGAGCTGATCCTGATTGGCAAGCACCGGCGGCAGCGAGGGGTCGTAGTCCTCGATGAAACGGATGTTGCGGGCGAAGCCGGACTGCGCGAGGCGTTTCACATGATCGAGGACAGAGTGAATATTGACCGGACCGCGCGTCACCGGGCGGTCGTCGCCGAACACTTCCATGCGGTCGACCAGCGTGACGATACGATCGGCTTCATCGCAGATCAGGCGTGTCAGCATGCGATCTTCGGACGATGCCGACTGCTCGAGCAGCTGCGCGGCCCCGCGGATACCTGACAGCGGATTCTTGATTTCATGCGCCAGCATGGCAGCCAGCGCGATCACCGAACGCGCGGCGCTGCGATGGGTGAGCTGGCGGTCCATCTTGTCGGCGATGGTACGCTCCTGCAGCATCACCACGATATGGCCGGGGCGCTCGGTGAGCGGCGCGACGTGCAGATCGACCTGACGATCGCCGCCGATGCGCGGTGTGCCCAAATCGACCTTGTATTCGTTGACCGGCGACCCGGCCTCGCGGACCTGATCAATCAGCGCCAGCAGCGGGCTGCCGAACGGCACCAGTTCCTTCAGCGACTGCCGGCGCAGGAATTGCGCGGAAATCTCGAAGAAGGATTCGGCGGCCATATTGGCGTCGACGATCTTGCCGTCGGGCGCGATCAGGATCACCGGATTTGGTAGCGCGTTGAGAATGGCCTCACTGTCGGTCGGGACAGGGCGACGGTGCTCTGCGGCGTTCATGCGGCAGCACTCCATGCGAAATCATCAAAAGCGTCATTCAGGGATCGCTGCACACCGGAGGGATCTTCGGATGTAAGGATCTTCTGTCGCCAGGTCTTCAGGATCTCTGTCGGCGCGCAGCTCGTAGCCGCGGCCGCATCGAGGGCCCAGCCGAGATGCTTGCGCGCGTGGCGCAGGCCGATGCGCAGTCCGTAGTGACTGACCACATCGTCATAGAGCGCACAGATATAAGCGAGCTGCTGCTGCAGCGACGGCACGGCTTCCGCGATGCCGGTTTCAAGACGTCGGCCGATCTGGCCGGGCAGCCACGGCATGCCCTGCGCGCCCCTCCCCATCATGACGGCGTCGGCGCCGGACATTTCAAGTGCGGTCACGGCCTTGTTGTATGAGGTGATGTCGCCATTGACGATGACGGGAATGCTGACGGAGTCCTTCACCGGGCGCACCGCGCTCCAGTCGGCTTCGCCCTTGTAGAACTGGCAGCGCGTGCGGCCATGCACGGTGATGAGCTGCACGCCCGCCTCTTCCGCGCGCTTTGCGAGCTCTGGCGCGTTCAGCGTGCGATCGTCCCAGCCGAGACGCATCTTCAGCGTGACTGGCACCTTCACTGCAGCGATGGTCGCTTCGATCAGTTTCAGCGCATGGTCGAGGTCGCGCATCAGTGCGGAGCCGGACTGGCCGCCAGTGACATGCCGCGCCGGGCAGCCCATATTGATATCAATGATATCAGCGCCGGCCGCTTCGGCCACACGGGCCCCCTCGGCCATCCAGTGGGTCTCACAGCCGGCCAGTTGGACCACATGGGGGCCAATCCCCGTCGCTTCGCAGCGCAATACCGACATGGGACGACCATTGACGAGATCGTCGCTGGCGGTCATTTCTGACACGACGAGGCCGGCTCCGAGTTCGGCGGTGAGCCGCCGGAACGGCGCATCGGTGATACCCGACATGGGCGCCAGAACGACCCGGTTGGCGATCTCGATGCCACCGATCTGTAACGGCTTGCTGTATAGTGAGTCCGGGGTGGTCACTGACCTGCTCGTCGTTGTCTCGTCCGCTGCATTGCGGGCATAGGGCGCATAATGCGCACATTTGTTGTGCAGTCAACCTTCATGCCTACACATTAGACAGATGCGCTCATTTTGCAAGTGCAGTGCAGCAATGCACTCTTATGCGGCCACGAGAATGTAATCATACTGTTTTTGCCCGCGACCGTGCTAAGGGCTGTGCGATCACCGCTTACCCCTTAATCACCTGACCCTGATGACAAAATCACCTAATCCTGCCGGTTTGAAGACAGCCGCCATTATCGTTGCCGCCGGCCGCGGCCTCCGTGCCGGAGCTGGTGGACCGAAGCAATATCGCATGATCGGAGGCCGCAGCGTCATTTCGCGCGCCATGGAGCCGTTCTGCAACCATCCCCAGATATTTGCCGTCCAGCCGATCACGAATCCCGACGACATCGCGGCCTTCAACGAGGCGGTCAGCGACCTCCGGTACCATCATCCGGCCAATGGCGGTGCGACGCGTCAGGCATCGGTGCATGCCGGACTGGAAGCACTGGCGGACCACGCGCCGGACATCGTGCTGATTCACGATGCAGCCCGCCCGTTCGTGACCCCTGCCCTGATCGAGCGCGCGATTGCCGCAGCACAGATCACTGGCGCTGCGGTGCCTGGTGTCGCCGTTACCGATACGATCAAACAGGTCAACGAGGCCGGTCACGTGGAAGCGACGCCCGACCGTGCACGCTTGCGGAGCGCGCAAACGCCACAGGCATTTCGTTTTGATGTCATCCTTGAAGCGCATCGTCGTGCTGCAAAGGAAGGCCGCGATGATTTCACCGACGATGCCGCGCTCGCCGAATGGGCGGGATTGACCGTGGCAACCTTTGAAGGCGATCTTGCAAATATGAAGCTCACGACTCCCGAAGATTTCATTCGCGAAGAAGCGCGTCTCGCCGCCTCGCTCGGCGATATCCGCATGGGTACGGGCTATGACGTCCACGCGTTCGGCGACGGCGATCATTTGATGATCTGCGGCGTCCGCGTGCCGCATACGCGCGGCTTCCTTGCTCACTCGGATGGCGACGTCGGCCTGCATGCGCTGGTCGATGCGATCCTGGGCGCGTTGGCTGATGGCGATATCGGTTCGCATTTCCCGCCCAGTGATCCCCAGTGGAAGGGCGCTGCGTCCGACAAATTCCTGAAATACGCCGTGGACCGCGTCACCGCACGTGGCGGACGTATTGCCAATCTCGAAGTGACGCTGATCTGCGAGCGGCCCAAAATTGGTCCGCTGCGTGACGCGATGCGCGAGAAGATCAGCGAGATTTCCGGCGTGGCACTGTCGCGTGTCGCGGTGAAGGCGACCACCAGCGAACGTCTCGGCTTCACCGGCCGCGAAGAAGGTATCGCCGCGACTGCGGCTGCTACCATTCGCCTCCCCTGGATGGACTGACATGGCAGCGAGCGACGCACGAGCCCTCTCCCGCGCGCTGCTCGATCTCTGCCGCAGCCGCAAGCTGACCATCGCGACCGCCGAGTCCTGTACCGGCGGCCTCGTCGCCGGCGCGCTGACCGAAATCCCCGGCTCGTCCGACGTGATCGATCGCGGCTTCGTCACCTATTCCAATGCCGCCAAACACGCGATGCTCGGCGTCAAGACCGCGACGCTCGACAGCTTTGGTGCGGTCAGCAAAGAGACGGCTATCCAGATGGCCGTCGGCGCTTTGGAAGAAGCCGACGTTGACCTCGCAGTGTCGATCACGGGCATTGCTGGTCCTGGCGGTGCAACGCCGGGCAAGCCGGTCGGCCTCGTGCATTTTGCCGTGGCATCGCGTGACGGCCGCATCGTCAACAAGGAATGCCGTTTCGGCGCCATCGGCCGCAGCGCAGTGCGTCAGCGCTCCGTGCTTGAAGCCCTGCGGATGCTGATGGAATTGGCACGTGGGCCACAGCCGCCGGTCAAGAAGCGCGAAGCAGCAAGTCTCGCGCGCCCGCGCGTGGCGCGTTCGCCACGACGGGCCGCCGTCAAACGACGCAGACCGACCGCGCCGCTAAAAAAGCCGACGACTAAGAAGTAGATGGAACGCTCGAGACGCGCGGGCTGCGATAAACTTCGTCCGCGCGCTTCTCGAAGGCTACGGCAAAGCGCTGGAATGCAGCATCGAACATCGTGCCCATCAGCATCGCCAGCATGCGGCTCTTGAACTCATAGGCAATGAAGAAACCGACGTCGCATTCCTGACCTTCAGCCTTCGGTTCAAAGGTCCAGCGGTTTTCGAGATTGCTGAACGGACCGCGCAGGTATTCGACCATGATCTTCAGGTTCGGCCGATCCAGTGTCACGCGGCTGGTGAAGGATTCCTGCACCAGCTTGAACGACACGGTCATGTCGGCAACGATGACCTCGGTGCCATTCTCCTGCGGCGTGCGCTGGCGAATCTTCAGCGACTTACACAACGGCACGAATTCCGGATAGTGCTCGACATCGGCCACCAGATCGAACATCTGGGAGGCGCTGTGACGCACGCGGCGCTTGTTGGCAAATCTCGGCATTGTCGCGTTCTCAGCGCGCGAGAGCGGCGCGCGCAGCCTGCAGCTTGGCGAAATCCTCACCGGCATGATGCGACGAGCGCGTCAGCGGGCTTGCCGACACCATCAGGAAGCCCTTGGTGTAGGCAACTTTCTCATAGCCGGCGAATTCATCGGGCGTGACATAGCGCGACACCACGTGATGCTTGCGGGTCGGCTGCAGATACTGGCCGATGGTCAGGAAGTCGATATCGGCGGACCGCATGTCGTCCATCACCTGCAGCACCTCCGGCCGCTCTTCGCCGAGGCCGACCATGATGCCGGACTTGGTGAATATGGTCGGGTCGAGTTCCTTGACCTTCTGCAGCAGGCGCAACGAATGGAAATAGCGCGCGCCCGGCCGCACCGTGAGATAGCGCGACGGCACGGTTTCGAGGTTGTGGTTGAACACGTCCGGCTTCGCTGCGACGACGACTTCGAGGGCGCCCGGCTTGCGCAGGAAGTCCGGCGTCAGGATTTCGATCGTGGTCGTCGGGCATGCGGCGCGAATCGCGCGAATCGTCTGCGCGAAATGCTCGGCGCCGCCATCGGCGAGATCGTCGCGGTCCACCGAGGTGATGACCACATGATGCAGGCCGAGCTTGCGCACGGCTTCGGCGACATACTCCGGCTCCATGCCGTCGAGCGCGTTGGGCATCCCCGTTTTCACGTTACAGAACGCACAGGCGCGGGTGCAGGTGTCACCCATGATCATGAAGGTGGCGTGCTTTTTCTGCCAGCACTCGCCGATATTCGGGCAGCCGGCTTCCTCGCACACGGTAACAAGGCCGTTTTCCTTGACGATCTTGCGCGTGTCGCCATAGCCACGGCTGGTCGGCGCACGGACCCGGATCCAGTCCGGCTTCGGTGGTGAGAACGAATCCGGCCGATTCACTTTTTCAGGGTGACGTGGGCGGAGCGGCGTGGTGGAAACGGTATCGAGGACGACGACCATGAACTGTCCGTTCTGAGTGAAGCCTTAGGTAATCCGCCGGGCCCTGTCCTGCAACCCGCCCTCGCCTTGCCCGGCGCTGCATCGTAACATAGCGGGCAGAATGGCTCCAAAACCTCACCAAATCCCTCAAAAGCTCGGTAAGGCACTCAAACGCAGCTTTTTCGCGCGGAGCGTGCACGACGTGGCCCCCGAACTGATCGGCGCGACGCTGCTGGTGGATGGCGTCGGTGGCGAGATCGTCGAGGTGGAGGCCTATCATCACACCGAGCCCGCGGCCCATTCGTTCAACGGGCAGACGCCGCGCAACCAGATCATGTTCGGGCCGCCCGGCTTTGCCTATGTCTACCGCTCCTACGGCATCCACTGGTGCGTGAACTTCGTCTGCGAGGCCGAGGGTTCGGCCAGCGCGGTGCTGATCCGGGCACTGCAACCGACCTTCGGGATTGGCGAGATGCAGCTGCGACGCGGGCTGCAGGATGAGCGCATGCTGTGTTCGGGACCGGGCAAGGTCTGCCAGGCGCTCGGCATCAGCATCGCGCATAACGGACAGGCGCTCGATCAGCCGCCGATCGCGATCCACGCGCGGACGGAGGTGCCGGACGTGGTGGCCGGCATCCGCATCGGGATCACCAAGGCGGTGGAGCTGCCATGGCGCTATGGGGTGCGCGGCTCGCGTTATCTCAGCAAGCCGTTCCCACTTACACCGCGTTCTTGAGACGCTCCAGGGCTTCCAGCGTCTTGGCTTTGCGGGCCTCGGCTGCGTCGCGTTTGTCCTTCTCTTCCTCAACGATCTCTTCAGCTGCGTTGGCGACGAATTTCTCGTTGGAGAGTTTGGCATCGGCGCGCTTGATGTCGGCCTCGGCTTTCGCGAGCTCCTTGTCGAGGCGCGTCTTCTCAGCGCCGAGATCGATCACGCCCTTCAGCGGCAGGGCGGCGACTTCACCGCGGATTAGGAGCTGCACGGCGCCCTGCGGCGCGACATCGGCGAACGAAATGTCGCCGAGACGCGCAAGGCGCTTGACGACATCGCTCCAGCGCTGGGCACGCGCCTGCGTTTCCGCGGAGGCACCCGCCAGCACCAACGGCGTCAGCGTCGCCGGCACGATGTTCATCTCGGCACGCACCGAACGAACCTCCGTCACCAGATCGATGACCCAGCCGATTTCGGCTTCGGCGGCGTCATCCTTGAAGTCGGCGACCGGTTCGGGCTTGCCCATCAGGATCGGTGCAACGATCGGATCGCTCGCGGCGGTCGCGATGATCAGGGCCTCCTGCTCGCGCGTCAGGCCGGTCGCCTTACGCGACCAGGGCGCCAGCGCCAGCAGGCCGTCGCGCGGCGCGGTGACGGCCCAGAGTTCTTCCGTGATGAACGGCATGAACGGATGCAGCAGCTTCAGTATCTCGTCGCGGGCCCAGGCGACCATCGCGCGGGTTTCGGTCTTGGCCGGACCGTCCTCGCCCATCATGAAGGGCTTGGCGAGTTCGAGGTACCAGTCGCAATACACATTCCAGACGAAGCGATAGGCCGCGCCCGCTGCATCGTTGAAGCGATAGGCTTCGATGGCTTCGGTGACTTCGCGCGTCGCCTTCACGGTCTCATGCGCGATCCAGCGGTTGAGCACTTCCTTGGCTTTGGTCGGATCGAAACCCACCGGCAGCACGCATTCGTTCATCTCGGCGAAGCGGCAGGCATTCCAGAGCTTGGTCGCGAAATTGCGATAACCCTCGACGCGCTGGGTCGCGAGCTTGATGTCGCGGCCCTGCGCGGCCATCGCAGCCAGCGTGAAGCGCAGCGCATCGGCGCCGTACTGGTCGATCAGATTCAGGGGATCGATGACGTTGCCCTTCGACTTCGACATCTTGGCGCCCTTCTCGTCACGGACGAGGGCGTGGATGTAGACGGTCGGGAACGGCACGTCCTTTTTGAAGTGCATGCCCATCATCATCATCCGGGCGACCCAGAAGAAGATGATGTCGAAGCCGGTGACCAGCACATTGGTCGGATAGTAGCGATCGACATCGACCGAGCTCTGCGGCCAACCCAGCGTCGAGAACGGCCACAGCGCCGACGAGAACCAGGTATCCAGCACGTCTTCATCGCGGGTGATGAAGCCCTCACGCTTCGCCGGATCGAGCGCCATCTCGTGGCCCTGCTCTTCCGTGATCACTTCCTGCTCGACATAATAGCCGAGCGCGTTGCCGACCGCTTCTTCCTCGGTCTCGGCGACGAACACCTTGCCGTCCGGGCCGTACCAGGCCGGGATCTGATGACCCCACCAGAGCTGGCGCGAGATGCACCACGGCTGGATATTCTCCATCCACTCGTAATAGGTCTTTTCCCAGTTCTTCGGCACAAACTCCGTCGCGCCGGTGCGCACAGCGGCGATCGCCGGCTGCGCCATTGTCTTGGCGTCGACATACCACTGGTCGGTCAGATAGGGCTCGATGACAACGCCCGAGCGGTCGCCATGCGGCACCATATGGATGTTGGGCTCGATCTTTTCGAGGAAGCCGAAGTCCTCCAGCCGCTGCACGACGGTCTTGCGCGCCTTGAAGCGCTCCATGCCGTGCAATTCGTCGACGAGCTGCGAACTGCCTTCCGGCAGGCCGCGCAGATAGTCCTCGTTGTCGACGAGCGCGAGCTTGCCTTCGATATCGAGGATGCTGATGCGTGCAAGGCCGTGGCGGTTGCCGACTTCGAAGTCGTTGAAGTCGTGCGCCGGCGTGATCTTGACTGCACCAGAGCCCTTTTCCGGATCGGAATATTCGTCGGCGACGATCGGGATCAGCCGGCCGACCAGCGGTAGAACCACGTTCTTGCCGATCAGATGCGTGTAGCGTTCGTCATCCGGATTCACGGCGACGCCGCTGTCGCCGAGCATCGTCTCGGGGCGCGTGGTGGCGACGGTGATGAATGAGGCCGGGTCTTCCGGGTTGAAATTCTTACCTTCGAGCGGATAGCGCAGATGCCAGAGGTTACCCTTGATCTCGACCTGCTGCACTTCGAGATCGGAAATCGCCGTCAGCAGCTTCGGATCCCAGTTCACAAGGCGCTTGTCCTTGTAGATCAGGCCTTCGCGATGCAACTGCACGAACACCTTGACGACCGCCTCGGAAAGACCTTCGTCCATGGTGAAGCGCTCGCGCGACCAGTCGCAGGAGGCGCCGAGGCGCTTCAACTGGTTGACGATGACTCCACCGCTCTCGGCCTTCCACTTCCAGACGCGTTCGAGAAATGCCTCGCGGCCCATCTCGCGGCGGCCAGGCTCCTGGCGCTCCATCAACTGGCGCTCGACCACCATCTGGGTCGCGATGCCGGCATGGTCAGTGCCCGGCTGCCACAACACGTCGCGGCCACGCATGCGCTCGAAGCGACACAGCACGTCCTGCAGCGTGTTGTTCAGGGCGTGGCCCATATGCAGCGAGCCGGTGACGTTCGGCGGCGGGATCACGATCGTATAGGGCTCGGCATCCACCCGGTCCGCGCGGCCGGCCTTAAACGCGCCTTCGGCTTCCCAGGCGCTCGCGATGCGGGTCTCAATATCGGCGGGCTGATAGGTCTTTTCGATCATGACAATTCAATCAAATCAGGGGTTTTTGGCCAAGGTTTTGAGGCCCGATTTTCAGGCTTGGGCGAACGCAGGAAGCCGATGGCGCTAGAAACCCGCCAGCGCGGCTCAAGTCAACATATAGGGCTGTTTAGCCGCCCCGGAGGGCCAAACGAAGGCCCCGAAAGGCGTCGTTGCATATCTCGCGGGCCTAGCGGCCGCCGCCGCGGGATACGCGCTCGATCTCGGCCTTGACGATGCGCTCGACAAGGCCCGGCAGGTTGTCGTCCAGCCAGGACTTCAGCATCGGGCGGAGCATCTCCTTGACGAGATCCTCGAGGGTCCGCGCATTGTTGCTCAGAACCGTATTGGCCAACGCATTGAAGGCTGACTCCACGGACGACACGGTGCTGTGCGACAGAATCTGCTGCGGTGCGACCGGTGGTGGATCATAGGATGGTGGGTCGAAGCGCGGCGCCTGCCGTTCGCTGCTGGCGGCGACGGCTTCGGCGAATTCGAGGTCGTCATCCGGCTCGACGTGCTGGAATGCGGGCTCCGGCTCGGGATCGGCGACCATCATCTCGTCGGTCAGCTCAAACACGTCGCCGTCGGGCTGCGCCGGGCGCACTTCTTCCTCGGTGGTCGCGGCTTCCAAGCTGGCTAACATCGCGTCGATGTCGTCCTGGCTGTTGGAGACAGCAGGTTCCGGCGACGGTGCGGGCTTCGGAGCTGGCGGTAGTGCCTTGGCGGCAGCCACCTGCGCGGCGGGAATCGCTGACGGGGGGATGTCTGTCATCGCAGCGGGCTTGGGTGCAGGAACTGGCTTAGGCGGCGGAGGTGCAACCTCGGCAACGGCCGGCTTCGCTTCGTCGTCGGCGATGATGCGCCGGATCGACGCCAGAATCTCCTCCATCGAGGGCTCCTGGACCTTTGCAGGCTGCGTCATGTCCGACTCCGCATCATCAACGCTCTCGTCAATATTTACACCAGACGAGGCTGAATTTGCCGGTTGTCGTTTTAACGACCGTTCGATTCAGCGCGCAAGCCTGACTTGTCCCCAGGATCAAGCAAGGCCTGACCACCAACTGTCGCGCGGGAAATGCCCAAGGAACTAGGAAAGGCATTCCGAATCGCTAAGCTAGCAATGCAAACGGTACGTCATCGGACAAATTGATTGCAAGCAAAGGGCCGCACAAGCGGCCCTTTCGACACGATATCAGGTGATATCCTAGCGCGTTAGCGTCCGTCGGGCGTACGCACGCCGACCCAGCTATCGCGCACCTGATGATAGTGCACGCTGGGGTCATACACATTGGTGTTCAGCTTCATCACCGACGGCGACAGCCGACCGACTGCGTTGAGTACCGAGTATGATGCCACGACCCGATCATGCTGCGCGGTAACGAGTGCGACGCGCGCATTCACCAGCGCCTGCTGGGCGTTCAACACGTCGAGCGTGGTGCGCTGGCCGGCCTTGGCTTCTTCGCGAACGCCGTTCAGCGCAATTTCGGAGGCCTGCACCTGCGCCTGTGCGGACGAGACCTGCGCCCTGCCCGCCAGCAACTGGCCCCAGGCCTGCACGACGCTCGCACGGGTCTGGTCGCGTACCTGCTCGAGCGCCAGACGCTGCTGGGCCAACGTTTCTTTGGACTGACGGATCAGTGAATATTCCGCGCCGCCCTGGTAAACCGGGATCGACACCTGCGCGATGCCTGCTGCGGTCAGACCGCGCGGCTGCGAGATCGACTGTTCCCAACCCTGCTGGATGCTGGCCTGCAAGGTCACGCTCGGGAACAGCGCACCCTCGTTGACCTTCACATTGAGGAAGCTGACATCGATACCGAACATCGCAGCGGTGACATTCGGGTTCTCGACGAGGCCGAGATCGACGGCGCCGGGCAGCGTGTTCGGCAGGAAGCGATCGACCGGCGAACCCGCCTGCAGGTTGCTCGGCTCATTGCCGATGATACGGCGGAAGTTCGAGCGCGTGGTGGTGAGATTCGACTCGGCGGTCAGCAACTGGGTGCGGCCGGCAGCGAGCTGGGCTTCGGACTGTGCCACGTCGGTACGGGTGACTTCGCCGACATTGAAGCGATCGCGGGTCTGCTTCAGCGTCTGCTCGAGCACGCGCACGTTGCTCTTCTGAACCTCGACCACGGCCGAGTCGCGCAGATAGTCCATGTAGATCGTCGCGGCGGAGAGGATCACTGACTGTTCGAGCACGCGCAGACCTTCGCGCGCAGCCGAGACCTGTCCCTCGGCGGCACGTGTGCGGTTCGCCGTCTGCTGGCCGTTGTACACATTCTGGGTGATGGTTGCGCCGACGGCACGGGGAACCTGCACGCCGTGAAGCGGGGTCACAACGCCGCCGGAAGCGACCACAGCGTCCGTATATTGATAACCACCGCTCGCAGTGATCGCGACCTTCGGCCGGTAACCGGACAAAGCCTGCGGCACGTTTTCGTCAGTGACCCGCACCGAAGCGCGCTGGGCATTCAATTGAGGATTGTTCTGGTAAGCGCGAACCAGAGCCGACTCAATCGTGTCAGCAAGAACTGGTGACGTTCCGGCAAATGCCAGCAAAAGGGCCGCAGCTGCAGCACCGGTGAGAGCTTTTACGCCACCCATTCTTGGTAATCCATTCATGCCGTTCACTGATCCGGACGCACACTTATTGCGGCGGAACAGATGATGTCCGTTAGCGAGTCTCCACTCACCATATTCCTCGCATTGGCGAGACGGAACCTCTCGTGGAAATTTGACAGTGAAAACTTGGCGAATGGGACATCCAAGCCACACTTGTAATTACCGCTGGCGATATTAGCGGTGCCCCGATGCCAGATAAGGCGGACAGTCAGCCCTAGAAAACGAATGCAGGCAGCTTTTCCATGCCCGGCAGAACCGGCGCCGTGGCATCGAACAGCGGGCGGGTGCCAAAATCCTCATGGGAGTGGGTCACGATCACGGCGCGGGCCGGCTTGGTCAGCGCGAATACGCCCACCAGTTGACCATCGGGGGCCAGTTGCTTGTAGAGCCCGGTCGGGACGACTTCCGTCGCGCCGGCCAGAACGATCAGATCATAGGGGCCGTTCCCGGTGTCGCCATCGGCCGGCATGCCGGCCGCGCTGGTGACCTGCCCGGCAAACTGGGCGATCACAGCGGCCGCATAGCCCGTGGGGCAACCGACCACCAGAACCTTGTCGGTCGCCCTCACGTCAGAGGCCTGCAGCATCCGCGCCAGCACCACCGGCTTGATCAGAAAGCGATTCGGAGCGACTTCGAGGTCGAGATCGAGATAGGCCATGGCGCGCTGGCTGGCAGGAACGAACTCCTCGCGCGGCACCGCGAGCATGGCATCGATGATGCGCAAATCGGTGACGTCGCTGGGACGCACCTGACCATCAACCATCTTCTGGCGTGCGGTCGAAAAGTCGGACATGAGCAATCCCTTGCAAACGGCTGGAAGTTCCTTTTGCAGGAATTACGGCAGCGCACAGCGGGATGCAAGGTTCGTAAAAACACAGCAGCCAACGCGCTATCGAAGCGGTCCTGAGCGCGGTTGCTGGCAGCTGTTTTTGCGGAAGGATGTTTGGCTCCCCGGGCTGGATTCGAACCAGCGACCATTCGATTAACAGTCGAATGCTCTACCGCTGAGCTACCAGGGAACGTGCGAAGCTTGTTCGCAGGCCGCAGCGTATAACAAAGCGATCCGCGCTTGGAAAGCAGGAAATGCAGCTCTTCCCACCGACGCCACCAATCGGGGAAAACTCAGAAAATGCCTGATGTTACGGGGGCTTCTTGAGGTGCGGCCGGTTCTCGTCGGGGGCGTGCTGGACAGTCACGGAGAATTATCTTTCCGAACCTGTCGCCATTTCGTCTTATTGCACCGCAAGACTGCCCGTCGTGACGTTGAACAAGTTCCGAATCGAACGAGGTGACCGATGCCAGCCACGCACACCGACCGCGCGCTTCCGACCGACCTCAACTCCCTGCCCTTTATCAGTGATGACGAATGCGTCACCCGGCTCGCAGAAGCCGTCGAGGCACATGACAGCGACCACCTCGACGAGGTGGCGCTGCTGATCGGCCGCCTTGCGGTGCCGATCGAAATCTAGGGGATCAGTCAGCCGGGGACTTCGTTCCCGGAGATTGAGATCCAGGGAATCACATCCCGACGCCGAGGAAGTCCCGCATCAAATCGGGGCTGGCGTTGAGGTCGGCCGGCGTACCTTCGAACACCACGTGGCCGTTATTGAGCCCGTAGACGCGGTTGGCGAAGCTCAATGCCGCTGCGACGTTCTGTTCGACCACGATCATGGTGCGGCCTTCAGCAGCCAGATTGCGCGAGACCTCGACAAGATCGCGCACGATCAGCGGCGCAAGACCTTCGAACGGCTCGTCCAGCAGGATGATGCGCGCATCGCGGATCAGCGCGCGGGCGATGGCCAGCATTTGCTGCTCGCCGCCCGACAGTGTACGTCCGGCCGATTTGCGGCGCTCCCTAAGGCGCGGAAACACTTCATAAATGCGATCATAGGACCAGGCATTCGGTGCCGTCAGCGCCGCAATGCGCAGGTTTTCCTCGACCGTCAGGCCACCGAAGATCGCGCGCTCTTCCGGCACGAGTTGCACGCCCATGCCGGCAATCGCCGATGGCGGCAGGCCCTCGATGGACTTGCCGTCGAGCCGAATATTTCCGCTGCGCGGCGACAGGACGCCCATGATCGAGCGGAGCGTCGTGGTCTTGCCGGCGCCGTTGCGGCCGAGCAGTGCGACAACCTCGCCCTGCTCGACCCGGATCGACAGGTCGAACAGCACGTGGGAATCGCCATACAGCGTATTGATCTTGTCGACTTCAAGCAGGCTCATGCGCGTGCAGCCCTCCCAGATAGGCGTCCTGCACGGCCGGATTACGCCGGATTTCGTCGGCGGTGTCATCTGCCAGCAGCCGGCCCTCATAGAGCACGGTGATGCGCTCGGCGAGTTCGAAAATCGCGTCGAGATCGTGTTCGACGATCACGACAGTGCGCGAGCGACCGATGTCGCGAATGAAGGCGCAGGTCGCAACACGTTCCGCCGGACTCATGCCTGCCAATGGCTCATCCAGCAGCAACACATTCGGGCTGGTCGCCAACGCCATGCCGATCTCAAGTCGGCGCTTCTCGCCGTAGGCCAGGATATGTGCCGGCGTGTCGGCCCGCTCAACGAGATTGAGCAGGCTGAGGATCGAGGCGATCTGTTCCTCGACTTCGGGAATGCTTGCGGCATCACGCAACAGATCGAACCGCATCGGTCCGCGACTGCGGGCCAGTGCCGCGATCCGCAAATTCTTGCGCACCGTCAGATTGGGAAACAACTGGTTGAGCTGGTTGCTCTTGGCGATGCCGAGCTGCGCCGCGCGGCTGACGCCAACGCCCGTGACTTTCTCGCCGAACAGCAGCACTTCGCCGGAGGACGGGCTGACTTCGTCGAGCAGCATCTTGAACAACGTGCTCTTGCCGGCTCCGTTCGGGCCGATCACCGCATGGATCGAGCCGCGGCGAACCTTGAACGAAACGCCGTCGACGGCTTTGAGGCCACCATAGTGCCGCGCCAAAGATTTGGCTTCGAGTGCAATGTCGCTGTCACCTGTCATGGGCTCGGCAAGGGTCAGCCTAACGTCCTTGGGCGGTGCGACAGGCTTGGTCGCGGCATCGATATTGTGGGCCTCAATCGCCTCGGTCTTTGCCTCAGCCGCCTTTGCTGCAGCCAGGTTGCGACGCTCGTTCCACCAATGGGCGATCTCGCCACAGATGCCGCGGCGCAGCCCGATAACCAGAATAATGAAGGCAATGCCAAGCACCAGCTTCCACAGGATCGCAAAGCCCGGGATGAGCTGCAGATTGTCACGCAGCCACAGCCAGACGGCCGCGCCGACCAGCGGACCGATCAGCGTGCCGGCGCCACCGACGATGGTCTGCACGACCAACTGACCGGACGTTTCGAGCGAGAAGGCATCCGGCGGCATGTAGCTCTGGAACGAGCCGAGCAAACCGCCGGCCAATCCGGCATAGAGCGCGGCGATGACGAAGGCCGTCAGCTTGTAGGCCGGCACGTTGTGGCCGAGCATCGCGACACGGCCGGTGTTCTCCTTGATCGCCAGCAGGATCACACCGACCGGCGAGCCGACGATGCGGCGCGCCAGCACGTAACCGAGAAAGAAGATCAGGGCGAACAGGACATACATCGGCATGCCCGCGCTGATGCGAATCGCATGGGCGCCAAAGCCAAGCACAGGCACTGGAACGCCGGGGATGCCGTTTTCGCCGCCGGTGTAGTCCGACAGCGGCGAGTTCTCGATGAAATAGGCCATCTGGCCGAAGGCCAGCGTGATCATCGTGAAGTAGATGCCGATCCTGCGCACGGCGAACCAGCCGACCAGGAGGCCGAACAGACCGGCGGCGACCGTACCGATCGCCAGTGCCAGCCAGACGCTGTCGATCGTGTGGGACACCAGCAGATAGGCGCTGACAAAACCGCCGACACCGAAAAACGCGGCCTGCCCGAACGACAGCAGGCCCGTCAGGCCAAACAGGATGTCGAAGCCAAGGCCAATCAGGCCCCAGTTCAGCACGCGCGTCAGCAGATCGGTCGAGAAGCCGAGATGCGGGAACACGATGGGCGCCACGATCAGCGTGCACAGCACCGCGAGTTCGGGAAGCCAGCCCCGCAAGCCGCCGGAACGAGCACGCATCATGCGCGGCCTTCCGAACCGAACAGGCCCTGTGGACGCATGATCAGCAGCACTGCCATCAGCGCGTAGAGCATCACTTCCGAATAGGACGAATTGAAAGCACTGGTCAGGCTGATGATCTCGCCGGCGATAAGGCCGCCGACGACGGCGCCGGGGAACGAGCCGAGGCCGCCGAGCACGATGACCACGAAGGACTGCGCCATGAAGTTGGCGCCCATATCCGGCGTCACCGCGACGACCGGCGCATAGAGCATGCCGGCCAGGCCGACCGCGACGACGCCGATGGCGAAGACCAGCAGGAAGGCGCGGCGTACATTGATGCCGAGGATGCCGACCATGCCGGGATTCTCGATACCGGCGCGAACCACGAGGCCCATCGAGGTGCGATAGAGCACGAGATAGAGGCTGAGCAGCAGGCCGGCGATGATGGCGATGAGCTGCAGGCGATAGGTCGGATAGATCAGGAAGCCCATCTGGGTCGCACCCTGCCCCCAGGACGGCACCGGCACGCGCTGCGCATTGCCGCCGAAGGCTGCGCGCACGCATTCGACGAGCACGATGCCGACACCGTAAGTGACGAGGATCTGGTCCTCATGCGGGCGATCGTAGAAATAACGGATGATGATGCGTTCGAGCAGGAAACCGAGCGCCAGCATGAAGCCGCAGCCGACGATGATCGCGAGCACGAAAGACGAGGTATATTGCAGCAGGACGAAAGCGGCATAGGCGCCCACGGCGAACAGCGCGCCGTGAGCGAAGTTGAGGACGCCAAGCGTGCCCAGGATGATCGTCAGACCGCTGCTGACGAGCGCCAGCAGCGTGCCGAGGGCCAGACCATTGAAGGCCTGCGAGATGAGGACGGGCCAGCTTAGCATGGTGATCCTTAAGTGTAGGGGCCGAGCTTGCAGCCGAAGAAGTCGGGAGCATTCATCACGCTTTCGCCGTCCGCAATATCGACAATCTCGTAGAAGTCTTCCTTGTTCTTCATCTCGGACGGCTTCTTGCCGCGCAGGATCGGGATTGGCCGCACCATCTGATGATCTTCGGCACGGAAATAGACCTTGCCGATGGTGGTCTCGTAAGGTTGTGCCTTGGAGTTCTCCATCGCCTTGATCACATCGACCGGATTGAACGTACCGGCGCGTTCGACCGACATCGCCCACAGATAGGTCTGCATGTAGCCGATATGGGCGCCCCATCGCGGATAGTACTTGTTCTGCGCCAGGAAGGTTTCGACGAAGGCCCTGGCGAGCGGATAGGTGTCCTGCAGGCCCCACCAGAAGTCGCAGCTGCCATAGACGCCCTGCATCAGCTCGGCACCGAGCTCCTTGTCCTGGAACGAGGACAGGTTCGGCACCACGAGCTTCATGCGCTTCAGCACGCCGAACTGTTCGGCCTGCTTGGTCGACGCAACCGCGTCGCCGCCGAAGGCAATGTTTACGAACACATCCGCACCGCTGTTGGCGATGTTCAGGAGCGCCGACGAATAGTCGGTGGTGCCGAGTGGCACGACTTCCTTGGCAACCTGCTTCCAACCCTGCTCCGCCGAGAACTTGGCGAAGCTGTCATAGACCGTGTGGCCATAGGTGTAGTCCGGCACCAGGAAGGCCGACTTCACGTTCTTGCCGAGCGCCTTGGCGACGACCGGCGCCATCGCCTTCGCGGCCATGTAAGCGTTCTGCTGCGAGCGGAAGCCGTAGCGCTGGCAGTTCTTTCCAGTGATGTCGTTGGAGCCGGCGATGCCGACCATGTAGAGCACCTTCTCGCGCGAGCCGAGCTCTTCGAGCGCAATGGCGCTGGCTGATGACACCGAACCCGACACCATGATCGCCTTGTCGCGCTGGATGAACTGCGTGGCACTCTGCACGTCGAGGTTGGGTTTGCCTTCGGTGTCGGAGACCTTGTACTTGATCTGGCGGCCGAGCACGCCCTTGCCCTTGAGACCCCACTTCTGCGCGATGTCGCCGCCGGCATTGATCTGTGCGATCGCCAGTTCGTAGCCGAGCTTGAGGTCGCCGCCGTCACCCGAAAACACGCCGGTGAGCGGGATGGTCAGACCGACGAACACCGAATCCGCGGTGACGCCTTCCGGAAACGTGCCGATGGTGGCCGGCGACTGCGCAAACGCGCTGCCTGGAAGCATGAGGCCGGCGGCAGTGCCGACACCTCCGAGCAAAAGCTGTCGACGGTCAAACTGCATGACACACCCTTCTGGTTCGATCACCGCCACCATTGGCCGGTGAGCTGCGATGGGGACCGGCCCCGGCGAAGTTGAGTTCCTGAAACGGGATGCCGTCGCAACTCTCGTGGTGCCTGCGAGATCATCGCAGGAGCCTCATTCATGGTCACTCGCTGAAACCGGAATACCGGCAGCGCTGCGTCCGCGAAGCGAGAGAGAACGGATCGTTCTTGGTTCCCCTCAGGCTAGGTTGCTTCGGATCGCGCGGGGTATAGACAATCCTGCAAAGGGCCTTGCAGACTGGCTTTTCCACCGCGACATGGCGTCCCGGGTATGGTTTGCTGGCACAGCTCTTGCTGATTGTCTTGGATGGAAAATTTCAAAGCTCTCGATTGGGATGACCTCAAGGTCTTCATTCACGCGGCCCGCGGCGGCAGCCTGGGCAATGCGGCCAAACGCCTTCGGGTCGATCAATCTACTATCAGCCGCCGGATCGCGCATCTGGAGAGCACGCTGGGCGTGGCGCTGTTCGAGCGACTGCCGTCCGGATTGAAGGTCAACGAGACCGGCGACCGCCTGCTTTGCCACGCCGAGCGCATCGAGAGCGCCGTGATTGCGATGCGGGAAGATGTGCAATGCGGCGGCAGCCGCATGGCTGGCCGGGTCCGCCTTGCCACGATGGAAGGCATCGCCTCGCTCTACCTCGCCTACCGTTTCGTCGAATTGCGGAAACAGCATCCGGACCTGACCGTCGAACTGCTGACCTCACCGCAGAGCGTCTCGGTCAACCGGCGCGAGGCTGATCTATTTCTGAGTTTCTTCCGCCCGACCGGTCAAGGTATGGTATCCGAGCGTATCGGTTGCTTTCAGCTCGGGCTCTATGCATCGCAGAGTTACCTCGACGCACGCGGCATGCCGAAGAGCGCCTCCGAGCTCACGCAGCACAGCTTCGTCACCTATATCGACGACCAGATCCAGCTCGACTCGGTGCGCTGGCTCGATGACATCATCAAGAGCCCGCCGGTCTCATTCCATTCCAACAGCATGTGCGCGCAGATGAACGCTGCGGCCGGCGGCATCGGGCTTGTGCTGCTACCGAGTTTTGCGACGTCGCGCCGTCCTGACTTGATCCCGGTGCTGCACGACAAACTGTCGACCACGCGCGAACTCTGGATCAACGTCCACAACGACCTGCAATTCGTGCCGCGCATCCGCGCGGTATCGAGTTTCCTGAAGTCGACCTTCAAGGCGGATCCTCTGATGCAGGCCAGCACCAGGGGCCGCAAGATGCTGGATACGCTGCTGGAGACAGACACACCCGTCACGGAGCAAACAGTTTGATGTTACCGTGAACCATCGGATTGGTGCATGGACCCCCCGTACTTGATTCAATGAGGTAAACGTCCCGGTAACCATGACGGGTCTGACGTGTGGATCGGTACAATTTGAACGATCCATTCAACAGCCCAACAAAGGCTTTGCGTCAGATTGCTCCCAAGACAGGGAGCTAAAAGATGAGCGAAGCCGAATTTGACTATCTGCTGGAGACGGTCCGGGCCGAAATCGAGGCCGATGTGCGGGACGATCTGCGCAGCCAGGAAATGTTCTTCGCCCCGATTCCGACCGCTGCGAACGACAATGACGGCCCTTGGCCACTGATTCCGTTTCCGGATGGCTGGCAGGCCTCCTGCTGATCGTTGTGTCAGTATGTCGGAACCCATGAAAGATTTCAGCCGGGCATTGCCTAAACGGCGAACGCTCTGTAACTAACCCACTATGGGGCCATGTGGCGGAATGGTTACGCGCCGGTCTGCAAAACCGTTTATTCGGGTTCGATTCCCGACGTGGCCTCCATCAATCCAATCAATAACTTAGCCTGCCAGACCCGTGATCTGGGCGCGACTGCTTTGAGTGGTGCGCTGCAATACTTCGCTTGGCAGGATTGGAGTATTGATCGTAGCATCCTGCCAACCCCAGGGGGCATGATGAACATCCAGATCTTGATCGCCACGTTGCTGCTGATCTCACCGAGCTGGGCCCAGACCAAACCATCCGTTCCGGTCCGCACTGATCCTTGCGCGCCGATCGGCCGGACCGCCGACGGCCAGCTGGTTTATTCCATGAAGTGCGAGAAGCTGCCGGTTCCGGTGATGCCGCCGCAGGCCGCAGCCCCGGCACCGCCTCCCGCACCCGTCGTGGAAGAAGCTCGCGGCGGACTGTTCCGCAATCCGTTTCCGTCGCTCGTGAGACCGTCATCATCGAGTGACGAGCGTGAAGCCGGCGTCGGTCCGCCGCCCAGCAGCCGATAGGCCGGGATCAATCAAAGCCGAACGCGATCAGGCGTGCTTCTTACGCCGCCAGTCGCGCTTGGGTTTGGGCTTTGGCGCCAGTTCCGGCATGACGGTCTGGGTTTCCCGATATTTCGCCAGCATCCGCTCGAAAGCCTCGTTCAGCGTGGTCTCGATCTCCGGCTTCCGTTCGAGGCTGGCCAGCAGCATCCCCGCGGCTTCGATGGTCGACAGGCCGTCCTTGCGCGGTTCGCGGCGCAGCTTGCCGTAAAGCGACGGTTTGGCCGGTCCGAGGATCACGCGCTGGCATTTCAGCATCCAGGCATTGCGCCACCACAGCGCCTTGGCCTGGCTCCAGGTGCCGTCAAGCAGTACGATGCCCTGGATGTCCTTGAGCAGTGCGCGCTGGTTTTCCTCGGCCTGCCCCTTGCGGTCGATGGCCAGAATATCCCGATCGGTCTCGAAGTCCGAGACCTTGGCGGAGCCGAGATACAAGATCGCCCAACGCTGGGGATCGGCAACCGGCTTGCCCAGTGCCTTGGCGAGGCTTGGCCATGACAGGCCGATCTTCACCGTCGCCTTCTTGAAATGCTGGGCGGCGACGCGGGCCGTCGCGAGCGCCGCATCCTGCTCCTGCGGATGCTGCAGGATCAGGAGCTCGATCTTGTTGTCGATGGGCGTGATGCTGTCGCAGATGCATAGCGGCATCGGCTTATGGCAATGCGGACATTCCGGAATCGCCTCGACGGCCTCGGTGGCTTGCATATCTGATTTCTTGGACATTGCCCGCTATACGCTGCGCGGCCAGAGGCTTCAACCGCCGTGACGCCCGGAATATGGCTATTCGGCCGGGGCTGGCAGCGGTGCCGGGCGGAAGCGGTTACGCAACCGGTCGATCAGGAGGTAGATCACTGGCGTCGTGTAGAGCGTCAGTACCTGCGAGACGAACAGCCCGCCAATGATGGTGATGCCCAGCGGCCGCCGCAGCTCGGTGCCCGGCCCGGTAGCGATCACCAACGGGATGGCCGCGAATACCGCCGCCAACGAGGTCATCAGGATCGGGCGGAAACGCACGGTGCAGGCCTCGAAGATGGCTTCGGCCGGCGACAGGCCGCGATGCCGCTCCGCCTCGATGGCGAAATCGACCATCATGATTCCGTTCTTCTTGACGATGCCGATGAGGAGAATGATGCCGACGAAGGCGATCACGGTCAGCGGCGTGTTGGTGATCTGCAACGCCAGCAGCGCGCCGAGTCCCGCCGAGGGCAGCGTCGAGATGATGGTCAGAGGATGCACCAGGCTCTCATAGAGCACGCCCAGCACGATATACATCGCGATCAGCGCGCCGAGGATCAGTAGTGGCTGCCGCCCCGTCGTCTTGCTGAAGTCACCGGCATTGCCATCGAAGCCGCCGCGAATGCCTTCCGGCATATGCAGCTCGTCGACCGCGCGCTGGATGTTGCCGGTCACGGCATCGAGCTGCACGCCGGGCAGCGTGTTGAACGACACCGTCGTCGACGGGAAACCCTGCGAGTGGAACACCGCCAGCGCCGACAACGTGCGCGACATCCGCACCACCGCCGACAGCGGGACCTGCGCACCATTGGCGCCGGCAACATAGATGCGATCGAGGTCGGATGGATCGTTCTGGAATTTCTGATCGATTTCCAGCACCACCTTGTACTGGTTGCGTTGGGTGTAGATCGTCGATATCTGCCGCTGCGAAAACGCATTGTTGAGCGCGTTGTCAATGTCCTGAACATCGACGCCGAGGCTCGACGCCATCTTGCGGTCGATATTCAGCGTGAGCTGCAATCCGCCGGGATCGCGATCACTCGACACGTCAGTGATCCCCTCGACGCTCTCCAGCCGTTTGCCGACCAGCGGCGCCCATTTCTGCAGGAGATCGAGATTGGTCGAGGTCAGGGTGTATTGGTAGTTGGAGTCGCTCTGGCGTCCACCCGCGCGCAGATCCTGTGCGGCGAACATGAACAGTCGGATACCGGGGACCGCGCTGAGTTTCGGACGCAGCCGGTTAATGACGTCTTCGGTCGAAGCTCCGTTACGCTCTTCCGGCGGTTTCAAGGCGATAAACATGGTGCCCCGATTGGCACCGCCGCCGCCCGGCCCGCCCGTGCCGCCAAGCGACGACCCAATACTGGCCACACCCGGATCGGCCAGCACGAGATCAGCCAGATGCTGTTGCAGTCCGAGCATCGCCTGAAACGAAACATCAGCCGATGCGCGCGTCGCACCGATGACGAAGCCGCTGTCGTCGTTCGGGAAAAAACCTTTCGGCGTCTTGATGTAGAGTGTGACCGTCAGCGCGATGGTGGCGAAGAATACCACCAGCGTCAGGAATGGAAAACCCAGCACCACATGCAGGGTGCGTTCATAGAACGCCACGATGCGTGACAGTGTGCCTTCGACAATGCGGTCGAAACGGGTTTCGGTGCTCGACAGACCGCTCTTGATATACTGTGCGCAAATCATCGGTGTCACCGTCAGTGACACCAGCGTCGAGACGATAATCGAGAATGTCAGCGTCAACGAGAATTCGCGCAGCAATCGGCCGACCAGACCGTCCATGAAGATCAGCGGGATGAAGGCCGCGACCAGCGACAGGCTGATTGACAGCACCGTGAAGCCGATCTGCCTGGCGCCAGCGAGCGCCGCCTGCATCGGCGCCATGCCCTCTTCGAGATTGCGGTACATGTTCTCGATCATGACGATGGCGTCATCGACCACAAAGCCGACAGAGATCGCCAGCGCCATCAGCGACAGATTGTTGATCGAGAAGCCGGCCAGCCACATGCCAACGCAGGTGCCCGCCAGCGCCAGCGGCACCGAAACGCCGGCCGCGATGGTTGGGGTGCCGCGACGCAGGAACAGGAACACCACGGCCATCACCAACACGGCTGTGGCGAACAGCGTCCACTCCATGTCTTCGACCGAAGCGCGAATGGTGCCAGTACGATCGGTCAGAACAGAAATCTCGATCCCGGCAGGAATCCATTGTTTCAGATCGGGGATCAGCGCTTTCACGCGATCGACCGTTTCGATGACGTTGGCGTCGCCCTGTTTGGTGATCTGGATCAGCACCGCCGGTTGCTTGTTGAACCAGGCAACCGAGCGGCTGTTGCGCGTCGCATCCTGAACATCGGCGACATCAGACAGCCGCAGATAGTTGCCGTTCGAACTCTTGACGATGATCTCGCGAAACTCTTCCGCCGTGCGCATCTGCGGATTCATCGAGATCGTCTCGCTCTGCCGCGATCCCTGGAAGATGCCGACAGGACCAAGCGGATTGGCATTGACGATCGCGGTGCGCACGTCGTCGGTGGCAATCCCGGCATTCGACAACGCGACCGGATTGAGCTGGATGCGCACCGCGGGCTGGTCAGCGCCGCTGGCCGTGACTTCGCCGACCCCCGGCACCTGCGACAGCCGCTGTACGATCACGGTGTCGGCGACGTCGTAGATCGCGGACGCAGACATCGTTGGCGACGTCAAAGCGAGAATGAAGACAGGCGCGGCGGACGGGTTAGCCTTGCGGAACGTCGGCAGTGTCGGAAGATCGGTCGGCAGATCGGCCATCGACGCATTGATGGCAGCCTGGACGTCACGCGCGGCGCGATCAACGTCGCGGCCGATCGCGAATTGCAGCTGAATGCTCGTCGAGCCCAAGGAGCTTGTCGAGGTGATCTGATCCAGACCGGCAATGATGCCCAGTCGTCGTTCCAGCGGCGCAGCAACGGTTGCCGCCATGATCGACGGATCAGCGCCTGGCCGCGACGCCTGCACGCGGATCATCGGGAAATCGACGTTGGGCGTCGCAGCGACGGGCAGGAAGTGATAGGCGACGACACCGAGAAGAAACAGTCCGATCGCCAGCAACGTGGTACCGACCGGCCGCATGATGAATGGCGCTGAGATGGAGATAGAGGCCACTAGGGCGGCCCCCCTGCTCCCGCCGCTCCGGCTGCACCCGCGACGGGCGGTGCACTCTTCTCGAACCGGCGATTGATGCGATCCAGCGCCAGATAGATTACCGGCGTGGTGTAGAGCGTCAGGATCTGGCTGAGCAGCAGACCGCCGATGATCGACACACCGAGCGGGAAACGCAGCTCTGCGCCGGTGCCGCTTTCGATCGCCAGCGGCAACGCACCAAACAATGCTGCCAACGTCGTCATCATGATGGGCCGGAACCGCAGCAGACAGGCTTCGACGATCGCCGCTTCCGGTGCCATGCCGCGATTGCGTTCGGCATCCAGCGCAAAATCGATCATCATGATCGCGTTCTTCTTGACGATGCCCATCAGGAGGATGATGCCTATCAAGCCAATGACGGACAGGTCCTGTCCGGTCAGCATCAGCGCGAGGATAGCACCGACGCCAGCCGATGGCAGCGTCGAGAGAATGGTGATCGGGTGGATGTAGCTTTCATAGAGCACGCCGAGCACGATATAGATCGTCACCAGTGCAGCGAGGATCAGCCATGGCTGCCCGGACAGCGATTTGGAGAATTCCGCGGCATCGCCAGAGAACATCCCGACAATGCTGGTCGGCATGCCGATCCGGGTTTCGATCTTTTTGACTTCCTCAACCGCGTCACCAAGCGCCTCGTTCGGTGCGAGATTGAAGCTGAGCGAGATCGCGGGAAATTGCGCCTGATGCGAGATCGCCAGTGGCGCCGTAGTCCGCGTCAACGTAGCTACGGCAGACAGCGGCACCTGCGCGCCGGCCACGCCGGGCAGATACAATTTTGACAGTACATCGGGATCGCGCTGCTGCGACGGCAATGCTTCCAGCACGACGCGGTATTGATTGGCCTGACCGTAGATCGTCGAAATCTGGCGCTGCGCGAAGGCATCATTCAGAGTGTCGGTGACGCCCTGCAGGTTGACACCAAGTTGGCCGGCGCGCTGCCGATTGATATCGAGCGATGCCCGCAATCCGCCGATTTGCGCTTCCGAGGACACATCGCGGAACATCGGATCGCGGCGCAATTCGGCGACCAGCTTCTGCGACCATTCGGTCACCTGGGCCGCGTCGGTCCCTGTCAGCGTATATTGATACTGCGAACGGCTCGCTTGCGTGCTGATCTGGATATCCTGCACGGGCTGGAAATACACGGTCATGCCCGGGATCGCCGCGACGCGATCCTTGAGCCGCGCGATCACGGCATTCATGTCATCCTTGCGCTCGCCGCGCGGCTTCAGGGACATCACCAGCCGACCGACATTGGTGGTGGGATTGACCGAGCCGCCGCCGATCACCGAGATGATTCCGGTCACATCCGGATCGGCCTGGATTACTGCCGCCGCCGCGTTCTGCCGGCTCTGCATCTCAGTGAAAGACACGTCGGCACCGGCCTCGGTCACTGCTGTGATAGAGGCGGTGTCCTGCAGCGGCAGGAAGCCCTTGGGGGCGATAACATAGAGGCCCAGCGTTGCAACGATGGTCAGGAACGTGACCACCAGCGTCGCTGGCTGATGCTGCAACACCCACAACAGCGTGCGATGATAGAAGGCCACCATTCGGTCGATGAAGCGGCTAACAGCTCCCAGACCCGGCACCTGCCATTCGTCCTTGGTGTGTTTCAGCAGCCGCGAGCACATCATCGGTGTCAGCGTCAGCGACACCACGGCGGACATCACCACGGCGATGGTCAGCGTCATCGCGAATTCACGGAACATGCGGCCCACAAGACCCGACATGAATAACAGCGGGATAAACACCGCGATCAGCGACACCGTCAGCGAGATCACCGTGAAACCAATTTCCTTCGCGCCCGCTAGCGCCGCTTCCATCGGGCTCTCGCCCTCTTCCATGTGACGGACGATGTTCTCGATCATCACGATGGCGTCGTCGACGACGAAGCCTGTGCCGATGGTCAGCGCCATCAGCGAGAGATTGTCGAGGCTGAAGCCGGCAAAATACATCACGCCGAAGGACGTGATCAGAGACAGCGGTAGCGCCACGCCGGCAATCAGCGTTGCACGCAACGACCGAAGGAACAGCAGCACCACCAAAGTCACGAGGATGACCGATAGTACCAGCGTGAATTGTACGTCATGTACGGAAGCACGAATCGTCACCGTACGGTCGCTAACGATGGTGAGCTTGACGCCGGCCGGCATCGACCGCTGCACCTTCGGAATTTCTTCCCGGATCTGGCGGACGACCTCGATGACATTAGCACCGGGCTGACGCTGGATTTCGATAATGACCGCCGGCGTGCCTTGATACCAGCCGCCGGTGCGGTCGTTTTCCAGACCGTCGACGATCTGCGCGATATCGCCGATGGTGACCGGCGCCCCGTTGCGGTAGGCGATGATAATCGGGCGATACTGGTCCGCCGCGGCAATCTGGTCGTTGGCCGCGATCGTGTAGGCCTGCTGCGCACCATCGAGCGAACCTTTGGGCCCCGACACATTGGCGCCCGCAATCGCCGTGCGCAGATCTTCCATCGCGATGCCATAGGCCGCGAGTCGCGCCAGATCGGCCTGCACGCGCACGGCCGGCTTCAAGCCGCCGAGCACGGCAACCTTGCCGACCCCGGTAATCTGGCTGAGACGTTGCGCCAGCAGCGTATCGGACAGATCGCTCATGGAGCGCAACGAGATGGTGTCCGAGGTCAGCGCCAGCGTCATCACGGGCGCGTCTGCCGGATTGACCTTCGCGTAAACCGGCGGATACGGCAGGTTCTTCGGCAGCACGCCGGCGGCGGCATTGATAGCCGCCTGCACGTCCTGGGTGGCGCCATCGATGTCGCGGTTGAGATCAAATTGCAGCGAGATTTGGCTGACGCCAAACGAACTGGTCGACGTCATCGACGACAACGACGGTATCTGTCCGAGCTGCCGCTCTAGCGGCGCGGTGATCAGTGACGCGGTGACTTCGGGGCTGGCGCCCGGCAATTGCGTCGAGACCTGCACCGTCGGGAAATCGACCTGCGGCAGAGCCGATACTGGCAGTGCGAAATAGCCGAGCGCACCACCGATCAGCAGCGCGATGCCGAGCAGCGACGTCGCGATAGGCCGGCGGATAAAGGGTTCCGAGACGCTCATGACTGTGCGCTCTTTGGTATCGAATTCATCAACTCAGGCGATCGATCGTTCAGGCGTCATGGCTGCTTCGCTCCCGAAGGCGTGGCCGCCGGACCTTCTGCGGGCGGTGTCTGACCGATCGGCGCCTGCGGATTGCCTTGACCGCCCGCGCCGCCTGAATTCTGACCGCGCTTGCCCCGACGCTCGCCAGCATCGTTGCCCTTGCTACCTCCCCGCTTGCGTGGCGCGAGATCAGCGGTCGGCTCCTGATCGTTGGTGCCGACTGACACTTTCGATCCCTCCGCGAGATTGGCAAAGCCCGTTGTGACAACACGCTGGGTCGGCGACAGGCCCTTGGCGATGACGGCCGTGGTCTCGTTCTGCTGCGTAACGGTGACCGGCACCGCCTTGACGATGTCGCCCTCCTCGATCACGTAACTGAACGTGCCAGCGGGACCGCGTTGCACGGCCGAGGTCGGCACCACCATCGCATCCTTCAGCGTCTCGACCTTCAGCCGCACATTGACGAACTGGCCAGGCCAGAGCTGATAATTCGGGTTCGGGAATTCGGCCTTCAGCTTCACCGTGCCGGTGGTTGTATCGACCTGATTGTCGATGCCGGTGAGCGTACCGGTATCGATGACGGTCACGCCGTCATTGCCGAATACATCGACCATCAGCGTGCCCTTGGCAGCAGCGGCATTGGCGCGAACGATCTGCTGCTGCGGCAGACTGAACAGTACTGCGATAGGCTGCAGCTGCGTAATCACCACGAGTCCCGTGGTATCGGAGGCGTGGATGATGTTGCCCTGATCGACCTGACGCAGGCCGGCGCGGCCGGAGAGCGGCGCGATGATCTTGGTGTAGCTCAGCGTTGCGGCGGCATTGTCGATCGCGGCCTGATCGGCATTCACCAGCGCCTCCTGCTGGGCGACGAGCGACTTCTGGGTGTCGGCCTGCTGCTTGGAACCGGCGTTTGACGTTGCGAGCTGCTGGTAGCGGATCAGGTCGAGCCGCGCATTGGCCAGCGTCGCCTCGTCCTGCGCCTTCTTGGCAACAGCCTGATCGTACAGCGCCTTGTAGAGGACCGGGTCAATCTCGCCGAGCACATCGCCGGCCTTGACGTCCTGGCCTTCCTTGAAATTGACCTTGATCAGCTTGCCGTCGACCTGTGCGCGCACGGTGACGTTGTTCAAGGCCTTCACCGAGCCGACGCCATCGAGATAGACCGGCACGTCCTGGATCTTCGGCGTCGCTGCCAGCACCGGCACGGTCATCATGTCCGGACGGAAGCCGCCGCGGCTGGCGGTCTGACGCTGCTGAAAAGCGTTCCAACCGATATAGCCGAGCCCGCCGAGGATCAGCAGCGTCACAGCGATCGACACAGTACGGCGGCGCGCCTTGCCGGCGACCTTGGCGACACCGTCGTCCGTCGCTTTCGCGGCCTCTTTCAACTCCGGCTTAAAGAGCATTGACCGGTCTTTCCATTTTCGGCTCCCAGCCGCCCCCCAGCGCCTGATAGAGGCTGACGATCGCCTGCAGCCGCGCCAGTTGCGCCTGCGACAGGACATCTTCCGCCTGGAACAGTGTCAGCTGGGTGTTTAGCACAGTTACGATGTCAGCGGTTCCGGCGCGCAATTGCTGCTCGGATAGCTCGAAGGCCCGCCGGGACGCTCGAACCACCTCGCGCTGCAGCCGCAGCCGCTCGGTGGTCTGGCGAATCGCGACCAGCGCGTTGTCCACGTCGGCGAAGGATTGCACGACCGTCTTGCGGTAGGTCTGCAGCAATTCGTCCTGCCGCGCCTGGGTCAGCTCGAAATTGCCCTGGATGCGCCCGCCGTCGAAGATCGGCTGGGTCAAGCCACCCACGAGGCTGAAGAAGGCGGCATTGGGCTGAAACAGCGAGGCCAGCGCGGCGCTCTGATAACCTCCCGAGCCGGTGAGCTGGATCGAAGGGAAGAACTGCGCCCTGGCGCTGCCGACGTTAGCCGTGGCTGAGGCCAATTGCGCCTCCTGCCGGCGGATATCCGGCCGCTGGGTCAACAGCTCTGATGGCAGACCGGGCGTGACACGCGGGGCTGCGATATTGTTCAGCGAGCCGCCGGCTACGCGCACGCTTTCAGGGGGCCGGGACACCAGTGTCGCGAGCGCATTGACGTTCTGCGCCAGCGTGGTCCGCAGCGGCGGCACCGCAGCGCGCTGATTGGCCAGCACGCTTTCCTGCTGCGCGACATCGAGATCGGTGCCGGTACCGGCACTAAAGCGTTGTTTGATCGCATCGAGGATGCGTTGCGCGCTGGCGATGTTACGCTCCGCCGTGCGAATGCGGTCCTGCGAGGTCAGCACCTGGAAATAGGCATTGGCGACGGCCGCCATAGTGGTCAGCGCCACCACGTCGCGGTCGAAGCGATTGGCCGTCGAGGTTTCCTCCGCAGCCAGCGCCGCGTCGCGATTCTTGCCCCAGAAATCGATCTCGTAACTGGCCGAGAGCGAGGCCGAATAGGTCACCACCTCGCGGCCGCCGTTGGTCAACCCGCTGGAGCTTGAGCCCGAGGTCCGCGAATAGGTCTCCTGCCCGCCGCTGCTCACGCTCGGCAGCAGCGCGGCGCCGGTGATTCGGGCCTGCGCGTCCGCCTGCATGATTCGCGATGTTGCCGCAGCGATATCGAGGTTGACCGTCTGGGCCTCTTCCATCAGCTGCGTCAGTTCCTTGGAACGAAAGCCGCGCCACCAGTCCAGCGTCGGCGTGGCGCCGTTGGGATTGGCCAGCCGTGCCGCTTTATAGCCCTCGGGAATATCGAGGGCTGGATCAGGCAGATCCTTGGTCAGGATGCAGCCGGCCGAACTCGCGATGACCGCGAAAGCGAGGACCGAACGTCCGATCAGCCTTGCGAACAAGTGGCTCACCGCTGGGACACCCAGACAAAGCTCCGCCGCAGGCGCGTTGCGCCGACATTTCGGGCGTTGGATGTTGTAGCCTGAGACACGTTCACCGGGTGATGCATGGTCAATGTAACGAGCCGGTATTCTAACCGCTCCGTCGTGCTGCGGACAGTGTTCTTACGTGTCGGAACGCGCAAGTGGCATCAAAGTCAGATGCTCGCAAATAACCGGATTTACACAGATTCCCCAGGCATTACCGTATTTTGGGACCGTTACAGAATCGCCCGGCAAGTCGGACTTACGAAGATTTCATGTGTTCATTTATTGCTGACGCCCGGACTGCGTTCCCCCGTGCCATTCCGGCATTTCTGAACCCCGCCGGAACGTGACGTATGCGCGGCTCAAGCCCATGAGTCCAATCGCTTCAGCTACGGCGCGATGAGCCCGTTGATCGATCTCGATCAGCTTGACGATGCGGACAGGACATCACCGCTGTTAAGCGCCAAACGTGCCGCGTGAAGCGCGCCATGCTAAAAATTAGCGGCTTGGCGAGTAAACGAAGCCGCGTCTATACTCCTGCAAAATCGGCTGCGCGTTGACCGGACTTCGCAGCGCACAAAGGCGATCCTGTTCGACAAAAGAGCGGCGACCACGTCCTTCCATGCGACTTGAATTCGGGCACAGAACCACGAACTCCCCTGGATCTGCACATGTCTGATCTGATCGTTCTTACTCCGGAAAATGTCGACAACGCGCTGCCCGATCTGCCGCGCATCGTCCGGCTGGCATTGGGCTTCGGCTCGCGTCTGCGTCGCGGCACGCTCGACGTGACACTCCCCGATGGCCGGCGTTTCCGCCTCGGCGGCATAGAACCCGGTCCCGCCGCGGAGATGACGATCACCAGTTACGCTTTCGCGTCGCGTCTCGTGAATGGCGGCGATATCGGTATCGCGGAGGCCTATCTGCATGGCGAATGGGACACGCCGGATCTCACGCAATTCCTGTATCTGTTTTGCGTCAATCACGATCTGATTCAGGCGATGCTCGGCAACAATCCGCTGATGCGCTTCGTGCAGATCGTTCGCCACTGGTTCAACCGCAATACCAAGCGGCAGGCACGCAAAAACATCTACGCGCATTACGACATCGGCAACGCGTTCTATTCGGCGTGGCTCGATTCCAGCATGACCTATTCGTCGGCGATTTTTGAGGAGGGCGTGCAGGATCTCACCGCCGCACAGAACAACAAATATCGCCGGCTTGCAGAAGCGATTGATCTCGAGCCCGGCCAGAGGGTATTGGAGATCGGCTGCGGCTGGGGTGGCTTTGCCGAATACGCCGCGAAGCATTACGGCGCGCATGTCACCGGACTCACCATCTCGACCGAGCAGCGCGATTTCGCACGCAGGCGGATGCAGGACGCGGGCCTTGGCGACAGGGTCGAGATCAAGTTTCAGGACTATCGCGACGAACGCGGCCAATATGACCGCATCGCTTCCATCGAGATGATCGAGGCCGTCGGCGAGCAGTTCTGGCCGCAGTATTTCTCACAATTGCGCGACCGTCTGCTGCCGGGCGGGCTCGTAGGTATTCAGGCCATCACGATCCAGGACAAGTTCTTCCAAGCTTATCGGCGCGAGGTCGATTTCATTCAGCGCTACGTTTTCCCCGGCGGCATGCTGCCGACGCCGGAAATCCTGAAATCTCTCGGCGACAAATACGGTGTTCCCATCATCAAGGAGCGCATTTTCGGACTGGATTATGCCAAAACACTGGCCACCTGGAGAGATAGTTTCCGTGCGGCCTGGCCGAGCCTGACGCCGCTCGGTTTCGACGACCGGTTCCGGCGGCTGTGGGAATACTACCTGGCCTATTGCGAGGCTGGTTTCCTGTCGGGGAATATCGACGTTCGCCAGGTCGTATTCGCAAAAGCCCCATAGTCCGCGCTCTGGACTTTCCGCACTGCGGCACCAGATCTAGAGGCCGGACCCTTCCCTTGTCTGGCCCTGCGGCCTCTACTAGGGTCGCCGCGAGATCGATAACCCGAGCGAAGAATTTCAGCACCATGACCTTCAACAAAAACGTCGTCGAGGCGATCGGCAATACGCCTCTGATCAAGCTGAAGCGCGCATCCGAACTGACCGGCTGCACGATCTTGGGCAAGGCCGAATTCATGAATCCAGGCCAGTCGGTGAAGGATCGCGCCGGCAAATGGATGATCCTTGAAGCCGAGAAGCGCGGTGATCTGAAGCCAGGCGGCCTCATTGTCGAAGCGACTGCGGGCAATACTGGTATCGGTCTCGCTGTGGTGGCGAGCGCGCGCGGCTATCGCACGCTGATCGTGATCCCGGAGACGCAGAGCCAGGAAAAGAAAGATATGCTGCGGCTCAACGGCGCCGAACTGATCGAAGTACCGGCACTGCCGTTTGCCAATCCGAACAACTATCAGCATGTCGGACGACGGCTCGCGGACCAGCTGCGCAAGACCGCGCCAAGCGGCGTGCTGTTTGCCGACCAGTGGAACAATCTCGACAACGCCAAAGCCCATTACGAATCGACGGGTCCCGAGATCTGGGGGCAGACTAGCGGCAAGGTGGATGGCTTCATCTCAGCAGTCGGCACCGGTGGCACGCTAGCCGGCACAACCCGCTACCTGAAGGAGAAGAACAACAACATCGTGACGGCCTGCGCCGATCCAAATGGCTTTGCGATGTATAACTGGTTCAAGCATGGCGAAGCCAAGTCCACGCCCGGCGATTCCATCACGGAAGGCATCGGGATCGGCCGCGTGACGCCGGTCATCGAGACCGCGAAGGTCGATACTGCCTTCCTGATCCCTGACGAGGAAGCCGTCGCCGTGATCTATGACCTCCTGCAGCACGAAGGCCTGTGCCTCGGCGGCTCGACTGGCATCAACGTCGCCGGCGCGATCCGTCTGGCGAAGGAGCTTGGCCCCGGCCATACCATCGTGACCATCCTCTGCGACTCCGGCGGCCGCTATCAGTCGAAGCTGTTCAATCCCGATTTCATGCGCAGCAAAAAACTGCCTGTCCCGGAATGGCTGGAGAAGAAGAGCGATATCTCGGTGCCGTTCGAGAAGGTGTGAGGCGCAGAACTCAGCGGAGAATCTGGCTCAGGAACAGCTTCGTCCGCGCATGCTGCGGATTGGCGAAGAACTTGTCCGGTGTATTCGCCTCGATGATCTGTCCGGCATCCATGAACACCACCCGGCTGGCGACTTCCCTGGCAAAGCCCATCTCGTGGGTGACCACCAGCATGGTCATGCCCTCGCCTGCAAGATCGACCATCGTATCCAGCACTTCCTTGACCATTTCCGGGTCCAGCGCCGATGTCGGCTCGTCGAACAGCATCACCTTAGGTGTCATCGTCAGCGCCCGCGCGATCGCCACACGCTGCTGCTGACCGCCAGAGAGCTGACCGGGATAGGCTTGGGCCTTGTCCGGAATGCGCACCCGCTCCAGATACTTCATCGCCGCAGCATCCGCGTCCTTCTTCGGCATATGCCGTACCCAGATCGGCGCCAAAGTGCAGTTCTCCAGCACGGTCAGGTGCGGAAACAGGTTGAAGCTCTGAAACACCATCCCGACATCGCGCCTGATATCGTCGACGCGACGCAGGTTCGGGCCGAGTTCGATGTCGTCGATGGTGATCCGGCCTTCCTGAAACTCTTCCAGCGCATTGATGCAGCGGATCAGCGTTGATTTGCCCGAGCCCGACGGGCCGCAAATCACGATGCGCTCGCCGCGGCCGACCGCTAGCTCGATGTCGCGAAGCACGTGAAAATCGCCGAACCATTTATTGAGGCCGGCGATCGAGACGATGGGATTCACGGATACAGACATATCACCTCAACTCCGCCGATGCGCATTGAGCCGACGCTCGACGAATAGCGAATAGCGCGAGATGCCGAAGCACATCACGAAGTACATGATGCCGGTGAAGGCAAAACCGGTGAACAGGGTCGTCGGCGTCGACCAGTTCGGATCGGCAAAGGATGCGCGCAACTGGCCAAGCAAATCGAACAACGCCACGATCGATACCAGCGATGTGTCCTTCAGCAGCGCGATGAAGCTGTTGACGAGGCCGGGAATGACATGGTGCAGCGCCTGCGGCATCACCACCAGCCGCGTGGTCTTCCAGTAGGACAAGCCCAACGCACTCGCCGCCTCCGCCTGCCCGCGCGGGATTGCCTGCAACCCGCCGCGGATCACTTCGGCATTGTAGGCGCCGGCGAACAGCGCGATGCCGATCAGCGCGCGCACCAGACCATCGACAGTGAAATTGCCGGGCAGGAACAGCGGCAGCATATAGGTCGCGAAAAACAACACCGTGATCAACGGCACGCCACGCCAGAACTCGATAAACGCGATGGAGAACAGCCGTATTAGCGGAATCGTGGAGCGGCGGCCGAGTGCCAGCGCGATACCAACTGGCATCGAAGTGACGATCCCGGTGATCGACACCACCAGCGTCACCAGCAAGCCGCCCCAGAGCCGCGTATCGACGACCGGCAATCCGCCTCGATCGAGCCGCAGCAATGCGATGACGGCGGCGATACCAGCGAAGATGGAGATACTGCTGGCCAGCGCACGCCAGCCACTACGCAAATGGCCGTTCAACAGGAAGATGAACAGCGAGACAATGACGGCGGTTGCCGTCAGTTCGAACCAAACAGGCTGGCCGTGATTGCCCCCCTCATTGCGCAGCCATTCAAACGGTAGCGCGACGAGTTGCAGGCCGTCGCCGAAGGCCGCGATGCCGCTGCCTATCAACGCAAGTGGATAGCCGATGACGGCAACATCGGACAGAATGCCTTCGCCCCTGAGCCAGCGGCCGACACCCGTGATGTGGACCGCGACGCTCGACAGACAATCCGCCGCCCAACTGATCCCGAAGCCATTGATGCCACCGCCATACAGCAGGAAGAACGCCACAACGGGGAAGGCAAGGAAGAATAGTCCGGCATTCACGCTCTTCGCCGGCAGACGCGGGATCAGCAGCGGCAGCAGCAACAATGCACCAAGCAGGAATGTCAGGTTAACGCGCCAGCGTTCCGGCTCGGGATAAAAGCCGTAGATGAACTGCGTGAACTTGGCCTGTACGAACGGCCAACAAGCACCAACGATGTGACCAGCATTTTCCGGCAGGCAGGCCGTCCGATCTTGCCCTTGCCAGACGGCATCGATCAGCAGAAATTTGATCGTGGGGACGATGGTGAGCCACAGCAGCAACAGGCTGACGACAGTCAGCAGAATATTGGTCGATGAATTCAGCAGCCGTGTCTGCACAAAGCCGATGAAACCCGTGCTTCGCACCGGCGCAGCGCGCTCTGCAATCAGTTCTTTTGCAACGAAGCTGGTATCGCTCATGCGCCCATGCTCCGCGATATCCGCCAGCCATAGACGCTCATGAGAGCGCTCGTGATCAGCGAGATCACGAGATAGACCGCCATGGTGATGGCGATGATCTCGATGGCCTGCCCGGTCTGGCTCATCGTGGTGCCGGCAAATACCGAAACGAGATCTGGATAGCCGATGGCAACAGCCAGCGACGAATTCTTCGTGAGGTTGAGATACTGGTTGGTCAGCGGCGGCAGAATCACGCGCATAGCCTGCGGCACGACGATCAGTCGCAGTGTTGTCCCCCGGCTGAGTCCGAGCGATGCGCCGGCTTCGCTCTGTCCCTTGTGTACCGACTGGACTCCCGCGCGCACGATTTCGGCGATGAAGGCAGCGGTATAGGTCGAGAGCGCCAGCGTCAGCGCGACGAATTCCGGCAGCACACGCAGGCCGCCTGAAAAATTAAAACCTCTCAGCACCGGATACTCGAATGTCACGGGCTTGCCCAGTACGAGCGCTGTCAGAAGTGGCAAGCCGACCAGCAAGCCCAAGTTCATCGGCCAGATCGTCATTACCCGACCTTTAGCAAACAGCTGCCGGCGTGCATGGACGTGCAATAGCAATGACGCGACGAGCCCGACAACGATGGCGATCGCGAACGGCATGAACGCATCCGTTCCGATCGGCTTCGGCAAACCAAAACCACGATTGCTGAGAAAGAAGCTGTCCAGTAGCGAGATGCTCTGCCGCGGTTGCGGCAGCGTCGCGAGTACGGCCAGGTACCAGAACAGGATCTGGAACAGCAGCGGCAAGTTACGGATCAGTTCGACGTAGCCGCCGGCAATACGCGCCAGCAGCCAGTTCGGCGACATCCGGCCGAGCCCGACGATGAAGCCGATGATCGTCGCAAAGAAGATGCCGATGAGCGATACGACCAGCGTGTTCACGAGGCCGACAAAGAACACTTGCAGATAGGTGTCCGATTCAGAATACGGAATCAGCGCCTGACTGACCGCAAAGCCCGCGGTATTTGACAGGAATCCGAAACCCGATGCGATCTTCTGCGCGGCCAGATTGCTGCGCGCGTTTTCGACGATCTCATAGCCGATCCAAATCAGGACCGCGACGAACACGACCTGAAGCACGAAGCCGCTCCAGCCCGCCTGCCCGCCCAGCACGCGTCGCAGTCTTGCCGCAAGTTGCAGCGGCGGTTTTCTGGCTTCGTTCGATGTCGCCACGGGCGCTGATGCGCTCAGCGGATCGGCGGCGCGTACTGGATGCCGCCCCTGTTCCAGAGCTGGTTCAACCCGCGGGAAATGCCAAGCTTGGAGCCGGCGCCGACATTTCGGTCGAAGACCTCACCGTAATTGCCGGTTGCCTTGATGATGCGCGCGAACCAGTCTTTGGTGAGGCCCAGCGTCTCGCCGAGGTTGCCGTCGGTGCCGAAGATACGCTTCAGCTCCGGCTTGTCGGATTTGGCCTGGTCATCGACGTTCTTCTGCGTGATGCCGAGCTCCTCCGCATTGATCATCGCGAACAGCGTCCAGCGTACCACATCCAGCCACTGATCGTCGCCATGGCGCACCAGCGGGCCAAGCGGCTCCTTGGAAATCACCTCAGGCAACACCGCGTGATCGGCTGGTACGGTGAGCTTCAAACGCTCCGCATAAAGTTGCGAGATATCGGCGGTGAACACGTCGCAGCGACCGGACTCATAAGCCTTGACGGTTTCGTCGGCGGTCGAGAACGCGATGACTTCATACTTCATGTTGTTGCCCTTGAAATAGTCGGCAACGTTCTGTTCGTTAGTCGTGCCGGTCTGCAGGCAGATTGAAGCGCTGTTGAGCTCAAGCGCCGAGTTGACCTTGAGCGCCTTGCGGACCAGAAAGCCTTGGCCGTCATAGTAATTGATGCCGGCGAAGTTCACGCCAAGCGACGTATCGCGCGACAGCGTCCAGGTGGTGTTGCGCGACAGCACGTCGATCTCGCCGGACTGCAAGGCAGTAAAGCGATCCTTCGCCGAGAGCGGCACATATTTCACCTTGGTCGCATCGTTGAAGATCGCGGCGGCGATGCCGCGACACAGGTCGACGTCGAAGCCAACCCAGTTGCCTTTGTCATCCGGCGCCGAGAAACCCGGCAGGCCCTGGGTGACGCCGCAGGACAACATGCCGCGATCCTTTACGGTCTTGAGCGTCTGCGCCAACGCGCCCTGCGCGGTCAATCCGGCGGCAAGAATGAGAGAGAACATCAAGGTCACGCGTTTCATGGAAGCCTCTTTGGGAACGTCAGGACACTCGGTCGACGCAAAGAATTGAATGACGGACCAACGGATCAGTTCCATAGCCGTGAATTCCCCGACCGGAAAGTCTGGCGACGGCAGAGGCAGTCTAAAACGGCAGCACGAATCAGCAGGAAATCACCGGATTCGCGGCAGGCCCATCAACGTGCCGCAAGAGATCGACGATTCACGCAACAGAGAACGATCAGCTAGCCGGGTCAAGGGGTTGACGACCATCTTACCCACCCGCTTAGTGGAGGAACAAGCCGTTCGGCAGCCGAGGCGCCGATGGCCGTACAAACCTGCAGACCGGCGGCTCCCATTATGACAGCTTCTAACGACAATCACGGCACCACCTCGCTCGACACGGACACCGTGATCGTCACCGCTGGCCGCGACACCAAATCGCAGCGGGGCTTCGTCAATCCGCCGGTCGTGCGCGGCTCTACGGTGTTGTATCCGACCGCCGACGACCTCCATGCGCATCGCGGCGAGTTTCAATATGGCCGCCATGGCACGCCGACCACCAAGGCGTTGCAGGAAGCGCTGATGGCGCTGGAAGGCCCCAAATGCGCCGGCGTTGGACTCGTGCCATCGGGCCTCGCCGCGATATCGACTGCGCTGCTATCGGTGCTAAAGGCAGGCGATCATCTCCTCGTGAGCGATAGCGCTTACCGGCCGACGCGCAATTTCTGCAACGGCATGCTGGCACGCTATGGCATCGAGACCACCTATTTCGATCCGCTGATCGGCGCTGGCATCGAAGCGCTGTTCAGGCCGAATACCCGTGCCATCATGGTCGAAGCACCGGGGTCGCAATCTTTCGAAATGCCGGACGTGCCCGTCATCGCCGGTATTGCCCGTGCGCGCGGCGTGCTGGTGCTCGACGACAATACCTGGGCCACACCGCTGTATCATCGTTCGCTCGAACAGGGCGTCGATATCAGCATCCAGGCAGCAACCAAATATATCGGCGGTCACTCCGACATCATGTTCGGCACCATCTCGGCCAATGACGCGGCCTGGCCGCTGATCCAGGAGGGCATCAAGCTGCTCGGCACATGTGCCGGGCCGGACGACGTTTTTCTCGCGCTACGCGGTCTGCGCACCATGTCGGTGCGGCTCGCGCATCATCAGCGCTCGGCGCTGGAGATGGCGCAATGGCTTCAGACCCGCCCCGAGGTGCTGAAGGTGTTGCATCCCGCTTTGCCGGACCATCCCGGCCACTCGATCTGGAAGCGCGACTTCACCGGCGCATCCGGTCTGTTCAGCATCATCCTGAAGCCATCGCCGCAAAAGGCCGTCGATGCCCTGCTCGACACCGTCAAGCTGTTCGGCATGGGTTATTCCTGGGGCGGCTTCGAGAGTCTCGTCATCCCGTTCGACTGCTCGGACTATCGGAGCGCGACGACTTGGGCACCCGGCGGTCCGGCGCTGCGGTTTCATATCGGCCTGGAAAGCGTCGATGATCTGAAGGCCGATCTCGAGCGCGGCTTTGCGGCGTTCAACGCGGCGGCGACCGCTTAACAAGGGGACTTTAGCCCGCCCCTCCTTATTTCGCTGCGCGATGTTTCGACGTGTGCTGCGGCGGTGCCGGCGACGTGACAGGCTCGCCGCAGCGCCGTTGCATCGCCATGGAACGCTACGCACGACTAGGCCGGATTCCCCATCCAATGCCTGCGCAGCGCTAACGCCCTTTTAGGGCAGTTCAGAAATGTTTGGACATCGCTATTCGGCGCAGCTACAGCCGGCGAAGCGTTTTCCATTGATCCTGCGTCTCAAGTTGGCGTTGCTGCTACGTGATTGCTTCAGCGGTAAGACGACACTGACGGCATTTCGGAACAGGAACCTGGTGATTTGCCAGACGTCGGGAGGCGTGAGTTTCGATTTCGATATCCACCTGAGAATAGACATTTTTTAAGTATCAGCTCAGCAAACACCCGCATGTCAGCGCTTCCTCGCCTCTATTACGTCACCACCGGACTGGACGAGCCCAATGCTTTCGCGACCTGGAGTGCGGTGATCGCACCGCTATTCGCGCCCCGCCCTTGTGGTCCCACCAAGAAGACGCCGACCGGTTCCGCATCGGGCATCATCATTGGCGATATGATCATCGCCAAGGTCGCCTTCAACGCGCAGAACTTCGTCAGAGACGAGCAGCGCATCGCCGCGACGCCGGACCACTTGCTGTTACATCTCTATGTCAGCGGCGGCTTCAACGGCTCCGTTACGCGGCAGCAGACCATGATCGGGCCCGGAAAGGTTGCCTTGATCGATCTCGCCTACACGATCGATACGCGCGCCTTCGCATCCAACACGGTATCGCTCATCGTTCCGCGCAAACTGCTCGCCGACGTACCGCTGGACACGCTGACACCGCGGCTCGACAAGTTCCGGAACGATCTACTTGCTGCACACATACTGTCGTTGCAGGAACGCTCCGCTCAGCTGATCGAAGCCGATGTCGAAAGCACCGTGGCCGAAACAGTCGAGTTCCTGAAGAGGATTCTCGCTCCGTCACCGGACGATCCCTTCACGCAACGGAAAGACGCCGACGAAAACGTCCTGGCGCTTGCCGAGGCCGCGATCCGGGATAATCTTGGATTGTCAGAGCTATCGCCCGACTGGCTGGCGCTGAAGCTCGATATTTCGAGGGCGTCGCTCTACCGCATCTTCGTGAGCCGCGGCGGCGTCATGCGCCATGTTCAGGAACGCCGGCTGCTCGCCGTTCAGGCTGCGCTCAGCGATCCGCTCGAAACCCGTCGGCTATCGCGCCTCGCGTCGGATCTTGGGTTCAGCAGCGAGGCCCATTTCAGCAGAAGTTTCCGCACGCGATTTGGCGTCACCGCAAGCGCCTATCGAAAATCACAGCTCGACGCCTCGGCGACCATCCAGCTCACCAGCCCCGAAGTGGTCCAGCAGTGGTGGATGACTGTGGCCGGATGACGGACGGCGTTGTGGGACTCTCAGTTCGATAGCGTCTTCGATCCGCTGCCGCGATTCTTGATGATCAACATGATATTGCGGACATAGATCACCGTGGCAAAGGCTTGCCCCATGATGATCACCGGCTCGCGCTTGGCGATGCCATAGATCAACGTCATGAAACCGCCCGCCATCGAGAAGAACCAGAACGCCATCGGCACGACGCTCTGTCCGGCACGTTCGCTGGAGATCCACTGCACGAGAAACCGTGCGGTGAACAGCAGTTGCGCGATCAGGCCGAAGGCGAGCCAGAAATCGAACTTCGCGACGAATACGTCGTAGATATAGTCGCCGAGCGCCTGGCCATATTGAATCAGCATTTACTTGAACTCGGTTGCGACCGGCGTCGTACGCTTGCGGCGGATCAACCACCAGACGCCGGCGAGATCCATGATGCCGATCCAGAGGCGATCGAAAAATCCGTAATTGGAGACGCCGGAATGGCGCGGCCGATCGGTGACATCGACATAGGCGATGTCGAAGCCCTCACGGCGCACCAGCGCCGGAAGGAAGCGATGCAAACCATCGAAATAAGGCATCGACAAGAACACATCGCGGCGGAATGCCTTCAGGCCACAGCCGGTATCGCGTGTCCCGTCCTTCAGGATCGCGTTGCGCACGGCATTGGCGATCTTTGATTGCGCTTTCTTGAAACCGGTATCCTTGCGGCCGACCCGTTGCCCGGCGGCAAGACCGACGCGGCCGTCACCCTCCTGGATCGCGGAAATCAGATTAGGTAGGAACGCCGGATTGTTCTGCCCGTCGCCGTCCAGCGTCGCCACTATGGCGCCGTGGGCGTTGCGCACCCCAGTGCGCACGGCAGCCGACTGGCCGGATGATACAGCGTGATCAATGCGGCGCAGGTTGCTGCGCGCCAGCATCAGTTCCGCCAGTCGCGCAGGCGTGGCGTCGGTCGAGCCATCATTGACGTAGATGATTTCATACAGCCAGCGGCCGTCGAGCGCCGCGGTGATCTCGGCGATCAGAGGCGCGACGTTGTCCTGCTCGTTGCGCACGGGCACGACAATGGAAACGTCGACGGGGGCAACTTCGGGAGCGGACAAATCGGAGCTCATGGTTGGGAGGCGGTCATGCCGGAACTTGTCGCAGCCAGCCCAGCGAAGATCGCTTCTTATGGGGCCACGGCCCCGCGGGCAACCCTTTTGAGGTGGCTGGCGGACGGTCCTGGCAACGGATCGATCGTGCCATCCTGATGGATGGTAAAGGCAAGATGCCGGGCGGCGAACCAGTATCGTGCCGTCATGGCGCCGATCCAGCCGACCAGTCCGCCAGCGACCACGTCGCTGGCATGATGCGCCAGCAGAACGAGCCGGCTGGCGCTGATCGCGACCGCATAGACGATCATCACCGTGCGCAGCCGTGGCCAGAGCGCAGCGACCGCGAAAGCCAATGCGAAACTCGTGGTCGCATGGCCCGACGGGAAACTGGCATAGGCCGGCGTCCATGCGAAATGTGAGAAGTGAAAAGGGTCAGCCACGCCGCTGACGAAAGGCCGGCCGCGGCCGAGCACGCCCTTTATGATTTCAGCCGCGAAGACCGAGAGCGCGACCGACAGGAAAACATACTGGATCCGCGTTCCGAAACTGACCAGCACGGCCCGAGAGGTACCACGTCGAAGCGGCGTCAACAGCGCCAGGATGATCATGACCGTACACAACGCCAGCAGAACATACTCGTCCTTACCCAAGTCGGTGAAGATGCGCAGCGGCCAGAGACCAGCCGTGCCGCGCGCTGGCATCAGTCCGATCTCGGTAGCATCGACGATGAACATCAACGCGATGATGATCAGGGCAGTCACGGCGCCAAGCATCAGCGAGCGGCGCGCCCAGTAACGCGCAGCTGCTTCACGCCGCGAATGCGACGGCGCGCGAACAAGCTGTGCGAACGACTGCCAGACCATCGCAACAAGTTGCGACAGATAGGTCTGTGGCTGCGATTTGTCCGGGGCGGCCATTACTCGGTCCCTTCGGAGCGATAGATGGCCACCGAAATCGCTTTGCCCTGCGAGAAGTTATAGCCGTCGATGCGGGTTGCCATGTTGTAGCGCAGGCCGATAGCCTCGGCGCGCATTGCGAACTGGCGCTCTGAACGCAGTTCGACAAGCGCGAAGCGACAGCTGCCCTGCCCGAGGAAATCCGCCGCGCCGGCGCCATCAGTGAGTTGTGTGGATGTGCCGGTCATGAACACCAGGCTCGGCTCGTGATATCCCGCCGCAGCAGCCTTGGGGCCGACGCAGACGACGTTACGCAGGGCGCGTGCGATCTGTACGCTCGGAAACAATGGCCGGAGCGATGGTAGGAGCACACCATAAAAGGCGGCGCTCATGAACAGTGAGGCCACGACCGCATTCAGCAACGAGCGTTCTGCGCGCGCGTTGTCATACAGCCACCAGGCAAACAGGCCGAAAACCAGCGCTGCGGCGGCAAAGGGCCAGGCCAGAAACACCGGATGGCGGACGATCGCGACGGCGCCGATCTCGGCGATCACAGCAGTCAGCGCCGGGATCGCGAACCACCAGGCCGCGCCGCGCGCCAGCCAATTGCGCGCCAGCACCTGGCGCTCAAGCGCTCCGATGACGAGGATGGCGATCGCCGGATAGAGCGGCAGCACATAATGCGGCAGCTTGGTCATCACGACTTCGAACACGATCCAGGACGGTATCAGCCACGCCAGCAGATATTGTGCGCCGGGCTCGCGCCGCGCGCGCCAAATGGCAGGCGTGGCCATACCGGCCAGCGGAGCGCCGGGCCAGAAGGTGATCCAGAACAGCAGGAAATACGTGCCAGGAGGCGCGCCGTGGGATTCCTGCGCGGCCAGCTTGCTTAGCATGTCGCCGCCCAGCGAATTTGAGAAGAACGCTTGCCCTGACTTCAGGAAGATAGCGACAAACCAGGGCAGTACCAGAAGCAGCATCCAGACGACGCCGATCAATGGCCTCAAACGCCACAGCCATGCGACCGAGCGGTCCATGATCGCCAGCGCGATGACCGTCAGCGCCACGAACATCAGGATCAGCGGTCCCTTGACGAGAATGCTGATCGCCATCGCCGTCCAGAACACCGCCGGCTCCTGCCAGCGGGCCTTGTCGGCCTCCTCGCCGCGCTGCCATGCCAGGTAAATTCGGGCCATCGCGCCCATCACGGCGATGACCGTCAGCAGCAGCATCGCATCCGTCTTGGCGAGACGCGCCTCGACGTTGAGCAAGACCGAGCTGCACATGATCAGCCCGGCCAGCACCGCACCGCGCCGCGTCACGAAAGCCAGTGCGGTCCAGTAGGTCAGCAGTACTGCACCAATGGCGCCGATCAGGGATGGCACGCGATAGAGCCAAATGCGGACTTCCGCGTTCTGAAGGCCCAACGCATCGGCTGCCTCCACCACGGCCCCCTGCATCCAGTAGATGCCGACCGGTTTCTTATAGCGGACCTCGTCCTGGAACCGGATGTCGACGAAGTCGCCGGTCTCGACCATCTGCTTGGTCGCCTGCGCAAAGCGGGCTTCGTCGCGGTCGATCGGCGGGATCGTGAAGAAGCCCGGCAGGAAGAACAGGAACCCGACAATGGCCAGGAACGCGACCGCGCGAGCGTGACCTAAGCTCACAAAGTCCAGCACGCGCACCAGTCTGCTGCCCGGATCGACACGGGTTTTCGGCTCGCGCGGGGCGCCAAATCGGGGTCTTGGATAGGTCTCGGCCATGCCTGTCGCATACGCTGAAACCACCGATCGGACAACCAGTTAGCCCACTCTTATTGAATTCTGACCACAACTGTGTCTGCCGCGCCCATGGCGTCCATGACCGTCAACCGGACGAAGCCCGGACCGGGCGGATCGACCAGCCGCTGGCGCCGGCTGTCGAGTTCCCCGGCGGCCATGCCGTTGACCAGAACGGTCATGGGCAGCACCCCGCCGGCCACCTTGACCGGCACTGCCGAAAGCTGCCCCTCGCCGCCACCGGCATCAATCCGGGAACCGTTCAGCGGGAACTGGATGTGCAAGGCCTGATCGCTGCCGGTCCGGATCAACTCGCCAACCGGGCGGAACCGACGCAGCGGCAGCGGCAATTTTGCATTACTGGCCATCAGCACGCCCTTGGGCGCCTTGGGCAACGGAGCCGGCAGCTTGCCGATGCGGGCAAAGGCATCGAACAGGATCGGGGCTGCGGCCGTGCGGCCAACCAGTCCGGGCACGGGCGCGCCATCCGGACGGCCGACCCAGACGCCGATGGTCATGCGGCCATCGAAACCGACCGACCAAGCGTCGCGGTAGCCGTAGCTGGTGCCGGTCTTGAAGGCGATCCGGTTATGCGCGGCGTTCTCTGGCGGCGGCGTGCCGATCAGCACATTGCCGACCTGCCAGGCAGCGACCGAATCCATCAATCGCAAAGGCTCGCGATCGTCGCCGCCATTGGCCTGCATGATCTCGCGCAGTGGTTTGGAGCTGCCGAGCCGCGCCACACCCGCATAAAGCTGGACGAGGTCTTGCAGCGTGATGCCGACGCCGCCGAGGCCCATGGCCAGACCGGGTGCCTCGCCCGGTGGCAGCACCAGATTGCCACCGGCCTGTTTCAGCCTTGATGACAGACGTGATGCGCCGACACGATCGAGCAGCGCGATCGCCGGCACGTTCAATGAGAGCTGCAGCGCCTTACGCACCGGCACAGTGCCCTGAAAGCTCATGTCGAAATTCTCCGGCGCGTAACTGCCGAAGCGAACAGGGCGATCCTCGATCAGGCTTTCCGGATGCACGAAGCCGTCCTCGAAAGCGAGGCCGTAGATAAACGGCTTTAGCGTCGAGCCGGGCGAGCGCACGGCACGGGTCATATCGACCTGTCCGGCGCGGCGATCATCGAAATAATCCGGCGAGCCGATATGGGCGAGCACGTCGCCGCTCTCATTATCGACGGCAATGAGGCCGATGGAGATGTTGTTGCCCAGTGCTGTCGCGCGATCGCGCGCGAGGCCTTCCAGCGCGCGCTGAATACCGGCATCGAGTGTCAGCTTGATGATGGGACGATCCCTGTGCAGCGACGTCGCCTGATCCGCCAAATGCGGCGCCAGGATCGGCATCGGCTTGCGCAGCTTAGGCACACTAATGGCCTTGGCCTGCATGGCATCGGCTGAGGCTACCCTGCCCTCGCTCACCATGCGTTCCAGCACGCGGTCACGCGCAACGCGGGCATTGCCGGGGTGACGATCGAGCCGGCGATTCTCGGGCGATTGCGGTAGAGCTACGAGGAGCGCGCTCTCGGCGAGCGACAGCCGCTTCGGCTCCTTGCCGAAATAGGCGATGGACGCAGCGCGAATGCCTTCGAGATTGCCGCCGAACGGCGCCAGCGCCAAATAGAGATCGAGGATCTGATCCTTGCTCATCTGCCACTCGATCTGCAGCGCACGGACGGCCTGTCTGAATTTAGCCGATATCGAGCGTTGCTGCCGTGGTTCGATCAACCGCGCGAGTTGCATCGTGATGGTCGAACCGCCTGATACGATCTCGCCGCGGGTGACGAGCTGCAGCGCGGCGCGGCCGAGCGCCAGAGGGTCAACGCCGTGATGGCTATAGAAGCGCTTGTCTTCATAGCCCAGCAGTATGTTGAGATAGCCCGGGTCGACGGATGTCTTCGCGTCGACCGGCAACCGCCAGCGTCCGTCGATCATGGCATAGGCGCGCAGGAGTTTGCCGTTGCGGTCGATGACGGTGGTCGAGATTTTGCGGGCCTGGTCGAGCGGAAGCGGACCAAGGGAGGCCACCCATGCGGCGAGGGCTGCACCACTCAGGACCACAAACGCGGACACAGTGACAAATACTCCCCTGACCGATCGCCGTCGGATGAAACGCCAACCCCTCCCCACGTCATTGCCGGGCTCGACCCGCCCATCGATCTTCTCGCAGTCACCGGTCGGCAAGGTGGATCCCTCGGCGAAGCCCGGGGATGACACCGCATGTGGCGTTAGTGGCTGTGACGTGGACGTGCCCTCGCTCATTTCGCCTTGGCTACCTCGATCGTGCCCGTGCCCGTCCTCCCGTAACGCGACGGATTGTACATGTCCTCCACATAGGCCTGCGGCAGCACGTATTTGCCGGACGAAACCGCACGCACGACATAGGCGACCGTGAACACCGCCTTGTCGTCGCTCTTCCGGTCGATCGCCGCCGTGAAGCGGTCGTCGCGGAACTCGGTGTTCTCCGGCTCCTCGCCATCCTCGATCCAGTCCAGCGTGCCGGTGTCACCCGATGACACCAGATGCGGATTGTCGATCTCGAAACCGGCCGGCAGATAGTCGGCCACCATGATGTGTCCATATTCCGGCTTGGCTTCCGTGACCTTCAGAACGACGGCGAAACGGTCGTTCTGCTTAGCCTTGGTGACATCGGCTGGCTTGCCGTCGAGCGTGAAGTAATTGCGCTCGATCTTGAAGCCGTTGGATGCGGCCGGCTCCGGCGTGATCGGCGAGCCGGAGACCGAGACGACCGCCTGCACCGGTGTGTCGCCGGTGTTGGTGATCTTGATCGGCTGCCCCGCCATCTCCGAGGCCTTGTAGCTGCGATAGAGCGCGGTCTTTACCGGTGAGCCGTTGACGTCGAGCGCCAGTGTGTTGGCTTCCTTGGCCAGCGCGCGCGACGCCAGCACCAGCCACGCATTTTCCTGCGTCGAGGTGAAGGGCGTCAGTCCGCGAGCGGCTTCGACGCGCTGGACGGCCTGCGTGAGCGTTGCGCGCGGCGCATTGCCTTCGCTGGCAAGTGATACCAATGCCGCGGCATCGCGCAGCGCCGAACCATAATCGACGCGGCCGAATTCGATAATCGGCTTCGGCGCGAGGCTTTCGACGGCCGCCGCATAGACGCGTTCTGCACGGGCCCGGTCACCGACCAACGCCAGTGCCGCCGCCAGCTGCGACTTGGCAATCGGCGTCGCCAGGTTTTTCAGCTTGGTATCGGCGAGATAGCGCAGGTCGCCGATCGGCGCGGTACCGTTCTTGGCCAGCACATAGAGGCCGTAAGCGAGATCGCGGCCGCCATCCTTCTCCGGCTCGTCAGCATTGACGACCGAATTGCGTACGCGGTCGAGCGCAGCACGGAACAGCACATCCGGCACCACAAACCCCTTCTCGCGGGCGCGGGTCAGGAAGTCCGTGACGTAGGCGTCCAGCCAGGCGTCGTCGCCGCCCGCCGACCACAGGCCGAACGAGCCATTAGAGCCCTGGCGTGCCAGCAGCCGATCAATCGAGTCCTTAATGCGCTGATCGACCCCGGTGTCCATTGCCAGATGCGCGCCAGCCGCGAGGTCGTTGACATAGAGCAACGGCATTGCACGGCTGGTGATCTGCTCGGAACAGCCATACGGATAGCGGTCCAGCGCCTTCAGGATGGTCGCGGCATCCAGCGCCGTCGACAGGCTGACCGACAGGGAGACGCCGCCGGTGCCGGATACGAGATCGGAGAACATGTCCGATGTCAGCGTTAGACTCTCGCCCTTCGCCAGCGTGCGGATCGAGCGGCGCGCCAGCACCTGCGTAGCCGCCTTGACGTCCAGCACATAATGCCGTGCCAGTGTCAGCCCGTTCGGTCCCTTGATATCGACATCGAACTGCGCTGTGCCGGCACCGGAAGCATCGATGGCCAGCGCCATCGAGGTCCGCTGCTTGGCGGCGAGCTTCACTGTCGTGGCCGGATTGCCCGTGAGCTTTACGGGGCCAGAGGTCTTCACCGCGATGGTGTAGTCGCCGGCCGCGCCTTCGACATTGTCGAGATCGAAGCTCATGGTGCCCTTGTCACCGGACAGCAGGAACCGCGGCAGCGTTGCCGTTAGCACCACGGGATCGCGCACCGTCACGTCGACAGTGGCGCGGCCGAGCTTGGTCGCGGTCCAGGCCACGGCCATCACGCGGGCAGTGCCGGCGAATTCGGGAATTTCGAATTCGATCTGCGCGGTGCCATCGGCCGCCACAGTGACGATGCCCGAATACAGCGCCATCGGCTTCTGCGTGGGCGGTGAGCCTTCGATCTGGGCGCCAGCCGAGTCACCACCAGTGCGCAACTGGCCGCGTGTGCCCTGCATCCCGTCGATCAGCTGCCCATAGATGTCGCGAATTTCCGACGTCATGCGGCGCTGGCCGAGATAATAGTCATCCGGCGCCGGCGGCTTGTAATTGGTCAGGTTAAGAATGCCGACATCGACCGCAGCCACCACGATCTTGGCGTCCTCGCCGGGATTGAGCCCGCCGAGTTTCACCGGCAGCTTCAAGGTCGTGCTCGGCCGGATCAGTGCTGGCGGCGACAGTGCCACGTCGATCGTGCGCGCCTTCTTGTCGATACCGAACCACTTAAGTCCGATGGCCCGGCCGGGCATCCGCTTGGCGGCAGAGTCCATCGGCCGGCGCAGCGTCGCCACCACATAGGCACCCGTGCCCCAGTCCTTGCCGACCGGGATCTTGATCTGGGATTGGCCTTCCTTGACCGCGACGCTTTGGGTGGTCAGCAGGCGGTCACCGAGCACGTTGATTGTCAGAAGGCCGGCGGTGCGGGCATTGACCGACACGGTCATGGTGTCGCCCGACAGATATTCCGGCTTGTCGATGGAGGTCTCCAGCAAGTCCGGCGTGTCGGCGCTGCCGTCGGAATACCAGCCGACATCGAACTGCACCGAAGTGATCGGGCCGTCGGCTTCATTGGATTTCACGTCGAGCCGATAACGGCCGGGCTGCGGCTGCAGCGCGATACGGGCCGGGGCATTGGCGGCGACGGTGAGGTCACCATCGGCCACGCGCTTGGTGGACTTGACCGGTTCGTAATCCCATGACGAATTCTGCCGGTACCACTGGTAGCGGGATTCCATCTTGAGCAATTCGTAACGAAGCCCGCTGCGCGCCAGCGACATTCCTTCCGGCGACACGACCACCACGTCGAAGGCAGCATTGTCCCCCTCGGCAACATTCTTGTCCTTGAACAGCGGCTTCACGCCGATCATCGGCGCGGTGGGCGCAACCGGCAGCACGAACTTGCGCTCGACAGCGCGGCCGCCGGCTTCAGTCATGCGGATGAAGATCTGCGCTTCTTGCGGCCGGGTCGAAGACGGCGGCTTGGCGAGGCTGACCGGGAACGTGGCGACGCCATTAGCGTCAGCTTCGGGCAGATTCTCGATCGGCGTGCGTTCGTTGCTGCCGCTTTCCTCGTCGGCAACGCCGAACTGGTAGCCGGCGAATCCTGGGCGATTCGCGGCAGGGCTGACAAGCAGATCGCCTTCGAGTTGCAGGCCCGAGGCTGGCGCGCCATAGAGGAAGCGACCATCGACCTTAAGTTCTACAGGAGCATCAGCTTTGATCAGCTTGTCCTTGGAAGATATGTCGAATTCAATCCGATCCGGGACGTAATCCTCGACCATGAAAGTGGTCTCGCCGACCGATGGCGCCTTCGGATCGGTGAAGGCACGGACACGCCAGGTGCCGGTCGGGACCGCGGAGTTCAATGGCAGCGTCAGGCTGCGACCGCCTGCGCCCTGATCCTGCAGGACAGCGCGGCGGAACTCGACGCCATCCGGCCGTTCGACCACGAGGGTCATCGGACCGGAAGTCACGGCGTTGCCCTGTCCGTCGCGCAACAGCGCGGTGAGATAGACCGTCTCACCGGAGCGATAGACGCCGCGCTCGGCATAGACGAAGGCATCGGCGCCAGCGGGAACGGCGCGGCCGGAGACGCCGCGATCCGAGAGGTCGAAGGCATTCGATTTCAGACTGAGGAATGCATAGTCGTTCTTGTCTGATGTCACCGTCAGCATCGCCGGCGACAAGCCGCCCTCGCCTTTGGCGAGACCCGCTTCGAACAGCACGTGGCCGGAGTCGTCGGTCTTCCTGGTCGCGAGGATCTCGTTGTTGCGCGCCACGAGGCGTACGTCTGCCTTCGCCATCGGGTCGGTGGAGGCCAGCGAATTGACGAAGACGTGGATGCCGTCATTGCCAGAGAAAGCTGTGAGGCCAAGGTCCGAGACGATGAACCACTGGGTCGCCAGCGAACCGTCGTCATCGCTGCTGCCGGAGCCGGGGCCCTTGGCCGCCGCCGTCATCACATAAACGCCGGGTTGCAACTCACCGACCGCCTGATCGACGGGGAATGCCGTGGTGACATCGGCATTGAGCGTTGAGGCCGTGGCCAACTCACCGGCCCAGACCTTCACGCCGCGCTCGTCGCCGAGGCTGTCGAGCTGGTACTTGCTCAGCGCCGTCTGGAAGTCACTGCCGATCACGGTGTTGATCAGATTGCGGTCGCCGATCCGGAACACATTGACCGTGACCGCCTGGGTATTGACCGAGACAACCGGGATCCCTTGCTGGCCGGTACGCGGCAGCACATAAGCGCGGCCGGTGAAGCGCACGAACGGCTTGCGGTCGCGCACATAGATGTTGAACTCGGCCGATTTCGGCAGACTCTCCTTCACCGTCGACGGCAGACTGGCACGCAGGTTGATATTGTAGCGCTCGCCATGCTTGAGGCCTTCGACGCAGAGCTGCTTCTCCTCGGAAGTCAGTGCCGGCTTGTCACTGCCTGCAAGCGCAAGGAACGGCGCGAAATCGACCCGCTTGGCGAGTTCTTCCGAGAACTGGAAACAGGCCCGCGGCGAGGCGGAATCCGAGTCCACGGTGTAATCGAGCAGACGGAAACCGTGATCATCGCGCAGCTTCTCGTATTGACCGCGGACGTCGGCGACTTCGCGCATCTCGAGCGACTGGCGCAATGCGTCCAGCGCCGGGCGCCACAGCTTGCGTTCTTCCATGGCCCGGCCGAGCACGGCCAGCGCCTCGGCCTCCTCGCCGGCATTGCCAGCGCGCTGATAGGCGATATAGGCGGCGGTAGCGGCGCGCTCGCGCAGGAAGGTCGTTTCCGAGGAGGTTGCCGGGCGGATCTGGAAGATGGTCTTGGCCAGCCGCAGCCAGTTGGCGCTGTCATCCGGCGCAATCGCCACGATCTGGCCCAGCGTCTGCAGCCCGGCGCGGAAATCCGAGCGTTTGAAGGCCGCGTCGGCGTCCGTGCGCAAGGTCGCCGCACTCTTGGCAATCGGCCCCGCCTCGCTCTTGATCTGCGCTTCGAGCTTGATCGCGGAATCCGCCAGTTCGTCCCGTCGGAACGCCTTGTCGGCCGCCTGAGCCGAAACGAGGCCGAACGCCAGCGTGGCGCAGAGACTGACGGCGCGAACCAGACCAATCATGGACAACTCCCCTGCGCGGACGAATGCCGCGTGGATTCAAATGTGCGTAAAAACGGTGACGGACTCATGGCCAGCTTGTTCGCGAGTCTCTCGACCAGCGCAACGCGAGACACGGTGATCGCCGGCAACATCATGTGACAAACCTGGATAACTCAAATCGCAACGCCAGCCGTAAGTCGCGGCGCATCATGGCGGCGCGCCTTGCCGAAAGCAAAGCCACATCACCGCCGATTGGTCGTCCCTGTGTGGGAAACGGTTCGAGCACACCCGGTCGATTTTGGTGACGGTTTTACGATGCGTCATCCGGGCATGAACGACCGGCCCGGCCGGTTGTCCCCCCGCGCGTTTTAATCAAACGCGACACGTTAAGACTAAAAACAGCCCGCTGGGGATGGCCGGACATAACCGGTACTCAATTCTTCCAGCTGCGGTCAGATGGGTGTGCCTTGTGGCACCGGACGATCACGGCGATCGCCCGACCACCTGGTCCCTATGGGCGCATCGCATCATGATCGAACTTCTTTTGGCGACAAGTTCACTGGCGGGCCTCGCCGTCGGACTCGTTGGCCCCCTGTGGGTCATTATCGTGACGACCGTGCTGGTCGCCGTCCTGTCCGCCGTCATGACATGGAGCCAGGGATTTTCGGCGCTGAGCGGTGTGGCGGTCACGACGGGATGTCTGATCGCGTGCCAGATCTCTTATATTGCCGGCCGTTTCGTAACCCGGCAATACGGCTTCCCGGAGCAGCTATTTGAGGACGAGGTCGACGGCGAGCCAGGCGATCCCCGCCAGCGCGGCATCTCCGATGACAATGGCAAGGACGGCAAGCCACCATCTCGGCCCCCGTCGTCGGAGCTTTAGGACCCGCCAGCCTGCCAACGTCGAATCCGCGAGACGATCCCCGAACGGGACAGGAACTGAAGCGGCGTCAAAGGTACAGACGGGCGTTCGGTTTTGGGACGAAAAGCGGATCACGTCGGCACACTTTCTGGCTAAAATCGCGGTTTCACCGCTCAATCAGCAAGACAAAGGCCAGCTCACCAACCGCCCTAACGCTTGAAACCCGGGTCCGAATCCGGCCAATTCACCCGGTCTGTCCAAGCCATACCGACGATGATATGACGGCCCAGCCGGTCCCATAGCTCAACTGGATAGAGTAACGGATTTCTACTCCGTGGGTTGCAGGTTCGAATCCTGCTGGGATCGCCATGTCATTTCCAAACTCCAATATTTTCAGTAACTTGTGGTGCATTATGGCTACTGGATCAGCCGGTGAGCCAACTCCTGTTCCCGTAATGAGCTTGCCGGCCTCCCGCGCCGTGAGTTTGCGGCTGGCCGCTTTTGTGTAGACTTGCGCTTGCGAAATCGAGGTCCAGCCGAACCACGCCATCAGCTAGTGATCGATGGCGCCCTTCTCTGCAAAGTAGGTGGCGGCGGCCACGCGCAGACCGTGCGGTGTGCAGCGAGCCGGCATGTTAGCGGCTCGGCCCGCGTTCCTGAACCAGTTGCCAAAGCTCGCCGCGGACACGAAGGCCCCGCGTCCGTCAGTGAGTAGAAACGTTAAGTGGTTGGTGGGCGGCATAGCGTCGAACTACCGCTACTTGGTCACGCAGAGCGGCCAAGATCAGGTTTTTCCAGACCATCCAGACGTCCTTGCCTTCATCTCAAAGGATCTCCGCGAGCGATAGGAGAAGTCCGGACGCTGGCAGGGTCTACAGTTCAAGATACTTGTTGCCGGCGGCGGCCTCTATATCGCTTGGCACGTCCTAGAGATGGCTTTGCATACGCGCATCTCCTGATGATTCTGGTCGATGAAGCGATCTCTAGTTGATCGCGAATGGCGCGCGTATGTAGATTGGCAACCTTTAGGGAGAGTCATGCCAGCTCCGTCAATCAACCCTCGCGCGGTTCAGATTTTCTCAATCGCAGCCGTTTCGATCATCGTGTTTGCATTTGTTGGAATGAAGGATTTCAGCGTCGGTGTTGATGCGGGGATACATCACGCATTTGCTACGCAGTTGATCGAGCAGCGTCAGTGGCCCCTTCCGTCGTCGTCTTTCCTAGCGAGTATGTCCTATTACCCGCCTGCTGCACATGCCGTCGGCGCTGCGGTCGGTCTCACGATTGGATCGACGTTCGGCGGAATGTTGGTCGTAAATGCCGTCGCGCTAATCGCTTCGTGTCTGGCGCTGTCATATCTCCTGCGCCGAACATCCCCCGCCGAAACAGTGGCATCCCTCATTGTGCTCGCGATCTTGTGCGCCACGCTTCGAAAGCATCGTTTCGTTGTTGGTAACGAGATCGTCGCAAACTTCTTCTATGGCCAGTTCGCTGGGACGGCAGCGCTTTTGACCTGCTTTGTTATCTTGGCGAAGGCCAGATGGCAGTTCCCCCTTTGGCTGACAGTCTCTTCAGGCTTCACCTTTGTGGTCGGATGGTTCTTTCCGTTGAGTGCGGTACACCTCGCCGTGGCCGCAGCGGTTCTACGGCTTCGTCCGTCCCTACGTCTTGAGGGCATAACTATACGGCTTCTCGAATTCACTTTAACTGCGGCGGTGCTGTCAGCGATTGCGTTTTTCCACCCGGCCATGACCGACATGAAGGCCATTGCCGCAAATGATGGCGGTATTTCAATTTCAAACGGAACTATGGCTATAAGCGTTCTTTTTCTCATCCTCCTTGCTGTGCCGCTGCTTATCATCGTGTCTCCCAGATCGAATCTCGTGGATCCTGTCGCTTTAATTGCAATTATTATTGGAGTCGTTGTCCCGCCCATTCTCCAGTTTGCGCTGCTTTACTTCTTTGGTCTTGGATCGCCCTACGCCGTGAAGAAGGCTGGCTTCCTCACCGGGACGCTCGGCTTGGTCGTTGTCGCGGTTCTCACAATGGAGTTAGCCCCATTTAAGCGTTTGGCACACGCGCTAACGTATAGACCTGTTGTCCCGTTCGTCGGCTCTTTGGCGGGTCCTTCGTTGGCTCTAATCGTGCTCGCCTCCGTTTACGTTGGACGAGCTTTCACACCTTTATCTGAGATATCTCGATATCAGGACGAAATGAGTTCATTCATCGAAAAAGGGTCGGCGAAGAGCCTGTTCGGCCGGACGGTGTCCATAAATTCAAACTACAACTGGCACACTAACTATGTCGTGAGCTTTGCTCAGCTTCACCCTTCTGGAGAAATCCAACGGGTTCAGAATGCACTGTTGCCGCCAACCGTTAGCCTGACTCCAGGCGCTGAACTCGCCGTCGTTGCAATAGGCGATGCAACACGTATGGACCCGTCCTGCACCAAATGGGTCAATGGAAACATGGCGGCCGTCGCGGCGACCTGTGCTTCCGACGTCCCTGCCAAGGTTCCACAATAGGGCCACGGCGATGGCATCATTTCTTGCGCACTCGCTTTAGGTGCGCACCTATCCGCGCTCGAAATAATCCGAAACGTAAGGGGAAGTAAATGTTGACGAAACAGCTCTCACTCTTCCTCTTGGCCCTGTTTGTCGCTTGTGGCCCGATCTTCTTGCAGTTCTCCTCTCTGGACGGGAAAGTTGCTACGAGTTTCCCCGGAGGCTCTTTTGAGAAGCTTTATATGCATTGCCCGGGTGACAGGGGCGACACGGCCATGACGCATTCGGCGATTGCCGTCGGCGGCACGTTTGAGAAGGTCGCACCGCTGCCTAGTGGACCGACCGTGCCGGCGGGCGTGTAGCTTGCTGTTCAATTGATCACTCTCGTGAACCCCTTCCCCGGTGTGGCGTAGCCAACGTTACTGCACTCTTCAAGAAGGCCGTCGCATCTGCGCGCATTTCAAAATGACGCTCCACGACCGGATCAAGTAGGGACATCTAAGATTAAATCGTTGTCTGAGTCCCGAGCTTCGGATCTTTTATCCTGCTTGCTTCCCTTTCGATGATCGCATCAAGGTCAGAATGATCGATTTGCAGTCCTAGGGTCTTGAGCCGTTTTACCAACGCCAACTTCAAAGACTTGGTTGATCTCAACATATTGAGCCCATCAGATGATACGACCTCTACCTTTCCGTTCGGATGAATGGTGAATTTCATCCCATGGAGGCTGGCCCAATCTTTGGTGTCCGTAAGGGATGCTGCGCCCTGCCGCTGAATGCCATGAAGAAGAGCAAACACGCCACCAACTGCCAACACCAGCATGAACATATAGAATGACACGAAATAGTTCTGAACGATGATGTGATCAACCGCGCGATTTATTGCTGCTAGCGTCGGATAAAGACGTTCCACTACTAACCCTCCGCATTCGTTGCTGGCGCTAACTTAATTAGCGCGTCGATCACTCGTTGCTGGCAGCGTACGCGTAGTCGGAACGGGCCGCAACTAACACTGCCGTCGGTCGATCTTCCCTTTGATGCGCACCAATAGCGCGTTCGTATTAAGCGCCACCCTCTGGACGATTCTGATTTGCGCATCACCTGTTTGGGGGATGATGCCCGCCCGCAAAGGCTCTAGCGTTTCATGTTCTTTATGAGCGGAACTAACACCTGAAAATTGAACCCGCCAGCAATCTTCCGCCCTCCTTGCGATCTCTCCCCAACCGCATTTAAGGAACGATATTATGATGAAATTGTCGCTGGCGATCATAGGGCTTGGATTGATATGCGTCGCGACATTTGAGGATGCTGCTGCGGCCACCCGCCGGTCAACGACCAGCAGCAACTCGAATTATGTCCACACACCCCGCGCCAATTTCTATCAGACCCACAGCCGGCCAGCTCGCGCGATCTATGCTCCGAGCACGAGCGGATTCGTGCGCACGCATGCGGGCCGCCCGGGCTGCAATAGTTTCGGCTGCAAATAAGAATTACAGGCGATCGCCGAATCTGCCGGGCGGACGGCGAGTTTTGCTCGTCCTGGGCATCATCAATGGATTGATGCGGAGGATATGCGCGATCGCAGCATGTCGGCCTGCTGCGGCATCCATAAAAGTAAGGAGCAGCTGGTGGGTTCATTATCCGTATGGCACTGGGTTGTGGCGATCATAATGCTCGCCAGCCCCATCCTGGGCGTTGTTCGTGGCGTATCAAATGGCTCCATACTTCACGCGCTGCTCTCAATCTTCATTCCGGTCTATGGTCTGATCTATTTCTTCGCAGCAAAGAAGCCAGCCTTGCTCTGATCCGCCCTCGTCATGGCAAGGATAAACGTGATCTGCTGAATCACCCGTTTGGGGGATGGCCTCACGCCGAGATTCCTTGAGTGTCAGCTGTCGTCGCGTGGCGGCGATTCTGAAGTACACTAGGGAATGAAACCGATGATGAAACGCGTTGTATGTCTCAGCATCCTCACGATGGGAACTGCTGCGGCCTTCACCATATTGCCGAGCGAACCCGCCGCCGCAAATTGCGTCGATTTTTCGCGTAATCCGGGCCGCTTCACAAACAACTGCGGTCGCCGGGTCGTAGTGACCTGGTCCGACGAGTTCGCTTGCGAAAGCAGCAGGTGTCGCGTTGTCTTGCAAGCTGGCGAGACCGCCCCCGTAGGTAGTAGTCGCGGCCGCGTCAGCTGGAACGTAGAATAAGCAGTTGGCCGGATGACGAGACCACTCGCCGTCACCCGGACACGGTGGGCCGGCAAAATTCAACCTCAACGGACTCGATTCTTGTTCTTCTTATGCTCTTATCGAGAGCGTGAGTGACCTACCCGCAAGCTGGCGCATGCCGACGCCCAAACAGACGGAGAAGCTAGCTTCTAAGCAAGACCGGCAACCCGAACTTGCCAGCGCCTACGCCAGGCCCCGGCGTGAACCGGCGGGCTTTGCCATATCGCGCGTCAGGGGATGATCCCGGCGAGCGGCGCGGCAGGCTCCCGGGTTCGAGTCTTTTCGACTACCGTGCTCACAGGTAGTTGCAACACGATCGCCCTTTGCCCAGGCTTGAGATCTGTGACGAGAACGATCTGGCCGTTCGAGAATTCGAGCGCATCGTGGTGATGATGAGATTGGCCCACGTCTATTTGGCGGAACCGGGCGAGTCGATCGCGCACGTTCCGGCTAAAAATCCTCCCATGGACTCGGACGTCGTCCTCAAAGGCGATTTCGGTACCCGGACGAAGACACACTGCGACGTGAGGATCGTCCACACTTGCGAAGCCGCGAGTTATCGTCGAAGAAAATTTGGTCGACACTAACATATCCGCCACCTCTGCGGGACGGGTAGCGACCGCGTGCAGGCTATAATCACACATGGATGCGCTCCTATGGATGGCCACCCAGCAAATCCGCAACATTCGTAGATCGGGTTGGTTTCAGCATGGAGCAAAAAAAGACCCGCCGGCGTGAACCGGCGGGCATTGCGCTCGAATCCTGCTGGGATCCCATCATTTGCAATGAAACAGCGTCGTGGCATCAGCCCGGACAGGCTGCGCCGGTCCTCGCCCAGGCCTCCACGAGAGCGCCCGCCTCGGCCTGTGTGCCCGGCGCAGGCGCACGTCCGTAACCCGGCGCCCAGGCCCAGCCAACCAGCGTATCTTTGCCGATATGGTCGATGAGATCCTCGACCTTGCGGCCGCCGTTACGCGCGGGGTCTTTGATCTGTGCGCAGATCTCGGCGACGGTTTTGCCCTCCCATGCCATCTCGCCCGGCGCGAGGTGCCATTCGTGATGACCGGGGATGCGGCCGGGTTCGAAATTGGCATCCTTGTGACAGGAGTTGCAGCGCATGGCCGCGGTGCCGTGGCCATCGGGCCCACGCGTCACCGGCGGCTGATGCAGGCGGCGCGCATCGCCCTGCCGCGGCACGTCGCCGGCCGGATGGCAGTTCACGCAACGCGGATGGGTCAGCACCTTGCCGAGTTCAGTGAAGATCGCCGCCGAGCGTGCATTGGTATCGGCGATGCCATTGAAACTCTCCGGGCTGGCCAACCCCTTCGACGCGCCCTGCCCGGCGGCATAGGCCGTGAACATGCTCATGCCGAGCGTCGCGACGACAACCAGCGTTTTGACGCGCGTTTCGGCTCTCATCCGCGCGGCTCCTGAATGAGATAGCGCTTCGCGTCGCTGAGGATCACGTCGAGCACAGCCTCATGATATTTGAAGTAGCCGGTGCAGCGACACAGATGCCCGTCAAGCGCCTCGGCGATGCGCTCCTCAAGGCCCGCGCGCGGCACAGGCGTCCTGGCCAGCTGTTCGAGCAGCACCTGCCCTTCATTGAGGAAGCCGGCGGTACAGTAGCCGCACTGGAATGCGAAATGCCTGATGAAGGCCTTCTGCAGCGGCGACAGCTCGCCGTTCTTCGCATGACCCTCGACCGTGCGAATGGTTTTGCCATGGAAGCTTGCCGCCGAGGTCACGCAGGTTGGATTGGTGTGGCAGGTGCCGTCGGGCTCGTCGACGATCACGACACAGCTCAGGCACTGCGCGGCGCCGCAGCCGAACTTGGTGCCGGTCATGCCCAGATATTCGCGCAGGAAGTCGTTCATGGAGAGATCGTCGCGCACCTCGGTGGGCGCATGGACCTGTCCGTTGATGGTGATGCCCAGTGTCGTCACGCGAGCGCTCCCTTGAGCATGGCCGGTGTCACCGGCAACGCCGCGAAGCGGTGTCCGATGGCGTCATGAATGGCGTTGAGCAATGCCGGCACGATGGGGATCATCACCACCTCGGCCATGCCTTTCGGCAATTCGTCCGGTGTCAGCGGCGGCATCAGCTCGATCTCCACATCGCGCAGCGACAGATCCGATCCGCGCGCCACCAGGTATTGACCGAGATTCCATTGCCCGTTGCCAGGTCCGCCCTCAAACGGCGGCAGCGTTTCCAAAAGTGCGTAGCCGACGCCCATGGCGAAGCCGCCTTGTGCCTGGCCAATCACGACCTCCGGCACCAGCGCCTGCCCGCATTCGAATGCGGTATAGGCTTTGGCGATGCGCAGCGCGCCGGTCGCTTTCTCGATCTCGACCCGGACTGTTGCACCGCATGCCGCTGTATAGGCCGTACCCATCCGGTTGTTGTCGGTCGGCGGGAACAGCACGCTGCTGCGGTTGATGCGCGTGAACTTGCCGGCGCCGCGACGCAGCGCGAGCCCGTCGATCTCGGCGCGATACTGCTCGCCATTAATGGGGAAACGTGCGCGTGCCCACGCCCAGCGCGAAAACCCGTGCGCCACGGCGCCGGTGACAAGATTGCGCGCATGGGCGGTCGCGGCGAGTTTCGCCAGCGGCAGCGACGGCAGTCCCGCCATGGTCAACTGACCGTCCTTCCACTGTACCTTGGCAAAATCCTTGGCGCGCGGATCGCGCGGGCCGATATTCCAGAGCGCCAGCGCTGCCGGCCACAGACCGAAGCGGAAGATCACCCGCGCGGCTTCTGCTGCTGCATGCGTTCCAACATGGGCGCCGATCGAGGCCGAGGTCGCCGAACTGATCGACGGCACCCAGCGCGGATCCTTTTCGGCCTTGTCCTGGGTCTTCTGATCCATAGTGTAGCAATCGCCGGAGGTCACCAGCTCCAGTGCATCGAACACACCGACCTGCGACACCGCCACCTCATCGGCGATGCCGCCGAGATGCAATGCCACGCGACTGGCCAATGCCGTGCCGATGCCATTGCCCATCTCCACGTGGTCGCAGAAGATCGCGATCCTGCCGTCGGGGCCAAGTTCAACGCGACCGTTCGAACTATCACCCCCGGTGCCATAATCCTTGGTCACGCAGGCCACCCCCGTGCCAACCAGCACGCCGCTCGCGGCACGCGCCTTCTCCGCCGCACGTCGTTGCCAGATCGGGTGCTGCTCCAGCTTGTCGAGAACCTCCAGGCTCCGCACCGAGACGATGTAGGGATTGCCGGTCATGGTGCGGCCATCCTGCTTCAGGGCATTGCGCCGCCGGAAGTCGATGGGATCAAGCTTGAGCGCAAGCGCCGCCTCGTCGATCAGAACTTCCAGCGCGGTCATGGTCTGCAGCGAGCCGTAGCCGCGCATCGAGCCCGCGGTTACGCCGCGGGTATGCTCTGCCACAGTCGTCACATCGACCTTCGGCACGTCATAGATACCAATCGCGGCCGTCGCGGCACAGGTGGCGACATTGGCCGAGAAATTGGCGAGACCACCGCCATCGAGCACGTGATCGGCGGCGAAGGCCGTGATCTTGCCAGAGGCGCGATCGACAGACATGCGCGAGCGCATCTTGATGGCGTGGCGTTTGATGCCAGCCTGAAACTGCTGATACCGATCGTGCGCCAGCCGCACCGGACGATCCGGGAAGAATATCGCCGCCAGCGTCACATAGAAAATGAATGGCGTATGGTCGCGGCCGCCGAAACCGCCGCCCACATAGGCGAATTGCGCGTTGATCGCACTCGGCTTGAACGACGCCTTGGTTTCGCCAAGCAGAAACGCGATTGATTCCGCCGCTTCATAGGGCGACTGCACGCCCAGCACCAGTTCGAGCGCCTTGTCTTTTGCGCTGTACCAACCCAGCCCGCATTCCGGCTCCATAAACATCGGATCGACAGACTGCGTATCGAAGGTGCGGTCCAGTACCAGAGCCGAAGACTCGCTGGCGGCGATCTCGGCACGGATCTGGTCGCCATAGACCGCAGCCTTCTCGTAACCGGCCTCGTTCTTGTGCGCGGTCGATGACCATACCGGCAGCGCGGACGCCTGGGTACGGCCGGGCGTGACCCAGCCGGCAAGGACCGGCGAGTAGACATCGGGCGCATCGGGCGTGGCGCCGGCAACACGGGTGAAACGATACGCCGCATAATTCGGCATTACGATTGGGCCGGTCTCTTCGCCAAACTGCACGAAGGTCCCGTCGCGCAAGGCAATCCGGGCACGGTCATAGACGTCGAACGTCTCGAAGATCAGAAGCGCAACGGGTTGGCCCATATAGAGCGGCGTCTTGCCGATGGGACAGAACAGATCGCCCTCATAGTAGGCGGGCACGCGGGTATTGATCCTGGCGAGATCTGCGGCGGTGACAATCACCGTGGGCTTCAGCGCCCCGCTCAGCCGCGCGAGATCCATGCCGAGATAGACGTGGGTGGCATCCGGCGCGCGCACCAGAATCGCATGCGAGGTTTTCTCGGGCCAGCCCGGCAGGTCATTCGCGCGAAAATCCGACGCATACAGTTTCGAGCCGGTGACCTTGGCGACACCGTCGACACGACCGGCGCCGCCGATCGCGGGATTCAACTTGCCCCGCCCCGGCAATGTCTCGCGTACGGGGAATGCCACCTGCTCGGCCGCAGCCAGACGCGACAGGCTGAGCGTGATACCGCCCGCCGACACCCACTTCATGAACTCGCGCCGCGAGGTTCCCATGCCTTCACCCATGATCGACCGTTGCTTGCCGTTCGGCGAAGTTTATTTGAGGTCGGCGATGGTGGCCGGCCCCGGTCCAGTCGTGATCAGTGTCGGCCACTGGTTGGAGCCGAACGGCACCACTGGCGGCAGGAACGGCGTCATGCCGCGCTTGGCGCTCTCGGCGATGATGGCAGCGCGCGCGTCGCCCCCCATCAATTCGTAGTCCATCAAATGATAATTGCCGAAGAACAGCGACCCGACGGAGCGATCCGCGATAATGCGCGTCAACGACTCCAGCATGTCTGCCTGCGTAGTCGTGAACGACACGGTCTCTATGAGAAGCAGGCGATCGTTAATGGCCTCCGGCGGGAAGAACTGGGCAAGCACGCTGAACAGCACGTTGTTCTGCCGTGCCACATAGATCGTATTGCTGGCGGCATAGGCCTTGTCCCAATCGGGACCCAGCATCTTCTTCCAGTCGCCCAGCACGGTCATCCAGTGATTGACCTGGGTCTGCGCGGCCCAAGTCACGTTCTTCGCAAGGAACGGCGCCTGCTTCTTGCCAAATGTCTCCAGCGTATCGAAGGGAATGACGCCCTTGGCGATGCACGCGTCCATGAAAGCCAGGTTGTTCTGCAGGATGGTGCGATTGTTGTCGCGCCAGTCAGCCTGCATCGGCGTGAGATCGAGGCCATCCAGCGCCGACTGCATGCGGCTGCGATAGGCCTTCATCGAGCCGAGCCAGGATTTGTTGTCGGGATTGTTCACATAGGGGCCGACCACCTCGGCCAGTGCCATGGTACTGTGGCCGACCGACTTCAGCAGTTGATAGACCATCGGCACCGAGGGCGCGTCGAGCGGCGGTTTGCCGGGTTGGTACAGCGTGAACTTGCCGCCCGCGCCGGAGAACAGGCCGAGGATCACGGGATGCTTGGCAAGGATATTGGCGCGAAATACCTGCGCTGCGTCGCCGTAGAGCTCGAACATGCCAGTGTTGAGCGCAAGCATGTCCTTGGTGGCGGTTTCGGCAGGCGTTGTCGCGGTCAGCCCGGAAATCGGCGCCATGTAGGATGGCAGCGTCTGGGCATGGGCGGCGCCGATGCCCCCCAACAGGGCAGCTGCAAGAGTGACAGCGTGGCGATACGTCATATCCGGACTCCCCCGAGTCATGTTGGCGAATGCTCCTGTCACGACTAACGCAGCACTTCTTAAAAATCTGCCTTTCCATTCAGCAGAAATGGTCGCGACATAGTTGATGAAAACAAACACGCCGTGATGGGCGGAATGCTCTCGAATGCAACTGATCTGGATAAGAAAAACGCTACGAATCACGCAATGCGCTGATGGTTCGAAGCTACACGTAATTTCGTGACACAGGAATTGGTTCGATATCCGGAATACGCAGTGCGCAGGGATTTTTCGTTCGCCTGTGGCGGAAGGCTGGACGCTCCAAACGGGTGGGGTTATTTTCACGACGCGTAGTTAAGCACCACCAACACGGCTGCATGGCTTCGGGCGTCGGAGAGGGAGCGCATGGCAAAAAAGACGTCCATCGCATCGATCAAGATCGACGAGACAGGCTCTCCCTCTCGGCTCATCGACTCGAAGATCAAGGAGCTGGGTGGCTGGCGCGGCGAGATGCTCGCTCGCGTCCGAAACATCATCAGGCAGGCTGTCCCCGACGTGGTCGAGGAATGGAAGTGGCGCGGCGTTCCGGTCTGGGAACACACAGGGATCATCTGCACCGGCGAAACCTACAAGGCGGTCGTGAAGATGACCTTTGCGAAGGGCGCCTCGCTCGATGACCCGTCAGGCCTTTTCAATTCCAGCCTCGACGGCAACACCCGACGTGCCATCGATATTCACGAGGGTGACAAGGTGGATGAGAAGGCGCTGAAAGCACTTGTCCGAGCTGCTGTGGCGCTGAACGTATCAGCCAAGAAGAAGCCAAAGTAATGCGTGAGCACCGCTATTTCGCGACGGGCCACGATAGGTCGTAAGACATCACATAGACGACGATCGCGGCCAGACACAGAACCACGCCAATCCAGAACAGCGGCGAATGATGGATGGGCCGGTTGCGCACTGCGTCGTCTCTCTGTTCGTGCTTCATTCCGTCCCCTACTTCCGGCGCAAGCGCCCTGACCGTCCGAATTGTCGCGCGACGTTCTGACACACAGATCGCACCCAGCAAAGCACGCATTGTCGCACCATTCACGGGAAAGGTACGCATGCGGAAGGGTGAGATTGGACGCGATGATGATGGCTTGTCCGCGCTGCTGCTGCCCGCGCGACTGACCGATGTCGTCGATATTGGCGCCAATCCCATCGATGGCGATCCGCCCTACAAGCCGATGCTGCAACGCGGGCTCTGCCGCGTCACCGGCTTCGATCCGCATCCGCAGGCGCTACTGAAGTTGCAGCAGCGCAAGAGCGCGCTGGAAACCTATCTGCCCTATGCCGTCGGCGATGGTAGCCGCCATACGCTGAACATCTGCCGCGGCATCGGCTTCGCCAGCCTACTACAACCTGAATCGAAAACACTCACGCACTTTCCGAACTTCACAGAGCTCGGACGTGTCGTCGACAGACTCCCGCTCGATACACGGCGGCTCGACGATATCACCGAGATCGAGCGCATCGATCTCCTGAAAATCGACATTCAGGGCGGCGAACTGTCGGTGTTCAGGAACGGTCGCAGCAAACTGGCAAAGGCTGTCGCCATTCAGACTGAAGTTTCCTTCGTGCCGCTTTATGAGAAGCAGCCGGTGTTCGGCGACATCGATCTCGAACTGCGCAGCCTTGGCTTCATTCCGCACATGTTCACGGCCATCAACAAGAAGATGATCGCGCCCATGATGGGGCCGAATCCTGCTGCCGCCATCAATCAACTCGTCGAGGCGGACGTCGTTTACGTCCGGAATTTCATTCAGGCCGAGGCGATGGACAGCGAGCAGCTCAAGCACCTCGCGCTGATCGCGCATCATTGCTACGGTTCGTTCGATCTGGCGCTTAATTGTGTGCATCATCTCGCCAGCCGCGGTGCCGTCGCGCCGGATGCCAAGAACCGCTATGTCGCCCTGCTCCAGGCCAATCGCCCCAAAGTAGCTGGCGGCAGACTTTAAACTTCTCCGGTTCCGACGTAACATGATGTCCGGCGCAGGGGACGCGCCGTCGCTTGCATCATCTTTCCAGCCAGGACACGAGGCAGACCATGCTTTCACGGCGCCGCCTTTTGCTGACTGCAGGACTGGCGATCGCCTGCCCTGCAGTGCTGCGCGCCGAACCGCTGAAGATGCGCCTCGCCCATAGCCTGCCGACCACCCATCCCGTCCACCCGGCCATGCAGCACTTTGCCGACCTGGCGCGCGAACGTTCGCAGGGCGAACTCGACATCATGCTATTTGCAGACGGGCAGCTCGGTCAGGAAGTCGACCTGCTGTCGCAGGTACAGGCCGGCAAACTGGATTTCCTGAAAGTCAGCGCCAGCGTACTCGAACGCCTTCATCCGGCTTACAAGGTTCTCAACCTGCCCTTCACGTTCCGCGATCGCGCGCATTGGCTGAAGGTGACGAGCAACGAGATCGGCAGCGACGTTCTGGGCTCTACCACATCGAAGGGCCTCACCGGCCTGACCTTCTACGATGCCGGCGCGCGCAGCTTCTATGGCCGAAAGCCGATCCTGCATCCCGACGATCTCAAGGGCATGAAGATCCGCATCCAGCCGTCCGAGACGATGGTCAAGCTCATGCAGCTGTTCGGCGCCGAAGGCATCGAACTGTCATGGAGCAACGTCTATGTCGCGCTGAAGTCGGGACTGGTCGACGGTGCGGAGAACAGCGTGGCTGCGCTGATCGTCGGCAAGCACGCCGAGGTCGCGACGCACTACTCGTTCGACGAACACACCATGATTCCGGATGTGCTGCTGGTCGGTGCCGGCCGGCTCAATAACATGGCTCAGAAGCAGCGGGAGATCATCCGCGAAGCCGCGGCCCTCTCCTATCATCACATGAACAAGCTGTGGACGGCATTCGAGGCGCAAACGCGCCTGCAGGTCGAAGCGATGGGCGTGACATTCGTCAAGCCGGACAAGGGCCCATTCATCGCAAAGGCAGCGCCCCTCGCCGACATCTATGCCGGCGAGGAAGCGTCACGGACCCTGCTGCGCAGGATCGCGCAGGCATAAGCTTATTTGACGCCGAGCAGTTCGACGTCGAAAATCAGCGTTGCATTTGGCGGGATCACGCCGCCAGCACCACGCGCGCCATAGCCGAGTTCCGGTGGAATGATCAGCGTGCGCTTGCCGCCGACCTTCATGGTGGCAACGCCTTCGTCCCAGCCCTTGATGACACGTGACATGCCGATCGGGAATTCGAACGGCTCGTTGCGGTCGACCGAACTGTCGAATTTCTTGCCCTTGACGCCGTTCTCATAGAGCCAGCCGGTGTAGTGCATCACGCAAGTCTGTCCCTTGGCCGGCGTCGCGCCGGTGCCAACTGTCGTGTCTTCGATCTTGAGGCCTGAAGCTGTGGTCATGGTTTTTCCTGCGGCTGGCGCCATTTTCTGCGGCGCTTGCGCCATGGCGGAAGAAAGGGAGACGTCGGACACGGCCACGATCATGGCCGCACTGAGCGCGACAGCCGTAGCTCTGACGGCACGCTGGGAGTTTCGCATCTTGTCTCCTGGATGGTTGGGTCTGCGAGCGGCGCAGTCATGCCCCGTGATCGCATCGCAACGCAAGTCCCGGCAATCCCGGAGCCGACATCGCAGGAAAACGGCAAGAGGAATCGCTCATCCGGTCTCAGTCAGGCTTCAGGCTGCGCCGGGCCAGCTGCCCCTTGTAGTTCTCGAGCAACCGGGTCGCGAACTCGGTCGCCTCGTCGCTGGTCTGGACCGACGGCCCCTCGGACATCGGCTCTGAAAGCGAGACCGAGTGCCTGAAGGTGAAAGAACGGATGACGCGATCGATGGCTGCTTGCATGGAGAACTCCCGATGGCGACAGGAACTCCGCTTTCTGCGGAAAGTTCCTGATCAGTCAGCCGGAGGGCACCGCAGGTTCAAGGCCACAACACGGCCGCAGCAAAGCCGCAACAAGGTCGTTCGGCCACAAATGTTGCTAACCGCTTGCTTCTGCAGCGAATTGCAGCCCCTTGAAGGTCAGCCGCTTGGGATCCCGGACGCCCGACAGATATTGCCCGCGAATGAAACGGGTCACCATGTCGCGATCACAACCGGTCAGAACGACCACCGCGTCGACGGCTGTCTTCAGGGCATCCATGTCAGTCCTCGCGCCGTACAGGCGGCCTGCTCCGCGCGCTCCAAATCGGCGGATGACCAAAACATGCCTGATTCCCGGAATTTGCGGATATACGCAGATCACCCCAGCGCGGATCCCGCGTCAGCCTCGCACAGGCTTCATTTCCGGCAAATCATGCGTAAGATCGCCGTAAATCGCAGATAGTTGATGCGTTGCCGCGCTGTCGGCTGTAAACCGCAGCAGAGTTTCGGCCATTGCCTGGGTGTTTGCCCGGCTGCCGCACCCGACAATGACCCACCCCAAACCAAAGAAAGCGACAAGGCCTCGTTCATGTCATTTAAGGAACCCAGCTTCGCGGATCGCCAGAAGGCTGCGATCGAAGCCAAGAAGAACATTCTGAACAAATTCAAGGCAGCACCGGGCCCCGATGATCCTGCCGTGAAGGCGCGCGCCGCCGAGCGCGAAGCCGCCGCCGCCGCACGCGCGGAAGCCAAGGCCGCCCGCGACGCCGAGAAGGCTGTCCAGAAGGCTCGTGAAGCCGAGGAAGCCGCCGCCGCTGTAGCCCAGGCTGCGCGCGAGAAGGAAGAAGCCGTGCTTGCCCAGGCCGCGCTGGAAGCCCAGCAGAAGGCTGCCCGCGACGCCCGCTACGCCGCCCGCAAGAAGCGTAAATAAGCACGAGATCAGCGTGCCATCATCCGATGGCACGCTGCATGAATTGATTGTCCGAGGTCAGTTCGTTTTGCCGAATTGCGGCTCGTCGGGTTTGACGAAATTATTGCCGCTCGGGCCGTAGCCGGTGATCTGGATCACCGCGCCCTCTTCCCGCGTTCCGTCCCAATGCACCGCACCGGCGGGATGCACCATGTAGCCGCCGGTCTTCATCGGGATCGCCTTCTCGGGCACGAAGGCCTCGCCCGTGCCGGTGTACCAGGTACCCGACAGCACCACGACGTGGCGATCTTCCGGATGCCTGTGCGGCTTGCTCATGATGCCCGGCGGCCATTTGATCCGCAGCACATAGATGCCCTGCTTTGAGGGATCGCCGTAAAGCGTCGCGACTTCAACGCCGACACCAAACGGATTCTTCCAGACCTCCTCGCCTTGATTGATACGCACGAAGCCCATCTCGTCGGTGGCGCTCCATGTCGTTACGCTCGGAAACAGCGTTGCCGCAAGCATACAAGCCGCCGCAACGACAACGCGTCGTTCTTTCTTCATCATGGCCTCCCCAGGCATTTTCTTATGCGCGGAGGCTATGCCTGGTTTTCAGTTCCGGCAACGAGCAACGCAGCATGACGAGCCCGCCGCAATGACGGGCCCGTCACAGCGACGACGATGAAGACGTTACTTCTTCATCATTCCGTCTTCCTTCTTCATCATGCCGTCTTTCTTCATGCCATCGTCCTTCTTCATACCGTCGTGGGACATGGCATCTTTCTTCATGCCGTCACCCTTCGACATGGTGTCCTTCTTCATGCCGTCATCCTTGCTCATCTTGTCCTGAGCGAAAGCGGCGGGTGCCAGCGCGAGGCTGAGCGAGACGACAGCGGCGGACACGCCGAGCGCAAATTTGGTGGAGATGGTCATGATGGTCTTCCTCTGATCCATTTTTGAAGCGCGACGTCTGTCGCTATGAACCAGACGTACGGAGATCGCGGTTTGTTACGTCGCATCGAAAAAAGTCTTGATGACGCATTCAATAGTCGCCGCGTGCGACGCAACATCACTTGCCCGCCCGTTCGGATTGTATAAACGGTGGGCGCGCGGTGACGGAGCAACAGGACGCGGGCGTATTTTGTCCCGCCGGGCACCAGACGAACACTTTCAGGAGTTACGCATGTTGACTCGCCGCCACGTCCTTGGATCGGCCCTCGCCGCGCCCGCGATCCTCCGTTGTGGTATCGGTACGGCACATGCAGCGACCACGCTGAAGATCTCGCACCAGTTTCCCGGTGGCAGCATCGACAAGGGCGACTTCCGCGACCGTCTGGTCCGCACCTTCGCATCCGCCATTGCCAGGCAGAGTGGCGGCGACCTTGTTGCCGAGGTTTATCCGGATTCGTCGCTGATCAAGGCGGATGCGCAATTTTCGGCCATGCGCAAAGGGACTCTCGATTTGAGCCTCTATCCCTTGCCCTATGCCGGCAACGAATTGCCGGAGGCGAATATTGGCCTGATGCCCGGTCTGGTCACGACCTACGATCAGGGCCTCCGCTGGAAGGGCCTGCCGATCGGCAAGGCACTAAGCGACATTCTTGCCGACAACGGCATCGTCCTGCTCACCTGGGTCTGGCAGGCCGGCGGAGTAGCCAGTCGCGTGCGCCCGCTGGTCGCCCCGGAGGACGCCAAGGGCCTCACGGTGCGCGGCGGTTCGCGCGAGATGAACATGATGCTGCAGACCGCGGGCGCAAATGTTCTCTCAATGCCGTCCAACGAAATTTACGCGGCGATGAAGAGTGGCGCCTGTGATGCCGGTCTTACTTCATCAACCAGCCTGATCTCATTCAAGCTGAGCGAAGTCGCCAAGCATCTGACCTCCGGCGCGGGCGCGTCCTACTGGTTCATGCTGGAGCCGTTGATGATGTCCAAAACGGTGTTCGACAAGTTGCCTAAAGCGCACCAGGATATTTTGGCGTCGGTCGGCGCGGAAATGGAAGCATTCGGCAAGGCCGGTGCGCAGCAGGATGATGTCGAAGTGTCCAGGGTCTATGAGAAGGCTGGCGCCAAGGTCAGCGCGCTCGACGCTGCGATCGTCGGCAAGTGGCGCGATATCGCGCGCGATACGGCGTGGAAGGACTATGTCGCCAAGACGCCATTGACCGCGAACCTCCTCAAGCTCGCAATGGACGTCCCGGCCTGACGTATCCCGTCGTCCTCCGTCTGGTAGTCTCAGCGCGTTTTCGCGTTGAGCGCAGAGGCGACACGACTGACCGGCGGACGGCCGATCAGAGCGCTGATGGTGTTGGTCGCAACGAGCAGCTTGCTCATATCGACGCCTGTGGCAATTCCCATGCCTTCCAGCATGAAGACCACGTCTTCGGTGCCGACATTGCCAGTCGCACCAGGCGCGTAGGGACATCCGCCAAGGCCGCCGGCGGCCGTATCGATGACGTGGCAGCCCTCTTCCATGCCGGCATAGAGATTGGCAAGCGCCTGACCGTAAGTGTCGTGGAAGTGCATCGCCAGATTCGGCATGGGGACCGAGCCCGCGACGGCGCGCAGCATCTGTCGGGCTTTTGACGGCGTGCCAACGCCGATGGTGTCGCCGAGCGAGACTTCGTAGCAGCCGAGATCGTACAGCGCCTTTGAGACCTCTACGACCGCCTGCGGCGCAACTTCGCCATCGTAGGGGCAGCCGAGCACGCAGGAGACGTAACCGCGCACGCGTATGCCGTCAGCCTTGGCGCGTTCGATCACCGGCTTGAAGCGTTCGATGGATTCCGCGACCGAGCAATTGATGTTGGCGCGCGAGAACCCCTCGGACGCCGAGGCGAACACCGCGATGACTTTCGCGCCAACGGCCTTCGCGCCCTCATAGCCCTTCTCGTTGGGCACCAGCACATGGAACTCGCCTGGCAAATCGCGCACGCCGAGAAAGACCTGATCCGAGCCCATCATCTTCGGAATCGCCTTGGGCGACACGAACGAGCCGACCTCGACCGTATGCAAACCAGCCCCGACCAGCGCCTTCACAAAGGCGATGCGGTCTTCGACCGACACCGGCGTCTTCTCATTCTGCAGACCGTCGCGCGGGCCGACTTCGACAATACGAACCTGATCACTCATGCCTATTTCAATCTCACGCGGCGCTGGGCTTATTCTGCCAAAGGCTCGACTTCGGCGAGTTCGACACCTTCCTGCACGATGTCGCCGACCTTGCACTTGATGTTTTTCAACACGCCTGCGAACGGCGCTCGCAGGGTCTGCTCCATCTTCATGACTTCCAGCGTCAGGATAGCCGCGCCCTTCTCCAAGGTCGCGCCCTCCTCGGCCAGTAGCGCCACCACTGTGCCGGGCAACGGCGCAACGATCTTGTCTTCGCCGACCTGCTCTTCATCGTCGCCGCCGAACGGATCGACCCAATGGATGTCAAAACGGCCGTTACGCGTACGCAGATAGAGTTCGTGGCCTTCGATCACCGAGACATTGCGCGAGCGCGATCCATCCAGCGTCAGGTCGAAATACACGCCGTCGGCCGCAGACGCTTCAAAACCAACTTCGCGATCACCGATCGAAATTGTCGCAGGACCGCTGCCGTAATTCAGCGTCGCTCGCTGCTCGTCCGCACCGTGCTTGAACCTGAACACACGCTGGCGACGCCCGACCGGCATCCAGCCTGCGGTTTGCCAAGGCGAGGTCTGGGCCGCTCGAGCTACCTGCTTTTCGCTTGCGACGATGGCAGCCACTGCCGCGCATAGTTCCAGATCGCCGGGCGTCGCCGAGCCCGGCGTCAACGCTTTCAATTCACGCTCGATAAAGCCGGTGTCGATGGTGTTGGCACGCACATCCGGATGCGTCACAAGCGCCGACAGGAACGGCGTGTTGGTGACGATGCCGCGAATATCGGTTTCTTCCAGCCCCCGATTGAGCCGGTTGATCGCTGCATCGCGCGTCGGTGCCCAGGCAATCACCTTGGCGAGCATCGCATCGTAATTCGGTGAGACCGCATCGCCCTCGCGGTAGCCCGCGTCGATGCGTAAGCCGTTGGTTTCCGCGGGTGTGCGCCACGTCCGGATCCTGCCGACCGACGGCATGAAATTCTTGTGCGGATTCTCGGCGTAAACCCGCGCCTCGATGGCATGGCCGTTGAGCCTGATCTGATCCTGCGCCAGCGGAAGCTTTTCGCCGAACGCGACGCGCAACTGCCATTCGACGAGATCGACACCAGTGATCAGTTCGGTGACGGGATGCTCGACCTGCAGGCGCGTATTCATCTCGATGAAGAACACCTCCTTGCCATCGGAGACGAATTCGATGGTGCCGGCGCCGACATAGTTCACCGCGCCTGCAGCCTTGCGGGCCGCCGCGCATACCGCCTCACGCTGCGCGTCGTTCAACGTGGGCGACGGCGCCTCTTCGATCACCTTCTGATGCCGTCGCTGCAACGTGCATTCACGCTCGAACAGCGAGACCAGATTGCCGTGGCTGTCGCCGACGATCTGCACTTCGATGTGGCGGGGATTGTCGACATATTTTTCGATCAGCATGCGGTCGTCGCCGAATGCCGCTTTGGCTTCGCGCTTGGCGCTGACGATAGCAGGCGCCAGCTCCGCCGCCGAGCGCACCACGCGCATGCCGCGGCCGCCGCCGCCGGCGGAGGCTTTCACCAGAAGCGGGAAACCGATCTTGTCGGCCGCCTTGGCGAGAATGTCATCATCCTGCGCCTCGCCGTGATAGCCCGGCACCAGCGGTACGCCAGCTTTTTCCATCAACGCCTTGGAGCCCGATTTCGAGCCCATGGCGGTGATCATGTCCGCAGTGGGTCCGACGAAGATCAGACCGGCATCGGCGCAGGCTTGCGCGAATTCCGCGCTCTCGGAGAGAAAGCCATAACCCGGATGGATCGCCTCCGCGCCAGTCTTCCTGGCAGCCTCGAGGATGCGCTCGATACTGAGATAGCTGTCGCGCGCACGCGCCGGGCCGATCAGCACGGCCTCGTCGGCTTCCGTGACATGCAGCGCATTGGCATCTGCCTCGGAATAGACCGCAACGGTACGCAGCCCCATGGCCCGCGCGGTGCGAATGACGCGGCAAGCGATCTCGCCGCGATTGGCTATCAGGAGCGTGCGAAAGCGACGATACAAAGCTTTTGGAATTTCGGCGTGTGCCATCATCACATCCTGAACAGGCCGAAGCGCGTCGGCTCGATCGGCGCGTTGGCCGAGGCCGACAATCCAAGTCCGAGGACGAGGCGCGTATCTGCGGGATCGATCACGCCGTCATCCCACAGACGCGCCGTGGCGTAATACGGGCTGCCCTGGGTCTCGAACTGGTCGCGCGTCGGCTTGCGAAAGGCTTCCTCTTCCTCCGCCGACCAGGTGCCGCCCTTGGCTTCGATATTATCGCGGCGGAGCTGGCTCAGCACCATGGCCGCCTGTTCCCCGCCCATCACCGAGATGCGCGCATTCGGCCACATCCACAGAAAACGGGGGCTATAGGCGCGGCCGCACATGCCGTAATTGCCGGCACCGTAGGAGCCGCCGACCACCACGGTGAATTTCGGCACATTCGCCGTGGCCACAGCCGTCACCAGCTTGGCGCCGTCGCGTGCGATGCCGCCGGCCTCGTATTTCTTACCGACCATGAAGCCGGTGATGTTTTGAAGGAAAACCAGCGGAATATTGCGCTGACAGCACAGCTCGATGAAATGCGCGCCCTTCAGCGAGCTCTCGCTGAACAGGATGCCGTTATTGGCGATGATGCCAACGGGAAAGCCCCAGATATGCGCAAAGCCGCAAATCAACGTGGTGCCATAGAGCTTCTTGAATTCGTCGAACTTCGAACCATCGACAATGCGCGCGATGATGTCGTGCATGTCGAACGGCTTGCGCGCATCAGCGGGGATGACGCCGTAGAGTTCTTCCGCCGCATACATCGGATCGCTGGGCGGCTGCATGTTCAGTATGGCCCGCTGTGGTGGTTTCAGCGTCGCGACGATCTTGCGCGCGATGCCGATGGCGTGGCCGTCGTTCTGTGCGTAGTGGTCGGTGACGCCGGATTGCCGCGAATGCACGTCGGCGCCGCCGAGTTCTTCGGCGGTGACCACCTCACCGGTTGCGGCCTTCACCAGTGGCGGACCGCCGAGGAAGATCGTGCCTTGATTGCGCACGATGATGCTCTCGTCGGACATCGCCGGCATATAGGCGCCGCCGGCGGTGCAGGAGCCCATCACCACAGCGATTTGTGGAATGCCCTGCGCCGACATCTGCGCCTGGTTGTAGAAGATGCGTCCGAAGTGGCGCTCATCCGGGAAGATATCGTCCTGCTGCGGCAGGAAGGCGCCGCCGGAATCCACCATATAGATGCAGGGCAGATTGTTCTGCCGCGCGATGTCCTGCGCGCGCAGATGCTTCTTCACCGTCATCGGATAGTAGGTGCCACCCTTGATGGTCGCGTCATTGGCAACGATCATGCACTCCCTGCCCGACACCCGGCCAACACCAGTGATGACGCTGGCGGAATGGACGTCGCCGCCATAGAGGCCGTTGGCGGCAAGCGGCGAGAGCTCGAGGAAGGCCGTGCCGGGATCGATCAGGAGATCGACGCGCTCGCGGGCCAGCATCTTGCCGCGTGCGGTGTGCTTGGCGCGAGAGGCCTCTCCGCCGCCGCCGGCAACGGCGCCGAGCTTTTCCTTGAGCTCAGCGACCTGCGCCTTCATCACATCGACATTGCGCTTGAACTCGGCCGAGGTGGGATCGATCGTGGAGCGAAGCGACATCGGCTTCCGTTTCCTGCAGGGCGGTTTCTTGTTTGCACGGCGGCCCGGCAAGGGCCTGCCACGATGGTGTCACCCCGTCGTGGCGAGGCGCAACCCTAACTTTCGGTGCTGTCAGGGCGAGAATTTAAAGAGTGGCCGGGGCGCATCCCCCGCAAATCGGTTGCTAGTGCGACCGGGTCTTGGTCGGGGCTGGTTAGTGGGACCAAGGCTCCGAGCGGCGGAACGCAAAATTGTCGGCATAGGCGATGGTCCGGGGAGCGCGCACCTTGGGCTCGATCACCTGATAGGCAACTCTTTCGCGCTCGCAATAGGCCACGGCCTCTTCCTTGCTGTCGAAATGGATGGACAGCTGCTGCTTCATGTCGCCCGACGAGGTCCAGCCCATCAGGGGCTCGATCACCCGCGCCTGCTCCGGCTCGTAATCGAGCTGCCAATCCTTGGTCTTGGCGAGGCCCGCCTGCATGGCGTTTTTGGGAGCTTTGAAGATACGTGCGGTCATGGAATGCGATAGCCTTCTGAGGATGGGCCTTCGTCGCGGGATCGGCCTTGGTCAGCCGCGACACTGCGACAAATTGGTGAAAACGGCGGGTTTGGTATATCCAATTGTCACGAATTTGATCCGTGATTCCGTCGTTTGGCGGCTTCGTTATTGTGTATATTCGTTCCGCGGCGTCGTGACAATCGGGGCACGAAGCGGTCTATCTGATCTCGCAATTCGTCATCAAGAACGGCTCCCAAAGCGGCACCCATGGACATTCACGCCATTCTTCCCCCCAAAGGCCGCGACCTGCGGCTGGACCTGTTTCGTGGCATCGCCAATTGGGCGATCTACCTCGATCATATCCCCGACAATGTGGTGAACTGGGTCACCACGCGAAACTACGGCTTCTCCGACGCCGCCGATCTATTCGTCTTCATCTCCGGCTACACGGCGTCCTTTGTCTACGCCAAGATGATGCTGGAGCGCGGCTTTATTGTCGGCGCCACCCGCCTCACCAAGCGGGTCTGGCAGCTCTATGTCGCCCACGTCATCCTGTTCGTGATCTATATCGCCGCCATCGGCTATGTGGCGCAGCGCTATAACAACCCCGACATCATCAGCGAGTTCAACGTCGCAGGCCTCGTCGACAATCCGATCCAGACCCTGACGCAGGGTCTGCTGCTCAAGTTCAAGCCGCTCAATCTCGACGTGCTGCCGCTCTATATCGTGCTGATGGGCCTGTTCCCGCCGGTGCTCTGGATGATGCTGCGCAAGCCGGATCTCACCATGCTGGCGTCGCTGGCGCTGTATTTCGCGGCCCGGCAGTTCGGCTGGAACTTGCCTGCCTATCCCTATGGCGTCTGGTACTTTAACCCGTTCACCTGGCAATTGCTCTTCGTGTTCGGTGCCTGGTTCGCGCTCGGCGGCGCGCTGGAATCGCGCTCGGTGATCCGATCGAAAGTGCTGCTGTATTTCGGCATCGCCTATCTGCTGTTCTCACTGGTGATGACCATGGCCGGCCGCTTCCCGGACATCGGCCACATGATCATGCCCGAATGGCTGTTCGACGCATTCAATCCTAACGACAAGACGAACCTCGCGCCCTATCGCGTGCTGCATTTCGTGATCATCGCCTTCTTCGTCACCCGCTTCGTGCCGAAGGAATGGAAGGGTCTGGAATGGCCGGTCTTCGCTCCGCTGATCAAATGCGGCCAGCAATCGCTCGCAGTGTTCTGCGTCGGCGTGTTCCTGTCCTTCGTCGGCCACTTCCAGCTGATGATGTCGTCGGGTTCGTTCCTGGCGCAGGTCTTCGTCAGCGCCGCCGGCATCGGCATGATGACGCTGGTCGCCTATTACATTTCGTGGTCGAAAAAACAGGACAAGCCGCTGCCGAAGTCGACCCCCGCAGCAGCCTCAGCACAGCAGGCACCGCCGTCGAAAGCGGCAGAATAGGCTCATAGCCGAACGCGATGCGGGACAAGCGAGAAATCGCCAGCAGGTGCCTTGCTGACCCCCGCCTAAGCGTGTATCGACACCGCATCGTCGGGGTATAGCGCAGCCTGGTAGCGCGGCGGTTTTGGGTACCGCAGGTCCTAGGTTCGAATCCTAGTGCCCCGACCACATCCCAGCATATTCAATGATTTAATGTTTCTTGAACAACGGGTGGACCACTTGGTCCCCCGGTGCGATTCCGTATTTTTTGGCCGTACCGGCGACCACTTCGAGGACCGCCCGTGCCGGGCCTCCCGATGAAATGATCTTGAGCGATTGCGGCTCGGTATTCTCCGCGATCCGGAGCACTCGGCCGTCACCCGTGATGAAGATCATATCGAGCGAGACGAAGGTGTTCTTCATCCACATGGAGACCTGCTGCTCCGGGGTGAAGTCGAACAGCATGCCGCGACCGTCCGCGAGCTCCTTGCGGTACATCAGTCCGGTCGCCCTCTCCTCGTCAGTCTTGGCTATTTCGACGGAGAACATCCGCACCCCAGACTTAGCGACGATCTCGAGGGGCTGGAACTCGGCGGCGAAGACAGGCGTCTGCGGGGCGATCAGGGCGAAAGCGGCGATCGCGGCCAGCATCGACAGGCGGCAGCGGGCGGCGAAGCGAAACAGACTCATGAAGGGCAATCCACGCAAGAGCCCGGTCGGAACGCCGGGCGGCGCGACCCTAGCCTGACGACGCGGGCCAGCGCCAGACTGTCGTGATGCACAGCCACGTGATCGCGCGATGCGTCCTAACGGCAGGCCAATGCCGGCAGGAAATCAGCAAGAAATCTCGAGAGCCGGACGGCTTAGTGCGAGGAAAGACCTGGCGTTCCGCCTTCGGGCTGGATCTCTGCCGCCATCATGCCCTTGGAGCCGGGCCCGAAGCGCACCATCACATACTGGCCGGGACGCAGCTCGGTCATCCCGAAGCGGCGCAGGGTTTCCATGTGAACGAAGATGTCCGGCGTGCCTTCTCCGCAGCTGAGAAAGCCGAAGCCACGCAGCCGGTTGAACCACTTCACCTGCGCCCGCTCGAGGCCACTGGTGGGTGTCACACTGACATGGGTGCGCGGCGGCAGCATCTGCGCTGGATGGATCGCGGTCGATTCGTCCATCGAAACGACGCGGAAGGCCTGATAACCCTTGGAACGCTGGGTACATTCCACGACCACACGCGCACCTTCATAGGCGGTTTGGTAGCCGTCACGGCGAAGCACAGTCACATGCAGGAGCACATCGGCAGCGCCATTATCGGGAATGATGAAGCCATATCCCTTCGAAGCGTCGAACCACTTGATAACACCGCTGATCTCGACGAGATCGACTGCGTTGCCCTCACCGACACCCGCGAAAGGATCGAGTGCATCGCGGCTTGCGCTGCCTGAGTGCTCATTCCCTGCACGCGGACTGCCCGCTCCGGGAATTCCCCCCAATCGCTTGGACTCAAATGCGTCCGACCCCATGGCCCCGGATCCTACTATCATTTGCGCTGCCAGCCCTGTCAGCACCATCTCGCATGTCCCATCGGTGCAAATTTACGATGGTGCGACGCGAATCTCACGATTCGAGGATAACACTGTCGCCTGATCAGCAAAGACAAAAAACGAACACAGTGACAGCTATGAACAGCTTGCGCTCTGACGAATCAATCACGCATCAATTTCCGACGAACGGTCCGAGCGTTTCGCCGATATCGTTGTGAATGACAAGGTCAGCGTGATCGTCCTGCTCGGTCGGTTCATTGTTGATGATGACAAGGCGGGCGCCGGCATGTTTCGCCATCATCGGGAATCCCGCAGCGGGCCAAACGACCAGTGACGATCCAATCGCAATGAACAGATCGCATTGCCGTGAAAGTTCTGCCGCACGGCGCATCTCATGTTCCGGCATCGCCTGCCCGAACGATATCGTCGCAGCCTTCACGGGCTCACCGCATGCCGCGCAGTCAGGCGCCTGTTCTTCGGGATCGAATCTGCTCTTCACCCAATCGAGTTCGTAGCGCTTTTGACATCCAATGCAGCGCGCGTAGGTCGTGTTGCCGTGCAGCTCGATCACAGCGTCGGCTTTGAAGCCGGACATCTGATGCAGGTTGTCGATGTTCTGGGTGATCACAGCCGGAATCTTGCCGGCCTTATAGAGTGAGGCGAGCGCGCGATGCCCGCGACCAGGCTTGGCCGCAGAGAATGTCTCTTCCATCGCAAAGCGCCGGCGCCAGGCTTCATCGCGTGCTTCCTGGCTGGCGACGAACTCGTCGAACGGAATTGGCTGGTGACGGGTCCACAAGCCACCAGGCGAACGAAAGTCGGGAATGCCCGTTTCGGTGGAAATCCCGGCACCGGTGAACGGAACTATGGTTCTGGCCTCGGCGATCATCTCGCCAAGACGATCGACGCCAGTGCGAAGGTCAGTTGCAATCATTGGCAGGTCCGAGAGGAAGTGATCCGACGACAATGCTGCAGACCAGGATCCGGTGCCATCCCGCCGGGATCAACGCATGTTTTGCTTTGTCACCACGTTTCCTGAATCTATTTCGCTTTGGCGCGTCCGTTTTTGACGGGTTTGTCGATCAGGAAATCCTCTCGCTTGCAACCGGCTGCGATCTCCTTGGCAAGCCACCCCGCAACGCCACCACGTCCAGTCCAGGTTTCACCAGTCCTGGGATGGCGATACTTCGGCGGAACTTTGATGCCTCTGACGTGGCTGGTTTTACTGTCGACATTTCTGATCTGTGCGAGTTGCGCCTGCAATTCGGCGCGATGCACTTGCAGTTGTTTGTCGATGTTCTCACGCAATGCGAGGAGCTGGGAAACCGAAAGTGACTTGATATCAAGGGTCGGCATAACAGGCTCCGAAGATAAAAATACGCGCCTGCGTGCGGCATTTAGATGAAAAATACGCGGTGCCAAAACACCGCATCAAAATGAAATCTCAGGACCGAGCCAAAATGCGCTCCGCCCTTCAGTAACTAGATACCGATCTGCGAAATCTTTATGCAGCCCGCGAGACGTCAGCGGCAGGTTCGCTCTTCAACACGTCGTCTTTCTTCGGCTTTGCGACCGGCGTAGCCTGCGATTTCTTCACGGACTTGCCGTACTGCGCGAGCTTCTCGAGCTCTGCTTCGAGCTCGGCCTGACGTGCAGCAACTTTTTCTGCGAGCTTGTCGGTTGCCTGATCCCGCAGTGCCGCAAGTTCTTCGATGCTCAGTGAGTCCAGATCAATCTTGGCCATGGAATTCTCCTGTTCCTTTCGGACTAGCGGCAACGTCCATGCGCCGCAAGCATACGGGCGCGCTCATCCACCGAAGACATCATGATGGATGTAATTCAATTGACGTCGAGCTCGCGTTTCGCAGACAATGCCTGCGGGATTGAGGAAGCGCGTCATGACATCTTGGAAAGAAGAGCGTGACCGGCTGGTCGCGCAGACGCTCGCATTCGTACAGGAAGTCGCCGCCGCGCATCCGGTTGCGGCCAAGCGACTGAACATCTGGCAACCGCCGAGCCACGCGCCGTCGCAAGCGTCCGGTTCGACAGAAACTGTCACCTCGCACGCCACCACGGACGCCGATCATTCGGCGGCTGCTGCTTTGATTGTAGATGCAGCGAACGAGGCAATTGAAACCTCGGAGCGCAGTTCGCAGGATGCTCCTGTTGCAGCTCCAAGCAACGTGCCATCTCCTCCTGCCCGGAGAGATCCACTCTATTCGGGCCCATCTGAGCGGGCCGAGATCCTCAAGCGCGTTGCGTCGTTCAAGGCTCGCCAGGCCCAGATGATCCACGAGCGTGACGTCTACTACGAAGCCATGCAGACGCGTATCCGGACAACGCTGCGGAACGATTCCGGGCGCGGCCGGTTGTAAAGCCGGAGCAGTTTCCCCGATGCTCTGTTTTCAGAAAGCCCCGTCCTCCCCCGGCGGGGCTTTCACCTTGCGGCTTCAACGTGAGGAGACGGTCTGTCGGTCCGGGTTATTTGCCGAGGTGTCGCCGCACGGCGGCAACCGAGGAGCCGACCTTTTCGATCGCTGCGTTCAGTTCGGTCGGCGAGACACTCAACCGATAGGCCCAATAGTCGCGCTGGGAGGCGTCACTGGAATCGATCACCGGCGTCGGCCGGACGCCGCGTTCGGACGCCAGAACGGCGGCGACTGGGACGAGACTGATCATGTCGGCAGGGTAACACGTCACCCATAGAGCCCAAGTGCGTACGCGCTCCAGCGTTAACAGGCGATTGATGCGGTCTCGAAAAGTCGTCCAGCCAAAACAAACCTTGCCGCAACCGGCTACTGAACCACTGACCCCAGCGAGGCCTGAATTTCATTCAGCGGAATGCACAGCTTCTTGCGGCGCAGGCCGCGAATGGCGCCGGTCACCTTTAAGATCTTGCCGGCGGCACATGAACCGTCCTGGACCAGCGCGCTTTCGTAAGGCGCCAGGATGAGCGGTTCAGCTGTCCGAATGGACTGAGCGGCACATGGCGTGGCCAACGCCACCAGAGAAATTCCGAAAGTCCCCAAAACCCAAAAAAGCATGGTCGTCCCCAACACAGCAAATACGCACCGGTCCTAGGGTAGTCGCTTACGCCCTTCAATTTTTGCAGCCGGCTCTCCCGGAGCCGTTACCGCAATTATTGCCCCGGACCACCACGAAACACAAAGCAATTTTCGCGCCGATTTCCGGTTTCAGTATAGGATCAGAGCGTGACCTGCTCGTGACCACACTCCTTGCAGGTGAAGGACACCCGCGCAACGCCCTTCGGCGCCGAGACCTTGTTCGGCGCACCGCACTTGCCGCAGGTCGTCATGATCCGGGTGTCACCCTGTTTCACCACCAGCGCCTTGCGCTCCATGGTCTCGCGGATCAGACGCTCGGCCTCTTCGCGCATTGCCTGCTTGCTCATGAGCTCTCCTGGACAGACGCCGAAGCAAAAGGCCTCGATCGAGCGGCCTTATAGCCGATGACAATGACACTCTCCATCGCGATCCAAATCGAGAGCCCCGGATCGCACCATTTCCAGCAAAATTACCGTGCCTTCCAATCTGCCGCGGCAAGATCCCGATGGACAAAATAGCCCGCGCCGACTAGAACAAATCAAGAACATCATTCGCCAATGTTTTATCGAGACGTCACGGGAATCGCCGGGTTGGCGGGGCATACGCGGCTGGAAACAGGGAGACTGACATGGATTTGCAGGCACGTGTCGAGCTTTGGAAGAGCATCGATCCCGATCCGGAATTCTGCCGCAAGGCAGAACGGGAAATGCTGTTGTTGAGTTGTCAGGACGAAGACTGGGTCAACGCGCGGATGCAGGATTTCGAACAGGCGCTCGCATTGGAGAGTGCTGAATAACGGAACCTTCTGGCGTCGTCGGTGTTACGTCGGCGTTGGAATATCCAACTCGCTCCACAGCGTGATGCGAGGTTTTGTTTTGCCGGTGATTCGCCGCAGGAAGTCTCAGCTGGCGTGAGCGTTGCGCGCTGCGACTTATCCACCGATCGCCTTGCAAACATCGGATTGATGCCGCATTCGACATTGATGCTCTCCTTTGGGGAGCGAAACGAAGAGAAGAGAATGAACGAAGAAAGAATTTCAGCGGCACGCGCCGACATGGAACGCCGGGTGGCAGAATTTCGCGAGAAGCAGGCAAAGTTTCAGCGCGAACGTGAAGACTATTACGAGACCACAATCGAAAAGGTACGTGCCACCGACTGGAACGAGTTCGCGACACCACGTCATGAGCGCCGCGCGCGGCACTAGCTCTGATCTGCTCGCGTAACAGCGACCAATAAAAAGCCCGCCATGATCTGGCGGGCTTTTTATTGAATGCGGGTCAACGGGTGTGCAGCGCAAAAGGCCAGAAGCAATGCTCCGAGCCGCGATATTGTTCAGCGCCTACCAATAACCGTAGCTGCGATAGTAGCGCGGTCCCCCATAGGCATAGGGGCCGGGACCATAGTACCCGCCATAGTAGGCCGGCCGATAATAGCGCGGTCGATAATAGCCGTAGCCGGGACCGTAGCCGTAATAGCGTGGTCCATATCCGTATCCGTAAGGTCCATACGCGCCATAGGCACCCGCAGCCAACGCACCTGCGGCAATCCCGAAGCCGATTGCGGGACCCGGTCCCCAACCCCTCCCCCATCCGCGCGCTTCAGCCGGCGCCGTCATGACGGTCGTGCCGATGGCTGCGACAGTGGCCAGGATCAATGCTGCCCTTTTCATGTGAAACCCTTTCTGTTCACCACCGGCCAAATAACGCCAAGCTTTTTTGTTGGTTTCAGGGCCTGTAAGATTTCACTGCTCAGGTTCCAGACCGGGAGTGCGTCATGATGCCCATCCGTTATCGCCGCGCGCAGCTCGCCCGCCAGCTTCAGGCCTTTCACGCGGCGCATCCCGAATTCATCAGGGAGCGACTTCGCGCTTTCGACGAGCATAACGGGCGCGACAAGATGATCCCCGTGACGCACCGCAAACTGAAACCATCGCCCTATACGCATCGCCTTGCTGCGCTCCCGCGCGACAAGGCGCCGATCATCTCGGGATGAGACCTTAACGTGCCCGGCACCGCCTTTACGCTTCATTGACCATGAGCGCCCGGATATCGGAACGGCTCGCAAAGCCGACGCTTTCCTCCCCATGAATGAACGCAGTGTCGTGCAGACACCCGTTCAAGCAGAGGAGTGATGGCGATGATTGAACAGATCGCGAAGATCGACAAAGCACTCGACGAGTTGCTCGTCGGCTTGGGCCAGATGGTGTTGCGATTGTCGAGTCCGCAGGTCACGCATACATTCGAAGAACGCGAAGCCCTCGCCCGTTCCGTCAATCAGTTCTCAACCTGCGCGGCGCGCTCCAACGATCCGCGGGTCCTGAAACTAGCGGAAGAGCTGCAGGAGACGCTGAAGCCGCGCCTGCGCCTGGTCGCCAGCCGCTGACGGCATTGCGTGCAAATGCCCGCGCGGCTACGACGCAGGAACGTTTCTCTCTTTAACCGGTTGGCGCGACACAACCAGAAGGGAGACGGCTCATGTCCATCGAAGCACGTGAACAAGGCAACCTCATTGGCAGCGACAAGGTTGAAGGCACCGCAGTGTTTGGAGCCAACGACCAGAAGATCGGCTCGATCGAGCGCGTGATGATCGACAAGAAGAGCGGCAGTGTATCCTATGCAGTGCTGTCTTTCGGCGGTTTTCTAGGGATCGGCGACGATCATTATCCCCTACCCTGGCAATCGCTGAAATATGACACGGAGCTGGGCGGCTATCGCACCGGCGTCACGCAACAGCAGCTCGAGAATGCGCCGAAATACGGCAACGACAACAGCTGGAATTGGGCCGACACATCGCGGGCTCGTGCAGTAAATGACTACTACGGGGTTCCCATGGGCATCTAACGCCCGGCTATTGCAAGTACGACACAGCGAAACAGCACCCGATCGGGTGCTGTTTTTTGCTTGTTCATTGAGTGAATTTGCGCCCGCTCCTAATGCGCCAGCTCCTTGCGCACTGCCGCGGCCGCATTGCCGACTTTCTCCACCGTCGCCTGTAACTTCTCGTGGGACACGCCGAGCTGGTGGGTCCAGTACTTCACCTCATGCGCCTCGTGCATGTTGATCTTGCTGCGATCCGGCTGCCCCTTGTTCTTCAGGTCGTCCATCGTCGTCGGCCTCCTCAATCAGCTGGTTGATGTAAGTGGCGAGCTGCTCGCCCGCGTCATTGAATTCCTCGTCCATGCAACGTGTCCTACGCACCGTTTGGTGAGTGCAGAACATGCGCCAACACGACTTGTTCCTGGAGCCGCAAGCCGGTTCGCCAAGCGATCGTTCAAATGCAGCCGATTCTGAAAACCCGGTCTTAACCGCGCTTCCAGGGCCTGGAGAACCCAATCGTGTCAGGGATATTATTTGGAGATGACATCCAGAGCCCTTACCATTCAACCCATCGAGTTGAAGCCGAATCCGCCGCCTTACGGGCGGCTGTCGTTGCGCACGGGGGCATGGGACCAGTTGCAGGCGAAACGGGCCTATGACGACCATCACGAACCGCCGGAGGCGCCGGTCGAGTTCGACAAGAAGGTCTGAGGTTGCCACCAGTCCGCGGCGATCCACGTTCTATTGCGAGATGCCCCCACCAATGCCGACGCTCCCGCCGACCCTGATGCAGGTCGACGTGCCCTCGACCTGCACGAAGCCGGCGCCGTATTGTTTACACGGATCTGGTTTTCGCGGTGCTGGCTTCATGCTCTGCTTCGTTGCCGCCGTTTTCTTCGACGCCTCAGCGAAGGCCTGCAGCGGTATGACAGCGATCAGTAGTCCAACAACGACAATTCTCATGACCTTCCCCCCGCCCCTCTTCCGCGAGCCGTATAGCTCATTGGAACGAACGCCGCAGTGCGGTGTTTCCATGGCATGGGACCTAGAGAAGAAGATAGCAGTATATTCCTGCTCTGCGCGGTCGCGCTTGTCTGCGGAATGATCGCCTTCGTACCGTGGCTCCTCGAGCCGAGACCAGCTGTTGCTAATAAAGGCGCCCAGCATGTCGCCTATAAGCGCCCCGTACTGCCAGAGCCTGTACGCGTGATCATGCCCTTTAGCCCGAACACCACCCCAAGCCAGCGTTGACGCTTTGCTTGGTTAGTTGGCAGCAACAGGCTGACCAGCGGTGCGTGTGAGCTTGTCGGCTTTGAGCAGGACATGATCCGATGCGGGCTGCGGTCGCGCAAAGAAGGTCACGGCGACAAAGGCTGCGCAGAACAAAAATCCCACCAGCATCACCCGTCGATGCGTCGGCTTGTCGGCATTGTGAAACGAAGCGGACATGGTCACTCCCTCGATGGGAAATGAATAGCTCACTCTTATTTCCGTGCAATCAGACTCTGGTTTTAACCTAACTGATGAAGGTTACTTGGCCGATCTGATTTTAATGAAGCCGTTCGGGACTGTTAATTTCCCGCGCTCCCACGATCAAACTAAACTACAGAACCGCAACGTGAAACGACCCTGGCCGGTTCGTTACTTCCTCGGCCTGTTACTTCTTATCGATGTTGTCCTGCGAAATCGGCGGAGCACAGGTCTCCTTCGCATACTTCTCAGCGAGTTCGAATATTTCGCGACGGCGCTCCGGCTCGTTAATGGTGAGGTACGTCACAACCATTTTTAAGGCCTCCTCGTCCGAAGCCCTTCCAAACCGCCACACGAGTAACACTCCCAAGTTGTACAGAAAGGTTTCGGAACCTTTTCCCTGTACGCTGAATTGAATGCTTATCAATATACGTAACATTACGATCAGTCGGCCAATAAGTTCCCGGAGCGATGATGATTGTCGGTCGACCCATCTCGGAGATCTGCAGGGAGCTCGCCATTTCGGCGGAGGCGAGCCATCAGACAGTCCTCGCTCAAATCCTGCGGATGGCATCACTCGAAGCCGCCCAGAGCGGCGTGCGTCATGATGAGGGCGACTCCAGCATCCAGGATCGATTGGTTGGCACCTGGGACTGGGACATCGCTAATGACCGCGTCTATGCAGACAGTAAATTCGCCCGCCTGTTCGGCGTCAATGCGGATTTGGCATCGCGGGGCACGCCGTTGCAAGACTGGCTGGATGCCATTCATCCGGACGACATCGATGACGTCGCCACCGCTATCAATCGCTCACTGACGACAGGTCAGGTGTTCTCACGCGAATACCGCGTCGTCTCTCACGGCATCACACATTGGGTCTATGCGCGCGGCAAGTGCACGCTCGATTCGTCGGGCAAGGCGGTTCGGTTTCCCGGCGCCATCGTCGACATCACGCGGGAGAAGATCGATGATCATCATTTCAGCATCGTCCCGACCTAGTCCCGCACGGTTCGAGATTACCCTTTACGACAGCGTTGCCGATAAATTGCTGCGGTCACGGCTTAATACATCGTCCCCGGGAACGTAGTCTTGCGCCGTCGGTTATGCCCGCATGGCCAGGAAATTTTTTAGCGTCGTCGTCGTTCGCTCCGTCGAGGAATCCGTGGAGATCGTCGTGGAGGCCAAGAGCGCCGATGACGCCCATGTGGCGGCCATTCAGCATTTGCAAATAAACGGTGACGAATATGCGTGGGAGAGGCCGCGCAAGGATTTGACCGTCTGGCACAAGCGGGAAATCGATCCGCCCGCCATCGTGGATGTCAGCGCCTGAGGGCAACGCTCTTCACAATTCAGATGGTGCTCCCTCTTTCTCAAGACGACATCTGCCATTTGTTCTGTTTAGCTGCTATGGCAAGCGCCGCTGCCCTAGTGGTTGCACGCTTGTGTCGATCCCATGGAGACAATCCCAATGCGCTACCTTCACACCATGCTGCGCGTCCGCAACTTGGATGCGGCCCTGAAATTCTATGCCGATGCGCTGGGACTCGAGGAAGTCCGCCGGGTCGACAACGACAAGGCGAAATTCACTCTGGTGTTCTTGTGCGCTGCCGAAGACGAGGCGCTGCTCGCCAAGACCAAGGGGCGCGGCGCGCCGCTGATCGAGCTCACCTACAACTGGGATGAAGAGAAGTACGGCGAGGATCGCTATTTCGGCCATCTCGCTTACGAGGTCGACGATATTTATGCGACCTGCGATCGGCTGATGAAGCTCGGAATCACCATCAACCGTCCGCCGCGCGACGGTCAGATGGCGTTTGTCCGTTCACCCGATCTGCATTCGATCGAACTCCTGCAGAAAGGCGACGCACTACCGCCGCAAGAGCCGTGGTCTTCCATGCCCAACACCGGACATTGGTAACTCAAAAGCGCATCGCTGCAGTCGCAGCGGTGGAACGCCATGAGTGCTGTCGCGTTGTTGATGCGATACTGATTTCATGGAGGCTGAGACGATGGGACGTGGAATTTTGCTCTGGCTGCTGGGTGTGCCGATTCCGGTGATCATTCTGCTGTGGCTCTTCTTTGGTCGCTGACGCCTCCCAAGCTGAACCAATGAACAGGCCTCGCTCATGCGGGGCCTGTTTCGCTTGCGGGCTCGCTCCTTTGTGAGGGACGGACGCGAGACCGGCCTTGCGACGACGGCGAGTTGCTGGCTAAACCTGCGGCGCTTACCCGCCAGCGAGGTCCATCGTGCCACAAACTCCCTCTCCATCCCTGCAGATCTGGGGTCGTGCCAATTCGGTCAATGTGCAGAAAGTTCTGTGGTGCTGCCATGAACTCGACGTCGCCTATGATCGCATCGATGCCGGCATGCAGTTCGGCCGCAATGGCGAGGCCGATTATCTGGCGATGAATCCGAACGGCCGCGTGCCTACATTGGTGCAAGGCGATTTCGTGCTGTGGGAATCCAATTCCATTATGCGCTACATCGCGCTGGCCTATGGCGCTACGTCGACGCTCTATCCAGCGGCCCACAAGGTGCGCGCAGGGATGGAGCGCTGGCTCGACTGGACGCTGACAACGCTGCAGCCGGCCGAGCGCCCGTTGTTCTGGGGACTGGTGCGGACGCCCATTGCCGACCGCAACATGGCGGAGCTACAGAAGGCCGCCGACGCCAATGCCGCACTGTGGGAGATCATCGACCGGCAGCTTTCCCATCAGACCTGGATGGAGGGCGACGATTTCAGCCTCGCTGATCTGGCCATCGGCTGCTACGCGCGGCGCTGGTTCGGCGTGGAAGGTGTTATGCGCCCTGCTTTGCCGCATCTGCAGCGCTGGTATGAAACGATATCGGCACGGCCGGGCTTTCAGACCTTTGTCGCGCCGCCGCTCTCCTGAGCTCTATTGCATTGAGCGTTCGAGCAGCAGGACGCCAACGATCACCACCAGCGTGATCGCGCCGACCAGGAGGCGCGTAGTCCAGTTCATGCCGCGGCCGATCCACCAGAGCAGCGCGCAGCCCATCAGCACGGGAATGACGATATCGGGGCGCAAGCTGATCCCGTCCTAGGTGATGAAGCGGACGCCCAGCGTCTTGCCGCGGCGCCAGACCACCTCGCAAATGCGTCCGGTGCGCGCATCGCGCGAGAACGCCAGCTTCATCTTGTTGGGGATCGAGGTGGGGTCATCGACCACCACTTTCGCGCCAGAGGCCGAAAGATCCAGCACATTGCATTGCCGGGCCGCAAATCCACCGTCTAGCGTGATCCATCCGGCCTGGTGCACGGATCGGCGTGTATCGCGTTTTTTTGTCACTGCCATCGCATCGCTCCACGCCCCCAAAGGCAGAGCCTTAAGCCCGCATGCTTTAAGAACCGTTGAGAGGGGCAGAAGAGTTCGAAATGTCCTGTGTACAAGACCGACGGATTGCGCATGGGGATCATCCACCTGATCCCTCACCGACCACTTGCCGACCCGAACAAACGTCACTATACGTTCGGCCGCTGGCACCAAACTGATTTGCTTTCGGTCGGTGCCACCCGCGATAGATTAGCCCTAAAGCTTTGATGTTGCGGCGATTTTAGAAATAACCGTGCAGAACCGCGGTATCCTTGGCCCTCTTTCGGGCCGCTGGATCGGCCGGGGTTTTTTGCTCCCTTCGTCTATCGGTTAGGACGCCACCCTTTCACGGTGGAGAGAGCGGTTCGATTCCGCTAGGGAGCGCCATTTGCATACGAAACTGCGAATACCAGTTACAGGCACGCTTTTTCCAGCGATGACCTGTTCGAGGGTTGCTGTATCGCCGATGATCCGAATCGTATGACTCCCCCACTTCGATTTGATCAATAACAGATCGCAATTGGGTCAAACGTCATGCGCGCGTTTGATATTCTCGATAAACTGGCGCGCGCTTTCCCTCCACGTAAATTTTGACGCGTAGGCGCGGCATCTTTCACGAGAGATGTCTAATGCGCCCAGAGCGGCGCGCTGCAGATTCGTGTCGAGACGACCGCATTCCGATTGTCCGATCACATCGAGCGGCCCCATAACCGGAAATGCCGCAACCGGCAGGCCGCATGCCAAGGCCTCAAGGAGTACGATTCCGAAAGTGTCGGTGAGACTCGGAAAGATGAAGACGTCAGCGGACGCATAGACTTCTGCAAGTGCCTCTCCGGTACGAGTACCGAGAAAATGCGCGTCCGGAAACTCAGTTTCCAATCTCGGGCGCAAAGGCCCGTCGCCGACAACGACCTTCGAGCCGGGAAGATCCAGCGTCAGAAAGGCTGTGATATTCTTTTCAATGGAAAGCCGGCCGACAAACAGAAAGACCGGCGTAGGGAATGCGAGCGGACGCTCGATGCGCGGGCGAAAGACCTGAGCATCGACGCCCCGCGACCAAAGCATGAGATTGCTGAATCCTCGAGCTGCCAACTCTTCCCTGAGTGTCGGTGAACCCACCATGATGCCCGCTCCGCTGTTGTGAAAGCGTCGCAACGCTGAGTAACTCCACGCCAGCGGCACTGGCAGCCGAGCTGCAAGATATTCTGGAAAGCGGGTGTGATAACTCGTCGTGAAGGGATATCCCTCCTTCTGGCAAACGTGTCGCGCAATCCAGCCTATGGGACCCTCAGTTGCGATGTGCACGAAATCGGGTCGTGCCAAGGCGATGGCACGTTTGACCGCGCCGGGCGGCGCCAAAGCAAGCCGTATTTCGCTATAACCAGGCAGCGGCACCGTTCGAAAATCTTTGGGAGTCAAAAAGCTGACGTGAGCGTCGAAGGAAGGCGCCTCAGTCGCCAAATTTTCCAGGGAGCGAACCACACCGTTCACTTGTGGCCGCCAGGCATCGGTCGCAACCAACACCCGCATTACGCAACGACCCTTGTCAGCGGCACCATCGTCGTTTCAATCGCCAAAGGGAGTGACGGTGACCCCACCCATCGCAGGATCTCAAACCTTCCATCGTAATGCTCGACCACTGCCGAGCAGGATTCCACCCAGTCTCCCGTGTTGATATAGCGCACACCGAAGTCGTCGTGCATGACAGCATGGTGAATATGGCCGCAAATCACGCCCTGCACATTGTGTCGTTGTGCTTCGGCGGATAACACCTCCTCGAAACGACCTATGTAGTTGACGGCGTTTTTGACGTTCAGTTTCGCCCAGGCGGAGAACGACCAATAGGTGAGACCAAGCCGTCGGCGGACGAAATTGAGCTTTGCATTGCAAGTCAGTGCGACTCGATAGGCCCAATCGCCGAAAAGGGCGAGCCAGCGGGCGTGGCCGACGACAAGATCAAACTGATCACCGTGGATGACCAAATAGTTCCTGCCATCTGCGCCATTGTGAATCGCATGATCGACAACATCAATGCTTCCGAATGTCGAGCCGATATGATCGCGCAAGAATTCGTCGTGGTTGCCGGGAATGTAGACAAGGCGCGTTCCCTCACATGCCATGCACAGCAGTTTTTGCACCACACTGTTATGCGCATGTGGCCAATACCAGTTTGATTTCAGACGCCATCCGTCGATGATGTCACCTACGAGAAACACGGTGTCGGCATTGTAGCTGTTAAGGAATTTGATCAATTGGGCGGCCTGACATCCGCTGGTGCCTAGGTGTACGTCAGAAATAAAGAGCGTCCTGATCTTAGTAACGGCTTCGTACTGGGCTGATGCTGTCGCCGATGAGAGAGTCTCGCCGGGATCGAAAGGGATGTTCTTATTCGCGAAATCATTGCAGTCGGGGTGTTCGTCACCGGCCTTGTCATGCCGGACCACCATCGCGGTTAATTCTGCGAAGTTGATGATGGCCTTCGTCGCGCTGCGGATGGCTCGCCTGTTGAGGGCCGCGCGTAGCCAATAGACACTTGCTATCAAGAGGACGAACGCGAAACCAGCCCCGCGGCGTTGGTCGTCAGCGAGTAAGGGAGCAAGCTTGTAGCTCGAAACGAGGATCATGCCCATGGCGGCTGCTTGTTCAAGAACGCCGGTACTGGGTTTTAAACGGGACAGTGAAGCTCTCATACATTCTCCTCGGCAGAATTGGGCATCGCGTGATTGAACATCTCATTGCTGCCAGACGGTGTGACTCTTGCTCAACAACCCGGGCGGCAATTTCGGGTCCAGCAAATTTCAGAAGCGCGCATGTTCAGCCGCCGCCATTGTGTTTGTCTGCAGTGATGCTGGAAGAACTCGGTACGGACCGATTGAAGAAACGAAGCCCCAGGAGGATGGCGAATTCTGCTGCAATGAGGGCAATGGCGACCCAAAAACCGATGCTGACCGGATCGCGATCACTGCCTCGCAGGGCATATCCCAAGCTCAGGAATGGCATATTCCACGTCAAAGTGCCGAGCGACGTCGCTGCGAGAAACGCTCGGGGCTCAAGCCGGAGCACGCCGGCTGGCAGAGCCAGATAGATTCGTACAGTTGGGAGGGTCTGACCAACGAGCGTTACCCAAAAATGGTTACTGCGGTAAGCGCCCGTCAATCGTTCATAGAGCGACGGCCGGAGAAGCACGAACTTCCCGTAGCGAGCAACCAGGCTCTCGATCCTCTCTGATCCAAGAGCCCTGCCAAGTCCGTACCAGCCGACGGCTCCGATGACTGACCCGACGGTGGTCACCAGAATCGTCATGGCGAGAGTGGCGCTATCTGAGACGGTCATTCCGAGAAACATCAACAAGACGTAAGACGGAAAAAGGGGGACAAACTTCTCGACGACGGCCAGGCAGCCAATTCCCACAAGGCCGAAGCTCAATAGTGTTACGATCGTGCTCGACGTTTCCATTGTGCCTCAGTTGGTTGTGGGCTTGCGCCGGGTGACGCGATACACCGAAGCCGGAGGCAGGTTGTGAAGCGTATGGCCAATGCAGGTTGCCTGGAGGCCAAGGCTATCGAGGACGGCGTCCGCGATGGGGCAGCTCGGGCCGTAGGTGATCTGATAGAAAGCACCGTCCCTGCGCAGATAGCCGAACGCCCCGCTGAGAATTGCGGTGACTTTGTTCGGCGACATCGTGAGAAGCCCCAGTCCGCTGATGACAGCGCCGACCGGTGCACCTTCGAATAGTTTGTATTTGTCGAGCCAAGCCGCATCCATCCAAAACACGCGAGCGTGCGGAAAGCGCGCCTGCAACAGTCGAATGAAATCGGAACCATATTCAACCAGCGTCAAATCGTGCTCCCGCACACCACGGCCCAACAGCGCATACGTGAACGGACCTGTACCCGGACCGAGTTCGATGACAGGACCAGTCTCGGCGGTGATCTCTTGAGTCATCAATGCTGCAACGGCCGGGCCTGATGGCGCCACGGCGGCGACACGCAATGGATTGCGTATCCAGGAGACAAAAAACGAAAGGATGTCGGCAACCGGCATCCCGGCTCTCCGCATTCGTGGCCGTGCGATGCCGGGTTCAGGGTGATCATTCGATCTCAAGACCATTGCATTTCCTTCAAGTGGCGCATTTGTATCTGCTGCATGAGAGAGGCATATCGAGCGTACAGAGCGGCATCGATCAGTGGCAGGGCGGACTCGCGATGCCTCGCCGATGGGCCTGCTATGTCTCACGCGTAGATTGCAAGAACCTGTCGGAATTGCACTTTGCAGAAAATAACTCAGGAGCTCCGCGAGAATCCTATGCAAGGTTGCTGCAATGAAGCGTCGCTAGAGTGGATGAGACCGATGTGTCGACGAGATGGGAAGACGGGTTGATGCGAGTTCTGTTAGTAGAAGACCAGCTGGAAATGGTCGCAGCACTGCGTGCAGCCCTCACGCGCCACGACATAATAGTCGATCACGCATCCAATCTGTCGGAGGCAGAAGCCATCATCGCGGAGGGTAACTACGATGCAGTGGTGCTTGATCGTCAGTTGCCGGACGGCGATGGGCTATCCCTTATTCCGAAGTTGCGCGCTAGCGGAAACATCGTACCGGTGCTCGTTCTCACCGCACGCGGTGATCTTGCAGATCGGGTTGCGGGTCTCGATCAAGGTGCGGATGATTATCTCGCCAAGCCGTTTGCCTTCGAAGAACTGCTGGCACGGTTGCGTGCTCTTTTGCGCCGACCGGCCAACGTGCAGTCCGATATAGTGCGCGTCGGGCGTATCTCATTCGATTTTGCCCATCGCGAGGCAAGTATCGAGGGAAGAATTTTGGAAATGCCGCGCCGCGAACTACTCGTATTGGAAGCGTTGCTGCGTCGCATGGGACGCATGGTGCAACGATCATCCCTCATGGAGGCAGTCTTTGGCCTTGACGACGAAGTTCAGCCCAATGCGTTGGATACGCATATCTCCCGTTTGCGTCGCAAGCTCGGAGATGCGGATGCCGGCGTAACGATTAACGGCGTTCGCGGGGTTGGATATGTTCTGCGAGAAACGCCGTGACTGTGCTGCAACCACGCTCTCTCAAGTGGCGCCTTGTCGGGCGCTTAGTCGTGTTGCAAACGACAATGCTGACACTGCTCTTTCTGGCGATCGTTGCAGTATTGTGGAGTACGGGCCTTCTCGTCGATGATTACGAGGGCAACACCCTTGATACTCTAAGAGAGGCAGTAGAACGAGACGCTGGAGGCGGGTTGACCCTGCGCCCGACATCGGAGCTCGTAAACCTGCGGTCGGAAATCCCTGATCTCTGGTTCATCATCCGCGACAAACAGGGGCATCGGCTCTCCGAGGGATCTGTACCGGCGGATTTTATACCGATAGCTAGTGCCCTCGACCACGTCAGCGATGCGCGGCTCGGGTGGAATGTAGGAGAAGCCTCGCCGCCAGCAGGACTGGTCAGATGGGTTGATACTGCCGCCGGGAAGGTTCAGATCCTGACGGGAACAAAGGGCCGGATCTCGGTGCGCAGGGCTATCGCGGCCGCGCCGCCCCTGTTCCTCAATGTTATTCTTCCCATGGTCATTTTGATGGGGCTTGCGACCCTCGTCGCGACGCCGTTTGTCATTCGCCGGGCCATGGCCGGGTTGGGGCAAGCCGCAGCGCAAGCCGCGCGGATCGACATCGACCGGCGCGGCGTTCAATTGTCGGTGGAAAATGTTCCAGTCGAGGTCATTCCATTGGTCAAGGCGGTCAACGACGCCCTCGGCCGTCTCGACAAAGGCTACGAGCGTCACAAGCGCTTCCTCGCCGATGCAGCCCATGAGCTTCGAACCCCGATCGCAATCCTGACAACGCGGGTCTCGTCGCTTCCAACTGGACCGGAAAAAACACGTCTGCTCGAAGATGCTACTCGCCTGACGGTGTTGACCGGCCAGCTTCTTGATCTCCAGCGCCTGGATCAACAGCACGATCAGTTTGGTCCAGTGGATCTTGTAGGTGTTGCCCAGCGTGTGGTCCTGGACCTGGCGCCGCTTGCCTTCGCCGCAGGCTATGAAATGTCCTTTGAACCGGAAGATGAGAATATCACCGTGAAAGGAGACCAAACCTCCCTTGAACGAGCATTGACCAACCTCGTGCAGAACGCCATCGATCACGGCGGACGTCGTGGCACGATCCTGGTTCGCGTGGCACGTGCCGGCTGGATTGATGTTTGCGATGAGGGGCGCGGTATCCCGATCGAAGAGCGTGAACAGGTGTTTGAACCGTTCTATCGCCTTCAACAGGGTGGACGGGGAGCGGGCCTGGGTCTCGATCTCGTGCAGAAAATTATGCGTCTGCATGGTGGTCACGCAGAGGCAGTTGAAGGGCCGTTGGGAGGGGCGTGCCTGAGAATGATGTTCCCAGATGCCGGTAAGGTTCCGTCCCAGGGTATGCGTTGAAATGCGCGCAGGGTTAGCTAGATGGTGCACAGCTACGGCAACCTGGACGATGACAACCTATTAGCCGCGTGAGGGGCCGCAGCCCAGTCAAACCCTCAACCGCCCCTTTGAAATTACACCGTAACTTCAAATGCATACGGGTTCGCAGTTTTACTCTGAGCGGCGCGCCATTCGCTCACCGACCCGGGCCAGACCGCCCCATGACCCTGTGAGCCTTATTTTCGTTGAACTTGGCCGCGAACCTCCTCGAATCCACTCGTTTGGGATGGTTTGGGGCGGATTGGAACGATCACACGCCATAGGACTTTGAGCTTCATGGTCGAAATCATGCCAGGCGCTTCCCAGCACAGTTACGCATCTGAACGCAGCCAGACGTGGGGGATCGGCCCGCAGCCGATCATGGTTGCCGCTGCAGCCCTGTTTCTGGTCGTGATCGGCATCGGCGGTATCTTTGCGTGGCGCAGCTATAGCGGCGCAACGCCGGAGCCGGAGCGCCTCACCGCATCGCGCCTGCAACAGGCCCGTGTCGCGCAGGCATCCGAACAGTTGATCGAAAAGACCAAGGGCATCGAGGCTACCCAGCAGCAATCGATCGACCAGCTCCAGGTGGTGCAGGATCAGTTGCAAACCATGCAGCGCCTGATGACGGCGCAGCAGAACGAGGCGCGCAAGCTCAACGAACAGGTCGGCGCCCTCACCTCCACGCTCGACAGTCTGCGCCAGTCCTTTGCCAGTACCTCGGCGACCGACGACAAGCCTGCCGCCCGTGAGCAACCGCGCCGCTCGCGATCCCGCGCTGCTGCCAGCAAGGGCCGTACGAAGATGAAGATCATTGTGCAGCGCAAGCGCCCGGGCGCGCGCGGCTAGGCCGTCCCGGTTTATTGCTCGATCTATTGCTGCCGAGCACATGCGAAGCGCTTGTGCTGTTGATATCACCGCGCCTAGTCTGCCTGGCCGGACGCAATCTGCACTGCTCAAGGTGCAAGGTCATGCGATCCCGGCAGGGAGCGAGACATGAAGCACGACGGCGGTGATCATCTTCACGCGCACGACAGCGCGATGACCGAAAAATACGGCAGCATCACACTGGCAACACTCCGCAAGATCTACGGCAAGTTCTTCGCAGCCGGCCATCCCGATACGCTCACGCTCAGCGAAGTACTGCCGAAGCTGAACGACACATCGCTGAGCCAGCTCCGCCGCGATCACGACACCGGACATCTCAAGAAGAAGATTTCGAAAGCAGCGTGACGCCAAGCGCGTACTCTGTCTAGAACGCCTTGCGCAGCAACATCACGGTCAGCACGATCGTCACCGCCGGCGCCAGCAATGTCACCGGAAGCAGCCACGGGCTGTCAGCGTCGATGAACGTGCCGGGAATAGCGCCGATCAAGGCGTGATCGACGATCCAGACCGTCGCCGACAGGATGCTGGCCGTTTCGAACTTCAGGCGGGGCATGCCGGCCATGCCCGCGATGCTCGTGACCAGCGCCCGCGGCGGTCCGATATGGTAGCCGACCATGATCGCGGCGAGGCCATAGCGGTCGAATAGCCCGCGTACCCGCGCAACCAGCTGCTGGCGCGACTGAACCATTGGCATTTCAAGCAGCCTCGGCCCGTATCGCCTGCCCAGCTCAAAGGACAGGCTCATGCCGAGCGCTGCACCAAAGGTCGCCCAGACGATGAACGTCCACGACACCACGCCGGCGCCAATCAGCACGCCCGTCGCAGTCACCACGGCAGCGGCCGGCACAACGAAGCTGGAGCCGACCAGACACCCGAAGAAGGCGATGACGAAGCCGAGCGGCCCGGCCCAATCGGCCTGCGCCGCGATCAGCGCCGAGATCTTCTGAATGATGTCCATCAGGGAAGAGATTCCGGCTAGCGCGCTGTGTTTCGTTCAGGCTGTGTTTCGTCCATCACCAGCAATGAAACAAAACCGCGGCCGAAGAAACCGTTTCCTTCCATCGACGCAGACTGCCTGAAGCGAACGCCCTTTATCTCATCACTCCAACGATGCGCCGATCGGCGCACGGATGGACACCAGATCGAGGGACAAACGATGACATTCACCGCCACCAAGCTCGCCGCCGCAACCGTTCTCGCCTTCGGCATGCTGACCAGCGTCTGCCACGCTTACAGCGCCGAGCAGGAGCAGCTCTGCAGTGGCGATGCGATGCGGCTGTGCAGTTCGGAAATCCCGGATATCGATCGCGTCACGGCCTGCATGATCCGCAACAAGTCGCAACTTAGCGAAGGCTGCAAGTCGGTGTTCGCGCCGGCCCCGGCCTATCAGCCGGCATCGCTGCGCACCTCGAAGCCGGTCAATCTGGTGCCGGCCCGGATTCGCTGACGCCTAGCGCCGGCGCGCAACCGCGACGCCAAGCAGGAAGGCGACGAGCAGCGACCCCAGCGGCGCTTCGCGCGCGACATTGGCCAGGATACTCAAGGGCATTCCCGGCTTCTTGCCGGACTCGATGGCACCGCCGATGCGGTGCGCGGTCTCGGTCACCGCCTCTTTCACATCCGTGATCGTCTCTGTGATTGTCGACCTGGCCTCAGGCACGGGCTCGACGCCTTCGTAGATATAGGGCGGTGTCTTTGCGTCGTCGGCCATGGTCATTTCCCGTGCGGCATGAGCTATCTCAGCCCAATCGACCGGACGCTGATTGGTTCCGGCCCTGGCCCGAGCCATGCCATCTTCTCTTTTTGTCGCAGGTAGCTCCCCAAGAGTCGCTCTTTCCGGCCTGCTCGCCCGTCTATAATTAAGCTCCATGCACCTGCTCGAATCGCTCCCCACCGTGATCGGTATCGCCGCCGTCGCACCAGCTCTGTTGGTGCTGTGGCTGGTGATTGCTGCCGATGAACGACCAGGACCGCCCGGGCTGGTCTGGGCATCATTCCTGTTGGGGGCCGCCAGCATCTCCCTGCTCGGCTATGCCCGTGCACTGTTCGCGGCAATTCCGGGCCTTACGGACAACCCGACCCTGGCCATGGTGCTGCACGGGGTGTTCGGCATTGCCGCCCCCGAGGAGATTGTGAAGATCTTCGTCATCATCGCGGTGTCCACCCAGCGCGCACGCACCGCCGATCCAATGGATACGGTGGTTTATGGAGCCGCCGCCGGCCTTGGCTTCGCGGCCTACGAGAATCTCGTCTATCTTCTGCAATATCCAGAGATGTGGCGGACGCTGGCAGTGCTGCGCAGCGTGCTGACTGTACCGTTTCACGGAGCGCTGGGCGTCATCGCCGGCGCCTATATCGCCATCGCCCGCTCCGGCCGTGCGCTCGGCGCCCATCGCCGCGATGGGTGGGCCTTCATTCGCACGCCCCTGTTGATCGTTCTGGCGCCGGTGATGCTGCATGCCTGTTTCGACCTTCCTCTGCTGACGCTGCAGCGGCATCCGGAAATCATCGGCGTGATGCGCCGCGTGCTGGAGGCTGCCGGCGTGGTGATCGGCTTCGGCACCATTGCGCTGGCGGCGCGGCTGGTCCGGCGGATCGGCGCGCATCATGCGCCGCACACGGAAGTGTCGCGCGAGCGGCTCGGCCAGTTACGCGGCATGTGGGCGCTGCTGGTTGCCGGCGGCGGCGCGGGCTTTGCCGGCACGGCCTTTTTACTGACTTCGATTCATCACTGGTTTACGAACCCTGCGCGCAACGTCACCATGGTGCTGATCCCGCTCGGTCTGGCATCCGTCGCCATCGGCGCCGTGCTGCTGGTGCTGACGACGACGGCGTATATCCTGGGCCGCAACCGCATGCGCACGGCCGCGCCAGCGCAGTCGTAACGTTCAAGACCCCGCGCGACATTTGAGCTATTCCCGATCAACAAACTTGCACGCTTCCGCGTGTGAGCGGATAAATGCGAGGCACCCCGGCATGCTGCCGGCCAGATCAGGACATCGCCGCTATGACCATGCCGCCCAACCTTGCCGAGTTGCAATCAAAAATGAGCGACGCCGTGCGCGCCCATTGGAAGGCATTTCTGATCGAGGGCATCGTACTGGTGATCCTCGGCTTCGCCGCGATGATCGTGCCGCAGGTCGCCAGCATCGCCGTTACCGTGATGTTGGGCTGGATGTTCTTCATCTCGGGCGTCGCCGCGCTGCTGATGACCTTCTGGGCGCGCCAGACGCCGGGCTTCATCTGGTCGCTGATTTCAGCAGTCCTCGGCATCGGCGCAGGCATCATTCTGCTCACGCGCCCGGCCGAAAGCACGCTGACACTGACATTCGTGGTTGGCGTCTATTTCCTCGCCGAGGGCGTCGCGACCATCATGTACGCGCTGCAGCATCGCAAGGAGCTGTCTGAGCGCTGGAGCTGGATGGCTTTCTCCGGCCTGATGGATATCGTCATCGCCTTCATCGTCATCTCGGGCCTACCAGGAACCGCAGCCTGGGCCATCGGCCTGATGGTCGGCATCAATCTCGTGATCGGCGGCGCGTCGCTGATCGGCCTGGCGATGGCCGCGCGCAACAAGTCCTGATCCGGCCGATGGTCTGCAGGGGCTCAGCAGCCCTTGCAGATATTCTTGATCATGCGATCAAGCTCGCGATCCTGCGCGTCGATGCGGGACGGATCGTTCTTACCGGTCTCCGGCGGCAGATCGCCCGGACGCGGCTGGCGATGGCCGACGGGAGCCTCTGGCGGAGCGCCGCCGCTGTTGGTCTGCGTGGTTGGCTGCGAGCGCAGTGTCCTCGGCGGCAGGTTGCGGGACGAGTCCTGCGCCAGAGCTAGCGAATGGCCGAGAACCAGCAGGCCTGCCGTCATCACGAACAATATTTTCATTTTCTGTCTCCGACACCAAGTGGCGCGTGTAAGCCGAATGCTACGGCTTCGGTGGATAGATATGAACGTCGCCGCAGTAGTCCACCACACGATAGCCCGATTCCGCAGAAGCTTCACCGTCAGCTGTGCGGTTGATTGAAGAATTCTCGGACAAATATTCGGGACCGATCGGCGCCTTGCCGTAACCGCCGGGGATGTCCAGCACATAGTCCGGCTGGCACAATCCGGAAACATTGCCTCGAATGGCGCGCATCAACGCCTGTCCCTCGGCGATGGTCGTGCGCAAATGCGCGGTGCCGGGCGCGAGGTCGCCGTGATGCAGATAATAGGGCTTGATGCGGCATTCGACGAAGCCGCGCATCAGCGCCGTTAGCGTCGCGACATCGTCATTGACGCCGCGCAGCAGCACGGACTGGCTGACCATGGGAATGCCGGCATCCACCATCAGCGCGCACGCCGCACGTGCAGTATCCGTCAGCTCGCGCGGATGATTGGCATGTAGGGCCACCCATGTGCTCGCGCCTGTGACCTTCAATGCATCCACCATTTCCGCACTCACGCGGCCGGGATCTGCCACGGGGACGCGCGTGTGCAATCGAATGATCTTCACATGCGGGATTGCTGCGAGGTCCGCCATGATCTCGCTCAATCGCCGCGGCGACAGCATCAGGGGATCGCCGCCAGTGAGGATTACCTCCCAGATCTCATCATGGCTGCGGATGTAACCCAGCGCCGCCGCATAGGCCTCGCGAGAAAGTGCGGTCTCCTTGCCGGGCCCCACCATCTCGCGGCGGAAGCAGAACCGGCAATACACCGCACAGACATGCACGAGCTTCAACAGCACACGGTCGGGATAGCGATGCACGATGCCGTCGATTGGCGCATGGGCGTGATCACCGATCGGATCAGCGTTCTCTTCGGGCCGCGCGTTCAGTTCATCCACACTTGGAATGTATTGACGCGCGATCGGATCGTCGGGATCGCTGCTGTCGATCAGTGCGGCAACGGCCGGCGTCACCGCGACGGCATAGCGCGCGGCGACCTTCTCCAGATCGGCCAGTGTCGAGGCCGGCACAAGGCCGTTTTCAATGAGTTCGCCGGGTTGCCGTAGGGTCGTCGCAAGTTTCACGTGACGGTTCATGACACACCTGCCGGCGGCGTCCATACCACCTGATCGATCCGTGTCGCGCCCGACGCGAGCATCACCAGCCGGTCGAAGCCGAGTGCAACACCGGACGCCGGCGGCATCGCCGCAACGGCTTCCAGAAACTCCTCGTCGAGCGGATAGCGCTCGCCATAACGACGCTCTTTTTCATCCATCGCTTCCGTGAAGCGGCGGCGCTGCTCATCAGCGTCGGTCAACTCGCCGAAGCCATTGGCGAGTTCGACGCCGCAGGCATAGACCTCGAAGCGTTCGGCGACATCAGGATCACCCGCTTTAGTGCGCGCCAATGCAGCCTCCGGCGACGGATATTCGAACAGCACGGTCATCCGCCCCTGCCCGAGATTCGGTTCAACGTGCTCGACCAAAATCTTGCTGAAGATGTCAGACCATGAGTCGTCGTCGCTGATCCGCACCTTGCCGGCCGCAGCAGCGGCCAGCGCAACGCGATTGCCCTCGGCACCATCGATGCTTGCAAGCAGATCGATCTCCGCAAAGCGCATGAACGCTGCTGCCACGGTTAGCATCTCCGGCGCGGCAAAGGGATCGGCAACCTGACTGCGAAAGGTGAACTGCTTGATGCCAGTCGCCTGCGCCGCGCTTGCAATGATAGCCACGCAATCGGCGATCACAGCCTCATAGCTCTCCTCGGCACGATACCATTCCAGCATCGTGAATTCAGGCAGGTGCTTGTCGCCGCGCTCACGGTCGCGAAACACCCTTGCGAATTCGAAGATCCTGGCCTCGCCCGCCGCCAGCAGCTTCTTGCAGGCGAATTCCGGCGACGTCCGCAGATACCGCAGGAGCCGCTCACCATCGCGGTCGATCAGTTCGGTCTTCGGCGCGTGCAAATGGGTCTCGTTGCCCGGCGAGACCTGCAGGACGCCGGTCTCGACCTCCAGGAATCCCTGGGCCTCGAACCACACCCGAATGGCCCGGGTGATCGCGCCCCGCGCCAGCAGGAAGCCCCGGCGGTCCTGATGCCGCGCCGGGCTCCACCACGGCGACGGACGGTCGGTTCCAGTCATCGGCAAACGGCCCTTTCGGGTTGCAAAACGCTGGCATCGCCGCGTGAAATCAGTATGTTGCCCCCCGAAACCGCTTCGCTGGCCACAGGACACACATGTCCGGATCGGTCCCGGGCCTGAAATCTAGGAAATTTATCTGTGAAAGTCATCGCCAGTTCTATTCGCAAGGGCAACGTCATCGAGCAGGAAGGCAAGCTCTACGTGGTTCTGTCCGCGGAGAACATCCATCCCGGCAAGGGAACCCCGGTCAGCCAGATCGAAATGCGCCGAATCAGCGACGGTGTGAAGATCTCGGAGCGCTACAAGACCACTGACCAGGTGGAAAAGGCGACGATTGAAGACCAGAATTTCAATTACCTCTACAAGGACGCTGACGGCTTCCACTTCATGAACAACGACAATTACGATCAGGTTCAGGTGCAGAAGGACGTCATCGGCGATGCCGAGCCCTATCTGCAGGAGAACATGACCGTGAAGCTGTCGCTGCATGGTCTGGTTCCGGTGGCGATCCAGATGCCGCAGCGCGCGACCCTCGAAGTCGTCGACACCGAGCCGGTGACCAAGGGCCAGACCGCATCGTCGTCCTACAAGCCTGCGATGCTGTCGAATGGCGTCCGCACCAACGTGCCGCCGCATGTCGGCACCGGCACCCGCATCGTGGTGTTGATCGAAGACGGCTCCTATATCGAGCGCGCCAAGGACTAAAAGCTCCCTGTCGCCGCAGGATTGCCGCAAGTCGGCCGCTACTTTTTCGCAAGACCGCCGGATGCCCGAAAAAGGGCTCCGGCGGTCTTTTTCGTGCGCTATTTCAATACATTGGGGGCTCCGCCAGCGCCGCGACGCATTGCCCCTGCCGCCATGCAAGTCATGCGGCTACAATGGGGCATGACCACGCACGATTCCCTGATCGACCGACGCCGCCTGCTCCGCTCCGGCCTGGGTGCCGGCGCGCTGCTGGCCATGCCCGGGACCGCCTTTGCGGCGCCCGCGGGCTTCGACGCATGGCGCGACGGCTTTCGTGCAAAGGCAATTGCCAAAGGCGTCTCCGACGCCACCTATTCGCGCGTGATGGGTCGCATCGAGCCGGACATGTCCGTGTTCACCAAGATGCAAAAGCAGCCGGAATTCCACGAGCAGCTCTGGCAATACATCAACCGCCGCGCGTCGGACTGGCGGATTGCCGCCGGCAAGGAGGCGCTGCGCAAGAACGACGCGGTGTTCGACCGCATCGAGCGCGACTTCGGCGTCGAGCGCGGCACGTTGCTGGCGCTGTGGGGTGTCGAGTCCGCCTATGGCGATCCGATCGTGCAGCAGAACCATATGCGCCCGGTATTTCCGTCACTCGCTGCCTTGGCGTGGAACGAACCGCGCCGCCGCGCCTATTGGGAAACCGAACTCATCAACGCATTGAAGATCGTCGACAAGGGCTGGGGCACGCCGGACGAGATGCGCGGCTCATGGGCCGGTGCCATGGGCCACACACAATGGATGCCCGAGGTCTGGCTCAATGTCGGCATCGACTACGACAAGGATGGCCGGGTTTCGCCATTCGGCAAACCCGACGATGCGCTGGGCTCCAGCGCGCGCTTCCTCGTCAATCGCGGCAAATATCCGCGCGGCGAGCATTGGGGCTATGAGGTCCGCACCAATGGCGTTGCCTCATCGGATAGCAATCGTAGCTTTGCAGCATGGTCCGCAGCCGGCGTGACCCGTGCCGATGGCCAGCCGTTCCCGCAGCCGAACGCCAATGCCAAGCTCTGGGTGCCAGTGCAAGGCGGTCCGGCCTTCCTGCTCGGTCAGGGTTTCTATGCGGTGCGCAGCTACAATCCGTCGATGAACTACGCATTGGCGATCTGCCATCTTGGCGATCGCATTCTCGGTGCACCGCCTTTCATTCAACCATTTCCCGGCTCGGAACGCGCGCTGACACTCGCCGAAGTGCAGGAAGTACAGACTCGCCTCACACGCGCGGGCTTCGATACCGGCGGCACCGATGGCCGCGTCGGCAATGACACGATGAAGGCGGTGAAGGACTATCAGGCTAAGACGGGTCTGTTGCCGGCGGACGGCTATGGCGGGCTGAAGGTGCTGGCAAGATTGCGGCAAGGCGGCTGAGCCGTTCCTTCAAATCCCCGCCATCCGCTGCGGATCGACGTAACGATCATAGTCTTCACCCGAGAGCAGCCCCAGAGCGATCGCGGCTTCGCGCGGTGGGATGGCTTCATCCAAAGCCTTGGCTGTGATGAGCGCGACCTTGTCATAGCCGATCACGGGATTGAGGGCTGTCGCGAGCAGCGGCGCATTGGCGACATTCATGGCGAGTTGTCGCCGATCGACATCAAGATCGCGAACTAGACGGCTTGCAAAGACATCGATCCCGTCAGCGAGGATGCGGATGGATTGCAGGACATTATAGATGATGACCGGCTTGGCGACGTTCAGTTCAAAATTGCCGGACGCACTGGCTGCAGTGACGACGGCGTTGTTGCCCGTCACCTGAAAGCACACTTGCGCAAGCATCTCGGCGATGGTGGGATTGCGCTTACCGGGCATGATAGACGACGTCAGTCCGTCATGCGGGATGACGAACTCACCGAGTCCACAGCGCGGCCCCGAGCCGAGGAAGCGCACGTCGTTCGCGATCTTCAGCAGCGTCACGGCCAGGCCGTTGAGCGCGCCTGACACTTCGACCAGCGCGTCATGTGCGCCCATGCCTTCGAACTTGCTCGGGTTAGGCAAGAATTCGACGCCGGTCAGCGCGTTCAGCTGCTCGCAAAAGGCGCTGTCGAATCCCGCGGGTGCGTTGAGGCCGGAGCCGACGGCCGTGCCGCCCTGCGGCAGCATCAGCAGGCGCGGGAAGACGGCTTCGATGCGGTCGATCGCATGGCCGGTCTGACGGGCGAAGGCATCGAACGCCTGCCCCACGGTCATCGGCACGGCATCCATCAGATGCGTGCGTCCGATCTTCACGACGTCTGCGAATGCGTCCGCCTTGGCGCGGAGATCATCGCGCAACGTCTGCAAGGCCGGAAGCAAGCGCCCGCGCAACTCCAGCGCCGTTGCCACATGCATCACGGTCGGAAAGCTGTCGTTTGATGACTGTGAACAATTGACGTGGTCGTTGGGATGAACGGGCAATTTGGTCCCGAGCGGCTGGCCCAGCAATTCATTGGCGCGGTTCGCGATCACCTCGTTGGCGTTCATGTTGGTCTGGGTGCCGGAGCCGGTCTGCCAGATCGGCAACGGGAAATGATCGTCGAAACGGCCTTGCTGAAGTTCGAGTGCCGCTGTTTCGATCGGCGCTGCGATCTCCGGCGCGATCGTCCCGAGTTGCAGATTGGCGCGAACAGCCGCGATCTTCTGCAGAGCGAATGCGCGGATCAGCGCAACCGGGAAACGCTCCTCGCTGACCTGGAAGACCTCAAGTGCGCGTTGGGTCTGCGCGCCCCAATAGCGATCCTTCGGCACCGCGATGGTGCCGAAGGAGTCGTGTTCCGTGCGAAGGTCACTCACGAGTCTCGCTCACTGCGCACCGACAATGCCCGCCGCCTTGATGATCGGCGTCCACTTGTCGATCTCGGATTTCAGATGCGCGGCCAGCGCCTCGGGCGTCGCCCGTTCCGGCGCCACCGGCTGCACGCCGAGGCCGGCAAGCCGGCTCTTCACGGTCTCGTCCTTCAGCGCCACGTTCAGTGCAGCAACGAGTTTGTCGATGATCGGCTTGGGCGTGCCTTTCGGCGCGAACAGGCCATACCAGACGGTGTAGGTAAAGCCCGGCAAGCCGGCTTCGGCTGTCGTGGGCAGTTTTGGCAGCGCCGGCGCCTTCTCGGTGCTGGTGACGGCATAGCCCTTGATCGTGCCACCATCGACATTGCCGACCACGTTGACGATCTGGTCGCACATGACATCGACCTGCCCGCTCATCATGTCATTCATCGCCGGACCAGCGCCGCGATAAGCGATCTGGGTCGGCTGCGTACCGGTCGCTGCATTGAGCAGCAGGCCGCACAGATGCGAGGCCGATCCGATGCCGGCATGAGCGTAGTTCACTTTCTCCTTGTTCGTCTTCATCCAGGCGATCAGCTCGGCGAGATTGGCGGCCGGGAGATCCTTGCGTGCCACGAACACCGACGGCAGATCGACAGCGAGACCGATCGGCTCGTAGTCCTTGATCGGATCGTATTTCAGCTTGGGATACAGCGCCGGGTTGGTCGCGTGGCTGATATGGATCAGCAGCAGATTGTAGCCGTCCGGCGGCGAGGCCGCGACCTTGGCGCTGCCGATGGAGCCGCCGGCGCCCGTCGTGTTCTCGACGATGACCTGCTGCTTCAGCGGGCCGCTCATGCCCTGCGCCAGCAGCCGCGCGATGGTGTCACCGGGACCGCCTGCCGAATAGGGCATGTTCATAGTGATGGTGCGGGTCGGATAGTCCTGCGCCAGACTGGGGCCGGCCAGCAGTGCACCGGCGAGCACGAATGCGGTCGTCAAAATGTTCTTCGTCATCGAAATTCCTCCCCTATTGTGTGTATGTGTGTTGTTTCAGTGTCCGCTCATGCTCAGCACGCGATCGACCATCGGACCGCACAGGCCGAGATAGTTGGCCGGATCGCAGTGACGACGGATGGCCTCCTTGCCGCCAAGCGCTTCGGTGATTTCCGGGACCTCGGCGAGAATGTCCGCGAGCTGTCCGCCGCCTTCGATCGCCTTGCGGCAGGCGTCGTAGACGACGTCATGCGCATGCTGGCGCCCGAGTTTCGGCGCGGCTGCCATCATCACCGCTTCAGCGACGATGAGGCCGCGTGTCAGATCCAGATTCTCCAGCATGCGCTTCTCGTGAACCACGAGTCCGGCCAGCATGAATTTGGCATTTGCCAGCGACGAGGCGGTGAGAAGGAAGCTCTCCGGCAACGACACCCATTCGAGGTGCCACGGCCCCGTTGCACGTTCCAGGTCATGGATCATGCCGTCGAGCATGGTCGCGACGTGCTGGCGCACCGCCTTGGCAGCGGCGAGCATCAGTTCGCTTGAAATCGCGTTACGCTTTTGCGGCATCGTCGATGACGCGCCGCGACCGGGTACGAAAGGCTCAGACACTTCGCCGAATTCGGACGATGACAACAACATCACGTCGGTGGCGATCTTGCCGAGCGTGCCGGTGATCAGGCCGAGCAGCGTGACCGCTTCGGCGATGCCATCGCGGGCGACATGCCAGGTGATCGAGGGTTGATGCAGGCCAAGCTCCTCGCAAAACAGCTTTTGCATCTCGAGACCGCCCTCGCCCACCGACGCGAGCGTCCCCGCGGCGCCGGAGAACTCGCCGAGCAAGATGCGTGGCAGTGCCTGATCGACGCGTTCGATGTGACGATCGATGGAAGAGAGCCAGACGGCGGCCTTGTAGCCGAAGGTCACCGGCAGCGCCTGCTGCAGATGGGTGCGCCCGGCCATCGGCGTGTCGCGATATTTTTTTGCCATGGCAGCGAGGATGTCGCGGACCTCGCGCAGATCGCGTGCAACGATTTCAAGCGCCGCGCGGATCTGCAGGACATTGGCTGTGTCCATGATGTCCTGGGTGGTCGCACCCCAGTGGACGTAACGGCCCGCCTCTCCGGCGGCCTCGGATAGCTGATGGACCAGCGGCAGGATCGGGTAGCCGACGACTTCGGTCTCAGCGCGGAGCTTGTCGAAATCGATCCGGATCGATTTGGCGGCAGCCTCGATGGCCTGCGCGGCTTCCTTCGGCACGACGCCGAGACGCGCCTGGGCGCGGGCCAGCGCGACTTCGGCCTCGATGTAGCGGCCGACCAGGGCTTCATCGGCGAAAACCGCGCGCATTTCCGCAGTACCGAACATGTCCCGAAACAGGACCGAATCGAAAACCGTGCTGCCCATAACGCTTCCTCTTATTATGTTCGTACATATTAAATTGTACGAACATAAACTGTGTGTCAATCTCCTTCCTTGACGAGATGGCCGCCAATCAGGCTTCCATCTTGCGATCAGGGACTTAGGGGTCGAGGGACGACGGTGGAAAAGCGTTACGCGTTCGTGGCCCGAGCATTGACCGAGGCCATCGCAGACGGACGGCATCCGGTCGGGTCTGTGCTGCCGACAGAGTTTGAGCTGGCGGACCAGTTCGCCGTGAGCCGATCAACCGTGCGCGCGGCGATGCAGGAGCTGCAGGCGTCCGGCTTGGTCAGCCGGAAGCGCAATGCCGGGACGCGTGTCGAGGCGGCCTCTCCCGCCAAGGGCGGTGATGGCTTTACGCAGGCACTCAATACGATCGAGGCGGTGCAGCAGTTCGGCACCGAGACCGAACGACACGTGCAGCGTGTCGCCGACATCGTCGCGGACAGCGAGCTTGCCAGCCAGCTCGGATGCCGGCCCGGCCGCCGCTGGCTGTGCATCTCAAGTCTGCGCACAATCCCGGGCGACGCCACACAGACGCCGATCTGCTGGACGGACGTGTATATCGACGGCGCCTTCGCCGACGAAGTACGCGCGAAGATGGGCGGCCATCACGAGATCTTCGGTACGCTCGTCGAGAAAATCTCGGGACGACGGTTCGTCGAAATCCGTCAGGACATCTCTGCGGTTGGCGTGTCGAACACGATGGCGGAACCACTGAAGGCACCGGCTGGCGCGCATGCGCTGTCGATCCGGCGACAATATCTGTTCGCGTCGAGCGAGCTGGCGGAAGTCTCGCTCAGCATTCATCCGGCTGACCGGTATCGATACTCGACCAGACTGCTCCGCCGGCAGGACGCAAATGGATGAGTGCGCCGGTCAAGCCGGGTGACGACAGACTGAGATTGATATCATCTGATCATCTTCGGCCCAGGATCCGGCGCCGCCACATCGATAACGCGCATCTGCACGCGCTCGGCACCCTGCCAGCGATCGACGGTCAGTGAGCCCGCTACATGGACGGGCTGACCGCGCAGCTCCTGCAATGCATTGCCAAGCTTCTGTCCGACCGAGCGAAACGCGATGCCGTTGACCATGGCGCCGTCCGATGCCTTGAAGCGTAGCCGCAGATGCGCCTGCCCGACTTCATCGACATAAGCGAGCTGATGCGCCGGCAGCGCAATTACCGGCTCGGGATTGGCCTGTCCGAACGGGCCGGCGCGATTGAGCGTGTTCACGAGATCCGTCGTGACGCCGCGTGCCGTGATGGCGCCATCGATGAACAGTTCCTTCTCGTTGCGCGACTTGCCGACGTCGGCGGCCAGCGCGCTTTCGATATAGGCGCGGAATTCTCCGAGCCGCTCCTTGCGCAGCGTGATGCCCGCGGCCATCGCGTGGCCGCCACCTTTCATCAGAAGCCCGTCGGCAACAGCTTGCCGCACGGCTTTGCCGAGATCGACGCCGGAGATCGAGCGGCCAGACCCCGTGCCAATTCCGCCAGGCTCCAGCGCGATGGCAAAAGCCGGACGCGCGAATTTCTCCTTAAGCCGCGAGGCGACCAGACCGACGACGCCGGGATGCCAGCCTTCAGACGCGGTCACGACTACGGAGCCTTTGTCTTCGAGCCCGAGTGACGCCAGAGCCTCGGCCTCGGCTTGCGCTTCCGCGGCCTGCTCGATCACGCGGCGTTCGATGTTCAGCCGATCAAGTTCGGCAGCGATTTTTGCAGCTTCGGAAATGTCGCCTTCGAGCAACAGCCGCACGCCCAAATCTGCGCGCCCGATGCGGCCGCCGGCATTGATACGCGGCCCCAGCATGAAGCCGAGATGCCACGCTTCCGGCGGACCGTTCAAACGCGCCACATCCATCAGCGCGGTATGCCCGACGTGATCGCGGCGGCGCAATGCGATGAGGCCCTTGGCGACAAAGGCGCGGTTCAATCCTATCAGCGGCGCGACGTCGGCAACCGTGCCCAGCGCCACGTGATGCAGCATGCCCAAGAGATCCGGCTCCGGCATCTCTGCGGTCCAGAAGCCGCGCTTGCGCAATTCGCGATTGACGGCGACCAGCGTGATCAACACGAGGCCCACGGCAGCGAGATGACCAAGACCGGAAATATCGTCGGGCCGGTTCGGATTCACCACGGCATCGACGTCAGGCAATTCCTCGCCGGTCTGATGGTGATCGATGACGACCACGGACATGCCGAGCTTCTTCGCTTCGGCCAATGGCTCGAAGCTTGTAGTGCCGCAATCGACAGTCACGAGCAGCGTCGCGCCCTTGCCGGCCAGCATCCTGATCGCATCCACATTGGGGCCGTAGCCCTCGAAGATGCGATCGGGAATGTGGATCTGCGGGTCGAGCCCACAATGGCGGAGGTGCCAGGCCAGCAGGGCCGACGACGTCGCGCCGTCGACATCATAGTCGCCGAAGATCGCCACTTTCTCCCGGCGTTGCGCTGCATCCGCGATGCGCTTCGCCGCCGCTTCCATCTGCGTGATGGTGAACGGATCCGGCATCAGCTTGCGGATAGTGGGATCGAGAAAATCCTCGACCGCGTCGAGCTCGATATTGCGGCCGGCGATGACCCGCGCCAGCATTTCCGGCAATTGGAAACGCTGCACCATGGCCAGCGCCCGCGCCGCCCCGCGCTGATCGACCCGGTCGCGCCAGATCCGCCCGGTGGCGGATTCGGTAACGCCGAGGAAAGCATGCTGGGATTCGACGGGAATGATGGTCGGTGGCGTCATGGGATCAGCAATAGGCCGCGCAGCCGCTTTCGGCAAATCCCGGCCCGTCAGCAGCCCATCCGCTTCGCCAGATCGTTGAAGTCGTCAGCCACCACGTCCCACGGGCCCTCGGCCTTGAAGTCGCGGTTCTGGTGCGGGCCATATTCGGTGACGCGCGGCACGAAGGCGGTCTTGAGGCCCAGTTTATGCGCGGCGTCGAGATCGCTATTATGGGCGGCGACCATCATGACTTCCGCAGGCTTCATATTGAGCAGCGCGGCTGCGCCGAGATAGGCCTGCGGATCGGGCTTGTAGTGCTCGAACAGTTCCGCGCTCATGATCAGGTCCCACGGCAAGCCAGCGAATTTCGCCATGTTGGTGAGCAGCGCGACATTGCCGTTCGACAACGGGCTGATGACGTATTTGGTCTTTAGCCTGGTGAGGCCACTGACCGAATCCGCCCACGGATGCAGCCGGTGCCAGCCTAGCGTCAGGTGATGCAGATCGTCGTCGGACAGCCCATTGATACCGAACTTCGCGACCAACACATCGAGAGATTGCCGATGGAGCGTGTCGAGCTTGACGAAGCCGCACTCGGGATGATGGCGCACAACATCCATCGATGGCATATAGGCCTGCCGCCAGGCATCGACCAGCGCGGTCCAGTCAGCTGTGATGTCACGCGCCTTGCCCCATGCCGTACAGTCAGCAATCAGGCTGGAACGCCAGTCCACCACGGTGCCGAACACGTCGAACACCAACGCCTTGACATCGCGCGTCTCGCTCATGGTTTCATCCCCGTTTGTTTTTGATTTTTGGTTTGATTGATCCGGGTGCGTCTTGGCGCGCCCGGATCGTCTTCAATCAGAGTATCTTCCGGTACTGCATAAATCCGGAATTGTCCGCAACCTGATCGTACAGAATGCGCGCTTGCGCATTCTCGTTCTGGGTCAGCCAGTGTACGCGGCTGCAGCCATCAGCCTTGGCCTTTGCGTAGACGGCTTCGATCAGCGCACGACCGACACCAAGGCCGCGGGCGCTGCTGTCGACGAACAGGTCTTGCAGATAGCAGTAGTTGCCCGGCGTCCAGGATGAGCGGTGATACAGGAACTGGACGATGCCGGTGAGCTTGCCGTCCACATAGGCGCCGAGCAGAAACATCTGCTCATTGGCGTCATGGAAACGCTTCCACGCCGTATCGGTTGCGGCCTGTTGCAGTGTCGCCTTGTAGAACGTCAGATAGCCCTGCCATAGCGGCTCCCAGGCAGCCCGCTCGTCAGGGCCGACCGGACGGATGTCAACATTCGCCTTCGCCATATGACCGAACTCAATCCAGGTGGAATTTTTCGAGCTGGCGATGCTCGCCCTTGATGATGCGCACGGTGCCTGTCACCGAACGCATCACAATGGTCTCGGTCTCGATGACGTCGCCGCGGAACTTGACACCCGACAACAATGCACCGTCGGTGACACCGGTAGCAGCAAACAGGCAGTCGCCCTTCGCCATGTCCTCGATGCCATAGATCATCTTCGGATCGGTGACACCCATCTTCAGCGCACGCTCGCGCTTCTCGTCGGTATCGAGGATCAATCGGGTCTGCATCTGGCCGCCAATGCAGCGCAGTGCTGCAGCCGCCAGCACGCCTTCCGGTGCACCGCCAATGCCAAGATAGATGTCGATGCCAGATTTGGCGGGATCGGTGGTGTGGATGACGCCGGCGACGTCGCCGTCCGGAATGAGACGCAGCGCTGCCCCCGTCGATCGGATCGCTGCGATCAATGCTTCGTGCCGCGGCCGCTCAAGCACGAGGGCGGTGATCGCCGACACCGGCACGCCCTTGGCTTTGGCGAGGCGCTTGATGTTCTCTTCCGGCGATGCGTCGATGTCGATCACGTTCTTGGCGTAGCCCGGACCAATCGCGATCTTGTCCATATAGACGTCGGGCGCGTGCAGCAGCGTGCCACCGTCGGCCATCGCCATGGTGGCGATCGAGCCCGGCATGTCCTTGGCGCACAGTGTCGTGCCTTCGAGCGGATCGACGGCAATATCGACCTTGGGGCCGGCATTGATGCCGACCTTTTCACCGATATAAAGCATCGGCGCTTCGTCGCGCTCGCCCTCGCCGATCACGATGGTGCCGTCGATCGGCATCTTGTTGAGCTCGCGGCGCATCGCGTCCACGGCAGCCTGATCCGCAGCCTTTTCCTGCCCATGACCACGCAGCCGCGCAGCCGACACTGCCGCGCGCTCGGTCACGCGAACGATCTCCAGCGTCAGAATGCGCTCGAGCAGTTGCTGCGGCGGGACGGTAATATGGGTCGACATCGGTTGGCTCCTTCTACGGCGGATCGGCTGATCCCTGGGGATCAACTAATCCCTGGGGATCGGGTGATCCTGTACAACTCTCAACGCGTGGATTTAGTTCTTCTCGATCCGGATAACTTGCGGCTTGCCTGATATCACCTTGTCGCTCTGCACGGCCTGCAAGGCACGGCGCATCGCATCCTCGGTGGTGGCGTAGGTGATCAGGATAACAGGCACCGGCGACGATTTCTTGGCACCGCCGACCGGCTCGATACCGCCATTCGGATGCCGCTGCACGATCGACTCCAGCGAGATCTTCTGCTCCGCCAGACGCGTCGCGATGCGTGCGGCCGTGCCGGCGAGATCGCGCGCCATCAGGCGGATGTAATAACCACCTTCGTGGCGCTCCATCGGCGCCTTGGTGGTGGTCTTGAGCTTGTCGACCGGCCGCCCGAACGGCAGCGCGCGCACATTGCGTGCGACATCGGCTATATCAGCCAGAACGGCGGATGCCGTTGCGGCGCCGCCAGCGCCCGGACCGACCAGCGTGATCGGCGCAATGCCGGCGCCGTCGATGGTCACCGCATTGGTGACGCCCATGACCTGCGCGATCGAGGACGACAACGGCACCATGGTCGGATGCACGCGCTGTTCGATGCCCGTCGCGGTGCGCATGGCAACGCCCAGCAATTTCACCCGATAGCCAAGCTCGGCCGCCGCGCGCAGATCTTCGGCGGCAATCGACGAGATGCCTTCGACCGACACAGCGCTCTGCGCAACCTTGGTCCCGAATGCGAGGCTGGCGAGAATGGCCAACTTCTGCGCGGTGTCGTGGCCATCGACGTCGAAGGACGGCTCAGCCTCGGCGTAGCCAAGCCGCTGCGCGTCTTTGAGACATTCCTCGAAGGACAAACCCTCCAGCTCCATCCGTGACAGGATGTAGTTGCAGGTGCCGTTGAGGATGCCGTAAACGCGGTTGATATCGGTGCCGGCGAGGCCTTCGCGGATGGTCTTGATGACCGGAATGGCGCCGGCGACGGCAGCCTCGTAATTCAGCGCGCCGCCGTGCTTCTCGGCCGATGCCGCGAGCTTCAAGCCATGCTTGGCGATTAGTGCCTTGTTCGCGGTAACGACCGACTTGCCAGCACTCAGCGCCGCCTCGATCGACGACAGCGCGGGATCGCCGACACCGCCCATCAATTCGACGAAGCACTCGACGTCCGGATGCCGCGCAACTGCCAGCGGATCCTTCATCCAGTCGATGCCACGCAGATCAACGCCGCGCTTCTTGGTTTTGGAACGCGCGGTGACAGCGACCACCTTGACGCCACGACCACAACGCGCGGCCAAAATCGAGTTCTGCTGTTCGATGAGACGGACGACTTCGGCACCAACGGTGCCGAGTCCCGCGATACCCACTTTGAGGGGTGCGACCATTAAGCTTCAGACCTGTCGGAATTCTTGTTGAGCGATGACCGATCCGAAAACCGGTTGCCGGTTTTCGGAGATCACGCCTATCGCCGGTTGGCGATAGGAACCACGTTGTGCAACGTTTCGAGACCGCTTTCAAGGAAGCGGCGGATGCCGCGGGCAGCCTGGCGAATGCGCTGTTCGTTCTCCACCATCGCGATACGGACGTAACCCTCGCCATGCTCGCCGAAGGCGACGCCGGGAGACACAACCACGCCGGATTTTTCAACGAGGAGCGTTGCAAACTGCATGCTGCCGACTTCGCGAAATTTCTCCGGCAGCGGCGCCCAGGCGAACATCGATGCCGACGGCGGCGGAATGTCCCAGCCGGCGCGACCGAACGACTCCACCATCGCATCACGACGCTTGCGATAGGTGTCGCGCATCTCGCGGATGCAATCATCAGGTCCGTTCAATGCAGCAGTGGCCGCGACCTGAACTGGCGTGAAGGCGCCGTAGTCGAGATAGGATTTCACCCGCGTCAGCGCGGCAATGATGCGCTCGTTGCCGACCGCAAAGCCCATGCGCCAGCCGGCCATCGAGAAGGTTTTCGACATCGAGGTGAACTCGACGGTGACATCGATCGCGCCCGGCACCTGCAGCACCGATGGCGGCGGGTTCTTGTCGTCGAAATAGACCTCGGCATAAGCGAGATCCGAGAGGATGTAGATCTCGTGCTTCTTCGCGAAGGCGACGAGGTCCTTGTAGAAATCGAGGCTCGCCACCTGCGCCGTCGGATTAGACGGATAGCAGACGATCAGCGCGATCGGCTTCGGGATCGAATGGATGATGGCGCGCTCGACGGCGGCGAAGAAATCCGGCGTCGGTTCGGACGGCACCGAGCGGATCACGCCGCCGGCCATCAGGAAGCCGAAAGCGTGAATGGGATAGCTCGGATTCGGGCACAGCACGACGTCGCCGGGCGCGGTGATGGCCTGGGCGACGTTGGCGAAGCCTTCCTTGGAGCCCAGCGTCGCCACCACCTGGGTGTCGGGATTGAGCTTCACGCCAAAGCGGCGCTCATAATAGCCGGCCTGGGCCTTGCGCAGTCCGGTGATGCCTTTCGAGGCCGAATAGCGGTCGGTGCGCGGCTTGCCCAGGGTTTCCTTGAGCTTCTCGATCACATGCGGCGGGGTCGCCAGATCCGGATTGCCCATGCCGAGGTCGATGATATCGGCGCCAGCGTTCCGCGCGGCGGCCTTGGCCCGGTTGACCTGTTCGAACACATAGGGCGGCAATCGGCGGATGCGGTAGAATTCTTCCATGGGATCGGGCTCCAGAACCGCTTCAGCATGCGGTTGAATCGTTTCTTTTTATCACGGAAGCCCGGTGACACCAGTCACGACGGGCAGTTTTGACTATTTGGCTGCCGGTTTGGCAGGCAGTACGACGGCCTGGCGGTCGCGGGCGGCAGTCAATTCCGCCTGCATCTTGGCCTGGTCCGCAGGCGCCATGGCGGTGCCTTCGCGGGACGTGGGCAGGTCATGAACCGGCAGATAGGTCCCCACCTCGGCTGGCCGCGCCGGAGCGCCCGCAGGCGTACCCACCATGGGCAAGTCGGCGATGGTCGAGGCGCAGCCGCCAAGGGGCAAGCCAAGCGCCAGCGCCAGCAGGGCGGCAGCTGTCGCCGCTCGCCCGCTGCGACCACCGATCGCCCTGAATGAGCCTCTACGCGTCACGCCACAACCCACATCGCATTAGAATCGATTTCGTCCCTATCGCAACGCACCATCCAACCAATCTGGTCACAAAGGATTAATGCCGGGAGAACAAGCTACAGGCTTGGATCTTCAATATGACGGAAGCAAGACCCAAAGCCAAAGATATGACGCGGTGCAGCACATCGAATCCTGCGGCAATCCGCGAACTGTGCCATCATCGATTTGCGTGGTGACGTTCCGTTGCCCGACTGGAATGAAGCTGTTGTTGCGCCATGACTGAAGTTGCCGCCGACGTTAAAGCTGCTGACGACAAGACGGGCGACAAGGGCGCCAAACCGTTCAATCCCGAAGCTTTTGCGCTCAACATGGCCAAGGCCATGGAGAATGGCGGCAAGGCTTTGGCCGCCTATCTGCAGCCGCGCCAAACCGGCGAGACTGTCGACAAGCCGCCGAACGAGCTGACGGAACTGATCAAGACGTTCAGCGTCGTTGCCAATTACTGGCTGTCCGACGACAAGCGCGCCGCCGAATTGCAGATGAAGCTCGGCAAGGCCTATCTCGACCTCTGGGGATCGGCGATGCGCCGGATGGTCGGGGAAGCCGCCTCGCCCGCCATCGAGGCACTGCCGCGCGACAAGCGCTTCAGCGATCCTGAATGGAAATCGAACCAGTTTTTCGATTTCGTGATGCAGGCCTATCTCTTGACCACGCAATGGGCCCAGGACCTCGTCAAGAATGCCGAAGGTCTGGATGCGCATACCCGCAAGAAGGCAGAGTTCTACGTCCAGCAGATCACCAATGCGATGGCGCCGTCGAACTTCGTGCTGACCAATCCGGAAGTGCTGCGCGAAACCGTCGCGTCGAACGGCAGTAACCTGATGCGCGGCATGACGATGCTTGCCGAGGACATCGAGGCCGGCCACGGCTCGATCCGCATCCGCCAGTCCGACCCGAAGAATCTCGAAGTCGGCGTCAACATGGCGACGACGCCGGGCAAGGTGATTTTCCAGAACGAGGTGATGCAGCTGATCCAGTATCAGCCGGCAACCGAGAACGTGCTGCGCACGCCGCTTCTGATCGTGCCGCCCTGGATCAACAAGTTCTACATTCTCGACCTGAAGCCGGAAAAATCCTTCATCAAGTGGGCCGTCGATCAGGGCGTCTCGGTGTTCGTGATCTCCTGGGTCAACCCCGACAAGCGCCTCGGTGCCAAGACGTTCGACGACTACATGAAGGAAGGTCCGCTGACCGCGATGGACGTGATCGAGAAGGTCACGGGCGAAATGACGGTCCACACCATCGGCTATTGCGTCGGCGGCACCCTGCTCGCCTCGACATTGGCCTGGCTGGCCGAGAAGCGCCGCGTCCGCGTGGCATCAGCAACTTTCCTGGCCGCGCAGGTCGACTTCACCCATGCCGGCGACCTCATGGTGTTTGTCGACGAGGATCAGATCTCGGCGCTGGAAAAGGATATGCAGGCGGCGGGTGTGCTGGAAGGCAGCAGGATGGCCATGGCCTTCAACATGCTGCGCTCCAACGACCTGATCTGGTCCTACGTGGTCAACAACTATCTCAAGGGCAAGCCGCCCTCGGCTTTCGATCTGCTGCACTGGAATTCCGATGCGACGCGGATGCCGGCGGCGAACCACTCGTTCTATCTGCGCAACTGCTATCTCGAGAACAAGCTCTCGACCGGCAACATGATCCTCGACAACACAAGGCTCGATCTCTCCAAGGTCAAGGTGCCCGTCTACAATCTCGCCACCCGCGAGGACCACATCGCGCCGGCGCAATCGGTGCTGTACGGCTCGCAATTCTTCGGCGGCCCGGTGAAATACGTGCTGTCCGGCTCCGGCCACATCGCCGGCGTGGTCAATCCACCCGCCTCCGGCAAGTACCAGTACTGGACCAACGAGAATACCAAGGCCACCGATCTCGCTGACTGGATGAAGACCGCGCAGGAACATGCGGGCTCGTGGTGGCCGAACTGGCGTGAATGGCTGACCGGCATCGATGGCGAGGAAGTCCCTGCCCGCCCTGTCGGCACTGACGCGTACCCCGCGCTGGAAGATGCGCCGGGTAGTTACGTGCGGGTGCGGGCATAACGGCTCGCGTGCTCCGGGCTCAGTTGGCGTTGTCACAGCAAACGTCTATGGTTTCGGCCAACGTGCGTCGCATCCCACTTGCGGCGTGCGTGTTTTGCAGGACCATCTCCGCGTTTTCCGCGGAAATTTCGACCGAAAGGATACCCGGATGACGCGCGAATTGTTCTGGCTGACGCTGACCGTGATTCTCACCGGCCTGCTCTGGGTGCCCTATGTGCTGAACCGCATCATGGTCCGCGGCGTTACCGGCGCGATGGCCAATCCGTCGCGTAATGACAAGCCTCTGGCCGATTGGGCCAACCGGCTGCTGTTCGCCCATGACAACGCGGTCGAGAACCTCATCGTCTTCGCCCCGCTGGTGTTGATCCTGAACGCTGCAGATGTTTCGACCCCGACCACTGTTCTGGCCTGTGCCGTCTATTTCTGGTCGCGCGTCGTGCATCTGATTGTCTACACACTGGGTCTGCCCGTCTTCCGCACGCTGGCCTTCCTTGTCGGTTTCTTCGCTCAGGCCGTGCTCGCCATCGCGATCCTGCGGATTCCGTACTAACGCCCCTTCTCGCTAGATTGATGCAATGAACCACGCTGCCCCGAGTCTCGATCTCGTCGTCAAGGAAATTGCTGACGAGATGGCGCAGCGCACCGACCGCGGCGAGGTCGCGAGCTATATTCCTGAACTGGCCGGCATCGATCCCAACCAGTTCGGTCTTGTGGTGATCGATGCCGATGGTCAGGTGGCGGCCGGCGGCGATGCCGATGTGCCGTTCTCGATCCAGAGCATCTCGAAAGTGTTCACACTGACGCTGGCGCTCGGAATGGTCGGCGACCGGCTGTGGAAACATGTCGGCCGGGAGCCGTCGGGTAACCCATTCAACTCCATCGTCCAGCTCGAACGGGAGCGCGGCGTGCCGCGCAACCCCTTCATCAATGCCGGCGCCATCGCCGTCACCGATGTCATCCTGTCCGGCCATCAGCCCCGCGAGGCCATCGGCGAAATCCTGCGTTTCATGCAGTTTCTGTCTGGCGACAGCTCCATCGTGATCGATGAGACGGTTGCCGCGTCCGAGAAACGCACCGGCTTTCGCAACACCGCGCTGGCCAATTACATGAAGTCGTTTGGCGTGGTCGAAAACCCCGTCGACTTCACGCTCGGCGTCTATTTCCACCACTGCGCGATCGCGATGTCGTGCCGACAGCTCGCGATGGCGACGCGCTATCTTGCTTATTCCGGCCGCAATCCCTCGACCGGCCTCTCGGTGGTGTCCTCAGAGCGCGCGCGCCGTATCAATGCGCTGATGCTCATGTGCGGCCACTATGACGGTTCCGGCGAATTCGCCTATCGCGTCGGCCTGCCCGGCAAAAGCGGCGTCGGCGGCGGCATTATTGCAGTGGCGCCCGGCAAAGCGTCGATCGCGGTCTGGGCGCCGGGTCTTGACCAGCACGGGAATTCGCATCTCGGCCGCATCGCCCTCGAAGCACTCACGAAACGACTGGGCTGGTCGATCTTCGGCGTCTGACAAAAGTCTCTACGAACGCTGGTCAGCGCCCCATAACAAGAGGGCCGAAACATCATTGTTTCGACCCTCAATCACTTCAAATCTCCCGTGCACTGCGCGACGCCTCTGCCTGATGCTCGCCATCAGTGTTCTGTGGTCCGCTTGGCGTCCTGGATGGCGGCCTCGTGATACCAGCCGTCGACGGCAACGGCCGGAGCGGTCTGTTGCACGCGGAACTGGCTCGGCCGTATGTCCAGCCGGCGCGGGCCGACCGATGCACGTCCGCCCACCGGAAACCGGTAGATCTTGGCAGTGTGTTGATGTGAGATATTCGTCGTCATAACGCTCACTTTTCCTTCCTGATCAGCTTCTCGCTCTGCGTTTTTCACGTCAGGTCTAGATTGTAACATCGGCGCACTTCTTTTGTGCCGATTGCTCCTTAAAAAGCAGGCGAATGCCGACATTATGCGCACGACGTGCCAATGCGCCTTTGGCGCGCATGCTTTGGCCGCGACAGGTTGGCGGCTCAACCGTCAAATGAGCGCTTGAAGGGCAGAAAAGTTCCTCGAAAATATCTCGTGCATCGGAATTGAGCATGAGCGTTCAAAGCCGCCGTTCGCTCTGCTGCTGAAAATCGCGAAAATACCGCCGATTCGAGATGGCGACGGTCCCGATTTACGCGATGCCAGGTCGGTATCCCCCGCCCGATGACCTTTTTACGACGCAGACGGTTGCGCCGCGGCAAATTGGCATATTACGTGCTTTACAAGCTGTGCCGCTGGGGGTGGATCCTGCATCCGCCCACCGGCAAGCTCAGGGCTCACGCCCTACGCATCGCCAACTTATGAGAGACCCGCATGACAAAGTATAAGCTCGAGTACATTTGGCTCGACGGTTACACGCCGGTTCCGAACCTGCGTGGCAAGACGCAGATCAAGGAATTCGAAGATTTCCCGACCCTCGAACAGCTCCCGCTGTGGGGCTTCGACGGTTCGTCGACCATGCAGGCTGAAGGCCACAGCTCCGATTGCGTGCTGAAGCCGGTTGCGATCTATCCCGATGCGGCCCGTGAGAACGGCGCCCTGGTGATGTGCGAAGTCATGATGCCCGATGGCGTCACCCCGCACGCGACCAACCGGCGCGCGACCGTCCTCGACGATGCCGGCGCCTGGTTCGGTTTCGAGCAGGAATACTTCTTCTACGAGAACGGCCGTCCGCTCGGCTTCCCCGAAGCCGGTTACCCGGCTCCGCAGGGTCCATATTACACCGGCGTCGGTTTCAAGAACGTCGGCTCGATCGCCCGCGAGATCGTCGAAGAACATCTCGACCTCTGCCTCGAAGCTGGCATCAACCACGAAGGCATCAACGCCGAAGTGGCGAAGGGCCAGTGGGAATTCCAGATCTTCGGCAAGGGCTCCAAGAAGGCCGCTGACGAAATGTGGATCGCGCGTTACCTGCTGCTCCGTTTGACGGAGAAGTACGGCATCGACATCGAATTCCACTGCAAGCCGCTCGGCGATACCGACTGGAACGGCTCGGGCATGCACGCCAACTTCTCGACCGAATATATGCGTACGGTCGGCGGCAAGGACTACTTCGAAGCCCTGATGGCCCAGTTCGACAAGAACCTGATGGATCACATCGCTGTTTACGGCCCGGACAACGACAAGCGTCTGACCGGCAAGCACGAAACGGCTCCGTGGAACAAGTTCAGCTACGGCATCGCGGACCGCGGCGCATCGATCCGCGTCCCGCACTCCTTCGTCAAGAACGACTACAAGGGCTATCTGGAAGACCGTCGTCCGAATTCGCAGGGCGACCCCTACGCCATCGCTTCGCAGATCCTGAAGACCATTTCGGAAGTCGCGACCGCCAAGTCGGCCGCCGCGTAAGCTGCACGACGCACTGAAATATGAACGGCCCGGATGAAAGTCCGGGCCGTTCTGTTGTTGGCTAACACCCATACCTTCAGCCGGGCTACAGCAAGACTGGTTGGTCAGATCCCCGGCGTCCCAACAAATAGCGCATCCAGCTCCTGCACCTTGGCCTGGCCTGAGAGCTTGACTGTGAGAATGAGGTCTCCGGTGTCTGCCGCCAATTGAACGGAATTGATCTTCAGCTTGTATGCGTCGGCCTGGCGCCGCAGGGCTTGCCCGGAAAGTTGCATCCCGATGTAGCCATTGAGCTGAGCGGTCACCGGTGCGATCTTCGACGCAATTACAGCGGCGATTTTGCGCTGCCACGCGTTGCGACCATCCCCGACAATGACGGTGCCGACGCTGAGTTTCACCGAGAGAGCCGTGTTCGAAATCAGGATGGGAATCGAGATCTGCGCCTGACCGCCAACCCAGCCGGTGAGGCAATCTGCGAAGTCTCCCGTCGTAGAGAGCACCAGCCCGTTCGGCAACGCCGTCGATCCATTGATCGAAATACTCTGCAGCCTGCCGCCGCCCTCTAATAGATCGCGGTTTTTGCAAACAATCTGCTTGTTGATCACCGGCAGCACGGTGTTCATCACCGCCTGGATGTCGCGGACCGCCGCGAATGCCGTCACCGAACCGGTGACAAGATCCGGGCCGAACTTTGTCAGTCCGAGATCGACGCCGCTGCTCAATCGCAATGTCCGATTGCCGATGACATCTCCGATGCCGATCTGAGCGAAGCTTTCGGCAGGCGCACCGAACAGAGCAACAATCACGAGCAACACGTTCCAACGCCAAGAATAACGCATACCCGCACCCCCAAAATGATTTTTCAAATAAACGACGACCGGTCGCATTTGACCGGGACAGTATAATATCCGAAAAATCTATCTATGGATGTGTTTCTGGTCAATGCCACTCACGCGTGATCGCAGCCAGCATGAGCGAGCGATATGCGAGTTACACGTTGAGTCTATTTCAGCCACAGCGAGATCAACAAGTCAGATCACTCACCGCGTAATCTATCGTCATGGCCAAGCTAAAGCGCGAAGCGCTGCTTCGCTAGATGTCCCGGCCATCCACGCCGGTCTTGCTGAAGACATCACGCCTCACGAAGACTTGCTTTACGGGAACATCGCCGGCTGATCGATGCCCAGCGTCTCGGCAAAGCCGAGTACCAGATTCATGTTCTGCACCGCCTGCCCCGACGCGCCCTTGGTCAGGTTGTCCAGCGTCGAGACGATGATCGCACGGCCCGGGATACGATCCGCAGCAACGCCGATGAAGGTCATGTTGGAGCCGCGCACATGCCGCGAATGCGGCGTCTTGCCGAATGGCAGGATGTACACGAACGGCTCTTTCTCATACTGCTTGACCAGTACGTCGTGCATGTCCTGTGCCGTCTTGCCCCGCCGCCCCCGCACATAAATGGTCGAGAGGATGCCGCGATTCTGCGGCAGCAGATGCGGCGTGAAACTCACGACTACGTCCTTGCCCGCAGCCTTTGAAAATTCCTGATCGAGCTCCGCCATGTGCCGGTGATGGCCGACACCATAGGCGTTGAAGCCTTCGGACACTTCGGAGAACAGCATCTCTTCCTTTGCCGAACGCCCCGCGCCCGTCATGCCCGATTTGGCATCGATCACGATCTCATCGGTTTCGATCGCGCGCGCTTTCAACAACGGCACCAGCGGCAGGATCGCGCATGATGTGTAGCAGCCGGGATTGGCGATCAGGCGCGCCTTCTTGATATCGCGCCGATAGATCTCGACGAGGCCGTAGACGGCTTCCTTCTGCAGTTCGAGCGCGTGATGCTCGTGGCCGTACCACTTCGCATAGGCGGCTGCGTCCTCGAGCCGGAAGTCGGCTGACAGATCCACCACCTTGGTCTCAGGTGCCTTGGCCAGCAGATCCTGCAGCACCTTCTGCGTGGTCGCATGCGGCAGCGCGCAGAACACCAGATCGAGGCCGATGGTCGTCCAATCGACGGAGTCGATGCTGACCAGCGTCGGCAGCTCGTAGGGGGCGAATTGCGGGAACACATCGCCCATCGCCTGCCCGGCGCGCCGGTCGGCCGTCAGCAGCACGAGATCGACCTTGGGATGGCGCAGCAGCAGCCGCACCAGTTCGGCGCCGGTGTAACCAGACGCGCCGAGAATGCCGATTTTCTTCTTCGTGCTCATCACATCGTTCCTTCGAGGGCCGTCGCAAAAAGCGGGGCGAGGTCGACGCCCACCCTTACTCTCAATCCAGGCCGAGCATCAGCCGCATGTTCTGCACCGCTGCGCCGGACGCACCCTTGCCGAGATTATCGAGCCTGGCGACGAGAACCACTTGGCGATGCCTGTCGCTGGAAAACACATAGAGTTCGAGCATGTTAGTCTCGTTGAGCGCTTCAGGCTCAATCCGTCCGCGCGTGATCGCCGCGGCATCCATCGGCACCACAGACACAATGCTGCTCGCGGCGTACCATTTGACCAACGCGGCGTGGAAGTCGGCGGCATCAGGCTTGCCGGGCAGAGCATCGAGATGCAGCGGGATCGAGACCAGCATGCCCTGTCGGAAATTGCCGACCGACGGCACGAAGATCGGCCGCCGCGTGAGATGCGAATAGAGTTGCGTCTCCGGCACGTGCTTGTGCTCAAAGCCGAGGCCATAGAGTTCGAAGGCCGGCGCGGTGCCGTCCTCAAAACTTTCGATCATCGATTTGCCGCCGCCGGAATAGCCGCTCACCGCATTGATGGAGACAGGATAATCCGCCGGCATCAGCCCGGCATCGATCACCGGCCGCAGCAGCGCGATCGCACCTGTCGGATAACAGCCCGGGTTCGAGACTTTCCGGGCAGCGCGGATCTTGTCAGCCTGATCCGGCGCCAGTTCGGCAAAGCCGTAGGCCCAGTCGGGCGCAACCCGATAGGCCGTCGAGGCATCGAGCACCTTGGGGCCTTTGGTCCCCATGCTGTCGATCAGCGCGACAGTCTCCTTCGCCGCATCGTCCGGCAGGCACAGGATGACGAGATCCACTTCCTCCATCAGCGCCAGTTTTGCGGCTGGATCCTTGCGCTTCTCGGGGTCGATGTGTTTGACGGCCACGACGCTCTGATGCGCGAGACGCTCGCGAATGCCGAGCCCGGTCGTTCCTGCGGCGCCATCGACGAATACGGAGGGCGTTGCCGAGATCCCGCCAGCCGCGCCAGCCTTTGCCTGGATAGTGCTCATCACATCGTTCCTTCGAGACTCGCCATAACATTCAATTGTGACACATCATCCGCGAACAAATGCGGACGCAGTGCTTGCATTTCTGTGGCCAGCAACTGCGCGCCGGCATCGGGCTGCTGCCCCAACGCGCTCGCGACAGCCACGTGATCCACGTCGGACTTGTGCTGATTCAGTTTGAAGCTGCCTTCAACCTCTTCCACCGACATCACCAGACCGACAATCGCCTTCTTCATCGCCTCCAGCCGTCCGGCCGTCATCTTCGCCGACGTCCAGACCGGCTTGGGCGCGAGCCAGCTTTCGAACCTTGTGCTCAGCGCGTCAAGGTGGGGGCCGAGTTCGCCATCGGACAACAGCCGCACTGTCCCCGTCAGATGCACGGCCTGATAGAGCCAGGTGGGCACCTGGTCCGGCGAGGCATACCAATCGGCCGAGACATAGGCATCCGCGCCATTCACGGCCATGACCCATGGCGACGCACCGTCAGCCAGTTTGACCAGCGGGTTATGCCGCGCCACGTGAAAGGCCACACGCGGCGTGCCGTCATTGCCATAATCGAGACAGAACGGCAGTGCCGAGGCGATCGGCTTGCGGCCGTTCCACGAACAGACCGTGCCGAATCCACGCGACTCGGCGAACGCCAAAGCTTTGGTGCGATCGGGCTGGAATTTGGGCGGCGTATACATGACGGGCTCCTGCTCTGGTGAGGGGCCGTCGGATCAGATCGCGCTTCGGGGGAATGACTGCCGCGGACCGGATCCGGCGGCAGTGAGAGATCGAAACGCTTAAGCGCGCATATCTCCACCTGCCGCGAGAATGCGGCGGCGGCGGGCGATGATGCTGGTCGCAAGGTTGATCATGGGCGCGGTCATAGGGCCGCGCCCGCGATCCGTCAAGATCGTCAGAGCACAGACCTCAGAGAACCGGGCTCCACGGCGCCGGCACCACGCGGTAGCCGTTGCCATCCTTCTCGACGAAACCGTTGGCCGGGAACGGATAGTGAAAGCCCTGCACCCGCATCCTGTCGGCCACCAGCATGTCATAGACCTTGTGACGGGTGGCCGCGGCCTGCGCCGGGTCCTGATCGAACATGATCTGCCAGTCCGGATGGGTGGCGAACAGCGCCGGATGGTTGGTGACGTCCGACTGGATGAAGAGCTTGTCCGATCCGGACGACAGCACATAGGACGTATGGCCCGGTGTATGTCCGATCGAGGCGATGGCCAGCAGCCCCGGTGCGACGTCCTTACCCCACTCGTAGGGCGTGACCTTCTTCTTCAAACCGGCCTCGAACACCCGCCGGTTGTTCTTGAACAGGCCCGTCATGCGATCACCGGTGGCGCGGCTCATTTCGCCATCATCCATCCAGAACTTCCACTCAGTTGCCGGCACCAACACTTCGGCATTGGGAAATGCCAGCACGCCGTCCGCCGTCAGCAGGCCATTCACATGATCGCCGTGGAAGTGCGAGATCACGACCATGTCGATCATCCTGGGATCGATCCCCGCCGCCATCATATTGGTAGCGAACTGACCGACATTGCCCTTCGTCGCCGCAAAGGCGCCGGGACCGTTGCCGGTGTCGATCACCACAAGCTTGCCGCCGGTGTTGATCACCAGCGGCGCATAGAAGTTCGTGATCTGGTTTGTCGGCAGGAATGCCTTGGCCAGTGCGGCGTTGATGTCATCACGTTTGGCGTTGGGGATATAGGTGTCGGCCAGCGGAAACGTCGCCGCGCCATCGGATATCGCATTCACCTGAATGTCGCCGACCTTGTAGCGATAGAAACTCGGTGCCTGCTTGTCGGCCAGTGGCGCTGTCGCCTTTGCCGGAGCAGAAGAAAGCAGTGGCGTCGCTGCGAGCGCCGCGGCGCCGGTCAGTACATGCCGTCGTGACAGATGCATGAGGTCTTCTCCCATCGCTTAATGTGGTCGCTGTTGGCGCGACTCCGGCACGGAGACTGGCACGACGCGATGACGGAGGCGATGGGTTTTCGCGGGAGTAGCCGGCCTGCGCTGCAGCGCAGGCCGGGAATGGTCAGGGTTTCGTTTAGATCACGGGGCTCCACGGCGCCGGCACCAGCCGATAACCACTGCCATCCTTCTCAACGAAACCATTCGCCGGGAACGGATAGTGGAAGCCCTGCACCCGCATCTTGTCGGCCACCAGCATGTCATAGACCTTGCGGCGCGTTGTTTCCGCCTGTGCCGGATCCTGATCGAACATCAGGTGCCAGCCGGGATTGGCGACGAACAGCGACGGATGGTTGGTGACGTCGGACTGAATGAACAGCTTGTCGCTGCCGGACGAGAGCACGAACGAGGTATGACCCGGTGTGTGGCCAATCGACTCCACAGCGAGCAGGCCCGGCGCGACGTCCTTGCCCCACTCATAGGGCGTGACCTTCTTCTTCAGCCCATCGTTGAAGAGCTTGCGGTTGCTGGCGAACAGACCCTTCATGCGGTCATTGGCGGCCTTGGCCATCTCGCCATCGTCGTTCCAGTACTTCCACTCAGCGGCGGGCACGAGCACTTCGGCATTCGGAAACGCCGGCGAGCCGTCGGCTGCGAGAAGGCCGTTCACGTGGTCACCGTGGAAATGCGAGATCACCACCATGTCGACATTCTTGGCGTCGATGCCGGCAGCAGCCATGTTGCTGGCGAACTGGCCGACATTGCCCTTCGTCGCCGCGAACGCGCCGGGACCATTGCCGGTGTCGATGACGACCAGCTTGCCCCCCGTGTTGATGACCAGCGGTGCAAAGTGGATGGTCATCTTGTCCTTCGGCAGGAAGGCCTTGTCGAGCGCCGCGTTGACCTCATCCTTCTTGGCGTTGAGCACGAAAGTATCAGCCAGTGGAAAGGTGCTGGCGCCGTCGGAAATCGCATTCACCTGCGCATCGCCAACCTTGTAGCGATAGAAGCTCGGCGCTTGCTTGTCAGCCGGCGGCGCTGCGGCTTTGGCAGAGCCTGTGGTGAGCAATGGAGCTGCGGCAAGCGCAGCGGCTCCAGCAAGGGCGTGACGGCGTGACAGGTCCATGATGCAGTTCTCCGATTGAAGCTAGTGGCATGCGCAAGACGGGCAGGTTCGGGCGGACGTATCTACCAGCCTATGATGACTTCTGCGAGTTGCCGCGGCATACGGACGCCGCGACATGTCAGCCCGTTCAACACCCGGACACGGCGGTTATTCCCCCGCCGGACTACTTCAGTTTCCAGAGCCATTCCACGGTCATCGACAGGCCGTCGCCGAACATGAGAAGCGCGCCCGACCAGATAAAGGCCGAGGTGAAATTGGCAACCTGAAAGCGCCAATACGGCATTTCGAAAATGCCGGCAGCCAGCGGCACCGACGCCCGCAATGGACCGAAGAAGCGGCCTATATAGATGCTGGGTACTCCCCACTTCTTCACGAACGCTTCGCCGCGCGGAAGCAGCTCGGGAAATTTGGACAGTGGCCAGATCTGGGCCACATGATCCTTGTATTTGAAACCGAACCAGTAAGAGAGCCAGTCGCCGAGCGCCGCTCCCACGGCTCCGGCGATCAGCACAGGCCAGAAGCTGATGCCGCTTGCGCCGACCAGGGCCCCGATGGCCACCAGCGCGCCCCAGGCCGGCAGCAGCAACGAGATGAAAGCGAGCGATTCACCGAAGGCCAGCAGCAGAACGATCGGCGCCGCCCAGACCTGATTCTGGCGCACGAATTCGATCAGCCCGTGCATCCAGCCTTCCATATAGAGATTGTTCCTTTACGGCTCTGGCGCCGGCCTGATCGGCCGTGAACCGCTTTAACCTTCAAACGCCCGCGACAGGTAATCCGGCGGCACCGATCACATCAAGTCACAACATCATCTGAGGGCCGATAGCCGCGGTGCGGACGTCCACCGGTAAATTTGTACCTTTTCCCGGCTTCTGTGTCCAAGGTCAGACCGGCTTACCCAATGGCCATTCTGTACCGCCGTTCGGCTCACTTCCCGCCCTGCTGTCAAAATAAGAACTCAAAGGATCGAAGGTGATCGGATCGCCGATGATGTGCGTGAGTGTGCTGGTATTGCTGATCGGCATGGTTGCCGGCATCGTGATGGGCATTCGCCAGGACTTCCTGCTGAGCCCCGCGCATGCGCATCTCAACCTCGTCGGCGGCGTGCTGCTGTTCCTGTTCGGGTTGTACTACCGCCTGATGCCCGCTGCCGGACGCTCGCTACTGGCCAAAATCCAGGGCTCCTTGCACATCGTCGGCGGCATCATGTTCCCGGTCGGCATCGGCATCACTTTGCTCGCCAACCATGCCTATATGGCCATTCCGATCGTCGGCTCACTGATCATGCTGGCGGCCATGGCCCTGTTCGCCGTGATTGTGCTACGCACCGAGCGCTCAGGCACCGCCTGATAGCCCCGAGGTCGCAGCCACATTGCCAACCTGAACGTGGCATAGTCACAGCAACGATTCGCCGCGCCATGCGCGGCGCCACCCGAGACAAGACTTTAAGACATATGGCCAAGGCACAGAAATCAAACGCGAAAGCTGATCTTTTCGGCGGCGCCAACGCGCCAAAATCGGCTGCCGCACCGAAGGCGTCCACCCGCTCCGCCACTGCCGAGGACGGCTACACGGCGGCCGATATCGAGGTCCTCGAAGGCCTTGAGCCGGTGCGGCGTCGCCCGGGCATGTATATCGGCGGTACCGACGAAAAGGCGCTGCATCACCTTTTCGCCGAAGTGATCGACAACTCGATGGACGAGGCGCTGGCTGGCCATGCGACCTTCATCGAGGTGGAACTGACCGCCGACGGCTTCCTCTCGGTGTCCGATAACGGCCGCGGCATCCCGGTCGATCCGCATCCGAAGCATCCGAAGAAGTCCGCCCTCGAAGTCATCATGTGCACGCTGCATGCCGGCGGCAAATTCGACTCCAAGGTCTATGAAACCTCCGGCGGCCTGCACGGCGTCGGTGTCTCCGTGGTCAACGCCCTCTCCTCGCTGCTCGAGGTCGAGGTTGCGCGCAACCAGCAGCTCTACAAGATGACGTTCGCCCGCGGCATTCCGCAGGGCAAGCTTGAGGATCTCGGCAAGGTTCATAACCGACGCGGCACCCGCGTGCGCTTCAAGCCGGATACCGATATCTTCGGCGCCAAGGCAGCCTTCAAGCCGCAGCGCCTGTTCAAGATGGCGCGCTCCAAGGCCTATCTGTTCGGTGGCGTGAAGATCCGCTGGAAGTGCGATCCGGAACTGCTCAAGGGCCTCGAGGACACTCCGGCCGAGGACGAATTTCACTTCCCCGGCGGCCTCAAGGACTATCTCGCTGCGGCGATCCATGCCGATACGCTGGTGCATCCGGAAATCTTCTCCGGCAAGTCAGGCCGCAACGGTGCCCATGGCGCCTGCGAATGGGCTGTAGCCTGGACCGCTGACGCCGACGGCTTCATGTCGTCCTATACTAACACCGTGCCGACGCCCGACGGCGGCACCCATGAAGCCGGCATGCGCAGCGCCATGCTGCGCGGCCTGAAGGACCACGCCGAACGCGTCGGCCAGGGCAAGCGCTCCGGCACCATCACTTCGGAAGACGTGATGGTCGGCGCCGCCGTGATGCTCTCGGTGTTCGTGCGTGAGCCGGAATTCCAGGGCCAGACCAAGGATCGTCTCGCAACGGCCGAAGCCCAGAAGATCGTCGAACAAGCCATCAAGGACCCGTTCGACCATTGGCTGTCGGGCAATCCCGTGCAGGCCAACAAGCTACTCGAATTCGTGCTGGAACGCGCCGACGAGCGTCTGCGCCGCCGCGCCGAAAAGGAAACCTCGCGCAAGACTGCGGTGAAGAAGCTGCGCCTGCCCGGCAAACTGGCCGACTGCACCAACACGGCAACCGAAGGCTCCGAGCTGTTCATCGTCGAGGGTGACTCGGCCGGCGGCAGCGCCAAACAGGCACGCGATCGCAAGACCCAGGCCATCCTGCCGCTGCGCGGCAAGATCCTCAACGTCGCCTCGGCGACCAAGGAAAAGCTGACAGCGAATGCGCAGATCAGCGACCTGATGCAGGCAATCGGCTGCGGCACCGGCGCGCATTACCGCGAAGAAGACCTGCGATATTCGCGCATCATCATCATGACCGACGCCGATGTCGACGGCGCCCACATCGCTTCACTGCTGATCACCTTCTTCTACCGGCAGATGCCAAAGATGATCGATGAAGGGCATCTCTATCTGGCAGTCCCACCGCTCTACCGCCTCACCCATGGCAGCAAGACGGTCTATGCGCGCGATGACGCACACAAGGATGCGTTGCTGAAGAGCGAATTCAACGCCAATGCCAAGGTCGACGTCGGCCGCTTCAAAGGCCTCGGCGAAATGATGCCGGCGCAGCTGAAAGAAACCACCATGGACCCGGCGCGGCGCACCTTGCTGCGCGTGCAGCTGCTGCCGGAAGACCGCGACGGCACCGCCGACTCCGTTGAGCGCCTGATGGGCACCAAGGCCGAAGCCCGCTTCGCCTTCATTTCGGACAAGGCGGAATTCGCCAACGAGGAATTGCTGGACGTTTAAAAGCTCGTTTCTCGGACGCGCTCACGCTTCAGAAATCATCGGGCGCGTGCCGAGAGCGATCTTTTATTCCCTGCGTAGTCACCGTCCCTCGCGGCCCGGCGTGCGCACGCCAGCGATCAGGATATCGACGAGCCGCTTCGCACTGGCTTCCCAGTTCGGGCCGGCACTGACATTGGCCACGCCGGCCAGCGCCCGCAACATGTCGAGCGGATCGAGATCAAGACGGATGTCGCCATCGGCAACGGCGCGGTCGACCAGCATGGCCATCGCAGTTTTGATTTGCGCACCAGCATCCGCATAGAGGTCCGACGTACCGCCGACGATCGAGCCCAGCACGCCCGCCATCAATTGCTTGGTCGCGATGTGATCGACGAAGATTCGCATCCAGGCGCGCAAGGCCTCCACCGGGGGGTGCGTGGCCGCAAGTTCCGCAGCGGCTTCGGCAAGTCGCTGGGTCTCGTTGCGGTAGACCGCCTCGACCAGCGCGTCACGGGTCGGGAAGTGGCGATATAACGTCCCGATTCCGACGCCCGCGAGCCGCGCGATTTCCTCGAGACCGGCCGCTTCGCCCTTTTCGGCGAACGTCGCCTTTGCCGTTTCCAACAGCCGCTGACGGTTCCGCTGTGCGTCGATCCGGGGTCCGCGAACGGCCTTCGGTTTGGCCTCCTGTGCCATTTTATGGTCTCCCCTTGATAAACGGAGGAAGCCTCCGTATTTAAACGGAGACGGCCTCCACTTATACTCTCAAAGCGCGGTTCGACAAGGCTCGATCGGCTCGGAGGCGCATCGCGCCCAACACAAGGAGTTCCCTATGGCTTCACCTTTCAATGCCACTTCCACCACCGACGACGTGCTTGCTGGCGTCGATCTCCGCGGCAAGCGCATTCTGGTCACCGGCGTCTCAGCTGGGCTCGGCGTCGAGACGGCGCGCAGCCTGGCCGCCCGGGGCGCGCAGGTGGTCGGTGCCGCCCGCGATGTCGCCAAGGCGGAAGCTGCGACCGCGCAAGTGCGCGCCGATGCCACCGGCGGCGGTGGACTCGAACTGATCGCACTTGATCTCGGCTCGCTGGCCAGTGTCCGCGCTTGCGCCGACACGCTGGTCGCGGCGGGCCGCCCGTTCGACCTGGTGATCGCCAATGCCGGCGTGATGGCGCCGCCATTCGGCCTCACCGTGGACGGCTTCGAGACTCAGTTCGGCACGAACCATCTCGGTCACTTCGTATTGGTCAACCGTATCGCGTCACTGCTGTCGCCTACCGCGCGGTTGGTCAACGTCGCCTCGTCCGGCCATCGTTTTGCCGACGTCGATCTCGAGGATCCCAATTTCACCAAGGGGTCCTACGAGCCGTTCATCGGCTATGGCCGCTCGAAGACCGCCAACATCCTGTTCGCCGTCGAGTTCGACCGGCGGCATCGGGCGCGTGGCGTGCGCGCCACCGCGCTGCATCCCGGCGGCATCAAGACAGAACTCGGCCGCCACATGGGCGACGCCACGATCGATGCCATGATTGACGGCATCAATGCCGAACTCGCTGCCGAGGGTAAACCGCTGTTTCGATGGAAGACTATTCCGCAGGGCGCTGCGACTTCGGTGTGGGCCGGCGTGGTCGCCAGCGCGGACGAGATCGGCGGCCGCTATTGCGAGAACTGCCACGTCTCGGAGATCACCGAGGGGCTGATCAGCCCGGTCAGCGAAGGTGCGCGCGCTTACGCGCTCGATGCCGAACGCGCTAAGGCGCTATGGGCCAAGAGTGAGGAAATGGTTGGCGAGCGCTTCTGATCGCCCTACCGGAATAAAACTGCGGTGATGAACCAACGAGTTGGTTCGTCACCGCCATAGCTGGCGATTGAAACCTTTGGCTCCGTTCATCGTATCTATCTCATGCGCGCACCATTCCTCACTCTCGGCATTCTCGCATTCCTGGTCGGCAGCCTCTGGATCGGCCAGGGGACCGGGCTCGTGAACTGGCCGAAATCCAGTTTCATGATCAGCCAGATACAGTGGGCCTATTACGGCGCTGCCCTCGCCGCCCTTGGCGCCGGCCTGATAGGACTGGCGCTCGCACGGCGCTGACACCCTCTTCCATCTTCCCGCCAGTCTTGCGATGATCGGCCCCAGACGCGCCGCAGAACGCGTCGGAAATAACGCAATGCAGGGCGGATATCTTGACCAGCAATCTCTTCGACCTCACCGGCAGGGTGGCTATCGTCACCGGCGGCAATACCGGCATTGGCCTCGGCATGGCGCGCGGGTTGGCGAATGCCGGTGCCACCCTCGTGATCGCCGATCGCAACAGCGATAATGCCGCTCAGGCAAAAGCCGAACTCGATAAGTCCGGACATTCCGTACCCGCGCTGACGGCTGACGTCACCGACGCCAAGTCTGTCGCACAGATGGTCGCCGCGACATTAGACGCGTTTGGCCGCATCGACATTCTCGTCAACAATGCCGGCATCAGCATTTCCGCACCGATCGAAGAAATGGCTCTGGCCGACTGGCAGAAGGTCATCGACGTTAACATGACCGCGCCCTTCATCTGCGCGCAGGCTGTCTACCCGGCGATGAAAGCCGCGGGCCGCGGGAAGATTATCAATATCGCCTCAGTGTTGGCCACGCTCGGCGCCGGCGGCGCGGCGAACTACGCATCAAGCAAAGGCGGCATCCTGCAATTCACCCGCGCATTGGCAACGGCATGGGCTGCGGACAACATCCAGTCCAACGCGATCCTGCCGGGCTGGATCGATACCGATCTGACCAAACGCGCCCGGGAAATCCGGCCCGAACTGCATGACCGCATTATCGAGCGCGTACCGGCACAGCGCTGGGGCACCCCCGATGATCTTGCGGGTGCGGCTGTGTTTCTGGCCAGCGGAGCTTCGGATTTCGTGAACGGAGCCGCCCTCACCGTCGATGGCGGCTTTTCGATTCAAGGCTGATTCAATGAGGATAACACCATGACTGCAGGACTGTTCGATCTCTCCGGCAAAGTGGCCATCGTCACCGGTGGTAATGGCGGCATCGGGCTCGGCATGGCGCGGGGGCTGGCGAAGGCAGGCGCGACCATCGCTGTGGTTGGCCGCGATCAGACCAAATCCAGGGATGCCGTTGCGGAACTAACTGAAAGCGGCGCCAGGGCCATCGCCATTGCGGCCGACGTGACCGACAAGGCCGCTGTCGATGGCATGATTGCGCACGTGCTGAAAGAGCTCGGCCGCATCGACATCCTCATCAACAATGCCGGGATCAACATCCGAAAGCCGCCGCATGAGATCGCGCTCGATGAATGGGACAGCGTCATCAAGACCAATCTCACCAGCGCCTTCGTCTGTTCGCAAGCGGCGCATCCCGCGATGAAGGCCGCGGGCGGCGGCAAGATCATCAATATCGGCTCGATGCTGTCGATCTTCGGCGCGTCTTTCGCGCCGGCCTATGCCGCCAGCAAAGGTGGCATCGTCCAGTTCACCCGCTCCTGCGCGGTCGCATGGGCGCCTCACAACATCCAGTGCAACGCCATTCTACCCGGCTGGATCGATACCGAACTGACACAGAATGCGCGCCGCGAAGTCGACGGTCTGCACGATAAAGTGCTGGCACGAACGCCCGCCGGCCGCTGGGGCGCATCGGGCGATTTTGCGGGCATTGCCGTGTTCCTTTCGTCGCGCGCGTCGGACTTCGTCACCGGAACGGCAATCCCCGTGGACGGCGGCTTCTCCGTACAGGGATAGCCTCTCCTATGCTTCCGGCGATTGCACGTGTTCTGGTCGTACACCAATAGCCAGGAAGCGCGCGGTCAGTCCCTGCAGCGACGGAAACGCGCTGACCAGGCGCATGATCAGCGGCGGCGTCAGCGGCTCGCCGCCCTTGGCCAGTGCGCGGCTGATAATGTTGTTCTGCATCACGACCTGCATGCCCTGTGTTACGCGCATCGGGAATTCGCGGCGGCGACGCACCGCGCGGAGGTCCTCCTCGGTCACCGGTCCCTTCGCCAGCTTCGCCGCCAGCAGGTTGGCGGTCGCGACGGCGTCCTGCACCGCGATGTTCACACCGACGCCGCCGACCGGTGACATCGCGTGTGCGGCATCGCCGATGCAGAGCAGCCCCGGCCGGGTCCAGCGTTTCAACCGATTGATCGCAACGGTCAGCAGTTTGACGTCATCCCAAACTTGCAGGTCGCCAATATGCGCGCTCAGGATCGGCGCCAGCCGTGACGTCTCGGCGCGGAAAGCCTCAAGGCCACGCGCCTTGATCTCCTCATAGTGCCCTTTGGCGATTACATAAGCGCATTGCCAGTAATCGCCGCGATCGATGGTCACCATCATCTTGCCGGGCTCAAGCCGCGCGAACACGCTTTCGGTCTCTGGGCCCTTGGCAACGCGAAACCACAGAATGTCCATAGGAGCACCGATGTCTTCGACCTCCAACTTCGCCGCCGGCCGCACGATCGAATGCCGGCCATCGCAGGCCACGGTCAGATCGGCGTGGATCTCGACCGGCCCCTGCTCCGTGATGGCCTTGACGCCGACCACCTGCTCGCCCGACCAGATGAGATCGGTCGCCTCCGCGTTCATCATCACCTTGAGATGCGGATAGCGCTGCGCTTTGTCGCGCAGGAAATTGAGGAAATCCCACTGTGGCATGAAGGCGATAAACGGATATTTCGCGCTGGTGCGGCTGATATCCGCAATGCGCAGCTTATGCGTTCCGAAAAAGCCATCCATCTTCTGGATACGATCGTGCTTGATCTTCAGGAAGTCGTCGATCAGGCCAAGCTCGTCCATCACCTGCAGCGTCGACGGATGCACGGTGTCGCCGCGAAAATCGCGGAAGAAGTCGCCGTGTTTCTCAAGAACGATCGTATCGATTCCGGCGCGGCCAAGAAGATATCCGAGCATCATCCCGGCAGGCCCGCCACCGACGATGCAGCAGCGGGTGGTCAGAATAATCCCGTTCGCGCCTGTCGTCATTCGCTTCTACCAAGCCCCAAAGGCAACTTGAAGGAAGCTGCGGGCTTCCGCCAATCGAAAACGCAGCGTCTCTAGAACGACGGAATTGGCGTGCTCTGGAACGTCAGCATCTGCCAGCGATCATCATGACGGATCCAGACGACCGTTGTTCGGCTGTTGAGTTTTCTCAACTGCCCGTCAATCGTCACTTCACCCGTCATTCGGCCCGTTACAAGCGCTGCATGACCAACAATGCGGATATCCTGATCCAGAAAACTCAGCGTGTGATAACGGTAGTAATGATTGTCGAGCTTGGCGATATATTCAGCCATCGTGTCGACTTCGCCGTTCGAATGCGTGTAGGCGAGCTGTTCGGCAAAGAGGCCTTCGAGTTCGGGCACATCCGATCTCAACATCGCCGTCCGGCGACGTTCTTCAAGTTCTCTGATGTCATTGATATCGGTAGTCATAGTCATCGTCGGAAGTTCCTGATTTCCGACACGCTGCCGTCGCGAAAAGTCAGTTCGACCGAAACCGACTTCGTGCTCGCGGGGATCCTCATATAGGTCGATGCGTCATGCGGCACCGCCATCGGATCGCGCTGATCGCAGGGCGCCAGCTTCAGCACCTTGTCCGGCACGGTGCTGTCGAAACCGATGCGGACTTCGCGGATCGCACAGCGATATGACTGCAGATGCGTGTAATACATCAGCGATGAATTGCTGCGGCCGAGATCCAGCCAGCTCGACGCAGTCATGTCGAGGATCTTGCGTTGATCGCGGACGAGCGCTGCCTCCGGATCGAAGCGGATCGGAAACGGTCCCTGCATTTCACCATTCGCATCGACATAACGCAGATAGATCGTCGCGGCGGGCGCATCGCTGTCGAGCTGCATTGACGGGTTCGGCATCCGCTTGCGTGTGCGCGGATCGAGCGTATCCATAAAGCCGGTCTCGCGGAAATTGCCCGCCTCGCCCATCCGCCAGGAAATGCCGAGCGTCGGATCGGCAATCGAGAACATCACCGTCCAGCCACCATTATGGCGCGAGAAGCTGGCGATCGGGGCGTTCACTGCATCGTTGGCCGGAGGCAACGCCGGTACATTGACGGGCGGCAGGGCTGCGACCTGCTGCAGCGGCTCCGCCGGCCGCGCATCCGCCTGCTTGACCGCGAGGCCGTTGAGGAAAACATCGTCGACCATCTGGTCGAAATACACCGGTACCTGGCGGTGCTTCACGGTATCCGCCATCTCGCTGACCGTACGTCGGGTGCGCTGGGCGACCTGGACGAGGTTCAGCGCCGGCTCCTGCAACTCCTTGATGAAAGCGCGTGTGAACACCGAATTCGGATTGGTATCGTTATTCGACAGACGATCCAGCGCGGTCTGCCGCGGTCCCGCCGAGAAGATCGAGAACACACCTTCCGGCAACGTGGTCATCGGTGCGAGGCCGCCGCTGCCCGCCACCGCGCGGGTACCAGCCCGCTCGAACGGATTGTTGCGACAAGCATCAAACACCAGAATCGACGTCCGCGCGCCGCGCATCTGCAACCGCGTCACGATACGGTCGGCTAGGATCGCGGAGTCGCGCACCAGTTCTTCCTGGCCCTCGGTGGCCGCAGGGACGTCCGTCGGAAGCAGGAAATTCTGGCCGGCGATCTCGAAGCCGTGGCCTGCAAAAAAGAAGAACGCCGTGTCGCCCTTTTCGATCGTCGAATCGAAAGCGAGCAGCGACTGACTGAAGGCCTGCCGGGTCTGATTCTCGGCCACCATGACACTGAAGCCAAGATTCTTCAGGGCGTCGCCCATGCTGCGAGCGTCGTTCACAGCCTTCTGGAGCTTCGGCACGTTGCGGTAATCGTTGTTGCCAATGACCAGCGCCACGCGTTTTGCCGCAAAAGCTGGCGCCGCCGAAAGTGCTGTCGCTGCCAGCGCCGCCAGCAGGATCAAAAGCCGTCGCATTGTTCTATCCCCGCCCCGCCAGCGCATGTATCTGCATGGTGGCTCGACCGCGCCATTGTCTGCCTTGGTCGAGGCAGAACAGTGGCCGGTTCAAACCGAAGGCTAGTCGGTACCACCCACTTTGTCCTGCCTGCTCGGGCAGATTATCTGCCCGCCGATCGCAGCCTCGCTGCCACATTTTCCGCCTTAATCTCCGCTAGCCCGAGCCTAAATCAGAATCAGGAGACCACCGTGAAATCACTCATCCTCGCAGCCGCGCTGCTGCTTCCAACCATGGCGCTCGCGCAGGATGCGACCCCCGCCACCGCGGCGAAGCCCGCGGCTGCCGCCGCCAAACCGAAGCGCGCTCCGGTCGCCGTCAAGCCTGCACAAACAACCCCGGAAGTACTGGATATCACCCAGATCATCGGGATCCGCCAGGTAGACCCGGCGACCTATGAGGTCGATGCCCGTCTACAGAGCGGTAACGAGGTGCACCTGCGCATGAACGCCTTCGTCATGCAGAATCTCGGCATGCAACTTGGTACTTACGGCAAGTGATCCAGCGCTGGTATCCTGTCCAAGAACGCCAGTGGATAGGCCCGGTTCGGTAAATTTGTACGGAAATGCGCCGACCATGTCGGCTGGTACCAACGAGATAGGTGACGGCGCATTCTCACGAAGTCCTGTGGATAAAAGATGCAGAGCAAATCCTCGACATGTTTGCCCTGAACTATGCTAAGCGACATATTACTTACAAGCGTCGGACCATAATCCGGGGAGCCAGCTGATCAAACCGCTGCTCCTGCTTCAGGCACACCCATGTCAGGAAGCGCGTCTCAGGAGCTTTGCGTTCCGTCGTAGCTTCGCGATTTGAGGATGGGATTTTTTTAGACTGTAAGATTTCAGGCAGTTTTAATCACCCGCCCGAAGCCTGCTACGACTGGATACCTGACGACCAATGGCAAAGAAGATGATTACGCCCGGGCACGAGTTGCTGCTTCGGGTCAACAAGGCTTTCCTCGATCACGGCTATGCCGGTCTGTCGATGGTTGGCCTCGCCAGAGAATGCGGCTTCACGCAACGCGCCCTCTATTACTATTTCAGCAACAAGGAAGAGGCATTTCGTGCCGGGGTCGCCCATCGCAACCTAGTGGCGATCGCGCAGGCGCTCGAGGCCGGCCAGAAGCTTCGGGAAAGCGGCGGCAGCGCACTCGATATCTTTGCGGCGATCATCGACCTGAGATATGGCGAAACGCGCCGCATGCTGACCTTCTCGCCGCATACCGTCGAACTCAATGCGGAAGCCTTTCGACGCTGCCGCGACCTCATGATCGAGTCTGCCATTGCCTTTCAGCTCGAGCTGGAAAAGCTGATCATCGACTTTCATTACAGCAAGCTGCTGGTCCTGACCGGCCGTTTCACGGCCGCGCAGATCGCGCAGGCGCTTGCCGATGGTGGACGGGCTGTCAATCAGGCGCTCCCTCCGATCGCGGCGAATGACTTCTCGGCGCGCTATCGCCAGACCTGTGAGATGGTACTGTATGGCTGCGCGGTGGCGCCAACGCAGATCTGAGGGGCTGCGGTTCGCCGCATATTCTCCCTCTCGACTCATAGAGTTCCATCGACATATGGTCCGCGCGGGCTGCGGATAACGCACATTGCGTTGCCGCTGTGAGATGCGGGGCTTCAGATGAACGACCTGGTGCGGACGCACGGGGCGCCAGCGAGCGCAGCCGTGCCGACTATTGCTGCACGCCTGGACCGGCTGCCGGTGTCTCCGCTGCACCTTGGTATTTTCGCGCTCTGTGCATTCGGATTATTTGCCGATATCGCCGAAGTGGCGCTCAGCAATGCCTTTTCCGGCACCTTCCTCGCACCGCCCCACAGCATCTCGCGAAGCGAACTCTCGCTGTTGTTGGCCTCGGTTTTTGCCGGCGGCGCTGTCGGCGCGCCTGTGTTCGGCTGGATTGCGGATCGCTATGGCCGCCAGATTGCCCTGCAAAGCGCGCTCGCCGTTCTGGCGCTGAGCTCGCTGGCTGTCGCAGCCAGCCGCGACGTCGCAACCATGACGGCCTTCCGCTTCATCTCCGGCCTCGCCATCGGCGGCTATCCGCCTTTGACGTCGGCCTATCTGTCGGACCTACTACCGCCCCGACGGCGTGGCCTCTTGATGATGCTGTGCGGCGCGCTCGCCTTTCTCGGTGCACCGGCGATCATCCTGATGATCCGCTGGCTGACACCAATCGCGCCATGGGACATCGAAGGCTGGCGCTGGTCGTTATTGTTTGGCAGCGCCTGCTCGGCATTGACGGCGCTGTTGTTCTTCCTGGTGCCGGAATCGCCGCGCTGGCTCGCATCAGTCGGACGCGACGCCGAGGCTGATGCCGCGTGCCGCCGCTTCGAGGCATCCGCGCGTCAGCCATCACCGCTTGTGACCTCCGCTCCTGAAACCGTAGCCGCGGGATCCAGCGGTTTCCGGGCACTCGCCCGCGACCGGACCAGCCTGCGCCGCACGGCTCTGCTTGCCGCGCTTTACGTGCTTGGCCCATGGGCCACGATCGGTTTCCCACTGCTCAGCGCCGCCGTGATGGTGCAGAAGGGATTTCACGTCAGCGAATCCCTGCTGTTCGCCGGGCTGACGATGTTCGGCCCCTCGATTGGCATCGCGGCGGCGTCCGCCTTTGTCGATCGCATTCCGCGACGGCAGGCGCTGATCGCGTGCGCCACGGCGATGATCGCAACCGGACTCACTTTTGCAGTCAGTACGGTCCTGACGCCGCTGATCATCACGGGCATCGTGTTCAATCTCGCCAGCGCGGTCTACAGCGCCGTACTCAGTCTCTATGCGGTCGAACTGCTGCCGACACATCTGCGCGCCTCGGCCACTGCCGGCGCCTGGGGCCTGGGCCGCATTGTATCTGCGCTGGTACCAATCGCGCTGCTGCCGTTGCTTGGTAGCCACGGCGCTATTGCGATGTTCACGGTGATCTCCACGGCGCTATTGCTGAGCGGCGCACTCATCGCCATTGCCGGTCCACCCGGCCGCGAACGCAGGCCGGTCGACTAGCGGTCAGCGCTGCATCGACGTCACGCGTTACGTCGGGTAGCGACCGCACGGCGAGCGCCAAGCCCCCGCCAATATCCCGGTTTTTGGGCCCTTTTCCGCTAAAACATTAAGCTTTTTGGGGTGTTCCAGGGTGTGGCGGATTGACTTTGGCCGATTCCGGCCTATGTTCCGCCTCGACGCGGCCCGGTATCGAAACGCGATATCTTGAGTAAGCCGCCTGTCAGCGCCCAGCGTCTCCGTGCATGTTTGCGTGCCGCTCCGGGGATAAGCGCTGCAGTATTTCCCGAGAATCCAAGCGGCGGTTTCGACCTGAGGCGTGATTCCGAACGGTGATCATCCGGATACCGGATCAGATCATGCCCCCATACAGAGGCTCAATGTCCTTCTCCAATCTCGGCTTGTCCGACAAGGTTCTCGCCGCCGTTGCGGCCACCGGTTACACCACCCCGACTCCCATTCAGGAACAGGCGATTCCTCATGTGCTGGCGCGCAAAGACGTGCTCGGCATCGCCCAGACCGGCACCGGCAAGACCGCTGCCTTCGTTCTCCCGATGATGACCATGCTGGAAAAGGGCCGCGCCCGCGCCCGCATGCCCCGCACGCTCATTCTCGAACCAACCCGCGAACTGGCCGCACAGGTCAAAGAGCAGTTCGACAAATACGGCGTCGGCCAGAAACTCAACGTGGCGTTGCTGATCGGCGGCGTCTCGTTCGGCGACCAGGATACCAAATTGACCCGGGGCGTTGACGTCTTGATCGCCACGCCGGGGCGCCTGCTTGACCATACCGAGCGCGGCGGACTGCTTCTCACCGGCGTCGAATTGCTGGTCATCGACGAAGCCGACCGCATGCTGGACATGGGCTTCATCCCCGACATCGAACGCATCTGCAAGCTGGTGCCATTCACCCGTCAGACCCTCTTTTTTACGGCGACCATGCCGCCGGAAATCCGCCGCATCACCGATACCTTCCTGCACAACCCGGTGAAGATCGAAGTATCCAAGCCGGCCTCGACCGCCGTCACCATCACCCAGCAGCAGGTCAGCGTCGGCCGCGAACCGCACGAAAAGCGCGAAGTGCTCCGCTCCCTGATCCGCGAAGCCGTCGATCTCAAAAACGCAATCATCTTCTGTAATCGTAAACGTGAAGTCGCGTTGCTCGCCAAATCACTGCAGAAGCATGGCTTCGCCGTCGGCGCCCTGCACGGCGACATGGAACAGTCGGCCCGACTTGCCGCGCTCGACCAATTCCGTAAGGGCGAACTGCCGATTCTGGTAGCTTCTGACGTCGCCGCCCGTGGCCTCGATATTCCTGCCGTCAGTCACGTCTTCAATTTCGACGTCCCGCATCACTCCGACGACTATGTGCATCGCATCGGCCGCACCGGCCGTGCCGGTCGCCTCGGCACCGCGGTCTCGCTGGTAGCGCCCGCCGACCAGAAGTCGATGCTGGCGATCGAGAAGCTGATCGGCCAGTCCATTCCCAAGATCGAATCCAGCGTTGCCGTCTCGGAGCCTGTCGAAGGCGAAGCCGCTGAGGCGCCGCGCCAGTCGCGCAATCGCACCGGCAACCGCGAGGCCAATGCCGAGCATCCGCGCGGCGGCCGTGACGGTCGGCGCAACGATCAGCCCCGTGAAGGTGGCCGCGATCGCAAGCCGCGCCGTGAGCGTGGTCCGCACCGTGAAGGTGGTCGCTCCGAAGGCGGCGAGCGCAGCCCGCAGCCGCAGGTCGCCGAAGCTGCTTTCGCAGCACCGGTTGCAGCAGTAGCTCCGCAGGCGCAACGTCCGCCATCCATCGGCCGCGCCGAAGCTCCGCGTCCGCGCCGCGAAGACAACGAACCGGCTGATCATTCTCACCTGCCGGCCTTTCTGTTGCGGCCGGTCCGAGCACGCGTATAGGTAGTATCGCCCCGGGAACGTTTACTCGTCGTTCACTCTCGTCCCCTAATCTGAGCGCGATATTTTTAACGAATTCGCATTTCAGAGGACGGCGTAGATCCGCCGTCGGGGGCACAGAACGTGACCGGCATCCTGGACGAACAAGAACGCACTTTGGCATTTGCCGAAGTCGCGCTGGGTCAAATTCGATCGCTCCGCCAGACGGCTATCCCGCGCAACTATGAGATCTGGTACGTCTACGCGACTGGCTATAATTCGGCGCTCAACAAGGTCATCAATGAGACGCTGGCGCGCAATGGCCGCCTGACCGAAGCGGACCTCGACCAGATCCACGACACTTACCTCTCGCAGATTCGCACCACCGATCGCATCGATCAGGTCGGCGCCCGCGTCATCGGCGAGATCGACGACGTGATGGCGCTAATCACCGATGCGCTAGGCATGACAACGAACTTCAATGCCAGCCTCGATGGTGCCAGCAAGGATTTGTCGCGCGCGCACGATCCCGCTGCGGTGAAAGCCGTGATCGAGAAGCTCGTCAAATCTACCCGTGAAGTGCACGACACGAACAAGGCGCTGGAAGAGCGGCTACTATCCTCGAAGAGCGAGGTCTACACGCTGCAACAAAGCCTTGAGGCGATCCGCGCCGAGAGCCTGACCGACCCCCTCACCGCGCTCGGCAACCGCAAATATTTCGACCGTGCGCTGATGGCAGCGATCGATACCGCGGTAAGGCGCGGCGAACCGTTGTCGCTTCTGATGCTCGACATCGATCACTTCAAGTCCTTCAACGACAATTACGGCCATCTCACCGGCGACCAGGTATTGCGTCTTGTCGGCCAGTCGCTGAAGCAGACCATCAAGGGCCAGGATATCACCGCGCGCTATGGCGGCGAGGAGTTTGCGGTAGTGCTGCCGAGTACGCCGCTACGTCAGGCGCTCACGGTGGCCGACCACATCCGCCGCGCCGTGATGTCAAAGGAGCTGAAGAAAAAATCGACTGGCGAGATCCTGGGGCGCGTCACGGTTTCCGTCGGCGTCTCGATGCTGCAGATCGGCGACGATATGGAAGCGCTCATCGGCCGTGCCGATGCCTGTCTCTATGCCGCGAAACGCAACGGCCGCAACCGCGTGATCTGCGAAGTCGATCCGGAATATTCGGCGGAGCTGCAATTCCAGGTCGCGTGACGCCCCACACTCCGTCCCCATGATGAGGAGCGCGTCTTTGCGCGTCTCCTCAGGATGAAGACTTGCGCTTCTTTGCGGCTTTACTGGCTGTCTTGCTGAAGACCTTCTTGACCGCAGTTTTCTTCGCGGCCTTCTTTTTCGCCGCGGCCTCCTTCACGGTCGTCGCTTTCTTCGCCGTCCGCTTCTTGCTTGCCTTCGCCAGCGATGCACGGATCGCAGCGGCATGTGCGACCCTCGCCCATTCGGTGACTTCATCGGGATCGTCGTAGAGCCGTTCCGGCAGCTGCCAGTAGGATCCAATCATCCGCAGCTTGCCGCGCATCTCATACTGAAAACACTTTGAGCCTTCGCTCTCAAAACGCGGGATCGAGTTTTCATCGGCGCGCAGATAGACCGCGCCGCGCAGCACCAGCGCGAAGTTGATGCCATCGGCGGAAATACCAAAGCCGGAAAACATCCGGCGGATGGTCACCGGACCGAAGCCGGCGAAAAGTTCGGAGAGAAATTGGCGGTCCATGGCAGAAGTGTAGGATGGGTTGCGGGGAAGCGAAAGCCATCCTCAATTGTCATCACCCGCGAAAGCGGGTGATCCAGTAGACATCGACGATTAAGAGAGAGCGACGAAGCGCAACATCAGCGCCGTCGTTCACTGGATCGCCCGGTCAAGCCGGGCGACGACATGCAGAGAATGCGGAGGCTGAATTCAGCCGTCGATCTTCGCCGGCGTCAGTTGCACCGACTCGCCGCAGCCGCAGGCCGAAATCTGGTTCGGGTTGTTGAACACGAACTGCGCCTGCATGCGGTCAGTCTTGTAGTCCATCTCGGTGCCGAGCAGGAACAACACGGCCTTGGGATCGACCAGGATCTTCACGCCCTTGTCCTCGACGATTTCGTCGGTCGGCTTGATGTCGTGGGCATATTCGACGGTGTAGGACTGGCCGGCGCAGCCGCCGTTTTTGATACCGACGCGCAGGCCGACGATCTCGGAATCGGCACGCTCCGTCAGTTGCTGGATCCGCGTTGCGGCAGCATCGGTCAGCTTCATGACCTGCGGACGAGGCCGAGGCTTCGGCTTGGCAACCTGTACGGGGATATTCATGGCAATCCACCACCTCTCGCCGCGCGTCGCGACCATCATGCGTCTAAATTAACAACGAAATCCTTGCTGAGAAGGCCTCATGCGCGAATTCCGCTGATTGTCAGTAGATCGTCCACACACCCGGCGTCACCAGCTCCAGCAGATGCTGGTCGGGATCGCGGAAGTAGATGCTATGCCCGCCGCCCGGCCAGTCGGTCCGGCCTTCGATCACGATATCATACGCACCCAGCCGCTGTTCCCAGGCCGGTAATTCATCGGCGGCGATGGCGAAGGCCACATGAACCGGGCCGCTGCCGTCATGCGGCGGGATGGTGCCGCCCGGCAGATGAACCGTCTCCAGCGTGGAGCCGCGGCCAAACAGCAGCAACACATTGCGACCGCCGACGTCGTAGGCGACAAATCGCGAATCACTTGTGAGCGGCTCTAGTCCCAGCGCGCCCTGGTAGAACGCCCGTCCGCGATCGAGGTCATCGACGTAGAGCGCAGTCTCGATAACACCGTTCAGCTTCGGCACGGCATCCTTCACCACATATTCAGGACGAGACGTGCCTCATCGGTCATCCGGTCCGGCGTCCAGGTCGGCTCCCAGACGATCTCGACCTTGACCAGACCGACGCCGGGCACGCTGGCCACGGCGTTCTCCACCATAGTCGGCAATTCTTCTGCCGCCGGGCAGTTTGGCGTCGTCAGCGTCATCTCGACCTGAACGGAGCGATCGTCCTTGATGTCGACCTTGTAGATCAGGCCGAGCTCGTAGATGTCAGCCGGGATCTCCGGGTCGAACACGGTCTTCAGCGCGGCGACGATCTCCGTGCCCAGGCGTTCGGTTTCGGCAGGATCGAGCGCCGAGGTGGTCTGCATGTGAGCGGACTTCTCGGCCTCGGGGCTGGCGTCCGGCGTCTTGGCTTCTGCAATGTCACTCATGCAAATAACTCCCGTGCCTTGATCAGCGCCTGTGCGAGGTGGTCGACCTCCTCGCGGGTATTATACATTCCGAACGATGCACGGCACGTGGCCGTCACATTGAATCGTTCCAGAAGCGGCATCACGCAGTGAGTTCCAGCGCGGACAGCGACGCCCTGCCGGTCGATCACCGTCGCCACGTCATGGGCGTGTGCGCCCTTTAGTTCGAACGAGATCACCGGACCCTTGTCCTTGGCGGTGCCGATGATGCGCAGCGAATTGATCTCGCGCAGCCGGTCCTGCGCATAGGTCAGGAGATCGTGTTCATGGGCGGCAATCCGCTCTTTGCCGATCGAATTGACGTAATCGATAGCCGCACCGAGGCCGATGGCCTCGACGATGGCCGGCGTACCCGCCTCGAACTTGTGCGGCGGATCGCCATAGGTGACCCAGTCCTTCGCCACTTCGCGGATCATCTCACCGCCGCCGGCATAGGGTCGCATCGCAACCAGCCGGTCATATTTGCCATACAGCACGCCGATGCCAGTCGGTCCGTACAGCTTGTGGCCGGTGAAGATGTAGAAGTCGGCGTCGATGTCCTGCACGTCGATCGGCATGTGAACGGCCGCCTGACTGCCATCCACCACGACGGGAATACCGCGCGCATGCGCGAGCTGCACCACGTCCTTGACTGGCACCAGCGTGCCCAGCGCATTGGACATCTGGGTGATGGCGACGATCTTGGTACGATCGGTCAGCAACTTCTCGAACTCGTCGATCAGGAAGTTGCCTTCGTCATCGACAGGCGCCCATTTGATAACGGCGCCCTGACGTTCCCGCAGGAAGTGCCACGGTACGATGTTGGAATGGTGCTCCATGATCGAGAGCACGATCTCATCGCCCGGCTTGATGTTCTCGCCGCCCCACGATGCCGCGACGGCATTGAGCGCGTCGGTGGCATTGCGGGTGAAGATGATTTCCTCGGGGCGCTTGGCATTGAGGAAGTGCTGCACCTTGATGCGCGCGCCCTCATAGGCCTCGGTCGCGGCATTGGCGAGGTAATGCAGTCCGCGATGCACATTGGCATATTCGGACTTGTAGGCCTCGGTCATGCGGTCGAGCACTGCATACGGCTTCTGCGCCGACGCCGCGTTGTCGAGATAGACCAGCGGCTTGCCATAGACTTTCATCTCGAGCGCCGGAAAATCCTCGCGGACGCGAGCGACGTCGTATGACCCGTTCGAGACCGCGGGATGCAATGTCATGCGCGCGACTCCAGCCAGCGCTCCGCGGCCGATATCGCGACGTCGCGCAGATCGTCATTCACGATCGACTCCATCGCTTCACCAACGAATGCCTGGATCAGCAACGCCTGCGCTGCCTTCTCCGGCAGGCCGCGAGCCCGCAGATAGAACAGCAGGCTGTCATCCAGCGCGCCGATGGTCGCGCCATGGCCGCACTGCACGTCGTCAGCGAAGATTTCGAGCTCTGGCTTGTTGTCGATCTCGGCCTCGTCGGACAGCAGCAGCGCCCGCGACATCATCTTGCCGTCAGTCTTCTGTGCGATCTGATGAACGTTGATGCGGCCCTGGAACACCGAATGCGCGCGATCGTCGAGCACAGCGCGGAATAGCTCGCGGCTGAGGCAATTCGGGGCTGCATGCTCGATCACGAAGGTACAGTCGCCATGCTGCTTGTCGCGCAGCAGATGGACGCTGTTGGTCGACAGCTCCGAATCCACGCCAGCCATCGTGATGAAGCTCTGATAGCGACTGACACCACCGCCAGTGGTCAGGCTGAAGGTGTTGAACTTGGTGCGCGCACCAACCGTAACAATGGCCGTCGCGATATTCGCGGCATCGCCGGCGTCTTCCATCACGCGCACATGCTGCAGATCGGAATCGTCGCCAATCCAGAGCACGACAGCGTCATGGGCCTGATAGGCCTTCGCGGTCTCTGTCGCGACAAAGCTCTCGACCAGCGTCACACGCGCACGATTGCCGATGCGCACCAGCGACCGCGTGAATGCCGCCACGCTCGGGCGCGTCGCGACATGTACGATGTGCAGCGGCCGGGCCGGAGCGGCATCGTCGGCGATATCGACCAGCACGCCATCGGTGGCGAAGGCGGCATTCAGTGCGATCATCGGATCTGCGACGCGCGAGCGCAGCAGATCAGCCCGCGTCGCACTGGTCGCGTCGTCGAGCATCGCACTGAGTGCATGCACGGTCACGCCGCCGCCCGACGTCAGATCGGAGAGGCCCGCAGCGAAGACACCGTCCACGATGACGAGCTTCTGCGTATCGCCTGTGCCAAGCGTTTCGACCATCTTGGCAGCCTGTGCCAGCGCAGCCTGATCCGGCGTCGGCGCAAGCGGCGCGACATCGCGCAGCAGGTTGCGCAGGTCGGTGTATTTCCATTCCTCGATGCGCCGGGTCGGCAGACCCGTGCGCGCGAAATCGTCGAACGCCTGCTGGCGCGTTTCGGCCACTGTACCGACGCCCGGCAACCGGCCGCGCGCGGCGGCGAATGTGCCGTCCAGCACTGCGCCCGTTGTCGTCTTTGCGAGAGCTACATTCATGATTGTCTCACTCAGGCCGCCGCGTCTTCATACTGCGCGTAACCGGACTCTTCGAGTTCCAGCGCCAGTTCCTTGCCGCCGCTCTTCACGACGCGGCCCTTTGACATCACATGCACATGATCTGGCACGATGTAGTTCAGCAAGCGCTGGTAGTGGGTGATCACCACCATGGCGCGATCCGGGCTGCGCAGCGCATTGACGCCGTCGGCAGCAACGCGCAACGCGTCGATGTCAAGACCGGAGTCCATTTCGTCGAGGATGCACAGGCTCGGCTGGAACAGCGCCATCTGCAGCACTTCGTTGCGCTTCTTCTCGCCGCCGGAGAAGCCGACATTGACGCCGCGCTTCAGCATATCCATCGGGATGTTCAGCGAGGCCGCGACTTCGCGGACCTTCCTGAGGAAATCCGGCACCAGATATTCGCTCTCGCCGCGCGCCTTGCGCTGTGCGTTCACCGCGGTGCGCAGGAAGTTCATCGTGGTCACACCGGGAATTTCCACGGGATACTGGAACGCCAGGAACACGCCCTTGGCGGCGCGCTCGTCGGGCTCCATCTCCAGGAGGTCTTCGCCCTTGAACAGGATTTCGCCACCGGTCACTTCATAACCGGGCTTGCCGGCAATGACGTGGCTGAGCGTGGACTTGCCTGAACCGTTCGGTCCCATGATGGCATGCACTTCGCCGCCGTTTACGGTCATCGTCAGCCCATGGAGAATCTCGCGATCCTCGACACGAACCTGCAGGTCCTTCACTTCAAGCAATGCGGTCATCAGTCTCTATCCTTTGATCATCATCGTCACCCTCGCCTGAACGCAATCGGATTCAGGCTAGAGTGCTCGCCATTCGCGGCGAGCCTCTAAGGATGGTTTTCAATTTTGCCGACATCTCGGAAGCGCCGCCGTGCGGGCATCCGCGATGGCGGGACTTAGCCCACCGATCCCTCAAGCGAGATCGAAATCAGCTTCTGCGCTTCCACTGCGAATTCCATCGGCAGCTGCTGCAGCACATCCTTCACGAAACCATTGACCACAAGACCGACGGCCTCTTCCTGGCTCAGGCCACGCTGGATGCAATAGAACAGCACGTCCTCGGAGATCTTCGAGGTCGTGGCTTCATGCTCGAACAATGTCGAGGCATTCTTCGCCTCGATATACGGCACTGTATGCGCGCCGCACTGATCGCCGATCAGGAGCGAGTCACAGGCCGTGAAGTTACGGGCATTCGTCGCCTTGCGATGCGCGGTGACAAGGCCACGATAGGTGTTCTGCGACTTGCCGGCAGCGATGCCCTTGGAGATGATCCGGCTCGTGGTGTTCTTGCCGAGATGGATCATCTTGGTGCCGCTATCGACCTGCTGATAGCCGTTCGAAATCGCGATCGAATAGAACTCGCCGCGCGAATTGTCGCCGCGCAGGATGCAGCTCGGATATTTCCAGGTGATCGCCGAACCGGTCTCGACCTGGGTCCAGGAGATCTTGGAGTTATCACCGCGGCAGTCGCCGCGCTTGGTGACGAAATTGTAGATGCCGCCCTTGCCCTCGGAATTGCCGGGGTACCAGTTCTGCACCGTCGAATACTTGATCTCGGCGTCGTCCAGCGTGACCAGCTCGACGACGGCCGCATGGAGCTGGTTCTCGTCGCGCTGCGGCGCGGTGCAGCCTTCGAGATAGCTGACATAAGCACCCTTGTCGGCGATGATCAGCGTGCGCTCGAACTGGCCGGTATTACGTTCGTTGATGCGGAAATAGGTCGACAGCTCCATCGGGCAGCGAACACCCGGCGGCACATAGACGAACGACCCGTCCGAGAACACGGCCGAGTTCAGCGTGGCATAGAAATTATCAGAGGTGGGGACGACCGTGCCGAGATACTGCTTCACCAGTTCGGGATGTTCGCGGATGGCTTCCGAGATCGGCATGAAGATGACGCCGGCCTGCTTGAGCTCCTTCTGGAACGTGGTCGCGACCGACACCGAGTCGAACACAGCGTCGACGGCGATCCTGCGCTCACCCTCGGGACGAACGACGCCTTCCAGCGCCTCGATCTCGCGGAGCGGAATGCCGAGCTTCTTGTAGGTTTCGAGAATTTCGGGATCGATCTCGTCGATCGAGCCGATGGTCTTCTTCGGCTTCGGTGCGGAATAATAATAGAGATCCTGGAAGTCGATCTTCGGATACTCGACCCGCGCCCACTTCGGCTCTTCCATGGTCAGCCACCGGCGATACGCCTCAAGACGCCATTCCAGCATCCAGGCTGGCTCGTTTTTCTTGGCGGAGATGTAACGTACGGTGTCTTCGGAGAGGCCCTTCGGGGCCTTCTCGGATTCGATGATGGTCTCGAATCCATAACGATATTGATCAACGTCGATCTGGCGAACCCGATCGACGGTCTCTTGTACGGCAGCCATTTTATCCTCCGCTCGCGGTTTCAAGGACCGCGGTGGATCAATCCAGAAACGTGAAACTCAAAGCTTGTCGGGGTTCTTTACGATGTTCCCGCCGGGAAATCACCCCTCTTAGAACCGTTCAAGCTGTGTTTCGTCGCTATGTTTAAGTAGTGTACCCGAGAGCTTTCGCCAAGCCTCCAGGCACCGATCGACATCCGCTTCGGTGGTCGACCAGCCCAGACTGAGACGCACGGCACCCCGGGTCAGCTCCGGCCCGAAACCCATGGCTTCCAGCACGTGGGACGGCTGCACCTTACCAGAAGAACAGGCAGAACCGGACGATACCGCGATACCTTCGAGATCAAATCCAATCACGGCAGTCTCGGCGCGCAATCCGGGGGCACCGAACAGGACCGTATTGGGCAGACGCGGCACATCCTGGGCGAACACAAGTCCGTTGCTGGATTGCCGCAAGCCCGCCTCAAGCCGCAGACGCAGCTTTTCGACCCGCTTCATGTCATCCAGCGACGCCATGGCGGCCATCACAGCGGCACCAAAACCGGCGATTCCTGGCACGTTCTCGGTTCCCGCCCGACGCCCCAGTTCCTGCCCGCCGCCGCGGAGCAGTGCGTCGAGCCCCGCGACGCCATTGGCCATGACCAACGCACCAACACCCTTCGGGCCGCCGATCTTATGCGCAGAAATAGATAGAAGATCTACCTGCAATTGACTGATATCGATAGATATCTTTCCGAATGCCTGCACCGCATCGACATGCAGCAAGCCACCCGCGTCATGCACAATGCCCGCAAGCTCAGGAATCGGTTGAAGGGCACCGGTTTCATTATTGGCCAGCATCACGGAAACCAGCGCGGGCTCGCCATTGGTCAACAATGTCCGCAAATCGTCAGGCCTCACGACGCCATCACGGTCCACGCCTAGGACTTGAATGTCTGCGGTGGCGAAACGACCGCCCGCGAGCACCGAGGCGTGCTCCACCGCAGAGACGATCAGCCGCCGCACGGGCACGCCCGGCTTGCGCACCAGCCCCGGCGTCAGCGCCAACACATTGGCTTCGGTTCCGCCTGAGGTGAATACCACGTTCCGCGAATCTGCGCCCACGGCGCTTGCGACCGCCACACGGGCATCCTCGACCATACGACGGGCCTGACGGCCCTCGGCGTGGACCGACGACGGGTTGCCGACGAGATCCCACGCAGCCGCCATCGCCGCCCGCGCCTCGGGGCGAAGCGGTGTCGTCGCATTCCAGTCGAGATAGATCCGGTCTTTAGCCAATTTCGCTTTACCCTGAAGGGCTTGGAGCCTCGATAGCCACATTGGACGTCAACCGACGTTGCGCGCTGTCACTCTTAGCCCAATTGACCGCCAAAAGCGCCCATCGCGGCGTACGTCAGAGCTGCGGAAGCGTTCAATATGCTTGCTTTTCGCCCCTGCGCTCATGGTAGAACGCGGCCTCAACTTCACCCGGCGCCGGCCGCTTTCATGTGACGATGCCCGATCGCCCCTTTTCTCGCAGGGGTCCCTCTCCGAGCCATTCTCGCCGAGCTCTGCGCGAAACCGGCTGTCACGCCAAGAACGGGACCTAAGGATCACTATGCCCGAAGTCATTTTCACCGGTCCCGCAGGCCGTATCGAAGGCCGCTATCACCCCGCCAAGCAGAAGAATGCGCCGATCGCCATGGTGCTGCATCCGCATCCGCAATTCGCGGGTACGATGAATCACCAGATCGTCTACCAGTGCTATTACGCCTTCGTGCATCGCGGCTTCTCGGTGCTGCGCTTCAATTTCCGCGGCGTCGGTCGCAGCCAGGGCTCGTTCGATCATGGCACCGGCGAGCTGTCCGACGCAGCGGCAGCGCTCGACTGGGCACAGACCATCAATCCCGAAGCCCGCGCCTGCTGGGTGGCCGGCTTCTCGTTCGGCGCCTGGATCGGCATGCAGCTCCTGATGCGCCGCCCCGAGGTCGAAGGCTTCATCTCGATCGCGCCGCCGGCCAATCTCTATGACTTCTCGTTCCTTGCACCCTGCCCGTCATCGGGTCTGATCGTGCATGGCGAGAAGGACGCTGTCGTGCCGCCGAAGGACGTCAACACGCTGGTCGAAAAGCTGAAGACCCAGAAGGGCATCGTGATCGATCAGCACATCATTCCCGGCGCGAACCACTTCTTCGACAACAAGCTCGAACCGCTGATGGAATCGGTGACCGGCTATCTCGACATGCGCCTCGCCAACGTGCGCTGAGGGCCTCCATCGGCTCACGCCGGTTGCTTCATCTCCCAAACAAAAAGCCCTCGGCCAGATCTGGCCGAGGGCTTTTAAGTTGCAGGTTCTGATCGGATCAGAACGAACGCAGGATCTGAACCGCGCCGCTGTAGATGTTCTGGTCCTTGATCTGATAGGCTTGGTTCGCCGGCTTGCCGGACACGGTGCCGGTATAGGTGCCGTCGAGGCTCTGATCGAGGCGGCTGTAAGTGAATTCAGCCGACAGGGTCAGGTTTTTGACCGGTGTCCAGGAAGTTACAGTACCGACCTGGGCGATGCCGAAGTCGAAGTTGTTGGTGGTGCCCGAGAGGCTGCCGGCCGTAGCACCCGACGATGTCGCGCTGCTCGATCCCAAGCGACCGCCCGCAGGGCTGAACGCTGCCGCGAGCATGGCGTTGCCAGCATCACCATAAGAGATGTGGCTGTAGTTGCCCCACACCGAGGTGCGCCAGGCTGGGTTCCAGTAGTGCTCGTAGAACGCGCTAACTTCCCAGGCGTCGCTCAACTGGATCGAGCCACCCGGAGAGAACACGCCGTCAAGCACATAGCCGAAACCGACCGTATTGCCATCAAACTTGGCAAAACGACCGCCGCCCGATGTATCGATGGTGCCGCCTGTGAAAATGTACTTGGCGGCGCCCTTGCCGTAGGACGCTTCGAGCTTCAGGCTGTCGCCTGAGCCGGTGGGCAGGTCCTTGAATTCAACCGCGCCGCTGACCGCGAAGCCGTAGGCATCGTCGGCGTGGCCTGTCGATTCGTTGGCGCCGTAGAAGCCCGGCGTCGAGGTATGCATCGCCGCAGCAAAGTGCAGCGAGCCCCATTTCTGATCGAGCCGGAGATTGCCGACAATATCAGGAATATGGTTGCCACCCGTGGCATTGCCGAGGAATGTGTTCGAATTGCTGCCGTAAAAGGCACCCGTGAACGACCCTGCACCGGGCGCCACGATGAAGTTCGCGGTATTGTAGAGGCCAGCATTGCGATAGGCCGACGCGTTTTCGAGCGAAATCGTGCCCGAGACGCCGTTACCGAATTCCGCTGTGTAAGCGATCTGCGGAATGCCTGTCGAGTTGTTGGAGCCGGCGATTCCGCCCGACGAAATCCACGGCTTGGTGAGCGCCCACTGCGGATCGAAGCTCGACACGGCCTTACCGAAGGTGAAGCCTGCGAACTGGATGAACGCGAAGTCAACTTCCGTGAAGCCACCGGCGATCGATTCACGGTTCTGCGTGAAGTCGAACAGGATGCTCGAATAGGTACGAACAACGCCGTATTCGGTTCCGGTACGGGTATCGACGGTGGCGGTAATACGCTCGCGGGTAAGGAAGTTGTCCTTGGTCCAGAGGTTGTTGCCGCCGGCGCCGCCCTGCCAGTATGGCGTGTCCTGAGCATTGCCGTTGAAGGTTGTGTTGAGGCGGATCGCGCCGCCGATCTTGATGCAGGTGTCGGTGCCAGGGATGTAGTAGAAGCCGGCACCATAGATCGAGCAGATTTTCACGTATTCGACAGCCTTGGCCTTCACCGGAAGGTCAGCCGCCTGGGCAGTGCTCGCAGCCAGCAACGCCGCTGCCGAGCCAAGGATCATTTGCTTCATCATGGTCATGTCGCCTCCGTACCGATCGTATCGGCACGCGCGATTGCCCCGGGCGTGCCATTCATGAGGCAGAGTTGTGGAAGATCATGTTGCGAAACAATGCGCGCGGTCGATTGTCGCAGCATCATTTTCCGGCTGTGTGCTTTCGGCAACATAATCGACAAGCCACGGCATTTTCGTACCGAATTTATCACGAGACTTAATGATGCCATCACGCATCTGTGTCCGCGGCGGCTTGCCGACTACCACCGGCATAGACGCCATTGTTCGCGATCAACCCGATTCGTTGGTTGAGTGAGTCGAATCGCCGTAGCTATGGCGAACCTCGCACTAGCTCGCGAGGTAGTCCGCTCTTACACCGCCCGTCATCGGCTCCGGCACACCAGTCGTTGCCGGATAGCTCAACGGCAAGCCCGCAAACGAGCGCGCCGCCAGGAACGCGAAGGCCTGCGCTTCCATCGCATCGGCCGACCAGCCCAGATCATTCGCACTCTCGACGCTAGCGGTCGGCAATCGCTCCCGCAGCATGCGCAGCATCGTCGGATTGCGTGCGCCGCCGCCGGTGATGATCCAGCTGCGCGGCGGCTTCGGCAACAGCGGCGCAATGCTGGCGATGGTCGCAGCGGTGAACGCCGTCAGCGTCGCTGCACCATCAGCTGGAGTCGTATCGCTCAGTTGCAATGCAGCGAAGTGATTGCGATCAAGCGACTTCGGCGGCGCTGCCGCAAAGAACGGATTCTGCAACCCATTTGCGACCCACTCATCATCAACACGGCCCTGCGCCGCCAGTGCGCCATCCGCATCGAACGGCTTTCCTGTCATGCGCAACACGAAATCGTCGAGCAGCGCATTGCCCGGGCCGGTGTCGCAGGCGATCAGCACACTATCGCCGTCGATGTAGGTGACGTTGGACACGCCGCCGATATTGATCACGGCAATGGGCCCGTCGCGATGCAGCCCCTGCGCCAATGCACGGTGATAGACTGGCGCGAATGGCGCTCCCTGTCCGCCGGCAGCCACGTCAGCCGCACGGAGGTCGTAAATCACCGGCAGGCTGATCATTCGTGCAAGACCTGCTCCGTTGCCAATCTGCACGGTGAGCCGATCGCCCGGACGATGCAGCACGGTCTGGCCATGAAAGCCGACGATATCGATGCTGTCCCGTGCGATGCCGTGATCAGCCAGAAACGCCTCGACGGCCTCGGCATGAGCCGATGTCACCACATGCTCCGCCTCGGCCAGAATGCCCGGCCTGATATCGCGCCCCGTCAACCCTACGGCTTCGGTCAATGCCTGCCTCAACACACCGCGCTCGGGCTCGCTATAAGCCCGGTAGCCCGACGGGCCGAACGACCCGACCCGTTCGCCATCGGTCTCGATTAGGGCGACATCGACCCCGTCCAGCGAGGTTCCGCTCATTAGTCCGATCGCGGTCAGCATATCAGGCACACGGCAAAGCCCTCATTTCCGGTCAAAACTTGTGTCGAAGCGCCCAATCTTATAATGCCACAGGCACTTTGGGGCGGCTAGCACGCTCTCCACCTTGCCGCCAATCCATTGAGACAGCGTAAAATTATCCGAACCGAGCCGTAAACCGATGACCACCTATAAGTCCGATTTCCTCAACGTCCTGCAGAGCCGCGGCCTGATCCATCAGGTCTCCGATGCCGAGGCGCTGGACGCCGCCTGCTGCAAGGGACCGGTCACGGCTTATGTGGGCTATGACGCGACGGCGACCAGCCTTCATATCGGCAACCTGATCTCGGTGACCATGCTGTACTGGTTTCAGCAGACCGGGCATCGGCCGATCACGCTGATGGGCGGCGGCACCTCGATGGTCGGCGACCCGTCGTTCCGCGACGACCAGCGGCAGCTGCTGACAGTCGAGAAGATTGCGGAGAACATCGAAGGCATCAAGAAGATCTTCGGCAAGATGCTGGCGTATGGCGACGGCCCGACCGACGCACTGATGGTCAATAACGCGGACTGGCTGCTGAAGCTGAACTATGTCGAATTCCTGCGCGATGTCGGCCGCCACTTCTCGGTTAACCGCATGCTGTCCTTCGACAGCGTAAAGCTGCGCCTCGACCGCGACCAATCGCTGTCCTTCCTCGAATTCAACTACATGATCATGCAGGGCTACGACTTCGTCGAGCTCAACCGTCGCTACGGCACGCTGCTGCAGATGGGCGGCTCCGATCAGTGGGGCAACATCATCAATGGCGTCGATCTCAGCCATCGCATGGGCGGGCCGCAGCTTTACGCGCTGACCACGCCGCTGCTGACCAAATCGTCCGGTGAGAAGATGGGCAAGTCGGCCTCGGGGGCTGTCTGGCTCAATGGCGACCTCTTCAGCCCGTATGACTTCTGGCAGTACTTCCGCAATACCGAAGACGCCGATGTCGGCCGCTTCCTCAAGGTCTTCACCCGCCTGCCGCTCGACGAGATCGCCAAGCTCGCTGCGCTCGGCGGATCGGAGATCAACGAAGCCAAGAAGATTCTCGCGACCGAAGCCACTGCCGTCGTACACGGCCGCGATGCAGCAAACGCGGCTGCGGAGACGGCGCGCAAGACCTTCGAGGAAGGCGCGCTCGCCGAGAGCCTGCCGACTATCAATATTCCGCGCGCCGAACTTGACGCGGGCGTCGGCGTCCTCGCGGCCTTCGTCAATGCCGGTTTCGTCGCATCGAATGGCGAAGCACGACGCCAGATCAAGGGCGGCGGTCTGCGCGTCAACGATGTTGCGGTGACGGACGAGAAGATGATGCTGACGCCAGCTTTGCTGACGGAAGGTGTCATCAAGCTCTCGCTCGGCAAGAAGCGCCACATCCTGCTCAAGCCTGCATAGCCGCATTCATCCAGCGCACTTGTTCACGGCGACCGAAACGCGCTCCATGGCGCAGCTGTCGCAAACGCCGTGAAGAAGAGCCAGATGGATTTGAAGTCGTCCCAACGCACTGGCCTGTCGGTCCTCGGCCTCTGCTTCACGTTTTCCCTGTTCGGCCGTGGGCTGCAGGAAAGCTTTTCAGTATTCCTGCTGCCGGTATCGCAATCGTTCGGCTGGGACCGCAGCGAAGTCGTGTCGATCTATGCACTGACGGCGCTCTGCGTCGGCCTATCATCCCCTCTCATCGGCCGCCTGTTTGATCGTTCGGGGCCGCGCACGGTCTTCGCCGTCGGCCTCACAGTCCTCGGGCTTTCACTGCTGGCCACCGCCTATGCCGAGCACCTCTGGCAGTTCCAGCTCGCCCTCGGCCTTTGTTTCGGCTTTGCCGTCGCCTGCATCGGCAACGTTCCAAATGCGCTGCTGCTGGGACGCTGGTTCGGCAAGCGACTGCCGACGGCGATGTCGATCCTCTATTCCGCGACCGGCGCGGGCGTGCTGGTCATGTTGCCGCTGGCTCAGCTCCTGATTGATCATATGGCGTGGCGCGGCGCTTACCGCGCCTTCGGCATCGTCGCACTTGTCTTGCTGGTACCGGTCATGATCCTGCCCTGGCGCGCGATCAGCGCGGGATCACCGCATCTCGATAAGCTGCAGAAGCACGATACAATCATCGAAGAGGGCTGGACGCTGCTCAGCGCCATGCGTCATCACGCGTTCTGGGCGCTGTTCGGCACTTTCTTCTTCACCGCCATCGGCATGTTTGCGATCTCGCCGCAGGTCGTCGCCTATCTCGTCGATGTCGGCTTCCCGCCACTACAGGCGGCGACCGCCTGGGGTTTCAGCGGCGTGGTGCTGCTGTTCGGTATGCTGGGAGTCAGTTGGCTCGACGGCGTTATCGGTCGGCGTCCCTCCATCCTGATCAGCTACTCATTCTCGCTCGCGGGCATCGTGATGTTGTGGCTGCTGCAGTGGTATCCGAACTACGCGTTGCTCACCGGTTTCGTCATCTGCTTCGGCAGCATGATCGGTTCGCGCGGGCCTCTGCTATCAGCGACCGCCATGAAGATTTTTCGCGGCAAGCGCGTCGGTACGATCTATGGCGCCATCACCTTCGGTAGCGGCCTCGGCGCCGCGCTCGGCTCTTGGAGCGGCGGCCTGCTGCATGACTGGACCCAGAGCTACAACTCGCTGCTCACCTTTGCCTTGATCAGCGTTGTGATCGGCATGATCCCGTTTCTCGTCGTCCCAGCATTGCGCCAATAGCGCCCGAACCTCTCGACACAACAGTTCGCATAGCGAACAAATTATCTGAGTTTGTCAGCTTTCACGATTGGTAAGCGACTCGCTGGTATCTTTTTGCCAGTTCTGCACCGATCAGAGGTCGCCATGAGTCTGCTTAGCCGTTTCACCATCCGCACCAAGCTCACCAGCATGGTGTTGGTGTCCGCCGCGTCCATTTGCGCCGTCATCGCGGTGGCCGCTTCGCTAAGCCAGAAGCGCATGCAGCAAGACCGCATGGAACAGCTTCACACGGCGACCGACCTGATGCTCGGCATGGCCGAAAGCCTGCAGGAGGAAGTAGCGGCCGGGAAACTCAGTCTCGCCGACGCCCAGATGCAGTTTCGTATGCGCGCACGCAACATGACGTTCGGCAATAAGCAGGGTTATCTCGTTGCCTACCGCCCCGACGGCGTCATCCTCGTCAATGCCGGCAATCCCAAACTCGAAGACAAGAATACGGGCGCCAAAGACTCCAATGGCATCCTGATCTCGAAGGCGATCATCGACGCCGGCAAGCAGAGCGCGACCGGCGGCATGACCTATTATCTCTATCCACGGCCGGGCCAGACCGAGCCAACCGCCAAAATGGTCTATGCGCGCCACTTCGCGCCGTGGGACGCCACGCTCAGCTCCGGCCTTTATGTCGACGATCTCGACGCCGACGTGAACGCTTTGCTGGTCCGGCTGGGTTCGCTCGGCGCCGGCGTGCTCGGAATCATGGCGCTGCTGTCCTGGCTGATCGCCAGCGACATTCTCGGTGCGCTGCGCCGCCTGCAGGCCCGCATGCATGAGATCGCCAATGGCTCGCTCGACCAAAATGTCGGCGAGACCGATCGCGGCGACGAAATCGGCCGCATGGCCGAAACGCTGGAAATGTTGCGTCAGACCTCGCTGACCGCTCGCTCCCTCGAAGCCGAGCAGGCCAAGTTGAAGCAAATGAGCGAAGCCGAAAAGCGCGACGCGCTGATCGCCCTCGCCGATCGTTTCGACTCCTCGGTCGGCCAGTTGGTCGGCCTGATGGCCTCCGGTTCGACCGAGCTGGAAGCAACCGCACAGTCGATGAGCGGCACCGCCGCCCGCACCAACGACCAGGCCGGCATCGTCAGCACCGCTGCCTCGCAGGCCAGTACCCGCGTGCAGACGGTCGCCGCGGCCGCCGAAGAACTGTCGTCGTCGATCGCCGAGATCGCGCGTCAGATGGCGCAGTCGGCCAAGATCACCACCCACGCCGTCGATAGCGCCCGCCGCACCGACACGATTGTGCGTGCCCTTGCGGATGGCGCACAGCAGATCGAGCACGTGGTCGAACTGATCTCCACCATTGCCGGCCAGACCAATCTGCTGGCGCTGAACGCCACGATCGAAGCCGCCCGCGCCGGCGACGCCGGCCGTGGCTTTGCCGTGGTGGCCACCGAAGTGAAGAGCCTCGCCGGTCAGACCGCCGACGCTACCAAGGAAATCAGCACCCGTATCGCGCAGATCCAGAGCGCGACCAAGGAAGCCGTCGACGCTATCCAGGGCATCACAGCCACCATCGAAGAGGTCAGTGCCATCGCGACAACGATTGGTTCGGCCATCGAGGAGCAAGGTGCGGCTACGGCAGAAATCGCCCGCAACGTCACCCAGACGGCGCAGGCCACGCAGGACGTCACCACCAATATCGATGGCGTCACGGCCGCCGCGCACGAGACCGGCGACGCTGCGGGCATGGTGCTCAACGCTGCCTCCGGCCTGTCCAGACAGGCCGAGCAATTGTCCGGCGAAGTCACGACCTTCCTGGCCGGCGTGCGCGCCGCCTAAGAGACACCCATCAAACAAGAAGGGCGCGGTCAGCGATAACCGCGCCCTTCTCTATTTTAGCGGTGACCGCAGATCAGCGCGCGGTAAAACCGCCATCCACCGGCAGCGCGACGCCAGTCACAAAGGACGCGTCATCGGACGCGAGCCATAACGCGGCATGCGCCACATCCTCCGCCTTGCAGAGACGGCCCATCGGCACTGCCGACAGTAGCTTGGCTTCATTGGCCGCCGCTTCTGCCGCGACGCCCGACCGGCCAGTGAAGCCGAGCTTCATCGGCGTATCGGCCAGGCCAGGGCAGATCACGTTCACGCGGACGCCTTCGGGCGCAAAGGTCTGCGCCAGCGACTTGGTGAGGCCGACGACCGCGAACTTCGCTGCCGAGTAGATCGGGCTCATCATCGAGCCGACAATGCCCGACACCGACGAGGTGAAGATCACCGAGCCGCCGCCACGCTTGCGCATATGCTTGATCACTTCACCCGCCGCCAGCGTGGCGGAGGTGATGTTAAGCGACATCGCGAATTCATAGGCCGCAAGATCGAGATTCTCGACGCCGGCCGGACCGGGCGTTCCGGCGTGGGCCCACAGGACATCTATGCCACCGAGCGCGGCAGCCGCGTCGTTGATTGAGCTCTTCATCTGTTCGGCCTTCGACAGATCGGCCTGGATGGTGGTGAGCTCGTAACCCAGCTTCTTCATGTCGGATTTGAGCTGCGCCAGCGCGTCAGCATTGACGTCAATCGCGACGACCTTGGCGCCTTCCTTGAGGAACAATTCGACGCCGGCGCGTCCCATGCCAGATGCAGCGGCGGTGACGGCAGCGAGTTTGTTGGCGAGACGCATTCTGTTTTCCCGTGGTTCGAAATTGCAGTTCAGAATTGATGAACGCGCAGCGCGGGGTCACCGACATCTGCGCGTTCCCGACGTTCGTTGTTTGCGGCCGTTACTTGATCAGCGGGCAGCCGCCGTCTTTGAGCGGACGGAATGCGGTATCGGCCGGTATCGTCGCCAGCACGTTGTAGTAATCGTACGGCTTCTTCGACTCAGCCGGCTTCTTGACCTGCAGCAGATACATGTCGTGCAGCACACGGCCGTCCTCACGCAGCGTGGTCTTGCCAAACAGCGGATCGTCGAAGGTGCCCATCTCGCGGATAGCCTTGACGACCGCAGCACCATCCTTCGGCGAGCCAACCTTGGCGACCGCCTTCAGATAGGTGAGAGACGCCGAATAGGCGCCGGCCTGGTTCATGCTGGGATAGCGGCCGTTGTTACGTTTGGCAAAACGTTCGCCGAAGGTGCGGGTTTGCTCGTTGAGATCCCAGTAGAAGCCCTCAGTGAGCTGCAGGCCCTGCGCTGTGTTGAGACCGAGCGAGTGAATGTCCGAAATGAACATCAGCATGCCGGCAAGTTTCTGGCCGCCCTGCACGATGCCGAATTCAGACGCCTGCTTGATCGCCTTGATGGTGTCACCGCCGGCATTCGCCAGCGCGATGATATCGGCCTTCGATGCCTGCGCCTGCAGCAGATAGGACGCGAAATCGTTGGAGTCTGTCGGATGCTTGATGCTACCGAGCACCTTACCGCCATTGGCATTGATCACGGCGGAGGCATCGCGCTCCAGCGAGGCGCCAAGCGCGAAGTCGACGGTGAGGAAGAACCAGCTCTTGCCGCCGGCCTTGGTCATTGCATCGGCGGTGCCGCGCGCCAGCGCCCAGGTATCGTAGGTCCAGTGCACCGAGTTCGGGGTGCAAGCCTTGCCGGTCAGGTCCGATGTGCCGGATGCCGTGAACAGCGCGACCTTGTTGAGTTCGGCGGTCAGCGGCGCGACGGCCAGAGACGTGGCGCTGGTCGGAATGTCCACGAGAACATCGACGCCTTCGGTCTCGTACCACTTGCGAGCAATGTTGCGCGCGATGTCCGGCTTGTTCTGCGGATCGCCCTGAATCACTTCGACTTTGAACTTGTCCGCGCCCGGGAGCTTGTTGAAGTCCTCGACAGCCATCTTGGTGGCATCGAACGAGCCCATGCCGCCAATGTCGGAGAAGATGCCGGACATATCAGCCAGAACGCCGAGCTTCACCGGCGTCTGCGCTGAAGCCACCGGCGCGGGCAACAGCCCGAGCGACAGCGCCAAGGCTGACACGGCAAGAGTATTGCGAATGGTCATCTATTCCTCCCCTGACGAATTCCGCGATTCACCCCGGCAAGGCCGCCAGCACGCACGCGAATAATTCTTGTTTATGAATTCATAAGACCTATACGTGAATTTGAAGTCAAGTCCTGCGCTGTCGGTGTGGATGGCTTTCAAAGCCATTTCAGCGATACAGAGGCCAACCAGACCATGCGGAAACGCGGACAGTTCGCCATTCGTGGCGTGCCCTAATGGAAGAACGAGAATTTCAATGCTGGTCAGACAAGCTGCCAACGTCCTGGAACTGATGGAGTATTTCGCCCGGCGCAAACGCCCCGCGACACTGGCCGAAATTTCGGACGACCTCGGCTGGCCGCGCTCCAGCACGTTCAATCTCGTCGGCACCATCGCCGAAAAGGGCTGGCTCTATGAGCCCCGTGCGCGCAACGGCTACTATCCCAGCCCTCGCTGGCTCACCCTCGCCCGCACTGTTGCGGATGCGGAGCCGCTCCCGGACGCGGCCCATGTACTGGTCACCGAGATTGCCGACCAGACCGGCGAGACGACGGCCATCGCCGCCCTCGCCGGAACGTTTGCGATCTTTCTGGATGTCGTCGAGTCCGCGCATTCAGTGCGCTACTTCGCCCAGATCGGCGACCGCGTTCCGGTCCATGCGAGTTCGGTGGGGCGCGCCATTCTCGAGCAGCATTCGTCCGAGGAGCGCAAGGCGATCTATCGCAAGATCAAGTTCGAAGCCTTCTCCGACACCACGCCGACAACGGCAGAAGCAATCGAGAACGAACTCAGAGAGGCGGCCGAGCGTGGCTATCAGCAGAGTTCATCGGAATATATCGCTGACCTCGCGGGCGTCGCCGTGCCCTTGCCGGTGCAACATCGCCGATTGTCCTTGGTGGTTGCCGGTCCGACATCGCGCTGCCTGACGCGACGTCCCGAAACAGCGGCCATCATCCAAAATCTAATGCAGCGCTTCGCGTCCGAGCTCGCGTCCAGCTAAGCCCCGCGCAACGCGGTGAATACTGCGCTCAAGCTGCAGAACGTCGTTAGTTGCTATTGTTGTTTGGTGTTCCCGGGAATTCGACCGAATTATTCTGCTTGCCGGTACCGAACTCGAAAATCTTGCGGAAAACGCCCGGCGCCATGGCCGAGATCGGATTGACGCGCAGCACTGGCGCACCGGGCGTACCCACGACTTCGTAGGTGACGCCGATCAGGCCTTCATTGCTGCCGCCACCGAGAAACAGTCCGACGATCGGAATCTGGCCGAACATGTTGTTCAGCCCATACATTGGCACAAAGGTACCGCTCATCCGAACCTGGTTGAGGGGGTAGTCGATACTGCCTTCGATGGTCGCGCCGACGGTCGGGCCCTTGACGACGCCGTCCCGAATGGTGAGCTGGCCGTTCTGTCGCGTGAACTCGGCACGCAATCGGGAGAACGCGACACTGCTCTGCGCCGCGTTCTGCCCGCCTCCGGCAACACTGGCCAGTTGCGCCTCGCCCTTGACGTTGAAGTCGCGGATGTTGATCAGGCCTTCCTTGGCGCGGGTATCCGACGACGGCGGATCCATAGCCAGTGCGAGCTGACCGCCCGTCATCTTGGAATAGGTATCGGTCGCGCGCAGGAAGGCGCCAGCATCGTTGGTCTCAATATAAATGACGTCACGGCCGGCACCCTGGGAACGCCCGCGCATGTCGCCCGTCAGCGGTGTATCGCGTCCGAGCTTTGCGTTCAGGGAGAATTTCTGGATCGTACCGTTGCGCCGCGAAATCTTGGCATCGACGCTGCGAACCGCCTCGCCGTAGTAACCGGCAACAGCGCCGAGCTTCACATCAATATCGAAGTCGACCGATTTGGTTTTGCTCTTGGGATCCCCATCCTTGCCGGAAATCGCCGATTTCAGGAAGCCGCGACCGTCGAACACGTCGCCCCGCATCGTGACTTTCAATACACCATCCGGACTACGGTCAGCCTTCAACGACGTCTTGTCGCCCTCGGACGGCGAATAAATCGGGAAGTTCACACCGACGAGGTCACCGCTCTGATCGACTTCGACGGAGCCTTTGATCGAAGCCCCACCGCCATCAACGACGATGTCTTCCAGACGGGTTGTGTCGCCCTTCTTCACGACGTTGAAGACAGCGCGAGCACTCTTGCCGGGGAGCTTCATCCAACCCGGCAGAATGTTGTCGAGCTTCAATGGCGTTAGATCGGCGTCGACCCCGAGCTTGCTGTCACGGTCCCCGGAGCCGATCTTGCCGACAACCTTGATCGGGAGGTTGCCAACCACCGCCGGTCCGAGGTCCATGCCGAGCCGCGCGCGGCTGGCATCGTCGAGCGTCGCGTTGAGACGCACATCAGCATCGCCATCGGCTGGCTTGCGATAGTCGAGCGATGCCGCCTGCCCGCCGATTTTAACGTCACCCTTGACCTGATAACCCTGATTGTTCGCAGTGACCTTCAGCGCGTTGGCTTCGAGCTTCTGGTTCATCACCAGCTTGTCGGCGGAAAATGCCGTCAGATCCGCGGTGATGTTGTAGGTCGTATCGGCCTTGGTCAGTTCGTGCTGGATGGGCATGCCCATGGCGACCTGCGCGGTCACGTTGCCCTTGGTGGCCGCCGGGTCGAGCATGTTGCCGGTGACTTCACTCAGACGGTTGGAGTTGAGGACATCGGCCACGGCCGCCACCGGTCCGTCCAGCTTGAAGCGCACGCGGGCCGGCGATGGCTTCGGTGCCATATCCGGAACTTCAAACACGATATCGCTGAGATTGAGCTTGCGCCCCCCCGCCGTCTCGGTGTTTGCCTGACCGATGGTCACGGTAGCGGTGCGCCCTGTGACGCGCGCGCGAAGATCGCCGTCACGGATCACGGGCATGCCGTCGACCGGACGTAACGCGACGCCGTTGGCGAGGATCTTGACCGAAAGTCCCTCATCAGGAATTGGCGGCCCGCGTCGTGTCAGGTTCTTGGTGGGCGAATTGACCCCAATCTCGATGCTCTGGAGTTGCCCACCCTCAATACGCTCGATGACCCATTCACGCACTTCCGGCACGATGAGGATGGGCCACATCCGCTTGAGCGCCGAGGCGGACATCGGTGTTCCCGCAAAGCCGAGAGTCATGCGTGGCTCATTCGCATAATCGATGCTGCCGGTGCCGGCGACGCCGATCTCCCCATTGCTGATATTGGCGCGCGTCAACAAAACCCGGCGATTGTCGGAATCGAAACGCAGACCGATATCGATGCTGTTGAAGATCAGCGGCGCTTCGCCCTGGCCGCCCCCGAGCACGATAGTGCCGCCGCTGATACCGGCCTGCCAATAGTCAGTTGCGCCATTGGGTGGCTCGACATGCGCCAGCGAGGTGACGCGGTTTTCGCCGGATACGAACTTGAACGGCGCCAGCAACACGCGGCGGCCGGCGTCCCACTCGACACTCACCTCTGCCTGATCAATCGGCATCGGATAGTCCGGCGTGTCATTGTCGATGATATTTCCCGCCCCGGCGGTGAGCTTGCCGCGGAGATAGGTCGGGAGGCCGTCGCGCCCGATTTCACCGCGCAACTCACCGGTCACCGGCAGGTCGGCGCTGTAAGTGAGATCCTTCATGCGCAGTGTAAGCAGGATATTTCGGGTCGGGACCTTGTCGGCACGCAGGCTGACCGCGCGAACACCGTTGGATGGCGCGCCGACCGTGACGCCGAGCGTCCATGGCGCCTTGCCGCCTTCGCCCACCGTCATCATGACGCCGCCGCCGCTCGGTCGGCGCAAGGTCAGGCTGATATTGTTGAAGGCCCATTTGTTGCCGCGCTGTTGGTCGTCAACCACCAGCTTGCCGTTTTTCAGACCGATCTCGTTGAGATTTTGCCCGTCGAGGCCCGACAGGGTCAGGCTGTCGAGCCAATCGAGACCGGCGAGCAAGCCGGTAGGTGCCTCACGCTTGTCGGCAGGCGGTTGCGGGACCTGGACGACTGGCGGCTGCGGCTGCCGTGGGAAGGTCAGTTCCGGCTGCTTTGCTGGACCGAGCCACGACCCAGGCGTACGTGGCGATGCGACGCCCGTCGCGATCGGGCGGGCATTGTCGCCGGTCGACACAGTCACTTGCCCATCCGGCGTAATGCGCACGGCCAGCTCGACATCAACGAGGTTGAGGCTTTCAGCGCGCAGGCGCCCCATCATCATGGCAGCAGCGGAGAGCCGGACTTCGGCCTTCGGGGCGCTGGCAACCACGGCATGATCACGGTCGCGCACGACGATATCGCGGATCCGAACCGCCATCCGGACTCGTCCGGCGCGTTCGATCTGGGTGCCGCCGACTTCGACCGTGTTGCCCTGACCGATGTTGTCCTGGATCGCCTCGACCAGCCACGGCGTGGCCATGTCGAAATTAATCGGGCCCGCGCCCAACCGGACCCACAAAGCGCCGAAGCACACACCACAGACGATCAGAAGAATGCCAAGAACAGCCGCGATCCGCTTGACCCATCGACCGCCGGACAGCCAGTCGCGAACCGCAACGAGCCGGTCGCCAAAACGATGCCAGCCCGATTCTTTTTTTGACAGCAAACGACGCGCGCGGTGATGCCCGGCCTCGTCATGCTCATGATCCCAATCGGCATCATCCCATTGCGAGGGTTGGTCATCGGCGCGCGATCGATACGCTTGTGGCGGCTTATTTCTGGCCATTGCCTCTCGGTGCTGGCGCTGAGTGTGAGAACGATCATCACCGGCCCTTCGCGCATCGACATCTGACGAGCGCATCTGCCGGCATCGCTGCCAATCCTCGGTTTAAATCATAACTCGTCGTGCGGTCGTTGCGGCGCCCTTATGGCGCACGGAACGTGTGTTGCGTCGAATCCTTTGTAACCATACTCCGAGGACAGCGTATTTGCACCGCAACGTGCCGCCACCCGATCGCCGGTGCATCTTTGCAATGCCATCACACTGAGCCGCCGAAAGCGACGAAAGGAAGGCGTATGTCCGCGATATCGCGCAAGAATCCCTCGAAACACGCCATCTGTATAGTGGCAGGAAACGCATCGGGCGCGAACGCTGGGTTGACGCCGGAAACTGCGGCCAAGCGCCTCGCCGGCCGCACCGCCCCATTAATCCGCTGAACGCGAAGAAAAGGAACATCCATGGCCAAGAAAGCCAGCCAGAAACCCGCAAAGACCGCAGCGAAGAAGGTAGCCAAAAAGGCCTCCAAGACCGCATCAACAAAGGCCGTGAAGAAGCCGGCCAAGGTGGCGATGAAGAGCGCGGCGGCAAAGCCAGCCAAGCCAGCGGCGAAAGTCTCGGCCAAAGCGTCGAAACCGGCTGCCGCCAAGAAGGCTCCGGCAGCAAAGACCGTCGCGGCCAAGACGGTTGTCGTAAAAACTCTGCCCAAGGCGGCGGCGAAGCCTGCGGCCGAACCCACGGCAGCTCCAAAGCCGGCTCCGGAGAAAATAGCACCGACTTCACCCGCCTTCGCGACCGAGGGCGCCAAGGCGCCAGCGTTCCAGTTGCCGCGCGATGGCGGCACCGAAGTCTCGTTGTCAGACTATGCCGGGCAGAAGCTCGTGATTTTCTTCTACCCGCGCGCCAGCACGCCCGGCTGCACCAAGGAAGCCATCGACTTCACCCGCTTGTCGGCGGACTTTCAGGCTGCCGGCACTGCCGTACTGGGCGTCTCGGCCGATCCGTTAAAGGCTCAGGAGTCGTTCCGCGACAAGTTCGCTCTGGGTGTCCCGCTGCTCTCGGACGCCACGCAGGCAATGCTGAAATCCTATGGCGCCTGGGGCGAAAAATCGATGTACGGCAAAATCTTTGAAGGCGTTCTTCGCACGACGGTTCTAATCGATGCCAAAGGCAACGTCGCCAAGATCTGGCGCGGCGTCAAAGTGGACGGACACGCAGACGCGGTACTCGAAGAAGCGCGTCGGATTTGAGCGACCTCATTCGCTCAAAATTAACCATGAAGGCCTCAAATCACCTCCATTGAGCTAGCCGACGAGTCTCCGGCTGGCACCGGAGTGCTGATGTCGAACCGTCCTACCCAATATGCCGAGTACCCTCAGCACCACCCACATGACCATGGACGGCCACAGGCGCGGCGCGTCGGGCCGGTCAAGGCGCCAGCCTCCAAGAGCAATCAAAGCGATTACACGATCGCTCACGGTGGCAAGCAGGTCCGCATCGGACCTGTGGTATTCTGGATCGTCGTCGGCACGGTAACCGTTCTCGGCGCATGGTCTGCAGCTACAGCGACCTATTTCGCCTTTCGCGACGACGTGCTGACCAAGCTCATCGCGCGGCAGGCCGATATGCAATACGCCTACGAAGATCGCATCGCCGAGCTCCGCTCGAAGATCGACCGCACCACCAGCCGGCAGATGCTGGATCAGGAGCAGTTCGATCAGAAGCTCGATCAGGTTATGCGCCGTCAGACGACACTGGAGTCTCGCGCCTCTGCGCTCGGTGCTATGCCCGATCTGTCGGTTACGGGCTCGATCAGCAAGCCGCCAGCCCGTGGCGCCGCGATTGAGCCAACGACATCGATCCCCAAGCCGTCTCCGATCAGCGACACGGTAACCTTTGTGGCGCCGCCGGACCGCGAAGCACGGCTTGAATCCCGCACCCCTGCTCTCACCGCCCAGCAACCGAGCCAATTCGCCAAACTCGGCGGCGTCGACACTGTGATCGGCCGCCTGCAGGCCTCGCTCGATCAGGTCGAGAGCCGCCAGATTGCGACACTCGCCGCGGCTGAAGAATCCATGGACTCCAAGGTTCGCCGCATGCGTGGCGCGATCTCGGACCTCGGGCTCAATATGGCGAAACTGGAATCCGCCACACCACGCGCGCCCATGGGCGGCCCGTTCGTGCCGGTCAAACTGTCGTCGAGCGCCGATCCGTTCGAGCGTCAGCTCTATCGCATCCACGTAACCCGCGCACAGATGGATAAGTTGAACCGGACCATGGCGCTGGTGCCCTATCGCAAGCCTGTCGTCGGCGAAGTCGAATTTACGTCGGGCTTCGGCGTGCGCAGCGATCCGTTCCTCGGTCGTCCTGCGATGCATACCGGCCTCGATTTCCGCGGCGCCACGGGCGACCCGATCCGCGCCACGGCCAACGGCCGCGTCGTCTCCGCGGCCTATGCGGGCGGATACGGCCGCATGGTCGAGATCGACCATGGCAATGGCTTGTCGACCCGCTACGGCCATATGTCCGCAATCAACGTCAAGGTCGGCGACACCATCAAAATCGGCCAGGTGATCGGTCTGGTCGGCTCGACCGGTCGCTCCACCGGCCCGCATCTGCACTATGAAACCCGTATAGATGGCGAAGCTGTCGATCCGCAGAAATTTCTCCGCGCCGGTGTGCGCTTGAATGCAGGCTAGGTGCGGCACGCAGGGCATTGTTGCCCTGCCCCTGATGTGATTGAAGCGGGTCTTCGTCAATCCGAGGCAACCCGTTGAAATCCCCCCGACGCATCGGTCCCCGTTTCCCCCGTCTCGGTCGGTTCTGTTTCCGCGCCACACGACGGGTCGCGACCTGGGCGATGACGCTGGCAGGTTTTCACGCCAACGACTCCCATTTCACGGTCCGTCGCATCGCAGAGATCCGCGCCAAGCTTGCGCGCGGTGAGACGGTCTTGCTTGCCGGTCTCGGATTGCCTGGCACGCACAATTCCGGCGTGGCGCTGGTCGAAGTCACGCAGGCCAATGGCCCGCGCCTCATCGTCAACAACGAAGAAGAGCGATTCTCGGGCGACAAGCACACCACGCAATATCCGCGCGCAGCACTCGATGCGATGCGCGTCACGCTGCGTGCGATGGGACGCGACGTCGCCGATATCGATGCATGGCTGACGACCTGGGATTACCCCGATCTGCTGGGCACGTTGGCGCGAAGCATCGTTGAAGAACTTCCCGACGGATTGAAGCTGCTCCGCACCAAGAACTCCGTCAGCTTCGACGCACGGCGCCTCGAGCAGATGACGCGGACCCCGAAACTGCTTCGCAAGCAATTCGGCCTGCCCGCGCGTGTCCCGCTGCTGATGATGCCGCATCATGACAACCACGCCTGGTTCTCATTTGCAGCGTCGCCATTCGATGACTGCAATGAGCCCGTTGCCATCGCCGTCCTCGACGGCACCGGTGATCAGGGCTCGATCTCGCTCTATGTCGCCGAGAGCGGCGAGATGCAGCAGCTATATTGTAACAACAGTGTCTTCGACTCCCTCGGCGCCTTCTACAGCGTGATTTCGTCCACCCAGGGCGGCTGGACGTGGCTCTCCAGCGAAGGCCGCTATATGGGCGCCGCCGCCTGGGGCGACATGAATCGCGCCAGCAATCCGTACTACGCACGCTTGCGCGAGGTGCTGCATTTTGGTGCCAACGGAGAGATCCAGCTCAACCGCGCCATGGGCAACTGGTATTGCGACCCGTTCGAGGCGCCTTACAAGTCCGCATTGATCAAGATTCTCGGTAAACCGCTCAAGCCGGATCAGCTGTGGAATCCTGACGCGGTGCTGCGCGTCGAGGACATCCAGCATCGACCAGATACGCAGGACCGTCTCGACAAGGCGGCGGCGACGCAGCTCGTGTTCGAAGACGCGATGAAACACGTGGTCGATCATCTGCTGCGCACGACCGGCGCGCATCGGCTGGTGCTTACCGGCGGCGTGGCCCTCAACGCGCTCGGAAATATGCGGCTTCTGCAGCATTTCGACGAGGCATGGTTTGCGCAGGCACAAGGCCGCACAAAACGACTGCATCTGTGGATTCCGCCGACGCCCGGCGATCCCGGCGTGACCATCGGCGCGGCTTGGATGTTTGCACATCTCATCGGCGCGCCGCGCGGCGCGGCGATGACGCATGCGTTCTATTGTGGCGATGCGCCGACGCAGACTGACATTACTGCGGCGTTGCGGACTGAAGACATCAAGACACAGATGATCGGCGATATCTCGACGCCTGAGGGCTGTGGTGCAATTGCCGACCTGATGGCTTTCATGGTGGCACAGAGCGGCATCATCGCGCTCTATCAGGGCGCGGCGGAGACTGGCCCGCGCGCGCTCGGCCATCGCTCAATCCTCGCCAACCCCTGCGACGCCGGCACGCGGGAACGCCTCAATGAGCGCGTCAAATATCGCGAAGCCATCCGCCCATTGGCGCCGATGGCGACGCTTGAGGCGGCCTGTGAGTATTTTGATTTGCTGGAGGGAGCGTCCGACGCGGACTACAATGCCTACAATTACATGGTGCTGACGGCGCAATCGAAGCCACATGCACGGGACAAAATCCCGGCCGTGATCCATGCCGACGGCACCGGACGTATCCAGATCGTTCGTGCCGAGGACGATCCGCTCACTCATGCCTATCTCAAGGCGCTCGGTCGCCATATCGGCGTCGAGTTGTCAGTGAATACCTCATTCAACGTCGCCGGCCCGATCGCGCAGACGCCGCAGCAGGCCATCGAGACGTTGCAACGCTCCGCAGGTCTCGATGTCGTGTTGATGGTCGCGAGCGACGGTCAGGTGACCGCCGCCTGGCATGGCGGCACCCGCGATAGCGGCCGGTTTACGGCATGGCTGGCCGAGTGGTCTCGCGCTTAAACCTTGCCGATCTTCTTGGCCACGGCGACCAAACGCTCGCTGTCCTTGGCCACGAAAGCGGCGAACTCCTCCGAGTCCTGATAAGCGGGCATGTTGCCGGCAGCCTCGAAGACCTTGGTGACTTCGGGATCTTTCAGCGCATCGCGCATGGTGTCGCGCAACTTGGTCACGACTGGCGCAGGCATGCCCTTCGGCGCGAAAAGACCAGCCCAGATGTAGAATTCGACATCGGGATAACCGAGTTCCTTGAACGTCGGCAGGTTCGGGAATGCTGCAAGACGCTCGCCGCCAAAATTCGCAAGAACACGCAGCGTACCGGCGTCGACATGCTGCTTGAGCGTTCCGGGCGCAGAAGCCAGCGCCTGGATCTGTCCGCCGATGAGATCGCTGATCGCAGGTGCCGCGCCGCGATACGGAACGTGAAGCATCTGGATGCCCGCCGCGAGGGCAAACATCTCCATTGAGACATGGAGCGTGCCGAACGGGCCCGACGAGCCGTAGGAAATAGCACCAGGACGCGCCTTGGCATCCGCCACGAATTCCTGAATTGTTTTCCAAGGCGCGCTGGCCGGGACGGCGAACAGCGTCGGATCTGCGAGTACGCGCGCCACCGGTTGCAGTTGATCGACTTCATAGGCGACCGGGCGACCATAGATGCGATCCGACTCCGGCAGCACCGCCAGCGAGGACAACGTCATCAGCAGCGTGTGTCCATCAGGCGCTGCGCGTGCCACGGTCGCGTTGCCCAGCGAGCCACCGGCGCCGCTGCGGTTGTCGATGATCACGGCTTTGCCCAACACCTTCTGCATGTAAGTCGCGACCGGACGCGCAGCGATGTCCGCCTGCCCGCCTGCCGGAAACGGCACGACCATGCTGATATTCTTGCTCGGCCACGCTTCCTGCGCGTTTGCAATTTGGCCAGTCACTGCGAGGGTCGACAGGCCGCCAAGGCCCGCAAGGAAATCACGGCGTTTCATGGTTATCTCCCGTTTATTCTATTTGGCGATGCAGCGGATGCGTGCATCAACGAACACAGCGCGGCCCAGAGGCGCGGGGGCTATTGAAGCTCGCAGAGTTTTCGCATGGGGCAGATAAGCCCCATGCGCCTCGATTGTGATCTGATCGACAGCGATCAGCCGACCGGGTTTTCCAGCTTACCGATGCCGTTGACCTCGATCGTCACGACGTCGCCCTTCTTGAGGAAGCGCGGCGGCGTGAAGCCAAGCCCGACGCCAGCCGGCGTTCCGGTCGCGATCAGATCGCCGGGCTCCAGGGTAATCCCTGCCGAGATACACTCGATCAGCGTCGGAATGTCGAAGATGAGATCGGTCACGGACGCATCCTGGCGGCGTTCGCCGTTAACGGATGTCGTCAGCCGCATTTTCGTCGGATCGGGCATTTCATCAGCAGTCAGGATTGCCGGACCCATCGGGCAAAAACCATCGATGCCCTTGCCGATAAACCACTGGCGGTGCTTGTGCTGCAGCGTGCGCGCCGTCACGTCATTGATGATCGTGTAACCGAACACATGCGCCAGCGCGTCCTGCTTCTTGATCCCGCGGCCGCCGCGGCCGATGACTACCGTCAGCTCACCTTCGTAGTCGGTGCTGTCGGTCGGATCGAGATAGTTCGGAATCGACTTGCCGGGACCGATGACGGTGCTCGATGGCTTGGTGAAAATCACCGGCGCTTCGGGCACGACTTCCTTTGCAGAGGAGTCGAAACCGCTACCCGCGAATTCCTTGGCGTGCTCATGGTAGTTCTTGCCAACGCAAAACACGTTGCGCGCCGGGCGCGGAATGGGCGCAAGGAGTTCTACGCTTGCGATGGGGAGCGGCGCGCCACCAGCAGCGGCAAGCGTGCCCTTCAAGCGATCGAAGTTAGCAATCAGCGTGATCATATCGGGGGCGACGTCGCGCGGCAGCGGCGAGACTTGCGAAAGCGCCTGATCTGCGATGCCGACCGTCGGCTGGCCTTCGTGCAGGAACGTAACTAGGTGCATTTTTTCTCCTGATAGATCTGCTTATCCGGCGAATGGATCGCCGCGTCTTCCAAAGACACCTTTATCTTCGATAGAAGATTTTCGCAAGATAGTCATCCCGGCCGTTTATTCTTTAGAAGACACGCGCGATCATCTGCCGCAGCAGGATGTGACACGGCGGGCAACCCCGCCTAAGATGGAATCACCAGCGGATTGCCGCAAACTGCAATGGAGCATCACCCGATATGGCGAAGCCTGCGACACGGAAGGTCGTTCGTGAAGACCCCGTCAGTCGCGCATTCGGCGATCGGGTTCGCATCTTGCGTGAACAGGCTAACCTGACCCTGGAGCAGTTCTCCAAGCAGTCCGGTGTCAGCCGGGCGATGCTGTCGAAGGTCGAGCGCGGCGAGAAGAGCCCGACGATCGGGGTCGCGCGGCGTATCGCGCTGGCTCTGGAAACATCGTTCTCGACACTGATGGGCGACGACGACGCGCCGCGCCGCGCTTTCGCGGTTGTGCGCAAGGATCAGCGCCAGATCTTTCGCGATTCAAAGACGGGCTTCGAGCGCTTCCTGCTGTCGCCGGTCATGGCCGGCATGGCGGTGGAAGTCGTTCTGCACCACCTGCCCCCGAAAACATCGACCGGCAAACTGCCTGCCTACCCCCAGGGTACATCCAAACACGTGTTGGCCACGCATGGACGCGTCACCGTGAGAACCAAGGATACGGAGACGGTTCTGGATGAAGGAGACTCGCTGTATTTCGAGGTCGATGTCGAGCACTGGTTCGAGAACAAGACTTCGCGCCGGTGCGAGTACTATCTCGTGATTTCAGCTCCGCCGAGTTACGGGCGACGCAGCGACAGCAAGATCTAGCAGCCCCCAGTCGTTTGAAGTCCCCCGCTCACGTGCGAGCGAGGGACTGTTTGCGAGCAGCCGACACGAGTCGGCTGCTCGATTATTTCTTCAGACAGAGCCCGACGGTTGGCGTCGTCGTGCACTTGGTGCCGTCCGGTGCGCCGCCGTTCGGGCAGACAACGGACACCAGCGTCTCCGTCGCCTCACAGCTGATCGCGCCATCGGCCTGCACCGCGCGGAAGCTGACCGGTGCCGCATCGCCCTTGTCACCCTTGGCGCCGGGCGTGCCCTGCGGACCTTGGGGTCCCTGTGCACCCGCCTGTCCCTGCGCGCCGGGAATGCCCTGAACGCCTTGCGCGCCCTGCGGACCGGCCGGCCCCTGGGCGCCGGTCTCGCCCTTCGGACCTGCCGGTCCGGGATCGCGGCCGCAGCCGCCCAGCATCAATGCAACGCCAACAGCAAGAATTGGAATGATCTTCTTCATGCCCCACACCCATTGAATTCGTGACACCGCGATATGCGGCATCGGGATAAGCCAGCGCCGGACACTGAGTTCCGACCTAGGGATGATATCGGGTGGCAGGAAGAACGGAAGCGGACACGCAGCGACGCGACTGTTTCAAGACGCCGCAGACTTTTGGCAGGCGCTTAGCTTGCTCTGCCGTCTCTCGGTTGCGAGATGAGTTCGATCATTTTGGCTTCGTCATCGTCGGGCGCAAAAGCCTTCGCCTTTTCATAGGCTTCAACGGCCGCGGCGCCGACGAGGGGCCTCGCCTGCAAAAGCTGCTCCGCCAATTTCACCGCATAGGCCGCATCCTTATGGCGCAGCGCAGCGGTGAAGGATGCACCTGAATAATCGCGCGTCACCATGCGCGGCGCATGTCGCAGGACCTGTGGGCTTGCCGCGACGCCACTCGCGATGGACTCCAGAACCAGCTTCATATCCAGCCCGGCATGTTCTGCGATGGCCAGACCTTCGGCGAGCCCGGCGATATGGATCGCGCCCATCAGGTTATTAATCAGCTTGTAGACCGTGCCCGATCCGACGGGGCCGAAGTGCCGGATTGTCGATCCGATCGGCGCCAGGAACGGCCGGGCCTTTTCCAGATCAGCGGCATCCGCGCCGACCAGCAGCGTGAGCTTGCCGCTCGCGGCCGCATCCGGCAGGCCGGTGACCGGGCAATCAATATAAATCAGCCCACGCGTTTGCAGTGCCTTGGCAAGGTCGAGTGCATGCTGGTGCGACACCGTCGAACATTCAATCGCCAATGCGCCCTGCTTCGCCGTCTGTCCGGCCCCATCGCGGCCAAGCCATACATCCCGGGAAGCCTCGTCGTCGGCGACCATTGTAACGATGGCGTCGGCGCCAGCTGCGGCGTCCGACGGCGAGGTTGCCCAGCGCGCACCGCGTGCGATCAGGTCTTCTGCCTTAGCCTTGCTGCGATTCCAGACGGCAGTGGTGAAGCCAGCGTCGAGATAACGGCCGGCCATGCCGCGCCCCATGCGCCCCAAGCCGACGAACGCAACATGGGGCAAAACTGGGGGCATGACTCAATCCACGTCGTCGATGGCGCCCGGCGAGGTGCCGAAGGCGCGTTGCGCCAATGTCGCGGCCATGAACTCATCGAGATCACCATCGAGCACGCCAGATGTGTCCGAGGTCTGCACACCGGTGCGCAAATCCTTCACCATCTGATAGGGCTGCAGCACGTAAGAGCGGATCTGGTGGCCCCAGCCGATATCGGTCTTGGCTGCCTGATCGGCTGCGGCCTTCTCTTCGCGCTTCTTGAGCTCGATTTCGTAGAGTCGCGCGCGCAGCATGTCCCAGGCCTGGGCCTTGTTCTTGTGCTGCGAACGACCGGCCTGACAGACCACGGCCACGCCGCTCGGAATATGCGTGAGACGGACGGCCGATTCCGTCTTGTTGACGTGCTGACCGCCGGCGCCGCCCGAACGCATCGTATCGACGCGCACGTCGGACTCGTTGATGTCGATCTTGATGCTGTCGTCCACGACCGGGAAGATCGCAACGCTTGAGAACGAGGTGTGACGACGGGCATTGGAGTCGTAAGGCGAGATGCGCACCAGACGATGCACGCCGCCTTCGGTCTTCAGCCATCCATAGGCATTGTGGCCGGAGATCTGGATGGTCGCCGATTTGATGCCGGCTTCTTCACCCTGCGTCTCTTCGAGATACTCGATCTTGAAGCCGTGCTTTTCCGCCCAGCGCGTATACATACGCAGCAGCATCGATGCCCAGTCCTGGCTCTCGGTGCCGCCGGCACCGGCATGGACTTCCAGATAGGTATCGAAGCGATCGGCTTCGCCGGACAGCAGCGCTTCCAGTTCCCGGCGCGCGACTTCTTTCTTCAGCGCCTTGAGCGCATTCTCGGCTTCCGTCACGACGCCCTGATCGCCCTCGGCCTCGCCGAGTTCGATCATCTCGATATTGTCATCGAGTTCGCGCGTGACCTTTCCGATGCCCTGAAGCGAATCCTCAAGCGACGTCCGCTCCTGCATCAGCCTTTGGGCCTTCTGCGGATCGTTCCAGAGATTGGGGTCTTCGGCGAGAGCGTTCAGCTCTGCGAGTCGTGCCGTGGATGCATCGACGTCAAAGATGCCTCCTCAGCAGCCCGACTGACTGCTTGATCTCTTCTACGAGGCGTTCGATTTCAGCGCGCATGGAAACTCTGATCTGGCGGCGTCAGCCGCAATACAAATGGTGATCGGGATGTAGCGGCGTGCGCAGCAAAGCGCAATCCACAAGGATCGCTCCGGGTCAGGCAGGCCTCAATACAGCCCGCCCGTTCCCGGTCGCATGAAACTGCGGTCGGTTTCCGGCGATACCGAGAGCGAACGACCATCCGCATCGGCAACACCGATCACAGAATAGTTGTCCGGCGGCGCCGTACCCGGCTTGAAGGCCTCAAGGATGGTGCGACCGCCGTCTCCCGGTCCGGCGCGCATGCCAGACTTGGCATCGACGCGGATCAGCTTGATTCCAGCAGGCACCTTGAACGGCACGGCAGGCTTGTCGGCAAGCGCCAGCTTCATGAAGTCCTTGGCGATGGGCGCAGCCAGCGCGCCACCAGTGGCCTTGGCTCCGAGGTTACGCGGCTTGTCGTAGCCTACATAAATGCCGACCACGACATCCGGCGAGAAGCCGACGAACCAGGCGTCCTTCTCGTCATTGGTGGTGCCGGTCTTGCCCGCGATCGGCTTGCCGACTTCGCGCAGTATGGTCGCGGTACCACCCTGCACGACGCCTTCCATCATCGAGGTGATCTGATAGGCCGTCATCGGATCCATCACCTGCTCGCGGCGATCGACGAGCTGCGGTTCGGCCTGGTTCTTCCAGCCTTCCGGCGCCTCGCAGCCGCGGCATTCACGCTGGTCGTGCTTGAAGATGGTGTGGCCGTAACGATCCTGGATGCGGTCGATCAAAGTCGACTTCACCCGGCGGCCGCCATTGGCGAACATCGAGTAAGCCGTGACCATGCGCATGACCGTCGTTTCGCCGGCGCCGAGCGCATAGGAAAGATAGTTCGGCAATTCGTCATAAACGCCAAACCGCTTGGCATATTCGCCGATCAACGGCATGCCGACATCCTGCGCGAGACGCACGGTCACGGTGTTGAGCGAGCGCATCAGCGCATTGCGCAACGTTACCGGCCCTGAATACTTGCCGCTCGAATAGTTTTCCGGACGCCAGACACCGGCACCCTGCCCCTGATCGATCTCGATCGGCGCGTCGACCACGACGGTGGACGGCGTGTAGCCATTGTCCATCGCTGCCGAGTAGACCAGCGGCTTGAAGGACGAGCCGGGCTGACGATACGCCTGCGTGGCACGATTGAATTGGCTCTGGTCGAACGAGAAGCCGCCGACCATGGCGAGCACACGTCCGGTCGAAGGATCCATCGCGACCATCGCACCGGACACTTCCGGATACTGCCGCAGCCGGAACTGTCCCTCGACCACAGAGCCATCCTTGTTGAGCAGCGGATCGACATAGATCACGTCGCCCGGATTCAACACCTGAGACACCGCGGTCGGCGTCTTGCCCTTGGTCGGTCCAGCGGCGGGCCTAGCCCAGCGCACGCCATCGAGAGTCAGGATGCCGGTCTGGCGATCCTTCAGCACGGCACCGCCGAGTTCACGGCCCGGCTGGAAGCCGATCCGCGCCGACTGATCGCTGACGTCCAGCACGACCGCGAGCTTCCAGGGTGCGATGTCGGACAGCGCCTTGACCTCGGCGAGCTTCACGCCCCAGTCACCGGAAATATCGATCTTGTTGGTCGCTCCGCGCCAGCCACGCACCTCGTCGAAATTGATCAGGCCGTTGGTCATGGTCTTACGCGCCATCACCTGCAGCTTGGGATCGAGAGTGGCGCGGACCGAGAGGCCGCCTTCATAGAGCTTCTTCTCTCCGTAACGTTCGAGGATGTCGCGGCGGACTTCCTCGGCGAAATACTCGCCAGCATAGATATGGCCGGGATTGCCACGGCTGGTGACAGTCAACGCTTCCTTGCGCGCCTTATCGGCATCTGCCTGCTTGATCCAGCCGTTCTCCAGCAGACGATCAACCACATAGTTGCGACGCTCGATGGCACGGTCGCGGTTCTTGACCGGATGCAGCGACGACGGCGCCTTCGGCAATGCGGCCAGATAGGCAGCTTCCGATACGGTGAGTTCGTTCACCGATTTGTCGAAATAGACCAGCGACGCGGCGGCGATGCCATAGGCACCCAGGCCGAGATAGATTTCATTGAGATACAGTTCGAGGATCTTGTCCTTCGAATAGGTCCGCTCGATGCGCATCGCCAGCAAGGCTTCCTTGATCTTGCGGGTGAAGGAGACCTCGTTGGTCAGCAGGAAGTTCTTCGCGACCTGCTGGGTGATCGTGGACGCGCCCTGCGGACGGCGGTTGGAGCCGAGATTCTGCGCGTAAAGCACCATCGCGCGCGCCATGCCCGAATAGTCGAGGCCGCCGTGCTCGTAGAAATTCTTGTCTTCGGCCGCAAGGAACGCGTTGATCACGAGCTTCGGCACAGCCTGGATCGGCAAATAGAGCCGGCGCTCCTTGGAGTATTCGCCGAGCAACGCACCATCCGACGCGTGGACGCGCGTCATCACCGGCGGTTCATAATCCTGAAGCTGCGAATAGTCCGGCAAGTCCTTGGAATAATGCCAGATCAGCCCGGCTGCGGCTGCCACGCCCACCAGGAACACCACGGTTCCTGCGGCGAACAAGAACCCCATAAACCGCACCAGCAGACGCATTATCGACGATCCGTTTCAATCGCTGTGCCGCAATATAACATACGGCGGCCCCCATGGGCGCGAAGTCAGCAACAAGTCGCGCAGCAAAAACAAGCTCAGGCGACGGCCTGAAATGGCCATCAGTCTTGACCGATTCTGACGGCCGCACGGAAATTTTTATAGAGCGCCGGCTGTGGCCAAACTAGGGCTTTGATACTGAAAGCCACGGCTTTGGTACTGAAAGATTTGTCATTTTCAGTTCCGGTCGTCAGTTTCCAGGGCCGGCAGAGACCATTCGCTTGGCGAAAAACCCGTCAATCGCCTTGGCGACCGCGCCGACCGTCTTGGAGCGCCAGTTCTCGGACATCAGCTGCTGGAGGTCGTCCTTGTTGGACACGTATCCTAGTTCGATCAGTACGGACGGTACGTCCGGTGCTTTCAGAACCCTGAAGCCGGCCGACTTCAGGGGATGCTTGTGCATCCGGGCCGTCGTCTTCATTTCGCCCACCACAAGCCGTGCAAAGCGGTTCGAAAAAGTTCGGGTTTCACGCTGCGCCAAGTCGATCAGGATGTCGGCGACATCGGTCGGCTCTTCCGTCAGGTTGACGCCGGCAATGGCATCCGCCCTGTTTTCCGAGTCTGCCAACCGCTCCGCCTCAGCGTCGGAGGCCTTGTCTGACAGCGTATAGATGGTTGCGCCCTGGGCATCACCCTCGCCGCGCGGCAAAGCATCGGCATGAATCGAGACGAACAGTGCGGCTGACTGGTTGCGGGCGACCTTCACCCGTTCATCCAAGGGAATGAACGTGTCGTCGGCACGGGTCATCACGATCCGGTATTTGCCAAGCTTCTCCAGACGGTCACGCAGGGCCAGACCGAAACCCAGCACGATCCCCTTCTCGCTCTCGCCGCCGGCCTGGGTGCCATTGTCGATGCCGCCATGGCCGGGATCAATCACGATAACTGGACGGGCGTCCGGCGCGGCGTCGGGCGCGGCACTGGCAACCACCTTGGTCGCCACGGGAGATGCCGCGGCGGCTGTTCCGATGGCCGGTCGCAGGTCCGGGCGGTTCTCGACCGCCAGCGCCTGCACGAAAGCGGTTCGATCGACAGATTCGAGTTCGATTACCATCCGCGCCGGCTGCCCGTTGGCAGGATCGAGTGCATAGGAATTCTTGATTTTGGCGGGTCCGGTCAGATCGAACACCATGCGCGAACCGCCCGGCATCACCAGGCCGTAGCGAAACGCCTTGATTAGGCCACGGGATACCGTTCCAGCACCGGGATCGAGATGGAAGGTGACCTGAGGAAGGTCGATGACCACCCGATACGGGTCGGCCAGCGCGAAAGCACGCAGCGGGATCTTCTTGTCGAGATCGAGGATAAAACGGGTTTGCTTCTCGTCGCCAGCGATCCGCACATCTGAGGCGACAGGGAAAGTGCCTTCCACTTCCGCGCGTGGCGCCTCGCCGGCGGCCTGGGTGGAGTTCGGGCACCAAAACAGCCCAAAACCGGCACTCAAGAGTACCGTGGCCAGCCTGACGACGTAGTTTGCGCGGCTCGTCAACGAATCCACTGCCTCCGAAGCAGCCCCTCATTAACCCAATAGGATTGCAGGGTTAACTGGAGCTTAAGCCCGCAGTATCGAATAAGCCTGAGTGTTGCAGCCTTGTGACGCTTCCCTTGCATGCGCCCCCCATTCCTCGTATGTACGAAGAGCTGACGGTTTAACTCCCGGTTGTGTCGCGTTCAGCCTCCCGGTGCAGCGCTCGTTCTCCCGGCTACCTGTCGGTGGATCCAGCGTTTTCCGACCTCCCCTCTACAACCAGCGCAGCGCGCGGTTGCCCAGAGAGGCGGTCCTAGCCCAGGCGGTGTCCGGTCCCAGGTCCTTTCTCTCTCCCGGGGCGGCTTTAGACACTTCATGACCGATTATTCCGGCCTTACGGGCGGAGTATGCGACAGCCGGCGACCGCGTTCTGCGGCACGCCGGACGTCAGCAAAAGGCGGCGCCTTTGCCGCCAAGATGTTCAGACGGGCCGACGCTTGATGCGCCAGACTGTGATGCCGACGACCGAGACCCAGGTGGGAACTATGCCGATGCGAAGCAAAAGCTTCGCGCGTCGCCCCGCACTGACCTCGCGACCGGCACGGCGTTCAGGGCTGTGTTTCGGCCTTCCCCTCACCCCCGAATCAGGTGGACCGTTGCGTCACCCGGCCGCGCGATACGCGCTTGCCGCCACGCGCGCCGTCCGCCTCCATGAGCCCCCAAATGCCAAACAAAATGTTGATCGATGCGACCCACCCGGAAGAGACCCGGGTTGTCGTGGTTCGCGGCAATCGCGTCGAAGAGTTTGATTTCGAGACTGCGCAGCGCAAGCAGCTCCGCGGCAATATCTACCTCGCCAAGGTCACGCGCGTTGAACCGTCGCTGCAGGCAGCTTTCATCGAATACGGTGGCAACCGCCACGGCTTTCTCGCTTTCAGCGAAATCCATCCGGACTATTACCAGATCCCGGTCGCCGATCGTCAGGCGCTAATCGAGGCGGATGAACGCGCCCATCGCGAAGCTGAAGAAGAGACCGACAATCGCTCCAACCGTAAGCGCTCGCGTCATCGCAACTCCCGCCGCCGCGACCGTGGCGAACGGGTGCAGAGCGATGTCGTCGATGCAACCGCGATCGATCCATCGCTGGCCGAACAGCCGCGCGACCCGGCGTTCGAAACCCATAGCCATGCCCATGACGACGGGCACCACGCTGGGGATCATGACCACAATCACCATGACCATGAAGGTCACGAACACACCCACGCGCACGAACATGCCGAAGGCGATCACGACCACCACGACCATGCCCCCGCTCCGACCGTGTCCGAGAGCGTCGCTGCTGAAGCCGCAGCTCCCGAGGTCGTCGCGTCTGAGGTCGTTGCATCCGAGCCCGTAGCCGAACAGCCGATTTCGGCAGGCTTCCCGCCTGCTCCGGTCGAAGCCGTGGCGGAAACGCAGGCGCCCATCGCTGCCGAAGCGCATGATGATCATGCGCATGACGAACAGATTCAGGCCGCTCACGCCGAAGAGAACGCGGCGCATGCCGAGGACGTTCACCACGAAGGGCGTGCCGAGGATGAGCACACCGCTGCCGCTGACAGCGACGAACACGACGACGACGAAGACGACGGCGAGGAAGAAGCCGAAGAGGATCAGGTCGAATCCGTTGGCGGTGACGACGTTCTCGAGGAAGTGCCCGAGCGCGCCTTCCGTCCGCGTCGCCAGTACAAGATCCAGGAAGTCATCAAGCGTCGCCAGGTTATGCTGGTGCAGGTCGTCAAGGAAGAGCGCGGCAACAAGGGCGCTGCACTGACCACCTACCTGTCGCTGGCCGGCCGTTACGCCGTGCTGATGCCGAACACCGCCCGTGGCGGCGGCATCTCGCGCAAGATTACCTCGGCGCAGGATCGTTCGCGTCTCAAGGAAGTGGTGTCGGACCTCGACGTGCCGGAAGGCATGGGGATCATCCTGCGCACCGCAGGTGCCTCACGCACCAAGCCGGAAATCAAGCGCGACTTCGAATATCTGATCCGGATGTGGGAAACTGTCCGCGACATGACGCTGAAGTCGCAGGCCCCGACCCTCGTCTATGAGGAAGGCTCGCTGATCAAGCGCTCGCTGCGCGACCTCTACAACAAGGAAATCGACGAAATTCAGGTCGCTGGCGAAGCCGGTTATCAGGAAGCGCGCGACTTCATGCACATGCTGATGCCGAGCAATGTGCGCGCGGTGAGGCAGTATCGCGACGGCCAGCCGCTGTTCTCGCGGATGGGCGTCGAGAGCCAGCTGGACGCGATGTTCTCGCCGACCGTGCAGCTCCGCTCCGGTGGCTACATCGTCATCAACCAGACCGAAGCGCTGGTCTCGATCGACGTGAACTCGGGTCGTTCGACCCGCGAGCACCACATCGAAGACACCGCGCTAAAAACCAATCTCGAAGCCGCCGAGGAAGTCGCCCGGCAGCTGCGCCTGCGCGATCTCGCAGGCCTGATCGTGATCGACTTCATCGACATGGACGAGAAGCGCAACAACCGCGCTGTCGAACGCAAGATGAGCGACTGCCTGCGTCAGGATCGCGCGCGCATCCAGGTCGGCCGCATCTCGCATTTCGGCCTGCTCGAAATGTCGCGCCAGCGTATCCGCGCCAGCGTGCTCGAAAGTTCGACGGATATCTGCCCGCATTGCGGCGGCAGCGGTCACGTTCGTTCGGTGTCGTCGGTGGCGCTGCAGTTGCTGCGCGGCCTCGAAGAAATCCTGATGAAGGGCGCCACGCATAACCTCATTGTGCGCACGCGCACAGATGTCGCGCTCTATGTGCTTAACCACAAGCGCGGCCATCTGCGCGATCTCGAAAACAGCTTTAAGGTGACCCTCGCCGTCATCGCCGATCCGAATGTGAGCGGTCAGCAGTCCTTCGTGATCGACCGCGGCGAACAGGTGCACACGCTGGAAGCCGCCAAGGCGCTTCTCGCGGCTCAGGTCGCTGCCTTCCCGCCGCCGCTGGAAGAAGAACCGTTCGACGACGAAGACCTGTTCGAGACAGAAGCCGAGATCGAGACCGAGGAGACCGAAGGTCTCACCGAAGACGAGGCGTCGGGTGAAAGCGCCACCGGCGATGCAGACAGCGATGGCCGCAAGCGCAAGCGCCGTCGGCGCCGTCGCGGCCGCTCGGGTGAAACCCGCGAAGGCGGCGCTCCCGGTCGCGAGGGCGGCGAGTTCCAGAATGCCGCTGATGAAGGCGCGGTCGAAGGTAACGTCGAAGCCGTTGGCGATGACAGCGAAGGTGAGGATGACGAGGCCGACGATCAGCCCCGTGAAGCTCGTGCCGACCAGCCGGCCGATGGCGAGCGACGTCCGCGTCGTCGTGGTCGTCGCGGTGGACGCCGCCGGCGCGGTGGTAACGATGAAGGTCTGGCCGGATCGATTTCCGATGAACTCGGACCGACGCAGACCCCGGAGGCCGGCGATGCCGTGGCCGATCTCGAAGGTCAGGACACGCGCCACGACGCGCAGCCGCACCAGCACGCAGCCCCGGACACCGTGACGTCCTATGCCGCACAGCAGCCAGAGATCGAACAAAGCCGGCATGATGCCGTGCCAATGTTCGCGCCGGCAGCACCTGAGCTGACGCCGATAGCGCCTGCGCCCGTCGCAGCACCTGCACCCGTGCAGGAAGCGGCACCGCAGGACGATGACAAGGCCGCAGCGCGCCGTCGCTCGACCGTGCGCGAGAAGGTCAACTTCGGAACGACGTCTTCGGAGCCACAGCCTGCTGCTGCGCCCGTTGCGGTTGCACCGGAACCGACGTCCGCTCCGGCTCCGACCCCTGCTGCACCAGCTCCCGCAGCCGAGGCCCAGCCCCGCAAGGCCGGCTGGTGGTCGCGCGTTCTCGGCAACGACTAGTCGCTGAGACACTGACAACGGAAAAGCCGCCTGGTGATGCCAGGCGGCTTTTTTCATGCCCTACAGCTGTCGTTCCGGGACGAATGCAGCGACAGCTGCGGGCGAGCCTCCGCCATTCCAATTGGAATGGCGGAGAATCCCGACATGTTCAAAGCACTTCGAGATTCCGGGTCTGCATTCCAGCCGGCTTCGCCGTCTTACATGCATCCCCGGAATGACGATGTAGTCGACAAAAAAACCGCCCGGCGAACCAGGCGGCTTTCGTCTTCTTGCGTCTGTTGTCTCGATCAGCCCGTCGTGACCGCCGTTTCAACGTCCGACGGATCGATCGTCTTGTTGAGATTGGCATGCATGGTGTCGTGATCGAGCTCGCCTTCCCACCATGACACGAACACCGCGGCGATGCCGTTGCCGGTGATGTTGGTCAGCGCGCGAACCTCGCTCATGAATTTGTCGATCGAGAACACAATCGCCATGCCGGGCACCAGACGCGGATCGACCACCGACAGCGTGGCTGCCAGCGTGATGAAGCCGGCGCCGGTGACGCCCGAGGCGCCCTTCGAGGTCAGCATCGCCACGATCAGAATCGTGATCTGCTGGCCGAACGACAGATCCACTCCGAGCGCCTGAGCGATGAACAAGGTCGCCAGGGTCATGTAGATGTTGGTGCCGTCGAGGTTGAACGAATAACCGGTCGGCACCACGAGGCCGACCACCGACTTCGAACAGCCCAGACGCTGCAGCTTCTCCATCAACTGCGGCAGGGCACTTTCCGACGACGAAGTGCCGAGCACGATCAAAAGCTCATCCTTGATATAGGCGATGAACTTGAAGATGTTGAAGCCGACGATGCGGGCAATGATGCCGAGCACGACCACGATGAACAGCGCCGCAGTCGCATAAAACAGCACGATCAGGCTGAGCAGATTGGTCAGCGCCGCCGGGCCGAACTTGCCTATGGTGTAGGCCATTGCGCCGAATGCACCGATTGGAGCCGCCTTCATGACGATGGCAATCACGCCGAACACCGCATGCGAGGTATCATCGATGATGTCGCGCAGCTTATGGCCACGCTCGCCAAGCGCCATCAACGCGAAACCGAACAGGATCGCGAACAGCAGCACCTGCAGGATATCACCTTTGGCAAAGGCGCCAACGACACTGTCGGGAATGATGTTGAGCACGAAGTCGACCGACTTGGTCGCTTCCGCCTGCTTGACGAAATTGGCGACAGCGCCCGCGCTGCCCTCGGTCTTGGTCACCAGACCATGGCCGACCTGAAACAGGTTGCCCATCACGAGGCCGAGGATCAGCGCGAAGGTCGAGACGATCTCGAAATAGAGCAGCGCCTTGATACCGACACGGCCAACCTTCTTGGCGTCCTGGATATGGGCGATGCCCGAGACCACGGTGCAGAAGATGATCGGCGCGATCACCATCTTGATCAGCTTGATGAAGCCGTCACCGAGCGCCTTGATCCATTCATTGGTGGCGAACTGGGGCTCCAGCCACCCAACCAGCACACCGATCACGATGGCAATCAGCACCTGAATATAGAGAACCTTGTACCAGGGCTTTTTGGCCGGAGCGGCCGCTCCCGCACCCGCCGTTGTCGTTACCGCAGACATTCCGCTTCAACTCCCTGAGCTTCTTTACTGCCGCGGTCATTAGTCACATGGGCGGCCTCTTGCAACCCGCGACACGGAATTACTTATGCGACTAACGAACTAATATCGCGCCGGGCGTTCAGCGATACCGGCGATCAACCATGCCGCGAAGGAGAGGTACAAGGATCGCGCCCAGGGCGTTCTTCACAAGTGCACCCGCCAGGAACGGCATCACGCCGACCAGCCAGGCTTTCTCGGCGCCGAGCTTCATGCCGTAAGCCAGCCAGGCAAAGCCCATCGCCATGATCGCGATGTGGCCGATGGCCATAGCCACGAACAGGCGGACCATCGAGCGATCCCATCCGCGTTCGCTGAACCAGCCCGTGATGAACGCAGCGACGACGAAGCCGGACAGGAAGCCGGCCGTGGCCCCTGTGAGCGGCTTGAGACCACCAACAGGCCCGGCGAATACCGGTAATCCCAATGCACCGGCGGCGAGATAAGCGATGATCGTCAGCGTGCCGAGACGCCAGCCATAGACGGCGCCGATCATCAGAACGACCAGCGTCTGCAGGGTCATCGGCACATAGGGCAGCGGCAGGTTGATCTTCGCGGAGACCGCCAACAGTGCGACGCCAAACGCCGCCAGCATCACGGCGCGCCTAACGACGGCAAAGCCTTTGCGGCGGGTCGGCCACCACACGTCGGCGATCGAGACGTGACGCTGGGGCGGGACGGATGAAGCAGTCGACACGATCGGCTCGCTCACTTCGGACCGCCCTGCCCGAGCCATTTACTGATCCGCGCGACCGCCTCATGCATGTCTTCGGTCGAGCTCGCATAGGAGAAGCGAACATAGGACTTGCCGTGGATCGGATCGAAGTCGCTGCCGGGCGTTGCCGCGACATGCGCCTGTTCCAGCATCTGTTTAGCGAAATCGAAGCTGTCATTGGTGAATTTCGACACATCTGCATAGAGATAAAAGGCGCCGTCGGCCGGCAGGAAGTCCGTGAGGCCGGCTTGCGGCAATCCTGCGGTCAGGATGCGGCGGTTCTCCTGATAGCCATGCTTGATGTCTTCCATCTGCGCATGACCGTCGAAGGCAGCTTCGGCCGCGATCTGCGACAGCGTCGGCACCGAGATCGACAGGTTCTGCTGCAGCCGTTCCATCGACCGTACCAGCGGCTTCGGTACAACCATCCAGCCAACGCGCCAGCCGGTCATGCAGAAGTATTTCGAGAACGAATTGATGACGAGCGCATTCGGTGACAGCTCCGCGGCAGTCACTGCGGGAAATGCATAATCAAGGCCGTGATAGATCTCGTCGGAGATGAAGCGGATGCCCGCGTCATCGGCCGCGTGGATCAGGCTGGTCAGCGCTTCGCGCGACATCATGGTGCCAGTGGGATTGGCCGGGCTCGCGACCAGCACGCCCTTCAGCGGTTTTTCGCGATGCGCTGCGAGCAGGTCCTCGGCAGTCAGGGCATGGCGCTTGTCGGCATGGGTCTCGATCAGCACCGGCTCGCAGCCGAGCGCGGTGAGAATATGCCGATAGGGCGGATAGCCGGGCACCGTGACGGCGACGCGGTCACCGGGCTCGAACAGGGCGAGAAAGGACAGGATGAATGCGCCGGAGGAGCCAGTGGTCACGACGATCTGCTCCGGATCGACCGCGCAACCGTAGACGTCGCGATAATGCCTGGAGATCCGCGCACGCAGCGACGGCGTACCGAGCGCGGCGGTATATTCGATCCGCCCGTGCGCCAGTGCTGCCTGCGCAGCTTCGATGGCCACCTTCGGCGCGGGCGCTGCCGGCTGCCCGACTTCCATGTGAATCACGTGCCCGCCAGCGGCCTCGATCCGGGCTGCGGCCGCCATCACATCCATCACCATGAATGCGGGAACATCGCTGCGTCCCGACGCCGCAAGAAGGCTGTGTGCCCGGGTTTTGAGGATCGTATCTGGCATGGAAATCTGCTATCTGCGCGGCGTTATGCACGTTACGGCATGGGAGCAACGCCGCGCTCCCGCCGCAATATTTGACTTGTTAGGGCTTATATCGAATCCGAACCTCGGCCAATGATGAAAGACCTGCAACTGCAGCCAAAAAGGGCTGCATCTCGATTGTTCTCGAAGCTGACCACGCTGCTGACCGCGGCGGCGCTGACGCTGACGCCAATGGCGGTCCATGCGCAGCAAGGCGACGCTCCGCGCCTGCTGCGCGATGCCGAGATCGAACAATTGTTGCGCGATTACACCCGGCCGATCCTGCGCGCCGCAGGGCTAGAAAAGCAGAACATCCAGATCGTCATCATCAATAATGCCAGCTTCAACGCCTTCGTCGCCGACGGCCGACGCATCTTCGTCAATCACGGCGCGCTGATGCAGTCACAGACGCCGAACCAGCTGATCGGCGTGCTCGCCCACGAAACCGGCCATCTCGCCGGTGGTCATCTGTCGAAGTTGCGCGAGCGCATGGCGCAGGCGCAGACCCAGATGATCGTGGCGATGCTGCTCGGCGTCGGCGCCATGGCCGCCGGCGCGCGCGGCGGCAATTCCAACGGCGCCGCCGGCAATATTGGTGCGGCAGCGGTCGCCGCGCCGCAAGCGATGATGATGAATACGATGCTGTCCTATCAGCGACAGCAGGAAGAGAATGCCGACCGCGCCGGTGTGAAATTCCTGAACCAGACCGGTCAGTCGTCCAAGGGCATGTACGAGACCTTCCAGCGCTTCGGCACTGACAGCCTATTCGCGGCGCGCGGCGCAGACCCATACATGATGTCACATCCGATGCCGCGGGAGCGCGTTGCCGCCCTCGAAGAACTCGCGAAGTCGAGCCCCTATTGGGACAAGAAGGATGATCCAGCGCTGCAACTGCGCCACGATCTGATGCGGGCCAAGACCGCCGGCTTTATGGAGCAGCGCGACACGGTATTGCGGCGCTACCCGCCATCCGACACCAGCCTGCCCGCGCAATATGCCCGCGCCATCGCCACCTATCGGCATGGCGATCTGCGTTTGGCCGTTGAGCAGATTGATGCGCTGATCAAGGCACAACCGAACAACCCATATTTCTACGAGTTGCGTGGCCAGGCGCTTCTGGAAGGCGGCAAACCCAATGAGGCGATCGCGCCGCTGCGCCGCGCGGTACAGCTCTCGAACAACGCGCCATTGATCGAGATGATGCTCGGCCAGGCGCTCGTTGCATCCGACAACAAGGCCTATACCGACGAGGCGATCCGCATCCTGCGTGCTGCAGTCGCGCGCGAGAACGAAGCGCCCGTCGGCTATATGCAGCTCGCCATGGCCTATGGCCGCAAGGGCGACTATGCCGAGGCCGACCTCGCCTCCGCCCAAGCGGCATTTCTACGCGGCGACAACAAGACCGCCCGCGACCTGGCGTCGCGCGCCAAGGCACGCTTTGCGGTGGGCACGCCCGGCTGGGTGAAGGCCGATGACATCATCGTCGCGAAAATGCCGGGCAAGAACTAGCGCGGCCCCGCTGCAATGTTCTGCAACAAATGGCGGCTGATCCGCAATCTTTGGAAATGGTGCTGACAATTTGTCTCTGTACGCAGTGTCCCTGACTATTTGGGGACATCTCTATGCGCGTGAACGCCGTCAACCTCGTGTTGAAACTGATATGCCTGCACGCTTTGACAGCATCTGTCGCAGGATGCGCCACGGCGCAGCTGGAGACATCAGGGTCTCTCGCCTCGTATAACGACCTCGCGCCGGCCGACGGCGTCACCACCAAATCCAAGATGCGCGTCGACAAGGCCGGCGTGCTGGCGGCCAGGAGCGTCAGCATCATACCGACTTCCTTCTCTCATGCCGCATTACGAGCCGCTCTCACCGACAAGCAGCGTCGCGTCATTGCGAATGCGGTCGACCGCTCCGTCTGTATCGGACTGAGCGACCGCTTCAATGTGGTCCCATCCGGGCAACCCGCCGACCTGACGGTGCATGTCACCGTGACGCGTGTGACGGTCACCGATCCGAATGTCGCTGGAGCCGCGAAGGTTGCCTCCGCTGCACCTATGTTCATCAGCGCCGGCTTTCCTATTGTCGTGCCCCGTATCCCGTACGGCATGGGTGGGCTCTCGGTCGAGGCGGAAGCCCGCGACGTGCAGGGCCAGCAGAAGGCGGCATTCGTCTGGGCCCGCGATGCCGACATGCTGACCAGCACGCCGCGCGTTGCCGCGTCCGGGGACGCCTACGATCTGGCGGGCGAGTTCGGCGCGGATTTCAGCAAGCTTCTGATGACCGGCGAAAATCCATTCGACAAGAAGCTGTCCATGCCCAGCATGCAGCGCGTGAATTCAGCCTTCGGGGGAAAACCCAAATACGCGGCCTGCGATGCTTTCGGGCGCACCGGCGTGCCAGCCTTCATCGGCGGGAAGATGGGAGCACCTCCCGAGTGGAACGACGATGCGATGCCGGTGACGGAATGACCGGACATGCATGACAGTGATTACCCTCCCTCCGCCCGAGACAGCTATGCTACGACATCTGTTGCCGAGTTGACCGAACAATCGCCTGGAGCCAGGTGCCGCCCAATGCAGAGCACGCCTCACATCCTCATCGTCGACGACGATCTTGCAATACGAAAACTGTTGGGACGCTATCTGACCGAACAAGGCTACCGCGTATCCATCGCCTCCGACCAGCGAACGATGAAGGAAGCGCTGCAGACCAACCAGGTCAGCCTGATCGTTCTCGATGTCCTGCTCCCCGATGGGTCGGGGCTCGATATTTGCCGCGATCTTCGGCGGGAGGGCTCCGAGATACCCGTCATCCTGCTGACTGCGCTAAAGGAGGATGTCGACCGGATCATCGGCCTGGAAATCGGCGCGGATGACTATCTCGGCAAGCCATTCAATCCGCGCGAGTTGCTCGCCCGCATCCGCGCGGTGCTTCGCCGCAAGGTGACGCAGGATATCCAGCTCTCCCAGGTGCTCGAACATCACTTCGGCAAATTTAAACTCCATCCCGGCGCGCGGCAGTTGCTGGACGAAAACGGGCAGCCGTTCGATCTCACGACAGCTGAATTTGAGCTGTTGCTCGTGCTCGTCAGACGGCCGGGTCGCCTGCTCTCGCGTGATCAACTGATCGAACTGACGAACCGCAGCTCCGACGACGTGTTCGATCGCTCGATCGACGTGTTGATGAGCCGGTTACGCAAGAAGCTTGGCGACAATGACGATTTCCAGTTGATCAAAACCGTGCGCAACGGCGGTTACATTTTCTCGGCACGCGTTGAAACCATTGGCGTGGACTCATGAACTCGATACGCATTCGATTTTCCTTGATGCTGGTAGGCTCGGTCCTTTGTGTGGTGATCCTGGCCAGCGCAGTGATGTCGCAGATGATTCTCGCGCTGGTCGAAAAGGATTTCCGCGACGGATTGACGTCTCGCGTCGCTGCATTTTCCAACAGCATCACCTTTCGCGGAAACGATGCAATCTTTCATCTTCAGCCGGCGCCCATCGAGGGTAAGCTTCTGGAAGCGCCGACGAAGGTTCTGCAGGAAGCATTTCAGAAATCGCAAGCCAATTTCGACATTTTCGTCAAGCAATCGCCGGACGGCCAACGATGGGCGTCTATCAAAATGGGCCCCGGCTGGCTGAGCTGGCCCATACGTGAGCACGCGCCGCCTCCTGAAGTATGGTGGGGCCTCGCAGGCTGGATGGTACTGATCACGGTTGGCGTCATCGGAGTCGCTCTTACGGTCGCCCATCAGACGACGAACCAGCTTAAATTGCTGCAGAGCATGGCGATGTCCGTTGGCAAGAACGGCGTGCTGCCCGTGCTCAAAGAAGAGGGCTCTATTGAAATCAAGGCAACCGCTCAGGCACTGAACATGATGGGCGCCAGTCTGAAAAAAGCGATGGACAGCAAGATTAGACTTGTGGCTGCGGCGGGGCACGATTTGCGGACACCCATGACGCGCATGCGTCTGCGCGCCGAATTTCTCAACGAACGAGAGCGTGAGGAGTGGCTGCATGATCTCGATGAAATGGATCACATTGCCGACAGCGCAATCCAGCTCGTTCGGGAAGAGACCGTCGGAAAAGGCACCGAACACGTCAGACTCAACGAACTCGTCGGGGACGTTTGTGCCGAACTCACCCTGATCAAGATGCGGGTGACAGTTGCCGAACTCGATCACAGCAGCGTCAAGATCTCACCACTCGCGCTCAAGCGCGCCCTGCGCAATCTCATCATCAATGCTGCGACCCATGGCGGCGGCGCCATAGTGAGCCTGCGCGTTCAAGATTGTCGCGCTGTCGTCCTGATCGACGACAACGGCCCCGGGATTCCTGAACAATTCCTGGACAGCGCATTCGAGCCGTTCTTTCGGGTCGATCCGGCACGGCGCCAGTCAATCCCCGGCGCCGGGTTGGGCCTTGCCATCGCCAAGGAAATCGTCGAGCGGCAGGGTGGCACGCTTGAGATCGAGAACCGGCTGCCGCATGGCTTGAGGCAAACTTTGACGTTCGAGATGGACATCGCGATCGCGTCGTCGGCTGCAGCCTGAACGGACGCGCGCGCTCAGCCGGACCACAGGATCATCACGATCCCGAAGACCAGCAATGGATAATAGGCGATTTCCATGCTCAGAAACGCGAGGTCGCTGGCGCGGGACCAGAGGCGACGAACGGACCTCCTCATTCGGGAACGTTCCAAGGCTGCTGTGAGGGCCATGCGACACATCTAACTACCCTGCCCCCTCAAGCCCTCGAGGTTTGACCGAAAACCGCGCATCGAGACACCTTTGGCGCGGCCGTAGGCGTAGAGCTCCCTCATATAATCGGTATCGAAATTGGTTGGATCGCTCGTGGTGAGCTTGCCCGCGTCGATGGCCGTTGCTTTGAAATCCCAGTTGTTGCGTTTGCAGAAATCGTATGTGGCGATCATCGCATTACGCGTATTGGCCTTCACCGAGGTCTGAAACGAGCGCGCCACGATCGGAAGCGTCAGATCCGATGTATAGGAGGCGTCGGGCGACAGCTTGCCGTTGACGATCACGAAGACCCGAGACTTCGTAGCCAACAATCCCGCATGGGCCGTCAACACGCTTTCCGGCACAGCCAGGATATTCGACGTCACGCCGCCATCGACATGCATCTCGGAATACATATTTCCGCCGGACTCGACAGCGATCAGAGCTGGCGGGAAAATCCCGGGGATAGCGGCTGACGCAGCGAGAACATTCCGGAATAGCTCATAGCGGCCTGGACTATCGCTGCTTGCGATCTCCCCCATATTCCAGAGCGTCGTGCCTTGGGTGTCGAGGTTCGTGGTGGCCACGATGAGCATCTTGCCTTTGCGATATCGTGCTCCGACCGCATCGATGATCCGATCGTCGGCATATTTCGAGATGAGGTCTTTCATCGGCCCCGCCTTGAAGACGCCCGATCCGACAACGGCATTGATCCCCGCGATGCGCATCAGATTCTCAGTCGCGCCGCTGGTGAAGATCGCTTCGAGACGGCCGTCATAGCCCGGGCCGAGAAACGCGAATGGCGCAATCAGGGCGCCAACGCTGGAGCCGGTGACGATATCGAACTCGGGGCGCAGCCCGGAGTCGGACCAGCCTTTCAGGAATCCTGCACCATAGGAGCCGTCGGCGCCGCCGCCTGACAGGGCAAGAATGGTGAGCGGCGTGGCACCGCGCCGCGATCCCGCAAAGATGCGATAGCCATCGTCTGGCGATATCCTGGCCAACGGGATCTGCGGGATCGTCGCCCGCGCGCTTGCGATCAGCGGCGCGCGTGGCAGCGACGCACAGGCCGATAGCAGCAGCGCCGCGCAAATCATGGGAAGCGTTGCGCGAGGCATCACGCGAACTCTGAAACGATCAAAGTGAAATTTGAAGATCTGGCCATACGGGTTTCCATCTCCGGAAACTCTTACACGGCTGATTTGCCATTTGTTTGCGCGTTTATTTCACAATATTGCCCGCGGACTGCAGACCGAACGCCTCTACGCCACCCGCGCGTCCTCGAATGGGAAGATGGCCGAGTGCAGAGACCGCCGAGCCGCGATCTCACCCTTATGGTGAGGAGCGCGCATGTTTGCTTCCGTTGAGCCCTAGGCACGCAGCTTGTGGCCATCCTTCGAGACGGTGCCAAAAAAGCGCCTCGGAATGAGAGCCTAAACTTCGGGCCATTTCCATCCCCTTCACCTGGACGGATCGTCGCCCGGCACGAACCGGATCATGACCTGACATTAGACATGGCCAGGCTGCCCGCCTGCAGATCAATGCGGCGGCCTCACGGAGGCCCTGCCGTCCACACCGATATGACCTTCATCATTTTGCAACCACTATCGGCTTCTCGCCGCCAGTAGTCAGGTTCCGTTAACGGAACTGGCTGCATTTAAGGAAAATGGATGCTCTCATCGCGTCCGCGGGGAGACCAATGCAGCTTTCGGATCACGAAACCGCACATAGCGGCATCATGCGCATGCAGAACTCGCGGTCATGAGCACGACGACTATCTTCTGGTTCACGCTCGCCAACTTCCTGTCGTCGGGGCTGGTCTGGGCCTATGTGGCGCGCTGCTATTCGAACTTCGTTCCGGCACGCTACTGGAGCGCAGCCTCGCTGTGCGCATCTTGCGGCCCTGCTCTTGGCCTGCTGTTTCCCAATCCCATCGGCTTGCTCGTCGCAGCTCAGATGACAGTTCTCGCCTACTGCCTTTCGGCGGTCGGCATCCGCCGCTTTTACGACAGACCAACATCCTGGATCGCCACCGTTCTGGTCATTGCCGCGAGCCTCGCGGGTTTCCTGTTCTTCAGACTGGTCGTCGACGACTATGCGATGCGCATTGTCGTCTATTCGCTAAGTCAGGGCATTCCCGTAGCGCTGACGCTGACGCTGCTGCTGTCGCGAGATCATCGGCGCAGCAATCATGGCGCACGAATGGCCGGCTACCTCTCGATTCTCTTGCTTGTCGCTTTTGGCTGCCGCGCGATCGCCGCACTGCTTCATCTGGGCGGCAGCGAGACGACCATGGTGACGGTCGATGCGGTACAGGCCGGCTTCATGCTGGTAGCGGCATTCCTCGCCATGACATGGAATTACGGACTGCTGATGATGGCGATCGACCGCCTGCGCGGCGACGCGGCCGAACTGGCGCTGATCGACGATCTGACCGGCGCCGGCAATCGCCGCCGCCTGTTGCAACGGATGGACGAGGAATGTGCGATGGCTCGGCGGACCGCACGGCCATACGCACTGCTGGCGATCGACCTCGATGGCTTCAAGGCGGTCAATGATGGTTTCGGTCACAGCGCCGGCGACGACTGCCTGAAGCAATTCGCCCAAGCGGCGCAAGATCAGTTGCGCCCCGGCGATACGCTGGCCCGATGCGGCGGCGACGAGTTCTGCATCGTGCTGCCCGACACCAACCTGCAGCAGGCCGGCGAGGTCGCGCGGCGCGTGCTGGCGGCCTGCCCGCGACAATTTGGCAATGCCGGACGCACCGTGGGGACCTTATCCGCCTCCATCGGCGTCGCACAGTGGTCCTCCGACCTCATCGCCTCCCCCGAACGGTTGATGGCGGCTGCCGATCACGCCCTGTATCAGGCCAAACACAGCGGCAAGAACCGGGTCGTGCTCTATGAGCCTGCACCGCCGCTGGTACCGATCTTCGATGACGAGATTGGAAGCGCTCCATTGCCGGCACCGCATGCCCTCACCGCAATGATCGGGCCGGATCACCACCATTCCGGATTCTGAGACCTGCGGCACCATGATGAATTGCGCGTGACCACCTTCACAAATAACGCGTATTTTGCCCTCAAAATGCTAAGCAGCTTCCCGAATGACACGTGGCTTTCTGACTCGGCCTTTTCCAAAGGATAATTTGCCCATGCCTTCGTTCCGTTTTCTCGCCTCCGCCGGCCCGGCCCTGGCTTTGGCCCTCGCGCTGTGTGGCGCGCCCACGGTCGTATCAGCGCAGACATTCAATGACGCCCAGCGCGGCGAGATCCAAAAGATCATCAAGGACTACCTGATCACCCATCCGGAAATTCTCGAAGAAGTCTCGGCCGAGCTGACCAAGCGTCAGGCGCAAGCTGAAGCCGAGAAGCACCAGGCTGCGATCGCCGCGAACGCCAACACCATTTTCAACTCACCGCGCGGAGTCGTCGTCGGCAACAAGGACGGCGACGTCACCTTCGTCGAGTTCTTTGATTACAATTGCGGCTACTGCAAGCGCGCCATGGACGACATGGTCGGCATCATGAAGAACGATCCGAAGCTCAAGGTCGTGCTGAAGGAATTCCCGGTGCTCGGGCCCGGCTCGGTCGAGGCCGCCCAGGTGGCGGTTGCCGTGCGCATGCAGGACCCGACCGGCAAGAAGTATCTCGACTTCCACCAGAAGCTGCTGAGCGGCCGCGGCCAGGCCGACAAGGCCCGCGCCATGGCAGCAGCCAAGGACGCAGGTCTCGATGTCGCCAAGCTGGAAAAGGACATGACCAGCCCGGAAGTGCGCGCCACCATCGAAGAGAACTTCAAGCTCGCGGAGTCGATGGGCATGAACGGCACGCCGAGCTACGTGATCGGCAAGCAGGTGATCATCGGTGCCGTTGGCGCAGACGCGCTGAAGGAGAAGATCAACCAGGCGCGCTGCGGCAAGGCGCTCTGTTCGTAAACACAGACACCAGCAGGGTGATTGATACCGTCGCCCACGCCGACACGAACATATCGGAAATATGACAGACCGGCTGCATTGCAGCCGGTTTTTTATTTATCTTTGGGTAGCGGTCAAAGCGGCTGAATGCCATCTGTGATAGGGTAACCAATCCCCAACGGTAAAAGGATGCAGCGGACACCCGCCTAAGTTCCCAATGTTGACCGATACCAAACAGGAGCAGCGGCTCCTGAAGATTTCGATTTACGTGACGCTTCTCATTTCATTTGCCAGCATCGCTTTCGGGCTCGCCATCAGTTCGCGCGCCATCGCCTTCGACGGCTTTTACACGCTGATCGACGCAGCCATGACCGGCGTTGCATTGCTGACCGCACGACTGATCAGCAGAGGCGAAGACGACCGCTTCCAGTATGGCTACTGGCATCTTGAACCGATCCTCGCGCTGATCAACGGCACGGTGCTTAGCTTCGCCTGCGCCTATGCCTTCATCGACGGACTTAACGGACTGATCACCGGCGGGCGCGCCATCGAATTCGGCCCCGGCGCTATCTTCGCCGCAGTGGCGGGCGCCATCAGCTTCGGCATGAGTATCTATATCCGCCGCTCGGCTGGCGAACATGGCTCGCAACTCCTTGATCTCGACGCGCGCGCTTGGCTGATGGGCGGCGTACTCAGTCTCGCGGTCTGTATCAGTTTCGTGCTTGGTGCTGTGCTGAAGACGACGCCGGCCGCGACCTATGCGCCACTGGTCGATCCGCTGATCCTGCTGGTGGTGGCGATCTGCCTGCTGCCGTTTCCGCTCTCGACGATCTGGAACGCCGGCCGCGACATCCTGCAAGTCGCACCGAGCGATCTCGATGAGGAGGTTCGCGAGCTCGCGCAGTCGATCGCGCACAAGCATGGCTTCAGCGACTTCAGCTCGCATGTGATGCGCTCCGGCCGCCAGCAATTCATCGAGATCGGCCTAGTCGCACCCTCAGGCGAGATCAGCAAAACCTTCGCCGAACTCGATGCCATCCGTGCCGAGATTGCCCTGGCCATGGGTGGTCTTAGTCCCGGCTATTGGCTCACGGTGGACTTCACCGCCGACAAGCGCTGGGTGTAAGTCACCTCAGCGCCTTGCGCTTGGCACGCGAGACAAGAGCTCCGGCGAGTAACAGGACGAATACCGCGCCAAGCGCAATCACGCCGGCGCGGAGCCGGCCGCCGGGACGATCGATGTAGAGCGAGCGTAGCGATGGAGACTCACCATTGCGTGCCAGACGAAATGCCACAACGCTGTCGCCAATCGACGTGCCGGATTCCGAATGACCACCGGCGGCGATGACCACATACTGCTCTCCACCCACGGCGTAAGTCATCGGATTGGCGACGCCCGGCACCGGTAGCCGCCCCTGCCAGAGTTCAGCGCCGGTCTTCGCATCATAGGCACGCAGGTAGGCATCCATGGCGCCGGTGAAGATCACGCCGCCGCGCGTGGCCAGCAAGCCGTTGACCAGCGGCGTGCCGGTGGCCAGTGCGAGACCCAGCGGCGCGATGTCCTCGGTCGTGCCGACACTTGATTCCCAAAGCACTTTGCCCGCCTTGAGATCCACCGCGACCATCGCGCCCCAGGGCGGCTTGTTGCAGGGCATGCCAAGCGGCGACGTCACAAGCGCCCGCGTCATGGCAAAGGGCGCACCGCGCTGCGCGCCAAAATCCGTGCCGGCCGGCGGCTTGTAGTTCTGCGCCTCGACGCGTGGGATCAGGGTAACCCGATGCACGGCGCGGCTCGTATTGGCGTAGAGCACCTGCCTGACGGGATCGAAGGCAACACCGCCCCAATTGACGCCCCCGCCGGTCATCGGAAACAGCAGCGTGCCGGCGCCTGTCGCAGGCGGTGTATAGAGGCCTTCGTTGCGTCCACTGGCAAGTTCATCCCGGCACTTGCCGCGATCCCAGAATGTTACGCCGAACGCGTCATCCGGCGTTACGCGTTGCGGCACCAACGTCGGAAGATGCGTCGGAAACGGCTGCGTCGGCGACAGCGCTTCGCCCTCGACGCCGCCTTGCGGAACGGCCCTCTCCTCCACCGGCCAGACCGGCTCTCCGGTGGCGCGATCCAGCACGAACAGGAACCCCTGCTTGGTGGCCTGGATCACGACGTCGCGGGGACCGCTTGCAAGATCGATGCGGGCCAGCGTCGGCTGCGCCGGCATGTCATAATCCCAGACATCGTGATGCACGGCCTGGAACGACCAGACCATTTCGCCGGTCTCGATCTTCAGCGCGACGACCGAATCGGCGTGGGCATTATTGCCAAGCCGCTTGCCACCCCAGAAATCCGGACTGGGTGACGACGTCGGCAGGAACAACAATCCGCGTTCATCATCTGTCGACATCGGCGCCCAGACGTTGGCGTGCCCGGATTCGATGCCGTCATGGATCAGCGGATCCCACGACCATCGCGGTGCGCCGCTGCGTGCATCGAAGGCACGGACGGTGCCTTTCGGTGCGGCCACGCGCCGATTGTCAGCAAATGAAGAACCGACAACGACAACATCGCGGCCGACCACCGGCGGCGACGTGATCTGGAACTCGCCGGGGCCATCGAGTCGCATTCCAGGATCGAGCTTCACTTCGCCCTGCGCGCCGAAGTCGGTACACGGCAATCCCGTCGCTGCATCCAGCGCAATGACACGGGCATCGTTGGTACCCATGAAGATGCGGCTGCGACAGGCCGCGCCGAATGCTGCGCGATCATCACGCCAATAGGTCACACCGCGGCAAACCCAGCGGTTGGCGGGGCGCACATCTGGCGCGACGCGCGGATCGAAACGCCACTTCTGCTGGCCACTGGCGGGGTCGAGCGCGATCACCTCGTTGAACGGCGTGCAAAAGATCAGGCTGTTGTCGACGAATAACGGCGTCGCTTCGAATTTGGTGCGCGCCATCTGCGCAGGTGTCCGACGCAGGAGATCGTCAGTCTGAAAACGCCAGGCCTCGATCAGGCGACCGACATTATCGGAGGAGATCTGCTCAAGCGGCGCAAAGCGGGAGCCGCCACGGTCGGCGCCCCAATGCTCCCATCCAAGAGCAGGTGCTACCGACAGGACTACGAGCGCCAGGATGCCGCCAATCCAGTTCCTCATCGAAGCACAGCTCCGCAGCTATCGACTAACAGGACCTGATGGTAGTCGTTGCACCCGCGCTGTCCATGTCGAACTCACAGCAAAAAGGCCGACTGCGTAACAGTCGGCCTTTTTGAAACCTGATCAATATTACAGCAATAGTTACGCGATGTCCTCGACTGTCGTCTCGCCGTCATCCGGGCGATGTTCAAAACGCCATAGCTTGTTTGCCGTATTCTCCAGCACGCCGGCGACAAAGTCCGATACCGAATTCTCGATCGGCGCCGCTTCCGCGATCTTCTCAACGATCATCCCCACAAAGGCTGACATCGCATTTTCCTTATTCGATGAGGCAATGCACGTGCTGCGATTTGGTTCCGGCTGAGACCTTCTTCATTCCATTTCTGACTTAGGAACATCCCCAACGGTGGTGGATTGCCTTTTACGGAGGAGGAGAAAGAGCAATGCCAAAATATCATTTCGAGATTGTCGATGGTTTCCGGCTTGAGGATCCCGTAGGTCTGGATTGTAGCGATGACACGCAAGCCAGGGATGTGGCGAAGAATATTGCTCATCAAATTGGAGTTGATATCGCAGGGGACACTGAGAGGAAGGTCGTCGTCATCGATGAGAACGGCGCTGAAGTCTACAAGACAAAGATCAAGTCCTGACGCAGCATGACGTGCACTTATAACAAAAGCAATGGAACTACACTTTCTCAGGAACATCCCTCCACTAGTGCCGTTGTACGGCGGGCAATGCATCGCGAGGAGAACTAAGATGAACAACCGTTTATTGATGAGCGTCGCCGCCGCAGCACTGATTGCAGGTTCGGGTTTCGCTAGCGCGCAAAATCCAGGTGGCGCAGGAGCCGCAACGTCGGGTGGTGGCACCGGAGGTGCCGGAATGACCCGTGAGGCGCCGGCGGGCGGCGCTGCGCGTAGCGGCGCAACGAGTGCGCCCGCAGGCGGTGCCTCTGCCGACCGCGCCGCGCCGATGGAACGCAGTGCACCTGTCAACAAGGACGAAGCGACCGACACCACCAACAAGTCCGAGCAGAAGCCGGCGGTGAAGTCTACGCAGTCCGACGACAAGATGCAGCGTGACGACAAGCGTGCAACCGACTCGACCCGTGACAGCGGAAAAGCCAGCAAGGACATGAAGGCCGATTCCAAGGCTGGCGATACGAAGTCGGGTGCAGACACCAAGTCGACATCGACGGAGACCAAGTCGACCACCACCACCGGTCAGGCCGGTGCGGGCGCCAAGCTCACCACCGAGCAGCGCACCAAGGTGACGAGTGTGATCAAGCAGCAGAACATCCAGCCCGTGACCAATGTGAACTTCTCGATCTCGGTCGGCACCCGCGTGCCGCGTGAAGTCCGCTTCCACCCGCTTCCGGCTGAGATCATCACCGTCTATCCGGATTGGCGCGGCTATGAGTTCTTTCTGGTTCGCAACGAGATCATCGTCGTGAACCCGCGGACACTCGAAATCGTCGCGGTGCTCGACGCCTAAGGCCGCACATCTGATGTGACGCCCGGGCGGGCTCGAAAGGGTCCGCCCGTTTGCTATCCAGTACCCTCCACCCCCGTCCTGAGTCTGCAGATTGCCGGAAATGGCGCCAGCGGCTTTAACCTTGGTTAATAAGCGTTTTCCATAGGTTCCACCGGGCTTTTTATGAATTGGGTGAGGTATTTGGCTGGGGGAACCCGAGGTCTAGAGGCTTCCCCTCAGCGGTTTGGTTACCTATAACCCCCGGCAGAACGGCGCCCGCGCGCGCCCATTGCTGACACGCCCGGGATGTCCGATGGCCAACACCACGACCAACACCATCTACGTGCTCAACGGCCCTAACCTGAACCTGCTCGGAATCCGCGAGCCCGAGACCTATGGCCACGCAACCCTGGCCGATGTCGAGAAGTTGTGCGCAGCCGCCGCCGCGCAATATGGTCTGACCGCAGATTGCCGGCAGTCCAATAGCGAGAGCGAGCTCATCGGCTATATCCATGAGGCCCGCGAAAAACACGTGGCCGGCATCGTGATCAATGGCGGCGCTTACTCGCACACCTCGATCGCCTTGCACGACGCCATCGTCGGCGTGCGCATTCCCACCGTGGAAGTGCATGTCAGCAACGTCTACACCCGCGAGAGTTTTCGCCATCATTCCTTCATTGCCAAGGCGGCCTTTGCCAGCCTGTGCGGTTTCGGTATCGAAGGCTATCGCCTTGCCATCAGCGGCCTCGCCGCCAAAATCGGCGCCAACGCCATCGCGTGATGCGCCCGCCTCGCTCTTTGAATTCGTCTTTCACTTCAGACATTGGATTGCCCATGGCCCGCAAGCCTGACGACACACAGACCGCAACGCCGAAAGCCAGCAACGATAGCGGCATGATCCGCGAACTGGCGCTGCTGCTGGACGAAACCAACCTCACCGAGATCGAGGTCGAACGCGCCGGTCTGCGCGTGCGCGTCGCGCGTAATATCAGCGTCGCTGCCGCTGTACCCGCATATGCACCTGCTCCCGCTGCAGGCCCCGCTCCTGTTGCTGCGGCGGCTGCTGCCGCACCGGCCGCCGATATGGCCAAGCATCCAGGCGCCGTGCCCTCTCCGATGGTCGGCACCGTCTATCGTGCGCCAGAGCCCGGCAAGCCGGCCTTCATCGAAGTAGGCACCAAGGTTGCTGCCGGCCAGACGCTGGTTATCATCGAGGCGATGAAGACCATGAACCAGATTCCGGCGCCGCGTGCCGGTACCGTGACCCAGATCCTGGTTGAAGACGGTTCGCCGGTCGAATACGGCGAAGCACTCGTCATCATCGAGTAATCTAGAACTTATCTCTGACTCCGGAACGCCATGTTCGAGAAAATCCTGATCGCCAACCGCGGCGAGATCGCATTGCGCATCCTGCGGGCCTGCAAGGAGCTCGGCATCGCGACCGTGGCCGTGCATTCGACCGCGGACGCCGACGCCATGCATGTGCGCCTTGCAGACGAGAGCGTGTGCATCGGCCCGCCGGCATCGAAAGACAGCTACCTCAACATCCCGTCGCTGCTCGCCGCCTGCGAGATCACGGGCGCGGATGCGGTGCATCCCGGGTATGGCTTCCTGTCGGAGAACGCACGTTTCGCTGAAATCCTCGCCGACCATAATCTGCAGTTCATCGGCCCCAAGGCCGAGCATATCCGCCTGATGGGCGACAAGATCGAAGCCAAGAAAACGGCAAAGCGCCTCGGAATTCCCGTGGTACCTGGCTCGGATGGCGGCGTCGGCCCCGAAGATGATGCCATTGCGATCGCCCGCAAGATCGGTTTCCCGGTGCTCGTCAAGGCAGCCGCCGGCGGCGGCGGCCGCGGCATGAAGGTCGCGCAGACCGAAGCCGATCTGTTGATGGCGCTGTCCACTGCCTCGAACGAGGCCAAGGCCGCGTTCGGCGATGCATCGGTCTATCTCGAAAAGTACCTTCAGAAGCCGCGCCACATCGAAATTCAGGTACTCGGCGATGGCCGTGGCGGCGCGCTGCATCTCGGCGAGCGCGACTGCTCACTGCAGCGCCGCCACCAGAAGGTCTGGGAAGAAGGCCCCTCGCCAATCCTGTCACCTGAAGCGCGCGCCAGGATCGGCGGCATCTGCGCCAAGGCCATGCAGGACATGCAGTATCTCGGCGTCGGCACCATCGAATTCCTGTACGAGGACGGCGAGTTCTATTTCATCGAAATGAACACCCGTATCCAGGTTGAACATCCCGTCACCGAGATGATCACCGACATCGATTTGGTTCTGGAACAGATCCGCATCGCTGCTGGCGGCGATCTGCCCTGCACCCAGGACGAGGTAAACATCATTGGCCACTCCATCGAGTGCCGCATCAATGCTGAAAACCCGGAGACTTTCCGGCCTTCGCCCGGCACGATCACGCAATATCACGCGCCCGGCGGCCTCGGCGTCCGCATCGATTCCGCGGTCTATCAGGGCTACCGGATCCCGCCTTATTACGACTCGCTGGTGGGCAAGCTGATCGTTCACGGCAAGAACCGGCCGGAATGCCTGATGCGGCTGCGCCGGGCGCTGGATGAGATCGTGGTCGACGGTGTCGAGACCACCTTGCCGCTATTCCGGGCGCTGGCGCGGGAAAGCGATATCATCGAGGGTGATTACCACATTCACTGGCTGGAGCAGTATCTGGCCGGCAAGGCCGCCAAAACCTGATTTTCGCTTCGGATGGAACCAATCGCCCTTCGCCACGTTGTCCTGTTGCCGGAACGACGTGGCGCGGGGGTTGAGTTGAATTTCAGTCTGCAATCTATGCGAGCAATGCGTGACCGCTGACGCCGTCCGCAGGCGAGCGCTCTGGCAAATCCTGCTGCTCTTAGCCGGATTGCTCGTACTTGCGGCCATCAGCGCCGGTTCCGTCATCCTGGTGAACCAGGCACGCGACGACTCCAAGTGGGTGATCCACACAGTCGAAGTCCAGAACCAGATATCGAACCTGCTGCTGGAAATCCGCCGCGCCGAAAGCGCCACACGGGCCTATCTACTCTCCACCAGTCCCCAATTTCTGGCCGAATACGAAGCATCGTCGGGAGCGATCATGCCGGCCGTCGACAGACTGGTAGTCCTCGCCAACGACAACCCGGCCCAAGTCATCAACACGGCGAAACTGCGCGTGGCCGTCGCGCAGCGTCTGTCCGAATTCGCGACGGGTATCGACCGCACCAAGAACAACGACGTCCAGTCGAGCGTCGATATCCTGCGCCGTGGCGATGCCAATCAGGCGGTCCAGGACATCGCTAACATCACCCAAGCGATGCGCGCCGAGGAAGGTCGCCTGTTCGTCGAACGTACCCGAACGGCGGACCAGAGCCAGCAATGGGCCTCGTCAGTCACGGTGGCCGGCTCTGGCCTGGTGGTACTGTTGGCGGCGCTGTCCATCTTCCTCGTGCGCCAATCGTCAAATGCCCGCGATGAGGCCGAGGCCAGGTTGCGCGACAGCAACATCGACCTCGAAGCCGCCGTGGAAGAGCGCACCGCCGACCTGCGCGAGGCCAACGAAGAGCTGCAGCGCTTCTCCTACATCGTCAGCCACGACCTGCGGTCGCCGCTGGTCAATATCATGGGCTTCACCAGCGAGCTCGAGGAGTTGCGAGGCGACATCTTCAAACGTATCGCGACACTGGCTAATGCCGAGCCCGTCGTGCCCGATACCAGCGGCGAATTGCCGGAGCCGGCGCTTCCCGAACAAGATAAGCAACTCTCCGCCGACTTCACCGAGGCGCTCGACTTCATCAAGTCATCGATCGGCAAGATGGACCGCTTGATCAGTGCCATCCTCAATCTGACCCGCGAGGGCCGGCGCGAGTTCAAGCCGGTGAAGATCGAAACCCGCGAACTGATCGAGAGCATTGCCGCCACCGTCGCCCATCAGGCCGCCGAGAGCGAAACGCAGATCCGGATCGAACCATTGCCAGGCATCGAGAGTGATCGCCTCGCAATGGAACAGATCTTCGGAAATCTGATCGACAATGCGCTGAAATATCTGAAGCCCGGCGTCCCCGGCGACATTCTCGTCAAGGGCCGCAGCAAAATGGGTTTTGTGATCTTCGAGGTAATCGACAACGGCCGCGGCATCGATCCCAAGGATCATCAGCGCATCTTTGATCTTTTTCGCCGCGCGGGTACACAGGACCAGCCCGGCCAGGGCATCGGACTGGCCCATGTCCGCGCCTTGGTGCGACGGATGGGCGGCACCATGTCGGTGTCATCGGAACTGGGCAATGGCAGCAACTTCACCGTCACGCTGCCGGCCAGATGGACGGGGCATAACCGGGATAAGCAAACATGAGCAAGCCAGTCACCATCATTATGATCGAGGATGACGAGGGTCACGCCCGTCTGATCGAGCGCAATATCAGGCGCTCGGGTGTCAATAATGAGATCATCCCGTTCACCAACGGTACAGACGCCGTCAACTATCTGTTCGGCAAAGATAGCACCGGCCTCGATCACAGGGGCGAAGCCCTGCTGATCTTGCTCGACCTCAACCTGCCCGACATGACCGGGATCGATATCCTGAAGCGGGTGAAAGAGAACGAATTTCTCAAATGCGCGCCCGTCGTGGTCCTCACCACCACCGATGACGCGCAGGAAATCAAACGTTGCTACGAGCTGGGCTGCAACGTCTACATCACCAAGCCTGTAAACTACGAAAGCTTCGCCAACGCGATCCGCCAACTCGGTCTGTTTTTCTCCGTCATTCAGGTTCCGCAAGCGTCCACATGACATCTGCCACGACTCCCACGCTGCTATATATCGATGACGACGCAGGTCTTGCGCGCCTGGTGTCGCGCGGCCTGACGCGGCAGGGTTTTGGCGTCGAACATTGCGACAACGGCGAAGCCGGCATTGAACGGATCAAGCAGGGCGGCATCGACGTCGTCGCACTCGATCAATATATGCCGGGCCTCGACGGGCTGGAAACGTTGGAGCAGATTCAGAAGCTGCCCTCGCCGCCGCCCGTCGTGTTCGTCACGGCATCGCAGGACAGCAAGATCGCCGTCACCGCCCTCAAGGCAGGTGCCGCCGACTATCTGGTGAAGGATACCCAGGGCGACTTCCTGCCGCTGCTGCATGTGGCCTGCACGACCGCCATCAAACAGGCCCTGATATCAAAGGCCCGCGACGACGCCGAAGCCGAAGTCCACGCGTCGCGCGACCGCTACGCGGCCCTCGCTGCCGAGCGCGAAGTGCTGCTGCGCGAAGTCAATCACCGCGTTGGCAACTCGCTGCAGATCATCGCATCGCTGCTGCATCTGCAGGCCAACTCGTCCAGCGAAGATCACGTCAAAGTGGCGCTTACCAACGCCATGGGCCGCGTCGCTGCAGTCGCTCAAGTGCATCGTCGGCTCTATACGTCACACGACCTCAACAGCGTGCTGCTCAATCAGTATCTCGAAGCGCTGCTGGAAGATCTTCGCAGGTCCGCCGAAGGCAACCGGATGTCGCGCCTGACGCTGAAAGCCGAAGCCGTCGAGATCGACCCGGATCGCGCCGTGGCCATCGGCATCATCGTCAACGAGCTGGTGATGAATGCCGTCAAATACGCCTATCCCGATGGCGCGGGCCCGATACATGTCGTGCTCACCGCGCAGGGCGATCAGCTCGAACTCTCCATCGCCGATGACGGCGTCGGTCTCAATGTGAAGATCGATCCGCGCTCGACCGGCATGGGCCAGCGTATCGTCAACGCCATGGCCAACAAACTCGACGCCTCCGTCGAACGTGACCCCGATCACACCGGGACGCGTATCGTGCTGCGGTTCTGTGCCGTGACAAAGCCAGCGGCCAAGCCGCCTGTGAGCGCTGCTGACTAGGCCTGCCTGCACAATGATCACCTCGACTGCACAAATATGCCGCGCCTGGCTGCCTTGCGCGGTGTTCTCACGTGCCTAGACTGCGCCTTTCAGTCTGCTGATATTTCCTTCCTTTCCGACTTCGGATTTTTCATGCGCTGCCTTGTCGTGGCCGATCTGCATTATTCGCTGCCCCAGTTCGACTGGCTGCTCAGCGTTGCTCCGCAATTCGACTTCGTGATCTTCGCCGGCGACGCGCTCGACATAGCTTCGGTCGTGGACTTCCGCGCGCAAATTCTGGTGGTGAAGAAGTATCTCGCTTTGCTCACCCAACGCACCAGAGTGATCCTGTGTTCGGGTAATCATGATCTTGACGAGCGCAATACCGAGGGTGAGAAAATCGCGCGATGGATTGGCGATGCCCGGGCCCTCGGTATCGCCTGTGACGGCGACAGCCTGATCATTGGCGACACGCTCTTTACGGTATGTCCGTGGTGGGATGGGCCACTTGTCCGCCAGCGTATCGAGCAACAACTGCAGACCGCCGCCACCGAACGCACCAAGCGCTGGATCTGGGTGCATCATGCGCCACCGACAAACTCACCGATCAGCTGGGGCGGCAAGCGCTACTTCGGCGATGTCGAACTGGTGCAATGGATCGAGACGCATCAGCCGGCGATGGTGATCTCCGGCCATGTACATGAGTCTCCGTTTGTCAAAGACGGCTCATGGTACGATCGGATTGGTGAGACCTGGGTGTTCAATGCAGGCCGCCAGTTCGGCCGGCCGCCGACTTACATCGTGCTCGACCTCGATGACGGTACGGCATTCTGGTTATCTGCAGAAGGCGCTGACCATATAGACCTGAACGCTCCGCTGCAGCGTCCGGCGTTACCAATTAAGACCGCGCCGCCATGGCTCAGATCCTTGGATCGCCTTGACGATCCGAGTGTCGGTCAGAGCCCGGCGACACCTTCGTCGGTGATAGGTTGACCATGTTGTCCAGCAGTTCGCTGACCATCGACAGATGCGTGCCGTGGCCGGCATATTGCTGCTTGATATCGGCGAGATAACTCGTCGCTACATGGAGCCGCTGCGCCAGCAGCCGCGCGATCATCAGCGCGACGGTCGGGTGATCCCGCAGGAAATCCGTCGCATTTTCGAACTCATAGATTTGCGTCTCCATGACAGCGCGCACGGTCGCGGTATGCGGCTGTTCAAGAAGCACTGACATTTCGCCGATAACGGCGCCGGGCTCGGTCAGGCTCGCAACAACAGTATCGCCCTTGACGATATCGAGCTGTCCTTCGATCAGCACGAACAAATGCCCGCTGGTCTGTCCTTCCCGGATGATCGTGTCGCCCGCTGCAACGCTGTGCTTCAGACCATCGCTGCAATGATCCAGAACGGCGCGCATATCAGGCACTCCAACATGGTTGACGAAGCGTATGCTCGCCGTGACGATCGCGTGACACAAGGCCCGGACACGCTGAAATTGTCGGCAACCGGCGCATATTGGGTGCGGCGGAGCTTTTGGGACATCCCGTGCCGGCTACCACGTCTTTCGTCCTGTTGCATTTGTTTGAGAGATAGTTATAGTTAGTTGCTTCCTTAGCAATAAGGCCCGTCCTTTCAGGCGGGCCGTTGCCATTTTAGGAGGCCTTTACGATGAGCCGTTCCAACCGGATCGATCATATTCGCCTGACGTCGCATCCTGCGCCGGGCGCCAAGCATAACTTCCCGATCCAGTGGGGCGCACCCTCCGCACGTGAACGCGGGCCAATTATCGGCACCGTCTCCCGCCCACAGGACCGCAACGTCATCGGCACCCATGGCGGCTCCTACTCGGTCTATCGTGCGCTCGCGGTGTCGTCCGGCGCGCTCGATCCGCTGAAGCGCCCCGATCTCACAAACACTCATCCGGCAGCAACCATCGGCCCATTCGGCCAGTGGATGGATCCGGAAAAAATCGTCTCGCTGGATCCCTGGGGGCACCTCGTCGCCGAGAACTTTGCGCCCGAGATTGCAGAGGGCATCGATATCCGCCCGAGCATCGCGATCACCAAAGCGCGACTGGATCTGCCCGAATTGCAGGCCGCCATCGCCGCCGGCCGTCTCAGGCATGACGGCGATGTCGTTCACGACAATGGCAGCGTCTCGGTCGTCAAGATCGCCATCGATCCGGTCTGGTATCTTCCCGGCCTCGCCAAGCGCTTTGATACCAGCGAAAACAATCTGCGTCGCCAATTGTTTGAGCAGACGGCCGGCATGTTTCCTGAGCTGGTGACGCGACCGGACCTGCAGGTGTTTCTGCCGCCGATCGGCGGTACCACTGCCTATCTATTCGGTGACGTCAGCAAACTGCCGGATCACACGACCAGCATCACCTGCCGTGTTCATGACGAGTGCAACGGTTCCGACGTGTTCGGCTCCGATATCTGCACCTGCCGTCCCTATCTCATCCACGGCATCGAGGAATGCGCACGCGCCGGACAATCCGGCGGTCTCGGCATCATCATCTACAATCGCAAGGAAGGCCGCGCGCTCGGCGAGGTCACCAAATTTCTGGTCTACAATGCGCGCAAACGCCAGGAAGGCGGCGACGCAGCGGCGCAATATTTCGAACGCACCGAATGCGTCGCGGGCGTGCAGGATGCGCGCTTCCAGCAACTGATGCCGGATGTCGTGCACTGGCTTGGCCTCAAGCGTATCGATCACTTCATTTCCATGAGCGACATGAAGCATGATGCGCTGACCAGCCAAGGCGTCGAAATCGTGGAACGCGTGCCGATCCCCGACGATATGATCCCGGCCGACGCACATGTTGAAATCGCTGCCAAGAAAGCTGCCGGCTACTTTACGCCGGAGCCGGTGACGCCGCAGGACCTGATCGACTCCGTCGGTCGCACGCTTGAGAAGTATTGAGATATCAAAAGTGAATTCGCAGACCCCGGAAGCCTCCGCCGCGCTCTCTTTGCTGTCAGCCCACGCCGTGCGTGAACGCGCGCAGCGCATGCTTGCACTGGGCCTCGACGATAAACTACCTAACTTCCGCATCGATCTCTCGCGAATGGATGACGTGATCGATCTGGTGCTGGAAACGACGCGGGCGTCGTACCCGTCGCTCGACGTGCCGTTCCATTCGCGCTGGCGCCACTTCGTCAACGCCGGCGACAATCGCTGGGCTCAGCTCGCAGATCGCACCGCATGGTCTGATAGCGCTGCGCGCGGCCGCGCCGAATTCGATCTTGCCATCGCCAGCGTGTTCCTCGATGCCGGCGCCGGCCCGACCTGGCGCTACACCGATCCGCAAACCGGCGCGGCCATCGGCCGCTCCGAAGGTCTCGGTCTCGCGAGCCTTGCTATGTTCGTCGGCGGCACGTTCTCTGCCGATCCCGCGCAGCCACTGCGCGCCGATGCCAGCAAGCTCGCAGAGCTCGACGTCAGCGATCTCAAGCGGGGCATGCAGGTCTCCGAGACCAATCCAATGGTCGGCATCGACGGCCGCGCCGATCTGCTGCGCCGGCTTGGCAAACACGTGGCGTCGAAGCCCGACGTGTTCGGCAGGAAGGATACGCCGCGGCCCGGCGGATTGTTCGATCGCCTGGCGTCGCAGGCTGACAATGGCCGCCTGCCTGCGCCAGCGATCCTCTCGGAACTACTGCTGCAACTTGGTCCGATCTGGCCGTCGCGGCTGACGCTGGACGGCATCGCTCTCGGCGATTGCTGGAAGCATCCGGCGATGACGACCTCGGATGCGACGAGCGGCCTTGTGCCCCTCCACAAGCTGTCGCAGTGGCTGGCCTATTCGCTCATCGAACCGCTGCAGATTGGAGGCATCGACGTCACCGACATCGACGGTCTCACGGGATTGGCCGAATATCGCAATGGCGGCCTTTTCGTCGACGGCGGCGTTCTGAAATTCCGAGATCCTGTCAATGCCGCGCGCGAACATGACGTGTCCTCGCCGCTGGTGGTGGAATGGCGGGCACTGACCGTAGCGCTACTTGACCGCGTCGCCGACGGCCTGCGACAAAGACTGAAGCTGGACGCGACGTCGCTGCCGCTGGCCAAGGTACTCGAAGGTGGCACATGGGCCGCCGGTCGCATTTTGGCGCGCGAGCGCCGCGAGGATCATTCGCCGCCGGTGAAGGTCATCAGCGACGGTACGGTTTTCTAGGTCAAAGACGATTTTACACTCTCGCAACGGATGAGGTTCATGGACGGCGTCACGATCGTTAATCACCCGCTGGTGCAGCACAAGCTGACGCTGATCCGCGACAAGAACCGCTCGACCAAGGGCTTTCGCGAACTGCTCAACGAAATCGGCATGCTGCTGTGCTACGAGGTGACGCGCGACCTGCCGCTCACCGATGTCGAGATCGAAACGCCGATCATGAAAATGACCGGCAAGGAAATCGCCGGCAAGAAACTGGTATTTGCGCCGATCCTGCGCGCCGGCCTCTCTTTCGTCGAAGGCATGATCGGCCTCGTCCCGTCAGCGCGCATCGCGCATATCGGGCTCTATCGCGATCCCGAAACCTTCGTGGCCGTAGAGTATTTCTTCAAGGCACCAACCAACCTCGACGAGCGCCTGGTGATCGTCATCGATCCTATGCTCGCGACGGCGAATACCGCGGTCGCCGCGATCGACCGTATCAAGGAGCGCGGCGCCAAGGACATTCGTTTCGTCTGCCTGCTGGCAGCACCGGAAGGCATCGAGCGCCTGCGCGGCTACCATCCGGATGTGCCGATCTGGACGGCGGCGATCGATGATCGGCTCAACGAACACGCCTATATCGAGCCGGGTCTCGGCGATGCCGGCGACCGCGCTTACGGCACCAGGTAACGGGGCGCAGCGACCGCGGACGTCTCCCACCACGCGACGCTTTCGTTTACCGAGGGTTCAGTTGATCGTCAGCAGCCAAGGCATCACGACCAGCAGCAAGCCGGCGAAATAGATCAGCCCGAAGATCAGGCCGAACTTCCAGAAGTCGGCCTTGCCGATATAACCGCTGCCAAAATACATCGGCGCCGGTCCGGTGGCATAGGGCGAGATCACGCCCATCAGGCCTAGCGAATAGATGCAGAGCAATGTCAGAGTCGACATCGGGATTCCGGGAATGCTCGACCCCACCGCCAGCACGACAGGCAGCATCGCCGCCGCGTGCGCCGTAATGCTCGAGAAAAAGTAGTGGATCCAGAAGAAGATCGAGACAAGTAGGATCATCGCGATGGTCGGGCTGAATGTGGCGAGCGGAGCCGCCAGGCCGGCGGCTGCCCATTTGATGAAGCCGATGTCGTTGAGGCCGGATGACAGGGTCAGCAGCGATGTGAAGTAGAAAAACACCTCCCACGCTGCTTTCTCGGCGATGATGTCGGAGAACGTGATGACGCCGGTGACGAGCATCAGCGAGATCACAACGAACACCACCATGGTCGCATTGATGAAGTTCGAACCGACGCCAGGCAGCGAGATGTCGGGATTGGATCCGGTGATCCACAGGAACATCGCAAGCAGGACCAGTCCGGCCATGATCCATTCACTGCGCGACAACGCCCCCATCGACGCGAGTTCGCTCGCGCTCCACGCCACGATCTCCGGGCTGTTCTTCACCTCCGGTCGGCAAATCATATAGCTCAGCAACGGCACCAGCAGAATGAGCGGCACGCCCAGCGGCGCAAATCCGATGAACCACTGTGACCAGCCGACGTCCACGCTCACGATCTTCTTGGCTATGCTCAGTGCAGCCGCGTTGGGCGCAAGCGCCGTGAGGAACATCGAGCTCGTCACCGCGGTCGCTGCGAAAGCGGTCCACATCACGTAGGTCCCGATCCTGCCGGCTGTCGGACCCGGCTCCGATCCATAGATCTTCGGGATATTGCTGACGATCGGATAGACCGTGCCGCCGCTGCGCGCGGTGTTCGATGGTGTCGCCGGCGCGAGAACCAGATCGGACAGCGCAACGGCGTAACCCAGTCCCACCGTGTTGCGCCCGAGGCTGCGAACCAGCAGCAATGCGAGACGCCTGCCGAGGCCGCTCTTGCGATAGCCGATCGAGAATACGAAGGCGCCGACGATCAGCCACACCGTGCTTTCGGAGAATCCGCTCAGCATCCAGCGCAGCGACTTGTTGGGATCGTGTTCGACATATCCCATCACGCCCGCAAAGGTCAGACCGATCAGACCGACCGCGCCAACAGGCATGGATTCCAGGATAAGGCCGGTAATCACCGCGGCGAAAACGGCAAAATAATGCCACTGATTGGCGACAAGTCCTGCCGGAATCGGGATGACGTACAGCACCAGCCAGACGGCCAAAGGTGCGATCTTCTTCCAGCTCAACGACACAGCCTACCCTCCCGCGAACCGATCTGCCGTGCCTGCGACACACGTCTTGCAACGTAACACCAGTTTTTGCCAGGCGAGCAATCGGCCACGCGAACTGCGCTGTATGTATCACCATATTAAAACGTGCTGCTCTCTCCCTTCGCATCCGCAACAAAGGTCGCACTCGCATGCAGCCGGGTCACGCGCGGCGTTGCCGCCGGCCCCCCCCGAACGCAGTATCGAGCGGCAGGAAATGCTCGTCTATCGGATGGTTTTCTTCACCGCATAGGGAGCAAGCCGACGACAGGTCATGAGTGAAGCTGCCGCTGCCGATCTCCGGCACATTGCGTGCGCGTAGCTTGCCGGTGCGTACAGTCAGGCGACGCTCTCAGGCTGGATCAGCCGCCGCCCACGCCTGGCGGCATCCATGGCGTCTATTTTCGCCAAGCCGCCCTGGCAGCCGTCCCGAGATTTCAACGCACCGAACTGGCACGCTTCTCCTTGTCGCTATGCGACGGTACGGATTTGCTGTCGATCACGGCGCGCCCCTGCGTGATTAGCCGCGCACCACGCTGATCCAGCGTGTGGATCCACAGCCAGTTGATCGCAACGGCAAGACGATTGCGCAGCCCGATCAGGAAGTAGATGTGGGCGATGCCCCAGATCCACCACGCCAACGCACCGCGTAAGCGCACGCGACCGAAGTCGATCACCGCAAGCTTCTTGCCGATCTGCGCGAGACTACCATCGTGCGAGTAGCGAAACGGCACGGGCGTCTCGCCGCGCAGACGCTGCTTGATCGCTGACGCGACATAGCGCCCTTCCTGCTTCGCCGCCGGCGCGATTCCGGGCACCGGCTTTCCATCGGGCGCAGCGATGGTCACGGTGTCTCCGACTGCGAAAATATCGGGATGACCGGGCACCGTGAGATCCGGATTGACCTGCAGTCGTCCCGCCCGATCGGCGGCAACACCCAGCCACTCCGCAGCCGGCGACGCGCGCACGCCCGCGGCCCAGATGATCGTCCTGGCCCCGAGCACCTTGTCGCCATAGACCACCCCGTCGATGTTGCAATCCGACACCGCATGTCCGAGCGCAACTTCGACGCCGAGCTTTTCCAGCGAACGCTGCGCATAGGCAGACAGATCTTCCGGAAATCCGGCGAGCACGCGCGTGCCGGCCTCGATCAGAACCACACGCGTCTCACGCGTATCGATATTGCGAAAATCTTCCGGCAACGTTACGCGCGCCAGTTCGGCAATGGTGCCCGCGAGTTCGACCCCAGTGGGTCCGGCGCCGATGATCACGAAGGTCAGCAGCGCCGCGCGCTTCACCGGATCGCTCTCGCGCTCGGCGCGCTCGAAGGCCGTGAGAATACGGCGGCGCAGCGTGGTCGCATCCTCCAACGTCTTCAAGCCCGGCGCAAACGGCTCCCATTCATCATGGCCGAAATAGGCATGACCAGCGCCGGTGGCGAGCACAAGCGTGTCATAGGGCAGTGTCTGCCCGTCATCGAGCAATACTCGGCGCTTGGCTGCATCAATGCCGGTGACCGTGCCGAGCAGTGTCGTCACATCCTTGCGTCCACGCAACAGATAGCGGATCGGCCAGGCGATCTCCGACGTCGCCAGCGACGCGGTCGCGACCTGATACAGCAGCGGCTGAAACAGATGATGATTGCGGCGATCGACAATGGTGATGCTGACATCGGCACCGGTCAGCCGATACACGGCCTCCAGCCCGCCGAAGCCGGCGCCTACAATGACCACGCGATGAGGTGTTGTCGTTCTGGTCGATGCTTTGCCGTCGATTGTCACGATATTCGTCATGGTGAACAGGCTCCCTGCCTGTCTCCTGTAGCTATGCCGGTCGTCCGAACAATCAAGCAACAATCGGGCGCGCCAGGCCGGTTATCGAGCGGTTCCAGATTGATCAGCCCGCGCTGGCGTCAGTGTGCCCCGCGCGGCCAGCACCGATCCAATAAGTAAGCCAAATGCCGGGCATAAGCATTGCTTGGTTCGTGGTCCCGATCCTCCGATGCCACCTCGATCCGCTCAGCACCTGTTGAGCGCCGAGGCCATCGCCCGAACGCCCTCTGCCTGCTATGCTACGCGCATGAGCTCACGCGACTCCGCCTCCTCCGAGGTCACGCCAGAACTGCTGCTGCGTGCCTACGCCTGCGGCATCTTCCCGATGTCGGAAAGCGCCGACGATCCCGGCTTGTTCTGGGTCGAGCCCGAGCAGCGCGGCGTCATTCCATTGGACGGCTTCCGCGTCAGCTCGCGTCTTACCCGTACCGTGCGCTCCGATGTCTTTACGGTCACCGTCAACACCGCCTTTAGGCGCGTGATGGCCGAATGTGCTGCGCCGAAACCTGGCCGCGAAGACACCTGGATCAACACGCGTATTCGCGATCTCTACGGCGAATTGCATGAGATGGGCCACGCCCACAGTGTCGAGGTCTGGCAAGACGATGCGCTGGTCGGCGGGCTCTATGGCGTCTCGCTCGGTCGCGCGTTCTTTGGCGAGAGCATGTTTCATTACGCGCGGGACGCCTCGAAGGTGGCGCTGGTGCATCTGGTCGCACGGCTGATCGCGGGCGGTTTCAGATTGCTCGACACGCAATATGTCACCGATCACCTGCTAAGCTTCGGCGCGCAGGAAGTGCCGCGTGCGCGCTATCGCAAGTTGCTCGATGCATCGCTCGACGGCATCGCGGAGTTTGATACGCTGCCGACTGATTTTCCGCTGAAGGGCGCGACGATGCTGGACATCATCGCCAATCGCGACGCAGCAACGCAGCCTTCGCGGGTCTGATATTCTGACAAGGTGCTGTCGCTCCGCAGGATGAGCGCGCAAACTCCCGGCTAATAAAAAGCAAAATGCCGCCTCACGGGAGAAACACGCATGCGCCATCGCAGCACGATTCCGTCACTTGCCTTGCTCGCAGCCCTATCACTCACATCTGCCTACGCCAGCGACACCAGCATCAAGATCGGAAACACCGCGCCCTATAGCGGCCCCGCTTCCGCCTATGGCACGATCGCGCGCGCCGAAGCCGCCTATTTCCAGATGCTCAACGACAAAGGCGGCATTAACGGCCGCAAGATCGATTTTCTCACATTGGACGACGGCTATGCGCCGGCCAAGTCCGTCGAACAGACCCGTCGTCTCGTCGAGCAGGATGAGGTGGTCGCGCTGTTTTCATCCGTCGGCACGGCGCCGAATATCGCAGTCCAGAAATATCTCAACACCAAGAAAGTCCCGCAGCTGTTCGTCTCGTCGGGCGCCACGCGCTGGAACGATCCCGAACACTTTCCTTGGACGGTGGGTTTCAATCCCACCTACGAGCAGGAAGGCCGCATCTACGCGCAATATATTCTCAAAACGAAACCCGACGCCAAGATCGCGATCATCATTCCCAATGAGGATGCCGGCAAAGACTATCTGAAGGGCTTCAGGGACGGGCTTGGGAACCATGTCGCACAACTGGTCGCACAGACCACTTATCTCACTACCGATCCGACCATCGACTCGCAGATGGTGTTGATGAAGGATTCCGGCGCCGACGTGTTCTTTGCCGAAGCGACCCCGAAATTCGCGGCCCAGGCCATCAAGAAGGCCGCAGCGATGGGCTGGAAGCCGCTGATCATCCTTCCGACAGTGTCCAATTCATTCGGCGCCGTGCTGGAACCTGCCGGCCTGGAGAACTCCATCGGCGTGGTTACCGGCCTCTACCTGAAGGACCCCAATGATCCACGCTGGGCCGGCGATCCCGGCATGAAGGAGTGGCACGCCTGGATGCAGAAATATCAACCCAACGCATCCACAGGCGATCTCTTCAACGTGCAGGGCTACACCGCCGCGCAGGTCATGGCGACCGTGCTGACCAACTGCAAGGACGACGTCAGCCGCGATAACATCATCAAGCAGGCCAGTTCGGTGAGCCACCTGGCTTTGCCGATGCTGCTGCCCGGCATCACCGTGCACACCGAGCCCGGCAACGTCACCCCGATCCGGCAGATGCAGATGGCACGGTTTGACGGCAAGTCATGGGTGCTCATGGGAGACGTGTTGGGAGAGAAGTAGGCGACGCGCTGTCTCTCACCTCTCCTGCTTGAAGAGCCTGAAAGATATTATGCGAGACGGCGGTGCCGGTTACTGCCGGAACGCCGGAAAGCCCGGTGGCGGCTGCAGGGGCTGCTGCTGGGCGCGCGGCTGCTGCTTCGGCGCGGCGCGCTTCTGTGCCGGCGGCGGGCGCGGCGCATCGGGCTGCGTGGTTGCAACCGTCGCTTCCGGGCCTTTGCAGTCGGTCAGCCAGATATCGTAGATCGGGTGCTCGACGCCGTGCAGGCCCGGGCTGGCCGCAAACATCCAGCCGGAGAAGATCCGCTTCACTTCGCCCTGCAACGTGATTTCGTCGACCTCGACGAAGGCATCGGTATTGGCGGCCTCGGTTGCCGGACGCGTGTAGCAGGCATCGGTCTTCACGCGGAGCGCGCCGAACTGCACGGTCTCGCCGATATCGGCGTCGAAATTGATAATGCGGCCGGTGATCTTGTCGAGCCCCGAGAAGCTCGCCTTCTTGTTGACGATCTTCTGCGCCGGAGGCTCGGTCACCACCTCATCGCCGGGCTGCAGCGTCGCAGGCGTCGGCGGCGCCACCTTGGGCGGCTGACGGCCACCGGGAGTGGCGGCAGGCGGCGCGTTGGCGACGCCGGGCTGTTGCTGCCCTGGCGCGGCCGGTTGCTGGGCCTGTCCCTGCCCCGGCGGATTCTGCGGAACGATGGTGGTATTGCTGCCGGGCGGCGGTGCCAGCGGTTGCGACTGCACGGCACCGGGCGGCGGCGCGCCCATGCCCGGCCGCGTCGGCAACAGGCGGCCCTGCGGCAGTTCCGGAACCTCTTCCTCGTCATCCATGGGCGGCGGCGGTTGCTGGCCGCGCGGCACGGCGCCCGGCGGGCGCGGCGGCGGATCACCGAACAGCGGACCGAACTGCGCCTGCACAGGTGCAGGCGACAGTGAGGTGGCGGCCAGAAGGGCCGCAAATCCGGCAATGGTCAGGGTTCGCAACATGCGGCGCGGCTCAATCGAGAATCAGGCTCGCGACATTGTAGGAGAATGGCCGCGTAATCGCCTCCGGTTAACACGTGGAATGCGGCGGCGAAAGGGCACCCTGCTCCCCATACCGCCCGGCTGGTCAGGTCATTCTCCCCGTGAAATAGTCCACATCAGGCCGGCGCGCGATACGCGACCGGCCATCAATCCGGAACAAACCGGAGTATGGGGAGAACGCTCAAGATGACTGACGGAATCCGTCTGGACGGCCGAATTGCCGTCGTTACCGGCGCGGCCGGGGTGATCGGCACCGAGACCATCCAATTGCTGGCGGCGCGCGGCGCCAAAATCGTCGCGGTGGATCGCGATGCCGGCGCGTTGCAACGCGCGGTCGAACAACTCCCCGCCTCCGCCGAAGCACTGGCGCTCACAGCCGACGTCACCAGCGAAGAAGACGTCATCGGCTATGTCGCCGCCGCCGTGAAGCGCTTCGGCACCATCGACATTTTCTACAATAACGCCGGCATCGAGGGCACGATCACGCCCATCGTGAAGATGTCGCTCACTGACTTCCGGCGAGTGCTCGACGTCAATGTCGTCGGCGTCTTTCTCGGCATGAAACACGTGCTGCCAGTGATGCTGAAGGCCAACAAGGGGTCGATCATCAACACGGCGTCGATCGCCGGCGTCATCGGCTCGGCCGAAGTCGCCGTCTACAGCGCCAGCAAACACGCTGTGATCGGCCTCACCAAGAGCGCGGCGCAGGAATGCACCGGCACCAATGTGCGCGTGAACTGCGTTTGCCCCGGCCTGATCGACAGCCGCATGCTGAGTGCGATTGTGGACGCACGCGTCGGCCGAGGGGCGCCTGCCCCCGTCGACAAGGTTGTCGATCGCGTACCGCAGCGCCGGCTCGGCCTTGCCCGGGAAGTCGCGCCGATCGTGGCCTTCCTCGCCTCCGACGATGCGAGCTACGTCACCGGCTCCGCTTACACCGTCGATGGCGGCCGCACCTCCGCTTAAGCACCAATAAAACCAAGAGCAGATCACATGCCCGTTGTTCTCGATCCCGATGCCGCCGTCGTCCTCAACGTCTTCCGCGATGCCGGCCGACCACCCTATGAGACGATCTCGCCCCAGGAAGCGCGCGAGTGGTATTTGAAAGCGCGCCCGGTCGCCAATCCCGAACCGCCAGAACTGGCGTCGGTGACATCCATGACGGTACCCGGCCCGGCCGGCGCCATTCCCGTGCGCCTCTATACACCGAAGCCCCTCCGGAAAAAGGACGGCATGTCGCCCTGCCTGGTGTTCTTCCACGGCGGCGGCTGGGTGATCGGCGATCTCGACTCGCATGACGTGGTGTGCCGCATCCTCGCCCATGAAGCCGAGATGATCGTCATCTCGGTCGATTACCGCCTCGCGCCTGAGCACAAGTTTCCGGCCGCCATCGACGACGCCATTGCCGCGACGCGCTGGATTTCCGAGAACGCCGTACAGCTCAATGTGGATGCAAAGCAGATCAGCGTCGGCGGCGATAGCGCCGGCGGCAATCTCGCGGCCATCGTTGCCATTGATGCGCGGGACAATGGCGGCCCGAAACTCGCCGGCCAGTTGCTAATCTATCCTGCCACAGATTTTCGCATGAGCCATCCCTCGCATAGCGAGCCGGAGACAAGCTGCCTGTTGACGCACAACGTCATCCGCTGGTTCGCCGATCACTACCTCACCGGCACGGCCGATGTCGACAACTGGCGCGCCTCGCCTGCCCGCATGGACAAGCTCGCGGGCCTGCCGCCGGCCTATGTCATGACCGCCGGCGCTGATCCGCTGCGCGACGAAGGCGATGAATATGCCCGGCGCCTGTCAGAGGCCGGCGTCGCCGTGGCCTACAAGACCTATCCCGGGCAATTTCACGGCTTCATCACCATGGGCAAGATCCTGCCCAAGGCGAATACGGCGCTGCATGAGATGGGGGAATGGCTGAAAGGGTTGGACTAGCGCTGGCGGCGCCCCCAGGAGCAATCGCGATGAAGAAGCCGGAGAAGATCGCACCCGGCGGTCCGATCAGGTGCCGTTGCCTGTGTGGCACGGTTCAGTTCGAAATCGATTTTCCAGCGCGCTGGGCGTGGCACGATCATTCCCGCGCAACACGGCAGGCGCATGGCGCCGCCTACGCCACCTATGTAGGCAGCTGGCGCAAGCGTTTCCGCGTCACCGCAGGCGAAGCGGAGATCACACGCTTTGAAGACAAGGCGTCGGGAACCGCGCGAAGCTTCTGCGCGCGATGCGGCACGCCGCTATTCTACGAACGTGCCCGCTCGCCGCACATGGTCAACATTCCCCGCGCGTTGTTCGGCAGCCGCACCGGCCGACAGCCGCTTTATCATATCGGAATCGAGGAGTTGCAGGAGTGGACCTACACCGGCGAACCGCTGGTTCCGCTCAAGGGCTTTCCGGGCGTCGTCTGGGAACGTCCGGGAAGAAAGAAGAAACGGACTCCAAACGACGAACCGTTCTAGGTTTTCAGTTTTTTACGCTGTTGGATGGTTTGCTGCCGCGACGGAGCCGGTCTCAGCCAGTCCGAATTGCCAAGCGCATGCTTCACGCAGTCATGGATGTGGGTGTGCAGCAGTTTTCGCGCCTTCGCGGAATCCCGTGCCAGCGCAGCATTCATCAATTCGCGGTGCTCGACCGCGGCGACCTCGCCGCGAAACACCACCGCCAGCATCTGATAGCGCAGATATTTGTCGTAGGCCGCGGACAACGCATCGAGCAGCACCTGCGAGCCGCAGGCTGCGATCAGCGCGCGGTGAAACTGCCAGTCGCACTGCTTCCAGGCCTCGGTCTTCGACTTGTCGCCAGCCAGCATCGCCTTTTCCATGGCGGACAGTTTGTGATGCGCGGAGACAACCAGCGCTTCCCAATCGAGATCGCCTGACTTGAAGGATTGCTCGATGGCATGGCCCTCGAGCAGTTCACGCAATTCGGCGATCTGCTGGAATTCCGTGGCCGAGATCGACGTGACCTCGAAGCCGCGCTGGCCTTCGGCGACAACAAAACCTTCCGAGCACAAACGGTTCAGCGTCTCGCGCAGCGTCGAGACGCTGGTGCCATACGCGACGCTCATCTTCTCCAGCTTCAGCTTCTGGCCGGGCTCAAGAGTGCCGAAAATCACGTCGTTGCGGATACGCCGATAGGCGCTGTCGCCGACGGTCTCTCCGGCGCGATCCGCCATGGGGGTATCCAGCATGAAAGGTCCTGGTGACGAGGAATGGTCGCGTTGCGCCACCATACATCACCCCGCGCCTCCGACACAAATCATCATAGATAATGTAAAATATAGGTTGATTTTTGTTTTGTCGTAGATGACGGTGACGCCAAGAAGTAAAAATACCATCCAAGGGAGCTTCAACATGTCCGTACACCCGAAGTCCGCCGTCTGGCTTGCCGCCATCGCCGCCACCCTCGCCATCGCCGGCGGCCCTGCATCCGCGCAGGTACAGGAGCGCACGATCCGCTGGGGTCACCTCAACAACACCGATCATCCCGTCAGCAAGGGCGTGCAGAAGTTCACCGAACTCGTTGCGGCCAAGAGCGGCGGCAAGATGAAGGTGCGCGAATATCCCGCTAACCAGCTTGGCTCCGAGATGCAGCAGCAGTCGGCATTGCGCGCCGGCACGCAGGAGATGCAGTCGCCAGCGACGACCTCGCTGGTCGGCATCGTCAAGGATTACGGGCTGATCGATTTCCCGTTCATCGTCTCGACGCCGAAGCAGGCCGACGCGCTGCTGGACGGCCCGCTCGGCTCGGCCCTGCTGGCCAAGCTGCCGGAAAAGGGTCTGATCGGTCTCGGCTATTGGGATCTCGGCTTCCGCAACGTCACCAACAGCCGCCGCCCGATCACCAAGGGCGAAGACCTCGACGGCATTAAGATCCGCGTGATCCCGAACCCGGTCTATCTCGAGACCTTCAAGGCGTTCAACGCCAATCCGGTGCCGATGAGCTTCTCCGAGCTCTACACCGCGCTGGAAACACGCACGGTGGACGGCCAGGAAAATCCGTTCTCGGTGATCCTGTCGAACAAGTTCTACGAGGTGCAGAAATATCTCAGCGTCACCAACCACACCTACTCCACCAACATCATCCTGGTCAGCAAGGTGTTCTGGGACAAGCTCTCCAAGGACGAGCAGAAGATCCTGCAGGATGCAGCCAACGAGGCGCGCGACTATCAGCGCAAGGTCAGCCGCGATGCAGCCGCGGCTTCCGTCGGCGAGCTGAAGGCCAAGGGCATGGAAGTCAACGAGATCGCGCCGGCCGAACTGAACAAGATGCGCGACAAGACCAAGCCGATCGCGGCAAAATTCTCTGCCGACTACGATCAGGAGATCGTCAAGCTGTTCAACAGCGAACTTGAGCGCGTTCACAAGGACTGAGCCGCGCATCACCAACCGTCACTACGCGACGATCCCACGCTCACTGCGAAAGCATCCATGTCCGCTTCATCAACTAGTGCGACAAGCAGGATCGTCGAAGCCTATTACCGGTCGATCAAGATCGTCATGGCGGTGTTGCTTGCCGCCATGGTGGTCCTGGTATTCGGCAATGTCGTGCTGCGTTACGTCTTCAACTCGGGCATCGCCATTTCCGAGGAGCTGTCGCGCTGGCTATTCGTCTGGATGGTGTTTCTCGGCGCCATCGTCGGCCTCCGCGAACATGCCCATCTCGGCGTCGACAGTTTCGTGAAGCTGCTATCGCCGACGGGCCGCAAGATCTGCTACGCGCTCAGTCACGCGCTGATGCTCTACGCCTCTATATTGCTTACCGAAGGCTCGTGGAAACAGACGGTGCTGAACTGGGACACGACAGCGCCCGCCTCCGGTCTCTCCGTCGGCCTGTTCTACGCCGCAGGTCTCGTCTTCGGCGTCGCCTCGATCCCGATCCTGCTGCATGACCTGTATCGGCTTTTCACCGGACAGGTGTCGACAGATGACCTGATCGCCATCAGCGAGTCCGAGGAACAGGTCCCGGCAACGTCGTCTCACGCCAACGGGAACGACCGCCGATGACCCTCAGCATCTTCACTTTCTCGCTGCTCGGCGCGATGGCCATCGGCATGCCGATCGCATTCGCTTTGATCATCTGCGGCATCGCGCTGATGACCTATCTGGATATCTTCGACTCCCAGATCATCGCGCAGAACGTCATCAATGGCGTCGACTCCTTCCCGCTGATGGCGGTGCCGTTCTTCATTCTGGCCGGCGAGATCATGAACACCGGCGGCCTCGCCCGACGTATCCTGAATTTCGCCATCGCTATTGTCGGCCATTTGCGAGGCGGGCTCGGCTATGTCGCCATTCTCACCTCCTGCATCCTGGCATCGCTATCCGGCTCGGCCGTCGCCGACGCCGCCGCGCTCGGCGCACTGTTGGTCCCTATGATGGTTGCGGCCGGACATAACCGCGCCTCCGCAGCCGGCCTCGTCGCCGCCGGCGGCATCATCGCGCCGGTGATCCCTCCTTCGATCGGATTCGTGATCTTCGGCGTTGCCGCCGGCGTTTCCATCTCAAAACTGTTTCTCGCCGGCGTGGTGCCGGGCCTGATGCTCGGCGGCAGCCTGTGCTTCGCCTGGTGGTGGGTTGCACGCAATGAGAACTCGGTGAGTCCGCCGCGCCAGAGCCTAGCGCAGATCTTTCGCGCGCTGATCGACGGCTTCTGGGCCTTGATGCTGCCGATGATCATCGTTTTCGGCTTGCGCTTCGGCATCTTCACGCCGACCGAAGCGGCCGTCGTCGTCGCGGTCTATTCCTTCATCGTCGCCACCTTCGTCTATCGGGAGCTGACCTTCCCGCAACTGGTCAAGATCCTGATCAGCTCGGCCCAGATCACCGCCGTGGTGATGTTCCTTGTCGCCGCGGCGCTGGTGTCGTCATGGCTGATTACGGTGGCCGAAATCTCCAGCCAGATCGTCGAGCTCGCCCGCCCCTTCATGGGCAACCAGACGCTTCTCATGATCGTGTTGATGACCATTGTCGTCATCGTCGGCACCGCACTCGACATGACACCAACCATACTGATCCTGACGCCCGTGTTGATGCCGATTGTCCGCGAGGCCGGTATCGATCCGGTCTATTTTGGCGTGCTGTTCATCATCAACAACGCGATCGGACTGATCACGCCGCCGGTCGGCGTGGTGCTCAACGTGGTGTGCGGCGTGGCGAAGGTGAGCATGGACGAGATCATGCGCGGCGTCTGGCCGTTCATGATCGCACAATTGGTGGTGCTGGCGCTGCTGACGCTGTTTCCGTCGCTCGTGATGGTGCCGGCGAAGTGGCTCGGCGGCTAGAAGGAAGTTCGATAATGAAACGCGTGATGATCCTCAACGGTCCCAACCTCAACCTGCTCGGCGTGCGGGAGCCGCACATCTACGGAACCACCACGCTCGACCAGATCAAGGCCAGTTGTGAGGAACAGGCGGTCAAACTCAAACTGGCGCTGGCGTTCCACCAGTCGAACCACGAGGGCATTTTGGTCGACCTCATCCAGTCGGCCCGTCAGGATGCCGACGCCATCATCATCAATCCCGCGGGCTATTCATTCACCTCGATCGCCATGCTCGACGCGATGAAGGCCTTCGAGGGACCGATCGTGGAGCTGCACATCTCCAATATCCACGCCCGCGACAAGTATCATCGCCATTCTGTGCTCTCGCAGGCTGCCACCGCTGTGATCTGCGGTCTCGGACCGTACGGCTATGTCGCAGCGATGCTGGCGGTCGCGCAGATGCCCACGCGCTGATCGCGCCGGACCGATGCGGCCCTCATTCGCGGATCAACATGCTCTGGGGCTTGGTGAGTACGTCGGGGTGGAGAATGGCGGCAAGGGTCGCTGCCGGTAGCAAGCCTTTTTCGAGCACCAGATCGTAGACGCTGCGGCCGGTCGCATGGGCCTCGACCGCGACGGCGGTCGCATTGGCGTAGCCGATATAGGGATTGAGCGCAGTGACGAGACCGATCGAATTCTCGACATAGGCACGGAGACGTTCGCGGTTCGCAGTAATACCCGAGACACAACGCTTCTCCAGCGTCAGGCAAGCCTCCCGCATATGACTGACGCTCTTGAACAGGCTGTGCGCGATGATTGGCTCAAACGCGTTGAGCTGAAGCTGGCCAGCCTCGGCCGCAAAGGTCACCGTGAGATCGTTGCCGATCACCTCGAACGCGACCTGGTTCACGACTTCGGGAATAACGGGGTTCACCTTGCCCGGCATGATCGAGGAACCTGCCTGTACCGCCGGGAGATTGATCTCGTTGAGACCGGCGCGCGGGCCGCTCGACAGCAGCCGGAGGTCGTTGCAGATCTTGGAAATCTTGACGGCCACCCGCTTGAGCACGCCTGATAGTTGAACGAACGAACCGCAGTCCTGCGTGGCCTCGATCAGGTTTACGGCGGTGACCAGCGGCATGCCGGTGATGGCGACGAGATGTAGGCAGACCAGACGCGCGTAGTCCGGATGGGACGCGATCCCGGTGCCGATGGCTGTCGCACCCATGTTGATCTCGCAAATCAGCAAGGCCGCCTCGCGCAATCGCTCCTCGTCTTCGCCGATCATGACGCCATACGTGCTGAACTCCTGACCGAGCGTCATGGGTACCGCATCCTGCAACTGGGTGCGGCCCATTTTCAGGACATCCTTGAACTCGTCCGCCTTGCGCTCGAATCCCTTTCGCAACACGGCCATCGCGTCGATCAGGTGAAACACGCCGTGATAGGTCGCGATCTTCAACGCCGTGGGATACACGTCGTTGGTGCTTTGGCTCATATTGACCTGTTCGTTCGGGTGCAGATGCCCGTAGTCGCCTTTGCCATGACCGAGAATTTCGAGGGCGCGATTGGCGATCACCTCATTTGCGTTCATGTTGGTGGAGGTCCCGGCGCCGCCCTGGATGACGTCCACCACGAACTGGTCATGCAGGCGACCGGCGCGAATTTCTTCGCAAGCAGCGATGATCGCATCGCCGCGTACCTTGTCGAGCAGCCCCAGCTCCATATTCGACAGTGCCGCCGCCTGCTTGATCGCGGCGAGCGCACTGATGAGTTCGGGATAGATGGAAATCGGAATCCCGGTGATCGGAAAATTTTCGACCGCCCTGAGCGTATGAACACCGTAGTAAGCGTCGGCTGGAATATCGCGGTTGCCCAACAGGTCGTGCTCGCTGCGCGTATCGTCGATCATGTCAGATTTTCCTGAGTTGTCGCCGTAAACAGGCACCTTGAAAGCGATGATCTCGTCTGCCGCCCTGATCCCCCTCGCATCCCGTGACCTTTCGAAGCATAGCACCTCGAACGCATATGTTGCCGGCTATATCGTATCCGCCGTTGCCCAATTTATGGAGGCAGCGCGCAAGCGTCTCAACCCGCCCGCGCCGCCCGGCGCAGCGCCTGCGGCGGCTGGCCGAAACTGCGAATGAAGGCACGGCGCATCCGTTCCGGATCGCGAAAGCCTGCCGACTGCGCGATCAGCTCAATGGCTTCGCTGGAATCCTGTACGCGCTGCCTGGCCACTTCGACGCGAAGCCGCTCGATGGCCTTCGAAGGTGTGGCCCCCGTCTCGGCGATGAACGCACGCGTAAAATGTCGCGCGCTCATGCCGGCCTGCTCGGCCAGTTGCTCAACGGTAAGCGCATGATCGAGATGCTCGCGTGCCCAGCTCAACAGCGGCGCGAAACGGCCGGTCGGCGCCTTCAATTCGAGCAGCGACGAGAACTGCGACTGACCACCGCCGCGACGATGATAGAGCACGAGCTGCCGTGCTGTGGCCCGGGCAACCTCGTCACCATGGTCTTCAACGATCATCGCCAGCGCCAGATCGATGCCCGCACTGATGCCGGCCGAACTCCAGATATTGCCGTCACGTGCGAATATCCTGTCGGGTTCGAGCTTCACGCGCGGATAGTTCGCGAGGAAATGCCGCGTATGCCGCCAATGCGTCGTCGCCTGACGGCCGTCGAGAATGCCCGCTTCGGCCAGAACATAGGTGCCGGAACACACACTGGCGACGCGGCAGCCGTGCCCCGCGGCCTTGCGGACAAAGGCCAGGATGCGCGGACATGTTGCCGCTGCACGCACACCCTCTCCGCCGACAACGATCAGGGTCTGAAGCGCTGCCGCCGAGCGCAGTCCTCGTGCCAATAACACCACACCCGACGAACTCGCGATCTCACCGGCGTCGGCCGCGATCACCTTGATCACTGGCGGCGCGCCGGCAATGCGGCCCGCGATCTCGAATGCGGAAATCGGTCCGGCGGCGTCGAGAAGCTGGAATTTCGGAAAAACCAGAATGCCGATCATCGCGTCACGTCCATCACCCGCGCTCAATGTCCTTTAATGAGGGATTTATGCCATTTGTGACATGAGGCGATCATGACAGGCTGACCCGGTCAAGTGCCAAGTCATCAAGTGCTATGTCAGGAGATTGTCATGACCACGCCCATCCAGATCGGGTTCGTTCTGTTTCCAAACGTCACGCAGCTCGATTTTACCGGGCCGCTCCAGGTGCTTACACGCGTTCCGGGCGCACAGGTGCATCTGGTCTGGAAGCGGATCGAACCGATCACCAGCGACACCGTGCTGGCCATTCTGCCGACCACCACATTCGCCGAATGCCCGCAGCTCGACGTGATCTGCGTGCCCGGTGGCGCCGGCGCCGATGATGCGATCCATGATGAGGAGACCCTGACATTCCTGCGGAAGCAGGCGACCCGTGCGCGCTACGTGACGTCGGTTTGCACGGGCTCGCTGGTGCTGGGCGCGGCCGGCCTGCTGCGGGGGTACCGCGCGGCAACGCACTGGTCGGCCAGGCCGTTCCTGTCGCATTTCGGCGCGATCCCGGACGCCTCACGCGTCTGCATCGACCGCAACCGCGTCACCGGCGGAGGCGTCACCGCGGGCATCGATTTCGCGCTGACGCTGACATCGATCATGCTGGATCGCAAAACCGCTGAAATGATTCAACTGGGGATCGAATACAATCCGGCGCCGCCCTTCAATGCCGGCTCACCAGAGACGGCACCACCGGACGTGCTTGCCGGTCTGACTGCAAGAGCCGGCGGCTGGAAACAACGCGAAGCGTCGGTTCAGCGCGCCGCGGCACGGCTCGTGCAACCGGTCGTGCAGAACGGGTGAGTGGTCAGGAGCCCGGCGTCCAGGCCTGATAGTCGCCCGTCGCCTTCGGGCGGCGACCGCTGGCCAGCGTCGAACCGGACGGACGATAGGCCGCCGGACTGCCGGTCAGGTTTGGCTGATGCGGCTTCTGCCATTCGCGCGGCGTATAGTTCTCTTCGGTCGGCGGCACATCGACTGTGTGGTGGATCCAGCCATGCCAGTCCGGCGGGATCTTGGTGGCTTCGGCATAGCCGTTATAGATCACCCAGCGGCGCTCGAAGCCCAGGGTCGGATCGATCTTGCCGCCCTTGGTGCGGTAATATTTGTTGCCCTGCTCGTCGGTGCCGACCAGTTCGCCGAATTTACGGGTCCAGCGATTCGTCCCGAAGGTCGTGCCGCTCCACCACGTGAAGAAGTTCAGCAGAAACTGTTTCATATTATGCGCCGATCGATGGTTTCTCGGGGGCGTTGATGCCATCCGGGCCGCCAAATGTCCAGTTGCCGCCGCGACGGATCGCCGCCTGCAACTGATCGTGACAGGCCTCGTATCGGCTTCTCCCGAGTCCTACCTCGAAAGCACCCGCTGTCGTGGAATCGGCGTAATTCGTTCATGCCGCATACAGTTCGGGACTGACACTCTGACCCTGCACAATAACAGTGCGGCGGCAGGGAACGGCAATCCCTTCACGGGGTTGAAAATGCATCCCATACAGGAGCAGACGATGACGAATTTGAAGATTTTAAGCGTCGCGGCAGCGATCGCAGTCGCAATTCCCGCCTTCGCAGCAACGCCAAGCTTTGCGCAGAATACCAAGGTCGTGGGCGTTGGCCCCGGCGGTCAATCGCACACGATCGGCACCTTCCGCGGCGGTGGCGGACCCCGCCCGGGCGGCGGTGGCGGCTGGCACGGCGGCGGTGGCCCACGCTTTGGTGGTGGTGGTGGTGGTGGCTGGCACCATGGCGGTGGTTGGCGCGGCGGTGGCTTCGGTCCGGGCTTCGCCGCCGGCGCAATCATCGGCAGCGGTATCGCAGCCAACAGCTATTACGGGAATTCCTACGGCTATTACGGCGGTAGCCCGTATTACGGTAGCAGCTATTATGACGACGCCCCTGATGTGGTCGAAGTCGCTCCAGACACCGGCGGCGGCGACGTGGATTACTGCATCCGCACCTACAAGTCGTACAATGTGCGCACCGGCACCTATCTCGGCTATGACGGCCTGCGCCACGCCTGCCCGTAACGCTAAACGCGACAGTTTAAGCATTCTGCAGGACGGTGCCTTAGGGCATCGTCCTTTGTCGTTTCAGGGTTGCGCCCGGCGTTTCAAGGTCTAAGAACATTGGAGGCGGCGCGCGGGAAACATTCATGGAACTCGGGCGTAGTGTCCTGGGACCTCTCGGCTGATTGGATGGTCGAAAGCGTCGGGTGTGAGCAGGTCAGTGGTGGACGCGTCAAACAAGCCCAGAGCCGCCAAGCTTCACGCCAACGAGGCCGAGCGACTGAAAGCGCTGCGCTCATACGGCATTCTCGATACCGCCATCGAGCCATCATTCGACGACATCACCAAGATCGCCAGCTATGTCTGCCAGACGCCGATGTCGGTCATTAACCTGATCGACGATGGGCGCCAATGGTTCAAGTCAGAGATCGGGTTCGGCGTGCGGGAAACCCCACTCGAAGACTCAATCTGTGCTCACGCCATTCTTGAACAGAACTTTCTCGAGATCGAGGACACCACCAAGGACCCGCGATTCGACTGCAATCCGCTGGTGACGGGCATTCCCCATCTGCGATTCTACGCCGGTGCATTGCTGCGTACACCGGACGGACTGCCGCTCGGCACCGTCTGCGTTCTCGACGTGAAGCCACGCGTGTTATCGACAGCGCAGCGCGAGGTGCTCGCTGCCCTCGCCCGCCAGGTCATGTCGCAGATGGAGTTCCGCCGCGCGTTGCATCTGTCGGATCGGCTGCAGCGCAACATCAGCCGCCTGATGGCGGTGGCCGGCCACGACCTCAAGCAGCCGCTACAGGTCATGATCATGGCCATCGACCGTATCCGCCGCAAGCTCACCGACGAAAAGGACCGCGAGCGGCTCGGCTATGCCATCGATGCCGGCATGCGGATGGCGGAAGAACTCGATCGCCTCGCCGAAACATCGGTGCTGGATGCAGGCTTCGGCACGCCCAGCCTCCGCTCCTTTCCGATCTCGGACGTGTTCGAGTCGATCCTCGCCAATTGGAGCCTGCACGCCGAAGCCAAGGGCCTCGAACTGGTCGTGGTGCCGAGCAAGGCCCATGTGGTCAGCGATCCCGGCATGCTCCGCGCCATCCTCGGCAATCTCGTTGGCAACGCCATCAAATACACTGATCACGGCCGCGTGCTGGTTGGCTGCCGCAAGCACGGCAATGCATTGACGATCGAGGTGCTGGATTCCGGCACCGGCATCGCCACCGAGCAACTCACGTCGATCTTCGATGCCTTCCACCAGATCAACCCGTCCAGCGAAGGCCTCGGTCTCGGCCTGTCGATCGTACGGCGCACCGCCGAAACACTCGGTCATGAGATCGAGGCGAAGTCGGATCTCGCCCACGGCTCGCACTTCACCGTCAAAGTGCCGCTGGCCGCGAGCAGTCCCTGACGGTCATTGGCGTCGGACGATCCGTCGCCTACCCCCTTGTCGCCAGCGCGACGCCCGCGAGGGTGAACGCCAGGGCTGCGATCTGCGTGATCCCCAGCGGCTCGCGCAGCGCAATCGCGGAACTGACGACGCCGATCACCGGCACCGCCATCGTACCGATCGCCGCCACCGAGGCCGGCAAGTGTTTCAGCGCCGCGAACCAGCAGACATAAGCCACGCAGAGCGCAATCAGGATGACATAGGCGATCATCCCGAGGCCCAGCGGCGTCAAGGCCGAGAGATGCGGGCTTTCGAAGATCAGGCCCAGCAATAACACCGGCACGCAGCCGATTCCGATCTGCCAGGCAGACGACGTCATCAGCGGCAGCGAGAGACCGAATTTCTTGGCCAACACGGCGCCGAGCGCAAAGCCGAAGCCACCCAGCAGCGCCAGGGCAATACCCGGCAATTTCTCTTCGCTTGCGGCGAGACCGTCGCCTCCCATCAAGGCGGCGATGCCTGCAAAGGCCATCAGCATCGCGACGATCCGCTGGCCGGACAGACGCTCGCCGAGGATCAGCCAGGCCAGTCCCGCAGCCCAGACCGGCATCGTGAAGGCGACGACCGCCGCTTCGCCGGCTGGCAGCCACAACAACGACAGGCCGACGAACGCCATCCAGCCGAACACGTTCAGCGCCGCCAGGATGCAGAGCGGAAGCCACTGATGGCGTGGCACGCGCAGGCTCTCCCCGCGCCAGACCGCAATCCCGGCGAGGAGAAGCGCGCCGACGATCCCGGTACCGCCCCGTATCGACAGCGGTGGCCATTCCAACAGCAGCGCTTTCGACACCGGCCAGTTGAGTCCCCAGGCGATGGAGGCGGTCGCCAGCAGAGCGAGACCGATCGGAGCGATTCGCGCACGCGGCGTGGGAGCATCTGGCATTGTCATGGACGGCAACCGGCTGGGGAATCGGCGCAAACCTGCGCGCAATTGAAGGGGCTGACTACTGCCGGTGGCGGGAACCTGTCCTGCGGTCATCAGCGTGGCCTGAGTCCGCCAAACGCAATCCCCAGATGACAAAATAAAGTTGGGCTGTGAACAGTGGGCGCAGCTCGGATTCCAGACAGTTTTAGAAATATTTTTGGCTTCCGAATCCATGAGGACTCACCGATACTTGGCACCAATCGAGGTGAGGCTTGTCCCCTTGGTTATCCACCCTTTCCACCATATTTAGTATTTGATTCAGGAACCCCGACTACTCCTTGACGGGCGAGTTCGGTTTGGCCTAGTTTTCGAACTGTTCGGCGCGGGTCGTTTTTTGTCCCGCCGGACGCTCCCAAACGGGTTCCAGATTGACCGCTCCGTCCTCCAGTCGAGGCTACGGGATCGGGGATTTGCGTCCTGGAATCCGGGCCGGAAAGTCGGCGTTTGGAGCACTAAAAAACGGGCCGGAAACCGGCTCAAACGACGCGTAGAGGCGTTAGGATCGATCGACCCGCAAATGCGGGGAAGCCCGATCCAGGGAAGCATGAACCCGGCAGTTCCGGGTGGCCGATATGACGGCCAGCACATGCTCCACAGAGACAAACAGGACCGGGTTCACCCGGCCGAGCTGCGGCAAACTTAAGGCACCCATGGCGCAATCCTGGGGACAACTTGAGACCGCAAACTGAAATCGCCGGCGCCACCAGATGGGGTGTCGGACTAAGACGGGGCACGACCGAGATGCAGATTCAACGCCGCTACACCACCGACGGACAGTCCCCTTACGCAGGGATCGACTTCCGACTGACCACGTCCGAAATCCGGAATCCGGATGGCTCCGTGGTGTTCAAGCTTGAAGGCGTCGAAGTGCCCGACTCGTGGTCGCAGGTCGCCTCCGACGTGCTGGCGCAGAAGTATTTCCGCAAAGCCGGCGTCGCCGCGAAACTGAAGAAGGTCGAGGAAGAGACCGTGCCGTCATGGCTGTGGCGCTCGGTGCCGGACACCGAGGCGCTGGCCGCTTTGCCCGAGAAAGAGCGCTTCGTCTCCGAGCTCTCGTCCAAGCAGGTGTTCGATCGCCTCGCCGGCTGCTGGACCTATTGGGGCTGGAAGGGCGGCTACTTCACGTCGGAAGCCGACGCACACGCTTTCCATGACGAACTGCGCTTTATGTTGGCCAAGCAGATGGTCGCGCCGAATTCGCCGCAGTGGTTCAACACCGGGCTTCACTGGGCCTACGGCGTTGATGGTCCCGGCCAGGGCCACTATTACGTCGACTGGAAGACCGGCAAGCTGACCAAGTCGAAGTCGTCCTACGAACATCCGCAGCCGCATGCCTGCTTCATCCAGGGCGTCGAGGACGATCTGGTCAATGAAGGCGGCATCATGGACCTGTGGGTACGTGAAGCCCGTTTGTTCAAGTACGGCTCGGGCACCGGCTCGAACTTCTCGAAGCTGCGCGGCGAAGGCGAGAAGCTGTCGGGCGGCGGACGCTCGTCGGGCCTGATGTCATTCCTCAAGATCGGCGATCGTGCTGCGGGCGCCATCAAGTCGGGCGGCACCACGCGTCGCGCGGCCAAGATGGTGGTGGTCGATGCCGACCATCCGGATATCGAGACCTATATCGACTGGAAGGTGAAGGAAGAGCAGAAGGTCGCTGCCCTCGTCACCGGGTCGAAGATGAACCAGAAGCACCTCAAGGCCATCATGAAGGCCTGCGTGAATTGCGAAGGTTCGGGCGACGACTGCTTCGATCCCGAGAAGAACCCGGCGCTGCGCCGCGAGATCAAGCTCGCCCGCCGCTCGCTGGTCACCGACAACATGATCAAGCGCGTCATCCAGTTCGCCAAGCAGGGCTACAAGGATATCTCCTTCGATATCTACGACACCGACTGGGACTCCGAGGCCTATCTCACTGTTGCCGGCCAGAACTCCAACAACTCCGTCTCGCTGAAGGACGATTTCCTGCGCGCGGTCGAGACTGACGGCAATTGGGACCTGATCGCCCGCAAGGACGGCAAGGTCATGAAGACCATCAAGGCCAGGGATCTCTGGGAAAAAATTGGCTACGCCGCCTGGGCGTCGGCCGATCCCGGCCTGCACTTCAACACCACCATGAACGACTGGCACACCTGCAAGTCGTCGGGCGATATCCGCGCGTCCAATCCGTGCTCGGAATACATGTTCCTGGACGACACGGCATGTAATCTCGCCTCGGCGAACCTGCTGACCTTCTATGACACCGCCAGCTCGACCTTCGACATCCACGCCTACGAGCATCTCTGCCGGCTGTGGACCATGGTGCTCGAAATCTCTGTCATGATGGCGCAGTTCCCGTCGAAGCCGATCGCCGAACTCTCCTACGAGTTCCGCACGCTGGGCCTCGGCTATGCGAACATCGGCGGCCTGCTGATGACCATGGGTCTGTCCTACGACTCCAAGGAAGGCCGCGCGCTGTGCGGCGCCCTCACCGCTGTCATGACCGGCGTCAGCTACGCGACCTCGGCCGAGATGGCCAAGGAGCTTGGCCCGTTCCCCGGCTACAAGAAGAACGCAGCCCACATGCTGCGCGTCATCCGCAACCATCGCCGTGCCGCCCACGGCGAAACCCGCGGCTATGAAGGCCTCGCCGTCGCCCCCGTGGCGCTGGACCATGCCTCCTGCCCGCAGGCCGACATCGTCACCCGTGCCAAGATTGCCTGGGATCTCGCCCTCGAACTCGGCGAACTCCATGGCTATCGCAACGCCCAGACCACCGTCGTGGCGCCGACCGGCACCATCGGCCTGGTGATGGATTGCGACACCACCGGCATCGAGCCTGACTTCGCGCTGGTGAAATTCAAGAAGCTCGCCGGCGGCGGCTACTGGAAGATCATCAACCGCGCCGTCCCCGCAGCACTGCGCAAGCTCGGCTATCGCGAGAGCGAGATCGCCGAGATCGAGGCCTATGCCGTCGGCCACGGTTCGCTGTCCAACGCGCCGGGCATCAATGCTTCGACCCTGAAAGCCAAGGGCTTCACTGACGAGGCGCTGAAGAAGGTCGAGGCAGCATTGCCGACCGCCTTCGACATCAAGTTCGCCTTCAACAAGTGGACCTTCGGTGAAGACTTCCTGCGCGACACCCTCAAGATCGAGGCCGAAGCCATTGCCGCTCCGGGCTTCGACCTGCTCGCAGCCCTCGGCTTCACCAAGCGCGAGATCGAAGCCGCCAACGTGCACATCTGCGGCGCGATGACGGTGGAAGGTGCTCCGCACCTGAAGGCCGAGCACTACAGCGTGTTCGATTGCGCCAATCCCTGCGGCAAGGTCGGCAAGCGTTATCTCTCGGTGGAAAGCCACATCCGCATGATGGCGGCGTCGCAGCCCTTCATCTCGGGTGCGATCTCCAAGACCATCAACATGCCGAACGACGCCACGGTGGAGGACTGCAAGTCCGCATACCTGCTGTCATGGAAGCTCGCGCTGAAGGCCAACGCGCTGTATCGCGATGGCTCCAAGCTCTCGCAGCCGCTCAACTCGCAGCTCATCAGCGATGAGGACGAGGACGAGGATGCGCTGGAGAACCTGATGGAGAAGCCGATGGCGGCCCGCACCGCCGCGATCTCCGAAAAGGTTGTCGAGCGTCTGGTCGAGCGCATCGTGGTGATGCGCGACCGCGAGAAGATGCCGGATCGCCGCAAGGGCTACACCCAGAAGGCGGTCGTTGGCGGGCACAAGGTCTATCTGCGCACCGGCGAATATGACGACGGCCGGCTCGGCGAGATCTTCATCGACATGCACAAGGAAGGCGCGGCCCTGCGCTCCTTCATCAACAACTTTGCCATCGCCGTCTCGCTGGGTCTCCAGTATGGCGTGCCGCTGGAAGAGTATGTCGACGCCTTCACCTTCACCCGCTTCGAGCCCGCGGGCCCGGTGCAGGGCAATGACAGCATCAAGTTCGCGACCTCGATCCTCGACTATGTGTTCCGCGAACTCGCGGTGTCCTACATGTCGCGCTTTGATCTCGGCCATGTCGACGTATCCGAAGCGGGCTTCGATGCGCTGGGCAAGGGCGAGGAAGAAGGCAAGGCGCCGGATGGCGCGAACAAATACGTCTCCAAGGGCCTGACCCGCTCGCGCACCGACAATCTCGTCGTCATGCGCGCGCCAGCCCCGGCCGACAACACCGACGCCCGCGGTTCGGGCAACGTGACCTCGCTGAACGCGTCGGGCGCCACCGCCCGCCACGGCAGCGGAGATGCCGCGGTGGCCCTCAAGACCGCCGAGCCCGAGCACCAGCTCTCGCCGACCGAAAAGCTCGAGGCGCAAGCCTGGAGCAAAGCCGGCAGCGCCGCAGCCGCCGCGCCAAGCAAGGCCGAACGCCGCGCCGAAGCGAAAGCCAAGGGCTATGAAGGCGACATGTGCGGCGAGTGCTCGAACTTCACGCTGGTGCGGAATGGGACCTGCATGAAGTGCGATACGTGCGGTTCGACAACCGGGTGTAGTTGATTATGCCAACGGCGGCCTTGGCGCGGTTCCGCACATCGATGACCTCTGCCTGATCGTTATGCCGCCGCTCTTCGATACAAAAAGCAAAACCCGCCTGCGGCGGGTTTTTCCGTTTGATTAATCGACAGAATCTCTTCCGTTGAGGAGGACGGCCCTGCGCAGCGGCTCCCGCCATTGCAAGCAAGCAGGGCCGTTCATCGCTGCGGACTATATCGCTCGGTTGACCGCCTCTTGCTGAGAAAGAACTCCATGCCCCCGTCAGGGGGTGGATCACGGCTACCAACCCGAACATTTTGCGAAGACGTTATTCGCAGAATTCGCACGTCTACCGTTTTCTTAAACCGGTGAAAATATTTGAATCGAAACGCTCGCGTCGCATGAAGCTGCGCATCTGACCAGAACAAAGGCCCGGCGACGAAGGAACAATACCTCTTTTCCGACTAATAGACTCCACGACTGTTCGACTTAAGTTATTCGCTTTTTGGCCACGCTTTTTGATTTCAGTTTGCGCGGTGTGCGCCGTCTATTCTGCGGGTTTGAAAAATGACCCAGTGGGAAACGGATTCCAAACCCGTTGCTTTGGTCTTCCGGAATGAATTGCAGTCCATAATGCGACATGAGCGCCGTTTGCACGACCGCTGCACCTTCAGATCACGATGTCGGGCGTCCAGCCGGTCATAGCTTCTGCCAACGGCGTCCCCTTCGCGACCGCGGCCATCGCCGAACACGATGCTACGCCGGACGCCATACGTCACATGATTGCGGCTCATCCGGAGTGCTCGACGGTCGTCATTGATATGGTCAAACGGACCGTTTGGGATACCGTCCTAAACTATCCGGCGCCGGTGGTTCTTTTCCCAATGAGGCGCGAGGCTCACGAGATTGAACTTGCTGTTCGGGACTACAGAGATCTTCAGCCGTATCAATCCTCCGGTGTCAATCGGCGTTCAAATTTGACCCCGGATCGGCGTCCAATTTTGACCCCTTTGAGCGTGCTGGTTTGGGGGTAGCGCTCGTCTCGTCGGAGCTGGCCGGGGTTGCGGAGACGAGACGAGCGCGGG
>NZ_NPKQ01000030.1 GCF_008329525.1 Tardiphaga sp. P9-11 | reverse complement strand
GCCTCTGACCAATCCCGGTAGCGAGCCTCCCGCATCGCGCCAAACTGACTTCGGCTGCGGCCGCAAGATAAAACCGGGAACTAGAACCACGGCTCGGTGTTGAAGGGCGCAATTCAACACCACCATAGGAGCTAGTCATGGCTGACAAAGATCTTAGTGATCTATTCTTCGATACACTCAAGGACATCTACTACGCCGAAAAGCAGATCTATAAGGCTCTGCCGAAAATGGCGAAAGCTGCACAATCCGATCAGCTGCGCGCGGCTTTTGAAAAGCACCAGGTCGAAACTGAAGGCCAGATCGAACGTTTGGAACAGATATTCGATGCGCTCGGCAAGGCTGCCCGAGGCAAGAAGTGCGATGCTATCGAAGGCATCCTCGACGAAGGCAAAGAGATCATGGAGGAGTACGCTGAGACTTCTGCACTCGATGCCGGTCTCCTGGCCTCGGCTCAAGCCGTCGAACACTACGAAATCTCCCGTTACGGTACTTTGAAGACATGGGCGGCGACGCTGGGCCACAAGGATGCGGTGAAGCTCATCGACCAGACGTTGAGCGAAGAAAAGAAGACCGACGACGCGCTTTCCAAGCT
>NZ_NPKQ01000006.1 GCF_008329525.1 Tardiphaga sp. P9-11 | reverse complement strand
CTTACCAATATCGATGCCGATCGAGGCGAGGGGCGCAATGGTCGTATCCATGGGCTGCTTCTCCGGTTGAAACGCAGCAGTCTAGGCCGACTGCCGCGCGGGGGAAGCAGCCGGTCCATCCCATTAGCGGACGTCTGAGCATTGTGCAGAACGTCTGGCACTGACGAAAAACAGACATCCCCGATGAAGCGCAATCAATGCTGTGAACATGCGGAGAGGAATATGATCTCAGGCTGGGATGAGTGACCAAGGTTGCTTCCCCGAGCTTTGAGCGGCATCTCGCGCTAAACTTGGGTCCACTGACCAACGCGGTGCAAAATTGCAGCTGGGACGGAAGGTAGGCACGCCCTTAGATCTAATTGAAACTTTAAATTATGTAAATTATATCAATAGCATAATGCGAGGTGTAGCTGGCATCACCACAGCTACACCCCGCGTCGCCGGTCAATTGGGGCAGGGGACGACCGGCTGTCAAGACGACGCCCGCCGATGGAAACCGTTCCCGGCAATCGCAAATTATTTAACACACGGTTAAGTGATCCCCGTTCTTGAACCTAGAGCCTTGACGCACGTTCCTATTACGGACGCGACGCAACGACGTCGCGCAGGGCAGGCGAGGCTCACATGTCAAAGGTATCCAGCTTGGTTTTGGGAATGGTCGCAGGCGCGACCATGTTCGGCGCCATTCAGTATGCTTCCGGCAATGATCTCCGGAGCACGCTGACCGATTCAGACAAAACCGCCGCCAGCGGTGTCAACCGTGCTGCCAAGGGCGACCGGGGTACCATGACCACCGCGCAGAACGAGCAGAGCCAGACGCTGTCGTTCCGCGTTCAGGGTCTGTCGGATACGTCGATCCTGTTGCGTATGGGCGCGGTGCCTGCGGTGGCGCCAGTCAAGAACGAAGCTATCAACGTCCGCCCGGTTCCCATGAATGCCAAGCCACAGCGTGCGGCCGTCGGTTGCGAGCCGCCGGTGAGTGTGCTGAGCGAGATGGCGAAGATTCTGCAGCCGGGTCGCTGCGTCACCTAATCCTCACGCGAACAATTTGAATCAATCGCCGGCGGCCTCATCGGGGTCGCCGGTTTCGTTTGCGTCGTCCTCATCCGCGGCGCTGTTGCGATTGGCGAGGTAGCCGAGGGCGACACCTGCGAGCGCCAGCAGCGGAATGACCTTCTTCAGGCCCAGCGTGCGTGCGATCTGGATACCGGTCGCCACCATCATCGGATCGATCAGCGGTGCATTAGCGGCAGCCCGTGCAGCTGCGCGTGCCGCGGCGGCTGCGCGCTCGCGGGCGCGCTTCTGTTTGGTGGCATAGATCTGCGCGAAGATCGCCGCGATCACCAGGAAGATGCCCGCGACCGTGAGGCAGGCCTCAATCATGCCGTAGCGCTGCATCGTCGCGATAAAAGCCGCGGCACACAGGAAGCACAGCGCTACAAAGCCAGCAAAGCCCGCTATTACCATGAGCGATGTCATGCGCATGCTGTTGCCCGTGCTGTTCTTCAGATCGTCGATAATACCCTTCAACATGGAAGCCCCCGAACCCGAACTCTAAAAGAAAACTGACGGCACCCTGGGGCACCGCCAGTCATCACATCTCAATTGTGCGCATCTGCTCAGCGGCGCCAGGCCATCCCGATCAGCACGCCGAGGCCGAGCGCCAGGCCGACTGCAGCCAATGGACGCTGGGTGATGCTGTCTTCCAGCGTTTCCTCCAGTGAATACGCTGCGTCATGCGCAGCATCATAGGCGGCGCTGCCGCGCTCCCGCATGTCGGACATCATGTCTTCGGCGTCGGCACGGGCCTGCTTGACCCTGCGGCGCGCCTGTTTTCCGGCCTCGCCAGTGAAAGCATTGAGCGCGTCGGTGATCTGTTCGGTCAGGGCTGCAACATCATTTCTCACGGCGGCGAGATCCTTCTGAAGGCGGTTATAGGTTGCTTTGTCGGTCAGTTTCTTGAGTTCATCCAGGCCATCGATATCCGCCATGCGAAGCTCCCCTGATACTGAAAATCCAATGCAGAAACGCCCGGTTAGACCGTAGGTTCCATCAGTAGAGCTGGATTAATCCGGCGGCAACTGCGGCGAATTGATCGGCATCAAATGCTCTTTCAAGATCAGCCCGACGATCAGGATAGGTGCTGCCAGAAAGCCGCCCATCGGGCCCCAGAGCCAGGTCCAGAATGCCAGCCCAATGAACACCGCCAGCGCGTTAAGTTGCAGTTTGCGCCCGATGATCGTGGGTGTGATGAAGTGGCCTTCCATGAAAGTGAGGCCGACGAATAGCAACGGCGCGATCATGCCGCCGGTGATCGTCGCCGAAGAAATAATTCCGACCACGACCAGAATCACGAACATTGCCACTGGACCGATGATCGGGAAGAAGTTGAGCGTCGCAGCCAGGGCGCCGAGGCCAGCGGGGTTGGGCATGCCGGTGACGGCGCAGATCACGCCGGTGGCGATGCCGACGCCGAAATTGATCGTGGTGACCATTAGGAGATAGTCACCAAGGCTGTTCTCTATGGCGTTGAGAATGCGCAGCGTCCGCAGCCGCCATTCGTGTTCGGCGAAGGTCATCACCAACGCACGGCGCAGATCTTTCCAGCTTGCGATGAACAGCACCAGTGTCGCGAAGAACAGCAGGAATTCGGTGAAGGTTGGCGACAGGAATTCGATGGTGGGCTGCACCCAATCTATCTTCGGCAACTCGAACTTTGTTGTCGCAAGCGTTTCGGTGCTGCCGAACACGCTCTGTATCTGGTGCCAGAGCGCCAGCGGTCGATCGAAGACATGCAGCTTGTTCTTGAGCAGCGAACCTAGTTCGGGGAGCCGCGTCGTCCATTCCATCAGCGGGGATGAAATAAGCCCCACGATGAAGGCGAGCCCGGCGCAGACCAAGATAACGATCAGGACTGCCGAGACGGAACGCGGAATGCGGCGCTTTTCGAGAAAGCTCGCTGCGGGCGACAACATTGTGCCAATGATGAAGGCTGTCACGATCGGCAGGAAGAATGCCTTGGCGACATAGAGCACCGCAACCACGGTGATCACCAGCAGCGATACCAGCGTGAAAGCTACCACCTCGGCACGGCGGATCACCGGCGGCTGCTCAATCTTGCTCTCGGGCACCGGCGTACCTGCAGGCGTTTCGGGGAAAGCGCGGACTTCACTCATGAGCTTTCCCGACATGCCGCTATTTGTTCGCACAGATCGCGATCGCGCGTCAGATCGCTGACATGCGATCGGGCTCTACAACACGACCATACCGCAAAGGTTCCATCGCGATTTCGTGAAGGTTCCTTGGTTGACAAATCATTCGGTGAACGCTCGCGGAGAGGGAACCGGGAGGCTTCGGCGCAGTTGTCCGCGGTCATCACGACGATGACGCGTCGCCAAACGGGGCAGTCACATGTCACAGGCATCATCTGGAAACCGCAAGCTTTCGCCGCGTCTCACAAGCGCGCTTGTTGTTACAGCCGCTCTGATCGTTGCTCCGCCGTTCGTCTCCAGCGCATCGGCGCAGGTGATGAACTATGCGCCGGCTGCGCAAAGCGCGTTTCCGCCGGACGAGGACGTGATGGCTGCACCGCGTGTGCGAGAGAATATGGATGTCGCTCTCCCCGAGCGCCTGCGCCGCGCTGAAGTCAGCTATATGACTCGCGAAGCGCCGGGCACGGTAATCATCGATACGGGCAATACCCAGCTTTATTATGTGCTCGGCAACAACCGCGCGATCCGCTACGGCGTCGGTGTTGGCCGCGAAGGATTTACCTGGTCCGGCACGCAGACTGTCACGCGTAAGGCGGAATGGCCGGATTGGCATCCGCCGCAGGAAATGATTGCGCGCCAGCCCTATCTGCCGCGCTTCATGGCTGGCGGCCCCGGCAATCCGCTCGGTGCCCGCGCGATGTATCTCGGCTCCAGCGCCTATCGCATCCATGGCACCAATGATCCGTCGACCATCGGCAAGTTCGTGTCGTCGGGTTGTATCCGCCTGACCAATGAAGACGTGCAGGACCTTTTCAGCCGCGTCAGCGTTGGGACCAAGGTTGTAGTGCTGCCGAAGTCGGTTGCGCCACGCTATGAGGCGCGCACGGCTCCGGCGCCGCGCAGCGTCACATCGATCTCGGTTCGCCCTGCCGGCGCGCAGCAGGCTCCGGGCCGTCAGGCAATGAACCTTTCGGCGTCGTCGCTTTACTGAGAGCCGATTATTCCCGTGTTGATACCGCGTTGGAGGCCCCATGGCCCGATTTTCAGGACAACGGATGGCTCTCGGCGCGGTCGCGGCGATTGTCATGCTCGAGGCCGCCCCAGCGCAAGCCCAGGATTTCTTTTCGGCATTGTTCGGAGGGATAGCGCGTGGCCGTGGCTCGGACATCTCGCTGCCTTTTGTCCATGATGGTCCGCCTGTGCAGGAGCTGCGCCCTCGCGCAGCAAGCGGCGGGCGTCAGGCTTTTTGCGTGCGTACGTGCGATGGGCGTTACTTTCCGATATCAGCCACGGACAGTCAGAGCCGCGCGGCGTCGTGCAATAATTTCTGTCCGGCGAGTGACACCAAGGTTGTTTATGGCAGCAGTATCGACACGGCTGCGACCGAGAACGGTAAGCCGTATTCGGAGCTGCCGAATGCATTCAAGTATCGCACCGAACTGGTGGCCGGCTGCACCTGCAACGGCAAAGACCAGATCGGTCTGGCGCCGGTGAAAATCGAAAATGATCCCACATTGCGCAAGGGCGATATCGTCGCCGGCACTGATGGATTGATGGTCACGGGCCGCGGCGCGGACAAACGCGGCGCATCGCTGAACATGTCGCCGGTGTCGCCGTCACTGCAGGCAAAGTATGAACGGATGCCGGTGGTGGCGCGGGAGTAATCCGCGCCACTTTATAGATCCCAATTAGGCCGCGCGGATCTTGCCCAGGAAGTCCGTCACCTGCGTGCCGAGCTGGCGCGTTTGTGTCGCCAGCGTCTCTGATGCCACCTTCACATCCTGAGCGGCTGCACCCGCCGCGTCGGCATCGGCACTGACTCCGCTGATATTGTCCGACACGTTGCGGGTGCCATCGGCCGCCTGCTGGGTGCTGCGGGTGATTTCCTGGGTGGCGGCGCCTTGTTCTTCGACCGCCGCCGCGATAGCGGTGGCCACTTCGTTTACTTCGCCGATGATGCCGCTGATCGACTTGATCGCTTCGATAGCCTCATTGGCGACTTTCTGGATGTCGGCGATCTGCTCGGAAATATCTTCGGTCGCCTTGGCGGTCTGGCTGGCCAGCGACTTCACTTCCGATGCGACGACGGCGAAGCCGCGGCCGGCTTCGCCGGCGCGCGCCGCTTCGATGGTTGCATTCAGTGCCAGCAGGTTGGTTTGCGAGGCGATATCGTTGATCAATCCGACTACTTCGCCGATCCGGTTGGCAGTCGCGGCCAGACCCTGAACGGTGGTGTCGGTTTGCTGTGCCTGTCCGACTGCACGGCTGGCGATGCCTGCCGCATGCGTCGCCTGACGGCTGATGTCGTTGATCGAGGCACTCAGCTCCTCGGCCGCGGCGGCAACGTTCTGCACATTCTCTGAGGCTTCGCCGGAGGCGCGCGCAGCATCTTGCACGCGGGCATTGGTCTGGCTGGACACAGCGGCCATGCCATCGGATGTCGTGCTCATCTGATCGGAGGCGCTGCCCAGGGCGCCGAGCGTGTCGCGCATCTGGATCTCGAACATGCCGATATACTGTTCGACAGCCTGCTGGCGCTGGCTGGCATTGGTATTGCGGTGACGCTCCTGCGCCTCGATCTCGGCCTTTTCCATCGCCTGTTTCTTGAAAGTCTCCAAGGCGCTGGCCAAGCCCCCGATTTCGTCCTGGCGGTCGGCATAGCCGGCATCGACGGCAAGGTCGCCGCCGGCCACTTTCAGCATCGCGTCGCGGATGGTGAGCAGCGGTGTGGTGACACGGCGCGTAATGGTGATCATGGCGCCAACGGCCAGCATGATGGCGGTCCCCAGCAGCACCAGTTGCAGGATCAGTGAGCGTTGCGCGGCGGACCACTGCACGAGACCGTGGTTCTTGGCTTCTTCAAGCGCGCGCTCGGCAACGACCACGGCTGTGCTCATCTTGTCGACGGTGAGCGGCGTCCATGTTGTCGCCGGTATTTCCGGCTTTTCGCCGATTGCGACGGCTTGGATCAAACGGTCGCGCAGTGCCAGATACTGCGGATCGAAATAGGATGTCTTCGCTGCAGCGAGGGCCGAGACGACACCTTGCGGCAATTGAGTACTCGATGATGCGATCTCCAGGGCATTCCATCCGGTCTCGATGCCGCCCGTCAGCTTCACATAGCTCCGCTGCAGCTCTGGCGAGATCTTGTTGACCGCGAGTGCGTTGGACACGATGACGGAGGCGTCGCCCGATGTGTTGCGCATCAGCCAGGCCATCTGCTTGATCGACAGTAACTGATCGATTACGGGGTCGTTGTGGCTCACGGCGGCGGTGAGGGCGGAAGAGATCTTCTCGAGCATGGCCAGAACGGAATCGACGTTGTCCTGGAATTCCTTGGCAAGGCCGGCGCGACGCGAAGCCTTCGGCTTGCTCATCTGATCCCAGGATTCGGTCTGCAGTGCGATCAGCGCTTGCATCAAACGGTTGAACTCAGGGACCAGCGTTGCCTTGCCCGGGAACTCGGCGGTGACCAGCAATTCGCTTGCTGATTTCATCGCCGGCATTTCTGCGCCACGGATGCGGCGGAGATAGGCCTCGGTGTCCGGCTGCATCACAACATCGGCGTTCAAGGTACGAAACGTCGTGGAGCGGTCGGTGCGAAGATTATGCATGGCCTTGAACACATGCCCGGAGGCCTCGGCGACGGTTGCCATGCGCCCGGCAACATTGAGACGCCCCCATGATTCCCATGCGCTGAGAACGAGGAAGGTTACGACACAGGCGGCCATGATGGCGATAACGGACTTGAGCAAAGCGGAAACGGTCAATCGATTAAGCACAACGAATCCCCCAAAAATAATTGGGCTATCTAAGGCGGAAATTGGTAAATATTTACGGTTCCGCCCGCATCGCTGAAGGAGTTGGTGTCGATGCTACCTTAAGTAGTTCGCGTGTTGCGCGACTTTGCCATCAATGAAGAAGTGCCGGCGGTGGGCCGGGCTTTTGGTATTTCCAGTACTTGATGACGCGGCTGATGGGCCTTGCTTAAGCCGCGCGGATCTTTCCGAGGAAATAATCACCTGCGCGCCGCGGCTGACAGGTCTCCGTCGCCAGTGTCTTCGATGCCACCTTCACATACAGCACAACGGCATCGGCCGTATCAGTATCGGCGGTACGCCGGTGACGTTGTTCGACACATGATCATCAGGTTGCGAGGATCGAAACAACGCAGGCGGCTATCATTGAAATGATGGATCTAAGCAGGGCGGAAACGGGCAAACTCTTGGACATGGCACTTCCCGAGCCAATGTAGTCAGGTAGCCGCAGAAAGGCGAAATTTCCTGCGGTATAATATGCGGCTGTTCCACACGTGGAACCCGGAGAGGTCGAGCGCGTTGATTGGGCACACGCAAGCGGCGGTGGACGTCGTTCGCTTTATCTCAATCTGGCTGGGGGATTGCACATGCTCGTCGGCGCTCTCATTACCTTTCTCGTCGTCATTCTTATTCTGTACTTGATCAATCTGTTGCCGATCGACGGCCGTGCCAAGCAGATCTGCCGCGTCGTCGTGATCATCCTCGGTGTGATATCGCTGCTGAAATACATCGCGGTGTTCTAGTGCTGCGAACCAACAAAAAAAGCCCCGGCGGTTCGCCGGGGCTTTTTTTATTGATAGAGCCGCTTGCGATCAGGCCAGCGCCTTCGCCTCGCGGCGGCGCGCAGTGAGGATGTATTCGGTGTACCCGTTCGGTTGCGTGCGGCCCTCGAAGATCAGGTCGCAGGCGGCCTTGAAGGCGACGCCGTCGAACGAGGGTGCCATGTTCTGGTAGATTGCGTCGCCCTTGTTCTGGTCGTCGACAACGACCGCCATGCGCTTCAGCGACTCCATCACCTGATCCTTGGTAATGACGCCCTGATGCAGCCAGTTGGCGAGATGCTGCGCGGAGATGCGCAGCGTGGCGCGGTCTTCCATCAGGCCGACGCCGTGAATGTCCGGCACCTTGGAGCAACCGACACCCTGGTCGATCCAGCGTACGACATAGCCGAGAATGCCCTGGCAATTGTTGTCGATCTCCTGCTTCACATCATCGGGCGCCCAGTTCGATTGCGACACCGGAATGGTCAGGATGTCGGTGAGCTTGCCGCGCGGACCGCCTTTGGCGAGATCCTTCTGACGGGTGGCGACATCGATCTGGTGATAGTGCAAGGCATGCAGGGTCGCGGCGGTGGGCGAGGGCACCCATGCGGTGGTCGCGCCGGCCTGTGGATGACCGAGTTTCTGTGTGAGCATGTCGGCCATCTTGTCGGGCGCCGCCCACATGCCCTTGCCGATCTGGGCATGGCCGGGGAGTCCGTCGATCAGGCCGACATCGACGTTCCATTCTTCATAGGCCTTGATCCACGGCGTTGCCTTCATGTCGTTCTTGCGGATCATCGGACCCGCTTCCATCGACGTATGGATTTCGTCGCCGGTGCGGTCCAGGAAGCCGGTGTTGATGAACATGATGCGCTTGGACGCATTCTGGATGCAGGCCTTGAGGTTCACCGTGGTGCGGCGCTCCTCGTCCATGATGCCGACCTTCATGGTGTTCTCGGGCAGCGACAACAGCTTCTCGACGCGGGCGAAGATTTCACAGGTCAGCGCAACTTCGTCCGGGCCATGCATCTTCGGCTTGACGATATAGACCGAGCCGGTGCGGCTATTGCGGATCGGGCCTTTGCTCTTGAGATCGTGGATCGCGATCAGGCCGGCGACGGCAGCGTCGAGCAGGCCTTCCGGGATTTCTTCGCCGGCACTGTCGAGCACCGCATCAGTGAACATGTGGTGACCGACATTGCGCATCAGCATCAGGCTGCGGCCATGCAGTGTCAGGCTCCTGCCATCCACCGTCTTGTAGACACGGTCTTCGTTGAGCGAACGCTTCAGCGTCTTGCCGCCCTTTTCGAAATCCGCCGACAGCGTGCCGTTCATCAGGCCGAGCGTGTTGCGATAGACCAGCACCTTGTCGTCGGCGTCCACTGTTGCGACGCTGTCTTCCATGTCGAGAATGGTGGAGACGGCCGATTCCATGATCATGTCGGCGACGCCGGCGGAGTCATCCTTGCCGATGGGGCTGCTGCGATCGATCTTCACCTCGATATGCAGGCCGTTATTGACCAACAGGATCGAGTCAGGCGATGCGAAATCGCCGAGATAGCCGGCGAGCTGGGCTTCGTTCTTCAGCGCGGTGAGATTGCCGCTCTTGAGCTTGGCCGAGAGTTGACCCGCAATGATGCTGTAGGCGGTGACGTCGGTGTGGCTGCCGGTGGCGAGCGGCGCGGCCTGATCGAGGAAGGCCTTGGCCTTCGCGATGACCTTGTCGCCGCGGGCCTTATTATAGCCTTTGCCGGTCTCAGAAGCATCATAGGGGATCGCATCGGTGCCGTAGAAGGCATCGTAGAGGCTGCCCCAGCGCGCATTTGCGGCATTGAGTGCGTAGCGCGCATTGGTGAGCGGCACGACGAGCTGGGGGCCGCAGATCTGGCCGATCTCGATATCGACATTGGCGGTCTCGACCGTCTTGGTCGCGGGCTCCGGGAGGAGATACCCGATCTCCTTGAGGAACACCGTATAGGCGTTCATGTCGAAGGCGCCCTTGTTGGCGCGGTGCCAGGCGTCGATCTTCTCCTGAAGCGTATCGCGGACTTTCAGCAGCTCGCGGTTCTTCGGTCCCAAGTCCTTGATAAGACCGGCGACGCCGGCCCAGAACGCATCCGGCGCAATGGCGGTCCCGGGGGCGGCTTCCTTGGCGATGAAGTCGAACAGGACGGGGGCGATCTGCAGTCCGTGGGCGTCGATGCGTTTCATGGTGTCTTTCTCGCGAGAAGCGGCAATTCTGCTCTAATTTCAGGGAGTATATGCATAAACGGCGCCAAACCGCGGCGCCCAGGGGACCTTTTAGCGCCAAGGCTACCCGGTGAGAAGTCCCCTCAAGGGATCAGTGGCCCGGCAGCCGGGCAGAAGCCTGCGCGTGGTCGGGCGAGAGGCGCTCCAGCACCAGTTTGATGACGATGGTGAGCAGCGCCACGGCGGTCAGAACTGTCGCTGCGGCGAATGCGCCCGCGACATTGTAGTCCTGATACAAAAGTTCGATCTGCAGGGGGAGCGTCGTGGTTTGGCCGCGGACATTGCCTGAGACGACGGAGACCGCGCCGAATTCGCCCATCACGCGGGCATTGCACAGGATCGCGCCATAAAGCACGGCCCAGCGCACATTCGGCAGGGTGACGCGCAGGAACGTCGCAAACCCTGACGCGCCGAGCGTGACGGCGGCTTCTTCCTCGTCGGTGCCCTGCACCTGCATCAGCGGGATCAGCTCGCGCGCCACGAACGGCGCGGTGACGAACATCGAGGCCAGCACGATGGCCGGCAGCGCGAACATCACCTTGATGCCCATGAATTCGATGATCGGACCGAAAAGGCCCTGCGTGCCGTAGACGAATAAATAGGCGACGCCGGCCACGATCGGCGAGATTGAATAGGGCAGCTCAATCAGCGAGATCAGCAGCGTACGGCCGGGAAAGTTGAACTTGGTCACTGTCCAAGCGGCGGCGAGACCGAACATGATGTTGAACGGCACGGCTATCAGTGCGGTGATGACCGTTAGCCAGATCGCATGTTGCGTGCCGGGCTCGGTTAGGCTGCTGAAAAATGCACCGATGCCTTGAGAGAGTGCCGAACTGAAGATCAGCGCCAATGGAGCGATCAGAAACAGCAACGTCAGCAGTGCAACGACCCCGAGTACGACACGCCGCGTGACCGGACCGGCGCCAACAGGCGTTACCATCCATTCCGTATGGGCGCGTTCGCTTGTCGGGCGCACCGTTATGCGTCTCCCCGGCCGAGATAGCGCAGGTTCCAGGCCTGCACAGCATTGGTGATGATGAGCATCGCAAAGGCCATTGCCAGCATCACCACGGCGATCGCGGCTGCAGCTTCGTAATTATACTCCTCAAGCCGGATGTACGTGAGCAGCGCCACGATCTCGGTTTTCATCGGCTGGTTGCCGGCGATGAAGATCACCGCTCCGAACTCGCCGAGGCTGCGCGCGAATGACAGTGAGCAGCCGGCGAGGAAGGCCGGAAAGATTGCGGGAAAGATCACGCGCCAGAGGATCTGGAGATCATTGGCGCCGAGCGAGCGACCGGCTTCCTCGACATCCGAGCCGAGATCCTCGATCACGGGCTGCACTGTGCGTACCACGAAAGGAATGCTGGTGAAGGCCATGGCGATGGCAATGCCCAGCGGGGTATAGGCGACCTGAATGCCGAGCGCATCCAGCGGTGCACCGAACCAGCCGTTCTTCGAGAATAATGCAGTGAGCGCGAGACCGGCGACGGCAGTCGGCAGCGCGAAGGGCACATCGACCAGCGCATCGAGAATGCGCTTACCAGGAAACTCATAGCGTGCCAGCACCCATGCCAGCAGCAGGCCGTAGATTGCGTTGAAAGCGGTAGCTGCAAGCGCCATCGTGACCGTGACGCGGATTGCAGAGAGCGTGCGCGGCGACGACAGGATGCCCCACAATTGTGCGAGGCCGACATCCGATGCCTTCAGGATCAGCGCGCACAGCGGCAGCAGCACGATCGCTCCGAGATAGAGGAGCGTGATGCCGAGCGAGAGCCCGAAACCTGGAATGACGCTGCGTCGCAAGGGGATCGATCCGGTGATGAAAAAGCTTCGGAGCGCACGCGGCGCTCCGAAGGCATCTCTTAGACTATTCGCTTGGAAAAGAAATCAGCGTCCACCGCCGAACAGCTGATCCAGCTTCGCGCCGGGATTGAGGTGTTCTTTGTTCAGCTTGTCCCAGCCGCCAAACTCATCCTCGACGCGATAGAGCTTCACCTCGGGGAACTTGTCCTTGTATTTTGCCATCACGCCGGCATCGGTGACGCGGTTGTAGCCCTTCGCCTCGATATTCTGGCCCTCCGGCGAATACAGGAATTCGAGATAGGCGGTGGCCAGCGCTTTCGTGCGGTGTTTCTCCGCATATTTGTCGACCATAGTGACCGGGAATTCGGCGAGCACGCTGGTCGGCGGTACGACGACTTGGTACTTGTCCTTGCCCGCGATATCGCGGATCGACGAGGTTTCTGCCTCGAAGGTGATCAACACGTCGCCGGTGCCGCGCTCGACGAAGGTCGTGGTGGCGGCGCGGCCACCGGTGTCGAACACGGGGACATTGGCGAACAGCTTCTTGATGAAGTCGTCGGCCTTGTCGGTGCCGTACTTGTTCTTCGCGAAGGCATAAGCGGCCAGATAGGTGTAGCGCGCATTGCCTGAGGTCTTCGGGTTTGGGAAAATCACCTGGACGCCCGGTTTCACCAGGTCGTCCCAGTCCTTGATACCCTTCGGGTTACCTGCACGCACGAGGAAGGCCGGCAGCGAGTAATAGGGCGAGGAATTGTTAGGCAATCGCTTCGCCCAATCCGCCGGGATCAGCTTGCCACGGTCATAGAGCACCTGCACGTCGGTGACCTGGTTGAAGGTCACCACGTCGGCCTCCAGGCCTTCGAGGATCGAGCGCGCCTGCCGCGACGACCCGTTATGCGACTGGTTGATGGTCACGTCCTGGCCGGTCTTGGCCTTCCACTGCTTGGCGAAAGCAACATTGATCTCGGCATAGAGCTCGCGCGAGATGTCGTAGGAGACATTGAGCAGCGTGTTCGGCGTCTGGGCCTGCGCGCCAGGAGTGACGATGCCAAGGCTCGTAACAAGGCCTGCTGCGAGGGTGATAATGAAGCGGTTCACGTGTAGTCCCCTGTATGTGTGCGATTGAGCGGTCGGGAGCGGCGGCTGCGGCGTTTTGCCCGGCAAACGGTCCGGAATTTGCTGCGCAACGGAGTCATCCATAGGTGCAGTTCCGCGCAATGCCTGCATCAGACGACCGTTCCCGAGAAGAAGCATCTACGGCGCTAGGTGTTTGGAGGTAATAATTCTATAGTTAGAACGCTCAGAAGAAGTAAAAATCTTCTCTTTGCGCATCTTTATCGAGAGATATATAGAATATAATTCCAGTCAACCCCGAGTTTCGGGGCAGCGGAGTGTGCATGCGCTTTCTGCCTGTCTTCCTCGATCTGCAGACCGGTCCGATCCTTCTGATTGGGCAGGGCGAGCTCGTGCGCGCCAAGCTGCGGTTGCTGTTGGCGGCCGGCGCGCGGATTCGCTGGTATGCGACGGACGGCGATCGCAACACGTCCGGGCTCGATGCCAAGGACGTAGTGCGCATCGAACATGCCGAGGGCGATCCGCTGACCGCCGATCTTTCGGGTGTCATCGCGGTGCTTTGCGCTGGCGCTGGTGAACTTGGCCACGCGGTTGCCGCGCGCGTCAAGGCGAACGGCGTGCCCGTCAATGTGATGGACGAACTCGCGCATTCCACGTTCATCTTTCCGGCCATCGTCGATCGGGGCGATGTGGTCGTCGCCGTTGGCACTGGCGGCTCGTCGCCGGTTGTGGCGCGGCGTGTGCGCGAAAAGATCGAGGCAATGCTGCCTGCGCGGATCGGCGATCTCGCCGGCTTTATCGGGCGCTGGCGCAAACCGATCAACGACAAGATTGCCGAGGCTCCGTTGCGTCGCAGGTTCTGGGAGCGCATCGTCGATGGTCCGATCGGCGCGCTGGTGCTGGCGGGGCGCGGTACCGAGGCCGAGAAGGCGCTGGCGGAAATCGCCGATCTCTCGATTTATGCTGGTGCAGAGCAGGCCGGCGTTGTCGAAGGTCATGTCACGCTGGTGGGAGCAGGGCCGGGCGATCCGGATCTCCTGACCATCAAAGCGTTGCGCGCACTGCAAGACGCCGACGTTGTATTTTACGACGAGCTGGTGTCACCCGAAGTGCTCGATCGCATCCGCCGTGATGCATCGCGCATTCCGGTAGGTCGCCGGGTCGGCAAGCCTGGCATCGGTCAGGATGCGATCCACAAGCTGCTGATCGAAGCCGCGAAAGCTGGGCAACGCGCCGTGCGCCTCAAGGGTGGAGATCCCTTCATCTTCGGGCGCGGTGGCGAGGAGATCGAAGCGCTGCGCGAAGCTGGTGTTGCTTACTCCATTATCCCCGGCATCACAGCAGGCCTTGGCGCTGCGGCTATGTTCGAGGCGCCGCTGACCTATCGCCGCGAAGCGCTGCGCATCACCTTCCTGACGGCTCACAAGGAAAAGGATGCCGACAAGGTCGAATGGTCGACTCTCACCGACGAGAAGATGACCGTTGTTGTTTATATGGGTATGACCGCTGCGCCCACGATCCGTGCTGGATTGCTCGCTGCCGGGCGCTCGCCGCAAACGCCGGTTGGCGTGTTTGCGCGCGTGACGCGTCCGGACGCGCGAGCGGCGGTGGGTGTGCTCGACGATCTCTCGGCGCTGGTCGACCAGATCGATGGCGGTCCGGCCATTCTCATCATCGGTGACGTCGTGGTGCATTCCGCGCCATGGCGCGCCACTCAGATCAACAAACTCGTTTCAGATTTATTGGTGGCTGCCGAATGACATCTCCGCTGCAACAGAAAATCAAGATCAACGGCCCCTCGGTTGTCACGGCCAACCGCACTTGGGACGGCGTGGTCATCTATCGCGACGCCCATAAAGGCTGGACCACCGACTTGGCACAGGCTGCCATCGTGCACACCGCCGATGATGCGCGTGCGCTGCTTGCTGAATCCACAGCTGATGACGTTGGCGCCATCGGTCCCTACATTGCGCCTGTCGCAGTCAACGACAACGGCGTTGTCGAACCCGGCAACCTCCGCGAACAGATTCGTCGGCAGGGTGTCACCATCGACCTTCCGGTTTCGGCTTAAGGCACCTGAATCATGTATGCTTACGATGAAATCGATCGCACGCTGATCAACGAGCGGGTCGCGGAATTCCGCGATCAGGTGAAGCGCCGCCTCGCAGGTGAGCTCACCGAAGACGAATTCAAGATGCTGCGGTTAATGAACGGCGTCTATCTTCAGCTTCACGCCTATATGTTCCGCGTCGCCATTCCCTATGGCACGCTGTCATCGCCGCAACTGCGCAAGATGGCGCATGTGGCGCGACGCTATGACCGTGGCTATGGCCACTTCACCACGCGGCAGAACATCCAGTTCAATTGGATCAAGCTGGCCGATCTGCCGGATGCGCTGGAAGATCTCGCTTCGGTCGGCATTCATGCGATGCAGACCTCGGGCAATTGCACGCGCAATGTCACCACCGATCAATGGGCAGGTGTCGCGCCGGGCGAGGTGGAGGATCCGCGCATCTGGGCGGAGTTGCTGCGGCAGTATTCCACCATGCATCCGGAATTCTCGTTCCTGCCACGCAAGTTCAAGATTGCGATCACTGCGTCGGCCCATGATCGCGCGGCGATCAAGGTGCATGACATCGGTCTGCGAATTCACAAGAACGAGGCCGGCGAGACTGGCTTCGAAGTGTTGGTCGGAGGTGGCCTCGGTCGCACGCCATTCATCGGCAAGGTGATCAAGCCGTTCGTGCACGGCCGCGACATTCTGAGCTACGTCGAGTCCATCCTGCGCGTCTACAACCAGTATGGCCGCCGCGATAATATCTATAAAGCGCGCATCAAGATTCTGGTTCATGAGCTGGGCATCGAGAAATTCGCTGCCGAAGTTGAGGATGAGTGGCTGGCGATGCGCGACAGTGCGCTGACGCTGGACAACGAGGTTGTCGAGGATATCCGCTCGCGCTTCAGCTATCCGCACTATCAGAAGCTCTCTGACACGCCGGACGAGTTAACGGCCGCGTCGGCCGATCCGCATTTTGCGCGCTGGCTCAAGAACTCGGTCGCGCCACATCAGCGGACCGGCTACGCCATCGTGACATTGTCGTTGAAGCCGGTGGGCGGCCCGCCCGGCGATGCCACGGCTGAACAGATGGACGCGGTTGCCGATCTTGCCGACAAATACTCGTTCGGGGAAATCCGCGTGGGCCATGAGCAAAATCTGGCGCTGCCGAGTGTGGCCAAGCACGACCTGCCGGCGCTGTGGCGCCAGCTCGACAAGCTCGGTCTCGCAACGCCGAACGTCAATCTGGTCACTGACATCATCGCATGCCCTGGCCTCGACTACTGTTCGCTGGCCAATACGCGTTCGATCCCGATCGCGCAGGAACTGACGCGGCGTTTCGCCAATCACGATCTCGCGGAGCTGATCGGTCGGCTGCATATCAATATCTCCGGCTGCATCAATGCCTGCGGCCATCACCATGTCGGCCATATCGGCATTCTCGGCGTCGAGAAGAATGGCGAGGAGTTCTTCCAGATCACAATAGGGGGCCGTGCGGACGAGCATGCCGTGGTCGGCACGCTAATCGGACCGGCAGTGCCTTTTGCCGAGGTTGCTGACGTCATTGAGGATATCGTAGAAGCCTACCTGGCACTGCGTGCTCGGCCGGATGAATTGTTTGTCCAGACTGTTGAACGCCTCGGCGTCGAGCCGTTCAAGGAGCGCGTTTATGCCACTCGTTAAGCAAGGCAAGATCGTTGCCGACGGCTATATTCACGTGGCCGACGATGCGGAGATTCCGGTCGACGGGGCGGCATTGATTCCGGCCGCGCGTTTTCTCGCCGACCCGGAGGTGCTGCTAAAGCGGAGCAACCCGACCGGTGTGATCTGGCCGAACAACCGCGATCCGGAAGAGCTGGTGCCTTATCTCGACAAGCTCGCGGTGGTCGCGCTGGCGTTCCCGTCGTTCCGCGATGGCCGTGCCTACAGCCAGGCGCGTCTGCTGCGTGAGCGTTACAGGTACAAGGGCGAGTTGCGTGCCACCGGCCAGGTCTTGCGCGACCAATTTGTCATCATGTTGCGCGCCGGTTTCGACTCGTTCGAAGTGAAGAAGGATGCCGACGCGGAAGCCTTCGCGGCCACGGTGAAGCGCTACACGGTGTTCTATCAGCCTACCGGCGATGGCCGCATTACGGCGCTACATCAACGCATGCAATTGCGACATTCGGAAAGCGCGCGCTAATTCGCCGCATGACGATCGTTTTCGTGACGCTGGTTAATGACAAATGACCCGCTTGCGATACGATACCCATGCGAAGGCATATTCATAGCACATTGCTGCCGTCATACCGCCAACATTGGAATCTGGTTTCGTTGACTTGGCGGTGCTTCTTCAAGATTTTGCCCCCACCTTATGACGATCGTGTTGTCAGGTTGGATGGAGATCAAAATGGTCCGTCGTGTTCTTCCCGTCATCGCGGGTCTCTTAATTGCAGCATCGGCGCATGCGGCAGACATTTCGCTGCTCAACGTGTCGTACGATCCGACGCGCGAACTATATGTCGATTTCAACAAATCGTTTGCTGCTGCGTATCAGAAGGAAACCGGCAAGAGCGTCGAAATCAAGCAGTCGCATGGCGGCTCGGGGGCGCAGGCGCGCTCTGTGATCGATGGTCTGCAAGCCGATGTGGTCACCCTCGCGCTTGCTTATGACATTGACGCAATCGCCAATAAGGGCCTGTTGGCCAGGGACTGGCAGAAGCGCCTGGCGCAGAATTCGTCGCCCTATACGTCGACCATCGTGTTCCTCGTGCGCAAGGGTAACCCCAAAGGCATCAAGGACTGGGACGATCTGATCAAGAGCGGCGTCAGCGTCATCACGCCGAATCCGAAGACCTCTGGCGGTGCGCGCTGGAACTATCTCGGCGCCTGGGGCTATGCTCTGAAGAAATATGGATCGCAGGACAAGGCCAAAGAGTTCGTCGGTAGCATCTTCAAGAACGTTCCGGTTCTCGATACCGGCGCACGGGGCTCGACCATCACTTTCGTCCAGCGCGGTGTCGGCGATGTCTTGCTGGCTTGGGAAAATGAGGCCTATCTGGCAATCCAGGAGTTCGGCAAGGACAAATTCGAGATCGTGGCGCCGTCGCTTTCAATTCTCGCCGAGCCGCCGGTCGCCGTCGTTGATACCGTCACTGACAAGAAGGGCACCAAAGTCGCTGCGGAAGCCTATCTGAAATACTGGTACACCAAGGAAGGTCAGGAGATCGCCGCGCGCAATTTCTACCGTCCGCGTGATGCCGATATTGCCAAGAAGTACGAGGCCTCCTTCGCCAAGGTTGAGTTGTTCACGATTGACGACGTGTTTGGAGGCTGGACAAAGGCGCAGAGCGAGCACTTTACCGACGGTGGTGTGTTCGACAAGATCTACAAGAACTGACCGTTCGCAACGAAACACCCAGGTCGGCATGCCGGTCTGGGGCTTTTACCGAAGCAAGGGGACATTGTGAGCGCGGCACCTAAACGAAGTGCGTTGCCGGGATTCGGTCTGAGCATGGGCCTGACCCTGACATGGCTGTCGCTCCTGATCCTGATCCCGCTGGCCGGATTGTTCGTCAAGACTGCGGATCTCAGCCTCTCGCAATTCTTCGATACCGTCACCAGCAGCCGGACGCTACACGCGCTCAGGATTTCGTTCGGATTGGCTTTCGCGGCTGCGTTGGTCAATCTGGTCGCTGGCCTGATTATCGTCTGGGCGTTGGTGCGCTACCGCTTTCCCGGTCGCCGGCTGTTCGACGCTATCGTCGACATCCCGTTCGCCCTCCCCACTGCGGTGGCAGGCATCGCGCTGACGACGCTGTTCGCGCAAAATGGATGGCTTGGCGCGCCGCTTGCGTCGCTCGGCATCAAGGTGGCGTTCACGCCGCTCGGCATTTTCCTTGCGATGGTGTTCATTGGTATTCCGTTCGTGGTCCGCACAGTGCAGCCGGTCCTGATCGATCTCGATGTCGAGATCGAAGAGGCTGCCGTCTGTCTCGGTGCGTCGCGCTGGCAGACCATCACCCGCGTGATCATTCCCAGCCTCACGCCTGCCATTCTCACCGGTTTCGCTCTGGCTTTCGCCCGCGCCGTCGGTGAATATGGCTCCGTCATCTTCATCGCCGGCAATCTTCCGAATGTGTCGGAGATCGCACCACTCTTGATCGTCATCCGGCTGTCGGAATTCCGCTACGCCGATGCGACGGCGATCGCGGTGGTGATGCTGGTCGTCTCGTTCCTGATCATCCTCCTCCTCAATCGGCTGCAGCGCTGGGCGCAGACCCGTGCGCTGGCCGTGAGTTGACCTGACATGACCATTACAATTATCAATTCGCCAGTCACCGTGGAGCGCGCCCAGTCAGTGGCACGACATGATCCACATACCGAACCATGGCTTGTGCGCGGGATCATTATCAGCGTTGCGGTGACGTTCCTGACTGTCTTCGTCGTGTTGCCGCTGATTCTGGTGTTCTCGGAAGCCTTGTCCAAGGGCGTCGGGTTCTATCTGTCGGCTTTGGCAGATTCCGAGGCGCTCGCAGCGATCTGGCTGACGCTTATCACGGCGGTGATCTCGGTCAGCCTCAATCTGGTGTTCGGCGTTGCCGCCGCCTGGGCGGTGGCCAAATTCGAATTCAGGGGCAAGACCCTGCTGGTGACGCTCATTGATCTGCCGTTCTCGGTCAGTCCGGTCATCTCCGGTCTGGTGTTCGTGTTGCTGTTTGGCGCGCAGGGTTTCTTTGGGCCATGGCTGATGTCGCATGGCATCAACATTCTGTTTGCCGTTCCGGCGATCGTACTGGCGACAACCTTCGTCACCTTCCCGTTCGTCGCCCGGGAATTGATCCCGCTGATGCAGGAGCAGGGATCGCAGGAGGAAGAGGCCGCGATCTCACTGGGTGCGAGCGGCTGGCGCACCTTTATCGTGGTGACGCTCCCCAACATCAAATGGGGTCTGCTCTACGGTGTGCTGTTGTGCAATGCGCGGGCAATGGGTGAATTTGGCGCGGTTTCGGTGGTGTCGGGCCACATTCGCGGCGAGACCAACACCATGCCGCTGCTGGTGGAAATCCTGTATAATGAATATCAACTGGTGGCGTCGTTCGCGATCGCGTCCCTGCTGGCCCTGCTGGCGCTCGTAACGCTGATCGCAAAGACCATCCTCGAAGGCCAGATCGAAGAAGGACAGCTGCACCGTGACGATTGAAGTTCGGAATATCGTAAAGCAGTACGGTGCCTTTAAGGCGCTAGATAATGTCGACCTCCGGGTCGCGGATGGTGAATTGCTCGCGCTGCTTGGGCCGTCCGGTTCCGGCAAGACGTCATTGCTGCGAATTATCGCAGGGCTTGACTGGCCGGATGCCGGTGAAGTCTCGTTCGACGGCGAGAACGCATTGGCGCGCGGCGCCGGCGAGCGTCATGTCGGTTTCGTATTTCAGCATTATGCGCTGTTCCGCCATATGAGCGTGTTCGAGAATGTTGCCTTCGGCCTGCGCGTGCAGCCGCGCGCCGTGCGCAAGAGCGAAGCGCAGATCCGAGCGCGGGTGAAGGAATTGCTCGATCTCGTGCAGCTTGACTGGCTCGCCAATCGCTACCCGAGTCAGCTGTCCGGCGGGCAGCGCCAACGCATCGCGCTAGCGCGCGCACTGGCCATCGAGCCGCGGATTCTGTTGCTAGACGAGCCGTTCGGCGCGCTCGATGCCAAGGTACGCAAGGAATTGCGCCAATGGCTGCGTACGCTCCACGAGGAAATCCACGTCACCTCGATCTTCGTCACGCATGACCAGGAGGAGGCACTCGAAGTCGCCAACCGCGTCGTGGTGATGGACAAGGGCAAGATCGAACAGATAGGCACGCCTGGTGACGTTTACGACAATCCGGCGACGGCTTTCGTGCACTCATTCATAGGCGAGTCGATCGTGCTCCCGGTCGATGTGCGCGACGGCCAGGTGAAGCTCGGCCATCGCCCGCTCAACATCGACGCGGGCAGTGCCGTCGGTCCCTCGAAACTGTTTGTTCGTCGTCACGACATGCAGATCGGTCCTGTCGGGGAGGGGGCCTTCGAAGGCACTGTGCGCCGCGTCCGCACTTTCGGCCCGATCCAGCGCGCCGATATTGCACTGTCCGACGATGATACGCTGGTGGAAATCGATGCCCCGCGCGACCGTCCGCTCACCACGGGCGATGCGATCAGCTTGCAGCCGCGCCGATACCGGATTTTTGCCGGGCAGGAGTGACGGCGCTTTCAAAAAATCCCCTTCGTTCACCTTTCAGCCACGGTTGGTGTGCAACAACGGCCCCTTGATTTGGGGGATTGCCGATGAAGCGGGTGGCTCTGGCCAGTCTGGGATTTCTGTTGCTGGCAGGGTGCGCGGGGACCGTCGATACCGTGCCGGACCAGCCCACCATGTATCTCAGCATGGCCAATGGCGGCGCAAAGCTCGACCCTGTGGCGGCGGCTTCGATGATCTCGCTTTACCGGCAGAACAACGGCCTCGGCCCGGTAGTGGTCGATCCCGCATTGATGGCGCTGGCGGAAGACCAGTCCACCGCCATGGCGAAACGAAACAAGCTCGATCACGACGTGAAGGCGCCGCTAGCCAAGCGTCTGAATGCCGGCGGTTATCCGGCGACCCTGGCGGTCGAGAACGTCTCGGCCGGCTATCACACCATGGCTGAAGCTTTCTCTGGCTGGCGGGACTCGCCGCCCCACCGGGCCAATATGCTGAAGTCCGGTGTCACAAAACTGGGCATCGCGGCGATCTATGCTCCCAACACCAAATACAAGGTGTTCTGGACCATGATCCTGGCTTCGACCGAATCTAAATAAGCCTCCCAAGATAGCCGAAGCGTGATGGTGCTCTGCACCATCTGTGATTGACGCCGCGACAAGGGAGCGGCACGGTATGGTTCCCGTCGCCGATGATCGAGTGGTCCCATGGATATATCCGATCAGCCTCAATCCCGGGCCACCAGCAAGCCCGCAGAGGCCAAGCGCGTGCTGGTGCTGCAAGGCGGCGGTGCGCTCGGCTCATATCAAGCCGGCGCCTATGAGGCGCTTTGCCACCATGACTTCGAGCCGGAATGGGTGGCCGGAATTTCCATCGGCGCCATCAACGCTGCGATCATCGCGGGAAACGAGCGCGACAAGCGGATCGGCAAGCTCAAGGAATTCTGGGAAATGGCGGCGTCGCCGGTGCCCTGGAGTCCAATGCTGACCGACGACCGCGCCCGCTCTTTTTTCTATGAGGCTGGTGCCGCTGTCATTGCGACCTTCGGCGTGCCAGGATTTTTCGCGCCGCGGATTCCGCCTGCGCCGTTGTGGCCGCCCGGCAGTCCGCAATCGCAGAGCTATTACGACACTGCACCGCTGAAGGCGACGCTGGAACGGCTGGTTGACTTCGATCGCCTCAACGATTGCAAGACGCGCCTGAGCGTCGGTGCCGTGAGCGTCACCACCGGCAACTTCACCTACTTTGACAATACGCTCTTCAAGAAAGATCGCAAAAGGATCGAGCCCGAACACATCATGGCCTCCGGCGCGCTGCCGCCGGGCTTTCCCTCGATCGTCATTGATGGCGAACATTTCTGGGATGGCGGCATCGCCTCCAACACGCCTCTGGATTTCGTACTGGACGATGTGACCAGCGATCTTCTGGTCTTCCAGGTCGATCTGTTCAGTGCGCGCGGGCCACTGCCGCAATCGATCCTGGAGGCGCAGGAGCGTGAAAAGGACATTCGCTTCTCCAGCCGCACCCGCATGAATACCGACAAGAACAAGAAGATCCACAACATCCGCAAGGCGCTGCGCGATCTGATCGGAAAATTACCGGAGGACCTGAAGCAGGACCCCGGCGTGGCGCTGCTGTCGGAAGCCGCCAAGGAAAATACCGTTACGGTGGTGCATCTGATCTATACGAGCAAGAATTACGAGTCGTCGTCGAAGGATTATAATTTCTCGCGCATCGGCATGGTCGAACACTGGAACGCCGGTGAGCGCGATGTATTCCTGTCGATGCGCCACAAGGACTGGTTCGAGCGGCCACAATCCGATGAATCGATGGTGACCCATGCGCTCACGGCCGACGACTACAATAACCTTCCGCTGCATTTGACGTCTAACAGGAGCAAGTAATGGCTAATCTCACAGGCAAGACTGCCGTCGTCACCGGGTCGACCAGCGGCATCGGGCTGGCCTATGCCCGCGCTTTCGCCAGCGCCGGCGCCAACATCGTGATCAACGGCATGGGCGCACCGGAAGACATCGAGAAAGAGCGCGCGGCGATCGAAAGCGACTTCAAGGTCAGGGCCATCCACTCGCCCGCCGACATGACAAAGCCTGCGGAAATCGCAGGGATGATCGCGCTCGGCGAAAGCACCTTCGGTTCGGTCGATATCCTCGTCAACAATGCCGGCATCCAGTTTGTGTCGCCGATCGAGGAGTTTCCCATCGAGAAGTGGGATGCGATCATCGCCATCAATCTCTCGTCGGCCTTTCATGGCATTCGCGCGGCTGTTCCCGGTATGAAGAAGCGCGGCTGGGGCCGCATCATCAATACCGCCTCGGCGCATTCGCTGGTCGCATCACCGTTCAAATCCGCCTATGTCTCCGCTAAGCACGGCATCGCCGGCCTGACCAAGACCGTGGCGCTGGAAGTGGCCACCCACAAGATCACCTGCAACTGCATCTCACCGGGCTATGTCTGGACGCCATTGGTGGAGAAGCAGATCCCCGACACGATGAAGGCGCGGGGCCTCACCAAGGAGCAGGTCATCAACGACGTGCTGCTGGCAGCACAGCCGACCAAGGAATTCGTCACCTCCGAGCAGGTGGCGGCCTTGGCGCTGTTTCTGTGCGGTGACGATGCCGCGCAGATTACGGGCACCAACCTGTCGATCGATGGCGGCTGGACGGCGGAGTAGGCAAACAACGCCGTCATGCCCGGGACAAGCCCGGGCATGACGTGGAGGTGGTAGTGCGTCCAGCGTAGGGGGAAGTTTAAGAACGCTTCCCGAACGCCAGCACGTGCAATCCCAGCCGCTGCCGCACGATCCAGAACAACAAGATCGTCTCGAACGTCAGCGCGATGGATGTCGCTGCCGCTGCGCCATGGCCACCGAATTTGGGCACCAGCATGAGACACAGCACCAGATTCATCAAGAAGGCCGACGCATAGGCTACGGCGCAGATGTGCTGGTGGCCCAGCATGTTCAGCAGACGCTCGACCGGGCCGATGGCGGCGCGGACCACGAGGCCGATGGCGGCGATGAACATGATGTCGTAACCGCTGGTGAATTGCGGGCCGAACAGCCACAGCAGCGGCTTGCCCAAAGCGAGTAGGATCAGTGTCGCGGCCAATGACGGCCAGAACGTCCATTTGATGGCATGCGTCACATAAGCGGCGAGGCGGTCCTTGTCGCCGGCGGCGTGATATTCGGTGAAGCGATGCGCCGTTGTCGCCGACATCGCGTAATGAATGAACGACACCAGCGCCAGGGTCTTCACCACAGCGAAGTACACGCCGACCTCATCGGATGAGACGAACTGCTGCAGCACCAGCACGTCGGTATAGGACAGCAGCAGATAAAAGCTCTCGACCAGCAGGATCGGCAGCGAGACCGCGAGCCATCCACGATAGTCATAGGCCTTTGGGCCAGGCTCAATATGGGTGTGAAGCCGGCGGTTGAGCACGATCATCTGGCCGGTCATCGCGACCCAGACGGCAGCGACGCTGGCCAGCATTGCGATGGTCGCACCAAGCTTAAAGCCCAGTGCGAAGGCGCCGGCGGTGAAGCCGATGATCAGCGCCTGGCGGATGATAAATTGCGGCATCAGGCCGAGGCGCATCCAGTCATGCGAACGCGCGATGCCGTCCTGCGTGTTGGCGACGACAAAAGCGGGAAGCGTCAGGCAGCCGAGATAGAGCGGCACCACGGTAGCAGCATCGATCCAGGGTGAGATGAGTTTGACGAGGCCCGCGAGCAACAGCGAGACGATGAGCGAGACGATGCCGGTCATCCAGCGGCTGCCAGAGAGAAAGCCGCGCAGCCGTGCGTAGTCACCGCTGGCGCGATATTCCGGGATGATCTTCTGGGCCGAGGCGGCGATGCCGAAATCCATCATCGAGCCGAGCAGCAACACCCAGGTCCAGACATAGACGTAGATGCCGTAATCTGACGTGCCCATCCAGCGCGCCAGCAGGATCTGCGAGAAGTAAGCGAATCCGGCCGAGATTACGCGAATGAGGAAGATGGTGCCGGCGAGACGGCGCGTGAGCGAGGCTTCGCCTGAGCCGGTGAACAGCGCGCGCAGTCTGGCCTTGAGGCCAGCGGGCTCGCTTGCGGGTGCGGAGTCTGCGTCCATCACGGCCACGACAAGGTCCTCAGCCGCAGGCGTGCGGCAGCGGTCTAGCGTAGCAAGCAGTCGTTAATATCCGGTTGGATGGAGGCGCACAGGTTGTGCGGAATTGCTACGCGCCAGCGGTATCAGGGCAGGTTGACGTTGAATTCGTAGGCGCGGTCGCTGCCGACCAGCGTCAGTTTCAGCGCGGCGCCGTCGGTCGTGGCGCCGGGTGGCACGCCATCCAGTTCGAAGCTGAAGCGCTTCACGCCTGGCGGACTCTTGGCCTCGAGTTTGGGGATCGGCAGCGCCCATTCCGGCGTCGGTCCCTCGACGAACAGGTTGGGCTCGCTGCCTTCGGGCGCAACGACGTCAACGAACACATTTCTGCCCTCTCGCTTGAGGTCGCGCACCGTCAGCGGATTGGCGTCGCCGATGGTAGCCGGCTTGGGCACCGTATCCAGTGCCGTGGTCAGCGCGCCATCTTCAGTGCTTGCCACGCTAGTAAAAGCGAGTTCAGCATTGGCGTCGACCGGGATACACAGCTTGTCGCAGACCGCGTAATTGATCGCCGCACGGAGAATCACCGCTTTGCCGGGGTCCTTGGCGATCACCCGCATCGGCAGCACCACCTGTTTCACATAGCCCAACGACAGGCCACCGGCCCCATCCTCGAATTTTTTCGGCGCCGGCCACAGGATGGTGACGGTATCCAGGTTCTCCGATTTGGAGAAATCGAAGCGTGGAGGCACCCCGGAATCACCGGGATTCCGCCAGTAGGTGTGCCAGCCGGGCTGCAGCTGGATCGCGATACCCCCCAGCATCACAGGACCGCTACGCGAGCCTGCCACAAGCCTGATCTGCGAATGACTGTCTATCTGCCAAGGTGAGGTATCCTCCGCCAGCGCGCTGCAGGTGAGGAGCAGGCCCGCGGCGCAGACAGCGACAATGTGATGCGGAACAGATGCGGTCATCGGGCGTCCTTACAGGGTAGGCCTGTCATAAAGCCAAACCTGTCTTAAGCTATTGAACTGCTTGTGATCCGGTTTTCGTATGCGTTGCGGAAGGCAGATTGACAGAACCCGGACCCAATATCAGGATAAGCAACGAAATGAGAGCGGTTTGCTGATGGAACCCACGCGCAAGCGACCTCGGAAAAGCCGTGCGAAATCCAGCGCTGGCGACACTGGCAACTACCTCGACGGGCAGTTGTTGATCGCCATGCCTGTGATGGAAGACGAGCGCTTCGCCCGTTCGGTGATTTACGTCTGTGCGCATTCGTCGGAAGGCGCCATGGGCATTATCGTCAACAGGCCTGCAGGCAGCATCGATTTCCCCGAATTACTGGTCCAACTGGACATCATTGAAAAGTCGGACAGCATCAAGCTCCCGGAAAGCGCCGAAAGCATGAAAGTGCTGAAGGGGGGCCCGGTCGAGACCGGCCGCGGTTTCGTGCTGCATTCCAGCGATTTCTTTATCAAAGACGCGACGCTACCGATCGACGATGGCGTCTGCCTCACCGCGACCGTGGATATCCTGCGCGCCATCGCCAATGGTGGTGGGCCCAAGCACGCGATCCTCGCGCTGGGTTATGCCGGCTGGGCGCCGGGCCAGCTTGAAGACGAAATCCAGGGCAACGGCTGGCTGCATTGCGCGGCCGATGAGGATCTCATCTTCGGCGGCGATATCGAGGAGAAGTACATCCGCGCTCTGCAGAAGATTGGCATAGCGCCGGGGATGTTGTCGGCCGAGGCCGGGCACGCGTAAGCATTCGTTGGACTTCTAGTTACCCAGCGGCGGCTCTACTCAGCTCGCCGCTTCCAGCCGCTCTTCCGTCAGCATGCGCATCGCCGCATCCGCATCCATCGGCTCGCCAAAGGCAAAGCCTTGGGCGTATTCGCAGCCGAGCTGATACATTTCCACGGCATCCGAGTCTGTCTCGACGCCTTCGGCGACGACGTCCATGCCGAGGTCGTGGGCCATGGCGATGATCGATTTGAGGATCACTGGGCGGGTGCCCCGTGAGGTGGTGCGGACGAAGGATTGGTCAATCTTCAGCGTATCGAACGGGAAGCGCTGCAGATAAGACAGCGACGAATGGCCGGTCCCGAAATCATCAAGCGAAAGACCCGTGCCGAGTTCGCGGATCCGGTGCAGCATCTGCGCAGCATGTTCCGGATTTTCCATCACCAGTGACTCGGTGAGTTCGAGCTTCAGCGTGCCGCGGGCGACGGATGAGCGTGACAGCACGGTGCGGATGTCATGCAGGAGGTCGTGGCGCAGCAGCTGCCGCGAGGAGACGTTGACGCTGGCGAAGATCGGTTCGCGCGAGCGCATCGCGCGCTGCCAGATCGCGAGCTGGCGTGCCGTCTGGTCCATCACGAACATGCCGAGATCGATGATCAGGCCGATCTCTTCGGCAATCGCGATGAATTCCGACGGCGACATACGGCCGAGCTTGGGATGGTCCCAGCGTGCCAGCGCCTCGAAGCCAGCGATGGAGCGATCTTCCAGCCGCACGATGGGCTGATACAGGATCGTGATTTCCTGGCGCTCGATGGCGCGGCGCAGTTCGGATTCAAGCGTCAGGCGATCCGTTTTGCGGGCGCGCATCGCAGGTTTGTAGACATCGATACGATCGCCGCCGATCCGTTTCGAATGATACATCGCGAGCTCGGCATCCTTGATAAGCTCGTCGGTCAGCGGTACCGCGGGATCAGAGAGCGCGAGGCCGATCGAGGCCGTGAGGAAGATCTCGCGGTCGTTGAAGGCAATCGGCGCGCGGATGGTCTTGCGGATGGTTTCGGCAAACGCCGTAATCTTGGCGGCGTCCTGTTCGGACATCAGGATCAGGCCGAACTGGTCGCCGGCGAGGCGGGCCAGCGTGTCCTGCGGCTTGAGAATGCGGGTGAGACGGCGCGCCAGCGTCAGCAGGATCGAATCGCCCACGGCGATGCCGACGGAATCGTTAACCTGTTTGAAGCGATCGAGATCGATCACCATGATGGTCGGCCGCATGGTCGGCACGGTCTTGGAGAAATTCGCGACGGCATTGAGGCGGTCGATGAACAGCTTGCGGTTCGGCAAGCCGGTCAGGTTGTCATGCACCGAGTCGTGCAGCATGCGCTCTTCGGCATTCTTCATCTCGGTGACGTCGGTGAGCGTGCCGACCACGCGCGAGACTTCGCCGTCGGAGCCGACCACCGGGCGCGCCTTGAGCGCGAACCACATAAAGTGACCGTCAGGGGTGCGCAGGCGGAAGTCCTGCACGAGGCGACCACGGCGCTGGTCGAGCACGCTGTCCAGCGCGGCCCGGAAGCGGTCCTGATCGAGCGGATGCAGTACTTCAAGCCAGCTCGCGGCCGGGCCCTCCAGCGTGCCGCGCTTGAGACCGAGCAGGGCCTCGGTCTCGGGACTGGTGAATACCTTGTCGGCGGAGACGTCCCAATCCCAGATCAGGTCACCGGAGCCGGTCAGCGCCAGCGCGCGGCGCTCGACGTCGGAGACAACGCCATTGGTGGCGCCGCCGCCTGCGAAAGCGTGCTGCATGACCGTGAAGCCGATTAGCATCACGATCAGAACCAGCCCGCCGAGCAGTGCAGGGCCGACAATGTCATTAGTGACGCTGCCCGCAACCGTCATGCCGGCCGCGACGACCCAGACCACGAGCAGAAACCAGGTCGGAATCAACAATACAGCGCGGTCGAAACCGTGGGTGGAGAGATAGACGATCAGCGCGAAGCCGGCGAAAGCGATCAGCACCAGCGAGATGCGCGCGATGCCCGAGGCAACCGCAGGATCGAATAGCGCCAAGCCGACGAGTGAACCGAGAAACGCCAGCCAGCCGAGCGTGATGTGCGAGTAGCGCACATGCCATCGACTGAGATTGAGATAGGCGAACAGAAACACCAGCAGAGTCGCTGCCAGGATTGCTTCGCCCGACGCGCGCCAGACACGCTCGGCGCCCGACGACATGTCCAGCACCTTGCCCCAGAAGCCGAAGTCGACGCCGATATAGACCAGCACGGCCCAGGCCAGCGCCGCGGCAGCCGGGAACATGATGCTGCCCTTCACGACGAACAGGATCGTCAGCACCAACGCCAGCAGGCCGGAAATGCCGATGACGATGCCTTGGTAAAGCGTAAAGGAGTTGACCTTGTCCTTGTAGGCTTCCGGCTCCCACAGATAGAGCTGCGGCAGTTTGTTGGTGCGCAGTTCGGCGACGAAGGTGATGACGGCACCGGGGTCGAGGGTGACGCGGAAGATGTCGGCCGTGGCCGAGTCCTGACGCTCCGGACGATCGCCAGTCGATGGCGTGATCGTCGCAATGCGCGAGAGGCCAAGATCGGGCCACAAGAGGCCGGACGACACGATGCGATAATGCGGCGCAACGATCAGACGATCGAGCTGATCGTCGGTGTTGTTGGCGAGCGCGAACACCACCCAATTCTGACCGGCTTCGCGGCCACGCACCTCGATGCGGCGGACGATGCCGTCGGTGCCGGGCGCGGTGGAGACCTGGATGCGGTCGGTGTCGCTATGCTGATATTCGAGGATGCCGGTGAGATCGATCGCAGGCGCATCACCGCGGACGCTGACAGCGTCAACAGCCTGTGCCGGTGCTGCGGCAACAACAATCATGAGGGCCAGCGCGAGGGGCGCGAGCCACCTGATCAAACGCAATGTCATTCTCCGCGATCAACAAAACATCGACCCTGCGTCACGCAGAAGCAGGGCCATTTCCCGACGCGCGATAAATGACATGAAAGCGAGATAAATCAAAGGGTTTCCGGCTGTTCTCCAGCCCTAAACCACCAACACAATTTTGCCAATATGTGCGCTGGTTTCCATGCGTTTGTGCGCATCTGCGGCCTTTTCCAGCGGGAAAGTGCTGTCCATCAGAGGCTTAACCTTGCCAGCCTTCAGCAGCGGCAGGACATTTGCCTCGATCGCCCTAACCATGGCGGCCTTGTCGGCATTGGAGCGGGGTCGCAGGGTCGAACCGGTATAGTGCAGCCGCTTCACCATGATCTTGGCGGCGTTGATAGTGGCTTTCGGGCCGTTCAGCACCGCAATCTGCACGATGCGGCCATCGATGGCGGCGGCGTCGAAGTTCTTTTCCACATAGTCCGCGCCTACCATGTCCAAGATTAGCTCGACGCCGGTCTTGGTGATCTCCTTGACGCGTTCGACGAAATCTTCCGTCTTGTAGTTGATGGCGTGATCGGCGCCGAGCTTCAAGCAGGCATCGACCTTGTCCTGCGAGCCGACGGTGACGATCACCTTGGAACCGAGCGCCTTGGCGAGCTGAATTGCCATGGTACCGATGCCGGAAGAACCACCATGGATCAACACGGTCTCGCCTGGCTGCAATCCGCCGCGCTCGAACACATTGTGCCAGACGGTCATCAGCGTTTCGGCGGTGGCGCCGGCTTCTGTCATAGAGAAGCCTTCGGGGACCGTCATCGCCTGCGCGTCCTGGGCGATGCAATATTGTGCGTAGCCACCGCCGGCGACCAGCGACATCACCTTGTCACCGAGCTTGTGTTTGGTGGCGCCTTCGCCGAGGGCGACGACTTCACCGGAGATTTCGAGGCCCGGCAGATCGCTGGCGCCGGGCGGCGGCGGGTAGGCGCCGGAGCGCTGCGCAACATCAGGGCGGTTCACGCCGGCAGCTGCGACCTTGACCAGGATTTCGCCGGGGCCGGGCTTCGGAACGGAACGCGTTTCGGGAATCAGCACCTCGGGACCACCCGGTTTGCTGATACCAACGACGGTCATTTGCGCGGGCAGCTTTTCCATGATTTGTCCTTGCGGCGTACGGGATGTTGACTGGTGATCTGATTAAACAGCCGGTGCGACGCTGGCAACATCTGGTGCATATTCGAATTTGAGACGGGGAGGGCCCCAATGGCGATCGACGACGACGATAAACCGAAGCAGACAGTCAGCCACGAGATCGGGCAGGACCTCTCGCTGCTATCGGTGGAAGAACTCGCCGAGCGGATCGCGCTGCTCAACGGCGAGATCACGCGGCTGCAATCGAGCATGACCTTGAAGCGCGCGACGCGCGATGCAGCGGATCGATTTTTTAAATCGTGAAGTATCTATCGCCCGGATAAGCGAAGCGATATCCGGGGACAACGCCGCCCGGGTTCCTTCAAATCACGGCATCGGCATTGTCTCATTCCGAGACAGATTGCGACGCTTCGCATGGCAAACGGATCGTGAAGAAAGCCCGCGCATTTACGCGCAATTAAGCTTTCTCGCATATTACTCAAATTGTCCTTGTTTGGACACCGAGTGGCTCCTGTCCACTCTGTTTGACGCCTCCCTGTTATCAACTTTATAGCCGCCGGAAACGGCGGCTCTTTTTTTGGTACTCATGTCTTCTTTTGGGGCGCCCGCGATCCTTAAATCGCGTTGGAAACCATAAATACTTCTTTAATTTTACGCCGCTGGACTCTCGCGCACGCACGCGTAATGATTTGTTCATCATAAGCCCGCCGTTCAGAGCTGGCTGCGAAACCACCTGCGTGAGGCGTTAACTATGTCGGATCGTTTGCATCGCGAACCCGCTCTTGTTCAGTTCAGCGAGCGGCTGACCAATTCCGCTGCCTTCGGCGCCTTGTTTCGCGAGGGGATGGATCTGGTCGAAGAGACCGCAGCCTATCTCGACGGTCTCGGCCGTACCGAGGCCAAGGCGCTGGATCGCTCCGTCAGCCTGACCTACGCCACCGAAAGCATGCGTCTCACCACGCGCCTTATGCAGCTTGCCTCTTGGCTCCTGCTGCACCGTGCAGTGAAGGAAGGCGAGATGACGCTGACTCAGGCCAATCGCGAAAAGACCAAGGTGAAGCTCAGCGCCGCAGATCCTAGCCCGGAAGAAATGTTGCTCAAATTGCCCGAGCAGTTGCAGATACTGATCGCACGTTCGATGGTGCTGCAGACCAAGGTTCGTCGTCTCGACATCTCGATCCACGCCGCGACCACCACGCATGCCCCGATCGGCAATCCGTTGGTGCCGCAGCTCAATCGCCTGAAGGCCGCGTTCGAACGCTGAACACGCGTTCCTCACATTCCTGAACGCTGTTCCTCGCTCGCTGCTCATGCGCTAAACATGAGCCAGGTGCAGCGGGGGCATTTGCGATGGCAGGCGATATCAGGGCATTGACCGGGGTGCGCGGCGTCGCTGCCGCTGTCATCGTGGTGTATCATTTCGGCGATGTGCAGCTCGCAACCGGCGGCACCGGCTCATTCTTCCGCATTCCCTACGGCTATCTGCTGGTCGACCTGTTCTTCATGCTGTCAGGCTATGTGATGGCGCTCACCTATCGCGACGCGTTCCTGCATCTCACTGGCAAGGCGTTTGCGCATTTCATGCTGAAGCGGGTCGCGCGGTTATACCCGGCTTACTTCATTATTGGACTGTTATATGTGGTCAAGATCGCGGCTGGTCTGTCCGGTGAGAAGCTGGAGATGTATTCAGCCTGGGACTGGACCGGCAACCTGCTGATGATGACCGGCTGGGGTCTCTACATTTTCCCGGTCATTGGCGTTGCCTGGGCCGCGAGCGCCGAAATGGGCTCCTATCTGCTGCTGCCGATCCTGATGCCCTTCACTCAGCGCGGCAGCAAATGGATCGCGGGCGTTGCCGTGATCGTGGCGTTGCTCGGCATCTATGCCGTCAGCATCAGTGGCCGCGGTTCGGGCGGGCCGCTCGACGTCGTCAACGGCAATTCACTTTATCCATTGCTGCGCGCGGTGGCGGGCTTCACGCTGGGCCTCGCGATCTTCCGCTTCGGCAGTCTGGTCGATCGCCTGTCGGCGAGCGTGCAGGACATCCTCGTGATCGCACTTCCGTTCGCGATCGTCGCCGTCGGTCTGGCCGATGCGAGCGATCGACTGATGTATCTGCTCTACATCCCGCTGGTCGCGGTCCTCTCGCGTGACGGCCGGATGGCGCAGCTGTTGTTCGGCAATGCGCTGGTTTATCGACTAGGTATCATATCCTATTCGATTTACCTGATCCACCCGCTTTTCATCAGCTTCACGGTGCGGACCTGGCGGCATTTCGGCCAGATCGAATGGGTATATGTCGCTGCATCGCTGGTTGCTTTCGCTATCATCTGGGCGCTGGCGGAAGTGAGCTATCGCTTCGTCGAAATGCCCGGCCGCAACTGGATCACGCAGCGCTTCATCCCGCGGAGAAGCGACGCGCCTGCGAAGGCGTAGGCTCATCGGCTATAATGTCGGTGCTGCGGCGCGATGCCGCAGACTGCAACGATCTCTTCTTTCAGATATCACTGCCACGTTGTGCTGAAATGTGAGCGATGACGCCGCAAGCATAGCGTCTTCTCTCGCAAAGCGTTGCTGGCATAGGGTTTCTCGACCGGGAGCTACACGTCCGGCGTCTAACCAATGCGAGTTTGGAGGAGAGATCGCGTCCGCTATCTTTGCATTGCTGTGGTGACTCCATGTCGCACGGAGACAATCGCAACGATGTGGCATTGAAGCGCGGCCACACAGAAACTCCGCGCCGGTCCAAATGGGAATTTGATGTCTTTGTCTCGTGGGCTGATCGTTGTGATTGGTGTGTTGGCAGGGCCGGCGGTAGCGGTGGCGGCTGATCCAGTGGTGATGCTGCCATCCGTGCCCTTCGTGCCCTCGGCCTCCGGTGGCTGGACCGTGACCGTCGGGATCGGCGGCGAAATGCAGCCGTCCTATGAAGGCGCGGGTAGCTCCAAGCTTGGGCCGAAGCCGATCATCTCTATACGCCGGGCGGGCACGCCGGCGCGTTTCAAGAGCATGCGGGACAATGCGAGCTTCGCCCTGATCGATGTCGGCGGCTTTCGCGCCGGTCCGGTCGGCGCCTACAAAGGCTCCCGCAAGGCCAGCGACCACAGCGAGTTGCGTGGCTTGAAGGACGTCGACTTTGCCGTTGAGCTCGGCGGCTTCGCCGAGTATTACGCTTTCGACTGGCTGCGTCTTCGCTCAGAATTGCGCCGCGGTTTCGGCGGTCATGAGGGCGTCGTCGCGGATTTCTCGGCGGATGTGATCGTGCCGATCAACGAACGCATGACCTTCGCGGCCGGCCCGCGCTACACCGCGACCAACGCAAAGTACACATCGGCCTACTTCAGCGTCAGCAATGTTGAGGCACTGGCCTCCGGCCTGCCGGTCTACGACGCCAAGGGCGGTTCAAGCTCGGTCGGTGCCGGTGCGCAGCTGCGCTACAAGCTCGATCCGCAGTGGGAAGTACGCGGCTATGTGGAATACGACAAGCTGCTCGGCAGTATCGCTGACAGCCCACTGGTGAAATTCCGGGGATCCACCAATCAGGTCACCTACGGCGTCGGCGTAGCTTATTCGTTCGACGTGGGCGTGCGCTAGCACCGCGCGCCTGCACAGCGTGGGCCAACACCGCGCTTGCTGGTTCACGCTTCTAGCGATCTCCGAGCAGATAGTACGACAACATCGTATCCAGCTCCTGTTCCAGCTCGCCATTAGCGAAGGCGTCTGGACGGAATGCGATCGCAGCATCAAGCGCCGAGCCGACCATTTTCGGAATGAAGAAGCTGCCGGCCTCGCGATTGAAGCCGGGGCGCAGCTCGTCGGCATGACTGTCGAACATGCCGCGCAACAGGCCTTGTCGCTGCGGGAAGCGATCGAATGGCCACTGAACAGGCGGGCGGCCCGAGGCCGTCTCCATCAAGACTTTCAGCAGCGGCAGGACGCGTGCGTGCTGGCTGATTGCGGTGTTCAGGCCGGAACGGAGGAACCCGCGCAGATCCAGCCCTTCGAATTCTGAAATGGTCTGCCAGATATTTTCGGACATTTGCGCTTCCGTCCGGCCATGGAGGGCTCCGAACAGTGCGTCCCGATTCGGAAAATACTGATAGAGGGAGCCGATGCTGACGCCGGCGCGTTCGGCGATCCTGTTGGTGGTGGCGCGTTCGTAGCCTTCGTCCACCAGCACGAGGGCAGCGGCGTCCAAGAGGATGCCCACGGTCGCAACGGAGCGCGCCTGACGCGGCTTCTTGCGGTGGTGCCCGGTGTTGGTCGGCATGGTCTCGTTGCGCCCCCGCGCAAGGTGATGTGGCGCACCTTATTGGGAGGGTAACGGAGGCGGTTTTAAGGTACCGGCGTGACATTGGTCGGCCAGTAACGAAAAACGCCCCTGCATGTTGCAGAGGCGTTTTGAAAGGCAGTCGGACCAGCCCGAAAGGGCCGATCTAAAAGGATCAGTCTTCCTTTTTGAGGAAGCCCGAGAACTTCTTCTGGAAGCGCGACACGCGGCCACCGCGGTCGAGAAGCTGGGTGGTGCCGCCGGTCCAGGCCGGATGCGACCGCGGATCGATGTCGAGGTTCAGCTTGTCGCCTTCCTTGCCCCAGGTCGAGCGGGTCTGATACTCGCTACCGTCAGTCATAACGACGGTAATGTTATGATAATCCGGGTGAATTTCGGCTTTCATGACGGTTCCTTCGGCGCGCCGGCGCCTGAATCTCTGTGATTTCGATGGCGGATTTGGCCGCTCTATATCGCAGGAACGTGCAGGAGACAAGGACCGCCGTGACGGATCGTCCCCTCTCGGGTCATTACTCCCGGGCAATTTACCCGCCAGGAATTGACCTAGGTCATTTGCCTCTGGGCTCGGGTCGGCCTATCTCAGGGCAACGACAAGAACGGTTATAAATCATGAGTGCAGTCGAACGGCTTGAGACCCCCCGCGCGGCCAAGCCGCCGGTTCCGCAGCCCGATCCCGTGCTGGCGGAGTCATCGCTGGCAGACGCTGTCGTGGAGCCTCCGGTACAACCCAGCCGAGCCAAATTGCGCCCGCTATTGGCGCTGGCGCCCTATGTGGCGCGGTACCGCGGACGCGCGCTTCTGGCGCTTGTGTCGCTGACCGTTGCGGCCGTGACCACGCTCGTCGTGCCGATTGCGGCGCGGCGGATGATCGACTTCGGCTTCAGCCCCGAAGGCATCGCGATGATCAACAACTATTTCAGCGTGATGATCGCTGTCGTGGTCGTGCTCGCGCTCGCCAGTGCCGCCCGCTACTACCTCGTGATGACCATCGGCGAGCGTATTGTTGCCGATTTGCGCCGCGACGTGTTTGCACATCTCACCGCGCTGTCGCCGTCCTTCTTCGATACGTCGCGCTCCGGCGAACTGGTGTCGCGGCTCACCGCGGATACCACCCAGATCAAGTCGGCAGTCGGAGCGTCTGTCTCTATCGCGCTGCGCAATCTCGTGCTGTTTCTCGGCGCCGCTGCCATGATGGTGGTCTCGAGCCCGAAACTCTCGGGCTTCGTGCTGGCGGCAATCCCGCTGATCGTGATTCCACTGGTGGCCTTCGGGCGCTGGGTGCGTCGTCTGTCGCGCAATGCGCAGGACACGCTGGCGGAAGCCTCGGCCTATGCCGGTGAGCTCGTCGGCTCGATCCGGACCGTGCAGGCCTATACTAACGAGAATCTGGCCAATGCGCGCTTCGGCAAGGAAGTCGAGCAGGCCTATGAAGCCGCCCGCGGCTCGACGCGCGCGCGCGCGGTGCTGACCGCGATCATCATCTTCATCGTGTTCTCGAGCGTCGTCGGCATTCTCTGGGTCGGCTCGCACGATGTCCTGACGGGCTCGTTGACGCCCGGCCGGCTCGGCCAGTTCGTGCTCTACGCGGCGTTTGCAGCCTCCAGCCTCGGCCAGCTCAGCGAAGTCTGGGGTGAGATCTCGGCTGCCTCGGGCGCGGCTGAGCGTCTGTTCGAAATCCTCAATGTCAAATCCGCCGTGGTCGCCCCGGTCGCGCCGCGTGCTCTGCCGCAACCCGCACGCGGTGACGTCGTGTTCGACAACGTTTCCTTTGCATATCCGACCCGCCCGGAGATCCTGTCGGCGGCTGGCGTGTCGCTGTCGGTGAAGGCGGGCGAGAAGGTTGCCATCGTCGGCCCGTCCGGCGCCGGCAAGAGCACGCTGTTTCATTTGCTACTGCGCTTCTACGATCCCAAGGGCGGTGCCATCTCCGTCGACGGCGTGCCGATCCGCGACGTCGATCCGCGCGAACTGCGCAAGCGCATCGCATTGGTGCCGCAGGACTCCGTCGTGTTCGCTGCAACCGCCCGCGAGAATATTCGCTTCGGTCGTCCCGACGCGACGGATGCCGAAGTCGAGCACGCCGCGTCGCTGGCCCATGCCACCGAATTTATTCGCCGCCTGCCTGATGGATTCGACGCGCAACTCGGCGAGCGTGGCGTCACGCTCTCCGGCGGCCAGCGTCAACGCATTGCGATCGCGCGTGCCATCCTGCGCGACGCACCGCTGCTGTTGCTCGACGAAGCGACCTCCGCGCTCGATGCCGAATCCGAAACACTGGTGCAGACCGCGTTGGAAGAGCTGATGAAGCACCGCACCACGCTGGTGATCGCCCATCGCCTCGCCACCGTGTTGTCCTGCGACCGTATCCTCGTCATGGATCATGGCCGTATCGTCGAGCAGGGCACACATGCATCGCTGGTCGCCGCGAACGGGCTTTATGCACGACTGGCGCGGTTGCAGTTCGGGGTGTGAGTGTCGACGATGGGAAGCTTGCTACGGCTTCCATTCCATCAGGTCAACGGCACGGCCTGACGTGTTCACTTCATCGCCCGTTTTGACGAAGCCGTTGCGTACATAGAATTTGATAGCGCGGGCATTATCGGCATTGACCTTCAGCGTCACGCCGGTGGGCGACAGCCGCTTGGCGTCATCGACAAGCAATCGGGCGACATCAGATCCCCATTGGGGCGGGCTGACTACGAGCTGGTCGAGATAGCCGGTGCGGTCGATGGTGACGAAGCCGACCATCGCGCCGTCCTGCTCCGCGATCACGATCTGCGCCACTGGCACCAGTTCGGTGCGCCATCGCTCGCGCCACCATTCTACGCGGGCATCGAAATTAATCGACGGATAGGCCTGCCGCCATGTCTCCAGCCACAAGGTGATGGACGCGTCTTCATCGTTCTCGCGATAGGGACGCAACTTAAATGCCTCAGACATGCCCTCAGCGCTCGGTGAGCTTGAGTTCGATGCGGCGGTTGCGCTTGTAGGCTTCTTCGGTCTGCGCCGTATCCAGCGGCTGGTTTTCGGCAAAGCCGGCAGCGACGAGGCGCTGCGCGGGGACGCCGAGCGAGATCAGATACTGCACCACCGAGATCGCGCGCGCCGATGACAGCTCCCAGTTCGACTTGAACAGCGGGCTGTTGAGGATCGGCCGCGAGTCGGTATGGCCGTCGACGCGCATCACCCAGGCGATTTCGGCGGGGATTTGCTTGTCGAGTTCGATCAGGGCGCTCGCGACCTTGTCCAGCTCGGCGCGGCCTTCGGGGAGCAAAGCCGCTTGGCCGACATCGAAGAACACTTCCGACTGAAACACGAAGCGATCGCCGACCACGCGAATGTCAGGGCGGTTGCCGAGGATAGCGCGCAGGCGCCCGAAGAATTCGGAGCGATAGCGCGACAGTTCCTGAACGCGCTGCGCCAGCGCGACGTTGAGGCGCTGGCCGAGATCGACGATCCGCCCCTGCGATTCCTTGTCGCGCTTCTCGGAGGCTTCCAGCGCTTCTTCGAGTGCCGCGAGCTGGCGGCGCAGCGCCGAGATTTGCTGGTTCAGCACCTCGACCTGCGCCAGCGCACGCGCGGAGAGTTGCTTCTCGGAATCCAGCGCCTTGTTGAGTTCAGTGTTGCGGCCTGCGGCATCGGAGCCGGCCCCGGAGAGACCGTCATACAGCCCCTTGATCCGGTCACGCTCGGACTCGGCAGCCGAAAGTCCGGCACGCATCTGCGACAGCTGTTCGTCGAGATTGAGCTTGCCGAGCTTCTCCAGCGACAGCAGGTCGTTCAGCTGTGCCAGCTTCGCGGTGAGCTGCTCCAGCGCCTTGTCCTTGCCGGTGACTTCCTGTGACAAATAGAACTGTACCACGAGGAAGATCGACAGCAGGAAGACGATGGCCAGCACGAGTGTCGACAGTGCATCGACAAAGCCCGGCCAGTAGTTGAATTCGGAAGAGCCGCGGCGATTGCGTGCCAATGCCATGGGCTAGTTCTTCTCTGGCTGGCGCGCGATGCGCTCCAGCAGCTTCTTGATTTCGCGGCTCTGCTCACCCTGTCCATCCGCCCATTCGCGGATCATTTCCTGCTCGCTGCGCATATGCGCGACGAGGCTCTGGATCGCATCGGCGAGATTGGCCATAGCGGTCGTGGTGCCGCGGTTGTTGTTGCCGTCCTCGATGGAGCGCCGCAGCCGCTCTATGGCATCCTGCAATTCTGGCGAGGTTCCCGATGTCGCAATAGGGGCTGCCATCTCGCCGGAATATTCCTTCACGGTGGAGGCGAGCCAGTCCTCCAGATCCGTATAGAAACGATTCTGCGCCTGGCTGGATTGCAGGTCGAGGAAACCGAGGATCAGAGATCCCGCAAGGCCGAACAGCGATGACGAAAACGAGATGCCCATGCCGGCGAGCGGCGCAGCGAGGCCTTCCTTCAGGGTGTCGAAAAGCGAGCCGGCGTCGCCGCCGACCTTGAGGCCTTCGATCACCTTGCCGACGGAGCCAACGGTCTCGATCAGACCCCAGAAGGTGCCGAGCAGGCCCAGAAACACCAGCAGGCCGGTCATGTAGCGCGAGATGTCGCGGGATTCGTCAAGGCGCGTTGCGATCGAATCCAGCAGATGCCGCATGGTCTGCTGCGAGATGGTCATGCGGCCGGTGCGCTCGCCGCCGAGAATTGCGGCCATCGGCGCCAGTAGGGTCGGGCGACGGTCCAGCGCGAGGCCGGGATCGGAAATCCGGAAACTGTTGACCCAGGAGACTTCCGGATAGAGCCGGATGACCTGCCGGAACGACAGGATAATGCCGATCGCCAGCACCGCGCCGATGAGCGCGTTGAGCCCTGGGTTGGCGAAGAAGGCGAGAACGATCTGCTTGTAGAGCACGGTCATGATCAGACCGCAGAGCACCAGGAACACCAGCATCCGGACCAGGAAGATTCGGGGCGATGACAGTTTGGTCAGTTCGATCTCCATCGCGGAGCGGGACGAGGGGCCTGGCGCCATGTGCGGTTCATCTGCCTGCGAGGAAAGGTTCGGTGGGCAATATGGCACAGCCCCGCGACAAAAAAAGATCGGATACCGCCGGAATCACCGATGTCACCGGGAACTTCCAGTTGAAACCCGGCCAGACCTGCCACGGTTTTGCAAAAGACCCTTTTGTTGAGCCGTTTACGGGACCCTGCATGACGTTTCTATACTTGCGAACGCCGGGTCGATACGATCTGGACTTCTCGCTCGGTGCTGTCGGCACAGGCAGTGCGCCATGGCCGGTGGCCGGGGCATCATCTCATCCAACGATATGCAGGCCTACTCCCTATCGAGAAGGAGTGGGCGTGGAGCGGCACGCATTGCGCGAACGGCGAATGATTGGTTCGACAACTTCGATCGCTCTCGCGACGAGGTCGAACCTATCCTGGGTCCAATCGATGGATGCGATACAGCGCTGTGGATGCGAGCTGGCGCTGGTTCTTTCTCGCGACGGCAGGCCTGTTTGTCCAGGCGGATGGAAGCGAATGGGCGTGAGTCACTACCGGATGACCGCCGTTAACCAAACTAGCGTGGGTTCCATCCGATTCACGTTCGCGTGAGTCTCCAAAGCTGTTGCGAGTTCAATGCGATAGACCGTGTGGCAATGCGCCGCCTCGATATGTATTGCGCCGCAGCACTGCGGTTTTTATTCTGCGTAATCAAATCGGTTCGATTAATCCGGCTACGCGCATGACGACCATAATGAGGTCCAGCGTATCCGTTGATGCATGTTCGAATGCGCAACCTGGGATACCAAAGTAAATGACGATGTTGAACGCACGCTCTGCAGGCTTCGCGCTTCTGCTGGCGGGACTCGCGCCCGTGCTTGCAGGATGTAACGAACCGAAGGACGCGGTGGCGTCAGCGCCGCCGCAGGTGAGCGAGCCTGAGGTCAGCATTATTTCCGTTAGCCAACAGCGACGAGCACTGGTTCGCGAATTGCCCGGGCGTATCGCACCGACGCGTGTCGCGGACGTGCGCTCGCGTGTATCGGGCATCATCATCGAGCGTGCGTTTCATCAGGGCACCGAGGTGAAGGCGGGCGATACGTTGTATCGCATCGATCCGAAGCCGTTCGAGGTGGAATTGCAGTCTGCAAAGGCGTCGCTGCACAAGGCGGAAGCGGCCTATGACCTCGCGTCGATGCAGGCCAAGCGCGTGTCGGGTCTTGCACTGCAGAAAGCAGTCTCCGAAGCGGAAGCTGAGAAAGCAGTCGGTGCGCAGCGTCAGGCTGAAGCCGAGATTGCGTCCAAGAAGGCCGATGTGGCCCGGGCGCGCCTGAATCTGGATTACGCAACCATCCGTGCACCGATCGATGGCATTGTCGGAGCCGCTCTGGTGACCGAAGGTGCATTGCTTGCACAGAACGACAATACCAATCTTGCCACCATTCAGCAGCTCGATCCGATCTATGCCGACTTCACGCAGTCGGTGTCCGAACTGAACAACTTGCGCCGCTCCTTCGAGACCGGTGATCTCGAGCGGATCGCCCCCGGTGCTGCCAAGGTGCGGCTGATGCTGGATGACGGTACGCTCTATTCGCTGCCGGGGAAGCTGCTGTTTTCTGAAGCCAAGGTGGACACTTTCACCGGTCAGGTGACCTTGCGCGGCGAATTCCCCAATCCCAAGCGCGAGCTCCTGCCTGGCATGTATGTGCGTGTGCAGATCGAGCAGGGCATCGATACCGACGCCATTGCAGTTCCGCAACAGGCGGTTCAGCGCAATGGCGGCGGCGGCGCCGAAGTGTTCGTTGTCAAGGATGACGGTCGTGTCGCCGTTCAGATGGTGCGCACTGGCGCCGTGCAGGACGGCCAGTGGTTCGTGACCGAAGGTCTCAAGGGTGGCGAGCGCGTTGTCGTTGAAGGCTTCCAGAAATTTGCTGCCGGCGACAAGGTCAAGGCGACCGCCTGGACTGATGTGAATGCCACTGCGGGCCTTCCGCCCGAGGGGCAGAAAACCACTCAAGCGCGTCCCTGAGTAAATCGATATGGCTAGTTTCTTCATCGACAGGCCGATTTTTGCCTGGGTCGTCGCGCTTTTCATTTGTCTGTTCGGCGCCATCGCGATTCCGCAGCTGCCGATTGCGCAGTATCCGATCATCGCGCCGCCATCGATTTCGATCTCGACCAGCTATCCGGGCGCGTCGCCGGAGAATCTCTACAACAGCGTGACGCGGCTGATTGAAGAGGAGCTCAACGGTGCTGCCGGCATTCTGAACTTCGAATCGACGAGCGACTCGCTAGGTGCTGTCGAAATCATCGCCAACTTCCAACCCGGTACCGATACCAGCCAGGCGTCGGTCGAAGTGCAGAACCGCCTGAAGCGCGTGGAAGCGCGTCTGCCGCGTGCCGTGATTCAACAGGGTATCCTGGTCGAGGAAGCCTCTGCTGCGGTTCTGAACATCATCACGCTGCGCTCCACCGATAACAGCCTCGATGAAGTCGGCCTCGGCGACTTCATGATCCGGAACATCCTCGGTGAAATTCGTCGTATCCCCGGCGTCGGCCGTGCCTCACTTTATTCCACCGAGCGCTCGCTGCGCGTCTGGGTCGATCCCGCCAAACTGGTCGGCTATCAACTCACTTCCGACGACGTCAACAAGGCGATCACTGCGCAGAACGCCCAGGTCGCCTCCGGCAGCGTTGGCGCCGAGCCGTCGACCGCGACCACCAAGACCTCGTCGCTGGTGCTCGTGAAGGGCCAGCTCTCCACGCCGGAAGAATTCGGCGCCATCGTGCTGCGCGCCAATTCCGACGGATCAACCGTGCGGCTGCGCGACGTTGCCCGTATCGAGATCGGCGGCCTCAGCTACCAGTTCACCACGCGTCTGAACGGCCAGCCGACGGCCGGCCTGTCGGTGCTGATGTCCCCGAAGGGCAATGCGCTGGCGACGGCCTCCGCGATCGAAGCCAAGATGAAGGAGCTGTCGAACTTCTTCCCTGCCAACATCGCCTATGACATTCCGTACAACGTCACGCCGGTGGTCGAAGCATCGATCATGAAGGTGGTGATGACGTTGATCGAGGCGGTTGTCCTCGTCTTCATCGTGATGTTCATCTTCCTGCAGAACTTCCGCTACACGCTGATCCCGACCATCGTCGTGCCCATCGCGCTGCTCGGCACTTGTACGATGCTGTTGTTGGCCGGCTATTCGATCAACATGCTGACCATGTTCGGCATGGTGCTGGCTGTCGGTATTCTCGTCGACGATGCCATCGTCGTGGTCGAGAACGTCGAGCGCATCATGAGCGAGGAGGGGCTTCCGCCGAAGGAAGCCACCAAGAAGGCGATGGGCCAGATCTCCGGCGCCATCATCGGTGTCACGCTGGTGATGATCGGCGTGTTCGTGCCGATGGCGTTCTTTCCGGGTTCGGTCGGCATCATCTATCGCCAGTTCTCGGTCACCATGGTTGCCTCGATCGCGTTCTCCGCGCTGCTGGCGCTGTCGCTGACGCCGGCGCTTTGCGCAACCTTCCTGAAGCCTGTCAAGGAAGGACACGGCCATGCCAAGAAGGGCGTGTTCGGCTGGTTCAATCGCAAGCTCGACGCCACTCGCGATGGCTATTCAAGGACAGTGGGCTGGTCGATCCAGCGCACCGGACGCTTGCTGATCGTCTATGTCGCGTTGCTGGTGGGACTGACCTGGGGGTTCATGCGGATGCCCGGCGGCTTTCTGCCGATCGACGATCAGGGCTTCATCACCACCGACGTGCAGACTCCATCGGACTCCTCGTTCGCTCGCACCGAGGGCGCCATCGAAAAGGTCGAGGAATATCTGAAGAAGCGTTCCGGCATCGAGAGCGTCGTGTTCCTCACCGGCTTCAGCTTCCTCGGGCAAGGGATGAACACCGCGCAGGCCTTTATCACCCTGAAGGACTGGGCTGAACGCCCGCCCGGCGATTCCGCCGCGGCGCTTGTCAACGATATCAATCGGGAATTGTCGTCGATCCGCGACGCCAAGATCTCCGCTTTGCAGCCGCCGCCGATCGATAACCTCGGCAACTCTTCGGGCTTCAGCTTCCGCCTTCAGGACCGTGGCCAGAAGGGGTTCGTCGCGCTTAATGCTGCATCCGACAAGCTGATTGCGGACGCCAATGCCAGCCCGGTGCTGCAGAAGGTATTCGTCGAAGGCCTTCCGCCGGCGCCATTGGTCAATCTGATGATCGACCGCGAAAAGGCCGGCGCCTTCGGCGTCACCTTCGAGGACATCAACAGCACGATCTCGACCAATCTCGGTTCGAACTACATCAACGACTTCCCGAACCGTGGCCGTATGCAGCGCGTCGTGGTGCAGTCCGAGGCCGCCAACCGGATGAACGCGGCCGACATCCTGAACTACAATGTCAAGAACAGCCGCGGACAGCTGGTGCCGTTCTCGTCCTTTGCGACGGTGGAATGGGCGAAGGGACCGACCCAGATCGCGGGTTTCAACTTCTATCCCGCGGTGCGCATCTCGGGCGAAGCACGGTCCGGTTTTACCTCGGGCGACGCCATCAAGGAGATGGAGCGTCTGGCTGGCTTGTTGCCGCGGGGGTTCGGCTTCGAATGGACCGGCCAGTCGCTGCAGGAGAAGCTGTCCGGCTCGCAGGCGCCGTTCCTGCTCGCGCTGTCGGCGCTGGTGGTTTTCCTGGTGCTCGCAGCGCTTTATGAGAGCTGGACGATCCCGGTGGCCGTGCTGATGACGGTGCCGCTCGGCATCGTTGGTGCCGTGCTGGCAGCGAATTTGCGCGGCCTGCCGAACGACGTGTACTTCACGGTCGGTCTGATTACGATCATCGGCCTCGCCGCCAAGAATGCTATTCTGATTATCGAATTCGCCAAGGACCTGCGCACGCAAGGCAAGTCGCTGGTGGATGCCACGATGGAAGCCTGCTTCCTGCGCTTCCGTCCGATTGTGATGACCGGTCTCGCCTTTATCTGCGGTGTGTTGCCGATGGTCGTTGCATCGGGCGCCGGCGGTGCCAGCCAGCAGGCGCTTGGTACGTCGGTCACCGGCGGCATGATCGCGGTGGTGATCCTGGCGCTGCTGATGGTGCCGGTGTTCTTCGTGTCGGTGCAGCGGCTGTTCTCGCCGGACAAGGCGCCGAAGATGGAAGAGGCAAAGCAGGACGAGCCGACCGCGTCGCCGTCCGTGTCGCACAGCTAAGGCAGTCAAATAAAAAGCCCGGATGGCGCAACGCCATCCGGGCTTTTTCTATTCGAGCGATCAATCTTATTTTGTCAGCGGCCGCAGGATCTTCGTCAGAGCGCCGTGCACGAACTCGTTGCCGGCAACGACGTTGCCGGTCGTCAGCACATCACCGCCATTGATATCGCCAACAGTACCGCCGGCTTCCTTGATCAGGATCAGGCCGGCAGCGATATCCCAAGGCTGCAAGTTGCGCTCCCAATAGCCATCGAGGCGACCGGCTGCGACGAAGGCCAGATCGAGCGAGGCCGCGCCGAAGCGGCGCAGGCCGGCGACCTTCGGCTGCAACGCGGCCATTTCGTTGCGTGACAATTCGAAGTCGCCGCGGCCGATATGCGGCAGGCCGCAGGCGATGACGCATTCGTTGAGCTGCTTGCGGCCGGCGACGCGTAAGCGGGTGTCGTTGAGGAATGCGCCCGAGCCCTTTTCGGCCATGTAGAGTTCGTCATTGGCCGGATTGTAGATCAGGCCGGCAATCACCTGACCTTCGCGCGCCAGACCGATCGAGACGGCGAATTGCGGGATGCCGTGCAGGAAGTTGGTGGTGCCATCGAGCGGATCGACGATCCAGGTATGGCTCTTGTCAGTACCCTCGCGGTTGCCGCCTTCTTCGCCGAGGAAGCCATAGCCCGGGCGGGCCTTGTTGAGGTCGGTATAGAGCATCTCTTCGGCCCGCTTGTCGGCGAGGCTGACGAAATTGGCGGGGCCCTTCATCGAGACCTGCAGATTCTCGATCTCGCCGAGGTCGCGTTTCAGGCTGCGGCCGGCGCGGCGTGCGGCTTTCACCATCACGTTCATAAGGGCTGAATTGATCATGCGTTCGTCTCACGACGACCTGACGGCAGGTCTGATTGGGGTTGCTGGGGCGATGGGTGCCCTGCGGGCGGCATCCCGTCAAGGCAAGATCGCTACAGGGGTCATTTCTGGGTCGTGCCCAGCCACTTCTTGGCGGCTTCCTGGGCCTTGGTCTTTTCCTCGGGGGTGGCCTGAGCCAGAAGCTCGTCGAGCATCAGGTCGCCCTTTCCGGCGGTTTTGGCCACGATGTGCCATTTCAGGCCTTCCAGCCGGTCCTCGGTATTGGTGCGCAGCGCCAGCACCCGGGCGAGACGGTTCTGGGCGATCGGGCTGTTCTGCTTGGAGGCCTTGCGGAGCAAGGCGATGGCCGCAGCCTCGTTCTTGGGGGTCCCCGTGCCGTTATAGAGCGCAATGGCATATTCGACCTCGGCATCGACATTGTCGGCCAGCGACGCCGCCTGAAGCAGGCGAACGGCCTTGTCGATACTCTTCTCGACCCCGGTGCCTTCCTTGTAGAACGTCGCCAGCGCGTATTGCGCTTCCGGATTGCCGGCATCGGCGGCGACGCGGAGCAGTTCGGCGGAGCGCTTGACGTCCTGCGGCAGGGTCTGCCCGTCGAGATAGAGCAGTGCCAGATTATAGGCGGCTTTGGAATTGCCGAGCTTGGCCGACGACGCCAGCAGCTTCACGGCCTCATCGCGTTTGCCGACATTGCCACGATCCGACAGCCGCAGCATCGCCAGTGCGAACATGGCCTCGCGGTCGCCGCGCTCCGACGCGCGCTGATACCATTCAGCGGCTTTCGCATAGTCGCGCTTGACGCCCAGTGCATTGGCGTAGAGTTCGCCAAGCATGGTCATCGCCTTCGGATCGTTGTTCTCCTGCGCGCGCTTGCTCGCGAGGTCGAAAGCGGTCTTGTACTGGCCGCGCTGATAGGCGCCATAAACCAGATCTGCATTGGGGTCCGTCGAAGCAGCTTCTGCAGGCTGCGCGGGCTTTTCAGCGGGTGGCGCAGGGGCTTTCTTCGCTGCTGTTGGCGCTTTCGCCGGTGCCGGCGCCTTTTTTGGTGCTGCCTTGCTTGCAGCCGGTGGCGGCGTCTGCACGCCCGGCGGCGTCAGCGAAATCTGCGCGGTCGCGCTGGCTGCCCAAGTCAGGCAACCGGCAATCACAGTGAGGGAACGCAGAACTTTCATTCCCGCGTTATTCCTGTTCGACTTTGGACTGCCCCGAGACGAGCGCCGCGTATCCCTGCTGGATCGCCTTCGCTGCGTCCATCAAGGCAGCAGCAGCGCCACGCGCGTCGTTCCAGACGACGTCGCCGACCAGCACGAAGTCGGCGCCTGCGGCTGCGAATTCCTTGGCTTCGCCGAGCGTCGTGGCGAAGCCCACGCAAGGCGGTTCGAACAATTCGGCCCACCACTGCAGGCGCTCGGTGATCGCTTCGGTCGACGGGCGCTGGCCGTTTGGGTCGGGCTCGCCGAACAGCACATAGTCGGCGCCGGCTTCGCCCGCAGCCATCGCGTTATGGCGTGTCGACAATCCGCCGCAGCCGGCGATGCGATCGGGTTTCAGCGAGGGTAGTGCATCCTGCAGGGGAGCAAGACCGGGCAGATGCGCACCATCGGCGCCGCCACGCGCGACAAGTTCGACATTGCCTTCGACCAGCATCGCTGCACCGGCGTTCTGGATGACCGGCGCCAGCGTCTTGATGCGTGTGATCATGGTACGCTGATCGGTCGTCGCCAGTCGCACCAGGACGGCAGCGACGTCCGCCTTGCCCAAGAGAGCTGGAAGGCTGGCCGCGAGCGTTGACGGATCTTCGACGATGGGCGTTGCGAGATAGAGACGCGGCATCGGCGGCGGAGGGACTGGTTTGGAAGCCAAGACTATAGCGCCTTCTGTTCTTGATCGGTCGACCACTCGCCCTTGCTGGCCAGCGAATTCATATGTGCACGATGGGTGAAGGCCTGCTGACCGGCAGGCACATTGTTAGCTTTGCCGGACCAGGCCTTTTGCGGCGCCGCCTGAAGCGCACGGCCATAGGAGAATGTCAGTGGCCAAGGCAGGCCGCCGATCCGGTTCATGGCGTCGAGATGCGCTGTGGCATCCTCATCCGACTGACCGCCAGAGAGGAATGCAATGCCGGGCACGGATGCGGGCACGCAGTTCTTGAGCATGCGCACGGTCTTCTCCGCGACTTCGGCAACACCGGCTTGTGTCTTCGACTTCTTGCCCGAGATCGCCATGTTGGGCTTCAGGATCATGCCTTCGAGCGCCACGCGCTGGACCCGCAGTTCCTGGAAGGTCTTGTTGAGTACGCGTTGCGTCACCTCGACGCAGCGGTCGATGTCGTGATCGCCGTCCATCAGCACTTCAGGCTCGACGATCGGCACGATCTGCGCGGCTTGGCATAGTGCTGCATAGCGGGCGAGCGCATGGGCGTTGACTGAGATTGCGGTCATTGAGGGAATGCCGGCACCGATATCGATCACCGCGCGCCACTTTGCGAAGCGCGCACCGCGCGCGTAATATTTGGCAAGACGTTCGGCGAGCTTGTCGAGACCGGCTGTGATCAATTCACCGGGGCAGTTCGGCAGTGCCTGTGTGCCTTCATCAACCTTGATGCCGGGAATGGCGCCGGCTTCCTCGATCAGCCGCACCAGTGGCGTGCCGTCTTTGGCGTTTTGCCAGATCGTCTCGTCGTAGAGGATCACGCCCGAGATGTAGCTGCTCATGGCCTCGCGCGAGCGGAACAGCATCTCGCGATAGTCGCGGCGGCTGTCCTCGGTGGATTCCACGCCGATCGCATCGAAGCGCTTCTTGATCGTGCCGCCGGACTCATCCGCGGCAAGCAAGCCCTTGCCCGGCGCGGTCATGGCGCGGGCGATTTTGTTGAGTTCGGCGAGATTCATGGGCATGTCCTGAGCGGGCTAGTCCTGCAGGCCAATCTAGACCGTTCTCGGGCAAAATCCGAGCATCTGGCCGATCAATGGGCCCGTCCGCATCCGATTCCGGCAAAAAATTCAGCCTGCCATATGCTGTATGGCAGGCTGAATGACAGTCAATTGGCAGTTTGGGCTCAGGCGATCTTCGCGTTCAGCTCGCCCGATGCGTAGCGCTTGGCCATTTCGGCCGTGGTCAGCACCTTTTTGATCTTGCTGGCCTGGCCGGCGGTATTGAATTCCTGCAGGCGTTGCGTGCAGAGCTTCACCATGGCTTCCATCGCCGGCTTCAGATATTTGCGCGGATCGAATTCGCTCGGGTTTTCGCTCAGCACCTTGCGGATTTGACCGGTCATGGCCATGCGGTTGTCGGTATCGATGTTGATCTTGCGCACACCATGCTTGATGCCGCGCTGGATTTCCGACACCGGGACGCCCCAGGTCGGCTTCATCTGACCGCCGAATTTGTTGATGATGTCCTGCAGGTCCTGCGGCACCGACGACGAGCCGTGCATCACCAGATGCGTGTTGGGCAGCTTGCGGTGAATTTCCTCGATCACGTTCATGGCGAGGATGTCGCCGTCCGGCTTGCGGGTGAACTTGTAGGCTCCGTGTGAGGTGCCCATGGCGATCGCCAGCGCGTCGACCTGGGTCTCCTTGACGAATTTCACGGCTTCGTCGGGATTGGTCAGCAACTGGTCATGGCTGAGCTGGCCTTCGGCGCCGTGGCCGTCTTCGGCCTCGCCCATGCCGCTCTCCAGCGAGCCGAGCACACCGAGCTCGCCTTCCACCGAGATGCCGCCGAGATGTGCCATGTCGGTCACGGTCTTCGTCACGCCGACATTGTAGTCCCAGTCTGCCGCAGTCTTGCCGTCCGCCTTCAGCGAACCGTCCATCATCACCGAGGTGAAGCCGGCCTGGATCGCCGTCATGCAGGTTGCGGCTTCATTGCCGTGGTCGAGATGTACGCAGACGGGAATGTGCGGATAGATTTCTGTGACGGCGTCCATCATGTGCTTGAGCATGATGTCGTTGGCGTAGGAGCGCGCACCGCGCGAGGCCTGAATAATCACCGGCGCATCGACGGAGTTGGCCGCGTCCATGATGGCGAGGGCCTGCTCCATATTGTTGATGTTGAAGGCCGGCACTCCGTAATCGTGTTCTGCCGCGTGATCGAGCAGTTGACGCAACGTAATACGGGCCATGCAGGAAGCTCCTTGTAAATTGGGACAGGCGCAAACGCCGCGCCGAGGGATATATGGCTCTTAGCGCGAGGAGACGGCGAATCCAAGACGCCATCAGCCGCGCATACAGCCTGCGTTAATCGCCACGATGGCCCAGCGTTCCAGCTAATGGAATTCCCGGTAACTAATGTTCGCGAGCTTCGAGTGCCGCGGCGTGCACTTCCACTTCAGTCACGCGCTCGTCGAAATCGCCAGCAGTCGCACGAATCATTACGAGCATGCCGGCGTCGTCCCGACGCTACTTACGGCCTATTTCTTCCAGCCGACCAAGACGCCGTTCAACCGAGTTACGAAACGACGAAATATCAGCGCGGATCGCGATGAGGATGTCTGTCGTGATGTTGATCGGTTCGTCTGCGATGGCAGGAACATAACATAAACGTCGTGCACCTGCAAGTCCTGCGGGCAAAAACGTGCCGCTGCTACTTCTTCAACACTTCCACACCCGGCAGTGGCTTGCCTTCCATCCATTCGAGGAAAGCGCCGCCTGCGGTCGAGATGTAAGAGAAGTCATCGGCGACGCCGGCATGATTGAGCGCAGCGACAGTATCGCCGCCGCCCGCTACTGAAATCAGTTTCTTCGCCTTGGTGCGCGCGGCTGCGTGTTTGGCGCCGGCAACCGTGCCGCGGTCGAATGGAGTCATTTCAAATGCGCCGACCGGGCCATTCCAGACCAGGGTGGCGGCGTCGTCGATGGCTGCGTTGATGCGTTCGATCGACTGCGGACCGACGTCGAGGATCATGCCTTCATCGGGGATCGCATCGAGACCGTAAGCATGCGACGGCGTATTGGCCGCGAAGTGAAATGCGACGACCGCATCCACCGGCAGAATGATGGCGCAGCCGGAAGCTTCGGCCTTGTCGATAATACGCAGCGCGGTCGGAGCGAGATCTTTCTCGCACAGCGATTTGCCGACCTTGACGCCTTGCGCATGCAGGAAGGTATTGGCCATGCCGCCGCCGATGACGAGCGCATCGACCTTGGTGACAAGGTTTTCCAGCAGGTCGATCTTCGACGACACCTTGGCACCGCCGACGATAGCGATCACCGGCTTGGTCGGCGCGTCCAGCGCCTTGCCGAGGGCGTCCAACTCGGCCTGCATGGTGCGGCCGGCATAGGCGGGTAACTTGTGACCGAGGCCTTCGGTGGAGGCGTGGGCGCGATGCGCCGCCGAGAATGCGTCATTGACCCAGATGTCGCCGAGCTTGGCGAGTTCGGCGACGAAAGCCGGATCGTTCTTTTCTTCGCCAGGATGAAAGCGGGTGTTTTCGAGGCAGAGAATGTCGCCATCTTTCAATGCCGTGACAGCCTTGGTTGCAGCTTCGCCGATGCAGTCATCGACGAATGCCACCGGCTTTTTAATGACATGCGTGAGTGCTTCAGCAACCGGCTTCAAGGAGTCCTTGACATCGCGACCCTTGGGGCGACCGAAATGCGCGAGCAGGATGACCTTGCCGCCCTTGTCGGAAATTTCGGTGATGGTCGGCGCGATGCGTTCAAGCCGTGTTGCGTCGGTAACCTTGCCACTATCCATGGGCACGTTGAGATCGACGCGCACGAGAACGCGTTTGCCCTTCACATCGACGTCGTCGAGGGTACGGAAAGAATTGGTCATGGTGTTGTGTCCCAAACGCAGGTCAGCGCAGAGCGGGGCGCCGCAAAGCGGGGACCGCTACATTCGTTGGCTCCCGGGCGCGGCGTCTTGCGCTGCGCCCGGGATTCCGCTCTTGCCTTAGAGCAGCTTGCCCATCGCAACGGCGGTGTCGGCCATGCGGTTGGAGAAGCCCCATTCGTTGTCGTACCAGGACAGCACGCGGACCAGCGTGCCGTTCTGCACCTTGGTCTGATCGAAGGCGAAGGTCGACGAATGCGGATCGTGGTTGAAGTCGATCGACACGTTCGGATGGCTGGTGGTGCCAAGCACGCCCTTCAGCTCGCCGGCCGCAGCCTTCTTGATGGCTTCGTTGATCTCTTCCTTGGTGGTCGACTTCTTGGCGATGATCTTGAGATCCACCACCGAGACGTTCGGGGTCGGCACGCGGATCGAGACGCCGTCGAGCTTGCCGGCCAGTTCGGGCATCACGAGGCCGATGGCTTTCGCGGCGCCGGTCGAGGTCGGAATCATCGACATGGCAGCGGCGCGGCCGCGATAGAGATCGCTGTGAAGCGTGTCCAGCGTCGGCTGGTCGCCAGTGTAAGCATGGATCGTGGTCATGAAGCCGGTTTCGATACCGACGGTCTCGTTCAGCACCTTGGCGACAGGCGCCAGGCAGTTGGTGGTGCACGAACCGTTGGAGACGACCAGATGATCCTTGGTGAGGGTCCTGTGATTGACGCCGTAGACGATCGTAGCATCAGCACCATCGGACGGAGCCGAAACCAGCACGCGCTTGGCGCCTGCGGTCAGATGCGACGTCGCCTTCGCCTTGGCGCTGAAGATGCCGGTGCATTCGAGCGCGATATCGATGCCGAGATCCTTCCAGGGCAGCGTGTTCGGATCGCGCACCGCAGTGACCTTGATCTTGTTGCCGTTGCCAAGCTGGATGCTGTCGCCGTCAACGGTGACTTCGCCGGGGAAGCGGCCATGCACGCTATCGAAGCGCAGCAGGTGGGCGTTGGTTTCAACCGGGCCAAGATCGTTGATGGCGACGACTTCGATGTCGGTGCGCTTGGACTCGTAGATCGCCCGCAGGACGTTGCGGCCGATGCGGCCAAAACCGTTGATCGAAACCCGGACTGCCATTCAACTTCTCCCTTTATTAGGCTCAAACCTCGCGTGAGGGCCTTCATATAGTGTCATGTGACGGGCGTTTCATGCCCTGAATGGAACGCTGGTGCAATGTGTCAAATTTACCAGCGTTCCGATAGAGTTAAGCCGCATTGTGCTTGCGTGTAGCAGTCTCCACAACGGCCTCGGCCGTGATACCGAATAGCTTGTAGAGCTCCTTGGCGGGCGCGCTCGAGCCAAAGCCCTTCATACCGATGAAGGTGCCATCATGGCCGATCACCGCATCCCAGCCGAACCGGACGGCGGCCTCGACCGCGATCTTGATCGGCGCGTCGCCAATGATCGCCTTCTGGCGCTCTTCAGGCTGCTCCAGCAGCAGTTCGAGCGAGGGGACCGATACGACCCGCGTTGCGATGCCCTTGTCGGCGAGCTGCTTCTGCGCCGCGACGGCGATCTCGACTTCCGAGCCCGACGCGAAGATCGACACGGCGGCCTTGCCGTTGGCTGGGACCAGCTCATAGCCGCCGGTGGCGCAGAGATTGGCGTCATGATGCGTGGTGCGTACCGGCGTCAGGTTCTGGCGCGACAATGCCAGCATGGTCGGGCCGTTGGTCTTCTCCATGGCGAGCTGCCAGCATTCGGCGGTCTCGACGGTGTCCGCCGGGCGGAACACGCGCATGTTAGGCATCGCGCGCATCGCCGCCAGATGCTCAACCGGCTGATGGGTCGGGCCGTCTTCGCCGAGGCCGATCGAGTCATGGGTCATGATGTAGATGACTGGGATCTGCGCCAGCGCCGAGATGCGCATCGCCGGGCGCGCATAGTCGGTGAAGCACATGAAGGTGGCGCCGGCCGGGATGAAGCCGCCATGTAGCGCGATGCCGTTCATGGCTGCGGCCATGCTCATTTCGCGGATGCCGTAGTGGATGTAGCGACCGGCGAAGTCGCCGGGCTTCACCTCAATAGCGTGCTTGGTGCGGGTGTTGTTCGACGGCGTGAGATCCGCGGACCCGATCACCATCTCTGGTACGACCTGGACCAGCGCTTCCAACGCGAGTTCGCTGGCCTTGCGGGTCGCGATGGTCTGCGGCTCATCGACCAACTTCTTCTTCAGCGTACGGATCGCATCTTCCATGGCGGCCGGACGAACGTGATCATTGCGGCGGGTGAATTCGCTGCGCTTGTCGCCCGACAGGGCATCGAAACGCTTCTGCCAATCCGCACGCGCCGATGCGCCCTGCTTACCGACATTGCGCCAGGCCTGCAGGATGTCATCGGGCACTTCGAACGGGCCGTAGTTCCAGTCCAGCGCCTTCTTGGCGCCGGCGAGTTCTTCGGCGCCGAGTGGTTCGCCATGGGCCTTCGAAGTGCCAGCGCGGGTCGGCGCGCCAAAGCCGATGGTGGTCTTGCAGGCGATCATCGACGGACGGTCGGACGCCTGCGCCTGCTTGATCGCTGCGGCAATAGCGGCTTGGTCGTGACCGTCAATATGCACGGCATTCCAGCCATGAGCCTTGAAACGCGCGACCTGATCGACGCTGTCGGCGAGCGACAGCGGGCCGTCGATCGAGATGCCGTTGTCGTCGTACAGGAAGATCAGTTTTGACAGCTTGAGATGACCGGCGAGCGCCATCGCTTCATGGCTGATGCCTTCCATCAGGTCGCCATCGGAGCACAGCACGTAAGTGTAGTGATCGACCACATCGCCATATTCGGCCGCCAGCATGCGCTCGGCGAGCGCGAATCCGACCGCGGTCGCCACGCCCTGGCCGAGCGGGCCGGTGGTGGTCTCGACGCCTGAGGTGTGGAAATTCTCGGGGTGGCCTGGGGTCTTCGAATGCAACTGACGGAAATTCTTCAGCTGGTCGAGCGTCATCTCACTGTTGCCCGTCAGATAGAGCAGGGCATAGAGCAGCATCGAGCCGTGGCCAGCCGAGAGGATGAAACGGTCGCGGTCCGGCCATTTCGGATCGGCGGCGTCAAATTTGAGGAACTGGGTGAACAGTACGGTGGCGACGTCGGCGGCGCCCATCGGCAGCCCAGGGTGACCGGATTTGGCCTTTTCCACGCCGTCCATGGCGAGGGCACGAATCGCGTTGGCCATTTTCGAGTGATCAACCTGCGCCATGTCGGTTTCCGTTTAAATTGAAGGGAATGGAATATTCTGCGTCCGCGAGAGGGGCGGTCTGCAGCGAGATGTTGGGATCGCTTTGGAGAAACTGGTGGATAGCATCTGGGTTCCTGGGAGTCCAAGGTCTCCCGGACAGTTCTGGTCTGTGGATATCTACCGGCGGTTTTTGTCGGCTTTGCGGTGCATAGCTTTTAAGCGGCGTTGCGTCCGGCTCGCTTGCAACCTAAGTTTCAGGGCCTAAAGGCTTGCGGAGCCGTGGTTTTTGAGCTCCGGTCCCATCACACCGAAGGTCCCGCGTAACCCAGTATGATCGAACGCCCCGCCCATCTCTCGGCCTCCGACCCCGCGAATAACGGCGCGGCGGAGATTGACGCGGCAACGCGACGGCTGATGGGCGCGCTGGATGCGCTGGAAAGCGCTGTGGAGCGTCGCCGCGAGGCTGATCGCGACGAAGATGAACTTGCGACGCGCATTCAGGCGCTTGGCGCAGACCGGTCGCGGCTGGCGGATGAACTCGACGGTACGTTGGTGAAATCGCGCCGGCTGGAGCGTGCCAATCGCGACATCGCCGACAAGCTCGACACTGCCATCGGCACCATTCGCGCGGTGCTGGCGACTGACAACGCGCATGAGTAAAGCGAAATGAGCCACGTCAACGTCACCATCAATGGCCGGCAATATCGCATGGCCTGCGAAGAGGGGCAGGAGACCCGGCTGCTTCGGCTGGCCGAAAGTCTCGAATCCCGTGTGGAAAACCTGCGCGGCAAGTTCGGCGAAATCGGCGATGCACGGTTGACGGTCATGGCAGCGCTGACGATTGCCGACGAACTGGTCGATGCCAATCAGCAAATCCGTGCCCTGCAGGAAGAACTCGCCGCGCTGCGCGACGTACGCGTTGTCGCTGCGGACCGCGCGCGGGCGACGCAGACGGCGGTTGCCGCGGCCCTGAATGCTGCGGCAGAGCGGATCGAGAAGACCACGCAGGTGCTCAACCGTACCATCGGTGGTGGCGTTGCTATTGGATAACGCAGGCTTTGATGCCAAGCGGGCACTGGCGCATCCGTCTCATAACCCCTACATTGCTCAGGCGAGGCTGCGTCGCGCGTCAGGAGCCATATATCCCCGGGGCCTTATCGATCCTTACGGGAACTGTCCCTGGCCAGGTCCGTGGACCTGGTCACATGGTGCCCACCTACTTTCGTAGGTGCTCCGGGATCGAGTGCTTCAACGGCCATCGTGGCTTCGCACTTTCACTTTCTTGATGGCTGCGGCCCTTTGTGTGGCGTTTGCCGTGCAATCCTGGCCGCGCTTCCAAAGATGATCGCGAAGACCGGTCCTGCGCTTCCGCAGGCTCCGCGGACAGCATATTGTGCGGCATGTCCGACACGCCGCCCACTCCGACAAAGATCGAGCTCCGCATCGCCGCGCTGGCACGCCGTACGGCGCTGAGCGAGGCCGAACGGTCGGTAGCCGCGCAAGCCATTGCAGCGCGTGGGCTGCCTTTCCCTGTCAGGGCCGGTTGCATCGTCGCCGGCTATTCTCCTATTCGCAGCGAAATCGATCCGATCCCGTTGATGCAGCATCTTGCCGTCCGGGGGGCGCGATTGGCACTCCCGGTGATCATCGCCCGTGATGAGCCCCTGATGTTCCGGATCTGGAGCCCGAATGATGCGCTGGTGCGCGGTTCATTAGGCATTCCGGAGCCAGCATCGGACGCGCCGCCACTGATCCCCGATATCCTGCTGGTACCACTCGCGGCATTCGACCGTGCCGGCCACCGCATTGGCTATGGCGCGGGGCATTACGATCGCACCTTCGCACAACTGTACGCTATCAAGCCATTTATCTCCGTGGGTGTGGCCTTCGACACCCAGGAAATCGAGGCCATTCCCATGCAACCCCACGACGTGGCGCTGGATTATGTGCTAACCGAAACCCGGACGATCGATTTTCGGAGCATCTGACTTGCGTATTCTCTTCATCGGCGACGTGGTCGGCAAAACCGGCCGCGTGGTGATCCTCGAAAAACTGCCGGGCCTAATCCGCGACTGGAAGCTCGATCTTGTCATCATCAATGGCGAGAACGCCGCTGGCGGCTTCGGTATCACCGAGGCGATCTATAATGATCTTGTCGACGCCGGCGCCGATGCGGTGACGCTCGGCAATCACGCCTGGAATCAGAAAGAGGCGCTGGTGTTCATCGAACGCGCGCCGCGTCTGATCCGTCCGTTGAACTTCCCGCGCCACACCCCGGGCCGCGGCGCTGCATTGATCGACGCCAAGAACGGTGCGCGAGCGCTGGTGATCAATGCCATGGGCCGCGTCTTCATGGAGCCGCTCAACGATCCGTTCAGCGCTGTCGGCAAGGAGATCGATGCCTGTCCGCTGGTGGAAGCCGCGGACGCCATCGTGGTGGATTTCCATGGCGAAGCCTCGAGCGAAAAGCAGGGCATGGGTTACTTCTGCGATGGCCGCGTGAGCCTCGTCGTCGGCACGCATACGCATGTGCCGACCGCCGATCATCAAATCCTGTCCGGCGGCACGGCCTACATGACCGATGCCGGCATGACCGGCGACTATGATTCCGTGATTGGCATGCAGAAGGAAGAGCCTGTCAGGCGCTTCACGACCGGCATTCCCTCCGGCCGTTTCGAGCCCGCCTTCGGCCCTGCGACCTTGTCGGGCGTTGCGGTCGAAACCGATGACAAGACCGGCCTCGCATCACGCATCGCGCCGGTGCGGCTCGGTGGCCGGCTGTCGCAGGCCGTGCCTGAGTTCTGGCTGAACTAGTTCGGCCTACTGCTCCGTCTGCTTGCGCAAATCCGCGACGTCGCTTGCCGTGATCTGCGATCCCTTGCTGCCGAAGCGCGCGGTCACGTAATTCGCGACGGCGGCGATCTCCGTATCTGAATGGCTCTTGCCGAAAGCTGGCATCGAGAGCGCGCCTTGCGGCGTATGCCGCTTGGTGCCGGAAATCACGATCTGCGCCACGTTCGTCGCGCCGGGATCGTTAACGGCCCACGCGCCGGTCAGCGTGGCCATGGGCGAGAGTGCGCTCTCGCCTGTCCAGCCATGGCAGCTCACGCAGGCGCCCTGGAAGACCGTCTTGCCAAGCGCGTTCGCTGTCATGCCGTCCCTGTGCGAGGGCGGTGCGGGTGGCGCGAGTTTTGCGGGCAGATCAGGCGAGGACATCGCCGGCACTGTGCGCAGGAATGCGACCATCGCCTTGATATCCGTCGGCGCCATCTTGCTGAAGCTGTGGTCCACGGCTTCGCCCATCGGCCCCGAAGCGGTGCCGTGACCTTTGGCATGTCCGATCGACAGATAGGAAACGACATCGTCGTCGCTCCAGCCGCCAAGGCCTGTCGTCTTGTCCGAGGTGATATTGAAGGCCCGCCATCCGGCGGTCAGAGCGCCAGCGAATTTCTTGCGGTTGTCGAGCGCGAAGCCGAGATTGCGCGGCGTGTGGCATTCGCCGCAATGCGCCAACGCCTCGACGAGATAGGCGCCCCTGTTCCATTCCGGGCTTTGCGACGTATCGGGTTCGAAGCGCGTATCGGGATTGAACAAAGCCGACCAGAACGTCATCGCCCAGCGCTGATTGAACGGAAAGGCCAGCGTATTCTCAGGCGGTGTTGCGCGCACCGGTGCGAGGCTGAACAGATAGGCCTTGACCGCGAGCGTGTCCGCATCGGTCATGTAAGTGTAGGACGTATAGGGCATCGCCGGATAGAGCCGGGCGCCGTCGTGGCGCTTGCCGCTTCGAACGGCGTCGAGAAACTGCTGGTCGGTGTAGTTGCCGATGCCTGTCTCTTTGTCCGGCGTGATGTTAGTCGAATACAGCGTGCCGAACGGCAGCTTGAACGCGAAGCCGCCGGCATATTCCTTGCCGCCGGGTGCAGTGTGACAGACCATGCAATCCGCCGCACGCGCGAGATATTCGCCTCGCTCGATCAGGCTGGCATTGGCCATTTTGGCGGGAACGCCGGTCGGATTGGCGCCCTTGTAGTCCGCCAGCGCCACTTTCGGCCCACCGGAGAACGACATCGGTCCGGGACCGCGCACATAGAGCGCGGCGCCGGCTGCAGCCACGACACCGATCACAATGACGCTGCCGAGATTGCGACGTGCGCCGGGCGTCATGACTTCTTCCTTTCGGCGATCGCATCGCGGTCGATTGGCATCCTCCGCAGCGCAACGCCAGTCGCGGCATAGATCGCATTGCGCAGTGCCGGCGGGCCGCCGATCACGCCGCACTCGCCTATACCGCCAGGCGCTTCGCCGCTCTTGATGAGGTGGACATTGATTTTCGGCATCTGGTCGATTCGAAGCATGCGATAGTCATGGAAATTGGACTGCTGCACGCGTCCCTTCTCAATGGTGATATCGCCATAGAGCGCGGCGGTGAGGCCGAACACGATGCCGCCTTCGATCTGCGCCACGATGGTGTCAGGATTGACGGCGATGCCGGTGTCGACCGCCACGTTGACCTGACGCAGACGAATTTCACCCTGCGAATCGATCTCCGCTTCGACCACAGTCGCGATCGAGGTATCGAAGGTGGGCTGGATGCTCACGCCGCGTCCGACGCGCGCCGGCAGCGGCTGCCCCCAGTTGGCCTTCTCTGCCGCTAGATCGAGGGCTGCCAGCATCCGCGGCGCCTTGCCGAGCAATTCACGCCGGAACGCGACGGGATCCTTGCCGGCCTTGCGAGCGAGCTCATCCATGAAGCTCTCGATCGCGAACACGTTGTTGTTGGGGCCAACGCCGCGCCAGAAGCCGGTCGGCACCGCCGGCGGTTCGGCACGGACATACTCACACTGGAAATGCGGGAAGTCGTACGGCTGGTCCGCAGCACTATCGATGGCATCGATGTCGATGCCCTTCTGGAACGCAGGCGGCAGCCAACGCGCGATCACGGCCGAGCCTGCGATCTTGTACTTGAAGCCGACCACTTTGCCGTTCGACAGTGTCGCCGAAATGTTGTCGCGATAGACGGGGCGATAAATGTCGTGCTGGATATCCTCTTCGCGGGTCCACACCACCTTGACCGGTCCATTGACCTGTTTGGCGATGCGCACCGCCGCCACCACCATGTCAGGCTCAAGCCTGCGGCCGAAGCCACCGCCTATCATGTGCTGGTTGACCGTCACCTTGTCGACCGGCAAGCCAGCGGCCTTGGCAGCCTCGGACTGCACCCGCGACATGATCTGCGTGCCCGTCCAGACCTCGCAGGAATCTCCCTTGAAATGCACTGTGCAATTCAAGGGCTCCATGGTTGCGTGCGCAAGGAACGGCATCTCGTAGGAGGCGTCGATCCGTTCGCCGGTGGCGAGACCCTTGGCGATGTCGCCGACCGATTTGGCGATCACGCCGTCCGTCTCGCTGGCCGCGCGCAAATGCGCCCAGATGTCCTTCGAGCTGATCTTCGCGTTGGGGCCTTCGTCCCAGGTGATATCGAGTGCTTCGAGCCCGGACCTGGCCGCCCACATGTGGTCGCCGACCACGGCCACGAGGTCGTCGAGCACCACGATCTGCCGCACGCCCGGAATCTTCTTCGCCGCGCGGTCATCGACCTTGGCGACTTTGCCGCCGAAGACCGGGCATTGCGCCAGCGTTGCGAATGTCATGCCCGGCACCATTGCGTCAATGCCGTAGACCGTCTTGCCGTTGACCTTGTCCGGCGTGTCGAAGCGCTTCAGCGGCTTGCCGATCACCGAGAAGTCTTTCGGGTCCTTAAGCGCGACGTCCTTCGGCGGCGTGAGTTTGCCGGCGGCGTCGCACAACTCGCCATAGGACAGCTTGCGGCCGCTGGCCGCATGCATCACTTGCCCGTTCGATGCCGTGCAGCTCGCAGGTTCGACCTGCCACTGTTCAGCTGCGGCTTGCACCAGCATCGCACGCGCGGTTGCACCGGCATTGCGCAGAGGTTTCCAGAATGCGCGCACCGAAGTCGATCCGCCGGTCGCCTGGATGATGAAAATGGGATTGCCATAGAGTTTGTCGCTGGGCGGCGCATGTTGCAGCGTGATCTGCGCATAGTCCGCGTCGAGTTCTTCGGCGAGGATCATGGCGATGGCCGTATAGATGCCTTGCCCCATCTCGACTTGCGGCATCACCAGCGTCGTCTTGCCGGTAGTGTCGATCCGGATGAACGCGTTGGGGGCGAATTTGCCCTCCGTCGTATCGGGAGGCTGCGTCGGCTCATTGGCCGCGCGTACCGGAAGCTGGAAGGCCAACATAAAGCCGCCGGCAAAGGCGCCAGCGAGCAGATTGCGCCGTGACAAGCCAGAAGGCTTGTTTGCAGGACTGGCCGCAACAAGCATGTTGTCTGCAAGTTTCATGACCGACTCCTAGGTTTGCCGTTCGGAGGCGGCATGTTTGATGGCTTCACGCACACGGACATAGGTGCCGCAGCGACAGATATTTCCGGACATGGCGGCATCGATGTCAGAATCGTCAGGAGTTGGCGTAGAAGCGAGGAGCGCCGCCGCTGACATGATCTGTCCGGACTGGCAGTAGCCGCATTGAATGACTTCGAGGTCCAACCAGGCTTTCTGCACCTTGGCGCCGACCGGCGTCGCGCCGACGCCTTCGATCGTCGTAATGGCCCGGCCGCTAACTGCGCTAACCGGCAGCAGACAGGAGCGCACGGCCTTGCCGTCGACATGCACGGTGCATGCCCCGCATAGCGCGACGCCGCAGCCGAATTTTGTGCCGGTCATGCCGAGAATATCGCGCAGTACCCAGAGCAGGGGCATGTCGTCAGGCGCGTCGAAGGTTTTCTGCTCGCCGTTGATATTGAGATTTGCCACAGTGAAACCCCCGATCGACCAGCCAGAATGATGCAAGAGCGAGAACGTCCAATGAGACGTCGCGTCAGCCAGTCAACGATTGCAATATAGGCGTACGGTCATCATTTCAAAAGCAGCAATATGTTGCAACTCGATGATGCAGGCGCGTGCAGTCTATGCGATCACGCCTATCCTGTAAATTATTGTTGATGAGTATCGTACGCGCAACTTCGCTGCCGCAGCACGAGATTTTTATTCAAAACGATGTGTCTTCTACGAGCAGCCGGCGTCCCGTAGATGCGGACGAGACGCCGTTTTTCAAAATACTCTCAGTAGCGCTCCGGCACATACATTTCGGCTGGCACCGGCGTGCGGTGATAGTCGGGATTGCGCATGCGAGCCGGCAGGACCACGGGCGGATGCTCGACGTCCTGGTAGGGGATTTGCTCGAGCAGATGCGCGACGCAATTCAGGCGTGCCTTCTTCTTGTCGACGGCCTGCACCACATGCCACGGCGCTTCCGGAATATGCGTGTGCTCGAGCATCGCCTCCTTTGCCTTGGTGTATTGCTCCCAGCGGGTGCGCGCCTCGACGTCCATTGGGCTGAGCTTCCACTGCTTCAGCGGGTCGGCGATACGCATGGAGAAGCGCAGATGCTGCGCTTCGTCGGTGATCGAGAACCAGTATTTGATCAGGATGATGCCCGAGCGCACCAGCATACGTTCGAATTCCGGCACGGAGCGGAAGAATTCCTCCACATCATCCTCGGTGCAGAAACCCATCACGCGCTCGACGCCGGCGCGATTGTACCAGCTACGATCGAACAGTACGATCTCGCCGCCGGCGGGGAGATGCGAGACGTAACGCTGGAAGTACCACTGGGTGCGCTCGCGCTCGTTTGGTGCGGGGAGTGCGGCAACGCGGCAGATGCGCGGATTGAGCCGCTGGGTGATCCGCTTGATGACGCCGCCCTTGCCAGCGGAATCACGACCCTCGAAAATCACCACGACCTTGAGCTTGTTCTGCTGTACCCAGCTCTGCAGCTTCACCAATTCGCCCTGCAGGCGGAACAGCTCCTTGAAATAGTGCCGCCGCTCGATGGTTTCCGCCGGGCTGTGGCCGGACATTTCGTTGGTCAGCGCGTCGAGACGATCGTCGTCGATCTCGAGTTCGAGTTCTTCGTCGAACCCGTCCAACATTTCTGCGCGAATGCGGTCGTGGATCGCTTGCGCGTCTTCGAGGGAATGTTCGGTCATGGCAGCTCCGCTGGTATCGAATGGGTCCACGGTTATGGACCGATGCAAATGTCAGCGGTGTGACACTGCCTCCCAGGCCCCGGGGCGAATGGGGAAATGGCCCCGATGGGTCTCGCCGCCGCTGTCCATGCAGGACGGGGTACCGCAAGCCGAAATTCAACTACGCGTGATTGGCGCTACCTTGAGAGCCAAGCGTGCGCATCTGAGGTCGCGGGGCTCATTGACCAAGGAAAAATGTGATGAATAAATTCATTCTGTTGGGCGCCGCTTTACTGATCGCCGGCACTGCGAGCTGGACCGCGCAGGCCAAAGACGGGCATAGCGCTGCCAGCAAGCATCGACGGATCATGTCCTCCCACGCGCGGTATGAGGGAAGCGATCCCGGAATGGCCTATCGCGGATTTGGTGCCGGCCCTGGTTCATATGGATACAGCGCGCCTTATGGATATGGCGGCGGTTCATACGGCGGAGATGACAATGCGGAAGGCCGAACGAGCGGCGGCTAGGTGGGCTTGGCAGTTTTGGCTGCTAACCCACTCGCAGACGGAATATGCGGCGCTGCGCTAGGTCTCAGGTGGCAGCGTAGCGCCGTGTGCAAACCCAACTTATAATTTGTACGCCGTGCGGAACCCGCCCCAATGGCGTCCCTGAACGCGCACGGGCACGTCGATCTCCCGCATCATCACGGTTTGGCCGTTGCCCATATCGCGGGCATAGCTCTGGATCAGGTAGGAACGGGTGTTGCGACCGGCGGCCAATCCAGCCGGGTCGTTGAAGATGCGGCGGTTGCGGCAGTTGGCGGTATTCCAGGCGATGTCGCCCGGGCGCTGTGGCTTCGAATAGATGCTGTTGTGTACCGGAAGATAGCCGTTGCGGTCGATCATGACGCAGAACGCCATGCGCGTATCCTTGGCCAGGAACGTGTCCTGGAATTCGGGCAGAGCGCGGTCGGCCCAGCCAAGAATCTTCGTTCGGTACTGTACCGGATTGGAGCCGGGGATTTCGACATAGGTCTCGTCGAACATGTCGTCGATGCTGATAGCGCCGGATGCAATACCGTCGGCAAAGATCTTGTTGAGCACGGCGCCGGCATCGATGGCGCGGGTGACGAATTCGGTGTTCTCGTCATGAATCGCCCACAGCCGGTCTTCGATCCCGCTGATAAGATGGTTGTCGGGCGCGACGAACAATGCCTGTGCGCCGGCGGGCGAATGTTCGGCAATGCGCAGGCGGCAGGGGCCGACCTCGCTGAGTTCGGCAGCAACGATGTCGTGCAACGGAAGCCGGTTCGCGTCTGGTCCGCCGATCAGGATGCCGTCCATCGAGATTTCATAGACCGGCGCATTGATCCGGCCGCCGCGGGCCTGAAGATCGACATTGAGGTGACATGGCAGTTTTTCACGTCGTCGCTCGTCCTCGCGCTCGCTCTGTTTGAGCAACACCGCACAACGCGACTTTAGCCGCGAGGCAAACATCGTCACGGCTTGGCCGGCCTGCGCGACATGTTCGCCATGTGCAGCCGCTTCCTTCGCAGCGCTGTCGATTTCCGCGGCACTGTCGCCGACCGAGACGATGAATTGCGAGGCGGTGGTGGCGTTGTGCGACATCTCGCTGGTCGTCGCGTTCTGCTCGGCGACCGCGCCGTTGACATTGGCAAAGACCGGGCGGATCGCGTCGATGGCAGTGGAGATGCGATGCACCGCATCGACCGAACTCGCAGCATCGCGCTGCAGGGTGTCGATCTTCTTCCTGATCTCCTCCGTGGCATTCTGAGTCTGCACCGCTAGCGCCTTGACCTCGATGGCGACGACCGAGAAACCGCGGCCTGCGGCGCCGGCGCGCGCCGCCTCGATTGTGGCGTTGAGAGCCAGCATCGTCGTCTGCCGGGCGATTTGCGCGATCAATTCCAGCACATTGCTGATCGCGGCGGAGGAGTCGCGCAGCCGGTCCACATTGGCGCTGGCTTCATTGGCGGCGGCGCCGGCCTCGTCCGCTAGCCGGCTCGCATCGCGCACCTGGGCGCCGATGCCCTCGCCCGAATGGGTGAATTTGTCGGCGGCCTGCGCAAAGGTGGAGGCCGTGGATTGCGCGGCGCTGCTGCGGTCGGCCAGCACATCGGTGCGGGCGCGGATGGCGGAGAGGGTGGTGGCGGTCGATTCGGCGCCGCCGGCGACGGACGTTGCCGCCCGCTCCAACTGGCGGATCAGGGCGCCGAGCTCGAGTTCCAGCAACTCCAGGATGTCGCTCGCAGAATCGGTCTCGGGCGCCTTCGGAGGCCCGGCGGGCGCCATGTTTGCAGGCACAACGATCGCGGCAGCCGTTTCGGGCTGCCGTTTGCGAAACAGGCCAAACGCCATCACCAACTCCAGAGAATGCAATCTATGCGGGTATCCTTGCACCTGAGTGTGAAGTGAGCGTTAAAGATAAACAGGGTGGTGGTATTCGCCTGCCGGACTTGAGGCGTATTTTTGATTTTACCGATCTCGCGGCCTATAACCCCGCGCCGCAGCCCTTAAGACACCAGACGATTCAAGAGAGACCGCATGGCCGGACATTCCCAATTCAAGAACATCATGCACCGCAAGGGCCGGCAGGATGCCCAGAAGTCCAAGCTGTTCAGCAAGCTGGCGCGCGAAATCACGGTCGCTGCCAAAATGGGCACGCCGGATCCGTCGATGAACGCGCGGCTGCGCGCTGCCGTGATCGCCGCCCGCCAGGAGAATATGCCGCGCGACAACATTGAGCGCGCCATCAAAAAGGCGATCGGGACGGACGGCGAGAACTATGACGAAATCCGTTACGAGGGCTACGGTCCTGGCGGCGTCGCCGTGATCGTCGAGGCGCTGACCGACAACCGCAATCGTGCGGCCTCCGACATCCGTTCTTATTTCACCAAATCCGGCGGTAATCTCGGCGAAACCGGATCGGTGTCCTTCATGTTCGACCATGTCGGCGTGATTGAATATGACGCCGACAAGGCGTCGGCCGATGACATGCTCGAAGCCGCCATCGAAGCCGGCGCCGATGACGTCGTGTCAAACGAAGGCGGTCATGAGGTCTACGCGTCGCAGGAGACCTTCCGCGAGGTCGCCAAAGGGTTGGAGGCCAAATTCGGCGAAGCCCGCAAGGCTGCGGTGATCTGGAAGCCGCAGAATACACTGACGGTCGACGACGAGACCGGCGAGAAGCTGATCAAGCTGATGGACCTGTTGAACGAGCATGACGATGTCCAGCACGTCTATGCCAACTTTGAGGTGTCCGACGCGCTGATGGCCAAGATGGGCGCCTGAGCACGGGCTTGGCTTCCCCTCCTTTCCTTTGGGACGGCCCCGCGTTTCTATTTCGTTCCCCGCCGTCCGGCGTTATTCCTGTGGGATGACAAACCCTCCGATTCGCCTTCCTGTCCGCATCATCGGCATCGATCCGGGCCTGCGCCGCACCGGCTGGGGTGTGATCGAGATCGACGGCAACCGGCTGACCTATATCGGCTGCGGGTCGGTGGAACCGCCGGACAGTCTGCCGCTGGCGAGCCGGCTGCTCGGCATTCATGAGGGGCTCGCCAAGGTGCTCGGCGATTTCCAGCCGGCCGAAGCTGCGGTGGAACAGACTTTCGTCAATAAGGACGGCGTCGCGACGCTGAAGCTCGGCCAGGCACGTGGCATCGCCATGATGACGCCGGCGATGTTCGGGATCGCGGTCGCCGAATACGCGCCCAATCAGGTCAAGAAGACCGTGGTTGGCGCCGGGCACGCCGACAAGAACCAGATCCAGGTGATGCTGAAAATCCTGCTTCCGAAGGCCGAGCCTAAATCGGCCGACGCTGCCGACGCGTTGGCGATCGCCATTACGCATGCACATCATCGCCAGAGCACGATGCTGCGCCTCAAGGTCGTCGGCGCGTGATCGGCAAGCTCAAAGGCCTGATCGACAGCTATGGCGAGGACTACGTGATCCTCGACGTGCAGGGCGTCGGCTATCAGGTGCATTGTTCAGCGCGGACGCTGCAGGCATTGCCGCAGGCGGGCGAGGGTGCCGTGCTCTCGATCGAAACTTATGTGCGCGAAGACCAGATCAAATTGTTCGGTTTCCGCAGCGATATGGAGCGTGAGTGGTTTCGCTTGCTACAGACCGTGCAGGGCGTTGGCGCCAAGGTCGCGCTTGCCGTGCTCAGTACGCTGCCGCCGGCCGACCTCGCCAATGCCATCGCGCTGCGTGACAAGACGGCCGTGGCGCGCACGCCGGGCGTCGGTCCGAAAGTGGCAGAGCGCATCGTCAGCGAATTGAAGGACAAGGCGCCGGCCTTTGCGTCGATCGATCCGGTGGTGGCATCACTCGCTGGTTTGATCGATGACAGGAATGCGCCGCGTCCCGTCACCGATGCGATTTCGGCGCTGGTCAATCTAGGCTATGGCCAGCCACAGGCTGCGGCTGCCGTCGCAGCAGCGTCGCGCAGCGCAGGCGAGAGTGCGGAAACGGCGCAACTCATCAAGCTCGGGCTGAAGGAATTGGCGAAGTGAGCCTTGCCAGGATCGCCCGTGTGATTGGCATTATCGCGATCTTCGGTGTTGTCGGCTCGCTATCGGTAGCCGCACTCGTGTCTTTGCTCGTGGTTGGTCTGGGTGCATCGATCCTTCAACTGATTTTCTCCGTCGCTGATCTCGATGGCTTCAGGTCGCTACTCTCCATTGCACTGTGGCTGTTGGCATTCGTGGCTGCAATGGCCGCGCTGCTGCCGTCGCTCGGTGCCGGTCTCGTCTTCGCGCTGTGTGCCGTCTATGCCGGCTTGAATACGATCTGGATGGCATGGCTCGCTGCGGCAGTCGGCATTGCCGGCTTCATCTCCCTTGGAACGTTCATTCAACCGTCGGAGTCTTCGGCAGTGTTTCTGCCCGACGTTCGATCGCTCACGCAGGCGCTGTCGATGTCCGCATTGCTCGCGGGCATTGCCGTAATTCCGGCCAGCCTGTGCTGGTGGTTCGCGCGACCGTTGCACCGTGGTAACGTCGCATCATGAATACGCCACCCGATCGCATTATTACGCCCGAGCGCCGATCCGATGATGTCGGTGACACCACGCTGCGTCCGCAGTCGCTGTCCGATTTCGTCGGCCAGGCCCAGGCGCGCGCCAATCTGCAGATATTCATCGATGCTGCCCGCAAGCGCGGCGAGGCGCTGGATCACACGCTGTTCGTCGGGCCGCCTGGCCTCGGCAAGACCACGCTGGCGCAAATCGTCGCGCGCGAACTCGGCGTCGGGTTTCGCGCGACGTCGGGGCCGGTCATCGCCAAGGCCGGCGATCTCGCTGCATTGCTGACCAATCTCGAAGAGCGCGATGTTCTGTTCATCGATGAAATTCATCGTCTCAGCCCGGCGGTGGAGGAAGTGCTCTATCCCGCGATGGAGGATTTCCAGCTCGACCTCATCATCGGCGAAGGACCCGCTGCACGTTCGGTGAAGATCGAGCTGTCGAAATTCACGCTGGTCGGCGCCACCACACGCGCAGGCCTGCTCACCAATCCGCTGCGCGACCGCTTCGGCATTCCGCTGCGGCTGAATTTCTACACGATTGATGAACTCGAAAAGATCGTCACCCGCGGCGCCCGCGTGCTGGAGATCGGCATGACCGCCGAAGGCGCCAACGAGATCGCGCGCCGCGCCCGCGGCACGCCGCGCATCGCCGGGCGTCTGTTGCGCCGCGTGCGTGATTTCGCGTCTGCTGCGGATGCATCTGCGATCGACCGCAAGATCGCCGACCACGCGCTGTCCGCGTTGGAAGTTGACAGCGCCGGTCTCGACGCGATGGATCGCCGTTATCTCACCACCATCGCCATGAACTACGCCGGTGGTCCCGTTGGTGTGGAGACCATGGCAGCTGCGCTGTCCGAACCGCGTGATGCCATCGAAGATATTATCGAGCCCTATCTGATCCAATGCGGTTATCTGCAACGTACGCCGCGCGGGCGATTGCTGACCTCACATGCGTTCAAGCATCTGGGTCTGCAAGAGCCAAAGCGCGATGCGAGCCAGATCGGTTTTTTTGGATCGAACGACGAGGAATAATCCGCGATGAGCGACAAGATCATTGGGGTGGTTGCTGCGCTGATCCGCGATGACGCAGGGCGCATGCTGGTGGTGCGCAAGCGTGGCACCGAGGCCTTCATGCAGCCGGGAGGTAAGCGCGACGCCGGCGAGGACGATTTGACCGCGCTGGAGCGCGAGATCAGCGAAGAGTTGGGATGTCGAATGGTGCCCGGTTCTGCGCAAGCGCTCGGACAGTTCGATAGCGTCGCCGCGAATGAGCCGGGATGGCGGGTGCAGGCCTGTGTTTACGCGGTCAAGGTGGATGGCGCGATCGCGCCCCAGGCCGAGATCGCCGAAGCGATTTGGATCAATCCAACTGCACCTGAGGCTATCGTCTTGGCTCCATTGACACGTGATCATGTGCTGCCCCTCGCAGCTCACGGCTTTTCGTTGTGACGGGTTCTAGACCTCCCATCCGCCAGCGGGATTGCGCACTGGTGCTTTGCGGCCGATGCTGCAGCCACTTAATCTGATCTGAACTATTTACGGCCCGTCCTTACGCTGGCTCTGTCAGCTGGTTGGTTGGCAAGGAGATTCTGGCTGAGCGTTTCAAAAATGAGTAAGCGCCTTTCGCGGTTGGGCACCGCGGACATAGAAATCAAACTCTGTGCGGCCAAAGTTTGAACCGGCACTGGGTTGCAAACGGATTCGCGGAATCCGGCTAATCTGGCAGTGTGGCATTGGCCAGGGAACGGTCCTATCTGACAGGTTGATTGGCTGTGTGGTCATGCGCCTCCGGACGAGATCAAAGGGAATGAAAGAGAAGAAAGACATCGTAGAAAACTGGCTGCCGCGTTACACTGGCACGCCGCTTGCTGAATTCGGAGAATATGTTCTCCTGACCAACTTCGACAACTACGTCGAATGGTTCGCTACGGCGTATGGCGGATTGGTAAAGGGCGTAGATCGACCGATGCCCAACGCGACTGTCGATGGAATCACCCTGATCAACTTCGGCATGGGAAGCCCGAATGCCGCGACCGTGATGGATCTGTTAAGCGCCATCGCGCCGAAAGCCGCTTTGTTTCTCGGAAAATGCGGCGGGTTGAAACGTAAAAATCAGATCGGTGACTTGATTCTACCGATTGCGGCCATTCGGGGCGAAGGTACCTCGAACGACTACCTGCCACCTGAGGTTCCTGCGTTGCCAGCGTTCCAGTTGCAGCGCGCGGTGTCGACGATGATCCGCGATCTCGGTCACGACTATTGGACCGGCACTGTGTACACGACCAATCGTCGCGTCTGGGAACACGACGATCGCTTCAGAGATCAGTTGCGTGGTACACGAAGTATGGCGATCGACATGGAGACTGCAACAATCTTTGCTGCAGGATTTGCCAACCACATTTCGACTGGCGCGCTGCTCCTTGTGTCTGATCAGCCAATGATCCCTGAGGGGGTTAAGACCGAAGCGTCGGATCAGATGGTAACCGCGAACTATGTCGAAAAGCACATCAGGATCGGTGTAGAGGCCTTGAAGCTCGTGCGGCGCCGTGGCCGCAGTGTCAAGCATTTGCGTTTCGAGGATGACTTCGATTCAGGGCATGAAGCATAGGGAGGCATCGCACCGCCGCATAGGCCGTTAAGTAGCGGTGCAATCTTCCCATGCGCAACCGCGACGGTCGCCACAGATCGTCGGATGCAATCGATAAACCCTCAGTCGTGCGCGCTAAAACGACCGTGCGGTACGTTGGCCGTCAGGCGCGCAAACTGCGCGTGACCCATATGAAGCAGCGTCTCATGATCGCCAGCTTCCATATAAATATCCGGCTGTGCCTGGATGCTGTCGTCGACGATGATATCCAGCCCGTAGCATTTGCCGAGGGCAGGAACCGCACCGTATGCACAGTCGCGGAACAGCAGATTGATCTCGGTTTCATCGGCCATGTGGACACTGTTACCGAGTTTTGTTTTCAGCTCCGGCAGGAGCAGGTGATGCGATGCGGGCAAGACGGCCAGCACATATTCGCCGTCGCGCCGCAACACGATGCCCTTGGCGAGGCGATCGCTGGAGATATGGCATGCCTCGGCCGTGCGAGCGGACGTCATGCTGCGTTCGTGTGGAATCACCTCGTATTGGATGTTTTCAGCGGCGAGGTATTTCTGGAGTGTGGGAGCAATGGACATGATGTGACCTCCGGTGCAAATGCACACCATCCACCGTGAGGTCTTCCCTGCAGACCCTCGCTGTACGATGGGCGGCTGCTTAGTTATAAGCCCAAGATAGTCCTCCCGTCCGCAAGCTGCAATTTGTTGGCGTTGATCAGCTCCATCGCGAAGTAGTCCGAAAAGCAGAAAAAGCAGCGGGTGAACCTTCGCGGCAGCACGCTGTCCCGGTTGTTGGGACCGCCAATGCGTACCCAAATCTTCCGATTGTCATCCCGATTATCTTCGGCAAAAAATCAGCGGCGCGATCCCGGCTTTCCGTTCCGCTGCTATGGCAAGCGCTCGCGACTCCACGGGAAGAGAGAGGCCGGGAAGTCTGCCGCATAGCGGCGTCCTTTTGGCGGGCGGGGTTGTTCTTGCGGTGGATTCGGATCCGGCTCCACCACTTTCCGATAAAGATGCCAGGTGGCATGACCGAGCACCGGCAGAACGACAGCGAGACCGACGAAGAATGGTAGCGAACCGATCACCAGCAGCATCGCGACAATCAGCCCCCATACGGCCATGGGTATTGGATTTTCCTTCACGGACCGCAGCGACGTCCGGATTGCATCTATCGCGGTCGTATGCCGGTCGAGCATCAACGGAAACGCCACAACACTGACGCACAGGGTCACAACGGCAAACAGGAAGCCGACGCCGCAGCCGATGATGATGAGCGACCATCCTTCAGGCGTCGTCAACACGCGTGTTGCGAAATCAGGAATGCTTGCAGCCGGGGCGTGGCCGAAGGTTGCAATGTAGATCGCGTTCGCGGCGGCGATCCAGGTCACAAACAGAATGAGCAGGAGTGCGCCGAGTTCGAGCATGGCGCCTAAAGATGGCGTGTGCAGTACGTTGATCGCATGCCATGCAGCGGCTTCCTCGCCGCGCTCGCGGCGGCGACTAAGTTCGTAGAGACCGAGAGCGGCAAAAGGACCAATCAACGTAAATCCGGCGGCCAGCGGAAACAGCAGCGGTAGCACCGAATAGCCAAGGACCATCCTGAACAGAACAAGGCCGAGAACGGGATAAATGACGCACAGGATAATGGCGTGACTTGGTACGGCCTTGAAATCTTCAAAGCCGAGACGCAGCGCGTCGCTCAAGTCGGAAAGGACGATTTTGCGAACGACAAATCGGGCGGCGATTCCGAACGGGTGGGGTGCAGGTTTTGCGATGTTGTCGGAATACTGTATGGCCATGGCCCAGTCTCCCTTGCTCGTGGTCGCTACGGTGAAAACGACGCCGTCCTCAAGCCGTGCGTATCCGTCCTCATATGCGAAGGTCGCGATCGGGTCGGGTACGGCAACCACGTGTAACGAAAGAGAGCTTTGCCGGACGAGCCTGTTGCGACCGGTCGAGCAAGCTTAGCGCGATCGAAGTAAAATAGCACTCACTGTTGGGTGACTGTGCAACTGCACAAATTGTTTGTTGCGTTGTGTCACCGAATGGCAGTTGCTCGCCGGTTTGCAGCGCTGGGGATCGCGCGCCATATCAGCGCCGGGCATATGCCTCTACTGAGCTATTGACGCCGGAGCCAACGGGTACCATCTTAAAATCAAGATGTCCCGGCACCAATATGATTGGCGCTCGTGACGTGCAGTCGGTGTGATGTGTTACCGCGACCGTTTGAATGGGCGAGGCACAAGAGACACGGCGATGGCGATGTGAAGCCAACCATCGGAACAGACGCAAGCTCCGCCCTTTAAATTATATCCGTAGCCGTTAACGGCAAGGGTGAATGAGGGATGGCTGTAGCACTCATACTGCTTTTGATCGCGGTCGGCTCGGTGCTGTTTCACCTCTTGAGCCCATGGTGGTGGACGCCGATCGCCTCGAACTGGCGCTACATCGACGACACGATCACCATGACGTTCTGGATTACCGGAGCGGTTTTCTTCGCTGTCGTCGCGTTCATGGCCTATTGCGTTCTTCGCTTTCATCACAAGGAAGGCAGGCAGGCGGCCTACGAGCCTGAGAACAAGCGGCTCGAATGGTGGCTCACCATAGGAACGGCGGTTGGTGTCGGAGCGATGTTGGCGCCCGGTTTGGTTGTCTGGCATCAGTTCGTTACGGTGCCGGAGGACGCGACCGAGATCGAGGTCATGGGTCAGCAGTGGCGCTGGAGCTACCGGCTGCCCGGAAAAGACGGCCGGCTTGGTAGGACAGATGCCCGCAACGTCAGTGCCGAGAATCCATTGGGCTTGAATCCGAACGATCCTGCCGGCCAGGACGACGTCGTGATTGAGAACGACGATTTGCATCTCCCAATCGGGAAGCCGGTCAAGGTGTTGCTCCGTTCAATCGACGTTCTACACGACTTCTATGTGCCTGAGTTCCGGGCGAAGATGGATATGGTGCCGGGCTCAGTCACCTATTTCTGGTTCACTCCCACGCGCACAGGAACATTCGAGGTTCTCTGCGCGGAATTGTGCGGTGTCGCGCATGCGCAAATGCGGAGCAACGTCATCGTTCAGGAAGAGAGTGAATATCATGCATGGCTGGAGAAGCAGCAGACATTCGCAACGTTATCTGGTCAGCGCAATCTGATGAAGGCGACTTACAAGATAGGTGACAAATAGCAAGACCGACGCGGAGGCGTTGTATGTCGTGACGCTCACGCTTCGCGATGATCAGAGGCCAAATCCGGGAGGACATTCTAATGGTTGATGTCCCGTCTGACGTATTCGCAGGGATCCCGCCGGCTGAAGTGGGTGAGGTCGATCTCTACCACCCGAGAAGCTGGTGGACCCGATACGTCTTCTCGCAAGATGCCAAGGTCATCGCGGTCCAGTATGCAATTACAGCGATGGCCATCGGCATGGTGGCGCTGGTATTGTCATGGCTGATGCGGCTGCAACTCGGCTTCCCCGGAACGTTTTCGTTTATCGATCCGAGTCAGTATCTCCAGTTCATCACCATGCATGGCATGATCATGGTGGTCTACCTTCTCACAGCGCTGTTTCTCGGAGGCTTCGGGAATTACCTCATCCCGCTGATGGTCGGCGCTCGCGATATGGTTTTCCCCTACGCGAACATGCTGAGCTACTGGATTTACCTGCTTGCCGTGCTGGTGCTGGCTTCGACCTTCTTTGTGCCGGGCGGTCCAACAGGTGCGGGATGGACGCTCTATCCGCCGCAGGCCATTCTCTCTGGAAGCCCCGGGCAGGAAGCAGGCATCGTCATGATGCTGGTGTCGCTGATCCTGTTCATTATCGGTTTCACCATGGGCGGATTGAATTACGTCGTGACGGTGCTCCAGGGGCGCACGCGCGGAATGACGCTAATGCGGTTGCCTCTGACGGTATGGGGCATTTTCACAGCGACCGTGATGGCATTGCTCGCATTTCCAGCCTTGTTCGTCGCCTCGGTGATGATGCTGTTCGATCGGCTCCTCGGGACCAGCTTCTTCATGCCAATGCTCGTGGAGATGGGGCAGCAGACGAAGTACGGCGGTGGCAGTCCATTGCTGTTCCAGCACCTGTTCTGGTTTTTCGGCCATCCCGAAGTCTACATCGTCGCGTTGCCTGCTTTCGGCATTGTCTCTGATCTCATCAGCACTCATGCGCGAAAGAACATTTTCGGCTATCGCATGATGGTGTGGGCCATTGTCGGGATCGGAGCGATGAGCTTCGTGGTGTGGGCGCACCATATGTATGTCAGCGGTATGAATCCGCAGTTCGGCTTTTTCTTCGCGACAACGACTCTCATCATCGCGATCCCCACGGCGATCAAGGTTTACAACTGGATCCTCACCCTGTGGCGCGGCAACATTCACCTCACCATTCCGATGCTGTTCGCGCTCGCGTTCATCATCACGTTCGTCAACGGCGGCCTGACCGGCCTGTTCCTCGGCAACGTTGTCGTGGACGTTCCGTTGTCCGACACCATGTTCGTGGTCGCACATTTTCATATGGTAATGGGTGTCGCGCCGATCATGGTCGTCTTTGGTGCGATCTATCACTGGTATCCGAAAGTGACGGGACGGATGCTGAACGAGACGCTGGGGCGATTCCATTTCTGGGTCACGTTCCTTGGAGCTTACGCGATTTTCTTCCCCATGCACTATCTCGGCCTGCTGGGGGTGCCGCGCCGCTATCACGACATCGGTCAGACGGCGTTCGTTCCGGCGTCGGCCCACGACCTGAATGCATTCATGAGTATAGCCGCGCTTGTCGTTGGCTTTGCCCAGCTCGTATTCGTGTTCAACATGATCTGGAGCTTATTCAAGGGCAAGGAGGCTGGCGGCAATCCGTGGAACGCAACCACGCTTGAATGGCAGACGCCGCAGACCCCGCCGGCGCATGGCAACTGGGGCAGGGAGCTCCCGGTCGTCTATCGCTGGGCTTACGACTATAGCGTGCCCGGCGCTGCACGGGATTTCATCCCGCAGAATGAACCGCCAGCCAGATCCGCGCCGCAAGGAATTCATCCATGAGCGCCATTGTCCTGTTTATGGCTGGAATAGCGGCCATCGCGGGATGGTGGCTCTCGCAGCAACGGCTTGCAGCAAAGCCTTGGCTAGAGGAGGGAGCGGCTGGCGATTTCCCCGGCGGAAGCTCGATGTCATTGCCGGCAGCAAAAATTGGCTTAGGTGTGTTTCTCGCGGTCGTCGGGTCGTTGTTTGCGCTCTTCATCAGCGCTTACTCCATGCGCATGCAACTGATCGACTGGCGGTCGCTGCCTGTGCCCGCGTTGCTGTGGTTCAATACCGGTGTTCTGATCGTCAGTAGCGGCGCGCTGCAATGGGCGCAGTTTGCCGCACATCGCGACGACAGCGAGGATGTGCTGACCGGTCTGCTTGCAGGTGGCGTTTCCGCTGTTGTTTTTCTGATAGGTCAGTTGCTGGTGTGGCAGCAGCTCAACACCGCGGGCTATTTCTTGGCGGCTAATCCGGCCAACGCCTTCTTCTATCTAATCACCGCGGTCCATGGACTGCACTTGCTCGGCGGTCTCGTTGCTCTGGGCAGAACCATCGTCAAGGCATGGCGGGGTGCTGAAATCTTGCGACTGCGTTTGAGTGTGGAATTGTGCACGATGTATTGGCACTTCCTGCTCCTGGTCTGGTTGATCCTGCTTGCTCTGCTGACAGGTTGGGCAGACGATTTCGCCATCTTCTGTCGCCAGTTGCTGACATAGGGAAGGCATCGACGCGATGGCAGAGATTGTGCTGACAAACATCGACAAGCGCCGAACGCCAGCCGGAGGCTGGCGAGGCATTGCCGCCGACTGGTCCTCGGATCAACGAGCATTCAAGAATGTCTCGTGGGGAAAGGCCATGATGTGGATCTTTCTCCTCAGCGATACCTTCATCTTCGGTTGCTTCCTGTTGTCGTACATGACAGCGCGCATGTCCACGACGGTGCCCTGGCCCAACCCGAGTGAAGTCTTCGCTCTCACGATTGCAGGACAGCACATCCCGCTCATTCTGATCGCCATCATGACCTTTGTGCTGATCAGCAGCAGCGGGACCATGGCCATGGCCGTCAACTTTGGCTACCGCCGCGATTGGCGTAAAACGGCAGTGCTGATGCTGGTAACCGCTGCGTTCGGCGCGACATTTGTAGGAATGCAGGCTTTCGAGTGGACCAAGCTGATCATGGAGGGGGTCCGGCCTTGGGGAAATCCGTGGGGTGCGGAGCAGTTCGGCTCGTGTTTTTTTATGATCACAGGCTTCCACGGCACGCACGTCACGATTGGCGTGATCTTCCTGATCATCATTGCGCGAAAGGTTTGGCGCGGAGATTTCGAGACTGAACGCCGGGGATTTTTCACTAGCAGGAAGGGGAACTACGAGATCGTCGAAATCACCGGCCTATACTGGCACTTCGTCGATCTCGTGTGGGTGTTTATCTTTGCCTTTTTCTATCTTTGGTGAGGGAAAACATGGCTGAAGTCACGCTAAATGCAACACTCCCTACAGCCGCCACGGCACATGCCGAGGGGCATCAGCACCCGATCAAACTTTATCTTGTGGTCTGGGGATGGCTATTCGTCCTGAGTACATGCTCTTACCTCGTCGACTATTTCAACCTGCAGGGACATTTGAGATGGTCACTCATCGTGCTCTTCATGATGTTGAAGGCGGGCTTGATTGTTGCGGTCTTCATGCACATGGCGTGGGAACGTCTGGCTTTGGCCTATGCCATTTTGCTCCCGCCGCTGCTGTTGCTGGTCTTTGTCGGGATCATGGCGTTTGAGTCGGACTACACGCTGTTGAGCCGGATCGTGTTCTTCAAGGCGGGGGTGTAAAGATCAGCGGGGGCCTCGTGTGCAAGGAGGACTTTCATGACGACATATATCATGCTTGCAACCTGGACCGATCAGGGAGTGCAACACGTCAAGGACTCGCCGCGTCGTCTCGATCTGGCGAAGAAAGCTCTCAAAGATATGGATGGAGAGTTCAAATCGTTTTTCCTGACCATGGGCGATTATGACATCGTCGCGGTTTACGAAGCGCCGGACGATGCCGTCGCTGCACGGTTCAACTTACAGCTGGGTATGCTGGGAAGCATTCGAACGCACACGTTGAAGGCGTTTCCCGAAGCAGCTTACCGGGAGATCATCGCGTCGCTGGACTGACCAGCGAATCGCGCGCTCGTTTCTGTTTCGATTTTTCAAGCCGTCCTGTTTGTTAGCCAAGGAGCGGTCGCATGCGCATTTTTACTCTTGTGATCGGGGCGGGAATCCTTTCGCCCATTTCAGCCTACGCCCAGGATGTTGCCGCAGGAGAAAAGGTTTTCGTCCAATGCCGAGCGTGTCATCAGATCGGAGCGAGCGCAAAGAACGCGGTCGGCCCAATTCTTAACGGGCTTTTTGGACGCAAGTCAGGAACGATCGAGGGTTACAGCTACTCTTCCGCGAACAAGAATTCAGGCATCACCTGGGATGAGACGGCCTTCCGGGAATACATCAAGGATCCGAAGGCGAAGATACCCGGCACCAAAATGACATTTCCGGGTCTCAAGGATCCGAAGCAGATTGACGATGTCGTCGCTTATCTCAAACAGTTCGACGCGACGGGAAAGAAGGCCGAGATGGCGCCCGCTGGAGGAAAGTAGGCGGGGGGCACAATTGCAGTGAAGACGAGGTATGCGCAGATGCAATTTACCGTTGGATTCAAGTTAAAGGGTAAGGCGGGCCATGTCGTCGTGGATGCCGAGGACGCCCTTGTCGCTGCTCTGAAGGTCAAGACGGAGCTCCCGGATGCGATGACGATGTACGTGCGCCCACAAAACCGGAGGGGCGACGCACGTCATCCGTCACATGTGCCTGCCGACAAGGGTGCCGAGGATACTCATTGATGGTAAATTGGGGTGATGAGCAAGCCGGTGCAAGTCATGGCTCTTTGCCTGAGCAGCTCAACCGGATCGCGTGCGATGAAATCAATGACATTCGCTTGCAACAGAATTTTGTAACCTTAAGCTGAATACCGTGTGCCACCAACATTAGGTGGCTGCTCAAGCCGCTGCTTCACATCTTCGAATCATCTCGCTTGAAATCGAGTCCGATGTCGAGAACGCCGACGCTATGGGTGAGCCAGCCGATTGAAATCAGATCGACGCCGGTCGCAGCGATTTGTGGCGCCGTAGTGGGCGTAATGCGGCCGGAGGCTTCGGTTACTGCCCGGCCTGCGACCATCGCGACCGCTTCCGTGAGCATAGCTGGATCCATATTGTCGAGAAGCACGGCATCGACACCGTGATCGAGCGCCTCGCGCAGCTGATCGAGCGTATCGACCTCGAGTTCGATCTTGACCAGATGGCCGACACTATTTTTCGCCCGTTTCAACGCCTCGGTTACGCTGCCCGCGATGGTAACATGATTGTCCTTGATGAGTACGGCATCGTCGAGGCCGAACCGGTGATTGCTGCCACCGCCAACACGAATTGCATATTTTTCTATGGCGCGCAGCCCTGGCGTTGTCTTGCGCGTGCAGACGATTTTCGTCTTGTAGTCCTGGATCGCTGTAACCACGGACGACGTTGCCGTGGCAATTCCGCTCAGGCGACACAGGAAATTCAACGCAACCCGTTCCGCAGTCAAAATACCTCGCGCAGGGCCGGTGATCGTGGCGATCACGTCGCCGGGCGTGAGGACTGCGCCGTCGTTACGCTCGATATGCATCTCGATCGTTGGATCGATCAATTGAAAGGCGAGTCGAGCGAGCTCGAGCCCGGCGACCACGCCGGGCTGCCGCGCAACAAGAAGTGTTGTGGTGCGTCGGCCGGCTGGCACGATCGCGTCGGTCGTGAGATCTCCCGCTCGTCCGAGATCTTCAAGCAACGCCATGCGAACCAATGGCTCGATCATGACATGGGGTAGTGGCGAGGGTGTCATAGCGATCCTTTGAGTTAGACAACGAGTTCCGGGATGTCGTCTCGCGCGGTTTGAAGCGCGTCATCGAGGCGCAGCGTCGAACGCTTCGCCAGGCTCGTGTGTTTCGGGAAGTCGATGCGTGCATGCGCGCCACGGCTTTCCTGGCGGCGCAAGGCAGCGATTACGATCATAAGGCCGACAATTGCGGGATCGCTTGCAGCTTGCTGCGAGGTCGCGAGGGGATAGAGGGCGCGGGCGGCGGCACGCAGGCCTTCGCCATCGCGCAATACGCCTGCGGCACGCGACAGAATAGGGCGCACCAAACCTGGGTCGCTGTCTGTTACGCCAGCGGGCAACATTGTCTGACGCCGCCGGGTGGAGGCCGCTCCGGCAATATCCTGGGCAACCCAGCCGCCACACACGGCCGCCTCGAGGAGTGAATTACTTGCAAGCCGGTTTGCACCATGCAGGCCTGTGCAGGCGGCTTCGCCGGAGGCCCACAGACCGTCGATGGAAGTCCGCCCGGTCCGGTCAACCAGTATCCCGCCCATGTGGTAGTGCGCAGCGGGACGGACGGGGATCGGCTGCGTAAGAGGATCGATTCCTGCGTCGCGACACAGCGCCGTGATGGCCGGGAAACGCCGCGTAAAGTCGATTCCTTTCATATCTCTCGCGTCAAGAAAAACCCGATGTCCCGCCGCCATGTGCCGCCAGACCGCACGTGCGACGATATCGCGGGGGGCAAGCTCGGCGCCGGAGGTATCAGCCATGAAGCGATCGCCATTCCCATCGACGAGGATCGCGCCTTCTCCACGCACGGCCTCACTGATGAGTTTCAGTGGAGAGGACTTGCTGTCGAGCGCCGTCGGATGGAATTGGATAAATTCAAGATCGGTCATGGTTGCGCCGGCGCGTGCCGCGAGTGCGAGGCCCTGGCCCCAGGACCTGGCCGGATTCGTCCCATGCACAAACAGGCCGCCGATGCCGCCGGTTGCGATCACGATACGGTCGGTGGCAAAAAGCACGGGTCCTCGGTCGGCATGGCCGAGAAGACCCGCCACCGCGTTGTCTTCAACCACCAGGCGCTGTGCTGTGGTTGCCTCGATCACCGTGATTGAAGGCGTCTCGCGGACCTTGCGGACCAAGGCTCGAATGACGTCCCGGCCTGTGGCGTCACCCCCGGCATGGACGATCCGGCGGCGCGAATGTGCGGCCTCAAGGCCGAGAACGATCTTGTCGTTGGCATCCCGATCGAAAACGACGCCGAGCCGCGCTAGCTGCTCGATCGCGGCGGGCGCTGCAGCGAGGATTGAGGCTGCGATGGCTTCATCGCACAAGCCGTCACCGGCGGCGAGTGTGTCCGCCAGATGCAGCGAAACGTCATCATCTGCTCCGATACTGGCCGCGATGCCGCCTTGTGCAAGCACGCTCGACGATTCCAAGCCCAGCGGCGCGCCGGTCAGGAGCAGCACCGGTTGCGGCGCGAGCGCCAGGGCGGTCATCAGGCCGGCGAGGCCGCCGCCGATGATGACGGGAGCGCCGTCCGTATCGTACAACGCTGTCATGTGACGGCGAGCATTCGCTCGACAGCGAGACGCGCGCGCGCCGCGACGGGCTCGCCGATCGTGACCTGGTGCTGCATTGTCTCCAACGCATGACGGATATTGCCGAGCGTGATCGTCTTCATGTGTGGACAGAGATTGCACGGACGAATGAATTCGAGGTCCGGGTACTGGATGGCGACATTGTCGCTCATCGAGCATTCCGTTAGAAGCACCACCCGCGGCGGTCGTTTGGTTGCGACATAGGATGACATGGCCGCCGTCGAACCGGCGAAATCGGCCTCCGCCAGGACGTCCGGCGGGCATTCCGGATGCGCCAGCACGACGACACCGGGGTGGTTCTCGCGCAATTGCCGCACTTCTTCGGCGCTGAAGCGCTCGTGCACCTCGCAATGACCAGTCCAGGTAATCACCTTCACCTTGGTCTCGGCAGCGATGTTCCTGGCTAGATATTCGTCCGGCAGCATGATCACGCGATCAACGCCGAGCGACTCGATGACCGCCTTGGCATTGCCTGAGGTGCAGCAGATATCCGACTCTGCCTTCACCGCTGCCGAGGTGTTCACATAAGTCACGATCGGGACGCCGGGATAAGTTTGCCGCAGCAGCCTCACGTCCTCGGGCGTGATGGAATCGGCGAGCGAGCAGCCGGCGCCGCGATCGGGAATCAGTACGGTCTTTGACGGATTGAGTAACTTGGCCGTCTCGGCCATGAAGTGAACGCCGGCGAGAACGATGACATCGGCCTCCACGTGCATCGCTTCGCGGGCCAGAGCAAGGCTGTCGCCGACAATGTCCGCGACGCAATGGAAGATTTCCGGTGTCTGATAATTGTGGGCAAGGATGACCGCGTTGCGGCTCTTCTTCAACGCGATGATCGCGTCGATATCTTTTGACAGCATCGACCATTCGATCGCGGGGATCGCGTGGCGCACTTTCGCATAGAGATGTTCCGAGGGACGCAGTTCGGGTATCGACAGCATGACATATACTCTCGTTGAGCACATGTTATACTGTAATCGAGTATAAGTCTTGTCAAGCCCCCGAGATAGGAAGTTTGGTTCCGGCGATGGCGCGTTCCGCAAATACGGTACGGCGGAAACGGAACAGTTTTGCGGGACGTCCGCCGGTGTCCTGACTGGTTTCGCCAGTTTCCTCAACGAGTTCCTGCTGCTCGATCAGGCGGCGGAAATTCGGCTTGTGCACTTGCCGTCCCGCCAACGCCTCAACACAGCGTTGCAATTGCAGCAGCGTGAATGTGTCCGGCATCAGTTCAAATACCACCGGATGGTATTTGATCTTGGCCCTGAGCCTTGCAATTCCGGTGGCCAGAATCCGGCGATGATCGAGGATCATGGGGTGACCGAGCGTGTCCAATAAAACCGCATTGGCCGATATGGGTGTAGGGGCGTTTCCGCGTGTCGCCTCCGGGATCAGTCTCGCCTCATATAATAGTTCGTACCGCTGCAGAACCAGTTCTTCGTTCCAGCTGTGCTCGTCGAGGCCGAACAGTATCTCGGCGCGCTGCCGACGAGCGCGCTGCGCCGCCCGATCGGGCGCTACGGAAATCCAGGCCTTGAGCCCCGGCCGCAAAGTTTGCTCCATCAGCGGCGGTGGGCCGACGCGATGATCTTCCCAGGGGAAATAATCGTACCAGCCGCGCCATCTGGCTTCATGTTCGCCGAATGCCGGTTGTTCTCGTGTCAGGCCAAGATAGCTGATCGAGATGGCATGCTGCGCGGCGGTACCAGCGCGGTCGCGGTCGGCGAAGGTGTAGAGCTGTTCGACATAACCGAGCGGCAACCGCGTCTGCCGTTCGACCCAGGCACGTAGCCCCGATTGCAGCGAACGATGGGCGAGCTCGAAGGGCCCGGAGGGCAGGGCGCGCTGATCCTGGATCGTGAGAACACGAGGCTCCCCCGAGGTAACGGCTACCAGCACTGCAACAAGATCAGCCGCAATTCCTTGCGGTGATGCACGCGTTGTCAGACGCGCATTTGGCCTGGAACTGGGGCTATCAAGCGGGTCCATGAGCTAGTCTGCTTAAGTGTTCATAGGGGCAGGGTGAAAGGCTGCATCGCGAATCCACGCCGATATCCTTAACATGAAGCTGCAACGCGACGCGCACGGCAATAGCGGTCATCCAGACTTGAATGGGGCGCTTCCACGCACTTTTCCGACGTGACATCCCGGTCATCCTTCGTGCCCTTGAGGCTCAAGAGAAGGGATGTCTCGTAAGTCCGTACACCCCAGGTAGGATTGAAATGTTCATCGGGCACAGCGGTACCCGGCAGATATAAAACGGCAATATGCCCTCGGCCGGCGACGCCATTGACGAATTCCGCGCTATTCTACGACGGACCGAAGGGGACCCGGAAGGGACCCTTGCCAAATGGGATATCCACGACCCGCACGATTTGCTTTGCCACTTCCGCCGGATTGGCGTCGGCGGGTGTGCATTTCAAGCAAGGTTCAGCCTAGAGCGATTGGCGCTTGCTGAGGAAGGTACCTCTGTGCAAGACGATTACTCCCCGAAGTGTGATAAGAGGAATCCCCCTGTGACAGCCTCTCTCGATGGCGAAATTCGCGACGGTCGTCATCATATGCGGGTCCGCGTTTATTTCGAAGATACTGACGCCGGCCAGATTGTTTATCACGCGAATTTTTTGCGCTTCATGGAACGCGGCAGAACGAATTACTTGCGTTTACTCGGAACGAGTCAACAAGAGCTGCTGAACGAAGCGCGGAAGGATGCGCCGGGCTTTGCCTTCGTTGTTCGGTCGATGAAAATTGATTTTCTAAAACCGGCAGTCCTGGACGACCTGCTTGACGTCGTCACGATTCCACAAGAGGTGAGGGGTGCCTCGATCATGCTGGATCAGGAAGTACGCCGCGGCGATGAGTTGCTGCTTGAGGCCAAGGTCAAGGTGGCCTTTGTCTCCGGCGGCCGGGCCAAGCCGATCCCGAAAGCGCTGCGGATTGCCATGAAGGCCGATCAGATTTAGCAATCGTGCGATAGGCGGAACGGCATCGACTCCGCGTGCGGCAACGCTACAATCCCGGCACATAGCAAAGCCGAGGACCCCATGTCGCGTCCACCGTTTCCGCCCTTCACCCGAGAAACCGCCGCCCAGAAGGCCCGCATGGCCGAAGACGGCTGGAATTCACGCGATCCGGTGAAAGTGTCACTCGCCTATACCGAGGATTCGACTTGGCGCAATCGCGGCGAGTTCTTTCAGGGGCGCTCGGCGATTGTCGAATTTCTCACCCGCAAATGGGAGAAGGAACACGAATATCGGCTGATCAAGGATCTGTGGGCGTTCGACGGCAATCACATTGCCGTGCGCTTTCAATATGAATGGCACGACGACGGCGGCAACTGGCATCGCTCCTATGGCAACGAGCAGTGGGAGTTCGATGACGCCGGCCTGATGCGCCGCCGCGAGGCCAGCATCAATGACGTTGCGATTGCCGAGAAGGACCGCCGTTTCCTGTGGCCGGCGCCCGGACCCCGTCCGGCGGATGTACCGGGTCTCGGCGCCGATCCGTTCTGATCCCATCCGTTGGGATCGGGTCCGACAGGATCTCATCCGGCAGGATCAAAGAGAACCGCTGTCGACCACGAATTCGACGCGCTCGGCGACGAAACGTGAATGCGTGACGCTCAGCGGCGTGCCGTCGGCATCCACATCGATGGAATCGACAATCAAGATCGGACGCCCGAGCGCAACACCAAGCCGTGTTGCATCGGTGGCGTCGATGATTCCGGCGGTGACCTTGGTCGAGGCGCGGCGATAATCCTTGATGCCGTAATGCGCCAGCGCCTTGGTCATCGAGCGCACGCGCTCGTAGACCTTGCCGAAATCGGGAAAGTGTTCAGCCGACAGCCAGTTGGTGCCGACGCAGATCGGCGTCTTGTCAGCGAGGCGCAGCGCCTCGATGCGGATCAGCGGAGCGCCGGCTTTGAGGCCAAGTTGCCTGGCGAGATCGCGTGTTGCCACATCGTCCCAGGCCCCGATCAACTGCGCCTGCGGCTCGCGTCCGCCGGCACCGGCAATTTCCGAGAAGCGCGTGCGTGACCGCAGGGGATATGCCAGCTTTGGCGATTCCACATAGGTGCCGCTGCCGCGCTCGGCGCGAACCAGGCCGCGTTCGGCCAGGGTCGCGAGCGCGCGGCGCACGGTGTGGCGATTGACGCGATAGATGTCAGCCAGTTCGGTCTCGCCGGGCAGCTTTTCGCCAGCGCCATAGCGGCCATCGGCGATGCCGCGCTCAATGCCGTCGGCGACGTGCCGCCACAATGCAACGCCTGTTGGCTTGTCCTGAATGGTCACAAAACCGGTCCCGAAATGATGTCGACCACGCATTAGCGAAAAATCGTGCCGCTGTCACGAAACGGTCATTGCCTCCGCCTATAAAGTTGTCTAGTAAATCATACAACTTGTTGAGCGACGGTGACATGACTTCATCCTCTCTGAACCACCAGCAAGCCCGGCGCCGTGAGGCAATGGGGGTGCTCGGACACTCCGTCACGGCGGATATCGCCGGATATCTCGATGCTCTGGCCGTTCCCTCCCATGAACAGTTGCGTCAGCCGGAGAATGGCCTGGTAATGCTGCGCGGCCGGATCGGTGGCGATGGCGCGCCGTTCAATCTCGGCGAAGCGACCGTGTCGCGCGCTGCTATACGGCTTGCCAGCGGTGAGGTCGGCTTCGGCTACACGCTGGGGCGTGACGGCGTGAAGGCGCACCTGATCGCGCTCTGCGACGCACTCATCCAGACCGTTGAATTTTCAGATGCTGTCGAGACCAAGGTGCTCACGCCGCTGCGTGCGCGCGTCGTCGCCGATAGCAAGCGCAAGGCTGCGGAGACCGCGGCGACCAAAGTCGATTTCTACACGCTCGTGCGCGGGGAGGGCTGATCATGACAACAGTTGCGGAAATGCCGGCCGGTTTCGCGGACAAGGTGCTTGCAGCGCAATCGACCTTCCGTTCGGTAATGGATGCGATGGCGCGTCCCGGCACCGTGCAGCGGATTCAGGCTGTTTCGGGCGTACCAGCGCCAATGATGCGTGGCGCAGCAGCGATCGCGCTGACGCTGTTCGATCAGGACACGCCGGTTTGGCTCGATACCAGGCTTGCAGCGACGATGGATGTTGCCAAGTGGATCAAGTTTCACACCAGTGCGCCTGTGATCGCCGACCCTGCGGTGTGTGCTTTTGCAGTGGTCGCCGATCCCGCCGCGTTACCGTCCTTCGAGCACTTCGCATTCGGCTCGGGCGAATATCCGGATCGCTCCACCACCATCATTCTGCAGGTGGCCGGCCTGACCGAAGGCCCGGCCTATGAGTTGCGCGGTCCGGGTATTGACGGCGCCACGATCCTGCGTGCGGCGATCGGCGTGCCGGATCTGCTGGATCGCCTCGCACTGAATGCCTCGCTGTTTCCCCGCGGCATCGATCTCGTGTTGGTCTCCGGCGAATCCATCGTCGCGCTGCCGCGTACTACGCGTCTCGTCGCGAAGGAGGGCTGAGCATGTATGTCGCCGTCAAGGGTGGCGAACGCGCCATCGAGAATGCGCATCGTCTGCTGGCTCATGAACGCCGCGGCGATCGCGACGTGCCGGAAGTGTCGCTGGCCCAAATCTCCAACCAGCTCGGCCTCGCCGTCGACCGTGTCATGACCGAAGGCTCGCTCTATGATCGCGAGCTCGCTGCGCTGGCCATCAAACAGGCGCGGGGCGACATGATCGAGGCGATCTTCCTGCTGCGTGCCTTCCGCGCGACGCTGCCGCGGTTCGGTTCGAGTGAGCCCGTCGATACGTCGCAGATGCAGGTGCGCCGCCGCGTGTCCTCGACCTTCAAGGACATGCCGGGTGGCCAGGTGCTTGGTCCGACCTTCGACTACACGCATCGTCTGCTCGATCCCGTACTCACCGGCGAATCCTCGCCGGAGCAGCCAGCCGTGGTTACTGGCGCCGAGCCCGGCATCATGCCGCGTGTGACCGATATTCTCGGCCGCGATGGTCTGATCGAGGCTTCGCCTGCTGAAGATCCCGAGAAGCCGGTTGGCGATCTCACCCGCGACGCGCTGAGCTTCCCGGCCGATCGCGATCTGCGTCTGCAGAATCTCGCGCGCGCAGACGAAGGCTTCCTTCTCTCGCTCGGCTATTCGTCGCAGCGCGGCTATGGCCGTAACCATCCCTTCGCCGGCGAAATCCGCCTGGGCGAAGTCGAGGTTGAATTCATGGCTGAGGATGTTGGCTTTGCCGTGCCGCTGGGATCGATCACCCTGACGGAGTGTCAGATGGTCAACCAGTTCAAGGGCTCGGATACCGAGGCACCATGCTTCACCCGCGGTTATGGGCTCGCTTTCGGCCAGTCTGAACGCAAGGTGATGTCGATGGCGCTGGTCGACCGCACGCTGCGCGCGCGCGAACTCGGCGAAGATATCAAGGCCCCGGCTCAGGACGAGGAATTCGTCATGTCGCATTCGGACAATGTGCAGGCGACCGGCTTTGTCGAACATCTGAAGCTGCCGCATTATGTCGACTTCCAGTCCGAGCTCGGCTTGCTCCGCAAGCTGCGCAAGGAGTTCGCCGACGCCAACGAGACGCCAGTTGCTCTTCAGGAGGCCGCGGAATGAACGCGCCGACATATAACTTCGCCTATCTCGACGAGCAGACCAAGCGGATGATCCGCCGCGCCATTCTCAAGGCGATCGCGATCCCCGGCTATCAGGTGCCGTTCGCGAGCCGCGAAATGCCGATGCCCTATGGCTGGGGCACCGGCGGCGTGCAGGTCACGGCGGCGATCCTCGGTCCCGTCGACAAGCTCAAGGTCATCGACCAGGGCTCCGACGACACCACGAACGCGATCTCGATCCGCAAATTCTTCGAGAAGACCGCAGGCGTGGCCGTGACCACAAGCACCGGCGAGGCGACTGTGATCCAGACCCGGCATCGCATTCCCGAAGCGACGCTGCAGGCGCATCAGGTGCTGGTCTATCAGGTGCCGATCCCGGAGCCGCTGCGTTTCCTGGAGCCGCGCGAGACCGAAACGCGTCGCATGCATGCGCTCGGCGAATACGGGCTGATCCATGTGAAGCTCTATGAAGACATCGCGCGCTTCGGCCATATCGCGACGGCCTATGCCTATCCGGTCAAGGTCAATGCGCGTTACGTGATGGATCCATCGCCGACGCCGAAGTTCGATAATCCAAAGATGAACAACAGTGCGGCGTTGCAACTGTTCGGCGCCGGCCGCGAGAAGCGCATCTATGCGATCCCGCCTTACACGTCGGTGGTGTCGCTGGATTTCGAAGACCATCCGTTCGAGCCCTACAAGCACAAGGCCTGCTGCGCGCTGTGCAACGCCGAGGATAGCTATCTCGACGAGATCGTCACAGACAACAAGGGCAGCCGGATGTTCGTCTGCTCCGACACCGATTATTGCGAAACGCGGCAATCAGACGGACATCGCGGTAGCGAGAATGCTGCGCCCTATGCGGAGAGCGCAAATGCTTGATGTGACAGCGAATTCAACTGCACCGGGCGCGGGCGCGGGCGCGGCTGCGAGTGACGAGCCGTTGCTTGTTGCGGCAAACTTGGGAAAATCTTATGGCCGTCTTGCGGCATGCCGCGACGTGTCGTTCGAACTCTATTCCGGCGAAGTGCTGGCCATTGTCGGTGAGTCCGGCTCGGGCAAATCGACGCTGCTGCAGATTCTCTCCGGACAGTTGACGCCGAACACCGGTAGCGTGTCCTACCGGATGCGCGATGGCGTCACGCGCGACCTCGCCACCATGGACGAGGCTGAGCGGCGTTTTCTGTTTCGCACAGATTGGGGCTTCGTGCATCAGGACCCCGCCATGGGATTGCGCATGGCGGTGTCGGCCGGCGCCAATGTCGGCGAGCGACTGATGGCCGTCGGTCACAATCATTACGGCAAGATTCGCGACACCGCGACGTCCTGGCTGGAGCGGGTCGAAATTTCGCCGGAGCGCATCGATGATGCGCCGCGGACCTATTCCGGCGGCATGCGTCAGCGGTTGCAGATCGCGCGCAACCTCGTCACCGAGCCGCGTCTCGTCTTCATGGACGAACCGACTGGTGGTCTAGATGTCTCCGTGCAGGCGCGTTTGTTGGACATGATGCGCACGCTGGTCAGCGAGCTTGGCCTCTCGGCCATCGTCGTGACCCATGATCTCGCGGTGGCGCGGTTGCTGTCGCATCGGGTGATGGTGATGCAGGGTGGGCGTGTGATCGAAACGGGCCTGACCGATCAGGTGCTTGACGACCCCCGCGAACCCTATACGCAACTGCTTGTTTCCTCAATTTTGCCGGCGTGAGGTCAACATGATTCCGATGATCGATATCCGCAACGCCGAGAAGACCTTTGTGATGCATCTGCAGGATGGCATCCGCCTGCCTGTCGTGCGCAATGTCTCGTTCCATGTCGCGCCCGGCGAATGCGTCGTGCTGTCCGGTCCTTCGGGGGCGGGCAAGTCGTCGATCCTGAAGATGATCTTCGGCAACTATCGCTGCGACGGCGGCACCATCGGTGTGCGCCACAACGGCGACGTCGTAGATATCGCGACCGCCGAGCCGCGCGAGATCCTGGGTGTGCGCCGTGACACCATCGGTTATGTCAGCCAGTTCCTGCGCGCCGTGCCGCGCGTCGCTGCGATCGATGTGGTTGCCGAGCCACTGCTCGCTGCTGGCGTAACGCGCGAGGAGGCCCGTGCGCGTGCTGGTGCATTGCTCAAGCGACTCAACATTCCCGAGCGGCTGTGGAAGCTGCCGCCTTCGACCTTCTCCGGCGGCGAGCAGCAGCGCGTCAATATCGCGCGTGGCTTCATCTCCGATCTGCCGATCCTGTTGCTGGACGAACCGACCGCGTCGCTCGATGCTGCCAATCGCGCGGTGGTCGTCGAACTGGTTGCCGAGAAAAAACGTGCGGGTGTTGCCATGGTCGCCATTGTACATGACGACGAAGTGCGGCACCTGATTGCCGACCGGCTGGTGGACGTTGCCTCGTTCGCCGCCGCTGCTGCCTGAGAAAGAGAACCATGACCGCATCATCGACCGAAACCGTCATTGGCAATGCGAGGATCGTTCTGGCCGATCGCGTGATCGACAAAGGCTGGATCGCTTTCGCGAATGGACGCATCGCTGAATTCGGCGAGGGCGATGCGCCACGCGGTAGCGACGACGCGTGCGGCGACCTGATCATGCCTGGGCTGATCGAATTGCACACCGATCATCTCGAAGCGCATTTCATGCCGCGGCCGAAGGTGTTCTGGGATCCCATCGCTGCCGTCGTCTCCTATGACGGTCAACTTGCCACTTCCGGCATTACCACGGTGCTGGACTCGGTACGGGTCGGCTGCGAGGACTCAAGCCAGGGGATCGACAGCTACGCCGCTCTGCTGGTGGATTCCATTGCCTCTGCTGGCGAAGCCAGTCTCCTGCGGGTCGATCACTTCCTGCATCTGCGCTGCGAGATTCCGATGCCGACCGTGGTCGAGGAAGCGAAGGCGCTCTTGGAAAAGCCGAACGTCCGGCTGATGTCGCTGATGGATCACACGCCAGGCCAGCGTCAGTTTCGCGACGAGGAGAAGCTGCGCACCTATTATCGCGGCAAGGGCGGCAAGTCCGATGCCGAGCTCGATGTAATGTTCGCCCAACGCCTGGCCTGTCAGCAGCAATATGCGGCCGGCAATATGCGCGCGATCGTGGCGCTGGCGCACGGGCGAAACATTCCGCTGGCGAGCCATGACGACACCACGGAAGACAACGTGACCGAAGCCGTGGGAGACAAGGTCTCGGTGGCCGAATTCCCGACCACGCTGGAAGCGGCCCAAGGACTGCACAAGGCCGGCATCGGCATTCTGATGGGCGCGCCGAATGTCGTCCGCAACGGTTCGCATTCCGGCAATATCGCGGCGATCGATCTCGCACGTGAAGGCATGCTGGACATCCTGTCGTCGGACTATGTGCCGTCGAGCCTTCTGATGGGAGCCCTGCAGCTCTCGAGCAAGGTACCTTCGATCGATCTGGCTAGGGCGATTCGCACTGTGACCAAACGGCCTGCGGAAGCCGTCGGGCTCGTGGACCGCGGTGAGATCGCGGTTGGTAAGCGCGCCGACGTGATCCGCGTGCATGTGGCGCATGAGGTACCGGTGGTGCGCAATGTCTGGCGCGAAGGGCATCGGGTGGCATGACCGACACCGCGGCGATATCCGAAGCGCAAGCAGGCCGGATCGGCCCCGGCCGATTGGTGCTGGTGGTCGGCCCGTCGGGTGCCGGCAAGGATACGCTGATCGGTCTGGCGCAGGCGGCCTGCGCAGATGACGACAATGTGGTGTTCACGCGCCGCGTGGTGACGCGCGAGGCGTCGGAATTCGAGAATAATGCGCAGGTCACGCCGCAGGCGTTCCGTCAGGCACAGGCCAGCGGCGCCTTCGCCGTCCACTGGGAAGCGCATGGTCTTTGTTATGCACTTCCGCGCTCGATCGATGATGCGCTTCGCGCCGGCCGCAATGTCGTGGCCAATATCTCACGGACGGTTATCCCGGCATTACGTGCCGCCTATGAAGATGTCGTCGTCGTGTCGATCACGGCGCCGCCGGACGTGCTTGCGGCGCGACTTGCGGCGCGGGGACGCTCAAGCGATGGCCCGATCGGCGATCGGCTCAAGCGCAGCGTCGAGACATCAGGCGCCGACGTCACGATCAACAATATCGGTGTCGCGGAAGATCATGCCGATGTCCTGATACGGGTCATCAGGGGTCAATAAATACGGCGGAGAGGAGTACAGCGATGTCGGTGATCGAAACCATCGAGCAGCTCGAAGCGATCTACGGCCGGTTCGATGATATCGGCGAAGCCTCCACTGCCAAGGTTGCGGATCGCGTGACGGCGCAATATCGCCGGCTGATCGAGGTGTCGCCCTTCGCGGCGCTGGCGACATCGGGACCCGAGGGGCTGGATTGCTCGCCACGCGGCGACCTGCCGGGCTTCGTCCGTATCTATGACGAGAAGACCCTGATGATGCCGGATCGCCGCGGAAACAACCGTATCGATAGCCTGCGCAACATCGTGCGAGACCCGCGGATCGCGCTGCTGTTCCTGATCCCGGGCTCCGGAACGACGCTGCGCATCAACGGTGAGGCCCATCTGTCGGCCGATCCTGCACTGCTGGAGTCCTTCGCGGTCACGGAGAAGGCGCCGCGCACAGTCGTCGTGATGACGGTCGGCGAGATCTATTTCCAGTGCGCCCGCGCTATTGTCCGTTCGGACCTGTGGAACCCCGACAAGCGGATCGATCCCAAGACCTTGCCAACGCCCGGCGAGATCCTGGCCGAGATGAGCGAGCGCCGGGTCGGGGGTCTCGACTATGATCGCGCCTGGCCGGAAAGGGCGCGGCAGACCATGTGGTGAGGGGGCGAATCTGGGGGTGATTTTTGCAGTGCGTTTCTGTCGCCTGCCGCGACTCCGTAGGCCCCTTGTTTCAAGTATTTTGCGCTTGCGAGGGTCCCGAAACCCTGCCGTACAAGTCGAATCGGGGTTTGGTGGTCAAAAAACACCATTTTTCCCGGCAAAATCTGTGAAAATTTCATTGAACACGGGTTTTTTCCCGTGATTCCTCATAGTGTCTGTCTCACCGAATCACGGCAAACCAAAAGGTGCAAAATGGCAGACCAAATGACGAAGTCGCAGCTCATCGAGAAAATCGCTGAGACCACTGAGCTCTCGAAGAAGGACGTCAAGGGCGTCATCGAGACGATGGCGACCCTCGGCTACAAAGAGCTGAAGAAGAGCGGCGTGTTCCTCGTCCCCGGCTTCGCCAAGTTCGTCGTCATCAAGAAGCCCGCCACCAAGGCACGCAAGGGCACCAACCCCTTCACCGGCGAAGCAATGACCTTCAAGGCCAAGCCGGCCCGCAAGATCGTGCGCGCTCGCCCGGTCAAGGCTGCGAAGGACGCGGTCTAAGCGGACCCCCGGCGCGGTCGCCCACGCGGTGACCGCAGCCGACCTGAATTGAGAACGGCGCGGCATTCCCAGGGGATGCCGTGCCGTTTTCGTTTTGGGGGTGGAAGCAAGCGATGGCTCCTAGTCCAGCACTCGCTTCTTGTAGGCGACCGCGTCCATATCCCTGATATCGACGCTAAGGCTTTTGGTGTGCGGCAGCAGCAAAACCATTGCCGCGCGCAAAGCCTCGCTCACGGCGACTTTTTGCTCGGGTGTGCGGCCCTCCAGCATGGAGACCGACAGGTGGCAGAAGCCTTCGGCCCGGCCGGCCATCAGGTGATGCGCATACGGGATCGCGCGCACCTTGATGTCGGCGGCCTTCATTACCCCGGTGGCGGCGCCGGCATTGTGCAACGCCTGCATCAGGCTGGCGATGTCGAGCGCGTCGCCATGGCCGTCGGTGGAATGTTCGATGACGATATGGGGCATGAAAGCATTTCCAGTTGGATCAAAGGAGGAGCGGCTTCACCGAGTCGGCAGCGTCGCGCAGCAACGGCAGGAAACGGTCGATCATTTCGCCGGTGGACACGCGGTCGACATGGGCGCCCATATTGATGGCGGCGACGATCGCGCCATCGTAGCGGCGCACCGGTACGGAGATCGAGCGGAAGCCCGGCTCGGCTTCGCGGTCGACCAGCGAATAGCCTTTCTCGCGATCGGTGATGATGGTGGCCTTCAGCAGTTCCTTGTCGACAACCGTGAAAGGGGTCATTGCCACGAGATCCATCGCATCCAGCGTCGCGGTGAGGTCGTCGTTGGAAAATTTCCCGAGCATGGCGCGGCCCACCGACGAACAGAACGCTGGCAGCCGGTAGCCGAGATCGATGCCGGCGGAGAACACGCGCGCCGGGCTGGCGCGGGCGACGAAGATCACCTCATGGCCCTCGAGCACGGCGAGCGACGAAATTTCCTGTGCGTCACTGGAGATGCTGTCGAGCACCGGCTGCAGGATGGTGACGACCTGATTGGAGGTCATATACGAGCCGGCCAGCGCCAGGACGCGCGGCGAGAGCGCGAACAGCTTACCATCACTGGTCACATAACCCTTGCGCTCCAGCGTGAACAGGATGCGCCGCGCAGTGGCGCGCGGCAGATCGGCTGCCTTGGCGACGTCGCTCAGCGTCATCGGGCGCGAATGTGCGCCGAACAGTTCGAATACCCGCAAGCCCCGATCGAGGCTCTCGATGAAGTCGGTATTGCCGCGTTCGTCGTCGGGGCGCTTGATCTTGGGCATGAGCCGCGGGTCCGCCCTATTTGCCTGCTTCGAATTTTTTCAGATCGAATGAGAGATCGGCGGCCTGTTCCGGCGTCGGCGATAATGACGCAGTGATCAGGCGGCGCGCAATCATCTGGTCGCCCGGGCGATTGATGCTGTCGACGGCAGTGAGCTTGCCGTCGCGGTAGTAGAAGACCGAGAACTTACCGTCGTCCATCGAACCGCGGATCACTGCGCTGTCGGTCGGCGCCGAGAGGCCGACGATCTGCAGCTTGGCGTCATATTGATCCGACCAGAAGCGCGGCACCGCGTCATAGGCTTCCGGTCTGCTGGCGATCATCGCGCCCGCGGCCTTGCCCTGATCGGTGGCGTTCTGTACGGCTTCCAGCCGCACGCGGCGGCCGGCGAATGAGTTGTGGTGGTTGCTGACATCACCGGCCGCATAGATGTTGGGCGCGCTGGTGAGACCGTGGGCATCGACATCGATGCCATTGGCGCAGGCGATGCCGGCCTCCGCGGCCAGTTCGTCATTGGCGATGCCTCCGATGCCGGCGACGATCAGGTCGGCGCGTACGCGCAGCCCACTGGAGCAGACCACCTCATGCACCGCGCTGTTGCCCTCGATGGCGACGACGGATTCGTTGAAGCGGATGTCGAGGCCGTGGGAGCGATGTGCGTCGAGCAGGAATTGCGAGATCAGCGGCGACACGGCGCGCTCCAGCAGGCGCGACTGCGCTTCGATCAGCGTCACTTTCTTGCCGGCCTTGGCAGCGGTCGATGCCACTTCGAGACCGATGAAGCCACCGCCGACGATGACGACATCGTTTGCGGCTTCTAGTCGGGGCTTGAGATGCTGCGCGTCATCGAGGGTGCGCAGATAGACGATGCCGTCGCGCTCATGGCCCGGCACGCTGAGGCGCCGCGCGCGCGAGCCGGTGGCGATGACAAGCTGATCGAAGGGCAGGCTGTCGCCGCCGTCCAGCGCGATCCGGCCGGCTGCACGATCGAGCCCGATGGCGCGATGACCCAACACCAGTTCGATGCCCTGGGTCTTGAAATAGTCCTCGCCGCGGAGGAAAAGGCTGTTGTGCGCCACATCGCCGGACAGGAATGCCTTTGACAACGGCGGGCGCTGATACGGCAGATGGATTTCATCGGCAACGATGCGGATCGGCGCCTGATAGCCCTTCTCGCGCGCGCTGATGCCGGCCTGGACGCCGGCGTAAGAGGCGCCGATGATCACGAGGCCGCTCACGAGCGCGCTCCCTGGGTCCGATCCGTACGCGAATTCAAAGTCTTCGACATCATCAGCTCCTGAATTGCGTCCGTATATTGAACAAGTGTTCGTTCTGCGCAAGGTGATGCTTTGGGCGCGAATTGCTGCATTTGCTCAGTGACGCGGCAAATCCTGCTGCAAAATTCTGCTTGCCTGGAATTAGTCTAACGATAATATTCGCACATTCGTTCGTCTATTGAACATTGTTGATGGAGCGGCGAGATGCATCTGGGTGCGAAATGTCTGATTGCAGGAGCCATTGCAATTGGCGCCTCCGTCTTGCCGGCGGTGGCGCAGCAATCTGACCCGAACGCGCCCCAGGTCGTCCTGACGGGCGGCAAGATCCTCACCCTCGACGGCCAATCGACGATCGCGCAAGCGCTGGCCATCCGCGACGGCAAGATCCTCGCGGTCGGCAGTGACGCCGCGATCAAGCCGCTGGCCGGTCCGCAGACCCGGGTCATCGATCTCGCCGGCAAGTCGGTTGTCCCCGGCCTGATCGACACCCACGCGCATTTCAAGGCGGCCGGGCTCGGCGACTATGTGGTCAATCTCGGCGGCGCCAAGGACGTGGCCGGCGCGCTCGATCTCATTCGGGCGTTCGTTGCGAAGAAGCAGCCCGGCGCGTGGATCACGACCGGCGGCTGGCATCCGCCGTCGCAGCTGGCGGAAAAGCGCTACCTGACCCGCCAGGAACTCGACAGCGTGTCCCCCAACAATCCGGTCTATCTGCGGACCGTCGGTCATTTTTCGATGGCCAATTCGCTGGCGTTGCAGAAGGCGGGCATCAGCAAGAGCACGCCGGATCCAGCCGGCGGCGCGTTCGAGCGGGACGCGAGCGGCGACATCAATGGCGTGCTCGTCGAGACGGCGATCCCGCTGGTCGAGAACATCGTGCCGCCCTACACCGAAGACGAGGAGTTGCGGCAATATCGTCTCGCCGAGGCCGCGCTCAACCGCCTCGGTATCACCAGCGTCGTCGAGGGGGCGACAAGCGCGCGCGACACGCAGATTCTGCAGAAGCTCGCTCTGGCCGGCGATGCGACGGTGCGGATCGGAACCATGTTTCGACCGGAGCCGCCCGCAGATTCGGTCGGGTGGGACGCCATCATGAGCGGCAACGGCGCCACTTCGGGTTTCGGCGACGATTGGTTGAAGCTCGGCGGCATCAAGATCTTCTACGACGGCGGCATGACCCTGAAGACGGCCATGATGCGCGACGCCTATCCAGACTCGCATGACGATTATCATGGAATCGCGCAGGTTACGCCCGAACGGCTGAAGCAGCTGGTATCGATCGCCAACCTTCGCGGCTGGCGGGTCGGCGTTCACGTCGTTGGCGACCTCGGCGTCGATCAGGTGCTGGATGCGTTCGAAGCCGCCGACAAGGAAAAGTCGATCAAGGATCGCCGCTTCGTTTTGATCCATGCCAGCCTGATCCGCCCCGAACAGATGGAGCGGGCACGCCGCGTCGGGGCGCGGATCGATTTCCAGAACGCCTTCATGTGGGACAAGGCGGCGACGGTCGCGCGTTTCCTCGGCAGGCCGACCGCGGATCGTGCGGTCCCGACGCGCACTTTGATCGAGAAAATGGGACTGGAGAATCTCGGCGCCGGCACCGATTTCCCGGTCAATCCGCTGAACCCGTTCCTCACGATGTATATCATGGTGACGCGGAAGGACCCGGCCGGCCAGGTCTACGGCGCATCCGAAGCGATCGGGCGCGAACAGGCGCTTCGCCTCTATACTAGCGCGGCATCGCGCTACATGTTTGAGGAAACGCGGAAGGGGACGCTGGAGGCCGGCAAGCTGGCCGACCTCGTGGTGCTCTCCGCCGACTTCATGACGGTGCCGGACGACCAGATCAAGGACATCACCGCCGATATGACGATGGTCGGCGGCAAGATTGTATTTCAGAGATAAGCGACGCATCGCCAGAGTTATAAAGGACATTTTGCCATGATGAGCCAAGAGCAGAACGATCTGATCACTCGCATCGGGCCCAAGGCGCCGGCGGGCAAGCTGATGCGCCAGTACTGGCAGCCGGCTGCGCTGGTCGATGAGCTTGAAGGGGATCGTCCGATCCGTCCGGTCAAATTGCTCGGCGAGAACTTCGTGCTGTTCCGCGATGAGCAGGGTCGCTACGGCCTGCTGGATCGTGATTGTCCGCATCGCGGTGCCGACCTGGCTTTCGGCCGGCTCGAAGGCGGCGGCGTGCGCTGCGCGTTTCATGGCTGGCTGTTCGACGTCGAGGGCAAGTGCCTGGAAACGCCGGCCGAACCGAAGACCTCGAAGCTTTGCGCCGGCATCAAGCAGCGCGCATATCCCGTGGTCGAGAAGGGCGGCATCCTCTGGGCCTATCTGGGCGAAGGCGAGCCGCCGGCATTCCCGGAAATCGACTGCTTCGCCGCACCCGGCCAGTACACCTTCGCCTTCAAGGGCCTGTTCGAATGCAACTGGCTGCAGGCGCTGGAAGTCGGCATCGACCCCGCGCATGCGTCGTTCCTGCATCGCTTCTTTGAGGACGAGGACGTCAAAGCCTCCTACGGCAAGCAGTTCCGCGGCGCATCCGCGGGCACCGAACTGCCGATGACCAAGATCCTGCGCGAATATGATCGCCCGATCATCAATGTCGAAAGCACCGAATACGGCCTGCGCCTGATCGCGCTGCGCGAGCTCGACGACGAGCGCACCCATGTGCGCGTTACCAACCAGCTGTTCCCGCATGGCTTCGTCATCCCCATGAGCACGGAGATGACGATCACCCAGTGGCACGTGCCGGTCGATGACGAGAACTGCTATTGGTATGCGATCTTCACCAGCTACACCCAGCCGGTCGACAAGAAGAAGATGACCGACCAGCGGCTCGAACTTTACGAGCTGCCGAACTACACCTCGCGCAAGAACAAAACCAACGACTACGGCTTCAATCCGCACGAGCAGAAGCACGAGACCTATACGGGCATGGGCGCCGACATCAATGTCCATGATCAGTGGGCAGTGGAGTCGATGGGCAAGATCCAGGATCGCACCCGCGAGCATCTTGGCTCCAGCGACAAGGCGATCATCGCCTATCGCAAGTTGTTGCGTGCGGAGATCGAGAAGGTCGCCGGCGGCCAGAAGCCAATGATGTCCCTCGATGCGGATACCGCGCGCAGCATTCAGGGCCCGGGCACCATGGACGGCATCGGGCCGACCAAAGGCTGGGAAACCTACTGGATGGAAGTCGACGTCGCCCGTCGCCGCGGTGCGCCATGGATGGCAGCCGCTCCGGCTGATCAGACCGAGCCGGGGTCCAATGTCATCCACCTGCCGGCGGCAGAGTGAAGATCGATCAGAACAGCCGCGGGAGAGTGCGTTGAGTTTCGTTGAACGTCACGGTTTGTGGTCCGCGGAGCAAAAGGAAGCAGCCGTCCGGCTGCGCAGCATGGTCGAAGAGCACAAGCTCGAAGTGATCCGGCTGTCGTTTCCGGATCAGCACGGCATCCTGCGCGGCAAGACGCTGATCGCCGGCGAGGCGTTGCGCTGTCTCGAAAGCGGCTGCTCGATCACCACGACGATGTTTGCCAAGGACACGTCGCACAAGACGGTGTTTCCGGTGTTCACCGCCGGCGGCGGCTTCGGCATTCCGGAAATGCAGGGCGCGGCCGACGTGTTGATGATCCCGGATCCGACGACGTTCCGTGTGTTGCCCTGGGCGCCCGAGACCGGATGGGTTCTCTGCGACGTGCATTTCGCCGACGGCCGTCCGGTGCCGTTCGCGACGCGCAATCTCTACAAGAAGGTGCTCGGCGATCTCGGCGCGCGTGGCTACGATTTCGTCGCAGGTCTTGAAGTTGAATTCCATATCTTCAACGTCGAGAACAACCGCATGAAGCCGGAGGATGCCGGCCAGCCCGGCAATCCGCCGGAGGTCAGCCTGCTATCGCACGGCTACAACTATCTCACCGAGCAGCGCTACGACCAGATGGAGCCGGTGCTCGAAATCATCCGGCGCGATGTGATGGCGCTGGGTCTTCCATTGCGTTCGGTGGAAGTCGAATACGGCCCGAGCCAGTGCGAATTCACGTTCGCACCGACGGTCGGCCTGACGCCCGCCGACAGCATGGTGCTGTTCCGCAGCGCTGTGAAGCAGATCGCGCATCGCCACGGTTACCACGCCACCTTCATGTGCCGGCCGAAGATTCCGAATGTCGTGTCGTCCGGCTGGCATCTGCATCAGTCGATCGTCTCGCGTGCCACTGGCGCAAACGCGTTCATGCCGACCGAAGGCACGCAGCCGCTGTCGTCGTTCGGGCAAGGTTATCTCGCGGGACTTCTGGCGCATGCGCGCGCTGCGACGGTGTTCACGACACCGACCATCAATGGCTACAAGCGCTATCGCTCCTATTCTCTGGCGCCGGATCGTGCGATCTGGGGCCGCGACAATCGTGGCGCAATGCTGCGCGTGCTCGGCGGTTTGGGCGACAGCGCGACGCGCATCGAGAACCGCGTCGGCGAGCCCGCAGCGAACCCATATCTCTACATGTCCTCGCAGATCCTCTCGGGTCTCGACGGCGTCGACCGCAGGCTCGATCCCGGGCCATCAGCCGATACGCCTTACGAGACCAATGCCGATCTGCTACCGAAGTCGCTGCGCGAGGCGACCTTCGCGCTCAAGGAAGATCCGTTCTTCCGCGAGAAGATGGGCGCGACCATGGTTGACTATTACACCCACATCAAGAATGCCGAGATCGATCGCTTCCAGGCGGAAGTCTCTGACTGGGAGCAGCGCGAATATTTCGAGATGTTCTGACGCTGCAATCTGTCGCGTCTTGTTGAAAACGAACGCACCAGTTCGGCACGTTTATTGAATACGAATCTGCTGAACAAGGTTTGCCGAATAGCTTTCCAACTTTTGTAACGGGGACTACTGCAATGAATAAAGGCGCTCAATCGATCCTGGCTCTGGCCATTCTCGGCTTGATGACCGGTACTGCATCCGCCGACGTCATCAAGGTTGGTGTCATCGGCACGTTTTCCGGCCCGTATGCGCTGTTCGGCAAGAACTTCAAGATGGGCATCGACGCTTGGGTTGCGCAGAACGGCAACAAAATAGGCAATAATACAGTCGAGTTTGTTTATAAGGACGAGGAAGGCCCGAACCCCGCCAAGTCGAAGGCGCTAGCGCAGGAGCTGCTGGTCAGGGACAAGGTGCAGTATCTCGCCGGCATCTATTTCACGCCGAACGCCCTGGCGGTTGCGCCGCTGCTCGAAGAATCCAAGACGCCGCTGATCGTGATGAATGCGGCGACCTCGGCCATCGTTGAGAAGAGCCCCTATATCGTCCGCACCTCCTTCACCATGTGGCAGAACACGGTGCCGGCGGCAAAGGTCGCGTTCAAGAACGGCGCCAAGAAAGTCGCAATCGCGGTCAGCGATTACGGTCCGGGCATCGATGCCGAAGCGGCGTTCAAGAAGACCTTTGAAGGTGAGGGCGGCGCCGTCGTTGAGGCAGTTCGCATTCCGCTCGCTACCACCGACTTCAGCCCGATCATGCAGCGTATCAAGGACTCCGGCGCTGACACGATTTTCACCTTCCTGCCGTCGGGGCCGCCGACCCTTGGTTTCGTGAAGGCCTATCTCGACAACGGTCTCAAGGCTGGCGGCGTCAAGCTGATGTCGACGGGCGACGTGGTGACCGAGCCGGATCTGCCGAATATCGGCGATCCCGGCATCGGCATCCTGTCGACGTATCACTATTCGGTGTCGCATGACTCGAAGGAAAACGCGGCGTTCCTTGCGGAGCTCAAGAAGGGCGGCGCCAGCCTGGACGAGGTTACCATGACCTCGGTCGCGGCTTATGATGGTGCACGTCTGATCTACAAGATGATCGAGGCCACCGACGGCAAGCGCGATCCGGCCAAGGCGGTAGACGCGGTCAAGGACATGAAGTGGGTGAGCCCGCGCGGTCCGGTGTCGATCGATCCAACCACGCGTCACATTCGCCAGAACGTCTATTTGCGCAGCGTGGAGAAGGTGGACGGCAAGCTGATCAACAAGGAAAGCCAGATCTTCGCCGATCAGCCGGACTGGGCGTTGAGCACGAAGTAGCCAATGCCGGGGATTCCGCATCGTTGCGGAATCCCCCTCTTTCTGCGACATCGTCGCGCGACATGAGATTTCCTTCGACATGACCAGCTGCGCGCGCTCGCTTCGACTGACCAACGCCCGCATCTACCGTTCTGCCTGGGATGAAGCCCCCGCGGACAGCATTGTCGTCAGCGATGGCAAGGTGACCTGGATTGGTGCGGCGGATGTGGCGCCATCCGCCGACGAGACGATCGATCTCGCGGGCGCCACCGTCATTCCCGGCCTCACCGACGCGCATATCCATCTGTTCGCCATCGCCCATGCGCGGCTGCAGGTGCCGGTGACGCCGCGCGATGCGCTGGCGATATCCAGTGTGCTTGATTTGCTGGTTGCGCGTGCGCGCGCCATTCCTCGTGATAAATGGGTTTACGGCGCGGGTCTCGATGAGAACGGGCTGGCGGAGCATCGGCTGCCGACACGGGCGGAGATCGACGTCGTCATTCCCGATCATCCGGTGCTGATCCGACGCTTTTGCGGTCATGTCGCCGTCGTCAACAGTGCCGCGTTGCGACTGCTGGGCATCGACGATGCTGCCGCTGATCCGGAAGGCGGCACGTTCGGGCGCTCCGAGGATGGCCGACTGGATGGCAGCGCGAAAGAAAGCGCGGCCGAACTGATTTTCCGTGCTGCACCGCCAATGGATCGCAATGAGCTCGTCGCGGCTCTGCGCGCGACAATTGCCGACAGCGCCAGGTTCGGTCTTGTTGCTGCCGTAGAAGCCGCGGTCGGATTCACCGTCGGTTTCGATGATGAATTCGCGATCTGGAACGAGATCCGCGCGAATGGTGATGTGCTGCCAATGCGGCTCGGCTTCATGAACCAGCTCGACCCCGCCGAAGCGGCGACGCGTGGGTTGGCGCCGAAGCGAGACGCCGACTGGCAGTCCATGACGCTGAAATATTTCGCCGATGGCATCGTCGGCGCGCGAACTTCGGCGGTGAGCGAGGATTTCTTCGATACGCCATCCCGCGGGATGTTCATGCGCGATAAAGCCGAACTCCAGCGCGTGATCGCCGAAGCCCATGCGGACGACTGGCAGGTTGCCGTTCACTGTACCGGCGATCGCGGTATCGACTGCATCATCGAAGCCTATGAGAAGGCGCAGGCCGGGCACCACCGTGCGGATGCCCGGCATCGCATCGAACATTATTTCGTGCCGCCCGCCGGTGGACTGGCGCGGATGAAGGCATTGGGCGCGCTCGTCGTCACCCAGCCGAGTTTCCTCACCCGGATGCGCCGCTCGATTGCCGGCGCCTTCGGCCCGCGCGCCGATCGTTGCTATCCCGGCCGCTCGGTGATCGACGCTGGTGTCACTTACATCGCCAGCTCTGATGCGCCGACCGGGGCGTGGTCTCCGTGGGATGGCATCGCCGATGCGGTGAGCCGCGCCTCGGACAGCGGTGCGCCGATCGGGAGGAGTGAAGCCATCAGCGTCCGTGAAGCCATTCACAGCTATACGGTCGGTGGCGCCATCGCGATGAAGCAGGAAGACTGGCGCGGCACGTTGATGCCGGGCATGGCGGCCGATCTGATTGCCCTTGATCGCGATCCGTTCGCCGCCGAGTGCCTCCCTCTGAAAGAGACGAAGGTGTTGCTCACCATGGTGCGCGGCGCTGTCGTCCATGACGCCATGCCGCAGTTTCCGGAATGGCGCTCGGGCGCTGCTTCGGCATAGGATCAATCATGCGCACCATCTTCAGCATCATGACCGACGCCGTTGCCTACGGGATGGTGCTGTTCATCATTTCCATCGGCCTGTCCATCATGATGGGGCTGATGCGCGTCGTGAATCTCGCCCATGGCGCTTTCGCCATGATTGGCGGCTATCTGGCCTCCTATGCGATCCGTGACCTCCATGTGCATTACAGCGTCGCGATCCTGATGGCAGTGATCGGTACCATCATCGTTTCGATCCCGTTCGAGATTCTGCTGTACCGTCGAATCTACCGGAAGTCCGATCCGCTGATTCAGGTGCTGATGACCATCGGCATCACGTTCTTCATCATCGGGATCGTCAATTTCATCTTCGGCCCGTCGCTGAAATCGATTCCGCTGCCACAGACCCTCAGTGGTCCGCTCGATATCGGCTTCCGGATGCTGCCGACCCATCGCATCTTTGTCATCGCCTGCGGCGTGGTTACGGCGCTGGCGTTGTGGCTGCTGATCGAGAAGACGGAGTTCGGAATCAAGCTGCGTGCCTCGGTCGATCACAGTGGTATGGCGGACGCCTTGGGCATCCGCACCGAAATCATCTATGCGGTGACCTTCGCGCTAGCGATCGGGCTCGGCGCATTCGGTGGCGTGGTCGGCGCGGAGATCCTGCCGATCGAACCGTTCTATGCGCTGCGCTATATGGTGACGTTCCTCGTCGTCGTCTCTGTCGGCGGCGCAGGCTCGATTCTTGGCGCTTTGTCGGCGTCGCTCCTGCTCGGCCTCGCCGACACCACGGGCAAATATCTCGCGCCGGAGTTCGGCGACTTTTTCTTCTATCTGTCGGTGATCTTCATCGTGTTCCTGTTTCCGCATGGCCTGTTCGGCAGGTCGCACGCATGAGCGAGATCGTCGTGACTCGGGTTCCGCACAAGCGCAGCATTCCCTTCGGTCAGGAGGCGGCAGGCGCGCTGAGTATCATCGCGCTCGGTGCCATCGGCTACTTTCTGTATCCGGACGATCTGGCGTTCCTGACGCGGCTGATCGGCATCGCATTCCTGGTGCTGTCGCTCGATCTGGTCACCGGCTATTGCGGCGTCGCCACCCTCGGCCATGCCGCGCAATTCGGCGTCGGCGCCTATGCCGCCGGCATTGCTTGCGTGCGCGGCATTGCAGATCCCGTCGCGTTGCTGGCGGTCGGCGTGTTTGCGGGCACGATCATGGGGCTGATCTCCGGCGCGCTGATCACACGGTTTCGCGGGCTGCCGCAGCTAGTGCTGTCGATTGCCGTGGGGCAATTGGTCGCCGCACTTGCCAACAAGCTGTCGTGGCTGACCGGCGGCAGCGACGGCCTGTCCGGTATCACACCGGGCAAGGTGTTTGGCATCTTCAATTTCGACATGTACAGCCGCACGGCATTCTTGTTCTCGCTGGGCGTGCTGGTCATTGTCTTCGTGCTGCTGCAGCGTTTCGTGCGTTCGCCATTCGGTCTGATGTGCCGTGGCATCAAGGACGACGACCTGCGCGCCAGGATGATCGGCGTCTCGATCTATCCGCGTCTCGTGCTGATGTATGGCGTGGCTGGCGCTGTGGCTGGCGTCGGTGGAGCGCTGACGGCGATCAGCACCGGAGTGGTGGGCCTCGATAGTGTGAGCTTCGAGCGCTCGGCCGAAGTGCTGGTAATGCTGGTGCTCGGTGGCGCCGGTCATTTGTGGGGCGCGCTGGCGGGGACGATCATCTTCATGATCTTCGAGCACATCGTTGCGGCTGCCAATCCGTTCCACTGGATGACGCTGGTCGGGTTGCTGCTGATCCTGATCGTGATATTCGCACCGCGCGGTCTGATCGAGCCGGTACTGGCACTCTTCGCGAGGCTCAAGCGGAAGGGGAGCGCGGCATGAGCGATCTCCTCGAAGCCCGTGCTGTCTCGCGCTCGTTTGGCGGGTTGCAGGTCACCTGCGACGTAAATTTCAAGCTCGCTGCGGGTGACCGCGTCGCACTGATCGGGCCCAACGGTGCCGGTAAAACCACGCTGGTCAACCTGATCACAGGTGACATTGCGCCGAGTGAAGGCCAGTTCTTCATGGGCGGTGATGAGATCACCGACATCAGCATTCCCGATCGCGTACGTCGCGGATTGGTTCGGACATTCCAGACTACGCGGCTGTTTGCCAATCTCACCGTCGCCGACAATGTCGCGCTGGCGATCATGCAGCGCAAGCGGATCACGCGCAGGTTTTTCTCGAGCGCGACGGAGCTGCCGGAAGTGCGTGCCGAGTGGAGCGAGATCCTTAGCCACCTCGGCCTCGACCGGCTTGCTTATCGCAAGGTGATCGAACTCGCCTACGGCCAGCAGCGTCTGATCGAACTCGCCATCGGCCTCGCGCTTCGTCCGAAGGTGCTGCTGCTCGACGAGCCCGCCGCCGGCGTGCCGCATGATGAGGCGCCGAAGATCCTGGAAGCGATCAATCGTCTGCCGGCGGATATCGCCGTGCTGATGATAGAGCATGACATGGATCTGGTGTTCAAATTTGCCAGGCGCGTGCTGGTGCTGGCAGCCGGGCGGCTGATCTTCGAGGGATCGCCTGACGACGTTACTGCCGACCACGAAGTGCGCCGCGCGTATTTGGGGAGCTATGCCGATGCCCGCCGCGCCACTTGATATCCGGAACCTGAGCGCCGGCTACGGCCCGACGCGGATCATCGAGGGCATTTCGTTCTCGGTGAAGGCCGGTGATCGTCTCGCCGTGCTCGGCCGCAACGGGATGGGCAAGACCACGCTGCTGGCGACGCTGATGGGCCTGACGACGCGCCATGGTGGCGAGATCAGGATCGGCGACCAGGACGTCACGGCCAAGCGGACCTCGGCGCGCGCCGATCTCGGTATCGGCTATGTGCCGCAGACCCGTGATATCTTTGCCTCGCTGACGGTGGAGGAGAATCTGCGTACCGGGCTGAAGGGCCGGCCGGCTTCGGCGCTCGACGAGGCCTATGCGATGTTTCCGCGGCTGCGCGAGCGCCGCGGCAACTACGGCAAGCAGCTGTCAGGTGGCGAGCAGCAGATGCTGTCGATGGCTCGGACACTGCTGGGCAAGCCCTCGATCCTGTTGCTGGATGAACCGTTGGAAGGTCTGGCGCCGGTGATCTGCGACGAGCTGATGGCCTTGCTGGCGAAGCTGGCGGCCACCAACGAAGTCACCATCATTCTGGTCGAGCAGCAAATCGAGCGTGCGCTGGATTTCGCCAGCAGTGTCATGGTGATGGAGCGTGGCCGCACCAGTTGGAGCGGAGCGCCGGATGTGTTGACCGCCGATCGCGCGCTGGTCGATCGGCTGGTCGGCGTCGGTATTCACTAGACTCGGACTGGCGCACCTCCTGGCGCGTCAGGCCCGAAAGATCGTGATACCCAGTATGAGCAGCACGATGCAGATCACCAGGACGATGTAGAACAGCACGCGCGCCACATCCGCCGTTGCAGCGGAGATGCCGGTGAAGCCGAACAGGCCGGCGGCGACGGAAATCAGAAAGAAGATCAGGGCCCATTTCAGGAGGCTCATGATGGAACTCCAGTTGCAGCAACTCGGGAACGCCGCGCTGCGACATTTGGTTCCGGCTGGTGATGCGGTCTCCGCCGCGAGGGCGCGCGTAACAGCCTACTAATTAGGCAGCGCACAAGTATTGGTTGGTATTTTAAACCCGTCCTTAACCAAAACATCCCTAATGAATGGATAGTAGACCTGCTCCCCGCAGTGGATTCGTGGTTCGGGGGACAAAGGGTTCAGTATGTGTGTCGTGGTCGTTCGTGGGTGGTTGCGCAGGGTGAGCATCGTTGCGGCGCAGGGATGTGCGGTGCCAGCGCCCCATAGTAAAGTCTGACACCCATGTTCACCCGACGCGCCATCGTTACGAATACGGAAGCTGCCGATGGAGCAGCGGGCGAGAGCCCGCTGCTCAAGGTTTGGCGCAGTCGTAGCCTGTTCGGCGCTGTCTTTCTCGGCGTGATGATTCTGACAGTCATCGCGCTGGTCGTGCTGCCGGTGCGCTATCTCGCCACTGGTTCGGTGATCGTCGCCGAGCAGGAGCCCAGCAACAGTAACGCCTCCGCCGCCTGGGCGCAGAAAATCGGCGATCCCGCCGACGTCGAGAGCCAGCTCTTGATTGCACGCTCGCCGCGGGTCATGCGGCTCGCCATGCAGCAGCCGGGGATTACAGAAGCCGCCATTGAAGAATGTCAGAGCAAGGGTAACGCCGCGACCTGCGAAAAGATGAAGACCGACACGGCGGCGCTGATCGACTACGTGTCGGGCAATTTCTCGATCGGTGCTGTCGGACGTTCGCGCGTCATCAATATCTCCTACACGTCGTCGATGCCCGAAGTCGCGCAGAAGATGGCGAACGCGCTGACCAATGCGTTTCTCGATGAGCAGCGGACGTCTGGCGCGAACAGCCGCGAGATTGCTGCGTCCTATCTCTGGAAGGAAGCCAAGCAGCTGGATATCGAGTTGCGCGATGCCGATGCCAAGATCCAGGCATTTCGCCGCAATAAGGGCCTGATGCGCGGATCGCTGGCACCGATCAGTTCGGAGCGGCTCACTAGCATCAGCCAGCAATTGTCCACTGCGGAAACCGCGCGCGCCGATGCGCTCGCTCGCTTGCAGGAAATCAAGGCCAATCAGGCTCGCGCTGTTGATTCCCCTTCGGTGCTGTCGAACCGCTCGATCGCCGATCTCAAGCAGCAGCTCACAGTCGTCACCGCGCAGTTCGCCAGCCAGGCCAATGTCCTTGGGCCGCGGCACCCGTCGCTGCGTGCGCTGGAGCAGGAGCAGTCCGCGATCAAGGAGCGCATGGCCACGGAAGTGGCCAGCATCGCGGCCAGCGCGCAGAAGGCCTATGATGCCAATGATGCGCTGGTGAATTCGCTGAAGAAGCAGATGGATGCCGTGAAGGCTGAAGTCGGCTCGGCGACATCGGACGAAGCCTCGATCGAGAGCATGGTGCGCAGCACTGAGATCAAACGCCAGCAATATGCCGATCTCTACAAGCGCGCCAGCGAACTCGAAACCGAGCGCCGCGTGCTGATCGGCAATACACGACTGGTCAGCCTTGCTGAACTGCCGGCCAAGCCGTTCTTCCCGAAGAAAATTCCGTTCCTGGCCGCCGGCGGCACGTTAGGCCTGCTGCTCGCACTCGTTGCAGCCTTCTTCGGCGATCGCGTCAATCTTGCTGGTCTATCCCGGCTGCGGACTGTGTCTGGGCGCCCGGCGCGCGCAGCGGCGCCCGAGCCTGCCGCTGTCGTTACGCCCTTCCCTCCGGCCCCTGTCCAGGCGACCACCCCGGTGGAACCACGTCCTGGGCCGCCGCCGGTGGCATTGTCATCGGAGTTGGCCGTTGTCACCGGCGCCCCCATTCTGGCACGATTGCCGACCGTCAAGCGCGATCCATCGGAATCGCCGATCGGTGCGATCCTCACGGCGCAGTCCGGCGCCTCACTGGCGCGTTCGCTGCCACTCGCGTTGCAGGATCGGCACTATCAGGATGCGCTCCGCGATCTGGCGACGGGGCTGCTGGCGTCGAACGATGCCAGGACACGCCGCAAGATTCTGGTTGCGTCGCCGACGACCGCCGAGGGCAAGACATTTCTGACCCTGACTCTGGCGCAGCATCTCGCAACGGCTGGCCGCAGTGTTCTGGTGATCGAATGTGATCTCGGTGCGCCGAAATTCGAGGCCGCCCTGGGCTTGCGCAGCAGCATGGGATTGCAGGGAATTCTGCGCGGCGACGTTACGCCGCGTGAAGCGGTGGTTCGCACTGCGACTCCCAATCTCGACGCCATCTCGGCAGGACCGTTCTCGGCGTCCGCCGAACTGTTGATGCGCAAGCCGCTCGCCGACCTTCTGCTGTGGAGCCAGATCTACGACGTGGTCCTGATCGACGCGCCATCGCCGGGCATCCAGACCGATCTGGGCGTGCTGGCCAGGCAGGTCGATGGCGTGCTGCTCTGCATGCGTTCCGGCCGCTCGTCGATCGGGCAGGCGGTGGCGACATCCAGCGCGATCCGTGTCGCCGGCGGCAACGTCTTCGGCATTGCTGTCACCATGATGCCGGACGCCAGTACGCCGCGCAGCACAGACCGGCTTTCGAATGATGCCTATGCCGGGGCGACGTGATGCCTGCTCCGCGCGTTCTGTTCGCCTGCCATACAGGCTCGATTTCCGGCGCTGAGCTCGTTCTGATCGATCTCGTTCAGCCATGGGTGGGCGAGACCGCCTTCCTGTTCGAGGATGGCCCGCTGCATCAGGCGCTCGCAGCCAAGGGCCTGAAGGTGCGCGTGTCGCGCTGGGGTGAGGGGCTCTCAGACGTCAGGCGCGACAGTTCGATTCTGAAAGCCTTTCCGCTGATTGGCCGGCTCGGGGCCATCATTGCCGAATTGACGCGCGAAGCGCGCCGTCACGACGTCATCTATGCGAACTCGCAGAAGGCTTTTGTGTTATCGGCCGTCGCCGCCACGCTGGCACGGCGTCCGTTGATCTGGCACCTTCACGATATCATCAGCAGCGCGCATTTCGGCGCCACGCAGCGCCGCGTGCAGGTAGCGCTGGCGAATTACTGCACGGCAAAGGTGGTCGTGCCTTCGCAAGCCGCTGCAGATGCCTTCATTGCTGAAGGCGGCCGCAAGGAGCTGGTCGCGATCGTACCCAATGGTCTTGATGTGCCGCCGGACGCAAGCACGCCGCTCGAGATCAGGCGTGAGTTGAAATTGCCCGAAGGACCGCTCGTCGGTGTCTTCAGCCGCCTCGCAGCGTGGAAGGGGCAGCATATTGTGTTGCAGGCCCTGGCAAAGACGCCGGACGTCAGCTGCATCATTGCGGGATCTGCCCTGTTCGGTGAAGAGCCTTACGCCGAGAAGCTCAACCGGATGGTGGCGGATCTCGGTCTTGTCGATCGCGTGCATTTCCTCGGCCAGCGCGGCGATGTGCCGAGGCTGATGCGTGCCGTCGACGCGATGATCCATCCCTCGATCGATCCCGAACCGTTCGGTCGCACGCTCGTTGAAGCCATGCTTGCCGACGTGCCTGTGATTGCGACGGATGCCGGTGCGGCGTCCGATATTCTCGAAGCCGGCAAGGCGGGGACGCTGGTGCCGCCCGGTGATGCCGACGCGCTGGCCACGGCTATCGCAAAAGTCATGTCGCACCCGCCTGAACTGGCGGGCCAGTTGCAATACGCCGAGGCACGGGCGCGCTCCCAGTACAGCGTCGATCAGATGTTGCAAACGGTCTCGGGCTTGATCGGGCGAGCGGCTGCGGGAGCGCCCGTGTGAACGCGTATGGCCGATCAGCTCGCAATTTGAATTCCTGGACGGCTCTCGATCGAGCCGCAGCGGCGCGCTTATGAGCGGACCCCGGCACTCGACGCGCAAGTTTACGGCGATTCTCATCAGCGGTGCGCTGACCAGCAAGCTGCTGGGCTTCGGCCGCGAGATCTTGATGGCGCAGGTCCTCGGCGCTTCGCTGGTTGCCGACGGCTTTCGTGGTGCGATCACGGCGGTAATGCTGCCGCTGGCCTTCCTGCAGAACGAAACTGTACCCGCCGTGATGATCCCGATGCACCGGGATGCGCTGAAGGACGGCAACGGACCTCAGCGCCTCGGCGCGATGACTGTAGCGATTACCGGCATTGCCGTGATCCTGATGGTCGCGCTGCAAATGCTTGGCGAGAGGGCCGTGGACGCGCTGGTCGGCGGCTTCTCAGCCGAGGGGCGTAGCCTCACCCTCGATTTCATTCGCATCATGGCGCTGGGCATGCCGGCATCGGCGATGATCAATGTGCTGGCCGCGGGGGAAATCGCGCTCGGTCGGACCCGCCTGACGAATATCCGCGCCAGCATCCTGAACGTTGCGGTGCTCATGGGCATTGCTCTCGTTTCTGTGTCCGGCAACTTCCATACACTGGCCTGGTCGTTCTCGGTTGCCTTCAATGCGCTCGGCGCCTGGGGCCTTTACACGATGCGGCGCGAAGGGGTGCTCAGCTTCGAGGGCCTGTCGCTGTCATCAGTGCTAGCATCAGGTCGCGAATTCTTCCGTCGGCTGCGACCGCTTCTCGCGCTACCGCTCGCCGAACAGGCCAATGTCTGGATCGAACGCCTGCTTGCATCGCGGATCGGGACCGGTGCGGTGGCCTCGATGGATTATGCGCGAACGTTGACAGAAAGCGCGTTGCTGCTGATCAGCCAGCCGGTCGGGCTGGCGGTGTTGTCCAGCCACCCACCAAAGGATGTCGGTGTGCAGATCGAAGGGATCGCGCGGCCCATTCTCGCACTCGCGGTGCCGGCGTCGGTCTTTCTCGCGATGTTCGCGCCGGAGATCGTGCGGCTGGTTTTTCTGCGTGGCGCCTTTAACGAGCATGCACTGCTTCTGACCAGTCAGGCCTTGCGCGGCATTGCACTTGGCCTATGGGCTGCGACGCTTGGCTGGATCCTGATCCGCATCCTCAATGGCGCAGGCCGGAATCTTGCCGCCGCGGCCATCATTATCTGTGCCTATCTGGCTAATATCGTAGTTAACCTTCTCACCTCATACCTGTCCACGGCGCACGAATGGGGCACCTTGTTGCTTGGACTGGGTGAAGCCACCCGTGGTATCGTTCTTCTGGCTGGCGTCATGATAGTCTTGAGATCCCGGCGCAAGCTGCTCTACCTGATGTTTCTCGCGTGTTTCCCGGCGGCGCTGATGGCAGCCTTCAGCTGGCAAATTCATGAGGTTTTGACGGGCTCGTGGCAGAGGCTCCTTGCCGGTGGTTTTGCCTATCTGGTCTGTCTCGCGCTGTCTGTCGCGATCCTGATGCCGGGCGCTTACATTGCGGCATTTGCGCGCGTCCGGGGTCGCCTGTGATTTTGATATGCGTTTTTGTATTAGAGAGTGCCTTGATCGTCTGAGGACTTTTCGATGAAGCACCTGTTATCCCGCGCCGCCCGACGCATGGCATCTTCCGACGCGCTGGTCCGCCCGATCAGCATGGCCGCCGATATGTTGATGGGCACGCGTGGCTGCCTGATGACCTTTCATCGCGGTGCCTCCGCTCGGGCCTGGGAAAAGCTGCCGAACCGGGATTTCTATCTCGACACGAATTTTCTCGATCAGTTTCTGTCGCACCTGAAGGAACGCGGCTGGGACGTCGTGACAATGGAAGAGGCAATCCTTCGTTCGAAGGCCGGAAAGTCCAATGATCGTTTTGCCAATTTCTCCGTCGATGATTGCTATCGCGATACCTATGAGGAAATTGTCCCGCTGTTTCGCCGCCACAACGTGCCGGTGACACTGTTTGTCACGACGGGCATTCCCGACGGTACGCTTCCGCTGTGGGCCGCAGGTCTGGAAGATACTTTGCTCAATAACGACCGGGTCATTCTCGAGGATGGTGCGATTGACGTGCCGACGTCTGACGACAAGCGTGCGGCGTTCTATCGTATTGCGGACCGCTGGGATGGCCCGCAGGCGTCAGCCTCTTACAAGAAGTTTTGCGAGCTCAATGGTATCGACATCGACGCGATGCACTGGAAGCACGCGATCACCTGGGAGATGCTCGAAGAGTTGCGCGACGATCCGCTGGTGGAGATCGGCGGCCACACCGTGACCCATGCCCGCATTTCGTCGTTGTCGCCCGATGGCGCTCGCTTCGAACTCAAGGGCGGCCGCGACAGGTTGGTCGAGCGCCTTGGCATTCCTGCCAGGCATTTCGCATTTCCCTATGGACGTTCGGGCGATTGCGGGCCGCGCGATTTCGCGATCGCGCGTGATGCCGGTTATGCGAGTGCGGCGACGACGCGCAAGGGCCTCGTGCGCAACGGCCAGGATGCCTACAACCTGCCACGCTGCACGATCAACGGATCGGATCGCAGCCTTGCAACGATGGAGCTCCATCTATCTGGTCTGACGGGCATGGCCGCGAGGATGATGGGCCGTGTCTAACGGTCGTCGTCTCAGGGTTCTCTCGATTGCACATTCCGCTGTCAGCCGCGATGCAGGGCGTCTGCGATATTATCCACTCGTCGGGCGCGACGACGTCGATATGCATCTCGTCGTGCCCGCCAGCTGGTATCAGTTCGGTCGTACGATTGTTGCAGATCCGTCCGACGATCCCGGCATGACTGTGCATGTGATGCCGGTCCGCCTGCCGCGCGCGGGCCCGATGAGCTGGTATTTACATTTCTATCCGGGCCTGCGCCGTATTATTCACGAGGTCGACCCGGACGTAATCCACCTCTGGGAAGAGCCGTGGAGCGTCGTCGCGATGCAGGCGCGCATCCTCAAGGGTCGCGCCGCGATGGTCCTGGAAGTCGATCAGAACATCCTGAAGCGCTTGCCACCGCCGTTCGAGTTCATTCGCAAGGGCGTGCTGCGGAACACCGACCATATTCTCTCGCGCAGTCCGGAGGCGACAGCAGTCGTCCGCGCGTGCGGCTATACCGGCCCAGCGTCGCCGATCGGCTATGGTGTCGATCTCGCAACATTCGATCAGACTGGTAAGCGCCATGCGCCAAGCGCGCCGGAGCAGGGACTGCGTATCGGCTATGTCGGGCGTCTCGTCGAGGAAAAGGGTCTCGACGATGCGCTCGACGCGATGAAACGCGCCCAGGTACGTGTGACATTGGCGATCATGGGCGAAGGTCCGCATGAGTCGGCGCTGAAGCAGCGTATTGCCGAACTGGGCCTGGCTGATCGCGTTGCGTTTCAGGGCTGGGGCAAACCAGCCGATGTCGCGTCGTTCCTGAGCGGTCTCGACGCAATGATCTTGCTGACACGCACCACCAGCGCCGTGCGTGAGCAGTTCGGCCGGGTGATCGTCGAGGCGCAGGCTTGCGGCGTGCCGGTGATCGGATCGACGGGCGGCGCCATTCCCGACGTTGTCGGCAAGGGCGGCTGGATTATTCCCGAGCGCGATCCCGATGCGCTAGCCGTACTGCTCGATCGGCTGGCTGCCGATCCGCAGCAATTGCTCGATCGGGGCGTGGCCGCACGCGACAACGTGCTGACGCGTTTCACTTACGAGGTGGTGGCGAATGCGCTGGTGTCGGCCTGCCAGCAGGCTGCCGATGCGAAGCGGGCGCGCTGACCGAGTGCTCCCTCGAAGCAGGCTTCTGTGATCAGGCGCCGACCGCCATGGCGCCGGGCGCAAACTCGTTCTTCGAGGCCTGCACCTGCTCCAGCAGCTCGATGTAGCGCGAACCGACATAGTCCCAGCCGTAGTTCAACGCTGTAGCGTGCGCGCCTTCGCAGAGCCGCGCCAGCGCGAGCGGATCGGAGAAAGCCGTCGCGATCTTCTCTGCGATATCTGCGCCATCCATCCTGATCTGATAGCCGTTCACGCCGTCGACAAGGTAATCCTCGATACCGCCGACCGGCGTTGCGAAAACCGGCGTCGCGCAGGCCATGGCTTCCATACAGACCAGCGAGAAAGTCTCATAGGCGGTCGGCAGCACGAAGGCATCGGCTGCCGCGTAGAGCGCGGGCATATCGGTGCGAGATCCCGCGAACACCAGCCGATCGGCCGACGTTGTCGCCAGTTTGCGGTAGGGCGCGGGATTATCCGAGCCCGCCACAAGCATCCAGACATCCGGGCCGAGGCGTTCGAGCGCACCGATGGCATGCGCCAGACCTTTGCGACGAAATTCATGACCGGCGAACAGCAGAAGCCTGGCGTTCGCGGGGATGCCGAATTCCTGACGAACTCTGAGACCGGCGGCGGTGTCGCGGGCGAAGCGATTAAGGTCGATGCCGTTGGGGATCACGCGGATGCGCGATGCGGGCACCTTGTAGATCTGCTGCAGTTCGGTTGCGACGCGCGGCGAAACCGCGACATATATGCGATAGCGCAGGCCGCCGATCATCCAGCGATCACGCAGGGCCACCCACAAATGCATGGGATTCAACATCCATGACCAGGAGCCGGCGTTGCGCTTCTCGGCGAGGCTCTGCGCATTGACCGCGTGCACGACCAGTACGTCGCCGGTCAGGCTGTCACCGTGACTGACGATGACGGCCTTGGGATGATGATAGGCGGCGCGCGTCGCCAGCAATGTGAAGGCGGGAACGACAAAGGCGCGACCGAGATAGCGCAGGATGCCGCGCGTCTTGATGTGCGAAAGCCAGGCGCCGACGCGCTCGATGCGCGTGCCTGGCGTTGCCTTTTCACCGACGGCGCTGGCGAGAACGGTGTTGGCGATCTTGGCGCGGCTGAACGCGCATGCGAGTTCGCTGGCCACGTTTTCAACGCCGCCGACTGAACTCAACTCCTGGACGATCTGGACAATCTCGATGGTCATGGGCCGACACTATGAAAACTGGTGAACGCCAATACCGTAGGTGCGCTGATAAGTCGCAATTTCATCAATGTCCTGCTTTCGCAGGCTTTTGTCGCCAATACAACGTCTAAGATTTGACCTTCGTGATAAGGCATATCGGCGGAAACACTCGGACACAGTCGAGTGAATGCAGCCTCGTTGCACCAAGTAGTATTCCGCTCCACCTGGAGTCGGTAATCGGCGCGATCGCATGCGTCTTATTGGTGCAATCCTACGTTCACGACGTCTCGTCGGGCACCTTTTACCAGCGCTTTGGGCCGAATGGTGAACGGCGTCTTGAAGTGACATCTGAAACTGAGCGCAGAAATAGATGTTGTGAGCCCGATTCAATATCGAGTCATGCTTAACGCGCGATGTTCCAAATTGATTACGCAGGTTTCAAAGAGATACAGCACTGATCGAGCGTGGGACAGTTACGGCCAGGCCGCATAGGACGGCCCGTGCTGACTTAGATCAAGCCGCGCGCGACGCCGATAGGCGCCTGGCGACGCATTCTGATACTTGCGGAAGAAGCGATTGAAATAGCCGGGATCGCGGAAGCCGAGGCCATAGCCGATCTGCTCGACTGGCAGATCGAGCTGTCGCAACCGCATGCAGGCTTCGTGGATCAGGCGCTGATGCACGATGGCGCGCGGGCTGTAACCTTTCTCGCGCTTGCAATGTGCGTGCAGCTTGTCGTCAGTGACGCCGAGTGCGGCCGCATAGCGTGCGATGGGCCAGCCGTCGCGATAATGCAGTTCGACCATCTGTAGGAAATTGCCGACGAGGCGCGGGCCGTCGCCGCGCTGTGCAGCATCGTCGGGGGCTTCCTCCGAAATCACCGATCGCCAGATGTGGAGGCACAGCAACAACACATGCGTCGATGTCATCGTCGCGCTGCCGCGGCCCGGCGTATTCAACTCACGCACCAGCGTGCTGCAGGATTCCGTGATGGCCGCAAAAGTCGTCGCGAGTTGCGCGCCTTCGCGCAGGACCAGCCGGTCGATGGTTCGCCGCAGATGTAGCGCCTCGGCACTGCCGGCGACGGTGCGGGTGAGGACATCGTCCGACACTGAAATCAGATAGCCTTGGGCGCCGGCTTCGACCTCCAACGTACCTTCGTGATCGCCGGGTAGCCACAATAGGCCGGGGGACTGAGTGGCAACCGTGGTGCCGCGCATCGTGGCGGTGCCGCGCCGGGTTTCGATCACCAGCAGGTGTGAGCGCCTGGCAACCGACTGCCGGATGATCCAGCTGCGCGGCGCCAGTCCGGGTGCGAATCTTTCCGCATGCAGCGCCGGAAGCGGCTTCTCCGCAAAGCCGGTGGGACCCGAAACGATGTGCGCGGTCTCAAGCACTGGGACAATCCGTCGCGTGAAATAGCTCGCCTACACGGATCAATACAATCTTTCCCCGGATGCGTCCAATTCCCAGCCCCAAACGCTGGACTAGTCTCCGGCCATCGAACGCCACAAGGCGTCGGTGAAAAGAATTCGGGGAGGATAACATGGTGTCAGCAGTCAAGCGCCTTGCGGCGGGACTACTCGCAGTGGCCGGTGCGGCGTCCGTCGGGTGGGACGGTGCAGCGGAGGCCCAGACGTCGGTCAAGATCGGTTATGCCATCTCGCGCACGGGCCCAGCCGCCGGCGGCGCCGCGGTGACGACGATTCCCAACTACGAGCTGTGGGTCAAAGAGGTGAACGCCGCCGGCGGGCTCAAGCTCGGCGACAAGCGCGTCTTAATCGAGGTCGTCCAGTATGACGACCGGTCGAGCGCAGAAGAAGCCGCCAAGGCGCTGGAGCGGCTGATCACCCAGGACAAGGTCGATTTCATCCTGCCGCCCTGGGGCACCGGCCTGAATCTCGCGGTCGGCCCGATCCTGAACAAGGCCGGCTACCCGCATATTGCATCGACGGCGGTCACCGACCGTGCGCCCGAACTGGCGAAGCGCTGGCCCAACAGTTTCTGGCTGCTCGGCACCAGCGCCGATGCTGCCAAGACGCTGGTTGAGCTGCTGACGAAACTGCGCACTGAAGGCAAGATCGGCGATACCGTGGCGATGGCCAGCATCGCCGACGGCTTCGGCATCGATCTCTCAGGTGCCGCTAGGCCAGCTCTTACAGCCGCCAAGTTCAAGCTCGCCTATGACAAGACCTATCCGGTCGGCACGCAGGATCTCAGCCCGATCATCAATGAGGTGAAGGCGCTGAACCCCGACGTGTTCATCGCCTTCAGCTATCCGCCGGACACGATCGCCATCACCGAACAGTCGCGCATCTCAGGATTCAATCCGAAGATCTTCTACACTGGCGTCGGTACGGCATTTCCGCTGTTCAAGCAGAAATTCGGTGCCAATGCGGAAGGCGTGATGGGCATCGGCGGCTGGAATGGCGACAGCCCGGCCATCAAGGACTATCTGGCGCGGCACAAGGCGTCGGCGGCGAATGGCGCGGAGCCGGATCGCTGGGCCAGTGCGGTCACCTATGCCGGCCTGCAGATGCTGCAGCAGGCGATCGAACGGGTTGGCAAGGTCGATCGCGCTGCGGTCATCAAGGACCTGCAGAGCGGCACGTTCGAGACAGTGATCGGCAAGGTGAAGCTCGAGAACAACATGCCGACCAAATACTGGTGGGTCGGGCAGTGGCAGGACGGCGAGTTCTATGGCGTCGGCCCGTCGGGTAACGAGGGCGAGCGTGCGCCGGTCGTGCCGAAGCCAGCATGGAAGGCGCAGTGATCGCGTCCCTCCTGTATCTGATCTGACAGAATGACAAACGCGGTTCTCACCGGCCTCGTGCTGGGTGGCATGTACGCGCTGATCGCCATGGGGCTCACCCTGCAATATGGCGTGGCGCGGATCATGAACCTGTCCTATGGCGAGTTCCTGATCGGCGCGGCCTTTGCGTCCTACTGGCTGTTCACCGGCTGGGCGCTCAATCCGCTCGCAGGACTGGCGTTTGTCATTCCGGTCAGTTTCGGCATCAGCTATCTCTTGTACCGCGTGTTGCTCACGCCGCTGGTGCGCCGCGCGCGCACCCGCGACGCCCTTGAGGTCGACAGCATTCTCGCCACCTTCGGCATGATGTTCATCGTGCAAGGCATCATGCTGACCATGTTTGGCGGCGCTTACTTTAGTTACTCGTTCCTCGCTGTGCCGGTGACAGTCGTCGGCGAGGTGCTGGCACTCAATCGCCTGATTGCCTTCGGGCTTGCGGTCGTCGTTGGTCTGGCGCTGTATCTCACGCTGACCCGCACGCGGATCGGGACGTCCATCCGCGCCGTGGCAGTCGATCCCATCGCGGCGCAGCTTGTTGCCATCGATGTCACCAGGACATCGGCACTGGCCTTTGCGCTCGGCGGCGCGCTGGTGGCATCTGCCGGCGTGCTGATCAGCATGTTCCTCACCTTCAGCGCTACCTCCGGCGTGGTGTTCACCATGAAGGCGCTGATCGTGGTCGTGATGGGCGGCGTCGGCAATTTGCTGGGCTGTCTCGTCGCCGGACTGGCGCTAGGATTGAGCGAAGCGCTGGTGGCGACCTTCATCGATCCCGGCCTGACGCTTGCGGTGAATTTCGCGCTGTTCCTCGGTGTGCTGCTGGTGAAGCCGGCCGGCATTTTCGGGAGGGCGCAGCGATGAGCCGTACCCAAATGACGACTGGCGCGATCTGCCTCGCAGCCGTGGTTGCGCTCGCATTCGTCCCGATGATTGTCGATGCCTATCACCTCGCGCTCGCGATCAGTCTCCTGCAATTCACGGTGCTGGCGACGGCATGGGGCATGTTTTCAGGTCCGACGCGCTATGTGTCGCTGGCGACCACAGCCTTCTTCGGTGTCGGCGCATACACCGTCGCTGTTCTGGGCGAACAATTGCCGTGGTCGCTGGTGCTGCTGATCGCGGCTGTGATCGGCGCTGTCATGGCCGTCATTGTCGGCCTGTCGACGCTGCGGCTGAGCGGCGTGCATTTCGTTATCTTCACCTTCGGCCTCGCCGAACTCGTGCGCCAGATCGTGGTCTGGTACGAGGTCAACAAGACCCGCGTGCTCGGCCGTTACGTCTTTGTCGATATCACCCAGAACGACATTTACTGGCAGCTGCTGGCGTTGGCGGTCATCGTGTTCGGTGCCGGCTGGCTGATTGCTCGCTCGCGTTTCGGCTTCGCACTGCGCATCATCGGTGAAGACGAGACTGTGGCACGGCATTGCGGCATCAATGTCACCATCGCCAAGGTGGCGCTGTTCACCATCACCGCCACCTTCATGACGCTGGTCGGCGCGGTCATGGCGCCGCGCTTCACCTATATCGAGCCGTCAATTGCCTTCAACGCCACGATCTCCTTCGAAGTGGTGATCATGGCACTGCTCGGCGGCGCGCATCGCCTATGGGGCCCGGCGCTCGGCGCCATTCCGCTGACGCTGTTGTTCGACTTTCTGTCCGCACGCTTCCCCAGCACATCGACCTTGATCATGGGCGTGGTGTTCCTCCTGATCGTCTATGCGCTGCCATCAGGCGTGGTCGGCCTCTGGGAGAGGTTGAAAACCTGGCGACCCACGGCCTCAAAGATGCGGGGAGCGCAGGCATGACCCCCAGTGCAACGCCAGTCCTGCGCATCGAAGGCCTGACCCGCGCCTTCGGCGGTCTCGTCGCCGTCAACGGAATCGACCTGACGGTGCATGCCGGTGAGATCGTCGGGCTGCTCGGTCCCAACGGCTCCGGCAAGACCACGGCGCTCAACCTGATCTCTGGCGTGCTGTCGCCTAATGCGGGCGTGATTGCCTTCGCCGGCCACGATATCGCGGGTTGGCCGACCCATCGCATCGCGCGTCTCGGTCTGGCGCGCACGTTCCAACTGGTGCGCGTGCTCGACGGCATGACCTGCGGCGAGAATGTTGAGGCCGGGCTGGCCTTTCATCATGTGCCGCATGCACGCGACGCGATGGCGGCAGCTGCGGCCGGCCTGCTCGCGCGGGTCGGTCTCGCCGGATTTGGCGGACGGCCCGCATCGGAGCTCACTTATATCGACCGCAAGCGGCTCGAACTGGCACGCGCGCTGGCGCTGCAGCCGCGCCTGCTGCTGCTCGACGAATGGCTCGCCGGTTTGAACCCGTCCGAATTGCTGATCGGGATCGAGCTGATCAGATCGCTCAAACAGGAGGGGCTGTCGATCCTGCTGGTCGAGCACGTGATGGATGCGATCCGTTCGCTCTGCGATCGTTGCGTGGTGATGAGCAGCGGCCGCAAGATTGCAGAAGGGCCTGTAACTGCTGTGCTGAATGACCCCGCGGTGATCGAAGCCTATCTGGGAGTGCCGGCGGATGCTTGAGGTCTCCAATATCAGCGTCACCTATGGCCAGCATCACGCGCTGAGTGATGCGGCCCTCCACGTCGAGCGCGGCGAGATCATTGTCATTCTCGGCGCCAATGGCGCCGGCAAGTCATCGTTGCTCAAGGCCATTGCCGGTTTGCTGCCGTCACCAGCCAAGATCGTCAAACTCGCTGGTCGTGATCTGTCCCGTCTACCGCCTCATGAGATCGTGGAATCCGGGCTCGCGCTGGTACCGGAAGGGCGCGGTGTATTCGGCGAGTTGACCGTGGCCGAAAACCTGTTGCTCGGCGCCAATCCGAAGCGTGCGCGGGCGGTCGAGGCAGCGCAGCGTGCCAAGGTGATGACGCTGTTTCCGCGGCTCGGCGAACGCCTGGCGCAGACCGTGCGGACCATGAGCGGCGGCGAACAGCAGATGGTTGCTATCGGCCGCGCGCTGATGTCAAACCCCGATATTCTCCTGCTCGATGAACCATCGCTCGGTCTGTCGCCACTGCTGGTGCGCGAATTGTTCGCCGCCTTGCGCAAGGTGCGTGAGACCGGCGTCGGCCTGCTGCTGGTCGAGCAGAACGCGCGCGAGAGTCTCGCCATCGCGGATCGCGGCTATCTGATCGAGAACGGTAAGATCACCGGCAGCGGCATCGCGGCAGCCCTGCAATCCGACGACGCCGTGCGCCGCGCCTATCTCGGCGGCCTCGCCAGCGAAGCCATCTGATCCATCATAAGAAATCCAACGGAGGACATCGCCATGAACCAGATTAATCTGCTGCTCGAGAACCAGGATGTGCAGGCCATCGACGGCGCGACCTTCGATCGGCTCAACCCGATGACCGGTGATGTCGCGTCGCGCGCCGCTGCCGCGCAGGTCGCCGATGCCAAGCGCGCCGCTGATGCCGCAGCCGCCGCCTTCCCAGCGTGGTCGGCAACAGGCCCCGGTGCACGCCGCGCCATCCTGCTGAAGGCCGCGGACATTCTTGCCGGCAACGCGCCGGACTTTATCAAGCTGATGGCGTCGGAAACCGGCGCGACTGCCGGCTGGGCCGGCTTCAATGTTCATCTCGCCTCCAACATGCTGCGCGAAGCGGCTTCGATGACGACGCAGATTTCTGGCGAGGTGATCCCTTCCGATAAGCCTGGCTGCATCTCGATGGCGATCCGCCAGCCCGCAGGCGTCGTGCTCAGCATCGCGCCGTGGAATGCGCCGGTCATTCTCGGCGTGCGGGCTGTGGCGCTGCCGCTGGCCTGCGGCAACACTGTCATTCTCAAGGCATCGGAAATCTGTCCGGGCACACATCGGTTGATCGGCGAGTGCCTGCGCGAGGCCGGTCTGCCGCCGGGCGTACTTAATGTGATCACCAACGCTCCGGAAGATGCGCCCGCGCTGATCGATGCACTGATCTCGCATCCCGCCGTGCGCCGGATCAACTTTACTGGTTCGACCCGCGTCGGCCGCATCATCGCAGAGACCGCGGCCAAATATCTCAAGCCAGTGCTGCTTGAACTCGGCGGCAAGGCGCCGCTGGTGGTGCTCGACGATGCTGATCTCGATGCAGCAGTGGCGGCCGCGGCCTTTGGAGCATTCATGAACCAGGGGCAGATCTGCATGTCCACCGAGCGGCTTGTTGTCGATCAGAAGATCGCCGACACCTTCGTGGCTAAGCTCGCGGCCAAGGCGGGTAGCCTAGTCGCCGGCGATCCGCGCAAGGGCGATACACCGCTCGGTTCACTGATCGGCAAGGATGTTGCGGATCGCATGCAGGCGCTGATCAAGGACGCCGTGGGCAAGGGCGCCCGTGTCGTGGCGGGTGGCAGCGTCGATGGCACGCTGATGTCGGCTACAGTACTCGATCACGTTACCTCGACTATGCGGATCTACAATGAGGAGTCATTCGGGCCGATCGTGAGTGTCGTGCGCGTCGATGGAGTCGAGGAAGCCGTGCGTGTGGCCAACGATACCGAATACGGACTATCGGCAGCGGTGTTCGGCCGCGATATCGCCCGCGCGCTGGATGTCTCCAAGCGGATCGAGTCTGGAATCTGCCACATTAACGGCGCGACCGTGCATGACGAAGCGCAGATGCCGTTCGGTGGGGTGAAGGCGTCGGGCTACGGTCGGTTCGGCGGCAAAGCCGGTATTGCCGAATTCACGGAACTGCGATGGATCACCATCGAGACCGGCCCGCAGCACTATCCGATCTGATCGTGTCCGTTACACGCGGCCGTCAGAAGCTGACGGCAGCGTAGGCCTTGCTGATATCTGCGGCTGCGTGCTGCAGATGCTCGCGCAACCTGATCTGGCTGGCTTTCGGCGTGCGGAATGCCGGCGTCACGAAAGAGATTGCGGCGATCACGCCACCGGAATCGCGGACAGGAACGGAGACGGCATAAACATGCGGTGTGATTTCCGCGCGCGACTCCGACCATCCCTGCTCGCGGATCACGGCGAGCTCGCGCACCAGCAGCCTGCGATGCGGTGCGAATCCGGGATCGCGCCGAACGGCGTCGTCGAGGATTGTCTCGCATTCAGCTTCGGGCATATGCGCGAGCAGCATTTTCGGTCCGGCGCCGCGGTGCAACGGCAGGGCCGTTCCAACCTCGAAGGTCAGGCGAATGCGTGACGACGATTCGGCGCGCTCGATACATACGGCGCGATCGGCTGAGCGGCGCAGCAGGATGATGGTTTCTCCGACCTCCTGAGAGACGCGCTTCATGAAGGGGCGCGCAATGGAGGCGAGATCGGTACCGGCTCGGGCCGCCTGAGCCAGGCCGATGACGCGTGGCGCGAGCACGAACGAGCCGCGGCCGTCTTCGTCGATGAGGTCGGCTTCGCGAAGGATGCCGATATAGCGATACGTCGATGATAGCGGAACACCGATCTGCTCGGACAGGCTTTCTGCGGAATGCCGCGGACGATCGGTGGAGAAGGCCAGCAGGGCGCGAAGTATCTTTCGTGAACTGCCATCCGCAGCAGCGGGACGATCCGTCTGGTCGACGCGTTTCGACGCAGTTGCGGCTCTCTTGATGGCCAACGGAACCTCCATTCGGTAATGCTTGCCAATGGAAACGGCAGCATGTGGATATCATTTGCGCACCAACAAACATTGCCGTGCGCGTCCCTTCTTATAAGATAAGATAGTGTTCTCAGCAATTGAGAAGTAGCAAATCAGCCGATGAAGCTTCCGCCGCTGGACTATATTTGCCCTGCCACGCTGACCGAGGCGATTGCCGCGCTCGCGGCTCATGGCGGCAACGCCAAGGTCATCGCGGGCGGACAGAGCCTGATCCCGATGCTGGCTTTCCGGCTGGCGGCACCAAGTGTGCTGGTCGATATCGGGCGGCTGCCGGATCTCAAAAGTATCAGTATTTCCGCTGAGGGCATCGACATTGGCGCCCTCGTGACCTGGCGCGATATCGAGCGCGATGCGCGGCTCGCACAGGCGCATCCGCTACTGGCGGCGGCCGTGGCCCATGTCGCGCATTACCAGGTCCGTAACCGCGGCACCGTCGGTGGCAGCTTGGCTCATGCCGATCCGGCCGCCGAAATGCCGGGCATTGCGGTGACCTGCGACGCGATGCTGACGATCGTGGGATCGAACGGGACCCGCATCGTGCGCGCGGACGAATTCATCACGGGCGGTCTCAGCACGGTTCTGGAGGCCGACGAAATCTTGATCAGCATACGTTTGCCGCTCTGGAAGAAGGCGCGGCGTTGGGCCTTCGAGGAATTCGCACGCCGCCGCGGCGATTTCGCGCTGGCGGGTGTTGCAGCATTTTACGACACCGACGCGCAGGGCCTGGCGTATAATGCGCATATCGGAGTGATCGGCGTTGCCGATCGTCCGATGCGACTGCCCGGCGTCGAGGCCATCCTCGATGGTCGTCGGATCGATGCCGCTGTGATTTTACAGGCCGCGGCAGTTGCGCGGGATGCGATCGATCCCGCCGACGATATCCACGCGGAAGCCGCCTATCGGTGCGATCTTCTCGGCGTGTTGCTGGAGCGGGCGCTGGCGCGTGCGGCCGATATCAGTTTGTCGGAGGCCGCATGACACCGGTGCGCTCCGTCCGTTTAACCGTCAACGGCACGCAAACGACCGTCACGGTCGAACCGCGCACCACGCTGGCGGATGCGCTGCGTAACGAATTGCGTCTGACCGGAACACATCTGGGCTGCGAGCACGGTGTCTGCGGCGCCTGCACGGTCATCGTCGATGGTGCCGCGGTGCGCGGCTGCCTGATGCTGGCGGTGCAGGCAGAAGGGCGCGAGATAACCACCGTCGAGGGTCTTGGCAGCGCCGCGCATCTCGGTGCGTTGCAGCTTGCGTTCCGCAAGCATCATGCTTTGCAGTGCGGCTTCTGCACCGCCGGCATCCTCACGACTGCTCATGCATTGCTGACCGATGAGCCACATGCGGACGAGGACCGCATTCGTGAGGTGATTTCCGGAAACCTATGTCGCTGCACCGGGTATCTGCCGATCATCGCGGCGATCATGGAAGCCCGCATCGCCTATAGCGACTTGCAATGCGAGGCGGCGCAATGAGCGATGTCGCCAAATTCCTGGTCGGCTGCGCGGTCGAGCGCATGGAGGATGCGCGCTTCCTGTCGGGATCCGGCAATTTCGCTGACGATCTCGCCGTCGACGGGATGCTGCATGCGGCAATCCTGCGCAGCCCGATTGCGCATGCGCGGATCATGTCCATCGATGCATCGGCTGCGCTGGCGATGCCGGGCATTCACGCCGTGATCACGGCTCGCGACATCGGCGACGCCATCCCCATCATCCCGCTTCGCCTGGCGCCGCTGCCCGAATTCGAGCCATTCCGCCAGCCTGTCATCGCAAGCGACAAGGTGCGCTATGTCGGTGAGCCCATCGCTGTCGTGGTTGCCGACAGCCGCGCACTGGCCGAGGACGCGCTGGAGACGATCGGCATCGAATTTGAAGCACTGTCCGCAGTCACTGAGCGCGGCGCAAGTGAAAATGCGCTGTTCGACTTCGCCGAAGATAACGTTGCGCTGCGCTACGATGCCGGGTTTGGCGATGCCGATGCGGCCTTCGCGTCGGCGGACTATGTGCGCACCGAGCGCTTCAGCGTGCAGCGTCATACGGCGCTGCCCATGGAGACGCGGGGCCTCCTCGCAGAATGGAATTCATCGGCCGGTCGGCTCGTCGTCACAGGCGCGACAAAGGTCACATTCTATAACCGCCGCGCGCTGGCGCAGATGCTGGGCGTTCGCGAGGATGACATCGATCTGATCGAGATCGATGTCGGTGGTGGCTTCGGCGTGCGCGGCGAATTCTATCCCGAGGATTTCCTGATCCCCTTCGCTGCCCGCAAACTGGCACGCCCGGTCAAATGGATCGAGGATCGCCGCGAGCATCTGATGGCGATCAATCACTCACGCGATATCGCCTGCGAATTGTCGCTCGCCTGCCGCAGCGACGGAATGATGCTCGGTTTGCGCGGCCGGATATTCGCCGATATGGGCGCCTATATCCGCACCAATGGCGGCGTGGTGCCGGCCAAGGCGGCGCAGTTTCTTCCCGGCCCTTATCGCATCCCCAATGTCAGCGTCTCCGTCGAAGCCTTCATGACCAACAAGACGCCGGTCGGTACCTATCGCGGGCCGGGCCGCTTTGAGGCGAATTTCTTTCGCGAGCGGCTGATCGACATGGCCGCGACCGATCTCGGCATCGACATCGCCGAATTCCGGCGCAAGAACCTGATCACCGAACAGGAATTGCCTTATCCGATCGATGGGCTCGTACCCTATGAGGGGCCGACATCCTATGACACGGGCGACTATGTCGAGGTGTTCGAGCGTGCCTTGAAGGAGATCGGCTGGCACGAGAAACGTCATCTGCAGGGCAAGTTGATCGATGGCGTGCGCCATGGCATCGGGCTCGGCTGTTTCGTCGAAAGCGGCGGTGCCGGCCCGAAGGAAAACGCGGCGGTTACCCTTGAAAAGGACGGCTCACTGACGGTGGCCGTCGGCTCATCCGTGCTGGGGCAGGGTCTGGAGACGGTGCTCGGCCAGATCGCGTCGGATACGCTATCGATCCCGTTCGATCGCATCCGTGTACTGCACGGCTCGACCACGCTGCTCGATGAGGGCTTTGGCACCTATCATTCGCGTGCGGTGGTGATGGGCGGTTCGGCCGTGCTCGACGCGGCGACCCGGCTGCGCGAGAAGATCCTGCAGCAGGCATCCAATCACCTGGGCAGGCCGAACAGCGAATTGAAGCTCGTGAACGCGAAAGTCGTCGCTGACAATGGCGCATCCGTGTCGTTCGCGGCGCTCGCAGCCGGGCGCGAATTGCAGGCAGACGGCACATTCTCCAACGATGTGCGCACCTATAGCTACGGCACACATGCGGCGCATGTCACCGTCGATCCACGCACGGGCGCGGTGAAAGTTCTCGATTACATCGCAGTCGAAGATGTCGGTCGCGCCATCAATCCGGCCATCGTGCACGGACAGGCGATCGGCGCCATTGTGCAGGGACTGGGTGGCGTTTTCCTCGATCATCTGATCTATGACGATCAGGGACAGCTCTTGAACGCCTCTCTGGCCGATTATCTGGTGCCGACCGCGAGCGACTTTCCGGTGCTGCGCGCGGTGACGCTGGAGCTGCGGCCGTCACCGAGCAATCCGCTGGGCGCCAAGGGAGCGGGCGAGGGCGGTATCGTTGCTGTGGCCGCAGCGACGGCCAATGCGGTGGCGGCAGCGCTGGCGCCGCTCAATGTCGAGATTCATCACCTGCCGCTGACGCCGCCGCGTCTGTGGCGCCTCATCAAGAATGCGCATGCGCGCGCAATCACCGCTGCATAGGGACTGATCGTGCCGATCGATATCCATGCCCATTATGTGCCGCCGCAGCTGCTGTCCGCCATCGATGGCCGCGGCGCCTATTGCGGCGTGAGGCTGCTGCCAGCCGGGAATGGCAAGCCGCCGGCCCTCGGCTTCGATTATGGTTTCAGGGTTCGGCCGTTCTTCCCGCAACTGGTCGAGCCGGTTGAACAACGCCGTGCCAGCCTCGACCGGCAGGGTCTCGACCGGCAACTGGTCGCCACATGGCCGGATATTTACGGCTACGGCCTTCAAAAAGATGCCTGCGCGCATTGGCACCGCATGCTCAACGATACGCTGGGCGAGTGGTGCCATACGAATAACGACCGCTTTTCATTCGTGGGGTCCGTCCCGCTGGTCGATGCTGCCGACGCTGCGGCTGAACTCGATCGCGCCGTGGGCCTTGACGCTGTTGCGGTTATGGTTCCGGCCAATATCGAGGGCGTCAATATCGGCGAGAAGCCGCTCGATCCGTTCTGGGCCAAGGCGGAAGCGTTGGGACTACCAGTCATCCTGCATCCCGTGCTGGTGGATGCTGCGCCGCGTGCCGCGAAATTCGCGCTGACGCAGATCGCCCAATACACGTTCGACACCACGCTCGGTATCGGCTCGATCATCTTCTCAGGTGTGCTCGATCGCTTCCCGGCGCTCTCGATCGTCCTCAGCCATGGCGGCGGCACATTTCCTTATCTGCTGGGCCGCTTCGATTTGATGCATGCGCGGATGGATCGCGCGGGACAGGGTGATGTCGCGCAATGCGATCCGTCGGTCTACGCCTCGCGCATCGGCTATGACAGCATCGTTCATGCGCCGAAAGCGTTGCGTTTCCTCGCCGATACCGTGGGCATCGAACGTGTGGCGCTCGGTACTGACGAGTCGTTCCCGCCGGCGGATCGCGATCCCCTCGCCAGCGTCAAGGCTGCGGGCTTTTCCGCTGCCGATATCGAACTGATTACCGAGACCAATCCGAGGCGTCTATTTCCACGTTTGCCCTGAGCTGCGGCGCGTTCTGCTGTATCACTTTCATGCGAAGTAAAGAGGACCGATCATGCTGAAACGTCTGCTTGTTGCCGCCGGTGTTGCGATGTCGATGCTGGGTCTTGCGAACGCCCAGGAGATGAAGACGGTCAAGGTCGGGACGACCAATCTGTCATCGGATATCGGTCTGTTCCTCGCCGAGAAGCGCGGCTACTTCAAGGAAGAGGGTGTCAAGGTTGAACTGATCCCTTTTGATTCCGGTGCCAAGATGGTGGCCCCGCTCGGCGCGGGGGATCTCGACGCATCGGCAGGCGCGGCCTCCGCCGGGCTCTATAACGCCGTCAATCGCGGTCTCAAGCTGAAGATGGTGGCGGACAAGGGCACCAATATCGCGGGCTATAGCTACAAGGCGCTGATGGTGCGCAAGGATCTGATCGAGTCAGGCGCGTTCAAGTCGCTTGCGGATCTCAAAGGCAAGAAGGTGGCGATCATTGCCAATGGAGCCGCCGATGAATCCGTCATCAATCAGGCGCTGAAGAAGGCCGGACTCAAGGACGAGGATATCGAAAAGGTCTTCCTCCCGTTCCCGCAGCATCTCACCGCTTTCGCCAATAAGGCGATCGATGCGGCCATCTCCGCGGAGCCGGGCGTGACGGCGATGGTGCGCAATGGCGTCGCTGTGCGCTTCGTCGGCCTCGACGATTTCTATCCGGTGCAGCAAACGGCCATGCTGTTGATCAATGGCAAGTTCGCCGAGGACCGCAAGACGGTGACGGCGTTTCTCAAGGCCTATCTGCGCGGCGTACGCGCCTATGCTGCGACGCTGAAGGACGGCAAGATCGCCGGGCCCGGCGCCGAGGACATGATCAAGGACATCGCGGAGATGACGGGCATCAAGGACACGGCGCTGCTGCATCAAATCGTGCCGGTGTTCATCGATCCCGACGGTCAGATCAATTTGCCCAGCGTCGAGACCGATCTGGCTTATTTCAAATCACGTGGCCTGGTCACCAGCGACATCGAGGCCGCCAAGGTTGTCGACATGTCCTATGTCGATGCGCTGAAGCCGGTCCTGGGGCCGTTCGCACGGCCCAAGTAAAACGGCGTAGAGAAACGTGACGATGGCAGCGCAGATGTCGACAGCAGAAATCGGGGATGGCCGGCCAGTGCCTGCGCCGAAGATCAGCCTGCGCGGCGTCACCAAGCGTCACGATACGCAGCTTGCGCTGGACCGCATCACGCTCGATATCCCCGTCAGCACATTCTTCGTCGTGGTCGGCCCCAGCGGCTGCGGCAAGACGACTCTCTTGCGCATGCTCGCGGGGCTCGATGCGCCATCGGAAGGGCAGATCGACATCGCTAATCCGCAGTCCGGCCATCCGCAGAACTCCATGGTGTTCCAGGGAGACTCCTTGTTTCCCTGGATGACCGTATGGGACAACGCCGCCTATGGCCTCAAGATGCGCAATGTCCCGAGAGCGCGCATCGATGACGTGGTCGGGCACTATCTGAACAAGACCGGCATGTATGGTGCGCGCACGCTCTATCCGCACCAGCTGTCCGGCGGTATGCGCCAGCGCGTCTCCATCGCGCGTGCCTTCGCCAACGATCCCGATATCCTGCTGATGGATGAGCCGTTCTCGGCGCTCGACGAGCAGAACAAAACATTGCTGCACGAAGAGCTGCTACGGATCTGGGAAGAGACCCGCAAGACCGTGGTCTTCATCACCCATAGCGTCGATGAAGCCGTGACGCTCGGTGACCGCATCATGGTCATGACAGCGGGGCCGGGCCGCATCAAGACCATCGTGCCGGTCGATCTGCCGCGGCCGCGCAACGTCGTCGAACTCCGGCATACGCCGGCTTACGGCGAACTGGTTTATGATATCTGGGCGCAGCTCCGCGAAGAGGTCGATCGCGCGCGCAGCCGCGAACCGGGGAGCAAGTCATGAGTTCGGCTCGCACCCGCTCGCTCTGTCGCGAGCGCGCCATCAGTATCCTGTCGCCGCTGGTGCTGCTCGGCCTGTGGGAAATCTGCGCCCGCACCGGCATCGTGGATGTCAGGTTTTTCCCGGCGCCCTCGAACATCATTGGGCATCTGTTCGAGCTCGCTTCCTCCGGCGCGCTGTGGCGTCATGTGGGAGCCAGCCTGTATCGCCTTGCTGCCGGTTTTATCGTTGGCTGCGTGCCGGCCATTGTGATCGGGCTTGCCATCGGGCTCTATCGCCCCGTGCGGGCCGCCTTCGATCCGCTGATCTCGGCGACCTATCCCATTCCGAAAAGCTCGCTGTTGCCGCTGATCCTGCTGATTTTCGGTCTCGGTGAAAGCTCGAAGATCGCCATGGTCGCGATTGGCGTGTTCTATCCGGTGGTCATCAATACCGCTGCCGGCGTGCGCCAGATTGCGCCGATCTTCCTCGACGTTGGCCGCAACTTCGGCGCCAGCCGCTTCAACATGTTTCGCACCGTGGCGCTGCCCGGCGCATTGCCACTGATCATGACCGGCATCAAGCTCGGCGCCGGCATGGGGCTGGTGTTGATCGCCATCGCCGAGATGGTCGGCGCCAAGCAGGGGCTCGGTTACATGATCTGGAATGCGTGGGAGCTGTTCGACGTCCAGACGATGTATGTCGGCCTGTTCGTCATCGCGATCATCGGCTTCGTGATGAATACCGGCTTTGACGCTCTGGAGCGCGCTATCGTGCCGTGGCGGAAGGGCTAGAGCGTCTTCAACTGCTCGCTCACGGCCAGCAACTGTCGCCGAATGTTGGACGCCGCAGTTACTTCCCAGAACGCGCCGCGTGTCGCCGGGCCGATGGCATAGAAGCCGGGCTGAACATGACCGGTGCTGTCACGCAGCTCACAGGTTGGGGCGACATCGAGGCCGAGGCCGTTGAAGCCGGTCCGCGCTCGCCCGGTCGCAAGCAGCGACTTGATGAGCGGATCGCCAAGGCGATCATAACGCTCTTCCGGGCCGCTACAGTTCAGAATCCAGTTGGTGGCGAGGTTGATCGTCTCGCCGTGTCCGCGCTTGCGGATGGTGACGTCATGTCCCGACGATGTCGCGACCGCGCTGGCGATGCGTCCTGCGATCAGGTCGATTCGTTTATCGCGTTGCAACTGTTCCAGTAGCTCGGCGACGTCGGGTGCCAGCCGATGCCGATGCACCATCCAGATTGCGCGCAGATGCCGCGCGAAGCGGGCACGTTCGGCCTCGGAGGCGTTCCTGTAGAGTTCACCAATCGACAGTCGAAACGTGTCGACCATCGTCTGCCATGGAATGCCCGCCGCAACCTTGCGGCGGGTGTCCCTGAGCAATGCCGCCAGAAGCCCACGCGCGGTGGGCACCGGGAATGAGTTCATCGGGTCGGGATCGGTCTGCGCCGGCACGTCGATCAGCGGCAGCAAGCCGCGCCGCGAGACCATCGTGATGGGCGCGCGCATGCCGCGATGGACGAGATCGATCACGACATCGACCGCAGTGGCACCGGTGCCGATGACCAGCACGCGATCATCGGTGCCAATCGAAGCGAGGGCATTCGGTGCCCAGACATTGATAATCGAGCGCGGCGTGGCATCGATGCCGGGAAACGGTGACGGCGGCTGATTACCGAGGCAGAGGAACACCAGATCGGCATCGATGCTCGCACCCGATGCCGTCGCAACGCGATAGTTATGGTCTTGCCGCGTGACGCTTAGCGCCACATCCTGCCGTGGCGTCACACGCCCGGAGCCGGTCAGTTCGTTGAACTTCGTGGAGATATAGTCGCCATAGACCCGGCGTGGCACGAAGGATGTCGAGTAGTCCGGCCAGTCCGCTTGGTGGGTCTCCTTTAGCCATTCGACGAACCCATCATCGTCGGAGCCGAGGCCGCCCATTTTGTAAGCGGGGACGTTGATGCGATGCCACTTGGCTCTTGCGGAATAGGCGAGCCCGCGTCCGAACGCGCCATCACGATCCAGCACGGTGATCGGCCCGATCTGCGGCAGCTTGGACATGATGATCGCGGCGAAGGCGCCGGCCACGCCGCCGCCGATGACGGCAACGCGCAGGGATTTGGGGGAAGATGATGTCATGCTGCCGGGCGATGTGAGGGAAGGAGGTCGACGATATCAGGTCGGTGGCGCGTAGGCGGCCGGATCGACCGAAGCCGGGCGGCCATCGAGCGCAAGCCGGCCGATCCGCGCGGGCGTCTCGGCGATCACCTTGCCGCGGCGCACGACCGCGAGCCGTGTCGCCTTCAGCCGGATCGCCTCGATGGGGTCGCGCGCCTGCAGCAGCACGAGGTCGCCGTTGCAGCCGACATTGAGGCCGTAGCCGTCGAGGCCCATGATCTTTGCCGGATTGCTAGTGACCGTATCGAAGCAAAAGCGCATCGCATCGCGGCTGGTCATCTGCCCGACATGCAGGCCCATATGCGCGACTTCGAGCATGTCCGCCGAGCCCAGCGAATACCACGGGTCCATGCAGCAATCCTGGCCGAAGGCGACGGTGATGCCATGGGGGCGCATCTCCGGCACGCGGGTCTGGCCGCGGCGCTTCGGATAGCTGTCGTGGCGGCCCTGCAGCACGATGTTGATCAGCGGGTTGGCGATCGCAGCGACGCCGGCCTCCGCGATCAGCGGCAGCAGCTTCGAGACATAGTAGTTGTCCATCGAATGCATGGAGGTTAGATGCGAGCCGGCGACTCGGCCGTGCAATCCCAGCCGCTGGGTCTCATAGGCGAGGGTCTCGATGTGGCGCGACAGCGGATCGTCGCTTTCATCGCAATGCATGTCGACACGCAATCCGCGTTGCGCAGCGATCTCGCACAGCGCTTTCACTGATGCGGCGCCGTCGGCCATGGTTCGTTCGAAATGCGGGATGCCTCCGACAATGCTGACGCCTTTGTCGAGAGCACGCTTCAGGTTTTCGGCTGCAGTTGGTGAGCGGAAATAGCCGTCCTGCGGGAACGCCACCAGTTCGAGATCGAGATAGGGCGCGACCTGCTTCTTGACGTCCAGCAGCGCATCGACAGCGAGCAGCCGGTCGTCGCAGATATCCACATGAGTACGCACCGCGAGCAGGCCCTGTGCCACCGCGAGATCGCAATAGCGCAGAGCCCGTTCGACCAGAGCCTCATAGGTCAGCAACGGCTTCAACTCGCCCCACAGGGCGATGCCCTCGAGCAGGGTGCCGGACACATTCAGGCGCGGCAGGCCGAGCGATAGCGTCGCATCCATATGGAAGTGGATATCGACGAAGGGTGGCGAGACCAGATGCCCGGCGGCATCGATCACACGTCCGGCCTCTCCCGCCAGATTGGGCTGCACCGCAACGATACGGCCCCCTTCAATGGCGATATCCTGGCCCGTGCGGCCGTCGGGAAGCGTGACGTTGCGAATGAGGAGGTCGAACGGCATGAAACCCTTGCTGTTGCAGGTGTGATCGCCGAATTATCGGCGTTGCGCTGCAGCAATGCAAGACGGTCCACGCGGCGGCATTCTCCGGTCCGCGCGGACCGATTTGACCTGTATCAGTGAAATGATTGTTGTGCGGCGCGGAGCAGATCGATCGGGCTCCATGGCTTGGCCATGAACAGCGTGCCGTCGGGCAGCCGACGTACGCGAGGCGCACCCGAGGTCACGATCACATGCATATCGGGGAATCGTTGCTTGGCGAGATAAGCGAGCTCAATGCCGTCCATCATGCCCGCGAGTTCCACGTCGGTGAAGACTATCGCAACATTGTCGCCGGATTCCTCAAGCACCAGTACGGCCGCCTCCGCGCTTTCGCATTCGATGACATTCATCTCGCTCTCTTCGAGCAGCAGGCTGACCAGTGTGCGTTGTGCTTCGTCGTTCTCGACCACCAGCGCTGTCGACCTGTGTGCATAACCCATGGGGGAGCCTCCGTGGTTTGGTTGCGACAGGAGGGCAATGCGTGAGTTCATCAGGGGTTCAGATAAAAGTGAGTTCCCGTGAGCAACAATGTTACTCATGCATAGGCATGCCTGCGCAGGTTGATGCCCCGGCAGAAATGCAGCTAATCCGCTACGACACTAGAAATCGCGATCTGCTGCATCATCTGCGGCAGCAGATAGGGCGCGCCGTCCTCGGTGCGCGCGACGACGGCATCGATATCGAACACCCGACGGATCACATCGCTGGTGATCGTCTCCGCAGGCGTTCCTTCCGCGGCAATGACGCCATTGCGCATGACGACGATGCGATCCGCAAAGCGAACGGCGAGGTTGAGATCGTGCAGTACCGCGATGACGGCCGTGCCGCTGCGCGCACGCTGCCGTGAAATCTCCACCAGTTCGATCTGGTGGCGCAGATCCAGAGATGATGTCGGCTCGTCGAGCAGCAGGATGCCAGGACCATGCGCAGCTTCGCCGCAGGCGAGCTGCACGAGGATGCGCGCGAAATGCGCGCGCTGTTGCTCACCGCCGGAGAGCGTTGGCAATTCGCGATAACGGAAGTCGCCAAGTCCCACTTCATCGATGGCTGCGTCGACTAGTACTTGAGCGGAGGCTAGCGGCATGTTGCCCCGCCCCATCTGCACGACTTCCTCGACCGTGAATGGAAAGCTCACACTGACATGTTGCGACAGCATCGCGCGCCGCATCGCCAGTTCGGCGGGCGACCAGGCGTGGAGGTCGCAGCCTTTCAGGGTGATGGCGCCGCGCGACGCGCGTAGATCGGCCGATAGCAGTCGCAGCAGCGTCGACTTGCCGGCGCCGTTGGGACCGACGATAGCGACCATCTCGCCGCTGGTGATGGTGAGATCGACATGATCGAGCAGCGTGGCCTGGCCGATCGTTAGCGAGATGCCGGATGCCGTCAGGACCGACGATTTGGCCATTTTTGTCACAGTCCCACCAGCCCGCGCTGACGTAGCAGGATCAGCAGGAAAATCGGTGCGCCCACGGCGGCAGTCAGGATACCGATGGGCATTTCGGCCGGCGCCACGATGGTGCGGGCCAGTGTATCAGCGCCGACCAGCAAACAGGCGCCAAGACCGACGGATGCCGGCAGCAGCAGCCGATGGCCCGGCCCTATCATCAGCCTAAGCAGATGCGGCACCACAATGCCGACAAAGCCGATCACGCCGCACACCGAAACCGCTGCGCCGGTCATGACGGAGACCAGCACGATGCAGATCCGCTTGAGGCGCTCCACATCGACGCCGGAATGAAACGCCTCGGACTCACCGAGGATCAGCACGTCGAGGCCACGGCTGGTGAAGAGCATGCCGATCAGTCCCAACGCCAGCATCGGTGCAATCGTCGCCGCCTTGCTCCATGTGGCGCCGCTCAGCGAGCCGAGCAGCCAGAAGGTGATGTCGCGCAATTGGCGGTCGTCGGCGATGAACACAAGAAGGCCGATACCCGCATTGGCGATCGCGGCGATGGCAATGCCGGCGAGCAGGAACAGCGCAATGGAGGTGCGTCCGCTGCGGCTGGAAATTCGATAAAGAATGATGGTGGTGAGTAGCGAGCCGATGAAGGCGGCCAACGGCAATAGAAATGGCTGCAGAAACGCAACGTAATGCGCAAAGCGGCTGTCGCTGATGACGATGGCGCCCGCTGCAGCAAGTGCCCCGCCGCTGGAGACGCCGACCAGCGCCGGATCGGCGAGCGGATTGCGAAACAGGCCCTGCATGATCGCGCCGGCGGCGCCCAGCATGCCGCCGATCATGGCGGCGATGGCAATACGTGGAATCCGGATCGACCACAGGACCAGTTGATCGCGCGCGGCAAATGGATTGGCGGGATCGGTGGCCGTGAGGCCGAGTGCTGCGGGCAGGCGGGACAGTGGGATGCCGGCGGCACCGACGGTGGTGGCCAGCAGCACTGTCAGCAGCAGCGCTGCGAGCAGGCCGCACAGGACGACGACGGTTGCAGGGCGGCGCACCCGGCCCTTCGTTCTGACAAACGCAGTCAGCTTGGCGTCGGCAGCGCTCATTTTATTGACGACAGTTGACGGCGAGCGAGGCGGGCTTGAACGAGGCCGCGTCAGCGGTCAGTGCCGGATCGAGCTTCACGGCAAGGTCGCGCGCGGCGGCGGCCGTGCGGGGGCCGAAACCGAGCAGATAGAGGCCGTCCATGGTGACCAGATTCCTGGTCTTCGCAGCCGGCATCAGGGCGAAGGCGGGGTTGGCGAACACGGTGTCGGCCTGCAACGTGTCCTTGCCGCGCTCCATCGACAGCACGGTATCCGGCTTGGCTGCGGCGATCGCTTCATCGGTCATGATCTTGTAGCCGTCGAAGCTGTCCGCGACATTGACGCCGCCGGCCAGCTTGATGATCTCGTTGGCTGCCGTCTTCTGGCCAGCGACCATGGCGCGGCCATCGAGGAAGGACATCACGAACATCACCCGCGGCGGGGTCTTCACCTTGGCGCGCAACTCACGCAGCGCGGCAAGATCGCCGGCCACGGCGTTGGCGAGACATTCGCCGCGTGGCTCGACACCTGCGACCTTGGCGACCAGCCGGATCTTCTCGACCATTCCGGCTTCGGTGAACGTGTCCGGTACGACAATGAGTGGGATCTTGGCAGCGTCTATGACGTCGATGGTTTCCTTCGGGCCGGAGCCTGCAATCGCCAGCACCAGTTGCGGATTGAGCCCTAGCACGCCTTCCGCAGAGAGTTGGCGCATGTAACCGACATTGGGTTTGTCGGTCATCGCCTTCGGTGGATACAGGCTGGTCGTATCGACGGCGACGATGCGGTCGTCGGCGCCGAGGGCATAAAGGATTTCGGTCACCGCGCCGCCGATTGAGACGATGCGGGTCGGATGGCCGATTGTGACGTCGCGCCCGCGTGCGTCACGCACAACGGCGTCTTCCGCTGAGGCCGCGGCGGACAATGCCAGCGTGCTGGCAAGCGCTACACATTGCAGTGCATGCGCGACGCGATGACGTCGAACGGGGAGGCCGGCGGTCATTTGGTGAGGATCAGCTTGTTCTGGAACGTCAGGCGTAGGCGATAAGTCTCGTCGCCATGCGTAATCAGCAACTCACGCTGATCAGCGAACAGCTCCTTGCTGTCCATCCGGTCGCCATTTACGACCACATTGCGTCCGGCTGAGGATTTGGCGTGGGCGGCAGCGCTGCCGTCGTGAGAACCCGTATCCATAGCGCCGATCTATCCCATCCGTGAAAGTCTCTGTCATCGTTATAGGTTTTGTCTGACGTCATCGCCAAGCACTGCAGTCTACAATCAATATAAACAGGAGCGGGATTGCTTGACCCTCCTGTTAATGAACCGTAATCGAAAATGGCAACTTGGTGGCAGGGGTCCCCGAGTCGTATTCGAAAGCCAGCAAGCTCACTGCCTCATGCAGCGACAGCCAGCCACGATCCGTTGAAAAATTGTGTTGGGGATTAGGCTATGGCTCTTGGGGGCATGACTACGCGCGCCTTGTTGTTGGGTGTGTCGATCGTATCGTTGGGGGCGTTGGTCTCCGAGACAGCCTTGGCACAGGCCGTCGCGCAGGCAGGCGGCGTGCAGCCGCAAAAGCCGAAGCCGGCCAAGAAGAAGCGCGCGGCTGCCAAGCCGGCGGCCGTGCCGGCACAGGTGGCTAACGCGAATGCGCAGGCCAGCCGCAGCGGTCAGTCCCTCGATGAAATCACGGTGACGGCTTCGAAGACCCAGGAGCGCGCCATCGATGCGCTGGCTCCGGTCAGCGTCGTGACGCAGGAGCAGATCCAGCTGCAGCAGCCGAACCGTCTGAGCCAGCTGTTCTACAATGTTCCTGGTGTCTGGATGCAGGATCGCGGCGATGATCCGTCCACCGCCATCAATATCCGCGGCCTGCAGGACTTCGGCCGTGTTGCCGTTGTCGTGGACGGCGCCCGGCAGAACTACCAGCGCTCCGGTCACAATGCGAATGGCTCGTTCTTTCTGGATCCCGAACTGATCGGAGGTATCGATATCACGCGCGGCCCGACCGCGAACATCTACGGTTCTGGCGCCATCGGCGGCGTGGCCTCGTTCCGCACCAAGGATATCAATGACGTCCTGCGACCCGGCGAGCGCTGGGGCGTGGATATGAGCGGCTCCTACGGCTCCAACAATGCCCGTGGCATGGGTTCGGTGTTCGGCGGAGTGCGTGTTGATCCGACGGTCGATGTGTTTGGCGGTGCGGTCTATCGGACCCAAGGCAATTACAAGGATGGTGCTGGTACCGAGATCGGCAACACAGGCAACGACATTGCTGCCGGCTTGATGAAGCTGACGGTTCGTCCTGCTGATGGCCACGAGATCAAGTTCGGCGGTATCTTCCAGGACTACCAGTACAGCATCGGTCAGATGAATCGTGGCGGGACCACCACGTCGGCGCCGGCTGCGGCCATCGCCGGTTCGTCAGTCTATGGCTCCACGGCGAAGACCTATACCGGTACGGTGACCTGGAAGTACTCCAAGCCGGATGACATGTTGTTCGACTGGAGCGCCACGCTGTACGGCAATCGCACCGACAACGATCAGGTCAAAACCTACAACAACCGTATCACCGCGGGCTCGGGCACCTGTACGCTTGCTAGTCCTGGCAACAATATTTCGGGCTGCGTCGGCGATCGCCGTGGTTATCTGCTCGATACGATCGGCGTGGACGTCAACAACACGTCTCGCTTCGATCTCGGCGGATGGCGCAATGCGGTCACCTACGGTTTCGACGTTTTCAACGACAAGGTCTCGACCTTCGATTCCCGCGGTAACTCCAACATCACCACGCCGAGCGGCGACCGGACGGTGGGCGGCGGCTTCATTCAGCTGAAGAACAACTACTCGACCTGGCTCGAAGTCATCAGCGCGCTGCGTTACGATCACTACGAACTGAATTCGTCGGGCACAGGGGGCGCCGGAACGACTTCGTCGAGCGGTGATCGCCTCTCGCCGAAGATCACTGTCGGCGTTACACCGGTTGCTGGGTTCACGCCTTATGTGAGTTACGCCGAGGGCTATCGCGCGCCGTCGATCACAGAGACGCTGATCGCGGGTGGCCATGCCACCGGTGGCGGTCCGACGCTGTTCAACTGTCCCGATGGCACCTCAGGTCTGTTCTGCTTCCGGCCGAACCCGAACCTGCGTGCTGAAGTCGGTAAGAACACGGAAGTCGGCGTCAATCTGAAGTACAACGGTGTCTTTACAGCCGGCGATAGCTTCCGTGCCAAGTTCAACTTCTTCCGCAACGATGTCGACGACTATATCGATCTGGTTGCGTCGACCCCGGTGGCTTCGCCGCTGACCTTTATGGGTTTCCCGATTTCGGGCCTGTTCAGCCAGTTCTACCAGTACCAGAATATCGCGTCGGCGAAGATCGAAGGCTTCGAAGCCGAGACATCGTATGATGCTGGCGACTGGTTCCTGGGTGTCGGCGCTACGCTTCAGCGCGGCAAGAACACTCAGACCAATGTTGGTCTGGCAACGATCCAGCCGCGCAAGGTCACGACCACCGGTGGTGTCCGCTTGCTGGATCGCAAACTGGTCATCTCGGCTCAGTGGGCCTCAGTCGGCGCCAACACTGATATCCCGGTCGGCTATGTCCCATCGACCGCCTACGATCTGGTCAATCTGTACGTGGCCTATCAGCCCACGCCCGATATCACCCTTAACTTCGGCGTCGACAACATCCTGAACAAGTACTATCGCCCCTACGCCATTCCGGGCGCCGGTGCAGACGGCACCAACCAAAACGACGTTCTCTGGACCAGCCCAGGCCCTGGTATCGTCTACAGGGGAGGTCTGAAGGTCCATTTCGGCGGCGCATAACCGCCTGCGACCTAAGCACCTTCAAGGGAAATCGCGCTCATGTCTGGGCGTGATTTCGTTTATGATCGGCTACGAGCACAAAAGAAAAGGAATGCCTCATGTTCATCGCCATGAACCGCTTTCAGGTCAAAACCGGATCCGAAGCCGCTTTCGAAAACATCTGGGCGACCCGCGAATCCTATCTCTCGGAATTGCCGGGCTTCATCGAGTTCAGCCTGCTGAAAGGTCCGGTGGCCGAGGATCACACGCTGTATTCGTCGCATACGGTCTGGGCCAGCAAGGCGGACTTCGAGGGCTGGACCAAGTCCGAGCAGTTCCGCAAGGCGCATGCCCGCGCGGACAACAAGTCGGAAGGCGCCAGCCTCTATCTCGGTCACCCCAAGTTCGAGGGATTCGAAGTGATCCAGTCCGAGCGTCGCAAGAGCGCCGCGGCCTGATTGCTGCCTCCTAACTCAACACCCATGATCGATCACGGAGCCATCTCATGCTGAATACGGATCTCGCCGCTCTGAAGACCTATATGGCGGAGAATCCCGGCGCCGTGATCGAGACTGTCGCGCGCGAGCGCAACGTCACGCCGCGGGCCGTGTTGGAAGCGCTGCCCGAGGGGATGGTGAGTATCGGTGGTGGCGCCGATGCCTTCGTCACTGCGATGACGGATATCGCCGAATGGGGCGAGGTCACGCTGATCGTGCATACCGAGGATGGCATCTTCGAAACGACCGCACCGCTTTCGCCGGGTGCCATCGGCCACGGCTACTATAATCTGACGCAGCCCAAGGGCCTGCACGGCCATCTGCGTCACGAGCGCTGCGGCGGCGTGGCCTTCGTCGAGCGGCCTTTCATGGGCAAGTCGTCGGCCTTCGTCGCTTTCCTCAATGTCGATGGCGGCGTGATGTTCAAGGTCTTCGTCGGCCGCGACGAGACCCGCGCGCTGAAGCAGGACCAGCTCGAGCGTTTTCGTGTGCTTGCCGGAAAGCTCGCCGCTTAGGACGCGTCTACCCTTCCTCGTTGTCCTTCATCTGCGCCACCAGCATCTCGGCGACCAGTCGCGTTGATGGCGATGCCATGCGCGCGGCCGACTGCACCAGCGTCACCTGCGTTGACTCCAGCCTGCGGTCACGCGGCGGGATCGCGACCAGCGTCCCTGCATTGATCGACGCCATCGCCGAGACCATCGGCAGGAAGGTCGCCAGATCGGTGCGGGCAGCCACGGTCTGGGTGAAGGCCAGCGAGTTAGTCTCGCTGCATATTTCCAGCCGCACATTGGCCTGCGCGCATGACTTGTCGAGCTCTTGACGGATGCCGAACGATGCGTCCGGCAGGATCGCGCGGAGGCCGGCGAGATCCTTCATCGCGTAGGATTTCTGGCTGGCCAGGGGATGAGTGGGCGCGACGATCAGGCAGACCGGTTGCCGCATGCGCCCGAGTTCGATCAGGTCGCGTCGTGGTGCGCGGCCGAAGATCAGGCCGAGATCGACCTCGTTCTGGCTGACCATCTCGACCACATCGCGAGCGCCCACGGCGGTGACAGATAGTGCGATCCCCGGATATTGCTGCGACAGATCGACGAAAGAGTTGGGCAGGAAGCTCGACAGCATGCCTTCGACGGTGGCGATCTTCACCTGGCCGCGGCGCAGCGATGCGAATTCCTCGACCTGACTGCGCAACCCGTCGAGCTGGTTGCGGTTCTCGACTGCGTAGCGATAGAGCACGTGGCCGGCATCGGTCAGGTTCATGCCGCGCGCGCCACGCTCGAACAGTTTGACCGCGAGCTCTTCCTCCAGTCCCTGGACCTGCCGGCTGATGGCGGAGGGAGCGATCCGGAGCGCCGCGGCCGCCTGTTTGATCGATCCGGCCTCGGTGACCACCCGAAAGTACCGGATGGCGGTGGATTCGATCATGGTGATTCCCTCGCGGCTGACTGCCCAGCACGGTGGCAGGGTCTGATTAGCGTTCTGATTTTTAGATCGCTAACTTCTAAATTCAATGCTTTTATTCGAAATCTAAATTTGACAAGCTTTTGACAGGTCACGGTCCCGTCATCGATGGAGAATTTGGATGTTTCATCCCCGGCTTGCGCTCAAGGCTTTTTCCGCTTCGCTCTTGCTGGCCGCGGCCAGCCTCGGGGCGGCTATGTCGGGGGCGTCCGCCCAGGACGTCATTCGCTTCGGCGCACCGCTGCCGATCACCGGGCCGCTGGCGCCGGAAGCCGTGAAGCAGCAGCAGGGCTATGACCTCTGGGCCGAACAGGCCAACAAGGCCGGCGGCATCAATGTCGGCGGCAAGAAGTACAAGGTCGAGATCGTCTATTCGGATTACCAGTCCAACACGCCGCGCTCGGTGCAGACCACCGAACAGATGATCACCCAGGACAAGGTGAACTTTATGTTCGGCCCGTTCGGCTCGGGAGCCGCCAAGGCCGCCAGCACGATCGCCGAGAAGTACAAGGTGCCGATGCTCGCCGCGACAGCGTCTTCGTCCCAGGTCTATGACCAGAACTACAAGTATCTGTTCGGCACCTTCACCCCGAACGACACGCTGACCACGCCGCTGACGCAGCTCGTCAAGGCCAAGGCCGCCGACGTCAAGAAGGTCGCGATCCTGGCGCGAAACGATCTGTTCCCGCTGGCCATTGCACAGGAAATGGAAAAGTCCGCCAAGGCCAACGGCCTTGAAGTCGTCTATTTCGAGAAATACGCGATCAACACGCTCGATCACTCAGCAACCCTGTCGCAGATCAAGTCGCTGAATCCGCAGTGGGTGTTCGTCACCGGCTACACCAACGATCTCCTGCTGATTCGCAAGCAGATGGTCGATCAGCAGATGAAGGCAGGCGTCGTCACCATGATCGCCGGTCCGGCCTATCAGGAATTCATCGAATCCGCCGGCCAGAGCGCCGAGAACATCTCCAGCGCTTCGTGGTGGCATCCGGCCGAACAGTACAACGGCAAGGACATCTTCGGCTCGACGGCCAACTTCGTGAAGCTGTTCAAGGACAAGTACAAGCTTGAGCCCGACTATGCCCACGCTTCGGCTGCCGTCTGTGGCGCGCTGTTCCAGATGGCGATCGAGAAGGCTGGCTCGCTGGACCGTGATAAGGTGCGTGACGAACTCGCCAAGATGGACGTCGTGACCTTCTGGGGCCCGGTCAAGTTCGGGGCCAATGGCCAGATCAACTCGCTCGAACCGCCGGTCTTCCAGATCCAGGCCGGCAAGCCTGTGGTGCTGTTCCCCGATGCGATCAAGCAGGGCGAATTCAAGCTCGGCGTGAACTGAGCGACAGCCGAGATCGGCGGGGGATCGATATGCTGGCCATCCAGGTCCTGATCAATGCACTCGTGCTTGGGTGTCTCTATGCCTGTATCGCGATCGGTTTCTCGCTGGTCTGGGGCGTGCTCAACGTCATCAATCTGATCCACGGCTCGTTTATCGTGCTTGGCGCTTATCTGGCATGGGGTGCGTATAATTCGCTCGGGCTGTCACCCTGGTATGCGCTGCTGATCGCCGCGCCCGCCTTTTTCGTGTTCGGCTATCTGCTGCAGCGGTTGCTGCTCAACCGTGTCATCACCGCCCCGGTTCTGGTGACGCTGACGCTGACCTTCGGGCTCGATCTGATCCTGAACAATGCGATGATCTATTACTTCAAGGCCGATTACCGGAAGCTGATCCTCAATCCGCCCACGGGATCGATTTCGATCTTCGACGTCGTCGTCCCTGTCGATCGCCTGATCGCCACCGCGTCGGCGCTGGCGCTGACCTTCCTGCTTTATCTGCTGCTACGCCGCTCGAAAGTTGGACGCGCCATCGTGGCGGTTCGTCTCGATCGCGATGCGGCGGTGCTGATGGGCGTCAACGTCAAGTCGATCTATGCCGTTGCTTTCGGTCTCGGTGCGGCGCTCGCCGGCTGCGCCGGTGTGCTGATGGCGCTGATCTTCCCGATCTCGCCGCTCACCTCATCAGCCTATCTCGGCAAGGCCTTCGTGGTTTGCGTGCTCGGCGGTCTCGGCAGCGTGTCCGGGGCGCTGGCCGGCGGCATCCTGCTGGCTTTGGTCGAGGGCGTCGGTTCGGTCTATCTCGGCCCGGCCCATGCGGTGACGCTGTCTTTCGTCCTGCTCATCATCTTCCTTGTCGTCAGGCCTCAGGGCTTGCTCGGCCGAAAGGGTTTTGAATGACCCGGACCAATGTCGCGCTTCTCGTTCTCATAGCCTGCGTGGCCGCGCTGCCGCTGTTCGGTGATGCCTATGCGCTGCGTTTGGGCACCATGGCCTGCATGTATGCGATCTTCGCGCTGTCGTGGAATATCGTCGGCGGTTTCGCCGGTTACCCGTCTTTTGCGACGGCGGCATTCTTCGGGCTCGGTGCCTACACCACCGGCATTCTCATGAACAAGGGCGTGCCGCTAACGCTGTCGCTGCTGGGTTCGTTGATATTGTGCCTGCTGCTGGCCGCAGCGCTCGGCGCGGTGCTGCTCCGCCTGCGTGGGCACTACTTCGCGATTGCCAGCCTGTCGTTGGTCGAGGTGTTCCGCGAACTCGTCAACAATGCCACCGATCTGACCGGTGGCGGCATGGGGTTGAACATTCCGCTGGTGTCCGGGTCGAGCGTGCTCTCCGACGCAACGTTCTTCTTCTATGCGATGTGGGGGCTATTGCTGCTCACCGCACTCGTCGTCATTGCGGTCTCGGTCTCGAAGCTCGGTTTCGGTCTCAATTGTATCCGGCAAAACGAGACGGCCTCGAATATGGTCGGTCTCAATTCCACGCTCTACAAGGCCATAGCCTTCGGCCTGTCCGCCTGTTTCGTCGGTGCGGCCGGCGGGCTCTACGCAGCCTGGGTTCATTATATCGATCCGTCCGATGTGTTCGACATTCTGTATTCGGTGAAGCCGATCGTGATGGCGCTGATGGGCGGACTCGGATCGCCGCTCGGCGTGGTCTGCGGCGCTTTCGTTTATCTCGGCCTCGAGGAAGTGGTCTGGCGCAATTATATCCAGATCCACTCGGGCGTGCTGGGTGTGCTCATCATCCTGCTGCTGCTGTTCCTGCCGCACGGGCTGATATCGCTGCATGTCGGCAAGATCTGGCGTGGATTGACCGGACGGAAGGCAAAGCATGTCTAAGCCTGGTCACGAAATCCTGCATCTCAGCAACGTCTCGCGTCATTTCAGCGGTCTAAAGGCGCTGAGCGATGTTTCGCTGTCGGTGAACAAGGGCGAGGTGGTTGGCCTGATCGGTCCGAACGGCGCGGGCAAGACCACGCTGGTCAACACCATCTGCGGCGTCACGCCGGCAAGCTCGGGCGTGGTGACCTTTGATGGCCGTGACATTACCCGCATCAAGACCTATCAGTCCGCCCGGCTTGGTCTGTCGCGGACGTTCCAGATCGTGCAGCCTTTCGCTGAGTACAGTGCGCTCGACAATGTCGCTGCTGCCGCCTTGTTCTCGCAGCGGGGCGAGAGCCTGAAATCGGCGCGCGAGGCCGCCCGCGCGCATCTCGCATTCGTTGGCCTCGACGCGCAGGCCGATCAATCCGCGGCGACGTTGACGCTGGCCATGCGCAAGCGGCTGGAACTGGCCAAGGCGCTGGCGATGAAGCCGAAGCTGCTGTTCCTCGACGAGGTCAATGCCGGCCTCAATAGCGCCGAGGTCGAACGCGCCACCAAGCTGATCCATCAGCTCGCAGCCGACGGGATCACTATCGTCATGATCGAACACTTGATGAAGGTCGTGCTCAATGTCTGCACCCGCATCGCGGTCCTGCATAACGGCAGATTGATCGCCGATGGTGCGCCGCGCGACATTATCAAGGATCCCGCTGTCGTCGATGCCTATCTCGGCCAGCAATATGCACAACGGAACGCCGCCCGTGGCTGATCATCCGATGCTCGAGCTCAATCAGGTCTGCGCCGGCTATGGCGAAATCCAGGTGCTGTGGGGCATCGACATGGCGGTGCGCTCCGGCGAGATCACCGCGCTGATCGGCTCCAACGGCGCCGGCAAGACCACGCTGATGCGTGCGCTGTCCGGGCTGATCCCGCTGACATCAGGCAAATATGTCTCTGAAGGCGTGGATCTCTCGAAAGCCACGGCTGCTCAGATGCTGGCGCATGGTATTGTGCACGTGCCGGAAGGCCGCCGTCTGTTCGGCGCCATGAGCATCGAGGACAATCTGCTGATGGGCGCCTATTCGCGCAGCGTCAGCCGCACCGAACTCAACCGCGATCTGGACCGCGTGTACACGACATTCCCGAAGCTGCGCGAGCGCCGCAATCAAGCGGCGGCAACGCTGTCCGGCGGCGAACAACAGATGTGCGCCATCGGCCGCGGGCTGATGAGCGCACCGCGCCTCCTGATGATCGACGAACTCTCGCTCGGCCTGTCGCCACTGCTGGTCGAGCAGCTCGTCGCAGCGTTGCGGCAGTTGAACAGTGAAGGCATGTCGATCCTGCTGGTGGAGCAGGACGTCACAACGGCGCTCGACCTTTGTCATCACGCCTACATCATGGATATGGGCCGCATCGTGCGCACCGGGCAGGGCGCCGAACTACTGGCCGATCCGATCATTCGCGACGCCTATCTCGGCGTCCTCGAAGACTGACTTTGATTTCATCCGAAGAGGCAAACATGATCGAGACCGTCGAAGCCCCCAATAGCGGCTACCGTTATATGCCCGGCGTTAGCCAGTATTCCTGCGGTGTCGGCGCGATGCCCGGCTTTGCGCTGGAACGCGTGAGATTCTCCAAAGTGGTGCCGCTAAAGGAAGGCTTCGCCCGGATATCGGAGATCATCAAGGCCGCCGGCCGGCCGCTGACCGCCTTCGCCGCTTGCGAGTTGCGCTCGCCGGCGCCGTTCACCGAACAGGGCTTCATCGCCTTCAACGAGATCTACATCAAAACCCTCGAAGAGTGGGGCATCATGAAGGATCGCGTGAATCCGATCGCGCGCAGCAATGTGTGTCCGAAGATCGATCCGCCGTCTGAGCCGGGCTTTCACGCCTTCTCGTTCACGACAGTTGCTCCCAACGCGCCGGCATCCTTCGTCGTTGCCGGCAGCGGCGAGGCCGCCGAGGGCAAGGGTGACTATCGCGACAACACCGTGCGTCTCGGCGATATCAGTCCGTCCGGCATGCTGGAAAAAGCCAAGTTCGTGCTCGATGAAATGGAGCGTCGCATGAGTGCCTTCTCCGGCACCTGGGAGCAGACTACCGGCGTGCAGCTTTACACCGTGCGGGACGTCTATGCGCTGCTGGAAAGTGAGCTTGGCCGTCGCGGTGTGTTCCGCAACGGCCTGACCTGGCACTTCAACCGTCCACCGGTCGTCGATCTCGAATACGAGATGGATTGCCGCCGCGTGCATGTGGAGCGCGTGGTCGAGGTTTAACCGCCTCAGTGATGGCTGACGCGCAGATCCTGTGAGGTCTGCCGCAGTCGCCGGGTGAGCTCGCGCGCCAGGTTGCCTAGCAGCCTGGTGGCGAGCACTGGATTTTTCTTCAGGATCACGTCGAAGCCGTCGCGCGGGAATTCGTAACAGACCACCTCGTCGTCGGCGACGATGGTCGCCGAGCGTGGCACCGATTCCACTAGCGCCATCTCGCCGACCGTGGTGCCGCGGCCAAGTCCGGCGATGCGGCGTCGCTCGTGATGTCCGTCCGTGCGTAGCAGTACGCTGACGCTGCCTTTCAGGATCAGCCACATCCGGTCGCCGGCATCACCCTCGCGGCAGATCGTATCGCCGCATGCGAATTCCCGCCTGGTCATCACTGCGGTCAGTTCGGTCATCTCGTTGGCGGAAACGCCATCGAGAAAGTCGATCTGCTCGAGAGCCAGCTCATCCGCTTGCCCCTGCCTCGCAGCGGAGCGGTCGAGCATGGTCTGCTCCATCCATTCCAGCGCGGAATCGAGATCCTGCGTCATAGGCGGCGATGTCGCATCGTGCCCGATCCCGTTGCCGATGATGGCGGCATGGACCGGCCGGACATTGCAGTAGATCAGTCGTCGTTTTTTCTCAGTTGCCTTCTGGCGCAGCGTTCGCAACGCGTTGATGCCGGAGATGTCGAGATCGGAGATCGCGCCCATGTCGAGCAGCACCATGTCCGTGCTGTTGAAGAGGTCCTTGACCCGTAACGAAAGGTCGTCGGCATTGCCGAAGAATAGCGCGCCTTCGAGCTGCAGGATGGCGCGCTGCCGCCCGGTCTGCTGCAGGATCGCGAGATCGTCGGCCGAGCGAATACGCTTGGAGAACAGCGTGTCGCCGAGATGGGCGCGGCGCACCAGCGGCCGGCTCATATTGATGACGAAGATGATGCAGGAGAGGATGATGCCGACAATGACGCCGGAAACGACGGAGCTGAACACAGTCACGGCCATCACCGCGAGCACGACGATCAGGTTATAGACCGCGTGACGGCGCACCTGCGGTTCGCTGCTCGATCGAACGTCGGTCAGCAGTTGCAGATTCCAGCGATCGAACAGCACGATGCCGATCACGAGCAGCAGGCCGGCGAACACCGCGCGCGGCACCTGTGCGAGCACCGACGACAGCGCGAATGTGATGGCCAACAGGCTGAGCGCCACGAAAATGCTGGTCCAGCGCGTGCGGCCGCCCATGCGGTAGCCGAGCAGGATGACGGAAGGGATCGCCGATCCGCCGATGCCGCCGCCCAGCGCTGCCGCCGCATTGGCGATGCCTTGTGCGGCGAGGTCGCGTACCGGGTGGATATGCGTATCGTCGAGCTGCTGCGCCACGCGGAAAGCCAGCATCGTCTCCACCGTGCCGATGATCGCCAGCACCAGCGACACCAGCACGACATGCGGAAGCACGGCGGTCAGTTCCGGCGTGATCGATCCGTCGAACACCGGGCCGAGCGGCATTGCCGGCGGGAAACTGACATGGATCTCGCCGATGGTTGGCCCGAGATCGAGACCGGTCGGGATGCTGATCAGATAGTAGAGTACGGTGCCGGCGATGAAGCCTGCAAGCGATCCCGGTATCTTCCGCAGCCAGTCCGGTAGCCGCAGCCAGCCTGCTATTGCCGGATAGTTCAGAACAAAGAGCGCCAAGGCCACGACGTAAACCAGCATCGCCGGTTTGGTCGGCCACAGCGTATGCGCGGCAAAGAACGGCTTGAACTGGGAAATCACGATCAGCATGCCGACGCCATTGAGCAGGCCGGTGAGCACCGGGTGCGGCGCGAATTTGATGGCGCGTGTCAGGCCGAGCAGTCCGAACAGGACCTGCCACAGCCCGGCCAGAAACAAACACAGCATGATCGCGGTCACGATCATCGCGGGCTGGCTCGCAAGCGCGGAGTCATTGACCAGCGTCGTGGTCAGGCCGGCCTGCACCAGAGCCATGCTGACGCGGCTCGTCGTCACGATATAGGACGAGGTGGCGACCACGGCCGCGACGAAGCCGACGATGGCGCCGCCATACAGGCCGGCTGCAGCGCCGGCCGCGACATAGTCGGGGCCGAGCGGCGCAAACACCAGCAGTCCGCAAGCAAGACAGAGCGGCAGACAGACGAGGCTGGAGATCAGACCGGCGCTGATTTCCGATCGCCAGGCGACGAGCGGCTCGGCGGGAGGAGAAGCTTTGAGCACGGGCTGGCCTTAATCACGGAGGGACCGGCCACGTCTTCATGGACAATGGTTGTTGCCAGCTTTCGCCATTATTGTGAAGCGGAACTGATCCGCAAGCCAAGATCGGGGTTCGCTCGCCGATTTCCCGCTCTACACCCCGGCGACAATCGTCTTGCGATACAGCGCGCTGTAGCTGGCAGCAGAAATATTCCAGCTGAACGATTTCGACATGGCGCTGCGACGCATCGAGTTCAGGCGTTCCTTGGATCCATAGGTCGCGAAGGCCCGCAGGATGCCGCCTAAAAATGACTCGGTGGAGGGCTGCGTGAACAGGAAGCCGGTCTCGCCATCGACGATGGTTTCGGCAAGGCCGCCGGTCTGGTGGCCGATCGGCAGCGAGCCGAAGCGCTGCGCATACATCTGGCTCAGTCCGCACGGCTCGAAACGCGACGGCATCAGCGTGAAATCGCTGCCGGCGAAGATACGCCGTGCCTCGCGGTCATTAAAGCCGATGGCGACGCCGATCGCATCCGGACGGCGGCGATGCGCTTCCATCAGCGCGTTCTCGATCGCGGTCTCGCCGCGTCCGGTGACGACGATCTGTCCGCCGGCGGACACGATGGCGTCGGCGGCCGACAGCACGAGGTCGACGCCCTTCTGATGCACGAGGCGGGCGACCAAACCAAAAATGGGCCCGCGGGAGAGCGCGAGCCCAAATTGTTGACGTACCCCGTCGGCATTGGCGCGTTTGGCTTCCCAGTCGCCCGCGCCGAACGGTCTCATGAGCTCCGCGCAGACGCGTGGGTCCCAACTCTCATCGATCCCGTTGAGGATACCGGTGAGGCGCGACTCGTTGGAGCGCTTGGTCAGCAGGCCTTCCAGCCCGCAGCCGAGTTCCGGCGTGGTGATCTCGCGTGCATAGGTCTCACTCACGGTGGTGAGGTGCGACGAGTAGATCAGCCCGCCCTTGAGGAAGGACAGCTTGTCGTAGAATTCCAGCCCGTCGATATGGAACGACTCCGCCGGTGCACCGATCCGGCGCAGCGAAGACTTCGGAAACAGGCCTTGATAAGCGAGATTGTGGATCGTCAGGATGGTCGGGATCTTCACCCCGCTCCAGGCGAGATAGGCCGGCACCAAGGCCGCCTGCCAGTCATTGGCGTGGACCAGATCGGCCGACCAGTTCTTGTCGAGCTTGCCGGACGCGAGCAGCGCAGCAGCGGATGCAAAGCGCGCGAAGCGGATGTCGTTGTCCGGCCAGTCCCGGCCGCAGGCGTCGCCATAGGGATTGCCTGGACGATCGTAGAGCTGCGGGCAAAGCAGGATATAGATTGGCAGGCCGTCCTTGGTCGCGGCCAAGCCGACCGAGCAGGCGGGCATTTCAGCCAATGCGGGGCATTCGCCGACAATCTCGATGTCAGGAAACTGCGTGACGACGTCGCGATACCCGGGAAGGATGATGCGAACGTCGGTCCAGATACGCAAGGCTCGAGGCAGGGCGGCGGAAACAGCCGCAAGGCCACCCACCCGGATGAAATCGTCAATCTCTGGAGTGACGAACAGTACCCTCAAGAAATGTCCTCGTGCCCGCCGCGACTACAAGAATACGAAACTGGTCCAGCGTCTTTGGGTACTTACGGAACCGAAGGGCAATGGAACTCAGTTTTGTTACTTGCGCTGCAAAATATCTGTCTCTGCACTGCAGTATATCACATCACTTAATACGGCATTGCAAAAGAGAAATGTGAGTTCGCAAAATTATCTCTGAAATCAGTGACCGGGTGACGACGGGACGATCAGCCGCAGGAAGCTCATGACGCAGCCGAGCGCGGCAAAGCCGGCGCCGAGCGCCAGCGCCCAGGTCGCGCCGCCATGGCCGAACAGGCCGAAGCAGAAGGCGGCGAGCGCTGCGCCCATGCTCTGGCCGGTGAGCCGGGCGGTGGCAACGATACCGCTGGCGCCGCCGCTGCGGCCGGCGGGCGCGCTGGACATGATCGCCTTCATGTTCGGGGCCTGGAAGAAGCCGAAGCCGGCGCCGCAGATCACCATCCGCCAGACGATATTGGCGACGCTTGGATCGGGCGGCAGGGTCGCCAGTAGCACCATGCCGGTACCCAGCAGGGCCATGCCGATACCGCCAAGAAGCCCGGCCGGATAGTGGTCCGACAACCGGCCCGCGATCGGCGCCATGATGCCGACGACCAGCGGCCAGGGCGTCAGGAAGAAGCCGGTCTCGACCGCCGAACGATGCAGAACTTCCTCGAAATAGAACGGCAGCGACACGAAGGCGAGGCCCTGGACGGAGAAGGAGCAAACCGCAGTGGCGGCCGACAGCGCGAATAGCGGCCGGCGGAACAGGTCGATCGGCAGCATTGGGGCAGGGTGATCGGCTTGCCGGCGGAGCAGCAGCCAGCCGAACAACAGGCCAGCCACCAGTTCTGCGACGACGATGGATGGCGCCGTGTGATGGGCCGCGCTGTCGATGCCAAGGATCAGCAGGCCGAGGCAGAGCGAGGTCAGCAGGGCACCGAGAAAATCGAAACGATGGGTGGCGCGCGTGGTCTTTGGCAGTGTCCTGAGGCTGATGATAATGGCGGCGAGGCCGAAGGGCAGGTTGATCGCGAACAGCCAGGGCCAGGTGGCAACCGACAGGATGCCCGAGGCGATGGTGGGGCCGAGGGTGAAGGCCGTCGCGACGACGAGGGCGTTATGACCGAGTCCGCGGCCGAAATGGCTTGGGGGATAAACCACGCGGACCAGCGCGGCATTGACGCTCATGGCGCCCGCGGCGCCGAGGCCCTGCAGCACCCGCGCGAACAGTAAAGTGTCCAGCGACCACGCGAATGCGCAGGCGACCGACGCGATCGTGAACAGGATCAGTCCGCCGAGATAGATGCGCTGATGGCCGACGATCTCGCCCAGCGCGCCGAACGGCAGCAGCGTGGCGACCATGGCGATCTGGTAGACATTGACCACCCAGATCACATCCGCTGGCGTGGCATGCAGGTCGGCGGCGATGGAGGGCAACGCGATATTGGCGATGGCGGTATCGAGCGAGGCCATGGCAAGGGCGGTAAAGATGGCAAGTCGCGCCCAGCGCTGCTGGCTCGGCGTCAGCCCTTCCGTCGGCTGGGGAGCCTGTGCCGCGATACCGTCTGCCATAGCTGGGGATTCCTGGGTGCGGCCGAACTGGCCGCCGATCCGCGCTATCTAGGATAGTTCGCTTTGCCCCTACAGGCGTGTAACTGCATGAGGCATATGCACATCTTTGTTCCCAGCGGAAAATCCGCTTTCGACTGATAACATCGCTGTCAGGCGATCACATCGCTAGCGATCACATCGCTGGCGATTAAATCGCGGTCAGACCGGCTTGGCCTTGAACCAGGTCCCGGACGCTACGGCGGTGGCGATGATAGTGCCGTAGACCACCAAAGCGAATGTCAGGCAGGCGAACAGCCAGGTCAGCGATCCCGTCAGCCGCAGCGCGAGCCAGCCGCCGCCGATCGAGATCAGGAGGCGCAGCACGCCGGCGAGCAGGGGATAGAGCATCTTTCCGGCGCCCTGCGAGGCGAAATAGAGCGACAGGCCGAGGCCGAAGAAGCCATAGGCGGGGCCGACAATCCGTAGATAGGCGCTGCCGGTCTCGATCATTTGCGGGTCCGACCCGAACAGGCCAAGCCAGGCGGCCGGCCAGATCGCGGCTGCCAGGCCGACGGTTTCGGTGATCACGAACACCATGCCGCCTCCGATCAGCGCAGCGCGTAGCGCACGCTGTTCCTGCCCGGCGCCGATATTGGTGCCGACCAAGGCCACCAGAGGTCCGCCAAATCCAAACGCCAATGGCACCATCAGATATTCCAGCCGGACGCCGGTGCCGAAGCCGGCCACCGCGTCGCCACCCGCGAAGCCGCCGACCAGTGCGGTGGTCAGCAGCACCGTGAAGCTCGTCTGCAGCGAAATGACCGCCGCGATGGCGCCGACACGCAGGATATCGGCCGACAGATCCCAGCGCAGCCGCGCCAGCTTGAAATGGACGATGCAGCGGCCCGAGAGAATGTATCCGGCGAGCACGGCGCCCACGGTGAAGGTCGACAGCACGACGGCCCAGCCGCCCCCCGCAATGCCGAGCGCCGGGATCGGACCCCAGCCGAAGATCAGTAGCGGTGACAGCGGGATCAGCAGGACGACGCCGATGCAAATCGATAGCGACGGCACCAGCATATTGCCGGTGCCGCGGATGATGCTGGCGAAGCCATTCATCAGCCAGACCAGCACGCTGCCGCCGAACACCACGTTGGAATATTGCATCGCCGCGTCCAGCGCGCCGCCGCTGACGCCCATCGCCGTGTAAATCGCACGGCCCCAGATCAGAAAGATCGCCGAGCCGATGAGGCCGAGCAGGATATTGATGAGCGTGGCATGCATCACCAGCGCTTCGGCATCGTCGGTGCGCCTTGCGCCGAGCGCACGCGCGATCGCCGACGAAATGCCGCCGCCCATGGCGCCAGCCGACAGCATCTGCATCATCATGAAGCCGGGGAACACCACGGCCATGCCGGTCAGCGCGTCGGAGCCGAGATGCGACACCCACCAGGTCTCGATCAAGCCTGTTGAGGCCTGCGCCAGCATCACCAGCAGATTGGGCCAGGCGAGCTTGACCAGCGTGGAGGCAATCGGGGCCTGCAGCAGCATCCGCGTGCGCGGGTTCATCGCCGGAATCGGCGTGGCTGCGGCGGCCACGATGGCCTGCGGCGTTTCGAGTTTCATGGTGATCCGTCCTTCTGCGGGCGCGGTTTGCTGAGCCGCCGTTGCACGCGTGCGCTGGCGGCAGGGCCGGGCGCATTGGCGTGGGTGGCTTCGGTGATTGGTTTGCCGGTACGGCGGTCGACCAGGATGGGATCGGCGGTCTCGCCGGTTTCCTTGTCGATCAGGACGACGCTCTCGCCTTCAGGTGCGAAATGCCGGTTGCCCCAGCTTTGCAGCGACCACAGCACGGAGCGGAAATCCCGGCCGCGCGGGGTCACGATATATTCGTAGCGTGGTGGCTTTTCGCAATATAGCCGCTTCTCCAGCAGCCCGGCCTCGACCAGCACCCCGAGGCGCCGGGTCAGCATGTTCGGCGCGATATTGAGGTTCTTCTGGAACTGGTCGAACCGCGTCATGCCATAGATGGCATCACGCATGATCAGAATGCTCCACCATTCGCCGACGCGCTCAAGGCTGCGCGCAACCGGGCATTCCAGTTTCTCGAAACTCTTGCGCTCCATGGCGGGAACATAAGCGAGTCACTATCATCATGCAAGTAACTTGGTGGTGACCCTCCACTGTCATTCCCCGGAACACCAATTGGTGTGCCGGGGAATGATGAGCGGAACCCCTTACCCCACCATCCGCTCGCGTCCGACCCAGAAGCTCGCGCGCAGCGCCTTCTTGTCGATCTTGCCGACGCCGGTCATCGGCAGCTCGGTCACGAACTTGATGTGTTTCGGCGCATGGGCCGAACCCTTGCGTGTCTTCACCAGATTGATCAGCTCATCCGCATTCGGTTTGGCTCCGCCGCGTGCGACCACGATGGCGGTGACGGCCTCACCCCATTTGTCGTCGGGCACCCCGACCACGGCACACATCGCGACATCGGCATGCGTGGTGAGTACATCCTCGATCTCGCGGGGGAAGATGTTGAAGCCGCCGGAGACGATCATGTCCTTCTTGCGGTCGAGGATGAACATGTAGCCGCGCTCGTCGGCGCGGGCGATGTCACCGGTGTGCAGCCAGCCGTTCTTGAGCGTTTCGGCCGTCTGCTCCGGCCGCTTCCAGTATTCCTTCATCACATGCGGCGCACGCACGCAGATTTCGCCGGCCTCACCTGGCGAGACCTCCTGATCGTCATCGTCGAGAATGCGGACATCGCAGACCGCGATCGGAAAACCGCAGGACAAAAACAGTTCGGGCTTCTTCGGATCATGATCCGTCTTGCGCAGTACCGAGACCGGATAGCATTCGGTCTGTCCATAAAGTTGCGAGAACACCGGACCGATCCGCTCGATGCCTTCCACCAGTCGGCTCGGCGACATCGGCGATGCGCCGTAAAGCACCAGATCGAGCGACGATAGATCGGTCTTTGACAGCGTCGGGTTGTCGAGCAACACATAGATCATGGTCGGCACGAACAGCGTGAAATTGATCCGCTCGCGTTCGATGGTGTTGAGCACTGCCTCGGGATCGAAGCCCTTCAGCATGTGCACCGTGCCGCCGCGCATCAGCGTCGGCAGCACCTTGGTGCCGGCGACATGACTAATCGGCGCCACCGTGAGATAGCTCGGCGTGTCCGGAATTTCGAAGTCGGACAGGATGGCGCTGGCAAAACCCGACACTTCACGATGCCGGCGCAGCGCGCCCTTGGATTTTCCGGTGGTGCCGCCGGTGTAGTTCAGCACGGCGATGTCATCGACCTGTGCAAAGTCCCGCGCGGTGGCGCTGCCGCCTGAGCCGACGACTTTCAGCAGATCGATGCCGTAATCTGCACGGCCCAGCGTGAATACGTGTTGCAGGCCTTGCGCGCGCGATGCCAGTTCGCCGCCGCGTTGCTGGAAATTGTCGGGATCGATGATCAGGATCGTTGCTTCGGCGTCCTCGATCTGGTCGATCTGATCCTGCATCGAGCCCAGCGGGTGCAGCCAGGAGATTGCGAAACGCGACAGTTGCGCGGCGACGCCGGTGCACCAGGTGTCGGCGCGGTTGGCCGTGAGCAGCGCCACTTTCGTGCCGGGCGATGCGCCGAGGTTCATGAACACATTCTGCAGCCGCCCGATCAGGTCCGTGGTGCCGCGATAAGTGATCGAGCCGCCGGGCCAGCTGAAAGCGATGCGATCCGGATAGCGCGCCAGGGCCCGCAGGGTCTGCGCGCCAACGGTCGGAAACGCGTTCAGCACGTCCGTCATGGAAACCTCCCCAAATGTCCTCGGCTTCTGCGGGCCGATGGTTGCGGCAAGGCTAACAATGAATGCCGGGCATGCAAACATAAACCCGTATGGGCATTGCAGCATTCGCGATGAACTTGTGGCGGCTTTCGTCGTTTGCCTGTGCTAGAAGCGGTCGAGCCATTTGAGCCGCGTCACAGGAGAATTTCATGCGCAAGTTTTTGACCGTGCTGGCAGCACTGGCGACCCTCAGCCTGACCAATTGCGGTTACAACGCGATCCAGACCAATGATGAGCAGGTCAAGTCGGCCTGGTCGGAGGTGGTCAATCAGTATCAGCGTCGCGCGGACCTCGTGCCGAATCTCGTGAATTCCGTGAAGGGCTTTGCGCAACAGGAGAAAGACGTTCTTCTGGGCGTCACAAATGCACGCGCCAAGGTCGGCTCGGTGCAGGCGACGCCGGACGTGGTCAATGATCCCGCCGCGCTGCAGAAATTCCAGGCTGCGCAGGGTGAATTGTCCAGCGCATTGTCGCGCCTGCTGGTGGTCACCGAAAACTATCCGCAGTTGAAGTCCGATGCGCTGTTCAAGGATCTGATGTCGCAACTGGAAGGCACCGAGAACCGCATCACCGTGGCGCGCAACCGCTACATCAAGTCGGTGCAGGATTATAACGTCGGCGTGCGCACCTTCCCGAACAATCTCACCGCGATGATGTTCGGCTACAAGGAGAAGGCCAATTTCTCCGTCGCCAACGAGAGCGAGATTTCTACCGCACCGAAGGTCGACTTCAACCCGACGCCGGCGCCTGCGAAGTAGGCCGGCCTCGTCGGTGAGCGCGATGAGGGCTGTTAAAGCCTGTTTGCTGGCATTGCTGCTGTGCTGGAGCGTCGCCGCTCTGGCGGATGTCGCCGTGCCCACGATCAGCGGGCGCGTAGTCGATCAGACCATGACGTTGAGCGAGTCCGACCGGGCATCGCTCGACAGCACGTTGCGCGACTTCGAGGCCCGCAAGGGCAGCCAGATCGCGGTGCTGATCGTGCCGACCACGGCGCCGGAAGCCATCGAGCAATACTCCATCCGGGTTGCCGAAGCATGGAAGATCGGCCGCAAGAAAGTCGATGACGGCGCGATCCTGCTGGTCGCCAAGGACGATCGCAAGCTGCGCATCGAGGTCGGTTACGGCCTCGAAGGCGCGCTGACGGATGTCACGACCAAGCGCATCATCGACGAGATCATCACGCCGCGCTTCAAGGCCGGCGATTTCGCCGGTGGCATCGCGGCCGGCGTCAACCAGATCATCAAGGTGATCGACGGAGAACCGCTGCCGGCGCCCACCGAGTGGAAAGGCAATACGAATGCCCTCGATCAGATCATGGAATATGCGCCGTTCCTGCTGTTCGGTGTGCTGATCTTCGGTGGCATCCTGCGCAGCATTTTCGGCCGCCTGTTGGGCTCGCTGGCGACCGGCGGACTCGTCACCGCGGTGGTCTGGCTTGTCGCCGGCAGCCTGCTGTTCGGCGGCATTCTCGGCGCGGTCGCGTTTTTCTTTACGCTGATCAGCGAGGCCCTCATGTCGGGCGGCGGAGGGGGTGGACGCCGCGGTGGTGGCTATATCGGAGGTGGCGGCGGTTCCTGGTCATCAGGGAGTTCATCGAGCAACGGCGGCTTCAGTGGAGGCGGCGGTGGTTTCGGTGGCGGCGGCGCTTCGGGGAGTTGGTGATGAGCCTCAAACGCATCGGCAAACATCTGCTCGGCAATCGCTCACGCGTCCGCAAGGCGTTCCCGCCGCAATCGCTTGCGGCGATCGAACAGGCCATCAAGGCCTCCGAAGCCAGCCATGCTGGCCAGATCCGTTTCGTGGTCGAGGGGGCGCTCGACGGCGCGCCATTGTTCCGCAATCAATCCGCCCGCGCGCGCGCCATCGACGTGTTCGCGCAACTGCGCGTCTGGGACACTGCGCATAACAATGGTGTGCTGATCTATCTCCTGCTCGCCGATCGCGATGTCGAGATCGTGGTCGATCGCGGCATCGATGCCCGCGTCGGCAAACCCGGCTGGGAAGCGATCTGCCAGATGATGGAAGCCGACTTCCGCGCCGGGCATTTCGAACGCGGTGTGATCAAGGGCATCGACGCGGTGACGCAGCATCTGGCGGCTAACTTCCCGCGCGATGCTACGTCGGTGAATGAACTGCCGGATGCGCCGGTGGTGCTGTAGCGGTTACGCTTTCGCCGACTCCCGCGCACCTACCCGCTCGAACCATGCTGCGATACTCGCGTTCCCCCGGTCCCACGGCTGCTTCACCTTGTCGGCGAAATCGAGCCAGCAGAACAGCACGATATCCGCCATCGTGAACCGCTCGCCGCAGATGAACGTCTTGCCGGCCATCTGTCCGTCGAGCCAGCGCAGCCGGTCGATGGCGATCTTCTTCAGGCCCGGCGCCCCTTCGGGCACGCAGACGATGCGCGTCTCGAAGCGCTTCAATCCTTCCGAAAAGCGATAGCCGTTGGCGATGTGCTGGCAGATATTGAGATCGACGCGCTGCCGCCACATCCGCGCTTCGGCGCGCTGCTCGGGCGTGATGCCGATCAGCGGCGGCGTCGGATGTGTTTCCTCGACATATTCGCAGATCGCCACGGTTTCGGACACATAGGCGCCATCGTCCAGTTCGAGCGTCGGCATCTGGCCGTGCGGATTACGCGCCAGATGCGCGGACTCGCGGTTCTCGCCCACAGCAAGATCGACGCTCTGCACGGGAGTGCTGATGCCCTTCTCGGCCAAGAACATGCGCACCACGCGCGGATTCGGTCCGATGGAATCGTAGAGCTTCATGGCATTTCCCCGATTGTCTTGTTCGCGGCCGTTGTGCGGGCCGGGCGGGTGCGCGTCAAGCAACGGTTCCCCCGCCGGACAAGAGGTGAAATTTTCGTAAGCACGGCACCCGGTAAGGATTTGGCAAGCAATGAAAGTTACCAAAGTGTTCATACATTCCGGAGAATTTGATCGTGAGCGAGCACAAGGCCGATTCCACCCCAGACGTCAGCGGCGATCACGTCGACACCGGCGCGGCGGCGGTGGCCGGTTCCCACGATGCTGACATTCACGTGGATTCGCCGAAGCTCGCACCGGAGCAGGGCGACGATCGCAGCGGTGCTGACCGCCCCGCCCAGATGCCGAAGAGGCAAGCGCCGAAGCTCGGCGCGCCCGGCCGGATCACCATCATGGCGCCCTCCCGCGATAGCGGCCCGCGTGACGGCGCCTCCCGCGAGAGTGCATCGCGCGAGCACTCCTGGGAGGACTTCGTCAATTCAGAGCCGAAGATTGAGTCGGCAGAGAAGGCTGGCCGCAGCCGGATGATGGCCATTGCCGCGATGATCGCGCTGGGTATCACCGTCGGCGCAGTCGGTGGTTCGGTCGCCATGTCGGGCCTCGGCAGGCTGTTTGCCGCCGAAGACGCCAAGTCGACCAACCAGGCACTGGAAGACCATATCGCCCGTCTCGACGGCGAACTCTCCGCGCTGAAGGCCGAGGTTGATCGCAACGCCAAGCAGTCCGCTGCAGCGCGTGCGAAGTCTGCCGATCGTCTCGACAAGCTTGAGAAGGGCCAGGCCGAACCGGCCGCGAAACTCGCCAAGCTCAGTGAGACCGTCGAGAGGCTGCGCACCACGCCACCCCCGGCGCCTGCTGCGGCTCCCGCGCCGGCCCCTGCACCAGTTGCCTCGGCGCCGGCCAAGGAAGTGACCGGTTCGATCAACGCCCCGGTGCCGACCCCGGCACCGAAGCCCGAAGTTGCGCGCCTGCCCATGGTCGACGGCTGGCGCATTCTCGATGTCGCCGGCGGCGGCGCCACCATTGAGGGCCGTGCCGGGATCTTCGAAGTCTATGCCGGCGATCCGGTTCCCGGTCTCGGTCGTATCGATGCGATCCGCAAGCAAGATGGCCGTTGGACGGTGGTCACCTCCAAGGGCCTGATCGTCGCCCGCTGATCCTCTTTTCCAGTGATGAATCCGTTCAGGCCGCTGCTGGTGCAGCGGCCTTTCTTTTGAGCTAGCCTTCCGGTGTGACGTCTGGGATTGCGCCGTGCGACTTCGCCTAAGCTTCATTGCCGTGCTGCTCTGCCTCGTGGCTCCCGTCGCGCGGGGGGATGAGGGCAATGGTCTCGCCGTCACCGATCCAGGAGCGCTCCGGGCACTTGAGACACGCGGCTTCGGCCTTGCGCAGTTGCTCGATCGTGCGCGGACAACGCCGATCCCCAACGATGCCCTGTTTGCTCTGCCTGCGATGACGCCTGTGCGCGCCGCGCTGGATGACGTCTTCGTGCGCTATCTCGCCGATCATCAAAAGCATCAACCGCGTGTGGCCATTGGCGTCGGCCCGGGTCACGACGTGCAATTGTTCGGCCAGGCGATGCTGACATCGCCGGACGCGCGGTTCGTTCTCGCCGGAATCGTCAACCGCATGGACCGGGCCTATGTCGCGCCGGATACCTGCGGTGAAATCAGGCTGATCTACCGCCTCACGCGCACGGCCGCCGGCACGACGCCGCCGCGTCTGCCGATGACGCTCAATCTTGTGCTTCATGCCAAGGACCCGAACGATACGTCGGTGACATGCGCGGATCTCGCCGGGCGCTGGCTTAACTCAGCGTCGTTCACCGAGACTGGCGCATCACATGCGGATCGCTTGCTGAAATCGGACGGCCCGCTTGTGACGATCACAGCCGCGCATATTGATCGCATCGAGACCAACTTGCAGATCGCGCATCGGCCGAAATCCGATACACAGGAATTCCGCACCGACTATTTGCAGAAGGTGTTTCGCTTCGATGCCACCACGAAGCAGTTTCGCGAGTCACCCATGGAGAACCAGATCGACCGTGACCGGTTGCTGGCTGACGCGGCGCTCGGTCACGCGTTTCGAGAGTGGCTGCTCGCGCCGAACAATCTGCGGGCCTTCGATCGCGGCATGGTGTTGATCCCCGAGAAATTCCTCGCGAGTTCGTCGCTGTCGTCGACACCGGTCGGCTTTGTACGGTCGGCCCTGCAGCCGGAATTTGGATTGACGGGTCGCGCGGAAAAAAGCGTGTTCAGCGACCGTGACGTTATCGCTGCGTTGGAACGGGCCGCATCGCAGGGCGGCGCCTTGGAGAATATCCGTTCGCCGGCTGGTTTTGCGCGGCGGCTGAACGACATCACTTGCGGCGGCTGTCACCAGATTCGCGGCATCGGCGGCTTCCATTTTCCGGGCGCCGACACGCTGGCAGATCAAGCCACGCAGGGAACTGTTCCTGCATCACCGCATTTCATCGGTGATCAGCCTCGCCGTCGCGATATCGTCATGGCGATGCGCAATGGAAAGGCGCCGGACTTTTCACGCGGTTTCTCCGACCGGCCGCAAGCGCGTGGTAACAACGAACTCGCGGGATCGCCTCTCCTCGATGGTTGGGGCGCGACATGTTATCGACCGAACCAGAAGGGCGCCGCGGACAAGAGCTTCGCGTCCTGGACCTGTGCCGAAGGTCTCGCCTGCCAGCAGGTTGGCGGGGATGCGTCGTCTGCGATCGGCATGTGTTTCGTGAAATGAAATGAGGGCGCGATGAACGAGACCGACAAAGAGATCAAGGAACGCGACATCGCGATCGCCGGGAATGAAAGCAAGCAGCAGACGACAAGCAGCATCCGCGTCAGCGTCTGGGCGATCGGCGTGGCGGTTATGCTCGGGCTCGGCTTCTTCGGATGGCTGCTGGCGCGTTGATAAAAGGCGCATCCCCAACAGCCGAGGCTTTGGGAATGCGCCGTCTCGTCGCTCGGAGGAGAGAGGTGATCAGCCCGGCATCAGCACGGTGTTGACCACGTGGATCACGCCGTTCGACTGGTTGACGTTCGGAATGGTAACGGTCGAGGTGCCACCCTTGGCGTCGACGATCATGACCTTGCGGCCCGAACGCTTCACGGTGAGCTGTTCGCCCTCGACGGTGGTCAGCTTCTTGCCATCGGTGAGATCGGCGGCTTCGAGTTTACCGGGAACCACATGATAGGTCAGGATCTTGGTGAGGGTCATCTTGTTCTCGGGCTGCACCAGCGTATTGACCGTGCCCTTCGGCAATTTGCCGAATGCGGCATTGGTCGGCGCGAACACGGTAAAAGGGCCGGGGCTGGCCAGTGTATCGACGAGGCCGGCAGCTTTCACGGCAGCGACCAGTGTGGTGTGATCCTTCGAATTCACCGCGTTCTCGACGATGTTCTTCGACGGATACATCGCGGCGCCGCCAACCATGACGGTGTTCTCGCCCTTCATCATCTTGGCGGTAGCGGGTTCGAGGAAGCTCGCCGAAATCATCAGCGTGCTGAAGGCGGCAAATGACAGCAGTGCAATGCGCTTCTTGGACATGGTCGTCTCCCGGTTGATAGTGGCGTCGCCGGCGGGGAATCCGCAGGCGTGGTGATCTCGTTGCCGCGCGACATGGCGAGTGCCTGTTGCGCTAACGAGACCAGCTACGCGTTTTGGGGGAGGAGGTTTCAGGTCGGCCCGTGACCACTTCGTGATCACAGGCCGCGTCGTAATTTGAAACTCTTTCGCGCGGGCTGCGTAGTCCGCGGCTTGCGCGACTATGCTACCGCGCCGGAAGCTCGCAGCCGCGCAATCTCGGCATCGTCGAAACCGGCGGCGCGCAGGATTTCGTCGCTGTGCTGGCCGATCGATGGCGGCAGATGCGGCTTGCGCTTGGTCTCTCCGCCGATCCAGATCGGGCTGTTGATGGTGAGGATGTCGGTTCCCTCGAACGGGATCAGGACGTCGTTGTCCTTCATCTGCTGATCGTTCGGAATGTCGTCGAGAATGCCGACGAAGCCGAACACGAGGCCGTTTCCGTCAAGCCGCTCGCGCCAGTCGGCGAGGTCGCGGGTCGCGAACACCTCGTCGAGGATCCTGATCAGCTCGACCGAGCGCGCATGGCGATCCGGCTTGGTGGCGAAGCGCGGATCGTCGCGCAGGTCCTCGCGGCCGAGGCATTTGGTGAAAGCCGGCCATTGCCGCTCTTCGGCAAGCAGCGACAGCATGATCCAGCGACCGTCGCGGCACCTGTAGTGATTGGTGACGGCATTGAGCGCTTCCTCGCGCCCGCGACGTTTCTCGAATTTGGCGCCGACAAGTTTGGCTTGGGCCAGCACGCTCGACGACCACACGCCATTGGCCATCAGATTCGATTTCACCTGGCAGCCCTTACCGGTCTTCTCGCGCTTGTAGAGCGCGGTGACGATGGCGCCATACAGCGCCATGGCGCAGGGATGGTCGCCCATGCCGGCAATCGATCGCGCGGGCGTGGTATCGTCATCGGCGCGCACCAGATCCATCATGCCGGAGCGTGCCCACCAAGCGGTGGAGTCGAAACCTGGCTTGTCGGCTTCCGCGCCCTTGTCACCGTAACCGGTGAAGCAGGCGTAGATCAGCCTTTCGTTCAGCGGAGCGATATCCTCATAGGCAATCTTGAGGCGTTTGCGCACCGGCGGCGGGAAATTTGTGATGAACACATCTGCCTCGGCGATCAATTTGTAGAGCACCGCCTGGCCTTCCGGCTTGGCCAGATCAAGCGCGAGACTCTTCTTATTCCGGCTCTCCATCATCCACGCATAGTTATGCTCGCTCTTGGGATAGCCGGGCAGGTTGGGCAGATTGCGATAGGGGTCGCCGGCACCGGGCGGTTCGATCTTGATGACGTCGGCGCCGAAGTCGGACAGCACTGTGGCTGCGGCGGGCGCGGCGATGAAACTCGCGCAGTCCAGCACTTTCAGCCCCTTGAACAGACCGTCTTCCATACGTCACTCCCGTCGCTTTTGTTCTGCGTGTTGTTCTTGCCGTCTGCCGGAATTTAATTCCGTCTGGAATCCCGTGGCGCATTTGACCCATCTTCGATGGGTGATGCAACGGCCTGAAACGGGAAGCAGCGCTGCTAGTCGCCGCCCGTCATCAATGCTGCATTGCCACCCGCGGCAGCCGTGTTGATCGTCACCGTCTGTTCAGTGGCGAAGCGGGCGAGGTAATGCGGGCCGCCGGCTTTCGGCCCGGTGCCCGAGAGTCCGAAGCCGCCGAAGGGCTGCACGCCCACCACGGCGCCGATCATGTTGCGGTTCACATAGACATTGCCGACCGGCAGGCGCGCGATCACGCGCTCAACCATATCGTCGATCCGCGAATGCACGCCGAGCGTGAGCCCGTAGCCGCTGTCGGCAATATCGTGCAGCACCTTGTCGAAGTCGGCAGCGCGGTAGCGCACCACATGGAGGATCGGGCCGAACACCTCCTCGGTGAGTTGCCGTGCGCTCGCGAGTTCGAAGATATGCGGCGCGACGAAATTGCCCGCAGGTGCCATGCCCGCCAGATGCACGCGTGCCTCGATTGTCATGCGTGCAATATGCGCATCGAGCTTTTGCTTTGCCTCGGCGTCGATCACCGGCCCGACATGGGTGGCGGCATCACGGGGATCGCCCAGCTTGAGTTCCCGGGCGGCGCCCATGATCATTTCGATCATGCGGTCGGCGACATCGTCCTGCACGAGCAGCAGCCGCAGCGCCGAGCAGCGTTGCCCGGCCGACCGGAACGCCGACATCACCACATCGTCGGCGACCTGCTCCGGAAGGGCGGTAGCATCGACGATCATTGCATTGATGCCGCCGGTCTCGGCAATCAGCGGCACGATCGGTCCATCCTTGGCGGCGAGGGCGCGGTTGATGGATCGCGCCACCTCTGTCGAGCCGGTGAACACCACGCCGGCGATGGCGGGATGCGCCACCAGCGCGGCACCGGTGCGGCCGTCACCCTGGATCAGATGCAATGCTGACGTCGGCACACCGGCTTCATGAAGCAGGCGCACGGCCCGTGCTGCGATGCGTGGCGTTTGTTCGGCCGGCTTGGCGACGACCGTATTGCCGGCCATCAGCGCGGCGCTCACCTGGCCGAGAAAGATCGCCAGCGGAAAATTCCACGGCGAGATGGCGACGAAGACGCCACGGCCGCGCAGGCTCAGCACGTTGCTCTCGCCGGTCGGTCCAAGCATGGCTTCACCGTCGCCGAATTGCTTGCGGCCTTGCGCTGCGTAATAGCGGCAGAAGTCGGTGGCCTCGCGGACTTCCGACAACGCGTCGTCGAGCGTCTTGCCGCCCTCCTGTTGCAGCAATGCGATGAAGGAGGCGCGGCGCTGTTCCAGCAGGTCGGCAGTGTTGTCGAGGATCGCCGCGCGGTCTTCGGCCGGCGTGCGGCTCCATGATGCAAAGCCGGCGCGCGCTGCTGTCAACGCGGCGTTTGCCTGCTCGGCAGTGGCATCGATCGCCTTGTCCATGTCTGGCTTGCTGGCCGCGATCTCGGCCAGCAATTTGCTCAACGCAGCGCGCTCGCCGAATTCGACGCCGTGTGAACTGGTTCGCTCTGGTCGATAGAGATCGACTGGCAGCGGAATATTCGCGTGTCGCGCGCGATCGGGAGAGTCGATGATCGCGGCCGGTCGCCGTAGCAAGCTTGCGATAGGCACAGCGTCATCCGCAGCGATCGCCACGAAAGATGAGTTCGCGCCATTCTCCAGCAGGCGTCGCACCAAATAGGCCAGCAGATCGCGGTGGCTGCCGACCGGCGCATAGGTCCGCCAGCGAGCAGCAAGATGATCCTTGCCGAGTTGCTCATAGAGCGCGTCGCCCATGCCATGCAGGCGCTGGAATTCAAAGCCGTCGCTGGTACCGGCCAGTTCGAGGATGGTCGCAACGGTCAGCGCATTATGCGTAGCGAATTGCGGGAAGATGCGCGGGCGCAGAGCCAGCAGCTTCTGCGCGCAGGCGATGTAGTTGAGGTCGGTCATCGCCTTGCGCGTGAACACCGGATAGCCATCGAGGCCGCGTTCCTGCGCACGCTTGATCTCGGTGTCCCAATAGGCGCCCTTGACGAGCCGAACCATCATCTTGCGATCGTGACGGCGCGCCAGCGCGTCGATATGATGGATCACCGCTTCGGCGCGCTTCTGGTAGGCCTGGATCGCAAGGCCGAAACCGTCCCATCCCGCCAGCGACGGATCGGCAAAGGCTGCGTCGATCACGTCGAGTGATAATTCGAGCCGGTCGGCTTCTTCGGCATCGACGGTGAAATTGAGGTCATGGCTCTTCGCCTGCTGCGCCAGTGCGATCAGGCGCGGCACCAGTTCGCGCATCACGCGCTGATGGCTCACCGCCTCATAGCGCGGATACAATGCCGAGAGTTTGACGGAGATGCCGGGTCGGTCGGGCAGCGGCCTGTTGCCCGCGGCGTGACCGATGGCTGATATGGCCGAGGCGTAGGAATCGAAATAGCGCTGCGCGTCGTCCCTAGTGCGCGCACCTTCGCCAAGCATGTCGAAGGAATAGCGCGCCGGGCGCTCGGACGGCGTGCGGGCGCGGGCCAGCGCCGCATCGATGGTTTCCCCGAGCACGAAATGGTTGCCCATCAGCCGCATCGCCTGTCGTGTCGCGGTGCGCACCGCAGGCAGGCCGATCCGTTTCGCCAGCCGGCCCAGCGTTCCCGTCGGCGTCTCGCCGGGCTGGATCGCGCGCTGGGAGATGCCGAGCGCCCAGGCCGAGGCGTTGACGAGGAAGGCGCTCGACCTAGTCTCGTGATGGATGAAGTCGCCCTGGCCGAGCTTGTCCTCGATGAAGGCATCGACGGTGCGCGCATCCGGCACCCGCAGCAGCGCCTCCGCCAGCACCATCAGCGCAAGGCCCTCCTTGGTGGAGAGCGCATATTCCCGCAGCATGTCTTCGACACCGCCGAAGCGGTCGTCTTTAGCCCGAATGGCTTTGATCAGCCGTGTGGCGGTGACGTCGATCCGGGCGTCCTGCTCGGGGCCGAGCCGGGCATCTGCGAGAAGCCGGGCGGCCATGGTCGTGTCGTCGGGAGCGTAAGGCGCGGAGAATGCAGCGGGCATTGCGGACAGCCTGCAATAGGTGGCGACTCAGGCCCTTGCCCGAGACCTTGGCATCATAGAAGCGCTACGCTAGTTTCGGCAAAAGTCCTGAATGAGGTCTGGCGGGTTGATGCAATTGGGGAATTTCAGAATGCGCGGCATGCTGGCAGCGGCCAGTCTGTTGCTCGGCACCTGTTTTGCGGTGCCTTCGGTCCAGGCGATCGAGATGTCCCGCGAGGTCGGCGATCTCTACACATCAGTTTCGATCTATCCGCCATCGGCCGGTTCCATGACGATCTGCTACGGTTTCGTGTGCCGGCGTCGCCACGCCTTCGATTTCACACCTGCCGACAGGGCCGCGCTCACCAAGCTTCTCGCCGCGGGCAAGGCGTCGGCTGCGGCGGAACGCGCTGCCGTGCAGAAGGCGGTCGTGTGGTGGGATCGCCGCGTTGGCCCGGTGCTCGGCACCGACAAGCGCATCGCCAATGCGGACTTTCGCTATTTCGACGACAAGCACAATTTCGATTGCTGGGACACGACGCGCAACGTCACCAGCCTACTGCTGATCATCCAGGACTGGGGCTTGCTCAAGCATCACACGGTGGGCAATCCGCGCTACCGCGGCAACGCGCTGGTGCTGCAGACGCCGCACAATACCGCCGTGCTGGTGGACCGCGCGACGGGTACCGAATGGGTGGTCGACATGTGGACGCGCGGCTATGCACAGCTGCCGGACGTCAAGCCGGCCGATCAGTGGGTCAAGGAAAACTGAAGCGGGGAATGGAGCGCCGTCGCGTCGCTGAGGCGTGCGTTACGTCAACTGGCGACTCTGAGGAGCGGACCTTCGAAAGATCCCAGCTCGGACTTTTGGAGTTAGGCTAGAGCGCACACCGCGGATCGAATTAGCGCAATCCTGCGTGAAACTGATTGCGTTGCAGGAGAGGTGCCCCTTTGGAGGAAACCGCTCGTGCCGAATGCGCTCTACATTGTTGAGGCGTGATCTCGAAGACTTCGGTGAAGCAGCCAGATCACACTGGTATCAAACCAGATGTATCAAACCTTGAGGTTCTCAGCCGAGGTCTTGCCGCGGTTGGCAACTTCCTCGAATTCAACGGTCTGTCCTTCGTTCAGTGTCGAAAGGCCAGCCTTCTCAACTGCCGAAATATGAACGAACACGTCCTTGCCGCCATTCGCCGGCTGGATGAATCCATAACCCTTCGTCGGGTTGAACCACTTCACAGTGCCTTTAGTCATCACGTCGTCTCCGCGGGATCAAAATCGATAACGAACTGCCGGTCCCCGCAAACCGGCATATCCGACATGCGCACGTTACCCGCGGATTGCCAAGCTTGATAGCTCAAACGGCGTGCAGAAATCGTCGAAACCGACCGTTATCTGTCCAATTTGCCGGGATTCGTCGCTATTCAGGATGTTTTCGACGCGGCGGAAGGTCGCAAAAGCAGAGTGCCGGGCTCGGTCGCGATACGACCATGCGTTGTCGCGTGTACGCAGGTGATATCGCTGCAATGCAAAACCCCGGCCGACGCGGCCAGGGTTCGCAGCCCTCATGCGAGGATTAGTAGCAGACGTTAACCGTACGCCAGCGTAGGCCGTAGGGCGTCATCATGCGGCGGCTCACATAGCATCCGCCGCCGCCGCCGACATAGCCGATGCCGAAAGTGGGGCCGTAGAAGCCGCCGCCATGGAAGTGGTGGTGGTGACCGCCCCAGCCCCAGCCATGGGCCGATGCGGTGGACGGCGTCAGCGCCATCGCGCCGAGGGAAGCTGCAGCAACGAATGCGAGTGCGAGTTTGCGAAACATGGTCGTTCTCCTTCAGTGATGCGCGAAGCGCTGGTTGCGGGATCTGTCTGTTCGATCCATCGCAAATTCGTCGCATCGATTTCGGAGCGGGTTCGAAGAAATTCTGTAGGAATTTTCTGAATGCTTGTTCAGGCAGGAAAAGCATGCACGCCCTGCAGGAACAGCGTTAAAGCGCGGGAGCCACGTCGCTGGTAACGAGAGATGGAAGTACCCTGGCATCTGCGATCGTGCGTACATTCATCGGCGCGGCGCGACCGCGGATCGCGACGTCCTGTTGTGGCAGCGCGTCACCCGCGAGGCCTGCAGTGGTGCTTACTTCCTCGGAGATGATGACTTCGCAAGCGAGGCTCTTGGTCATGTCCTGCAGGCGCGCAGCGACATTGACCGCATCGCCGAGTGCGGTGAACACCATGTGGTCGCGATAGCCGATATCGCCGACGATGACTTCGCCGCCGTGAATGCCGATGCCGAAACGTAGTGGCTGCGGCAGGTCATGGGCGAGGGCGCGATTGAGTTCGTCGATATTCTCGGCAATGAGCCGTGCAGCCTGCAGGGCCTGACGACATGCGGTCTGCGGATCGCAGGCGAGGCCGAACAGCGCCAGCTCGCCGTCGCCGATGAACTGGTTGGGCTGGCCGCCGCTTGCGATCACAGCTTGCGAGACGGCGTCAAGAAAGCGGTTGACGATGAACACGGTGTCGTAAGGCAGCCGCTTCTCGGCGAGCATGGTCGAGCCGCGCATGTCGACGAACATGCAGACGAGATAACGCTCCTGGCCGATCCGCGCCGGCTGCGATGCATGCGCATTTGCGCTGGTCACCTGCGGTGCGAATAATTGCACGAAGGCCACATCGGTTGTCGGCCGCAACTGGCAGGCAAGGCGAACCGCGGGATCGGCACCAGTGCCAATGCGGTTCAGAATAAAGGCTTCGCGTGCTGACGGCGCCGGCAGGTTGCCGATGTCGCTGGTGATACGAATGCGGCAGGTCGAACAGCGCGCGCGTCCGCCGCAGACGCTGGCATGCGGAACGCGATGGCGGAGACTGGCTTCGAGGACACTGAGTCCCGTGGGGACGCGAATTTTGCGGCCATCGCCATAAGCGAGATTGATCATACCTGCGCGCTGCTCCGCCAGCTGCCGGATGCCGCGCGCCGCCAGCACAATGGCGAGCAGCGCGGCATAGCCGATCAGGAGCCGATCTGTGAGATCGCCCAGGGTCTGTTGTTGCGGCTCGGTGCCGAGCCGTGTCTCGTTGAGATTTGCCGCCTGCCATTGCGGCGATGTCAGCTTCGCCTCGACCTCGCGCTTGCCCTGAAAGATGCCGAGCAGCGCCAGTGTCGGAATTAGAACTGCCGCTGCGAGCAGGTAGGGCGCGACAGCTTTGAAGTAGGATTTCAGCCGTAGCCAGAAGTACAATCCGATGCAGCCGTGCAGCCAGGAGACGAGTACCACGAGATACATCGACCAGGTTTTCCACGGCGATGTGATCCAGCTGTAGAACACCTGCGGATAGCTGCGGTCGATATCGAACAGGTTCTGGCCGAGCCTGATCGCGACCACATGGGCGACGATGAGTGCCGGGATGCTGAGTCCGAGTACGAGTTGTAGTGGCTCGATGGCCCGCCAGCGAAATTGACGGCGCTCGTACAGCGCCCAGATGCCGAGCACGCCATGGATCGTGACAGCCGAATAAAAGATCTCGGCGACCGGGAAGGACTGCCAGAAGCCGGCATGGATGATGACGCCGGCCTGCAACGCGTCGAGCGAGATGTTGCCAAGTGCGTGGTTGAGGAAATGGCTGAGCAGATAGGCAAACAGGACCAGCCCGCAGACGAGGCGGATCTGGCGCAGGCCGACACTGCGCCACCACGCGGTGGCGCGGGTGGGCCCGGGCGGCTTGCCGGCTGTCTTGAACGTCGCGTCCATGGCGAAACCCTACGGCGAGACGCGCTCCGATGCCATCCGGAGCGGCCTCCGGACAGACCTTATCCAGCAGTAAAGTCAACAAGTTGACAGCATGGCGAAGTCCGCCGAAAAGCTCGGCGATGACGTCTTTTCCCGACCCTTACCTCGATCGGAATGTCTCCCGCCGCGCCTTTTGGGTGATCGGTGCATTGCTGGTCGCGCTGACAGCGATGCGGCTGGTCTATGCCGGGCTGTTCGATCTGCGCACCGACGAGGCCTATTACTGGACCTGGTCGAAGGAAAACGTGCTGTCGTTCCTCGATCATCCGCCGATGATCTCATGGTTCATCCGTGCGGGCACGCTGATCTTCGGCGACACCAATTTCGGCGCGCGTTTCGCCGGTATCGTGGCGATGGCGGTGACGCAGTTGCTGCTCGCCGACATCGTTCGCCGCGTCACGCAGGATCTGCGCGCGGTGCTGCTGGCGGTGCTGATGTCGGAAGCGGCGCTGTATTACGGATTGCTGATGGCCAAGGTCGCGCCGGACGTGGCGCTGATCCCGTTCGCCATGGCGATGCTGTGGTCGCTGGTGCGGCTTGCCGAAAGCCATGACGGGCGCTGGTGGCTCGCGGCCGGCGTCTTCGGTGGTCTCGCGCTGTTGTCGAAGCTGACCGTGGTGATGTTCGTACCGGGCATTCTCGCTTTCATGCTGGTGCCGGAATGGCGCGGGCGCTGGCTGCGCAGCCCGTATCCATGGCTGGCCGTGCTGATCGCACTGGCGATCTCGTCGCCGGTCCTGATCTGGAATGCCGGCCACGACTGGGCATCGTTCAGGTTCCAGTTCATCCGCGCCACCACGAACAACGAGGTGTCGCTGCGCACGCTCGGCGATTTTCTCGGCCTGCAGTTCGGCCAGGTCGGCTTCATCCTGATGCCGGTCATTCTCTCCGCGGTTGTCGTCACGGCATGGCGTGGCTATCGCCGCCGCGAACCGGTCGCGATCCTGCTCGCCACCTGCGTGCTGGTGCCGTTCTTTTACTTTGCATGGAAGTCGCTGACCCTGCGTGTCGGCGATACCTGGCCGATGTTCCTGTGGCCTGCCGGGATCGCTGCGGCGGCGATCAACCTGACGAAGCTCGCGGGCGACGGCTGGTCGCCGCGCGTGGTGCGTGCCTCCTATGGCTGGAGCATCGCCGCCGTCGCCACCGGCATTCCGCTGGTGGTGCTGGTGTTCCTCTATGGCGTGGCCGCGCCGTGGAACCTGATTGGCAAGAACGATCCGCTCGGCGGCGAGGGCGGCTATCAGGGGCTGGCCGACCGCGCATTGGCGGAGATGAAGACCACCGGCGCCACGTGGATCGCGACGACCGACTACCGCACCTATGCGATGCTGCGCTGGCATCTGAAAGACAAGGTGCCGGTGGTGCAGGTCAACGAGCGCGCCAGATTTATCGGCTTCCGCGATCCCGGCATGGACAGAATTAAGGAGCAGACCGGACTCTACATAGCGCAGACCGCGGACAACCAGCGCGCGCTGCTGGCGACGACGAGTGCGGTGCTCACGTCAGTTGCCGAAGTCGATACCATCTGGCGCGGCACGGCGATGAAGCACTATGCGATCGACAAGCTCACGGGCTGGACGCCTGACCTGACGCCGAAGCCTGATACACCGTTCTATCGCTGGCCTGCGCTGGCGGAGATGACTTCCGCTATTCGGATCGCCTCGCGCTAGTCGTGTTGATTCGCAAGCCTCTCAATTGTCGTCCCCGCCCCGCGCGTGCTTTTGGCGCGCTAGGCGGTAATGACAGCGGTGCTTAGGTCTCAGTTCTCCCCGTCCCGCTTGCGCAGCAGATCCTTTGCGAGATCGCCTAGCTGCGGGCGTGGCAGCGCCGTGAATGGTAATGGCCGCGTCACGTCAATGGCGGCGAGGCCAAGCCTTGCAGTGAGCAGGCCATTGAGCATGCCTTCGCCAAGCCGCTGCGAGAGTTTCGCGGCGATGCCGTGGCCGAGGACCTGCTGGATCATGCTGTCGCTGGCGGCCATGCCGCCAGTGATGGCGAGATGGCTGATGGCATGGCGCATCAGCGTGATCATGCCCAGCGTTCCCGGCCGGCCGCCATAGAGTTTTGCGAGTTGGCGCACCAGCCGGATCGCGGCCGCAGCGACGAACAGGACATCGACCACCGTGCGCGGGCTGACGGCGGTCACCACCGAGACGCGCTGCGCGGCGACCGAGACGAGGCGACGCGCTTCGATGTCGAGCGGGCTCATCAATTCACGCTCGGCCACGCGAATGAGATCTGCGCCGTCGATGATATCGTCGGCATGGCCCTTCAGGGCGGCGCGCGCGCGGGCGAGGCGCGGATTGGTATGTGCGAGCTTCAGTAGATCGGCGAGCACGGCGCGGCTCTCGGCGTGATCGTCGCTGGCGATCACGGCTAGCGCGCGGGCATGAAGCTTCTCGATGGTGGCGAGGCGCATCAGGCTGAGCGCTTCGCGTGTGATGATGACGATCAGCGCGACGCTGACCAGCGCGGCGAAGCCGAGGCCGAGAAAGCCGAGGCCGTCATTGATCGCGAACAGGTCGCGGACCAGTTGCGTGACGCCGAGACCCGTTCCGAGCAGCACGAGGCCGCCGAGCCCGGTCCAGAACAGCGTGCCCCAGCGGAAGCCTGATCGTGCCGGCCGTAGCGGCTCGTCGATGACGACGGGCATCGCCATCGGATCGGCTTCGGGCGTGATGCGGATTGCGCCGCGGGCGAGGCGGCCGGCGTCCTCGTCGGTGTCCATGACGGTGACGTGGGGATCGTCGAGCCGGAACGTGGCCGGGCGGCGCGTACGGTCGGTCATTGCAGCCTGTCTCCGATCAGGAACTGGAGCGCGCGGTCGAGGCGGATATGAGGCAGCGCCGGCTCCTCGCCGCCGTCGCGGGTGAGCAGCGGCGGACGGAAGCGCAGAAAGCGATAGTCGGCCTTGTCGGCGGCATCTGTCGAGAGGCCCTTGAAAGAACCGCCGGTGAACAAACCATCGAGATCGGTCGGCAGATCGCCGGGGAAGGTCGCGACTTCGGTTTCGCCGTCGAATGTCTCGCCATTGGCGACCTCGCCGGCGGCCGGCGTGCCCAATATCGACGGCAGTTTGTCGCGGCCGCGTTGCACCAGCGCTTCCCTGGTGGCGCGGACTGCCGCGATGGCGACCACGTCGACGGATGCACCGGCCAGTTCCGAGCGTGCAACGGCCTTGGTTACGGTGCGCCTGAGCACATCCTCCAGCCGGTCATGGCTGAGGTGATGCAGGTGATCGGCCTTGGTCGCCGCAAACAGGATGCGATCGACGCGCGGGCGGAACAGCGTGCTGAGGATCGTGCTGCGGCCGATGCGGAAACAATCGAGAATGCCGGCCAGCGCCGCTTCGAGATCGTGCAGCGCTTCGGGTCCCGCATTGAAGGCAGAGAGCGCATCGACGAGTACGATTTGCCGATCCAGCCGCGAGAAGTGATCGCGAAAGAACGGGCGGACGACCACATCCTTGTAGGCCTCATAGCGTCGCTTCATCATCGCCCACAGCGAACCATCCGGTGCGCTGCCATCGGCGGCGACGTCGAGCGGCGCAAAGGTCAGCGCCGGCGAGCCCGCAAGATTGCCCGGCATCAGAAAGCGGCCCGGTGGCAGCAGGCTCATGGCGAAGCGTTCGTCGCGGCAGGCGCGCAGATATTCGGTGAAGAGCTTCGCGGCGATCAGCGTCGCCTGCTCGTTTTCCGGCGCATTGGGATCGAGCGTGGCGAGATGCGCGTGAAACGCCGCAGCCAGCGTTGCGCGCGGTCCCTGCCGTGACAGCGCAAGGCTCTCCGCCGACCATTCCTCATAGCTCTTGTTGAGCAGCGGCAGATCCAGCAGCCATTCGCCGGGATAGTCGACGATGTCGAGCGTGAGCGTGCGGTCGGCGCCGCTCGCACGCTGATAGTCGATGACCAGACGCAGCTCGCTGATATCGGTGGTGGAGTTCGGCCAGCGCCGCTCGTCGATCAGCGTGCGCAGATGTTCTTCGTAGGCAAAACGGGGAACGGCATCGTCGGGCTGCGGCGCAAGGCGGGCCTTGGCAATGCGTCCGGTGGCGAGCGACTCGAACACCGGAAAACGCCCGCCGCGCGTCAGCCCATGCACGAGTGCGGTGATGAAGACCGTCTTGCCGGCGCGCGACAGGCCTGTGACCCCAAGCCGCACCGTGGGGTTGAACAGACCATCGCCATAATCGAGCAATGCGCGCGCGGACAGCCGTGCTTCTTCGACGAGTTCGGACAGGCTGGGCATCGTGCGGAAAAGCTCATCATGGTGAACGTGAAGGGTATTGGCCTGCCTTCAAAAATGGCGATTGTCTGGCTGAAATCAAGTTCGTCACGAAAGCGTCGTCACTTCGTCGTTTGGCGTTCGTTGACGATCTCCAACCTATGATCTATCGCTGATTTCAGGGGAAGTCACAGGCGGGCTTACGGGGCAAGCTCACCGCATCGCACCGGCCGGGTTGACGCCACCATGACCGTTTTCCGCATCAAAGAACTGACCACCAATTCCGCTCACATGGTGGCCGGCGCGATCCGCTGGAATTACGACCGTGCCGAACTGATTGCCGACGGCATCGTTCACGGTCTCGGCGTGTTCTCCGGCCTGATCGCTGCCACCGTTCTCATCGTGCTCGCCGCCGTTTTCGCCACCGCCTATGAAGTGGTGACCGTCTCGGTCTATTCCGTGGGCCTGCTGGCGATGCTGGTGCTGTCGGCCATCTATAATATGTGGCCGGTGTCACCGCGAAAGTGGTTCCTGCGCCGCTTCGATCACTCCGCGATCTATCTTCTCATTGCCGCCACCTACACGCCGTTCTTCGCGCAGATCGCCAACACACGGCTCGCGATCTCGCTGCTCGCTGGCGTGTGGAGCGTCGCCATCACTGGCATCGTCATCAAGCTCGTTTATCCCGGCCGTTTCGATCGGCTCGCCGTGGTACTCTATCTCGCCATGGGCTGGAGCGGCCTGATGGCTTATGATGCCGTGTTCACACCGCTGCCGCCGCTTACCATGTGGTTCGTCGCCGCCGGCGGCACGCTGTATACGCTGGGCGTCGTATTCCACGCCTGGCAGCGGCTGCGTTTCCAGAACGCCATCTGGCACGCATTTGTCCTGCTCGGCGCTGCATGCCACTATACGGCCGTGCTCGACATGGTGCTGAGCACCTAGAGCATGATCCCGAAAAGTGGGTAAGGGTTTTCGGATCAGATCATGCTCTAACAAGAAACAAAAACATCAAGGGGGAGTGCGGCATGCAGGTGACCGGCAAGGTCGTCGTCGTGACCGGTGGCGCCAATGGCATCGGCCAGGCGCTATGCGAGACATTTCATAAAGCGGGCGCAGCGAAAGTCGTCGTCGTCGATCTCGATGGCGAGCGCGCAGCCTCCGTTGCAGAGTCCATCGGTGGCGCTGCATTCCAGTGCGATGTCGGCAAGGAAAAAGATATCCAGCATGTGATCGAACTGACCGAACGGCATTACGGGCCGATCGCGCTATTCTGTTCCAATGCCGGCATCGGCGGCGGCTTCGATCCGATGAGTCCGAATGCCGGTGGCACATCGGATGAACCATGGGCGCGGAGCTGGGCGATCCATGTGATGGCCCATGTCTATGCGGCGCGGCATCTGATCCCGCTCTACAAGGCGCGTGGCGGCGGCTACTTCCTCAACACGATCTCGGCGGCCGGTCTGCTGTCGCAAGTCGGCAGCCCGGCCTATTCGACCACCAAACATGCCGCGGTTGGCTTCGCCGAAAATCTCGCGATCTCCCACCGGGCAGACAACATCAAGGTCTCGATCCTGTGCCCGCAGGGCGTCGATACCAACATGCTGAAGAACATCCCAAAGGGCCCGCAATCCAATGACGGCAATCTCTCGCCGGAGCAGGTCGCGCAGGATGCGTTGGCGGGGATCGAGGCGGAGACGTTCCTGATCCTGCCGCACAAGCAGGTCATCGATTACATGCGCAAGAAGACCGAGAATTACGACCGCTGGATCGGCGGCATGACCAAGATCCAGGCGAAGATGCGGGAGACATTTGGGAAGTAAGAAGTGTAGTTAGGGTGGCACCTGCGAGCGCTGGCTCTTATCCCTCCCCCCGCGCGAAGCGAAGCTTCGCTAGGCGGGGAGGGTGGCCGGCCGTCAGGCCGGTCGGGTGGGGGTGCCCCACGGTAGGTCGGCGCGTGGGGCACCCCCACCCCGGCCTATCGGCCGACCCTCCCCGCAAGGGGGAGGGAGCCCATGACCGCCTCAGCGCAACAAGTTCACAAGCTAAAGAACCAGCTTACTCCGCCGCTTCGAGCTTCGGAGGCCTTGGCCAGATCACCGGCACCGGGGGATCATAGGCCTGGATCGGCGGCAGGTTGCCGGTGAACTTCTCGACATTCACCACCGTGAGCTGTCCGGTGCAGCCCTGCGCGAGGCGCGACGTACCGGTGTCGCGCGTGAGCACGTTCGGATTGCCGTGCACGCAGAGCGGCTTTTCCTCGTTCGGATCCTCGGGATCGTAATAGGCGCCGGTCGGAAGCTGCACAACGCCGGCCATCACGTCCTCGGTGACGACGACGGAGGCGAGGCAGGCGCCGCGCTGGTTGAACAGCCTGATGATGTCACCGTCCTTGATGCCACGCGCATCGGCGTCGACCGGATGCATGCGCGCAACCTCGCGGCCGCGGCGCTTTTCGGCGCTGCTATGCCCACCAAAGTCGAGCTGGCTGTGCAGGCGTGACGCCGGCTGGTTGGCGACGAGCTGCAGGGGATTGGTTGCATCGACCGCGTCTTCCAGCGGCAGCCAGACCGGATGGCCGGGGCAGTCGTCGTAATTGAAGCTGGCGATGGTGTCGGACGTGATCTCGATCTTGCCGCTGGTGGTGGGCAGCGGTTTGCCCTCGGGATCGTCGCGGAAGGCGCGCAGCGTGCCGCCATCCAGCGGCAGTTGCGGCAACAGCACTTCGCCGGCTGCCCAGAAGGCGTCGAAGTCCGGCGCGTCCAAGCCCTTGGCCTTCAGCCCATCGTAAGTAGGCTGATAGAGATGCTGCAGCCACTCACGCGGCGTGCGGCCTTCGGTGAATTCATCGGCCTTGCCGAGACGCTCCGACAAGCCGGTGAAGATCGTATAGTCGTTGCGTGCGTCGCCGAACGGCTCGGCCATCTGGTGCATCGCGACCATCAGCGGATCGGTCTGCGACGAGCCGATGTCCTCGCGCTCCAGCGACATGGTGCAAGGGAGCACGAAGTCGGCATGGCGCGCCGACGCGGTCCAGGCGAGGTCGTGCACCACCAGCGTATCGACGCGCGCGAAGGCCTTGCGCAGGCGATTGAGGTCCTGATGGTGATGGAACGGATTGCCGCCGGCCCAGTAGACCAGCTTGATATCCGGATAGGTCATGTGCGCGCCGTTATATTCGAACGGTGCGCCGGGATTGAGCAGCATGTCGCTGACGCGCGCCACTGGGATGAATTCGCTGACGCCGTTCTTGCCCTGCGGCAGGCCGGCGATCGGCACCGCGTTCTGGCGGCGTCCGTAATTGGCGATGGCGCCGAGCGCATAGCCGAAGCCGCCACCGGGCAGGCCCGCTTGGCCGAACATCGCCGATAGCACCGAAGCCATCCAGACCGGCTGCTCGCCATGCTTCGCACGCTGCAGCGAATGCGCAACAACAAAGAGCGCGCGCTTGCCGGGCAGGCGGCGCGCGAGCGTGAGGATGGCGTCGGCCTTGAGGCCGGTGATGCCGGCAGCCCAGGCCGCATCCTTCGGTTGGCCGTCGCTGCGGCCCATCAGATAGTCTTCGAAAGTATCCCAGCCGTGCGTATGGCTGTCGAGGAAGGCGCGGTCATGCGTGCCATCCATCACCGCGGTGTGCGCGATGCCGAGCATCAGCGCCACGTCGGTGCCGGGACGCGCGGCGACCCAGTCCTGGTTTACTTCATCGGGCAGATCGCTCTTCAGCGGCGAGATCAGCACGAGTTCGCCACCGCGCTTGGACAGCGCCACCATGTCGCGATGTTCGGTATGCTTGCTGATGCCGCCGCCGGCGACGCGCGAATTCTTGGTGTTCATGCCGCCGAAGGCGAGAATGATATCGGTGTGCTCGACGATCTCGTCCCAGCCGATATTGCGGCGGGTCATGTCTTCGTAATTGCCGAGGATATGCGGGATCAGCACCGTCGATGCGCCGGCCGAGTAGCTGTTGACCGAGCGTACATAGCCGCCGAGCGCGACGTTCAGAAAACGATGGATCTGACTCTGTGCGTGATGGAAGCGTCCGGCACTCGACCAGCCATAGGAGCCGCCATAGATCGCCTTGGCACTGTGCGTATCCTTGACGCGCTTGAGTTCGCCGGCGAGCAGGTCGAGCACCTCGTCCCATTCCATCTCGACGAATGCATCGCGGCCGCGGCGGTCGTCCGGGCCGGGGCCGTTCTCGAGCCAGCCACGACGCACCATCGGCTTGGCGATGCGCGCCTTGTGGCGGAGCGCCTCGGGAAAATTCTGGATGATCGGATTCGGATCGGGATCGATCGGATGCGGTGTGATGACGAGCTTGCCGTCGACCCATTGTCCGGAAAAGGCACCCCAGTGGGAGCTGTGCGTTTTCTTCGAGGAGTCGCCTGCCTGCTTCGTCATGCCTGAGCTTCCGTTATGATCCCGTCATATCAGTGCTTCTGTCCATAAAGCACGGGAACGGCTGAGTCGACGATGACTTCGACAAGGCTGACGCCCGGATGTTGCAGAGACTGCGCGAAAGCACCCGCAAGTTCCGATGATTTGTCGACGCGGACGGCATGCGCGCCCATGCCTTCGGCCAATTTGACGAAATCCAGACCGGGCAGATCCAGCCCGGGAACATTGCGCACCTGCATCACCTGGCTGAACGAGCGCATCGCGCCGTAGCCGGAATTGTTGATGACCACTACAGTTAAAGGCAATTTGCGCTGTGCGGCGGTCCACAATGCCTGGATTGAATACATCGCCGAGCCGTCGCCGATCAGGCACACGGTGCGACGATCCGGGTAGCCCAGCGCCATGCCGACAGATGCCGGCAGTGAGTGGCCGAGGCCACCCGAGGTCATGGTGTAGAAACTGTTCGCACCACGCATCGGAAGATACTTCTGCATCGCCGGGCGATGCGACGGCGCTTCTTCCACCAGCATCGCATCTGCAGGCATGGCCCGCGATAGCGTGTGCAGCAGATAATCTATCGGGATCGGGTCACTGGCCACCGGCGGCGGCGGCAGGATGCGGCCCTTGGCGATTGCGCGTTTGGTATCAGGCAGCAGCTCAAGCAGCAGCGTCAACGCCGGCTTCATGGTCGCGATGATGCTGGTACCGATCGGCGCGACGGCCGCGGAGTCCGCATCATCCGTGATCTGGAAGATCGTGGTATCGCCGTCGAAGATCGCCGCATGGCCTTCGACGTGGAACGTGAAGACCGGCGCGCCGATCACGACGACGAGGTCGTATTCCTTGAGGGCATCCGAGAGCTGTGCCGGCGAGGCATGCAGGAAGCCCGCGAATTGCGGATGACGTTCCGGGAAACTGCAGCGCGCCGAGAACGGACTGACCCAGACGGCGGCTTTGGTCTTCTCTGCGACTGATACCATCAGATCGACAGCCTCTGCACGGTCGATCCCGGGGCCGACGATCAGCGCAGGGTTCTTGCTGTTGCCGAGTGCGGCGACCAGTTCCTGCATCGCCTTCGGATCTGGCCCGAGCTCGCGGCTCACATAACGCGCCTCAAGAGGTTGGGCCTGATGCGTCCAGTCGTCGATCGGCACCGATACGAAAGTCGGCCCGCAGGGCGGCTGCATCGCCACGTAATAAGCGCGGGCGATCGCAGCGGGCACATCCTCGGCACGCGCGGGCTCGACGCTGTATTTCACATAGGGCCGCGGAAATTCCGACGCGCGCTCGGCATAGAGAAACGCCTGCAGCGGCAAAATGCTGCGTGCCTGCTGGCCCGCGGTGATCACCATCGGCGTCTGGTTACGATGCGCGGTGTAGATATTACCCAGCGCATGGCCGACGCCGGCCGCCGAATGCAGATTGACGAAAGCGGCATTGCGCGTCGCCTGGGCATAGCCATCGGCCATGCCGATGACGGAGGCTTCCTGCAGGCCGAGCACGTAGTCGATATCGTCCGGCCAGTCGGAGAGGAACGGCAGTTCCGTGGAGCCGGGATTGCCGAACACTTTGCTGATGCCGAAGCCGCGCAACAGGTTCAGCGTGGCGTCCTTGACGGTCACGGGAGTACGGGCGGCGGGTTTGTTGCTGTCGCGGGCCAAGGCGGTTTCCTCACGTTATCGGGCAGTGGTCTGCCGTGTGCTGTTGACTCATCAACAGCAGGAGGGGGCGGGGAGTCAATCGGGGAGGGGGGGAACCGCGCCAACGGAGCGGAGGCGCGCCGTCGCTCCCTCTCCCCGCATCTTGCGCGGGGAGAGGGGTGGGGTGAGGGGCTTGGCGCCGAGCCTGCGAAATTCGCAGGATGCTCGGGTCGAAGAATTGAGCGCTCCGAAAGCGGAGTGAGTTGGGCTCTTACAGCGCAATGCCCCTCACCCGCCGCGAAGTCGCGGCGACCTCTCCCCGCCTAGCGAAGCTTCGCTTCGCGCAATGCGGGGAGAGGTTAGGTCAGAGCGTCGCTGCGATTACCAGCTCGCCGTCGCCTTCATGGTCGGCGCGCCCTTGTCGTTGGCGGTCCAGACCTCGAGTCCGTCGGCTGTCTCGTTCGCATTCACCGAAAAATTCGCGCCATCGAACAGCGGTGACACGCCGCGATAGCTGAATTTCGCTGGTGCCTTGCCACCCCTAAGCTTCGCCGCGAATTCCACCAGCATGGCCGCCTGCAGCGGCCCGTGAAACACCAGGCCCGGATAGAATTCGACCTTGGTGACATAGTCGCGATCGTAATGGATGCGGTGGCCGTTGAAGGTCAGTGCCGAGTAGCGAAACAGCAGAACGGGATCGGCATAATGCGTTTCCTGATGCTGGGCCGCGGGCACGTCCTTCGGCGCTGGCGCAGGGGGCGCCATGCTGGTCGGCATGTCCCTGTAGACGATGTCCTGGCGCTCGCGAATGGCGAGGCCGCGCTTGGTGGTGATCAGGTGCTCGACATTGACGAAGCACAGCGCACCGGTGGAGCCGGTCTTCAGATTGACGTCGAGGATCTTCGAGGAGCGCGTCACCTCGTCGCCGACAAGCAACGGCTCGATGAACTGCACTTCGCCGCCCGCCCACATGCGGCGCGGCAGCGGCACCGGTGGGAGAAAGCCGCCGCGCGCGGGATGACCGTCAGGCCCGAGCTTGTCCATCGCCGCCACCGGCTGCGCCAGGCACCACTGCGTGGTGAAGGGCGCGGCGTCGCCGGGCTTCGGCGTGTCGATGTCGAGAAACAATGTCGCGCGCAGGCCCTTCACGAGCTGCGCGGTAACCACGTCGGAAGCCTCGTCGGTGCGACCGATCCACTGCTTGAGATGATCGATGTCGAGCTTGTCGGTCATGATGACCTCCGTGTGATCTTGAAGATTATTTCTGCACTTCGCCGATGCCGGGCACGGCGCCGTAGCTGCGCGGCGCGTCGACCCAGATCGCGGCCGGTGCCGGATAGGACACTTCGCCATTCGGCGTATTGACGGTGATGCGGCGCAGATGCGGATGGGTGGTGAGGTCCGCCATGGTGTTCACCTCCGCAAATGCGATGTCGGCGTCGGTCAGGCGCTTCAGCAGTTCGTCGCGGCTGAGCGAGCCGAAGATGTCGCTGACGGTCTGGTCGGTGAAGGCGCGGTTGCGCACGCGCTCGACGCCGTTGACGAGGCGCGGATCGGCGGCGAGCTCGGCATTGCCCAGCACCTTGGCGCAGAGGATCTTCCACTCGCGCTCGCTCTGGATCGAGATCAGGATGTCCTTGCCGTCCCTGGAGCGAAACACGCCATAGGGTGCGATCGAGGGATGCGCGAGGCCCATGCGCTTCGGCTCGTTGCCCGCCTCGGCATTGAGCAGCGGTACGGTGAGCCAGTCGGCCATGACGTCGAACATCGAGATGCGGATATCGGCGCCTTCGCCGGTCACCGAACGCCCGATCAGCGCTTCCAGGATCGCCGCATGCGCGGCGGCGCCCGTGGCGACGTCGACGATGGAGACGCCGACGCGCGACGGGCCTTCGGGTCCGCCGGTGATCGACGCCAATCCGCTCTCGGCCTGGATCAGCAGGTCATAGGCCTTGCGATGGGCATAGGGGCCGGTGTCGCCATAGCCGGTGATGGTGGCGCAGATCAGCCGCGGATAATCCTTGCGCAGCCGTTCGCGGGTGAAGCCGAGCTTGTCCATCGAGCCGGGCTTGAGGTTCTGGATCAGCACGTCGGCGGTGGCGATCAGCTCTTCCATGGCCTTGCGGCCTTCGGGCGTGGCAAGATCGACCACCACGGAATCCTTGCCGCGGTTGAGCCAGACGAAATAGCTGCTCTGGCCCTTCACCGCGGCATCGTAGCCGCGGGCAAAATCGCCTTCGGGGCGCTCGATCTTGATCACATGCGCGCCGGCATCCGCGAGCCGCGAACTGCAGAATGGTGCAGCCACCGCCTGTTCAACGGCGATGACGGTCAGTCCCTTGAGCGGCAGCATGTGTCTATCTCAATACGAGCGCGGCATGCCGAGCACATGCTCGGCCACGAAGGACAGGATCAGGTTGGTCGAGATCGGCGCAACCTGATACAGACGCGTCTCGCGGAATTTGCGCTCGACGTCGTATTCCTCGGCAAATCCGAAACCGCCATGGGTCTGGATACAGGCATTGGCCGCCTCGAAGGACGCATCAGCCGCGAGCATCTTGGCCATGTTGGCCTCGGCGCCGCATTCCATGCCGGCTTCGTATTTGCGCAGCGCTTCCTTCACCATCAGCTCGGCTGCGCGCATATTCGCATAGGCCTTGGCGATCGGGAACTGGATGCCCTGGTTCTGGCCGATCGGGCGGCCGAACACCTGGCGCTCCTTGGCATAAGCGCTCGCCTTGGCGATGAACCATTTGGCATCGCCAACGCATTCGCTGGCGATCAGGATGCGCTCGGCATTCATGCCGGAGAGGATGTAGCGGAAGCCCTTGCCCTCTTCGCCGATCAGGTTTTCCGCCGGCACCTTCATGTCGGTGAAGAACACTTCGGTGGTGGCGTGGTTCATCATGGTGCGGATCGGGCGGATCTCGAGGCCGTTCTTCTTGGCCTCTTTCATGTCCACCAGAAACACAGACAGACCGTCGGTGCGCTTCGCGGCCTGTTCCTTCGGCGTGGTGCGCGCGAGCAGCACCATCAGGTCGGAATATTCGGCGCGGCTGGTCCAGATCTTCTGGCCGTTGACGATGTAGTCGCCGTTATCGTCCTTCTTCGCCACAGTCTTCAGCGAGGACGTGTCGGTGCCCGAGGTCGGCTCGGTGACGCCGAACGCCTGCAGGCGAACTTCGCCACTGGCGATCTTCGGCAGCCACTTGGCCTTCTGCTCGTCATTGCCATGACGCAGCACCGTGCCCATCGTATACATCTGCGCGTGGCAGCCGCCGCCATTGCAACCGGCGCGCTGGATCTCTTCGAGGATCGCCGCTGCAGCCGACAGCTTGAGGCCGGAGCCGCCATATTCCTCGGGGATCAGAACCGACAGGTATCCGGCTTCCGTCAATGCATCGACGAAAGCCTTCGGATAGGCCATCTCGCGGTCGAGCTTGCGCCAGTATTCACCGGGGAACTGTGCGCACAGTTTGGCAACGGCATCGCGGATATCGTGGAATTCGTCCTGTTCCGCGGGATGGTGTTTCGTCAAGGAATTGAGCTTCTCTTCTTGAGGGGAAAATTATGAATCCTGACCGGCATTACGAAATCCTCCGGTCTTACGTAATTTTAACCGGGAGGGTCTCGTAGCCTTTAACGAAGCTCGAATACACGCGCTTGGGTTCCCCCACAACTTCGATGTTCTCGAACCGTTTCAGTATCTCCTCCCAAACGATCCTCAATTGCAACTCCGCCAGGCGCATGCCCACGCAGCGGTGTATGCCAAAACCGAATGACAGGTGAATCTTCGGCCGCGCGCGGTCGATGATAAATTCGTTCGGGCGCTCGATCACCTCCTCGTCGCGGTTGCCCGAGACGTACCACATCACCACCCGGTCGCCCTTCTTGATGATCTTGCCGCCGAGTTCAGTATCCTGCATGGCGGTACGGCGCATATGCGCCAGCGGCGTCTGCCAGCGGATCACTTCGGGGACCATGGTCTCGATAAGCGACGGATTGTCGCGCAACTTCTGATACTGGTCGGGGTTCTCGTTCAGCGCCAGCACCGAGCCGGTCATGGTGTTGCGGGTGGTATCGTTGCCGCCGACGATGAGCAGGATGATATTGCCCATCAGCGTGTCGGGATCCATGAAGCGTGTGGCGTCGCTATGCGCCATCATGGAAATCAGGTCATTCCGCGGGTCGGAATTCACGCGCTCGTTCCAGAGCTTCTGGAAATAGGCGGCGCATTCATCCATCTCGCGGCGGCGCTCTTCCTCTGAGGACACGATTCCACTTTTTGGCAGCGCGGTGGACACGTCAGACCAGCGCGTCAGCTTGCGGCGCTCTTCCCACGGGAAATCGAACAGGGTCGCCAGCATCTGCGTGGTGAGTTCGACAGAGACGCGTTCGACCCAGTCGAAGGTCTCACCGCGCGGTAATCCGTCGAGCACCTTGCAGACGCGCCCGCGGATCAGCACCGCCATCTCGTCGAGATGTGTTGGCGTGAACATCGGCGTCACGGTCTTGCGCTGCGCGCTGTGCTTCGGCTCATCCATGGCGATGAAGCTCGGCCAGTCATAGCCTTCCGGCACGTCGCGGATCGCGATGCCGCCATGCTTCACGTCGGAGGAGAAGATGCCGTGATTGGTATCGACATGCATGATGTCGTGATACTTGGTCACCGACCAGTAGGGCTCGATCGGTGCATTGGTGCAGTAATGCACCGGCTCTTCCTTGCGCAGCCGTTCGAAGAACGGCCACAGCGTATCGGTCGCGAACAATTTCGGCGCGCCGGGATGGAAGTCCTTCAGCGGCGTCGAATAGGCGATCGCGCGCGCGACGCGCTGGATCTCAGCTTTGTCAGGATTGATCCTGGCTTGGATATTCATGGCGTCTGCTCTCCAAAAAATCGATCCTGAGCTGTTGCGGTCGCCGGTTCAGCCAGCGATCCGCACAGGCAGTGTCTCGTAGCCCTTCACGAAGCTCGAAAAGACGCGGCGCGGCTCGCCGACGACTTCGATCCTGTCGAACCGCTTGATGATCTCTTCCCACACAATCTTCAATTGAAGTTCGGCAAGTCTGAGGCCGACGCAGCGGTGGATGCCGAAGCCGAATGACAGATGGCGGTTCGGCCTGATGCGGTCGATGATGAATTCGTTGGGGTTTTCGATGACCTCGTCATCGCGATTGCCCGAGACGTACCACATTACGACCTTGTCACCCTTCCTGATCTGCTTGCCGCCGAGCTCGGCATCCTGCACCGCCGTGCGCCGCATATGCGCGAGCGGCGTCTGCCAGCGGATGATCTCTGGCACCATGCTCTCGATCAGCGCCGGGTTGGCGCGCAGCTTGTCATATTCGCTGGGGAATTGATTGAGTGCGTAGACGCCGCCGGACATCGAGTTGCGCGTTGTATCGTTGCCGCCGACGATCAGCAGAATGATGTTGCCGAGAAAACTCTCCGGATCGAGATGCCGCGTGGCCTCGCTATGCGCCATCATCGATATCAGGTCGCTCTTCGGCGGCGCATTGAGTCGCTCCTGAAACAACCGGCCGAAATACTCGCCGCATTCGCGCAGCTCTTTCTGCCGCTGCTGCTCGGCCTCTGGCGTGGGCGGCAACATTGTGGCGACATCCGACCAGTGGGTGAGTTTCCGGCGCTCCTCCCACGGGAAGTCGAACAGGGTCGCCAGCATCTGCGTGGTCAATTCGATCGACACGCGATCGACCCAGTCGAAGGTCTCGTTGCGGGGCAGGGAGTCCAGCACCTCGGCAGTACGACTGCGGATCAGACTGGAGAGCTCGTCCATGTGGTGAGGTGCGAACATCGGCGCCACCGTCTTGCGCTGGGCGCTGTGATGCGGCGGATCTGTGGCAATGAACATCGGCCGGCGAAACTGCACACCGGCATCGCGGATAGTGATGCCGCCGAAAGCCGCGGCGGACGAGTAGGTGGCGTGATTGGTCTCGACCTGCATGATGTCGTTGTACTTGGTCACCGACCAATACGGTCCGAACATGCTGTCCTTGCAGTAGTGGACGGGATCCTCGCGGCGCAGCCGTTCGAAATAGGGCCAGAACGTATCGGTGCGGAACAGTTCGGGATTGCCGGGATCGAACTCATCGAGCGACATCCCGTAAGCTTGGGCGTGAGCGGCGGCTTGGGCGGATTTGCTGCTGTCGGAATCCTGGACGCGATCGAGCATCGGTTCTCTCCCTGGCATGCCTTCCGTGGTTGGGTCCCGGAGGGCTTATTTGGATGAATTACAACCCGTTGCGCGGCCAAGAGCAAGGACCACTTTATGCCCCTTCTCAGCCCGTTCGGCCCGTGACATGGTGACTTCAATCAACAAGACCGGTGCGTTTGCGCGCCGTTCTGACCGGAGGCGACCCTTTGATTTCGAACGCTCAACGGATGTTTAATTTCGATCTCGGCGAGACGGCTAACGCGATTCGCGAGACCGTGCGTGATTTCTCGCAGAACGAGATCGCGCCGCGCGCCGAAGCCATCGACAAGACCAATCAGTTTCCACTCGATCTCTGGCCCAAGATCGGCGCGCTCGGCCTGCACGGTATCACGGTGGAGGAAGAGTTTGGCGGTGCCGGGCTCGGCTATCTCGAACACGTCATCGCGGTGGAAGAGATTTCGCGCGCTTCGGCGTCGGTGGGCCTGTCCTACGGCGCGCATTCGAACCTCTGCGTCAATCAGTTGCGTCGCAATGGTAACGAGGCGCAGAAGCGCAAATATCTGCCGAAGCTGATCTCCGGCGAACATGTCGGATCCCTTGCGATGTCCGAGCCGGGTTCCGGCTCGGACGTGGTGTCGATGAAGACCCGCGCCGACAAGAAGGGCGATCGCTACGTGCTCAACGGCAACAAGATGTGGATCACCAATGGCCCGGTGGCGCAGACGCTGGTGGTCTATGCTAAGACCGATCCGGCGGCCGGATCGCGCGGCATCACCGCCTTCATCATCGAAAAGGGGATGAAGGGTTTTTCGACGGCGCAGAAGCTCGACAAGCTGGGCATGCGTGGCTCGGATACGTGCGAACTCGTCTTCGAGGATTGCGAAGTGCCCGAGGAGAACGTGCTCGCGGAGGTCGGTCGCGGCGTCAATGTCCTGATGTCCGGCCTCGATTACGAGCGCGCGGTGCTCGCGGCAGGCCCGCTCGGCATCATGCAGGCCTGTCTCGATGTCGCGCAGCCTTATGTGCACGAGCGCAAACAGTTCGGCGAGCCGATCGGCAACTTCCAGCTCGTGCAGGGCAAGATCGCCGACATGTATGTGGCGCTGAGTTCGGCGCGCGCTTACGTCTATGCGGTGGCGAAAGCCTGTGATCGCGGCGAGACCACCCGCGAGGATGCCGCCGGCGCCATCCTCTACGCGTCGGAACGCGCCACGCAATGTGCGCTCGACGCGATCCAGCTGCTCGGCGGCAATGGCTATATCAATGACTATCCCACCGGCCGTCTGCTGCGGGACGCCAAACTCTACGAGATCGGCGCCGGCACCAGCGAGATCAGGCGGATGCTGATCGGGCGGGAGTTGTTTGCGAAGAACGGGTGAGGGGAGAGGCGAGCAATCTGAAGCTCTGATCTCTCCACTGTCATTCGGGACGCACGAAAGCGGCGAAGCCGCGAAAGTGCGAATCTCAGCCACTGCACTTGGAGTGGCGGGAATCCCGAATTGTTCAGCGTAAAACACATCGGGATTCCGGGTTCGGTCCCGCCGCCTGCGGCGTCGGTGCCGCCCTCAGGCACACCAATGGTGTGCCGGGGAATGACGAGCTTTGCCGCAACCATGACCCGCGGAATGACAGCGACCTACAGCAGCCCGCTCTCTTCGCCCTCGGCCTTCTCGATCATCTCTTCCGTCACCACCACCTTGCGCCGGGGCACCAGGAAGATCATCGCGGCTGCGCAGCCGCAGGACAGCACGACGAGCGCAATGTTGAGCGGCACCGGTGTCGCGAAATGGCCGCCGAGCCAGGCGCCGAATTGCGAACACAGCGAACCCAGGCCCATCTGCAGGAAACCCATCATGCCGGATGCCGTGCCCGCGGCCTGCGGCCGAATGCTGAGGGCGCCGGCAGCGCCGTTCGACATCACGAAGGCATTGCCGAACATCACGATCATATGGGTGAGGAACAGCCAGGCCGGATTCTGGTTCAGCCCGGTGAGACCCCAGACCACATTGAGCATCGCGCCGCCGAATTGCAGCGCGAGACCAAACCAGATCAGTTGTTCGATGGCCCGGCGCGGCGCGAAGCGCACGCAACACAGATTGCCGACGAGATAAGCCAGGCCGGAGGTCGCGAACCACGCGCCATATTCGGCCGATGTCCGGCCCATCTGCGTGACCACCACATAGGGACCGCCGCCGGCAAAGGTGAAGATGATCCAGGAAGCCACGACATAACAGAGGAGATAGCCGATAAACGTGCGGCTGCGCAGCAGGACGCGGGAGTCGGCGATGAAGCCGCCGCCGCTGCTGTCAGTGGCTGTGCGCCGTCTGGTCTCTGGCAGGAAGAATGCGATGGCCAGCGTGACGATCAGCGAGGAGGCGGTGACCACATAGAAGATCGCGCGCCAACCGAAGCCGGTTTCCAGGAGACCACCGGCCAACGGGCTCAGCATCTGCGCGATCATCATGACGGCGATGACGAGGCTGATCATCGCGCCGACGCGTTCGCGTGGATAAAGGTCGCGGATAATGGCGCGGCTCATCACCATGCCCGTCGCGCCGCCGAGCGCCTGGAAGAACCGCGCCGCGATCAGTTGCGGCAATGTGAGCGCAAAGCTGCTGCCGATGCCGGCGATCACCATCAGGCCGAGACCGGCAAGCAGCACTGGACGCCGGCCGAACTTGTCCGACAGCGGTCCCATGATCAGTTGCGAGAAGGCGAGGCCGACCATGTAGAGCGACACCGTCATCTGCGCGATCGAGATGTCGGCTTCGAAGGTGCGCGCGAGTTCGGGCAGCGCCGGCACCAGCATATAGAGTGAGATCGGCGCGATACCGGTCATCACCACCAGCAACAGCAGCATCACCCGCGATTTGGAGAGGTCGACGGTGTCGACTTTTGGAAAAGGCGGGCTGTAGTTCACGTGATGGCTGTTCTCTTGCTGTTATTGCGGCTGAACCAGCGGCTCGGTCGCGGCTTCGAGCCAGCTCCGCGTCGCTTCATCGTCGAGCAGTGGCATCACCTCGCGGCGGACGCGGGCGTGATAGTCGTTGATCCACTTGAGCTCGCGCTTGCTGATGCGATGCGCATTGATAAGCCGGCGGTCGATCGGCGCCAGTGTCAGCGTTTCGAATGCGTTCATCGGCTGCTCGGCGCCCTCGATATGGGCTTCGACAACCAGTTCGAGATTCTCGATGCGGATGCCGAAGGCGTCGGTCTTGTAGTAGCCGGGCTCGTTGGAGAGGATCATGCCACGCTTGAGCGGCGTGGTGCCGAGCTTGGAGATCCGTGCCGGGCCTTCATGGACCGAGAGATAGCTGCCGACGCCGTGGCCGGTGCCGTGGGCGAAATCGAGCCCGGCATGCCAGAGGAATTGCCGCGCCAGCGTATCGAGCTGCGCGCCCGTCGTGCCGTCGGGAAACGCGGCGCGCGCAATTGCGATATGGCCACGCAGCACGCGGGTGAAGCGGTCGCGCATCTCGTCGGTCGGCTCGCCAATCGCGATGGTGCGGGTGACATCGGTGGTGCCGTCTTCGTACTGCGCGCCGGAATCGATCAGCAGCAGATCGCCGAGTGCGATACGGCGATTGGTCTTGCGGGTGACGCGGTAATGCACGATGGCGCCGTTCGGCCCGGTGCCGGCGATGGTCGGGAACGAGACATCCTTCAGCGCGCCGGTCTGGCGGCGGAACGTCTCCAGCGCCTCGACGGTGTCGATCTCGGTGAGCTTGCCCTTCGGCGCCTCGCGGTCGATCCAGGCGAGAAAGCGCGCCAGCGCCACAGCATCGCGGCGGTGCGCGGTCTGCGTGCCCTTGATCTCGATGGGATTTTTTACGGCCTTGAGCAGCGCGACGGGGTCATTGCCGCGCACCGGCTTGCCGCCTGCAGCCGTGATCAGCCGGCTCAGTGCATCGGCGGCGGTAGCATTGTCGAGCGCGATGGATGCACCGGAGGAAGCGAGTTCGCTGAGCGCCGATATCAGCGCATCCCGCTCCTGCACATCGGCAGAGACTTCCAGATGGTTGCGCGCGCTGTTGGAGAGCTTGCGGTGATCGATGAACACCTGCGGGCGGCCGTGTTTCGGCACGAGCGCATAGGACAGCGGCAGCGGCGTATGCGAGACGTCGGCGCCGCGGATGTTGAAGGTCCAGGCCACCGCGTGGGAATCCGACAGCACCAGTGCATCGACGCGCAGGCGCTCCATCTCGCCGCGGATCTGGGCGAGCTTGTCGGCTTCGGGAACGCCGGCATAGTTGAGCGGATGAATCGATACGGCGCCGAGCGGCGGCGCCGGACGCTCGGCCCAAACCGAATCGAGCGGATTGCTGTCGACCGCCACCAGTTCGGCGCCGGCCTTGGCGCAGGCGGTAGCCAGCCGCTCCGCTGCCGCAGAAGTGTGCAGCCACGGATCAAATCCGAGGCGATCTTCGGGCTTCAGGTGATCGGCGAGCCAAGTCTCCGGCGGCGGCTCGACCAGCGACTGGATGCTCCACGCATTCACATCAACTTGTTTGGCCGCCTGCAGCGTATACCGGCCATCGACGAACACGGCGGCTTCCTGCAGCAGCACGATCGCCATGCCGGCCGATCCGGTGAAGCCGGTGAGCCAGGCCAGCCGCTCGTCGGAGGGCGGCACATATTCATTCTGCTGCTGATCGGCGCGGGGAATCACGAAGCCTGTGAGTTTCCGGCGCAGCAATTCCTCGCGAAATGCGGCCAGCCGCGCAGTCAGCGCCACGCCGCTTTCGGGCTCTTCGAACGTCTGGAAATGGGCTTCGAGCATCGCGGGATCATCCTATGGGTGCGCTGTCAGGCCTGCAATCGAGGGGCAGGGTTGCGCAGATTTGGCACAAGTTATGCTTGAAATCTGATGGTTGTGTTCAACCGGATGGAACAACGTCCCCCGGCTTGTGTTGTCGGTGCGATGCTTGGCCATTCAGAGTGTCTCAACTCAACGAAGAGGGGATACACAATGCCTGCTTTTACGTTCGAGAAAATTTCGCCACCCCCCACGCTTGGCCATTCCCAGCCTACCCAGGTGCAGTCCACCCAAACTCCGCCCAGTCAGCCAAATCAACGCAGCGGTATCATCCAGATTCTGGGCCGTTTCGTCGAAGCCCGCGTGACGCGCGTCGAGCGGCTGGAAAATGCAACGCTTCGTCGCCGCGACGTGCCGCCCCCGAAGTAGCAAACCCAACCGTCAGCTTTGGCCAGATCGCCCATCGTTATTCCGGAGTTCGGAAAATGACGACTAGCGTATCAGCCTGCGCGTTGCATCAATAGACTGCTCCAGCCCTCAACGATCTGATGCTTGCGTAGTACCAGCCCGCGGGCGCGATAGGCGGCGATCACGCTCATCGCCTGATGCGGCAACAGGCCGGACAGGATCACCATTCCGTTACGCGTGAGATGTCGGCTCATGTCGGTCGACATCGCGCGCAGCGGATTGGCGAGAATGTTCGCCAGGATCAGATCGAACGGCGCGCGATCACCGAAGGCTGGCGACGAGAAACCCGTTGCGCAGACGGTATCGACGAGATTGCCGACGCCGTTGAGCCGCATGTTCTCGCGCGCCACCTTCACAGACATCGGGTCGATATCGGTCGCGAGCACGCGGCGTTTCGTGGCCTTCGCAGCAGCGATGGCCAGCACGCCTGTGCCGGTCCCCAGATCGAGCATCCGTTTCGGCGCCTTCGCGCGCAGCACATAATCAAGATAGATGAGGCAGCCGCGCGTGGTGCCGTGATGGCCGGTGCCAAACGCCAGCGCGGCCTCGATCTCGATGCCCAGCTGATTGGGCCGCACCTTGTCGCGATCGTGCTGGCCGTGAACGATGAAGCGGCCGGCGCGGACCGGAACGAGGCCTTCGAGACTCTCTTTGACCCAATCCTTGGCCTCGATGCTGTCGAACACGATGCTCGCCGCCACGGCGTCGTCCGAGGCGAGGCTGACGAGGTCGCGGATCGAGGCCTCGTCCGGCGGGTCGGCGAAATGCACGGTGACGTCCCAGCGGCCCTCGGGGCTCTCGAATGCAGCAATCGCGGCCTGGCCTTCCTCAAAACTCTCGGTGAGGAGATCGACAATGCGCTTGGCGCTGAATTCGTCGCCGACGGCGAAGGTGGCGCGGCTGGTTCCTTGGGGCGTGGTCATCGCGGGTCCGGGTGGCGTCGTGAACAGGGTCTGCACATCTTAGGCGCGCTTGGTACAGGGTTTATACCGGCGGGGATACAGGGGCGATACAGCGGCTGCGCACAGGGTTATGAGCCGATTATACCCCCGTCCTCCCGAGCTTCCGCACAGGCTTGTTCAGGACTCATCCACCGCCTGTCCACAGGCTTATCCACAGGATGTCCTCAACCGAACAGCGCCCGGTGGTCCCTGAGGATCGCCTTGGCCGCATTGTGACCGGGGGCACCTGTGACCCCGCCGCCGGGATGCGCGCCGGAGCCGCAGTGATAGAGCCCCTTCAGCGGCCCGCGATAATCCGCATGGCCGAGCATCGGGCGGGCCGAGAACAACTGGTTCAGCGAGAGCGCGCCATGGAAGATGTCGCCGCCGAGCAGGCCGAAGTCGCGCTCCAGATCGAGCGGTGACAGCGCCTGTCGGCCGATCACGCTGGCGGCAAAGCCCGGTGCATAGTCATCGACGGTCTTGATCATCAGGTCCGCGACTTCGTTCCGATGGTCATCCCACGATGCGCCGTTGGGGAGTGTCGGCGCAACATGCTGGCAAAAGAGACTGGCGACGTGCTGGCCCGGTGGGCTGAGGCTGTCATCGAGAGTGGAGGGGATCAGCACTTCGACAATCGGCTGGCGGCTCCAGCCGTGCTGCTTCGCATCCAGCCAGGCGCGGTCCATGTAGTCGAGACTCGGCGCGATGATAATGCCGGCCGAGAGATGATCGCCGTTGCCGGGCAATGCGGTGAATGAGGGCAGGGCATTCAGCGCGACATTCATGCGGAATGTGCCGGAGCCGTTGCGCCAGTTGCTGATACGATCCAGGAACGGCTTGGGCAGCGCATCCACCGGCATCAGCCGCGTATAGAGCAGCTTTGGATTGACGTTGGAGGCGACATATCTGGCGCGGATGCTTTCGCCGTTGTCGAGGATGACGCCGACGACCTTGTCGCGCTCGACCAGCACTTCGCGCACGCCATTGTCGAGTTCGATCTGCACGCCGTGCGATCGTGCCGCGGCGGCCATGGCCTGTGTGATCGCGCCCATGCCGCCGATGGCATGACCCCAGACGCCTTTCTTGCCGTTCACCTCGCCAAAGGCATGATGGAGCATCACGTAGGCCGAACCCGCCGCATAGGGACTGGCATAGTTGCCGACCACGGCATCGAATCCGAACAGCGCCTTGACCAGATCATGCTCGAACACGTCGTCGAGCATATCGCCGGCGGAGCAGGTGAACAGATCGAGCAATACGCGCTGCTGTTCGATGGTCAGGGCGTTGAGAATTTTCGCTGTGCCGAGCGCATTGATGGCTTCGTTGATCGCGCCGAGACCGAAACCTTGCATGACGTTCGGCGGTGAACGCAGCACGAAATCCCTGAGCACATCGGCGATGACCTCGAGTTCATACGAGAACGCGCCGATCCGCTCGGCATCGCGCGCGCTGAGTTTGGCGACCGACTGCTGCGTGCGGCCTTCGCCGGTCAGGAGATAGCTGCCGTCCGGCGCGGGGATGAAGTTCTGCGCCTTGCGCTCGACGATCCGCAGGCCGTGCTCGGCGAGCTTCAGATCAGAGGCGATCTGCGGATTGAGCAGGCTGACGGTGTAGGCCGCGACCGAATTGCGGAAGCCGGGATGAAACTCCTGCGTTACGGCAGCGCCGCCGACCATATGGCGGCGTTCGACGACCTTCACGCGCAGCCCGCTCATGGCCAGATAGGCCGCGCAAGTGAGGCCGTTATGGCCGGCGCCGATGATCAAAACGTCGGTGTCTGACATGTCCGCTTCAACAAAGCCTGTGAGAGCGTTTTCGCGCGAGGTGGCGACCGGTTCGCATGAAGAAAACGCGTCAACGAAAATAGGGCCCTCTTTATCGAAGAGGCGCGCGCGCGGCACAAGGCCGCCCATCACGATTGTGGGTCCATAGTTAGCGCGCATTGCCCGAAACGGTGCCATATGCTCCATTCCCGCCTGCCGGTTACCGGCCGGATTCTCGCTTTTCTGCCGCGCAATATGCTGGAGCCTTCATGAGTTCGTCGCAGCCCGTCGCCGCCCCAAACTCGGCCTCCCGCAATCGGCTCCTTCTGGTGGTTTACACCGCGGCGATCTTCACCAGCGCACTCCTTTTATTCTCGGTGCAGCCGCTATTCACCAAGATGGTGCTGCCGCGGCTCGGCGGGTCGCCGGCGGTGTGGTCGGTGGCGATGGTGTTTTTCCAGTCGTTGCTGCTCGGCGGCTACGCTTATGCCCACTACCTGATGCAATTGCGAAGCCGGCTGGTGCCGATCGTCGTTCATCTCCTGTTGCTGGTTGTTGCGCTGCTGACGCTGCCGCTGTCCATCGCATCGGGCTGGGGCACGCCGCCGGAGAGTGGCTATGCGTTCTGGCTGCTCGGCCTGTTCGCGGTGTCGATCGGTCTGCCGTTCTTTGCGCTCGCTGCGAACAATCCGCTGCTGCAGGCCTGGTTCGTGCGCACGGGTCATCCCAATGGGCACGATCCCTATTTTCTCTATGCCTCCTCCAACATCGGAAGCTTCCTCGCGCTGCTGTCTTATCCGGTGCTGCTGGAGCCGATGTTTTCGCTGCGGACGCAGAACGTGATCTGGACATCGGGTTATGGCCTGCTGATCCTCCTGATCGCCGGCTGCGGCGTGTTGCTGCTGAAGTCGCCGCCGGTTGCCGTCGCTGCGCCGGGTGCTGATGTCGTCGACGCGCCGGCGCCGAGCTGGGCGTTGCGTGCCCGCTGGATCTTCCTCGCGGCTGTCCCATCCGGCCTGCTGATCGCGGTCACCGCGCATATCTCGACGGACGTCGCTGCCGCGCCGCTGCTCTGGGTGCTGCCGCTGTCGTTGTATCTCTTGACCTGGGTGCTGGTGTTCCAGTCGCGACCGCTATTGCCGCATAGGCGGATTCTGACGTTACAGCCGCTAGCGATCGCCGGCGTGGTTGTCCTGCTTGCGGTCGGCGGCGAGCAGAACTTGCTGCTGACCCTAGGCGGTCACCTGCTATGTTTCTTCATCATCGCCATGGCCTGCCACGGCGAGCTGGCCCGGCAGCGTCCGGCAGCCCGGTATCTTACAGGCTACTATGTCGCGCTCTCATTCGGCGGCATGGTCGGTGGTCTGTTTGCCGGCCTGATCGCGCCGTTCACATTCTCGTGGATCGCTGAATATCCGATCCTGATTGCACTGGCCGTGCTGTGCCGGCCGTCTTTGCCGGAACGCTATTCCGGCTGGGCGCGCTGGTACTGGATCGCGCTCGTGGTTGCCGCAATCGCGTTGATCGTGCCGAGCTATACGACCGGCAAGCTGTTTACCTGGATCGATACCCAGCGCGTCTATGTGGTCAGCACCGTTGCCGTTGTCGGCATCATCGCGGCGATCCTGCTGCGCGCCGATCGGCTGAAGCTCCTGGCGATCGCTGCCCTCGCTCTGGCGCTGATCCGTTTCTACCCGGCGGATGATGGCCGGGTTGAAACCGTGCGCAGTTTCTTTGGCGTGCACAAGATCGTGGTGACGCCGAACGGGCAGTATCACGTGCTGATGCACGGCACGACCATTCACGGCGCCGAGAAGTATCTCAACGACGACGGCACGCCGGTCACCGGACGGCCGGAGCCGATCTCCTATTATTACAAGGACGGTGGCATCGGGCAGGCCATCACGGCCATGCGTGCGCGCAAGGGAGCGCCGCTGCGCGTGGCGGTGATCGGGCTGGGCTCGGGGTCACTGACCTGTGCGTCAGCGCCCAGCGAGGATTGGAAGTTCTTCGAGATCGACCAGTCGATGGTTGATACCGCCAAGGATCCGAAATATTTCAGCTACATCCAGAAGTGTGAGCCGGACGTCAAGCCGGTGATCGGCGATGCGCGGCTGACCTTCGCGAAAGAGCCTGACGGCGTCTACGACCTTATCATCGTCGACGCCTATTCGTCGGACGCGATCCCGATCCATCTGGCGACCGAGGAGGCGATGGAGATCTACAAGGAAAAGCTCGCCCCGCAGGGCGCGGTCGTCATGCATGTTTCGAACCGGCATCTCGAACTCGCCAGCGTCGTCGTCGGCATCGCCGATGCGAATGACATGAAGAGCTGGGTGTATTCCGAGGATTCAGGCCGCGACAACGAATATATCTTCTCGACCAATGTGGTCATCTCAGCCCATGACGCTACCGACGTCGGCTCCATCGCGACGTCATCGCAATGGGCCCTGACCGAGGCGAACGACAATCAACGGGTCTGGACCGACGACTATTCCAACGTGCTCGGCGCCGTGTGGCGCCGGCTACGGGACGGGGACAACTAACCCTCAGTAATCGCCGAAGAAGCCGCGCGGCTGATAAGGCCGCGGCGCGTAGGCTTGCGGCGGATACTGCCGGCTGTAATAGCCGCGATTGGCGTAATACTGCTGCGTCTCGGCTTCGGTCATGCGGCGATAACCGGGAGGGGCCGGATAGCGCTGACCGTCATTGCCATCGGCCGGATAGATGTAACGATCATCATCCGCGGGCTGGACCTGACGCGCGACACGGCGGCTTGGTGCCACGGCCTGGGGCGTGAGATCCATGGGATTGCCGGCGGCGTCATAGGATGGTGAGGCAGGAGCGATATCGCGGCGGGCGACGGCAGACGGCTTCGCCGGGCGCGGGTTGCGGGCAAGGGCGACCTGCGAGGAGCCGGTCAGCGTAACCGTAGTGTTGAGCACTCCGTCGGCCTTGACCATGGCAAACAAGGTCGCGGCGTTCTCGCGCGACAGTCGCACGCAGCCATGGGAGGCCGGCGAGCCCAGACGGCTCACGGAATCGGTGCCGTGGATGGCGTGGCCCTTCTTCGTGAAGAAGATGGCATGGGGCATCGGTGCATCATCGAATTCCTTGGAGAAGTGATCCTCCTCCATACGGAATGTCTGGAAGCTGCCATTCGGGGTCTCATAGGAGGGAATGCCTGACGACACCGGCCAGCGATATTTCTCGACGCCGTCCTGAACGACGGTGAGCTGCTGGGCATCCTTGTCGACGGTGATGGCAATCTTGGCTTGCGCAGTGCTGGTGGCGGCGAAAAAAGCGAGACCCGCAAGGGTCATATAAAACGAACGCATCTTGCTTGGCCTCCGGGCCGCAACCTGTTGTACCGCCTGCCGTCCCACTCCCAATATGCATATCGGGTCGCCCGGGTGCCAGTGACAGTTTCGTGCATCCTTAATGTTCGGGCTAGGCGGCACCAAGGCGGCGAACGGGCCGAAAGACGGCTCCGGCTTCGGAGCCGGTGCGCGATAGGAAGCTTCTATTGGCGGCAGATGGAACCGGTTCCTGGGTCGCGCGTTGCCCTCCCACAATCGCAAGCGGCGAATTCTTGCCGCTCAGAGGGAAGCTCCAGATGACCGTTAAGACCACTGTGTTGCCGATAAGTTCGTCGATGAAGACCCGCCTGGCATTCGCCGCGGGCATGCTGGCTCTGGTCGCCATGCCGCATTTTGCGCAGGCGCAGGGCGTTTTCCGGGGTGGTGAACAGGGTGCCAACCAAGGTTACCGTGACGGCAATCGCGCTGCCGGACCGGTCGGCGGTGTGGTCGGTGGGGCAGTTGGCCTCGGCGTCGGTGCGGCCGTGGGCGGCGTGAAGGGTGTGCTTGGAATTCCCGAAGGCCGACGGACACAGTGCCGCGGCTATTACAACCGCCATGGCAAATTCCGCTGCTATCGCTAAGCAGTCATTGATTTGAAATGAAAATGGCCCGGTTCAAACCGGGCCATTTTTGTTATCAGCGATTTCAGTTCTTCAGCTTGTAGCCGGTTTTGAATATCCACCAGACGGCGAACATGCAGAGCACCAGGAACATGAAGGTCACCGCAAGACTCCACACCACGCTAACATCCGAAATTTCGTAGAAGCTCCAGCGGAAGCCGCTGATCAGATACACGACCGGATTGAGTAGCGTGACGGTCCGCCAACCCGACGGCAGCATGCTGACGGAGTAGAAGCTACCGCCCAGGAAGGTCAGCGGCGTCACCACCAGCAGCGGAATTGCCTGCAGCTTTTCGAAGCCGTCGGCCCAGATGCCGATGATGAAGCCGAACAGGCTAAACGTCACTGCCGTCAGCACCAGGAAGGTCAGCATCCACCACGGGTGCAGGATGTGCAGTGGCACGAACAGTCCGGCAGTGGCCAGAATGATCAGGCCCAGCAGTATCGACTTGGTCGCGGCGGCGCCAACATAGCCAAGCACAACTTCCACATAGGACACCGGCGCCGACAGCAATTCGTAGATCGTACCAGTGAATTTGGGGAAGTAGATGCCAAACGAGGCGTTGGAAATGCTCTGCGTGAGTACCGACAGCATCACCAGACCGGGCACGATAAAGGTGCCGTAGCTGACGCCCTCGATGGAGGTGATGCGCGAGCCGATCGCGGCGCCGAACACCACGAAATACAGCGAGGTGGAGATCACCGGCGAGACGATGCTCTGCAGCACGGTACGCCAGGTGCGCGCCATTTCGAACAGATAGATCGCGCGGACAGCCCTGAAGTTCATGTTACTTCCTCACCAGGCTGACGAAGATGTCTTCGAGCGAGCTCTGCGTGGTGTCGAGATCGGAGAAGCGGATGCCGGATTCACGGAGGTCACCGAGCAGGCTTGTGATGCCGGTGCGTTCGCTCTTGGTGTCATAGCTGTAGATCAGCTGATTGCCGTCGGCAGCGAGCTCGAGTTTGTAGGGCGCGAGGCTTGCCGGGATTTCCGTGACCTTGGTTTGCAGATGCAGCTTCAGCTGCTTCTTGCCGAGCTGCTCCATTAGCTTGGTCTTTTCCTCGATCAGGATGATCTCGCCCTTGTTGATGACACCGATGCGGTCGGCCATCTCCTCGGCTTCTTCGATGTAATGTGTGGTGAGAATGACGGTGACGCCGGCAGCGCGCAGCGTGCGCACGACTTCCCACATGCCCTTGCGCAATTCGACGTCGACGCCGGCAGTGGGCTCATCGAGAAACAGGATCTGCGGTTCGTGCGACAGTGCCTTGGCGATCATCACGCGGCGCTTCATGCCGCCGGACAGCGTCATGATCTTGTTGTCCTTCTTGTCCCACAGCGAGAGGTCTTTCAGGATTTTCTCGATCAGCGCCGGATTCTTCGGCTTGCCGAACAGACCGCGGCTGAAACTGACCGTGGCCCAGACCGATTCGAAGGCGTCGGTGTGCAGTTCCTGCGGTACCAGGCCGATCAGCGACCGCGCGGCGCGATAGTCCCGGGCGATGTCGTGACCATCGACCATGACCTTGCCTGAGGTGGCATTGGCGATGCCGCAGATGATGCTGATCATCGTCGTCTTGCCGGCGCCGTTAGGCCCCAGCAGCGCGAAAATCTCGCCGCGATTAATGTCGAGGTCGATACCCTTCAAGGCCGTAAAGCCCGAGGCATAGCTCTTGGTCAGGTTGGAAACGGAAATGATGGGGGACATCGGCGATATGATCGTTCGAAAAGGGGAAGGCAGAGGACCGGGCGGTCATACCGGGACACACGAACGGCGCAGCCGAAACGGCTTTGTCGGGCGCGGGGTGCGTACATAGGAATGGCAATGCGCCAGCGCAATCGCGGAACAGGCGATTTTGGGGCTATTCTGCGGCTTCGTAGTCGATCTCGACAATGGTACCACCGTCGGCCGCATCGGCAAATGCAGGGTCGCTGGTTAATTGCTCGATGGTGCGCGGTGTCGGAAGGCCTGTCGAGCCGTCCGGATTGCGCCAGTCGCCGGCGGCGTATTCGAGCGTTTCCTCGGCTTCCTCGATCGCTTCATCAAGGGTGTCGCCGGCAGTCACGATGCCGGGCAGGTCGGGAAAGGAAACGTTGAAGGTGCCGCTGGCGTCCTCCTGAATGAGCGCAATATAGACCGGCATTGTCAGACGCGTTCCACGAAACTGTCGACCACCTTCTTCTCACCCGCCTTCTCGAAGACGATCGTGAGCTTGTTGCCGTCGATCTTCGTCACATTTCCGTAGCCGAACTTCTGGTGGAAGACGCGATCCTGTAGCGCGAAGTCCGACTCCGTGCCGGTGGATTTTGCAATCAATTTGCCTTCGATGGTCATCGGCCGTTTATTGCGCGACGACGATCCACCGAACGATCCACCGCCGAACGGCGACTGGCCTTCGCTGAAGCCGCTGCCGCCTTGTCCGCCGCCGCGCGAGCGGTTGGCCTGAGCGCGCTGCCAGCCGGGCGTCGAATAGCTTGAGCCGAAGGACTCCACATTATCGAAGCGCGATGCGCCGTAGCCGCCGGCACCGCCCCAGCCCGAACCGCCCTTGGATTCCGTGATCTCGACATTGGCGGCCGGCAACTCGTCGAGGAAACGCGACGGCATCGTCGTGTTCCACGTGCCGTGGATGCGCCGGTTGGTGGCGAAATAGAGCTTGGCGCGGCGGCGTGCGCGGGTGATGCCGACATGGGCGAGGCGGCGTTCTTCTTCCAATCCTGCGCGGCCCTGATCGTCGAGCGCGCGCTGATGCGGAAACAGGCCTTCTTCCCAACCGGGCAGGAACACGTTGTCGAATTCGAGCCCCTTGGCCGAATGCAGCGTCATCACCGACACGGCATCCTCGTCAGCTCCGCCTTCGCGGTCCATCACCAGCGAGATGTGTTCGAGGAATCCTTGCAGGTTCTCGAACTCTTCCATCGAGCGCACGAGTTCCTTGAGGTTTTCAAGGCGACCAGCGGCGTCGGCGGAGCGGTCCTTCTGCCACATATCCGTGTAGCCGCTCTCGTCGAGCACGACCTCGGCGAGCTCGGTATGCGGCATCACTTCGTTTTGCTTGCGCCAGCGTTCGAAGCTGATCATCAGGTCGCGCAGGCTGCCGCGTGCCTTCGGCTTCATCTCGTCGGTATCAACGACCTGACGCGCGGCTTCCGACAGCGGGATGCGGCGCCGACGGGCATGGTCGTGCAGCATCTGCACCGTGGCATCGCCGAGGCCGCGCTTGGGCACATTGACGATGCGCTCGAAGGCGAGATCGTCGGCCGGCGAATTGATCACGCGCAGATAGGCCAGTGCGTCGCGGATCTCGGCACGTTCATAGAAGCGCGGGCCGCCTATGACCCGATAGGGCAGGCCGAGCGTAACGAAGCGATCTTCAAACTCGCGCATCTGAAACGAGGCGCGCACCAGGATCGCGATGTCGTTGAGCTTGTTGCCCTCGCGCTGCAACTGTTCGATCTCCTCGCCGATCGCGCGGGCTTCTTCTTCGGAATCCCACGAGCCGGTGACGGTGACCTTCTCGCCGTCGACGTCCTCGGTGCGCAACGTCTTGCCGAGACGGCCTTCGTTATGCGCAATCAGATGCGAGGCGGCGGCGAGGATATGGCCGGTCGAGCGGTAGTTGCGCTCCAGCCGGACGACCTTCGCGCCGGGAAAATCGTGTTCGAAACGCAGGATGTTGTCGACTTCGGCGCCGCGCCAGCCATAGATCGACTGGTCGTCGTCGCCGACGCAACAGATGTTTTTGAGCGGCACGGCCGGTTTGCTGTCTGCCGATGGCGCGTCCGCTTCCGGCAGTACACGCTGCCCCGGCGCCTGCGACAGCAGCCGCAGCCACAGATACTGCGCGACGTTGGTGTCCTGATATTCGTCGACGAGGATATACTTGAAGCGCTGCTGATACTGTTTCAGTACATCCGGATGCTCGCGGAACAGCCGGATACATTCCAGCAGGAGGTCGCCGAAATCCGCGGCGTTGAGCGTCTTCAGCCGATCCTGGTAGGCGGCATAGAGCTTGCCGCCTTTGCCATTGCCGAACACGGCGGCTTCGCCCGATGGCACCTGCGATGGGGTGAGGCCACGATTTTTCCAGCCGTCGATCAAGTTGGCCAGCATCCGTGCCGGCCAGCGTTTGTCGTCGATATTGTCGGCTTGCAAGAGCTGCTTGAGCAGCCGGATCTGGTCGTCGGTGTCGAGCACCGTGAAGTTCGACTTCAACTGCACGAGTTCGGCATGGGTACGCAGGATGCGGCCGCCGATCGAGTGGAAGGTGCCGAGCCACGGCATGCCCTCGACGGCCTGACCGAGCATGATGCCGAGGCGGTGCTTCATCTCGCGCGCGGCCTTGTTGGTGAAAGTCACCGACAGGATTTCACCCGGCCGAGCGCGGCCGGTATTGAGGATATGGGCAATCCGCGAGGTCAAAACCTTGGTCTTGCCGGTGCCGGCACCCGCGAGCACGAGAACAGGGCCGTCGAGCGTCTCGACGGCGTCGCGCTGCTCCGGATTGAGGCCGTTCAGATATTGTGCCGCTGGCGCCGCAGCAGCGCGGGCACGCGCGCCAATGCCACCCGCCGCCGGCTGGTAGGCAGGGAGATCGTTGGCGGCCATTTTGCGTGCGTCACTCATGCGAATCGTATTCCGCCCACGTTGGCACCGCGGGGCCTTAAAGGGGAGCCTTCTTAGCAGGATAGGACGGCATATAGGAGCAGCGGTCGTCTGGCGACAGACTTATCCCCGCATGAGGCCCATGTAATGCGCGGTCCGGCACGCCTGGACGCTCTCATTTCGTTGATGCAGGCCGGTACATGGGTCGGGAACTTTCGTTCCTGCCCCGGCTTGTTTCAGCATCAAGCGCGACGGCGAATGCCGCGTCAAAAGCCAAAAACTGAGGTTTGTGTCATGTTCAGCTGGGTCGTTACCTTCCTCGTTATCGCTCTCATTGCCGGCGTTCTCGGCTTCGGCGGTATCGCCGGCGCTTCCATCGAAATCGCCAAGGCAATCTTCTTCATCGCCATCGTCCTGTTCCTGATCTCGGCCGTTGTGGGCCTCGTCCGCGGTCGCACGCGCGTCTGACGGTTATTTCTTCGAGGGCATCCCGATTGATCGGCCGATGCCCTCGGGGCGATCTACGGATCGGTGCGCATCGGCCAGCGCCTGCACGCGGGCGCCGATATCAGGCGGAAACGGCGCAACACGGTTATTTCTTCGAGGGCATCCCGATTGATCGGCCGATGCCCTCGGGGCGATCTACGGATCGGTGCGCATCGGCCAGCGCCTGCACGCGGGCGCCGATATCAGGCGGAAACGGCGCAACCTTGCGGGCCGTCATGTCCATGTGGAGCGTCATGTTCTCTGAGGTCGCCGATAGCCATCCCTCGGTGGCATGGCGTAACTCCTTGAAGGTGTGAATGCGCTTGTCGTCCGCGGCGACAACCAGGATCGACACTTGCGCGGGATCCCCGAGATGGATCTCCCTGACATAGCGAACATGACATTCGGCGGTGAAGGTCGAGTTGTTGCGCGCCTTCATATATTCGGGACCGATCCCGATCTTGAGCCACAGATCGTCGATCGCCCGGTCGAACAGCACGTTGTAATAGGCCATGTTGAGATGGCCATTATAGTCGATCCATTGCGGTTCGATCTGCATGACATGCGCCCGGAAAGGGACGGGGTGCTGCAGCAGATCGTTGGTTGGCTCAGTCATCGGTAATTCCTGTCCCGCTCTCACGTCTCTTGACCCGTTATACAACCTTTGCCACGGTCCCGCCGCGTCGGAGGGACTGCTGTGGCTACCATTGCGAACAATTTGAAACGACCGGAGCCGAAGGCCTTGGCCACGGCGCTTGAAGCGCTGACGGCGCGTTTTGGCAATCGACTGGTGATGTCGCAGGCGGTTCGCGAGCAGCATGGCCATACCACGACCTGGCTTGCCAACCAGCCGCCGGATGGCGTCGTGTTCGCGCAAGAAACTGCGGATATCCAGGACGTAGTCCGGATTTGTGCAGCGAACAAAGTTCCGGTGATCGCATTCGGCACCGGCACGTCGCTGGAGGGGCAGGTCAATGCGCCGGCCGGTGGCATCTGCATCGACATGCGCGACATGAACAATATCCTCGAAGTACATAGCGAAGATCTTGACTGCGTGATTCAGCCGGGCGTAACGCGCAAGGCGCTCAACGAAAATCTGCGCGATCAGGGCCTGTTCTTCCCGATCGATCCCGGCGCCGATGCGTCGCTTGGCGGCATGGCGTCGACGCGCGCCTCCGGCACTAACGCCGTGCGTTACGGAACGATGCGCGACAATGTGCTCGCACTCAAGGTCGTGCGCGCTGATGGTGAAATCATCAAGACCGGCACCCGCGCGAAGAAGTCTTCGGCTGGCTACGATCTGACGCATCTGTTTGTCGGCGCCGAGGGCACATTGGGTATCATCAGCGAGCTGACCATCAAGCTGCGCGGCATTCCTGAAACCATGGCTGCCGCATCATGTTCGTTCGCCACGGTGGCGGGCGCCTGTCAGGCGACGATTCTCGCGATTCAGACCGGCATTCCCGTTGCTCGGATCGAGTTGCTGAATGAGGCGCAGGTGCGTGCCTGTAATGCCTATTCGAAACTGACGCTGCCCGAGACGCCGCTGCTGCTGCTGGAATTCCATGGCAGCGAGGCCGATGTCGCCGAGCAGTCGCGAAATTTCCGCGAGATCGCACTGGAATGCGGTGGCGGCGATTTTTCGTGGACGACAAAGCCGGAGGATCGCACCAAGCTTTGGCAGGCCCGGCACGATGCTTACTGGTCGGTGAAGAGCATGCGGCCGGGCTCCGACGTCGCGGCTACCGACGTCTGCGTGCCGATCTCCAAACTCGCCGAATGCGTTGCAGCGACGGAAGAAGACCTCGCACGGCTGGGTCTGCTGGCGCCGATCGTCGGTCACGTCGGGGATGGCAATTTCCACTGCTCGATGGTGTGCGATCGCAATGACGCCAACGAGGTCGCCCGCGCGGAGGACTTCATGCATCGTCTCGCTCAACGGGCCCAGGCGATGGGGGGGACCTGCACGGGCGAGCACGGCATCGGGCAGGGCAAGCAAAAGTACATGCAGGCCGAATTGGGCAATGAGGCGCTCGACGCCATGCGGGCGCTCAAGAAGGCACTCGATCCCGACAACATCTTCAATCCGGGAAAAATCCTGCCGGAGGCGTGACGCAAGGTTGCGGCATCCGGTCAGGTCGAATGCGGACGGGAAAACTCGGCAGCAGCAACAATGCTTAACTATTCTTAAAAATTTTAAAGTTGTAGATATAATTATATACCAGCATGGATTGCGTTTTTCGGTTACGGAAGATGCGATCGAAAAGCTTTGACGCAGAATGCGTCCAATAAAAAAGGCATCATCCGATGCGGCTGCCGTTTTTCTATGGTTGGGTCATCGTTGCCGTTACGTTCGTTTCCATGGCCATCGGGGTCAATGCGCGGACATCGTTCTCACTGTTCTTCCCGCCAATTCTCCAGGAGTTCGGTTGGGACCGTGGCGTCACCGCCGGCGCCTTTTCATTCGGCTTCCTGATTTCCGCGATTATGAGCCCGCTGATGGGCAAGCTGATGGACCGCGGCGGCCCGCGCGCGGTGATGGAACTGGGCACCGTGCTGATGGCTGCCGGCCTGTTGCTGGCGCCGCTGACGACGCAGCCATGGCATCTCTACCTGACCATAGGCGTTCTGGTCGGAGCGGGCAGCGTCTGCCTTGGCTATTCCGGCCAATCGCTGTTTCTACCGAACTGGTTCAGCCGCAAGCGCGGCCTTGCGGTCGGTCTCGCATTCGCCGGCGTCGGCATCGGGTCGGTGACGGTGCTGCCCTGGGTGCAGGTGATGATCGAGCAGACCGGCTGGCGCGCCGCCTGCACGGCCGTGGGGCTCCTGGTGCTGGTTGTACTGGTGCCGATCAATCTGCTGCTGCGTAAACGCCCGCAGGATATGGGGCTGCTGCCGGATGGCGATCCGGCGCCGACATCGTCGACAAAGCATATATCCAATGTGGTCGATCCGGTCTGGGCCAGTATCGATTGGACGTTGGCGCGCGCCGTGCGCACGACACGGTTCTGGTGGCTGGCGCTTGGCCTGTTCGGCGGGCTGTATGCTTGGTACGCAGTTCAGGTTCATCAAACCAAATATCTGCTCGATATCGGCTTCACGCCGGGTGTCGCCGCTTGGGCGCTCGGCATGGTCAGCCTGTTCGGTGTGCCCGGTCAGATTTTTCTCGGTCATCTCTCCGATCGCATCGGCCGTGAATGGATCTGGACCGTCAGCGGTGTCGGTTTCGCAATCTGCTTTGCGTCCCTGATTGCGCTGGAATTTATGCCGAGCCTGGCGTTGGTTTATGTCATGGTGATCTCGCAGGGCTTGCTGGGCTACGGCGTGACGTCGATCATGGGCGCCGTGGTTTCCGAGATTTTCCAGGGTGAGCATTTCGGCAGCATTTTCGGCACGCTCATGCTGGCGGCGCTGGCCGGCGGCGCTGCCGGTCCTCTAGTGACAGGCGTTCTGCACGACCATTTCGGCACCTATACGCCCGCATTTGCTCTTGGAATAGCAGTCAGCTTCCTCGCAACCTTCGCGGTTTGGATGGCTTCGCCAGGCAAGGTGAGGGCGGTAGCCGGACGTTTGCACCGCGCCCATGGCGGCGCAAAACCGTTGGAGCAGGGTGCTTCGATTTGATCGAAGCCGGGCGATTTGCCGCGAGTGGATGGCATTGGATGGCTGATCCGGCCATGTATTGCGTGCTGTGACTTCGCCACAGTTGGCTCTATAAATAGATGCGTTCCCGCGTATTTCAGCGTGGCCGTGCAACGTCTGTAAGGCGTATTGCCCGGTAGTGCGCTGCAATGCGCTTTGCCTGGCAGGCGGTGGACATTTCGCTGGAACGTTCGAGGGGAGATTCGGTGCAGACGACACTGCTCGGCCTAGCGATTGCATTTATCCTGGCGCTGGTTGCTGCTCTGGTCGGGCCCTATTTCATCGACTGGAATCAGTTTCGCCCTCAATTCGAGGCGGAAGCCACGCGCGTGGTTGGCGCGCCTGTTCGCGTGGGTGGCGGGCTGGAGGCGCGGTTGCTGCCAGCGCCTTCGCTGCGGCTGCAGTCGATCACTGTGGGCAGCCCGAATGATCTTGGCAGGATCCGGGCAGACAATCTCGACGTGGAATTCAGCCTGAGTTCGTTGATGCGCGGCGAATGGCGCGCGACAGAACTCACCATCGGCGGCGCTGCGGTCGATCTCGGCCTCAATGCGCAGGGGCGTATTGAACTTCCAGCCTCTACCGGGCCGTTCAATCTTGGCGCGCTGGCGATAGACCGGTTGAACGTCACCGGCCGCGCCGCACTCCATGATGCTGCGAGCAAGAGCACGCTCGAACTCTACGACGTTGCCTTCAGCGGCGATGTCCGCTCATTGGCGGCCGGCGCCATGCGCGGTGATGGCAATTTCCTGTTGTCGGGCGCGCGCTATCCGTTCCGTTTGTCCTCCGGGCCGACCGGTGACGGCAACGGGACGCGCATTCGTTTCACCGTCGACCCCGGCGAGAAGCCCTTGTCCGTCGATCTCGATGGCGTTCTCAACTTCGACAATCGCACGCCACGCTTCGATGGTGCACTGACTCTCGCAAGCCCGGCCGGCCTGAAGGCGAACGGCGCGGGCGATCAACCGGCGACGCCCTGGCGCGTCTTCACCAAGATCAAGGCCGATCCGGCGGCTGCTCACATGGAAGCGCTCGAGGCGAGCTATGGTGCGGAGGACACCGCGTTCAGATTTGCTGGTCTCGCCGACATGCACTTTGGCGCATCGCCGCTGCTTCATGCGGTGCTATCGGCAAAGCAGCTTGATGCCGATCGGCTGCTCTCCAGGGATCAAGCGACCAACGATGCCGTCACACCGTTGCCGGTGCTACGCAGGCTGCTGGCGAGCATTCCGTCTGCGCCCTTGGCGACACAGATCGAGATTGGCGTGGAGCAGATCATGCTCGGCGGAAAGCCCGTGCAGAATATCGGCGCTGACCTGCGCAGTGACGCAGCTACCTGGACGGTCGATCGTCTTGAGTTCCGCGCGCCAGGCGCGACCCGCGTCACGTTGAGTGGCGGCGCAGCACAGCCAGGTACATCGGATGGCTTCAAGGGCGCCATCGCGGTCGAGTCGTCCGATCCGGATACGCTTGCTGCGTGGCTCAAGGGCCGAACCGACATCGGCTTGCGCAATCAGAAGCCGCTACGCATTCGCGGCAATATTACTTCGATGTCCAATCGCGTGGCCATCGAGGCACTCAAGGCGGAGATCGACGGTGGAACGGTCGAAGGTCGTGCCGCATATTCGTATCCGTCAGCCGCTGGCGGTTCCCGCTTCGATGCCGACCTGAAGGCCGACCGGCTCGATCTCGACGCGGCGGTGGCTTTGATCCGATCGCTTGGCGAACCGCAGGCTGAGTGGCCAGATGCAGGGCAGATGTCACTCGATATCGGGCGTGCTGTGTCAGCCGGGCAGGAGATGCGCCCGTTTGTGGCGCAACTGGCCTACACCCCAAAGATGATTTCGGTCGATCGTTTCAAAGTCGGTGAAGCCACTGGTCTGATGCTCGACGGCCGTGCTTCGTTCGATCGCATGGAAGCCACGGGCGGACTGACACTCAACGCCACATCCGCGTCGATGAGTCAGATCAGCAACATGCTCGCGCCGCTGGCGCCGTCCGTTGCGTCAAGACTCAACTCCATGGCGGCGGCGCCCGGCGCGGTTCGCGTCAAACTGTCGCTCGATCTGACAAAGGATCAACAACGCGCCGATCACACGAATGTGCGCGCCGTGTTCGATATCGATGCGCCGCAAGTGAAGGGGACGACGACGCTGACCGCATCTCCTCCCATCGCGGCGATGCGTGGCGTCGATCTCAATGAGCTGTCGCGCAGTGATGTGCTGCTCGAATCCAAATTGGCCGGGCAGGGCGGACAACTTCTTGCATTGCTAGGTCTGAGTCATGCGATCGCTGCAAGCGATGCCATCGTATATTTCGAAGGATCGGCAAAAGGGCAATGGCGCACGCCATTGCGCGTCACGGCAAAACTGTCCGGCGCGGACGTCGATGCCGATGTTCAGGGCAGTGCGGAACCTTGGGCGGGATCACCGAAAGCATCGCTCGCGCTTGCGATACGTCGCGCCAATCTGGCGCCGCTGATTGCTCTCAAGCCGTCGGATGCGGTCGCGCAGAATGTGAGCCTGTCATCGCGGCTCACATTGAACGGTGACAAGGTTTCATTGGAAGATATCGACAGCACGCTGGCTGGCTCGCGGGTCCGCGGCCGTATTGCATTGACCCTCGGCGCCGAGAAAGCCATCGACGGGCAGATCGGTATGGATGCCATCGAACTTGGGCCCGCCTTTGGTCTCGCTGTGGGCACGCGAGGCCGCGACGCCACGGACCCGCTTGGGCGGGGAGTACTGCAAGGATGGCGCGGTCAGCTGGCGTTTCAGGCGCTGAGCGGGATGTTGCCTGGCGGTGTTGAATTGCGTCCTGTCAGCGGCATCGTGAAGAGCGACGGCCAGACGCTGATGATCGATACGATCAAAGGGTCTGTTGGTGGCGGCGAAATCACGGCTGACGTCGATCTCAAGCCTGCGACCACCGGATATTCGCTTGGGGCCCGCGTGCAATTCTCCGGCGTAGACGGAGCAGCCTTGCGCTATCGCTTACTGGCAATGCCCGCGGGCAAGACGTCGCTGCGGATGACGCTGGCCAGTCAAGGCCGCAGCGCCTCGGCGCTTGAAGGCGCATTGTCCGGCAGCGGATTGCTGACGATCGACGCGGCGCGCATCAACGGTCTCGACCCACGAGCGTTCGACACTGCCATTCGCGCCAGCGATTCCGGGCAGGCCACGAATGACGCCAAGTTGCGCCAGATCGTCGATACGGGGATCGCCGCCGGTGCATTGTCCGTATCTTCGGTGCAGGTTCCGTTCAGTATCAAGGATAGCCGCCTGCGCGTTGGTGCGACGACACTCGATGGTGAAGGAGGGCGTGCGGTCGTGTCCGGAGGTTATGATATCGTCGCCGACCAAGTGGATATGCGGGCGACATTGACCGGCACGGCCGCGGGGACGTCGAGCGTTCGACCGGAAGTTCAGATCTTTGCGGTGGGAACACCGGACAAACTTGATCGCACGCTCGATGTGGCGGCGTTGTCATCCTGGCTTGCGGTGCGCGCGATCGATCGCGAGACGCGTCGGCTTGATTCACTCGAACGCGGTGAGTTGCCACCGACGGCTGTGCCCATCGGTGTTCCCGCGCCGTCCGCCTCACTGCCTGTCGACACACCGATACCGGCAATCGATCCGCCCACGGCCTCGGCGCCCTCAGATGTGGTACTTCCCAGTCGAGATCCGCGCCGTTCCACGCTAAAGCCCGCGGCACCTCGTTCCGCCGTGCCGCCAGTCGCGAGTCAGCAGGTGGCGCCGCTTCCCGCGCCCATCGAAGTGCGTCCCGCGCCTGGCGCTGCGCGCACGCCAAGGCCGAGGCCCGCGCCTCCACTCATGCTGACACCGCCGGCCGCGAGCTCAGCGCGACCGACGTTCTGACGATGACTCAGCAAACAAACACGACCGACAGCGAAGGGATTCGTTGAAGATCTGTTGTGTTTATGCCGACAGATTGTGCTCCGGCATCCGCTGTTGCGGAACGGCACGTGTACGGAAGTAATCGAGCACGAACAGCCGAATCGCGGATGATAGATTGCCCTGCTGACGGTTTGTGTCGATCTCACCAACCAGCTCTGAAAGCGTCATGTCGCGAAGGTTCGAAATCTCCTTCATGCCGTTCCAGAACGCCTCTTCGAGACTCACGCTGGTTTTGTGACCCGCAACAACGATCGATCTCTTAACTACGGGCGATTTCATGATGCGTCCTCGCCATCGATGTGGTGCTGATCCAGCATGGTGTTCGCACGGACTGTGCGTTGCTCCTGCAATGTTCGTTCGGATTTAGTCCGTCCGAAGCGCGCACGGTTTATATCAGCCTGTTTTGCTGATTCCTCTCGTGCAGTGCGCTTCTTGAAGCGATTGAGATTGATCAGGTCACCCATGATCGCTCCTGTCTTTTAAAAAAATGATGGGGCGGGAAACGTCGTCTTCACCATCCAGTAGTTGTACGAGACGAGGGTGAATTTAGTTTCGGTATCCATCCTAAAAATATTCTCCGTAGTTCCAAACAAGCTCCGCAGAAAAATGAAATCAATTACGAAGCGTAACCGGATCACCTTCTGCTGTATCACAAGGAAAAACGTGTCTGATATGAGACCATTCTAACCATTTAGCAGATATAAATTATAACTATTTCCTTCTGGAGTTATTCTCAACAAGCTGTGAGCAAAATTCTTACTCACCCAGGGTGTATCATTTTGACCGGCTGAACAAGAACATCGAACTCTGCAGCACTAACAAAACCGAGCCGCAGCGCTTCCTCTTTCAGAGTCGTTCCGTTTGCATGAGCAACCTTCGCGACCTTCGCCGCGTTATCATAGCCGATTTTCGGTGCGAGTGCAGTCACCAACATTAAGGATCGCTCCATCAACTCTTGAATTCGTTTTTCATCGGCGCGGATTCCATTGATGCAGTGCTCTGTGAAGGATCGCGCAGTGTCTGCAATCAATTGGATGGACTGCATCATACAATTGGCCATCACCGGCTTGTAAACATTGAGTTCGAAGTGACCCTGGCTGCCGGCCACCGTAATTGCCGTGTGGTTGCCGAATACCTGACAGCATACCATTGTCATTGCTTCACATTGTGTCGGATTCACCTTCCCAGGCATGATCGATGAGCCAGGCTCATTCTCCGGAAGTAGCAATTCGCCAAGTCCCGAACGCGGGCCGGAGCCGAGCAGCCGGATATCATTTGCAATCTTAAATAGACCCGTTGCAACCGAGTTGATCGCTCCGTGTGCAAACACATAGGCGTCGTTTGATGCGAGTGCTTCGAATTTGTTCGGTGCAGTGATGAAAGGGAGCTTGGTGATTGTTTCTGCGTGCTTCGCGAACAACTTCGCAAAACGAGGCTTGGAGTTGAGGCCGGTCCCGACTGCAGTTCCGCCCTGGGCGAGCGGGTAGAGATCCTTCACGACGCTTCGCAAGCGTTTGATGCCGCTTTCGATCTGTGCGGCATAGCCTGAAAACTCCTGCCCGAGCGTGAGCGGCGTCGCGTCTTGTGTATGCGTGCGTCCGATCTTCACGATCTTCGCGAAGGCTTTTTCCTTCTTGCGCAACGCAGCATGTAGCTCGCTTAGTGCGGGGATGAGGTACTCCACAATACCCTGCGTCGCCGCAATATGCATCGCAGTCGGAAACGAATCGTTGGACGATTGACTCATGTTGACATGGTCATTGGGATGCACAGGCTTCTTGGCGCCGCGTTCACCGCCAAGAAGTTCGTTCGCACGATTGGCAATGACCTCGTTGAGATTCATGTTGGTCTGCGTGCCGGAGCCCGTTTGCCAGACGACCAACGGGAAGTGATCATCCAGCTTCCCGTCGATGACTTCGCGCGCTGCGCTCACAATGGCTTTTGCAAGCTTGGGCTCGAGAAGTTTGAGTTCGCGATTGGTTTCGGCCGCTGCCAGTTTGACGATGCCGAGCGCGCGAATGATCGGTGTCGGCATACGATCGTGACCGATCTTGAAATTCTGTCGCGACCGTTCCGTTTGCGCGCCCCAATAACGATCCGCTGCGACCTCGATCGGACCGAAGCTGTCGGTTTCGGTCCGGGTGGCGGAGGAGGCGGAGGTCTTGGAGGATTTTGCCATGGGTACAGTCCTTGCGATGCCGCGGTCCCTGCGGGGAATTCTGGCAGAGGTGGCGCATAAGAATGGGGCCGCGCGAACGCGGCCCCGGCACCTTACAACGTCTTGCGATTATTTTTTCCGGAAGCGGTCTAAACGGACGACTTCTGCACCTTCGCCCGGTTTCGGCGGCTCCTCTTCCGGCGTGGCTACGGGTGGAGCTGGAGGAGCGGCCAGAGCGGACGCCGCAGTGGCTGCGGACGTCGCACCGGCAGCCGGGGTCTCGGCGGCGGCCTCGGTTTCGAACTGCAGGCCAAACTGCACAGAAGGGTCGTAGAAGCTCTTGATGGCGTTGAACGGCACGACGAGGCGCTCAGGGATGCCGTTAAAGGACAGGCCAACTTCGAAACGATCTTCGGTGACCACCAGATCCCAGAACTGATGCTGAAGGATCACAGTCATTTCCTCTGGATACTGGGCCAGCAGGCGCGGCGATAGTTTGACGCCATCCGCGGTCGAGACAAAGGTGATGAAGAAGTGGTGCTCGCCGGGTAGGCCATGCTCGGCAGCGTCGATCAGCACGCGGCGCAGCACGCCACGAAGGGCGTCGCGCGCCAGCACATCGTATCGAATATGATCGGTTGCCATCGGTCGGTTCCGTCGCTTGTCTTGGTCGTGGCCATCTATGGAGTGAAAAGCGAGGCCGGGAGCCGACTCGCGTCATCATCCATCCTATCCCGGCGGAGACCCGAGGTCAGCAGCCGGAAAGCTGGCGCTCTCTATATATGACGTAGATTGGACGCGATACAGCCGGGCTGCAATTTCAACTGCCGATTGGCGTGGAAACAGGCGAAAATCGGTTGGCCCAATTGCCGGATGGCCCTAGTTCTGGACCATGCATCCGAGTTCACCACAGGCCGATGCTCCCATCGCGGAACTCGCGTCGGCCTCGCCGCCGGGATTGCTGACGCTATTTCTCGCCTTTGCGAAGATGTCCCTGGCCGGTTTCGGTGGCGTCTTGGTCTGGGCCCGCCGGGCAATCGTCGAGAAGCATGGCTGGATGACGCCCGAGGAATTCAACGAGACTTTTGCGCTTTGCCATTTTTTGCCGGGGCCGAATATCGTCAATCTGTCGGTGGTGTTCGGGTCACGGTTTCGCGGTGTGCCTGGCGCCATTGCAGCCTTTGCGGGATTGCTGGGGCCGCCCGTGGTCATCGTGACCGTCCTGGCAATTTTATATGCACGCTTTGGGGATATCGAAGCGCTGCGGCGCACACTGGCCGGCGTATCTTGCGCTGCGGTCGGACTGCTGTTCGCTGTGATTTTCCGAATGATGCTGCCGCTTCTGAAGAAGCGTGACCCGGTCAGTTTGGCGCTGCTGGTCGCCGTTTTCGTCGCAGTTGGTGTGATGCGATGGCCGTTGCCGACCGTCCTTCTGGTATCGATACCCATCAGCGTCACCCTGACCATGTTGATGCGACGACGGGCCGCGGCATGAGCGATACTGGCTCCGGATCACTGTTTACGCTGGCCTGGTCGTTTGGGCTGATGTCACTCTTTGCTGTCGGTGGCGCCAATTCGGCGATTCCCGAGATTCATCGGCTCGCAGTCGAGGTAAACCATTGGATGTCCGACAAGCAGTTCGCCGACGTGTTTGCGATCTCGCAGCTGTCGCCGGGGCCGAATGTTCTCATTGTAACGCTGATCGGCTATCAGGTTGCCGGCATCATGGGCGCATTGGTCGCAACGCTGGCGATGTGCGGGCCGACAGCTGTGTTTGCTTATTATGTCAGCCAGTTGCTTTCGCGTTCGGGCAACGCACGATGGCCCGGAATCGTGCAGGCGGCACTCGTCCCCCTATCAATCGGTCTAATGAGCGCCAGCGGGCTGGTTCTGCTGTTCACCTCCAATACCAGTTGGACGGCGTTTCTGGTGACCGGGAGTGTCGCCGTTTTGGCGTTTGCCACGCGGCTTAACCCGCTATGGTTGTTAGTTGCCGGAGGTCTCATTGGTTTCGCTGGCGTTCTCTGACGAAAATCGCTAGCAAGCTTGACCACGGAGCCGTTGGGCGGTCTCCGAACGATGTTGTTTGGGCTACAAGCTCGTAACGAGGGAACGTACCAATGAGTGATGCGCCGAGCCATGCGCCGGAGAAATCTATCTTACCGAGCTGGGTCAAAGGCCCTCAGGACTTTATCGGCGGCCTTGCTTTGGTGGCGATTGCTGCATTTGCTCTGTGGGCATCCAGCGATCTGCAGGGTATGCATGGCTTCTCGTTCGGTGCAGGTACCGCGCCGCGGATGTTCGGCATTCTGCTGCTGGGTCTTGGTGCAGCTGTGACCGTAGTCGGTATTTTCACGGAAGGCGCGACGCTCTCCAAGTTCCACTGGCGTGGACCGCTCTTCGTCTCGCTTGCGATCCTGTGCTTTGCGCTTTCCATTCGCCCGATGGGGATGATTTTCTCCGCGATGGCGAGCTTCCTGATCGCGGCGCTCGGTTCGACCGAGACGCTCTGGAAGGAAACCTTCATCGTCGGCGCCTGCCTCACGGCAGGCTGCGCTTTGCTATTTCCGTACGCGCTTGGTCTGCCTCTGCAGATGTGGCCGACGTTTCTGATCCGCTGAAGGCGAGGGCGCTATGGGTGATCTGTTCTCCAATCTTGGTCTCGGCTTCGCGACCGTCTTCCAGTTTGTGCAGTGGGCACCGCCGTTGCTTGGCGGCATGTCGATTCCAATTCCCATCAACATTCTGCTCTGTCTGATCGGTGCGCTGGTTGGCACGCTGGTCGGCGTGTTGCCCGGTATCGGCACCATCGCCACGGTGGCCATGCTGCTGCCGATTACGTTCGGTCTGCCGCCTGTCGGCGCGCTGATCATGCTTGCCGGCATCTATTACGGCGCGCAGTATGGTGGTTCGACCACGTCGATCCTCGTCAATATTCCTGGTGAAGCCGGTTCGGTCGTCACCGCGCTCGATGGCTTCCAGATGGCCAAGCAGGGCCGCGCCGGTCCGGCACTCGCGATCGCGGCAATCGGCTCGTTCTTCGCTGGTTGTGTCTCGACGGTACTGATCGCTGTGCTCGGCGCACCGCTGACCAAGCTCGCGCTGGCTTTCGGACCTGCCGAATACTTCTCGCTGATGGTCCTGGGTCTGATCTTCGCGGTGGTGCTCGCCAAAGGCTCGGTACTGAAGGCGATCGCGATGATCGTGTTCGGTCTGCTGCTGTCGATGGTCGGTTCCGATATCGAGACCGGCGCCTCGCGCATGTCGTTCAACATCCCCGAACTTGCCGATGGTCTTGGCTTTGCCACGGTCGCCATGGGCCTGTTCGGCTTTGCCGAAATCATCCGCAATCTGGATGCTGGTGGCGAGGAAGATCGGCAACTGGTTCAGCAGAAGGTCACGGGCCTGATGCCGACCAAGAAGGATATGAAAGACTCCGCGCCGGCCATTCTGCGCGGCACCGTGCTCGGTTCCATCCTCGGCATTCTGCCGGGTGGCGGCGCGGTCATCGCGTCTTTCGCGGCCTATACGCTTGAGAAGAAGCTGTCGAAGCATCCGGAGCGGTTCGGCCGTGGTGCCATCGAAGGCGTTGCCGCACCGGAAAGCGCGAACAATGCTGCAGCGCAGACATCGTTCATTCCACTGTTGACGCTCGGCATTCCGCCCAATGCCGTGATGGCGCTGATGGTTGGTGCGATGACCATTCATGGCATCGTGCCCGGTCCGCAGGTGATGCAGAAGCAGCCCGAGCTGGTCTGGGGCATGATCGCCTCGATGTGGATCGGCAACCTGATGCTGCTGGTCATCAACCTGCCGATGGTCGGCATCTGGGTCCGACTGCTACGCGTGCCGTATCGGCTGATGTTCCCGTCGATTGTGGTGTTCTGCAGCATCGGCATCTATTCGGTGAACAACGCTCCGATGGACGTGGTGCTTGCCGGCGTATTCGGTTTGCTCGGCTACTGGCTGATCAAGCATGACTTCGAACCGGCGCCATTGCTGCTCGGCATGGTGCTCGGCCCGCTGATGGAAGAAAATCTGCGTCGTGCTCTGCTGATCTCGCGCGGCGATGCGACGGTGTTCTTCACCCGTCCGTTGTCGGCCACCCTGATGGCGATCTCGGCGTTCCTGCTGATCCTTGCGGTGCTTCCCGCACTGCGGAAGAAGCGCGACGAAGTCTTCGTTGAATCTGAGAGCTGACAAGCTTCACCACGCATCTGCGTCGTTACGCCACGGCCCGAAGTCGAATAGACTTCGGGCCTTTGCATGTATTCAGTCCCGCGACTGTCGGCATTTTCGCGGCAAAAACATTTTCGGAGGAAATCAAATGAAGTTGTTCAATCGCAGAGTTGCGATCAGCGGCCTGGCGGCAGTCGCCGGCTTCGGCGTGTTGGCAACCGCTGCTCAGGCGCAGGAGTACCCAACCCGCAACATCACCATGATCGTGCCGTTCGCGGCCGGTGGCCCCACCGACGTCATCGCGCGCATCGTCGCTGCCGATATGTCGAAGACGCTCGGCCAGCAGATCATCATCGAGAACGTTGTCGGTGCCGGTGGCACGACCGGCGCGACGCGTGCGGCGCGTGCGGCCAATGATGGCTACACGATCATCACCGGCCACATGGGCACCCATGCTGCGGCCGTGCCGCTATATCCGAAGCTCGCTTATCACCCCGAGAAGGATTTCGAGCCGGTCGCGCTGCTGGCCGGCACGCCAATTCTAATCCTGGCAAAGAAGGATTTCGCGCCGAAGGATCTCAAGGAATTCGTCACTTATGTGAAGGCGAACAGCGACAAGTTGAACATGGCCCATGCCGGCGTCGGCTCGGTGTCGTATTCGTCGTGCGAACTGCTCAGCTCGGTTCTGGATATCAAGCCGACCGGCGTGCCGTTCAACGGTACCGGTCCGGCGATGAATGCGCTGGTCGGCGGTCAGGTCGACTATATGTGCGACCAGATCGTCAACGCCGTTCCGCAGGTCAAGGGCGGCACGATCAAGGCCTATGCCGTCGCAACGCCGGAGCGTAACCCGTCGTTGCCGGATCTTCCGACCACTGCGGAAGCTGGCCTGCCGAAGTATCAGGCCTCGGCCTGGAACGCGATCTTTGCGCCCAAGGGCACGCCCGCGGCGATCACCGCCAAGCTGAACGCCGCCGCCGCCAAGGCGCTGGACGACGAGAACGTCAGGAAGCGTCTCGCTGATCTGGGCTCGGACATTCCGAAGCCGGAAGCGCGCACCCAGACGGCGCTCGGCACCCTGGTGAAGAGCGAAGTCGAGAAGTGGTCGGCTGTGCTGAAGCCCGCCAACTGATCGGGAACCGGTTCACCGGTTGGTTTCAGGGCCGGATCCCTAGGGGGATCCGGCCCTTGTCGTTTGCGGGGCAGGAACACACTTTTCCGGGTATAATCCGGGAATCGGCGTGTCCGACCACCGGCGAAGGCGATAAGTTCGTCCGCTCACAAGCCCGCAAGATCGACCATGAACCAGTATCACGACCTGCTAGAGCGAATCCTGAGCGACGGCGCCGAGAAGCACGATCGCACCGGCACAGGTACGCTGTCCGTGTTTGGGCATCAGATGCGTTTCAAGCTCAGCGATGGCTTCCCCGTCCTGACCACCAAGAAGCTGTCGCTCAAAGCGATCATCCACGAGCTGCTGTGGTTTTTGGCGGGCGACACCAACATCAAATACCTCAAGGACAATGGCGTCTCGATCTGGGACGAGTGGGCGGATGCCAATGGCGATCTCGGTCCGGTCTACGGTTCGCAGTGGCGTTCATGGCCCACGGCCGACGGGCGCACGATCGATCAGATCGCCAATGTCATTGACATGATCAAGCGCAATCCGGACTCGCGCCGGCTGATCGTTACGGCATGGAATCCCGCCGAGATCGACAAGATGGCGCTGCCGCCGTGCCACTGCCTGTTTCAGTTCTACGTCGCCAACGGCAAGCTCTCCTGCCAGCTTTATCAGCGCTCCGCCGACGTGTTTCTGGGCGTGCCCTTCAACATCGCGTCCTACGCGCTGCTGACGATGATGATCGCGCAGGTCACGGGCCTGAAGGCTGGCGACTTTGTCCATACGCTTGGCGATGCGCACCTCTATTCCAACCATCTGGACCAGGCGCGGCTGCAATTGACGCGGCCGACGCGTGTGCTGCCGGTGATGAAGATCAATCCGGACGTGAAGGACATCTTCGCGTTTCGCTTTGAGGATTTCACCCTCGAAGGCTACGATCCGCATCCTCATATCAAGGCCGAGGTCGCGGTGTGAGCCTTCTCATTCGCGCGGCAAGGGACGATGAATCCGCGCTTGTTTTCAGTTTCGTGCGTGAATTGGCGGAATATCAGAAGCTCTCGCACCAGGTCGATGCCACAGAGGCTGTAATCGCCGCGGCGCTGTTCGGTCCGCAGCCGCAGGTCTATTGCGACATCGCGGAATGGGATGGCGAGCCCGTCGGATTTACACTCTGGTTCCTCAATTTTTCGTCGTTCCGGGGACGTCACGGCATCTACCTTGAAGATCTGTTCGTGCGCCCCGGGCACCGCGGCCATGGCATTGGCAAAGCCCTGATGGTCAAGCTGGCGCAGCGCTGTGTCGACAAGGGCTGGACGCAGTTCGAGTGGTCGGTGTTGAACTGGAATGCGGCATCGATCGCGTTCTACAAATCGATAGGCGCGAAGATGATGGACGAGTGGACGGCCTGCAAAGTGAGCGGCGACGCGCTTCGTGAACTGGCGTCGCGTGGCACCACGTCATGAACATCGTCCTCATCTATGCCATCGCCGAGAACGGCGTGATCGGGCAGGGCAATGCCATTCCATGGCGGCTGAAGTCGGACATGCAGCGCTTGAAGGCGCTGACGATGGGTAAGCCGATCGTGATGGGGCGCAAGACATACGAGTCGTTTCCGAAGCGACCGCTGCCGGGACGCACCAATATCATCATCACACGCAATGCGGGCTATCAGGCCGCAGGAGCCGTAGTCACCACGTCGCTTACCGATGCACGCGCGGTGGCAACTGGCGATGCGCTGCGGCGTTTGGTCACTGAGATTGCCGTGATCGGCGGCGCCGAGATCTATGCCCAATGGATGGGGATCGCCGACCGTCTCGAAGTCACCGAAGTTCACGCGAAGCCCATCGGTGATACCTTTATGCCGCCGGTAGATCTCGCTGTGTGGGAAGAAGTGGCGCGCGTCAGGAACGCGGCGGCGGGCGAGGACAGCGTCGATTTCTCCTATGTGACATATTGCCGGAGAGAGCCTCGTTAACTGCGTTTTCCGCCCGTTAACATTGACTTTTGCGGCCTCGGGCATAGCTCCAGCAGTCAAGAACCCCGCGTTGTAAGAGCTGGGGTCGTCCCCTATAAAGCCATGCAGACGTGGCGAGACCGGTATGTCCGGCCGCGCAGAGGAGAGTGTTGTATGCCGTGGAAGAATCAAGGCGGAGGCCCATGGGGCTCTGGTCCAAAGGGACCTTGGGGTTCTGGTCCGCAATCGTCCGGACCGAGGCCGCCTGATCTTGAGGATCTGCTGCGCAAGGGGCAGGACCGTCTGCAGTCGATGCTGCCGGGCGGTTTCGTCAGCGGCATGGGCATCGCACTCGTGCTCGTCGTGGCGCTGGTGATCTGGGGGCTGTCTGGTTTCTTCCGCGTGCAGTCGGAAGAGCTCGGTGTCGTTCTCCGTTTTGGCAAGCATGTCCGCACTGTGCAGCCCGGCCTGAATTATCATCTGCCTTATCCGATCGAGACCGTGCTCTTGCCGAAGGCGCTGCGCGTATCGACCCTGTCGGTCGGCATGTCGATCCTGGAAGACACCGGTCGCCGTGGCCGCACCATCCGGGATGTGCCGGAAGAGAGCCTGATGCTGACCGGCGACGAGAATATCGTCGATGTCGACTTCACCGTGCTGTGGCGTATCAAGCCCGACGGTGTAGGCAACTTCCTGTTCAACATCCAGAACCCCGAAGGCACCGTGAAAGCGGTCGCCGAAAGCGTGATGCGTGAAGTTGTTGGCCGCGCCAACATTCAGCCGATCCTCACCGGCGCACGCACCACCACCGAAACCCAGGTGCAGGAACTGATGCAGAAGACGCTCGACGGCTATAGCGCGGGCGTCCTGATCCAGCAGGTCCAGCTGCAGAAGGTCGATCCGCCGGCACAGGTGATCGATGCGTTCCGTGACGTGCAGGCGGCTCAGGCCGACGCCCAGCGCCTGCAGAACGAAGCCCAGACCTATACCAACCGCGTCGTTCCCGATGCGCGCGGTCGTGCTGCGCAGATCCTGCAGGTCGCCGAAGGCTATCGCGAACAGGCGATCGCCGAAGCCAAGGGCCAGAGCGCGCGCTTCCTGAAGGTCTATGACGAGTACAAGAAGGCGCCGGACGTGACCCGTCAGCGTATCTATCTCGAAACCATGGAGCGGATCCTCGGCGGTGCCGAGAAGCTGGTCTATGACGGCGGCCAGGGTGCCGGCGCTTCGCAAGGCGTTGTGCCTTATCTTCCCTTGAATGAACTGACGCCACGGCGTCAGCCTCCGGCGCCATCTGGTCAGCCTCAGCAGAGCGGGAGCACCCGATGAAAACCGGCATCTCAGGTATCGTTGCACTGATTGTAGTGCTGGTGCTGGTCATCGTGGGCTTCGGCTCGATCTATACGGTGCGCCAGACTGAACAGGCCCTCGTGGTGCGACTCGGCGAGCCCGTCCGCGTGGTCACCGAGCCAGGTCTGAACTTCAAGATCCCGTTCATCGACAGCGTGATCTCGATCGACAAGCGTATCCTCGATCTGGAAAACCCGGCGCAGGAAATCATCGCCAATGACCAGCGTCGTCTGGTGGTCGATGCCTTCGCCCGCTACAAGATCAAGAACGCGTTGCGCTTCTACCAGAGCATCGGCTCGATCCAGGCGGCCAACATCCAGCTCACCACGCTGCTCAACGCCGCGATGCGTCGTGTGCTCGGCGAGGTCACCTTCATCCAGATCGTGCGCGACGAGCGCGAGAACCTGATGAACAAGATCCGCGAGCAGCTCGACAAGGAAGCCGACGGCTACGGCATCTCCGTCGTCGACGTTCGTATCCGCCGCGCCGATCTGCCGGAGGCCAACAGCCAGGCGGTGTATCAGCGGATGCAGACCGAGCGTCAGCGGGAAGCTGCCGAGTTCCGCGCTGGCGGTGGCCAGAAGGCGCAGGAGATTCGCTCCAAGGCCGATCGTGAAGCAACGGTCATCATCGCCGATGCGAACTCGACGGCTGAACAGACCCGTGGTGCCGGCGACGGCGAGCGCAACCGCCTGTTCGCCGAATCTTACGGTCAGGATCCGGAGTTCTTCGCGTTCTATCGCTCGATGACCGCCTACGAGAACGGATTGAAGAGCAACGACACCCGCTTCCTGCTGCGGCCGGATTCGGAGTTCTTCCGCTTCTTCGCCAATCCGTCGGGCAAGCCCCCCGCGGCAAAGCCCCAGTAACGACGTCGTCAATTAAGCTTACACAGATACCCGTTTTGCGTTCGCTGCCACTCTGATCTAAGGATGAGGCGTACCGTCACACGGTGCGCCTCATTTGTTTTCAGAAAAGCGCCAAGAAAACTGCCAAGAAACTGCGGCCAGGGTGCGAAGGTTCGGGAGTGGAAGTCGGATGAGGTCCATAGCGTTTGCCGACTTCCTCATCGGCATCGGCGTCTTGCTCGTATTTGAAGGCATCCTGTTCCTGGCATTTCCTGGATGGATGCGCCGCGCCATGAAGAGCGCGTTGCAGAGCCCTGACAATATCCTGCGTATCGCCGGCCTGGTCTCGGCGGTCGGTGGTCTGATCCTGATCTGGGCGATCCGACGCTAGCGGCGGTCCCCGATCATTCAAAAAAGCTGTTGCCGATCAACGAGATCGTGCACCTTTGTGTCTGCATTCCGCCGCAATCCGCGTTCCAGATGGGGCACCCGGATGGCCCGCGCGAAGACTTGCGCGATGTCGCCGTTCGGGCGCACTCTCAATGAAATTTGCCGACTCTCTTTTGGAGACGTTTCCGACATGTCCATCGCTCACCCCACTCTGAGCCCTGTCTCGCGCCGTGCGTCGTATGGCGGCCTGCGTCCGCTCCTGACGGCTCTTTGTTTTTGCGCTGCGGTTGCCGCATTCTCCGCGCCGGCCTCGGCCCGCGGCCCGGATGGGATTGCTGATGTCGCCGAGAAAGTGATCGATTCGGTGGTCAATATCTCGACCACCTCCACCGTCGAGGCGAAGAACAGCGACAAGGGCGAGGGCGGTGGCCGCGGGGCGATGCCGCAATTGCCGCCAGGGTCGCCGTTCGAGGAGTTCTTCGACGACTTCTTCAAGAACCGCGGTGGTCGCCCCGGTGGCGAGAAGAATGGCGGCATGCAGCCGCGCAAGACCAATTCGCTCGGCTCCGGTTTCATTATCGACGCATCCGGCATTGTCGTCACCAACAACCACGTCATCGATGGCGCCGACGAGATCACCGTCATCATGAATGATGGCACCAAGATCAAGGCGGAGCTGGTCGGCGTCGACAAGAAGACCGATCTGGCCGTGCTGAAGTTCACCCCGGTGAAGCCGGTTGTTGCCGTGAAATTCGGCGATAGCGAGAAGCTGCGCCTCGGCGAATGGGTGATCGCCATCGGCAATCCGTTCTCGCTCGGCGGCAGCGTTACTGCGGGCATCGTCTCAGCGCGTAACCGCGAGATCAGCAATAACAGTCCCTATGACAGCTACATCCAGACCGACGCCTCGATCAATCGCGGCAATTCGGGCGGTCCGCTGTTCAACCTCGAAGGCGAAGTGGTCGGCGTAAACACGCTGATCATCTCGCCCACCGGCGGCTCCATCGGCCTCGGCTTCGCCGTGCCGTCGAAGACCGTGGTCGGCGTCATCGAGCAGTTGCGCGAATACAAGGAAGTCCGCCGCGGCTGGCTCGGCGTACGCATCCAGCCGGTCACCGACGAGATCGCCGAGAGCCTGAACATCAAGCCGGCGCGTGGTGCGCTGATCGCCGGCGTCGACGACAAGGGCCCGGCCAAGCCTGCCGGCCTCGAGCCCGGCGATGTGGTCATCAAATTCGATGGCCGTGACGTCAAGGAGCCGAAGGACCTGTCGCGCATCGTCGCCGGCACCACAGTCGGCAAGGCGGTCAATGTGCTGATCATCCGCAAGGGCAAGGAAGAGACCAAACAGGTCACCCTCGGCCGCCTGGAAGACGACAAGCCGGTGCAGGCGTCGATCAAGTCCACGCCGGAAGCCGAGAAGCCGGCGACCCAGAAGGCGCTGGGTCTCGATCTCACCGGCCTCAGCAAGGATCTGCGCACCAAGTACAAGATCAAGGACAGCGTGAAGGGCGTGATCGTGACTGGTGTGGACGCCGGCTCCGACGCGGCCGAGAAGCGCCTGGCCGCCGGCGATGTCATCGTCGAGGTCGCGCAGGAGGCAGTGACCAATGCCGCCGACGTCAAGAAGCGCGTCGATGCCTTGAAGAAGGACGGCAAGAAATCGGTCTTGCTGCTGGTATCAAATGCCGAAGGTGAGCTGCGCTTCGTGGCGCTGAGCGTGCAGTAGGGCGGTTCTTCTCCCTCCCTCCCTCAAGCAGCGCAGCTGCGCAGTGCTTGAGGGAGGGATCCCTCTGACGCCTGCGCGTCGTTGCTGATGTGAATTTCAAACAGCCACTGCTCTTCAGACATGCGACATCACCCCCATTATTTACGGCGGGGGGGGCGCCGTCATCTCTTGCATTCCCGCCCTCCTGTGAGAGGGCGTGCGGAACGCCGGGTGCCCGTTGCACCCTTGGGCCTGATGCCGATGCGGTCTTCCGCAAGGTTATGCATCAGGACTTTCGGAGGCGCCGAGCAAGTGCCCAGCGTTCCGCACGCGGTGTTTTTTCGGCTTGCCTGCACATCTGCCTTGGTGAACGATCCTAATCACCATTTTTCTGTGCCCAGGGAACGAAGGGCAAGGGTAGCCTCAAGCGCTTGGGCCGAACGCGTTTTGAGTTGGTCGTCCGTCACTTGATCTGCAGGTTACTTCCGTCTCAAGACAAACCGTGCCGCCTGTCCCAGTGGTATCCTGACCACAGACGATCCGGCCTGCCCGAAGACAGCCGTCCCCCACATCTCCCGTGACGCCGCATCTCCGGCGTCCACCGCATCCCACCCCGCGAACGTGACGATCGCGATCGCCCCTCTCGGTGGGGCAGGACGGGAGGAATATAATCAAAATAGGTGTATTGTCAATAAAGATAGGAAAATATGTTCGTTGTCGCCCGCATGAGCGCAGTGATTAGCGGATTTCTCACCGCGTGCCACAGCCCCGCATGTGGCTGCGCTCATCGAACTACCAACCGATGCCCGCGCCTGCCTCAGACCGGTTCCTTTTCGGGATAGCGCTGTTCGATCAACCAGTCGGCGGTCAGCAGCACAGCGAGTGTCGCGAACAGCAGTAGAACCAGCGTGCGAAGCGATATCGCCTGCTGCCTGTAAGCTTGCTGGAGAACGAGAATCATTGTCAGCCATGCGCCAGCATGGAAGCTTCGCCAAGCGGTATGGAGAAGCTGGCGCGCGGAAAGCGGCCCGCCGGCCTGGAAAGTCCGCACGAATTCCATCAGTGGTACGAGAAGCCAAAGCAGGGCGAAGAGCGGAACGAGATCCGACAAATCCAACGGCGGCATGATGACCGGTGCTATCATAATTGAAGACCGGTCGTTTGACGCTACGACTGCCGCAGCGGTTCAACTGCGTGTAGACTTGGCTGTGCCTACGCGCTCACAAACTCTGAGCGCTTGTAGCCTTGCGCATAGAGCAACGCCGTGAGATCGCCGTGATCGATCCGCGCATGCGCCGCGGCAGCCACCGTCGGCTTGGCGTGATAGGCGACGCCGAGGCCTGCGTCCTGGATCATGGCGAGATCGTTGGCGCCATCGCCGACGGCCATGGTGTCGAGATTGTCGAGATCGAAGGACTCGCGCAGCTCGACCAGTGTCGCGAGTTTCGCAGCCTTGCCGAGGATCGGCTCTGCCACCGTGCCGGTCAGCTTGCCATCAGCGACATGCAATTCGTTGGCGCGATTTTCCTGGAAGCCAATGAGCTCCGCGACCCTGGCTGTGAACAGCGTGAAGCCGCCGGAGACGAGGCAGGTATAGGCACCATTGGCGCGCATGGTCTGCACCAGCTCGCGGCCGCCCGGCGTCAGTGTGATGCGTGAGGCCAGCACCTCATCGACAACGCCGACCTTCAGATCCTTCAGGAGCGCGACGCGTTCGCGCAGTGCCGGCTCGAATTCGATCTCGCCGCGCATGGCCCGTTCGGTGATGGTGGCGACATGGGCCTTGAGGCCGGCGAAGTCGGCGAGCTCGTCGATGCATTCCTGGCCGATCATGGTGGAATCCATGTCGGCGAGAAAAAGCTTCTTGCGCCGGTCGAGGCGAGGCTGCACGACAACATCGATCGGCATATCACCGCGGGCGGCGCGCAGGCGATCGGCGAGTGCGAGCATGTTGTGGTCGCTGGTGAACAGGATGTCGGCAGCGACTCCGTCAGAGAGCCAGTGCGCCTCGGTGTCGCCCGGCAAGATTGCGCGCATGCCGTCGATCACCGTGCTATCGAGAGCGGGATCGGCGGGGTTGCAGATCAGGGTCGCAACGAGAGACATGGTGTGAGTTCCAGGCCAGACAACAGAGCGCTGCTTATCGCAGGGCCGACCGCCAGCGGCAAGTCGGCGCTGGCGCTGGCCGTGGCGCGCGCGCAGGACGGCGTGGTGATCAATACCGACAGTATGCAGGTCTATCGCGACCTGCGCGTGCTGACGGCGCGGCCGTCCGTGGAGGAAGAGGCGCAGGCACCGCACCGGCTCTATGGGACCGTCGATGCCGCGGTGAATTTCTCGGCCGGGGCATGGGTCGCAGAGGCCGCGACCGTGCTCGCCGAGGTGCGGGCGCAGGGCAAGCTGCCGATCTTCATCGGCGGCTCCGGATTGTATTTCAAGGCGTTGACACGCGGGCTCTCGGCAGTGCCGCCGATCGCAGCCGAAGTGCGCGACGATGTCCGCGCGCGGCTGGAAAGGGCTGGACCGGAGGCGCTGCATGCGCAGCTCGCTTTGGTCGATCCGGTCTCCGCTGCACGGCTCAATCTGCGCGACCGCACGCGTATCGCCCGCGCGCTGGAAGTGGTGGAGGCGACAGGTCGTTCGCTCACCGACTGGCACGGCGAGGGCCTGCCGCCGCTGTTGCCGCCGGAGGGCATAACCGCGTTGTTTCTGGCGCCGGAGCGTGAGGAGCTTTATGCGCGGATCGATGCGCGGTTCGAGAAAATGCTGGATGAGGGAGCGTTGGACGAAGTCGCAGCGCTCGCCGCGCGAAATCTCGATCCGCTGCTGCCGGCAATGAAGGCCCATGGCGTGCCGGCGCTGATCCGGCATATCCGCGGCGAGATCTCGCGCGAGGAGGCCGCGGAGATCGGGCAGGCGGATACGCGACACTATGCGAAGCGGCAGTTCACCTGGTTTCGGCATCAACTGCCGGAGTTCGCGTGGATGACGGCGGAGGAGGCGAGGGTGAGGGTGCAAGGTCCGCTCGCAATTAACATCCCGTCATTCCGGGGCGCATGAACGCGGCGAAGCCGCTGGAATGCGAACCTCAGCCACTCCACTTGGAGTGGCGGGGAATCCCGAAGTGTTCAGCCATGTCGAGATTCCGGGTTCGCGTCCGGCAAGAGCCGGCCGCGCCCCGGAATGACGGGCTAGAATTCTGGCGTTCTCCGGAATTGACGGCGGAGGGTTTGCCAGCTTCGCCAAGCGGGCGCATATCAGCCCGCCGGTTTTTTCCGCTCGCCGAATGCGAAAGACCCGGCTAGGCTCTGAAATCAGCGCGATCACGGCAACTTCCCTTGACATCCCGGGTTTGCCGGCTATGTTCCGCGCAAGTTATGAAAAGTCGGACCAATCTCGTGCGCAATAAAATTACTAACCTCCTTATTACCGTAGTACCCTGGCGCACCGCCGGGGGTAGCTGACGGCTACCCACGAACCGAGCGGTGTGCACAGGGTCCTGAACGGGCCCTTTTTTATTGCCTGAACGTCAAGTCTTCCGAACCCAGCGACCATCCAGACCAAGCCGCGCCGCAGAGCGCATCCGGAGCGAACCATGAGCGACAGCAAGCCTCACGATCCCAATCAGATGACCGGCGCAGCGATGATCGTGCGCGCGCTTGCTGATCATGGCGTCAAGCACATCTTCGGTTATCCCGGCGGTGCGGTGCTGCCGATTTATGACGAGATCTACCAGCAGAGCGAAGTAGAGCATATTCTGGTCCGCCATGAGCAGGGCGCCGGCCATGCCGCCGAAGGCTATGCACGCTCGACCGGCCTGCCGGGCGTCGTGCTGGTGACCTCGGGTCCGGGCGCCACCAATATGGTGACGCCGCTGGCCGACGCGTTGATGGATTCGATCCCGCTGGTCTGCATCACCGGGCAGGTCCCGACGCACCTGATCGGCAATGACGCGTTCCAGGAATGCGACACCGTCGGCATCACGCGGCCCTGCACCAAGCACAACTGGCTGGTCCGCGACGTCAATGATCTCGCCAAGGTGCTGCATGAAGCCTTTTACGTTGCGACCACCGGCCGTCCGGGTCCGGTCGTCGTCGACGTGCCGAAGGATGTTCAGTTCGCCACCGGCACCTATCATCCGCCGCGCAAGTCAGATGTTCACATCTCCTATTCGCCGCGCGTGAAGGGCGATGCCAACGCGATCCGCAAGGCGGTGTCGATGCTGGCGGGTGCGAAGAAGCCGATCATCTATTCAGGCGGCGGCGTCATCAATTCGGGCCTCGCGGCGTCGAAGCTGCTGCGCGAGCTGGTCGAGGTCACCGGCTTTCCGATCACCTCGACGCTGATGGGCCTCGGCGCCTATCCGGCATCGGGTCCGAACTGGCTGGGCATGCTGGGTATGCACGGGACTTACGAGGCCAACATGGCGATGCATGATTGCGACGTCATGCTGTGCGTCGGCGCGCGCTTCGACGACCGTATCACCGGACGTACGGACGCGTTCTCGCCGAATTCGAAGAAGATCCACATCGACATCGATCCGTCGTCGATCAACAAGAACATCCGTGTCGATATCCCGATCATCGGCGATTGCGGCAATGTGCTGGGCGACATCCTGCAGGTGTTCAAATCCGAGGCGAAGAAGCCGGACACCAAGGACTGGTGGAAGACCATCGCCACCTGGCGCGCGCGCAATTCGCTGGCCTACAAGACGAACAATGATGTGATCCTGCCGCAATTCGCGATTCAGCGGCTGTTCGAGGCGACGCGCGGCCACGACACCTACATCACGACCGAAGTCGGCCAGCACCAGATGTGGGCGGCGCAGTTCTTCGGCTTCGAGGAGCCGCATCGCTGGATGACGTCGGGTGGTCTGGGCACCATGGGCTACGGCCTGCCGGCGGCTTTGGGCGTGCAGGTCGCGCATCCGGATTCGCTGGTCATCGATATCGGCGGCGACGCCTCGGTGCAGATGACGATGCAGGAAATGTCGGCGGCGGTTCAGCACGAGCTGCCGATCAAGATCTTCATCCTGAACAACCAGTATATGGGCATGGTGCGCCAGTGGCAGCAGCTGCTGCATGGCAACCGGCTGTCGCACTCCTATTCCGAAGCGCTGCCGGACTTCGTCAAGCTGGCGGAAGCCTATGGCGGCGTCGGTTTCCAGTGCAGCAAGCCCGGGGATCTCGACGGCGCGTTGCAGGAGATGATCAAGGTGAAGAAGCCGGTGCTGTTCGACTGCCGCGTCGCGGCGCTGGAAAACTGCTTCCCGATGATTCCGTCCGGCAAGGCGCATAACGAAATGCTGCTGCCGCTGGAAGCGAATGATGAAGCCACCGCGGCGGCCTTCGCCGGCGGCAAGGCGCTGGTCTGATTGAGCTCTGGAAAGACAACGACAATGGAACAGCCTGCCTCCGCCTATTTCATGGAAGAGCGTCACGATCCCAACGAGACGCATACGCTGACGGTGCTCGTCGCCAACGAGCCGGGCGTCCTCGCGCGCGTGATCGGGCTTTTTTCGGGCCGCGGTTACAACATCGAAAGTCTCACGGTGTCGGAGACCGAGAGCCACAAGCACGTCTCGCGCATCACCATCGTCACCACCGGAACGCCGATGGTGATCACGCAGATCAAGCATCAGCTCGATCGCATGATTCCGGTGCATCGCGTTGTCGACATGACGCTGACCGGCCGCTCCATCGAGCGCGAACTGGCGATGGTCAAGCTGCGTGGCACCGGCGAGCATCGTGTCGAGGCGTTACGTCTGGCCGAAGCGTTTCGCGCGCGCGTGATCGATGCCACCATCGAGAGCTTCGTGTTCGAGATCACCGGCAATACCGGCAAGATCAACCAGTTCATCGACCTGATGCGACCGCTCGGTCTCGTCGAGGTCTCGCGCACTGGTGTGGCTGCGATCAGCCGCGGCCCGGAGGGGATGTAGCCTCCGCGCGCATCGCAGTCATGAAACCCTTCGACATTGCACTGGCCGTTGCGGTGGCCGTGATCTGGGGCGTCGGCTTCGTGCTGACCCGGATGGCGGTCGACGAGATGTCGTCGACGCTGCTCACCACGCTGCGCTTCGGCATTACGGCGCTGCCGTGCCTGTTCCTGCCGAAGCCGAAACTGTCATGGCTCTTGATCGTCGCCACCAGTTGGCTGCTGGTGGCGCAGTTTCTGGCCCAGACCTATGGCATGGCACATGGCGTGCCGGCGGGGCTGACGGCGGTGATCGTGCAGAGCCAGGCGCTGTTTACGGTGGGCTTCGCCGCGCTGTTCTTGCGGGAGATGCCGACGCCGCAGCAGGTTGCGGGGATCGCGATCGCGATGGGCGGACTGCTGTTGATCTGCTTCACCGTCGGTTATGACTTCAGCGTGTTCGCCTTCGCGGTGCTGATGACTGCGCCGGTGAGTTTTGCCTTTTCCAATCTGCTGCTGCGGCGTGCGCAGGGTGTCTCGATGCTCGATCTGTTCGCCTGGATCAGTCTCGTCGCGCTGCTGCCACTGCTGGTCGTCCTGTTCAGTGTCGATGGCGCCAGCGCGACCTGGCAGTCGCTCACGCATGCATCGTTGAAGGCCTTCGCCTGTGTGCTGTTCCTCGCAGTGATCGGAACCACGCTGGGCTACTGGATCTGGGGCCGGCTGCTGCGCGACTATTCCGCGGCGCAGGTGGTACCGTTTGCGCTGCTGGTGCCGTTCATCGGCGCGGCGGCGTCGAGCATCACCTTCGGCGAACAGTTCGGCCCGTTGCGGCTCGCGGGCATGATCGTCGTTGTTTGCGGGATTGGTGTGATGCTGCTCTCGAAGCGGCCACCGCAACTCGTCGAAGTGGCTTGAGGCAAACATGTCGCAGCAACTGTTCTACGCCTTTATCGTGTTCGCCATCGTGATGTTCTTCACGCCGGGGCCGAACAACATCATGCTGCTCGCGTCGGGGCTCAATTTCGGCTTTCGTCGTACGCTGCCGCATGTCTTCGGCGTCACCGTCGGCTTTGCCTTCATGGTCGCCGTCACTGGCCTCGGATTGGGGGTGGTCTTCACCTCCTATCCGGTGCTGCACACCATCCTGAAATATGCCGGCGCGGGGTATCTCGTCTATCTCGCCTTTGCGATCGGGATGTCCGGTCCGCCCAACCCGGGTGACGCCGAACGGCGACGGCCGATGACGTTTTTCGGCGCGGCGCTGTTTCAATGGGTCAACGTCAAGGGCTGGGTGATGGTGATCGGTACCATCACCGCCTATGCGGCGATTGCCAACTATCCCTGGAACATCCTGCTGCAGGTCAGCCTGTCGCTGCTGCTCGGGTTCGTGTCCTGCGTGACCTGGGTGCTGTGCGGCACCTCGCTGCAATCGCTGGTAAAATCGCCTGGCGCGGTCAGGGCTTTCAATATCGTTATGGGGCTGCTGTTGCTGGCCTCCCTGTATCCCGTGCTGGTCGAGCTATGAGCCCGACGCGCAGCGCAAAATCACCGTCGCGGGCTTGTCTCGCGGCACCCGTCGCCCTAGAAACCGGCGGCAATTCATGGTCTTCAGCCATTCGGCGGATGACCGGTTCGAACGGGCAGCTTTGAAATATAGTTGCTGAAGAGAGGAAATACCCATGCGAGTTTATTACGATCGCGACGCCGACCTGAACCTGATCAAGGGCAAGAAGGTCTGCATCGTCGGCTACGGCAGCCAGGGCCATGCCCATGCGCTGAACCTCAAGGACTCCGGCGTCAAGGACGTGGTCATTGCGCTGCGCAAGGGCTCGGCCACCGCGAAGAAGGCGGAAGCCGCCGGCTTCAAGGTGATGGAAGTCGCCGAGGCCGCCAAGTGGGCCGACCTGATGATGATGCTCACCCCCGACGAATTGCAGGGCGACATCTATCGCGACCACATGCACGACAACATGAAGAAGGGCGCTGCGCTCGTCTTCGCACACGGCCTCAACGTGCACTTCAACCTGCTCGATCCGCGCGAAGATCTCGACGTGCTGATGATCGCACCGAAGGGCCCGGGCCACACCGTGCGTTCGGAATATCAGCGCGGCGGCGGCGTGCCCTGCCTGATCGCGGTTCACAAGGACGTCTCGGGCAACGCCCATGACCTCGGCCTCAGCTATGCTTCGGCAGTGGGCGGCGGCCGCGCCGGCATCATCGAGACCTCGTTCAAGGAAGAGTGCGAGACCGACTTGTTCGGCGAGCAGGCTGTTCTCTGCGGCGGCACCGTCGAACTGATCCGTGCCGGTTTCGAGACGCTGGTGGAAGCAGGCTACGCGCCGGAAATGGCCTACTTCGAGTGCCTTCACGAACTGAAGCTGATCGTCGACCTGATCTACGAAGGCGGCATCGCCAACATGAACTACTCGATCTCCAACACCGCGGAATACGGCGAATACGTCACCGGCCCGCGCATCGTCACCTCGGAGACCAAGGCCGAGATGAAGCGCGTGCTCACCGACATTCAGTCCGGCAAGTTCGCGCGCGACTGGATGCTGGAAAACAAGGTCAACCAGGCCTCGTTCAAGGCAACCCGTCAGCGCAACAACGCGCATCCGATCGAGGAAGTGGGCGCCAAGCTCCGCGACATGATGCCGTGGATCAAGGAAAAGGCGCTGGTCGACAAGACCAAGAACTAAGCGCCACTTCAGACGCAGTTATCGACGGGACCGCGGCAACGCGGTCCCGTTTTTTATTGTATGGTCGTTGAGCCCAATCGGAGTTTGCCATGCGCGTCATCGTCGCTGCCGCCGTTTTCTCCTTACTGGCTTCCGCCGCCTACGCGGGTGATCAGGGTGATACCGAGAGGCTGTGCAACAGCGGGAACACGTTCGACATGGTCGAATGCCTCAAGGCCAAGACGGCGCAATGGGACAAGCGGTTGAATGTCGCCTATCAGCAGGCGTTAAAGGACGCGACGTCCGACAAGCAGCGCGGCCAGCTGCGCGATGCGCAGAGGCTATGGATCCAGTATCGCGACGCCAACTGCCTGTACTTCGGCCTCGGCGAAGGCACCATCGCACGGCTCGAGGCCGGGGAGTGCATGCGCCGCACCACCGAGGCGCGTGCTCGCGAGTTGGAAGACACCAGCAAGCAGTGACTGGCCGCTTGGCATATCACCTGGGAAACGATCATGCGATCCATCGTCATCACCGGCGTCTCCACGGGCATCGGCCATGCCACGGCGAAGCTTCTGCTCGCGCGCGGTTTTCGCGTGTTCGGCAGCGTGCGCAGGCCGGTCGATGCGGAGCGCTTGCAAGCTGAGTTCGGCGCGAACTTCGTCCCGCTGCTGTTCGATGTCACGGATGAGGCCGCTGTGTTGGCTGCCGCTGCGCAGGTACGCGCCGCGCAGAACGGCGAGACACTGGCGGGTCTCGTCAACAATGCCGGCGTCGCCGTCCCCGGCGCGCTGCTTGATCTGTCGGTCGACGAGTTTCGCCGGCAGATCGAGATCAATGTGATGGGCCCGGTGATCGTCACCAAGGGCCTTCGCGCCGCTGCTCGGTGCCGATCCCGCACTGGCGGGCACGTCCGGACGCATTGTGATGATGAGCTCGGTGTCCGGCCAGTTTGGCAATCCGCTGCTGTCGCCCTACAGCACGTCGAAATTCGCGCTGGAGGGACTGGCCGAGAGTCTGCGCCGCGAATTCATGCTGTTCGGCATCGACGTGCTGGTGATCGCGCCGGGGGCCGCGCGCACGCCGATCTGGGACAAGGCCGAGGCGATCGATATGGCGCGCTTCAATGCGTCGCCGTTTCTGCCGGCGCTAACGAAGCTGCGCGAGATGCTGATGAAGCTGGCGAAGAGCGGGTTGCCGCCCGAGCGGATCGCCGAACTGGTGTACCGGGCGCTGACCGCATCCCGCCCCAAGGCCCGCGTCGTGGCATCGCCGCAGCCGGTCCGGACATGGATCGCTGGCCGTCTGCCGCGACGCTGGCTGGATGCGATCATGACGAAGCAGTTGGGACTACAGCCAAAATAGCGGGGCCATTTGTCGCCTCGACAGCGCGGTCAAAATCGCTTAACTGGTCCTACCAGATTGGTAGGGTCAATCCATGCTTGCCGCGTTCAGTACCGAAACATCCGACGCCGTTCGGAAAACGCTCGAATTCGTCCGCCATCACCGGCTCGCGAAAGGCGACCGGCTGCCGTCGGAGCGCGATCTGTCGGAGCGGTTCGGGGTGACGCGCGGGTCCGTCCGCGAGGCGCTGGCGGTGCTCGATGCCATGCGCATCACCGAGCGGAAGCCCAAATCAGGCATCTATCTGCGCAACGCGCTGGAAGACAGCGGGCTCGATGCGCTGGTGCTGCAGGCCGACCTTGGCCTTCCATTCGATGCGCAGGTGACGCGCGACGTCACCGAGGCCAGAATCCTTTGCGAGGAACAGGCGTTCCGGCTGGCCTGCCAGCGCCGCACCGACGCCGATCTCGCGAAGCTGCATCAGCTGCTCGACACCTATGCGGCGCTCGTCGCCAATGGCAGCAACCTCGCTGATGAGGACGTCGCATTCCATCTCGCGGTTGTCGCGGCGAGCCAGAACCGTGTGCTGGTGCGCACGCTGACGCCGCTGATGCTGATGAGCACGGGCTGGCGGCGCCGCTATTTCGCCTCCGCGGAGATCCGCCAGCGCTCGCTCATTGATCACCGCGCCTTCGTCGCGGCGATCGCAGCGCGCGACGAAGCGACAGCCACGATGCTCGTGCATCGCCACGTGCAGACCGCCGCCGAAGACGTGCGGGCGCTGGCCGAGCAGGGCGCCGCCGACCGTACGGACTGAGGTTCACGAACAACAAACACACCTGACGAGCCGCTCAACAATCCCGACGAACGGGAAGGCTCGGTTCGAATACGGCAACGGCCGTAGCGGTAATCACCGCAAGCACTGGAAACGCAAAAGAAGGACGCATGATGCGTATGACGACAACTGCCATGACCGCGCTCGCGGTTGCGATTTCTGTGGCGGCGACCAGCCCGGTGCTGGCGCAGAAGAAATACGGCCCCGGCGCCAGCGACACCGAAATCAAGATCGGCAACACCGTGCCCTATAGCGGTCCGGCATCCGCTTACGGCATTCTCGGCAAGTCCTATGCGGCCTATTTCAAGAAGATCAATGACGAGGGCGGCCTCAATGGCCGCAAGATCGTCTTCATCAGCTATGACGACGCCTATTCGCCGCCCAAGACCGTGGAGCAGACGCGCAAGCTGGTCGAGAGCGACGAGGTGATGGCGATCGTCGGTAATGTCGGCACCGCCGCGAATGCCGCGATCCAGAAATACGTCAACGCCAAGAAGACGCCGCAACTGTTTCTGGCGACCGGCGCCACGCGCTGGAACGATCCGAAGCAGTTTCCGTGGACCATGGGCTGGCTGCCGAGCTATCACGCCGAAGCTGTGGCCTATGCGAAGTATCTCCTGAAGGAGAAGCCGGATGCCAAGATCGGCGTGCTCTATCAGAATGACGATTTCGGCAAGGATTATCTGAAGGGATTGAAGGAAGGTTTCGGCGACAAGGCGTCCTCGATGATCGTGATGGAGGCAAGCTATGAGGTTTCCGAGCCGACGATCGACTCGCAAATCGTCAAGTTGAAGTCCGCCGGCGTTGATACGCTGTTCTCCTTCGCTGTCGGCAAATTCGCCGCGCAGTCGATCAAGAAGGTCGCCGAACTTGGCTGGAAGCCGCTGCATATCGTGCCGAATGCAAGCTCGTCGCTGGGCAGCGTGATCCGTCCAGCGGGTTTCGAGAATGCGCAGAACGTTTTGTCGGCAACCTTCGCCAAGGATCCGACCGATCCGCAGTGGAAGGACGATCCGGGCATGAAGAAGTTCTACGCCTATGTCGAGAAGTACATTCCGGAGGGGAAGGCGATGGAGAGCACCGTGCTGTCCGGCTACAGCATCGCCCAGACCATGGTCGAGGCGCTGCGCCTGTGCGGCGATGACCTCACCCACGAAAACCTGATGAAGCAGGCCGCCAACCTCAGGAACGTGCAGCTCGACGGGCTGCTACCGGGCGTGACCGTCAACACCAGCCCGACCGATTTCTCGCCCATCGACCAGTTCCAGATGATGAGCTTCAAGGGCGAGCGCTGGCAGCGCTTCGGCGAGATCATCAAGGGCGAGACGCCGACCGCAGTGCGGTAGAGGCGAGGGATGACGACGGCAGGCGGCACCCGGACCGGCACCGCCTGCGTCGAAAGGTTCATTGTCCGTTCATGACGTCTGCAATACGGTTTTGTGACATTCCGCAGGGGTCCGGGCGCGGTGTGAGCCGGCTGGCCGTTGCCAGACAGGGCAGTTTTCTTGCCGGGTGTTCGCGGGCAAGCGATGCTGCCGTCGTCGATCTCAGTCTCTCCGGCACAAGCCGGCCGCCGCTTCAGGGAGCGATTGGCGGCGTCCTGGCAATATGTTCGGCAGCGGCCGCTGCGCACGGCGCTGATCGCTGCGATCCATGTACTCGCGATCTATGTTCTGGCCTCGGTCGAATACGGCCCGTTCGCCATGACGCTGGCTCTGTTGACCTTGGCCTTGCTCAATTTCCTATTCCTTGCGCTCTTCAAGCGGCCGGGCGTCAGTGCGATGCTGTCGCTGCTGCTGGTCACGGTGCTGATCGTGCTGTCGCAGTTCAAATTTGGCATCACGCAACTGACGCTGACCTTTCTGGATTTCCTGATCATCGATCGCGACACGATCTCGTTCCTGCATTCGATCTTCCCGCAACTGCGCACCTGGCTGCTGATCGCCGCCGCCGTCGCGCTGCCGATCCTGTGGCTGATCTGGCGCGCCGATCCGTTCCGCCTGCGTCGCCGCACGGCGCTGGCCTGTGCGGGCGTCTGCCTGGCGGGGATCGTCGGACTTTCGGCGGCCAATCCCGAAAAGCCGTGGGAGCCGTTCCAGGGCGTCAATCACATTTCCAATCTGGCGCGTTCGGGCGTCGTCTCGGTCTCGCATCTGACGGCGACAGGCTGGATCGAGGCGGATTCCAAGAGCCTCGTGAGCTCGGCGCTGGCATCGCCGATGACCACCTGCGAGCCCGACGTAAAGCGGCCGAACATCGTGATGGTGCTCGACGAGTCGTCCTTCGACATTTCGGCGGCGCCCGGCATCAAGGTGCCGGCCGGCTATCACGATAACTTCAAGTCGTCGGATGGGCAGCAGCGCGCGTTGATCACCGAGTCCAGCGGCGGCCCGACCTGGTACACCGAGTTCAACATCTTCACCGGGCTCTCTGCGCGCTCCTTCGGTGCCCTGAAATTCTATGTGACGCGCATCGCCGCCGGAAAGATCTCGCGCGGCCTGCCGCAGGCGCTGCAGAGCTGCGGCTACAAGACCTTCTCGCTCTATCCGACCTACGGCAATTTCCTCAGCGCCCGCAGCTTCCAAGAGGGTGCCGGCATCGACGGTTTCATCGACATGGCGGCGATGGGCGTCAACGAGGACATGCAGCCCGACAGGTTCTATTTCGATCAGGCTAGGGATCTCATCGCACGCGAGAGCAAGACCGACCAGCCGATCTTCGTGCTGGTTTATCTCACTGCCAATCATTTCCCGTGGACCTCGATTTATCGCGACGACCTGACGCCGGCCGGCTGGCAGGCGCCGGGCAATACGGCCGAGGTGGACGAATATATCCGCCGTCAGGCGATGACGGCTGCGGACTACAAGGCCTTTGTCGCGCAGCTGAAGAAGGATCATCCGACCGAGCCGTTCCTGCTGGTGCGGTTCGGCGATCACCAGCCGGCGATCGCGCAGAAACTGCTGGAGCCCGATCTGCCGCAGCGGCAGCTTGCCGACCGGATCATGACGCATGATGTCAGGTACTACGCGACCTACTACGCCATCGACGCGCTGAACTACCGACCCGAACAGGCATCGGCGCTGCCGGTGCTGGACGCCGCCTATCTGCCGCTCATGGTGCAAGAGGCCGCGCGCGTGCCGCTCGATCCGTCCTTTGTCGAGCAGAAGAAGATCATGCTTCGCTGCAAGGGCGTGTTCTACGGCTGCAAAAGCGGGGATGAAGCCAGCCGGTTCAATCGCTGGCTGATCGATGCAGGGCTGATCAAGGATCTCTGAGCCAGCCGGGCTGCAACGGGTGAGGGCGGGTGCCTGCCTGTTCCGGGGACCCCGTTCGAGCAATTTCATTGCTCGTTCATGACCAGTCCATTACAGTTTTATGACATACCGCAGTTTCCGGCTGCGACATGCGCCTTCTGGCCGTCGCCAGCCCAGGCCCGAGGCCTCGCCGGTGGTGTTGCGTGCCACCATGGCGCCTCCGCTCAATCCAGTACCCAGCGTCTCGACAACTGCTGTCGCCGCGCCGACCAGCGTGTGGCGGCTGTTGGCCGTGGCTGCGCCGCATTTCGGCGCGCTGCTGGTGATGGTTCAGACCGAGACCGATCTGGTCGGCCGGGTAGGCTTCGTGCTGGCCTGGGCCATCCTCAATTGCTTCTGGATTGCGCTGCTGCGCCGTCCCGCGCTTTCGGGAGCGCTGTCGCTGACCTTGGTCGTCATCCTCGTGCTGCTGTCGCGGCTGAAGCACGATGTGGTCCAGATGACCGCGAACTTCGTCGACCTGATGGTGATCGACCGCGACACCGCGGCCTTCCTGTTCACGATCTTTCCGAACCTGCGCTGGTCCGCCATTGGCGCCGCCGTGTTGGTGCTGCCGTTGATGTATGCGCTGTGGTGGCTCGATCCGTTCCGCATCCGGCGGATGCCGGCGCTGGCCGCGCTGATGGCCGGTCTTGCCGCATTGACTGGCTATGCGTTGGTCTGGCCCGATGAAGCCTGGCGCGGCTATTACGATGACGGCTATCTGTCGAAATTCGCGCGCTCGGGCGTCACCGCCGTGTCGGACTTCAGCAGCCACGGTTTCATGGAGTCCGACGCGGTCATCACCGAGCGGCTGAAGCTGCCGCTGGAGGATTCCTGCCATCCGGCGGGACGTCGTCCGCACATCATCATGGTGCATGACGAGTCGTCCTTCGACATCCGTCAGGCCGCCGGCGTGAAAACGCCGAAAGGCTATGGCAGTCACTTCAATTCATGGGATGGCAAGGCGCGCAAATTTCTCGCCGAGAGCAATGGCGGGCCGAGCTGGTTCACCGAATACAACGTACTGGCCGGACTCTCGTCGCGCTCGTTCGGGCCGTTCTCCTATTTCGTCACGCGTATTGCTTCGGGCCGCGTCGAGCGCGGATTGCCATTGGCGCTGCGCCGCTGCGGCTACAGCACGATCTCACTCTATCCGGCCTTCGGCGCCTTCATGAGCGCGCGCAGCTTCCAGACCACCACCGGCGTCGAGCGTTTTCTGGATGCCAAGGATCTCGGCGCGAAGGGCGTTGAGCCCGACAGCTTCTTCTACGATTCAGCGGCGCGCCTGATGGCCGAGCAGCCGCCGACCAATCCGCTGTTCATATTTGTCTATCTCGCCGCCAATCACTTTCCGTGGGAAACCAAATTCCGCCCCGACATGACGCCCGGCTGGCGCGCGCCCGGCAACGTGCCGGTGGTTGATGAATATCTGCGTCGGCAGGCCATGAGCGTCGATCACTACGGAGCCTTCGTCGCGAAGCTGAAGAAGCAGTTTCCAGCGCAGCCGTTCCTGATCGTACGTTATGGCGACCATCAGCCGGAATTCGCGCCGGGCATTCTCGATCCCAACATGGATGAAGCGGGCCTCGGCAAGAAGCTGCAGAGTTACGACCCGCGCTACTACGCGACCTATTACGCCATCGACGCGATCAATTTCGAACCGGTGAAGAGCGCGACGGTGATGGACACGATCGACGGGCCGTATCTGCCGCTGGTCATTCAGGAGGCCGCGGGCATTCCGCTTGACCCGTCCTTCGAGGAGCAGAAGAAGATCATGCTCCGCTGCAAGGGACTGTTTTACGCCTGCAAGGACGGCGCGGAAGCGCGACGGTTCAATCGCCTGTTGATCGATGCGGGGATGATCAAGAATTTGTAATGCGCTTCCTTCTCTTTCGCTCTCCCGCCTAGCGAAGCTTCGCTTCGCACGGGAAGAGGGGAAGAGAAGTGTTACTTCTTCCCGATCTTTTCCCACATCCACCGCGCCACGCTCTCCGGTGAACTCGTCGCATCGTTCCCGGCGGCGCGGAGATTGGCCTCGCGCATCAGCGGCAGATCGATCCTGCCGAGCAGCGGCTGCAACGCCGCACGCAGCGTCTCGTCGCCCGCACGCTTCGGCGCCAGCAGCATGATCGCGTCATAGGGCGGGATCGCGTGTTGGGGATCGTCCAGCACCACGAGATCGTATTTCGCGATCAGCCCGTCGCTGGTGTAGCCGGCGATGACGTCGACCTCGCCGGAGGCGACGGCGGCATACATGAAGTCCGGCTGCATCGTGCGCTGGGTCTTGAATGACAGGCCATAGGCCGTTTTAAGCCCGGCCCATTCCGGCCGCGAGAAGAATTCGTAGTCGCCGGCGATCGTCATGTTGCCGCTCAGCGCCGCGAGGTCGGCGGCGGTCTTGATCCCGAGCGCCTGCGCCTTCGCACGCGGCATCACAATCGCATAGGCATTGGCGAAACCGAGTTCACCGAACAGTGTGATGTTGGCTTTCGCCAGCGTCGTCTTCAGCTCGGTCAGCAGTTGTTCGCGCGGCAGGATCTCGCTGCGGTGAAACTGGTTGGCCCATAGCGTGCCGGAATAGTCGATGTAGACATCGATATCGCCCGAGGCCAGCGCATCGTAGATCACGCTGGAGCCGAGACCCTGCCGCGTAGTGGCAGGCAGGCCGACCGCCTGCAGCCGCTGCGACATCAGCGCGGCCAGGATGTATTGTTCGGTGAAGGTCTTGGCGCCGACCACGATACGTGTGCCGGAGTGAGCGAAGGACGGCGCCAGTGTCGCGATCACCAGCGCCGCGATACCGAGCACGCCGATCGCAGTCCGGACGCGGCTGCGCAGGCGGATGCCGGTCTCGATCAGCGCCAGCAATTGATCGACGGCCAGTGCAAGCACTGCCGCGGCGACGCAGCCGAAGATCACCAGAACCCAGTTCTGTGTCTGCAAGCCTGCAAAGATGTAGTTGCCGAGGCTGGTCTGGCCGATCGGCGTCGACAGCGTCGCGGTGCCGATGACCCACACTGCCGACGTGCGGATACCGGCCATGATGACGGGCAATGCCAGCGGCAGTTCGACCATGGTCAGCGATTGCCGCGGCGTCATGCCGACGCCTTGAGCCGCCTCGGTCAATGCTGGATCGACGCCATTCAATCCGGTGATGGTGTTGCGCAGCACCGGCAGCATCGAATAGAGCGCCAGCGCCAGTACAGCCGGCAGGAAGCCGAAGGCCGAGAAGCTGGCGCCGAGATATTGCAGCGACAGCGCCGCAAGCGCGAGCAGCAGCGGGTAGAACAGTGCCAGCAGTGCGAGGCCGGGGACCGTCTGCACGATGCTGGCGAGGCCGAGCAGGGCGCCGCGCAGCACCGGCCGGTGCCGTGCGACGATCGCCAGCGGCAGGCTCATGATGAGGCCGAGCGCCAGCGCTGCAAGGCTGACACGGACATGATTGCCGAGATAGTCCGGCAGATGCCCGAGCGCGTCGCTCCAGCGTGGATCGCTGAACAGGCTCATGGCGCGCTGCTGCGCGCTGCGTCGTCTTTCGGCAGCAACATTTGAAGTCGTTCAGCTTGCCGGCGCGGCGTACCCAGCAACTCGCCGACATAGGGATCGGTGCTTTCGGACAACTCAGTGGGCGTGCCTTCCGCGAGCAGTTTTCCGGAGCGCATCACCGCGATACGATCCGCGAGCAGGATCGCTTCCGTCATGTCATGGGTGATCATGATGGTGGTGAGGCCGAGGCCGCGATGCAGCGCGCGGTAGTCGTCGCCCAGCGCATCGCGGGTCAGCGGGTCGAGCGCGCCAAATGGTTCATCCATCAGCACGATGCGCGGTTTCGCGGCGAGAGCGCGTGCAACGCCCACGCGCTGGCGCTGGCCGCCGGAGAGTTCATGCGGTAAGCGATCGCGATGCTGCGTGCGATCGAGGCGCACGAGATCCAGCAGTTCATCGACACGTGCAGCGATCTCCCTGGGGGGCGTGCCGAGCAGTCTGGGCGTGATGCCGATATTGTCGGCGATGCTCATATGCGGAAACAACCCGCCACTCTGGAACACGTAGCCGATGCGCCGCCGCAGTTCGATGGGATCGACCTGCGCGACGTCCTCGCTGGCGATGATGATCTTGCCGCTGTTCGGCGCGATCAGCCGGTTGACCAGCCGCATCAGCGTGGTCTTGCCGGAGCCGGAGCCGCCCACGATCGCGAGGAACTCACCCTCCGTGACATCGAGCGAAACGTCATCGACGGCTTTGATAGCGCGGCCGTCGAAGCTCTTGCTTACATGCTGGAAGGCGATCAGGGGCGGGGCGGAGGTCATATCCCGGACTATCACAGCCGTGGCAACCCACCAAGCTCGGCCCAGACGTTGAATTGTCCGCCCTCCAGCGCTAAGCCAGTGCTGGAACAGAAACACTTTGGGGAACGCGCGTGCAGGCAGGTGAGGCCGCGACATCGATGGCGGTGGCGCTTGACGACGCGACGGTGGCGTTCGGTATTGCCGAGAACCGCGTCTATACGGCGGTGGAGCAGGCGACGCTCCGGGTCGCGGATGGCGAGTTTGTTGCCATTGTCGGGCCGACCGGCTGCGGCAAATCCACCTTGCTTAATGTCGCTGCCGGCCTGCTGGCGCCAGCCTCCGGTGCTGTCAGGATATTTGGTCAGTCGCTGGGCGGACTGAACGCACAGGCCGGTTACCTGTTTCAGGCCGATGCGCTGTTTCCCTGGAAGACTGCACTGGACAATGTCGCCATCGGGCTGGAGATCGCGGGCGTCACGCGAGACGAGGCGCGGGCGCGTGCGCAGGAGTGGTTGACCTCCGTCGGTCTCGGCGCCTTCGCCGGGCGCTATCCGCATATGCTGTCGGGCGGTCAGCGCAAGCGCGTCGGTCTTGCGCAGGTGCTGATCCGCAATCCGAAAATCCTGCTGATGGACGAGCCGTTCGGCCCGCTCGATGCGCAGACCCGGCAGATCATGGGCAATCTGCTGCTGGATCTGTGGACGAAAGATCGCAAGGCGGTGCTGTTCGTCACCCACGATCTCGAAGAGGCGATCGCGCTGGCCGACCGGGTCGTCATCATGTCGGCGGGGCCGGGCTCGCGCATCATCGGCGACTGGAAGGTGCCACTGTCGCGACCGCGCGATATTTTCGAAGTGCGGCTCGACAAGGAATTTCATGCGCTTCATCGCGAGATCTGGAGCGTGCTGAAGGACGAAGTGATGAAGGGCTATGCGCAGTCGGCTGGCATGGGAGCCGTGTCATGACGCGTCCTGTATTGCTGCTGTGTCAGGTGCTCGTCGCCGTGGTCGTCATCGGACTGTGGCACCTGCTCACCACCGTGCCGGTGTTGGGCCGCATTCTGCTGCCGCCGTTCTTCTTCTCAAATCCCTGGGATGTCGGCAGCCAGATCTACAGCTGGTTCGCCAGCGGGATCATCTGGAAGCATCTTGGCATCACGCTGCTCGAGTCGGTGCTGGCCTTTGTTATCGGCTCGACACTGGGTGTGCTGATCGGCTTCTGGTTCGCGCGCCAGCCGCGGCTGGCCGCGATATTCGATCCCTACGTGAAGATGGCCAATGCGCTGCCGCGCGTGGTGCTGGCGCCGATCTTTGCGCTGTGGCTCGGCCTCGGCATCTGGTCGAAAGTGGCGCTCGGCGTCACGCTGGTGTTCTTCATCGTATTCTTCAACGTCTATCAGGGGGTCAAGGAAGTCTCGCCGACGGTGCTTGCCAATGGCCGCATGCTGGGCATGAGCGAGCGGCAGTTGATGCGCCATGTTTTCTGGCCATCGGCGCTGTCGTGGATGTTCTCGTCGCTGCACACCGCGGTGGGCTTTGCCGTCGTCGGTGCGGTGGTCGGCGAATATCTCGGCTCGGCGGCGGGGCTGGGTTACGTGATCCAGCAGGCGGAGGGTACGTTCGATGTGGCCGGCGTCTTCGCGGGGATGTTCGTGCTTTCGGCCTTTGTGATCGTCATCGATATTTTCGTGTCGATAGTCGAGAAACGATTGCTGGTGTGGAAGCCCGATGCATCGAATTCACGCCACTAGGGCTGGTCGAGAAGCGCCGCGACCGGTTTGAGTATCCCGCGCAGGAGGTCTGGTTCCGGCCGGGCGCGGGCGAGCACGCGGATGCCGAGCAGGGTGCCGAGCAGGAGTTTGGCAAGATTGTCGGCCGACTGGGATTTTGTGATGGTACCGTCGCGCTGGCCGGCTTTCACGCAACGCAGGAAGAACCGTTCCATCTCCAACAGCACATCGGCAATCACGCGTCCGAGGCGTTTGTCATGGGGGGCCATTTCGACCGCCGAGTTGATCAGCATGCAGCCCTTGCGTCTGGAGTCATCGAGTGACCGCGCGATGATCTCGTCGAAGAAGGCGGTGATTGCCTGGCGCGGCTGAAGATGGTGTTCGATCCGCTCGACACGCGTGCCAAAATTCTGCGCTACGTAGCGATCGAGCGATTTCCTATATAGCGCGCGCTTGTCGCCGAAGGCATTGTACAGGCTGGCGCCGGTCATACCCATGGAATGTGCGAGATCACGTACCGACGTGGCCTCATAACCGCGCGACCAGAAGCACTGGATCGCTGCGTCGAGCACTTTCGTCTCGTCGAATTCCCTCGGCCTTGCCATCCGGCCCCCACATGCATCGACGTGCATATCAGCCACGTCGCCATCACGGCTTGAGTTATAGATCGAGTGATCTAAAACGCAATGGAGAGGCATTCAAGGCGCGGCTGAAAAGCTCCGGTGACCTCCGTGAATCGCGTGAACATGGCATGAGTATCAAGGTCATTCCCGCGCCGCAGGTTGCGGTCGCGTCCGGCAATCGCCAGCGGTTGTCAGGTTTTCTCTGGGCCGCCTTGTCGGTCGGCATCTTCTCTGGCTGGTTCGTGGTGACGCGCTTCAGCATGAGCCATGAATTGCGGATCTGGGACATCATGGCCCTGCGTTTCGGGATTGGCGCTATCCTGTTGTTGCCCTTTCTGTTTGGAGGAAAGACCCCGCTGCCGCCCGGTGCCTGGCGGGAAGGAATTCTGTTTGCTGTTCTGTGGGGCGCCCCGTTCGTGTTTCTGGTCGGCCTCGGTTTACAGATGACATCCGCGGCGGCAGCGGCGGCGATCTCGCCGGCCCTGATGCCGGTGTTTGCCGGGTTGATGGCATGGCCGCTGTTCGGCGAGCGGCCAAGCCGCTGGCGTCTGCTTGGCTATCTCGTGATCGTGCTGGGCCTCACGGCGCTGGTGGCCGGCCACGCGCGACTGCATGGCTGGCCTAGCCCGGCGGGTCTATCGCTGCTGATCGGCGCTGCGCTGACATGGGGTGTCTATAGTCTGCTGTTCCGTCGCAGCGGCCTCTCGCCATTGCAGGCCAGTGCGCTGATCTGCTTCTGGTCGGCGGTGTTCTACGTGCCAATCTATGTCGTGCTGGGCTGGTCGCGCCTGGATCTCGCATCGACGCAGGAGTTGATCTTCCAGGTTATCTATCAGGGCCTGATGATGAGCGTAGTCGCGACGATCGCCTACAACCGCGCCGTGACGGCACTGGGCGCGGCAGCGGCGGCCGCGATGATCGCGCTGTTACCGGTGATCGTCTCGTCGGTGGCGATTCCCGTACTCGGCGAAGTCCCGTCATGGCTCGAAGGCATCGCGATCGTCGTTATCGCGGCAGGTGTGATTTTCGCGGCACGGCCGGCGCCGGTGCCCGCGTCGCCTTAGGCGGCGCGAGCCTGACCAGCCGCTCTCGCGGCCGATGAGAGTATGCCTTATGGCAGGACCTTGGTATCGTCCGGTGCCTGCGGCGGGGTCTTGATGGCGATGGCGCGGAACGGCTTGCCGTCCGGCTTGGTGCCGCCATGGGGCGTGCCCTTCGGGATGATAATGAGGTCGCCGGCCTTGACCTGAACTTCCTTGTCACCCAGCCACACGGTGCCGGTGCCTTCCAGGATATACTGGATCTCGTTGGTGTTGGGATGCATGTGCTTCACTACATTGCCATCCTGTACCGAGATGGTCGCGCCGTCGGCGGCCATGAACATCTTGGAGCGGAAGCCGGTGGGTGATGCCGGGCCGAGCGCGTCACCGATGAGTTCGGGGACGTGCAGGACCTGTGCGGTGATGTTTTCCGCTGCCTGTGCCGGCGTGATGCCCTCGGGCACGAGATGCGTGATGAGACAACCGGCGGCGAAGGCTGCGGTGATCGAGAGTGTCGCAGTGATGCGCTTCATGAACGTTCCCCCTGGATGACAATGATTTGCCGCGCGGATGCTATGTCGCGGAATGTGCGTTGACCAGTGCCGGCTTTTCAACCGGCAGAGGCTCATCTATCCTCCGCGCCTGATCGCAGCGGAGGAAACAATGACAACGAACATAAAAACCGGCTTGAGCCGTTTATTCCTTGCACGTCTTTTTCTTGCGAGCCTTTTGTCACTGTTTCTCGTTCATCCCGCTGCAGCGCAAACCAAGGTGACCATCGCCATCGGCGGTGGGGCCTGCCTGTGCTATCTGCCGACCGTGCTGGCCAAGCAGCTCGGCGAATACGAGAAGGCGGGTCTCGCCGTCGAATTGGTCGATCTCAAGGGCGGCTCCGATGCGCTGAAGGCCGTGCTCGGCGGCAGCGCCGACGTGGTCTCTGGCTATTTCGATCATTGCGTCAATCTCGCCGCGAAGAAGCAGGAGCTGCAGTCCTTTGTGGTCTATGACCGCTATCCCGGTCTCGTGCTGGTGGTGTCGCCGAAGCACACCGGCAAGATCACGTCGATCAAGGATCTCGCAGGCAAGAAAGTCGGCGTCAGCGCGCCGGGCTCATCGACAGACTTCTTCCTGAAGTATCAGCTCAAGAAGAATGGTCTCGATCCGGCCGGCACGGCGGTGATCGGCGTTGGCCTCGGCGCGACCGCGGTGGCGGCGATGGAGCAGGGGCAGATCGAAGCCGCCGTGATGCTCGATCCTGCCGTCACCGTGCTGCAGGGCAGTCACAAAGATCTCACGATTCTCAGCGATACCCGAACGCAGAAAGACACGCTCGCGGTGTTCTCCGGCGAATATCCCGGCGGCGCGCTGTATTCGACGACGGCCTGGGTCAAGGGCCACGAGAGAGAAGTGCAGGGGCTGACCAACGCGATCATGAACACGCTGAAATGGATTCACAGCCATACGCCCGAAGAGATCATGGCGAAGATGCCCGAAGGTATCGTCGGCAAGGACAAGGAGCTCTATCTCGCGGCGCTGAAGAACACGCTCCCGATGTATTCGGAGACGGGGCTGATGGATCCGAAGGGTGCCGCTGCCGTGCTCGCCGTGTTCAGCGAAGGCTCGCCCGAGGTGGCCAAGGCCAATATCGATGTCAGCAAGACCTACACGAATAAGTATGTCGAGCAGTTCACCAAAACGATGGGGACGAATGCGAAGTAGGTTCTTCGTATGATGACGCCGGTCATTCACCGCGTCTCACAACTCGATCTCACACGCAGCGATTGGCAGTGGCCGTTCGCGCGTGAGCGGCGGGACGAGATCGACGCTCACTTCGCAAGCAAACGCGCCGAGAAACCGCAACTATTCAATGGCCGCGTCCTGCTCGCGCGCAATGCGCTATTCACCGGCGACCAGTTTAGCGCGGAATATTTCGAGACTGATTTTGCCAGCTTTCTGGCATGGCGCGATTGGCGCTGTCCCGATCCAGACGTGTTCAACGGTTTTGGCATGGGCGCGCTGCGTGCCAGCGACGGCGCCTTCGTGCTCGGCGAGATGGGACAACATACGTCCAATGCCGGGCGCATCTATTTCGCGGCCGGCACGCCCGACCTGAATGACTTGCGCGGCGATGTGGTCGATATCGCCGGCAGTGTGACTCGTGAAGTCGAGGAAGAGCTCGGTCTTGCGGAGACTGATTATCGGGTGGCCGAGGGCTGGCACTGTGTCGTGACGGACTTCTCGGTCGCGATGATGCGTCTTCTCGATGCGGATCAGCCGGGTGAGACGCTGCGCACCACCATCGAGGCCAATCTTGCCGGTCAGGCGTCGCCTGAGCTGAGCGGAATTCATCTGGTCCGCAGTGCAGCCGACTTCACCCCGAAGATGCCGCTGTTTGTGACAGCGTTTATGACAGCGCAACTGACACCAGCGACGTGATCTGCTGGTATTACCGGGATCGGCACGCTACGCTTGCAATCCCCGTGTCCCGGAGGTGCCGATCTCATGTCTGCCAAGCCAGTTGTGTCCGCGTTGAAGTCCTATATCGAGCCGTATCGGGTCGACGGTTCGAAAGCTTTCCACCTCAAGGCGCATGACACCAATGGCAGCGGCGGACTGCACAAGGAAACCGGCAAGAAGATCATTGAGGCCAACCGCCGCCGGTTGCAGGAGCTGCAGGAAAAGCTCTATGCGCAGGACCGCTGGTCGCTGCTGCTGATCTTCCAGGGCATGGATGCCGCCGGCAAGGACAGCGCCATCGAGAGCGTGTTCGACGGCATCAATCCGCAGGGCTGCGAGGTGCATTCGTTCAAGACGCCGTCGTCGAACGAGCTCGATCATGATTTCATGTGGCGTCACACCATCGCACTGCCGCAGCGCGGCCGCATCGGCATCTTCAATCGTTCTTACTACGAGGAATGTCTGGTGGTGCGGGTGCACCCGGAGATTCTCGCAAAGCAGAAAATTCCGGCGGAGCTGGTGACAAAAGATATCTGGCGCGAGCGCTTCGAAGACATCACCGCCTTCGAAAAGTATCTCGCGCGTAACGGCACCGTGGTGCTGAAATTCTTTCTCAACGTCTCCAAGGAAGAGCAGCGCGAGCGCTTCCTCGATCGTCTCGAGCAGCCGGCCAAGAACTGGAAGTTCTCATCGGCCGATATCGCCGAGCGCGCACTGTGGGACAAGTATCAGGAGGCCTATGAGGACTTGATCAAGCATACGTCCTGCGAGGAGGCGCCATGGCATGTGGTGCCGGCGGATCGCAAATGGTTCTCGCGCGTGGTGATCGGCTCGGCCATCGTCAACGCGCTGGAGAAGCTGGACTTGCACTTCCCGACCGTGGACGGCGAGGCGAAGAAGGATTTTACGCTGATCCGTGAGGCGCTGGAGAAGGAAGGACCGCCGCGGGACAGCGGCGCGGTGGTGAAGAAGATCGCTAAAAAGAAGATGGCGAAGCACTAGCTCGTCGTTCCGGGGCGTGCGAGCGTAGCTCGCGCGAAACCGGAATCCGGGAGCGCTTGGCTCTAGGGGGGCTCCCATGTTGAGATTCCTCGCCACTCTAATTGAAGTGGCTGAGGTTCGGCCCCGTCGCCTGCGGCGCCGGTCCCGCCCCTGGGCACTAAGAGTTTATTCCTTTTATCCGGTCCGCAACATGATGCAGAGCAACGACTGCTAACTTTCGCTGAATGGCGTAACCCGCGCATGGACGTGGTAGTTGCCGGCTATTCCGACTCGTCGAGCGACTGAGTATTTCGAGCATAGCCGGATCCTGATCTTTGTGCCGGGCTGCGCGCGCACGGATGATCTCATCCTACCAATCAAAATGCAGGGGCGGGCGGATTGGTGATCGTGCTGGAATGTCTTACGGATGTCCCATGTCGCATCAGGAAGAGCCCGATCGACGGGGAACTCTCCGTTGAAATCCGCGTTCGCAATCCGCCGTCGGGATCCGGCAGTCATCGATAACAGGAGGATGCGATGGGTCTGTTCACTAGAGACATTTAGACCATGGAAGACATGTTCATTCACGGCCTGCGGACATCTATATGTTGAAAACCAGATCACGAAGGCATTGCCGCGAATGAGCGAGCAGGCGACCAATCGAGAGCTTGTCGCAGGCCTTAAGTCGCACCTTGAAGAGACCGAGAAGCAGGTAGGTCGTCTGGAGCAGGTCTTCAAGAAGCTTGGCAAGGAGCCAAGCGCTACGGATTGCCCAGCCATCGACGGTATCATCAAAGAAGCAAAGGAGGCGGTGGGCGAGATTGACGATAAGGCGGTCCTGGACGCCGCCATCGTCGCGAACTCTCAAGCGGTCGAGCACTACGAGATCGCTCGCTACGGCACGCTTATCGCCTGGGCAGAGGAACTGGGTCATGACGACGTTGTGCGGCTCCTGACGACCCACCTCAACGAAGAAAAGGCGGCTTACACCAACCTGAACACCATCGCGCTTCGTAAGGGCGTAAACAGGAAGGCGGTGGCCTGAAGACACTACCGATCGTCGGTCGCGATGGAACGGCACTCGTCCGCCAAAGTTTCATCTGCGGTTGATATCACACGCCAATTTGCGCGGAAGGGCAAGATGCACGCAGGAAGAGGTGGTTCGTACGGTGCCGACTCGGCCGTCGATGAGTGCTTCGTGCGGGTTCGCGGAGCTCGCGAGCACAATCTGAAGAATATCGACGTCGACATTCCCCGCAATGCACTTGTCGTTTTTACAGGAGTGTCGGGATCGGGCAAATCCTCGCTGGCCTTCGGCACGCTCTATGCCGAGGCGCAGCGCCGTTATCTTGAGTCGGTGTCCCCTTACGCGAGAAGATTGTTCAATCAGATGTCCATTCCAGAGGTGGACGAAATCGAAGGTCTGCCTCCGGCCGTGGCTTTACAGCAGCAACGCGGATCTCCGACGACCCGCTCGTCGGTCGGCAGCGTGACGACGTTGTCGAACCTGCTGCGCATGCTGTATTCGCGCGCCGGCGACTACCCGCGTGGACAACCACTGCTCTATGCCGAGTCATTTTCGCCCAACACTCCCGAAGGAGCTTGTCCTCACTGTCATGGAATCGGTCGGATCCACGATATTACCGAGGCCTCGATGGTCCCCGATGACAAGCTCACCATAAGGGAACGAGCCGTGGCGGCTTGGCCAAGCGCCTGGCAGGGACAAAATCTGAGGGACATCCTGGTAACTCTCGGTCATGACGTAGACACGCCTTGGCGCAAACTGCCGAAGAAGACCCGCGACTGGATACTCTTTTCCGAGGAACAGCCCACCGTCCCGGTATACGCAGGCTACACGCCAGTTGAGGTGAGGCGTGCCCTCAAACGCAAGGAAGAGCCGAGTTATCACGGCACCTTCACCGGCGCGCGCAAATACGTCTTGCAGACGTTCGCAACAACGCAGAGCGCGATGATGAAGAGGCGGGTTTCGCAATTCATGCTGAGCGGCCGTTGCCCGGTATGTCGGGGAAAACGGCTTAAGCCCGAAGCCCTCTCGGTCAAATTCGCAGGCTTGGATATTGCGGAACTGTCTGAGCTTCCTTTAAGGGGCGTTCGCGAGTTGATCGTGCCGTATCTCGAAGGCAAAGCTCATACGCCCAAAGACCATCCGGAGAAAGCTCTCGTGGTCCAGCGCATCCTGGAAGATCTGAACGGAAGATTGGCGGTTCTGCTCGATCTCGGCCTGGGATATCTCGCCCTCGAGCGCAGCACGCCGACACTGTCCCCCGGCGAATTGCAGCGGCTCCGGCTGGCGACCCAAGTCAGGTCGAACCTGTTTGGCGTGGTGTATGTTCTGGATGAGCCCTCCGCTGGGCTTCATCCAGCCGACACCGAAGCTCTCCTGCGAGCGCTGGACCGGCTCAAGGCAGCAGGCAATTCGCTTTTCGTCGTCGAACATGAATTGGATGTCGTCCGCCACGCGGACTGGATAGTTGATGTCGGCCCCGCCGCGGGCGTTCACGGGGGCGAGGTGCTTTACAGCGGCATCCCTAAAGGACTTGCCGACGTCGAGGCGTCTCAAACAAGGCGCCACCTGTTCGGAAACGCCAAGGCCATCGACCGCAGGCGCCGTCTCCCGCGAGGTCAGCTACAACTTCGCGGTGTCACCCGCAACAATCTCAACGACCTCGACGTCGACATTCCTGTCGGTGTGTTTACCGCGGTGACCGGCATCTCGGGGTCGGGCAAGTCGAGCTTGATCACTCAATTTCTGGTCGAGAAGGTTGGGGAAATATTGGGGCACACGAGCGGCGAAGAGGACCGGGGCGCTCCGGACGAAGGAGACCTTCTGGAAACCGCCGTTCAAACGCTTGGCGGCAACATCGTCGGGGGTATGGAGCACATAAAACGTCTCGTTGTCGTCGATCAAAAGCCGATCGGGCGCACCCCGCGGTCGAATCTCGCAACCTATACAGGACTTTTCGATCACGTCAGAAAGCTGTTCGCGGCCACGAAGCAGGCCAAGACACGGCACTATGATGCCGGCCGCTTTTCTTTCAATGTCGCCAAAGGACGTTGCGAAACCTGTCAGGGTGAGGGCTTCGTCACCGTCGAATTGCTTTTCCTCCCGTCAGTCTACGCGCCATGTCCGACCTGTCATGGGTCGCGCTACAACGCGAAGACGTTGGAAATCAAGATCCGGGACAAATCCATTGCCGACGTGTTGGGCATGACGGTGGACGATGCGCTCGCTTTTTTCGAGAAAGATGCCCAACTCGCACGTTCGCTCGGTGTCATTCGAGAGGTCGGCCTCGGCTATATCAAACTCGGTCAGTCCGCAACGGAACTCAGTGGCGGCGAAGCCCAACGGATCAAGCTCGCTACCGAGTTGCAACGAGCTCAGCGGGGGTCGGCACTATATGTACTGGATGAGCCGACGACTGGATTGCATCCCTCAGACATCGAAAAGCTAATGCTGCAGCTTCAAGGCCTGGTGGATGCCGGTAACACGGTGGTCGTCGTCGAACACGATATGGCAGTGGTCGCCGAAAGTGATTGGGTAATCGATATGGGCCCCGGCGCAGGCAATGAGGGCGGATCCGTCGTGACCGCTGGCGAACCGCAACATGTTGCGCGCAACGCCGAAAGCCGCACGGCCAGATTTCTGGAAGCCTCAATCGGTTAGAGACCCGATCAACTTACTCCCGTCTTTCTGAAGAAGCCGGCGCCAGACATGCCTTATCGCAACGTCACCGGGATCGTACCGTAAAATGGGGTGATGAGCGGGCATTGAAGCCGCCGTGGTCATGGACAAGTCGGGGGGCCAGCCGTCAAACTTGATGACACCTGTTTCGGTGAGCTCAGGGGCGCGGCGCCGGTCAGGGGCGGCGTGATCGTCTACGGCACGATTGAACTCTCTTTGGAACCCGGCGTTGACGGGTATGGAGGTCGTTCGTGTTTCGAATTTTGTATCTTAGCACTGCAAATGAGCCATTTTCATCCGGGGATCTTTCGGAGCTACTGCAAAAGGCAAAGGCCCGAAATGATGCGGCGCATATAACAGGCATGCTTGTCCATTCGGACGGCGACTTTCTTCAGGTGCTGGAGGGAGAGCCGGAGAATGTGATCGAAGTTTACAGCCGCATCAGCGTCGATCCGCGGCATCGAGATATCAGCTTGCTCCAGCGCGGCCTTGCATATGGTGATCGACTGTTTCCGAACTGGGCAATGGGTTTCAAGCGGGTGCCGGATCAGACGTTAGTTAACGAGGCCGTTGGGTTGAACGGCCGTGTGAAATTGCGATATCTAGATGCTATGTCGGCTCTGGATTTCCTGTTGGCGTGCAGCCAAAACCAGACCTAAACAATCCCTCAGATGGGCGCCCTGAACTTGAGATGGACCTCCAACCTGATGTCCGGCACCTGAGGGGAAGCGCCGAAGCCGCGTGCGTCTCCACGAATGATGGTCCCGGCGAAGCACAGCGTCGCCTCGTCCAGCCCGAACAGGGACGGGATTTCGTTGGCGTGACGCGATGTCCGCACAGTCGCTTCGAACTTCCCGTCGCTTTGCGAGTAAGCGCCTTTGTACAGCAGAGAAGAATCGCCCCCAAGCAAAACGCCGTCACAGAGCACGACGACGCCGGCACCTCCGGACCCACCGAGACCGGCATTGAACGCAATGCTATAGAGCCCATTTTGTAGCAACGACCTACGCCCTTTGGCCGCGGTGGATAGCTACTTGCAATCGCTCAACTCGCTGTCTGGTTCCATCGACCCGAGGCTTTAGAACACGCCTTCGAAAGTCCGGCGACCGCCGGTATCGCCGACGGAAGCTCTGACGCAAGGCATGGTGAATGCCTTTCCGACCGAGAAGGAACTCAAGAATAGCTTAGCTGTTTTCAAGCCGTGCCCGACGATGACAACATTCTCGAATGTCAAAACACCGAAACGGCATGTCTGATTTCCGGTCAACGCCAAATCCCATTCTCGGGACGAAATGCCCTAGAGAGACGTGACTATGTCGAAGAACACGAACGACGCCGAGACTCTATCCATGTGGGCGACGGATATCCTCCTTGAGGCCCACGCCATCGCGCCCTGTCCGGATCACGGCTATCTGCGCCTTCGTCACAGCCACCATGCCGTGGATTATGCAAGATCGATCGCCGAACATCGAAAGTTCTCCGGTAAGAACAAGGAGCAACGGGTGAAAGCCATCGAGAAAGTACTCGATGGCCTAGCGGACACCTGTCCGGCCTGCGAGTGATGGCCCGGAAGCTCAAGACCTACCAGACATCGATCGGCTTTTTCGACCTGGCCGTTGCCGCGCCGTCCATGAAGGCCGCGCTCGAGATCTGGGGCGCCGACAGCAACCTGTTTCACCAGGGCTTCGCCGAGGAGACCGACGACCCTGCAATCGTCTCGGCAACAATCGCGCATCCCGGCATCGTTTTGCGGAGAGCAGTCGGCACCAGTGGCGCGTTCAAGGAGACGAGCGAACTTCCGAAAGGCCTTGCGGCCGGCAAGAAAGTGTCAATTCCGCGGAAGCGGGTGGCTCCTCAGGCCAAAGCGACCAAAGTCGACCACGCGGAAGCACGTAGAGCCGCGGCCATCTTCGACAAACAGCAGCGGAAACGCGAAGCCGACCAGCGCAAGGAAGAGCGAGCCAGGATCAAGGAGCGAGAACGGAAAGCAGCGCAGGTTGCAAGCGCACAAGTAGCCTTTGATGCCGCTGAACAGGAGCACGACGCGAGAGATGCCGCGATACAGGCGGAACGCGACGAAATCGACAATCGCGCGGAGGCCGAACGACGGCGCTGGGAGCAGCAACGGGAGAAGCTGGGCGCCGCGCTACGTCGGGCCAAGAAGGGCGGCGACTGAGGCGGGAATTGGAACGGAACTCCGATTGTTCGGTTTCGTAACCATGCAGCCTCGCAACATGGATACAATCTTCATTGCAACCGCTTTTCCACTGGCGCTTATTCTCCTCGCGATCGCGTATGCCCCGTTCTTACTTGGTTGGTTATGATGTGCGGGATCCCCTGACCTTTGACTTTGCGCTGCGGCTCCATAATTAGGTCGTAGATCCACAGCCTTGGTAGAATCCACTGTCCGACCAATTCAGTTTGTTTGCGGAAAACACGCCAGGTCCCGATGGACTCCGGTATGCCGAAGACTTCGTTTCGGCAGCGGAAGCGCTCGACCTTATAGCCCAAGTGGCCGACTTGCCCCTCCAGCCGTTTCAGTTCGGCCAGTATGAGGGCAAGCGTCGCGTAGCCTCCTTCGGGTTCAGCTACGACTATACGGCACGCCACCTCGTTGAAGCCGAGCCAATTCCTCAATGGCTCTCCGATGTCTCACATCGCGTCGAGACTTTCGGTGGACCCAGTACGCGAATACAGCAAGTTCTCTGCACCGAATACGACGTCGGCGTCGGGATCGGTTGGCACCGGGACAAGCCGCACTTCGACCGGATATTCGGCCTGTCGCTGGGCGCGATATGCAAGTTCCGATTTCGCAGGCCCGCTTCGACCAAGTTCGAGCGTTTCACCCTCGAAGCGAAGTCCCGTTCGATCTACATGATGTCCGGCGAGGCGCGGTCGGTATGGGAACACAGCATTCCGGCCGTCGAAGCCAAACGCTACTCCATCACCTTCCGGACGATGGTCGAGCGTAGCCCCTAATGGCAAAGAATCGGATATCGAGGACGAATGGCGAAACGGACCGGCAGCGCCGATCTTCCTTTGCATGGTGGACGGGTTCCGCCATGGCTGGCGTCGCGCATGTCAGCGCTCGGTGCCATCGTCACCCAGGCGATCGTCCACCATTACGGTCGCGACGAATTTTTGCGGCGGCTGTCCCATCCGTTCTGGTTTCAATCCTTCGGTGCCGTGATGGGAATGGACTGGCATTCGTCGGGGATCACGACCAGCGTCATCGGTGCTCTCAAGCGCGGCCTGGGTCCGCTGCAGGACGAACTCGGCATCCACGTCTGCGGAGGTCGGGGCCAGCATTCGCGGAAAACTCCTGACGAACTTCACGCGCTCGGCGACCGCATCGGATTTGACGGGGCGGCCCTGACGCGCGCGAGCCGTCTCGTCGCCAAGGTCGATAGCGCAGCGGTCCAGGATGGCTTCGATCTCTACCTGCACGGCTTCTTCGTCACCGACGAGGGCAAATGGACGGTGGTCCAGCAGGGCATGAACGGCGACAAGAAACAGGCCCGTCGCTATCATTGGCATTCCGAGAACCTGACGAGTTTCGTCGACGAACCGCACAGCGCCATCGATGGTCCGTTTCAAGGAAACGTCGTCAATCTGACGGATGGGCGCGCCGCGCCTTCCCGAACAGCGCAACTGGACCTGCTGATGGCTTTGGGACCCGACGGCATCGTCGACGAGTTCGCGGCGCTGACTGGCAGCGCGCCTGCCCAGCCTCTCCTGCCGCATCTCGTCATGCCGGCGCATCACGATGTCCGCTCGAGCGATGTGTTCACCCGGCGCCTTCATGGCACGCTCGCCGCGGCTGCCGAGCGCGGGCCGCTCGACTTTCCCGAGCTACTGCTCACGCCGGGCGTCGGCGCACGGACGGTCCGCTCGCTTGCGATGGTGGCCGAGGTCGTCCATGGCGCGCCGTACCGCTTCCGCGACCCGGCGCGGTTTTCACTCGCCCATGGAGGCAAGGATCGTCACCCGTACCCGGTGCCGATCAAGGTCTACGACGAGACCATCCGCGTGCTGAAGACAGCCGTCCAGAACGCCAAGCTCGGCCGAGACGAGGAGATGCAGACTCTGAAACGGCTCGACGACCAGGCTCGCCGCCTCGAACAAACGGCAAGCGGTCCGTCCTTCGAGGATTTCGTGGATGGCGAATTACAGGCATCCTCCGCGCTCGGCGGTCGCTCGGTCTTCGGCTTGGAGGAGGAGCGATTCGGCGAGCGCTCGACAGCGAAATGAACACCCGGCTGCCGCGCGTAACGCCCCTGACGCTGAAGAGCAGGGACGCGCTCGCGCTTTCAGCCCTCCTGATGAAGCCGCGGAACGCGCAAGCCTGTTTCGTCTTCGCCCACGGTGCAGGCGCAGGCATGACGCATCCGTTCATGGAAGATGTCGCTGCAAAGCTTTATGGCCATGGCATCGCGACCTTGCGCTTCCAGTTCCCGTTCATGGAGAAGGGCAGCAAACGCCCCGACACTCCGGCTGTTGCGCATGCGGCCATACGATTTGCCGTGGCGGACGCCCGCCGTCGATGCCGCGGCATGCCTATTATCGCGGGTGGCAAGTCATTCGGCGGGCGCATGACCTCGCAGGCGCAAGCAGAAGATCCGATCGAAGATGTGCGCGGGCTGGCCTTTGTCGGTTTCCCCCTACATCCGACCGGTAAACCTTCGATCACAAGGGCCGAACACCTTGCAGGCATTCGGATCCCCATGCTCTTCATCCAGGGAACGCGTGATAAGTTGGCGGAGCCCGTGCTCCTTCGCCAAGTTTGCAAGGGACTGAGATCGAGGGCAACCTCTCACCTAATCGATGGCGCCGATCACGGCTTTCATATCCCGGCCCGCAGCGGACGGACCGACCAGGACGTAGTGGCGGAAATTGCGCTCACCATCTCCCAATGGGTGGAGCGCTTGGAAAGCTAATGTCGCCCCCGTCGAGCCCGCTCGGATCGAATTACTTCGCGCCGATGTCTCCGGCCAGCAAAGCTGCATACGCCCGGGCCTTTTCGAGTGCCCTGACTTCCACCTGCCGCACACGCTCGCGTGACACGCCCAGTTCTGCGGCCAGGTCGTCAAGTGTAAGAGGGGTATCCGACAGCCATCGTGCTTCGATGATTTGCTGCTCTCTCGGTTTCAGATGGGCGAGCGCTTGCCCGAGGATCTGCCGCCTCCAGTTGAGTTCGCTGCGTTCCGCGACGTCGTCTTCAAAATTCGACGTTGGGTCGGCCAAGCGCTCCTGCCACTCAGCGCCTTCTTCTTCGTCCATTCGTGAAGCCGCATTGAGCGACATGTCTCCGAGGAACCGCCGGTTCATCTCGATGACCTCGCGTTCGGGCACATTCAAGCGACGCGCTATCGTTGCTACGTGGTCGGGCTGCATATCGCCTTCTTCGAGCGCTGCGATCTTGCTCTTCAAGCGACGCAGGTTAAAGAACAGCCGCTTTTGGGTGGACGTGGCGCTAATCTGGACGATCGACCACGACCGCAGGATGTAATCTTGGATCGTTGCCTTGATCCACCAGGTGGCGTAGGTCGCAAGCTTGAAACCTTTAGACGGATCAAATCGCTTCACGGCTTGCATCAGGCCGATGTTGCCTTCCGAAATGACGTCAGCGATGGGCAGCCCATAGCCGCGATAGCGCATCGCCAATTTGGCGACCAGCCGGAGATGGCTGGTCACAAGATGATAGGCAGCCTCCCTGTCGCCCCCTTCGCGTAAGCGCTTGGCGTAGGCGAACTCCTCTTCAGGTTTGAGGAGAGGAAACTGCTTGATCGCGGTGAGATAGTTTGTAAGGCCTTCTCCAGCGGCTAAGGCTGGAAGTGCGAATTGGGTCATCACTGCCTCCTGTTGACTTCACGACGATCAGCGCGCCATTCGAATATCGCGCGTATCCGCGACGGCCGAAGCCATCGCGGAACGATTGCACGAAGTGATCGAATAGGCGTCAGGCCGCCTTGGCTTCAAGTTGCTCGACGTTTGAGCTCGGGCCTGCGTTGATGGCGATCTTTCGCGGCTTCATGGCCTCGGGAATCTCGCGGATCAGGTTGATCTGCAGAAGGCCGTTCTCGAAAGTCGCGCTGGTTACCTGGACATGGTCGGCGAGGTTGAATTGCCGCTTGAACGCGCGACCAGAAATGCCCTGGAACAGGAAGTCACGCTTCTGTTCGCCTTTGCGGCCCTCGACCGTCAGAACGTTCTGCTCTGCCGTCAAGCTGATCTCGTCCGGCGAAAAACCCGCCAGAGCAAGCGAGATGAGGTATCGGTCATCCCCGACACGTTCGATATTGTATGGGGGGAAACTGTCCTCGTTCGCGCGCTGAGCGGCATCCACGAGGTCAAACAGGCGGTCAAAACCAATGCTTGAGCGCCAAAGCGGAGCAAAGTCGTAAGTCTTCATAGCCAAATCCTCCAATGAGCAAGATGGGTATGAGCGGGCGCCGGACACCCCCGGCGTCCGCCTCACGCTGGACCCAACCTCTGGCGTCCAGCGCACCTAAAATAAAAAAAACTGGCGGAAAGTTTCAAGGGGGGTGGGGCAATTTTTTTTGGCTTCCGCGCGGGCGAATTCTTGACCGCCCGGTCGACTGCTCTATATCGCTGATCGCCGTCTCAAACAGAAAGGAGTGAAGGAGGCGACCACTAAGCTTACGTCGATCCATGACGCCTAGTAAGGGGCGATTAGCCGATTGCGGTCGAGACGACTGATCCCGGCAGATGCGGTGGGCTCCTAGCGCCGACGGGGCGTTTCACCACTGGCTTTCCTTCTTCGACGGCAATGCCATCCGAATGCCCAAGCGGTATGAACGCATTCCTTGTCTGGGATGTACGGACTCCTCAACTCACTGACAGTCGCAAACCCTATCAGCTGAATATTTGGCAATCGCGGCGATCAGCTAACATGGCCAAACGGATAATTGGAACCTGACGGCCGGCAACGAATTGACCAAATTCCGAATTTTATTGAATTTATGGGGTCACGTGAGCCTTTTTCTCAGTCCCGTTCGAAACACTTCGAGCCGTCGCGACCTTGTACAGCTGCCGCCAGCTGAGGACTTGGCATGACGGCAATGATGGCTTCGGGGCTGCGCAGGGATGTGCTATCCGCATTAGGCGATCATATCCGCCAGATATCAGACCCTGACGATCTTGCGTACGCCGCTGCGGAGACCTTGGGACGGGCTCTCGGTGTCAGCCGCGCGGGTTACGGCACGATCGACCTTTCCGCTGAAACCATTACGATAAGCCGGGACTGGAATGCGCCGGGCATAAAAAGCCTTGCTGGGGTTCTGCAATTCCGGGATTACGGCAGCTACATTGAGGACTTGAAGCGCGGCGTAACCGTGGTGTTCGCCGACGCCGAAAAAGATGGTCGGGTAGGAGATCAAGCGAAGGCCCTTGAGCTTATTTCGGCACGCGCCTTGGTGAACATGCCCATCCTTGAGCCAAACGGCGTGGTGGCATTGCTCTATCTCAACAATGCCGAAGCACGAGAATGGTCAGACGCCGAACTTGACCTCATGCGGGAGGTCGCTGACCGGACCCGGACTGCGGTAGAACGGCGTAGGGCAGAGGCAACTATTCGGGCGAATGAAGCCCGTCTTGTCTTTTTGGATGACCTCGGCAAAGAAACTGCGAAATGCCGGAGGGCCGACGAGATTCTATCGGTCACGACCCGGATGCTAGGCCAGCACCTCAACGTGTCTAATTGCGCCTATGCCGACATGGATGAAGATCAGGATGGCTTTACTATTCGCGGCGACTGGGCAGCACCTGGTGCGAAACACATCTTAGGTCACTACAGCCTTGCTGACTTCGGCAAAAAAGCTGTTCAGGAGCTGGGTAACGGCCGCCCGCTGATCATCAATGACAATCTTGAAGAATTGGAGCCGGAAGAAGCCCGAACCTTCCAAGATATTGGGATCGGATCCACTATTTGCATGCCCTTCGTGAAAGAGGACCGCTTAACGGCATTGATGGCAATACATCATCAGACCGCCCATCGCTGGGCAGCTGGCGAGCTGGCCCTGCTTGCGGAGGTTACCGAAAGGTCGTGGGCGCATATCGAGCGAGTCCGTTCAGAAGAAGCCGCGCGAGAAGCCGCAGAACGCCTCGGCCTTGCTAACAACGCAGCCGGTATCGGAACGTGGGACTTTGACCCGGTAAATAACGTCCTTCGCTGGGACGCGAGATGCAAAGCTCTGTTTGGCCTCTCATCCGAAGCCGAGATTTCATATGAAAAATCGTTCCTTGCAGGGCTGCATCCTGACGATCGCGAACGTGTTCATCGCGCGGTGACCAACGCCTTGGATCCCTCCTCCTTGGCTGCATATCGCATCGAGTATCGGACGATTGGAATCGAGGACCGGATCGAACGATGGCTCGCCGCAACGGGCGACGCAATATTCGTCAATCACAACGCAGTGCGCTTTGTTGGCACTGTCATCGATATCACGGCGCGCAAGAAATCCGAACGACATCTCAGGATCTTGAATGACACGGGGGCAACCGTCGCCAGGGAACGCAATCTTGAGACCATCGTCCAGACCGTTACGGATGCCGGGCTGGAGCTCTGCGGTGCGGAATTTGGCGCGTTCTTCTACAATGTTCTCTCGCCTGAGGGCGAGAGCTACATGCTCTACGCGCTCTCCGGCGCGCCCCGGTCTGCATTCGCGAATTTTCCGATGCCGCGGAATACAGCAGTGTTTGAGCCGACGTTTCTTGGCACGGCGGTTGTACGATCAGAAAACATCCTCGCCGACCCGCGATATGGCAAGAACGCTCCCCGCAAAGGAATGCCCGAAGGCCACCTTCCGGTTCGCTCGTACCTTGCGGTACCGGTCATCTCACGCACCGGAGACGTTTTGGGGGGGCTGTTCTTCGGCCATCAGGAAACCGGCAAGTTCCAAGAAGAGCATGAGGCTGCTCTCTTGGGGATTGCGGGACACGCGGCGACGGCCATCGACAATGCGAGGCTGTTTGCGGCTGTCGAAAGGGAGCTCGCCGAGCGAAAAAGGGCCGAGGCGGAGCTGCAGGCGCTCAATATCGATCTCGAGCAGCGCGTGGCCACGGAGATTGGCGAACGTTCGAAGGCGGAGGAGCAGCTGCGACAGGCTCAAAAGATGGAGGCGGTTGGTCAATTGACTGGCGGGATAGCTCACGACTTTAACAACATGCTCGCCGTGATCATCGGAGGCTTGAATCTAGCCCGCCGGAAGCTGGCAAAGGGTGACATTGACATCACCCGCTTCATTGACGGAGCCTTGGACGGCGCTAACCGGGCCGCTACCTTAACCCAGCGCTTGCTGGCTTTCTCCCGCCTGCAGCCCTTAGCTCCAGAAGTCATCGTAGTGAATCGTATGATCGCGGGTATGAGCGAGCTTCTCGATCGGTCGCTGGGCGCGACCATTGCAATCGAGACAGTGCTCGCAGCGGGGGTATGGAACGTCCAAGCCGATCCGGCTCAACTTGAGAGCGCTTTACTCAACCTCGCGGTCAATGCGCGGGACGCGATGCCTCAAGGAGGAAAACTCACGATCGAAACGATGAACGCGTCTGTGGATGCGGCGTATGCCCGACAATACTCAATTGAACCGGGACAGTTCGTTCTCATCGCAGTGACCGACAGCGGTACCGGTATCAACAGCGATGTGCTGAGCAAAGTTTTTGATCCGTTCTACACGACCAAAGAGGTCGGAAAAGGCACGGGCCTTGGCCTAAGTCAAGTATACGGCTTCGTGCGTCAGTCGGGCGGTCATGTGAAGATTTATTCGGAACTTGATGTTGGCACCACCGTAAAAATCTACCTGCCGCGTTTCTACGGCGAGGTTACGACCGATGCTTCGACTGGCGCGGTGCGCGCAGACGTGGGGCAGCATCAAGAGCTGGTCCTGGTGGTTGAGGACGAAGAACGCGTGCGAGCGATCTCTGTCGAGACGCTTCGAGAACTTGGCTATTCGGTCATAGAAGCTGCAAGCGCGCGAGAAGCCATTCACCTCATTGAGAACGGCTCACGGCCCGATTTGGTTTTCACGGACGTTGTGATGCCCGAAATGACAGGCAGTGAGCTCGCAAAAGTCCTCCAACCGCTGTTGCCCGACGCCAAGATTTTGTTCACCACGGGCTATACGCGAAACGCCATAGTCCATAATGGCGTTCTGGATGCGGGTACGCATCTCATCTCAAAGCCTTATACAATCAACGATCTTGCAGAAAAGGTCAGGGCGTTGCTTGACGGCCTCTAAAACCAAAGCTGCGGCGCCTTAAGCTGAACGAAACAACAGATACAGGAGCTCTGGCTGCCGACGTATTCCCCTCGATCGACGCGATCAATTGACGCTCCTCGGCTAATGCCCATCGGCCAGATCGAAGGTGCACGGAAGCCTCAATATCGGGAACAGACAGGAAATCGATTGGGATATCGCACTTGGATTATGTAAACAGAAGTGGATGATTTGGTTCCGCTCCAAGATTGGTGAGTGCAGATCAACCGGTCTCGCCGGGTCAGGTTTTTCGACGATTCCCCAATTTATTGCATCTTGACAGTGCAAGTCAGATCGAGGAAATGCGGCCTCCCGCCAAATTTCCGACGTCACGATGGTCAAATCCGAACTTGTTCAACGCATCGCTAAACATAACCCGCGCCTCTACCAGCGGGACCTTGAGAACATCGTGAACGCGATTCTCGATGAGATCGTCGCTGCGCTGGCACGCGGTGATCGGGCTGAGCTTCGCGGTTTCGGCGCGTTCTCGGTAAGGCATCGCCCCGCTCGTGCAGGCCGCAACCCACGTACTGGAAAACATGTTACCGTGCACCAAAAGAGCCTTCCGTTCTTCAAGGCCGGAAAGGAAATGCGCGAGCGCCTGAATCGCGAAAATGCTGCGCCGGAAATGAGCGCTGCCTCAAGACCGGCCGCCGGTTTTTCGGGGAGGTAAACCAACTTGGTCTAACCGTGGGGAGTCTGAAAACATTTTAGGCGCAATCGCCAAGGACGGCGCTCTCCTCACGCGCAGATTTTTGTCTCGGGAAAATGCGTTCTGCGTACCACGAAACGAATCGGCGGAAACCTCAACGACATCCACCAGTTGAGCTATTTCATGGACGGCGAGGTATGCAGCACTGGTGCGCCTGCGTACTGCGTACCATAGGTAAGGTCTAGTGCGGGGTGCCTTAGCGGCGGGTGCCTTTAATGAATTTTTTGAGACGGGCTTCGAAAAAAAAAGCCGTTTCCGATACAGAAGCTACAGCTCACGAGATGTCTTTTGCTGTTTGCTATCGGACGCGTCCATTTCTCCGCATTCCGCGCGCACGATGCCTATTGATCGTGAACGTTTAGCCACAACTGGATTGCTCGCGCGGCACGCATCCACTCGCTGGAGCTTTGGGGGACGCTTCGTCCGTGCTGATATCCAGCCAGATCGCGGATCGCAGTCAAAGCTACTCGTTCAGCCTCGGCCATCGCGGGAGAGGTGTTTGTGGTAACCTGCTCGGTGGCCAGGCCGTTCAGTAAAATGCGGGCTTCCTGCTCGGTGCTGATCGCGGCGACCTTCAGGATCGATCTGCAGTAACGGGCCTTGATCAGGCTTTGATCGTCGCTCATTCGAGAGCGCTCGGCGGCGTGAGCATGGGGCAGCGTAGGAAGGTCAAACTGGTTGGTCTTGTTCAAGATGCAGCCTTGGTCGATGGGACCATAGAACAATCGCCGGCTTAGTTCCCGCCCGTGAAGGCAGATCAAACCTCTTTCAGGAGGTAGCGAGCGCGGAGCTGCCTCTCTATTCGCACCACAGTCTTTGCCAGATCGGGATAGTGCCGGCGTTCGGTGGCATTCGTCAGCGCCGACCAATTGCCGTTACCGATTGGAACAATCGCAATCCCGGCATTGGGGAAGTTGGAGCCTGCAAGCTTCTCGTGAAAGAGCCAGATCAGCTCGTTGGCGGTCGCTTTCTTTTTAAGCATGGAGGTCAGACTTCAGGGCGAGGTGGGAGTCTGACTTCCTATAAGGGATCACTCCGGGGCGCGCAGTTCATATTGATGGCGCAGTTTGTCTACGGTCATTTCCAGCGCGCTATGCAAAGCACCTGGATCAATTCGACCTTCTGTGAAGGCATACAGAGTCCAGTTCGTATCGGCTCGAAGGTCACTGTATTGGACGTCGACTGCCTTCAGCGTCTCGCAACCTGGGCGTTTTCTCATCTCCGCGAGGGCTTCGCGCTCCAACTCCTTTTTAGAAAGTATCGCTTTCATCGATTGGCTCCGGCGAGTTTTCCAGAAAACAGCCGCTGTGGCGGATCGTTCCCGGTCGCGAAGGTTCAGCAATGAATGATCACTCTGTCGCCATGTTTCACGCCGCTCTTAAGGTGGTCATCAAACGTGCAATCATCGTCCTCGATGCGCTCGGCGACTCCGAGATGAGGTGTCAGAATCAGGGGCAGGTCTGGATAGGGCGATCAACGCTGCGCGCTGGCCGATGGGTATATTCACTGACAGCTCACCTTGAATGAAGAAATGCGCCCGCCCTGGAGATGTCCGCGGCGGCCGCAATTGTCCGCGACCATCGTGACAGTCCTGCGGTTCGTGTTCGGAGGCTAGCCGATGCGGATTTCCAACTTGCTTCGTTGAAGGTTGCGGCGAACTTGACACCCCGGCCCGTGAACGGGTCGGCAGGATGCCGAGCGTCATCTGGTCCTGAGCCGCGCATGGACATGGCGACGACGAAAGTTACGATGAGGGGGTTTGCGAAGCCAGGACGGAGCCCGCATCATCCGTCCATCAGGACCCGGCGGCGTCCGCGGCTTCGCGAGCCTTCTCGCCCATGCGTTGCACACTCCTTTCACCGACCTTCTCGGCCGCAGCGCGTGCCTCGCACTTGGTCCGGATATCCTCTAATTCCTCGTCGGTCAGATGCTCGATGCCGACGAATGAGTTATGAGCGGCACTCGTTCGGATGAGTTCGTCTAGCTTCACCTGAATGGCGGCGCTGTCTCGGTTCTGAGAGTTCTGGATGAGAAAGACCATCAAGAACGTCACGATCGTCGTCCCAGTGTTGATGACAAGCTGCCACGTGTCCGAGTAACCGAACAGAGGACCGGTCACGGCCCAGATGATCACGACGGCGGCTGCGACGATGAACGTCGTGGCTCGACCCGCGAGTTGAGAAGTCTTGTTAGCAAGGTCTCCAAAAAGGCGGGCAAATCCGCTGCGACGTTCGTTGTTTGACACTATTGAATCCATTTGCTGGTGCGACCTTCCACAACATGCCGAGCAAATTCAAGGCAGACCCGCGTTCTGGAATGGTAGTTTATTGGTCGAGCGCTTGGTCGCGCCAGGCGCCACATTTCTTAGCACCTATGGATAACGTGACGCTCAAAAGCCCAACAATCATTACGCGTAAACGCTGTAGCAAGCTCACCAGGTCAAGGGCAGTTGCTCGGAATCCTCAGGTTGCATTACTTGTGGCCTTGAAATGCGCCGGCTTGCATAGTGGGGCGTCTGGCGCATCTTACGCCGGCGGGGCGTTTCGGTGACCTGCCGGAACTCAGTTGGCTTGCGCTCGGCGGTGTTTGTAGAGGCGAGGATAGGCGTCGGCGTCGCCGGCTCGACAGCAGCCGGTTGTAGGTGAACTTGACGCGGAGCGGATCCGCCACCTTCGCCGCGCAGGCATTCTTCGGAGTAGTATGGCCAGTTTTGCTTTTCGCACACGCTATCGGCAGCAGTTTGCGAAACCCGTGCGGCGTCTTGGTCCATAGGCGCTCTGCCTGATGTGATTAGCGCGTCAGAAGCTCCTGCGGGGGCAGTAGGCACCGCGGAGCCCTGGGTCGCAAATGCTAACGTGATGAAACCAGCGAAGATGATTAAGCCAGCTGCACGTCGATCGAATGTCTTTAGAAAAGTCATGCGGATAACCTTGTCAGAAAAGGAGGAGGTGGCCCATGCGGGCCACCTCCTTGGATCAATCCCAACGATGACGGCGCTGCTTAATCACTACCACCCGGTCGCGATTGCGCCAGCCGCGGTGCCATCCATGATCGCGGCGATATTCCGCGCGAGGGCCGCGGTAGCCGCGGTCATAGTCGCGGGACATTCCGTGATCCTCGCCAATGCGAACGCGCACGTCCTGCGCACTTGCAAAGGTCGGGGTAGTTATGGTCGCCACGACGGCAGCGGCAAATGCGTAAGTTGACAACTTCATCTTCAAGCTCCCTTGTTCAACCGAGACGCCAACGGGATAAAGTGGCAATCGTTCCGCTGTAGCTGCATTGATCCGCACAAGGCCAAAAAAAACTGCCCGCGGATGTGGACCCGGGGCAGTAGAGTGAACGAGGAACGAGTGTCTAGCGCCACAAGGCGGCGCCGGGCCTAACCTTCGATGATGTAGACGATCTCATGCGTCTGCGGTCGAAGGATAACGTAACGACCATTGACCAGAATGAAGTCGTATCCGCGCCATTCTGGATAGATTTCGATCACTCGCGTCGGGAGCGGGTGCACGCGCACTGTAGACGGTACCGTCACGCCTACTGAGATGTTGAAGTTCACATTGCGAACTTCCTCGACCTTTTCTTGCCGGATCGCACTAGTGATCTGCGTGCGCTTTTGAGCAGGAAGGGCAACGGTTGCAGACGTCGCGGCATTGCCCGTCGTAGACGCGGAGCCGGCCTTGCCGTCGCCGGTCTTCGCGTCAGTGGCAGCCTTGGTATCCGTTGTCGACTTGGTGTCCGTCGCGGACTTCGCGCCCTTGGTGTCGGTGCGCTCTTGCGCAGAGGTCCCGGCTTTATCCGACGGAGCGACGGCAGGCTTATCCTGGGCGGTCGTTGCTGGTTTGGCAGGCGCGGCCTTCTGGTCGGAGGCGGCCTTGGCATCAGGTGCAGACCTGGAACCGGTCATCGGCTTAGCGTCACTTGCCGTCCCCTTTGCGGCGGGCATGTTGGTCGAAGGAGCCTCGCCGGCCCGCGGTGCTGACGCGGCAGGTGCATCGCCCCCCTTTGATCCGCTCGCGCCGCCGCCCTGCGCCAGAGCGAAAGCAGTCGTGGCAATCAAGGCAATGGCCGCAGCCGATCCCATCAATCTCCTATTCATTTTGTGACCTCCACTGTCGAGACCGCTCATTCGGTCTTGCGCAACAACAGCGAAAGCAGTTTCTTGGTTCCGTTCTCGGATGCCGCTTCCGGGTAAAAGAGGCAATATGGCCGGCGCTAGACTCTAAGTTCGCCGCTTATATCAGCAGCTGTCTCCGCAATGCCGAGCTCAGAAACCCATCGCAAACCGGGAACTTGTGTCAACGGCCGCTTGGTGCGGTCAAAGGAGAGCAATATGAAACGGATGACGATCGCCGGGGTCGAGGCCCTTTTGCTGACGGCGGGAAGCGGAGCGGCCGTGGCCGCTATGCCGCTAGCGCCGATGACAGCTTCGGGCGATGCGATCGAGATAAAGGGCGGCCACGGTCATGGTCATGGCCACATGCATCGTGGTGGACGCGGACATCATTACGGCTGGTCCCGCGGTCGCGGGCATCATTACGGCTGGAGCCGCGGTCGCGGTCATGGTCATCATTGGTGATAAGTCCAGCGGACGCGATTAAGCCTCCGCCGCTCGTTCCGCGCCTGGCGCTGTTGTTGCGTTGCGCCCACGCACGCAATGCAGCAACGTTTCCGCAGTGAATTTCGAGCGGATCCGGCGACAGGCGTCGCACCTCCCTAAGGCTGTAGCGGCACCTTCTCCCAATGTCATAGGAACGCTAGCCACTTGTCGATCCACGTCCTTCGGCTTTAAGCCTGCGGCTGATGTGAGCTGTGCGGAAAGAAGTGGCCAAGACTCTATCGTGAAGAACTCTAATTTAAGCCCATCTCGACGGCTATACGGATGAGATCGGAGTGGTTCCGTGCGCCCAGCTTCTGCTTCAGTAGGGACGTGGTATTTGCTACCGTCTTGTAGGAGATGCCGAGCGCGTCGGCGACCTCAACGATCTTGTCGCCCCGGCCGAGGAGCCGGAGAATTTCCAGTTCCCGGGCCGACATGCTGGTGGCCGGATTTGCACGGATAGCAGCGCCTGAGAACGTTACTGTCTTTGCGAGATGCGGAGAAATGAAGTTCTCCCCCGCAGCCACTTTGCGTACTGCCTTGATGAGCAGGCGCGGATCGTCGCCCTTAGAGACATAGCCTTGGGCACCGAGCTCGATGGCTCGGACCACAAAGGCTGGATCGTCATTCATGCTGAACATGATAATACGCGCGTCGGGATCATCCTTGCGGATACGACGCATCAACTCGAAGCCGGAAAGATCCGGCAGATTGATGTCGATGATCGTCACGTCGGGCCGTTTAGATAGATAGGCGCGGTGTCCCGATCTCTCATCGACCGCCTCATCGATGGATATTGTAGGGTCCGACGCAAACAGCGAACGGCAGCCCGACACCACGACGGGGTGGTCATCGACAATCAGGAGTTTCACAGGCTGTGCCATCGGCGGGACAATCTCGCAATTATGCTATGAATATTGGATTTCAACGCTTTGACCAGAGGAATGGTGCCGGGTTGACCAATTTAATGATTCCAATGTGGACGACTTTGTCGCTGCGTGCACGCATTTGCGTGCTGCTGGGCGGCATGTTTCTGAGCGCCCTGATTGCCGGCCTCGCTTTGCTATGGATTTTCTCCTCGGATCAAATTTTGGAGGAGAACGAGTCATCGGCGCGGTCGGCGATCACCGTCGCGGCGGGTTTGAACGCCGCTCTCGCGGCCTCCACAAGACCCGACGCAATCCTTGCGGCGTTCGTCGATCAGCTCGGTTCGACACCTGCGGACGCGATCCGGTTTCGCCGCGATGGCGAGGTGCACGCACCGGAGCGGGGCAAGACGTCCGGCAGGGTCCCGGAATGGTTCGTGAAAGCCCTGTTCGTGCCTGACCTTGCGCAGTATGTCCCCGTCCTGGTCCAAGGTCGCCGGGTCGGCGATCTTATTTTCGAACCAGATCTCTCTGCGCAGATCTACGAGAAATGGATCGGCTTTCTCTCGCTTCTCGGGTCACTCGTCGGCATGGCATTGCTTGCCGGCCTCTTGTCGTTTGTGACGATTGGCGCAGCGCTGCAGCCCTTACGCGATCTCGCGGAGGGGCTGGCACGGCTCCGCACTGGTGACTTCTCGAAGAAAGTCGATTGTTCCGGCCCCCCTGAAGTTCGGGAAAGCTGCTTGTCCGTGAACGAGCTTGCTTTGACTCTCGGTCGCCTCAGTTCAGAGAACCGAAGTCTATTACGAAAGATGATCTCCATCCAAGATGAGGAGCGACGTGACATCTCGCGTGAGTTGCACGATGAACTTGGTCCACTTCTGTTTGCTATCCGGGCTAACGTTACTGCTATGATCGACGACCGCGGCAGCGGCACCAACCGGTCCATGGGAGAGGAGCGCGTGCTGCAGGCGGTGGAGGCTTTGCAAATCGCCAACCGCCGCATTCTTGAGCGGCTGCGACCAATGCTCATCGAAGAGCTGGGTCTCGATGCTAGCATCCAAAAGCTTTTGCGTGACGTACACACGCAGGTGCCTGAAATGGCCGTGACATTCGAGATCGATCCCCGGATCGTCACGGCGGACAGTGTGGTCGCTCAGACCGTATACCGTTTGCTGCAGGAAGGCATCACCAACGTCCTGAAGCATGCCGGTGCGTCTAAGATGAGCGTGAAGACCGAGGTGACGAACGAAGCTATTCTGGTCGAGGTTGCCGATAATGGTGCGAGGGCGCCCCTAGAGCCGAAATTCGGCCGGGGCCTGACGGGAATGCAGGAGCGCCTCCGCGCCTTAGAAGGAAAGTTTGACTACATCCGTGCCGACGGATGGACAACAATCCGGTGCAGCCTACCGCTGGCAGCGCCGGATTAGGTTGGACCGGCCGTCTTTGCCATCGGCGTGATCTCAAAACCGGCCAGCGAGAGAGCCGTGATCACTACCTTTGCAACGCAGGTGGCTTGCTCGCTCGTTATCGGCAATTTTTCTCCGTTGCGGTTCTCGATAGCACAAGTGCTGATAGCCTGGGCTATGATCGTCATTCGCTGGAAATCATCCACCTCTAGCAACTCCTGAACAAAGCAACGACCCGCTTAAGTCTTTAGGAAAAGGCACGTTGAGCAGGCAGGGCGTCGCGCCTCCGATCTATAGTTGACGATGCGAAACGCCGCGTCCCGGGCACGTGCCGGGTCTTCCGGCTGACGATGTTGCGCCATGCTGCGCAGTGAATCGGTGGGCCTCCAGCCCTTTGCGGAGGAGCTTTTTGTCGGAGAGCTGTCGCTTTCGCCGATGGCAAATAGAACTCCCAGCAGTACGGCGCCGACCCACGCGAGATATTGAAGTATGGGCAAGATGATCCTCCCACAAAGACGTATCGAACTGGTCGAGGCGGCCCTTTCGGCCCGCCTCGAAAAGCGCGCTTAGTCGATCACTTCGACGATACGATGGGTGCCCGGGTCGACCAGTACGGTCCGATCGTTGACCACCGTGTAGCGATAGGCAGTGGAACCGTACTCTCGCGGAACTTCATAATAGGTGACGCCGCTGTCGGGCAATACGGCACCGACACGTAGCTCGCGGTCATACCGGTACGACGGGTGACGGCGCTCGGTGACGTAGCTGTGGAAGCGGGGACGGTTGGCCTCGGAAATGCCGCCTGCCGTGGCGCCGGCGGCAGCGCCAACGGCGGCACCGACAGGGCCACCGACGGCGCCACCGACGATTGCGCCGCCGACGGCTCCGCCCGCCGCTCCATTCTGAGCGAGGGCAGGCGAGAAGTAGGCCAGCGAAGCGATTGCAATGGCAGCCGTGGAAATGAATTTCATGATCGTCCTCCTGGTGTGTTGGCGGAGTGAAAACTGCCAACACTTAAGGTCGTTCCGTCGAATTGCCGCTTTATCCCGATATTTTCCATCGACCGTGTGGAAGGCGGGGAAACGGTTTCTAACCGAATGATCGGGGACCGCGCGCCACGTTGGTACTCGCCAATACATTGACTTATATGGCCTATCATAACTATTGGATGTGTTTCAGAAAACGTGGTGCTGACTATTATGAGCCCTGGCAGAAATGGACGAGCGGGAAATCCTGGTATCTCGATTGGTGCCGAGGAGGAAGGCAGCTGCATATAGAGCGCGGGGATTTGGACGCGCATCCGGCGTCGGAGGAATTGTTTGTCGACATCGCCGAGGCGGCTGACGCTCCATGCCGGGATTGACCGCTATGAGCTGGTGGAAGGTCAGATTTTCTGACGTTAGAACATAGTGGGACCGATAGCCGACTAATGCATAACCGAACTATAAACAGAAATCCTAGGCGCGAAATGAACACAGACAATGGTGCGGACGAACACGTCATCTACCAAACCAGATTTCAGGGAAGGGTACTGGATTTCCGCGGGCGTCCCGTTTTCCTGAGATACGACTGCTGTGAGTTCGTCAAATGCCAGATACTGGTCGATGAGGGGACCACCAGCGTCGCTTTCACGTACTGCACGTTCGAAGATTGCAACATCGATGCAATCCAAGCCGACGAGCATCGAGGCGTGGTCGCTCGCGACAATATTTTCAAGCCGCCAATAGAAGATCGCAGGATTGACTTAGAACGACGCTTAGCGTTGGCGCTCGCTGCGAGGGATGTGTCACTCGGACGGAGGTTCCCTTGATCGATCGCTGTCTTCCTGAAATTTTTGAATCACAACGGAGGCGTGATGTCCGCTCGATTAGCGCTTCGGCAACGAGATTCAAATGTTAGCCCATTGAGTGATCGATTCATGCGTGTCCCGCTTTTCGCTACGCGCGAAGGCGGTTGGGCACTGCCGTGCACTAAGGCTCGAGCCGCGCCGACATGTGCTGCAGACGCGATACGTCGTGGAGCGCTGGACATGCGATTGCGCATCCTTGCGATTAGTCGCGTCGACTCTTGTTAATCGGAGCTGCGATACCGCGGCCTGTCGGCACAAGCACCCGTCACCGATCGAAGTGACGGGTGCTGACGCGCGTCAGTTCTCTGTGCAGACCTTCATGGTCTTCATGCCGGTCTCGGCTTCCGTTCTGGTCTTGAACGTTCCGTTGTCGACAATCGTCGTTGTCGTGGTCGTTGGCTTCTTATCAACGATTGTGCACTTCTTGGTGGTGGCATCGCGCACTACGTAGTAGTCGCTGGAAACCGTCGTCGTTTGAGCGAAGGCCGAGGTACAAGCGAAAGCAGCTAGTGTTCCGGCGAGATAAAGCGTTTTCATGATGGTATCCTCCAATTGCAAAATTTGCGAGACGCAAACGCGTCAAATAATCCGCGCAATTGCCGAAAGTTCCCGACTATGGTTTGGCGAGGAGTTGAGCAAAGGCACGCAAGCCAGCCATATGATCCGCCGTTGCGGGAAAGAATGGCATAAGCAAGGGATGTCGCGCCGCTATCGTAGGTCCAGGCCTTTTTCGGCAATCAATGGAACGCGTCAGCTAACAGCTTGTTGGAGGAGCCCAAACACCAACCTATGAGGGACCTATGAAACGCGTTTCGACTATCTGTGTCGCCGCTCTCCTGATCTCGGGAGTAGCCCATGCCCAGAGCTCGGCGGCAAAAGATCGTCCGGGCAACAATGCCGTCAACAGCGAGCAGAAGAACTCCAATGCGCCGGTCGCCGGCCGTAACTCCTTCACCGAGGGGCAGGCCAAGAGTGCTATCGAAAAGGCTGGCTACACGAACGTCAGCGAATTGAAAAAAGACGACAACGGCGTATGGCGCGGCAAAGCGACCAAGGGTGGCTCGACCAGTGCGATCAGCGTCGATTTCCAGGGCAACGTCAACGCAGCAAAGTAACCGGAAGGTAATCTCATGACCGTGACCATTTCACGTTTGTACGACTCGTACCCGGAAGCGCAGAAAGCTGTCGGAAGCCTTGAGGCCGCCGGCGTTCCTTATGGGGACATCAGTATCGTGGCCAACAACTCCGAGGGCTGGTTCGACGGCAAAAAGGACCGCGACGGTGATGGCGTCGATGATCGCGCCGAAGCAGCCGGCGCCGGTGCCGGAATCGGTGCAGGGATCGGCGGCGCTGCGGGCCTTCTAGCCGGACTAGGGCTGCTTGCTATTCCCGGCCTTGGACCAGTTGTCGCGGCAGGATGGCTTGCCGCTACGGCAGTCGGCGCTGCCGCCGGAGCAGCAACCGGCGGCATTGTTGGTGCTCTGACCGAGGCTGGCGTCTCCAAGGAAGATGCACCGCTTTACGCGGAAGGCGTTCGCCGCGGCGGTACGTTGGTCTCGGCAAAGGTCAACGAGGCCGACCGCGCGCGCCTCGAGGCGCTGATGAGCCCATCGTCAGTCAATCTCAATGATCGCCGTGTGGCCTGGGAGAAGTCGGGGTGGAGCGGGTATGACCCGGCAAGCCCGCCCTACGATGCGGGGCAGGTGCGCAAGGAGCGAGAATTGTACGGTCGTTTCCGATAACAGCGATGGCCCGCTTCGGCGGGCCATTTTTTTCACCGGAGGTCAAGCTCAGCAGTTAGGGCGGAGTGTTGGTAACCCAAAATCTCGTGTGGCGTGTCAGGCGGCCGACGCGAGAAACCGGGCTACGCGGCGGGGAATTATGAACAACCGGCGGGATAAATTGGCAGCATTAATGCGGATCAATGCAGCATCGTCGAAGCGCTGTGTCCGTCGTTGAAAGCTGATCTTGAGGGTTTTCGTGAGTCATCCGGCAAGGGGCGTCTTGGCTGCGGCATCGAATGCTGACTTAGCGGCGTCGCACGGCCTGGACCGAGTGATTCAACGTCTATCGACAACAGCGCTATTTTCACCCGTTCTATGGTCAGTTCGCGCGCCGTCGACTGGCATTTGACACCGGCCGACCGCGGGTTGGAAACGCCAGCGTTTGGTGAGGTAGAGTCGGGAAACACCGGCAATCATGGCAAGCGCAGAGCGCTGAATGTTCCAGCTCGCGGAACTCGATGGTGCAGCGCGTGTTATTGCATATCACTCTGGCGTTTGGAGACACCTTGAACCGCAGACAACTTCTCGGCGCTTCGGCCGCTTTGCCATTGATGACGATGATCCCGCGCAGCGCTCGCGCAGCTCCCGGGCCTGCGGCGTTCGACGCCGCCGTGGTGCGGCAAATGGCGCGGGAAGCCGCCGCCAAGGCATTCAAGGCGCCAGACAACAAGCTGCCAGACTCCCTCAAGGATCTGGACTACGACCGATACCGCGCGCTGCGCTTTAATCCGGAGAAGGCTTTGTGGCGCGGCGAGAAGCTGCCCTTCGAGGTGGAGTTCTTTCATCGTGGCTCGTTCTACACCAATCGCGTCGATATCTATGAAGTGGCCAATGGCCAGGCGACCGTAGTCCCTTATCAACCTGAGAATTTCTCCTTTGGCGCTACGCCGCCCCCGCCGGCCGGGGCCGACTTAGGCTTCGGCGGCTTCCGGCTGCATGCCCCGATCAACAAGCCCGATTACTATGACGAGGTCTGCGTTTTTCTCGGCGCCAGCTATTTCCGCGCGGTGGCCAAAGGCCAAGTATACGGCTTGTCCGCGCGGGGCCTGTCCATCAACACCGGCGAGGCCGCCGGCGAGGAATTCCCACAGTTCAAGTCCTTCTGGATCGAGAAGCCGGCGTCCAACGCCAACTCGATTGTGGTGCATGCGTTGCTCGACAGTGAAAGTGCTGCGGCCGCCTATCGGTTCACCATCCGGCCAGGCGATACGACCATTTTCGATGTAGAGATGGTCATTTATCCGCGGGTGGAAATAAAAAACACTGGCCTCGCGGCGATCACGAGCATGTTCTTCTTCGGTCCGAACGACCGCAAGGACGTGGACGATTTCCGCCCTGCCGTGCACGATTCCGACGGTCTGGCAATTTTCAACGGGCGAGGCGAACAGCTCTGGCGACCCCTGCATAACCCGCGCGATCTGCAGATCAGCTCTTTCGGAGACCGAAATCCGCGAGGCTTTGGACTGATGCAACGGCAGAAGGACTTCTCCGACTACCAGGATCTCGAATCAAGTTTCGAACGGCGCCCCAGTCTCTGGGTGGAACCGATTGGCGATTGGGGCGAGGGATCGGTGCAACTGCTGGAAATTCCGACCAAGGAAGAGATTCACGACAATATCGGTACCTTTTGGCGTCCGAAAAACCCGCTTCCAGCAAAGAGCGAACTCGCGTTTACCTACCGCCTGCATTGGGGGCCCGATCAACCGAAGCCGTCGGCGCTGGCGATCTTTTCACGCAGCGGCATCGGCGCGCGCGGGGACGATACCAAAATATTTGTGCTCGATCTGATTGGCGACAAGCTCAAATCCATCGATCCCACCAAGATCAAAGGCGTTGTCACGGCCGAAAAGGCTGAAATCCGCAATATCGTAACACAGCGGAATCCGCAAAACGGCGGCTGGCGCCTGAGTTTCGAGATGCCGGTCAAGAGCAAGGCGCCGGTCGAATTGCGCGCTTCTTTGATGCAGGACGATCAGGCGATCTCCGAAGTTTGGGTCTATCGATGGACACCATGAACGTGAAGAACCAAATGCCGTTGGTTACCGTGCCTGCGGCTGCGTTGCCGGCCGGCGCGGGCGAGAGGTTTCTACCGCCAGAGATGCCGCTGACGATGATATCGGATGGGCTCGCAGGGCCAGCTTCCTCCCAACGACGCGCGCAGCTCAGGCCCATGCCGACTGTTCTGCGGCGCGCTTACATCCTCCTTGGCACCGTGGCCCTGACCGCGGCCGGCGGCTACGAGATGTTCGAGGTGCTGAAGGTCGGCGGCGTGACCATCCTCGAAGGCATGGTACTGGCGCTCTTCGTGATGCTGTTCGCCTGGGTCGCGTTCTCGTTCTTGTCGGCGTTGGCCGGCTTCGCCCTACTGTTGATGCGCGCACGGGATCCGCTCGCCATAGAACCGCTTACGCCACTCGCGATGATCTCGAGCCGCAACGCGATGCTGTTACCGACCTATAACGAAGATCCCCATCAGATCACGGCACGGTTGCGGGCGATGTGGGAATCTATATCGGAGACCGGTTACGCCGCGCAGTTCGACTGGTACGTGCTGAGTGACAGTACTGACCCTGCAATCTGGGTGGCCGAGGAAAAAGCCATATTGAAACTGCGCCGCGAGACTGCCAGCGATCGCATCTTTTATCGCCATAGGATGCGCAACACCGCGCGCAAATCGGGAAATATTGAGGATTGGGTCAAGCGGTTCGGCGCTGGGTATGATCACATGATCATCCTGGACGCCGACAGCCTCATGACCGGTGACACGATCGTGCGCCTGGTCGCCGGCATGGAGCAGCATCCCGGCGTCGGTCTGATCCAGACGCTGCCTATCGTTGTCAATGCGCGGTCGCTGTTCGCGCGGATGCAGCAATTCGCTGGCAGGCTTTACGGCCCGGTAATCGCCTCCGGAATCGCTTGGTGGCACGGCTCGGAAGGCAATTACTGGGGACACAACGCCATCATCCGCGTGCGCGCCTTTGCAGAACATGCCAGCCTGCCCGAACTTCCCGGGCGCAAGCCGTTCGGCGGCCATATTCTCAGCCATGACTTCATTGAAGCAGCTTTCATGCGGCGCGCCGGATGGGCGATCCACATGGCACCGAAACTGGGCGGCAGTTTCGAGGAATGCCCGCCGTCGCTCCTCGATTTTGCAGCGCGCGACCGCCGATGGTGTCAGGGCAATCTGCAGCACCTGGCTGTGCTGGCAGCGCCGCGGCTTCATTGGGTCTCGCGGTTGCATCTCCTGACCGGCATCGGTTCTTATTTAACTGCGCCGCTGTGGCTTATGTTTCTGGTGCTCGGGATTCTGATCTCGCTGCAGGCCCAGTTCGTCCGTCCGGAATATTTCGCAAAGGGATTTTCGCTGTTTCCGCAGTGGCCAGCCCAAGATCCGGTTCGCGCAGCCTGGGTGTTCGCCGGCACGATGGGTCTTCTGATCGTACCAAAACTGCTTGCCTACGTTTTGCTGCTCACCCAGGCCGAAAATCGAGCGCGGTTCGGCGGCGGCTTTCTTGCTTTGTCCGGCATCATCGTCGAGACTTTGCTGTCCGGCCTGATCGCGCCAGTGATGATGATCTTCCAATCGTCCGCGGTCGGCGAGATTCTGCTTGGTCGGGATGCCGGCTGGCAGGTCCAGCGTCGCGACGACGGCGTTGTCCCGATCCGCGAAGTGGTCAGAAAGTACGCGGTACCGACCGTGTTCGGTGTACTGATGGCGATGAGCGCTTATGCCGTGTCGCTACCGCTATTCCTGTGGATGACGCCGGTAATCGTAGGTCTGTGGCTGTCGATGCCGCTGGCCATCGTGTCGTCGAGCGCGCTGCAGCCAGGCCAGCACGCCGGCTTATTCGGAACTCCCGAACAGAATCTACCGCCGAAAGTACTGATTCGCGCTAAAGAGTTGGCCTTGGCGGCACCGATCTACCGCGCAAGCTCGCTGCATGAATTGCGTAAGGACATGGATCTGTGCGCGGCCCATTTGAGATCGCTGGTTGATGAGCCACGCAGCCGCGGCCAGATCGATGCCGACCTCGCCATCGCGCGAGCAAAAATTGTAGAAGCTGAGGATTTTGACGAGGCCGTCAGTTTTTTCAGTACGCGCGAGACTTTTGCGGCACTGAACAGCCGGATTGCGCTTCAGCAATTGGCTGCACTGCCCGATAAGGCACACGCCACGAAGTCAATCTGAGTAAGACCTGCCAAAATATAATACCGAAAAGTGCGCGAGCCCTCCATATGACAGCCATCGCACCCGAGGTTTCGGCCTTTGTAATGACATTGCGAAAAAAAGGCGGCCCACTGGCCGCCTCGATTCTCTTTGTGAAGTCGTGTCAGTCAATTTCGTCGATCACCACGCGCTCTCCGGGGTCGATCAGATAGGTGCGATTTTCGCGGTGGATGTAGCGGTAGTCGCGCAGTGAGGGAGCCTCTCGGTAAACGACGTCGGGAAATTCTTCAATCTCGACCGTTTCCGGTAGATGCTCGCCGCGGCGGATAACCGTCTTGGCCGTACTGCCGGTCGTTTGGCGCTCGGTTATCCTCGTCCTGACGTGCTTGCGCACAACGTCCCGGTCCTTGTCGGTAAACGAGACCTTGGAGCGGGCCGGTGCAGGCGCGGCGGCCGTTGATCCACCGGAGCGCGGCAGCACAGTTACGATCTGCAAGGTCGAAGGTTCAACGATGACGATTTCGTCGCGCACCACAAAGAAGCTGTAGCCTCGATATTGCGGTACGACTTCGACGACCTCAGAGGGAAGCGTCTGCAGACGGATGTCGCGGGGAACAGAGGTGCCCACGGTCAGGGAAAAATTAACGTTGTTAAGAGGCTGCACGTTGAGGCGCGAAATCGACTGGGTAACACGCGTGCGCTGCTGGTCGTCGATATTGACGGAAGCATTGAGGCTGGTCGATTGCGATTGCGCATTGTTGTTCGTCGAGGGAGCTTGCGCCGCGTTGTTAGAAGGAGACTGCGCCGTATTATTCGTTGTCGTTGGCTGCGCTGCAGCGTTAGCACCGCCGCTGGTCGGAGCCTGCATCTGGCCGCCGGCCGTTGCGGGCGGCGTTTTGGTCTGCGCCTGCGGGGGCTGCGATGTCGAAGACCCGGCCGCCGATGATGGAGCAGTCGTCTGCGCCTGCGAAGTGCTGGTGGAAGAGCTTGGTGAGGTGGACGTGGACCGATCGTTGGTCGTATCGGGTGCCTTCTGAGTCGTAGGCGAAGAGGTGCTCGGGGACTGCGTTTGTTGTGTGCTAGGGGAGGTTGCTGTCGCGCTTGGTGACTGAGCAACTGCTGCGGTCGCCAACACCAAGCCGACCGCGGTGCTAAATAAGAAACGCGCCTTCATGATCAATTCCTCCATTTTTTGTAGTCATCGTGAACGAGGAAGACACACGGTAGTTCCGATAGAAATCGGGAATAAGTGGCAAATTCTAATGACAAGGGGTCTTCTCGGTCGCATATGCTTTGATGGCCGCTTGGACAGAGCCGGAGAGCGAGGGCCTTGCGCAATTGCACGGCGCCTGCTGATCGTTAATGCAAGCTGCGGCATCGTTCTGCTCGACGCCGTCCCTGCGAGTTCAAGCCTGCTAACCGGCTCCCTCCTTGTATTCTCGCAAAATCCGCCGGACTGCTCCGGCAATCAAGCAACCATGGTAATTGGTGAGTACGTCAGGGCAGACACACGCTTGCGGCGCACCGGCGACGCTCGCAAAGGACCCAATCGCCCGAAAATGACGTGACGGGAACCGTACTATGGTGTTTTAGCGGGACCAAAATTATTTGCGGGCGGGATGCATTGCGGGCCTACTGAGAACGGCGTCTCAACGACCCGGCTTCGGAACTAGACGACCTTCAGCCGGTCCCCAGCGGGGGCGCAATTGCATACCTTTCCTGCGACGGACTCGTACTGGCCACGCTGGAATTCAACGTAGAAAGTCAAATAAGCGTTTTCAAATCTGGGCCACCGAAACGTGAGTCGCTGGGAACAACGCTCAATTAGAGCTCTTGATCCCACGTCCTTGCATGCACGCAAACTCTTGCATAGACGAACTCGCCGCGCGGACCTTTGGGTTGGCGCGGCTCCTTTATGTGATCGTAAGGCTTTTACAGAGCGCTAACCTGCGCGGCTGGCGGCAGCAATTCGCTGACCGTGCCAGATGACTTTGAAACGTTCTTGGCGGGAACTTGATGCCGCTTTGCGCCGTTCTAACACGCGAATCGAGGCTGTTATGGACGATCTTAAAAAGAAAACGCGGCAAGATCGCAGCAAGATCAACATGCACGAAGAGCATCAAGTTCGACACTGGACCAAGCACCTCAAGGTTACGAAGGAGGAGTTGCAAAGCGTTGTCGAAAAAGTTGGTAACTCTGCCGCGACCGTGCGTAAAGAGCTCGCAATTTCATAATGGGAGGCGACCCTGACTACTATCTCGCTCCCTGCGCTTCTTGATGAGTCCGTCGATATCGCTTTCGATTTTCTGCGGCGCTCCGGAGACCTGAACGATGTTGGTGAGGCTAGCCAGTTCCTCACATTTCACGTAGCCAGACTGATGCGAGAGGGCATCACGAGCCGCCTTCTGTTGTCCAATCGGGCTATCGCAGCATATCGATCTCGAGCGGCCAATGGCCCGCCACGGGATGTCAAGCGTTCAGCGGGCTAGCGTGGAGTCTTGCCGGTCCACCTTCACGCGTCGCCGAAGGTTGGAGGTCTGACGCCGACTTGGCCTTCGCCAACTGAAGGATCCCCGGCTAAGTCCTCAGGTCTAACTCTGCGCTCATTCTGGCCGCAACGCTCGTTGGATGGGCGCTCATTCAACGTCGAGGCCAAGCTCACGCAACTCCCGCGCTGGCTCAACCGACCCGAATGCGTCTCGGCGCTCCTCGGGATCATAGCGTCTTAACCGAAACGGAGAGCGGCGCCGCTTTTGTACCGCAGTATCCGGAATCCTCTCACCCAGATGAGATGGGAATGCCGTTCGACGACGGGCCGAGGAAAGCTCCCGGATCCGTGAAAAATCAACACACCCATTCGTTCCTAGGGAAGGATCGGCCCGGCGGCGGATGGATTTCGCCGCCGGGCCGCTTCACCGAACTCGGTGCGGAATGATCCCGAGCCCAGCGATTGAAACTGGAGAGGCTCCGCGACGGTCGAGTTGATCGGCAGGGACGCCGCTGAGCCCGGCCAACAGCTTCTGCAAAAGCTGCCGGCTTGTGAAAATTGGGATCAGATGGTTTCGTTCCGGCGTAGCTTCATCAGCCTTCCAATAATATAATGGAAGGCCCGGCCGACTGAGGTTGAGGGGCGACAGCTTAAGGATCATCTGCCAGCCGCCGGAAAAACAAAATACTTGGAACTCCTTCCTGGGCCGACGGAAATGATACGGCCCCGAGGTCATTGAGAGCAACGCCGTCGGGCCTGACCGGATTGTGTGACCTTGGAGGAACGACCATCCGGCTCCTTAAATAATCAGATCTGATCGACAACGTTCCGGTCGACGTCCGCCTAGCTTAGTGGGGCCGCTCATATTGCAATTGAGCGACCCCGTGCCACGCAATTGAAATGTTGCCGGTACGAACGACAAGTCCGGCAACGTCACGCGACACTTTTGACGCTAAGCCCTTCGTTCATGCGCACAACATAAGCCGCTCCTTAACCTAACTACTCAAACTTACCTGCGAAATTCGTTAGCTGCTTCTCGCCGCTTGCGGAGCGGATTTCGCCATCGCCTGTCACCGGCGGCGCAGGGCACATCAGCGGAGTACAATCATAGGAAGCTCGGCGGCGTTGGGTTTTGGGGGTGGGGAAGCCGCCGAGCCCGGCCGACAGCACCACCCAACTGCCGACCGCAGGAAAAAGCGGCAATAATAGATTTCGTTCCATCAAATAGCAGCCAATGAAATGGCCCGACGCTCAGCCGAATCCTTGAGCGGCGGGCCGACCGTCGCGTGTGCTTCCTGGGATCGCTCCGGCCGGGAAAATCTAGCATCAACACAAATGGAAACTCAATCCCCACGCTTTTAGCGGCAGCCTGGCTGTGCGTGCTCTCCGTCAGTCCTGCTGTTGCTCAGAACTTCCTCGAAGGCGTCGTATCCCTCAACGTCACCATGACCAAGGAGGAAACCTGCATCGCTAGCCATACGGCGTAGGAGATGGCTATCACAGCCGCAGGACGGCCTCGGGCGAACGGTTCAACTTACGCCCTGGCGGCCGCACGCCGCACCACGCGCTTCGGCAGCCACGTCACGGTGATAAAGCCAATGATCGGTCGGTAAAAGTTCGGATCACGGATCGCGGCCCGTTTATCAAGGACGTTGCATCGATCTGTCTCGAGCAGCAGCCAATGCAATCGGCATGGGCGGTATCGCGCGCGTCACCGTCCGGTAGCCCCACGACCGGGTGACCCGGTCGTGTTTGCCTCCGGAACTTGCCCGGCTGTCGAACGGAGGCCGAGCTTTTTGTAATCCGTTGCGATGGAGTGTCTAATAGCCGGACAGGCACGGTGCCGACAAGGAGGTTGCAATGCGCGAGCAAAATCCATCCCGGACGATTAACTTTGGTCAGGCCATCGTTTTGATCGTTCTGTTCGCCATGCTGCTCTTCGCAATTGTCTGGTCGATGATGGCGTGGACGTCAGCTGAGGACGCTGAGATGTCGATCCATGGTTGGATCGCGTTGGCGCTCGGGACGGTTTTCTCACTCGTTATTGGATGCGGCCTGATGGCCTTGATGTTCTACAGTAACAGAAGCGGCTACGACGACACGGCAAACACCGATTGGCGCAGCGAAAAAAAACAGCCAGATGATGAACTCGGGTAGGTACCCGCGATTAGCCTGCGGCCGCTCTTGCTCGGCGCCGGCGATGGTAACCGGGCTTTTTATTCGACCAGCCTGATGACCCTTAGCCGGTTTGCGCGGTCAAGTCGCCCTAATTTGGCGGGCCGCATTTTTGGAAGTTGATCCGGCCAGCAGCATCAAATTCAAAGTCAGCCCGGATATTTGAGCCGTGGCAAACGTAAGTAATGGCAACGCCATCACGGGCCGGTTCGAGATTATCCAAGTCCGCGGCCGGAGAATCTCTTAGGCGCTGCTCCCAATATGCACGTAAAGCCTCGCGACCATTTATCGTCGTCGCGCCGCCGCAACCACATTCGATCGTAGCGGCGTCGGCATAAAGGCCGAGAATACTTTCAAGGTCGCCTGAGCGATAAGCATCTAGCCAATCAACTACCGCTGCCATCGGGTCAAAGGACATTTTCTCACCTACTTGCCAAACCTTAGCGTCTAACAAGCGATTTAGAAGTAGTCCAATGAATGCGTCCTGAATGGTTTATTCAGGAGCGATTCTCAACCGGCGAGAATTCAGCGGCGTGGCCAGACGTCGGCGCTCATCATTGGTACCGCCGGTCACGGAGGCGCATCCGACGCGTTTGGAGAGAATACCATTTGGACGTCGAGGCTTGTGCACGTGCGGCAAAGAGCTAAACTTCGCGAAGCATGGAGGCTCTGCGATGTGGATAGCATTGGCGTGCTCCGCTTGTTTTCTGATCGGAGGGTATGGGGGCCTATGCCTTGGCTACTGCGCCGGCAGAGAAATCATCCGGAACGAGATACGAGAACTGTTAGACAGAGCGTGGCCAATCGCCGATGGCGAGCAAAGCGGTAATCATGCAGATGAAGCTGGCGTCATTCGATGACCTGAACGGTCCAGGCAGCTACCGCGACATCTACTGGTCAAGTAAACGGCCCGACGTCATCGGGGGCAATGCCGTCGGGCCTGACCGGGTTGTTATGTGATCTTGGGGGAACGGTACCCGGTCTTTCGAAGAACAAAATCGCTTAAAAAATGTTCCCTAAAGGCCCGGCGAGTAGGTCGCTCTACCGCCGAGCCGACCGAAGCGAGGCTTCTGGGATCAAGATTCGGTCGCTGTTATCCTGCTTCAACCCGCGCAGGAAATCCATCGACCGTTAGTTCGACGCAATCCGTTCGATTTTATTTATGAAGAGCAAACCTGGAACAACCTTGGAGCGAAGTGCTGTGGCCAGCATCTTGCAGACGCCATCGGTTCGCCTTTCACGGTAGTGCATTTGCATGTGTCGCCGTATGCAAACGTTATTAGCCTGTCGATGTCCTGATCTGCAATCGCAGCTCCGATCTGATCGTCGTAAGTCAAAGCATTATCCTTAGTGGTCGTGGCACCACTTTGGTGCGACGTTCGAAGCGCTAAAGTTTCACGACCATATCGTCTTTTCAACGCCTAGTAACGTCGTCGGTCCTCGATAGCGCCCTTGTCTCGCAGCTCAGCGCTTACCTTTCGGACGCCGGCCAGCGGAATACCCAGATCGAGCGCTTCCTTCTTACCGATGTAAGGGGCCGGCCGAGCGCGGCTGCGGCTCGAAGAGCAGACGCTCCGTTGTCGGCCAGCCCTTTCAGCCTGGCGACGTCTTCTGTGTCCCATCGTTTCGCAAGCAGGCGCCTGACCACGGCTAATTCTCTGGCGGTCGCAGTTCGCCCTTCAACCAGCCCTTTGCTTGGACCACTGGATCCGGCTCAACAGCGGCGTGGATGAAGCTGCACTTTGGGCACTCGTAGGTGTGCGCAAAACGAAGCCGTTTTCGGGGAGGGAGCATCTGATCCAATAAGTGGCGGCTCCGCAATTTGGACAGGGTAGGGTTCGGGTGCGTCGCATGGCCGCTACTCGTACTAGAGCCGTTACGCGGTAAGGCACGGAGTATCGTCAAAACCCTCAAGGTATCGGTTAGGTTCCCAATAGCGCTAAGCGTAGCAAAAGTTGTGGAAGAGAACCGTGCAACCAGTGTAGAGTCGATGACTTCTCCCCAGGGGAGGTTGATGTGAAAGCAACGAAACTACCTGCGATCAATCTGTTGCTGTGCCGACGCTGCGGGGCGGCTCGCACTCTTACCAAGATTGAGACTCAGCCCAGGGCCAGTCTGCCCGGTGATCGTAGGACGTTTCGGTGTTTCAATTGCATGTTGTCCGAGACCTACCAAATCAACCGTCGCGGAGCGCTGCTGCTATCTTCAGATTGACATAGGCGGCCGAGAACCTTCGCTCGCCTTCACGCTGCCGTCGTGTTTGGGCGGCTGTTTGCTGTGTTTCCGTTTGCCTATTGCGAACTTGTCGTTGAACTATTCACGCTTGGCGCATCCTCGCCAGATGTTGTGCTATCGCCAGCGTTGGTGCCGTTTGGCTTCTCTGCGCGGTATGGCGGCGTTGAGGGTGACGCCTTGCTACGGCTGGCCGCTGCCGACGCGTTACCGGATGTCGGTTTTTCGGCTGCTGGACCGGTCACTGAGGCGCCGGGCGGCGATGGCGGGCTTCGCTTACTCTGTGCAACCGCACTGCTGCTGGACAATGCCAGCGCTAAGATTACGAGCCAATTTTTCATCACGGACTTCCGTTTCGGGCGTGTTCAGAACAGTGACGCTACGATCTGGGCTGCGTCCGGCTTTCCGTCACCTTGTCGACGGGCTGATTGCACTCGATGTGATGCTCGGCAATGAGATCCATCGCCTTATGGTGCCACATCTCGGCTTCGGCTAAATGCTTCCAGCGTTCCCCCGGGAAAGAAGAAGCCCTCTGTCGGCATAGACGCTCCATGTTGCGACAGGTTTGAAGGTCTTTCATTGTACGTCTCCCTCGTGCGGGCTCCCGAATTCGGACTCCAAGGGGGATAAGATCCGTTGGTTTCGAAGCGCGTGGCAAAAAGCCCGCCGGGTGTGTCATTCGGCCTGCAATATTGACCCCGTAAGCCGGGGGATCGGCGTCCAAAATTGACCCCCTACCATTGGCCTGTTGCGCTGCCTGCTTCGTAACAGAGCAGGTGGTCGGAGATGCTGATCGTGGA
>NZ_NPKQ01000005.1 GCF_008329525.1 Tardiphaga sp. P9-11 | reverse complement strand
CTTACCAATATCGATGCCGATCGAGGCGAGGGGCGCAATGGTCGTATCCATGGGCTGCTTCTCCGGTTGAAACGCAGCAGTCTAGGCCGACTGCCGCGCGGGGGAAGCAGCCGGTCCATCCCATTAGCGGACGTTGCTACGTGGAGCCGATCTTGACGCTCTTCGAAAGTCGAGCTCGTGAGTTCTCGATGTATCGTTATGCCGTAACGGGGCGGACCATGTTGCCCAGAGACAGGTCGGGACACCGGATTGATCCAGACTTCCGCAAATCTTCACCAAGCGTATGTGACGGATATTCGCCGAACATCTCGCGATAGTCGCCGGAGAAGCGGCCGAGATTGAAGAAGCCGTACTGCATGGCGATCTCGGCGATCGTGGTCACGCGGGGCTCTGCCTCTCGTAATGCGGTATGTATCGAACACAATCTCTTGCGGCGCAAAAAAGTGACGGGTCCCACGCCGATCGTCTCATGAAAAGCCCTGTGAAGACTCCGTCTCGAAACCTTCAGCCTGTTACAGACCTCCGAAATATGGATCGGCTTCAGGCCGTTTCTATCGACATAGTCTTCCACTTCTCGCACGATTTTTAGCGCCGACGCTAGAGGACCAGGCGTGTCCGCCGGAACGTTGCGAACCACAGGAAGGGTCATCATTTCGATGATCGCGCGTCGCCAAAACCCGATGGCGTCATCTGTCAGAATAGAATGCATGGCCATCGCTTGTCGCAATATGTCCAGAAGGCACGGAACAAAGCCCGGGTCCGGAACGCCGCGCATGTGGGTCTTCCTCCAGGAATCCGGATCGCACATGCGAGGCTCATGCGCAAAGAAGGAGCGTATGTCGCTGTCGGAAAGCGATATGGTCAAGACGGACGCCCCTCCAAAGTATCGCCCGCCATACTCAACGTCCGGAGGAGTGACCAAGACATCGCCCACAGCCATGTCGCGGGACCAGTGCACGACACGCCCATTGGTCGATGTCAGCATCCCTATCGTCGTTCGATCCGGACTCAGAACCCCCCTCGTTCTCACGCCTACGGAAAACGAGCCGACATTGACAGGCAGCCCGCCGATAGAGAGGTTTGAAATGAAACCGCTTACACGGCCCGGATCGAGTTGAATAATTTCACTGCGAGCTCCCTGGACCGTCGATGCGAGCTCTTCGAAGTTTGTAAGCTGCAGGGTCTTGACGGATATGCCTGCCATCGAACCCCAGTTCCTTCGGAATTGATCTGACGGATCGTCCAGTTAGCGCCCCAAATTCCGACGGCGTCAGAATTTGGCTTTGATCGTACGTCCCTGAGCAAGGGCAACGGCATTCGTATCGATTGCGACGGGAACCGACACCGTGAAGTATCCGGCCGTGCCTTCCATGCGATTGACCGCATCAAATTCGCGATAGACCTTGAGCCGCGTCGAGACCGGGAGCTTTCCGATCTCGAATGTGTAGCCGATCGATCCCCCCAATGCCACGACGCGCCCTTCGTAGCCGCCAAGACGGGCGCCTGTGCCGGAGTCAGCAGTGAGCTGTTGGTAATAGTAGCCAACGAGGCCAAGCGTGAACTCCTTGGTGATGTATTTCGTTGCGGCCCATTCGAGATGGAATTCATCGCCACTCTTGTAGTCCGTGGCTGTGTTGGTCTGGTTGAATGTCACGCCAACCGCCGCAGACAAATCCCAGCCGATGGCAGGATCCAGCCAGGTGAGCGTACCGAACACATCCAGTGCAGGTCTGTTAAGTGAGGCATTTGATAGCTGCCCGGCGACATAGGTTCCGGACGGGATGACGCCGCCGACACCGAGCTGCCAGTGGAAATTCCCGGCATGCCATCCAACGAAGGACTGCAGGAAGAAGTCGCTGAGATTGGCCCGCGAGTCTGTGACGCTCAAGCCAATCGGACCGAAGCGCGGAGAGTTCACGAGAAGATTTGCATTCACGCGCGGTTCACCTACGGGAACCGTCAGCGAGAAGGCAAGATCGCCGCCGAGAATTTTGGCGGGCGTGACCCAGAGGGTCGTCGGCAATTCGATCCAGCTTTGAGCCGAAACATTTGCCACAAGGAGGCCGCCTGTCGGCAGGGTGCGGCCGCCGCCGAGCTTCCCATCATAATAATAGAAATCATTCTGAAAGAAGACGCCGGGTGGCGGTGTTATGCCTGCGCCAGTGGCATGCGACCCCAATAGAAAAACACCGACGCCGCCTTCGGCTGCCATTACTGGCGACAAGCATGAGAGGCACATGACTGAAGAAATGGCCGCGGCAGCAAACGGAGCGCGCATCGTAAAACCCCACCGACAAGCAGACTACAAATCGAACGGAATCAACATACGCGGAAAACAATGTTCGTCACCACAATTCAACCGTGGGCGCAATCCCGATTGCCGACTGTTGCAAAAGAGCGTCGTGATCGCGAAATTTTATCGATATTGATCGGACAGTTTGTAAGGCCTGCGACGAAATATCTTAAGCCTGCGTCCTGCTGGAACGCAGATTGGCACAAACTGGACATCACAGAATTGCAGAGCTTCTGCTACACTCATCGGAATAGACCGAGGAAGAGCTTGTCCTGCAGTTCATATCCTCAATTTAATAGGGAAGAAGCGCTGACGCAGATGTCTCTGACTAAGCGTGCGCGTCCGTACACGAAAGGGGGGGGGGGCCAATGAACTGCGTATCATTCCCAACTATCAAAAGAAGCTGTGCTGGTCGCCTTTTATTCGCCGTCACGGTCGTTACGTCAGCACTTGCCATAAATATCTCTGATGGGTCGGCGATGGGAATCGTCCCGACAGCGACCTCTGTCTTGCGGCACGATGGCGAGGGTGCAATGATTCCAATTGTTGTTGTGCGACGCGGCGCTGTCGCGCGGCGCACAACAGTCGTCGGGCCGCGCGGCGGCGTGGCAAGCAGAACCGTGGTGCGCCGTGGGGCCGTCGTACGGCCCGGCGTGGTACGGCCCGGGGCGTGGGTACGCCCGACCTGGTATCGCTGGGCACCCGGCGGTGCGATTGCTGCAGGCGCTGCGCTGGGTTTCGTAACCGCGGCAACTGCCGTCGCTTGGGCCGGTGCTCCGCCCGCGCCGGGCTACTGCTGGTACTACACAGATGCCAGCAGGCAGCAGGGGTTCTGGGACGCCTGTCCGCGCTAGTGCAGCATGCAAGTCGGTGGGAATGTCATGGATGTAGCATCGTTACCTGACAAGACTTCTGACACGTCTGTTGCCAATCGCATGCACTGCCGCGACATGGTCAGGATTTCCCGCGGCACATTCCGGATGGGATCAGATTGCCATTACCCGGAAGAAGCGCCCGCGCACCGCGTGAGCGTGAGCGATTTCTGGATCGATGCAACGCCTGTCACGAACCGCCAGTTCAAGACATTTGTGAAGGCGACCGGCTACGTTACGACCGCGGAAATCGCTCCGGACCCCAAGGATTATCCCGGCGCTCTGCCGCATATGCTCTATGCCGGGTCGCTGGCATTCATGCCTCCCAGGCATGCCGTTGATTTAGGCGACTGGAGCCAGTGGTGGTCATTTCTGAAGGGCGCGGATTGGCGTCATCCCTATGGCCCCGGAAGCAACATCAACGTCCTGGACCACCATCCCGTCGTCCATGTCTCGTTTGCGGACGCGATGGCCTATGCGGCATGGGCCGGGAAAGAGCTGCCGACCGAAGCGGAATGGGAGTTTGCCGCACGCGGCGGGCTGGAGGCTGCCGAATTTGCCTGGGGCAACGAGTTCACGCCCGCCGGCCGGCATCTTGCCAACACGTGGCAAGGCGAATTTCCGACGCAAAATCGCGCCGACGATGGCTACGAACGCACATCTCCGGTGAAGGCATTCCCGCCGAACGGCTACGGACTGCACGACATGATCGGTAATGTGTGGGAGTGGACCAGCGACTGGTACACACCGAGGCACGAAGCCGATGCGCCGAAGACCTGCTGCATTCCGCGGAACCCGCGCGGCGGACAGGAGGACGCCAGCTACGACCCGCATCAGCCGAACATCCGCATCCCCCGCAAGGTTCTGAAAGGCGGCTCGCATCTCTGCGCGCCGAATTACTGCCGCCGTTATCGTCCCGCAGCGCGGCACGCCGAGCCGATCGATACGTCGGCAAGCCATGTGGGTTTCAGATGCATCATTCGAAACTAGCAGCAGACGTATGTTTTCCTTGAAAGATGGAGACTTGAATGGCCAGCGACGTTCGAACGGAACAGCCCAACGAAGCCTCATCGCGAGACACGGAAGACCACGCGCTCAACCGCAGAAACCTGTTGCTGGGCAGCTCAGCGCTTGTCGCGGCTGTAACACTGACATCCGCCGCTTTGGCTCAGGCGCAGAAATCGGCGCCAATCGCCAGTTCGACACGCCGCCCGAACATCTTGCTGATCCTGGCCGATGATATCGGGTGGTTCGATGTGGGAGCCTATAACCGCGGAATGATGGGAGGGGCGACCCCCAACATCGATCGCATCGCCGCAGAAGGCGCGCTGCACACCGATCATTACGGACAGGCGAGCTGCACTGCCGGACGCGCGGCCTTCATCACTGGACAAATTCCGATGCGCACCGGCCTGACCACTGTTGGCATGCCCGGCGCCAAGCAGGGATTGCAGGCCGAAGATCCCACTATTGCCGATCTACTGAAGCCCATGGGCTACATGACATGCCAGACCGGAAAAAATCACCTCGGCGATCGCAATGAACATCTGCCGACCGTGCATGGATTCGATGAGTTCTACGGCAACCTTTATCATCTCAATGCGGAAGAGGAGCCTGAGCAGGACGACTATCCGAAGGGAAACGAGAAATTCAAGGAGACGTTCGGTCCTCGCGGCGTCCTCGAATGCAAAGCCACCGACAAAGACGATCCGACCGAAGACCGGCGTTTTGGCCGGATCGGCAAGCAGACCATCAAGGATACCGGGCCTCTGACACGAGAGCGCATGACAACTGTCGAAGATGACCTGCTTGGGCGCTCGACGGACTTCATGGATCGCGCCACCAAGGCCGGGAAGCCGTTCTTTCTCTGGCACAATACGACCCGCATGCATGTCTGGACACGTCTCTCCAAACGATGGGACGGAAAGACCGGGCTCGGGTTGTATTCGGACGGCATGCAGGAGCTTGATTACGTCGTCGGCGGCCTGCTGAAAAAACTGGATGATCTCGGCATCGCCGACAACACGCTGGTTATCTTCACGACCGACAATGGCGCAGAAAAATTCACCTGGCCGGACGGTGGCACATCGCCGTTCCGTGGTGAAAAGGGGCTCGGCTGGGAGGGTGGCTTTAGAGTCCCGTTCCTGATCCGATGGCCCGGCAAGATCCAGCCCGGCCGTGTCTTCAACGGCATCACGTCGCATGAAGACGTGCTCCCGACGGTCCTCGCCGCAGCAGGTGAGCCTGACGTGGTCGCGAAGTGCAAAGCAGGCTACGCGACCGGCGAAAAGACCTACAAGGTGCATCTCGATGGTTTCAACCAGCTGCCTTACCTGACGGGCGAAGCCAAGGAGTCCGCGCGGGAGCAGTTCGTCTATTACGGCGAAACGAGTCTCTACGCGATCCGTTACAAGAACTGGAAGGTCCATTTCGAGACCAAGGACGACTGGTTCGCCGGACACTCGGCCGCACCGACTGTGCCGCAGCCTGTCAATCTCCGTTCGGACCCGTTTGAGCAACACATGCAGGCGCCGAACTATCCCAATTATGCGGTTAACAAGCTCTGGACTGTTCTGCCGATCGCGACTTTGGTCGAACAGCACCTTGCAACGTTCAAGGACTTCCCGCAGCGCCAGTCCCCGATTGATGTCGATGTCAATGCGATGATGAAGCGCGTGATGGCTGCGGCCGCAAAGGTCAGAGGCGGAAATTAGCCCGAACGCCCTGTTGGGCCACGAAGGGATGGCGGCGAATGAACGCCGCCATTGGAGCCTGGAAGGCGATCCATGAACAAGAAATCCTCGTGCAGGTGCTCATCCGCAGTTGAAGATCATCGAAGCAATCGACGTGCTGTTCAAAAATGAAGCCGCAAAATAGTCGCCGCATGGCATTTGGGAGGATCGCGATGCGTCGTGCCATTCACCTGATTTCGGCCTTCATATTCATCATTTCTGCAATCTCCGCTCATGCACAGTCGGATTCACTGCCGTCCTGGAATGACAGTGCAGCCAAAAAGTCTATCGTCGATTTCGTGTCACGTGTGACCGCGCAAGGGGCGCCGGATTTCGTGCCCGTCGAGCAGCGAATTGCCGTCTTCGACAATGACGGGACGCTGTGGTGCGAACAGCCGATCTACTTTCAGTTCGCATTTGCATTCGACCGCATCAGGGCCATTGCACCGCAGCATCCTGAGTGGAAGACGACACAGCCTTACAAGGCGATCTTGGACGGCGATATGAAGGCATTCGCGGCGTCGGGCGAAAAAGGCCTGCTGCAGATGGTAGCCGCCGCCCACAGCGGTATGACGACCGACGAGTTCTCTAGAACTGTCATCGAATGGACGGCAACGGCCCGGCATCCTCGCTTCAATCGCCCTTATACCCAGCTCGTCTATCAGCCGATGCTGGAATTGCTCGCGTATCTGCGCGCCAACGGCTTCAAAACTTTCATCGTGTCGGGCGGCGGCGTCGAATTCATGCGGCCATGGGTGGAAAAGGCTTACGGCATTCCACCGGAGCAAGTGGTCGGCTCGTCCGGCACTGTCGCGCTCCAAATGGATGCCGCCGGCAAACCGTCGCTGCTCAAGACATCCAAGATCGAGTTCATCGACGATGGCCCCGGCAAGCCCGTCGGCATCAATCGCTTCATCGGACGTCGTCCCATCTTTGCCTTCGGAAATTCGGATGGCGATCTACAGATGCTGCAATGGACGGCGGCCGGTGCGGGCACGCGATTCATGGGACTCGTCCACCATACCGACGCCGAGCGCGAATATGCCTACGACCGAAAGTCGAAGATCGGAAAGCTCGACAAGGCGCTGGACGAAGCAACCGTTCGAGGCTGGGCAGTTATTGACATGAAGAAAGACTGGAAGACGATCTTTCCTTGACGGATATCGCGCTCGTTCCGAGGGGGATGCGAATTCATGCAACCCAACCGATGAGTAGGGCTTTCGGTCACTGACCGCTTTCGGCGCATTGTGAATGATCGTGGCAAGGCCCGCACCTGCCCAACTAACCTGCATCAGCAGGTCATGCACGCGACCGGGAGCAAGAAGTCGCCCCTCAATGTCAGATTCAGGATTATGCGGGATTGTCCGCCGCTGGTGCAATGCCCGCGTTGCCTCTAGACTTGCTTCTGCGAATTTTGACATTGCCGCTCAATTTTCACCAATGTTCGGGGGAGATCATCCTTGGCCGAAAGTGAGATTGCGAATATTCGCGCAGTACTGTTGTCAAAGCCGCGCCCGGTCGGGTGGGAGCAGCGCCGGCAGCGACTTGATGAAGTCGGGTCGATCTGGCCGGTGGCCGACGATGTCGAGTTGCGGACTGTCGATTGCGGAAATGTCGCGGGGGAATGGTCGTTCTCGCCGGGGGCAGATACGACGCGCGTGCTTCTGTATTTTCATGGCGGCGGTTTTTGTTCGGGATCAATCCTCAGTCATCGACGCCTCGTGACAGAGGCGGGGCGGGCTGCTGGCATAAGCACCCTGGCGATTGACTATCGGCTCGCGCCGGAAAATCCGTTTCCTGCCGCTCACGACGACGCGATGAGCGCTTGGCGATATCTGCGCCAGCAGGGCATAGACGCCGGAAATATAGTAGTTGGCGGTGACAGCGCTGGCGGCAATCTCACAATTACCCTGATCAACGCCTTGCGCAGAGCCAATGAAGAGTCGCCGGCATGCGCTTGGCTTATTTCGCCATGGACCGATCTTTCAATGTCCGGGACGACGCTACAAAGCAAGGATCAGATCGATCCGATCATCCACCGTGGCTACCTCGACGAACTGGCTGACGCCGTTGCTCCGGCATCGCTCGACCGCAGGAGCCCGTTTCTGTCTCCGCTGTTCTCGAACCTCACCGGATTTCCACCAACACTCATTCAGGTCGGGTCAGCCGAAACTTGCTCGCAGACTCGACACGTTTCGCGGAGGCGGCCGCGATAGCCGACGTCGCGACGACGTTGGAGGTATGGCCCGACATGATCCATGCATGGCCGCTGTGGAATGGCGGTCTTACGGACGCAAGGTTGGCGCTCAGGTCAGCTGGACAATTCATCCAGCATCAATTTGTCTGATCCAGTTCCGTAGGGGCTGCGCAAGGATTGCGCCCCAGTCGTCTGCGTACGTAAATATCGGGGTACGATAACGACCGGCAGCAAAGCCGTCCGCCTTTGGTGCAAAACGGCCGATCGATCATATTGACATCGTGTTGCGGACGAGATCGCGTCCCGCCGAATTCGTCTGAAAAGACCCGAAGCTGACATCGCCGCTATCGAGAGGAGGCGTTAGGGGCGGCCGGTGGCAGCAATTGCAGCGCCAAGACGGTCGAGGATCGCTGCTACTATCCGCGCCGCCGCTAACACTGATCCTGGATCACCCTTTGGGGGCAGCCCACCCCTGGACACTAACATCCGCCAGAGCCTTGAATATCGCCGGCGTGCGTTCCAGGCGAGCGATCGTTCGTGCGCCTTCGACGGCAGCTACCAATGCCGCTGCGGTAACAGATGCGCGCGCGGATGTGAAACCGCACCCCCTAAAATGCTCCGCAACTATCTCGGTTGAATCAACAAATCCGCGCGCTACCCGTTTGGTCAGATCAGCGTCGAGTGCGGGAAGCTCATTCGCCAGATTTTGCATGAGGCATCCGTACTGGAAATCGGAGGCGACCATTTCGGCGGCGAACGTGCCGAAAATCTGATGAACAAAATTCCGAGCATCGCCCGCCGTATTCGCCGAGATCTTCCGCAATACGGCGATTCTGCTCGCAACGTAACGATCGATTGCTTCTTCGGCGAGCTGTGCCTTGCCGCGCGGAAAGTGAAAGTAGAACGATCCTTTAGGCGAGCCGCTTTCTTGAATGATCTGGTTCAATCCGGTCGCAGTGTAGCCTTGGATGCGAAACAGTCGCTCGGCAGTGGCAATCGCGCGATCGCGCGCGTCGGTCTTACGGGGCATCCGTCAGCATACCACGCCTCGCTTGACACATCTATGGTGATCGCCATACTATGGCGATTACCATAGTAAATGTGTCCCTCGGTATCCCCGTATCAAACCGCAATCCAGAAGTTGCATGCGGGCATATGCAGCTCTCCCAGATTGCTGCGCAGGAAATACTCAAATGAGTTCGAGGAACTTCGATTTCGGCAACTGTTCTAGCGAACGGGATCACTGAGATGGCCTCCAGAACCTGCTCATCCGAACCTTCTGCACAAGTATGCGGACAATGCGGGAACGAAGATCCACTACGTCACAATGGGATCCAATCAAAAACCGCTGATGGTGTTCGTGCACGGATTTCCAGACTTTTGGTATTCTTGGCGAAATCAGATCCAGGCATTTTCAGCAAACTATCAGGTGGTCGCTCTTGATCTGCGCGGATACGATTTGAGCGATCGGCCAGAAGGCGTCGAGAACTACAAGTTTCCGGTTCTCCTTGATGACATCCGCACCGTAATCAACGCAGAGAGAAACGGCCGCAAGGTCATCCTGATCGGGCACGACTGGGGGGCCGCTTTGTCATGGCTATTCACCGGGCAAAATCCAGATCTGGTCGAAAGACTTGTCGTCCTCAGCGTTCCTCATCCTGGCGCCATCACCAAGGAATTGCTCCCCTGGAATCATCCTGTTGCGCAGACGAAGGCCAGCGCTTACGCCACACGGTTCTTCGCTCGAGGCAAGGGCGACAATCTGACTGCGGAAGATTTGGCATACTGGGTTCTAAATCCAGAGGTTAAGCGTCGTTACATTGAGGCTTTCGCAAAATCGTCCATCTTGTCCATAACGGCCTATTACAAAGCCAACTACAGTCTCTCTCAGTTTGCGCTCAACCTCTTCGATCCGACCATGAAGAAAATCTACGGTGCCGTTATCAAATGCCCAGTCTTGCATGTGCACGGAATCGAGGAGGGCCATGCTTTGTTGAGCACTCTTGATCTTGAAAAGTCATGGATGGAAAACCCCGATAATCTCACGGTCAAAATCGTGCCTCGAGTTGGCCACTTCATTCAGCACGAAGTACCGGACTATCTTAATGAGACGATTTCCTCCTGGTTGAAAGATTCAGGACATTAAGGCCGATATCGCGGTGGTGGATGGTCGATGGCTGCTCCTGGTGCAAAGCTGACACTCAATCTCCAGGATGTCTGCCGCAAATATCCGAAGGCTGGCTCCCGGCCTGAGCTCCTCGGCGAGAAGTCGCTTAGCAGGTACCTGGTGCCCTAGCCCTTCGCAGCGGGTGTCGGCGGCACCGGCAGAATGATTTCAGAAGCGACCTTCCAGTCAGTCCCGACGCGAAGCCAACTGATGATCATCAGAAACGGCCTGGCTGTTCCATCCTGCCCCGCATATGAGACCGTGATGTTCATGGGCACGTAGGACTCTGCTACGTCGCGCGTCAGGCTGACAATCTTGAGCTTCGAATAATCAGGCTCTAGCACGACCGGACCGGAGCTACCGATGTCATGCAGCTTTTGATCAATAGCTTCGTTGCCCCAAAAGCCGGCCCAGTTTCCCTCGGACGGGATCGCGCTCTTTGCCACCAACAGGGTCGAGGGCGATTGCCAGAACATCTCATGCAAAGCCTTGAAATCGTGCTTGTTGGCTAATTCCATGAGCCTGCCGAACTGCGATTTGATGGTGTTAAGGGTCGTGGCATCCAGCGACTCAGCACTGACGGCGGGAACAGCCGTCACAGCCACTGTCGAAAGAGCCATCGCTGTGAGGGCGGCAAGAAGTTTCTTGTGCATGTCGGAGTTCTCTTCCAGGTTTAATAGCTATTCGTCTCGCTCCCGTCCCAAGTTGCGTTCTCGCGCTGCGCGATTGCCGCTTTGAGACGCTCACTTCCACAGGCCGAAACGTCATCGGGAAGTTTTAGCTTGCGCATTCGCGCAGCAAGGTCGTGATTTTCGCATCGAGATTGCGTGCGACTGCGAGCGCTTCCGTGCTGCCAAACGGCAGGAGATAGCTCTCCATTTTGTCATAGGAGAGATGCACGCCATCAGGACGTTCATCAATGAGGATCGTCACTGGCGCGTAAGATCCAGCATCAGGTACGTGCTTGACCATTTCTTTCATGATGAGTGGATTTCCTACCAAAAACCGCATGCTGTTAGGCATCTTGGAACCGGTTTCGCGGCGCAGAACCGCGCCCAAGTCGATTCGGCGAAAAGCATAAAACCGTGCGGCCGAGCCCGCTGTGCACAATGCGTTCCAATTCCAGGAAGGAATTTGCCGCCCTCGACGACTTGAAAAATTCGACTATGTCGGGCTGGCCGACAGCCGACCTGAGCGCGGCCACGACAGCATCGAATGGCTTTGAGCTCGTAAGGCTGAAACGTTCGACCTCGACTTTCTCTATTCTCATTTTGTCCTCCGAAATAACTCTCATGGATAAAGTGCGTATGATCGCATCGACCTCTCGCCGGGGATCATGCGGCTGCCGGTTACGCGTTCAGGAAAGTCCGGACGTGACTGACGAAGATCTCGTGGTGCTGAAACAGGGCGCCGTGGCCTGAATCGGGATAGAGGACCAGCTGCGCGTTGCTGAGTTCCTTGAACATTGCGTAGGCGTTGTTCGCGGGAAGCATGGTGTCGTGGCTACCGCTGACCACGAGAGTGGGCTGGCGGATAGCGTGCAGAATGGCGTGCTCGGGATCAGGTGTGGCGCACCAAGTGATCAGCGCCTTGGCCTGCGGATCGGTGACCGCGCTGCCGTTATCGGTGTCCCTATCGTCCTTACGCACCTGCGTCCGCTTCAGGAACGCCAGGCCGGACGATTGGCTGGCGGACGACTTCGTGAAGAACAGCGGCAGGCGGGGGTCGGGTGCATCGGTTTGGGAAAACGCCTCTTGGAGAACCGCTACCAGGTGTTCCTCTCCGCCTTTGGGCGCGGTGCCGACGAGGATGAGCTTGCGGACGAGCCGTCCGTGCTCGGCAGCGATCTGCTGGGCGACGCATCCGCCGAGAGAAAAGCCCAGCAGGTCGACTTCGGAGATGCCAAGCGCGTTGATGAAGGCGACCGCGTCGCGTGCCATCGCCGCGACATTGTCGGGCGTTTGGCCGGTCGAGCGACCGACCCCGGCGTTGTCGAAGGCAATCACAGGGCGATCGGCGGCGAGAGCGTTGACGACGGCGGGATCCCACGCATCGATGTTGCCCGAGAAATGCTGCAGAAGCACCAGCGGCGTTCCGGTCGATGGGCCGAGGCGGCGATAGGCGAAGCGGATTCCGCGGCCTTCGATGTAGCGGGTGGGAGCCGTTTCAAGCGTGGCGTCCTCGCTCGTGATGTCGAGTGCAGTCATGTCATCCTCCGGATGCTTGGCACGAAGTAATCAAGTGAGGGACCAGTGCAGCGCTCCCGGCACGCGTGTGCCGGGAGCGCTCTTGTCACTTCACCAGCGCGGCCTTTTCAATCGCCGCCGCGACTTCCTTCGCATGAACAACGAGCGAAGCATGGCTGCCGGCGACTTCCGTCGTCTGAGCCTTCATCCTGCCGGCGAAAAACTTCTGGGCCTCGGGTGCGATCACCTTGTCCTTCGTGCTGATGACATAGAATGTCGGCTTGTCGCGCCAGGCTGCAATGTCGACGGGCGCCTCGAATGCAACGTGATTCAATGGAAGCTGCGAGTTAGCCAGGTGCGCGGCGATCTCCGGAGGAAGGTCGGCCGCAACGGCCGACGGAAATACCTTGGAATCGATGTAGAGGTTGCCCTTGTCGTCCGGATGAATCGCCGCACCACCTTCGGTCGCGGGACCGCTCTTGGCGAGGTCCGCCAGAGATTGTCCCACGTCAGGCGCGAAAGCGGAGACGTAGACGAGCGCCGAGATCTTGGGGTCGTTGCCGGCTTCCGTGATGACCACGCCGCCCCAGGAATGGCCGACGAGAACAGTCTTGCCGTTCTGCTTCGCCAGGGCCTGTTTGGTAGCATCGACATCAGCGGCAAGGGAGGTGAGCGGATTTTCGACGAGCGTGACGTTGTAGCCTTTCTTGGTGAGGATGTCGGCGACGGGCTGCCAACTCGTCTGGTCGACGAAAGCGCCATGGACGAGCACGATGTTGTGAGCGGCTCCCTTGGGCAGTTCGGCCGACTGGGCGGAGGCGGCAAATGCCGCTCCGGCCAGGAGGACGGCGGCGGTTGAAAGCAGAAGATTTCGCATGAATGGCTCCTGTTGGATAACGAACGACGCGAGGTCGGGGATGGCAGGCGATCCAGCAAAGTCACGGGTCTTCCATCTGCCGCTTCGGAAATGGATGACTGCACGATGCGTCCGCGCGCTTGGCAGGACCTAATATGAAGATGTCTCGGACGGTAGAGCCCAATCGTCCAAGTATTGCGTCGGATCGTCCGCGGAATTAGTATTGCCGCTATGGACATCCTCGCCGAAGTGCTCGACCGCGTTCGTCTCGGTGGGACTCTGCTCTTCCACTTTGAGCTCGGCCATCCCTGGAATCTGGCGTTGCCACAACGCCCGTACGCCATGTTTCATTATCTCAGTCGTGGTTCAGCGACCCTCTCGCTTGAACAGGGACAAGAACTCCATATGGCCGCCGGCGACTGCGTCGTCATCTCACGGGGCGAGCCCCATGTGATTTATTCGGATCGCCGGACGACGCCATTTTCGGTTCTCGACTTCGATCGATCGGCCGCGGATCGTGGCGTCGTTCGTCACGGCGGCAACGCGCAGCCGCATGCGACGATGATCTGCGGCAAGTTCACTGTCGCACGGCCTTCACGCGGCAGCGTGTTGGAATTACTTCCGCCAATGCTTCTCCTGAAGCCCACGGGGGATGGCGCGTGGCTCGAGGCGATTCTGCGACGCATGGTGAGCGAGTCGGCGTGTGAGCGTCCCGGCCAGGGCGTCGCGTTGTCACGATTAACAGAGGTGCTCTTCGTTGAGGTTCTGCGAAACTGGATCAAGTCGCTTAATCCCGGAGAAGGCGGGTGGCTTGGGGCGATGGCGGACCCGCACATCGGACCGGCGCTTCGGTTGATCCACGAGCGACCGGATCGGCCCTGGACCCTCGATGACCTCGGGCAACGCGTGGGGTTAGGTCGCTCGGCGTTTTCGGCGCGCTTCACCAAGCTCGTCGGTCAGTCCATGTACAGTTATCTGATCGCGCGCCGGATGTCGGAGGCTGCGTTCTTACTCGAAACAAGCGACGAGGCGATCGCACGGATAGCGACCTCCGTCGGCTATGAGACCACTGCCGCGTTTTCGAAGCTCTTCCATCGACATCACGGCCTATCGCCTGGTCGTTACCGAGCAACGCGACGCTCTGACGGCGACCGAAGGCAAGGGGACGTCCTGGAAGCAGAAGTGGCTGATTGACCCGCGAGCTCGACAACGAGGTTCGCGCCATGTTTAGCTTCGCTTACAGCGGAGCTGCTATTTGGTCCATTGTATCATCAGTCAATAAGACGCCGCGCCTGCGCGATGCACGCCCGGCGCAAACGGATCGACCGCCCACGCCTCGCCGGACTTGAGCCACGCCCGGCTGATATCAAGCCAATCCGCCAGCGGCAGCAACCGAATGCCATATGGTGTCGCCCAGCCCTGCGACTCCGTCACGAACGGCGCGCCATCATCGGGGCGGCGCACGACCTGGACCACATGGGTGATCCCGCGTGGCCGCGGATGGTTCGCGGCCCATGCCCCGCCACCTTGTCGCAAGCCGATCGTGGCAAAGCGCGGCAGACTTTCGAGATTGATCCGATCGCCTTCGAGAATAAACCCGGTGCGGGTCTCGATGACCTCGATCATGCGATCGGACCAGGTCGAGATCGCCGCAATCTCCTCCGCATTGAAGACATTGCTTTCGGATGCATCATTCATCGCTTGCATCGCGCTGGACAGCAGCAACGCGGCCCAGCCGGAGCAATCGATGACCGGCGGATCGCGCGAAAGCCCTTCGGACTTGACGCCGCCTTTGTAGCCGACGCGTCCCGCATAGCGCTCGACGAGCTGCCACATGGCGGGAGCGATCAGTTTCACATGGGGAGGTTCAGCCAGCTCACACACCAGACGCGCGACATGCGCTTTCAGCTCGGGCAGCGCCTCATCGGGACGCGCCACGTCGATGTCATGGACATGCCAATAGGTTACGCGATCTTCCCAGCCCGGAAAGCGCTCGGTGAGCAAAGCGCGGTGTTCGGCCTCCTTCACGGCCACGACCATCTCGGATGCTTCCAGCGCATCATGCGTGCAGGGTGCCGGCATCCGCGACACGCCAATGGGCGCAATGCCATCGATGGTCAGAGCGTCGATGGTCTGTCGCGCCATCGGGCCGATATTGTCCTTGCCCCGCTCGATGGCCAGGGCGTGAGACGTCGCCTCCCAGTCCAGACCGGCACGGCGCGCCAGGTGATTGAAGAGTTCTTCCGCATAGCGGCTGCGATAGTAGTTGCCGGTGCAGAGGAAGAGGACGGTCCTGGCCATGGCCCAGTGTGTTTTGCGGGGCCTGCATTTGTCAATTGCCGCGCCCGCGGGGCGCCAAAGGCCCATGGACCCAGCGGCGATTTTGCTGGATTGTGCCGGCCTAGCTTTGCGCCCAACGAATCATCCCCCAGAGGAAATCCCCATGTCGCGCCCGCTTCTCCGCACCACCCTCCTCGCCGCCCTCGCCTTGATTGGCGCAAGCGTTTCCTCTGTGGCTTTCGCCGATAGTGGCACGATCCGCATCAATGTGCTGAAGGGCGGCTGGTTCATCGGCGCGTCGGGCGGTTCGGGCACGTTGACCTTTCGCGGGCGGACCTATCCGCTATCGATCGGCGGCTTGAGCGCGGGCCTCGTCTTCGGCGCATCGCAGACCTATCTGTCCGGCCGCGTCAGCCGCATCAACAGCCCCGGCGATGTAGCCGGCGTCTATGGCGCAGGCGGCGCAGGGGCTGCCGTCGGCCGCGGCGTCAGCGCCATCGTGCTCACCAACGAAAAAGGCGCGCTGCTGGAATTGAGCGGCCGCCAGACCGGATTGATGGTCAATGCCGATCTCTCGGGCCTTGCCATCTCACTGAGGTAAACCATCCCCACGATGCCGCGCTGTTTGCCGCGGAACTTGATCGCTCGATCAAACATGGCGGGCGGTGCTTGACGAAGGTCGATGACCGCCTGCGCTGCCCTCGGCCATCGACCGAGCAGCCGAACCGTGCGTTGCTTGATCAAATCCTCAAGCTCGTTGGCGGTCTTGAGCGTCTTTTCCGTGCATCTCTGGGCTGGGTATGACGCGAACAGCCCCGGCTCGGGAAAGGTCGCACCATCTCCCTTGCCCTACAGGAGGCAGTGAGCGGCCACGCGCCGCGCCATCGCATCTACTTTCGGAATATACGGCGCTCCGCCGACCTGTTAGTACGGGGAATGACCATTCCCGCGCCGCGGTCGATTGAGAACGAACCCGACTATCTCAAGGAACTGCTGGCCAAAGCCGGCGTCGACGCGCAGGCGCACGCCATCGCAGCCAAATTGCAGGAAGTGGTGATCGGGGAACTGCATCACCGCGTCAAGAATACACTCGCCATCGTCTCGGCCATCACGTCGCAGAGTCTGCGCACGGCCAGCAGCCTCGAAGAAGCATCAAAGACCATCGGCGATCGCCTGCAGGCGCTGGCCGTGGCGCAGGATTTGCTGATCCGCGAGACCTGGACCGGCGCGAGCTGCCGTACGCTGATCGAAAGCGCGGTGCGTGCGTTCCAGTCCAAGAGTCTCGATCAGTTCACGATCACCGGGGACGCTATTGCGATCTCGTCCGGCCCGGCGCTCTCGTTGTCGATGGTGATTCATGAGCTCTGCACCAACGCCACCAAATATGGCGCATTGTCTGCGCCTGGCGGCCGGGTGTCGATCTCGTGGTCAGCGACACAGGACACGCCGAAGCGTTTCGTCTTGCACTGGAAGGAAAGCGGCGGCCCACCGGTGGTCGAACCGACCCGAAAGAGCTTTGGCAGCCGTCTGATCGAACAGGCTCTGCCCGGGCAATTGCAGGGTGAAGCACGCTTGCGCTTCGATCCCAATGGCCTCAGCTGCGAGGTCAATATTCCGCTCAGCATCATGCAGGAACGCTAGGCGCGAACATCACGCCGCAAGCCTGCGCAAAAACGACCGAGCGTCAGTCAAGCACCACATTCAGAAAAGTCGCAGCGTCATCGATCGCGCGAATGTGCACGCGATGTCACGCCGGGTTCACAAATCCTGAAGATTTTTGCACTGCGTTATATTCGAATGCGCAAGTCGTACTGCGCGTGGCGGGATGTCGCGCAACACCTCATGGAAGTTCAAGGCGACCGCTTCAAAACAATGTCAGAAGCCGTCATTGACGTTTCATCGACCGGACTTAGATGCGCCCCATTGCGCCAGCACGGTCCGCGCAGTTTGAGACTACCGTCTGATACTATGGAGTTGCATCATGTCGACCACCCCGTCACCGAAGTTCGACCCGACATATGTGGCCACACTGCGCCAGGTGCTGGATATCGCCGTGGAGCAGATCGCCGTACAGCATCGCACGCCGGCGACAAAGGCCATGATGGCGGAAACGATCGTGCGTCATGCGGCAGGCGGCATCACCGACGCTCATGCGCTGGTCTCGCACGCCGTGAGTGCAGGCGCGAACGGCGCGCCATAGCGCTGCGCAATCTTGCGCAACGCGAAATGATGGAACCGCCACACATATGATGGCGTCCCGCCACGTCTTCGCCCAACCGGACAGCGAAGTTTCATCGGGGCCGATATTGGGGCCGATGAAAGCGATACCGATGATTATGTCAGAAAATTATTTCAGAGACCGCGCTGACGATTGCAATCGCCTCGCCCGCGAAGAAAGCGACTTCGAAATGCGCGGCATGCTCAGCGATCTCGAACTGGATTATCGCGCCAAAGCGCTGCATGCCGCAGCGCATGGCTGGCGCGACGCGCCGCGGTATTTCGAACTGGCGGAAGCGTGAGTTTAGCTCTAGCCCTTCACCAGCCGTACCTCAGTGCCCCAGGGATCGGCGATCGCAACACCATCAGTGATCGCCTCGCCTGACAGGCCCGCCGCCGCAAGACGGCGCCTGCGGTCGGCCATCACGACATCATCGGAAACGCGGAGCGAGAACCAGGCCAACCCTGTCTCCTGCGCATTGCGCGGACCGCTGCCAGCGCTCTGCCATGTATTGATGCCGATGTGATGGTGGTAACGACCTGACGACAGGAAGGCGACGCCGGCGCGGTTGAGCCGTGTCGGCTCCATGCCGATAAGGCCTTCGTAGAATGTTCGGCCGCGCGCGACGTCACCGACGCGCAGATGCATGTGCCCGATGCGCAGTGCCTTCGGTGCAGCGTGATACTGATCGCGCGTGATATCGGTGAGCGCCACGATATTGTCGATGTCGAGCTGATCGGTGCCCATGGTGACCGTATCGCCGGTCCATTTCCAGGCCGACTGCGGCCGGTCCGAATAGACCTCGATACCGTTGCCCTCGGGATCGGTCAGATAAGACGCTTCGCTGACATGGTGATCGGCAAAGCCATCGAATGGTGTGCGCGCCAGCGCGGCATGGACCAGCCAACGTGCGAAATCCGCACGGCTCGGCATCAGGAACGCGGTGTGAAACAGTCCGGCCGTGGTCTGCGCCTCGAGCGGCGCATCGGGCCGGTGGATCAGATGCAGCAGCGCGACACCGTCGACGCCGAGCACGACCTCGGTCTTGTCCGCGTTGATGGTGTCGAGCTTCAGCAGGTCTGTGTAATAGCTACGCATCTTGCCGAGATCGCGGACGCGAAGTGCCGCGGCACCGATCCGCATCGGCGTCTGCTGCGCGAAGGGGAGCGGCGCCTGCATCATGATGCCGGAATCGACACCGCCCTCGGCACGCACCGCGCCCGTCAGCGCAGTTTGGCTGGCAGCAAAGGCAGCGAGCTTCATCACCTGTCGGCGCGTGGTCATGCGGGGGGCCATCCGAGAAGACTGATCATCGTGGATAGAAATGCCGGGAAAACCGGTCAAGTCACATCGGCGTGGGAGTTTTTCTCGTCATTCTGGAGCGTAGCTCGCGCGAACCCGGAATGACGGGCCTCGTCTTTACTCGCCCCAGGCCGCAAATGCGTCGTTGAAGGCGCGCTCGCCGGGCGAGCCCTTCTCAATCGCGATGATGGCGCGGCGCTGATTGGTATAGACCAGCGGGATATCGAACCACGACCGCTCCTTCAGGAGCTGCAGGTTGCGGGTGCGATCGCTTTCGACATTGCTGAGGCCGACCAGGAAGAAGCCGTCGGTGACCTTGACCGCGAGGCCGGCCAGCGGCGTGCCGCGCGCCTGCTCGTTCGACTTCATCAGCACGCCCGGCACGTTGGCGACGCCGCCGCCGGCGAAATCGGGCGGCAGCACGAAAGTGAGTTCGGCCGTGTGGCTGGCAGGCAGCGACGTGTCGGTGTTGCGGCGGAAGGACATGGTCATCTTGAACTTGCGTTCGGGAATCTCGATGTCCGCGCGCACGGCAATATCACCGGGCTTTCCGCCCGAGGCCTTGATCTGCTCGGTGCGCCAGACCACCGTGCCGACATATTGCCGGCCCTTCGGCTCCGCCGGATCTTCGTCATACAGAACGACGCGCTGCGCGACCGGCGCGATCTGATCCGACGACGACGGCTGACCGACACGATCGGCGATCTTCGGCCGCGGCGCCAGCGGCGCATCCTTGTTGTCGGTGACGGCGGGCGCCGAACCGCTGCCGAGGCCACGCACCATCTTGTTGATCGTCGGCCAGCCCAGGATCACGGCGCCGATCAGGATCATCACGACGCCGATGAGAAGCGCGGTCTTGAACGGGAAACCGCCGCTGACGCGTTTCGGCTTCGGAGGCTTGGGCGGCTTCGCCTTCTTGCCCTTGGTATCCTTGATGCGCGACGGCGGCATCTGCGGCTCATCGCCGGCCTGATCGTCGTAAGCTGTCTCGTCGTAGCCGAAAGCCTCGCTACGCGCTTCCATGCTGGGTTCGAGACGATCGAATTCCGGCGTCGGCGACGGCACGTTTGCGTAGGTCTTGCGGGCCGCGCGATTGGCCTGGGCTGCGGCTCGGCCGAGATCGTCGACGTCGGCAGTGACGTCGCGGAAACCGCGCATCGCGGCATCACCCTGATCGCCGCGATCATTGCGGGCCGGCGGAGGATTGTTGTCGAAACGGCGCGGCGTGCCTGACCGTTCGCGGGTCGGCGGACCGTTCGGATCCTGCGCGCCAGCATTGGGGGACTGCTGCTTCGGAATCGGCGGCGGATCGACGCGCAAGGTGCGCGGCGGACGCGGCTCTTCCGGCCCGCGCGGAGATGGCGGTGTCGGCGTGATGGGCTGGCGGCCACGCGGCGACGGATCGACCGGTGCAGCACCCGCGCGCGGACCGGCATTGCGGAAGGCATCGCCTGCGCGAGGCTTGCCATCCGACGCGGGCCGCGAGGCATCGCGAGCCCGCTGCGCGGCCTCGGATTCGACTTTGCGGACGGCTTCCTCAAGCGAGAGGCGCTCACGGGTGATTTCGGACTCGCTGAGCGGCGGCTCGACGCTGCGCAACTGCGCGATCAAGGCGCTGCGGGCGCGTTCATAGAGCGCACGCCGCTGCTCACCGGGAGCACTGGGGTCCAGTCCGGCGATGGCGCGGGCGATCAGCGGGTAGTAATCAGCCATCTCGACTCAATGTTGCGGGTGCATCAATTTGGAGGCTATCCGGTAACAGTTCGTTAAGCCTCGAACGGGTTTTGCACCAGAATAGTATCTTCGCGTTCCGGGCTCGTGGAAAGCAAAGCAATGGGGCAGCCCACCAATTCCTCGATCCGACGCACGTATTTGATGGCCTGCGCCGGCAGATCAGCCCAGGAACGTGCGTTCGCAGTAGGCTCTTTCCAACCCTCGATGGTCTCGTAGATCGGCTCGATCCGGGCCTGGGCGCCTTCGCCGGCCGGCAGATAGTCGATTTCCTTGCCGTCGAGCTTGTAACCGACGCAGACCTCGATGGTGTCGAAGCCGTCGAGGATGTCGAGCTTGGTCAGCGCCAGGCCATTGATGCCGCAGGTGCGGACCGTCTGTCGCACCAGCACGGCATCGAACCAGCCGCAGCGACGCTTGCGCCCGGTATTGACGCCGAACTCCTTGCCGCGACGGCCGATCTCTTCGCCGATCTCGTTGAGCAGTTCGGTCGGGAACGGGCCGGCACCCACGCGCGTGGTGTAGGCCTTGCAGATGCCGAGCACATAGCCGACCGCGCCCGGGCCCACGCCCGTGCCCGTCGCCGCCTGCGCCGCCACCGTGTTGGATGAGGTCACATAGGGATAGGTGCCGTGATCGACGTCGAGCAGTGCGCCCTGCGCGCCTTCGAACAGGATTCGCTTGCCTTCGCGACGCTTGCTATCCAGCAGCCGCCATACCGCCTCGGCATAGGGCAGCAGCACCGGCGCGAATGCGGCGAGATCCTTGACGATATCGGCCGACTTGAATTCTTCGAGGCCGAGGCCCCGGCGCAGCGCATTGTGATGCGTCAGCAGACGCTCGACCTTGTGCGGCAGCGTGGCGAGATCAGCGAGATCCATCAGACGAATGGCCCGGCGACCGACCTTGTCTTCATAGGCCGGGCCAATGCCGCGCTGGGTGGTGCCGATGGCGGTGGCTTTGTTGGCATTCTCACGCAGCGCATCGAGCTCGCGGTGCAGCGGCAGAATCAGCGTGACGTTTTCGGCCACGCGCAGATTGTGCGGGCCGACATCGACGCCCTGGCCGCGGAGCTTGGCGACTTCATCGACGAAGGCCTGCGGATCGAACACCACACCATTGCCGATCACCGAGAGCTTGGACTGGCGCACAACGCCGGACGGCAGCAGCGCCAGCTTGTAGGTCTGGCCATTGATGACCAGCGTATGACCGGCATTGTGGCCGCCCTGATAGCGGGCGACGACGTCAGCCTGATCTGACAACCAGTCAACGATCTTGCCCTTACCCTCGTCGCCCCACTGGGCGCCGACGACGACAACATTGGCCATTTGGCGCTAGTCCTCTGAAAAATACACGCGTCGAAGCGTGATCAGCGCGGAAAACGGTCTGCCGTTTGCCGGATCACGCCCAGGCATCCGCCTCAACGCGGCCGATCATCTTGGTTACCCAAGGGCTTCAGGACGCTGTCTGCGATGCAAAACGGGAATAAAGGAAGCGCGGGGGGAAAACAAGCACGAACGGCCCGAAAGTGGGCCTCTCACGCCCATGCAAACCTTTGATATCCCCTGAAAATCCGGGGAGATGTGGCAGGATTGCGGCAACACCTCCCGGCGGGATTATTGAGAATGCCTCTCAATCTCACATGGTCGTGAGATGGGCCATACCGATCGAATCTGCCCTCGATGCGCCGCTGCGTCACCCTATATGGGCACCTCCAAGCGTCAATCATACCGCACGACCACAGATCTTGAACGTAATCGCGCGCCGCCCGCCTTACTGATGTGGCGTTCAGGAGTAACCAACATGACCCATTCAATCAGGCTGGCGGCGACCATGGTCGCTGCGGCGTGCCTGTATGGCAGTGCTGCATCGGCGCAGCAGGCCAGTCCGGGCTGCACATCGAGCCAGTCGGCCGGCGGACCGCAAACCCTGCATTGCGGCGGCGTGACGATCATTGCTGAAAACGGCGCGCGTTTCACGCTGCTCGATCGCGACCACAACGGCCGTGTCGACGGCGTCGACCTGCAAAACAAGGCCGTTTTCATCGAGGCATCCAAACAGAAAGCGGGTAAAACCTTCGAGGTGATGACACCGCAAGCGATCGCCGCGGTGCGTGGCACCAGATGGGCGGTGGACGCCGAGGGCAATAAGACGTCGGTCTTCGTCGAGACCGGTCGCGTCGGCGTCAGGCGCGTGACCGGCCCCGGCAGCGTGACCCTCGGCCCTGGCGAAGGCGTCGATGTCGATGCATCGGCAACACAGCTCGACATCCGGCGCTGGCCCGCGCCCCGCGTCACCGCATTGATGGCAAGGCTTGGACGTTAGCAAGGCTTGGACGTTAGCAAGGCTTGGACGCTAGCAAGGCTTGGACGTTGCCCGGCCCGGACACACGACGATGATGAAGGCCAGCACATTGCAGACGCCGCTCGCCATGATCCTGGCGGGGGTGTGGGCGGCAGCGCTGGCCTTTGGCCATAACCGCGGCGATGTCGGCTTGCTCGACCGGTTAGAGGCGACACTGACCGACCTGCGCATCCAGGTCCGTGGTGTGAAGAAGCCGCCCGATCTCGTCACCATCATCGCTATCGACGATCGGGTGGCGCGCGAACAGGGCAGCTATCCACTGCCCCGCGTCACGCTGACCAAGATCATCGAGGAGATTGCGCGCTACAAACCGAAAGTGCTCGCACTCGATCTGCTGCTGGTCGATACCGGCGCAGCGGAGAGCGACGCCGCGCTGGCGCAGGCACTCGGCAAGGCCAACACCGTCATCGCTGCGGCGGCGTTGTTCGGCGAGTCGAAACAGATGGTGGCCACCAAAGAGGCCGGACCACTCGCGGACCTGCCGGTCGCGTCAGGATTTCTGCTGCCGCTGAAGATCTTCGCCGACCAGGCCACGGTCGGGGTGGTCAATCTCAACACCGACAGCAGTGGCGTGCCACGTTCGATGCCGATGTTGATGCGCTCGGCCGATCGCGTGATGGTGTCGATGCCGCTGCGCGTCGCATCCGCCGCCTCGCGCGACGACGCCCAGATTGGCGAACATAATTTTTCCCTCGCCGGCACCCATGTCCCGACCGATGTCGGCCATTTGTTGCCGATGTCGTTCTATGGGCCGCGCGGCACGATCCGGACGATCAGCGCATCGGATGTTCTGGCGGGCAAACTCCGCCGTGCCGATGTCGAGGATCGCGTCGTCGCCATCGGCGTCACCGTGACCGGCGGCGGTGATTTTTTCTCGACGCCGTTCGATCCCGTGATGCCCGGCGTTGAAGTGGTATCCACCGCGATCACGCATCTGCTCGCCAAGGACACATTGTTGCGCAATACATCCATACGGCTGTTCGATGCCGGCTTTGCGATCGTGCTGGCGATCCTGTGCATCGCCCTGCTCGCCTGGCGACGCAATGCCATCGGCCTCATTGCGATCGTCGCAGTCGTCGCGCTGTGGGCCGGGATCAACACCATCGCCTACGGCCATGGCATCTGGATGAGCGCTGCGCTGCCGCTCGCCGCAGCCGTGCCGCCGGCAATGGCGTTCGGCGCGCTGCAGATCTGGAGTAGCCGGCGCAGCGTGCAGCGTTTCGCCGCCCGCAGCGATCTGCTGCGCCAGTTCCAGGCGCCGGGCCTGCGCGAATGGCTGATCAGGGATCCGGATTACCTGTTGCAGCCGGTGCATCAGCATGCCGCCGTCATCTTCATCGATCTGTCGCGCTTCACGGGACTCAGCGAGACGCTCAATGCAGATACGGTGCGCGAACTGTTAAAGTCCTTCCACGCAATGATCGACCAGGTGACCCTCGCCCATGGCGGCGTGGTGACAACCTTCATGGGCGACGGCGCGATGATCCTGTTCGGATTGCCTGCGGTCGCCGATGACGATGCCGCTCGTGCCGCGCGCTGCTGTATCGAACTCACGACGCGCACCGGCACATGGATCGCCGGTCTTCCGCCTGAGATCGCCACCCGGATCGGATTCAAGATCGGTGCACATTTCGGCGATATTGTCGCATCGCGTCTCGGCGGCGCGAGCTACCAGCACATCACCGCGACAGGCGATACCGTCAATGTTGCCAGTCGGCTCATGGAGGTGGCCGCGAGCCACGGAGCCAAGGTCGCCCTGAGCGACGATCTGCTGCGCGCGGCGGGCGCTGATTGTGCGGTCGTCACGACCGGCGCGCTGAGCGGCCCGACCGACGTGCAGATCCGCGGCCGCAACGGTGCGGTCAACGCCTGGCTGTGGTGCGACGGGCATGCGGCGCAGACGATGTCGCCACTCGCCTGAATACCATTGGCCATTTGCAGGTCGCCCAGAACGATATGCCGACGACAGCCGCTTCTTCGGCAAGCCGTTCGAGACCACGACGATGATTGCTGAACTGCGCGCGCTGATCGGCTAAAGCCGGCGCTATGAGGCGGGATGCTCGCCTGCAATGGCGCTATCGATGGCGTCGATCACGTTCTGCATCTCGACGAACTTGTTTCGGGCCCGTTCGGCATTGTCGCGATTGAAGGGCGCAGCCAGCACTTTCGCATGAGCATCGCGTTCCTCGATCATGCGCATACGCGCCGCCTTGAGCGTATCCAGACGTTCACTCATCTTGATCGGTCCTCATATCGGACGCCAAATCGCGCGCATGATCATACTTATAGCATGAAGCCCGCCGGTGATGATCACCGGCGGGCTTCAGTCATTCCAAATCTATGAGACGATGCAGAACTTGCCGGTCGAGAAATCCCAGTACATCCGTGGAAATTTCAGGACCTTCAAGCTGCAGATTCGCAAGCTCAGACGGCGCGCAAATCTTCTGCGCTGGTCTTGCCGCGCATCTTGTCGACCTTGGCTTCGAAGGAAACCTTCTGGCCTTCATTGAGCGAACCCAATCCAGCGCGTTCGACTGCACTGATGTGAACGAACACATCCTGGCCGCCGTCATCAGGCTGAATGAAACCGAAACCCTTGGTTGCGTTGAACCACTTAACTGTACCGACTGCCATAACTCTTCTCCAAGATGTGCGAATGCGCGAGCCCTACGCGACATCGCGTGAGCCCGATCCGATTTCAACGATGTCTTGGGGAATAGAGCCGATTACGGCGCGGTCAACAAGCCAGAGCATATATTCGAATGACGAGAATATACGTGATACGCTTGGAATTTGCAAGGCCAATGATCAACGAGTTGATTTCACTCGTCTTTGACGCGGTGAAGGGCACGCGAATGGACACACCGAAGTCACGATCTCCGGTTCTGGCCGAACTCCGCTTCACCGAGCAACGGCGCGATTTCGATGGCCTCGACCTCGCCGAACGATTTGCGTTGATCCATCGCAGCAATCTGTGGGGCGCCGAAACCTCCCAGTCCGGCCTCGGCTCGGAGCTGGACGCGACATCAATGCTGCGCCGGGAGCTGTCGCAACTTCTGAAGCGCTTTGAGGTGAAAACACTCCTCGATCTGCCCTGCGGCGACTTCACCTGGATGGCGCAGATGGATCTTCGCGGTATCGCCTATCTCGGCACCGACATCGTGCCGGACATCATCGCCTCCAACGTCGCGCGCTACGGGCGCGCCGACCACGTCGACTTCCGCCTGCTCGATCTCGTCAGCGATCCCCTCCCCGCTGCCGATCTCGTGTTGTGCCGCGACTGCCTTGTGCATCTGTCTTTCGCCAACATCCACCGCGCCATCGCCAATCTGAAACACTCCGGCACGCGCTGGCTGCTGACCACGACATTCCCCGACGCACCGGCCAATCGCGATATCGAGGACGGCGACTGGCGCGTGCTGAACCTTCAACAGGCACCGTTCCTGTTTCCTGTGCCTGAAGCGGTGATCAACGAAGGCTGCACGGAAGCTGGTGGCGACTATGCCGACAAATCACTGGCGCTGTGGCGCATGAGCGACCTGCCGGGAGAGGCGTGATTCAGCTTACAGATCGATGCGGCCCTGCATCACCGGCACGCAACGGCCGGAAATGCGAACGCTCTCGACATGTCCATCACGCTTCCGCACCTCAACTTCGATGAGGCTGCGGCGTCCCATCTCGACGCCCTGCTCGATGGTGATATTGCAGATCGCGTCACGGCGCGGATCGAATGTAACGAGATAGGCCGCAAGCGCCGCAGAGGCGCTCCCGGTTGCCGGATCTTCAGGGACATTGTCGAGCGGCGCGAACATCCGCGCGCGCAGGTGATCGAAACTGTCGCCGGTACGGACATAGATGAAGACCGAGAAGCGATCGTCGCGAGACCGATGTTTCCGTTCGGCTTGCTCGAAGGCCGTTGTGCTTGGTCGCGCGGAGGCCAGCGCATCGAGACTGGCCAGTTCGGCCACCGCGAAAGGCAGACCGACGGACACCATGCGCGGCCCGTGCGTTGACGTGACGATGGCATCGGACGCGAGCGATATGCAGGCTGCCATCATGTCACGATCAACCTCACCCTGCATCGTGAGTGGCTGCGGCGCGACGAAGCCGGTGCCGACAATCTCGCCGCCATCGCGCAACAGATCGAGATGGACGAGGCCTGCCTTCTCCTCGAACACCATATGATCACCGACAGGCTTGCCGAACGCCGTGCCCCGACGGCCAAGCACATAAGCGGTGCCGACATTGGGATGACCGGCGAACGGAATCTCATCGGTCGGCGTGAAGATGCGAACGCGTGCAGTATGCGCGGGATCATCCGGCGGAAACACGAAGGTCGTTTCCGAGTAATTGAACTCGGTGGCGATCTTCTGCAGCAGCGTCTCGTCGATGTCGCGCGCATCGGGAACCACGGCCAGCGGATTGCCCCCGAAGCGCGTATCCGTGAACACATCCACGGTGACGTAGTCGATCATCCTGTAACCCTCACCATTCCGTTACCGCCGGGTTCGCCGGCGTAACAGTCGCGCCGGAGCTGCGTATTCGTAGCCATAAACCTAGGTATGACGGCCGCACACCACCGTCCGATTCACTGCGGCGTCGCGATCCCATAAACCAGATCGTGCCACGCCGATCATCTCCCTTCGAGCTGCGCGGCGCAAACACGTCAAGCGCAACATCCATTCTTCCCTCATCCTTCCGGCCGAGACAATCGCCGGGCAACCGAATGGTGATACAATGCTGATGAATTCCCTTTCCAAGTTCACACTGCGTGCAATGCTGACGGCGGCCATCTGCCTGCTGACGGCGCCGATGGCGGAAGCCGCAACCGCAGCGCCCGTGAAGGCGAAGAACGTGGTGCTGGTGCATGGCGCCTGGGCCGACGGGTCGAGCTGGGCTGAGGTCATCCCGCGCTTGCAGGCGGCCGGCCTTCACGTCACGGCGGTGCAAAATCCGCTGAGCTCTCTGGAAGACTCCGATGCGGCGACGCGCCGCGCATTGGCGCTGCAGGACGGCCCGACCGTGCTGGTCGCGCATTCCTGGGCCGGCACTGTGATCAGCGACGTCGGTACCGATCCAAAGGTCTCGGCGCTGGTCTATGTCGCGGCCCGTGCACCGGATGCCAATGAGGATTTCGTGGCGCTGTCCGGCAAATTCCCGACGGGCGAGGTGCGCGCCGGAATCCAGACCCATGATGGCTACACGCAACTGTCCGAAGATTCGTTCCTGAAATATTTCGCCAATGGCGTTCCGCGCAAGCAGGCTGAAGTGCTCTATGCCGTGCAGGGATCAACCGCCGCATCCATCTTTGCGGGGCGCACCACGGCGGCCGCCTGGCACGACAAGCCCTCGTTCTATGCAGTCTCGAAGCAGGACAAGACGATCAATCCCGATCTCGAACGTTTCCTCGCCAAGCGCATGAATGCGACCACGATCGAGCTCAATGCGGGCCATCTCTCGCTGGTCTCGCATCCCAAGGAAGTCGCCGACCTGATCCTCGCTGCGGCAGGCGTCAAGAAGTAGCTACGCGACGCCTTACCAATAATGCGCGTCGGGTGTCACCCGGCGCGCATCTCTCAACCTCGATCCGAAATGCAAGACGCGCAACGCGTCGCAACAGGAGGACGTCCCATGTTCTCACGGAGAGATCTCATGGCAGCAACAGCATCGGGCATCGTGATGACCGCCGCAGCGTCCGCACAGGCCGCTACATTCGGCAATCCAGATCTGCCGCCGCAGGGCGCGATCAACGCCAAGGGACCGAACAATCTGAGCGATCCTGGCCCGCAGAATCGCGTCATCGCCGGCCAGTTTCCATCCTCGCAATTGCCGCCAGCGACCGATATCGGCGGCATGGCGTTGCCCTGGGCGACGTTCAACAATGCACCGCGGCGCATCCAGAACGGCGGCTGGGCACGGCAGGTGACGCAGGCGGATTTTGCGATCTCAACCACGATCTCCGGCGTTAATATGCGGCTCACCGCGGGTGGCATCCGCGAGATGCATTGGCACCAGGCCGGCGAGTGGGCGATCATGACTTATGGCTCGTGCCGCGTGACTGTGCTCGACAATCAGGGCCGGCCTTATGTCGCCGACGTCAATGCCGGTGATCTCTGGTACTTCCCTTCCGGCGCCCCGCATTCGCTGCAGGGCCTCGGCCCCGATGGCTGCGAATTCGTGATCTGCTTCGACGACGGCCAGGCCAACGAGTTCAATACGCTGCTGCTGTCGGACTGGATCGCGCACACGCCGCCCGAAATCCTCGCCAAGAACTTCGGTGTACCGGTCGAGAGCTTCGCGAAAATCCCACTGCAGAATCTCTGGATCTTCCAGGGCACGGTGCCCGGTCCGCTCGCGGCCGATCAGGCATCGTCCTATCGCGATGCGGATGTCGCGCTCTATCCGTTCACCTATTCGCTGGGATCGTCGAAGCCGGTCAAATCCACGCGCAACGGCGAGATCCGGATTGCCGATACCAGCAACTTCACCGCTTCGGCGACGATCGCGGTGGCGCTGGTGACGGTGAAGCCCGGCGGCATGCGCGAGATGCACTGGCATCCGAATGCCGACGAGTGGCAGTATTATCTCGCGGGTCGCGCGCGGATGACCCTGTTCAATTCCGGCCCGAATGCCACCACTATCGATTTCACACCGGGCGATGTCGGCTACGTCAAACGCAACTTCGGCCACTATATCGAGAACACCGGCGACACCGACCTGCAATTCATCGAGGTGTTCCGCACGGCGCATTACGAGGAAGTGTCGCTGTCCGACTGGCTGACGCACACGCCCCCGGCCCTCGTCGCACAACATCTCAACGTCGCACCGGAAGTCATCGCCAAGTGGCCGCGCCGGGCGCCAGGCATCATGCCGGTCTGACGCCGCAAGACCGCACGGGAGGTCTCAGGATTTCCCGTGCTTTTCGGCGATCAACCGCCCGACTGTCCGTCGATCGCAACATCGACGCCTTCATAGTTCTTGCCGCGAAGACTGACCTTGTCTCCATCGAATGACAGCGTCCATTTCCGCGACAGTTCGCTCGAGCCGATATTGATGCGCTCGACTTCGAACGCATGATCATCCAGCCACCGTCCCTTCACGGCAAGCGGCCCATAGGGTGTGTCCTTTCCCTTGCGATACAATCCGTCGAGCCCGATAGGGCCGCTGATCATCTCGGGCGGCCGCGCCGAATTGCGGCTGTAGAGTTCGAAATCATAATGCGGGTTCGGGCCAACCAGTGTCAGCGTCAGCGATTTCACGCCCAGCGGATTGCGGGCGAACGCATAGATCTTGCCAGAGATCGTCGATGCGATCTCTGGCGTCGGTCCGACCTCTGACGGCTTCTCTGTCGATATGGCGCGGATGGCGCTCGCCAATAATTCTGTGCCGTCCGTGTCCGGCTGTATTGCAGTCTCGGATTTGATAGATGCCGCGATGGACGGCAGGAGAGTCGTCACGGCGCAGCCGTTTCTGCCTGTTGTCACCGCCACAAGATCCAGCGCTGGATAGACCACGATCAACTGACAATGATAGCCACTCGCCCAATAGACGTTGCTATCGGGAAGAGCCCAGAAGAAATTCGAATAACGCCATGCCGGAGCAAATGAGAGGTGCATGTCCACCGTGGCGTGGTTCACCTTGTCGATCCAGTCCCGCGGCACCAGCGGTTTACCCTCCCACTCGCCATTGCGCAGATAGAGATAGCCGAACTTCGCCATATCGCGCGGGTGCAGCGCCAGACCGTATCCGCCGGTCGAGATGCCCTGCAGATCGCGCCGCCATTTCCATGCCGTGATACCCAGCGGGCCGAACAGCCTCGCCTTGGCGTAATCCTCCGCGCTCATCCCCGTCACCTTGGTGAGGATCGCAGACAGCAGATGTGGATTGCCGCTATTGTAATTGAAGCCGTCTCCGGGCGTCGCGGCCATCTGTCGATTGAGGATGAACTCGATCCAGTTCCGGCTTCGCTCCATGTCGATCACCGACAGCGGTGGTCCTTCGCCGAGCCCTTCCTCCCACGTCAGTCCGGAGGTCATGTCCAGCAGACCTTGAAGCGTGATGGCTTTCTTTCTGTCATCGAGGTTGAGGATATTGCGCTCGCCGAAGAATGGCAGCGCCGGCTGATCGGTGCCCGTCAGCAGACCATCCTTCAAGGCGAATGACGTCAGCGTGCCGATCACGGCCTTGGTGACGGAGTTGACCACGTGAGGCATGTCCGCGCTGTACGGCGCGTAATACGCATCCAGTACGATCTTGCCGTGGCGCACGATCAGAATACTGTCCATGCTTTGGCGAGCACCGGACTCAACCAGCCTGGCGAGCGCTACGGGATCCATACCCTGCTCTTCCGGCGTGGATGTCTGCCAGCCCTGCGTCGGCCAATCGGCGGGGCGCTGCTGTTCGGCAGCGATAGCCATATTGCCAAGGGTGGCCGCACACAAACCCAGCCCAAGTACCAGCGTCAGGACAGAAAATCGTGAAGGTCTCATGACGGCCTCGGCAAGAGGTTTCATTGTCACGCGAGCACCATAGATGCAGCTATCAATTGTTCAATGACTTTCGGCGCTTCAAGAGCGAAGAACAGCCCTGCCGGCTTGTGATCTGGCAGACGCCTCCCCGCTCGGCTAGAACGACGTTGTCGTCGGAACGCTTTTCATTTGCAGAGAGCGACGGCACGGCATCAGGGAGAAAACATGGCCCGTATCGACTACAGCGATCCCGCCTCCGCCAGCGAACGCACCCGCGAAATTCTCGGCAAGAACCGCAACGCCAACATCTTTCGCATGATGGCGCATTCGCCAGCCTATCTCGAACAATATTGCCGGCTCGGCGGCGCGATCCGCAACAAGGGCGAGCTGGATCCCGTCATCCGCGAACTGGCAATCACCCGCACCGGCATTCTCTGCGAGGCGCCGTATGAAATCGCCGCGCACAAGCGCATCGGCGGCTATGTCGGCGTGTCAGACGAACAGAACGCCGCGCTGGAGGACTGGCAGACAGCTACATGCTTCGATGACACGCAGCGCGCGGCGCTGGCCTTCACCGATGAGATCGTCGCGCTGCATCGCCCGACGGACGTCACATTCAAGGCGATCGCAACCAAGCTGACACCCGGCGCGCTGGTGGAATTGCAGCTCTCGGTCGGCTTCTACATCATGACCTCGAAATTCCTCGAAAGTTTTGCTATCGACATGCAGCCCGTGTCCGAGGTCGTCTGAGTTCACCACCCTCTTGAGCGTTCCAATTCCCTTGAGTCTCACATGTCGAAAACCACCCACGCAACGCAGACGCTGAGCAAGCTCGGCGCTGCGTTCACCCTGCATACTTACGATTACGACCCGGACGCCGAGAGCATCGGCCTGCAGGCGGCGGAGGCACTCGGCATTGCGCCGCGGCGCATGCTGAAGACGCTGATGGCCGAGGTGGACGGCAAGCCAGTCTGCGTCGTCGTGCCCTCCGACAAGGAGGTCAGCATGAAGAAGCTCGCCGCGGCGTTTCGCGGCAAGAGCGCGAAGATGATGCGCCCGGCCGATGCAGAACGGATGACCGGTTATCATGTCGGCGGCATCAGCCCGTTCGGACAGAAGAAGCGCGTGCCCGTCGCCATGGAGCAGGATGCACTTTCGGAGACCACCGTCTATCTTAATGGGGGCCAGCGCGGGTTGCAGATCGAGATCGCTCCGGAGGCAGCACGGACGGCGCTGGATGCGATGGTGGCCACACTGACGGACTGATGCGCATCACCGCGGTTTGAAGCCCCGGCAGGACGCTGTGATCATGACGCGCTGTCGCAGGAGGGAACGGCGATGTAAGCTGCGCATTATCGATTTCGGACCTCAAGGGAGAATCGACATGCGCTCAGTTCTGGCAGCAACTGCACTTCTGGTCGTGATGGGCGCTACGCCCTCCATGGCCCGCGAATATCCATGGTGCTCGCGCACCTCGGCCACCGGCTTCAATCCGAGCTGCAGCTTCACATCCTATAACCAGTGCATGGCCACCGTGAGCGGCCAGCGCGGCGACTGCATGCAGAATCCGATGCTGGCCTATGGCGACCAGCGCCGCGGCAAGAGCCGCGCCATGCGCGGCCAGCCGGACGGCTGGGACAACGGCTGGAACAATAACTGGGATCGGCGCTGGTAAGGCACTGCGCTGCAGCAAGAACGGTGCATGGGGTCCATGCGCCGCAGCCATTGAACTCCGCGGTGTTTCCGTGTCTGTCAGGCAACTTGGGCAAACGTGCCTGGGTTGTTTGCTGTCAGGCCCTTGTCGATGTCGTCCTCCGCTTCCATCTCCCGCCGCAGTCCGCTGCGTTGGCTGAACGATCAACCATACATCCTGCTCTGCCTGCCCTCGCTGTTCTGGGCGGGCAATGCGATCGTTGGACGTCTTGTCGCCGGGCATTTCCCGCCCGTTACCCTGTCGGTGTTGCGCTGGACCGGCGCCTTCCTGATCATCCTGCCTTTCGCATGGCGCGATCTGCAGACCGACTGGCCGGCGATCCGCAGCAAACTCGGCGTCATGGTCGTGATGGCGATCTGCGGCATCTCCTGCTTTAACACCATGCTCTATACGGCGCTGGAGCACACCACCGCGCTGAATGCGCTGCTGCTGCAGTCCTCGACGCCGCTGTTTCTTGCGGGATGGTCACTGGTCGTACTGCGCGTGCGACTGACACTGATCCAACTCGCCGGAATTCTGGTGTCTCTGCTGGGCGTGCTCACCATCATCATGCATGGCGATCTCACCAGGCTCGCCACCATCGAACTCAATATCGGCGATGTGCTGGTGGTACTGGCGCTGGCGATCTTTGGGCTCTATTCCGCACTGGTGCAGAAACGCCCGGTAATCCAGCAGAGCTCGTTTCTGGCCTTCGTGTTCGGCTGCGGCGCGCTGTTCCTGTTGCCGCTGCTGGTCTGGGAGTTGTCGGCGCGCCCCCTGCCGGAGGCGACGTCGTTGAACTTGTTCGCGTTGTTCTACGTGATCCTGTTTCCCTCGACGCTGGCCTATCTCTGCTACAATCGCGGTGTCCAGCTGATCGGCCCGAACCGCTCGGCGCCGTTCTTCCATCTGGTGCCGGTTTTCGGCTCGGTGATGGCCATCGTGTTCGTCGGCGAGAGCCTGCATCTGTATCATGTGATCGGCTATGCGCTGGTGCTGGCCGGCATCGTTGTGGCGGCGCGGAAACCGAAGGTGGCGTAACTCACGCTTTTCGCAAATAGGCCCATGCCGCGATCGCCAGTGGCACACCAAGCGCGAACCACGAGAAATACCGACCCGGATCGCCGGCGAGCAGCGCCGACAGCAGACCTGCCAGCGATAAAACGCCGACGACGATCGGTGCACCGAACACGCGCCACCAGTTCGCTCTGTGCTGCGGCGCCTCGCTCATGACGATGGTCCAAGGGCGGCCGTGGTGCTGGCCGACAGCCGTGCGCCGCGCCTGACCTTGCTGCGCTTGATCGCCCACAGATAAAGCCCGCTGCCCAGCACGATGATGGTGAACATGGTGAGCAGCGCCCAGATGATCTTCAGCGGCATGCCGCCATAATCTCCGAAATGCAGCGGCTGCGAGACCAGCACGGCTTTCAGGTAGGTCGGCAGCTCGCTGGTATCCGACACCTCTCCGGTCTCGCCATCGAGCAGCACGGGCTTTACCAGCCGCGATGTCAGCGGCGTGTCACCGCGCAGGAACACCGCAAAATGATGCGTCGACGTGAACGGCGTACCGGGAAAGGCGACGAACGCGACATCCATGCCCGGCGTCGTCTTCATGGCATTGCCGACGACCTTGTCCAGCAACGCCAGTTGCGTCGGTGTCGGCTTGCCGGCATAGGGCGCGGCCATGGCGGCCAGCTCGTTGCGCTGCCAGATGCCGAGCATGACTTCGGCATAGGCATTGATAACGCCGGTGCCGCCGACCACCAGCGCCCAGACGAGGGTGACCACGCCAAGCAGATTGTGCCAGTCGAGCCATAAGACCCGGCGCGACTTCTGTTTGCGGATCGCCGCGAAATTCAGTCGACGCGTGAACGGCCAGTACAGCACCACGCCGGAGATGATCGCGACAATGAAGAGGAAGCCCATGACGCCCATGAACCACTTGCCGGGAAGCCCGAGATACATGTCGGTATGCAGCCGCAGCATCACCAGCATCGGGCCGGTGCCGAGTAGACCCACCGGCTTCGCCGTATAGGCATCGAATGCCTTCACCACCGTGGTCTGCGGATCGGAGGTCACCGACGTGTTGGTGAAGGTCGAGACCATGCCGGGCTCGTCCTTGTCCCAGGCCATGTAGAGCAACACGCTGCCGGGATGATCCGCGATCGCCGCGCGGCCGACGGCATCCAGGCTGAGCTTCGCCGCGCCGGGCGCATGCACGTCCATCTTCGGCGCATAGCCGAGCGCCTCGTCGATCTCGTGATGAAAGATCAACGGCAGGCCGGTGAGGCACAGCAGCAGCAGGAACACGGTCGAGACAAGGCTGGTCCATTTGTGGATCAGCGACCAGATGCGGGCAGTGCGGGCTTTCAGGGAATCGATCCTTTCCTGTCTGCTCGGCCTAACGGAAAATGCCGTCTCCGGTGAGCCGGAGACGACATTGGCCGATCATTTTGACGTGGCGACCGTGCGGCGAGCAGGACGGGCGGCGACCTATTGTCGTGCCGACTCGCTCGCCCACACCGTTACCACTTGTAGCCGATACTGCCGGTCACGCGGCGGCGATCACCATAGAAGCAGGCATTCGCGGTCGAACAGCTCGCAACGTAGATCTCGTCGGTAACGTTGTTGGCATTCACAGCAAAACGCCAGTTCTGATAGTCGTAGTGAACCGCGAGATCGCCAAGGGTCCGTGACGGCACAGCGAGTGTATTCGCAGTATCGGCAAAAGAGCCGCCGACATAGCGCACGCCGCCGCCGAAACCGAAGCCACGCAGGACGCCGTCCTGGAACGTGTAGTCAGCCCAGCCCGACGCGAGCTGGCGCGGCGTGTTGGTCGGCACCTTGCCGATCAAAGTCGGATCAGCGTTCGTACTGTTGAACAGGTTGTAGGCGGTGAATGAGCCGACGACCTTGAGGCCCGGAGCCAAGTTAGCGACGGCTTCTAGTTCGAGGCCGCGCGACGTCACCTCAGCGTTCTGCATCTGCAGGTTCGGCGGGATGCTGTTCGGATCGGTCGTCAGTACGTTCTTCCGCTTCAGGTCGAAATAAGCGAAGCCGAAGTGACCGTCGAAGCCGGCGGGCTGAAACTTGACGCCGATCTCGGCCTGTTCGCCGGTTTCGGGCAGCAGCAACTGACCGGACGAGTTGGTGCCGATGATCGGATTGTAGCTGGTGGCATACGACACGTACGGCGCGACACCGCTGTCGAAGTTGTAGATCAGGCCGGCTCGCCCCGAGAACTTGTTGTCGCTACGTCCGAGCGGCGCGGTGCCAGTAATGCGGCTAACGTCGTTGACGTCGACCCAGTCGTTACGGCCCGACAGTACCAGCGTGAAGCGGTCGAGCTTGATCTGGTCCTGGACATAGACGCCGAGCTGCTGCTGCGTCAGCTGCGTATCGCGATAAGGCGCGGCGGTCAGCGGCGGAGCACCGGTATAGACTGGATTCAGCACGTTAATCGACGGATTTCCGAATGCGAAGGCCTGGGTGTCGCTGATCGAGTAGTACTTCAAGTCGAGGCCGAACAGCGTGGTGTGGCTGAGAATGCCGGTGTTGAAGCGGTACTCGACCTGGCTGTCCATCTGCGCCTGATCGGCGATGCCGCGGGTGCCAAACGAATAGCGTGCGAAGTCACCCGTGGTCTGGTTGGCGTAGCCGTTGCCGGTGACGCCGGTGTAGTTCACGTCGACATGCGAGAAGCGTGCATTCTGGCGGAACGTGACACTGTCGGACAGCTTGCGCTCGAACTGGTAGCCGAGCATCTCCTGCTCGCGCTTGAACTTGTCGAAATTCGGCTCACCACCAAAGAAGCTGGTGGGAATACGACCGAACGGTCCGTTGGTCACCGTGCCGACATAGGGCAGGAATTGCGCTGCACGGGTCTCGTTATACGACGCCGAACCGAGAATGGTGAGCGTGGTGTCGACGTCCGGCTTCCAGGTCACCGACGGCGCGATGAAGTAGTTATTGTTCGGCGTGAAATCGGTCTGCGTGCCGCCGTTCTGCACCTGGCCGACGATACGGGTGTAGAGCTCGCCGTTGCCCGGAGCCAGCTTGATCGGCGTGTTGATATCAAAGCCGAAATAGGCGTTGCCGAAATTATCGACGCCGGTCTCGATGTAACGGATCGGCTCGGCCTGCGGCATCTTGCTGACGACGTTGACGAGGCCGCTGGGGCTCGAGCCGCCATACAGGATCGCCGAAGGACCGCGCAGAATCTCAACGCGCTCCATGTTGAATGGCTGCAGCTTCCAGCTCGCATAGGACGTGTAGAACAGCTGCATGCCGTCGAGGAACACGCTGTTATCGTCGGACTTGAAGCCGCGGATCAGGAACCAGTCGTTGCGGAAGTCGGAGCCGAAGGTACCAGCAGCAACACCCGGCACATAGCGCAGGACGTCGTCGAAGCTACGGGGCTTTTGATCGCGAATCTGCTCGGCACCAACCACCGAGATGGCCTGCGGCGTTTCGTTGATCGGCGTGTTGGTCTTGGTGCCGGTCGAGCTGCGATTGGCGACGTAACCCTGGATCGGACCGCGCGGGCTTTCGACGAACACATTGGTCTGGCGCGGAGCCACCGGGCGCGGCGCGACTGCCGTGCGGGCACGCGGCGTGCGGCTCGGTGCGGTCGTCACTCGGCGACGCTGCTGCGGCTGGTTGACGACCACGGGCGGCAAAGGCTGCGCACCCGTCTGCGTGGAACTGGACTGCGCCAGCGACATATCGAGCGTGACGACGCTGAGCGCGCAGACCGACGACAGAAGCGCGATACGCGACAAGCAAATGGTGGTGTTCAAGGCGATCCCCAAAATCCCATCCGCATCGACATATTCGATGACGGATGCCTCAATGTGATGGATTGGGGTTAGAGGGTGGCCGACGTCACGGCCAATAGAAGCGTTCCAAACAACAAGTAATCTGCAGCAGTGTGACATCACTGCCGCAGATTTTAATGGTTCTAAGTGAGCGGATATTTTCTCAGCGAGATGCAGCCAGGGCGCGACGATTATTTCTGTCCGGAAATAACTAGGACGCCTTCGCGCATGTGATTCTTTCGCGGTGGATGGTTACGCGGCGCGCACCGAGCGCAGGAAGTTCCCGACCTCATGCTTTAGTCGCGCGCTTTCGCTCGACAGTGATTGCGCTGCGGACAGAACCTGCGACGAGGCGGAGCCTGCTTCTTCGACACCGCGCTGCACGTCGGTGATGTTCGCGCTCACCTGCATCGTGCCGGCTGCGGCCTGCTGCACGTTGCGCGAGATCTCCTGCGTGGTGGCGCCCTGCTCTTCAACCGCCGATGCGATGGCGGACGCGATTTCCGACATCTGGCCGATGGTGGTCGAGATTTCCCTGATGGCCGAGACCGAATCCTCGGTCGCCTTCTGGATCCCGCTGACCTGCTGGCTGATTTCACCAGTGGCTTTCGCGGTCTGCTCGGCCAGCGCTTTCACTTCCGCGGCAACCACTGCAAAGCCGCGGCCGGCCTCGCCAGCGCGCGCGGCCTCGATGGTCGCGTTGAGCGCGAGCAGATTGGTCTGTCCCGCGATATTGTTGATCAGCTCGACGACATCGCCGATGCGTGCCGCGGCCGTCGCCAGCTCGCCGACGCGGTTGTTGGTGTTGTCAGCCTGCGCAACGGCCTCGCTGGCAATGCGCGCGGCACCCTGCACCTGCCGGCTGATCTCGTGCACCGACGACGACATCTCCTCGGTGGCGGATGCAACCGATTGCACATTGGTGGCTGCTTCTTCCGATGCCGCCGACACCGCGATCGCCAGAGCCTGCGAGCGATCCGATGTTGCCGTCAATGTGGTGGCCGAACCTTCCAGTTCCTTCGAAGCAGATGACACGGTCTCGACGATCTGACCGACAGCGCCTTCGAAATCGGCGGCGAGCTTCATCATGTCTGCCTTGCGCTGTTCGGCCGTGCGGCTCTCCGTGGCGAGCTGCTCGGCCTTCATGCGTTCGACTTCAAGGCCGTTGGCCTTGAACACGCCGAGCGCTGTCATGATCTCGCCTATTTCGTCGTGGCGCGCTGTCGCCGGAATATCGACGGACAGATCGCCCTTCGCCAAGCGGTTCATGGTCGCGATGCTTGCCTTCAACGGACGCACCACGCTGCTGCGCGCCACAACATAGCTGACAATAATGGCGAGCAGCATCACGCCGAGCGTCGCATAGATAATGGTCCAGAGCGTGTCGTTGGCGGTCTCGAGAAACTCGACCTTCTTGATGCCAACATAGAGGATACCGATCACGTTGCGGCTGGCGTCGAAGATCGGATCATAGACGGTCATATAAGGCTCGCCGAGGATCGCTACTTCACCACGGAACGCGGTCTTGCCGGTGAAGACCGCGTCATAGGCTGGCCCTTTCGCCAACTGCGTGCCGATGGCACGCGTGCCATCCGGCTTCATCACATTGGTCGAGATGCGGGTATCGTTCATGAAGATCGTGGCGGTGCCGCCGACCAGCGCCTTGATCTTGTCGACCGCTGCGAAATTGCCGTTCAGCGGCTTGCCGTCGGCAAGCAGCTTGCCATCCGCGATACTGTACTTGTCACCGCTCTCCCGCAGCACGTTCCAGGCGACGCGCATGTTGGTCTCGACCCGTTCCGTCGCGGATTTGGCGGCGCCCTGTTCGAGCACATATTTGGCGACCAACGTGATGCAGACGCCGAGAATGAGAATGCCGGAGACCGTCATCAACATGATGCGCGGGCCAAGACCGAGACCCCGGCGGCGGCCGGATTTGGGTTGGGAGTCGGACAACGACATTGCAATCTCCTGTCGGGCACCGACCCCTCGGTCGTGCGCTCAAAAGTCGAACGGCTCCAGACACACCACTGGACAACGTCGACGAGGTATCCGGCCCGCAATTCAAGAAACAAGTTCCACCATAACGATTCAGTCCTACCCGGAAGCCATTGGAAAGCCGTTAATGTTCGCCTGGCGGAAAAGGTATAATCATCTGATTTCACGTGCTTTTCGGCATCTGAATACCTGAATTACGGCTCATTCCCAGCGTCTATTCGACACATGTACCGAAGCTTGCTCCCCGGGCGTGCATAGACGCCGCGCGCCAGCGTGGCTTGTGCCGCTCTGCGAACTGCCGCCTATGGAAGGCTGCATTGACCCTTGAGCCGATGACCTCTCCACCCCCGCCGCGGCAAACATTTGTGGGCTGGTTCGCCAACCAGCCCTATCTCCTGCTCAGCCTCACCTCGCTGTTCTGGGCCGGGAATATCGTGCTCGGCCGCTATGTCGCCGGCCACGTGCCGCCGGTGACGCTGGCCTGCGTGCGCTGGATCGGCGCCTTCTTCCTGTTGCTGCCCTTCGCCTGGACGCATCTGCGCACGGACTGGCCGGTGCTGCGGGCCCATCTGCCACTGATGGCCATGCTGGCGCTCACCGGCTTCGCCGCCAATACGGTGCTGGCCTATTGGGGCCTGCAATACACACAGGCCCTGAACGCGCTGCTGATCCAGTCGTCCGGCCCGCTCTGCGTCGCGCTGTGGACGCTGATCCTGTTCGGCGTGCGGCTGACGCTCGCGCAATTGCTCGGCATCGTCGTGTCCATGTCCGGCGTGTTCATTATCATCCTGCGCGGCGACGTCACCGCGCTGGCCAGCATCCAGATCAACAAGGGCGATGCGATGTTGTTCGCAGCGCTCCTGGTGTTCGGCATCTATTCGGCGCTGATGCTGCGGCGACCGGTGACCCACCCGATGTCGCTGATTACCTTCACCACCGCGGGCGGCGCGATCCTGACCGTGCCGGTCAGCCTCTGGGAACTCAATTCCGGCTCGCCGTTGATCTTCGACACGGTAACCTTGCTCACCCTTGCCTACGCCATGATCTTTCCGTCGACGCTGGCCTATCTGTTCTTCAATCGCGGCATCGCATTGATCGGCCCGAATCGCGCTGCACCATTTCTGCATCTGATGCCGGTGTTCGGCTCGGTATTGGCGATCGCGTTTCTCGGCGAGCAACCGCAGTTGTTTCATCTCGTCGGTTACGTGCTGGTGCTATCGGGCGTGTTTATCGCATCGCGACGATAGCCACGCTGGCCGTATTGCAGGCAATCGCGAGCCAGACCTTTCGGAGCGCGACACAGAACGAACGTGAGCTTTCTGGGCGCACTGGCGCGTGCATGATCTCTTGAACGAGGAGAAGCGGGCGGGCTCCGGCGTCCACGACGTCGTCAACCGTGTGCTGGATTTCCGCTTCCGTGCATCACGGAGCTCGGCTAGCTTGACGCCCAACAACACTGGCTAACAAGGCCAATAGAGGGAGATGACTGGATGATCGGACTTCCAACGATGCGTAATGTGGTTTGCGCGGCATTACGCGCTACAGTGGCCGGAGCGCTGCTGTGTTCCGCATCGGCCGTACTGGCGCAGACGGCCAACTATCCGAATCGGCCGATCACGCTGGTGCTCCCTTTCGCCGCCGGCAGCGGCACCGACACCACGACGCGCCTGATCGCCAAGGAACTCGGGACTGCACTGAACGCCAACACCGTGATCGACAACAAGGCCGGTGCCAACGGCTCGATCGCCGCCAGCTTCGTCGCCCGCGCGCCTGCCGATGGCTATACGCTGTTCGTGACGACGAACACGACGCATTCGGCCAATCCCTATCTGCTCAAGAATATGAGCTACGATCCGATCAAGGATTTCACACCGATCGCGCGCACCGGCGACCTGCCCTTCATGCTGGTGATCAATCCCGAGATTCCGGCCAACTCCGTGGAAGAACTGATCGCGCTCGCCAAGAAGGAGCCCGGCAAGTACTCCTACGCATCGGGCAGTTCGTCGGCGATCGTCTCGGGCGCGACCTTTGCCCGCCTCGCCAAGCTCGATCTCCTCCACGTGCCCTACAAAAGCTCCCCGCCCGCGCTCACCGATGTCATCGCCGGCCGCGTCAGCATGATGTTCGTCGACGTGCCGACCGGCCTGCCGCATGTCAACGCCAAGGCGTTGAAGTCGCTTGCGGTGACGACGAAATATCGCTCCAAGCTGCTACCGGACCTGCCGACCATGGACGAGGCCGGCGTGAAGGGCTTCGACATTACGTCATGGCAGGGTTATCTCGGCCCGGCCAACATGCCGAAGGACATCGTCGTCAAGCTCAACGCCGAAATCCGCAAGATCGTCGAGCGCCCCGATATCCAGAAAGACCTCGCCAACCGCGGCATGGAAGCCTTCTCCGGTACGCCGGAAGAATTCGACGCGTTCCTGAAGGATCAGCTCAAAGTGTGGGAGAAGCTGATCACGGATGCAGGGATCGAGAAGCAGTAAGGCGCGGCACTCTCACCATGTCGCCCCCCCACACAGAAGCCGGGGGCCCCATAGCCTCCGTCCTCTCCGCAGAAGCTTGGGCTTCCGCAGAAGCTCTGGGCTAGAGCGTGATCCGGTAACGTTGAAGCGAATTGTAGCGTTCTGTCACCTCTCCCCATCGGGAATAGGTGACAGACACTGCCGCTGCGATTCCAATCTGCTTGACCAAACCCTAGCGATCGAGCGCCTTGCACGCTGACCCTGGTTGTGGGTCCCGCCTTCGGCGCGCTAGGCGGGGACGACGCCTGAGTGTGTGGCACTTATCTAGAGATCCAGGTCCCACTCAGGCACGCCTGCGAAGCGCGCCACCAGGAAATCGATGAACAGCCGCACCTTTACGGCGAGATGCCGCGTCGGCGGATAGATCGCATAGAGCGTCAGAGGCGGCGCTTTATAGCTATTGAGCACGCCGCGCAGCGATCCGGCGCGCAAGGCGTCGCCGGCGATGAAAGTCGGCAGCAGCGCGACACCCCTCCCCTTGATAGCCGCATCGCGCAGTACTTCGGCGTTGTTGACACACAGCGTCCAGCTCGGCTGGATCCAGTGATCGTCACCATTTTTTCCGGTCAACTTCCACTGATTGCCGGTGAGCAGGAAACCATAGGTCAGCAGCGCGTGGTTGCGTAGGTCTTCCGGCAGTTTCGGCGTGCCGTGTTGCTTGAAATAGTCCGGCGATGCACAGACCACGCGATCGATGCCGACGATCTTGCGCGCGATCAGGCTCGATGATTCCAGATCGGCGATGCGCAAGGTGACATCGAAGCCGCCCTGCATCGGATCGACCTGATCGTCGGAGAGCACGAGCTGAATTTGCAGCTCCGGGCACTGCGCCATGAAATCGGCGATGGCTGGACCAAGTTGCAGCGTACCGAACGACATCGGCGCATTGACGCGCAGCAATCCGCGTGGCGTCGACTGGGCGTGCGCCACCGCCTGATCGGCGGCATCGAGATCGGCCAGAATACTGAGCGCGCGTTCGAAATAGGCATGGCCATTCTCGGTGGCGCTGGCGTGGCGCGTGGTGCGATTGAGCAATTGAACGCCGAGATCCTGTTCGAGCTCGCCGACATATTTGGAGATCGCCGAACGCGACAGCCGCAACTGCCGCCCGGCCTCGGAGAAACTGCCGAGTTCGACCACTTTGACGAAGGCACGCAGGCTGTTGAGTTTGTCCATCGGGCATTCCTGACTGTCCCTAATTTATAGACAGTCATGTCACAAATAGCCAGATTGTCTTTGATTAGAGATCGCCCAATTATCCCGGCAACGGAAGACGAGACGCCTTCCCAACCTAGGAGACAGACCATGTCAGGCATCCATCATGTGACTGCAATCGCCGGTAACGCCTTGCGGAACTTCGACTTTTACACCCGCGCGCTGGGCATGCGCTTCGTCAAGAAGACCGTCAATTTCGACGATCCGGGTACCTATCACTTCTATTACGGCGACGAGACCGGCAAGCCAGGCACCATCCTGACCTTCTTCCCGTGGGAGCACGCAGCCCCTGGCCGCGGCGGCGTAGGCCAGACCCAGCAGACCTCGTTCCGGGTCCCTGCCCGTTCGCTCGGCTACTGGACGCATCGCTTTATCGAAAAGGGCATTGCCCATGAAGCGCTCGAAAAGCGCTTCGGCGAAGCCGTGCTTCCGTTCACCGATCCGGACGGCATGAGCCTCGCGCTGGTCGGCATTCCCGGCATCGAGAACGAGCCCGGCTGGAGCAATGGTGACGTGCCGGCCGAGCATGCGATCCGCGGCTTCCATGGCGTGACGCTGTTGCTGGAGAAGGCCGAGAAGACCAGCGCGATCCTCACCGACGTGTTCGGCTTCAAGGAAACCGCACGCGAAGGCTCGATCATCCGCCTGAGCGCCAACAGTGTCGAAGGCGGCATCGTCGATATCTACGAAGCCGGTGGCTTCCTGCCGGGTCGCCAGGGCCGCGGTTCGGTGCATCACGTCGCCTTCCGCGCCGTTGACGATGCCGACCAACAGGTGATGGCCAACAAGCTGGTGAAGAACCACGGCCAGCAGCCGACGGAGCAGAAGGACCGCAACTACTTCCGTTCGGTCTATTTCCGCGAGCCAGGCGGCGTGCTGTTCGAGATCGCGACCGACATCCCCGGCTTCGCAGTGGATGAGCCCGTCGAATCCCTCGGCGAGCATCTGAAGCTGCCCGCGTTCCTCGAAAAGCATCGCAGCGAGATCGAGCGCGTGTTGCCGGTGCTCGATACTGAAAAGGTGACGTCATGAGTAACGACCTGTCCCACATCCACCGCTTCGCGCCGGGCAACCGGCGCGAAGCAACGCCGCTCCTGCTGCTGCATGGCACAGGCGGCGATGAAAGCGATCTGCTGCCGCTCGGCGAGGCGATTGCGCCGGGCGCGTCCTTGCTCTCACCGCGCGGTCAGGTGCTTGAGCACGGCATGCCGCGCTTCTTTCGGAGGCTCGCCGAAGGCGTGTTCGACGAGGACGACGTGCGGCGCCGCGCCAACGACCTCGCGGACTTCGTGGTCGAAGCCCGCGACCGCTACGGCATCGCATCGCCTATCGCGCTCGGCTATTCCAACGGCGCCAATATCGCCGCAGCGATGATGCTGTTACGACCCGAGGCGCTGGCCGGCGGCATATTGTTGCGGGCGATGGTGCCGCTGCGTGATCCGCCGGTGGCAAATCTCGCCGGCAGGCCGGTACTGATCGTGTCGGGCCGGTCCGATCCGATCATCCCGCCGAGCAACTCGCAGCGGTTAGCGGTGATGCTGACGGAAGCAGGGGCCGATGTGCAGCACCGCACACTGCCTGTCGGGCATCAGCTTTCGCAGGCGGATCTGACCATTGCGAAGGAATGGTTGCGGAATATCGGGGCGAAGACACGATCTGAAAACGTCTCGGCCTAATGACTACGGTGCTGTCCCCCTCTCTCCTTGCGGGAGAGGGGACAGCAAGAACTACAAATTCGCGCCGCTGAACATTTCGCTATACCAGTCCGCGATTAGCTTCGGATTGATCCGGCCATCGACGATAAACACGCCCTGCGCGCCATCGGCGACCCAGTTCTGCACCGCATCGAGATCGGCGAGCGTACGCACGACCACGCCATCGGCGCCGTAGCCGCGCGCAATGGCGGCGAAGTCGGTGACCGGAAATTGCGCCATGCCGGCATTGTAGCCTTCCGGCCCGAAGTGATGCACCTCGGCGCTGTAGGCGCTGTCGTTATAGATGAAGATGCAGATGCGCTTCTTCAGCCGCACCGCGGTTTCCAGCTCCGCGATCGACATCAGGAAGCCGCCGTCGCCGACCGCCAACACGGTCAGACGCTCTGGCTGCGTCACCGCCGCGCCGATGGCGCCGGCGAGGCCGAGGCCGATGGACTGGAACGCGATGGGAATGCACCAGCCTTTATGGTCGGGCGCGGAAATATAACGCGTCACCCAGCCGACGAAATGCCCGCCGTCGACAACAACGGTGCGATCCTTCGGCAGGATATCGTCCATCGCCTTACTCAGCGTGCGCGGATCGATGTGGTCGGCAGTGCTGGTGTCGTCATAGGCCAGATTGTGGTTACCCCTGGCAGTCATCACCGCGGCAACCTCTGACGTGCGCCAACCGGGTTCGCTGGGCGGCGTCTTGTCGAATGCCTGTAACACGGCAGTGGCCACAGCGGAGGCATCGCCTTCGAGCTCAAGATCGACCGGACGATGGACGCCGATGCGGCCTTTCTCGACATCGATCTGCACGAGCTGGGCATAGTCCGAGATCAGCTTGCCCTTCTTCGTGGTCCACATATTCAACGACATGCCGAAAGCGAGGATCATGTCGCTCTGCGCAATCAATTCGGCCGTTGCTTTCGAGGAGAAACCTCCGGCGACACCGAGATTCCACGGATGACCGGAAAACATCCCGTGCGCCTGCAATGATGTTGCCAGCAGCGCGCCGAGTCTGTCGGCCAGTTGCACCAGCAGCGGCTGCGCATCCGCCACCACCGCGCCATGACCTGCCAGGATCAACGGTCGTTTCGAGGTCCGGATCGTTGCAACGAGTTCGTCCAGCTTCGCAGGATTGACCGTGATCCGCGGCATGATCGGCGGATGCTTCTTGCCCATCGTCGCCGCGACCTGCATTTCCTGCACATTAATCGGCAGGCTGAGTACGACGGGCTTGCGCTCACGCAGAGCGACCGAGGCTGCCTGCCAGGTGTCGGCATAAGCGCTCTGTGCATCGGTAATCTGCCGCCACTCGCCGCCGACCGCGTGAACGAGTTCGGACTGATTGAAGGCAAATGCCGACTGCTTGTCGCCGAGCACCACGTCACCCGCAAGAACAAGTAGCGGCGTGTCGCTCTTGGCAGCTTCGCCGATGCCGGTGATCGCATTGGTGAGACCCGGCCCCGCTGTTACGCTGACAATCGTCAGATCGCGCGTCAGCCGCGCTGCGACATCGGCCATGCTCACCGCGCCGCCTTCATGGCGCGCAGCAACAAATTCGACGCCGAACTCGGTGAGGCCGAGCGTCACCTTGAAATTTGCGCCGCCCACGAGACCGAAACAGCGCTTGGCGCCGATATCGGCGATTGCGCGTGCGACTTCGCGCCAGACGGTCGAACTGGCCGGGGCGTGGCCGGGAACTGCAGCGGATGAGGATGTCATGAGGTCACTTTGCACCGATCGCGATCTCCTCGACATTCAAGGATCGGGCCAAAGTAATTTAGGTCTAAAGGAATTGCCATATGTCGATCGCGCTGGCCCAATTACGTGATCGGGAGAGCGGAACAGGCGCAAAAATGCTATCTGCGACGATCCGCAGTGGCCGATTTCGCGCAGATACAGCCTCAATTCAGGGCAGTTTGGCCGGCGGCTACGCCCGTCCTGCGATCACCATGCTGTGCAGATCGTCGGCAATCTTCGGCGCAGCGGCGTCTTCAAGTGACGATCGCAATGCCTCGATATCGGCATCCGGGACCGGGCGCCATCCACACGGGCACTGGCCATCCTGATGGGCCGTGGCGACTTCGCGATAGGTCGCGCCGACCGCGGTTGCCAGAAGACGCATCACCACATCGGGCGACAAACGCGAACTGTCGAGCACGCGGCAGAAGGTCGTCATGATGGCCTGGTTGAGATAGGTCTGCGCCGAATTCTCGTCGGTGATATCGGAGACCTTGACCTGCTGCGGAAGCATGCGCGTATCCTTTGCGACCCCTGCGATTGTCTAGGCCGCGGTCACGTCATGCTCAACCCGTTTCGAGTTGCTTAGCCTTAGAAGCCCTCAAGCCTGTCATGTTTGAATGACTCAAAACAGGATGTGCAGCGCGCACGTTTCGTGTTCGGCTGCGCCTTGCGTTACTCGGCGGCAGCTTGCGCCTGTCCTGCGCCCGCATCGAGATGCATGGCCTCGATGCGTCTCACCTTGCTGATCGAGCCCATGATCAGCGGCACGCGCTGATGGATCGCCGTCGGCGCGAGATCGAGAATGCGGACACGGCCGGTGGTCGCGCCGCCGCCAGCCTGCTCGACGATAAAGGCCATGGGATGCGCTTCATAGACGAGACGCAGCCGGCCATCGGCATAGCCCTTGCGCGCATCGGACGGATAGAGAAACACGCCGCCGCGGATCAGGATGCGATAGGCTTCGGCGACCAATGCTGCGATCCAGCGCATGTTGAAATTCTTGCCACGTGGGCCATCGACACCGGCGAGGCACTCTTCGACGAAGTCGCGCACCGGCGCTTCCCAGTGACGATGGTTGGACGCATTAATGGCATATTCCGCGCACTCAGCCGGGATTTGCACACGCGCCCGAATGCGCTTGTAGCTCCCTGAAGAGCGATCGAGCGTGAAGATGTCGACGCCGTTGCCGAGCGTGAGCACCAGCGAGGTCTGCGGGCCGTAGACCACGAAGCCGGCGGCGATCTGTACACTGCCTTTTTGCGTGAACGGCACAGCGCTCTTCGAGGTCGGCATGATCGAGAAGATCGTTCCGACCGTCATGTTGGTTTCGATATTCGACGAACCATCGAGCGGGTCATAGGCAATGTCGAGCAATCCGCCGTTGTCACTGATATCCGCCGTTTCGGCTTCCTCGGAGGCCAGCGCTGCCCAGGACACCGGCTTCAGCGCCGCGCGAACGATCTCATCAGCGCGAACATCGAGATCCTTCTGCACGTCGCCATCGGCATTCTGCGCACCCTGCGCCTCGCCGGTGATCCCGGCCAGCGCACCGCAGCCGATCAGCTCCGAGATTTCGATGGACGCCTTGGCGAAGGCATCGACCGCAGCAGCCACGGCCAGCCGCAGCGGGTCCTGTCCGGCATAGTCAGCCGTATATCGGGACAGGGGCATGTGGTCGGTCATCGCAATCTCCGCAAAATACTGGGCTCCTTCTGGCACATGGCCGCGTCCGGAAGGCCCGGGAATGACAGAAATGGGCCATTTTGCCCACAGATATTGACCCTCGGGGCCAAATAAAGGAACTTTCGTAAAAGTTTGGCGACGAAAGTTTTCCTTATATGACGAAGCGCTTCCGCGACATCTCGATCCGCCAGCTGCGTGCGCTGGCCGCCGTCGCCGCCAGCGGCAGCATTACGGCGGCAGCTTTGAAGCTGCGTCTGACACAGCCGGCTGTCACCTTGCAACTGCGCAACCTGCAAGGTCTCGCCGGCCTGCCGCTGATCCAGCGCACCGGCGACGGGATGGTTTTGACCGATGCGGGCCGCGAGGTGCTGGCGCTGTCGGAACGGATCGAGGCCGCGATGGCGGCCTGCGCGACATCGCTGGACATGATGGCCGGCAAGACCGGCGGGCGCATCTCCATCGGCGCCGTCAGTACCGCGAAATACTTCGTACCCTTCGCAATCTCGGCCTTCGCGAAGCTCCATCCCAAGATCGAGATCTTGCTGACGGTCGGCAATCGCGAGGAGACCATCGCGGCCTTGCGCAACTACGATCTCGACATCGCGATCATGGGCCGGCCGCCGGCCGGGATCGACATGGATGTGAACCTGATCGGCGATCATCCGCATGTAATCATCGCACCAAGCAATCATCGCCTCGCAGGCAAGGCGCGGCTGACCATGAGCGATCTCGCAAGCGAGACTTTCCTGACGCGCGAGCCTGGTTCAGGCACGCGCGGATTGATGGAGCAATTGTTCGAGAGCGCGGGTTTGCGCGCCACGATCGGCATGGAGATGGACAGCAATGAGACCATCAAACAGGCTGTGATGGCCGGGCTCGGCATCGCCTTCATCTCCGCACATACGGTGGCCACCGAACTCGAGGAGAAGCGGCTGGTGATGCTTGACGTCACCGGCCTGCCTATCATCCGGCAATGGTTCGTGCTCAACCGCAAGGACAAGGTCTTGCTGCCGCCGGCGCTGGCGATGCGCGATTTTCTGGCGGCACGGGGCGCGCAGTTTTTGCCACGCACGGAAGCCGGCAAATCTGCGCCGGTGCGCCGCAAGTCTCGCAGCCGCGCGATGCTATAGCGGCAGGCCTGCCCTCGGCTTGTGGCATCCGGCGAGGGTGATATGATGTCGTCAGCCCGAGCGCCAACACATCCCCTTTATCAATCATCGGAGAATTCAATGCCTGCTGCCTCGGCAGAAAGCACTGCGCCTGTCAGCGTCGTGACCGCCCTTTATCTCGGCACCAAGGTGCTTCACACCGAAGCCGAGCGCTCCGGCATCATCAAGGACATGTTGCGCGGTGACGTCAGCCGCAAGGGCTATGTCCTGCTGCAGCGGAATCTGCTCGCGGCCTATCAGGCGCTGGAAGCCGGACTTGAGAACCATCGCGACACGCCTGTGCTCGCCGCACTCGCCCAGTATCGGCTCGATCGTTCGTCCGCGATGGAAGCCGACCTCAACACAATGTGCGATGGCGATTTCTCTGATGTGCCGATACTGCCCGCCGGCGAAACCTATGCCAAGCGGATCGCGGATGCCGCCAAGGGCGACGGTGAGCTGCTGATTGCCCACGCCTATACGCGCTATCTCGGCGACCTCTCGGGCGGCCAGATCCTCAAGCGCCTGCTCGCCAAGAAGCCCGGCCTCGCGCCGGAAGAGTTGTCGTTCTACGATTTCCCGGCCTATGCCGATCTCGCGTCCCTGAAGTCGGACTATCGCAACGCGCTTGATGAAGCCGGCAAGCGCGCGACAAATCCGCAGGCGATCATCGACGAAGGTTCGGTGGCGTTCCAGCTCAACACCGATCTGTCCTGGGCCGTCCAGGCTGCGCTTGAACAGACGCCGAGCGCAGCCTGATCGACCTTACTTCCAGCTGACCAGCGGCGGCATCGAGCTCAGAATGTTCTCGACGTTGCCGCCGATCTGCAGGCCGAACATCGTGCCCTTGTCGTACAAGAGATTGAACTCGACATAGAGTCCGCGCGTTTCGAGCTGCTGTGCGCGCTCTTCCTCGGTCCAGGCTTCCTGCATCCGCGCACGCACGATGCGCGGATAGACATCGAGGAAAGCAGAGCCGACGTCGCGCGTGAACGCGAAGTCCTTGTCGAAATCGCCGGTGTTGAGCTGATCGTAGAAGATGCCGCCGACGCCGCGCGCCACGCCGCGATGTGGCAGGAAGAAGTAGTCGTCGGCCCACGCCTTGAACTTCTTGTAATAAGCGGGGTCATGCGCATCGCAGGCGCTGCGCATCGCATCGTGGAACGTGATCGTATCCGGCGCATCGGCCTTGCGCTGCTCCGGCAGCATCGGTGTCAGATCTGCGCCGCCGCCGAACCAGCCCACTGCCGTCGACAGGAACCGCGTGTTCATGTGCACCGTCGGCACGCGCGGACTGCGCGGATGCATGATCAGGCTGATGCTGCTGGAGACGTAATCGAGCTGCGATCCGCCGCCCGGCATTTGCCGCGCCATTTCAGGCGACAGCTTGCCATTCGCGGATGACGTATGGATGCCGATCTTCTCGAACAGCCGGCCGCCCGAGAGGAAGCCGCCGACGCCGCCGCCGGTGCCCGTCGCGCGCGTCCACGGCTTGTAGGTGAAGGTGGCCGGCGCACCCGGGAACAGCGCCTGCGGCGCCTCGCGCTCCAGCACCTCGATCTCGGCACAGATGCGGTCACGGAGGGATTCAAACCAGATTCGGGCTTGCTCGCGTTGCTGGTCCGCGATCGTGATGGGCTGTGGGGTCATGATGTTCATGTCGGTCATAGAAGGTCTTTTAGCCTGCCAAGGTCTTGAGATGCATCAAAAACGAACCCGCCACATGCCGGTTCTCGAAGACCCGCGCGCCTCGCCAAGAGCGCAGCGGCAGTGTATCAGAAACGACAAAATCACGCGCTCTGACGCCGTCTTCCGGAACCCAGCCCTTGACCCAATCCGCGCCCCGCAAACCTTTCCTCGATGTCCTCGCCGGCCAGCGCCAGGCAGCGCCGCCGCTCTGGATGATGCGACAGGCCGGGCGCTATCTGCCCGAATATCGCGAGGTCCGCGCGCAGGCCGGCGGTTTCCTCGATCTGTGCTTCAATCCGGATTTCGCCACCGAAGTGACGCTGCAGCCGATCCGCCGTTTTGGGTTCGATGCGGCGATCATCTTCTCGGATATTCTGGTGATCCCCTATGCACTCGGTCGCTCCGTGCGCTTCGAGGTCGGCGAAGGCCCGCGGCTCGATCCATTGGACACGCCCGAAAAGGTCGCGACGCTGTCTGACGAGGCCGACTTCACCAAGCTCGAACCGGTGTTCGAAGCACTGCGCCGCGTGCGCGCCGAACTCGATCCGAAAATTACGCTGATCGGCTTCTGCGGCGCGCCGTGGACGGTTGCGACCTACATGGTCGCCGGCAAGGGCACGCCGGATCAGGGGCCGGCTCGGATGATGGCCTATCGGCATCCGGAAGCGTTTGCGAAAATCATCGATACCATCGTCGAGAACTCGATCACTTATCTTCTGAGCCAGCTCAAGGCCGGCGCGGACGTACTGCAAATCTTCGACACCTGGGCCGGTGTGCTGCCTGCCGCGGAATTCCATCGCTGGTCGGTCGAACCTACCAAGCGCATTATCGCCGGCGTGCGTGCAAAGGCGCCGGATGCGAAGATCATCGGCTTCCCGCGCGGGGCCGGTGCGCTGCTGCCGAGCTATGTTGGCGCGACCGGTGTCGATGCCGTCAGCATCGACTGGGCCGCAGAGCCGTCCTTCATTCGTGAACGTGTGCAGAGCCACGTCGCCGTGCAAGGCAATCTCGATCCGCTGGTGCTGATCGCCGGCGGCGCCGCGCTCGACCGCGCTGTCGATGACGTGCTGGCGAATTATGCCAGCGGCCGCTTCATCTTCAATCTCGGCCATGGAATCCAGCCGGAAACGCCAATCGCCCATGTCGAGCAGATGGTGAAGCGGGTGCGGGATTATCGCTGATAGCACCCCGCACAGATCGTGGGATGTGAATTTCAAACAGCCACTGCTCTTCAGACATGCGTCATCACCCCTGTTGTTTGCGGCGCGGGGGCGCCGTCGTCTCCTGCATTCCCGCCCTCTGTTGAGAGGGCGCGCGGAACGCCGGGTGCCCGTTGCACCCTTGGGCCTGATGCGATGCGGTCTTCCGCAATAGTGAATGCATCAGGACTTTCGGACGCGCAGGGCAAGTGCCCAGCGTTCCGCACGCGGTGTTTGACGGGGTGCCCGGCTTTCCAGATGAATCCTCAGACCCACCATTATTAGACCCCATTGCGATGAGGTCGGATTAGCGCAGCCAAGAACCGAACGCCTCGGATGAAGTCGTCCGTCACACTGTCCAGAGGGTCTTTCCATCTCAAGGCCAGCCGTCTCCTTGCCAGTGGCAGTGCTGGCGCAGATCCGTCCTGCCCGAAGACAGACGTCCCCCATGGACCGCGTGACGCCGCATCTCCGGCGCCCACCGCATCCCACCCCGCGAACGTGACGATCGCGATCGCCCCTCTCGGTGAGGCAGGACGACGGGGAATATAAACCTGACGGAGATTCTGTCAATAAGAATAGGAAAAAATGTTTGGGTGCTGCCAGAACCCATCCCCGCCCCATACTCGTCATTCCCCGGCAAACTAATTGGTTTGCCTGAGGGCGTGGCTGGCTTTTGCCGGACGCGAACCTCAGCCACTCCAATTGGCGTGTCGGGGAATGGCGGTGGAGGTCTTCGCCCTACCGCCCCTTCTCCTTCCGCCACGCCGCGAAATCCACCAGCGTCTGCTCATCGGTCGCCGGATAGAGCCCGAAGATGCCCTTGCCCTTCTGGACCTGCTCGGTGACGAAATCCTCGAAGGCCGTCATCTCGAAGGCTTCGTTGGCGATCTCGGCGGCCAGATGCGCGGGGATGACGATCACGCCGTCGCTGTCACCGAGGATGACATCGCCCGGAAATACCGGCGCGTCGCCGCAGCCGATCGGGCCGTTGATCTCGATGGCCTGATGTAGCGTGAGGTTGGTCGGCGCGCTCGGGCGATGGTGATAGGCGGGGAAACCGAGCTTGGCGATTTCGGCCGAATCGCGAAAGCCGCCGTCGGTGATGACACCGGCAACGCCGCGCTGCGCCAGGCGGTTGATCAGGATGGCGCCAGCGGACGCCGCGCGCGCATCCTTGCGGCTGTCCATCACCAGCACGGCACCGGGCGGGCAATCCTCCACTGCCTTGCGCTGCGGATGCGCGCGATCCCTGAACACATCGAGCTTGTTGAGATCCTCGCGCGCCGGCATGTAGCGCAGCGTGAAGGCCTCGCCCACCAGCGTCGGCTGGTTGGGTCCGAGCGGATGAACATCCTGGATGCATTGCGTGCGGAAACCGCGCTTGTAGAGCGCGGTGGCCACGGTGGCGGTGGAGATGGTTTTGAGTTTGGCGCGGGTCGCGTCGCTGAGCTTGGTCATGGGATCACTCACTCAATAAATCACGGGTTCTTTGACCGGCGCGCCGAAGTCGGTGCGCAGGAAGTCGAAGTCGCAGCCTTCATTGGCCTGCTGGATATGTTTGGTGAACATCCAGCCATAGCCGCGTTCGTAATTGCGCTCGGGGGCTTTCCACTCCGCGCGGCGCTTCTCCATCTCCGCATCGGAGATGTCGAGATTGATCGTGCGCGCGTCGACGTCGAGGCTGATCATGTCGCCATTCTCAACCAGCGCCAGCGGGCCGCCGATGAAGGATTCCGGCGCGACGTGCAGGATGCAGGCGCCATAGCTGGTGCCGCTCATGCGTGCATCCGACAGGCGGACCATGTCGCGCACGCCCTGCTTCACCAGCTTCTTCGGAATCGGCAACATGCCCCATTCCGGCATGCCCGGCCCTCCTTGAGGCCCTGCATTGCGCAGGATCAGAACGTGGTCGGCTGTCACGTCGAGACTCTCGTCGTCGATGGCCTTCTTCATGCTGGGATAGTCGTCGAACACCATCGCCGGGCCGGTGTGCTTGAGGAAGCGCGGCTCGCAAGCTGACGGCTTGATGACGCAGCCGTCGGGCGCGAGGTTGCCCTTCAGCACCGCGAGCGCACCCTCCGCATAGATCGGGTCCTTCACGGTTCGGATGACGTCGTCGTTATAGACTTCGGCGCCGCCGATGTTCTCACCCAGCGTCTTGCCAGTCACGGTCATCACATCGAGATGCAGATGTTCCTTGATGCGGCTCATCAGCCCCGGCAGACCGCCGGCATAGAAGAAGTCTTCCATCAGATAGGTGTCGCCGGACGGGCGCACATTGGCAATCACGGGCACCTTGCGGCTGGCGATCTCGAAATCGTCGAGGCCGATATCCTGCCCGGCGCGGCGCGCCTGTGCGATCAGATGGATGATCGCATTGGTCGAGCAGCCCATCGCCATCGCTACCGTGATCGCATTCTCGAAGGCCTTGCGCGTCTGGATCTTCTGCGGCGTCAGATCTTCCCACACCATCTCGACGATGCGACGGCCGCATTCACTGGCCATGCGGATATGACCGGCATCAGCCGCAGGGATCGACGACGCACCGGGCAGCGTCATGCCGATGGACTCGGCAATCGCCGTCATGGTCGACGCCGTACCCATGGTCATGCAGGTGCCATAACTTCTGGCGATGCCGCCCTCGACCTCCACCCATTCCTTGTCGGAGATTTTCCCTGCACGGCGCTCGTCCCAGTATTTCCAGGCATCGGAGCCGGAGCCCAGCGTCTTGCCCTTCCAGTTGCCGCGCAGCATCGGGCCAGCCGGCAGATAGATCGCGGGATAACCGGCGCTGGTGGCACCGAGCAGGAGACCCGGCGTGGTCTTGTCGCAGCCGCCCATCAGCACGACGCCATCGACGGGATGGCCGCGCAACAATTCCTCGGCATCCATCGCCAGCATGTTGCGATAGAGCATGGTGGTCGGCTTCAGGAAGCTCTCCGACAGCGACAGCGCCGGCAGCTCCATCGGGAAGCCGCCAGCCATCAGGATTCCACGTTTGACGTCATCGACGCGGGTCTTGAAATGCATGTGGCACGGCTGGGCTTCCGACCAGGTGTTGAGAATCGCGATGACGGGGCGCCCTTTCCACTCGACCGGTGCATAGCCCTGCTGCATCGCGCGCGAGCGATGGCCGAAGGCACGCAGGTCATCCGGCGCAAACCAGCGCGCGCTGCGGAGTTGATCGGGAGTCTTCTTGTGGCCCGGCATAATTCCATCCCTGTTTCTTTTTGCTTTGGCACGACTTACTTTTGCACGATGCGAACCAGTCAAGCCGGTCGAGTGTGCCGTATTCGACTGTAGCGATTCAAGGCCGCCTGGCCAATGTCCGGTCCGGCGTCTCCGCATCTGCCAGCCGATGCGCTTCCAGTGCCTCGGCATAGAGCGCGAGACCTTCGGCCACCTTCTTGCGCTGGATCGGGGCGAGCTGCTGCAGGGCATTGGTGACCTGTCGCTGCCCGTAAGCCTCGATCGCCTCGCGGGTGCGCCGCCCCTTGGCGGTCAGCAGCAGCCGCTTGACGCGGCCGTCGCCGGCACTGGCGGCTTCCTTCAATTCGCCCGCGTCGATCAGCTTGCGGATCATCCGGCTGACGCTGGATTTCTCCAGCCCGAGAAACGCCGATAATTCGACCGCGGTCATCGCCTCGCGCGCGCCGATCTCCAGCAGCGTATGCACCGCCGACGGCGGATAATCGGTCGCTGCAACCGTTGCCTGCATGAAGCCGAGTTCGCGCACCATCAGACGCGACGCGGCGCGGATGTGATCAATCAAATCAGCGTCAATATCGGACAATCCTGGGCTCCTTGACGATAGTTGCATAATACAACTATATTGCTGACGACGAATAACGACCGTGTTAGCACGATCCGTGCAAGGAATGACCATGACAACCAGTGCTGCCCAGTTCCGCCCCCGCGACCGCATGGCCGGACGCATCTGCCTCGTGACCGGCGGCGGCACCGGCATCGGTCGGGCGGCTGCGTTGCTGATGGCGCAGGAAGGCGCAGCTGCAGTGGTAATTGCAGGCCGTCGCGAGGCCGAGGGACAGGCTGCCGCCGAAGACTGCGGCCGGTTCGGTGCCAAGACACTGTTCGTGCGCACCGATGTGACCGAGGAGACCGAGGTCGCCAGTCTCGTGCAAGCCGTGATATCCCGTTTCGGGCGGCTCGATGTGGCCTTCAACAATGCCGGTTATCAGGAACGGCGCGCGCCGATCGAGCAGCAGACAGAGGCGGTCTATGACACCGTGTTCGACGCCAATGTCCGCTCGGTGTTTCTCGGCCTGAAGCATCAGATCCAGGCCATGGAGCTGAATGGCGGCGGCCGTATCGTCGTCAATGCTTCGGTGAGCGGCATCCGCAACCCCAATCCTGGCCTAGCGTTGTATTCCGCATCGAAAGCGGCGGTGATCTCGCTGATGCGGTCGGCAGCAATGGAATGCGGGCCGCGCGGCATCCGCATCAATGCGGTGGCGCCGGGACGTGTGGTGACCGACATGATGCTGGCCTCGGGGATCGCCGACATGTCGGCCGTCGCGGCAGGCCTGCCGATCCGACGCATGGGCCAGCCACATGAAGTCGCGGAAGCGGTGGTGTGGCTCGCGTCCGACGATGCCGGCTACATTGTCGGCCATGTGTTATCGGCAGATGGCGGCTTCAGCGCGACCTGACGACGGACACACATCATTGCGTTGCAACAGACAAGCGGGACTGCAGAGCAGCACCGTGTGACTTGCAACGGCCAGGCCCTTGGCAACGTCCCTGCCATCGTCAAAGATCACAAGCCGATTGCCAAAGCCACCGCGACAGGTCAGCCTGAGGCGATGGAGAGGGATCTGCGCGTCGCGCTCTGCCACCGCGCAACATCGGCATATGTCATGACGATCCGGAGTATCTGACCGACCAACGACATCACCCACACACATAATCTAATCCGGCAACGACCGGGCGGACGAAACGGATGCCTGCATCAATGACAGGCACCGCAAAGGGAAAACACAGGGAGGAAGTCAAGATGAGCATTTCTCGTCGTGGAATTCTGTTGGGCGGCGCCGGCGCACTCGGCGCAGCAAGTTTTCCACTCTCACGTCCCGCCATTGCGCAATCGTCCGAACCGATCAAGATCGGCTGGCTCGCCGCCATGACCGGACCGAGTTCGGCGCCGACCGTCGGCTTCAACCGCGGCGTCACATTTGCCACGGACGCCATCAATGCTGCCGGCGGCGTCAAGGGCCGCAAGATCGAGATCATCACGCGGGATACGCAGGGCGATCCGACCAAGGCCGTCAACGCCACCCAGGAACTGATCAGCCAGGCCAAGGTCCATGCGATCTGGGGGCCGGTGAATTCCGGCGAGGCACTCGCCACGACGCCACTGATGGCGCGTGCCAAGATGCCCGACCTGCATCCTTGCGTCGTCGATACGCTGATCGACCCTGCGAAATTTCCCGCCGCGTTTCGCATCGCGCCATCGAACGGCCAGTGGGACGACGCTGTCCGCAACTACTGTCTCAAGGTGCTGAAAGTCAGCAAGATCGCCGTGATCGGCGACACCACCGGCTACGGTGTCACCGCCGTGAAGGCCTCTGTCGAAGCCTTCAAGAAAGACGGCGCGGATGTAGTCTATCAGGCCAATATCGACGCGACACAGCCCGACATGACGCCGGACATGCTGCGCGCCAAGAATGCCGCTGCGCAGGTCATCGTGGTGTGGAGCGTCTCTACCGGCATGGAGGCGCGCATGTTCAACACCCGCGCGTCGATGAACTGGGACGTCGCCTTTGTCGGTCATCCCTCGCTGGCATCCGGCGAACTCGCCAGCCTGATCGAGAAACCCGCCAACTGGGAGAAGGTCTACGCCATCGGCTACAAGAGCTGCAGTTATGACTCCGCTGGTAAACTGCCGCCGAAGAGTCAGGATCTCGTCGATCGCCTCAACAAGGCCAAGGTGCCGCTCAACGACACGCTGCTGTGGTGGATCGCGGGCGGCATCGATGCGGTCGAACTGATCGCCAGGGCTGTCGAGGCCAGCGGATCGACCGACAGCGAGGGCATCGTCAAATACTGGAACTCGCTGACCAAATATCCCGGCTATTTCGGCAACTACTCTTTCTCACCCACCCAGCATAACGGCTACCCGACCGACGAGATCGTGATGTCGGAAGCGCGTTCCGCCAAGAACGGCACCTTCGCCCTCGCCCCCGGCTACTCATAGACCGGCGCGAGGAGGACACACATGCTCGGCTCGATCATAGCTTCAGGCCTCGCGGCGGGCGCGATCTATGCGCTCGTCGGCATCACCTACAATACGATGTTCTCGACCTCGCGGGTGATGAGCTTCACCGCCGGACAGCTCGCGATGCTCGGCGGGGTGTTCGGCTCGTTGTTCATGCTCAAGATGGGGATGCCGACTTTGGTCGGCTTCGCTCTCACACTGATCGCCTGCGCAATCATCGGCGTCATCACCGAATTCGTCGCGGTGCGGCCGGTGCTCAGAAGCCTCGAACAGCATCTCTATGTGCTCTCAACGCTGGCACTGGCGCTGATGATCCAGCAGGTCACCGCCATCAAATGGGGCACCGAGCCGCAGCCCTTCCCGCGCATTGTCGGTCTCGGCACCGGCGTCTGGGACGAGAAATTCTGGCTGCCGGTGGTGGCCTGCGGCCTCACTATTCTCGGCCTCGAATATCTCTATCGCCGCACACTGGTGGGCCACGCCTTCATGGCCATCGCCGAGGATAACTTCGCAGCGCGCGCGCTCGGCCTGCCCGAGCGTAACCTGCGCGTGGCGAGCTATGCCCTCGCCGGCGTGATCGGCGGCGTGGCGGGCTTCGCCGGCGGTGAGCTGATGCTGGCCTTCTTTGCCAATGGCGCGCTGCTGAATTTCTACGGCTTCGTGCCGGTGGCGCTCGGCGGCCTCGGCAATAATCGCGGCGCGCTGATCGGCGGCCTCGCACTCGGCCTGTTCCAGCAGGCAGCCAATTTCCTGGTCGGCGGCATCTTCTCATCCGTCGCGGTGTTCGCGATCTTCATCATCGTGTTGCTGGCAGCGCCTCAAGGGCTGTTCGGCTCCGCAACGGCGCGGAGGGTGTGATGACGGCGATCACCGATATTCCGACCTCGCGCGAGACCACGACCAGACATTCCGTACTGCCGGCACTGCTGCCGTTTCTCGGCGTGTTCATGCTGGCTATGATCCTGCCCTTTGTCAGCAATGATTACTGGGCGCTCATCGGCACCCGCGCCGCGATCTACTGGGTGCTGGTTGCCGGGCTCAATCTCGTGGTCGGTTTCGCCGGCCATCTCGCCATCGGCTACGTCGCGCTGCTGACGCTCGGCGCCTACACGACCAGCGTGCTTGCCGCCGGCAATGTGCTGCCGCCGGTGCCAATCTATGGCGCATTGGTCATCGCAAGCTGCGTCGGCGCGGTGTTCGGCGTGATCGTCGGCCTGCCCGCGATGCGGCTGCGCACCTTCTACTTCGCCATGACCACGCTCGGCTTCGCCACCATCGTCACGCAGATCGCGCTGGCCTGGCAGAGCGTGACCGGCGGCGGCATCGGCATCGTCGGGCCGGAATTCTCCGCGCCGTTCAACACGCCCTGGGGCTTTTATTATCTGTGCATCGGCTTCGCGGCGGTCGCGACCTGGCTCAGCGCCAATATTGCCTATAGCCGGTTCGGCCGCGCGCTGATTGCGATCCGCGACGCCGATGTGGCGGCGGAAGCCACCGGCATTTCCAAGCCGAAGCTGCTGGTGTCGATCTTCCTGCTCGCCGGCGCCATGGCGGCCTTTGCCGGCGGGCTGTTCGCCAGCCTGCAGACCTACATCACGCCGGATGCCTTCACCTTCGATCTGTCGGTGCTGTTCTTCATTGCCATCCTGATCGGTGGCCGCGGCTCGATCCTCGGCCCGATGCTTGGCACCATCATTCTCACCATCCTGCCGGAGATCGCCGCACCTCTGGCCGCGTGGTCGACCTTCCTCTATGCGGTGCTGCTGCTCCTGATCGTGCTGGTGATGCCCGGCGGCATCGCGGCGCTGCTGGATTTCAAGAGCCGCCGTCCGCTCGCCAGCAACCGCGCCATCGTGCCGCGTATCGCCGGACTTGCCGAGGTCCTGCGCAAGACAGCGACCACCAAGACACTGACCTTGCGCGATGTGGTGCTCACGTTCGGCAACGTCCGCGCCATCGACGGGCTCGACCTCGACGTGAAGCCCGGCCAGATCCACGGCCTGATCGGCCCCAACGGCTCCGGCAAGACCACGACGCTGAACGTGATCTCCGGCTACTACGCCGCCAAGGGCGGCACCATCACGCTGGGTGACGACGCACTGCCGCCGGGCATGCCGGAGCTGCGCGCCGGCAAAGGCATCGCCCGCACCTTCCAGACCCCGCGCGTGATCGGCGAAGCCTCTGTGCTCGAGAATGTGATGGTTGGCGGCACCATCGAAGGCGAAGCGACATTTGCCGAAGCGCTTTTGTCGCTGCCGCGGCATCATCGCGACGAACGCAAACTCACCGCACAGGCGCGCGCGATGCTCGGCGTGGTCGGGCTCGAATCCCTCGCCGATGTCCGCGCCGATCGCCTGCAGCACAGCGAATTGCGTTTCATCGAGATCGCCAGGGCCTTGATGCTGCAGCCGGACTTCCTGCTGCTGGACGAACCCGCCGCAGGCCTCTCCAGCGACGAGATCACGAGGTTGGGCGTGCTGATCAAGGCGATCAGCCGCCGCGGCACCGGCGTGCTGCTGGTCGAGCATCACGCCGACCTGATCTTCGACATCTGCGATCAGGTCACGGTGCTGAATCTCGGCAAGATCCTCGCCGCCGGTACCCCCGCCGAAATCCGCGTTCACAAGGAGGTCGTCAGTGCTTACCTCGGAGGCTGAACCGCTGCTCAAGGTTACCGCGCTGGAATCCGGCTACGGCAAGATCCGCGTGCTCCATGGCATCGACCTGTACATTGCCGCCGGCGAAGTGGTCACATTGCTCGGCCCCAACGGCGCCGGGAAGTCGACCTTGCTGCGCGCAATCTCCGGCCTGTTGCCGGTCAATGCTGCCAGCGTGCGTTTCGACGGCCGCGACATCAGCAACGGCACACCACGCGAGGCCGCGCGCGCCGGACTGGTACATGTGATCGAAGGCCATCGCGTGTTCACGCAGCAGACGGTGACCGAGAATCTGCTGCTCGCGGCTTACGACCTGCCGCGCGGCGAACGCAACGCGCGCGTTGATGAGGCACTGTCATTCTTTCCTGAGATCGCGCAGAAGCGTGACGAACGCGGCGCGTCGTTGTCCGGCGGACAGCAACAGATGCTGGTGGTGGCGCAAGGACTGGTGCGACGACCGCGGCTACTGATGCTGGACGAGCCTTCGGCCGGTCTGTCGCCTGTGCTGGTCGACCGCGTGCTGACGGTGATCGCGCAACTGCAGAAGCAGGGAACCGCGGTGCTGCTGGTCGAGCAACTGGTGGAGAAAGCGCTGGCGGCGGCCAACCGCGTCTATGCGCTGTCCCAGGGACGGATCGTACTGGAGGCGGCCACATCGGAAGCGAACCTGCCGCAGCGGCTGGAGCGGGCCTATTTCGGGCATGAGGAAGCGGCGGCGGTGTAGCGCGGCGCTCCACACACTCGTCATTCCGGGATGCACGTAAGACTGCGGAGCAGGCTGGAGTGCAGACCCGGAATCTCGATGTGTTCAACCCTGAACATCTCGGGATTCCGGGTTCGTGTGCGCCAAGAGGCGCCCACGCCCCGGAATGACGAGGATGGGACTCAATCCTCGATAATCGCTACCGCCCTTGTCCAGCCCGCCGACGCCTTCTCGATCTTCACCGGAAAGCACGACACCATGAAGCCGGTGGACGGCAGTTGTTCGAGATTGTGCAGCTTCTCGAGATGGCAATAACCGATATGGCGGCCGGCCTTGTGGCCTTCCCAGATCAGGCTGGCATCTTTTGTCTCGGCATATTTCTTCGCGGTGTAGACGAACGGCGCGTCCCAGCTCCAGCCATCAATGCCGGTGAGGCGCACGCCGCGCTCCAACAGATACATGGTGGCCTCATAGCCCATGCCGCAGCCGGAGGTGACGTAGTCCTGCTGACCGTATTTGACGCCGGCAGATGTGTTGACGACGACGATCTCCAGCGGACTCAACGTATGGCCGATGCGCTTGAGCTCGTCCTCGACATCCCCAGCCGTTGCGACATAGCCGTCCGGCAAATGCCGGAAGTCGAGCTTCACGCCCGGTTGCAAACACCAGTCCAACGGCACTTCGTCGATGGTCCATGAACGCTCGCCGCGATTCATGGTGGGATGGAAGTGATAGGGCGCGTCGAGATGCGTGCCGTTGTGGGTCGAAAGCTGCACCAGCTCCACAGCCCAGCCCTCGCCATCCGGCAGGTCTTCCTTCTTCAGCCCGTCGAAGAACTGCAGCATCCGCGGCAGGCCCTGCTGATGATCGACATAATTGATGGTGGGATGATTGCCCGGCGGATCGGCGGGAACGTCGTTCTGCAGGGGAACGGAAATATCGATGAGGCGACGGGGCATGGGATTTCCTCAGCTTTTCTTGTTTGGACTTTGCTCGTCATTCCGGGGCGGCCCGGCGCCGGAGGCGACGGAACCGAACCCGGAATCTTGTCGTGTGACTCACTGCGGGATTCCCCGCCACTCCAGTTGGAGTGGCTGAGGTTCGCTCGCAAAGTGCGAGCGCCCCGGAATGACAGTATGTGGTGGCCATGGACTACGCGTCCTGCCGCACCACCTTGTTCTTCAACACGCCGATCTTCTCGACCTCGAGCTCGATCTCGTCATTGTGTTCGAGATACCAGCCGAGTTCGAGGCCGCAGCCGTTGCCGACGGTGCCGGAGCCGATGAATTCGCCCGGCATCAGCGTCTCATCCTGCGTTACATGGGCGATGATCTCCTCGAAGGAGAACAGCATGCCCTCGCTGGTCGATGACGAACGCACCTTGCCGTTGACGCGGCATTCCATCTTCAGTCTGTAGGGATCGCCGATCTCATCCGGCGTGACGATCCACGGCCCCAGCACATTGCCGCCATCGAAGCTCTTGCCCTTGGCCGGGCCGAGCCGGCCTTCCATCTCCAGCCGCTGCGCATCGCGCGCCGAGAAATCGTTGAAGATGGTGTAGCCGAAGATGTGATCCTTCGCCTTGGCCGCGGAAATATTCGCGCCCTTGTTCTTGGTGACGATGCCGAATTCGAGTTCGTAGTCCATCACCTTGCTATAGCGCGGCCATTTCACCGTGGTGTTAGTGCCTCGCACACTGAAGCGGTTGGTGATGTAGTAGATCGGCTGGCGGCGATAGACTTCGGGCAATTCGCCGAGCGGCTCGGCTTCCAGCCGCGCCAGTTCTTCCATGTCCCCCTTCGCACGGGCAGCCAGCTTCAACTGGCCACGCGGCGACTGCCGGATATGCAACGGAAACGACATGCCATCACGCATCTGCCGCGGCTCGGGCAGCGGCGCGAGAACGTCCGTGCCGGCGACATCCACGGACAACGAGGCGTCGCTGCCGTGTTTCTCGAAAACCTTTCGCGCCGCATCGAGCGCACCTTCACCTGCATCGATCAGGGCCAGCATCGAGTCGAAGGCCGGATTGCCGCCATCGCGGGCCGCGGCGCTGGCGAGATCGAACAGCCTGCCGTCATTGGCGTGAACGATACCGACCCTGGCTTGGCCATCCTGCTGACCGCCGGCACGAAATGTCGCGAGCTTCACTGGCGTCTCCCACTTGCTTGTTCTTCGATAAAATATATGATCAAAAAAAATATCGATAAACAAGAGGCTATCGCAAAGATTGCTTCACGATCGAAAAATGCTCGGGCGAGGGAGACGACCATGACCAGGTGGACGGTGGCAGCCCTATTGGCGACGCTCGCTGTGACGGGCACCGCGCATGCCCAGACCAGGATCCAGATCGGTTGCACTGCAACAACGGACTGCGCCTCGGCGATGGTCGCAGTCGATGAAGGCATCTTCAAGAAGCACGGGCTCGATGCCGAGATGATCCCCATCGGCATCAACTCCAATATCCCGGCGGCCATTCTGTCCGGCTCGATCCAAATCGGCGGCCCGACCTCCACCGTCTTCCTGCAGGCTGCCGACGGCGGCCTCGATCTTGTCGCGGTCGCCGGCGCAACGGTGATGAGCCCGACATCGAACGCCAATATCACCGCCTTCGTGCGTAACGGCATCACGATCAAGGAGCCAAAGGATTTCGTCGGCAAGAAGGTCGGCGCACCGGGCCTCGGTGCGTTTCTTCACGTGCTGTTCGTCAAATGGCTGGTCGACAAGGGTGTCGATCCCAGGAAGGTCAATTTCGTCGAAGTGACCTTCCCGACCATGCCCGACATCATCAAGTCCGGCGGTGTCGATGCTGTGCTGACCGCGGAGCCAACGGTATCGCGCATGCTGGCGGCCGGCAGCGGCAGTATCGGCGCACGCTACGCGTCGGAGCTCGAGCGCACAGAGCCGATCATCTTCTATGCAGCCTCACGCGAATGGGCCGAGAAGAATCCCGACATCGTCAGGAAATTTCGCGCTGCCATCGCCGAAGGTGCGGCGATCGTGAACAGCGACAAAGACAAGACCTCGGCCGCAATTGCCAAATTCACCAAACAGACCATCGAACTGGTGAAGGCCTCACCGCCGAACAAGTCGGAGCCGGTGCTGAAGCCCGAGCAACTGGCATGGTGGATCGACGTCATGTCCTCGCAGAAGATGCTGGAGACCAGGCTCGATCTCAACAAACTGATTCTGAAATAGGTCGAACTGAATGGCGGGTCAGCCCCTTAGCAGTACAATCGATGTATCCGGCTCGGATACGCTGAGCGAGCGTGCAGCGACATTGCTTCAGCATGACATCATTGCCGGCAATCTCGCGCCAGGAACGCGACTTGGCATCGTCGATCTCGTGCAGCGTTACGACATCGGCGCCACGCCGATGCGCGAAGGACTGTCACGCCTGATCTCACGCGGCCTGATTATCGGCATCGGCCAGCGCGGTTTTCGCGTTGCCGACATCAGCCGGGAGGATCTGGCCGACATCACACGGATGCGTAGCGTGGTGGAGACGGAGGCGCTGCGGCTGGCCATCGAACATGGCGACGATGCCTGGGAGGCTGGCATCCTCGGCGCGCTTCACCAGATGCGTAGGCATATCGAACGTACCGGCGATGAATTCCGCGAAGGGGCGCCGGATTTCGACAAGCTCCATAAGGGATTTCACACCGCATTACTGGCGGCCTGCGGATCGAAGCGCCTGCTCGCGGCGCATTCGGAACTTTACGATCAGGCCTATCGCTACCGCAGGGTGATGATGCGCGGCTTCGACAGCGGCAGCCGCTTTGTTGCAGCCCATCAGCTTCTGGCCGATCGCGTGCTTGCGCGCGAAACCGGTCCCGCACAGGCCATGCTGACGTCGCATCTGCACTCGACGCTCGCTTTCGTCTATCCGCCCGGACAGGGAGATTGAGCGCGATGACATCCATTGCCCTTCGCAAGGACACCCCGTCGGCCCAACTCGAAAAGTCGCAGATCGCGTTTTCCCATGTCACGCTGGATCTCGGCGGCAAGACGATCATCGAAAACGTTAGCCTCGACGTGAAGCCCGGCGAGTTTCTCTGCATCATCGGCGCCTCCGGCTGCGGCAAGACGACGGCGCTCCGCCTCGCCGCCGGCCTGTATCAGCCGACCTCGGGCAATGTGAGTTTCGACGGCGAGCCGATGCGCGCGCCGCGGCGCGACGTCGCCATCGTGTTCCAGGATTACGGCAAGGCGCTGCTGCCATGGCGCACGGCCGCCGGAAATGTCGCGCTGGCGCTGGAAACCATCGGCATGCCCAAGGCCCAGCGCCCGGCGCGCATCGACGAGTTGCTGAAGAAAGTCGGGCTGCCCCATCACGCCGCGAAATATCCTGCCGAGATGTCCGGCGGCATGCAGCAGCGCCTGCAGATCGCGCGATGTCTGGCGCAGGAACCGAAAGCGCTGCTGATGGACGAGCCGTTCGGCGCGCTCGATGCCATGACTCGGCAGGGCCTGCAGGACGAGGTCCTGTCGCTGCTTGATGCCAGCAAGGCCACGGTGATCTTCGTCACCCACGATCTCGAAGAAGCCATTTATCTCGGCGACCGCGTGGTCGGCCTGCTGCCGCATCCCGGCCGCATCGGCATTGATCTCAAGATCAACCTGCCGCGCCCGCGCGATCAGTTGACCACGCGCGAGAACCCGGAATTCCTGCGGTTGCGCCGCGAATTGTTCGACTTCATCAAGGCATCGGAAGCATGAGATCCGAGCGCCTGAAAGCGGCGATCCTTCCGATGAGCCTGCTCATCGTGCTGGAAATCTGGGCGCGCTCCGTCGATATCCACAGCGATGCATTGGCGCCGCCAAGCGCCGTGGTGCTGGCGCTATTTCAGGCATTCGGCGACGGCTCGATCCTGGCGGCGACGCGTGACACGCTGGCTTCGGCCTTTGCCGGCCTCGCGGTCGGCGGCGCCATCGGATTGTTCCTCGGAATTGCACTCGGTATCTTCCAGCCGCTGGATCGGCTGATGGAAGTCACCATCGAATCCCTGCGGCCGATCCCCTCCATCGCGCTGCTGCCGATCGCCCTGATCGCGCTCGGCTTCGGCTATCGCATGGAAATTGTGATCGTCGCCTTTGCCTGTGTGTGGCCGATCCTCATTCTCAGCCGCGCTGCGGTACGCAGCATCGAGCCACGACTGATCGAAGTCTCTCGCGCGCTGCGGCTGTCGCCAGGCGACCGTATCAGCAAGATCATCATTCCCGCCGCACTGCCGCGCATCTTTCTCGCCTTTCGCCTGGCGGCCGGCATTGCGCTGATCGTCGCGGTGACCGTGGAAATCGCGATCAATCCCATCGGGCTTGGCGCCGGAATCATGATTGCGCAGCAAGCATTGCGGCCGGACCTGATGCTCGCTTATCTGCTGTGGATCGGCCTCATCGGTTATGCGCTCAATGCCGGATTACTGGCAGCGCAACAGCATCTGTTTGGCCCCGCAGCGCTGGCTGGAGAGGTCCGATGAACTGGACACTCACCCTCTGGCGCCTTGCCAGCTTCGCCGTTGCTGCAGGCCTGATCGCGCTGTGGCAGTTGATCGCCAATCTGAAACTGGCCTCACCGGTGTTTCTGCCCGGCCCCGATCGCGCCTGGGCCGCGCTGATGCGCGGCTTCAGCAATGGCACATTGCTGGAGAAGACCATCGGCACCCTAGAACACATGTTCTACGGCTGGCTGGTCGCATCCGTCGTCGGCATTGCACTCGGCGCGATGATCGGCTCGTCCAGGGCGATGCGCAGCTATGTCGCCCCGTCGCTGGAGTTCCTGCGGCCACTGCCCGTATCGGCGATCATTCCCGTCGCCATCGCCCTGTTCGGGCTGACCCAGGGCATGGCACTGTTCGTCATCGCTTTCGGCGCGATCTGGCCGATGCTGCTCGCCACCGTTCACGGCTTCGGCGCGGTAGAACCGCGTCTCTATGAGGTCGCGCGCTCGCTGCACATGTCGCGCCTCGCGGTGATCTTCAAGATAGCTCTGCCATCGGCCAGCCCCGACATCATCTCCGGCATGCGACTGAGCCTGACCGTGTCGCTGATCCTGGCGGTGGTCTGCGAAATCCTCGCCGGCCTCGACGGATTAGGCCACTGGGTGCTGCTCTCGGCGCGCGCGTTTCGTTCGCCGGATCTGTTCGCGGGTGTCATCCTGCTCGGCGCGATCGGCTATGTGACCGCGCTGGCCATGTCGCTGGTCGAGCAGCGACTGCTGCGGTGGCGGACGAGCGGGCACTAGGCCACACCTTTGTCATTCCGGGGACGGATCGACGCCGCAGGCGGCGGGACGGAGCCCGGAATCCCGATGCGTTCATCGCCCTCTTAGGTCCCAGGTGGAGAGAGGTGAAGAACACGTCGAGATTCCGGGTTCGCTCGCAAGAGCGAGCGCCCCGGAATGACAGCGTAGGTTAGACTCCAAACACTTTCCCGATCGCCGCCTGCGCGTCGCGCTGGATCTGCTTGAGGTGATCCTCGCTGCGGAAGCTCTCCGCGTAGATCTTGTAGACGTCCTCGGTGCCGGACGGCCGCGCGGCGAACCAGCCATTGGCTGTCGAGACCTTGATGCCGCCGAACGACTGATCGTTGCCCGACGCCTTGCTCTCGGTCTTGGTCACTGCATCGCCGGCGAGCTCGGTCATGCCGATCTGCTCCGGCGTGACTTTCTTCAGCACGTTCTTCTGCTCGGGCGTGGCCGCGGCGTCGATGCGCTCGTAATAGGGCACACCGAACTCCTGCGTGAGCTTCTCGAAACGCTGGCTCGGATTCTGCTTGGTCACCGCCGTGATCTCGGCGGCGAGCAGGCCCAGAATAAGTCCGTCCTTGTCGGTGGTCCACACCGTGCCGTCCTTGCGCAAGAACGACGCACCGGCGCTCTCCTCGCCGCCGAAGCCGAACGAACCATCGACGAGACCGTTCACAAACCATTTGAAGCCGACCGGCGTCTCGACGAGCTTGCGGCCGAGCTTGTTGACCACGCGGTCGATGATAGCGCTGGAAACGATGGTCTTGCCGACCGCCGCATCCTTGCGCCAGTGCGGCCGGTGCGCGAACAGATAGTCGATCGACGCCGCGAGATAGTGGTTCGGATTCATCAAGCCGCCGGTACGGGTGACGATGCCATGACGGTCGGCATCGGTGTCGTTGGCGAAAGCGACGTCGAACCGGTCGCGCATGCCGATGAGCTTGGCCATCGCATAGGGCGACGAGCAGTCCATGCGGATCTTGCCGTCCCAGTCCAGCGTCATGAAGCGGAAGGTCGGATCGATCGCGGTATTCACAATCGTTGCGTCCAGCTTGTACCGCTCGATGATCGGCTGCCAGTAATGCACGCCAGCGCCGCCGAGCGGATCGATGCCGATCTTGACGCCTGATGCGCGGATCGCCTCCATGTCGACGACATCGGCGAGGTCGGTCACATAGGGCGTGATGTAGTCATATGGTTTGACGAATTCCGACGCACGCGCGCGTTCGAGCGGCATCCGCATGACGCCGGCCATGCCGTTCCGGAGATAGTCGTTGGCCGCCTTTTCCATCATTCCAGTAATGTCGGTATCGGCCGGGCCGCCATTGGGCGGATTATATTTGAAGCCGCCATCTTCCGGGGGATTGTGCGACGGCGTGACCACGACGCCATCCGCGAGACCAGACGAGCGGCTCTTGTTGTAGGTGAGGATCGCGTGGGAAATCACCGGCGTCGGCGTATAGCCGCCGTCCTTGTCGACCATCACATGCACGCCATTGGCGGCGAAGACTTCCAGCGCGCTGACCAGCGCCGGTTCGGCCAGCGCATGGGTGTCGATGCCGATAAACAGGGGCCCGTCGATGCCGGCACCCTTGCGGTAATCGCAGATCGCCTGGCTGACGGCGAGGATGTGGTTCTCGTTGAAGGAATTATGGAGCGCGGAACCGCGATGGCCGGACGTGCCGAAAGCGACGCGCTGGGCGGGGATGGACGGATCCGGCTTGCCGGCGAAATAGGCAGTCACCAGCCGAGGCACGTTGACCAGCAGGGATGGATCGATGGTTTTGCCGGCCAGCGGACTCACATGAGCAGCCATTTGTTCTCCTTCGCACACCAAGAGCCCAGACGCGGCGCAACCGTCGCGGGGGTCAGGACTCATGGCATGTTTTGGAGGACAAATCAGCCGGTTATGAGGGGCACCGGCATGCCGCCGAAGGGCTCAGGACTGCCCGAAGGTCCGGCGCGAGACCCAGGCCAGCGGCAGGGCGAAGCAGACGAACATCGTGACCACGGCGGCGGCGACCAGCATACTGTCGAAAGGCATATCTCTTCTCCTTGAGTGACGGAGAAGAGTGTGAGCGCGGCAGGACACGCTCTCCTTGAGCTGCATCAAAATGCAGCGCCGCATTACGCCGCGGCGAGCTGATCCAGCCGGTCGGTGGACAGCAAGCGCACGCCATCGGGCACCACCAGCACGGTCTTTTCCTTGGCGAGCTTGGTCAGGGTGCGGCTGACGGTTTCAATGGTCAGGCCGAGATAGTCGGCGATGTCCTGGCGGCTCATGGGTAGCGGCACGTTGACCGACATCGCGCCGATGCGGCCATAGCGGGCCTGCAGGTTCAGCAGGAAGGCGGCAACCTTCTCGTCGGCCGTGCGGCGGCCGAGCAGCAGCATCTGGTCCTGCGCGAGGCTGAGTTCATGGCCGGCGAATTCATGCAGGCGGCGCAGCAGATGCGGCTTGCCATCCACATAATTGAGAAAGGCCGCGCGGGTGAAGCGGCAGACGCGCACCGGCGTCACGGCCTCGGCGGCGACGCCGTAGCGGTCCATCAGCGCAAGTCCCAGGAAATCACCGGGCAGCGCAAAGCCAACGATCTGGCGACGGCCGTCCGGCAGCGACTTGTAGAGCCGGACGATGCCTTCCGTGACGTTGAACACGCTGCCGGCCAATGCGCCCTGATCGAACAGCATGGTCTTGGCCGGGAAATTCTTGACCTGGCTGAGGCGGTCGAGCTCGTCGAGTTCGGTCGGCTCGAGGGCGCCGCAGACACTGAACAGGCGCACCTTGCAATCGTCGCAACCATTGGTGCCGCGACCATGCTTGCAGTCGCGCTCTCCGGCACAGGTCTCGGCCGCTGGCTCTGCGAAGGTCATGGCACTGTCCATCTCTCGTTTGCTCTTATGGGGCAGGTCTAGGGATCACGTTACACCATTTGACATGGATCAATCGTGGACGCTTTGACCCACATCAATGCTGGGCCGGCCCATCTCCGCCAATTTGGCAGGCCATGCGGGAATTCGGTCATGAATGAGGAATATCGGGCGCAACCAATGACTTGGGCAGATGCCCGGACCGCCTATCCGCTTGTCTACCTGCACGATGCCAGCATTACGCTGGATGCATGGCTGGATTTCGTACGGCGGCGAACCGATGCCGACTCCAACAATAACGGGCTGATCGTGATCCGCGACCGGCGCGACATCGTTCATGCACTGTTTGCTTACCGTGTCGATATCGACTTGCGCGGCTGCAACCAGCTCTGTATCGCGCAGCTGATCGTCGCGCAGATTCCCGGCTCGCAGATCGACCATGCCGTGGTTGCCTCGACCAGCCAGGTCGCGGCGTCGCTGGGCTGCTCGAGCATCGTCATCGAGCAGCCGTTCCAGTTGATGGCGGGCGCAACGATGCGAGCTTCGACGGCCGCGTAAGACGACGCTCGCAGCGGTCTCACGACGACCACCCTGCTATGGCTCATTCCTTATCGTGCATCGCGATATCATGTCGCTGTACACATGATGGCCTGCGATGCACTCGATGATTCTGGCGCACCTGGCCTAAGCCGCGATGGGCACGAGCTTGGCGATCGCGCTGAGCAGATCCGTCTGCGTGATCACACCCGCGATCATTCGCTCCCCGTCGACGATGATGACTGCATGTGTACGGCCATCGGTCAGCGCCGGCAGCAAAGCGACTGCCGACGCAGTCGCTGAAGCCGTGGATGCCTGCGACATACGCGCGCCGACGTCGCCCGTCTTGCCCAGGATTTCGCGAAGGCCGATGGTTCCAACGAGCCGGCCCTGCAGATCGATGACCGGCAATGCACGCACATTGTGCTTCAGCAGTCGCACACGCGCGAGTTCGACGTCCTCCCACGCGCCCACCGTGACGACATCTCGCGACATGATGTCCTCGCAAAGGATCGTGCCGTGCGAGCGCAACATGGCCTGAAGTTCGACTTGCCGCAGCAGACTATCGAGATCGTCCGGCCCGATGTCGAACGTCTCCTTTAACGCTTCCAACGCCTTGTCGATGTCTTCCGAGCGGAAGCCGACGCGGAGCTCGGGATTGAGGTCGGCGGTCTGATGCGCGTTCAGCGGCAGGGCAGCGCGGTGGGGGTAAGTATGCTGCGACAGCTTGTGAAAGAGGAAACCGAGACCGACAAGCAGAACCGAGTTCAGGCCGACAGGCACGAAGGGAAACAAGAAGCCTGCTGACGTCACCGCAGGGCCGCCGATGATCGCTGTCAGCGCCGTCGCGCCGCCCGGCGGATGCAAGCAGCGCGCAAACGACATCGCCGCAATGGCAATCGACACGCCGAAGCCAATCGCCAGAATCTGGTCGTGGACGAGATGCGCGACGATCACGCCGATCATCGCCGAGATCGTATTGCCGCCGATGATCGACCACGGCTGGGCGAGCGGACTGGCCGGCACGGCAAAAAGCAGAACAGCCGATGCGCCGAGCGGCGCCACGATCAGCGGCAGACTGGAGTGATCGCCAAGAACGAAACGGCAGATCAGCGCCGTCAGCGCGATGCCGACCAGCGCACCGACGCATGCAAGCATCCGCTCGGCAAGGCTTGCGCCAGCCAGAATAGGCACGAACAGCCTGATGCCGCTACGCGGCTGCGCAGAAGCGCCCTTGGGGCCTTCTATTTTTGTCATTGAAGTAGACCGAGATCGCGCGAGGAAGAATTTCGGGGCGCGATCGTCGTTGACCACGATATGGGATCGGCTGCGGCGATGCAGGCAATGCGGGTGCGAGGGAAACTCCCTCAAGGATCAGATCGCGCTCAGAAACATGGCTGTCCCGAGCTTGCGGACTTTCTAACCGGTTCAACGCCCAAGGCAAGCCGGCTCGGCAGATAGCTCGTGCCATGGTCATCCGCACCCGCCAGGTCACGACGACGGCCGGTTCTGGGAGCGGGTGCTATCGAGCAGCCTTTCCAGCCGATGCCGGCGCATGCGGCCGTGCGAGGCACTCATTTTAAATCGAAAAATCCGATTTCAATCACCAATAACATTCGTTTGTCAAAATTCATGGCAGTCCTACGCTCGAAGGAACCCGAGGAGCGATGCCCCCCCTCAATTCGATGATGCAGGAGCCGACCATGAAAACGATCATCCACCCCGACGTATCGGTCGCTCTCGCACTGTTCGCCTTTGCTGCGGCGATCATCGCACGCTTGACAGTCACCAAGCGTTCCCGGCACAGCGCCGATCAGATCGCGGCCATCGTTGCGACATCGGGACATCCGTCCGGCGCCTAGCCGAACCGATGCCTCGCATCACTCCCTCCTTGCCGGACGTTTCAGCGCCTTCGCCTGCCCTGCAGGCGCGGGCTTTTTGTTGGCCGCGTCGCGCGCGAGGCGATGCATGAGTGCGACGGCTTCGGCGATAATCGCATCGTCGCGATCGCCGGGATAGACGACATAGGCTGGCATCGAAAATTCCGGCGCATCGGCGACGACATGCAGCCGCCCGGCCTTCAGCTGGGGTGCAACGATGCGGCGCGGGAAATATCCGGAGCCGCCATTCTCCAGCACATGCTGCAGCCCGAGCCAGCCGATATTGGCCGTAAGCGATGGTCCTGCGAAATCCGGAAACAGCGCCATGTGGCGCGCATAGAATTCCGGGCCCCAGTCGATATAGACGTAACCCGGCTGCGGCTCCGGCGCGCTGTGCGCGCTGGTCGAGACCAGTATGAGCTGTTCATCGAACAACTGCTCGACCTTGAGACCGGGCCGGCTCTGCGGCGTATACATCACGCCGATATCGATCCGGCCTTCGACGAGGCCCTGCATCAATTCAGGCTCGAGGGCACTCTCGGCGCGGATCGCGATATCCGGATGTTTCGCGCGCATCAGCGGCAACCAGTGCAGCAGATGCTCCTCCCACAGCCCGATACGACCGCCGACGGTCAGCGTACCACTGAAGCCTTTTGCAATTCCGACATCCTGCCGCGCATGTTCGACCGTACGTACCAGCGCGGACGCGTGTTTCTGAAACTGGCGGCCGGCGGGCGTCAGCGTCGCACCGGCCTTGTTGCGGACGAACAGCGTCACGCGCAGCAACTGCTCCAGCGTCTGGATCCGCGCGCTCACCGTCGACTGCGTGACATGGAGCTTGTCCGCCGCGGCCACGAAATTCCCCGCGCTCACGACAGCAAGGAATGTCCTGGCCAGCTCGGTATCCATAATGACGCTCTCCGGCTACACGCCCTCGTCGAGCGCGACCATCTCACGCTTGCGGCGTAGTGCCGGCAGCAAGGGTGCGATCAGCAGCACGACGGCCAGCACAAGACAGGCCGCCGAGATCGGCCGCTCGACGAAGGTCATCAGATCGCCCTGCGACAGGATCAGTGATTTGCGCAGATTGTTCTCCAGCAGCGGACCAAGCACGAAGGCCAGCACCAGCGGCGCCGGCTCATAGCCGAACTTGCGCATGAAGTAGCCAATGACGCCGAAGCCGACCATGACATAGACGTCGAACACATTATTGCTACTGCAATAGACGCCGATGATGGTGAACAGGATGATCAGCGGGAACAGCACGTTGTAGGGCAGCTTCAGCAGCTTCACCCACATGCCGATCAGCGGCAGGTTCAGCACCAGCAGCATGACGTTGCCGATATACATGCTGGCGACGATGCCCCAGAACAGGCCGGGGTTCTGCGTGATCAGCAGCGGGCCGGGCTGTAGCCCGTGAATGACGAAAGCGCCGAGCAGCAGCGCCATCACCACATTCGGCGGAATGCCCAGCGTCATCAGCGGAATGAACGCGCCGCCTGCTGCCGCGTTGTTCGCAGCCTCAGGTCCGGCAACGCCTTCGATCGCGCCGTGACCGAAGCGCTCCGGATGTTTCGACAGCCGCTTCTCCAGCGCATAGGACGCGAACGACGCGACCACCGCGCCGCCGCCCGGCAGAATGCCCAGAAAGAAGCCGAGAATGGTACCGCGCCCGATCGGCCCGGCGCTGGCCTTCCAGTCTTCCTTGTTGGGCAAGAGCTGCGTGATCTTGGCATTGATGATGTCGCGCTTGATGACCTGCTCGGTGTTGAGCAGCACCTCGCCCAGACCAAACAGCCCCATCACGACGGGTACGAGACCGATGCCATCGATCAATTCGATCCGGCCGAAGGTGAGCCGCGGCTGTGCAGTGATGCTGTCGAGACCGACAAGACCGAGCACGATGCCGATACAGGCCATCAACAAGGCCTTGGCCATCGACCCCTGCGTGAGGAAGGTCAGCACCACCAAGCCGAGCACCATCAGGCTGGCATATTCAGCAGGGCCGAAGGCAATGGCGACCGAGGCCAGCGATGGCGCTACGAGCATCAGCATCACCAGCGCGAAGGTGCCGGCGATAAAGGAGCCGAGCGCAGAGATGCCGAGCGCCGGACCGGCGCGGCCCTGCTTCGCCATCTGATGGCCGTCGATACAGGTGACGACGGAGGCGGCTTCGCCGGGAATGTTGACCAGGATCGATGTGGTCGAGCCGCCATACATCGAGCCGTAATAGATGCCGGCCATCATGATGATACCGGACTCCGGCGTGCCGGACAGTGTGACCGGCAGCAGCAGCGACATCGCCGAAATCGGCCCGATGCCGGGCAGCACACCGACCAGCGTGCCGATGAAGACACCGATGAAGCAGTAGAGAATATTGACGGGCTGCAGCGCGACGCCGAAGCCGTGCATGACATTGACGAGAACATCCATGATCTGTGCTTCCCGTCAGCCGATTTCGAACATGCCCGAAGGCAACTGGATCAGCAGGCCGTGTTTCAGCACCCACCACACACTAACAGGCGCCAGCACCGCGAGCGGAATCGCCAGCGTCCAGCGCACGGGATCGATCACGCGCAACAGCACCAGCATCAACGGAACGGTCGAGATCAGGAAGCCGAGCGGTTCGAGCGCGAAAGCGTAAGCCGAGAGAATGACGATGATCGCGCCCGGCTTGCCCCAGCTCGCACCTTCCCATCGCGAGCCGAAGGTCGGTCCGCCTTCGGTTACCGAAGCGAGAATGATGGTGACGGCGAAAGCGCACATCAGGAGGCCAATATAGAACAGCATGAAGCCGGAGCCGGGATCGTTGATGGTGCCGAGCTTCAACTTGAGGCCGGAGCGAATGACGAACACGCCAAGCGCAATGCCGAGCACGCCGGTCCAGAGTTCTGAATTGTTGAGCCGGAATGGCGGGCGGGTTTGGTCAGTCATCGTTTCTATCCCGGAACATCGACATGAAATGAAGGCGCATGCGATGGACCCCATCGCATGCGCCTGACGTCGTTATTCGACGATCAATTCGGCTTCTTGCCCAACCCGATTCCCTCGATCACCTTGCGCTCGGAATTGGTGACCTCGACCACGAACTTCTTGTAGTCCTCGGTGTTCTTGTAGTTCGGCACCATGTCGTATTTCGCCAGCGTCGCGATGACGGCGGGATCCTCGATGGCCTTCTTGAAGGCGTCATGCAGCTTGGCGACGATCTTCGGATCCATGCCCTTCGGCCCGGCGATGCCGAACGGGGAGTCATAGACCATCGGATAGCCGCTTTCCTTCAGTGTCGGCGCGTCCGGGAAATTCGGCGACCGCTTGTCGGTCCACACCATCAACAGACGCAGCTTGCCGGCATCGACCAAAGGTCGCCAGCCGGTGGAATCCGCCTGCAGCATGGTGTGATTGCCGAGCACCGCGGCGTTGGTTTCAGCGCCGCCCTTGAACGGCACCTGCGTGAGCTTGATGCCGGCCAGTGCCGCGATCTGCTCCATGCCGACATGCAGCGAGGTGCCAGTGCCCGGCGTCGCATAGGTCACCTTGCCCGGATTGGCCTTGGCGAAATCGACCACGTCCTTCCAGGTCTTGAATTGCGACTCCGCATTGGTGGTGATGCCGAACGTGTAGCCGGTGAGATGGATGATGTAGCTGAAATCCTTGTCCGGATTCCATGAGACTTCCTGCATCAAGGGCAGCCGGAACACCGTGATCGGAATCTGCGAGATGGTGTAGCCGTCCGGCTTCGACGCCGCCGCCATGGTCGCGGGGCCGACAGTGCCGCCGCCGCCGCCCTTGTTGTCGACGGCGATGGGCTGGCCGAGATGTTTCGAGGCGGCATCCGCAATGGCGCGCATCGAGATATCGGTGGAGCCGCCAGCGGGCCATGGCACGATCAGCGTGATCGGCTTAGTGGGATAGTCCTGCGCTTGGGATGCACCGCCGAACACGGCGGCCGCCGCGACGAGCGCGACAGCAGCGGACACAGCAAAGCGATTGCATTGCAACATTTGTTTCTCCCTCTGCGATCCCGGGGGTGATGCCCGGACCGGCTGTATTTTTATTGTTGTCGTTCAGTCTAGCCCGGAACACATCCAAGAAAAGGACATGTTGTCGAACCCCACTGCGAACGCGTCTTGCGTCTTTGGCAATCAACGATGATTTGGCCGCCGCCGCAATTCGCAATGCGGATTGATCATGCGACATTCCGTCTGCACGCGGAGATCGCCGGGCTAAAATATTGATCGCGGCGGAGAAAAATTCCGCCTGCGAAAATATCTGAAAGAATTTCACCTGAGATGTCGGATCACGGCCAACTCACACGTCCTTTGCGGGACAGTCACCAAAACGAAGTACCCAGAGCATACACCCACAGGAGTTAGTCCAATGAGCAAGATGATCTTCGTCAACCTGCCCGTCACCGACCTGCCCCGCGCAGTCGCCTTTTATGAAGCGGTCGGCGCGACCAAAAACCCGCAATTCTCCGACGACACCGCCGCCTGCATGGTGTTCTCCGACACCATTCACGCAATGCTGCTGACGCACGATAAATATCGCCAGTTCACCTCGAAGAAGATCGTCGACGCGAAGACGTCGAGCGAAGTGCTGATCTGCCTCTCCGCCGACAGCCGCGCCGAAGTTGACGGTCTGGTGAGCAAGGCGACCTCGGCCGGCGGCAGTGCCGATCCGACGCCGACACAGGATTTCGGCTTCATGTATGGCCGCAGCTATGAGGACCCCGACGGTCACATCTGGGAAGTGATGTGGATGGACATGGCCGCAGCGCAATCTGCGATGGCTCAGGGCTGAGCGAGAGAAAGGGAGAGCACCGATGTCGAAGATTTCCCCCTGCATCTGGTTCGTGAACGAGGCCGAAGCGGCCGCGAAGTTCTACTGTTCGCTACTGCCGAACTCCTCTGTCGACACCGTGCAGCGCAGCCCGATCGACACGCCGTCCGGTAAGGCCGGCGACGTACTGGTGGTCGGCTTCACACTGGCCGGTCAAAGCTTCATCGGCCTGAACGGAGGCAGCCCAGCGCAGTTCAGTCACGCCGTGTCCTTCACCATCCATTGCGACGATCAGGCTGAAACCGACCGGCTCTGGGACGCCCTGCTCGCCAATGGCGGCAAGCCGCAGCAATGCGGCTGGCTCAACGACCGCTGGGGCGTTCCGTGGCAGATCGTACCCAAGGGCTTCACGGAGATGGTCGCCAGCGACAATATCGAGGGCTCGAAGCGCGCCATGACAGCGATGATGGGCATGGTGAAACTCGATCTGGCTGCCCTGAAAAAGGCCTTCGACGGCGGCTAGAGGCCGGTCATAAGTACCTGATCGGGCGGCAATAGCGACCCGGCCTCAAAATCGGCGGCCGGGTGGCAGGAACATCGATTTCAGACACGGATTTCAGGCGCAGCCTTGCTTGACATCGAGTCCCTCGACTTCTTATATGCCGCGCATTCGCCGGGGGACAATTCGTCCCCTCCGGATACCGTGGCGGGGTAGCTCAGTTGGTTAGAGCACGGGAATCATAATCCTGGGGTCGGTGGTTCGAGTCCACTCCTCGCTACCAAATTTTCTGGCTACCAAATCTTGCAGACATGTTTCCAAGGCCTTGCATGCGTCGCGAGGCCCTTTTTCATGCCCGCACTGTTTTTCCACCTGCAAGAGATCCGCCCGGCTGCGTGCTCAGTTCTGAGGCAGATATAACTGCCATGACACGCCGAATTTGTCCGCCACCCAGGCAAACCTCGGGCTGAACGGATAGGCATCAAGCGGCATCATCACCTGGCCGCCCTCCGACAGACCGGCGAACAACCGATCGACCTCCGCGGCATTTTCACAATCCACGAACAACGACATCGACGGTGTAAAGGTGAAACCGTGCTTCGCCGGACTGTCGATGCACATGAAGGACTGCCCCTTGATGGTGAAATGCGCCTGATGGATGGAGCCCTCGGGGCCGGGCTCACCCGCGCCGTAGCGCGTCACCTGGGTAATGGCCGCATCGCCGAACAGCGAGACATAGAAATTCATCGCCTCTTCGGCGCGGCCTTCGAACATCAAGAAGGTCTTGATCGACTGCACCATTACGGGCTCCATCGTTAAACGACGGCATCTCAAACATCAAAACGCCTGCTGTGAAGCGGGCGTTTCGACGCATTCGGAATGAGCGCGTTGACGGCGACGACGCTTACGCCTCGTTGCCGCCTTCCTGACGGGACGCTTCGAACAGGAACCAGGTGCGGCGCTCGGTATCGTCGATGTAGTTTTCCAGCAGGCTGGCGCTGGCGACGTCCTTGGCATCGTCGCAGACCTCGTGGGCCTTGCGCATCGCCGCTGCCATCTTCTTGTTGTCGTTCATCAGTTCGCGCAGCATCTCAACCGGCGGCACATAGGTCTCGTCGTTGTCCTTGATCGTCTGCAGTTTGGCGATCTCGCCGATCGAGCGGATCGTGCGGCCACCGATCTTGCGCACGCGTTCCGCCAACGGATCTGTCGTCGCAAAAATCTGGTCGGACTGCTCATCGAGCATCAAGTGGTAATCGCGGAAGTGGCGCCCGCTGAGATGCCAGTGGAAATTCTTGGTCTTCAGGTAGAGCGCGAAGGCATCGGCGAGCAACCCGTTCAGCGCCTTGGCAACCTTGTCCACGGCGTCGGCTGAGAGGTCGGTCGGGGTATTCATCTCTGCGGCGATTTTCGATGCCTTGGTGCTCACGATACGTACCTTCCTGTGTCGAATGACTTGATGGCTGGAGGATTGTCGTCAGGGCGGAAGATTTCAGGAAAAATGGGAGTGGTCTTGGCCGAAAGCACTGCAAATTTCCGAAAACTGCGGTTCTTGAAGGAAAGGCGGTTTCCCACCCGCATGAAAACGCTCTAGACCGTTTCAACGCATTACAAATAGAGGGGTTCCCGACACGGGAACAACAATCGGGCCGGGCAGACGATGGAAGATTGGATCGATTATTACGATTCCACGCATACGATTTACGCGAGCAAGCTGCATCGGGAGGTGCATTTCGAGGTCATCGCCCGCGACATCATTGGTTACATCGCCTCCAAAGATGCTGTCGTGCTCGACTATGCCTGCGGCGAGGCACTCTCGGCCGCCAAGGTGGCCAATGCCTGCAGCAAGCTGATCCTGGCGGAGCCTGCCCCCGGCGTCCGTGGCCGGCTGGTCGCCCGCTTCGCTCCGATCACCAAGATCCGGGTCCGCTCGCTGGAAGAGTTGCGCAACATGGAGGCGCAATCGATTGACCTCGTGGTCATGAACTCCGTAGCCCAGTACATGACGCCCCCCGAACTCGACGATGCTTTTGTGGTCGTCCAACGACTGCTGGCGTCTGGCGGCAAGCTGGTGGTCGGTGACATCCTGCAGCCCGATGTCGGCATGGCAACCGATGTGATGGCGCTGCTGAAGCTCGCCCGGGAGCACGGCTTTCTGTGGGATGCACTCGTCGGTCTGGTACGAACGGCCCTGTCTGACTACCGCCAGTTGCGCACCAAGGTCGGCCTGCAGCGCTACAGCGAGACGGAAATGCTGGCCAAGCTGACTACGGCCGGTTTCCGGGCATCGCGGGCGCCGATCAATATTGGCCACAATTCGTCACGCATGACCTTCGTCGCCCATCACGCGTTCTAACTGCATTCGGACCCTGGCATCTGGGAGGTTAAGGTTAACAAAAGGTTCGTGAAACTTGAGGTAGATCACCGACCTGCAATCGGTAACAGTGTGTTCGGCCCGGTGGCGGAAATGTCTACGCGGGGGCGACGCATCGTCCTTTATCCTGGTTCAAGTCCAGGCTGGGCCTCCAACCTTTCAGACGTTCAGACGTTCACCAGTACGTCGGCCGCCGGTACGTCGGCGCTGTCAGGCTTCGGTAAATTCCAGTACCGGAAGCTGCAGGCGCTCGGCATCGCGCTCGGCCGCTGCCAGCACCGCATCCAGCAACCCCGGAAATCTGGTCTCGAGATCTTCGCGGCGCAGTTTCATCAATCTGGCCGTTCCCACCGCGCGCGTTTCCATCAGGCCGGCCTCGCGCAGTTTCGCAAAATGATAGGTGAGATTGGACTTGCCGCTGAGGCCGCAAAAATCGCCACAGCGCAATTCACCAACCTCTTTCTCGCGTTTGGCCAGAGTGTAGACGATCTCCAGCCGGATCGGATCGCTCAGGCAATCCATCACGGCAGGCAATTCGATCTGTTCGCGGGTCGGATGCGGGAGAATGCGGCTCATGGCTCCTGAATACTGCTTCTGGTCGGCGGCCGCAATGTTCAATATTTCTTGAACTATTTGACATTTGGCAGCGCACCATCCAATGTTCAAGAAACATTGAACTAAGGATTTGGCGATGAGCATCTTCTGGCTGGCCTTGGCGGCATTTGCGATTGGCACCGAAGCCTTTGTGATTGCGGGTCTTCTTCCGATCATGGCAACGGACCTGAATGTCACGTTGGCAGCCACGGGACAATTGGTCACCGCTTACGCCGTCACTTATGCCATCGGCTCGCCGATCCTGGCCGTATTGTTCAGCAATTTTGACCGCCGCACCGTCGTCTCGCTGGCGCTGGTCTGCTTCATCGTCGGAAATCTTTTGGCGGCCGTTGCAGCCACATTCGGCACTCTCCTGCTGTCACGCATGCTGATGGCCGTGGGCGCCGGACTGTGCATGCCGACCGCCATGGCCGTCGCAATCGCGATCGCTGCACCGGAACGCCGTGGCCGCGCGGCGTCGCTGGTGATCTCCGGCCTGACGGTGGCGACGGTTCTGGGCGTACCGCTCGGAACCTGGATCGGCAGTCATTTTGGCTGGCGGGCGACATTCGTGATGGTCGCCGCGCTCGGCGCCGTCGCATTGGCCGGGTTGCTGCTGGGATTGCCCCGCGGTCTGCCACGCACTGCTGCCACACTCGGTCAGAGACTTGCCGTAGCGCGCCATCCCGAAGTGCTGAAAACCCTTGCCGTAACCTGCATTTGGGGCCTCGGGGGCTTCACCTCATTCACCTATCTGGCTGTGCCGCTGCACCAACTTGGCTTTGACGCCAACGGAATCAGCCTGGCACTGCTGGTCTTTGGCGTGGCCGCGGCCATCGGCAACACCGCGGGCGGCACGATGTCCGACCGTATCGGGCCGCTCCGAACCTCGACGCTAGGCCTGATCGGCATGATGCTGTCACTGACGCTGCAATCGGTGGCCCTGACATTCGCGCCGCCCGCCACTGCGGGCGTGCTGTTTCTGGTCTTCGTTTTTACTCAGGGCATTGCCGGCTGGATGTTCTATCCCGGGCAGGTCGCGCATCTCGTGCGCGTCACGCCGGAAGCCTCGGTCATCGCGCTCTCGCTGAACGCCTCCGCCATGTATATGGGCTTTGCCGCCGGCAGCGCCTTGGGCGGCGTGGTGCTGTCGACATTGAGCTCCAACGACCTCGGCTGGATCGGCGGCTGCGCCGAGGCGGCAGCCCTCGCGCTCGTCCTCGCCGGACACCTTCTGAAGCGTCCGAAACCGGCCCAAATTGCCGGTTGATGGCACCTTCAAAAGCCTTCCCCGCCCCGTTATAGTGGTCTAAAGACAGCCGCGCGCGAGGATCGGCCCATGGCCTCCCTGAGGGGGCAATGGCTGGTTTGGCGCCCGGGCCCGAGGGACGCGCGTATGCGCGCCCTTTTTTTGTGCCGATTTGTCACCACCGCGAGTTTAAATGCCAAAACGCACCGACATATCCACCATCCTGATCATCGGCGCCGGTCCTATCGTGATCGGCCAAGCCTGCGAGTTCGACTATTCGGGCACGCAAGCCGTCAAGACGCTCAAGGAAGAGGGCTACCGGATCGTTCTGGTCAATTCCAATCCGGCCACCATCATGACGGATCCGGAACTTGCGGACGCGACCTATATCGAGCCGATCACGCCCGAGATCGTCGCCAAGATCATCGAAAAAGAGCGCAACGTTATTCCGGGCGGCTTCGCGCTGCTGCCGACCATGGGGGGCCAGACCGCGCTGAACTGCGCGCTCAGCCTGCGCAAGCAGGGCACGCTGGAGAAATTCGACGTCGAGATGATCGGCGCCACCGCCGAAGCCATCGACAAGGCAGAAGACCGCCAGCTATTCCGCGAGGCGATGACAAAAATTGGACTGGAAACGCCGAAGTCGCGTCTCGCCAATGCGTCGGACCTGAAGAAGCAGTATCGCGACAAACACAACGCCGAGAAAGAAAAGCTCAGCGGCGACGCGCTTGCCGAGCACGAGCGGCAATGGATCCTGCACGAAGGCGACCGCCGCAAACGCTATCAGGAGCACGCCCTCGGCCAGGCGCTGATGGCGCTCTCTGAGATCGGCCTGCCTGCGATCATCCGCCCGTCCTTCACCATGGGCGGCACCGGCGGCGGCATTGCCTATAATCGCGAAGAATTCCTCGACATCATCGAACGCGGCCTCGACGCGTCTCCGACCAACGAAGTGCTGATCGAAGAGTCAGTGCTCGGCTGGAAAGAGTTCGAGATGGAAGTCGTCCGCGACAAGAAGGACAACTGCATCATCATCTGCTCGATCGAGAACCTCGATCCGATGGGTGTGCATACCGGCGACTCGATCACCGTCGCACCAGCGCTGACGCTGACCGATAAAGAGTACCAGATCATGCGCGACGCCTCGCTGGCGGTGCTGCGCGAGATCGGTGTCGAGACCGGCGGCTCCAACGTGCAGTTCGGCGTCAATCCCGCCGACGGCCGCATGGTCGTGATCGAAATGAATCCGCGCGTGTCGCGCTCGTCGGCGCTGGCCTCCAAGGCCACCGGCTTCCCGATCGCCAAGGTCGCGGCAAAGCTTGCCGTTGGTTATACGCTGGACGAAATCGCCAACGACATCACCGGCGGCGCAACCCCTGCGTCGTTCGAGCCGACCATCGACTATGTCGTCACCAAGATTCCCCGTTTTGCCTTCGAGAAATTCCCGGGCGCATCGCGCACGCTGACCACCTCGATGAAGTCGGTCGGCGAAGTGATGGCCATCGGCCGCACCTTCCAGGAATCGCTGCAGAAGGCCCTGCGTGGTCTTGAGACCGGCCTGACCGGTCTGGACGAAATCGAAATCGAGGATCTCGGCCGCGGCGACGACAAGAACGCGATCCGCGCTGCATTGGGGACACCGACGCCGGACCGCATGTTGCAGGTGGGTCAGGCCATGCGTCTAGGCTGGACCGACGAAGAGATCTTCAACTCCTGCAAGATCGATCCGTGGTTCCTCGCCGAAATGCGCGGCATCGTCGAGATGGAAGCCAAGGTGAAGGCCAACGGCCTGCCCGCCAATGCCTTCGGCATGCGTACGCTGAAAGCCATGGGCTTCTCAGACGGGCGCCTCGCGGTGCTCGCCGGCAAGACCGAAGCTGACGTCAAAGCACTGCGCCGTTCGCTCGATGTGCGCCCGGTGTTCAAGCGCATCGATACTTGCGCCGCCGAATTCGCCTCGCCGACCGCCTATATGTACTCGACCTATGAGTCGTCCTTCGCCGGTGCTTTCGCCGATGAAAGCCAGCCGTCCGACAAGAACAAGGTAATTATCCTCGGCGGCGGTCCGAACCGTATCGGCCAGGGCATCGAGTTCGACTATTGCTGCTGTCACGCGTGTTTCGCGCTTGCGGATGCCGGCTACGAGACCATCATGGTCAACTGCAACCCGGAAACCGTGTCGACCGACTACGACACGGCGGACCGCCTGTACTTCGAACCGCTGACCGCTGAAGACGTTCTCGAGATCATCGACACCGAACGTCAGAACGGCACGCTGCATGGCGTGATCGTGCAGTTCGGCGGCCAGACCCCGCTGAAGCTCGCGCGCGCGCTGGAAGCCGCCGACGTGCCGATCCTCGGTACTTCGCCGGATGCCATCGATCTTGCCGAAGACCGCGATCGCTTCAAGCGCATCCTCGACAAGCTCAAGCTGAAGCAGCCGAAGAACGGCATCGCCTATTCGGTCGAACAGGCGCGCCTCGTCGCCGCAGATCTCGGCCTGCCGCTGGTGGTTCGCCCGTCCTACGTACTCGGCGGTCGCGCGATGCAGATCATCCGCGAAGAAAGCCAGCTCGGTGACTACCTGCTCGGCACACTGCCGGAGCTGGTGCCCGGCGACGTCAAGGCGCGCTATCCGAACGACAAGACCGGCCAGATCAACACGGTGCTCGGCACCAATCCGCTGCTGTTCGATCGCTACCTGTCGGACGCCATCGAAGTCGATGTGGACTGCCTGTGCGACGGCAAGGATACCTTCGTCGTCGGCATCATGGAGCACATCGAGGAAGCCGGCATTCACTCCGGCGACTCGGCCTGCTCGCTGCCGCCGCATTCGCTGGATGCCGCAATGATCGAGCGGCTGGAGCAGCAGACCCGCGACATGGCGCTCGGTCTCGACGTGGTCGGGCTGATGAACGTGCAATTCGCCATTAAGGATGGCGAAATCTATGTGCTCGAAGTCAATCCGCGCGCCTCGCGCACCGTGCCCTTCGTCGCCAAGGTGATGGGCATGCCGGTGGCCAAGATCGCCGCACGCATCATGGCCGGCGAGAAGCTTGCCGACTTCAATCTGAAGAAGCGCAAGCTCAACCATGTCGGCGTCAAGGAATCGGTCTTTCCGTTCGCGCGCTTCCCAGGCGTCGATACGGTGCTCGGTCCTGAGATGCGCTCAACCGGCGAAGTCATGGGCATCGACTCATCGTTTGAAATCGCCTTTGCCAAGAGCCAACTCGGCGGCGGCACCCACGTGCCGCGCAAGGGCACCGTGTTCGTGTCTGTCCGCGAAAGCGACAAGACGCGCATTCTCGAGGCCGTGAAGCTGCTGTCGTCGAGCGGCTTCAAGGTGCTCGCGACCTCTGGCACTCAGCGTTTTCTGGTCGACAACGGCGTGCCAGCCGAGAAGGTCAACAAGGTGCTGGAAGGCCGGCCGCATATCGTCGATGCCATCACCAACGGCGAAATCCAGCTGGTGCTGAACACCACCGACGGGCCGCAGGCGCTGGCAGACAGCCGCTCGCTGCGGCGGGCTGCCCTCTTGCATAAAGTGCCATATTACACCACTCTTTCTGGCGCCGTTGCGGCCGCGCAAGGCGTCCGGGCCTATCTGGGCGGGGACCTTGAGGTCCGCACACTGCAGAGTTACTTTTCGGAGACTTGAGCTCGGGCGGACTGCAGGTCCGGCGGGATCGGGTGATAAACAGGACGTGACCGGAACTCACCGGTCTCGTCTTTGTTTTATTTCCGCACTTGCCGGCATCTAAAAACTGGCCGCGAGCGCGACCAAGCCGACATCTTGCAGAATGAATGGTTTCGTGCGCGCGCTCTGGCGTGCCGCATGACGTTAAAGGACGAAGAGAATGGTTGAGAAAGTCCCGATGACAGCCGGTGGATTTGCCGCGCTGGAGGTCGAGCTAAAGGAACGTCAGTCGGTCCATCGCCCGCGTATCATCGAGCAGATTGCCGAAGCACGCGCTCATGGCGATCTTTCGGAAAATGCCGAGTATCACGCCGCCAAGGAAGAGCAGTCCCACAACGAGGGTCGCATCAGCGACATCGAGGACAAGCTCGCACGCGCCGACATCATCGATATCTCGAAGCTCTCAGGCGACACCATCAAGTTCGGCGCCACCGTCACCCTGATCGATGAGGACACCGAGAAGAAGACCGTCTGGCAGATCGTCGGCGAGCCCGAAGCCGATGCCAAGAAGGGGCGCATCTCGATCACCTCGCCGCTGGCGCGTGCATTGATCGGCAAGAGCAAGGGAACGTCGGTCGAGGTCGTCGCGCCTGGCGGTGCCAAGGCCTATGAGATCGCCAAGGTCGAGTGGCGCTGATCGACAGCGATCACTGCGAATAAAACAGCCGCGCATGATGCGCGGCTTTTTTATTGTTTTTCTAAATGCGCTATCGGACCATCGCTACCCACCGAAACTTCTGTGATAATTCCACAGCTCACGTGTTTTTCACACGAGAGTGACCAGCATTTTGCATTGCAGTAATGCTAGAAGCGATGGTCATCACAGGGGGACTAATGACATGGACCAAACGCTAGCCAAGTTTCAGCCGATTGCACTAAGCCTTTTCCGCTTCATCACCGGCCTGCTGCTGCTGCAATACGGCATCGCCAAGATCTTCAAATTTCCGGTTCTGCCCTATTTCGCGAACATCCCGCCGCTGATCACCGTCGCCGGTACACTTGAACTCGTCGGCGGCGCGCTACTGCTGCTCGGCCTTTTTACGCGCCCAGTCGCCTTCATCCTCGCCGGTGAAATGGCTTTCGCGTATTTCATGGGCCACATGTTCAAGGGCGCGGATCCGGTTTTCCTGCCGCTGCTGAACGGCGGCACCGCTGCCATCCTGTTCTGCTTCTCCTGCCTGTATTTGTCGACCTCGGGCGGGGGCCCGATCAGCCTCGACACGATACTGCGCAAGAAGAGCTGAGCTCGAAATCACAACAATATAAAAGGGCGCTCACTGCGAGGTGGGCGCCCTTCGCTTTTGGCGCTCGCTGCTAGTCGGCGGTCTTCAACTCGAGCGGCACGGCGGCTGCGTATTTCGAATTCTGCAGAACCAGGGACGTGCGGACGTTGCGAACATGCGGCGCGGCCGTGAGCTGGCCGACGAATTCCTGAAACGTCGCCATGTCCGGCGCCACGCATTTCAGAATGAAGTCGATCTCGCCCGACAGCATCCAGCATTCCCGAACCAAAGGCTCCTTGCGGACGAAGTCCTCGAATGCCTTGAGGTCGGCATCGGCCTGGCTCGACAGGTGGACTGAGGCAAAAACTGTGACATCGAATCCGAGCAATCGGGGATCCAGCAATCCACGGTATCCCTGGATGTAACCGGCCTCTTCCAGGGTTCGGACGCGCCGCAGGCAAGGCGGCGGCGAGATGCCCACGCGCTTGGCGAGCTCCACATTGGTGATTCGGCCATCGGCCTGGATTTCACTGAGAATTTTGAGATCGATCTCGTCTAGGCTTTTCGGCACGCGGCGCGGGTCCTGGCTGGTATTTAAAGTGACCATTTGAACTCTCTTAGCGCAGGAGCCACAACTTGCGCAATTTTATTGCGCGTGCATCGCAGAAATTAAGCGTCTCCGGGGGAAAAATTGGCGGGACGAATTGCAATTCTTGCATGGCTCGCCAGATATTCTAGACTAACAGACAACACTTTCGACGCCGCAGCGACGTGTTCGCCGGCACATTTCGCCTCAGCAATGACCAATTTCCCTTCAGAAAGGGACTCGACCATGGCCGCCCCCATCCATGCCAAAGTCGTCATCATCGGCTCAGGCCCGGCTGGCTATACCGCCGCTATCTACGCCGCACGCGCGATGCTTGAACCTGTCCTGATCCAGGGGATTCAGCCCGGCGGCCAGCTCACTATCACCACGGATGTCGAAAACTATCCGGGCTTCGCCGACGTCATCCAGGGTCCCTGGCTGATGGAGCAGATGGAGAAGCAGGCGCATCACGTCGGTACCAAGATTGTCACCGATCTGGTCAGTGATATGGACCTGAGCCAGCGCCCATTTCGCCTGACCTGCGACAGCGGCGACGTCTATCTCGCCGAGACCGTGATCCTGGCCACCGGCGCGCAGGCGCGCTGGCTCGGCATTCCGTCGGAAGAGAAATTCCAGGGCGGCGGCGTATCCGCCTGCGCCACCTGCGACGGATTCTTCTATCGCAACAAGGAAGTGATCGTGGTCGGCGGCGGCAACACGGCCGTCGAGGAAGCTTTGTTTCTGACCAATTTCGCCTCCCAGGTCACCATCGTGCATCGCCGCGACCATTTCCGCGCCGAACGCATCCTGCAGGAGCGATTGTTCAAGCACCCGAAGATCAAGGTAATCTGGGACTCGGCGCTCGACGAGATCTGCGGCACCGAAGGACCGGCCAAGGTCACGCATGTTCGCCTGAAGAATGTCAGGACCGGCGCCACCATCGAAGTGCCGGCCGACGGCGTCTTCATCGCCATCGGCCACGCACCTGCGACCGAACTCATCAAGGGCCAGATCAAGCTGAAGCCCTCGGGCTATGTCGAAGTGGCCTCGAATTCCACCGCAACCTCGATGCCCGGCGTGTTCGCCGCAGGCGACGTGGCGGACGAAACCTATCGGCAGGCGGTCACCGCCGCCGGCATGGGCTGCATGGCCGCCCTAGAAGCCGAACGCTATCTCGCCGCGCATGCTCACGACCGCGCGGCAGCTGAATAATCATGGCACGAACCCGCGGCGGATTTACGGATATGGACTGGGACAAGCTGAAGGTGTTTCACGCGGCAGCGGAAGCGGGGAGCTTCACGCATGCAGGCGAGCAACTGGGCCTGTCGCAATCGGCAGTCTCGCGACAGGTGAGCGCGCTGGAGCAGGAACTTGCGGTCTCGCTGTTCCACCGCCACGCCCGCGGCCTGATCCTCACCGAACAGGGCGACCTGCTGTTCCGCACCGCCCATGACGTGTTTATGCAGCTGCAGGCGGCACGCGCGAAGCTGACCGACAGCCGCGAGCGGCCGAGCGGCGACCTCAAGGTCACCACGACCCCTGGCGTTGGCATCAACTGGCTGATCCCGCGCCTTGGCGAATTCACCGCGCTTTACCCGGAAATTCGCATCTCGCTGATCGTCACCGACGAGGAACTCGATCTGTCGATGCGCGAGGCCGATGTGGCCATCCGCACCCGCAAGCCGACACAACCCGACCTGATCCAACGCAAGCTGTTCGCGATGGGGTTCCATGCCTATTGCTCGCCGGAATATATCAAGCATTTCGGTACGCCGCGCACCCTGGACGAACTCGACGGCCACCGCATCATCATGCTGAGCGATGCACAGGTGTCGCCGCACCTGCAGAACCGCAGCTGGCTGATCGATGCAGGCCGCAACGGCTCCGGCCCGCGCGACCCCTACTTCAAGGTCAACAATATCCTGGGCCTGATGCGTGCCTGCCAGCAGGGCTTGGGCATTGCAGCATTGCCGGACTATCTGGTCGAAGAAAACGATCGTCTGGTTCAGCTCTTCAGCGAGTCGGATTCGATCCAACTCGATACTTATTTTGTCTATCCTGAAGAGTTGAAGACGGTCGCCCGCGTGCAGGTGTTCCGTGACTTCATCGTCAGCAAGGCACAACGCTGGCCGTCCTAACCCGCAATTCTAATGGGCAGCCATGCCCACGCTTCCAGCATGTCAGACATGCCAAGTGATGCGTTGCTGCATGCCACCTGCAGGGCTCATACTTCTCAGACGCTGAGATTTCGCGCTGCGCATTTGTCCCCCTCCTCCAGTGGCGCGAAGTCTCAGTAATCCCTCTTGGAAGGTGATTGTGTCGGCCTCTCGGGGCCAATACCTCAGAGCCGGGCTCGTTTGAGTCCGGCTTTTTTTTGCGCTTTTGTAGGATGGGTAGAGCGTAGGCGCGCTTCGCACCGGCCCGAAACCCATCTCGACAGCGCGTGTGATTGATGGGTTTCGCGAACGCGCTCTACCCATCCTACACTTTCATCTATCCAGCTTCACCTTCGCCAACCGCAGCGCGTTCCCGATCACGCTTACCGAGGACAGCGCCATTGCGGCAGCGCCGATCATCGGCGACAGCAGGATGCCGAAGATCGGATAAAGCACACCGGCAGCAATCGGTACGCCAGCCGCGTTATAGATAAACGCAAAGGTCAGATTCTGCCGGATATTGCTCATCACGGCCCTTGATAGTTCGCGTGCTCGCACGAGTCCCATCAGATCACCGGTGAGCAACGTCACGCCGGCGCTCTCGATCGCCACATCTGTGCCGGTACCCATGGCGATGCCGACATCAGCGGCAGCCAGCGCAGGCGCATCGTTGACGCCATCGCCAACCATCGCAACGCGGCGGCCTTCGCCGCGCAAACGCGCGACCACGTCACTCTTGCGCTCCGGCAATACGCCCGCCTCGACTTCATCGATACCCAGCGTCTTCGCGACAGCCTTCGCGGTCGTCGCGTTGTCGCCGGTGAGCATGACGATACGCAGGCCATCGGCGCGGAGCTTCTTCAACGCGTCCTGCGCCGATGGCTTCACGGGATCAGCAATCGCCATCACGCCGGCGACGCTGCCATCAATGGCAACGAAGATGGCAGTCGCACCGTTCTGCCGCGCCAGCTCGGCGACGCCGTCGGAGCGCGTCGTATCCACTTTCAATTCGTCCATCAGCATCGCATTGCCGAGCGCAACGCGCTTGCCATTGACGATACCCGACGCGCCCTTGCCGGATGGCGAAGCGAAGTCACTGGCATCGCTCAGCACCACGTTGCGTTGCTTTGCTTCATTGACAATGGCCTGCGCCAGCGGATGTTCGCTGGAACGTTCAATACTTGCAGCAAGTCGCAGAATGTCGCTTTCGTTGAAACCTTCCGCTGGTGAGATGCTCACCAGCTTCGGCCTGCCTTCCGTCAGCGTACCTGTCTTGTCGATCACGATCGTATCGATGCTCTCCAGTCGCTCCAGCGCCTGCGCATCACGCACGAGAATGCCGGCATGGGCACCTCGGCCGACGCCAACCATTATCGACATGGGCGTTGCGAGACCAAGCGCACAGGGGCACGCGATAATCAGCACCGTGACCGCGGCGACAAGCGCAAACGAGAGCCGCGGCTCCGGCCCGAATGTCGCCCAAGCGATGAATGCGATGACGGCTGCAGCGAGCACGGCCGGCACGAACCAGCCGGCGACACGATCCGCGAGGCGCTGGATCGGCGCCCGCGAGCGTTGCGCCTTGGCGACCATGTCGACGATCCGCGACAGCATTGTATCGCGGCCGACCTTGTCGGCCCGCAGCACGAGGCCGCCGCTCTGGTTGACGGTGCCGCCGATGACGCGCGCGCCTTCAGCCTTGCTCACCGGCATTGACTCGCCGGTCACCATGGATTCATCCACCGACGAATGCCCTTCGGTGATGACGCCGTCGACCGGAATTTTCTCGCCCGGCCGCACACGCAACAAATCGCCGATGGCAATGGCATCAAGGGCGACGTCCTCATCACCGTTCTTGCCTATGCGTCGCGCGGTCTTCGGCGCAAGACCGAGCAGCGCGCGGATAGCGCCCGATGTCTGATTGCGTGCGCGTAGTTCAAGCACTTGTCCCAGCAGGACGAGGACGGTGATCACCGCAGCGGCTTCGAAGTAGACCGCCACAGCACCGTGATGATCACGGAACGCGTCGGGAAACAGGCCGGGCGCGAAGGTGGCCACAACGCTGTAGACCCACGCAACACCTGTACCCATGGCAATCAGCGTGAACATATTGAGATTGCGCGTTACCACCGAGCGCCATCCACGTTCGAAGAACGGCGCGCCGGCCCACAGCACCACGGGCGTCGCCAGCACCAATGAGATCCAGTTCGATGTGGTCTGCGATACCAGCTGCATCAGGCCGAGATGTGATCCCATCTCCAGCACGAATACCGGCAGGGTCAGCGCCAATGCGATCCAGAAGCGCCGGGTCATGTCGATCAGTTCGGGATCTGGCTTGTCGTCGAGCGAGACCTGCTCCGGCTCCAGCGCCATGCCGCAGATCGGACAGCTCCCCGGTCCTTCCTGACGGATCTCCGGGTGCATCGGGCAGGTATAGATGGTGCCGGCCGGCGCCGGCGCGGCGGGCTCCTTCGGCTTCAGAAAGCTCTCGGGATCAGCGTTGAAGCGCTCGCGGCATCGGCCACCACAGAAGAAGTATTCATGGCCCTGATAGATCAAGCGGTTCTTGGCGGTCGCGGGATCGACCGTCATGCCGCAGACCGGATCGAGCACTTTGGCCGGCGCAGCCTCGTGATGGTGACCATGCGAACAGCATGCACCGTGCGTGTGACCGGCATGGGCATCGTGCCCCGTATGCGTGTGAGTTGTTTCTGCCACCGTGACCTCGCCTCTTGAAACTTATACCCTATGGGGGTATATGGACCTGATGCGCAACGAGATCAAGACATCCTGTTTAAAACGCCTCAAACGGATCGAGGGCCAGGTCCGCGGCCTCGCCGGCATGGTCGAGGCCGATCGCTATTGCATCGATGTGGTGACGCAGATCGCGGCAGCCCGCGCGGCGCTGCGGCGCGTCGAGGAAGAGATCCTGCGCGATCACATCGCGCATTGCGTCGAGCACGCGATCTCGTCAGGCGACAAGGCCGATCAGCGACGTAAGATCGCCGAGCTGATGGACGTGGTCAGTCGCGTCGATCGTTGACCCTCACATCAATGATGCGGCATGTGGTTCACGACAGGGTTGATCATTGGTTATCGTTTCGCGCCGTAAGATATAGCGCGGCCAACCTGCCGTGTGGTTGGATAGAGATGCGCGAAAAGGCCCCCTCGGTTGAGTTTGCAGTTTCGTAAGCATGTTCAACAGTGAGACGAATACCGGCATGACCGCCGCAATCTGGTATTTACGTCTCCTTACGCAATTCCTCGTAGCTTCCCGCAATCTTGGTATTTCCACCATTGCGGTATCAGTTCATGTTCAAGGTCTATAATTGCATTGTGACGGCCCACGATCTGAAACTCGTGGTGCTCGCAGCCATCATCTGCGCGCTTGCATCCTTCGCAGCGGTCAACCTGTTGCGCCACGCTCGCGGATCGAGCGGCCAGATGCGCGGCATATGGCTGATGGTGTCCGCGATCTCCACCGGCTTCGGGATTTGGGCAACGCATTTCGTCGCGATGCTAGCCTTCTCACCAGGAATTCCGAGCGGCTACAACATCCTTCTGACCATCCTGTCGCTGGTCGTGGCGATCCTGCTGACCGGCGCCGGACTTGCGGTGTCGTTGCTGCCAAACTGGCGGCCCGGACCATGGCTTGGCGGCGCCATCGTCGCCGGCGGCATCGCCGCGATGCACTACATCGGCATGGCAGCACTCGAAATCCCCGGAGTCATCCTGTGGGATCCGGTGCTCGTCATCGTATCAATCGCGCTTGGCGCGCTAATTGGCGCGACAACTCTTCCCGTGGCTCTCCATGGCACCGAAGAAAAATGGAAGATCGGTGGCGCCGTGCTGTTGACGCTTGCGATCTGCAGCCATCATTTCACCGCGATGGGCGCGGTTTCGATCATCCCCGATCCCACCGTGGAAGTTTCCCAACTGGCCGTGCCCGCCGGATGGCTCGCAGCCGGTGTCGCGATCGCAAGCTTTGCCATCATCGCAATGGCGCTGGCCGGCGTCGTGCTCGACATCCGCGACCACCGGCGCTCAGAGCTTGAGGCCGATCGTATGCTCGGCCTTGCCAATGCCGCCGTCGAGGGCCTGCTGGTCTGTGACGGCAGCGATATCGTCACCGTCAACACCAGCTTCGCCACGCTGGCCGGCTCACCCACTGCGCGGCTGATCGGCACCGGGCTGGAAGCCTGTTTTCCAGATGACATCTCGCGCAAGAGATTGCTCGATCACCCGAACCAGCCGATCGAGGCCGGCTTGCGCCATCGCGATGGCTCGGTGATTCCCGTCGAGGTGATCCTGCGGCCGATCGATTTCGCTGGACGGCCACATCAGGTGATCGCCGTTCGCGACCTGCGCGCGCGCAAGAAAGCGGAACAGCACATCCGCTATCTCGCCCAACACGACACGCTAACGTCGCTGCCTAACCGCAGTCATTTCAACGAACGAATCGATCAGGACATCGCGGCGCTGACAGACGGCAAGAAACTCGCCGTGCTCTACCTCGATCTCGACCGGTTCAAGGAAGTCAACGACCTGTTCGGCCATGCCGCCGGCGACAAGGTGCTGCAGACTGCCGCATTGCGTATCACGGCGATGCTCAAGAAAGGGCAGATGATTGCCCGCCTCGGGGGCGATGAATTCGCCATTCTTTTGCCGGGTCTGCCAAATGCCGATGCCGCAGGACGTCTCGCCGAAGAAATCCTCCAAACGCTGCTCGCCAAGGACGGCGCCGCGGATAGCGACGGCATCTCGGGCAGTATCGGCATCGCGCTGTGCCCCGACGACGCCACGGATCAGGAGACGCTTCTCAACCATGCGGACACCGCGCTTTACCGGGCCAAAACCGAGGGCCGCGCCACCTATCGTTTCTTCGAGGCCAAAATGGGCGAAGCGGTTCGCGATCGGCGAATGCTTGAGCACGATTTGCGTCACGCCATCGCCGGCAACCAGATGAAGCTGGCCTATCAACCGCAAGAAGACATTCAGAACGGAACGGTAGTTGGTTTTGAGGCACTGCTGCGGTGGACACATCCAGTGCGAGGCAACGTGCCGCCTGATATTTTTATTCCCGTTGCCGAGGAGACCGGCGCGATTCTTGACATCGGCGAATGGGTGCTGCGCACCGCCTGCCAGGAAGCCGCGAACTGGAAGCAGCCGCTCACCATCGCCGTCAACGTATCTGCAGTGCAGATCTATCACGAGAGCTTTATTGCGACCGTCCATGAGATCTTGCTGGAAACGGGCTTACCCGCGCGCCGGCTTGAACTGGAGATCACGGAGACCGCCCTGATTCGTGACTTCGATCGCGCACTCTCCACCCTGCGCAAGATCAAGGCGCTCGGCGTCCACATCGCGATGGATGATTTCGGCACCGGCTATTCGTCATTGTCGAACCTGCGTGCCTTTCCATTCGACAAGATCAAGATCGACGGCTCATTCATCAAATCGGTCAACACCAACAGCCAAGCAGCTGCGATCGTGCGGGCGGTGCTCGGCCTCGGTCGCGGACTGGGACTTCCCGTGCTGGCCGAAGGTGTCGAGACCGAAGCCGAACTTCAGTTTTTGCGCGATGAGAGTTGCGACGAGGTCCAGGGCTACCTGCTCGGACGACCCGCCCACATCGAGCACTTCCTGAATATCACCCAAGGCAAGAAAACGATGACAGCTACGGCAGCGCTCGTTGAAGACTTCGCCGCTTCCGCATAGCCGCAAACGACAAAAACGCGCGAGAGTCTCGCGCGCTTTTCTGGAGTCAAAAGACCAGAACGGCGATCAGGCCGCCTGCTTGTGCATCGCGCCGGTCGCCGATCCGTTACCGCGAATAGCCTTGATCGAACGTTCGATCGCCGCCCACAGTTTCCCGATCTCGCTGGCTGCGCGGCCTTCTGCCTGATATTCGCGGGCGCCTTCGCCGTTGCCAAGCGCGAGCAGGAGATCTGCACGGTTGGTGATCTGACCGGACCACACCGGAGCCTTGAACTTGGCGAGCGCTTCGCGGGCGATCGTCACGATACGGCTTTCCGACTCGTCACGGCGTGCCGGAGCACCGTTGATGACAACCGCATAGGGCTTGCGAGCCGAGCGGCAGCTCTGGATCGTAGCCTGCACAGCGTCGACGTCGAACACGCCGGGACGCGCAGGAATGATCACCATTGTTGCGTTCTTGATGGCATCGTCGACCACAGCCGATGTATTCGGCGGTGTGTCGATGAACACCCATTCAAAACCGTCACGCTTCGCGGCGGCAACCATTTCGGTCACGCTGCGATTTGCGATCTTCAGCGGTGGTTCATTTGTTCCCCGCAGCTTGTGCCACAGCGTCAACGAACCCTGCGGATCCGCGTCGATGAGCAAGCAGGGCTTCGTTGATTTATGAACTTGAGCAGCAAGATGTGCAGCGAGGGTACTCTTCCCCGAGCCGCCTTTACGCGATGCGAAAACTATGACGTTCATATGTTGGCCTCCAGATTGACCCCAGGAGGCGAAAATGAATCAGTCTGCTGATTCGTTAAAGTCATATTTACGCGCAATTCAAGGATATGTGCCTGATTTGTTTGGAATGTTGGTTTTTGAGTCACACAGTGCGGCGCAACAGACCCGAAATGAGTCAGGTGTAGTACGCTTGTCGCCACTTTGTCGCACCTTGGTATCAAATCGGACGCTCAAATCTTGCTATCAGCGTCTTTAGAACGTGTTGTGTCCGGGCCGCTGATAACAATGCCTTTCGCACGCTGACGCTCTATCCATTTACGCTCAAGCCAACCGAGAAATTGCGCCACCGGTTTTTCCAGGGGCGGAATATCCTGCGCGATAAGAATGAGTCCGAGCGGCAACATCCAGAGGCCCAGCACAGGAAGAATGCTGAAAATCCCGCCGATAATGAGCAAAATGCCAAGCGGGAATCGAACGAGTTTCGACGAGGGCTTGCGCAACCAACCTACAAATCGAGCCGGTCCGGGCGGAAGTTTGGTTTCAAACCAAGCAAGGTGCCGATTAAGCTCGGCCTTGTAGTCGATATTGGTTTCACTGCTCAAAATGACGCTCCTTGTCGTCCAGAGATGTTGCTTCGTGCCGTGATACCCAACGTGTCAGTTTGTCCCGGGTTCACTTTTTTGCCACGATTGGCGATGGTGCTGCGCTCCGACAAATCAAGATTGCGCCGCTACACGCGCCGCGACCTGCTTGCTGAACATCCACAGAAGCGAAAGCGATGATTGATCAGCGCGCGCTGGCCGGCCTCTTCGCCTTTCGCGATTTGGCAGCGGGTCTGCGCGCGCCAACCGGCGTCGCCCGGGCTGCCGGTTCACGGAAGAATTGCGCGCAACCCGGGCTCAATTGCGTCCGCTTCTGAATCATGCAGGCCGTCACGCGATCGACGTCGGGGATAACTGCACTACAGAGCCGGAAGGCATCGCCGGTGCAGAGCTGTTGCTGGTCCTGAGTATAGGCCTGTGACGGCGTCGCCAGAAACGACAGGCCGATCACAACTGACAGCGCAAGCCCCTCGCTCAAGATTCCTGGACGTACCGGCATAAGTCCCCCTGGTTGCTCGTTATCCCCGGGAATGTCGGGGACGATCGCAGGCTTGGCAAGGCAGAACGCCGCATGGATCGGACTTGCCTTCGCACCGGCCCTGTAGTTTCTCGCGGACATCGCGGCGCTTTTGCGCCGTCGCGGCCTCATGCGAGAGACGGTCTAACATGAATAGTGAGACAAAAGCGGCGCTTCAAACCCACTCGGCCGGTTCACCACCATGAACTGGACCCGTATCGGCATTGTCGGCTTCGTTGGATTGTGCGTCTGGGCGGCATGGCCCAAGGGCAATGACGCGACCCCGCCGCGGCCGCTGCTGATCAGGGCCGCCCTAAAACAGGTCGACGATCCCGTGGTCATCCTCGGTGACAGCATCGTCCGCAGGGCAAGCTTCCCACGCGCTGTCTGCGGTCGACCTATCATTAATGCCGGGATCGACGGATCCACGACGTCGAGCGGTCTCGACGCCATGCTGACAAAAGCGCTTGGCGGAAAGCAAGCCGCCATGGTCGTCATCTCCCTCGGACTCAACGATGCTGCAATCCCTTTGAACACCGACCTATACAGGACCAACTATTTCGCTTTGCTCGCGACGCTGAAATCCACGACTCCACGAATGGCCATCGCGACCGTGACGCCTGTTGAAGCTGGCAAAGCCGATAGCCCGCGCATCAACAATGAGACGATCGACGGCTACAACGCGTTGCTGCCAACCATCGTCGGCGATGCTGGCGCGAGCCTTGTCACTATCCCGTCCATGCCGGCGAAATACACAAACGATGGCATTCACCTGAATGATGCCGGCTATGCAATCTGGACCAAGGCGCTTCTTGAAGGGGTTAGTGAGATCCTCTGCAAAGGCAAGTAGCAGCGAGAGCGATCAACGCAGGAAACCACGTCAGGCCTCGTTGACGCCAACGCCGCGCTTGTCGAGCAGCTGCTGGCCTTTCAACGTGATCGCAAATTTTGGCCCCGCTGCCGGCTTGGCTTGATCGATCACTTCGACAAGGCCTTGGGCAATCAACCCGTCAAGCACTGCGCGTTTATTGGCATTGAGATCGAGCCCGGAGGCTCGCGCGATGTCGCACATCACCGCAATAGCGGTATTGCTGATGTCAGCGTCGATCATGATTGCCTCCTTGTCGGAAGCCAACGGAACGATGGCAATCCAGTTCCATGACCGGCCTGGCGGAAGCACGCGGGTATTTACGATGTCCAGTTGCCCGAAGGCGGGCTGTTCGTACCCAATCCCGATCGCCTCGAACAGATCGTGGGCACGCTGAATGACATGACCGTCGCGCCGGCATTATCGGCCCGACCCGAGCGGTCAGACATTGGCCCAGCCCAAAGCAGCGGCCACGCTCGAATCGGCTAAATAATTGATTTGTATGGTACAGTTGGGTGGTCTCGAACCACCGACCTCCTGCTCCACAAACAGGCGCTCTAACCAACTGAGCTACAACTGCATCCTGACCGGCCCCAAAATCAGGTGGTCCCGAACAGGCGGGAAACTAGGTGCAACGCATCACTTTGGCAAGGCCGCGATGATGATTTTTGGCGCAAACAAAAGCCCGGGCTTGCGGCCCGGGCTTGCGATTATTTGGCGGTGCGATCGGCTCAGGCGGCCGGCTGGAACAGTTTCGAAGCTCCGGTCTTGATCGGTTCGGCGGTCTCGGTGGCGATCTTCTGGCCGAGTTCGGCCAGCTGTTTGGTCTGACCGGTGAAGGTTTCAACCTGGCTGCGCGCAAAAGCGGTCCACAGCTCCATCGCCTGCGAAGGCGACTTCACGCCGATCAGCGACTGGGCGAAGTCGAAACCCGCATTGGTGTTGGTCTTGGCAATGTCGAGCAGCTTGGCCGAATATTCGGCAGCGCCCTTGGTGGCCGTGCCGAACACAGCTTCAACCGTGCTGTTATGGGTCTCGGCAGCGTCCTTGAACTTGGCATAACCCTCGCGCGCCTGCGAGACGCCCTTTTCGGCGAACGCGCGGACCTGCTCCGGCACCTGGAACGGGATAACGGAAGATGAGAACGGATCGGTCGATTCGGCCATAGCGTGCATCCTTCGTGGTGGGGGTGAAATCAGTAAACCCGTGGAGGCTGCGAAAGGCACCGGTGCCTTTCATCAGCTGGCGGGAAACAGAGCGGCATCGCCATCAGCGATGCGTCATTGTGCTTACCGCAATATCATGTCGGAATTGTGCGGCGCAACAGAATATTGCACCGCAGAATCGCATGAGACCCGGATCGAATGCGCGCCCACATCATGGAACTTGCGAAAAATCAATCACTGGTTGCAGGGCGGAGAGCGCGGGAAGCCGATCAGCTCTTGGGCTTGGCGGCGTCCATGGCAGCGCGGCTCATGATCTGGCCCATTTCGCTGGCCTGCTCTGCCAGCGACTTCATCTGCGACTGCACGTATTCGCTGTGGAGCCGCATGACGTCGCCGAGATCCTTGGCGTGCAGCAATTGCTGGGCATAATCCAGCGACGCGGCGACGTTCTTCTCGGCATAAGCGATGGCCTTGGTGCTGACATCCTTGGCGCCGGCGCGCACGGTCTCACCGCGGTTTTCGATCGACGACGCCGTGCTCTGGGCGCTGGCCAGAAACTTCTCGAATGCCTGCTTGGCCTGGTCGAAGCTGGCTTCGGCCATTGCGCGCATCTCCTTCGGAATTTCGAATTGGTCGGTCATGTCCCGCTCCATTTTGCATTGACGAAGCCGCCCACGGCCCCGTCTCCCGTGTCGCCCACTGCAATCTAGCCGAGCTTGGCATCGCCGATGTGACGCGGCGTCCCGTCCTCGTCCGATCCCATCGTGGACCTTTGTTTTTGTTTTGCAACTGCCAACGCATGGCCCGCCCCATTGGTTCGGCAGGATAGCGAACGCTCGGACCGGATTAACGTTATTGCTGCTTTGGCCTGCTGGAATGGCTGGGGGACGTGGACCTGCGCGCCTGCGCGGGCGATACTAACGAATTATTAAGGATGTCATCGTTTGGCCCGCAATCTGTGACGCGGATACCGGACGGACGCCCAACGAGTCAGTCATGAAGTGCCGATGAACAATGCGGATTTTCAGTTGCGGGGCGTTGGCGATGCACGGCTGGCCGTACACGCCACCAGCAACCAGCCGGTCTGGCTGTGGTCGCGCGACGGCACCCGTGTGCTGTGGGCCAATCCGGTCGGCGCGCGACTGTTCGGCGCCCGTAACGCAGCGGACCTGTTTGCCAGGACTTTCGGACCCGCGGATACCCATCGCCGCCAGATAGCCCAGCTCGGCTCCCGGCTGCCGACCAGTGGCGCGATGCGGCTGGAGCGCCTGCGCGGCTTCGGCGCGGCGCTGGGGAGCTTGATGACGTGCGCCTGCTCGCAGCTTGAATTTCCCGATGGCGGCAGCGGCATTCTCGTTGTCGCAGCCGAGCCACTCGGTGGCCGCGGCATGCCGCTGGTCGAACGGCTGCAAAATCTCGTCGAGGGAATCGACACCCCGATCGCCGCCTTTGCACGCGACGGCCTGTTCGTCGGCGCCAACGAAATGGCTCGGGCGCTGCTTGGTTTTCGCAATCTCTCCGATGCCGGCCTCGATCATGCGCGCGACGGCGCGCTAAAGGACGGCCGTATCGAAACGCCTATCGGTTTTGGCCGCATGGTACTGCAGCGCGTGGGCAGTGGCGCCGACGTCGGACTGGTGGCGCTGATCGCGCCGGGCGCTGTGCATCCGGCGCCGAGCGAAGAAGAACTCGAGGCTCCCACAAAACCCGAAGCCAGCGTTGAACTACAGAGCGCCCTTGCAGAGCCGAGCGACCTCTTCGTCGAATTCGACCAAGCCCCCGGGGCAAAAGACCCGAGCGAAAACGCCATCGACATCGACGCTCCGATCGAGCCGGAAAAAGCCGAGATCGATCGCGACGTACATCTCGAAGAGATGATCGCCGAAACCATCGCACATGCCGACGCACCGACTGAGACTGATGCGCAGTCGCCCGCCGTCGAAGCCGTTGCCGACCAACCTGCGTCCGTTGCGCTGCCAGAGATCGAGCCGCGCACGACGCCGCTCCGTTTCGTATGGCAGATCGATGCGGAGAAGCGCTTCACACTGAACTCTGACGAGTTCATCCACCTGATCGGCCCGCGCACAGCGGCAAGCTTCGGCCACAAGTGGAACGATCTCACAGCCGAATTCAACCTCGATCCCGACAGCCACGTCGTCAAGGCGATGGCCACGCAGCAGACATGGAGTGGCATCACGCTGCTCTGGCCGGTGGATGGCGGTGGCCGCCTGCCTGTCGAACTCTCTGGCCTGCCGCTGTTCGATCGCGAGCGCAATTTCACCGGCTATCGCGGTTTCGGCGTTTGCCGCGATCTCGATGGAATGACGCGGCTCGCCGAGCAGCGTCGACATGATCACATCGGCGATCCACCGCCCCGACCATTATCCGCCGACGTCGCGCAGGCCGGCCCTGTCGGCGACAGTCTCGATGAACCGATTGCCCTCAACCCGATACCAGAACAGACATCACCGCCAACCACACCGGACAGCACCGTGCAACCACCCGAGAACGTCGTGCCATTTCGACCAGGCGATCCCAGATCGCCGGCACTGACGCCTGTCGAGAACAGCGCCTTCAACGAGCTTGCGCGGCAATTGTCGGCGCGGCTTGAGTCGGAAACGGGACTGATCACGAGCACGAACACACCCGAAGCGGACAGCGAGCCGGACGATGCACCGATGGCTGCCCAGACCTTGTCTCAGCCAACTGAGGCGGCGTCACAGGCTGCCTGGTTGACAACGCCACCGGCTGCACCGCGCGGCGAGATGATGCGCGACAAGATGCTGCTCGACCTCATGCCGGTCGGCGTCCTGATCTATCGGCTCGATCGCCTGCTGTTCGCCAATCCCGCCTTCCTCGCCCGGATGAACTATCCGAGCCTGAACGCGCTGGAAGAAGCGGGTGGCCTCGATGCGCTTTATGTCGGAGCTGATGTCTCTACTGCGGCCAGCACCTCCGATGACGGCACCGCCGTCACGATTACGGGCGGTGACCAGTCCGGCAACGCAGTGCCCGCCGAAGCCCGCCTGTACACGATTTCATGGGACAACGAGCCAGCGCATGCGCTGATTTTCTCTCCGCCCAAGGCAGAGCCTGTCGCCGCCCCTGTTACGATCGCTGCGCCCGTTGCGGACACGCTATTGCCCGCCGGCCATATCGATGCCGAAGACCTGGCCACGATCCTCGATACCACGGCCGAGGGCGTCATCATGTTCGACGCCGAAGGCAATATCAATTCCTGCAACCGCAGCGCCGAGGCGCTGTTCGGCTATAGCGGCGAATTACTGACACAACGGAATGTGACTGATCTGTTCGCAGCAGAAAGCCGCCGCGTGGTGCAGGACTATCTTGAAAGCGTCAAGGAGTCCGGCGTAGCCAGCCTGATGGATCACGGACGCGAAGCGTTGGGCCAGGTGCGCGCTGGCGGCCTTGTACCGCTGTCGATGACCATGGGCTGCACGCGCTCGGACGGGTGGAATTTCTTTGCCGTGTTCCGCGACCTCACGCAGACAAAAAAGACCGAAACCGAACTACTGAATGCGCGGCGTCAGGCCGACCGTGCGGCGACCGCGAAAGCGGATGTGCTTGCGCGGATCAGCCACGAGGTCCGGACCCCGCTCAATGCAATTATCGGATTTGCGGAAGTGATGGTCGACCAGCGTTTCGGTCCGCTCGGCAACGAGCGCTATATCGAATACATGAAGGACATCCGCGCCTCCGGCGAGCGCGTCATTGCCATCGTCAATGATCTGCTCGATCTGTCGCGCATCGAGACAGGCAAGATTGATCTCGCTTTCACTACGCAGAACCTCAACGAGATGGTCGAGCAGTGCGTGGCGGTGATGCAGCCGCAGGCCAATCGCGGCCGGATCATCATCCGCACTTCGCTGGCGCATCTGCTACCGACTGTCGTTGCCGACGCCCGCGCGCTACGGCAGATCACGCTGAACCTGATCGGCAATTCGATCCACCTTGCCAATGCCGGCGGACAGGTGATCGTCTCCACTGCATTGTCGGATTTCGGTGAGATCGTGCTGCGCGTCCGCGACACCGGTCATGGCCTCAACGACAACGAACTTGCCGCAGCGATGGAGCCGTTCCGGAGCTCGACGCCGGCTGATTCTTCGGAGAGCTCGGGTGTCAGCCTGTCGCTGACCAAGGCGCTGGTCGAAGCCAACAACGCGCGCTTCCAGATCAAGACCGCGCCGAGCTCGGGCACGCTGATCGAGGTGGCGTTTTCGAATGCGGCGATGAAGGCCTGAGTGGCCGTCACCGATTTCAGTGACGGAGCGCCATGGCGGCGCCAGGACGGCGCGGTTTGCGATAGCCGATCAGCAGCGGGCCGAATGAGACCGCAAAGCCGATAAGGACCACGACCCACGCGAAGGCGCTGAATATCGAGAACCTGTTCAACACCAGCTACTACGCCACGGCCGATGCGGCCAGCAACATCCCGCCCGGATCTCCTCGCACCTTCCGCGCATGGGTGACGGCCAACTCCTAAGACGATACGCCATCGGGCCGCGGGTAAGCCTTGCTTATCTGCGGCTCGACGTTTTCTGGAATCTATCTAAAGAGCTCCTGCGCGACGTTCAGTCACTGACATTCAGACTGCAGCTGCGATACTCCATTTCACATTGCTATCGTCCCCCGTGCCGGAGCCGTTCATGATCAAGCATCACGCTTATGCTACCGCCGTCGTTTTCGCCGCGCTCGGCGCGTCCGCGTTGCACGCGGCCGAAGAGGTCAATGTCTACACCTATCGTGAGACCAAGCTGGTGGCGCCGATTTTTGAGGCCTTCACCAAGGACACCGGCGTCAAAGTCAATGTGATCTCCGCCAGCTCAGGCCTTGAGCAACGCATGAAGGCCGAAGGCGCCAACAGCCCGGCGGACGTACTGCTGACGGTAGATATCGGCCGCATCGACGAGGCCGTGCAGGCGGGCGTGACGCAGCCGATGAAATCCGAGGTGATCGAGAAGGTCGTGCCGGCGCAATATCGCGATCCCGACGGCCACTGGGCCGGCATCTCGATGCGCGCCCGCGTGGTCTATGCGTCGAAGGATCGCGTCAAGCAGGACGCCATCACCTATGAGGAACTGGCCGATCCGAAGTGGAAGGGCAAGATCTGCATCCGCTCCGGCCAGCACATCTACAATAACGGCCTGTTCGCCGCCTATGTCGCCAAGCATGGCGAGGCCAAGGCCGAGGAATGGCTGCACGGCGTGAAGGCGAACCTCGCCCAGAAGCCCTCCGGCGGCGACCGCGAGACCGCCCGCGACGTCGCGGCCGGCAAATGCGATCTCGGCATCGGCAACACCTATTACTGGGCGCTGATGATGAATGCCGATCCCGACAAGAAGCCATGGGCCGAAGCCACCAAGGTAATCCTGCCGACCTTCGAAGGCGGCGGCACCCATGTGAACCTGTCCGGCGTTTTGCTGGCCAAGCATGCGCCGAACAAAGCCAACGCCAGGAAGCTGATCGAATGGCTTGCCGGCGAGCATGCCCAGCAGGTCTATGCCGACGCCAACTACGAATATCCCGTGCGTGCCGGCATCACTGTGAATCCGACGATCGCGGGCTATGGCAAGCTCAATGCCGATCCGATGCCCATCGCCAAGATTGTCGCCAACCGCAAAGCCGCGTCGACGTTGGTGGACAAGGTCGGGTTTGATAATTGAACGTGATTTGCGCCAAGTACTCCGCCCTCCCCTCTCCCCTTGTGGGAGAGGGTGGCCGCGCGGAGCGCGGACGGGTGAGGGGTAGCCGCAAACTCCGAATCCAGCCGCCTCACTCATGCGTCGCGGACTGCACCCGCACCACCTTCCCCCACCTGGTGAGGCTCTGCTTCACACTGGGGAGAAGGACGGAAGAGGTGTGACCCTCTCCCGCACCGAACTCACCGCGACCATCATCGCCGCTGCCACCGCACTCCTCGTGGCAGCGCCCGTGATCAGCATCGCGCTACTGGCGCTGCAGCCGGAGCCCGAGCTTTGGCAGCATCTGATCGCCTATGTATTGCCGCAGGCGCTACGCGACACCGCAGCCCTCCTGATCGGCGTCGGCATCGTCACGCTCACGGTCGGTGCCGGCACCGCATGGCTGGTCTCGGCGCACGATTTCCCCGGCCGCGCGCTCATGCTCTGGCTCTTGCCGCTGCCGCTTGCGATTCCGACCTATCTCGCCGCTTACGTCTATGTGGACCTGTTCGAGCCACTGGGTCTCGTCCATCGCGCACTGGCAACGGCAATGTCGTTGCCCGGCGCCATCGGGTGGCTACCTAGCCTGCGTTCATTGCCCGGCGCCATCTTCGTGATCGGCATCGTGTTGTATCCTTACGTCTATCTCTCTGCCCGCGCGATGTTCCAGCATCGCAGCGCCGACTTTGCTGAAGCCGCGAAGATACTCGGTGCCGATCGCTGGACGACGTTCCGCCGTGTCTCGCTACCGATGGCGCGCCCCGCCCTCGCTGTGGGCCTTGCACTGGTATCGCTGGAAACGCTGAATGACATCGGCGCCAGCGAATATTTGGGCATTCGTACGCTCACCGTCTCGGTTTTCACGACCTGGCTCAATCGCGGCAGTCTTGCAGGTGCTGCGCAACTCTCGTTGTTCATGCTCGCCATCGTCGCCGTGCTGATCGCCATCGAGCGCTTCGGCCGCCGCGAAGGCAGCGTGGAATTCTCTTCGGAGAACCCGCGACTGGCACCGCGCACGCCTTTGACAGGCGTACGCGGATGGCTTGCTTTCACCGCCTGCGTCCTCCCTGCCCTGCTCGGCTTCGCCGTACCCTTGCTCTATCTGCTGCGTGAAAGCCTGCGCCGCGGTCTGCTGTCGATGGAAACAACGGTTTGGCGCGATGCCGGCCACACCATTGCACTGGCCGCAATTGCCACGGGAGCCGCGCTGCTTCTCGGGCTTGTGGTGATCGTCGCTCGGCGCTGGCGTGCTTCGCGGCTGACCAACCTGTCGGTCGCTGTCGCCCGGACCGGCTATGCGCTGCCCGGAACGGTGCTGGCGCTGGGTCTGCTGACGCCGGTGCTGTTCATCGACAATGGATTCAGCAAGCTCGCCGGATGGCTCAGTCTCGCATCGCCCGGGCTGGTCATGATCGGCTCTGGCGCCGCCGTGGTGATCGCCTATGTAATCCGGTTCCTGGCGGTACCGACGGGTTTCATCAAGGCCGGCTTCGAGCACATCCCCGTCGATTACGACGACAGCGCCCGCGCTGCCGGCGCGCCGGCAATCACCACACTGCGCGTGATTCAACTGCCGCTATTGCGTCCGGCATTGTTCGGCGCCGTCATCGTGGTCTTTGTCGATTGTCTGAAGGAGCTGCCGGCCACGTTGCTGCTGCGGCCGCTCAATGTCGAAACGCTCGCGACATCGATCTATCAATATGCCAGTCGCGGCAGTTTCGAAGAAGGCGCACTCGCCGCCCTGCTGATCGTCGCTGCGAGTATCGGCCCCGTCGTGTGGCTGACCCGCTTCGCCGACGTGCCAAAGGGACCTGTATGAGTCACGCCGTCATGCCGGGCACGTCCTTTCGCGACTCCGCGAAAATCGCCCAACCCGCGACAAACATCGCAGCAATCACGGGACCGACCACAAAGCCGTTGAGGCCCAGCGCATCGATGCCGCCAAGCGTCGCGATCAGCACCAGATAATCCGGCAGCTTGGTGTCCTTGCCGACCAGCATCGGGCGCAGGATGTTGTCGACCAGACCAATGACGAGAAATCCATAGGCGATCAGGATCACACCCTGAACGACGGAGCCCGTCGCAAGCAGATAAAGCGCGACCGGCATCCAGACCAGACCTGCGCCCACCGCCGGCAACAGCGACAGGAACGCCATCAGCACGGCCCAGAGCAGCGCGGCATTGATATCGAGGATCCAGAAGATCAGCCCGCCCAGCGCGCCCTGCGCCAGCGCGACCAGAATGCCACCCTTCACCGTGGCGCGGATCACCACCGTGAACTTCTCCATCAGATCATCACGCAACTCCGGCCGTAGCGGAATCGCATTCTTCACACGCTGCGACAACGCCTCGCCATCCTTGAACAGGAAGAACAGCAGATAGAGCATGATGCCGAGATTGATGATGAAGTCGAACGTGCTCTGACCGATGTTCAGCGCCTGCGATGCAAAGTACTGACTGCCTTTGACGAGGCCTTCAGTCAGCTTGTCCTGCATGCCGCCGAGATTGGCGATGCCGAAGCGATCCAGCAGTCCCTTCGCCCATTGCGGGACGGCATCGAGTATCTGCTGCAGAAATGTGCCGAGATTGAATTGGCCAGATTTCATCTTGCCTACGACGACAGCCGCTTCCTGCGCCAGCGATGCGCCAACCAATGTCAGCGGCAGGATCACGATCAGCACGATCAATCCCACGGTGAGCAGGGCGGCCGAATTCGGATGTTTCGGCATCCGCCGTTCCAGCCGGCGATGCATCGGCGCGAACATGATCGCGATCACGATGCCCCACAGGATCGCGCTGTAGAACGAACTCATTATCCAGCCGAAGGCTATCGTCACCAAGACGATGAGCAGCAGGAAGAAACGATCTTCGAGACTGGCGCGCATATTGGCTTCCTAATCGGGGTTGATATTAACACGAATGCCCGGCACGAGGCCGGGCATCATATCAACGCTCGGAGCGCGCAATCGTTCAGGTGTTGGTCAGCGCGACCCGGAATTCAGCTTCGGTATTGGCCTTCACCTCATCGAGCGTTACGCCATCGGCGAGTTCGATCAAGGCCATGCCGTCATTACCGTGCTTGTCGATGGTGAACACCGCCAGATCGGTCACGACCATGTCGACGACGCGCTCGCCAGTCAGCGGCAGGTTGCAGCTCTTCAGCAGCTTGGCGCCATCCTTGGCGGAATGCTCCATCACGACGACGACGCGCTTGACGCCAGCGACGAGATCCATCGCGCCGCCCATGCCCTTCACCATCTTGCCGGGGATCATCCAGTTGGCGAGATCACCATTCTGGGCAACCTGCATGGCGCCGAGGATCGACAGGTCGATATGGCCACCACGGACCATGCCGAACGAGTCGGCCGACGAGAAATAGCTGGTGGTCGGCAGCTCGGTGACGGTCTGCTTGCCGGCATTGATCAGGTCCGGATCTTCCTCGCCCTCATAGGGGAAAGGGCCCATGCCGAGCATACCGTTCTCGCTCTGCAGTTGAACATCCACACCTTCGGGAATGTAGTTCGACACCAGCGTCGGAATACCGATGCCGAGATTGACGTAATATCCGTCGCGCAGTTCTTTCGCCGCGCGCGCTGCCATTTGATCACGGGTCCAAGCCATCGTTCTCTCCTGTTTTTGCTTTTGGCGGTTACGCGGGACGCTGACGCGAGGTGACTTTTTCGATCCGCTTCTTGCCGGTACCGACCTCGACAATACGCTTCACGAAAATGCCGGGGGTGTGAATGTGATCCGGGTCGATCTCGCCGGCCGGCACCAGATGCTCGACTTCGGCAATGGTGATCTTGGCGGCAGTCGCCATCATCGGGTTAAAGTTCCGGGCGGTCTTGCGATAAACGAGGTTGCCCGCGGTATCGCCCTTCCAAGCGTGCACGATAGCAATATCGGCGAACAGACCACGTTCCAGCATGTAGGTCTCGCCGTTGAATTCCATGGTCGGCTTGCCTTCCGAGATCAGCGTGCCGACGCCGGTCTTGGTGTAGAAGCCCGGGATGCCGGCGCCGCCGGCACGGATGCGCTCGGCCAGCGTGCCCTGCGGGGAGAATTCGAGTTCCAGTTCGCCGGCCAGATACTGCTGGGCGAACAGCTTGTTCTCGCCCACATAGGACGAAATCATCTTCTTGATCTGGCGGGTTTCCAGCAGGCGGCTGAGGCCGATGCCGTCGACGCCGGCGTTATTTGACACCACGGTGAGGTCCTTGACCCCGGAATCGCGCAAGGCGTCCGACAGGTCCTCGGCAATGCCGCAGAGGCCGAAGCCACCCGACATGATCATCATGCCATCCTTAAGAATGCCATCGAGTGCCGATTTGGCGTCGGGGTAGACTTTGTTCATGGGAATCGACCTGATGCAGGAATGCGCTGAGAACCCAGCGGGCGCGGGCGGCTATGTCGTGGATTATTAGGCGGAAACTCCGCGGCAGGTCAATCGCAGGGGACTGCGACCCCATCACACCCGCTATGGCCTTGAAAGCGTCAAGAAAACCCTTCAAATTGAGCACCTTGGACGTGGGCGCACATGGCTGCCGCCCCGCTATGTGTGACCACCAACCAACCCGGATAGTTCATTGACGAGTGCCCAAGGAATAAGACGCCTGGGGATGCCAATTGCGGCTCTCCTGGGCGTCGCGCTGATAGGGCTGTTCGCCATGTCGTGGTTGCTCAACCGCGATACGCTGCGTCATGCCGTGGAGGCACAGATTCGTGCCGTGACCGGGCTGGATTTCGTCGTCAACGGCGCGGTGGATGTGTCGGTGTTTCCTGGCAGCTATGTGTCGTTTCACGATGTCGGCCTGAAGGGCGGCGGCTCGATCGATCCCGCGCTGACCGTCGACGTGCTGACGGCCAATCTGCGGTTGCTGCCGCTGCTGTTGCAGCGTTTCGAAATCGCCGACATGATGATGCTGCGGCCGCGCATCCGCGTGATCCGCGAGGCCTCCGGCGAAAGCAACTGGACGCCATTCATCGAGTCCATCGCCCGCACCATGAAGCCCGGCGCCGAGCAGCCGCTGTCGTTCTCCGAGATCCGGATCCAGGACGGCGTGCTGCACTATCAGGACCCGCATAACACCGAGCGTCTCGGCGACATCGACCTGTCGCTCGCCTGGCCATCGATCTCGCGCTCATTCGCGGCAACCGGCCAGTTCGACTGGCGCGGCGAACGCATCGACGGCAGCCTCAGCGTCAGCGACTTCATTGCCGCATTGTCCGGTGAGCGCTCCGGCGTAAAGGCCCGCATCGCCGGTGCGCCGATCAAGCTTGCTTTCGATGGCACCGTTGCCAACAAGGCCAGCCTGGTCATGGAAGGCACGCTGACTGCCGACAGCATGTCGCTGCGCAACGCCTTGCGCTGGGTCGGCCAGGCACCGCCCGGCTCCGGCGGTTTCGGCCGCTTTGCCCTGAAGGCACGTGCCAGCCTGGTCGGTCCGTCGATTGCACTTACCAACGTCAATGTCGAACTCGACGGCAACAGTGCCGAAGGCGTCATGACCTACAGCAACACCGGCCGCCAAACACTGCAGGCGACGCTGGCTGCCGGTGCGCTCGACTTCACACCCTATGTTTCGACGGTACGACTTCTGGCCTCCGGCGCGCGCGACTGGAACCGGCAATTGTTCGACCTGAACGCGCTATCCACCACCGATCTCGATATGCGCCTGTCGGCCGCCAAGGTCACCGTCGGCTCCTCAGTGCTCGGCCGCACCGCACTCGGCGCCAATCTGCGCGGCGGTACACTGGCGCTGTCGGTGGGTGAAGCGCAGATGTACGGCGGCATCGTCCGTGGTTCGTTCAATGTTGCCCATTCCGATGCCGTGGCCGACGTGAAGGCCCAGTTCCAGTTCAGCGATGTCGACCTGCAGGCCTGTGCCAGCGATCTGTTCGGCGTCAACAAGCTCACTGGACGCGGCAATCTCAGCATGATGCTGGAGGCCTCGGGCTCATCGCCGTTCGGTCTCGCGCAATCGCTTGACGGCACCGCAACGTTGACTGGCCATGACGGGGCGATCAGCGGCTTCAACGTCGAACAGCTTTTGAAAAGGCTGGAGCGACGTCCGCTGTCCGGCGCCGGCAATTTCCGCTCGGGTTCGACTCCGTTCAACACGCTGAACATGTCCGTGAAATTCAATGACGGCATCGCCACCGCACAGGATATCCGTATCGATGGTCCCGCCGCGAAACTGACGCTGACCGGCACTGCGTCGGTGCCCTCACGTGAATACGACTTCAAGGGCATCGCCAGTCTCAATCCTGCAACCAACGGCACCGGCGGCTTCGAGCTGCCTTTCGTGATCCAGGGCCCGTGGGACGATCCGCTGATCTTTCCCGATCCGGAAAGCCTGATCCGCCGATCGCCGGGCGCGGCGCCTTTGCTGGATGCCGTGAAGGATCGCAAGACCCGCGACGCCGTACGTTCGGTGATCGAACGCTTTACCGGCGGGTCGAAGCAGGCGCCCGCTGCAGAGCCGGATAAGCCCGCTGACACGCCGGCAGCTGCCGCGCCCGCAGATACGGCACCAAAGGCGAACTAACTTTTACCTTACAGCGGCGCGGCGCTTTCGCCGCGGGCGCTCGACAGTTTCGACACCAGCGAGGCCAGCACGATCACGACGGCGATGAAACCGACGATCAGCGTACAGATGGCGTTGATCTCCGGCTTCACGCCGAGGCGCACCTCCGAATAAATCCTGATCGGCAGCGTTGCCGAGCCCGGCCCGGTCGTAAAACTCGCGATGACGAGATCGTCCAGCGAGAGCGTGAAGGCCAGCATCCAACCGGCGGCAATGGCCGGCCAAATCAGCGGCAACGTAACGGCCATAAATGCGCGGAGCGGATCGCGGCCGAGATCCATCGCCGCTTCCTCGAGACTGCGATCGATCCCCGCGAGGCGCGACTGCACCACGACAGTGACGAAGCACATGGTGAGTGTCGTGTGTGCAATGGTCACCGTGACAAGGCCGCGCCCGGCATCAAGCGCCACGAACAGTAGCAACAGCGACAGTCCGGTAATCACCTCGGGCATCACCAGCGGCGCGTAAAGCATCCCGGACATCAGCGTGCGGCCGCGGAAGCCTGCGCCGCGCGTCAAAGCGATAGCCGCCAACGTGCCGAGAACCGTTGCCAGCGTCGCGGACACGACACCTACGCGAAGGCTCATCCAGGCGGCGTCGAGCATCGCGCGGTCATTGAAGAATTCCGTATACCAGCGTGTCGACCAACCACCCCAAACCGTCACCAGCCGCGAGGCGTTGAACGAATAGATCACGAGAATGACGATCGGCAGATAGAGAAACGCCAGGCCAAGCACCAGCGACGTGATGTTAAAGCGCGACAAACGAAGTGGATGCACGGACATCAGCGCGCCTCCAACTGCCTGCGCTGCAGCCGGTCGTAGACCAGCAACGGGATCAACAGCAGCCCGAGCAACACGATGGCAGTGGCAGAGGCGACCGGCCAATCCTTGTTCGTGAAGAACTCGAGCCACAGCGTCTGGCCGATCATCAACGAATTCGACCCGGCGAGCAGATCGGGAGTGACGAATTCGCCCATGATCGGAATGAAGCACAGCAACGCACCGGCGCCGACGCCGCGCAGGGACAACGGAACTGTCACCAGCCAGAATGCGTCGATGCGCGAGACGCCGAGATCGGCCGCGGCCTCGATCAGCGAAGGGTCCTGCTTCGCCAGCGTGGCATAGAGCGGCAGGATCATGAAAGGCAGATAGGAATAGACGATGCCAAGATACATCGCACTGTCGGTGGACAGCCACACGACTGGCTTCGATACGACGTGCAACGCAAGAAGGACCTTATTGAGCAAGCCATCATGCTGCAGGATGTTGATCCAGGCATAGATGCGGATCAGGAACGAGGTCCAGAACGGCACTATGACCAGCATCATCGCGATGCCCTGCCAGCGTCGCGGCAGACGCGCCATACCATAGGCGATGGGATAACCGACCGCGAGCAGGATCAGGGTCGATACGACGGCGACGAGGACGCTGCGCAGATAGGATGCGAGATAGAGATTGTCCGAAACGAGCAGCCGGAAATTATCCAGCGACAGCGCGGCAAACGAGGCCTTCAGTCCATCGATCCCCTCGGACAGTCCGAACACCGGCAGATAAGGCGGCTGCGCAATCGCTGTCTGCGACAGACTGATCTTCAGCACGAAGCCAAACGGCACCAGAAAGAACAGCACCATCCAGACATAAGGCGGGATCGCAGCAAGCCGCGCCGGCGCCGTGAAGATGCGACGCGCGCTCATTGAACCAGCACCACGCAATCATCGGGAGCAAACCATGCCGCGACGCGCTCCCCTATCGAATAGGCATCGACATCGAGCCGCGCGGTATTGGCGAGAGCGACCCGCAATGTGGCTCCACGGTCGAGCTTCACCTTGTAGAGCGAGCGACCGCCGAGATAGCCGACGTCGGAGATGACCCCCTCAAGGCTGTTCATGGCGCCGCTGTTGACGAGGTCCGTCGCCGGCCCTCGCCGCGACAACCGTATCTTCTCCGGGCGGATCGCAACGCAGATGACGGCATCGCCGACAGGCTGTCGCGGCTCGATCGCAAACAGGGTTCCGACATCGCGGCCTGCAATGGTCAGTCGATGACTGTCCCGGTGCGTGATACCACCCTCGACGATGTTGACGTCGCCAACGAACTCCGCGACCCAGCGCGATGCGGGCGCCTCATACAGTTGCCGCGGCGTGGCTACCTGTTGCAGGCGGCCGCTATTCATGACGCCAATCCGGTCGGCCATGGTCATCGCCTCCTCCTGATCGTGGGTGACGATCACGAAGGTGGTGCCGAGCTGGCGCTGCAGCGCCATCAGTTCGACCTGGGTTTCCTCACGCAGTTTCTTGTCGAGAGCTGCCAGCGGCTCATCGAGCAGCAACAGTTGCGGATGCCGCGCCAGCGCCCGGGCGAGCGCCACGCGTTGTTTCTGGCCGCCCGATAATTGATCCGGTCGGCGTTTCTCCAGTCCCTGGAGCTTGACCAGCGCCACCATCTCGGCAACCCGCGTATCGATGCCGAGACGCGTCAAGCCAGCGCTCTTGAGACCGAAACCGATATTGTCGCGCACGTTGAGATGCGGAAACAGCGCGTAGTTCTGAAACATCATGTTGACGGGCCGCTGATGCGGCAAGACCGCGGCGATATCCTCGCCGTTCAACTCGATCTTGCCTGTGTCCGGCGCTTCGAAACCAGCCAGCATGCGCAGTAACGTGGTCTTGCCACAGCCGCTCGGGCCAAGCAGCGCGAAGAATTCACCGGCCTTGATGTCCAAAGAGAGATCATTCACTGCGCTATGCGCGCCGAATACCTTGGTGACGCCGTTTATCCGCAGCAAGGGCGTGGGATAAGCGATGACCGGCGCATCGCTGGCCGCCGGATCCGCGACTGTCGCAGTGAGATTCGTCATAACCGCAAGCTAGCCGCGGAACGCCGCGGGCTCAACAGCATCAGCACTTCGCAACGGTCTGTCGCTCAACCGACCATGCGTGCCGCGGGCGTAGCGGCGGCAATCCGTCCGACCAGCGCAGCATATTGCGCAATCGGGGCAGGACGCCCGATGAAGTAACCTTGTACGCCGTCGCAGCCTTCGCTGGCGAGGAAGCAGAGTTGCTCGTGGGTCTCGACGCCTTCCGCAACGATCGCGACGTCGAGGCCATGGCCAAGCCCGATGACCGCGCGCACGATGGCGGCGGACTGCGGATTGAGCCCCAGATTGATCACGAAAGCGCGGTCAATCTTGATCTTGTCAAACGGGAATGCTTGCAGATAGGTCAGCGAGGAATAGCCGGAGCCAAAGTCGTCCATCGAGATGCGCACACCGAGTGCCTTCAACCGCCGCAGCAACGCTACGCCACGATCGAAATCCTCGATCAGCACGCCCTCGGTGATTTCCAGCTCAAGGCGACCGGGCTGTAGGCCGGTTTCGAGCAGGATCGAATGCACGAGGCCGACGAGATCGCCGTGCATGAACTGCGCGGGCGACAGGTTGACCGCGATCTGCAGCGGTACCGGCCACGATGCGGCCTCAAGGCAGGCCTGGCGCAGGATCCACTCACCCATCTCGACGATCAGGCCACTTTCTTCGGCCAGCGGAATGAAGTCTCCGGGCGGCACGAAACCGCGCGTCGGATGAATCCACCGCGCCAACGCCTCGAAGCCCGTAATGTCGGCATCGACGACGGTCTGGCCAGCGCGTGCCTGGGGCTGGTAGTGCAGCGACAATTCGCCATTGCGGATCGCGGCCGAGAGGTCCTGATGCAGCACGCGGCGATCGCGCAGTTGCTGGTCCATTTGCGGCTCGAAGATGCTGATCGAACCGCGCGACTGCGACTTCGCACGGAACAGCGCCGCGCCGGAATTCGCCAGCAACGCGGCCGGGTCATGGCCGTCGCGCGGGAACAGCGAGATGCCCGTGGTGACGCCTGTACGCACCGATTTGCCGTCGATCGGGAATTCCTCCGCAAGGGCCGCGGAGATCCGCTCTGCGATCAACAGCCCGGCCGCAGGCTGCGCGCCGTCGATGATCACGCCGAACTCGTCACCGCCGAGCCGCGCCACAACTCCGCCGCCCACGGCTGCATCGACACGACGCGACACTTCGATCAGCAGCTTGTCACCGATGGCGTGACCGAAGACATCGTTGACCTCCTTCAGGCCGTCGAGATCGATCGACAGCACTGCGAATTCCTCGGAGGTCTCGCCGCAGGCATCAATCATCTGTGACAGAGCCTGCAAGAAGGCCGGGCGGTTCGGCAGATCGGTCAGGCCGTCGTGATAGGCCATATGCGCCATCCGCGCCTCGGTCTGGCGGCGGTCGGTGACATCCTCATGGGTCTTGATTAGATATTGCGGCTCGCCTGCTTCATCGAGCACGGTGACCCGCCGGGTCAGGAAAAGCCGCAATCCGTCGCGCGTGCTGATCGGATGCTCTTCTGCAATTGGCGTTCGGCTCTTGATAGCTGCCTGATCCCGGCTCACGATCAGCTTTGCTTCTTCCGGACGAAGCATCTCGGGGACAGTCAAGCCGATCGCGTCTTCACGCTTGCGACCCAGAATCACTTCTGCGCCGCGATTGGCGAACAGATAGCGGCCGGTGTTGATTTGCTGCACCATCAGCGAAACAGGAATATTGTCTAGCACCGTTTCGAGGAACTTCTTGGTGCTTTCCAGTTCCTTGGACAGCGACTTCCGGTCAGTCACATCCTCGAACAACGCAATGAGGAAGGCAGGTTCGTTGCGCTCGTTGAAGGCAATCACACGATTGCTATCCAGCGTGCGGATATCCGAGCCGCGCTCGACGTTGAATTCGCGGCGGCACTGGCCGTGTGTCTCCACTGCCAGGGCATCGGCTTCGGCAATCGCTTTCGCAGACTGTGGGGAGAATATCTGATCCGGTCGTTTGCCGACGATCTGATCGCGCGAAAGCCGAGAGAAGGTTTCGAAAGCCCGGTTGGCGAAGATATAGCGGCCATCGTCAATGGTCTTAGCCGCAACGCAGATCGGGACGTGATCAAGCACAGATTCGAGGAACTGCTTGGTGGTCGCAAGCTCGCGCTGCAGGAAACGCTGCTCGGTGCAGTCCTCATGAATGCCAATGGCGCCGCCATTGGGAAGCCGGCTGAACTTGACGTGAACGGATTGCCCACCGGGCATTTCGGCAATGTACTCGCCCGCGGCAACAGTCTGCTCGTAGAAGCTCTGGGTGGCCAGATCGAGCTTGCCACGCTGGCGGCGTAATTCACGCAATCCTGGACCGGTAATATCCTTGGTGATGTCGGCGCGCGTGAGGTCGTAGATCTCAAGATAGCGATCATTGCAAAACACGACCCGCTTCTGGTCGTCGAGCATCACGATGCCTTGGCCGAGATGATTGAGGGCAGAACCGACAAACGCATTGCGACGCTGCTGCTCGCGACGCACATTGCGCAGCGCCGAAGCGACCCACAGCACTATGGCGGCAAGAAATGCCAGCGTGACAAACCCACCGATGAGAATCTGCCAGATCATTTGTGGGTCGAGTTCACTGATATAATGAACCGCCGGAGATTCGGCACGGGCCCCGGTAATGCTGCCGACAAGGCAAACGACCGCGATGACGGACACTGCCGCCTTGCTGTCTGATCGCCCGATCTTGCCAGTCATTACACACCCGCGTATTCGCAGGGCGAGTGTTTGGTTACAGGTATGTGGATCAGGTAAATGTGTAGCGTCGCGACCGCGGAATGCCGCGAAAATTAGTGGTAATTGGCTGTGATGCTTAATGTTTTACTAAAGCACCAGATGCGCAAGGTCGGCCCGCGGCAGATGACCCGCGCAACAAACTATCGGACAGGACATGGACAAGGTTGAATGCGTGGTGGTGGGCGCCGGCGTCGTGGGACTTGCGATCGCCCGGCGACTGGCGGAAGCGGGACGCGAGGTCATCGTACTGGAGGCTGCAGACGCGATTGGTACCGTGACTTCGTCGCGTAACAGCGAGGTCATCCATGCCGGCATCTATTATCCTGCCGGCAGCCTGATGGCGCGGTTCTGCGTCGCCGGAAAACAGGCTCTCTATGATTATTGCCGGGATCGCGGCATTCCACATCGCAACTCCGGGAAACTGATCGTCGCCACACGTCAGGAGGAGATGGCCAAACTGGCGGCGATCAAAGCGCATGCCGAAGCTAATGGCGTCGCTGATCTCGAGCAATTATCCGGGACAGAAGCACGGGCACTTGAGCCGGCGCTGGCTTGCGAAGCCGCACTGTTGTCGCCCTCCACCGGAATCGTCGACAGCCACAGCTATATGTTGGCGCTGCGCGGTGAAGCGGAAGCCGCCGGCGCGGCCTTCGCATTCCTCGCACCGCTGGAACGTGGTCGGGTTACAGCCAACGGTTTCGAAGTGGATGTCGGCGGCGAAGCTCCGATGACACTAGCCTGCGACATGCTGATCAATTCGGCCGGCCTGTCCGCAACCGCGATCGCACGCATGCTTGACGGCATGCCGCTCGACCTTATACCGCCCGCCTATCTGGCCAAAGGTTGCTACTTCAGCTGCAATGCGAAAGCACCGTTCTCGCGGCTGATCTATCCTGTGCCGGAACCGGGCGGCCTCGGTGTGCATCTCACACTCGATCTGGCCGGCCAGGCGCGTTTCGGCCCTGATGTCGAGTGGGTGGATCACATCGACTACACAGTCGATCCGGCACGTGGAGAGAGATTCTATCCGGCCATCAGGCGCTACTGGCCCAGTCTGCCGGACGGTGCATTGACGCCGAGCTATTCCGGAATGCGGCCGAAGATCGTACCGCCCGCAGTCGCGGTGCAGGACTTCATGATCCAAGGCGCCCAGACTCATGGCGTGCCGGGCCTCATCAACCTGTTCGGCATCGAGTCCCCAGGGCTGACATCATCCCTGGCCATCGCGGACTACGTAGCCGAAATGGCGGGACACTGAATGCGAAGGTTGCAGGCGAAGCGACCCAGGCCAACCGAATAACTGGATGCTTCGTCGCAAACCTATCGTGCGATCAGCGCAAGACACCATCGCACCTGCGTGAAAGCAGCGACGTAAACGCGATGTTGATGCTGTGATTTATCGTTCGCTAATCAGTGCAGCCGCTGATCAGTGCAGCGTGTCGCTGGTACCGTTTTTGAGACGCTGGATTTCGTCCCTGACCATCAGTTTTCGACGTTTAAGTTCGACGATGCGAAGATCGTCGGTAGACAGGTGCACGAGCGCGTCGTGCAATTCGCTTTCGAGAACCTTGTGCTTGCGTTCCAGTTCGACGAGATGCGCCTGTAGTGCCATTCGAAAACTCCTCGGTAGGATTGAACCTCAGGATTCGTTCGGTTGGACGGTGAATTCTACATGACAGTGGACATCTGTCGATGGGTCTTGAAAAGTGTATTTTGGATTTCGGGTATTGTGCAAAACGAATCGTGACCTGATTGCGCCGCAAAAACCCGGAACCGGACGGCTTGCGCGGCACGTCTGCACCGGCGATAGTCATGTGAGAAATTCCTCGCAAATGATTTGCGAATCCAGTCAGTTAGAAACATGAACGACGACGAAGATCGCGAACTTCCGTTAGAACTCGCTAGATTGCAGCAGGAACATCGCGACCTCGACGCCGCTATCGATGCCCTGCAACATTCACCCGCACCCGATCTGTTGCGGCTGCAGCGGTTGAAAAAGCGCAAGCTTCAGCTGAAGGATCGGATTTCCTTCATCGAAGATCAGATCACTCCCGATATTATTGCCTGAGACAACGCGTCACACCGTGGCTGTGAGTTAAAACGGCCATGGCCGCGAACTCAACGCGCGATGATCTAATGGATCGGCTTGCTTTGCCTTGCAGTGACTGGAGCAGGCTGGGCGTTGAACTGGCCCATCATCAAAATCCTGCTTCGCGACGGCCGCCGTTTTTTCGCGCGGCACCGCAGGCAAGGCAGCCGGACTTAATCCTGGCCAGCATCGCATTGTGACGTGGTCAAATTTTGCCCGTGCCGCTGCGCATCGTTCCACGCCTGTTGTTTGCATCATTCACTAACGTCTTTGCCTTGATAGACTGACCGGCCGTTGCATTGAAGACGCAGACAATCAGCGAAGGTGCGCTGGTCATGTGCAAGACGCCGATCATTCGCCTCTGACCCTCTGTATATGGCACCGCTGCTGCACTTCTTATGGTTATGGGCCTTGCAGGGCTTGCCGTTTTGCTCGACCAGTACGGCTTTACGCCTAACGCTTATGGTGGGCGGCGATACTCGCGCTGCATAAGCCGGCCGCGCCGGATCTAGAGGACGCGACGGAAGATCGCTAATAGGCGCTCTCGTCTTGACAAAAAGAACAAAATAAGAACAAACTTGTACGGGATCAATCGACTCGCGAGCGCGTTATGGCCGACATCACCTATTACGTCGCACTGCCCTTCTTGCAGGATGACTCCGGTTCGCTAGCGGCTGGTGCTGCCGAGGAGTGCCAGAGCGCGTCCGGCGCCATTCGCCGCGCCGAACTATTGTCACGCGTGCCGGGCTCGATCGGCGCACTGGCCTTCAGCCGCACCGGCGATCCGATGACCGGCGAGTTCGGCGACGCCCAGGTGATCCGCGCCTTCGGCGAAGTGCCAAGCGACCTCAGCGCATTGTAAAGGCGCCAAGGCCGACGATCGACTAGCTACACTTCCGCACATTGCGCGGTCTTGCGCTGGCCGCGTGACCGAAGGCGTCGTTGATCGGCTTGAGGCGGTCGACATCGAGCACAATCGGTGCACCCGTTCGCTATGGCGGGCGAGGAAGGCCACGGCGCGGATCAGCTCGCGGGCTAAGCCACGGCGGTTGAGAATGTCGAGCAGGACATCGGTTCCCGCCGAAGCACGCAATTCGGCAACCTTCGCCTGCACCTCTGTAAGTTACGCCTCCGCCGCCGGATCGTCAGCGCGACCGCCGGCGCGCGGCTTTTCGGCAGCGACGCCAGCGCCCTGGAACCCCGAAATGCCGGCTTCATGGAACGTTTGACCGACTTTGCAGCAGGCGTTCGGGTTTTCTTTTGCATGGGATTTGTTACAAGGCTTGCCAGTCTTCACCAAGACGAGATCACCTTTGCCACCCTCCTTGCCACGCAAGGGGACGACATTGTATTTCCAGCCTATCTTTCTGGATTCGCGAAAGAAAATACGGAATGACCGCGCCCGTCGCCATTATTATGGGAAGCCAATCGGACTGGGAAACCATGCGCCATGCCGCCGAAACGCTGGCTGCACTCGGCGTATCCCATGAGGCCTGCATCGTCTCGGCCCACCGTACGCCGGACCGGCTGTTCGCATTCGCCAAGGGCGCCAAGGCAGCGGGCTTCCAGATCATCATCGCCGGTGCCGGCGGCGCTGCGCATTTGCCCGGCATGGCCGCGGCATTGACGGAGCTCCCGGTGTTCGGCGTGCCCGTGGAATCCAAGGCGCTGTCCGGCGTCGACTCGCTTTATTCGATCGTACAGATGCCGGGCGGGGTGCCTGTCGGGACGCTGGCCATTGGCAAGCCCGGCGCGATCAACGCGGCACTGCTCGCGGCGAGCGTGCTGGCGCTGCACGACACGGCATTGGCAACAAAGCTCGCTGCCTGGCGTAAGGCGCAGACCGATGCCGTGGCTGAAAAGCCGGAAGGTGCGGCGTGAGCGCTGTAGTGACGAAGGCTCTCAAGCCCGGCGACACGATCGGCATTCTTGGTGGCGGCCAGCTCGGTCGCATGTTGGCGATGTCCGCAGCACGCCTCGGCCTCCGCTGTCAGGTTTTTTCACCGGATCCGGATTCGCCGGCTTTCGACGTGGTGCAGAACGCGACCTGCGCGGAATATGCCGATGTCGAGGCGCTCGAACTGTTCGCCAGTGATTGCGACGTCATCACCTACGAATTCGAGAACGTGCCTGCCGCCACCGCGATGATCCTTAACGCGCGGCGCCCGGTTCTGCCTGCGCAGACAATCCTGCAGACCACGCAGGATCGTCTGGCCGAGAAGGATTTTGTGACGTCGCTGGGCATCGGCACGGCCGGTTACGCAGGTGTCGCGAATGCCGGCGAGCTGCGCGCTGCAATCAAGACCATCGGCCTGCCCGCTGTCATCAAGACGCGGCGCTTCGGCTATGATGGCAAGGGCCAGGCGATCATCCGGGAGGGTGACGATCTCGATCAGGTCTGGAATGATCTCGGTACCAACTCCGCGATTCTCGAAGCCTTCGTCCCGTTCGAACGCGAGGTCTCGGTCATCGCTGCACGCGGCGCCGACGGCCATGTCGAATGTTTCGACGTCACCGAAAACGAGCATCGCGATCACATCCTGAAATTCTCCTATGCGCCCGCGCGCATCTCCGACGCGCTTGCTGCGAAGGCACGCGAGATCGCCGAGAAGATCGGCACTGCGCTGGGCTATATCGGCGTCTTTGCCGTCGAACTGTTTGTCGTGCCGGGCCAAAAGGACGCAATTGACGGCGCGACGCTGGTCGTCAATGAAATCGCGCCACGCGTGCATAATTCCGGCCACTGGACGCTCGATGGCGCCTCGGTATCGCAGTTCGAACAACACATCCGCGCCATCGCGGGCTGGCCGCTGGCCAAAGCCGTGCGCCATGGTCAGGTCACCATGACCAACCTGATTGGCGACGACATTCTCGACTATGGCAAGTGGCTCACCGTCCCAGGCGCCACCGTACATCTCTACGGCAAGGGCGCGCCAAAGCCCGGCCGCAAGATGGGACATGTGGTTGAGGTGAAGCCGGCGACGTAACGACGCCGGCTTCATCGCCTCATTCGTCAGGTGGTCGCCTTACCTTCCACTACACCAGTCGGCTCGTCACTCAGCCAGCGATAGATCGCGCCGCCAAGAACACCGCCAACCAGCGGCGCCACCCAGAACATCCACAGCTGCTGCAGTGCCCAGCCGCCAACAAACAATGCCGGTCCGGTGCTGCGCGCCGGATTCACCGACGTATTGGTAACTGGAATGCTGACGAGGTGGATCATCACCAGCGCAAGCCCGATCGCCAGCGGCGCGAAGCCCGCTGGCGCCTTGCCGTGGGTGGATCCCATGATGATGAACAGGAACATCATGGTCATCACTACTTCCATGATGAAGCCTGCCACCATGCTGTATTTGCCGGGCGAATGATCGCCGTAGCCGTTCGAAGCAAAACCCTTGGCCAAGTCGAAACCGGCAGCGCCGCTGGCGATGACATACAACAAGGCCGCAGCCGCCACAGCGCCGATCACCTGCGCAATAACGTAAGGGAGAATCTGGCCGGCGGGGAACCGTCCGCCCGCTGCAAGCCCTACGGTGACCGCAGGATTAAGATGGCAGCCCGAAATGTGGCCGATGGCATAGGCCATGGTTACGACGCTGAGGCCGAAGGCCAGCGAGACGCCGACGAGACCGATACCCACCTGCGGAAATGCCGCCGCGATCACGGCGCTGCCGCAACCCGCAAATGTGAGCCAAAAGGTGCCGATCAGCTCGGCCGCGTATTTTTTCCCGTTCATGATGCTCTCCGGTCGTAATCGGCGTCCCGGCTGAGTCGCCGCGGGAATTATGCTTCCGTGCTCCAATACCTGTCGAGACAGGGAACCTGCCCTATCCCCACCCGATGAAATTCGGAAAAACACGTTATTTTCTCGGCCCAGGAGGTTAAAATGGCAACGCCGCAAGGTGGACATTTGCCATTTCATCTGGTACATCGGCGCCCTTGAGGTTAAGGGCATGGCCTTTGTCGGCCCTTCACTTTACCGAAATTCAAATCCGACCAATTGAAAAGAGGATGCCGCGTGCAGGTTCTCGTTCGCGATAATAATGTCGATCAGGCTCTCAAGGCGCTGAAGAAGAAGATGCAGCGCGAGGGTATTTTCCGCGAGATGAAGCTCCGCGGTCACTACGAGAAGCCCTCTGAGAAGAAGGCTCGCGAGAAGGCTGAGGCTGTGCGTCGCGCACGCAAGCTGGCTCGCAAGAAGCTGCAGCGTGAAGGCCTGCTGCCGATGAAGCCGAAGCCGGTGTTCGGCGCGGGTCCTGGCGCTGAGCGTGGCGGCCGTCCCGGCGCAGGCGCTGCTCCGCGCGCACCGCGCTAAAAGCGATTACTCATACGAGTTCCATAACGCGGGCCAAAAGCCCGCGTTATTTTTTTGCGCAATCGCTTTTTGCGCGGGCTATCCACCGCACGCGGCATTTTTTGACCGGATGCATTTCACTCAATGTCGCGCTACCAATGGTCACCGGTCGCTGCGTGAGATTTGCCTGCATGGAATTCACGGTCCGCAAGTCCCCGTCCCGTTTCGGCGCCCACGGCCTTACCGCGGTGGCCCTTGTTGCGGGGAGTCTGTGCGGCGGCTGCTCGTTCAACCTGTCATCACTCACGCCGGGGTCCGACAGGGACGAACCGAAGACAACGGCCGTGGTGCCGCCGTCGCCCGCGAATACCGGCAAGACCAATCCGCAGGATGCGCAGATCCACGCTGCACGCGCGCAGGCCCTCGCACAGTCTGGCAAACCGGACGACGCGCTGCTGGCCTATAATCAGGCACTCGACCTCGATCCACACAGCGCGCAGACCTTTTACCAGCGCGGCATGCTCTATCAGTCCGAGAAGAAGTACGAATTCGCCATCGCGGATTTTACGTCAGCCAATGGCCTGACGCCGCAGCAGGCCGATCCCCTGCTCGGCCGTGCGCAATGCTATCTCGCACTTGGCAAGAACCAGGAAGCCGCGGCGGACCTCGACGAGGCATCGCAGGTGGCACCGGGCAATGCACAGGTCTGGCTGACCCGCGGCGCGACCTATGAGAAGCTTGGTGACAGGACCAAGGCTGCGGACTCCTACAGCCGTGCTGTCGCGCTACGCCCGAGGGACGATACGGCACGCAACGGCCTCGCCCGAACAGGTGGACGCGCAGGTTAGCGCACTGTTTTGAATTACCGCTCGAACGGGTGCGGGATCACCGAATTGAACACTGACTTCGCCGCAGACAGCACGTCTTCGGCCACATTGGTGCGCTCGGGTCGCGGCGTTGCAGCAGCATTCGCCTGCAGATCCATGGGCTGCGCTGCGGGGATTTCACCGGGCGGACGCATGTGCCGCGCCTCGGAACGCTCAGACTGCGGCGAAGACATAGGATCGAACTTCTCGACGCTTGGTGTCGCCACCATGATCGGCGGAGGCAACTGCTGCATCGACGGAGGGGCAACAGTCCGTGCGGCGTCCTGTACGCGCGGCGCCTCTGGCGCACGTGGGGTCTCAGGCGTACGGGCAGCTTCCTGGGGACGCGGCTCGCTGCGGTTCAGACGCTCAATGGCGGCACGGGCAAGATCGTTGGCATCGCGGCGTTCATCGGCACTGGCATTCGCCACCGGTGCAGTCCCCACGGTGGCAAGCACGGGCGCAGGCGCGGCTGGAGTCGGCGCAGGTTTGGCGATGGCCTTCTCCCGCAATGCCGGCTGATGGCGGCGCGGCTCAGGTGCGCTGGCGGTCTCAGGCTTTTCAATGCTGGCCTTCTCGACCACCGGCCTGTCGCCGACCTTGGCCGGGGCAGATTCGGGCAAATTGGCGAGGTCGGCAGAGTTCTCGGAGGGCTTCGCCGTCGCTGCCTTGGTGTCAGACTTCGGCTCCGCAGGCGTCGATGCAACAGCCGCAGCGGGCCGATCCGGGTTCGCCTTCGGGATGATGTAGTGATTGACGATATAGGCACCCACGATCGTTGCCAGAATTGATGGCAAGATATCGATGGTGAACTTAGAGAGATATTTCTGCAGCATGGACCGGCCTCTTCCCCGACCTGCTTCATGCTGGGAATTTGAGGCTGATTCAGGGATCAATCGCGACGGATCGAAGGCAAAGTTCCAACCCGTCGCATTGAATTGTTTCAGGCGATCCTCAGCCGGCTACACAATGAACCGGCAACCGCTGGAGGCCGATAAGGTTAAGCTTTCTTAACCTCGACCTCGAGAAACACGATTTCCTTGTCGGTTTCATTCAGCACGTCATGCTCGACGCCTGCCTTACGGAAATAGGACTTGCCGGTCGTGATCGGCGCCTGCGAGCGGGTGCCGTCCGGCGCAACGATTGTCATCACGCTCGTGGTGATCGGAACGATCACATAGTCCATGCCGTGGGTGTGGTGACCAGTCGCCGCGCCAGGCGCGAGACGCCATTCGGTGACGCGAACTTCGGGCGTGTCCTGCTGAACGTCGGATTGGGCAGCGAACATTTTGATTTCCTCTGGTCGTTACGGTGCGAATACCGTCAAGAGGAATACAGCAAAGACTAACATGTGCACCATCCCGAACAGGATGTTTGTCACGCCTGTGGCGAAGGTCAGCATGCTGATGGCGAATGTCATGATCAGCAGCACCATTTCACTTTGCGGCAGGCCGAGCAGCAACGGTTTGCCCAGCAGATAGGCGGCGAGCGCAACGGCGGGGATGGTGAGGCTGATCGTCGCCAGCGCGGAGCCAAGCGACAAGTTGATGCTCTTCTGCAACTTGTTGTGACGCGCCGCAGAGATCGCGGCAACGCTTTCGGGCAACAGCACCAGCAGCGCCACGACAATACCGGTAAAGGCCGGCGGCGCGCCGATCGCGGCGCCGCCGGCATCGACAACCACGGAGAATGATTTCGCCAACAGAACCACCGCGACCAGCGAGACCACGAGAAGCACACCGTTCATCGTGATCGAATGCGCCGGTGGGTGGCCGTCATCATCTTCCGCACCATCGTTGATGAAGTAATCCCGATGCAGCACCGTCTGCGTGTAGAGGAACAGGCCGTAGAGGATCATGGTCACGACGCTGACGAAGGCGAGCTGCAGGGCGGAGTATAATGGCCCGGGTGTCGTCAGTGTGTAATTCGGCAGGATCAACGTGATGGTCGACAACACGATCAGCACACTGAGATAGACCTTGGCGCCACTGACCTGGAATTCCTGCTCGGTGTAGCGCAAGCCGCCGGCCAGGATACAGAGACCGACAAGGCCGTTGCAGACGATCATAACGACAGCGAATACCGTATCCCGCGCTAGCGTCGGAGCAGACTTGTCGCCGATCATGATCGTAGCAATCACCGCCACTTCGATGATGATGACCGACAGCGTCAACAGCAGCGTGCCATAGGGCTCACCGATCTTGTGGGCGATCACCTCGGCATGATGGACTGCGGCGAAGACCGTGCCGAACAGGATCACCAGCAGGACCGCGGCGAACATCAGTCCGGACACGGACGGCGTGAAGCTCAGGCTGAGCGCAGTTGTCGCTGCAACAAACGCAACAGCGAGCGCCGGGAAAATCCAGGACGATTTGGGCACGGGCTGTACTGACATCTGATCGGCGTCCTGCGGTGTGAAGGGACTCAAGGCGAGGCTACATAGAACCAATGCGTAGCCGCGCTATCGGTTGCGCAGATGCGTGATGCCGCCTCGCCAAGCGGCGGATGATGCGTATAATTGCGTATCACCCGAAGGTGAGATTGCAAGAAAGTGGGAGAGGAAGCGAGATGTTTTCACATGTTATGATCGGCACCAACGACTTGGACGCCGCGAAAAATTTCTATGACAAGCTGCTCGGCACGCTGAGCGTCCAACCCGCCGTGGTCGACCGTCACCGGATCTTCTATCGCACCAAAACCGGTACTTTCTCGGTGTCCAAGCCGATCGACGGCAATTTCGCCACGCCGGCCAATGGCGGTACGATCGGCTTCAATGCCAAATCCACCGAAGAAGTCGATGCCTGGCACGCGATGGGTGTCGCCAATGGCGCCACCACCTGTGAGGATCCCCCGGGCGTACGCGACATGGGCGGCATGAAGCTCTATCTCGCTTATCTGCGCGACCCCGTCGGTAACAAGCTTTGCGCGATGCATCGGATGGCGTCTTAAGGAGCGTCCAGGCCACCCAGCAATAAAAATGCCCGGCGCATCGCCGGGCATTTTTCGTTTCAGGTTCCAGGATCTCTCACATCGCCTTGACGATATTCTCGGTGACCTTCTTCGCGTCACCCAGCAGCATCATGGTGTTATCGCGATAGAACAACGGGTTGTCGATGCCGGCATAGCCGGAGGCTAGCGAGCGCTTGATGAACATCACGGTGCCGGCCTTCCACACCTGCAGCACCGGCATGCCATAGATCGGCGAGGTCTTGTCGTCTTCCGCCGCCGGATTCGTGACGTCATTCGCGCCGATCACGAAGGCGATGTCGGCCTGCGCGAATTCCGAATTGATGTCCTCGAGTTCGAACACCTCATCGTAAGGCACGTTGGCTTCCGCCAGCAGCACGTTCATGTGGCCGGGCATACGACCAGCGACCGGATGAATGGCATATTTCACCTCGACGCCTTCCTTCTTCAGCGTATCGGCCATTTCGCGCAGCGCATGCTGTGCCTGCGCCACCGCCATGCCGTAGCCGGGCACGATGATGACCTTTTGCGCGTTCTTCAAAATAAAAGCTGCGTCGTCGGCCGAACCGAGCTTGACCGGGCGCACTTCGCCGCCGGCGCCACCACCGGCTGCCGCGGTCTCGCCTCCAAAGCCGCCGAGGATGACCGAGATGAACGAACGATTCATCGCGTGGCACATGATGTAGGACAGGATTGCACCGGACGAGCCGACCAGCGCACCAGTGATGATCAGCGCCGAGTTGCCCAGCGTGAAGCCGATACCGGCGGCGGCCCAACCCGAATACGAATTCAGCATCGAGATCACAACCGGCATGTCGGCACCGCCGATCGGAATGATCAGCAAGGCGCCTAGCACCAGCGCGAGGATGGTGATCATCCAGAAGTCGACCGCGCTACCGGAATGCACCAGGCCATAGATGAAGAACACCAGCGCCAGTGCGAGCACGATGTTAATGATGTGACGCGCCGGCAGAATGATCGGAGAGCCGCTCATGCGGCCCGAGAGTTTGGCGAAGGCAATGACGGAGCCCGTGAAGGTCAGCGCGCCGATGGCGACACCGAGCGACATTTCGACGAGGCTCGCGCCCACGATCTTCTTGGTCACCGGATCGAGAATGCCGAAGGCTTCCGGCGCATAGAACGCGCCGGCGGCGACCAGCACCGCGGCCATACCGACCAGCGAGTGGAAGGCGGCGACCAGTTCGGGCATCGAGGTCATCGGCACGCGCTTGGCGATAACAGCGCCGATGCCGCCACCGATGGCGATGCCAAGGATCACCAGGATCCAGCCAAGCGCATCGGCCGGCGGATGCGCGGCGAGCGTGGTACCCACGGCGATGACCATGCCGGCCATGCCGAGGAAATTGCCCTGCCGGCTGGATGCCGGGCTGGACAGCCCGCGCAGCGACAGGATGAAGAGGATGCCCGCGACGAGATAGAGCAGTGCGGCGAGATTGGCGTTCATCGGGCTGCCCTTACTTCTTTTTCTTCTGGTACATCGCAAGCATGCGCTGCGTGACTAGGAAGCCGCCGAAAATATTGACGCATGCAAAAATCAGCGCGACGAAGCCGAAGCCGCGCGCCAAGGCGCCGCCACTGCCGACCATGCCGACGCCGACCGCAAGCAGTGCGCCGACCACGATCACCGAAGAGATCGCATTGGTCACCGACATCAGCGGCGTATGCAGCGCGGGGGTCACCGACCACACCACGAAGTAACCCACGAAAACCGCGAGCACGAAGATCGAAAGCTGAAAGACGAACGGGCTGACCAGCGAGGCATGATCCATGGTGGTGCTCCTTACGCGGTCTTCGGCTGGAAATTCGGATGAATGACGGCGCCGTCCTTGGTCAAAGCCGTCGCCTTGACCAGTTCGTCGTCCCAATTCACCGCGAGCGCCTTGGTCTCTTTGTTGACCAGCGTTTCGATGAACGAGAACAGATTGCGCGCATAGAGGCTCGATGCCGAGGCGGCGACGCGACCGGCGACATTGGTATAGCCAACGATCTTGATGCCGTTGACGTCAGCAACTTCGCCAGGCTTGGCGCCTTCGACATTGCCACCGCGTTCGACAGCGAGATCGATCAGCACCGAACCGGGCTTCATCGACGCGACCATCTCGGCGGTGACCAGACGCGGCGCAGGCCGGCCCGGGATCAGCGCGGTGGTGATAATGATGTCCTGCTTCTTGATGTGCTCGGCAGTAAGCGCGGCCTGCTTGACCTGATATTCCTTGGACATTTCCTTGGCGTAGCCGCCGGCGGTCTGCGCGTTCTTGAACTCGTCGTCTTCCACGGCCAGGAATTTCGCGCCGAGGCTTTCGACCTGCTCTTTCGTAGCCGGCCGCACGTCGGTCGCGGTAACGACCGCACCGAGGCGGCGCGCGGTCGCGATCGCCTGCAGCCCGGCGACGCCGACACCCATCACGAACACCTTGGCAGCCGGGATGGTGCCCGCCGCGGTCATCATCATCGGGAAGGCGCGACCGAAGCTCTCGGCGGCTTCGATCACGGCGCGGTAGCCGGCGAGATTGGCCTGCGACGACAGCACGTCCATCACCTGCGCGCGGGTGATGCGCGGCATCAGCTCCATCGCAAAGGCTGACACGCCGGCATCGGCCATCGCCTTCAGCGCCGCGTCGTTGCCATAGGGGTCCATGATCGCGATCACCAGCGCACCGCGCTTGTAACCGGCGAGTTCGGACACCTCGGGACGCTTCACCTTGATGACGATGTCGGCGTCCTTCACCGCATCGGCAGCGATGGTCGCGCCGACAGCGGTGTATTCCGAATCCGGCAGGCCGGACTTGATGCCGGCGCCGGGCTCGATGGCGACATCGACGCCGAGCGCCTTAAACTTCTTCACCGTGTCGGGCGAGATCGCCACGCGCGGTTCAGACGGATCGATTTCCTTGGCAACGGCAATTTTCATGGGGCCTCCGGCGGCGCAAGGCACGCGCGTGAGCAAATAGGACAGGACGCCAACCGAGCCGGGCGGCGCAATCAGCGATAGATCAGGTGAGGAAGATGCCCATCAGGGCCACGATAGCGACGACGCCGATGGTGCCCCACTTCACCAGCATGAGAAAGCCCTCATAGGTTTGCTCATGGGCCGGATAATCGTTGCCATCGGCCGTGGTGTAAGCGACTTCGCTGTGATCGGACATCAGGGTCTCCCGCCTCGCATTTCGTATGTTGCCACGGAATTAGCGCAATTGGATATGGAGAGCAACGGTTCGTGGCATACCACGGCAATCTTTGCATACCGCAGTGCGTCAGGCCGGTGGATGACTGCACTTGCCTAATTTTTCGCCCTATCGAATTGAAGCGAGGGGGCGCCTACCCCATCGCCTCCAATTCATCGATCATCCCCGAGATGACCGACAGGCCGCCATCCCAGAAGGTCGGATCTTTGGCATCCAGTCCGAACGGCTTCAGCAGTTCGGAATAGTGCTTGGTTCCACCGGCGGCGAGCATCGCGAGGTAGCGTTCCGCGAAACCTTCCTGGGCGTTCTCGTAGACAGCGTAAAGCGAGTTCACGAGGCAATCGCCGAAGGCATAGGCATAGACGTAGAACGGCGAATGGATGAAGTGCGGGATGTACATCCAGAAGTTCTCGTAACCCGGCTTGATCTCGATCGCCGGCCCGAGGCTTTCTGTCTGCACGCTGAGCCAAAGTTCGCCGAGCCGTTGCGCGGTGAGTTCGCCGTGACGACGCTCGGTGTGAACAGCGCGCTCGAATGAATAGAACGCGATCTGCCGCACCACCGTGTTGATCATGTCCTCGACCTTGCCCGCGAGCAATGCCTGGCGCTGCTTGGCACTCTTGGTCTGCGACAGCAGCCGCTTGAAGGTCAGCATTTCACCGAACACGCTGGCGGTTTCGGCCAGCGTCAGCGGTGTCGGCGCCATCAGCGCACCGTTGCGGGCAGCGAGCACCTGATGCACGCCGTGGCCGAGTTCGTGGGCGAGCGTCATCACGTCGCGTGGCTTGCCCTGATAGTTCATCAGCACATAGGGGTGCGCCGACGGCGTGGTCGGATGCGAGAAGGCGCCGGGCGCCTTGCCCGGGCGCACCGGCGCATCGATCCAGCGATCGGTGAAGAAGCGCTTGGCAATATTGGCCATGTCGGGTGAAAACGCGCCATAGGCGGTCAGCACCATGTCCTGCGCATCCGACCATGGAATCGTGCCGGTCGGTGCGAATGGTAGCGGCGCGTTGCGATCCCAATGGGCGAGCTTCTTTTTGCCGAACCAGCGCGCCTTCAACTGATAATAGCGATGCGACAGCCGCGGATAGGCAGCGCGCACTGACGACACCAGTGCATCGACCACTTCGCGCTCAACGCGGTTATTGAGATGGCGGGAATCCGCAATGTCCTGGAAACCGCGCCAGCGGTCGGAGATTTCCTTGTCCTTGGCCAGCGTGTTGGTGATCAGTGCAAAGGTACGCTCATTGGCCTTGAAGGTCTTCGCCAGCGCCTGCCCGGCCGCCTTGCGCTTGGCCGGCGCGCGGTCCTGCAGCATGGTCAACGTTGGCTCGATCGCCAGCTCCTTGCCACCGAGCTTAAAGCGAAGCCCCGCGATAGTCTGGTCGAACAGCCGGTTGAAGGCGCCATAACCCGTCTGGGACTTCTCGTGAAACAGCTGCTCGACGCGGTCTTCGAGCTGGTAGGGCTTGTCCTTGCGGCTGTCTTCGATCCACGGCCGGTAGTGGCCAAGCTCGGGCGCCTGCATCGCCTGCTCGATCACAGCGTCATCGATACGGTTGAGCTCGAGACCGAAGAACAGCAGATGCACCGACGCTGCAGTGATGCGCTCGGACACGTCACCGTAGAATTTCGAAATCGCGGGATCGACGCTGTCGCCGGCATGGACGAGGCCGGCATAGGAACCGAGCCGGCCGGCAAGATCGTCGATCGCCTCATAACGGCGAACAGCTTCCGCGAGCCACACACCGCCGCCGGGTCGGGCCGTCTCTTCCGCGAGCTTGCCCTTGTAATCCGCTTCGAAGACCGCGCATTCGGCATCGATCTTGTCCAGATCCCTGGCAATCTCCGGCGCATCAATCGCCGTATAGAGATCCGCGAGATTCCATTCCGGCAGCTTGCCCCCCGGCGATTTGGCCGATGATTTCGACGCCACCTTGCGCGCCGCCTTTTTGGCGGGGGCGGATTTGCGCGAAACAGTTTTGCGGGAAGCGGGCTTTCGAGAAGGCTTGGCGGTCCGGGCAATCGCAGATTTCGTCATGAATACTTTCGGTTGGATGCAGTCGTCACACGAAAGCAGCGAGCTGCGGAGCGAAATGGACAAGCAGTTCTTCGCCCTCGATCATCAAGGGTTCGATCTCGTCATGAATCGTATGACGAATCGTACACCACACCATGACAATCCGTGCGACAAGCCACCATCGCGTCCCGCGCAGCGCAGTGCGGGCGTGCGCCGCCACCAGCGGCAGGCTACCATGCTCGAACAGCAGCCGCCCGGTGCCGTCTTCCAGAATGTAACGACCATCCACTCGCGAGATGCACAACGTGCAAGCTCGCTCCGGCAGCGGTCCCAGCAGATAGAGCTGCGCATCACCGTTCTCGGTGATGCCGGTCTCCCATTCCTCGCCGCGACGTCCGATATTGATTGTGTCGGCAAGCGTAGCGAGCTCGGTCTCGCTCCACGCGCCCTGCAGCGGCTTACGCCGGAATGCGACGACGTTCATTTGGATGCTCCGAACAGCAGCCGGTGCAATTCCGGCTCGTAATAGACCAGCAAATATTTGGCGAAGGCCGCCGGTTCGAGACCGAGCTGGATAGCCCAGGCTTCCATGGTCTCGGTCGGCACCCGGCTGAAGCCGTTCTCAACCTGCGAAATGAACGTGTAATATTTGAGACCGAGCCGGGCCGCGAGATCGACCTGCGACAGGCCAGCGTCCGCGCGGCGCGCCTTCAGCCAGTCCCCCGCCTGTTTCCGCAATTGCCGGGCTTCCGGCACTGGCTTTCCCTGCCGCCGCTCCACAGAAACATCTTGATCTTGACCAAGTTTCATTTTTACGAAACTATCCATTTCAAATTTCTCAAGCTGACGACTTTACCGTAGCACAACCAACCGCCTGCAGGAACGTCGCCAGCGCTCAAGACGGCACGGGACGGAACAGCAAGAGACGATCATGGCGTTCACGGGTCGAAGCTTCATCGCCCGCAAATATGCGCCCCCTGCCCCTCACCGGGTCAAGGAGCTGTTTGCCGCAAGCCTGCTGCTGGCTTTGACCGCCGCACTGGCCTTGCGCGCATTTGTCTCGCTCGACGCGCTGGCGCCGATGGTCGCCACCCTGCTATTCGCATTTGCAGCATTGATGGCCGGGGGCGCGCTGATTCCGCGGAACTTCGCGCGACGCGCGACCTGGTTCGATATCGCCGGCGTCCTGACCTTCATCGGGGTCGGCATCACCATTCTCATCGAGCCCGACCAGATGGTTCGGCTCGTCACCCTCTCGGATCAACCCGAGTAACGGATCGGATCAATCGCGGGATCAAACCCGCATGCTTTTGCAAAGCACGACTTTTAACAAGCACGTCCTGGCCCGGGCCCCTCTGGCAGTTCACCCGAACTGTGATGTCGGACTGGACGTTCATACGGAGTGGCCCACATGACAGAATTCTTCACCGCTGAAGCTATGACTGCACTTTTCCAGGTCGTGATGATCGACCTGGTTCTCGCCGGCGACAATGCCATCGTGATCGGCCTTGCGGCCGCCGGCCTTCCCAAGGAACAGCGCGGCAAGGCCATCCTGATCGGTATCGTCGCCGCCACCATTCTGCGCATCGGCTTCGCCAGCATCACCGTTCAACTGCTGCAGATTATCGGCCTGCTTCTGGCTGGCGGCGTCCTGCTGCTATGGGTGTGCTGGAAGATGTGGCGCGAATTGCGCGCCGGACATGAGCACGATCTCGACGAACTCGAAAAGCTCAATGCCGACGGCTCGTCTACCGGCCCGCGCAAAACGCTGGGTCAGGCGATCTGGCAGATCACCGTCGCTGACGTCTCCATGTCGCTGGACAATGTGCTCGCGGTTGCCGGCGCCGCGCGCGAGCATCCGAGCATCCTCGTGTTTGGTCTCGTGCTGTCGATCGCACTGATGGGTCTCGCCGCCTCCTTCATCGCCAAACTGCTGCAAAAGCACCGCTGGATCGCCTATGTCGGTCTCGCCATCATTCTCTATGTGGCGGGTGACATGATCTATCGCGGTGCCCGCGAAGTCTGGCCCTATGCGACGGCATACCTCGCCCCGGTGTTATGAAAGCATTAAGGCTTTGATCGCCATGGTGGCTCAAATCGGGACACACCCGCTTTGGAGTTGCCATGGCCGAACGAATCCTCATCGCAGATGACGACGCCGTCCAGCGCCGCCTCCTCGAAAACATGGTGCAACGCTGCGGCTATGAGGCCATCACCGTCGAGAGCGGCGATGCCGCCGTGGCCCGGCTGACCGACCCAGACGCGCCTGCCATCGATGCTCTGGTCCTCGACCTGATGATGCCCGGCCTCGACGGCATGGGCGTGCTCGACAAGATCCGCGATAACGGCCTCAGCATCCCCGTCATCGTCCAGACCGCCCATGGCGGTATCGAGAATGTTGTGTCCGCCATGCGTGCCGGCGCACATGATTTCGTCGTCAAACCTGTCGGCGTCGAACGTCTGCAGGTGAGCCTGCGCAATGCGCTCAATACCAGCGCGTTGAAAGGCGAATTGCAGCGCATCAGGCACAGCCGCGAAGGCAAGCTCACTTTTGCCGACATCGTCACACGCAATGCCGGCATGGACGCCGTGCTACGCACTGCACGCAAGGCGGCGACATCTACGATCCCCGTGCTGATCGAAGGCGAGTCCGGTGTCGGCAAGGAATTGATCGCGCGCGCCATCCACGGCTCGGGCGAACGCAGCAGCAAGCCGTTCGTGGCCGTGAATTGCGGCGCTATTCCCGACAACCTCGTGGAGTCGATCCTGTTCGGCCACGAGAAGGGCGCCTTTACCGGCGCCACCGACCGACACCTCGGCAAGTTTGTCGAGGCTCACGGCGGCACGCTGTTTCTCGACGAAGTCGGCGAGCTGCCGCTATCGGCACAAGTAAAGCTGCTGCGCGCGCTTCAGGAAGGTTCGGTCGAGGCCGTTGGCGGGCGCAAGCCGGTCAAGGTCGACGTCCGCATCATTTCGGCCACCAACCGCAAGCTGCTCGATCTCGTCAAAGCCGGGCAATTCCGCGAAGACCTGTTCTATCGCCTGCATGTGCTGCCGCTCACGGTGCCGCCGCTCCGGGCGCGCCGCGAGGACATTCCGTATCTGCTGCGACATTTCCTGGCGCGTTTCTGCGCCGAGGAGAACAAACCGATTACCAGCATCGCTGGCGACGCCATGACGATGCTCACACAGCTCGACTGGCCGGGCAATATCAGGCAGCTGGAAAATGCCGTCTACCGCGCCGTGGTGATGAGCGAAGGCGATCAACTCGGACTGGTCGACTTCCCGCAAACGACCGCGCACGCCCCATCGATCGTGGCATCGGTGGCCGCGCCGCTGATTGTAGAACCCGTCTTCCACACGATGGCGCCGACCATGGTACCGGGCATCGACGCAGCCCCGATATCACCAGCCGCCGGAAGCCTGTCCATGCTGACAGCCGAGAACGAGGTAAGGGCACTGGAAGAGCTCGAATCCGAGATCATCCGTTTTGCCATTGCGCACTATCGCGGCCAGATGTCGGAAGTCGCACGGCGCCTCAAAATCGGCCGGTCGACGCTCTACCGCAAGCTCGATGAGGCAGCGGAGAAAGATTCATCGATTGCGGATTCCGCACCGTCGAACTGAACTTCTCGCCTCCCACGCGATTGAACATGTTGTTGCGATCGCTATGGAACTTGAACCGTTGCGGTCTGGTGACACACAAAGTCAAAAGCATCGGTGAAACCTCGGTATGCGTTGCAAACCGGCGAGGTTGAGGTCAGTTTGTTGTGACTTGTCCGACAAGCGCTAGCGCTTGTGCCGGGCGCGTGTATCGTCTGCACAGGAAGCGCTCTGAATCGGAGCGCGCAGGCAAAACAGCGCGACTGCTTCAACCGAAGCTGATGATGTCAGACTAGAACTGTTCCATGCCGGAACAGCTCACCTAACGAGGTGCGAGAATGCGAGACTATTCCAAGGGCCGCTCGGGATTCGACCGCGTGCTGATGGCCGTGGCCGCGACATTCCTGACGGTTTCCGCTGGCGCCGCAGCTGCTGCCCAGAGCGCAGCGCCCCGCGACAGTGTCTCCGAACTCGCCATCGATGCGGCGGTGCCGCGCCCCGAACCCGCCAATGTTGCCCCGCCGACCGCTGCCGACTTCAAGGCCGAGGCGCCGAAGGCCGAGACCACCGCGTCCGTGCCCGATGCAACCAAGACGTCCGAGAAGACCATCGGCTCGACCTCGACCGATACGCCAAAGGCAACCGAGGCCGCGCAAGCGCCTGCGGATGTGAAGCCGAGCGAGGCTGTAACCGCGCCCGCCGCTACGACACCGCCGGCCGCGACTGCCGTCGCACCTCCCGCGCCCGCAGCCGAGCCGCCGAAGGATGTCGCCAAGGACATCGCCAAGCCCGCGACCACCGTTGCGTCCAGCGATCAGCCCGTCGCCGAGAAATTGCGCGATATGTTCGGCGCCAAGGCCCCCCGTTATTTCGACCGCAAGGGTGAGCGCGCCGCGGTCGAGAAGTTCTACACCGCCCGTGACTTCGCACCTATCTGGACCCAGGGTGGCGCAACCACCCCTGCCGCCAAAGGCGTCATTGCGCGCCTCAAGGACGCCGCTTCTGACGGCCTCGACTCTGCCGACTATCCGGTGCCGGATTTCACCGCGGCGAATACGCCCGATGCACTCGCCGAAGCGGAGCTGAAGCTCACCGCCAGCATGCTCGACTATGCCCGCCAGGCACAGAGCGGACGCATGCATTGGTCGCAGGTGACTGGCGACATCATGTATCCGGAGCATCCGACCGATCCGGCGGAAGTGCTCGCCAATATCTCGACGGCGAAAAACGCTTCGGCAGCCCTCGACGCCTATAACCCGCCGCACAAGGGCTATCAGGAGCTGAAGAAGAAGCTCGCTGAACTGCGCGGCGAAACCGCAATGCCGGTACAGCCGATCGGCGAGGGCCCGGCTCTGCGTTTCGCCAAGGCCACGAAGAAAAATCCGAGCCCGAGCGTGATGGACGACCCGCGCGTGCCCGCGCTGCGCGCGCGCCTCAATGTCGAGAACCCCGCCGAGACCAAATACGACGCTGCTGTCGCCGACGCTGTTCGCAAGTATCAGGCCAGCAACGATCTGAAGGCCACTGGCGTGCTGGACGAGGCCACCGTGCGCGCGATGAATTCGCCGAAGCGCGATCGTCACATCGATACGGTGCTGGTCAACATGGAGCGTTGGCGCTGGCTGCCACGCCAGCTCGGCGCGTCCGCAGTCGGCAATGCCTATGTGATCCTGAACATCCCGGACTATACGCTGAAAGTGATGCAGAACGGCGCGCAGGTCTGGACCACACGCGTCGTCGTCGGCAAGCCGGGCAATCACGCTACGCCGCTGATGACCGAGACGATGAAGTACATCACGGTCAATCCGACCTGGAACGTGCCGCCATCGATCATCTACAATGAATACCTGCCCGCCCTGCAGCAGGACCCGACGGTGCTTGACCGCATGGGCCTCAAGCTGACGCGCAACGCCGACGGTAGCATTCACATTGCGCAGCCGCCCGGTGAAGCCAATGCGCTCGGTCGCATCCGCTTCAACTTCCCGAACAAGTTCCTCGTCTATCAGCACGACACGCCGGACAAGAACCTGTTCTCGCGTGACGCGCGTGCTTTCAGCCATGGCTGTATGCGCGTGCAGAATCCGGATCAGTACGCCGCGACGCTGCTTAACATCACGATGCCGAACGACCACTACACGCCGGAGAAGGTCCGCGGCATGTATGGCCGCAGTGAAATCGACCTGAAATTCCCGACGCCGATCCCGGTGAACATCACCTACCAGACCGCCTTCGTCGATGACGCGGGCAAGCTGCAGCTGCGCAACGACATCTACGGACGCGATGCGCAGATGATGCAGCTGCTGCGCAGCGGCAAGAACAAGGATCTCGAACAGGTCGTTGCGCGGGCCCAGCCGAGCTATTCGCGCCCGCGCGCGGATATCCCGCAGGGCGTGGCCTTCAACGACAACGGCTCGCGCATGGCCAGCAACGGCGGCCTGTCCTTCTTCGAGCGCCTGTTTGGCGGCGGTACCCCGGCACCACAGCCAGTTGCGCCCGGTCAGAAACCACGCCGGACGGTGACCCGCTAAGCGCGACGCCAGTCCTCAAAATTCGAAAGACTTATCAAGGGCTTCACCTTCCGGTGGAGCCCTTTTTCATGTTCCGCCCTTCGTCCAGGTTAACCATCGTCCATCTGGAACACGGCAGTGGGCTATTTTTCGCCATACTCAATGGGTTAAGTTTAATGGCTGGCTGAAAAGCCCGCTTGGGGGATGGGTTGTAAATCTCGGTTAACCCTCCCGTTTTAAGAGTACGTTCACTCTCTGTCGCCGCATGGGGTAGCGAGAGAGTTGTCGACTTGGGTGGGTTCATACGTGCTGAGCGGTTTCGCACGCAAAACGAGATTGCGGACATCGCGCGCTGGCTTTCATGCCGGCCTCGCTTCTGTCCTGCTGATCGCAGGCGCCAGCTCTGTCCATAACGCCACCGCTCTCGACGAAACCCGCACCCTCTCGTTCCACCACACCCATTCAGGCGAAGACCTCACCGTCACGTTCAAGCGCAACGGCCGCTATGACGACGACGCGATGAAGAAGATCAACTACTTCCTCCGCGACTGGCGCAGCCAGGACCAGACCAACATGGATCGTCGCCTGTTCGACATCCTCTGGGAGGTCTATCGCGACGTCGACGGCAAGGCGCCGATCCAGATTATCTCCGCCTATCGCTCTCCCACCACCAACGCCATGCTCCGCCGCCGCTCGTCCGGCGTCGCTCGCGCCAGCCAGCATATGCTCGGCCACGCGATGGACTTCTTCATTCCCGGGGTGGCGCTGGAAAAGATCCGCTTTGCCGGTTTGCGCCTGCAGCGCGGCGGCGTCGGCTTCTATCCGACCTCCGGCTCGCCGTTCGTGCATCTCGACACTGGCAGCATCCGTCACTGGCCGCGCATGACGCATGACCAGCTGGCACGCGTCTTCCCCGACGGCCGCACCGTGCATCTCCCCACCGATGGCCGTCCGTTGGCCGGCTATCAGCTGGCGATGGCTGAGATCGAGAAGCGCGGCGACGGCGACAGCGCAGCCTTTGCCAAGAGCAAGCCGGGCCTGTTCGCCTCGCTGTTCCGTGGTGGCAAGTCGAATGACGACGAAGACGAGAGCGCAGCAGCCGCGATCGCGCCCGCCAAGCCGTCTCCTGTCGGCATGATGGCCGCCGCGATGCCTGCTAAACCGATCGATACGAAGCAGGCTGAAACGAAGCTGGCTGAGGCGAAGTCTTCGGACCCCGTTCCGATGCCGCGCTCCAAACCGGCCGCAGCCGCGACCTACCAGCTTGCCTCAGCTGACACCGAGACCGTTCCGGTACCGCGCCCGAAGGCACCGATTCCGGCGCCCGCAGCCAAGACCGACAACCGGCCGCAGACGCCGGCCGATATTATCAATGCCCGCGGCTTCTGGGATGATATGCCGGCGCCGAAACAGGCCACGCCGCAGCAGGTCGCCGCGATCACCGCACGGCAGGCCTTGGCCAATGTGGTCGATCCGCAGCCGGCCGGCAGCGAGTCCAGCTTCGCCAAGGCGATGGCCTATGCGCCGCCAGCGAACTCTCCGGTCGATCGAGCCTATGTCGTTGCGGCTAGTGCGCCGATCCCGCGCAGCGTGCGTCCGGCCTCTGTAGCGAAGAACCCGATGGCTGTGAACAATATCACCACCGTGGTTGCGAAGGGCGCTCAAGGCCAAAGCAGCACCGTTGCAGTCGCGACACGCCTCACCGCCGCAGCCATCCCCGACAACCATGTCTGGACGCGCGCGATGATCCTGGCGCCGAGTGCAACCACATCCATGTCTGCATCGGTCATGGGCGACGGCGACATGACCATCCTGCGCACGCACTTCGTCAAGCCGCAGGCGGTGGTGGCGATGAGTTTTTCGGATGATCCGCAACTCGGTCTGGTTTGCGACCGGTTTACCGGTTCCGCTACAGCATCACTCGCGACGACAGCGTTCGTACTGCGCACGGCGTCGCTCCGCTAAGAGCGTACTTTTCTTCCTAACCCCGCTTGGTTCTAACCAACCCGAACAGGCCGATAACTCTCACGAAGCCAAGAAACGCGGCGGCCCATTTGAGCTAACACAAAGACGATCTGGTCGGTGTGGATACCTCCGCACCATTGGCATCGCTTGTATGCAGGGGCAAGTTGAGCATGCTGCTACCGCTCCCGGATACGAACTCGCCAAATTTTCCAATGACTGCCGTTTATTTTGACGCACGTCAAAGTATTCACCGCCCCTTGCCGCAGGATGACCCATTGATCGACGATCCGCCTTTGGATCAATCATGGAGGCATCAATGCTTGAACAGAATGGCGCTACGCAGAGTGCACCTGCGATCGCAGCCGCGCTGAGACAAGGCGCAATTCAGGCCACGGCAGTTCAGTCTGCGCTCGGCAAAAAGCTGGGCGAGATCAACCAGCACTGGCTGCAACGGATACAGCAGGATTCCAACGACGCCTGGCAGATGCTCTTCAAGGTTGGCGGAACGCCCGCCGTCGGCGAGAAGATCAAGCTCTGCGAGCAATGGATCGAAGGCGCGATGAAGAAGGCGGCGGACGACGCCACCTATGTTCTGGAGAGCGCACGGGCGTTGGGACAGATTGAAATGAAGTTCTTCACACCAGCCGATACCAAGGAAACCGACGTCCCTACTCCGCCGGCCTCAACCGAAGGTGTCTAGTCTTCAGATGTCATCTTGCTTCGCAAGCGACTCAAGCGGCGCCACCGGGAGCTCGCAGATGCCGATCGAACAGCAATGGCAGAACGTCGATTCCGCTCCCGGAGACTGCGATCTTGAGCTCGCGGTCATTGAAGGCGCGATGCCGCATGCACTCGTCTTTCCGTGCCAAAGAATATCTGGCGGCTGGATTCATGCCGAGACGAAAGCCGTCATCAGGGTCGACCCGACCCATTGGCGTTTCTGGCGAAAGCCCGACTAGTCTCCAGGGAGCTTGCCCAACGTCGGCATATCTTTCAGGAGCGTCAGTTTCGCCTCCTCCTCGGCGAGGAGACGCAACAGCATCTCTCTCTTGCCCGCGTCGCTCTCGCCTTCCAGCAATCTCTTGAAGTGAGCTATGTTCAGGTCGGCCACGGTCTTGTCCACGGCGCAATCTCCCTGCGGCGAATGGCACCCACCATTGCACAACGACGGCTCCCCTGAAAGGGCGCAAAGTTCGACCTTGGCACCGCTGCGAGATCCGATGTTGCCACATACCCATTGACGGCGGCGCCGGACGCAGTTGAGCATGCGCCACGAAGGATATCACCGTTTGGTCACACGTGCGCGCATTCTGATCACCTACGGCACGGCCGCTTTCGCGGCTGCGACGGCTATTCTGCTACGAATTCTACTCGACAATTATTTCGAGGATCGCACTTTCACGCTCATCTATGTACCCGTCGTGGTCATCGCAGCTTTTGTGGGCGGACGCGGCCCTGCGATCTTTGCCACTGCGCTTTGCATCATTGGCAGCGCGACCACCATCGGCATCGGGCCGCTGTTGCACCCTACCAACCTTATTGATCTTTCCTTCTTCTCAGTCATCGGCCCGGTCTTAGGTCTCATGGGCGACAGGCTGCTGCAGGAGTCCGATCACGCGCGCGAACGGCAGGCTCACCTCCAGTCCATCCTCGATACCGTGCCCGAGGCCATGATCGTCATTGATGAACAGGGCATCATGCGCTCGTTCAGCGCCGCGGCCGTGAGGCTGTTCGGCTGGAGCGTCAAGGAGGCAGTAGGGAAAAACGTGTCCACACTCATGCCGTCGCCGTATCGCGCGGAGCACGACAGCTATCTTGCTCGTTACAAACGGACTGGCGAGCGCCGCATCATAGGGATCGGGCGAATCGTCGTCGGCGAGCGCAAGGATGGATCCACGTTTCCAATGGAGCTCGCCGTTGGCGAAGCAACGGTCGGCGATGATCGTTTCTTCACCGGCTTCGTCCGCGACCTCACCGAACGGCGGACGCAGGAGCGACGCGTGCAGGAGCTCCAGTCCGAGCTCGTTCACGTTTCGCGATTGACCGCGATGGGCGAGATGGCATCCTCACTCGCCCACGAACTTAATCAACCGTTGTCTGCCATTACGAGTTACATGCGAGGCGCCGCAACTCTGCTGAAGCAACCGGAGCCGGATCGTACGCGAATTGGGGAAGCGCTGAACCGTGCCGCCCAGCAAGCGCTGCGCGCCGGTGATATCATTGCGCGTTTGCGGGAGTTTGTCGCCAAAGGCGAGACCCAGGCCACGTTGGAGAATCCCGGCACATTGCTCGAGGAGGCTGCGGCACTTGCATTGTTCGGTGCGCGGGATCTGGGCATCCACGTCATCTTGCGCAGTGAACCGGACATGCCCTCCGTCGTCGTCGATAAGATACAAATCCAGCAAGTTGCCCTGAATCTCATTCGCAATGCCATCGAATCAATGTCGACGCAGGAACGACGCGAGCTCAACATCACCGTTCGTCGTAACGACGATACCGCATTGTTCGCGGTATCGGACACCGGACACGGGATTGCAGAAGATGTTCGAGATCGTCTTTTTCAGCCTTTTGTCGGCACGAAAGCTGACGGCATGGGTGTCGGCCTATCGATCTGTCGAACGATCATCGAGGCTCATGGCGGGCGCATCTGGGCCGAGTCTATGACTGACGGCGGTACGCGCTTCCAGTTTACCTTACCATTCGCGGAACAGGTCTCACGACATGAACAATAGACCTAAGATCGATATTGTCGATGACGATCCGGCCATGCGCGATTCGCTGGCGTTCCTGCTGGACGTTAATGGATTCAAGGTGCGAACGCATGAAACTGCACAAGCCTTTCTGGACCATATTCGACAGGCGACGCCGGATTGCGTCATTTCCGACATCCGCATGCCCGGCATGAGTGGCCTCGAACTGGTGCGCAAGCTCAGGACGGACGGCCTCACTTGTCCCGTTATCGCCATAACTGGTCATGGTGACGTTGCACTCGCCGTCGAAGCCATGAAAGCGGGCGCAGCTGATTTCATCGAGAAGCCGTTCGATGACGACGTCCTGCTTTCCGCCATCCGGTCGGCATTGGCAACAAGGTCGATTGACGCGGTGGACGCAGGTCGCGCTGAGGCGAATGAACGTCTTGCGGAATTGTCGCCGCGCGAGCGTGACGTGCTGCAGGGGTTGGTGTCCGGCAAGATCAACAAAGTGATCGCGCACGATCTTGGGATCAGCCCGCGTACGGTCGAAGTCTATCGGGCAAACCTGATGGCGAAGACAGGTGCACGGAGCATGTCTGAGCTGATGCGGCTGGCGCTGACCGCGGGACTCTAGCGCTGCAGCGCCGCTTTAGTGCTCCTCTATAATTGCTGTGCGGTCCACTGCACCAGTTCACGCGCGAGCGCCTGGAACGCCGTATTGGAGGCTGCAGCGGCGGTGCCTGGATCCATAATGCTGACCGGTTGCGACGCACTGAATATCCGCGCGGCGATCACCTTGTTGGACTCATCGAGGATTTTCGCTGACATGACAATCACAGCCTTGGCATCGGCCGAGGGATCGATCTCGAACCTTCGCAGATCCAGCAGCACCCGGACGCCGGACTGCCCGGCATTGTCGGGCCGCAGCGGCGGATGGTCGACGTCGTAATTCTCGAAGCTCTGCAGCAACTTTGCCTGAAGCAGGGCCGGCAGGCTGTCGCTCCATTGCGCGACCGCAAAGCCGGGCCGCTCCTCTCCCGGCGGAAATAGAAAACGCTGCGTCTGCAACCTCGTAATCGCGCTGGGTTCGCCGATAATGATCTGTGTCTTGAGCCTGGGTTGTCCGGGCTCAAATAACGGGGCGTCAAGGTCATAGGTCACTTTGGCCTGCGGCGCCTGGCTGCCGCCCATGGTCCGGTCCAGTCCAGCCAGGATGCTGTCCACGCGCGGCGTATTGCGCGCAAGCCCTTCTGCAAATATCTTCAGGTTTGCAACGGTGTCTCGCAGTGGATCTGCGTTCTGCGAGAGGACTGCATCCATCCGACGAAGCGCGTCGCGCGCGGCCTGCGTCATGCTCTGTCCTGCCCCCGGTTCGGCCTGCAGGATATCACCCGGAGTCACGAGCGCAGTGCCGCTGCCGCCTTCGAGCGCGACCACCGGCACTCCGGTGAGCCCCTGGAAATCCAGCCCGACCTTGGTGTCTTTCCGGACGGGTGTCTCGATGGCGACCGCAACGGTCGCAGCGACCGCCTTGGGATGCGAGGAGTCCAGACGAAGGGACGTCACCTCGCCGACACGGATTCCATTGAAAAGAACCGCTGCCCCGGTGAGTAATCCTGGAACAGACCCCTCGAATGCGATCTGGTAAGTCGCGCGACGGCCAACGGCACCCGCATTGTTCAGCCAGTAGACGAAGCCGAACACGCCAACGATCACCGCAAGGACAAACGCTCCGACGATTACAAAGGGCGCGCGCGTTTCCATAATCGTCTCCTACTGGCCGGGGCTGTGGATCATCTTGGCGCGAACGCCGTGGAAGTAACTTCTGACCCATGGATGATCCGAAGCGCGGACTTCGTCGAGGGAGCCGAGAGCAACGATTTTTCCGTCGGCAAGCGCGGCTACGCGGTTACAGATCGAAGCGAGACTGCTCAGGTCATGCGTAACCATGAACACCGTCAGGCCGAGCGTCTTCTGCAAAACAGTGATAAGGGCATCGAATTCGCCGGCAGCAATCGGATCGAGCCCGGAGGTCGGTTCGTCCAGAAACAAAATGGCTGGGTCCAGCGCCAGCGCGCGGGCCAGCGCGACACGTTTAGTCATTCCACCCGACAGTTCCGAGGGAAACTTCTCGCCATCTGCCGGCGTCAACCCCACCATTTCCAGTTTGGCGTTGGCGATTTCGTCCAGCAATTCATCCGAGATATTGATGTTCTCGCGCAGCGGGAACTGCACATTTTGCCGCGCGTTCAAGGATGAGAACAGAGCGCCCTGCTGGAACAGCACGCCGAGGCGATTGACCGCGCGTCGCTCGATTTGTGGATCGATGCGTATCTCACCGCCTCGCTTCGGCAGCAGTCCTATCATCGCGCGCATCAGCACCGATTTTCCGCCGCCCGAGGCGCCGACGAGGCCCATCGTCTCGCCGCGCCGCACCGTTAGCGACAGCCGATCGATGACGACGTGACGGCCGAAGCCGACAACGAGATCGTCGATCTGGATTGCCGCATTATTTTCGCCCATGTCCTACATCCCGATCGATGCGAAGAACACGGCAAACACACCGTCGATAACGATGACAAGAAAGATCGATTTTACGACCGAAGCTGTGGTTTGCCGGCCGAGCGACTCGGCACTTCCCTTCACGCGCAGCCCTTCCATTGCGGCCACAATTCCGATGACAAGCGCCATGAACGGTGCCTTGATCAGGCCGACCTCAAAATGGGTCACCGAAACCGCTTCGTGCAAACGCGCGATGAAGATCGCGGGGCTCATGCCGCCATACAGCCAGGCGATCAGGCCTCCGCCATAGAGCGCAGCCAGTGAACCAAGGAACGCCAGGATCGGGAGTGCCAATACCAACGCCAGCACGCGCGGGACGATCAGCACCTCGATAGGATCGCGCTCCATCGTGATTAGGGCGTCGATTTCCTCCCGCATCTTCATGGCACCGATTTCAGCTGTATAGGCGCTCCCGGAACGCCCAGCGACCATGATGGCAACGATCAGAACGCCAATTTCGCGCATCACCAGAATGCCGACCATGTCGACCACGTAGGATTCAGCGCCAAACCGTCGGAAATGAAAGATGCCCTGCTGGGCGATGATCGCGCCGATCAAAAACGTGATGAGCACCATGATCGGGATCGCCTGCCAACCCACGCGAAACAGCTGGTACACGGTCGAGGTCAAACGCAGTCGCGAAGGATGCAGAATGATGCGTCCAAGGCTCGTACAGACGGCCCCCAGCAGATGCAAGAACGCGACGGCATCATGGGATACGCCCGCCATATAGTCGGTGGCTCGATCAAGCTGCGCGAGCGGCCAAGCCTTGCGTGGTTCGGGGCTCGATGCGCACCTGTTGAGCTTGTGGGCTTGGGTAAGCAGCCCAACGAGCGTGTCCGAGGGATAACGAACCTTGATGCCGTCGCCATGGATCGGCGCGCGCGACAGCTTCTCGAGAAGCCAGGCGCCAGACGTATCCAGCGCAGTGACCGCAGCCAGATCGAGTTCGGCGCCGACCGCACCGCGGACATTCGGCGTCACGTCTTGGCAGAGATGTTCCATCAGCTCGGCATGCTCGACGGTCCAAGCACCGCCCGCACGAAGCGAAAGCGGGTCACGTGCCTGTGTCGTCAAAGTCGGAAGCAGATCCGATGCGTGCGTCTCGTTTCGCATATGCGCATGTAGAAGGATCCACACCTGTCTGCTTTGATCAATCTCAAGAGGCGTCTTCTCGAATCCGTTTCCGGTTTTGATGTGCATCAAGATGCTTGAGTGGGGCCGGCATAATCTGCCCTTCTAGGAGAGCATGATGTGGGAGCACATTGGAACGCACCGCCATTTCAAGCCGGGAGGCTGCAGGCTCGCTTCAGGCATCGGAGATCGTTGGTCGGCGCTGGACAGGGCGCTGTCCCGCAAACGTTCCGTTCTTGAAAGAGAGATGATCGAGCGTGGATTCTCGACACTGGTTTCCGCTCTCATGATCGGCATCCTTGTCGGCGCGGCATTGCGCGCGAGGCCTCGCACGAGGGCTAGCGAAATGCGTCGCCAACCACTCTGACCATTCACATCACCAGGATTCAAAGGACACGCCATGCAGAACGGCACTTTTCAACCCATTCGCAACAGCGATCTCCCTGCGATGTTTCGCAGGATCCGCCTCGAACTTGCCCGTAACACCGAGCATCCGGAGGGAAGTTCCGAGATCGGATATGTGCTGCTCGCGCCTCTCGATAGCGGCGAACGGATCGATGCCACTGCTTGGAAGTCGCACCGCGAAGCCTGCCGCGTCACACGCCTGCGTCCAGGCGGAGACGATATCCGCGGCCATCTCGTGCATCGGCCGGGTGGAAGCTGGGCCTTTCATTACGATGTCGCCGGAGCCGCACCGGACGAAGCCGGATTTCATTTTGAGTCGGAAGCTTTCCGGCCGGGCGAATACGTGTCGTTGCGCGAAGCAAATGCGACACACACCTACCGGGTCGCTTCCGTCACGCCGCTCTAAGCAACGGTTGGCGCGTTCAAATCCAGCGAGACAAGAGCGATCGCTGGATCCTCCGGATCACTCGAAACTTGAAATCCCAAAGCCCGGCACATTTGCAGCATCTCGTCATTGGATTGCAGTACGTCGCCGTGCAATTCGATAAGGCCCTCGCTTCTGGCGTAACGGATCAGTTCAGTCATCAAGGTCCAGCCGAGGCCCTGTCCCTTCATATCGGAGCGCACCAGAACCGCATACTCCGCCATCCTGTACATAGAATCGGAGTGTAGGCGAGCCACTCCAAGAATTTCGCCGCTCTCGGGGGCGACCGCTGCGAAGGCCATTGCTCGCGCGTAGTCGAGTTGCGTCAGGCGGGCGACAAAGGTGTGCGGAAATTGCTTGATGGTACCGAGAAACCGAGAATGAAGATCTCGGGCATCGGTATGCGTCAGGAGATGGTGAATGCCGACCTCGTCCTCCGGTTTCACTGGACGTAAAAGGATCGTCGCGCCGCCGCGAAGAACGACGTCGTGCTGCCATGCAGCGGGATAAGGCCGAACGGCCAGACGCGTCTGACCAGGAAACATCCTGTGCGGCGGCGCCACGGCAATCCGGGCATCCAGCGCAAGCACACCATTCTCGTCCGCGAGCAGCGGATTTATGTCGAGCCCACTGATAAGCGGCAGGTCCACAGCCATCTGTGAAAGCTTGACCAGCGTCAGTTGCACGGCATCCACCTTGACAGCGGCAACATCACGATAAGCGGCTAATTGCCGAGCGATTGCGGTGCGTTGCACCAGATCTTCCGCCAATTGCATATCCAGCGGTGGCAGCGCCAATGCTTTGTCGTTGATGATTTCGACCGCGGTACCACCATGTCCGAAGACCACCACAGGTCCGAACGTCGGATCGTCAGCGAGTCCCGCGATCAACTCGCGCGCATGCGGGCGCACGATCATCGGCTGCAGGATGACGCCGGCGATCCGAGCCTGTGGACATTTGATTGTCGCCGATTCCATCATCGTCGCGTAAGCGAGACGCACCGCGTCTGCGTCGTGCAGACCGAGTGCCACCCCGCCGACATCTGACTTGTGCACGATATCGGGTGACAGGATCTTCATGGCCACTGCGTAGCCCTGTCGGAAGAAGCCTTCCGCTAGAGAGATGGCCTCATTCATGTTCGAGGCTTTACGGGTCGGCACAATCGGGATCGTATAAGCCTCAAAGATAGTCGCGATCTCCAATGGATCCAACCATGTCCGCCCGTCCCTCATCGCATCTTCTAGAATGCGCTGCGCCGTCACACGATCAGCCTTGACGGTCTCCATGTCGCTGGGTGGCGTCGCCATCAATGCCTGCATCGTGTCATGATGATGCACACGATACATAAACGCGCGTATTGCGTCGTCCTCGGTCAAAAAATTGGGGATGGCTGCCGACTCAAGAAGTGCCGTGACCTTCGGATCGGCGCCGATGAAGGCGGCCAACACCGGTTTGGAGGACGGCTCGAACCGTTCGCGGTGCACGGCCACTGCGTCCGAAACCGCCCTCGCGATGGCGACGGGGTCAGCTATCGCGGTCTGGACGTTCATCACCAGGACGGCGTCATTGTCGGCATCATCGAGCAGCGCTCCTAGCGAGGCGCGATAGGCGTCCGAATCCGCATCTCCGCCGATGTCGACCGGGTTCGATCCCGACCACCCTCGGCGTAGCCCATCATTTAGCGCAGCAAGGGCCGCACTGCCTACGTCGGCAACAACGCCGCCGAGCTCCACCAGCCGGTCCACGGCAAGAATACCGAGCCCTCCTCCGTTGGTGAGAATGGCAAGTCGCTTTCCGCGCGGCTCATTGCCCCCCGCAAGCACCTCAGCGCAATCGAAAAGCTCCCGGAGGTCGAACACGCGCAGCAGACCCGCACGGCGGAAGGCGGCGTCATAAACGGCATCCGCTCCGGCCAGCGCGCCAGTATGCGTCGCTGCCGCCTTTGCGCCCTGTGCCATCCGGCCAGCCTTGACCACTACGACAGGTTTCACCCGTGCAGCTGCGCGTGCGGCTGACATGAATTTTCGTGCGTCGGGGATGGCCTCTAAATAAAGCAGGATCGCGCGGGTTTGTGAATCCTCAGCGAAAAAATCGAGACAATCGGCAACATCGACATCGAGCTGGTCACCGACGGATACAATACCCGAGAATCCTACGGAGCGTTTCGCCGCCCAGTCCACCATTCCGGCTACGATCGCGCCTGACTGAGAAATGAGGGCCAATGACCCGTCCCGCGGCATATGGGCGGCGAAGCTCGCATTGAGGCGGCAGCCTGGCAAAAGCAGACCGAAGCAGTTCGGCCCGATCAACCGCAAGCCCGCCTTCCGCGCAGCACTAAGCGCTGCCGCGGCAACGGAGTGCTCACCATGACCGAGGCCCGCGCTGAGAATGACCGCGCCCGCAACACCCCTCGCGGCAGCCTCGACAATGATGCCGGGAACTGCCGCGGCCGGCGCAGAGACGACGACCAGATCCGGGATAAACGGCAGCGCATCGATCGAATTGTATGTCTGATGGCCATCGATCTCACGGTGAACGGGGTTGACGACGGCAAATTCGCCAGCGAACTCTGCCGCACGAATGTTACGCATGACGGCAGTGCCCAACGAACTCGCGCGCGTGCTGCCACCGACCAGCGCTATCGACCCGGGGGCCAACAGCTTGTTCAGTCGATATGTTGACATGCCACTACTCTCGCCGCGCGCTGCGATGCTTGCTCGCCCTTCGTGCATCTTCGCAGTGCGCGGAAAACATCCTCTCGCGCGACGATGCCAACCAGTCTTTTCTCGTGATCGAGCACCGGGACACTCTTGATCTTGTGCTGCACCATGGTCTGTAGGACACGCGTGAGACGCGCATCGGCGGTCACAGAGATCACATTGTGGGACATGATCTCCTCCACAACTGTTCCCATGACGTCGTCATAATGCGGGACAATCTCCGCCGTACCAAAAGCGAACGGTCGCAAAGCATCAAACTTCGACACGATCCCGATGACATGGCCATTCCGGACGACCGGAAACGCCTCAACGTGATCTGCATCGAATAGTCGGTGCAGATCACCGACGGTCAATTCCGGAGCAACGTGCTTGCAGGGCGTTGTCATGGCCGCCCCGACTGTCTCTTCCAGAAACTCGTACATCTGTTCGCTCCTCCGCGTTTGGTCTGGCGTCACACGGGACACCGCAGCGCGCCGGGCAGCCCACGTGTTCATTGCTGAATGGAGCATCGAACCGCGCCATCAACAGTTTGAATTTTGTCAGCGTCTGTCTGGTGTGCTGATCATAGCCAACTTCCGAGGATCGACTTTGCGCAAAGTCAAACAAGCGACCTACGTTGCCTTTTGGTGTTCCGGCTTCACGCCAATGCCTTACCGCGAAGGATAAGCTTGCCTCCGTCCCAAATACGATTTTGAGGAAGATCAAAGATAGTACACCGCGAACTGCCATGCTGGCTGCGTTCCAGATGAGCGATGCATTTGCGGATGCCGAGATCCCGAATACCCCATCAGTCATCATCTTGCGAAGTTCCACGAGAGGAGAACGTCCCATGAAGGCACGCGATCTAATGATTTCTCCAGTCATCACGATCGGATTGACAGCAACGGTTCGCGATGTGGCGAAGCTTCTGGTCGAAAAGCAGATCAGCTCGTTACCCGTGGTGGACGGTTCCGGCAAGCCGGCCGGAATCGTGACGGAAGGGGATCTGCTGCGCCGCGTCGAAGCCGGTACCGAGAACCACTATTCGTGGTGGGTCCATATGCTTGCTGGAAATCACACAGTGGCAGGGGATTACGTCAAGTCGCACAGCGTGAAGATTCAGGATATCATGTCTCGCGATGTCATAACCGCAGCACCGGACACCGAGGTTTACGAGATTGCCGGCCTGCTCGAGGAGAACCACATCAAGCGCGTTCCGATCGTGGATACCGAGGGTACACTCGTCGGCATTGTCAGTCGTTCGAATATCGTCCAACTGGTCGCGGGCGCTCGGCCCGAGATCGAGGTGACGCTCACCGACGAAACGATCCGAGACGCACTCATGGGCAAGTTGAAGACGCTGCCATGGGCTCACCCGCACCACTTGAACATCACTGTTAGCAACGGCATCGTCGACATATGGGGTGGTGTCGAATCTGACGAGGAGCGCAATGCCATTCGCGTTGCAGCAGAGCTGCACCCCGGCGTGACTCTGGTCAATGACCACTTGCTCGAAATGCCGGTTTTCGGCACCTGAGCAATTGGATCCACGGCCGCTTTCCGGTTTCCCGACTGCTGCCGTGCCAACCAAGGAGAATGATCTGGTGGCTTTCCAACAGGACGCGGTACTCGCATTTGTTGGTCTTAGCGAGGCCGGAATGAAACGCGTCGACACCCATGCATCAATCATTTTTCTCGGTAAAGAACGCGTCCTGAAGATCAAGCGCGCCATTCGGCTACCGTTTCTCGACTATTCAACCCTTGCGAAGCGACGGATCGCCTGTCAGGCGGAACTTGAAGTCAATATGCCGTTTGCGCCCGACCTCTACCGACGTGTGATCCCTATCACACATCATTCGGAAGGGTTCTCCATCGACGGAGAGGGATCGCCCGTGGAATGGGCGGTGGAGATGAAGCGGTTCGATGAGACCGCAGGCTTGGATCGCATCGCGGCGAAGGCCGACATCACGCCCGAGCTGGCTGAACAGATCAGTGACGCGATACTAAACGCGCACAACCGTGCAAATCATGATAGCCACGCTGCAAGCAACGCCCAGAGAACGTACCTGGAACGCCGGGCCGATGCCGGCTTCGTACGACGCTGCCACGGCGACCTGCATTTGGGAAACATCACGCTCATCGACGGAAAACCGGTGCTGTTCGACGCCATAGAGTTCGATCCTGCGATAGCAACCACCGATGTATTGTACGATCTCGGCTTCGTGCTCATGGATCTGATCCACCACGGTCAACGAAATGCCGCGAACGTCCTGTTCAATCGCTATCTCACACAAGGCGATCCCTCGCACCTTGCCGCACTAGCCGTATTCCCGCTTTTTCTATCCATTCGCGCCGCGATCAGGGCGCACGTGCTGTTTACAAGAGCGGAACAATCCGGCGGGGATCAGCAGGTTGCGGCAGAAGCCAAACGGTATTTCGAACTGGCGATCCAGCTTATTAGGCCGCCGCCCGGTGGAATGATCGCGATCGGTGGACTATCCGGCACGGGCAAGAGCGTTCTTGCACGCGCGGTTGCGCCGTCCCTCGGTCCTGCACCGGGCGCCGTGGTTGTTCGCTCCGACGTCATTCGCAAGGCGATGTTCGGCGCCCACGAACATAGCCGCCTGCCCGGATCGGCCTATGCAGCGGAGGTGACTGAGCAGGTTTATGATGAACTGATCTCGTCCGCCGGCCGCATTGCCTCGCACGGCCACGCCGTCGTGCTCGACGCTGCGTTCCTGCGGCAGGAGGAACGGCGCGCGTTCACCCTGGCCGAACCACGGACTGTACTCCATATCGGCCTGTTCCTGCACGCGGACCTGTCGGTTCGCCTCAACCGTATCGCCGGGCGACACAACGACGCCTCCGACGCGTCAACCGCTGTTGCGCACATGCAGGAGCATTTGGACACAGATCACATCGAATGGCCCTTGATCGATGCGGGTGGTACGCCCGAGGAAACGCATGCGAACGCGGCCCCTCATCTCACTCCGCTCGTCGCTCCGCACGGTTGACCCATGGGGACCGGTCAAGACGCGAGCCACCCCCTGAACTCCGAACGCGGATTTCAACGAATTGCGTATGCATGCCTCGATAGCATCCGGAAAAACCACCATTCCGCACGCTTAGGTAATGCCGAAGGCATCCACCGCCTGCGTATGGCGCTCACCAGACTTCGTGCCGCTCAAAACTTTTTCTCGGCAATGGTCGAGGATGAGGCCTGGAGCGATATCAAACAGGAGATTTCCTGGCTCAACAAAATCCTCGGCGCGGCACGGAACAGCGACGTAACGCTCGCTTATGCCAGAATGCAGTCCGCTACTCCCCTCAATCAGGATAGGCAGCGCGATGTCGCCAGACAGGCAGCCGATGGTCATGCCCGCGTGGCGCGAGCCTTGGTATCCAAGCGCTATCGACGTTTACTCGCGGCACTCAGGAACTGGGTCGGTCGTGGACCATGGAGGTCCTCCAAAGAGGCCGCCGTCGGCAAATTGCGCCAGGCCTCGCTAGAAAGTTATGCCTCGCATCGACTGAAGCAGTGGTCCCACCGGCTCGCGCGGTGGAATAAACAAGTGTCCGCGACTGGTCGCCAACATCGCATCCGCATTTTGGCGAAGCGATTCCGGTATATGATCGAGGCCCTTTCCGACCTCGGCATCGTCCACTCCCGGAAATACCAGAAAGAAGCTAACGCTGCGCGCCAGATTCAAAGCGCCTTAGGCGACCTGCGCGATATGCGTCGGGTTCGGCGCGAGATTGGCACGACCGGCATGCCCTCATTTAAGAAGCGCAGAAACAAGCTGTTGCGGAAGACCCGCAAAGCGCTCGATCGCTTCTCTTGAGAAGCCACCTAAGTGTTTCTCCTGAATAGACGGAGCACCGACCATCGCGAATAATCGGCTCTAAGATGGAGACGGCCATGATTCCTCGCCTGACGCTGTTAACGGTGGCATCCGCCGCCTTGGCTGTGCTGCTGCTGATCCTATTCCAGACCTACTTTTCTGACATACTACCGCTGGCCTCTGGCGAGGCAACGCAATCGACCTGGCGATTTCAAGGAGCGTACGCGCTTACGATTCTGATGTATTTGGCTACCGCCGTCGCATTCATGTCGGCTCTCGGGTTGATTGCCTTGATCGCCACGCGGTACCTGCCGAAACGCCCCCGGAACTCTGGATAGAAATGTATCGCAGTGGAGGCCGCAAAGCGTTTGGCGCTTTCTGCCGGACAGGATCTTTTCCGTCTCTGCGCTAGAAGACGAGTTGAACACGGTTTGCGCAGGATCAACGCAAGCCACAGCCCAAGCAGTCATTGTCGTTTCGATAACAACGCATGGAGAAGGACAATGAAACGCAATATCGGCCGTCTCGATCAGTTCATCCGTATTTTTATTGGCTTGGCGCTGCTTGCTTACGTCGTCAAGGATGGCCAGCTGATGCCAGGATGGCCACTTCTCGGACTGCTCGGAGTGGTGCTGGTGGGCACAGCAGCCCTCTCCTATTGTCCGCTTTACGATGTATTCAAGGTCAGCTCGCGAGATAAGTCAGACCGCATGGTCTAACGGGAGCGTATCCGGCGTCACCGCGCTCATCGATCGCTAGATCTGATCCTCGCTGACTGCGCGGATGAATGCTGCCAATAGTTCGGTTCGGCTAACGAGACCGACGATACTGGTCCCGCATGTTACTGGCACCTGCGCAACGTGATGAATATCCATGAGCGCGACGGCCTCGTCCACAGTGGCATCCGCATCGATGCATACTGCTATACGGGTCATGATCTCTCCGACAGTTCGCCCGGTCATCCGGCGCGTTGCCGGCATATTTTCTACCACGCCAACAAACTCCTCCAGCCAATTTCCCGGACGCGGCTGCACATCCAGCTCAGCCCGGTGAAGGAAATCTCCTTCTGAAACAACTCCAATGATCGCCCCATCGTGGTCGACCACGGGGAGCACCCTCTGGTTGGTCTCCAGCAGAATGTTGGCAGCTTCGAGAACGAGCTTCGTGGGAGCAATAACAGCGAAGGAACTTCGCATGATGTCAGAGACCTTCATGATCATCATCCTCGCTTATGTCGCCTTTATCAGACGACCCAAGATGCGAACCGCTTTCGCGATTGATCGATTGCCCGACCGATAGCGCGCCCGTGTCCGGACAATCTTGCGTTAGATCAAAACAAGCCATCTCAAACTGGTGTCTTCTATGGACGTCCGCCAGCGGGCCAGCCTCAAGCTGCCAGGAGCAAGGCTATGAAGAGTATTCTCGTCAACATTCCAACCGAGCGCGAATTTCGTCCGCTAATCGATGCAGCGATATCTTTGGCGACATCGCTCGACACCGGACTAGACGCTATTGCCTTTGGATATGAGACGACCAGCATCGGCCTCGCCACCGAGGGCGGGACTGCAGTTGCTGCCATCTTCGAGATCGAGCAAGAGCGAGCGATGGCGAGAGCCGAAGCCGCTCTGTCGATCGTCGCGGTCGAGGCTCAGGCCGCAGGCGTTCCCTGTCGCTGTATGCCGAGAACCGCCGTTCCTTACGATGCCGCTGCTGCGGTGAGTGCATTGGCCAGGCTGTATGATTTGACAGTTGTTCTACAGCAGGATCCGGACAGCGATACGTTCGACAACACGATCTCGCAGGAGGTTCTATTCAATTCCGGGGGCCCCGTTCTTCTCGTGCCCTACACGCACAAAGGTGTTCTGAGACGTGCCAATATCGGCATCGCTTGGGATGGTAGTCGCTTGGCCGCTCGCGCGATGCGCGACGCGACCCCGTTGCTGACCGGCGCTCGGAAGATAACATTGATCTCAGTGAACAACACAGCGCCGTTTGAGGCCTCGGTGCAAGCACTCAAGGCTCACCTGGCCCGACAAGGACTTCAAGCAGACGTTATCGAAACATCCGCCGGGCAGGCGGACATTCAACCGACGATCCTGTCGATAGCGGCGGACGAAAGCCTAGACCTTATGGTGATGGGTGGCTACGGGCACTCGCGGCTCAAGGAGCGCATTCTCGGAGGCGTCACTCGGGACATGCTGGAATCGATGACAATCCCGACATTGATGTCTCACTAATGTCAACGTCACAATCAACGTCGACGGCAAAGCATGCCATCAAGCCAAGACCGAAGGCTAGTACCATGTTGGCATCGATTTTCGTATCAGCACTGCTCGCGCTCGTTCTTCTTTCGACGGGCTCCTCTGCGCTTTCTGCAGCTAGCGTCGCACAAGGTAGAAGCATCGCGCGTTTATACTGCATGAAATGCCACTCCATAGACAAGGTGAGCCCCAGTCCATTGCGGATTGCGCCACCCTTCCGGACGCTTCACGAACGTTATCCGATTGAAACACTGCAGGAAGCATTGGCCGAGGGCATAGTGACCGGGCATCCGAGCATGCCCCAATTCAGCTTCGACGCGGACCAGATCAACGATTTTCTGACCTTTCTGAAGACGCTTGAGTGAAGCTTGAACGAAAGCTTCGCGAGATCAACGCCAGGAGAGCGGCGTCAAATCGTATATTCGACACAGTAGGAGATGGACATGCGTGCACATCAGATCATGACACGAAACGTTCTGACGGTTTCCCCAAACACGACCGTCGAAGTGGCGGCAAAGACGATGCTCGACCACCACATCAGCGGACTTCCAGTTCTCGACATGTCGGGAAATCTCGTTGGCATCGTATCGGAGCGCGACTTTCTTCGTCGCGCCGAGATCGGCACGCAGCGAAAGCGTCCCCGCTGGCTACAGTTTTTCATGAGCCCCGGCTCCGTTGCAGACGATTTTGTCCATGAGCGAGGCCGCGCGGTCTCAGACGTCATGACTTCCGACCCAATCACTGTCACCGAGTCCATGCCCCTGACCGACGTCGTCGCACTGATGGAGAAGAAGAACGTCAAGCGACTACCTGTCGTCAACGGACGTAGGTTGGTAGGCATCATCACGCGCGCCAATCTGATGCAAGCCGTCGCCAGCATGGCCGGAGATGTACCCGACCCTACCGCCGACGACGATCATATGAGAGAGCGGATCATTCGCACGATCGAGGCTCAGGACTGGCGACCAATCGGTCTGCAGGTAATCGTGCGCCGCGGCATCGCACATCTGAGTGGCCTGATCGTAGACGCGCGCGCGCGCGAGGCCTGTCTCGTTGCTGCCCGCAACGTCGCGGGCGTCAAGGAAGTTCATGATCATTTGTGTTACGTCGACACATGGTCTGGCTTCTATCTCGAGTCCGCCGAGGATATAGCCGGTTAAGGATGGATCATCATCATGGCGTGGGTTTTCCGTGTTTTATCGATCGCATCCGCAGCGATAACCTCGCTGTTTGTCGCTCGAGACGCATTGAACTTCAGCGTCATCGAGACGCTGGTAACCGTCACACTTATTGTCGTATTCGGAGTGCTTGCCGTCGGGTGGAGCATCAACCGACGAGTTTAGATCGCCAGGAAATTTGCAGCGCATCGGTCAAAACAAAGCGTCGCCGGGATGATGGGGCCCGGCAGGAAAGAAGCGACAGTAGCCATCAAGGGGCTCACATAACCAGCTTCAACATCTGGCTTCCTAAACGCATTTGTAACGATATCGGTCACGAACGGGCGACCTGCCAAGATGCGTTTTCATGGAGAGCTCATCGGCCGGTCAGGCACTCGAGGATCCCGAAGCGGCATTCTGCGAACTCCCAAAACAGATCGCTGGGACTTGTTCGCTGAAACCGTCGAGACCCGTATCGCGGGCGCCCGCGGGCGGATGGCTTCTCGTCTAACCGGCGCAGCGACATCTGCGTCAGATAAATCTGATGGCCCCATCACGACGGCCAGCTCGTCCGGCAGCAGCGCCGGAGCCGGCCATCCTTGATCCTCCTCCGTAGGACTACCTAGGGGAATTATCCGAATATTCAATCAGCGAGGGTCGGCACACAGTCTGGTGACGAAATCAGACCCAGAGGAGCCGTCCATGCTGAACTCGGTGACCAATGCCGCCGCTCTTTCACATTTTCCGAGCGGCGCGACGTTCAATTCGCCACATGTCGGTCGGCCGCAACTTTTGGGTGCGACCAGATGTTTTGCCAGGAATGCCGAGATATTCGGAGAAGATGACCCAGCGACGTACATCTATCAGGTCGTCTCCGGCGCGGTCCGCGCCCACAGGATCCTGCACGACGGCCGGCGCCAAATCGGGGCGTTTTATCTCCCCGGGGATCTGTTCGGACTGGAATCCGGCGACACGCACCTGTCTTCCGCCGAAGCGATCTGTGAAAGCCAGATCGCGGTCATCAAGCTGAACACCGTCCTGAACCGCACCGGGACCACTCCCGACAACGTTCGGGATTTATGGACTTTGGTTACTGAGGAACTTCGCCGAATGCAGGACCATATGATCCTGCTAGTGAGAAGCGCAGAGGAACGGGTGGCTCACTTCCTGCTCGAAATGTCCCGCCGTACCAACAATCTCGGCACCGTGAACCTTCCGATGTCGCGTCAAGATATTGCAGATTACCTCGGCATCACGATTGAGACGGTATCTCGGACGCTCACGCAGTTCGAGCAGGCGGGCGTCATCGCCCTGCGTAGCGCACGACAGATTGATCTATGCAAGCGCTCTTCGCTGACACGGCTCATGCGTGACGGTCGGTCTGCGGTCGACTTCATCGGCGTGAACAAGAAGGTGCGCGAGGTGATGAGCTAGCCAGCTGACGGTTGGAAAAGGCCAATTACTAAGGATGCCCTTAGGTTGATGGAGCGCCACAATGTCAGACGCGTTCCCGTCCTTGGCGACGATGAGCTGACCGGAGTTATTCCGCACCGGGATTTTCTCCCGCCGGCCATGAGCCTAATGGATGCGGCGTCCGCTTGATGAGGACTTCTTTGAAATGGAGCAGCGGATGTTAAGCGCTCGCGATATCGAGCTTATCGATCACTTCTGGCGTGCCGCGAATTATCTCTCGGTCGGGCAGATCTATCTGCTCGACAACGTTCTACTGCGGGAGCCATTGCACGCAGATCATATCAAACCACGATTGCTGGGCCACTGGGGAACGACCCCGGGCCTCAATTTCATCTATGCACACCTGAACAGGGTCATCCGTCAGCGCGATCTGAGCGTGATCTATATCTGCGGCCCCGGCCACGGAGGCCCCGGGATGGTTGCCAATAGCTATCTCGAAGGAAGTTATAGCGAGATCTATCCGGATATCACGCGCGATGCCCGCGGACTGCAAAAGCTGTTTCGGCAATTTTCGTTTCCCGGAGGAATTCCGAGCCACGCAGCGCCCGAGACACCAGGTTCGATTCACGAAGGTGGCGAACTTGGCTACGCGCTGATGCACGCGTTCGGCGCCGCATTTGACAACCCCGATCTTGTCGTCGCCTGCGTCGTGGGAGACGGCGAAGCGGAGACGGGTCCATTGGCGGCATCCTGGCATTCGAACAAGTTTCTCAACCCGGTGCATGACGGCGCCGTGCTGCCGATACTCCATCTCAACGGTTACAAGATCGCCAACCCGAGCGTGCTCGGGCGTCTGGCCACCGATGAGCTTCGAAGCCTGTTCGAGGGCTACGGCTACGAGCCGTTCTTCGTGGAAGGCAGCGATCCTTCGGAGATGCACCGCAAGATGGCGGCGACGATGGATGATGCTTTCGATCGCATCCGCGCCATTCAGGAGCAAGCGCGCGGCAGCGGCGTGTGCGGAGCGCGTCCGAAATGGCCGGTGATCATCCTGCGCAGTCCGAAAGGGTGGACCGGCCCCAAGGAGGTCGATGGGAAGAAGGTCGAGGGCTTCTGGCGCTCGCATCAGGTTCCGATTTCCGACCCCCGCACCAACGCCGACCATCTGATGCTGCTTGAACGGTGGATGCTGAGCTACCGGCCTGACATGCTGTTCGACGAGGCCGGGCGCTTGCTCCCGGAATTGCAGGCCCTTGCCCCCGAGGGCATGCGTCGCATGGGCGCAAACCCGCACGCTAATGGCGGTCTGTTGAAGCGCGAGCTGAAGCTGCCGGATTTTCGCTCATATGCGGTCGACCTGCCTAAGCCCGGCATGGTCGATAGCGAAGCGACGCGCATCATGGGAACATTCTTGCGCGACGTGATCACGCTAAATGCCGAGACCAGAAATTTTCGCATCATGGGTCCGGACGAAACCGCATCCAACAGGCTCGATGCGGTCTTCGATGTCACCGAGCGGGTCTGGATGGAGGACATCAAGCCATATGACGTGCACCTGGCTCGTGATGGCCGGGTAATGGAAGTCCTGAGCGAACATCTCTGCCAGGGCTGGCTTGAGGGCTATCTGCTCACCGGCCGCCACGGGCTGATGTCCTGCTATGAAGCCTTCATTCACATTGTCGACTCGATGTTCAATCAACACGCCAAATGGCTGAAAGTGTCGCGGACGCTGCCATGGCGACGGCCGATTGCATCCCTGACCTATCTCCTCACCTCTCATGTCTGGCGACAGGATCACAATGGCTTCAGCCATCAGGATCCAGGCTTCGTCGATATGGTGGCCAACAAGAAGGCCGACATCGTTCGCATCTACTATCCGCCGGATGCCAATACGCTGCTGTGGGTCACCGACCACTGCCTTCGCACTTATGATCGAATCAACGTCATCGTCGCCGGCAAGCAGCCGGCGCCGCAGTGGCTGACGATGCGCGAGGCCATCACGCATTGCGAGGCTGGCGCCGGCATCTGGAGCTGGGCAGGAACCGAGGAAATCGGTTGTGAGCCGGATATCGTGATGGCCTGCTGCGGCGACGTCCCGACCCTCGAGAGCCTTGCCGCAGTCGATCTTCTGCGGCAGGACTTTCCGGACCTGCGCATCCGTGTGGTCAACATCGTCGATCTCATGACGTTGCAGGACAAGTCCCAGCACCCGCACGGTCTGGACGGGAACGACTTCGATAGTATGTTCACGCGCGATCGCCCGGTCGTCTTCGCCTATCATGGCTATCCCAGCCTGATCCATCGCCTCACCTATCGCCGCACCAATCACGACGGCCTTCATGTGCATGGCTTCCAGGAGGAAGGAACGACGACCACTCCGTTTGACATGGTGGTGTTGAATGGCCTCGATCGATTCCATCTCGCCATCAAGGCTATCGAGCTGCTGCCGGCACTCGCGGTCGCTGGCGCGCTTGCAAGGCAACGATATCGCGATCGCCTGATCGAACATGGTCGCTACATTCGCGAACATGGCGAGGATATGGGTGAAATTCTAGAATGGCGATGGACTGCTCGCTCGCGCGCGGCACAGAACTAGGGAGATCGATATTGGGAATGCATCTCACCGCCGATCCGAGGATCGCGCTTCCTTCGTGCCGGATGCACGTAACCGGCGGCACCAAGCGGCACTGCTCCGATTTTCTGACCATGCTGACATCAACAGGCATATCGACGTCCCCGCGGTTCAGCCGTCTCATTCGCGTCATTCTAAGCACGATGATTTTGTTTATGTCGCACGCACATGCAGACGGCATCCGCATGGCAGAACTCTGCAATCGATCGCACCGAGATCTGGTCTCGATGTATGTCGAGGGCGCTCTGGACAATGCCGAGAGCGACACAACGGCCATCATGTCAGATCTCGAAAAGGCTCTTGAAGGAGGATCGTCGGAGATCGCCGGTCTCAAGCGATCATGGAAGCTGGTGATGTCTTACTGTCCACCCTCGCGGTTCAAGGCGGATCAGGCCGCGGATATCTTTTGTGACTTCCTCATGCTCAATCCACAAAAGCGCAAAAGCGAAACCATCGCGCTGCTGAATGAGGCTCTGCAGAATGCATGGCCGTGTTCCACTGGTCAGAAGAAGTAGGAATCTCTGTTGCGATCGAATGAGCCCGCTATCCGATAAGTTCGGCGAAAAGCGGCGCTGCAGACTTGCGCTCGCAGGTGTCGCTGAAATTCCGAATTCTGGGCCGCAGGCTCCGCCCAGCCACGGTCCAACCTCAGCGACGCCCTTAACACTGATTAATGCTGTCCTGAAGTCCAGTGCTGGGTTGCGGCAGAAATAGACCGCGGGTCGCGCCGTCACCCTTTGGCAGAAAGCAGCAACACTAGTTACTGAGCTCGATACCTCATGCGCCCGAACGCCTCATGCCCGGCGACGTTTGTAACCACTCTTTCTGTCTTCCAGCGCACGCGAAGGGCGTGCTGGAAATTGTGAGTTAGCAGAATGGGATAATAACCACCTACGCTTTGCGGACTTGCGCCAGGAATACCGCCACCGACCGCCCGAGTTCGCCACTCTCATGCAGCAGCGACTGCGCCAGGCCATGTACCTGCGATGACGCTGCTTCTGTGTCGCCGGCTCCGCGGCTGACATCGACAATGCTGCGGGCGACGTCGGTTGCTGCCTCCGCCGACTGCTGCACGCTCCGCGAGATTTCCTGCGTCGCAACGCCCTGTTCCTCCACGGCGGCGGCAATTGCGCTAGAGATCTCCGAGATCTGGTCGATAGTCTGCCCGATTTCGTGGATGCAACTCACCGATAATCCGGTGGCCGTCTGCATCTGCGTGATCTGCTCGCTGATATCCTCCGTCGCCTTCGCGGTCTGCGCCGCCAGCGCCTTAACCTCCGCTGCCACCACCGCAAAGCCACGGCCCGCCTCGCCCGCTCGAGCTGCCTCGATGGTCGCGTTCAGCGCCAGCAAGTTGGTCTGTTCGGCAACGGCTTTGATCATCTTCACCACCTCGCCGATCCGATTCGCCGACTGCGCAAGATCGCCGATCCGCGCATTGGTCTGCTCTGCCTGGCGCACCGCGGCCTGCGAGATCAGTTGTGCCTGCTGCACCTGCCGGCCGATCTCCAGCACCGATGACGCCATTTGCTCGGATGCCGCCGCCGCCGATTGCGCATTAGCCGATGACTGCGCCGACGCTGCCGCCACCGAGGCCGACAATTGCTGCGTCGTCTCGGCCGAACGCGTCAGTCCACCCGCCGCACTTTCAATGTCCGAAGAGGCGGCCGAGACCTTCCGCACGATTTGCCCGATTGCCAGATCGAAACCGTCGGCGACCTGAGCCATCGCCGCCTGGCGCTCCTGTCCGGCCTGCAACGCGCTCGCCCCCTGCTCGGCTTCTAGCTCGCGCACCCTTTCTGCATTGTCGCGGAAGATCTTTACTGCACCAGCCATGTCGCCGATCTCGTCGCGACGGCCAAGCGCTGGTATCACCGTATCGAGATAACCAGCTGCCAGCAGCGCCATCGCATCCGTCATCGCGGTAATCGGACGGACGACGCCTAACGCCACGCCAAGGATTCCGGCGCCGATCACGACGAACACCAGCAGCGAGACGATCCATAGCGTCAGCGAGATTGATCCAACCCGCGTGGTAGCGGCTGCCTCGGTGGCGGAGTTGTCATCAGTGGTCTGCTTTACGATCGCATCTATGACAGCACGGTGCGTCGTATATGCGGTGGTGACCTCGGTATAAGCACGCTGCGCGGCAGCGCTATCGCCGCGTGCCAGCGCGGGAAGCAGGTGCTGCTCGGTCGCCTGCCAAAATTTCTGGACGTCGCGATCTGACACCTGCACGAGTTGCGTCTTGATAGCCGGCGTCAGCGAAGAGGCTTGCCAGAATGTGCGGCGGTCGTCGTAGTCCTTGCGCAATGAAGCCAGCCGCTCTCTGCGGCTTCCGAGCGATGCAGGATCCTGCAGCGCCAGCGTTGCTTCGAGATAGGCCTCGATGACATATTCGGGCGGCGGCAGGATATCGGCAATCAGGTCGTTGCCGAGCTTCAACCGGTCATACAGCGGTCCCCCAACCTTGAGCTGCGATAACCCGTAAACGCTGGTGCCAATCACCGCGGCGAGGCCGAACGTGATGATCAGGCCGAATATGGAAATTGCACGCGCGATCGTAAGGCGCAGCTTCATGGGAATGGACTCCGGCAGAGTTGAACTGATGAATATCAAGCATGATGGGCAGAATGAACACCGCAACGCGACGCTGGCGACGGTGTCAGTTGGCTTTGCATTCGGGTCAGTTTGTCGAGTTCAAGCGAGGCCAGCAGCAGCTGGCAGCGTAGCGTGTTGATTTTGAGCTGAAACTCCGCCAGCGTCGCCGGATCTCTCACTTTCTGTACGGTGCTTGCGAATGATTGCAGATAATCGCCTATCTCGGAGACAGCCATTCGCAGACATTCGCTTTGCATCAAGAGCACGGCAATATGCCGCGCGAAGGGCGATGATGCCGCAACCGATGTGGTCGCGGGTGAAGCGAGTCCGGCGGTGACGAGATGGATGATATTCGACATGACATCTCTTGTTCTGACGGCGGTGCCGTCGCACGGAAGAATGACCAGTATCGCGACCGGCGACGCTCCAATATTGAGGGTTGTCTGAAATAAGAGTGGCGTGGTGGAACGGGTGGCCAAAATCTGATGATGCGACAAAGCAGTCCTGCTATGCTTCGTTTGTAGAGCCGATGTCTTGCCAGCGCCTTAGACCGCAAAGCGCAACGTTAGCTCAATTGCTGACTTGCAACGCCTTGGGTCGCGTGGAGCATTGCGCTCGACATGTAATAGTGTGGCAATGAAGCCTGCACCTCTTGCGTGTGGCTTACTGGGGATATTACATTTTGATGTGCGATAGCGCTGATCGCTGTGGCGCGTAAGGCCGGAAGCGGCACAGACCTCGCAGCGCTACAACGCGTTGTTCGGCCTTGCCGACAACGCGCCGCAACCATCGATTGACGAGTTCACTTCCCGCATCGATCATATCGCTAGCCCTTGCCCGCGCGACCAGCCTCACCTTTGCGCCCGGTGCCGTGATCGCACATCGCAGCGTACGCACGCGTTGCTCGAATCCTGCCCGCAAAGAAGCAAAATCCTAAGAGACTCGAATTCCGGATAGGTCAAGCTCGGGCACACTCGTGGCTCTGCCAACCTCTTCTCTGGCTTGGGAAGGAGACGCTGCTGGAAAGTGTTTCGACGTCAATCGTGGCTGAGATCACGAAACTCAATCGGCACTTTGAGTTCGAACCGTCGGTTTCACCGGAGACTTTCGATCAACAGTATCTTTCAGGCCGCGTTTGCTTTTTGTCGGATTGCTATTGCGTTCGCCCATTCTTCCTATGGACGCATCACTTCCCTGCCCGCCGTCCGTAGATTCTTTCAGAATGATCACCTTGCAAACGCCAACAGCTCTTAGCTATCGACGTTAGGTTTAAATACTTCCAATGAGTTTGCATTCCAGGATGGGCAGCTACCGGTTCAAGGGACACTGAATAGTCACGGACCGGCGGGGGCGTCCATAAAAATGAAATGAAATCCCGTAACAGCTGCGCCAAATGCAAAATAAACGCAGCTTCCTCCAACTATTACAATAGCGGTCATCAAAGGCGTGGCGCTGCCCAATACCAGATCACAGGCCCGCGCTATATTCAGGAACATCATAGTGCCGGAGAACGTGCACCCCAAGAATGCACCCATTGCGCAATGAACTAGTATTTTATGTAGCAGTTGCTGATCGGTCATCTCTGACCCTCACAGATCATTGAGTTGGAACGTCAGAAATTTCTTCAAGTTCCACTTCTTGGCTGTTTGCAACTAAAAATTTACGCGGTTACCGAAGGCACTGCATAAGCGCCTACTACATTGGGCAATTAGAAGACGGCCTGGCTGATCTCATCGAATATTTACGCCATGAAAGGCTAAGAGATCCGATCACTCTTTCGATTTGCTGGAGGACGCTATCGAAACCTCGTTGCAAACCTTTTGCTCTTGGCACCAGTATGCCGACATCTCCGGCGATCAGAGAGGGAAACGCCGGCGGCTGGAGCAACCTCAATAAGCGGCTCGCCGGTATTATCACGCCACGACCCGCGCTACTGATACTCCGAGGGCATCAAAGCGATCGGCGACCGAGCGGCCGTTCTGATTGCCGAAGACGAGGCCGCCGACGCAGAGGCTTTGCGCGCATTATTTTCCAGCAACGCCCCTTCATCACGCGTCAATGTCTTGGCGGGATCTGAGCAGGCCGCTCTCCGTTACCGACGGAAGACCACAGCTTGTGCAACCTTCAATTGAATGACTTTCAATTGGGTGGCTCCCTACCGGATCAGCCACCCAACCAAAGACGCAACACTCGCGGAATTAGCCGAGCATCCCGAGCGCCTGCAGATAGGTCTCCAGGATTGTCTCTTGCTCAGCGCGCTCGTTGGCGTCCTGCTTGCGCATGCGGATGATGGTGCGCAGCGCCTTCACGTCGTAGCCTAATCTACCCCACCATATTTGTAGTCTTAGTGTCGCTCTAGAATCGTGAGGTTCTGTGCCGGAAGAGGAGGACGGCCCTGCGCAGCGGCTCCCCCCAGTTGCAAGCAAGCAGGGCCGTTCCATGCTCGATCTGAATCGTGTGAGTAGAGTTCCCATGTTGCAGGCTAACACCATGCCCCCGTAAGGGGGATCAGAACGCTCTATCAGGTCTCTACGCAGAAGCCTAAATCTTGAAGGCTGCCGAAAGCCCCGTTGGTTTTTTTTGCAAACGATCACAGCAAAGATTTCGGCTATCGGATTTTCGCGTGGAATACCCGGATGTCGACGCACATGTGTCAGGAACTGAGCGACTGCGGCCGGGCCGGTTCCGACGGACCGGGCGAAAAGGCGGGATTGGTTCGGACGCGTCACCTAGAAAGGCCGCGTCACGTCTACCGTCCTTTGAGCTCAGGAACGTCTGTACTGGCCGACGAAGGATCTCGGATGCTATCGCCGAAGAGAGATCTTGGAACGCCTTCCATCCCAGCTTGCTAAGATCGTAGTTCATCGCGGCTCGTCCGATGACGGACCGTTCAGGCGTTCGCGTCGTGGCGTCGCGAGTTCGCCGCGTTTCGCGCCGCTGGACATGAAAGCCGTCGGCCATACGCCCAACTCAAGTTGGCAACGCACTCGCTCTCGGTCGTCCATCGCCTCCAAGCGGCACCCGATCAAACGGCCTCTATTAATCCGGAATTGTTTTCTTTCGGACGGATGAATGCGTCTCGGTCCGAGGCTTTGTTTTCTTATCCTGCGGATTCCGGGTCACACTGCGAAGCCGCAATGGCTTTTCCGTCGCTCTCGGTCGGTTAGCCGGAAAACCGAGCGGAAACAGCAGGCCGGGGCCATGCGTTTCGCTATCTCCAAGGAATTTGACGCCATGGCCTTCCAACGCTGCCCGGACTGCACGCAAGCTCTTTAAGGTAGTCGTCGTATGCGCTGCATCGGCCTCAAGCCGTTGAAGGGAACGCAGGCTGATCCCTGCCGCTTTCGCGACACCGTCCTGCTCGAGACCGAGACCGATCCGAGCCATAAACAGAAGTATTGGATCCACAGCCATTCGCCCAATTTCGAGCGGAATGAAGTCTTGTCAACAATTGGCGGCTAGCCGCCTTTTTTTGCCTAATACTATTGTTTTTTGGCGGATAAGGGAGCAGTGAAAGACATCGAATTCAACGCACTCCTCGAATCGAAAGGATTCGCGATGCGCACGTTTCTGTTTCTCGGGTCCAAGGGTGGTTCCGGTCGGACGGCATCGAGCGTGATCCTAGCCACGGGACTCGCCGCCCTCGGGCACCGACCGTTGCACTTACAGGTAACGATGTCAGGCATTCAACCGGTCATCGCATTCGCCACGGGCGTCCCGTTCTCGACGGCCGCCCTTGCGGAGCACGTCGCGACGCCGGAAGCGATCCGGCATACAATCGCGGCCCATCCGGAATGTTCGACGGTCGTCATCGATATGGTCAAACGAACCGTTTGGGAGACGGTCTTTGACAACCCAACATCCGTGGTGCTGTTTCCCATGAGGCACGCGGCTGTCGAGATCGAAGTGGCGGTTCGAGACTACCGAGACCTTCAGACCCATCTGGCGTCGGCCTCAGATCCACGCTTCCGCTTTCATCGCCGAACTGCGCGCCCGCGGTATAACGCGCGACCTCCAATTGCTTCCCTCGACCGTGGCTGGCTTCTGCCGGTCGCCTGGCCCGAGGATTTGGATGATCATGCCGTCGCGGCGAAAGTGGAGCGGTTTGATGGTCCCATGCGGGCTGGCCTGCCCGGTCCACGAATATTGAAGCGAGGGATCGCCGATATTTCGAAAGAGCACCTCGACGATCTCGTCAACACATCCCACTACATTTGCAGCCGAACTGTCGAAGCAACGGCAGTAGCTGTGGCACAATCGGTGTCAGAGCTTTGCGTCTGATCACGGATCGCCGCCCCGCGGCCAGTTCGTTTGCATGACTTCCGGAAAAGATATGTTCGAAATTAAAAACGGACGTCCTGCGGACCTTCTCGCGTTGGCATCGGAGGTTGATCGCCTTCAACGGCTCGCGACAGATCTAATGCTGTTCGCCGATGGCCATGTTAACATAAGCAAAGACGCTCCCGTTCTCGACAACTGGATGCGGACATCTCGCAGTGCAGCCTGCCTCACCGGAACGGTTTGGGATCACCCCACGCTGCCGGGCGCCGGGCGGTCGATCGTCACGAGCGATCTTTACCTGCTGATGGAGGATACGGGGGTGGCTCGCACGATGTCACGCTGGTACCGACTGGGGCGTCCCTATGGCAGCAAGCATTCCTCCTGAGTTTCGGCGTGCGGAGATATGCGCTCTCGCCACTGACCTCTTTGATTCCGAGGAGGAAACTCAACGGTGGCCGCAGCGTGCTGGCGCAAAGTTTGGAGCAGAAATTCTTCCCTCAGGGCATCATTTCCGTCAATGCTCTCCCGAGCCGATTAAGGTGTTCGGCCAATTGGAGAACGGGAGATGCGCTTCGGGATAAATCTGCGCAGCGATCTGGCAAAGCTCGACGATTCCGATTGCGGCCCACTACGAGAAACTTATGCGGATATCCGCCCTCAACGTCCGCGTTGCGCCACGAGGCACATCCGCCTATCGCGGATGGCGGAAGGCGAAGCGAGACACCTTCATGCTCCGAGCTTAGATGTCCAAGCCTAAAACGCGCTCGACTTCACAAGGTGATTAAATCCACAACGCAATCGGTTAGAGACGCCGCTAGATCCGCCACATGGCTGTGATGCGTAAACACGATCATCTGGCGCTGCCGCCCCGTCGCTGCCAGCAACCGCAGCGTTGCGAGCGTGCGTGTCTCGTCGAAACTTGCCAAGAGGTCGTCGCCAATGAACGGCATCGGTTCGGAGGTCCGTCGTTCCATCAAGGCGAGCCGCAGCGCGAGATAAAGCTGGTCGCGCGTCCCCTCGCTGAGGCCCAACACGGAGACCCGTTCGCCTTCGGCGCGGCGCGCCACCAGCATCGGCTGATCCTGCTCGCTGTAGTCGATCGTCAGTCCAGCAAAGGCATCGGCCGTCGCCAGCGCGAACAATCCGCCGGCCCGCGCGATAGTCGGGTCCTGCACCTTGGCACGATGCAGCTCGATGGTCTTGCGCGCGAGCAATGATGCCGCTGAGCGCAGCAGCCAACCTTCCGCGATGGTCAACATCTCAGCTTCGGCCTCGTTGCGGCGGGCTGCAGCGCTGGCAGCGTCGCGGCCCTTGGTCAGTACGTCCAGCTCCTGCTGCCGTTGACGATGCGCTGCCGAGGCGTCGGTAATGTCCTTCAACAACTGTGCCTGATGCACCGTCTCGCTGTCGATCCCGGCACGCAAACCGTCGAGATCGATTCCCTCGCGCTCCCGGCGTAACGCGCCCTCGTCATGACCATCAGCAATCTCGCCGAGTTGACGCCGCAGCGCGGCCTGTTCGTTTTGCAACGTTTGGCGCGTGGCAAGCCGCGTCAGCGGTGCGATGAGTGCCGCAGTATCGGCCACGCCAAGCACCCGGCATGCCTCATCGAGCGCGGACACGCTCGCAGAACGTTTCGCGACCAGCGCACTAAGGCCCCCCGCGCGCCTTTCCACCCCGCCCTGCAACCGCTTTCGCGTTTCGCCGACACGGCGCGCCTCGGCGAGGCGCTCCGCGATGCGCGACAGCGCCTCCTGCGCCGGCATATCGCACAGATCCGGCGCGATCCGCGCACAAAGCAACGCGACATCCGCATCAAATGCCTGCAGATCGGCCACAATCGTATCGACGCTGCGGCCCTCGCGCTCATGGCTGGCGCGCGGCACGCCGACGGCGCTCCACACCGTCAGTGCGGCGTTAGCCTGTGCCGGTGTAGCTTCCAAAGGCTGCCCGATCGCCTGCATCGTCTGCGGCCAATGCCGCCGCAACTCCGCAATCCGCGCTGCGATCCGGTCGCGCGCATCGGCCGCTTCGGCCACGTCGCGCGCGATCCGCGTTTTTGCCACGACTCGCGCCTTCGCGTCAGCCCATGCATCCTGCAGCTGCTCGAAACGTCCCTTCGCCTCGCGATACAGGACAACCGCTGGCGGCGCGGGATCGGGCCGCAGCCCCGTCCCTTCGAGGAAGCTGACCGTCGCCGTCTTGCCCGCGTCCAGCGCGGAAGCCAGTGCGTCGATTCCGACGCGCTGCAGATCGACCTTCTCCAGCCGTGCTATGATCTCATCGAGCCGCTCGCGCCAGCGCAGCATCTCGGCAGCGCCGCGCGGCTGCAGGCCGGATGCCGCCCAGGTCTGTCGCCACGCCTCGCCGGTCTCGTCCAACGCACGCTGCACGCCGGCACGCTTCGCCACCTCGCGCTCGCGCGCATCGCGGGCGTCGGCGAGATGGCGCTGCGCATCCTCCTGCCGCGTCGCCCGCTCGGTATCCGTGAGCAACTGGTCCGTGATGCCATCAATGGCGCGCGACGCCTCCGCCACACCGTCGAGCCCAGCGGCGCGCGCATCACGCGCGCCGTCGACATCGGCACGCAACGCGTCGAGCCGCGCATCCCGTATCTGCCGCGCCTGCACGAGGCCCGCCTTGGTCGGCACGGCGCCGGATTGCGACAACCGCGCCAGTTCGAGCTGGGTCGCGGCGATCGCGTCATCGAGTGCGGCGATCACCTGAGCGAGCCGCTTCAGCTCAAGCTCGCTCGCCTCGATGGCGCCGGCAAATCGGGTGATCGTGGCGCGGTCTGGCGCCGGCAATGCACGCAGGCGCTCCAAAGAACCCGGCATCGGATCGAGCGCGGCCACGGCATCGCCAAGCGCCTTCAATTCCACCGCATGCGCGGCGCGCTCGCGATGCAGGCGCTCGTCCTGTGCTGGGATGTCGCCAAGCGCTGCAAAACGCTGCCGCAGCGGCTCGATATCGCTGACAAGTTGCGCCGCGCTCTCCTGCGTCTCGAACGCGTTGCGCTCCTGAATGACCCGCGCATGCCGCGCCTCGGCCTCGTCCAGCGCCTGCAAATCGCGCCGCATCGCCTCGATGCGCTCGCGCGCGTCTGCCAGTGCGGGATCGGTCGGCAGTCTCGCACGGAGTTCTGCATGCGAAGCAAGCCCGAGCCGTCGCGCACAATCCTCCAGCAGCGCTTCGGCAGCATCGCGGTCATACCGCCGCCGCGGCAGGTCGGTCGCTGCCTTGCGCACGGCGCCGACGCGTTCCCGCAGTGCCTCGATCACCGCGTCCTCGGCCAGCAGCGCATGATCCACGGTCAAGGTGGCGATCTCGGCGGCATCCACCGCAGCGGCAGCATCGAGCGCAGTGATTTCGGCATCCAACGCGGTCAGACCATCGAGCGCGCTGCGCCAGTCCGCCAGCATTTGCTCGGCCACCACCGGCAGGTCCGCCAACGAGTTCAGCTCGACCGCGATTGCATCGAGCCGCACCAACGGCGAGCGCACCCGCAGGGTTCGCTGCCAGCGCGCCAGCATGATGCCGCTCGTCTTATGCGCTGCTTGCAGCTTTTCCAATCCTTCGCCCGCTTCGGTCACCGCCGCCTGCAGCTGCCGCAGTGCCTCGCGCGTCACCACCGCCTCGCGCAGCGCCTTGTCGGCGACATCACGCCGGTCTGCAGCAAGATAAAACGGCTTGCTAGCCGACTTCCGCGATGTGAACAGATCATCCGCCTGCGCCTGCAGCCGGTCCTTGATCCGCGACACTGCGGCCATCCCCGCCGAACTTGCCGCCAGCGTCTCCGCGAGCCGCCCGCCAGCGCCTAGCAGCTCAATGCCGCCCTCGCGCAGCGATTGCGCGGTCATGCCGAATTCCTGGTTGAAGGCAGCACGCGAGATGCCGCCGAGCAGCGCCGCGAACGGATCGTCCGGCAGCGGTTGGTCATCGACATCGAGCAGCGTGTTCTTGTTGCCCTTACGCCGGCGTGCCGCGATGACGCTGCCATCGGCGCGGCGAAAAGTGCCGCCAACGCGCAGCAGCTTACTATCATGCCGGAAATCATAATCGGTGCGGCCGCCGAAACCGAACAGAAGGTCGCCGATCGCCGACAGCGCCGATGTCTTGCCGGCCTCGTTGGCGCCGAGCACCACATGCAGCGACGCCTGCGGGTCGAAGACGAGTATGCGGTCCGTGAAGATGCCGTAGCGCTCCAGCGCCAGCTGCTCGATCCTCACAGCAGTTCTCCCGCTAGTATCGCCTGTGCATCGTCGGCCAGCGCCGCGACCATGTCGGACGCCGCGAACTCATCCTGCAGATCACGCGGCAGCTTCGCCTTCACGGTCTCGACCAGCTCCGCCAACGCCGCCGCGAAGGCCGGATCCTGAGCGGTCTCGCCGAGCAACGCCCCAACATCGACGCTATCCGCATCAGGCACCACCGCAGTTGGCCGCGCCAGCCGAGACGTCTTCACTTTGAGCTGCTCGACCCAGCAGTCGGACGCCAGATGCAGCGCACCGGCCCGTAACTCGTCTTGCAGCAGTTCACGCCGCGCCACAAACGCGTCATGCAACGCCGTCGCGCCCGTCAACGTGACACGCACCGCCAGCGCGCGGCCCTCGCTCTGGGTATGCGCCTCGGACAGTTCCGCCGACACTTGGTCCAACAGGTCCTTCTCGTCCGCGACGTCAGTGACATTGATTGTCAAGTGCGCCCAGCGTGCACCGTCCAGCGCCACCGGCGTGACATCGATGATGCGGCCGTCCTCGACGGTGACGCGCATAGCGCCCTTCGCACCGGTTTCGCGCACATTTCGACCCTGCAGGTTGCCGGGGAATACGATCCATGGATCGCGCACCACGATTTCGGCGGCGTGGATATGGCCCAGCGCCCAATAGTCGTAGCCGAACCGCCTGAGGTCATCGACACTGCAGGGTGCATAGCCATCATGGCCGCGAGTGCCGTCGAGCGAGGTGTGCAGCACGCCGATATTGAGCCAGCCCTCGCGACGCGTGGGATAGTTGTCGACGAAGTCGCCGATCAGCCGGTTCGGAAAACTCCGCCCGTGTAGCGCCACGCGATAGTCATCGAGCACGACTGTTTCCGCCGCATTGGCACGAAACACCCTGACGCTGTCCGGATAAGGGAGGTCGCGCGACATCAGGCTTTCTGCGTCATGATTGCCCTTGACGATAAAAACCGGAATTTTGGCACGGTGCAGCGCACTGATGGCGCTGACGAAGAAAAGCCCCGTAGTGACGTCCTTCCAGTCACCGTCGAACACATCGCCGGCAATGATCAGGAAGGCCGCCTTACTGGCGATGGCTTCATCCACAAGCGCCTGTACAGCTCGCCGCCCCGCCTCGGCGAAACGCCGCGCCACGTCCTCATCCTTCAAGCGCAGCCCGGCCAGCGGACTGTCGATATGGAGATCGGCGGCATGAATGAATGTGAAGCGCATGGGGAATTGGCATTTCGGGAGAGTGGATCGACGTCACGCAAGCGATGCCGGAGTTGCGGCGAAACGCGCAGAGGCGGCACCACCCCTTAAAGTTGAAACCATACTTGCGATCAAGCCCACAATATCGGAATGATTGCAAACGAAGACTGGGCGGCGCAATGAACGACTCGCACTTGAACACCGGGATAAATGATATTTTGATCGAAACGCCGGGAGCTCCCGAGATCGCGATAGTGTCCGATCTTGCGACAAAATTCACCTTTGCATCGCACCAGAACTCCATTCCGGTCATCCGGAGCATCGCCATCCGCAACCCGACCGGGGACGCGGCCGAACGCCTCAGGCTCGAACTGAGTGCCAGCCCTCCATTCCTCAGGCCGAAAACGTGGACAATCGACCGGCTGCTCCCAGGCGACGAGATCGCCCTGACTGACCGCCGCATCGATCTGGATGCTGCCTATCTCGCAGGCCTTGACGAAGCGGAGATCGGTGACATCCGGCTGCGCCTGATGCAGGGTGAAGACCTGCTCACCGAGACGATCGTGCCGGTGCGCCTGTTGGCCCGCGATGAGTGGGGCGGCGTATCGGACATGGCGCAGCTGCTTCCGGCCTTCGTCATGCCGAACGATCCCGCCGTCTTCCGCGTCCTGAAATCGGCAGCAGAGCGGCTTGCCGCACATGGTCACTCGTCGGCCCTCGACGGCTATCAGAGCAATGACCCCAAGCGCGCTTACATGCTGGCCGCAGCAATCTACTCGGCGGTCGCGGGACTTGGGCTCCATTATGCGGAGCCGCCTGCGAGCTTTGAAACGCGCGGGCAGAAAATTCGCGGGCCGAGCAAGATTGCTCAAGACACGATAGCAACCTGCCTCGACACGACCCTGCTCTTCGCTGCGGCACTAGAAGCCGTCGGATTGAATGCCGTGATGGTGCTGATGGATGGGCATGCTTTGGCCGGCGTCTGGCTGGTCAAGCGTACCCTGCCCAAGACGATCGAGGACGACGTTACCGAGCTGCGCAAGGGCATTGCGGCGCGCGAACTCGTGGTGTTCGAGACCACCGGCGTCACGCATCGGCCGCCAATGATGTTCGAGCAGGCCAAAAAAGACGGCGAAGCCGGGCTTGACGAAGGCGCTGCGCACCCCTTCACCGCCGCAGTCGATATCGCTCGATCGCGGTCATCGGGCATCATGCCACTGGCGTCTCATGAAGCCCGCGTCCGGACCGACATTGAAGAGGTCGGCACATTCGAGGAGGTCCCGCTGCCTGCGGAGCCGGACATACTCGCACCGGCTGATATCGTGGACGTGAAGCCGACCACGGCGGCGGGCCGCATCGAACGCTGGCAATCGCGGCTGCTCGATTTGTCGCTGCGCAACCGGCTTCTGAATTTCGCCGAAGGCAAGCGCACGGTTCCGTTTCTCTGTCCAGACGTCGCTTATCTGGAGGATCGGCTGGCGGATGGCGCAGCCATCAAGCTGATCTCCCTTCCACAGCAGAATCCGCTCGGCGAGCGCGATGCCGTGCTGCATCGCGAGCAGCGTGGTCAGGATCTGCACCTGACCTTCGCCGCCGAGGCGCTGAGGCGAGACGAACTCTCGTCGATGCTCGATGCCAAGGACCTCTCTGCACGCCTGACCGAACTGTTTCGCTCGGCCAAAAACGATCTGACCGAAGGCGGCACCAATACCCTCTATCTCGCCGTCGGTATCCTGAAATGGAGAAAGACGCCGACCGACCAGCGGCTGTATCGGGCGCCGATCCTCCTCCTGCCCGTCAAGCTCGAGCGATCAGGAGCGTCCGATCGCTTTCGTCTCAAGTTTCACGAGGATGAACCGCGGCTCAATGCGACGCTGCTGCAGTTCTTGAGACGCGATTTCGACCTCAGCCTGCCGGACTTCCGCGACGGTTTGCCAGCAGACGAGAACGGCGTCGATGTCGCGCAGGTGCTGACGCATATGCGCCGTGCGGTGCGCGACGTGCCCGGCTTCGAGGTCGTCGATGATATCGCTCTATCGACGTTCTCTTTCGCCAAGTATCTGATGTGGAAGGATCTCACCGACCGGATCGCAGGATTGCGGCAGAACCGCGTCGTCAAACATCTGATCGACAATCCCGAAAGCGCATTCGACGGAGCAGATCAACCGTTTCCCGACGAAAACGACATCGATCGCCACTATGCTTCCGCCGACCTGGTGATGCCGCTGCCTGCGGATTCGTCCCAGGTGGCGGCCAGCCTCGCCGCGGCGCAGGGACGCGATTTCGTCATTGTCGGCCCGCCCGGCACCGGCAAGAGTCAGACGATCGCCAACATGATCGCGATGTGCCTTGCCGGCCACAAGACGGTGCTGTTCGTGGCCGAAAAAACCGCTGCTCTCGACGTTGTTCATCGCCGCCTGCGCGAGCACGGCCTTGGCGATCACTGTCTCGAACTCCATTCCAGCAAGGCCGATCGCAAGCAGTTCTTCAATCAGTTGAAAAACTCTTGGGAGAAGCGCGGGCCGCAGATCGGCGCACAGTGGGTGACACTCAATGACCGCCTGCAGATCCGCCGCGATGAGCTGAATGCCTATGTCGCGGCCTTGCACCACAAATCGCCGAACGGATTGACGCCTTATCTCGCGATTGGCATGGCCGCACTGGGCCATGACGACCATGCACCGAGCTTGCAATGGGAGAGCAAGGGTGTCCATGATGCTGCCGGCTATGCCGACCTAGAAGATCTCGCTGACCGCCTCGGTCGAACTTATGCGGCTGTCACCGTTCGCCCGATCTTGCGTCTGGTGCATGTCGAGGAATGGACCAGTGGCTGGCAGGAAAAGCTGATCGCCGCGGCACGTACCCTTGGCCGCGCTGCGGCCGCGGCACAAACCGCGTTGATTGCGATCAGCCCGCGCCTCGGCCTCGATGGCCTGCGGGATTGCCGCGCCGACGGACTGCGATACTTCACCGACTTGGCCCGGGACCTCGTCGCCTCCGCGGGGGAGGACTTGACGATCATCCTGCATCGCGACTTTGCCACGCTGGCGCGCGCCCTCGCTGAACTCGATTCTGCGATCGCGACCTATCGCCGGACCGAGACTGGCCTGTCTGCGCGCTATGCTGCTGACGTCGTGTCCCGCATGCCGCTCGCCGAGATCGAGCGCGATTGGCACGAGGCCAATGCGGCAATGTGGCCGAAATCCTGGCTGTTAGCACGACGCGTCCGCGGCCTGCTTGGGTCCTATGCCGGCACTAAAACGGCCAATCCGGACAATGATCTGGCGCCGCTTCGCAAGTTGCAGGCCACCCATCGAGCGATCGACAGCAACGCAGTCGCGCAAACCTCGCTCCGTTTTGCAGGACTCGAGACCGACTGCAAGGCACTGAGCGTCCACATGCAGAGGGCGGAGCAGTTCCGGACGTCCCTGGTACAGCTCGGCGAGTTTGCCGGCGACGTTCAGAAGGTCGCGGCCAGTATTGCGGGCGGCCTCAAAGGACAGATCAACCAACCGCAAATTTCTGCCGCCAAGGACTATCTGGCCCGTTACCAGGATCTACAGGAAGCTATCGACGCATTCGAGGCGATTGCCGGTTTACCGATCGACGGCAGAAGCGACGACTTCCTCGGCAACCTCTCCCAACAGATGGACGAACTCGAACATGCGCGTACGCTATTTCGAGATTGGTCGTCCTGGTGCGCAGTTCGCAAACGCGCGATCGCACGCGGGCTCGCACCCCTGGTCGACGATATCGAAAGCGGCGCGGTGTCACCGGGCCGCAGTATCGCCGCCTTCCGGTTGGGCTACGCGCGCTGGTGGCTACCGCAGACGATCGACGAGAGCCCAGAGCTGCGCAATTTCCGGCGCTTTGAGCACGAAAATGCTATTGTCGATTTCAGGGCCATCGACGATCTCGTGCGAAGCCATGCCAGCGACAGGATAGTCAGCGCGCTGGCGCACGGCCTGCCGTCTTCGGAATCCGTGTCCCGACAGTCGGAGCTCGGACAGCTCCGCCATCAGATGGGCCTCAAGCGGCCGAGCCGATCGATCCGGGAAATGGTTGCGGCGATGCCGGAGACCTTCGGCAAGCTGGCGCCCTGCGTGATGATGTCACCGCTCTCGATCGCGCAATATTTGCCGACCGATCAGGCTCTGTTCGATGTCGTGATTTTCGACGAAGCCTCCCAGATCGCCACCTGGGATGCGGTCGGCGCGATCGCGCGCGGCAAGCAAACCATCATCGTCGGCGACCCAAAGCAGCTGCCGCCGACCAATTTTTTCGGCCGCGCCAATGATGACGACGACAGCATCCCAGAACACGACCGCGACCTTGAGAGCATTCTCGACGAAGCAAAGGCATCTGGACTGCCGGTTCGGCATCTGCGCTGGCATTATCGCAGCCGTCATGAATCGCTAATCGCGTTCTCGAACTGGCACTATTACGACAATCACCTCATAACCTTCCCAAGCCCAGTAACGGACGACCGCGCGGTTTCCCTGAATCTTGTACCAACCGGTCTCTATGACCGTGGCAAAAGCCGTACCAATCGCGAGGAGGCACGTGCGATTGCGGGCGATATTCGCAAGAAATTGGAATCCTGGCTCGCTTTGCCGGAAGCGAATCGTCCGACCATCGGCGTGATCACCTTCAACGCCCAGCAGCAGGCGCTTATTCAGGATCTGCTCGACGACACGCTGCGCGCCAATCCCGACCTCGAATGGTTCTTTTCCGACGACCGTATAGAGCCCCTGATCGTCAAGAATCTCGAGAACATTCAGGGGGACGAACGCGACGTGATCTATTTCTCGATCACTTTCTGCCGCGATGCCGCCGGAAAACTTCCTATGAATTTCGGCGCCATTAACAACGAAGGCGGCGAGCGGCGATTGAATGTCGCGGTGACCCGCGCGCGAACCGAGCTGAAAGTGTTCTCTGGCCTGCGCGCCGACGATATCGATCTCAACCGCAGCAAGGCGCTCGGCGTACGCCATCTCAAGGCGTTTCTGGACTATGCCGTGCGTGGCGCGATCGCGCTTCCGGCGCAGGATTCAGGCTCGCGCGGCGACATGGAATCACCTTTCGAACAAGCCGTCGCTGCAGCGCTCGAGACGCGCGGCTGGCAGATCGTACCGCAGGTTGGCGTCTCCGGCTTCCGGATAGACCTCGGCATCCGCCATCCCGATCATGCGGGACTGTATCTGGCCGGGATCGAATGCGATGGCGCCACCTATCACAGTTCGGCCACCGCACGCGATCGCGACAAGGTCCGCGAGCAGGTTCTGCGTGGCCTAGGCTGGAACATCCTGCGTATCTGGTCGACCGACTGGTGGTTCAATGCCGCGGAAACGACGGAACGCATTCATGACGCGCTGAACGCGGCGCTGGAGGCGAGCCGGGCGACCTTCGCCGAAGCCGAACGCGTGGCGATCTCCGGCGAAGCCGACATCCCGCATGAAACCGACATGCCGCCCGACGACGTGGATACCAGCAATGCACCGGACGGTCTCGCGGACGAAACCTGCGGCGTAGCTGTGGCGACCGCTGGTCCTGGGCCTGTCGGGGAGCAACGGATTGCGTCGCTGATCGAGGTCGAAGCCCGCTCGGGAGCGACATTCCGGATGGTTGATCTCACCGGCATCAAAGCGGATCCCGAGCGTTTCTTCGAGTTCTCCTATCGCCCGAGCCTGCAATCCATGATCGATGCCGTCATGGAAGCCGAAGCGCCGGTGCGCGAGGACATCCTCGCCCAGCGCATCGCGCGCGCTCATGGATGGCTCAGGACCGGAGCACGCATCCGCGAGCAGATCGCGCGCCATCTGAAAGGCTATGAGCGGACGGAGGAAACCTCGGGCTCATTTCTCTGGATGCCTGGAACAGTTGCTAATCGCCTCGCATTTCGCGCACCGCATGCCCCTGATCACCGGCGAAACCTATCCGAAATCTCACTCGCAGAACTTTCGGATTTTATTCTACTGAACCGAAACGCTCTGCAAGAAGAAGACCCACCACTGGTGTACGCGCGCCTCCTTCAGGTGGAGAGACTAGCTGCTCCGACGCGCGAGCGCATTGAGGAGGCGATCGCTAGAGCTCAAATCGTTGAATGACTCATCGGGTCACCGAACAGATGGCAAAGTTAGCCGGTGAGGCCGTCCGGAAGACCGCCGCGGGTCCAGCCCCACCAACGGAGATGCTCGCCGAGCATTGGGACGCCGTCCTGAAAGACTCACGCAATCGCGCGTTCAAACGCGATCCCTATCCAGCGACGACGGTTGTCGGAAATTCCCCGCCGCACGCTTCGCGTCTCCTGCCGCCGCTGTGACCGTATCTCGAACTCCTATCATCGCTGATGCGGTTCGTCTGCACGGTCTATGCGATCTGGAAGGACGTTGGAACGCAACTTCTGGACACGCGCTCATCGGCAAAATCTGGCGTCACTACAAGAATACCTCTTTTCTCGGAGGCGTTTTCATGCCTTCCAGCGCAAACGCATTCGTTCTGAGGCAGAATGCGTCGAGATAGCTAGACGACGAAAATCGCCCGACCCTTAGTCTCGCATTCAAAGATCAATTCGGCAGACTGCTTACAGCATTCAAACCAATCCAGCAGGTGCTACCTCCGTTCTTTTCGAACCTTCTTCCGGAAGGAGCGCTTCGCCGTTACATCGCAGAGCGAGCGGGGGTTAACGAGAAGCGCGAGTTTTTTCTCCTCTGGATGCTTGGCCAAGATCTCCCGGGCGCGCTTTCGGTAGTTCCTGCGGATGGTGAGGCGCTCCCCCCTCAAGTCGAGGAAGAAATTGGACCGGAAGAGCGCCAGAACATGCTGCGGTTCTCCCTCGCTGGCGTTCAATTGAAGTTCTCTGCCTTGAAGACCGACGCAAAGAAGGGAGGCCTGACTATCCCAGTCGAGGGCGTCGGAGGATCGTGGATCGTCAAGCTGCCTTCTCATCAATATCCGGGCGTTCCGGAAAATGAATACTCGATGATGACGATTGCCAAGTCCATTGGCATGGACGTACCCGACCTTCAGCTACTTGACGTGAAGGCTATCGAGGGGTTGCCCGAGGGCATCGGAGAATTCAAGGGCCAAGCGTTGGCGATCAAACGCTTTGATCGAAGCCCGGATGGCCCAATTCATATCGAGGATTTCGCCCAAGTCTTCGGAGTGCCTCCAGACGACAAATACAAACACGCTAACTACAAAGTAATTGCGAAGGTACTTGGCATCGAGTCTGGTGAGGCCGACGTCGCCGAGTTTATCCGTAGGTTGGTTTTCAGTACGCTTATCGGGAATACCGACATGCACCTCAAAAACTGGTCCTTGATCTACTCCGACAAGCGCACACCCGCTCTATCGCCTGCGTACGACCTTCTCTCCACGATACCCTATATTCCAGACGACAAGATGGCGTTGAACTACTCGCGCACAAAGAAGATGGTTGACTTCACTCGCGACGAGCTAAGGCATCTTGCCGCAAAGGCGATGATCCCCGAGAAGCTGGTTCTCGATACTGCGACCGAAACCGTCGAGCGCTTTAAGCAGATTTGGGCGCAAGAAAAGTCAAACCTTCCGCTCGAAAAAAAGGTCGTCAGCATTATCGACGCGCACGCAGAATCTATCCCGATATACCACGCCCGATGAAATTCCCGGACTCGAAAAGCCGAACATAAAACTTTGCACCCACAACGCGAACTTCCATCAAATCGGCACTTCTGCTGTGCCTACCGACGTTCCCCCAACTGGGGCCACGTCTCCTCGATCTTTGCCTCGACGGCAAAGCCGAATCCTTGAGCCCTCTCGCTTTGAACCTCGGCAGCATGTCCGGTCTTTTTGTTCGCGATCATTTTGCACTGCAGATGCACCGAGGGCCATGGCTGCAGCAAATCCCCTGTGGTCCGCGATGCCGCCTGCTGCAATAACCGGCACATTTACGGCATCGACAATTTGAGGGACCAGCGCGAAAGTGCCAACCTGCGTTGCCATCCGATCCGTAAGGAAGTTGCCACGATGCCCATCGGCTTCCAGACCCATCGCAATGACAGCATCGACATCGCGCTGCTCGACCAAACAGCTTCGGCAACGGTCGTCGCGGATGATATGACTCGTGCGCCCGTCGCGCTCACACGCTTGAGTAAATCCTCGTCGGGCAAGCCAAAATGGAAACTGACGACCTCGGGCCGGATTTCCTCAACGATGGCGCAGAAATCTTCGCCAAAGGGGGCTCGGTTCGAAGTCGGCGGAGCACCCGTCGGATCAAGCCCGAGTTCGACGTAGTAGGGCGCGAGAGCGGTCCGCCAGGTGATCGCTGCAGCAAACACCGGTGTCGCAACTCCTTGGCGCGCTAACGGCGGCTTACGGGCTCGGACAAATTGCAGGGCCACCCGAGCCCCACGATTCGTGGCGACCGGCGACTACCAGTCGCCTGGTGCGGGATTTCTGCTCCGCTTCGATAGCTTCCCCGGTTCACCGCAGCTGTTATCCACAATTTCATCGGACGCTGATTCTCAAATCGAATCCTTTCGTTCGGGCGGATGTTCTCGAAGCAGTCCTTTGCTGTTCCCTGTAGTACGTAATCTAGTCGTTCATTCAAGAAACGACAGCCCAACGCTCACGTTAGCGCATCTTGCCCTTCTGCAGCGAACAGACTTTGTTGGCGATGACCCATCGCTAACTGGATAGTCGCATGACTGACCATGACTGTTTACGCCCCGAACCTCCTCCGACCATTGATGACATCGAAATAGGAATCCCGACCTTCGTCGTCCTCAATGCGAAAGCAAAGCAACCGCCATTCAATCGACCCCTGCTAATAATTCGTACTCCAGACGGACGAGTAGACGTTCCTCGGGAGCCAGCCGCATGGGCACTCGACCTTCTTGAGTCAAAAATTCAGAACGTTCACGCCGCCTTACGCACGATCGGTAGGCTCTATCAGTTCTCAACCATCGCTTACAGTCAGATTCCCCTCACCGCAGATGATCTTCAAATGGTTGTTTGGAACTATGTAGCGTTTCGGGTCGGCGATCGCATCGATGAACTCGATATGGAGACTCCGCAATGGCTCCCGGTTCGTAGAAAAACTGCTGAGACTGAGTTTAGCACCATCATCGATTATCTTCGGTTCTGTCATCGCCGCTATGAAACGATCCCACTCATCCCATTGAGAGGTCGTCTCAAAACATTTCCCGATTTTACCGTTTTGGGGAAGCGTGATTTCTTTATCCATTTGCGTGGCCAACGAGAGCGCTGGAGGAAGTTGATGGGAGCCGCGCCTCACGCGAAGCCGTTGGTTGTCGAACGAGCAAATCCACTCCCAAGACGCTCCTCTGCGGGTCAAACGATGCCTCGGGATGAAGTCGATCTCATTATTAGTGCAGAACGAAACCCGGCTTTCAAAGCATTGTGGATACTGCTTGCCTACGGCGGAATTCGAGTTAGCGAAGCTCTGAACCTCTGGTGCTGCGACGTCATGCCTGGCACCATGATAAGCGAGTTTGCCAACGGCGATACTCAGAAGGCGCCACTCGTTGTTCTCGCCGACCCGGCAGATTCTCGGTTCACAGGAATTTTCGATGACACGTCGCTAAGGCGTATCGACTACCTAGCGAAGAAATACGGACTGATTCCACGTTCGCACTACCCACCCAAGCATCCCCTTCGAGCAGGCTGGAAGAGTATGCTGGAGACGAATGTCGCACTGCGTGCATCGTGGGTCTATTGGTCATTCCGCCAACCGTCTCACGTTTTCCTTCAAGAGATCGTCAAAACTCTGGCCATGCGCCGCCACATGACCGCGGCTCAACAGCACCCCTATCTTTTTATCAATCTCACCGATCGAAAGATGCTCGGCGAACCGCAGAAGTACAGCAATCTTACAAAGGCGTTCGACCGCGCGTGCCGTCGAGTGGGCCTCGAGCCGCATCTGAGTGGACGTCATATTCACGGTTTGAGGCACTACTATAAAGAGACGTTGAAGAACGTACTAAAATTGCCTGCCGAATTCATTCAAGTGATGATGCACCACAAGAGCATCAGCAGCCAGCAGGACTATTCCGGAGGGCACACGACCGAAATGAGAGAAGCCTTGGAATCCGCCTACGCAAGGGTAGACAAAGAATGACCTCTATTGTCGAATTCGCGAACGATACAAACCTGCAGCGGAACCCTGATGAATCAGGTCACAGCGCAAACCTTAGTACAACTACATATGTCCAGTTGCGTCCCATTTCAATGAAACAGCTGCGCGGCGCCTGGCACGACTTCAACAAGAAATTTCGTGCACTTTTGATCTCTCTTCTGACCAGGAGCGCAACAGATGCAATGAGCAGCTTCGGTAAACTTGACCTATCAATTCATACTATCAGGAGGTTCCCGACCCTCGAGTTGGGTTTGGTCCGAGAATTAGGCTCGGACCGATTTACATACTTTAGACCAAACGCCGTTATTCAGGGACTCATCGCCATACGCGCAGTTCCGCCAAAAACTCCACACGGAAAGCCCCGCAAAAATATTCGGAACTTGGACGGCATCCTAAATGCACTCGAAGAGACCGACCGGAAGCATTTAATTTCCGAGATTCTGTCAGCAAACTGCTGTCTTGACGATGTGTTGAAGCTCCATCAATCAAGCCTCGTCGGAGATTTGGAGATCGATAAGTATCTTGCTACTGAAACATCGTCGCCTGATGCTCTCGAAACGATCGCACGTTGTACTGAGGCGTTCTTCAATGAGCAGAAAACTAGAATAGAAAGTGGCGAAGGTCACGGCCGCATTTTTGGATGGGCATGGTTCTCTCAGTACCTATCTACAGAAGGCGTGTGGCTACAGCCGGTATCCCACATCACAGACATTCTGAATCTATATCCAAAAAAGATTCGGCCTGTCGCTTGCTGGATGGCAGTGCCGTCTCGATACTGGGAAATAGGTAATCTTGTTTGGAGCCGCATGGAAGCATCGCGCAGTACATCTGCGGCGAACATTTTGAATGTGTATCTTACGATCGCGCAGTCTTCCACAGCCTTCCAAGGACATGGGCTCGTTGAGTGGCCGCTGGTCTACTTTAAGAGGTGGGCACAAACCCATCGCACGTCTGGTGAACTCCGATCAGCTTCCACCAACCACCTTTATCGCCTCTTGTGCGAATATCATGGGCTCGTGGCTGCCGAGCAGGCGACGGCTCCTCACTTTCTCGGAAGGCGCCGTACCGCGAAGACCGGCGTGGTCGCATTTGAGTGGTGTGAGAATCCGTCAAATCGGAACACTAAACTTGTAGAAAGGTGCATCGGGCACACGGTACGTCAGGTTCCGCTCTTCATTAGGGACTGGGCGGAATCGTTTCGGGAGCTTCTGCCGCTATTCGGAACGAAGTCCGTTAAAAATCAAATGGAAGAGCTTAATACGTGGCTTATCTTCATGCTTCATCTTGGCGAGCAGGATGCACCAAAATCTTTTCGCGAAGTCGTTCGATCGAGACATATTAACGACAGGAAGCCCAACAGCAGTACATATGTGAACTTTCTAGCAAGACATTTTTCGGAATCGAAAAAGGGTAATGCATACCGTGCACCTTCGACTATGGCACACGCGTTTCAGCTAGCCGCAATCCGAGATCATTTTCACGACCAGACGCCGAATCCATTTGACGTCGATATGGATCGCGCGGGAGAGGCACCGGCTCGACACGGAAAGACGACTCGGCGACCGCTCGACAGAGAAGTGATGGACATCATCGTCAGAGAAAACAGACGGAATGACTTCCAGTTCGCTCGAGAACTCGGAACGCGCAGAAAGCCACATTTCAAGATGTGCAAGAACCGGCACACTGGCATCTATGAGAGCGTGTTCTTCCCTCTCGCCCCCGTCATTATTGACATCATCCTCCATAGCGGGATGCGCAAGTATCAAGCGCGCTGGCTCGATTCTGGTGAGGGCGATATGGAGATCGTCGATCAATCAACTAAAATGCACAAGCCTAACTCAGCGCCTACCGCGACCGTCGCTCGACGACAAGGATTTATACGGCTCTTCGAGTTTTCGGAAAAAGGAGGACGTCGCCGCGAACTTGGAATGTTCGTCAACACGAATAAAACGGGCGATCCATTTGACGTTCCTTGGATCGACCCAATAATCGCGGCAAATGTTGAACGCATCGCCATCCTACAAGCAACCTACAATCCGATACAGAGCCCCATCCTCGCGAAGGAGATCGACCTCAGCGCGAATTATACAGGCAGCAGACCTTTTCCGACCGTCTTCCCACTCTTCCGTAACCCGGACTACGATATGCACCAACCGGTGTCCGACTTCATTGTCGCGAACTACTGGCACGACCTTCTTGTGCATTGCGAGCCTATTGTCGAGCGAGAGCTAGGCTATCCGTATCCGCTCATTCGCGGAGGCAACCCGGTCTTCGATATTCACTCGATACGCGTGACTACGGTGACGGTGCTACACGAGGCCGGAGTACCAATCGAATATATCCAAGCGCTTGTCGGCCATTCCGCCCTCGTAATGACCTGGTATTATCGACAGGTCCGGTACAGCGAAATCCATAAAGCATTGAACAGTGGGTATACCAAGCGAGGGGAAACAGCCGCCTCGCCAGATCCTCTCGCAAAGGAGATATTGGATGAAGCGGTAGAATCACCGGACGCCGACGATCCGATTGGGCGCACATTGCTGCAAGAACACCGTTCCTCGAGAGCCGCGCCGACCGATGTTTTTGCCCATGGCCTTTGTCCAGGTGGGGATTGCAGCATCGGCGGGAAAAGAATTTCCGCAGGGCGACACGCGCCTGTTTTTCGTCCACGAGCATGCTCACGATGCCGCTTTCGCGTTACAGGTCCAAAGTTTCTGAATGGTCTGGGAAGCAGAGTGAATGCGCTGATGCTGGAGGCCAAGTACTCGCAAGAAATCGAGGTGCGCTTAAATGCTGAAGCCGATCAGGCGGAGGACAACGGCAAGCCGGTTGCGCATCTGCGAGCACAGGCAAGGCGGGAGCGTGAACTTCGAGACTCTCTATGGGCAGAGTGGGCCTCGGAGAGCAAGACCTTGAAGCTGTGCGAAGGGATTCTGGATGCAAATCCCGACACCGAACGTTCAGTGTATACGCTCATTTCGCAGTCTTCGGAATTTGATCAGCAGCATGCCGGTGCTCAATTTCGAATCGTGCACCAGTTCGAACTGGAGAATAACCTTGTGGTTTTCGCTCGTACGCATCCCGAAATGCAGATAGATCTACCAATCGGCACAGAAGAAAAACGCGACAATCAACTCTACCGACTCTTGTTAATGAACAAACGCGAGGACTTACTCCTCGCGATTTCTTCGGACAAAAGCAAAAGGGCATTTGACGCATTCGGCAACTGGCTGATTGCGGGTTCGAGCAGTCACGGTCAACTACAGGAGATACTGGAAGGTCACCTTCTGTTTGAGGATGTACCGTCGTTATGTAACCTTGACGAGGCGCTTTCGCTTGCGACGCCCGAATCTTCGGTTCTGGAGCATGAAGCCCATGGTTAGCCGCGGTGAGAAGACGCAAGCGTCGACGGAGATCATGTCGCGACTGGTGGCTGCAGCGCAGGAGAGTGAGCGGGGACAGCGAACGCTAGAAACGCTGAGACGTTTGAAGATTGCATGCGACGATATTGCTTCGGGCGCAGCGGCGACATTCGCTCGGAAGGCGGGCGACGACGGCACGCAATTCGAACTCAGACCACCGAGAATAAATTCACGAACCGTAGGCGAATACGTCAAGCTCCGTCGGCGTGTTGAAGGGGAGAAGCTTTGGCCGGGCCCTCATGAAACAACATTGCGGGCCGATCCAAATCTCAAACTTTATCTCGACGCTCGTCAAACCGAAGCAAGTGGCTCCTTACATGGTCGAAAGCCGAAGAGCACGCGCGCGCAAAGCATCAACATAATCGTTTCCAGAATTCCGGAAGCTTCTGATCGGTTCCTCATGATGCAGACCGTCGAAGAGGGTCTTGATGCATTGCGACAGTTGCAAATAGTCAAAGCGGCAGCACCCCGACTCTGGGGCGTTGAGATCGACGCGATTATCGCCGGTGACGTTTGGCAGGGTTCTCGCGATAACGACAGCAAGCTCAGCAATCAGGATCGCCTGGCCGTTCGGCAGATCGTTTCGAGAATTTCTAATAATCGCGAGCTTCGCGAATTTGGTCTCATTTATGAAAACGACCGCGTCAAGGCGATGACGGGAACCGGCGCCCATCTGATCTCGAAGACAGAAATGGCGCTGCTCCGCAAACTGGCAAAAATCAACGTCTGACGTATGCGGCGCAGCAAAGGGGCGCACAGGAGGCGACCCTTTGGAATATCGCCTCCCTGGCGTCGCGGCGGTCATCTGCCGCGGCGTCGTGGTTTAGAGCACCATTCCGTTACATCTGATTTTGGGGACTGTTGCGCAGTACGTCGCACGAAAACACACACGTCTAAACTGGATTTACGGTCGACCGACTACTGCGAGTTCAAACTACGGCAACCAGAGCCCGGCGATCAATTTTGCCAACCTAGACACTCGTATGATTCAAAACTCCCGGAGTGGACCGCACTCTCCTGTTGCTGGGGTAGTTAGCGGCGTCGGAGAATCGGGAAGAAATGTCGTCAAAAGCGCAAGGATCAGTTCCGTCGAAGCCGCTGAGCACCAGGTTGCCGCGTCACGACCAGACATTTCCAACTCTAACCGGCCCGGAAATCGAGCGTATGAGGCGCTTCGGCGAGATACGACGCTATGCCGACGGAGACTTACTGTTCGAGACCGGAAAGCCCGGGCTTGGCATGTTCGTCGTTCTGTCGGGTCATGTCGCGATCACCAAAAGGGACGGCTTCGGCAACGTCACGCCGGTCACCGACCAGGGGATCGGACAATTCGTCGCCGAGATCGGACAACTTTCGGGTAGGGCTGCGCTAATCGACGGACATGCCGAAGGAGATGTCGAGACTATCGTCATCCCACCAGAGCGGTTGCGGGCGCTGCTGATCGCGGAGGCGGATCTTGGCGAGCGCATCATGCGCGCGCTTATCCTCCGTCGCGTGAACCTCATTCAGGGCGCCGTGGGCGGTCCGGCGCTGATCGGTCCCGCCAATTCCAGGGATGTGATCAGACTACAGGGATTTCTGACCAGAAATGGCCATCCCCATCATTTGCTGGACCCTACCCTTGATAAGGACGCATCCGATCTCGTCGCACGCTACACGCCCTCGCCGAATGATCTGCCGCTGGTCGTCGTTCCGGACGGTTCGGTTTTACGGAATCCCTCGCTATCGGAAATTGCACATGCCCTTGGCATGATCGTCCGATACGCAAAGGAGAAGCTCTACGACGTCGCCATTGTCGGTGGCGGTCCGGCTGGGCTAGCGACGGCGGTGTACGCGGCCTCGGAAGGCTTGACGGTCGCGGTGTGCGACTCCCGGGCCTTCGGCGGGCAAGCCGGAGCGAGCGCGCGGATCGAGAACTATCTCGGATTTCCGACAGGCATTTCCGGAATGGCGCTGACAGCGCGAGCGTTCAATCAGGCGCAAAAATTCGGGGCGGACATCCTGATCCCCGTCACAGTGAAATCGCTCGATTGCTCCAGGACGGACGGCACCTTCAAATTGGGACTCGATGACGGCGAGGTCTTGCGCGCGAAATCTGTCGTCGTGGCCAGCGGCGCCCGCTATCGTCATCCCGAGATTGAACGTCTGAGTGATTACGAGGGACGAGGCGTCTGGTATTGGGCTTCTCCCATTGAGGCGAGGTTGTGCTCTGAGCAAGAAGTCGTCTTGGTCGGAGGCGGCAACTCGGCCGGGCAAGCCGCGGTCTTTCTTTCTGGATTCGCACGGAAGGTTCTCATGGTGATCCGGAGCGGTGGACTTGCCGCGAGCATGTCGCGATACCTGATCGAGCGTATCGAAGCGACGCCGAACATCGAGTTGGTCTTCAACACGGAGGTCGTCTCTCTAGGAGGAGACACCGATGCTGCTCTTGCGAAGGTTACCACACGCAGCCGCCTTTCGGGAGAGGAGACCACTTCCGAAATCCGTAATTTGTTTCTCTTCGTCGGCGCTGATCCAGCGACTAATTGGCTGCAGGATTGCGGTGTCACGCTCGATCGCGCGGGCTTCGTCACGACGGGTCTCCCCGTGCATGGACGCACCGTGCAGACACTCGAGACGTCGGTGGCGGGCATTTTCGCCGTCGGCGACGTGCGCTCCGGCTCCGTCAAACGGGTGGGCGGGGCGATCGGCGAAGGTGCGCAGGTTGTCGCCGCGCTTCATGGCTTTCTCGGCGAGGAAGCCGCAGGCGCAATTGTTTGAAGTCTCTGCTTCTACCGTAGGGACTGCGCTAGATAAGTCGAGCTGAAGTAACGTCTGCATTTCATAGGGATGCAGGCGCTGAAGAATTTGCAGATGGGAATGGTTTGCATTCACCTCGGTTAGTCGTCACGTGACCAACGGGCGGCCTCGCGCACCAGGCTTTTAGTCCTAAAATCAGGATCGATGGCAGATTAGTTCTAATCATTTGAAAGCGGACTTTTAGTTGCGTGGCATCGCGCGGGCCTAGGCACGCAATCTTTCCGGTTCCGGCTTGAGCCGCATCATGACTTCGTCAAGAAATGCTCCATCCAAATCCTTTCTGACGCAGACGACTGCACGGACCGGATCTAACTTCCGCAAGTAGGCTTCTTTCGCCTCGACCAGCTGCGGCGCCACACCGGCGATGATGCCTGCCGGGTCGCGCGCTTGAAAGACACGCCGGGCCTGACCGGAAGGGCTTGGAAGTCGACTTTGCCAGTTGGTTCGGCAAGTACGCTATGATCAGATGGCCGGCATCACATAAATGGGTGAGGCTGCTGTAGCGGGCGCGGTCTGGCCGATGGCACGACCTTGAAGTCTGTTCAATGCGCGCCAGCGCCACTTCCCCTCACCTTACGTGTCAGCAGAACGGCGGCAGCCGCAAGCGCCAGCATCACGCCAAGCACCGCAAATGTGTCGCTGAAAGCCATCACCAGCGCCTGATGCTTCACCGCCTTGCCGAGCGCGATGATCGATTGTTCGCGGGCGGCAGCCGGGTCGGGCACGCCGTGCGCCGTGAAGTAGCTGGTCATCTGGCCGATCCGGTTTCGAATCTCTTCGCGGCCGAGCGTCACGGACTGACCGATGATGTTGGAGTGAAATTGCTCGCGCTTGGTGATCACGGTGGCCAGCACCGCGGTGCCGATGGCGCCGCCGAGATTGCGTAGCATGTTACTGATGCCCGAGGCAGCCGCTACATCCTGCGGAGCAATATCACCGGTGGTCACGGAGGTCAGCGGCGTCAGCACCATGGCCTGGCCGATGGCGCGTACGATATTTGGGATCCAAAGTTGATCGCCGGCATAGTCGGGCGACATCGCAGTGTTCATGAAACAGCTATAAGCAAAGATCGCGAGGCCAAGGACGGCGATGTAGCGGGTGTCAAAGCGCTTCATCAGCTGCGGCACTAGCGGAATCAGGATCAGTTGGGGGAGCCCGGTCCATGCCATCACGGATCCGATCTGTTCGGCATTGTAGCCCTGCGCCTGGCCGAGATAGGCCGGCAGGATATAGACCGATCCGAACAGCGCGAAGCCGAGCAGGGTCATGGCGACGGTGCCGACGCCGAAGTTGCGGCCCTTCAACAGCCGCAGGCGGATCAGCGGCTTTTCGACGGTGAGCTCGATCCAGACGAATGCAGCCAGGCTGACCAGCGCCACCATCGCGAGGCGCAGGATGAAGGGCGATGCGAACCAGTCGTCCTTGTTGCCTTCCTCGAGCACGGTCTGAAGCGCCGACAGTCCGACGGCCATGGTGAAGATGCCGGCCCAGTCGCCCTCCCTGAGTAGGCCGAGTTGCATCGGCTTTTTCTCCAGTGTGAAGGCTAGTGCGGTGACCATCACGATGGTCGGCAGCACGTTGACGAAGAAGATCTTCTGCCAGCCGTAATTCTCGGTGAGATAGCCGCCGATGGTCGGGCCGATCGCGGGGGCGAAAGTCACCGACAGCGCGAAGATCGCCAGCCCGACCGGCTGCTGCGGCTTCGGCAGCTTGGTCAGCACCAGCGTGAAGGCCATCGGGATCAGCACGCCGCCGGCAAAGCCCTGCAGGCCGCGCATCGCGATCATCGATGGCAGGTCGTGGGTAAAGGCGCAGGCGACCGAGAACAGCGCGAAGGCTGTCGCACTGGCCAGCATGTAGATGCGGAACGAGAACACCCGGCTGAGATAGTCGGTCAGTGGAATGACGACGATCTCGCCTATCAGGTAAGAGGTCGAGATCCACGAGCCGTTGTCCACCCCGGTGCCAATGCCGCCCTCGATATTGAGCAGCGAGGCATTGGTGATCTGGATATTTAGGATCGCCATGAACGAGCCGATCATGGCGGCAAGCACGGCGATCCATGTGGTCAGGTTGGCGCGATTGGGATCGACCGCGGCGGGGCTAGATGTTGGAAACGCGGAGATTGAGGCCGTAGGGACTGGTTTTGACATGGCATGTTGCTCCCGAAACCTTTGCTGCGGTCTTGTTGGAGTTATTGGATGTTGCCGCGGCTGGCTTGACGCGCGAGGTGCCGTGGGTGGCGATGGTGGGGATCACCGACATACCCGGCCGCAATTCGACGGGTGCATCGTTGCCGCCGTCGAGCACGATCTTCACCGGGATGCGCTGCACGACCTTGGTGAAGTTGCCGGTGGCATTGTCCGGCGGCAGCAGTGCGAATTCCTGTCCGCTGGCGGGAGCGATGCTGTCGACATGGCCATGCACCGTATGGCCTGGAAACATGTCGACCTCGATGTCGACGGCCTGGCCCTTGCGCACGTCGGTGAGCTGCGTCTCCTTGTAGTTGCCAACGATATAGGCGCCATCGATTGGCACCACCGACATCAATTGCGTTCCCGCCTGCACATACTGTCCGGTGCGAAGCGAGCGGTTGCCGACGACGCCATCGACCGGCGCCGCGATCGCCGTATAGCTGAGGTTGAGCTGCGCCTGGCTTTGCACGGCGACGGCGCGTGCGCGGGTGGCGCTGGCCTGCACGATCTCGGCATTGAGCAGATCGACCTGTTTTTCCGCCGAGGTGAGGTTGGCGGCGTCGCGCGCCAGCACTGCCTGCGCGCTGGCGATGCGTGACTGCGCTTGCTGCGCGTTCTGCAGACTGCCTGAGCCATTGGCGGCGAGATCGCTGTAACGCTTGCTGTCCTGCGCGGCGAAGGTCAGCGCGGCCTTGTCGACGTCGAGGGTGGCTTTGGCGGCGTTGATGACGGCCTGCTGCACGTCGAGCTGCGCCTGCTTGCTGGCGATGGCGGCCTGCGCGGCGACGACGTCGGCATCGGCCTGATCGAGCGCGACCTTAAAATCGCGATCGTCGATTCGCGCCACGATCTGCCCGGCTTTCACTCGTTCGTTGTCGCCGACCAGCACCTCATGCAGGTAGCCCGAGACCTTGGGGGCGACGGTGGTGTTGTCGGCCTTGACGTAGGCGTCATCGGTCGAGACCAGATACTGGCCGACGCTCCAGTAATCCCAGCCGTACCATGCAGCCCCGCCAATCACAGCGACGGCGGCTCCCATCATCAGCAGCTTGCGGAGGCTGGATTTTTGCGCGGCTGGAGGAGCGGCGGTCGATTCATCTGGGCGCACCTTGCCGGGTGCGCCCGGTAGCAGCGACTCGGCGGCGTCTCGGGGGACCGGGCTATCGACGGGAAATGACGGGGAATGGCTGTTCATGGCGCGCGCTCCAGGTCTTCTGCCTGTGGTAAAAGCTCGCCACCGGCCATTTAGGAAACTTGATATTTTCCAAATTGGGGTGCATCCTGAAACAGTCAATAGAATGACAGATATCATATAAAAGCATGGCTGAAATCGATGATCGGCGCGACCGTGGGCGGCCACAACGCCGGCCCGACACGGAAACCCGCAAGGTGATCTATGAGGCCGCCCGGCATGAATTCGCCGGCAGCGGCTTTGCGGCCACCAGCATGGAGATGGTGGCGCGCGCCGCCGGTGTTTCGACCAAGACGCTTTACCGGCTGATCCCCAGCAAGGTCGCGCTGTTCGAGGGCATGGTGTCCGACCGGCTAGAGCACCTCCTGACTGAGGTCAACCTTCGCACTGTCGCACATGACGATATCGAGAGCGCATTGCGCGGCGTGCTGATGGTCTGCGCTGACCTAACGCTGGATGAGGAGGTCGTCTCCATGCAACGAATGGTTTTGCAGGAGGCTGGCCAGTCGTCGAATCTAGCCGGCGCGTTCTATCGCAACGGCATGCAGCGCACCGCGAATTCTCTCTCGGACTGGCTACGCATTCAGCACGACCGCGGTTTCATTGCGCTCGACGATGTCGACGAGGCCGCAGGCATGCTGATCGGTATGCTGGCCTCGGCGCCGCAGCGCGCGGCTATCTTTGGCGGCGTGCCGCTACCGTCACGGAAAGAAATCGAGGTCCGCGTGCGGACCTGCGCTTCCCTGTTTCTTCGCGGCTGTAAAGTCTGAAAGCGGCCACCCGTTAGTGGCTCACGCTCTGTGAAGAGCACTTACCAGCGTGCGTCCTTCACGGCGAGAAGTTAGCAACGCCGATCGCGCGATCATCAACCCGCATCCGCCGTGCGTTTTGCGCTGATAGTGTTGAAAACTCTAATTCTTCATTGCTGAAAATTCTTCGGACCACCGGTGCGTTTTTATTCGTAGCTATTTGAGGTAGCACGTCAACCACAAAAACACGGTTGCTTGTGTCGAATCTGCGAGCACTGTGAAGCAAAAATCTTGGTCTGGAGGCATTTGCGAGATTTTCCGAGCCTCACAATTTTTGGAGTTTTTCAACACTATCCGCCATTACCGGTCGATCACTTTCGATTGGCCCAGATGCAAAGCTAAGAACTCGCGTCGCGCATCAGCCGGTAAATCACAAGCGATGAGAGTAAGGCGAAAATGGCTGCGGCTAGTAGCGCGGTTGAGAAGCCATGGGAAAACGCGATCCTTGCGTGCTCGATCGCAGTGTCGCGCGCCGAACCAGTAAGTGCCGCAACAGCATTTGGGAGATATCCAGCTACGACCGCGTCGCCAATCGCTGGACTTTGACCGGCGAACTGGCGGCGGATCACTGTCGAAAGAATGCCGCTGAGCGCTGCAAAGCCCAGCAGGATTCCGGAAAATCGCGAGGTCGTGCTGATCCTGGACGCCATGCCAGCGCGCTCGCGCGGCCCGACGCTCATGATCGCCTTTTGCGTTTCGCCGTTAAGAAGACCGCCGCCGCTTCCCAGCACCAACATGCCGATCATGACGTTCGACCAAGCACCGAAATGCGCTCCAGCGGCTGTCACCGCGTTGCCGACACCTACCAAAACGAGGCCTAGGTCAGGCCGAACATCGACGCGGTGAAGAACACGATTCCCGCCGGGTCCAGGCGGCGTGCCTGGGCGTCGCTCGACTCCTCGATAAGCAGGGCTGCTGCGGTCACCAATAGGATGCAGATCGGGACGTTGATGTGGAATGCCCATCGCCAGCCCAGGTTTAAGGCGATTAACCCTCCGATAACGGGCGCAAGCACCATGGTGAAGCCCATGAAGGCGCCCCAGATGCCCCAAGCGCGGTTACGTTCATCCTCGGCGTGAAAGGCATGTCCGATGATCGCCAAGGCGGGCGCCAGTAGGAAAGCGGCGCTCGCTCCCTGAAGCGCCCGTGCGAGGTAAAGCGCCTTCGCGGACAGCGCCACCCCGCACAAGACGGACGAGGCAGCGAAAGCCGCAATTCCAATGAGGAATATCCGTCGCCGCCCGAACCGATCGGCGATCGCGCCTGCGGGCAAGAGGAGCGATGCAAAGCACAGCACATAGGTGCTGATCACCCACTCGACATCGGCGAAGCTCGCCCGGAAGTCGCGCGCGATCGTTGGAAGAATGATCGCGACAACATTGGTGTCGAGCACTGTCAGGGCGCATCCCGTGGACGCCGTGAGCAGAATGAAAGACGGATTGGCGACCCGGCGGCCTGGAGCCAGATCGGTCATTGACTCAGCGCGACGGAGCCCGCTTTTGCGATCTGCTCGTCGTGGTCTGGCGTATCCGCGGATACACCGATGGCGCCGACGATCCGGCCTCCGACGACGATAGGGACGCCCCCCCGCATTAGAACAAAGCCGCGCGCGGTGATTGCAGCTGGCCGTTTGCCGTTGACGGCGTCTTCAAGGGCGCCGCTCTCGCGGCGAAAGAGCGCTGCGGTCCGAGCCTTTCCCGGAGCGAGTTCGACACCCGCCGGCACGGCTGCATTGTCCATTCGCGTGAGCAAAATTGGCAGTCCTGCATCGTCAGTAATTGAAATCACGCAGGGCCAACCTTCCATTTTGGCTTTCGATTCCGCAGCGGCGGCCACGGTTCTTGCCGCCTCGAGAGTGAGGACGGGGCGTGTCGGAAGCTCGATAGCGCGTGCGGGTACACTTGCGAGGGACATCGCAAAAACGACAGCAGAAATGACGGATAGCTGTGATCGCTGCATGGGCGGGCTCCTTTAGACGTACATCGCCATCCTTCTAGGTCTGATTTGAATTTACGTCATTGCTGGCGTTTTGTACCATTATTAGGTTTTAACTAATATAATCGCGAGGCCATCAAGATGGAATTGAGACACCTTCGATACTTCGTCGTCCTTGCGGAGGAGCTTCATTTCGCGCGGGCGGCCGAGCGGCTGAACATCGCTGCACCCACGCTGACAGTGCAGATTCAGGAGATCGAACGGACACTGTCGGCACGCCTCTTCGCCCGCACGAAGCGCTCGGTGGCGCTGACGTCAGCGGGCGAGTTATTCTTGTGTGAGGCGCGCAAGGTGCTCGAACAGCATGCGAAAGCGGTAAGTATCGGTCAGAGAGCTGGGCGCGGCGAGGTTGGTCGGGTCGAAATTGGCTACGTGGGATCTGCGGCCTATGCGGGAGTACTTCAGGAACAAACATGGCAATTCCTGGCGGCTTGGCAGGGCGTGGATCTTAATGCCCGTGAAGTCCCTATGGAGACGCTGCCAAGGCTGATAACCGACAGTCAGGTCGACATCGGATTCGTTCGCTTGCCAATGAGGATACCTAAGTCGCTGCGCCTTCATGTCCTGATGCGCGATCGTTTCTGCTTGGCGCTGCCGACTGGTCACCGACATGCGAGCGTGGCGGATACGCTTCGACTGCAGCAACTCGAAAGCGAGACGTTCATCACACCCGAACAAACCGCCGGGACCTATGAATTAGCGCGGCGGGGCGGCTTCGCACCGCGTGTCGTCGCAGCGCCGGGAAGCCTCTTTTCGGTGCTCACGCAGGTTTCATTAAGGGCCGGGATCTCGGTCATTCCAACGGTGGCATGCGACGTTCTTCGTCTGCCGGGCGTTACCTTCCGCGAAATCCCCGGTGAACCGATCCATTCAGAAGTGGCGGCCTTATTCCGGTCGGACGAAGCATCTCCTGCGGTCAAAAACTTCATAGAGCAGATAAGAGGCGCGCCCGCGCGAAACATCGAAAGTTCTATTGCTTGAAGCATACTCTATTCCCGGGTCCTTCGTGCGCGCCGAGACGGCCTTTGGGCACTTTTCGGGGGAAGCCGAAGCCCGCCGCCGATCACCACACAATTATAACTCTTCGCGAGCTACACGTGCGAGGATTGGCGTCGGAGGTAACTTCCGCGGCTCACGGTGCATGGAGACTGGAGATTTGAGAACGCCTACGGGCGGCGGCTCGCTTTTGCGTACCACCGGCGACCTTCTCATCAGGAAAGAAAGCGCTCAATCTCCAAGGCGAAATCTTCGGCGTATTGAAAGAGGAAGGCGTGACCAGCATCTGGATAAAGAATGAGCTTTCCATCCAGGACTTCCTGCGCAAGGACGTACGACCTGTATGCGGGGATCATCACGTCGTGCTGACCGTTGGCAACGAGCACCGGAATCTTCAACTCGGGAAGGCGCTCGCGCACTCCCTCCCACGCGCTGAACGCCTTGATCTGATTCATGAAAGACGACGCGGTGACGGCGGGACCACGGTCGGACACTTCGGCGACGCGCTTGAAGTATGCTCTGCCGGCGGCGCGGGCTGTTTCGGTCTCCGGAAAAAATAGGAAAAGGAAGTCCTCTTCCCCGTTGACAGGGTGCGACATCACCTCGGGTACTCTTGAATGCTGCTGGGGTCCATCCTTAACGCCGCCCGGGCTCGATCCCGCCACGATGAGACGCCGTACGATCTGAGGGTGATCCAGCGCGACGGTCTGAGCGACGATGCCTCCCAACGACCAGCCGAGCAGATCGACCTTGCCGAGTCCTAGAACTTTCACCAGGTCTGCGGCGACATCGGCCATCCCGGATATCGAACCGGGCACCTCACCTTTGGAGCGGCCAATACCTGCGCTATCGAACGCCACGACCGTCCGGTTCTGCGCCAACGCATCAATGAAGGCGGGATCCCAATCATCCAACGTTCCCCGGAAACGGTTGGCAAGCAAGATCGGAACGCCGCCAGCGGGACCTGCGACGCGGTAGGCGAGTTTACCATGGGACGTTTCCACGAAGCGGGTGGACTGCGACATATCACTTCCTCAGATAGTACGATGATTGATTGAAGACCGGCCGCCCGTGCGCTCGGTCGATGTGTTTTGAATTCGAAGCGGAACTCTGTGCCCGTCCTTCGTTGCGTCGGGTCGCCCCATGCGTCTCGAAGAACCGCTAATCGGCGAGCGGTTCTGCTGCAGAAGATCGTAGGACGCAGCCGTCGACTCGTTGCCGGCTGGAGCGACGCCAACGAGAATACGGTCAGATGTTAGACGAGCTTGATGTCAGAGAGATCGATTGAGACCACCAGCGGTGCAGGCAACGACTTTCCGTCTGGACCGCGAGGAAATATCTTTCGTGAGGTGGGAAACTTGAAGCCCTGCACCTCGACGTACTCGGATACGTAGTGAGCGCCCGGCGTATTCCCGGCGATTTCCACGTCGTAGTCGTGACGTTTGAGAAGTCCATCGGCGTCGACGTAAAGGGTCTGCACGTTACTGTGGGTCGCGATGTCAGGTGGGAACGTCACCTGTAGGCGCCGCCAGGTCTCGCCATTCTCGTTCCAGTCCGGGAGCGACTTCGTGACGACGCCCGGACGAGCCAGAATGAAGGGCATGTTGAGATAGGTCCACATCGCCAAACCCGCGAAATACGCCAGCTGAGGTTCGGTCCACGGAGTTTCCAAGGAGTGACCGGCGAAGGAAGCCCTGGGATGCTTTAGTTCCTCGAGCACCTGGCCCTCGCCATCTTCCAGGATCACGCTATCGGGGCGGAAGATCGAGACTTTGTCGAACGGTCCGAACGGAGAATGAGACGCCCATTCCTCCTTCAACCCGACGGTTACCGACGTCTCATCCAACTTGCCGCCATGGCCCTTCAATCCCCAGAGCGCGCCGCCCTGTTCCAGCTTCGCCGTCAGGCTGGTGAACTTATGCCATTCGTCGAGGCTTCCGTGCGCGTCGACGATCTTCTTTGCTAAGGTGTCCATTTTTGAATTCCTGTGCTTTGCGTTGGCGTTAGGCTGCGAGAAAGAGGTCGACGTGAGACGAGAAGGCGCTCGAGTATTGAAACAGAGCGCCGTGGCCCGAGTCCGGATACATGATCAGGGTCGCGTCGGTCATGTTCTTGAACATCTCGTAGGCGTTGATCCCTGGAAACATCGTGTCGTCGCTTCCATGAACGATCAGCGTCGGCTGGCGTATCTGCTTGAGCATGGCATTGCCTTCCGCCTTATTGGCGCACCAACCGATGATCGCCTTGGCCTGGGCGTTGCTGATCTCTTCTCCGCTTTCCGGATCCCGTTCTTCCTTTCGGAAAGCTGCACGGGTTATGAACGCTTGCCCCGCCGCCTGGCTCTTCGCGGTTGGGGTGAAGAAGAGGGGGAGACGGACATCGGGGGCATTCTTGGAGAATGCATCGGCCACGACCTTCATCAAATGCTCCTCACCGCCCTGGGGGGCGCTCCCCGCCGAAACGACCTTTCGGACGGGCACCTTGTCCCGCGTGGCCATGAGTTGGGCGATGAAGCCACCTAAGGAAAAACCCATCAGATCGACCTCGCCGAGGCCGAGAGCTTGGATGAAGTTCTCCGCATCGACAGTCATCTGCTCGACGGTGTCGGGCGTACTGCCGCCTGACGCTCCGACGCCCGCATTGTCAAACACGATGACGGTGCGATTTTTCGCGAGCGCGTCGACGACACTCGGGTCCCAAGCGTCCATGGTTCCGGTGAAGTGCTGAAGGAACACCAGTGGGGTCGATCCCGGCTTTTCGAGCTTCCTGTAGGCATATTTCACGCCATCGCAGGCGACGACGTAGAGGTTCGGGACGGTTACGAATTGCTGTGTCATCTGGGAGATCCTTTGCTGACGACGTTTTTCAAGGAATTGTGCAGACGGGGCTCACTCATACGTCACGGTGGCCATGAGCTACCCAGTCGAAGATTTCGGAAGCGTACTCGTCCGCCGCATCCTCCCAGATCAGATGCCCTCCTTCGAGCAGCACATACTTGCTGTGGGGCAATAGATCTTTCAGCAGCTGTCCGTTGGCCGGTGGCACGACCGCATCACGGCGTCCGGCAAGCACCAGAACGGGCGTGCTGATCGTCGGAAGGAGCGTTTTGAGCTCGGGTAGTTCACTGTTGTATGCCCTGACGAAATTCGTCGCCTCCTCGAAGCGCGTGCCTGCCGACGAGCGGCGATAGTCCTCCATGACCGGGGACGGAGTCGGTCGAGCGGCGGCCCCCTTCACGAACCCGACACCTAGATCGCCGCCCTCGGCATCGCGAAATGCCCCGCGCGGCGAGGCGATCAAATCTACCAACCCGCCAGCTGCAAGTTCCACGCTCGTCGCGCCGCTGCCGACGACGAGACTCTTGAACAGGTCGGGACGGTCCGCGGCAGCGAAGAGCAATGCCAGGGCGCCGATGTCGGGTCCGACCGCGTGCATGTTCGTCATTCCGAACTGCTCTGTGAATTTGATGATGAAGCTGGCCATCGCCTTCGGCGACATGAGGTCTTCCCGTCCTTGCGAGACTCCGAAGCCAGGTAGGTCAAGCGCAACAAAAGGGCCCGCCTCGGCGAGTCCGGGAAGTACATCTCGGAACGCGTAGATGCTTTCGGGCCACGGGCTCGTCAGCAATATCGGTGCACCGACATTCGACCCGCCTCGCGCCGTTCTTACTTCGAGGCCATCGACATCGACCGTAGTGACTGTTCCGATTGTCGGAAGGTCTTGAGACATTTTGCGATCCTTTACTTGCCCACCGAATGATCGTTAACGCGACTGCGCGCGATGTCGCGACCGTCTAGGTGATCGGTTTGGCAGCTTTCCGAAGGTCTGTGGATCATACAGAGGTGTGGGGTATGTATGCGGAACGGCACCACACGAGGAACTAGTCGCGGGTCTCCGGGATATCTCATGCACCGGAACGGCATGATCGAATGCACAATGAAAAAGCCCTGCCTATAACGGCAGGGCTATCGAAAGAGCATCGTCGGAAACGACCGTAAACAACTATAGGACAATGCCATCTCGTAAGAACTTCAAGAGACGGCACATCCTCGATCACCAGCACGTTATCATCCGCAACTATGCATGGACGGAGATTCCGATTCGAGACGTCCATCATAATTCGTGTGGGTTCGCCATCTAGTGGCGAAGGCTTCATAGATCGGACGATCGGTAGTGGATGGCGAAGGCTAGTTCATATCCACGTTAAAGCTTGGCAAGAAACGTTACCGTCGGATCATGTCTTGGTATGTGACTTCCCAAACCATGGGCCGATGGCGAAGGTCGGAGCTTCCATTATTATCAGATCCATCAGGACAGCGATCGCATATCGCATCGCGCTGGAGAGAATGGAAGTACAATGAAAAATCGAGCAGCACTTATCGTCCGTGTCGCAATGATCGCAATGCCTCTTGCTACGTCATCTGCTGCCAACGCCGGCCTCACGATGTCGGACACGAGGTACACGCCATCATCGTCGGCCAGACTGGATTCGTCGTGGTTGTTCGATGCACAGGCGTCGGTAAAGAGACCATCGGCGAGAAAGCCACTCGCGTGCCGATACGAAGGTGGGCCCAAGACTGGCGTCGAAGATTGCTGAACTAAAGGTAGGATCGGGCGCCTCAAGAGTCGTCCGGTCCTACCTGCCATTCCGAGCCAGATGCACTGCCAATCCGAGCCGTCTGGTGATCGCCGCTCGTGAAGCTCGCTGTCGCCCCGGACGGCAGACAGCCCCGTAGAAGCCAGGACATCGCGTCGGGCTCTGAGAAAACCGCCGAGCGCAGTCACTAGGTTGCCAACGGTCTCCGTGCCGACCTCACAAGGTATAGGTGTGCTGAATCGCCGGTCTGAGATCTACCGCTACGGTCTTTGCGCCGTCTCGCATCTCGTCACGGAGTGCTGGCTAAGTCGTTCCGGCTCATGAAAGTGGTCTTCCGCAAATGGGCGCACGCAACAACGCAAAAGCACATCGGCGGTGTCTTTTACGCCCCTTCAAGGCAGCGGATAAGGTCATCTCCGTTGACAGGCTTTCGGAGAATCCCCTTCGCGCCGCCGTCGATTGCCCGTTTTCTGACATTGTCGTCCGAAAGTGCCGTCATGATGAAGATCGGTAGCATCGGCAATGTCGCCCGAACGATGGCCTGCAATTCTAGTCCGCTCATTCCCGGCATATTTACGTCGGTAAGCAGGCAGAGGAACTGTGATTTACGATCATAGGCGAGGAAAGCTTCGGCAGAACTGAAAAGAATCGTTTCGTACCCCACAGCTCCGAGGAAACTGGACGTCGCATCGAGGATATCCTCGTCGTCGTCCACGATCGCCACGGGTTTCTTGGGATCTGACACTCTTCCTCCTTCCGCGCCGTAGATTGGCACTTCTTACAAAGAAGATGTGGGGGAAGGCTGCGCCGAAGGTAATCATACAATCGTGTTATCGGCAAAAGCCGGCCTGAACTGGAACGAAGAAGGGATCGCCGGGCCAGCCAGTTGGTCGAGGAAGGCCTTTTTTGACCGTCGCTTCGAGAAGCGAATTTTATCCGCGACTGCCACCGCAAAGTGAATTTTTACGGCGGTTCATATTCCGCGGATTGATCCGGCCCCGCAATGCGATAGCCGTAATTGACCCGTTCCTAGATCTTGATGGCCTCAGTCTTCCGGACGAGATCGGCGACCGACGTCGCCCTCATCTTCCTCATCACGTTTCCACGGTGGATCTTCACCGTGATTTCGCTGATCCCGAGGTTGAAGGCTATCTGCTTGTTGAGGAGTCCCTTGACGACCTCAGCCATGACTTCGGTCTCCCGAGGGGTAAGCGTGCCCGCCAGTGCCTTGATTTCGGACAAGCCTTCGCCGAGCAGCCTGCGCGCCCGGTCCCGGCTGATCGCATTCTCAACCGCATCGATCATGTCCTGGTCCCGGAAGGGCTTTGTCAGGAAGTCGAGCGCCCCCGCCTTCATCGCTTTCACGCTCATTGGCACGTCGCCATGTCCGGTCATGAAGATGATCGGCACTTCGCTGCCCATTTCCGTCATCTTGACCTGCAACTCGAGGCCGCTGAGCCCGGGCAGACGAACATCGAGGACCAGGCAGCCCGGTCGATCGGGCAGAGCGGCGGACAGAAGAGACGCCGTCGACTCGAACACCAGTGTTTCTATGTGAGCGGACCCTAGAAGATCCCGAAGCCCTTCGCGGACGCCTTCGTCGTCGTCGACGATGATCACCAGAGGATCGGAGTTCGGATCGGTCTTGGACTCTTTCGTCATAAGTGCGGCGTTTCCCGTGATTGCCCGGCCGCCAGGGGCTTTCCAGGATTGCAGAGCGAGCTTGCCAACGACTTACAAGAGCACCCCGAGAAGGCGACACTATACGTGGGTATGGGGTCCCCCCATCACAGCGGTCACTATGATCGACGGGCAGCACCGGCCAACAACGGGATGGTCCGTCAGCCAGACAGGCCTTTCGCGCAACCGCTGCCGCGGGCGGGATCCGATCCACCGCTACGCGGCCGAGGCCGACTGGGGCAGAACAATGACAGCGCCGTCAAACCCACCGGGCCAAACCACGACCCGGGTGCTCCTCGCGAGTCTGGTCGGAACGACGGTAGAATTCTATGACTTCTACATCTATGCGACCGCGGCCAGCCTTATCTTCGGTCCCTTGTTTTTTCCGGCATCGGTTCCGTCGGCCGAACTGATTGGCGCTTACGCCAGCTTCGGGGTGGCCTTCTTCGCCAGGCCACTCGGTGGAGCGGTGTTCGGTCACTTCGGCGATCGCGTCGGGCGTAAAACGACACTCGTCGCATCGCTCCTTCTGATGGGAGCCTCAACGGCATCGATAGCCTTCCTCCCCACGTTTCAAGTCGTTGGCTGGCCTGCGCCGTTTCTGCTCTGCGTTCTACGCTTCGGACAAGGCCTCGCACTAGGCGGCGAATGGACCGGCGCTGCCCTACTCGCGCTCGAAAACGCACCGGCCGGATGGCGCGCACGTTATGCCATGTTCGCTCCTCTCGGAGCGCCTGTGGGCTTCGTTCTGGCGAACGGAATGTTCCTTACGCTGACCATTGTTCTGACGCCGGACCAATTCCAAAATTGGGGTTGGCGCATACCGTTTCTGGCAAGCGTCCTTCTCGTGCTGATCGGCCTCTGGGTCCGGACGAATCTGATGGAGACTCAGGAGTTCACCGCTTCGCTCACCGAAGCACAACCCGCGCGCGTTCCACTTCTGGAGTTGATGCGCAACCACTCGAGCCAAGTTCTGACGGGGACGTTCGGCGTGGTCGCCTGCTTTTCGCTCTACTATACGGCGACGGCGTTCGCGCTAGGATACGGAACATCCGTTCTCGGCTACTCCCGCTCTACCTTTCTGCTGATCGAATTGGGAGCGATCTTCTTCATGGCCGGAGCCATCGTCGTGGCGAGCTGGCTTTCGGACAGGTTGAACCCCGCAAAGATTCTGATCGTTGGCTGCCTTGGGACGATCCTGTCGGGGATTCTTCTGGCTCCGATGCTCGGCAGCGGCTCCTTACTGGTCATCTTCGCGTTCCTGGCGTTTTCCCTGCTCGTCATGGGCTTCGTCAATGGTCCTCTCGGCGCGTGGCTTCCCAATCTATTTCCGCCTCGCGTTCGCTACTCGGGAACTTCTTTCGCCTTCAACATCGGCGGAATCCTCGGCGGCGCCTTTTCTCCGGTCATCTCCCAGGCACTTGCCGACAGTAGCGGATTGACGGCGGTCGGCTTCTATCTCGCCATTACCGGCGGTGTGAGCCTCATAGCCTTCGACATCAGCCTGCGGCGGCAGACGTCGAGCGATCTGGCCTTGAGCGAGCGGCGCTATCGATCGATCTTCGAGCAGACCCACGTCTCGCTATGCGAGCTCGATCTGTCTCGCGCCTACGAGCGCTTGATGGACATCAATGCGAACGGCGCCAAGGACATGATGAGACGGGGCCGGAAGCACCTGGCGATCCTCACGGACATCGCTAGATTGATCGAGATACGGGACGTCAACGACGCGGCGGTGAGACTTCTCGGCTGTTCCTCGAAACATGAGCCCCTAGGTCCCATCGACCGCTATCTGGCGGAGGACCCGTCGGTCGTAGCGGACATACTGCTGAAGATGCCCGAGGGTGGCGGGGCATTCGAGAGGCAGGTCACGTTGACGAGGGCCGACGGAAGGAAGGTCACCGCGATCCTTTTCATCGCGGTACCCGAAGGAGCCGCATCGTTCGATCGCGTCGCCTGTGCGATGATCGACGTCACCGAACGCGAAGCTGCCAAGGAGGCCATGCTGAACGCGCAGGCCGAACTCGCGCGCGCGGGCCGTATCTCTACCGTCGGGGCCGTTTCGGCCTCCATCGCGCATGAAGTGAACCAACCGATCGGCGCCATGGTGATGAGCGCGCAGGCCTGCGTTCGCTGGCTCGCCCACTCGCCTCCCAACATAGACGCGGCCACCCGGGCCGCCGAGCGGGCCATAAAAGACGGCATGAGAGCCGCCGATATCGTCCAACGCACCCGCGAGCAGCTTAAGCACCACAAGCGACATCCAGAGCCTATCGATCTTCGGGAGGTATTGGCCGGCTCGGTGAACCTCCTCGAGCGGGAACTGACCGAGGCCGGCGTCGTCGTGCGGACGGATCTCGGACGTACAGATTCGACCGTGCTCTGCGACAGAGTGGAGCTGCAGCAGGTCATCGTGAATCTTCTCACTAACGGCGTGCACGCGATGACGCGGTCGCCGCTCGCCACTCGCGAACTCAGGATATCGATCTATTCAGCGAAATTGGATGAAGTGAATCTCAGCGTGAGGGACACCGGCTCTGGCATCGATGTGGAACATCTGGCGAAACTCTTTAATCCGTTCTTCACTACCAAGCGCGAGGGGATGGGAATAGGCTTGGCGATCTGCAAAACTATCGTCGAAGCCCACGGTGGGACATTGACCGGAGCGAACCATCCGCAGGGAGGTGCCGTATTCGACATCGTGCTGCCGCTGCTTCGCGAAGAGCCGATGGATGATCAGACGTTCCGGGAATCGAAGTCTGCCGTGATGACGAACTGACGACTATCCAGAACCCGCTCGCAGACGTGCCACCGCACCCCCGCGGCCGGCCCGTAGGATCGATCAGTTCTCCATCAGGGGTATGGTTACCGAGAACGTCGAACCTTCTCCCTGTATCGATCTGACCGTCACCGGATGCTTGAGAATATCCGCGGTCTCCCGAACGATGTACAATCCGAGGCCAAGACCGCACGTGTGGTGAGAGCGTTCGCCGCGGGCGAACACCTCGAATATCCGCGATAACTCGAGCTCTGGGATTCCGCATCCTTCGTCGCTGATCTCAATCGTCACCTCGTTGACGCCGATGCGGCAATTGACTCCGACACAGGATCCAGATGGCGAGAATTTGATCGCGTTTCCGACGAGATTGCGCAGGATGGTCCGAAGCATGGCCTGATTGCTGCGAACATCGAGCGCGCTTGGCTCGACGTAGAAAGCGATATCCCGGCTCGACGCGTATTCAAACCAATCGTCTTCGAGATCGGAAAGCAGCGTCCCGAGCGCCACTTTTTCGATCGATTGATCAGACGACCGGTCGATCTGTGATGACCTTGCCAACTCGCTCAATTCAGTGTCCAAGCGACAGAGCGCGTCAAGCGCCATCGACAAACGCCTTTGGGCGACCTGCCCCAACGTGTCGCTCATTGCGCGTTCAATCGACATGACCGCTATCTGCAGAGGCTGCTTCAGATCGTGGCCCGCGACGGCCATGATACGCGCGAGGCTTAACCGAGCCGCTTCAGCCTGCGCGAGCGCTTCGGTCGCGGTCATCCTATCCGTCGAATATGTCATCACTTCCTCTACGTTCGGCATCATCGAATTATCTATCGCAACATCGCGGAAGCCGTTGCGTCGCGGAATCATACGGAGGTCTATATTCGCTAGATCGTTCGAATGCTGTTCGGCGATGCGCGGGCGTCGCCCATGATCGGTCCGCTTCGACCGCCGCTGCCTTCATAGAAAAGTTGTGAGCTGGCCGGGCAGCCGTATCTATTCTGGATCCGATTCGATTCGCGGCGGTTCGTCGTACCCACGTCGACTACTGATGAACAGCAACGCCATCAGTCCGGCGCCGACGACGAAGGAAAATACAACACCGACGGCCATCGCGACATATCCCTCGCGTGGCATCGGGGCGCCGGCGAGGAGAAGCCCCTCCAGCGCGTACCATACGGCGGCGATGAGCAGTACAGTCAGAGCAACTATCAGCGCTATCGACCCCTTGTGCATACTTTCGATCCTGTACGTCAGATCGCGGCATCGGCATTGGCCTTCCGGCAGCCGCCGTAACCCCGGCGCCGACCGCAATACGACGCCGCCCGTGTCGGGATAGACCCGTCTTCGATGCTTCTGTCTTCCGAGCCTAAGATGGAGAATCGACCGATGTGGTGGATTCTCCATCCAGTAGCGGCAGTTTGCGCCGACGCGACAGTCGGGCCCCCTAACGATCCTCAGCGCCTACTTGCGAATGAAGGCGAGGAGATCGGGATTTAAGACGTCGGCGTGGGTGGTGAGCATGCCGTGGGGGTATCCCTTGTAGATTTTGAGCTCGGCGCCCTTCACCAGCTTAGCCGAGAGCGGCGCAGCATCGTCCACCGGCACGATCTGATCATCGTCGCCGTGCATGATCAGCGTCGGTACGGCGATCGCCTTCAGGTCGTCAGTGAAGTCGGTCTCCGAGAATACCTTGATGCAGTCGTAGTGGGCCTTTGCCGCGCCGATCATGCCTTGACGCCACCAGTTCTGGATCGTGCCAGGAAAGACCTTGGCGCCTTCTCGGTTGAAGCCGTAGAAAGGGCCGCTCGCAACATCGAGGTAGAATTGCGCCCTGTTCTTCGCCAGAGAATCGCGGAGACCATCGAACACCTCCATTGGAGTGCCACCCGGATTCTGAGCACTTTTTACCATCACCGGCGGCACGGCGGAGACGAGAACGGCCTTTGCCACGCGACCTTTGCCATGTCTCGCGACGTAGCGCGCGACTTCGCCGCCACCAGTCGAATGCCCGATATGGACCGCTTTCTTGAGGTCGAGTTGGGCCGCGAGTTCCGCGACGTCGGCTGCGTACGTGTTCATGTCCGTGCCAAGGTCGGTCTGCGTAGACCGGCCGTGACCACGACGATCATGCGCGATAACCCGATACCCTTTGCTCAGAAAAAACAGCATCTGGGTATCCCAATCGTCCGAGCTCAGCGGCCAACCGTGGTGGAAGACTATCGGTTGAGCGTCCTTCGGACCCCAGTCCTTGAAGAAAATCTCTGTGCCATCTTTGACCTTGATCGTGCCCATACGTCTTACTCCTTGTGAGTGTCTCGAAGTTTTATCCGCTGCCCACGATTTGCCGGGCAGAATCGCCAAAGTTGCGCCTGCAATCGCGGCACCGACCACGAGTTCGCGCCGATTGAAATGCGGTCCAGAGCCGCGATCCTCTGCCTCATCAGTCATCGTTTTCCTTTCAAGCTTTGCTGTTTCGCATCCCCGGCGCAATTCCCGTTGGAATGTTCATGATTTCCGCCATGGCGGCGGTAATTCGCGTGTAGCCAACAGGATATCCGTGCACGATGTCCTCTACAGCTCCATCGATCTGCGCGGGATCCGATCGGCCACCCCGCTCCGTTCGCCGCCTCCGATCGCTTTCCTATACGGCGGCAGCCTTCATCGTGCCGAGCGTCGCGACCACCTCATCGGTCGTCAGCAAAGCATTGGCAAGCCATCGAAAATTTAGAAGGGCGGCCGCGTACGCGTCGCCTTCGGGAATCTTGCTTCCAGCTGTCGCATCTCTAACGACCGCGACTTCTAATCCATGCTCGACGAAATCACGCAGGTGAGATTCGACGCAGAAATTCGCGGCCATTCCGGCAAGTATCACCTGGTCCACCTTCTTCTTGCGCAGCTGGAAGATCGTATCGTTCGTTTGGGGGCCGGCGATCTTATGCGGCGAGCACACTATGGTCTTGCCGTCATCTATGAGATCCTTGAACTCCGGTAACCAGTCCGCTCCCGAACAAGCGAACCCTTCGAGCGAGAGCGGATCGCGCCGGTTGAACATCCGAAGCTTGTGCATCAGCGCCTCGCCGGGCGCCGTGAAGTCCCATTTATGGTCGTGAGGATAGTAGTAGTGCGGCGAGATGACGACTGGAATATCAGCCTCCTTCGCCGCGACGAACAACCTGCGCAGATTCGGCACGGTCCGCTGTTCGGTGATGCTTTCCTGGAATACGGCCCACGTTGCGCCGTCAGGACTAAGGAAGTCGATCTGCGGGTCCGTCACCACCAGCGCGACCCTCGCGATGTCGAGGTTGAAGTCGATTTTCGGAAGGGCTGGATTCTCGGGATCGGCGTAACGAGCGTTCGATATTTCCGAGGACATGGCTGTTCTTCCGTTAGAGCGGCACTGTTGCGACCGCCGCACTGCCATCCGTGATGTTCTGTCTGCGGTGATCGACACATTCACTCTGTTCGATCTACGTCCGCAGTGGAACCATACTCGTGTATAGGCGGGGCGGGGCGCGGCGCATCAATGCCGCCGACCGCTTGGGTCACATCATACGCCTGTATAGATATCGGTGGGCGACACTTGAGCCTACGCCACCTTCAAGCCCACAGAACGCTCTCGTAGCGTTGCGCAGCTCGAAGGATCATCAAATGAAGGCGGCAGTACTGAACAGCTTCAGCGGCAAGTTCGATATCGAAGAGCTCGAGATCGGCAAGCCGTTGCATCGAGAGGTGTTGGTAGAGGTCAAGGCTTGCGGGCTCTGCCATTCGGATCTCCATCTGGCCGAGGCAAATTATGGAACGCCGCTTCCGGCAGTGTTGGGCCACGAGGTCGCCGGCATCGTCCGGGAAGTGGGACCGGAAGTGCATGATTTCGCCGTGGGCGACCACGTAGTGGGGTCGCTGATCCAGACTTGCGGCCATTGCCGCCCCTGCATCGGAGGGCGAAGCTTCCAGTGTGATAGCCCGAACGAAACGCTTCGGCCCGCGGCTGAGGGTCAACGCATCACGAGAAACGGCCAGCCCGTCACAACGGGATTTGGGACAGCCGGCTTTGCCGAATACGCTCTGATTCACGAAAACCAGTTGGTCCGCGTTCCCAAGGAGCTGCCGTTTCCCCAGGCGTCGCTTCTGGGCTGCAGCGTCATCACCGGAGCCGGAGCCGCGATCAACACGGCTGGCATGCGGCCAGGTGACAGAGTGGTCGTGATCGGCGTCGGCGGGGTCGGGTTGAACGCCATTTCGGGAGCCAAGCTGGCCGGCGCGGAGCAGATCATCGCTATCGATCTCCAGCCTGAAAAAGAAGCTCTGGCCCTCAAGTTCGGTGCGACACACTTCGTCAACCCCTCAGCAGGCGACGCAGTCGCAACGGTGCGCAAGCTGTCCGGCGGCGGCGTGGACCATGCCTTCGAAGTCATCGGGCTTGTACCGACATCGCAACAGGCGGTTCAGATGGCCCGGGTAGGAGGCGGCGCCTATCTCATCGGACTGCACCGGCCGGGAATGGAAATGGCGCTTCAGGGCCTCGACGTCATCGTCCGTCAGGTGAAGCTGCAGGGGGTCTTCATGGGCTCCAGCAACATCAAACACGACGTTCCGATGTACGCCGATCTCTACCTGCAGGGCCGCTTCAACCTCGACGATCTGATCTCGCGCACGATCAACATCAGCGAGATCAACCAGGCGTACGAGGATCTGAAGCGCGGCGCCGTCGCACGAAGCGTCATCACTTCGTTCTAACGCAGTAGGCCGAAAGGGCTTTCCAAATGAAGCTTTACACTCATCCGGGGGCGAGTTCCCTCTCGGTCCACATTCTCCTACGCGAGATAGGAAAGCCGTTCGATCTGGAGGTCGTGAACGTCACCATAAAGACACGAGCCGACGGCTCCGACTACCGATCTGTCGCATCGCGGGGTATGGTGCCTCTCCTTGAATTGAACGATGGCGGGCGGCTGACAGAAAACATGGTCATCGCACAATACGTCTGCGATCTTGCCGGGCGATACGATCTCATGCCGGCCGCTGGCACCATGGACCGCTATCGGGTGATCGAATGGCAGAGCTTCGTGGCCGCCGAACTGCACAAGAGCTTCGTGCCGCTGTACTGGCCGAACATCGACGCAGGGATGCGCGATTTGGTGATCGAACGTATCCGAAGCAGGCTCGGCTTCGTGGAAAGGGAGCTCACAGGACCATTTCTAACAGGACAAGTGTTCACCGCTGCGGACGCATATCTCTTCGTCATCGCAAGTTGGACCCGCTTCTTCAAGATTTCGATCGATGAGTTTCCGAGACTTGCACGCTTCCTCAATATCGTCGGTAGCAGGCCCACGGTCCGCGCTGCCCTCGACATCGAGGGACCGGGCCTAGTCTCCGTAAGCGACTTGACCCCAGTACCTTAACGTCACGTTGAACGTCATCCCGGAATCCAGGCATTGGCTCGCCGTCGAGGACCCGGCCGCGACCGCCGATACCTTGTCGTCTTTCACCAGCAGCTAACGCTCTGCGACAAGGCCTTTCGGTCGAGGACGACATCGAACTGCACGTCGGATCGTCGCGCGAAGTGAGCCACCCCCATCGTGCATCATACATGTGGATGGTTGCGGGCAGCGGATCGCCTGGCTTCTATGCATACGAAATCTGCGACTGGCGAGATACACGCAGCCGGAAACGGCGGGATCCACGTTTTCCCGACCTAATACACGACCGAGGTGAGAATGACGACGGTATTGAACTTAAACGGCGAACGGAAGTCCGTAGATGTGCCGGACGAGATGCCGCTTCTCTGGGTCCTCAGGGACGTTCTGGGCATGACGGGTACTAAGTTCGGATGTGGCGCAGCGTTGTGCGGCGCCTGCACGGTGCATGTCGACGGGAAGGCTGTTCGCTCATGCCTGCTATCGATCGGCGAACTCGGCGAGCGCGCCGTGACCACCATCGAAGGCATAGGCGTGACTCCCGTCGGCGCGAAGGTGCAGAAGGCTTGGCTCGATCTTGAGGTCGTCCAATGCGGCTATTGCCAATCCGGACAGGTCATGTCGGCCGCCGCGCTGCTTGCCGCGACGCCTCGCCCCGACGACGCCGACATCGATGCTGCGATGGCAGGCAACATTTGCCGCTGCGGAACCTACAAGAGAATTCGCGACGCGATCAAACTCGCTTCGTCCGAACGCCAACCATAGGAGCCGGTCGTGACGATCGCTGATACGAAGAAAGTCGGGCTCTCGCGCCGGAACCTCCTGCGCGGAGGACTAGCGAGCGGAATACTGGTCGCGTTCCATCTTCCGCTACGCAAGGCGGACGCGGTGACACAGCCTATCGCCGCGGCAAGGTTCGCACCGAACGCGTTCATCCGCATTGGCGGCGACGGCATCACCACGCTTGTGATGCCGCAAGTCGAAATGGGACAGGGAATCTACACGTCTATCGCGATGATCTTGGCGGAGGAACTCGATGCGGACTTCTCGCGCCTCACGCTCGAGCACGCGCCGCCGGACGACAAGCTGTATGGCAATCCGATGTTTGGTCTGCAGTCGACTGGCAACTCCAATTCCATTCGGGCCTTCTGGAAACCAATGCGCGCGGCGGGCGCAAATGCGCGGGCCATGTTGATACAGGCCGCCGCAGCACGTTGGCAGGTCGATCCGGCAACTTGTACGGCGGCAAACAGCGAGGTGATCCATGCGCTGAGCGGCCGCAGTTTTGCATATGGCGATTTGGTGGAAGCGGCCAGCGCACTTCCGATTCCAAAGGACACTCCTTTCAAGAATCCGGATGAGTTCAAGCTCATTGGAAAACCTCTCAAACGTCTCGATACTCCCGACAAAGTCAACGGCAAGGCGAAATACGGCATAGACGCCATGATGCCGGGCCTAAGCTTCGCGACCTTGGCACAATGTCCGGTTTTCGGTGGCAAGGTCGCAAAGATCGACGACACCGCCGCGAAAAAGGTCCCGGGCGTTCGGAAGATCGTCGTCCTCGAAGATCTTGTCGCGGTGGTCGGCGACAATATGTGGGCCGCAAAATGCGGGTTGGAGGCGTTGAACATTATCTGGGACGAGGGTCCGAACGCCAACCTCGATTCCGAGGAGATATGGAAGCAACTGCGGGTCGCCAGCGCCAAGGGGGGCGCGGTCGCCAAGACGAACGGAGATGTCACGAAAGGCCTCGCTGTCGGCGAGAAATACGAGGCGTCGTTCGAATTGCCGTTCCTCGCACACGCCACGATGGAGCCATTGAATTGCACCGTCCATGTCAAGAAGGAAGCCTGCGAGGTCTGGGTGGGCACGCAGATCATGACGCGCGTGCAGTCCGAAGCGGCGAAAGCCGCTGGTGTTCCGGTGGACAAGGTCATCGTCAACCAGCATCTGCTCGGAGGCGGTTTCGGCAGAAGGCTTGAACCCGACATGGTGATTGCAGCCGTGCGCATCGGAAGGCACGTCGACGGTCCGGTAAAGGTCGTTTGGACGCGCGAAGAAGACATCCAACACGACATTTATCGACCTATCTATCGGGACGACGTCGCGGCGACGTTGGAGGACGGCAAGATCGTTGCCTTCAAATATCGAGTTGCCGGATCCGCCATCGTCGCGCGGTGGCTCCCTCCAGGATTTCGGAACGGCATCGACGGCGACGCTGTCGACAGCGCGACGGACGCTCCCTACGAAATACCGAATTTCCAGGTCGAATACGTGCGTGCAGAGCCTCCGGCGATTCCGACTGGATTTTTCCGCGGCGTAGGCCCCAATAACAACGTGTTCGCCATCGAAAGCTTCATGGACGAATTGGCGCGCAAGGCAGGTAAGGATCCCATCGCCTTCCGGAGGGCCATGCTCGGGAAAGCGCCCCGGGTGCAGAATGTTCTGGATCTCGTGGCGCAGAAGTCGGGATGGGGCAAGTTGCTTCCTCGACGATTTGGCCGCGGCGTCAGCCTTCAACCGACCTTCGACACCGCGATCGCGACGGTCGTTGAAGCGGAGGTCGACGATCTCGGCGAAGTTCGTCTGCACCGGGTCACGCTCGCCGTCGATACAGGTATCGCGGTCAATCCGGATACCATTGCGGCGCAGCTGGAAGGCGGCATCGTGTTCGGTCTGACCGCCGCGTTATACGGTGAGATCACGATCGACAAGGGGCGCGTGCAGCAGTCCAATTTCCACGATTACAGAATGCTGCGTATCGATCAGATGCCGAAGATCGAGATTCATATCGTCAAGAGCGGCGAAGCTCCGGGCGGCATCGGTGAGGCAGGCGTTATAGGCAGCGCGCCGGCTCTGCGCAACGCCATCTATGCCGCGACGGGCGTCGCCCTACGCAAGCTGCCCATCGACCGAAGTCTGATCGCCGCGGGGAAGAAATCATGAAGCGTCCGTCGTATCGAATTACGGGTGGCGGAATCGCGATCGCCGCAGTGATCGCCGCCGGGGTCGCTTGGTATGTCCACGGCCCGGGCCCGATCGATTTCAGCCAAGGCCCTAAAGTCGCCCTAAGCGAGTACAAGGCTGCCGATCCGACTGGCGTGCCGGCGACCATGGCTCAAGCGGGACTGGTCGAGCGCGGCGAGTATCTGGCGCGGGCAGCTGACTGCATGGTCTGCCACACCGCGCCCGGCGCAAAGGAATACACCGGCGGTTTTGCGTTCAAGCTACCCTTCGGAACCTTGTACTCGACCAACATCACGCCGGACAAGGAAACCGGCATCGGCAATTACACCGACCAGGACTTCCTGAATGCTGTTCGACGGGGTAAGCGCCACGACGGTGCCCGTCTCTATCCAGCTATGCCCTACACATCGTACACCTACATGACCGATTCCGACGTCCTGGCCGTCAAGGCGTATCTCTTCAGCCTACCCCCGGTCATCTCCAAACCGCCCGTCAACACCCTTGCGTTTCCTTTCAATCAGCGCTGGGCGATGACCTTCTGGTCTGCATTCTTCAACCCGGATACCCGCTTCCAACCGGACACCTCGATGAGTCCAGAATGGAACAGAGGCGCCTATCTTGTCGAAGCGCTCGCGCATTGCGGCGAATGCCACACTCCGAGAAACATCGGGTTCGCCTTGGACAATCGCAAGAAGTTCGGGGGGGCTCTGACGGCTGGTTGGCGCGCATTCAACATAAGCTCCGATACGAAGGCCGGGCTCGGCGGCTGGAGCGACGACGATATCGTATCTTATTTGTCGGTCGGCCATGCCAAAGGTCATGGCACGGCGTCGGGCCCGATGGGCGAGGCAGTTGACCACAGCTTCAGCAAATTGACCGCACCAGACATCAAAGCCATGGTGTCCTTCCTGCGGAGTGTACCGGCGGTGACCTCCCCCGACTTGCCCGACACCTTGGCGCCTAGGGCTCCGCCTTCACACAAGGAAGGCATGACTGCTAATGCACTTGGAAAGTCGGTGTTCGAGGGAGCATGCGTCAGTTGTCACGGTTGGACCGGGGAAAGCTCCATCTCTCCTATGGCTACGCTCACCGGCGCATGGGCCGTAAACGACCCGGGTGCGACAAACGTCGCGCAGATCGTAATATCGGGGACGAAGCGATATACCCCGTCTGGAGCGCTCTCGATGCCATCGTTTGGGAACAGTCATTCCGACGCGGAAATTGCCGCGGTGGCGAATTACGTGACCGCTCGTTTCGGTTCGAAGGGTTCGAAAGTCACGGAGAAGGATGTTGCGACGCTGAGAAAGCAGGCTGGCCAATGATCACGACGTCCTGCTGATCCAGCGACGCCCGTGTAAAGGAAAGTAGCGCCGCGATTGGTCTGCGAGGCCTCGCAGACCAATCGCGAACATTTGTAATCCGGATGGCCTACCGGTCCGGCTGCGACCATTAGTCGTCGCTTTTCAGCGACTTAGAAGATATAATATCCCAAATGGCAACGCCGCCATGCGTGGAACATTCTTTTGCACTCTGTGGGCCTGTGCTACGCGGCGACATGGACGGACAAGCATGGCCAAACGCACACGATATGACTGTTAGAGCGACTCTTCCGGACGCAGAGGCTTTTCAGTTCGGCGACTTCGTGCTCCGTCCCGCCATCCGGTCGCTTGAGAAGGCGAACAAGGCGGTCCCGATCGGAGCACGTGCGTTCGATATCCTTTTGGCTTTCATCCGGACATCCAACGAGCTAGTTACCGTCGCCGAATTGAAAGAGGCGGTTTGGAAGGACCTCCACGTGGAAGACGTGGTCATCAGGGTCCACATTTCCAACCTTCGGAAGATCCTCGGCGATGGCTTTATCAAGAACGTTGCCGGGCGTGGATATTGCCTGTCCGCCGAGGTCACCGCGGTGGCCGGCAAGACCGCCAATCCAGAAATATTTTACCGAGAGAAGCTAAGAAGGCCGCCTCAGTTTCCGCTCCGCCTCATCGGCCGCGAGACGACGATCGAGCAGGTCTACGACAAGCTCTCGTCGAAACGCTTCATATCGATCGTGGGCCCAGGAGGAGTCGGCAAAACCACCATCGCACTCGTTGCCGGTCAGCGACTAAACACCACGTTCGACGAGGCGGTCTGCTTTGTCGATTTTTCACCGTTGGCCGACCCAGCACTTGTGACCAGTACGATCGCCTCCTCCCTCGGCCTCGCGGTTTCCACGAGCGACCCGCAAATCGGACTCCTGAAATTTCTTCGTGAAAAGAAGCTCCTGATCGTGCTCGACAACTGCGAGCACCTGCTCGAGGGGATAGCACCGATCGTAGAGGCGATCTTCTCCAACGCCCCCTCGGTCCACATTCTCGCGACCAGCCGCGAGCCTTTGCGCGCACGTGGCGAGCACGTCCTGCGGGTCGGACCATTGAGAGTCCCCTCTGATACTCCCAGCCTCACGGTGGAGCAGGTCGCCGCTTACCCCGCCGTCCAACTCTTTCTCGAGCGCGCGTCCGCAGCGGAAGGAATTGGTGAGCTCAACGAGGAGAATGCGCCAGTCGTCGCGGAAATCTGCCGGAAACTGGATGGCTTGCCCCTCGCCATCGAACTGGCGGCCGCCCGCTGCGACGTCTATACGTTGGCGGCGTTGAACGATGCCCTGGATGATCGCGTCCGCATGCTATGGAGCGGGCGGCGAACGGCGCCGGACCGCCATCAGACGCTTGATGCGCTCATCGACTGGAGCTTTACGCTTCTCGACGAGACAGAGAGATCGATCCTCACCGCGATCTCCGTTTTTCAAGGGCCGTTCCGTCTCCGCGCCGCCGAGACAGTCGCCGGCGCGCTTTCGACAGGCCTGAGCGAATTTCGGGAAAGCTTCCAGAAGCTGGTTTCCAACTCGCTCATTTCCGCCGAACTGAGCGGCGACGAGCCGAGGTACCGACTTTTGGATGCGACGCGCGCGTACGCCACGGTGAAGTTGGACCAGTCCGACTTCAAAGTCGCCATGAAGCGGCGACATCTTACCTGCCTTCTTGATGCGGCCAACCGGGCGGAGGCGGGATGGGGCGCACAGTCCGCGCAATCCTGGCTAGAATCGTTCGGCATCCTGATCAACGATCTGCGCGCCACAATCAGATGGGCATTCTCTTCGGATGATGAGATCCGCAGCGGCATTCGCCTCGTCGCCGCGTCGTCCGCCCTGTGGTTTCGCCTCTCTCTGACCAGCGAATACCGAAAACATTTGCTGACGGCGCTATCCGCTCTCGACGAGCAGCAGGAGGACATGCCGAATGAAAGGATGCATCTGAACATAGCTCTCGGTTTCGCGACCTGGCATACGAGCGGCGACCCGAAAGTCATGAGCAGCTACTTCACCGAAGCGGCCTCGCTCGCTGAAAAACTACAGGACAAGCCAAATCGCCGCTTGGCCCTTTGGGGCCTATGGCGCGCCATGAGCATTGCGGGCGACGAGTCCAACGCGCTGCGGATTGCAGAGCAACACGCGAAGCTGATCGACCCCGCGGCAGAAGAAGGCGAACACCTGACGAACTTGCGTATGAGGGCCCTGTCGCTTCATTGGATCGGCAGACAGAACGAGGCGATCACATTCGCGCGCGAGATCGCCAAGAGGCAATCCAACCTTGATAGCGAATCGTCCGCGCTGCTTCTAGATCCGCGCGTGGCGTGCGAAGCTCTCATCTCCCGCCTGTATTGGCTTAAAGGAGAGCCGGAGCAGGCTCTCAGGATGGCGGAATCCTGTTTCGAACTGGCGACGCGCAAGCAGCACGTACTTTCAATGTGCTACAGCCTCGTGGTGGGACTCTGTCCGATCTACTTCTGGACCGGCGACTATGAAAAGGCGCGGCTATACACTGACAAGCTCCTCAACATAACGTCCAGTTACGGCTATCCTCATTGGGCCAATTTCGCGACTCATTACCTCAGGATGCTTGCCCACCTCACGGGAGAGGGAAGCAGGGAGAGCCACTTCATGGAGAGTGACGCGCACCACAACCCCTTCATCGACGAACTCATGGTCACCGTCAGTTCAGACTTCATCACACTCGATGTCGTAGAGAGATTGCAATCCGGTCCAGACCGCTGGTGCTCGCCTGAGCTCCTCAGAATTCAGGCGACCGTGACCCCCGACGCCGAGGTCAAGGAGAAGCTTCTCGAGCAATCCCTGGCACTCGCCCAAGCACAAGGCGCTCTCAGCTGGGAGCTTCGAACCGCCACGACTCTCGCGACTCATCTGGCAGAACGAGGTCAAAGGAAGCGAGGGCGGGACCTCCTCTTGAAGACATATGCCCAGTTCACTGAAGGCTTCGAAACGCGCGATCTCTCGGCCGCGAATTCGATCCTCCAATCCCTCCAAGCCTGACCGTCGAAATCGCCGGGTTCAGACGACTCTGACCGGAGTGGTCGGGACGGCAGCTGCCGGAGGCGGCAGAAGACGCCGCTCGAACAGCAAGCGCAACGTCGCGATCGCGATTGCGGCGATCCCTAGGTTGACCAAGACGAAAAGCACTATTGCCAATATCTCGAAGCCGCCGCCCGCACCTCGTTCGGCCATCCGCATGGCATCGTACGACAGTGCGGTCATGCCGAATGTGAACGCCCAATAGCCCGGGGAAAAAGCTCCTTCCATGATCCATGGCAGCAACCTGATCAGTATCAGGGCCAGGAGTATGCCGTATCCGAGCAGGCCCTTGGCGACTAAGTCGGGGGCTCCGGTCGTCAACGATAGATACGCTGAGCACGCAACGACGGGAGGCGCGAGCTGTATTCCCAGCGTGGGGCGGAGCGGCATCGCCATCGGCTCTTGTGTATAAAGGCGATGCATTAAGACCGACTCAAGCGCGAGCCACGCGAGCACTCCGGCACCGAAGAACATCGCGGCGAGATCGCCTATACCGAGGGCGGATGCGAGGTTCGCCGTCACCAGATTGCCAGCGACCGTCGGCAGGTACAAGATCGGCGTCGTTGTCGTCTGTGCTCGCCCACCCGTCCAAAGGAGCCCAGTTCGGTAGACTGCGAAGGCAATCTGCCCTACCGCTCCGACGGCGCCAATGATCGCTGCCCCAACGTAGCTGTACGGGAGGATCGCGATGCCGACCAACATCGTCGATACGGGCATAAGTCCGATGAAGCAGCATTGGATCGGGTGGTCGAACTCCGTCAGAGCCGCTTTCCTTCCCCACACCCATTTTCCGACGTAGAGCGCGCTCAATAGCGCCCAGACGATCACCGCAATTGCCACGATGCCTTCGCCTACGGCTGCAGGAAGCGACCATAGGCGTGACGCGACCCTCCAACACCCACCAAGGCCGGCAAGCCCCAGTACGATTCCAAAAAAGCTTGCCGGAATGTTCAAGATCGCCGGCATTTGCGGTTTATCAGACATCATGTCCCCTAACTCCGACAGTTCAATGAGGTTACCGCGCACTTCGCGGCTTGTAGCCGACACGGGCCACCAGCGCCGGCAACGCCGCGAGCCCGAAACAGACCATGCCGACCGAGACAGCCACGAAATTTGACCGCAGATTGCCGTGTATGCCCAGCAGTAAGTAGCCGCCCACGATCGCGATCGCCGCTCTTGTCAGCGCGCCGAACACGGGTAGAGCCAACCGGCCTGTTGCCTGCCCCGTGCAATAAAGGACGTAACCTATTCCGAAGAAGCCAAAGAACGGTCCGACGACACGCAGATATTGTGCTCCGACCGACTGAACGACAGGGTCCGAGGTGAAAATTCCCGTCCATACATCGGGTAACAGCGCCGCACAAACCCCGATAGCTTCAGTCACGCCGGCCGCGATGGCCACTCCCAACCAGGACGCCTTGACCGCACGGTCGACCTGCCCCGCTCCAAGATTCGTGCTCACGAGAATCCCAACGGGGCCGCCCACTCCGTACGAAAGAGGCACGAGGAGAAATTCCAGTCTTGAAGCCGAGCCGTAACCGGCCAGCGCTTCTGTTCCGTGAAGCCCGACGTATGCCGTGACGATCGCAAGCGTGAGGTTGGTGCTGCTTCCGACCAACGCCGACATTCCTCCGATCCGCAGAACACCCAATGCCGGAGCAAGGGTCAGGCGAGGAACGGATTTCGTCGGCATCAACACACCCTTGTGAAGCCAGATGAACAATCCATAAGCGACCGTTCCCATGCCATAGTAGACGAGCATTGCAACAGCTCCGCCGGCTGCCCCCAACCCGTGCATTCCCCATCCCCCGTAAATTAGGAACGGAGAGAGCGGAATGACGATCACCGCGCAGGAACAGACTACAACGACGGGTACCACGAGGTTTCCGGTGCCGCGGATGCTCGCCATCAGTAGATTAAAGCTCCACATCAAGACGACGCCGCCGAAGATTATCCTCGAATACGAGTTTGCGATCTCGAGCGTCGCATCATGCGCTCCCATCAAGCGATATAGATCCGATCCGAAGCACTCCATAACTGTGGTCGTAAGCAGACCGAACACCGCACTGAAGGCGAGGGAGTACCACGCATATTCGCTCGCCGATCTGAGTTCGCCCCGCCCCAAGCAACGCGCGATCGCAGTAACTATTCCCCCGCCCACGGCCCCTTGGGACACCGCTATCATGAGCGATACGAGCGGGAAGACCTGTGAAACTCCCGCCAGCGCGTCGACGCCGAGGCCGGACACGAAGTAGACTTCGAGCAGTCCGATGATGACCTGAACCGCCATGACGGTCGTGTTCGGTACCGCGAGCCTGACGATGTTCGACAGTATCGAGCCTTCCAGGAGACGCTTAGTGCGGGGGTCCAGCTCGGCTGGAGCAGGTCCAGACATTTCCTCTGTCATTTTTCTTCGCAGCGTGGGCCGCTCACCTTTTGGCGCAAATTCGTGTTTTCATTCGCAGGCCTAGACCGACGAGCGTTATTGTCAGCATGAACCTACGCGGAGCGCTTGCTAACTATACGAGTGTATGGGCGTGACGATCGCTCTCGGATCGGAGCGGCTGATCAAGAATCGGCGGAGCGCGAGGCGATCCCAATCCAAGCCCGCCCGGCAACGGCAGATGGGTGGCGCGTGACGAGCCCATTTCGATTGAACCCGTCCGTGGCAATCCAAAGGCGCTCCGTCCTCGGGCGCCATCAGCAATTTCCGGTATATTATTAATCCAAGCTTCAACCCTCGACTGCCGCCGCAACAACGTGTTCAGACGATTTTACATCTCTAAACTCGCGATTTCCGGGATTCGGGCAGATGTTCCTTCGCGAGCCGGTCGTGCTGGCGCTGCGTTCGCTTTGGATCCTTGGCTCAAGGCCCCTTCGGACTCAGCATCTGGAGCCGACCGTAGTCCTGCAAGAGGAAAGAGCAGATGTTGAACACGATCGCGCAAGCCGGCGACCCGGCACTGCCACACGGTCTGGTACACGTTATCGAGGACGACGTGAGTTTGGCGGAGAACATCACCGACCGCCTTAGGTCGTTCGGTTTCGAGGCTCAGAATTTTAAATCCCCGGCCGCTTTCGTCAATCGACGCGACAAAAGGGACGCTGGGTGCCTGCTGCTGAGCATCGAATTTCCGACCGCAAACGGACTGGATTTTCAGGAGTTGCTGCCTGCAGTGGGAATCCATATGCCGGTCGTCCTGATGACCGAACATGCTGACGTCAGTTGGTCGGTCAGAGGAATGAAGGCCGGTGCCGTGGACTTTCTGCTCAAACCACTGGCGGACGAACAATTGATGTCTTCCATTCAACTGGCTCTACGCAAAGATCGTGAAAGATCGGCCGATCACGCACGTCGGACTTCCGCGACCGAGCTCGTGGCGAAACTCACCCCGCGGGAACGGCAGGTCATGGAGCTCGTCGTCCGCGGTCTTATGAATAAACAGATCGCGGGCGCTCTCGGCCTCAGTGAGATCACTGTGAAACTACATCGCGGATCGATGATGAGGAAGATGGGCGTACGGACCGTGCCGGACCTCGTTCGAGCAGTCGAACTCGCCGACAAGGATTGATCGAGACTCGTTCTGCCGGGTTCCGCCCCGCGACGCTCCTGTTCAACGGTCATCCCTCCTAAACGCGGCGCTTTCACTGATGTCCGAACGCTGATCCCCCGCGTCCGGACGATTGAAGATGGCTTCTCCGCCTCTACGTCCCTCAGGCAAGGAGAAGCCATCTTCCACTCGCACCACAGTGAATCCGTGAAATTCCCTCGATTCCGAGCCGATCGGCCGAAGCTCTGCGATTAGTTCGGAGGAACCGACGTATCCGCCGAGAACGGCATCGGCCCCTCTCTGTTTCGCGGCATGGAGCGGCTCATGAAAGCACGGAAATTTCCAGACAATGCCCTGCGCGCTGCAAGATCAACTATCGGCATATTGCCGCGACAGCCGTGTTGCTCCGGCTATCACGACACAGTGTTCTACTTCGGATAACTCGTAACCTATTCGGCCGCCTGCGGATGCTCAGGCGGTGCCTGATGGACGACCTGCCCCGCTGTATGCGCCCCAGCGGATCGCCGCGCGCTTCGTTCGATGACAATTGTTCGTGCCGTATCGACGATGACCAGCCACGCGCCCGCGAGAATCGCCACGTCTTTTAGGACTAGGCGCCCGGCTCCCGACAAGTATGGAAAACCGAATTCCGCGTCCCCGAGCGCTGGCACCCAGGCCTCCGGCGTCGTCACTAAGAACGACAAAGTCACGAAGGGAGTGGCGAAGGCCAAGATCACACCGATCAATCCCAGCCAACGCGAAAACAAGCCCGCAAGAGTGAGGACACCGATTGCAAACTCAACCACACCCAAGCCACGCGAGAACGCATAGGTATGGTTCGCAACCTGCCACACGCGCTGCACCGGCACGAGCGAGCCTTCTTTGGTGAGATGCGCGGCGTAGTCGCCCGGGTGCGCGTAGAAGAACGACATGAAGGGGCTATTAGCGACGAATGGGGTGATGCTGTCCGCTTCGTACGGCACAAATTTTAACATTCCGATCCAAATAAAGATGATGGCGATAGCGAGTTTCATCGCGACGATGCCGATCCCGTTCGATCGATGACTAGCGATGATTTCAAGAGCGCGTACTACAATATGATGCATGGTGGTCTCCCGATGAGTTAGCTGAGCCTCCAATATCGAGGGGCTACGGTCTCGATAGTAATCATACGAAAGCTTAGGCCGGCCCCTGCATATGGATGATCTCTACGCGGTCCACGCACTCTCCACCTCGATATCATACGTGAGTATGCCTATCCGACTGCATCCAGATGTCCGATCTGTAGTCAGACGGTGGCGCCTACCTCGCGCGAGCCAACGAGCAAAGAGAGTTCGATATGACGATGATGGACTGGAATAACTACCGACGTCAGGTGAATGCCGGCGTCAAAGAGCTAGGCGTGCTCAGCCCCGACACCGTGAAGGGCTACGTACAATTGAGTCAGGCGAATTCGAAGACGGGCTCGCTCGATGCGAAGCTTCGCGAGCTCATCTCATTAGCCGTGTCCGTGACATTGCGGTGCGACGGCTGCATCACCGTTCATACCGCGCAAGCACGCAAGGCGGGCGCGACGAAGGAGGAGATCGCCGAAGCTCTGGGCATCGCGATCAGCGTGAATGCTGGCGCAGCGACGGTCTATTCGCTTCGTACGCTCGACGCGTTCGGTGCCCTCGAAGAGACCTGATTCCGATCTTCGACGGAGAATCCAATTCCATGTCTCGCAAAGCGGAAGAAGCCAAAGCGAGATCGGCATCATTTCCACGGTTTCATTGAAAGGACATTCATCATGAAGATGACGGATAACACCATTCTCATCACCGGCAGCACTTCCGGCATCGGTCGAGGCCTGGCCGAAGCATTCCACAAACTCGGCAACAAGGTAATCATCGCCGGACGCAGGCGGGACTTGCTCGACGAGATCTCGGACGCCAACCCTGGCATCGAGGGTATCCGTCTCGACATCACCGACCCGTCGGATATCAAGCGCGCCGCGGCTTCGCTGCTGACCACTTATCCAGCGCTCAACGTCCTCATCAACAACGCAGGCATCATGCCGTTCGACGACGCGTCTGGCCCGATGGACGACGAAGTCGCTCAACAGATATTGACGACGAACTTCCTTGGTCCGATCCGGATGACATCGGCTCTGATCGAGCATCTCAAGGCGCAGAATTATTCGGTCATCATCAACAATACGTCGATTCTCGGGTTTACGCCGCTGGCGTCCAACGCGGTCTATTCAGCATCGAAAGCGGCGTTGCACTCATATTCGCTTTCTCAGCGTTTCCAGCTGCGCAACTCGAACGTCTCGCTGCAGGAAATCGCACCGCCTTGGGTGAACACCGACCTCGTCAAGAAGTCCGGCGATCCGCGCGCCATGCCGCTCGAAGCCTTCATCGGGCAGACGATGGCGGGGTTGGCCACCGATGCTTTTGAAGTGGTAGTCGAATCGGCCCGGAAGATGCGGGACAACGCTGGCCCGAACGAGCATGCCTGGGTGAATCAGTTCAACGAATACCTCGCGGCAGAACCGATTCCGGTCTGACTTCCAGAACCGGTGCGACGAACCTCGTCGAGCCGGTTCCGTCCAACCGTTTTGCCCCCAAGGATAAACACGATGAGGGACAATGCCATGATAGAGACCGGAGTTTCGCTCGGGGCTGCGCGCATCCTTAGTTTCGCAAGGACGGGGGATCCCATTCCTCCGCCGGACGGCGGACGGCCCGCGTCCGTCGCACCTCAGGCGCCCAACTCCGGCATGCTTCCGGTCTTCTGCATGGCATTGGGCACATTCGCCATCGGCACAGAAGGCTTCATGATCGCGCCGCTGCTTCCCGAGATGGCGGGGGATTTCCTCCGCCCCATCTCCAGCGTGGCGCTTCTTGTGACCGTCTTCACTCTTACGCTTGCGATCTCTTCCCCAATCCTTACCGTTCTCACCGCGCGCTTCGACCGGCGCAGGCTGCTCATCAGCACGATGGTAGCCTTCGCGATAGCGAACCTCGTAGCTTGGTCTTCGCAGAGCTTCACGGGACTACTCATCGCACGCGTCATGCTCGCCGTGGCCGCCGGGCTCTACATTCCGAACGCCAACGCGCTTGCTGGTGCGATCGTTAAGGGAGAACTGCGTGGCAGAGCGCTAGCCATCGTCAGCGGCGGCATGACGATCGCGATTGCTCTTGGTCTGCCGTTGGGCGCGATGATCGGTCACGCATTCGGATGGAGGGCCACCTTCTTCGCTGTCGGCGTAATGGCGGCGGTCGCGGCGATCGGCATCATGCTTGGCCTCGAGAACGGCGCTGGGGGCGGCGTCGCCGTGCCCGGTTTCCGTCAACGGGCGCAAGTTGCCGGCGAACCGGCGGTGCTGAAAGCGCTCTCGGTGAGCGCGTTCTGGTCTATCGGTGCCTTCATTGCCTATCCGTTCATCGCGCCCTATCTAGCGTCGACACTCGGCTTCGGAGTTGGCGGCATCAGCGCATCGGTCTCCCTCTGGGGAGTGTCCGCAGCGGCAGGCGTCGTGATCGGCGGCTATCTCAATGACAAGCTCGGATCGGCTCGGGTCATCGCGCCCATGCTCCTGCTCTTGGCGCTTTCCTTCCTCGTCCTGTCGGCAAGCAACGGACTGCTGTCGCCAACAAGTGCCTTGATCCCTGTTCTGCTCGCAATCGCGTTGTGGGGGCTGACGGTCTGGGGCTTCTTTCCCGCACAAATGGCACACCTGATCGCCGCTGGCGGTTTGCCGTCCGCTTCCGTCACTCTGTCGTTGAACACGTCGGTGATGTACGCAGGCTTTGCGGTCGGCAGTTCGATCGGCTCGGTCATTCTGGCGAATGACGCGATCGCACAGCTCGGCATGGTGGCGGCAATGTCCGAGTTGGTCGCACTCGCGCTCTTCCTAATGTTCCGCTCCCGAGCGGCCTAGATTTTACGAGCTGGAATGACAGATGACGTGGGCTCAGCCGATGCCGGAATTCACCGTTGCGTGCCCTTCATCTCGTTCAGAATAACCCCGAATCGCTCATAGTCATTTCTGAACACGGTCGCCGCCGTTGCGCTGTCGTTGCCGATCGGCTCAAAGCCAAGTTCTCGCAACCGCTTGACCGTATCCGGATTTCGTAAAGCTTTCACAAATTCCATGTTGAGCCGGCTTACGACCGACTGGGGTGTTCGCTCCGGAACCAGAACTCCTTGCCAGCCATCAACTATCACCTTTGGAAAACGTGTTGCAATCGGAGGCACACCCGGGAAGATATCGATCGGTTTGGCGGTAGTGACAGCAATGGCTTTCAGATTGTTTACACGGATTTGCTGCTCCACGTTCGCCGGAATTTCCATGGCACAGGAGAGTAGGCCGGACATCATATCCGGGAGGGCTTGTCCAAATCCTCGATAAGGAATGTGAACAATGTCGAGCCCGGCGGCGTCTTTTAGCATTTCCAGGGCCAGATGAGGAGGAGACCCTACACCGTAAGTCGAGCAATTAAGCTTGCCTGGCTGCGCTTTTGCCAAGGCAACGAATTCATCGAGTGAATTCACACCTAGGCTGGGCCTCACGACCAGAACATAAGCCGCACGAGCGACCAGGACTACGGGCAGCAAACTCTTGACGGGATCAAACGACGACGACAACATCCACGGACTCGTGGTTAGCGCCGATGTGGTGAAAAGAACCGTATAGCCGTCAGGTTCGGCCGTAGAGACCGCTTCCGCGGCAACGATGCCCGAGGCTCCCGGTCTGTTCTCAACAACGATTGGTTCGCCGAGGCTAGCGCTGACCTTCTCGGCAAGAATACGAGCTACAACGTCCACCGATCCGCCGGGTGGCAACGCGACTATCAGATGGATCGGTCGATCCGGATATTCCGCTCTCGCTTCTCGTACGAAACTAAACGACAGAAACGCGGCGACGATGAAAAGGCAGCGAACGAGCATCTCGACCTGTTACTTGCTGTTCCATAATAGATACCGTGGTATCGCGAAGTATACTCCCTTTCACGCGCAACGCCCGCTCATCCGCGTAACGGCGAGTCGTGGTACCGTTGCGTTATTGGCTCCTTGGATCGGCGGAAATCTTGATAGGCTTTATGCACATCCGCTGGACAAGAAAAGCCGAGCGAACCTGCCATGCGACCGCACGTATTTCGATCGTGCCCTGCATTCTTTATCGCTTTCGCAAGCCGAAGCGGGCCGAGAAGTGGACCTCATGGCTACCCGGGTTCGAACCCTTACGGTGCAGGGTCTTCCGATAATGGAAGGTCGGAATGAGCTCTTCCTGGTGAGGGCTGGGCCGACATGACAGTATTATGGACGAACCATTTCGTATCAATGGTCGCCCTATCCGACCGCTAAGAACTGGTCGATGCGGACACTGATCAATCGAGCAAGGAACGGCCCTGCTTGCTCGCAATTTGGCGAGCCGCTGCGCAGGCCCGTTCTCCATGACGGACGGAGCACCACAACCTTAACTTGGTCCACCAATAGGCTGAGGGATGGGCGGGTTCCCCATAGGAATACCCACCCATCCAACGCAACGCTCATAGAATTAGACGATCATTCCAAGGGCCTGCAGATAGGTTTCAAGGATGGCCTCCATCTCCTGGCGCTCGTTCTCGTCCTGCTTCCGGATTTTAATAATCTGCCGGACCGCCTTTACGTCGTAACCCCGCCCCTTCAGTTCGGCAAACACGTCCTTAATGTCGTCGGAGATGGTCTTCTTCTCCTCCTCCAAGCGTTCGATGCGTTCTACGAACTGCCTCAGTTCGGCTGCCGCAACGTTGTGCGAACCAGTGGCGTCTTTGGTAGCTGTAGCTGTCGCTGACATGGCGATTTTCTCTCGATTTGACCGCTGAAATGGGGCGAAAAGTCACAGGCGACACAGCGCCGACTAAGCCCTTGATGTTTCTGTTACAATCGTGAAGAAGGGTCGATTAGAAACCGTTACCCTTGGCTTCGCCATAGACATCCTTGATGTCGTCCGAGATCGTCTTCTTTTCTTCTTCAAGGCGCTCGATACGCTCGACGATGGCCTTGAGCTGATCCTTGGCGAAAGAATGTGTCGCCTGATCGTCCAGCACGGACGCAGCAGAGGTGGCCATCGAAAACTCCTGGTGAACTGATGTTGCTTTAAGCGGATATGGGGTGGGTTTGAGTGCGCAGCGTTATGCGCGCATTAATCTTAAGGAAATGACACTCAAGACCACGGCGCCCTGCGTCAAGGCGCCTTCGCGGTCATCCACAGCGCCCCCACAGCTTTGATCTCATGCCTCAAAAAAACGAGAAATCGTCAGTGCCCGCTGTGCACTTTCTTCATGGCCTCAATTTGTTCGGGCTTGGCCTCGGCCTGATGCAGCGATTTCCAGGTCTCGTAAGGCATGCCGTAAATCGCTTCGCGGCTCTCATCCTTGGTCATCTCCACGCCCTTGGCGTCGGCAGCGTCCTTCAGCCAGTTTGACAGGCAGTTGCGACAGAAACCGGCCAGATTCATCAGATCGATATTCTGCACATCGGTGCGACCGCGCAAATGGTCAACCAGCCGGCGAAAGGCGGCGGCTTCGAGTTCGGTTTGGGTCTTGTCGTCAATGGCCATAAGGAGGTCTCGCTGTTGCGCCCGATACCGGTCTGTCGTCTTCGTGTAACATGGGCGCTGTCACAGATTTTGCCATATCACAGCGCAAACCCGCCCGACTGGGCAGAATTGGTTCCGCGGCCGTTGACAGGCTCGCCGGGTCACGCGAAATCGTCAATGAATTGAGATAGCTTCGCCGCATGATCGCAACAGATTCCCGTCCCCGCCCGTTCCGACGCCTCCCCCTCACCAGCCTGTTGCCCGTGCTGGCGCTGGCGCTGGCGTGCCTGTCGGCGAGCCCCGCGGCGGCTGATTTCCGGCTGTGCAACAACACCTCAAGCCGGGTCGGGATTGCGCTGGGTTACAAGGATGCCGAAGGCTGGACCACCGAGGGCTGGTGGAACGTCTCATCGCGAGCCTGCGAGACCTTGCTGCGAGGAACGCTGGTTGCCCGGTATTATTATATCTACGCGCTCGACTATGACCGGGGCGGCGAATGGTCGGGTCAAGCCTTCATGTGTTCCCGTGACAAGGAATTTACCATTAAGGGCACCGAAAATTGCCTCGCACGCGGCTTTGACCGGACCGGCTTTTTTGAGGTCGACACCGGCGAACAGCGCGCCTGGACGGTGCAACTGACCGAAACTAACGAGCAGCCGCCGAAGCTACCGGGCATTCCGGGGCCGACCGGACCGCCTCCAGGCGCGCCTGGTGCGGGTTTCCCCGGCCTACCCAATACGCCAGGTGGCACGCCCCCGGGCGGGTCAACAACCCTGCCGCCATCAATTCCGCCGGGAGGCAAACAATGAGACGTCAACGCCGCATCAAGATTCTGGCCACGCTGGGCCCAGCCTCCTCGGACAGTGCGATGATCCGCAAGCTGTTCGAGGCTGGTGCCGACGTGTTTCGCATCAATATGAGCCACACGCCGCATGACAAGATGCGCGAGCTGGTGAAGACCATCCGGAATGTCGAGAGCAGCTACGGCCGCCCGATCGGCATTCTGGTCGATCTGCAGGGCCCGAAGCTGCGCGTCGGCGCCTTTGCTGAAGGCGGCGTACAGCTCAAGAACGGCGAGAGCTTCATACTGGATTCCGATCCCGCACCCGGCGACGCCACCCGCGTGCACCTGCCACATCCGGAAATTCTCGCCGCACTTCGCCCGGGCCACGCCCTGCTGATCGACGACGGCAAACTGCGGCTGATTGCTGAGGAGACATCGAACGACCGCGCGGTGACGCGCGTGGTGGTCGGCGGCCGCATCTCCGATCGCAAGGGCGTCAGCCTGCCCGATACGGACCTGCCGGTGTCGGCAATGACGCCGAAGGACCGCCTGGATCTGGAAGCCGCACTCGAGACCGGCATCGACTGGATAGCCCTGTCCTTCGTGCAGCGCGCCGAGGACGTGCATGAAGCCAAGCGGCTGGTGCGCGGCCGCGCATCCATCATGTCGAAGATCGAGAAGCCGCAGGCGATCGACCGTCTCGATAGCATTCTCGAAGCCTCCGACGCACTGATGGTTGCGCGCGGCGACCTCGGCGTCGAACTGCCGCTGGAACGGGTACCAAGTCTACAAAAGCGCATGACGCGCATGGCCCGCCGCGCCGGCAAACCCGTCGTCGTCGCCACACAGATGCTGGAGTCGATGATCCAGAGCCCGGTGCCCACCCGCGCCGAAGTCTCGGATGTGGCGACGGCCATATATGAAGGCGCCGACGCCGTCATGCTGTCGGCCGAATCAGCTGCCGGCAAATTCCCGGTCGAAGCCGTCTCGACGATGAACCGTATCGGTGAGGAAGTTGAACGCGATCCGACCTATCGCACGGTACTCATGGCGCAGCGGCCCGAGCCGGAGCCCACCGCCGGCGATGCTATCGCAGACGCCGCGCGGCAGATCGCCGAGACGCTCGATCTGTCAGCGATCATCTGCTGGACCAGTTCAGGCTCGACTGCGATGCGTGTGGCGCGCGAGCGGCCGAAGCCACCGGTCGTAGCAATCACACCAAACCTGGCTGCCGGTCGCAAGCTGTCGGTGGTGTGGGGCGTACATTGCGTCGTGGCGGAGGATGCGAAGAATCTCGACGATATGGTCGATCGCGCCGGACGAATCGCATTCCGCGACGGCTTCGCCAAAGCCGGCCAGCGCATCATCATCGTGGCAGGTGTACCGCTTGGTACGCCGGGCGCGACCAACATGGTGCGCATCGCTTATGTCGGGCCAAACGACGCGGATATGTAGTTCGCTGCTTCGCCCTCTCCCTGCTTGCGTAGGGAGAGGGCAGTAACGCCAGAAGCGTATGCTGCCTAGAGCAGCGTTGCGTCGAGCGTGATCTCGGCTTTCAACACCTTCGAGACCGGACAGCCGGCCTTGGCCATCGCCGTGAGTTCGTCAAACTTCGCCTTGTCGGCGCCGGGAATGGAAGCCGACAGAGTGAGATGCACCTTGGTGATGGCGAAACCGTCGCCCTGCTTTTCCAGCGTCACGTCGGCCTTGGTTTCCATGTTGTCTGCCCTCAACCCTGCTTCGCCGAGGATCAGCGACAGCGCCATGGTGAAGCAGGCGGCATGGGCCGCTCCGATCAGTTCTTCGGGATTGGAGCCCGGCTTGCCTTCGAAGCGGCTGGCGAAGCCATAGGGATAGTCGGCGAGCGCGCCACTCTTGGTGGAAATCGATCCCTTGCCGTCCTTGATGCCACCCTGCCATTTGGCCGAACCGAAAGTCGCGGTCATACAATTCTCCTCAATTTGGTTTGAAGTCGATCGAGTGGGACTAGCGCGACGCCGCCTTCGGTTTTGTGTCAGCGGCCAAGATCATCTTCTCGACCTCACCGATGATAAGGTCCGGGGCGGCGTTTTGCACCATGTGACCAACGCCCGGGAGCACGATTAGTTTGGCGCCCGGCACCGTTTTCGCGAAATACCTCGAATGAATCTCTGGCGACACGATGGTATCGGCAGAGCCCGCAATGACAACAGTCGGCACTTTGATGTCAGCATAGCGCAACGCCTGCGCCACGACCGCAGACTTCAGTGTCACCAGATCCCACGCATTGGCGAGGAAGTTGCGTGGCCGCAATACGAGTGGCGTCGCTGTCTGTTCGATATAGCCGTCCGGCATGGCCTGCGGCGTAAACACTGCGCGGCCTCCGATGTCGGTCAGGAAATAACCGAGCGGCAGCGTGATCGTATAGGCCAGCAGCTTGCCTATCACCGGCGTGGTAACGATCTCGTTATAGATGCCAACGCCACCGGGCCAGGGATGAGTGACACCCGCCAGCATCACCAGACCCGCCACGCGATGCGGATAGTCCAGCGCCATCAGTGCACCCAATGCGCCGGCAAGGGAATGCACCACGACGATCGCCGGATCAACACCGAGTTTTTCGAGCGCTTCGTCGATCATCCTCGCCTGCTTCGCCGGAGAAGAGTTCGGCAAATCGTCACGCAAGCCCCAGCCAAAGCCGGGACGGTCGATCAGGATGACGCGGTGTTCTTCTGCCAGCATATTGCCGAGCGGCAGCCGCATGGTCTCCATGCTCGACGTGGCGCCGTGGATGAGGACAATCGGCGGCCCAGATGCATCGCGTGGTCCGATCTGCACCACATGCAGACGGCCACCCGTGACGTCGACAAGCTCACCCGTTGGCGGATATTTGCGCTCGAATACCAGCACGCCGACCTGTGTGGCCACAGCCAGCACGCATAAAGCGGCCACCACAGTGACTGATATCATTGCCGATATCCGGGAAATTTTGTGCACCGTTCAGATACGCGGCGGTACCCTAAGAGTTTCGCGTCGCGCGCCACTTACGCGCTGACGCCGAGACGACCAATGCCCGGCAATTTGATCGCAGGCCGGCGGATGTCGAGGCCGAATACGGCACCGAGCAGATTGAGCTCGAGCCCTTCGATCCAGCCTGCGGTGACACCGAGATAGCCGCCCAGCGTGGCGCGCACGCCGGTGCCGGAGGGTGTCCAGCCAAAGGCCTTGCCGGCATAGGGAAAGTCCTTGCCGATCGCGGTTGGCGGTAGCGCGACCTGCAATTCTGGCACGGATGCCAAAACCGCTGCGACAAAGGTGTTGGAGTTCGGCCCAGGCCACGCACGATAATCGCCATAGGAGCGCCAGGAATAGCCAGCAATCGCCGTCTGGATCTTCGGGATCATTGCTGTGGCCGCGTCACCATCGGCCGATGCGATCGCAGTCGGCACGTCGCCGAACCATCGACCATCAGCGGCAAAACCATTCAAGCGAATGGGCTCGCCCCATGCCGTATAATCGTAGCGAGTATAGCGCAACGCGCCTTTTTCTTTGAATACGATCCAGCTATGGACCGCAAAGATGCCGCGCCAACGCACAGTCCGTGCCGCAAAGACACGGACCAACGCCTCGGGATGCGCCCCAGGCGGCGGAAGCAGGCCAGCGCTGGAGCGGTCCGCACTTTGCCAATCCACCGAGCGATCACCCATCCAGTACTTAACCGCCGACACACCGATGGGAACGACGAGCAACGCAATCAGGACAATCACAAATTTTCTCACCGAGATAGGCCTGTGGACGGGAGCAATATTGTGGATATGGGGACCCTTTGCAGCTTTGCCACAACGGTGGCGTTGGCCCGCCCCGCCAAAACTGTCCACGCTATCCACAGGAACGCCGCCACATCCGCCGGGTTATCGCCATGATCACGGGGCGGACTGCCCCATGATCTGAACTGGAGATAGTCAATGCCCAGCCCAACCGAAGTTGCGATCGACGAAATCATATCCGCCTGTAACAACGACCTGCGTGGCGCGCTCAAGGCTTTGCTGATGGTCAACGAGCAACTGGAAGCGGAATTGCAGCAACTCTATGCCGCCTCACCCCCGCGCGGTGCTATCCGGCCCGGCAATAACGTCCTGCACTAGATCGACTGACGTGCCTATTCTGGATCGCCCCTGTCTTCCGGCTCGTCTTTGTCTTCCACTTTCGGACATTGCGGAATGGTGGAACGCGGGCGAAACGGCGACTATGGTTGCCGTGGCGCGCAGCGTAGCCGCAACTTTGGTTAATCCGAAGCTCCCGCATCGCCGAAAACCATCGACGATTACTACCCCGTGCGACGTTGCGCCGGCTTATTTTGCTCAGCGTCATCGTCTTCCGCACCGGGTGGCGGCAACTGCATCAGAACGGTCTGTCCGGGCGATGCAATCTCGATACCTTCTTCCTGAAAACGGATCTTCATGCGGCGATTGAATTCGCGCTGCACTGCCCAGCGGCCAGAATCGGTACACCGGATCTGACCCACGATCGTCGCCATCGAACCATCGACCTTGTCGACGCCCCACAGTTCCAGATCGCTGCGGATCAGCGGCTTGAAAGCTGCCTCATTGCGCATCTGCTCGACGATGTCCTTCAGCAACCGGCCGGCGCGGTCGGTATCTTCCTTGTAAGCGACGCTGACGCTGACGGCCGCGTTGCCGGCACCGCGGCTGGCATTGGTAATGGTGGTCACCGCGCTGAAGGGAATGATGTGAACCGAACCATCGCCGGCACGCAGCCGGATGGTACGGATCGAGACGTTCTCCACGACACCCGACAGGCCCGACACCGTGACGTTGTCTCCGACCTGAACTGTGCTTTCCAGCAGCAGGAACAAGCCCGTAATCACGTCCTGCACCAGCTTCTGCGAGCCGAAGCCGATGGCAATGCCAAGGATGCCGGCACCGGCAAGCAGCGGCGCGACATTGACACCGATCTCGCTCAGCGCGGTGAGCGAGACCACCGCAATGATTACGCCGAGCAATGTCGTGCGCAGCATCGGCTGGAACGTACGCAGACGCGCCGCACGGGCGAAATGACCGTCCCGCGTCAGCGCCGTGAGCTGGCGCTCCAACAACGCATTGCTGCCTTCCCACACAACCGCAGCGACAATGGCAGCAATGCCGACGGTGACGACAGCCGAGACGATCCGACTGCCGATTTGGCCGCCATAGAACCAGACAATGGCATTGACGCCCCACACCTCCAGCAAGGCAACCAGGCCGATCACCGTGATGATCGTTGCGACGACCTTGCGCAACAGTGGCAGATAACGATTGGCACGCGTCTCAAGACCCGGAAAGCGCTGCAGGATTTCCGGCTTGATGCGGAAACCACGATCGATGAGGCTCAGCCCAATCATTGAGACGAGCCGGGTCACCAACGCGACAATGACCGTGCCAACGATGTATCGCAGCAGCAATGAATAGCCGTTCTGGATATTGAGCGCCCAGATGGTCCAAGCCGCCATCACGACGACGATCGCCAGCACATGCCAAAGACTGGCGAGGCGATTGCGCATCGCGCTCAGGAAGCCCGCAGCGCCGATCGGCGCGCGGAGTGCATCGGCAACGGGCTTCCGGCACTGCAGGACGATGACGACGACAAACAGATGCACGACCAGCATCACGAGCTTGATCAGCGCGAAATGCGCCGAGCGATAGAGGCCCATCATCAGGGCGACATTGGCGATTGCGATGCCGGTGGCGCCGACGCCGACGATGCGACGCGTCCAGATTTCGAGATAGGCTGCGGTCTCCTCCTTCACCCTGAACAGGGCGAGCGGCCCGAACAGCGCGCGCATCGCGCAGATGATGGCGCGCGCCACCACATAACTGTTTACGATTGCAAGGATCGCGAGGCGCGTGATCCCGGCATCGCCGATCTGGGTGCCGAGCAGCAGCGATACCGTACCGGTAAAGACGAAAATCGGAAACAATTCGAGGAGAAGACGCCCGACGACATAGGGAAGCCGCAGCAGCGATTGCCAGGCCCGGGTCAGGCTGCGCCGCCGTTTGTTGAGATCGGGCGCTTCGGTGAAGTCGGCTGTGGACGACGGTGGATCGGCACGTTCAATCACCGCCGCTGGCGCGCGCGCGACGAAGGGAATGCGCGCCTCAAGCGCGCCCTGCGGCTTGCGCAGCAGCCAGACCATGAGCCATTCCGCCGCCAGCGCACCACCGAATACGACAACAAGCTTCCAGGCGATGTCGAACAGGAGATGATAGGTGCCGGGATCGTTGGCGCTGCGCTGCAGCCAATACCATAGCGCCGGAAAGCGCGTGACCGATTGCACGGCTGTCGAAACCTCGCGCGTAATATCGCCGAGCTGATCGGAAATCGTCACGAGCAATTGCGCGCCAAGACTGTCCGCGTCGAGCGGAATGGCAGGCTTCTTCTCCGGCGATGCGGGTGTCGCCGTGGCGATCGCGCGCAGCGTATCGATCATCTCCTTGCGCTTGACGTCGTCTTGCAATGTGTCGAGCGCGGCCTTGGCCTGATCGGGGGACAGCGTCGAAACTGCAGGCGCCGGCGGCGCATCAGCTTTCTGCGCCAGCGCAGGGCTGGTCACAGCAGCCATCGGTGCGGCCATCAACACACATAGCAAAGCGAATAACGGAAATGACTTCGGCGCCAAAAGGTGTCCCTTCCTGTGGCTCGGAAAACGCCCTTTTCGCCCATTTCCTGTGTCAGAAGTTTGATTCCCCGGCGACGATGTCTTGTTTTTCCATCGCGGGCAGCAGGGATGCATCAAAGCAGGGCAATGTTCCCGCGATGTCCCGCGAGCGCCCAGACTTTCAAGGAATTTCAGATATCGCGGCCTTCGACCTTCTCGGCCAGGGTCTTGACCAGCTCCGGCACCTTTTCGAGATGCGGATTGACCGCAAGTGCCTTGCGGAACGCATCAAGCGCACGCTTGTCGTCGCCCAGCTCCTGCATGATCATGCCCAGACCAGCCAGCGCCCCGAAGTGTCGTGGCTCACGCACCAGCACCTGCTCGATATCCTGCAGCGAGCGGGTGTAGTCGTTCTGCAGGTAATACAGCGTGGCGCGCCGATTCCAGCCCTCGACGTAATCGGGGCGCAACTTCACAACCGCGCTCAACAATTCCAGCGACAGATCGACCTGCTTGGCGTCCAGCGCCGTCTTGGCGCGGGTCATCAGCAGCGCGGTCGTGTCGCTCGTGGTCTGCGACCACAGAGCCCAGATCCGGCCTTCGACGTGCTTGGCACTGGCTTCGTCCGGCGCCGCTTTCAGCGCACCAAACAGAAAATCGAGACCGCGCGTCTTGTCGGCATTGATCTTCGGCAGTTTGGCGGGGGGCTCGGGAATCTTCTTCGGCGCATCCGGGGACACGATCTGCGTATCTCGCAGCTGGGCGCAAACAGGCGCTGCGCCCAGAAATGCACTCAGCAGAATTCCAAAAGCTGCGGCCGGGATTCTCAATGCCATACCGCAAGTCTAGACACGAAAAAACGCGCTGCAAAGCAGCAGCGCGTCAAACACCTGTGATGTCGTGAGCCCAGCCGGCAAAATCCCGGCCGAGCAGCAACTCAACCCTGGCGAGCCTTGAAGCGGCGCTGGGTCTTGTTGATCACGTAGACACGGCCCTTGCGGCGGACCAGGCGGTTGTCGCGGTGACGACCACGCAGCGATTTCAACGAGTTACGGACTTTCATCGGTCGATCCTGATAGCTTGCGATACTGACTTCAAAGGCCGTGCGCGGCAGGCCGAAATCAGCGAAAATGGGCTTGAACCCGCTGGCGACCAAGTCGCCCGGGACCCGCGGTTTCTAAGCCATCGGGCGCCGGACTGTCAATCCGATCCAGGCATCTGGCGACCACCGGATCGATATTTGCAGGTATTTTGGTGGCTTGAGAGTCCGGGAACAGCCACCGGACCCTTCAAACACGTGCGGATCACTCTTGCGGGACATTCGCGGTTTTCACCACTGCGCCCCACTTCTTGATCTCCGAATCGACAAAAGCCGTGAATTCAGCTCCCGTCAGCTTGCCCGGCTCGACGCCTTGGGTGGCGAATTTCTCGCGGGTCGCGGGTGCCGCCAGAATTTCCTTCATGGCCGCGACCAGCTTCATATAGGCCGGGCTGCCATTGGCCTGCGGCATGTACATGCCGAACCAGGCGGTCGCCTCGAACCCCTTTACGCCAGCCTCATCGAGGGTCGGGGCGTTGGGGAGCGAGGCCGCCCGGGTCAGGCTGGTGACCGCGAGCACACGGATGTTGCCCGCCTCTGCAGCAGGCAAAACAGTCGGCAACGTATCGAACATGATCGGAATATGGCCGCCGATCAGGTCGTTCATCGCCGGCGCGGCACCCTTGTAAGGGATGTGCTCGATATTGATTCCAGCCATCTGCTTGAACAATTCGCCCGACAGATGATTGGCGCCGCCGACGCCGGCCGATCCGAAGGATAGCTTGCCGGGCTGCTTCTTCGCCAGCTCGATCAACTCAGCGACCGACTTCGCTGGAAAGTCCCTGGTCACAACAAGCGCATTTGGCGCCGTCGCGATCAGGGCGATCGGCGAGAAGTCCTTCTGTGTCTCGTAAGGCAGACTCTTACGCAGACTCGGATTGATCACGTGATGCGTGGCCGTGACCAACAACACGCTGCCATCGGCGGGCGACTTCACGACAACTTCCGAACCGATTGTGCCCGATGCGCCGGGGCGGTTCTCGACGATCGTGGTGACGCCTAGCTTCTCACCGAGATATTGCGCGACGAACCGCGCCAGAATGTCCGTCGTGCCCCCGGCCGGAAACGGCACGATGATCTTGATCTGGTTGACCGGAAAATGCTGGTCGGCGGCGTGGCTGGTCGTCGCTGTGACCAGCATGAATACCGAACAAACTGCAGTCAATAAAAGCTTCATCGCGGTTCCCTGCCCTTGCTTTGCTTTTCGCATTGTTTGCAACATCAGATCGTCTCAGGGCTGTCGCAGCAGCTTGGCGCGCTCGACCAGCGATCGCTCTGAAACATAGAACTCTCGTGCCCATTGCTCGTACTCGCCTGGCGTGCGCGTCCACGCCGTTTGTCGTAGTGTCTCAAGCAATTTGCGGTACTCGTCGCTGTCGGCCGCCGCCTTGAACGCCTGATACAACTTGCCGACAATTTCGGGCGGCATGTTCTTCGGTCCCACGAGTCCATAGGGAGCGGGATAGACAAGGTCGTAGCCGAGACTCTTTGCAGTCGGCACGCCCGCCAGCCAGTCGACCGGTTGCGGGTCGAACGACAGCAGCATGCGCATCTTGCCGGGCTCCGTGTAAGGAAGAATCGTACCTACCGCATCGACGGTTGCCATGGCATGGCCTCCCAGCACGGCCGTACCGGCCTCGCTACTACTGCGATATCCAACATGTGTGATCTCGACACCCGCCATGCCGGCAAGAGCCTCAGCAAGAAGATGCATCGTGGTGCCAGCCCCAGCCGTCGCGATCGTCAGCCCACCGGGATTTGCCTTTGCATAGGCGACGAGATCCCCAACCGTCTTGAACGGTGAGTCGGCATTGACCGCGAGTACGAACGTGTAACCACCGAGACCCGCAATCCAGGTAAAGTCCCTGATCGGATTCCAATCGACTTTCTGCATGTAAGGGTAACGCAACAATCCTGCGGTAGCTGCCGCAATCGTGTAGCCATCGGGGCTGTCGGTCTTCGCCATCGTCGAGGGCGCAAGCGTCGCGCCTGCCCCCGGCTTGTTCTCGATGATGATGGGCTGGCCGAGTTGCTTGCTCGCAAGCTCGCCAAGCTTGCGGAACGTGATGTCGGTCGCCCCGCCGGGACCAAAGCCGACCAGCAACCGGATAGGCCGCGCCGGATATGCTTCCTGAGCGCTGGCAACACCGATAACAGCGCAGGCCAAGCCAGCAGCCATCAAGCCGCAACGCAACGTCGTTCCAAGCCATCCCATATCGAATCTTCCCATGTTTCCGAGTTTCTTCTGATCCGGATTTTCCATCCGTTGATGATCATGATGACGTGGTGTGCACGCTCCATGATTTGCGGTCATTCAACGCATTGACGTCAAAACCGGCAAGTTGCTTGTAGCGACGCTCTATATCCTGCAGCTCGGTGGCGGCATCGCCATGGGCGCCGCGTCGCGCCATCGCGCTCACGCGTGCCATGACGTCACCAGCCTGCCGTCGATTGGCCAGCTGGACTTCAGTTGCCACGGGACGGCGCTCGCTCTCATAGGCCAGCAACGCCTCGTCGATCGAAGGCGCCGTCGCAATCTGATAGGCGAGTACCCGCGCGTCGAGAATCGCCTGTGACGCGCCGTTCGATCCGAACGGATACATCGCATGGGCGGAGTCACCGAGTAGAACGCCACGTCCAAAAACCCAACGCGGCAACGGATCGATGTCGGCCATTGGATATTCATAGGCATGAGCTGTTGACGCAATCAGTTCATGCACATCGAGCCAGTTGAAACGATAGTCGCGCGCGAAGGCGGCGACTGCCTCGGACGCTATCGGTACATTCCAATTCCCGAGTTCTGCATCCGATCGATTTTTGTCAGCCGGGCGTACCAGCAGCCAATTGATGAGGCCCGGAGCGATCGGATAGACGACGACGCGCTGCCTTTCGTCACCGATGATGACCATCGACTGACCGGTCAGAAACGGTCCGGCCTTGGCCGCCCCGCGATACATCACCCATCCATTCGATGCGATGGCGGTGGGCGCGCCGTACAAACTGTCACGCAGTGCCGAGCGGATACCATCTGCCGCCACCACCAGGTCGGACGGATGAGATTCGGACTGCCCCGTCTCCACATCGACCGCCAGCATCGCGACACCGCCGTCGTGACCCGAATGGGCGATACCGGTTGCACGCCGTCCGACCCGAATGGCCGAAGCGCCGAGCCGTTGGCGAACGGCATCGACGAGCAGCCGCTGCAACTGACCACGGTGAACCGAATATTGCGGCCATCGGTATCCGGCATCAAGTCCGCGAGGTTCAGCCCAGATCAGCTGCCCGGCAGGGTCATAATAGGCGAGCTCCCTTGTCGGCACCCCGATGGCTGCCAGTGCGTCTCCGAGCCCTAATTCACTGAGTTCGCGAACGGCGTGCGGCGGCAGGTTGATGCCGACGCCGACGTCCCGAATTTCGCGTGCAGCTTCGAATACGACAACATCGTCGCGGCCGGCGGCATGCAGGCTAAGGGCGGCGGTCAGTCCGCCGACCCCCGCTCCTGCAATTGAAATCGGCATGCGCTTGCCTCCGACGCTCAGGTGGTTGCTTGAACGGGAAATTCGACCATCGCCTCGCCAATGGCGACCTTCTCGTCGTTCTGGTTTTTCACCAACACATCGATCAGCACCCAACGCGACTTCTCGGTGGTCTGTTTCGCCTTGATGATGCCGACCGGCTGAATCGTGTCGCCGGGTTTCACCGGTTTGACCCAGCGCGTTTCGAGACGACGATGAATGGCACCCGCGGGATAGGCCCAGTTCGTCAACATCCGGGTGATGAGCCCGAAATTATTCATGCCATGCATGATGATGCCGCCGAAATTGGTCTTGCCGAAGCTGTTCTTCATGTAGTCGTCGTCGAGATGCAGCGGATTGTAGTCGAGCGAGCCGTCGCAGAAGAGCCGGATCGATTCGCGCGAAACCGGAAACTTCGGGCCGTCGATGGTGTCGCCGGTGGAGAGTTTTTCAAAGTTGGTCGTCATGATGAATCTCTCGTCTCGCTCACATCGGGCGGATGGTCTGGCCGCGGCCAGAACAGATGACGTCGCCGTGCTGATTGAAAAATACGTTGTCGTGGACCACGAACAGCCGCTCGCGCTTGATGAACTTGTCGAGCGCGCGGGCCTGCAGCGTGATGGTGTCGCCCGGCCGTGCCGGCTTGTTGTAGCTCCAGGACTGCCCGGCATTGACGGTGCCGGGCGTGCGCATCCAGTCATCGGTGGGGGTGCAGGAGAACATCAGCAGGATGTGGATCGACGGCGGCGCGATCAGACCGCCATAGGGCGACGCCTTCGCGTAAGCCTCGTCGAAATACAATGGGTGGTTCTCGCCGACCGAGCGGCAGTAGAGCTGGATCGCCTCCTTGGTCAGAACATAGGGCAGCGTCTTGCGTGGCTCGCCCGGGACGATCTCGTCCCAGACCTTGCGCAAGTTCGCGTCCTTCCAGAAATCGGTTTCAAAAACTTCCGCTTGCGCCATAGCGCCTTCTCCACTATCGTTCACCAGGCGAACTTTATAGCCGCCTTACGAACAACTATAGACGCGGTTTCTCGGGACTGACAAGCCCGGACCGGTAGGATGGTGCATGGCCAAAGACAGTGACGGTTTTGTTCGGGCGATCGCCCGTGGTTTTGCGGCGATCGAAGCGCTGGGTCGCCCACCCGGCCGGCACACGCTCTCTGAAGTCGCCGCCATCGCGGGCCTCAGCCGCGCGACGGCGCGCCGCATGCTGGCGACATTGATCGTGATGAAATATTGCGAAGCCGATGGCCGCTATTTCAGCCTGCGCCCGCGGGCGCTGGGGCTTGGCCTGTCCTATCTCAACGCGCTGCCATACTGGGGCTACGCGCAACGCGCGCTGGAAGACCTGCGTAACGAAATCGGCGAATCCTGCTCATTGGCCGTGCTGGATGAGACCGAAATCGTTTATGCGCTGCGATTGCCGGCACGGCGCATTCTCTCGGCGAATCTCGCCATCGGCAGTCGCCTGCCCGCACATGTGGTGTCGCTCGGCCGCGTCCTGCTGGCAGCCCTGCCGCCGGAACAGCGCGCGCAGTATCTCGCCACCTCCGACTTCAAGCAGATCACCCCACGCACCATCACCGATCCCGTACTGCTGGAACGTGAGCTGGAGCGCGTCGACGCCGAGGGCTATAGCTGGATTGATGGCGAACTGGATCCCGCGATCTGCGGCATCGCCGTTCCCGTGCGCGATCACGGCGGCCGGGTCGTCGCGGCGATCAGCATGAATGCCATCTCTGGCACCATGGACGAAACCATGGCGAAGGAGAAATACCTGATCCCTCTCCGTCGCACCGCGCAGGACATCCGGACACAAACCTCGTCTACTGGTTAGCCCGGAAGTCTTCCGCGCCTTTCATTGGGCTGGCCGGTTTGCTAAGGCAACCGCCAACGATAATGATGAAAATGCGGGAGACGCAGGACATGAAATTGCTCAATCCGGACGACTTGGTCGCCATCGACATCCACACCCATGCGGAAGAACCGTGCGGCTGCCACGCCGACGACGGCTATGACGATTTCCAGGCCCGGATGGCCGAGTATTTCAAGTCGCCGCACAAGCATCCGCCGACGGTGCAGGAAACCGCTGCCTATTATCGCGACAAGAAGATCGCCGCGGTGATCTTCCCGGTGGATGCCGAGCGCGAGACCGGTTTCCGCCGCTACAACAACTACGAGATGCTGGAGATCGCCAAAGAGAACGCCGACGTGCTGATCCCGTTCGCATCGATCGATCCGCACAAAGGCAAGCTCGGTGTGCGCGAGGCACGCAAGCTGATCTCCGAATACGGTGTGAAGGGCTTCAAGTTCCACCCGACCATGCAGGGCTTCTACGCCAACGACCGCATGGCCTATCCGCTCTATGAAGCGATCCAGGAAGGCGGCGCCATCGCGCTCTTCCACACCGGCCAGACCGGCGTCGGCTCTGGCATGCCGGGCGGCATGGGAATGAGACTGAAATATTCCAACCCGATGTACATGGACGACGTCGCGGTGGATTTTCCGGACATGAAGATCATTCTCGCGCATCCCTCCTTCCCCTGGCAGGAAGAAGCGTTGTCGGTCGCGACCCACAAGCCCAACGTGTATATCGACCTGTCCGGCTGGTCGCCGAAATACTTCCCGCCGATCCTGGTGCGCTATATCAATTCGATCCTGCAGGATAAGATGCTGTTCGGCTCCGACTGGCCGGTGATCATGCCGGATCGCTGGATGGCCGACTTCGCCAAGCTCGACATTCGCGACGAGGTGCGTCCGAAGGTCCTGAAGAACAACGCACGGAAACTCCTGGGCATATGACGAACAACGATCTGCCGCGCAAACTTGCGGATGCCCGGCAGATCGCTGCCATTGCCACCGGCTTCTCGCTGCCGTTCTCAACCAGCGGTCAGGCTATCGCGGTGTCGATCTTTGCAGTGCTCGCGCTGCTGACACTCGACCGCGATCGTTTCATCGCCACGTTGCGGCGGCCTGCGGCCTATCTGCCGGTCGCGCTGTTCGCGCTGATCCTGGTCGGCGTGCTCTGGTCGATGCAGCCGCTCAGCGGCGCGATCAGATGGGTTGGTCCCTACGCCAAGCTGCTGCTGATCCCATTGGTGATGGCAACGGCATTTACGCCGAAACAAGCGTTACAGATCGCTTATGGCTTTCTTGCCGCCTGTATATGTCTTCTCGCCCTGTCATGGGCTGCATTCCTGTGGCCCACGGGACCGTGGGGCTGGTTCAAGGCACCCGGCGTGCCCTTCAAGGACAACGCGGTTCAATCCGGCTGCTTCGCACTTTGTGCCTTCGCTCTGGCGATCGGCGCGATGCGTATCTGGGTGCAAGACCCCCGCCGTGCCATTGCAATGATCGTGCTCGCACTTCTGTTCTTTGCCGACATTTTCCTGATCTATGTGTCGAAGACCGGCGCAATCATGGCCGCTGCATTGCTCGGTTTATTCGTCATCCACGCCGGCGGCTGGCGGCGCTCTGCCATGGTCGCGGTCGCAGCCGTGATCGTGATCGGCATAGCACTGCTGACCTCGCCACAAGCCCAGCGCCGGATCGCAGAGATCAACTCGGACATCAACGCCAATAGCGGCGAGACCGCCGGCGGCGAAACAGTCTCGACTGCATCGCGGCTGGATTTCTGGAGCAAGGCAGTCGGCTTTGTGAAGGCCTCGCCCATCGTCGGGCACGGCACCGGGAGCATCAAGCCGTTGTATCAGAGCATGGAGGCGACGAAGCCGTCGCCCTATGGCCAGGCCACACCAGATCCGCACAATCAAACGCTTCATACGGTGCTGCAGGTCGGCCTGATCGGCGGGCTGCTGCTCTGGGCCATGTGGATCGCGCATGCACGGCTTTTTCTCGCGCGCGATTATGCGAGCATCGTCGGCCAGGCGGTTGTGTTGCAGAACCTGATTGGCTCTCTATTCAACAGCCACATTTCGGCGGTGACGCAAGGGATGCTGTACTGCCTGGCAGTGGGGTTGCTGGGCGCGTTGGTGCGCAATGCACATTCGGAATGACCGGCCGGAAGCCGCCAGTTACTTCAGCTTCAGCCACCGCTTCAAATAACGCCGCCTGAACTTCTGCACGGCAAACTGTATACGCAACTGCAATTGCGCATGCCCTTTGCGATCAAGTGAACTCTTGAACACGCCGTTGAGCGAGCCTTGTTCGGCCAGCGGCGGTTCTGGCCACAGGAACGGGATGCCCATGGCAGGATCGCCAGTGTTGAAGGCGATGTCGATCGGCTCGTGCATCGGATGCCGCGCGATCCAGTCAAGCCGCGCCGAAGCCTCGGGCGCGCCCAGCACATAGGCTTCCATATTGCGCACGCGATTGCCGGAATAGACGATCTGGCCCGCGCGCAACTCCGATGCCGGGGTGTAAAAATTCGTCGCGGCGCCAAGATGCAGAATTCGCGGCCGTGGCCACTTTTCGGCTTCGTCAAGCACGCGCTTCAACTGGTCGCAGAAATCCGGCACCAGCAATGCGTCATCCTCGAAGATCAATGCCAGATCCTGGCCGCGCTCGCGAATGCGCTGCATGGCAACCACATGTTTCAGCGCGCAGGATTTCTGCCTCAGCGTCAGGTCAGCGCCTTCCGCGAAATAGGCGCGATCGACATCGGAGGTGATCTCGTCGGCATCGAAATCCAGCACCCACTCGAACTTGATGCCCGCACGGTCGAGCTCGCGCTGGATATGCTCCGTGCGCTCGGGCAACGACTTGGCATGGATCACATAGGCCGGCAGCATCGACGAGTGGTCTCCGGAACATCGTCCGGCACAATTAGCCGGACAGGAGCCCGTATAAGGTCAAAACCGGCATGAGGGAATGGCGCGCCGAGCCACAGCGCGGCGCCAGTTCCCCAATGCCCGGATGGGACTTCCCTTTGACCGCGACATGTGAGAGGGCGTGGCGGTATGTCACCGAGACCGCATCATGAGCCTTGAGTCCGTCCGCGCCTTTCTCGCCGCCAACGCCCCCGAATTGTCCATCACCGTCACCGACAAAAGCTCGGCCACGGTCGTTCTCGCCGCCGAGGCGTTGGGCGTCGAACCCGGCCAGATCGCCAAGACGCTGTCGGTGCGGGTCGGCGACCGGGTGGTGCTGGTGGTGACCAAGGGTACAGCGCGGCTCGACAACAAGAAGGCACGCGATGCGCTTGGCGGCAAGCCGCGCATGCTGGGAGCCGACGAGGTCGTTGCCCTCACCGGCCATCCGGTGGGCGGTGTCTGCCCGTTCGGCCTGGCAACGCCATTACAAGTCTACTGCGACGTGTCGCTGAAGGAATTCGCCGAGGTGTGGCCGGCGGCGGGCTCGGTCAACAGTTCGGTGCGGATGTCTCCGGCACAGATGGCCGAACTGACCGGGGCCAGCTGGGTCAATGTTTGCCAGGAGCCGGCGGTGGTGCAGGAGCAAGCTCCCGCGATGGGTTGAGGCAGCGAGAATAATTCACTGCCGTTGATTGTCGGCAGAGAACAAGCCAACCGTCATGCCGCACCAGAACAGTGCGGGTATTGCTATTTTTGTCGGGGGATCGACTTCCCCTGCGCGAGGCACGATTTTCCGGGTGTCGTCCCAGAGGACGCTCGGCTGCACAACAATATGTGCGGCCAAACCGGACAAGGACCATGCGCTTCAAAGCCCCGTCTCATCGCCCGCAGTCGTCGAAGACCTGGAAGCAGGTTGTGGCATCGATTGTGGCCGCAGCTGCAGCCGGACTGCAGTCCGCTGGCGCCTGAACGCGCTCGCAGACGTCCGCTGGCGCACTAACCGCTGGCGCCGAGGTTCCCGCGTTATCAAAATCTTGAGGGTATATAGCTAAGGTTGCGCCCGGCCGTGTGTAAATCGGCGGGGGGACCTCGAGATGCGGCTCTTGCCGATCACCGACGCCGACAGGAGCTGGGCTTCTCTGAAGTCACAGTGGCGGAAGGCCGCCGAGGCAGCCGAGGAAGACTTCTCCACTTACACCCAAGGCATTTTCGCCGCTTTGGACCCGGTCATGCAGGGCGGCAAGGGTGGGTTGTACGGCCTCTACGACGGCACCGTTCCGCAGGCTTTCTGCCAGGTCAGCAAACTTCTGATGCCCAAATTCGAAGGCCCCGTGCTGCGTTGCCGCTTCATGACCATGTCGCCAACCTACGACCTCGGGAGTGCCGGTCTCGATAAATATGGACAACTGCTGATCGAGCTGTTTTCCGGCATGGTCTGGCTGTCGCGCAACGCCCTCTCCGCCAGCCATATCCAGTTTCACCTGCGCAGCCCTGCCGACGCGCAGTTCCTCGCCCCGTTGCAGGCCCCTGTCCCAGACTCGCCGTTCCAGCGCTTCGCCATTCACGGTGCCTGGGTCGAATGCGACCTCAAGCTGCCCGAACTCGAAACAATGTAAGAGCGTGCAGCGCAATGCCGCGTGCCGCAAGCTTGCGCAGCGACATCGGCGATGATAGCCCGGTTGTACGATGACCGGACAAGCTAAGCCACGCACCAGGCGCAAGACAACCAATGGAGCCGCAGGCACGCCTTTGCTGCGACCGCTCAATCCAGTGCGCCGCCGCACCGAGGAGGTGGTCGAGCGTATCGCCGCCCAGATCACTGAAGGTCGCTTGCCAGCAGGCGCGCGCCTGCCGACCGAGCAAGCCATGATGGCGGCCATGGGCGTCAGCCGCACGGTCGTTCGCGAGGCGATTGCGGCACTCCGCGCCCGGGGTCTTGTAACCACCCGGCAAGGCGCCGGTGCCTTCGTCAACAGCGAGCCCGACCAGCAGCCTTATGCCATCGACCCCGACGGTCTGGGCTCAATCGGCAGCGTGATCGAAATTCTTGAACTGCGCACGGCCGTCGAGATAGAGGCTGCGGCTATAGCCAGCGAGCGCGCAACCTCTGCCCAGATCAGGGCCATTGCCAAAGCCGCGACTACCTTCAGTCGCGCCATCGCCAATGGCGACCGCGCAGTGAAGGAAGATTTTGACTTCCACTTCGCCATTGCTGTCGCCACGCAGAATGCACGCTTTGTCGGTTTTCTGGAATTCCTTGGCGGCCTTATCATACCGCGACAGAGCATCCGCACCTTCGATGGCAAGGTCGAATTGCAGAAGCGCTATCTCGAGAGCATCGAGAAGGAGCATCAAGTCATCGTCAATGCGATTAGTGCACGCTCGCCGCGCAAGGCTCGCGATGCCATGCGCCGGCATCTGTTGAACGGCAAGGAACGTTACAAGCAGTTGTCAGTCGATCCGGTCCAGTAGCTCACCTGAAGCCGAACGCGTGCGGCAGCGCCATCGAGAACCACGGCACGTAAGTCACCAGCATCAATACGGCGAACATCACCCAGTAAAACGGCCAGATCCCGCGCATCACTTCGTCCACCGAGACCTTGCCGATGGCGCAGCCGACGAACAGCGTGGTACCGACCGGCGGCGTCAGCAGGCCGATGCCAAGATTGAGTAGCATCACAATGCCGAAATGCACGGGATCGATTCCGAAACTCTTCACCACCGGCAGCAGGATCGGCGTGCAGATCAGCAGCAGCGGCGCGAGATCGAGCGCCGTGCCGAGGATCAGCAGCATGATATTGAGCCACATCAACAGCACGTATTTGTTCGACGAGATGGCGACGAAGAACTCGGTCATATGCGCCGGCATCCGCATCATGGCGGCGACATAGCCGAAGCAGGACGCGGTCGCGACCAGCGTCAGCACCATCGCCACCGTCTGTAGCGTCCGGTAGGTCAGCATCGGCAGCTCGGACCATTTGTAGTCGCGATAGATGAACATCGTGACGAAGAAGGCCCAGACGCACGCCACAGCGCCAGCCTCGATCGGCGTGAACACGCCTGTGAGAATGCCACCGAGCACGATCACCAGCGTGACGATGCCCCAGGTGGCATCCCCCAACATCTTCAGCGCCTGCTTCACTGGCACCGGCTCGCCCTTCGGATGACCATCGCGATAGGCAAAGTAGAGACACAGCAGCATGATCGCGAAACCAAGCAGCAGCCCGGGCACGATGCCTGCCAGGAACAGGCTGGTGATCGAGACCACGCCGCCGGTCGCCAGCGAATAGATCACCGCATTGTGGCTCGGCGGCACCAGGATCGCCTGGACCGAGGCGGAGATGGTCACATTGGTGGCGAACACCCGTGGATAACCCTTTGCCGCCATCTGCGGGATCATCACCGAGCCAATCGCCGACGTATCTGCGACCGACGAGCCGGAGATGCCGGACATGATGGTGGTGGCCAGAATATTAACTTGCGACAGGCCGCCGCGAATGCGCGTGAAGCCGACCACGACGGCAGCAAAATCCACCAGCCGCCGCGCCATACCGCCTTCCGCCATGATGGCACCGGCCAGCACGAAGAACGGCACGGTCAGCATCGACACCTTGCCAACGCCGCTGGAGAGTTGCTGCATCACGGCCGCAACAGGCAGATCGATCCACAGTGCACCGACCAGCGCCGAAAGCGCCAGCGCGAAGGCGATCGGCATGCCGACGGCGAAGAACAGACACATGCTGAGCAGAAGAACGGCGATGTCCATGTCGGATTTTCTTTGTTCTGGCTGGAGCTGATCGGCGAAGCTAGTCGAGAGGTATGTGTGCGTCGCTGCCATCCTGCGGCGGCGGACCGATGGTCAGGCGTTCGACGACAAAGAGAAACATCATCGCGCCGGAAACGGGGATCGGCATGTAGGTGATCCCGACGGACAACCAGGGAAATTCATCCACCGAATTGCCCCAAGTGGCCATCACCAGCTTCATACCCCAGATCACCATGAACAGTGCCACCGCAGCCATCAGCAACTCGCTGATAAAGGCGGCTGCGACACGCGCGCGAGGCGGCAGCAGGTTGGTACCCACGGTCATGTTCATGTGGATGCGCTGGCGATAGCAGTTGGCAGCGCCAATAAACGTCACCGCGATGGTCAGCAACACCGCCAGCGGCTCCGGCCAGGACGCCGCGCTGTTCAAAATGTAGCGGGTGTAAACAGCCCAAGGGATAATCGCAGAGATCAACACAAGCGCCAGGCAAGAAAACACGGCACCGGTCCAGTACAGAGCGTTCATGGCACGGCGGAATGCGTAAGCCGCACCATGGCTGGCCGTATCGGCGTGATGATTGGATGCAACCGGCAGTTTGGAAATAACGTCAGACATGAAGACCTCAGGTAACGCGGCGGAAGCGCAGGTCTATCCTGTCGTCCCCACGAAAGCGGGGACGACACATTGAGAACATGCCGCTAGCTCACCGCAGCAATGCGCTTGGTCATCTCGGCGTATTTCGCGCCATATTTATCCCACACCGGTTTCACGGCATCGCGAAAAGGCTGTTTGTCGATCGTCGTCACGATGTCGGTGCCGACTTCCTTCATCTTGTCGAGCGCAGTCTTCTCCGCCTCGTACCAAAGCGTGCGCTGCTCGAGCTGCGCTTCGCGGCCGAATTTCTTCAGCAATGCCTGATCGTCCGGCGTGAGCTTCGCCCATGACGCCTTCGAGAACACCAGCAATTCCGGAATGATCAGATGCTCGGTCATCGAGAAATACTTGGCGACCTGGAAGTGGTTCTGCGCCACGAAAGATGGCAAGTTGTTTTCGGCCCCATCGACGACGCCGGTTTGCATGGCGCTAAACACCTGATCAAAGCCCATGGCGACGCCATTGCCGCCGAGCGCGTTCATGGTGTCGATGAACAAGGGATTACCGATCATCCGGATCTTGAGACCCTTGAGATCGGCGAGCGTCTTGATCGGGCGTTTGCTGTTATAGATGTTGCGCGAGCCGGCATTCATCCAGCCAAGCGCGACCAGACCGGTTTTTTCGTTGGCCGTGATCTTGTTCAGCAGCTCGGTGCCGATCTCGCCGTCGAGGACCGCCTCCATGTGCTTCGAATCACGAAACACGAACGGCATATTGAAGACGTTGACGTCATCGACCACCGGGCCGACCGCACCGACAGAGATACGGGCGATCTGCAGTGCGCCGACCTGGGCCTGTTCGATGGCTTCCTTCTCGCCGCCGAGCTGCATGGACGGAAACATCTGAATGGTGAGCCGGCCGCTCGTGGCGGCATCCAGCTTCTTACCCATCCGCACCACGGATTCGACCGTGGGATAGCCGAGCGGATGGACGTCGGAAGCCTTCAGAACCATCTTGGTCTGCGCCCGCGCAGGCGTGAACCGCCCGAGACCAGTGGCACCAACCGCAAGCGCGGCCAGGCCGCCTTTAACGACATCTCTTCTCTTCATGGGCAAAATATTCATAAACCCAATCCTCCCTGTGAATTTCCCGACGCGGCGCATTGGCCGTTATTCTGCTTCGCCCCTTTGTGGGGTCGATCTTGTGGTCGCAACTCTAGAAGCGCACCGGCCCGCCGTCCATCGGCTTGTATCGGCAACGCATCCCAAAAGTTGTACGATGACCCGACATCTAGCACCGACATCGGAGGCCGGCAAGCGCGCGCCAGAACGGCCACGCAGAACTAAAGTTCAACCTGGGGTGCAGTGCAAAGAGAGGGCAGCTCATCCATCGTTCCCGGACGGATGCTTGGTCCCCACTGATTGATCGAGCGGAATCGGTGTAGAAAGAGGCATCTGTCACGACAGGAGTTCACCGTGCCAACTGAACGCTTTCAATTCCCCGGCGCAGCCGGCCAGATGCTGGCGGCGGCGCTCGACCTGCCCGATGGCGATGTCCATGCGTATGCGCTGTTCGCGCATTGTTTCACTTGCGGCAAAGATGTGCTCGCCGCGCGGCGCATCTCTACCGCGCTGACGTTCAAGGGCATCGCCGTGCTGCGCTTCGACTTCACTGGCCTCGGCTCCAGCGAGGGCGATTTCGCCAACAGTACCTTTTCGTCGAATGTCGCCGATCTCGTAAGAGCCGCCGACCATCTGCGCGAGATCCGCCAATCGCCTGCGATCCTGATCGGCCATAGCCTCGGCGGCGCCGCGATCCTCGCCGCGGCCGAACAAGTCCCGGAGGCCAAGGCCGTCGTCACCATCGCAGCACCCTCCGATCCCGCTCATGTCACCGACATGTTCGCCGAGCATGTCGACGCGATCCACGAAAAGGGCGAGGTCGAGGTCAAGCTCGCCGGTCGGCCATTCAGCATCAAGCGCGAATTCCTCGACGATATCGCCGAGCATAATCTGATGGCCAAGGTCGCCAGGCTGCACAAGGCGCTGCTGATCATGCATGCGCCCACAGACGACACTGTAGGCATCGACAACGCCACGAAGATTTTCGTCACTGCCAAACATCCGAAAAGTTTCGTCTCGCTGGCGGGCGCCGATCATCTGCTGACGCAGAAACATGACGCGATCTATGTCGCCGACGTCATCGCCGCCTGGGCCGGGCGCTATCTCGATCCTGTTGCCATGACGCCGGTGGCCAGCCTGCCAGAAGAACCGCGCAGGGTGGTAGTGAGCGAGACGCGCGCCAATAAATTCCAGCAAGTCATCAATGTCGGCCCGCATCGCCTGCTCGCGGACGAACCTGTGGCCGCCGGCGGCGAGGACACCGGCCCTGGACCGTATGATCTGCTGCTCAGCGCGCTCGGCGCCTGCACTGCAATGACGATGCGGCTCTATGCCGATCGCAAGGTACTGCCGATGGACCACATCACGGTAACGCTGAACCACAAGAAGATTTACGCGAAAGATTGTGATGAGTGCGAGACCAAGGACGGCATGCTCGACCAGATTGAGCGCGTCATCACGATCGACGGCAAGCTCGACGCCGAGCAGCGCGCAAAGCTCATGGAGATCGCTGACAAGTGCCCGGTACACCGGACACTAACATCTGAGATCAGGATCGTGACGAAGGCTTCGGAGTAAGCGCGTCGCTGACGCGCATTTACCTGTTAGGGTCCGGATAGACCAGACTGCGCCAGCCAGAGCGATCGAACGGCGCCCATGCGCCTTCCTTCTGCGCAAGGCGCTCGGCCACCGCATAGACCACCGCGGGGTGATGGCCCATACCGCAATGGCTGCTCTCGACCTCGATGCTCTCGGACATCGCGGACGATTTCTCCATGCAGCCCTGCCATGCACAGACGCCGTCGCTGCGGCTGAAGATCGCCGTGGTCGGCACCGGCGGCGTATCGGCGAGCGAGCCCCCGAAACTATCGTCGGTATCGTCAGCACGCTTGCCGCTGGCGAATTCATAGACGCGCCAGGCGTTGGTGGATTTCGGATGGCCGGCGAACGGGCTGCCCAGCGTAATCACCGACCGCACGCGCTCCGGCATCATCTTGGCGAGTTGGCGCGCATAGAGGCCACCGAGACTCCAGCCGACCACGCTCACTTTGCGGCCGTGGGTCTCGTTCATCTCTTTCAGCAGTTCGACCATGCTGTCCTGCACGCCGTCGCGCAGGCCGAGATTGCGGCCCTGCTTCCAGCCGCTCACCGCATAGCCGCGCCCCTTGAGGAAGGTGCGGAGCGGACCGGTCGACACATCCGATGCTACGAGGCCCGGCAGCACCATCACCGGATGGCCATCGCCACGCGGCGCGAGATTCAGCAGCGGCAACGCTCCGAGAAAAGCTCCGAATTCGTGGACCGCACGGCCTTCAAGAAACATCAGGGTTTTGGACGGGGGACGCTGCGCCTGGGCCGTAGCCGACATCTGATTTCCTCTCGCCGGCGCGTTGGCCGGTCATACCGATTGATTTGAAAGCAGCCTCACAAGAAGGGCATCACGCAACGCATCGAACAAGTATCAGTTCACTGAAGTTAAGGCCGGGTTTGCGGCAGTTCAAGCGCATCCGGATACCCACCTCCCAAGCTGCTTCCGCATTGCGGAATGACGCGTCACAGCAAGCGCAGCAGATATTCGATCGTGTAGAGCGCCAGACCGGCGAGCCCCCCGATCAGCGAGCCGTTGAAGCGGATATATTGCAGATCCCTGCCGATATTGACTTCGATGACGCCGATCAGCTGGCCCATGTCCCATGACTTCACCTGATCGGCAATGAATGTCGACACGCCGCTCTTCTGATCGGCAATGAATGTGCGCAGCACCACGACGATGCCCTGGTTGATCTCGCCGCGCATCTCGGCATCGGCGCGCAGCGCTGCGCCGGCCTCGACGAACACGTTGGCGAGATGATGTGCCAGTACATTGCTTTCACCTGATGCACTGCGCTCGATGAAGCCGCGCGCATTGTTCCAGAGATTGCGACCAAGCTCTGCGAGCTCCGGCCGCGCCAAGAGGTCGCGCTTCAAACCATCGATGCGGCCGGTGAAACCCGGCTCGGTCTCGAGTCGATCGACGAAGGATACCAACATGCGATCGAACTCGCCGCGGAACGGATGCGCGGGATCCTTGCGGACATCGTCGAAGAACGTCGTGGCGGAAGCGACGATGCGTTTCAGCAGAAATGCATCGGCGCGGTAGAGCTTCAACAATGTCGGCAGTTCATCGCGAATCTTGTTCTTGATGATCGCCAGCGTGTCGGGCTCGGTCAGCGCGCCATGCATGGCGCCGAGCAGATTGTCGAGCAGGCCCTGATGGCGACCATCGCGAATGAAGCCGCGCATGGTGCCGGCAGCGATGGGCGCGAGATCAACGGACTGCAACTGCGTCATCACGCGGCGGACGAGGAAGGTCTTGAGACCGGAGGTTTCCGTTGCCGACATCGCCTCCGGCAACAGACGCAGCACGAAACGCGCGAGATCGGCTGATCGCTTCTTGTCGCTCAGCCAGTCGGCAATGAAACTTGCGAAATCCACCTCGCGCAATTTGGCCTCGACCGGCCCGGCTTCGAGGAAATGCACCTCGATGAACTCGCCGAGCTTGTCGGCAATACGATTCTGATTCGCCTGGATGATCGCCGTGTGCGGAATCGGTAGACCCAGCGGGCGGCGAAACAGCGCGACGACAGCATACCAGTCGGCCAATCCACCGATGGTCGCGGCTTCCGCGAAGGCCGCAACGAATCCGAATGCGGGGTGAATCGGCAGCAGTATTTTTGCACCGATAAACACCACGAGACAGCTCGCCAGCACCAGCGCCGCTATCGCCTTGACGCGGCGCAACTCTGCTGCGCGTGCAGCGTCGCCGGGACTTGCGAAAGACGAAAAACTGTTTGCGTCCATGGGCTTCCCTAAACGGTCACGATCACAGGTTCCCGCTGTTAACATAATGTCGGACAATGTGAGTCGCTGCCGTTAACCTTTCTTAAAGATGTCGCTCGCGGAACCTGCTCCGCGTGGTAAATCTCGATTCGAACTTGCGAGGTGCGCTTCGCTTTGATGCGCACCGAAGACCGTTTTGGGAATTTCATGAGCGAATCATTGTCGTACCGCCCCGCCCGCGATCCGCTACCGGATCAGGAACAGAAGCAGGCCGCGCTGAGCTATCTCAACGAAGCCTGGGCGGAAGCGCGACATGACGGCGTCGATGGCGATTGCCTCGCGCAGGCCAGCCTGTTCGCCGCATTCGCCGAGCTCGTCGGCACCTATGGCGAAGACGCCGTGGCGAAGTTCGTCGAGGGTCTTCCGGGCCGCGTGCGCAATGGCGAATTTTCGCTGACGCTGGCACGGCAGTAAGAAGCAGCTATTAAAGACTGCGCTTCATTAAAGCGCTTGTCGTGCGATGTTATCGCCCGACTTGACAGGGTGCCCCAGTAGACACCGCCACCTGTCATTAAACTCGACTATCTCGGATACTGGATCACCCGCTTTCGCGGGTGATGACATTGAGAGCTAGGTGCGCCAGGCAGAGCTACGCCCCGCGTGTTCTCATCAAGCCTTCAGCGTCTCGAGGAACTTCACCGTCTCGCCCTGCGACGGCGTGACCAGTTCGCCCTGCCACATCACCTTGCGTCCGCGCACGAAGGTGCCGACGGGCCAGCCGGTGACTTTCACACCGTCATAGGGCGTCCAGCCGGCTTTAGAGGCCACCCAATCATTGGTGATGGTCTCTGTGCGCTTCATGTCCACGATGGTGAAATCGGCGTCATAACCGGCTGCAATGCGGCCCTTCATGGCGATGTTGTAAAGCCGCGCCGGACCAGCGCTCGACAGATCGACGAAGCGCGCCAGCGACAGGCGGCCCGCATTCACATGATCCAGCATCAGCGGCACCAGCGTCTGCACACCGGTCATGCCTGAGGGCGAGGCTGGATAGACCTTCTGCTTTTCCTCGAGCGTATGCGGCGCGTGATCAGAGCCGAGCACGTCGATGATGCCCTGGGCGATACCGTTCCAGATGCCGTCGCGGTGGCTGGCATCGCGTACCGGCGGATTCATCTGCGTCAGCGTGCCCAGCCGTTCATAGCATTCCGGCGCGACAAGCGTGAGGTGATGCGGCGTTGCTTCGCAGGACGCGACGTCCTTGTGGTCGCGCAGGTAGTCGATTTCTTCTTTGGTCGAGATATGCAGAACATGAATGCGCTTGCCGGTCTCGCGCGCAAGGTTGACCAGCCGCTGCGTCGCCATCAACGCCGCAGTCTCGTCGCGCCACACCGGGTGCGAACGGGTGTCGCCTTCGATGCGCAGGTTCTTGCGTTCATTGAGGCGATATTCGTCCTCGGCATGGAAGGCGGCGCGGCGCTTGATGACCTGGAAGATGCGGCGAAGGCTGTCGTCGTCCTCGACCAGCAGCGCGCCGGTGGATGAGCCGATGAATACTTTCACGCCGGCGCAGCCGGGCGCGCGTTCCAGCTCCGGCAGGTCCTGCACGTTCTCGCGGGTGCCACCGATGAAGAAGGCATAATCGCAATGCATGCGATGATGACCCCGCTTCACCTTGTCGGTGAAGGTGGCTTCGTCGATGGTCAGCGGATTGGTATTCGGCATTTCGAACACGCCGGTGACGCCGCCCATCACGGCGCTGCGTGATCCGGTCTCCAGGTCTTCCTTCTGCTCGAGGCCCGGCTCGCGGAAATGCACCTGGGTGTCGATCACGCCGGGCAGGATGTGCAGCCCCTTGCAGTCGATTACTTCAGCGGCCGAGGCCGCACCGAGCGATCCGATGGCCGCGATTCGGCCATTGCGGATGCCGATGTCGCGCACGCCCTCGCCGTCCTGATTGACGACGGTGCCGTTCTTCAAAATGGTATCGAATGTCTGGGTCATCTGGTCTCGTCACAGCCTGTGAATGGCGCGCTGGATGAGCGCGGGCCTTGTTGTCGGCATCTTAGCGGCTTAACTTTAGCTGTCATATCCGCCAGCCGTGATTCACCCTTGTTTCCTGGCTCGTTTATTGGATTTTTCGAGATTTTCCCAATGAAAGCAGCGTTTCTCCCCGATCGGGGTGTGGTGAAAATCGCCGGCGACGACGCCCGCGGTTTTCTCAACAACCTCGTGACCTCCGAGATCGAGGGGGTGGCGCCTGGCCTCGCCCGGTTCGGCGCACTGCTGACGCCGCAGGGCAAGATCATCGCCGACTTCCTCATCGCCGAAGCGCCGGCCGGCCATGGCGGCGGGCTCCTGATCGACTGCCCGCGCGAACTGGCACAACCGCTGGCCACCAAGCTCGGCTTCTACAAGCTGCGCGCCAAGGTGACGGTAGAGAATCTCTCCGACGCGCTCGGCGTGCTTGCGGTGTGGGACGGCGAGCCCGGCATGAAGCCGGACCTGACCTTTGCCGATCCGCGCAACACTGCGCTCGGCTACCGCATCCTCGTGCCGGCGGATCTCGCCGCGAAGACGGCTGCGCTGGTTGGGGCCGAACTGGTCGATGCATCAGCCTATGACGCGCATCGCATCAGGCTCGGCGTGCCGCGTGGCGGCGCCGACTTTGCCTATGGCGACGCATTTCCACATGAGGCCAATATGGACAAGCTCGGCGGCGTCGATTTCGACAAGGGTTGTTACATCGGCCAGGAGGTCGTCTCCCGCATGCAGCATCGCGGCACCGCGCGCACGCGCATTGTCGGCGTCATGCTGGATGGCACGGCGCCGGCCGCCGGCACCGAAATCCGCGCTGCGGACAAGCCGATCGGCACCATGGGCTCGTCTGCCGATGGCCGTGGCCTCGCGATGATCCGCACCGACCGCGCCACCGATGCGCTCGATGCCGGTGCGGCTTTCACGGCCGGAGATATCGCGATCCATCTCACTGACGCCGCTGCGGTTCGCGCGCTGGCTACGAAGAAAAATGTCGCATGAGCAAACCTGCGATCACGCATGCTGACGGCAAGACGCGCTGCCCGTGGCCGGGTGAAGATCCATTCTATGTCGCCTATCACGACACCGAATGGGGCGTGCCGGAATATGACGACCGCGCGCTCTACGAAAAGCTGATCCTCGATGGCTTCCAAGCCGGCCTCTCCTGGATCACCATCCTGCGCAAGCGCGACAATTTTCGCAAAGCATTCGATGATTTCCAGCCGGAGAAGATCGCGCGCTACAGCGAGAAAAAAGTTCATGCGCTGATGAACGATGCCGGCATCGTGCGCAACCGCGCCAAGATCGAAGGCGCGATCCTCAGTGCCAAAGGCTATCTGAAGATCATGGAGGAAGGCGCCGGCTTCTCGAAATATCTGTGGGACTTCGTCGACGGCAAACCGCTGGTCAACAACTTCAAGGCCCATGGCAGCGTGCCTGCCTCGACACCGCTATCGGCCAAGATCTCGAAAGACCTGCAGGCGCGCGGCTTCAAATTCGTCGGCCCGACCATCGTCTATGCCTTTATGGAGGCCACAGGCATGGTCAACGATCATCTCGTGACCTGCTTTTGCCACGAGGCCTGCATGGGCCTGAAGCGCAAGCCGCGCCTCAAGGCAAAGTAGCAGCAAGAAACTCAAGACCAAGAACCGATGGCCAAATCAAAATTCTCCACTGACGTCACCACCCGCGCCTGGCAACGCATGCTGTCGGGCCGGCGGCTTGATCTGCTCGATCCCTCGCCGCTGGATATCGAAATTGCCGATATTGCCCACGGGCTGGCGCGCGTCGCGCGCTGGAACGGGCAGACCCACGGCGCGCATATTTTCTCGGTGGCACAGCACACGCTTCTCGTGGAAGCCGTGTTGCGCGAGCAGATGCCGCGCGCCGACGAGCGCGTACGGCTCGCGGCCCTGCTGCATGACGCGCCGGAATATGTCATCGGCGACATGATCTCGCCGTTCAAAGCGGTGATCGGCGGCGATTACAAGGTGATCGAGAATCGCCTGCTCGGCGCCATCCACATCCGCTTCGGCCTGCCGCCAGTCCTGGTCGAGGGGATCACCAAGCAGATCAAGGCCGCCGATATGGGCGCCGCCTATCTGGAAGCCACATGCCTTGCAGGCTTCAAGGAAGCCGAGGCAAAGCGTTTGTTCGGCAAGGACCCCGGCCTCTCGGAAGCCATGGTGGAAGATTACCTGACGCCGTGGTCGGCGGGGAAGGCTGAGAAGCGGTTTCTGGCGCGGTTTGAGGCGCTGCTGGCGTAATTTAAACTCAGTCATGCCCGGGCATGACGTGGAGAGAATGGAGCGTTATAACGACGCTCAACAAAAAGGCTCCCCCGATGATCCACGTCTGCTCGCTCGCCGATCTGCATCCCACCGTGAAGGACACGGCCGCGAGCCACGTGCTCACCATCATGGCCAATGTCGCGCAGGTGCAGCGACCGCCGTCTATCTCGGAGGCCAACCATCTCAGGGTGCAGGTCGACGACATCACCGAGGCGATCGACGGCTTTGTCGCGCCGAACGAGGGCCACATCGCGCAGGTGCTGGACTTCGCCCGCGACTGGGACCGCACCGCACCGCTGGTGATCCACTGCTATGCCGGCATCTCGCGCTCGACGGCCAGCGCCTTCGCCGCCGCCTGCATGCTCAATCCGGATCGCGACGAGCGCGATATCGCGCTGCGCATCCGCGCGGCCTCGCCGATCGCCTCCCCCAACCGCCTGCTCGTGACCCTCGCCGACAAGGCGCTCGGCCGCGGCGGCCGCATGGTCCGCGCGCTCGACGAGATGGGCCCCGGCAATCTGACCGTGATCGGCAAGCCGTTTCGCCTCGATCTGGATTAATTCCAGCAATTATACGCGGCGCGTGAACTAAAGTTCTCCACGACAACACATAGAGTGGCCATGTCCCCGGACTCCGTTCCGGGGCATGATTGGCGCGCGTCCTGTTTCCAGAAGGTTTGATAGTCGATGTTCGATGATTTCGGTTTCGTCACGCTGGTGATTGCCATCGTTGCCTTCATCTTCGCGCGCAAGGCGCGCAATGAAGTAAAGGTGCTGCGCGCCCGGGTCGACGCCTATGAGGCGCTGCCGCGCGTGGCAGCAACGCCGGCCGCCGTCGCAAGGCCGGACCTCACACCGACCGCGCCGAACATTGCATCTGCCCCTGCCGTATCCGAGACTCCAACCGAGGTGATCCGCGAAGCTGCCCCCTCGATCCAGCCGGATATCCCTGCTCACACTGCGCCCGACCCCGCCGCGCCTGTGGAAACTCCTGCGGCTGGCCCCGGCTTCGAGGAACGCATCGGCACCCGCTGGGTGGTCTGGGTCGGCGGCCTCACGCTGGCACTCGGCGGCTTCTTCATGGTGCGCTATTCCATCGAGGCCGGCCTGCTCGGCCCCGAAGTGCGCGTGCTGCTCGGCGGCCTGTTTGCACTCGCGCTACTTGGGGTCGGCGAGTTCGCGCGCCGCAAGGAAAGCCTCTCGGCAATCGCATCGCTGCCTATCGCCAATATTCCGGCGATCCTCACGGCGGCCGGCACTGCCGTCGCCTTCGCCACGGTCTATGCAGCCTATGCGCTCTATAACTTCCTCGTCCCCGGCACGGCCTTCGCCCTGCTCGGCATCGTCGCCATGTGCACCATGGCTGCGGCCTTGCTGCACGGCCCGGCGCTTGCGGGCCTCGGTATCGTTGCCGCGTTCGTGACGCCGGTGCTGGTATCGTCGGGCAAGCCGGATTACTGGGCGCTCTATATCTATCTCGCCATCGTCATGGCGGCCGCCTTCGGCCTCGCGCGTATCCGGCTGTGGCGCTGGCTGGCGCTGACCACCATCACCTTCGCGACGCTATGGACCCTGCCAGGCCTCGACGTTGGCACCCCGGCGCTCGCACCCCATGCGTTCCATGTCTTGGCCGGCTTCCTCCTCGCCGCGCTGCTGGTCGTCTGCGGCTTCATGTATGGCCCGCCGGCGGAAGAAGGCCGCATCGAAGGCATCTCGTCGGGCGCCCTCAGTGCGAGCCTGCTCAGCGCGACGCTGGTGGTGCTCTCGAGCTTCCATGCCGACATCGCCATGGTGACCTTTGCGCTCATCGTCGCCGGCACGCTGTTCGTCGCGTGGTATGCCCAAGCGGCCACCGTGGCTGTTGCCGTGGCCGCAGGCTTCGTCGCCGTGGTCTTCCTGGAGTGGGCCATCCAGGGCAATCTCGACATGCTGGTACTGCCCGGCGGACCGCTGGCCGGTATCGGCGCCAGCCCTGTGGAAAGCTCGGTGTCGCTGCATCTCGCATCCGCCGCGCTCTTCGCCATCGGCTTCGGTGTGCTCGGCTTTCTCGCCCAGGGCCGCTCCGTCAATGCCGTCATTCCGGTGATCTGGTCGGGCGCCGCGGTGTTCACGCCGCTGGCGCTGCTGATCGCGCTCTATGCCCGCATCGCGCATCTCGATCGCTCGATCCCCTTCGCCATTCTCGCCGTGATCATCGGCGCAGCCTCCGCGGCCGCCACCGAACTACTTGGCAAGCGCGAGCCACGTCCGGGCCTCGCGATCTCCACCGCGCTGTACGCCACCGGCACGCTCGGCGCGCTGGCGCTGGGGCTGACCTTTGCACTGGAGAAGGGCTGGCTCACCATCGCGCTGTCGTTGATGGCACTGGGCACCGCCTGGATCTCCATGCAGCGGCCGATCCCGTTCCTGCGCTGGCTCGCAGCGATCCTCGCCGGCATCGTCGTCGCCCGCATGGGCTGGGAGCCCCGCGTGGTCGGCGATCTCGTCGGCACCACGCCGATCTTCAACTGGCTGCTATGGGGTTACGGCGTGCCGGCTGCCTCGTTCTGGGCCGCCAGCATCCTGATGCGCCGCCGCGGCGATGACGCACCGCTGCGCATGGTGGAATCTGCTGCCATCCTGTTTACGGTACTGCTGGCCTTCATGGAGATCCGCCACTTCGTGAATGGCGGCGATGTCTATCGGTCCTCCTCGAGCCTCACCGAAGTCGCGCTGCAGGTCTGCGTCGCGCTGGCCATGGCAATCGGACTGGAACGCCTGTGGGAGCGGAGCCGCAGCATCGTGCACAGCGTCAGTGCCGGGTTGCTGACGCTGTTCGCCGGCGTCGCAAGTCTCGGCGGGTTGCTGTTCATCACCAATCCCGGCATCTGGCATATCGATGTCGGCGGCGTGATCTTCAACCTGCTGCTGCTCGGCTATGCCCTGCCCGCGGTGCTCGCCCTGCTGCTGTCCTATGCCGTCGCCGGCCGTCGCAAACCAGCCTATGGCAACACCATCGCCGGTGGCGCGCTGGTGCTGGCTTTGATGTATGTGACGCTCGAAATCCGCCGCATCTATCACGGGCCGATTTTCTACAACGCCTCGATCACCGATGCCGAGCAATATACGCTGTCGATCGCGTGGCTCGGCTTTGGCGTCGTGCTGCTCGGCATCGGCATCCTGTTCAACTCGCAGCGCGCCCGGCTCGCCTCTGCCGTGGTGATTGCACTGACGATCCTCAAAGCGTTCCTAATCGACATGTCGTCGCTCACCGGCGTCTACCGCGCCCTGTCTTTCATGTGCCTCGGCCTCGTGCTGGTGGCCATCGGCTGGCTGTATCAGCGCATCCTGTTCTCCAGGCGCAAGGCGCAGGCACCGACAGTGGCTCCGGCGGCGGAAAGCTAACATCAACCGGGCGCAATTCCCGCTTGCGCATTCCCTGTGATCGTCAATGATACCGATCGCGGCGATCCCCGGCCTTAAACCGGGGATCGCCGCATAAAAGCATCCGCGCACCAAGCGCGAGAGCCAAAAAAGATCGGGAGCTCCATGAACGTCCAGGGAAAGATCGCCACAGATTCGTCCGTCGCAAACTCCGCCGAACATGTCGATGTCATCATTGTCGGCGCCGGCATTTCCGGCATCGGCGCCGCCTATCATCTGACGAAGCAGAATCCGGATACGCGTTTTCTGGTCCTAGAGACGCAGGGCAGTTTCGGCGGCACGTGGCATACCCATCGCTATCCCGGCATCCGATCCGACAGCGACCTTCATACGTTCGGCTATCGCTTCAAGCCATGGACCTCGGCGCCCATCGCCACCGCTGCGGAAATCCTGCGCTATATGGGTGACGTGATCGCCGAGAACGGCCTCGGCGCGCATATCCGCTACAAGCACAAGATCCTCTCCGCCAACTGGTCGAATGACGACAAGCTCTGGACGCTGACGGTCGTCCGTCACGATACCGGGGAGGCGCTGAACTTCACCACACGTTTTCTCTGGATGTGCCAGGGCTATTACAACCACAGTCAGGGCTACACGCCGCAATGGCCCGGCATGAACCGGTTCAAGGGCCGCATGGTGCATCCACAGACCTGGCCGGAGGACCTCGACATCACCGGCAAGAAAGTCGTGGTGATCGGCTCTGGCGCGACTGCGGCGACTCTGGTGCCGGCCATCGCCGACAAATGCGCCGAAGTCACCATGCTACAGCGCTCACCGACCTTCTTCATCACCGGCCGCAACGCCAATGCTCTGGCAGAGACGCTGCGCGAGCTGGATGTCGACGAAGAATGGGTCCACGAGATCGTCCGCCGCAAGATCCTGTTCGATCAGCAGGCCTTCACCAAGCGGACGAACAGTGAACCGGAGGTGGTGAAAGAGGAATTGCTGAAAGGCGTGCAGGCCTATCTCGGCAAGGACTACGACATCGCCACACATTTCACGCCACGCTACCGGCCATGGCGGCAGCGTATCGCCTTCATTCCGGATGGCGACCTGTTCCAGAGCATCAAGGCCGGTAAGGCGACCGTAGTCACCGACGAAATCGAGACCTTTACCGAGGGCGGCATCGCACTGAAATCCGGCAAGACGATCGACGCCGATGTGGTCGTCACCGCCACCGGCTTCGACCTCAATGTGCTCGGCGATATCGCCTTCTCCACCGATGGCACACCGCTGAATTTCTCCGACACTGTGACCTATCGCGGTATGATGTTCACCGGCGTGCCAAATTTGGTATGGATTTTCGGTTATCTCCGCGCCAGCTGGACGCTGCGCGTCGATCTCGTTGCCGATTTCGTCTGCGGCCTGCTGAAACATATGGACGAGACCGGTGCGACGACGGTGAGGCCGATGCTGCGGCCTGAGGACAGCGACATGCCGCTGCTGCCATGGATTGATCCCGAGGACTTCAACCCGGGGTATATCATGCGCGGCATGCACCTGCTGCCGAAGCGCGGCGACAAGCAGGAGTGGCAGCACAACCAGGACTACTGGAGCGACAAGGACGTGTTTCCGGCGATCGACTATGACGACCCGATCTTCAGATACACGTAACAAACGTCCAACACATCGCGCACTTGTCCAAGCATTGCGCAAACTTAATTGACGATCATGAAACCGTTTCGCGGTTCAGTTATTGCCGCAATGCGATCGATCGGTTCCCATGTCGGGATCGCCGAACGCATTGCCGTCGTGCCTGCTTCGCGGCGGCGAACCATTTCAAGAAATCGGAGCCCCCATGTCGAAAACTGTCGCGGATGAGATTGTCCATGTGCTTGAGACGATTGGCGTACAGCAGATTTTCGGCTTGATCGCCGACTCGCTTAATCCTTTGGCGGACTCGGTCCGGCGCAGCAAGATCGAATGGGTCGGGGTACGGCACGAGGAAGGCGCGGCGCTGGCCGCCGCAGGCCAGGCCAAGCTCACCGGCAAGCTCGGCGTTTGTGCTGGCTCCACGGGGCCCGGCAGCACGCATCTCGTCGCCGGCCTCTATGAGGCTGCGCGCGATCATGCCCCGGTGCTAGCGCTCTCTGGTGAAATGGCGCGGGCAGCCAAAGGCGTCGACTTCTTCCAGACCACCGAGCCGGACCTGCTGTTTCGCGACGTCGCGCTCTACACCCAGACCATCACCACCGCGGCACAGGCGCCCGGTGTGATCCATCAGGCGATCTCCACCGCTTATGCCGGCCCGGGCGTCGCGCATCTGACCCTACCCGTCGATGTGCTATCATCGAAAGCCGAAGGCGCAACCGCGAGCCTTGCCACGCTGGTACCGCGCGGCGAGATACTGCCCAACGATGCTGCGATTCAGGAAGCTGCACGCCGCATCGATGAAGCCGGCAGCGTCGTGATCATGTGTGGCCATGGTGCACTTGGCACCGCCGAACTGCTGCGAGCCCTGAGCGACAAGCTGAAGGCGCCGCTGGTGCATTCGGTGCGCGGCAAGGAGATCATGGCGTTCGATGACATCAGATGGATGGGCGGTCTTGGCATGATCGGCACCAAGGCCGTCTACAATACCGTGCATGATTGCGACCTGCTGGTGATGATCGGCACCGACTATCCTTATTCGAACTTCCTGCCGCGTAAAGGTAATGTCATTCAGATCGACGTGCGCGCCGAAGCCCTCGGCCGCCGCACACCGACGAGCCTCGGCGTCATCGGCTCAGCACGCCCCGCATTGAAGATGCTGCTGGACAAGGTGCAGACCAAAACCGACAGCAAGTTCTTCGAGACGACCAGTCACGCCCGCAAGAAGTGGGATGAGATGCTCGACAAGCAAGCCGATCCCGCGCGCAGCAAGAACAAGATCCACCCGCAGGCCGTCGCGCGCATCGCCAGCGATCTGGCACGGCCCGATGCAATCTTCGTGTTCGACACAGGATTGAACACGCTGTGGTCGGCGAACTGGATCCGCCAGAACGGCACCCAACGCATCATCGGCTCGTTCAACAATGCCGCGGTCGGCACGTCCGTCGGCCAGGGCAACGGCGTGCAGATCCTCGATCGCAGCAAGCAGGTGATCGTGCTCACCGGCGACGGCGGCTTCAACATGCTGATGGGCGAGTTCATGACTGCCGTGCAACACAAGCTGCCCATCAAGGTCATCGTCTATAACAACTCCGCCCTCGGCCTGATCACGCTGGAAGCCGAAAGCATCGGCCTGGCGCCCTTCCGCGAAGCCATCGAATTCCCCAATCCCGATTTCGCCGCACTGGCGCGTGCCTGCGGCGCGCAGGGCTTTACGGCCAAGCAGCCGGGTGATCTGAAGAAGGCCATCGCCGACGCGCTGGCCTGTGACGGACCCGCCATCATCGATTGCGTGGTCGCTGCTGACGAGATCCCGAACCTGCCGCATGTGGACGCCGCCATGGTCGGCAATTACGCGCTGGCGAAGATCAAGGAAGCAGTGATGGCCGTAACCGGCTAACGCAAAGTGTTCGCCAAAAATACACTTCGCCACACCTGCTCAATTTATCACCGAGAATAAATCCAGCCTGCCCAAAGCCGGGGCAAAATACTTCAAGCATCAAGCTATCAGCAGAAAACCTGCGCGATTGCTTGAGGCTTTTTCGCCCCCAAAGGTGGCACGCAGCTTGCGTATGTGCGGTACCCAGGAAACCGCATCATGCCGCCGAAACAAATTCAGCTCACCGTCCAGAACATCAGCAAGTCGTTTGCCGGCAAGGGCGGCGACTTCAACGTGCTGGACGACCTCACCTTCACCATCAACGAAAGCGATTTCGTCAGCATCATCGGGCCCAGTGGCTGCGGCAAGACGACGATCTTCAACATCATCGCAGGTTTGCTGGAGCCCGATGGCGGCACCATCACCTATCGCGGCGAGGAGATCGAAAGCCTGCGTGGCCGCGTCGGCTACATGATGCAGAAGGACCTGCTGTTTCCGTGGCGCACGGTGATGGGCAATGTGCTCCTCGGGCTGGAGACGCGCGGCGTCGACCAGAAGGAAGCCGAGGAGAAAGCGCGCGAGTATCTCAAGCAGTTCGGCCTCGCCGGCTTCGAGAACGCCTATCCCAAGACATTGTCCGGTGGCATGCGCCAGCGTGTCGCGCTGATCCGTACGCTGATCATGGATCCCGATATCCTGCTGCTCGACGAGCCCTTCTCGGCGCTGGATTACCAGACGCGCCTGTACCTCGAAGGCGTGTTGAAGGACGCCGTCCAGACCTACAACAAGACAGTCATCCTCGTGACTCACGACATCGACGAAGCCGTGGCTCTGTCGAAGCGCGTCGTCGTGTTGTCCGGCCGCCCGGCGCGGGTGAAGGTCGTGCACGAGATCGACATCGAGGCGACATCGCCCATCACCGCGCGCAACGACGTCAAGTTCTCGACCTATTTCAAGACGCTTTGCGCCGAACTCGATATCCAGACGGAGAAAACATCATGAGCCTCGTGATGTCCGGCGCGCCCGCGCGCAAGAAGGCCGTTCCGCGCAAGTCCCGCAAGAAGCGCTCCACCTTCGACACCACGCTCGGCCGCGCAATGTTGCAGCTGCTTGGCGTCGCCATCTTCTTCGCGCTGTGGGAAGCCGGAGTCCATGCCGGCTATATTTCCGCATTCCTGATGGGATCGCCTTCCGGCATCTTTGCCACCTCCTACAAGCTGATCCTGAGCGGCGAACTGCTGTCGGATTCCTGGTACACGCTGTTCGAAGCCATTCTGGGCTTCATCATCGGCACTATCTTCGGATCGCTGTTCGGCCTGGCGCTGTGGTACTCGGTGTTCGTCGCGAAACTGGTCGAGCCCTTCATCGTCGCCATCAATTCAGTGCCAAAAATCGCTCTGGCGCCCATCGTGGTGCTGTGGTTCGGCACCGGCCTGATCTCGAAGATCGCACTCGCGGTTTCACTCACTGCGCTGGTGGCACTGATCGCGGCCTATCAGGCAGCAAAGGACGCCGACGTCGATCTGCAGTCGCTGATGATCTCCATGGGCGCCGACAAGCATCAGGTGTTCTGGAAAGCTGTCGTGCCATCCACGCTGCCATCGATCATCGCTACTTTCCGCATCAATATCGGCTTCGGCCTGGTGGGCGCCGTAGTCGGCGAATTCATCTCGTCGCAGCGCGGCCTCGGCCACATGATCTTCCTCGCCTCCAGCCTGTACGATCTCAACTCGGTCTGGGTCGGGCTGTTCACGCTGATGATCCTCGGCTTCGTGCTCTATTACGTCATCGACATCATCGAGCGCACCTTGCTGCCTTGGAAGCAGGCGACCACCTCGCATCAGGTTCAGGTTTGATTTCTCTTTCCCTTCGCACTCAAGGAGACGTTGCATGTCGTTGTTGAAGCGTATCATCGGCGCCACAGCGCTGGCTGCTGTTCTGCTTGCCACCCCGGCCATGGCTGACAACAAGAAGGTCGTGCTGTCGCAGGCCTTCCAGTCGATGCTGTATCTGCCGCTTTATGTCGCCATCAACGAAGGCTTCTTCACCGCACAGGGCCTCGACCTCACCAAGGAAACTGCGGGCTCGCCCACCGTCGCACTCTCGGCGGTGATCTCCGGCAGCGCGCAGTTCTCGATCCACGGGCCGGAATGGACAGCCATTGCGGCCTCCAAGGGCGCGCCGGTCGGCATCATCGCCAATGTCGTCAACGGCGCCGCCGTGTGGATCGCGACCTCGCCGGACTTCAAGTTCACTGACGTCAAGAGTCTGAAGGGCCAGAAGGTGGTCGTCGGCACCATGCCGACCACCAGCACCTCGCTGTTCCTGAAACTGCTGAAAGAGAACGGCATGGACGGCAAGACCGACGTCGAGATGATCCCTGTTGCGATCGGCAGTGAGCCCGGCCCGTTTCTCGCCAAACAGGCCGATGTAGCCGTGATGTATGAACCCGGCCTCGATCAGGTCGTCGCCAAGGGCATGAAGGTGGTTTACGGCTTCCCGAAGAGCTACGGCGCCTATGCGTTCTCGTCGGTCACAGCGCGCAATGACGTCAATCCGGATCTGGCGCAGCGCGTGACTAACGGCATGGAAATGGCGATGCGTTTCATGAAGAAAGATCCGGCCAAAACCGTCATGATCGCACAGAAGGAGTTCCCGACGTTGGACCCGGCCGTGATCGAATCTGCTGTCAAACGCATGCTCGCCGACGGCGTCTATCCGGACAGCGTCGATATTTCTGCACCCTCGCTGAAGATCTCCATGGACACCCAGATCGCGCTCGGCAATCTCGCGGCACAGCCGGACTATGACAAGTTTGTGGTGAAGAAATACATCGAGCCTGCACTGGCGATGAAGTAACATCGAAAGGTGCGCAGCCCGGCGGCTGCGCACCTTTCGCGATTTCAGAAGAAACGTTCAGGACGATACGACATGACGAATGCAACCGCGCGCACCGCAACATCTGGCGCGGGGGTTCTGGACCTGCTGCGGCTGTTCAAGGGCAACGCCTCCGCCGCAGACCATTACGCATCCGAGCGCCTCGCGCAGGCCAAGACTGCCGAGCCGGTGCTAAGGGCCTTCGAAGTCCTCCCCACCGACACCGTGCGCAAACCGGGGCCGCTCTCCGGCATCCCCGTCGCCGTCAAGGACATCATCGCCACCACCGACATGCCGACAACCAACGGCTCGGCCGTCTATGCCGATCACGTACCATCAGCCGACGCCTGGGTGGTCGAACGATTGCGCAATCTCGGCGCCACCATCTTCGGCAAGACGGTCTCCACCGAATTCGCCTGGCGCCACCCCGGCCCGACCACCAATCCATGGAACAGCAAGCACACACCGGGCGGCTCGTCTTCGGGCTCGGCCGCCTCCGTCGCTGCCGGCATCGTGCCCCTGGCGCTTGGCACGCAGACGCTGGGCTCCATCATCCGTCCCGCTGCCTTTAACGGCGTCGTCGGCTTCAAGCCAAGCTTCGGCGCGATCCCACGCAGCGGCGCGCATCATCTCAGCCAGTCGCTCGACCACATCGGCTTCTTCGCACGCAAGGTCGATGACATCGCCTATGCACTGTCACTGATCGCAGGCACCAGTGACAGCGATCTGCATGGCGCGCCGGTGCCCGCCTTCGAGATCTCCGTCGAACGCGGCGTGCCACCGCTGCCGTCGCCGCGTCTCGCGGTGGTGCGCTTTGCCAAATTCGCCAAAGCGGAGAGCGAGCAGCAGCAGGTGTTCGAAGCCTCCGTCACCAGGCTGCGCGGAGCCGGCGCGATAATCGAAGAACTTGAACTGCCCGAATTGGATCGCAGCAACTGGGATGCAATCAACATCATTCTCGCCGCTGAGGGTGCCGTGATCTTCGGCGATCTTGTCGCGCGTTATCCCGACAAGACCAGCGATCATCTGAAGAAGCTGGTCGAGACTGGCAGCGCCATCAGCGCAGCAGCCTATCTCAAGGCCAAGTCTTTGCAGACGAAGCTGCGTGTGGATTTCACTGCACAGATGGCAAACTATGATGCGGTGTTGACACTGCCGGCCTATGGCGAAGCACCGGAAGGGCTGAGCTATACTGGCGACGCCGAATATTGCGCACCATGGACGCTGATCGGCGTGCCCGCGCTGTCGCTGCCGGCCGGGTTCGGCAAGAACCATCTGCCGCTCGGCCTGCAAGTGGTCGGCCCCTATCTGAACGACCTGCGCACATTGCGCGTGGCAAAATGGATCGAGAGTGCACTGGCGTTTTCGCCGGGATTGCCGGAGATCAAATAGCAAGAAGCCCTCGCCCGGTCTCAGGCAAGGGCTTCAGCTCAATACTTACTTCTTCACCGCGCCGTCGGGATGCGTGGGATCGACCCAGAGCACGGTCTCGGGCTTCTCGACCGGCTCGATATCGATATTGATGGCGACCGCCTCGCCGTCGCTGCGCACCAGCACGCATTCCAGCACTTCGTCACGGCTTGCGTTGATTTCCTGATGCGGCACGTAAGGCGGCACGAAGATGAAATCGCCCGGGCCTGCTTCTCCCGTGAACTGGAGGCGATCGCCCCAACGCATCCGCGCCTTGCCCTTCACCACATAGATCACGCTTTCGAGATGGCCGTGATGATGCGCGCCGGTCTTGGCATCCGGCTGGATCGACACGGTGCCTGCCCACAATTTCTGCGCACCGACGCGCGCGAAATTAATCGCGGCTGCGCGGTCCATGCCCTTTGTCGAGGGTACGTTGGTATCGAGGTTGTCGGCCGGAATGACGCGAATGCCGTCATGCTTCCAGCGATCCGAATCATGATCGTGGGAGTGATCGTGGTCGTGTGAATGATCATGCGGATGGGTGTGATCGTGGTCGTGACCGGACATTTCAATGCCTTCTTGGGTTCCGCGGAAATGACGCCACATCGTGCGGCATCACGTCCCCGGGAGTGAGGAACATTCAATTGAGCTGGCAATTGTCTCTGCGAAGCTCAAGCAGCGCGTATCGAGAATGGTCTCGGAACTGCGTCTGCAGCATGACAGGAGTATCCCATGGGTGCCACCGCAGACAAGATCAAGGGAACCGCAAACGAAGCCATCGGCAAGGCCAAGCAGGGCGTCGGTGAAGCCGTCGGTTCGGATCGCCTGCAGGGCGAAGGCCTGATCCAGGAAGGTAAGGGCCATGCGCAGAAGGCTGTCGGCGATGCCAAGCAGGCCGCCAAGGACGCCGCCGACAAGGCGTCGGATTTAGTGAACCGCAAACTTTAACCAATCCCAACCGGCGGAGTTTTGACTCCCCGCCGGTCGCAGGTGACGCTGCAAAAGAAGCCGGTCCCAAGAGGGGCCGGTTTTTTTACTGTCCGTCGGATCGTTACGCCAACCCGCCCCGAATGGCATAGGTCAATACCTGCACAGGGCGAGCATCCGGCCCAAAGCCCTGATGCAACGATATTTCGGCCAGTTCCCGGACTTCCCCCTCGCTGGTCCGGCTGGTAAACCCCCGCCATGTTCAAGGTCGCCGCCCTCTATCAATTCGCCGCACTGCCGGATTTCCGGCAATTGCGCGAGCCGCTGCGCGCATTCTGCGTCAATCTCGGCATCAAAGGCTCGATCCTGCTGGCCGAGGAAGGCATCAACGGCACCGTGGCCGGGACCGATGCCGCCATCGATGCACTGGTGCGCGAACTCGAGACCGGCGTGATGTTCAGCAACCGGCTGAACCATCTCGAGCTGAAATTCTCCCGCGCCAGCCTGATGCCGTTCCTCCACATGAAGGTGCGGCTGAAGAAAGAGATTGTCACCCTCGGCGATCCCCAGACCGACCCGACCAGGACGGTTGGCACGTATGTGGACGCGGCCGACTGGAACGATCTGATCGCCGACGAGAACACGCTGGTGCTCGACACGCGCAATGCGTTCGAAGTGGCCATGGGCACATTTGAGGGCGCGGTCGATCCGGAGATCGCAAGCTTCGGCCAGTTCAAGGATTTCGTGGCGCGCACGCTCGATCCCGCCAAGCACACCAAGATCGCGATGTTCTGCACCGGTGGCATCCGCTGCGAGAAGGCGAGTTCCTATCTGCTGTCGCGCGGCTTCGCCGACGTCTATCATCTCAAAGGCGGCATCCTGAAATATCTCGAGGAGATCCCCGAGGCCGAGACCCGCTGGCGCGGCGAATGCTTCGTGTTCGACCAGCGCGTCGCGCTCGGTCATGGCCTCGTCGAAAGCCAGTCGATCAAGCCTGACCTGCCGATCAATTCGGAAGATTTTGCGATGCTGCGGGAGAGCGCATCCGATGAGTGAGACCGCAAAAGACCTGACAGGCTTGCGCGAACGTATCGACGCACTCGAAACTCGTGTCGCCTATCAGGACGACACGATCGAGACGCTGAATGCGACGATCACCGCCCAGTGGAAACAGATCGACATGCTGACGCGGCAGGTCGGCTCGCTCGGCGAGCGGCTGCAGGAAGCCGAAAGCAACTCAGGCGCACCGCGCAACGAGCCGCCACCGCATTATTGAGCCCATCCTTTTCCCTCTCCCGCGGCGCGCAGCTTTGCTGCACTAGGGGAGTGGGAAAAACGAAGACGCTAAGCCGACAAATCCGCCGCCAGCTTGCGATCCCGTAACTCCCGCTTCAGCACCTTGCCTATGGCACTTCGCGGCAGTACGTCGGCCAGAACGACATCATTCAGACGCTGGAATTTTCCGACGCGCTCATTGGTCCAGGCCTTCAGCGACGCCGCATCGACAGCAGCCCCCGCTTTCAGCACTACGAAAGCCACCGGCGTCTCGCCCCACTCTTCCGAAGGCATCGCGACGACCGCGGCCTCGACGACGTCGCCGTGCGCGCCCAGCACCGCTTCCAGATCGCTTGGATAGATGTTGAAACCGCCGGAGATGATCATGTCCTTCTTGCGGTCCATCAGCGTGAGGAACCCCTCCTCATCGAATCGACCGACATCGCCGGTGCGGACATAGCGCTTGCCTGATGCATCGTGCCAGAATGTTTCGGCCGTCTTGCCGGGCTGGTTGAGATAACCATGCATGATGGTCGGTGAATGTCCGACCACTTCGCCGATCTCGCCTTGGGCGACGAAATTGCCATCCTCGTCGATCAGGCGAATGTCGTGATCGGGCGCCGGCTGACCGACGGTGTGCAGCTTGGTCGGGTGTTCATGCGCCAGCAACACGCAGGTGCCGCCGCCTTCGGTCATGCCATAATACTCGGTCAACCCGCCCGGCCAGCGCTTCAGCACGTCGGCCTTCAGCGTGCCGCCGAATGGCGCCGAGGTAGAGAATTTCATCACAAAGGATTTGAGATCGAAACTGTCAAAATCCTCAACGCCCATGATGCGACGATACTGCACCGGCACCAGCATCGCATGGGTCGCACGATGTTTGGCACTGAGCTCCAGAAATCCACGCGCATCGAATTTCTTCATCAGTACCAGCGTCCCGCCACCGGCGAGGGTCGGATTGAAACAGACCAACGTGGTGTTGGAATAAAGCGGCGTCGACAGCACGGTGACGGCATCCGGCCCATAGCCGAGCGGATCGAGCTGGCCATACTGGCGCCAGCGCATGAGGTTGGTGTGGACGATGCCTTTCGGCGTCCCCGTAGTGCCCGAGGAATAGATGATGTTGAAGACCCATTCCGGATCGATGGCCACCGGTTGAGGCTTCGCGCCTGCAGGCGCCAGCCACTGTGCGAACGGCTTGCCCGCCTTGCCGTCATCCAGCGCGACGCGTTGAACCGATGGGTCGATCGCAGCATCTGCAAAAGACGCCGCTGTCACGTCATCCATGAACAGGATTTTTGCCGCGGCATCCTTCACCATTGCGGCGAAATCTACGGACGTCGATGACGGCGCCAGCGGCGCGACCGCGACGCCGGCACGTAGCGCGCCAAGAAACACGGCGGCATATTCGATCGATGATAGTGCGCAGATCGAGATTACGTCGCGCGGCTGGAGGCCGCTCGCCTGCAGTGATGCAGCGATACGATCGATCAGCGCATCGAAGGCCGCGTAATCGATCTGGCGATCGGCATCGATCACGGCGATCTTGGTCGGCTTGGACGCGGCGGTGTTACGGACCAGTGCATCGAGGGTGATGAAGTCGGGCATGTATTTCCTCGTTTTTGTTCTTACTTGATTATCTTTGCTTGACCTCCCCTCTCCAGGAGAGGTCAGAAAGCTACCGATCCAGCGCCTCACCATTCAGCCATTTCTTGCCGCTGGCATACAGCGCTTCCACCGCGGCGCCGCGCAGGCCGGGCATATCCGGCTTGATCTGATAGCCGATCTGGCTCTGCAGATAGGCAAGATGGCGATAACCTTCCGGGAAGCTCGCGAGCAGGTCGGCATCGAGCTTCAACGGCGCGCCGGGCACCACGGGATCCATGCGGTCCTTCTCATAGATCGGCTGGCGCAGCACCATGCCCCATTTGCCGTCGCGTTTTTCGAGGAAATCATAGAAGCGTCCGGTCAGCATCACGTCGACATTGACGCCATGCACCAGCGCGCGCTGAGCAATGGTCATCTTGGTCTGCGAAATTGCGCGGTTGCCAGCGAGATCGATCGATTGCGCGCCGAGGAAATGCATGATCGAGACGCCCTTGGCCCAACCGGCCTTGCTCATGGCGATGAATTCGTCGGCGGTGCCCTGAGTCCAGGTCGCCACCATGCGACCATCGTCGAACCAGACAGTGCGGAAGCGATCCCAATCGCCAGCGTCGCGCCAAACCACCCAGTTTTCAATGAGATCGCGGATGGCAAGGCGGTCGATAATCTCTATATCCATGGAATATCCAATAAGCGGGGCAGGCGCCGATGCGTGCGTGTTCCGCGATCATATCCGATCAGGCTTCCGCGAAAAGAGCGTTCATGACAAAGCAGACATCCTCCAAGCCCGCGCCGGTTGCGCCGCGTCATCCACATTCCTTCACGACCCACGGCATCACCGTGTCAGATGATTACGCCTGGTTGAAAGACGCCAAATGGCAGGAGGTGCTGCGCGACCCCAGCGTGCTGGAGCCGGAGATTCGCACCTATCTCGACGCCGAGAATGCCTATACCGACAGCCTGCTCGGCGGCACGGCAGCGCTGCAGGCAAGGCTGGTCGCGGAAATGCGCGGCCGCATCAAGGAGGACGATTCCAGCGTCCCATCGCCGGATGGCCCCTATGCTTATTTGCGGAAATTCCGCGAGGGCGGCCAGCACGAATTATTCGGCCGCATGCCACGGGACGGCGGCGAGGCCGCGATCATTCTCGATGGCGACAAACTTGCCGCCGACCACAAATATTTCAAGTTCGGCGGCGCCCGCCATTCCCCCGACCATGCGTTGGAAGCCTGGAGCGCCGACGTCAAGGGCTCGGAATATTTCACCATCCGCGTGCGCGACTGGGCCACGGGCAAGGACTTCGACGACGTGGTCGAGGAAACCGATGGTGGCGTGGTCTGGACGCTCGACTGCAAGGCTTTCTTCTATGTGAAGCTCGACGACAACCATCGCCCGATGCAGGTCTGGCTGCACCGGCTCGGCACCAAGCAAGCGGATGACAAGCTCATCTTCGAGGAGCAGGATTCCGGCTGGTTCACCCACATCCATGAAAGCGCCAGCGGACGCTTCTGCGTCATCGCCGGCGGCGATCATGAAACATCCGAGCAGCAACTGATCGACCTCGCCGCGCCGGACGCGCCACCGCGCCTCGTGGCAAAGCGCGAAGAAGGCGTGCAATATTCGCTGGCCGATCGCGGCGACGAATTGTTCATCCTGACCAATGCCGGCAGCGCCATCGACTTCAAGATCGTCACCGCTCCGCTGACGTCTCCCGGACGCGCCAATTGGAAAGATCTGATCCCGTATCGCGAAGGCATCTATCTCATAGATATGGAGCTCACGGCCCATCACATGGTCCGGTTGGAGCGGGCCAATGCGCTGCCGTCGATCGTGATCCGCGATCTCACCACGAAGGACGAACACGCCATCGCCTTCGACGAGGCGGCATATTCGCTCGACACCATGGGCGGCTACGAATTCGACACGACCACGCTGAGGTTTTCCTATTCGTCGATGACGACGCCGTCGGAAGTCTACGACTACGACATGGCAACCCGCGAGCGCACCTTGCGCAAGCGTCAGGAAATCCCTTCGGGCCACAATCCCGCCGACTATGTCACCACGCGCATTCTAGCCAAGGCCCATGACGGCGCCGAAGTGCCGGTGTCGATCCTGCATCGCAAAGACCTCAAGCAGGACGGGCAAGCACCGTTGCTGCTCTATGGCTACGGCTCCTATGGCATGGCGATGCCGGCCTCTTTCTCCGCCAACCGGCTGTCGCTGGTCGATCGTGGCTTCGTCTACGCCATCGCCCATATCCGCGGCGGCGCAGACAAGGGCTGGGGCTGGTACCTCGACGGCAAGCGCGACAAGAAGACGAATTCGTTCGACGACTTCGCAGCAGCTGCGCGCGCACTGATCGATGCTAAGTACACATCCGAAAAGAAGATCGTCGGTCACGGCGGCAGCGCTGGCGGCATGCTGATGGGCGCGGTCGCCAATCGCTCGGGCGAATTGTTCTCAGGGATTGTCGCCGAAGTGCCATTCGTCGATGTGCTCAACACCATGCTCGATGACACGCTGCCGCTGACGCCGCCGGAATGGCCCGAATGGGGCAACCCGATCGAGAGCGAGGCGGATTTCAAGACCATCCTGTCTTATTCGCCTTACGATCAGGTGGTGGCCAAGCCCTATCCGAAGATCCTCGCGATGGGCGGCCTCACCGATCCGCGCGTGACCTATTGGGAGCCCGCAAAATGGATCGCACGGCTGCGCGCGACGATGACGGGTGGCGGCCCGGTGCTGCTCCGGACCAATATGGGCGCCGGCCACGGCGGCGCGTCCGGACGGTTCAACCGGCTGGATGAGATCGCGATCGTCTATGCGTTTGCACTGTGGTCGGTGGGGATGGCGGAGGGCTAAGGCGGCCCTTTCTTCCTTCTCCCCGCTTGCGGGGAGAGGTTCGGAAGGACTATTCCGCCGGCCTATTACCCTCAATCAGCACACCGGCGCCCTTGTTCAGCAGCTCCAGCCCGACAGCGCGCCCCAGCTCGCGCGGACGATCCGCCGGCCCTACGCGCGTCACCTCGATGAATTGCCCGCCGGCTTCATCGAGCACCGACGCCGTCAACGACATCTCATGGCCTGAAATCACCGAATAACCGGCGATCGGCGAATTGCAATGGCCGTTCAGCACCCACAGCACCTCGCGCTCGGCATCGCAGGATAGATGTGCCGCAGGATCGTCGATCAGCGACAGATGGCGCCGCGTGGCCCAATCATTTGCCGCGCATTCGACGGCGACGATGCCCTGCCCCACGGCCGGTAACATTTCCTGCGGCGTGAAATCGCGTGCGATACGGCTCGCCAATCCAACACGCTCAAGGCCTGAACGCGCCATGATCAGTGCGTCGGCGGGGCCGACCTCGTCGCCCTCAGGCAGCCGCTGCATCTCGCCATTGTCGAGTTTGCGCACGCGCGTATCGGCAGCGCCGCGGAAGTGGATCACCTCAATCTCGGGAAACAGCCGCCGAATATAGGCCGCGCGGCGCACGGCGTTGGTGCCGATCTTGAAGCCTTTGCCATGAGTGCGCTTGAGATCGTCGAGGCTGACGCCCTTGCGCAGGACCAGCGAGTCGGTCGGAGGATCGCGCACCAGCGTAGCGCCAATCACGAGGCCCGGCGTGTCTTCATTGCCCGGCATGTCCTTCAGCGAATGCATTGCCGCATGCAGCGCGCCCTTGAGCACGGCCGCGCGAATCTCGCCGACGAAAGCGCCACCCTTGCCGCCATGCTTCAGGAGATTGCTGGTCTGGTCGCGGTCGCCGACCGGCTCGAATTTGACGATCTCGACGGCCAGTTCCGGCGCAGCCACCGCAAGGCGGCGCGCAATCTCTTCGGTCTGGGCCAGCGCCATGGTGCTTTTGCGCGTGCCGATGCGCATCGATTCGGTCAACTCAGGCAAGCTCCATCCACGGTCCCGGCAGAGTGGCGGGCGTTCGCGCGGACAATAAAGCCAGCGCGCGCCGGAAACAATGCGCGCGCGGGCTTTACAATGAGACCCTTAAGTGCCCGCCGCCTCGGCCGTTACCATCGGCTTCGGCACCACGAGATTGACCAGCATCGCGACCACGATATTCGCGACGAGGGCAATCAGGCCGACATAGACCGTCGCCTGGAAGCTGCCAATCGACAGCATGTGCAGCGGCTTGAGGCCGTCCGTCCAGGCCAGATATGTGCCGCCGAACAGGCCGACCACCCATCCAACCAAAAGTGCCGGTGCCGTGAACCAGCGGGTGAACAGGCCGAAGATCAAGGCCGGCAGCGTCTGCAGAATCCACAGGCCTCCGAGAAGCTGCAGGTCGAGCGCGAACTGCGTCGGCAGATAGATGATGACCAGCAGCGCGCCGACCTTCACCACCAGCGACGCGATCTTTGCCACCGCGGCTTCGCCCGCTGTATCGACCTGCGGATTGACATAGGCCTTCCAGAAATTACGGGTGAAGAGATTGGCAGCACCGATGCTCATCACGGCCGCAGGGACCAGCGCGCCGATGGCGATCGCAGCAAAGGCGAAGCCAGCGAACCAGCTCGGAAACAGCGTCTGGAACAGCGCCGGTACCACGTCATTGTTGCTGGCGAGCTTCAGCTTGGCAGCGTGGCCCATATAGCCCAGCAACGCCAGCAGGCCGAGCATCAGCGTATAGGCCGGCAACAGCACCGCATTCTTGCGGATGGTCGTGGCGCTCTTGCTGGCGAAGATGCCGGTCAGCGTGTGCGGATACATGAAGGCTGCGAGCGCCGAACCAAGTGCCAGTGTGGCGTAAGCGACATACTGGCTAGGCTGCAGCAGGATGCTGCCCGAGCCCTTGGCCTTGAATGCCTGATCGGCGGCGTCGAACACTGCGGCATAGCCGCCGAGCTTGCCGGGGATCACTGACACTGCCGCGATCACGGCGATATAGATCATGATATCCTTGACGAAGGCGATCAGCGCCGGAGCACGCAGCCCCGACGAGTAGGTGTAGAGTGCCAGCACGACAAAGGCCGCGATCAAGGGTAATTCACCTTGGAAACCGAGCGCCTTCACAGCCGTAGCCATGCCGATCAGCTGCAGCGCTATATAGGGCATGGTCGCGACGACGCCGGTGATGGCGACGGCTGCTTCCAGCAGGCGCGAACCGTAGCGGCCATGCACGACGTCGGCGGCGGTGACATGGCCGTTGTCCTTGGCGACCTGCCACAGCTTCGGCATCACCATGAATACGATGGGATAGACCAGGATCGTGTAAGGCAGCGCGAAGAAGCCATAAGCACCGACCGAATAGACCAGTGCCGGCACCGCGATCACCGTATAGGCGGTATAGAAATCGCCGCCGACCAGAAACCAGGTGATCCAGGTGCCGAACTGGCGGCCACCAAGGCCCCATTCGTCGAGGCTCGCGAGGGTCTTCGGGCGACGCCACTTCGAGGCGACGAAGCCCATCACGGTGACGAGCGCGAAGAAAAACAGAAAGACCGCAACGGCGGGAATATCGAGCTCAGTCTTCATTGGGGTAGGTCCGGTAAGCGAGCCAGGTCAGAAAGGCGGTCATCGGCACCCAGGCGAGCTGGTACCAGTAGAAGAACGGAAAGCCGAACAGCACCGGATCATGAAAGTTGTAGAACGGGACCCAGAGCAGGCCGACGAACGGGATCAGCAGAAGCCATAAGAAATGGCGGGCCATGGCGGGGCTCCTCTCGATAGGCGGGCAGCGCCGGATGCCACGATTATTTTACGGCGCAGAATTTTGCGCTGTGTAGGTGCGACATTCTGTCATGTAAACACGATGCTGCCGCAGGGCTGCCATTCGCAGAGCGGGCATAGAACCTTGATCGGCGTGCTGCAGTGCAGAAACACCCACACATCGCTCCCGGCTCGCGGGACGGTGTGTGGGTGTTGATTCTGAGACGTATTGAAGTGGCTCAGCGGCCGCCGAACGTCGTATCGCCGAACAGCGCCTTTTGCGTCGATGGCTGCGAGCGCCAGTATTGCGGCGGCGCCTGCACCTGACCGCCGAGCTGCGCCGCCGCGTGCCACGGCCAGCGCGGATCGTAGAGAATGCCACGTGCGATAGCGACGAGATCGGCCTTGCCGGAGGCCACGATGTCTTCAGCCTGCTGCGCGTCGGTGATCAACCCCACCGCAATCGTCGGCAATCCTGTCGCCGCTTTCACCGCTTCGGCGAACGGCACCTGATAGCCCGGTCCGAGCGTGATTTTCTGCTGCGGCGAGACACCGCCGGACGAAACGTCCATCCAGTCGACACCACGCTTCTTCAACTCATTGGCGAAGACGATGGTCTGCTCGATATCCCAACCGCCCTCGACCCAGTCCGAAGCCGATACGCGTACGCCCACAGGCTTGTGCGCGGGAAAAGCCGCGCGTACCGCATCGAACACTTCGAGTGGAAACCGGATCCGGTTCTCTAGCGAACCACCGTAATTATCCGTGCGCTGGTTGGAGATCGGTGAAAGGAACTCGTGCAGCAGATAGCCATGTGCACCGTGAATCTCGAGCGCATCGATACCAAGCCGTTCAGCCCGCTTGGCGGTCGCGACAAAGGCGTCGCGGATGCGCACGAGGCCTGCGGCATCGATCTCCTGCGGCGGCAATTCGCCGGACTTCTGCGGAATGGCGGACGGGGCGTGGGCGACCCAGCCGCCGTTGTCGAGCGGGACTTGCTGGCCGCCATCCCATGGGGCGTGGCTCGACGCCTTCCGGCCGGCATGGGCGATCTGCATGGCAACGGCAATGTTCGAATGCTTGCGGATTGCCGCCAGCACGGGCTTCAACGCGGCTTCGGTCGCGTCGTTATAGAGCCCGAGATCGCCAGGTGTGATGCGGCCGATGGCTTCCACGGCGGTTGCTTCGATCACCAGCATGGCGGCGCCCGACAGCGCCATATTGCCGAGATGGATCATGTGCCAGTCGGTGGCCCGGCCATCTTCGGCAGAATACTGGCACATCGGCGCAATGACGATGCGGTTCGGCAGCGTGAGATCGCGCAGCTTGAAGGGAGAGAACAGGGCGCTCATGAAGGTTCCAGGGTGGGAGGACCGAATTGCCATGCGCGGGAACGCCGGCTTGCCATCCCGACATTGGAACTTGGATGAGAAAACACAAGATGGCATGCCAAAAGCGACCTCAGCATTGTGCAAGGAGTGTAGCTATCGGCAAATCATTCCCGAAGGAGGTGCCCGTTTCTCGGAAAAGGCGAGCCTAGAAAGCAAAAGGCGCCCCGGTTACCTGGAGCGCCTCTTGATCTCATAGCTCGACGCCGCAGCGCCTATGGCTTAGTACGGGCAGACCACCCGGCCCCAGCGACGGCTGAAATAGCAGCCCGGCGCCACGAAACGCGGCCCACCATAGAAGCCATAGCCGCGACCATAGCCACGACCGCCACCGCGGTAGAACCCACCACCGCGTCCGCGGCCGCCACCACCCCAGCCACGACCGCCGCCACCACGACCGCCACCGCGGGCTTGAGCCGAGGTGCTGCCCGTGGTGAGCAACACGGTGGACGCGCCGATCAGGCCGACACAATAGACTGACACAAGCGCCATCGCTGCCAGGCAGCGGGTTACGATGTTATGGCGCGTCGTTTTGGTTTGAGCCATTTTTAGGATCTCCCATTCTGCAGAAGCACGGCTTTAAAATGCTTCCTACGTCGAATCGTTCAGTGATCAATTCCTGATTCACACAGGTGCTGAAACCAGAATAGTAATATGGCCATCACAAGGCGTGCACGCACGAACGACTTTACAATAGGGGCAAGCTCGAACGTGGGTCAAGTTGCCGGCAGCGCTGTCACAACGAACGAATGCGCACCTTCACGCGTCACCTCGCTTTTGACCTCCCGCCGTTCATCTTCTCTTCATATTGCCTCGCACTATGCTGGTTGTTGCACCTCGCACCTGCGAATATGCGGTCCGTCCCACCCACAGCGCCTGCGTCAGCAGCTCGATCCCGTTGTTCGTCCCTTCCCGCGAATTGTCAGAAGCTGATTCATGCCCAAACCCAGCTATATCCTCGGTCTCAACACCTACGATCACGACGTCAGCGCCTGCCTGCTGCGCGACGGCGCGCTGGCCTATGCGATCGAGAAGGAGCGAATTACCCGCGACAAGCACGCGACCGGATTCTACAAGGAAGTGATCGACTACGTCCTCGATGCCGAAGGCATCACTCTCGACGACGTCGAGCTGGTGGTGAGCAATTGCTACATCCTGCCGGTTCCGGAGATGGAAGACCGCCTGATCTATCAGGACATGCCGGGCTTCCTGCCTGAATATGAACGGCAGGACGCCAGCATCCATCCGCTGTTCCGCTCCCGTACCGGCAAGGTCAAAACGATCTCGCATCATCTGGCGCACGCCTATAGCGCGTTTGCCGTCAGCCCCTTCGAAGAGGGGGCGATCATGATCGTCGACGGCGTCGGCAGCTACCGCTCTGACGTCATGGAGACCTATCCGGACGACGAGCCGGGCTCAAAGCTCGCCAGAGAATCCGAGAGTTACTACACGTTCAAGGGCACGCAGCTCGATTGCCTGAAGAAGGTCTGGATGGAGCCGGACCGCGGCTTTCTCAGCGACGAATTTTACAATATGCCGGGCCTTGGCGCGCTCTACAGCCGCGCCTCAACCTATGTGTTCGGCGACTGGAACAAATGCGGCGAGCTGATGGGTCTGGCGCCTTACGGCCGCCGCGATCAGATCAAGCCGCTAATGAATATCACCGACAATGTCCTCAGCGTGCCGCGCTGGACCCCTGAATATAACCAGCCCTATATCGCCGACAGCGACGGCAAGTGGGACACCCATCCGTCCATGCGGCATTGGGAGGATCTCGCTTGGCGCGTGCAGGACGACACCGAGAAGGTGCTGCTGGCCCGCGCGCGCTGGCTTCGCGAGACGACCGGCGCGAAGAACCTTTGCATCGCCGGCGGCGTCGCGCTGAACTGCGTTGCCAATGGTCGCATCGCCCGCGAAGCCGGCTTCGAAAATGTCTGGATCCAGCCCGCTGCCGGCGACAACGGCATCGCCATCGGCTGCGCCTATTACGGCCTGCTGGAGCTACAGAAGCAGCCGCGCTCCTATGTGATGACACATTCCTACACGGGAAAGACATACACCGATCGCGACATCGCGGCAGCCACCCAACGCACACTCGTCAAGGCACAGACCAGCGCGGCCCACAGCGACAATATCTGCCGCGACACGGCCAAACTGCTCGCCGATCAAAAAGTAATCGGCTGGTTTCAGGGTCGATCGGAATACGGCCCACGTGCGCTCGGCAATCGCAGCATCATCGCCGATCCGCGCCGGCCGGAGATGAAAGATATCCTCAATTCACGCGTCAAACATCGCCAGCCGTTCCGGCCATTCGCGCCGATCGTGCTGGCCGAGCGTGCCAGAGAGATTTTCGAAGGCGATCAGGATTCGCCGTTTATGCTGATCGCTGCCCCGGTGCGACCGGAATGGCGCGAAAAGATTCCGGCCATCGTGCACGTCGATGGAACGGCGCGAATCCAGACAGTCACGGAAGACACCAATCCGGTGCTCTATCGGCTGCTGAAGGAATTCGATGCGCTCACCGGCGTCCCGGTGCTGCTCAACACGTCATTCAACGTGAAGGGCGAACCGATCGTCGAGACTCCGCGCGACGCCATGGCGTGTTTCATCAATACCGGCATCGACCACCTGATCCTGCACGACACGCTGGTGTCGAAGACATCAGCGCATCGTTTCGTCGCCCCGCTGGTGCGGACCTATATGGACGTCGCGGGACTGGTCATGTCGAATGTGAAGTAGCGATCTCGCGCTCTCCCAGTATGCGGGGAGAGCGCGAGTATTACGCTGCCCGCACTGCGTTCAGGAATTTGCTGACTTCGTCCTTCAACCGCGTGCTGTCCGAGGACAGCGATTGCGCCGCGGCGAGAACCTGAGTCGAGGCAGATCCGGTTTCTGTCGCTCCGCGCTGCACATCAACGATGTTCGACGAGACCTGCATCGTGCCCTGCGCCGCCTGTTGAACGTTGCGGGAAATCTCCTGCGTCGCGGCGCCCTGCTCTTCCACCGCCGATGCGATGGTCGAGGCAATCTCGGACATGCGGCCGATGGTGTCTCCGATCTCCTTGATAGCGCCAACCGATTCCTGCGTCGCCGCCTGGATACCGGAGATCTGCGTCGAGATCTCACCCGTCGCCTTGGCAGTCTGCTCAGCGAGTGCCTTCACTTCAGAGGCCACCACTGCAAAACCGCGACCGGCTTCGCCGGCCCGTGCTGCCTCGATAGTCGCGTTGAGCGCCAGCAGGTTTGTCTGCCCTGCGATGTTGTTGATCAACTCGACCACATCGCCGATGCGCGATGCAGCGCTGGCAAGTTCGCCGACGCGATCATTGGTCTTGCGTGCCTGATCGACCGCCTGTCCTGCGATGACAGCCGATTCCTGAACCTGACGGCTGATCTCGTTGACCGACGAGGCCATTTCTTCGGTTGCCGATGCCACTGACTGTACATTGGCCGATGCTTCTTCGGAGGCCGCGGCAACTGTCGTGGTCAACTCCTGTGAACGTTCTGCCGTGGCAGTTAGCGTACCTGCCGAGGCTTCCAGTTCGGTCGATGCGGACGACACCGTCTCGACGATCTCACCGATCATCGATTCGAAGTTGCGGGTGATGCTGTCGACGCGGCGACCGCGCTCGATCTTGGCTTCGGCATCGGCCGCTGCGGCTTCATCCGCCGCCCGCTTGTCGATCAGCGCCTGCTTGAACACCTGAAGCGAGTCCGCCATCGTACCCATCTCGGTCTTCTCACCCTGATGCGGAACATTTGCTGTCAGATCTCCTTTACCAAGCGCCTGCATCGGCAGCACGATCGAAGTAATGCCGGCCGAAACATCGCGCACAAGCAGGATTGCCGCACCGACGCCGACAACAACCGCAAGCACGAGCGAACCGATCACCATCTTGACGGCGGCCCCAAAGCTGTCCGTCGCCAGTTCACCGGCCGTCAAAGCTCCCTTGTTGTTGAGCTCGACATCCTTCTGCAGGGCATCGTCCGCCTTGAAGCCAATCAAGTTGACCTTCACGTTCATATCTCGCGCTTCATCGCGGGCGTTCTTGCGCGACAACGCAAGAACCGGCTGCAACGCCACAATGTATTCGCTCCAGAGCTTGCTGAATTCGCTGTACATCGCGCGCTCCTCGGGAGACGAAATCATCGGCTCATAGCTCTTGCGCGCCTTGTCGAGCATCTCGGCATAACGCACCAGCGTGTCGTCCTGGACCTTCGTATCTGCGGCATCAGTCGCAAGCAGATGTCCACGAACCACCGAACGATAGCTGATCGTTGCAGCCCGGACTTCGCCCAGAGCGCGCACGCTCGGCAGCCAGCTCATGACGATGTCGGATGTCGCCCCGTTGATGGTGTACATCTGCTTGATAGCCAGCGCGCCCATCGCTGACATGGCGAGGAGCAGGAATGAAACGACGATGGTAATCTTGGTACGAATGGACAGGCTGGCAAACATAGGTGATGGTCCCTCGGTTTTCGACCGTTGGCGCGTAACTGCACGAATGGCATTTTCTGGGTTTGAGGACGCGGCATGCATTGGAGCTGCCGGCCGAGCAATGATCACATTCAGCGATCAACGATCTCGTGATCCAGATTGTCCGGATAAGGTTAAGGAGCAGTGCATCGTGGCTGTTTCGTGCGCATAGCTCTTCAGTTAGATCTAGCGTACACGCATAACAACACAGTTACACAGAGAAGCCGGCGCTCACGCGCCAGCTTCTGCATTGTAGACTTGCGGCCAGGTCAGTTAGGCAGCGCGCACCGAATTCAGGAACTTGCCCACCTCATTCTTGAGACGCGCACTGTCCGATGACAGCAAACGCGCGGCGGAAAGTACCTGCGACGACGCAGAGCCGGTGTCGCTCGCACCACGCTGAACATCCATGATGTTGGAGCTCACCTGCATCGTGCCCTGTGCGGCCTGCTGAACATTGCGGGAGATCTCCTGCGTCGCTGCGCCCTGCTCCTCGACAGCAGATGCGATGGTCGAGGCGATCTCCGACATGCGGCCGATGGTGTCGCCGATTTCCTTGATCGCGCCGACGGATTCCTGGGTCGCTGCCTGGATGCCGTTGATCTGGTGGCTGATATCGCCAGTTGCCTTGGCCGTCTGTTCGGCGAGCGCCTTCACTTCCGATGCGACCACAGCGAAGCCGCGACCGGCGTCGCCAGCGCGCGCGGCTTCGATCGTGGCGTTGAGCGCCAGCAGATTGGTCTGACCGGCAATGGTATTGATCAGTTCGACGACATCGCCGATGCGTGCCGCCGCCTTGGCAAGCTCAGCCACGCGATCATTGGTCTTGCGGGCCTGTGCCACGGCCGAATTGGCGATGTTGGCAGACTCCTGGACCTGGCGGCTGATCTCGTTGACCGATGACGACATCTCTTCAGTGGAGGATGCCACCGCCTGCACATTGGTCGACGCCTCGTTGGAGGCAGCGGCCACCATGGCGGTGAGCTGGCGGGATTGTTCGGCAGTCGCGGTCAGTCCGCCCGCAGATTCTTCGAGCTGGGTCGAGGCTGAAGACACGTTCTCGACGATACTCCCGACCGCGCCTTCGAAATCGTCCGCGAGACGGATCATGTCCTTGCGGCGCTGAAGGGCCGCCTGCTGGCCCTGCGTCAGCTTGGCTTCGGCCTCGGCGCGTGCCTTTTCCTCGGCCCGCACCTTGAAGGTCTCGACCGCCCGCGCCATGTCGCCGACCTCGTCCTTGCGGGCGAGACCAGGCAATACCACGCTGAAATCGCCGTCCGCCAGGCGCTTCATGCCGGCTGTCAGGCCCGACAACGGACCGATGATTCCGCGCGCGATCAGGAAGGCGATTGCGAGACCGACCACGGTGGCGACGCCGGCCACGATCTGCTGCAGCATGCTCGTCGCCGACACGCGATTGCTGGTCGCGGCGACGGTCTGCGACTGGGTCTGCTGGATGCCGGACTTGACGGTCTCGACCTTGCCGATCGCTTTCACGACGATCGGGCTGATCGACTTGTTGAAGATGCCATCTGCCGTCTGCAGGCTGGCGGCGGTCTTCTCGAACTGGGCGGCGTAGCTCTTCAGGTTGCTGCGGATGGTGCCGAACAACGCACTGAGCGTCGGCGGCATCTGCATCTTCTCCATCTCGCCGATCTGCTGCTCCGCAATCCGGACATGATCCTTGAAGGCTTCGATATGCTTCTCGTCGCGGCTGACGAAGAAGCGCCAATTCGCAATCTGCACCATCAGCGTATCGGATTCGAGCTTGGTCGAACCCTGCCCATACATGGTGTTGCGCGTGCTGATCACCAGCTTGCGCAGGCTGGATGACAGCTTGTCGCCAGCCTCCTGCAGCACTTCCCGGCCGGCGACCACCTGCTTGATCGCATCGCCGAGCGCCTGGCGCTGCGCTTTCACATCGGCAACGTCCTTCTCGATGGTGCGATAGGCGGCGCGGCGCTCTTCCGAACGGCTGGCCTTGATCACCGTCTCCAGGCTGGTGGTGACGCCGGCGAGACGCTTGTCGGCATCCGCAAGCGCCGCCTCATCCTGATCGAACGAATAGCGCAGGACCGCACCACGGATCGCGTGCAGTTCGGAGGCGATCTCCGCGGCCCGGATCGTATTGGACGACAGGATACTCAGAGAATCGACCTGTGTTCCAACTTCCGTCATCTGCCAGACGGCAAAACCGGAACTGGCGAGACCGAACAGGACCAACGCGCCAAAACCACCATAGAGGCGACCGCGGATACGGAGATTGAGCAGCGACATCATTGGCTTCCTAGCTAGGACTTCATCTGGCTTCGGCGAAGGACGCCGTCTTGGTTGCTGCTTCCCCCATCGTGGGAGATACATGAATTTATGCGGCCCGGACGGAGTCCAGGAACTTGCCGACTTCGAGCTTGAGCCGCGCGCTTTCGCCGGACAGCGACTGCGCCGCCGACAGCACCTGCGTCGAGGCCGATCCGGTCTCGCTGGCACCGCGCTGCACATCAGTGATGTTCGACGTCACCTGCATCGTGCCGTGCGCCGCCTGCTGAACATTGCGGGAGATCTCCTGCGTCGCCGCGCCCTGTTGCTCGACGGCAGAGGCGATGGTCGACGCAATCTCCGACATGCGACCAATCGTGTCGCCGATTTCCTTGATGGCGCCGACCGACTCTTCGGTCGCCGCCTGGATGCCGTTGATCTGGTGGCTGATATCGCCCGTCGCCCTGGCCGTCTGCTCGGCCAGCGCCTTCACTTCGGATGCGACCACCGCAAAGCCGCGGCCGGCGTCGCCGGCACGCGCCGCCTCGATGGTGGCATTGAGCGCCAGCAGATTGGTCTGACCGGCAATCGTGTTGATCAGTTCGACCACGTCGCCGATCCGCGCCGCTGCCTTGGCGAGCTCTGCCACACGGTCATTGGTCTTGCGCGCCTGCGCCACGGCGGAGTTGGCGATATTCGCCGACTCCTGCACCTGCCGGCTGATCTCGTTCACCGACGACGACATCTCTTCGGTCGACGACGCCACTGCCTGGACATTAGTCGACGCCTCATCCGATGCGGCAGCGACCGCAGCCGTCAATTCCTTGGCCTGTTCGGCTGTCGCCGTCAGCGCGCCGGCCGATTCCTCGAGCTGGCTCGATGCCGAGGAGACATTGTCGACGATGTTACCGACGGCGCGTTCGAATGTATCGGCGAGATCAACCATTTCGCGCTTGCGCGACGCCGCTGCAAGACTGTCCTGGTCGACCCGCGCCGCAGCCTCGTCGCGTGCCTTCTGTTCGGCATTTGCACGAATGACCGTAACGGTCTTGGCGATGTCGCCGATTTCGTCGCCACGCTTGGCGCCGGGAATGACGACATCGAGATCGCCGGCCGCCATCTTGCCCATGGCGCCATTTAGACGCGTCATCGGCCGGGCAACGCCGATGAAGGAGAACACCATGGTGCAGATCAGCACCAGCACGACCGCGAGTCCAAGCGCGAGATTGACTTGGCCGGAGCGTGTCATTTCCTCGGCGGCCTGCGCCCGGGCCTCCGCCACCGCAGCCTTGGCCGACGATACCGATTGCGCCACCAGTTGAGACGCTGTCGCAGCGGTGGGAGTAATCCTGGTGCGGACGATATCGGTCTTCTGGTCGTTGTTGCTGATCGCTTCATCGGTGGCCGCCATGAACTTCTTCATGTCGGCGCCGAGCTGGATCAAGCCATTCTGCACGAGTTCGCCGTCCTCGAACACGCTGGCTTTCGCCAGCGCATCGGTCAGCACCTTCGCACGGGTGATGATCTGGGCCTTCTGTGTGACTTCATTCATCGAGGCGTAGCGCCATGCGGCGGCCTGCACGGCACTAATGGCATTGTCCGCGATCTTGAGTTGTCCATCGACCTCGGGCCAGTTCGTCGCCTCCGTTACAGCGGTGGTGAGGCGCATCTGGTCGAGATGCCGATTCCAGTCGATCACCGCAACGTTGCGGTTGCGATAGAGTTCGAGCAGTTTCTTCTGCAGACCGGCGATCTCGTCGGCGGCGGCGGCATAGGTCGATGTCAGCGCTTTGATCTTCGTGAAATTGTCCTTGTATTCCGGTCTGGTCGCCAGCGCGGACGCGGCATCGATGATGCGGTCCTGCGCGGCCTTGGTTGCCCGGATCTCAGCAGCGTTCTTGTCGATTTCCGGAGTCGTGATAGCCATGCGCAGGCTCTGGCTGGCCAGTTGCATGCCGCGCATCTGGCCTTCGGCATCGAGCGCGCTGTCAGCGATCTTCTGCTGCACATCCGCCAGACGGTTGACCTCCGAGATCGCGGTCTCGGTTCTCATCTGGTTCGCCACGACACCCACCGAGAGCAAGATGCCAACGAGACCGGCAAGCCCCAACTTGTTGCCGACGCTGTTGATCTTGATCATGCGATGCACTTTCCAGGAAGGGGCCAAGTCAAGGCGCGCGCAAGCACGGCTCGCGCAACATCGGCTCGGGTTGTTGGAAGACGGTCAGAGAGGCATTCGGGCAGAAACTGAGAACGTGGCGACACGGATTGTCCGTGAGGACAAAGACCCGATTGCTCCGGTGGAGTTCAATCAGCGGACCAACAGGCCCTCGCCCTCACGGTTGAAAGATACCACTTCATTTCTGACACATTCGTTAATTGCCCCGTCACGCAGCATTCAAGAACCTGCATAAATTTGAGGCGCTTGCACGATGGTGTATGCGCCTGCTTTTACGTCAGTGCGCGAGGATCTTGGACAGGAAATGCTGCGCGCGATCGCTACGCGGATGACCGAAGAAGTCTTCCTTCTGCGCGTCTTCGACGATCTCGCCTGCATCCATGAAGATGACGCGATTGGCGACCTTCTTGGCGAAGCCCATTTCGTGGGTCACCACCATCATGGTCATGCCTTCCTTGGCGAGTTCGACCATGACGTCGAGCACCTCGTTGATCATTTCGGGATCGAGCGCAGAGGTCGGCTCGTCGAACAGCATGCAGATCGGATCCATCACCAGTGCACGCGCAATAGCGACGCGCTGCTGCTGACCGCCGGAGAGCTGGCCGGGATATTTCTGCGCATGCGCAGTCAGGCCAACACGCTCCAGCATCTTCATGGCCTTGGTCTTCGCCGCATCTTCCGAGCGACCAAGCACGATGGTCTGGCCGAGACACAGGTTCTCGACGATCTTCAGATGCGGAAACAGCTCGAAGTGCTGAAACACCATACCCACGCGCGAGCGCAGCTTCGGCAGATCCTTCTTCATCGTCGTGACGTTCAGTCCATCGACGGTGATGGTGCCCTCCTGCACGGGCTCCAGTGCATTCACGGTCTTGATCAGCGTCGACTTCCCCGAACCCGACGGACCGCAGACGACGACCACTTCGCCTTTCTCGACGGTCGTCGTGCAATTCTTCAGCACCTGGAACTGCGGATTGTACCACTTGCTGACTTTTTCGATGGTGATCATGGGCATGATGAGCGACCGACAGTTGGAGCGAAGACTGAAAGCGAGTGATTAGCGGATGATACTGATGCGCTTCTGCAAGCGCTTCACGAAGAACGAGGCGGTGAAGCAGATCAGGAAGTAGACGAGCGCCGCGAACAGATACATTTCGGTGAGACGCCCGTCGCGCTGCGCGACCTTCGAGGCCGCACCAAGAAAGTCAGTAATCGACAGCACGTAGACCAGCGACGTGTCCTGAAACAGCACGATGGTCTGGGTGAAGATCACAGGCAGCATGTTGCGGAACGCCTGCGGCAGCACAACGCGGCGCATCACTTCGCGATAGTTGAGCCCGATGGCGTAGCCCGCCATCACCTGCCCCCGCGGCACCGACTGGATGCCGGCCCGCATGATCTCCGAGAAGTAGGCGGCCTCGAACAGCGTGAAGGTGACGATGGTCGAGGCATAGGCGCCAACCTGCACCGGTTGATCGGACCGGATGATCCACTGCCCGACATAGGGCATCAGGAAGTAGAACAGGAAGATCACCAGCACGAGCGGCAGCGAGCGCATCAGATTGACGTAGCTCACAGCGAAGCCCGACAGCACGGCACTGGACGACAGCCGCATCATTGCAATCAAGGTGCCGAGGATGAGGCCGAAGACGGTGGCAATCGCCGTCAAAGTGAGGGTGAACACCATGCCCTGCTGAAACAGATAGGGCAGGCTGCGCCAGATGACGTCGTAATCGAAATTGCTGAACATCGTTTATTTCCCCCCGTTGAAGCCGGGGATCGCCAGGCGCTTTTCGATGATGCGCATTCCGATCGTCACGACGGCACTGAGGACGAGGTAGATGGCTGCGGCAGCCGAGAAGGCCTCAAACACCTGGAACGAGAATTCCTGCATGGAGCGCGCCCGTGCCGTCAGTTCGAGCACACCGATGGTCAGCGCCGGCGCCGTGTTCTTGATGGTGTTGAGGAATTCAGAGGTCAGCGGCGGGAATATGATGCGATAGGCCAGCGGCAACAGGATGTAGCGATAGGTCTGCCACGTCGTGAGTCCGATCGCCGTGCCGGCCATGCGCTGGCCCTTCGGCAGCGCATTGATGCCGGCAGTGATCTGCGCCGCGACGCGCGACGACATATAGAAGCCAAGTCCGAGCATCGCGGCAATGAACGGCCCGTTGCGCAACTGCTTGATCCAGATGCCGAGATCGCCGGGCAAAAGTTCGGGAACGACGAAAAACCAGATGAACAGCTGCACCAGCAGCGGGATGTTGCGGAACATCTCGATATAGGCGTTGCCGACGAACACCGCCCAGCGCGCAGGCAGTGTCCGCATGATGCCGATCAGAGAGCCCATCACGAAAGCGATGAACCAGGCGCAAAGTGCGAGCAGGATCGTGACCTGAAGGCCGCTCATCAGCGAGCCGAAATAGGTCCCCGTCGCATCAGGCGTCTGGTCCCAGAAGATTCCCCAGTTCCAGTTATAGTTCACGCATTCACCCCCACGCGCCGTCCCTCGCGAAAACCTGGCAACCTCAAGCTAAAACCCATGCAATGGCCGGGCCATTGCATGGGCAGATGGTTTTAGTTGGCTGTGTAGGCGTCCGGATCCGGCGAATCCGACGGGCTGGCGAACGCCTTCTTCTGCTCGGCTCCCATCGGAACGTTCAGATTGAGGCCCTTCGGCGGGATCTTCTGCGTGAACCACTTGTCGTAGATCTTCGCGCCTTCCGGGCTCTTGTAGAGTTCGGCGGTGGCGGCATCGACGACCTTCTTGAACGGCGCATCGTCCTTGCGCAGCATGATGCCGTAGGGCTCAGGCTTGGAGAACGCATCCTTGGAGATGACGTAGGCGTTCGGATCGCGCGCACCGGCGGCAAGGCTGGCGAGCAGAATATCATCCATCACGAAGGCTACCGCGCGGTCGGTCTCGACCATCAGGAACGCCTCGGCGTGATCCTTGGCGGGAATGACGTTGATGCCGAGATTGCGGGCGGCATTGGCTTCGGTGAGCTGCTTGATATTGGTGGTGCCGGAGGTCGAAACCACCGACTTGCCCTTCAGATCGTCGATCTTGTCGAGCTTGCTGGCCTTCTTCGAGACGAAGCGGCTGGCGGTCAGGAAGTGCGTGTTGGTGAAGGCAACCTGCTTCTGGCGATCGGCATTGTTGGTGGTCGAACCGCATTCGAGATCGACGGTGCCGTTGGCGATCAGCGGAATACGCGTGGCCGAGGTGACCGGATTGAGCTTCACCTCGATCTTGTCGTTCTTCAGCTCTTTCTTCACCGCATCGACGATCTTGTAGCAGATGTCCATGGCGAAGCCGACGGGCTTCTGGTTGTCATCCAGATAAGAAAACGGCACCGAGGAATCGCGGAAGCCGATGGTGATGGCGCCGCTGTCCTTTATCTTCTTGAGCGTGCCGGTGAGCTCCTGAGCGCCCGCCTGCGTCGTGCAGACCGCCGCGGCGATCATGGTCCCCAACAGAAAAATTCGTTTCATAGTCCCTCTCCTCAACACAGTCCGATCTCACGTCGAACGACTCTCTTTCCGAGCGCCCCGGCGCGACCGCCCGGGATGCTTGCACAATCGAGGCCAAAACGGAATTGCCCGATCGGGCGACAATAGTTTGTTCCGAGCTCCCGTTCCCGTACAACCCGGTCATGAGCAACGCCCTGCATGCGCTTTGTGACGCCGGCGCCGCCAGCGCCACGGAAAAGATTGACGATATCAGCCATCCCCGCCTGATAATCGCCACCACGATTCTGGCCTCCAGCCTGGCCTTCATCGACGGATCGGTGGTGAATGTCGGACTTCCTGCCATTGCAGCGAGTTTTCAGGCCGATGCCGTCGACCTGCAATGGGTGATCAATGCCTATCTGTTGCCGCTTAGTGCACTTCTTTTGCTCGGCGGTGCAGCAGGCGACCGCTTCGGCCGCCGCAGACTTCTGATCTGGGGCGTTGGCCTGTTTGCACTGGCCTCGCTGGCTTGCGCTGTGGCGCCCAGCCTTCGTCTGCTGTTGGCCGCGCGTTTTCTGCAGGGTGTCAGCGCGGCGATGCTGATGCCGAACAGCCTGGCGATCCTCGGCCAGACGTTTTCCGGCGAAGCCAAGGGGCGCGCCATAGGGATCTGGGCTGCCAGCGGCGCTGCAGCGGGCGCGCTCGGCCCGGTGTTGGGTGGATGGCTGATCGACATCGGCAGCTGGCATCTCATCTTTCTTATCAATGTGCCGATTGCGCTGGCGGCGATGGCGCTTGCCTGGCTTGGCATCCCCCGCGATCGACACGACGGGGATGAACCGCTCGATAGTTTCGGCGCCATCCTCGCGACTGCGGGACTTGGCCTGACCACCTGGAGTCTGACCGAAGCTACATCACATGATTGGGCGGGTTTCACGCCTGGCGCGCTTGTCGCAGGCCTCCTGCTCTTGCTGGTGTTCGTGTGGGTCGAAGGCCGCAAGGGCGAGCACGCAATGATGCCGCTCGCATTGTTCGGATCCGCCAGCTTCGTCGGCCTGACGCTGCTGACATTCTTGTTATACGGCGCACTCGGCGGGCTGTTCGTCCTGATGCCTTATCTGCTGATCGAAGCTGCCGGCTACACGGCGACACAGGCCGGTGCCGCGCTGCTGCCTTTGCCGCTTGTCATCTCTTTGACATCACCGCTCGCTGGCTCGCTCGCGGCCCGGACCGGCCCGCGGATCATGCTGACTCTGGGTCCGGTGATTGTCGCGCTGGGTTTTCTGCTCGCGCTCAGGATCGGTCCCGGCGCCAGCTACTGGACCAGCGTGCTCCCCGCCATGTTTGTCATCGCTATCGGCATGGCCGGCGCCGTCGCTCCCCTGACCACGGCCGTGCTGATGTCAGTCGATGCGCGTCACACGGGATCTGCCTCCGGCTTTAACAGCGCGGTCGCACGCACGGGCGGGCTTGTGGTCACGGCGCTGATCGGATCGGTCATTGCGGCAAAGGGACCCGCGCTAATCAGCGCATTTGCAGCAGCGACGGTCGCAGGTGCCGTACTTTGTGTCGCAGCCGCGCTCAGCGCGTTCCTGCTGATAGCGGTGCGACCGCAGCCGTGAGGGACCCACGTTGCTTGTGGGCCGCTACCGCATCGCCGAAGGCCTGAAAGAGCGTGCGGTTGATCGGATTGATCTGCGGGTCATATTCGGCATGCCATTGAACACCGAGCGCGAAGCTCGGCGCATCGGCAATACGAATGGCTTCGATCGTGCCGTCCTCGGCGATGCCCTCGATCACCACCCGTTCACCGGGGATATCGATGCCCTGGCCATGCAGGGAATTGACCGTGATGGTATCGCGGCCCAGCAGACTGGCGAAAGTGCCGTTGCTGGTCAGATGCACGTCGTGACGATCGGCGAATACGACGGCAGGATCGGGATGGATATCGCCATTCTCAAGCCGCGGCATGCGATGATTGATGCGGCCGGGAATCTCACGAATCTCGGGGTGCAGCGAACCGCCGAAGGCTACGTTCATCTCTTGCAATCCGCGACAGATTCCGAAGATCGGGACGCCGCGTGCCACACAGGCTTCGATCATGGAGAGAGCGACCGCGTCGCGGCCATTGTCATAGGGCTCATGACGGACATGGGCTTCCATGCCGAACCGGGTCGGATGGACATTGGCACGGGCTCCAGTCAACAGGATGCCATCGACCAGATCGAGCACCTGGCTAATATCGGTAATGTCGGGGGTGCCGGCAAACATCATCGGCAGGGCATTGGCCACTTCAGCGACCGCACGAAGATTGTTTTCTCCGACCGCCTGGACGGAGAACCTGTTCTCAATGCGATACGCGTTGCCGATCACGCCGATTACCGGCCGGGTCTTCGTTGGCATCAGCTTCCGGTCGAAAAGTGCTGGACCGTTGAGCTATAGCCGAGTCACGGCGCGAACACGACTGGTTCCGAAACAAAACTGTCATCCATCGAAGCATTCGGGAAAGAAACGTCTCCCGGCGCTTGAATGACATCAATTCGGCAGTTTGGAGGGGGCAGGTGACCGTTCAGGATGGTGGGCGCGACAGGGATCGAACCTGTGACCCCTTCCATGTCAAGGAAGTGCTCTCCCGCTGAGCTACGCGCCCTAAGAACCGGTCGTTACGGGTGTGGGGTCTATAACGGGTCAAACCCGGACAAGCAAGGATGCCGAAGGGCCAATCCTTGCCTCATTTACAGGAAAATCGGAGCAGACTGGCAAGAAAGCCGGTCGTCCTCAGGCCGCCAGCATCTTGTTCACTTCGCTGACCAATTCGCGCAGGTGAACCGGCTTGGCCAGCACCTTGGCGTTTTTCGGTGCTTCCGAGTCGGAATTCAGCGCCACGGCAGCGAAGCCGGTGATGAACATGATCTTGATGTCGGGGTCGAGTTCGCTGGCGCGGCGTGCCAGTTCGATCCCGTCCATCTCCGGCATCACGATGTCCGTTAGAAGCATTTCAAAGGGTTCCTCGCGGAGTCTCTGATAGGCTGACATCCCGTTATCGTGGGGCGACACCTGAAAGCCGGCGTTTTCCAACGCCTTCACCAGGAAGCGGCGCATGTCGTTGTCGTCTTCTGCGAGAAGGATTTTGTGCATGGCGGTTGGACGTCGAACCTGAATGAGAGGACCTGTTCGCCCACTAAGCCCGAGGTCTGGTAAATTTCGGGTGAAGGTGATTAGCGCAGGCTGTGCATAAGCGTTTCAGAATGGTGCGCCAGAACGCGGTGAAACACAACAAATGAGCGCGTTTCTCGCGATCGCCACGCCTGCGGAAGGTTTTTAACTTGGCAGACTTGTTTCAGTTATCGACAATGCAGCCTCACAAAGCGCCGGTTTTCTGCCAGACTGGGCAAACCGAAGAACGCGGCTGCAGGGACGATGCGCGACGATGACCCAGTTTGACGGTGAGCTGTCGCCTCCCTTCGAGATCGTCGAGCCCGCCAACTGGCGCGCTCCGATCATTTTTAATTCGCCGCATTCCGGCTCGGTCTATCCGGCCGACTTCCTGCGCACCTCCCGCATCGATGTAACAGCGCTGCGCCGCTCGGAAGATTCGTTCATGGACGAATTGATCGCCGGATTGAGCGATCGCGGCTTCCCGGTGGTTCGGGTGCACTTTCCGCGCTCCTATGTGGACGTCAATCGCGAGCCCTACGAGCTCGATCCGCGGATGTTCAACGGTCGGCTGCCCAGTTTTGCCAATACCCGCTCGATGCGCGTGGCCGGCGGCCTCGGCACGATTCCCCGGGTGGTGGGCGACGGCCAGGAGATTTACCGCGAGCGGCTCGACGTCGATGACGCCCTCACCCGCATCGAGGCGCTGTACAAGCCGTACCACCGCGCCCTCCGTCGCCTGATCAACAAGGCGCACCAGACTTTCGGTACGGTGATCCTGGTGGATTGCCATTCGATGCCCTCGATCGGGATCTCACGCGAGGAGCCCCGGCGCCCGGACGTGGTCGTCGGCGACCGCTATGGCACCAGCTGCGCCAGCATCCTGGCGGAGGTGGTCGAAGAGACATTTGGTGGCCTCGGCTATTCGCTGGGCCGTAACAAGCCCTATGCCGGCGGCTTCATTACCGAGCATTACGGCAACCCGGCCAGCGGGCTGCACGCCATCCAGATCGAGCTGAACCGGGCGATCTATATGGACGAACGCCGCCGTGAGAGAACCGCCCGCTTCGATCAGATTGCTGCCGATTTCACCGTTTTGGCGGATGCGCTGGCGAAGATCCCGCTGGACAGCCTCGGCCCGTTCCAGGCCGCCGCCGAATAGGCCAGGCCCCATCGGGGCTCGAACAGTCAACTCAACCAGATGTGGTATTTGGAACCGTGACCGCCGGCTCATAGGTGCTTATTTCCTGCGACAAATTGGCAATTTTTGTAGGACGCAGAGAGTAAGGCAAGGTTTTGCCATCGGGATTCATGCAACTTTAGGTTCTTCCCACCAACGTAGTTCCGCGGATTGGAACCGCGCAAAATGGCAGGAGAGAACATGAAGAACATGATCAGGAAATTCTGGTCGGACGAATCGGGAGCGACTGCGATCGAATACGGGCTGATCGCCGCCGGAATCTCGCTGGCGATCATTGCGGTCGTCAACGGCCTCGGCACCACCCTCAATACCAAGTTCACCGACATCAATACGTCGCTGAAGTAACCTCCACGACGTGGACAGCGGCTTGAGGTTCTCAGCCGACTAAGTCTTGCTTGATGACTGACGTCGCAATGGGCCCGAGGCTGTCGGGGTGCCAGACGACGAACAGGCCAGGCGACACAAGACAATCGCCAGCGACCACGTCGGCCCGCTTGATGCAAAACTCCTCGGACAAGAAAAAAGGGCCGCTTGCGATAGCAAGCGGCCCAAGTCTAGGGAGGAAACGCCCAAGGAGGGCAGCGATAGCGCAAGCGCTACCGCACCGCAACAATATGCAGCCGCGACGCACCAAGTGCAAGGCTTTTCGGGCAAATTTCCATGCAATTTTCGCATGGTGATCGCATCATTCAGGCATAGGCGTCATAATTTTTATAAGCGATATCAATATATTACATAAACGACAGTAGTCTTGACCTATTAAAGAGATGAATAAAAATTCATTCCATTTGCCAATTTCTGATGTCAGACATCAGAAATCTTAGGGAAATCGCAATCCGATTCAGCGCGATGGTTTGGGGGAATCGCTGAGGGATTTAGATCAGCGGAGATGCGGGTTGTTCTTCCGCCCTGTATAGGAAGCGACGCGTCCCTATCTAGCCGCCGCAACAAAGGACCTCTCCGTGACGGTCATTGACTTCAACGCCTTCATTGGTCGCCTTGCGACCTCGTCGGGCGAGACCATCTTGCCGTTCTTTCGCACTTCGCTGAGTGTCGACAACAAGAATAGCGCCGATTTTGACCCCGTCACGGAAGCCGATCGCGCGGCCGAAGCGGTGATGCGCCGACTGATCAAGGCAAACTTCCCGCAGCACGGCATTGTCGGCGAGGAATTCGGCACCGAGCGCGAAGACGCCGAATATGTCTGGGTGCTCGACCCGATCGACGGCACCAAATCCTTCATCTCCGGCTTTCCGATCTGGGGCACGCTCATCGCACTCCTGCACAAGGGCACGCCCGTCTATGGCATGATGCACCAGCCCTATATCGGTGAGCGTTTCAGCGGCGACAGCGGCTCAGCGCGCTATCAAGGCGCCAACAACACCACCCGCAAGCTGGCCGTGCGGCGCTGCGCATCGCTGAAAGATGCCACGCTGTTCACCACCAGCCCGCGGCTGATGGGCGATGCCGATCGTGCGAAATTTCAGGACGTCGAAAAAGGCGTGCGACTGACGCGCTACGGCGGCGATTGCTACTCGTATTGCATGCTCGCCGCTGGCCATCTCGATCTCGTCATCGAGACCGAGCTGAAGCCCTACGACATCGCGGCGCTGATCCCGATTATCACCGGTGCCGGCGGCGTGGTCACCACCTGGGAGGGCAAGCCCGCACAAAGCGGCGGCCGCATCGTCGCCGCCGGCGATCCGCGCGTGCACGAGGCGGCGCTGAAGATCCTGAACGCCTGATCGGACACTGCTAAGCTCGCGCAGCAGCCCGCAGATGCTCAATCATCTGCTGCGCGGGCCGCGACAACGTCTTCAGGCTGCGAAAGCAGATCGCAAGCTTGCGGTTCGCCCAGGGGTCGCGAATCCGGATCAGCGCCAGCGCGGTCGATCGTGCGCAGCGCCGGGCCGCGACTTCCGGCACGATCGCAATGCCGACGCCCGCCGCCGCCATCTGGCACATCGCATCGAAATCTCGCATCTGTGCCCGATAGCGCAGCCGTGCGCCGAGTTGCGCCGCATATTTCCCGATGTGGTTTTGCAGCGCCGTCGCGTTGGTCAGCCCGACAAAGTCGCGATCAATGATCTCATGGAAATCGATGTGACGCCGGCCGGCAAGATCGCTGCGCGGCGCTGTCACCAGCATCAGGCGGTCTTCGTTGAAGGTGAAGCGTTCGAGACTGTCCGGCAGCGTATGCTCGGCCGCGAAGCCGAGATCGGCGATGCCGGCGGCAATCGCTTGCGCGATATCGGCGCTTTCGCGCTCCTCGACCTCAAGGCTGACATTGGGGTGCTCGCGCAGGAAACTCGCCAGCGCCTTCGGTAGATGTTCGGACAGACCCACCGTATTGGCCAGCATCGACACGCTGGCCTTCATGCCATTGGCATAGGCCGCCATGTCACCGCGCATGGTCTCGACATTCTGCATGATGATGCGGGCATGGCCGAGCAGACTTTCGCCGGCGGTCGTCAGCGTGACCCCGCGTCGCCCCCGTTTCAGCAGTGGCACACCGACCGTCGCTTCCAGGCCCTTGATCCGGGCGCTTGCCGAGGCCAGCGCCAGATTGGCCGCATTTGCGCCGCCGGTAATGCTGCGCGCCTCGGCGACCGCCGCAAAGAGTTTGAGATCGACCATATCGGCATGCATGCTCGGCCCTCCAGCCTTCGTTATAACCGAAGGCACTCTCCGTAACCTCCACATTGTGCCGCCCTGCTGGATCGGTCAATGTGTCGCACCATGATCGATTCCATGCTCATTCTCATTGCCGCGGTGTTTGCGCTCGCAGGCTTCGTCAAAGGCGTCATCGGCCTCGGCCTGCCCACTGTCTCGATAGGCTTGCTCGCGGTGACCATGAGTCCGGTGCAGGCGCTGACCATCGTCATCGTGCCCGCCATCGTCACCAATATCTGGCAGACTTTCGCCGGTCCCTATCTGCGCGACATCATCCGCCGGCTGTGGCCGCTGCTGCTCGGCACCGCGATCGCCATCTGGCTCTGCGGCAGCCTGATGACCGGGCCCTATGCCAAATACGGCTCGATCGTCCTCGGCGTGCTGCTGGTGATCTATGCCGTGGTCACGCTGGTGAAATTCCAGTTCAAGACCGCGCCGCAAAACGAAAAATGGGTCGGTGGCATTGCCGGTGCGCTGACCGGCGTCGTCTCCGCAGCTACAGGCGTGCAGGTCATTCCCTCGATGCCATTCATGCAGTCGATCGGCATGGAGAAGAACGAGCTGGTGCAGGCGCTCGGGCTCTATTTCACGGTCGCCACGATGGCCCAGGCGTTCAACCTCACCAGCGCCGGCCTGCTCACGGCCGCGACGGCGGTGCCCGGCATCGTGGCAATGATCACCGCCTTTGCCGGCATGTTCATCGGCCAGGCGGTGCGCGACCGCATGGAGCCCGAGCAGTTCCGCCGCTGGTTCCTGATCGCCATGCTGCTGCTCGGGATCTATCTTGCCGTCACCGCCACCTTCGCGGTGCTGAAGTAACTAGCGCGTTTCCAGCATCGCCACGCGGATGCCGAGATAGATGAACACGCCGCCGAGCGCGCGATTGATCCAGACCATTGCCTGACTGGATTGCCGCACGCGGCTGGCGGCCTTGGCCGCGACAATAGCCGTGCCGAGCCCCCAGATGGTGCCCGTGCTGATGAAGATCAGCCCAAGCACGATGAAGGCCAGCGCCTTGCTGGGTGCATCCACGTCGACGAATTGCGGCAGGAAAGCCAGAAAGAACAGCGCCACTTTCGGGTTCAGCGCGTTCGTGAACGCGCCCTGCCAGAACACCTGTCGCAGCGACAGCGGCGGCCTTTCGGCAACGTCATCCGTCGCCACTGACGGCCGCGAGCGCAGCATCTGGACGCCGGTGTAGAGCAGGTAGGCCGCGCCGATCCATTTCACCGCGGTGAAGGCGTAGGACGATGCCGCCAGCAACGCCGACAGTCCGACTGCGGCGGCGAACACGTGGACCAGACATCCCGCACTGATCCCCAAAGCCGCCGCCACGCCGCCGCGCCACCCCATCTGCACGCTGCGCCCGACGATATAGGCGGTGTCCGGTCCCGGCGTGACGTTGAGCAGGATGCCGGAGAGGATGAAGAGCCAAAGGCCGTGGATGCCGAGCATGAGAGGCTTTCGTTATTTGAACAGAGGCGTGCCCGGCACGAACGCATCGAACGCCGCCCAGAATTGCTGCCGGTAGCGATCCTGCTCCTGCAGGATTTCGTGGCGGGAGCCGGCGATCACCAGATGCGAGCCAGCACGCAGGTGATAGGCGAATTCCTCGATGGCCGGCGTCGACACGACCTGGTCGTTGCTGGCAGCCAGCATCAGGATCGGCTGGCGGATCTTCACGGGATAGCTGGCCCCACGAAAGCCGTGCATGCCGCGGATCGCCGTATCGGCCCAGGCCACCGTCGGCGAGCCGATGCCGAGCGTCGGATCTTCCTCGAGGATCGCCGCATTGCGCGCATAGCGTACGGGATCGCTGGTCAGCTTGTTGTTGGGGAATGACGAGGTCCCGACCAGTTCGCCATTGCCGCCGGGAATATAGTTGCTGCCCTGCCCGGTCCAGCGCATGACGCGCAGCAGCAGGCGGGCCGGCAGCGAGGTCGCACGGCCGGGCAGATCGATCATCGGCGCCGACAGCACCATGCGGTCGAACCAGCGCTTGCCGGAATGCGCCACACGCAGCATCACCGCGCCGCCCATCGAATGCGCCAGCGCAAAGTATGGCGGCGGGCAATCCGGCATCACCACCTGCTGCACGAAGGCTTCGACGTCGATCTCGAAATCGGAGAAATTGCGCACATAACCCTTGCGGCCATCGCGCAACTGCCGCGACGAATGGCCCTGCCCGCGCCAGTCGATCATCGCCACCGCAAAGCCGCGGTCGCGCAGATCGCGTACGGTCTCGAAATACTTCTCGATATATTCGCCGCGCCCGGCGAAGACGCAGACCGTGCCCTTGCGCCCGGTCGTCGGTGCCCAGCGTGCAAAGCGCAGGTCAATGCCGTCCGGCGTCTTGATGGTGCCGGACACGGCACCCTCGGGAACGGGGTTGGCGGGAATGGAGACGAGCGTCATGGCGGGGACCGGTTAGGCGAAAAACGCGGGATTTCAAGGGCGGAAGACAGGTCGGCGCGAATCTTTCGGCCCCCCTTGCGAGCCGGCAGACCCCTCCCATATCAGCTTCATGCAGGCCTCTCTAGGCTGCATGACACGAAAGCCCGGCCCCTATGGCGGGCGGGTTATTGCAACAGTCGCTCAATGGAGGACTACCCTATGCGTACCTACGATCTGACCCCGTTTTATCGTTCCACCGTCGGTTTCGACCGCCTGTTCAGTCTGCTCGATCAGAGCACAAGTGACGCAGCGCCGGGCTATCCGCCCTATAATATCGAGCGCACCGGCGAGAACGAATACCGTATCAGCGTCGCCGTTTCCGGCTTTGCGCAGAACGAGCTCTCCATCGTCGCGAAAGAAAACACGCTGACGATCAAGGGCGAGAAAGCCGCCAACGAGAACGGCAGCAAGGCCGAAGTGCTCTATCGTGGCATCGCCGCACGCGCTTTCGAACGCGCCTTCCAGCTTGCCGATTTCGTACAGGTGAAGAACGCCTCGCTTGAGAACGGCCTGCTTCATGTGGACCTCGTCCGTGAGATCCCGGAAGCCAAGAAACCGCGCAGCATTCCGATTTCCACCAGCGCCGTGAGCGCGCCGCAGGTGGTCGACGGCTCGGCCGAGAAAGTCGCCGCGTAACTGCGACTTTAAACTGAAGTTGTAGATGTGACTGCGTCCGAAGCGCTCCGGGAAACCGGGGCGCTTCTTTTTTGTGGTGCCTAGTTCCCCAGTCGCTCCACCACCAGATCCAGCAGCGTGCGGAGGCGGGCCAGCTTCTTGAGGTCGCGGTGATAGCCGACCCAGGTATCGCGGCTGGGCGGCGCTTCGCCGAGATCAATCCGGGTCACACCGGTCAGAGCATCACCGAGCGGCCGCGGGAGCACGGCGACCCCGGCACCGGCAATGCACATCCGCGCCTGAACATCGCGATTATTGCTGCGGGACACGACGTGGGCATTCGGCAGCACTCTGCGCAGCCAGACCGCGTCAGGCATCCCGACGAAATTCGTATCCATCGTGATCAGCGCGGTACCGACCCCGTCGCCCGATTTGGGCGCCGACAGATCCGATTTCAGATAGACGCCATAGGGGATTGTCATCAGCCGCCTCGCGATCACTTCAGGCTCGTCGAAAGGCCTGATGCGGAACACCAGATCGGCCTCGCGCCGCGGCAGGCTGAAACGCGTCTGGCTGGTCAGCAGTTCGATGACGACACCGGGATGCATCTGCGCGAATTCGGCAAACACCGGCGCCAGCAAATGCGCGCCGAACCAGTCGGATGACGATACGCGAAGCAAGCCCTCGAGGGCTCCATCGCTGCCATCGAGCCGGCGTTGAAACGCCAATGCCGCTTCCTCGATACGCTCGGCATGAGCCAGCACGGCCTCGCCTTCATCCGTCAGCACGAATCCATCACCGGTCCGTTGAAACAGCGTCTGGCCGACCGCCTGTTCGAGCGCACGCAGGCGGCGCCCCATAGTGGGCTGGCTTTGGCCCAGCTTCTGGGCCGCGCCGGCGAGCGTGCCCTCACGCGCAATCGCCAGAAAGACCCTGATGTCGCTCCATTCCATCACACGATCGCTCGTTCAATTCTGTTTGGAGGCCGTGCAGCCTTGTCGATTTCCTGCAAGCTCTAACACGCCCATCTAATGACCAGAAACGAAAGGGCACTACGATGACATCACCAAACACAATGAAGGCAGCCATTCTGGACAAAGCAGGCGCGCCGCTGCAGCTCACAGACATTCCCCGTCCTCGCCCGGTAGCGGGACAGGTGCTCGTGCGGATCAAGGCGAGCGCCGTCAATCCGCTCGACCTCAAGATTGCCAAGGGCGAAGCGGCGCATGCGCGCCATCCGTTCCCGGCCATCCTCGGTATCGACATGGCCGGGATCGTCGAAGAGCTGGGCCCCGGCGTCACGCAGTTCAGCATTGGCGATGAAGTCTATGGCATGACCGGTGGCGTCGGCGGACATCAGGGCACGCTGGCGGAATTCATTGCGGCCGATGCCCACCTGTTGGCGTTAAAGCCGAGCAGGCTGTCGATGCGCGAAGCTGCGGCATTGCCGTTGGTATTCATCACCGCATGGGAAGGCCTGGTGGATCGCGCAACTCTTCGCGCCGGACAAAAGCTGCTCGTCCATGGCGGCGCCGGTGGTGTCGGCCAGATGGCCATCCAGATCGGACGGGCCTTGGGCGCAGATGTATTTGCGACCGGAGCAGCCAAGGACAGAGCATATATCGAAAGTCGTGGCGCACGCTTCATCGACTACAGCAGCACATCGGTTGCCGACTATGTCGCAGCCCATACGGCTGGCCGTGGCTTCGACGTTATCTATGACACCGTGGGCGGCGCTGTGCTGGATGCCTCGTTCAACGCTGTCACGCGCTTCGGGCATGTGGTCAGCGCACTTGGCTGGGGCACGCATGCGCTGGCACCGCTGTCGTTTCGTGCCGCGTCATATTCCGGCGTATTCACGCTGCTGCCGTTGTTGACCGGTGAAGGTCGCGCTCATCACGGGGAGATCCTGCGTATGGCAACGAAGCTGGCGGAGGCCGGCAAGCTCGTACCGAAGCTCGATAGCCGGCACTTTACATTCGCCGACGTCAACGAAGCGCATGACGCTCTGCGCACACAAGCCGCGGCCGGCAAGATTGTTATCGAGATGTAAAACGGCGCCGCCCCTTCCCGAGCTGCGACATCACGTAGCTCGGGAAGGGGTCGGTCAATATCGTATAATTATTCCAGCCCTTGGGCAGGCGGCGGCGTTTCCGCAGCCGCCGGTGTCGCAGGCTTTGCTTCTGTCGCGGGCGCAGCAACTGTCGGAGCAACAGCATCCTTCTTCTCGGGTGTTGCCGGAGCAGTCCCTGTCGTTTCCGGCGCCTTCGTCTCAGCCGGCTTCTGCTCAGTCACGGCCGATTGCTGCACGGGCGCTGCGGCCGGCGGCGTTTCAGGTGTGACTGCGACCGGCTTGGTCTCGGCCGGAGTGACAGGCTTGGCCGGTGCCGCAACCGCGCGCACCGGTGGTCGCTTCGGCAACGGCACTGTCGTCGTGCGGCTGGCGACTTTCGGCGCGGGTGTAGCCGTCCCGGCCGTAAACGGCGGGCGGCGATATTGCGGCAGGGTCGGCACTGCGCCTTGCGGGCCGTAGCGCGTGTCGATCTCCTCACTCATCCGGTCACCCATGCGATAGGCCGGAATGAAGCGCAGGATGCGCCCGCTGCGGGCATCGATCACCAGCCGGCCGTCCTCGCCGTCGAGGTCGATCGCTGCGACCGTGTAGATGAGGCCGCGCTGCTGCGGCATGCCGAGCGCCGAGAAGCCGGCCTCGCGCAGGATCGAATAGACCTCGCGCAGCGGCAGCACCGCTAGATCATAGCCACGGCGCAAGACGCCATAGGGGCGCGGCTCCGCATATTCCACCGGCGGCATGGCCGCATAGGGACCGCCGACATCCGATACACGCACCGGAGGGGCAACGTCGCCGCGCATCGGCGGCAACGCTTGCGCCTGAGCGACACCGCTCGCCAGCAACAGACCGGCCGAGGCCAGACATCCCATAACTACCTTCATTGCATGCTCCTTCGACGCCCCCGCGCCCGGAGTGTGTCCAGTCTCCTGGAACCTCACGCTCTCATCCGCGCCGCTGCAGCAACCACCGCTGCCACAGGCGTTAACGGACGGTGCGCAACCTCACCGCTGAATCCGGCAGCCCTTGGGCCGGCCTTGGGCCGGATCACGGCACCACCCGCCCGAATGTGTCTTCGCGGCATGGACGATTTGGCATGCGTTGTTGCCATGCGACGACGGACTCACACGCGCTTGTGTGCTAGATAAAAATTTGGCAAAGTCCTGGTTAGGACAGCATCACTGTCGCAATTTTTGGTGGCAAATCCGGCACGGGGTTTGCAACATAAGCAGGCGTCGCGACTAAAAACACGCCTGCTACGACGAGAGCCGAATAAGGCAGGATCCTTATAGGCAAGACATGGGGCGACCGCCGGGGACGACGGGCACTACCAGTCTGAATTCTGAAATCGAGGCGCGCTATGCGCGAGCGGTGACCCTTAAGGGTTCCGCTTGCGCCAAAAGTGCGCCGACAAGGGTGGCAGAACCCCGGTTGGGGTTGAGAGGACAAAGATGAGCGGATCAGAGCACGAGCGCCAATTGATCGAAACCGGCACGCATTCGGCGGCCCCGGCTATCAAATCGGCTCACGTGAAAGACACCGCCATCAAACCGGAATTGCACACTTACCGTCCACCGGCGCTGGGCCTCTACGACCCGTCGCAGGAAAAGGACGCCTGCGGCGTCGGCTTCATCGCGAATATCAAAGGCCACAAGTCGCATCAGATCGTGTCTGACGCGATCAGCATCCTCTGCAACCTTGAGCACCGCGGCGCCACCGGCGCAGATCCGCGTTTCGGCGACGGCGCCGGTATTCTGGTGCAGATCCCGCATAAGTTCTTCGTCCGCAAGACTGCGGAACTCGGCTTCAGCCTGCCCGCGCCCGGCCAATACGCCATCGGCGCGCTGTTCATGCCGCGCGACAACGCCTGGCGTCAGGTCATCAAGGGCATCATCGCCGACCAGATCAAGGCCGAAGGCCTGAAGCTGCTCGGTTGGCGCAATGTGCCGACCGACAATTCCTCGCTCGGCGAGAGCGTGAAGCCGACCGAGCCTGCCAATATGCAGGTCTTCATCGGCATCGGCAAAGCCAAGATCGCCGATGAAGACGAGTTCGAGCGCCGGCTCTATATTCTCCGCAAGTCGATCTCGCAGGCGATCTATCAGCGCCGCGACCGCGGCCTTGCCGGCTACTATCCGTGCTCGATGTCGTGCCGCACGATCATCTATAAGGGCATGTTCCTCGCCGATCAGCTCGGCAGCTACTATGCCGACCTGCACGAAGAGGATTTCGAAAGCGCGCTGGCGCTGGTGCATCAGCGCTTCTCGACCAACACCTTCCCGACCTGGTCGCTGGCGCATCCCTACCGCATGGTCGCGCATAACGGCGAAATCAACACGCTGCGCGGCAACGTCAACTGGATGGCGGCGCGTCAGGCCTCTATCGAATCCGAGCTGTACGGCAAGGACATCAGCCGTCTGTGGCCGATCTCCTATGAAGGCCAGTCGGACACCGCCTGCTTCGACAACGCGCTCGAATTCCTGGTGCAGGGTGGCTACTCGCTGCCCCACGCCGTGATGATGATGATTCCGGAAGCCTGGGCCGGCAATCCCCTGATGGATGAGCAGCGCCGCGCCTTCTACGAATATCACGCCGCGATGATGGAGCCATGGGACGGTCCCGCTGCGCTCGCTTTCACCGACGGTCGCCAGATCGGCGCGACGCTGGACCGTAATGGTCTGCGCCCCGCACGTTATCTCGTCACCAAGGACGACCGCATCGTGATGGCGTCCGAAATGGGCGTGCTGGCGATTCCGGAAGAAGACATCATCACCAAGTGGCGTCTGCAGCCTGGCAAGATGCTGCTGGTCGACCTCGTCCAGGGCCGTCTGATCCCTGACGACGAGATCAAGGCAACGCTGGCTGCCAGCCATCCGTATCGTGACTGGCTCGAACACACCCAGATCGTTCTGGAAGAACTCCCGGACGCGCTCGCCAAGGGCCAGCGTTCCAACCTGCCGCTGCTCGATCGCCAGCAGGCCTTCGGCTACACTCAGGAGGACGTCACCATCCTGCTGACGCCGATGGCGTCGCAGGGCGAGGAGGCGTCGGGCTCCATGGGTACCGACACGCCGATCTCGGCGCTGTCGAGCAAGCCGAAGCCGCTGTTCACCTACTTCAAGCAGAACTTCGCGCAGGTCACCAACCCGCCGATCGACCCGATCCGCGAAGAGCTCGTCATGAGCCTCGTCTCGATTATCGGACCGCGGCCGAACCTGTTCGACCTGCAGGGCGTCGCCACCACCAAGCGCCTTGAAGTCCGTCAGCCGATCCTCACCGACCAGGATCTCGAAAAGATCCGCTCGATCACCGACGTCGCCGAGTCGCACTTCGTCTCGCGCACCCTCGACACCACCTTCCATGCCGGTTTCGGCGCGGCGGGCATGGAGCAGGTGCTGGACGAACTCTGCGCCCGCGCGGAAGCTGCGGTGCGTGAAGGCGTCAACATCATCATCCTGTCCGACCGCATGGCGGGCTCGGATCGCATTCCGATCCCGTCGCTGCTGGCCTGCGCCTCGGTGCATCACCACCTGATCCGTACCGGCCTGCGCACGTCAGTGGGCCTGGTCGTCGAATCCGGCGAACCGCGCGAAGTGCATCACTTCGCCTGCCTCGCCGGCTATGGCGCGGAAGCGATCAACCCGTATCTGGCCTTCGAATCCATCATCGCGATGAAGGACCGGCTGCCGGTGCAGCTCGACGACTACGAAATCGTCAAGCGTTTCATCAAGTCGATCGGCAAGGGCCTGCTCAAGGTCATGTCGAAGATGGGCATCTCGACCTACCAGTCCTATTGCGGCGCGCAGATCTTCGACGCCGTCGGCCTGCGTCAGGAATTCGTCACCAAGTACTTCACCGGCACCCACACCAAGATCGAGGGTGTCGGCCTCGCCGAAATCGCCGAGGAGACCGTGCGTCGCCACAACGAGGCGTTCGGTGAGATCGAGATCTACAAGACCGCCCTCGATGTCGGCGGCGAATACGCCTATCGCAGCCGCGGCGAAGACCACGCCTGGAACGCCGAGTCGGTATCGCTGCTGCAGCATGCCGTGCGCGGCAACTCGCAGGATCGTTATCGCGCCTTCGCCAAGATCCTCAACGAACAGTCCGAGCGTCTGCTGACGCTGCGCGGCCTGTTCAAGATCAAGACGGCCGAAGACGAGAAGCGCAAGCCCGTGCCGCTCGACCAGGTCGAATCCGCCGCTGACATCGTCAAGCGCTTTGCGACTGGCGCGATGTCCTACGGCTCGATCTCGCGCGAGGCGCATACGACGCTGGCCATCGCCATGAACCGGATCGGCGGCAAGTCGAACACCGGCGAAGGCGGCGAAGAGTCGGATCGCTACAAGCCGATGCCGAATGGCGACAGCATGCGTTCGGCGATCAAGCAGGTCGCGTCGGGACGTTTTGGCGTCACCACGGAATATCTCGTCAATTCCGACATGATGCAGATCAAGATGGCGCAGGGCGCGAAGCCCGGGGAAGGCGGTCAGTTGCCCGGCCACAAGGTCGACGCGACGATTGCCGCCGTGCGCCACTCGACGCCCGGTGTTGGCCTGATCTCGCCACCGCCGCATCATGACATCTATTCGATCGAAGACATCGCGCAGCTGATCTACGACCTCAAGAACGTCAATCCGACGGGCCAGGTCTCGGTCAAGCTGGTGTCGGAAATCGGCGTCGGCACGGTTGCCGCGGGCGTTGCCAAGGCACGCGCCGACCATGTGACCATCGCCGGCTTCGAAGGCGGCACCGGCGCGTCGCCGCTGACCTCGATCAAGCATGCGGGTTCGCCATGGGAAATCGGCCTCGCCGAAACCCACCAGACGCTCGTGCGTGAACGGCTGCGTAGCCGCATCATCGTTCAGGTCGATGGCGGCTTCCGCACCGGCCGTGACGTCGTCATCGGCGCACTTCTGGGTGCCGACGAATTCGGCTTCGCCACCGCGCCTTTGATTGCCGCCGGCTGCATCATGATGCGCAAGTGCCATCTCAACACCTGCCCGGTCGGCGTCGCGACGCAAGACCCGGTGCTGCGGAAGCGCTTCACCGGCCAGCCCGAGCACGTGATCAACTACTTCTTCTTCGTCGCCGAGGAAGTCCGCGAGATCATGGCCCAGCTCGGCTATCGCAACTTCGACGAGATGGTCGGCCAGGTGCAGATGCTCGACCAGTCGGCGCTCGTGTCACACTGGAAGGCCAAGGGTCTCGACTTCTCCAAGCTGTTCGTGCGCCAGCCCGAACTGCCCGGCCAGAAGATCTATCACACCGAGGATCAGGACCATCACCTGGAAGCCGTGCTCGATCGCGAGTTGATCAAGCAGGCGCAGCCCGCACTCGACCGCGGCGCGCCGGTGAAGATCGACACCAAGATCAACAGCACCAACCGTTCGGCCGGCGCCATGCTGGCGGGCGCGGTGGCCAAGATCTACGGCCATGCCGGCCTGCCCGACGACACCATCAAGGTGTCGCTGAAAGGCACCGCCGGTCAGGCCTTCGGCGCCTGGCTGTGCAAGGGCATCACCTTCGATCTCGAAGGCGAAGGCAACGACTATGTCGGCAAGGGCCTCTCGGGCGGCAAGATCATCGTCCGCCCGCCGGCGCACTCCGCCATCGTTCCGGAAGAGTCGATCATCGTCGGCAACACCGTGATGTATGGCGCGATCGAGGGCGAATGCTACTTCCGTGGCGTCGCCGGCGAGCGTTTCGCCGTACGTAACTCCGGTGCCGTGGCCGTCGTCGAAGGCGCCGGCGATCACTGCTGCGAATACATGACCGGCGGCATCGTCGTGGTGCTCGGCAAGACCGGCCGTAACTTCGCGGCCGGCATGTCCGGCGGCGTGGCTTACGTGCTCGACGAAACCGGCGACTTCCCGAAGCTTTGCAACATGGCGATGGTCGAACTCGAACCGGTCCTCTCGGAAGAGATGATCGCCGAGAACACCTATCACCACTCCGGCGATCTCGAAGCCCACGGCAAAGTCGACGTATTCGCCAACCTGCTCGATAGCGACATCGAGCGCCTGCATGTGCTGATCACGCGCCACGCGAAATATGCCGGCTCGGCCAAGGCTGCGATGATCCTCGCAGACTGGAAAACCTGGCTGCCGAAATTCCGCAAGGTGATGCCGGTCGAATACCGCCGCGCACTGCGCGAGTTGAAAGCGAAAAATGCCGAAGCCGAACCGCAGATCGCGATCGGCGCCTAGGACACGGACTGAACCGCCGCCCAAAAGGGCGGCGGGACTGAGATCGAAACAAGCAAATCATCCTTCGAGGCGCGCCAATGCGTAACGCTCGGGATGACGGTGGGACAGACTGCAGAGGCGTCAGTTGTAATGGGCAAGATCACGGGTTTTCTGGAAATCGATCGTCACGACCGCAAGTACACGCCGGTTACCGAGCGTTTGAAGGGCTATAACGAGTTCGTCATTCCGCTCAGCGAGAAAGACACCCGCGACCAGGCCGCGCGCTGCATGAATTGCGGCATTCCCTATTGCCACGGCACCGGCTCGGTTCAGCCCGGCACGCCCGGCTGCCCGGTCAACAACCAGATCCCGGACTGGAACGACCTCGTCTATACCGGCAACTGGGAAGAAGCCTCGCGCAACCTGCACTCCACCAACAACTTCCCGGAATTCACCGGCCGCATCTGCCCGGCGCCGTGCGAAGCCTCATGCACGCTGAACATCGATGACAACCCGGTCACCATCAAGACCATCGAGTGCGCCATCGTCGACAAGGCATGGGACAATGGCTGGCTGAAGCCGCAAGTCTCCGCCGTGAAGACCGGCCGCAAGGTCGCCGTGATCGGCGCCGGCCCGGCCGGCATGGCCTGCGCGCAGCAGCTCGCGCGCGCCGGACACGACGTCCATGTCTATGAGAAATTCGCCAAGGCCGGCGGCTTGATGCGTTACGGCATTCCCGACTTCAAGATGGAGAAGCACGTCATCGACCGGCGCGTCGCGCAGATGGAAGGCGAAGGCGTCACCTTCCATTATGGCAAGGCCGTCGGCGGCACCTCCCCCGGCGCGATCGATCCCGCCGAACTGCTGAAGGACTATGAAGCCATCGCGCTGACCGGCGGCGCCGAGCACGGTCGCGACCTGCCGATCCCCGGCCGCGAATTCGATGGCATCCATTTCGCGATGGACTTCCTGCCGCAACAAAACCGTCGCGTCGGCAACGAGCCGCTCGGCGACGTCAAGGAGATCCTGGCCGGCGGCAAGCATGTCGTCGTCATTGGCGGCGGCGACACCGGCTCCGATTGCATCGGCACCTCGCTGCGTCAGGGCGCGCTGTCGGTGACCCAGCTCGAAATCATGCCGGCTCCGCCCGAGCAGGAGAACAAGGGCCTGACCTGGCCGAACTGGCCGCTGAAGATGCGGACCTCGTCGAGCCAGGCCGAAGGCGCCAAGCGCGAATTCGCCGTGCTGACCCAGAGCTTCGAAGGCGCCGACGGCAAGGTCACCAAGCTGAACTGCGTGCAGGTCGACGACAAGTTCAAGCCGATCCCCGGCAGCGAGTTCTCGCTGCAGGCCGATCTCGTTCTGCTGGCGATGGGCTTCGTCCATCCGGTCCACGAAGGCATGCTGAAGACCCTCGGCGTCGAACTCGACCAGCGTGGCAACGTCCGCGCCCCAACGACCGACTTCGCGACCTCGCTGCCGAAAGTGTACTCCGCCGGCGACATGCGCCGTGGCCAGTCGTTGGTGGTCTGGGCGATCCGCGAAGGCCGGTTGTGCGCCCGCGCCATCGATCAGGCGCTGATGGGGACCACGACGCTGCCGAGGTAAGAGCGGGCTGTTTGAGTCCAAGTTTCTAGCGTTTTCGATCTTCAAGGGCCTCGACACGAAAGTGTCGGGGCTCCTTTCTTATCCCTCCCCCTTGTGGGGAGGGTGGACGGCCGTAAGGCCGGCCGGGTGGGGGTAGCCCAGAGCTCCGACTATCGACTCCATCACGCCGTCTAGATTCCGATCCACCTCGAAATTCCAGAACCGCATCACGCGAAATCCCTCGCCGCCCAAGAACGCATCCCGCGCTTCATCCCGACGCACCGCCTCATCGAAATTATGCTGCCCGCCATCGACTTCGATAACCAGACACTCACGAAACGACACGAAGTCCACGATGATGTGCTTGATCGGAGCCTGCCGTCGAAAGTGAAAGCCAAGCGGCTTCAGCTCGCGCAGCTTCACCCACAGCCTGACCTCCTGCGGCGTCAGGTTTTTCCGGAGTGCACGCGCGAACGAATTGGCCACGCAGTTCTCGCTTTGTTGCAACACCCCACCCGTCACGTTGCTCGCTGAACGCTCGCACCGCGCCACCCTCCCCACTGCGCGCAGCTTCGCTGCGCTTGAGGGAGGGATAAGAAAGCACCCGGCGACATGTTCTAGCGAAGTCCGCAAGGATCAGAAAGTGTAGTTGTCTCACATGACTTTTATCGACGTTGCACCGATCCCATCGAATGAAAGGTCGCTTAATTTGGCGCACCTTCTTCTCCCTCCCTCAAGCACAGCGGAGTGGGGTCCGGGGGGCCCAAGCGCGCTGAGCAAAGCAATCCAATCTCAACACCCTGATTGACACCCCATCGAACTAGGCTTATATTCTCCTAACCCTGTCCAACGAGGGGCGCTTCTCGAGGGCGTCTTTGGAGGTGGGACAGGGTGCGGCGCCCGCGGACGTGCCTCGCAAGCACGGACTCGGGAGGTCAGGGGTCACCGTCCGGGCCCACTACGGGGCTCTGCCGCTAGCGTGCGGCTGGACGTGGCACTGGCGAACGGCGGGAAACCGTCGGGATGACGAACCTGCGGGTTCGTGCCTTTGCCCGGAAGAACGGTCCTCTGGACAGAAATCGCCGCGATGGAGCGCCGAAAGGCGTGCGCGCACCGAAGGTCGCTGTCGCAGGCAGCCAACGGGACGCGCTACGAACTACAATGTTGCGCCTTTCGGCGCTCTATCCCCCTCACTTCAGGCGGGGGATCACCGGAAGGCCAACCTGCGCGGCGGCGCGGGACAGACGGCGCGTGCGCGCGTCGCACCCATTCATGACCGGGACTCGCACAGCGCGACCGGCCGCGCAGCGCATCCCAGAGTGGGTAGCCAGCAACCTCCGGACACGCTAAGCGGTATCATCCCGCCGATCTCTTACCTTCCAAACGTGTTGTCCCTTCCCGCATGAAATTCCTGCTTCTTCCGCTCGGCCTCGTGGCGCTTGTCCCGCAGGCCCATGCCAGCGATGCCCGCTTCATGGCGGCCCTCGGCAAGCTCGATCCCAAGACCCGACTGGAGCAGGTCTGCGACTTCGAGGCGATGCGCCGGATCAGCAAAGGTGGCCCGCGCGTCGAGCGCGCCAAATCCGACGCGCTGATGCCGCCGCAGCATCTCGGCAATACGATGATCGCCAAGGGCGGCGCCTATCGCGCAGGCGGCAAATGGATGCAGGTCGCCTTCACCTGCAAGGCGACGCCGGACCACAAGACGGTGCTGGATTTCACCTACAAGACGGGCGCGGCGATTCCGCAGGCCAAATGGCAGTCCTTGGGGCTCTGGAAATAGACGAGTCTGCCGGCGTCAGTGCTTGGGTTCGTTCTTGGTGAGCGCACCGCTATGCGGATCGACATGGACCTCGAAGGTCCGGCCGTCCTTCACGACATCGGCTTCCCAATGGCCATCGTCGGCCTCGAGCTCCCTGACCTCGGTATAGCCGAGGCTGTGCAGCTTTTCGGTGACCTGCTGTGCGGTCATCCAGTCCTTGCCGGGGGTATCTGCGGAAGCCCATGAGGGCAGCGCGAAAACGAGCGCAACGGCGAGTAGCGGTGACTTCGTGGCAAACCTCCCTGATTTATCACGACAACTCCGGGATTGCCGCTTTGTTCGGCACAGGCCTTGGCTGCGGCCTGACGCCGTTCACCCTGCCGCTAAAAGTTCCGGGATTTGCTTGACGTTAACGGCGGGCGGCGCTTGATGGCGGGATTGCGGCTGCCCGCTTGCGGCCCGAATCCGGTAGTATGTCGAGCGGGAACCCGGGTCTGCGAACCCAGCGATTGCGGTCGAGGCGCATGTCACAGAAGCCCAACTTGCCGAGATGGCGGATCGACCACTGGCGTGCCGAAAAGGGCACGCTGATGGTGCTCGCCGTGGCATTGGGCCTGCTGATCGGCATCGTGGCTCCCGCCTCCGCGCAATTTTTTGGTTTCGGCGGTCCGCAGCAACCTCCGCCGCGTCCGCAACGCAATGTGCCGCAAGGCGGCGGTGGCGGCTTCGGCTGGTTCGGCGGCGGCAATGACACCCCGTTTTTTGCGCCGTTCCAGCAGCAGCAGGCGCCGAAGCGGGCCGCGCCGCGTGAGGACTATTCGCGCGCGCCCTCGCCGGAAAAACGCGATGCCGCGGCCGAGCGCAATGTGCTGGTGCTCGGCGACAGCATGGCCGACTGGCTCGCTTACGGCCTTGAGGACGCCTATTCCGAACAGCCCGACATGGGCGTGATCCGCAAACACAAGACCGTCTCCGGCCTGCTGCGCTATCAACCGAAGGGCGATCCCGCGGACTGGGCGGCAGCGGCCAAGGGCATTCTCGCCACCGAGAAGCCCGATGCGATCGTCGTCATGCTCGGCCTCAATGACCGTGTCGCGATCCGCGAACCCGACAAGGCGGCCGAAAAGAAGGGCGCCAAAAAGGACGAGAAGAAGGACAGCGCGGCCGAGGTGAAGCCCGGTGACAAGCCGGCGGAGCCCGAGGCGGACGATGCAGACATTCCCGATCCCGGCTCGATCGTCGTCGAGCGCGGCGCGCGCACCGGCGGCATGGTCGATTTCCGCGACGAGCGCTGGGGCGAACTGTACTCGAAGAAGATCGAGGAGATGATCAACGTCGTGAAGGCGAAGGGCGTGCCCGTGCTGTGGGTCGGCCTGCCGGCAGTGCGCGGCACCAAGGCGACCGCCGACATGCTCTATCTCGACAATCTCTATCGCGACGCCGCGACCAAGGCCGGCATCACCTATGTCGATATCTGGGACGGCTTCGTCGACGAAGCCGGCCGCTTCCTGCAGCAAGGCCCGGATTTCGAAGGCCAGATCCGCCGGCTGCGCTCCGCCGACGGCGTCTATTTCACCAAGGCCGGCGCCCGCAAGATGGCGCATTACGTCGAGCGCGAGATCACCCGCCTGCTGTCCGGCCGCTCCGCACCGATCGCGCTGCCGAGCGAGCCAGCGACGCCCGACCTCAATGCCGTGCCCGGCGCGCCGCCGCCGCGTCCGCTGGCTGGACCCATCGTACCATTGGTCGCCTCCTCGGTCGGCACCGATCAACTGCTCGGCGGCCCCGGCGTGAAGCCGGTGAATGTCGATGCGCTGGTGGCGCGGGTGCTGGTGAAAGGCGAGCCGCTCTCAGCGCCCGCCGGCCGCGCCGATGATTTTGCCTGGCCGCGCCGCGAGATCGGCCGCGAACAGGCCAAGGGCGACGTTCCTGTCGCTGCCGTCACACCAGCGACCTCGGGCACTTCAGGCACTGCTGCGGCCACAGGGCCGGATGGAATCGTCCCCGTGATGACACCACCCGCCGCGCCGAAGAAAAAGCCGAAGCCCGTCATCGCCACCGAAACGCCGTCATCCTTCGGTAGCTTCTTCGGGTTCGACGAGCCGCGGCGCGCGCCCGTCCAGCAGGCGCCCCAGCGCCCCCGCCCGGCCCAGCCACCCGGCCCGCGCCCACCGGCCAATGTCGGCCCCGCCGCCTCCGCCCCCTCCGGTTTCTTCACGCGCTGACCGCGCGAAAATTCGACAACAAAAAAAATCCCTCAGCCTTTTCAGGATGAGGGATTTTGCTTTTGGATCGTAGTTGGACGCTTTCTCGGTTGCGACTGCTGACGCTTCTGCGGCGTTCGTTGTGTCAGCCGCGATGCGCGATCAGTAGCCGAAACGGTTCGGACGACGGCGCGGCGGACGCGTCATCAGCATCGCCAGCGCAAAACCGATACCGCCTGCGATCAGCAGCGAGCCCAGCGGATTGTCGCGGACCTTGTCGGTGATCGCCTGCGTCCCGTCGCGATAGACGTCGCTGTCGAGCGCATCCTTGGCATAGCTGGTGGCCGCGTCCGATGCGTCGCGCACGGCGTCCTTGGCCTGACCGTACAGGTTCTGCACGGTGCCGGAGGCTTCGCGCGCGCGGCCCGATGCTTCGGTCCTCGCATCGCCCGTCGCACTGCCGATGACGCCTTCGATCTTGCCGGCGGCATCCTTGGCTGCGCCCGCAATACGGTCCTTGTCCATGTCCATTACTCCGTGAGGAAATTCTCGCCGGTGTAATGCCTGAAGCCAGTACTGGTTCCGTCGCGATGTAGGCGCCGCGAATTTAAAGGATCAAACCGCCATCGACGACGAGCGTGTGACCGCAAACATAGGATGACAACGGCGACGCCAGGAACAATGCGGCGCCGGCCATATCGGCAGGCGTGCCAAGACGCTGCAGCGGGATCCTGGCAATCGCACCTTCCAACCGCTTCGGATTCGCTGTCGTGACCTTTGTCATCTTGGTGTCAACGAGCCCCGGCGCGATGCCGTTGACGCGAATGCCGTCTTCCGACCACGCCTGCGCCAATGTGCGCGTGAGACCAACCGCGCCGGTCTTCGATGCGTTGTAGGAGGGATTGCCCTTGGTGGCGTGATAGGCCGCGGTCGAGCTGACGATGATCAATCGCCCCTTGCTCGCCTTCAACTGTGCATGAAACTTCGTCGCGCAGCCCATCAGGCTCATCAGGTTGACTTCCATCACCTTGCGAAAGCCATCCATCTCGAACTCGCCGCGACGATAGATCACCGCACCCTGCGCGAGGATCAGCACATCGACCCGCGCGAGCTTCGGATCGAATACCTCGATGGCCGCTGCACTGCTCACATCGAGCTGGCTGTAGCCGAGCCCGTCGAGATCGGAACCCTCATCGACCGTGTAGTCGCTGGCCTTCGCGCGCGTACCGCACACATGCACGCTTGCGCCGCGCGCACGAAACGCCTGCGCCATGCCGTTGCCGATGCCGCTGGATCCGCCGACGATGAGCACCTGCTGGCCGCTGAAATCGAGTTCGTTCATCCCTGATTGTCCTTCTTGATTTTATCAGCGCATGTTTGACCGCGCCGTCGATCGGTGCAAGCCTTCAATCAAGCCTCATCATGAAGGCGCACATTCGGAGGATGCCTTGTCGGATTTCAAACAGCCGGATTTCAAACAACTCAGCCGCTCGGTGCGCGGCCTTACAGTCCTCGTCACCGGCGCTGCAAGCGGCATGGGCCGCGCGACGGCACGCGTATTCGGCGACGAAGGCGCTAATGTTGCCGTCACGGATATTTCGGCGGACGGGATTGCCGCAGTGTCGGATGCGATCACATCGGGCGGCGGCAGTGCGCATGCATGGACGCTCGACGTTGCCGATCCCGATCGCATCCGCACAGTGGTCAGCGACGTCGCCGCGCATTTCGGCGGCCTCGATATCATCGTCAACAATGCCGGCATCTCGGTGAGCACCGCGATCGACCAGGATGGTTATGACGCCGCATGGGATCGTGCCATCGCCGTGATGCTGACCTCGCACCAGCGCATCATCCGCGCGGCGCTGCCGCACTTGCGCAAATCGCCCTCGCCGCGGATCGTGAATATCGCCTCCACCGAAGCGCTTGGCGCCACTGCACTGCACAGTCCCTATTCCGCAGCGAAAGCCGGCGTCACCGGCCTCACGCGTTCGCTCGCAGTGGAACTCGGCCGCGATGGCATTACAGTCAACTGCATCTGTCCCGGCCCGATCACGACGGGAATCACCGAGCGTATCAGCGACGAGCACAAGGTGATCTTCGCCAAACGCCGCACCGTGCTGCGCCGCTACGGAGATCCGGAAGAGGTCGCACACATGACGCTGAGCCTTTGCTTGCCGGCGGCGTCCTACATCACCGGCGCAATCATTCCCGTCGACGGAGGCCTGATGGCCCGCAATGCATGACGGCGTTTGCGCCGGTTGACTTCACACTTTGCGGGCGTAGCATTTTTCTCAAGCGGCCGAAGTCACTGGAATTGATGACCGGAAGCCGCAATCGAATGGGTCAACCATTCCACACGGAGGAAATTTGCAATGCCCGTGACGATCCGCAAACTGCATCCCCTGTTCGTCGGCGAAGTGACCGGCATCGATCTGACCAGACCAATCAGCCCCGACGACGCCGAAGCCATCGAGCGCGGTATGGATGACTATGCCGTCCTGATATTCCCGAAGCAGGATATCACCGACGAGCAGCAACTCGCTTTCGCGCAGAATTTCGGCGAGCGCGAAAATCGAAAAGGCGGCTCCGTCACCAAGAAGGAAGACTACCGGCTGACATCGGGGCTCGCCGACGTATCCAATCTCGGCAAGGACGGCAAACCGCTGCCGAAAGACAGCCGGACACACCTGTTCAATCTCGGCAACTGCCTGTGGCATTCCGACAGTTCCTTCCGGCCGATCCCGGCAAAATTCTCGCTGCTGTCGGCGCGCGTCGTCAATCCGAAAGGCGGCAATACCGAATTCGCCGACATGCGCGCCGCCTATGATGCCCTCGACAGCGATACCAAGGCCGAGATCGAGGACATGATCTGCGAGCATTCGCTGATGACCTCGCGCGGCGCGCTCGGCTTTCTCGACTACACCGACGAAGAGAAGGAGATGTTCAAACCGGTGCTGCAACGGCTGGTGCGCACGCATCCGGTGCATGGCCGCAAGTCGCTATATCTTTCATCCCACGCCGGCGCGATCCATGGCATGTCGGTGCCGGAAGCCCGCGTACTATTGCGCGATCTCAACGAGCACGCGACGCAGCCGCAATTCGTTTATGTCCACAAATGGACGCTGCATGACCTCGTGATATGGGACAATCGCCAGACCATGCATCGCGTCCGCCGCTACGACCAGTCGCAGCCGCGCGACATGCGACGGGCCACAGTCGCAGGCAATGCGCCGACCGTGGCGCAGCAGGCCGCGGAATAGCCCTGGATTCAGGAACGGGTGCGCTGCGCGATGCAGCGCGCCCGTTTGTGTTTCCCAGCACTCGCTCCAGCGCTACGGTATAATATTACGCGCCGTAAACCTCAGCTCAGGGCGCTTATCTCGCCCTGAGACGATCCAGCATCTCCGACGACGCGAAGCCGTCGGCCGGCGCGCCGACGGAGGCCTGGAAGTTGCGCAAGGCTTCACGGGTCTGGCCGCCGAACTGGCCGTCCGGCGTGCCCTTATAGAGGCCGCGCTGCGCCAGCATCTGCTGCAGCTCCAGCCGCTCGGCGCGAGACAGCACGCGCTCCTGACGCGGCCATGGCTGCACGAAAGGCGAACCGCCGCGCAGCCGATCGGCGAAATGGCCGATGGCCATCGCATAGGCCTCGGCGGGATTGTATTTCATGATGACGCGAAAATTCGTCAGCATCAGGAAGCCCGGCCCCTGGGCGCCGGCGGGTGCGAGCAGATAGGCCTTCTCCGTCATGCGCGGAAACGGCTGGTTGTTGGCGCGCTTGAGGCCGAGTTGCTCCCATTGCGGCAGCGTCATTGCCTTTGCCTTGTCGGCCAGCATGTAGTTGAAGCCCTGTGGCACCACGACCTCGTAGCCCCAGGTCTGACCACTCTGCCAGCCGTCCTTCTTGAGATTGTTGGCGGTCGAGAAAATCAGATCGGTCGGGTTGTCGACCACGTCGCGGCGGCCATCGCCATCGCCGTCCACCGCGAAGCGCTTGAAAGCGGTCGGCATGAACTGGGTCGGACCGAATGCGCCAGCCCAAGAGCCGCGCATCTGTTCGACCCGCAGGTCGCCGCGATGCAGGATTTCCAGAGCAACCAGAAACTCATCCTTGAAATAGGCCTGGCGGCGGCCAACGCAGGCCAGCGTCGCCGTCGAGCGCAGAACGCTGCGATCGCCGATCATCGTCGAGTAGTTCGACTCGATGCCCCAGATCGACGCGACGATGTAGCGATCGACGCCATAAGCCTTCTCGGCCGCATCGAAGATCGTCTTGTATTTCGCCAGCACCTCACGACCCTTGGCCATGCGGTTGTCGTTCACCAGAATGTCGAGATATTCCCAGATCGCCTTGGTGAATTCCGGCTGCGAATCCATCAGGTCCATGATTCGGAGATCCGGCGTCAGCCCGGCCGTGAAGCGCTGGTAGCTGTCCTGCGAGATGCCGCGGCGTGCGGCATCAGGCCACAGCCCGGCAATGCAGTTGTCGAAATTATTGGCAGCTTCGCGGATCGCCTGTGCAGTCATCAGCGGATGGCCGGATGCGCCGTCCTCGCCGCTCCACGGTTGCGCACCCTGCGCGCCGGGCACGGCCGCCTGCGGCGGCGGATCCTGGGTCTGGGACGATCCCGTGAAGATGTTGTCGAACAGGCTGAAAGGGCCGCTCTTGCCCTGCGCCTGCGCCGCATCGGGCCACCCACCGACGAGCAAAACCACGCCGAACGCAGCTACACCGCATGTCAGGCTACGCGCCATCTTCGTCGCAGATTTCATCATTATCCATCTCAAGAAGCCGGCCGGAACCCAGCCATGACTGTGCGATGACAGGAGGCCCGGTCGGGGTTTCCATCCACTTAACACTACCCAATTTCAGCCATCCCGGCGAATGCGGCATCGCCGCCGGACCGGATAATTGCTGCCATGTAGCCCGGCACCACACATCCGCCGTTGTTCCCGGTTGCAAACGGAACCAGCAAGCGCAATCTTCGTTTGCTTGCCTGCGTCGCTCCCCTCCAAGGTCATTGCAAAGTCCCCGATGAAAATTCGCAAAGCCGTCTTCCCGGTCGCCGGTCTTGGCACCCGCGTTCTTCCCGCCACCAAGGCAATGCCGAAGGAAATGCTGACCATCGTCGACCGGCCGTTGATCCAGTATGTGGTCGACGAAGCCCGCGAGGCTGGCATCGAACACTTCATCTTCGTCACCGGCCGCAACAAGGGCATCATCGAAGATCACTTCGACCGTATGTTCGAGCTCGACGAGACACTGAAGAGCCGCAACAAGTCTGCCGAGATCGAACAGCTGGCGCTGTCCCAGCCAGCCGCCGGCGCCATGAGCTTCACGCGCCAGCAGGCGCCGCTCGGCCTTGGCCACGCTGTCTGGTGTGCCCGCGACATCGTTGGCAATGAGCCCTTCGCCGTGGTGCTGCCGGACGAGCTGGTGCTGAATTCGCCGGGCTGCCTGAAGCAGATGGTCGATATTGCCAATAGCCTCGGCGACAAGTCCAACCTCGTCGCTGTCGAGGAAGTCCCGATGGACATGACGCATCAATACGGTATCTGCGGTGTCGGCGAGCGTCACCCGACCAACAAGGCCGCCTTCAGTATCGACGGCATGGTCGAGAAGCCGCCGAAGGGCACGGCACCGTCCAACCTGTCGATCACTGGCCGCTACATTCTCCAGCCGGAAATCTTCAAGATCCTGGAGACCCAGGAGCGCGGCGCCGGCGGCGAAATCCAGCTCACCGATGCCATGATCGGCCTCGCCAGGAGCCAGTCGTTCTACGGCGTGGAATTCGAAGGCGAGCGGCACGACTGCGGTTCGAAGTCGGGCTTCCTGCGCGCCAACATCGCCTTCGGCCTGCAGCGTCCCGACCTGCGCGAAGGCCTGCGCGCCGAAATGCTACGTTATCTCGGAGAATAAGCGCTAGGCCGCGATCGCCTGATGCGCATCGCCTGCGATGACGCACTGGTTGCGACCTGCGGCTTTCGCCGCATAGAGCGCCTTGTCGGCGGCCTCTACCAGTTCCGTCCACTCCATCGTCACCAACGGCTTCACGCTGGCTACGCCGATACTAACCGTGAGCATCGCAGGATCGGCCGGTACCTGCTCGACGCGACGCCGAATGGCCTCGGCAACCTTGTAGGCATCTTGCGCCGTTGCACCGGGCAGCAGCACGGCGAACTCCTCGCCGCCATAGCGCGCAGCGCAATCGCCGGCACGCTTCGCCGCTCCGGCGATGCAGTTCGCGATCGCTATCAAGGCCGTGTCTCCGGATTGATGACCGAAGCTGTCGTTGAAAACCTTAAAATGGTCGGCGTCGATCAGCAGCAGCGCCATCGAGCGCGAATGCCTGATGGCACGACGCCACTCCAACTCCATTGCCGTATCGAGCTTACGGCGATTGCGCAATCCGGTGAGACCGTCGGTAGTGGCCAGTTCTTCAAGCTTGTGCTCGGCCCGCGCGCGACGACCGATTTCGCGAGCCAGGAACAGCGTCACTGCCATGATGAAGACGATGAGCGCCAGTATGATGCCGCCGATCTTGATCGCCTGCTGATACCAGAGGCTGTAGATGCCTGACCACGGCCGGCCGACGATCACGAGCAGCGGCCGACCGCTGTCGCGCCAGACATAAAGACGCTCGATCTTGTCGACGACACCGACGCCTGAATACGACCCGTTGGCGCGCGTCAACACACGCATCACGCCCGCGGTCTTGCTCAGATCCCTACCGATCACATCGAGATCGAACGGCGTGCGCATGATGACGACGCCGTCGCGGCGGATCACCGTGATGTTGTCGTCCTTGTTCAGCCTGAGACGGCTGAACAAGTCGTGAAAATAGGCGAACCGGATCGCGCCCACGACGACGCCGGCAAAATTGCCGTCACTGTCGGTGATGCGGCGGCTGAGCACGACGGAATAGGCCCCCCGATGCAGCATCGGTTTGCTGATATACAGCCCGCGCTCGCCATCGAGCTTGTGCACCTGGAAGAACTCTTCGTCGGCGCTGTTCTGCTTGACCGGATCGAGCGACGCCGCATCGATGGTGAGATCGCCATAGGCATCGAACACTTGAATGGCGGCGAACTGGCGCGACGCCGCCGCGTTGTCGAACAGGATCAAGTGGCGCATTTTCTTGCTGAGCTGTCCGATCTCGGGCGTGTTGACGCCGGAGACAACGGCACGAAGCGAAAGATCATATTGTTCGATGGTGCGGCCGATATCGGAATCGATGGAGGTGGCGAGGTTCTCCGCGGTCTGCCGCGCCAGCGCTTCCTCGCCGCGGCGCATATCGAGCATCACGCTGCCGCAAACGGCAGAGAAACCGAGGATCGTGACCAGCGACGACAGAATCAACAGCTTGGCCGATAGCGGCCAGCGTCGAATTCCCGTGCCTGTATTCCCCAACTTCATCACGTGCTCCGTGCCCCACGGATCGCATGCGAATGCTTGCCGAGCGCTTAAATACCGGCTTTGGGTTCCACACGGCGTTAACGAACGGTTGCAGAAAATGCTCGGATGAGGCGCTCCCGGTGCTTATTTACCGAATCCGCGCTGTAGCGCCGGATCGCGCGGGCGCGTAAGACGATTGCGAGATTATTCCGAGGACAATTCCGTGCCTGACTACGACCTGCTCCGCGCCTACCTGGCCAGCCAGACCAAGGATGAATGCGTACTTACTATGGATGCGATCGAGGAAATCATCGACGATGCACTGCCGCGCGCATCGCACCGGGCCTCGTGGTGGGAAACCGAACGCGCGCCCGATGAGCACATGCCGCAACGCGAGGCCTGTATCGCAGCCGGCTTCATCGCCACGCGGTTGCCGGATGGCTCCGGCGTGAAATTTCGCCGGAAGACGGCCAAGTTCATGCGGAAGTGGAATTAGAACGAGCGGCGTAGCTCCCAGCGATTTCTGACCACTATCGCTGCAGTCTCACGCCCAGCATCACCACCGTCGACGCAGTGCTCGCGCCAATGACATTCGAATTCAGGATATCCCGGCGCACCTGCGCCTTGAGCTGGATCTCACGGTTCAGCTTGTAAACGAGATCACCCTGCAGCGAGTAGATCTTATCGAAGCGGAAGTTCTCCTGATAATCCTGCGTGACATAAGTGAACTTGCCCACGGCCGTGAGCCAGCGCCGGAAATCGTGGCTGGCTTCCACGGTGTAAGTGCGCGTCAGAATACCGGGAACGCCGGGCACGGTGGTCTCATCGATCGATGTCGTCGAAACGAACTTGGCCGTTGTCAGCGGCGAGACCGACCAGATCAGCGACGCTGACGTCAGCAGACCCTTGAGAACCTCCAGCCGCGTATCCGTATAGCTGCGCGCCGCATAGCCGATCGAGGCTTCGCCCGTCAGCAGCCGCGTGAATTCGAACGTGGTGCCGGCCTTGATATAGCCACCACTGGAGTCGCGGAGATAGCCGAAGCGATCCGCCCGATCGTCGTGCACGCGGACATCGCCCTGGACTTCGGCGAAGGGCTTCAGACCCGGCAGCACTTCATAGGTGGCGCGGCCCACGCCACCATACTGGTTGAAATTACGGTCGTTGTTGTTGGTCTGGGTGCCGTCGGTCAGTTTGGAATCCTGATAGACGGTGCGATCGACGAGGCCGTCGACCTTGATCTGAAGGCGATTGAAGTCCTTCTCGACTCCCAGCGAACCGCCGGTGGTCGTGAACAGCGGGAAATCCTTCAATCCGGCCTGAATGTTCGGACTGCCTGGATTATCCGCACCGACGCGCATGCGCGCCTCGCTGTTGACGCGCAGATCGCGCGCGACGTCAAGGCGGCCGGAGATCTTGCCGTTGAACTCGGTGCGGTCGACATTCTCGGGCGCCGGTGAAATCTGGAATGGTGCCGCCGGAAACTCCTTCTCGTAGCCGGTGAAGGAGCCGCGCAGATCAACGATGATCGAATGCCGCGTCCAGTCGGTCGCGGCCAGCAATTCCGGCGCGACCTTGTAGAACGCCGATCCCCTCGGTTGCACGAAGCGCGCCGGGTTGTTGTCATAGCCGCCATAGATTTCCACGGCCGACTTCACGAGGAAGCTGCCGACGCGCACGCCGGTCGGCGCGTAAGGATCCGGATCCACCGGCAATCGCCGGCGCGTCGGCTGACCGACCACCGTGCCGGCAACCGATGGAGCGACGGGAGGCTTGGCAGCCTTGGCCGATGGCGGCGCTGGCCGCGTTTCGGGCACCAGCGGCGGCGGCGGACTGCCAGGCCCCACCGGCGGCTTTGGCTTCTTCGCGCCCGGATAATATTTGATCTGCTTGCGCTTGCGGTTGAGCGCATCGAACCCAGTGCCGGCGGCGCCCGATGCAGCGGGCACCGGCGGCGTGATGATCGATTGCGGAATGCGATCCGGCGACAACTGGCTGGTCTGCAGCGTTCCAGTTGGCTGGAGCGGCGCATCCGTCGTCCGGCGCGTCGGCAGATTTTGCGGTGAGACGAAACCACCCGGGACCGGCGCCAGGAGGTCTGATGTCAATGCTTGCGAGAATGCCGGAGATGGTGCGAGGAGGCTCAGGCACAGACATGCTGAAACCACGCCGTTGGGCCAGGCGCGGTTGCGGCGGTCGCGTACTCGACCTGTCCTCACGATCAGAAAAACTCCAACATTATCAAAATCTTACCAAAGAACACCGAGAGCAACGCTGGAGGCGCGCACGACAACTCATGGTTAAGGGAGTTAAAACACTTATGGTTAATGGCCCGTTGAGATCGCGTCGGCGGGGTTTCGCCAGGCAGACCCAGCCGTGCTAAGAGGGGAGCAACACAGCCGGACAATTTCCGGCCCCAGGATGCGATTGATGCCCCTCTCCAAGACACCCGGCCTTCCGACGAAAACGACGGCAGCGATGAGCGATCAGGCCATTGAAGCGATTGCCTCGGCGCTCCGTACGCTGGAGGCTGAAGCCAGCGGCGTTACCGCGCTGGCCGCCGCACTCCAGTCGGACCTTGGCCCGGCCTTCGTTGCGGCCGCCGACCTGATCCTCAAAGCCAAAGGCCGCCTGATCATCACGGGTCTGGGCAAATCCGGCCATATCGGCCGCAAGATCGCCGCGACTTTCGCCTCAACCGGCACGCCGGCTTTCTTCGTCCACGCCGCTGAAGCCAGCCATGGCGATCTCGGCATGATCACGCCCGACGACGTCATCATGGCGCTGTCGTGGTCCGGCGAGCAGCCGGAGATGAAGAACCTCATCACCTATGCCAAGCGGTTCAAGATCGGCGTGGTCGCGATCACCTCCGAAGCTACCTCGACACTGGCCGAGGCCGCCGATGTCGCGCTGACGCTGCCGAAGGCGCGCGAGGCCTGTCCACACAATCTCGCCCCCACGACCTCGTCGCTGATGATGCTGGCGATGGGCGACGCGCTGGCGATCGCCCTCCTGGAAGGCCGCGGCTTCACCTCGGTGGATTTCAGCGTGCTGCATCCCGGCGGCAAGCTGGGCGCGATGCTCAAATACACCCGCGACCTCATGCATTCAGGCGACGCCGTACCACTGAAGCCGCTCGGCACCAAGATGTCCGATGCGCTGGTGGAAATGTCGTCGAAAGGCTTTGGCTGCGTCGGCATCGTCGACGGCAACGGCCATGTGGTCGGCATCGTCACCGACGGCGACCTCCGCCGTCACATGCGCGCCGATCTCATGACCGTGTCGGTGGACGACGTCATGACCAGAAACCCCAAGACCATCAGCCGCGACCTGCTCGCTGGCGAGGCGTTGGAAATCCTCAACTCGTCGAAGATCACCGCGCTGCTGGTGACGGATGCGCGGAAGCCCGTTGGCATCGTGCATCTACATGATCTGCTGCGGGCAGGCGTGGCCTAAGCAACGTCAGCTCGCAACCCGCGGGAACCTTGCCGCATTCGCTTCGAGCGGCAACGCTAACCCGTTCGCGATGTATGAGACCGTGCGATAGAACCCGCAAAGCAGGATGATCTCGAAGATCTTCGCGTCATCGTAGTGAGTGGCCAGCACCTTGAATTCCTCACCGCTCAGCGTGGCGCGGTGATGCAGCGCATCGACTGCAGCGATCAGAGCCTGTTCGGCTGCCGACCAGCAGGCCCCTTGTGCGTTGTCATCGACGGTCGCCCTCACCTCTGCATCCGTCAATTTCGCCGCGTCTGCAAAAACCGCAACATGGACGCCCCATTCGTATTCGCAGCCGGTCAGTGCGCAGGTTCTATCGATGACGATCTCGCGCTCCCGTAGCGAAAGCGGCCCGCGATCGAGCAGGCCCGCCGCACGAAACTTGCTCCATGCCCTCGGATGCCCTGCAATCACGCGGAACAACGTCAGCGGCGGCGCGCCGCGCATGATCGCATCGAATTGCGCCTGAATGTCAGGATCATAAGGCGGCTGCAGCGGCGCGATACGTGACATAGCCAACTCCTGCGCTACAATAATCGTAGCGACATGCTACATATTATGTAGCAACCAGCAAGAGGGAATGTGATGGCAAAGTCGGTTTCCAAGCCGCCCAAACGCGTCGTGCGCGGCTCGACATCCGGCCGACCGATCATGGCGCTGCTCGACCTGCTCGGCCGGCGCTGGACATTGCGCATTCTCTGGGAGTTGCGGGAGCGGTCCCTGACCTCGCGGGCGCTGCGCGAAGCCTGTGACGATGCCTCGCCGACCGTGCTGCAGGCCCGCCTGAGCGATCTCAGAGATGCGGGTCTGATTGCGCTGCAGCCGGACGGCTACGGACTAACGGATACAGGACGGGAGTTGAAGGACACGTTCCTGCCGCTGCATCGTTTCGCGGAGCGGTGGAGCAAATCGCTCGCGGCTGATTGATCAGGCCACCGCTACCGTCAGACTTGCGCCATCCGCCTTGACGATCTTCACCTTGGTTCCCGCCGGCGCGTCCGGACCGCTGACGCGCCAGACCGTGTCGTCGACCCGCACGATACCCTCGCCGTCGATGATCGGCCGGTCCAGCGTGCAGACGCGGCCGACCAGCGCATCGCTGCGCTTGTTGAGGAACGGGTTGGGGTTGACGCCGGGCTTCTGACGCGCGATCCGCCGCCACAGCGGGACGGCAGCGAGCGCGAACAATCCGAACAGCAGGATCTGCACCTGCCAGGACGGCGTGACGATGAACGAGAGCACACCGACGAGAAACGCTGACAGCCCGAGCCAGAACATGAAGACGCCGGGCGCCAGCAGCTCCAGCGCCATCAGCAGCACGCCGAAGATCAGCCAGTTCCAGGTGCCCAAAGTGACGAACATCTCGGCCATTCGTTCGTCCCTCAGCGTTGCGGTGACGGCGGTGTCGAACCAGCCGGCGGCACCGAGCCGCCGCGGCGAGCCGCAGCCTGCGCCGACGCTGCGCTTTCGCCAAAGGTCGCCTTGGCGATCTCGCCGATGCCCGCCAGCGAGCCAAGCATGCTCATCGCTTCCACCGGCAGCATGATGACCTTCTGGTTCGGCGATTCCGCGAGCTGACCGAAGGCCTTGATGTATTTATCGGCAATAAAGTAATTCAGCGCCGCAACGTCGCCCTTGGAAATCGCTTCCGATACCACCCGCGTTGCGTTGGCTTCGGCCTCTGCGGCGCGCTCGCGCGCTTCTGCGTCACGGAACGCAGCCTCGCGGCGGCCTTCGGCCTGCAGGATCTGGCCCTGCTTGGCGCCTTCGGCACGAAGAATTTCCGACTGGCGCTGGCCTTCAGCCTGCAGAATATCTGCGCGCTTGACGCGCTCGGCCTTCATCTGCCGGCCCATGGCCTCGACCAGATCCGCCGGCGGCACGATGTCCTTGATCTCGATCCGGTTAACCTTGAGGCCCCATGGGGAGACAGCGGCATCGACGACGCGCAGCAGACGCTCATTGATCTCATCACGATGTGACAGCACCTGGTCGAGATCCATCGAGCCCATCACCGAACGGATATTGGTCATGGTCAGCACGATGATCGCCTGATTGAGATCCGACACCTCGTAGCTCGCCTTGGCCGCATCGAACACCTGATAGAACGCGACGCCGTCCACCGTCACCGTGGCGTTGTCCTTGGTGATCACTTCCTGCTCGGGAATGCTGATCACCTGTTCCATCATGTTCATCTTGCGACCGACGCGGTCGAAATACGGGATGATGAGGTTGAGGCCCGGCGACAGCGTACGCGTGAACTTGCCGAAGCGCTCGATGGTCCAGTCATAGCCCTGCGGCACGGTCTTCACGCCGGCAAACAGGGTGAAGATAATCAGCAGCACAACGGCAATGGCGAAAATGTCGAAACCGGACATCAAAGTCTCCCTGCGGCAAAATGGACGCGCAACACATGGCGCCTCGTTGTTTTGTCGGCGTGGCGGATTTTAAGGTTCGAAACCGGGAAAAGCGAGAGCACGCCGGAGCGCTGCCCGGAAGCTCTCTAAATCAGGCCGTTAAATCCAGTCTTCTAGATCCAGCCCTGCAGCTCACGCAGCACCAGCTGACGGATCGTATCCATGCCCTCGTCGCTGTCATTGAGGCAGGGGATCGCGGAGAACTGCTCGCCGCCATTATGCATGAAGATCTCGCAATTCTCCTGCGCGATCTCTTCCAGCGTCTCCAGGCAGTCCGCCGAGAAGCCGGGCATCACCACGGCGATGCGCCGGACGCCATCCTTGGCCAGTTGCTCGATGGTCTTGTCCGTGTAGGGCTGCAGCCAGGCGTCGAAGCCGAAACGCGACTGGAAGGTCAGCAGCAGTTTTGGCGCATCCGGCCCGAGCCGCTTGCGCAGCGCTTCGGTCGTGGCCACGCATTGCGCCTGATAGGGGTCGCCCTTATCGATGTATTTCTGCGGCATGCCGTGGAACGACGCCACGATCATTTCCGGCACGAATGACAGCGTCGCCAGGTGCTTCTCGATCGAGATCGCCAGCGCGCTGATATATTCCGGCTCGTCATAATAAGGTGGCGTAACACGCAGCGTCGGCTGTGCGCGCATCGTGCCGAGCACGCGGAACACTTCGTCGCAGACGGTCGCAGAGGTCGCCGCCGAATATTGCGGATAGAGCGGCACGACCAGAATCCGGTCACAGCCCTTTGCGGTCAGGTCAGCAATACGGGAGCGGATCGATGGATTGCCGTAGCGCATCGCCCAGTCGACAGTGAGATGGGTGTGACTGCCCAATGACGCCGCCAGCTTGTCGGACTGCGCGCGAGTGATCGTCTTCAGCGGAGACTCGTTCTTCTCCGTGTTCCAGATCTTGAGATAGTCCTTGGCCTTGCGGCGTGGCCGCGTAGTCAGGATGATGCCGTTGAGGATCAGCTTCCACAGCAGGCCCTGGTTCTCGATCACGCGCGGATCGGACAGGAACTCGCGCAGATAGACGCGCACGCCGCGGGTGTCCGCGGTGTCGGGTGTTCCCAGATTGACCAGCAGAACACCGACGCGCTCCGGCGTCTCTGCGACGGAGGCCGGTGGCTGTTCGAAGGAAACAACATTTGTCATGATGCCGGTGGCTTCGCGCTTTGTCTGGACCTTGTCAAGACGACGGACCGTCCATCAGGGGCCGGGCAGCGATCAGAAACAGGTGACGCGTTCGGCAGCGACATAGCCCAGCAGCAGGCCGACGCCGAACAGCATCACCAGCGCGGCCGCGCCGAATTCGATCCCGCGCATGACCAGCGCACCGCTGCCGTCTCGGCCACCGGCCAAACGGCCGGCGAGGCCCTTGGCGGAAACGGCGATGACGGCGATGGTCGCAACCGTAATTGCGGTTCCGAGACCCATCACAAAGGTGGCGGCAATGCCGGCCCAAAACATGCCCTGCGCCAGCGCGAATACCAGCACCAGGATCGCGCCGGAACACGGGCGGATGCCCACGGTGAATACCGCCGACAATCCGCGCGCCCAGCCGCCGGGGCCCGCGAGCTGATCCGGTGTCGGGCCGTGGGAATGGCCGCAATGCTCGTCGTGGACGTGGCCATGGTCGTGATGGCTGTGATCGTGATGCGCATGCGCCGAGGCTGAAGCCTCCGCGTGAGCCGCATGGGCGTGCGCATGAGCATGTCCGTGGCCATGATGGTGGTCATGGTGATGGTGGTCATGGCCATGATCGTGTGCGGACGCGCTGGCATGCGCCATCGCGAGCTGCGGCCCCGCAGTAGGAACAGCCGGCCGCAAGGCACGGACAAGGCCACGCCCCTTGCTCCAGACCAGCCGTGCGCCGAAGGCCGCGATCAGGCCGTAGCTGGCGATCTCTACCCAGCGTTCGGTGCTGCACATGGTCTTGGCCGTGACATTCAGCAGCCATGCGCCGATGCCGACGATCAGCACCGCCACCAGCGCCTGCATCAGTGCCGAAACAAAGGACAGCGCGATGCCGCGCCTGGCGGTCTCTTCATTGGCGACCAGATAGGACGAGATCACCGCCTTGCCGTGGCCCGGTCCGGCGGCGTGAAAAATGCCGTAGGCAAATGAGATCGCCAGCAGCGTCCAGACGGCGCTGCCGTCGGATTTTGCGGCGCGGATGGTGGATGACATCGCCCGGTAGAATTCGGACTGTTTGGTGAGCAGCCAGCCGATAATGCCGCCGACCTGCGAGTCCGGCACGCCCTTCGGCGCCCCGAACGGATTCTGCGCCAATGTGTCATGCAGCGCGCCATCCGCGATCAACGACACCGCCACCAGCGCGGCGCTGGCCCACAGCAGGCGGCGCATCGTCGTCTTCTCGATCATCATGGGCAATCGACCGTGATCTTGTTGGCGAACATGGCGCCGTAATTACTGTTCTCGCCATTCATGAAAGTATCTTCATTCATGGTCTGCGCCTTGGCGGCGCCGTCCGAGGGACGCTGGATCGCCATCGTGCAAGTGGCCGGTGCGCCGGCCAGCTTGATCGGGTCTTTCTTCTCCAGACCGAAATCGACGAAGAAGCTCGGATCGAAGATTTCGAGCTCCATCTTCCTGGCCTTGAACGGCGTCTTGAACGGCAGCGTGAAGTGCAGCACCAGAGCCGCGTCGCGCTTCTCCAGATAGTAGTCGACGGGATCGTTGAAGCGCTGCTTCTTGCCCTCCACCTTGGCGAAGGTGAAGAAGGCAAACTCCTTCAGCGACTCCACATTGGTCTGGGCCAGCGGCGCCAGTTCCTCACGGGTATAGACGCCCTTCGTCTTGCTCTCGATACCCTGCAGCGCATAGGTCGAGAACATGTCGTCGAACACCCAGGCGTGGCGCACGCCGGTGATGGTGCCGTCCGGCGCGTACATCAATTCGCTCGACGCCGTGACGAAGACATGCGGGTGGGCGGAAGCGGCACCCACATTGCCAGCCAGCGCAACAACGATCGCGATCAGACCGAAAAAGCGGTTCATCAGAAGCATTACCTCACGCCGCTTCCGGCTCTTCCAGCAACCCGCGCCGCCGCAACAGCGCATCCGGCGCCGGGGCACGGCCGCGGAACGCGATATAGGCCGCTTCCGGATCGACCGAACCGCCCGACGAATAGATGTCGTCATGCAGCCGCTTGGCCGTCGCAGGATCGAAGATATTGCCGGCTTCCTCGAAGGCGCCGAAGGCGTCGGCATCCATCACTTCCGACCACATGTAGCTGTAATAGCCCGATGCATAGTGATCGCCGGAGAAGATGTGTCCGAACTGCGTCGGCCGGTGCCGCAACGCGATTTCCTCGGGCATGCCGATCTTCTCCAGCTCCTTCTTCTCGAAGGCTGCGACATCCGCCGAAGCCAAGGCCGGCTGGGTGTGGAATTCGAGATCGATCAGCGCCGAAGAGACGAATTCCACCGTGGCAAAGCCCTGATTGAATTTGCGCGCGGCGATGAAGCGCTTGAGGAGATCGTTCGGCAGCGGCTCACCAGTCTGGTAATGCTTGGCAAAGGTCTGCAGCACCTGCGGCTGTTCCTGCCAGTGCTCGTATAGCTGCGACGGCAGTTCGACGAAGTCGGTGAATACCGACGTGCCCGACAGCGAGGGGTAGGTGACGTTGGACAGCATGCCGTGCAGGCCATGGCCGAATTCATGGAACAGCGTGCGCGCATCGTCCGGCGACAGCAGCGATGGCTGACCGTCGGTGCCCTTGGCAAAGTTACAGATGTTCAGCACCAGCGGCGCCACGTCGCCGTCAAGTTTCTGCTGGTCGCGCAGCGAGGTCATCCAGGCGCCGGAGCGCTTCGAGGGTCGGGCAAAGTAATCACCATAGAAGATGGCCTTGAGCGCGCCCGAGGCATCCTTGACCTCCCAGACGCGCACATCCGGATGCCAGACCGGGACGTCCTTGCGTTCGGCGAAAGTGATGCCGAACAGCCGGGTCGCGGTGTCGAACTGCGCGGCAATCATGTTATCGAGGGTCAGATACGGCTTGATCGCGGCGTCGTCGAAATTGGCGCGGCGCTGGCGCAGCTTTTCGGCGTAATAGCGCCAATCCCAGGCGGCGAGCTTGAAGTTGCCGCCCTCCTCCGCGATCAGCTCCTGCAATGCGTCGCGATCGGCCAGCGCCCGAGCCCGTGCCGGCTTCCAGACCCGCTCCAGCAACCCACGTACCGCCTCCGGCGTCTTCGCCATGGAATCTTCGAGGCGATAGGCCGCGAAGGTCGGGAAACCCAGTATCTTCGCAGTCTCCTCGCGCAGCCTCAGGATCTCGACGATGGTCTCGTTGTTGTCATTGGCATTGCCGTTGTTGCCGCGCTGGATGAAGGCCTTGTAGGCCTTCTCGCGCAGGTCGCGCCGCGCCGAGCTCTTCAGGAACGGCTCCATCGAGGAGCGCGAGGTGGTGATGATGGCCTTGCCGGTCAAGCCGCGCTCATCGGCCGAGGCTTTGGCCGAAGCGACGAAGCTCTCCGCAAGCCCGTCCAGATCGCCCTCGCCCAACTCCATGAACCACTCCTGCTCGTCGCCGAGCAGATGATGACTAAAGCTGGTGCCGAGATGCGCCAGGCGCTCATTGATCTCGGCCATCCGCGCCTTGGCAGCCTCGTCGAGGCCAGCGCCGGAGCGGTGGAAGCGGGTATAGGTACGCTCCAGCAGGCGCATCTGCTCTGTGGTAAGGCCAAGCTCGGCGCGCCTGTCGTGCAGCGCCACGATGCGGCCGAACAGCACGGCATTCATCATGATCGGATTCCAGTGCCGCGCCATCCGCGACGACACGTCCTTGTCGATCTCGAGAATCGCCGGGTTCGAATGCGCCGACACCAGATCGTAGAACACCGACGCGACCCGCGAGAGCAGCTTGCCGGAGCGCTCCAGCGCCGTGATCGTGTTGGCGAAGTCGGGCACGGTCGGATCGTTCACGATTGCCGCGATCTCGGCCGAATGGTCGAAAAATGCCTGTTCGAAGGCCGGCATGAAGTGCTCGGGCTTAATCTCGTCGAATGGCGGGGTCTCGAACGGGGTCTGCCATGCCTTCAACAAAGGATTCGCCTTCAGAAGCGGATTTTCGAGACCTTTCGACGCAACCGGCGAGACCGACGTTTCTGACATAAGAAATCCTGCTTTGAAGCCCATAGAATGCGCCGATCTATACCACGCGATGGGGCTTTTTTGGGCCCTTTAGTGCTTGCCGCAGCAGGCTTTTTCGGAGAGATTGCGGCCCGAAACAGGACCTTGAGATTATGACCACCTCCACCGCCCCTCGCCGCATCCACTGGCCCAGCGTCATCACCGTCATCTCGGCGGCGATCCTGATCGGCGCGGAAGTGTTCGGCGCTGCCTTCGCAGGCGGCTGGGCGCTGTCGATCCTGTTCGGCCTCTCCACCACCGGCGAGCACATCCTGCAGGTCTGCCTGTTCCTGTGCGGCGTTGCCATCATGGTGGCCTTCCTGCGCACTGCCTCACGGATCGAGCCGTTCACGCGCCGCGGCTGATCGCTGCGCGATCGCACAGCTGTTTCACTCTCCGGCTTCCTCACCTCAACTGTCATCGCCTGCCGGGCGCGCAATTGCGTGCTTGGATTGGGCGCCCCAGTTACCGGCGCGGCTCGCGATTCGTTGCTGGCTACAGCCTCTACTGGATTCTCCGCCTTCGCGAAGGACGACAACGAGGGTGAGATGACAGCAGGACGAGAGGACGATTACAGAACCATGACTCTGGTGTAGTTCAGCGCTCGGAGTCGGCCTCAACCCACTCCAATTCATTAACCGAGCTTAACATCCGTTCATGTTGAACGCGCTGAGTGCGTCTCGTTTGCAACGTTGCGGGCGTGTGTTGAATTAATCACCTCACAGTCCAAAAAAGTTGTTGCACCCCAGGGTCAAAGAACCTATTTCCGGTCTTGCCCAATTTCGCACGTGCCTGTGGTCGTGTGTCAGTCGGTAGGTATCCGGACAAGAGGCCGGACAGCCGCCAAGGGATGAAGAAGCCGAGGGTCGTTCGCCAATCTCTTGTTCAAGGAGATATTGCGAAAGGCCAGCATCTCTCTCCAGAGATGCCGTTGAAGGTGACTTTGTTCTTTGCAACCGTGACTGGCAGCCGGAGGCGAACCGGCGCACCTCGTTCTCAACGGGGGACGCGACTTAAAGCAACGACGGAGCGGGCTTTTTTGGTCTCTGCTGGCTTTCCAACAGCCAGCGCGAATACCGAAGAGGCTTGTCCTTCATTGCCAGGTGTGCGGTAGGGTCACTCCCAACCAATCCACGGCAGCACTTACGGTCTGTACTTTTGGCTTTGTCACGCCTCCATCGCGTGTCTGGGTCCGGAAGTGCTGAACCGTCATCATTTTTTGAACGTGTCCCTCAGCCGGGCCGTTTGGGAGAGTGCTATGACCGAACGTATTCAGGAATTCCTCCGCGCCCGCCGCAACGAGGGCAGCGACATCGAGCCGTGCCTCGTCGTCGATCTCGAAGTCGTGCGCGACAACTTCCAGAGCTTTGCGAAGGCTTTGCCCGACAGCCGCGTGTTCTACGCGGTGAAGGCAAACCCGGCGCCGGAAGTGCTGTCGCTGCTGGCCTCGATGGGCTCGTGCTTCGACTGCGCGTCGGTGCAGGAAATCCAGATGGCGCTCGCTGCTGGCGCCACGCCGGACCGCATCTCCTTCGGCAACACCATCAAGAAGGAACGCGACATCGCGCGCGCCCACGCGCTCGGCATCGGCCTGTTCTCGGTCGACTGCGCCGCTGAGGTCGAGAAGATCGCGCGCGCTGCTCCTGGCGCCCGCGTGTTCTGCCGCATCCTCTACGATTGCGCCGGCGCCGAGTGGCCGCTGTCGCGCAAGTTCGGCTGCGATCCGGAAATGGCTGTCGACGTGCTCGACCTCGCCAAGCGTCTTGGCCTGGAGCCCTATGGCATTTCGTTCCATGTCGGCTCGCAGCAGCGCAAGGTGAAGGCATGGGACCGTGCGCTGGCGATGGCCTCGTCGGTGTTCCGTGACTGCGCCGAGCGCGGGATCAACCTGTCCATGGTCAACATGGGCGGCGGCTTCCCAACCAAGTACCTCAAGGAGGTCCCGGCGGTCGTGCAGTACGGCCGTTCGATCTTCCGTGCGCTGCGCAAGCACTTCGGCAACGCGATCCCGGAGACCATCATCGAGCCGGGTCGCGGCATGGTCGGCAATGCCGGCATCATCGAAGCCGAAGTCGTGCTGATATCGAAGAAGAGCGACGAGGACGAAGTGCGCTGGGTGTACCTGGACATCGGCAAGTTCGGCGGTCTCGCCGAGACGATGGACGAGTCGATCCGCTACGCCATCAAGACGCCGCATGACGGCGCCGAGATGACGCCCTGCGTGCTCGCCGGCCCGACCTGCGATTCGGCCGATGTGATGTATGAGAAGCTGCCGTATCCGCTGCCCGTGACTCTCGAGATCGGCGACAAGCTGCTGATCGAAGGCACCGGTGCCTATACGTCGACCTACTCGGCAGTGGCGTTCAACGGCTTCCCGCCGCTCCGCACCTTCCATATCTGAGCGTTGCATATCTGATTTCGCTCACTATATCCGGCATCCACCCCGGATATGACTAATCGGAGAGCCGGTCTGCCGGCTCTCATCCCGTCACCTTCCAATTCTGGATGACAACACTCCGTGTGAAAAACGGAGTGGGGACCGACATGCCATGACCAATCTGCACGAGACCGCCACTAACAACACTGTTGCCCTGCCTATCGCAGCCCCTTCGTACGAGATCCGTGCGGAACGTGGCTCCGACGTCGCCGCCCGTGAATCTCTGCTGGATGTGTGCTTCGGCGCTTCGCGCCATGCCCGCACCTGCCAGCGACTGCGTGACGGACGACTGCCCGCCGAAGGCCTGGCCTTCTCGGCGGTGGTGCAAGGCAGGCTGGTCGGCACGATCAGGCTTTGGCATGTCGACGCCGGGGGCCGAGCTGCACTGATGCTCGGCCCCCTGGCGGTCGATCCGGGTGCCCGCGACCTTGGCCTTGGCGCCGCGTTGATGAATCACGCGATCGCCGAGGCCTCGGCGCGCGGCCATGGCGCCATCGTGCTGCTCGGCGATGCGCCTTATTACGCCCGCTTCGGCTTCATGCCCCGGAAAATGACCGATCTGGCGCTGCCGGGGCCGTTCGAGCGCGATCGCCTGCTCGGCCTCGAGCTGAAGCCCGGAGCGCTGGATGGCGCCCGCGGCATCATCTTCGGAAGCGGTAAATGGGTCCGCAAAGCTGTTGAGCCTGCCGATCTGGCCCACGCAGCTTGATTTGACCACCAAGACACGGCATTGCGGGGCTCGCCTCTGCAGGAGAGCCCCGTAATGACGCGCAAACTGATTTCCACCGGATCGCCATTCGAAAAGACCGCTGGCTACAGCCGTGCAGTGGTCGACGGCGATTTCTGCTTCGTGTCCGGCACCACCGGCTACGATTACACCACCATGATCTTGCCGGCCGATGTCACGGCACAGACACAGAACTGCTTCAAGACCATTGAAGCCGCACTGAAGGAGGCCGGCTTTGCCATGGCCGATATCGTGCGCGCGATCTACTACATTACGGACGCCGGCGACGCCGACAAGGTGTTCGCGGTGACTGGCGCCCATCTCGGCGAGATCAGGCCCGCTGCCACGCTTCTCGTGGTCTCCGGGCTCTACAAGCCCGAGATGAAAGTCGAAATCGAAGTGACCGCCAAGCGGCGCAGCTGATCGTCAACCGCGCATCAGATAAGCTCGTTGGACGTCGCTGCTATCAACGGCACCATCGCCGGTTGACTTTCACTGCAGGATACATAGGTTTCGGCCATCATGACGAACCTGCCCCGCAACCGCTTACTGCTCCGCGCCGGTCACCTTCAAGCAGGAATGTGACCCGGGCGCACGCGCGCGTGCGGTCCGGGCTTGTTCGATTTCAACATTCTCATCATTTTCCGACATGCTCGTGCGCGCTGCGCACCGGGCGTCATTTGGCTGTGAAACTCATGATCCACTCCCCGCGCACGGAGCTGCCGCCCATCACCCTCCGATACAGCGACCGCGAACGCCTCAGCGTGTTGGCCGAAGCCGCCGCAACGAAGTATCCAGCGACCGCCGATTTTCTCGCCGACGAAATCGAGCGCGCGACCATCGTGCCGGACACGGACCCGTTGCCCGGGATCGTCGGCATGGAGTCCGACCTGACGTTCCGCGACGATATCAGCGGGCAGGAAAAGCACGTCACACTGGTCTATCCGACCTCCGCCGACGTGGAAGCCGGGCGAATTTCGGTATTGACCCCGATCGGAGCGGCGCTTATCGGCCTTTCTGCCGGGCAGTCCATCACTTTCGAGACGCCCTCGGGGGAACCACGTTCGCTAACCGTGCTCGCGGTCAGCGAACGGAGCTGAGCGTAAGATAATACTGACATCGGGATTTCGGTCCCAAGATTCATTCCCGGGTTTCATTCCGATGTCACATCGTCACTATCCATTCTCAACCGCGCGCGAAGCAGCGCGTTCATCTCGATCCCTGTCCGGAGTTAGAAGCTGATGTCCACATCCCCCGCCTCGCCGATCTACGCGAAGATCACTGGCCCCATCGTGATGGTCGGCTTCGGCTCGATCGGCAAAGGCACGCTGCCGTTGATCGAGCGACACCTCGATTACGACAAGTCGCGCATCACCGTGCTCGATCCCAAGGATGAGGGCCGCAAGGCGCATTGCGAGAAGCACAATGTGCGCTTCATCCAGCAGGGCGTCACCAAGGAGAACTATCGCGAGCTGCTGACGCCGCTGCTCACCGAAGGCGGCGGCCAGGGTTTCTGCGTCAATCTCTCGGTCGATACCGGCTCGAAGGACATCATGGAGCTCTGCAACGAGCTCGGCGCGCTCTATATCGACACCGTCAACGAGCCGTGGCTCGGTTTCTATTTCGACGCCTCGAAAGGTGCCGCCGCACGCTCCAACTATGCTTTGCGCGAAGCGACGCTGGCCGCCAAGAAGGCGCGCGCGCCCGGCTCGACGACAGCCGTCTCCTGCTGCGGCGCCAATCCCGGCATGGTCTCCTTCTTCGTCAAGCAGGCGCTCTTGAACGTCGCTGCTGATTTGCAACTCAATGCGCCGGAGCCGAAGACCAAGGCCGAATGGGCCGATCTGATGCGCCAGACCGGCGTCAAGGGCATCCACATCGCCGAGCGCGACACGCAGCGCTCCAAGAACCCGAAAGAGCCGGACGTGTTCGTCAACACATGGTCGGTGGAAGGCTTCCTGTCGGAAGGCGTGCAGCCGTCCGAACTGGGCTGGGGCACCCATGAAAAATGGATGCCAGCGAATGCGCACACCCACGAGACCGGCTGTGGTGCTGCGATCTACCTGATGCAGCCCGGCGCCAACACGCGCGTACATACCTGGTGCCCGACCCGTGGCGCGCAATACGGCTTCCTGGTCACCCATAACGAGTCGATCTCTATCTCCGATTATTTCACGGTGCGCGACGCATCGGGCACCGCCGTCTACCGGCCGACCTGCCACTACGCCTACCATCCGGCTGACGACGCCGTGCTGTCGCTGCATGAAATGTTCGGCCGCGCCGCCAAGATGCAGGAGAAGCATCACATCCTCGAAGAGGAGGAGATCATCGATGGCATCGACGAACTAGGTGTCCTTCTCTATGGCCACGGCAAAAACGCCTACTGGTTCGGCTCGCAGCTTTCCATCGAGGAGACACGTGAACTGGCCCCCTATCAGAACGCCACCGCCTTGCAGGTGACCTCCGCCGTGCTCGGCGGCATGGTCTGGGCGCTGGAGAACCCGACCGAAGGTATCGTCGAGGCCGACGAAATGGATTTCCACCGCCTGCTGGAAATCCAGGGACCGTATCTCGGCCCGGTGAAGGGCTACTACACCGACTGGACTCCGCTGGAAGGCCGCCCGGGCCTGTTCCCGGAAGATATCGACACGTCAGATCCGTGGCAGTTCAAGAACGTGCTGGTGCGCTGAAACGCGCATTTAGCTTGAATGCATAACAATGAAGGCGGCAGTGTCAGACACTGCCGCCTTTTGTGTTTGAACCCACACTCGTCATTCCGGGGCGTGGCCAGCGCAAGCCGGCCGCGAATCCGGAATCCCGATATGTTCATCACCTGCCAATCCCGGGCGAGTGAGAGGCGGACTCATCTCGGGATTCCGACGCGCCCCGGAATGACGAGCTCTACTTCGCCAAATAATCAAACGCCACTTCGCCCAATCCCAGCGTCAGGTCGCACTTGAAGTGCAGTGCTGACACGATTTCCTTCACCGGCAAACGCGCCACGTCCGCGAGTGCATGCGGAAACAGGCCGAGCGCGGCGGGGCCAGTCCAGGCTTCCTTCAGATTGATCTCTTCCAGGTGATAGCGCACCAGCTCGCAGATGCGCGGTGTGCCGTCGACATGCGGGATGATCTTCAAAATGAAGTTCGGTACCTGCAGCGCGTGCATCACTGTGTCATGGTCCACCGGGCGGTGCTTGTAGCCCATGGTGCCTGACGCGCAGAGCACAGAGCCGTAATGCAGCGTGCCGACCAGCACATCACTTTCGACCACGATCTTCGGCGTCGCGCGCTTCTTCGGAAAACCCCAGAGCTCGCGGCCGCCGGCAATTGGCGCATCGTCGTCGAGATACATGGAGTGGATGTAAACTCCCTCGACGCCATTGAGACGCACCGGGATCGCCTGCCCGGTTTCGGTGTAATCGCCGAAGCCGGTGGAATCCGGCATGCGGATGAATTCGTATTTGACGATATTATCAACGATCTCCAGCGGCTCCGGCACCACAGCCTGCAGCGCTTCCATATCGGTACGATAGCTGATGATGAAATATTCGCGGTCGTAGAAGCGATAGGGGCCACGCGGAAACGACGGATTGGTCAGCGGCATGGAATAGGCATTGCGGCGAACGTCGTCGATCTTCATGAGCAGCCCCCTCTTATCTGGTTGGCAGGGAGTATGGGGGCGGTCGATGAAACTGGCGAGATCAGATTGCGGGCAACGTCAATAAACTCGGAACTTCATTCCGGGACGAACTGCAATGTCGCGAATAGCATGTCCGTTCCCGACAGGAATGCAGTCAAATACACGCCAATGGTCGCGCAACTACTTCGCCGTAATCGGCGGGGCGACCTTTTCAGCCGGTGCCGGCGGCAATGCGGGCTTCGCGCCTGCATCCCGCGCTTCTGCATCCGGGCGGGCCGGCTGCGGCGGAGTTTCCTGCGGGCGCTGGCCGGTCGTGGTCGGCTCCGATGGTACAGAAGGTTTGCTCTCGGCGCCCGGCGTCGATTGCAGCGGCGGCGTCGCCTGTGCCAGTCGTGTGGGATGCGGGGTCAAGGTCAGGCGCGCCATGGCCGAAGTAGATGCGCCCGTTATGACAGCCAACGCCAATGCCGCCATCGCGAATTGCTTCCGGGGCGCAGTCATCTTGGTCGTTGGGGTCATGGCATCCACCGCTATTGATCTGCGGTAACAACGAGACCCGGGCCGCAAGGTTCCAGCGCCAGAACGTCGCGAGTTCCGGCACTGATGCAGGGTAAACCCTAGTCCTTCGTGCTCACGTCCCAGGTCGCGTTGCGCACACCAGGAAGCACCTCGAGCTTTGCCACGACAGCGTCCAATTCCCGGGGATCGACCGCGGTCGAGACCAGCGTTGCCACGATCTCCTGCTGGGTCTCGCTCAATTCGACGACGTCGACATCGCCGACCGGATACTTCGCAGCTTCCAGCGCGTCCTGCAGGCGCTCGCGCATCTCGGGCACCACCTCGGGCGAGACCGTGAGCCGCACGTAATAGGTCACTTCCGACGACTTCGCGTCGAGCGGAGCCCGGTTGATTGCGTTGACCAGCGGCCGCAGCAGCGTATTGCCGGCGAGCACGAACACCGTGAGCGCGGCCGCCTGCGCGATCATATCCGCGCCGGCGCAAGACCCGACGGCCGCCGAACTCCACAGCGTCGCCGCGGTGTTGAGCCCGCGCACATTGGTGCCTTCCTTCATGATGACGCCGGCGCCGAGGAAACCGATGCCGGAGACCACATAAGCGATGACGCGCACGGCGCCATCCGCGCCGGCCAATTGCATGGCCAGATCGACGAAGGCCGCCGCCCCCACGGCCACCAGAACATTGGTGCGCAGGCCCGCAGTGCGCTGGCGATATTGCCGCTCGGCGCCGATCAGCGTGCCCAGCACAAAGGCAGTCGCCAGGCTGAGCAACGTGTCGAGGAAATCGTATGAATGAAATGTTGCCAGAAATCGCATGATACCTGCATGCGTACAGGAAGTGACGGGCGGATGACAGCAGAGCTTTTTCCGCCCCTGCGATAGACCTGCAACGCACCCCGAGCCTGGCTCGTGGGCATCCCTTCGGCGTAGCGTAAGAGCGCGTTACTGCGAGACCGCGGCCGCGCCGAGCTTTGCGCCCACGGTGGGTGTCGCGCGATAACGCCCCATCGAGAGAAATAGCGCCGCTGGCACGATCTGCAACACTGCCAGCATCAGCAGCGGGGTTTCCGCGCCGCCATAGCTCGCACTGAGTTGCGCGAAGGCCACCGGACCGACCGCGGCACCGAGGAAAAATGCGAACAGGAACCAGCCGAAGATACGCGACACCGCACGGTTGCCGAAATAGCGACTCGCCAGATAGGGCATCAAATCCGTATCGCCGCCAATCGCCAGACCGTTGAGGACCGTTGCAATCACGATCAGCGCAGGCACCACTGTCATCGAATAGATCGCCGCGCAGGCCGCCGACAGCGCCAGCGCCATCAGTCCTACGATCGGCGCATGAATGCGATCGAGCAGATAGCCGAAGCCGATCCGGCCGAACAGCACGGCGGCGCCGGAGATGGCCTGGATCAGCGCCACATCGCCAAGGCTCATGCCGGCCTTCTTGGTCAGGATGTACACGATGTTCGGCGCGATGGCGTAGAATGACATGCCCATGATCGCAAAGCAGATCGCCAGTTTCCAGAATACGCCGGTGCGTAGGATCTCGCCGACCTTCATGCCCTCGTCAGCAGCGTCGGCCGCCGCCGTTTCGGTGACGGCGATGTCCCCGTCGGGCAAGAATCCGTAAGGTTTCGGACTGTCCTTGATCAGCAGCGCCACCAGCGGCAGGCACACTATGATCTCAAACGCCGCGAACGCGATCAGGCTCCAGGACCAGCCATAGGCCGTGATGAACTTGTGCGCGAGAATCGGGATCAGGAACGAACCGACCGCTTGGGCGCTTGCCGCAAGACCCAGCGCGAGGCCGCGCTTACGGTTGAACCACAGTGCAATGGCACGGGCATAGGACACAACATTGGTGCCCGCCGCGATGAAACCCATCAGCGCGAAAGCCAGATAGAGCTGCAACAGCGATCCCTGGATCTGGCTGAGGATCACCAGCGACACCGCGAACAGCACGATGCTGAGCATGGCGAACTTGCGCGAGCCCCAGCGATCCAGCGGCGGCCCGCACAACGGATAGGCGATCGTCTGCATCAGGAGATAGATTGAGGCCGCCTTGGCGACGTCCGACTGGGTCCAGCCGTAATCCTTGGCCATCGCCCCTGCCAGCAGCGCAAAGCCCGCGGCGAAGAACGGCACCGATCCGAAGGCGATACCGACGCCGGATCCGATCACGACATTCCAGCCGGGGAAGTAGGACTGCTTCGACATGGTCCCCACCTTGTTTATGAAATCAATTTCATATAGAGAGCGCCAAGCTGATTATTTCGTCAAGAGGCCACGGCGACCAAATCGCAAGCAATCCGCGTAGAATGCATGAAAACTCGCTAGGATTAATACATTTCCGCATCTCTCGGGCTGGGCGCTTGACACCCCGCACGACCCAAACTGATCTTTTTAACTGAAATAGATATCAGAAACGGCCATGACCACCGTCAAAAGCAAACCGCAGGGTAGCACCTCCCGATTGGCCGAAGTCGCCCGTCTGGCCTCGGTTTCGCCGGCGACGGTGTCGCGCGCCTTCAACACGCCCGACCTGCTTAACGCCGATACGTTACGGCGGGTGACGGAAGCCGCGACGCAGCTGAACTACACTCCGGACGGCCTCGCCCGTTCGCTTCGCCGCAACCGCAGCATGGTGATCGGCGCCGTCATGCCGGCGCTGCGTCACGCTTATTTCGCCAGCACCGTCGAAGGACTACAGTCGGAAATAGCCAAGCGCGGTTACACGCTGCTGCTTGCGATCTCGGATTTCGACGAGGCGACGGAGCTGGCTGCGGTACGCTCGATGATCCGCCAGGGCGTCGATGGTTTCGTGCTGGTCGGCATGCGGCACGATGCGGCGCTACTGCCGCTGTTACGCGATCTCGGCAAGCCATTCGTCATCACCTGGTCCTATAACGAGACGGTCGCTTCGGTCGGTTTCGATCACCGCAAGGCGATCCAGCCGGTGGTCAATCATCTGCTCGACCTTGGCCATCGTGACATGGTCGCGACGATGGCCTTCCTGAATGTCAGCGATCGCGAACGCGACCGACTGGCAGGTATCGAGGATGCGTTCGCGCAGCGCGGCCTGCCGTTTCCCGCGGAGCGCGTGATCTATGCCGGCAACAGCGGCCTGCAGGACGGCCGTAACGCCTTCCGCACCGCGTTGGCGCGTTTTCCCGATGTTACGGCCGTCATCTGCGCCAACGACCTACTGGCTGCCGGCACCATGATGGAATGCGCAGCGCGCGGCCTCTCGGTGCCGCGCGACATTTCCGTGGTCGGTTATGGCGATCTCGATATTGCGGCAGCGATGAATCCGGCCATCACGACCGTGCGCACGCCGGCCCACGAGATGGGACGTCTCGCGGCCAGCACCCTGCTGACGACACTCGCGGGGGAGGACGGCCTCAAACATATCGAACTCACGACCGAACTGATCGTGCGCGGCAGCACCGGCCCGGCAAAATCAACCGGACCAAAACGAAACTGACTTGGAGACAGCGATGAACGTCGAGTCCGTGCAGCAGACAGCAGCGCCCTATTTGAGCAAAATCTACGATGTCAGTCTGACAGAAGACGTCACCTACGGCATCGGCGGCGTCGGTTACGTTGCCGGTTGCGGGTCGGCACGATATCGCGACCTCAAGCTCGATGTCTATCAACCGGTCGACGATCGCAACGAGGCTCGACCCGCGCTTATCCTTGCATTTGGTGGCGCGTTTCATCGCGGCTCCAAGGGCGTCGAGGTGTTCGAAGGCGAGAATCCGAGCACGGCGATGGCGGAGTACTGCCGCGAATTCGCCCGCCGCGGCTACGTCTGCTTCTCGATCGACTATCGCCTGATGCAGGAAGCTCCGGATCCCGGCGTAACGCCGTTCTTGCTGCCCGGCCAGCCGCAAAACCGCGACCGCATCGACTTCGTGCGCAGCATTCTCGGCATGCCGCCCAGCACGTTCGAGATGATGAACGACACGCTGGAAGCCGCCACCGATGATATGACCAAGGCCGTCAATTTCGTGCGCAGCCAATCTGGACGGTTTGGCGTCGATGTCTCGCGAATCGTGATCGGCGGCTTCTCCGCCGGCGCAGCTCTCGCGCTGAATTCGGGCTTTGCCGAACATGCGCCTGTTGCTGCCGTGATCGCCCTGTCGGGCCGGATCGCCGGAATGACGATGCAGGCGCATCTGAAGCCGCGCGCAAACCTGCCTGCCGCACTGGTCTCCTATGGCGACAACGATCTTCCGGTCATTCTCGGCGGCATCGAGGAGATGCACGCTCACTTCGACAAGGTCGGCGTCGCCAACCGATTCATCCGCGTCCCTAATGCCAATCACTTCTACTTACGCAGCGCTGTAGCTGCGGTCGCCGATGGTCGCACGACAACGTTGGAAGATCTGATCGCCGATTTCCTGTATGACGAGCTCGCGCTCGCATCGCTCGCTGAAGCTGCCGCTTAACGCTCACGACCGAAATTTGAAAACAATGGATCACGTTACAGTAACGACGCTGGAAGATTTCGCCGCCGCCTGGAACAGGCACGACATCGATGCACTGATGTCGTTCATGACCGACGACTGCGTGTTCGAGTCCAATGCCGGACCAGATGTGGTCGGCACCTGCTTTCGCGGTCGCGACGACGTTCGCCGCGGCTTCATGTACGCGTGGCAGCTTTACCCGGATGCAAGCTGGAATGACGCGCGCCACTTTGTCAGCGGCGACCGAGGCGCGTCAGACTGGATCTTCAAGGGGACAGACAGGGACGGGAAGACGATCGAAGTCGCCGGCTGTGACCTGTTTCGGTTTCGCGGCGACAAGATCGCGTTGAAGAACTCGTTCCGGAAGCAGCGCCTGTAAGCTCGACCGCCTCCGGACCAGGCACGACAGATCCGCTGCCGGCCCCTCATGGTGAGAAAGCATTCTTCAGCGCCGCCTCGAACCATGAGGCCGAGGGGTTGGAGCCTGTAGCCATCCTTCGGGACGCGCGAAGAGCGCACTCCTCCCGGTGAGGACAGAGCTAGAGTTCTAGCAACCCCGCATCCCCATCCTGATCCGCAAAGGCCAGCAGCGTCCCCTTGGCGTTCCAGCCGAGCGCCGTCACCGGCTGGCCCTTGTTGGCGCGCACCAGAATCTCCGCGCCATCGGTCATCCGCACCATCAGGATAGTGCCATCGCTGTAGCCGGCGGCGAGAATGTCCTGCTTGGGATGGCAAGCGACCATGGTGACCTTGGCCTTGAGCGGCGCCAGCATCGCCGGCTCCTTGCCCATCGGGCCGTCCTTGCTGGCGAACGGCCAGATGATGACCGTATCGGCGCCCGAGGTCGCGAGGCCCTTGCCGCCGGCGCTCCACGAGATCGAGCGCACGCGCGCGGGATAGCCGGTCATGCGCATGTGCTTGCCGTCGACGAGACGCCAGCCATGCAGCGCGGGCTCGTGCATCGCGGTGACCAGAAACTTGTTGTCCGGACTGAACGTCACGCCGAGATGTGAGCCGGCCCATTCCAGCACTTCGGCATTGCCGGCCATGTTGGGAAACCACAGCGTCACGCCGTTGTAGTGGGCGATTGCGAGCCGCAGACCCTTGGGGGCGAAAGCGAGGCCGCCAACGGTGGACGGCACCTCGAAGCTCTTCACCTCACCCTTTGGCGCCTGCACGAAGGCCGTCTTGCCTGCCGACCACGCCACTGCGCCGTCGGGATGTAGCGCAACACTGTCGATCCAGCGCCGTTTGGCATCGGTCGCGAAGGTCGAGACGGCACCGTCGCGATCGAGCACGACGACCTTGCCGTCGTCACAGCCCATCACGATGCGCTTGCCATCCGAGGTCGAGCACAGGATGCCGCCGAACGCGACCTCGACCGGCGACATCGCGCCTGCCGGATCGACCAGCGTGACTTTCTCCTCGACGCCGACGAAGGCCGCCTTGTCGCCGAGAAAATGCACCGATGTGACCGACGCACCGATGGCTACCGGCAGCACGCGGTCGGTGACCGAGACGATGGATTCCTGCTCCTGCAGCGGATTGAAATCGGACATCAGGATGGAATGACGTTTTCGAAGCCGTCGCGGATCAGCTGCTCGGGCAGATCGCGACCAATGAAGACGAGGCGGCTTTCGCGCTTCTCGCCGTCCTTCCATGGCCGCTGGTGATCGCCTTCCAGCATCATGTGGACGCCCTGGAACACATAGCGGTCGTCATCGCCGGAGAAGGACAGGATGCCCTTGGAGCGCAGGATCTTGCCGCCCTCCTTGGCCATCAGGTCCTGCAGCCACGGCATGAAGGTCGAGGCATCGAGCGCCTTGTCGGTGCGCAGCGACATCGAATGCATGTCCTCGTCGTGATAGTGCTTCAGCCCGCCGTGACCGTGGTCATGATCGTGGTGATGATGATGGCCGTGATCGTGGTCATGGCCGTGATGATCATGACCGTCATCCGCATTGAGGAATTCCGGCTCGATCTCCAGAATGCGATCGAGATCGAAGGCGCCACGCTCCAGCACGTCGGACAGCTTCACCTGCGCGCGTTCGGTCTTGTGCAGCTTGGCGTAGGGATTGATCGCGCGGATGCGCGCCTCGACTTCGGCCAGTTCGGCCTTCGAGACCAGATCGATCTTGTTGAGCACGATGACATCGGCAAAGGCGATCTGGTTCTTGGCTTCCGGCGCATCCTTGAGGCGGTCGCTCAGCCACTTGGCGTCGGCAACGGTCACCACCGCATCGAGCCGCGCATGGGCCTGCACGTCCTCGTCGACGAAGAAGGTTTGCGCGACAGGCGCCGGATCGGCGAGCCCCGTGGTCTCGACGATGATGGCGTCGAACTTGCCCTTGCGCTTCATGAGACCGTCGAGAATGCGCACGAGGTCGCCGCGCACGGTGCAGCAGACGCAGCCGTTGTTCATCTCGAACACTTCTTCGTCCGCACCGATGATGAGATCGTTGTCGATGCCGATCTCGCCGAATTCGTTGACGATCACGGCGTATTTCTTGCCGTGTTTTTCCGACAGGATGCGGTTCAGCAGCGTGGTCTTGCCGGCGCCGAGATAGCCGGTCAGCACGGTCACGGGAATTTTGTTGGCAGTCGCTTCAGACATGATCACTCCGGCGGGGTCTTGGGCAGCGCCGGCAGCAGGGGTGCCCCTGCGCTAACTGGTCAGCGCGCTCGTCAGCGCCTTTATATTGTGCCTGACCATATCAATGTAAGTGGGTGCATCGCCGTTTTCGGGTGTCAGGCTGTCGGAATACAGCGTTCCGCCGATTTTTGCCCCGGTCTCGGCGGCAATCCGGCGCATCAGCCGGGGATCGGCGATGTTTTCCAGAAAAACCGCTGGAATTTTCGAGATCTTGAGCTGGGTGATGATGACCGCGATATCCTTCGCGCTGGGCTCTGAATCCGTCGAAACGCCCTGCGGCGCAATAAATTCGATCCCATAGGCAGCCGCGAAATAGCCGAAGGCGTCATGGGTCGAGATCACCTTGCGGTGTGCCGCGGGAATGGTGGCGATGGCCGCCTTCACATCGCTGTCGAGGGCCGCCAGCTTCGCGAGATAGGCCTCGGCATTCGCCTTGTAGATGTCGGCACCGGCCGGATCGGCCTTGGCCAGCGCATCGCGAATGTTTGCGACGTAGACCTTGGCATTGGCCAGCGATTGCCAGGCGTGGGGATCTTCATGGGAGTCGAGCTTGCGCGGTGCAATGCCCTGGGTTGCGGTGACGATGACAGCCTTGCCGCCGGATGATTTCACCAGCCGCGGCAACCAGCCCTCGAAGCCGAGACCATTGACGACAACGAGCTTCGCATCGGCGATCTTTTTAGCGTCACGCGGTGTCGGTGTGTAGACATGCGCATCGCCATTCGGGCCGACCAGGGTCGTGACAGCTATCCGCTCGCCGCCGACATTGCGCACGAGGTCACCCAGGATGGAGAAACTCGCGACGACATCGACCTTGTCCTGTGCATGCGCCGGAAGGATCGCAGTGATCAGTGAAGTCACGGCGCAAAGGAGCAAAACGCAAGATTTCCGCATGACTGACACACCTACGCCTCAAGATGCCGGCCGGGAAACAACTGCCTCACCAAGCCACTGACATTGCCGAACAAAACCGAAAATACATACAGCACCGCAGCGACCAGGATGATCGCCGGGCCGGATGGCACCTTGGTCTGGAACGACAGCACCAGACCGAAGTAACCGGAGACCATCGCGCTCGCGACAGAGATCATCATCATCCCCGTGATATCGCGCGACCAGAACCGCGCGATGCCCGCCGGCAGGATCATCAGCCCCACCGCGAGCAGCGTGCCAAGCGCGTGAAAGCCGTTGACGAGATTGACGACGACGAGCGCGAGAAACGCCAGATGCGCGGGTGCACCGGCGCGCGACACCGTCCGCAAGAAGACCGGATCGACGCATTCGATCACCAGCGGCCGATAGATCACCGCCATCACCACCAGCGTGATCGTCGCGTTGAACGCGATCACCAACAGCGTCTGGTCGTCGAGCGCGAGAATATTGCCGAACAGCACATGCAGCAGATCGATATTGGTGCCGCGCATCGAGACGATGGTGACGCCGACTGCCAGCGAGACAAGATAGAAGGCAGCAAGCGACGCATCTTCCTTGATAACTGTGACGCGCGAGACGAGGCCCGCCAGCAGTGCGACCGAAAAGCCTGCAATCAGGCCACCAAACGTCATCGCAAACAGGTTGAGCCCCGAGAACAGGAAGCCGATCGCAGCGCCCGGCAGGATCGCATGCGCCATGGCATCGCCGACAAGGCTCATCCGCCGCAGCATCAGGAACACGCCGATCGGCGCGCCGCCCAGCGCCAGCGCCACCACGCCGGCCAATGCACGGCGCATGAATTCGAATTCGAGAAAAGGTGCGATCAGCGCATCGTAAAGCATGTCGATCAGGCCGCCCGCGACTGCGTGGCATCGACGACGCAGGTGCCGGCGCCATCGTCAAAGGCCTCGCACATGCGCCGTGCTTCGAGCAGATTATCTGATGTCAGCACCTGCTGGGTTGGCCCCCAGGCCACAGAGCCGCGGGCGAGCAGCAGCGCCTCCGGGAAATGCGCGCGCACCATCTCCATATCGTGCAGCGCCGCCAACACCGTGCGCTTCTCGGCATGCCAGTGACGAACCAGCGCGATCAGATCCGCCGACGTCTTGGTGTCAATCGCATTGAACGGCTCGTCGAGCACGATCACACGCGCATCCTGCAGCAGGACGCGCGCGAATAGCATGCGCTGCATCTGGCCGCCGGACAGCGTGCCGATATTGCGATTCTCGAATCCATTGAGGCCGACCGCAGCGAGCGCCTGTCCGATCTGCGCGCGCGCCTTCTTGCCAAGGCCGCCGAAGATGCCCGTCGTGCGCCAAAGCCCGGTGCCGACGAAATCGAACACCGAAATGGGGAATGTACGGTCGATATCGACGCTCTGCGGCAGGTAGGCGATATCGCGCGGCTTGAGCCCGCCAAGCGCGATCGCCCCCGTCAGCGGCTTCAGAATGCCAACGATGCCGCGAAACAGCGTCGACTTGCCGGCGCCATTCGGCCCGACTACCGCCAGCAAGCTGCCCGCCGCGATCTCGCCATTGAGGTGATGCACGGCCGGATGCCGGTCATAACCCAGCGTGACATCGCGAAATGACAGCTGCGCGCTCATGACGGCCTCATAGCCAGCAGAACCACCGCCCAGAGCGCTGCAGAGACCGCCAGCGCGGCGCCAAGCCGTGCCGGCAATGTCATGCGCAGGATCGACCACGGCGCTGGCTGGGCCGGATGCGGGCTTGTCGGCCCATGGGTGTGAACGTGGCTGTGGGTGTGATCGTGCGCGTGACCATGAGAGTGGTCATGATCGTGGGAATGGGAATGCGCCATGAATTCGGGGCCTGGCCAATGAAGATCCGGCGCCAAAACGCCTCATATCCATTTATGTTATATTATAACATTCTGCAAGCCCGGGAGGAACTCAGGCGAAGTGGCGCACCAGCGCAAGACCGGCAAAAAGCCCGGCAATCGACAGCACCACCGACCCCAGCACATAGGCCAGAGCGAGACCCAGTTCGCCGCGCTCATAGAGCAATGCCGTATCCAGTGAAAAGGCCGAAAAGGTCGTGTAGCCGCCGAGAATGCCGGTCATCAGGAACAGGCGCCAGGGCTGCGACGCCTCGCCCTTGAACGCGAGATAGCCGGCAATCAGGCCCATCACCGTAGAGCCGGTGACGTTGATAATGAAGGTACCCCATGGGAACGCCGTTCCCATGCAGCGGGCACAGGTCATGTTGATGACATAGCGCAAGGTGGCGCCAAGGCCGCCGCCGAGAAAAACCAGAACATAATTCATCGAACACCCACTGCGCTTGGTAGCTCACGTCATTTCGTTCTGCCGCAGCGCGTCTGCGGCGGCAAGTCGCAGCAGGCCGACCAAGACACGAAAACGTCACGACAACGAAAAAGGGCGGCAGCTTGCGCCACCGCCCTTCCCGCGCGCCATGAAGCGCAGATCGAATGCGATCAGACAGCCTTGCCGAACTGCTCGTCGACATATTCCCAGTTCACGAGGTGATCGACAAACGCCTTGAGATAGTCGGGGCGACGGTTGCGATAGTCGATGTAGTAGGAGTGCTCCCAGACGTCGACGCCGAGGATCGGGGTCGCGCCATGGACCAGCGGGCTTTCGCCATTCGCGGTCTTGGAAATCTCCAGCTTGCCGTTCTTGACCGAGAGCCAGGCCCAGCCGGAGCCGAACTGGCCGACGCCTGCCGCTGCGAAGTCGGTCTTGAACTTCTCGAGACCGCCGAGATCCTCGGTGATCTTCTTCTCCAGACGTCCCGGAAGCTTGGAGCCGCCGCCATTCGGCTTCATCCAGTTCCAGAAGTGGAGATGGTTGTAGTGCTGGCCGGCATTGTTGAAGAGCGCGGCATTCTTGCCGAACGAGCCCTTCACGATTTCTTCAAGCGATTTGCCTTCGAATTCGGTGCCCTTCAGCAGGTTGTTGCCGTTGGTCACGTAAGCCTGATGGTGCTTATCGTGATGGAATTCCAGCGTTTCCTTCGACATATGCGGCGCGAGCGCGTCATAGGCGTAAGGTAGGTTGGGAAGCGTGAAGGTCATGGGTCCAGATCCGCAATAATGGGAGAGTTGGCTTAACGGGGACCCTTATAGAAGGTTCCGTCCGGCTCCGACACTCCCATCTTCGCGATCCCGATCGCTTCTCTTTGCAATCCCGATCGCTGCGCGATCAGGCCGCACTTGGCATGGCGGCGGGGACGGCATCGCGTCGCACCGGCGGCTTCACATTCATCAGCATCTGGAAGCAGCCAGCGATCATCCCGATCACCACGGCGAACTGCCAGGCGCGGTCGTAATTGCCGAGATGCGCGAAGATCATGCCACCGCCCCAGGCGCCGAGGAAAGATCCTGCCTGATGGCTGAGAAAGGCGATGCCGGTGAGCGTTGCCATAAAGCGCAGGCCGAACAGTTGTGCGACGAGGCCGTTCACCAGCGGCACCACGCCAAGCCATAGCGAGCCCAGCACGGCCGCGAAAATCATGGTCGTGGTCGGCGTTGCCGGAAAATAGAAATAGGTGGCGAGCGCCAGCGAGCGAACGATGTAAATTCCGCCGAGCAAAATCTGCTTCGGATAACGGCCACCGAGCCAGCCAAAGGCGTAGGAGCCGAACACGTTGAACAAGCCGACCAGCGCCAGCGCAGTGGCGCCGAGCGACGCGTCGAGCCCGCAGATGGCCAGATAATTTGGCAGATGCGTGGTGATGAAGACGAGCTGCAGACCGCAAACGAAGAACGACAGCGCCAGTACGATATAGCCGGAATGGCCGAGAGCGGATTGCACCACTTCGCCCAGCGACTGCTGCGGCTCGTCGCTCGGAGCGCGTTCGAGCTTGTCGGATTGGCCGGCAAACAGCGCGGCAGGGATCATGACAGCGGCAAGACCCAAGAAGCCGATCAACGCGACCTGCCAGCCGGCGGTCGAGATCAGCGTCTGCGCCAGGGGCGACGCGATCACGAGGCCAAGCGACCCGGCGGCCGAAACCGCTCCCATGGTGACGCTGCGCTTGGCGGCGGACACGCTGCGCGAGGCCACCGTCATGGTCATGCTCGAGGCCGTGCAGGACAGCGCGAGGCCGACGCAAAGGCCGGCGCCAAGGGTGAACACCAGCGGCGTGGTCGCGAACATCATGAAGACGAGACCGGCCGCATAGATCAAAACGCCTGACATCATCACGTGGCGAGTACCGAAACGATCGGCGATGGCGCCAATGAAGGGCTGCGAGATGCCCCAGATGACGTTCTGCAGAGCCGTGGCCAATGAGAAGTCCGCGGTCGTGATAGCAGTGTCACGCAGGATCGAGGGCTGAAACAGCCCGAAGCTCTGGCGCATGCCCATGGCCAGGCTGAGCAGCGTCGCCGCGCCGGCCAAAATCGCCCAACGCTGGTATTTGGTAAGCTCCGCCTCGGTCATTCCAGCATTTCCCCAATTCCTAGAATATTATTCTGAGATAAGCATGGGATTCGACAGGTTTACTACCCTCGGACCGACCTATAAGGGCTGCACAAAGCGCAGAGGTGGCGACCGAAATGAGCATCGAAATCGAGATCGTGACCGGCGACGCCTCATGGCCGAGCGTCAAGCCGCTGTTCGACCTGGTCTGGCCGCCGGAGGTCATCGACAAGCTGGCCTGGCGTCACACAGTCTTCGCCTACCCGGAATTGCGCGTCATCGTGGAGGACGACGGGCAGCCGGTCTGCCATGTCGGCCTGTATCGGCGCGAAGGCATGTGGAAGGGCCGCGCGACACGGATTGGCGGCGTCGGCGGCGTCATCACCCACCCTGACTATCGCAAGCGTGGCCTCGCCAGTGTAGCCCTGACCGCAGCATTGCATACGCTGAAGGATGAACGCGCCACAGATTTTGCGCTGCTGTTCTGCGAGCCGCACAATCTGGACTTCTACACCCGCCGCAACTGGAAGCCGTTCATCGGTGAGGTCTATGCCGAACAGCATGGTGAGCGGGTGCGCTTCGATGTCATGACCCCGTTGGTCTCCTACCTGAAGCGCGCGCCGCATGAAGGCGAGATGGACCTATGCGGATTGCCATGGTGAACAGCACCGGTGGACCTTGGCAAACTGCGTCAAATTGAATCGATCATATTCATTTGAGACGCTGGATAAACCCAACGCATCGCCGCGGCATTGCACAAATCCCATTTCTTGTTATGCAGACCGCCTGATCCGAGGAGACACGCATGGCCGCCAGATTCACTGTTATGATCGCATTGCTGGGTGCGGTGTTTGCAGGTTCTGCTGCGCAAGCCCAATCAGGTGGCGAAGCAACAGGCGTCTGGCAGACCCAGGCCGGCGATGCGCAAGTGCGCGTCAGCAAATGCGGCACCATCCTGTGCGGCACCATCGTCTCGCTGCGTGACAAGATCGACCCGCAGACCGGCAAGCCGGCGATCGACGACAAGAATCCCGATCCCGCGCTGGCCAAGCGCTCGATGATCGGCGTTCACCTGTTCTACGACATGCGCCCCACCGGAGCGAACACATGGTCGGGCCGGATCTACAATGCCGATGACGGGAAGATCTATACCAGCAATGTCGCGCTGACCGGCCCTAACACGCTGAAGGTCGAGGGCTGCGTCGGCGCGTTCTGCGGCGGCGAAAACTGGACCCGCGTCGGCCGGTAACCCAGTTCGCTTCTCTCAGACTGACATGGCTTTCAACGCGGTGGCCGCCGAGGCATAACCACCGCGCGCGCCGTCGATGAAATGGACGTGATCGCTGCGAATGGCTGACGGTGTGAAGCACGTCATCATCGCCGCATCCTGCCGGTGCAGACCATAGCGCACCGTTCCTTCCGAAGCCGCCGCAACAAGGCGTTGCTCCAGCGCGTGTTCGAGATCGGGTGTGCAGTCCAGGATCATGCGCAGGCTGTCGTCGTATTTGCGGAAATCCGAGTTCTCGACCAACTGCTGCACATAGGTCTTCGGCACAAAGCCGCCCACGCTGATACCAAAACGCATCAACACAAAAACAAACAGCGTTCGCGTCGTCACCCAGATACGAAAGCGCGACAGCGATTTCGCGCCGCGGCCGGCCCGGATTTCATAGCCGAGCCCCGCGGGCGGCCATGTCATCGCAGGACCGCCGGCAGGCACGGGCCGCGCCGCATTTGGACTGCGTTCGACCAGCGCGATAATGTCTTCGATGACGCGACGAAAAGCGGATGTGTCGGCGCCCGCTGCAGCCGTCACCAGCACCGACAGGATCAAACCGCGCGCCGATGGGATTTCCTCGAAGCGACATGAGAGCCCGGAGAGATCGGGATAGGTCCCGACGGGCGCTGGCGCCACAACGAATTCGCCGCGCTTCATCGCAGCTTCCGCCCAGCCCAACCCACCACCGGAAAACATCGCATAGGACACGTTCTTCGACGGACCGAAGCGCGCCACGCGCACATCCAGACCCTGCGCGCGGATATCCCTGATAGGCACCAGGGCCACGCGCATCACGAGATCAAGATCGTGCTTGACCCATGTCGCGGTCGCCGCCAACGCTTCGCATGCGCGTTCGCGATCATCCGGCGGGACTGCGAAACTGGCGCCATCGCCGCCGAACACGAAGGGAAATTCACGACCGTCCAATGCATTGGTCACGGCAGCGATGACGGCGGCGCCGGCCATGTTGACGGCCTTGTAGCGCTGTTCGGCGATCGCCTTGGTGGATTCGACGATATCGGCGACACCGATGATCCAGTCATCCGGCAAAGCCGCGTAGAGCGCCGGGTCCATCACCCGGTCGAAGCCGTAAAATATTGAAATGCCGCTATAAAACGCACTGGCACCGGTTGTCATGATGCGAAAATGATCCTGCGGCAGCGTTGCGTCAACCCAATGACGCCCCTGAGCCCGGACTCATAGCATGCAATTTCGATGGACGCGCGATATCAGCAATCCAAAGTCGTCTGTCGCTCCCACTCCGTGAGCTGGCGGCAGTGCTCGTTCCAGTCGCCATGCTTGAGCTTGAGATAGGACGACACGACCACCTCGCCGAGCTGCGTCTTCAGCACCTCGGACGCCTCAAGCGCACGCAGCGCATCGAGCAGATTCAGCGGTAGTTGCTTCACCTTCGTGGTCGCATCGCGCTCGGTATACATGTTGATGTCGAGCCGCGGACCGGGGTCGCGGCTATTGGCCATGCCGTCAAGCCCGGCGGCCAGCAGAGCGGCTGGCAACAGATACGGATTCACCGCACCGTCGGGCAAGCGGAATTCAAAACGGCCGGCATCGGGAATGCGGATCATATGGGTGCGGTTGTTGCCGCCATGGGTCACCGTATTCGGCGACCAGGTGGCGCCGGAGAGCGTGCGCGGCGCATTGATGCGCTTGTAGGAATTCACCGTGGGATTGGTGATGGCGCAGACCGCCTCGGCCGAATGCACGAGGCCGCCGATGAAGTGATAGGCGGCCTTGGACAGACCGAGTTCGCCGGCCTCGTCCTCGAACACATTCGAGCCGTCCTTGATCGACCATAGCGATGCATGGACGTGGCAGCCGTTGCCGGTGAGATTGGCGAAGGGCTTCGGCATGAAGGTCGCCTTGTAACCGTGCTTCTCGGCGATCGACTTCACCATGAACTTGAAGAAGGCGTGACGATCGGCGGTCTTCAGCGCCGTATCGAACTCCCAGTTCATCTCGAACTGGCCGTTGGCGTCTTCGTGATCGTTTTGATACGGCTTCCAGCCGAGCGTAATCATCGCATCGCAGATTTCGGCGACGATTTCGTAGCGGCGCATCAGCGCCTGCTGGTCGTAACACGGCTTCGCTTGCTGATCGGCTGGATCGGAAATCGCAGTGCCGTCCGGCGAAATCAAAAAGTACTCGCATTCGACGCCGGTCTTGAGTTCAACGCCCTGTTCGGCGGCCTTGGCAATCAGGCCTTTCAGCACCTGGCGTGGATTCTGCGCGACCGGCTTGCCGCCCATATAGAGATCGCCGGTGACCCACGCGACGCCGGGCTTCCATGGCAGCAGCGTCAGCGTGTCCATGTCCGGCATAACAAGCACATCGGGATCGGCCGGCGTCATATCGAACCAGGCTGCAAATCCCGCAAAACCCGCACCGGCCTTTGCCACGCCGTCCATCGCCGTCGCCGGCACCAGCTTGGCGCGCATGCCGCCGAACAGGTCGACGAAGGCGATGAGGAAGTATTTGAGGTCGTGTTGTTTGGCTAGTTCGGTCCAGGTCGTCATTGACATCTCCGAAAGTAAACCAGCCATTACGGCCTGTTAGATATTGCTGCCGGGAATCCAGTTCGTTCCGGCGAGAGGGACCCTCGCCATGGCCGCCGACTCCATTGTCAGCGCCACCAGATCTTCCGGTTCGAGATTGTGGACATGGCTCTTGCCGCAGGCACGCGCGATGGTCTGCGCTTCCAGCGTCATCACCGACAGGTAGTTCGCCAGCTTGCGGCCCGCGATCACCGGATCGAGCCGCGCAGCAAGCACCGGATCCTGCGTGGTGATGCCTGCGGGATCGCGGCCTTCGTGCCAGTCGTCATAGGCGCCGGCGGTGGTGCCGAGCTTCTGGTACTCCGCTTCCAGCGCGGGATCGTTATCGCCGAGCGCGATCAAGGCTGCCGTGCCGATCGCGACAGCATCTGCGCCGAGCGCAAGACACTTGGCCACGTCAGCGCCGTTGCGGATGCCGCCGGAGACGATGAGCTGTACCTTGCGATGCATGCCCAGATCCTGCAGCGCCTTCACCGCGGGCGGAATCGCGCACATGGTGGGCAGGCCGACATTCTCGATGAATACGTCCTGCGTCGCAGCCGTCCCGCCTTGCATGCCATCGAGCACAATGGCATCGGCGCCGGATTTCACGGCAAGCGCGATGTCGTAATACGGGCGTGAGGCACCGACCTTCACATAGATCGGGATCTGCCAGTCGGTGATCTCGCGCAGCTCCTGGATCTTGATTTCGAGATCGTCGGGCCCGGTCCAGTCCGGATGTCGGCACGCCGAGCGCTGGTCGATCCCCACCGGCAAACGGCGCATGCCGGCGACACGCTCGGTGATCTTCTGGCCCAGCAGCATGCCGCCGCCGCCGGGCTTGGCGCCTTGCCCGACCACGACCTCGATCGCATCGGCCTTGCGCAGGTCATCCGGATTCATGCCATAGCGTGATGGCAGCACCTGATAGACCAACAGATCGGAATGACCACGCTCTTCCGGCGTCATGCCGCCGTCGCCCGTCGTCGTCGACGTGCCCACCGAGGACGCCCCGCGGCCGAGGGCTTCCTTGGCCGGGCCGGACAGCGCACCGAAGCTCATGCCGGCGATAGTGATCGGAATCTTCAGATGGATCGGCTTCTTGGCGAAGCGCGCACCGATCACGACATCGGTGGCGCATTTCTCGCGGTAGCCTTCGAGTGGATAGCGGCTGATCGAGGCGCCGAGAAACAGCAGATCGTCGAAATGCGGCAGCTTACGCTTGGCGCCGGCGCCGCGAATGTCATAGATGCCCGTCGCGGCGGCGCGGCGGATTTCCGCGATCGCAGCGTCATCGAAGGTCGCCGACTTGCGCGGCGGCGTGTGGATCCAGCGGTCTTGCGCGCTCATCAGTATGATCCGACGTTGTCGATGTGGAAGTGATAGAGTTTGCGCGCTGAACCATAGCGCTTGAACTCATCGGGGCTGACACCTTCGACGCCCGCATCATCCAGCAGCTTTTTCAGCTCAACCTTGTGTTCGTCCTTGAGCGGCTTCTCGATGCAATCGGCGCCGAGGCTCGTGACCGTGCCGCGCACAAAGAGCTGCGCTTCATAGATGGAGTCGCCGAGCGCCTCGCCGGCATCGCCGAGCACCACGAGCTTGCCGGCCTGCGCCATAAAGGCGGAGAGATGGCCGACTGAGCCCTTCACGACGATATCGATGCCCTTCATGGAGATGCCGCAACGCGCGGACGCATTGCCGTCGATCACCAGCAGACCGCCATTGCCTGACGCGCCCGCCGCCTGCGACGCATCGCCAGTGACATGCACACGGCCCGACATCATATTCTCCGCAACGCCCTGCCCGGCATTGCCGCGCACGGTGACGCGCGCCTGCTTGTTCATGCCTGCGCAGTAATAGCCGACGTGACCGTCGATCTCGATCTCCACGGGAAAGTCGAGACCCACCGCGATATTATGCTGGCCACGCGGGTTGCTGACGGTCCAGTGCGTCTCGTTGGTATTCGGCGTGAGCTTGTGGAGCGCGCTATTGAGCTCACGCAACGGCGATGATGCAATATCGACTGTGGGCATCAGTGTCGCTCCCACAGATAGACGCGGGCCGGCTCCGGCTCCCAGACTTTTGCGCTATCGATGCCCGGCAGATCCACCAGCGCACGATATTCGGTACCGAACGCAACCCAGCGATCAGTCTCGGCCATCACGGCCGGCTTGCAGGCGATGGGATCGCGCAGCACGCCGAACCCGGTCTCGGTGCCGATAACGAATGTGTAGAAGCCGTCCAGCGCGGACAGCGACGATGTCATCGCATCCTGCAGCGACGCACCCGCGGCCATCTGCGACGAGATATAGCCGGCGGCGACTTCGGAATCGTTTTCGGTCCGGAACGTCATGCCCTGGCGGATCAGCTCGCGGCGCACATCATTGTGGTTCGACAGCGAGCCGTTATGCACCAGGCACTGGTCGGTGCCGGTCGTGAAAGGATGCGCACCGTTGGTCGTCACGGCTGACTCGGTTGCCATCCGTGTGTGACCGACTGCGTGGGTGCCGGTCATCGTGTTCAGGCCGAAACGCTTCGCCACATCGGCAGGCAGGCCGACTTCCTTGAACACGGCCATGCGCTTGCCGCGCGCGACCATATCGACGTCTTTCATGCCGACGAGCGCAGACGCGACGGCAGCCTCGCGATCGGTGGAAATGCTGATGACGGCGTGGGTGTCGTGTACCTGATAGGAAATCGGCGCGCCGGCGACTTTGCCCAGCGATGCCATCAGTTCAGCGAAATCGAATGACGGCGCAGCGCGCAGCGTCAGCTTGATCTGGCCGTTATCTCTATCGCCATAGACCGCGAAGCCTGCAGAGTCGGGACCGCGATCGCTCAGCGCTTCCAGCATGCCGGACAGCAGCCCGCCCAATTCGGGGGCCAACTTTTGATCTTTCAGGAACAGACCTGCAATGCCGCACATGAGGAACATCTCACTCGTTGAATGCGCGTGGACCTTGCCCGAAACAAAACCGCCATGTCAACCATAGAGAAAATAGTTTTCTTGACAGGAAATATCGCTATTGTCGGGAAATCACCGCACGCAGGAAACGCCACCGTGAAAGCGAAACCGAAGAAGACCAAATCATCACCACCCGCGCGACCGAAGCCGGAGGAGCTGCGCACCGGCTCCAACGCGCCGCTGGAAGTCGGCGGCTCGCTGGAATCCAAGATCGGCAATGAAGTGCGGCAGCTGCGCAAGGAGCTGGAGCTGACGGTGGCCGAGCTCAGCACATCGGCGGGCATCTCCACGGGCATGCTGTCGAAGATCGAGACCGGCAGCATCTCCGCATCGCTGGGCACGCTGAATGCACTGTCAAAAGCGCTGAACGTGCCAATCTCCAGATTCTTTCGCGAGACAGAGGAAGAGCGCGATTGCTCCTTCGTCAAGGCGGGCGCGGGCGTCAAAATCGAGCGGCGCGGCACCAAGTCCGGGCACAATTATCAGCTGCTCGGGCAATCGGTTCACGGCGAGCTCGCCGTCGAGCCCTATTTGATTACGCTCAACGAAGACGCCGAGGCCTATACCAACTTCCGCCATGCCGGCGTCGAGATGATCTACATGCTGTCAGGCAAGGTGCGCTATCGTCATGCCGACCAGAGCTATCTGATGGAGCCCGGCGATACACTGTTCTTCGATGCCGCCGCGCGGCACGGACCGGAAGAACTGGTGAAAGCACCGATGACGTATCTGTCGGTGATCATTTATCCGCGACGGAGCTAGGTCTCACTTCGCCTTGCTCTTCCCCGACATCCGGTCCTGAGACGGCGCCACATCGAAGGCCCGCCGATATATCCGCGCGAAATGGCTGGCGCTGGCGAAGCCGCATTCGGCTGACACCTCGACCACCGGCATACTGGTCTGCTGCAACAGCGCGCGGGCCTTGGCGAGACGCAGGGTCAGGTAATGCTGCTCGATGGTCACGCCGAGATGCGCGGTGAACAACCGCTCGAGTTGCCGCACAGACACACCGGCCGCCTTTGCGAGTTCGTCGCGCGGCGCGGGGCTGGCCAGCCGCCGCTCCATCACGGTGATCGCCGAAAGCACGGCGCGATTGCTGGTACCGAGACGCTCGCGCAATGAAATGCGCTGGCTGTCATCGCCGAGCCGCACGGCGGTCTGCAAGAACCAGTCGCTGACCTTCGCCGCCAGCGCCTGGCCGTGGTCCCGGCGGATGATCGCATGCATCATGTCGAGCGCGGCGACACCGCCGGCGCAGGTTAGCCTGTTGCCGTCGATCTCGAACAAGGTCCGCGTCGGCTCGATGTCGGGAAAGGCTTCGATGAACGCATCGAGATGCTCCCAATGGATCGTGCAGCGAACATCGTTGAGAATGCCGGCTCTCGCGAGAATGAAGGGCCCACCGGAGACGCCGCCAATGGCGCAGCCCGAGCGCGCCAAACGACGCAGCCACGCGAGCGTCCTGGTGTCAGTGAATGTCGCAGGATTGCCACCGGCACAGACCAGCACGGTGTCGTAACGCACGCTGTCCGCAATGGTGTGATCGGACGACACCGACAATCCGTTGGAGGCGAGGATCGCATCAGCGCCGGTGGAGATCTGCAGCCATTGGTACAGTTTCTTGCCGGCCAGCACATTGGCCGCGCGCAGCGGCTCTATCGCCGACGCAAACGACATCAGCGCGAAACCGTCGATCAGGAGAAAGCCGACGCGGTGGGGCTGGGCCATAGATTTGAAGACTCAGTTTCCACGCCGGTTCAGGTCATGCGTGTCGCAGCGTTATGCCCACTCGCCCTTGCGGAACACCGGCACGCGGCGGCCATCACTATGCACGCCATCGATATCGATCTCGCCTGAGCCGATCATCCAGTCGATATGGATGAAGCTCTTGTTGCCGCCCTGCGCCGCAATCTGCTCGGGCGTCAGGTCGCTGCCATTGACGAAGCACTTCGAATAGCACTGGCCGAGCGCGATATGGCAGGCGGCGTTCTCGTCGAACAGCGTGTTGTAGAACAGGAGACCGCTGGCCGAGATCGGCGACGAATGCGGCACCAGCGCCACTTCGCCGAGCCGGCGCGAGCCCTCATCGGTGTCGAGCACCTTGTTCAGCACTTCCTCGCCGCGCGACGCCTTGGCCTCGACGATCCGGCCGTCCTCGAAACGCACCGCGATATCGTCGATCAGCGTGCCCTGATAGGACAGCGGCTTGGTCGAGCGGACATGGCCATTCACCCGCGCTGCATGCGGCGTGGTGAAGACTTCCTCGGTCGGAATATTGGCATTGCAGATGATGCCGTTCTTGGCGGTGGAGGCGCCGCCTTCCCATTCATGTCCATCGGCAAGGCCGACCACGAGATCGGTACCCGGTCCGGTGAAATGCAGTGCGTGGAAGCGCTGGGCGTTCAGCCATTCGGTGCGGCTGCGCAAAGCAGCATTGTGCTTCGCCCAGGCGGCGATGGGATCGGCATTGTCGACGCGCGACGCTGCAAAGATCGCGTCCGCAAGCTTCTGCACGGCGACATCATCCTCATCGCCGGGAAACACCTGCTTGGCCCATGAGAGCGTGGGATAGGCGATGATATTCCAGTTGATGTCGAAGCCGGCAATCTTCTGCAGCGCAGGCTGATAAGCGATGGAATTGGCCTTGCTCGCGCGCGACACCTTGGCCGGATCTTCGTTGGACAGCAGCATCGGATTATCGCCGACGATGGCGAGGCGTGCGGTGTTGTTGCCGAGCGCCTTGGCCATGCCCTCATAGAGCCAGCCGGCGGCGCGGTCGAACGACAGATCATGGCCGTAGCGATAGCGCGCCAGCGTCATCTCTTCATCGGAGAAGAACGGCGTCACCAGGCCTGCGCCGGCTTTGTAGGCGTGTTCGGCGATCTTGCGCACCAGCGGCAACGCTGCGGCCGGGCCGGTCAGCAGCAAATCCTGTCCCGGCGCCAGTTGCAGCCCGACTTTCACGGCGACTTCGGCCAGACGGTCGAGCTTCACGGAATCGATGGGGGCGGAGATATTGCGGTGGTGAACGGTCATGCAGAGGCCCTGGCTAGTGTGGAAGTGGCTGATCCGAATGTAGGCGCAGATGCGCCTTGCCGCCAGCCGGTCCGCCGCAAGGCTTGCCGAGCGCCTATGACGACGCGGGCTGCGGGACGAGGGCCTGGTAATGGGCCAGCGCGTAAAGCCTGATCGCCGAGGAGAGGTTATTCTGCTGGCGGTTCTTGTCGATCTCGCCGACGAGCTGCGACATCGTGATCCGGCGCATGCCGGCGATCTCTTTCAGCGCCGTCCAGAATGCCTCTTCGAGGCTGACGCTCGTCTTGTGTCCGGCGACGACGATCGATCGCTTTACGACGGGTGATTTCACCGCGCCCTCTCCATCTTATTTCCGCCCAGTAGTCGTCTTGCTTTCAGGACAGCTTATACGGATTGGAACCGGCGGCAACAGATCAGATGATGCGACCTTAGACGACTACGCATCGCGCAACCTGGTAGCAGAAACACAACCTCTGCGATACAATCGCCACCTTGTTTTCGCGACGCACATTGAGCAGAAGCAAGATAGCGCACGACTCCGGATCAAGATTTCCCGACCGCCTCGATGAACTCGATCACGCTCACAGTCCCCGATACCCAGTATGCCGCCGATCAGATCGATCGCTGGGCCATGGAGCATGCGGTGTTTGCGCTGCTGATGGAACAATCCGACAGCACCAATTCTGCGCTGCGGCAGTTTGCAGCGATCAACCGCGCGCATGGCCAGAGCGACATCGCCATCGACGCGCTGCTGGCTGCGCTTGCACTGATGCCGGCCGATATTGTCGCCTGGCGTGACCTTGCGACGGACTACCAACTCAGCGGCCGCGACGAACTGGCGGAAACATGTGCACTGCGCGCACTTGCTATCGATCCGGATCACGCCGCGACACGGCTGCAATATGCGAGTCTTGCCTACCGGCTGCAGCGCATCGACGATGCGGAAACGGCCTATCTGCAGGTTTTGTCCCGCGATCCCGCGCTCGGCGACGCGCATCTCGGCCTGGGCGTGCTGTATCTCGGCTCCCGCCGTCCCGAACAGGCCATCGCCCATCTGCAACACGCGCTGTCCTGGGGCGGCCTCGACGCGGTCACGCATCTCTGCCTCGGACAGGCGTTCTACATGGCCGGCCGTTTCGGCGAGAGCGCCGATGCCTTGGCAGCGGCAAACGGCTTTGTGCCGCTGGAAGGCGTGACGCTGCGTCTCTACGCCCGTGCACGGACCTTTGCCGCGATGCTGGACGGCGACATTCGAGGCGCCATCGCCCGCTACCCGACGCTTGCAGGACAAGAGAGCGAGTCCCTGGACGAGGTCTTGCGCACCGCATTCGCGTTATTCAGCGCCTATGGCATGCACGATGCCGCAGCCACTGTCGGGCGCCTGCGGCTGGAAACCCAGCCGGACGATCCTGTCCAGCGCTACTTGCTGGATGCCGTTGGCGGACAGAGTCATGACCGCGCACCGGCGGCCTATGTCGAAGCGCATTTCGACGAATTCGCCGAGGGCTTCGACAGCAAGCTGGTCGATGTTCTCGGCTACAAGGTGCCACAGCAACTCGCCGATATGGTCGCATCCTGCCGGCCGACACTCGCGACCATCCTTGATCTCGGCTGTGGCACCGGGCTCGCAGCCGAGCCGCTCCGACAATTCGCCGCACGACTGACCGGCATCGACCTGTCGGAGAAGATGCTCGCAGTTGCGGCAGGGCGGAATGCCTATCACGACCTCATCAAGGCCGACGTCACGAGCTATCTCGCGGACAGCCCACGCAGCTTCGATCTCGTCTTCGCCGCCGATCTTCTGATCTATCTCGGCCGGCTGGACGAGCTCTTTGAGCTGATCGCTCGGGTGCTGCCCGCGGGTGGTCTTTTCGCCGCGAGCATCGAGCGCGTAGAAAACGGCGACTTCGCGTTACTCACGTCGGGCCGGTTCGCGCATAGCGAGACATATTTCGAGGCCTGCGCCGCAAAAGGCTTCGAAATCGTGAGCAAGAATAATTCAGAGCTACGCCTCGAAGCCGGGCGCCCTGCCCTCGGCACGCTCTACGTGCTGCGTCGCCGTGGCCGGTCGAGCACCGAGAACGGCCAGCGCACCACCACGACAATCCGCCAATAAACCTGCGAGATCTTCGCCGGCAAACTTGGATCGAGTATTCGGAACGCCCCGACAGGTCGGTGTAGTCCACCAGGAGCTTTACCGCTCAATGTGAGCAGCCGCTGCCGCATGAATTGCTGGGGAACGTCGTGCCATGCCGACCTTCACCACGGCATAAATGGCAGGAATCACGACCAGGGTGAGAATGGTGGACGACACCATTCCGCCAATCATCGGCACGGCAATCCGCTGCATGATTTCCGAACCGGTGCCTGTGCTCCACATGATGGGAAGCAGCCCCGCCATGATCGCCACCACGGTCATCATCTTCGGTCGCACCCGTTCGACGGCGCCCAGCATGATGGCCCTGTAGAGATCTTCCTCCGTAAAGGGCTTGCTCGCAGCCAGTCGCTCAGCCCTCACCTCCTCCAGGGCGTGGTTGAGGTAGATCAACATGACCACCCCCGTTTCTGCCGCGACACCCGCGAGCGCTATGAACCCCACGACCACCGCAACGGAGAGATTGAACCCAAGCCACCACATCAGCCAGAGCCCACCAACCAAGGCGAACGGTAGTGAGAGCATCACGATGAGTGTGTCGGTCAGAGAACGGAAGTTCAGGTAAAGCAGCAGGAAGATGATCAGCAGCGTGAGTGGCACCACCACCTTGAGCCGGGCCGTGGCACGCTCCAGATATTCATACTGTCCACTCCACGTGACGTATGTGCCTGGAGGAAACACCACGCTGGCCTTTACCGCCGCCTGGGCGTCGGCCACATAGCTGCCAATGTCGCGATCGCGGACATCGACATAGATATAAACCGCGAGCTGGCCGTTCTCGGTGCGAATGGACGATGGCCCTCGCGCGAGGCTGACTTTGGTAATCTCGCCCAGCGGCACCGCGCCGCCGGAAGGCATCGGCACCAGCACGTCACGCGCTATGGTCTGAGGATCGCCACGCAGGTCACGGGGGTAGCGCACATTCACACCGAAACGCTGGCGACCTTCCACCGTCGTGGTCACGGTCTGCCCGCCCAGTGCCATGCCGATGATATCCTGCACGTCCTGGATCATGATGCCGTAACGCGCCATCGCCGCCCGGTCGGGAATGATGTCGAGATAATAACCACCGGTTACGCGCTCGGCATAGGCGGACGAGGTCCCGGGCACCGCCTTGAGCACCGTCTCTACCTGACGGGCGGTCTTCTCCATGCTTGCGAGGTCAGTCCCCATCACCTTTACGCCCACCGGTGTGCGGATGCCCGTCGAGAGCATGTCGATGCGTGCCTTGATCGGCATGGTCCACGCATTGGACACCCCGGGAAACTGCAACGCCTTGTCCATTTTTGCTGTGAGGCTGTCGATGGTCACGCCCGGCCGCCATGTTTCCTTGGGCTTCAATGCAATGATGGTCTCGAACATTTCGCTTGGCGCGGGATCGGTCGCGGTCGCCGCGCGCCCCGCCTTGCCGAAGACCGTCTCGACTTCAGGGAATGACTTGATGATGCGGTCCTGCATCTGCATCAGTTCTGCCGCCTTCGTCACCGAAATGCCCGGCAACGTCGTCGGCATGTACATCAACGTGCCTTCATTGAGGTTGGGCATGAACTCGGAGCCCAGTTGGCGGGCGGGCCAGACACTCACGACCAGGACCGCCAGCGCAGCGACGATCACCAATGCCTTGGCTTGCAATACTCCCCTGATCAGCGGCCGATAGACCCAGATCAGAAAGCGGTTGATGGGGTTCTTGTGCTCGGGAACGATCCGCCCCCTGACAAAGATGATCATCAGCGCTGGTACCAGCGTGATCGACAGAATCGCAGCCGCGGCCATGGCAAACGTCTTGGTGAAAGCCAGCGGACTGAACAGTCGTCCTTCTTGGGATTCCAGGGTGAAGATCGGCAGGAAGGACACGGTGATAATCAACAGACTGAAAAACAGGGCTGGCCCCACTTCGGACGCAGCCTCGATCAACACCTCCACCCGGTTCTTGTCCGGCCCGGCTCGCTCCAGGTGCTTATGCGCGTTCTCGATCATGACGATTGCCGCATCCACCATCGCACCGATGGCGATCGCGATTCCGCCGAGACTCATGATGTTGGAGCCCAGCCCCAACATCTTCATGGCACCAAACGCCATCAGCACACCCACCGGCAGCATCAGGATAGCCACCAGCGCACTGCGGACATGCAGCAGGAAGACAATGCACACCAGCGCGACGACCACGCTTTCCTCGAACAGCGTGCTCTTCAAGGTCTCGATGGCAGCATTGATCAGCCCTGAACGGTCATAGACCGGGATGATCTCAACCGATGCCGGAAGACTGCCCGCAAGCTCCGCGATCCGCTTCTTGACGCTCTCAATGACATCCAACGCGTTGGCGCCGAAACGCTGCAACACGATGCCACTGGCGACCTCCCCTTCTCCGTTAAGCTCGGCGATGCCGCGCCGCTCATCGGGGCCGGGCTCCACGCGCGCAATATCACGCACCAGCACCGGCGTGCCGCTATTACTTTTCAGGACCACGTCGCCGATGTCGCCGATACCCCTGAGGTAACCACGACCGCGGATGACATATTCGAACTCGGAGAGCTCGACGGTGCGACCACCGACGTCTGCGTTGCTGGCGCGGATAGCCTCGCGCACTTTCTGCATGGTGATGCCGAGGTCACGCATGCGCTGGGGATCTAGGATCACGTTGTACTGGCGGACGAAGCCACCCACCGGCGCGACTTCCGCAACGCCCTCCGCCTTGGCCAACCCAAAACGCATGGTCCAGTCCTGTAAGGTCCTGGTGTCGGCGAGACTCAGGTCTTTTGACTTGAGGGCATACTGGTAGATCCAACCCACGCCTGTAGCGTCCGGCCCTAACGAGGGAGTGACGCCCGCTGGCAAACGTGTCGCCGCACCGTTGAGGAACTCCAGCACGCGCGACCGCGCCCAATAGATATCAGTGCCATCTTCGAAGATGATGTAGACGAACGACACGCCAAAAAACGAGAACCCACGGACGACCTTCGACTTGGGCACCGTCAGCATCGCCGTGGTCAATGGATAGGTGACCTGGTCCTCGACCACCTGCGGCGCCTGCCCCGGATATTCGGTGTAGACAATGACCTGGGTGTCGGAGAGGTCGGGAATCGCATCAAGTGGAAGATGGCGAAGCGCGTACAGACCGCCGGCGACGGCGAACACGACGCCGACCATCACCAGCATGATGTTTCGCGAGGACCATGCGATCAGGCGCGCGATCATGGCTGGCTTCCTGCGTCAGAGTAGCCTTTCAGCGCTGCATTGATGTTGCTTTCCGCATCGATCAGGAAATTGGCGGAAGTGACCACCGCCTCGCCATCGACGACGCCATCACGGATCTCGGTATAGCCCCCTCCCCGCGCGCCGAGTTTCACCGGTCGCGGTTCAAGCCTGCCGTTGCCCTTGTCGACGAACACGGCCTGCCGCTCGCCGGAATCCAGCACCGCCGAGTCGGGCACGGCAAGCACCGCTTGACCACTGCCGACATCGATCTCGGCATCGACATACATGTCCGGCAGCAGTGCGAGGTCAGCATTCGGCAATTCGATGCGAACACGAACCGTACGCGTTTCCTTGTTCAGTTGCGGATAGACCACCGCAACCTTTCCCTCGAAAGTCCGGCCCGGAAAACCACGGGCGCTCATCGTCGCAGCCTGCCCTGCCTTGACGAGTGACAAATCGCGCTCCGCCACATCAATCATCGTCCACACGACGGAAGTATCGGCCAGCCGAAACAGCACATCACCTGGTCCGACCCGCATGCCCTCGGTGGCATTGCGTTCAAGCACGATGCCGTCCCGTGGCGCGGTCCAGGCGATCGCCAAAGGCGCAGCCTTTCCCTTTTCAATTGCGGCCAAGGCAGATTCCGGCACGTTGAGGTTCATCAGCCGCTGGCGTGCCCCCGCATTCAACGTATCGCTGACGGACCCCGAACCTCTGACCGCCAGATATTCCGCGGCGGCTGACGTGATGGCCGGACTGTAGATTTCCATCAGCGGCTCGCCCTTGCGTACATGGCTGCCGGTGGTGACGTCGGATACTTTCTGCAGCCAACTTTCCGAGCGCATCGAGATCACCGACACGCGCCGCTCGTCGAGCTGGATGGTCCCCGGTGCGCGGATCACCGTACGGATGACGCGCATCCCGGCGACGACGGATTTCACACCCGAGCGCTGGAGCTTGCCGAGCGTCAGCCTGACCGAACCATCGTCCGCGGCGTCGCCCTCATAGACGGGGATGTAATCCATCCCCATCGAATCCTTCTTCGGCACCGGCGAAGTGTCCGCCAGCCCCATCGGGTTGCGGTAGAACTTGATTTTACTGGCCTGAGGGACCTCACTCTCCTCGCCAGTATCAAAACTCACTTTATCTTCGCTGGAATAGACCGGCCGATAAGCACGGCCACCTGCCGTCGACCTGGCATCCAGCGCATACGCAGGTTTGCCATCGGGGTCTTGATAGTAGAGCGGCCGCTGGCCTGCACGGACCTGGTGCTCCATCTCCATTTTCTTTGAGGAGAATGGCAGCAAGTCAGGTCGCGTAAGCCAAAGCCCTCCGATCCCTGCCGCCGTCACGGCGGCGAGGACGCCCATCGTCACAGAGACGCGTTTCATTTCTGCGCCGGGATAACGAGTTTATTTTCGACGGTGCCAGTCTCACCCTGCACCTTGGCGCCGAGCGACAGCTGCCAGCGACCGGCCATGCTTACATTGGCCGTGAACTTGTAGACGCCGGGTTCGGCGCCCTTTACCGGCGTGACCTTGGTCACCATTTCGCCCATGCCATCAGGCGCCATGTCGAGACGGGTGGCGAACACCACCGCATCAGGCACGGCCTTGTTGGTCTTCTTGTTGAGCAGCCGCACTGTGAACACGGCTTGCGGTCCGACGGTGACAGCAGGTTCGACGAGCTGGAACTCGTAGTCCTTGACGTCGGCACGAACGGTCGAGATAAGGCCAGCCATCGCAAGGCCGGTGAACGCAGCCGTCATGGCGCGCGCGGATGTGATCGTCTTCATTTGGAATCTTCCTCTTAAGCTTGGGGTCCGCCAGACGGCGGCATGCGTATCGCCGCAGGCCTATGGCCATGCGGCAACAACGGCGTGAGCCGCTACACCAAGCTTCGAGGAGGTCGCGCGGGAGGCGAGGAACCGAGGCTGTCCGCCACGGCATCGCTGAAAGGCGCCATCAAGGTCGAAATGTCCGGAGCAAACAGGGATCGTTCAACGGCAACCGGGACACCCTGCATGCTCTTGAGGATGCAGACCGTCATCAACGGGCAGTCCTTGCAGTCATTCTTGTGAGGGGCCGTGTCGCCCGCCATGTCCGGACAGCACGGCATGTCCGCCGCCATATCGCCCATCTGCGTGGCGGCCATCACTGAAGCGGCGGCAGGCGCAGCCAAGGGCGCGGTGACCAGACTGGACACTACGAGCAGCGCGAGCAGACAGCGAAGGACAACGGACCTTTTCACGATTCCAAGGTCTCACATCCTGCCCCGATCGAAAAGTGCAGCCTGTTCACGACTTTGCCAGCGAGCGATATGGTTAAGGCGCCGCATTCAATTGCCGATCGACAGGGTAGGCGGCAAAATACTCGCTTCGCGACAGGCGTTGCCTTGCCTTGCGACATCAATACTTCGATCTGGCGCAGCAGCAGCGCGATCTGCTCTGTCGTGAACGTCCTTTTCGGCATCCCCAAAACTTTTTTCCAAGCTCAGTTGTTCACAAAGCTTGTTCCAAAAAGCCCCGGCAGGTCACTGGGTCGTCTTGAGGGGTTTTGATCAAAAAGAAAGGGTCGGACTAGCGTCCAACCCTTTGATTTCTTTTAGAATGTTTGGTTGCGGGGATAGGATTTGAACCTATGACCTTCAGGTTATGAGCCTGACGAGCTACCGGGCTGCTCCACCCCGCGCCAAACCTTTCGGAAAACCGGAGAACGAAACGAAGTCGGCCAACGCCAAGGCGTCGATCGATCCCAGTCCGGAGGCTTCCTGAGAAGGCAACCGGGGCAAAGCCCTCGGTGCGAGGGGTATGTACCAATGCCCGCCTGCTTTGGAAAGGGGCAGCGACGATCTTTTTGCGCTTTTATGACGGTGCGGCAACGCGCCAGTCTGCCCTGTGTCGGCACAACCCGGCGCGGCACGGATGCAACCGCCGAAAACGGCTTTTCAGGCCTGCTGGACGGGCTCTGGCACCCTAGTTCAGCAGAAAGCCGCCATCGACGGTCACGGTGCTGCCGGTCATGTAACGCGAGGCCTGCGAGGCCAGCAGCAGGATGGCACCGTCAAGGTCGGATTCATGACCGACCCGGCGCTGCGCGATGCGCTTGACCAGCTTCTCGCCTACCGGCGTGTCCCAAGCGGCGTGGTTGATGTCGGTATCGATATAGCCTGGCGCCAGCGCATTGACGCGAATGCGGTGCGCGGCGAGTTCCAGCGCCAGTGCCCTGGTCGCCTGCACGATGCCGGCCTTGGAGATCGCATAAGGCGACACCGCCTTGGTCAACCCGAATCCGAGGACCGAAGCGATATTGACGATATTGCCTTCCACTTTATGCGCGATCATGCGGCGCGCGGCTTCGGTCGCCGCAAAATAGGCGCCCTTGAGATTGGCCCCGATCACCGCGTCCCAATCCGCCTCAGTCTGATCGATGGCCATCTTCTCCACCGCGATGCCGGCATTGTTGATCAGCACGCTGACCGGCCCGAGCGCAGCTTCAGCGGCATCGAACGCCTGTGCGATCGAGGCATTGTCGGTGACGTCCATTGACACCGCGACGGCGCGGCCTCCCTTGTCCGTGATTTCCTTCTGCAGGCTCTCCAGCTTGCCCATCTGCCGCGCTGCGAGCACCACAGCTGCGCCATGCGCGGACAGCACGCGCGCAAATTGTCGGCCGAGGCCCTGCGAGGCTCCGGTGATGAGGATGGTTTCTTTACTGACGTCGAATATCCCGGACATCGCATTAGCAGACATGGCATTTCCCTTTGATTTTGCCCTAGTGATACCCGGCCTTGCCGCGATCGCAAACCGGCGCGCTCCGCCGATTTCTTTGACGCGGAATTGCCACATGGGGACGAAGCCGCGATGAACAGTTTCGATGTCGTCGTTTATGTCGGCCTGATCATCGCCATGGTCATCGGCTTCCGCGCCGGCCTGCTGCGCAGCGCGGTCACCATCCTGGGCTATCTGGTCGCGATGCCGATGGCGGTTTGGATCACCGGGCTGATCGCGCCGCAACTGTCGGGCAGCGCGAGCGCCCCGACCACGCAGAACTCACTGCTGTTCTTCGCGATCTTCCTGGTGTCCGGCATCGTGCTCGGCTCGCTGTTGCGCGTGGCGATCAATGACATGATCGGCCACGAGATCGGAATCGGCGACCGCCTCGGCGGCGCGCTGCTCGGGGCCGTCCGCGTCGGCCTGATCGCGGTGACATTGGTGCTGATCTTCGACCAGCTGGTGCCGGCTAATATGCAGCCGGCCTATATGACCGGCTCGCATTTGAGGCCGCTGCTGTCGTTGGCCGGTCAGAAGGGCGTCAAATCGCTGCCGCCGGACGTGACCGTTACCATCGAGCAATGGAAACGCGCGCACCGGCTCTGACATCAGCGCCCTTATCAGGCCGCATCCAAGGGGCTAGACTGGCCGCCTCTTTCTTCTCTTCGCCATCTCGACAACGTCAGGAGTGATATCGTGGATCTTGGAATCAAAGGCCGCCGCGCGCTGGTGTGCGCATCCAGCAAGGGCCTAGGCCGTGGCTGCGCCGAAGCGCTGGCGGCAGAAGGCGTGCATGTCACGATGACCGCACGGGGCGGCGACGCGCTGGCGGCAGCCGCTGCCAATATCCGCAAGGCCTATCCGGGCGTCGAGGTCACCGAAGTCGTCGGCGACATCACCACGGTCGAAGGCCGCGAAGCCGCGCTGAAGGCAGCCGGCCAGATCGACATCCTCATCAACAATGCCGGCGGCCCGCCACCCGGCGATTTCCGTAACTGGACCCGCGACGACTGGATCAAGGCTATCGACGCCAACATGCTGACGCCGATCGAGCTGATCAAGGCGACGGTGGACGGCATGATGGAGCGCAAGTTCGGCCGTATCGTCAACATCACCTCGGCCGCCGTGAAGGCACCGATCGACGTGCTAGGCCTGTCAAACGGCGCGCGCAGCGGCCTCACCGGCTTCATCGCCGGCCTGTCGCGCAAGACGGTGCGTGCGAATGTCACTATCAACGGCCTGCTGCCCGGCCCGTTCAACACCGATCGCCTGAAGGGCGTTGCCGCCGGCCAGGTCAAGGCCACGGGCCTGTCGATCGACGAGATCCTGGCCAAGCGCGCAGCGGAAAACCCGGCGGGTCGCTTCGGCGATGCCGATGAATTCGGTCAGGCCTGCGCGTGGCTTTGCAGCGCGAAGTCCGGCTTCATCACCGGCCAGAACATCGTGCTCGACGGCGGCGCTTTCCCCGGCACGATGTAAGCGGCGATATCTCAAGACGCAAAAAGGCGATCGGCTTCGCGGCCGATCGCCTTTTCTTTGCGCGACGTCATCAGTGGACGGGCGTGGTGCGTTCGCTTGACCAATCCACGCCGAATTCTTCCAGCCCTTCCGCGAGCAGATCGCCGAGCAACGGCTCGCCCAGCAGATAGCGCGCGGTGCGGCCATTACGGCCTTCGGCGGCTTCGCGGCGCAAATCGCTCCATTCCTCGATGGTGCCGTCGCCGCGGCCCAGCCGCATCAGGGCGACGAGATCGATCTGCTCGTCCTCGGTGAGCGCGCTGATGAAGCCCGCGATTTCCCGCGCCACGGGATCCTCGCCATTGTCCTCAAGCACATCGATCATATCGTCATCGGCGCCGTTGGAGCCGGAATCGGGATCCGAGGCGATATCCTTGGCATCGAACTGCCGCGCCTTCTCGATCAGAAAGCCCACTTTCTCGGATGAAATCGCGAGTTCTGGCATCGCACGCTCCTTGCTGCAGGGCCTGGTGTTCCACTCAGACAACGCGCAGCTCCGCAAGATGATCCATTGCGCGCCACGCCGGAAACCCGCATCTTCCAGCCCCAAAAAACAGTAGGATGAACGCCTGATGCAATGGACGGTCGGCAAGGTCAGGATCACGCAGATCATCGAAGGCCAGACGATTGGCAGCACGCGCTTCATTCTCCCGCAGGTCGGCCCCGATGACGTCCAGGCGCTGCCGTGGTTGATGCCGGAATTCGCATCCCCTGAAGGCCGGCTGAAAATGTCGATCCATGCGCTGATCGTGGAAACGCCGACGCAAAGGATCATCGTCGATACCTGTCTCGGCAATGACAAGCAGGACCGCTCGGTGCCGACCTGGAATAACCTGCACACGCCATTCCTCGAAAACATGACGGCAGCCGGCTTCGCGCCCGAAAGCATCGACACGGTGCTGTGCACCCATCTGCATGTCGATCATGTCGGCTGGAACACGAAACTGGTCGACGGCCAATGGGTGCCGACATTCCCGAACGCACGCTATGTGTTCGGCCGGAACGAATATGATTGCTGGAAGGCCCATAGCGATACAGCGGCGCATCTCGCCGTGTTCAACGATTCCGTGAAGCCGATCGCCGATGCCGGGCTGATGGATCTCGTTGCCAGCGACGCGCAGCTCTCGGATGAGATCACGCTGATCCCGACACCGGGCCACAGCCCCGGCCATATGAGTGTGCACATCAAGTCCGCAGGCGAGGAAGCGCTGCTGACCGGCGATGCCGCGCATCACCCGGTACAGATGGCGCATCTCGACTGGTCATCGACGGCGGATTCCGACCAGGTGCAATCTGCCGTATCACGGCGCGCATTGTTCTCGCGGTTCGCGGATACGCCGACGCTGGTGATCGGCGGTCACTTCGGCGCCGGGCGCATTATACGCGAGGGAGACGCCTTTAAATTTACCGCACTGCAGCACTAGTTTTTGCGGCTCTGACCTTTCCGTACCGCGGTTGAATTTCCTCGCGCCCTGTTCCACAACCCTTCAGACAAGCCCCAAGGGAGACGACAATGAAGCTCGTAAGATACGGCGCGTTCGGCAGCGAAAAGCCGGGACTGATCGATAAGGACGGCAAGCTGCGCGACCTCTCCGGACAGATCAAGGATCTGGCTGACGACGCATTCGCTCCCGCCAATCTCGCCAAGCTCGCTGCGCTCGATCCGGCGTCGCTGCCTGCCGTAAGCGGCTCGCCGCGCATTGGCTCGCCCGTTGGCGGCAAACCGAAATTCATTGCCATCGGCCTGAACTATGCCGACCACGCCGCTGAATCGAATATGCCGATTCCGTCGGAGCCGATCGTCTTCATGAAGGCTCTCAACAGCCTGTGCGGCCCGAATGACGACGTGGAGAAGCCACGCGGCTCCACCAAGCTCGACTGGGAAGTCGAACTCGCCATCATCATCGGCACCAAAGCCAAATACGTGACCGAAGCCGACGCGCTCAAGCATGTCGCAGGCTACAGCGTGTGCAACGACGTCTCCGAGCGTTTCTTCCAGATCGAGCGCGGCGGCCAGTGGACCAAGGGCAAGTCGCACGACACGTTCGGCCCGCTCGGCCCGTGGCTGGTCACATCAGATGAAGTCGGCGACGTGCAAAAGCTCAGCATGTATCTCGACGTCAACGGCAAGCGCTGCCAGACCGGCTCGACCGCGACCATGATCTTCAATGTGCCGCAGATTGTGTCCTATCTATCCGGCATGATGACGCTGATGCCCGGCGACATCATCACCACAGGCACGCCGCCCGGCGTCGGCCTCGGCATGAAGCCGCCGAAGTTCCTCGAAGTCGGCGACGTCATGACGCTCGGCATCGAGAAGCTTGGCGAGCAGAAGCAGAAAGTGGTTGCGGCTTAAGCGCCCTTCATCTCGCGCGGACATGCAGGGGCGTGTCCGCGCTTTTTCATTCATGAAAGACACTGAACATGAAGCTCACTTTCTCCCCGGGTTCGCCCTTCGCACGCAAGGTGCGTATAGCGGCGATCGAACTCGGACTGATCGACAAGATCGAACTGGTGGCGGCTTCAGTCGCGCCGACGCAGAAGAACGAGGCTTATTCCCATGACATCAGCCCGGTCAGGAAACTACCCGCGCTGATCCTCGACGATGGCAATGTCATCGTCGATTCCTACGTCATCACCGAATATCTCGACGAGCTCGCCGGCGGCAACAAGCTGATCCCGGCCTCGGGTCCGGCGCGCTGGAAAGTGAAGAGCGAGCATTCGATGCTGCAAGGCATGACGGACGCGATGCTGCTATGCCGCTACGAAGTCGGCGTGCGTCCGAAGGAACTCCTGTGGCAAGCTTGGTATGACGATCAGTGGGATCGTGCATGGGAGGGCCTCACGCGCTTCGAAAATCATCCGGACATCCTGACGCGTCCGCTGGATGCGGCGCAGATCGCGCTCGTCTGCGTGCTCGGCTATGCCGACTTCCGCTTCCCGGATTGTGGATGGCGCAAGGCGTTTCCGAAACTCGACGCCTTCCACAACAAGATGCTGCAGCGGGAATCGGTCAAGATCTCCGTTCCGCCAAAGGGTTAGGATCGAAAAGCGGCCTGACGCAATTTCACGTCAGCTTGCGAAAATCCTGCGTCGGACCTACGGCATTCTTGCGGCGGGCCTAATCGAACAGCGAGGGCGTGTGATTCACATACGCGCCCTCGATGGCGAGCATCCTGAGCTTGGTCTCGACGCCGCCATTGGCCGAAAATCCACCCGGCTTGCCGCCCGCGGCGAGCACCCGGTGACACGGCACGATCACCGGACACGGATTCTGCCCCATCGCCTGACCGACATTGCGTGACAGCTCGACGCCGCCGAGCTTCTTGGCGATATCGCCATAAGTCAGCGTCGCACCTGGCGGAATCTGGCGCGCGATCGCATAGACGTTGCGATTGAATTCGGGGACGTCGGAGAGATCGAGATCGATCTCCAGAAGATCAACCGGCTTACCGTTCATCAATTCAACGATGCCGTCGATGGCGGCCTGCACTGCCGGCGGCGGTGCGGCTTCGACGATATCGGCGTGGCGCTGCTTGATGCGCACGCGCGTCTGTTTTTCGTCCGGCTGCGGCAGTTGCACGGCGATGATACCGCGATTGGCCCAGGCGATTCCGCAGCGGCCAATGGCAGTGTCGAACAATGTATATTGAACGTCGGTCATGAGAAGCCTCCATCACCCGCGATGACATGCGATGAGGTTGCCGCAGTTTGCGACGATCCAGACCTGTTCGCCACCCGTTTCCGGAAATGGCGAACAGCTTTGTCTCAGCTCTGCTCGCGCGACGGCATGGAGGCGGCCTTGTGGATGAAGGCCTGGCCGAGAGCGTCGAGGATTTCCTTGGTGGCCACGAACATGAACACACCCGCCTCGGTGTCGAAGGAGATGCCGACCACGGTCGGATCAGGCTGGAAGTCCAACAGGCTGTAGCCCTTCAGCGGGAGGGCGGGAACTTCTTTCGGATTCGACATGTCGGTCTCCCGCGTCAGTGAAAGGCTCGTGAAAGCCGGAATAACGAGGGCTTAGACAACAATTCGGGGGACGCCAAGGCGTTATTTCGTAGCTCTGGTTTGGCTTCCAATGACAATCGGGGCCGCGTTGGCAGCCCCGATCTTCAAAAATCCAGACCATGCGATCGCAATGGCGGACTTATTCGTCGTTCTGCATCGATGCGGCCAGCTTGTCGTAATATTTCTCAACGAGGTCGATATTGCCCTTGTTCTCGACCGCCGGCGGCGGTGATTTTAGCGCGGCATTGAGATCGGCAAGCGCGGCCTTCTTGTCCTTGGCCGGCATTTTCTTGTCCGCCTGCACGGCCGCGATCTGCTGCTTGAAGACCGCTTCCGGGCCAACATATTTCTTGGTCTGCGGATCGAAGCCACCCAGCACCAGCATGATGTTTTCGACAACGTCGTTGTAATCGCCGTAATTCGCAAAGCCGTTTTTCTTGGCGACGTCATCGAGCTGCGCGACCACCTTGGGATCGGGCTTGTCGGGCGCCTGCTGCGGCAGCTTGGCGGTAACCGCGTCGAGATCCTTCTGCGCGGCCAGCACCTGCTCGATCTGCTTGTCCGTCAGAGCAATCTGCTTTGGCGCCGGCGCATTTTGCGCGGGTGCTGCAGTGGGTGCCGGCGTGGGCGGGGTCTGTTTCACGGCCGGCTGTTTCTGCGCCTGCGCGTATGCGGCGCCGGCGACGGGAATCGTCGCAAGGCCTGCGATGGTCAGGGCGGCGATGGCAGGGCGAAGGATGGAACGCATGAAGATCTCCTCGGCAAATTGGTGCGACCGGTGAATGTCGATCGCGGAGCGAATCCGGTTCAACGAGCCCGGTTGGCAGAGGATGGAATGCTGCAGCTGAATCGTGGCTGAATGATCGCAACAGCCGATCGGATCTTGAGCCAGCGAACCTGGCTTTCCATCTGGCTCGCACCCTGGCGGGGGCGAGAATGCACCAGTTCTTCAGCACGCGGCGTTCCGCGCCGGGTCATTCGTCCTTCAGCGCGACGGCGAGTTTGTCGTAATGCTTGATGGCGAGGTCGATATTTCCCTTGTTCTCGACCGCTGGCAGCGGCGATGCCATCCGGGCATTGAGTTCCTCCAACGCTTCTTTTTTGTCTTCAGCCGACAGGCTCTTGTCCGCCTGAACAGCGGCAATCTTCTGCTTGATCACGGCAGCGGGACCTACATAGGTCTTCGTCGTCGGATCGATGCCCGCCATGACGAGACCGATATTGTCGAGCGTGATCGTGTAGTCGCCATAGTTTGCGAAGCCGTGTTTCTTCGCGACATCGTTAACCTGCGCGAGAACCGCAGCGTTCGACCCGGCAGCGGCGACGAATCCATCAAGATCTTTCTGGGCCGCCAGTAGCGCCACGATCTGCTTTTCAGTCAGCGCCAGTTGCTTCGCAGCGGGTGCCTGCTGCCTGGACGCCTGCGCGAGGGCAACTTCGCTGGCAGGCAACGAGACGCAGAAGGCGGTCGCGGTGAATGTCAGAGCGATAGCGCAACGAAAGGTCAGATTCATCCCGAGGTCCTGTTGGTAGATGTCCTCGGTAAGTCGCTCGATCGACAGGATAGTTCAGCGATAGCGGTAGTATTTTCCAGACAGATCGCCGTGCTGGGGGAGACGCAGCACTGAGAGTTGCACAAACGCAAAACGCCGCGCTCATGAGAGCGCGGCGTTTTGTTTGAGATATCGTAATTGAGGATAACTTTGTCCTTTGCAGGCCTGGCAGCGACCTACTCTCCCAGGGCTTAAGCCATAGTACCA
>NZ_NPKQ01000029.1 GCF_008329525.1 Tardiphaga sp. P9-11 | reverse complement strand
TATGGTGGTGTTGAATTGCGCCCTTCAACACCGAGCCGTGGTTCTAGTTCCCGGTTTTATCTTGCGGCCGCAGCCGAAGTCAGTTTGGCGCGATGCGGGAGGCTCGCTACCGGGATTGGTCAGAGGCTGGAGACCGCCAAGCCGTGACACCCGCCGAGATGCCACGTATAGCGATGGTGTGAGGGGCATTGCTTTTGTGCAGCCTCTCTGCAACCTCGATAGCGATCCTGAGATAGGCATAGGTGCCGCCCGTGCGCTGTTCGTTGACTTTGCCGACGTCAGAACGGCTCGCGACGCTGATGCAAGTAGCGAGGATTGAACTCACCATAGTGCGCGAGATCGCCCAATTCTTGATGGTGAGAGATCCGCTCTTGAAGTCGGCAAGGTTGCTGTCTCGAAGGTTCAACAAATGCGCGGTTCACGGTAGCTAGTGATAGCCCAGGCGCCTCTCCAAGCTGATTGAGACCTAGCGGCAGAACACAGGTATCCCCGCGAGCGTAGCGATACATCGCCAGTAACGCGGAGACGACGCGGCGGGTGGCAACGATCCGGGTGGCAAAACGGGCGGTGCGCTTCACTGCTCTGCCTACCGGTTATCCCGCGCCTGGATCTTTCGGCACCGAACTCGCTGAAGAGGACGAATTCGTCTGCGAGGGCGGAACCATACTTTTGAATGCACATTGTGTGGGCATCGGCATCTATTCCGGAGTCGCTCCAATGGGAATCTCAAAATGATTGATACTGTTGTCGTGCAGCCA
>NZ_NPKQ01000004.1 GCF_008329525.1 Tardiphaga sp. P9-11 | reverse complement strand
TCCACGATCAGCATCTCCGACCACCTGCTCTGTTACGAAGCAGGCAGCGCAACAGGCCAATGGTAGGGGGTCAATTTTGGACGCCGATCCCCCGGCTTACGGGGTCAATATTGCAGGCCGAATGACACTTATTGGCCCGCAGCGATGGAATAAGGTCCATAAGCGGCTGCTCGACCCAATCGACCTCTCCACTCGAGAGTGCAGACGCCTGGGTCGCCGAGTCGGGCATGGTCAGCCATTCAACCTGGTCGAAGTTCGCGACGCGTGGTCCGGCACAAAAGCTTGGCGTACCGTTGGCACGAGGTACATATCCGCCGAATTTCCGATAAACGTTCCTTGCCCCTGGCACTCTCTCGTTTGCTACGAACTGAAACGGGCCGCTCCCGACCATTTCGGTCAGTCTAGGTGTCGTCGGCAAGTTTGCCAGACGCTCTGGCATGATCGCGGCCACAAGATTGGTTGGCTTCGCGACTGCATGCAGGAGCAGCGGGAACGGCCTCTTTAGCCTGAACTCGACAATTTTGTCGGACGGTGCGGAAAGCTCGTCGGTTGCGCCCATGAGAGCCTGACCGAAAGCATCGGCGGTGGCCCACCGCTTCAGGCTCGCGACCACGTCGCGCGAAAGAACTGGCGATCCATCGTGGAATTTCAATCCGTCACGAAGCGAAATGCGCCAGATCTTTCCGTCGGTATCGACAGTGTGACCTTCTGCCATCTGCGGCTGCGGCTGTCCCTCGGCATCCAGGGCATAAAGCGTATCGAAAACCATCATGACATGGTTTCTGGTAACGAAAGCGGCAGCGAGTGGGTCCAGCAACGCAAGATCAGCATAAGGAACAAATTTGAGCGTCGTTGCTGCCGCGGCTCTGACGATGTTCGGAGCCATGGTAAACGCTACCGCCGCCGTCGCAGCTTTCAAGAAATCTCTTCGCTTCACGATCGTTTCTCCAACTGTTTGAGGCCTCGTTGCTATCGCTGTCACCATCGGTGACTCAGACCGGTCTTTCTCAAACGCCCAATGCGAGACCATCCTTTCGGTGATCACTTGCACCGAAAAGAACACCACGCTCGTGGTCTATGAAAACAGCCTGGCATCCGCCCATGGGCTCATCCGCCCAGTTCACGACATGGCCGCGCCCAGCTAGCTCATCTGCGATCTCTCTTGAGATCGTGGGCTCAAGACCGAGCGTCCCGTCGAACGCGAACGACCGAGCAGCTTCAGCAGCCGCCTGGATGTCCAGCTTTCGATCAAACACGTTCGATAGAAAATTGGCGTGCCCCGTCGCTTGATAGTGGCCACCCATCACACCGAAAGGCATGAGAACGCGCCCTTCTTTCATGACCATTCCGGGAATGATCGTATGTAGTGGACGCTTGCGACGCCCGATGGAGTTAGCGTGGCCAGGGAATGCCCGGAAGCTCCAGCCCCGGTTGTGGAGCAAGACGCCACTCTTCGGCGCATAAATGCCACTGCCGAACGCAGAGAATAGTGAATTTATCAGGGACACCGAGTTAAGATCGCGATCGACCACTGTTATGTATACGGTGTCGCGATGTTCGACATCATGCCATTCGGATCCTGATGACGCTTTCCGTATATCGATCTTTGCGCAAAGTCCGTCGATGAACGCCTGACCGAGGTATCGTTCGGTATCCAGATCTCCGAACGATGGATCGCAAAAGTACGCATCCCGCAGCGCATAGGCAGCCTTGGTTGCTTCTGCGAGCAGGTGAATTCGATCCGCCTCTTCCATCGAAGACATATCGAACTTCGCCAGAATCTTCAGAATAATGAGAGCGGCGAGCCCTTGACCATTAGGCGGGCACTCGAAAACTTCGACGCCACGATACCCAGCCGAGATCGGAGTAACGTAGTCGGACCTCTGTGCAGCGAAATCGTCGAGCGAATGGCTCGGCGTCCGGAACAGATCCGTAACACTCGCCTCCTCGACCTTACGCCCCGCATACATGACGACGACCCGATCAGCCACTTCCGCCACAACTCCGAGGTCGTGTGTGATCAGAATGATGGCGGCACCGACGCGCACCTTGAGATCCCGCATCAAATCGAGAATCTGCGCCTGAATGGTTACGTCGAGCGCGGTAGTGGGCTCGTCCGCAATCAAAAGCTTCGGATTACAGGCCAGCGCGATTGCAATCATCACCCGCTGACGCATACCGCCCGACAGCTGGTGCGGGTACGAGCGCATCCGACGCTCAGGCTCTGGAATCCCGACAAGCTTCATGACCTCGATGCCGCGCTTTTCTGCGTCGCCGCGAGACAGCCCTTGATGCAGCCGGAGCGTTTCACCCAGCTGCTTTCCGATCGTCAGCACGGGATTGAGGCTCGTCATCGGCTCTTGGAAGATCATACCGATATCGTTGCCACGGACGGCTCGCATCTGCTTGTCCGAAAGCGCAAGCAAGTTCCGGCCTTCGAACAGGATCTCGCCCGCAATCTTGCCAGGCGGCTCTGGAATGAGCCGGAGGATCGAGTTAGCGGTGACCGATTTCCCGCAGCCAGACTCGCCGACGACAGCGAGCGTCTCGCCCGCTTCGACGGAGAACGACACCCCATCAACCGCTCTATTAATGCCGTCTGGAGTCAAGAAGTGCGTCTGAAGGTTACGTATCTCGAGAAGGGACATTCCAGACCTCACAGCCGCTGCGCCATGCGGGGGTCGAGCGCATCGCGCAATCCGTCGCCAAGAAGATTCACCGCAAGAACGGTGACGGAGAGAAACACAGCCGGGAAGAACACGATGTAAGGCTTGACCTGCCACAGCGCCCGGCCCTCGGACATGATGTTGCCCCAGGACGGCACGATCGGAGGCGTTCCGGCTCCAATGAATGACAATATCGCTTCCGTAATCATCGCGGAGGCACAAATATACGTCGCCTGCACAATCAGAGGCGCAAGCGTATTCGGAAGGATGTGCCTCCAAATGATCATTGGTGTGCGCGTCCCGCTCGCGATGGCACCTTCAACATAAGGCAGCTCGCGCAGCGAGAGGACGACGCCTCGTACGAGTCTGGCGACGCGCGGAATTTCCGCGATGGTGATCGCGATGATGACGTTGCCGACTGAACCTCGGGTGAGCGCCATCAGCGCAATTGCGAGCAGGATGGGTGGTATGGACATCAGGCCATCCATCACTCTCATGACGATACCGTCGAGCACTCGGACGAAACCAGCGGCAAGTCCAATAAGCAGGCCGATGGTCGACGCGAGAAGTGCAACGGAAAATCCAACGACAAGAGATACGCGAGCACCATAAACAACACGCGAATAGAGATCGCGTCCGAGCATGTCGGTGCCGAACCAGTTGAGAGCTGACGGCGGTCGCACGCGCTTCGCAGGCGCAAGAGTCGATGGATCAACAGTGAATAGATATGGCGCCAAGACCGCTAAGGCTGCCATGACGAACAGCAACGCCCCACCGATGGCGATCGTCGGATGCCTCTGGCAATAACCGACAGCACCTCGGCGCTGCTTCCGAAGGACGAGAATTGCGGGCATCTCCGGCGCGGCGGCGAAGCTCGTGCCGATGGCCGGTGAAACGGCATTTGTGCTGGAAATCAATATCGGATCCTCGGGTCGACGAGCGCGTAAACCAGATCAACAAGGAGATTGATCAGGACGTAAATGAATGAAAACAAGAGCACGATGCCTTGGATAACCGGGTAGTCACGCCGCAGGATCGCATCGATGGTCAGGCGGCCAATTCCCGGAATTACGAAGACACTTTCAGTTACGACGGCTCCCCCGATCAGCAACGCGATACCAAGCCCAATCACGGTGATGATGGGAACCGCCGCGTTCTTCAAGCCGTGAACGAATAGGACGGACGTCTGGCTCAACCCCTTCGCGCGCGCAGTCTTCATGTAATCCTGCGAAAGGATTTCCAGCATCGTCGCTCGCGTAATTCGAGCGATTAGCGCGATATAGACAAATCCAAGCGCAACCGACGGCAATATCAGGTTTCTAAACCAAGGCCAGATGCCGGAAGATATCGGCGTGTATCCCTGCACGGGCAACAGATCGAGTTCGAGCGCGAAGAAGTAGGCAAGAATGTAGGAAACCACGAAAACGGGGACCGAGAACCCGAACACGGCGATAATCATTACCAAGCGATCGACCCACGTCCCCGCTTTCCACGCGGCAACGACCCCGAGCGGTACTGCGATCGTGATTGAGAGGATCAGTGTGACAATCATCAGAGAAAGCGTCGGCTCGATGCGCTGGCCGATCATTTTGGTGACAGGCACCGCAGCGAAGATCGATGATCCCATATCGCCGTGCAGCAACTGCCACACCCATTCTGCAAATCGCACGATAAATGGTCGATCTAGACCCAGACTAAGCCGTATCCTCTCAATGTCGGCTGGCGTTGCCTGATCTCCCGCAATGATCGCAGCTGGATCGCCGGGGGCGATATACAACAAGCTGAACACAAACAGCGCAACCAGCCCCATGACTGGGATAGTGGCAAGCAGGCGGCGGATGGCATAGGACAGCATTTTGGCCTCGGCAGGATCAATCGAATGCTTGGAAGCCGCCCAAGGCTGGCGCTTCGCGATCGAGACTAGGGGAGCGCGGAAGACTCCGAATTGACAAACTGCGCCAATATTCGACGGCGCCTGTTCCTTGTGCATCTGGCTCGCAATGCAGCATCAATGGCCGTAGCGGAGTCCGGATTTTTCGTCCTGCACAACGCGCTCGCCGTGAGCACACGTGGAGCTGTTCAGATACCCACACAGAAGTTCTGCCTCAATTCGGAGCAAACGAATTGAGTCCGGCGTCTGGCGGTTCGTGACCCTATCCCAGATCGACCATCCGTCGGAGCCGATAACGAGGACGTATCGTTTTTCTTGCTCATCATTCATCGTCATATGAAAAGACGATCGTCAGCATGCGGCTTGACGTTGCGCGCCAATCAGCGACGGATTTGGCGTCTCAGAGAACGGCCACGGCGCCCATCCGGTAGTCCAAAACTCCTGCATCTTCCGAGGGCACAGTTGCGTGCGCTTGGGCTCGGAAGATTGCTTGCCTCCTGCTGATCTCCGAACCGATAAAGTCGGACACAACCTGGACGCGATTTAGCCCGACGAGATCGTCATGCGTCACAAGCCAGTAGCTCCGTTCGAAGGACTGCTTCGGTAGAACGAGTTCGATATCGGTCTCACCGAACACTGCATAGTCGTGAAGGATGCCGATGCCCGCTCCTGCCCGTACGGCAGCAATCTGTCCGATCGCCGTCGAACATTCGAAACGAACGTGGTTCGGACCGAAAAGTTCGGGGACGAAATTCAGCTGGTCGGCGAAAAGCAGATCCTGAACATATGTCACGAGATGATGCTGCGCGAGATCGGGCACTGACGACGGTCGCCCCCTATCCTTGAGATAGGCCCTGGCTGCATAGAAGTGCAACGAGTAGTCGACGAGCCGCCTGAACGAGACTCGCCCCTTGCTTGGTCTCTCGATTGTCACTGCGATGTCGGCCTCCCGCCGAGACAGGGAGAAGCTTCGCGACATCGGGACGAGCTGGATGTTGAGGGACGGAAGCTGGCTTTTCAATTTGGCCAGGCTCGAACACAGGAAGAATGTCGCGAAACCATCCGGTGCGGCGATGCGCACGGTTCCAGAGACATCCACCCCCTTTCGCGACAGATCCCGTTCGGCAGGACAACTGCGAGCGATACAGCGATAACGACGAATGCGCGTTTATCTAGAGCTCGCTTCTATCTGACGTATCCCCCTCGAAGGATCGCCCAAGTCGTCGCGTGACGTTCCGTCAATGCAGTCTGAGGCTACCGTCTGAATTCGTCCAGAAGGCTGCCGGGCAGATTGGGCGGCGGCATCTGATCGCGATAATGCGCGAGAACTTGAAGTCGAATAGCCGACGACAGATTTCCTTGGTCCCTCTTGCGATCGATCTCACTTACCAGATCCGACAACGTAATGCTCCGCGCACCTGCGATCTCTTTTATGCGGCTCCAAAACGCTTCTTCCAAACTTACGCTGGTCTTATGACCGCCGATGACAATGGACCTCTTGGCTACCGGAGACTTCATATTATTGCTCCCTGGCTTTTCCCACTCAATGGCAGGTTGACTGAAAAGCTAACCTGATAACAGATCGGCTTTCAACGATACGTTCGTCTGCTCTAAGAGGCTTGGGATTTCTCAGAGGCCCGGGCCATTGGGGCCGATCAGCGGATGGATCGTCCCGCGGCGCACCTTTAGGTCCACCCCGCTGACGGCGGAGAATCCGGCGAACTGCTTGGTAAGTCTGCGGGCCTCTAGAATGATGTCGCGCTTCATGTTCCGCCTCGTTTGACCCTTGCGCCGACCGACTACAAGGCACCGATCCTCTTCCCGTCGGAGTCCGCTACGCCGCGAACTGGCTGATGTACTTGATGGTCTGGAATTCCTGCAGGCCTTCGATGCCGCCCTCTGATCCGATGCCGGAGTCCTTATATCCGCCGAACGGCGTCTCGGGCTGCGACGCCTGCCAGTGGTTCACGACGACGTTTCCGCTCTGGATCGCCTCGGTGATGGCCGACGCGTTGCGCATGTCGTTGGTCATCACGTAGGAGGCCAAACCGAAAGGCAGCCGGTTGGCGAGGCGGACGGCATCGTCCATGGACGAGAACGGCGCCGTGGCGGCGAGCGGACCGAACGGCTCCACGTTCGAAGCCATGCAGTCCTCGTCCACGTTGGACAGCACCGTCGGACGGTAGAAGAAGCCCTGGTTGCCGCAGCGCTCTCCCCCGGCAGAGACGGCGATGTTCCGAGCGCGGGCATCTTCGACGAACCGCTCGATGGACTCGATCCGTCGCGCATGAGCCAGAGGACCCATCTTGGTGGTCGCCTCGAAGCCGTCTCCGACCGCGATCTTGTTCGCGAGCTCGGATAGCTTCGCCGCGAAGCGGTCGTGGATCGACTCATGGACGAAGAAGCGCGTCGGAGAGATGCACACTTGGCCGGAGTTGCGGAACTTGGCGCTCACTGCCGAGGCAGCGGCCGCTTCCGGATCGACGTCTCCGAAGACAAGCACCGGCGCATGTCCGCCGAGTTCGAGCGTCATCTTCTTCATGGTCTGCACTGCCAGTGCGCCGAGTTGCTTGCCAACCTGCGTCGAGCCCGTAAAGGTCAGGCCGCGCGTGATCGGTGAATTCAAGAGCTTGCGCGATATCATCGCGGGATCGCCGAACACCATGTTGAGCGCGCCGGGCGGAAGGCCCGCGTCGATGAGCGCCGCGGCGATGGCGAGCGCGGTGGCCGGCGTCTCCTCGGCCGGCTTGATGATGACGGAGCATCCCGCGGCTAACGCGCTCGATATCTTCCGCGCAGGCGTGATCGCCGGAGCGTTCCAAGGCGCGAAGGCGGCGATAGGTCCAAGCGGCTCGCGGACGGCGATCTGCTGGACCGCGCGGTTGCGCGACGGGATGACACGGCCGTAGGCGCGGCGGCCCTCCTCCGCGTTCCATACGAACATGCCGGCGGCCGTCTCGACCTCGCCGCGGGACTCCGCGATCGGCTTACCCAGTTCCAGCGTGATCAGGCCGGCGATATGCTCGGCCCGCTCGAGGATCAGCGCGGATGCGCGTTGCAGGATGCGGCCGCGATCGACGGCCGACATCTTGCGCCACTGTTCGTGGGCGCGCGCCGAAGACGCCAACGCCTCGTCGAGATCGGCTTCGCTGGCATGCGGCAACTCTCCGAGGACGAGGCCCGTCGCCGGATTGAGCACAGCCCCGGTGTCGCGGCCCTCGCCTGCGCGCCAGTTGCCGTCGATGAAAAGCTTGAGCGCTGGATAATCGACCATGATGCGTCCTCCATCCGAAGCGGCGGGCACTGGCGACGCCGTACCCGTGGTCTGTTGCAGTTGTCGAAGAGCCGCTACTTGGCGGCGCTGACGAGGGGACAGTTGCCGTCCTTGAGGGGGCGGAAGGCCTTGTCGCCGGGAACGGTGTCGAGGATCTTGTAGTAGTCCCACGGATACTTCGATTCCTTCGGGTCCTTGACCTGCAGCAGGTACATGTCGCGGATCGCCCGGCCGTCTTCCCGGATCGAGGCGTTGGTGGTGTAAAAATCGTTGATCGGCAGCTTCTTCATCTCCGGAACGACCACCGAACCGGCGTCGCTCTTGGTGGCTTCGACCGCCTTGAGATAGTGCGTGACTGCCCCGTAGACCGCCGCCTGGAGGCTGCCCGGCGCTTTGCCGTTGAAGCGAGCCATGAAGCGCTTGCTCCATTCGCGGGTCTTGTCGTTCGCGTCCCAATAGAAGCTGTCGGCGAAGATCAGCCCCTTGGCGCTCGCGAGGCCGAGCGCGTGGATGTCCGGGAGATTGACGAGTAGCGCGGCGATGCTCTGGCCGCCCGCGGTGAGACCGAACTCGTTGGCCTGCTTCAGCGCCGTCATCATGTCGGCGCCAGCGTTGGCCAGGCCGACCACCTGCGCCTTGGAGGCCTGGGCCTGAAGCAGGTAAGACGAGAAGTCCGATGAATTCAAAGGATGCCTGGACGAACCCAGCACGGTGCCGCCGTTCGCCGTGACCACCTTGGCCGCCTCCGATTCCAGCGCCTGGCCGAAACTGTAGTCCGCGGTCAGGAAGTACCAGCTTTTGAGCCCCTTCTGCACCAGCGGCGCGGTCGCGACGTTCGCGAGCGCGTAGTTGTCGTACGCCCAATGGACGCCGTTCGGCGAGCAGGCCTTGCCCGTGAGATCCGGCGTGCCCGGACCGGTCGCGAGGAAAACTTTGTCCTTCTCGCGCGACAACTGCTGCACGGCGAGCGCGACGCCGGAGGAGACCACCTCAGTGATCGTATCGACGCCCTCGGTGTCGTACCACTTACGTGCGATCGCGAGGCCGATGTCCGCCTTGTTTTGGTGATCCGCCGAAATCACCTCGATCGGCATTCCCGCGACCTTGCCGCCGTAATCCTCCACCGCCATTTTCGCGGCGAGCACCGAGCCGGCGCCGACATTGTCCGCGTACGGACCCGACATGTCGGTCAGCACACCGATCTTGACGGTGCCGTTCGAAATCTCCGCCGAAGCGGGCGTCGTCAGCGACGACGACACGAACGACAGCATCGCGGCCGTCACCAGCAGCTCTTTGATCTTCACGCGTTTCCCCTTTTCCGTTTGTTTTTACGTTTGGTTCAGTCGATCTTTTCGAGCACCGGCAGCAGATGCCCCACAAATTTCTCGGGGTCTTCGCTCATGGGGAAGTGTCCGAGATCCTTCATGATGATGACGTGGCTTCCCTTGACGCTGTTGGCGACGGCGAGCGTCTCCTCGGGCGTGCATGAGTAATCGTACTCGCCCGAAAGCAGGAAGAGCGGACACTTGGAAGTGTCGATCTGCGCCACCCGCGAACGGATGTCGCCGTCGAGCTTGTAGAAATAGAGGTCGCCCTTGAATACGCCGGGACCGCCCTGCATGTAGTGCCACAGGGTCTCCCAACGGTGCGCGTCCGAGGCGTCCGGTCCGACCAGTCCGGAGACGATCGCGGCGCAGGTCTCGCCGCCATGAACGTCCGGCCGGTGCAGGAAGTTGAGGTCGTAGTACGGGTCGACGTGGGCGCCGGCCTGCAGGCCGATGATGGCGCGGAAACGTTCTGGATGCTCCAGCGCCAGATGCAGGACGATGCGGCCCCCGATCGAGCAGCCCATCACGATCGGCTTGTCGAGCTCGAGCGCGGTCATGACTTCGAGGATCATCGTCGTGAACTGGGCCGAGGTGAGCTGGTATTCCTCGTTGTGCCAGCCGACCGGCGGCGACGACTTGCCGTGCCACGGCATGTCGAAGGCGATGACGCGGTGCTTCGACGTCACGCGCTCGTCGTTCATCAACCCGCGATATTGGCGGCCGTCGGCTCCGGCGGTGTGGAGACAAAGCAGCGGAGTGCCCCTGCCGGCCTCCTCCACGTAGATGCGGTGCTCGCGGCCGAACAGCTCGAGGTGGAGATAGCGGCCGATGACGGGTTCGAAACGGGGGCTCATGCGGCCTCTCCCTTGCGTAGCTTGACGAGCGCTTCCTTGAAGTACCGGAGGTTAGCCATGAACGGCTGGAGGTCGCCCTCGGCTGTCAGAACGCGACGCTTGATCAGCGCCATGAGATCATGCGAGCCGGGCCGCGGCGGACTCCAGAATTTCGTCCACTCCTCCTCCGACGCGCGCAGCGCGAAGGTCCACGACGGCATCACGAACGGCCCCTTCACGATCGAGGCGATCCTGCCCTCGGCGATGCCGATCAACCAGGCGGTGGTTCCGACTTCGAGCAGGAAGGTGGTCGACAGCCATCGACCTCGTTTCACCAGCGTCTCGTCGGCATTGACCTTGTTCATCAGGTCTTCGATCATGGCGTCCTCTCCCTTCAGGCTATTGCGATCAGCGCGTCAACCGCGACGACGCCCTCGCCCGCCCGATTTATGATCAGTGGATTGATTTCGGCATCCACCACGACCGTGCTCTCATGCGCAAGCTGCGACATCGCGACGATGGCATGCGCCAGCGCCTCCAGGTCGCCGTGCGGCTTGTTCCGGAACCCCTGGAAGACCTTCGTGATCGACAACTCGGAGATCATGCTACGGGCCCCGTCCACGTCGACAGGCGCCAGCCGGATGCTGCGGTCCCTGTAGATTTCCGTGTAGATGCCACCGGCGGCGAGAAGGACCATCGGGCCGGCCTCCGGATCGACGCGGTAGCCGAGCAGCATCTCGCCGAGGCCCGAAGTCATCGGCTGTACGAGCACCCGGGAGACGTCCGCATCGGGCCGGTGCGTCCCCACATTGTCGGCGATCTTGCGCATGGCCTTCTTCAACTCGGCTTCGCTCTGGACGTTGAGGACGACGCCGCCCACCTCGGTCTTGTGCGCGATCTCCTCTGAAAGCAGCTTCACTGCAACCGGATATGCGAAGGGCAACGTGACGGAGGCCGCATCCACGGCGACGGCTACGGTCGGCGCGTGCGGGACACCCACCTTCTCGAACAGCTCGTAGGCCGCGAGTTCGTCCAACTGCCGGGTCGCCGCGACCGCCGTATCGTGCCGCGTGGTCGGTGCCGCCACCGGCCGCCGCCGCAGCAGCGCGGCGGCGACCGCGTCGGCGCAGGATTCCGGAGTCCGGAAGTTGGGCACGCCTGCGGCCGTGAGCATGGCGAGCGCATCTGGAGCGTCCGGCACCAGGAACGTGACCAAGGGCTTCGAAGAAGCCGCGCTATCGATGGCGGGCTTGACCGCAAGCTCCGGCTTGAACCGCGCCGACGAGCCGATCACCGCGACCACGACGTCGAATTCCGGTGCGGACAGCATGGTGTCCAGCGCGGCCTTCATCACGTCGTAGCGCGTGCCGGCCAGCGTGAGGTCCGTGATGCGCTCATGGTTGGCCTTGACGCCCGCCGCGGCGAGACGCGCGAACGTCTCGTCGCTCGGCTTCACGACGTCGATACCGCGCACCGACAGCTCGTCCACGACCATGGCCGCTCCTCCCCCGGTCGTCGTGACGACGCCGACGCGCTTGCTGCGAGCTCCTGCTGCACGCGCGGGCATGCGCTGCAGCAGCGGCAGGGATTCGAGGAGCGTCTCGAAATTGAACACGCGCGCGATGCCGCAGTCGGCCAGGAAGGCGGCGGCGACGTCGTCTTCGCCGGCAAGGGCGCCGGTGTGCGACAGCGCGAGTTCGGCGGCGGCGGCGGAACGGCCGAGCTTGTAGGCGACCACCGGCTTGCCACGTTCGGCCGCGGCGATCGCGAAGGTGCGCAGGTCCTGGGCGTGACGGATGCTTTCCAGAAACAGCATGTAGCCCGTGATCTCGGGATCATTGAGCGTCGCCGAACAGATCTCGCCGAGGCTGAGATCGATCTCGTTGCCGACCGAAACCAGTCCAGCGAAGCCGACATTGCGGGTCTTGCCGCGCGAGATGAGGGCGCCGAGAAGGCTTCCGCTGTGCGAGGCGACGAAGATGCCGCCGGTCGGCAGGTCGGGCTCGGCGAACGCGGCGTTGGCCGTGATGATGGTCTTATGGCGCAAGTTGATGGCGCCGAGGCTGGATGGTCCGAGAATCCGCAGCCCGGTCTCCGCGCAGAGCTTCTGCAGCTCGGCGACCAGCCTCAGTCCCTCTTCGCCGCCTTCCGAGAAACCAGACGCCAGGATCGTCGCCACCGGCACGCCAAGGCGCGCGCATTCGGAAGCGGCTTCCATCACTCCCTCGGTGGGCGTCAGGATGAAGGCGTGGTCCGGCACCGACGGCAGGTCGGCCAGCGACGGCCATGCCTGTTCGCCCAGGACCGTCGCGCGACGCGGATTGATCGGATAGATCGTGCCTTCGTATCCGGCGCTCCGCAGATACTGCAGCGGACGCGCCGAGGTCTTCGAGACATCGTCGGACGCGCCGACGAGCGCGATGCTGCGCGGGGCGAGCAGCGCCTGTCCGAGCGACGGTCTTTTCATGTCAGCTTGCACGTGTTGCCTGTCCACGTTGGTCGAAGCGGCGTTCGAACACGTCCTCCGCGATACGGTTCTTGAGGATCTCGGTCGAGCCGCCGGCGATCATCCAGCCGCGGGTCCGGCGCATGCAGTATTCCGCGAGCGATTCCTGGCTGTAGCCGAGACCGCCCATGATCTGGACGGCCTCGTTGGCGACATCGAAACCGGCCTGGTTGCAGGCGAGCTTGGCGATCGCCGTCTGGTATGGCGACGGAAGGCCCTGGGTAACGCTGGCGGCGCGATACAGCAGCATCTGCGCGGACTCCAGCTTCAGCGCCATGTCGGCGAACTTCCACTGCAGCCCCTGGAATTCGCACAGCGGACGACCGAACTGCTTCCGGATCAGCGCATGCTCCCGGGCGAGGTTGAAGGCGTAGCGGCCCACCGCAAGGGCGCGCGAAGAATTGCCGAGACGCTCCACGTTGAAGCCGGAGATCTGCTTCTTGAACCCGCCCGGGCCCAGCAGCACATTCTTTGCCGGGATGCGGCAGTTCTCGAAATAGAGCTGGCTCCACTGCTCGCCGCTCATGAACGCCGTCGGCTTGCCGATGGTGAAGCCCGGCGCTTCCCGTTCGATGATGACGGAGCCGATGCCGTTCACGCCAGGCCCGAACCGGACGTAGACGAGATAGATCGCGGCATCCGGACTGTGGGTGCCGAACACCTTGCTGCCGTTGATGAGATAGTCGTCGCCGTCCGGTGTCGCCGAGGTCTTCAGTTCGGTGACGGCGGATCCCGCGTCGGGTTCGCTCATGCCGAGGCTGATGCAGATGTTGCCGGCAAGCAGATCGGGAAGCCACCGCTCCTTCTGCTCCGGCGTCGCGTATTCCACGAAGGTGCGGATGGGACCGAAGTTGCCGGCCTGCACCACGTCGGCGCTGCGGGGACACACGGAGGCGATCTGTTCGATGGCGATCACGCTGTCGAAAAGCGTGCCACCCTGACCGCCGTCCTCTGGGTCGAAGGCGATGCCCATGAGACCCTGCTTGCCGAGCAGTCGGGCGACATCGCGCGGGAATTGGGGATCATGCGCGCGCTCGAGCGCGCCGTCCTTTAGGTTGGACTCGGCGAAGCGGCGGACCGAGTCCGCGAACGCCTGCTGTTCTTCGTTGAGTTCGAAATTCATGTGTCCGCCGCACCTGCTGGGATGTGCGCCCTGTTTCCCAACCAGGACTTTGACCGGCAACTGAACATCGGTTATAGGGATATTACTTAATGTAATGGGCAATCCATGCTGCCTCCTTTGAACCCACTGCACGTCTTCGATGTCGCCGCCCGGCATCTGAATTTCACAAGTGCGGCGGCAGAGCTCCGGGTCACCCAGCCGGCGATCAGCCGGCAGATCAACACCCTGGAGAGGTTCCTGGGCGTACGGTTGTTCGAGCGCGACAAGCACGGATTGCGCCTCACGTCCGAGGGTGAGGAATTCCAGCGCCAGATCGCACCCGCCTTCCGGATTATCGACAACGCGACCGCGAACATCACCGCGACCGGCAAGGCCGAACCGCTCAAGATCCGGCTCTACACCACCTTCGCAGCCAAATGGCTGATCCACCGGTTGCCGTCGTTCTACGTCGCCTATCCGCAGATCAAGCTGAACATCAGCAACATGGTCGCGCCGATCGACTTCGAAAAGGACAAGGTCGACCTCGCCGTCCAATTCGGCGCCGGCAATTGGCCGGGCGTCGAGACCGAACTGCTGTTCAAGGACATGATCCAGCCCGTCTGCAGCCCCAAGCTCATCAAGAGCGGGCGGCTCTTCGAGCTCGACGACCTCAAGAAGGTGCCGCTCCTGCATTCGCACTACCGCCGGACCGACTGGCCGGATTGGCTGATGGCGGTCAAGCGGCCGGACCTGCTGACCAACGAAGGCATCAGTTTTCCGAGTTCGGTGCTGACCTATCAGGCCGCGGTCGAAGGCGTCGGCGTCGCGGTCGGTCAGCTCTTCCTACTGCGCAACGAGATCCAGGACGGAACGTTGGTGCCGCTGTTCAACGCGCCGTTCGAGCGCCCGATGGCCCACTATGTCGCCTGGCCGAAACAACGTCCCCTCGGCCGTAAGGCACGCAGTTTCATCCATTGGCTCAAGGGGCAGATCGCCGAATCCCACGCTGCGGCGTCGTAGGAGACGGAGGCCGACGACCGCAGGTTCGGGCCTCGCGGTCGGCAGAGAAGCAAATCCGGAACGGAGGCGAGCCAACAGTCTCCGGCGACCGCGACATGGCCGCCGTCGCGTCGCGTCCCTCCGCCAAGATGACGTCGCAGTTCCCTTCGGGTCCTCCGCGACCATTGTGCACACTAGTTGCGGGGCCCCTTCGCATCGGCTCCAACGCGATCCTTCGGAAAGCCGCCAGGCACGACGGGGCGAACGATCACAGCGACGAGGTCGTTGCTCTTCTTGAATCTCTCGTCGGTTGGCCGGGGAAGGCCTGCGCCGGGTCAGAGCCGAACTCCTTCACCCATTTGCGCAACACGTTCTCATGAACGTCCAGATCCCGTCCGGCCTGCGCTACTGATACTCCACGCTCCCTGACGAGCCTGACCGCCTCGACCTTGAACTCTCGACTGAACCTTCGTCTCTCCATGAGACACCTCCGGCTTTATGAAACACCCAAACTTGGTGTCCATCAAACCGGCAGCAGCTCAACGCGACCGGCACGTCATGGGGATGGCCTTCGCTATCAATCGGCGGACGCTGCAGGCCGACGAGCAGCGCGATCACAACGCAAGACCTTGTGCAGGTCGTTGTCGCCCGAATGCTGCCGATACTCCGACTGGCGCGATACCAACAGCACGCGCAACGTCGCAGTCGGTGATCGGTGGTCGTTTGTGACCTCGGACGGATCGAATCCTTGGGATCGGAGCTACTGGATCGTCTTCGCCATGCCTCCTCAAGATTTCGATCCCTCTAACGACGAAGCAGAGACTGGATTTGAAGGATCAAAACCTTGTATCGAAAGCCTCCCGAATAGATCGAATTCTTTCGTGTTTTCAATTACTTATATCATAAAAATTCTGGACACCGTGCTCCTTATGACTTACTTGTCGGTGACTGATCCACCACACGACGGAGCCGCCCTTGCCCCGCAGCTAACAGGCACACTCGTCTGAGAACGTATCTTCGTTAGCTCGAAGGCGCGGTCCCCATTGCATCAAGCTCACGTTGGACCCAGTCCAACGAACGGTGGCGCGCGGCAAGAGGGCACCGTTACACGAACAATGGGTGTGAGAGCCTTTCCTACTCATACCGTAATCCGCAGAAGCGAAAAACCGCGCTCGAGTTCCAACGGTTTGTCCTAAGAGGAGCGTTTCTTGCCAACTGACGAATGGAATTGGCGAGCCGAGATCTTCCCCTCGCTCACGGAAAACCAAAGACAACGACCGACATCGACCTTGTCGGAAGCTGCATCAGAAATTGGGGTACGCTCGGGCACGTTGCGAACATTGCTCGAAGCCGAGGGTAAGATACGCGAAGAGAAACGCAAGGGCAGTCCTGTCAGGGTGCAACGCCAAGATGTGACCCGACTTGCAGAGGACTTTGCAGATTCTGTTTCGTTCACCGACATTGCGCCGATACTAGGAGTTGGTCGTAAGATAGCAATGAAGCTGCGCGACGCAGCTGAATTGCCTGTTTGGATTCCTGGTGGAAAGAACGGTCCGAAGCACAGGTACCTGTTCAGGCGACGCGATATCGAAGCATGGGTTGATGAACTGATCCCAGATGTGCCGCCACACACCGAAATTGCTGACGACTGTGTGTTGCTAGCCGACGCGCCCAACCGCAAGCACATTCCCATCTTTGACTTGATCGAAGCAATTCGAAATCATCGCGTACAAGTCGTCGCGAGATTTCGTGATTACCCCAAGTTTGGTGGTGCCATTCTCCGCGCGACCCAGGTCGACGCTGCCGTTCCATTACACATCAGACGAAAGATGGGAGCACAGCGGCGCGGCCTGAGAGGACGGTATTCCGCGAAAGAGCAGCGCGTCTCTCGCTCTGCGCCCGCGGAACTTGCCCCAGATTCGACTTCGGAACATCCGACATGATTGCGTTCCGCTGCGAGCTATAAGAAATGGCGAAGGTATTCATCCCAGACCCGGTGCTCCTCAAGCAAAGCGGCTTCGGTCGTTGGGCGCACGTTCCTGTGCTCTTTGACGACCATGGCGGCTATTTGCCAGAGCACTCCAGATATCTTCGCGAGCGCGCAGCCCGCATCTTCAGACCGGGCTCGGATTTCAAAGACTTCCCACGTCACGCAACCCTGAAAGCAATCGCGTATCACCTTGCGGACTTTTCGCGATGGACAGCCCTCACACTCCACGATTGGCGTACTGTCACATACGACGCCGTCATCGCATATCAGAACGACCTGCTCCACGGGCGTTGCTCAGCATCGGGACGGCCTCTAAATCCAAAAACTGCAAACGCGCTCGCTGATGACGTGACCCACTTTCTCCATTGGGCCAGCATCAACGGATTTCCTCACCTGCTCTCATCGCGATACATTATGCCAACGCGCGCGTCTCGGCATAACGGGTGGCATATGCCTTACCCTATTGTAGGCGATCTTCGTTATCATATGGCCGACAAGCTTTCCATCGCCCACATTCAGACCTTGTGGTTCGACCTGTTCGCACGAAAGATGGAGGACGAGATAATGGTTACTCGAGTTTTACTTTGCCCTATCGAACTTCTGGATCGTGCGCGGCGAGAGAGTTATTTTCCGACCTTCATAGACTTGAGTTGCCGAAACAACCTTCGGTTCTCAACCTCAATCGACTAGTAGGAGCAAGCGTAGGCCGGTTAGCGCAGCGTAACCCGCCATCGTCGTATCGGCGCAATACGCTTCCGCCTTCGCTCTGCGAGCTACGGCGGACAGGTCGCACTTGCGCCCCACTCGTTGAGTCGGACGTTGCGCCCCTTGGGAGGCGACCGCGCGTCGACCTACGTCATTGACGAGGCCTGCGATGCTCTATCTAGTTGCCGCAGTGCCGCCACGCGGCAGCCCGATGACCGGAATATCAATATGCGCTTTTCAATGGCTCGCTGCCTCGCTCGCCTCACCGTCGCAACCCTGCTGTCCGCCGCACTGTCGCTGCCCGCTCACGCGGACACCGGCAAAGTCCGCTTCAAGTTCTTCAAGGCCGGATGGTTCATCGGAGCACAGGCAGGGAGCGGAATCCTCAGTTTCCGTGGTGAGATGTATCCGTTTCGCATCGGCGGCGTGAGCGCGGGCCTGACGTTTGGGGGCTCCTCGACCGATCTGGTCGGCGCGGCGCAGAATATGCATCAGGCTTCGGACATCGAAGGCATTTATACGGCGCTCGGTGCAGGTGTCGCGATCGGTGCAGGCAGGCGCGCCATCCAGATGCGCAACGCCAAGGGCGTGGTCCTGACGCTGGAAGGCGAGCAACTGGGCCTCCAGTTCGATTTCGACCTGAGCGGAATGAGCGTCTCCATCCAGAACCAGTAATCGGATGCACCAACATCAATGCGTTGGCCTTCACTGCGACATCCAACCAGCAAGCGTCATCAGCAAGCGTAGGGCGGATAGCGCAGCGTAATCCGGGATCGATCGGATGATCGTATGCAGCACCCGGATTGCGCGGTGTTTATCATCGGGCGCGTAACGCGCGCCCCGTTGGCTTCATCCGGGCTACAGACTATTATAAGTCCTCATGAAACTAAGCCAGAAATCCGACGCCGTCTGGACCTCACAGCAGGACGAAGAGTTGCGGCGGCAATTGTCGGTCGGGCGCAGCGTCAACGAGATCGCGATCCGGTTGAAGCGGTCACCGCTATCAGTCCGCACCCGCGTCAAGAAGCTCGGCATCAGCCAGCCGCAGGCGGATTAGCGCGCTGCCATCAGCCATGACGAAGGTCCCGTTCATCTTCAGCGCCAAACGCCGTCGCAACTGGCGGCGCAGCCTGCGCTCGGCGCACCGGAAGTTCGGGAAACTGCCGCGCGCCATTCAAATCACTGGCGCCATCGCAATCGTGCTTGTCACCCTCGTACTGTCCAACCTCATCTATCACGTGATCCACAAACCGACGGAATTGTTCTTCTTTGTCGGCCACAGGCTGGACAAGGAGCCGGCCGAGACGTGGCAGCATTACGGGCCGCTGTTTCGCGCCTTTTCGACACGGTCGATCACGCCCGAATTGCTGGCAGCGCTGGCGCAGGTCGAGAGCTCCGGCAATCCCCTGGACCGCACCTATTGGCGCTGGCGGTTCAGCTTCAATCCGTTCGCGATCTACCGGCCCGCATCCAGCGCCGTCGGTCTCTTTCAAATGACCGATCCTGCCTATGCTGAAGTTTCGCGGTTCTGCATCCGGGCGAACGCAGTTCAGGAGACGGGCTGCGGCTTCGGCCCCTATATTCGCGCCATTCCGAGCCATGCCACCGAGCTCGCATCGATCTATCTGGACCGCAATGTCGCCGCCGTCCTCGCGCGCGCCGGCGGTGTGACGCCGACCCCGCAACAGGTGCAGGATCTCGCCGCCTTCATCCATCTCTGCGGCGGTGGTCCCGCCACTGCCTATGCGCGCCGTCGCTTCCAGATGACGGCCAATGAGCGATGCGGCGACCATTCCGTTGCGGGTTACGTCGCCAGGGTCAACGCCCTGAAGCGCAAGTTCCTGCAGATGGCGGCTGAATGAGCCGGAGACCGAATGCGAGGTCCATCCCGATTGATCGAACACCCCTGCCCGCACGTCGACGACGTCATTCTCTCCCGCCGCAGCATTCGCGGCTACAAGCCCGATCCCGTACCCGTTATCGCAACTTCCCCAGCCACAACGCCGCCAACGCCGCGCGATTGCGGACGCCGAACTTGCCGTAGATCGACTTGACGTGGAAATGCGTGGTGTTCGGGCTCTGGTCGAGCCGCTGCGCGATCTGCTTTTCCATCTGCCCGTCGAGCAGCGCGAGCAACACCTTGCGTTCGGTCGGCGTCAGCGGCGCGTTGGCGATCAGCAGGCCGTGGCCGAGCAGTTGCTGGCGGTGAAACCAGCGCAATCCCCGCATCACAAAACCCAGACGCTCGCCGTCCATCGCGGTGAAGCGGGGCGACTGCGTATCGCGAAACACGAACAGGCGAATCCGCACATCGTCATTGAGCGCAATGCGCACGGAGATGCTGTCGGCGAGGCCGACATCCAGATAGTGCCGCCGATAGTGCTCGCCCTTAAACCATTCCGGCGGCAGCGCGTCGAACAGCAGGCGAACACGAAACGGCTCGTCGCCCGATGCGGAGAGGATCTGGGACAGGTCGAGATTGCTGGACCAAAGCTTGTCGAATTGCTGCTGCACGGAGGCGGCCACCGCGGGTGTCGGGTGCAGTAGCCGGACCAGGCGCGGACGCCAGCCGAGCAAGGGATCGGCCCGCTTGGGCGACGGCAGGCGCACGACCACGGACCACAGCACGTTGCTGGCCGACAACATGGTGCACAGGGCGACCATCATGTGTGTGAGCGCGGCATCGCTGTCGCCGACCGAGAATTCGGCCAGCCGATCCCAGAGGGCGTAGACAGCCTGAAGCTCCGGATCGCTGGAATCCGTGGGTGGATGCATGCCCGCTGTCCCGACAAGAGTGTGCGGGTCATCGACCCCTGCGCGTGACCAGAAAGGACACCGGACTACCTTTCTAGGTAGTACCCGGCCGCGTCAAGCGGCGCGATACTGACTGCGGGTTTCGGGAAGACTGCTCTTCTCACCATCACATTCTTCGGAGATTGACGATGCGCACAGCAACGGGCGCGCGCCGGCTTGTGCCGCGCGACGACGACCGGACATACGTTCGGTGGCGCCTCGGCACTTTCATTGTCTTGTCGTGCGCCGGTTTGCTGGCACTCGCCGCGCTCGCCTCGCCACCACCGGCCAAGTCCCCGATCCTGCCGACGGGTCCGATGCCGGCCGTCAATATTCCCTGATCGCGCCGTTCCGCGCCTTCCCTTCGCTCTAACATTTCATCGCATGGACATTCCCCGATGCAGACCGCCAGCGATCAGGCATTTTGGCTCATCGTGATGTGCGTCTGCCTTGCGACGTGTTTTGTCCGGGTGTTCTGGGACATCGAAGAAGCGCGCAGACGCCGTCAGCAGCGCCGCGATCTCGTACGCGACGCGCGGCGCGCGATATCGCCCAGCCAATAGTCACAGGATATCTCCATGCGGGCTCGCGCGACCGCCGCCATTGCAAACGCCTTTATCCGGGCATTCCCCACATCGTCACTGCGGGCAGGTCTGCTCAGGCAGATCGCGTTGCTCACCGGCGCCGTCCTGTTCGTGTGGCTGCTGTCGCTGACCCACGGGTTGGACCTCAGCGCCGGATTCTTCTAGCCAAGAGAGATCGAAAATGAGCACCGTTTCGCATTCATCCGAAACAGCCTCTCAGGTTTCCGATCGTCTCGTGCATCCAAAAAAGCGAGGCATGATCGCTGTCATCGTGTCCGCGCTGCATGCGTCGCGCCGCCGCCAGGCATGTCGCGTCCTGCGTCAGTACGCGTTCTTGCGCACCAGTGACCTTCAGCAAAATTCCGCAGACCGAGAATGATCGTGACCAACAGGACGACGCAAACAAGATCGACGCCTCGATCCCGGCCCCAAGAGGAAATGGGCTGGCTTTGGGCCATCGCCGTCGCATTTCTATTCGTGCATGTCGTCGCCGCGATCGTCTGCGAACGGACGTCACGCACCGCGACCGGGAATTCCACGCCCGAGGCGATATGCATGTCGTGCGACTAGTCGAACGGGAGCAAGAATGGGCGGACGCATCGCGGACAGCCGACGGAATACGCTTCCGCCTTCGCTCTGCGAGCTGCGGCGGACAGGTCGCTATTCCGCCCTACGGTTTCACCTCCGTATTGCACCCGCCAGCGGAAACCCCGAATATCCCTGCCAAGCATAAACGCCCCAGGGAGCCCTACGCCCATGAAGTTCGATGACGTCATTCTCGGCCGCCGCAGCATTCGCGGTTACAAGCCCGATCCGGTGCCCCAGAAGCTGATCGAGGAAGTCATCGCGCTGGCGATGCGCGCGCCGTCGTCGATGAACACCCAGCCATGGAATTTCTATGTCATCACCGGCGAGCCGCTGAATCGCATTCGTGCCGGCAATACCGAGCGGATGATCGCAGGCATTCCGCAGTCGCGGGAGTTTCGCACCGGGCAGGCTTTTGCGGGTCATCACCGCGACCGCCAGGTCGGCGTCGCCAAGCAGTTGTTCTCGGCCATGGGGATAGCCCGCGACGACAAGGAGATGCGGCAGGACTGGGTGCTGCGCGGCTTCCGCCAGTTCGACGCGCCGGTCTGCGTGATCGTGACCTATGACCGCGTGCTGGACGGCAGCGACGATACGCCGTTCGATTGCGGCGCCGTGGCGACCGCGCTGGTCAATGCCGCCTGGTCGCGTGGCCTTGGCGCGGTGATCAACAGCCAGGGCATCATGCAGTCCCCGGTGGTCCGCGAACATGCGGGGATTGCCGACGATCAGGTCATCATGAAAAGCATCGCGCTGGGCTGGCCGGATGACAGCTTTCCGGCCAATGCCGTGGTATCCGAACGCAAGTCGGTCGAGGAAGCCACGATATTCGTCGGCTTCAAGTGATGAGCAGGCGAAGCGAGCGTCGACGATTGTGCCCCGCTCGCTCGTCTCACCGGGACGTCGCAAACTCGTTGCTCTGCACGCCGTCGCTCCGGATCTGTCCGAGCAAGCCGTAAATGTCGCCAAGCACCCAGAGGTCCCGGACCTTCGGCCCGTCGAACGTAAAGATCGGTGCGCCGAGCCAGCCGACAAGCTTTCCCGTCGGCGGATTGCCGAACATCGCTTCGCGTTGAACGCCATGGAAATAGACCTTCCCGGCGACGCGATGGCCCTCCTCGATCATGTCAAGGATGTCCGTCGTATAATTCTGCAATGCGCCGGTGACCCAGCGGACGTAATCGGCGAACTGGCCATGTCCCACCAGCACCGGTCCCAGCGATCCCCTGAAGGTGAAATCCTCATGGAATATCTCAGGGATCAAACTCAGATCCGCATGGTCCCACATGTCCTTGTAGAAGGCGCGAACGACCTCCTTCTGCGGCGTAAGCGTCACTCCGTCGAACGTCATCGGTTTCTCGACATGGTCGCTGTGTCTGGTCATCGTCCTCAGCCTGGCCTAATGGAATTGAAGGGGAATACTGGCAATGGAGATGCTGCCAGCACAAGGCCCTGGCATGGCCCATGCCAGTGCTGCGATGGGTCTTTGCCATGCGCGCAGCGCGGTTGACAGCATCAGGCTTTCCCGCGCATCCAGCCCACTAACGAATAAACAAGGGGCGGAGATTGCTTTACCTGATCTGGGCATTGCCCGCGCTGGCGGTCATTGGCGCCATCGCGAGCGGGCTCGCCAGCACGCTCCCCGCCTCGCTCATCGGCCTCGCCACCGCGCTTGCAGTCGCGCTGGCGACTGCGCCGCAATTGTTCGGGATTGCTGACGCCGGAACAGCACTGCTGCGCGGCGCATGGATCGGCTGGATCGTCGTCCCCTACATCCTCGGCGGATTGCTGTTCTGGCAAATGGCGATCCGCACCGGCGACGCGGCGATGCCGGTCGAGACGTCACTGCCGGATGCGCGGGCCAGGCGCCGCCTGCTGTTCACCGCCTGCTATCTGATCGGGCCGTTCGCGGAATCCGCCACGGGCTTCGGCATCGGCATCATGGGGACAATGGTGCTGATCCGCCGCCTCGGCCTGAAGCCCATCGAACTCCTTGCCTTCTCGCTGATCAGCCAAACCATGATCGTGTGGGGCGCCATGGGCAGCGGCGCGGTGGTCGGCGCCGCCTTCGCGCGAACCGATCCCACGGCGCTCGCGCTACGCACCAGCCTCATCTATCTCGTATTCAACATCCTGTGGCTGCCGATCTACTGGCGCATGGCGGAGCGCGCCGGCATCGGCGCAGACTGGCGCGAGCGCGCCAGCGAAGCGCTCTGGTTGCTCGGCAGTCTCGGCCTCGCCATTATCGCGACAGCGTTTCTGGGGCCGGAGCCGGCGATGCTGGCGGCGTTTGGGCCGGCCATCGTGCTGCGCTATCTCATTGACGAAAAGCCGGATCGCGCGGCGATCGCCGCTGCGGCACGGCGCATGTTGCCGTTCACGCTGCTGATAGGCTGGCTCGCACTGACGCGCCTCGTGCCGCCGCTCAACCAGTTCCTGCAGACCGCTTGGAGCATCCAGCCGTTCGCTGGCGTGCCGATATGGGCGCCGCTATTTCACGCGGGCACCTGGCTCGTCGCGGCGGCATTGTTGACGGCGCTGCTGCGCGGCCATTGGCAAGCCTTCCCAGCCGAGATCGCAGCCGCCTGGAAGACCGGCCGGCTCGCCGTCCTCACGGTGATCGTGTTCTCGATGATGGCAGAACTGCTGTCGCGCTCGGGCATCGCCGGCGGCCTCGCCCGCGGCATGTACGACACGTTAGGGGTCTGGTCGGTGACGGTGACGCCGATGATCTCGGCCGTGTTCGGCGCGCTGGCCAATAGCGGCAATGCGGCCAACGGGTTGTTCATGCCGTCGCAGCTCAGCCTCGCCACCGAAGCAGGCCTCGACGTCGCCGCCGTCGTCGCGCTTCAGCATGCGGCAGCGCTATCGCTCAACATGGTCTCGCCGGTGCGGATGTCGATCGTCTGCAATCTCGCCGGCACGCCCGGCCACGAGCGGGACGCGTATCGCGCGATGCTCCCCTTCGTTGTGGTCATCGTCGCGGTTCTGCTCGCGATCTCCGTCCTCATCGCCACGCGGCTCATGTGATCGTTCCGGATTTTTTTGACGCGGCATGGAACGAACGGGCATCGGCGCGATTATGAGCGATCATGGGAGGCCCCGATGCAGCGCCCCGATCCCTCGCCCGACCATCCAGTGCCCTCGCCTTCACCGTCTTCGCCGCCGCTGCCGCGGTCTGGATCGGCGTCATGGCCGTTCAGCCGACGCCGCTGGGAAATCCCAAAGGGAATTCCTTGGGCTTGCAGGTGTCCGCCATCGTCATGACGAAGGACATCACACTGGCGCGGCCGCAGCCACACGACATGGAACTGGCTAACCTGTCGCACTGACGTCGCACGAGCGACGAACTGGTAGAGTCCACCATCCGCCGCCATTGTCGCGGTGCAATGCGCGTCCGCCGCCGCTTGTCGAACTTCGGCGGACAGGTTGCAGTCGCGCCGACGCCGCGCAGAAACGCTCACGCGACACGCGCTTATCCCGACCGTGCTTGCTCGCGAAACTGCCGCGGCGTCACACCGGCAATTCGGCGGAAGGCGCGGCTGAAGTGTGCCGGATCCGTGTAGCCGGAAGAAAATGCGACATCGATAATCTTCGAATCCGTGTCGCGTAAAAGCTTGCTCGCATTTTCATATCTGACGGTGTCGAGCAGATCTGAATATGTCAGACCGATATGCGAGAGCTTGCGCTGAAAGCTTCGTGTGCTGATGCCCGCCATTTCAGCGACTTCAGGAAGAACCGGAATTCCTTCGTCCAGATAGGACGGTAGCATCAGTTTCAGCAGCTCAACAATGTCATAGCCGGAAGGACCGTCCTCGTGATCATGCGGCGCAGGACTTAGGTCTTTCCGACAGTTCGGGAGACTGAGGTGCGAGATCGGCAAGTCGATCCACGCGGCATGCTGGCCTGACAGGAACCGCACATTTGGCCACAAGGATTGCGTGGCCGGACTCGGCGTGTAACGCGCCTCAAAGGCGATCGTGGCCGGCGTCCAGTCGTGCCCTGCGAACTGCCGGACGATGTGTATGGAGAAAATGTTCTGGATCCATTGCAGATGCTCCATATGCAGGAGCCCGTTTGTCCCGGCGAGCGTGCTGCAAATCCGCACGTGATCGTCATCGTACTCGATCCACATGCTCAGAATCGTATCCTCCCGCGGCGCCCATGTGCAGGCGTGCCGCAGTGCAACGAGCAGTGTCGGGGAGTGAGCGATCAGGCCTCGCGTCTTCTCTCGCATATGGGAGAAATGCAACCGCTGGCTGGCCAGGAAGCCTAATTCTTCAATGCCCTGGCTTCTTCGGGCGGTTTCCATGAAGCGGATCGCCGGCATCAGCGGAACGTAGAGATCGCTCTTGTCCTGCAGAGACGACGGAAGCCGAAACTTCGTCAGAAGCGAACTCGTCGGCGCACCGGTCTCATCGAGTATCCCGACGAAAGGAAGAAGAAACTGGCAGCGCGTCAAAGGGATGTTAGCCATTGGGTCTCGTCGCGATCATCAGTCAACACTTTTCATCAGCCACAATTTCATTCGAATCGCTACTGGCGAGCCCGGAGAATGTCACCGTTCCGTTGCCGGTACATGTCGGTCTTGAATGGCAGCGGCGTCGCGTCGCATGCGTCGCGGCAGGAAATCATCTGCAGATGGTCTGACCGGTCGTGATTGGCGCGAAATGGCAAGACGGCCGACCTTCGTCTGCACGAAATGATCCGGACAGGGCTCGCCTGTCGATCGGAAGGCAATCGGGCGGGCGCAGGCGTCAGCTTCCGCGAACAATCCGCCCCACGCTACGCGCGACCGGGCATCGTCCGATCGCGCCCCCTCGGAAGCGGTGATGACGCCGCGGAAATGCCTGGGGACAGCATCAATGTCAGGAAACACAGTGCGCTATCTCACTATCGGGTTGACGTCGGCATTACTGAACATGCCAGCCTGGGCATCCGATCTCCCGCAACCCGTCCCGCCGCGGGCTCCCGTCAACGCATCGGCGCCAAGCTTCTACGTAACCAGCTATATCTGGGCCAGCGCGATCGATGGACGGAGCGCAACGTTCCCGCCGCTGCCGGCCGCAAACATCGATCTGGGCTTCCGCGATGTGCTCAAAGAGCTCGATGGCGCGATGATGCTTGCTGGAGAGATGCGTATCGATCGCTGGAGCTTTGTGGTCGACGGGCAGTTTTCTCAGATCACGGCCGGAGGCAACCTGCCCGGCCCGTTCTTCTCGTCGCTGAAAGTGCGCTCGCAAAGCACGACCATTCAAGCCTCGGCCCTCTACCGGGCCTACACCGATGCGAACGTGTCGCTGGATGTGGGAGGCGGCATCCGGTTCTGGAATCTGAACAACAAACTCGAAATCCAGCCTGGCCTCGCCAATCTTCACATCGATCATCGCCAAACCGAGATGTGGGTGGACCCCACTCTCGGTGCCCGGCTCGGATTGAATCTCGGCGGCCCATGGAGCCTGACACTCGCCGGCGATATCGGCGGCTTCGGTGTCGGCTCGCGCTTCACATGGCAGGCCATGAGCACGGTCAACTACGCATGGAACGAGAACTGGACGTTGAAAGCCGGCTATCGCGCGCTGCATGTCGACTATCGCAACGACGGTTTCTTGTACGACGTGACCATGCACGGTCCCGCCATTGCAGCGACCTACCGTTTCTAACCGGCGGCTCTAACACACCTTTGAAGGGGCGGCCCGGTCAGACGGTCGGAGCCCGCATTCAAGGAAACTCAGCCGCTTGATGATCCCGGCACTCTCGAAATGAATGGGGACTATCCATGACTCCAAGCCTGGTTCGATCCGCAGGCGCATCCATCTTCGTGCTGCTCACAACTTGCGGGCTGGCTCTCGCACAATCGAGCAACGCCCAACCGAAGGTCACCGACCCGCATTTCAAGATCGCGCCCGGTTATCTGAAGCCGGCCGACCTGCCGAACAGTCTGCTCCTGCTCGGTCCGCCCCCCGAGAAGGATTCGGCTGCGCTTGCCCGGGACGAAGAGGCGCGCAAGGCAACGCTCACGCTGCGCGGTACCGACCGCTGGAGGCAGGCCTATACCGACGCCGATCTTGCCTTCCCGCAGGCTGCCGATAATTTTTCCTGCGCGATGGGCATCAAGATCGACAAGGAGCAGACCCCGCGGCTCTATGCCATGATGCAGAAGATGTTGTCCGATTTCGGACTGTCGACCTATGGCGTAAAGAACAAGTACAATCGCGTCCGCCCCTTCGTCGTTCACAACGAAGCCACATGCAGAGCAGATCAGGAAGTAATCCTGCGGGAGGACGGCTCCTATCCGTCCGGCCACACGGCTGCAGGCTGGGGATGGGCCCTCGTCTTCGCGCAGATCAATCCCGAGCGCTCCAATGAATTGTTCACGCGCGGCATCGCTTTCGGACAGAGCCGCTTGATCTGCGATGCGCATTGGCAGAGCGATATCGATGCGGGGCGCATCATGGGGGCGGCGACCGTCTCGCGCTTGCAGACCAACGCGGCCTTCCTTGCGGACCTCAAAGCTGCGAAGGTGGAGGTGAAGGCAGCGAAGGCAAGGCGCGCTGCACCGGCTTGTGCGGCCGAAACAACAGCCTTGTCCACGCAATAAGCGAGCTTCGACTTTGAGCAGCGGGCGTCTTCGACCAACTTATCGTTGGCTTCTGGTTTGCGCCGTTTGCATCGGTGGGATCGATGCTGCCTTCGGCCAGGACGGCAACGATCAAGCGGCTCAGTTCGCCCCGCCAAATGTCTATCTGGATCTCCGAACCACCTATGCGACAGCCCCCGGCGGTGCGATCGGAATAGGCTTCGGCAACACGTCGCTGTTTTCGGTTCTGGGGGCGATCGCGCTTGCGGCCGGCCATACACCATCGACCGTGCCGCCCCATATAAAACTGCCGGCGGTGCACGCGGTCACGGTAGATATCCCGCTCACCGTCGACCTGAACGATCGGGTGTCGGTCTATGGTGGTGTTTCAGTGAACGCCAACACGATGCCGCTCGGCGGCTGGACGGATATCGACATCGCGAGCTGGAACGTCGGCTTTCAGGCCGATCTCTACAAGCAAAACGGTGGCATGCTTCCCACCATCACCGTGCAATCGACCATCACTCAATCGCTGCCAAGCGGACCGCTAGCGACGACGAATTTCAACAATGTCATCGAGTTCGACTATGCTTTGGACGAGGATCAAACGAGAGGATTTATCTTTGGCCTCCAGGACACCCGCGTCGCGGTCCAAAGCGCGTCAGCGGAGATCCATCCGAGCATGATCGGATATGCCGGTGGCTACTATCAGTGGCCGAACAACTGGAAAGCATCCGCCCGCGTCGGCGTGCAATCATTCGGTGGCGTCGAACTCCTGAACAGAACATTGATCCAGCCATTTACCCAACCCATCATACGCCTCGACCTCGACCGAATGGACGACAACGACAATCGCGTGTTCGGTGTGATGGTGCAGATTCAATGGATTCCGCAGCCGTCCTATCAATTGACGTTCAGGACGCCGCTCTATCTGGCGGGTAACTAGCCGGCAGTTGTGTCTGAACTTGCCAGGACACAACGCCGGCATGGGGCACGCACCAATCACTCCCGGTCGAGGGAGGCGTTCACAGATTTTCGCAGTATCCCGAGAGTGACGGTTGACGGTGAAGGACCTCCTTCATGTTGCGGGATGGGCTGTTGCCTGGTCCTCCGGTGACGCCCGACGGCAGTCATGTCTCAGCGCCACGAGCAGTGTCGGGGAGCAAGCGATCACGGTCCTCGCCTTTTCTCGCGAATGGCAGAAACGCAGTCGCCGGATAGCAATTGGCGCAAAATGGCAAGACGGTGATCTGCCTATGCGCGAAATGAGTCTACTAAAATTTGCCTGCCGATCGCGCAAGGATCGGTTGGATGGCATTTGAGTTGCCCCGTGCTGCGCCTTGTGGAATGGCCTGCGTCGTTAGTCAGATTGAATGAAGAGGTACGTCCATGTTCCGCTCGGTTGGGATCAGTCTGGCATTCGCTTCGGTTGCACTGACCGGTGGTGCATTTGCCCAGGCGCCAGGCAGCAAAATGTCCGTCGCCGTTGACAATTTCGCCCGCGCTGAGACCGACCATTACCTCGCGGCGAATGCAAAGGCCGTAGGCGGGCTGGGCAAGTTTCAGCACTCTCGGGAACCCGTATCGATCGATAAGCAAACGGTGATCCGTATGAATCGGGACACGCTTTATTCGTTTGCGGTGTTTGATCTTGCCGGCGGGCCGGTAACGATCTCGCTGCCTGACACGGGCAAGCGCTATATGTCGATGATGGTCGTCGATCAGGATCACTACCTGCCAGTCGTCGCCTACGGCACGAAGCCGGTTACGCTGACGCAGAAATCCGTCGGCACCCGGTATGCCTTCGTCGCTGTCCGGACGCTGGTCAATCCCAACGATCCGAAGGATCTCGGCGAGGTTCACAAGCTTCAGGACGCCATCAAGGTCAGCCAGAAGGCAACAGGCAAGCTCGACCTTCCGGACTGGGATGAAGGGAGCCTGACGGACGTCCGCAATGCGCTGCTCGGACTAGCAAAATTCCAGACGTCGTTTCGCGGGTCCTTCGGCGCCCGCGGCCAGGTCGATCCGATCCAGCACCTGATCGGTACGGCCGCCGGCTGGGGCGGCATTCCGGACAAAGACGCCATCTACGTAAGCTTCACGCCTGCGAAGAACGACGGCAAGACGGTCTATACCTTCAATATGCCGAAGACTGTGCCGGTGAAGGATTTTTGGTCGGTCAGCGTGTACAACGCGAAGGGCTTCTTCGAGAAAAACGAATACAATGCCTATTCGATCAACGACATCACCGCGAAGAAGAATGCCGACGGCTCGGTGACCGTCCAGTTCGGCGGCTGTGACGGCAAGATCCCGAACTGTCTGCCGATCGTTGAAGGCTGGAACTACACCGTCCGGCTTTATCGGCCAGAGCAAGCCCTTGCCAGCGGTAGGTGGAAGCTTCCGGAGGCCAAGCCCTTGAACTGAGCCTCGCTATCTGGCGGCGCTGGCGCAGATCGAGAGCACCCGTAGTCCGGTCGCTCGCACACACCTATTCGTTGGCGGCTGACTTGGACCCCCATCGCGGTGTGCGAGCGCTCCGCCACGAAACGCTGGCCGAGCTTCGCGCCCGAATTCCGAACCTGCCGCTGTGCAGATGGCCGTCGATTACAACGCGGCATCGACGAGGGAGCAGCGTCAGGAGCAAAGCGCCCTAGTGCTGCATGTCGGCCAGTTCATCCACCAACACACGAACATTCTCGCTGTAGTCCACCGGCACCACCACGAGGTGGAGGCCACCGGCCGCGAAGGCCTTCTCCAGTGTCGGTGCCAGACCGCCCGCCTCGGTCACGCGATGACCCTGGGCACCGTAGGACTGCGCGTAGGCGACGAAATCCGGATTGCCGAAAGTCATCCCCGCATCGGCGAAGCCATCGACGGCCTGCTTCCACCTGATCATCCCGTAGGCGTGATCCTCGATTACGAGCACAACGAGATCGAGCTTCAGACGCTGCGCGGTCTCCAATTCCTGCGAATTCATCATAAAACCGCCGTCGCCGGCGACAACGAGCACACGGCGCTTCGGATTCAGCAGCGCCGCCATCATGCCCGACGGAAGCCCCGCTCCCATCGTCGCAAGCGCATTGTCGAGCAGCAGCGTGTTGGCGACGTCCGTGCGGTAGTTGCGCGCGAACCAGATCTTGTACATCCCGTTGTCCAACGCGACGATGCCGTCGGGTGGCATGATCTGGCGAACGTCGTGAACGATCCGCTGCGGCGTCAGCGGAAAGCGGTCTTCGTTGGCACGGTCGCCGATGTGGCGGAGGATGTCCGCGCGCACGCCGTCCCACCGCGTGGTCGACGTGAGCTTCCCATCGAGCTCGGTCGCCAGCATGTCGAGACCTTTCGCGATATCCCCGATAAGTTCAGCTTGCGGGTAGTAAACCTCTTCGACCGTCGCCGGCGTGAAGCCGACATGGAGCACCTGATGGCGACCGCGCCCCATGATGAATGGCGGCTTTTCGATGGTGTCGTGACCGATGGTGATGATCAGGTCGGCGCAGTCGATCGCGCGATGGACGTAGTCGCGTTCACTCAGCGCGGCCGTGCCGACATAGTAGTCGGACGCCCCGCCGACGGCACCCTTCCCCATCTGCGTGTTGAAGAACGGGATCTTCACCCGGCGGACGAATTCGGAGAGCGCGGGCGCGAGCCTGGGCCTGCTGGCACCGGCACCGAACATGAGCAACGGACTTTTCGCCGAGAGGATGAGCTCGGCGGCCGTCCGGACGGCGTCCATCGAGGGCGCTGGGAGATCGGTCGGGTGGACCGGGACGACCGAAACGCCGGAAACCTTCTCCGCCGCGACATCTTCCGGAAGCTCCAGGTGCACGGGTCCGGGACGCTCCTCCATCGCAATCCGGAAAGCGTTCCGGACGACGGTCGCGATGGAAGACGCACTTACGATCTGCTGCGACAGTTTCGTGAGCGGCTTCATGCTCGCGACGACATCCACGATCTGGAAGTGCGCTTGCCGGCTGGCATGGATCGCCTTCTGGCCAGTGATCAGGATCATCGGCATGCCTCCCAGAAGCCCATAGGCAGCCCCTGTAGAGAGATTCAGGGCTCCGGGCCCCAAAGTGCTGAGGGCGACACCTGGCCTCCCTGTGAGACGCCCGTGGGTCGCAGCCATGAAGGCGGCGGGCTGTTCGTGACGCGTGACGACCAGTTCGATGGACGACTTGCGCAAGCTCTCGACGACGTCGAGATTCTCCTCGCCGGGGACGCCAAAGATGCGGTCGACGCCCTCGTTTTCGAGAGCCGCCACGAGCAGGTCGGAGCCTTTCATTTCCCGGTCCTCGTTGTTCATCGTCAAGCTCCTCCGTTTGCGCAGTACCGTATTGGACAAACAGGTCCATTTAATGAAACGTTTGGTGGACTGGGTGGTGTGGACTCTAAGGATTCCCTTTGAGGGGCAAATCAGATTCAACGCTCCGGGCGCCGGCCTTTGTGAAATCGGACCTGACGGGACCGAACTTGCTGTACGCCTCGCTGGTGCAGATAATCACATGCTCGGCGCAGCCGTTGGTCCGGTGCGGGTCGCAGCGGTTTTCATAGTCCGGTGACGTCATCATCTCGATGAAGGCTGCAACGGCGGGATAGTACACCAGCGCCAGATAGTCCCACTGCTGGTGGTCAGGTTCACCGAGCGCGACGGCCTTGGCGTCGCCGGTCCACAGCAAGGTGCCGCCGCGCGCCTTGATCATCGGCACGGTCAGCGCGCTGTAGCGCAGATAGGCGTCCCATCCCGACCCGTCGCCATCGAGCGAGCGCTCGCGGAATCGCATCAGGTTGACCATGACGATCGGGCCCTGATGCTCCAGCTCCTTCAGTCCCTTGATATTCAAGAGATCGACACCCATGCACAACTCCTGTTTCAGCAAGCGGTGGGCCGATAAGCGGATACCGGTTACGCCTCGGGATCGACATCGTCCAGGAACGTCGCCGTGGGAACGAAGAACAGCGTTCCCGTCACCGCACGGCTGAAGTCCAGCAGATGGTCGTAAGTGCCCGGCGGATTGCCGATGAACATGTTCTCGAGCATCTTTTCGATGCGCTGCGGAGAACGGGCGTAGCCTATGAAATAGGTGCCGAACTCACCTTTGCCCACTTCGCCGAACGGCATGTTGTCGCGCAGGATCTGAAGCTGCTCCCCGTTCTCTTCAATCGACGTCAGGACGTTGTGCGCATACGGCTTCTTCTCGGAATCGCGCTGTTCGATATCGGACAGCTTGTGCCGACCGATGATGTTCTCCTGTTCCTCGACGGGCACCTTGTTCCATCGCGCGACGTCGTGCAGATATTTTTGCACGATCACGTAGCTGCCTCCGGCAAATCCAGGGTCTTCAGCGCCGACGAGGGTGGCCGCGTCGGCGGCCTCGCCGACCGGGTTTTCAGTTCCGTCAACAAAGCCGATCAGATCGCGGTCATCGAAGAATTTGAAACCATGCACCTCGTCCACCGCCGAGACCGCACCGGCAAGTCGCGACATGATGTGCGTCGCCAGTTCGAAGCAGAGATCCATGCTCGCCGCGCGAATGTGAAAGAGGATGTCGCCGGGGGTCGAAACGGCGGTATGCACGCCGCGAATTTCGCGAAACGGATGCAAGTCTTTTGGAGCCGGCGCTCCGAACAGGCGGGTCCAGGCATCGGAGCCGAACCCCATGATGCAGGACAGTTGCCCGTTGAGATTGCGGAATCCCACGCCCCGCAGCAGGCTGGACAAGTCGCCGCACAAGCCGCGAACCGCCTTCTCGGGCTCCGGTCCGGGATTGATCGTCACGACCAGGAATATCGCCGCCCGCGTCAGCCTGGCAGCGACCGACTGCGACACGGGAGCCGGTAAGCTTGAAACCATGTTCGATCCATTCGATATCCGTTGCGTCACGCATCTTTCGCACGACGAAAGACAAGATGCACCGTCGCCCTATTGGCGGCTGATATGTGTTGCGGGCAGCTTGCCACCGTTCCACTTGCCGTCAATCACCCGTTCGATCTGCGCGACCAGCGGGCCGTGCCAAACGTCTAGCCTTCGAGCTTTGCTTCGGCCACGAGCGTCGCGACCAGATCCGCCGCGGGCATCTCGCGGGCAAGCGGCGCGCCCTGTCCGGCCCATTGCGCAGCAAACTCGCTGTTTCCAAGTTTGGCCGCGGCGGCGTTGAGCTGCTTGGCCGCGTCATAGGCGACCGGATAGGCTGCGATATCAGGACGTCCAGCCGCTTCGGCATGTTCGATGAAGCGATTGACGATGCCGCGCGCGGGCCGTCCGGAGAGCGTGGTGGTCAGGCGGGTGACCGCAGCGCGTGCGCTCTTCAGGTTCGCCCGGTAGCTCGCATCTGCTGATGACTCCGGGCATAGCACGAATGCCGTGCCAAGCTGGGCGCCGGCCGCGCCGAGGTCGAGCGCGGCGCGGATGCCGAAGCCGTCCATGATGCCGCCGGCGGCGATGACGGGCAGCTTCGACTGGCGCACGAGCAGACGAACCAGCACGGACATGCTGAGGCGCTCGTCGATGGCGTCGGTATCGAAAACGCCGCGGTGCCCTCCGGCTTCGATCCCCTGCGCCACGACGGCGTCGATGCCGGCTTCTTCGAGGGCTGCGGCTTCACGCAAGTTCGTGGCCGATGCCATGGTCTTGATCCCGGCTTTACGCAAGGCGGCCAGGGCATCGGCCGACGGCATGCCAAAATGGAAGCTCACCACCGCCGGACGCTCCTCGATCAGCATCTGCAGCGCTTCATCGTCGCCGAGGAACGTCCTGTAGATCTCGTCGATCTCTGTCGGAGGCGGCGATCCCACCTCAGCGAACACGGGAGCAAGATGCCGGAGCCATGCGGCTTCGCGCGCCGCGTCACGCACCGCCGTGCGTGGCAGAAGACGTTCACGTTGATTGGCTTGTCGGTGAGCGCGCGTGTCCTGAATCATCTTCCGCGCCTGCGGCACCGTACTCGCGCCGATCCCGAGCGAGCCGAGCGCGCCCGCATTTGAGGCCGCCGCAGCCAGAGCCGGCGTGGAAACGCCGGCCATCGGCGCCTGCACGATTGGATAGCGGATCCCTAAATCTTGAAACATATCAATCTCCTGGCGGATTCTGGAACTTGGCATCACTTGACTTATTCCAATAAACAGAACGTGTATTGATTTGTGTTCTTATTTACAGAATATAATGAAGCGTCAATACTGAAATGGAGAACGTCGTGGATCTGGTCTCGCTCGCGGTATTTCGGCTGGTTGCCCGCGAACACAGCGTGACGCGCGCTGCTGTGCAGCTCGGTCGCGCAGCCTCCAATGTCACCGTGCGCATTCAGCAGCTTGAAGAAGAGCTCGGCGTTGCACTGTTCCAGCGGGACAAGAAGCGAATGGAGCTGACCCCGGCAGGCCGCACCTATCTGGATTACGCCGACCGCATTTTGAATCTCGCAGACGAGGCGCAGCAGACCGTCAATCCCGCCGGCCCGAGCGGCACGCTGCGGATCGGCTCCATGGAATGCACGGTGGCGAGCCGCCTGCCGTCCCCCCTCGCACGCTTCAACAAAAGCTGGCCCGACGTAAGGCTGGATGTTTCGACGGCACCGACGCAGCAACTCGTCGATGCGCTTTTGATGCACCGCGTCGATTGCGCCTTCGTGGCGCTGACACCCGACGACGAGATGTTGAACTCCGGAGAGCTGGAAACAGTCCCGGCCTTTCGCGAAGAGCTTCTGCTCCTGCTGCCGCCCGGTCATCCGAAAGTGCGCGACGCCAGCGAGATCAGGCCGAAGTCCCTCGCTGCGTTTGCGCCCGGATGCACTTATCGGCGGCTCGCGGAAGATTGGGTTGCGGATTGCCGCGGGGCAACGACGCCCCTCACCTATCAGGAGGTGCGATCCTATCATGCCATGTTTGCATGCACCGCTGCCGGCACATGTTTCAGCGTGATGCCGCGAAGTGTAGTCGACCTGATGCGAGGCCTCGCCGCGGTCGAACAGCAACCGCTGATGACTGTCGACACTTTTCTTGCATCCCGGCCCGGCTTCTCGACGCCGGCTTTCACGGCATTTCGCGACGTCGTCATCGCGACCAACTGAATTTGGAGACACGCCATGCGCCGATCCGAGCATGCCGCCGCATTCGCCGCCGCTGTTGTCCTGGTCATCAGTATGGGCTTCAGCCGTTTCGCCTTCACGGGCCTCTATCCCCTGATGGTCACCGACCATCAGATCACGGTCTCCGGCGGTTCCTATGCCGCGTCGGCGAATTATGCTGGTTATCTGATCGGTGCGTTGCTTGTGAGTCTGCTCTCCGGCATCTCCGCCCGCAAGATGACCGAGTTTGCCGTGATCTGTTCGGTGATCACGCTTGGGCTGCTCGCGTTTTCGCTTCCCGAATGGCTCATCATCACCATCCGCGGCTTCTCCGGCGCTTTCAGCGCGATCGCCATGGTGTCAGCGTCGCACTGGCTCATACACGACCGGAAGCATCATGGCGGCGCCCCGGCTCTGTATGCAGGCGTGGGGGTCGGCATCCTCGCGTCGGCGGAGTTGATCGCATTCAGCCATAGCTTCAATCTAACAAGCCAGTTGATCTGGCTTGTGCTCGCCCTTGCCACCGTTGCGCTGGCGGTCCTGTCGCTTGTCATGATCTCTCGCGTCGATCGGGTTGCGCCGTCGGCTGTCAGCACACACACGGCTTCTCCGAGCCGTGACCGGACCGAGACGCTCGGGCCGACCAGGCTGGTCCTGATCTATGGCCTCGCGGGATTCGGCTACATCATCACAGCCACTTATCTTCCGCTGATCGTGAAGAGCGCGATCGCATCGGTCGATCCGGTTCATGTCTGGGCGGCATTCGGACTTGCTGCCGCGCCCTCTTGCTTCGCCTGGCACGCCATCCGCACTCGCTTTGGCACGACCCCCAGCCTCATGGCTAATCTGCTGCTTCAGGCCATCGGCGTGGTGCTGCCTATCCTCCACACACCTTCGGTCTACATCGTGAGTGCGTTTCTGGTCGGAGGCACTTTCATGGGGACGGTCACGATCGCGATGCCGGCGGGTCGGCAGCTCGCATCAAAGGTCCGCTTCAACATGCTGGCGGTCATGACGGCGTCCTTTGGGGTGGGTCAGATCATCGGGCCGCTCGTCGCCAGCTTCCTCTACGGGCGAACTCACTCATTCGATCTATCGCTGGTCATCGCAGGCGGCTCTCTCCTTGTCGCGGCAGCGATGTGTCTGTCTCCCCGGCGTCGCTCAAGCGGAGCTCTCGCGCCAGCAGAATAGCGCGACGATCATGGGTATCGCTCCGCTTACCCGACCCTATGAGCTCACATGCTTTGCCGGCAGCTTGCCACCATTCCATTGGCCGTCGATCGCGCGCTCGATCTGCGCGGCCAGTTGCAGCAGCAAGCCGTCATTGGCCTGACGCGCCTGCGCCTGGATGCCGAGCGGCAGGCCGTTCTCCTGCGCCGCCAGCGGCAGCGAGATGCCGGGGATGCCGCACAGATTGGCGAGCGGTGTATAGGCGAAATTCTGCCACAGATTAGCGAACCAGTCGTGCACCGAGGGATTGGTGCTGGTGGTGAGATATTCCGATGTGCCCACCTTCGGCGTCGGCTTGGCCGTGATCGGCGTCAGGATGATGTCGAAGCGCTCGAAGAAGTCGCCGAAGGCACGCGACGTGGTGTTGAAGGCCGCCTGCATCGCGGCGCGTTCGGTGTAGGAGGTCTGCAGCCCGCTTTCCCAGATCTTGATGTTGATGGGCTCCAGCAATTCAGTGGTCGGGCGCTCGAGGCCGAGCCGCGCCAGATGGCCGGCGATGACCTGCGCAAAATTGCTGATGTAGCAAGTGGTCTGAGCGGCAAACGCAGCCCGGAAATCGACCTCGGGCAATGCCCATTCGACGTGATGTCCGAGCTCTTCGAGCAGTCGGCCGATACGCTCCAGCTCGGCGACGAAATGCGGCGGCGCGCGGTAGTCGCCCCATTCATGCGACAGCGCGATGCGCAGACGGCCAGGGTCGCGCTTGATCAGATCGCTATAGGGCTCGGCGGGTGACCAGAACGGCATGAATTCGCCGGGTGCGCCGCCTCGGCAATTGTCGACGAAAGCTGCGGTGTCGCGCACGCTGCGGCTGACGCAGCCCTGGATCGAGACCAACCCGGAAAGATCCGACAGGTTCGGCGCCAGTGAATACACGCCACGCGACACTTTCAGGCCGATCAGGCCGTTCACGCCTGCGGGGATGCGAATTGAGCCGCCGCCATCGGTGGCGTGCGAAATCGGCAGCACACCGGCTGCCACCATCGCCGCACTCCCCGCGGAGGAGCCGCAGGTGGTGTAATCGGTGTCCCACGGATTGCGGGTCACGTAGAGCGCGTTCTCCGCGGAGCTGCACACGCCGAATTCGGGGGTGGTGCTGCGGCCGACGATATTGAGGCCGGCATTGCGGATCTTTCCGGTCAGAAAGCTGTCCTGCGCGGGCCGGTTGCCCTGCATGATCATGGAGCCGAATTCCTGCAGCCGTCCCTTCAAGGTCGGGCCGAGGTCCTTCATCAGGTAAGGAACGCCAGCGAACATGCCGTCGGGATTCATGCCGTCCTTCAAGGGATCAGCCACCACATCGTCGAACACTTCGACGACGGCATCGAGCGCGGGATTGGTGCTGGCGATGCCGGCCGCGGCCTGTGCCGCAAGTTCGGCCGCGGACAGATCGCCTTTGCGCACGCGCGCGGCCAGCGCCACTGCGTCGTGTTTGGCCCATTCGTCCCAGCTCATCGCCAATGTCATGTCGCACGTCCAGTTCGAGATTCGGTTGGTGCGAGCCTAGACCGGATGGGCGCCTTGCGGAATTCGCGTGGCATGCATGGCGCGCGCGCCCGAATGCAATGGTCCCTGCGCGAGCCACGTCGCACCGGCCCCCGGCGACGGAGCTGACTGTCAATCAGCCGCTGTCAGCGCATGTGAGGACAGGTCACCCGCAATTCCATATCGGGCCGATCGGCGTGCGCGTCCAACACGGGCCGAAGCTGCCGCCATTGTACTGGCCGCGATAGAAACCGGGCCGGCCGAAATAATACTTCTCGCCATCCGACCAGCGATAATAGACCGGGGTGCGGTCGATATACCAATGGCGCCTATCGCGTTTGGCCATGCGCAGGTCCGCGCGCTTCTGCATGAACAGCGGGACACTGTTGTTCAGCGGCTGGTGATAGCCCGGCAGGAAGCCGTAGCCCTTCCACTGCTGCTTCTTTTTCGCCGGCGCCGCCAGTGCGGCAGCGGAGGTGAGCGACAGGACGACAGCAATCAGGAGACACATGAATCGCGACATGCGGACAGTATAGAGATCTGGTGCACGGGCGGCCATTCAAATTCAGGTGCGCCGCGGTCGCGTCGACACAGCGGATCCGTTGTGTCGTCCGTGACCTCGCCGCACATCCACATCAGGGGAACGGCTGCGACGCGATCCCGATCAGTTTCTGCTCATGTTGATGGTGACGTTGCGGATGTCGCCTTCGGACGATATCGAGAAAGACTGCTTGTTGCCGCGCGTCGAGAGCGACAGGCTGGCAGAGAAACCCGGCGCATCGATGATGGCCGAGATGAGGCCGCCGGACTCCCGGCCCGCGATGCTTCCGCTGATTCCGCGACTGGTTTCGCTCCATGATCCGGCGATAGTCCCATCCTGGCTGACCACGTCGCTGTTGAGATCGAAGCGGTAGCTGTCGCTCGCACAACGCAAGCTCTGGAGGAGCCGCCGTTCGCCATTGCTGACCTGGTATGTCGCCTTGCAGCGAAGCCGCTCCTTCGATCCGTCGGACAGCGAGATAGCTCCCGCGCCTGCCCAGGATCCGGTAAGGCCTGTGAACGGCAGCGACTGCGCCGCCGCCGAACCCGAGGCGACGACGAACAGGATCGACACCAGCGCAATCCGGCGGGGCGAAACGATCTTGCGAAGCATGGAAAGTGTCATGAGGTCACTCCTGTTTCAGCACGCATGTGCCGGGTTTGAAAATTGCGTTGAACATCAGTTGCCGCTTGCGATCTGCCGCGTGGTTGCCGCGTGTGATGCCGCCACGGACCCTTGATCGTCGGAGGGTGGAGATTTCGACCAGAGACGGTTGCCTCGCGCACGCTCATAGCCGTACTGGAACAGCGCGCGCATATAGGCGGTGTCGAAGCCGGACGTCGGCGATGCCGGACGATCGCCCTCGATATAGGTCAGATTGAATCCGAACTTGTTGCGGCGCGCGAAGTCATAGGTGTTGTAAAGGATGGAGCGTGTCTGAATCTTCGTCACCGTCGATGATGCCCGCGCGGCAATCTCGATGGTGGAATTGGGAATGAGCTGGAATTCCCGTTCGATCTTGTTGTTGATCAGGATGTAGAGCTGCAGATTTTCTGCTTTGGAAAATTTCGCATCGCGCAGCAGGAAGGCTTCGGGCAATGTCAGGACAGGCGCAGTGACGCCGCCATCGACATGCATCTCCTCGAAGCGCCTGCCGTTCGCCTCCGCGGTCACGAGCATCGGTGGAAACACCACGGGCAGGCTCGCCGATGCCGCGACAACATCCCGGAACAGGTTCAGCGCTTCGGGCGTACGGAGCGAAGCGATCCGTCCCATGTCCCAGATGGCGGTCCGCTGCGAGTCCAGATTGGTCGTGACGACGAACAGCATCCGCCCCTTCGCGTGTTCGGCCGCAACAGCCGCGACGAAGGTCTCGTCGATATATTTCGCCACCAGCTCGCGTAGCCGCGTGTTGCCGAACAGGCCCGAACCGAAGATCGCATTGAACGGATTGGGGGCATCGAGCAAGCTCGCGGCGACACCGCTGGTGTAGAGGTCACGCAAGGTCGAGTCATAGGCGGAACCGAGAAATGCGAAGGGCGCGATCAGCGCGCCGGTGCTTACACCGGAGACCATCGAGAACGACGGGCGCGTGCCCGCCTCGGTCCAGCCATTGAGTACGCCGGCGCCATAGGCGCCGTCCGCCCCGCCTCCGGACAGCGCCAGATAGGTGCGAGGCCCCCGCAATGCGACCTGACTCTGATCGCTTCGGAACGTCGCGGCCGGTTCATCGGCATAACGGCGCAGGTCCGTGAGATCGAGAACGCGCGCGCTGGATGCATCCGTGACGCTATACGGCGTCCGTGGCAATGACGAACATCCGGCGACCAGAAGGCTCAGCGCCGTAACGACAAGCAACAAGACCGACGGCCGCCAATGGCGCCCGTACATGACATGTTCGGTCAGGAGAGCGCTCACGGGTTCGACGTCCCGGCCATGGAACTGCGTCGCTGGACGACCTGACGGGATGCCGCCGCGGGTTGAGTGACGAGTTCGAGATAGTCCCGGTGGATCGCCTGGACGGTCGTGCGCTCGTCAAACTTGACCCGCCAACTGCTCGGCGAGCCGCGCCCCACGATGACTCCCTGGCGATCGCCGTATTTGGGATGCCGCTCACGACCGAGACGGCTCATATGGACACGGGCACCACGGAACAGTCGCGGTGGCGATGCGTCACTATCCGCATTCATCATGCAGCCCTCGCCCGGTCGGGCGCCTGATGGGCAATCAGTGTCGCTTTCGTTGTGGCCACGGTTTCGATCAGCTTGCGTCGCCGATCCGCGGTGCCGGCCGTATCGGCTGACAACGGAGACATCATTTTGAAAGCGTTATGCATTTGACCACGGCTATTAAGTGAGCAATCACTCACTATTATTGACTGACTCAAAAGTCAATAGTACCCCTGCAAAGGATCGGATATCCTTCTTCGATGAATCCAGAGCTGAAGAAACGCGCCCGACGCAAAGCCGAACGACCGGCCGAGATCCTCGACGCGGCCTTCGAGGAATTCGCCAGGAACGGCTATGCCGCAACCCGGCTGGAAGACGTCGCCGCCCGCGCGTCCGTCACCAAGGGCACGATCTATTTCTATTTCGAAACCAAGGAGCGCGTGTTCGACGAGATGATCCGATACAAGTCCCAGGCGTTCTTTCCCGAACTGGAAAGCTATGCCGCGACGCTGGACGGATCGTACAACGCACGCCTGCGCGCACTCATGGTCTTCGTGTATCGCAAGATTGCCGAGGACAGACCTTTCCGCGAAACACTCCGCTTCCTGATCGCCGATGGCTGCCGCTTCCCCGATCTTGTCGACCGGCATTATGACGAGTTCATGCGGCCGGTCATCGACCAGTTCCGAATGGTGATCGAAGGGGGCGTCGCGGCTGGCCAATTCCGCCCGTCGCAGGCAAGCACATTCACCGAAATCGTGATGAGCCCGGCACTGCTGTTGACCGTGTGGTCGCTGTTGTTTGGAACGCGAAAGCAGATCGACGTCGCGGTCTTCACCGATGCCAGTATCGACCTGCTCATGAGAGGGATCGATACCTCCCATTAGCCCCGGCGCGGTTTAGATCCTCAGAACGTCGGCGGCGTACAGGCGCTGATCACTTCGCAAGGTTTCGCACCGACGCAGCGGAAGCGATGCGGACGACGGCTTTCGAAATAATAGGCATCGCCGGGATCGAGGATGCGTCGCTCCTCGTCGACGGTCACCTCCAGCCGGCCTGACACTACGATGCCGCCCTCCTCGCCGTCATGCACCAGCGGCACCCGCCCGGTGTCGCTGCCCGGCTCGTAGCGCTCCTTCAGGATCTGCAGACTGCGGCCGAACAGATTGTCGCCGACCTGGCGATAGGAGATCGGCTTCTTGCCGATCTCGGTCAACTCATCCGAGCGATAGAACGCCTTGCGCGGCCGGTCCGGTTCGATGGCAAAGAATTCGGCGAGGCCCATCGGAATGCCGTCCAGAATCCTCTTGAGCGCGCCGACCGACGGATTCATCTGGTTGGACTCGATCAGCGAGATCGTCGAATTGGTCACGCCCGCGCGCTTGGCCAGTTCACGCTGCGACAACTTGTGACGTCCGCGAACGAAACGCAGCCGTTCGCCCAGATCGATACTCACGTGAAGTCCTGTTGCGAGTGTTTCGTATCCGGCAAATATGCCCTGCCCTACGCAATGAAATCAACGAGTTAATCAGACCAAGAAAAGGACTTGTTGCAATGTTACGAACATGATCCAGATGCTGAATCAGCCAATGGAGCCATGCCGTGACCGTTCATCAGATTCCGAACACGTTGCAACTCGAGTCGTTCTGGATGCCGTTCACGGCCAACCGGCAATTCAAGGCGGCGCCGCGCATGTTCGCCTCCGCGCAGGGCATGTATTACACCACCGAAGACGGCCGCAAGGTGATCGACGGATCGGCTGGCCTGTGGTGCACCAATGCCGGCCACGGCCGTCGCGAGATCGCAAGCGCCGTCGAGAAGCAGCTGACGACGCTCGACTTCGCCCCGGCGTTCCAGATGGGCCATCCGCTGGCCTTCGAATTCGCCAATCGCCTCGCCGAGATCGCCCCCGCCGGCCTCGATCGCATCTTCTTCACCAATTCCGGCTCGGAGTCGGGCGACACCGCGCTGAAGATCGCGCTGGCCTATCATCGCGCCAACGGCCAGGCCTCGCGCACGCGCCTGATCGGTAGGGAGCGCGGCTATCACGGCGTCGGCTTCGGCGGCACCTCGGTCGGCGGCATGGTCAATAACCGCCGCGCCTTCACGTCAGCCCAGCTGCCCGGCACCGACCACATCCGCCACACCCACGATCTCGCACGCAACGCGTTCTCGAAGGACCTCCCGGAGCACGGCGCCGAACTGGCTGATGACGTCGAGCGGCTGGTCGCGCTGCATGGTGCCGACACCATTGCCGCCGTCATCGTCGAGCCGGTGCCCGGTTCGACCGGCGTGCTGCCGCCGCCGAAGAATTATCTGCAGCGCCTGCGTGAACTCTGCACCAAGCACGGCATCCTGCTGATCTTCGACGAAGTCATCACCGGCTTCGGCCGCCTCGGCACGCCGTTCGCCGCCAATTATTTCGGCGTGACCCCGGACCTGATGACCACCGCGAAAGGCATCACCAACGGTACCGTGCCCTGCGGCGCCGTGTTCGCCAGCCGCACGATCTACGACGGACTGATGACCGGGCCGGAAAGCCAGATCGAGCTGTTCCACGGCTACACCTATTCAGCGCATCCGGTCGCCTGCGCCGCGGGCATCGCAACGCTGGACATCTACAAGAACGAAGGCCTGCTGACGCGCGGCGCTTCGCTGTCCGATTACTGGCGTGATGCCCTGCACGCGCTCAAGGGCCTACCCAATGTCATCGACATCCGCAATTGCGGCCTGATGGGTGCTGTCGAACTCGCGCCCCGCAAGGACGCACCGGCTGCGCGCGGCTATGACGTGATGGTCGACTGCTTCAACCGCGGCCTCTATCTGCGCCAGAGCGGCGATGCCTTCGCGATGTCGCCACCGCTGATCGTCGAGAAAAGCCACATCGACGACATCGTCTCGATCCTGAGCGACGCCATCAAGCGCGTCGCCTGAGCCGACACGCCGTCTGATCCATGATGGCCCGGATGAAGCGCCTGCTTCATCCGGGCCATTGTTTTGTGGGATCGGATTTCAATCAGCTCTCGCCGCGGCGAACCCGCCCGCACATCAACGCTACATGATCCCGTCTGGCAGCCGGTGTCGTCACGGTGGTGTCGTTCGAAACCGGGCTGGTCGTCCGTACGAATCCGCCGAGCGACGCCATCAGCGGCGGCGCGACGAAACGCGACGTCACCGCGACATTCACCATCGCCGGCACGTTAACGCGGGGATGGCTGACAATCGCATCCACGATCAGGCCGAGCGCGGCCAATCCAAGTGTTCGCTTACGAGATCTGATCGACGTCTTGCGGAATTGCATCGGCATCACGGGCTCATGGGCTTGAGGATGCGCACGCACCGCAGCAGGAGCGCGCCGACGGGTCTACGTCGCGAGCCGTTTTAGCTGTCAACTGTGACCATTTGGTCTGATGCCGCGAACAACAAAGCTCGCAACCGATCACGTCGCGAAGAGTCGCCCGATAATTCTCATCACATTTCCACGACGGGTTAACGCCCCGAGATTGACGCCGCCGCCATTGCCCGCTTTGGAGCACGGTGCGCAGCGATACACGACAAGACGCTGAGCACCACCAGCGCGAAGGCTGCGATTTCGAGCGGCGCCGGCATGCGCTGTTCCCACACAAAGCCGTAGATCAGCGCAAACAGGGTTTCGAACAGGATCATCTGCCCGACCAGCGTCAGCGGCAGCAACCGGCTCATGCGATTCCACAGCGCGTTGCCGAGGATGGATGCGAGCACGGCGACGCCGATCGACACCGCTGCAAACTGCGCCCAGGCCAGCCCGCTATGCGTTGCCGTGTCCATGGCGAGCGCCGCCGGAATGAGGATCAGGCTCTGCGCCCCCGTCACCACCCCTGTCAGAAGATTCCATTCATGAGCGGAGATATTGTCGAGCCGGGCCAGCGCCCGGCTGTTGCCGATCGCGAAACTCGTCCAGGAGATCAGCGCACCGATCGCACAGAGAAGGCCGATGACTTGCTCGCGGAGAGAACCTGACGATGGCATCGCCAGGGCCTGCCATCCAATACAGATCACGCCGGCCGAGCACAGCATCAACGATGGCATCAGCCGGCTCAGCGGAACGGCGCCGCTGTCCCTGCTCCCGACAATCGTCACCGCAACGGGAAGAAAGCCAATGACGAGCGACGTCATCGCAATGCCGCCCATCTGCACGGCGCTGATCAAAAGAACGTAATAAACCGTGTTCCCCGCAAGCGAGAGCCAGGCCAGAGCAAGCCACTCGCGTTGTCCAAGCCTCACGAGTAGCGACTGCCAGCGCGAGGCAATCAAGGCCGCGGAAATCACCCCGTAAACGAAGTAACGCGCCCCTGCCAATTGGAGCGGGCTGAATGCGTGGGCCAGTTCGGGCGCCAGAAACACCAGCCCCCACAAGGCGCCGGCGCAGGCGCCAAACAGAATACCGATCGATGTCGAATTGGCCGGAGAGCCGCTCATGTGACGATGCCGACTGAAAATTGCGTCAGCCCGAGGAATATCATCGCCGCAGCGATTAAGGCGCCCTTGATTGCGGCCCGAAATGCAACAAATACTCGCGCATGGATACAAAACCGCATGTACCCCGCGCACTCGATCCGTTCGATCGGGCAATCCTTCGCATCATTCAGCGTGACAACAAGACGCCCCAGCGCGCCATCGCCGAGGCCGTCAATTTGTCGGCCGCGGCGGTGCAGCGGCGGATCGCCGCGATGGAGCTGGCCGGCGTCATCGCGTCCAACGTCGCCATCGTCGATCCCGCTGCGGTGTCACTGACGATCACGTCCATTGTGGAGGTGTTTCTGCGCGACGAGCGATCCGCGACGGTCGATGCCACAAAGGCTCTGTTCCAGAACGCCCACGAAGTTCAGCAATGTTACTACGTCACGGGTGGAACGAGTTTCGTGCTGATCGTCGTCACCAGAGATATGCGGACCTACGAGGCCGTGACCCGTCGTTTGTTGTCGGAGAATGATTTCGTCAAGAGCTTCCGGACCCTGGTCGCACTCGACCGCGTCAAGACCGAGACCACGGTCGTCATCGAGTGATGAATGGCCCAGGATGGTTTTCGCGCCCTCGCGCACCGCGGCGGCAACCTGACATTATTCCTTGACACACTTTCAATCCAGTATATATTCCCTTTATCCCGTCCCACTTTGAGGGGCGTTGCCAGGGACGCTTGTTAGCGCGGGGCGGGATGTGGCGCCTGCGGGCGGGAGGAAGACGTTTCCTCACGCACTCGGGAGGTCTTGGGTCGCCGTCCGGGCTCACTATGGAGCTCTGCCGCTCAAGCGCGGCTGGACGTGGCACTGGCGAACGGCGGGAAACCGTCGGGATGACGAACCTGCGGGTTCGTGCCTTTGCCCGGAAGAACGGTCCCGGGGACAGAAATCGCCACGATGGAGCGTCGAAAGGCGTTTCCGCGGCCTCTGATGTCCGGCGATCCGGACACCACGCTGCGGCACTGTACCCAAGTCGCGCCTTTCGGCGCTTCATCTCCCTCATTCTTGAGGGAGGCCACCGGGACCGCCACTCACGCGCACAGGCGCGGGCGCCGATGGCGCGTGGCCACCTCACCTGCTCACAGCGATCAACAACGTCATGACGGGAGGATCGCATGCATCCGCGTCTCACGTCGATAAATTCCATGCTGCGGCAGCAGACTTTAGCGGCCTTTCGTCTACTTCCCCCGTTAACGTGCGATGCGATAACCTGCATGCGGGACTCTGCAAACACGACATCCGTCGCGGCGCAGAACGGGCAGACAACAAGAACAACGGTCAGCGATCCGAGGCAGGCGCTACGGCGCTCCCGCCGCCTTGGAACGCACCGGCAGTCGAGGAAATGAAATAATGAAGAGCTTCATCCGCGCCGCGAGCATGATCGCCGTGATGGCCGCCTGCGCCGGCAGCGCCGGAATGGCACAAGCGCAGAGCTGGCCGAACCGGCCGATCCGCATGGTCGTGCCCTATACGCCGGGCGGCTACACCGATCTGATGGCCCGCCTCGTCTCGGAGAAGATGGCGATCGCACTGGGCCAGCCAATCGTGATCGAGAACAAGCCCGGCGCCAATGCTGCGATCGGCACCGACGCCGTCGCCAAGGCAGCCCCCGACGGCTACACCTTCGGCACGGTGATCGCGGCGCATTCGGTGAACCCGACGCTCAATCCGAAGCTGCCCTATGATGCGATGAAGGACTTCACCTACGTGTCGCTGACCTCGGTCGCGCCACTGATCCTGATCGCGACGCCATCCCTGCCCGCCAAGGACATGAAGGAGTTCATCGCGCTCGCCAAGGCGAAGCCCGGCTCGCTGAACTTCGCCTCGTCAGGCATTGGCTCGGCAGCGCATCTGACCATGGAAATGCTGAAGAGCCGCGAAGGCATCAATCTGCAGCATATTCCCTACAAGGGCACGTCCGGCGCGCTGCAGGATACGGTTGGAGGCCAGATCAATGTGATGTTCGACGTCATCGGTCCGCTGATGTCGCAGGTGAAGTCCGGCAATGCCAAGGCGCTCGCTGTGGCCGCCAAGGCGCGCGTACCGGCGGCCGGCGACGTGCCGACCATGGCGGAGGCCGGCGTGCCGGATTTCGTCTCCGGCACCTGGTCCGGCATTATCGCGCCTGCGGGTACGCCGAAGGAGATCGTCGACCGGGTCTCGCTCGAAGCGAAGAAGGCCCTCACCGATCCTGACCTGAAGAAGAAGCTCGACGATCAGGGCATCGTCCCCATGGGCACCACCCCGGATGAATTCCGCGCCTTCGTCACCGACGAGATCGCGCGCTGGAAGAAGGTGATCACGGACGCCGGAATCAAGATGGAGCAGTAAGAACATAGCTCATCACTCCGCGGCGCGCAGGTCTGCGAAGCAGATCGGCGCGCCCCCGAATGACAGAGCCGCCCTCACCCTTCGCTGCGCGTTTTCAGAATCGCCAGATGCACGAAATGCAGTTTTCCCCTCACCGCCTGCGTCAGGTGAAACGGATAGGCATCGCTCATGCCCATCGAGCGGTTGAGTTCGTTCATGCTGTAGGACACGGCATCCCACAGCGACAACAGCGCTTCGAAGTCACGTTCGAGATAGGGATCGTCCAGCGTATGGCGCGAGCGTTCGTCCAGTGACAGTGGCAGCGATGACGCCGTGTCCAGCGTCGAGACGATGTGCAGGAAATGCGCGAAGGTCTCGGCCCAGTCTTCCCACGGATGTGAGGTCGCATATTCGCTGATAAAGGCATCGCTATTCCACGAGCGATCGACGCGATTGTGATAGGCCGCGAGTGCCTCGTTATAGTCGCGCGTTTCGTCGTCGAAGATCAGACGGAACGGACCGATAAGCTGCGACTGATCGACCAGCGCTTCCCAGTAGAAATGCCCGACCTCATGACGAAAATGCCCGAGAAGCGTGCGATATGGCTCGCGGAACGCGGCGCGGCGCGCCTCGCGCTCGGCATCGTCCGCTTCCGAGAGATTCATCGTGATCAGCCCCGACAAATGCCCGGTCATGATCGGATGTCCGGCGGTCTCGTCCGAGAGAATGTCAAACGCGATATGCGCGCCGCTCGAAACAGCAAGGGGCAGCCTCAGCCGCGTCAGATCGTAGGTCAGACGCCGCTTGGCCTGTTCAACCCGCTTCCAGAGCGCGACATTGCGATCGGATACCAGATTGGGGATCGTCCGCGTCAGGCGGCAGGAGGGACAGAACGGATCGCTCTCATCCGTGGCCCAGTTGCACGCGATCAGATTGCGATTGGCGCAGGACATTGCTGACGCGGCGCTGACGATATTGGACCGGGCGGTGTCGAAGATCAGCGCCTCGCCGCATTGCACGCAATCGCTTTGCTCGAAGAAAACGCGCGTCTGGCAGTTGGGGCAGATCAGTTGTTTCATGGATGAAGTCTAACCCGAAATGGCCGGGATGGTTCAACGGCGCGCGCAACATTCGCCGCCCGGCCGTGCCTGTTATGCGTGATCCCGGCATGCAGCAATGGAGCTTGAGCTCACCGCCCAAATCGCGCTTCAATCCCGGCGTTCAAAAGAACCAATAAAAATCAAACTAGGGAGGCCATCATGAAGACACTCGCAGGAGCCATCTGCGCTCTGGCGCTGTTCGCAAGCGGCGCGCAAGCGCAGACTGTGAAGGATTTTCTGGCGCAAGTCATGGTCAAGTGGACCGCACCGTTTGAGCCGTTTCAATTGATCGACAACATCTATTACGTCGGCACCGACGGCATCGCGGTCTATATCATCAAGACGTCCGACGGCCTGATCCTGATGGACACCGGCGTCCCGCAATCGACCGGGATGATAAAGGACCACATCGCAAAGCTTGGCTTCAAGGTTAGCGACATCAAGATCATCCTCAACAGCCACGCGCATTTCGATCACACCGGCGGCTTCGCCGAGATCAAGAAGGAGACCGGTGCGCAGCTGATCGCCGGCGCACGCGATAAGCCTTTGCTCGAGAGCGGCACCTATCCGGGCGACGAAAAGAACACCGATATCGGCTTCCCGTCGGTCGAGGTCGATCGCACCGTCACCGAAGGCGACAAGGTCACGCTCGGCAGCACCACACTGACGGCGCATGCGACGCCCGGCCACTCGCCGGGCTGCACGAGCTGGGAAATGACCGTGAAGGACGGCAGCGAGAACCGTGAGGTCCTGTTCTTCTGCAGCGGCACCGTGGCGCTGAACCGGCTGGTCGGCAATCCAACCCATGCCGGCATCGTCGACGATTATCGGTCGACCTATGCCAAGGTTAAAGCGATGAAGATCGACGTGCTGCTTGGACCGCATCCGGAAGTATATGCCATGCAGGCCAAGCGCGCGGCGATGAAGGACGGCGCGCCGAACCCTTTCGTCAAACCCGGCGAGCTCGCGACTTACGCAGCAACGCTCGAACAGGATTTCGACAAGCAGCTCGCCAGGCAAACGGCGGCGTTGCAGAACGGCAAATAACGACTGGCGCCGCGGCGAGCGATTTGTCGCAAGCCGCGGCGGTTGTCGGCGATTGCGGTCGGCTGGTAGTTTTGCGCATCATATGAGGTGTACCCATGGAACTCGCTTGCCCCTGCAACGCTGTCAAACTCCGGATCAGCGCCGACCCCATTGCTCATTTCTGGTGCCACTGCACCGACTGCCAGACCGTCCACGGTGCGGCCTATGTGGCCGAGGCCGTCTATCCGGCTGACGGTGTCGAAGTCGTTCAGGGCGACACGACGTCGTTCGCACTGAAGACGACCCCGCGCCTCAGCTGCGCAAAGTGTGCCACGCGGCTGATCATCGAACTCGACGGGATCGGCATGCGCAGCATCAACGGCTATCTGCTCGGAGACGCGTTCAAGCCGAGCCTGCATATCAATTGCAGCGAAGCGATCGCTCCGGTCCGCGACGGCCTGCCGCATTACGCCGCCATGCCGGCAGCATTCGGCGGCGACGACCGGACAGTGGACTGGTGAGACTTCGACAGGCAGCTCGCCAAGCAGATGGCGGCGCTGAAAAAGGCGAATGAGCGGCGCGCCAAAAACGGAGACCGGATGGCACTGCGCCCTCCGCTCGCCGCTTATGGCGCCGTCGCAAAAGCATGATCTATATCAACGCGGCGCGGCGATCAGTCAGACAAGATGCTTCATTGCTGTTGTCGAACCTGAAAAGGACCCGCGCATGCCGAGCCACTTCCACGCCGTCGTCTGGATTGATCATCTGGAAGCCCGCATCTTTCACGTCGGGCTGACGGGTAATAGCGAGATCATACTGCACGCCCATCCGTCGACGCGACACATTCATCACAGAGCCAATACCATTGGCAGCGGGCATGCCGCGCCGGACCGGGATTTTTTTGCACAGGTCATGGCCGCCGTCAGCGATGCCGGCGAAATCCTGATCATGGGCCCCTCCACTGCCAAACTGGAGCTCGCCACCTTCATCCGAACGCAGGATCCTCAGATCGCCGCACGCATCGTCGCCGTGGAAGCCTCCGACCACCCGAGCGATGGCGAAATCATCGCCTGTGCCAAACGGCACTTTGGTATCATGCCCGCGCGCGACGGCAACGTGCACCGCTGCAGCGCCGTTTAATTCCGACTGCACCGATCGCGGTATGCGGCTCGGTGTGCCTCGTCAGATAGCGGCAGCAGCCCATGGTCAGCACCGACAAGAGGAACGGATTACTCGCCGCGGAGCCTCGCCGCCGCAAACGCAAGAATACGCTGCTTCTGGTCGTCGGCACTGTGCTGCTACTGTTCAGCATCGCAGCCGGCACCATGTATCTGGTGACGCGACCGATCACGCTGCGAATCGCGGTCGGGCCGCCGGACAGCGATGATCGCGGCTTGATCCAGGCGCTGGTTGCATCGTTTGCCCACGATCGCGCTCCGGTTCAACTTTCGCTGATCGTCACTCCCACCGCGCTTGATGCCATCGCGTTGCTCGCAGCCTCCAACGCCGACATCGCCGTGGCCCGTGCGGATATAGCATTGCCGCGCGATGCGCGGTCCCTGGCGGTGCTGCGCAAGAACGTCGTGGTGCTATGGGCGCCATCCGGCGTCGCACATAAGGGCGGCACCAAGCCGAGACCGAAGATCAGGGCCATCGGCGATCTCGCCGGCCGCCATCTCGGACTGATCGGGCGCAGCGAGGACAATATCAAACTGCTGAATGTCATCCTTGCGGAATCCGGCGTCGCCGTGGATAAGGTCAAGGTCTCGCAGTTCGGCATCGATCAGATCGCGCAGATGGCACATGATCCCGCGCTGGATGCGTTCATGACGGTCGGTGCACGCGACAGCAGGATCACCTCCGAGGCCATTACGCTCAGCGCGTCGGCCCGCGGTGAGCCAGTATTCCTGCCGGTCGACGCCTCCGACGCAATCGTGCAGCGCCACCCGCTGTACGGGTCCGAGACGATTCCGCAGAGCAGCTTCGGCGCATCACCCGCACGGCCGGCCGACGAGGTTGAAACCGTCAGCGTCAATCACCTGATCATCGCGAGAAGCACGCTATCCGACGCCGCCGCCAGCGCGTTCACTCAACATCTGCTGGCGGCGCGACAAGGTCTGACGAGGGACAATCGCGATACCTCGAAGATCGAGAAGCCGGATACCGACAAGGATGCCGCTATCCCGGCGCATCCGGGCGCAGCGGCGTTCGTCGACGGCACCGAGCGCACATTCCTTGAGAAATACAGCGATTATTTCTGGGGCGGCCTTCTGCTGCTCTCGGTGCTCGGCTCGGCCGCGGCCTGGCTAGGCCACTATCTGAAACGAGATGAGAAAGATCTCAATACGCTGCATCGCGACCGCCTTCTTAGCGCCATCGCCACCGTGCGCAACGCCGGCTCCATCGGTGACCTGATCACGATGCAAAGCGATGTCGATGCCATCCTGCGTGAAACGCTCGACTGCTACGACGACGGCGCCATCGACGAAGGCGACCTGATGGCGTTCGATCTGGTGCTGACGCAATTCCATCAGGCCATCGTCGATCGGCGCGCCGAATTGAGCGCGGCAATCGCCGACCCGCCCCGGCTGCGTATGCTCTGAGTCGCAGTGCATCGATGCCTCGCCCGAAAGCAACGGTCTGCGGTGACGCCATGATCGACTGCGCTTTCCGGGCGCCGGACGGCAAATACGAAGCCGGCGAGCGCCCCGTCGCCTTGCACGAATGCGGCCTTGCATGCAGATGCATTCAACCCTACCTGTCCCCGACAACCATGAACCCTGCCCCTTTCCGGAGCCAGCCTGACATGACCGACGCCCCCTACACGCCTCCCAAAGTCTGGACCTGGAACAAGCCCAATGGCGGGCAGTTCGCCTCAACCAACCGCCCCATCGCCGGCCCCACCCATGACAAGGAGCTGCCGAGCGGCAAGCATCCGCTGCAGCTCTATTCGCTGGCAACGCCGAATGGCCAGAAGGTCACGATCATGCTGGAAGAGCTCCTCGCGGCCGGCCACAAGGGAGCCGAATACGACGCCTGGCTGATCCGCATCGACGGCAACCAGTTCGGCTCCGGCTTCGTCGAGGTCAATCCGAATTCCAAGATTCCGGCCTTGATGGATCGCAGCGGCGACAAGCCGATCCGCGTCTTCGAGTCCGGCGCAATCCTGCTGCATCTCGCCGAGAAGTTCGGCGCGTTTATTCCCGGGGATGCTGCGGGACGCGCAGAATGCCTGTCCTGGCTGTTCTGGCAGATGGGCAGCGCGCCCTATCTCGGCGGCGGCTTCGGGCACTTCTATGCCTACGCGCCGACCAAGATCGAATATGCCATCGACCGCTTTGCGATGGAGGTGAAGCGGCAGATGGATGTGCTCGATCGCCGCCTCGCCGAGAGCGAGTATCTCGCCGGCTCCGAACTCACCATCGCCGATATCGCCGTGTTCCCATGGTATGGCGGCCTCGCACAAGGCCTTCTCTATGGCGACAGCGCGACATTCCTCGATGTCGCAAGCTACAAGAACGTCCAGCGCTGGACCAATGCGATCGCGGCACGCCCGGCTGTGAAGCGTGGTCGCATGGTCAATCGTGCCTTCGGCGATCCCGCGTCCCAGTTGCGCGAGCGCCACGATGCCAGCGACTTCGAGACGAAGACACAGGACAAGCTCGAAGCGACGAGCTGAGACCACGGCTCGCGTTGATGTCGCTTCGGCCCGGAATCGAAAAGCCCCGCGCGAGCGGGGCTTTTGCACGTCTGGATGCGTGAGGCTGCAGCCTCAGCTCTTCATGCACTTGTTGACCGATGAGGTCTTGGCGGCGCCGGCCAGTGGCTTGCCCTCGGCACTCTTGGCGTTGTCCTCGCAGCACTTCTTCATGAAGCTCTTCTTGGCGGCGCCCGCTAGCGGCTTGCCGTCGCCGCTGACGGCGTTGCAGGATTGCGCCATTGCGGGCGCAGCACTGAACAGGCTCAAGAGGACGAGAACAGACAGACGTTTCATGGACCGACTCCCGGTTTGTTGGAGCCGCAGCCTAGCGCAACCACCGGCTCTCGCAAGACCGGCTATGCATTACGTGCCTGCCGCTTAAACGCTATGTCGCGGCGCAGCGATTTCGCCGCGCACCGAGGCAACGCCCATCTCGAAACTGTCAGCGATACGGCGCGCGCGGATCATGAAGGCCTCGGTGACCTCAGCCGGAAATATCTCGCGCGCTGTCTGTTCGAACAGCAAAAGCCAGCGATCGAAATGTTCGCCCTTCAGCGGCAGCACGAGATGTGGACGCATAGGCCGGCCATTGTAGCGGCCGGTCTTCAGCATCATCGACGACCAGAAATCGCTGATCTGCGCGATGTGATGATCCCAGTCGGTCACCGCACCGTTGAAGATCGGCCCCAGCAAATCATCCTCGCGGGCACGGCCGTAAAAGGTCTGCACCAGAAGCGCGATATTTTCCTCATTCAGGGAGGGCTGGAAGCTGGTGAAGCCGATTTCAGAGGTCTGCGTCATGCGCCCTGATGTAGGCGACGGCGGCCAGCTCGGCAACCGCCATCGCCCGAAATCCGTTTGCAATTGATCCAGCGCAAACTCAGTTGCGATAGGACGGATCGACCCGGTCGAGCTTGCGGAGCAGTGCCGGCCAGGCTAGTTCGCCACTGAGACCCGGAACATTGTCGCGCGGCTTCATGCGGTCATAGGTATCCTGCAGGACCTTCTGTGGCGGCGTGATGAGCTTGGTGTTGCACGACAGCGCTGCAACCTGAACCTGACAGGCCCGCTCCATCCGGAACAGCACGTTGAAAGCGGCGGCGATGGTCTTGCCGACCACCAGCAGACCGTGATTACGCAGCACCATCGCCTCGTGATTGCCGAGATGCGCGATCAGTCGTTCCCGCTCTTCTGGATTGTCCGCGATGCCCTCAAAATCGTGATAGGCGACATGAAGGAAGCGCATGCAGGTCTGCGCCACCGGCAGCAACCCGCACTCCATCGCCGATACGGCCATGCCGGCCACCGTGTGGGTATGTGCGACGCAATCGACATCGTGACGCGCCATGTGGATAGCACTGTGGATCACAAAGCCCGCGGCATTCACGGCGTAGTCGGATGCGTTGAACAGCGTGTTGCCGTCGAGGTCGATTTTCACAAGGCTCGACGCATCGATCTCCTCATAGAGCATCCCATAGGGATTGATCAGGAACTGGTCTTCCGTTCCCGGCACGCGGCAGGAGATGTGGTTGGCGATCATCTCAGTCATGCCATACATGGCCGTCAGGCGGTAGCAGGCCGCGAGATTGACGCGCGACTGCCATTCCTCGGGGCTGACCTGATCCTGCACCGAACGGACGACTTTTACTGCGGGTGAGCTGACGGCTGCATTCATTGATGTTCTCCCTTGATCTTGTTCACGCGGTCAGTCGACCGTGATGCCGGCTTCGCGAATGAGTTTACCCAGGCGGTCGCGCTCGCTCTTCACATGGGTCTCGAGTTCCGCCGGCGTCATCGGCCACGGCTGATTGCCGATCGGCTCCATCTTCCTTGCAAATTCCGGCGTCCTGACGATGCGGGTGATGGCGGCGCTGAGCCTATCCAGAGCCGGCCGCGGCGTACCCGCGGGCGCGAAGACCGCGAACCATGTCGCGCCGACGATCGAGGGGAATCCGAGCTCCTTAAAGGTCGGCACATCCGGCAATTGCGGAAGGCGCTCCTCGGACAAGACGGCCAGCGCACGGTAGGTGCCCGCTCTGTGGTTCGGCACCGTATTGGTCAGCGCTTCCACATTGCTGTCGACGATGCCCGCGAGCATGTCGTTCATCGCCGGTGCGGCACCGCGGTAGTGAACATGCTGCAGCTTCACGCCGAGTCCGCGGGCGACGATCTCGCCCATCAAATGCACCGTGCTGCCCGGCCCGTTGGTAGCGTTGTTGACCTTGCTCGGATTAGCCAGCGCATAGGCACGAAACGCCGCGACGTCGGCGGCCGGAAAGTCCTTCTTCACGACGAAGGCAAACGGCACCTTCACCACCATCGCGACCGGCGCGAAATCCTCCAGCTTGTATTTGATGGAAGCCAGCAGATGCGGGTTGGTCGTGAAGGTCGTCGCGCTGGCGAACAGCAGCGTGTAACCATCCTTGTCAGCACCGGCGACAACTTGCGCACCGATCGACGTGCTGGCGCCGCCGCGGTTCTCGATCGCCACCTGTTTGCCGAGTTCGGAGCTGAGCTGTTCGGTGAGGATGCGCGCGACGATGTCGGTCGTTCCGCCGGGCGGAAATGGCACGACCATCGTGATGTTGCGATCGGGATATTGCTGCGCCTGCACCGGCGCCACGGCGAACAACGATGCGGCAAGCACCCCGGCGATGGCAAACCATCGCCTCTTCTTGTTGTTGCTCACGTTTTCTCCCTTTGCGCCGGTCCATTGGGCTTTCGCCTGGAACGACATTTTCGGGAGAGGCTAAAACAAGAGCCCAACCGATGCGACGACTAAATAAGCCGGGCAGCTATCGGATTACACGGGACGCGCAATCGACGAACGGGAAGCTGCCGTCTCGGTGAATCAATGCACCGCGGCGTTCGAAAACAGATTGATGACGATCACGCCGGAGACGATCAGCCCGAGCCCGCACAAAGTGGCCGGGTCGAGCTTCTGGCCCTGGAATGCCCAAGCGGCGCCAGTCACCAGTACGATGCCGACGCCCGACCAGATGGCATAGGCCACGCCAGTTGGGATGTCGCGTAGCGCGATGGACAGAAAGTAGAACGACACACCATAGCCGATCACCGTGACCAGCGACGGCATGGGCTTGCTGAAGCCATCGGAGAGCTTGAGGAAACTGGTGGCGATGACTTCGCAGACAATCGCCATGGCGAGAAACGCGTAAGTGTAAGTCATGACGCGCGCCCCGCAGGTCCGGAACTGTTCCTGCCTGCAATGCTCTTTACCGGGGTGCGTTCGAGATAGTCGCGATGAATGGCCTGCACCGTGACGCGGTCGTCGAACTTGACGCGCACGCTGTTCGGCGTGCCCATGCCGACGATGACGCCCTCGCGGTTGCCATAGGACGGATGCCGTTCGAGCCCCAGCGGACTCATGCGCACACGATCGCCATAAGTCAGCCAGTCCGGGTCAAGGTCGTGCGCGTCGAACATCATGCGGCGCATGATCCCCTCCCTATGACACAATCGAACGCGATGTTCCGTCGTGAGGAGTCGCCGCCTCCTCATCGTCGGTATCGGGACGCGTACGCTTGGCCGGCATCCGCTTGAGGACGAACACGTAGAACACCGGCACGAACAGCACCGCGAGCACGGTGGCCGATATCATGCCGCCAAGCACGCCCGTACCGATGGCGTTCTGGCTACCGGCGCTGGCCCCGGTGGCGATCGCCAGCGGCGTCACACCGAGAATGAAGGCCAGCGACGTCATCAGGATCGGCCGGAAGCGGATGAACGCTGCCTCGATGGCCGCCTCGCGCAATGACTTGCCCTCGGCATGCAGATCCTTGGCGAATTCAACGATCAGGATCGCATTCTTAGCTGACAGGCCGATGATGGCGATCAGGCCGACCTTGAAGTAGATGTCGTTCGGCATGTCGCGCAGCATCACCGCGAGCAGTGATCCGATGACGCCGAGCGGCACCACCAGCATCACCGACAGCGGGATCGACCAGCTCTCATACAGCGCTGCCAGCAGCAGGAACACGAACAGCACGCTGAGCCCGAGCAGGAACGGCGCCTGATTTCCGGACTCGATCTCCTGCTGCGATTGTCCGGCCCACTGGAAGCCGAAGCCATCGGGCAGTTGCCCTACCAGCCCCTCCATCTCCGCGATCGCATCGCCGGATGAATAGCCCGGCGCCGCGTCGCCCGCGATGCGGATCGACGGATAGCCATTGAAGCCAACCACCTGCACCGGTCCCTTCGCCCATTCGGTGCGCGCGAAAGCCGCCAGCGGCACCATCCCGCCGCTGGCATTGCGGACATTCAGCCGCAGCAGGTCGTCAGCCTGCATGCGTTTGCCGTCATCCGACTGCACGGTGACGCGCTGCATGCGACCGGCATTGGGGAAGTCGTTGATATAGGACGAGCCGAGGCTGGCCGAGATTGTGGCGTTGATGTCCGCAAAGGACACGCCGAACGTATTCGCCTTCTCGCGGTCAATCACGAGATTGAGTTGCGCCGAATTCGAAAGCCCTTCAATACGCAGCCCAGTGAGCACCGCGCTCTTGGCACCGGCAGCCATCAACTGACTTGCAGCAGCGGACAAGGCCGCCGAACCGCGGCTGCTGCGATCCTGCAGACGGAAGGTGAAGCCGGTGGAATTACCCAGGCCTTCAATCGGCGGCGGCGACAGCGCAAAGGCCATGGCGTCGCCGATCTTGGCGAATTCACCGTTGACGCGATTGACTATGGCCGGGGCGGCATCCTTCGATCCACGCTCACTCCAGTCCTTCAGCGTCGGGAATGCGATGCCCGAGCTCAGTCCGTTTCCCGAGAAGCTGAAACCCAGCACCGTAAACACGCTGGCGACGCCCGGCTCCTTCGCAAAGACGCTCTCGACCGTCTGCACCGATTGCAGCGTGCGGGTCTGGCTCGCCTCCGGCGGCGCCTGGATATCGGTGATTACATAGCCCTGGTCCTCGGTCGGCAGGAAGCCCGACGGCAGCCGCATATAGGCCCAGCCGAGACCGACCAACAGCGCCAGATAGACCACCATGACTCGGCCGGTGCGGCCGGTCGCCCAGCTAACGCTGGAACGATAGCGTCCCGCCAGCACGTCAAACTTGCGGTTAAACCAGCCGAAGAAGCCGCCCCTCGCGTGATGGCCTTTGGCGACCGGCTTCAGGAATGTCGCGCACAGTGCCGGCGTCAGCGTCAGTGCAAGGAAACCCGAGAACAGGATCGACACCACCATGGTGAGGCTGAATTGACGGTAGATGATGCCGACCGCGCCGGGGAAGAACGCCATCGGTACGAACACCGCGGTCAGCACCAGCGTGATGCCGATGATGGCGCCGCTAATCTGTTGCATCGCCTTGATCGTGGCGGCGCGTGGAGACAGCCCTTCCTGCGCCATCAGGCGCTCGACATTTTCCACCACCACGATGGCGTCATCGACAAGGATGCCGATCGCCAGCACCATGGCGAACATGGTCAACACATTGATCGAGAAACCGGTCGCGAACATCACCGCGCAAGTACCGAGCAGAGCGATCGGCACCACGATGGTCGGGATCAGCGTGTAACGGATGTTTTGCAGGAACAGGAACATCACGATGAAGACCAGCGCCATCGCTTCGAGCAGCGTATGCAGTACCTTCTCGATCGATGCCTTCACGAACGGCGTTGTGTCATAGGGAATTTCGTAGGTCAGCCCCTTTGGGAAGAATTTCGACAGCTCCTTCATCTTGGCGTTGACGGCCTCGGAGGTCGCCAGCGCATTTCCTGTGGCCGACATCTGCACGCCGATGGCGGCAGCCGGCTTGCCGTTCAGGCGGCTGGCGAAATTATAGTCCTCGCCGCCGACCTCGACACGCGCGACATCACGCAACCGCACCGACGAGCCATCGCGATTGGCGCGCAGCACGATGGCACCGAACTCGTCGGGCGTGCCGAGCTGTCCCTTGACCAGAACCGGTGCGGAGACTTCCTGCGACACCGGATTGGGTGTCGCGCCGATGCGTCCGGCCGCGACCTGCGCATTCTGTGCGGTGATCGCAGCGGTGATGTCCGCCGCGGTCAGGCCGAGCCCGAGCATCTTGTCGGGATCAATCCACACCCGCATCGAGCGCTGGGTGCCAAACAACTGCCCCTTGCCGACGCCGGGCACGCGGCGAATTTCGCTCAGCACGTTGCGCGTGATGTAGTCGCCAAGCGCGATACTATCCATGCTGCCGTCGGTGGTCTGCATCGAGATGAACAGCAGGAAGGCGATCGAGCCTTCCTCGACGATGATGCCCTGCTGCGTCACTGCACGCGGCAGCCGCGATTCCACGCGGCGGATGCGGTTCTGCACATCCACCGTCGCCTGCGCGATCGTGGTGCCGGGCTGGAACGTGACGTCGATCTGGATTGCGCCGGTCGCATCCGCCGTGGATTCAAAATACATCAGCCCGGGAATGCCGTTGAGCTGATCCTCGATCAGTCGCGTGACGCCTTGATAGATTTCCTCGGACGACGCGCCGGGATAGTTGGTGGAGATCGCGATGCGCGGCGGTGCGATGTTCGGATATTGCGCGACCGGCAAATTCGGAATCGCCAGCGCACCGGCGATCATGATGAAGATGGCGATCACCCATGCGAAAATCGGGCGCGCGATGAAGAAACTGGACATCTGAATGAGCCTTACTTCGCCGGATTGGCGGCATCCGCCGACTGATTGCGCCAGGGTTTCGGATCGACGGTGGCGCCAGGCGCCAGCGTCTGGAAGCCCTCGACGACGACGCTGTCGCCGGCATTTAGCCCGTTCCCGATGATCCAGCGACCATTGACGAGACGCGACGGCGTCACGCTGCGCAATTCCGCCTTGCGCTCGGCATTGACGACATAGAGCTGCGCCTGCCCGCCGGGATCGCGTTGCAGCGCGCGTTCGGGGACTGAAAGCGCATCTCTCTGCTCGCCCTGCACGATCTGTACGCGCACATACATGCCGGGCAACAGATCGCCATCGGGATTGGGAAACTCGCCGCGCAGGGTGATCTGGCCGGTGGTGGCATCCACGGCTGCCTCCGAGAACAGCAGCAGCCCGCTGCGCGCGTATTCAGAACCGTCATCGAACTTGAGACGTACTTCCGCGGCATCGCGCCCTTGCTCCTTCGCGTTCGCCTGCGCGGCGCGCTTCAGCGTCAGGAGTTCGTTCGCGGATTGCGTGAAGTCGGCATAGACCGGTTCGAGCTGCTGGATAGTGGCGAGGCTCTCGCTGCCGCCGACGCTGACCAGTGCGCCTTCGGTGATCAACGCACGTCCGATGCGGCCGGTGATCGGCGCGCGCACGTCGGTGTATTGCAGATCGAGCTGTGCGGCTTCGAGGCCCGCGCGTGCCGAGGCTTCATCGGCCTCGGCCTGTGCGAGTTCGGCAACGGCGCGGTCGTAGAGCTGCCCGGTGGTGACGTCCCGTTCTTTCAATTGGGTCTGGCGATCCGCCTGCTGCTTGGCCAGCACGCGCGTGGCTTCCGCACGCTGCAGCGCGGCTTTGGCGCTGTTGACGCGTACGCGGAACGGTGCGGGATCGATGCGGTACAGCACGTCGCCCTCGCGAACGATGGTGCCCTGCTTGAACACGCGTTCGACAAGGATGCCGGCAACCCGCGGCCGCACCTCGGCGATCCGCGTCGGCGCGATCCGGCCGGGAAGATCGTTGATAATCCGCAGCGTCTGCGGCGCTACTGTCACCACGCTGACCGCCGTGGCCGGCGGCGCCTGCCCGGCTCCCGCCTGTTTGCCATCACCGCACCCGGCGAGCGTCAGCGCAATGGCCAGCACGCCGGCGATCCGGACATAAAACATCGACGTATCAAACACTTGTATCACCATGGATCGGATGGGCTGGAGCCGCCGATGGCGCTCACGGCACAGGGAACAAATCCGACTTGCGAGTCAGACATTAAACATACCGCGTGGTCGGTTTGTTTACAATATCTTCCTTCGCATCGCAACAATACGGGCGGTCAGAGCTGATTGCGCTTGCCAGTCCGAATGACGCTCGGCCAGATGCCCCAATGAACGAAGGCTATGAACGCAAGAAGCAGCCCGAGCTCGTGCGGCGAACCCTGATCGACTGCGCCGCACGCCTCGCCATCGAACGTGGCCTGCAGGCCGTCACGGTGCAGGCGGTGGCGGATGCCGCAGGCGTCACCAAAGGCGGGCTGTTTCACCACTTCCCGAACAAGGAGAAGCTGATCGACGCGGTCCTCAAAGACCAGATCGACAAGTTCGACGCCGCTATCGAAGCGACGCTCGCGCATGATGGCGAAGGCTACGGCTGTTTCACCCGCGCCTACATCATTGCGACGTTCTCGATGGCCGAATTCGCTCCGGCCCTCGAATCGACCTGCGTCGCGCTGCTCACCGATCCGGTGGCACGTACGCATTGGTCGGACTGGCTGCGCGCCCGCCTGCAGCGCCATCACGCCACCGATGCAGCGCCCGAGCTTGAGATCGTCCGCTATGCCGCCGACGGCGTCTGGCTCGCAGATCTGCAGCAACTGCCGGCAGATCTACGCATGGATCGTGATCAGCTGCGCACGCGATTGATCGGACTGGCGACCGAGTAAATCGCACCTTGTTGGCGATCCGGACGCAGCGAAGCCTAACCTGGCAGTGCTGCCGCCATCTCGGCTAGCTTTTCAATCGTGTTCATGTTGCGCGCTGTACCGGCGGTCGCAGCCTTGATCTTCAGCTTCGACGTGCCCATGCCTTGGCCGTAATGGACATAGATCTCGCGCTTGCCGAGCGCCATCTCTTCATCCTTCTGCCCGCTCACGCCATCGAGCACGTCCTTCGGCGGTGCTCTGTCGAGAAAGATTGCCACCATGCGGTTCGGCGCGGCTTTTGGAAATGGATTGCCCTTCAGCACGGCTGCCATCTCCGCCGCCGTCCGCACCAGCACGCCGACCGGCTTGCCCGCATAGGCCAGCAGCCGCTTGTCGAGCGCGGCCTTCACCGCCTTCTCCGACGCCTTGCTGGTGAAAACCACATTGCCGCTGGCGATATAGGTCTTCACCTCAGAAAACCCGGCATCCTCGCACATGGCTTTCAGTTCGGTCATCGGCAGCTTGCCGGTGCCGCCCACATTCACAGCACGCAACAGCGCCACATAGGCCGTCATCACTTGACCTCACCCGTCACTGCGCATCGCTCGCCCCAAAATGGCGCGACGATGGCTACGAATTCGCTATATCATGCGCACTCGGTAAGTCAGCACCGCTTTTGCCGGTGATGTCGTCGCGCGCATCTTACCCTATCTCCAAGTCATCAATGACGTGAGACGCCCGATGACCGACGCGACGATATGTGCAGTTCCGCCGGCTGCATTGGACGACAACTTCTTCAACCTGCTGATCAGTAGCTATGCGCGCACCGTGGGCAAGCCGCTCGTCAGCGGCAATCAGGATGCGGCTTGGCTCTATGGCGAGGCACCGTTCGCCGTCCTCGCGCACAGCACCGCGGCCGATCCCATTTTCGTCTATGCCAATCGCACCGCGCAATCTTGCTTCGAATATGGCTGGGACGAATTCATCACCATCCCTTCGCGGCTGTCGGCCGAAGCACCGAACCGCGACGAACGCCAGCGCCTGCTCGACGCCGTCGCGCACAACGGCTTCATCGACAATTATCGCGGGTTGCGGATCGCGAAGTCCGGCCGGCGCTTCTGGATCGAAGACGGCATCGTCTGGGAACTGAGAGACGAGAACGGCAAGCGCTGCGGCCAGGCGGCGCTCTTCACGTCATGGACGGATGTGTGAGCGCGGCAGCTACGACGTCGCAAGCGCCTCACGCAGCGGCCGGCGCAACTGTCCGTTGGCATCGGCAAGGCTTGCGAGATAGTCGGCGGCCTCGGTGATATCGGCGACAATCTCGCGCTCGGCGGCATCGGCATCGCCTGCGACGATGGCCTTGAGCGCCGCCGTATGGTGATCCCAGCCCTTCAGCAGCACGACATATTCGGGGATCACGAAGGATAGCACCGGGCCGCAGCGCAGCCACATATTCTCGATGGTCTCCACGAGGATCGGGACACCCGACATCGCGTAAATCTCGAAATGAAACTGGCGGTGATAATCGAGATAGCTTTCGAGATTCTTTGCAGCAATCAGCGACTGCATCGTCGCCAGCAGCGATTTCAGCCGTTCGAGTCCCGCCGTGTTGCATCGCCTCGCGGCTTCGCGCGCCGCCTGCCCCTCCAGCGCACAGCGCACCACCGTCAGATCGCCGAGCTCCCGCGCCGTCAGATGCGGGACGATCGCAGCATTGCGCGGTCCCTGCTGCAGCACGCCCTGAGCCACCAGCCGCGTAACGGCATCGCGCACCGGGGTGATCGAGGTCCCAAAACTCTCCGCGAGGGCGCGCAGTGTCAGCACCGTGCCCGGTGCGAAACGGCCAGCGAGTAGCGCGTCCCGGAGCTGCGCATGCGCCAAGTCCCAGAGCGGTTCGCGTTCGATCCGTTTCAATGCAGTCATTCTGTGCTCGCTACCTCACCCTGCCGAGTCCCGCAAATTCGTGCCCGCAACTCGCGGCGAATTGTTCCATTGACCCGTTAAGATGTTTGTTATAACAAACACCAAAAATGGGAGGAAAACAATGTTTGTTCAACGCGTCAGCTTTGCCGCGCTCGGATTGGTATTGGGATGCTGGTCCCTGCCTGCTCACGCGCAATCCAACTTTCCGCAGAAAGACATCACCTTCATCGTGCCGTGGAATGCCGGCGGCTCCAACGACGTCGCCGCACGTGCGCTGGACCCGATCCTGCGCGAGCACGGCATCAAGATCGTCATTGAGAACGTTGTTGGCGCCACGGGCGTCATCGGCATGAAGCGCGTCGCGAGCTCCACGCCGGATGGCTACACCATCGGCATGGGGACCAGTTCGACGCTGGCATTGATCGCCCAGAACAAGGCGAACGGACTCACCAACAGCAATTTCACCCACATCGCGCGCGTCTCGACCGACCCGTTGATGCTGCTGGTGCCCTCCACCGGCACCATCAAGGCCCTCCCCGACTACATCGCCAACATGAAGGCGAAGCCCGGCAAGGTCACCGTCGGCACGCCGGGCAACTACAACCTCAACCACATCTTCGCCTCCATGACCGCACGCGCGGCCGGCGTTGACTATGTCAACGTCCCCTATACCGGCGGCTCGAAAGTCGTTGCCGATCTGATCGGACAGCATGTCGACTCCGGAGTGCTCAAACCGTCCGAAACGCTTGGCCAGATTCAGGACAACCTGCTTAAGCCCATTGGCATCTTCGCCAATGAGCGGCTCGAAATGTTTCCAGATGTCCCGACCTTCAAGGAAAAGGGTATCGACGTTTTCCCTTATGGCCCCGTCGTGCAGATGGCCTATGTGGTCGGCCCGGCGAACCTGCCGGACGATGTCCGCACCAAGCTGACGACGGCGTTCCGCGCCGCCATCCAGGACCCGCGCTTCAAGGAATTCGCCAAGAAGAACGTCTTCCTGGTCGACGACGTGACCGGCGACGCGCTCGCCAGGGAAGTCGACGGCGTCGCTGCCGCGATCGGCAAGGTCGCCGCCCAAACTTTCCCGAAAGAATAAACGCTGCCGGCACTACGCCAGCCGCATCCACCTGACTGATCTCGACGAGGACACACCATTGAATATCAAGAAGATCACCTGCCATGTCGTCGCCGCTCCCGTGCAGCGTCCATTCACGTCATCACGCGGCTGGCTCTACAAGACGCGCGGCACCTGCCTCGTGGAGATCGAAACCAGTGACGGCATCGTTGGCTGGGGTGAATGCTACGGTCCCTCTGCTGTCGCCAAGGCCTTCATCGATACCCAGTTGGCGCCGCGCGTCATCGGCCGCGATCCGTTCGATGTCGAAGTGATCTGGGAAGATCTCTACAACCGCATCAAGGACTATGGCCCGAAGGGCATGTCGATCGCCGCCATCAGCGGCATCGACATCGCGCTGTGGGACATCATCGGCAAGGCCTGCAACAGGCCGGTGCACAAGCTGATCGGCGGCGCCTTCCGCACCGAAGTCGACTGCTACGCCACAGGTCTATACTTCACCGACATGGAACGCCTCGTCGATGAGGCTGTCGAGGAAGCCGTCGGTTACAAGAAGGCTGGCTTCAAGGCGATCAAGATGAAGATCGGCCTCGGCTCGATCAAGCGCGACTATGAGCGTGTGAAAGCCGTGCGCGAGGCGATCGGCTCCGACATCAAGCTGATGGTCGATGCCAATCACTGCCTCACCGTGCCCGCCGCGATCAAGCTCGGCCGCAAGCTCGAAGAGCTCGACATCGAGTGGTTCGAGGAACCGATTTCGCCGGAGGATATCGACGGCTATGTCGAAGTCACCCGCGCGCTCGATATGGCCGTCGCCGGCGGCGAGAACGAATTCACCCGCTGGGGTTTTCGCGACGCCATCGTCCGCAAGGCGATGGATATCGTGCAGCCCGACGTCTGCGCCGCAGGCGGCATCAGCGAATGCAAGAAGATCGCCGCACTCGCCAGCACCCATGGCGTCGAATGCGTACCGCATGCCTGGGGCTCGGTGGTCGGTCTCGCTGCGACGATCCACTTCCTCGCCTCGATCCCGAACCAGCCGCCCAGCCTGTTTCCGATGCCGCCGATGCTCGAATTCGAACAGGAGGAAAACCCGTTCCGCGATCATCTCGCGAAAACGCCGATCCAGCAGATGAATGGTGTCATCACCGTGCCTAATGGAGCTGGCCTTGGAGTCGAGGTCGACCGCGCGGTCATCGACAAATATCGCGTCGCGTGATGGCGAGGTCGCAGTCATGAAGTTCGTCACCTTCGTCGAGTCGGGCCTGACGCGCGCCGGCGTCCTGATCGGCGACGCCACACGTCCCACCGATGTCGTCGTCGATCTGGCTCACCCCGCGATGCGGGCGGGCCTGAACGGCATCGCGCCGCAGATTCAGGCCTTTCTGGAAGCGGGTCTTGGCAAGGTCGTCAGTATCATCACAGCTCACGGTCTGGCCGACACAGCCAGGCTAAGCGCGGACCGCGTAACGCTGCTCGCGCCGCTCCCTGCCCCGCGCCGCATCTTCGGGATCGCGCACAACTATCGCGATGCGGTGGCGGAGCGTTGCATCGCCGCGCCAACCGAGCCCGTACTGTTCATGAAAGCCGCGCGCACGGTCATTGCTGCCGGCCGATCGATCGTCCTTCCCGCCGGAATCGGCGGTGTCACCTATGAGGCCGAACTCGCCGCCGTGATCGGCAAGCGCGCCGTAAACGTATCGAAGGAACAAGCACTCGAATGCGTCGTGGCCTATGGTTGCTTCAACGACATCAGCGCCAGCGAGATGATCAAGGCCGACGGGCATTTCGACCGCGGCAAGAACATTTCGAGTTTCGGTCCGTTCGGACCGTTCCTCGCCTCATCTGACGAGATCGCCGATCCGCAAGCGCTGCAGGTGTCGCTGACCATCGACGGCAAGGTGCTGCAGAAGGGATCGACCAAGGACATGATCTTCGGCGTCGCCGACCTCGTGTCCTGGCTGTCGCATCGCGGGCCGCTCGAGCCTGGCGACGTCATTGCGACCGGAACGCCAGCTGGTGTCGCGGCGATGCATAAGCCTCCGGCCTGGCTGAAACCCGGTTCAACCGTGACCGCCAGTGTCGAGCGACTTGGCCAGCTCGCCAATCCCATTACCGAAGGACCGGCTTTCGATGCCTGACATGCCCACCGTTCTCCTGACCAATCCAATGCACGCCGATGGCGAAGCGATCCTGTCGCCGTATGCGCGGCTGATCACGGCGCCCGATACCAAGCCGGACACGCTGCGCGCATGGGCGAAAGACGCCGACGGCATCATCGTGCGCGCAAAACTGCCCGACGATATCGTCGATCACGCGCCGCGCCTGAAGGGCATAGTCCGTCACGGCGTCGGCCTCGATTTCATCCCCGTCGATGCGGCCACGGCGCGCGGCGTCGCCGTCGCCAATCTGCCGGGCAGCAATACAAGTGCCGTCGCGGAATATGCGGTGTCGGCGCTGCTGCATCTGCGGCGTCCGATCCATCTCATGAACGGGCTGATACGCGATAAGGGCTGGGGCGCGTCGCGCGCAACAGCCGAGACCTTCACCGAACTGAACGGCTCGACACTCGGTATTCTCGGGGTCGGCACGATCGGCCGTCGCGTCGCACAGATCGCCAGGCACGGTTTTGGCATGAAGGTGATCGGCACATCGCGGCGCAAGGGATTACTTCCCGCCGATGTCGAAGAAGTCTCGCTGGATCAATTGTTCGCGCGCAGCGATGCGCTCGTGATCTGCTGTTCACTGACCGATGAAACGCGCGGCCTCGTCAATGCCGCGCGCATTGGCCAGATGAAGCCCGACGCGGTTCTGGTCAACGTTTCACGCGGCGCCGTCGTGGAGAACGCCCCACTGATCGCCGCGCTCAAGGCCGGAAAACTCGGCGGCGCGGCGCTCGATGTGTTCGACATGCAGCCCCTGCCCGCCGATGATGCTTTGTTCGATTGCCCGAACCTGCTGCTGACGCCGCATGCGGCAGCGATCACCGCCAGTAGCAGCCGCGGCATGGCCGTCGGTGCCGCCGAAGAAATGCTCCGCATCCTGCGCGGCGAACAGCCGCTCAATCTCGTCAATCCCGGTCACAAGGCAGCGTGAGGCTCCCATGAAAATTACTGCAATCAAAGCCGTTCCGATTTCCTACCGCGTCCCGCAGGGACAGAATGTCCGCCTCGGCATTGGCCGCGCCGTCAAGCGTGACGCCGTGCTGGTGAAGGTCACGACCGACGAAGGCGTCACCGGCTGGGGCGAAGCACATCACGGCCGCTGCCCTGGCGCCATCGCCAAACTGATCGACACGACAATCGCTGAACTCGTCATCGGCATGGACGCGATGAATGTCGTCGGCGTGTGGCAGCGCGTCTATCAGATGCAGCTGTCAAGCCACGGTATGGGCTACGCCGCAGCGATGGCGCTGAGCGGCCTCGACCTCGCGCTGTGGGATATCCGCGCCAAGGCAGCGGGCTGGCCGCTCTACAAGCTCCTTGGCGGAGCGTCGAAGCCTATCAAGGCCTATGCCGGTGGCATCTCGCTAGGTTGGCAGGCGCCGGAGTCACTCGCCGAGGAAGCGCAGGGTTATATCGCGAAAGGCTACCGCGCGGTAAAGCTGCGCGTCGGCGACAATCCACGTGACGACGTTGCTCGAGCCACGGCCGTCCGCAAGGCGGTCGGCGATGCCATCGAAATCCTCGTCGACGCCAATACCGGCTACACGCTCGACGATGTGCGCCGCGTGATGCCGGCCTATGACGATCTGCAGATCGGCTGGCTCGAGGAGCCGTTCCCCGCACTCGACTATCGCTCCTATCAGGCCGCCGCCGCGATGGGCTCGACGCCGCTGGCGGCCGGCGAGAACCACTTCACGCGCTACGAGTTCAATCGCCTGATCGAGGACCGCGCCGTGAGCTTCGTGCAGCCGGACCTGTCGAAAACCGGCGGTGTCACCGAGTCCATGCGCATTGCGGGCATGACCCGGGCGTGGAAGCTCTCGTTCAATCCACACACCTCGGCGACCGGCATCAACATGACGGCGACGATCAACGTCCTCGCCGCCGTCGAAGACCCCGGCTATTTCGAAGGCGACGTCGCCAAGCACAATCCGTTCCGGGATGAAGTAGGCGGCATTCCATACAAGCTCGATGCCAATGGCTGCGTCGCGCCGTCGGAGATCGCGGGCCTCGGCGTCGAAATCGACGAAGCCTTCATCAACGCACATCCGCTGATCGAGGGTCCCTGCTATGTCTGATCCGCGACGGGCTGAAGTTGTACTGCGCGCCTCGCGTCTCGTTCACTTCGCCTGCGGCGCGCTCATTCTCCTTCTGGCCGGTACCGCCTGCGTTCATGCGCAGGCGACCGCGCCAGCGGGCGAGGCCTATCCCAGCAAGACGATCAAATACGTCGTCCCCTATCCGCCCGGCGGCTTTAACGACACGCTCGGACGGATCTTCGCACAGAAACTGCAGGACTCCTTCGGCGTTCCTGTCGTGGTCGAGAACCGGCCGGGCGGCGGCACGCTGATCGGCACCGAAGCGGTCGCCAAGTCCGCCCCCGACGGCTACACGCTGCTCGGGGTCGCCTTCCCGTTCGGTTCCAATCCGAGCATCTACAAGAACCTACCCTATGACACCGTGAAGGACTTCACGCCGCTGGTCTTTGCAGGACAGACACCGAACCTGCTGGTGGTGAAGCCGTCGCTGCCGATCAATACGGTCAAGGAGCTGATCGACTATGCCCGTCAAAATCCCGGCAAGGTCAGCTACGGCTCGACCGGCATCGGCTCGTCGAACCATCTGTCGATGGAATTGTTCAAGAGTCTCTCTGGCATCGACATCGTGCACGTTCCCTACAAGGGCAGCGCGCCGATGGTAAACGACATGCTCGGCGGCCATATCGATGTCGCTTTCGACAACACGCCCAATGTGCTGCCGCAGGTGAGCGGCGGGAAGCTTCGTGCCCTTGGAGTGAGCAGCAAGACGCGATCAACACTCGCACCCGACGTTCCGACCGTCTCGGATGCCGGCGTCGCCGGCTACGAGGTCAATGTCTGGTTCGGCGTCGTGGGTCCTGCGGGCATGCCCGAGGAGATCGTGCGCAAGCTCAATGCCGAGATGAATGCGATCCTGAAGCAGGACGACGTCCGACGTCGCTTCGTCGACCAGGGCGTCGAGCCCGTGGGCGGCACGCCCGCGCAATTCGCGGATCAGATCAAGACCGAGATCCAGAAATGGGCCCGGGTCGTAAAAGACGCCGCTATCAAACCGGAATAGACGCCCGCGATGATCCGCCGCCCGCGTTGCCATTAACCCACGTTAAAAATGCGCCGCTTCGGCCGGCGCGTTTGAAGTGTTGCCGATCACGCTTTCGTCTATAGCGGCTTGCGCGACCGCTCTGCCCTTAAAACACCGCATGATTTCCGCTATAGAGCATCATGACAGTTTTAAGACGGCAACGATTCCAATGGCGATTGATCGCCCCGCTACCGGCATTTGCCGCGCTACTGCTTGCGCCCGGCCTCGCCATTCACTGGGGTTTTCTGCCGTTCGAATATCGCATTCCCGCGTTGCTGCTGGTCTCCGTGCTGTGCATCGCGCTGTGCCTGCTGGCCGGCTTCTCTGTCGCGGAACTCGGCCTCAGCCGTCCCTCTGACATCAGGCACTGGTTGTTCTGCGCCGCGATCACGGCAGGCATTGCGGCGATCATGGTGGCGCAGACCAGGTTTTTGACCTTCGATCACAAGCCGCCGGTCTGGCTCAGCTTCGCGCCATTCTATGTGCTGGTCTCAAGTCCCTGCCAGGAAGTGGTGTGCCGATCGATTCCCAAACTGATGACCGACCGGTTGCAGGTCAGGCCATGGACCTATGTGATCTATTCCTCGGCGGTGTTTTCGCTGATCCATGTCGCCTATGGCGACAGCATCCTGATGCTCAACACATTTCTGGTCGGCATCGTCTGGGGCGTTGCCTATCTGCGGATGCGGAACATCTGGCCGGTGATCCTGTCGCATGCCGCAATTGGCACGCTCGCGTTTTCACTCGGGCTCGCTTGAGCCTACCTATTATAGCCGCCGCCGAAGCTGCTCTTGATCTGATGCAGCAGCGTCAACACCCAGCATAGCGCGAAGCTGCCCGCGAGCCCGTAAGCGGTGCGGCGATCGATCACCGACAGGCCGGTCCACAAATAGACGCGATAGAGCCAGAGGCCTGCGAGACCGACACCCAGCAGACAGACCAGTAACTTGACAAAGCGCGCATTGGCGACGCCCACCGCGGCAAACAGGATGGTCAGCGGCACCAGAAACAACTGGCAGATGGCGATCAGGCTTTCGTTCACGGATGGCTCCAGGGAAGCACAAAAGGCGACTCAACGCCGGCAGCTTAGGCAGCGAATTTGAAATAAATGGTTGCCGATGAATGAGCCCGCGAGATCGCTCAGAAGCACATATTGCTGACGACGTTGCCGCGCTTGTCCTTGAGCACATAAGGGCACTTGATCCGTTCCAATGCCTTCTTCGCATCGTCGTCGCCAAGGGCTGCGGCCTTCTCGTAATAAGCCTTCGCGGCATCCTTATCCGACGCGCCACCGCGGCCACTTTGCGCGAACGCGCCCATGCGCTCGAGCGCGCCCGCATGGTTTTGTGCTGCCGCCTTCTCGAACAGGCCGCGTGCCGCGACATCGTCTTTCGCGCCGCCGATGCCTTCCGACAGCATCATGCCGAGCTGATACTGGGCCTCGGCATTGGTCTCCGCAGATTTCGCCAGTAATTGCCGCGCACGCACCGGGTCAGACCCCGCGCCTGCGCCGCCCGATAGCGCTGCAAGATTGCTGACACCGCGCGGATTGCCGGCCTCGGCCGCGCGCTCGAACAGTTTTCGCGCTTGCGCCTCGTCGCGCGCAACGCCGGTGCCGTTGCCATAGGCGACGCCAAGTTCGACCATGGCGGACGTGCTGCCTTTATCCGCCGCCTTGCGCCACGCCGCGAGCGCCTCGGTGCCCTGCCCGCTGGCCGCAAGAGCGCGTCCAAGCTGGAACATCGCACGGCGCGACCCGCCAGACGCCATCCGGCAGAACTTGATGGCGGTCGCAATATCGGCTTTCGCGATATCGGCCACGCCTTTCACGTCCGCAGGCTTGTCGGGATCGGCAGGATCGGCCGCGAGGCGATCGCACAGGACCAGATCGGCCGATTGGGCCTGCACGCGCGCCGGCGCGGACAGCACAGCCAGTCCGGCGGCAATGCCGAGCAAACAGATAAGGGACGTCGCGCCGATACGCTGTGTCATGGGTTTTGTCGCCATCTGTGTCATTCGCCGGCAACATTAGGGACAGACGCGCACCCCATCAAGCAGCGCGCCCGTCTGGAACTTACACGGCCTTGCGGATCAGCTTCAGTACTGCCTGCAACCGCAGGCTCCGCTTGCCGGCCAGCGCCGTGGCTTCCAGTTCGGCGCCGGTTTCATCGCAAGTGCCGGAAAAGCCGATACCGATTTCATGGCCGCCGAAGACCGGGTTCTCGCCTTTTGCCGGCGTGTGCTCCTGATTGAGCATCTCGCCCTTCCAGCGCCCGTCGGCCGAGGAATAGGCCCCGAGATAATAGAAGAACGCGTCCCCGCCAAGGATGCGGCCGTCATGGAGCAGCATCACGCCGTTGAGCCCGCCATCAATGCCATCGAGTGTGCGCAGATGAATCGAATAAAGCCCATTGGCGATACCACCCGCACCGATCGGTCCGGCGGGAGGCATCTCGCCGTCATCGATCGTCGTCATGACCGACTCGAATTTCGCACCCGGCATCTGCGGTGACGAGCCCTGAAAACGATAGGTGTCGCCATAGGGCCGGCCGGTAACGCTGATGGTCGCCACATCCTGGCCAAGCAGCGAGGGATAGTTGGGATCGTTCATGTGGCGGCGGCTCTCGATCTCCGCCACTACCTCGTCGCCCCGGAGCTCATAGCTGCCGATATGGGCAAAAGCCGAATTGCCGCCGAGCATGCTGCCGTGCTCGACAAACATCACGCTGCGACCGGACGCCTCATCAACCCGGTATTCGCATTTGTAGAAACCCGTCCGCACCCGTCATTCCCCTGCAGCGCCTTTCGCATTGTAGCGGAAGATATGCAATGGAGGAAAGCGCACCCAGCCAGTTGGGTGCGATTTCAATAGTCTTGGGCACAGGCTGCGCAATTCCTCGCCGTAGAATGGCGCAAGGCGGCGCGTCCGTGGACTAGCAGGCCTTGTCAGGCGTTACGTTACCCCTCTCCCCGAAGCGTTACGAATGCGACGTGGCATGCGGGCGCGATTCTACTTCGTGCGATCCTGGTGCCAGCGGCGCCGCCTGATCGACCGTCGCTTCGCCATGCTGGGTCAGCGGACGGTTGCCTGCCATGGCACGCAGCAGCACATAGAACATCGGCGTGAAGAAGATGCCGAAGGCCGTGACGCCGATCATGCCGGCGAACACTGCGACACCCATGGCATGACGCATCTCCGAGCCCGCGCCAGTGGACGTCACCAGCGGCACAACGCCCATGATGAAGGCCAGCGAGGTCATCAGGATCGGCCGCAAGCGTAGACGGCTGGCCTCGATCGCGGCCTGGATCGGTGTCCGCCCGGCAAATTCCAGCTCGCGGGCAAACTCCACGATCAGGATGGCGTTCTTCGCGGACAAGCCGACCAACACAATCAGACCAATCTGGGTGAAGACGTTGTTGTCGCCTTTGGTCAACCAGACGCCGAACATCGCCGCCAGCAAGCCCATCGGCACGATCATGATGATCGACAATGGCAGTGTCAGGCTTTCGTATTGCGCGGCGAGCACGAGGAACACTAGCAGCATCGCCACCGGGAACACGATCAGCGACGAATTACCGGCGATGATTTCCTGATAGGTCAGCTCGGTCCATTCGAAGTCGATGCCCTTGGGCAGCGTCTCCTTGGCAACACGCGCCACGGCGTCCTGCGCCTGGCCGGTGGAATAGCCGGGCGCCGCGCCGCCATTGATGTCCGCCGACAGGAAACCGTTATAACGCATGGCGCGCTCCGGCCCTGCACTTTCCTTAACGCGCAGCAGAGTCGAAAGCGGGATCATCTCGTTGCTGTCGGACCGAACTTTCAACTGGCCAATATCGTCGGCCCGCGCCCGGAATTTGGCGTCAGCCTGGACGCGCACCGAATAGGTGCGACCGAATTTATTGAAGTCGTTCACATAGAGCGAGCCGAGATAGATCTGCATCGTGTCGAACACCGAGGTCACGGGCACGTTAAGCTGTCGCGCTTTGGTGCGATCGACATCCGCATAGAGCTGCGGCACGTTGATCTGATAGCTCGAGAACAGACCGGCCAGCTCCTTCTGCTGCATCGCCTTGCCGATGAAAGCCTTGGTGGCGTCGTTCAGGGCCTCATAACCGAGACCGGCGCGATCCTCGATCTGCAGCTTGAAGCCACCGATCGTACCAAGACCCGACACCGGCGGCGGCGGGAACATGGCAATGAAGGCGTCCTGAATGCCGGCAAACTTCTTGTTCAGCGACAACGCAATGGCATTTCCGCTCAGGCTCGGATCCTTGCGTTTGTCAAACGCATCCAGGCCGATGAAGACGATGCCGGAGTTGGACGAATTGGTGAAGCCGTTGATCGACAGGCCCGGAAACTGAATCGAATTCTCGACGCCGGGCTCTTTCTGCGCGATCTCGCCCATGCGACGGATCACCTCTTCGGTACGATCCAGCGTGGCACCGTCGGGGAGCTGCGCAAAGCCGACCAGATACTGCTTGTCCTGACCGGGCACGAAACCGCCCGGGACTGCGTGGAACAGATAACCGGTGACACCAATCAGCAGAACGTAGATTCCCATCACCGCCGCACGGCGCGAGACTACGCGTTTCACGCCGCCGCTATAGGCGTCGGAGCTTCTGGCAAAGAAGCGGTTGAAGCGGACGAAAAACCAGCCGAGCGTCTTGTCCATGAAGCGCGTCAACGCATCCTTCGGCGCGTCATGGCCCTTTAGCAGCAGCGCGGCCAACGCCGGCGATAGCGTCAGCGAATTGAAGGCCGAAATCACCGTCGAGATTGCCACCGTCAGCGCGAACTGCTTGTAGAACTGCCCGGTTAAGCCTGTGATGAAGGCCAGCGGCACGAACACGGCGACCAGCACCAGTGCAATCGCGATGATCGGGCCGGTCACTTCGCGCATGGCCTGATAGGCGGCGCTCTTCGGATCGAGCCCGCGCTCGATATTGCGCTCGACGTTTTCTACCACGACGATGGCGTCGTCGACGACGATGCCAATGGCCAGCACGAGGCCAAACAGCGTCAGCGCATTCACCGAAAAGCCAAACACATGCATCACCGCGAAAGTGCCGACCACCGATACCGGCACGGCGATCAGCGGGATGATCGAGGCGCGCCATGTCTGCAGGAACAGGATGACGACGAGCACCACCAGTGCGATGGCTTCAAGCAGCGTATGGATCACCGCCTCGATCGAGGCGCGAACGAATTGCGTGGGATCGTAGACAATGTCGTAGGTGACACCGTCTGGCATGTTTTCCTTCAGCTCCTTCATGGTCTTGCGGACATTGTCGGAGATCTGGATCGCATTGGAGCCCGGCGACTGGAAGATCGGAACCGCCACTGCGGACTTGTTGTTCAGCAGCGAGCGCAGTGCATAGTCGGCAGCGCCGAGCTCGATGCGCGCGACGTCGCGCAGCCGCACCACTTCGCCGTTGTCGCCGTTCTTGACGATGATCTCGCCGAATTCCTCTTCGGTCTGCAGGCGCCCCTGTGCATTGATGGAAAGCTGCAGGTCGAGGCCCGGCTCGTTGGGCGAACCGCCCACCTGCCCCGCTGCTGCCTGCACGTTCTGCGCACGGATCTCGCGCACGACATCACCCGGCGACAGGCCTCGCTCGGCGACCTTCTGCGGATCGAGCCAGACGCGCATGGAGTAATCGCCCGAGCCGAACAGCTGCACCTGACCGACGCCTTCGATGCGCGCGAGGCGATCCTTGACGTTGAGCACGGCGTAATTGCGCAGATAGGTCATGTCATAGCGGTCATTCGGCGACAGCAAATGCACGACCATGGTCAAGTCAGGCGCGCTCTTGATTGTGGTCACGCCAAGCGCACGGACTTCCGCAGGGAGACGCGGCTCGGCCTGCGAAACGCGGTTCTGCACCAGCTGCTGTGCCTTGTCGGGATCGGTGCCGAGGCGGAAGGTGACGTTAAGAGTCATCCTGCCGTCGGTCGTCGCCTGGCTGCTCATATAAAGCATGTTCTCGACGCCATTGATCTGCTCTTCGATCGGCGTCGAGACCGTTTCCGCAATCACCTTCGGATTGGCGCCGGGATAATTCGCTGTCACCACCACGGTCGGCGGCGCCACTTCCGGATATTCGGAGATCGGCAGCACCGGCATCGATAACAGGCCGGCGAGAAAAATCACCGTCGACAACACGCCGGCAAAGATCGGGCGGTCAATAAAGAATTTTGAAAAGTTCATGGCGCTATTCCGTGATGATCCAGACCTGCAGGGTGCAACAGCCCCGCGCGGCCGATCGCTCGACCTCGATGACGTGCTGTGTATTGGGAAGTGCGCCCTGCCCGCCTGCGGACAGGGCGGTCGTTATCAGTTCTGCGCGACGGCCTTGATCGAGGCGAGAGACGCGGCGTTCATCGCCACCATCTCCGGCTTGATGGTCACACCCGGCCGCACGCGCTGCAGTCCGTTGACGACGATCCGCTCACCGGCTTTCAGGCCATTGAGGATCACGCGCATGCCATCGACGGAGGGCCCCAGGATCACTTCGCGATATTGCGCCTTGTCCTTGGCATCGACCACCATAACGAACTTCTTGTTCTGGTCGGTGCCGACTGCCCGCTCACTGATCAGCAGCGTCTGCTCTGCCTTCGGCTGGCCCATCGAGAGCCGCGCGAACTGGCCCGGCATCAACCGGCCATCGGCATTGTCGAACATCGCGCGCACCCGCACCGTGCCGCTGCGTGGATCGACCTGATTATCGATGAACTGCATGCGGCCCTTCACCGGTGCGCTGTCGGTGACGGTGGTCATGTGAACCGGGATGCGGTCGATATCGCCCGGCGTCTTCTCGTCTGCCAGCGTCTTCAACGCGCGCGACACCACCTGTTCGTCAGCATTGAAGCTTGCATAGATCGGATTGACCGAGACCAGCGTCGTCAGCAGCGGCGCGGACGGGCCAGCGGAAATCAGGTTGCCGACGGTAATCTCCACCTTGCCGACACGACCCGCAACCGGCGCACGCACTTCGGTGTAGCTGAGATTGAGCTCGGCGGTCTTGAGCGCGGCTTCTGCAGCCTTGAGGTTGGCTTCGGCCTCACGATACGCATTGATACGATTGTCGAGGTCGCGCTGGGTGATGCTGGAGCTGGTCAGTTGCTGACCGCGGTCGAAATCGGCCTTGGTGAGGATCAGGCGCGCCCGCGACGCGGACACCTGTCCCTGGGCACGATCGACGTCGGCGGCGTACAGCGCCGGATCGATCAGCACCAGAAGGTCGTCCTTCTTGACCAGCGCGCCTTCGCGAAAGTGGATCTCCTGGACGGCGCCAGCAACGCGGGAGCGGATCTCGACGCGCTCGATGGCCTCGAGGCGGCCCGAAAACTCGTCCGAAGGCGCCGTGGCCTTGGCTTCGACCAGCGCAACCGACGCCTGAACGTCGGCCGGAACAACCGCGCCGGACTCAGCTTGAGCTGCCACGCTGGACAAATTCATCAGCGCGGCACCGCCACCAACGGCGACCGCGACCAGCGCGATTCCGGCGCCTAGGGCGACCCTGCGAGGGAGATTAGTTGCCATTGTGAACCCCATTTAATCTGTAAGGCCTTGTAAAGCCCTGTCATTTCAGTAGCTAAAGGTGCATTCCGCGTCTGGCCGGTCCCGTCGGACATCTCGCTGCAACGCACACATTCGTAACGTCCGGTATAGATGGACTATCGACATCCACTGTCAAGGGACTTATCTACTGAACGGTAGAAAACTTTGGAGAGCCCGCCGTGGCACTGGGACGTCCTCGTGAATTCGATACCGACACAGCCCTCGACCTCGCGCTGCATGTGTTCTGGCGCAAGGGTTACGAAGGCGCGTCGATGACCGACCTCACCGAAGCCATGGGCATCACCAAGCCCAGTCTCTATGCGGCGTTTGGCAACAAGGAAGACCTGTTTCGCAAGGCGCTGGATCGCTACGTCGATGGCCCCGGAGGCTATTTCCGCACCGGCCTGGAGAAGGCCACGGCCCGCGAAGCGGTCGAGCATATCCTCTACGAATCCGTCGAGGCGGTGACCGATCCCAGGAATCCCGGATGTCTCGCGGTCCAGGGCGCGCTCTGCTGCGGTGATGCCGCGGAGACGATCAAGCAGGAACTGATGGCGCGCCGCTCGAAGAGTGAGGACGATCTGCGCCTTCGCTTCACACGCGCGGTCGCCGATGGCGATCTGCCAGCCGATGCGGATGCCGGCGACCTCGCACGCTACGTGTCGGCCATCCTGCAGGGCATGGCCGTACAGGCCGCAGGCGGCGCACCGCGCGAGCAATTGCGAAAACTCGCCGACATGGCCATGCGCAGCTGGCCTCCGGTCTAAGCCATCCGCCTGCATCTCACGCCGAGATCGCACAGTCCGCTGGCAGCCATTCCGTCGAAACGCCTCTCAGTTTGATGACCGAGGGGCGCAATGCTGCCTCCCCCGCCAAGCGGTCGCCAAATCGCTGAGGTCGTGGCAATTCTCCCGATATTGCATCGCAATATTTCTGTTCGGGAGAATATCCATCCGACTTTCGCTTCCTATTCTCGCACTGGCCGCGGCCTCGTTCGGCATTGGCACGACCGAATTCGTCATCATGGGTCTGCTGCCCGACGTCGCGCGCAGCCTGTCGGTGACCATTCCGCAGGCCGGCTATCTCGTCTCGGGTTATGCCATGGGCGTCGTGATCGGCGCGCCGACCGTGGCAATGGCGACCGCCGGAATGCCACGCAAAACTGCCCTGCTCGCGCTGATGGCACTGTTCACGATCGGCAATATCGGTTGCGCCCTCGCGCCGGATTACTGGTTGTTGATGGTCGCGCGCATCGTCACCGCCTTCGCCCATGGCGCATTCTTCGGGATCGGTGCGGTGGTCGCAAGCAATCTGGTGCCGCGTGAACAGCGTACACAGGCGATCTCATTGATGTTCGCCGGCCTGACGCTGGCCAATGTGCTCGGCGTTCCCTTCGGCACAGCTTTAGGACAGGCCGCCGGATGGCGCGCCGCGTTCTGGGCTGTGGTTGCGATCGGCTTCATCGCGTTCCTCGCAATCACGCGTTTCGTGCCATCAGGCATGCCGGGCACACGCGGCGGACTGGCGAAAGAGTTTCGTGCGCTCGGCCGCTGGCCGGTATTGCTGCCGATGCTGATCTCGACCATCGCGTCGGTCAGCATGTTCAGCCTGTTCACCTACATCACGCCGCTGCTCGAAGAAGTCACCGGCCTCACACCGCACGGCGTCACCGGCGCGCTGCTCGCGATCGGCGTCGGTCTCACCATCGGCAATCTGATCGGCGGCCGACTTGCCGACCGCAACCTGCTCTCGACTATCATCGGTGCATTCATCTGTCTCGTCATTGTGCTCGGCGCACTTGCGCTTGTGGTGCACATGGCGCTCCCGACGCTTGTGCTGCTGATCCTGTGGGGCGGTATCGCCTTCGCGTTGGTCTCGCCGCTGCAGATCTGGGTGGTCGATGCGGCCACGGATGCGCCGAACCTGGCCTCGACCCTGAACCAGGGCGCATTCAATCTCGGCAATGCCACCGGCGCATGGATCGGCGGCGTGGCACTGAACGCCGGCATGCATTATGGGCAACTGCCGCTGCTCGCGGCACTCGTCGCCACGGTCGGGCTTGGGCTGACGCTCAGCAGTTTCATTGACCCCAGGATTTTGCCGGCGCAGATCAGTCCGGCAGAATAGAGCATGATCCCGAAAACTGGATGCCGGTTTTCGGATAAGCTCATGCTCCGGTAGAGACAAACGCCGCGACCGCATCAGTATTTTTCGCATTTTCAAGGAAGCGATTTTGGCCCTCCGGCGCGACAGTTTCGCCTTCACCGCCTTTCTGGGCACATTGACCGCACTGCCACCTTTGTCCATCGACATGGGATTGCCCGGCCTTCCCGCGATCGAGGCGAGCTTCGCTGACGCCGCCGGGCGCGGACCGCTGACGCTCAGCCTGTTCCTGGCGGGCTTTGCGATCTCGCCGCTGATCTGCGGCCCCCTCGCAGACCGCTTCGGTCGCCGCGCAACCTTGCTGGACGGACTGCTGCTGTTCTCGATCGCAGCGGGTGCCTGCGCGCTCGCGCCATCCTTCACCGTACTACTTGCCTTTCGATTGCTGCAGGGTCTCGCCGCAGGCGCCTGCGCCATCCTGCCCTTCGCCATCGTCCGCGACCTGTTCGAACACGGCACGGCGCGCCACAAGCTGTCGCAGATCGCCGCCGTACTCGGCATCGCGCCGATGATCGCGCCTGTGCTGGGCGGCTGGGTCATGACCGTTAGCGACTGGCGCACGATCTATGCCGCACAAGCCGCCGTCGGCCTGATCCTGCTGATCGTCGGCGGCTTCACTCTCGACGAGTCCCAGCCGGTCGAGAAACGCCGCTCGCTCAATCCCGCGCAACTGATCGAAAGCTATCGCATGGTGCTGTCCGATCGCATCTTCGTCGGCTTCTCCCTGCTCTACGCCTTCGCCTTTGCCTGCATGTTCGCCTTCATCTCCGGCGCGCCGTCGGTATTGATCGGCAGCCTCGGCCTCTCCACCACGATGTTCGCGCTGCTGTTCGGGTTGACCTCCTGCGGCGTGTTGGTTGCCTCGCTGATCAGCGGGAGCCTGAGCCGCCGCCATGTGGCCTCACGCAAGATCATCATGGCCGGTCTGCTGCTGATGATCGCCAGCGCCGTTGCAGCGGTCGCTTTGGTGCCTGCGGGCGCAGTCACGACGACATCCCTGATGCCGCTAATGGCGCTCACGATCTTTTCCTTCGGCTTGCTCGCACCGAGTACCAACCATGAAGCCTTGCAGAACCTGCCGCATGTGGCAGGTGCGGCAGCCGGCGTGATGCGATGTATGCAGATGGTCATGGGTGCCTTCGCCAGCGCCATGATCGCAGTGTTCGAACCGTTCGGGCATCCGGCGCTGGTCATGACCGGCCTGATGGCCGGCATGGCGCTTGTCGCCGGCGCTATCTATCTGTGGCTATTACCCAGAGCCAATTCCGGGCAGGATCATCGCGCGTAAGAGGAGTTCCCCATGAACGGAAAAATCGTCGTCATCACCGGAGCGTCCGGCGCGCTGGGTCAGGTCGTGCTCGAACGCGCCGTTGCAAGCGGTGCGACCATTGCCGCAATCGACCATTCCGCCAAGACGCCAGCATCTACGCCGGATCGTTTGCAGATCGGCGGCGTCGACCTCTCCGATGCCGCGCAAGCAGACACCGCCATCGCTGCGGTGGTCAAACAATTTGGCAAGATCGATGTGCTGATAAACATAGCCGGCGCGTTCACCTTCGAGAATATCGCCGAGGGCAACAACAAGAGCTGGGAGACGATGCACCGGCTCAATCTGCTCACGGCTCTCAATGCATCTCGCGCGGCGATGCCGCATCTGAGCGCGTCGAAGGCGGGAAGGATCATCAATATCGGAGCCATGGGCGCGCTGCAGGCCGGCGCCGGCATGGGCCCCTACGCCGCCTCGAAGGCTGGCGTGCATCGGCTGACGGAAACACTCGCTGCCGAGCTGAAGGGCAAGGTCACGGTCAATGCCGTGCTGCCCTCGACCATCGATACGCCGGCGAACCGGCGCGACATGGCCGCTGCGGATTTCTCGAAATGGGTCACGCCGGACGAACTTGCCAGCGTGATCCTGTTTTTGGCCAGCGACGCCGCCAGCGCGGTGACTGGTGCATTGCTGCCGGTGAGCGGGCGCGTCTGAATTCTGTTGCAGACACCGTCATGCCCGGCCGAACGCGCGAAACGAGCTTCGCGCATTCGGCCGGGCATGACGAGTTTTAGTTGCTATCGATGTAGTCGAAAGCCTGAAACCTAGCCGGCGTTGCCCCAGGTCTTTTTCTTCTTGCCGAAAGCCGGCTTAGCCGCCGGCACGCCGCCATCGCGCTTGGCCTTGGCGACGTAGGGCGGTTTGTCCGCGCGTGGTTTCTTTTCGAACTTCGGCTTGCCTTCGTAACGCGTGTCTTCGCTGCGCGGCTTTGCATAAGCCGGCTTGTCGGCGCGCACCGGATCGTATTTCGGCTTGCCGTCGAACTTGGGCTTGCCTTCATACTTCGGCTTGTCGTCGAAACGCGGTTTGCCCTCGTAGCGCGGCTTGTCGCCCTGATAAGGCTTGTCGCTCTTCGGCTTGTCCTTCCAGGACTTCTCCTTATAGGCACCCTTGTCCTTGAAGTCTGGACGGTCGCCATCGGATCTGAAGCTGGGCTTGCGCGGGCGCTTGTTGGAATAGTCACGATCTTCCGGCGCCGTGCGGCTCGATGCGACCGCGCCTTCCGGACCATTAGCCAGCGGCTCGATGTGGATATTGTCTTCCTTGTCCGGACGCTTGATCATGGTAGCGAACTTCTCGGCCGCGGCTGCCGAAATCTCGAACTCGGAATTGCCGTCATAGATCTTGATCGCGCCGATATCGGCCTTCTCGATGCCGCCGCGACGGCAGATCATCGGCAGCAGCCAGCGCGCTTCGGCATTCTTCTGCCGGCCGATGGCGACGCGGAACCACTTGGCGCCCTCGCCCATCGGTTCGCTCTTCTTCGGGGTCTTGCGGACCGGCGCACCGTCTTCGCCACGGTTCCGGCTTCCAGCGCGATCCTCGCGGCCGCGGAACGTGCCGGGATCCTGCACGTCTTCAGGCGACGGCAGACGCGAACGATACAGCCGCGCCAGCGCCGCTGCGATCTCTTCGGCCGAACGCTCGGCGAGCATCGCGCGCGCCAGCGTCAGATCGTCCTCGGTGGACTCTTCAGTGAACAGCGTGTCCTGCAGCATGCGCTGCTGATCGAGCACGCGGATTTCCTCGACGGTCGGCGCCGATCCCCAGACCGCATCGGTGCCGGCAAGATTGAGCAACATCTCGGCACGGCGGCGGCGCGACGGTGGCACCAAGAGAACGCTGACGCCCTTGCGGCCGGCGCGGCCGGTACGGCCCGAGCGATGCTGCATCACTTCCGGATCGTTCGGCAGATCGGAGTGAATGACGAGACCGAGATTGGGCAAATCGATGCCGCGTGCGGCCACGTCGGTAGCGACGCAGACCCGTGCGCGCCCGTCGCGCAGCGCCTGCAGCGCGTGAGTTCGCTCGTTCTGCGACAGTTCGCCCGACAGAGCGACGACCGAGAAGCCGCGCTCCAGCAGGACGGTCTGCAGGTGGTTCACTGCGTTGCGCGTGTTGCAGAACACGATGCTGCTCGGCGATTCAAAATAGCGCAGCACGTTGACAACGGCGTGTTCGACGTCGTTCGGCGAAATGCGGATCGCGCGATATTCGATGTCGGAGTGGCCACCTTCGGTGCCAGCGACTTCGACGCGGAACGCCTGCTGCTGATACTGCTTGGCCAGATTGGCGATGCCGCGCGGCAGCGTTGCCGAGAACAGCAACGTGCGGCGGGTTGCCGGCGTGGTCTTGAGAATGAACTCCATGTCCTCACGAAAGCCCATGTCGAGCATTTCGTCGGCTTCATCGAGCACCACGGCCTTCAATTCGGAAACGTCGAGACGATTGCGACGCAGATGATCGCACAGACGGCCGGGCGTACCGACAACGATGTGAGCACCTGCGGCCAGCTCGCGCTGTTCCTTGCGCGGATCCATACCGCCCACGCAAGAGACGACGCGCGCGCCGGCATATTGATAGAGCCAGGTCAGTTCGCCGTGCACCTGCAGCGCAAGCTCACGCGTCGGCGCGACGATCAGCGCCAGCGGCGATCCCGCCTTCGGCAGCTTCTCTGCGCCTTCGAGCAGATTGTCGGCGATCGCCAGACCGTAAGCGACGGTCTTGCCGGAGCCGGTCTGCGCCGAGACGAGAAGATCGCGGCCGACAGCATCGTCAGCGAGGACGGCGGCCTGGACGGGGGTGGATTCATTGTAGTTACGCTCAGCCAACGCGCGGGCGAGCGACGGACCAGTCGAAAGAAATGACACAGATGTAAACCTTGCTTGCAGCGAACCGCGTCGCGGTCGGACTCATTGGGATCCACGGGATCAATACTTGGACCAAACGGAAACGAATCTGCCGCCCTTCAGTTGGCGGTCACGTCGGGTCCAGGAGTCCGGTGCGTATCGGGATCGGCCGAGCTTTACGCTGCTTCGCAGCAAAAGGCCAATCATTGCTGCCATGTGCCGGCGAAATCGGGCGAATCGAGGTTAACCCTCACAGAATTGCGCCGGCACCGGTATTTTATCGCTCATATTTCGCTGCGAGGCTTCGTCATGCCCTCTTCTGATTTTGGCCCTTCCTGCTTGAAGGGCACCAGGAGCCAAAGCGTCAGGAAGGTGAACAGCGAAATGACAACTGCCACGTCGTAGGCGCCGAGGCCAACGGCGGCGCCGGTCGCGCCTGTGGCCCATAAACTCGCAGCCGTGGCGGTACCGCGCACCGAGCCGTTGTCCTTCAGAATCGCGCCGCCGCCGATAAAGCCCATACCGGTCATCAGGCCTTCGATGATGCGCGCCGTGCCTTCGGGATGAGCACTCAGAATACCTTCGGTGGCCTGAACGATGCCGCAGGTGGCGAGCGCCACCAGCGGAAATGTCCGCAGCCCCGCGCTGCGCTCGGCACGCTCGCGATTCCAGCCGATCGGCAGTGCCAGAACATAGGCGATCGACATGGCAATCAGATGCGGCAACAGACGAAAGCTGTCCGACATTTCCAGAAGGGTCTTCACGTGATGGCTCCGATCGCACAAGGATGAGGCGCCTCGGGTGTTGCCACGCGCCAACCCGGATAAACTCCAACGGTGAGTCGCGGTTGCAGCGACGCATCGCCTCATGGACCTCGACTCGGACATTCGATTTTGGAAACCTCGCTCTATCTGCCGGTGAAACGCTTTCTCGAAGGCCTTGGCTTTAGCGTCAAAGGCGAGATATCGGGCTGCGATCTGGTAGCGCTGAATGGCGACGATCCGCCAATCGTGGTGATCGGCGAACTCAAGCTCAGCTTCAATCTCGAACTAATCCTGCAGGCCGTCGATCGCGCCAGCGCTAGCGATGAAGTCTGGGTCGCGGCCAAGCTTTCGATCAAGGGCAAGGGCCGAGAGAGCGATGCGCGCTACCGCAACCTGTGCCGCAGACTCGGTTTCGGCATGCTGGGAGTTACCGAAGCCGGCGGCGTCGAGGTTCTCGTCGCACCTGCCACCATCGCACCACGACGCAATCCGAAGAAGCGCTCACGCCTCATCACTGAACACAAGAAGCGTCAGGGCGATCCTGCGCTCGGCGGCAGCACCCGCGCGCCGATCATGACGGCCTATCGCCAACAGGCGCTGGCCTGCGCTGCGATGCTTGTCGTCGGTCCGCGCAAGGTGCGCGAGCTCACGCCTGATTATCCGGATGCGCAGAAGATCCTGCATCGTAACGTCTATGGCTGGTTCGAAAGTCCAGCACGCGGCACCTATGCACTCACCGATGCCGGTCACGCGGCGCTGAAACGCTGGCCGCAACCCCAGCGGGATACCGCCCCGCCATCTACTTTGTCATAAAGCTACCGACCAAACTCTTTCTAATTTTCCGGGAACAAGTTTGCATGGCTGCTTTGTCGCGGCAGTTCCATATTGCAATGCAACAACCACTCCCTTAGGTATCGCAAATCAACACTGAGGCGAGCGATGAGCGAAGACTGGAACACGAAATATGGAACGCGCCGTGTGCGACGCGATCCCCCGACCCTGGAAGAAGCCATCTTCGCCGCGATGGGCATCACCGAGGACCTCGATCAGCAGGCGGAAATCGCCGCATCGCTGATGGGTATGCCGTTCGACGCCGTGCAGGCTGAAGTGAAGAAGGCCAATCGCTCGACCGTGACCGGCACGCTGCGCGTGACCCGCGTCATCGCAGGCGAGCAAGGCGCTCAGCGTTCGGTGGTCGTGGAGCGTCGCGTGACGCGCAAATTCGGCAACGACAAGCGCATCTGAGCGCCGGGCGCCCTGCCCGCAAGCAACAAAAAGGCCTCGTTCATCACGAGGCCTTTTTCTTTGCTTACTATGGTTCGTTGCTCAGGATGACTTCCTGTTCAAGACTTACCTGTTCAAGACTTGCCCCAGCCGGCGAGCTTCAGCCACAGACCCCAATAGGCCCGGTTATAATCGGCCACCGCGCGCGCCACATCGAGCGCCGAGGTCTTCTTCGGCTCGGCCACGAGTCCTGCCCCCATGGGATCGCGCAGGTCTATGATGCCCGTGGATTCGCCATGGCGGAACGACAGGTGCGCACCGAACTTGTTGGCCAGCGCACGCATCGCATCGTTCTGCGCGCCGGTGGTAATGCGCAGCTTCGCATAGCCCATCGATCGCGCCTTCGCGATCAGCTTGGTGAACAGGATGCTGCCGACGCCCTTGCGGCGCACGATCGATTCAACACTGAAGGCAATCTCGGGCAGAGAGTCCGTCGACAGATCAGCCTGATGCAGTTCAGCGGCGCCGCGCACGATGCCGTCCTCGAAGTAAACAAGAATGACGGTGCCGGTATTGACGGATTTCTCGGCGTAACGCGCGACCCATTCGTCGTCGAGCGAACCGTTGAAACGATCGCGGCGGCTTTCGCGGTCCAGTCTCAAGAGATGATCGCGGAATAGCGGCAGCTCGCGGGCTGCAAGGACACGCACGTGACCGCGGGCGGGAGCCCGAGTCGAAATGGCGATGGTGGTAGCTGCGTCTAACATGGTCAAAATCCTCAAGTTGCCCTCGAGGAAAGCGTCGATTCCCTAGACACCCTATATTGTGCAACGCACCATGAAATACAAGGGCGTTGATGCCGCACCTGCCAGCGCCCACCGCAGGTAAGCCATGCAATTATCCCAGGATTAACAAAATCTTAAGGTGCGTCGCGCCGCCTTACAGCACCAGTTGGGTCTGCGTCACGATGCCCACCAGTTTGCCCTCATCGGTCTCGATTCGGGTTTGCCACACCTGCGTTCTGCGTCCCCGATGAACCGGTGTTGCGATCGCGCGCACGGTGCTTCCTGCTTTCGCCCCGCCTGTGAAATTGGTCTTGCTCTCGATGGTCGTCGTTCCTTTGGCGCCCTCCGGCAGATTGATGACCGTCGCCGCCGCACCAACCGCATCGGCGAGCGCCATCACCGCGCCGCCGTGGATCGTATGGCCGAGCGTGCACAGGTCCTCGCGCACCAGCATCGTGGCAACGACGCGCTCCAGGTCGGCGTCGGTAAAGGTCACGCCCATCGAGACGGAAAACGGCATTGCGAGGCTGTGGATCTTGTCGAGTGGCGTCATGCTGGCATTATCTCCCTGCAGTCTGTCTCGCCCATCGTCATGCGGACTTGATGAAATTTCACGACACAACACCATGCCGTGACAAGCCTTTTGTTAACAGGCATATCGGCATCATGCGCCACTTCCCGCCACGCCGGATCGTCTGCCTTACGGAAGAGACCGTGGAGACGCTGTATCTGCTCGGCGAGCAGGATCGCATCGTCGGCGTTTCCGGCTACGCGGTGCGGCCGCCGCAGGTGCGCCGCGAGAAGCCGCGGGTGTCGGCATTCATCTCGGCTGACGTGCCGAAGATCCTCACACTCGATCCTGACCTGGTGCTGTGCTTCTCCGATCTGCAGGCTGAAATCGCCGCAGACCTGACGCGCGCCGGCATCGCCGTCCACGTGTTCAACCAGCGCGACATCGCCGGCATTCTGGCGATGATCCGCACGCTCGGTGCGATGGTCGGTGCCAGCGAGCGCGCAAATCAACTCGCAACGCAGTTTGAGCTGCGACTTTCCAGCGTCAAAGCTGCGGCAGACTTGCGGCAGACAAAGCCGCGCGTCTATTTCGAGGAATGGGACGATCCGCTGATTGCCGGAATTGGCTGGGTCTCCGAACTGATCGAGATCGCCGGCGGCGAAGACGCATTTCCGCAGATGCGTTTTCAGAAAGCGGCGAAGGATCGCGTCGTCTTACCAGCCGACGTGATTGCAGCAGCTCCCGATGCGATCCTCGCCTCGTGGTGCGGCAAGAAGGTTGTGCCCGATAAAATCCGGCAGCGACCGGGCTGGAACAAGATTCCCGCAATCCGCGACAACCGTATCGTCGAAATCAAATCGCCGCTGATCCTGCAACCGGGACCAGCGGCATTGACGGACGGACTGGACGCGATCGTCGCGGCGCTGTGGCCATAATCGGCACGAGCACCGACGCCGTCATCCTGAGATGCTCGCCCCTTACCCCTCCGGGTATTGCAGAAAATAGGTGTCTGTCAGTGCATCTTCGAGCAGCCGGCCCTCCGAATAAGCTTGCAAGGACGCCGGCCGTTCGACACCGGGCAACAGCCGCGGACATGGTTCTGGCGCACCGATCACCGTCTTCACCGGAATGCGCTCGGCATAAATCGGCAGCTCGTAATCCTCGTCGTCATCGGCGACGCCCTTGGCGCGGATTTTGGCCGAGGCTTCCTCGATCTCCATGGCGATGAACGACGTTGCCTTCATCTCCTGCGCCGTGGTCTCGCGCAGACTGGCGGTACGATCCGGAAAGAACCGGTCGACCATCGCAATGCCCGCCCGTTCCTTCTCATCCGGATCGGTGACCAGATAGGCGTTTCCGAACGCCATCACCGCCCGGTAGTCCGCCGAATGATTGAAGCCGCAGCGCGCCAGCACGAGGCTGTCGAGAAAAGCGACTGTGAGACAGACGCGTTGCTGCGCAGTCTGGTTCTTCAGCATACGGCTGGCACTGCTACCGTGCCAGTACAGCTTGGTACCTTCGCGCCAGAAGAATGTCGGCGTGCAGTAGGGCTGGCCGTCGATGACGTAGGAGACGTGGCACATCATCGACGCGTCCAGAATTTTATGAACGGTCTCGTGGTCATAGAAGCCGCGATCGTGGCGTCGCTTCACCCGGTTGCGCGACGTGAGCGGGTAAGACGGCGTGTCGGTGCTCGTCGATTCAGTGGTCTTCGATTCGGCTGTGCTCACGGCAATTCCCTGTCGATTGGAAGCGTTCGACATTGTTGTATCGCTGCATTTGGTCTGCGATAGTGCCAATTCCATGCGAAAAATTCCGACCAATTCAGCGAAGCCAATTCCGAAACCCGAGCTTCCGCTCGATCTCACTGGCGCGCATATCACTGAAGGCGCATCATCGCAGGACCGGCTCTATCAGGCGCTGTGCCACGCCATCACTGGCGGAGTTGCCAAGCCCGGTGCAGCGCTGCCCCCATCGCGCATTCTCGCAAAGCAAACCGGCTTCCAGCGCAACGCTGTCACCGACGCCTATGAGCGGTTGATCGCCGACGGCCTTGCCGTTGCGCGGGTCGGCTCCGGCACCTTCGTCGCTGCACGGATCCCGACGCGGGTCGACAGCAAGCCGACCAAGGCAATCGCCATTGATGCACCTCAACGCGGCACGCTCGCCCTCGGCTGCACTCATATCGACGAACAGGCACTGCGCCGTTTCCGCGCTTTCGCCGGCCGCCGCCTGCGCGCTTTCGGTAGCGAGCATCTGCATTACGGCGATCCGCGCGGCAGCTTCGAGCTGCGCACCGCCATCGCCAATCATCTTCTGTCGGCGCGCGGACTGCGCTGCGATCCCGATCAGATCATGCTAACATCGGGCACGCAGCACGGGCTGCGCATCGCGCTATCAGCCATTCTCAAGCCGGGCGAACAGATCTGGTGCGAAGACCCCGGTTACCCTGCCGCCCGAAAATCGATCGAACATTGCGGCGCGCGGCCGGTGGCGGTACCGGTCGATGACTTCGGCCTGATCGTCGCCAAAGGCCGCACGGCCGCGCCGAACGCGCGTGCGGCCTATGTGACCCCATCGCATCAGTTTCCATTGGGCGTGCAGATGGCGATGCCACGTCGGCTCGAACTGCTCGATTGGGCACGCGAAGCAAATGCCTTTGTGTTCGAAGACGATTACGACAGCGAGTTTCGCTATGACGGCGCGCCGCTGCTGTCGCTGGCCGGCATCGATCATTTGCAGCGCGTGATCTATATGGGCACCTTCGCAAAGACGCTGTTTCCCGGCCTGCGCATAGGCTACTGCGCCCTGCCCGAGCGTCTGATCGGTCCGGTCACGACGGCGCGCGCGGCGATGGATCGCTTTCCCGGTACACTGATGGAAGGCGCAGTCGCGGATATGCTGAATTCAGGTGCCTTCGCAGCCAACCTGCGCAAGATGCGCGGCGTCTATCGCGAGGCGCGCGATGCGCTGGCCGCGACGTTGACGCAGGCTTCGGACGGCCGGCTGTCAGTACCCGTGCCGTCGCAGGGCCTGCATCTGGTCGCGAAATTTGCGCCAACAACGCCGCTTGAGGTAGCTGCCAAAGCCAAGGCCGCTGCCGGCGTCGAAGGCTGGCTCCTGGCCGACACTTATCTGCGCGCTCGCCCAGCCCCGGGATTTGTGCTCGGCTTCGCCGGCCATCCCATTCGTGAGCTTGTCACATCGGCGGAAAGACTGGCGAAAGCCACAGCGGCGAGTTTGCGCGCGGACCGCAAGCCTGCGGCAAAGACGCGTGGAACCCACACAGGGTCTAGAACTTGAGGCTGGCTGGCACTCAATGCCGGCAACCGCTGCGCTTCTAGAATCGGATGCACATCCCTACAATCAAGGCAGACAGAATGCCCGGCAGGCAGATCTGCCCCCAACGGAGACCCGCTTGATGTCCGGCAATCGCAACGTGCTCTATCTGATTATCGGCGCGCTGATCGTCGGCATTGGCGTGCTCGGCTACAATCTCTACCAGACCAAGAAGGAACCGAGCGGGCTGCAGATCAATGTCGGTCCCGACGGCCTCAAGATCCAGAACAAGTAACAAAGGTCGCACGATGCGTTCGGCACTCTGGCTATCAGGAATTCTGGCTTCGCTTGCGCTGACAACGCCGGCGCTGGCGATCGATCAGGTCAGTCGCGAACAGGACATTGTCGGTCTCCGCCTCGGCCAGCGCATTCAGGTCGATGACGGCTCTTGCCCGACCGGCCAGATCAAGGAAGTTTCCGGCACGACACTGAGCACGTCTGGTGTCACACGAGTTCGGAAATGCGTTCCCCGCGCAGGCACCAAGACGCGGTAGTCCAAGATATGCGAGTCCAAAACATTCTCATCAGTGCCGCAGCGGCTCGCTTGGCGGCACCGGTGAACCGGTCTGGCCCACACTCGCACCGCCATCGATCGCCAGCGTGATCCCTGTGATCCAGCGCGCCTCGTCGCTGGCAAGAAACAGAACACCATACCCGATATCCCAGCCGGTCCCTTCGGTGCCCAGTAGTGTGCCAGCTGCGCGCGCCTTGCGCATCTCATCGCTCATGCCACGCGACGCCACCATCGGTGTATAGACCGTGCCGGGAGCGATGCAGTTGACGCGAATGCCATCGCGGCCGTGATGTGCCGCCATCGCTCTGGTGAGACCGATCACCGCCGATTTCGACGTCGGATACAGCAGGCTCGGATGGCCACCGCGCAGGCCGGCGATCGACGTCAGATTGATGATCGAGCCGCCGCCGGACTTGATCATTTCCGGAATGGCATATTTCGCCATCAGCATCATCGAGGCGACGTTAACCCGCATGGCACTGTCCCAGGCGAGATCATCGACCTCGATGGCATCGCCGCGCGGCCCGGTGAGGCCGACATTGTTGACGAGGATGTCCAGCCGTCCGAAGCCTTCGACGGTGCGTTCGACGATCGCTTCGCACGACGCGCGGTCGCTGACATCGCCATCATAGATCTGCGTGACGCCGCCCTCCGCAGCGATCAAACGCGCCGTTTCCTCGGCGGCGTCTACGTCGGTATCGACCAGCGCGACACGCGCGCCGTGCCGCGCAAGCAGCACCGCTGCGGCGCGTCCGTTGCCGATACCGTCTCCGCGGGACCCCGCGCCGGTAATGATGGCAACCTTGCCTTCCAATCGATCGTCACGCTGGGGCCGGGCCATGTCCATCAGAACATGCCGTTGCTGTTGGCGGACTTTTCCGGGATCGGTTGAACGGCATCCCAATGCTCGACGATCTTGCCGTTCTCCAGCTTGAAGATGTCGATGATGGCGTTGCCTCGCGTGCCCTTCTCGCGCACGGCGTGGACATGCAGGATCACATAGTCGCCGTCGGCGAACACCTGCTTGATCTCGCTATGCGAGTCCGGGAATTTCTCCCGCAGGAAACCGATGAAGCCTTTGAAGCCCTCGATGCCGTCAGCCGCATTGGGATTATGCTGAACATAGCGCGGACCGAAATATCTGGATGCCGCCTCGAAGTCTTTTTGATTGAGGCCCTTTTCGTAGAATTCGACGACAACCTTCTTGTTAGTTTCCTGGGTGCTGGTGTCTGCGGCCAGTGCCGCGCCGGTCAGAAATATTGATACACAAGAAAAACAGATCAGAACAAATCGCATAAAAATCCCTCGGTTCCCGCCGGCCCAATTTATAGCGAATCCCCCTCACCCAACGATGGTGAGGCAAAACGCTATCATCGGCCGTAACGGGATGACGAGAGGGAAAGATAGAAATCCGCGATCATTTTGGCGCGACGGGACGGCGCAAAAAGATCTCGCGAGCATTAACTAACCGGTTCAATCCAGCGGCGCCGGATCATACATGCATTGCAGGGTCGGCTTGGCGATCTGCGTGAAGGTCGCGCTGATCATCGACTGCTTCGATGCCGGAATCCAATCTTTCTCGATGGTTGGCACGCCGCGCTCGCTGATGCCGCGCAGCAGCGCCTCGCGCAAATCAGTGTCTTCCACCGTTGCCACGGCGTGGTCGTGCAGGCAGCCGCAAACTTCTTCCGGATGCGCCCAGCGCCCAACCATATGCGGCGAACACAGACGGACGAACTCACCACGCTGGTCCGGTAGTTTTCGCCACGACCAGATCTGCGCCTGCGCCGCACTTCCCGTAACGGAGCCTGCAAGGCTGGCGGCAACAGCGATAACGGTCAGAAGACGTGGTCGAGTCATTTCAAAACTTTTCTTGTTGTTTCTCAGGTGTCCATCCGCGATCGAAATCAGCGTGCGTAGGCCACAGCCATCGGCGCAGCTGCACTGATCACGGGCGAACCGGTAAAGGCGAAGGTGCCGATACCCGGCAAGTTGCCATCGGTGGAACCGGCCATCGACGGGCCTGCCAGGAAGAAGACGAAAGCGAGGATGAAGCTGATGGTGCGCATCTGACGTCTCCGGGTTGGCAGCGCTGTCCGCCATGTCGTTGGCAAATGGATAGCCAATGGCGGTTTCGGCACGTCTGCGGCCCAAGAGGAAAATGGTTTCGTCCCCTGCTGAATTATTTCGTGACGCCCATGCCGACGACACAATCCGGGCGGCAAATCTGCAAACGCCTTGGAAAGGATGTCTTGAAAGTTCGTCTGGCTGTCGCACGCCTTTAACAAAATTGAACTGAAACGGAGCTAAAGCGACTTCAGGAGAGCGTATGCAACCTTTTCAGGCGACTGCGCGTTTCTGTTCACCTCGAAGAGAAGGAATGCAGTCGTGGGAACTGGCAACAACGACGTTGGCAAGGATACCCCGATCAGCGCATCCGGACGGCCACTCATCTCCACGGTCCGCCCGCGCGCAACATGCCAGGGCGCCATGTCGCAGCAAGGCTACGGCTCGCACGGCAACGAATGCTATCCGCAGAAGCTTGTGCAGCTCGTGGGCCACCGCGACCCGCAGTCCCGACAGTCCTGGGACCGTCTTCGTACGAAGCGCACAATGACTCACCCGGTCGAATAGCGGCAGCCTATCGATCCTGATCGACTGATGCCGCTATTTGATGAAGTCGCCGCATTTCTCGATGGCATCCGCCTGCCCCCAAGGCATGATCGGAACCGATGACGTCGAGTTCTTCGGCGAACCTTCGATGATCCTGTCCGAGTACACCATATAGACCAGCACGTTTCGCTTGGCGTCGCAGCCGCGGACGATCTGCATCTTCTTGAAGAAGAGCGACCGGCGCTGCCGGAACATGTCCTCACCTTGATCGCTCTTGGCCTTGAACTTGATCGGGCCGATCTGCCGACAGGCCAGCGATATGTCCGAGACCTCCTCGGCCAGACCAAGCCATCCCTTGAAGCCGCCCTTTTCAGGCACCGTGAAGTGACAGGCGACACCCTCGACCTCGGGATCGTCGACGCCGTACGTCGCCAGCTTGTCGTTGGGACTGATCCATTTGAACACGGTGGAGCGCCGGAAGATCAGATCCGGCTCATCCGCAGCCTGGGCCGGGATAGAAGCGAACACTGCCAGTGCCGAAAGCGCCATAACGCTGCGCCGCAGCGCCTTGGTCAGCGCGCCAGATCCATTAAACGTCATGCAACTCTCCGTGAGCGATTTGAAATATGTAGGCATTCCAACCGGATTCGGAAGCCGCGATCGGCTGCCGTTAATTCAATGTGAGGCTTTTTTGCTACCCTAGTCCCGACTCAGCGGTAGCCAGATCAGTCGTGCTGGTGAACCCATCTCGCGTCTGCGAGACTAATGTTTTCAGATGGATTCGAGGATACCGGGCGTGGGTGCATTTCAGTTGTCGCGTGAACCGGCGGACAAGAGCCGTTTTCTGAGCAGCACGATTTTCTCCAGCAGTTTCTTGCGAATCGCGCTCGTCGCCATGGCCGGTTTGGCCGCGGCGACACCTGCCAGTGCTGCAGTGTTCTGGACCGACGAAAACCCGATGATCATGCGGGAGATCGAACCGCCGGCGCCGCAGCCGCAGCAGCGCCAGAAAAAGCTGAAGCGCCTTGGCGCCAAACTCGAGAAACAGGTCAAGGAACACGCCAAGCCGGTCGGGCCGCTGGTGATCAACATCTCGATCGAGCGGCAAACGCTGCGGGTGTTTGATGCCAATGGCCTGTTCGCGGAAACGCCGGTCTCGACGGGCATGCGTGGCCATTCGACACCGATGGGCGTGTTCAGCATCATCCAGAAGAACAAATGGCATAAATCAAACATCTATAGCGGCGCGCCGATGCCTTACATGCAGCGGATCACCTGGTCGGGCATCGCTCTGCATGCTGGCGCATTGCCGGGCTATCCAGCCTCCCATGGCTGCATCCGCATGCCGATGGCCTTTGCCACCAGGATCTGGGGATGGACCCGCATGGGAGCCCGCGTGATCATCACTCCCGGCGAAATCTCGCCCGCGGAATTTTCGCACCCCCTCCTCGCTGCTCAGAAGCCAGCGCCGGTTCCGGTCGCCGCGGCAGCGCCTCAGGATGTCCAAGCGACACCGAAGGCCGACAAGGTCTCTGCGGATGCCAAGCCCGAGAATCTCGGCCTGAAGACGTCGGCCACCGAGCGCGCCAAGATCCAGGACAAGACCCAGACCGCCGACGCCAGCAACGCGATGACGCCGCCAGCGCCAAAGACCGTAATGTCTGACGCTGCCCCCGCAAAGATCGAGAGCGCCATCAAAACGGCGGAGCCCGAAATCATGACGCGCCGCGATCTCGACGCCGCGATTGCCAAAGTCGTCGAATTGCCGACACCCGAGGTCAAATCGGTTGAGACCGTCGCGGAAGCACCAGCCAAGATTGAGGTTGCCAAGACGGAAGCACCGAAGTCTGAAGTTGCAAAGGCAGACGTCTTAAAGCCTGGCGCGACACCGATCACTGCCCCCATGCTCGACACCAAAAAGGACGAAACGCGCCCCGCCGATTCAGCCAAGGCCGAGATGCCTGCGGCGCCTGCTGCCGATGCGACGCCGAAGCGTATCGGCCAGATCGCCGTGCTGGTCAGCGGCAAGGACGGCAAGCTCTATGTGCGACAGAATTTCGCGCCGCTGTTCGAGACGCCGATCGCTATCAAGCCCAGCGATCGCCCGCTCGGCACTCACATCTTTACCGCCCGCACCGACAAGGATGACGCCAAGGCGTTTCACTGGACCGCCGTGTCGTTGCCTGCCGTCCCGCGTCGCGCCGACGAGGACGACAATGTCTCGCGCCGCCGCAAATCCACCGGTGCGGTTGAAGTGAAAACCCGGCCGCTGCCAAACAGCGCCGCCGAAGCGCTCGACCGCCTGAGCATTCCGGCGGATGCCATGGCCCAGATCACCGACGCGCTCGCGAGTGGCGGCTCCATCGTGGTCTCCGATCAGGGCATCGCTGCCGGCGGCGAAACCGGTCAGGGCACAGAATTCGTGGTGCCACTACGCTAACCTCGTTAGCCCAGGCCTTGTAACAGCTTGTTGAGTGCGTCATCCGAGAGATGACGCTACTCTGCAGGCGCAACAGGCTGGACTACGACGATGGCGATGATCGATCGCAGGCAAATACTGACAACGATACTCGGCGCAGCAGCTGTCGCTGCATTGCCACGTCGGGCATCGGCGCAAGGCGCCGTAAGCCGCATGACCGCCTATGGCTTCTCGTTTCCCGGCCTCAAAGGCGGCGACATAAAACTTACCGATTACGCGGGGCGCCCGATCATGGTGGTCAACACCGCATCGCAATGCGGCTTCACGCCACAATATGCCGGGCTGCAAACGCTGTGGACCGAGTTCCGCGAGCGTGGGTTGATGATCATCGGCGTGCCTTCCAACGACTTTGGTGGGCAGGAGCCGGGCGGCGCAAAGGAGATCGCCGACATTACCGAGGGACATTTCGGTATCGGCTTCCCGATAGCCGCCAAGACCGTCGTGAAGGGACCGAACGCGCATCCGTTTTACAAATGGGCGGCAGAGGCACGGCCGCGCGACCTGCCGCGCTGGAATTTTCATAAATATCTGGTTGGCCGCGATGGCTACCTCACCGACTCCTTTGCCTCCGAATTCGAACCGACCGATACACGCATCAAGACCGCCGTCGGACGCGCCCTTACCGCCGCTTGAGCGGTTCAATGTCGATCCCGGCGCTGACTGGGGATAAAGGCCGTTGCCATAGCGGTACCGCCTGAAATCGCGCTAGAATTGTGGTCACAACCATCTGGATCAGCCCGGCTACCTCGCTGACGACGTTGGTCGCAGGTCAAGGGGAACGAGATGCGCAGTGCGGCAGGTCTGATTTTTGCGAGCGCGGTTTCATTGTGGGCAGCAAGCGCACAGGCGCAGGCGCCCAAGGCCGCTGTTGGAGCCCCGGCGGCAATACCCGCGCCGGCCCCCGCGGCCGCGCCTGTTCCCGCCAAATCCACCTGCGCCAATCCCGATGCACTCGGCATCAGCCGCACTGTCGAGATCGACACGACGGGTGGTCCAGGCTTCGGCTTCGAGCATTTCAAACAGCTCGACTTCCTGCGTGACAAGGAAGTGGTGCTGACCTTCGACGACGGCCCATGGCCGGTAAACACGCCTGCAGTGCTGAAAGCGTTGGCCGACGAATGCACCAAGGGCGTGTTCTTCCCGATCGGCAAGCATGCGACCTACCATCCGGAAATCCTCAAGCAGGTCGCGGCCGCCGGCCATACCGTCGGTGGACACACTTGGGCCCATATCGCGCTGACCAGCAAGAAGCTGACCGAGCAGCAGCGCATCGATGAAATCGAAAAGGGCTTCAGCGCCGTGAAATGGGCGCTCGGCAGTGCACCTGCACCGTTCTTCCGCGCGCCGGCGCTGCAGCATCCGCCGGAAATCGTGACCTATCTCGGCACCCGTAACATGGCGATCTTCTCCTGCGACATCGACTCCTTCGACTTCAAGACGCGCAAGTCCGAACAGGTCATCACCAATGTGATGACCAAGCTCGACAAGCTCGGCAAGGGCATCATCCTGATGCACGACTTCCAGAAGCACACCGCCGAGGCGCTGCCGACCCTGCTGCGCAAGCTCAAGGCCGGTGGCTACAAGGTCGTGCATATGCGCGCCAAGGCCCCCGTCCAAACCATCGCCTCCTATGACGAAGCCATCGTCAAGGACGCCAAGCTGCCGACCGTGAGCTCACGCCCTGTCAACAGCGTCGTTCAGACGGTCGCGGAATAATCAGGATTCGTCTGCACCTCCAATGCCCGCATTTCGATTCAACGGTTACGTCATTGTCTCGGCGGACGGCATGCTCGCCGACGCCAGCGGGGTGATGCCCGATACCCTCAAATTTCCCGGCGACCTCGCCTTTTTCACCGCCGGTCTCGACCGCGCCGACCTTATCGTACACGGGAAACATTCATTCGAGGATCAGCCAAACTCACCAAAGCGGAAGCGCATCATCGTCAGCCGCAGCATCGCTGCTGTAGAGCCCGATCCCACGAACAACAAAGCCACGCTGTGGAATCCAGTCGGTGCATCCTTCGAAGACGCTTGCGCACACGCGAACATTCATGCCGGTACCGTCGCCATCATCGGCGGCCCCAGCGTGTTCGAGATGTTCTTTGACCGTATCGACGTATTCTGGTTGTCGCAGGCCCCGCATGTCCGCCTGCCCGGCGGCGAAGGATGTTTCCCTGGCGTCCCCGAACGATCGCCGCAGGACATTCTCTCCGGTCACGGCCTGCAAGCGAGCGAGGTTCAGATCCTCGACGCCGCACATGAAGTCACAGTAACGGCCTGGCGGCGAGTAACCTGAACGAGGACTACACTTCGTTGTAGCCACCCGGCAGCCGCGCGCTGCGGCCGATACCGGCGATCATGAAGAGGCCACCGATCAGCGACAGGTTCTTCAGCGCGTGGATCATCTGGTTCTTGGCCTCAGGACCGGTCAGGTTCCAGAAGTCGTGGAAGTAGAACGTCGCGGCCATCACGAACAGCACCAGCACCAGGGCGAAGAAGCGCGCGCCCAGGTTCAGCGCGACGAAGATACCGCCAATCAGTTCCAGTGTTGCAATGGCGATCGCGAGAATCTGTTTCAATTCCATGCCCGCCAACCCCTCGAGCTGCGTCGCATAGGGCGTCACCATCGCGGGGATCGTCGGGATAACCTTGTTCGCGATCGCATCTGCCGTTGCGCTGAGGTCGAGAAACTTGGATGCCCCGGACGCAATGAAGATCACGGCAAAGAGAATGCGCCCGAAAGTAATAAACGCTGGCATTGGTCGGCCTCGCTGGACTGCAATGAATACTTGTCGAAATACGTGACGAGTATGATCATTCCACCACATTTTTCAAACGAACAAATGGATGACCTCGTTGGCGTCATCCATTTGTCGCGATGCTTTTCAGATCGGCGAACTATCCAAAAGCGCAATGGCCGGGTAAGCATCCAGCCAGCGCGAGGCTGACTGAACGCGCTAGCCGAACAGGCTCGCCTGCGGACGCCCTGCCCGCTCCTGCGCTTCAACGGCGGCCACGGCTGTCATGTTGAGGATACCACGCGCTGTCACCCCCGGCGTCAGGATATGCGCCGGACGCGCCGGGCCGATCAGGATCGGGCCGACCGGGAGCGCATCGCCCAGCGTCTTGATCATCTGATAGGCGACATTGGCGGCATCGAGCGTCGGCATGATGAGGACATTCGCCGAGCCTTCGAGCTTCGAATGCGGGAGCACGATCTTGCGGGCCGCTTCCGACAGCGCGGTGTCGCCCTGCATTTCGCCATCGGACTCGATTTCCGGATGCTTCTCACGCAGCAATGCCGCGGCGCGGCGCATCTTGCGCGAAGAGTCCGTGTCGTAGCTGCCGAAGTCAGAATGCGACACGAAAGCGATCTTCGGCTTCATGGCGAAGCGTTGCACGTGGTTCGCAGCGAGCGCCGCGATTTCCGCGAGTTCTTCCGCGCTCGGATTCGGTCGCACCTGCGTATCGGCGATGAAATGCGCACCCTTGCTGGTGATCATCAGCGACAGCGCTGCAAAATCGCTGACGCCCGGCAGGAAGCCGACGATCTCGCGCACATGGCGCAGATGGCTCATGTAGCGGCCTTCGACGCCGCAGATCATGGCATCCGCCTCGCCGCGGATCACGGCGAGCGCGGCGATCACCGTCGCATTGGTGCGGACGACCGTGCGTGCCGCATCCGGCGTCACGCCGCGACGGCCGGCGACATCGATATAGGACTGCACGTAGGAACGATAGCGCGGATCGTCCTCAGGATTGATGAGGTCAAAATCCTGCCCTGGCTTGATCGACAGGCCAAAGCGCTTGATGCGCGCTTCCACGACCGACGGGCGACCAACGAGAATCGGGCGCGCCAGCTTCTCCTCCAGCACGACCTGCACGGCGCGCAACACGCGCTCGTCTTCGCCTTCGGCATAGATCACGCGCACCGGCTGGGTCTTTGCCTTCGCAAAGACCGGCTTCATCACCAGACCGGAGCGGAATGCGAAACGCTCGAGACCTGCGGTGTATTCCTCGAAATTGGCGATCGGGCGCGAGGCCACGCCGGATTCCATCGCCGCTTTGGCGACCGCAGGCGCGATACGAAGGATCAGACGCGGATCGAACGGGCTCGGGATCAGCGAGCCCGGGCCGAAACCTTGGGTCTCGTTGTCGAAGCCGGCGGTCACAGCATCCGACGGCGGGTCTTGCGCAAGCTGCGCGATGGCATCGACGGCAGCGATCTTCATCGCCTCATTGATCGCCGTCGCCCCGCAATCGAGTGCGCCGCGGAAGATGAACGGGAAACAGAGGACGTTGTTGACCTGGTTCGGAAAGTCCGACCGGCCGGTGCAGATCATCGCGTCCGGGCGCGCCTTGCGCGCTTCGTCCGGCATGATCTCCGGCGTCGGATTGGCCAGTGCCATCACCAGCGGCTTGTCAGCCATCGCCTTGACCATCTCGGGCTTCAGCACTCCCGGAGCTGAGACGCCCAGGAAAATATCGGCGCCGGCGATGACATCGCCCAGCACGCGCGCATCAGTCTTCTGCGCATAGACCGCCTTCCAGCGATCCATCAGCGTGTTGCGGCCTTCATGCACGACACCGTCGATATCGCAGACCCAGATGTTCTTTTTCTGCGCGCCGAGCGACACCAGAAGATTGAGACAGGCGATCGCTGCAGCGCCAGCACCAGAGCAGACGATCTTGACGTTCTTGATATCCTTGCCGTTCAGCAGCAACGCATTCTTGATTGCGGCGCCAACGATGATGGCCGTGCCATGCTGGTCGTCGTGGAACACCGGGATCTTCATGCGCTCCTTGAGTTGCGCCTCAATCTCGAAACACTCCGGACCCTTGATGTCCTCAAGGTTGATGCCACCGAAGGTCGGCTCCAGCGCCGAGACGACCTCGACCACGCGCTCGATGGTGTCGGCGGCGATTTCGATGTCAAACACATCAATGCCGGCGAATTTCTTGAACAGGACCGCCTTGCCTTCCATCACCGGCTTCGAGGCCAGCGGTCCGATATTGCCGAGACCAAGCACGGCCGTGCCGTTGGAGACGACAGCCACGAGATTGGCGCGTGAGGTCAGCGACGCCGCTTCATTGGGGTCGGCAGCAATCGCGAGACACGGCGCCGCCACGCCCGGCGAATAGGCCAGCGCCAGATCGCGCTGGTTAGCGAGCGGCTTGGTGGCCTGGATTTCGAGCTTACCCGGCCTGGGAAGGCGATGATAGGCAAGCGCCGCGCGCGAGAGATCGTCAGAAGATGAAGAAGACATACGTGCTCCCGCGCGTCATAAAACAAGAGTTAGGTAGAAGAGCGTTTCTTGTTGGTTTTATAGATCACTTGTCTTGCAGATTGAGACGGATATGCGCTTCACGCAACTGCTTCGGCGAAGCCTCTGACGGAGCGCCCATCAACAAATCTTCAGCACGCTGGTTCATCGGGAAGAGCGAGATTTCGCGCAGGTTGTTGGTGCCGCAGAGCAGCATCACGATGCGATCGACGCCCGCCGCCATGCCACCATGCGGAGGCGCACCGTACTGGAAAGCGCGATACATGCCGCCGAAGCGCTCGACCACCGTCTCCTCGCCATAGCCGGCGATCTCGAACGCCTTCACCATCGCTTCGGGCTTGTGGTTGCGAATGCCACCCGAGGCGATCTCGTAGCCGTTGCAGGTGATGTCGTACTGGAACGCCTTGATGGTCAGCGGATCCTGCCCGACCAGCGCATCCATGCCGCCCTGCGGCATCGAGAACGGGTTGTGCGAGAAGTCGACCTTCTTGTCGTCCTCGTTGTATTCGTACATCGGGAAATCGACGATCCAGGCCAGCGCAAAGCGCTCCTTGTCGATCAGGTTCAATTCCTCGCCGACCTTGGTGCGTGCGAGCCCGGCGAACTTGTAGAACTTCTCGGGATCACCCGCGACGAAGAACGCCGCATCGCCGGCCTTCAGGCCGAGCTGCTGACGGATCGCTTCGGTACGCTCCGGTCCAATGTTGTTGGCCAAGGGACCAGCGCCCTCGCCGCCCTCGCGCCACATGATGTAACCAAGGCCCGGCTGGCCTTCGCCCTGCGCCCAGGAATTCATGCGATCGCAGAATGCACGGCTGCCGCCACCGGGGCCGGGGATCGCCCAGACCTGGTTCTTGTCGTCTTCGAGCATGCGCGCGAACACCTTGAAGCCGGAGCCGCGGAAGTGCTCTGCCGTGTTCTGCATCTCGATCGGATTGCGGAGGTCCGGCTTGTCGGTGCCGTATTTGCGGAGCGACTCCGCATAAGGGATCTTCGGCCAGTCCTTGTTGACCGGCTTGCCCTTGGCAAACTCCTCGAACACCCCCGTGATGACAGGCTGCACGGCCGCGAACACATCTTCCTGCTCGACGAAGCTCATTTCGAGATCGAGCTGATAGAACTCGCCCGGCAGACGATCGGCGCGCGGATCTTCGTCGCGGAAACAGGGCGCGATCTGGAAATAGCGGTCGAAGCCCGACATCATCAGCAGTTGCTTGTACTGCTGCGGCGCCTGCGGCAGCGCGTAGAACTTGCCGGGATGGATGCGCGACGGCACCAGGAAGTCGCGCGCGCCTTCAGGCGACGACGCGGTGAGGATCGGTGTCTGGAATTCGAAGAAGCCCTGCTCCTTCATCCGCTTGCGCATCGAATCGACGATGGCGCCGCGGGTCATGATGTTCTGGTGCAGCTTCTCGCGACGCAGGTCGAGGAAGCGGTACTTCAGCCGGATGTCTTCCGGATAGTCCTGATCGCCGAACACCGGCAGCGGCAGTTCGGCCGCGGGGCCAAGCACCTCGATGGCATCGATATAGATCTCGACATCGCCAGTCGGCAGCTCGGCATTCTCGGTGCCACCGGGACGGCGACGCACCTTGCCGTCGATCTTCACGACCCATTCGGAACGCAGCGTCTCGGCGACCTTGAAAGCCGGCGAGTCCGGGTCGGCGACGCATTGGGTCAAGCCGTAATGGTCGCGCAAATCGATGAAGAGCACACCGCCATGGTCGCGGATACGATGGCACCACCCCGACAGGCGAACGGTCTGGTCGATATGGCTGTCGCGGAGCGCGCCGCAGGTGTGAGACCGGTAGCGATGCATGGGTATCCTGGAAATACGTCAGAGGGCGGAATCGGGTTCGCGATCAAGCGCGAAGCGCAGGGTTTACCCGACCGTACCCGACGCGGCAACCAAAGCTCGGCGATCAGATCGCCCGAATTTGCGACCCGCCACTGCGTCATCGGCGGGGGCCAGACGAGAAATTTGAGATCCTCATTTCGAATCGCAATCAGGCGATAAGAAAATCTCCCGCAATGCGGGAACTGCATGATTGTACAAGAAATAATCATCTACCTGAGATCGCATACGACGGGTAACCAAGTGTGCGCCGTCGGTATTTCAGCACCAAACTCAATCACTTAAGGTGGTATTTGTTGCAAAATTTACTGAACGTTGACGACCGCCCTTCACTGTCGTGTCGTGAACCCTGCTCGTTTTGAAGGCAGGCCCTTCAACTGGAAATTGCCGCTTGCAGCCCAGCCGCAACCCAAGGCAGCCACCATTTAGGCTGACCGGCGTCGCAGCCTTAGAACCACCGAGGATATGTTCGTGCTCGCCAGATATTCGATCAGCACCAAGCTCTTTGTCATTGTCGCCTTTCTCTTCGTCGTGATTGCAGGCATCGGCACCCTCGCATTCATGCAGATGCGAGCCATCAACGCAGCAACCCAGGACATCCAGACGCAATGGCTCCCGAGTGTCCGCTGGATCGGCGAGATGCGCGTCCAGTCGGCGCGGTACCGCGCTGTGCTGCGCGACCACCTGATCGTGGCCGATGCTGACCGTCCGGATGTCGACAAGAATCTCGCCGCCCGCAAGTCGGATTTCGACAAGGCCGCGAAGGCTTACGCCCCGCTGGTATCGTCGCCGGCCGAACGCGAACTGGCCGACAAGCTTAATGCGGAATGGAAGGCCTTCATCGCCGCGGGCAACGACGTCCAGGCCCTCGCCAACAAGGGCGACGTGGCGGCAGCCAAAGAGATCAACGCCAAGAAGGTGGTTCCGACCGGCCGCACTATGGACGGCACGCTGGCGAAGCTCGTCGAGTTGAACGACAAGGGCGCCGAAGCTGCCGGCCACAACGCCAACGCCACCTATTCCGGCGCCATCTGGATGATGATCGCTATCCTCGGCACATCCGTCGTCCTCGGCCTCGGCGCTGCCGTGTATCTGGTGCGCGACATCTCAGGCGGCATCGCCTCGATCCTGAAGCCGATGGGCCAACTGACCGATGGCCAGCTGGAGGCCGTTATCCCGCATCAGGGCGAGAGCACCGAGATCGGACGCATCGCCAGTGCGTTGCAGATATTCAAGGACGCCCTCATCGCCAAGCGTGCGGCAGATCAGGCAGCCGGCGCCGAAGCCGCCATCAAGGCTGCGCGTGCGGAAACGATCACGAAGGCAACCAGCAACTTCGAGTCGATGATCAGCGAACTGGTTAGTTCGCTGTCTTCCGCCTCGACCGAACTCGAAGCCTCTGCCACCACACTGACCCGTACGTCGGATATCACCATGAGCCTCTCCGGTTCGGCCGCATCCGCATCGCACGTCGTGTCGAACAACGTGCAGTCGGTGGCTGCCGCAACGGAAGAGATCACGTCCTCAGTCAATGAAATCGGCCGCCAGGTCCATGAGTCCAACCGCATCGCCTCGACCGCCGTGCTGCAGGCCGAGAAGACCAATGAGAGCATCGCCAAGCTCTCGCAGGCCACCGCACGCATCGATGACGTCGTGAAGCTCATCACCGCCGTTGCCGAACAGACCAACCTGCTCGCGCTCAATGCCACCATCGAAGCAGCGCGTGCCGGTGAAGCCGGTCGTGGCTTCGCCGTTGTCGCCGCCGAGGTGAAGGCGCTGGCGTCGCAGACCGCGAAGGCCACCGACGAAATCAGCATGCAGATCGCCGGCATGCAGGCGGCCAGCGCGGAGACCGTCGAGACCATCAAGGAGATCGGTTCGACGATCACGTTGATCTCAGAGGTCTCGTCGGCCATCGCAGCGGCCGTCGAAGAACAGGGAGCCGCGACGCAGGAAATCGCGCGCAACGTCCAGCAGTCGGCCCAGCTCTCGACCCAGGTTGCGAGTGAAGTCACCGAGGTCAATCGCGGCGCCAGCGAGACCGGTTCCGCATCAACTCAGGTGTTGGCCGCAGCGCAGTCGCTGTCGCTCGAGAGCAATCGCCTGAAGGGCGAAGTCGACCGGTTCCTCGACACGGTTCGTGCCGCCTGAGGTCACTTTCAGCGGTTGCCTAACACGTCATGGCCCCCCATCTTGGGGCCATGACAGTCCACTTTCCGTTCGACAACAGCTATGCCGCCCTGCCAGCGAATTTCTTTGCCCGCGTCGCGCCGACGCCGGTGGCGGCGCCGCGGCTGATCAAGCTAAACCGCGCACTGGCCGACCAACTCCGCATCGATTCCGATTGGCTGGCCAGTCCCGAGGGTGTCGAGGTCCTTGCCGGCAAGCGTGTGCCGGATGGCGCGGATCCCCTGGCGATGGCCTATGCCGGACATCAGTTCGGACATTTCGTGGCCCAGCTCGGCGATGGTCGCGCGATCCTGCTTGGCGAGGTCATCGACCGCAACGGCGTACGCCGCGACATCCAGCTCAAAGGCTCCGGTCCGACACCATTCTCGCGCCGTGGCGATGGCCGCGCTGCGCTTGGTCCGGTGATCCGGGAATACATCGTCAGCGAAGCCATGGCGGCCTTGGGCATTCCGACCACGCGCTCCCTCGCCGCAGTCGTTACCGGCGAACGGGTTCAGCGCGAGACAATGCTGCCCGGCGCCGTACTGACGCGCGTGGCTTCGAGCCATATCCGGGTCGGCACGTTTCAGTTTTTCGCCGCACGCGAGGATATCGCCGGGGTGAAACAACTCGCCGATCATGTGATCGCCCGGCACTATCCCGACGCAGCCAAAGTCGAACATCCCATTCGCGCGCTGCTCGATGCGGTGATCCGTCGTCAGGCCGAACTTGTCGCACGCTGGCTGCATGTCGGCTTCATCCACGGCGTGATGAACACCGACAACTGCTCGGTATCCGGTGAGACCATCGATTACGGCCCCTGCGCCTTCATGGACGCCTACGATCCCGCGACAGTGTACAGCTCAATCGACGAGATGGGCCGCTACGCCTATGCGAACCAGCCGCGCATCGCGCTGTGGAATCTGACGCGCTTCGCCGAGACGCTGCTGCCTCTGATCGACAGCGACGAGAAGACCGCCATCGAGATCGCGCAGGCCGCATTGGGCGAATTCTCCGATATTTTCGACACGGCCTATCAGGCCGGTCTGCGTCGGAAGCTCGGGCTGCTCACCAGTCAGCCGGATGATGCTGCATTGGCGCAGGATCTGCTGACCGCCATGACCGCCAATCAGGCCGATTTCACCCTGACCTTCCGCCGCCTCGGCGCCGCCGCGGTTGACGCAGACAACGACGAAGCCGTGCGCGGCCTGTTCATCGATCCGACGGCGTTCGATGCCTGGGCGGTGAACTGGCGGCAGCGACTCGGCCAGGAGTCGCAGGACGCGGACACCCGCTATCAGGCCATGCAGACCATCAATCCAGCCTTCATTCCCCGCAATCATCGCGTCGAGGCGGTGATCCAGGCGGCGCTGGCCGACGACTACGCGCCGTTCGAGAAATTGCTGGCCGTGCTGGCGAAACCCTATGAAGATCAACCGGAGATGGCGGAGTACGCCGAGCCGCCGGAGCCGGATCAGCGTGTATTGAAGACCTTTTGCGGCACCTAAACACCCTCATTCTGCCGGAGCAGACCTCCAGTCTGCCCGAAACACCTTGACTCAACAGGTTTTTCGGCCGAACGCCTTGGCTAAAGCGTTATGGACCGTCCATGGAACTGATCACCACCACTGCCCAGCTGACCGCCGCCTGCGAGCGTCTCGCCAAGCACCCTGTCATTACCGTCGATACGGAATTCCTCCGCGAGACCACCTATTACCCGCTGCTCTGCGTGGTTCAGATGGCCAGCGCGGAAGATGCCGTGGTGGTGGACACGCTGGCCGAGGGCATCGACCTCGCGTCGTTCTTCGCGCTGATGGCCAACGAGGCCGTGCTGAAGGTCTTCCATGCTGCACGGCAGGACATCGAAATCATCGTGCACCGCGCCGGCGTGGTTCCCCATCCGATCTTCGACACCCAGGTCGCGGCCATGGTGCTCGGCTATGGCGACAGCATTGCTTACGACCAGCTCGTCGAGCGGGTCACCGGCCATCGCCCCGACAAGACCCACCGTTTCACCGACTGGTCGCGCCGCCCGCTGACCGAAGAGCAGCTGCATTACGCCGTCTCGGACGTCACCCATCTGCGCGATGTGTTCGCGGCACTGGATGCCGATCTGAAGAAGCGCGGGCGTAGCGACTGGGTCAGCGAGGAGATGGAAGTTCTCACCTCGCCCAAGACCTACGATTTCCATCCCGAGCGCGCCTGGGAGCGGCTGAAGACCCGCGTCCGCAAGCCGAAGGAGCTCGCGGTGCTCATGGAAGTCGCCGCGTGGCGTGAACAGGAAGCCCAGAGCCGCGACGTGCCGCGCTCGCGCGTGCTCAAGGACGATGCGGTCGGCGACATCGCGACCCACGCGCCGACTTCGCTGGAGAAGCTTGCCAATTTGCGCTCGCTGCCGAAGGGCTTTGATCGCTCCAAGTGGGGCAGCGACATTGTCGCCGCCGTCCAGCGCGGCGTCGCCCGCGACCCCAACACGTTACCAAAGATCGAGAAGCCGCGCGGCAATTCCAACGGTGCCGCCACCGTCGAACTGCTGAAGGTGTTGCTGCGGATGACCTCTGAACGTCACGCCGTCGCCAGCAAGGTCATCGCCACCGTCGATGATCTCGAACAGATCGCCACCGACGACAATGCCGATGTCGGCGCCCTGCACGGCTGGCGCCGCGAGCTGTTCGGCGAAGCCGCGCTCGCGCTCAAACACGGCCGTCTCGCTTTGGCGATGGAAAAAGGCCGGGTGATCCGGGTCGACCGCGCGTAGGCTGCGTCGTCCAAAGTAGCGTTCTAATTGCCTGTCGCGAACAGCAGGACGGGGCGTACCATACCTCGCCCTGCGAGACGCAATGATGATCGCTTTACGCCGCCGATCTGTTCTTGATGGCTCCGACGATTGCCGTCAGCACCGCACCCGCGACACCGCCTCCGGCCACCTGACCTATCAGCGAACCGATATCGGTGGTCGCCGATGCGTTTGAAAGCATAGGAATCAGCATTCCGAGAATTTGACCGCCAACGCCGCCACCTATTGCACCTGCGATCGTGTTGCCGATTGTACCAAGATCGACAGACTTCGATGCACCGCCGGCAACATTTCCGCCAATCGCGCCGCCAATCAGTTGAACGATAAGGTTGATCAGAAGGGCTGACATTTCGACTCTCCCGGTCCGGAAATCGTATGTACTTGCCGCGTGGACCAAAACGGCCGCACGGGAAAATAGTATACGCACGGAAACCGAGAGTCACGCCGCGCTGCAATCAGTAGTAACATTCGGAATGAGCAGTTATCGCCTGACGATCGAACCTGACTTCCCGACCAATCGCGCGAGCTGCTTGAAGCGGCTGCCGACCCGGTCGGCAACGAGATCGACCATGCGATGCTCGAAGACGAGCATCATCTTGCGATCCTTGGTGGCGAAATGCGTGGCGGGCAGTACGCCCGGCCGCGCCGCCGAAATGAGATGCGCGACCCTGAACAGCGCACCGAGCAAACGGGCGCGTTCGACCTGTGCCGGCGAGACAAGCGCGCGGACCAGCTCCGGCGGCTCGTTCTCGGCGCCGAATCCTGCGTAGCGGTAGTACACACAGAGCGCGAGGAACGCGCGACCGTGATGATCGACCGAGCCGAAATTTCCGTTCGTGATCAGACTGAGCGTCTGCTCGCCGCGATGATCCGGATGGACGCGCCAGCCGATATCGGACAACAGACACGCCACGCGGCGTAACCGACGATCCTCGTCGGTCTCTTTGAGCTTGGCGACACGGGCGAACCGATCACTCCAGTCACTCAGCTCCTGCGCGTGGCGGGCCGAACGCGACAGCAACTCGTTCATGGTCTGCGCGGCGCCGACCAGGCCATCTTGCATGCGCTGCGCTTGCGGCAGCATTTCGTACAGCAGGCCTTCACGGACGCCATAGGTCGAGAACACGATGGTTTTCGGCTTGGCAGTACGAATGACATATTCAAGCACGAGCGCAGCGTAGACCAGCAGCGGCTGGCGCTGTTCGGCGATGGATTCGATATTGGCAAGAATGTTGGCTGTTGCGAGCCGGCGCAAGCGGCGCACGAAATCGAGCGCCTCGTTGGCCGGGATCGAATAGCCGTGCATCACTCGTAGCGGGTAGCCGCTCTGGATGATGTGCAGCCGCGCCAATGCACGCCAGGTGCCGCCGACCGCATAAAAATTGCGACCCACACCCGCCTTGAGCTGCGCGACGTCGGCCAGCGCCAGCTTGACGATGCGTTCTGCCTTTTTCGGTGATTTCTGTGAGGCGTCCTGCAATGCGAGACTACCGAGCGGCAGCGTCACACCCTGCCGGACAGCATTGCCTTTGACATCGATTAGTTCGAGCGAACCGCCCCCGAGATCGCCAACCAGACCATCCGGCTTATGCACGCCCGAAATCACACCCAACGCCGAGAGCTTCGCCTCCCGCGGCCCCGATATGATCTGGATCTCGCAACCGCAGATTTTCTCGGCTGCCGCGATGAAGGCGGGGCCGTTGCTCGCATCACGCGCCGCGGCGGTCGCGATCGCATAGACCCGGCCGACTTTCATGACCTTGCACAGCGCATGGAAGCGCCGAAGTGCCGTCAGTGCCTTGTCGACGGCGTCCTTGGCCAGCAGCCCCGTGCTCTGCACTTCTCGGCCGAGACCGCACAGCGCCTTTTCATTGAAGAGCGTGACGAGGCTTCGCGTCAGCGACTCGTAAACAACGAGACGCACCGAGTTGGAACCAATATCGATGACGGCGACGCTGGTCGCGCGTTGATTGGCACGCGCTACCACGCAGCTGGTTCCTTACGAGGATTGGTGACGTTCCGAACGGCGGGTGAGCCGGCGCGGGGATGATTTCTCAAGCGACTTTCCACGGCCAGACAGACTCGGATTCGTCATGAAGTAATTGTGCACATTGAAGGGTTCCTCGCCCTTCGCTGCCTTCATACGCGTTGACGACCCATCCGGCAACAATTGCCAGCTCTGTTCGGTGTCCTTGAGATTTGCCACCATGATCTGCTCGAGCACCTGGGTATGCACCGTGGGGTTCTGCAGCGGGCACAGAACCTCGACGCGGCGATCCAGATTGCGCGGCATCATGTCAGCCGACGAGATATATACCGCCGCCTTCGGGCTTGGCAGGCCATTGCCCATGCCGAAGCAGTAAATTCGACCGTGTTCGAGGAAGCGGCCGATGATCGACTTGACGCGGATATTCTCGGACAGGCCGGGCACTCCGGGCCGCAAGCAGCAGATACCACGCACGACCAGTTCGACAGAAACGCCGGCATTCGATGCTTCATAGAGCGCATCGATAATTTCCGGATCGACCAGCGAATTCATCTTGAGCCAGATCGCGCCGGGCTTGCCGTTGCGGGCAAACGCCGCCTCACCGCGGATGTGTTCGAGCATGCGTCTGCGCAAGGTCAGCGGCGACACGGCCATCTTCTCGATGTCGCTGGGCTCGGCATAGCCGGTGATGTAGTTGAAGACGCGCGCAGCATCGCGACCGATGATCGGATCGGATGTGAAATATGACAGATCGGTGTAGATGCGCGCTGTGACCGGATGATAGTTGCCGGTGCCGGTGTGGACATAGGTCGTGAGCGAACCGCCCTCGCGGCGCACCACCAGCGACAGCTTGGCGTGGGTCTTCAATTCCAGGAAGCCATAGACCACCTGGACACCGGCACGTTCGAGATCGCGAGCCCAGCGGATATTGGCCTCTTCGTCGAACCGCGCACGTAGCTCGACCAGCGCCGTCACCGACTTTCCGGCTTCGGCAGCCTCGACCAGCGTGCGGACGATCGGCGAGTTGTTGGAGGTGCGATACAGCGTCTGCTTGATCGCCACGACATCCGGATCGCGCGCGGCCTGCTGCAGGAACTGCACGACGACGTCGAAAGACTCGTAGGGGTGATGGACGACCAGGTCCTTCTGGCGGATCGCGGCGAAGATATCGCCGCCATGGTCGCGGACTCGCTCGGGGTGTCGTGGCACGTAAGGCACGAATTCGAGATCAGGTCGATCAAGGCGTGTCAGCTGCGAGACCTCGTTCATGGCGAGAATGCCATCGACGAGCAGGATTTCGTCGTCAGAGGTTGCCAGCGCGCGCTGCACAAAGGCACGGAGTTCTGCCGGCATGCTGGCCTCGATTTCGAGGCGGATCACCGACCCTCTGCGGCGACGCTTCAGCGCGGTCTCGAACAAGCGGACCAGATCCTCGGCCTCTTCTTCGACTTCCAACTCGCTGTCGCGGATGATGCGGAAGGCACCCTGCCCCTGCACGGTGTAGCCCGGGAACAGCCGGGCGATGAACAGGCCGGTGGCCTGTTCCAAAGTGATCAGGCGGACCGCGCCGTCCTTGCCGGGGGTCGGCAGACGGATGAAGCGATCTATCTTGCCGGGCATGCGGATCAGCGCGTTCATCATCTTGCCGTCGGACACCCGCGAGAGATGCAGCGCGATGGTGAAGCCTAGGCTTGGAATGAACGGGAATGGATGCGCCGGATCGATCGCCAGCGGCGTCAACAGCGGGAAAATGTTGTGGAGGAAATGATCTTCGATCCAGGTCCGGTCGGCCTTGCTGACCTCCTTGCCGTCGAGCAGCACGATGCCGACATCGGCCAGCATACCGCGCTGGTCACGCCAGATCGCCTGCTGATCGGACCCAAGCTTGGAGACCGCGCTGTTGATCAACACCAGCTGCTCAGCCGGGGTTAGCCCGTCCGGACTGCGCTCCGTGATTCCCTCGCGGACCTGCGCCTTGATACCCGCAACGCGGACCATGAAGAATTCATCAAGGTTGTTTGCGGAAATCGACAGGAAGCGAACGCGCTCCAGCGCCGGGTGCCCCAGATTGACGGACTCTTCGAGGACACGACGATTGAAGTGCAGCCAGGACAGCTCGCGATTAATGAAGCGCTCGGGACCTGATGCTACCACCTCCGCAGGTTTCGCTTCGCCCTTTTTCTCTTCAATAACAATCTCTTCCGCGGAGTCCATGAGACAGCAATCCATCCAGTTCAAGCAGCGCTATAGTGCCGGCAAATCACAGCGGACATTGCGTCAGTTACGTGACACTTCAATGACATTGAGGAACCTGCCCATCGCGCCGTCAAGGCACAGTTTGATGCGCCTCTTGGGCTCAGAGGCTAAGTCAGGCGTCGCGCAGGAGTTCCGCGGCCAATGCGCGGGTCACCGGGCGCCCAAGCCGGAGCGCCTCGCTATCCAGCAGTTCCACCGTCTGGCGGGCGGCGGCGAATGACCGCTCGATACGACTGGCGATATAGCTGACCACGCTCTCATCGATGCTGAGCTGGCGGTCAGCGCAGAATTTGACGATCAGCGCTCGAAACAGCCCGTCATCAGGCGGCATCAAATTGACCACCGGGATTGCTCGGAGCCGCGACCGTAGATCGCGCAATTCGACCTCCATCGCGGCCGGGGCGACCCGTGCCGTGATCAGCACATAGGCGTTGTCCTGACGTGCCAGGTTGAGAAGGTGGAACATCGCCCGCTCATCGAAGGCACCGGCGTTAAGATCCTCGACCACCAGCGCGTTGGTCACCAGTTCGGCGGGGACCGTCGCGGCGCCAAGACTGCGGGCCATGGTGGAGCGCGCCCCGGCCTCCTCGGCCCAGATCGCCGCCAGATGGCTCTTGCCGGAGCCCTCGGGGCCCTCCAGCAGCATCACCCGGTTCGGCCAGTCCGGCCAGCAGTCAATCAGTCCCAGCGCCTTGGCATTGGCTGGACCCTCAAGGAAATTGTCGCGGGACAGACTCTCCGCATGGGGCAGCGCGAACGCCAATTGACGGGGTTGGACGCGGGCGACCACGCAAATACTCCTGCCGGCTCGGCCGGCGAACGTTACGAATACAAGTTACTTGTACTGGTTACCTGGACTCTTGGCCGGGTTCGATGGTGCTCATGTGACGCATCCACTCGACGAGATAGAAGGACACCGAGAGCAACGTCAAGATGGTCACAAAACCCATTAAAATCAAATCGTAAGGCGAAGATCTGAAACCAAATCCGAGGGCAGCAAGGACCAAGGCCGCGAAGGCCACCTGCGCCACCGTATTGAGCTTCGATACCATCAGCGGCTTCATCGGAATCGGCTTGCCGAACAACCACGACACAATGACGGCGCCGACGATCATGATATCCCGCGACACCACGAGAATCACGATCCAACGTGGAACTGCCCCCCATATCCCCAGGGAGACATAGATCGAGACCAGCAGTGCCTTGTCGGCCAAGGGGTCCAGCAGCGCACCGAGTTCGCTGGCCATGTTGAAACGCTTGGCGAGAAAGCCGTCCACGGCATCGCTGACCCCCGCAATCACGAAGATTGCAAAGGCGATTTCCATCTGGTTCGAGGCAATCGCCCAGACGATCACGGGCACCAGCAGGATGCGCCCAAGGGTGATTAAATTGGGGATACTCACGCGGCGCTTCCCGGCTCCGGCCTGTTTCGCAATCCGAGCCGAAAGATCGGAGCTGGGGCTCCAACCGGCTTACCGCCTACATAGTAATCGGGATAGCGTTTACGAGCCATTGCGCAGGCGGAGATTCCGACGTAACCAGCCGAAAATACACAGTTTCGCAGCTTCGCCAGGATACCCGGCATGACCGACCAGAAAAAAGGCCTCACTTACGCGGACGCAGGCGTCGATATCGATGCCGGCAACCGTCTGGTGGACCTCATCAAGCCGATGGTTCGCGCAACTGCCCGTGCCGGCGCTGACGCCGAGATCGGCGGTTTCGGCGGTTTGTTCGATCTCAAGGCCGCCGGCTTCAAGGACCCCGTTCTCGTCGCTGCGACCGATGGCGTCGGCACCAAAGTGAAGATCGCCATCGAGGCCGGCGTCCATAACGGCATCGGCATCGACCTTGTGGCCATGTCCGTCAATGATCTCGTCGTCCAGGGCGCCGAACCGCTGTTCTTCCTCGACTATTTTGCCTGCGGCAAGCTCGACCCGGAGGCCGCGGCCTCGATCGTTGCGGGCGTTGCCGAGGGCTGCCGTGAATCCGGCTGCGCCCTCATCGGCGGCGAGACCGCCGAGATGCCCGGTCTCTACAAGGATGGCGACTACGACCTCGCCGGCTTCGCGGTCGGCGCCGCCGAACGCGGGACACTGCTGCCGACCAAGGACATCGGCCCCGGTGATGCGGTGATCGGCATGGCCTCCTCTGGCGTGCACTCCAACGGCTTTTCGCTGGTCCGCAAGATCGTCGAGCGCACCGGCTTGTCTTATGCCGACAAGGCGCCGTTCTCGCCCGTCATGACACTGGGCGGCGCGCTGCTGACCCCGACCCGCCTCTATGTGAAGTCGTGCCTGCGCGCGATCCGCGAGACCGGCGCCGTGAAGGGCCTCGCCCATATCACCGGCGGCGGCTTCACCGACAACATCCCGCGCGTGCTGCCGAAGAACCTCGGCGTCCGCATCGACCTGCCGGCCCTTACCGTTCTGCCGGTGTTCAAGTGGCTGGCCGCCGAAGGCGATATCGCGGAACTCGAACTGCTGCGCACCTTCAACTGTGGCGTCGGCATGATCGCCATCGTCAAACGCGAGGCCGTGCAGGAGGTAATGGACATCCTGCGCGAGGGCGGCGAGACCGTGTCGCTGCTCGGCGACGTCATAGAGGCCACAGGTGACGAGCGCGTCGTCTATGACGGGCATCTCGAACTCAAACTGTGAGGCCGTGATGCGTCGCGTTGCCATCCTGATTTCCGGGCGCGGATCGAACATGACCGCGCTGATCGAGGCGGCCGCAGCCGACAGCTTCCCCGCCGAAATCGCCCTCGTGATGTCCAACAAGGCCGACGCGCCGGGCCTCGCCATCGCGCAGGCCAATAGCGTCAAGACTCTGGTGATCGAAAGCAAGCCGTTCGGCCAGGACCGCGCCGGCTTCGAGAAGCTGCTGCAAGCCGCCCTCGACGAGCACAAGATCGAGCTGATTTGCCTCGGCGGCTTCATGCGCCTGTTCACGGCGGAGTTCGTTCAGCACTGGTATGGCCGGATGCTGAATATCCACCCGTCGCTGCTGCCGTCCTTCCCCGGCCTCGATCCGCATGGCCAGGCCCTGCGCGCAGGCGTGAAGATTTCCGGCGCCACGGTTCATTTCGTGATTCCGGAGACCGATGCCGGCCCAATCGTGATGCAGGGTGCCGTGCCGGTCTCCGATGACGATACGCCGGACACGCTCGCGGCCCGCGTGCTTGGCATCGAGCACAAGATCTATCCGCAGGCACTGCGATTGCTGGCGACTTCAGGCGTTCAGATCGTGGGTGAAGCGACCCGGAGTAGCGCCGGCGTCTGCAGCGATGACAATCTCATCGCGCCGTCGGTAATCTAGTCACCTACCGGGATATAGCGGACGAGGCCTTCGCCTCGCCCGCCATGACACAGTCGATCAGCTCTTCACGAAAGCCAGCAGATCCGGATTGAGCACATCCGCATGGGTGGTCAGCATGCCGTGCGGAAAGCCTGGATAGGTCTTCAACGTGCCGTTTTTCACCAGCTTCGCTGACAGCGGGCCGGAATCCGCATAGGGCACGATCTGGTCATCGTCACCATGCATGACAAGCACCGGCACATCGATCGCCTTCAGGTCGTCGGTGAAATCGGTTTCCGAGAAGGCCTTGATGCAATCATAATGCGCCTTGGCGCCGCCCATCATGCCCTGGCGCCACCAGTTGTCGATAACGCCCTGATAGACTTTCGCGCCCGAGCGGTTGAAGCCGTAGAATGGCCCGGCCGGGACATCGACATAGAACTGCGCGCGGTTGGCAACAAGCGCAGAACGGAAGCCGTCGAATACTTCAAGCGGCAGGCCGCCGGGGTTGTTCTCGGTCTTGAGCATGATCGGCGGCACGGCGCTGACCAGCACGGCCTTGGCGACGCGCCCCTTCTTGGCACGCGCGACGTAACGCGCAACTTCACCGCCTCCGGTCGAGTGGCCGATATGGACAGCGTCTTTCAGGTCGAGTGCGTCGGTCAGTTCAGCGACGTCGGCCGCATAGGTGTCCATCTCGTTGCCGGTCGCAGTCTGGCTGGAGCGGCCATGGCCGCGGCGGTCATGTGCGATGACGCGATAGCCATTGTTCCGAAAGAACATCATCTGGGCATCCCAATCGTCCGCGCTCAGCGGCCAACCATGGTGGAACACGATCGGCTGCCCGGTGCCCCAATCCTTGTAGAAAATCTCGGTGCCGTCCTTGGTGGTGATGGTTCCCATGATCCAGACTCCTTTGAGTGGGTTGCGGGCAAATGATGTCGAGTGCACAGCGGGGAATGTGGATAACCGATCCGCCTATCCACCACCGCGCCGATGACTGGCTGATGCATAGACCAGCGTGAAGCAAATCTCTTGTACGTTTCGAATACAAAACCGTGATGTCGCCCCGCCACAAATAAATGGCGGCAACTGCACGTTATTCGGGCGGCAATGCCGAAGTTTCGGCATTGCGCTGCCCCTAATTTAATGTACCATTAGTACAGTTATTTAATTCTGTCGAGTGGGTTGCTTGTCGTATCGTCGGCAAGTGTCGAATGATCTTCCGGAGTTCCTGCATGAACGCGTCGAGCGACTACCAGATATTCGAGGCCGGAGAGGTGCTGCTGCAGTCCGGCGACCGACACCCTCGCCTGCAACTGGCCTACAAGACCTATGGCGCACTCAATGCTGCCAAGGACAACGTCATCCTCTATCCGACCTCGTTCGCCGCACAACATTACGATACCGAATGGCTGATTGCGCCGGGTGCGGCGCTCGATCCGGAGCGCTACTTCATCGTCATCCCCAATCTGTTCGGGAACGGGCTGTCGTCGTCTCCCTCGAATTCTTTGGAAGCCCTGGCTGGCGCTCCCTATCCGAACATCAGCTATCACGACGCAATTTCGATCCAGCATCGCCTGTTGACCGAGCAGTTCGGCGTTACCCGTCTGGCACTGGTCTATGGCTGGTCGATGGGAGGCATGCAGGCCTATCACTGGGCCGCCCGCTATCCGGACATGGTGGCGCGCGCTGCAGTCGTCTGCGGCAGCGCCCGATGTTCGCCGTTCAACGCCGTATTTCTTGAAAGTGTGCGGGCCGCTTTGATCACCGACCCGGCCTTTGTCGACGGCCGCTTTGTTTCGAAACCATCTGCCGGTCTTCGCGCCGTGGGGCGTGTCTATGCAGGCTGGGCGATGTCTCATGGCTTTTACCGCGACGAAATCTGGCGTGAGGCCGGCTTCACCTCGCTGGAAGATTATCTGACACGATCATGGGATGTCGCGTTTGCGCATCGTGATGCCAATAATCTACTGGCCCAACTTTGGACCTGGCAGAATGGCGACATCAGCCGCTGCGACGCTTTCGGCGGCGACTTCCGCAAGGCTATGGCTGCGATCACCGCGCGCGTTCTCCTGATGCCCGGACAAACCGACAACTATTTCCAGGTCGGTGACAACGAAGACGAACTCCCTCTGCTGACCAGCGCACGCACGGCCGAACTGTGTCCGATCCCTTCGCTGCACGGACACCGCGCCGGCAATCCGGTCAAGATTCCCGCCGACGCAGCCTTCATCAATGCGCAGGTCTCGGCGCTGCTGGCAGCTCACGACTGAACCGAAAGAGAATGACCAGATGACGATAGATGCTATTGGCCATGGCAAGATTGAAACCCGTGCCTTGACGCCTGCACAATTGAAGGACCTGTCGGTTCGGGCCAATCTTCCGGGGGTCATTCGCGCGCTTAGCCACTATGCCCTGATCGCTTTGGTCGGAACGCTGATCTGGCAGGTCGCTACTCGATATGGCGTCATGTGGACCATCCCACTGATCGTCATCCAGGGCTATCTCATCGCTTTTCTGTTTATGGCGGTGCATGAAGCCGCGCACAAGACCGTGTTTACCAGCCGTCGGCTGAACGAGGCCCTCGGCCATGTCTCGTCGCTGATGATCGTGCTGCCCTATGAGCACTATGCGCTGTTTCACTGGGACCATCATCGCTTTACGCAAGATCCCGACCGCGACCCGGAGCTCGTCACCGCGACGATCCCCTCGTCCGACACCAGACTCGCTATTGCCTATACCGGCATCGTGCAGCTCACCAACCGGATCCGCCTGCTGGTCCGGCGTGCTCTGACCGGGCATGCTGTGGCACCGTGGATCCCGGAGGCCAAGCAAGGCATGGTAGTGCGGGAGGCACGCATCTATGCCCTCGTCTATCTCGCGCTGCTGATCGCTTCCATCGCCTTCGCGAGCGCGCTGCTGCTGTGGTGCTGGCTCGTCCCGCTCTATGTCGGCCAGCTATTCCTGCGGCCCTATCTCTATGCCGAACATACCGGCTGCGAGCGCACCCGCAGTGCCTATGAGAACACACGCACGACCTACACCGACAGGCTGACCAAGTGGTTCACATGGAACATGCCATTTCATGTCGAGCATCATGCCTATCCGTCGGTGCCCTTCCACGCGCTGCCCAAGCTTAATACGATCATCGACGCGCGCATTGCGCATCGCGGCCTGGGCTACCGAGCGGTCACGCGGGAGACATGGCGCTGGTTTCGCCGTGCGCGGCAAAGCGGCATCTGACTATCGCGCCGACAGCACGGATTTGACGAGTTTGCGCGCATGGTCGGCCGTCAACGGCCGGAATCTAAAAACATACTCATAGAACAAGGTACCGTAGATCCGGTCATAGAGATCGCCGGCAGGTTCCGTAGCATTGATGCTGCCATCCTTCTGACCATCCTTGATGATCGCCAGCGATATGTCCCGGCGGATTGCGAGATAGCGCTCGGAGAAAATCTTTGCCGAGCCGGTACGCGCGATACATTCGGCAATGACAGCGAGCTGCACCTTGCCGAAATCGCCGTTCAGCGCCATGACATAGGCGGCGGCATGCTTGGTCACGCGCGTCAGTGGATCGCCGCTCTCGGAAAGCGGCAGCATGGTCGACGCCTGCCGCAGGAATGCGTCGATCAGCACTGCCTCACGCGACGGCCACCATTTGTAGATCGTCATCTTGGAGACGCCGGAATCCCGCGCGATCGCATCGATGGTCGTGGCGGCGAGCCCCTCGGCGGCCATCATGCGATAGGCGCTTTCCAGGATTGCATCCTCGGTCTCGACCGATCGAGGACGACCTCGCCGCACCGGCTTCGCTTCAGTCATCGTCGTCATTTTTCTCTATCGGCTGCTATTCGTCCACTATATCGCGACCCCCGATGATCGGACAAAGAAATCGGCACGTCGATCGGGCGACGCGACGAAATGTCAGCTTCGCGCCCCGAGCAGCTCGTAGACCTGAACCTCTGCGGCGAACCCCTTGGGCTTGATCAGGGCGACACTGCGAAACAGGAACAACGAGTCTACCCGCTGCTTGACGGCCTCGCTGACCAGAACGCTCGTCCCGTAGTCCTTGTTGAGCGTCTCCAGTCGCGAAGCGAGATTCACGGTAGCTCCGAGCGCCGTGTAGTTCATACGATCGGGTGACCCGATATTGCCGATCATGACATCGCCCACATGCAGGCCAAACCGGGTTTTGTAGACCGGCCAGCCCTCGCGCTCGAATTCCTCGTTGAGCTTCCGATTGGCTTCGACGCAATCGAGCACGGCGGCGCAAGCCTGTGCCACGTGGTTCGTATGTTCGATCGGCGCGTTCCAAAGCCCCATGACGGCGTCGCCGATATATTTGTCGACTGTTCCCTGGTGGGTAGCGATGACGTCCGAAATCGCTGCGAAGTAGCGCGACGTGTAGAGCATCACCCGTGTCGGATCTTCGTTCTCCGTCATCCCCGTAAAATTCTCGACATCCGTGAACAGGATGGTCGCCTCCCGGCGCTCTCCGCCCAATTGCATGGCGGTTCCGGTTTCCACCAGTTGCTGAACCAGGCGCTTGGGGACGAAATTCGAGAATGTCTGCACCAATGTGCGCATGGTGAAGACGGATCGCCCGAGATCGTCGATTTCGCGGATCGGCGAATGCAGCTGCGGCATGGACGAAAACCGGAAATTCTGGATGCGATCGACCTCGCGCGCCAGAATCCGCAGGGATAGCGACAGCTTGTTGCCGATCCAGAACGCGATCGGCACGGCGGCGATGACGAAGCAAAATGCGAGAATGAAAAGCGTGCGTTTCTCCTGCTCTATCTCGGCATAGAATTCATCGAGCGGAGCGAAGAAGCCAACACGAAGATTGGCCGATCCAGCCATCTCTACGGGCCTGAATGCGGCTGCATAGGCGCGCCCCGTGCTGTCAGCGAAGAACTGTTGCTCAATGCCGGTCTGGCGCCACGCCTTGATAGCCGCAGTTGCGCCGATCGTATCGACATCGCTCAGTCGCGGCAGCTCCGACAGTTTGTTCGGCACGCTCGTGGCTTCAAGCCACCGGGACATCTCGGGATGCGCCAGCACCCGGTCGGCATCGTCGAACAGGTAGGCTACACCCGAATGGCCAAGCTGCTGCTTGCGCAGCATGGTCTCGGCTTCACTGAGCAGAATATCACCAGCCACAACGCCCTGCTGGCCTCCTGCGATCGGCATCCGCAGCGTGTAGCCGATGTCGCCGGTCTCATAGAAAATATAGGGCTCGGTCAGCAGACTGGTATTGGCCTCGAAGGCTCCGCGATACCACGGCCGGGTGCGAGGATCGAAATCGACAGGACCGGACAGACTTGCCAGGGGTTGCAGCGCATCGTCGAGAAACGTCGTTGTCGTCTGAAGCGGCCCGAAATCGCCCGCCTTCACGATCGTAAACAGGCGAAATCTGGCTCCGTCCGGTGCCCCGAAACGGGCCTTCACCTCGGCTCCCGTTCGGTCGATCAGGTCCATTTCGAGGAATGAGCCGTCCTCATATCCCATATACAGGCCGTAGAGCTGCTTGTTGTTACGCAGCATCGACGCCAGCAGGATGTTTAGCCGCGGATTATTCTTGAGCTCGGCGGACTGGACCGACGTGATGCCGCGCAGGATATCCAGATTGTCGTGAACGCTCTTGAGCTGCGCATCGATGCGATCGGTCGCGGATTGCGCGACCACACTGAGATACGACGATGCCGCCGTCCGGATGATCGTATTCACTCTGCTGAAGCTGAGATAGACCAGCGCCAGGCCGACCGTGAGGACGACGCCGACGAACAACGCAATGATCGACGTCCTGAAGCCAATCCGGAAACGCGATCTCGCCGGCACGGTCATCGCAGGATGCTCCACACGCCAGCCAATCTGGCACCGCATATCGACAGGCCGGATCTGGCTGCGCCGGACGGGAAGTCTCGCGGTATCATGATTCCGTCACGCAAGCGCAATTGGCGAGTATCTTTACGGTAAAGAAACCGGATCCGTGCTTACGACATGCCGTACTAAACCTGCTCGTTCAGTACGCCTACAAGAGCCGCGCGATCTGGCAATTGCCAGCCCGCGGTCACTGCGCCGCAAAGATTTGCAATGCCTCCATGGCAACTGCATAATTGAAACAATTGACTATTCTGGCTGTCACTTAAGGAAATCAAGTATGACGGGCGCCGATCTGGATGTGATCATCCGGCAGACTGCTAAACAGCAAAACAAGACACTGATGGCAGCCGTCAAGGCACGACGCGATCGCTATGCTGGCCTGGCCGCCAAGGCAAAGGACAAGGCTGCCAAGGATCGTTTCAAGCAACTGGCAAAGGACGCGACGGAGCAAGGCATGGCCGCCGCCAAGCGGCTTCAGATGTCTGCCGACAACGCCGCGGATAGTTATGCACGATCGATGCGCAAGGCCGTTGAAGCTCTTCAGATCGCAGAAGCCACCCAAGCGATGAAGGCTCAGATCGCCAAGAAGGACAAGGCGCCCAAGAAGGCTGCGCCAGCCAAGAAATCGGCCAAGAAGCCGAAGAAGCGCTGACCCGGCACAGCCCTCCTGCTCGGCTCGGCGCGCCCCGCACCCGAGTGACAAAAAAGCCGGTTCGCACCGCGATTGCATCAGTCGGCCGGCCCATATCCGGGCCGGCAGAGCAAAGCTCAGTTATGAGATTTTGAGGTTCTCGGCCGACGCCTTGCCGCGATTCTCGACCAGATCGTATTCGATCGTTTGGTTTTCATTGAGGGTACTGAGGCCTGCGCGCTCGACAGCGGAGATGTGCACGAAGACATCCTTGTCGCCGACGGTCGGTTTGATGAAGCCGTAGCCCTTGGTGGGGTTGAACCACTTGACGGTGCCCTTTTGCATCGTCTCTCTCCCGATTTAGATACAAAAAAGACGCGGCCACGCATCATGCGTGCCACGCCACAAGCGGGCTTTCCGAAGTCTACTGAATGTCCTGCTCACAAAACGCACAGTCGAACGGCCTAAATCCGATTGCGCGAGAATTCCAACATGAAAATTTCAGCTACGCAAGCCTCGGACTTTCTGCAGCTGACGTTTGATACCAGCGGCGCAGCGACGTTGGCCGCACTCATCGAAAGCCGCAGACCGGGTCTTCCGCGGCCGTGTCGGAATGAGGCATCGTCGACCATCCTGCGCAATTGGTCATAACGCGATGAAAAACGACAGGAATCCGCTGTGGCAATCACACAACAACACGCGTCAATCGCCACTGGAGGCGCTCCATGCGCAGCGGCAACGCTGACGGGATCGCGTATGCTCCGCCGCAGCCGAGCCGCCTGCTGCGGCAACTTCGAAAAGAGCCATGATGCGCGATCCATCGCGATACGCCCGAACGGACAGGTGTCCGGCTGCCAGCCGGCAACGTCGGACTATCGTACTCGGCCTCGCAACCGCGCTCATTGTCGCGCCCTCGCTCGCATCTGCTCAGGTCGCGCCGCCGCCTACCGCGCCGCCCCCAACCACAGCTCCGCCAACACCGTCGCTGCCAGTTGCACCGGTGCCGTCGTCGACGGACTTCAATGCCGGGCAATCCGCCGGCATTGCCGTTAGCGATCTCGGCAGCCAGTTCCTGCGCCGCCTCGGGGATCAGGCGAGCTACGGCTTCAGCAGGGCGTCGCGCACCAATCCCGGCGGCGGCGGCGCATCGGAAGCCGCCGAAACACCGCGCTTCCGGAGTTGGGCTGAATTTTACGGCGTCGGCGCGCATACCAGCACGATCGGTGATTTTGTCGGCGACAAGCGCCGAATCGTCGGCGGCGTCGCCGGGATCGGCGCGCGACTGATGCCCGGCGTCAATGTCGGTCTGTCGGTCGACCAGAGCCACACCACGATCGATGTCCCGCTCGCACTGCAATCTGCGACGCTCGACCTCACGCAGATCGGCGTCAATGCATCGGTGGACCAGGGCGCATGGACCTGGGCAATCGCATTGGTGCATGGCTTCGGCGACATCAACTCGCACCGCGACACTGGTCTCGGGCTGGCCAGCGCCGGCTACAATGCGCGGATTGACGGCGCCCTCACTGAGCTGAGCTATTACTGGAGTTATGAGCAGGCGCGGATCGTACCAAAGGCTGCCTTCGAATACACCCGCGCCACAACCGGATCGATGCAAGAGTTTGGCGGACTCAACCCTGTCAATGCGAGCGGTGCCTCGGCCGAGCGCGCGCGTATCCTGATTGGCGCCGAAGTCGGCCGTTACTGGATATTCGACCAGAAGATTCTGGATCTGTCCGGCTATGCCAAATTCGTCGACAACGTGCACCAGCGCTTCAGCGCCGTAACTGTCAGCCTCGGTGCCGAAAGCATCACCGTCCAGGGCATCGGCGAAAGCCAGTACGGCGCAGACGCCGGTGCATCGGCGTCGCTGAGCCTCAGCAACACCGCCCGTCTCTATCTCAACTACGATGGCAAGTTCCGCGCCTATTCGCAGTCCCATCAGGGGACGGTAGGCGTCGAATTCAAATTCTAGAAACGACCGAGTTCTGGAAACAGAAAAGTGGGCGAAAGGCAGATGCCCCTCGCCCACCCTGCGCTTTTATTGAATTAGGCTGCCTGTTCGGCGTGCCCTGCCATGCTGCGACGGCGCCATAGCGTTCCGACAGCGAGCACCACAGCGACACCGATCAGACCGCAGACGATCTCGCCGCCGTGACCACCGCCGGCGAAACGAACGCCAAGGCCCAGCGAGGACATCAGGCTGTCGAGGCCAGTGCCGAGCGAGCCGCTGAAGAAGCTGTGCAGCAGTGGCAGGATCGCAGGATCGGTCGCGATGACTTCGCCAGCAACCCAGCCCAGCAGGGCAGCACCGAGCCAGACCAGAACCGGCAGACGGGTGAGCAGCGCCATGATGAGCGCAGCGCCAGCAACGATCAACGGCACGCTGATGGCGAGGCCAAGGATCAGTAGCGGCACGCTGCCATTGGCTGCGGCGGCCACAGCGATGACATTGTCCAGGCTCATGACGATGTCGGCGACGACGACGATTTGAACAGCAGCCCACAGATGCGAGGCAGCCTTGACGCCGTCCTCTTCTTCCTGCTCGGGAACCAGCAGCTTGGCCGCGATCACGATCAGCGCGAGACCGCCCACCAGCTTGAGGTAGGGCAGTTCCATCAACGTGGCAACGATGCCGGTGAAAATGATACGGAGAATAACCGCGGCGGCGGCGCCGAGGATCATGCCCCACATGCGCTGCTTCGGCTCAAGGCCGCGGCAGGCCAGCGCGATCACCAGCGCATTATCGCCGGACAATAGCACGTTGATCCAGATAATCTTGCCGACGGCGAGCCAGAACGCAGGTTGCTGCATTTCAAGCTGGAACTGAGCGAAGACCGATTTGATCGTCGCCGGATCGAAAATTTGCAGCATCCAGTCCACAGCGTGCCCCGTCTAATGTTTGTGATGGTTCATCCGGCCTTGGCCGGCTTGGTTGCGGCGCGCCCCCGCGCCCCGCAACCTTGTCGAAGTGTCAGCTTGATTTAGCCGACGATCTCGTTGCCCGAGAAGAACTGTGCGATCTCGATCGCTGCAGTTTCCGGAGCGTCCGAACCGTGCACCGAGTTCTCGCCGATCGACTTGGCGTGAAGCTTGCGGATGGTACCGTCAGCGGCCTTCGACGGGTCGGTTGCGCCCATCACGTCGCGATGCTTGAGGACAGCGTTCTCGCCTTCCAGCACCTGCACGACGACAGGACCCGAGGTCATGAAGTCCACCAGTTCGCCGAAGAAGGGGCGTTCCTTGTGAACGGCGTAGAAGGTGCCGGCCTGTTCGCGGGTCATGCGAATGCGCTTTTGCGCGACGATCCGCAGTCCGGCCTTTTCGATCAGCGCGTTGATCGCACCGGTCAGATTGCGCTCGGTCGCGTCGGGCTTCAGAATCGAAAAGGTACGCTCGATAGCCATGATTTATCCTTGAATAACAGTCGCTGGAAGATGGCGGCTTATATCGACGCTATCCGGGAACGGCAAGCGATCCGTCCAAATGTCGCAGGCCCCATTTTGGCAGATCCGGCGCTCGAAATTACCGAGATGTCATCGACATGAACCATTCCTGACAGGGCTGGCGCGATCCGGTTCAGCTTTCCCCTCCTAGACTGCCTGCAATGACCCCGGCCAACGGCATTTGCCCCCGGCGCCATGTTCACGGCAGGCGCAACACGCGCCGAACCAGAGGAGATGAAAATGTTCCGCAAGATCGCACTGACTTTGGTTGCAGCGGCCTCATTGGGCGCCGCCGCGCTGGCTCCGACCTCGGCTTCCGCCTGGGGTGGCCACGGCGGATGGCACGGTGGAGGTTGGCATGGTGGCGGGTGGCACCGCGGCTGGGGTGGCCCACGCTTCGTCGGCGGACCCGTTTACGGCTATGGCGGTGGCGGATGTGTCGTTCGCCGGGTTGTTCCGACCCCATGGGGACCGCGGTGGCGGCTCATCAATCGCTGCTACTGACGCGCCCATCAGCAGATAAAATACCGCCCGGCCGCTCCCACGGCCGGGCTTTCCGTGGATCTACGGGATTCATTGAATTTTCACTCAAACAACCTCAAATGCATAAATCTTGAAACAATTTCGGCCTGCGCGACTTGCCCTAGTGTCATTCAACTGCCACGAGCACCGGTAAGACAATGCAAAACCAGTTCACCAATGATGGCGACGAGCACATCGACCGCCCCACCAGCGCGGCGATCTGCAATGCCATCGGCGAACGGCTGCGCCGGGACATCGGTCCAGACGACGACGCCCTGCCCTCCCATCTGCAGATACTGATCGACCAGATGCGGCAGCAGGATGAAAACACCGGCAGCCGTTAACGGCAGAATTGATCTTCTGCGCACCATTAGCGACCAAATCGGGGTTGCCTTTGTGCGTCGCAGCGGTGACAACCCCGCATGCTTTCCATCACAGACATTTCGATCCGGATTGCCGGACGCCTGCTCATTGACGAGAGCACGGTACAGATTGCGCCGGGAGCCCGCGTGGGCTTCGTCGGGCGCAACGGCGTCGGCAAATCGACCCTTTTTCATGCCATCCGTGGCGATCTGGCCACCGAAACCGGAAGTATTTCGATTCCGCCGCGCTGGCGTATCGGCAGCCTCGCCCAGGAAGCACCGGACGGTCCCGAGAGCCTGATCTCGGTCGTGTTGAAAGCCGATCTTGAGCGCGACGCGCTGCTGAAGGAAGCCGACACGGCTACCGATCCGGAGCGCATCTCCGATATCCAGACCCGCCTTGTCGATATCGATGCCCATTCCGCGCCCGCCCGCGCCGCGGCGATTCTGAGCGGCCTCGGCTTCTCGGCTGAAGCCCAGTTGCGCTCCTGCTCAGAATTCTCCGGCGGCTGGCGCATGCGCGTGGCGCTTGCGGCGACCCTGTTCTCCGCGCCGGACCTGCTGCTGCTGGACGAGCCGACCAACTATCTCGATCTGGAAGGCACGCTGTGGCTCGAGGACCATCTCGCCAACTATCCGCGCACGGTCATCGTCATCAGCCATGACCGCGACCTGCTCGATACATCGGTAAACGAGATCCTGCATCTCGACCGCGGCAAGCTCGTGCATTATCGCGGGACCTATTCGAACTACGAAGAGTTCCGCGCCAACAAGGAGGCGCTCGACGCCAAGAACGTCAAGCGTCAGGAAGCCGAGCGCAAACGGCTGCAGGACTTCGTCGATCGCTTCAAGGCCAAGGCCTCCAAGGCGCGTCAGGCACAATCACGCGTGAAGATGCTTGAGCGCATGAAGCCAATCTCGGCGCTGGTGACGCAAGACGTGCGCGAGATCGTTTTCCCTGCGCCCGAGAAGATCCTGTCGCCGCCGATCCTTGCGGTGGACAATGTGTCGGTTGGCTATGAGCCCGGTAAACCCGTCCTCAATCAGGTGACGCTCCGCATCGACACCGAGGATCGTATCGCCCTGCTCGGCTCCAACGGCAACGGTAAGTCGACGCTGGTCAAGCTGCTGGCGAACAAGCTGCAGCCGTTTTCGGGATCGATCACCCGCGCCGACAAGCTTTCGATAGCCTACTTTGCCCAACATCAGCTTGACGAGCTGGTGATGGACAACTCCGTCTATGATCATGTGCGGAAGCTGATGCCGGACATGCCGGAATCGAAAATTCGCGCGCGCGCTGGCAATATCGGCTTTTCGGGCAAGGCCGCGGATACGGTCGTGAAAAGCCTGTCCGGCGGCGAGAAGGCGCGGCTGCTATTAGGGCTCGCGACCTTCTACGGTCCGAACATGATCATCCTCGACGAACCGACCAACCATCTCGACATCGACAGCCGCGCTGCGTTGGCCGAGGCGATCAATGAATTCCCCGGCGCGGTGATCATGGTCTCCCACGATCGCTACCTTATCGAGGCCTGCGCCGACCAACTCTGGGTCGTGGCCGATCGTACGGTTACCAACTTCGATGGCGATCTCGACGACTATCGCAAGGTTGTCATGCAAGCCCGCGGCATGCGCACGACAACGCGTGACCGCGTCAGCACAGACCGCGAAAAACTCGCGAAGCCCAAAGAGAAGAAAGTCCCGCTCAAGCAGCAGGTCGCCGAAGCGGAAGCCGAGATGGAGCGGATTACGGGCATTATCGCCAAAATCGATACCGCGCTGGCATTGCCCGATCTCTTCAAGAAGGATCCGAAGCAGGCCACACAACTCAGCAAAGCGCGCGCGGCTGCAGCGGGCGCATTGCAACGCGCCGAAGAGCAATGGCTCACGGCAAGTTCGTTGCATGAAGAAGCGAACGGCTGACACCACGGCCGTCGCTTCGTTCTAAATATTCAATAAAGATCAGGTCGCAGCGCGCTTCTTCGGCTTCGGACGCGCCGCCTTCGGCTGCTCAACTTCCGGCCCGCGTTCGACCACAGTCAAACGACCTGAAGTGAACGTGTAGATGCCGGCGCGTGGACCGCGCAGATAGGTCAGCACGGCAACGCGATCGCCGCGCGGGTTTGTCGAGAGACTTACATTGTCGGGCGCGCCTGCACCGCGCGCCACGTCGCATTCGGTATGGCCGAGCGCCACGACACCAGTTTGAACCGGCGCACCTGCACCACCATCGGCGAGCGCGTTGGCATCACGCGGCGCCATGCCCGGGCACGCGCCGTCAGCGCTAATGAGATCCTGCGGGCTGACGGCCTGCTCAGGCGACAGCGGTGGCGTTTCGATCGACACGTTCTTGACGAATACGCGGCCGGGTTTGGAGAACCAGTCGGCATCCTTGGACAACAGATCCGTGGAGAATGCGTCACCACCCACGCCGGCGCAGCCAGCAAGCAATGGCGCAGCAAGCAGCAGCACGAGCAGACCGTTTCGATGAAGCTTTTCTTGTCGCACGATTACGCAACCCCAAGACAGGCGATAAGCGCCTGTAACATCATTCATTTGCGGCACCACCATGACACAGCGGTGGATACCGGTGAGGAAATCTACAATTATCATTAATTGCTGCAGATCGCCAATCGCCAGCTAATTCTTGCGCTGCCACCGACCACGTTCATCGGTTTGCCAGTAAGTGGCGGTAAAGCCCCTCGCCTTGCAGTCAGTCCAGGCTGCTCGCGCTGCAGCGAGCGCATCGGCATCATCGCCGTTGAATACCAGCACCATGCGTTCATAGCCGTCGGCATCCGCCGGCACCGCCGCGCTGTCCACAAGGAACCGGACCTGGGCACGATTGGGATTGCCCTCTTCGATCGCGAGAATGATCGGCTGATCCGCCGCGTCTGCCACACGCCAGGTGGCGTGCGGCAGAAATGAATCATCACGATAGGTCCACAGATGCGCATCGAGCGCATCGGCGCGTTCTTCTGATGTGGATTGCACGACGACACGCCAGCCGCGCTCAAGCGACTTCTCGAGCAGCGGCGGCAGTACGCTCTCCAGCGTCATGTTCTGCAGATGATAGAACAGAACCTCGGTCATCGTGTCGGACTACTTCTTCGCCTCGTAATAGTCGGCGACAAGCCGATCCAGCAGCCGCACGCCGTAACCCGAGCCCCAGCTCTGATTGATCTCGGTCTTCGGCGCACCCATGGCGGTGCCGGCGATATCGAGATGCGCCCACGGCGTATCGTCGACGAAGCGCTGCAGGAACTGCGCCGCAGTGATCGAGCCGCCATTGCGCGTGCCGGTGTTCTTCATATCGGCGAATTGCGAGTCGATTTGCTTGTCGTATTCCGGACCGAGTGGCATCCGCCAGACACGTTCACCGGTTGCCTGTCCGACGGTGGACAGACGCTCTGCGAGTTCGTCATTATTGGAGAACATACCGGCGTATTCGGTACCGAGCGCGACCATGATCGCACCGGTCAACGTCGCCAGATCCACCATGAATTTCGGCTTGAACTTCTTCGCCACATACCAAAGCACATCGGCCAGTACGAGGCGGCCTTCAGCGTCGGTGTTGATGATTTCGATGGTCTGACCGGACATCGACGTCACGATATCGCCCGGACGCTGCGCGTTACCGTCCGGCATGTTTTCGACGATGCCGATGGCGCCGACCACATTGACCTTGGCCTTGCGGCCCGCGAGTGCATGCATCAGGCCAACGACGCAGGCTGCGCCGCCCATATCGCCCTTCATGTCTTCCATACTGCCGGCCGGCTTGATCGAGATACCACCGGTATCGAAGGTCACGCCTTTGCCGATGAAGGCGACGGGCTGCTCGCCCTTCTTGCCACCGTTCCAGCGCATCACCACCATACGGCCGGGACGCACAGACCCCTGGGACACGCCGAGCAGCGCGCCCATGCCAAGCTTGGTCATCGCCTTGACGTCGAGCACTTCGACCGTAACGCCGAGTTTCCTTAACTCACCGGCGCGGCGCGCGAATTCGGCTGGAAACAGCACGTTCGGCGGCTCATTCACGAGCTCGCGGGCCAGCACGACGCCGTTGACGATATGATTGCCCGGCGCGAACGCCTTCTTGGCTGCGGCGACATCGCTGACGGCCAACGAAACTGCGAGATTGCCGGACGCCTCGTCGGCATCTTTCTTCTTGGTCTTGTAACGATCGAATTTGTAGGCGCGCAACAATACACCGGAGGCGACCGATGCCGCCTGCTCTGGCGTCATCGCGCCTGAAGCCAACTCCGCGATGACGGTCACCGCTTCATTGCTGCTGCCCGCCTTCCCGGCGAGCACGCCGCCAAATTTCAGCAGATCGGTCTCCTTCAGATCGGACGGCTTGCCGGTGCCGATCACGATGAGACGCGACGCCTTGATGCCGTCCGGGGCCAGGATATCGAGCGTCGACGCGCTCTTGCCCTTGAATTTGCTGGTTGCCGCCGCGCGTTTCACAGTTGCCGCTGCGTCCCCGAGGGCTTTGGTAGCGGCTGGACCGAATTTCAACGCTTCGTCACAGAACACCACGAGAGCACCGCGCACGGCAGTGGCAAACGGAACGAAGCCGACCTTGACGGCGTCGGGCATGGCAAATTCCTCCAGAAAGATCAGGGCTGTCGCAGGGGTCGGCGCGGAATCCGGTCGGTGCGGCGGGGCTCAAGTGTTTTGTTGTCGTCACAGCGTGAACGTCAAGACAGGTTCTGACCGAAACCGCCGAAGATCGATAGTTTTATCGATAGTTTTCTTGTGTCTCCCCGGAGGAACCAAGCAGCCCTGACACTGCCGATTCGGACAATTCCCTGTGTCCGAATGTGTCGGCTGCACCCTTACGTGCCGACCTTGCCAACGAACGCACCCCGCCAGCTACGCTGTTTCCGCCGTCGCCCATGCCGGCAGCCCCTTATCAGTGGCCCAAGGGCCACATCGGGCACATAATTAACCATATCCTGAGCGAGCCATCGCCCGGCCATTTTGTTGACCAATCAAAGGGATGCTAAGTGAGAGGGTGAGCTTCTGAAGATCGCAGCATGTCCTCGGGGGTCCCGTTGCGGGATTGGGCATGCGGGCGGCTTTAACGGCCGGAATGGGGATTGATCGGACCGATGGGGTCTATCGACAAGTATATTTTCCGCACGACGCTAGCGTCGTTTGCGGTGGTTCTGGTCAGCCTGACAGGCGTGATCTGGATCACGCAAGCGTTGCGCGGAATCGACCTGATGACGAGCCAGGGTCAGACCATTCTGACCTTCCTCGGCGTCACCAGCCTTGCGATTCCCGTTCTCGTTCTGATCATTGCTCCTATCGCCCTGATGATCGCGGTGTCCCACACCCTGACCAAGCTCGCGACCGACTCCGAAATCATCGTGATGAATGCCGCCGGCCTGTCGCCGCGACGGCTGTTTCGTCCCTTCCTGTTCGCCACGATTGTCGTTTCGCTGCTCGTGGCCTTCATCGGCTCATACCTGGCACCGGATGGTATGCGCCGGCTGAAGCGCTGGGACGCCGAGATCACGGCGGACGTTCTAGCGAATATCCTGCAGCCAGGCCGCTTCGCGCAGCTCGACCAGAACCTGACTATCCGCGTCCGCGAACGTCAGCCCGGCGGATTACTGGTCGGAATTTTCGTTGACGATCGTCGCGATCCCAAAGAGCGCGTCACCATCATTGCCGACCATGGGACGGTGCTGAAGAACAAGGATGGTTCGTTCCTGATTCTGGAAGACGGCAACCTGCAGCGCTTCGAGACGGGCAAGACCGACCCCGCGATGGTAGCGTTCGGCCGCTATGCTTTCGATATGTCGAAATTCTCCAACCGCAGCCAGGACGTCACCTACGGAATTCGTGAACGGTATCTCTGGGAATTGATGGTGCCGCCTGTGGATGATCCGCTTTACAAGCAGGTGCCGCGGCAGTTCAGCGCCGAGATGCACGACCGCTTGATGGCGCCGATCTATCCACTGGCCTTTGCCGCCTTGACCTTTGCATTCCTGGGCTCGCCACGGACTACGCGACAGAGCCGCAATTTCTCGATGGGCAGCGCGATTGCCGCGGTGTTCGGCCTGCGCATGGCGGGCTTCGCCTGCTCCGTCGTGGCAGCAAAATCGGACTTCGCCGCGCCGCTTCAATATGCGTTGCTGGCGACAGCGATCGGCGTCAGCTTCTGGATCATCTCAGCCGGGATTGTGGTGGAGCCGCCGGCGAAGCTGGTGGAAGCAATCAACAGATCCAACGAGCGGTTGTTGCGCCTCTTCCGACGGCCCGCCGCCGCATGAGCATGATCACCAACACCATCGGCAGGTATTTCGCCGGCCGCTTCCTGGTGGCAGCCTTGGGCGTGTTCATCAGTATTTTCATGCTGCTGGTGCTGGTTGACTACATCGAGATGGTCAGGCGCACCTCCGGGCTGGCCTCGGCCTCCGCTCTGATGGTGGCGCAAACATCGCTGTACCGGGTGCCCCAGTTGCTTGAGAAGATGATGCCTTTTTGCATCCTGATCGGCGCCATGACCTGTTATCTCGCGCTGTCGCGGCGGCTCGAACTGGTGGTCGCCCGCGCCGCGGGCGTCTCGGCCTGGCAGTTTATCTCCCCAGCACTGGCCAGCGCTCTCATCCTGGGCGTGCTGGCGACGGTGGGCTACAACCCGCTGTCGGCCAACCTGCGCGAGGAATCGAAGCGGATGGAGGCCCAGATGTTCGGCGATGCGCCGGGCGGCGGCGTCCAGGACGCCTCCGGCTTCTGGATCAACCAGGTCAACCGCGAAGGCCAGGCCATCATCAATGCTGCCCGCAGCGAGCAGCAGGGCGTCCGCCTGACCGGCCTGACCGTTTTCCGGTTCGACACCGAATCCCAGTTCAAGGAGCGGGTCGAGGCCCGCGAGGCCTCGTTGGAGCCCGGTCGCTGGCTGTTCAAGGGGGTGCGCCGCTACACCCTCGATTCGCCTGTGGTCGAGCAGGACAGCATGTACATGGCTACAACCCTGACCCCATTGCAGGTCAGAAACAGTTTTTCGACCCCCGAGACAGTGTCATTTTGGCAACTTCCTTCGTATATCAAATCGTCCGAGAGTTCGGGGTTCGCGACGGCGGGGTATCGCTTGCAGTATCATAAGCTTATCGCACAGCCATTTTTGCTGGTTGCGATGGTGATGTTGGCTGCTTCCGTGAGCCTCCGGTTCTTTCGGATGGGCGGTGTCCAGAAGATGGTTTTGAGTGGCGTGGGCGCGGGCTTTCTGCTCTACGTTCTGTCGAAAGTTACGGAAGATTTGAGCAAGGCTGAGTTGATGCATCCGATTGCTGCGGCGTGGCTGCCTGTGTGTGTGGGCGGTCTCACCGGCTTTTTGGCCTTGTTGTACCAGGAGGACGGGTAGTGGCTGTGTTTGCCGCCCTCCGCGCGCGGAAAATGACCTCGAAACTGCATATTTGCGCAGATTGCGGACGCACGTCTCGCGCGATCACGTCGATCGCGGCAACGATGATGTGTGTCGCCGTGACGCTTGGCGCCGCTACGACGACGCCTGTCCATGCCCAGAGCTTCACCTATAACCGCCCGGCCACCCGGCCGAAGCCGCCGCCGGCCGCCCAGACCGGGCAGATGCTGGTGCAGGCCACCGAGGTCAATTACGACTATAACAACTCGCGCGTCGCCGCTGTCGGTAATGTGCAGATGTATTACAACGGAACCTCGGTCGAGGCCGACAAGGTCATCTACGACCAGAAGACCAAGCGCCTGCATGCCGAAGGCAATGTCCGGATGACGGACGCCGACGGCAAGATCACCTACGCCAACCTGCTCGACCTCAGCGACGACTACCGCGACGGTTTCGTGGATTCGCTCCGTGTTGATACCGCGGATGCGACGCGCATGGCCGCGACACGCGCCGAGCGCACCGCCGGCAACTACACCGTGTTCCAGAACGGTGTCTACACTGCCTGCGCCGCCTGTAAGGAAGATCCGAAGAAGCCGCCGCTGTGGCAGGTCAAGGGTGCCCGCGTCATCCACGACCAGACCGAAAAGATGATGTATTTCGAGGACGCCCGGATCGAGTTCTTCGGCGTGCCCCTCGCCTATGTCCCGTATTTCTCGACGCCCGATCCAACGGTGAAGCGCAAGACCGGCTTCCTGATGCCGATGCCGTCGCAGAACACCAATTACGGCTTCGGTGTCGAAACCCCGTTCTACTGGGCGATCGCCCCCGACTACGACGCGACGTTCTCGCCGCGCTACACCAGCAAGCAGGGCTTGTTGATGCAGGGCGAATTCCGTCAGCGGCTGATAGACGGCTCCTACCAGATCCGCGCCTATGGCATTAACCAGCAGGATCGAAATGCATACGCCAACACGGTTGGCGACAAGGACTGGCGCGGCGGTGTGGAATCCAAAGGCCAGTTCGCGCTGAACGACAAATGGGTCTGGGGTTGGGATGCAGTCGCGCTCAGCGACTACAATTTTCTGCAGGATTACCGGCTATCGATGTACCGGGATCCCTATGCCTCGTTCCTGAACCTGCAGACGGAAGCCGTTTCGCAGCTCTACCTGACGGGCGTCGGCAAACGCAGCTTCTTCGATGCGCGGACGATCTATTATCTGAGCTTCTCCGGCAACCAAAGCCAGGTCCCGGTCATTCATCCGGTGATCGATTACAACAACGTCTTGAACCAGAACGTTCTCGGCGGCGAGTTCAGCTACAAGTTCAACATGACCAGCCTGAGCCGTGATCAGGCGTCGTTTACGCCGATCACATCACTCGCCAATACCAACGGACTGTGCAATCTGACGTCGGCAGATCCGCTCGCGAGAGCGCCAGCCAACTGCCTCATGAATGGCATTCCGGGTACCTATACCCGCGTCACCGGCGAAGCGCAGTGGCGTCGATCCTATACGGACTCGTTCGGCCAGATCTTCACGCCGTTTGCGATCCTGCGCGTTGATGCTATCGATGCCTCGATCTCTAACCAGCCCGGCGTCTCCAACTTCCTGCCAACCGGCGATACGACCGCGCTGCGGGTGATGCCGACCGTAGGCCTCGAATATCGCTATCCATTCATCAACGTTCAGCCATGGGGCACCACGACGCTCGAACCCATTGCGCAGGTGATCATTCGCCCGAATGAAACCTATGCCGGTAAGTTGCCGAACGAAGACGCGCAGAGCATGAGCTTCGATGCGAGCAATCTGTTCAGCGTCAACAAGTTCTCCGGTTACGACCGTATCGAAGGCGGCGGTCGCGCCAATGTGGGCGTGCAGGCTACCACGCAGTTCGACCGTGGCGGCTCCGTCAAAGTCCTGTTCGGTCAGTCCTATCAACTTTTCGGCCTGAACTCGTTCGCAGTCGCCGATACGACCAACACCGGTGTCGACTCCGGACTGGCTACCTCGCGGTCAGACTATGTCGCCAGCCTCGCTTATTCGCCGAACCGGACCTACACGGTCAGCACGCGTGCGCGGATCGACGAGGCGACCGGTAACGTGTCGCGCTTTGAGGCGGAGGGTCGCGCAAGCTTCGATCGCTGGTCGGTCAGCCTGATGTACGGCAACTACGCGCCGCAGGCGGAATTGGGCTATCTCACACGCCGCGAAGGCCTCCTCGGTACCGGTTCGATCAAGCTGGCATCGAATTGGGTGGTCACCGGTGGTGCGCGCTGGGATCTCGAGGCTAACAAGATCAACCAGTACACGGTCGGTGCTGGCTATGTGGACGATTGTTTCGTGCTCGGCGTCAATTATGTCACGTCCTACAACTACGTGACTAACCTGAGCACGCCGCCCGTTCTGAGCCATTCTGTCATGTTCCAAATTGGCCTGCGGACGATCGGCAATACCACATCTGCAAGCGGAACCGGCGGCACTTACTAGTATCACGTGCCCGTGCCGTGAAATCTCCGTTTTCCATCGTGATGTATGCGACTTCTGCTTTCCTGAGAGCTTGAACACTGCGGTTTTGACAATGACGGGCACAATGATTTCCGGACGCGTTCTGCAAGCCACTATGGCGATGGCAGTCACCCTTTTCATTTGTGCGGGATCGCCGGCACGGGCCCAGTCCGTTGCCGTCATGGTCAATGGCGAGCCCATCACCAATTTCGATATCGAACAGCGCACCAAGTTGAATGCTCTGTCGGGCGCGAAAACAAACAGTCGCCAGGACGTGATCGACGAGCTGATCAACGAGAAGGTCAAGATCAAGGAAGGCAAGAAATATAGCGTCGATCCGAGCGCCTCGGAAGTCGACGGTTCATTTCAAACCATGAGCTCGCGCATGCGCCTCACGCCGGATCAATTGGTGCAGTCGCTGGCGTCCAAGGGCATCCGCCCGGACACCCTGAAAAGCCGCCTGAAGGCCGACATGGTCTGGAACGCGATCGTCCGCGGCCGCTTCAAGCAGAGCCTGCAGGTCGGCGAAAAGGAAGTCGATGCAGCCGTCCAGAGCGCCGGCGGCGATGCCACGACCGAAGCGTTCGAATATCAGATGCGACCGGTTGTGCTGGTCGTGCCCCGCGGTGCGGCGTCCGGCATCATGGAAGCGCGGCACAAGGAAGCCGAAGGGCTGCGCGAGCGCATCCAGAGCTGCGAAGACGCCAACCGCACCTTCAAGTCGATGCAGAATGCGACGATCCGCGATACTGTCGTGAAAACCTCCGCCGATCTGCCGCCGTCTTTGCGGGAATTGCTCGACAAGACCCCGATCGGCCGTCTCACGCCGCCGGAAGTGACCCGCCAAGGCGTCGAAATGGTGGCCTTGTGCGCGCGCAAGCCAACCAAGGTCGATACGCCGAAGAAACGTGAAGTCCGAGACAAGATGTTTGCCGAGAAATTCGAGGCGAAGTCGAAGTCCTACCTGCAGGATTTGCGCAAGGCGGCGATGATCGAATATCGCTAGTTCCGATCCGGCTTAGGCCGCGACTGGCTTAGGGCGGCACCATGACCAAACCTCTTGCGCTGACATTGGGCGAACCGGCTGGCATCGGCCCGGATATCGCTATTGCCGCCTGGCTGCGCCGGCGTGAACTCGACCTGCCCCCGTTCTATTTGCGTGGTGACCGCGACTTCATGGCCGACCGCGCCAGGACGCTCGGCGTCGAGGTCAAGCTAGCCGATGCAACGCCCGCCAGTGCCGCTGAGACATTCGCTGACGCATTGCCGGTGGTGTCGATCGGGCAGAGCATCACCGCGCCGCCTCGTCGTCCTGACGCCTCCAGCGCCCCTGCTGCCATCGCCTCTATCCGCCAGGCTGTCGCGGATGTCGAAGCCGGCCACGCCCGCGCCGTCGTCACCAATCCGATCGCCAAGAGTGTGCTCTACCGCGCCGGTTTCACCCACCCCGGCCACACCGAATTTCTCGCCGAACTCGCCGCCCGCGACGGCAAGGTGCCGCTGCCAGTCATGCTACTGTGGTCACCGGAGCTGGCCGTGGTGCCGGTCACGATCCATGTCTCGCTCCGCGATGCCATCGCACAATTGACCGGCCCGTTGATCACTGCCACCGCGCGTATTGTCGTCAACGACATGAAGGCCCGCTTCGGAATCCATCGCCCGCGGCTGGCCATCTCCGGCCTCAATCCGCACGCCGGCGAAGACGGATCGTTGGGCACCGAGGAACAGACCATCATCATGCATGCGATCACGGTGCTGCAGAACGAGGGCATCGACGTGCGCGGTCCGCTCCCGGCCGATACGATGTTTCATCCCGCGGCCCGCGCGACGTACGACTGCGCTATCTGCATGTATCACGACCAGGCCCTGATCCCGATCAAGACCATCGCCTTCGACGAGGGTGTCAATGTCACGCTCGGCCTGCCCTTCATCCGCACCTCGCCGGATCACGGCACCGCGTTCGACATCGCCGGCACCGGCAAGGCCAATCCGTCAAGCCTGATTGCGGCACTCAAACTCGCAGCCCGCATGGCAGCGACGCAATCCACATGAGCGGGATCGACGATCTGCCGCCGCTGCGTGACGTCATCAAACGTTTCGATCTGCAGGCGCGCAAATCGCTCGGCCAGAATTTTCTGCTCGATCTTAATCTCACCGCACGCATCGCACGCGCCGCCGGCCCGCTAGACGATTGCACGGTCATCGAGGTTGGTCCCGGCCCCGGCGGCCTCACCCGTGCATTGCTGGCGACGGGCGCCAAACGCGTTATCGCAGTCGAACGTGACGAGCGTGCACTCGGCCCGCTCAAGGAAATCGCCGCGCACTATCCTGGTCGGCTCGAGATCGTGATCGGCGATGCCCAGACCTTCGATCCCCGCCCGATGCTATCAGGCGAGCGCGCCAAGATCGTCGCCAACCTGCCCTATAATATCGGCACGCAGCTCCTGATCGACTGGCTGTGTACCGAGCCGTGGCCGCCCTGGTACGACATGATGGTGCTGATGTTCCAGCGCGAGGTCGCCGAGCGCATCGTTGCCGTCGAAGATGACGAGGCCTATGGTCGGCTCGGCGTGCTGTCTAACTGGCGTGCCGAAACTAAAATCTTGTTCGACATCTCGCCGGCCGCGTTCACACCGCCGCCGAAAGTGACGTCATCGGTCGTGCGGCTCGTTCCCCGCGCGGCCCCTGAGGTCTGCGAACGTCGCCTGCTGGAACAGGTGGCGGCCGCCGCGTTCAATCAGCGCCGCAAGATGCTACGGCAGAGCCTGAAAGCACTTGGCGTCGATCCGCAACGACTGACTGCCGCCGCCGGTGTCGACGTCACACGGCGCGCCGAGACGGTTCCGGTGTCAGGCTTCGTCGCGATGGCGCGCGAATTGTCAGAGATCAGAAAGACAAAGAGCATCACGCCGGCGCCTTGATGCCCAACGCAGGACTGCTGATCGCCGTCCGTGCCGGAGTAGACCGCCCCGGACTGGTCGCGCCTCAGACGGCTCAAACATCCGCCGAGCGGCACGACCCGCATGCGCGCGACATGAGCTTCCACACATGGCGATCTGGACGCCGGGTGCGAAGCAGCGCCTTCTCTCACCCTTGAACTCGCTCCCATCCTGTGATTGCTAGGATGCAACGAAGTCTAGGGAAAAACAAAATGGCCATGATGAAGCGCCAGTCACTGGTGAAATTCGACGCTCCGCTCTGCGAAACCATCATCGACACGCCGAAGCCGCAAGGCAAGGAAGTGCTGGTCCGCATCGAATGCTGCGGGCTCTGTCATTCAGATTTACACATCCAGGACGGCTATGCAGATCTCGGCGGCGGCAAGAAGCTCGACACCACGCGCGGCATGACCTTGCCCTTCACCCTCGGCCACGAGATAGCGGGAATCGTCGATGAAGTCGGCCCCGATGGCGATCAGTCGCTGATCGGCAAGAAGAAGGCTGTCTTCCCGTGGATCGGTTGCGGCAAATGCCGCGACTGTCTTGCGAGCGATGAGAACCTCTGCGCCAAGAACCGCTTCCTCGGCGTGTCACTCGACGGCGGTTTCGCAACGCATGTCCTTGTGCCGGACGAGAAGTATCTGCTCGATTACGATCCGCTGCCGATCAATATGGCGGCGACATTGATGTGCTCGGGCATTACCGCTTACGGCGCACTGAAGCGCCTCGTCGATCGTCCGCGGCAGCGTAACCTGCTGCTCGTCGGTCTCGGCGGAGTCGGCATGGCTGGCCTTGCGCTCGCGCAAGCAATGTTCAAGCAGCCGATCTCCGTGGCCGATCTCAATCCCGCCGCGCGCGAAGCCGCGCTGAAGAACGGCGCAGCATTCGCCTACGACCCCTCCGAGCCGGACGTTGCCAAGCGCATGGTCAAGGAAAATGACGGCGGCTTCGATGGCGTTATCGACTTCGCCGGCAACGACAAGTCCATGAACTTCGCAGTGGCAACTGTAGCTCGCGGCGGCAAGATTGTGGTGTCCGGCCTGATGGGCGGTAATTTCAGCCTGCCCATGGTGCAGTGGATCTACAAGCGCATGACCATCGAAGGCTTCATGGTCGGCACGCTCGAAGAGGCAAAAGAGCTGATGGCGCTAGCGCGCGCCGGCAAGCTCAAGCCGACCCCCATGAAAGCAGAGCCGATGGGCGATGCCCAGAAGTGGATCGACGAATTGCGCGCCGGCAAGGTCGTCGGCCGGATCATGCTGACCAACTGACGGCAATTACGCAGCGCAACGGGACTACCGGTTGCGCTGCGGACGCATCGCCTCACCGATCGCCACGACGACGGCGCAGATCGCGACCAGAACGATGGATGCAGCCGACGCTGCCGGCAGATCCGTCCCCGTCTCCGAGATCTTGCTGTAGAGCACCAACGGCAGGATATTGACCTGCGTACCGGCCAGCGCCAGCGCCGTACCATAGGCGCCGACTGCAACTGCCGCCGTCAGGCAATAGGCTGCAATAAGGCTCGGCAGAATCTGCGGCAGCATTACCTCGATCAACGTACGGAAACTCCCCGCGCCGAGGGAACGCGAAGCCAGCATTTGATTGCGATCGAAATTGCTGATCGCCGGCAATACGATGAGCACGACCCGTGGCACCAGATAATAGGAATAGGCCAGACCGAGACCCACCGGTGAAAAGATGAAGCCTCCGATGACAGCCGGATCGAAGCCAAGTTTGGCGAGCAGCAGCGTCACGAAACCGGCACGACCGAGCAGAAGGATAAAGCCGTAGGCGACGATCAAGCCGGAAAATGTCAGCGGCAGCGAAATCGCAATCAGCGCTGCGGTACGCAGACCCGGCGCGAAACGCGCCAGCGCGAGCGCCACGCAGAAGCCGACAACGAGCGAGAACAACGGCGCGACAGTCCCCAGCACCATTGTGCCGCGCAGACCGTTCCAGAACACCGGATCGTTTGCCAGACGGCCGAAGGCGCTACCGCCATCCGCAAAGGCGCCGACCAGCACCGCGCAGACGGGGATCAGGAAGAACAGCCCCAGCACCACGCTGCCAGGCACGGCAAACGTAGCGAGCATGGATGTCGGAACGCGCGCGCTCATCGTGATCCTTGTTGCAGCATGACAAAGACGCGATCCCCGCGCTGACGCGGGGATCGCTTTGGTGAGTTCGGTTTACTGACCGAGAACGGCCTTGGCCCAGCCGGCGTCGATCTCCGCCCTCTTCGCGGTCGCCTTGGCGATATCCATCGCCTGCACCTGCGGCGCGGCGGGCATCTTGTCGGCGACGCTCGGCGGCAGGCTGACGCCGGGTACAGCCGGACGCACATAGCCCTCGGCGAAGATCTTCTGGCCTTCATCGCTCATGATGAAGTTGAGCCAGAGCTTGCCGGCATTCGGGTTCGGGCCGTTCTTCACCAGCGAGATGGCGTAAGGCGCCGCGGCAGAGGCTTCCTTCGGAATAACGACGGACACGCCGTCGCCGAGACCGTCGATGAACTTGGCCTTCAGGCCATCGTTTTCGTAACCGATCCAGATCGGGATTTCGCCCTTCAAAAACTGCGCGTAAGGCGTGGTACCGACGGTGCGCAGCACATTGCCGGCCTTGGTCAGCTTGCCCAGATAGTCGATACCCGGCGTGACATTGTCCATGCTGCCGCCATTGCCGAAGGCTGCGGCGAAAGCCACCACCTGGCCCTGCCCCGTCGAACGCGGATCCTGATACACGATGGCGTTCTTGTATTCCGGCTTCAGGAGATCCGCCCAGCTCTGCGGCACGGTCTTGACCAGCTTGGTGTTAACGAGGAACGCGACGCTGAGCGTGTGGATGGTGAACCAGCGCCCATCGCTCTCGCGCAGCGGATCGGCGAGCTTGTCGAAATTCACCGGTTTGAAGCCATCAACGACGCCGGCCTTTACTGCGTCCAGAGCGGACGCTGCAAAGTAATAGGCCGTATCGGCCTGCGGGCGATTGCGCGCCTTGTCGAGAGCGACGACGGTCGCCGCCGAGCCGAGGTCGTTATAGACCATCTCGACGCCGGGATAGCGCTTCTGAAAGGCCTTGAACTGGTTGGCCCAGTTTGCCCAGGTCGGTCCGGTATCGAACGATACGACCAAGCCTTCCTTACGTGCGGCTTCATACAGCGTCTTCTCGCCGGCGTAGAACTCTGCGCCTTCGAAAGCCCATGCGGCCTGGCTGATGCTGATGGCCAGGGAAACCGCGGCAACGCCGCTCAGAAACTTACGTCGGTTCATGTCGATCTCCATTATGACGTCGGGGGCAAAAGGCGAATGGCATCGTTCGGGATCGTCACGCCGGTGATCGGCCCACGCAAATGGGTCTCAAGACGAATGGCACCGCCGGCGACGGCCATATCGATCCGTCTGACTGGGCCGAGATAACGATCGGCCGACATAGTACCGGCAAAACAACATGGATTGCTCGCATCGACCGGGCCGGTGATCGGCTCAACCCGCTCGGGGCGCACGAACACAGTGACCCTCGTGCCACCGCTCTTGCTCTGCGTGTCGCAGGCCAGCACACCAATTGGCGTTGTCACCATGCCCTCGCCGGAGACGCTGCCGGGCCACAGATTGGACTGACCGACAAAGGCCGCGACGCTGGCATCGGCCGGTGTCTCATACAATTCTCGCGGAGTACCTATCTGCACGATCCGGCCATCGCGCATCATCACCACCTTGTCGGCGATCGAAAGTGCTTCTTCCTGATCATGCGTCACCAGCAGTGTCGCAATGCCGGCCTGACGCTGCACACGCAGGATCTCGTCGCGCATCTCCAGCCGCAATCCGGCATCGAGCGCCGACAGCGGTTCGTCGAGCAGCAGGCCTTGCGGCTCGAACACCAGCGCACGCGCCAGCGCGACGCGCTGCTGCTGGCCGCCCGACAATTCCGCTGGGTAATCTTCCGCACGCTTGCCCATACCGACACGTCCGAGCATCTCGATGGCCCGCGCGCGCCGCGCCGGTCTGGCGATGCCGCGCACTTTCAGCGGGTAGGCGATGTTTTCCCAGAGCCGCATATGCGGGAACAACGCATAGTTCTGAAACACGACACCCAGACGACGCGCTTCGGGTAATGAAGCGCCGACATCCTTGCCATTGATCAGGATGCGGCCGGCGTCAGGCTTGAGGAAGCCCGCCAGCAGTTTCAGGATCGTCGACTTGCCCGACCCCGACGCGCCGATGATCGCCAGCAATTCGCCGCGGCCGATCTCCAGCGAAATGTCGAATACACCGGTGCCCGCGCCCGGATAGGTGTAGCTTACTTGGTCGTATCGCAGCGTCACGCGCCCGCTCCTACTTTACGCCGGCCGGTGACCCGCGCCGTCAGCCCGCTGGTCAGCGATGCGATCATCGCAAGCCCAAGCAATACGACAGTGGCCGCGCAAGCAAAGCCGGTCGCGCCGTAGAAGGCTTGCAGCAGCACCACAGGATAGGTGCGCGACAGAAAGCCCGAGACCAGATTGGATAATTGAAACTCACCGATCGACAACGCCGCCACCGTCAGCATGCAGGACAGCAGGCTCGTATGCAGCTGCGGAAGTGTGACGTCCCACATACGTGCCGGAAACGATGCGCCGAGCGTTGCGGCTGCGTGCTCATATTCGGCGAGCCCGAGCTGATCCATATCGGCAACAAGAGCCGTCACCGTATAGGGCAGCGTCAACACGAGATGACCCGCCGCCAGTAGCCAGAAACTGCCGAGCCACGGCAATGCATCCGACGAGAAGACGAGAATGAATCCGAAGGCGAGAACCAGTTCGGGCACGGCAATCGGCATCAGCGTGACGATCCGCGCCGCGAGACGGATACCACCGCGCGCGCCTGCATGAATCGCGTAAGCGAGCGGAAGTCCGATCAGGATGTTGAGGATGCAGGTGGTCGCGACGATCTTCAGGCTGGTGGTGAAGGCGCGGCGAAAACTGGGATCGCCCGCGACTTCCTGATACCAGCGCCAGGTAAAACCCGACGGCAGCAGCGTGCCGCTCCAGACTTCTCCGAAAGAGCCGACGAATAGCAACAGAACTGGCGCCGCGAGAAAAATCAGATAGGCGATCGCGACGAACGGCACGAGCCATGTCCCCTGTCAAATGTGATGCTGAAGTCTGCGCCTCAGTATAACGGCGGCATATCAGTTTTATGACAGGGTGACAAAGTTATGCGTTTGCGAGAATACGTGCTGCAATGCGAGCGATGACGCTATCGACATCAGCAACGCGTTCGACGGTATTCACCTCTGGCGCATCGGCCATCGCCAACACCAGACGATTGAATTGTAGTCCGAGCGCCATCTCCGAGAGTGTGCCGACACCGCCACCAATCGCGACCAGCACGAGACATGCCCGTGCGATGATTGCATTGCGCGCAGGACCAATCCCCGTCGCGATGGGAATGGCGACATAGGGATTGGCCGCGTGCCACTCCTCATCCGGCAGCAGCCCGACAGGCATGCCGCCCTCCTGCGCATGCCCCTTGCACGCCGCTTCCATCACGCCGTTCTTGCCGCCGCACAACAGTTGCAGGCCATGGCGGGCCAATGCTGCGCCCATCTGTTCGGCGAGATCGTATTGCGCATGTGTCGCGTCTCGCGGCCCGATGATGCCGATGGGCACACGGCGCAGCTTGCGCGTTGCTGCGAGCCGCAGCAACGCCTCGGAACCCGTCACAGCTTCTCCACCCTGCTCCACGGCATCATCACGCCACGTGAGCGCCAGCAGATCGAACACCCGTGCACCATCGCTGAGCTGCTGCGTGCGCTCATTCCAGAACAATGCCTGCATGGTATTAGCCTTCGAGTTCTTGCTGCAATCCGCGCACAAAGGACGTCAGTCCGGTACGGCGCTCGCGCTTCAGGCGTTCGGCCTTGAGGATCGACTGCACCTCGCTATAGGCCTCCTCTACATTGTGGTTGATGACAATGTAGTCGTATTCCGCCCAGTGGCTCATTTCATGGCTGGCGCGGCTCATGCGGCCGCGGATCACCTCGTCAGAGTCCTGCGCGCGCGTGTGCAAGCGCTTTTCCAGATCGGCGGCCGAGGGTGGCAGGATGAAAACACTGACCACGTCGGCACGGGCCTTCTCGCGCAATTGCTGGGTGCCCTGCCAGTCAATGTCGAACAGCACGTCATTGCCGGCAGAGAGGGCTGCTTCCACCGGCGCACGCGGCGTGCCGTAGCGGTTGTCGAACACGGTAGCCCATTCGAGCAGTTCGTTGCTCTTGGCCATTGTCTCAAAGCGCGGCTTGTCGACGAACATGTAGTCCTTGCCGTCGACTTCGCCAGGCCGCATCGGGCGCGTCGTGGCCGATACCGACAATTGGAGTCCCGGCATCCGGTCGATCAGCAGCCGCGTCAGCGTCGTCTTGCCGGCACCGGATGGCGATGACAGCACGAACATCAGTCCGCGCCGTTCGACTCCGTCAAAGCCAGCTTCACCAGAATTTCGGCTGCCCCCGGACATGGTCACTCCAGATTCTGTACCTGTTCACGGAATTGCTCGACCACGTTCTTCATTTCGAGGCCGGTGCTGGTCAATTCCAGATCATTGGATTTCGAGCAGCAGGTGTTGACCTCGCGGTTGAACTCCTGCGACAGGAAATCCAGCCGGCGCCCCACGGGCCCGCCCTTCTTGATCATCTCGCGCGACTGCGAAATGTGAGACGCGATACGATCCAGTTCTTCGCGAATGTCGGCCTTGGTCGCCATCATCAGCGCCTCCTGGCTCAGCCGATCGCTATCGAAACGATCCGAGGTTTCCAGCAGCGTGGCGATCTGTTCGGCGAGCCGTGCACGAATGGCTTCGGGCTTGCGGCCCGGTGCAGCCTCGGCCTTCTTCGACAGCGTCTCGATCTCATCGAGGCGCTGCGACAGGATATCCCCGAGCGTCGTCCCCTCGCGCTTCCGCATCGCGACCAGCGCGGTGAGCGCCTCTTCGAACGCCGCAGCAACGGCAGCCTTCGCCACCTTGTCCTCGGCTTCATCAGCCTCGGGCTCGACCACTTCGATGACGCCCTTGATATTCATCAGGCCGTCGACGCTCGGCGCAACGGCATCGATCTTGCTGGCCAATTCGGCGGCAATACGCAGCACCGAATTCAACACCTCTTCGTTGATCCGCACGCTCGAGGCCGCATTGCTGCGCTTCACGGTGAGGTTGGCGTAAACTGTGCCGCGCGACAACATTTCAGTCGCACGCTTGCGGGCGACCGCCTCAACCTCGTCGAAGCCCGGCGGCATCCGCATGCGCAGGTCGAAGCCCTTGGCGTTGACGGACTTCAGCTCCCACTCGAAGCTGTAAGGCCCGCTGGTGCCGTGGCTTCGCGCAAAGCCGGTCATGCTCGACAACGCCATCGCGGAAGGTCTCCAAGTAATACGAGTAAGATTCGCAAAAGCGCGAACCGGATCAGGTTAGGGCCTTTTCAGGCCAAGCGAAATCAGGCCCACGCCGAGTGGTGCCTATTGCTGAACAACCGGCGGTGTACCCGCCGACTGCGCGGCACCCTGACGGGCCGGCGCGGCGGGCGCTGGCGTCGTGCGAGCACGCTTGGCTGGTGCAGGTTTGGTCGAACTTGTGCCCGTCGCCGCAGCGGGATCCGGAGGAGCTCCGGCAGGCGCAGCAGCAGCCTCTTCCGGCGGCTCGACGGCGTCGTTCTGGACGGCCTTTTCGAGCGCGCGCAGCTTGCTGACGTTCTTCTGATGCGCGTCGTAGGTCTCGGTGAAGGCGTGACCACCGGTGCCATCGGCAACGAAGAACAGGTCACGGGTGCGCGCGGGATTGGCGGTCGCTTCGAGCGACGCACGGCCGGGATTGGCGATCGGCCCAGGCGGCAGGCCTTCAACGACATAGGTGTTGTACGGCGACGGCTGCTGGATCTCGCTGCGCTTGATCGGACGGCCGAGCGTGCCCTTGCCGCCGACAATGCCGTAGATGATCGTCGGATCGGACTGCAGCTTCATCTTCTGGCGCAGGCGATTGGCGAATACGGCGGCCACGCGGCTGCGCTCGTCGGCACGGCCGGTTTCCTTCTCAACGATGGAAGCGAGCGTCACCAACTGCTCCGGCGTCTTCGCGGGGATATCGGCGTTGCGGCGTTCCCAGATCTCGGCCAGCACGCGCTTTTGCGCCTGCTGCATGCGTTGGATCACCTGGTCGCGCGGCGTGCCACGCGGAAATTTATAGGTCTCTGGCAGCAACGTGCCCTCGCGCGGCATTTCGCGGATCGAGCCGGTGAAGATGTCGTTATCAGTCAAACGCGCGACGATCTGCTCGGAGGTCAGGCCTTCGGGAATGGTGATCGAGTGTTGCACGACCTTGCCTTCGACGATGGTGCCGATGACGTCGCGCAGATTGGCGTTCTTCTGGAACAGATACTCGCCGGGCTTCAGTTCGGAGCTGGCTTTCAGGGCGAACACGGCGCCGATGAAAACCCAGCGATTGGCGGAGATCACGCCTTCGCGCAGCAACGCTTCAGCGATGTCGCCCTTGCCCGCGCGTGCGGGGATATTGACGACCTTCTCGTCCTGCAGCGGTCCCGGCGCTTCGAGCGCCTGGCGACCATAGACATAGGCACCACCTGCACCGAGCATGGCGACGATGATGATGGTGATGATGGCATTACCGGCAACCACAAGCGGATTGCGCGCATGATCGGAACGCTTCGGCGGCGGCGGAACCTGCTCCGGCTCCAGCGCGGCACGCGGGCTCCTCGGCGAAATGGGCGGCCTCTCACTCATCGATAGCACCTGATTCTGTCGGTTCAATCGTGACGGGGACAAACACGATCCCCGTCAATAGCATACGCCCAGTGTTGGAATTAGTGCGGAATACGGCGAAACGGTGGAGGTTCTCTAACCAGCCACGCGCTGCAAGATCACGGACGCATTAGTACCGCCGAAACCGAATGAATTCGACAAGGCAATGTTGACCTCGCGCTTGCGCGGGGTCAATGCGACGAGATCGATCGCAGTTTCCACCGACGGATTGTCGAGATTGATCGTCGGCGGCGCGATGTTATCCCGAATCGCAAGCACACAGAAGATGGCCTCGACCGCACCGGCAGCACCGAGCAGGTGGCCGATCGACGACTTCGTCGACGACATCGATACTTTCGACGCGGCATTGCCGAGCAAGCGCTGAACCGCGCCGAGTTCGATCTCGTCGCCGAGCGGCGTCGAGGTGCCGTGCGCATTGATGTAGTCGATGTCGGCCGCGGCAATGCCTGCGCGCTTCATTGCAGCATTCATGCTGCGGAACGCACCGTCGCCATCGGGCGTCGGCGACGTGATGTGATAGGCATCGCCCGACATGCCGTAGCCGATGATCTCGGCATAAATGCGCGCGCCGCGCGCCTTGGCGTGTTCATACTCTTCGAGCACGACGACGCCGGCGCCCTCGCCCATGACGAAGCCATCGCGGTCCTTGTCGTAAGGCCGCGACGCCTTCTCGGGCGTTTCGTTGAAACTGGTCGACAGCGCGCGTGCCGCCGCGAAGCCGGCCATCGCCAAACGGCTGATCGGCGACTCGGTGCCGCCGGCGACCATTACCTCGGCATCGCCAAGCGCGATCAGACGGCTGGCATCGCCGATCGCATGCGCGCCGGTCGAACATGCCGTGACCACGGAGTGATTGGGGCCTTTGAGGCCGTGCTCGATCGAGACATAGCCCGAAGCGAGATTGATCAACCGGCCGGGAATGAAGAACGGCGACACTTTGCGCGGGCCGCGTTCTTTCAGAAGCAATGCGGTATCGGCAATGCCGGACAGACCGCCGATGCCGGAGCCGATCATCACGCCAGTGGCGCAGCGATCGTCTTCATTGTCGGGGTGCCAGTTGGCATCGTCGAGCGCCTGCCTGGCGGCGCACATCGCATAGATGATGAAGTCGTCGACCTTGCGCTGGTCTTTTGGCTCCATCCACTGGTCGGGATTGAAGGTGCCATCGCTGCCGTCACCGCGTGGAATTACACAGGCGATCTGACTGGTGAGATCGGATACATCGAACGTATCGATCCGCTTTGCGCCGCTCTCACCGTTGAGGATGCGCTTCCAGGTCGGCTCGACGCCGCAGCCAAGTGGCGAAACCATGCCAAGGCCTGTGACGACCACCCGCCTCATTGTCGTACCTCCACGGCCCATCCTTGAGCCGATGTGTCTTGAACTAAAGTCTCTTGAGCAAATACCTGCGCATCACAGCAAGAAGCCGGTGGATCGCGCAAACGCAATCCGTCCGGCTTCAAATGTGTCGCGCGAAGGCGTCAGCTCTTTGCGTTCTTCTCGAGAAACTTGGTGGCGTCGCCGACGGTCAGAATCGTCTCTGCGGCGTCGTCCGGAATTTCGCAGCCGAACTCTTCTTCGAATGCCATTACGAGCTCGACCGTGTCGAGGCTGTCAGCGCCGAGATCATCGATGAAGCTCGCGGCATCGACCACCTTCTCTGGTTCAACACCAAGGTGTTCAACCACGATCTTCTTCACTCGCTCGCCAATCTCGCTCATATCAACCTCGTGCTTGTTACATTGGGCCCGTCCGCAGACGATACGAGCCATCGTGGAGCGTTTAACTCGTTAAACCTTGCGCAGTTGCGCGTCTCTGGATTGACCCCGTCGTCCCGGACGGAGCCTCGCGAAAACGGCAGGCTCGTCCCCGCCAATATACAGGGTTTCAAATTCCTGCAATGGCCTTCTTTGCCCCACCGTTGGCGGTTCGGTTACCATACTTCATCTGGCTTGGCCACATAGCCCGGTGACCGTCCAAACCTCAATTAAATCACAGCGTTGGGGTTCCCCGACGCTTAGATCATCGCCATGCCGCCATTGACATGAATTGTCTGTCCAGTGACGTAAGCTGCCTCATTTGAGCTCAGATAGACGGCTGCCGCCGCAATATCTTCCGGCGAGCCGAGACGCCCTGCCGGCACCTTACTGAGAATCGTTTCGCGTTGCTTATCATTCAGCACATCGGTCATCGGCGTCGCGATGAAACCGGGTGCAATGCAATTGGCCGTCACATTGCGCTTCGCGTATTCCGCACCCAGCGTCTTCATCATGCCGATCAGACCCGCTTTCGCCGCAGTGTAATTCCCCTGCCCGGGATTTCCGGTGACGCCGACCACCGAAGTAATCGCGATGATTCGGCCGAAGCGCTTGCGCATCATCAGCTTGGTGGCAGCACGCGCGAGGCGGAAGGTCGCGGTCAGATTGACGTTGATGACGTCATCCCAATCCTCGTCCTTGAGCTGAACGAACAGATTGTCCTTGGTGATACCGGCGTTCGCCACAAGGATGTCGAGCTGTCCCATCGCCTTTTCGGCGGATGGCACGAGTTCTTCGACTTCCGCTGCATCGGACAGATTGCACGGCAGCACATGAACGCGGTCGCCGAGCTTGGCTGCCAATGCATCAAGTATCTCGCGGCGCGTGCCCGAGATCGCCACCGTGGCGCCTTGTGCGTGCAGGGCGGTCGCGATCGCGCCACCGATGCCACCGGTCGCGCCAGTGACCAGCGCTGTACGTCCCGTCAAATCAAACATCTTGTCTCTCCTCTGGCCGCTTACGCCGAACGCGCTGCTGCGAGCGCATCCTTGGCGGCGGCAATGTCGTTGGGTCCACCGATGGCGACGCCCACAGCGCCTTCGGCAATGCGTTTGACGAGCCCGCTCAGCACCTTGCCGGAGCCGACTTCAAGAAAGCGGGTCACGCCCTGACCTGCCATATAGGACACGCATTCGCGCCAGCGCACGGTGCCGGTGACCTGCTCGACGAGGCGGCGGCGAATTTCATCAGGATCCCCAATCGGCGCGGCGAGTACATTGGACACCAGAGGCACCACCGGCTTGTTGATCGTAACCTTGGCCAGCGCCTCTGCCATCACGTCGGCGGCAGGCTGCATCAGGCTGCAATGGAACGGCGCCGACACCGGCAGCAGCATCGCACGCTTGGCGCCCTTGGTCTTGGCGATTTCCAGCGCGCGTTCGACCGCAGCCTTGTTGCCGGACACCACCACCTGACCACCACCATTGTCGTTGGCGGCATGGCAGACTTCGCCCTGTGCGGCTTCTTCAGCCACGGCCACGGCCGTCTCGTAATCGAGGCCAAGCAACGCTGCCATGGCACCGACGCCCACCGGCACGGCCTTCTGCATGGCCAGCCCGCGGGTCCGCAGCAGGCGGGCCGCATCCGTGACCGATAGGCTTCCGGCCGCTGCCAGCGCCGAATATTCGCCGAGCGAGTGACCGGCCACGAAAGCCGCGTCCCTGGCCAGCGAGATGCCTGCCTCGGTTTGAAGCACCCGCATGGTCGCCAGCGACACCGCCATCAGCGCGGGCTGAGCGTTTTCGGTCAATTGGAGGGTTTCGGCCGGCCCATCCCAGATGATGCCAGTCAGCTTCTCATTCAAGGCCGAATCGACCTCGTCGAACACCGCCTTGGCGGCTGGAAATGCCTCGGCCAGTGCCTTGCCCATGCCGACCGCCTGGGAACCCTGCCCCGGAAAGGTAAATGCTGCGGTCATTGACGCCCCGTCATGTTTTTTGGCTTAAACTCGTTCAAACATGCGCCGTAAGACACTGGCACGACGGGGAATGTCAAGCTGCAGCGCCCGGGATGCACCACGATCCGGGTTCCCGCCCGCTCCCGGAATCCGCTCATTTGACCCCTGTTTCGCTTGCCATTACTGGGAAAATCCGTATAAGGCCCCGATCCGCAGATTCCGGCCGGGAGCTGAACGGACGGTCACAGCAAAATTCACCTGTAAATCATCCACAGCGGTTTTGTTGCGATAGGGCCAGTCGGCTCGTCGTCCCGTGCTCCCGCCTTCTGAGCAATATCGAGTCCTTTCCATAAGGGTTCGAAGGGCTTGCCGCCGGGAAACGCGCTAACCTTGGAAAGGACAGCCATGCCTCTTTATGAGCATGTATTTCTCGCACGTCAGGATGCGAGCGCACAGCAGGTCGAAGACCTCACCACCCAGATGACCGGCATCGTCGAAGGTCTCGGCGGCAAGGTCGTGAAGATGGAAAACTGGGGCGTGCGCTCCCTGACCTATCGCATGAACAAGAATCGCAAGGCGCACTTCGTGCTGATGAATCTCGATGCCCCGTCCGCGGCGGTCACCGAGATCGAGCGCCAGGAGCGGATCAGCGAAGACGTTATCCGTTATCTGACCGTCCGTGTCGAAGAGCACGAGGAAGGCCCAAGCGCCATGATGCGCAAGGCTGATCGTGATCGTGAGCGCGATGACCGTGGCGGTGGTTTCCGTGGCGACCGCGAAGGCGGCGGTTTCCGTGGCGACCGTGAAGGCGGTGGCTTCCGTGGTGATCGTGGTCCGCGTCGTCCGCGCGACGACGAAGCAGCATCGGTTGAGGAGTAAGAATAATGGCTGAAGCTGGTGCACGTCGTCCGTTTTTCCGCCGTCGCAAGACCTGCCCGTTCACGGGTCCGAACGCGCCGAAGATCGATTACAAGGATTCCAAGCTGCTGATGCGTTACGTTTCCGAGCGCGGCAAGATCGTGCCGAGCCGCATCACTGCCGTCTCCGCCAAGAAGCAGCGTGAACTCGCCCGCGCCATCAAGCGCTCGCGTTTCCTCGGCCTGCTGCCCTACGTTATCCGCTAAGGCGGTTTTCGACCGGCGGCCTAAGGCCGCCGGTCGCTTCTATTTCTCATAAGGCTTCCGGGTCGTCCGGTCGCCGATGGTTGGGGCTTCGAGCCTCTAACCGCTCAAAGGGGGCGGGACAGCTGATGATCGCAAGTCTTCTCATCGCGTTTGCCGCCGGCGCTGCCTCAGCGCTGATGTTCGCCTCGATCATTTCGGGCGCGTTGATTTCCCTTTTGCTGTTCTATCTCGCGCCGCTGCCCTTGATGGTGGCCGCTCTCGGCTGGGGCCCGGTCACTGCTGCCATCGGCGGCATCGCAGCCGGCACCTCGCTCGGCCTGCTGTTCGGCATGCCCTATCTCGCCGCCTTCGTCTTCACCGTGGCGCTGCCCGCCTGGTGGCTTGGCCATCTCGCGCTGCTCGGCCGTCCCGTTACTGCAGAGGTGCCCGGAGTGAATGGCGCCCCCACAACGCCGCCCGTGGTCGAATGGTATCCGGTCGGCCGCATGCTGCTGTGGACCGCGGGTTTCGCCGCTTTCACCACCATGGGCGCGCTGCTGACCCTCGGCACAGACGGCGACACCATCGTCTCATCGCTGCGGCACGCTCTGACCCGCATTCTGGGATCGCGCGGCGGCGCTGGCGACTCCGAACAGATCATCAACGCGCTGGTGACGATCGCGCCGGCTGCCGCCGCCATCGTTGCGATCATGACGCTGACGCTCAATCTCTGGCTTGCGGGCCGCATCATCGTGACATCGGGCCGGCTGAATCGGCCGTGGCCGGAGCTGAAATCCGCGGCACTGCCACCGATGACGATGGTCGCGCTGTGTCTGGCCATCGCGCTGTCCTTCATGGGCGGACTGATCGGCATCTTTTCGCAGATCGTCACGTCGGCGCTGATGATGGCCTATGCCCTCACCGGCTTCGCCGCGCTGCATACGCTGACCATGGGCATGAAAAGCCGCGTGATGGTGCTGGGCCTGACCTACGCCATGGTGCTCATCCTGGGCTGGCCCATCCTCACCATGGTGGGCCTCGGCCTCGCCGATGCTTTTTTCGGATTTCGCCAACGTTTTCTCGCACGCAAGCCACCTTCTTCGACGGTGGCCTGATTACTTCACCTCACTCACTACTCATTCAAACTCAAAGGAGATCGATCATGGAAGTCATTCTGTTGGAACGCGTTGCCAAGCTCGGCCAGATGGGCGAAGTCGTCCGCGTCAAGGACGGCTACGGCCGCAACTTTCTGCTGAAGCGCGGCAAGGCGCTGCGCGCCACTGCCGACAACCGCGCCAAGTACGACGGTATGAAGGCTGACCTCGAAGCCAACAACATCAAGGCCAAGGCAGAAGCCACCACGGTTGCCGAGAAGATCAACGGCCGCAACGTCGTCATCATCCGTCAGGCATCGGAAACCGGCCAGCTGTTCGGTTCGGTGTCGGTGCGCGATATCATCGCCACCTTCGAAGCCGACGGCGTTACCTTCGCCCGCAGCCAGGTTCTGCTCGACGCACCGATCAAGACCATCGGCCAGCACAAGATCTCGATCGCCGTGCATCCTGAAGTCGAAGTCAGCGTCAGCGTTACCGTTGCCCGTTCGGCCGACGAAGCCGAGCGCATCAACCGCGGCGAAGACATCTCGAGCCGTCAGGAAGATCAGGACGCAGCCGCCGAAGCACTGGCTGCCGCTGGCGAGTTCTTCGATCCGGACGCACAGGGCAACGCCGAAGAAGACAACGGCTAAACCCACACGACAGAGCTTCTGCTCAAACGAGAAAAGCCCGGCCAATATGGCCGGGCTTTTTTTGTTCGGTCGTTCGAACGACGACTGATGTCTTACTGCGAGATCGGCGGCACCGGGGGGCCTGACGAGGCCGGAGGCGCCGGTGGTGCAACAGACGGCGGAGGCGGCGGCGGTGCTGCAGGCGTCGGGGCGGTAGGCGCCGGCGGAGTTGCTGGAGGTGGCGTTGGAGCCGCAGGTGCCGGCGCAGGCGTTGCTGCTGGCGGAGACGCAGGAGCAGGCGCTACGGGTGCAGGCGTCGGCGTCACGGGCGCGGATGGCGCCGGACGGCTCTCCCCTTCGGGGGCCTTCGGTGCCGGCGTCACCGGCGGGACCGGATCCGGACGTAATGTCGGCGGCTCAGGCCTGGCTTCGGGCTTAGCTTCAGGCTTGGGCTCCGGCTTCGCCTCGGGCTTGCTTTCTTCAGCGGGCTTCGCAGGCTCGGTCTTGGCCGGCTCCGGCTTTGGCTCGACCTTCGGTTCAGTCTTGGGTTCAGTCTTGGGCTCAGGCTTGGGTTCGGCCTTCGGCTCAGTCTTGGTTTCGACCTTGGGCTCGTCCTTCACAGGCTCGGCCTTCGGCTCTTCCTGATGGCGACGCCCCTTCTTGCCGAGCTTCTGCTTCTGCGCAGGGCGCTCGGTTTCAGCAGCCGCAGGCGCCTGCGCATCTGCGGGCTTGGCCGCATCCGGCCTGGCTTCGGGATTCTCTGTCTCCGGACGTGCCTGACGCTTGGCATTGCGGCCCTTCCGCGTGCCGGGCTCGACCTGAGCCGGCGCAACATCGGCCTCCGGCTTCGCGGCTTCCTGCGAACGGGATCGGCGGCCCGGAGGCGTCGCCTCGGGCGCCGGTGCAGTACCTGGCTTCGCATCGGCCGGAGCCGGCTTCTGCTCGGTGGTCAGCTCCCGGCCCTGCCGTGTCAGGTTATCCCCGGTAGCAGGACGGCGGTCGGCTGCCCCGTTGGACACGACATAAGCGGCCATCGAGGCCGCCATATCTGTACTCGTGGTGTAGTGCTGGCGCAGGAAGGCCGGCAGCTGACCGGGTGCCACCGTCTTCAACAGTCCGCGCGGACTTTTATGGCAAACGGCACAGCCGCCCGCGAAAATCTGGGAGGGTGATTTTCCGGCTTCGAGGTTTTGGGCCTGTGCCGGGACTGCCGCGAAGCTAACCAGGAGCATCACCGTCGCTAAACTGAGCGCTCGGCTCAACATTTCAATCTCCTGATTTGGCTAGCTTAGTCACGCGGATCACCTTGTATCCGATTGTGACGTGAATGGAAGCATCGACATATCGCAACGATGTGATCGGAACAATCGGGATGGCGGCATTGCAGCGTGCGCATTGGCACAGACGGTGCGCGGCTACTATCATCTATCTGAGAGCTAGGGAGACAGTTGATCTCGTGCACGGCGGGAAGTTACGCTGGTGCTTCAGTTTGCGCGTGATCGGATCATTGGGGTGATTTCGATGGACCGTCTGTTGCGATTCTTCCTGAGTCAGTACATTCGCCGAGGGGCAATAACCTTCACAACCTCCTCCGGCCAACAATTCACCTTCGGCGATGGCTCCGGCCCTCCCGTCTCTGCCCGCTTCGTCACCAAAGCCGCCCAACGCCGACTACTTCTCGATCCCGAACTGGCGCTCGGCGAGATATTCATGGACGGGCTCCTCGTCATGGAGCGCGGCACCATCGCCGACCTTCTCGCCATCGCTCTGAACCAGTCCGATATGGCGCCCCGCTGGGCCAGGCTGCAATGGTGGGTCCGTTACGTTCTGCGCCACGCCCAACAGTTTAATCCGCGCAAGCGCTCCCGCAACAACGTTGCCCATCACTACGATCTGGACGCCCGGCTCTACTCATTGTTTCTGGATGCCGACAAGCAATATAGCTGTGCCTATTTCGAAGGACCGGACGCGACCCTGGACGACGCCCAGCTCGCCAAGAAGCGCCACCTCGCGGCCAAGATGCTCATCAAAAAAGGTCAGCGCGTACTCGACATCGGCTCCGGCTGGGGCGGGCTTGGGCTTTATCTGGCAGAGATGACCGGCGCCAATGTTACTGGCGTTACGCTGTCCACCGAACAGCTGCAGGTCGCCAATGCCCGGGCCGGCGAGAAAAACCTCAAAGACCGCGCGAAATTCCTGCTCGAGGACTATCGCGACATCCCCGGTCCATTCCACCGCATCGTCTCCGTCGGCATGTTCGAACATGTCGGCGTCGACCATTACGACACCTACTTCAAGCGATGCGCTGAACTCCTGACCGAGGACGGCGTCATGGTGCTGCACTCCATCGGCCGCCCTGAGGGACCCGGTATCACCAATCCATGGGTTGCCAAGTACATTTTCCCCGGCGGCTACATCCCTGCTCTGTCGGAAGTTCTCCCGGCGATCGAACGGGCCGGGTTGCTCGTCTCGGATATTGAAATCCTGCGGCTGCATTATGCTGAAACGCTGAAAGCGTGGCGCGAGCGCTTCATGGCACGACGCGAGGAAGCCGTGCGGCTCTATGACGAGCGCTTCGCGCGGATGTGGGAGTTTTATCTTGCGGCGTCGGAAATGTCGTTCCGTATGCAGAACGTGATGAACTTCCAGATCCAGCTCACCAAACGTCAGGACGTCGTGCCGTTCACGCGGGATTATATCGGGCGGGAGGAAGATCGGCTTCGCGCCAGGGAACGTGCCCAGCAACCGCGTTTGCAGATTGCCGGCGAATAAGCTCGCTCAGTGCTGGAATTCGAGCGTCACCTGACGGCGGCGCGCGACCCGCCGCGACGGTAAAATGGCGGGACGCTCAAGGCGAGCCATGGCGGCGGACAGGGATTTCGCGTCGCATGGGACGTTTTCGAGCTGGGCGGTGCGCTGGAACGTGTCGACCAGCGTGGACAACCACGCAGAACCGTCGGTTCCGGCATCGCAATGCTGGTGGCGCTGGCCCATCGATCTATCCTTCGCCTCTTATCGTTATGAAGCCAACGCTTGGGTCCCCGAGGGGTTCCGGCATCGCCGTTCCTGCAAACGGTTGGCTCTCATAATAAGTGCGAGAGATCGCCATCCGGTTCAGGCGTGCGGGTCAATTTTTCCGGGTTCCTTAAGCAATGATTCAGGACCCTCCCCCTTGTTGCCACCGAGGCGTCAAGCGCAATGCTTGGTTCGGCCGTAAATCCCACCGGGCCAATGTGGGAATCGTGCATAAGGCCTGACCGCATCCTTTCGTTCGCCGCACGCGAAGCGCTTAGTCCAACGCCGCGCGTCACGACGCCGTTCATCCGCCCAATTCAGAAGACCAAATAAAGACCATGGCCGCATTCGATTCGAACGTTCTCAAGCTCGCGCCCGATGCCGGCACCCCGGCCTACCGGACTGCGCCTCACAATATCGAAGCGGAACAAGGCGTTCTCGGCGCCATGCTGGTCAATAACGACGCGTTCTACCGGGTCTCGGACTTCCTCAAACCCGATCATTTCTTCGAGCCGATCCACCAGACCATTTTCGAGACCATCAGCGCCATTGTCCGCGCGGGCAAGATCGCCACGCCGGTCACGCTGAAGACCTTCCTGCCGACCGACACGGATCTCGGCGGCATGACCGTGGGCCAATACCTCGCCCGCCTCGCCGCTGAAGCCACCACCATCATCAACGCGCAGGATTACGGCCGCACGATTTATGAGCTGGCGATCCGCCGGCAGTTGATCGGCGTCGGCGAAGATATGGTCAATGTGGCCTATGACGCGCCGGTCGACTTCGCGCCCCGCGCCCAGATCGAGGATGCCGAGCGCCGGCTCTACGAACTGGCCGAAGCCGGCCGCTATGACGGCGGCTTCCAGCGCTTCTCGCAGGCGATGACCACCGCCCTCGACATGGCCGCCAACGCCTATCAGCGCGAAGGCAAGCTCTCGGGCATTTCCACTGGCCTGCGCGACCTTGATGCCCGCATGGGCGGCCTGCAGCGCTCGGATCTTCTCGTGCTCGCGGGACGTCCCGGCATGGGCAAGACATCGCTCGCCACCAACATCGCCTACAATATCGCCGCGGCCTATCAGTCCGAAGTGCAGCCCGACGGCAGCATGAAAACCATTAATGGCGGCGTCGTTGGCTTCTTCTCCTGCGAAATGTCGGCCGAACAGCTTGCCACGCGTATTCTCGCCGAGCAGACCGAGATTTCGTCGAGCGCGATCCGTCGCGGCGGCATCACCCAGAGCGAATTCGACAAGATTCGCGACTACACCATCAAGCTGCAGAACCTGCCGCTTTATGTCGACGAAACCGGTGGTCTGTCGATCTCGCAGCTCACCGCCCGCGCCCGCCGCCTGAAGCGGCAAAAGGGCCTCGACGTCATCATGGTGGACTACATCCAGCTGCTGCAGGGCTCGGGCAAGCGCTCCGACAACCGCGTGCAGGAAGTCACCGAGATCACCACGAGCCTCAAGGCGCTGGCGAAGGAATTGAACTGCCCGGTGGTGGCATTGTCGCAGCTCTCGCGTCAGGTCGAAAATCGTGAGGACAAGCATCCTCAGCTCTCCGACCTGCGTGAATCGGGATCGATCGAGCAGGACGCCGACGTGGTGGTCTTCGTGTATCGCGAGGAATACTACCTGCAGGCCAAGGAGCCACGAACCGGCACCCCCGAGCACGAGAAATGGCAGCTCGATATGGATCTTGCGCATGGCAAGGCCGAAGTCATCATCGCCAAGCAGCGTCACGGCCCCACCGGCACCGTCGACCTGCAGTTCGAAGGCCAGTTCACGCGCTTCAGCGATCTCGCCGGTGGCTCCCAGTTCCGCGCGCCCGAGGAGTAATGCGCGTGCGGTTGAACCGGGTCTGACGCCCGCTTATGGTGCGGCGCAGAAGATTGATCGCGTGATCCCATCGCGTGATCGCACTGCCTGCCTGATCTGTGTGCCAGGACATTTCGATGAACAGCGTCTCCGACCCGAAACCGACAACTCCGGTCGATATGGAGTTGCCCGCAGACGCCAGCGGTATCCTGACCATCGATCTCAACGCCATCGTCGCCAATTGGCGCAAGCTCGAAAAGCACGGCGTGCCCGCCGAATGCGGCGCGGCAGTGAAGGCCGACGCCTATGGCTGCGGCATCACGCCGGTGGTACGCGCGCTGGCCAAGGCTAGCTGCAAGACTTTCTTCGTCGCCACCTTTGATGAAGCCCGCGCCGCGCGCGCGGCTGCGCCTGACGCGGCAATCTATCTGCTGAATGGCTTCCCGCCCAATTCCGGCGATGCGCTGGCCGCCATCAATGTGCAGCCCGTGATCGGCGACCTCAACGAACTCGCCGAATGGGACATGTTCTGCCGCCGCACCGGCTGGAAGGGCGGCGCGGCCGTGCATGTCGACACCGGCATGAACCGGCTCGGTATCAGTCTTGTCGATGTCCAGGGCCTGATCCCGCGCCTCGGTTCAGGCGATCACGGCTTCACGCTGGTGATGAGCCACCTTGCTTGCGCTGAACAACTGCACCATCCGATGAACGCGCGGCAATATTCCAGTTTCCGCGAAGCGTCTTCACTATTCTCCGGCGTGCCGGCATCCCTCGCGAATTCGTCAGGCATCTATCTCGGCGCGGCGTATCAGTTCGATCTGATACGTCCAGGTGCGGCACTCTATGGCGTTAATCCGACGCCGGAAGCCGACAACCCGATGGCGCCCGTGGTCGATCTCAAGGTGCGCATCCTGCAGACCCGCAACGTCGACAAGGGCGACAGCGTCGGCTACGGCGCCACCTGGACCGCGCGACGTCCGACCAAGCTTGCGATCATCTCGGCCGGCTATGCCGACGGCTATTTCCGCGCCGCCGGCAGCAGCGACGGCACCCGCGGCGCCGAGGTCATCATCGCCGGGCAGCGCTGCCCAATCGCCGGCCGCATCTCGATGGATTTACTGGCCGTCGATATCACCGACCTGCCCCACAACGCCGCCCGCCGCGGCCATCTGGCGACGCTGATCGGCGACGGCATCACCGTCGACGAACTCGCGCATCACTACGGCACCATCGCTTATGAAGTGCTGACCAGCCTCGGCCGCCGCTACCTGCGGGTCTACAAGGGCGGCGACAGCGCCGCCCCCGCGCCCGCTGCCGCGTCCTAGACGTCGACCTTGACGCTAAGTTCGATCTCGCATGCAGGCAGACCGCCGCGCACGCCCCAGTTCTCCAGTTGGCATCGCCCTCTCTCCCATCGGATCGCTTGCACCTTCACGACCGGAGCGCTCTTGTAACGTCCCGCGCTTGGGGAATCGCGCCGTGAACTTTATCTTCGTCTGCACGGTCGGCCTGATCGCCGGCACCATCTCCGGGATCGTCGGCACCGGCTCGTCGATCATGCTGATGCCGGTGCTGGTCTATGAATTCGGCCCCAAGCAGGCCGTGCCGATCATGGCCATCGCCGCCGTGATGTCCAATCTCTCGCGCATCGCGGCCTGGTGGCGCGAGGTCGACTGGCGCGCCACCGCAGCCTATTCGCTCACCGGCGTTCCCGCAGCAGCCCTGGGCGCACGGACGCTGCTGGTGCTGCCGTCACACGTGGTCGATCTCACCATCGGCCTTTTTTTCATCGCCATGGTGCCGCTGCGCCACTGGCTGGCGCGGCGCTCCTTCACCATCGGTCTGTGGCAACTCGCGCTTGGCGGCGCGATCATCGGCTATCTCACCGGCATTGTCGTCTCCAGCGGTCCCCTGAGCGTGCCGCTGTTTCTGTTTTACGGCCTCGCCAAGGGCGCCTTCCTCGCCACCGAAGCCGCGAGTTCGCTCGGCCTCTATCTCAGCAAGTCCGTCACCTTCCAGCAATTCGGCGCGCTCAATACCGACGTGCTGGTGAAAGGCCTGATCGCCGGTGCGTCGCTGATGGCCGGCGCGTTCATCGCCAAACGCTACGTGCTGAAGCTGAGCGTCGAGGCGTTCCGCCTGGTCATGGACGCCATCATGATCGTGGCAGGCGTGAGTATGGTGCTGTCGGGCATGGCGCTGATTTAGGGCGTGCAGGCGCAAATCGAGGTTCGTATGTCCGCTATCCGGCGAATTGCAGGCCCAAACAGGACATCGTCTCGAGCCCGAAAAGCGCCAAAGAACAAGTCGTATGATTGATGGTGCTTCGCATCAACTTCCCGGACGCGCTTTTGGGTGCCGCTTGGGCCGGTTCAATTGAACGGAAACTGAACGAGCGACGCGGCACGCAAGAGACGGGATTTCCAGACAACAGCCCGTTGCAAGCCGGCGCTGTTTAAAGTTGTATCTATCACTTACAAGAACGTGCGACCGACGTTCATAGAACGACGAGGAACGAGCCACAGGCATTTAGGATCTCGCGGACCCGCATTTCCGCTGAGCGCAGTGCAACATAATGCTTCGCCCCGCCGCCTACAGTAATGCCAATATTTCCAACCTATTATTAAGGTTCGTCATCCACGCTGAAATCCGGAATTTCATTTGTTTCATTTGTAACGACTACGTGGACGCTTCATGCGTGCGTTCTATGGAAGGCTGGCCCGACTGCCAGGATTTTCATTAGTAGTGCTCGGCGTCTTCTTTGCGGCGTCGATCATCGTTGTGTTTCTGGTGGATCTGCAGGCACGCCATCATGCGGCGCTTTCCGAGGCAAAAAAAGCGACACTGAACATCGCCGAGATTCTCGCCGAGCACACAGCGCTGACCTTTGAGGGAATCGATCGAACACTGCTCGAAGCCGAGAGAATTCGCGAAGATAGTCTTTCGGGAAAGTATGCAACACCTGAGGCCGCAAATACCGCCTTGCGTCTTCTGAAGAAAGCCTCATCGATCGTCGTTGCCGTCGGCTGGACAGATGCCGCCGGTAACCTTCTGGCACATTCCTACGATCCCACGCCGCCGCGAGGCAATGTCTCCGACATGCCGCACTTCACCGCTCAACGCGATCAGGCCAATAGCCAACTGTTTATCTCGCCACCCTATCTCTCGGCTGTCACCGGAAAATGGTTCACGGCGGCGTCGCGCCGGTTAAGCAATGCCGACGGCAGCTTCGCAGGAGTCGCAATTGCGCCGCTCGACCCTACCCATTTCACGCAGGTCTATCGCGCGATCGATGTCGGCAAAGGTGGATCCGTGCTGCTGCTGCATCGCGCGGGAACGGGGCGGGTTCTTGCGCGAGAGCCTGCGATAAAGGGAGCCATCGGAAAATCTTTCGCGGATAGCCCGCTCGTCTCCGAATATCTGCCAAAATCAGAAGCCGGTTCCTACGAGACGATAGGCGTTATCGACGGCATCGCGCGCATCGCAGGATACAAGGCTGTGCCCGGACTGCCGCTGGTCCTGGTCATTACATACGCCCGCAGCGAGGTGCTGGGACCGTGGCGCCAACATCTTTACATGGTTGGCCCGCTCGTCGCTATGATCGTTGGCGTCATCTTGCTCGGCACGTTTCGGATCGTGCGCCAGACAAATAGTCTTGCCGTGAAAACAAGGATTCTGGAACGAACGAACATGCAGTTCGATGCTGCCTTGAGCAACATGTCGCTAGGGCTCTGCCTGTTTGACGCGAACAAGAATTTGGTGGTTTCGAATGGCCGCTTCCGCGAGATGTACGGTTTCCCGGAAGAACTCGTCAGGCCCGGAACGCCCTTGCCTCGCATGCTGCAGGCCCTCAAAGATCGCGGAAAGCACGATTTGTCCATCGACGGCGATGTTCAGGAGATTCCGACAAAGCAAAAGCAGATTTTTATGTCTGCCGACGGTCGCGTGATCTTAATTCAACGCAGGCCGATTGCGGATGGCGGATGGGTCGCAACCCATGAAGACATCACCGAGCAGAAACGTGCACAGCGATTGTTGACTGATAAAGCTGCTGAACTCGAGCGGATCAACATGCGCTTCGACGCCGCGATGAACAACATGTCGCAGGGGCTTTCGCTGTTTGATAGCAAGCAGAGGATCATTCTTTCAAATGCTCGCTATGCGGAAATCTATCACCTCAGCGAGGAACAGGTGAAGCCAGGCACGACGCTGCGGCAAATCATCGAATACCGCCGGGCGGAGAGGACAAACTGCGAAATGGCTGCGGACGTGCTTGTCGACGTCAAACTGAAACTCGAGAAAGAGGTCCAGGAGCTTGTCGATGGGCGCCTCATTTCGATGACGCGCCATCTGATGCCGAACGAGGGGTGGCTCGCGACTCATGAAGATGTCACGGCGCAAAAACACAGGGAGCAATTGCTGGCCGCGAAAGCCGCGGAGCTGGAGCAGACGAACGAACGGTTCGACATTGCGCTGGGTAACATGTCGCAGGGTCTCTGCATGTTCGACGGAGCGAAACGGCTCGTTGTCTGGAATGATCGCTATGCGGAACTATACCAGTTGCCCGCAGCTTTGCTGAAAGTCGGCACACCTCATGAGGCCATCATCGCCGATCGCGTCTCCCGTGGCATTCTCAAGGGCGGGACGAGCGAACCAGCCATCAGGAAAAAGATAGCTGAGTTGGGCCAGCATTCGACAGATTCAAGCTCGGCCAGGGTGGATGAATTTGCGGATGGGCGATTGATGCTCGTCACCCGACAGCCGATGAAGGACGGCGGTTGGGTTGCAACGCACGAAGACATCACCGAACGGCGGCGCGCAGAGGCCGAGATCGTTCACCTGGCGCGTCACGATGCGCTCACGGGGCTTGCCAACCGAACATTGTTTACCGAGAAACTCGAGGAGGCGAGCAAGCGTCTTGGCCGCCATGACAGTGGCTTTGCCGTGGTCATGCTCGACCTCGATAAATTCAAGACCATCAACGACACGCTGGGACATCCCGCTGGTGATCGTATGCTCGTTGAATTCGCTCAACGGCTGAAAGCATCGACTCGCGAAACCGACGTAGTGGCCCGCCTTGGGGGTGACGAGTTTGCGATCATCCAGGACGGTGGACCCAATCCGCAGGAGGGTGCAATCGTGCTGGCCCTCAGGATCATTGATGCCATTGCTCAGCCATTTGATCTCAACGGCCATCAGGCCAGCATCGGGACCAGCATTGGAATTGCCCTCGCTCCGGAACATGGCGTCGACCCCGAAGACCTGTTGAGAAAGGCGGATCTCGCGCTCTACGACGCCAAGACGGGCGGGCGAAACGATTTCCGCCTGTTCCAGTCCGAGATGATCGAGGCTGCCCACTCGCAGACGGTGTTGGCAAATGAACTGCGGGACGCGATCGCACGAAATGAATTCGAGCTGCACTATCAGCCGGTGGTTGACGCCAAGACGCGGCAGATGCGTGGCGCTGAGGCGCTGGTCCGCTGGCGGCATCCATCGAAAGGACTCATCTCTCCCGATCAGTTTATTCCACTCGCGGAAGCGACGGGGCTGATCCTTCCTCTTGGCGAGTGGATTCTGCGCCAGGCTTGCACGGACGCAGCATCGTGGCCGGCTCACCTCAAGATCACGGTCAACATCTCTGCGGTTCAGGTCAGCAAGGGAAACCTGCTCGATGTCATGCTGGATATTCTGATGGAGACGGGTCTTTCGCCTGAACGGCTGGAGTTGGAGGTGACGGAGACGGCTCTTCTGGAGAACGCAACGGCGCATCTGGGGACGATACGGCAGCTCAAGAATCTCGGCATCTCCATGGCGCTCGATGATTTTGGCACCGGCTATTCGACGGCGAGTTATCTGACCAATTTCCCGTTCGACAGGATCAAGATCGACAAGTCCTTCGTACAAGGCGTTCCCAATCGCCGCGATTGCGCAGCGGTGGTGTCTTCGGTGCTAGCGCTGGCCTGTGGTCTGGGGATCGCAACGACGGCAGAGGGTGTCGAGACCGAAGGGCAATTTGAATATCTGCAAGCTGCAGGCGTCGACCTCGTCCAGGGCTTTCTGTTCGGTCGTCCCGTCCCGCTCTCCGAATTCTGCCTCGATGTGGCAGTTTCATTTGGAGATAGTTCTGACGGCAAGTCATGCACAGGGATTGTCACCGCAGGGAGATGATCCCTGCGCTTCAAACGGCGATCAGGTGGGCCGCGCCACTGCTGCAACGAAGCGCGACATCGGCCACAGCTCCGGAAGCGTCATTCGGATTTGGCTACACGCTTATAAGTCCACGCCCCGGTTCGTCCGGACGCAACGTCAGCACCGACACGCCGGAAGCAGTCACGGCAACGGTGTGCTCGAACTGTGCGGACAGCGATCCGTCTCTCGTCACAACGGTCCAACCGTCCGCCTCTGTTTTCACAGTCCGTCGGCCGCGATTGAGCATCGGCTCGATCGTGAACACCATGCCCTCGCGCAAGGCGAGGCCAGTGCCCGGCTTGCCGAAATGCATCACCTGCGGCTCTTCATGCATCTTGCGGCCGATGCCGTGACCGCAATATTCGCGCACCACCGAATAGCCATTGCGCTTTGCATGTCGTTCGATCGCCCAGCCGATGTCTCCGAGCCGCGCGCCTGGGCGAACCGCCTGAATGCCCATCCACATCGCCTCATAGGTGGTCTGGACCAACCTCCTGGCGGCCGGATTCACCTCGCCAACGAGATAGGTCTTGCTGGAATCTGCGATATAACCGTTCTTCTCGAGCGTGATGTCGAGATTGACGATGTCGCCGTCGCGAAGCACGTGCGATGGCGATGGAACACCGTGGCAGACCACGTCATTCACCGAGGCATTCAACACAAAGCCATAGCCATATTGGCCCTTGCTCGCGGGGCGGGCCTGAAGATCGTGGACGATGAATCGCTCGACCATCTCGTCGATCTGAAGTGTCGACATGCCGGCGAGCGAGGTTCGATCCAGCAGACCGAAGACGGACGCCAGCAGCCGGCCGGCTTCAGCCAGCAACGCCAGTTCTTCGGGCCGCTTCGTCATGCTGCACCGACAGCCATCGGCTGAGCCGAAACGCCCGCAGAGCTAAGTTCGCGCTTTATGATCTCGTTGAAACTGAGCGTCGGATTGGTCTCGCACAGCATGCCGATCTTGATCCAATAGGCGGCCTGCGCATTGATCGACCGAAACGATACGGTGCTGGCCTTGCGCACCTGATCGTGCAGATCGTCATCGATGTTCACAATGCCCACGCGGACCTCCGTATATGATTCGTGCATGAAACATATATGCACCGCATGCAGGAAAGCCCAGGGCGGTTTATCCTGACCGCCGCATCGGCGACCTCCCCCCAAACGCCAATCGGCCGCCCTGAGGCGGCCGATTGCAGTCCTGAAAATCTGGGCTATCCGCGGCTTAGTAGCCGTATCCGTAGCTTGAGCCGAAGTTGAAGCCGCGATTGCAGGTCGAGCAGCCCTGCTGCACCGGTGCGTAATAGACCTGCGCCGGTGCGACCATCTGAACGCGGTGCTGGGTGGCGTATTGCGCCGGGATCCGCTCGTAGTCGACGCGCGCCGGTGCGACCATTACGGTCTTCGGCACCATCACGGTTTCGTACTGGGCCGGCGTGCGATGTCGGACGGTGCGGCCGGGAGCCACCATCACCGTCTCTTCGACGGTGCGATACTGCGGCGGCACCACTTGCTGCTGATAGCAGGTCTGGCACGGCGGCGGCGGCGCGTAACAATTATAGCAGCCTGCCGAGGCAACACCGGGCATCGCCATTCCGGCGACAGTGGCGAACAGTGCAGCAGCAATCAATTTTTTCATGATCAGGTCCCGTGGCGAGCTGGTTTGAAATGGAGGCGTATCGCTTTGATGCGCGACACTTAGCCAAGCATCACTGCCGGTCAACGCGGTCCTGATATTTACCTTGATGAACGTGCTTAAGAATTGATGAGGGCGGTTCTCTCAAACCTCAGGTTTCAAAGGACGTATCTGGAACTGTGCACGCTCGATAGCAATGCATCGCACACAGAGAGCTCAACCACGCCAGAATCTCGCCCATTGACGCAACTTTCTCGCAAATCGAACAGAGCGTGCGGATTCGTATGATCGAACCACTCTTTTACACTCGGATAGCTCGATGGAACGATCAGATAGCTCGATCGTGCGACGTGCTAACACATCATTCAGCTCGGTCGCCTGGTTTCGCAATCGCTGCACCTCTTCCATCCAGGGGATTCCGGCTTGCGTCCGGGGTAACCAGTCACTGTTGAATTTGATCTGCTCGGCGCGAAACGTCTCCCGGTTAAAATCCCGCTCAGGTCGCCATTGGGAGATCGTCGATGAGTAGATGCCTTCAAGCCGAGCTACCAGGCAATCCAGGCCTGCCTCCGAGCGCACCTTTTTGCTGACGACCGCTGCATCCAGTGGATCGTAATCTTCTATTGCACCGATCAACAATTCCAGCGTCGGATCGCGTTTCAGCAGACCCAGACCGAAATTCAGCCGACGTCCGTTTTCGAAATTCCGGGACGTCACGAGCCCGCCGAAACCGCGACCATCGACCAGTATGACGGCCGCACCGACCGCCATCGCTTCCAGCGCCGTTCGCGCTGTCGCGAAAACGAGATCGTTTTCTGCGAAGACCCGCTCGATATCGCCGATTGGCCGGCCAACCCCGTGTCCGTGTAATTCGAGCGGGATGCCTTTGACCCGGCAGGCTTCAACGATCAGCTCAATCGGGCCGCTATGCTTGACCAGGGAAACGGCACGCGCCGGCCGCGCCGGCAGAGGCGTGGTGCGCGTCTGAAATCGTCTCAGATCGACCGCATTGGGCAAAATGTCGATCCTCTCAGGCGCCACCCCTTCGGTTACGAGGCGGGAACGACACGTGTCATCAACAGCAAAAATGCGCCTCACCTGCGTAAAGGGAGGAAGCTGATCAAACCAGGACTGCGCACCGTGACAGACCCATATTGCGGGCACGGAGGGAAACGCGATGATAGCTTCAGCTGTCGGCAGCGTGTGATGTCCATGGATGATGTCGGGAACGCCATCGAATTCCCGCAAATCGTCGATCACCCGGATATCGTCAGATCGCACTTCATTCGCGAATTCGCCTAGCGCAGGAGCATATATGGTGACCTCGTGACCTGCCTCGCCAAACCTTTGAGCCAGATCCCGGACGACAATTTCGGTGCCAGACCTGTGCGAGAGCTGGATATTTGTGAAGAGGATCTTCATTCTTCAAATTTCGAAACTCTTCGCCAACTGGGCGAGGATAGCTTCAACATGCCTCCACCGGATAACCTCGCGATAAACCCCTCTTTGAACGCGTTCTTCGCCGTACTGCTCATAAAGCGGCTTGATCTGCGGTTTCTCCAGCAAGAGCTTGAGATCCGGAGGCACGAAGAAATACTCCGCACCCAAAGCATGCAGACCTTCAATTTTCGCGATTTCCTCTCTCTCTCCATCTATCCCGGGATATCCCTCGATAGCGCGTTGCTTCGCACGAAGTTCGTCCTCCGATAGTTCGACGACACCGACACACTTTCCCATATCGCTGGCGCCAGAGATTGCGTTTGGAACAACCATATATTGGAGCACCGTTATTTCTCTTTTCAGAGCTAGCGAGGCGTGCTGCGCGGCGATCCGCCCCATGACATGAGCCAGATCATGGCTCACCGAATAAAGCTGCCATCCATCGACAACCAGAACCGTGACCTCATTTGCAATCAAGGTATTAATGGTCACGCGGACGAGATGCTCCATTCGCGATGCATCGCCTGCCAGGACCTGTGAATACAACTCGCGGTCCAAGAGATCGCCAAATATGCTGGCGCGCCGCCCACTCATGGACTCGATCAGATCCGACGTGGCCACCAATCTTGCGCTATCGGTGCCGGAGCGGGCCCCCGTGGTCAGAACGAAGCAGAGCGGTTTCTGTTGGGATAGCCATCCATGGATTCGAAGCTCGTGACCCGGATGCGCGGAGAAAAATGCAGAACTGGTTGAAATCATCATGCAATTATTGAACGAGAACACCACTGAATGGGGGACTTGCGCGATCAGACCATCGCCAGCCCCATTTGGCGCGGCCAAATGATCGCTGCGCTAACATGAAATCAAGCAAGAACAGATGGAAGCCCGAGCGTGGCGAAACAACCATCCAGGACTTCGCTATGGTTGGAGTGCGCACGCTTTGCTCAAATCGTGAGATCGACCAACTCACTCCGGTTTAAAGGCACTCCCCCCTCCGCTTATAGCAGAATCCCTCCTCTCTTTCGTCTGCCGGAATTACGGGCGAGGCGTATAATCGCCACATGGCAAATGCACCTCCTGCGGCGAGCCCCATTGACGCAAGCGCTGCAGCTTCGAAGCAAGGTAGCTGAGACCCCCGCTGGATGGCCGGCGTCTGTCGTTGGATTACAGTAACCGATCATACAGAGCGCCCCTGCACTGCGATGAAACGGCCGCTTCGTCCGGCATTTCATGCTATCCACCACCCTACCTCCCCCTAACCCCGATTCCCTCACCCTCATGGCCAAAAACCTCCTCTCCTTCGTCTGCCAGAATTGCGGTGCCGCCTATAACAAGTGGCAGGGCAAGTGCGACGCCTGCGGCGAGTGGAATTCGCTGGCCGAGGAGGACACCACCGGCGTCACCACGATTCCGGTCAGTGCGCGCTCCAAGCGCAAGGGGCGCACCTTCAATCTCGAAAGCCTGACCGGCCAGAGCAATGACGCACCGCGCATTCCCTCGGGGATGGGCGAGCTCGACCGCGTCACCGGCGGCGGTTTCGTGCGCGGCTCGGTACTGCTGATCGGCGGCGATCCCGGCATCGGCAAGTCGACCTTGCTGACGCAGGCCACCAGCCTGATGGCGCGGGCCGGCCACCGCGTGGTCTACATCTCCGGCGAAGAAGCTGTGGCGCAAGTCCGGCTGCGCGCGTCGCGTCTGGGCCTCGCGGACGCCTCGGTGCAGCTCGCGTCCGAAACCTCGGTGGAGGATATCGTCGCCACGCTGTCCGAAGGTACGGTGCCGCGGCTGATCGTGATCGACTCGATCCAGACCATGTGGACCGACACGGTGGAATCCGCGCCGGGCACCGTGACCCAGGTCCGCGCCTCGGCGCAGGCGCTCATTCGCTTCGCCAAGAAATCCGGCGCCACCATCATCCTGGTCGGCCATGTCACCAAGGACGGCCAGATCGCCGGCCCCCGCGTGGTCGAGCACATGGTGGATGCCGTGATGTCCTTCGAGGGCGAAGGTTCGCAGCAGTTCCGCATCTTGCGCGCGGTGAAGAACCGCTTCGGCCCGACCGACGAGATCGGCGTGTTCGAAATGACCGGCCTGGGCCTGCGCGAGGTGTCGAACCCCTCCGAACTGTTTTTGTCGGATCGCGATTTGGGTTCACCCGGCACCGCCGTGTTCGCCGGCATGGAGGGCACCCGCCCGGTGCTGGTGGAACTGCAGGCTCTGGTTGCGCCGACAACGCTGGGCACTCCGCGCCGCGCGGTGGTCGGCTGGGATTCATCCCGCCTGTCTATGGTGCTAGCGGTGCTGGAGGCGCATTGCGGGGTCAAGTTGTCGGGCTACGATGTCTATTTCAACGTCGCCGGCGGATTGCGCATTAACGAGCCCGCCGCCGACATGGCCGCCGCCGCAGCTTTGGTGTCGTCGCTCTGCAACGCGCCGCTACCGCCGGATGCGGTCTATTTCGGCGAAATCTCGCTGTCCGGTGCGGTCCGCCCGGTGGCGCAGACCTCGGCGCGGCTCAAGGAAGCCGCGAAGCTCGGCTTCGGCCGGGCAGTGCTGCCGGAATCGGCGCGCGGTGACCCCGGCGGCGACGCCGGACTGTCTCTCAATACCATCGGAGGCCTCACCTCGCTGGTCGCCGACATCGCCGCGCGCGGCGTAAAACCCACGCGCGACAACAGCAAAAGCACAGATGACGAGAAAAATACCGCACCGGCGCGATTCAAGCGCCGAGACGGCTGACGCGCGGGTGACCTGCGCGGCTACGGCCGCTATAGAATGCGCGCGCAACCAACTGCGCAGATGTGCAACACGCTCCGTTAAGGCATTTTGCCCAAAGCGGAACAATGGTGTGATCTGGTGTGCTCTTGCGGCCGATAGCGGTTTTCCGGCCTTGCGAGACGTGCCATATCACCGTCACCTGAAGCGGCAGCCTGTGCCGATTCGCGGTTTCTGATTCACGAGCGGACCTGACCAGCCGATGCCGATCACGATTCTCGACCTTGTCCTGCTCGGCGTCATGCTGATCTCTGGCCTCCTGGCCATGGTCCGCGGCTTCATGCGCGAGATCCTGTCGATCGCAGCCTGGGGCGCCGCAGCGCTGGTCACCCTGTTTGCTTTCCAGAAGCTGCTCCCGACCGCTAAAACTTATTTCAACAACGATACCGTCGCCAGCATCGTGGTGGTGGCCGGCGTGTTTATCGGCACGCTGATCGTGGTCTCGATCATCACCGTCCGCATCTCCGACATGATCCTGGATTCGCGCATCGGTGCGCTGGACCGCACGCTGGGCTTCCTGTTCGGCCTTGCCCGCGGCCTCCTGATCGTGGTCGTCGCGTTCCTGTTCTTCTCATGGCTGGTGCCGGACAAGCAGCGTCCGGACTGGGTCACAGGTGCCAAATCGCGGGTTGTGCTGGAATCGACCGGCAATTGGCTGATGGCGCTCTTGCCGGATGACCCTGAAAACACCATCTTGAAGAGGTTCAAGAAAAACAAACCCGATGAGGATACGACCGACGCCGAGCCCACAGCGCCCGGCGCCGCGGATGGCTATTCCAAACCTGCCCGCGACAGCCTGAAAAAGCTGATCGATGGCAAACCGGCGGGACGCTAGGCGTTCTTAGTTTCTCGCGACACCTGAAAGGCGCGATGGATCCGATGCAGAGCCCTTCCGACGACGCGAGCACCACCATGCGTAATCCTGACTTAGACGGCGACATGCTCCGCGAAAAATGCGGTGTATTTGGTATTTATGGACATCCCGATGCAGCGGCGATTACGGCGCTCGGGCTCCACGCCCTTCAGCATCGCGGACAGGAGGCTGCCGGCATCGTCGCTTTCGACGGCAAGCGCTTCCATTCCGAACGCCGCCTCGGCCTCGTCGGCGACACCTTCTCCCGCCGCGAAGTGATCGAGCGCCTGCCCGGCACTGCCGCCGTCGGCCACACCCGCTACTCCACCACAGGCGAAACCATTCTCCGCAACGTCCAACCACTGTTCGCCGAACTCAATGCCGGCGGTTTTGCAGTCGCCCATAACGGCAACCTCACCAACGGTCTGACCCTGCGCCGCGAACTCGTGAAGAACGGCGCGATGATGCAGTCGACCACCGACACCGAGGTGATCCTGCACCTCGTCGCACATTCCAAGCGCAACCGTTTCATCGACCGCTACATCGAAGCACTGCGCGCCATCGAAGGCGCCTATGCGCTGGTGTCGCTGACCAACAAGAAACTGGTCGGCGCCCGCGATCCGCTCGGCATTCGTCCGCTGGTGCTGGGTGACCTCGATGGTTGTCCGATCCTCGCCTCGGAGACCTGCGCGCTCGACATCATCGGCGCCAAATATGTCCGTGACATCGAGCCAGGCGAAGTCATCGTGTTCGACGAAAGCGGCGCACAGAGCCACAAGCCGTTCGCGCCGCAAGCGCCGCGCCCCTGCATCTTCGAGTATATCTATTTCGCGCGCCCTGACTCAATCGTCGGCGGACGCTCGGTCTACGACACCCGCAAGGCGATGGGCGAACAGCTTGCCCGCGAGACCCATGTGGAAGCCGACGTGATCGTGCCGGTGCCGGACTCCGGCGTGCCTGCCGCGATCGGTTATTCCCGTGCCTCGGGCGTGCCGTTCGAACTCGGCATCATCCGCAATCACTATGTCGGCCGCACCTTCATCCAGCCGACCCAGAGCGTGCGCGAACTCGGCGTGCGCATGAAACATTCGGCCAACCGCGCCGCCATCGAAGGCAAGCGCATCGTGCTGATCGACGACAGTCTGGTGCGGGGCACCACGTCGAAGAAGATCGTCAAGATGATGCGCGACGCCGGCGCCAAGGAAGTCCACTTCCGCATCGCCTCGCCGCCGATCACCCATCCGGATTATTATGGCATCGATACGCCGGACCGCGCCGGCCTCCTCGCCGCCACCCACACGCTGGAAGAAATGCGCGATCTGATCGGCGCGGATTCGCTGGCCTTCGTCTCGGTCGACGGCATCTACCGCGCCATGGGCGAATCGGGCCGCGACGCAGCGCATCCGAAATTCGCCGACCACTGTTTCACCGGCGACTACCCGACCCCGCTCACCGACATGAGCGAAATCGACGCCCCGCGGCAGCTCTCGCTGCTGGCTGAGGCGAGCTGACCACTCAAACTCTCGTCTCGTCCCCGCCTAGTGCGCCGAACGCGCATGCGGAGCGGGGATCCATAGCCTCCATCGGTTTTGTGTCGCTCAGGATTAGACATGAGCGCGTTCCCGCATCATAACTCTCCGCGTGTATGGATCCCCGCCTTCGCGGGGATGACGCCTGAGAGTTACGAGTTGTCATGACCACCCCCCTCGCCTCCCGCATCGCCCTCGTCACCGGCGCCTCGCGCGGCATCGGCTATGCCACCGCCCTCGCATTGGCCAAGGCCGGCGCGCATATCGTTGCAGTGGCCCGCACGCAAGGCGGCCTTGAAGAACTCGATGACGCGATCCGCGCCGAGGGCGGCAGCGCCACGCTGGTGCCGCTCAACATTACCGATCTCGACGGAATCTCGCGCCTTGGCGCCGCGCTCCATGAGCGTCATGGCAAGCTCGATATTCTGGTCGGCAATGCCGGCGTCGCAGGCCCCTCGTCGCCGCTCGGTCATATCGAGATGAAGGCCTGGAACGACACCGTGGCGACGAACCTCACCGCGAATTTCCAGCTCATTCGCTGCATGGAGCCGCTGCTGCAGCAGTCCGATGCCGGCCGCGCCGTGTTCGTCACATCCGGCACCGCCAACAAGGCCTCCGCCTATCGCGGCCCCTATGCCGTCTCCAAGGCTGCGCTGGAAACGCTGGTGCGGGTCTGGGCCAACGAGACCGCCACCAAGAACATCCGCGTCAACCTGTTCAATCCCGGTCCCGTACGCACGCATATGCGCGCCATCGTGATGCCTGGTGAAGACCCCGAAACGCTCGACACGCCGGCACAGGTCGCAGAGCACATCGTGCCGCTGTGTCTGCCGTCATGGACCGAGACCGGCAAGTTCGTCGACTACAAAACCGGCAAGGTGATGGGCTTCCACGCACCGGCGTAGTGCCGATCAGTAGGATGGGTAGAACGCCTCCGCTCTACCCATCCTACACAATGCAGAACGCCGCGCGTCTTCACTGCGCCGCAAGATTGACTCTTCCCTACCGCCGGACTTCACTTCCTCCCAAGCGGGACAACCCGCACCGAAAATCAGGGAGGTCGTCATGGCATCGCCAACTCATCGCACGCGGTCGCTGCGCATACTTGCAGCAGCACTCACCTTCGCCGCGCTGTCATTCGCACCTCTCCCCTCCCGCGCCGCCGACATCCCCCGCTTCCAGGTCGATGCCTCCTGGCCAAAGCCGTTGCCGAACAACTGGATCCTCGGTCAGGTCGGCGGCATCACCACTGACAAAGACGGTCATGTCTGGGTGATCCATCGCCCGAAGTCGCTGACCGATGACGAGAAAGGCGCAGCGCTCAATCCGCCACGCTCGAAATGCTGCGTCTCCGCACCGCCCGTTCTGGAATTCGATACCGACGGCAATCTGCTGCGCTCGTGGGGCGGCCCCGGTGAAGGTTATGAATGGGTCGGCCGCGAACACGGCATCGAGGTCAGCGACGACGGCTTCGTCTGGGTCGGCGGCAATCTCGACAACGACAATGCGATCCTGAAATTCACCACCGATGGCAAGTTCGTGATGCAGATCGGCAAGATCGCGCCGAGCAAGGGCAGCAACGACACCACGCAGCTTGGCAAACCCGCCGAGACCGCCATCGACAAGGACGCCAACGAGATCTATGTGGCGGATGGCTATGGCAATCGCCGCGTCATTGTGTTCGACGCCACCACCGGCGCCTACAAGCGGCACTGGGGCGCCTATGGCAACAAGCCCAATGACGACAAGCAGGCGGCCTATGATCCCAACGCGCCGGTGTCACAGCAATTCGCCAATCCCGTACATTGCGTGAAGATCGCCAATGACGGCCTCGTTTATGTCTGCGATCGCATCAACAACCGTGTGCAGGTGTTCAAGAAGGACGGCAGTTTCGTGAAGGAGTGGTTCTACGAGAAGGCTACGCTCGGCAACGGCGCGGTGTGGGATCTCGCGATCTGGCCCGATCCGAAGCAGAGCTGGCTCTTGACCGCCGACGGAGAGAACAACGAGATCCGCGTGCTCAATCGCGACGACGGCAAGGTGGTCGGCACGTTCGGACGCAACGGCCGTCAAGCCGGCCAGTTCCACTGGATTCATGCTATGGCCGTGGACGCCAAGGGCAATGTCTATACGGCCGAAGTCGACACCGGCAAGCGCATCCAGAAATTCAAGCTGGTGTCTGATGCGCTGAAGTAGTCATCGTGACACGTTATGACTACTGAGTGGACACATGAGCGCGCATCCATCCATAGCCGGATGGATGCAAGTTGAACGAAGGCAGGGTCGTTTATCTGCAAGCTTGTCATAACGCATCGCGCGCCCGAACGCGCAATATATGCTAATCTCTCGAGCCATCAAACGGACGACGGGTGATAGCGATGTTGGAAACCGACAAACTGTTCGCCGGCTCGATTCCGGAAAATTACGACCGCTATATGGTGCCGTTGATCTTCGAGCCGTTCGCCGCAGATCTTGCGCAACGAGCGGCGTCTTTCTCGCCAAGCGCCGTTTTGGAAATCGCCGCCGGCACCGGGGTTGTCACCCGCGCGTTGGCGCCAAAATTGTCTCCTGGTGCAAGCTATATCGTAACCGACCTCAACCAGCCGATGCTCGACTACGCCGCGTCGCGACAAACTCCGGACAATCGCATCACATGGCGCCAAGCGGATGCTCTGGCGCTCCCGTTTGAAAATGCAGCCTTCGACCTCGTCTGTTGTCAGTTTGGCGCGATGTTCTTTCCCGACCGCTCATCGGCCTACCGCGAAGCAAAGCGAGTCCTGAAGCCCGGAGGGCATTTCTTATTCAACGTCTGGGATCGTATCGAGGAGAATATATTTGCGGATGATGTGACGAATGCTCTCGCCGAGATTTTTCCGAACGATCCGCCGCGCTTTCTGGCGCGCACACCGCACGGCTACCACGATACGGCACTGATCCGCAGCGAGCTGGAGGACGCAGGCTTCTCCCTCGTGACGATCGAGACGAAAGCCGAACAAAGCCGTGCATCCTCGCCGCGCCTTCCAGCCGTTGCTTATTGTCAGGGAACTGTTCTTCGCACCGAAATCGAAGCCAGAGACGCTGGGAAACTGGAAGCTGCAACCGACCGCGCCGCATCCGCGATTGCTCACCGACATGGTAGCGGTGAGGTTACGGCCAAAATTCAGGCGCACGTGATCGTGGCTGTGGTCTGAGCGTCGGAATATCCTGTTCCGGCACTTCGCGATAATTCGTCGCGACGCAACAGTTGCGTCGCTTTCGAAGCTAAGTGGACATGAACCGAATTTATGAGCGCGCTCTAGTTCGGCCGTTTCCGCTTATGCGCAAACGGATTGGCCTTCTCGCGCAGCGTGATGCGGATCGGCGTGCCCGGCAGGTCGAACGCCTCGCGCAGCGTGTTGGTGAGATAGCGCAGGTAGCTCGTCGGCACCGCATCGGCGCGCGAGCAGAACACCACGAAGCTTGGCGGCCGTGCCTTGTTCTGGGTGACGTAGTTTAGTTTCAGCCGGCGACCCGATACCGACGGCGGCGGGTTCTTGTCGATCGCATCCTCGAACCAGCGATTGAGGCCGGCGGTGGGAATGCGGCGATTCCAGACCGCATAGGAATCCTGTATCGCCTTCATCAGCCGTTCCACGCCCTCGCCCATCAGGCCGGAGATCGCAACGACCGGCACCCCCCTGATCTGCGGCAACAAGTGATCGGCATCGGTGCGCAGCGCACCAATCTGGCCGCCCTGCTTCTCGACCAGATCCCATTTGTTGACCGCAAGCACCAGCGCGCGTCCCTCACGCTCGACCAGATCGGCGATGCGCAGATCCTGCTCCTCGAACTTGTTCTGCGAGTCCATCATCAGCACGACGACTTCGGCGAAACGCACCGCGCGCAGCGTATCGGCAACGGAGAGCTTCTCCAGCTTCTCCTCAATGCGCGACCGACGGCGCAGACCCGCGGTATCGAAGATGCGGAAGTCGCGGCCCTTGTAGTTGAGCTCGACCGAAATGCTGTCGCGTGTGGTGCCCGCTTCCGGCGAGGTCAGCAGCCGCTCTTCACCGAGCAGATAGTTGATGGTGGTCGATTTGCCGGCATTGGGGCGGCCGACGATGGCAACGCGGATCGGCCGCGTCTCGATCTCTTCTTCGGGAATGATGACGTCGTCATCATCGAATTCTTCGGGCTCTTCGACCGGCTCCGGCATCAGCACGCGCAGCGCGTCATAGAGCTCGCCAAGGCCTTCACCGTGTTCCGCGGAGATCTGGATGGGATCGCCGAGCCCGAGTGCATAGGATTCCATGGCACCGACTTCGCCGTGCTTGCCTTCGCTCTTGTTGGCGAGCAGCAGCACCGGCTTGTTCGCGCGACGCGCGAAATCCGCAAAGGCGCGATCGTTCGGTGTGAGGCCCGCGCGCGCGTCGATGACAAAGAACAGCGCATCGGCCAGCGCAATCGCCGTTTCTGTCTGCTCCTGCATCCGCGCGGTCAGCGAGCCCTTCGGACCTTCGTCGAGACCGGCGGTATCCACCAAGGTGAATTCGAGATCGCCGAGCTTGCCTTCGCCCTCGCGGCGGTCGCGGGTGACACCGGGGGTGTCATCGACCAGCGCAAGCTTCTGCCCGACCAGACGGTTGAACAGCGTGGATTTGCCGACATTGGGTCGGCCAATGATGGCAATCGTGAAAGGTGCTTGAAGTGAAGACATAGGTGATCCGTGCGCCCTTTACGGACAGCCTGTCAATGAGAGGGAGCGCGATACGACAGCGTTTTCCGGCGACGTGGTTGCCGGTTCGCGTGAAGAAAACGCGTCAAAACAAGAATCTAGAGGCCGCGTTGCGATCAGATTGGAACGCAGCCTCTAGCGCGAGAAACTACCCGACGGCACTGGTGCCGGGAATGGTGTGGTGGCTTGCTGGGCAGGCGCTGTCGGTGCTGCTGCCGGCTCGTCCGGCGGCGGCGCGGTGGTGCTGCGACGGCGAGCGACCTTCTTGCCTTTCGGTGGCGGCGGCGCTGCGGCGGTGCTGCCTTCCTCGGCGGCTGCGGCATCAGGTTCTGCGGCTGGCGCTGCGCCATCCTGGCTCACGGTGCCGACCTGAACCGAGCCACGGCCCTTCGCCTTGCGGCCCTTGGGCTCCGGCGCAGGTGCCGCCGGCTGCGGCGTTGCCGCTGCGGCAGCCGCGGCGTCCTGCGCGCGCTGGCGCTCGGCATTCTCCTTGTAGAGATCCTTCGGCACACCCTGCTCGAGGCCCGGGACCCCATCGGGGAAGACCGGCTTGCGGTCGCCGGGCAGCTTCTTCTTGGTATCCAGGAAGTCGAGCAAGTCAGCAGGATCCCAGCCGGACATGCTGCCGCAGCCCGAGAGCGCTGACGACAGCGCAATCAGGACGGCAGCGGAAACGAGGCGTTGCATCGGGCGCATGGACGACTTCTCACTCAACTCATGATCTGAACGATCGGCTTCAGGTCAGCTCTAATTCAGCTCTTGTCTTGCTCAGCGCTGCTTTAGCTCTTGGCTGCCGGCGGCAACAGCGCCTGCAACGCTTCGGCGCGGGTGCGCAGGCTCGCCGGCGTCTCCGCGTCGTTGGACATCATGTCCAGCCACTGCCGTGTCGCCACGGCGTTGTTGGCCTTCCATGCCGATAGCGCCAGCAGTTCGCGCGCCGAATGGCGATAGGTGCTGGTATTGGTGGTCGCCGGCTCCAGGCGCGTCAGCATCGCCTCATAGGGCGAGGTCTCCAGCAGCAGGCTGCCGGCGCGGATCCGCGCGAGATCCTGCTCGGGTGCAGGAACCGTGCGGTCGGCGATGATGTCGTCATACAGTTTTACCGCGGCCTGCGGGTCGCGCGACACGGCTTCGGCAGCGGCGCGCAAGCGCGCCAGCGTGCGATAGCCGGACGGCGCCTCGGCCGCGAGCTTGGTGAAGGCGGCTTCCGCCTCGGCATGCTTGTTCTGCTCGGCCAGTTCAGCCGCGCGGTCGAATGCCGCACCGGCCTCGCCAGCCTTCTTGGCCTCGAGATAAGTGTAGCCGCGCCACCCGCCGACGCCGACCACGATCAGAATCGCGACTGCGATGATCAGGAGCGAGTACTTCTCCCAGATCTTCTTGAGCTGCTCGCGACGCAGGTCTTCGTCGACTTCATTAAATAATTCAGACACTTAAAGGTATCCTGTCCCCGATGGGCCGCGCTCACCCCGAGCGGCGCCGGGCATTGCGCCTCGGCATGGCGGCGGCGATACCCTAGCGTTATGGCGCTGGCAAGGCAAAGCCAGCGCGATCAAGGCGTTATCCCGAAATGCTTAATTTGAACCGATGCTTCTGAAAGCGTCAGTTCATACCGCCAGCGCCGCCGCTGGTGCGGCCATTGGCATTGGACCCGGCGCTGTTGTCGCCGAAGGCCGAATTGGCGTTGTTGCCGCCCAGCGCCGCATTGCCGCGAGTGTCATTGAGCGGGTTGGTGATCGGACGCGGCTCTTCGACCCGATAATGGGGCTTCCGCTCCCTTTTGGCGGGCTCGGCCTGGGAAACCGCGGGAAGCAGCGCCAGCACGGCGACAAAGCTCAGGAATTTCAAGGCCTTCATAGTCATCATCCTTCGCATCTGCCCCTGCATTTCAACCCCAAGCTGGCCGCAAAATTCCTGCGGATTTCCTGCGGCCGTCTTGCGTCAAACCTGTGTCAGCCCTTCGGCTTGCCGCCATAGACATGTTCCGGTCCCGGAAACGCGCGCGAGCGCACGTCGGTGGCATACCCCTCGATGGCCGCCTCAATCATGGGGCCGAGATTGCCGTAACGTTTCACAAATTTGGGCACACGTGCCGACAGGCCGAGCATGTCTTCGAGCACCAGCACCTGACCGTCACAGGCCGCGCTCGCGCCGATGCCGATGGTCGGGATTGAAATGGTCTCGGTGATCTTTCGCGCCAGCGGTTCGGCCACGGCTTCGATGACGACGGAGAACGCGCCGGCTTGCGCGACAGCGATCGCATCGTTCTGGATCGGACCCGGCACATTCTCACCGCGCGCAATGGCTTCGGCCTCTTCCTTGCCTTGCGAACGGAATGAGCCGAGCGCTGCGATCGACTGCGGCGTCAGACCGATATGCGCCATCACCGGAATACTGCGCTCGGTGAGAAACGCGATGGTCTCGGCCATGCGCGCGCCGCCTTCCAGCTTCACGGCGCCGCAATGGGTCTCTTTCAGGATGCGCGCGGCAGAGTGAAACGCCTGCTCTTTCGAGGCTTCATAGGAGCCGAACGGCATATCGACGACGACGAGTGACTGCTTGGAGCCGCGCATCACCGCGTGGCCCTGCAGGATCATCATCTCGAGCGTCACGGGGATTGTGGTCTCGAAGCCGTGCATCACATTGCCAAGCGAGTCGCCGACGAGGATGACGTCGCAATAGCGATCCACCAGTGAGGCCGTATGCGCATGATACGAGGTGAGCATCACGATCGGCTCGCCGTTCTTGCGCGCGAGAATATCCGGTGCGGTCTTGCGCTTGATGGCCGACTGAACTGACATGAACTTAAGCTCCGAACACGGGAACGCCGATCACCACCGGATGGAAGGCGAAACCCAAAGCGATATAGGCGACGATACCGACCGCAACAGCGATCACATCGTTGAGCGGACCGCCCACGGGGATCGGCGGACCGCCGGCGTCGACGCGATGCTTCATCGAGATGCGGTCGATCACCGCCCAGGCGAGGAACGACCCGAACAGGATGATCGAGCCGAGATCGCCATTGGCAAGCAGATGCGCCGCGGCCCACAATTTAACGCCGGCGAGCATCGGATGTTTCAGCGTGGTGTAGATACGGCCGCGGATATAGGACGCGGCGACCATGATCACCGCCGGGAGCATCAGAGCGACGGTGATGTGCTTCATCGCCAGCGGCGGCGTCCAGACATTGATCCAGCCTGTCGCGCGATATTGCGCGAACCCCCAGATGATCAGCGCAAGGCCGATGGCGGAGATCAGCGCAAAGCCGAGCTTGTAGATGCTCTCGCCCAGGCGCGCGATCAGCTCCGCGCGTGCCTCGCGCTTCGTAATGAACAGGTGAACGCCGAGAAACAGCACGAGGCCGAGGATCATCACGATCAGTCCCATGACGTTCAGTCCTCTCGCCCGGGCGGTAGCGTGCCGGATGGGTTGCCCGCCCTGAAATTCCCACTATGGTCCCGCCCGGTCAGCGGATTTTAGCCGCCTTCGGCGCCGGTCAGACGGTTCCGGGTATCACTTTTCAGGGGACGCACGCAATGCTGCGAAACGACACGACACCTGCCCGCTTTCGCCTTGCGTTCGCAGCGCTGCTGTTCGTTGCGCTGCCTTTCGCGGCGCACGCGCAAGCTCCCGTCTGGCCGCCCAAACTGGTGCGCATCATCGTGCCGTTCGGCGCAGGCGCGAGCCCGGACATCGTCGGCCGCGTGCTCGCCGACAGTCTGCAAACTCGGCATCCCGGCACCAATTTCGTCGTGGAGAATAAGCCCGGCGCCTCCGGCAATATCGGCACCGATGCCATCGCCAAATCCACGCCTGATGGTTCGACTATCGGCATCTCGCTCGGCGGCCCGCTCGCCATCAACACGCTGCTGTTTGCCAAGCTGCCCTACAATCCCGACACCGACATCGCGCCGATCACCTTGCTGACTCAGCTTCCCAGCGTGCTCGCAGTGCCGACCAGCCTTGGCGTCAACACCGTCGCAGAATTCCTCGCGAAAGCCAAAGCCGATCCGAAGGGCCTCGGTTACGGCTCCATCGGCGTCGGCACGCTGTCACAGCTCTGCATGGAGGCAATCGCGCAGAAGGCCGGCGCCAATATGGTGCACATCCCCTATCCGTCGTCGCCGGCCGCGACCACCGCGCTGATCCGCGGCGATGTGCAGGTCGCGTGCCTGCCCGCCATCGGCGTCACGCCACAGCTCGCCACAGGCGCTGTGAAGATCCTCGCCGTCACCACCGCGAAGCGTTCGCCGTTCCTGCCGGATGTGCCGACGCTGACCGAGAGCGGCATTGACGTGCAGTCCGACGCCTGGAATGCGCTGGTCGGCCCCGGTGGACTATCGAAAGATGTGGTGGCGACGATCAATGCCGAAGTCACTCAGACGCTTGCCGAGCCCGCCGTGATCGAGAAGTTGAAGTTGCAGCTCATCACGCCCTCGCCGACCACGCCGGATCAGCTTCGCAAGCGCATGGCCGACGAGAAGGCGCTATGGGCCGAGGTGATCAAGGCGGCGAAGATCAGGATCGATTGAGGCGCATCACACAATACGGCCGGCTCTCCTAACCTCTTCCAGCCGTTAGCGGGAGAGGTCACGACTGAGCAACGTCATACGAACCGGCAGTTTCGCGCGGTTTGCGCCATGCCGGACGACGACGAGGTTGGAATGCTGTAGCTTGCCTCGCTCGGCGTTTGGCCGCGTGCGGGGACGATCACCGTGCCGTGGTCCTTCACCGAGCCCTTGGCGTTGCTTACCGTGACGTCGATGCCGCAGGCGATCTTGCGGGCGCAGTTGTTCTCGAAATCCATCTTGAACGAATACTTGCCGTTGTCCTGCCAGAACCCGACATACTTGTCGCCGACGCAGGCCTTGGCTTCCTCGGTCCAGTTGTCGGCTTCGGGCCAAAGCAGCAACGCGCTGCCGCCGGTGAGCGCGCCGACGGCGCAAACAATCGTCGCAATCAACACGAACCTGCGTCCAAACATCGCCGCCTCCGGAGTGGTTTCCCCTTCGTCGCAGCGACAGACGCAGCGGTTCACGCCACACCCTACTTCCCGGACTGCTTCTCCAGCTCCCGGTTATCGACATAGCGGATCATGATCGGCCGCCCGGCGACCGCGCCACCGAGACCCTTGGTGAGTTTCAGCGGCAAACAGCTATGGAGCGAGGCGTTGATGGCCTTAAGATAGGTGTCGCGCGTGTCCTGCGGCGCATCCTTGGTGGCAAAGGTCACCCGCGGCGGCGCGATGAGCGTGCCGGCCGTGTTGAACGAAAACATCACCGACATCTGCATGCCCGCACGCGCACTCTCCACCGCGGGCGGCGACCAGCACGACCGCAAGGTGGCGAGCAGATCGCCGAGCGTATCGAGATCATGATCCGGCCTGCGGTAGCGGTCCTGCTGATCATCAGGCGGCACGCTCAGCACTGTGACCTGCAGGTTCTGGCCGATCGGATAATCGATCTCCGGAATGCACGGCCCGTGATCGAACACGCTGCAGGTGGATGGCGTGCAAGGTTCGCCATCCAGCACGCTGCACGGCGCGTGCGAAAACGGCACAGCGTCCCCGGCCCGCAGCCGCCGCGCCTCCGCCTGGCCGGCGAATACCGTTACTACGCCGGCGATCAACAGTAACGTGAGGTTCCGTGTCATTCGGACAGCTTTGCAAATGCGCCCTCACCTGAAATGATACAGGCGTGTGGCGTCATCAAGATCGGGATGGATCACAACCGCACGAGCAGACCAACAAGCGGGACGCCAGCCAAACGACCAATTACAGACATTGTTGCGCCAGCGCCCAGCCCGGCACCACACGTCGTGTCATCACACCCCAACCTCAGGAGACCGACATGAGCAGTCCCCAGGTGCATCGTGATACTTCCGTCGCCATGAAGCTCGAAATCGTCGTCATTCCCGTGTCGAATGTCGACACGGCCAAGAGTTTTTACGCAAACCTGGGCTGGAGACTCGATGCCGACTTCGTGGTCGGCGACGACTATCGCGTGATCCAGTTCACGCCGCCGGGTTCGGATTGCTCGGTCATCTTCGGCAAGAACGTCACTGCCGCAACGCCCGGTTCGGCGCAGGGCCTGTATCTGATCGTCTCCGACATCGAGGCCGCTCGTGCGGACCTGCTCGGCCGCGGCGTCAAGGTGAGCGACGCCTTCCACGCCGGAGATGCCAATGTCGGGCCGGACGAGCCTTACTTGTTCGGACGGCTTCGGGTGAAAGGTCCTGATCCCGCGCGCGCCAGCTATCGCTCCTTCGCGTCATTCAGCGACCCGGACGGCAACGGCTGGCTATTTCAGGAGATCACCGCGCGATTGCCCGGACGTGTCGATGCCAGTGCCACGACGTTCAACTCTTCCGCTGACCTCGCAGCCGCCTTGCGGCGAGCTGCGATCGCGCATGGAGAGCACGAAAAGCGCAATGGCGGCCAGCATGACGAGAACTGGCCGGACTGGTATGCCGACTATATCGTGCGCGAACAGACCGGCGAGTCGTTGCCGACATAGCGGCCGCATCGCCCGGCATATGGAATACGTACACGATCAGGGAAATGCCGGATGAACACGACCATATCGACCCACCCGTTTGAGCGCAGCCATTCCATCGTGATCGCGGCTGCGCCCGAAGCCGTGTTCGATTACGTCACCAATCCGAAGTCATGGCCGCAATGGCTGCCCTCCTCGCACGAGATCGACTGCGAGGACCGTCCGATGCGCTTCGGCGACACGTTTCACGAGCACTGGTCGACGCGCTCGGGCCCGGTCGCGCTGGACTGGCTGGTGATCACCTGTGAACGCCCGCGTCTGTGGATCGGCCTGACGCATATGAGCGTCACCGGCCCCATCGTCGTGCAATATGTCTGTGATGTCGTCGATGGCGGGACGAAATTCACGCGGACTGTGCGCAACCCAGCGCGGCCGAAGGCGCCGACGCCGGAGGTGGTTCAGCGGATCGACGAGGAAGCGGAGCTGGGGTTGGCGAATATCAAGCGGAATGTAGAATCTCGTGCCTAAGGCTGTGCCCTTCAGGCTGTACAAACTTCATATCCACTTCACGACTTAACTATACAGGAGCAACCGCCGTTTCTCCGCTGCCTTGACTGACAATAGTTGCGGACACGCTTCGCGCGCAGGAATCTTTCTTTAAGAATTCAGCGATACGGTCTTCTCAAGCGGTTCATGTATTGCGTACCGCTAGCAGGTCAAGATCCGCCGGAGCGACCCGGCGGATCGTCCTGCCTCTGTCGTGAGACAGCTGCGTCGGCCTACGAAAGGCCGAGGTCCAACGCGCAGTCCTCCCTGTGCCCGGAGTTCGATTACACCAATCCGAAATCACGGCCGCAATGGCTGCCCTCCTCGCACGACATCGACCGCGAGGTTCAGCGGATGGATGAGGAAGCGGTGCTGGGACTGGGGAATATCAAAAGGGAGGTGGAGAGGCGCGATAACCGTAGAACGGAAAGCGCAGTCCAAGCCGTCAATACACATCGCGAACCGACCTCGACGTCAGAGGCGGACGCCGTCCTGGCCCTGCAGCTGCGGGAGTGCGTATCCGGATCCGACGGAAGGCGCGTCGGCAGAGACGCTCGATAACGCATGGGAAATCGTGCGGTTGCGACCGGTCCGCTTCGCTTCGTAAAGTCGCTCGTCGACCCGCTTGTACAGGCTCGGCCAGCTATCTCCCGGTTGCAACGTCCCCACGCCGAAGCTCGCAGTGACCTGCCTCGCTCCGCCGAGGACGGCAAAGCTGTTCTGCTCGATTGCGCCCCTCAACCGTTCGGCATAATCAACCGTTTCCTGTTCGTTCGTATCCGGAAGGAACACCGCAAATTCCTCGCCGCCCAATCGCCCGACAATGTCACGTTTGCGCGACGCGCTACGCAGCATGCGCCCCACCTCTTCGAGGACACCGTCCCCGACGTCATGACCGAGCGTATCGTTGATGCTCTTGAAGTGGTCGATGTCGCACAAAGCGAGCGCAGCATGGCCTGGTCCGTGTTTGCGCAGATAGGCAGATACCCGTTCATGAAAGCCGCGCCGATTCAGGATACCGGTCAACAGATCGAGATCGCGTTCGCGACGCAGATCATCAATCATGTCGGACACTGCCGCAGCGAGGATGGCCAGCGCCAGACCGGCGCCAAGTACGGCGAGCGACAGTTGGAGCGCCTGCCAGAACATCGAATTGGCGAAAGCGGTTTTGTCGACCGGCAAGGTAAATCCGACCGTGAGCAGGGTTCGCGGAAAGAAATGCAACCCAAACAGCAACAGCACCCAGAACAGAGCCCTGTCGACAGTCCGCCCCCGCGCCAAAGGGGTGAGCCGCCACGCTGTGATCAACATCAGGAGGCCATAGCCGAAATTCTGGATGTACACCCGGGCGACGAGACGACGGTCGATATAAAAGAAATAGGCGAGCAGAAGGACGAAGCCGGCCAGGATCGCCATGTCGAGGACCGGACCGAGCGGCTTGCCCGAACGCAGCAGAATGCCCTCCACGGCGGCGATCACTGCTGCGGTGTAGAGCGCGCCCGACACGATGGCATTGGGCCCCGCGCCGGGCGGCCAGCCCAAAATCTGCGACATCGCGCCCAAGGCAAACAGGAGGCACGCGCCAGCCAACAAGAACAGGTAGTTGCGCTTCTTCTCGATGAGCCACGCGCAAACAAAGGCAATCCCGAAGACAACGAGTATGCCGGGCGCGATCAGTTGGAGCGTAGTCTTGACGACGACCCCGTCCATCTCACTCAAACTTTCCAACAGGCCAAGCCGTCGTGGCGCGACCGCCTCAACACCGCGTGCCTCGTAGCCAGAAAACGCTATCAAATTTGATCAGAAATGCCTCAAATTCGAATAGATTCACCGGAACCAGGATCCCCGCCCCCTGGATGATTGAATAGCTTGCGTGATCCCGCCGGCTTCAAGAAAGCGTCAACGCCGCCACATCGGGACATAGCGCGGCACCGAGAGCATCGCAGATCGTAGGGCGGGATTAACCGAAGGCATAATCCGCCAATCAGCGACGGCGGAATACGCTGCGCTATTCCGCCGTACTTACCTCACCCCTGCTTCTTCACGTCCTTGATATCAGAGAACACGATGCCTTCGGCGCGTTCCTTGGTGTAGTTCAGATAGAAGTCGTTCTTCGCCAGGAACACCGGATCGCCATCGACGTCATCCGCGACGCCGGAATTGTTGTTGGACATGAAGGTCTCGAGCTTCTTCTTGTCGTCCGACGAAATCCAGCGCGCCAGCGAGAATTCCGAGACTTCGAAACTCACGGGCAACTGATACTCGGCATCGAGCCGAGCCTTAAGCACATCGAGCTGCAGCGGGCCAACGACGCCGACCAGCGCAGGCGCGCCGTCGCGCGGTCGGAACACCTGGACGACGCCCTCTTCCGACATCTGCTGCAGAGCCTCTTTCAGCTTCTTCGCCTTCATCGCATCGCCGAGGCGGACGCGGCGGACGATTTCCGGCGCAAAGGACGGCACGCCGATAAAAGTGATGTCCTCGCCGTCGGTCAGCGTGTCGCCGATCCGCAGCGTGCCGTGATTGGGAATGCCGACCACATCGCCGGCATAGGCTTCATCCGCAATCGCACGATCTTGCGCGAAGAAGAACTGCGGCGACGACAGCGACATGTTCTTGCCGGTGCGCACCAGCTTTGCCTTCATGCCCCTTGTCAGCTTGCCGGAGCACAGCCGCGCGAACGCAATGCGGTCGCGGTGGTTGGGATCCATGTTCGCCTGGATCTTGAACACGAAAGCCGACATGCCGGGTTCATCGGCCTCGACCTTGCGGACATTGCTCTCTTGCGCGCGCGGCGGCGGCGCGAAGCGCCCGAGGCCTTCGAGTAGATCGCCGACGCCGAAATTGCGCAGCGCGCTGCCGAAATAGACCGGCGTCATATGGCCTTCGCGGAACGACTGCAGGTCGAACCGCTTGGAGGCTTCCTTCACCAGTTCGAGTTCGTCGGCGATTTCAGAGGCATCGAGATTGGCGTTGCGACCGGCAAGATCGGCGATCTTGATCTTCTCGGCCGCTCCCGTTTTCGCGCCGCCGCCTTCGAGCAGGCGGATGCCGCCGGTCTCGATATCGTAGGTGCCCATGAAATCGCGGCCGCGGCCGACAGGCCAGTTGATCGGCGTGGTGTCGAGCGCCAGCGTTTTCTCGATCTCGTCCAAGAGATCGAACACGTCGCGGCTCTCGCGGTCCATCTTGTTGACGAAGGTAATGATCGGGATGTCGCGCAGGCGACAGACCTCGATCAGCTTCAGCGTACGCGCCTCGATGCCCTTGGCGGCGTCGATCACCATCACGGCCGAGTCGACCGCGGTCAGCGTACGATAGGTGTCTTCCGAGAAGTCCTCGTGGCCCGGCGTGTCCAGGAGGTTGAAGACGTGGCCCTGGAATTCGAAGGTCATCACCGAGGTGACCACCGAGATGCCGCGGTCGCGCTCGATCTTCATCCAGTCCGAACGGGTGTTGCGGCGCTCGCCCTTGGCCTTCACCTGCCCGGCCAGATTGATGGCGCCGCCGAACAGCAGCAGCTTTTCGGTCAGCGTGGTCTTGCCGGCGTCAGGATGCGAGATGATCGCGAAAGTGCGACGGCGGGCGACCTCAGTGGCAAGCGGGGAACGCGCGGCTGAGTCGGCGGAAAGGGCGATATCGGACATAAGCGTGCCTGTGGCAGGGAAAACGGGCGCAATCAAGGGATTTTGAGCGGGAAACTGGCCGAAGTGGCGACCATCGGCCGCGTTGCGATCCGGCTGCATCGCTCCCATATAACTCCTGCGAGGACGACCTCCAAATCATCATCATCCGCAGGGACGGCCCTGCCTGTTTACAGGGGTCATCCCATGGCTTGGCTATTGTTGCTAATCGCGGGTCTGCTCGAAATCGGCTGGGCCGTCGGGCTCAAATATACCGAAGGCTTCACCCGCCTCATCCCCTCCGTTCTCACCCTGCTCAGCATGACCGCGTCAGTCGGCATGCTCGCCCTGGCCCTCAAGGAACTGCCGATGGGAACCGCCTATGCGGTGTGGACCGGCATCGGCGCGGTTGGCACGGCCGTGCTGGGCATGTACCTGTTCGGCGACCCGGCCACCGTTGCGCGGATCGCCTGTATCGGGTTGATCGTGGCGGGCATTGCCGGACTGAAGCTGGTGTCGTGACAAGCCTCAGATAAAGCTGAGATGCAGCAGCTTCACGATCCACCAGGTCGCGGCGGCAACGATCGCCGCGGCCGGAATCGTGATCACCCAGGCATAGACGATCGAACTCGCCACATTCCAGCGCACCGCTGACATACGCCGCGCGGCACCGACGCCTACGATGGCGCCGGTGATGGTGTGCGTGGTCGACACCGGCACACCCAGGAACGTCGCGGCGAACAACGTCGCCGCCCCGCCGGTCTCGGCGCAGAAGCCCTGCATCGGCGTCAGCTTGGTGATGCGCAGGCCCATGGTGCGAACGATACGCCACCCCCCCATCAGCGTGCCCAGCGCCATCGCCGCCTGGCACGACAGCACGACCCAGAACGGCACCGAGAACTCCGTGCCGAGATAGCCCTGCGAATAAAGCAGCACCGCGATGATGCCCATGGTCTTCTGCGCGTCATTGCCGCCATGGCCGAGCGAATAAAGCGACGCCGAGACGAACTGCAAAATGCGGAAGGCACGGTCCACAGCAAACGGCGTCGAGCGCACCGAGGCCCATGACACGATGGCCACCAGCACCAGCGCCAGCAGGAAACCGACCACCGGTGACAGCACGATGGCCAGCAGTGCCTTGGTCAGCCCACCCCACACCGCAGCCGATAGGCCCGCCTTGGCGAGCCCTGCCCCCAGCAAACCGCCGATCAGCGCATGCGAGGAACTGGAGGGAATGCCGAGCGCCCAGGTGATCACGTTCCAGACGATGGCGCCCATCAAGGCTGCAAAGATCACCGGCGCGTCGATGATGTGAGGCTCGATGATCCCGGTGCCGATGGTGTTGGCGACATGCAGGCCGAACACCAGGAAGGCGATGAAGTTGAAGAACGCGGCCCACAGCACCGCATATTGCGGCCGCAGCACGCGCGTCGAGACGATCGTCGCGATCGAATTGGCGGCGTCGTGCAGCCCGTTGAGAAAATCGAACAGCAATGCGATGGCGATGAGGCCGATCAGCACCGGAAAGGCAAGCGTGGCGTCCACCTGATGGCCCTGCTCTATACTTGTTCGATGACGATGCTGTTGATCTCGTTCGCGACGTCGTCGAAGCGATCGGCCACCTTTTCAAGGTGCTTGTAGATCTCGGCGCCGACCACGAAATCCATCGTGTTGGCGTCGCGATGCTTAAGAAAGAGCTCCTTGAGTCCGATGTCGTGCAGGTCGTCGACGCGGCCCTCGAGCTTGCCGACTTCCTCGGTGATCGCGGTGAGCAGACCGACATTGTCGCCGATGGCGCTCATCAGCGGCACGGCGCGACCGACAAGGTTGGCGCACTCCACCAGCAGGATTCCAATTTCGCGCATCGGCGGCTCGAACTGACGCACCTCGAACAGCATCACGGCTTTTGCCGTCTGCTGCATCTGGTCGATGGAATCGTCCATCGCGGTGATCAGGTTCTTGATGTCGACGCGGTCGAACGGCGTGATGAAGGTGCGGCGAACGGCGGTCAGCACCTCGCGGGTGATGGCGTCGGCGTCGTTCTCGAACTGGTTGACGCGCTGGCAGTAAACGGGCGTCTCGTCGCCGCCTTCCAGCATTCCGGCCAGCGCTTCCGCGCCCTGCACCACAGTCACCGAGTGACGGGCGAACAGGTCGAAAAACCTCTCCTCCCGCGGCAGAAAGGACCGGAACCAGCGCAGCATCATCTCATCCAACTGTCAGGAAAACGCAGCGACTGGACCACCAACCGGCGGACCATAGTCCTGCGGGGCCGCCACAACGTGGCCCTATGTCACAGGGCTGTCATAAAGCATTTCCGGTCAAGGCGGGCAATCGCGCACCTTTTAGACCCGGTCATCCACCGCTTTATGACAGCCTGCTTTTCCTGAGGCAGTGCCTGGATTTACAGTGAGCGCTTGAAGTAATGCGCGATTTCACCATTCGCGCTGCGGAGAAAGGTCGAGCGCAACTCTCTCGACGGCTACGCCCTGTAGGCGACCCAGCCCCGGAACGTGAACCCGGCATAAAACAGGGCGACGTCAGTAAAGCCCGCGTCGCGCAACAGGGCCTCGTCCTGTTCCGGCGACAAAAGCGGCAACCGTTCACCTATCGCCGAGATTGCATTCGCCGCATTGGCGGCCGGCACGCCCGACGCCGCCGCAAAAGCAGCGTAACGGGACAGCCATCTGGCCTTCTCTCCGTCGTGCTGGGGAAAGCTGTGATGGGCGACGACGAAGGGAGCGCCTGGCTTGAGCCGCCGATACACCTCTGCCAGCGTGCATCGACGCTCATCCTCCGGGATGAAATGCAAAGTCAGAATGCACGTCGCCGCATCGAACGGCCCCTCTGGCGCGCCATCGATATAGCCTTCATGGAGATCGACGCGCGGAGAGAGCGGACCGAGCGTGCGCCTCGCCAATCCCAGCATCTCGGCCGACGGATCGACGCCGCAAAAGCGCCATCCGGGCTGTGTCTCGGCGAATGCCTTCAGCTCCAGCCCGCCGCCAGCACCGAGCACAAGCACGCGGGCATCATTCGGTGCCAGTTCCGCGAGAAGGATACCCGCCATCTGCAGCAGACCGAGAAAGCCCGGCACCTGCCGCACCGGACCCTCGGCATAGCGTGCCACCGCCTCCGGATCGGAGAAGTAGGACAACGCCGACCTTACAGCGAGCGCTTGAAGTAATGCGCGATTTCGCCAATGACGCCGCGGCGGAAGGTCAGCACGCAGACCACGAAGATCACGCCCTGGATCACCGTCACCCACTGGCCGAAACCGGCGAGATACTGCTGCATGGCGATGATCACGAAGGCGCCGACCACCGGCCCGAACAGCGTGCCGAGGCCGCCGACCAGCGTGATCAGCACGATTTCACCGGACATGGTCCAGTGCACGTCGGTGAGCGAGGCGTTCTGCGCCACGAACACCTTCAGCGCGCCAGCAAAGCCCGCCAGCGTGCCGGACAGGATATAGGCCAAGAGCTTGTACTGGTCGGTCTTGTAGCCCAGCGACACCGCGCGCGGCTCGTTCTCACGGATCGCCTTCAGCACCTCGCCGAACGGCGAGTTGATGGCACGGTAGATGATCAGGAAGCCCAACAGGAAGCCGGCCAGGATCACGTAATACAGCGTGATCGGCTTCGACAGGTTGAACAGGCCGAACAGGATGCCCTGCGGAATGCCCTGGATGCCGTCTTCACCGTGGGTGAACGGCGTCTGCAGATAGACGAAGAACAGCAGCTGCGACAGCGCCAGCGTGATCATGGCGAAGTAGATGCCCTGACGACGAATGGCGATGAGACCGGTGATGACCGACAGCGCTGCGGCCGCCACGACGCCAACGATAATGCCGAGCTCGGGCGTCAGGCCCCAGACCTTCAGCGCATGCGCCGTACAGTAACCGGCGGTGCCGAGGAACATCGCGTGGCCGAACGACAGCAGGCCGCCGTAACCGATCAGGAGATTGAAGGCGCAGGCGAGCAGCGCAAAGCACAATGCCTGCATCACGAAGAACGGGTAGACGCCGGTAAGCGGCACGACCAGCAACAGCGCGGTCATGATCGCGAAGGCGACCATCTCGTCCTTGACGGTGCGGCGGGGTGACGGAACGGCGTTTTCAGTGATCGTTGTCATATCAGGCAGCCCGTCCCGTCAGTCCGGAAGGTTTCACAAGGAGCACCAGCACCATCAGCACGAAGACGACGGTGTTGGAGGCCTCGGGGTAAAAATACTTGGTCAGACCCTCGATGATGCCGAGGGCGAAACCGGTGATGATCGAGCCCATGATCGAGCCCATGCCGCCGATCACGACGACCGCGAAGACGACGATGATCAGGTCAGCGCCCATCAGCGGGCGAACCTGGTTGATCGGCGCCGACAGCACGCCGGCAAGTGCCGCCAGACCGACACCGAGACCATAGGTCAGCGTAATCATCAGCGGCACGTTGATGCCGAAGGCGCGTACCAGCGTCGGATTTTCGGTGGCGGCGCGCAGGTAAGCGCCGAGTCGCGTGCGCTCGATCAGGAACCAGGTCGCGATACAGACGATGAGCGAGAAGATGACTACCCAGCCGCGATAGATCGGCAGGAACATGAAGCCGAGATTCATGCCGCCCTTCAGCGCATCAGGAATGGCGTAAGGCAGGCCCGACGAGCCAAAATAGTTCTGGAATACACCCTGGATGATCAGCGCCAGACCGAAGGTCAGCAGCAGGCCGTAGAGATGGTCGAGATTGGCGATCCATTTCAGCATGGTGCGTTCCATCACCATGCCGAACAGACCGACCGCCAGCGGCGCCAGGATCAGCGCCGGCCAGTACCCGATGCCCGCGATGTTCAGGAGGAAGTAAGCCGCGAAGGCCCCCATCATATAGACGGCGCCATGGGCAAAATTGATAATGTTCAGCATGCCGAAGATCACGGCAAGGCCGAGACTTAACAGCGCATAGAACGAGCCGTTGATGAGTCCGACCAGCAATTGCGCAGACAGGGCCTGTAGATTGATCGACATGTTGTTCTCAACTCTTATCGCAGGACAGTATTGGCCCGGCAGCGTGACGCCGCCGGGCCAACGATCTTATTTCTTCAGGAGCGCGCAGGTGCTCTTTTCGATCGGCGTAAACGCCTGATCGGCCGGCACGGTACCAGCAAGCTTGTAGAAATCCCAAGGCGCCTTCGATTCCGACGGCTTCTTCACCTCGAACAGATAGCCCGGGTGAATCTTGCGGCCATTGGCTTCGATCTTGCCCTGCCCGAACAGCGGATCGTCGGTCGGCAATTCCTTCATCTTGGCGACGACCTTGGCGCCATCATGCGGATTGCTGCCGAGCGCTTCCAGCGCCTTGAAGTAGTGGATCAGGCCGGCATACACGCCCGCCTGCACCATCGACGGCGGAGCGCCATTCTTCATGCGCGCCGCGAATTTCTTGGAGAATTCGCGGGTCTTGTCGTTCAGGTCCCAATAGAAGGTCTCGGTGAAGCTGAGGCCCTGCGCGGTTTCGAGACCGATCGCCTTGACGTCCGTGATGAACAGCAGGAGCGCCGCGAGTTTCTGACCGCCCTTGGCGATGCCGAATTCAGCCGCCTGCTTGATCGAGTTGGTGGTGTCCCCGCCGGCATTGGCCAGACCGATGACCTTGGCTTTCGACGACTGCGCCTGCAGCAGGAAGGACGAGAAGTCGGCGGTGTTGAGCGGATGCTTGACGCCGCCAACTACCTTGCCGCCATTGGCCTTGATGACTTCGGTCGTGTCACGCTCGAGTGCGGCACCGAAGGCATAGTCGGCCGTGAGGAAGAACCAGCTGTCGCCGCCGGCCTTCACCATCGCCTGCCCGGTCGAATGCGCGAGCATGTAGGTGTCATAGGTCCAGTGCACGGTGTTCGGCGAACACTGCGCGTTGGTGAGATCCGACGTTGCAGCGCCCGAATTGATGTAGACGCCGTTCTTCTCTTTGACGACGTTGTTCACCGCCAGCGCCACGCCGGAATTCGGCACATCGACGATGGTGTCGACCTTGTCGACGTCGAACCACTGCCGGGCGATGTTGGAGCCGATATCCGGCTTGTTCTGGTGATCGCCGGAAATGATGTCGATCTTCCACCCTTTGGCCATCAGACCGGAATCTTCGGCCGCCATTTGAGCGGCGAGCGTCGAGCCCGGCCCACCCAGATCGGCGTAGAGGCCGGACTGATCGCTGAGCGAGCCGATTTTGACGGTCTTATCCTGTGCCATGGCGATACCTGCCATGGCCAGCGAAAGCGCCGTACCGAGAAGTGCAGTAGAGATCGTATTTCTCATGACTTCCTCACAATGGACACTATTAAAAGGCGCGAAGGTTCACTTACTTCTTCAGGAGCGGACAGCTGCTCTTGTCGAGAGGCGTAAAGGCCTGGTCAGCGGGAATGGTCGCCACCAGCTTGTAGTAATCCCAAGGTCCCTTCGACTCCTCGGGCTTCTTGACCTCGAACAGATAGGCCGGGTGCAGCTTGCGGCCGTTCGGCTGGATCGTGCCTTTGCCGAAGATGATGTCATCGGTCGGGGTCGCTTTCATCTTGTCGACGATCTTCAACCCGTCATGGGAGTTGCCGCCCATGGCATCGAGGGTCTTGAAGTAGTGGATCAGCGACGAATACACGCCAGCCTGCACCGTGGTCGGCATGGCCTTGTTCTTCATGCGCTCCTGGAAGCGCTTGGAGAACGACCGCGTACCGTCATTGAGATCCCAGTAGAAGGTCTCGGTAAAGCTCAGTCCTTGCGCAACCGGCAGACCCAGGGCATGGACGTCCGAAATGAACATCAGCAGGCCAGCGAGTTTCTGGCCACCCTTGATGATGCCGAATTCCGAGGCCTGCTTGATCGAGTTGATGGTGTCACCGCCGGCATTCGCCAGACCGATCACCTTCGCCTTCGAAGTCTGCGCCTGCAGCAGGAACGACGAGAAGTCGGCGGTGTTCAGCGGCGGGCGCACGCTGCCGAGCACCTTGCCGCCCATGGCGGTCACCGCGTTGGTGGTGTCGCGCTCGAGCGCGGTGCCGAAAGCATAGTCCGCGGTCAGGAAGAACCAGGTATCGCCGCCTGATTTGACCATGGCCGAGCCGGTGCCGTTGGCCAATTGATAGGTGTCATAGGCCCAGTGGATGGTGTTGGGCGAGCACTGCGCATTGGAGAGATCGGATGTGCCGGAGCCGGAATTCAAATAGACGCCGTTCTTTTCCTTGACGACGTTGTTGACGGCGAGACCGACGGAGGACGTCGGCACATCGACGATCACGTCGACCTTGTCGCGGTCGAACCACTGGCGCGCGATGTTGACGCCGATATCCGGCTTGTTCTGGTGGTCACCGACCACGACGTCGATCTTCCAGCCCTTGGCGGCAAGGCCGGAATCCTCGACGGCCATCTGAGCGGCCAGCGTCGAGCCGACACCGGTGACGTCGGCATAGAGGCCGGACTGATCGTTCAGTACGCCGATCTTGGCGGTCTTGTCCTGGGCGAACGCAAGCGAGCTTGCGCTCATCATCAGCGCTAAACCCAGCAGCGACGTCGAAACGGCCTTCTTCATTCTGTGCTTCCCTACCCGTATTGATGGTTGTGTCTATCGTCGGACCGTTGGCTCGGTCCGTTATTCGATATTTAGACGCCGAGATACGTATGCAGCTTGTCCATATTCGCCGACAGCTCCGAATTGGCGAAGCCATCGATGATCTTGCCGTGCTCGACGATGTAGTAGCGATCCGCCACCGTGGCGGCGAAACGGAAGTTCTGTTCGACCAGCAAAATGGTGAAACCTTCCGACTTCAGCCGCGCGATGGTGTGACCGATCTGCTGGATGATGACTGGCGCCAGACCCTCGGTCGGCTCGTCCAGCATCAGGAAGCGCGCGCCGGTGCGCAGGATACGACCGATCGCCAACATCTGCTGCTCACCGCCGGAGAGTTTTGTCCCCTGGCTGTTGAGACGCTCTTTCAGGTTTGGAAACAGCTCGAAGATCTGATCCAGCGACAACCCGCCCGGCCGGATCGTCGGCGGCAGCATCAGGTTCTCTTTCACGTCGAGGCTGGAAAAGATGCCACGTTCTTCCGGGCAGAATGCGATGCCCTGCTTCGCGATCTTGTCTGACGAGGTCTTGATGATCTCGTTGCCTTCGAACTTTATCGAGCCGGTGCGCTTGCCGATGATGCCCATGATGGACTTCAGCGTCGTGGTCTTGCCGGCGCCGTTGCGACCGAGCAGCGTGACGACCTCTCCCGGCTTCACGTTGAAATTGATGCCGTGGAGAATGTGCGACTCACCGTACCAGGCTTCGAGATTCTCGATGCTGAGAATTGGATTGCCGGTCGCTGCGGTCTTTGCCGGTTCGGCCATTTTAACGTCAGCCATTAGCCGGCTCCCAGATAGGCTTCCTTGACACGCTCGTCCTTGGTGAGGTCGGCATAGCTGCCTTCCGCAAGAACCTTTCCGCGAGTCAGAACGGTAATGATGTCCGACAGGTTCGACACAACACTGAGGTTATGTTCGACCATCAGGATCGTGTACTTCGCCGAGATGCGCTTGATGAGTGCTGCGATCTTGTCGATGTCCTCATGACCCATGCCGGCCATCGGTTCGTCGAGCAGCATCATCTCCGGATCGAGCGCCAGCGTGGTGGCGATCTCCAATGCCCGCTTGCGGCCATAGGGCATTTCCACCGCGGGCGTATTGGCGAATTCGCTGAGGCCGACGTCGTCGAGCAGCTCGGCGGCGCGATGATTGTACTGATCCAGCACGCTCTTGGATCGCCAGAAGTCGAACGACGATCCATGCTGACGCTGCAGTGCAACACGGACATTCTCCAGCGCCGTCAGATGCGGAAACACCGCCGAGATCTGGAACGAACGCACGAGGCCAAGACGCGCCACGTCGGCAGGCGCCGTCGCGGTGATGTCCTTGCCTTTGTAGAAAATCTGTCCGGCGGACGGCTGCATGAACTTGGTCAGCAGATTGAAACACGTCGTCTTCCCGGCACCGTTAGGGCCGATCAGAGCGTGAATGGTACCGCGGCGAACTTTGAGACTGACATCGCGGACAGCGAAAAAGCCCGCAAATTCCTTGGTCAGTCCGTTGGTTTCGAGAATGAACTCATCGGTCAAGCAAATTTCCCCCATCGACCTTCCCGGCGCGTGTCTCCGCCAGTGGCCAATTTTTTGCGCAGCCACATTTCAGGGAAAACTGAAAGTCATCCCCGCGCGGCCACATCGAGTGGCGCGAATATGCCGTCAACGCGGCGGCGAACGCAAGGTGCAATGCGGCACAATTGCGTGGACCGCCTGTCACACCAACTTCGCCCTTAGTCGTAGGCAGTTAGGCTCTCGCACATGCAGAAAGCAAAGCCTGGATGCGATCGCTCTATCGTGCAGAACGCGCCACCTGTTTGCGCCGCAAACGGCCCCGAAAATCGCTCGTTAATTGTATTGCGAGGTGATTTCCCGCATTCACTGATTATTTGCTCGGTGCACGCATACTGCCGGCAATCGATGTCAGGGGGATCGTTGCCGTGGACTTCCAGAGCGCCGACGCGTCCGTGGTGAAGTCCGTTCGGCAGCGCGATCTGCTGAATTGCTGGCTGCGGCTCTATGCGCCGCAACAGGCCCTGCCCGATATCGCAGACTATCACCCGGAGCGGATAGACGAGGAACGTCCTGATCTCGTCGACTACATCGTTGATCACAGCACGGCCCCCCCGCGGCTCATCATCGACAGCAACGGCACCCGCATGGCGAGCGCCTATGGCACCACCGGCAAGGGCCGCTACCTCGACGACTATCTCGGCCCGATCCTCGGCCCTGTCGTGCTGCCGGCCTATCATGAATGCATCGCACGCAAACTGCCGACTTACACCGTCTCGATGATCGACGACGTCAACGGCCGCGTTGTTGCCTACGAGCGGATGCTGATGCCGTTCTCATCAGGCGACGGCGTCACCCACATCATCGCGTCGCTCAAGACCATCAGCGAGGACGGCGGCTTCGAAATTAGAAATCTGATGCGCGGCCATCGCAGCGCGCCGGTGCCGAAACTTCGCGCTGTGCTCGATCGCAACCTGTCCTATCGTGCGCCGAACCGCATCGCAGCCGGCGACGTCGTCGAGATCGACTGAACTTTACTTCACATCCTTCGCGTAAATCTCGGGCTTGAATCCGACCACGAGCTTGCCGCCGAGATCCAGCACCGGGCGCTTGATCATCGATGGCTGTTCGAGCATCAGCTCGATCGCCTTGCTCTCGTTCAGACCTTCCTTGGCAGCGTCATCGAGCTTGCGGAACGTAGTGCCGGCGCGATTGAGCAGTGTCTCCCACCCAACCTCCTTGGCCCAGCGCTGCAACCGGGCCTTGTCTATGCCTTCGGCCTTATAGTCGTGAAAGCTGTAGCCGACGCTGTGGCTGTCGAGCCATGCGCGGGCCTTCTTCATCGTATCGCAATTCTTGATGCCGTAGATGGTGATCGCCATGAGATCTTCGCCGTGCCTGCCTGGAGTGATCGTTGTTCCAATCTGACTAGCAGATCAAACGGCTTCGCCTGACAGCAAACTGGGTATCATCCACAGAGGCGGCTGGTGATGCCGAGCGGGCATCACTGGCATGCCTGCGAGATCAGGCCGCGCGTCTGCGGTTCGCGAATATCAGCCACAGCGCGGACACCAGAAAATAGAACGCGCCGAAGCCGGCATAGGGTGCGATGTCCACAATCGTCGGCACCGTGGCGCCGCCCGCCTGCTTGATAAAAAACAGGCCGGCCGCGGTCGACTGCGCGCCGCTCAGGATCATCGCCCATTGCGCGCCAAATGCGCGCCAGCGCCGCACGCCCGTCACGAGTTGTGCGAGACCCGCCAGCGCAGCCCAAATGCCGAAAACTGCCAGCACGGCATTCATGCCGGTGCGCAAGGCGAAGGCCACCGCCAGCGCCGCAACGACGCTCACGCCCACATTCAGCGCCTGCGAGGGATTGGCCAGCAGCCCGCCACTCCCGTTGGCATCGAACCAGTTCGCCAGCGCATCCCAGGCGGGATAGCTGACCAGCAGGATGGCGGCCGCTCCCGCGGATGACACGCCGACAGTGGCGGCAGCTGCCACCCAGGCCGCCGCGACGATGCCGCGAATGAGGTAATAGCGGGCGAGACCGCCCGTATCCAAAGCCTGCAGGCTGGCGGTTCCCTGTGGGGCGGCCATGCTGGTCTCCATCAGATCTGTGACCGGGCGCCCCTCACCGGGATGGCGGGAACGCTTTGGCCATATTACATATTACGATAATTAATATCGCGATAATCTTCTTGACGCGAGCAGGATGCCTTGTCCAGTTTTATTTATCGCGATATACATTATTGTGATATTGACGTGAGGAGAATTGCCATGGTGCCCGCCGACATTCCGCTGGATCACCAGCTCTGTTTTTCGCTCTACAGCGCCAGCATGGCCATCGGCCGGGCCTACAAGCCGCTGCTCGACGCGCTCGAGATCACCTACCCGCAATATCTCGTGCTGAGCACATTGTGGGAGGGCGGTGCACAGAGCGTCGGCGGCATCGCCGACCGGCTGGCACTGGAATCGAGCACAGTCACGCCGCTGGTGAAGCGGCTCGAACAGGCCGGCTTCGTTGCGCGCAAGCGCAATCCGGACGATGAGCGGCAGGTCGTTGTCAGCCTCACTGCCAAAGGCATGGTTCTGCGCGAAAAATCCCGCTGCCTTGGCGAGACGTTGTTCGCCGCGGCCGGCATGACGCCGGAACGGTTGATCGCCCTGAACAGCGAGGTCCATGCCTTTCGCGATGCCGTGGCCAACTACACCGGCAAGACAGGCGCGACCGCGACAGAGACCGTCGACTGACGAAGATGACACGCGACATGTCGTCTGCGAATCTGACGTAAGGTACCGAACGCAGTCAGCGCCGGAGCCACCATGGAATTCACCGCCCTCTTTCTGGCGATCGTCGTCGCGATGCTGGTCGCATGGTATGGCAGCCGCACGCTCGCACTGTCGCTGTTTGCCGCAGTGTTGATCGGCTGCGTCGCGACCTTCCTGCACCACGCCACTGACGCGCTCAAGCTGTCGTTCTGAGACCATCATGACCTCGCAACGCGCCATCGCCCTCAACGTCCTCGCACTCTACGCCCTCGCGGCGCTGCTCGCGGCCGCTTTTGCCGCGCAGTTCATCCTGGGCGAACTGCCCTGCCCGCTATGTCTGCTGCAGCGGATCATGTTCGCGCTGCTCGCTATCGGTCCGATCCTCAACATCCGCTTCGGCCCGCGTCCCAGCCACTATGCGCTGTCGCTGCTCGCGGCCGTGGTCGGCGCCGCCGTCTCGACGCGGCAGGTGCTGCTGCACATCACGCCCGGCGATCCCGGCTTCGGCACTGCGCTGTTCGGCTATCACTATTACACCTGGGCACTGATCGGCTTCATCGCGGCCATCGTTCTGTTATCGCTGGTGCTGCTGCTCGACGAGCAATTCGAGAAGGATCCCGCTGCTTACTCCGCGCCCGACGTGATCGCGCATGTTGCCGTCTGGCTCGTGATCGGCCTGACGGTCGCGAACGTCGCCTCGACCTTGCTCGAATGCGGCTTCAAGGCCTGTGCGGATGATCCCGTGGTGTATGAGCTGCTGAAGCGATAGCCACGCGACACCGAAACGCCATCAGCTATAATTCCAGTCGCCGTGTGATCCCGACATTCTCCAGAAACGTCTCGTCGTGGCTGACGATCACGAGCGCACCGTCATAGGCCCGCAGGCCCGCTTCCACAGCCTCGATGGAATCGACGTCGAGATGATTAGTCGGCTCGTCGAGGATCAGAAGCTGCGGCCGCGACGGGCCGCCCATCACGCAGGCGAGACCGGTGCGCAGCATCTGCCCTCCGCTCAGTATGCCGACCATCTGCAGCGCGGCATCGGCACGAAACATGAAACGCGCCAGCGCCGCGCGGCAGGCATTCTCGTCAGCCAGCGGATGGAGCCGCCGGAAATTATCGCGGATCGTCTGCGACGGGTCGAGCAAACTGACCTGCTGGTCGAGCATGGCGAAGTCGACCAACACTCGCACGACGCCGCTGATGGGCTCGAATGCGCCGGTGATGAGGCCCAGCAGCGTCGTCTTGCCGGAGCCGTTCGAACCGGTTACCGCAATCCGTTCCGGCCCGTTAATCGCGAACGACAGATTGCGGATGATCGGCGCATCTGCCGCATAGCCGAAACTGACATCATTAAGCTGCAAGACCGCCCTGTGCGCCGGAAGTCCGGTTGATGGAACGGCGACCGAGAGTGGCTGCAGAATTTCGATGCGCTCGCGCGCGGCGGCCAGCGCGTCCTGCGCCTGAGCCTGCCGGCGCTCGGCAAGCCGCGCATGCGCGCCGCCCGTGTCTTCGCTGCGATCCTTCAGGCCGCCGAGCGCGATCCGTGGCAAATCGCCTTTGGCGCCCTTCTTTTGTCCTGCCTGATCCCGACGCGCCTGACGCTCCGCCGTCGCTTGCGCCTGCCGCGCAAGTGCGTCCATGCGCTTCTCTGCATCGACGAGTTGATACTCTGCAGCCGCAAGCTCGCGCGTCTTACGTTTACGATAATGCGTCCAGTTGCCGCCATAGCGCGTGGCACCGAGTGAAGTCAGCTCGACGATGGCATCCATCGTGTCGAGCAATTCGCGATCATGGCTGACGACAATGGCACTCTCGCGCCAGCCCGCCAGCAGATCGATGACCGCGCGTCGGCCGTCGCGGTCAAGATTGTTGGTCGGTTCATCCAGCAGCAGGAGATCCGGCGAGGCGAAGACCAGCGCCGCCAGTGCGGCGCGTGTCCGTTGGCCGCCGGAGAGCGCTGACAGCGGCGCGTCATGGCGCACATCCAGCCTAACCCGCCCAAGAGATCGGGCCATCCGCGTTTCAATATCCCAGTCCGCCAGCTCAAGCTCTTCGGCCGTGGCCGTACCGGCTTCGGCACGAGCGAGCAGTTCGAGCGCATCAGTGACGCCAAACAGGTCGGCCACCGTCTCACCAGGATAAAGCTGCAGCGCTTGCCGCAGCACCGCCAGCCGGCCGTGGACGCTCACGCCGCCCCGATGAGGCACGAGATCGCCGGATATCAGTTTAAGAAGCGTGGATTTTCCGATGCCGTTACGGCCCACAAGCCCGGCGCGCTCGGCGCCAAAACCGAGATTCAGGTTCGCAAAAAGCGAGCGGCCGTCAGGCGTCGCGAAGGACAGATCGGATACAGTGATATGCACAGGCATGGACGAAATTCTCCCGGAAAACAAAGCGAAGCGGCGTTGTCACCTGGGCGAAATCCATCGAAGCACACATCCTGTTGAAATGACGATGGCGGCTGACTAATCGCGAACTGCGGCGCGCTTGTGGCGTTGGCAAAATCGTCCGGTCCCTCTAACAACGACGCCATGACTGAGATCACCGGTATCGCCACAGCCTTCGCTCCGTTCGAAACGCTTGCCTCTTCGCTTCTGCATCACGTCAAGACCGATGACGGATCGCATGACGTCGCGCATCTGGCACGTGTCTGGTCCAATGTCCGCGCCATTCAGAAAATCGAAGGCGGCGATGCCGAGATTCTCGCGGCAGCGACGCTGCTGCGCGACTGCGTTGCCGTTGAGAAGAGCTCGCCGCTCCGAGCCAGTGCCTCGCGCCTCGCCGCCGAACATGCCGTGATCCTGCTGGCGCCGCTGGGCTGGACGACCGAGCAGCTGGATCGCGTTGCCCATGCCATCACAGCCCACAGTTTTTCGGCGAAAATCACGCCGGAAACGATCGAAGCGCGGATCTTGCAGGATGCCGACCGGCTGGATGCCATCGGCGCGATCGGCATCGCACGCTGTTTCTACACCGCCGGGCGGATGCAGTCCTTTCTGTACGATCCCGAAGACCCCGCCGCCCGGCATCGTCCCCTCGACGACCGCAATTATGCAATCGACCATCTGCCGGCGAAACTGCTGACGCTCGCGGACGGCTTCAACACTGTCACCGGCCGACGCATGGCGCAGCAACGCCACGCGCGGACCGAGGCTTTCCTCACCGCCTTCATGAGCGAGGTCGGCGCGTCCTGATATGGACGCTTACGGCGCCCACTTCGTGAACACATAGTCCCGGCCCTTCACGCGCGCTTCATGACACGCGAAACACGTCTCGTGCTGCGCCTGATCGACCGGCTTCCCATCAATGAAGCGACCGAAGCCCCAACCGCCTGACGCGGCATACTTCTTCGAATCCTTCACCATCACCTGAACCGTTGTGGCGGCACCGGGGATCGAGGCGGATTCGAATTCAGGCGACTGAGTGTGCTTCCAGGCGAGTTTCACCAGCACCGTGCCATCGGGAAACGGCAGCTGGCCGTCCCGATAGGCTTTGACGGCGATGTCGTTGCCGACCACGGCGCGCAATTCATTCAGAGGCTCGGCCTCCTGCGCCGGCGCGATCAGCTCCCATTTGCGGTAGCCATCGGGAAGCCCGACGCCGTAGATCGGCGACAGGTTGGCGGGATTGACCATGTTGGCGGCAAAGGCCGCCGCCACAGCGGATGACACCACGCCTGCGGCGAGGCTTGCTACCAGAATCCATCGCATCGCGCGTCTCCCTTAGCGCGCCATCGCGTCGGCATCGATGATGGCCTGGGCGAATTCACGCGGTGCTTCCTGCGGCAGGTTGTGACCGATGCCACCATTCACTGTGCGATGCTCGTACTTGCCGATGAACTTCCTCGCATAGGCCTTGGGATCGGGATGCGGCGCGCCATTGGCGTCGCCTTCCATGGTGATGGTCGGCACCGAGATCACCGGCCCCTGCGCCAGCCGCTTCTCCAGCTCATCATATTTCGCCTCGCCCTGGGCGAGTTCGAGCCGCCAGCGATAGTTGTGGATGGTAATGGCGACGTGATCGGGATTCTCGAACGCCTTGGCCGAGCGGTCATAGGTGGCGTCGTCGAAGTTCCACTTCGGCGAAGCCAGCTTCCAGATCAGCTTGGCGAAGTCGTGCCGGTACTTGTCATAGCCCAGCCGGCCACGCTCCGTGGTGAAGTAGAACTGGTACCACCATTCCAGTTCAGCCTTCGGCGGCAGCGGCATGCGGTTGCCTTCCTGGCTGCCGATCAGATAGCCGCTGACAGCGACCAGCGCCTTGACGCGCTCCGGCCAGATCGCAGCAAGAATGTCGGCCGTGCGGCCACCCCAGTCATAGCCGCCAACCACTGCCTTCTCGATCTTCAGTGCGTCCATGAACGCGACGATGTCAGTGGCCAGCGCTGCTGGCTGGCCATTGCGCACCGTCGCGTCGGACAGGAAGCGCGTCCCGCCATAGCCGCGCAGATACGGGATGATGACGCGGTAGCCGGAGGAGGCCAGCAGCGGCGCGACATCCACATAGCTGTAGATGTCATAGGGCCAGCCGTGCAGCAGCAGCACAACGGGGCCGTTGGCCGGGCCGTCCTCGGCATAGGCGACGCTGAGGTCGCCAGCATTGATCTGCTTCAGCGGCTTGAACGACGTATGCGTGCCGCGCTTGACGGCCGGGAGCTGCTTGCCGGCCTTGGCGGCCTGCGCCGCCGCCGGGCTGATGGCGCCGAACTGGGCCGCGGCGATCCCCATGAGCGCCGCGCCCAACAGGCTGCGGCGGTTGAAATGGCTGGTATCGCGCTTGTCATTCGTCATGGTGCAGGTCCTCCGGGCAATGACGGCTGCGGCCGTCGATGTGCGGACCATGCCGCGGCATGGCGGCGTCCGCTTGAAGGATTCTCAGATTTTCCCTTGAGAAGGCCATGATTTATCGTTGAGACGGGGTGTGCTAGGGGACGGCTCTGGCGCAACGCCTTGACCTATCTGCAGGAAATGGACCCCGACCTTGCTGTTCCGGTTCGACGAATTCGCCCTCGACACTGACCGGCGGGAGCTGCGGCGGGGCACGGACACGGTGGCGATGGAACCGCAGGTGTTCGATGTGCTGGAATTCCTCATCCGGACGCGAGACAAGGTCGTCAGCCGCGACGATCTGCTGGCCGAAGTCTGGCACGGCCGCATCGTGTCCGAGGCGACGCTCAGCAGCCGGGTCAACGCGGCCCGTACCGCCATCGGCGACAATGGCGAGCAGCAGCGGCTGATCCGCACCTTACCGCGGAAGGGGTTTCGCTTCGTCGGCGAGGTCATCGAACAGACCGACAGCCCCTCTCCGCTCGTGGTGACGGCGCCCGCAACGGGACTTCTGCCCGCTACTGCCGATCCCGAAGGGCTGTCGATCGCGGTGCTGCCCTTCACCAATATGAGCGCCGACCCCGAGCAAGATTATTTCGGCGATGGTATCGCCGAGGAAATCATCACCGCGCTGTCCCGCTGCAGCGGGCTCTTCGTGATCGCGCGCAACTCGTCCTTCACCTACAAGAACAAGCCGGTCGATATCCGCGAGGTCGGCCGCACGCTCGGCGTCAATTACGTGCTCGAAGGCAGCGTCCGCCGCGCCGGCGAGCGGTTGCGCATCATCGCGCAATTGATCGACGCCCGCTCCGGCGCGCATCTGTGGGCCGATCGTTTCGACGGCGAGCGCCACGACGTGTTCGACCTCCAGGACCGCATCACCGAACGCGCCGTTTCGACCATCGAGCCGACATTGCGCATTGCGGAGATCGAACGACGCAAGCACAGCCGGCCGAGCAAGCCCGACGCCTATGATCTGTTGCTGCGCGCCTCCGGCTTCGAACATGATTTCACACCGGAGAGCATGGCGGCTGCGCTGGATTGCCTGCATCAGGCGCTTGCGTTCGATCCGGCCTATGCGCCGGCGATGGCGGCTGCCGCTTATTGCCATGCGCAGCGGCACTTCCAGGGCTGGATCAGCCAGGGCGACACCCATCGCAGCGAAGGCCTGGCCCTTGCGCATCGCGCCATCGAGCGCGCGCCAAACGATCCGCAGATCCTCTGGATGGCTGCCTTCGCGATCTGGAATCTGGCAGAGACGCAGACGGCGAAGGATGCGGCCATTGAGCTGTTCAGCCGCTCCCTCGCCATCAATCCAAACTCCGCCACTGCACTCGCACTGGCCGGGTGGATCGAGACCATGCGTGGCCAGCAGCAGGCCGGTCGCGCTCTGCTCGATCGCGCACGACGTTTGAACCCGCTGGATCCGCACGGCTGGTTCGTCTCCGGTGCGCTGGCCATCGCCGCGATCGTCGACGAGAACTATCCCGAAGCGATCAACTGGGCAGACAAGGCGCTGCTGCAGAACCGCCGCTTCGCCGTCGCACTCCGCGCGCTCGCCGTGGCGCTCGTCAAAACCGGCGAGCACGAACGCGCCGCGCAGGTGGTCGAAGAACTGCTCACTATCGAACCGGAGCTGACAGTCTCCGCTTTCTTTGCGCGCATCCCCGTCCCCGTCGAGTCCATGGCGAAGACCTACGCCGCCGCGCTGAAAGCCGCGGGGCTGCCGGAATGACGGTCCGTCCTCTCGTCCGTTATCCCGATCCGCGTCTCGCGCAGCCAGCCACGCCCGTCACGATGTTCGACGATGCACTGCGCGCCCTCAGCGACGATCTCCGCGACACCATGCATGCCGCACCGGGCATCGGCATCACCGCGTCGCATATCGGCGTGCTGCTACGCGTCGTCGTGCTCGATCTCGGCGATGGCGCCAAGACCTATGTGAATCCGGAGATCACATGGGCTTCGTCCGAACTGATCATGCATCAGGAAGGCAGCGTCTCGATGCCCGGTGTGAATGACGACATCCAGCGCCACGCGCGCGTCCGGATCAGCTATCAGGATCTCGACGGCAACGTGCAGGACGAAGAGTCCGTCGGCCTGCGCGCGGTCTGCCATCAACACGAGGTCGACCAACTCAACGGCATCTTCTGGATTCAGCGCCTGTCGCGCCTCAAGCGCGAGCGGCTGATCAAGCGGTTCGAGAAGTTATCGCGCGCCTGAAGCGCGCGACAACCGTTACGTCCGCCACTGCGATTGACGGCGTCGGCCCGACATCAGCCTGAGCCAGGGTGCGATATGGAACAGGCCCATCAGAGCATACATCGCCGCCATCCCGGTTAACGGCGATGCGCGCGACGTCGAACAGAGCAGATCCGACGAACCGTCATCGAGAACCCCCGTCAGCAGTGCCATCAGTGCGAAAGCCGGTGCGGCCGCAAGGCATAGCCAATCGGCGGCCGGCACTAGGCTACCCATTTTCCAGCGATAGGCCTTCGCACGATCGACGTCGTCGATGGCCCTACTCATCGGTCTTCCGGAATGTCGCCTCGCCGGCAGCCGACACCTCGACCCATTTCTTGTCGGGTGCAGCGCCAGCGACATAGTTGTCGTGCCAGTTCCACCATTTGTAGGTCGGCGTCTGAGGGTAGCCTTCGGGCGAATCCTCCCAGATCTCCTGGCGGCCGAGCGGCGTCGCGTCGAGATAACTCCAGACGGTTCCCATCGCCTCGTCGCCACGACTGTTGATGAGATAGGTGCGAAACACGCGGTCGCCGTCGCGGAAGAACACGTTGTGGCCGTGCCACTCGTCGACGCCGAAGTCGGCATCGAAACTGTCCGTGATCGTATACCAGGGCATCTCCCAGCCCATCCGCGTCTTCAGGCGCGCGATGTCGGCCTGCGGTGCCCGCGAGGTATAGACCAGCGTGGTATCGCGGGCATTCAGATGCGCGAGATGGCCGACCTGATCGGCGCCCAGCGAACAGCCGCGGCAGGCATGATCCGGCCAGCCGAACACGCCGGGCTCGAAGAAGGCGCGGTAAACGATCAACTGGCGGCGACCGTCGAACAGGTCACGCAGGCTTGCCGTTCCATCAGGTCCCTCGAATGTATAGGTCTTCTCCACTTCCATCCACGGCATCCGCCGTCGCTCGGCAGCCAATGCATCGCGCGCGCGCATCACGGTCTTCTCCTTCACGAGCATGTCCGCGCGCGCGGACTCCCATGCCTGCGGTGACACGATCGGTGGTGTTTTCATCGGTGCCGTCATGGTCTTCTCCATTTTCGTCCATCGTCATGCGTTGCCGACACGGCTTGCCGGTTAATCGTCGTGAGGTAGATTAGGATCCGGCAATGGACGGGTGGGAGTGACAAGTGTGGCGGGATTCAGCTGGGCTCCCTGATTACGGTTACAGGCATATGCCACGTTGATTGCTAGCGCCCACGGCCACGCCTCTGCGACACGCAGAGCCTATTTGAGACGACGGAGATCAAGGGCCAGGTCGGACACGCCTTCAAATCGTATCGCGTCACACTGGATTTTTGCCTTGAGGAGAATGGTCGAAGGCGTAGTGAAGGCGGACGCAACTCCGGCCTAGCGCGTTCGCTTGAAGCAGCCGCAGTCTCGTTCGAAAACCTGTAGGGGGAAAAAGTGGTCGTCCGGCGCCTATGAGTTCTGGCATCACATAGATTTCGATTGCGTCCAGAGCACATCGTTCGATGAAGGCCATCTGCAATCGGCCGCCGCCGAGAACCCACACGTCCCCATCGCTGAGGCCTCGCAACTCCGCAATGAGATCGTCGACATCGCGGCGTGTTTCCAGATGCCCCTTTGTATTCGGAATTGGCTTTGAAGTAACGACCAGCACGCGCTGTTCGCCGTAAGCCCAGGGAGAATTGTCCCTGGCGAGAAAGTCATAAGTGCCCCGGCCCATGACAATTGTCTCTATGCGCTTGATAAAATTCCGGTAATCGTATTCGCCGAGGTCAAGATCATTGTACTCGAATAGCCAGTCCAGGCTGTCGCCTTCGGTGGCTATAAATCCGTCGAGACTGGTTGCGATATATCCCAGAATTCTGGCCATCGATGACACTCTTTCTTGATTATAAACGAACGATCATTTATAAATAGAATCATGGGTCGAAGCAAGACGATTTCGGATAGCGCAGCGCTCGACAAACTATTGGCCGCGCTGGAGAAAGCGGGGCCTGAGGGACTGTCGTTCGCGAAGGCGTCAGCCGCCGTGGGATTGTCTGCTGCAACGTTAGTACAGCGTTTCGGGACTCGCGGGGCCATGATCGAAGCGGTTTTGTTACACGCTTGGGATCGCCTCGACGCAATTACCGCAGCAGCGGATGCGGAAGCTCCGGTCGACCCGACCGGAGCTATCTCGATGCTGTTGCGGTTGATGCCCGGCAGCGGGGCCAACTACAACATGACCGACGGGTTCCTTTTGCTGCGAGAGGATATTCGAAATCCAACGCTGCGGGCGCGGGGCGCTGCGTGGGGCGCCTATCTGGCCACGGCGTTGGGCAGGCGGCTAACGAACCAGCCTGCTCATGCCGAGCGGATGGGATGGCAGATGGCCAGCATATGGCAAGGAGCCCTCATCTGGTGGGCGTTCAAGCGCGACACCGATCCTGACGCCGCGATTGAGGCAGTGCTTGCAGATTGGTGTCGGAGCATCGGCGTTATCTAAGTACGAAATGAATCGCGCTTAAGGCGTAAGCGCTGTGCAGATCATCTCAAGCGGACGCGTGGGATCCAAGTGCTTTGCTCCCTTTTCTTTTCAGGAGCATGTCCGGATGCGCGGTGTCCCAGCCTGCGGTTTCATCTGTGTCGTCTTTGCCTTTCTCTCCTCGTGCTCTCCATCGCCGTGCGGTTCGAACACGACTTGCCGGTTGGTCGTCGTGAGGTAGATTGGGACCCGGCAATGGACGGGTGCAAATGACAAGTGTGGCGGGACTCAGATGGACTCCCTGATCACCGCTGCAGGTCGTGCGCTCGCGGCGGGTGATCCACTTCGTGCATTGAAGCACATCGCTTTGCGCGACGACGCACCGGCGCTTGCGCTGCGCGGCATTGCAATGGCCCAGCTCGGCGATTTCGCACGCGCGAAGGATCTCGTGAAACGGGCCGCGCGCGCCTTCGGTACGAAGGAACCTGTGGCGCGTGCGCGGTGCATCGTCGCCGAGGCCGAGATTGCGCTCGTCTCGCGCGATCTGGCCTGGCCCAGCAAGGCGCTTGACGCCGCACGGCTAACACTCGACGCCCACGGCGACCGAGTGAATGCAGCCTATGGCGGCTATCTCGATGTCAGGCGCCTTCTGCTCATCGGACGTCTCGACGAAGCCGAGCGCAAGCTCGACGCGCTCGATCCCAGGCCTCTGCCACCCGCCTTGCGCACGGCGCATGCGTTGGTCGTCGCCGGCATCGCGATGCGTCGCCTGCAAGCAAAAAAGTCTCGCGCCGCCCTTGCCGACGCACAGCGTGCGGCCAAGCTGGCTGCAATCTCGGCACTCACTGCCGAGGTCGACGCTGCGTACCGGCTTCTCGACGCCCCCGCTGCGCGGCTGATCGCACGCGGCGGCGAACGCATGCTGCTGCTCGACGATGTCGAAGCCCTGCAGAATTCGAAAGCCATCGTCATCGATGCGTGCCGGCATGTCATCCGCTGCCAGAAGACAGAGCTGTCGCTGGCCACCCGGCCCGTCCTGTTCTCGCTCGTCCGCGCGCTTGGCGAAGCTTGGCCCGCAGACGTCTCGCGCGAAACGCTGCTGGCCCGCGCATTCCGCGCCAGACACGCCGATGACTCGCACCGTGCGCGGCTCCGCGTCGAGATGGGACGCTTACGCAAACTGCTTGCGCCGCTGGCCGAGGTGAACGCGACCAGACCCGGTTTTGCGCTGGCACCGCTACGCGGTCACGAGGTAATCGTACTAGCGCGGCCCGTCGAGGAAGAACACGCCGCGGTGCTCGCACTTCTTGCCGACGGAGAAGCATGGTCGAGTTCGGCATTGGCGTTGGCGCTCGACACCAGCCAGCGCAGCGTTCAGCGGGCACTCGACGAACTGGCCGCCACTAACAAGGTACAACCGTTCGGCCGTGGGCGCGCACGGCGCTGGATGTCGCCGTCGCTACCGGGACTCGCGACGATGTTGTTACTCCCGCCGCCGTTGCCAGATCACTAGGGTCATCGTCACATCATCAGGGAGAGTTACATGACCAACTCAGCGGCCGAAATCATCCGCGAATATGGCCCCTTCGAGGGCGTCGACGGCGTGCATGGCGTCACCTATGACGGCCAGCACGTCTGGTTCGCCTCTGGCGACAAGCTCAACGCACTCGATCCCGGAAGCGGCAAGACGGTGCGCGTCATCGACGTTGCCGCTCATGCCGGTACCGCCTTCGACGGCAAGCATCTGTTTCAGATTGCCGAGAACCGTATCCAGAAAATCGATCCACAAACCGGCCGCGTGCTGAACACCATCCCGGCACCCGGCGGCGGCGGCGACTCCGGCATGGCCTGGGCCGAAGGCGCGCTGTGGGTGGGGCAGTATCGCGAGCGCAAGATTCACCAGATCGATCCCGAAACGGGCAAGATTCTGCGCACCATCGAGAGCAACCGCTTCGTCACCGGCGTCACCTGGGTCGATGGTGAACTCTGGCACGGCACCTGGGAAAACGACGAGAGCGATGTGCGCCGTATCGATCCGCAGACGGGCGAAGCGCTGGAGCGGCTTCAACTACCAGCAGACACCGGCGTGTCGGGCCTGGAATCCGACGGCGCCGATCAGTTCTTCGCCGGCGGCGGCAAGAGTGGCAAAGTCCGCGCGATCAGGCGGCCGAAGCGGAAGTGATCGATCGCATGAGCCGCGTCCCGTCGCGGCTCACTTCTTCCCCTGCGGATGGATCGTCTCGCCCTTCCTGAGCATGTCCACGAAGGACGCGATCCTCTTCTTGCGGCCGGCCTCAGTCTTCAGATTGTTCACCCGGAACGCCAAAGCGAAGCGGTTCTGCGCGCTGAGTTTCGCCAGCATCGCTTTCGCTTTTGGCTCGGCGTCGATCGCCGCCTGCAGGTCAGCGGGAAGCTCCGACGCCTTGACGCGATAGGCGCGGTCCCAACGGCCGTCGGCTCTCGCCGCCTCAACATGGACAAGGCCATGCTCGGTCATGCGCTCCTCCTCGACGAGCCGCGCAATATTGTCGACATTGATCTTGCTCCAAACGCTCCTTTTGCCGCGCGGCGAATAGCGCTGCAGAAAGCTCGTCTCGTCTAATCCTTTGCGGATGCCGTCGATCCAGCCCCAGCACAGCACGACATCGATCGCCTCCTTCGGCGTGATCGATACGAGACCAGATTTCAGTTTGTGAATCTTGATCCAGACCTCGTCGGCCCTGTCGTGGTTCTTGCCGAGCCATTTATAGAAAGCGTCGGATGTCTTGAATTCACGCACATTCGCGGGATCGACCTTGACGGGTGCCATGCTCTGCCCTCACCGCCGCACGCTAGCGCGCGTCCAGTCCCATCTGCCAGAAGTCAGCTTCCAGCCGCGACGCCTGGCCGAACAATTTTGCGAGCTCCGTAAAGCGCCGCTCGGTCATCGCGCGGGCGGCGAGATCGTCGAGATGGCGACGCGCCTTGACGGCGATATCCTGATAGGCGTCGCCGGCATATTCGCCGATCCATTCGCGGTAGGGATGATCGCCGAGCGCGTCGACACCACCCGGCGCCAGCTTGCGGCCGATCTCGGCATAACCGATCACGCACGGCGCCAGCGCCACATGGAGGTCGAGCAGATCGCCGGCGGCGCCGCAGTCCAGCACGAAGCGCGTATAGGCAACTGTGGCCTGCAACTCGGGCGCGGCCTCGATGTCGGCCGGCGACAGACCCCAGCGCCCGCACAGTTTCACATGCAATTCCATCTCGCCAAGGACCGACACCAGCCCGCCTTGCGCCGCCTTCATGTCATCGAGCGTGCGGCTCTTGTAGGTCGCCAACGCATAAGCACGCGCGAACTGGATCAGAAACAGATAGTCCTGCACCAGGTAAGTGCGAAACGCCGGCTCCGACAGCGTGCCGGCGCCGAGCTGGCGGACGAAACTATGATCGACATAGCTGGACCAGTCTTCGGCCGCAGCTGATTTGAGACGATCAAAAATATCCATGCGCATTCCAATTCACGCGTTCATCCGTCCACTGCCCTGCGTTGCTCTACGCCACTTTGCGGCATAGGGCAGCACGAACATATAAAGACCGCTGAACATCAACAGAAACAGCGGTGGCAACGGCGAGAAGGTCACCCAGTCTGGCGGCTCGCCAAATCCGCGGACAGCGAAATTGGCGATGACCGTCACGGTAAAGACCAGCGATAGCCAGCGGTGTGCGTATCTGATCCATAGGCTCATGTTGAGGTGCCCCTCAGTGCAATGCGGAAGTGGCGTGAAATTCTGTGTCGGCCGAATTCAGTCCAGTCGCGCCAGAAGCTGCTCCATCGACGCCAGGAATCGCGGCCATCCGAACTTTGCGCCCTGGTAGGCCTGCTCCTGATCCGGCCGGAAGCCGATCTGCTCCATCCGCAGCAGCGTCCCGTTGTTCGAAGGCGTAAGCGTCCAGGTCACGACACTCTCGAGACCCAGGGCCTCCCATGTGTAAGCGAGCTTTTGGTTCGGCTCGACTTCCGTGACCCGACAGGCGACCTCGCCCCAGTTCGCACTCAGATCAAAACGATGGTCAATGACGGGCTGGAAATCGTTCTTCATCAGCCACTCGGCGATCAGATGCGGTTGGGTCAGCGCACGCCAGAGCTTCTCCGGTGCGTGGCCGAACTCCCGCTCGATAACGACAGAACGTGTTTCGGATGCTGTATCGGTCAATTGTCCATCCTCTTCAGTAGTTGTTCGAGATCGTCGAACCGGCTCTCCCAGAACCCGGCCATCTGGCTGGTCCAGTCGAGCAGTGGCGCCAGCGCCGCCGGTTGCGATCGATAATGTGTCTGACGGCCGCTATGGCGATCGAGCACCAAACCGGCCTGCTTCAGCACGCCGAGATGCTTGGAGACCGCCGGCTGCGAAACTCCGGCCCGCGCGGTCAGCGCCGCGACGGTTTGCTCTCCGTCGCGGCAGAGCCGCTCGAAGATCGCACGCCGGGTCGGATCGGCGAGTGTCTTGAGGAGCAAGTCAAAGGTGTTCGGCGCCATTTATAACTCGCCAGTTATCGGATCAAATCAATAACCAGCGAGCTATGGATTGGTCAAGTGCAAAATGGATGGAAGAGAATCCTTGAGATCGTGGTGCGGCCTCGTCCGAGGCGACTGATCTACTTGCCGTCGTCGAGGCTCACCAGCACCGCCGCATTGGCAATGAGGATACCGTCGCCGCCGCTCTCGGCGGGAATGTCGAGGCCGCCTCTGACGGCCGTCACGGTCACTGTACCGTAGGGCAATTCCTTGGCGACGGCCGCCGTGTCGACGTCGTCCGGATTCGGCACAGCGACTGTCACATCGACAAACATGTCATGCGGCGTCTTGCCGACCATCCGAAAGAAGCCGACGCTGGAATGGCGGATCGCGTCCGACACCGCGCGCTTCGCAGCCTTGGTGGCGTCGCGGCCATGGACGTCGACGCCCATGCCCATCTCGGTGATACAGCGCACACGTGCCATTCGACGTCCTCTTCGCTTATCTAGAATTGTGTCGATGCCGACTTAAGCAATCTCGCACGGCGCGCGCCAGCTCCTTGCCGTCACGCCTCTGCGATCAACGAGTGGCCATTGTGCAGCCGGGTTGCGGCGCAATCGTACCCAGCGCGCGGACAGGGACGAGTTCGCTTCCCTGCGTCCTGGCGATGAACATGTTCATGGTCGCATAGTGGTTCGCGTCGATGGTGACAGGTCCGGTCGGTGACGGGACAGTGAGGCCGGCCAGCGCATCGACGATGGCCTCCTTGTCGACCTTGCCCGCCTTCTCGATCGAAGCCTTGAGCGCGATCAGCGTGTTGTAGTGGGTCATGACATAGTTCGACACCAGCACGTCGTTTCCAGCTGCAGCGCGCACTTTAGCGACGAATGCCTTCATCTCCGGTGCATCGCTGGTCGCCAGCGACGGCACAACCGTGATCATGTTCTGGCCCTTGCCCTTGAATATGCCGAGGTCGATCTCTGATAATCCCAGAAAAGCCACCGTGGTATCCTTGAACAAGCCCTGATCATCGGCCTGCCGGATGAAATCCATGCCGTCGCCCTTCAGCGCGAACAGCAGCACCTTCGGTTTGACCGCCGCCACCTGCTTGATCAGCGGCGTGAAGTCCGTCTCGGTCCCCTGCGTGTATTGCGTGCCGACGATGGTGCCGCCGAGCTTCGCGATCAGCGGCCTGGCGATATCGAACATCTGGTGCGGCCAGACCCGATCGGCGCCGAGCAGGAAATAGGTATTGCCGACAGCCTCGTTCATGTAGGGCAGCAACTGGCCGAGATCCTGGTTCGGCACCGTGCTGAACGAGAACACATAGCGGCTGCATTTGCCGCCTTCGAAATTCGTTGCATAGAGCAGCGGCGTCTTCGTGCTCTCGGCCAGCGGCGTGACCGCATTGAAGTTGGCCGAGGTGACAGGACCCACAACCGCAACGACGCCGCTGTCGATCACCGACCGCATCGCGCTCTCGGCGGAGGCCGGCCGGGTCTTGTCATCGACATAGATGATCTCAAGCGGCCTGCCGAGAATGCCGCCCGCCGCATTGATCTCCCTGGCAGCAAGATCGAGCCCAAGCTTGGCTTGTTGGCCATACAGCTCGACGCCGCCGGAAAACGGCAGCACCGCACCAACGCGGATCGGATCGGCGGCCATCGCCGCAGGGCCGAACGCTGCCGAGCCCAGCAGGACTGCGAGTGTCACGAAACTTGCGACAGATAACTTCATGCGCGCCCTGCTCCGCCATCGGCCTCGCCGACGGCGAAGCGCAAATCACTATGACGATTGAGCCGGAAAAATCAGGAGGTGCAAGAGCTGATCGCGGATCCAGCGCTGCTCAAGGCGATCACGGAGCCCGCGGCGCCGGGGCTATCGGAAGAGGATCGCTGGACACAGGCGCGTCATTCACTGGAGCTCCGTTGGCGGGAGCTTCTGTGGCTGGAGCCACCGCCGCAGGCGCAATGTCCATCGGTGCGGCGGTCGCAGCTTCAGGCGCCGCAGCCGCGGGGGCAGCGGCTGGAGGCACGATCGACACCGGCGTCGCCGGGGCCGTGGTCGGGACAGTAGCCGTCGGGGTGCTAGCAGCGGGTACGTTAGCCGCTGGTACGTTGGCCGTGGGGATGTCGGCCGGGGGTACGTTGCGCGGACGCGCAGGAACAGGAGCCGGAGGCGCCGCCGCCCTGTTGATGATCGGCTTACAGATCATCACGCTTGCCGCGGACTCGATCATCGATGCCATGATTTGCACGTCCGCGGGTTGTCTGGGGTCACGCGCCACCGCGGCGGCCTCCTCGCGCAGCTGGATATTGCAGTCACAGTCGGGAATGCCGCTTGGCGGCGTGCAGGCGTCATGATGCATGCAAGCGACATCGAGCGCGTCGATCGGCGACTTGCCCGGCCGGTTGCCCAAGCCGCAATAATTGCCGTGGACGAGATTTGCGCCATTGGTGCGCGGATCGAGATTGATCCTGCTGTCGCTGGCCGGTCTGCGGCTGCCTGTCGCCGTTTCCTGAGCACTGCTGAGCGACGATACGGTGGCGGCCGAACAAAGCATCAGAGCGACGCAGAAATGGCGCAGCCACGAGGCAACGCGCAAAGGCTTGATCATTGCAGTCAGGTCCGCATGGCCCCGACGGGATGTGTCGGCCGCGAAGAATACGCCCGACGCCCCCTTAGGTTCCCGTTCGGGTTCCCTTTTGGGGGGAACCCATCAATCATCTTTTCCTTCATGAGCCCCTGATCATCAGCTCTTTCGCCAGCGCCATATAGGCCGGCAGCGTCACCGGGTCGTTGGCAGCATTGCCGGCGACCGGATGCGACGCATAGCGTGCGATCACCATTTCGGCCTTCGGATCGATATAGAGCCCCTGCCCGTAGACGCCGCGCGCCATATAGGCGCCGTGTTCATTGTGAGTCACCCACCATTGATTACGATAGGAGCCATCGGGCAGTGTGGTGTAGCCGGCCGGTTTGAATTTTGCGGGATCAGCGCCGCGCTCGATGTCCTCGACCACTGACGACGGCACGATCTGGCGGCCGTTGAAGCGCCCGTGATTGCGCATCACCTCGCCAAAGCGCGCGAGATCCCGCAGCGTCGTCGACAGTCCGCCGCCGCCGCTTTCGGTGCCGATGCGATCGACGTGATAATGCGCGTCCTCCTCCGCCCCCATCGGCGCCCAGATGCGCTCGGACAGAAGATCGGACAGCGTCATGCCACTGGCGCGCCGGATGATCCAGGCCAGCACGTCGGTGTTGACGGTCTTGTAGGCGAACGCCTTGTCATGCTCGCCCTGCTTCTGCTGCGTGCAGAGGAAGCTGAAGATGTCGGTCGGCCGGTCATAACCCGGCGGGATCGGTGCCATGCCGTTGGCGCGTCGCAGCCCCCACACGTCGGAATTCTTGTCGGTATAGACCTCGGTGTAGAGAAGCCCCGTGGTCATATCCATGACGTCTAGCACCCGCGCATCGCCGAACGCGCTAGCCTTCAGCTCCGGCACATAATCGGTGACCGGCGCCTGCGGATCGATCTTGCCCTCCGCGATCAGAATACCGGCCAGCGTGCCGGTGAAGGACTTGGTCACCGACATCGCGATATGTGGCTTGTGCGGCTTCAGCGCGCCGGCATAGCGCTCGTAAATCAGCTCGCCCTTGTGCAGCACCGCGATGCCGTCGGCATAGGTCTCGTCGAACATTTTTGCGAAGGTCATCGGCCGGCCATCCATGGTGGTCGAAGCGATGCCGCCGATGTCGCGCTCCGCGCGCGGCAACACCGAAGCAGGCCCTGCCCCGCGCCAGACATTCACCGTCGGCACCAGCTGGCGGATATTGCTCCACGCCCAGCGCAGTTCAGGGAAATTGCGGAACGAGCCGTCGTGGAAAGTGATCGTCTTGTCTGGCGATGGCGGAAAGCCCTGCATCCAGCCGAGCGTATTCGGGTCGGTATCTGCGGCGGTGGCGGGCAATGGGTTGGATGCAGGCGCGTCGGACATCAAGACATTCTCCGGGGACGTGTTCATCGGTCGTAACATCAGAGAGGATGGCGCGCATCCCGCGTTTGAGCGGGGGTGCATTGATGGGGCGCATGTCGTGACGCTCCGTGATTTCATCTCTAAGCTCGGCAGCTCGCTCAATGCCTAATGCTCCCAGTTCCGAAGAATATCCGTGGTCCGGCGATCTCCGATGACAGGTTCGGCCCGCGAAATTCCGTGGCCAAAATCGAAATCAGTTGTCGGGAAACGCGCCAGTCGTTCGTCCTGGGGACGCGAAACACCCAGGTGGAGAGAAACAATGCCCCCCACGATTAGCGCCTTTGAACGGTCTCCTGATCGCGGAAGGGGATTGGCGCGTGACATGGGCGTTCGCTGGGCGCTCGAAGAAGTGGGCCAGCCCTACGACGTCCGTCTGCTTTCGTTCACTGAGATGAAGGACCCCGCACATCGCAGGCTTCATCCCTTCGGGCAGATCCCGACCTACCAAGATGGGGATCTCATGCTGTTCGAGTCGGGGGCGATCGTCTTCCATATCGCGGAGCGCTATCCGGGCCTGCTGCCAGACGATGCGAATGCGCGAGCGCGCGCGATCGCCTGGATGTTCGCCGCACTCAGCACCGTGGAGCCGCCGATCGTGGAACGCAGTGCCGCCACGCTTACGGAGAGCGACAAGACGTGGTACGCGGCGCGCCTGCCGATCCTCGACGATCGCGTCCGCGCCCGCCTGGCAGATCTGTCTATCCGCCTTGGCGACGCCGACTGGTTCGACGGCAGGTTCAGCGCCGGTGACCTGCTGATGGTGACGGTGCTGCGCAGATTGAAGGGATCAGGACTACTGGAGGACTATCCAAACCTCTGCGCCTACATCGCCCGCGGCGAAGCGCGCCCCGCCTACAAGCGCGCCTTCGCCGATCAACTGGCGATCTTCGCCGGCAAGCCACCGACCGGTTAACAAAGTCTGCTCTGGGCTCACTCGAGCCTCGAGTGGCCTGACCTGTAGACGGCAGCAATGGATCGAAAGCGGGGAGCTGACGGATATTGCTCCAGGCCTAACGCAGTTCGGGAAAGTTGCGGAACGAGCCGTCGTCGAAGGTGATTGTCTTGTCCTGCGGTAGCGCTCGCAAAAGAGCGCCCGCGGCGCGGCAGGTTTTCAGCTGCCTACGCCGCTATTTGATCAGATCTGGTTCTCCGCCCTAGTAAAAGACGGACGCCCCCATCGACGCAGCTTTGGGCGGCGCGAACTTGGTCAGGTCGATGCCTTCGACGGCGGCCTTGTATTCCTCGGCGCTCGGGGTGCGGCCAAGGATTGCTGACAGCACCACGACCGGGGTCGAGGCCAACAGCGATTCACCCTTCTTCTCGGCGGTGTCTTCCACGACGCGGCCTTGGAACAGACGGGTCGAGGTCGCAAGAACCGTGTCGCCCTTCTCCGCTTTTTCCTGGTTGCCCATGCACAGATTGCAGCCCGGACGCTCGAGATACAGGATGTTCTCGTATGAGGTGCGGTTCGCGGTCTTCGGCTTCACATCGTCGAATTCAAAGCCGGAATACTTCTGCAGGATTTCCCAGTCACCCTCGGCCTTCAGCTCGTCGATGATGTTGTAGGTGGGTGCTGCGACGACCAGCGGCGCGTTGAACGCGACCTTGCCTTCGGACTTCTCGATGTTCTTGAGCATCTGGGCGACGATCTTCATGTCGCCTTTATGCACCATGCAGGAGCCGACGAAGCCGAGGTCCACCTTCTTGGTGCCGCCGTAATAGGAAATCGGACGGATCGTGTCGTGGGTGTAGCGGCGCGACACATCGGCGTTGTTGACGTCGGGATCGGCGATCATCGGCTCGTCGATGATATCGAGATCGACGACGACTTCGGCGAAATATTTCGCGTTGGCGTCGGGGGTCAGTGCCGGCTTCTCGCCCGAGCGGATTTCGGCGATGCGTGCATCGGCTTTGGCGATCAGGCCCTTCAGCGTGCCCGCCGCATTTTCCATGCCCTTGTCGATCATGATCTGGATGCGCGATTTGGCGATCTCCAGCGACTCGATCAGCGTATCGTCCTGCGAAATGCAGATCGACGCCTTGGCCTTCATCTCGGCCGTCCAGTCGGTGAAGGTGAAGGCCTGGTCGGCGAGCAGCGTGCCGAGATGCACCTCGATGATGCGGCCCTGGAAAACGTTGTCGCCGCATTGCTTGAGCATCTGCGCCTGGGTCGCATGGACCACGTCGCGGAAGTCCATATGCGGCTGCATCGCGCCCTTGAACGTCACCTTGACCGATTGCGGGATCGGCATCGTCGCCTCGCCCGTCGCCAGCGCCAGCGCCACGGTGCCGGAATCGGCACCGAAGGCCACGCCCTTGGACATGCGCGTGTGGCTGTCGCCGCCGATGATGATCGCCCAGTCATCGACGGTGATGTCGTTCAGCACCTTGTGGATGACGTCGGTCATCGCATGGTAGCTGCCCTTGGGATCGCGCGCGGTGATCACACCGAAATTGTTCATGAAGCTCATCAGCTTCGGAATGTTGACCTGCGCCTTCTTGTCCCACACCGATGCCGTGTGGCAGCCCGACTGATAGGCGCCATCGACGATCGGCGAGATGACGGTGGCCGCCATCGCTTCCAGCTCCTGCGCGGTCATCAGACCGGTGGTGTCCTGCGAGCCGACGATGTTGACCTTGACGCGCACGTCCGAGCCCGCATGCAGCACCTTGCCGCCGAGCACGCCCACGGCGTTGCGGTTGAAGATCTTCTCGACCGCGGTCAGGCCCTGGCCGTCGACCGAGATCTCCTTGTTGGGCGCGAACACCGGGGTCGGCTCGACGCCCAGCGTCTCGGCGGCGAAGGTCTGCAGCTTCTTGCCGAACACGATGGCGTAGGAGCTGCCGGCCTTCATGAACTCCATCTTCTGCGGCGTGAAGGCGGCAGCGACGTCGACCAGTTCCTTGCCGTTTTCGTCGCGCAGCTTCTTGCCCTTGGCATCGAGCGTCAGGACGGTGCCGGTATCGACCGCAAATTTCTGCTCGAGGACCGGGTTGCCGTCGTTGTTCAGGATTGGCTTGCCGTCCGCGTCGAGTTTCTTGACCCAGTTCTTGAGATTGACACCGACGCCGCCAGTGACGTCGACGGTGGTCGCAAAAATCGGCGAGATGCCGTTGGTGCCCGCGACGATCGGCGCAAAGTTGACGAAGGGCACATAGGGGCTGGCCTGCTTGCCGGTCCACAGCGCCACGTTGTTGACGCCCGACATGCGCGACGAGCCCACGCCCATCGTGCCCTTCTCGGCGATCATCATCACGCGCTTGTCCGGGTGCTGCTTCTGCAGCGCCACGATTTCCTGCTGCGCTTGCGGCGTCATCATGCACTGGCCGTGCAGCTCACGGTCCGAACGTGAATGCGCCTGGTTGCCGGGCGACAGCAGATCGGTCGAGATATCGCCTTCGGCGGCGACGTAGGTCACGACCTTGATCTCGTCCGCGACGTCCGGGAGCTTGGTGAAGAATTCGGCCTTGGCATAGCTCTCGAGCACGCCCTTGGCGACCGCATTGCCCGCCTTGAAGGCATCGCGCAGCCGGAACATGTCGGCGTCGTAGAGGAAGAACTGGGTCTTGAGCACCTCGCCCGCCGGGCCGGCGATGGCTGCGTTATCGCCAAGCGCGATGTCGAGCAGCACCCCGATCGAGGGACCGCCCTTCATGTGCGACAGCAGTTCCAGCGCGAAAGTGGGCGTGATTTCCGGGACGATCGTCTCGCCCAGAATGATCTTCTTCAGGAAGGCAGCCTTGACGCCCGCGGCGCTCGTGGTGCCCGGCAGCGTGTTGTAGATGAAGAATTTGAGGGCATCGGTCCGGTGTTCGGAGCCGGCATCCTGAATGATGGCAGTGATTTCGGCGGTCAGCCCGCCGTCGTCGATCGGCTTGGGAGCGAGCCCCTGAGTTTTTCTGCTTTCGATCTCGGCCAGGTAATCCAGGTAAAGGCTCATCTCAATCCCAACATCTTGAGGTGGTTGGCGCTGAAACGCAGCGCCACCAGCCGGTATTTTTAATCGGTCTAAGGACGTACGGACTTCGAGTACGTCAATCGCGACCGACTGACAAGATACCGTATTGCAGCAAAAATGGTTGTTTAAATTCAGCTTTCAACGGTCAAAACATGACCGCAGGCATGCTTGCCGCACTGAAATGATGGTTCTCACCCGATCCGTCGCAAAGAAGCTCTCCGAAGCGTCGGCGTTACGTGCCACCATCAGCCAATTGGTGGCGGGCGACCTGCCACGCGTCAGTCGCGCGATACGGACAGCCCCGCGAGAAGCGGAGCGTAAGCGGCGAGCCTGCGGGATACGAATTCGGTGAAGAGCCGTACGCGCTTCGTCTTGCGTGTCTCCCCCTGTGTAAGAAGCCAAACCGTTCCGTACATGTGCAACTCGGTGCCCGGCACCCTCACCAGCAGAGGGTCGGCATCGCCAACGAAGCACGGCAGTGTCGTGATCCCGAGCCCTTGCCGGACGGCGGCGATCTGCGCTGCGGCGTCCGTAGTCCTGAACGGAACCCCCGTGGCGCCAACCTCACCCTCAGTCGCCCAATCCGGAACTCCATGAATGCTGATGACGATCCACCGGATCGGATCACCCGTGCCCGCACGCCAGGCGGCCAGTCGATCGCAAGACATGTAGACGCCGCCGAACACCTCCGGTCCCTTCTGGCCGTGAAGATTGAGCGGCAGGGTTTTGCGGTCGTAGACGACACGGATCGCCACGTCGGCCTCCCGGTTGGTCAGATTTGCCAGCTCGCCGAACGACAGAATGTCCATCTCGATGTCCGGATGCAGACGCGCGAAATCGGCGAAGTCCGGCATCAGCAGATGTGTCGCGAGGGGCGGCGCCAGCGTTACCCGCAGACGCCCGCGCACGCCCTGGTCACGGCCGAAGACACGCGTCTCCAGCTGATGCGACGACGCCTCCATCTGGTCCGCGAATTCCAGGACCTCTTCGCCCGCAGCCGTCAGGCGGTAACCCGAAGGCAGCTTTTCGAACATCTGAACCCCGAGGCGTTCCTCAAGCTGGGCGATGCGTCGCAGCACGGTCGCGTGGTTCACACCGAGGCGCTCGGCGGCAGCCCGCACCGAGCCTCCGCGCGACACGGCCAGAAAGTAGCGAACGTCATCCCAGTCGATCATGGTGCAATCTCGCACCACGCGGTGCGCCTTCCAGGCCCGTATCCAAACATGGTGCAGCAATACGGGCTGTCATCATAGCCTATGGCGACGAACGCGGTCCAATTCCGACCGGCGGACACCGATCGTCGCGGCTGGCGTCAGCCGCCCAGCCGGATCGATTTCGCACCACCGATGTGCGCGCTTCCGCACTCACCACCTGACGCCGGCAGTCCCATCTCGAAGTTCTCGGAGGCAGATGCTGTCCCGACAACACAGGAGAAGACATGGGAAAGCTTGACGGTAAGGTTGCAGTCATCACGGGTGGATCGAGCGGCATGGCGCTGGCGAGCGCCAAGCGGTTCGTTGAAGAAGGCGCCTATGTGTTCATCACGGGCCGGAGGCAGGAGGCGCTCGACGAGGCCATCAAGCTGATTGGCCGGAATGTGACCGGCGTGCGCGGCGACGCAGCCAATCTCGACGACCTCGACCGCCTGTTCGATACGGTCAAGCGGGTCAAGGGCAAGATCGATATCCTGTACGCGAGCGCCGGCACAGGCGAAGCCGTCCCACTGGGCGAAATTACCGAGCAGCATTTCGATGCGACCTTCGGCCTGAACGCGCGCGGCACGCTCTTTACTGTTCAGAAGGCGTTACCGCTGTTCAACGATGGCGGATCGATCTTCATGACCGGGTCGGTTGCGTCGCTCAAAGGTTTTCCCGGTTACAGCGTGTATGCGGCGAGCAAGGCGACGCTGCACGCATTCGCACGCGGATGGCTCAACGAACTCAAGAGCAGGAATATCCGGGTGAACGTGCTGCACCCCGGGCCGATCGCCACACCGATGCAGGACCAGGTTCTCACTGAAGAAGCGAAGCAGATGTTCGCATCCCTGATCCCGCGGGGAACGATGGGTCGTCCTGAGGAAATTGCGGCGGTCGCGCTGTTTCTTGCTTCAGACGATTCAAGCTTCGTGAATGGGCTGGAGTTGTCTGTCGACGGCGGCTTCTCGGCGATCTGAAATCGCACCTCGTTCACCGCAGGACCTCTGCGCGGGCGCCACCGCGGACCGAGTAACCCGGCGCCCTCGAAGCCCGTGAATCAATATCAAAACAAATCGGAGAAGATTATGAGCTACGCGATTATAGGATTCGGCAAGATCGGCCAGGCCCTCGCCCACGCCTTCGCCCGCAGAAACATCGACGTGACCGTCGCGAGCCGCCGGCCGCCCGAGGCATTGGCGCAACAGGCCCGGGCGATCGGACCCACGGTCGTCGCCAGGTCGCTGCGGGATGCGCTCGAGGCCGATACCATCATCCTGGCGGTCCCTTTCGGCGACCATCGCGAAGTTGCGAAGATCCTGCCGAGCTGGGACGGCAAGACGATCATCGACGCGATGAACCTGTTTCCAGGCCCCGACGAGCCGGACGGCCTCCCGGGCTCCGCCTTCGTCGCGAAGGCATTCACCGGCGCCAAACTCGTGAAAGGCTTCAATCACCTGGGCGCAGCCACTCTGGCTACCGATCCGATCGTCGCGGGCGGGCATCGGGTTGTCTTTCTGTCTGCTGACGACGAGGACGCGATCGCTCCCGTGGCGGCCCTGGCCAAGCAACTCGGCTTCGCACCCGTCAAGCTGGGAAAGCTCAACGAAGGTGGCGCGCTGGTGCACGCACGCGGCCGCACCTGGGGCCCGCTCATCTTCCAGGATTTGTTCAAGAAGGAGCAGTGATCGACTGACGCCGTGTGATCGATGCCGAGAACTGGTCGCGCGCGCGAACGTCTTCGAGCAGCGCGCGACTGAATGTTTGAACGCTACAACGTAGCAACGCGTATGGCGGGTTAGCGAAAGCGTAACCCGCCATGACTGGCACGACCCGACGAAAGCATATGGTAGATTACGCCTCCGGCTAATCCACCATACAAGCCGACGGCAAAGGGCCAACTCAACATCCATGAAATTGGAAAATTCGGCCGCAGTATCAAACACGGGGTCAGCATAACAACCCAGAAAGGTATATCGACAATACAACTACTTTTAGATAGGGAAGGAGCGAATGGATTACCTGCAATGTTCGCTCCCACGCTTTGCGTGACCTTTCCCATTTTGATCGATTCCTAAAAGATGGCACCGATGCTTAAATTTCTTACTGTGGCTACTGTGCATGCTGCGTCGTACGCATCCATCCTAGGGCTGTATTTTACGCTGGTGCCGCTAGATCACCAAAGACCAAATTGGCATTGGATCTTGCTCGGGGCCAGCATACTTGCAACAGTTGTGTTGATCTTGAACGAATTTTTGGAGTATCGCCGATTTGCACCGAAGACTTACAAGTCGCAGGGTAAGATCGACTCTTTCATGTGCAAATGGGTCTCTGGGGGCGGTCGAGTAGCTATCTTTAGCCGCGACATGAGTTGGGCTAGGGTCGATCCCATTAGAGCAATCTTGCGCAAGAAAGCCGAACAGAACGAACTCATCGTTTGCCTCGAACATCCAAACGAATTGACAATCGAACTAGAAGCGTTAGGCGCGGAGATCGTTACCTACCAAAACTTAAATCATATACCTAGATCTAGGTTCACAATCGTGGACTATGGACGGGAAGGTGCCCGAGTGGCTGTAGGAGTTCACGAGAATAGTGGGCACGTAATACAGGAGTTTCGAAGCGGACATCATCCGTTCTACGCGGTGGCAGAAGACTTGGTAAAATTTCTTACCGCACGTCAGGGCGAGTAAATGTTTAGAAAGGTCGAAAAGAAGACGATCGCTGCGATAGCGGCAGAGTGGGATGCGCTCGCTCCGATAAGATACCAGCAGATCGTAAGTGGCGTAGATTTGACGTTCAAACACGTTTTAGCGCCAGCACTTCTGAGCCTCGCCTCAGCCGAAAATGCAGATACTGTGGTAGACGCTGGCTGCGGCGTGGGTATTCTAACAAATCTCTTAGCCGCACAAACCCGCGAGGTGGTAGGCGTCGACCCCAGCCCAGAGAGTATCTCAATCGCTCGGGCGCATTTCGGTCGATCGGCAGGATTTTTTTTGGGAACGCTGGAAACCTACGCAGCGAACTGTCGCGCGGAAGCGGATTTGATAGTAGCGAATATGGTCCTAATGGACGTGCTAGATCTAGACTCATTTATTAAGTCCGCGCACCGGTTGCTCCGTCCTGGCGGTGCTTTCATTTTCTCCACAACCCATCCTTGGTTCTGGCCCGTGTACTATGGCTACGTGGATGAGCCCTGGTTTAAGTACGAAGAGGAGACTGTTTTTGAAAGTCCATTTCGAATTTCAGCGCATCCAAACGTAGATTTGTTCAGCACTCAGGTGCACCGACCGCTCGAAAATTACGTCAACTCAATCGTAGGAGCGCAATTCGCAATTGAACGTCTATACGAGCCAATGCCAACCGCAGAAATTGATGCGCGCTACCCTGAGCCATGGCGATTTCCCCGCTATCTGCTGGGCGTCTGCCGTCGCCAATAGTTCGCGACGTTAGGCGTTGTTGTAAGGATCGCTGAGTTGCAGCGTTCGCAAAAAAGCCGACGAATCTACTCCCACTCGATCGTCCCCGGCGGCTTGCTGGTGATGTCATACACCACGCGGTTCACGCCCTTCACCTCGTTGATGATGCGCGTTGCCGTCTCGCCGAGGAACTTCATGTCGAACGCGTAGAAGTCGGCGGTCATGCCGTCGGTCGAGGTCACCGCGCGCAGGCCGACGACGTATTCATAGGTGCGGCCATCGCCCATCACGCCGACGGTCTTCACCGGCAGCAGCACGGCGAAGGCCTGCCAGATGGTGTCGTAGAGACCAGCCTTGCGGATCTGGTCGATATAGACCGCGTCAGCCTCGCGCAGGATGTCGAGCTTCTCGCGCGTGATCTCGCCGGGGCAGCGGATCGCGAGGCCAGGGCCTGGGAACGGATGACGGCCCACAAAAATATCCGGCAGGCCGAGTTCGCGGCCGAGATCGCGCACCTCGTCCTTGAACAATTCGCGCAGCGGCTCGACCAGCTTCATGTTCATGCGCGCCGGAAGGCCGCCGACATTGTGGTGCGACTTGATGGTGACTGACGGTCCGCCGGTGAAGGAGACGCTCTCGATCACGTCGGGATACAACGTGCCCTGCGCCAGGAAATCCGCGCCGCCGATTTTCTTCGCCTCGGCATCGAACACGTCGATGAACAGCCGGCCGATGGTCTTGCGCTTCACTTCCGGATCGGTGACGCCTTCCAGCTCACCGAGAAAGGTCTTCGATGCATCGACATGCACCAGCGGGATATTGTAATGGCCGCGGAACATGTCGACGACGGTCTTGGCTTCGTCCTTGCGCAGCATGCCGTGATCGACGAACACGCAAGTGAGCTGGTCGCCGATCGCTTCATGGATCAGCACGGCGGCAACGGCGCTATCGACGCCGCCGGAGAGACCGCAGATCACCTTGCCCTTGCCGACCTGCGCTCTAATTTTCTCGATCGCTTCCTCGCGGAAGGCGCGCATGGTCCAGTCGCCGGTGAAGCCGGCGATGTTGCGCACGAAGTTGCGGATGAGTTTCGCGCCGTCGGGCGTGTGCGCCACTTCCGGGTGAAACTGCATCGCATAGAATTTTCTGATATCGTCGGCGATGATCGAGATCGGCGAGCCCGGCGCCTTGGCGACAGCGCGAAACCCCTCGGGCATCTTGGTGACGCGGTCGCCATGGCTCATCCAGACGTCGTATTTGCCGCCCACTTCCCACACACCGTCGAACAGCGCGCAGGTGTCGGTGATCTCGATGGCGGCGCGGCCGAATTCGCGGTGATGGCCGGCTTCGACGGTGCCGCCGAGCTGCTGCGCCATGGTCTGTTCGCCGTAGCAGATGCCGAGCACCGGCACGCCGGCGGTAAGGATCGACAATGGCGCCGACGGCGCGTTGTCGTCGAGCACCGAGGCCGGGCCACCGGACAGGATCACGGCCTTCGGCTTCATCTCGGCGAAGGCGGCCTCGGCCTTGTTGAACGGCACGATTTCCGAATAGACGCCCTCCTCGCGGACGCGCCGCGCGATCAGCTGCGTCACCTGAGAGCCGAAATCGACGATCAGAATCTTGTCATGCGCCGCGGCCACATGGGGTGACGGATCGGCGGGCGAAACGGAGGTTTTGCTGGGGGCTGTCATAGCGAGGAATTACGCGACTCATGCCGGCCTCGCAATGCCGGAATTCGCATTGTCCTGCCGAAAACTATGCCTTTTTGCGCGTCATGACCGACACGAAAAACCCGTCCGTTCCGGTCCGCCGCGGGGTCATCAGCAGGCCCTCGGGGCTCTGATAGGTCGCGGCGGCGAAATCCTCGGATTTGTCCCACAGCACCGACATCACCTGCGCGGGCGGTACCACCGCAAACTCGGGCTGGCGGGCGGTAAAGGCGCGGATCTGGTCGCGGTTTTCCTGCGGGAGCACCGAACAGGTCACATAGGCGATCCGGCCACCCGGCTTCACGAGCGCGACGGCGCGGTCGAGCACCTCGGCCTGGTCCTTGATCCGGACCTCGAGCGCGCCCGGCCGCATCCGCCATTTGGCGTCGGGATTGCGGCGCCAGGTTCCGGTGCCGGTGCATGGCGCATCGATCAGCACCAGGTCGGCCGAATTATAGATATCGCTCAGGGTGTCGTCCGGGCCCTTTGGCGTGCGGATATCGGCATTGTGCACGCCGGCGCGCGACAGGCGCTCGTGGATCGGTGCGAGCTGGCGCTTGTCGGCATCGGTGGCGATCAGCCGACCCTTGCCCTGCATCATCGCCGCCAGCGCCAGCGTCTTGCCGCCGGCGCCCGCGCAAAGGTCGATCACCTGCTCGCCCGGCTTGGCGCCGGACAGCAGCGCCGCAAGCTGAGAGCCCTCGTCCTGCACTTCGATGGCGCCCTTGATGAAATCCTCCTCGGCGTGGATGCCGGGATTGCGCGCATCGGCACCGAGATCGATCCGCAACCCAAGCGGTGACCACAGCGTCTCGGTGGCGCCGAGATGGCGCAGCGAGCCCAGTACCTTCTCGCGCTTGGCTTTCAGCGTGTTGACGCGCAGGTCGAGCGGCGCACGGCTGGCCATCGCGGTCGCTTCCGCCACGCGATCACCGCCAAACACATCAGCCAGCTGGCCATCGAGCCATTCCGGATAATCGCCGGCGATATGCGCCGGCGCATCCGCTACCGTGCGCGACGCCAGCGCCGAGCGCTCGGCGTCGGACAGCGGCTCCGGCGCGAAACGGCCGCCGTCGCACAGTGCAGCGATCGTCTCCACGTCCATGTTACGCTCGGCCTTGAGCATGCCGAGCACCCGCGCGCGCGACGTGTCGTCGTCCATGATCCAGGCGCTGGAGGCCCGCCGCCGCAGCACGTCCCAGACCAGCCCGGAAATCCCGGCCCGGTCGCCGGAGCCGGCAAAGCGGTGCGCGGTGCCCCACTCCTTCAGCGCCTTGGCGGCGGGGACACGCTGGGTGTCGATGGCCTCGATCACTTCGATCGCGGCGGAGAGGCGGGCGGCGGGAGTCATGGCAATCTTTCGACGGAGAGAGGCGCGACGCCACCCCCGATCAAATCAGGAGAAGCATCCGTAGCGCGAAGTAGAACCACATCGCCAACAACACAAGCGCGCTGGCGAGCCAGGCCTGCGATCCCCGGCTGCCGGCAATAAATCCGGCGCCCACGAAGCGGGCGATGACGAAGACCCAGGACAGACAGACCAGCACCAGGTCGATCTTGCGCAGCGGCAGGCCGATGGCGATCAGCGCGTAAAACAGCAGATCGAGCTGCGGAGCGGTATTCGGCAGGTCGCCGGCATCATTGCGGCTCACCACGCCGCCGCGCCGGCCGGTCCAGAAGAACATGCCCAGCGTGATCGCCACCAGCACGAAGACCGGCAATAAAACCCATTGAATCGACATTACAATTTCCTCAGCCACGGGAATTGAGGGCCGCGCGGCACCCCGCTCGCGCTACAGACCCGCCCCTTCGGAACATGACGATTAACCGGCCCAAGAGTTCCATATCTGTTCCATATGAGTTCCATGCCGGGTCCATCGTAGCTCCGTTGAACCCACCGGGCGGCCGTCGACACCCATTTGCAGGCGCTGTCCGTTGGCGCCCGGAACCCGCGAGCCCTGCCATGGCCACTCTCGATGCCCTCTTTGCGATGCTGACGCCCGGCGACCCCGACAGCTGGGCCGGCCTCATGATGTCCACGCTGGCTGGCGCCGCCGCGGCACTTGCCGTGGCCATCCTGCTGAACCTCTACTTCAGCGCCCGGTATCGCTCGGTCCGTGACGTGGTCCGGCACGGCGTCGCCACGCTGGCGGTGCTCGGCCTGCTGGCCTTCGCCGTCACTGACATGCGCCACACGGCGCTGGGCTATCTCGGCATCAACCCGACCCGCCCCGCGGTCGAATTCGAAATCCGCCTGCCCGATGCGGTCGCGGCCAAGATCAACGCGGAGGCCACGCAGATCGAGCTGCATACCGACCGCAATCAGGCGCTGGCCGCCATCAGCGAAGGCCCGACCTTTACGAATAAAGGCGAGAGCATTCTCAAGGGCACGGTGGCGCTGAAATTTCGCACAGCGCAGCGTGTGATGATCGTGAACGTACCCGGCGAGGCGCCGCTGATCTTCAAGCTGCGGCTCGCCGCCAGCCCGAGCCACTCCGCCGAGTTCAGTCCGTGGCATCTGGTCGATCAGGTGATCGCATCAGCCAGCGCGGGCAAGACGGCCCGCACCGACAACGGCTATGCGATCAGGTATCGCGTGATCTGACTTTCGGTCGCGCGAGCCATCTGGCTGACATCCGGAGCGGCTACACTCCCCGTCAGAGGAGTTCCCGCCATGTCCGAATTCCGTTTGATCCAGATTACCGATACGCATCTCGGCGCAGGCTTTCCGCAATTCGCCGCAAATTTCCAGCGCGTCTGCGCGTTCGTCGACGCGGCAAAACCAGACCTCGTTATCAATAGTGGCGACCTTGCCTTCGATGGTCCGGGCCATCCCGATGACCTGGCCTTCGCCAGATCACAGCATGACGCCCTTCCCGTCGCCTGCCGCTTTCTGCCGGGCAATCACGACATCGGCGACAACCCGACTCTGGTCGCCCCGCCCCCGGCCCAACTGATCTCCGAACAAAACCGGCAGGCATTCGTCTCGGTCTTTGGCCACGACCACTGGCGTTTCAATGCGGCCGGCTGGTGCTTCATCGGCCTGAATTCATTGATCATGAATAGCGGGCTCGCCTGCGAAGAGGAGCAGTTCGACTGGCTCGCCTCGCAACTGGCGGGCCTGAGCGGACGACCGCTGGCGCTGTTCATCCACAAGCCGCTATTCCTGAATACCCCGGACGATCCGGAACTGGCGGCGACATCGATCCGCTATGTCCCGATGCCCGCGCGCCGTCGTCTCATCGATCTGCTTGACCCTGTCGATCTGCGGCTCGTCGCCTGCGGTCATGTCCACCAGCGGCGCGACTACACATGGCGCGGCGTCAGACACATCTGGGCGCCTTCCAGCAGTTTCATCATTCGTCCGGAGGACAAGCAGGCGACGATCGGCGTCAAGGAAGTCGGGCTCGTGGAATACAGTTTCCAGCCCGACGGCTTTGAGGTGCGTCACGGCCGCGCGCCAGGCCAGACCGATATCGATCTGTTCACCGTCATCACTGCGGACGGTACAGTGCGCCCGCAGTGATGACAGTCTTGAAGGCGTATCCGCCTTATGCCTTGTCCGCCCCCACGCGCACCAGCTGCTTGCCGAAATTCGCGCCCTTCAGCAGCCCCATGAACGCCGTCGGCGCGTTGTCGAGACCTTCGGTGACGTGCTCCTTGTATTTCACCTTGCCCTCGCGCACCCATTGCGACATGTCGCGCAGGAAGTCGCCATGCATCGACGCGAAGTCGCGTACGATGAAGCCGCGGATGTTGAGACGCTTGGTGAGCACATTGCGCATCATCGCGCCGGCCCATTTCGGCGCCTCCGACGTCGTATCGTTGTATTGCGCAATCAACCCGCATACCGGAATGCGCGCGAAGAAATTCAGCAGCGGAAACACCGCCTCGAACACCGCACCGCCGACATTCTCGAAATACACATCGATGCCATCAGGACATGCGGCCTTCAGCTTCGCCGGAAAATCCGGATCGCGATGATCGAGGCATTCGTCGAAGCCGAGTTCTTCCTTCACATAGCGGCACTTGTCGGCGCCGCCGGCGATGCCGACAGCACGTGCGCCCTTGATCTTCGCGATCTGCCCGACGGCAGAGCCCACCGCGCCCGAGGCTGCGGCCACGACCACGGTCTCGCCCGCCTGCGGATTTCCAATCGCCAGCAGGCCCGTATAGGCGGTCATGCCGGGCATGCCGAGAATGCCGACAGCCGTCGAGATCGGCGCCAGCTTCGGATCGAGCTTGCGCAACCCTTTGCCGTCAGAGACGGCGTGGGTCTGCCAGCCGGCATGAGCGAGCACGATATCGCCCTTGGCAAAACCCGGATTGTTCGAGGCGATCACCTCGCACACGGTACCGCCTTCCATCACGCCATCCACTGGCACCGGCGCGGCATAGGACGGGCCGTCATTCATGCGCCCGCGCATATAGGGATCGAGCGACAGCCAGATCGTGCGCAGCAGCACCTCGCCCTCGCCCGGCGTTGGCACCGCATAGCCCTCGACACGGAAATTCGATGGGCCGGGCTCACCGTGCGGGCGCGATGCGAGAACGACGCGTTTGGCTGCTGACATGGATACTTCTCCGTTTGTTGTTCTTGATCGCAAAAAATGCGGCGCGCGATAATCGCGCGCCGCATTCAAAACGTAAACCGGCAAATATCAGGCAGTGATCTTCGCCAGCACCTTGTCGAATGCTGCAGCCGCGCTGTCGAGATCCTTGAAGGACAGGCCGCCATCGGCCGACTGCTTCTGCGCCGGTGTTGCCGTCGGGCGAATTTCAGCCACCGGCTTGCCGCCATCGAGCATCGTGAGCGGCGCGATCACCTGAAACTCATGCGTCTCGAGCGGTTGGTCCTTGAGCAGGAACACGCTGAGCGACGCGATATCCGTGCCGCGGCGATAGGAGATGTAGCGATCCACTGCGACCGAGCCGTCGCGCTGCATGCCGCCGAGCTTGGCATGGCCATCGGAGCCGAGCAGCTTGTGCGCCTTGAAGCCCTTCACGCCTTCCGACTTTGCCTTCGCGGTCGCTTCGGAGAGATCGTATTTTTCGGCCATCGCCTTGCCCACGGTTGCGAGCTCCGCCGACATGTCGTGTTCGAACTGCTTGGCTTCGCTGCGCGGCTGCCCGATTCGACGCGGCTTGTCGGCATTGCGCTTGGCGAGTTCGGCGGTGCACAGCTCGACCAATGCGGTGACCTCGCGGCGCGTCGCGTTCTCACGCAGGTTTTTCAGCTGCGCGGTGTCGAGAGCCGAGATGCGTTCGTCCGTCCATTCAATGGCCATAGTATCCAACGTTCTTTTCTGCGGGTGTTACTTCGACTGATGTCGAGATCATTCTCGAAAACGAGCACTACAGCGCGACGCGGGGCAAAGCCCCGGCGCCGGTTTTGCCAGCCTTGAGAAACCAAAGCCGACAGCGCACGTGACGCGCGAACAATAGCGCGTTTTCGCTGATCTGTGGGGCTCAATTTAGGCAGCGATGCCTATGCGGCACTGCGATAGCGCCGCATATCGTGCATATAGTTAAGCGCCACCCGGGTAATTCGGGCTTTCGCGGGTAATCGTCACGTCATGCACGTGGCTTTCCCGCAGGCCGGCGCTGGTGATGCGGACGAATTCTGCCTTGTCGTGGAATTCGGTCAGTGTCTTGGCGCCGACATAGCCCATGGCAGCGCGCAGGCCTCCGGCGAGCTGATGCATCACATTGGCCACCGGGCCCTTGTACGGCACCTGGCCCTCGATGCCTTCCGGCACCAGCTTCAGCGTATCCTTGATGTCCTGCTGGAAGTAGCGGTCCGCCGAACCGCGCGCCATGGCGCCCACCGAGCCCATGCCGCGATAGGCCTTGTAGGAGCGCCCCTGCCACAGGAACACTTCGCCGGGGGTTTCGTCGGTGCCCGCGAGCAGCGAGCCGACCATGGCGATGTCAGCACCCGCGGCGAGCGCCTTGGCGAGATCGCCGGAGAACTTGATGCCGCCGTCGGCGATGATCGGAATGTTGTGCTTCTTGGCGGCTTCCACCGCATCCATGATCGCGGTGAGCTGCGGCACGCCGACGCCGGCGACGATGCGCGTGGTGCAGATCGAGCCCGGGCCGATACCGACCTTGATGGCGTCGGCGCCCGCATCGATCAGCGCCTGCGCGCCTTCAGTGGTGGCGATGTTACCGGCAATCACCTGCACGGAGTTTGAAATCTTCTTGATGCGCGTGACGGCTTCCAGCACGCGCATGGAATGACCGTGCGCGGTATCGACGACGACCACATCGACGCCGGCATCGATCAGGCGCTCGGTGCGCTCAAAGCCGCCCTCGCCCACGGTGGTGGCAGCGGCGACGCGCAGACGGCCCTGCGCATCCTTGCTGGCCAGCGGATGCGCGACGGCCTTGTCCATGTCCTTCACGGTGATCAGGCCGACGCAGCGATACTGGTCATCGACCACCAGCAGTTTCTCGATGCGATGCTTGTGCAGCATGCGCTTGGCTTCATCCTGGCTGACGCCTTCCCGCACGGTCACGAGATTCTCGTGCGTCATCAGTTCGGAAATTTTCTGGTTCGGATTGCTGGCGAAGCGCACGTCGCGATTGGTGAGAATACCGACCAGCTTGCCGGGAACGTCCTTGCTCGCACCGGTGACGACAGGAATGCCGGAAAAGCCGTGCTCGCTCATCAGAGCCAGCGCTTCGGCGAGCTTCGCATCGGGACCGATGGTGAGCGGATTCACCACCATGCCGGATTCGTACTTCTTGACCTGGCGCACCTGCGCAGCCTGGCCTTCCGGATCGAAGTTGCGGTGGATCACGCCGAGACCGCCGGCCTGCGCCATGGCGATCGCCATGCGGGCTTCGGTGACGGTATCCATCGCCGATGCGATGATCGGAATGTTCAGCGGAATGGCGCGGGTGGCGTGGGAGCGGATATCGGCGTCGGACGGCAGGATGTCCGACAGGCCGGGCTTCAGAAGCACGTCGTCGAACGTGTAAGCTTCGCGGATCTTCTGAACGACTGCCATTGCCAACTCCATGCGGCGACCTCGGGGATCGCGGTAGAAACCTCTGGATGCACCAATTCGACGGCGGTGCAGGACACCGTCGTCGAATCTGAACCCATAAGTAGGATTGGCGGTGGTCGATAGCATGGTGCCGCGCGGAATCAAAGCGTTTGGCAGCCATGCACAGGCATTTTTGGCGTTTTTCGCGCACGCGGCTGGCAGGCGCAGTCACGGATGATTTAGGAGGTATTCGGCTTCGCACAATAGCCCACGCCCCGGCAGGGTGTTAAAGCGCAGCACGCTTCGGTACCCATTGGAATCATCAAGAATTTCATGACCAAAGAACGCTTGATCCCGCTCATCGTAGCCTCAGCCCTGTTCATGGAGAACATGGATTCCACGGTGATCGCGACCTCATTGCCGGCCATTGCCGCCGATATCGGCACCAGCCCGCTGACGCTGAAGCTGGCTATCACCTCCTACCTGCTGTCGCTCGCGGTGTTCATTCCGGCCTCCGGCTGGACCGCCGACCGTTTTGGCGCACGCGCGGTGTTCTCCATCGCCATCGGCGTGTTCATGATCGGATCGATCGGCTGCGCACTGTCGCAATCGGTCACGCATTTCGTCATCGCCCGCATCATCCAGGGTCTCGGCGGCGCCATGATGACGCCGGTGGGACGCCTCGTGCTGCTGCGTTCCATCGACAAGAGCGCGCTCGTTAATGCCATGGCGTGGATGACGGTGCCGGCGCTCGTCGGCCCGGTGATCGGACCGCCGCTGGGCGGTTTCATCACCACCTACTTCTCGTGGCACTGGATCTTCCTGATCAATATTCCGATCGGCTGCCTCGGCATCTATCTGGCCCTGCGCTTCATCGATCCGATCCGCTCGGAGGATCCGGAGCGCTTCGATCTGCTGGGTCTGGTGCTGGCCGGCGTCGGCCTCGCCGGCATTGCCTTCGGCCTATCGGTCGCCGGCCTCAATCTGCTGCCATGGCCGATCGTCGCCGGATTGGTCGGCATCGGCACGGTGTCGATGACCCTCTACGTGATCCATGCCCGGCGCACAGCGTCCCCGGTGCTGGACTTCTCGCTGATGCGGCTGGTGACCTTGCGCGCCGCCATCATAGGCGGCTTCCTGTTCCGACTCGGCATCGGCGCATTGCCTTTCTTGCTGCCGCTGTTGATGCAGGTCGGCTTCGGCCTGTCGCCGTTCCAGTCGGGAATGGTGACCTTCGGCTCTGCGGTGGGTGCCATGGGCATGAAGACATTGGCGGCGCGCATCATCCGTACATTCGGCTTCCGCAATGTGATGACCGTCAACGCCGTGGCGAGTTCGGTGTTCCTCGCCGCTTGTGCGCTGTTCACAGTGACAACGCCGCTGATGCTGATCCTGATCATCCTGGTGGTCGGCGGCTTCTTCCGCTCGCTCGAATTCACCGCCATCAATACGGTCGCCTATGCCGAAGTGGAGACGGCCCAGATGAGCCGCGCCACCACGCTGGTCAGCGTCAACCAGCAGCTGTCGATCTCCGCCGGCGTCGCAATCGGTGCGTTCTCGGTAGAATCCACCATGTTGATGCGCGGCATGACCGAATTGTCGGCATCGGATTTCGCACCGGCTTTCCTCGTGGTGTCGCTGATCTCCGCCACCTCGGCCTGGTTCTTCTGGCAGATGCCCGACGACGCCGGCCACGAAATCTCCGGCCGCAAAGTCATCGATATCGCCAGCCGCAAGGGCGAGGCAAAAGCCGCCGTCAAGGCGGCCAGCGAAGGCACCGCAGATGCAAGGGATCAGAAGCTGGGGTGAGTTGTGACGCGCTCACAATGGGCCATCGGCATCGCGACGATCGTCCTCATGATCATCGCTGGCGTCATTTCGTTCGATTATGTGAACAGGCGATTTCCGCTGAAGCCACCGCCTGCTGAACAAGCCGCCACTCCACATGCCAAAGACCAGACCGATAGAGAGTTCGTAAAATCATCGGGCGCTTGTACCGAACCAGATGGATCGTGGCGAAACTGGTCATGGCCAAATGTGCCGATGCTGTCGCCGAAATGCGAGACGGCGAAATAGGCCGCAGAATGGATAGACCTTCGCAGAACCCGATCTGATCGACGAGCGCATCTGCCGTGGTCGACCAGATGTTGTCAGTACTTCGCCTTCACCGGTAATCCCGCCAGCGCCGAGTTGAAGGCGTAGTTGATACCGAAGCGACCGCCATAATTCGTTGTGCCGTTCTGGCCGAGCTGGGCGTTAAAGGCGGCGAGACCGGTCCAGTCGCGCGCGATCGTAACGGTCGTGCCGACCACGGCACTCGCCCAATCACGGCCGAGCTGGACGATGGGCATCGTGTAGCTGGGCGCAGCCATCGATGTCAGCGAGGCCGTGACCGTCCGGTTCGCGGTGTCGTCGAATTCGTGATTCCACGTGACCTGCGCGAATGGACGCCAGTTGCCGTAGTCGATGGCCGCACGATAGCCGAGCGCCAACACCGTCGAGGTGCGACCAATATTAGAGAATGCCAGGCTGGTGAAGCTGCCCGTTTCGGTGAAGGCATCGATGCCGACAGACTGCACCTCGATGCCAACAACGGGACCATGGGTGATCGCCTCCTGGCGGAAGTCGTAACCGGTCAGCGCAGCAAAGGAGAAGTTTCTGCCATGCGTTTTGCCGGTGTTGCTGTCGAAGGTAATGCCGAGCGGAACGACGCGGTTGACGTCATATTTTTGCCAACCGAAGCTCATGATCGCATTAGCCCACAGGCTGTTGGCACGGACGGCGCCGAACACCGTGGCTGCCACTTCCTGTTCACGAAAGCCGCCGCCCGACGTGAAGGTCGGATCGAACTGTCCGAGCGTCACAGCGGCACCGATCAATGCGTTGTTGCTGAAGGTATAGCTGCCGCCCAACGTGCCCGAGATCGGTGTCGAGGGATCACCGGGAAAGCCCGGCGAACTGTTGTTGAGCTTCAGCGACGACACGTCGCCGTTGAACCAGACATTGAAGCCGGGCGTCGCGCGGCGCTGGGTGATGTCGATCTGCTCCTGGATGCCGAGCGTCACACCGCGGCGTGCCTGGATCGTGCTCTCGGTGAGGAACGAGATCTGGCTCGGCGCGACAATCAGGCTGTAGTAGTAGTCTGCCTGAATTTTCTGGCCGGCAGGCGACAGATGCAAGTTGTCGGAGAACAGATTGGTCTGCAGCGCATTGGCGGATGTCAGATAAGCGGTGCCCGCGACCGGCGTCGTCGACGGAATGCAATACAAGCCGTAGCCGGAATAGCTGCCGGTGGTCGGCTGACAGGCTGATGACGAAGCGGGGATAACGCCCGCGAAAGACGTCGCTGGCGCGATCGGCGCGGGCCCCTGTGCCGCCGATAGCAATCCGAACCGCGCCGGATTGGCCCTGACGGCCGCAATCATCGCCTGCTGGTCGGCCGGAATGAAGTTGACGCCGGCGCTTGCCAGATTCTGATAGATCGTCGTGTTTAGCACATCGCCGCGCGCAAGATTGGGGATCAGGATATAGCGGGCACCGGCGTTGCGAAGCGCGGTGACTGCATTAGTGAAGATGCCGGCCTGCTGCACCAGATTCCCGGTGGTGTTGCTGCCGGCGCTGAGCAGATACAGCGCATTCGCATTGGAGACGCCGCCTGTCGAAGCGAGGTAGTTGCTCATCTGCTGGACGATGTTGGGCGTCGCGCCTGCGGTGGGAAGCGTGTTGGTGCCGCTGATCGTGGCGCCGGAGACCGCGTAATTCGTCCCGGTGGTGGAGACGCCTTGCGAGATATCCGTCAACCCGAAGCGCGCCGCCAGAATGTCCGTGTTCATGATGCCGCCTGATGGCGTCATGGATGCGCCGGCAGCACGGGCCGCCGTGAAATGGAGGTCGCCCCCGCTCAGCTTGAAATAGCCACTGTCGAGCAGGCTGGGTCCGAAAACGATAAACTGATTGAAAGTTTGCGCCGACGCAGAGGTCGCGAAGACCATCGAGGCCAGGAATGCAATGCGCAGCGATGACTTCGACTTCATAGATCCCCCGGAAGCTAAGTTATTTAGGCGCGAACGGATCGCTGTCCCGGGCTGCCGCTGGCCCTGAAGATGCATCGCCGTTCGAACCCCAGGCGGACCACCGTCCCCCCGTAACCATGCTTACGGGGCGTTGCATTCGGACGTCGTACCCCGCTTGGGGTAGTTCGCCTCGAATTGAAGGTGCTGTGGCGAAACGGCATCATGTTCGAGACGGCGTTGTGCAGAAGTCGCGAGAATTGTCTCACGTCCCTGCCCTCACGGCGTCAGCCGACGGAGCAGCATCAAGAACTCCTGCTGGCGATGGGTCTGCGTTTTCGCCAGAATGTGCTTCAGGTGGGTCCGCGCCGTCTCCACAGAGATCGACATCCGCGTTGCGATGTCGGATAGCGGCATTTCCTGCTCCAGATGCAATGCGAGCGCGGCTTCCGTGTCAGTCAAACCGAACACCCTGATCAACATGTCCGGGGCGGTCGGCCTACCGCGCTCATCGGGATCAGAGACCAGCAACAGGATCGCGCCACGCGTGAAAATCGACGCAGCCAGCCCCTCCAGCGTGATCGCGCGAATGATCAGAGGCCGCTTGCCACGACGATGCACCAAGGCAACGTTTGTCGGTGCGGCCTTGCTCGGGTTTCCAGGCCGACGCGATCCGATCAGAGCTTCGAGCCCGGCATTGTCCGGCGGATGCGTTGAGCGCAAGACCCGGCGATACAAATCGAGCCCGTTGCCGATCAGGGCCTGGGCCTTCTGATTGTGCCGCACCACCAGCCCGGCCTGATCGATCAGGAAACTGGCGCAGCCGATACTCTGATAGGCGTCGAGCGCCCCCACCGCACTCGCATAGGACAGGCTGCGCGCGAGGGCCGCCGCTTGAGCGAGGGGGCCCGAAAAGCGGACCAGGTCGTCCTGTTCCGCGCGGTCAAAAAAACCGTGGCGGTCACCGCGCTCGAAGACGAGACACCATTCGTCGATCGGATCGGAAAAGCCGACCACCGCCGACCAGTTGCAGTCGTAACGCGCCAGGAAACCCCGATAATAATCCGACGACGCCAGCTCGTCGGGACTGGCAAAATCCTGATCCGCGAAAATCCCCTGCTGCTTGATCAGCGGCAGACCGCGAGTCCGCTCATCGCGCTCATGCCAGCCGTCGCGGTAATAGATCTCCAGCCCTGCGGCCAGAGCCTGCGAATGCGGGGTTCCCGGACCCCTCCCTTTCACGGGTAGCAAGAGGGTGCCTGCGGCACGTCCGTATTCCGCGAGGAGATCCATGGTCGCGGTCCACCGCGACGGATCCACCACCGCGTCCAGAAGGGATCGCGAGGCCTGTTCGAAGGTGATTTGAGTTGCGTTCATGACGCGAACTGTAGGTGTGGCGGCGTCAAACCATCGTCAAAGTGCTGTGAGGCAGCGCGAAAGCGCCGGAAATGCGCTATTTCAGCGCCCGCACTGCACGGAATGCCTCGACCATCTGATTACGCGCTTCGACATAGCGTGCATCCGCCGTGCGCCCCCCGCGTTGTCCCATCGCCTCCGGCGTATAATTCGGGCTGAGCTGCCGGGCCTTTTCTGCTGCGGCACGGGCTTCGTCCAGCCGGTTAGCCTGGAACAACGCCACCGCATACAGCGCCTGGATGCGCCCGACCGTCGGATTGCCGGTCACGGCCGTGCCGAGATATTGCGCGGCTTCCGGATAGTGACCTGCGACCAGAGCTGTCTCGCCCGCGATATAGGCCGTCTCGGCAGCGCCGAGGTCAGGCAGCAAATTGGGCGTGGCCGCCTCCATCAGGCGATAGCCCTCCTGCAACCGGCCGAGGAAGATCATGACATGGGCATATTGGGCCGCGGCGTTCCAATGCGCGGGGTCGAGCCGCACCGACTGCTCAAAATTGCTCAGCGCCTGTTGAAAGTTGCCTTGCAGCTTGTTCAGCATGCCTTCCTTGAAGGCGATATCGGACGAGTTCGGCACCAACGGCTTCACGCGGATCAACAGGTTGCCGACTGCAGCAACATCCTCGGCGCGCTGCGGACTCTGGTTTCGTGCCACCCGCAGAATGAGGCAATCGGATAGCCCGAGCAGCGCAATTACATTGGTCGGGTCTTCCGCGAGGACTTCCTTGTACAACGCGATTGCCGTTGCATCCTCGACGCCCAGCCGGGTTTGTAGTTGTGCGGCGCGGGCACGCCAGAGTTTCGCCGGCACCGAACTGGCTTGGGCCAGCAGCCGGGCCTGATGCAGCACAATCTCGGAGGTCACATATCCGTAGAGCTCGCGCGCGAACCCGGTATCCGATCCGTCATGCACAGGAATGGAACCTGACCATAGGGTTTCGTTGTTGCCGGTGGCCGTCAGATTGACGTCGACACGCATAGCCTGACCGGCAGAAACCAGTTGCGAATTGATGCGATAGTCCGGCCGCCGAGACGATGCGCCGGCGAGTTCGATGAGTGTCACCCTGTTGTTGCGCGAAAATGCCAGCGAGGCTTCGCTGGCGAGCGCGCGGATCAGGTCCTGACCGCGCGGATCGTTTCCGCCGCTGATCGGTGCGAGCGAGACCGACGCACGGCCGTATCGCTTGTCATCGATGCTTCGGTCGCCGGGCGAGACCCATAAGGAAACGCCGACGACGGCCGCGATCAGCAGCGTCAACAGCCCACCGACGGCTAGGAGAACGCCGCGCCGGCTGACGCGTGGCGCCGCGTTTGGCCCGCCTGGCCGAGGCACTTCGGACCCAGCGACCGCCCCCCCCACCTCGTCAGTCGGCTCGGCCTCCGGCAAATCGCGCAACTGGTCGATCAGCTTGAGCGTCGCAGGCTCCGGCCGCACGGCCAGCTCGTCGCGCAGCAAGAGACGGAAGGTCTCGAAGCGCTGCATCGCAGCCGCTCGGCCCGACATGACAGCCTCGAGCGCGATGATCAAGCGATGGGTTTCCTCGCGGATCGGATTGATGGCCAAAAGCGCATTCGCAACGACGAGTGCTTCCTGATGCTGCCCGTCGCGCTCCAGCGCTTTGACGAGGCGATCATGCAGGACGATAGCCCGGTCCATCACGCGCTGGCGCTCGCCACGCAACCAGTCGTCGAATGTGGGTTCAACACCTTCCAATCCGGCCCCGAACGCGCCCTGATAGGCAGCGCAGACGCGCATCAGATCGGGAATATCCGCATCCTCCGGCAGTTGCAGCAGGTTGAGGCAATCGGCATCGACGAGCTCGCACGCCAAGCGGACGGTCTCGTCATCCGATTGCAGAAGTCCGTCGCCATTCACCTGGATACGACGAAGGCTGCTCAGCGACTGCCGCAGACTCTGCCGGGCCTGATCATCGCCGCTGTCGCCCCATAGCAAGGCTGCGAGCGTGGCACGGTCGGCCGCGCAACGCGGCGCCATAGCCAGATAAGCGAGCAATGCGCGTGCCTTGCGGGACGTCACGGGTATGCGGGCACCGGAATGCCTGTCCAGCAATGCGAACTGACCAAGCAGGACGAGCGAAAACAATCGCGCGTGAGGCCGAGCGTCCGTCTCCCCTTTGCCTATCTCCTGATCCAACAACGACTGGTCGTTCATGCAGCATCACACCTGCACTACCGCCGAACGCAACGAGTGCCTAAAAAGCCTCATGATCCGCAACGACCTAATCAATGTGCAATGCCTCATCATATTGAGGGTCTCACACATGATCAATCGGACATACCCCATTCAGGGTAATACAACCGAAGAGGCTATCGTGCGGGAACCGGTACCGCACCCGCCAACGGAAAAATCCCCGGCGTGACGAGCGCCGGGGATCGGAGGTTTTGAACAGTGAGAAAGCTCACTGCCGCATGCTTTAACGAGACGAGGGCGGCTGACGTCACCCATTCAGGTGATGTGCGGCAAAGCCCGGCGCGCGCATGCGTTCAAGGCTGCGCTAGTTATCGTGCTCACCGAGCCGGTGATCGCCTGCCACACCGCGAAACCCCATCGCCAGCACATAGCGTTCCGACGAGTCCTTGCGGCTCGCAGCCGGCTTCACATGTTTCACCGTCGCGAAGTCGCGCTTCAGCTGCGTCATCAGCGTGGCGTCGGCACCGCTCTGGAACACCTTGGCGACGAAAGTGCCGCCGGGCTTGAGCACATCGGCAGCGAAAGCCGCAGCATCCTCGACGAGGCCGACGATGCGGAGCTGATCAGTCTTGCGATGGCCGGTGGTGTTGGCGGCCATGTCCGACATCACCACATCGGCGAGGCCGCCCATCATCGCCTTCAATCTGTCGGGCGCATCATTATCGAGAAAGTCCATCTGGGCGAAGGTCACGCCGACGATCTCCGGCATTTCCAGAAGATCGATGGCGACCACCTGCCCCTTGCCCTCGGCCGAGCCGACGCGCCGCGCGGCGATCTGGCTCCAGCCGCCGGGTGCGGCACCGAGATCAACCACCGACAGGCCGGGCTTGAGAAAGCGGTATTTGTCGTCGATCTCGATGATCTTGTAGGCCGCGCGTGAGCGCAGGCCATCCTTCTTTGCCTGCTGCACATAGGGGTCATTGAGCTGACGGTCGAGCCAGAGCTTCGACGACAGTTTCATTCTGCCGGCGCTCTTGACCTGGATCCGCAGGCGTCCGGTGGTGTCTTTGGCCATGGTCTCGTGCTTGCTTTCAGCTATTCGCGCTTCCCTTAGCACGGCGTGGCGGGAAACCCGAATATTCGCTCTGAATCGGGGAAATCAGGCTCAGGAGGCGCGGATCGCGCCGTCCTCGCGCATCATCTCCACCAGCATGCCCTCGCGCAGCCCCCGATCCGCCACACGCAGCCGCGGCATCGGGAACGCGTTACGGATGGCGTCCAGAATGGCACAGCCGCACAGCACCAGATCCGCGCGGTCGGGGCCGATACACTGATTGGCGGCGCGTTCCGCATAGGTCATGTCGAGCAACTTCGCGATGGTCTCGTCGAGCTCGGCATTACTAAGCCAGATGCCATCGATGCGACGTCGGTCGTAGCGCAGCAGCCCCTGATAGACGCCGGCCAGCGTGGTCACCGTACCCGAGGTGCCCAGCATGTGCATGCCGTCAAGATCGCCGGCATGTTCGGCGGCGAACGGCGCCACGTGTTGGGCGACCTCCGCGATCATCTGTATGTAGCTATCCCGGGTGACGTGCTTGCCGCCGAACTTCTCGGCCAGCGTCACCACGCCGAGCGGGATCGACATCCACGCCTTGATCAGCGGCTTGCCATTGGGATCCGTCGGGTCGCGCTCGATACGCACTAGCTCCGACGAACCGCCGCCGATATCGAACAGGATGGCGCCGCGCCCATGCGGGTCGATCAGCGGCGAACAGCCGATCACGGCCAGGGCGGCTTCGGTCTCACGATCGATGATCTCCAGCGTGATGCCGGTCTCGCGCGCCACCCGGTCGAGAAACACATCCGAATTCGAGGCCGCACGGCACGCTTCGGTCGCGATCAGCCTCAGCCGCTGCGCGTCACGGGCGCGTATCTTGTCGCGGCAGATGCTGAGCGCCGAGATCGCCCGGGCAATCGCAGCCTCGCTGATGACGCCGGAGGTCGAGACGCCCTCGCCCAGCCGGATGATCCGTGAAAACGAATCGACCACGCGAAAACTGTCGCCCGTGGGACAGGCGATCAGCAGGCGGCAATTATTGGTTCCGAGATCGAGCGCGGCATAGGTGTTGGCACATGCAGGCTCGCGCGCGCCGTCGACCATTGCCGCAACCAATCCTCGCAAGCTTTCGCCCTGCACACCCTCGCCCGGCCCAGGGCCGGTGCGAAGCCGCGTGTCATCATCCATTCAATCTGTCTTTCCGCGACCCGAGGGGCCGACATGGAAATATCTTTCACGGAAAGTTTAGCAGGGCACAGGATCAGCGCAACCTTGGCGCAGCCCCATGTCCAATCGTCCGTTGTCGTACAGCTAACACTGCCTTATCTGAGGGGCTCACAGGGGCGCGGAACCGCGCGGCATCCTGGAATCATCCACATTTGATGGATTCACCATGCAAGATTTTACCGGCTCGCCCGTCGACAACGCCATCGCCATGCAGAAATACGGGGTCGGACAGCCGGTGCGGCGCAAGGAAGACGACACCCTCGTCCGCGGCAAGGGCAAATACACCGACGATTTCAACCTGCCCGGCCAGCTCTATGCCTGGATCGTCCGCAGTCCCCACGCCCATGGCGTGATCCGTGGCATCGATACCGAGGCTGCCCGGGCGATGCCCGGCGTCCACGGCGTCTGGACCGGCAAAGACCTCGAAGCCGCCCATTACGGCCCCTTTACCTGCGGCCTACCGCTGAAGAGCCAGGACGGCAGCCCGCTGTTCCAGACCAATCGCCATGCGCTGATGACCGACAAGGTGCGCTATGTCGGCGACCCCGTCGCCTTCGTGGTGGCTGAAACAGTCGCACAGGCGCGCGATGCCGCCGAGGCCGTCGTGCTCGATATCGATGCCCTGCCCGCCGTCACCGACTGCGAGGCCGCAACGAAGCCCGACGCGCCGCAGCTCTATGATCACATCCCCAATAACGTCGCGCTCGATTATCACTATGGCGACACCGCAGCCGTTGAGGCCGCTTTTGCATCCGCCGCGCATGTCACCAAACTCGACATCGAGAACACCCGCGTCGCCGTGGTGTCGATGGAACCGCGCTGCGCCCTCGCGACTTACGAGAAATCCGGCGGCCGCTATGTGATCCAGGTGCCGACCCAGGGCGTCGCCGGCAACCGCAACACGCTGGCCAAGCAGCTCAACGTCGCGCCCGACAAGGTCCGCATCCTGACCGGCAATGTCGGCGGATCGTTCGGCATGAAGAACATCAGTTACCCCGAATATATCTGCCTGCTGCATGCGGCGAAGGAACTGGGCAAGCCGGTGAAGTGGCTGGACGAACGTTCGTCCAGCTTCCTCTCCGACAGCCACGGCCGCGCCCAGGACATCCACGCGGAACTCGCGCTCGACAAGGATGGCAAGTTTCTCGCGGTGCGTCTCAAGGGCTACGGCAATCTCGGCGCCTACATCACCGGCGTGTCGCCGAGCCCGCTATCGCTCAACACCGGCAAGAACCTCGCCAGCGTCTACAAGACGCCGCTCCTGTCGGTGGACATTAAGTGCGTGCTCACCAACACCACGCTGATGGGCGCCTATCGCGGCGCCGGCCGCCCCGAGGCCAACTACTTCATGGAGCGGCTGATCGACCGCGCTGCCGACGAGATGGGCATCGACCGCTTTGCGCTGCGCAAGCGCAACTTCATCAAGCCATCGCAACTGCCCTTCGCGGCCGCCTCCGGCGTCACCTATGACAGCGGCGATTTCCAGGGCGTGTTCGACAAGGCGCTGGAAATCTCCGATCACGCCGGCTTCGCCAAACGCAAGAAGGACAGCCGCAAGAACGGCAAGCTCCGCGGCATCGCGGTCGGCTCCTATCTCGAAGTCACCGCGCCACCATCGGGCGAGCTCGGCAAGCTGACCTTCGGCGAAGACGGCACCGTGACGCTGACCACCGGCACCCTGGATTACGGCCAGGGCCATGCCACGCCGTTTGCGCAGGTGCTGTCGGCACAGCTCGGCGTGCCGTTCGAGGCCATTCGTCTGGAGCAGAACGACAGTGACCTCGTCCGCATGGGTAACGGTACCGGCGGCTCACGCTCGATCACCGCATCGGGCCAGGCCATCGTCGAAGCCTCGGATCTCGTGATTACCAAGGGCAAGGCCGCCGCCGCGCATCTGATGGAAGCGTCCGAAGCCGATATCGAATTCAAGGCTGGCCGTTTCACCATCGCTGGCACCGACCGCTCCATCGACATCATGGAACTGTCGCAGCGTGTGCGCGAGGGCAAGATGCCTGAGGGCGTGCCCTCCTCGCTCGATGTCGACCACACCTCATCGGACGTGCCCTCGACCTTCCCGAACGGCTGCCATGTGGCCGAAGTCGAGATCGATCCCGACACCGGCGTGCTGACCATCGTCAATTACGCGGCGGTCAACGACTTCGGCACCATCGTCAATCCGATGATCGTCGCCGGCCAGTTGCATGGCGGCGTGGCGCAAGGCATCGGCCAGGCGCTGATGGAGAAGGTCAGCTACGACGCATCGGGCCAGCCCATCACCGGCTCATTCATGGACTATGCGATGCCGCGCGCCGGCGACATTCCGCGCATGCTGGTCGGCGATCATCCCTCGCCGGCGACGACCAATCCGCTCGGCACCAAAGGCTGCGGCGAAGCCGGTTGCGCGGGCTCGCTCTGCACCATCGTCAATGCGGTGGTCGATGCGCTCAGCGACTACGGCGTCACCCATATCGACATGCCGCTGACCTCCGAGCGCATCTGGCAGGCGATCCAGGACGGCAAGAAGAGCGACGCGGCGTAAGCCTGATCATCTCAACAAAAAGCCCCGCGATTACATCGCGGGGCTTTTTGTTTTCGTATGCGCCGATGCACTTCGCCACAAGCAGTCTAGCTCTTTGTCCCATATTTCCGCGCAAAATCCCGCCCGGAGCGCGCGATGCAGACCGCGGCCTGCCCCTGATACATCGAGCCCTCGTTCTTCTCCGCGATCTTGTTGCATTTCGCTCGCGCTTTTTCGTAGGCGGCCTTCGTGGCGGCGACTGCCTTGGGCAAAAAGCGCGGCTCGCATTTCGACAGCACGATGTCCGAGAGCGCATTGTCGCCGGACGAGCCGAGCTGACAGAGTTCGAGCAATCGGTACGCTCCCTCGCAGCTGAACTCGGTCTTCATCGCGGCGGTGACGGCATTGGCAAGCCCACCCGCTTTCGTGATGGCGGCCTCGGAGACCGGGCATTGCTCGGCGGCCGTGGCTGGGGCGCTGCAAGCAACAAACAGCCCGATGGCTGCGAGACAGTAACGAAAACGAACCCGACCATGGGGCAACGGCTGCATGTGGTCCTACCTGATCAAACGAACAACGAAAAATCCCGCGGCTTGCGCCGCGGGATTTTTGCATTCGTGCTCTCGGCCGTCTAGTGCGCGAGAATCGCCAACAACAACAGCGCCACGATATTGGTGATCTTGATCATCGGGTTCACCGCGGGCCCTGCCGTGTCCTTGTAGGGATCGCCGACGGTGTCGCCGGTCACCGCAGCCTTATGGGCATCGGAGCCCTTGCCCCCGAAGTGGCCGTCTTCGATATACTTCTTGGCATTGTCCCAGGCACCGCCGCCCGAGGTCATCGAGATCGCCACAAAGAGACCCGTGACGATCACGCCGAGCAGCATCGCGCCGACCGCCGAGAACGCCGCCGACTTGCCGACGGCGCCGCCGCCGGCAATCGCATAGATGATGAAGTAGACGACGATGGGCGACAGCACCGGCAGCAGCGACGGGATGATCATTTCCTTGATCGCTGCCTTGGTCAGCAGATCCACCGCGCGGCCGTAATCCGGCTTGTCGGTGCCCTGCATGATGCCCGGCTTCTCGCGGAACTGACGACGCACTTCCTCGACGATGGCGCTAGCCGCGCGGCCCACGGCCGTCATGCCCATCGCACCGAACAGGTAAGGCAGCAGACCGCCGAACAGCAGACCGACCACCACATAGGGATTGGTCAGCGAGAAGTCCGGCAGCACATCCTTGAAGTACGGATACTTCGCAGCATTGGCGATGAAGAATTTGAGGTCTTCATTGTAAGCCGCGAACAGCACCAGTGCGCCCAGGCCCGCCGAACCGATGGCATACCCCTTGGTGACCGCCTTGGTGGTGTTGCCGACCGCGTCGAGCGCGTCGGTGGCCTTGCGGACTTCCTTCGGCAGACCGGCCATTTCGGCAATGCCGCCGGCATTGTCGGTGACCGGACCGAAGGCGTCGAGCGCCACGATCATGCCGGCCAGCGCCAGCATCGTCGTGGTGGCAATCGCGATACCGAACAGACCCGCGAGGCTGTAGGTAACGAGAATGCCGGCGATGATGACGATCGCCGGACCCGCCGTCGACTCCATCGAGATCGCCAGACCCTGGATCACATTGGTGCCGTGGCCGGTGACCGACGACTGCGCGATGGACTTCACCGGCCGATAGTCGGTGCCGGTGTAGTATTCGGTGATCACGATGATCAACGCCGTGACGACGAGGCCGGCGACGCCGCATTCGAACAGCGCCAGCCCCGTATACTTCACGCCGGCCAGCGGACCAAAACCGATCAGCCAGTAGATCACGGCGGCAACGCCGAACAATGACAACACGCCGGTGGCGATCAGGCCCTTGTACAGCGCGCCCATGATCGACTGGCTGGCACCGAGCTTGACGAAGAAGGTGCCGGCAATCGAGGTGAGGATACAGATGCCGCCAATGGCGAGCGGCAGCGTCATCATGTTGACCAGCAATGGCGACGTCGCGAAGAAGATCGCGGCGAGGACCATGGTGGCGACCGCGGTCACCGCATAGGTCTCGAACAGGTCAGCAGCCATGCCGGCGCAGTCGCCGACATTATCGCCGACATTGTCCGCGATGGTCGCCGGGTTGCGCGGATCGTCTTCGGGAATGCCGGCTTCGACCTTGCCGACGAGATCGCCGCCGACGTCAGCGCCCTTGGTGAAGATGCCGCCGCCGAGACGCGCGAAGATCGAGATCAGCGACGCGCCGAAGCCGAGCGCCACCAGCGCATCGATCACGGTGCGGCTGTTGGCAGCAAGCCCCAGCGTATGCGTGAGATAGGCGAAGTAGATGGTGACGCCGAGCAGCGCCAGACCCGCCACCAGCATGCCGGTGATGGCCCCCGCCTTGAAGGCGAGTTCGAGGCCGCCAGCCAGCGAGATCGTCGCCGCCTGCGCGGTGCGGACATTGGCGCGCACCGAGACGTTCATGCCGATGAAGCCAGCTGCGCCCGACAACACGGCTCCGATCAGGAAGCCGAAGGCAACGAGCATGCCCAGGAAGTAAGCCAGCAGCGCGAAGATCACGACGCCGACGATACCGATGGTGAGATATTGTCGCTTCAGATAGGCCTGTGCGCCCTCCCGCACGGCCTCTGCAATTTCCTGCATCCGTGCGTTACCCGCATCGGCCTTCAACACAGAACTCGTCGCCCAGATCGCGTAAACGATCGACAGTGCCCCGCAGAGCACGATCACCCACAATGCTGTCATGGAATCTGCCTCAGTCCTTCCTGCCCGGCGCCTTGTTTAATGGCGCATAAAAAGGAGGCCTGCCCAGCACGTGAGGACGGCCTCTCGTTTGATGAGCATGGCAAAATCGGTATCGCCGTGCAACGCCGCTCACGCAGCTAAAGCGCGAATTTTGGAGGAGATGTAGAGAGATCGCCGGGAATGGCGCAACCTGTACTAAAGTCTCAGAAGTGGCTGTAGGACAGCCGCTTCAAGACAATGTCCCTGCCCGCCTGATCGACGAAGCGCGGCGACGACGCACCTGCAACAATCGTCCCGATGACAGTGACCAGCACGCCCGTTTGCTGTGCGGCCTGCGTGAAGGCCGTCATGCGATTCTCGGGAATGGTGCAGAGGACTTCGTAGTCGTCGCCACCGGCGACCAGGGTTTCGAGACCGATCACGCCGCGATCCAGCAGCGCCTTCGCCGAGGCCGACAGAGGAATGGCCGGCGCATCGATGACCGCTGACACGCCCGACACGCCACAGAGCTTGGCGAGATCACCGGCCAGTCCGTCGGAGACGTCCATCGAGGCCGTCGCGAATTCACGGACGGCCAGAGCAAGCGCATGACGCGGCTGCGGAACGCGGTAGCGCGTCACGAGCGCAGCACGCGCGTTGCTGTCACCGGCCAGCGTCGTTGCCACCGCGCCGCCCTTCAGAACCCCAAGGCCGAGCGCGGCATCGCCGATCGTGCCACTCACGACCACGCGGTCGCCCTCCGTAGCGCCATGACGCCTGACCATGCGGCCTTCCGGCACGCGACCGAAGGCCGTGACCGAGACCATCAGCGGCCCTGGCGTCGAAACGGTATCGCCGCCGAGTAGCGCGCAGCCGAATGTCGCGATGTCCTCGCCGAGACCGCGCGCAAACTCGGCCAGCCACGCCTCGTCATGCGTCCGCAGTGCCAGCGTCAGCATGAAGCCGGCCGGTGTCGCGCCCTTGGCGGCGAGGTCGGAGAGATTCACGCGCAGCGCCTTGCGCGCGATGGTGTCGGGGGGATCGTCAGGCAGGAAATGCACGCCTTCGACAATGGCGTCGGTGTTGACGACGATGTCCTCACCGTCAGCCTTGAGCACCGCAGCGTCGTCGGTCAGCCCGAACGCACCAGGATCAGTCGCGAGCGGCTTGAAGTAGCGCGCGATCAGGGTGTCTTCGCCGGAGGTTGTTTCCCTACTCATTTCGCACGGCCCTCTGCACGTCATTGCGAGCGTAGCGAAGCAATCCAGAAGCAACAAGCGAAGGCTGGATTGCGTCGTCGCAAGGGCTCCTCGCAATGACGGAGGAAAGGCCGTTAGCGCGAAAACTCTTCGCTGCGAAACTGCCGGGCGATCTGATCGAGCACCGCATTGACCATGCCGGTCTCGTCGCCTTCCACGAAAGCGTGCGCGACGTCGACATATTCCGACACCACGACACGGCCGGGAATGTCCTTGCGATGTTCCAGCTCATAGGCGCCGGCGCGCATCACCGCGCGGAGGATCGCCTCAATGCGCTGCAGCGGCCAGCCCCTGGAGAGCGCATCGTCGATCAGCGGATCGAGCTTGTTCTGGTCGCGCACCACGCCAGACACGATGTCGCGGAAGAACGCTTCTTCGGCCGGGAGATACTGGTCGCCCTCGATCTCGCTGCCGAGCCAGAAGCTCTCGAACTCGGCGAAGACGTCGTTGATGCCCGCACCGCCGACATCCATCTGATACAGCGCCTGCACGGCAGCGAGACGCGCGGCCCCGCGGCGGTTGGCCTTGCGATCGCCTTTCGGGACGGCCTTCTTGAGGTCGACTTTCTGGTCTGACGATTTCTTGTCAGCCGTTTTTTTCTCAGACGCTTTCTTGTCAGCCATTGGACTCAGGCCTTCGCCAGACGGCGCTTGATGCGCAGCACGGACAATGCCGCGCGAGCCGCATCGCCGCCCTTGTTCAGTTCGCCGGCGCGCGCACGTGCCCAAGCCTGCTCGTCGGTATTCACCGTGATAATGCCGTTACCCAGCGGCAGGCGAAGATCGACGGCGAGATCCATCAACCCGCGCGAGGATTCCATCGAGACGATCTCGAAATGGAAGGTCTCGCCGCGCACCACGCAGCCCAGCGCAATTGCCGCTTCGTAAGGCTTGCCGGTTTTTGCGGCAGCATCGACCGCGATGGCGATGGCAGCCGGGATTTCCAGCGCACCGGGTACCGTCAGCACGTCATGGGTGACGCCAGCCGCCTTCAGCTCAACGATCGCCCCTTCCAACAGTGCATCCTGAATGTCGTCATAGAACCGCGCCTCGACGATCAGGACGCGCGCGCCCGTGATGTCGGTCTGGTCCTGCAAATGAGCGCGTCGCGCGTCTGCCATCGGTATTCCATCGAAAATTGGGAGAATTGATTGATTGCGCAGGGTTTTAGGCGCAGCGGCGCCATATGCCAAGGGCTGATCGAGGCGCGGACTATTTCATCTCGCTGAGCCGCGCCGCGTAGCGCGCCATCAGGTCCACCTCGATATTGACCTCGGCGCCCTCTTCCCACGCGTTGCCCAGCGTGGTGACGCTCAGCGTGTGCGGAATGATCAGTACGGCGAATTGCACGTCGTCGACGGTATTCACGGTCAGCGACACGCCGTCGAGCGTGATCGAGCCCTTGGTGGCGATGAAGCGCGCCAGTTCGCGAGTCGTGCGGAAAGTGATCCGCGCCATATCCGGCAGATTCTCGCGCGACACGATGGTGGCGATGCCGTCGGCATGACCGGCGACGATATGGCCGCCGAGCTCGTCACCGATCTTCAGCGCGCGTTCTAGATTGAGCCGGGTGCCGAGCTTCCAGTGCTTCGCCGTGGTCATGCCCAGCGTCTCCGCTGCGGCATCGACGTCGAACCAGGTTTTGCCGCTGGCCACGCCAGAGCCGACCACCGTGAGGCAGACGCCATTGCAGGCGATCGAGGCGCCATCGGCGATGGTGGTCTGGTCGTAGTCGCAGAGAATGCGCAGCCGATGCAGTTGCCCCTGCGCCACCTGCTGCAGGCTCTCGATCTCGCCGATATCGGTGACAATGCCGGTGAACATTAGCTTCTTTCGTAGATTGTCAGAATGTCGTTCTCGATCGTCTCGCTAGCACGCTGCACGAAATCCCGCGACCCGGTGATCGCCGATAGCGGCAATGCGTCCAGCGCGGCAATGCCGTCATCGCCGATCGGTTTTGCTCCGCGAAACAGCCAGACTTCATCGACCAACCCTGCCGCCACGAAAGACGACGCGACTTTGGACCCGCCTTCCACCAAAAGCCTGGTGATGCCCTTCTCTGCCAAACACTGCAGCGCGGCCAGCAAATCCAACCCCGGTGGCGGTGACGTCGTAGTCGGCACACGCAGCACCTGCGCGCCGGCGGCGCCCAGCGCCATCGCGGCGGGCGCCTCGGACAGGTTCGATGTCATCACCCAGAGCGGCGTCGTGCGGGCCGAATGCACCAGTCTGCTGTTGCCGGACATGCGCAATGCGCGGTCCAGCACGACGCGCACCGGCGAGCGTTTCATCATGCCGGGCAGACGACAGGTCAGTTCGGGATCGTCAGCGATGACGGTGCCCATGCCGACCAGCACCGCATCGCATTGCGCACGGAGCAAATGCACGCGCGACCGCACCATCTCGCCGGTGACGGCGACGGGCTTGCGACCGGCTGCCGCGATCCTGTCGTCCGGCGATACCGCGAGCTTCAGCACGACATGCGGGCGCTTGTCGCGGATACGCCGAAAATGCCCGGCGTGATCGCGTGCCGCTTGCTCTGCACAGAGCCCGACATCGACCCTGATGCCGGCCGCGCGCAACCGCGCATGACCCTGGCCTGCCACGTCCGGATTGGGATCTTCAATGGCCGCAACGACGCGCGCGACGCCGGCAGCGATGATCGCATCGGCGCAAGGCGGCGACTTGCCGACATGCGAGCACGGCTCCAGCGTCACATAGAGCGTGGCGCCGCGCGCCGCGTCGCCGGCCTGCGCCAGCGCGACGGGTTCAGCATGGGGACGGCCGCCGGGCTGGGTCCAGCCGCGGCCGATAATCACGCCATCCTTGACGATCACCGCGCCGACCGCGGGATTGGGCCAAGTACGCCCCTGCCCGCGCTTGCCAAGCGTCAGCGCCAGCTGCATGAAGCGCAGATCGGTGGCTTTCGCCTCTTGGGACTTTTGCGCGTATTGATCTTCCAGGATGCGGAAGATCATTTTCGGACGACCACCGGTCGGTCGTCATCCTCGGAATTCAACTCACCGAGCACCGCCTCGAAATCCTTCGCCTCGCGGAAATTGCGATAAACCGAAGCAAAGCGGACATAGGCGACATCGTCGAGTCCGCGCAGATGCTCCATCACGATCTCGCCGATGGTCTCCGACGAAATCTCCGCCTCGCCGCCGCTTTCCAGCTCACGCACGATGGCCGAGACCATTGTTTCAACGCGCTCTGGATCGACCGGACGCTTGCGCAGGCTGATCGACAGCGAGCGGACCAGCTTGTCGCGATCAAACGGCACGCGTCGGCCGTTGCGCTTGATTACCGTGAGCTCGCGGAGTTGCACGCGCTCGAAGGTGGTGAAACGGAAATTACAGGCGACGCACACGCGCCGCCTGCGGATCACGGCGGAATCTTCCGCGGGACGCGAGTCCTTCACCTGCGTATCGAGGCTATTGCAGTTCGGACAGCGCATTCCCAGCAACCTTCCAGACACTCGTTCCTGCGCGACCTTCTGACCGCGCAGGCCTTCTCATCGTAAGCCTTACCGATAGGCAAACCTTACTGATAGATCGGGAAACGATCCGTCAGCGCCTTGACCTTCTCCTTCACGGCCGCTTCGACCAGCGGCGCACTGCCGTCGCCGGACTGCGCCACCGCGCTCAGCACTTCGGCAATCATCTCGCCGGTCGCCTTGAATTCGGCAATGCCGAAACCACGCGTGGTCGCCGCAGGCGTACCGAGACGGATGCCCGACGTGATCCACGGCTTTTCAGGATCGAACGGCACGCCGTTCTTGTTGCAGGTGATGCCGGCGCGCACCAGCGCCTTCTCCGACACGTTGCCCTTCAGGCCCTTCGGGCGCAGGTCGACGAGCATCAGGTGGTTATCGGTGCCGCCCGAGACAATGTCGTAGCCCTGCGCGCGCAGGGTTTCGGCCAGCGCCTTGGCATTCTCGACGACGTTCTTCGCATAGACCTTGAAGTCCGGCTGCAACGCTTCCTTGAAGGCCACGGCCTTGGCCGCGATGACATGCATCAAGGGACCACCCTGCAGACCCGGGAAGATCGCCGAGTTCAGCTTCTTGTGCAACGCCTCGTCATTGGTGAGGATCAGGCCACCGCGCGGGCCGCGCAGCGACTTGTGCGTGGTCGTCGTGGTGACATGGGCGTGCGGCACCGGCGAGGCATGGACGCCACCGGCGACGAGACCGGCGAAGTGCGCCATGTCGACGAGGAGATAGGCGCCGACGCTGTCGGCGATCTCGCGAAAGCGCTTGAAGTCCCACGAACGCGAATAGGCCGAGCCGCCGGCGATGATCAGCTTCGGCTTCACCTCTTCCGCCTGCTTCGCAATCGCATCCATGTCGAGCAGCTGATCGTCCTTGCGCACGGTGTAGTGCACCGGCTTGAACCACTTGCCGGACATGTTGACGGGCGAGCCGTGGGTGAGATGGCCACCGGCTGCGAGGTCGAGACCCATGAAGGTATCGCCCGGCTGCAGCAGCGCCAGGAACACGGCCTGGTTCATCTGGCTGCCGGAATTCGGCTGCACATTGGCGAATTGCGCGCCAAACAGCTTCTTGGCGCGCTCGATCGCCAGCGTCTCGGCGATATCAACGAATTCGCAGCCGCCGTAATAGCGCGCGCCCGGATAGCCCTCGGCATATTTGTTGGTCATCACCGAGCCTTGCGCTTCCATCACCGCCTTGCTGACGATGTTTTCAGACGCGATCAGCTCGATCTCGTGACGCTGGCGACCGAGTTCACCCTTGATCGCCTCGGCGATTTCCGGATCGGCCTGCGCAAGCGAGGCGGAGAAGAACGAGTCGGGCGCGGAGCCGATTTGGGCCGAAGTGGTCATAGGGCAATATCTCCACCGCCGCGGCCTTCATTCAGCGTGCGGACGGTCACGAGTGGCGATCAGGAAACGGTTCCCCGAATACCATATCTGGCTGGCGGGGCCAAGGTTTTGCGCTTCAGGGCGCGATATTTAGGCAGCGCGGTAAATGCGGCGATTGCACAAGCCGATCGGGCTTTCACCGTCATTCCGGGCTCATGCCGACCGCTTCGCGGTCCGGCCTGCCCCAGAATGACAATCCGTATCTCCTATTTCGCCAGCCGGTATGCCCCGCCCTTCTCGACGCTGCGCTGGAACGCCGAGCGGGCATGCATCCGGCCGATCCAGGCGGCCAGATCGGGATATGCCGCCAACCGATTGAAGCTGCCGGCGACCTCGGCCACGAAGCTCATCTGGATGTCTGCGCCGGTCAGGCTGTCGCCGACGAAGAACGCGCGGCCCTGCAGCGCCCGGTCGGCATGACCGAGATGCCGGGCCATTTCACCGTCGATCCGCGGCTGCAGCGGTGCGCCGGCCTCCTTCAGGCGAGACACGTAGAGATTGAGCATCAGCGGCAACATCGCCGAGCCCTCGGCGTAATGCAGCCATTCCAGATAGGCCTCATATTCCGGAGTGCCCTCCGCGGGCCGCATCGCGCCCTTGCCATAACGGCGGATGACGTAGTCGACGACCGCCGCGGATTCCGCGATGGTCACATCGCCATCGACGATCACAGGCGACTTGCCGAGCGGATGCACGGCCTCCAGTTCCGGCGGCGCCAGCCGCGTCTGTGCATCGCGCTGATAGGTCTTCAGATCGTAGGGCGCGCCGAGCTCTTCCAGCAGCCAGATGATCCGCTGCGAGCGGGAGTCGTTTAGATGATGAAGCGTGAGCATCGGCGTTTCCTTGTGTTGTTCGTTGGCCCGATCTGCAGACCGTCGGCGTGAGAGAAGTCTTCGAGGATTATTATTCGGAAGGCCCATCGATTGCGATGATACAGCGAACGAGAAAATCTTCGGGGCCTTTTTCCGTGCTAGTTTGCCGGAAAGGCCACTGACTGAAATTGTGGAGAGGTTCGGCTCCCTTCCCCTCTGCACCAAGCCAAGCCGCCAACCTGAGGCCTATCGCAGGAGGTTGAGATGGACGATGTACGGGCCGCCCTGGAGCGTCATTGGACAGCATCGGACGCGAACGATTTCGATATCGAACACGACATCTACCATGAGGATGCGATGCTTTATTATCCCCAATCGGGGGAACGCATCCGCGGTCGGCACAACATTCAGATGAGCCGACTTGTCCAGCCGAATGAGAAACGTTTTACGGTTCGGCGGATTATCGGCAACGGCGAATTATGGGTCACCGAATTCATCCTGACCTATGACGGTGTACCATCCTACGCGGTGAGCGTCATGGAGTTCCGCGACGGACGGGTGGCCAACGAAACGCAGTATTTCGCCGATCGGTTTGAACCTGCAGTCTCGCGCACGCATCTTGTCGAGCGATAGTTCGAGGCCATAGAACCGCGAAGCGATCGGCATGAGCCCGGCATCCCGATGTGCTTGCCTCCGCCGTCATTCCGGGGCGCGCGAAGCCGCTGCAGTGCGCCCCCGGGATCTCGGAGTGTTTGTCGCTGTCTGGAGATTCCCATGTCGAGATTCCGGGTTAACGCCCGGCAAGTGCCGGCCACGCCCAGAATGACGACCCTGGAGCAATCGAGGTTCCCTCAGATATTTTTCCTAATCTTCCGTTGACAATATCCCTTACTTGATTATATTCTCCTTCGTCCAGCCCCGATGAGAGGGGCGAGCGCGATCGTCACGTTCGCGGGGCTGGATGCGGTGGACGCCGGAGATGCGGCGTCACGCGGTTCATGGGGGACGTCTGTCTTCGGGCAGGACGGATCTGCGCCAGCACTGCCACTGGCAAGGAGACGACCGACCTTCGGATGGCCAGACCCCTGGACGGTGTGACGGACGACCAAGTCAAAACGTATCCGGCCTATTCGCTTGAGGCTCCCTTCCCATCGCCTTGGGACTTTAATTCGCGATCGGAGCGTTCGTCGAGGCAAAGTGCAAGCAACCGAAAAAACACCGCAGGCGGAACGCTGGGCAATCGCTCGGCGCCTCCGAAAGTCCTGATGCACTCAATTTGCGGAAGACCGCATCGGCATCAGGCCCAAGGGTGCATCGGGCACCCGGCGTTCCGCACGCCCTCTCACAAGGGGGCGGGAATGCAAGACACGACGGCGCCCCCGCGCCGCAAATAATAGGGGTGATGACGCATGTCTGAAGGGCAGTGGCTGTTTGAAATTTGAATCTGACAAAGCCTTGAATAAGGCGCCAGCGCGTAAACGCCGTGCTATTGCGCCTACTCCCTCAAAGCCCGGTAAATCCAGCCTTCACCGGATCATTACTCCCATCAAGCTCACGCAGATAGGTCAGCCCAAATACCGTCAGCCGATGCGGATCGGTCTCGCCGCCATCGAACAGCGACTGCACATAGTCGGTCAGCTTGGTGCGGGCTTCGTCCGATGCCGCCTGGGTGCGGCTCGTCATCAGGTTATAAGTGTGCATGATGCGGTCGATGGCAGTCTGCATGTCGTCGTTTTCCCTATTGGACATCAGAAAATAGGAAACAGGCTACGTCGCGTGAGGCTGAGCAGCCTGGAATTGCGCGATCGCTCTATTTGCTAGGCGCAGCTTGTTGCTCTCGCCGCGATGAAACATCCGAACGATGATTTCCAGCAGTCGATCATTGGTGAGATAGGTATCGGGGATCGCGCCGGACTTACGCAGGTAGTTCGCAGCGATGGCATAGGCCTCGCCCACCGCCTCGACATTCATCACCTTCAGACCGCGTTCGACCAACATGGCTTGATCCCTTCTGACAAAGCGATAAGCGGCGAGAGGGAACTTGGTTCCATCGCGGGAGAGAATTTCGAGGACCGGAAAAGCAAATCGGCCCGCCGTTTCCAGCAAGGCCGATTGAGGTCGAAACATCCGCCGTTGGCCGGCGTGTTATTGATCAAGGCAACATGGAAGGGAGACGCATGACCGGCCTTGATGGCCGGAACATCTTGCGGGGGTGCATTCCCCGCATGTGCGCCTTCACGTCTCCCTTCAGAATTCTCCGATCTTTCAAATTCTCAGAGGCGATACAGGATCTGGTCGGTCCAGAAGCGCTCGAGGCGATGCAGCGACTTGTTGAGGGTCGCGAATTCCTCGTTGGAGATGCCGCCGACCTGCTCGACCGTCTTGACGTGCTTCTGATACAGCGCGTCGACGATGTGGCGGATTTCCTGGCCCTGCGACGTGAGACGAATGCGAACCGAGCGACGATCGACGCGCGAACGCTGATGATCGAGGAAGCCGAGTTCGACGAGCTTCTTCAGGTTATAGGACACGTTGGAGCCGAGATAGTAACCGCGGGTGCGCAGCTCGCCGGCGGTCAATTCCTTGTCGCCGATGTTATAGAGCAGCAGAGCCTGCACCGAATTGATATCAGCGCGACCGCGACGATCGAATTCGTCCTTGATGACGTCGAGCAGGCGGCGATGCAGACGCTCCACCAACGTCAAGGCTTCCAGATAAAGCGGCTGAACCGGCGCCTGGCCCGGAACGAGATCGACGCTTTCCACCGTCGCAACGGTCTTCATCATGACACTACCCCTGTTGTCGTTTTTATCGACTTATTCGACGAAACTTGTGTTCCGCCTGATAGGGCCAACTTAAGGGGGAGCGTTTGAAGAACCGCTTAAATAAGACAATAAAGAGATCATGAATTTGAGACAGTGAATCTGAGATTAAGCCGGTGAAACAAGGGGTTTTCGCAAGGTTTGATTCACGCTGCGAAGCCCATGTTCCAGCTTTGTCCTCCCGATCTGTCGCATAGCGAAACAGCTTGCGTAAAATTCGAAACACTCGCGTAAGGTTCGTAACCGGCGCGTTAGGGTGACCGAAGTCTTACCGCCAGTGCCCCGAAAATTAATTCGACAATTTTACGCAACGCCGCGCGTTCGTCCTTCCCAATATGGGGAGCGCAATGCCTTGCGATCGATCTTGCCGAGGCCCGTCACGGGGATTTCGGCGACGAAATCGATGGTTTTCGGCGACCACGGCGCGCCGCGCTTGTCTTTCACATACGCCTGCAGTTCCTCCGCGGAATTATTCGCGCCGGCTTTCAGCACGACAAAGGCTTTCACCGCCTCGCCCCACTTCGCATCGGGAATGCCGATCACAGCTGCGGACGCGACCGAGTGATGCGCCATCAACGCATCCTCGACCTCGCGCGGATAGATGTTGAAGCCGCCGGAGATGATCATGTCCTTGGTGCGATCGACGATATAGAAGAAGCCGTCAGCATCCTTCACCGCGACATCGCCGGTGTGCAGCCAGCCACCACGGAACGCCTCTTCGGTGGCATCGGGCCGCTTCCAGTAACCATCCATCACCAGCGAGCCGCGCACGCAGATCTCGCCAGGCTCCCCTGTCGCCACTTCGCGCATATCGGCATCGAACAGTTTCACCTCGACCATCGGATTGGCGCGGCCGCAGGACCCGAGACGACCGGGCTTTGAGTCGTCGTGATCGATCTTGCGCATGGTGGTGATGATCTGCGGCGCTTCGGTCTGGCCGTAGAGTTGCACGAACACATTGCCGAAAATGCCGACGCCCTCGCGCAACCGGTCCGGCGACATCGGCGCCGCGCCATAGACGATCATCTGCAATGACGACATGTCGTATCTGGCGCGCAGCTCCGGCGCGTCGATCAGCGCGTAAATGAGCGTCGGCACCAGGAAGGTCGCTGTGATCTTCTCCTCGTGCACCACGCGGCAATAGGTCTCCGCATCGAAACCCTGCACCAGCCGCGCGAAGCCGCCGCGCAACATTACCGGAAACAGCGTGATGCCCGCAGCGTGGCTGATCGGCGTCGCGGCGAGATAGCGGATATCGGCGGGCCAGTCCCAATCCGCATAGATCGCCAGCGCCATCGCCACCAGCACGCGATGCGGCAGCATCACCCCCTTGGAGCGGCCCGTGGTGCCGCCCGTGTAAGCGAGCCAGCAGATATCGTCGACGCTGCTCTCGTCCACCAGCGGCGCCGGCGTCGCATTGGGCAGTTCGGCCAGCAGGTCGCGCGCACCGTCGAGCGCGCCGAAGGACAGCAGGTGTTTCAGGCCCGGCACACGGCTGCGCAGCGCAAGGCCACGCGCGGCGAACTTGCCGGCCTCCACGATCAGCGCGGAAATCTCGGCGTCTTCGAGAATGAAGGCGTGATCGTCCTCGGCGGCCATGGGATGCAGCGGCGTGTAGCGCAGGCCCATCACGGTGGCGGCGGAAATCGCAGCCCAGCTCTCGGCGCGGTTGCCGGACAGGATCGAGAGCGCATCGCCCTTCCTGAGGCCGAGGCTGCGGAACAGGCTGATGAAACGCGCGACCACGTCGCCGAATTCACGATAGCTCCAGCGGACATTTCCGTCCGCGAGCGCAGGCTGGTCGCCGTAGCGGGCAATGGCACTGACGACGAGACTACCGGCTGTGCCGCCGGAATAAAGCTGGTTCAACATGACCTCCCTGAATGCAGGGCCTTCTGCGAGGCCTCTGCTTGATGTGTTGAGCCTATGGCGGCCGCTCGCGCGCCGCCATCCATGCCAGCGCAAGGTAGCCTGCGAGAAACGCAGCCTGCACGCCGACGATCAGGAGATTGCCGCCATAGATGGTGGGAAACATCAGCTCGATGACCGCCATGGACACCACGGTCGTCAGCCAGACGACCGCGCCCCACGGCGTCGCGAGCCAGAGGCCGACGGCGCTGACCAGCTCGATGACGGCGAAATAGATCGTGGCGGTCTGCCAGGCCATGGTCTGGACCTCGAAGGCGTCGTCCTCAGTGCCGACGAAGCCCGTGACCTGTGCCCAGTGATAGAGGCCCTGCATCATCGAGACGACGGCCATCACGCGCAGGAACAGCACCAGCCGCCGGGTCCAGATGTTTTCGTCGGATTCGATGCGGCCGGACGAGATCGCCGCAACCGACATGGCGTGGTCTCGCGACGTGGGCTCTCTCGATCCGAGGTCGCGCGGCATCTGCTCAGACATGCGAATGCGATCTCGGAAGTGGGACCTGAAAGTTCAAACGATGGTCTGGATGATTCATGGGGGCTTTTTGTGGGCCTTCGGGCCTGCAAAATCAATGACCCAGCCCATCACGTCATGCGCGCATGACGTGCATGATCGCGGTGACGCGGCGATGTCGAAGTGCTAGACTTGAAACAGGTCGAATTTAAGGGGCTTTCAACCTCACGAAGGCCCGCGGGAGAGACGGTATTATGGCAATCAAGTTCGGGCGTCCCATCGAATTGCGCGATGCCCCCCGCCCGGCCGCTTATGACGCCCCCTCCCTCGGCCTGACCACCCGCCCCCGCCGTAACCGCAAGTCCGAATGGGCCCGCCGGCTGGTCCGCGAAAACGTGCTGACGACCGATGACCTGATCTGGCCGCTCTTCGTGATCGATGGCGACAACCAGCGCGCGGCCATCGCCTCGATGCCCGGCGTGGAACGGCTGAGCGTTGATCAGGCGGTGCGTGATGCCGAGCGCGCCATGAAGCTGGACATCCCCTGCATCGCGCTATTCCCCTATACCGACCCGTCGCTGCGCGACGAGATGGGCACTGAGGCCTGCAACGCCAACAATCTGGTTTGCCAGTCCGTGCGCGCCATCAAGAAGGAATTCCCGGATCTCGGCGTGCTCTGCGACGTGGCACTCGACCCGTTCACCAGCCATGGACATGACGGGTTGATCCAGGATGGCAAGATCCTCAACGACGAGACGGTCGCCGTACTGATCCAGCAGGCGCTGGTCCAGGCCGAGGCCGGCTGCGATATCATTGCGCCATCGGACATGATGGACGGCCGGGTCGGCGCGATCCGCGAAGCGCTCGACGACGCCGGATTCCTGGACGTGCAGATCATGGCCTATGCCGCGAAATATGCCTCTGCCTTCTACGGCCCGTTCCGCGACGCCATCGGCTCGGCCAAGACGCTGACCGGCGACAAGCGCACCTATCAGATGGACTCGGCCAATTCCGACGAGGCGCTCCGCGAAGTCGAACTCGATCTGGCCGAAGGCGCCGACATGGTCATGGTCAAGCCGGGCATGCCCTATCTCGACATCATCCGCCGCGTGAAGGACACCTTTGCGGTGCCGACTTTCGCCTATCAGGTGTCCGGCGAATACGCGATGATCATGGCCGCCGCCAACAACGGCTGGATCGACGGCGACCGCGCCATCATGGAAAGCCTGCTCGGCTTCAAGCGCGCCGGCGCCGATGGCGTGCTGACCTATTTCGCGCCGCACGCCGCTGAACGCATCAAGGCATCGCGCTGAGCGCATCCGCGCTCAAGCCTCGCCTGATCTGCATCATGGACAGTCTGTAACGATTCCGCGCACTTGTTGCGCGGTCCGGTGATATCCATGTGATGCATCGTGAGGATGCAAACGGAGGGATGCGTCATGTCTGACACCGGTTCGAATGCTGGCGGCCCCAACAACGGAAGCTGGCAAGGCGACACTTGGCGCAGTGCCGGGACACCGCCGCGCGCCCATGCCTTCGATCCCTATGCGCAGCCCGATCTGTTCCGTGGCGTGATGATGCGGCGCATTGTCGCCTTTCTGATCGATCTCGTGGTGCTGTCGATTCCGATCGTGCTGGCCTGGGTTTTCATTCTTCTGTTCGGCGTCGTCACCCTCGGCCTCGGCTGGGCGTTGTTCTGGCTGGTCTCGCCGGCGACAGTGATCTGGCCGGTGGTCTATTACGGCATGTCGCTGGGCGGTCCGCATTCGGCCACCGTTGGCATGCGGATGATGGATCTGCAGATGCGCACCTTCAGCGGCACACCAGGGTACTTCGTGCTTGGCGCCGCACACGCGGTCCTGTTCTGGGCCTCGGTGTCGCTACTCACGCCGCTGGTGCTGGTGGTCGGCCTGCTCAACGGCCGTCGTCAGCTGCTGCATGACCTCGTGCTGGGAACCGTGGTTGTGAACAACTCCGTGGTTCGTGCCGCTTACGCCCAGCCGCCCGGCCGCGCCTACTAACAGCCACAAATGACGCCAACCTGGCCGGGCAAAGCGATTGACCGTTTGCCCGGCCGGCGCGATGCTATGCCAAACTGCTTCGGAGACTGACGGCAACCCGTGACCCAGCACTCCCGCGACACTCCGCAATTTTACCTGACGGCGCCGTCGCCCTGCCCCTACCTGCCGGGCCGGCACGAACGGAAGGTTTTCACCCATCTGGTCGGCGACAAGGCCGGCGATCTCAACGACCTGCTCACCCATGGCGGCTTCCGGCGCAGCCAGTCGATCGCCTATCGCCCCGCCTGCGACCAGTGCCGCGCCTGCGTCTCCGTCCGCGTCATCGCCAATGAATTCAAGCCGTCGCGTAACTTCCGCAAGATCATGGCGCGCAACGCCGACGTGATCGGCGAGCAACGCAACGCCGTGCCGACCTCGGAACAGTATTCCGTCTTCCGCGCCTATCTCGACCAGCGCCATCGCCACGGCGGCATGGCCGACATGACCGTGCTCGACTACGCCATGATGGTGGAAGACAGCCACGTCGAAACCCGCATCATCGAATATCGCCGCCGTGGCGCTGACACCGGCATTACCGGCCGCGGCGAGGACCTGCTCGCAGTCGCGCTGACCGACGTACTGAGCGACGGGCTGTCGATGGTGTATTCGTTCTTCGAGCCCGGTGAGGAAAGCCGCTCGCTCGGCACCTTCATGATCCTCGATCACATCGCGCGCGCCAGGCGGCTCGGCCTCCCTTACGTCTATCTTGGCTACTGGATCGAAGGCTCCAAGAAGATGGATTACAAGGGCCGCTACCTGCCGCAGCAGCGGCTGGCGCCGTCAGGATGGTTGCGCGTGGACGCGACGGGCGAGACGATGCCCGAACCGCAGGACTAGCGGCCCGCGAAGAAATCCACCACCAGCTTCGCATTCAGCGCGATGATGACGACCGCCGTTATCGCAGCAAGCGCTGTAATCCAGCGCGGCGCAACGAACGGTCCCATCTTGCTGCGGCTCGCCGTAAACAGTACCAGCGGCACCACGGCGAATGGCAGTTGCAGGCTCAGCACGACCTGACTGAGGATCAAGAGCTGCCCGGTCCCCTTCTCGCCATACCAGATCGTGACAATGACGGCCGGCACAATGGCAATCATCCGCGTGATCATGCGGCGCAGCCACGGCGCGACGCGCAGATTGATGAAGCCTTCCATCACGATCTGGCCCGCCAGTGTTGCCGTGATCGTCGAGTTCAGACCACAACACAGAAGCGCGATGGCAAACAAGGTCGGTGCGAGGCTTGAGCCCAGCAAGGGCGCCAGAAACGCGTGCGCCTGATCGAGTTCGGCGACGTCGGTCCTGCCGGTCTTGTTGAATGTCGCAGCCGCCAGGATCAGGATCGACGCATTGATGGTGAGCGCCAGACAAAGCGCGATGGTGGAATCGATTGTCGAGAGCTTGATCGCCTCTTTCTTCTCCGCGACACTGTCGCCATAGCCGCGGGTCTGCACTAGACCGGAATGCAGATAAAGATTATGCGGCATTACAGTTGCGCCGAGGATACCGAGCGCCAGGAAGAGCATTTCCTTGTTGGCGACGATCTCGGTCGTCGGCGCAAAACCGCGGATCACCGCGCCCCAATCGGGATCGGCCATGGCAATCTGGATCGCAAAACACGCCGCGATGACGCCAAGCAGCGCCACCACGAAGGCCTCGATCCAGCGAAAGCCAAACGCCTGCAAAGCCAAAATCAGGAATACGTCGAGCGCCGTGATGATGACGCCGATCTCAAGCGGAATACCGAACAGCAGGTTGAGGCCGATAGCGGTGCCGATGACTTCGGCCAAATCCGTCGCAGTGATCGCAATCTCCGCCGACAGCCACAACACCCATGATACCGCGCGTGGATAGGAATCGCGGCAGGCCTGCGCCAGATCGCGCCCCGCACCCACGCCAAGACGCGCGCAGAGCGACTGCAGCACGATGGCCATCAGATTGGAGACCAGCGCCACCGTCAGCAGCGCATAACCGAACTTCGAGCCGCCGGCGAGCGACGTCGCCCAGTTGCCAGGGTCCATATAGCCAACCGCGACCAGATAGCCCGGTCCGAGAAACGCCAGCAGCTTGCGCCAGAACGAGCCGTTTTTGACCGTCCGGATCGTGCCGAACATGCCCGCGAGCGACGGATCTCCTCGGCTCGTGCGCCAGCCCGGCTGATCCACGGAGTCGTTTACGGTCGTCACAAGCGGCTCGGCGGTAATGGCGGGCGATTTGGCATCCATTGCGCCAAGATGGCCGATATTCGAGCTTATTGCAACTCATTTGCAAGTGCATCTGGAGCCCGTTTAAGCGCTGCTCAGTCCCGTTGGTGGAACGGCTCCCAATTGATGTCTCTGCCTGCGCTATTCTGGCTGGCGCGCCGAGCAGACCGAGGCGATAGCCAAAATTGTGCGGCCATAGTGACCTTGCTCCGTGAACACCCGCCCGCTCTGGTTGCCACAGCCAGCGTAGCCGCGTCCTATTACCCTGCCGACGGATCTGGCCTGCGTAAACTAGGCGGGCTCAACCTTGAACAGGCAGTGGTCGTGCTTACCCTCTGCTTCGCAATAGACTTCCTCCGCGCGAAGCGTCAGCTTTCGACCAGCGCTTGCCGCCACGTATTCGAGCGAGCCTTCGAGCCAGGATGCGAACATGTAGCAGACCTTGCGGCCGCTATTCCGGCGCTCGTCATCAACCATCGCCGAATTGCGCAGACGCACCGTCGCAGTCCCCCCTTCCGGAGACACGTCGAGCACGTCGAACTGGCCCCATCCGCGCTGCGTGATGCGGCGCATATAGTGACGGAACACATCGACGCCGGACATGCCGTGGAATTCGGCTTCCTTCTCGCACCAGTAATAGGCCGAGCGATGACCGGCCGGCCGCAGAATGCGCTCCAGCTCCGCAGCTCCCACCGCCGCCTCGATGGCGAAGTGGTTGTTCATGTAGAAGTGCTGCGGCACCAGAATCATATTAGTCGCATCGACCGACCAACGCCCGGTCTGGTCATCGACATTGATGTCAACCTGCGGCTTCCCCATCTCAGGCCCCCCAAACAGTCTTCAGGAGATTGACCCAGTTCTTGCCAATGACGGCCTCGATGCGTGAGGTCTTCCAGCCGCGCTTCTCCATCGCGGCGGTGAGATTCGGCCATTCGCCAATGGTCTTGATACCTTCGGGATTGATGACGTCGCCGAAATTGGTGAGGCGGCGGCCATACCCCTTGTCATGGGTGATCCAGTCGAAGAATTCCTGGCCATAGCCCTGCGTGAAGTCGGTGCCGATGCCAACGCTGTTCTCGCCGCAGATATCGATGACGTATTCGATCGCCTCGACATAATCGTCCACAGTCGATGCCGGACCGCGCTTCAGGAAAGGCGGAAACATCGTGACGCCCACAAAGCCGCCGTGATCGACGATGAAGCGAAGCTGCTCATCGGACTTATTGCGCGGATGCTCCTTCAAACCGGCTGGCAGGCAGTGCGAATAGGCAACCGGCTGCTTGGAGGCGAGAATGACGTCTTCGCTGGTCTTCGATCCCACATGCGACAGGTCGCAAAGGATGCCGAGGCGGTTCATTTCGGCGACGACCTCGCGGCCGAAGTCGGACAGGCCACCGTCCTTGGACTCGTAGCAGCCGGTGCCGACCAGGTTCTGCGTATTATAGGCCATCTGGATGATGCCGACGCCAAGCTCCTTGAACAGACCGAGATAGCCGATCTGATCTTCGATACCCGTGACGTTCTGCCAGCCCAGGATGATGCCGGTCTTGCCTTCTTCCTTGGCCTTCAGGATATCAGCGGTGGTGTAGACCTGCTTGAGGATGTCGTCGTTGTCGGCGAACCAGCGCTTCCACTTGACCACGTTGCGCATGGTGGCTTCGAAGCCTTCCCAGACGCAGCAGGTGCAGTTGGCGGCGGTCAGTCCGCCCTTGCGCATGTCCTCGAAGACCGGACGCCCGAAGTCCGAGATGATCAATCCATCGACGACGATGGCGCTTTCATGAATGGTGGAGGACATGACGTTTCCTTTCAGATGATAGTCTGACTTTTCGTTATTATGCGGCAGCCGTGCCGGCTAGCGACGTTCTTTCTGATCAGTGCGCTCCACCGAAGTAGGCGCTCTGGACTTCCTCGTTCTTTGCCAACATCTCGGATTCACCCTGGACGATGATCTTGCCTTGCGACAGCACATAGCCGTAATGGGCGATGGCGAGGGTCTGGTTGACGTTCTGCTCGACCAGGAGGACGGTCACACCGGTTTCGTTGAGCCGGCGCACGATATTGAAGTTCTCCTGCACAAACAGCGGAGATAGGCCCAACGATGGCTCGTCGATGATCAGAAGCTTGGGATCCGTCATCATTCCGCGGCCGATCGACACCATCGCCTGCTCGCCGCCGGACATAGTGCCGGCAAGCTGCTTGGCGCGCTCTTTCAGGCGCGGAAACACCTCATACACCTTGCCAAGGCGCGCTTTGACTGTCTTCTCCGCATTGACGAGATAGGCGCCAACCCGAAGATTCTCTTCGACCGTCATCTTCGCGAAGATCCGGCGCCCTTCGGGAATGCACGCAATGCCGAGACCGACGATCTCATGCGTGGCCATCTGATCGAGCGTCTTGCCTTCGAAAGCGATGGAGCCCGCACGCGGCGGCGTCAGCCGCAGAATCGAGCGGATCAGCGTCGACTTGCCGGCACCATTGGAGCCGAGGATACAAGTAATCTTGCCCGGCTGCACGTCGATCGAAATGCCGGATAGCACGTCGGCCCGATCATAGGCGGTGAAGATGTTCTCGACTGTGAGATGACCGCTCATGCTTGCCCCAGATAGGCTTCGCGGACCACAGGATCGGCCGCAACGTCACGGAATTTTCCTTCGCAGATCTTCTTGCCGTAGTTCAGCACGACGCAGCGATCGGTGACCCGTTCGATCAAGCCCATTTCGTGCTCAACAATGATGATCGTGAGCCCGCCGAGCGATTTGCGGATGCCGAGAATTTCATCCACCACCTGATCCGTCTCGTCATGGGTCATGCCGGCAGACGGTTCATCGAGCAGCACAAGCTTTGGCTTGCCGATCAACGCGCGGCAGATCTCAACCCTACGCCGATCGATCATGCCGAGCGAGATCGCCGGATCGAACAGTTTGTCCGGCAGCGCGGGATTGAAGACATGCAGCAGTTCGCGGGCTTCCTCCGCGATCTTCCGCGCTTCCGCAGCGAATGATTTCCGCTGCACGATATTGTGCCAGAGGCCATTGTTCAGTGTTCGCTGCGCACCCAGCGCAATATTGTCGAACACCGACAGCGACAGACACAGGCGCGATCGCTGGAACGTGCGCGACAGGCCATAAGACGAGATGTTGTGCGCCTTCTCGCGGGTGATATCGATGCCACCCAGCAAGATCTTGCCGGCACTTGCGGAATAGACGCCGCTGATCACATTGAGGAACGTGGTCTTGCCCGAGCCGTTCGGCCCAATCAGTCCGAGCACTTCGCCATTGTGGACGTCGATATTCAGCTCATTGAGTGCGAACAGGCCGCCGAACCGGACCGTCAGACCGCGACTTTCGAGCAGCACGTTGTTGGACAAACCCGTCATGCGCTTGCCTCCGCGCGCAGTTTACGGACCCGGCGTGCCACCAGACCGTCCGGGCGCATGGTCAGGATCGCGATGACCAGGACGGCGTAGAAGATCAGCCGGTATTCCTGGATGAACTGAAGCTTTTCCGGCAGAAGGACGACGATCAGCGCCGCGGGTAGCACGCCCCAGCGATTGCCGATGCCACCGAGGATCACGATGGACACCATCACCAGCGAGTCACCGAATGTGAAATTCGCGGGCGCGATGAATCCCGTCATTTTCGCATAGACCGCCCCCATCAGACCGGCGAGGAAGTTGCCGATCGTGAATGCCAGCACTTTCCAGTAAGCGATCTTCAGTCCAAAAACGGATGCTGCGGTCTCGTCAAGGCGCACCACATCGAACCAGACACCGACCCATGAGCGGTCCAGCAGTCCGACAAAGATCATCGCCAGCGCCGTCAGAATACCGGTCAGGATCACGTAGTTCACATAGGACGACAGCACGAGGCCGAAGATGTGGATGTCATTGGTGAAGTCCCAGCCGAACAGATTGATGCCGGGAAGCTTCAGACCTTGCGGGCCGCCAAAGAAGTCATTCGCATCGAGAAAGACGTTGAACATCACGCCGAACGCCATGGTCGTCAGCGCGCCGTAGTGTCCGCGGGTGCGTAGCACCGGGAGGATGAGCAGCGAGCCGATGAAGACCGCGACCAAGCCGCCACAGACCAGAACCAGCGCATCGGGCAGACCGCCCTGCTGTCCCAGCATCGCTGCGGTATATCCGCCGGTGCCCGCGAAAGCTGCGGCTGCAAAGTTGGTCAGGCCAGCATAGCCCATCTGCACAGTGAGGCCGAGACAGATGGTCGCGTAGATCAGCACCGTTGCCAGCATAAGCAAGCCGAAATTGTCGTCGCGCAGCACGAAGATGACGGCGAGCGAGGCCACCGTGATCAGGCCGCGCAGCAGCCAGGGATTTTCCGAAGCGGCCACTTCCGTCGCGGCGACGCCTCCGAACCGGGCGGCGCAGAAGCAGAACGCAGCCGTGATCGCCAGTGCGGCGCCGAGCAGTTTCTGGTTTTCGATCAGGACCAGTGCCGTGAGCGCCACTGCGGCGAAGGCCACAGCGACAAACAGCGGCCACACCGGCCCCCGTGCAAGCGTCCGAGAGCTCGGCGTCATACCCGTTCGCTCCCGCGTTCGGCGAGAAGCCCGGTCGGCCGCCAGGTGATGAGGACGATGATCAGCACGAAAGCAAACACGTTCTTGTAGTCGCTCATCGACGGCATTGCAGCGACGACGAAAGTCTGCAGCCCCGCGAACAGATAGCCGCCGATAATCGCGCCCCAGATATTGCCGAGACCACCCACGATCGCAGCCGTGAAGCCGATTACGGCCAACAGCAGGCCCATGCTGTAATTGATCTCGCTGTAATACAGCGCATAGATCATGCCGGCGAAGCCTGCGGTGATAGAGCCCAATGCAAAGGTCAGCGGGATGATGCGACCGAAATTGATCCCCATCACACGTGCCGTTTCGGTGTCTTCGGCCACCGCCCGCATCGCAAGGCCGAATTTGGAGTGGTTGATGATCCAGTAAACGGCGCCGATCGAGGCGGCGCCGGCAATGATCAGAATAATAGCGTCCGTGCGGAAGAACGACGGACCGATATTGAAGCCCCCGGCCGGCAGCAGCTCCGGAAAGCGCTGCGGATTGGTGCCGTTCGGAAAGAACAGCCGGATGGCTTCGCGGATGGCCGTACCGACCATCATCGTCATCAGCAGCATGTTGAGCGGCGGCGCATTGCGCAGCGGCATGATGAGGAAATGCGAAATGCCGGCACCGACCACCGCGGTCAGTGCCATTGCCACGCACAGCGCGACAATGAACTGCAGCGGCACCGACAGTCCCAGCGCGTTCGCCGCCCAGACGGCGACGAGGCCCCCGAAGGCGCCGAGCGTGAGCACGTCCCCGTGCGAGAACTTGATCACGTTCATGACGCCGAAGAAGATGGTGAACCCCATGGCGACGAGGCCATAGATCGTTCCTTGCATCAAACCATTCAGCAGGTGTTGACCGATCATACCCATGGGATGTCCTGACGATCCGCGCTTACGGCAGGTTCTTGAGCTTGCGCTTGCCGGACACGTATTCGCTTTCTTCCCAGACCACCCACTTGCCGTCCTGGACGACGTAACTCGTGGTCAGCGGCGTGATGTTCTGGCCATGGTCGTCGAAGGTGACCGGACCGACGATGGACGGACGATCCTTCACATCGCCAAGGTCGGCGGTGACCTTGGCGCGATCCGGCCCGACCTTCTCGATGGTCTCCATGACCAGGCGGGTGGCGACATAGGCGAACGGTCCGTAAGCTTCCGGCGGTTCGGAATAGCCGGCGGCCTTGTAGGCATCCGAAAACATCTTGCCGCCCGGCATCTTGGACAACGGCGGGCTGTCGAAGAAGGTCAGCGTGCCTTCGGCGAGCTCCGGACCAGCGGCGTTGACGAACGCGTCGCCCATGATACCGGAATTGCCCTCTAACTGCGCGTTGATGCCGAACTTGGCCATTTGCGTGCGGAGGCGCGCACCTAGCGGCGTCAGGCCACCAAAATAGATGACCTCCGGATTGAGCTCCTTGATCTTGGTCAGCTCGGCCGACAGATCCTGCTGATCCGGCGGGACCGAGAAGCTGCCCAGAATTTCACTACCGTTCTCGAGCGTGAACTGGGTGAAGTACTTGTTCATCGACTTGCCGTAGTCCGTGGAGTCGGCGAAGGACACGAACTTCTTGTAACCGCGTGCCTTCATGAACTGCGCGCCGATGCGGTTCTGGCCGATCAGGATGCCGCTGACGCGGTGCACTTCCGGATATTTCTTGGCATAGGTAATTTCGGGCAGCACTGCCGCCCACACGACCATCGGCATCTTGAAGCGATTGAAGATATCGACGGTAGCAATCGCAGTGGCAGAACAGTAATGCGGTATCGCGGCAATGATCGAACGGTCGGACGCGATCTTGGTGACGACCTGCACGCCAACGTTGGGTTTGCACTCGTCGTCAAGCACGACGAGCTCATACTCATATTTGGTGTTGGGTTCGGCATTCATCAGCTTCACGGCCAGTTCGGCCGAGTTGCGTCCGCCAATACCGTGAGGCGAAATAGCGCCGGTCAGTGGACCCACGAATGCGATCTTCACCTTATCCTTGGCGAAGGCCGCGCTGAAGCTGCCAAAGGCCAGTGGCAATACGCTCGCAACGGCCAATGCGGCCAAACCACGCTTGGTAATCGTCCCCATCACTGATCCTCCCAGTTAATCCAGCCTGCGACGCTAGTGGTCCGCGAATACGGCAGATAGGATGCACGCGCGCTGTTGCTTGTAGAATTGCGTCATAACTACCGAATATCGACTGCCTGTTCTTGGTTGGCGGGCCGACAGCTCGTCGAAACCATTTTGCGTAGCAAACACAATGATTTCCGCTGCGCTGCAAAATTCATCGCGAAGATCAAATCTTGGTCTATCCGTGCTCCTCAAACGAGCATTCGTGGCGTCATTGGTCGTCGCATTCCGGGCTCTAGAACACCACCGTCTTGCGTCCATTCAAAAGGACACGACGCTCGAGATGAAGCCGCACGGCGCGCGCCAACACTCGCGACTCGATGTCGCGCCCAACGGCGATGAGATCGTCCGAGGTCGACGCGTGCGTCACCCGTTCGGTCTCCTGTTCGATGATCGGGCCCTCATCGAGATCCGGCGTCGCGTAGTGTGCGGTGGCGCCGATGATCTTGACGCCCCTGTCGTGGGCCTGATGATAGGGCCGCGCGCCCTTGAAGCTCGGCAGGAAGGAGTGGTGGATGTTGATGACGTGACCATAGAGCTTGCTCGACAGGTCGTCCGACAGGATCTGCATGTAACGCGCAAGAATGACGAGATCGGCGCCTTCCTTCAGATACAGCTCGTAGAGCTGCCGCTCCTGCTCCAGCTTGGTCTCGCTGCTGACGGGCCAGTGATAGTATGGGATCCCCGCCTGCTCAGCGATCGCTTCGCAGTCGCGGTGGTTTGACACGATCGCGACGACCTCGGCTTTCAGCCAGTCGACTTTAACCTGGTACAGCAGCTGCTCGAGACAATGGTCCGACTTGGAGACCATGATGATCACCCGGGGACGCGACGCTGCATCGACCAGAACGGCATTCATCTCGAATCGAGACAACACCGGATTGAGCACCGATTCCAGTGTTTTTCTACTGATCGCATCCGGCGTCTCGAAAGCAATGCGCATGAACAGGCGATTGGTCGTCCGGTCCCAGAACTGCGCGCTTTCCAGGATGTTGCTGTCGACATCGGAAACCGCCGTCGTGACGGTCGACACGATGCGCGGACGATCCTGGCAATAGAAGGTCAGGATCCAGTTCTTCTTCGTCATCTTGCTTGTCTCGGTGATGGGCTCGATCGCGTGGCTGCGATCGCTATGGGGGGAAACATGTTGGTGTGGCTGCCGCGCAGCGGTATCCGCGGACGCCTGCATCACGCGGTCCGACCATGCCTGTCGGCGCGGTATCGCGTCAGCCTTATGCCAACGTCTTCGAAGATCGCCGTGATTGGCGCTTGCGGCTTGTGGACAGTGACGCGCACGGCGCTGGCGCGCGCATGAACATCGAGAACCCCGTCGGCGATGGCTGCTGCGGCCCGCTCCAACAGCACATGGCGCGACGCCAGAAATGCCTCAGTCGCGGTGGCGACGACCGACGCATAGTCGATCGTCTGTCCGATGTCGTCCGAACTGGCCGCGTCGGAGAGGTCGACCTGCAAATCGATATCGATCACGAAACGCTGCCCCAGTTGCGCCTCATGCTCCAGCAAGCCGTGGCGCGCGTGAACATTCAGCCCTTGGATGAATATCCCTTCCGCCTGCCCCTCTCCGAAGCGCTCCATCAAGCTGCCTGATCAGGATCGATAGATCGGGAACGACGCAACCAGATCGGCGACGCGGCCACGTGCCTTTGCTTCGACCTCCGGCGCTCCCTCGTCCGGCGCGCTGGAATTCGCATCCAGGACGGCGGCAATGAGCTTGCCGACTTCTTCGAATTCACCGACGCCAAAGCCGCGCGACGTCGCGGCCGGCGAACCGAGCCGGATGCCCGACGTGATGGTCGGCTTCTCCGGATCGAACGGGATACCGTTCTTGTTACAGGTAATGTTCGCCCGCCCGAGCGCCGCCTCGGCGAGCTTGCCGTTCAGGTTCTTCGGCCGGACATCGACCAGCATCAGGTGATTGTCGGTACCGCCGGTGACGATCGGATAACCGGCCTTTGAAAGCGTGTCCGCCAGCGCGCGCGCATTGGCAACGACATTGGCCGCATATTGGCGGAACGAGGGCTGCAGCGCTTCGCCGAACGACACCGCCTTGGCGGCGATGACATGCATCAGTGGCCCGCCCTGCAATCCCGGGAAGATCGCCGAATTGATCTTCTTGGCGATGTCCTCGTCATTGGTCAGGATCAGTCCGCCGCGCGGGCCGCGCAGCGTCTTGTGAGTGGTCGAGGTCACCACATGTGCATGCGGGAACGGCGACGGATGAGCGCCGCCGGCCACAAGACCAGCGAAATGCGCCATATCGACGAACAGATAGGCTCCGACCGCATCCGCGATGTGGCGAAACGCAGCAAAATCCCAGAACCGCGAATAGGCTGAGCCGCCGGCGACGATCACCTTCGGCTTGTGCTCCACTGCCAGCTTCTCAAGCTGCTCCATATCGATGGTGCAGTCGTCGCGGCGAACGCCATAGCTGATGACATTGAACCACTTGCCCGACATGTTCGGCTTGGCGCCATGCGTGAGGTGACCGCCTGCGGCGAGATCGAGACCCATGAAGGTGTCGCCGGGTTTCATCAGCGCCATGAAGACGGCCTGATTGGCCTGGCTCCCCGAATTCGGCTGCACATTGGCATAGCTGCAGCCGAACAGCGTCTTGGCGCGCTCGATCGCCACCTCCTCGACTTCGTCGGCGAAGTGACAGCCGCCATAGTAGCGCCGGCCGGGATAGCCTTCGGCATATTTGTTCGTCAGCACGGAGCCCTGCGCCTGCAGCACCGCACGCGATACGATGTTCTCGGATGCGATCAGTTCGATCTCGTCGCGCTGCCTGCCGAGCTCTCCGGCCAGCGACGACGAGATGGTCGGGTCCGCTTGGGCGAGATCGGTCGTGAAGAATGCCGCGAGTTCAGCTTGAGTCATGGTCTTCCCTCAACACTCTGCCAGATTGACAGCGAGGCCTCCCAGCGAGGTCTCCTTGTATTTCGATTGCATGTCGCGTCCGGTCTCGCGCATCGTCGCGATCACCTTGTCGAGCGGCACCACATGGGTGCCATCGCCCTGCAACGCGAGCGACGCCGCATTGATCGCCTTCACCGCGCCAAACGCGTTACGCTCGATGCATGGTACCTGCACCAGCCCGCCGATCGGATCGCAGGTCATGCCAAGGTGATGCTCCATGCCGATCTCGGCGGCATTCTCGATCTGCTCATTGGTGCCGCCGAGCACGGCCGCGAGCCCCGCCGCCGCCATCGAACAGGCCGAGCCAACCTCGCCCTGGCAGCCGACCTCCGCTCCAGAAATCGACGCGTTCATCTTGAACAGCGCGCCGATCGCTGCGGCCGTCAGCAGGAACACGCGCATGTTTTCAGGTGACGCCTCGCGACAATGGTCGCGGAAATAACGAAGCGTGGCCGGGATGATGCCAGCCGCGCCGTTGGTCGGTGCCGTCACCACCTTGCTACCGGCCGCATTCTCCTCATTGACCGCGATCGCGTACAGGCTGACCCAATCCATTACTTCATGCTGGGTGCGGCTGTTCGAGCTTGCGGCGGCGACAAGACGCCGATGCAGTGAGGGCGCGCGGCGCTTGACGTTCAGCCCGCCCGGCAACTGCCCCTCTTTGGTCATGCCGCGATCGATGCAGTCCATCATCACCTGGATAATGCGATCGAGCCGCTGCTCGATCTCGTCCGCCGGGAGCGACGACATCTCGTTGGCCATGACGATCTGCGCAATCGACAGACCGGTTTTCGCACCGATCTCGAGCAACTGTTTGCCCGACCTGAAAGGATGCGGGACGGGAACGTCTTCGACGATGCCGACGATGCCGACCTGCGCTTCCAGAACGACAAAACCGCCGCCGACGGAACACCAGCGCTCACCGTGAAGAACATGACCGGCCGCATCGAAGGCGGAGAGCGCCAGCGTATTCGGATGGTTCGGCGGCTCGGTCACGCCGTCGAAAACGATGTCATTCACGAAATCGAACGGGACATTGCGCCGCTCGGCCACTCGCAGCGTGCCAGCCGTGCGGGCGCCATCGACCAGCGTCTCTGCTTCTTCCGGATCGATCGTTTCGGGAAACTTGCCGGCAAGCCCGAGAACGACCGCCTTGTCGGTGCCATGGCCACGACCGGTCCAGGCCAGCGAGCCGAACAGCTCGACCTTCACGCGCGCGAGATCCTTCAACAGACCGCGCACCGCAAGCTGGCTGGCAAACAGCGCCGCGGCCTTCATCGGTCCCATCGTATGCGATGACGACGGCCCGATGCCTATCTTGAAGAGATCGAACGTTCCAATCATCGTACGGTCTCCAGGGCGCAGCCGGGCTGCTAGGACAGGTTTCGCGCTTCGTCGAGGAACTGCCAGACATAGGGCGCGAACGAACGCCATACATCCACATGGAACACTTGCTCTTCAGAACGTGACAGCAGAAGTGATGCCTTGCCCAGCACCGTGCGCGTGCACATGCCGACCGGGAACGCCTTGAGGGACAGATCCAGCGGGCAGCCATGGTTCAGCACCAGCGCCGCCGTTGGACCTGCAACCGCGATGCCATCCGAACGATGGCTGACATCCACCAGCGAGCAGGCCTGCGCCTGCAGCGCTGCCGACATCCCCCCGAATACCTCGATCGGATCCTCGTTCACCGCCTGGAACAGCCATTCGTCCGGCCCCAGCCAATGGACCGACCGGCCGCCGACCGCCGCGAAGCGGCAGGCCTCAAGGCTCGGCTTGACGCCAAAATGCGCCCCGGCAGCCTCGATCGCCTCGGTCTTGCCGCGAAACACCAGCTTCGCCGCATCGGGAAGAATCGAGAGCGTCGTGGTGGACGCAGCAGTGGTGCTGGATGACTGCATTGGGGACAACGCGTTCGAACGCATGATCGCAGGACTAAGCATTCAAACGTTCCCCCTTCGGATCGAACAATATCGAGTCGACGACTTTCGCCTTGATCACGCCGTCCGGCATCGGGATCGAGAGCTCCTCCCCCATCCGCGAGCGACCGCCGCGAACAAGTGCCAGCGCGATCGAGCGGTTCAGCGTCGCGCTCCAGTAGGCGGAGGTGACATGACCGATCATCGGCACCGGAATGGGATGGGTGGGATCGAGCACGATTTGGGCGCCCTCTTCGAGAACCACCTTGGGATCCGTCGTCAACAACCCGACCAGTTGCTTGCGGTCTTCCCTGACCAGCGCCGGCCGCGATAGCGAGCGCTTGCCGACGAAATCCCGCTTCGCCTTGCCGACAGCCCAGCCGAGGCCGGCGTCATCGGGCGTCACCGTGCCGTCGGTTTCCTGACCGACAATGATGTAGCCCTTCTCCGCGCGCAGCACATGCATGGTCTCGGTACCGTAGGGCGTGATCCCGTAGGGCTTGCCCGCCGCGAAAATCGCTTCCCAGACCGCCCGGCCATAGCCGGCGGGAACGTTGACCTCGAAGCCCAGTTCGCCGGTGAACGACACGCGGAACAGCCGCGTCGGCACGCCGCAGATACGTCCTTCGCGGACGCTCATATGCGGCATGGCATCGGCCGACAGATCGATGCCCTCGACCAGCGGCTCCAGCACCTTGCGCGCATTCGGTCCCTGCAAGGCAATGACCGACCACTGCTCGGTGGTCGAGGTGAGCCACACTTCGAGGTCCGGCCATTCGGTCTGGAGGTAGTCCTCCATCATGGACAGCACGCGGGCCGCGCCGCCGGTCGTCGTCGTGACGTGGAAACGATCAGTTGCCATGCGGCCGACGACGCCGTCATCCATGATGAAGCCGTCTTCGCGCAGCATCACGCCATAGCGCAGCCGGCCGGGCTCCAGCTTGGTCCAGGCATTGGTGTACATGCGATTCATGAATTCGGCGGCGTCCTTGCCGACAATCTCGATCTTGCCGAGCGTTGAGGCATCGAAGATGCCGACCGACTCGCGCGTCACCTTGCATTCGCGCGCGACGGCGGCATGCATGTCCTCACCCACCTGCGGGAAATACCAGGCGCGCTTCCAGACGCCGACATCCTCGAACTGTGCGCCCTGGGATTCGGCCCATGAATGGATGCTGGTCTTGCGCACGGGGTCGAACAGATCACCACGCGATTGGCCAGCAAAGGATCCAAAGGTCGTCGGTGTATAAGGCGGCCGGAACGTGGTCAGGCCTACCTTCGGCACCGCGACATCGATCTGCTTCGACACGACACCAAGGGCGTTCATGTTGGACAGCTTGCCCTGGTCGGTGGCCATGCCGGTGGTCGTATAGCGCTTGACGTGCTCGATCGACCGAAACCCTTCGCGGGTCGCGAGCCGGACATCCTTGGCCGTTACGTCGTTCTGGAAATCGACCCAGGCCCGCTTTTCCGCCTGATGATCGGTCATCACGGAGCCGATGAACGCATCGGCGCCTACCGACTGCGCGGAGACCGTATAGCTGCGCTCGCCGCGCGGGGAGAAGCCGGCCTTGGTCGCAGCGTCCCGGCCACCCCTGGCGCCGCTTTCGATGACGCCTTCGAGCGCGAACAGTCCCTTGCACGCCCCGACCGACCGCTCACGCTCGACCGACTCGCCAGGCACATAGGCACGCAGCTCTTCGCTGTAGCTGAGCTTGCCGCGGCTCTGCGAGAACAGATGCACCGACGGCGTGAACCCGGCGGACATCAAGATAAGATCGCAAGCCACCGTCTCGGCGTCACCGCCCTGCGCGTTAGAGATCTGCGCCGACTTTACCCGCAGCCGGCCCGACGTGCCGCGAACGATGCTGCCGGAGCGGACCTTGATGCCTTCGGCGCGCGCCTTGTCGACCCAATGGCCCGATACGCTCTTGCGCAGATCCACGATCACCTGGATCTTGGCACCGGCTGCCTTGAGATCCAGCGCCGCGCGATAGGCGCTGTCGCAGGCGGTGAACACAACCACCTGCTTGCCTGGCACCACGCCGTACCGATTCACATAGGTCCGGGCAGCATTGGCCAGCATGATGCCCGGCCGGTCATTGTCGGTGAAGACGAGCGGCCGCTCGATCGCGCCGGCGGCCAGCACGACTTCCTTGGCCCTGACCTGCCAGAGCCGCTCACGCGGCTGGTTCGCCGCGGGATTGCTGAGATGGTCGGTGACGCGCTCGTTGAGACCGACAAAATTGTGCGGGTACCAGCCGAACGCCGTCGTGCGCGACATCAGCTTCACATTGGAGCGCTTGCGCAATTCATCGAGCGCCGCGCGCGCCCATTCGGCGGCCTGCATGCCGTCAATCGACGCCGAACGATCGGACAGCAGCGAGCCGCCCATCTCCGCCTGCTCGTCGCACAGGATCACGGTGGCATCGCTGTTGCTGGCTTCGAGCGCCGCCGCAAGCCCCGCAGGCCCGGCGCCGACGATCAGCACGTCGCAATGCGCAAACACCTGCGTATAGCGATCGGCATCCGGCTCGGCTGGTGCCCTGCCGAGACCCGCCATCCGCCGGATTACCGGCTCATAGAGTTTCTTCCAGGCCGTGCGCGGCCACATGAAAGTCTTGTAGTAGAACCCCGCCGGCAGGAAGGCCGAGAAATATTCGTTGAGGAAGCCGGCATCGGTCTCGAGCGACGGCCAGCGATTCTGGCTTTCGGCCACCAGCCCGTCATAGATCTCGACCTGGGTCGCAAGCAGGTTCGGTGTATAGCGCGACTGGGTCGCGCCCACACCGACCAGCGCATTCGGCTCTTCCGAACCGGCGGAGACGAAGCCGCGTGGCCGGTGATACTTGAACGAACGGCCGACCAGATGCACGCCATTGGCGATCAACGCGGAGGCCAGCGTGTCGCCGGCCAGACCCTGATACGACTTTCCGTCAAACGTGAAATGAACTGCGTTGCAGTTTTCAACGCTGTCGCCGCGCCGTACGCGATACGTATCCGTCATGGCTTGGCACCCTGATGTTCCGCTTCGGGGCGCTCGCCCATGCGATAAGTGCGCTTGATGACGTCCGTGGTCGTGTCGCGACTGGCATTGAAGAAACGGCCGCAACCATTGGCATGCCGCCAGCGCTCGTGATGCAGGCCCTTAATGTTGTCACGCATATAGAGATAGGCGGCCCACTCGTCGTCAGTGAGGCTCATCGGATCGGCCGGGCGGGCGATATGTGCCTGCCCGCCATTGGCGAATTCGGCTTCCGGGCGCGACCCGCAATAGGGGCAATTGATCAACAGCATCTTGTTTTCCCCGCTATCAATGCGCCACGGCGGCCGCAGCCGCTTCGTCGATCACGGCGCCATCGCGGAATCGCTCGATGGTGAACGGCGCGTTGATCTTGTTCGGCTCATCCTTGGCGATCGTGCTGGCGAACACCTCGCCCGATCCCGGTGTCGCCTTGAAGCCACCGGTGCCCCAACCGCAATTGACGTAGAGGCCAGATACCGGCGTCTTCGCCACGATCGGCGAGCGATCCGGTGTCACATCCACGATGCCACCCCAGTTGCGCAGCATGCGCAGGCGCCGGAACGCCGGCACCAGTTCGCAGATCGCATCCAGCGTATGATTGACGATGTGCAGGCCGCCGCGCTGCGTATAGGACGTGTAGACATCCGTTCCCGCACCGATCACCATCTCGCCTTTGTCCGACTGCGAGATATAGGCGTGGATTGTGTTCGACATCACCACGCAGGGAAAGATCGGCTTGACCGGTTCGCTGACCAGCGCCTGCAGCGGGAAGCTTTCCAGCGGTAGACGCACGCCGGCCATGTTCATCACCGTGCTGGTATTGCCGGCCGCGACGACGCCTATGCGCTTCGCGTTGATGCTGCCACGCGTCGTATCGACACCGACCACCTCGCCGGTCGGCGCGCGGCGGATGTCGGTGACTTCGCAATTCTCGATAATATCCACGCCGAGCGCGTCGGCAGCGCGGGCATAGCCCCAGGCAACAGCGTCGTGCCGCGCTGTGCCGCCGCGGCGCTGTAGCGCGCCGCCGAGGATCGGATAGCGCATCGCCCCACCGACATTCAGCGGCGGACAGAATTCTTTGCATTCCTCCGGCGACAGCCATTCATTGTCGATGCCGTTGAGACGGTTGGCATGAACATGTCGCTTGAAGCTCTGCACATCGTGAATGTTGTGCGCCAGCATCAGGACGCCGCGTGGTGAATACATGACGTTGTAGTTCAGTTCCTGCGACAGCCCTTCCCACAGCTTGAGGGCGTGCTCGTAGATCCCGGCGCTTTCATCGAACAGATAGTTGGAGCGGATGATCGTGGTGTTGCGGCCGGTATTACCGCCGCCGATCCAGCCCTTTTCGAGGACGGCAACATTTTTGACGCCGTAGCGACTGGCCAGATAGTAGGCCGTTGCAAGCCCGTGGCCGCCACCGCCAACAATGATGACGTCATAACCCGGCTTCGGTTCAGGCGAACGCCACTGTCGCTGCCAGCCGGCATGACCGGTCAGCCCTGCCCGTAGTAATGAAAGCGCTGAAAATTTCTGCATGGCTGTCCACATTATGATTGGACGGAGCCTACAACTCGCTGCCGCTTCGCGGCCAGCATCAGCCCGCCAATCATGTTGGATCAGAGCGACATCCGAACGTCGCAGGCTTGCAAAGCCCCGACACGGAACACGTAGATTTGCGACAACCCGCCCCGGCTTCGCTCGCCGGGTCTCGAATTCGCGACGTATCCATGCGACACGGATCGCTGCCATGTAGACAGGACGGCATGCCCCGGGCACGCGCAGTCCCGCCACCGACGATCAAGGACACCTAGAATGAGCATCGAACGCAGCGACGAGATTCTTCAGTACCTCAAAGACAAGTCGATCGTGGTGGAGACGTTCGAACACCCGCCCGTGCATACGGTGGAAGAGTCGCGTGCGCTGCGCGGCGACATTCCCGGCATTCACACCAAGAACCTGTTCCTCCGCGACGGCAAGAAGCGGTTCTTCCTGTTCGTCACCGACGAAGCCGCGACTGTTCACCTGAAGTCGCTGGCAAAGACGATTGGCGCCAAAGGCGGACTGTCATTTGGAAGCGCGGAAGCCCTGAAGGAATTGCTTGGGATCGAACCGGGATCGGTCTCGATTCTGGCGCTCTACAACGATGCCAATCAGGCGGTCACGCCCGTCATCGATGTGCGCTTGCGGTCAGCGGAGCGCATCAATTGCCACCCCATCATCAACAGCCGCACGACATCGCTGTCGGTCACCGCACTCGACGCGTTCCTCGCTGCAATCGGTCGTGAGGCCTTGTTCACGATGCCGGAAGACCCGCCATCCAACGGCTGACCTTCCCCGGCCGCGCCTCTCCCGCGGGCCTGTTGGTTGCAGCAGCCTACAACCGCAGCCTCCGGGTTCCAGAGGCACGTCGAGCAGACGCAGGCAGGGCGAGGCGCTCCCCTCTCTTGCACCTATTAGCAATGTATTTTTAGGATCAGACCGTCAAAAATACCTGCCCCAGCGCGTTATAGACATGTAATGATGCGACATGGCTTCGTTTTGGACGTCGTCTCACGGCGATCACACGGAGTGCCATTCGACCATATGGTGAATGCTGAGGCAGGGTGATGCAGCCAAAGGTCCGTCCGCTTCGCGTTGGCTTCATTCTCACGAAGAACTTCACGCTGACTGCGCTGGCGAGCTTCGTGGACGTGCTGCGTCTCGCCGCAGATGAGGGTGACAACAGCCGGCCGATCCGCTGCCAGTGGCACATCATGGCCGAAACGGACGAGCCGATCCGCTCGAGCTGCGGCCTGCTCATGTATCCGAATTCCCGGTTCCTTGATCCGCGCGAACTCGACTATCTCGTCGTCGTTGGTGGCCTCCTACATCAAGGTCCGCAGATCGACGAGAAGACCAAGCGATACCTGCTGGAGGCCGCGCAGACCAAGGTCGACCTCATCGGCGTCTGCACCGGCAGCTTCGTGCTGTGGCGGCTGGGCCTGCTCAACCAGAAGAAATGTTGCATTAGCTGGTACCACTATCGCGACTTTCTGGAAGAATTCGGCGAGACGCTCCCGGTGGCCGATCAGCTCTTCGTCATCGACGGCAATCGCATCACCTGTTCCGGCGGTATGGGAGTTGCCTATCTCGCCGCGCATATCATCGAACAGCGCATGGGCTTGTCGAGCGCACAGAAAGCGCTCCACATTATGCTGATCGATCGCATGAAACCGGGGTCATCGGCTCAATCGGCGCCGCCGACCGAATTTGCCGAGACCGACGGGCGAATTTCTCGCGCGCTACTGATGATGGAACAGAACCTGTCCACGCCACTGTCGGTCGCGCGACTGGCTGGCAAGGTCAGTCTGAGCACGCGGCAACTCGAGCGCCTCTTCAAAGAAGAAACCGGACAGTCGCCGCAAGCCACCTATCTGCGGCTCCGGCTGAAGCATGCGCGCTGGATGCTGAAGACTGACCTGTCGCTGGCCGCGATCGCCGCCGAAACCGGCTTCGTCGACGGCTCACATCTCAGTAAGGCCTTCAAAGCTGCATTCGGCACCAACCCCTCCGAGGAACGCCGCAAGGTGATCGGACAACCGCAAGAACCGGACGTCGGCGAAGGCCGACGCGTGTTCAGTCTGGCTTAGACGACGGAGCTGGTAGACATGCACATACCAACGACCTGATCATTCGCCCCACCGAGCCGACCGACCGAACCGACAGCTCATGACGACAAAGCTCGCTTGTCTGCTTTCTGCTGCGCCGGCAGCAGAAAGCGTACCTATGTAGTCAATCTGATGCGTACGGTTCGTCCACCCAGTCCTCCTAATCGCGGCAAAGTGGAATTCATAGATGCCCGGCTCGGTAATGGCTGTACTCGACCTTATCCGTGGTCGAAACGCGACACCGTTCTTCGTATGCATAATGGTTGGCGAATACTTTCGTCAGCCAACCTTAGCTTCGATAGACTATTCCACTAGGTAACGCGTTCGCGAACTGTGCGGCATTTTGGTGCGAAATCTGATTGTCGACGGCGCCCGTCGATAAATCGGCCAACGGGACACCCCGTCGCCCCCTTCCCCTTCTGAAACAATCGTGTCGCGCTGAGGCCGCGAATGTCCTTGTTCATCAAACCCTGCTTGTCGCAAGAGCCGAGACAACATCAAGCTCGCCCTCTCGATCGGACAGAATGACAATTGCTTTCAACGCAGCAACGACAACCGGCAGAAATTCCGGATGCCGCTCCGCTATTCGAGTACAAGCCCACGCTCCTTGGCCAATCGTGTCCACTTTTCGCGCTCTGATGTCAGGACTTTGGCAAACTCTTCTGGAGAACTGCCTATTCCGACAAGACCTTGATCTTCCAGCCGGGCTACGAACTGCGGATCGGCAAGGAGCTTGCGCACTTCCGAATTCAATCTATCGATGATTTCGCGCGGCGTGCCCGCGGGTGCCAGCATACCCACCCACGAATTGACTTCGAAGCCGGGATATCCGCTTTCCGCAACGGTTGGAACATGTGCCAGAGCAGGTGACCGCTTCGCGCCTGTCTGCGCAATTGCGTTGAGAACACCGGCTCTCACATGAGGCAGCGCCAAGGCTGCCGAGAGGAACATCATCTCGATATGCCCACCGATCAGATCCTGTTGCGCGGGACCACCGCCGCGGTACGCCACGTGGGTTATGGTCGTGTCCGTGGCGGATTGGAAGAGTTCGGCCGTCAGATGGTTGCTCGAGCCGACGCCCACGCTCGCATAGTTCACACGTCCTGGCTGCGACTTCAGGAGCTTGATCAAGGACTCGAGATCCTTGGCCGGCACCTTCGGGTGGGTCAGCAGAATGAGCGGATTGCTCGCGATCTGGGTGACCGGCGTGAGATCACGCGAGATGTCGAAATTGAGTTTGGGATACGCGAGCGGATAAATGGCGTAGGAGTCGAACACTAGCAACAAGGTGTGCCCATCCGGTTGCGACCTGGCGACTTCGCCTGAGCCAAGAGTTCCGCCGGCGCCGCCACGATTATCGATGATTACGGTCTGACCTAGAGACGTCTGAAGTTGGGGCTGTATCTGACGAGCGATGGCATCAACGAAGCCGCCCGCGGGGAAGGGCACGACCACACGGATCGGCTTGCTTGGCCATGGCGTCTGCGCGTTCGCCGCTGAACAACATGCTAAGGACGCTACGAAGAGCATCTTGAAGAATAGACGACAGCCCGAGATTTCCATTTTTTTGTTTGCTCCCTCTTTGTTGGTTTCGTAAGGCTAACGCCGATAATAGGCGGGTATCTGCGCGTTAACGTTCACCCAGATGCTTTTCGCCTGGGTGTACTCTTGCATCGCATCGAACCCCATTTCCCGACCGTAGCCCGATCGTCCTACCCCGCCGAACGGCGAGCCTGGATTGGCGCGTTTGTACGAGTTTATCCAGACAATACCTGCTTTTAGGTCGCTCGCCAGCGAGTGAGCACGCTGCAGATCCCGCGTCCAAAGACCGCTGCCGAGGCAGTACTGCGTCCCGTTGGCCGGAGCCAGTGCTTCGGCCTCGTTCCGAAACGTCTGCACCGTCACGAACGGACCGAAGACCTCCTCTTGAATCAAGCGATCTTGCTGGGAGCTCACTTTGATGATGGTAGGCTCGACGTAGCATCCCAGTGCGAGAGCAGAGTTAGAAGGCTGGACGCCGCCCGAGATGACCTCTGCTCCTTCGCGGCGAGCGATGTCCACGTATTCGAGCACACGCCTCTGATGATGAAGACTGGTCAGCGGTCCCATTTCCATTTCCGGATCCAGAGGACTACCAAGTCTTATGGAGCGTGCAAGACGCGCGAAACGCCCTAGGAAATCCTCCACGATATCCGTCGTGCAGCAGAAGACGGGAGCCCGCAATGCAAGCCTGCCCTTGGTTGTGGAAGATAGCCCAGGCGCTCCCATTCACCGCCGCGTCGATACCGGCGTCGTTGAAGACGATGTTTGGCCCTTTATCGCCGAGTTCGAGCTGAACTTTCTTTAGGTTCGAAGCCGACGCGCCCGGATGATAGATTGGCCGGTGAACGTGCTACCAGTGAACGCGAGCTTCGCTACCGCCGGATGTTCGGCTATGCCACTCAAAAAACGATCCGGAGTATTATCAACGATGGCCGGCACGGCGACTGAGAATTTGCCAGTCTTGCGGCTTCTTCCAATGGTCGGCCATCAACTCGCTCGACCGCCTCAATCCGAGCTGCTGGATCTAACGGAATCTCCGCCAATAAACGTTGCATTTGAACGCGGGGATTGTCCCGTCGCGGATCGTCCCCAGTGGGGACAATGGTAGAGGGGGACCGCGCCAATTTAGCGTGTCCGACCGATCATTCCTCGCAGCAAAGTCAATGACTTACAAATCATTGGGGAGACATTTTTATAGGGCCTGACCATTTGGGTCGGCGCCGTGAGAATGCCTTCGCAGTCAAGGCGCGCGACGCGATCACGCTGCGGGAACTCGGACGGCTGAAACCGCACCGCCGTTGCAGACGTCCCAAAACGGAGCGGAGCTGCCAAATCGGGGATTTCGAAATCTTTAATCAATTCGTCCGCACGATCCCTTGGGGGCCAAGCCGACAGGTGCGTCATGCCAAATGACCGAGACGTCGTTCCCGAGCGATACCTTGCCATCACCGCAGCCGGAGTCTTCCTGCTCTGTGGTGGCTTACTCGCGTTCGCGTTTGGCTAGCAGTTTGCTCACCAGCCACATGCATTCGAGTGCAGAGACTTTATCGTCGATTGAAAGCGCGGAGTCGGCAGAAGCCGGCGCCGCGGGCTTCCGCGCTAGCACGGAATAGCGGTCTTGTAAGCCGAAGGTCGCGAGATCAGGCGGCTCTTGATCAACGGGCCGAGATTGGCGGGAAACGGGTGGCTGCAAAGACGGCAGTCAAAGATGGTGACCTGAACACAGGACTCGTCATGACCCACGCGCCCACCGACCGATTGCCCCCAACCTTCAACCGCCTCGCCTGGTCGAACCTCGCGGCGCAGTCGGCGGAGCAGATCGCGCTGGCAGCGGCGCCCATCGTCGCCGTGCTGCTGCTCGGCGTCGGCGAAGGCCAGACCGGATTGCTGCAGACCGCGCTGACCTTGCCCTTCGTGCTGTTTGCCATTCCCGCCGGCCTGCTCGCCGACCGCATGTCGCGCCGCGCCTTGATGGCTGGAGCTGAGGCGCTGCGGGCCGTCTCGCTGCTGCTGACGCTGGCACTGATCTGGTTCGGCGCGCTGACGCTGCCGCTGCTCGCTTTACTCGGCTTCGTCGCGGTGTGCGGCACGGTGGTCTACAGCGTCGCCGCGCCGTCGCTCGTGCCATCGCTCGTCGTGCCGCAATTGCTTGGCGCGGCGAATGCGCGGATTGAACTCGCGCGCACCGTGGCCTTTGCGAGCGGTCCCGCCATCGGTGGCGCGCTCGTCGGCTTCACTGGCGCCGCGCCCGCCTTCGGCTTTGCCGCAGCGCTGTCGCTCATCGCTGTCGCCTTGCTATCGGGCATCCATGAGCCCACGCGCACAACCATCCAACAACGCAAGCCGATGCAGGACATCGCTGAAGGTCTATCCTTCGTCGCACATCATCGCTATTTGCGGCCAGTCTTTATCACGCAGTTCATCTTCAGCGCCGCGTCCTTCATGGTGCTGGCGGTGTTCGTACCTTACGCGGTTCGCCGTCTCGGCCTCTCCGCCTCCGACGTCGGCGTGACACTCGCCATGTATGGCGTGGGCATGGTGATCGGCGCATTGCTGGCAACACGTGTAATGAAGCGGTTGCCGTTCGGCACCGTGATCGCGCTTGGCCCCGTCACCGGCTTCGTCGCCTCCGTCGTGATGGCACTGACCACATGGATCCCTTCACCGGCTTTGGCGGGCCTGAGCTTCTTCCTGCTCGGCGTCGGTCCGATCCTATGGGTGATCTCCACCGCGACGTTGCGGCAATCGGTAACGCCGCCCAGCCTGCTCGGACGCGTCTCCGCGATCAACATCCTGAGCTATGGCGCCCGTCCGATCGGAACCGGTATCGCTGCCGTTATCGGCGGGCTCTATCACGCGGAGGCGTGCCTCTACCTCGCCGTCGCGGGTTTCGCCTGGCAGGCCGTGGTGATCTTGACTTCGCCCGCAGTGACGCTGGAACGGCAGCCAGACATGGTCCGCGACGTGACCGGATGCGTTCCGACGAAAGTCTAACAGGCCTGGTGTAGTTCATCTGTAGTTCGCACTCGCGCACAATCCCCCCGCACCGCAGCACGGATAGTTAGTGTAGTTACGCCGCGTCCAAGCGTCGCAGCAAAGCGAACTTTCTTGCCAAAACTGCAAGCAAGCCTTTGTCTTGCCACCAATCAACAAGGTCAGTCCGCAAAAGGACGACCATTTGGGGAGAACACAATGGCTTCATCCAAGGACAGGAATCCGTCTCGGCGCCGCTTTCTGAAGGTCGCCACCGCCAGCGCGGCTGCAAGCATAGCGGCACCGGTAATCGCCCAGGCGCAGGGCCCGATCAGCATGCGCTGGCAGAGCACATGGCCTGCCAAGGACATCTTCCACGAATACGCGCTCGACTACGCCAAGAAGGTCAACGACATGACCGGCGGCGACCTGAAGATCGAGGTGCTTCCGGCCGGCGCCGTAGTCCCGGCTTTCGGCTTGCTCGATGCGGTCTCCAAGGGCACGCTCGACGGCGGCCATGGTGTGATGGTCTATCACTATGGCAAGCAGACCGCGCTGGCGCTGTGGGGCTCGGGTCCCGCTTACGCGATGGATGCCAACATGCTGCTGTCCTGGCACAAATATGGGGGCGGAAAAGAGCTATTGGCCAAGCTCTATGCGTCGATCGGTGCCAATGTCGTATCACTGCCCTACGGACCAATGCCGACGCAGCCACTTGGCTGGTTCAAGAAACCGGTGACCAAGGCCGACGATCTCAAGGGTGTGAAATTCCGCACCGTCGGCATTTCCATCGACGTGTTTACCGGCCTTGGTGCTGCAGTGAACGCATTGCCAGGCGGAGAAATCGTCTCCGCGATGGACCGCGGCCTGCTCGATGCAGCCGAGTTCAACAATGCCTCGTCGGACCGCATCCTCGGCTTCCCCGACGTAGCCAAGACCTGCATGCTGCAGAGCTACCATCAGAATGCCGAGCAGTTTGAAATCCTGTTCAACAAGACCAAATATGACGCCCTGCCCGAGAAGCTGCGCGCCATCATCGCCGGTGCGGCGGACGCTGCCGGCCAGGACATGTCATGGAAAGCCATCGACCGCTATTCGCAGGACTACGCGGATATGCAGAGCAAGGACAAGGTCAAGTTCTACAAGACACCTGACTCGATCCTGCAGAAGCAGCTTGAGGTCTATGACGAAGTCGTCGCCAAGAAATCGGCCGAGAATCCCCTGTTCAAGGAAATCTCCGAATCTCAGCAGGCCTTTGCCAAGCGGGCTACGCAATGGGAGCAGGACACCGTCGTAAGCCGGCGCATGGCCTATAATCATTACTTCGGTCCGAACGCGAAGAAAAAGACCTAACGCTGCACGGCGCACGTGCCCGCATCATCCGGGATTCCCATCCCGGATGATGCATTCGTGTTGCCGTTTACTGCCTGCTCTCGCCTGATCGAACCCGATTTGACGTTTCCAGCATCAGTGGCCTGAATAACATGACTGCCGAGCGTTTCCTGCACTCCATCGACGGTATCAGCACTTTCGCCGGAAAGGCCGCCGCCTGGTTCATCCTGGGATTGATGGGACTGGTCTGCGCCGAGGTGTTCAAGCGCTACATGCTGAACACGCCCACGGCCTGGATTTTCGACGCCTCCAACATGCTCTATGGCACGCTATTCATGCTGTGCGGCGCCTACACGCTGGCGCAGAACGGCCATGTCCGTGGTGACTTCCTGTACAGCTCGATGCGGCCGCGCACGCAGGCCTCGCTTGATCTCGTCCTCTACATCGTGTTCTTCCTGCCCGGCATCGCCGCGCTTGTCTATGCCGGCTGGGATTATGCGGGCGACAGCTGGCGCATCAAGGAACACTCCAACGTCACAGCAGACGGACCGCCCGTTTATCACTTCAAAGCGATGATTCCGCTGGCCGGCGCACTGTTATTGCTGCAGGGCGTCGCCGAGATCACCCGCGCTGCGATCTGCCTGAAGACAGGCGTTTGGCCGAGCCGGCTGAAGGACGTCTCGGAGATCGACGTCGTCGAAGAGCAACTCGCGCATAGCGAACATGTCGACGAGGAGACGCGCCGCAACGCCATCGCGCATGCGCAGGACATCGAGGAAAGCGCGCGCCAGCGCGGCATGAGCGGGGAGACGCACAAATGAGCGATCCCGCACTCGGCCTCCTGATGCTCGGCCTCATCGTCGTCGTGATCATGATGGGATTTCCGACGGCCTTCACGCTGATGGGCCTCGGCATGTTTTTCGGCTTCTTTGCCTATTACCGCGCAGGCGAATCCTGGGCCGACAACCACATCTTCGACCTGATGGTCCAGCGCACCTATGGCGCCATGACCAACGACGTCCTGATCTCCATCCCGCTCTTCGTGTTGATGGGCTATGTGATGGAACGCGGCGCGCTGGTCGACAAGATGTTCTATTCGATCCAGCTCGCCTTCCGCCGCGTGCCGGCCTCGCTGGCGGTCGCGACCCTGATCGTCTGTACTTTCTGGGGCATAGCGTCAGGTCTGGTCGGCGCCGTCGTGGTGCTGATGGGCGTCATCGCCTTCAACCCGATGCTCAAGGCCGGCTATGACGTCAAGCTGGCGTCGGGCGTCATCACGGCCGGCGGCACGCTGGGCATCCTGATCCCGCCATCGGTGATGATCATCGTCTATGCCGCCGTCGCTGGACAGTCCGTCGTGAAGCTCTATGCCGCAGCGATGTTTCCGGGATTCTTCCTGGCTTTCCTCTATCTTGTCTACATCATCGGCTGGGCGCTGCTGAACCCGAAGATCGCGCCAAAGTTGCCAGAGAGCGAAACACGCGTGCCCGTCCGGCCGTGGATCGCCGATCTGCAGCAAGCCTATTCGGACAAGATGCTGCCTGCCCTGCTGACGGCTGCCGTGGCACCGTCGCGCGCCATGGCGCTGACCATGGACGGCGCGCGGATCAGCTACACGGCGATTCTAAAAAATCTCGGCTTTGCTCTGGTGCCGCTGGTCCTGGCGCTGACTACGCTTTGGGCCGCGTGGTGGTATGTCGTCATCCATCCGCAGCCCGACGCTCCCGCGCCCGCCGCGATCACCGAGCGGGTTCAGCCCGGCAATGCCGGCACGGCCGCGCCTGAGGAAGAAAAACTGGAAGAGCTCGGCGCCGCCCAGTCCGGCTCGGCGAAAGAGAGCGAGCCGGAAGTGCTACAGCAGATGGGCAATGCCGATCTGCAAAACAGTCCAACGAATGCGCCGGTGGATGCCGGACCGCCGCCGGAATTCTACACCTACTTCGCCTTTACGGCAGCCATCATTGCGCTGATGCTTTTCTATTACTACTGGACCATGGGCGCTGAGCAATTCGAGGTGCTACGGCTCCTGACATCGTCCGTCATGCCACTCGGCATTCTGACCGCCATCGTGTTGGCCGTGATCCTGCTCGGTATCACCACGGCAACGGAGTCCGCCGCCGTCGGCGCTGCTGGCGCGTTCCTGCTTGCCTTCCAGGCGCGCACGCTGGACTGGAAGCGCACCAAGGAGGCCGTGTTCCTGACCGCCAAGACTACCTCCATGGTGTGCTGGCTGTTCGTCGGATCGGCGCTGTTCTCCGCGGTGTTCGCCATTCTCGGCGGACAGGCGCTGCTGGAAAGCTGGGTGCTATCGCTGAACCTGACGCCGGTCCAGTTCATGATCTTGTCGCAGGCGATCATCTTCATCCTCGGCTGGCCGCTGGAATGGACGGAGATCATCGTGATCTTCGTGCCGATCTTCCTGCCGATGCTGAAGCATTTCGGCATCGACCCGATCTTGTGGGGCGTGCTTGTCTTCGTCAACCTGCAGGCCGCCTTCCTGTCGCCGCCGGTGGCGATGTCCGCCTTCTATCTGAAGGGCGTCGCGCCATCGCATGTGACGCTGAACCAGATATTCTCCGGCATGATGCCCTATATGCTCATCGTCATCATCTGCATGGTGCTGATGTATATCTGGCCCGGCCTGACACTGTGGCTGCCGAATTATCTGTACGGCAACTGATCAATCAGCCCGATCACCGCCGGGAAGATGGCGGTGGCACCCGTCCTCCCGAAATACCGCATGATCGCCCTGCTCTTTGCAGGTCTCTTTATATGATGTACATCATTTATATAATGAGGATCATCATATGACCGACCGTACGGCAGACGCCATGGCAGACACATCGCAGCAGGAAACCTCCTCGACCGCGCTGCAGATCGCCGTGCTCGCGGCACTGGCTTCCATCGGGACATTGGCCACCAATATCCTGCTACCGTCGTTGCCGCAGATAGCCGCCTCCTTGAAGGTGACGACCCCAGCGGTCACAGCATCAATCACAGTGTTCCTGATCGTTTTCGCGCTCGGGCAGTTACTGGTCGGTCCGATCTCGGATCGTTACGGGCGTCGCATTCCCGTGCTCGCGGGTTTCGGCGTGTTCGTCATAGGCAGCATCTGGTGCGGATTGTCGAGCGATCTTTCCTCGCTGCTGATTGGCCGAGCCATTCAGGCGGCAGGTGCTTGTGCAACCTCGGTGCTGTCGCGCGCCATTGCCCGCGACCTGTTCAGCGGCGCGACGCTGGCACGTGCGCTGACGCTGGTGATGATCGCGCAGGCCGCAGCACCTGGCTTCTCGCCACTGCTCGGTGGCGGCCTCGATTATTTTTTCGGATGGCGCTCAGAATTTGTTTTCGTCGGCGCTTTCGCCGCGCTGTCGGCACTCAGCTATGTCATCGTGCTCGGCGAAACTCACAACACGACGCGTATCCCGCTCAATCCACTCGCCGTCGGCACAACCTATCTCAAGCTTTCGGTGAACCGCCACTTCCTGATCCCAGCCGCCACAGTGGGCCTGATCATGGGTGGACTGTTCTCGATCTTCTCCGCAACACCTCGCATTCTCATCGAGGGCTATGGCTTCACACCGATTGCGCTTGGGCTATTCTTTGCAGGCACCGTGCTGGTTGTGTTCGGCTCCGGCATGCTGGCCGCACGCCTCGCCCCCCGCTTCGGACTGGATCGGTCCATTCGCTATGGATTACTGATCGCGTTCATCGGCAGCGTTGCGGTGCTCGCGACCGCCTACTTCCACGGCAACGTCGTCACCTTCATCGCCGCGACCTGCGTATTCCTGATGGGCATGGGCGTGGTCAATCCGCTCGGCACGGCGCAGGCGCTGTCGCCGTTCGGCACCCATGCGGGCGCCGCCTCGGCACTGCTCGGCTTCTGGCAGATGATGGGAGCCGCGATCGGCGTATCTCTGTCGGCCACTATCGTGCCGCAGGCCGCATTGGCGCTCGGCATCGTTCTCGGCGCGGCCTGCCTGATCGCTATCGTGCTCTACGCGATGTGCCAGCCAACCGTTGCGGTCAGCTAACGCGCCAGATAGCGCTCGTAGCCGCCACGCACGACTTCGTCGCTATCGATCTCGGGATCCAGTGTGTAGAGATCCTGCGCGCGGCCGATGCCGCGCAAGGCGTAACGGCCAGTGGAGACCAGATATTTGCGGCCCGCCGCGTCAAGCCCGGCCTGAAACGCGGACGAGGTCAACAGCGGCCGATCGACCGACGAGCACATGGAAGCGATGCGGCTCACCTCGTTGACTGAGGGACCAACCACGGTGAAATCGAGCCGCTCGTCACTGCCGATATTGCCGTAGAATACTTCGCCCTCATGCAAACCAACATAAGCAGTCGTTACCGGCCGGTTCGCCGCCAATCGTTTCGCATTCAGCTTGGCGATATTCTTGCGGAACTGATGTTCGGCGCGCAAGGCGTTGCGCTTCGCCTTCACCATGTCGTCGCCGGTGAACATCGCCAGAATGCCGTCGCCGATCAGTTTGAGCACGTCGCCGCCGACATCATGGATCGCAGCGATCGAGGCTTCGGCGTAGTCATTAAGGAACGGGATGATCTCGTCCGGTCCGATCGCCTCGCTGATCCCGGTGGAGTTGCGCAAGTCGGAAAACCACAGCACCGCATTGATACGCTCGGTGACGCCTCGCGCGATCTTGCCGCGGAGAACCTGTTCGGCGGCATCGCGGCCGAGATAGACGCGGCCGAGCGTCCGCGCGATCTCCATCTGCGCCGCCGACTTGATAGCGAGCCCGAGCATCGGCACTAGTTCGCGCAACGCCGACATCTGTTGCTCATTGAACCCGTCTTCGTCGCGCGTCGCCCAATACGAATAGAGGCAGTCCATCTGCCCCATGGAACCGTTCTCGCCAAACTTGTGGACGAACACGGCGCCGTGACGGTGACCACCTTCCTGCAGGCTGCTGACCATCGAGAAGCGGTCGGCTATCCCGGGCGCGTGCAGATCGAGCCGCAATTCGTCGTGCCCCTCTTCCAGCATGTGGAAGAACACCGATCGTCGCCAGTTCGCGGCGGCCTCGCCGATCTCGGTCGAGCCATATTCGAACACATCGCTCTCGTTGCTGGCCTTGTCGTTCCAGCGGAAACCGCGCCCCTCAAAAATCGGATGCAGCGTGTCGAGGAAAACAAGCCCCCGCGACAGGTCGATGCCACCCGCCAAGCAGCGTTCGCAAAAGCCGCGGATCAACTCATTTTCCGGCAGGCCGGTAAGGCCCTGGCCGGTCAACCAGTTCATCAGTTCGATACGCGGCGCAGTGTCCATCGGAGATTCACTCGGCTCGGCTTCATCGACGCAATCAATGTGCGTCCTGCCCCCGCGCCGGAACCACCACCGAGCCCGGGAACAGGCGTCGGATCAGGATATAGAAGATCGGCGTGAAAATCAGGCCGAAGATCGTAACACCGATCATGCCGAAGAACACCGCGACACCAACCGCCTGACGCATTTCCGAGCCTGACCCCGACGAGATCACCAGCGGCAACACGCCAAGAATGAAGGCGAAGGACGTCATCAAGATCGGGCGGATACGAAGGCGACAAGCCTCGATCACGGCTTCCAGCTGGTCGCGGCCTTCGTGCTCGATGTCGCGGGCGAATTCGACGATCAGGATCGCGTTCTTCGCCGCCAGTCCCACCAGCACGACGAATCCGATCTGGGTGAGGATGTTGATGTCTTGCCCCATGATCCGCACGCCGATGGTTGCTGCGAACAGGCACATCGGCACGATCAGGATGACCGCAAATGGCAGCGACCAGCTGCCATATTGCGCCGCCAGCACCAGATAGACGAACAACACGCAGATCGGGAATACGTAGAGGCCCGCATTGCCGCCGGTCACCTGCTGATAGGACAGATCGGTCCATTCGAAGGTGAAGCCGCTTGGCAGCGTCTCGTCGGCGAGCCTCTTCATGGTATTGAGTGCCGTCGTCGAGCTGACGCCGGGCAGCGTATCACCCTGGATTTCGGAGGCGGGATAAAGGTTGTAGCGTGGCACACGGTCAGGGCCTGCCGTGTCCCTGAAGTTCACCACACTGCCCAGCAGCACCATATTGCCATCGGCATTGCGAGTTTGCAGTCGCGCCAGATCGGCGCGCTCCTTGCGGAACGGCAGATCAGCCTGCGCTGTGACATGATAGGTGCGGCCAAGGATATTGAAGTCGTTGACATAGGCCGAACCGAAATAGGTCTGAATCGCGTCATTGACGTTCTGAACGGGCACGTTGAGCATCTGTGCCTTCTGGCGGTCGATCTCGACGAACACTTGCGGCGTGTTCGCACTGAAGGGCGAGAATACAGCAGTGAGGCCAGGCGCTTTACGCGCCGCATTCACCAATTCGTCGGTCGCCTTCTCGAGGAGATCAGGACCCCGGCCCTGATTGTCGAGAATGCGCATGGCGAAGCCGCCACCGGTACCGATGCCCGACACCGCGGGTGGCGGCACCACGATCACCACCGCACCTTCGATGGCGGCCAACCGCTTGCGCAATTCAGCCGTGATCTTGGCTGCGGTGTTCCCATGTTTGGCGCGTTCCTCCGCATCGTCAAATACCGGGAACAGCGCCGCAGCATTCGACGCCTGCGTGCGCGTGGCACCGTTGAAGCCGGCGAAGGACGGCACGCGGACGACGCCCGGGACTTCCAGCGAGATGCGCTCGATCTGCCGCACGATCTCCGTGGTGCGACTCAGGGATGCCGCGCCGGGCAGTTGCACAACGACGATGACATAGCCGCGATCCTGCGCGGGGATGAAGCCCTGCGGCGTCGCATAAATCAGCCAGCCAGCCGTGCCGATCAGGACTGCGTAGACGACGAGCATCAGTGCCAGATGGTGGATCACAAAGCCGGCCGCGGTGCCATAGGCGTGGGATAACCGGTCGAAGCCGCGATTGAACACGCCTGTGAATGCGTTCCAGCCGCGGGCAACCACGTTCCAGCTCGGCGGCGGCTTTTTCTCGTGATGCTGTTCGAGGATCATCGAGGCAAGCGCCGGCGACAGGGTCAGCGAGCAGAAGCAGGAGATCGCCGTCGCCACCGCGATGGTCACTGCGAATTGCTGGAAGAACTGTCCAGAGATGCCGCCGATAAACGCCGTCGGCACGAACACCGCGCACAGCACGAGCGCGATCGAGATCAACGCGCCGCCGACCTCGGTCATGGTCAGCAGGGCCGCCTCGCGCCGGGTCTTGCCTTCGGCGAGATGCCGCTCGACATTCTCCACCACCACGATGGCGTCATCCACCACGATGCCGACGGCGAGTACGAGACCGAATAAAGTGAGATTGTTGATGGAGAAGCCGAGCGCCGCCATAACGGCAAACGTGCCGACCAGCGACACCGGGATGGCGATGATGGGGATGATCGCCGGCCGCCAGCCCTGCAGGAACACCAGCACGACGATTACGACCAGCACCATGGCCTCGTAGATCGTCTTGATCAGCTCATGCACCGACTGGGCGATGAATTCGGTCGGGTTGTAGCCGATATTGTATTCGAGCCCCTTCGGAAATTCGGTTTTCAACTTGGCCATGGTCTTGGCGATCGCGTCCGCCGTGGCCAGAGCATTCGATCCCGGCCGCTGCGAGACCGCGAGCGCCACCGCCGGCTTTTTCAGTAGAAAACTGTTGGTCGTATAGGACAGCGCGCCGAGTTCGATCCGCGCCACGTCGCGCAGGCGCACCGTGCGGCCGTCGCTGCCAGCCTTGATGACGATATTTCCGAATTCGGACTGATCCTTGAGACGACCTGTGAAGGTCAGGTTCGGCGAGAAGGCGCGATCGGAAATCGGCGGCTCAGCGATCTGGCCACCAGCAATCTGGATGTTTTGCGCACGGATCGCCGCAATCACGTCGCCCGCGGTCATGCCGAGATTGGCGATCTTGTCGGGATCGAGCCATAGCCGCATCGAATAGTCGCGCGCGCCAAAGATCTGGATGTCGCCGACGCCGTCGAGACGCAACAACTGGTCGCGCACATTGCGCAACGCGTAGTTGGAGATATAGAGCTGGTCGTAGGTGTCGTCGGGCGACAGCATGAACACGACCATCATCAGGTCGGGCGAGTTCTTGCGGGTCACAACGCCGTTGCGCTGGACTTCCTCGGGCAGACGTGGCTGGGCGATGGCGACGCGGTTCTGCACCAGCACCTGTGCCTTGTCGAGGTCAGTGCCGAGTTTGAAAGTGACGGTGATGTTCAGCTGGCCGTTCGAGGTCGCCTGGCTGTATAGATACAGCATGTCTTCGACGCCGTTGATCTCCTGCTCGATCGGCGTCGCTACCGTCTCGGATACGGTCTGCGCGGACGCACCCGGATACTGCGTGGTGATCACGACAGTGGGCGGCGCGACTTCCGGATATTCCGACACCGGCAACGTGGTGTAAGCGAGCGCACCGACGATGAGCAGCACGATGGACAGCACCATCGCGAGGATCGGACGATTGACGGACAGGCTGCCCAGATTCATGGCTTGGCGCCGGCAGCTGGAGTAGCAGGCTTGGCGTCGGCCATTTTTGGCGACACCTTGGCGCCGATCCGCGCCCGCTGCAGCCCATCGACGATCACCCGATCATCGGGTTTCAGGCCCTCCCTGATGACACGCAACCCGTCATCGAGCGGCCCCAGAACCACCGGTCGCGCTTCAACCGTGTCGTCGGCCTTCACCACCATCACGATCTTGCGCGACTGATCGGTCGCGATAGCCGTGTCGGGCACGAGCACCGCCTCGTACTCACCGCTGGCAATGACACGCAGGCGAGCGAACTGGCCGGGCAAAATCGAGAGGTCTTTATTTTCAACGATGGCGCGGCCGCGGAGTGTACCAGTGCCGACATCGAGGCGATTGTCTAGGAAGTCCATCTTGCCTTCGCGCGACGGCTTGGTATCACCGGTCAGTGTTATCTGCACCGGATTGGGTGTATCCCGCGAACTTGGTCGCCTGCCCTCGAACCACAGCCGGCTGTTTCGCTGATAGATCGACTCGTCCATGTCGAAATACAGATAGATCGGCGCCATCGACACGATCGAGGTCAGCACTGTCGCACCGCTGTCGCTGCCCTGCACAAGATTGCCAACGCTGATCAGATGTCGGCTGACGCGACCATCGATAGGCGCAACAACCTTGGTATATTCGAGATTGAGCTTGGCTAGCTTCAAGGCGCCTTCGGCCTGCAAAACCGAAGCCTGCGCCGCCGCCAGCTGCTGATTGCGCTGGTCGACGATGTTTTCGGAGATTGCCTGGGTCTTGATCAGCGTTGTGGCGCGCTCGAGTTCTTTCTCTGCCAGAACGACCTTGGCCTTGGCATCGTCGAGCTGCCCTTGCGCCTGCTCTGCCGTCGCCTCGTATTGCCGCGGATCGATCTCGTAGAGCACATCCCCGGTCTTGACGACGGCGCCGTCGACAAAGGTCACCTTCGTGATGAAGCCCGTGACCCGCGCACGCACCTGCACCTGGTCGACCGCATCGAAGCGACCGGTGAATTCATCCCAGTCAGTTGTCATCCGCTTGACGGGATTGGCAACCGTGACCGGCGGCGCCGGCGGTGCAGCGGCCTCTTCCTTCTTGCCGCAACCTGCGAGCAGAAGAAGTACGATGACGGACGAGACGGCAGGAAAGATCGATCTGACGCAAATCAAGACAAATGCCCCCAGCGAAACAAACTGACCAAAATCAATGGTACATGAAAATTGCGACGCGTCGAATTTTTTGACGGCGGCGATCACAATCCCAAGTTGGGGCAACAGATGTGGCCTCCGCCGCGCCACGCAATGCGCTGAGACCGCACAAAAGTTTGATAAATGAGGCTGAGAATGAGGGAAAGGCGACCTCCGCTGCCATTTGCCCCACCTGGAATTAGGCCATCGCCGTAATTTCAACGGGATGAGCCCATGTGTCACGCCTCGGGCCTGCACCATGGCGGGATCGCGCCGGATCGACTAGATTTGCGCTTCCATCACCAGAAGGAACCAAGGTGTTATCTCTCGAACTCGGGATCGTTGCGGTCCTGATCGTCGTCAACGGCCTGCTCGCAATGTCGGAGCTGGCGATCGTATCCTCCCGTCCTGCCCGCCTCGCCGCCTTGGTCGAAAAAGGCGTGACGGGCTCTCGCCGCGCTCTGGCGCTGGCGTCCGACCCCGGCAAGTTCCTGTCCACCGTGCAAATCGGCATCACGTTGATCGGCGTATTGTCGGGTGCATTTTCCGGTGCAACGCTCGGCCAGCGTCTCACGGTACTGTTGCTTGACCTTGGCGTATCAAAAGGCCTCGCCGACACGCTCGGCGTCGGCATCGTCGTATCGATCATTACTTACGCCTCGCTGATCATCGGCGAACTCGTGCCGAAACAGATCGCGCTGCGCGATCCCGAGGCCGTGGCGGTGCGCGTGGCACCGGCCATGGTACTGCTGGCAAAAATCTCGCTGCCGCTGGTGTGGCTGCTCGATCGCTCCGGCAAGGCGATCCTGTTTCTACTTGGGCAGCGCGGTGAAGCCGAAGAGAAGGTCAGCGAAGACGAAATCCGCACGCTCGTGACCGAAGCGGAAACCGCCGGCGTATTGGAGCCCGGCGAAAAGGAAATGATCGCAGGCGTGATGCGCCTCGGCGACCTGCCCGTCGGCGCCGTCATGACACCGCGCCACGAAGTGGCGATGATCGACCTTGCCGATCCCATCGAGACCATTCGGGCCGAGCTCGCCAACAGCACGCATTCGCGTTTCGCGGTGTTCGATGGAGACGGCGATTCCGCCATCGGCATCGTCCAGGCCAAGGACCTGCTTGACGTCTATCTCAGCGGCAAGACGCCGGATATTCGCGCACTGGTGCGCGAGGCGCCGATCATTCCCGAAACCGTCGATGCACGCGACGTGGTGGCGATCCTGCGCGACTCGCCTTTCCATATCGGCCTGGTGCATGACGAATACGGCGTGTTCCAGGGCGTGGTGACGTCGGCGGATATTCTGGAGTCGATCGTCGGCGCCTTCCACACCGAGGAAGGTCCTGCCGAGGTCGCCTTCCACAAACGCGAGGACGGCTCCTATCTCATCTCCGGCTGGATGCCTGCGGTGGAATTCGCCGCTCTGCTCGGCATCGAACTACCCGCGCAGTCGCGCCCCTATCAGACCTTCGCCGGGTTTCTATTGCAGGAATTCGGCAAGATCCCCGACGTCGGCGACGAGGTCGTCTCGCATGCCTGGCGTTTCGAGGTCATGGACCTCGACGGCCGCCGCATCGACAAGGTATTGGCGAGCCGAGTGACCGAAGAGGCACTCGGCTAGACTGGTAGTCGCGGCACGCTCTGTATGTCGTCTCTCGCATACGCGAAGACGACATGTTGAGAGTTTGAGAGTTACGGACTCGATGCCTACTCGATCACCCGGCCGAATTTGTTCGACTTCGGCAGACCCGTCGCGAGACGGCCAGCATCCGCACGGTTGCCACGCCAGTCGGCCAGTTCCTTCCAGGTCAGGCGATGCTCGCGGTCGGACGAATCCTTCCAGGTCAGGCCTTCCTTGGCCACGAAAGTGGCGACGTCGGACAGTGATGCGCTGGTATACTTCTGCAGACGCACGCCACGGCCACGCGCCATCTCAGGCACTTGGTCGAGCGGGAAGATCACCATCTTGTGGTTGGTGCCGATGACAGCGACCTGATCGCTGCCCTCGCCGACCACCGTTAGCACGCGCGCCTCATTCGGCATCTCGACGTTCAGCACCTGCTTGCCCTTGCGGGTATTGCTGACGCAGTCGTCCTCATTGACGAGGAAGCCCTGGCCGTCATGGCTGGCAATCAGGAACTTGCGGCCGCCCTTGTGCACGAACATCGAGACGATCGCGGCATCGCCCTCCATGTCGATGAACAGGCGGATTGGCTCGCCGTGGCCGCGACCGCCTGGCAGCTTCGCCACGTCGAGCGAGTAGAATCGGCCATTGGTGGCCAGCATCATCAGCTTCGAGGTGGTCTCGGCGAAGAACGCCTTGTCGAGTTTGTCGTCGGTCTTGAAGGTCAGGTTGGACAGGTCTGCAACCTGACCCTTGAGCGTACGGACCCAGCCCTTCTCGGAAATCACGACCGTGACGGGCTCGCGTTCGACCAGCGACTCTTCGAGCGCTGCGAGATCATGCTCCGGCGCATCCGCAAACACCGTGCGGCGCTTGCCGAGTGGCGTCTTCGGTCCGAAGATGTCGCGCACCTTGCGGACCTGCTCGCCGACCTTGGCCCACTGCTCGGTCTCGGACTTCAGGATCGCATTGATGCCCTTGAGCTCCGCGCGGAGCTCCTTGTCCTCTTTCCTGATCTCGAACTCTTCGAGCTTGCGCAAGCTGCGCAGCCGCATGTTCAGGATCGACTCCGCCTGCAATTCGGTGAGGCTGAACGCCTTCATCAAGGCCGGCTTCGGCTCATCCTCGGTGCGGATGATCCGAATCACCTCATCGATATTGAGATAGGCGATCAGGTAACCGCCGAGCACTTCCAACCGATGCTCGATCTGGTTCTTGCGGAAGTTGGAGCGCCGCAGCAGCACGTCGCGCAGATGGTCCAGCCATTCGCGCAGGCATTCCGCAAGGCCGAGCACCTTGGGGATGCGCCCCTTGACCAGCACGTTGAGGTTCAGCGGAATCTTGCTCTCGAGCTCGGTAAGCTTGAACAGCGACTCCATCACCAGGCCGGCATCGACATTGCGCGTCTTCGGCTCGATGACGACGCGGATGTCCTCGGCGGACTCGTCGCGGATATCACCGATCAGCGGCAGCTTCTTGTCGTTCAGGAGCTCGGCGATCTTCTCGATCAGCCGCGACTTCTGCACCAACCATGGAATCTCGGTAACCACGACATTCCAGGCGCCGCGGGCGCCCTCTTCTACATGCCACTTGGCGCGGGTGCGGAACGAACCGCGCCCGGTCATATAAGCCTCGGCGATGCTTTCCTTGGAATCGACGATGATGCCGCCGGTCGGGAAGTCCGGCCCCTTCACCCAGCGCATCAGCGATTTCGACTTGGCGTCGGGCTTGTCGATCAGATGCAGCGCAGCGTCACAGAGTTCAGCGACGTTGTGCGGGGGGATCGAGGTGGCCATGCCGACTGCGATGCCCTGCGCGCCATTGGCCAGCAGGTTCGGGAAACCGCCCGGCAACACAGCCGGCTCCTTGGTCTGGCCGTCGTAGTTCGGGCGCAACTCGACCGCGTCTTCCTCGATACCTTCGAGCAGCAGCCGCGCCACATCGGTCATGCGCGCTTCGGTGTAACGATAGGCCGCAGCACTATCGCCATCGATATTGCCGAAATTGCCTTGGCCGTCGATCAGCGGATAGCGCGACGAGAAATCCTGCGCGAGGCGTACCAGCGCGTCATAGATCGACTGGTCGCCATGCGGATGGAACGAGCCCATCACGTCGCCGACGATCTTGGCGGATTTCTTGAACGGCGTGCCCGGATCGAGCCGCAACAGGCGCATGCCATAGAGAATGCGGCGGTGAACCGGCTTCAAGCCGTCCCGCGCGTCCGGCAGCGCCCGGTGCATGATCGTGGACAGCGCGTAAGCGAGATAGCGCTCCTCGAGCGCGTCCCGCAGCTGCACTTCGTGAATTTCAGCCGGCTCCGGCGGAATCAGTCTTTTTCCCATGGCGAGGGGTTAGCGCCTCCGGGCGAATCGGGCAAGAAATGAATCACGCGCCATCGATCAAGTTCCATCGATATCGGGGGCCCTCGCGCAGGGAGAGCGCCCCCTCTGTCGTTCCATCCACCATTGGGCGATCCGATAGGCGGAGGTTCCAAGCTCCGCCTGGACGTCATCTTCCGGGGCTATTTGGATTTCTGGATGGAGGTCACCACGATCTGGCCATCGACGCGGCCGGCATCGAACTTCACCTTGTCGCCCACCTTGACCGATTTCAGCATCGCCGGGTCCTTGACGCGAAACACCATGGTCATGCCCTCGTCCATATCGAGGCTCTTGATCGGGCCGTGCTTCAGCGTGATCTTGCCTGCCGCCTCATCGATCTTCTTCACTTCTCCACGCACCGCAGCATCCTGCGCGTAACCCGCGACACAGAACATTGAGAGCGCAACAAAAGCGACAAGCGCGACAAACCCATCGGTCTTCATAGTGCAGTCCTTTGCTTGAGATTGAGCCGCTTGCATCGGGCTATTTCACGATGACCTTGCCGGTCATCCCCAGTTCACGATGCGTCGGGATCAGGCACGAATATTCGAACGTCCCGGCCTTCGAGAACTTCCACAGGATTTCTCCGGACTTCTTGGCGGCGAGACGCAGGCCGTTGGGCTCGTCATGCTCCATGTCGGGGTTTTTCTTCATCGCTTCGCCGTGCTTCAGATTTTCTGCCGTGGTCGCCAGCAGGAACTCATGTGCTTCGGTCCCCGCGTTGCGGATGACGAAGCGAATCTGCTCGCCGCGTTTCACCTCAATGACCGCAGGCGAATAATCCATCTCGTTCATGCTGACGACGATCTCGCGCGCCGGCTTCTTGGGATCGCCGGGTTCGCCAGCCGAATATCCTCCGTGCTTGTCGTGGGCCGCAGCAGCGGCCGAGTAAGACATCGCGGCCAGCATGAGGCCGCCGCCAATATATTTCCGGGTCTTGTTCATTTCAGTTTCCATATTGCTTGTTGTCTGTGATGACGATGTGTCGTTCGGCCCCTACATTCCCTTCATTTTCATGCCCTTCTTCATTTCCATCGGCTTCAGGCCCAGCCCTTTGATGGTGTTGTCCTTCACGCCCGTCTGTCGTGGAGCTTCGCTCTGCGGCGCCTCGATCTCATAGGCCACCGTGCCCTTCGGGAAATCATACTGGCCGGGATCGCGGTAATCGTCGCGCGCGAGCCCTTCCCGCACCTTCATGATGCTGAACATGCCGCCCATCTCGATCGGACCGAACTGACCTGATCCCGTCATCATCGGCAGTGTGTTGTCCGGCGCCGGCATCTCCATGTCGCCCATGGCGCCGCCAGTGGGTCCCATCACCATCGCATCCGGCGCGAGCTTGCCGACTGCCTTCGCCAGATCCTTTTTGGAGACGCCGATCAGGTTTCTGACGTCGTGACCCATCGCATTCATGGTGTGATGCGACTTGTGGCAGTGGAACGCCCAATCGCCGGGATTGTCGGCAACAAAATCGAATGCCCGGATCGCGCCCACCGGCACGTCGGTGGTGACTTCCGGCCATTGCGCGCTGTCAGGTACCCATCCGCCATCGGTACAGCTGACCGCAAACTTGTGCCCATGCAGATGGATCGGGTGGTTGGTCATCGTCAGATTGCCGACGCGTATCCGCACGCGATCGCCGAGACGAACCGGCAACGGATCGATGCCAGGAAAGACGCGGCTGTTCCACGCCCACATGTTGAAGTCCGTCATCTCGTTGACCTTCGGCAGATAGGTGCCAGGATCGATGAGATAGCTGCTCATGATGAAGACGAAATCGCGATCGACAGGCCGGAAACTGTTGTCGCGGGGATGCACGACCATCATCCCCATCATGCCCATCGCCATCTGGACCATCTCGTCCGAATGCGGGTGATACATAAACGTGCCGCTGTGCTTCATCTCGAATTCGTAGACGAAGGTCTTACCGGGCTTGATATGCGGCTGGCTGAGGCCGCCGACGCCATCCATGCCACTCGGCAGGATCACGCCATGCCAATGCACGGTCGTATGCTCCGGCAATTTGTTGGTGACGAAGATGCGAACCTTGTCGCCTTCGACGGTTTCGATCGTCGGCCCCGGCGACTGGCCGTTGTAACCCCAGAGGTACGCCTTCATGCCGTCGGCGAATTCACGCTCGACGGGCTCGGCGACCAGATGGAATTCCTTCCAGTCGCCATTCATACGCCACGGCAACGTCCAGCCGTTGAGCGTAACCACCGGATTGTAGTCGGGCCCGCTCGATGGATGTAGCGGCGGTTGCATCGTTACTTTGTCCATCATGGGCGCTTCGGGAATACTCGCCGCCTGGGCGCGGCCGGTCACCGCAGCAGCGCTAGCGAGCGCCGTGGCGGTGCCGAGAAAATTTCGCCGGGACAACATGGTTTTCTCCATTTCAGTGCCCTCCTCCACTGGACGCCTGCGCGGCCGTCGCGGATCTTGTTTCGGATGATGGTTCGCCACGGCCGCCGCCATTGATCGCGGTCTGCAGTTCGGACTGCGCGAGCCAGAAATTGCGCTTGGCTTCAATGGCTGCGCGCAAGGCTGCGATGCGTTGGCGGGCCTCGGTCAGCAGTGCGAATACATCGACCTGCATGCTGCTGAAGCGCAGTTGCATCTCCTCCGAGATGATCTTGCGGAGCGGCAGCACCTCGCGCTGGTAGTGACCGGCGATATCGTAGGTCGAGCGATAGACCCTGAAGGCATCGCGCGCTTCCGAGCGAATATTCACCGCCTTCTCGGTCAACAGATTGAAGGCCTGATTGTAGGTCTCTGACGCCTGCCGGACGCGGACTTCACCACCGTCGAAGATCGGGATCTGAAACTGGATGTCGAAACCACGCTCACGGAACGGTGCCCCCTCCGGATCACGCGTCTTGCGATCGATGCCGGCGACGTCGAGCAACGTCACGAACCGGCTTGCCTCGGTGAGGTTCAGCGACCGGGCGAGTGCAGCCAGTTCGATGCGGGCGATCTGCAGGTCAATGCGGTGTGCAACGGCATCGACCTCGATGCGCGGCAACGACAGCGGCTGGCGCGGCAGTACCGGAAGTTCTTGCGGCAGCCTTATGCCGATGTCGGCGCCCCAGAGACCGAGCAGACGGATCAGGCTCTCGCGCGAACTTGTGGCCTCCTGGCGGAGCGTGGCGAGATCGGCGGTCGTCTCCGCGTAGAATACCTGTTCGCGGGCTTGATCGAGCTTGTTCAGCGACCCAGTTTCGCCCAGCTTCTGCGCGAGGTGCGCCGTGGCTTCCGCCGTCGACTTGGCGTCCGTCAGCAGGCCGACAAGTTCGTTGGCAGCGACCGCCCTGTAATAGGCGCGTCGAACATCGGCTGCGAGCCGCAGCGTTTCTTCCGCCGCACGCAGCTGCGCCTTCTGGAATCGCTGACGGGCGATCTCGGAGCGGAACGGCAGTGTCGCCAGCGCAAGAATATCGCCGACCACCTGCCGCTCGATTTCCAACGCGCCGTTGCCGGAAATGCGCGAGACCGAGAATGTCGGATTGGGCGGCAGGCTGTCGCCGAGCAGGTCAGTCTCAGCCAGCGCCAGTTCGTTATACGCAGCCTGTAGGCCGCGATTGCTGAGCAGCGCGATCTGGACCGCGCTGTCGACTGTCAGTGGCCGCCACAGCAGGGATTTGACGGTCGCATCAGCACGTTGTGCGTCATCGGGCGTCCGGATCGCAATCACGTCCTTGTTGATGGTCTCGCTTGCGACCCCGGCGACAGCGCCCATACCGCGGTCCGGTGAGAATGAGGCGCAACCCGCCAACAGAAATGACGACAGAAGCGTGATCGCCGCAGCAGGCCTTGAGCCCAATCGGCGCACATGCGTAAGCGACTTATGATGCTTGTTGAACATGACGTGCCCCTACCGGCCAGATTTCGGCACAGGAGCGACGCGGTCGTTCTGCTCGCGCCATGAAGACGGGGCAACCGGCCGAAGGCTGCTGTAAGGAGCCACCGTGGAGCGATAGCCGACACCGGCGACCCTGGCGCCGGGATCTGCCGGGTCGGCGCCAGCCAACGGCACGGTCGTCGGCATGCAGCCACCAAGCGCCATGCCGGCAGCGGTCATCGCTGCGACGATTCCAAATTTGATATCGAATAGGTTCCCGGCCGCCGAACAAACGGCGGCGAGCTTCGCCTCAAGCTGCGCGAGCATGTTGTTTCCCTGAAATGACGATGGATCACAGGCGCGCATGCCCTTAACGGGCACGGCACCGCGTCGATACGATCAGATCAGGAAATGGGAGGGCGGTAGAGCCGCACGGGAGCGCTGTCGGTAACCGCGCGATAGCCTTCGGTGACACGAAGGACGGTCGGCACCGAAGGGGGCACGATGTCAGCCAGCACTGCCGGCAGCGCAGAGATACACATCAGGCCGCAGCATGGACCACTCGGTGAGTGCGGGACTTTGTGCGGGCCGGAGGCATCGTCAATCGCCGCCGACGCGTGATGATCATCATGTGCGGCTGATGAGTGCGCGACAGAATGATCGTGCGCGTGACCATCGCCATGCATGTGCGCCGGCTCACCGCTGTTTATATGAACCATGCCGCTCATATGGCTTTCGCCAGTCAGGCACGGCGCAACCGGATGCAGCCCCGGCAAGGCAAAAGAGATCGTCGGCGCCAGCACGCACAACAGATAGACTAGGGCGACGAACCACCCTGCTCTCAGCCGTTGCACTCTGGTCAGACGAACCAGCATCTGGACGCGATATCTTCCTATCAACCCGTCAATACTATGGATCATAGACGCGAATCTGGCGCCCGCCAATGTTGAACTCGCCTCAGGACGATGAGATTCGCGCCAGGTGTCGCGTCACCGCATTGATGAACCCATCCCGGGCGTCCGAATGGCCCTGTCCGCGCGGTTCGAGCACATTACGCAGCAAAAAACGTCCGGTCAGATCGAAGCCATCTTGCAGGTCGCGGTCGGCGACGCTGTTTTGTCCGTCTTCACTCTCGCGCAGGAATGACGGCAGCCGCATCAGCCGGTCGCGATACGGTTCACCCGCGGTCCGGGATACCGCGTTGCCGGATTTGGGTGACACATAAATTAGGTCAGAAGTCGCGCCGGTAGCGGCGCAATTCTCCAGATCGAGGCCGAAGCCGAGCTCGGTCAACATCGCCAGCTCAAACCGGATTACATGGAGCGCGGCTTCGCCGACATCATCGAAATCATCCAGAATACGCTCTAGCATCTCGTAGATGTCCTCATGCGGATCGCGCTCCGGCAGCAGCCGCGCCAGCGAGGCGAGATGGGTGATGCCGTAGACCGCATGGGACGAACCCAGCAGCGTCGCGGCACGCATCAACGTGCCTTCCATCAGGTAATAACCGAGCTGTTCGTCCAGCCGCGCGCGCCATATCGCCTGCACGCTGTTGCCGGGCTGTAGCAGCGGCCGCATCTTCGACCCCGCACCACCGCGCACCAGGCCGAGATGACGGCCATGGCTGCGCGTCAGGAGTTCGACGATGGCACTGGATTCACCATGTCGCCGCACGCCCAGGATGATGCCTTCATCGGTCCATTCCATGGGCGCAGTCTACAGGAATTCGGCAGCCGCCGCAGCAAATGCGATCAGGCCTTGAACCAAGTTTTCGCATCGCCGGTGAAGGCGCAATAGAGCCCGAGCCCGGTCAGGATGCAGGACACGATCTCGATCGCACTGTCGAACTGCAGCCCGTAGACGCCGAGCACCTGGAACAGCGACAACACCGAGAAGGCCAGCGACACCGTCAGCACCCAGCGCGGCCAGCCCTTGCGGCGATAGGCGGCAAGCCACACGAGCCAGACGAAGAACAGCAGCATGCAGGCGGCGACGAGGTTCGCCGCCATGATGGTGCTCTCGGACATCGTGAGGTCCGGCGTGCGGTCCTGGAACGCAATCGACAGCGCGTCGAGGATCAGCGACGTGTAGAGCAGCACCTCGAAATAGAAGACGTTCTTCGGAAGGTTGGCGGGAGCGGTCATCGTGTCGGCTGCACTTCCATCATCGCTCCTCGATCACTCGTGAGGAAATTCGAGGCCCATTTCGCGATAACGATTGGGATCATCGCCCCAGTTCTCGCGCACCTTCACGAACAGGAACAGATGCACGGGATGCCCGACGATCTCGGTGATTTCCCTGCGCGCGTCTGCGCCGATCGACTTGATGGTGGCGCCGCCCTTGCCGAGCACGATCTTGCGCTGGCTGTCGCGCTCGACAAAAATCGTCTGCTCGATGCGTACGGAATGGTCCTTGCGCTCGGTCCAGCTGTCGGTCTCCACCGTCGACTGATACGGCAATTCCTGATGCAACTGGCGGAAGATCTTCTCGCGGGTGATTTCAGCTGCGAGATGGCGCATCGGCGCATCCGACATCTGGTCTTCGGGATAGTGATAGGGCCCGGCGGGTACGTCGGCTGCGAGCCTGCGGCGCAGGTCATCGACGCCGTCGCCGGTCATCGCCGAGATCATGAAGGTCTCTTCGAACTTCATGCGTTCGTTGGCCATCTGCGCCAGTTTGAGCAGCTTCTCCTTCGAGACGATATCAACCTTGTTGATCACGAGGATTTTCGGGTGATTGACGCTCGCAAGCTGGCTGAAGATCGCGTCGGCCTCTTCGTTGATGCCCGCCTTGGCATCGAGAAGCACGCAGACGACGTCGGCATCATGCGCGCCGCTCCAGGCAGTCTTGACCATCGCGCGGTCGAGCCGTCGCTTGGGCAGGAAGATGCCGGGCGTATCGACCAGAATGATTTGGGCATGATTCTCGATCACGATGCCGCGGATCAACGCACGCGTGGTCTGCACCTTGCGCGAGACGATGGTGACCTTGGAACCGACCAGCGCATTGACCAGCGTCGACTTGCCGACATTGGGCGCGCCGATCAGCGCGACGAAGCCGCAGCGGGTCTCGGCAGGCGTCCCTTCGGACTCATGATCTGGTTCGGCATCGTTCACGACATTATCCTTCATTGCCGCCACTGCTGACGCCTTCACGCGCAATCATTGCTTGCGCCGCGGCCTTCTCGGCGGCGCGCTTGCTGCCGCCCTCGCCTTCGGCCGGCGCAAAACCCTTCACATCCACCTCGATCTTGAAATGCGGATCGTGATGCGGACCGGAGCGTTCGACCTCCCGATAGGCGGGCGTCGGCAATCCACGCCCCTGGGCCCATTCCTGCAACACCGTCTTCGGATCGCGCAGCGGGCGCACCGGCTTGCGCATGCGCTCGGTCCAGTTGCGCTGCACGAAGCTTTCCGCAGCCGGATAGCCCCCGTCGAGGAAGATCGCGCCGATCACGGCTTCGCAGATATCGCCGAGGACCGACTTCCGCAACCGCTGACCGGCGCCGGCGCCGACCGTGCCGAGCTTGATACCCTCGAGGAGACCCAAAAGCCGCGCGACGTCGGCGCATGCTTCCTTGCGGACGAGGTCGGCAAGCCGCTTCGACAACTCGCCTTCATCCGCATTCGGGAAAGCGCGAAACAACATGTCGGAGACCACGAGGCCAAGTACGTGGTCGCCCAGAAATTCAAGGCGCTGGTAGCTCTCGGTCCGGCTGCGCTGCGACTTCAGGGCTGAGACATGAGTAAAGGCCGTCGCCAGCAGCAACGGATCCTTGAAGCTGTGGCCGATGCGCGTTTCAATCTCGGCAGCAGCAGCCTTCGCGACGGCGCGCGCCTTTTTCTTGCGGGCAGCAGCCGTCTCCGGCGTAGCCTCGGTCGTCGAGCCAAGTTCGTCGGTTTTCGGCGCGCTCTCGATGGGATTGTTGGAGTCGTCGGTCATCGCACGATAGAGAAAATTCGATTCCAGCGCACGGCGGTCGGCCAGCGCCAGATCTGCCACGCATGTTCGCCTTCGGCGATCGAGAAGAAAATCATCTGCGCGCGACCGACGAGATTCTCGAACGGCACATAGCCGACGGCCGACAGCACGCGGCTGTCCGTCGAATTGTCGCGGTTGTCGCCCATCATAAAGAAGTTGCCGGGCGGCACGGTGTAGACATTGGTGTTGTCGTAGAAACCGTTGTCGACGCAATCGAGCGTCTCATAGGTCACATTGTTCGGCAGCGTTTCCTTCCAGCGCTTCACGCGCGCCGTAGCATCGGAGCCGCAGGGATCTTCACCGACGAAGTCACTCATGCGCTCGCGCTGCACCGGCTTCTCGTTGATGTAGAGCAGCCCCTCTTTCATCTGGACGCGGTCACCGGGCAAACCGATCACGCGCTTGATGTAGTCGGTGGAGTCGTCCTTCGGCAGGCGGAACACCACGACATCGCCGCGCGACGGCTCGGAGCCGAAGACGCGGCCGGAAAAGATATTCGGCGACAGCGGGATCGAATAGTGGCTGTAGCCGTAGGAATATTTCGAAACGAACAGGTAATCGCCGACCAGAAGCGTGGCCTTCATCGAGCCCGACGGGATGTTGAAGGGCTGGAACAGGAAGGTCCGGATCACCAGCGCGATCAGCAATGCGTTGATGACAACTCGGATGGTCTCGCCGACGCCGCTTTCAGTCTTGGTCCCGGATGTCACGCTCATCGCTTTCCCGATTCCCGCAGCGTCACCGCCCGGCTGGTAGCGCATTTTGGGGCAAGGCGGCGGCGCGCCTCGCACGAAAAATGCATTAGATTCATATAATTACGGCAAAGTCCTGCAAATGCCATGAGCGGCGTTAGCGAGAATTGGCGTCGGTTCGGTGTCGTCGCAGGTTTAAACGGTTGTTGGTAACGGTGCAATGAACCGCCCCGAAAAGCCGCTATTTCCTGCCGGTTTGGCGTCCGGTCTGCCGTCGCACAGCCTGCCCTCAGGGCTTGCCTCAGGATTTGGGCGAAGGGACGGCCGAAATTATGACGAAAGCCTGCGCCAGGGGCCAATCGTCCGTGATCGACAGATCGATCTGGGCTTCGTGGCCGGGCGGTATCAGGGCCTGCAAGCGTTCCAACGCGCCGCCGGTGAGCTTCATGGAGGGCTTCCCCCCGGGTAAGTTGACGACGCCCATATCCCGCCACCAGACGCCTTGCCGGATGCCGGTCCCCAGCGCCTTGGACATGGCCTCCTTGGCGGCGAAACGCTTGGCATAGGTCGCTACCACCATCTTCTCGCTCTTGGCGCGGCGTTGCGCCCTCGCCCGCTCGGCTTCCGTAAAGATGCGATCGAGAAAGCGGTCGCCATGCCGCTCGATCACCTTGGCGACGCGCGTAATGTCGATCAGATCGGAACCTATCCCGATGATCATGATGCACTCTTGGACTGCATCCGCCCGCGATCCATCGCCGCGCGCATCAGACGCACCGTATCGGACAGGCCGATGAACAGTGCCTCGCCGATCATATAGTAGCCGATGTTCAGCTCCATGATTTCAGGGAGCGCCGAAATCGTCTCGGCGGTGGCATAGTCGAGACCGTGGCCGGCATGCACTTCCAGGCCAGCAGACTTCGCCAGCCTGGCACCGGCGGCAATGCGCTGCCATTCGCGGGCCGCCTTGGCCGTATCACCGTCGGTGATGGCATCGCACCAGGCGCCCGTGTGCAGTTCGATCACGGGAGCCTTCAGCCTGGCAGCCATTTCGATCTGCTTGGGGTCGGCCGCAATGAAGAGCGACACCCGCACACCTGCTTCTGTGAAGCGCGCGATCGACGGCTCCAGCGATTCACGCTGGCCGACCACGTCGAGCCCGCCTTCGGTGGTCAGTTCTTCGCGCCGCTCTGGCACCAGACAGACGGCATGTGGCTTTACCGACAGCGCAATCCGCACCATATCCGGCGTTGCCGCCATCTCGAAATTCAGCGGCTTGGAAATCTCCGCTTTCAATCGCTCCATATCGGCATCGCGGATGTGGCGACGATCCTCACGCAGATGCGCCGTGATGCCGTCGGCCCCCGCCGAGATGGCTTCCAGCGCGGCACGGACGGGATCGGGATGCTTCCCGCCCCGCGCGTTGCGCAGGGTCGCGACGTGATCGATGTTAACGCCGAGGCGCAGCGAGGATGAGGACATGACGGAATTCCAGAAAATCTAAGGTGAGACGCTATCCATTGACCCGTTCGACCTTGGCGACCACGGCCTTGGCGCGCAACTGATTGATGATCGCGCTGAGATGCTTGAGGTCGTAGACACCGAGATCGATGGTCTGTTCGGTGAAATCAGGCGAGCGTCGATGCATGCTGATATTGTCGATATTGCCGTCATGGTCGGCGATCACCTGGGCGATCTGCGCCAGACTGCCCGGCTCGTTGACATTCTGCAAAAAGAGTCTGGCCGGGAAACGCTGCGGCGAGGACTCATCGATATCCCAGCGCACGTCGACCCAACGCTCCGGCTCTTCCTCGAAATCCTTTAGCGCCGGTGACTGGATAGGATAGATCGTGATGCCCTCGCCCGGTGTGACGATACCAACAATGCGGTCGCCCGGCACCGCGCCACCGTTCGGAGCAAACTTCACCGGCAGGTCGGAATTGACGCCGCCAATTGAAATGATCGAGGTGAAGCGCGTTGCGCCGTCGGGCGTTCTCACCTTGTCCGCCGTGGACTTCTTGTTGTTGGCCGAAAAACGGCCGATGCGCTCTTCCTTGTAATCCGGATACATCGCGCGCGCGACGTCCGCGGCGCGCAACTCGCCGCGCCCGACCGAGGCCATCACGTCATCGATGGAGGTCCGCGCCAGGCGTGGCAGCGCCCCCTTCAGCTGGTCGTCCGAATAGTCCATCTTGGCCCGCGCGAACAGGCGCTCGACAATGCGGCGGCCAAGACTGGCATATTGATCGCGTACCGCCGTTCGCGTCGCACGCCGGATCGCAGCGCGGGCCTTGCCAGTGACTGCCAGGCCTTCCCACGCTGACGGCGGCGCCTGTTGCGCGGCCGAGGTCAACACTTCGACTTCGTCGCCATTCTGCAGTTCGGACGACAGCGGCGCAAACTTGCCGTTGATCTTGCAACCCACCGCGCTGTTGCCGACGTCGGTATGCACGGCATAGGCGAAGTCGACCACATTGGCGTTACGCGGCAACGCGATCAGCTTACCCTTCGGGGTGAAGCAGAACACCTGATCGTGGAACAGTTCGAGCTTGGTATGCTCAAGGAATTCTTCCGGGTTGGTGCTCTCCGACAGAATGCCTATGGTGTGACGCAGCCAGGAAAAAGCATTGGACTCGCGCTTGAGCATCTCGGTCGGAGATCCCACGCCGTCCTTGTAGAACGCATGCGCGGCGATGCCGTATTCGGCGATGCTGTTCATATCCTCGGTACGGATCTGCAATTCGACGCGCTGGTTGCCGGGGCCGATCACCGTGGTGTGGATCGAGCGATAATCGTTCTGCTTCGGCGTCGAGATGTAATCCTTGAAGCGACCCGGCACGACGGGCCAGGTCGTGTGCACGACGCCGAGTGCGCGGTAGCATGCTTCCATGTCCTGCAGCACGACGCGGAAGCCGTAGATATCCGACAGCTGCTCGAAGCCCACCGACTTGCGCTTCATCTTGGTCCAGATCGAAAACGGCTTCTTGCGCCGGCCGGTCACCCGCGCCGCGATGCCGTTCTTCTCCAGCTTCGTGGAGAGATGACTCTCGATCATGTCGATGAGGTTTCGATTGCGCTCGGTCAGCGAGTCCAGGCGCTGCATCACCACCAGATAGGCGTCGGGATCGAGCACCTTGAAGGACAGCTCCTCCAGCTCCTCGCGCATCGCCTGCATACCCATGCGGCCGGCGAGCGGCGCATAGATGTCGAGGGTCTCCTCGGCGATGCGGCGGCGCGAGGCCGGCGGCATGAACTCCATCGTCCGCATATTGTGCAGACGGTCGGCGAGCTTGATCAGCAGGACCCGGACGTCGTCGGCAATCGCCAGCAGCAGCTTGCGCAGGTTCTCGGCCTGCTTGGCTTCGCGCGACACCAGTTCGAGCCGCTTCAGCTTGGTCAGGCCCTCGACCAGCGCGCCGATTTCGGCGCCGAACAGCTTGTCGATTTCGGTCCGGGTCGCCTCGGTGTCCTCGATCGTGTCGTGCAGCAGCGCCGCCACGATGGTGGCGTCGTCGAGCTTCAGGTCCGTGAGGATCGCCGCCACTTCCAGCGGGTGGGAGAAATACGGGTCGCCTGATGCCCGCGTCTGCTCGCCATGGGCGACCATGGCATAGACATAGGCGCGGTTGAGAAGGTCCTCGTCGGTGTTCGGGTTATAGGCCCGGACGCGGTCCACCAGATCGTATTGCCGCATCATTCGGACACGGGATGTCCGTGGCACTTTCGCCGGAATTGGCGTCTCTGCAGACAGTGCTTCAGGCGAAACTGGCTGAACCGCGGCGACCGTGTCGTTCGCAGCCTGCATCTGCCGTTTATTACGGCGCGAAGTCGCCATCCTAGCCTCGTTCGATCCGGTCAGCAGCGACCTGGATTCTTCATCGCAAGTTTGCCCTGAAATCGACTGCAAAAGCAAAGGCCCGGACGGATGTCCGGGCCTTTGTGATAGCTGATGATCAAAACGGTTAAGCAAATAACCGTGTGTGTCGTCTTACTCGTCTTCTTCGGGCTGCTCTTCCGGCGGAGCGAGGCCTTCGAGGCCCTTCAGCAGCTCTTCTTCGGTCATGCGCTCGACGGCCACTTCGGTATCGTCGGCATCGACGCTGGCGCCGGCAGAACCGATCAGCGGAATCGTATCCGGCTCGGGCTCATCCACTTCGACGAACTTCTGCAGTGAATGGACCAGTTCCTCGCGGAGGTCTTCCGGAGAAATGGTCTGATCGGCGATTTCGCGCAGCGAAACAACGGGATTCTTGTCGTTGTCGCGATCAATCGTAAGCTGTGAACCGGACGAGATCATTCGTGCCCGGTGTGCTGCCAGCAACACCAGGTCGAACCGGTTGTCGACCTTATCGATGCAATCTTCGACGGTTACGCGCGCCATAAAATGTCGCTCCGTTTGTTGTGGGACCGAATATGATGATTAAGTGCCGTAGGTATAGGGGCTTTGCGGCATTCGCAAGGACCAATTTGGAATTGCGGCCTTCTTGGCTTGGTTTTTTGCCTCACTATGGTACCCTCGAAAGAAGCTGCAGAAGCGGTGGCATCCATCTGGGCAGAAGCGGATTTCTCGACACCAAAAGGCTACATTGCAGGGGCAGATGGAACAGCATATTCGGGCAGTTCCAGACCAGCTGATTGCGTGAACGTCTATAAGGTCGATCCGGCGAAGAGCGGACGACGAATGTGATTCAAATGCGCGACAACGGGATTGCGCCAAAAACGCTAACAACAACAACCCACATGAGAAAACTTGATGTCCCTCACATCTGACAAGATCGCTCTCTTCATCGATGGCGCCAATCTTTACGCAACCGCCAAGACGCTCGGCTTCGATATCGACTACAAGCGCCTCCTCAAGGAATTTCAGAGCCGCGGCACCCTTGTCCGGGCCTTCTATTACACAGCCATCATCGAGGATCAGGAATACTCGTCGATTCGCCCATTGATCGATTGGCTCGACTACAACGGGTATACGGTGGTCACCAAGGCCACCAAGGAGTTCATCGATGCGTCTGGGCGGCGCAAGGTGAAGGGCAATATGGACATCGAACTTGCGGTCGATGCCATGGAACTGGCCGAACATGTCGACCAGATCGTGCTGTTCTCGGGCGATGGCGACTTCCGCTCCCTGGTGGAGGCCGTGCAGCGCCGCGGTGTCCGCGTGACGGTGGTATCCACCATCTCCAGCCAGCCGCCGATGATCGCCGATGAGTTGCGCCGCCAGGCAGACGTGTTTACCGATCTCATGGAACTGCAGAGCAAACTCGGCCGTGATCCGGCAGAGCGCCCTGCTCCGCGTGAGCCGCGTCACCAGACGCCGCAATTCCTGCAGCGCGCGACCACTATGGCGCCCCGAGGCGATGAAGATTTCGAAGACTAAGACGCAATTAAGCAGACAACAGCCGGCGGTGGTCGCAACAGCGAACTCCGCTGGCACCTCCACCGATCCCGGGCGCGATTGTCCACTGTGCCCCCGCCTCGTCGATTACCGGCATGAGGTGCGCGCCCGCGACCCTGTGGGCTACAACGGACCCGTGCCGTCTTTCGGCGCCTCCGATGCCGCGCTGCTGATCGTCGGCCTTGCCCCCGGCGTGCAGGGCGCCAACCGCACCGGGCGTCCGTTTACCGGCGACTATGCCGGCGACCTGCTTTACGAGACCCTGCTCGATTTCGAATTTGCCGCTGGCACCTATGAAGCCCGCCCTGATGACGGGCTGACGCTGCAGGATTGCCGGATAACCAACGCGGTGCGCTGCGTGCCGCCGCAAAACAAGCCGCTGCCGGTCGAGATCACGACCTGCCGACCGTTTCTGATCGCCACGATGGACACGATGCCGCGATTGCGGGCCATCGTGCTACTCGGCCGCGTCGCCCACGACACCATGCTGAGGACGCTCGGCATGCGCGCTGTGGCGGCACCCTTTGCGCATGGCGCTGTCCACGATGCCGGCCGCTTCAAGCTCTACGACAGCTATCACTGCTCGCGCTACAACACGAACACGCGGGTGCTGACGCCAGAGATGTTTCGGGCGGTGTTCGCACGGGTGAAGGCGGATCTGGCGCAGTAAATCAGCGGACCGTCTGCGATACGAAGTCGATGAAGGCACGGACTTTCGCCGCCGGGTGATGCCGCGACGGATACAGCGCATAGAGCGGAAAGGTCTCGTCGGCCCAGTCGGGGAACAGGTTGACCAGTTTACCTTTGGCAAGTTGGTCCTTCACGGCAATCGCCAGCACCTGACAGATACCTGTCCCCGCCAGACATTCGGTCAGCATCGTCCCCGCATCGCTCAGCACCAGGCGACTCGCGACCTTTACCGGCAGAATCTTGCCATTGCGATGAAACTCCCAGTCATAGGCGCGACCGGTCTGCGGATCACGGAAATCGATGCAGGAATGCCTGGGCAAATCCTGCGGCACCCGCGGTCTGCCATGGCGCTTCAGATAACGTGGCGACGCCACGGTGAGGATCTGGATATCCGCAAGTTTGCGCGCGATCAGCGATGCAGCGAGCGGCTCGCCGAAGCGCACGGCGACATCGACGCCATCGGCGACGAGATCGCCGACCTGTTCGCGCGTGATCATCTCCAGTGCCAGTTCAGGATATTTCGCGAGAAAGCCGCCGAGGTTACCTGCCAGCACAAGACGCGAGAAGAATGGATCGATGTTGACTCGCAACCGGCCGCGGACCCGTGCGGCGGCACTGGACGCATCGACGGCGGCTTCCTCGATCTCCTCCAGCGACGGTCGCACCCGCTCGTAGAACCGCCGCCCCTCGTCGGTGAGCGCCACCGATCGCGTGGTGCGATCGAGCAGGCGCACACCAAGTCGCGCCTCCAGCCTGGCGATCGCATGGCTGACACCTGACGACGACATCCCCAGCGCGTCCGCCGCTTTGGAAAACCCGCCGCTGGCGATCACCGCATCGAGTACGGTGACACCGGTTAACAGACGTCCGTCCATCGTCACATCATTCCTGACACATAGTCAGCAATGATGTGACGAACACGCATTTCAGTCAAATATCGATCGGTGCAACAAGAGCGACGTTTCTAACGCATCCGGAGAATTCCCATGTTCGCCATTACAGGAGCCACTGGCAAAGTCGGCGGCGCCGTCGCCCGCGCGTTGATAGCCGATCGGGAGCCCATTCGCGTTGTCGTTCGTGACGCCGGCAAGGGAGCGTCATGGACAGCACTCGGCGCGGAAGTTGCCATCGCCGACAGCACCGATGTCACCGCCACAACCGCAGCGCTCTCCCGCAGCGCCGGCGCATTCGTGATGCTGCCGCCGAATTTCGATCCGAGCCCGGATTTCCGCGAAGCACGCAGATTGATCGAAGCGCTTCGCAGCGCCCTGCAGCACGCGCAGCCAGAGAAGGTCGTCGTGCTCTCAACTATTGGAGCGGATGCGCAGCAGCCGAATCTGCTCAACCAGCTCGGACTGCTTGAGCACGCACTCGCCGACCTGCCGATGCCCGTGACCTTTCTCCGCGCGGCATGGTTCATGGAGAACGCGGCGTGGGACGTCGCGCCCGCACGCAAGGACGGCGTCATCCCGAGCTATCTCCAGCCGCTGGATAAAATCTTCCCGATGGTCTCCGCTGAAGACGTCGGCCGCACAGCAGCAGAACTCCTGCTCGAAAGCTGGGTGGGCCATCGCGTGATCGAGCTCGAAGGCCCCCGCCGCGTGTCGCCGAACGGTATAGCCGAGGGGTTCACGAACGCGCTCGGCAGTCCCGTCAGAGCTCGCATCGTTGCGCGCGATGGCTGGGACAGACTGTTTCGCGAGCAAGGCATGACGAATCCGACACCGCGAATGCAGATGCTCGATGGCTTCAACGAAGGCTGGATCGACTTCCCAAAACGCGGGGCGGAATCGCGCAAGGGCACGATCACAATCGATCAGGCTATCGAGGCACTCGTTGCCGAGACACCCATCAAGGCCGGCTCGTCCTAGCCCGAACTAAACCGGATTCGCCTTCAGCCATTCCAGCACATCCCCCGCATTCCGATCCGGTGGAAACACCGGATAGAACACGTGGGTGATCTTGCCGTCGTCGATGATCAGCGCCATGCGCTTGATCAACGTGAGATCAGCGACGTCCATGGTCGGCAGGCTGAGCGCGTTGCTCAGCTCAAGCTGCTCGTCGGACAATACCGGGAACGGCAGATGCAGCCGTCCGGCCATTTCGGTCTGGTAATCGTTGCTCTGCGTCGACAGGCCAAACACATGTTTAGCGCCAGCGGCCTTGAGCTCCGAGAACAGATCGCGGAACGAACAGGCCTGCGGCGTGCAGCCGCGCGCGCCCGGAATCATGTCCCAGTCATCGACCAGCCCAATCTTGCCGGGCTCGCCTGTGCGCGGATAGCCAAACACCACGGTGCGGCCGGTGAGCTCTGACAGCGTAACCGCGGTATCGTTGGTGGCGCGCAAGCTGATCGGCGGAATCGTCATGCCGATCAGGTGAGTGGCCGCGCCATCGTCTTTCGGTGCCGGGATCTTGCTCCAGTCGACTTCGAGCAGGTTGCCTTGCGTCATCACATCCTCTTGTTTGCAGGGATGGGCGACGCCCAGCCTCAGCCTCTCGCGCGGAGCAAACGCCCCTTCTCGCGGCCCCAGTCGCGATCCTTCTCGCTCGCACGCTTGTCATGGAGCTGCTTGCCCTTGGCCAGCGCAAGCTGCAGCTTAACGCGGCCGCGTTCGTTGAAGTACATCTTCAGCGGCACAAGGGTCATGCCCTGGCGTTCTACCGCGCCCATCAGCTTGTTGATCTGCTTGCGATGAAGCAGCAGCTTGCGCGGTCGCTTCGGCTCATGATTGAAGCGGTTGGCCTGCAGATATTCAGGGATATTGCAGTTGATCAGCCAGATCTCGCCGTCCTTGGGATCGGCGTAAGATTCCGCAATGGTGCTTTTGCCATTGCGGATCGACTTCACCTCGGTCCCGGTCAAGGCGATTCCCGCCTCGACCGTGTCCTCGACGGCGTAGTTGAACCGCGCCTTGCGGTTTTCTGCGATCACCTTGATCGGGCGTTCGTTCTTCTCGGCCATCATCCAATACTTTCAGCGTACCTGACCGGATATAAGTACCGCGAACGCCCGGCCCAAGCTCTGGGCTCAGGCCTTCTTGAGCAGATCGCGGATCTCGGTCAGCAATTCTTCTTCGCGGGTCGGCTTCGGCGGCTCAGCCGGCTTGGCGGCATCGTTGCGCTTCAACTGGTTCATGAAACGGATGACCATGAACAGAACGAAGGCGACAATAATGAAGTTGAGCGTGAGTGTCAGGAAGCTGCCCCAAGCCAGCACGGCGCCCTGTTTCTTGGCATCGGCCAGATTTGTCGCCGTGACGGTTTTGGAAAGACCCGTGAAATAATTCGAGAAATCGAGACCGCCGGTGATGGCACCGATGATCGGCATGATGATGTCGGCCACCATCGACGAGACGATCGCACCGAACGCGGCACCGATAATCACGCCGACCGCGAGATCGACCACATTGCCCTTCATCGCGAAATCGCGAAATTCCTTCAGCATCTGCAATTCCTTTTTGTTTTCAACGAACGACGGGGACGCACTTACAGATAAGGAGCGATGACGCAGCCAAGCAAAAGTCACTCGACACTTGGTCGATGCAAATGCCTAGTTGATGAGGCCGGCAAAAACCATGGCGTCGCGGATCACCTTGCCTGTCGGCGGCGTCACCGTCACCAGCGGCAGGCGCACCTCTTCCGTGATGCGGCCAAGCAATCCGAGCCCATGCTTGGCGCCGGCAACGCCAGGCTCCTTGAAGATCGCATCATGCAATGGCGTCAGACGATCCTGAAGCTTCAACGCACCGGCGTAGTCGCCCTTGAGCACTGCGTTCATCAGATCGGCGCACAGCTTCGGAGCGACGTTGGCAACCACCGAAATGCAGCCATGGCCGCCGGCCGCCATATAGGCCAGCGCGGTCATGTCCTCGCCCGACATCTGCAGGAAATCCGGCCCCATGGCATGGCGCTGCTGCGACACGCGCGCGAGATTGGCGGTGGCATCCTTGACCCCGGCGATGTTCTTCAATTCGAACAGCCGCGTCATGGTCTCGACGGACATATCCACCACCGAACGCGGCGGAATGTTGTAGATCAGGATGGGAATGCCGATGGCGTCGTTCACCGCCTTGAAGTGCTGATACATGCCCTCTTGCGTGGGCTTGTTGTAATATGGCGTCACCACCAGCACCGCATCGGCGCCGGCCTTCTCGGCATGCTTTGCCAGTGCCACCGCTTCCTTGGTGGAGTTGGACCCGGCGCCAGCGATCACCGGCACGCGCCCCCTGGCTTCGTCGATGCACCATTCGACGACCTTGTAGTGCTCTTCGTGGCTTAGCGTCGGGCTCTCGCCTGTGGTGCCGACCGGAACGAGGCCGTTGCTGCCCTCGGCGATCTGCCAACTGACAAGCGAACGGAAGGCCGCTTCGTCCAGCGCGCCATCTTTGAACGGCGTGACCAGCGCGGTGTAAGACCCCCGAAAATCTGTCTTGGCTGCCATGGTCTGCTCCGAACGCGATGCGGCTTTAGCCGTCTGCTTGAACCGATTGATTGAACTGCAAGTCTTATCGAGTCTGCGGCTGCGGCGAAAGACCGCCTAAGGCAGTTTCAGGTCGGTTTTCGGCCGGTTTCAGCGAGGTTTGCCGCCTGTTCAGCCGTGATTTCGCCGCCGTCACCGGGCAGAGAGGAGCAAGCGGTTACAGAAATTGACGATTTGGTCACCGTTTCAATCAAATACATCATGGGAATGCGTGCGATTGTCTGATTCGCCGCGAGGGAATGCCGTGAAGCACCTGTTTCTCACCACAACTGCGCGGCGGACGGCCTTGGGCTCCGGTCTGGCGCTGGCGGTCGGGGTATCGGTGCTGGCCGTCGAGGCCTGGGCGGCCACCAAGGTACCATTGCCGAAAGCGCGCCCCATCGCGCGCAGTGCCGCACAGGCCCCCACGGCCGTAGCTACCCCCGCGAAGCCGCTTGCACCGGATGCCGCGAGCCCCGCTCCCGCAATCCAACCCGCCACCCGCCAACACGCTGCCATTCCTCCTGTCATCAAGAAGCCGGTCGCCCGTGCCGCCGTCGCTGCGACGACGTCGACCTCGCAGGCAGATGCCGAAACGCTCGAAAACGTCATCGAGCTGATCCGCAAACGCAAGGGCTCGGAAGCAGCGCAGGTTGTCCAAACGATTGGCGATCCGGTCGCGCGCAAGCTCGGCGAATGGATCTACCTGCGTAGCGATGACAATGGCGCCTCCGTCGAACGTTACCGGGCTTTCGTTGCTGCCAACCCGAGCTGGCCATCGCAGACGTTCCTGCGTCGTCGCACGGAGGCGGCGCTGTGGGACGACAAACGCGACGATTCCGCGATCCAGTCCTATTTCGAGAGCGAGAAGCCGATCTCCGCCAAAGGCAAGTTCGCACTCGCCAAATCTTTGCTCGCGCGCGGCGACCGCGCCGGCGCGGAACGGCTGATCCGTGACGCATGGCGCAGCGATCCGATATCCGGCGATACCGAGAACATGGCCATCGACATGTTCGGTCCGCTGATTACGCCCGGCGATCACAAGGCGCGCATGGACATGCTGCTCTATGGCAGCGATTCAGATGCCGCGCTGCGCTCTGCCAAGCGCCTCGGCGGCGCACAGATGGCGTTGGCCAAGGCACGCATCGGCGTCACCAAGAAGGCATCGAACGCCAACGCCTTGCTCGCTGCAGTGCCGTCCGAGCTGCATAGCGACCCCGGCTACATCTTCAGCCGCATTCAGCAGCTGCGCCGCGAGGAGAAATTCGGCGAAGCCGCGCGCCTGATGATTGCAGCGCCGCGCGAACCACAGCGCTTGCACAATCTTGATGAATGGTGGATCGAGCGACGTCTCACGGCGCGCAAGTTACTCGACGTCGGCGAACACCGCGCGGCCTATCTCGTGGCACGCGATGCTGCCCTGCCCGCGCGCGACATCTACAAGACCGAGCAGGAATTCACCGCCGGCTGGATCGCGCTGCGCTTCCTGAAAGATCCAGCAACTGCCGCACAGCACTTCGCACGTATCGGCGTCGGCAGCGTCAATCCGACAGCTCTTGCCCGCGCCGGTTACTGGCAGGGCCGTGCTGCGGAGGCCGCAGGCCGCAGCCAGGAAGCTCGTGCCGCCTATACGCGCGCAGCAGAGCAATCCACCAGCTATTACGGCCAGCTCGCACGCGCGAAGCTTGGCCTGCAGCAGCTCGACATCAGTGGTGCATTGACCGCCCGCGCGCGTGGGCTCGATCGACTGGAAATCGTCCGCGCGGTGCAACTGCTCTACGCCATCGACGAGCGCGAAGTCGCCGTTCCGATCTTCGCCGATGTCGGCGAGAACGGCGATCCGGAAGCTGTGCTCGGCCTTGCCGAGCTCGCGCAACAGAACAAGGATGCCCGCGGCACGTTGCTGGTCGGCAAGGCGGCGCTCAATCGCGGCCTGCCCTTCGATCACTATGCCTATCCGACAACGGGCATTCCGAGCTACCGCCCGATCGGACCTGAAGTCGAATCCGCTGTCGTCTATGCGATTGCACGGCAGGAAAGCGCCTTCAACCCGGCGGTCGTATCGCCGGCCCAGGCCTATGGTCTGATGCAGGTGACGCCGAGCGCGGCGCAGTACGTCACCAAGCGACACGGCGGCACCTACGACCTCGCGCGCCTCAAGGGTGATTCGGTCTACAATGCTACGCTGGGCGCCGCCGAACTCGGTGGCCTGCTCGAAGACTATCGCGGCTCCTACATCATGACCTTCGCCGGCTATAACGCCGGCCGCGGCAGCGTACGCAAATGGATCGAGCGCTACGGCGACCCGCGCGACCCCAAGGTCGATCCGGTCGACTGGGTCGAGTCGATTCCGTTCTCGGAAACGCGCAACTACGTCCAGCGCATCATGGAGAATCTGCAGGTCTATCGCGCCCGCTTCGGCGGTGGCTCGCGGCTTCAGATTGAGGCCGACCTGCATCGCGGTGCCAGCAGCAGCGTCGAGTAGCACGCGACACGGCACGAACTCACCACCGTCATCGAGGCGGTCGCAGCGCCGCATTCAACGTCATCCACGCAAGCAAAAACCCCCGGCAGTTTCCTGCCGGGGGTCTTTGTTTCAGATAGCGATTGCCGTGAGGCAGTCGATATTAGAACGAGCGTAGGATCTGCACCGAACCGTTGTAGAGGTTCTGGTTGCTCGTGTTCAGGACCGTACCAGCCGGCTTGCCGGACATGCTCGACGCGGTGTAGGTGCCGTTGAGGTTCTGCTCGAGGCGGCTGTAGGTGAATTCAGCCGACAGGGTCAGGTTCTTGACGGGGGTCCAGGCGGTACGGGTACCGATCTGGGCCACAGCGAAGTCGAAGTTACCCGTGCCGGCGAAGACGCCAGCGCGAGATGCTGCGGCCGACGAGCTGCTCGCGCCCGGACCACCCGTGGTGAGGCCCTGGAATGCGGCGAGCATCAGAGCGTTGCCATCACCGTACGAGATGCTGCTGTAGCTGCCGAACAGCGACGTGCGCCATGCGGGGTTCCAGTAGTGCTCGTAGAAGCCAGCGACCGACCAGGCTTCGCTCTGGATGATCTGGCCATTGGTGGTGTAGACGCCATCGAGAACGTAGCCGAAGCCGATGCTGTTGCCATCGACCTTTGCGAAACGACCGCCGCCCGAGGTGTCGGTGGTGCCGCCAGCGATCGCGTACTTCGCTGCGCCCTTGGCGTAGGTTGCTTCGAGCTTCAGAGTGTCGCCAGCGCCGGTGGGCAGGTTCTTGAATTCAACCGCACCGTTGACTGCGAAACCGTACTTGTCATCAGCGTGACCGGTAGCTTCGTTCGCGCCGTAGAAGCCCGGGGTAGCAGTGTGCATCGCAGCGCCAAAGTGCAGCGTGCCCCAAGCCTGGTCGAGGCGGATGTTGCCGACGACGTCAGGAATGTGGTTGCCGCCGTAGGCGTTGCCCAGGAAGGTGTTCGACGACGAGCCGTAGAACGCACCCGTGAACGTGCTCGCGCCCGGTCCGGTGATGAACGAGTTGGTGTTCCAGAGGCCGGCGTTGCGATAGGCCGAAGCGTTTTCGAGCGAGATCGTGCCCGACACGCCGTTACCGAACGAAGCGGTGTAGGCGATCTGCGCGATACCGGTCGTGTTGTTCGAACCAGCCATGAAGCCCGACGAGATGTAAGGCTTGTTGAGGGCCCACTGCGGATCGAACTGCGAGACGGCCTTACCGAAGGTGAAGCCGGCGAACTGGATGAAGGCGTAGTCGACTTCGGTGAAGCCGCCAGCGATCGATTCACGGTTCTGCGAGAAGTCGAACTGGATGTTCGCGTAGGTACGAACGACACCGTATTCGGTGGCAGTGCGGGTATCGGTGGTCAGGTTGATACGCTCGCGGGTGATGAAATAATCCTTGGTCCAAAGATTATTGCCACCGGCGCCACCCTGCCAGAATGGGGTGTCGTAAGCTGCGGCGTTGAACGAGGTGTCCAAACGGATCGCGCCGCCGATCTTGATGCAGGTGTCGGTGCCCGGGATGTAGTAGAAACCCGCGCCGTAGAGGGAGCAGATCTTCACGTATTCGACCGCTTTGGCCTTGACGGGAAGATCGGCTGCCTGAGCTCCGCCAACGGCGAGCAGAGCTGCCGTCGAGCCGAGAATAAGGCCCTTAATCGTCTTCATGTAAACCTCCAAGTTGCTTTAGGGAAGGTTCCGCAACGGGGTGGAGGCCACCCTGAAGACAAGTCCCCTTAATCCCTGACAACCCGCAAACGCTCCGGATCTCAAAACCTGTCGCACAAGGTGTGCCGACGAGGTTCAGGACGAACCACCTTACGGGACGACCTCGGGATGCCCCCCTCCGTCGCACCGAGACCATCTCCTAAGGTTTCCCGCTCCGCAACAATGGAACGCCTCAAAGCGGCCTCCATTCGGCCGTTTCCTAGGCTGTGTTGCTTAAATCACACGGGCTTGTGAACGCACTCTTCCTGCAAGCCGCTGTCTTTTCGAGAGAATTTTCATCGCCACATTTCGGCGCGGTGGCCATCCCGTAACGGGTAGAAACACTTGCCCACTCGCATGCGACGTATTTGGCCGGCTGGCACTGGCTAGCGGCCGAATCGCCGGGCATCATCGGACGATCGGATTCCGGCAAGTCTGCGAGCGCAACGCCCCGGGGATAAGGGCATTCGCGGTCGGGTCACCCGTCCATATCTCCGACCACCCCAGCGCAGCACCGTTCTATGATGCCGTTCTATTATAGAGTGACACGCACATCCCACGTGCCCCTTCCGGCCAGGCGGTCGATTTTTGCAAACAGGCGTCGCCAATAGCGATCTGGCGCTTGCGGCTCGCGGCGGTGTCGGGCATATGCAGCGCTGGTGATGGAGCTGTGGCCGAGTGGCTGAAGGCACCGCTTTGCTAAAGCGGCATACCTCTCAAGGGTATCGAGGGTTCGAATCCCTCCGGCTCCGCCATCCCGCCCAGACCTCAAAAAACATCGATGATTTCGATGGGCACGAAAGGCGCCCATTGGACGAAGTTATCGATTTGGACATTCACGGTTAGCTTGCTGCGACAACGTGCGTAGCGACGCGATCATGAAGGCGGAAAAACACCGGCCGACATAAATACGGCGCCGACGCAGCGTGACGTTGCACATGTTCGGCGCTACGCGTGCCGCACTGATCGAGATTGAAATGACGTTGCGATAGCTGCCGAATTCGATCCGCTGCTTGATCTCCGGCTAGCCTCTTACCTACGCCGGCTTATGCAACCGGCATTCGCGTGCGCTAGCTGCCGCCGATGAGAATACCGGCGGCCAGCACCAGGGCGCCACCGACGACGATCTGCAATGCGGCGCGCAGGAACGGCGTCTCCATATATCGGTTCTGGATCCAGGCAATCGCCCATAGCTCCACGAAGACGACAAGGCCCGCAATCATCGTGGCCGTCCAGAATTCCGGAATGAGATATGGCAGCGCGTGACCGAGGCCGCCGACAGCCGTCATGAGGCCGGACGCCAGTCCGCGCTTGAGCGGCGATCCGCGGCCCGAGATCACGCCATCGTCATGCGCGGCCTCGGTGAAACCCATCGAGATGCCGGCACCGACCGAGGCCGCAAGCGCTACCGTGAAGGTCGTCGAGGTGGACTGGGTCGCAAAGGCCGTCGCGAAGATCGGCGCCAGCGTCGATACCGATCCATCCATCAGGCCTGCGAGCCCGGGTTGAACCCATGTCAGAATGAACTGACGCTTCGCCTTGTCGTCTTCCTCAAGGCCTGCATCGCCGTTGGCCGTCGCGTCTGTCAGCTCTTCGGCGCGATGTTCGTGCTGGCGTTCCGCTGCGGCGAGATCGCCGAGCAGCTTGCGCGTGTCGGGATCGCTGCTGGCCTGCGCAGCACGGAGATAGAACTGCGCCGCGTCATCCTCCATGCGCGCGGCTTCGGCCCTGATGCGCGCGAGACCGAGATTCTGGACCAGCCAGATCGGTCGGCGGGAATAATAGCCGGCCACATGCTCACGCCGGATCAGCGGGATCACCTTGCCGAACCGGCGCTGGAAGGAATCGATCAGCAATTGGCGATGACCGTCTTCCTCGGCCGCCATCTCGTCGAAGATCGCCGCTGTCGCGGGATAGGCGCCGCGCAATTGCTCGGCATAAGTCGCATAAATCCGCGCGTCATCCTCTTCGGATGAAATGGCCAGTGCCAGCACTTCGGCCTCAGACAGGTCGGAAAAGCGTCGTCGCGCGGGAGTGCCAAGGATCATCACAAGTCTCTTGATCAGGTCGCCTAAAATACTTTAGAATAATTCTAATCGGCAGATAGCGGTCATTTTCCGGGATTGCAAGCGTCAAATGCCTTCCCCATGCGGCTGCCAGGGAACTGGGCGTGTCCGAGGCGGATGCTTCGGAAATGCGGTGCGCTCATCTGCAACCGGACCACCGCAGACCGAACGAGCTCAAGCAGAGGCTGAACGAGATGACGCGCTATTGTCTGACGCTGTCGATCGCCGGTTGCCTGTGCGCGACGACGCTCAGCCAGGCCAGAGCCGTCGACGAAATCCAAGTCTACAACGCCAGCATCGCCGCGCCCGGACAGTGGACGATCCAGCAGCACCTGAACTACGTGGGCCGTGGCCTGAAGGAGCCGCCTTTTCCCGGCGGGCTGGTGTCGAACGGAAGCCTCAACGGCACGCCGGAATTTGCTTACGGCGTGACAGACTGGTGGGAGCTCGGTCTCTATCTTCCCTTCGCAGTCCAGGATCACCAGTTCCTGTCGGACGCCGTGAAGCTGCGGACCCTGTTCGTGTCGCCCAATGCGGACCAGCGCGAATTTTTCTACGGCGTCAATTTCGAGATCAGCAATTCGACACCCAGGTTTTCGCAGACCCGTTTCGGTCTGGAGATCAGGCCGATCCTCGGCGTCCGCAAACACGACTGGGAGTTCATCATCAATCCGATCATCGATGTCGGCTTCGGCAGGAATGGCGAGATCGATTTCACGCCGGCGGTCCGCGTCGCGCGGAGGATCAATCCCGACCTTCAGCTCGGCCTCGAATATTATGCGGATTTCGGCGAGATCGGCCGCTTCGGCAGCGTGAGCAGCCAGTCCCACACACTGTTCGCCGTGACCGACTTCAAGCTCGGCATCTTCAGCGTCAATCTCGGCGCCGGCTACGGCCTGACAGCCGCATCGGATCGCTTCGTAGTCAAGACAATCGTCGGCTATGCCTTCCCTGCCCCCGGCGGAGATTCCGCAGCGAGCGAACGCAGGCCGATCACTCCAGTCAATCCGATGGCACGCTCAGCAACACGCATGCCGGCATATTGATAGCGCCGGCGCGTAGCGTCGTGGGCGGCCCATCTACCAAGTCTGGTTTCGCGAATTGTCTCCAACGCCGTAACCGAAGCCCGGATAGGATGGCGATACACCACCTGCCCCACCGACATAACTGCCATAAGCATCACGCGGCGCTGTGCGTCGCGCCTGCCGGGTCCGGCGTGCTGCACTGATATCGGTAGATGTGACAGCAGCAGACTGGGTGATTGATTGCGTATGCCCGGGCACCGATGCTGCAGCCGCAGGCTGGGCTGCGCCGACAGCGATACCCGCAAGAAGTGCGAGACCACTGGCGCGAATGATCGACTGGCATGCGAGACTCTTCGTCGACATGGCATTGTCCTTTTCCTCTGCAGCCTCTCGGCCTCGTTGTGCAACGAGAAGGACATTGGGGCGCACATGCCGGTTACAACCGTGACGCCTGTAACAAGGCCGTGACGTGGCTACGGTACATTTGGAAGTATGCGAGAGAGTGCGCGATATGAAATGGGCCGTTGTGACTGCCGTCGGGATCACGATCTCATCTACCGCATCGGGGTAGACCGTTAAGCTGATGGATCTCAAGGAGGTCGATCCGGTGATGCTCAAGGATATTTGCGGAGCTTGGAAGCTTCGGGACATCAAGGGCAGCAAATGCTGCAGCTGGTTCTGATGAGCGAAAGCACTATCGGCAGCTCACAGATCGACGCCGCCAAGGACTGCGCCAAGGCATTCCCGGTCATGGACGATATCGCCGCCTGGCGGCTCTATGAGGGAGGGACTATCGGCCTTGCCAACGCGGCCCGCAAACCGCGGATCCGCTTGCCGACGCAGGACAACCACGATGTGGTCGAGGTGGAGACCGACGGCATCTTCACTATCGTCAAGAAGCAGGACCTGCAGGTTCGACGGAGCAGGTGTCGCACGAATTTCGGCGGGCGCATGATCCGGCATCACTGCGCCGGGCGCTCCACGATGGCTTCCTGTCAAGCTTGAGCGCGTCACATGGCAGCCGGCATATCGATCGCCCCTGCGGCGATCGTCGGAACAGCCGCACGACCGGACTAGTGAACCGTTGACAGCCAGGCGCGGGCATCGCGCTGCGCAGCCGCGATCTCGATATCCGACATCATCTCGGCTACTTCGCGACGCATCGGGATGGCGTCGACCCGGCCCTTGAGAGCAGCGAGATTGAACCACTTGTGTGCGGCGACGAGGTCAACGATCCCCGAACGGCCCGACGCCCAGTACAGACCGCGCTCGAATAGTACGTCCTGGATGGCAGTCTCTGCGATCGGCGTCGCAGCTTCGAAATCAATCTGTCCCTGAAACATCGATCATTCCTTTTCTTGTTTTGCCGCCCTGCTCCGAGCGCGGCTCCTGTCCGTTATTTGATGCAATCCCAACCGCCGTTTGCCGGCTTGTTGGGATCAATATGACCGATCAAATTTGAAGAGCAGTTTAAGCATCGGGATGAACGAAATCTGAAGAGCCGGAGCCGAAACTGGCTCGCGCGCGGCCAAAAACCCAGTATTTATGCGGGTTTTCTGCATTTTCGCGGAATTCGGTTTACCCTGCTGCTTTGGGATACCGTAACCATCGCAACAGCGTCAGCGGCTACAGACATTAAACGCCTGATCAGCGAGCGCGGCGACGCCAACGCCAGATACGTCCGAGCGAAGAAACCTGAATATATTCGGGATTGGGAAATTCAAAGCGCCGGGGATGACCCGCACCGGCAAAAACGAGGGCGTCGGCAACACGTCAGGATCATATCTCATGTGGCCGAAGCCACCGATGAAACTGCGGACCAATGATCCGCACCGAATAAAGAACGCCAATCACGGAATGATCGGCTTCTTTGCCGGACCGGTTCGCGGGAAGAGCAAGCTCCGCCCGGGAGTAACGGTCCAGCCGTTTGACCTGATGTCTCGCCGACACCCTCCTTCGTCGACATGAGCCTCTCAACATCCGCTTCGAGAAGCAAATCGTTGCCGAGGCCCTTGTGACGTCGCCGGCGTTGCCACCGACGTCGATCGTGGCAGAAGAAGTTACTTCTTCTTCTTGGCGACCTTCTTGGTCTTCTTCGCGGTCTTCTTCACAGCGCTCTTCGCTGCCTTCTTGACGGTCTTCTTGACTGCCTTCTTCGTAGCTTTCTTGGCCATGTTGCCCTCCAGTAAAGAGATGACTTGATCGCTGCGTGCACTCGGGAATCGAAATGCACTTCATCCCGAATACACCAACGATTTCAAAAGAACAGTCTCCCGCTTAAGGAAGTGTTGATGAGCGCGAGGCGCCACTTCCCCCACGGGCTCAGTCACAACTTGAAATCCGGCATGCGGGGCGAGGCGAAAAACGCCCGGAAACTCTGCGTCCACAAATGTCAAGATTGCGGAAAGTGCTTATTTTTTCTGAGCGCCCGCAATTCGTACTACCAAACAACTACACAAACTTTTGCCGCTCCCAGACGTGAGTCGGATACTGAAAACAGGCTCCGCGGACTCTGAGTCGGGATTTTTGGCAATGAAAATATTTTTCGAGAAAACGCGTTCGCGACTTATCGGTGCTGGTCACAACCGCACTTTTGTCACCTGACGGCACGCCGATTCGCGATCTGATTCCGCGCTCGCGACCGTTCATCGCGTGGGTTACGACGCGCCAATGAGGTCCGCCAAAACGACAACGGCGCCGCTCAACGCGGCGCCGTTGTCGTCGAAAGGCAATCGTCAGATGCCGAGCTTGCTCTTCAGGAGGTCGTTGACGACCTGCGGATTGGCTTTGCCACCGGACGACTTCATCACCTGGCCGACGAACCAACCCATCAGCGCCGGCTTGGCCTGCGCTTGCGCGACCTTGTCGGGATTGGCGGCAATGATGTCATCGACCACCTTCTCGATGGCGCCGGTGTCCGTCACCTGCTTCATGCCGCGCTCTTCGACGAGCGCGCGCGGGTTACCGCCATCAAGCCAGACGATCTCGAACAGGTCCTTGGCGATCTTGCCGGAGATCACGCCCTCCCCGATCAGATCGACGATGGCGGCCATCTGCGCCGCCGACACCGGTGACGACGCAATGTCCTGGCCTTCCTTGTTGAGGCGCCCGAACAGTTCATTGATCACCCAGTTGGCGGCGAGCTTGCCATCCCGCACTTTGTCGGCAAGCCCGGCGAGCGTCGTCTCGAAGAACTCAGCACTCTCGCGCTCGGCCACCAGCACGGCGGCGTCATAGGCCGACAGGCCGAACGCGCCGATGAAACGCGCCTTCTTCTCGTCGGGCAGTTCCGGCAGCTCCGCTTTCAGCGCGGCGACATAGTCCTCGCTGAATTCCAGCGGCAGCAGGTCGGGGTCCGGGAAATAGCGGTAGTCATGCGCCTCTTCCTTGGAGCGCATCGACCGGGTCTCGCCCTTGTTGGGATCGTAGAGCCGCGTCTCCTGATCAATCGAACCGCCATCCTCGAGGATTCCGATCTGGCGCCGGGCTTCATAGTCGATGGCCTGGCCGATGAAACGGATCGAGTTGACGTTCTTGATCTCGCAGCGGGTGCCATAGGGATCGCCCGGCTTCCGAACCGAGACGTTGCAGTCGGCGCGCAGGTTGCCCTTCTCCATGTCGCCGTCGCAGGTGCCGAGATAGCGCAGGATGGTGCGCAGCTTCGACACATAGGCCTGAGCCTGTTCGGCCGAGCGCATGTCAGGCTTGGAGACGATCTCCATGAGCGCCACGCCGGACCGGTTGAGATCGACGAAAGTCTGCGTCGGGCTCTGGTCATGCACCAGCTTGCCGGCATCCTGTTCGAGATGCAGGCGCTCGATACCGACGGTGATGGTCTCGCCGTCGGACAGCTCAACCGTGACCTCGCCCTCGCCGACGATCGGCGACTTGTATTGGCTGATCTGATAGCCCTGTGGCAGGTCCGGATAGAAGTAGTTCTTGCGGTCGAAGGTCGAGCGCCGGTTGATCTGCGCTTTCAGCCCGAGACCGGTGCGGACCGCCTGCTTGACGCATTCCTCGTTGATGACTGGCAGCATGCCTGGCATGGCTGCGTCGACCAGCGACACGTGGCTGTTCGGCGATCCACCGAACTCCGTGGACGAGCCGGAGAACAGCTTGGCGTGAGAATTGACCTGGGCGTGGATCTCCAGACCAATGACCATTTCCCAGTCGCCGGTGGCGCCTTTGATGAGCTTCGAAGGTTTGACAGGTGCGTTCATGGGGCGGTTTCTACCGCGATGACGGGCGCGGGAAAACCCCCTGCGGCGTGTTCAAGCCCATGCCCAAGCCCAATCACACAGCCCGGGCGCGGCCGCGCCTATATGCCCGCAGCAAATGCCCGGAAAGTCGGATTGGCGCGCAGTGCATCGCGGCCGGCAGTGATGACCTCATCGACCTGCGCCTGCGGCAGCGAGAAACGGGTTGGGACCGCCTCTAGAACGGCCGCGCGCGCCGGTTCAAGCTGATCGAACCCTAACCGTCCGATGGAGATTTTGAGGTCGCGGCAATTCCAGCCAGGACGCGCGCCATAGCGCGCCCGCTCCGCCGCCGACAGGCCGCAGCGCCAGCGCACCAGCGAGTTCTGCCAGTCCGTCATGGTACGATCGAAGGCGGTGTAGCTGGCGCCAACGCTGGCATCCATGGTGGTATCGACCGCAGCCTTGATCAGATCGACTCCACTCGGTCCTTCCACTGTCTGCACCCAGTTGCCGGAAAGACCGGCCTTGGCATCGACCACCAGAAACAGCGCACGCCGCAGTTTCACCGCCTGCTGCGGCGAAATCGGCCCATAGGGCGTCTCCGACGACTCGCGCGCGATGGTGAGGCCGGAAACGCCATAATTGTCGACCAGCCCGCCATCGAGCAGCTTGATGTAGGGCACCGCGCCGTCGCGGTAGCGGACGATCGCCTTCGCATACGAACTCAACATCGGCGAAGCGGTACGATCGGCGGCGACACGCTTGATCCAGGACGGCAACGGATCGTTGCAAGTGCCGGGGAATGCCTGAACCACCGCCGGCGCAAACGCAATCGGTACCGCAGCCGACGCGGCTACGGCATTGGAGATCGGATAGGTGGCGAGGTCGCTGCAGATCGCGCTGAATGCCGTTGCATCAAAGATAAACGGAACCCGGTTGTAAATATCCGAGGCATTGATCCAGACCCGCGGCCGGCCTGCGCGGAGCTGACTGAACGTCGCTCCCTCGAACAGATTCGCATCGAGCCATTTGGTGAAGCCAACGGAGTCATTGACGCCACCGGAGAAGGCGCGGCCGATGGTGCCGAGCGACAGGCTGGTTTGAAGCCCCTCCTCCGCGTTACGGATCAGGAAGCGCTCACGAAAGTCCGACAACGCCACACGCTTTTTCAACCCGTAATAGGCTGCCAGCACCGAGCCGCCGGACACGCCGGACACAAAATCAACGTGATCGAGCATCGAACTCGCTGCGCCGCGAACCGGGATCCGCTCCATTTCCGAGAGCACGCCAAAGGAAAATGCCGCCGCCCGCGTGCCGCCTCCAGAAAATGCGAGACCGACGAGAACCTCGCCCGCGACTGTGGAACTATCGAACCCCGCGTTGAGTTTCTCCAGCCCACCATCGGTCGCCGGCGTATTGACCGGAATATTGTGAACCGACGCACAGCCAATCAGCACGATGCAGATTGTGACGACAACACCGATAGAGCGCACCCAGGTCATAAGTCTACCGTTCGCACGCTTTCAGTCGAAACCTGTCCCCGGATCTGACCGAAGGGTGGAGCCGATCCCCGCAACACCGTGCACTCTGAAAGCTCAAACAAACCATAATCCAAATCATTACGCATTTATGCAAAGCGGCGCGGATGGAAGCATCCGCGCCCGCATCATGGTTAATACAAGGCAAGCCGCCTGCGTCACACGGTAGCGCGATCCGGCTGAGCGGCGGATGTTAGACGGAGCTATCGAGAGAGCCGCAGGTAGGACGCCGGCGAGAAACGCGTGGACATGCCGATCGGGAGCAGCGCGCCGGCCGCCATCACCATCCAGGCTTGTGACAGGTCGGAGAATTGATCGCGCAGAATGCCCGCCAGCAGAGGCATGGCGCTGGCGATGATGTAGCCGCCGCCTTGAACGAAAGACGCCAGTTCCCCGGCGCGCGCGGGATCGTCGATGTGATCGAGCGTGAGGATCAGCGACAGCGGAAACAGTGCGCCAATGCCTGTTCCCAGCAAGCCACAGGCGACGACGGCCAAAGACAGTGGTGCAGCGATCAGGCAGATGAGCCCCGTCAGCAGCAGTGCCAAAACAACGATGAGCGGTCCGCGGCGATCGGGAAAGCGTCCGATGAAGGCCGAGACCATCAGCCCGGCCACGACTTCGGTGATCGTGAGACCGCCAAGCAGGAAGCCTGCATCGGAGCGGCTCCATCCCAGCGCCGTATAGAAAGGAGGAAGCCATGCGAGGACGAGCGTATAGGCGCCCGTCCCTATTCCGAAAAACACAAGCAGCTCCCAGGCGCGAAGGCTGCGCCAGAATGATAAATATGTGCATCGCGGATGGACCGTTCGTGGCTGCGGGATCGAGGGTATCCCGCCCTTCCCGCGCCATGTTGCCATCAGCCAGAACAGGACTGCGAGAGCCGCAGGAATACACCAGACCGCAAGCGTGGCCGGCCATCCCAGATGCTCGGCAAGACCCGCCGCCGTTGCCGCGGCGATCGCCGCGCCGCCCATGATGCCTGTCGTATAGACCCCCATGATGCGTCCGCTCTGCATCGGGAATTCGCGTTTGATGAAGGTCGGTAGCAGCGTTTGCACCAGCGCGATGCCGATGCCAACCAGGATCGCGGTCCAGATCAATCCTTCTCTTCCCGTCAGCGCCACGCGCGCAAGACACGCGACGAAGACGATCGCTGCCCCGATCGCGATGCCTCCGCGTTCCCCGAGCAGACGTCGCAGATGAGCGCCGAACAGGGCGCAGAGTCCCATCACCAAAACAGGCAGAGTCGTCAGCAGGCTCGCTTCGGTGTGAGTCAGGCCGGTGGAAGCCTCGATGAGGTCGAGCAGCGGGCCGATGGCAGCTATGGCTGGACGTAGATTGAGTGCCAGCAGAAGGATGGCTGCAGCGCGAAGCAATGAACCGGCGGGGACGCAGCGCACGTCCATTTCAACGCTCCCGCCGCACGCACAAGACAGGCGTGAGCATAACGATCGACCTCTTTGAGACTTTGAAAACCGTTGGCGATAAGCAACGTTCGGGATATTATCTAGACATCGAGTATCTTAACGTCAAGACATATAGGAATGACGTATGGCAGATCGTGCAGCAATCGCGGCGGGGCAATGGCGCAATGAGCGCCCCGACCTCGATACATTTCCGATGGAAGTGCTGGGTAGGCTGCAAGAGGTCGCGCTGGTAATCAGCCGCGACCGGCTGACCCCACTGTTCGCCAGCTTCAATTTGCAGCCAGGCGAATTCGACGTCCTCGCCACCTTGCGCCGCTCGGGCAAGCCCTATGCGCTGACGCCGACGGAGCTTTACGAGTTCCTGATGATTTCATCGGGCGGGATGACCAGCCGTATCGACCGACTGGAAAAAAACGGGTTCATCAAACGGCGTAAGCATCCGACCGACCGTCGCGGGACCCTTGTTGTACTGACCACCGCCGGTAAAACCCTGATCGACGACCTTCTCGACCGGCACGTCGAGAATGAGCGCGCCGTTTTATCGGCTCTCAACGCAGACGAGCAGCGGCGTTTGAACAATCTTCTCGCGAAACTTCTTGCAGGCCTGTCGAACAGCGAGGCTTCAGCCTAGTTCGGCTGACTGCTTGGCGCGGCATCGAATACCAGCGTGAACCAGCTGCCCTGCCCGCGAATGCTCTCAGCATTGAACATTACGTTCGACGCATTCTCCTTCAGAGTCTGCAGGATCAACGCACCTAGCTTGCGCGGCGACGGCCATTCCTGGCCTTCGGCAAGACCAACGCCGTCATCGGCGACGATCACCGTGACATGGCCACCTTCCAGCTTGCAGATCAGTTTGATCTGACCGCCGGCACGGCCGACGAAGGCGTATTTCAGCGCGTTGGTGAGCATCTCATTGACCAACAGTCCCGCCGGCATCGCGATATTGATCGACATCGGGCAATAGCCGACCTGCAGGTCGAGCGTGATATCCGCCGTCGCGCTGGCAGCCATAACCGCATTGGCGATATCGGCGAGATACTGTCCGAGATCGATATCGGCTGCAGCGTTCTCGTCGGACAGCGTCCGGTACAAAACCGTCAGCGCATCGATACGGCTGGCAAGCCGCGCGAGCGCCACCGCCTCGCCTTCTGCTGCCGAGCGGGCTTCGAGCCGCACCAGCGCCGTGATGAGCTGCAAATTGTTCTTCACACGATGCTGTAATTCGCGCATCAGCATGTCGCGGTCGCGGATCTGGTTCTCGAACTGCTCGATCTGCGCCCGCTCGCGGCCACCGACATCCACCAGTGCCACGATCCGGAAATTCTCGACGCCGTCGTCACTCTCGATCACCGAGGCATAGGCCTGGACGATGACGAGACGCTCAAGCGGGATCGAGGGACGGAACACGCCGATGAAATCCTCGCCGTCGCGGATCGCTTCGCCGAGCGTCTGGGCCTGATTGTCTTCGTTGAGAAAGCCGTCAAGACAGGTCCACCCCTGTCCCTCGACATCAGCGGGCGCCACCGCCATCAAGGCTTCGAACGCCTTGTTGATGTAGACGACCTGCTGTTCGCCTGCGGAACCGCACGACACTGCGACGGCAACCGGAACATGATCGAGCAGATGTTTGTAGCGATCGCTCTCGATCGCGGCGGCAAGCTTCGACGACCCCAGAATCTGGTCGACTTGCTGGGTCGGTGGGAGACCGTCGTCAGTGCTCATCAGCGGGCCATGCTCATGGGCAAAGCATGGCCAAGTGCATTGCAAAACGCAATGTCAAACGCGCAACACTTCACGCGGATGATGTCAGGCCCACCACTTGGGTGGCGTGAAACGCCCTGATGCCTGTTCGATGGTTTCGCCGAGCGAGAACAGCGTCTCCTCGTCGAACGGACGGCCGATGAGTTGCAGCCCAAGCGGCAATCCCTGCGCGTCCTTGCCTGCGGGAACCGCAATGCCTGGCAACCCCGCCATGTTCACCGTCACCGTGAAAATATCGTTGAGATACATTTCGATCGGATCAGCGCCGCCCTTCTCGCCAATACCGAATGCCGCAGAGGGTGTCGCCGGCGTCAGGATTGCGTGGATGCCCTTGGCAAAGCACTCCTCGAAGTCGCGTTTGATCAGCGTCCGCACCTTCTGCGCGCGCAGATAGTAAGCGTCGTAATAGCCGGCAGAGAGAACGTAAGTTCCGATCATCACGCGGCGACGCACTTCCGCGCCGAAACCTTCAGCGCGGGTATTCTCATACATATCACTGATGCTGCGGCCCGGTACGCGCAGGCCGTAACGCACACCGTCATAGCGCGCGAGGTTCGACGACGCTTCGGCCGGCGCCACGATGTAATAGGCCGGCAGCGCGTATTTGGTATGCGGCAGCGACACGTCGACGAGTTCGGCACCGGCGGCCTTGAGCTGCGCGGCGCCTTCCGACCAAAGCTTTTCGATCTCGGCCGGCATGCCGTCGATGCGATATTCCTTGGGAATGCCGATCTTCATGCCCTTCACGGACTTGCCGATGGCAGCCTCGTAATCCGGCACTTCGCGATCGACCGAGGTGGAATCCTTGGGATCGTAACCAGCCATCGAGCGCATCAGGATCGCGGTATCGCGCACGGTGCGCGCGATCGGCCCGGCCTGATCGAGCGAGGATGCGAAAGCGACCGTACCCCAGCGCGAGCAGCGGCCGTAGGTCGGCTTCATGCCGACGATGCCGGCGAAGGCCGCAGGCTGGCGGATCGAACCGCCAGTGTCGGTCGCGGTCGCGCCGAGGCAGAGACCTGCGGCAACGGCCGAAGCCGAACCGCCGGACGAACCGCCGGGCACCAGGTTGACGTCGGAGCCGTCACGCCGCCACGGATTGATCACCGGACCGAAGAACGAAGTCTCGTTCGCCGAGCCCATGGCGAATTCATCATTGTTGAGCTTACCGAGCATGACCGCGCCATCGCGCCAAAGCTGCGCGGTCACGGTCGATTCGTAAGGCGGCACGAAGTTGCCGAGGATTTTTGAACATGCGGTGGTGCGCACGCCTTTGGTGGCGAACAGATCTTTGATGCCCAGCGGCACGCCACCGAGCCAGCCGCCCTCGCCCTTGGCGAGCTTCGCATCCGCCGCCTGCGCCATGGCGCGCGCCTGATCCGGCGTCTCCAGCACATAGGCGTTCAGCACGCGCGCGGCTTCCATCGCCTTGAGATGCGCATCGGTCAGTTCAACTGACGTGAAGGATTTGGTCGCAAGGCCGTCACGCGCCTCGGCGAGTGTCAGCGACGTCAGATCTGTCATCTATTTATTGACCGGGCTGCAAAAGAAGGGAGAGAGCGTCTTGTCGTTTTCGGGCAAGTCTTTTTTGGATGAGGCACGACGGAGTTTGTCGTCAGCTTCCTGTGCGGCCTGAACCTTGTCGAGGATGGCATCCATCGCCGCGTCGACATCCTTGACCTTCCCCTGACGCTCCATCTCGTCGAGGTAGTCCATATAGAGCTGATAGGACTTTTCATCGTCGCAAAGCAGGCACATGGCGGTTTCCGTCCGAACGGTTCTTGCGCGATTACTCGACGACTTTCGGCACCAGGAAGAAATGATCTTCGGACTCCGGCGCATTCGCCGTCACCGCGTCGACGATCTCGCCGTCAGTGACGACATCGGCGCGCTTCTTCATTTCCATCGGCATCACCGAGGTCATCGGCTCGACGCCGTCGACATTCACTTCCTGCAATTGCTCGACAAAGGCCAGCATCGCGTTCAGTTCACCCTGCAAATGGGGAACCTCGGCATCAGTGACCGCGATCCGCGCAAGGTGCGCGATCCGGCGAACGGTGGCAGCATCGACTGACATCTATATAGGGCCTCGGAGCAAAATCTCCCTGCCATATAGCAGACGGAGGTTTTGCGCCGCAACCGCCGGGCGCCCGGCCCTTCTAGCCTCGCAATTCAGCCATCCGGGCGAGCGCCGCCGCTGCCAGCGAGCGCGTCAGTTCCGCCGCAGGCAATTCGCTACCCATTCCGACCGACTGTCCAGCCCAGAGATTGGTAAAATCGGCCCGGCCGAGCTTTTCTGCAGCCGCTTTCAGCGGCCCCAGCGCGGTCGCCGAATGCGGGAACGCAGGCGCATCGGGCGAGACCGGCCCGACCTCGCGCATGACGCGGTTGATGACGCCCCGGGCCGGACGGCCGGTCATGACATTGGTGATGACCGTCGAGGCGTCCGACGCGCCGGCCAAGGCTGCACGGCCCGGTCCGCTGACCTTGGATTCGGGCGTTCGCAAATAGGCCGTGCCGATCTGCACGCCCGCAGCACCGAGCGCAAAGGCCGCCGCGATGCCGCGTCCATCGGCGATGCCACCTGCGGCGATCACCGGCACTTTCACCGCATCCACCACCTGCGGCAGCAGCGCGAACAGGCCGGGCTGCGTGGCGATATCCTCGGTCAGGAACATTCCGCGATGACCGCCAGCTTCCGCGCCCTGGGCAATGATTGCATCCACGCCGCGCTCTTCGAGCCACACGGCCTCCTTGACGATGGTCGCAGAGGCGATGACCCGACAGCCGGCTGCCTTGATGCGCTTCAAGAGCGCCGGGTCCGGCAGGCCGAAGTGAAAGCTGACCACTTCTGGCTTCAATTCTTCCACCAGCGCACACATCGCCTCGTCGAACGGCGCGCGGTTGGCCGCATTGATGTCGGCATTCGGGTCGAGCCCGAGTTCGGTGAAATAAGACGTCAGCCGCTTGCGCCAGTTGGCCTCGCGTGCGGGATCGGCGTCGACCGCGGTATGGCAGAAGTAATTCATGTTGACCGGCGCAGAGACGCGCTGGCGCACGATATTGATCTGCTCACGGGCTTTCTCGGGTGAGATCATTGCGCACGGCAACGAGGCCAGCGCGCCGCCCTCCGCTGCGCCGATCATGATGTCGGCATCCTGCACGCCGGCCATCGGCGCCTGCACGATGGGAAATTCGGTGCCGAAAAGGTCGATCAGTCGGCGGTCGGGCCACATGGGGGATCTCCGGATTCTTGCGGCAATGCCTCTGAATCCAGCGGCAAAGCGGTGACTATCTTGAGACAGACTTGAGGAAGTGGCATGTGCGTCATTGCCGAGCCATGCTCAAGCTAACACAGCCGCACCCGCGCGAGCTATGCGGTTGCGCGGGGGATGAGCATCCACTTGCGCAGCGCCACACCGGCCCAGATCGCCTCCACCAGCCCGAACGGCCAGGCGCCCTGCAGAAATCCGTAAAGCGATCCGAGCCCACAGGCGCCGGCGAAGGCCAGCGTAAACCACGGACTGCGCGCCTCCAGCGCGTAGCAGACCAGCATGGCGCTGACGGCGAACAATCCAAACAGGCTGAGGGAATCCATGGATCGGGCTCGTGACGTAAGACGCAGAAACGCGGGAACGATGCTACCTTGCCGCAAATCACCACCGATGTGAAACGCGACCGATGACCGCTGCCATTCCCGAACTCACCACGCCCAGACTGATCCTGCGCCCGCTCGTGCTGGATGACTCCGATGCCGTGCAACGGCTCTTTCCGCAGATGGATGTCGTGCGTTTCCTGGCCAGCCGTGTGCCATGGCCCTACCCGGCTGATGGCGCCTTCACCTTCCTGCGCGATGTCGTGCTGCCAGGCATGGAAAACGGCACCGAATGGCACTGGTCGATCCGCCTGAAGACTGCACCGGACCAATTGATCGGCATGATCAATGTCAGGGACAGTGACGACGACAATCGCGGCTTCTGGCTCGATCCCGCCTGGCACGGACAAAGGCTGATGACCGAGGCCAGCGACGCCGTCACCGATTACTGGTTCGACACGTTGCAGCGGCCCGTGCTGCGCGTCATCAAGGCCATCGCCAACACTGCTTCGCGCCGGATTTCGGAGACGTCCGGCATGCGCGTGATCGCCACCGAGGATCGCAATTACGTCTCAGGCCGTTGGCCCTCGGAAATCTGGGAAATGACCGCCGAGGAATGGCGCACCCGCCGTCATTTCCGATAGGTGCGGCGCAGCGTTTGATCTGATGGCCACGCGTGTTATGCGGGGTCATGCCTGCTGTGATCCTCCCCCTCGTCGAAGCCGCCGCACATCTGCCCGCCCGTGGCGCGCTGATCGGTCTCGATCTCGGCACCAAGACCATCGGCGTCGCGGTGTCCGATCCCGATCGTCGCCTCGCCACCGGCATCGAGACCGTGGAGCGCACCGCGTTCAAGGCGGATGCCGCGCGTCTCATCAAGCTCTCCACTGAGCGCAATATCTGCGGCTTCGTGCTCGGCCTGCCCATCAACATGGACGGCAGCGAAGGCCCGCGGGCACAATCGACCCGTGCCTTCGCGCGCAACTTCTCGAAACTGACTGAATTGCCAATCGCCTTCTGGGACGAGCGGCTCTCCACATCTGCGGTCGAGCGCGAATTGATCGCCAATGATGTCAGCCGCGCCAAACGCGCCAAGGTCATCGACGAACATGCCGCGATCTTCATTCTTCAGGGCGCCCTGGATCGCCTCGCCGCCTTGCTGCGCACGCCGGATATTCGCTGACCATGTTGACGGTATTCGGTGCTCTCGTCCCGGTCTTCCTGCTCATCGTGCTCGGCTTTGCATTGCGACGTTTGCTGTTGAAGCAGAACATCGAGTGGGTCGGGCTGGAACAGCTCGTCTATTATGTCCTGTTCCCCGCTTTGCTGATCGACACGCTGGCGCGCGCCAATCTGTCCTCGGTGCCGATCGTCGGCGTCGGCGGCGCACTACTGCTCTCCGTTGTCCTGATGTCTGCGCTATGTCTGGCGCTGCGCCCGTTGCTGGCGCGGGCCATCGGCCTCGATGGGCCGGCCTTCACCTCGCTGTTTCAGGGCGCAACGCGCTGGCAGACCTTCGTGGCACTCTCGGTCGCCGGCAATCTGTGGGGAGACCTCGGCATCACGCTGGCCTCCGTCGCCATGGTGGCAATGATCCCGCTGCTGAATATTCTGGCCGTCTGGGTGCTGGCACATTACGCCTCACCGCAACGGATGGCGTGGCCTGCGCTACTGCTGACCATAGCCAGGAACCCGCTGATCTGGGCCTGCGTGATCGGCCTCGCGATCAACCTCGCCGGATTGTCCGTGCCGCGCCCCGCCCATGAATTTCTCGATGCCCTCGGGCGCTGCTCACTGGCGATGGGCCTGCTGATCGTCGGCGCGGGTCTTCAACTCGAAGGCCTTCACAGACCCGGCATGGCCGCAGCACTGACAGTCGTCTTGAAACTCGCCGTGATGCCGCTGATCGCCATGGGCCTCGGCATCGCCTTCGGCCTGTCCGGCACCAATCTCGCAGTGGTCGTCTGCTGCGCGTCGGTGCCGTCGGCGTCGAACGGCTATATTCTGGCGCGGCAGATGGGCGGTGACGCGCCTCTGTTGGCGCAAATCCTGACCGTTCAAACCACGCTGGCGGTCCTGACCATGCCCGTCTTCATTGCGCTGGCAGAATAGCTACGGCGATATCACACCGTTCGCGATCAGCAGCGTTTGCACCGTGGCGGCGAGATTGTTCAAGCCATGCAGATAGATCGTCAGCCATGTCGAATGGCTGCGATAGCGCATATAGCCGAACAGCAGGCCGATGGTGAAAATCTCGACGAAGAAGAACCAGTCATACTGCAGATGCATCGCCGTCCAGACCAGCGATGACGCCACGATGGCGCCAACCGGCCGCAAAAACGATTCCGACCAGCCGCGATAGAGAAAACCGCGCGCGAAGAATTCTTCGGTCATCGGCGCGCCGACGCAGAACGCTATCACGAGCAGCCACAGTGCGCCGTCAGCGCGAGCCGACTTCAGCACTTCCAGCATGAAAGTCGGCGCGGAGTCGCGCCCCATGCCTTTTGCGACCAGCTCCCAGGCACCGACCAGCACGATCAGCGCCACCGTGCCGAGTACGTAGTTTTTCCAGGACGTGCCGCGCAGCCCCAGATAGTCAGCAAAGGATTGCCGCGCCATGCGCGTCGCCAGCCACAGCGCCAGACACACTGCCGGAAGTCCCATGAGAACGGACGCGGCGATGGTCGTACCGCTGCTCATCGCCTTGATCAGCAGCGTCGCATCGAGTGGCGCATCCTTAATCAGCAGATAATAGGCGACGACGGTGAGCTGGCCGGCGAACATCGCTGCAAAAGCGAACAGCCCCCAGAGGCTGGTGCCCCAGAATTTCCAGACCCTCGGCGGCTTTGTCGCGGGTGGCAGGTTTGACCGTATGACAGGCGTATCCAGCGCGCTCACTGCGGCAACGCCCGCTCGAGCAGTCCCCGGCCCTGAGCTTCGGTCATTTCAGCAGTGCCGTAGATCGCGTTGCGCGCACTATCAAGGCGTGTCCGCGCAAACAGTTCGGCATGGGGCGGATGCACTATGTTCAGCGCAGCGCAGGCCGCCAGCAACGCCAGCGATTCCACCGCCTGCCGTGCAACACGCTCGCTGTCGGGCCGCAGCAAGGTGCGGATGATGAAGGCCGCAGCATCGGCCGCGCCGGGCAGTCCGCGCGTCTCCAGCATCAGGTCCTGCAGCACCGCGGTCGAAGCGTCACCTTCGCGCGACAGCGCCCGCAGCACATCGAGACACATCACGTTGCCCGAGCCTTCCCAGATCGCATTGACCGGCGCCTCACGATAATGCCGCGCCAGGATGCCCTCCTCGACATAGCCATTGCCGCCCATGCATTCCATGGCCTCGTAAAGGAAGCCCGGCGCCGATTTGCAGACCCAGTATTTCACGACCGGCGTGAGGAAACGCATATACGCCGCCTCAGACTGATCTTCCGGCGCGAGATCGAAGGCGCGGCATAGCCGCATCACCAGCGCCGTCGAGGCCTCCACATGCAGCGCCATATCGGCGAGCACGCTTTGCATCATCGGCTGATCGGCAAGATGTTTCTGGAACACGCTGCGATGCCTTGCGTGATGCAGCGCATGAACGAGGCCCGAGCGCATCAAGCCGGCCGATGCCGTGGCGCAATCCTGCCGCGTCAATTGCACCATCTGGATGATGGTGCGGATGCCCTTGCCTTCGTCGCCGACGCGCAGTGCGTAGGCATCATTGAACTCGACTTCCGACGACGCGTTGGAGCGATTGCCGAGCTTGTCCTTCAGACGCTGGAAATTCAGCGCATTGAGCGAGCCATCCGGTCGGAACCGCGGCATGAAGAAACAGCTCAACCCGTCCTCGGCCTGCGCCAGCACCAGGAATGCGTCGCACATCGGCGCCGACATGAACCACTTGTGGCCGCTGATGCGATACGCATCGCCGTCGCGCACCGCGCGCGTCATGTTGCTGCGCACATCCGTGCCGCCCTGCCGTTCGGTCATCCCCATGCCCAGCGTCATCCCGCGCTTGGCCGACCATGGCGCAAAGCTCGGATCGTAGTCGTGGCTGGCAATGACCGGCATCACCTGCGCCAGCACATCCGGCTGCATCGCCAGCGCACCGACGGCGGCACGTGTCATCGTGATCGGGCACAGATGCCCGGTCTCGACCTGCGCGGCCATGTAGAAACGCGCCGCACGGATCACTTCCGCCCCCCGCCCCTTTGGCTTGCCGTCCGCCGTCCAGGTCGAATTGTGAATTCCCGCTGCAATGCTCTGTGCCATCAGTTCGTGATAGGCCGGATGAAACTCGACCTCGTCGCGCCGGTTGCCGCGCGCATCGAAAGTCCGCAGCTTCGGCGTATTCTCGTTGGCCAGTCGCGCGCGCTGCGCCATGTCGGCCGATCCCCAGAGCTGACCGAATTTGGCGTGGTCGACATAGGCGAACGAGCCCTCATTCATCGCAACCGCTTCCACCAGCGGCCGGTCCAGCTCGAACAGATTGACGTCCTCGAACGGTGGCGACTGGTTGAGCACCGCATGAATGGCAGAGGTGGCGTCGGTCATGAATCAGTTCCGGCTGGAGGCGGTATTGCGAATCATTTTACGCTGGATTGACCGGGATTTCACGGGGCTATCTTGCCTGCCGCACAATCGGAAAATCGTAGGTGCTCACGCCTGTGCCCGGCAGCGAGAAGTGCCACCATTCCTTGGAATAATTCACGAAGCCCTGCCTGCCCATCACAGTCACCAGGAGATCGCGCCAGCGCCGCTGCGCGGGTAAGATCGTGCGCGATCCGGTATGCGCCTTCGCATCGGAGCAATCGTAACCCGTGCCCATATCGACACTGCCCTCCGGCGCGCGCTGTGCCTCCGGCGCGATACAGCTCGCATAGGCCTTGTTCGGATCAAATGCCGGAGACGCAGGCGCACGCAGATCGACCAGCGTCAGATCGAGCGCCGCGCCGGTGGAGTGGCCGGAGCGCTCGGCGATATAGCCAAGCCTGAACAGATCCGCTTTGCTGAAGGACGGATTGTAACGCTTCTGCGCCGGCGTCTCGTTGCCATCGCGCGCCCACGCCACCATGTCGCGCGATGCCCGCGCCGGCCGATAGCAATCCAGCATTTTCAGCGACAGGTTTTGCGCCATCAGTTCGCGCTGCACCTTCTGCAGAGCGAGGCCGACCGCGCGTTTCACCACGCATTCCGCGCTGTCATAGCCGCTAAGCTTGCGCCCGACGAAGTTGTTGACGCCGGCATAGCGGATGTCCTGCCGGATCGAGGGATCGATGTCGCGCAGGAACACGAAATCGTCAGGCAGGTTTTGCGCCTGCGCAGGCTGGGCGACCGACGCCAGCCAGAGCCCCGCCGAAATCACCGCCAACAGTCGATTTGGAAAACGTCTCATCAGCGGCCTCGCGATCCAAAACGGGCGACTTGACGGCGATTTATGCCCATCATCTTTACCCTGCCACCGGACTGACCGGGGGATAACCGAAAAGCGGGCGAATCGCGCTTGCTCCGCTTTTCAACTCTGCCTATAGCTTTCGTTTTAATGACCCAAGCCACGAAATCCTCTTTCGTCCTCGGACACCGGCATTTGCTGGGCATCGAGGGCCTTTCCGCCGCGGATATCACCGGCCTCCTCGACCTGTCCGAGGAATATGTCGAGCTGAACCGCCAGGTCGACAAAAAGCGTTCCTCGCTGCGCGGTCGTACCCAGATCAATCTGTTTTTTGAGAATTCGACGCGCACCCAGTCGTCGTTCGAACTGGCCGGCAAGCGGCTCGGCGCCGACGTCATGAACATGTCGGTGTCATCGTCCTCGATCAAAAAGGGCGAGACGCTGATCGACACCGCGATGACGCTGAACGCGATGCATCCGGACATTCTCGTGATGCGCCATCATGCCTCCGGCGCGGTCGAACTGCTGGCCCGCAAGGTCGACGGCTCCGTCATCAATGCGGGCGATGGCGCCCATGAACATCCGACCCAGGCCCTGCTCGACGCGCTGACCATCCGTCGCAACAAGGGCCGCCTCGAAGGACTGACGATCGCGATCTGCGGCGATGTCCTGCATTCACGGGTCGCGCGTTCAAATATCCTGCTGCTCAACACCATGGGCGCACGCGTGCGCGTGGTTGGGCCTTCCACGCTGCTGCCGCCGGGTATCGAGCGCATGGGTGTCGAGGTCGCGCGCGACATGCGCGAGGGCCTCCACGGCGCTGATATCGTGATGATGCTGCGGCTGCAGCGCGAGCGTATGAACGGCTCCTTCGTGCCGTCCTCCGCCGAATACTTCCAGTATTTCGGCCTCGACCAGAAGAAGCTCGCTTATGCCAAGCCCGACGCCCTGGTGATGCATCCCGGCCCGATGAATCGCGGCGTCGAGATCGACTCCATCGTGGCCGACGGCGCGCAGTCGCTGATCCGCGAACAGGTCGAGATGGGCGTAGCGGTCCGCATGGCCGTGCTCGAAGCGCTCGCGCGCAACCTCCCGAACGCGTGACGCCATGTTGACAGATCGCCGCCCCATCCTGCTCGCCAATGCGCACCTGATCGATCCGTCACGGGACCTCGACGGTATCGGGGATGTGCTGATCGCCGACGGTATGATCCGCGACGCCCGCCGCGGCATCGGCGCGGCCGGTGTGCCTGAAGGCACCGACATCATCAATTGCGCCGGCAAGGTCGTGGCCCCCGGCCTCGTCGACATGCGCGCCTTCGTCGGCGAGCCCGGCGCCAGCCATCGCGAGACCTTCGCATCCGCAAGCCGCGCCGCTGCGGCTGGCGGCATCACCACCATCGTCTGCCAGCCGGATACCTCGCCGGTCATCGACAATTCCGCCACCGTCGATTTCGTGCTGCGCCGTGCCCGTGACACCGCGATCGTCAACATCCATCCGATGGCCGCACTCACCAAGGGTCTCCAGGGCAAGGAGATGACGGAGCTTGGCCTGTTGAAGGCCGCGGGTGCCGTCGCGTTCACCGATGCCGACAAGAGCATCACCAATGCGCAGCTGATGCGCCGCGCGCTCACTTACGCCCGCGACTTCGACGTTCTGATCGTGCATCACACGGAAGACCCCGATCTCGTCGGTGAAGGCGTAATGAACGAAGGCGAGCGCGCCTCGCGGCTTGGCCTGATGGGCATTCCCACGGCCGCCGAAGCCATGATGCTGGAACGCGACATGCGTCTGGTGGCTCTCACGGGCGGCCGCTATCACGCCGCGTCACTGACCTGCGCAGAATCCATCGAGGTCTTGAAGCGGGCGCGCGATGCCGGACTTCGCGTGAGCGCCTCAGCCTCGATCAATCATCTCACGCTGAACGAAAACGATATCGGCCCCTATCGGTCATATCTCAAGCTGTCGCCGCCGCTGCGCGTCGAGGAAGACCGCCAGGCTCTGGTGGCCGCCGTTGCCTCCGGGCTGATCGACGTCGTCATGTCCGATCACAACCCGCAGGATGTCGAAACCAAGCGCCTGCCATTTGCAGAAGCCGCTCCGGGTGCCATCGGCCTCGAGACGATGCTGTCGGCCGGATTGCGGCTGATCCACAATGGCGAGCTCACCTTCACCCAACTGATCCGTGCGATGTCGACACGTCCGGCCGAACTGCTCGGCCTGCCCGGCGGCACGCTGCGCCCCGGCGCGGTTGCCGATATCATTGTCATCGATGCCGATGTACCGTGGGTGCTGGATCCCGCAGACCTGAAGTCACAATGCAAGAATACGCCGTTCGACGAGGCCCGTTTTACCGGCCGTGTTGCGCGCACTATCGTCGGCGGACGTACCGTTTACGAGCACGTCTGACGCGATAGGCGTGTCTGAGAGCACGAAAGTGCGAAACGCGTCTTAGGATAGAGGCCCGATGATCGTTCTTTATATATTTGCCGCCGCGCTTGGCTATTTCCTGGGATCGGTCCCATTCGGGCTGGTGCTGACCAGGCTCGCCGGCACACAGGACATCCGCACCATCGGCTCGGGCAATATCGGCGCCACCAATGTGCTGCGCACCGGCCGTAAGGGCCTTGCCGCGGCGACCCTGCTGCTCGATGCCCTCAAGGGCACCGTCGCAGTGATCATCGCCGGCAGCGTCGGCGGTCCCGTTCCGGCCATGGTTGCCGGTCTCTTCGCTTTCCTGGGCCACCTCTTCCCGGTCTGGCTCGGCTTCAAGGGCGGCAAGGGCGTTGCCGTCTATATCGGCATCATGTTCGGCCTATACTGGCCGGCCGCCGTGGTGTTCTGCCTTGCCTGGCTCGCCTGTGCCTTCTCCTCGCGCTACTCGTCATTCTCCGCCCTCACCGCCAGTGCCATCACGCCTATCTTCCTGTGGTGGGCCAAGGCGCCACAACTCGCCGTGCTGGCCACCGTGCTGACGCTGCTGCTGTGGTTCATGCACCGCGAGAACATCAAGCGATTGCTGAACGGCACCGAAGGCAAGATCGGGCAGAAGTAGGACCCCGTCCTTTTTTGGCTCTGCTGCAATCAATACAGGCGAACCTTCACACCTTTCGCCTTGAGCGCTTCCAGCGCCACACGATCCGGCGCGTCGTCTTCATGACAGGCAAACCGCTCCAAAGCCGGCAGACCCAGCAGGATCGCAGCCGGCAGCTTCGTTCCGAGCCCTAGATCGAGCGAACGTAAATCGGGCAAACGTAAAAGCGGGCTCAGATCGTTAGCTTCCAGCAATGCGATATCGTTGAAGTCTCGCAGATGTGTCAGTTGCTCGATGCCTTCCAGGCTGCGCACATGAAAGTCATCGGTCTCGCCGCTCCAGCCCGGCCAGATGTAGTCATAGATCGCATTGCCGCCATCGAAACACAGCGCTGTCACCGCTGACAGCTGATCTGGTGTGAGCAGGATACGAACGAGATAATCGTAGGCAGCTTGGCATTTGTGCGGCCACTGGCTATCGCCGCGGGGATCATAGGGCCGCCCCAGCACCCGCGACAGAAACTGGGAAGCATTCCCGAGATCAATCAATCTCGCTTCCAGAAGCGCATCAAGCACCACCAGTTTGAAATTCAGATCGGTGAATGGTGCACCGGCCGGCAGATCGAGTGGTGCAAGAGCGGGCATCTCCGCCACATAGATCGCATCCGGGTAAAAGAGTTGAAGACCGAGCAGCCGTTCGTCGCGGAATAACGCAGTCAATTTCATCCCGTCGGCCGTCGATGCGCCGTAAAGCTGCAACGTCTGAGACACGCCGGCGATGTCCTGCAAAAAAGCAAGCGTGGGATACTCGCCTTTCACCGCCTGCAGCGTCATGCCCAGCTGCAGTCGATCGTCCATCACCGGTTTAGGGAATGCGGCGTGTATGTTGAGATGGCCGATGATGCCGTGAATATCGACCCGCGCCGAGAAACCACCGACCACATCGCGCGCCGGTCTGACCCAGCCTTCGTCGTCCGAAGTCAGCGGGCGCCAATGCGTACCGAGCGCTTGCGACAGACGCAACACAGGCATTCCCGGACGCAACTGCGCGAGTGCTTCGATATCGACGGTGTCGCTGGGCATGACGGAGCTCGCTGCTGTGAATGCAGCTGTTAGTGATCCGCTGGCCGAAATAGTTCATCACCCAAAACAACCACAAGCGTTCCGGCGCACGCGCTCAAAACACCCGTGCGCCCTGCCGCGCATCGAGATCGAACTCCCAGATCTCGATGCCGCGGCTGATCAGGTGGCCGTTGTTCTTGATATAGTGCGAGATCAGACTCACCTTCGAATGCGGGTGAAGATGTTTGAGCACGAACAGAATCTTCCGATAGTCGCGGGGCGCCGCACCGAACAGCAGCATGGCTTCGTTCATGCCGCGGATCTTGGCGCTCGGCCGATTGCCGGACACTGTCCAGGTGTAGGACTTGCACTCCACTAGGATGCGCGGGCTGGCGCTGCCGAGATCGAAGCGCTTGTTCTTCTGCAGCCGGTGGCCGACGGGCACGACGAAATTGCGCGCAAGCTGCACGCCCTCGGAATGAAAGAAGATCTGCGCCGCGTCCTCGAACTCACGCCCAACGGCGGCGTTGCTCGATGCGCCGATCCGCTGGAAGTTGTTCACGTCCCAAAGCATTGCCATCACTGAACACAAGCCATCCGGGCTTACCCCTACTCTCGCACCTTAAGTACGAATGTCAATTGAATGCACCCTCAAGTTGATAGATGCTTGCGCTGGGGGATCAGCGCTTGGACACTATCTCGCAGGGCAGCACACAACTCACGGACGCTCAGCGGCTCGACTGGCTGCGGCTGATCCGCAGCGACAATGTGGGGCCGCGTACCTTTCGATCGTTGATCAACCACTTCGGCAGCGCCCGCGCCGCGCTGGAGCGATTGCCGGATCTGGCGCGCCGCGGCGGTGCTGCCCGCGCCGGCCGGATCTGCAGCCCCGACGATGCACAGCGTGAACTCGACCTCGGACGCAAGATCGGCATTGTGGTCGTGGCCCCGGGCGAACCCGGCTACCCGCCGCGATTGGCGGGGATCGACGATGCACCGCCGCTGCTCGGCATCCGCGGCAAGATGGATGCGCTGATGCGGCCGATGATCGCCATCGTTGGCTCGCGCAACGCGTCCGGCGCGGGACTAAAGTTCGCGGAGAGACTGGCGCGCGATCTCGGCGACGCCGGTTTCATGATCGTGTCGGGCCTCGCACGCGGTATCGATCAGGCCGCGCATCGCGCCAGCCTGAATGCAGGCACCGTCGCGGTGCTGGCCGGCGGTCATGACAGGATCTATCCGCCCGAACACGAAGACCTACTGTTTGCGCTTCTGGAAAGTGGAGGAGCGATCTCCGAAATGCCCCTCGGCCATGTCCCGCGCGCCCGCGATTTTCCCCGCCGCAATCGCCTGATCTCGGGCGCCGCACTCGGCGTCGTGGTCATCGAAGCGGCGCATCGCTCGGGCTCGTTGATTACCGCACGGATGGCTGCCGAACAGGGCCGCGAAGTGTTTGCGGTGCCGGGCTCGCCGCTCGATCCCCGCGCCGCCGGCACCAACGACCTTATCAAGCAAGGCGCGGCGCTGGTGACCGAAGCATCGGACGTGATCAACGCCGTCGCGCCAATCATGGAGCGGCCGATCGGGCTCCCGAACCGTGAGCCCGATGATGTCTCGTCATTCGACGAGCCGGACAGCAGCGACCGCGCGCACGTCATCGCCCTGCTCGGTCCAAGCCCGGTCGGCATCGACGACCTCATCCGCCTCGCCGGCACGTCGGCCTCTACGGTCCGCATCGTGCTGCTGGAGCTCGAGCTTGCCGGACGGCTGGAGCGTCATGGCGGAGGGTTGGTGTCGATGATCTGAGGACTCAATCCTCCAAATTGCGCCCGTCGAAATTCTTTCGCGCGGTGTCGATATCGGGGAGATGTTGATGCGCCCATGCGCCGAGTTTCATGACGGGATCGCTCAGGCCTCGGCCGAGATCCGTGAGTTCATAATCCACACGGGGCGGTACCGTCGGAAATACCGTGCGCGTGACCAAGCCATCGCGTTCAAGCCCGCGCAAGGTCAGGGTCAACATCCGCTGCGAGATGCCGCCGATCATCCGCTTCAACTCGTTGAAGCGCCGCGGGCCGTCGCCGAGCAGCATGATCACCAGCACGCTCCACTTGTCGCCGACGCGCGCCAGCACCGAGGCGACGCCGCGGCAGTCGCTCTCCTGATGCGGAATAGCCGGCAAAGCAGGCACCTTTTTGTGCTCGGGTTTCAAAATTGTTCCTTCTTGTGCGGTTTCAGCCAGTCACTCATGTAGCGTCAGTTACAAACTTATACCATGAGGTGACCACATGAAACTGCTCCATATCGATTCCAGCGTACTCGGGCACAATTCCATCAGCCGGCAGGTCTCCGCCGCCGTTGTCGATCGGCTGGCCAAGGCCACACCCGGCCTCGACATCACTTACCGCGACGTGGCCTCAGCCCCGCTGGGCCACCTGTCCGGTTCCCATCTTGCCGCCGCGCAAGGTGTTCCGGCCGACGCCGCGTTGCAGCCCGACCTTGCCGCGGGCCAGGCCGTGCTCGAAGAATTCCTGGCCGCCAATGTCGTGGTCATCGGCGCGCCGATGTACAATTTCTCGATCCCGAGCCAGCTCAAGGCCTGGATTGATCGCATCGCTGTGGCGGGAAAGACATTCAAATACAGCGCCACCGGTGTGGAAGGCCTGGCCGGCGGCAAGCGCGTGATCATCGCGGTGTCGCGCGGCAACTTCTACGGCGCCGGTGCGCCGGCCGCTGCCTACGAACATGTCGAGACCTATCTGCGTAGCGTGTTCGGCTTCATCGGCGTCACCAATCTTGAGATCATTGCCGCCGATGGCGTTCAGGCTGGACCCGACCATCGCGAAAAGGCTATCGCCGCGGCACTGCAGGCGGCCACTGATTTACGCGCGGCTTAAGCCAGCACGGCCATAGCAGGCTTGAACCGGTTCGCCGGTTCAAGCGGTTTTGCTCGTCGGGAAGAGAGATCTCAGAACCACTCACCCGGCACATATTTATCGAGCAACAGAACGGTCAATGAGATCAACAGGCCGATTGCGCTAAACAGCGCGATCGTAATGAGTGGGTGACTTTCGGTACGTGTAGAGATGACCGCAGGTTCGGAGATGCGCGCGACTTTGGTCATGTGGCCTCCTGTGCGTCGCTTCAGCCCGCTTCAAATGTCTAACCGGCAGCCACAATGGTTCAGCACATCCAAACATTATCTTCAGGAGATACCGACATACCTCGAACGCGTTCGAGACACGCCGGCACTCTTGTACTGTTTGATCAGCGATCAGCCACGAAACGCCGGCGCGCCGGCTGGCGATGACGTGACGCCGCCATCGACAAAAATCTCTGCCCCCTGCACGTTCGATGAATCATCGGATGCCAGAAACAGCACCGTCTTGGCGACCTCTTCGGGCTTGCCGAAACGACCGAGCGGAATGGTCTGCGAAATCCTGGCCTCCAGCGCCACCTTGGCTTCCGGCGTCGGCGCGGTGCGATCCCAGATCGGTGTCGTCGTGCCACCGGGCGAGACCACGTTGACGCGGATATTGCGCGGCGACAGTTCGGACGCCATCACGCGGGCCATGGCGCGCACACCGGCCTTGCTGGCAGCATAGGCGGCATAGCCGGGATTGCCGAGCACCGAGATTACCGAGCCGTTGAGAATGATCGACGCGCCATCATTGAGATGCGCAACGGCTGCCTGCACGGTGAAGAATACCGCGGTGATGTTGGTCTTCAAGACGGACTCGAACACATCGAGCGCGGTGCCACCCACTGGCGTATGCGCGCTGATGCCGGCATTGGCGAACACGATGTCGAGCTTGCCGAATTTCTCGACAGCTTTGGCCACGGCATTCTCGGTGGCAGCGATGTCAGTCGCGTCGGCCACGATGCCGATCGCATTCGGGCCGAGTTCGGCCACCGCCGCGTCCAGCTTGGCCTTGTCGCGGCCGGTGATGGCGACCTTGGCGCCCTCCGCGACGAAGAGCCTGGCCGTAGTCAGTCCGATGCCGCTGTTACCGCCCGTAATGAGCGCCGTCTTGTTCGCCAAACGCATGATGATCTCCTGATGATCAAGTGGTTGCTTTTTAAAACCACATGGACATCTAGAGTAAATGGTTTCATAATGCAACCACTCGACCAGTCGATCGCAAGATTTTCTTTTTTCCGCCGCTGGAAAGTCGCATGGCCAAACGCACCAGTCTCAAGGACTCCACCTGCCCGGTCGCCCGCTCCGTGGAGGTGATCGGCGACTGCTGGACGATGATGATCATCCGCGACGCCATGCTGGGGGCACGGCGCTTCGGCGAGTTCCAGAAGAGTCTCGGACTGGCGAAAAACATTCTCGCCGTCAGGCTGAAAGCCCTCGTGGAGGACGGCATCCTGAAACTAGAGCCGGCAGCCGACGGCAGCGCCTATCAGGACTATGTCCTGACCGCGAAAGGCCAGGCGGTCCATCCAATCATGGTGGCGCTGCGTCAATGGGGAGAGGACTATGCTTTCAAACCTGGCGAACCGACGACCATCATGGTCGATCGCAAGACCGGCAAGCAGATCAAGAAGCTGGAACTACATGCGGCCGACGGCACGTTGCTCGGCTATGGCGACACCACGATTGTGCCCTCAACTGCCTGAGGGCTTGCGCAGGCCCCTCAGCCGCAAAACCTCCTCGGTTTCCAGATGCACCATGTCCAAGAGGTAAGCGAGCATGTCGTGATGATGGCGGCGCGCCATGCGCGACAGATCGCGGACCGCACTCTTTATATAAAGAGCCGCCTCCTCGGGTCCGCCATCGCCCTGCGCCTGATCGTCCGGAATGGGCGGTGTCATAGGCATTCCCTACCCGGGCAGTCCGGGCGAAATCAGCACCAACGAAGCATCAAATCATACCCTTAATAGTTGTATTTTACAACCCTTGGTAATTGGTTGGGAACCAACAGACGCGGCCATCAACAACTCACGATTTGACACGGGCCCCCTTCGCACCCATGTTCGCCGCGAAACGGCTGGCGCGACTCTCGCAGACCCAAGCCGGATTCCCCCTTTAAGTTATTGGAATCACATGAATCTCGTCATTGTCGAGTCGCCTTCCAAGGCCAAGACGATCAACAAGTATCTGGGCAAGGACTATGAGGTCCTGGCGTCGTTCGGCCATGTCCGCGACCTCCCCGCCAAGAACGGATCGGTCGATCCCGACGCCAATTTCCAGATGATCTGGGAGATCGACCCCAAGGCCAACAGCCGGCTCAACGACATAGCCAAGGCCGTCAAAGGCGCCGACAAGCTCATTCTCGCGACCGACCCTGACCGCGAAGGCGAAGCGATCTCGTGGCACGTGCTCGAAGTCCTCAAGCAGAAGCGCGCCCTGAAGGACCAGAAGATCGAGCGCGTGGTGTTCAACGCGATCACCAAGCAGGCCGTCACCGACGCGATGAAGAACCCGCGCGAGATCGATGGCGCGCTGGTCGACGCGTATATGGCGCGCCGCGCGCTCGATTATCTGGTGGGCTTTACGCTTTCTCCGGTGCTGTGGCGCAAGCTGCCCGGCGCCCGCTCCGCAGGCCGCGTGCAGTCGGTCGCATTGCGTCTGGTCTGCGACCGCGAGCAGGAAATCGAGAAGTTCGTCCCCCGCGAATACTGGTCGCTGGTGACCACACTGGCGACACCGCGCGGCGAAAGCTTCGAAGCGCGCCTGGTCGGCGCCGACGGCAAGAAGATCCAGCGTCTGGATATCGGCACCGGTGCCGAAGCCGAAGATTTCAAGAAGGCCATCGAGGCCGCGAATTTCACTGTCTCCACTGTCGATGCGAAGCCGGCGCGCCGCAATCCGCAGGCGCCGTTCACGACATCGACGCTGCAGCAGGAAGCCAGCCGTAAACTGGGTTTTGCGCCGGCGCATACGATGCGCATCGCGCAACGCCTCTATGAAGGCATCGATATCGGCGGCGAGACCACCGGTCTCATCACCTATATGCGAACCGACGGCGTGACGATCGACGGTTCCGCGATCACGCAGGCTCGCGAAGTGATCGGCGAGGACTACGGCAAGCAATATGTCCCGGAGGCCGCGCGCCAATATACGAGCAAGGCCAAGAACGCCCAGGAAGCGCATGAAGCCATTCGTCCCACCGACATGTCGCGTCGCCCGGCTAGCCTGAAGGCGCGGCTCGATAGCGATCAATTCCGTCTCTATGAACTCGTCTGGATGCGCACGGTCGCCAGCCAGATGGAATCCGCCGAGATGGAGCGCACCACCGTCGACATCGCTGCGAAGGCAGGATCGCGCGTGCTGGAACTGCGCGCCACCGGTCAGGTCGTGAAGTTCGATGGTTTTCTCGCGGTCTATCAGGAAGGCAAGGACGACGACGCCGACGACGAGGATTCACGCCGCCTGCCCGCCATGAGCGAAGGCGAAGCGCTGAAGAAAGAGAACCTCGCGGTCACCCAGCATTTCACCGAACCGCCGCCGCGCTTCTCGGAAGCATCTCTGGTCAAGCGGATGGAAGAGCTCGGCATCGGCCGTCCCTCGACCTATGCATCGATCCTGGATGTTCTGAAGGCGCGCGGCTATGTGCGCCTCGAGAAGAAGCGCCTCTATGGCGAGGACAAGGGCCGCGTCGTGGTCGCGTTCCTCGAAAATTTCTTTGCCAAATATGTGGAGTATGACTTCACGGCGTCGCTCGAGGAAAACCTCGACAAGATCTCCAACAACGAGATCTCCTGGCAGCAGGTGCTGCGCGACTTCTGGACCGGCTTCATCGCCGCCGTCGACGAGATCAAGGATCTGCGCGTGGCGCAGGTGCTCGACGCGCTCGACGAAATGCTCGGTCCGCACATCTACGCGCCGCGCGAAGATGGCGGCGATCCCCGCCAGTGCCCGACCTGCGGCACCGGCAAGCTCAACCTCAAGGCCGGAAAGTTCGGCGCCTTTGTCGGCTGCACCAACTATCCGGAATGCCGCTACACGCGTCCGCTCGCAGCGGACTCTGGCGCCAATGCCGATCGCGTGCTCGGCCCCGATCCGGTGTCGGGTCTGGAAGTTGCCGTGAAAGCTGGACGTTTCGGGCCTTACATCCAGCTCGGCGACGCCAAGGACTACGCGGAAGGCGAGAAGCCGAAGCGTGCGGGCATTCCGAAGAATACATCGCCCAGCGATGTCGAACTAGACATGGCGCTGAAGCTTCTCTCGCTGCCGCGCGAAATCGGCAAGCATCCGGAAACCGGCGAGCCGATCACCGCGGGCCTCGGCCGTTTCGGGCCATTCGTGAAGCATGAGAAGACTTATGCCAGCCTCGAGGCCGGCGACGAGGTGTTCGATATCGGCCTCAACCGCGCGGTCACGCTGATCGCCGAGAAGATTCTAAAGGGCCCGAGCGGCCGTCGTTTCGGCGCCGATCCTGGCAAACCGCTCGGCGACCACCCGACCCTCGGCGGCGTTGCCGTGAAGGGCGGACGCTACGGCGCCTATGTCACCGCGGGCGGCGTCAATGCGACGATCCCGAGCGACAAGACGCAAGAGACCATCACGCTCGAAGAAGCCATCGCGCTGATCGACGAGCGCGTGGCCAAGGGCGGCATCAAGCCGAAGCGCGGCGCCAAGAAAGCACCGGCAAAGAAGGCTGTCACCAAGAAGGCTGACGCAGCCGAGAAGAAGCCGGCGGCAAAGAAGGCTGTTGCGAAGAAAGCGGCAGCTAAACCCAATGTTGCTAAACCCAAGGCTGAAACGGCTGCCGCCAGCAAGGCGCGCGCGCCCGTGAAGGCGAAAAAGACGGCAGCCAAGAAGGCTGTGAAAACTGCCGCGAAGAAGAGCGCAGGCTAGAACGGACAACTGTGAACAAGAAACGCGACAGCAGCTTTCCAACCAGGGATGCCATCGTCGCGTTTGTTCGCGCGTATCCCGGCAAGATCGGCACCCGCGAGATCGCGCGTGAATTCGGACTGAAGAATGCCGCCCGTGTCGAGCTCAAGCGCATGTTGCGCGAACTCACCGACGAAGGCGCCATCGCCAAAAAGGGCCGTTCGGTACACGAGCCCGCGACGCTGCCGCCGACGGTACTCGTCGATATCGCCACGCGCGACGCCGATGGCGAATTGATCGCAGTACCCACCGAATGGGACGAAGCAACCCAGGGTGCCACGCCGAAAATTCGCATCCATGTACCGCGCCGTCCCCTGCCCGGCACCGCCGCCGGTGTCGGTGACCGCGCGCTGCTACGCATCGAGAAGATCGAGAACGAGGGCGAATTAGCCAGCTATCAGGGCCGCGTCGTGCGGGTGCTCGAAAGTGCGCGCACGCGCTTGCTCGGCATCTATCGCGCGCTGCCGAATGGCGGCGGACGGCTGATCCCGGTCGACAAGAAACAGGCAGGCCGCGAACTCAACATTGCCGCGTCAGACGCCAACGGCGCCGAGGACGGCGATCTCGTCAGCGTCGATCTCATTCGCACCCGTGGCTACGGCCTCGGCTCCGGCAAGGTGAAGGAGCGGCTTGGCTCGCTCGCCTCGGAGAAAGCCGTCAGCCTGATCGCGATCCACTCGCACGACATTCCTCAGGCGTTCTCGCGCGACGCGCTGAAGGAAGCCGAAGCCGCGAAGCCTGCGACATTGCAGGGGCGTGAAGACTGGCGCGACGTGCCGCTGGTCACCATCGATCCACCGGATGCGAAGGATCACGACGACGCCGTTTATGCGGAGCTCGATCCCGATCCGAACAACGCGGGCGGCTACATCGTCACCGTCGCCATCGCCGACGTCGCCTTCTATGTGCGTCCCAACTCGGCGCTCGATCGCGACGCGCTGACGCGCGGCAACTCCGTCTATTTCCCCGATCGCGTCGTACCGATGCTGCCGGAGCGTATCTCCAACGACCTGTGTTCGCTGGTGCCGGGCGAACCGCGCGGCGCATTGGCCGTGCGGATGGTGATCGGTGCCGATGGTCGCAAGAAGTCGCATACGTTTCACCGCATCCTGATGCGCTCGGCGGCCAAGCTGAACTATGCGCAGGCGCAGTCCGCCATCGACGGCAATCCCGACGATACCACCGGCCCGCTGCTCGAGCCGATTCTCAAGCCGCTCTATGCGGCCTATGCGCAAGTAAAGCTGGCGCGCGACGAGCGTGACCCGCTCGATCTCGACATTCCCGAACGAAAAATCCTGCTCAAGAAGGACGGCACCGTCGATCGCGTCATCGTCCCACAGCGGCTCGACGCCCATAAGCTCATCGAAGAGTTCATGATCCTGGCCAACGTCGCCGCAGCCGAGATGCTTGAAAAGAAGGGTCTGCCGCTTATCTATCGGGTACATGATGAGCCTTCGGTGGAGAAGGTTCACAACTTGCAGGAATTCCTCAAGACCCTCGACATGCCGTTCGCCAAAGCGGGCGTGCTGCGGCCATCGGTATTCAACCGGGTGCTGTCACAGGTCAAAGGTCAGGATTCCGAACCGCTGGTGAATGAAGTGGTTTTGCGCTCGCAAGCCCAGGCGGAATATGCCGCCGAGAATTACGGACATTTCGGTCTGAACCTGCGGCGCTACGCGCATTTTACCTCACCTATCAGGCGATACGCAGATCTGATCGTGCATCGCGCGCTGATCCGTGCGCTCGGGCTCGGCGAAGGGGCACTGCCCGAGACCGAAACCGTGGAAACGCTGAGCGAAATCTCGGCGCAGATTTCGGCCACCGAACGCCGGGCCATGAAGGCCGAGCGTGAGACCTCCGACCGGCTGATTGCGCATTTTCTGGCCGACAAGATCGGCGCCACCTTCCGGGGCCGGATCTCCGGCGTCACCAGGGCTGGACTCTTTGTCCGATTGACCGAGACCGGCGCCGATGGCCTGATCCCGATCCGCACGTTGGGCACCGAATACTTCAACTATGACGAAGCTCGCCACGCCCTCGTCGGTACACGCAGTGGTGCCATGCATCGGTTGGGCGACGTCGTCGATGTCCGTCTGGTCGAAGCCGCCCCCGTTGCAGGTGCCTTGCGGTTCGAAATGCTCTCCGAGGGCAATACCGCCCAACGGAACCGCCGACGCGAACATGCCCGCAGCAACGACGCTGCAGACCGGCCGCGTCATCCGGGTGCCAAACCTTCTGGTGTGACGAAGTTCAAATCGTCGAAGAAGCTCAAGGCACCCAAGAAAGCCAAACCCGGTCGCAATGCCCGGCAGGCTGCCAAAGCTGACAAGGCTCGCGCCGGTGGTAACCCCGGCAAGCCGAAAAAGGGGTAACGTCATGATGACATTGACCACACCGAAGATCTGGAGCGCGACGCTGGATTCCTCCGCCAAACGCAATGTGTGGACCGCGATGAAGCGCGGCTTCGCCTGCCGTTGCCCGAACTGCGGCGAAGGCAAGATGTTTCGCGCCTTCCTGAAAACCGCAGATCACTGCGACAAGTGCGGACAGGATTTCTCCGCGCACCGCGCCGACGATCTCCCAGCCTATCTGGTGATCGTGATCGTCGGTCACATCGTCGTGCCGATCGCGCTGTGGATCGAGACCAACTACTCGCCATCCGTCGCACTGCAACTTGCGATCTACCTGCCGATCACACTGGTCGCATCGCTGTTGTTGCTGCAACCGGTCAAGGGCGCCGTGGTCGGATTACAGTGGGCATTCCGCATGCACGGATTTGGCGACGGCGCGGCTGACTGATACGTTCTCCGTCCCCTTGAACAGCACGTAATAAGAAGAATTTCAGGAGACGGAATGAGCGACGCAGTCGAGATCGGCAAGGAAGCCGACCACCATCCCTATAAGCGTCCGCGCGACGCTGCGACCCTGATGCTGGTCGATCGCTCCGGTCCGATTCCGAAAGTGCTTGTCGGCAAGCGCCACGACAAGGTCGTGTTCATGCCCGGCAAGTTTGTCTTCCCCGGCGGTAGCGTCGACAAGACCGACAACAAGATTCCGGTGGCTGCACCTTTGCCGCCGGAGCTTGAAGCCAACCTGATGAAGGGCAGCCCGAAGACGCCGCCGTCACGCGCGCGTTCGCTCGCTGTCGCCGCGATCCGCGAAGCCTGCGAAGAAACCGGCCTCTGCCTCGGCCGCAAGATTGGTGGCACGACCAGGAAGCTCCCCGGCGTATGGGAAGCTTTTAGCGATGCACGCCTCCTGCCCGATCCCTCAGGTCTGTTTCTGATTGCCCGCGCCATCACACCACCCGGCCGCATCAAGCGTTTCGATACGCGCTTCTTCACGGCGGATGCATCCGCCATCGCGCATCGCGTTGAGGGCGTCGTCCATGCGGATGCCGAACTCGTGGAACTGGTCTGGGTCGAACTCGGCTCCGCACATTTAGCGGATGCGCATGCGATGACGAAGAACGTGCTCAATCAGTTGCAGCAGCGCCTTGCCACCGGCCCGCTGCGTCACGACGCACCGCTGCCCTTCTTCCATTGGTATAGCGGCAAGATGCAACTCGACATGCTGCCGGGAGATGCCTGAGAAAATCAGGCAATCCGGTCACGATTGTTCGGCTTATTTTAGCTGTTTCCTTAGCGGGATAGTTGGTGCAACGCAGTAATAGCTACCCACTTTCTCGCTCACAGGAATTCCCAGTTATGGGACAGATGGATTGGACGTCGGAGGCCGAGCCTTCGACATTTACACGCACGTCACTGGAATATCGTCGCAAGGCATCGGCACTCAGCCAGCGTGCAAGCATGGAAAATGATCCGCGCAAAGTTCGCGCATTGCTACAACTCGCCATCTCGTGGATTCAGGTTGCTGAAAATGAAGAACTGATGGCAAGCGAGTATCGCACCACGTCCCACATGTACCCGCTCTGATACGAGAAGACGCCGCACCCGCGGCGCCTTCTCACTTCATAAAAGCGATCGTCAGATCTGCGCCAGACCACCATCGACGAACAGTTCTGCACCGGCGACGAAGCTGGAGTCGTCCGATGCCAGAAACAACACGGCCTTCGCGACTTCGTCCGCGGTGCCGAGGCGACCGAGCGGCACCAGCGTCTTCAGAAATCCCTTCACGTCATCATTGGCGAATGTATCGAGACCGGGCGTCTGGATCGGTCCGGGGCTGACGACATTGACGCGGATCCTGCGAGCCTTGAGATCGGCAGTCCAGCTACGTGCAAAGGACCGGATCGCCGCCTTGGTCGCATTGTAGACGCTGAACGACTCCATGCCCTTCGATCCCGACACTGAGCCGGTGAGAACCACCGAGGCGCCATCGGAGAGCAGCGGCAATGCCTGCTGCACCGTGAACAGCACGCCCTTCACATTGATGTCGAACATCTTGTCATAGACGTCTTCGGTGATCTGACCGAACGGGCTGAATTCGTAGCCGCCAGCATTGGCGAACAACACGTCGATCTTGCCCTTGGCGGCCTTCACCGTATCGAACAGATGCGCGAGATCGGCGAGCTTGGCCGCGTCCGCTTGCACGCCGACGGCCTTGGGACCGAGCTGCTTCACGGCAGCGTCGAGTTCGGCCTGGCGGCGGCCGGTGATGAACACGGTGGCGCCCTCGTCGATGAAACGCTGGGCGGTGGCCAGACCGATGCCGGCGCTGCCACCGGTGACGACTGCGATTTTGCCTTCGAGTTTGCGGGTCATGATGCTCTCCATTTGACTGGGAACGGCGCATCGCCGTCCGGTGTGGAGAACATCGTCCATTCAATCATTTGCTGGTATGGGCTTGTTTGGATATTATTTATCCGTATTCTGAATGAATGATCGATACAGTCGCCCTTTTCCAGGCCTTCGTCCGCGTCGTCGAAGCGGGCTCATTCACCCGTGTGGCTGAGGAGCGGAATTCCAGCCAGCCAACGGTCAGCCGCCAGATCGCGACGCTGGAAGATCATCTCGGCACCCGCCTGTTCACCCGCACCACGCGCAAGCTGACGCTCACCGATGACGGCCGCGGCTTCTACGAACGCGCCAAACTGGCGCTGGAGGCCGTTGCCGAGGCTGAGGGTGCGGTGGGACGCCGCCGGGCCAGACCTTCAGGCACGTTACAACTGGCCCTCCCCGTGGTGTTCGGACGGCTGCGGGTGATCCCGCATCTGAAGGGCTTTCTGGCGCGCTACCCCGACGTCAGTGTCGACCTCGTGATGAGTGACGGCTTCAGCGACCTCGTGGAGGACGGCATCGATCTCGCGATCCGCTCCGGCGTCGTGACCGATCCGAACCTGATCGCCAGGAAGATCGGCGTGACACGCCGTATCCTGGTGGCCTCGCCATCCTATCTGCGCGGCAGGACACCACCGGCACATCCCATCGACCTCATCGGGCATGATTGCATCCCCTATACGCGCTTCACCGCGGGCGTGACCTGGCGCTTCGAAAGCCCGGACGGTCCGATCGCGATCGAAGCGAGCGGACCTGTACGCACCCAGAGTTCGGAAGGCATTCGCGAAGCCGTGATGTCTGGCCTCGGCATCGGGTTTGTGCCGATCTGGCATTTCACCGATGAGATCGAGACCGGCCGTCTCATTGTGCTGCTCGAAGCCTTCGAACCGAAACCGGCGCCGATCAGCGCGGTCTATCCCTCGCGCCGCTTCGTGCCGCAGAAGACCCGCGCCATGATCGACTACCTGGAAACGCAATTTGCGATGGACCCGACGGTCAATCCGAAGAAGGTGTGAGCTCCGTCCTCATGGTGAGGAGGCGCTACTTCAGCGCCGTCTCGAACCATGAGCGCCCGTCTCCATCCTTCGAGACGCGGCGAAGACGCCGCTCCTCAGGATGAGGTTCTGCGGATAATCTCCAAATCGCAATAATCTTCTCGTGAGCAGCATCTACCTCCGCGCGCCGGCGTTCCTATCTGTTCCCGACCAGCATCACGGGGAATTCCAGATGGCGAAGCGTCAGTTGAAGCTCGGGGCCTTCATGCGCCCGATCAGCATCCATACCGGCGCATGGCGCTATCCCGGCGCTCAGCCTGACGCCAACTTCAACTTTCCCTTCCTCAAGCAGATGATCCGCAAGCTCGAGGCCGGCAAGTTCGACGCCTTCTTCATGGCCGATCATCTCGCAGTGCTGAACATGCCGGTCGAGGCGCTGAAGCGCAGCCACACCGTGACCTCGTTCGAACCCTTCACGCTGCTCTCGGCGCTGGCCGCCGTCACCGACAATATCGGCCTTGTCGCCACCGGCTCCACCACCTTTGACGCGCCCTATCACGTCGCCCGCCGCTTTGCGTCGCTGGATCACATCTCGGGCGGCCGCGCCGGCTGGAATATCGTGACAACGTCGAATCCCGATGCCGCGCTGAACTTCGGCCTGGACGATCACATGGAGCATGCCGAGCGCTACAAGCGCGCACGCGAATTCTACGATGTCGTCACCGGCCTGTGGGATTCCTTCGCCGACGATGCCTTCATCCGCAATGTCGAGACTGGCATCTTCATGGATCCCGAGAAGATGCATGTGCTCGATCACAAGGGCCCGCATCTCTCGGTCCGCGGCCCGCTAAACATCGCCCGGCCCGTCCAGGGCTGGCCGGTGATCGTGCAGGCCGGCGCATCGGAAGACGGCAAGCAGCTCGCCGCCGAAACCGCGGAAGCCGTGTTCACCGGCGGTGGTCCGATCGGCGAAGCGCAAAAGCTGTATGCCGATATCAAGGGCCGCATGGCCGCGCTCGGCCGCGATCGCGATCACCTCAAGATCCTGCCCGGCGCCTTCGTGGTGGTCGGCGACAGCGTCGAGGAAGCCAAAGAGAAGCGCGCGCTGCTCGACAGCAAGGTGCATTACGCCAATGCCATCGCCTCGCTCTCGATCAATCTCGGCACCGACGCTTCGGTGTTCGATCCTGATGGTCCGCTGCCCGAGATCCCCGAGACCAATGCCAGCAAGAGCGGCCGGGAGCGCGTCATCGCCCTGGCCCGGCGCGAGAACCTGACCGTGCGTCAGCTCGCCCAGCGACTCGGCGGCTATGGCGGCTCCGCCTTCGTGGGCACGCCCCAGACCATCGCCGACCAGATGCAGGAATGGCTGGAAACCGAGGCCTCCGACGGCTTCAACATCATGTTCCCCTACCTGCCGGAAGGGCTGAACGACTTCGTCGACCGGGTGGTCCCGGAACTGCAGAAGCGCGGGATTTTCCGTACCGAATACGAAGGTAAGACCCTGCGGGAGAATTTGGGCCTCCCAAGGCCCGAAAATCGCTTCTTTCCGGCTTAAGACCCGCAAATCACCGGATTCACCGGCCCGGAAAACCTTGACTTTGGGGCGTTCGGGGCTAGGTTGCGCGCCAACACGGCCAGTTCTCTGGCTGTCACCCGATTCCCGACATTCAGAGGTTCTGCCATGGCCAAAGCGGTCACCATCAAGGTCAAGCTCGTTTCCACCGCGGACACCGGCTTCTACTACACCGCCAAGAAGAATTCGCGCACCATGACCGACAAGATGGTCAAGAAGAAGTACGACCCGGTCGCGCGCAAGCACGTCGAGTTCAAGGAAGCCAAGATCAAGTAAGCGCTGATTACAGCTGCTGACGGATTTTGAAACGGGGCCCTTTCGGGCCCCGTTTTCTTTTGACCTCTCCGCGCAACGCGAGGTTAAGTAAGAAGCCCAGCTCAATCGTTTCAATTTTAGCGATGCGCGCAGTATCGTGTTTACCCTGCCACAACTATGGCGGGCATGAAGCCTGCGATTGAAACGGTATTCACGTCATTTCGTGCGACAAGTCGGTATCATTCGACGCAATTGATTTGCATCGGGAGCGACCCTTGTCTTTCCGCGACACAGACACGACGGCTGGCCAGCTCACCTCCGCCGTGTCCATGGCAGGCATCGCCGTCCGCTACGCATTCTATTTCTTCGGAATGATCGTTTTCGGGATCATCGCCCTCGCCTTGATCTGGCAGTGGCACAACCGAACCCGGATCATCGATGACAAGCCCGCTTTCAGGATTGCAGACGGGAGTATCGCCAGACTTCCCGTGAGCACCGACATCGTTTCGCGCGCATCGAAGGCGCGGATCGACATCCTGCGCTATGGTACGCTGCAAAATCGCACGACGGACTTGGCGCTGGCGATCACATTCCCGAGCCGTGGCAGCGGAATGACGTCGCCGGGCATGGGTGTGCTGAGCAACGGCTTGCTCACTGATCTCAATTTCCGGACGCTCGCCGGGCATTTCGATCTCGAGACGCGCTACGGTCCTTACCATGCCGTTGAAATGCGCATCGAGGCCGATGGTCGCTGGAAACAGTGCCTAGCCTTCAGCTCACGCTTCGACACGAACGTGGTATTTGTCGCCGGCTGGACCTGCGATGCGACGGGCACCAAGCCCGGCGCCGATGCCCTTGCCTGCGCGCTCGACAAGCTGGTGATCGACAAGGAATTGCCGACCAAGGAAGCCGACGCCTATCTGCGGGAACGCATGACACGGCCGGCGTTCTGTTCGTCCCGGCAGGTCTCACAGACCTTCGATACGGGATCGCGCCCGATCGCACCGCCGTCGCGATGGTCGCAACCGTCGGCACGAACGCGTCTGTGATCGTAACTTAAGCGGCCGCGGCAACCACGCGGTTGCGGCCATCGTGCTTGGCGCGATACAGCGCCACGTCGGCGCGCTTGAGCACGTCACCGATGGGCTCGCCCTTCTTCTCCAGCGTCGACAACCCGATCGAGATCGTGACCTCGATGCGCTTGCTGCCCTTGTCGATGGAGAAGGGCTCGCCGGCGATCGAGCGGCGCAGACGCTCCGCCACCATGCTGGCGACGTGCATGTCGGTCTCGGGCATGACGATGACGAATTCCTCGCCGCCGTAGCGACAGGCCAGATCGATACCGCGGATCGACTTGCGAATGCGAACGGCGAATTCGCGCAACACGTCGTCACCGCAATCATGGCCGTGATTGTCATTGATCGACTTGAAGAAGTCGATGTCGAGCATCATCAGCGCCAGCGGCTTGCCGCGGGTGGCCGCCTGCTCTGCCAGCGTCTCCAGATGGCTTTCCATATAGCGCCGGTTGTGCAGCCCGGTGAGCCCGTCGGTGATCGCGGCTTCGATGGAATGCTGTACGTTGTCGCGCAGATGGTCGGTATAGCGCCGACGACGCACCTGCGTGCGGGCGCGGGCCAGCAACTCGTTCTTGTCGACCGGGCGCATCAGGTAGTCGTTGACACCGATTTCGAGACCGCGCAGCAGCCGTGGATTGTTGTCGGCATCGGCAATCGCGAGAATCGGTATCTGCCGCGTGCGCTCCAGCGAGCGTGCCTGGCTGCACAGCCGCAATCCGTCGTAATTCTCGAGGCTCAGCGAGACAATGAGCAGGTCGTAATTGCCCTCGGCCGCGTGAAACAGCGCCTCGGTCGGATTGGGTTCGACATCGACAGTGTGTTCGGCCGACAGGACCGGCGCCAGCCGCTCATAGGACGACGGACGATCGTCGACCAGCAGGATACGTCCGCCGATGCCCAGATCAGACACGGCGCTGCGCTCAGGCGCCTGCACACCGATTTCCAGCGAGGTGATAGCGCGCATGCGCAGCTCATCGGTCATCATCTTCAAACGCGTCAGCGAGCGCACGCGCGCCACCAGCACGGCATCGGCGACGGGCTTGGTAAGAAAGTCATCGGCGCCGGCTTCGAGGCCGCGCACGCGATCCGACGGCGAATCCAGCGCGGTGACCATCACCACCGGAATGAAATGAGTCTTCGGATTGGCCTTCAGGCGACGGCAGACTTCGAAGCCGTCCATGTCGGGCATCATGACGTCGAGCAGAATCAGGTCGCATTCCGAACGCGCACAGACTTCGAGCGCCTGTGCGCCGTTGGACGCGGTGATGACGTCGAAATACTCCGCCGAGAGGCGGGCCTCCAGAAGCTTTACGTTGGCGGGGATGTCATCGACGACAAGAATACGCGCTGACATAGGGAACTCCCTAACCGATGAACCGACGCACGGTTTCGATAAATTTTCCGACCGAAATGGGTTTTGACAAATAGGCTTCGCAGCCGCCTTCGCGGATACGTTCTTCGTCGCCCTTCATGGCGAAGGCTGTGACGGCGACGACCGGGATCATGCTGATCGCAGGATCCCTCTTGATCCAGCCGGTCACTTCGAGACCGGAGACCTGCGGTAGCTGAATATCCATGAGGATGAGATCGGGACGGAGCGAGCGGACAAGATCGAGCGCTTCATAGCCATTGCTCGTGCCGACAGTCTGATAGCCATGGGCTTCCAGCAGGTCACGGAAGAGCTTCATGTTGAGCTCGTTGTCCTCCACGATCAGGACGGTTTTTGCCATCCCGCCCTCCAATCCCGAACCCGAGCGTTCTTGTTTCGCGGGGCATGATTGCCCTGCGTCACCGGCACTGCGATTTCCGAAGCGAACTTCCAAATTCACTTCGGCCACCCCGCCGAAGTGCCCGTGTACCGCGCGTATCCCTGCAACTGGAATCGCCCCGGTGACTCGGGCATGATAATTCAAAATAGAGACGATAAGTTACGGAAAGGCAAACACGCGTGATGAAAAAGCCCCAACGCCACCCCCGCGAAGTCGCTGAAATCGTTGCGATTCAGGCGCTGTCCTTCGTTGCCGGGGACCCCGAGCGGTTGGGTCTGTTCCTGTCCGAGAGCGGAATCGGTCCAGAGACTCTTCGCTCGGCTGCAAAGGATCCCCAGTTCCTGGTCAGCGTGCTCGATTTCGTGCTGCGCGACGATGAGACCGTCAAAGCGTTTTCGGCGTCGTCGCAACTGGATCCCACCACCATCGCCGCTGCGCGGCAGGCGCTGGATCCCCGCGGGCAGGAATTTACGTGACCCCCTCCCCGACAGAGCTGAGCGAACCGCGCTGCTTCTGCCGGGATTGCCTTGTGGATCTGGATGTTCACGTCAAGCGCTGCGCTGCCTGCGGCTCGCCACGCCTGGTGCGACACCACGCACTGCCGTCGCTGACGCTGGCGCATATCGACTGCGATGCGTTCTATGCGACCGTCGAGAAGCGCGACAATCCCGACATCGTCGACCAGCCCGTCATTATCGGCGGCGGCAAGCGTGGCGTGGTGTCGGCGGCCTGCTACATCGCGCGTACCTATGGCGTGCGCTCGGCGATGCCGATGTTCAAGGCGCTCGATCTGTGCCCCAACGCCGTCGTGGTGCGACCGGACATGGCGAAATATGTCCGCGTCGGCCGCGAGGTCAGGACGGCCATGCAGGCCCTGACGCCACTGGTCGAGCCTCTGTCGATCGACGAAGCCTTTCTCGATCTCTCCGGCACACAGCGCGTCCACGGCATGATTCCGGCCAAGGTGCTGGCGAAATTCGCCGCCGACATCGAACGCACTGTCGGCATCACGGTTTCGGTTGGCCTGTCGGTGAACAAGTTTCTCGCCAAGATCGCGAGCGACCTCGACAAGCCACGCGGCTTCGCCACGCTCGATCAGGAAGATGCTGTGGCCATGCTGGCCGACAGGCCCGTCAGCTTCATCTACGGCGTTGGCCCGGCGACGGCCGAGAAGCTATCGCAGCGCGGCTTCCGCAAGATCAGCGACATCCAGAAGGCCGATGAGACGGACCTGATGAAACAGTTCGGCGGTGAAGGCCGCAGGCTGTGGCGCCTCGCCCGCGGCATCGACGATCGCCTCGTCGTCGCCGATCGCGGCGCCAAAACGATCTCCAATGAGACCACCTTCAACGAAGACATTCGCGACTTCGCCACGCTGGAAAAGATCCTGTGGCGCCTGTCAGAAAAGGTCTCGTCACGGCTGAAGAGCAGCGAATTGTCCGGCACCACGGTAACGCTGAAACTCAAGACCGCGGATTTCCGCCAGCGCACTCGTTCACAGTCGATCCAGTCGCCGACGCAAATGGCGGCGCGTATCTTCGATATCAGCCGCGAGATGCTGGCAAAGGAGATCGACGGCACCGCCTTCCGCCTGATCGGCACCGGCGTCAGCGCGTTGAAGCCAGGCGCTGAAGCCGGCGACGACAATATGCTCGACCGCCGGTCGTCGCATGCCGAACGCGCGATGGACGATCTCAGGAAGAAGTTCGGAAGTGCCGCTGTTATGCGCGGCATCGCCTATGATGGCCCGGAGAAGCCGCGGCAGTAGCACGCGAGCTTTAGCCGAACACGTCCTGCAGCTGCCCGTCCTTGATCACAGCAACGCCGTCCAGCGTGATTGTGGTGTTAAAGATCGGCAGATCGAAATGCCCCGCCGTGTAGCGCCCGGCGAATTCATTGGCGCCGGTGGAGAATAGGAAATTGCCGGCCACCGCGCGAATTTCCGTGCCGTTGGTGTCGCGCTGGTCGTACATCTGCAGCGCCTCGTAGCGCGCATTGGGATTCATGCCCCAACCGACATGCGAGACCGCGTAGGCTTCGCGATCGCCCCAGGCAGCGAGATAACGCTTCATCATTTCGGCGTCGGCCCCCTCCCCCGTCAGCTCGGTGACGTAATCGTCCTTGAACACCATGCGCACCGGCGACGTCAGGTAACGCTTGAAAGTCAGGTTGATGTCGCCCGCATCCATCACCACTGTGCCGTTGATGGTCTTGCTCTTCGGGAAGCTCACCACGATGCCGCCCGGCCAATGCGCCAGCGTGCCCGGCTTGTCGGTCCAGCCCCAGACACCGACGGTGGCCGCGCCTTCCATGTTGACGTCGAGATCGGTGCCCGCCTTCGAGGTCACCTTCATATGCTTCGTGCCGCGCAGCATCTTTGCCGCGGCGCGCACGCGCTTCTCGAGTGCCGAGTCCGGCACCATGCGTTCGAGCGCTTCGGGGTGTTCGTTGGAAATCACGAGAATGCGCGCGCCGGCCTTCAGGATCTCCGGTGTCTCCTTCGCATGCATCAGACCTTCGATGGTGCAATCCACCACGAAGCCGGCCTGCTGCAGCGCCGACACCACCGGGCCAAGCTGCTGGATCGCTTCGGACGCGCCGGTGGAGCGGATCGGAACGACCTGCTTGTTGCGCGGCGTCGGCACCACGACATGAAACGGCCGCGCGCCCATGCGGAGCAATGCAAGTTCAGCAATGTGAACATTCAGCGCGCGCGATTGCGTCTCGGAGAGGATGGCGGCAGTGTCGCCGGGCTTGACCGCGCAGCGTTCGAAGATCTCGCAGAATGCGTCGATCCATTTCGCCTCGATGCGATCCGCCAGCATGCCGTTTCTCCGTGTTTTAAAGCGATTATGGTTGGATGATAGGCGCCGTCATGTTATATGAAAAGGAATATTTTTAATCTTGAAGGACAGTCCGGCACTGTATTTTGGGCAGTCCCTGATGTCGCGGAGCGGCGAATTCCATGGCGTTTGACAAGACGGCGCATGACAAGGTCGCGGACGACAAGCTCCAGGGCAAAACGCAGGCGGTCAACCCCGCCACGTTTCGTCAGGCGCTGGGCCAGTTTCCGACCGGCGTTACCGTCGTCACCGCGACGACAGGCGATCATCCTGTCGGCATGACCGCCAATTCATTCTCGTCGGTGTCACTCGATCCACCATTGGTGTTGTGGAGCGTCGCGAAATCTTCGCCGAGCCACGATCCCTTCGTCGAGGCTGATGCCTTCGCCATTCACTTTCTCGGCGCCGATCATGGTGAGCTGGCGTTGCGCTTCGGCCGCCGCGGCTCTGACAAATTTGCCGACATCGCGCATGAGCCCGGCATCACCGGCGCACCACTGATCGAGGGCCTCGCACCGATCTTCGAATGCAAGACCTGGGCGCGCTATCCCGGCGGAGACCACACCATCCTGGTCGGCGAAGTCGTGCGCTTTGTCGAGCGCAATCACGATCCTCTTGTCTTCCATTCCGGACAACTCCGTCGCATCGACAAGGCACAGCCCCGCACGCCGGCCCTGGCCAGCAACAGTTTTGCACGCAGCTACCTGTCATATCTGCTGGCGCGTGCCAGCTTCAACGTGTCCAGTTCGTTCCACGGGCGACTGAAGGAATGGGACCTCACCGTGCCGGAATGGCGCGTGCTGGCCTGCCTCGCCGATGTCGAAGGTCTGTCGGTCGGCGAACTCGCCGCGATGGCGTTGATGAAGCAGCCCGGTCTCACCAAGGTGCTCGACCGCATGGAGCGCGACGAACTCTTGAAGCGCAAGAGCACGTCGAACGACCGCCGCCGCGTTACGCTCTACCTGACCGCGAAAGGCCGCGCGCGCGTCAAGCCCGTGCAGAAGGCGGCACTCGAGCACGAGGCGGAACTGCTGAAGCGCTTCAACGACGATGAGCGCGCGACCATCAAATACGCGCTGGATCTCCTGATCGACAGCGGCATGTCGGATGTGGCGAGCGAGTAACTCTGGTTTCGTGGGATGGGTAGAGCGCAGCGAAACCCATCGCTTCTCCCAATTGCCATCGATGGGTTTCGCTACATCACGCTTCGCGCAACGCCGCTCTTCCCATCCTGCGACTTGAACGAAAATGGCCGGGAAACTCCCGGCCATTGCGTCGTGCCTGCCTGGTTCGAAGCACCGTTACTTGATCGGCGCGACGATCTTGCCCTTCAGCTCGGAAACGTCGAGCTTCTTCGGCAACATGCCGGATTCGACATAAGTGTCGAGCATCTTCTGGATCGCGTCGAAGTTCGGTGCAGCGCCTGGATCCCTGGCGAAATCATTGTCCTTCAACAGGTAGGTTTCCAGCACCGGGATCGGCGCCTTCATGACTTCGTTGACGACCTTCAGCGTTTCATCGCGGTTCGCCAATGCCTTCTGCATGCCGAGCGTCAGATCGCGCACATACATCCTGGCCAGTTCCGGATTCTTCTCGATGAAGTCGGCACGGCAGGCTTCGAGAATATGCACGATGCCGTCCTGCTGCTGCGACAGCGAGAACAGCTTGCGTGTGCCGCCCTTGGCTTCCATGCGCGCCGCGAACGGCTGATTCATCACGGCGGAATCGACGCGGCCCGAACGCAGCGCTTCTTCCGAGAGCGCGAAACCGACTTCAACCAGCTTGACGTCCTTGGCCGGATCGAGGCCGGCCTGCTTCAACAGGATCGCCATCGGGCCATAGATGCCGGAGCCCAGCGTGTTGATCGACATCGTCTTCCCCTTGAGGTCGGCGATGGTCTTGATCGGCGAGTCGTCCTTTACCGCCCAATAGACCGAAAAGCTGCCCGGCTTTTCGAACACGTGCTGCGCTACGATCGAGGCCTTGAGGTTGCCGCTCTGCACGCCCTGCGCCAGTGCCAGCACCGATTGCGTGGCGCAGTCCAGCGCGCCGGCAGCGAGTGCCTGCGTCATCGGCGCGGTGCCCTGAAACTGCACCCACTCGATATTGTATTTCTTGCCGAGATCCGCGAATTCCTGCGGACGCTTCATCATCCAGTATTTGGATTCCTCGGCCGGGATGGTCCAGCCAACCTTGATGGTTTGTTGGGCAAATGCCGAGCCACTGCTCAGCAACGCTCCGAGTGCCAGAGCCGCCACAACGCCACGCTTCGATGCGATCCGCTTCATCCTGAATTCCTCTGTTTTCAGCGACCCGGCCGCAGTCAGAAACGAATGCAATTCTCTTGCCGAAGCGCTCCCCACTCACAATTGTTTCATGCTTCAAATGATCGCGCAATATGCCTCGCTATGGGCTATATTGAAGCAGACTGGTTAGGCTGCCAGCCCGGGAATTGATTCACCATGAGCAATGACTCCTTCTTCTCCGATCTCCTCTCATCCATCTCGGAACGCGGACGCACTCTGCTGCGGTTCGGTCCCGCATCTGTCGATCCCAAACAGAACGCATCGGACCTGATCGAACTCTGTGCGGAGCTGTTGTCAGGACGCGGCGAAGCGTCGGGCACGGTCCTCGCGCGTGGCGTGCTCGATCGCTACAAGAGTCTCGACGAGGCCGGTCGCCTCACCTTCTTCGAGAACCTCGCACAGAATTACGGTCCCGATCGCGACAAGCTTGAGAAGGCCATCGCGGCATGGCGCGCCAAGCCGACCGGCGACATCTCAGGCGAACTGCATTTCGCATCCGAGCCGCAACGGCAGGAACTATTTCGCCGGCTGAACCGCGCGCCGAACGCGACCAGCGAACTCGTGAAGATGCGTGAAGACCTTCTCGATCTGAAGAATGGTAACAAAGACCTCAGCGCCGTCGATCGCGACGTCGTTCATCTCTTGGCATCGTGGTTCAACAGGGGATTTCTGGTGCTGCGCAAGATCGACTGGTCCACGCCCGCCAACGTGCTCGAGAAAGTCATCAAATATGAAGCGGTGCATGAGATTCATGACTGGGACGATCTGCGTCGGCGCATCGATCCCGTGGATCGTCGCTGCTACGCGTTCTTCCACCCTGCGCTTGTCGATGAACCGCTGATCTTCGTCGAGGTCGCGCTTACCGAAACGATTCCGGGTGCCATTGCGCCGCTGCTCGCGGTCGATCGCCAGCCGGTGCCGATCGAGCGCGCGCGCACTGCGGTGTTCTATTCGATCTCCAATTGCCAGCGCGGCCTCGGCGGCATTTCCTTCGGCAATTTCCTGATCAAGCAGGTCGTCGAGGAACTGCGCCGCGAATTGCCGAAGCTCGACACTTTCGTGACGCTGTCGCCGGTACCGGGCTTCATGAAGTGGCTCAAAAAGGCCGATGACCTCAACCTGTCCAATGAGGACCAGGCGCTGGTCGACATGCTCGCCGATCCGCTATGGGTCAACGACACGGCGCTGACGGCGCAGCTCAAGCCCGTGATGGAGCAGCTCGCCGCCCACTACTTCCTGAAAGCCAAGAGCCCGCGTGGCGGCCCGATCGATTCGGTCGCCCGCTTCCATCTCGGCAACGGCGCACGGCTCGAGCGCATCGACTGGCTTGGCGATACTTCGGCCAAAGGTCTGCGCGAATCTGCCAGCGTGATGGTGAACTATCTGTATCGTCTCGACGATATCGAGAAGAACCACGAAGCCTATGCCGATCATTACGAGATCGCAGCATCGAGCGCGGTGAAGAAATTGCTGAAGAGCGAAGGCGGCGGTGGGTTGCGCTTGCTGGACAGCATGCGGCTGACGCGAGCGGAGTGAACTTGGCGTCAGCTCATCCACGCGTCGTCCCCGCCTAGTGCGCCTTCGGCGCACGCGGGGCGGGGACCCATGGCCTCCGAATCTGAAATCGGAGCGCTGTGGATGCGACAGGGCTTGAGTTTTATCGCCCGTGGTTATGGATCCCCGCCTTCGCGGGGATGACAGTTGAGCGGACGGAGCTAACGGCTCCTCCTCACCAGCCCCCTCACTTACAAGGCTTGCTGTCCTTCACATTGAACTTGCTCATCGCCCCGCCAATGACAAAGTCATTGTAGTCCAGCACCAGCGACCGCGAGACACCGTTCTCGTACAATTCGAACGACATCGCATAGACCGGCGTCTGTTCGCCGTCGTCGCCGCGCTTCGCGGACTTATCGAAATAGCTGACGGTGACCGGCCAGCGAGTTAGTTTCTTCATCGCATCTGCGCCCGTCGAGGGATCGGGCTCGCTGACCTTGCGATCGCCGGGGATGGCCTGCCCGATCACCGAGAGGGTGCTGTAGACCTTCTCGCCCGTGTCCGAGCCGTCATATACATTCAGTTCCAGCACCGACTTGCCTTCGCGTGCGGCGGCAATGATGCGGTGGATCTGCTCGGTCGGAAATACGGTGGAGCCCTCCAGCGTGAAGGTCTTCGCCACCGGCTGCTTCAGCTTGACGGTGACGTGATCGCCTTCGCGCTCCGCCATGCCGTCGATGGCACTGGCATCGCCGTCATTCATGCGGGTGTCGATCTTGAAACGGTAGCTCTTGCCGTCACCGGCTTCCCAGCTAGTGGAGCGCAGATCGCTCAGCGTGGTCTTGTCCTCGCCGCTGTTCAGCTCCGAGACCTGACGGAAATCCGACGTGTAGCCTTCGCAGGCACTGCCGGTAAAATTATAGAGAATGCGGCCGCTGGCGCTGTTCACGCTGGCATTGCCCCGCGACTTCAGCAGCTTCAGCTCATAGAGCGCCTGATGCGCCACGAACGGCGTGCCCGCAGCGGGCGGAGCCGCGAATGCCGACACCGGCGCCGCGAAGGCTGCCATGGTCAGCGCCAGCGAGGCAGCCTGGAAGCGCGAAACGGAGGATATGCGGCGCATGGGATTTCCCTGGATTCTGGAACTACAACAATAAAGAGCGCCCTATTGCGTCGCAACTACGGCCGCGCCGGATTCGCACTGCGCAAATGCCATATTCTGCGGCAAATCTTGCCAGAACCGCACTATTGCAGGGCAGGCGGGTGTCGCCGGATCGTCACTTGCATGGCAACGCGGTATGGGTGAAACAGAGAGCGCCTGAACCCTTTGGGGACTTTTGTTCGGGCACATCATCAATTGTTTGGGGAATCACGATGGCAGGAACGGTCGAGCAGAAACTTGCGGATCTGGGGGTCAAGCTTCACGAGCCGGTGAGCCCGGTGGCGAACTATGTCGGCTTCGTCCGCACGGGCAATCTGCTGTTCGTCTCCGGCCAGATCTGCATGGGCGCCGACGGCCAGCTGATCGCCAAGGGCAAGCTCGGCGCTGGCGTCACGCTCGAACAGGGCGTCAATGCCGCGCGCGGCTGCGCGATCAACATCCTGGCCCAGGTCAAGGCAGCGCTCGGCGATCTCGACAAGGTGGCCCGCGTCGTCCGCCTCGGCGGCTTCGTCAATTCGACGCCGGATTTCATCGACGCGCCGAAGATCATCAATGGCGCATCGGACCTGATGGTCGCCGCCTTCGGCGACAAGGGTCGTCATTCCCGCGCCGCTGTCGGCGTCGCCTCGCTGCCCGCCGATTGCGCGGTCGAGGTCGACGCGGTGTTCGAAGTCATCTAGCTTTTCGTTTTGACGCGTTTTCTTCACGCGAACCGGTATCCACTTCGCTTGAAAACGCTCTGATGCAGGACAATCCCGATGCGCGCTCCTGACTGGCTCATCGCCCGGCCGGTCGCGCATCGTGGCCTGCATGATCGCGCTCGCGGCATCATCGAGAACATGCCCGGCGCCATGCACGCCGCCATATCTGGCAATTTCAGCATCGAGACCGATGTGCAGCTCACCGCCGACGGCGAGGCAATGGTGCATCACGACGATGAGTTGGGACGCCTGACCGAGGGCGCCGGCCCCCTGCTCGCGAAGACCTCCGCCGAACTCAAGCAGGTCAATTTCAAGAACACGCCAGAGCGCATGATGTCGCTCGGCGATCTGCTCGCTCTGATCGACGGCCGCGTCGGGCTCGTGATCGAGATCAAGAGCCACTTCGATGGCGACCGCAAACTCGTCACCCGCGTCGCCGAGATTCTCAAAACCTATCGCGGTCCTGTTGCCTGGATGTCGTTCGATCCCGATCAGGTTCTCGCGATGCGCAAAATCGCACCCGAAATGCCGCGCGGCATCACCGCCCAGCGCACCTATGACGACGGCGAGTGGCTGACGCTGACGCAGGCCCAGCGCGACGGCATGCGCCATCTCCGCCACGCCTTCCGCACCCGGCCGCATTTCGTCTCCTATTGGGTAAAGGAACTGCCCGCCCCGGCGCCGTGGATCGCCCGCAACATCTTTGGCTGCGCGCTCCTGACCTGGACCGTTCGGACGCCGGAACAGCGCGCCATCACCGCCCGCTATGCCGACCAGATGACGTTCGAAGGCTTCGTGCCGTAATCTGAAGGCCTTGCAGCCGGGACTTGAACTGTCCGGCGCGATGCACAATCTTAGCAGCGGTCACCGCGACGGTTGATCGCATATGACCGGTTCAAGTGATTGATGACGTCATCGGATATAACCCTCGAAGCAGTGGCGTCCATCAGCCAGATTCCGGCCACGGATTGGGACGCTTGTGCCACCGGCCATGCCGATCTTGGCGGGGTCGAGAGCCTCGATACGCTGGCCCCGGTGAGCAACGGTTGCACCTCGAAAGCCAATTACAACCCGTTCGTGTCCCATGCCTTTTTCACGGCCGTCGAGAAATCGAATTCGGCCTGCGCCCGCACCGGCTGGGGACCGCGGCATCTGATCGCCAAAAGCGAGGGCCGCATCGTCGGTGTCGTGCCCTGCTATCTGAAGTCGCACTCGCAGGGCGAATACGTGTTCGACCGCGGCTGGGCCGATGCCTATGAGCGCGCCGGCGGGCAATATTACCCGAAGCTGCAGGCCTCGGTTCCGTTCACGCCTGCCACCGGTCCGCGCCTGCTGATCCGCGACGGGGTCGATGTCGAACGCGTCGGTGCGGCGCTTGCAGGCGGTCTGGTCGGTCTCTGCGAGGCCACCGATGCGTCATCTGTCCATGTCACTTTCGCGCGCGAAAGCGAATGGCAATTTCTCGCCGCACGCGGCTTCCTGCAGCGGACAGACCAGCAGTTTCATTTCCGCAATGATGGCTACAGCACCTTCGACGATTTCCTGGCAACGCTGAATTCGCGCCATCGCAAGGCGATCAAGCGCGAGCGCCGCGATGCGCTCGCCAATGGCATCACCATCCACCCCCTCACCGGCAGCGAGATCACCGAGGATGCGTGGGACGCGTTCTTCGCCTTCTATATGGAGACCGGCTCCCGCAAATGGGGACGCCCCTATCTGACACGCGAGTTTTATGCGCTGATCGCCGAGAGCATGAGCAACGACGTCGCGCTGATCATGGCCAAACGCGACGGCAAGTGGATCGCCGGTGCCATCAATTTCATCGGCTCGGATACGCTGTTCGGCCGCCACTGGGGCGCCGTCGAGCATCACCCGTTCCTGCATTTCGAGGTCTGCTATTATCAGGCCATCGACTTTGCCATCCGCCACGGATTGAAGACCGTGGAGGCCGGCGCCCAGGGTGAACACAAGATCGCACGGGGCTATCTGCCGCAGACCACCTATTCGGCGCATTACATCGCCGATCGCGGGTTGCGTCAGGCGGTCGGCGAATATCTGAAGCGCGAGCGCGAATATGTCGCGGAAGCCGTCCGCGAATTAACCGATGCCGGCCCGTTCAGGAAGGGCGATGAGCAGGATTAAGCCGTCTTGACCGAGGCACGTCTGGCGGCGACAGTCGCCAAAATTCTCGGAGGATTCCATGACCGCGTATGACCCCAACAACATCTTCGCCAAGATCCTGCGCGGCGAATTCCCCTGCTACAAGGTCTATGAGAACGACCACGTGCTGGCGTTCCTCGACATCATGCCGCGCTCGCCCGGCCATACGCTGGTGATCCCGAAAGCACCTGCGCGCAATATCTTCGACATCACGCCGGACGACTACGCCCATGTCATCCGCGCCGCCCACAAGATCGCCGCGGCCTGCAAACAGGCCTTCAAGGCCGACGGCATGACCGTCGCGCAATACAGTGAAGCGGCCGGCGGCCAGGTGGTGTTTCACCTGCACATGCATGTGATGCCGCGCCACGACAATGTCGGCCTGCTGCCGCCGGCATCGCGCAAGGAAGACCCGAAGGTGCTGGAAGACAACGCGACTAAGCTGATCGCGGCACTGGCGGCGCTGTAGGCTACGCACCGGCCGTGCGCTCCCTCTCCCCGCTCTGCGCGGGGAGAGGGGTGGGGTGAGGGGCAACGCACACAGCCAATCGCAATGGTGATCTATCGGATCGCTGTCTGCGGCGTCAAATTACCGACCCGAGAGCGTTTACTCGCGTCAACGTCGTGCACAGCCCCTCACCCGCCGCGAAGACGCGGCGACCTCTCCCCGCAAAGCGCGGGGAGAGGTAAGTCCCCTACTCCGTCTGAAAGTCCCCGGGCTGCGGCGGTGCCAGTGGCGTGAATTCGCAGCGGTCGGGTTTGAGATCCAGCAGCGGCGTCTCGTCGAGGCAATCGAGCCCGCGCACCAGCACGGTCGATCCCTCGATCCCCACCAGCTTCACCATGGATGTGCCGAGCGGATTGGGCCGCACCGGTGTGCGCAACGAGAAGATGCCGCGCGCATTGCCGTCGTTTTTCGGACTCTGCAGCACCAGGTCGCGGCGTGACAGATGCAGCCAGTAGATCACTTCGAGGTGCTTGTAGAGGTCGAGGTCCTTCAGCCCCGGCACCCATGGCTCGAAGATCTCGAGCCGGCACACCGGGCCGTCATGGCGGCCCTGCCGCGGCGTTTCCAGCCGCGACGTCCAGGGCGTGCGGATGCGCCCGATATAGACCAGGCCCGCATGGTTCGGCTTCGGTGCATCGACGGCGAGTTCGCCGGCGCGGATTTCACTTTCACGAACCATTGGTCACCGTGCTTGCATCCTGTCGATCAATCCAGCGAGATATTCTGCGCCTTGATCACCTTCGACCACCGTGCCCGGTCCTCGTCAACGAATTCGTTGATCTCCTTGACGCTCTTCGGCCGCAGCACCGGGAAACCGATCTTTTCCAGCGACGCGCGAAATGTATTGTCGTTCAAGGCGCGGTCCATGCTAGCCATCACGGTCTTCACGACATCGTCCGGCAGTTTCGACGATCCCGCCAGACCGAACCAGACGCCGACCTGATAGTCGGGATAGCCGCTCTCGATGACGGTCGGCACATCAGGCAGATCGGGACTGCGCTCTTTCGAGCTGACGCCGAGCGGCCGCAGCAACCCGGCCTTCACAGGCGGCAGCGCGGTGGAGAGCGTATCGAACATCACCTGGATATTGCCGGAGAGCAGATCGGTCAGCGCCGGTCCCGCGCCCTTGTAAGGCACATGGGCCATATCGACGCCGGCGATCTGTTTGAACATCTCGCCGGCAAGATGAATGGTGCCGCCGGTGCCGGCCGAACCGAAATTAAGCTTGCCCGGATTGGCCTTCGCGTAAGCCACGAATTCCTTCACCGTCTTGGCCGGCACCGACGGATGCACTTCCATCACCACCGGCAGATCGGTGACCACCGTCAGCATCCGCAGATCCTTCTGCGGATCGTAGGACAGCTTTTTGTAGAGCAGCGGGTTGAGCACCATGATGGATGCGGCGGTGACGAACAGCGTATAGCCGTCGGGGTCTGCACGCGAAACCATCTCGGCGGCGATGGCGCCCTGCGCGCCCGGCTTGTTCTCGACGATGATCGTCTGCTTGAGGTCGCGGCCGAGATAATCCGCCACCAGACGCGCAAGCACATCGGTCGGACCGCCGGCCGCATAGGGCACCACGAGTTTGATCACACGCGTCGGATATTCCGCCGCACGGGCGAGCGGAGCGGCAAATCCCATCGCAGCAATGATAAGGCCAGATATCAAGGCAGATCTTGCACGCAATCTCATATCGTCTCCCACCCCCTATTTTTAAGTTGGGTGGAGACTATCGCGTTCACGCAGTCATACAAGGCCGATACAGCCTGACGCTGTCGTCTATCAACCGAGGATGTATTTGCCGGTGACCATCACCAGCTCACCGCATGCAACGCCGAGGAAGATCGAGCGCCTGAAAGCGACGAAGACGACGAGTCCGACAGCCACCGCGCCATAGCGCAACGGCGGCGGAATACTCGCCAGCGCGCCGGGCGGCACGACCAGGATTTGCGCGATGACACCGGCAAGGATTGCAGTGGCCACCGCCCTCACCCAGACCAGGATCTCGGACTCCTCATCGACCCCGCCGCCGAGCCACAGGCCGAGCATGCGCCAGACTTCATTGGGCAGGAAGCCTGCCAGCAGGAGCACGAGCAGAGCATGCCAGTCGCCGATGAAGTCGCTCATCGCCGCCTCCAGCGATGCACGCCATAAGCGATCGTGCCGGCGGAGACGCCACTGATCAGAATATCGACGCCGGTGTTGAGCATCGACACCACCGGAAATAGTGCGAGGCCGAGCACCAGCGCCACGACATCGGCGAGCTGCTTGCAGTTGCGCGCGGTGGACAACAGGAACGCCAGCGGCGTCAGCAGCAGGATCGCCGCGCCGAACAGCGGCGGCAGATTGGCCGCGAGATGATAGCCGATGAAGGTCGCGGTCAGAGACGACGAGACGAGTCCGAAGCCGAGTCCGTTGACGAAGGCGATGCGTCGCTCGCGCGGCACCAGCGGCATCAGGCGGAAGCACTCCACCCACAGTGTCACGGCAATGAAATGCGACGGCAGGATCAGTTGCCGCTTTTTGGTATCCGGCATGCGCAGCATCGGCAGCACCGATACCACCATGGGGAACAGACGGATCGCGCTCACGGTGACAGCGAGCGCTGCCTGGATCACCGTGGCGCCGGAGCCGAGCGCGACGAGAAGGATAATCTGCGCAGGGCCGGCCCAGACGAACAGAGTCGATGCGAGCGCCCAGAACAGGCTGAAATGCGTGTCATGGGCCAGCGCGCCGATGCCGACATAGGTCGCGAACAGCACCAGCGTCAGGATGGTCCTGGTGATCGACCCCACCCCGAGCAGGAACGCGGCGGCACTGCCCTGCCATCTCGGTGAATCCAGTGCAGGAAGCGTCACGGTGCCTGTTTCTTATTGATTGATCCAGACTGTCATAGGCTGCCGAAAGACGCCGTCGTCAAGATCGCCTTTTGCGGGGATAACGCAGATCCCCCGCTCCCATCGCAGACCACAAGCTGAGGCCTATGCGGCACCTGCATTACCGGGTCGAAACGATTTCGGCTGCAGCCGGATCAAATCGCGTCACCCTCAACATGCCGAGGGCGAACAGTGCCAACAAGCTCAGGCCGGAGGACACCACCAGAACATAGCCGCCCAGGTCATCGATCAGCAGGCTGAAGGCCAGCGGCGCAAAAGCCTGCGCTACTCTGGCGGGCGCGCCGAGCAGCCCGAGGCGATAGCCATAATTGTGCGGCCCGAAGATCGCCAGCGGTACAGTGCCGCGCGCGATGGTCAGAATGCCATTGCCGGCACCGTGGAAGATTGCAAAGGCGATCGCGGCCGGGCCTCCGATCAGGGCGATGATCACCGCCCCGCACGGATGCGCCGCACAGGCCAACCGGCATGACAACAGCGGATGCGATCGACTGAGCAGGCTGGCCTCGAGGATCCGCGCCAGCACCTGCGCCGGTCCGATGAACGCACCTGCTGCAACAGCCTGTACAGTGGTGGCACCCAAGCTTTCAAGAATGCGCGGCAGGTGCGCCGCCATCGCGCCGGTGACCGCCCACGCCGCTGCAAACGCAACGGCCAGCAGAACCATCGGCCGGTCGATGGGAATGTTCGGCCTGGTACCGGCCGCTGCCGTCATCGCGCGCCGTTCGATACGCGGCAGACACAGCAGGTTCAGCGGCAGTCCAAGCAGGATATGCGCGGCCGCCCAGACATAGCAGGTGTTGCGCCAGCCGATATGTTCGAGCCCCCATGCCGACAACGGCCACCCGATGGTGCTGGCAAAGCCGGCCATCAGCGTGATGCCAGTGATGGCACGACGGGCCTTGTCGCCATAGATGCGTCCGAGGGTCCCGAACGCGGCATCGTACAGACCGAGCCCCATCCCGACGCCGAGAAACAGCCACGCGACCATCAGCACCGCGATCGAATGCGCGGCGCCAAGCAGTGCCAGCCCCGTTGCGAATGTCACGTTCGAGATCGACAGCACCTGCCGACCTCCAACGCGATCGATCTGACGTCCGACACGCGGACCGAGCAAACCCGAAATCACCAGCGAACCGGAAAACGCTGCAAAAAACAGGTTGGGCGAAATGCCGAGATCATGCGCGATCGGATTGGCGAGGATCGCCGGCAGATAATAACTGGACGCCCACGCCAGTGTCTGCGTCGTGCCCAAAGCGAGAATAACCCGCATCTGTTTCTCGCTCATTCCGCCCCTTGAATATCCACGACTCGCCAAGCTTGACACACGCCAATATATCCGTAAATCTGGATATATGAAATCGTCAGAAGCTATTACGGCCTTGTCGGCATTGGCGCAAGTTACCCGCCTCGAGACGTTCCGGCTGCTCGTGAAGCATGAGCCGACGGGTATCCCGGCTGGCGAACTCGCGCGCCTGATGGATGTGCCGCAGAACACGATGTCGGCGCATCTGGCGATCCTGTCGCGCGCAGGCCTCGTCATGGGCGAGCGCCATAGCCGCTCGATCATCTACCGCGTCGATCTCGAAGGCTTTCGCAAGCTGACACTGTTCATGATCCAGGACTGTTGCGGCGGCAGCGCCGAATTATGTGCGCCGCTGGTCGAGAGTCTGCTGCCGTGCTGCACACCCGCCAGAAAGGTCGCGCCCGGCAAAGCGTCGCGCGTCAAGCGCAGCAAAGTCTCAGCCTAGAAAGGAACACCATGAAGCGCCTCCATGTCCACGTCGCGGTCCGGGATCTGTCGCAATCGATCGGGTTCTACTCCACGCTGTTCGCGACCCAACCCAGCGTCGTGAAGTCCGACTATGCCAAATGGATGCTCGACGATCCCCGCGTGAATTTCGCCATCTCGACGCGCGGCCGAGAGCCCGGCCTCGACCACCTCGGCGTCCAGGTCGAAGACAGTGCGGAACTCGGCGACGTCTATGCCCGCCTGCGCGAGGCCGGCGGAACGGTGGTCGAGCAAGGTCAGACGGAATGTTGTTATGCCAAGTCCGAAAAGGCATGGATCGAGGATCCCTCGGGCATTTCGTGGGAGACCTTCCTCACCACAGGCGAGAGCATCACCTATGGCGACGGGAGCGGCCAGCGCGCTGCGCGCCTTGCGCATGGACAACAGGCAGCATGCTGCACATCCGACGCAGCGACGGCAGACCGATGTTGCTGAACGCCAACGAAACTGCGGCAGCAACGGACATGATACCAGGCTTCGATCTTCCGCGACGGCTGGTCGCGGAAGCGCTCGGTTCGGCACTGCTGGTCGCAACTGTGGTCGGATCGGGCATCATGGCCGAGACGCTGACCAAGGACATGGCGCTTGCCCTGCTCGGCAACACCCTGCCGACCGGCGCGATGCTCGTCGTTCTCATCACCATCCTGGGGCCGATCTCGGGCGCGCATTTTAACCCGGCCGTGACGCTGACCTTCGCCCTCAGGCATGACATCGCCCGATCCGATGCGTTATTTTACGTGTTGGCGCAGATCGCAGGGGGGCTGGCTGGCACACTGATCGCGCATCTGATGTTCGCACTGCCCATAGAGGCCTCGCTGAAGATCCGCACCGGCAGTGCCCAGTGGTTCGCCGAGAGTGTCGCAACCTTCGGCCTTGTGGGGACGATCCTTGCGGGCCTTCGCTTTCAACGCGCCGGCGTGCCGTGGCTCGTCGGGCTGTACATCATCGCGGCCTATTGGTTCACCGCATCCACATCATTCGCCAATCCGGCTGTCGCGATCGCCCGTGCGTTCAGCAACACATTCTCCGGCATCCGGCCGATCGATCTTCCCGGCTTCATCATCGCGCAGCTCATCGGCGCAGTCGCCGCACTGGCCGTTATGAGCTGGCTGCTTCGTCCGACCAACGGAACCATCACCGGCAAGGCATCTCCATGAGCATCACGATCTACCACAATCCGTCGTGCGGCACGTCGCGCAATACCCTGGCCATGATCCGGCAAAGCGGCGTCGAGCCGACGGTCATCGAATATCTGAAGACACCACCAACGCGCGCGCGTCTGGTCGAGCTGATCGCGGCGATGCAAATTCCCGTGCGTAGCCTGCTGCGCGAAAAAGGCACGCCGTTTGCGGAACTCGGGCTGGACGACGAGCGCTTGAGCGACGACGCGTTGCTCGATGCAATGATGACGCATCCGATCTTGATCAATCGACCCATCGTTGTGACGGGAAGAGGCACGCGCCTATGCCGACCGTCGGAGCTGGTGTTGGAGATCCTGCCCAATCCACATATCGGCCGCTTCGTCAAAGAGGATGGCGAGATCATCGATGCAGCCTGATCTTCCCAACATCCTGGAAACGGCATTCGACGTGCCCGACTTCAGCCGGAACCCAGCCGCGCCGATGTCTCACCGGCCACGCATTCTGCTGCTGTATGGGTCGCTGCGCGAACGATCCTACAGCCGTTTCGCAACTGAGGAAGCGGCGCGACTGCTTGAGGCATTCGGCGCCGAAACGCGCATCTTCAATCCGGCCGGCCTGCCATTGCCCGACAGCGCCCCCGTCGACCACGAAAAAGTCGGCGAGTTGCGCGAGCTGTCCGCATGGTCCGAAGGCCAGGTCTGGTGTAGTCCGGAACGGCACGGCGCGATGACCGGCATCATGAAGGCACAGATCGACTGGATCCCGCTCTCGATCGGCGCGCTTCGCCCGACCCAGGGCAAGACACTCGCGGTGATGCAGGTCAGCGGCGGATCGCAGTCGTTCAATGCGGTCAACCAGCTGCGCATCCTCGGGCGATGGATGCGGATGATTACGATCCCCAACCAGTCCTCGGTAGCTCGTGCCTATGAACAATTCGACGAGGCCGGTCGCATGAAGCCGTCATCCTATTATGACCGCATCGTGGATGTTGCCGAGGAACTGGTGAAGTTCACGCTGCTAACGCGACAGCACAGCTCTTATCTGACGGATCGCTACAGCGAGCGGAAGGAACACGCCGATATCCTGCAAGAACGTTTGAGCCTGCAGAGAGCGACCTGAGATCGCTCACGCCCTGCCGTTGCGCAACACGAGGCAGCCCTGCCCGACGCGACGGATCTTGCCGCACAGATCGTTGGCCTCGTCGCGCGTATCGGTCCCGATCCTCACTTGATAGAATGTCCGCGTGCCGCGGCTGCGAAACAGCGAGTTCAACAGGTTCGGATCGCGATCGCCGACCACGGAACGCAGCCGTAACATCACCCGCGCATATTGCATCAGCGCACGATCGCGATTGAATCCGGCCGCCAGTTGCACGCCCCAAGGCCGCGCTTCGCCAAGTTTCACGCGCGCTTCCAGTTGCGTGACGAACGGATTTGGCGCGCGCTGCAGCAGCGCCATCAGCTCGCGGCAGCTCGACGTCGCGGCACGCGGCGGCGTCTTGCCGTTACGCCCGGTGGCCTGCCAGTCCTCGACCGTCGCGCCGGTGATCGCGGAGACATAATTTCGCGTCTCGCCCGGCATGTAACCCTTACCGTCGAGCCAGTCCTGCACGCGGCGCGGTCCAGCATTATAGGCCGCTGCCGCGAGGCCGAGATTGCCGAACTGACTGCGCAGCTCGCTGAGAAACTCCGCCGATTTCGGCAGCGCCTGCACCGGATCGAACGGATCGAGCAGACGCCGCTCATTGGCCGTGCCCGGCATGAACTGCGCGATGCCCTGCGCGCGCTGGCCACTGCGCGTCACGGGACCCACGGCATCGGGCTGAAACCGACTCTCCTGCCAAATCACGCGGGCGAAGAATTCCAGCGGCAGATCATTGGCCCGCGCTGCGGACTCGATCATCAGGCACATCGACTCGCGGGTATCACTGTCACGTGTCAGATTCGGCTTCGAAGGCACCGCCAGAGGCAGCATACGATCCGCGCCGGGCTTCGCCAATTCGCTAACCGGGAGCTCTTCGGCGCGCACGCCCGCGACCGGCGCAAGCAACAGCGCCGCGAGGCAAACTATCCGGCCGATGATGCTTCCGAACGCCATGCCTGATCCCCGCGCGGATTCCCCGCGCCTTGACAGCGAGACCCCAGCAGCTAGCTATGAACGAAAGACGGCAAAAGCGGGAGTACAAACAATGGCCGACGCGCGCGACGACACATCCGGCTTCGCCAGCGACGACGATGTTCCGATCCAGTACATGGCCCGCACCCGCGCCTATTATCAGGCGATCGGCTATGACGTTCCCTATCGCTGGGCTCATCATATCGACGCGCCGTTCCAGCCGCTCAGGAAACCGCTGGCGCAGTCGCGCGTCGCCATCGTCACCACCGCAGCGCCCTTCGATCCCGCCAAGGGCGACCAGGGTCCGGGCGCGCTCTATAATGGCGGCGCCAAGTTCTATCAGGTCTATGACGGCGACACGGCGGTGGATCACGACCTGCGCATCTCGCACATCGCTTATGACCGCGTGCACACCACGGCGGACGACAGCGGCACCTGGTTCCCGCTGCCCACGCTGCGCGCCCTCGCAGCGTCTGGCCGCATCGGCAGTGTCGCGCCGCGCTTCTACGGCGCGCCGACCAATCGCAGCCATCGCGTGACCACCGACACCGACGCGCCGGAGATCGTGAAGCGCGCCAAGGCTGACGGGGTCGATGTCGCCGTCCTGGTGCCGAACTGCCCGGTCTGCCACCAGACCATCAGCCTCGTTGCACGCGAGCTGGAGGCCAATGGCATTTCCACCGTGGTCATGGGCTGCGCCAAGGACATCGTCGAGCACGCCGCCGTGCCGCGCTTCCTGTTCAGCGACTTCCCGCTCGGCAATTCTGCCGGCAAGCCGCATGACAAGACCTCGCAGGCGCAGACCCTGGAATTGGCCCTGCGCCTGCTGGAATCCGCCGTAGGACCGCAGACCACCCTGCAGTCGCCGCAACGCTGGGCCAGCGACGCGGTCTGGAAGCGCGACTACAACAATGTCGCCCTTCTCAGCGCCGAGGAACTGGCGCGCCGCCGGGCCGAATTCGACAAGCAGAAGGACATCGCCCGCACCTTGCGTGAGACGGCGGCCTGAACCACCCTCCAGGGACAATCCCCCCGTCTTTCGGCGATCGCCCTTAACTTTGGTTTACGTTAAATCCGCTCAATCCGTGCGAGAGCCTTCCCCGGCGGATGGAACTGCGTACAGTCCCCGCCTGCAACCTCAGGGGACATCAGGACATGGACGAGCGGCGCAAGAACGTCAGGGACAAGGTGATCTACGGTGCCGTCGCGTCCAAGGACCAGAAGGCCAAGGAATGTGTCGTGCGCGACATTTCCGAGGATGGCGCCCGCATTGAATTTGGTAGCGGCGCGCGGCTGCCAAAGGATGAGCTGACGCTCAACATCGCGCGAAAGGGCCGCTCGTTTCTCGCCAGGATCGTCTGGTGGCGCGACAACATCGTCGGCGTCGCCTTCACCGATCCGCCGGTGGAGAGCAAGGAAAGCTCCGACATCGAAGAGCGGTTGCGCAAGAGCGAGAAGAAAAAGCGCGAATTGCAAAAGCAGATTCAGAAACTGCTGGGGCAGTAAAGCTCGGCACCAACCAATTAGCTCAAAGCAAAAACGGCCGGTGATCCCTCACCGGCCGTTTTCATTTGTTCAATCGCCCGATGGCTTACGCCTTCTCGAGCGGCGCCTTTGCTGACCCGGAGCCCTTGCCCGACTTCGGTTTCTTGGCGGCGCCACGCTTCGCCGGCAACTTCTCCGGCTTCGGCGTCACAGGACCATCGACGAATTCGAAGCCAATGCTTTCCTGCTCGACGCCGAGCACCGCCTCGTCCTTCTTCAGCACGACGCGGACATGGCCGCCATTCTTGAGCTTGCCGAACAAGAGTTCGTCGGCCAGCGGCTTCTTGATGTGCTCCTGGATCACGCGCCCCATCGGGCGCGCACCCATCTGCTCGTCATAGCCGTGCTGGATCAGCCAGGCCTTGGCGGGCTCGGACAGTTCAATGGTGACGTCACGATCCGCGAGCTGGGCTTCCAGCTGCAGTACGAACTTCTCCACCACCATCCCGATCACATCCGAATTCAGATGTGCGAAGGACACGACCGCATCGAGGCGGTTGCGGAATTCCGGCGCGAACTGCCGGTTGATCGCCTCCTGATCCTCGCCTTCCCGCTTGCCGCGGGTAAAGCCGAAGGCCGCACGCGCCATGTCGGCGGCGCCGGCATTGGTCGTCATGATCAGGATCACGTTACGGAACGAGACCTGCTTGCCGTTGTGGTCGGTCAGCCGGCCGTGATCCATCACCTGCAGCAGCACGTTGTACAAATCCGGATGCGCCTTCTCGATTTCGTCGAGCAACACCACGCAATGCGGATGCTGATCGACGCCGTCGGTCAGAAGGCCGCCCTGATCGAAGCCGACATAGCCGGGAGGAGCGCCGATCAGGCGCGACACAGTGTGCCGCTCCATATATTCGGACATGTCGAACCGAATGAGCTCGACACCCAGCGACGACGCCAGCTGCTTCGCCACTTCGGTCTTGCCTACGCCGGTCGGACCCGAGAACAGGTAGCTGCCGATCGGCTTCTCCGGCTCGCGCAACCCGGCACGTGCCAGCTTGATCGAAGCCGAGAGGGCTTCGATTGCCTTGTCCTGTCCGAACACCACGCGCTTCAAAGTCGACTCAAGATGCCGCAGCACCTCGGCATCGTCCTTCGACACGCTCTTGGGCGGGATCCGCGCCATGGTCGCGATCGTGGTCTCGATCTCCTTGATGCCGATGGTCTTCTTGCGCTTGCTCTCGGCCACCAGCATCTGCGCCGCACCCGACTCGTCGATCACGTCGATCGCCTTGTCCGGCAGCTTGCGGTCATGGATGTAGCGCGACGACAGCTGCACAGCAGCCTCGATGGCTTCGTTGGTATACTTCAGCTTGTGATAATCCTCGAAATACGGCTTCAGCCCCTTCAGGATCGAGATCGCATCTTCAACGGTGGGTTCGTTGACATCGATCTTCTGGAACCGGCGCACCAGTGCGCGGTCCTTCTCGAAGTGCTGGCGATATTCCTTGTAGGTGGTCGAGCCCATGCAGCGAATCGCCCCCGAAGCCAGCGCGGGCTTGAGCAGATTCGAGGCATCCATCGCGCCGCCCGAAGTGGCGCCGGCGCCGATCACCGTGTGAATCTCGTCGATGAACAGGATCGCATTTGGATGCGCTTCGAGTTCCTTGAGCACCTGCTTCAGGCGTTCCTCGAAGTCACCGCGATAGCGCGTGCCGGCCAGCAGCGTGCCCATGTCCAGCGAGAACACGGTGGCCGCCGACAACACTTCCGGCACATCGCTGTCCACGATGCGCTTGGCCAGACCTTCGGCAATCGCGGTCTTGCCGACGCCGGCTTCGCCGACGAATAGCGGGTTGTTCTTCTGACGGCGGCACAAGACCTGGATCGCACGGTTGATCTCGGCGGTACGTCCGATCACCGGATCGATCTTGCCGTCACGCGCCTTCTTGTTGAGGTTGACGCAATAGGTATCGAGCGCCTCGCCCTTCTTCTTGGCGTCGTCGCCGTTCTTGGTCTCGGTCTCTTCATCGACGCCGCGCACCGGCCGCGCCTCGGAGACCCCCGGCCGCTTGGCAATGCCGTGGCTGATGTAATTCACCGCGTCGTAGCGCGTCATGTCCTGCTCCTGCAGGAAATACGCGGCATGGCTTTCGCGCTCGGCGAAGATCGCGATCAGCACATTGGCGCCGGTCACTTCTTCGCGACCCGACGACTGCACGTGAATGACCGCGCGCTGAATCACGCGCTGAAAACCGGCGGTCGGCTTGGCGTCATCTGCGCCATCCGTTACCAGGTTTTCGAATTCGGTTTCGAGATAATTGACAAGGCTTCCGCGCAGCTTGTCGAGATCGACGCTGCACGCCCGCATCACTGCTGCGGCGTCGCTGTCATCCACCAGCGACAGCAGGAGATGTTCCAGCGTCGCATATTGGTGGTGTCGCTCGTTCGCAATCGAGAGCGCCCGATGCAGCGATTGTTCAAGGCTTTGAGAAAAAGTTGGCATTCCGCGTCCTCGTTGGCCCCCACCATCATGATCGTCGTTGCCGGGTCAGGCAACAAGAACCTTTCTCACATATAGTGATGTCTGATCGTGGTGAAAGGCTGGTTCCCGCTGCTTGTTGTGACGTGTCCGCAGAGCACGTCTGTTCATTCCAGTGCATTGTCACATGCGCTGTTGACGCAGCCGAACGACCGCGTTCGACTCACATCAGATCAATGCAAGACCCGTTCCCAGTTTCCGGGAATTCACGCGAGGCTACTTCTTTTCCATCACGCATTGCAAAGGGTGCTGGTGCTTGCGCGCAAAATCCATCACCTGCGTCACTTTGGTTTCGGCGATCTCATAGGTGAAAACGCCGCATTCCCCGATCCCGTGATGATGAACGTGGAGCATGATCTGCGTCGCCGCCTCGGCGTCCTTCTGGAAGAATTTCTCCAGCACGTGGACGACGAATTCCATCGGCGTGTAATCGTCGTTGAGGATCAGCACGCGATACAGGTTGGGACGCTTGGTCTTGGGTTTGACCTTGGTGATGACCGAGGTGGCCGGCCCGCCGGGCGCATTGGACCGATTGTCGTCCTCTGCCATGCCGTGTGGCTCTGCCATGCCACGCGACTGCCGGCGGCGATCGTCGGGTGCGCCGGCCACAGGCATCGGGATGCCGTCAGGCATGAATTTCGAAGGTTTCTGGAACATGGCGCCTGTATAAAAGTCCCTAGCGGATATTGGCCAGCCCCGAATTGACAGCGTCCCCAGCCACGACGTGCTGCCGGACGCCTCGGGCACGGAGGCGCCCCGGGTCGCCGCATGGGTACGACGCTGTCCGTTGCAGGACCGATCGAGCCAATATGGGTTCCTGCGGGCATTCTCGCAAGCGCACTGAACACACCTTGCATGGCTCGCCGCGCCCCCGCCCGATGGCCCCCCGGTCCGGTCAGGGTTAACCGATCGTGTTCGATTTGAACGGATCCGCAAACCAGCGATTTAGCCGATGTTGACGATGATACCGGACGCTGGCCCAGCGGCATACCAATAGTCGGCCTTTTACCTATTTTCTGAGGACACCTTTACCACCTGTTTAGCCGCAGCCGTGGACATAACCGCCAGAAATCTACCACTGGTGGTAACAATGTTTATTCAGTCCGTGTCGAGCCAGGCAAAGCGCCTCGCATCCCGGTTTGCCCGCCACGACGGCGGCAATATCGCGATAACCTTCGCTGTCGCTCTGGTGCCCCTGCTCGGCTTCGTGGGCGCCGCCGTCGACTATTCCCGTGCCAATGCCGCCCGCTCGGCGATGCAGGCGGCGCTGGACTCCGCAGCCCTGATGGTCTCGAAGGACCTGTCGGCCAATCCGACCATGTCGGCGACCGATGTCACCAACAAGGCGACCGCCTACTTCAACTCGTTATACACCAACACGAGTGCCGGCCAGATCACGGTGACGGCGAGCTACACGACCAATACCAAGGACGGCTCGACGGTCACGGTGAACGGCGCGGGTGCCGTTGCAACCGATTTCATGAAGATGGTCGGCTTCCCTCAGTTGGGGATCAGCAGCGGCTCGACCACGACCTGGGGCTCGACGCGCATGCGCGTTGCCATGGCGCTCGACGTTACCGGCTCGATGGGTCTGGGGAGCGGAAAATTGGAGGCGATGCAGTTAGCTGCCAAAAATCTGATCGATACGCTGAGCGCCAACTCGCGCATGACCGAGGACCTCTATATCTCGATCATTCCGTTTGCCCAGATGGTCAATGTCGGCGCGTCGAACAAGAATGCGACCTGGCTCAAATGGGACGAATATGGATCCTGCAGCTATTCGTACTACGACACCAAAGCCGAGTGCCAAGCGGCTAACAAGACCTGGAACGCGAGCTCCAACAAGAACGCCTGGAATGGCTGCGTCACCGACCGCGATCAGCCTTACGACACCACCAACGAAGCCCCGTCGGGCACAGCACGTTATCCGGCCTACCAGTACAATGCATGCCCCTCGGCCATTCTGGGGATGACAACGGCCTATGGCGCCAACAATGTTAAGACGCTGAAAGACAAGATCGATGCCCTGTCCGCGAATGGCGGCACCAACCAGCCGATCGGCATGGCCTGGGCCTGGCGCACCTTACAGATCGGTAACGATCCATTCCCGGCACCGGCCAAGGACTCCAATTACAAATACACGGATGCTATCATCTTGCTATCGGACGGCGAGAATACCAAGAACAGATGGGACGGTGACGGCCAGCATTCATCACCGGCAGTTGACGCGCGCCAGAAGCTACTCTGCGACAACATTAAGGCCGAGCTTGTCGATGGCAAGCGAAAGACCGCGATCTACACGATCCAGGTCAACACTGACGGCGGCCCGGATTTCGCGGTTCTCAAATACTGCGCCGATTCCGGCAATTTCTTTGCAACAACGACGGCAAGCGGCATCGCCACCGCTTTCACCGCCATCGGCAACTCGCTGAACAAGCTTCGCGTCGCGAGATAAGAAAGAGCACATCTCAAACGAAAAACGCCCGGCCATCACGGCCGGGCGTTTTGATTTGAAAACCGTGTCGCGTCAGCGCGCCGGAGTCATCTTGGCAACGAAGCCTTCGAACGGCTTGTAGGCCTGCTTGGCGAGATCGACATAGAGTTCGCTGATCTTGTGCGATTCAGCCACGAAGGATTCATAGGCCGACTTGGCGTATTCGGTCTGCACTTCAAGCACCTTGTCGAGCGACTGCACGCCGGACAGCTTGGTCACGAAGGCGTTGCCGTCCTCGAACGACTTCTTGGTGTAGTCGCCAACCGCGACAGCGATAGCCTGTGCACCGTTCTGAAGCGTGGCCGCCGATGCGACTGCACTCTCGAACTGCTGCTTGCCGTACTGCTGGATGTCTTCGACCTTGATCACTGCAAATCCTTTCCCGGATTGGACGGGTCAGCCGCGGCCGGGTGGCCCCCGGTCTGATCTGACCGGTCCATCTACCGTGCGGTGCACAATGACGTCAAGAATCCTGTGCAATGCACAATTTTTACCATTGGCGATAAATGCAGGGGTGGCGTGCAAGGGTTGCTTAACCTTTTGGAAACTCGCCGGACCTACGCTGATTTCTTGCATTGGTGCGTTGGGGCCAAAAGCCTGAAAACTGCATGAGTACATACTCTTAGCCAGAATGGCCGCGTATGCTTCTGCCATCCCGCCGAGAGAATCGCTCAGGCTGACGCCTAAAACTGAGACACATCTCGGTTGTTGGGCATAATTTAGCCTCACGATCCGGGGAATGAGACTGATCTGACGGGGAAGTTCATGCTTCGCACAACGTTTGCTTCGTCGCGCACCTTGCGGGTGTGCGCTCTTGGGCTGGCAACGCTCAGCATCGCCGTCATCTTTACGACTGACAGCGCGGATGCCCGCCGCCGACATAAATCGCGAAGCCACGTCGCACGTGTCTCGAGCTACAATCCCGCTTTCTCCTCGATCATTGTCGATGGCAATTCCGGTGCGGTTCTCTCGTCCAACAATCCCGATGGCTCACGGCATCCGGCGTCGCTGACCAAGATCATGACGCTGTACATGCTGTTCGAGAAGCTGGAATCCGGCAAGCTCACCCTCGACAGCGAAATGGACGTCTCGCAGCACGCCTCCGTGCAGGCTCCGACCAAACTTGGTCTGCGCCCCGGTCAGACGCTGCGTGTCGAGGACGCCATCAAGGCGCTGGTGACCCGCTCCGCCAACGACGCCGCCGTGGTGATCGCCGAAGCCATTGCCGGTGACGAAGACGATTTCGCCAAGCTGATGACCAAGAAGGCCCGTGCGCTCGGCATGAGCCGCACCGTCTATCGCAACGCCTCCGGCCTGCCAGACGACGATCAGGTCACCACAGCCCGCGATCAATCCACGCTCGGCCGTGCCATCCAGGATCGCTTCCCGCGTTATTACCGCTACTTTGCCACCGCCTCCTTCAATTATCGCGGCCGCAACATTCGCAACCACAATCGCCTGATCGGGTCAGTCGAAGGCGTCGACGGCATCAAGACCGGTTACACCCGCGCCTCCGGCTTCAACCTCGTCTCGTCCATGAAGCGCGGCAACCGCCACCTGGTTGGCGTCGTCCTCGGCGGCCGCAGCGGCGGCGCACGTGACGCCGCCATGCGCAACCTGCTTGCCGAGAACCTGGACAAGGGCGCCACCCGCCGTACCGTGGCCGCGATTACCGAGCGCAACCCGTCCGAAGCCGCGACCGAGGTCGCCGAAGCCGAGGCCAAGTCGCGTCCGACCGAAACCAAACAGCTCAATGGCGCCATCCAGGTGGCAGCCGCTGCGCCCGTCTCCGCCGAGCCAGTCGCTGAGGCTCCAGTTCGTCCCGCCGCACCGGTTGCCCGCCCATCCGTCTTCGCTGCCGCCACTGCAGCCCTGCCCCCGGCAGCGCCGTTGCCGCAGGCGCGCAAGCCAGAACCCGGCCCGCTGAATTCAGGCGTCATCCAGTCCGAGCCCATCTCGACCATTCCCGGCTCGTCGGAGCCGATGAAGCCGGTTCGCGTCCGCACCGTTCAGGTCAAGTCCGGTCAGTACAAGCTGGCCTCCGCTGGCGGCGAGCAGCCCGCCCCTCCGGCCACGACCAACGCCATCACGGCGCGCTCTGAGCCCACCGCCCGCTCGCCCGAGACCACCAATTCGCTCTACGCACGCTCGGAGATGCCCCGCCAGCCGGCAGGCTTCGGGACCGGCAATGGACTTCTCGGCGTTCTGCCGGCTCAGGGAAGCGCCCAGGGCGGCACCCAGATGGCCTATGCCGCCGACCCTGCCCCACGTACCGCGCCAGCCCCTCAGGCTCCCGCTCCGCAGGCCGTACAACAGGGCGGCGCCATCAAGCCCGCCGCAAGCCACACCGGCTGGATCATTCAGGTCGGCGCACTGGAGAGCGAGAGCGAGGCACGGACCCGCCTCGACGCTGCGCGTGAACAGGCCCGCGGCCTCCTTGGCAAGGCCGACCCGTTCACTGAAGCCGTCGTCGGCAAGGGCGACAGGAAGCTCTACCGTGCCCGCTTCGCCGGCCTCGACCGCGAAAAAGCCGAAGCCATCTGCAAGACCCTGAAGCGCTCCGAAATCTCCTGCATCACCATCAAGAACTGATCGCAAGAACTGATCGACTGACACCGTCGGATACGCAAATGGCCGGGACATCGTCCCGGCCATTTTGCTTTTGGTCACCATAAATTCCCGTAGCGACAACTTCTCGTCAAGACTTAGGCGGTACAAATTCAGACAGGGGATTGATCGACCATGCCGGACAACGGTGGGCGATGAGGCGTTCTCAGAGAAACGGAAGCTGCTCGCAGTTGTAGCGTAAAAGCGTGCTGGAGTTAGCTGCGATGCGTGCGAAGCAGAGTGTCCTTGGCCTCGTTGACCCGGGCCGCGAGGTACGTCGAGCCCCCCTGATCGGGATGCAGTTTCTTCATGAGGGATCGGTGCGCGCGGCTGATCTCGTCGCGGGTCGCACCCGGCTTCACGCCAAGGATCTGATAGGCCTCCTCCTCCGTCATTTTACTGCCAGACGTCGCGCGGTCGTACCGCCCTGCCGTATCGCCCTGCGCGTTCTGACGCCATGCGGGAAACCGGCGGTCAAGATAACTTTCAAGTAGCGCCACGCTCTCGGCGTCGAAGCCGGCCATCATCGCCGCCAGTTGCGGCAGGTCGAATGCATCGAGCGATTGCCCGGCATAGGGGCCGGCGACGATCCGTCCGCTGAGCTGACCGCTGTCGTGATCGAGGGTCATGTCGAGAAATGCGGAACGGACCTGCGAGGTCTGGCCGGACGATTTGGTCCCGCCCCCGAACATGCCGCCGATATTGCCGAACCCCGCGGTGCCGAACGGCGCCCAGCCCAAGAGACCCGCACCGAAGATCCCGAGCGGGATCGCCACGGCCAGTTCGCCCTTGATCCCGGTGAATGCCGCCACAGCCAGCGCCAGCACGCCGCCGGCCAGCTTGATACCGCGCGCCAGTAGCGCCGGGTTGGCCGAGCGGAACATCTGCAGCAGCATGTAGAGCACGAAGACGGCGAGCGCGCCGGCGATCAAAGTAGGCATGAGCTTTAGATAGTCGGTTGCCGCCCGCGATGAAAGCCAAGCCTTGGAACGCCAGGCTTTCGAACGCCAGGCCTTGGAAGCCAGGCCTTACGTCAAGGCGGCTTACCTCATCTGGCCGAGCAGCTTTGCCGCACCCGGCGCCGACGACGCCAGCCGCGTCAGCGCTTCCCGTCCGCCAGCGGCATAGGCCGCTACCGCGCGCAGCAATTCGCGGAGCTGCGCAGCGGCTCCCGGATCGAACCGGCACCAGGCACCACCGGTCAGCCGTGCAATCTCGCGAAATGCCTGTTCGGCCACAGGGTCTTGCCCTTCCTGGAACATGAAGACCGGCACTTTCAGCAGACCGAGTTCACCAGCCCGCGCACAGAGCTCGTCGATGGACTCTTCCATGGCGTCGCCCACGAACACCAGCGCCCGCACGCCGGAGGCCACCGCCTCGCGCCGCGTCTCCGACAGCACCTTGCCGATCTGCGTGTGTCCACCCCGGCAGGAGATCTTGCTCATCAGCCGTGCCAGTTGCGCGGTGTCCGAAATCCAGCCGGTCGCGCGACACTCGCCGAGGCCACGGAAATAGACGAGACGGATATCGAGACTGCCAATCAACGCCGCCTCGCGAAACATATCGGCCTGCAGCGCGCAGGCCATGTCCCAGGTCGGCTGCCGGCTCATCGTTGCATCAAGCGCGAACACGAGCCGTCCGCGCCCGCCCGCCGCATGTGACGCCATCGCCTTGGCCTTTGCTACAAATGCCGCGATGTCGGCCGATGCCGACGGTTGGGTCAGCGTATCGGTCTTCGATTTGGGAATGGTGGGATCGCTGGCCATTTGAACTCGCGCTTGCTGCAAGCTTCATGTGGCGAGCATGGGCCGCGCGGTCAACCGCGCAGCACAGGACTCAGTTCACGCTTGGCGTATACTGCGCGATCTTGCTCGGGTCAGCAGCATTGCTCTGCTGAGCGGGCTGCTCGATGATCTTCGGCTTGCCGGTGACCGGCGACAGCTTGCTGTCGTCGTCAAGGAACTTGTCGAGCAGCCCCTGAATCTTGGTCTTCAGGGTTTCCGGACCACGATCGCTCATGTCGGTATGCTGCGCGCCAGTGTTGACGACCGTGATACCGGCCTTCTCGCAGATCTCGTCATCCGGCACGACACCGGGATCCGGCTTGAACACCGTATCGTGCGAACGGAACGACAGGATCTTGAATTTGCCATCGGTCATGAACGGCACGCGCAGATTATCCAGCGTCACGACCTTCTTCACCTGGTTCGGGAATTCCTTGGCGAAGAACATCGAGATGTCGCCGCCGTTGGAATGACCGACCATGGTCAGATGATCGTAGTCCGAGTTCGGCTGAATCTTCTTCAGCTCCTTGACCGCGAACTGGATGTTCTCAACGCCGCGCTCATATACCGGCAGGCGTCCGACATAGAGCTCGCCGACCTTGGTTACCAGCGGAGCATCGGTATCGAGATCGTGCTGAATGCTCACGGCCATATAGCCGCGCGCCGCGAACACGTTGGCGAGAAACGAATACTCGGTGAACTTGACGGTATTGCCATGATTGAGAACTGCGACTGGCAAGGTAATCATGCCCGCATTGGCCTGCATTTCCTTGTCGCGACGAACGGCCACGTCCACCTGCACAGGACGGTTACGCGACGCATCGAAGAACGTCAGCGTCTCATGCCGGATCGCCCATTTCGACGCGGTGAAGTACGCGGCGGTGGCCAGCACGCAAACCGAAAGCAGAATGAGTAGTCCGCGTTTCATGTTCGTCCCTGATCGGCCGGTTAGTAAGTCTCGGCCGGCTACAACACTTATGGGGTCGGATGACCCTCAAGCGGCTGCTTCAACAGCATATATGTCACAGCTCGGTGACAGAAAGGCTAAATATTGTGAATTCCGAGCCATGTTATTGTGCGTTGCACCCGTTTCTTGTGCAGCTGCTAAAGAAAGCCATGGTCAAATTGAGCGATTTTGAACGAGTTTCGCAAGAGATCGGAATTTCAAAAACGCCCTGATTTCAACGACAAACCAACTGTCGGACGGGCTACTCGTTCCCTGGGTGCAGAAAATGATACCCGTCCTGTGAAGACGAAGTTGAGTGCGTAATCGTTCATAACCTGCCGAACGGACAGCGCCGGCTTTAATCGGCGGGCGCGACTCAGTTGCCAAGGATGTCGTGAACATCCAGCGGCTTGTCGACCTGGGCAAACCACTCGGCGCGGTTGGCGGCGCGGCGACGGCCACGCTCATCGAGCGGCAGCTTCAACTTGCGGAGCAGTTCGATGACTTCCTCGCGCGCGGTGACATGGCCCATGCTCGGACGACGCCCGAGCGTGGCTTCGTTGAGATCGTCGAGCGCCGTCAGGCCACGCGGGAAGAACTCACGATACATCACGCGCTCGGCGAGACCGTCGATGGCGCGGAAACCGAGTTGCAGCGAGAGTTGATCGAGGACGCCGGCGACCAGCATCTTGTTGCGCGAGCCGAGCATCGAGAGCCGGTTGCGCACCACGATCCAGTCTGTGGTGGAGCCATCGTGCTGACGGCGCTTGCGCCGCGCCTCACGCGCCATCTTCGAATAGTGGCTCTCGCCGGTCACCTTGTAGCTTGCGGCATCGACGGTGCCGAGCACGTCGAAATCGAGGAAGCTGTCATTGATCGGCGTCACCAACGTATCGGCCATCGAATGCGCCAGACGCATCAGATAGGTATCGCTGCCCGGCGTATCGATGACGATGAAATGATGAGTTCGTTCCACCGCGCTCACCGCGGTCATGAACTGATCGAGTTCGAAAGCTTCGTTGTCGGCGATCTGCATCGTCTCGCCGAGCTTGACGCAGCTATGGGTCGGCACTTCCAGCGCAAGCCCGGCGCTCTGCGCCCAGCCCGCGCGGTTGGCGATATAGCGCGTGAAGCTCTGCTGACGGCTGTCAAGATCGATAGTAGCGACGCGCTGACCAGCCTTCAGCAGCGCCACGGCAATATGAAGCGCAGTGGTCGATTTGCCCGACCCGCCCTTCTCATTGCCAAGCACAACCACATGCGCCGTGCCGGACTGTCCCTGGGTGGTTTGCATCAACATCGCGCGATCCCTCGATCATCTTCAAATCGCGAGGCGTGGCAAGGGTCAAGCTAAATACAGGGGCATCCTGCTCTCCGGGCGATCAGCCGCGCTTAATCATGAATCTCAGCTGCCGGTTGCGGCATCGAGACACCCGCAGCCTGGGATCGGGAGGCTTGGGTGATCCCGCGAGCTTTGATAAGCAGGGCGCGCACGCCCTCACCCGCCGCAGCCAACAACAAGAACGAGCCGCAATGCCCCGCACTCCGATCGTCGCCCGCACCCTGCCCGCCCTCCGCAAGGCGCTCGAAGGCCTGCGGGCACGCAAGGCGACCATCGGCCTGGTGCCGACCATGGGGGCGCTGCATGACGGCCACGTCTCGCTCGTCCGCCTCGCCCAGCGCCGCGCCAGCAAGGTCGTAGTGTCGATTTTCGTCAATCCAACGCAGTTCGCCCCGACCGAGGACTTCGGCTCCTATCCGCGAACCTGGAAGAGCGACGTCGCCAAGCTCACCGAAGCCGGCGTCGACCTGATCTGGAATCCCGACGCCAAGGTCATGTATCCGGAAGGCTTCGCAACGAAGATCACGACCGGAGGCCCCGCCACCGCCGACCTCGAGGATCGCTTCCGCCCGCATTTCTTCGGTGGCGTCGCCACGGTCGTCGGCAAGCTGTTCACGCAGGTGCGACCGGACATGGCGTTCTTCGGGGAGAAGGACTACCAGCAGCTCAAGGTCGTCACGCGCATGGCACGGGACCTCGATCTCGGCGTCAAGGTAACCGGCGCCACCACGATCCGCGAGCGCGACGGTCTCGCGATGTCGTCGCGCAACATCTATCTCTCGCCGGAAGACCGCGCCACGGCGCCGGTGCTTTATCGCGCGATGAAGGAAACCGCAAAGCGCCTGAAGGCGGGCGATCGTTTCGAGACCGCCATGGCGGGCGGCGCCGCGATGATCACCGCAGCCGGCTTCGTACTCGACTACTTTGAAGCACGCCATGCGGAGTCACTCGCGCCCGTGACCTCGATGCAGGATGGCCCGGTGCGACTACTGGTGGCTGCAAGGATCGGCAAGACACGGCTGATCGACAATATCGGAGTGTGACGGGCTGTCGTCAGGGGGCCTCATGCATCGGCCAAGACAGCGCTCAAATATTTTTTCCTATTTAATCTTGACAATATCCCTGCATTGATTATTTTCCTCATCGTCCTGCCCCACCGAGAGGGGCGATCGCGATCGTCACGTTCGCGGGGTGGGATGCGGTGGACGCCGGAGATGCGGCGTCACGGGATATGTGGGGACGGCTGTCTTCGGGCAGGCCGGATCGTCTGTCCGCGGGACAGGCGGCACGGTTTGTCTTGCGGTGGCCACCTGCAGATCACGGGACGGACGACCTCATCCGAGAAATCCGTTCCGGTTGTTTGAGGCTCCCTGGCCCCTCGCCTTGGGCCTGTAAATTGGTGTGATGGACTCGGCACCATGGCAAAGTGCAGGCAACCGAAACAACACCGCGTGCGGAACGCTGGGCACTTGCTCGGCGCGTCCGAAAGTCCTGATGCATTCACTATTGCGGAAGACCGCATCGCATCAGGCCCAAGGGTGCAACGGGCACCCGGCGTTCCGCACGCCCTCTTGAATGAGAGCCGGAATGCAGCAGACGACGGCGCCCCCGCGCCGCAAACAACAGGGGTGATGACGCATGTCTGAAGCACAGTGGCTGTTTGATATTCACATCTGCGATGACGCATAGGCGTTCGTGGAATCCCTCCCCACGTCGCGCGGCTGCGCCGCGCTAGGGGGAGGGAAAAGCAAGAGCCCTACTCCGCCGCGATCTGGCGCGGCACCGGCGGCGGATTGGCGAGGTCCTTGGCGAGTTCGGCATAACGTGCTTTCGCCGCCTTGACCGAGGCTTCCTTCACAGGACCGTAGCCGCGGATGCTGTCCGGCAGCGAGAGGAACTGCACGGCCGTATCCACCGTCAGCGGTGACAACAGGTTCAACACCGTGGCAACGTCCTTCTCGTAGCCGGCGATCAGGTCGCGCTCCAGTTTGCGGTCGGCACTGTAGCCGAACACATCCAGCGGCGTGCCGCGCAAGATGCGCAGCTTCGCCAGAATACGAAACAGCGGCAGCATCCAGGCGCCGAACGCGCGTTTCTTCGGACGCCCCGACGCATCGGTACCCGGCAGCATCGGCGGCGCGAGATTGAAGTTGATCTTGACGTCGCCCTCGAACTGATCGCGCAGCTGCTTCTCGAACTTGCCATCGGTATAGAGCCGCGCGACCTCGTATTCGTCCTTATAGGCGAGCAGTTTGGCATAGTTGATCGCCACGGCACGCGGCAGTTCATCATCATAACCACCGCGCATCGCGGCCTCACGGACCAGATCGACCATTGCCTGGTAGCGCTGGGCGAGCTTGCCATTCTGATAGTCGGTGAGCAGTCCGCTGCGATGGGCGACGATCTCATCGAGCGACATATCGTCCAGCGTCTTCGGCGCGATGGTCTCGTCGGCACCCTTGAGCATGTCTGCCAACCGCGCCGGATCGGCGGCCGCCAGACGCCCCAACTGGAACGCCAGCATGTTCATCTTGATCGAGACGCCGTTGAGCTCGATGGCCTGCTCGATGGACGCCGCCTGCAGCGGCAGCAGTCCCTGCTGATAGGCAAATCCCATCATCATCATGTTGGTGGCAATGGAATCGCCAAGCAGCGCTTCGGAGGCCTTGGTAAAGTCGAGGAATGTCGATTCCTTGCGCAGCGACATTTCCAGCACGTTGTTGACCTTGCGGGACTGGAAATTGAAGTCGCGGTTACGCACGAAATCCGCGATCGGAATGAGATGGGTGTTGACGATGCCATAAGTGCGCGAGCTCTCGCAGAGCGAGATCGTGTCCTTGGCGATCGCTACGACTTCATCGGCTGCAATCAGGACATCGGCCGTGCCGGTGACGATGCGCGAACAGGTCACATCGCCGGTGTCGTTGGCGAGACGCACGTGGCTGAGCACCGCGCCGCCCTTCTGCGCCAACCCTGACATGTCGAGGATCATCGAGGCCTTGCCTTCGATATGCGCGGCCATGCCGAGCAGCGCGCCGATGGTCAGCACACCGGTACCGCCAACACCGCCAACCGCAACGTTATAGGGCTTGTCGAGCGACGGCCGCGTGGCCGGCTCCGGCAACGCGCCGATGGTGCCGAGTTCGACAGGCGCCTTGCGCTTCAGCTTGCCGCCATCGACAGTGACGAAGGATGGGCAGAAGCCCTTGAGGCATGAATAGTCCTTGTTGCAGGACGACTGGTTGATGGTGCGCTTGCGACCCAGCGCGGTCTCCAGCGGCTCCACCGAAATGCAGTTCGACTGCACCGAGCAATCGCCGCAGCCTTCGCAGACCGCAGGATTGATGATGACGCGGCGCTGCGGGTCTTCGAGAATACCCTTCTTGCGACGGCGACGCTTTTCGGCCGCGCAGGTCTGCACGAACACGATGGCCGAACAGCCCGGCACTTCGCGGCACGCCTTCATCACGCTGTCGAGTTCGTCGCGATGCGCCAGCTTGGTGCCCGGCGCGATGGTGCTCGCCGGATAGAGGTCGGGATTTTCCGACACGAGATAGATCTCGCGAATGCCCTCGGAATGAAGCTGGAAGGTGATCTGCTGCGGCGACAACTCGCCGTCATGCTTCTGGCCGCCGGTCATGGCGACGGCGTCGTTGTAGAGGATCTTGTAGGTGATGTTGGCCTTGGAGGCGATCGACTGGCGGATCGCCAGCGAGCCGGAATGGAAGTAGGTGCCGTCGCCGAGATTGGCGAAGATATGCTTCTCCTTGGTGAACGGCGCGATGCCGGTCCACGGCACGCCCTCGCCGCCCATATGGGTGAAGGTCTCGGTGGAGCGGTCCATCCACAGCGACATGAAATGGCAGCCGATGCCGGCCAGCGCGCGCGAGCCCTCCGGCACCTTGGTCGAGGTGTTGTGCGGGCAGCCCGAGCAGAAATACGGCGTGCGCGTGATGGGCACCACGTTCTGGACCTGCGACGCTTCGCGGCCGTGAAACCAGTCGGCCTTGGCGCGCAGCAGTGCTGCGATATCCGGATCGATCTCCATCGCCAGCAGGCGATCCACCAGCGAGGTCGCCACCTTGGCGACGCTCAGCTCCTCGGCGAATGGCAGGAAGCGATGGTCCTTGTCATCCATCTTGCCGATGATGCGTGGCCGCACATCGTCACGCCAGTTGAACAGTTCCTGCTTGACCTGATTCTCGACGATTTCGCGGCGCTCTTCGACGATGAAGATTTCCTCGAGACCCACTGCGAATTTGCGCACGCCTTCCGGCTCCAGCGGCCACGGCATGCCGATCTTGTAGAGGCGCAGACCAATTTTCGCGGCGACCTCTTCTGTGATGCCGAGTTCGCGCAGCGCCTGGCGCACGTCCTCATAGCTCTTGCCGGAGGCCATGATGCCGAAGCGCGCATTCGGCGAGTCCATGGTGACGCGGTTGATGTTGTTGGCACGGGCAAAGGCGATGGCGGCAAAGCCCTTGTAGTCCTGCAGGCGGCGATCCTGCACATAGCGGTCGTCCGGCCAGCGCAGGTTCAGACCATCCGCCGGCATTTCGAAATCGGTGGGAATATTGAACGGCGTCATCTCGTCGTTGAGGTTGATCTCCGCCGTGGTTTCCACGGTTTCGGTGATCACCTTCATGCCGACCCAGCAGCCGGAATAGCGCGACATCGCAATGCCGAGCAGACCCATCTCAATCATCTCGTGGATCGACGACGGGTAAAGATAGGGCATCAGCGCCGATATGAAGGCATGGTCGGACTGATGCGGCACGGTGGAGGACTTGGCGCCATGATCGTCGCCAGCGAGACACAGCACGCCACCGAATTTCGCCGAGCCGGCGGCATTGCCATGGCGGAAGACGTCGCCACAACGATCGACGCCGGGGCCCTTGCCGTACCAGATGCCGACAACGCCATCATATTCGGCGCCGGGCGACAGATTGAGCTGCTGGGTGCCCCAGATCGCGGTGGCCGCGAGATCTTCGTTGACGCCGGGCTGGAATTTGACGCCGTACTGATCGAGATGTTTCCGCGCCGCCGTCAGTTGCTGGTCATAGCCGCCGAGCGGCGAACCGCGATAGCCGGTAACGAAGGCCGCAGTGTTGAGACCCGCCGCACGGTCCCTGCGGACCTGTGCCATCGGCAGCCGCACCAGCGCCTGAATGCCGGTCAGGAAGATATGGCCGGAGCCCTGGGTGTATTTCTGATCGAGACTGATCGCGCCTTGATTAATTCCCATTCCCACCCTCGCCACTGCGGCCTCGGGCTATCGCCCGGATTGCGTCAATCCAGCCTGCTCGCGCCTGATTATCTGGGGTCGTTCGACTCCCTTAGAAACAGTCTATGTTGGATTTTGAACGGGGCGCACCACAATTCTGGGCAATGGAGCCCCGCGTCCAAAGAACGCAACTTCGTGATGAAAGCGGCCGGTGTGTTCGTCACGTTGTGTCGCCGCCAAGGCCTTGGGCGCAAGGACGTAACGGCATCGCGCGACAGTGCAGTGCAGCACGACAGATATAAAAGGTTCAGGCTTCGTCCGGGAAAATCTCGCCAATGATCTTCATCAGATCGGCTTCGCGAAACGGCTTGCGCAGATAGGCGCGGAAATGCCCTGCCCGGTCGCGCACGACATGCTCCAGCAACGAGGTCATGACCACCACCGGAATGCTGCGAAGACGTTCGTCCTGCCCCATCGCTGCGATCAGGCCGGCGCCGTCGAGGAACGGCATCATGAAATCGGTAAGCACGAGATCGGGGGTGTCCCGATGCAGAATGTCGAGCGCCTCACGGCCGTTGCCGGCCACGAGGACATTGAAGGCGTATTCGCTCAACAGGACTTCGAGCCAGTCGGCGATCGCCCATTCGTCCTCGACAATCAGGACAGTTCGCACCGCTATTCTCCAGTCAACTTGAGATCCGTAGATGGAGTTGGTGCAGGTCCTTGACTTGAAATGTCCCTGAGGATGCGCTCCGCGCTCTGGAAATTGGCATCGAGAACGATGCCGCCATCGAGAATTTCAAAGCGGCGCATGCGCATATCGGTCCGGCGGTCACGCGATTTCAGAATGGTCATCAGACGATGGTTTTCCGAGCGCAGGGCTGCGAGATGCAGCGCAATGATGTTCTCGGCAACTGCCGAGAGACCCGTCTGGTTGACCCCCTTGAGCGGCTGCCCGGGTGTCATGCCAGCGTGATCGGTTTCTGCCGTCGCCAGCGTGGTAACACCGAGTGCGCGCAACTCGTTGCACAGCGCCGACAAAAAAGAGCCGATGCGCTCCTTTTCGTCGGTGAGCTTCGAGAAGCCTTCGATGCCATCGATCACCAGACGGCGCACGCCGTTCTGCCTGATGGTCGAAAGCAGCTCGGTTGCGACCTCGTCGAGCACGGCTTCTGTCTGCGGACGCCACATCAGCGTGACTTTGTCGCCCCGCGATTTCAGCGGCAGCTTGAGGCTGTCGGCCTTGATGCGCAACGACATCGGATTTTCGTGAAACCCGAACAGCATCGCCGGTTCACTTGCGGGACCGCCGGTGAGGAACTGAAGACCAGCCGTGGTCTTTCCTGAGCCCGACGGGCCGAGCACCACCGTCACCGAATGCGTATCGACACCGCCGCCGAGCATCTTGTCGACGCCGCCGATGCCGACGGAGACCATCGGACCGTCGGCGCTGTCCCAGACACTCGGCGTCTCCAACAGCGCCTCAATCCGTGGATAGATGGCGTGGCCGTTTTCGGTGATCCGATAGGCGTGTTTGCCGCCCATGAACCAGCTGCCACGCAATTTATGAACCTGCAGCGAGCGCTCGGCGCGGCGGCCGTGCAGCGACGACTGCAACTCGATCAGACCATCCACCATCGTATGCTCAGGCGGATGCGCATCTGCATCGAACGCGCTGGTCAGCAGGAACATGGTGCAGTTGCTGAAGGCAGCCTGGGTCTGAAGTTCGTGGATGAACTTCTTCAGCTCAAGCTCGGAGCGCGCCTTCTCGTGCACGGTGATGAGGCCATCGAGCACGAGGATGCTGGCCTTGCGGGTGCGAACCTCGCGGCGGACCACGTCGAGCAGGCCGCGCAGCCCGTCGTCTTCCAGCGTCTTGAAGGCGCCGACATAGGACATACGATCCGGGATTGCAGCTTCATCGAAGAAGGTCATCCGCCGCATATGCCCGATCATGCGAGCATGGCTCTCCGCGAGCAGCGTGATGTAAAGCGCGTTGCGGCCCTGGGCAGCCTGGGCAAAACAGATCTGGTTGCCCAGAATCGTTTTTCCGGCGCCTGGGGCGCCCTGAATGATGTAGATGCCGCCGTCGAAAACGCCTCCGCCCAGGATCGCATCGAGACCCGGTACGCCGGTTGCAAACCGGCCGTTATCACCACTCATTCCGAAACTGCCCCTAAGGTATCACCCACGACGGTGGGATGCTGAAACGCGCCAGCGAGGAATGGGTTCCAAGGCTTTTTCGGAAATATTTTGAGATGCCTTCTTATATGCAAGCAGCATCCCGCAAATGGCGGCCATTAAACGGAACGTCGGCCTTTGCGCGCCATTGGTGTCTGACGACATCAGGCAAGGAGAACGGAAATGAACCAGAACTTGCATAACTGGCCGTCGCAGCCTGAACTCGCCGGCAGCGATTTGGTATCGAATGACGGCGCCTACCATCCGGATTGCGGCGAAGAACACGACCACAAGCCGACCAAGGCCATCATTGGCGTTGGATTGCTCGTGGTGCTGAGTTTCCTGCTTTATGAATTCAACGGTAAGGCAGCCGGCAGACTCACGTCAGCACCCCCGCCCGCGCAGCACCAGAGCTTCGCGGCCAACCGCTAGGCTTCGGCTGCTTCGTTCGTGGCAGCGCTTTCAGTTTCGGGGACGACCACCCGAAACTGAAAACCGTGCAGACCGATTGTTGGCACGATACCGAAATGATCGGCGCCGAGGACTTTGACGCCATGCGCGAGTTCGTCCCTTGCGATGGTCACCGGGACATCGCAGATCTGTTCATAGGCCTTGCGTGCATGGCGCTTGCTACCCCAGCGCAACGCACGCTCGATCAGCGGCTCCGGCTGCGTCGCGAGTACGCGCGCCATGCGCCAGAACGTTTGCACAAGCCTCGTATAAGCGAGCTCTTCCAGACCGGCGCCACTGATGTCAGCTGGAATTGGGAACGCCTCAGCATCCACGATCGGTCCGGCATCGACGCGTGCAATCATGCGATGGACCGTACAGCCGAAGTCGGTCGCGTGATCGTAAAGCGCAAACTGCGCCGGAGCCCGGCCGGGATATTGCGGCGGGCCGGGATGGAAATTGTAGGCACCAAAGCCGAGCTGATCGAGAATCGCGCCCGGAACAATCACACCGGTGGTGAACGAGATTAATCGCGCACGGCGCAGCCAGTCTGGCTCGATCGCAGCCAGATCTTCGGCGGTGAAAACAGGCAGCACGGTCAGGTCGGGATTGTGACCACGGAGCAACGTTGTAAAGACCGAGTGCTCAGCGGGACCCGTAAGGAGGATAATCGTATCGAACATTCGGGCCGCCATACGCCTTCTGCGAATCAACAATCGCCTCAGACTCGCAGTCAGGCCTTAACAACTGATGAGCAGGTGCCGATCGCGCCGCATTGTCGCACGAGACGCGGTCTGCGGTGGCAAATTTCCGGAACCTGCCCATCGCTTAGCGGTTGTCTTGCCGCAAAGGAGGACTCGACATGGCGAATATCCCCAACCCCAACGACCCGTATCGTCCGACTCCCGCCGATGACGACATTCGCAATCCGGCGCGGCTCGATAATGAGCTGCAGGCCGATCCCGAACTCGCGGAAGGGTCCGCCAGCGGTAGCCGCATGGCTATTTATGCACTTGGCATTGTTGTCTTGCTCGGCGCCGTATTCTACGGCCTTAACAATACATCGATGAATCCGGGCGACCCGACGAAGACCGCATCCCAATCCGCGCCGGCGACGCAGGACAGCACGCCAAAGGCGCCGGCGCCAACCAACAACATCGCGGATTCCTATTCGAAGCCGCCAGTGGCTCCCGGCGTGCGGGACGTCACGCCGACCAATAGCCAGCGGGGCGTCACGACCGGTGCGGCACCAGCACGACCGCAGGCTCCGCAATCGGCTCCGACCGGCACCGAGATCGACAGCTCGAAGGGCGGCGCGCCGAAGTAACGGCGCGATCGGGCAGACAAGGCTGCGGGCATCAATACCCGCGGCTTTGTTGCGCATGGATTATGCGGTCACCTGACGCAGGAACGTGCGTTCCTCCGCGAGGATGAACTGGTGCTCCTCGGCCGAAGCAAAATTCGCGACGCCGTCCGCGTCGCTGCGCAATCTGGCGCGATAGGCTTCATAGGACGCCAGATTTAGGAACGAGATCAGGCCGAATGCGATGTTGTTCGTTCCTTCATGCGGCATCCAATAGCCCAGTAGATCGCCACCGCATTTCGGAATGATCGTCAGCCAGCGCCTGGCATAGGCTTCAAACAATTCGCGTTTGAACGGATCAATCTGATAGCGAATGAAGACAGTGATCGTCATGACAGCTCCCTTTGCAGATGCCTCGATATAGCCGCTTGATCGACTGCAATACTTTGATTAGCGTCGAAGTATGAAAGCAGGCCCGGACATCGCCATGATCGCTGCACTTGTTGGCGATCCTGCACGCGCCAATATGCTGACGGCGCTGATGACAGGCCGTGCGCTGACTGCGAGCGAACTCGCCCAGGAAGCCGGAATTACGGCGCCGACCGCGAGTTCACACCTCTCCAAACTCGAAACCGGTGGCCTGATCGAGCCGGAAAAACAAGGGCGTCATCGCTATTATCGCCTCACCGGCCCCGATGTCGCCGGTGTGCTGGAAGGTCTGGCCGGCTTGGCAGCCCGCGCAGGCCATCTCCGCGTTCGCACCGGGCCGAAAGAACCCGCACTGCGGCGTGCACGGATTTGCTACGATCATCTCGCCGGCGATCTCGGCGTACAGATGCTCGACAGCATGCGGGCACAGAAGCTGATCCGGCAGACCAAGCAGACCGTCGAACTCACGGCTCAGGGCAGCAGGTTCGTTGCTGAAGAATTGAGGATAGATCCGGCGACGCTGACGCATCCACGTCGGCCGGTCTGCAAGGCCTGCCTAGACTGGAGCGAGCGGCGCCACCATCTGGCCGGGACACTTGGCGCCGCCATCATGACCTCGTTCACTGCCATGAAATGGGCGGCTAGAGACCCCTTGCCGGGCAGCCGCGTAGTGCATTTCACCCGCAGCGGCGAGAAGCGCTTCGAGGCATTGTTCGGCACGACCGGCGACGCCATCCGGAAAACGTGAAGACGCCGGCTTACCTTCGCCGCAATGCAGCCCGAAACCGCGCCGGACCTTCCTTCTCCCGGAGCCCCCGATGAACCGCCTTCTACTCGCTGCGCTGATTGCAACCTTACCGTTCACCTCATCGCAAGCGGCCGAGCCACCGGCGGCGCGCGAGCCCTATGGCATCGGTCTCGAAGGCTTCCCCTATCCCTACCCCGTCAACATGCTGCCGCTGGTCAATGACGGCGAGCAACTGCGCATGGCCTATATGGACGTGCCATCGACCAAGCCCAATGGTCGGACTGTGGTGCTGCTGCATGGCCGCAATTTCCCGTCGAGCTACTGGGCGCCGGTGATCGGCACGTTGAACGAGGCCGGTTACCGCGTCGTGGTCCCCGACCAGATCGGCTTCGGCAAATCGTCGAAGCCGTCGGGCGACCTGCATTTCGACACCCTTGCCCGCAACACCATCGCGCTGATGGATCACCTTGGAGTTTCCAAATTCGACATCGTTGCGCATTCCCTCGGCGGCATGGTGAGCGTCCGTATCGCGCGCGCTTATCCCGATCGTATCGACCACCTGCTGCTCGCGGCACCGATCGGGCTTGAGGATTATCGCCTCTATGTGCCACCGACGCCGACCGAGAAGATTCTGGAGACCGAAGACAAGCTGACGGCGGAGGGCTACCGCAAACAGCTCGAGGTGAACTATTCGCTGAAGATGCAACCCGATCAGGTAACGCCCTTTATCGACGCGCGTTTCAACATCAAGGGCTCACCGGAATATCCGCGCTGGCTGCGCGCCTTCGTCAGTTCGGCGCAGATGATCTATCGCGAGCCCGTGGTCCACGAAATCCCGCTGATCACCCTGCCGACCCTGTTCATCATGGGCGCCGACGATCACAACGCGCCAGGAAAGCCGAATGCGCCGGAAGCGTTGCGGCCAAAGATGGGCCAGAACGCCGATTTGGCAAAGGCGCTGGCGGCGAAGATGCCGAACGCGAAGGCCGAGGTACTGCCGAACGCAGGCCATATCGTGTTTCTCGATGCACCGGCCAAATTCAACGAGTTGATGCTGGGCTTCCTCGCGGCGAAGTAGCAACTGCCGCGGCCTGTTACGCGGATATCCCGAAACATTCATGCTGTATTCAGATCGAATCGGCTTAATCGTGCTGTGCAGCGTTGATCCTCTGCAACTTTCTTACGTCGTAAGAGTCTGCAGCGGGTGATGCGATGCCATCATTATTCTCTGCGCCGCATCGCGGCGCCATCGAGGGAGAACACGAATGAAGACGATCTTTGCGGCAGCCTTGTTTGCCGTCAGCGTCGGGGGCATCGGTGCCGCCAGCGCAATGCCTGTGGCTCCGCTGAGCGCTACAGACACGGCAGGCGTGATCCAGGTCGCTCAGGGCTGCGGCCCCGGCTATGCCCGCGGCCCCTATGGCGGTTGCCGCCCGATGTACCGCGCTCCGCCGCCACGCGCCCGCTTCTGCCCACCCGGCTTCTTCCGCAATCCCTACGGCCGCTGTATCCGCCGCTGGTGATCGCTGCGCAATCCTGACGACGAAAACCCCGCCAATGGCGGGGTTTTTTGTTGCCCACGCGCCGGTTACAGCCGTCATACGAAGATGACAGAATGGCGCATCGCTATTCTGGAGATCGTCATGTCGCGCGCCTTGCATCGTCTCATTCTGGCCGGGCTACTCGGTCTCTCATCGCTGACGACCGGCCATGCCGAGACCATTTCCCTGCCCGAGCCACAACTGGGCCCGCGACCGTTCTATCTTGTCGACAAGATGAAAGACGGCCCGCTGAAGACGAAGCTGAGCACCTGCACCGGGCCATTCCGCAAGAGCGATTTCTCCATCGCCCATCGCGGCGCGCCGCTGCAATTTCCCGAACATACACGGGAGTCCTATCTCGCCGCAGCGCGCATGGGCGCAGGTGTGATCGAATGCGACGTCACCTTCACCAAAGATCGCCAGCTGGTCTGCCGGCATTCGCAATGCGACCTGCACACGACGACCAATATTCTCTCGGTGCCGGCGCTGGCGAACAAATGCACGCAACCTTTCAGCCCGGCAGATCCCGCCAGCGGAAAAAAGGCAACGGCGAAATGCTGCACCAGTGACATCACGCTGGCGGAGTTCAGGACGCTGACGGCGAAGATGGACGCCGCCAACACGTCAGCGACCACCGTCGCGGATTATCAGAACGGCACGCCGCGCTGGCGCACCGACCTTTATGCAAGCTCGGGCACGCTGATGACCCATGCGGAAAGCATCGCGCTGATCAAGAGCCTGGGCGCCAAATTCACGCCCGAGCTGAAGGCGCCGGAAGTGCCGATGCCGTTCGATGGCGATTACAGTCAGGAGAAGTACGCGACGCAGATGCTCGACGAATATCGCGCCGCCGGCATTCCACCTGGCGACGTTTTTGCCCAGGGCTTCGATCTCAACGACATCAAGTTCTGGATCCACACCGCGCCGGATTTCGGCGCGCAGGCAGTCTATCTCGACGGCCGCTATGAAACGCCGAGTTTCGACCATATGCGCGCGGAAACGTGGAAGCCGTCGATGGCGGAGCTCAAGGCTGCCGGCGTGAAGATTCTCGCGCCACCGATCTATATGCTGCTGACGCTCGATGGCAGCGGCCAGATCGTGCCCTCTCCTTATGCCAAGGCAGCACGCGATGCCGGGCTCGATCTGATCACCTGGTCGCTGGAGCGCGACGGGCCGCTCGCCCATGGCGGCGGCTTCTTCCATCGCTCGATCAAACCTGCCATCGACCGCGATGGCGACACGCTGACGGTGCTGAATGTGCTGGCGAAGGATGTCGGCGTGCGCGGTGTGTTTTCCGACTGGCCGGCGACCACGACATTCTATGCCAGCTGCGTGGGGCTGCGCTAACGCAGCACGCTATTTGGCGTCGCTGTCATAGATAAATTTCGGCATCTCCAGCTTCAGCCGGATTGCCAGCAGACGGAACGCCAGTCCGGTCACGGCGGCAACGAGCGTCACCAGATCGGGACTGAATCCGTATTTGATGCCGCCGATATAGAGAAGCCCCGTGACGATCGACACGCTCGCATAGAGTTCGGCGCGAAACAGCAGCGGCACGTCGTTGCACAGCACGTCGCGGAGCACGCCGCCGACGCAGCCTGTGATCATCCCCGCCACCACGACGATCAGCAGCGGCTGATCCATGGCGAGCGCGATATTGCAGCCCATGATGGTGAAGACCACGAGGCCGATGGCGTCGAGCACCAGAAACAGCGCGTGAAAACGATGCACGACCCGTGCGAGCACGATGGTCAGCAGCGCCGCACCGCCGGTCAGCAGTAGCAGATACGGGCTCTTCACCCACCACAGCGGATAGTGCCCGAGCAGCATATCGCGCACCGAACCACCGCCGAGCGCAGTGATGCAGCCGAGCATGGCGACGCCGAGCCAATCCATCTTGCGCCGCCCGGCAGCCAGCGCAGCCGTCATCGCCTCGGCAATGAGCGCGATCATGGCGAGAGGGAACAGTAGTGCTTCGGTGTGGGGCATGGGACTCGTCGGCAGCGGATGACGGCGACCTGTAACACAAATCCGTGCATGCGGTGACCGGCGGCGGACAAATCCCCGCCATCTTCCTGAGCCTCCATCACAACCTCACAGTAGGAGGTGTCATGACCCGTCTGTTTCTCACCCTCCCCATTCTACTCATGGCTGGCGCGGCCATGGCGGAGGACGCGCGGCTGTCGATGCCCTATTACGGCAGCGCCACCATGAATGCGGATGACAGCCTGGTGCTGCATTTCACCCGCACGGTGGACGGCAAGCCGGCTGACGGCTCGCAGACCTTTGCCCCCGGCGATCGCAGCTATGACAACGTGCGTCGCCACCTGAGCGGCATTGAACCCGGCCAGACCAAACCGCTGACGCCCTGGAGAGACTGAGCGTCAGTACAATCGGGTTTGCCCTACCAGTAGCGGCGGCGGCGCCAGTACCGACGGCGGACCCGATAACGGCGACGCCAGCCCCAATGCCGGCGCCGATAACCCCAGAACCGGCGACGCCGCCAGCCGCGACGTCCCCACCGCACTTGCTCCGGCTGCAGCCGATCGACGTCATCCTGTGACGCCACGGCAGGCTGCGGTTCGTTGCCCAGCTTGTGATTGTCGAGCGGATTGGTCGGCAGCAGCGGAGCGGCTTGAGCCTGGGTGATGGCCTGAGCGGCCAACCCGACGCCCGCGGCAAAACCGAAGGCGATCTTCAGAAAATGACGGCGTTCCATCGCAATCTCTCCCTGATATCCGTGAGGAGATCAGGATCGGACCAGCGGCATGAATGGAAACTGAATGCGCGCGGGAACTCAAATATTCAGACGTCGAGACTATCGAAAGCCGGCAGCGAGCCCGACGACCTGGCCATCGAGCCCGTTGAAGCCATGATATCCCCGCGCCTCGCACGGATCGCCGTCGTTGCGCCCGCCAGTCAGCCACCACACGCGGGCCCGCCCCGCCGACCATTTCACGAACGGATCGACACCCGCCGGCGCAGTGAATTTACAGCCATCGTTGCGATGATGGATGACGAGCGTGCGCGGCAATGCCGAAGGCGAGCCAATGATCGACATCACATTACTGCCGCTGCCAGACTCCGCGCTGAGAAAACCCGAGGTCAGCACCAGCGCATCCGGCCGCGCGCCGCGCGCAATCCCCTCGGCGGCACGCTGTGTCCCGCGGCTGGTCGCCACCACCGTCACCGGCCGCTTGATCGCGGCCATGTATTGCACCGCGCTGGACAGATCGGTCCCAGCATCGACCACCAGCACCGCCAGACCGCGCGCCGCATAGGCACTGCGCGTGCGCACCAGCTGATTGCCCTTCAACCCATTGATCTCGCCGTGTTCGCCCGGGCTGTTGGCGCCGTTGCCGCCGGGCATCAGGATCACGCTGGCCCGCGGCGCCTTCGGTCTGATCAAGACCGCCCGCGACCCGCCAATACTGACCGTCTCGTCGGCGAGCGCCGCACTGCAGGCCACGCCGATCAGCGTCATGGTGGCGATGATGCGGCCGATCCAGATACGTTGCTTCGTCATCTGCGGCTTCGCCTGTTTCCTGTCATGAGCAACTATCGCTGTTTCCGGCGATACCCGATGGCAAGCGATGGATACGTTCGCTCCGCGTTCCGAAAGATGCAAGCGCTTCGCGGAAGCGGATGAACCCGATGGCGGCGTAAGGGTGCCCTGTAGTCCGCGCAAGCGAAGCAACATGCGGGGACCGCGTCGGACAATTCCTCCCGGATTTCGCTGCGCTCATCCGGGCTAAGATTGTTCGGCTATTTCCCCCGCATCGCCGCCATTACCCTTGGCACGAGCGATGACGCGACTGCCGCATGGCCGCTGGCATTGAAATGCTGGCCATCGGGATCGCGCGTGCTTGCCGGCGCGGTCATGCCGGTCACGATCACCTTGATATGGCGCGCCGCCAGTTGTTGCTGGATGGCAGCTACATTGCCGGCGCGGCTGGCGCCTTCGCCGCGTCGCGCGTCATTTCCGCCGGGCTGGAGAATGACAATTTGCGTACCGTCCGGCACGGCCGAATTGAGCCGCTGCAACATGCCGCCGGTCGTATCGCCAGGAATTCCGGCATTTGCGACATGGGCATCGACTCCGCGCGCTCGAAGCATCGCCTCAAGCTGGGCTGGAAAGGCTTGCGACGGTTCGACACCGCCATTGGTCCTGCCGCGGCCATGACCATAAGTGTTGCTGGCGCCGAGCGCTACGATGTGGACGGACGCGGCCTGAACGGCGACGGAAGGCAGCATGAACGCAACAAGACAAACAGCGGCTCGTGTTATCTGCATGTGAGCTCCCTCCAGCGTGACGCCGCTACAACGGCATATTGTCGTGCTTCTTCATCGGCACTTCCAGATGCTTGTCTTTCAGCATCGCCAGCGCGCGGGCGATGCGCTTGCGGGTGGAGTGCGGCATGATAACGTCGTCGATATAGCCGCGTTCGGCGGCGACGAAGGGTGACAGGAAGCGGTCTTCATATTCCTTGGTGCGCGCGGCGATCTTGTCGGCGTCGCCGATATCCTGGCGGAAGATGATCTCCACCGCGCCCTTGGCGCCCATAACGGCGATCTGCGCCGTCGGCCAGGCATAGTTCATGTCGGCGCCGATTTCCTTCGAGGCCATCACGTCGAAGGCGCCGCCGTAGGCCTTGCGAGTGATCACGGTGACCAATGGCACGGTGCACTGGCTGTAGGCGAACAGCAGCTTGGCACCGTGCTTGATGAGGCCGCCATATTCCTGCGCGGTGCCCGGCAGGAAGCCCGGCACGTCGACGAAGGTCACGATCGGAATGTTGAAGGCGTCGCAGAAACGCACGAAGCGCGCAGCCTTGCGCGAAGCGTCGCTGTCGAGCACGCCGGCCAGCACCATCGGCTGGTTGGCGACGAAGCCCACGGTCTTGCCGGCAATGCGGCCGAAACCTGTGACGATGTTCTTGGCGAAGGTCTCGGCGATCTCGAAGAAATCGCCTTCGTCCACGACCTTCAGGATCAGCTCCTTCATGTCATAGGGCTTGTTCGGATTGTCGGGGATCAGCGTGTCCAGCGACAGGTCGGTACGCTCGATATCGTCGAAGCTCGGCCATTCCGGCACGCCTTCGGTGTTGTTGGCCGGCAGGAAGTCGATCAGCCGGCGCATCTGCAACAGCGTCTCGACGTCATTCTCGAAGGCGCCGTCTGCAATCGAGGATTTGGTCGCATGCACGCTGGCGCCGCCGAGTTCTTCGGCGGTCACCACCTCGTTGGTGACGGTCTTCACCACGTCGGGGCCGGTGACGAACATGTAGGAGGTGTTCTTCACCATGAAGATGAAGTCGGTCATGGCCGGCGAATAGACGTCGCCACCGGCACAGGGACCCATGATAACGGAGATCTGCGGGATCACGCCCGAGGCCTGCACGTTGCGGCGGAATACGTAGGAGTAACCGGCGAGCGCCGCGACGCCCTCCTGGATGCGCGCGCCACCCGCGTCATAGAGACCGATGATCGGCGCCCGCGCCTTCATCGCCATGTCCTGCAGCTTGGTGATCTTGAGCGCGTGGGTCTCGGATAGCGAGCCACCGAACACGGTAAAATCCTTGGCGAAGACGAAGGTCTTGCGGCCGTTGACGGTGCCCCAGCCAGTGACGACGCCGTCGCCGGGAATCCTGGACTTATCCATGCCAAATTCCACGGAGCGGTGTTCGACGAACATGTCGAATTCCTCGAAAGACCCCTTGTCGAGCAGAAGCTCAATGCGCTCGCGGGCGGTCAGCTTGCCCTTGCTGTGCTGCGACTCGATGCGCTTCTCGCCGCCGCCCAGTTTGGCGCCTGCCCGACGCGCTTCGAGGGTGTCCAGGATGTCTTTCATGTGCTCCAGCCCGTCAATTCACGTGTTATTGCCCACTTGTCGGCCGCTTGGGCCGCAGGTTTGGGCGAGGTTCTAGCATGGCGTTTTCGGCGGTGGAAACGCCCATCAAGAAGGGTTGAATCGCCCAAAATCGCATGGCGCCGGCGCCGATCCTGCCTATATCCGAACCAGACAAGGGAGAGCGCCGGATGGCCAATATCGTGATCAATGAAAGTAGTGGCGCAGCCACGGGTGGCGTACGCGATCTGCTGCGCTGGGAAGGCGCGGCGCTGTTTGTCGGAATGACGCTGTTCTACTGGATCTCCGGCGCGCCCTGGCAGGTCTATGCCCTGTTCTTCTTCGCCCCGGACCTCAGCATGCTGGCCTATCTGGCCGGCCCACGGATCGGTGCAGGGGTCTATAACCTGGTGCATGCGACCATCGTACCGCTGCTGCTCGCGCTGGCCGGCATCGCAACCGCAGAGCCCCTCGCCGGCTCGATTGCACTGGTCTGGTTCGCCCATATCGGCTTCGACCGCGCACTCGGCTACGGGCTGAAATACGATGCCGGTTTCCGCTTCACGCATCTCGGCCGCATCGGAAAGGATGCGACTGCACCAGCCGCCAAGGCGGAAAACCCGACCACAGGCAACCAGATCAAGGCTGCCTGACGCGCAGCCTCAAGGCTCACCGGGCTTGAAGGGCACTTCCTTGCCGGGCGGTCTGCTTTCCTCGGCCATAAGCCCGTAGCATGGCAGCATACGCGGAGTTCAGTGCCCGCTCATCACCAGTGTCTTGACTGGAAGCAACAACGCCTGGATACGCAGCAACATCGCGTGGACGACCCCAACGGCATCGACGGCATGAAGCGCCAGCCACCTGAAAGAGCCGATCCCCTTCGCCGCGATGGCGTCATGATTGCTGGTATAGGCGTTGACGATACAACTGCTGCCAGGCGTCACGCCGTCAAGACCCCCCTGATAGATCGGCTCAAGGAATGTAAGAATGGTGCCCGGCGCCCGGACTTGCTGTGCCTCCACCAACTGCTCGCCACCACGGAACTGACCGGCCGCGATGTAATTCTGGACGCTGATTACCACCATGGGGATGACGGTCCACGGCTTCGAAATACAGGTCGCCTCGGCAACCATGCCGACCTTCATCACCTGCGCTTCAATTTGCCCAAATCCTGCCGAGAGCACGCGACCCGCGTTCTCCGGAATGAGAATGCCCGCTGATCGCATAATGGGATTGACGATATCGCCAACACGGAGTGTGAACTGCTCGACGCGCCCGTCCACGCCCGCGCGAATGAACGTCTTGTCGAGATCGACTTGCGCCTCAGCAAGTGCGGCCTGCGCGCTCGCCTTCTCCGCCGGCAGCAGCGCAGAGATACGCGTCATCGCGGATTGTCGCGCGGCCATGGCCGCGTCAAGCGCTCCCTGGCGACCGGTCAGCAGCACTTCAAGTTTCTCGATATCGCGTTGCGGCACCATGCCGGGATTGCGCTTCTGCAACTCACGCTTGGTATCGAGTTCGTCCGAGGTCTGCTGATAGGAACCCTTGGCCTCCTGCGCTTGCCCTTCGGCCTTCAGAATATCGGCCTGTGCCGCCAGCATGGCCGCATCGACCTCGGCAATCTTGCGCCGCGCAGTCTCCATCGACGCTTCCTGCTTGGCGTTATCGAGCCGGAAGATCACGTCGCCCTTCCTGACCGGCGCGCTGAACTCAACATGAACTTCCGCTACCCGGCCATTGACCTCGGGAAGGATCGGCACAGTCCGATAGAACAAGGTCGCGCTTGTCGTCGACGGATGAAAATAGAAGATGACGGTGATCAGAGCGACGGTCAGCATCACGCAGGCCGTGATTCCCCATCTGAGTTCGAACCACACCGAATAAAACGTGATCTCCTGCCCCAAGCGCTTGCCTTGTCTGTAGCGGCGATAGAGATAATCCGGAAAAACCGTTAGCAGTGAACAGAGGAGAAGCTCAAGCATGACCATGTCCTCCGGCTTCGCCGGGGCGGCTCGATGTTTCCGCCGTGATGGGGCGCGATGGCGCTTCAGCGGACAACTCGGTGGCTTCGCTGGTAGCATCACCGTTGGCAATCTTCTGAACCGATCCCGCGATGCTGCGCAGTGGCGTGCTGAAATCCGGCAAATCGATCATCGCCAGTAACAGCCCGATCACCCAGAACAGATGGATATGGGTGAACAATGCGAGCAGGCCCAGCACGGCGACGATTTCAAACTGCAGCTTCTGCGATTTGTGCGCCATGCGTTCCGGCATGCTGTGCAGCCGCAGATACAGATTTCCCACTATCATGACGGCGACGATCAGAAAGATTCCGACCACGACCATGAGCGTGTCAGTCTCGCCGGGAGAGGTAATGAAGCCAGGCAGATGATGCGGAGCGTTCGGATGCAGCGTCTCACTCACGTGATCCCCCATTCCAACAGCGTCAGGCGAGCACGAGCCTCCCCCGATTTCCATAGTTGCATAAAGCTGGAACTTGGCAAGCATCAGCTTGTGCGCGATAGGAAATGCGCTGCAACAAATCTACATTCATGCCGGGCGGACTGAGGGTTAATAGCTCGCGGATGCGAGATCACCAGCCTGGAAAGGCCGGCGCAGAATTGCGACCGACGTTATGATGACTATCGTCGTCAGATGGCGTGACTAGGCGCGCCCGGACAGCCTGAGCACGAAGACCAGCACTTCGGCGACGGCTTTGTAGAGTTCGGCTGGAATCTCGTCGCCGAGCTCGACGTTGGAGAGGGCACCGGCCAGCACCTCGTTCTCTTCGATGGGAATATCGTGGGCCTTGGCGACCTCGATGATCTTCTCACCGATTGCGCCCTTCCCTTTCGCGGTGACAACAGGCGCGCCGGTCTTGTCGTAATGCAGCGCGACGGCGAGCGATCTTTTGGGCTGCACGATCATAGCGCACGATCCAGGAAGTGCCCCGCTGACGCGGGCGCAGGCTGCACCGGCGCGCCTTCGCGAACCACGATATCGCCAGGCTGCAGATTGGCGCGGATCAGCGCCTGACTGAGCTGCGCGGTGCCGGCCTGCAATTGCAGTGCCGTCGCCGGACGCTCCGCCCACATCCGCACCGACGTCTTGTCACCGGTCAGCGAGACCAGCGCATGAACCGGGCCCGCGGGCTCGACATCGAGCGAGAAGCGCGCACGCCAGACTTGCTTGGCTGCTTCAGCCTCGCTGCCATTGCCGCCATCACGCGAAATCTCGAATTGCGCCATGGTCGTGCCGGCCGGCACCGCAAACGGAATTTCGAAACTCCAGCGTGGCGATGCCTGATCGAGCCGCGGCGCCGCAAGTCCGTCCGCGCGATCCGGCAAGGATGCCACCTGCAGCAGGGTCTGGCGCGCCAGTGCCGCATCGGTATCGGCCAGCAGATGATGCACGGTGGCGCCCAGCGGCGCATTTGCCGGGAGTGTCGGCAAAGCCATCGGCTGTGCCGTCGGCAGCCCACCGCGCAATGGCGGCGGCGGCAAGGTGTTACGTGCGATATTCGTCTCGGTGCCCTGCTGGCCCGCTAGCGCCTTCGTAGCAGGCAGCAGATCCATCATCATGCTGTCGTCGAACACCAGCGATGCCGCGCTTCCCATGCCCTTCGGAGCCGTCTGCAGCGCTTCCCGAAGCAGGTTGAGCGCTGCGCCATTGGTCGCCAACCGTGCAGCCGCTTCGGGAGCTTTTGCCACCGCCGGTGCGGTCTGAGCCGGGACATCGAGCACGGGCTCGTCTGCGGCTAGAAGTCCAGCCTGCTGCAGCGGATCGTTCTTGATGCCCATCTTGGGCAGCATGACCACTGTCGCTGCAGCGGCCTGCGCCTGCTGTATCCTGATCTGCGCCGCGGCATTGGGAAGCGCGTTTGCCGGAGCCAATACTGGCTGCTCCGGTGTCGCTGCATTCGCCGTCGCTGGTGTTGTGCTGTGGGTCGGACTTGTTGTGGCGAGCGTCGTCGCCAACGCCTGGCGCAACACGATCAATGCCGCTTTCATGTCGGGCAGCCCGCCTTGCGGCAGCGCTCCCTTGGCCAGCGACGACTCCAGAAACAGACCGGAATTCTGGAACGCCGATTTGACTTCTTCGCCGGTGAGCTGAGTGTCGAGCGGCGGACGCTGCGCCAGTACCTGCGCGACCGCTTGCTGCAACTGCTGCGGCAGCCCCGTCAGCGAGGTGGCGGCTCCGAGATTGGCAAACAGCGTGGCTAGGCTCGCTTGCTGCGTCACGGCACTTTGCGTGGCGGTGGAGACTGCCTGTGCTTCCAGCGACGTCAGCTGGATCTTGGAGGTGGCGATGGCATTGGCGAGATTAATCGGCACATCCGGCGCCAGCGTTACGTTACCGGAAGACGTGCCGCCCGTTTGCCCTGCTGCCGTATTCTGTGGTGTCACGATGGCCAGCTGGACATTGCCGTTGTCCATCTTCGACACTGCGAATTGCAGCACCTGCCCGGCCTGCAACGGCATCTGCGATTGCACGTCGATCGTGCTGTGCCCGATGGCGATACGGACCTGATTGTCTGGCGAGACCGAGAGCACGCGTCCGGCAATCACGCTGCCGGGCTGAAACGCGACTTCGCTCGCAACGCCCTGCGCGGAGACAACTGGTAAGATCGAGTTGACGGGAGTCGGCATAGTGAGCAGCACCGGACAATGGTGCAGCTACGCTAGTTAATGGTCGTTAACTTCGCATTAACCCGCTGACGGCGCGACTGCCTTCAGCACCAGCACGGCAGCCTTGAAATCCACCTGCCGCGCGGTGCGCCTTGCAGCGACCTCGTCGTCGAGGCCCCACTTCTCGATGTTCCAGTCCTCGTCGACAAAAGCGGCGGACCAGACCTGATCGGCGCTCAGATGACCATGAAGCAGCGCCAGCGCGAGGAGTGCCGAACCGGTGATCGTCGTCACCAGATGCAGCGCGGCAACGGCCCATGGATCGCTCGGCAACTCTGCACGAGCGGCTGCGATGGCCTGCTCGGGCTGGCTGACATGGATGATGCCCTCGGCCAGAATGAAATGCGCGCCAAGTTGCTCCGCTGCCCAGAACAGGATCGGGTCCCACGCCGCAGCCTCGCGTGCCACCAGCGCTTCGGGATGGCCCGCGCGGTAGAACAACAGGTCCGTGCTGAAGTACTTCGCGATATCGTCCACGACGGCCTGCGTTTGCGCCTCATCGCGGATCACATCGATCACGCTGTTGGCGAGACGCGTCACCGGCATGCTGGTGGGGTCGATGATCTCCTGCTGTGCATCCCATTCCGCAACCATCACTTCGGCAATGGCTGATGTCGGCACCACCAGCGGATGGCGCGACGGCGTGCGCACGGTCTTGCCGTCAAGCGTGATGGCAAAGCCATCCGCCGTGTCGCTCATGCCGACGGTCTTGTAGAAGCGCTTGCGCTGCGGACCTCGCGTCGACTTTCGTACCGCCTCCTGCGGATCGAGCTGCGACTGACCGTACACTTCGTCAAACAATTCACGCATCGATGGTCTCAATTCCTGTTCGCCAATCGTCAATTTACGCGACAGACGGGCGCCACGCGAGACCAAATCGCTCGTGTCAGCGATTGGCACAGGCACGCGAATAGGCCGCGCGATCATTCGGGCCAAGACCCGCAGCGGCGCCATCCTGAAGGCAGTTGGTGATACGATCGCTGAAGGAGCCACGCGCCTGTGGCACATTCTGCTGCCGCGGCAGATCGCCGAGCTGAGGCACGACAGGTACTTCTATCCGTGGCGGTGGCGGTGCGGGCGGCAGTGGCGTGATCAGCGCCGGATTGCCGGGCACTCCGATAACCTGCGCGACCGCAGGCGCGGCTGAGAGTGCCGCCGCAACGGTGACCAACACAGCGAATGGGATGGAGCGATGTCTCATTGGTCTCATGTTGTCACGATTATCAAGCACATCAAGTGTCAGCGCCGGACAATGTGATCCGCTGCCGAATGACGGCGTTCCCATCCGGCGCGCTCGAGTTCCGGTCGATCATCGTCGATCTCCGGATAACCGATGCAGAAATAGCCGATCAACCGCCAGTCGCGAGGTATATCGAGTGTCGCGGCGATCGCAGCAGGATCGAGGATCGAGACCCAGCCCATGCCGATGCCTTCGGCGCGCGCGGCAAGCCACATGGTCGCAATCGCCGTCACCACCGAATAGTCCGCCATCTCCGGCATGGTGCGGCGGCCGAGGCCGTGGCCGACATCCGTCGCGTGGTCTGCAAATACAGCGAGGTGGCATGGCGCTTCGCGCAGGCCGGCGAGCTTGAGCGTCGCATAGCTCTGCGCGAGTTCGCCGGTATATGCGCTCAATGCCTCGGCATTGCAGGCGCTGAAATTCTCCAGCACCGCCTGACGGCGTGACGCGTCGTCAACGATGACAAAGCGCCATGGCTGGCTCAGGCCCACCGAAGGCGCGAGGCACGCAGTATCGAGCAGGCGATCGAGAAAGCCCGCAGGCAGTGGATCGGACTTGAAGCGCCTGATATCGCGACGCCACACGAACAGATCATGCAGACGCGCGCGAAACGGGGCGTCGAACTCCGGCGCCTCGGTTGTTGCCGGCGTCGCGCACGGGATGTTGTCGGAGCCCGACAACGCCCTACTCTTCCGGCGCGTTCTCGATCGGATCGAACCGGTCGTGTTCAAGACCGAGCAGATTCCACGACTGCAGCATATGCGGCGGCAGCGGCGCCGTCGCGTCGATCACGCCGCCACGCGGATGCGGGATCACGATGCGGCGCGCCAGCAGATGCAAACGCTTCTGAATGCCGCCCGGCAACTGCCAGTTCTCGATGTTGAAATATTTGGGATCGCCGACGATGGCGTGGCCGATATGCGCCATATGCGCGCGCAACTGATGTGTACGCCCGGTCACCGGCTTGAGCGACACCCAGGCGAGCTTCTGTGCCGAGGTTTCCACGACAGCGTAATACGTCACCGCGTGGCTCGCGCCTTCGTCACCATGCTTGGCGACGCGCATGATGGTGTCTTCCTCGTTCTCTTCCTTGGCGAGATAGGTCGAGATACGGCCCTGCTTCGGCTTCGGCACGCCGGCAACCAGCGCCCAGTAGATTTTCCGCGCGGAGCGTTCACGAAATGCACCAGTGAGCTTGGTCGCAGCAAAACGTGTCTTGGCGATCAGCAGGCAGCCCGACGTTTCCCGGTCGAGACGGTGCACCAGGCGCGGCTTCTGTCCCTTGGCGTCGCGCATCACCTCCAGCATCATGTCGACATGTCGCGTCATGCCCGAGCCGCCCTGCACGGCAAGACCGGCGGGCTTGTTCAGCACCATGACGTCGTCGTCCTCGTAGATCGTCATCTCCTTGAGCGCCTGCAGAGTCTTGTTGGCGGCCTCCGAGAGTTCGCCGACGACTTTCGGCGCATCGAGCTTCAACGGCGGAATACGGACGGTCTGTCCCTCTTCGAGCCGATCCTTGCTGTCGGCGCGCTTGCCGTTCACGCGCAGCTCGCCTTTGCGGACGATGCGCTGGATATGGGAGAATGACAGGCCGGGGAAATGCGCTTCGAGAAAGCGATCGACGCGCATGCCGTTCTCGTCAGGCGTGACGATGACGTTCTGCACGGCGGTAGGCAGCGGCGCCGGCGCCACTTCCGGCTTTGCCGGCTCTTCATCGAGATAGGCCACAGGCGGCCGCGGTTCGCGCAGCGGCGCATTGCCGTAACGTGGCGCGGGCTTGCCGCCCGGACGCGAACCGGACGGACGCGCGCTTGGTGGACGCTTGCTGCCCGATCGCTCGGACCGTTGCGGCGCATCGAAGCGCTCGGCTCGTTCCGCACGCTGAGGGCGTTCGGATCGCTCGATCCGCTCCGGCCGTTCGGACCACTCCGAATGCTCACTGCCGCGTGCGCGCGGCGGACGCGCGCTCATCGGACGATCGCTGCTCACCCGGCCGGCCTTGCCGAACGACGGCCGGGCACCCTTGGACGCCGCGGCCTTGGGGGCAGCCCCCTTCGCGGGCGCGCTTTTGGATGGGCCGCCCTTGCCACGCGGCGCCTTGCTGCGCTCACCACCGGGACCACGTTTGGCGAGAGGCTTCTTGTCGCGACGGCTCATGATTGTCTCTCGTTCCTCAGTCTGGTCCAGTAATCCAGCCGCTTGCGAATCTCGCGTTCGAACCCGCGTTCCGGCGGATCATAGAAGGTCTGCCGCCCCAAGGCTTCCGGGAAATAGTCTTGCCCGGAGAAACCTTCTGGCGTGTCGTGGTCATATTGGTACCCGTCGCCATAGCCCTCGGACTTCATCAGCTTGGTTGGCGAGTTCAGGATGTGTTTTGGCGGCAGCAGCGAGCCGCCCTCCTTCGCCGTCCGCATCGCGGCCTTGTAGGCCATATAGGCGGCGTTCGATTTCGGCGCGGTAGCTATGTAGATCACCGCCTGCGCGATGGCGAGTTCGCCTTCGGGGTGGCCGAGAAAATCATAGGCATCCTTGGCTGCGTTGCAGATCACCAGCGCCTGCGGATCGGCGAGACCAATATCCTCCACTGCCATCCGCACCACGCGGCGCGCCAGGAACAGCGGATCCTCGCCGGCATCGAGCATGCGGCACAGATAATACAGCGCCGCGTCGGGATCGCTGCCGCGCACCGATTTATGCAATGCAGAGATCAGATTGTAATGACCATCGGCCGACTTGTCGTAGATCGGCGCGCGGCGCTGCAGGATGTCCTGCAACTGCGCGGCGCTGAATACTTCGTTGGTCCGCGCGGCGCGCCAGACTTCCTCGACCAGCGTCAGCGCGGCGCGGCCATCGCCATCGGCCATGCGTACCAGCACCGCACGTGCCTCATCATCGAGCGGCAGCGCACGGCCTTCGACCTTCTCCGCATGCGCGAACAGTTTCTCAATCGCAGCAGCGTCTAGCGACTGAAACACCAGCACACGCGCGCGCGACAACAGAGCAGCGTTGAGTTCGAAGGATGGGTTCTCGGTGGTGGCCCCGACCAGCACTACGGTGCCGTCTTCCATTACAGGCAAGAACGAATCCTGCTGCGCCTTGTTGAAGCGATGCACCTCGTCGACGAACAGCAACGTGCCCTTGCCCATCTCGCGGCGCGCGCGCGCGGCTTCGAACACTTTCTTCAGATCGGCGACGCCGGAGAACACCGCAGAGATCTGCTCGAACTGCAGCTCAGTCGCATCGGCCAACAGACGCGCCACGGTGGTCTTGCCGGTGCCGGGCGGTCCCCAGAAGACCAACGAGCCCAATGTGCGTGTTTCCAGCATGCGCGTCAGCGCGCCATCGGGCCCGAGGATATGATCTTGCCCGACCACATCGGACAGCACACGCGGCCGCAGCCGTTCGGGGAGCGGACGCGGCGCGTCCTGCTCCAGCCCGGCTGCGGCAAACAGATTTGCAGAAGGCGTGGGTTGTTTCGGGCTCATCCGCCGAGTGTGACGTTGATCTGCTGACCGCCGCGCACCACCACGATGCGCCACAGCCGCGCGCCTTCGCGCGTCACCTTGTCGAGATCGCTGGTCTTGCCGATCTTGGTACCGTTGACCGCGACGATCAGGTCACCCTTCTGGAAGCCGACGCCAGCCGCCGTGGCGGTGTCCGTCAGCTCGGTGATGACAACACCTTCCGTGCTGGAATCCAGCCGCAACTCGTCGGCAACGGCCGGCGAGATATTGGCGACCTTGGCACCCTGGAATGGCGAACGCGCCGTCAGCGTGATCTCATCGCGGCCGGTGTCGGGTGCAGCTTCGAGCGCAACGGTCAGCTTCACCGGCTTGCCACTGCGTTGTGCATCCAGCTGCGCGGTGCCGCCGAGCGGCCGCGTCGCGAAGCGATATTCGAATGCATTCGGATCCTCGATGGCCTGGCCATCGATGGCGGTTACGAGATCGGAGACCTTGAGACCGGCCTTCGCAGCCGGGCTGTTCGCGGTGACGTTGACGACCAACGCACCCGAAGGCGTCTTCAAGCCGAGCGTTTCGGCAATCTCGGGCGTGATGTTCTGCAGCCGCGCGCCGAGCCACGGGCGCTTCACGGCCTTGCCACCGCTCTTGGCGGAGGCAACGACGACGCGCACCATATTCGCCGGGATCGCAAAGCCGATACCCTGCGAACCGCCGGAGCGCGAGAAGATCGCAGTATTCACACCAACCAGCTTGCCGGTCATATCGACCAGCGCGCCGCCAGAATTGCCGGGATTGATTGCAGCGTCAGTCTGGATGAAGAACTGATAGTCGGTGATGCCGACCTGCGTGCGTGCCAGCGCCGAGATGATACCGTGGGTCACGGTCTGGCCAACGCCGAACGGATTGCCGATCGCGAGCACGACATCGCCGACCAGCAGGTCATCGGAGTTGGAGAAATCCAGCGTCGGGAATTTCTCCTTGCTGTCCTTGATGCGCAGCACGGCCAAATCCGTGCGGCTATCCTTCAGCACGATCTCGGCTTCAAATTCGCGCTTGTCCGCCAGCGAGATCTTGACCTGATCGGCCCCTTCGATGACGTGGTTGTTCGTGACGACGAGGCCCGATGCGTCGACCATCACACCCGAACCGAGCGAACGCTGCATCTGTTCCGGCTGCATACCCTGGCCGCCGAAGAAGCGACGGAACACCGGATCGTCCAGCAGCGGATTGCGGTTCTGCACCGTCTTGGCCGCATAGACGTTCACCACGGCCGGCTGCACCCGCTGCACGATCGGCGCGTAGGACAGCTTCATTTCAGTGGGCGAAGTCGGGACCCGGCGATCCTGTGCAAGAGCCGGCGCGAATGCGGACGACAGGACAATGGCGCACAGAGCGGAAGCGGTCGCAGCATTGCGGAAAAATGGGATCATCGGGGCCTCTTTGAGGAAATCGCGGCGAATATAGGCTGCTGAGCGGGGCAATAGAAGGGCAGGAACTAGCTCGCGTCCGCCGGCACATCCTTCTCCACCGCCGCTTTCTTGCGCGGCTGGGGCGCTGCGGCAGCGACCGACTTCTGGCGCATCTTGTGCGCGTCACCCCACGCCTTGAGGGCATCGATCACCGGGCGCAATCCGAGCCCGGTTTCCGACAGCGCATATTCAACCCGCGGCGGGACCTCGGCATAGACCGTCCGGACGACCAGCCCATCCTCTTCGAGCGCGCGTAGCTGCTTGGTCAGCATGCGCTGGGTGATCCGTGGCATCAGTCTGCGCAGCTCGCCGAAACGCAGCCGCCCCTGCTGCAAATGATACAGGATCACGCCCTTCCATTTGCCATCGATCAGATCGAGCGTCACCTCGACTGGACAGCCCGGCCCATTGCCGAAATCACGCCGCTTCACTGCAAATATCCAATAGTATCCATTCGGTGACTATATCCCTGAAATGACAGTACTTGCAATTATTGTCGCCTCGGGACACGTCTTCGGGACATTCCCGCCAAGAGCATGGAGCGCACCCAATGAAGGCAGTCGGCTATAGCAAATCCCTCCCGATCGACGCAGTTGACGCGCTGGTCGATTTTGAGGCTCCGAAGCCCCAACCGACTGGCCGCGACATCCGCGTGGCCGTGAAGGCGATCTCGGCCAATCCCGTCGATTTCAAGGTGCGCAAGCGCGCGGCGCCGCCGGCCGGCGAAACCAAGATCCTTGGTTTTGACGCCGCCGGTGTCGTCGATGCTGTCGGCCCCGACGTCACGATGTTCAAGCCGGGCGACGAGGTGTTCTATGCCGGCTCAATCCAGCGCCAGGGCACCAATGCCGAGTTCCATCTGGTCGATGAGCGCATTGTCGGCCGCAAGCCCTCCTCGCTCTCCTTCGCACAGTCTGCGGCGTTGCCGCTGACCGCGATCACAGCCTGGGAATTGCTGTTCGATCGGCTTGGCGTCGCACCGGGCAAAAGCCTCGATCCCCGCACGCTGCTGATCATGGGCGGCGCCGGCGGCGTCGGTTCCATCCTGATCCAGCTCGCGCGCCGCCTTACCGGGCTCACGGTTGTAGCGACGGCCTCACGGCCGGAGACGATCAAGTGGTGCCAAGATCTTGGCGCGCATGCTGTGATAGATCACAGCAAGCCGCTGAAGGAGCAGATCGACGCATTGAAGCTGCCGCCGGTCTCACTCGTCGCCAGCCTCACGGGGACGGAGCAGCACTACAAGCCACTCGCTGATCTGATCGCACCGCAGGGCAAGCTCGGACTGATCGACGACCCCGTTGAATTCAACATATCCGCGTTTAAAGGCAAGGCCGTCTCGGTGCACTGGGAATCCATGTTCACGCGATCGTCATTCCAGACGCCCGACATGATCGCGCAGCATTACCTCCTCAACGACGTTGCGGATCTCATCGACAAGGGTGTGTTGCGCACCACGCTCGACAAGACCTTCGGCACCATCAACGCAACGAATCTCAAACGCGCGCATGCGCTGCTCGAATCCGGCAAGTCGCACGGCAAGATCGTACTCGAAGGCTGGTGATCACGAAACTGTCACCACGAAATTCTCGCCTGGAGACACCTATGACAACAGAGCGCATCCATGGATGCGCTCTTCTTATATAATAGCTAATTTAAATAGCTAATTATCTAAATCGCATGTGATCTAAAAACGACAGTACGGGCCTGTTCACTACAATGCGATGCGGGTTTTACAGAACTGTCGCAAAGCTTGCCTAGGTTGCCCGCGAGCTCAACAGTAGCTCGCTTGTAAAAATGAGAGCGGCCACGGGCGAGAGTCTTCGGACGTTCTCTCTCACAAGATCACAAAACACAGATCCATACGCGTCTTCACCTGCGGAGCAATTCGCGGGGCGTGTAGGGTTTTGTCTCCTACAGGGGTACTCTATGTCTTTCACGACACATAAAATCCTGGGCACGCTCGGCGTGATCGGCGCGCTGGCCGCAGGCCCGGCGCATGCGCAGTCATCGAATGATGAGATCGCCGTATTGAAAGCGCAGCTCCGCGCGCTGGAAAAGAAGCTCGATAACGTACAGAAGCAGGCCAACACCACGCAGAAGCAGACGGAATCGGTCAAGCAGAGCTTCGCGAATGCCAACGCTGCCATGCACAAGAAGGCTGTGCCCTTCATCAACGCGAACCTGACGATGCCCGGCAACCGTCCGACCTTCTGCACCGACGACGGTCTGAATTGCATCGCCATCACCGGCCGTCTGCACCTCGACACTGCCGCCTATTCGTTCTCGCCGAAGTCGGCCGGAACCAGCCCACAGAGCGTGAATGACGGCATCAATGCCCGCCGCGCCCGCCTCGGTCTGATCGGCACCTTCAACAAGGATTGGGAATACGGCGTGATCGTCGACGCCGGCGGCACCACGGACGGCGACGTCGTCCTCAACAACGCCTATGTCGCCTATAAGGGCGTCAAGGGCCTGTTGATCCAGGGCGGTTACATCGACGTCCCCTACACGCTGGACGAAGCCACCAGCTCGAACAACATCATGTTCATGGAGCGCGCCGCTTCGCAGGTTCTCGCTACGAACCTTGCCGCAGGCGACAACCGCGCCGCGTTCGGTGGTCAGGTATTCGGCGATCACTACTGGGTCGGCGCTTACGTGACCGGTCCGACCACGGGCCTGAACGTCAATCACAGCCAGCCGCAGCCGCTCGGCGCAACCTTCCGCGCAGTCGGCCTGCCGATCAACAATGAGATCGCAACCGTACTCGTCGGCTTCGACGCCTTGTATCTCGCCCAGACCGGCGGCACGACCAACAATACGTTGGGCATGAGCGATCGCATTGAAGTTCGTGTCGATCCGGCGACCAGTTCGCTGCTGAACACTGGCACCATGAACTCTGTCGACAGCGCCCGCGTGTTGAGCGGTGAAGCCGCTGTAAAGTACGGCAGCTTCATGGCTTCGGGCGAATATTTCGACTACAGCATCCAGCGCAGCAACGGACTCGGCGATCTGAGCTTCAATGGCGGCTATGGCCAGGCCAGCTACGTCATCACCGGCGAACAGCACAAGTACAGCACGTCAGCCGGCGCATTCGGCGGCATCAACCCGGCTCGCCCGGTTAACTTCACGACCGGAGATCTCGGTGCCTGGGAACTCGCCGTGCGCTACAGCTACGCCTCGCTGAACGACCTCAACGTCCGTGGCGGCGAGCTGAAGAACACTACGGTCGGCGTGAACTGGTACGTGAACCAGAACATGCGCTTCATGTTCAACTGGATCCACGGCACCGTCGACAAGTTCGCCCCCGGCAGCACGGTGAACACCGGCGCCGATTACGATGTCTTCGCGATGCGCACCCAAGTGGCCTTCTAAGCGTCAGGCGCTTCGAACCTCCGGGTTCGGGCTACGTGCCTGCGGCTCTTAAGAACAAAGGCGGCGCTTCGGCGCCGCCTTCCTCTTGCGAAGCGTATGCTTACGCAATGGTCTGCACGATCCCGCCTTCGGCACGCAGCGCTGCGCCGTTGGTCACGGATGCCTCCTTCGACGAGACATAGACAACCATGTTCGCGATCTCCTCGACGGTGGCGAAGCGCTGGATCAGCGACGTCGAGCGGTGCTGTTTAACGAAGTTGGAAGCAGCCTCTTCGACCGATTGCCCGTTCTGTTTGGCGAGATCCTTGACGAACGTCTCCACGCCTTCCGACATGGTCGGTCCGGGCAGCACGGAATTGACCGTCACAGCCGTGCCCTTGGTCAGTTCGGCTAGGCCGCGCGAGACCGCGAGCTGCGCGGTCTTCGTCATGCCGTAATGGATCATCTCACCGGGAATGTTCAGTCCGGACTCCGATGAGATGAAAACGATGCGGCCCCAGTTGCGCTTCAACATGCCCTGCATGTAGGCGCGCGACAGACGGATGCCTGACATGACGTTGACCTCAAAGAAGCGCGTCCAGTCCTCATCGGGAATGTCGAAGAAGCCCTTGGGCTCGAAGATGCCGGCATTGTTGATGAGGATATCGACCTCGGGGAGTGCCGAGGCGAGCGCGTTGCAGCCCTCCGCTGTCGACACGTCGGCAGCGACGCCCTTCACCTTGGCCCCGGGCACGGCCTTGGTGATCGCAGCGATTGCTGCGTCCACCTTGCCCTGACTGCGACCGTTCACAACAACCTGAGCGCCAGTGGCGGCCAAACCCTTGGCAATGGCGTGGCCAATGCCCGAGGTCGAGCCCGTCACGAGTGCCGTCTTGCCCGTCAGATCGATTTTCATATGCGTACTCCCGTTTGAATGACGGAGCTGATATCGGAACGCGGATTGAAAGATGCAACTGCATCCAAAAGACGAAAGCACAACAAAAAAGCGGCGCACAAGGCGCCGCTTTTCCGAAATTCTGATGTGAAGTGGCTTACGCCGCTTCGGACGCGCCGCCCTGCACCGGGCCCGAATCCTTGCCCTTGGCGTCTTCGTCGCGATCGACGAACTCGATCAGCGCCATCGGGGCGTTGTCGCCGTAGCGGAAACCGGCCTTGATGATGCGGGTGTAGCCACCCTGACGATCAGCGTAGCGCTTGGCCAGCACGTCGAACAGCTTGCGGACCTGATCCTGGTCCTTCATCTCGCTGATGGCCTGGCGACGCATGTGGAGGCCGCCCTTCTTGCCGAGGGTGACGAGCTTCTCCACGATCGGGCGGAGCTCCTTGGCCTTCGGAAGCGTGGTGACGATCTGCTCGTGCTTGATCAGCGACGCGCACATGTTGGCGAACATCGCCTTGCGATGCTCTGCGGTGCGGTTGAGCTTGCGATGAACCTTGCCGTGACGCATTGGAATATTCCTTGATTTCAGTTTGCCGCGACGGTTCGTCGGACATCATGTTGCAGGTGGGCTGCCTGCGTTCGCCCATAACGCCATGGCCGGGCTAGATCCCGGCCACGTCGCTCGTGATGCTTAGTAGTGGTCTTCGAAGCGCTTGGCCAACTCGTCGATATTCTCCGGCGGCCAACCGGGCACTTCCATGCCGAGGTGCAGACCCATCTGGGCGAGCACTTCCTTGATTTCGTTCAGCGACTTGCGGCCGAAGTTCGGAGTACGGAGCATTTCTGCTTCCGACTTCTGAACGAGATCGCCGATGTAAACGATGTTGTCGTTCTTCAGGCAGTTTGCCGAACGTACCGAGAGCTCGAGCTCGTCGACCTTCTTGAGGAAAGCCGGGTTGAAAGCGAGATCCGGGATGACTTCCTGAGCAACTTCCTTGCGGGGCTCTTCGAAATTCACGAACACGTTGAGCTGGTCCTGCAGGATGCGCGCGGCATAAGCGACCGCATCATCCGGCGTCAACGCGCCGTTGGTCTCAATGGTCATCGTCAGCTTATCGTAATCGAGGATCTGGCCCTCACGGGTGTTCTCGACCTTGTACGACACCTTGCGAACTGGCGAGTACAGGCTGTCGATCGGGATCAGGCCGATCGGCGCGTCTTCCGGACGGTTATGCTCGGCAGCGACATAGCCCTTGCCGCCGGCAACGGTGAATTCCATGCGGATCTCAGCGCCCTCGTCGAGGGTGCAGATCTGCAGGTCGGGGTTGAGAACGGTCACGTCGCCGACAGTCTGAATGTCGCCGGCGGTCACGACGCCCGGGCCCTGCTTCTTCACGACCATGCGCTTCGGGCCTTCGCCCAGCATCTTGATCGAAATGTCCTTCACGTTCAGCACGATGTCAGTGACGTCTTCACGCACGCCGGCGATCGAGGAGAATTCGTGCAGCACGCCGTCGATGTGCAGCGCCTGCACGGCAGCGCCCTGCAGCGAGGACAGCAGGATGCGGCGGAGTGCGTTGCCGAGGGTCTGGCCGAAACCACGCTCAAGTGGTTCGGCAACCAGGGTCGCAAAACGAGAAGGATCGCTGCCAGGGGTTACCTGCAGCTTGTTCGGCCGGATAAGTTCTTGCCAATTTTTCTGGATCGTCACTGTGTCACCCATGCCATCAAACTCACTGGCGTTGGAGATCGCGGATCAGTCCGCGTAAGTCGCATCGCAAAAGCAATCGCGGGCAGCCGAGCCACCCGCGATCAAAAAGTATTAAACGCGCCGACGCTTGCGCGGGCGGCAACCGTTGTGCGGGATCGAGGTCACGTCGCGGATCGAGGTAACCGTGAAGCCCGCGGCCTGCAAAGCGCGGAGAGCCGATTCACGGCCCGAACCCGGACCGCCAACTTCGACTTCCAGCGTGCGCATGCCATGTTCCTGTGCCTTCTTCGACACGTCTTCAGCAGCAACCTGCGCTGCATACGGGGTCGACTTGCGCGAGCCCTTGAAGCCCATCGTGCCAGCCGACGACCAGGCAATCGTGTTGCCCTGCGCGTCGGTGATGGTGATGGTCGTGTTGTTGAACGACGAATTCACGTGCGCGATGCCCGATGCAATGTTCTTGCGCTCGCGACGGCGGATACGTCCGGCTTCCTTTGCCATGTCTAACCTTTCTAGAGATCTCAACGCCGCCGTAATGCCAGCGGCTACACCAAAAATAATCGCAGAAGCGGACGTGACGCCCGCTTCTGCAAATTCGAATTCGAAAGCTTACTTCTTCTTGCCGGCGATCGACTTGGCCGGACCCTTGCGGGTGCGCGCATTGGTATGCGTGCGCTGGCCACGAACCGGCAGACCGCGACGATGACGCAGGCCGCGATAGCAGCCGAGGTCCATCAGACGCTTGATGTTCATGCCCGTCTCACGACGGAGATCGCCTTCCACGAGATAATCGCGGTCGATGACTTCGCGGATCTGCAGAACTTCTGCGTCCGAGAGCTGATTGACGCGACGATCCACGGGGATCTTCACCTTCTCCAGGATGTCGGCAGCATTCTTCTGGCCGATACCATGGATGTACTGCAGCGCGATCAGCGCGCGCTTGTTGGTCGGGATGTTTACACCGGCGATACGGGCCACAAGTTCTCTCCTGTCACCAGTCCATCACGAACCGGCATTATCGTCATTTTGTCGGGCGGGCATTCACAAACGCGAACACGACGCCCGTCCCCTGGATTTCAGTGGGGCCCGGCATCGTTGGAATCTTCCGACTGGATGAGGGCCTTATTAAAGTATTTGACTTCGTTTCGTCAACCGCCTCTAGCGTTTAGACCGCTTTTTAGCGGCCTTCTTGGCTGACTTGACCGCTTTGCCGGCTTTCTTCACCGGCTTTTTGGCCGATGTCTTGGATTTGGCCTTTTTGACAGATTTCGCGGGCTTTTTAACCGCTTTTACCGCCTTTTTGGCCATTTTCTTAACTGCCTTCTTAGTAACCTTCTTGGCTGCCTTGGCCTTCTTGGCGGCCTTTACCGGCGCCTTCTTGGCTTTCTTGGCAGCTTTCTTCGCAGTCTTGGCCGGAGCCGATTCCCGCTTGGTCGCAGCAGCCTTCTTGGCAGGCTTGCGGGCGGGCTTCTTCGCCGATGCATCGGCGGCGAGAATCGCTGCCAAGACGCGGTTGATCTCTGCCGTCACCTCTTCGATGGTCATCATGCCATCGATGGTCACCAGCTTCCGCTTCTCCGAATAGTAATGCACCAGCGGCTCGGTCGAGGTGCGATAGCTCGCCAAGCGCTTCGACAGCACTTCCGGTGTATCGTCGATGCGCACTGTCTCTCCGCGCTCCATCATCTGTGCGACACGAGCTTCGACACGCTGCAGCAATGCACTCTCGTTGACGCGCAGTTCGACGGCGGCATCCAGGTGAAGCCCTTTGGACTTCAGCAACGCATCCAGCGCTTCAGCCTGCGGCACCGTGCGTGGGAAGCCGTCGAGGATGAACCCGTTGGCGGCATCCGGCAGCTCGATACGATCCGAGATGATCCCAATTACGACCTCGTCGGGCACCAGCCCGCCGGCAGCCATAATGTCCTTGGCCTTGAGGCCCACTTCGGTCTCGGCAGCGACAGCAGCGCGCAGCATGTCACCAGTGGACAGCTGAACGATGTTATGACGCTCGACGAGACGCTGTGCCTGAGTTCCCTTGCCCGCCCCCGGCGGCCCGAGAAGAATCAACCTCATTTGCGCCGGCCCCTCAGCTTCGACTTGCGGATCAAACCTTCATACTGGTGCGCCAGCAGATAACCCTGCACCTGGGCCACAGTATCCATGGTGACGCTGACCACGATCAGCAGCGACGTGCCACCAAAGTAGAACGGCACGGACGCGTAGGAGATCAGGATCTCGGGGATCAAGCAGACTACGGCCAGATAGGCCGCGCCGAGCACCGTGATGCGCGAGAGCACGTAGTCGATATATTCCGCGGTGCGCTCACCTGGGCGAATGCCCGGGATGAAGCCGCCATGCTTCTTCAGATTGTCGGCGGTCTCGGTCGGGTTGAACACGATCGCCGTGTAGAAGAACGCGAAGAACACGATCAGCGACACATAGAAGATCAGGAACAGCGGGCGGCCATGTCCGAGCTGCGTGGTGATCCACTGGAACCACTCCGGCCCCTTGCCCGCATTAAAGCTGGCGATGGTGGCTGGTAGCAGCAGCAGCGATGACGCGAAGATCGGCGGGATGACGCCCGAGGTGTTGAGCTTCAGCGGCAGATGTGAGGACTGACCCTCGAACATCTTGTTGCCGACCTGGCGCTTCGGATACTGGATCAGCAGGCGCCGCTGGGCACGCTCCACGAACACGATGAAGGCGATCACGACCACAGCCATCACGATGACGACCAGGATCAGACCGGTCGACAGGGCGCCCTGACGTCCGAGTTCAAGCATGTTGGCGATCGCCGACGGAAGCTCCGCCACGATGCCAGCCAGAATGATCAGCGAGATGCCGTTGCCGATGCCGCGCGAGGTGATCTGCTCACCCAGCCACATCAGGAACATCGTGCCGCCGGTCAGCGTGACCGAGGTCGAGATCAGGAAGAACATGCCAGGTTCGCTGACGACATTGCCGGCGCCCTGCAGACCTGCAGCAATAGCGTAGGACTGGAAAGCGGCCAGGATGACAGTCAGGTACCGGGTGTACTGGTTCAGCGTCTTGCGGCCCGCCTCGCCCTCTTTCTTGAGAGCTTCAAGCTGGGGGGACACGGTCGTCAGGAGCTGAATGATGATCGACGCCGAGATATACGGCATGATGTTAAGCGCAAAAATCGCCATGCGATTGATGCCGCCGCCCGCGAACATATTGAACATGCCAAGGATGCCGCTGGCCTGCTGCTTGAACACCTGTTCCCATGCGGCCGGATCGATACCGGGCAACGGAATATAAGTGCCAAGCCGATAAACAAGCAGCGCACCCAGTGTGAACCAGATGCGCTTCTTCAGTTCATCGGCCTTGCCGAGGGCCGAAAAGTTGAGGTTTGCTGCTAATTGCTCTGCTGCAGAGACCATGTTTGGCTTTCTCCCGCGCCCCTTTCGCCATCATGCTCCGAAAAAGCGGGGCATGCAGCGGAGGCCGGACATTATTTGGTGCTCGGCATTGATAAAATCTACTGCCACATCACGCAAGGCCGCCCGCAGACGCAGGCGATGCCGCAGATGTTACGCAGCTTCGCCGTCGGCCTTCTTCGGCGCGATGATCTTCACCGAACCGCCGGCCTTCTCGATGGCTTCGATCGCCGTCTTGCTGGCGCCGTGCACTTCAATGTTAATCTTGGCCTTGATCTCGCCACGGCCGAGAACGCGCACGCCAGCCTTCGAGCGGCGCAGAACGCCAGCCTTCACCAGCGATTCAGCGTTGATCACGGCCTTGATGTCGATCGCCTTAGCGTCGATTGCATCCTGGAGACGGTCCAGGTTGATCTCGGCGTAATCCACGCGGAAGATGTTGTTGAAGCCGCGCTTCGGCAGGCGACGATGCAACGGCATCTGGCCGCCTTCGAAGCCCTTGATGCGGACGCCCGAACGTGCGGTCTGGCCCTTGCCGCCGCGGCCCGCAGTCTTGCCCTTGCCGGAGCCGATGCCACGGCCGACGCGCATACGCTTCTTACGGGAGCCGGCGTTATCGGCGATATCGCTGAGCTTCATCGTTCTTTTCCCTGTTTCGCCCTGTTTTCCCGAGGCTTACCGGCAAATCCGGACCTCGAAGGTCAACAGTGTCATCCCTGCGGCAACCCAAAGGCCGCAGTGAGACGACGTGAACTTACTTATCCTCGACCACGCGGACGAGGTGCTGCACCTTGGTGATCATGCCGCGAACTTCAGGAGTGTCCTTCAGCTCGCTAACGCGACCGATCTTGTTGAGCTTGAGACCAATCAGCGTTGAACGCTGCGAATGGTGACGGCGAATCGCGCTGGCGATCTGCTCGACCTTGATCATCTTAGCGGCCTGAGCCATCGGATTACTCCAGAAAGAGTTGGTTATTCGGCAACCAGCTCAGCGTCTCCGCCAACGCGGCGCGACTGCAGAGTGGAAACCTTGATATTGCGGCGAGCAGCAACCGACCGCGGCGAATCCTGATGCTTCAGCGCGTCGAAAGTGGCGCGAACCATGTTGTAGGGATTCGACGAACCGATCGACTTGGCCACCACGTCCTGGATGCCCAGCGTTTCGAACACAGCGCGCATCGGACCGCCGGCGATGATACCGGTACCAGCCGGAGCGGCACGCAGATACACGCGACCCGCGCCATGACGGCCGGCGATGTCGTGATGCAGCGTACGACCTTCGCGCAGAGCGACGCGCGTCAGGTTGCGCTTGGCCGATTCAGTTGCCTTGCGGATCGCTTCGGGAACTTCACGGGCCTTACCGTGACCGAACCCAACCCTACCTTTCTGATCGCCAATGACGACCAGAGCTGCAAAGCCAAAGCGCTTACCGCCCTTGACGACCTTCGCCACACGATTGATGTGGACGAGCTTGTCGACGAACTCACTATCACGCTCTTCCCGGGGGCCCCGGTCGCGTCCGCCGCGTTCGCGTTCACCTGCCATGGTGTTTTCCAATCCTTGCGAAGCTTTCGCTTCTAACCCTGTGTTCGTTCAATTCTGCAATCTGCAAATCGACGAAAGTGAAATCGCTCAGAAGCTGAGCCCGCCTTCGCGAGCTGCATCTGCCAGCGCCTTGACACGGCCGTGGTACAAATACTGACCACGATCGAAAATCACTTCCTTGACGCCGTTTTTCACGGCGCGCTCTGCCAGCAACTTGCCGACAGCCTGCGCTGCATCGACGTCCGCGCCGGTCTTGCCACCATCGCGCATCGCCTTCTCCAGCGACGAGGCCGAAGCGAGCGTCTCGCCCTTCAGGTCGTCGATGACCTGCGCGTAGATGTGCTTCGACGAGCGGAAGATCGACAGACGAGGACGACCATTTGCAGTCCGGCGCAGCGCCAGACGAACGCGCTGCTTGCGCCGGGCATTCGTAATCTTGAGTTTCGACATGACCGGCTCCGTTACTTCTTCTTGCCTTCCTTGCGGAAGATAAACTCGTCGGAATAACGTACGCCCTTGCCCTTATAAGGCTCTGGCGGACGATAGCTGCGGATCTCCGCGGCTACCTGACCGACGCGCTGCGAGTCGTTGCCGGCGACGTTGATCTCGGTCGGCTTCGGCACCGTGATGGTGATGCCTTCCGGGATCGCGTAGACGACATCGTGGCTGTAACCGAGAGCCAGCTGCAGGTTCTTGCCCTGCAGGGCCGCACGATAACCGACGCCGGTGATCTCGAGCTTCTTCTCGAAACCCTTGGTTACGCCTTCGAGCAGATTCGCGATCTGCGCGCGAGCGGTACCGTACAGTGCGCGCGCGCGATTGGTTTCGACGCGAGGAGCAACCTTGATTGCGCCCTCTTCCATCTTCACCACCACGTCGTCGTGCACGACGAACTGAAGAGCGCCCTTGGGGCCCTTCATCTTGACGGTCTGGCCTTCGACGGACGCGGTAACTCCCGCGGTCACCGCCACTGGCTTCTTGCCAACTCGTGACATGACTGATCCTTCCTCAGAACACCGTGAAGAGAACTTCGCCGCCCACGTTCGCGTCGCGCGCGTCGTGGTCAGCCATAATTCCCTTGGGCGTCGACAAAACGGAGATACCGAGGCCGTTCTTCACGCGCGGCAGGTTCTTCACCGAGACGTACACACGACGTCCTGGCTTCGAAACACGCTCGATTTCGCGGATGACCGGTTCGCCATCGAAATACTTGAGTTCGATCTCGAGCTCGGAGCGGCCCGACGAATGCTCGACGCTGGCGAAGCCACGGATGTAGCCTTCGTTCTTCAGCACTTCGAGCACGTTCGCGCGCATCTTGGAGCCCGGGGTCGAAACCTTGGACTTGGTACGCATCTGCGCGTTGCGGATGCGGGTGATGAGATCGCTGATTGGATCGTGGGTCGACATGTTCCGCCCCCCTTACCAGCTTGACTTCACGAGCCCGGGAACGAGGCCCTTCGAGCCCAGTTCACGCAGCGCGATACGGCTGAGCTTGTTGATACGATAGACCGAACGCGGACGACCCGTGATTTCGCAACGGTTGCGAATGCGGGTCGCCGAGGAATTGCGCGGAAGCTCGGCGAGCTTCAACGTAGCGGCGAACCGCTCTTCCATCGGCTTGGTCTTGTCGGCGATGATGGCCTTCAGACGCGCGCGCTTCGGCGCAGCGTTTGCGGACATCTTCTTCCGACGGTTGTTCTTCTCGATCGAACTCTTCTTTGCCATGCTTGGCTCCTGGGTTACCGCGTTTGAGAAGCTTTTCAGCTACTCACTGCCGGAACGGGAAATTGAAAGCGGTCAACAAAGCGCGGGCTTCGTCATCGGTGCGCGCAGTCGTGCACACCGTGATGTCCATGCCCAGCGACGTATCCCCGGCTTTATCGAAATCGATTTCCGGGAAAATGATGTGCTCTTTGAGACCGAGCGAATAGTTGCCACGGCCATCGAAGCTCTTCGCATTCAGGCCACGGAAATCTCGCACGCGCGGCAAAGCCACGTTCACCAGACGATCGATGAACTCGTACATCTTCGTCTTGCGGAGAGTCACCTTGGCGCCGATCGGCTGGTTTTCACGCAGCTTGAAGGTCGCGATAGCAACGCGCGAATAAGTCACGATGGCCTTCTGACCGGCGATCAGCGAAAGGTCGGCCGCAGCGGTTTCAGCCTTCTTACGATCGTTGACGGCTTCGCCGACACCCATGTTCAGCACGATCTTGTCGAGGCGCGGAACCTGCATGACGTTTTCGTAGCCGAACTGTTCAGTCAGCTTGGCACGAATTGACTTGTCGTATTCAACGCGCAGGCGCGGAATGTAGACGGTCTCAGACATCGATCTCTGCTCCCGAACGCTTGGCGATGCGCACCTTGGTGCCGTCAGCCTGGATCTTGAAACCAACGCGAGTCGGCTTACCGTCCTTGCCGACGATCGCGATGTTGGACAGTTGGATCGGCGCCTCTTTCGAGATGATGCCGCCTTCCTGTGCCTGGGTCTGCTTCTGGTGACGCTTGACCAGGTTGACGCCGCGAACCAGCGCCTTGCCCTCGGTCGGGCGCACCTCGAACACTTCACCGGTGCGACCCTTGTCGCGACCGTTCAGCACGATGACCTTGTCACCCTTGCGAATTTTGGCAGCCATTACAGCACCTCCGGCGCAAGCGAAATGATCTTCATGTGGTTCTTGGCGCGCAGCTCACGCGGCACGGGCCCGAAAATACGGGTACCGATCGGCTCGGACTGATTGTTGATCAGCACTGCTGCGTTGCGATCGAAGCGGATGACAGAGCCATCCGGGCGGCGAATGTCCTTGCGGACGCGCACGACGACCGCCTTCATGACGTCGCCCTTCTTCACCTTCCCGCGCGGGATGGCTTCCTTGATCGATACGACAATTACGTCGCCAACGGATGCATAACGGCGCTTGGATCCACCAATCACCTTAATGCACATGACACGGCGTGCGCCTGAATTATCGGCCACGTCGAGGTTGGTCTGCATCTGAATCATTGATGCACCTCGTCCTCTGTTTATGCGCTATTGCGCGATTTTTAGGCAGTCTTCTTCTGTTCGCCCCGGACAACCGTCCAGTGCTTCAGCTTCGACATCGGCTTGCTCTCTTCGATCCACACCATGTCGCCCGGCTTGAACTCACTGTTCTCGTCGTGGGCATGGTAGTTTTTCGAACGGCGAATGGTCTTCTTGTAGATCGGGTGCGTGAAGCGACGGTCAACGCGCACAACAACCGTCTTGGTTTGCTTGTCGCTGACGACCACGCCCTGCAGAGTACGTTTTGGCATGTTCGGCCCCTTACTTCGACTTACCGTCGCGCTTCTGCGCGGCGATGGTCTTGATTCGTGCAATATCACGGCGAGCCTCACGGAGTCGCGTGGTATTTTCCAGCTGCCCGGTGGCGCGCTGGAAGCGCAGGTTAAAGCGCTCCTTTTTCAGATTGAGGACAGCGTCATCCATCTGATCGGGGCTCATTGCGCGGATATCGCTGGATTTCATATCGGCCATGGCTCTACTCCGCAATGCGCGTAACGAAACGCGTCTTGATCGGCAGCTTGGCGGCAGCGAGGGTCATCGCTTCCTTGGCAATCTGCGTGGTGACGCCGTCGATCTCGAAGATCACACGGCCTGGCTTGACGCGAGCAACCCACAGTTCCGGGGTACCCTTGCCGGAGCCCATGCGGACTTCAGCGGGCTTCTTCGAAACCGGAAGATCCGGGAATACGCGGATCCAGACGCGGCCGGCACGCTTCATGTGACGGGTCAGCGCGCGGCGGGCGGCTTCGATCTGACGCGCGGTCAGACGTTCCGGCGCCATTGCCTTCAGGCCGAACTGACCGAAAGCCAGCGTGGCGCCCGAAGTCGCAACGCCGTGAATCCGGCCCTTATGCGCCTTCCGGAACTTGGTCTTCTTTGGTTGCATCATGGCTTACGCCCTCAAACCTTCTAATTAAACGCTCAAGCAGCGTCGCGACGCGGCCGGGAATTGTCACCCTCGGCCATCCGCTTGTCCTGAGCCATCGGATCGTGCTCGAGGATTTCGCCCTTGAAGATCCAGACCTTGACGCCGCAGGTGCCGAACGTCGTGAACGCGGTGGCTACGCCGTAATCGATATCCGCACGCAGCGTGTGAAGCGGCACGCGACCTTCGCGATACCATTCCATACGAGCGATTTCCGCACCGCCCAGACGACCCGAGCAATTGATACGAATGCCTTCGGCGCCGAGACGCATGGCCGACTGCACTGCCCGCTTCATCGCGCGGCGGAACGCAACGCGACGCTCGAGCTGCTGTGCGATCGACTCGGCGACCAGCGTCGCGTCGAGCTCCGGCTTGCGGATTTCGACGATGTTGATCACCACGTCCGAAGAGGTGATGTCGGCAACCTTCTTGCGAAGCTTGTCGATGTCGGCGCCCTTCTTGCCGATCACGACACCCGGACGAGCCGACTGGATCGTGACGCGGCACTTCTTGTGCGGGCGCTCGATGATGATCTTGGCGACGGCAGCCTGCTTGAGCTCCTTGTGCAGGATCTCGCGGATCTTGACGTCTTCGTGCAGCAACTTGCCGTATTCGTTCTTGCCGGCATACCAACGTGAATCCCACGTACGGTTGATGCCAAGACGCAGACCGATTGGATTGATCTTCTGACCCATCTTATTCTCCTGCGCCTGCTTACGCTGCTGCTTCTACCTGACGAACGACGATCGTCAGCTGCGCAAACGGTTTAAAGATACGGCCCGAACGGCCACGGCCGCGCGGACTGAAACGCTTCATGACGATGCCCTTGCCGACATGGGCCTCGGAGACGATCAGCGCGTCAACGTCGAGGTCATGGTTGTTCTCGGCGTTTGCGATAGCCGATTCCAGGCACTTCTTCACGTCGACCGCGATCCGCTTGCGCGAAAACTGCAGGTCGGCGAGTGCTGCCGAAGCCTTGCGGCCGCGGATCATCTGCGCAACGAGGTTCAGCTTCTGCGGGCTCACGCGCAGCATGCGGGCGATCGCCTTGGCCTCGTTATCCGGGAGGCTCCGTTCGCGCTTTGGCTTGCTCATAGTCCTTAGCCCTTCTTGGCTTTCTTGTCGCCGGCGTGGCCATGGAAGGTACGGGTCGGCGAGAACTCGCCGAACTTGTGACCGACCATTTCCTCGTTCACAGCGACAGGTACATGCTTCTGGCCGTTGTAAACGCCGAAGGTGAGACCCACGAACTGCGGCAGGATCGTGGAGCGACGGCTCCAGATCTTGATCACATCATGACGACCAGACGAACGAGCGGCATCTGCCTTCTTGAGCAGCGAACCCTCGACGAACGGGCCTTTCCAGACTGAACGAACCATGTCCGGCGATCCTTACTTCTTCCGCTTGTGGCGGCTGATGAGAATGAACTTGTTGGTCGACTTGTTCGACCGGGTCTTCTTACCCTTGGTCGGCTTGCCCCAGGGCGTAACCGGGTGACGACCACCCGAGGTACGACCTTCACCACCACCGTGCGGATGGTCGATCGGGTTCATGACGACGCCGCGGTTATGCGGACGCCAGCCGAGCCAGCGGGTACGACCAGCCTTGCCGATCGAGATGTTCATGTGATCCGGGTTCGACACAGCGCCGATGGTGGCGGTGCAACGACCGTGAACCAGGCGTTGTTCGCCCGAGTTCAAACGGATGATCACGTAATCATGGTCACGACCGACGAGCTGGGCGTAAGTGCCGGCCGAGCGAGCGATCTGGCCGCCCTTCCCGATCTTCATCTCGACGTTGTGGATGATCGTGCCGATCGGCATGTTGCCGAGCGGCATGACATTGCCCGGCTTCACGTCGACATAGCTGCCGGCGATGACGGTGTCGCCAACGGCCAGACGCTGCGGCGCCAGGATGTAGTTCAGTTCGCCATCGGCGTACTTGATCAGCGCGATGAACGCGGTGCGGTTCGGATCGTATTCCAGACGCTCGACCACGGCCGGAACGTCGACCTTGGAGCGCTTGAAATCGACCATACGATAAGTCTTCTTGTGGCCACCGCCACGGAAGCGAACCGTAATACGACCTGTGTTGTTACGACCGCCTGCCGAGTGCTTGCCTTCGGTCAGAGACTTGACCGGCTTGCCCTTGTACAGCGCCGAACGATCAACCATGACCAGCTGACGCTGGCCCGGTGTCGTGGGATTGAATGTCTTAAGTGCCATCGTTGATCGCCCTTACAGTCCGGTCGTGACGTCGATGCGGTGGCCCTCTTCGAGGGTCACGATCGCACGCTTGACGTTCGACTGTGAACCGAGGTTGCCACGGAAGATCTTCGTCTTGCCCTTGCGAACCAGCGTGTTCACGCTCTTTACCTTGACGTCGAACAGCTTTTCGACGGCTTCCTTGATCTGCGGCTTGGTGGCCTTGCCGTCGACCTTGAAAACAACTTTGTTGAATTCAGAAGCGACAGTGGCCTTTTCCGTCACCACGGGGGCGACGATCACGTCATAATGGCGCGGGTCGATATTCTTCATTTGAAGCGCGCCTCCAACGCATCAAGCGCCGCCTTGGTCAGAACCAGCTTCTGACGACGCAGAATGTCATAAACGTTGATGCCCTGGATCGGCAGCACGTCGATGTTCGGAATGTTACGGGCCGCCTGAGCAAAACCGGCATGAACCTCGGCGCCATCGATGATCAGCGCATTGGTCAGGCCGAGACCCGAGAAATGACCGAGCAGAGCCTTGGTCTTGGCGGCTTCCAGGTTGGCGTTCTCGATCACGATCAAGCCACCGTCCTTGGCCTTCGCCGACAGAGCATGCTTCAGCGCGAGTGCACGGACCTTCTTCGGCAGATCGAACGCATGGGAGCGAACAACCGGACCGAATGCACGACCACCGCCGCGGAACTGCGGAACGCGAGCCGAACCGTGACGAGCACCGCCGGTGCCCTTCTGCTTGTACATCTTCTTGCCGGTGCGCCAGATCTCGGCGCGACCCTTGGCCTTGTGGTTGCCCGACTGGCGCTTTGCGAGCTGCCAGTTGACGCAACGCTGGATGATATCGACGCGGGGGTCGAGACCGAAGATCGCATCCGACAGCTCGATCGAGCCGGCGTCCTTGCCCTCAAGCGTGGTGACGGTCAATTTCATCTCACACGCCCTCCTGCTCGGCCGCAGGTGCTTCAGCAGCACCCTCACCTGCCAACTTGAACTTGCCGGGCTTCGGCGCGTCCTTCGGCAGAGCCTTCTTCACTGCATCGCGAACCGAAATCCAGCCGCCCTTGGAGCCGGGAACGGCGCCTTCGACGAGGATCAGGCCGCGCTCGACATCGAGCTGCACAACACGCAGATTCAAGGTCGTGATCTTGTCGACACCCATGTGACCGGGCATCTTCTTGTTCTTGAACGTCTTGCCGGGATCCTGACGACCACCGGTCGAACCGATCGAACGATGCGAAACCGACACACCGTGCGTGGCGCGGAGACCGCCGAAGTTCCAGCGCTTCATGCCGCCGGCGAAGCCCTTACCGACCGAGGTGCCGGTGACATCGACGAACTGGCCAACCACGAAGTGGTCTGCCTGGATTTCAGCGCCGACCGGGATCAGCGCGTCTTCCGACACGCGGAATTCCGCGACCTTCCGCTTGGGTTCAACCTTGGCAACCGCGAACTGGCCGCGTTCAGCCTTGGGCAAATACACGGTCTTGCGCGAGCCCGATCCGAGCTGCAGCGCGACGTAACCGTTCTTCTCGCTGGTGAGGTGGCCAACCACCTGGCAGTTACCCAGCTTGAGCACGGTCACAGGGATATGTTCACCGGCGTCTGTGAAGACCCGGGTCATCCCGACCTTTTGTGCGATCACTCCGGAGCGCATCGGCGTGCTTCCTGTTCTTTCTGTCCGTTTGACCGGACGGGACCTAAAATACTTAGAGCTTGATTTCGACGTCGACACCGGCGGCCAGGTCGAGCTTCATCAAAGCATCGACTGTCTGCGGGGTCGGATCGACGATATCGAGGAGACGCTTGTGAGTGCGCATCTCGAACTGCTCGCGGCTCTTCTTGTCGACGTGCGGCGAACGGTTGACCGTGAACTTCTCGATGCGCGTCGGCAGCGGGATGGGTCCACGGACCTGTGCACCCGTGCGCTTCGCGGTGCTCACGATCTCACGGGTCGATGCATCGAGGATACGATGGTCGAACGCCTTGAGACGAATGCGGATATTCTGGCCGTTCATTGCCGTGTCTTTCTTTGAAAGCGAATGGTTGTTGCGAGTAGCGAGTAGCGAGACCCGCTACTCACGACTTCCTGTTCGCGTCCTTACTCGATGATGCTAGCGACGACGCCTGCACCGACGGTGCGGCCGCCTTCACGGATGGCGAAGCGCAGCTTCTCTTCCATCGCGATCGGCACGATCAGGTGCACTTCCATGGCGATGTTGTCGCCCGGCATCACCATTTCGGTGCCTTCCGGCAGATGCACCACACCGGTCACGTCGGTGGTGCGGAAGTAGAACTGCGGACGGTAGTTGGTGAAGAACGGCGTGTGACGGCCACCCTCTTCCTTGGTCAGAATGTAGGCCTCGGCCTTGAACTTGGTGTGCGGCTTCACCGAACCCGGCTTGCACAGCACCTGGCCGCGCTCGACGTCTTCACGCTTGGTGCCGCGCAGCAGTGCGCCGATGTTGTCGCCGGCCTGGCCCTGATCGAGCAGCTTGCGGAACATTTCAACGCCGGTGCAGATCGTCTTCTGCGTGGCGCGGATACCGACGATTTCGATTTCCTCGCCGACCTTGACGATGCCGCGCTCGACGCGACCGGTCACGACCGTACCACGGCCCGAGATCGAGAACACGTCTTCCACCGGCATCAGGAACGGCTGGTCGATCGGACGCTCCGGCTGCGGGATGTAGGCGTCGACCGCCTTCATCAGTTCGAGGATGGCGTCGTGGCCGAGCTTTTGGTCCGAGTTTTCGAGAGCGGCCAGCGCCGAACCCTTGATGATCGGAATGTCATCGCCCGGGAAGTCGTACTTCGAGAGAAGTTCGCGCACTTCCATCTCGACCAGTTCGAGCAGTTCCGGATCGTCGACCATGTCGCACTTGTTCAGGAACACGACCAGCGCGGGAACGCCGACCTGGCGGGCGAGCAGGATGTGCTCGCGGGTCTGCGGCATCGGACCGTCAGCGGCCGACACGACCAGGATGCCACCGTCCATCTGGGCGGCGCCGGTGATCATGTTCTTCACATAGTCGGCGTGGCCGGGGCAATCGACGTGGGCGTAGTGGCGGTTGGCGGTCTCGTATTCGACGTGCGCCGTCGAAATGGTGATGCCGCGGGCCTTTTCCTCGGGCGCCTTGTCGATCTGGTCGTAAGCGGTGAACGTGGCACCACCCGATTCAGCCAGGATCTTCGTGATCGCCGCCGTCAGCGACGTCTTGCCGTGGTCGACGTGACCGATCGTACCGATATTGCAGTGCGGCTTGTTACGTTCAAATTTTGCTTTGGCCATGACTCTCTCCGTTTAGTCGTCAACTGTCGCTAACGACAATCAGGCAAACTTTTTCTGGACTTCTGCCGACACATTGGCCGGCGCTTCCGCGTAGTGATCGAATGACATCGAGAACGTTGCACGACCCTGGCTCATCGAGCGCAGCGTGTTCACGTAACCGAACATGTTCATGAGCGGCACCATCGCGTTGATGACGTTGGCGTTGCCGCGCATATCCTGACCCTGGATCTGACCGCGCCGCGAGTTCAAGTCGCCGATGACCGAACCGGTGTAGTCTTCCGGGGTCACGCATTCGACCTTCATGATCGGCTCGAGCAGAACGGACTTGCCCTTCTGCAACGCATCGCGAAGTGCGGCGCGCGAAGCAATTTCGAAGGCCAGTGCCGACGAGTCGACGTCATGGTAAGCGCCGTCAACCAGCTGGACATGAACGTCGACCACGGGGAAGCCCGCGACCACGCCAGAGGTCATGACGCTGTTGAGACCCTTTTCGACGCCGGGGATGTATTCCTTCGGAACCGAACCACCGACAACCTTGGATTCGAACACGAAGCCCGAACCCGGCTCGCCCGGCTCGACCACGAACTTGACGCGGGCGAACTGACCGGTACCACCGGTCTGCTTCTTATGGGTGTAATCGACCTCGGCGCGCTTCGTGATCTTCTCACGGAACGCCACCTGCGGTGCGCCGATGTTCGCATCGACCTTGTAGGTACGACGCAGAATGTCGACCTTGATGTCGAGATGGAGTTCGCCCATGCCCTTCAGAATGGTCTGACCGGATTCCACATCGGTGGACACGCGGAACGACGGATCTTCCGCAGCGAGCTTCGCCAGAGCGACGCCCAGCTTTTCCTGGTCGGCTTTGGTCTTCGGCTCGATCGCGATCTCGATGACCGGCTCAGGGAATTCCATCTTTTCCAGGATGACCTGCTTCTGGGGATCGCACAGGGTGTCACCGGTGCGGGCTTCCTTCAGACCAGCCAGCGCAACGATGTCGCCGGCATAGGCTTCCTTGATGTCTTCGCGGTTGTTCGCATGCATCAGCAGCATGCGACCGATACGCTCCTTACGGTCGCGCGTCGAATTGACGACGCCCGTGCCCGAGATCAGCGTGCCGGAATAGATGCGGCAGAACGTGATCGTGCCGACGAACGGATCGTCCATGATCTTGAAAGCGAGCAGCGCAAGCGGCTCAGAGTCATTCGGAAGACGAAGGATTTCGTTGCCTTCATCGTCCATACCCTTGATGGCAGGAACGTCAACGGGCGACGGCAGATAATCGACAACGGCGTCGAGCAAGGGCTGCACGCCCTTGTTCTTGAAGGCCGAACCGCACAGCACGGGATAGAAAGCACCGGTCAGCACGGCCTTGCGGATCATGCGCTTAAGGGTGGCTTCGTCCGGCTCGGTGCCGTCGAGATACGCAGCCATGACGTCATCATCGAGTTCGACGGCGGCTTCGAGCATCTTCTCGCGATATTCCTTAGCCTTCTCAAGAAGGTCAGCCGGAATGTCGACAGTTTCGTATTTCGCGCCGAGCGCTTCGTTGTTCCAGACATACGCCTTCATGATCACGAGGTCGATCATGCCGACGAAGTCATTCTCAGCGCCGATCGGCAGCTGGATCGCAACGGGCTTTGCACCGAGACGGTCGATAATGTCCTGGAGGCACTTGTAGAAGTCAGCGCCGGTCTTATCCATCTTGTTCGCGAAAACGATCCGCGGAACCTTATACTTGTCGCCCTGACGCCAGACGGTCTCGGTCTGCGGCTCAACACCCTGGTTGCCGTCAAGCACGACAACGGCCCCGTCGAGCACGCGCAGCGAACGCTCGACTTCAATCGTGAAGTCAACGTGGCCGGGAGTGTCGATGATGTTCAGGCGCTTGCCGTTCCAGAACGCGGTGGTGGCAGCCGAAGTGATCGTGATGCCACGCTCCTGCTCCTGCTCCATCCAATCCATCGTCGCTGCACCTTCGTGCACTTCGCCGATTTTGTGGCTCTTGCCGGTATAGTACAGGATGCGCTCGGTCGTCGTCGTCTTACCGGCATCGATATGCGCCATGATCCCGAAATTTCGGTAATCTTCGATGGCATGTACGCGGGGCATGGGCTCGTCCTTAAATCCGTTGTTTCGCTGTTACCAGCGATAGTGCGAGAACGCGCGGTTGGCTTCCGCCATCTTGTGCACGTCTTCCCGCTTCTTCACGGCGTTACCACGGTTGTTCGAAGCATCGAGCAGCTCAGCCGAGAGACGCTCGGTCATGGTCTTCTCGTTGCGAGCGCGCGCAGCGGTGATCAGCCAGCGAATGCCCAGCGCCTGGCGCCGAATGCTGCGAACCTCAACTGGCACCTGATAAGTGGCGCCACCGACGCGACGCGAACGAACTTCAATCGTCGGCATCACATTTTCCAGAGCCTGCTCGAACACGCCGAGCGGACCCTGCTTGGTCTTCGCTTCGATCATTTCGAAAGCACCGTAAACGATGGTTTCGGCGGCAGACTTCTTGCCGTCATACATGATCGAATTCATGAACTTGGTGACGATGATGTTTCCGAACTTCGGATCCGGATTAACTTCACGCTTTTCAGCTGAATGGCGACGAGACATCGATCAGACCCCGGCTTACTTCGGACGCTTCGCGCCGTACTTCGAACGACGCTGCTTACGGTTCTTGACGCCCTGGGTATCCAGCACGCCGCGGAGGATGTGGTAACGCACGCCGGGCAAATCCTTGACGCGACCGCCGCGGATCATGACCACGGAGTGCTCCTGAAGGTTATGACCTTCACCCGGAATGTAACCGATGACTTCGAAGCCATTGGTCAAACGCACCTTGGCAACCTTACGAAGCGCCGAGTTCGGCTTCTTCGGAGTCGTCGTATAGACGCGCGTGCAAACGCCGCGCTTCTGCGGCGACTGCTGCAGCGCAGGAACCTTTTTGCGCGACTTCTGAATTGCGCGCGGAGTAGCGATCAGCTGGTTGATCGTCGGCATGTCAGCCTTCACCCTTTAGTTCGCTCGAAGCCGTAACGGCTTCCTCAAAATCACTCGGAGCAACCTGCCCCACGGTTCGCATCACGTGAAAAGCTTCACGCAAAACGAAATCACGCCAACCATTCATTGCTGAACGGAAAGCGCTTAACGCCACAGAGGACCGCGATCACGACCGTCAGACTTGCGCCTTCAGGTCTGCACCGAGGTCATGCATTCGAATTTAATCTCAGGAGAGAAGTCTCTCAGGAGACAAACGTCGTTTTGGCATTGCCTTGATATAGCGACAGCGTTTGAGCTTCTTGGTCGAGGTTGGTGCCCGATTAGCTCCGGAAAGCCGATTGGGTGGTCCGTTCCGACACTGGCGAAGCTCACCGCCTGTCGTTGAATGGCCGGGTTGTATCCGCAGGGGATATCCAAGTCAACAACAAAGCGCGATGAAAGAAACGCTTCTCGCACTGCATCTTCTAGCATGTGGATCATGACAGAACATACGCAATTTCGAGGCCCGCCATGTCATCCACGACAGAATCTGCGACTCGGATTCGTTGCAGTTTGATGAAAGAGAATCGTCTGGGTTGCGAAGATTTTAGGTCTGTCCGCCGGCCCGCAGCTCCTGCGGACCGAACCCCGTCCCGAATCGACACAGCCCCAAAGAATCGTCTGGCATCAAATGTTACCTGGCCGCTTTCACGGAGCGAGGCCGCCCTTCCCGCCCACGCCGGTCAATCAGGCCGCTGCGGGGAGTCGCGCGATGACCTTGATCTCGAAATCGAAGCCCGCCAGCCAGTTGACTCCGACCGCGGTCCAGTTCGGGTAAGGCGCGTCGCCGATCACAGCCAATCGCACGGTGTTAACCGCCGCGAACTGTGTGGCCGGGTCGGTGTGGAACGTGGTCACGTCAACCACGTCGTCGAATGTGCAACCTGCCGCTTTCAGCACGGCCGCGAGGTTATCGAAGGCCAACTGGACCTGTCGTTCGAAATCCGGCTCCGGCGAGCCATCTTCCCGGCTGCCGACCTGGCCGGAGACAAACAGCAGGTCGCCTGAGCGGATCGCCGCCGAATAGCGGTTGATCTCGTAAAGTGCTTGCCGGCCCGCCGGGAAAATCGGGTCGCGTCTGTTCATGGTGTCGGTCCTGTTCAAAGATGATATACGCCCCGTATGTCAAAATAATCAGACATACGCCCCGTATGTCAATATACATACGCCGCGTATATTTCTTGTGGGAGACGGCAGTGGTCGCAACACGGCGTGCGGAGATGGTGAAAGAGACCCGGGCCCGGCTCATCCGGGCGGCCCGGACGGCTTTCGCCGCCAAAGGCTACGCGGCGGCATCGATGGACGATCTGACCGCCGAAGCCGGCCTCACGCGCGGCGCGCTCTATCACAACTTCGGCGACAAGAAGGGTTTGCTGCAGGCCGTCATCGATCAGATTGACGCGGAAATGCTGGCGCGCATGCGCGCTGCCCATGGTCAGGCTGACACCGCATGGGACGGCTTTCTCAACGAAGGCGTCGCCTATATCAAAATGTCTCTCGAGCCGGAGATCCAGCGCATCATGCTGCTGGACGGCCCCGCCGTACTTGGCGATCCCTCACAATGGCCGAACCAGACGGCGTGTCTGCGCACCACGACACAGGCGATCCAGCGGCTGATCGACAATGGAACGGTCAAGCCCGTCGATGCCGAAGCGGCGGCCCGTCTGATCAATGGCACGGCGCTCAACGCCGCCCTCTGGATCGCTGCCGCCGACGATCCCCACGCAGTCCTTACGAAAGCTGTCGAGGCTTTCCGCCAGCTCGCGGCGGGCTTGCTGCGAACGGCGGGATGACCGCCTCACACATCCTCAGATGCGCTCACTCGTCGTCGTCATCCTCGTCATCATCATCGCCGGCAGATGACCTGTGCCGCTGGTCGTCCCAGAGCTGGCGATAGGTACCGTTCAGCGCCAGCAGCTCCTTGTGCGAGCCGCGCTCGATCGCCTTGCCGCCATTGATGACGATGATTTCGTCCATATCCACCACGGCCGCCAGTCGGTGAGTCGACGAAATCAAGGTGCGGCCCTTGGCGAGTTTGAAGAGCGTCTTGTTGAGCGCCGCCTCTGTCGTCTGGTCGAGGGCCGACGTCGCTTCGTCCAACAGCAGCACCGACGGATTGCGGACGACGGCCCGCGCAATGGCGATGCGCTGGCGCTGGCCGCCAGAGAGCGTATCGCCGCGTTCGCCGACCTGGGTGTCGTATTTGTCCGGCAGGCTCATGATGTAGCGATGTATCTCGGCTTTTCGCGCTGCCTGCTCGACTTCCTCGTCGGTCGCGCCCTCCTTGCCGAGCCGGATGTTCTCGCGGATCGACATGTTGAACAGCATGTTCTCCTGGAACACCACGGCCATGTGTCCGCGCAGAGATTCGCGCGTGACCTTGCGGATATCGACGCCGTCGATGGACACCCTGCCCTCGTCCGGCACATAGAGCCGCAGGATCAGGTTGAGCAGCGTGCTCTTTCCGGAACCCGACGGGCCGACAATGGCGACGGTCTTGCCGACATTGATCTTGAGGCTGAGATTGTCGAGCACCGGCTGCCGGCTGTTCTCATACTTGAACGAGACGCGGTCGAACGTGATGTCGTTGACGATGCGCGGCAGCTCCGGCGCACCGGGCTTGTCGGCGCCGCGAGTGGGCTCGTCGAGCATCTCTTCCATGTGCCGCACGGCTGCTGCTGCCTGGATCGACACCGGGATGAAATGCATCACATGGGCGATGTTGTAGGACACCTCCCAGAACGCGCTTTCGAACGTCACGAAAGTGCCGACAGTAATCTGGCCCTTGGTGGCGAGATAGGCGCCGATCGCCAGTACCACCAAATGCAGCAGCAGCACCGAAACGGTGACCGAGCGCTCGACCATGGTCGACAGGAAGGTCGCCGCCGCGATCCTGTCGCGCGTTTCGTTGTTGCGTAGCCGGAACCAGCCCATGGTGCGGCGCTGCAGGCTGAAAGCCTTGATCACCGCCTGTGCGGCGATGTTTTCCTGCACCATGCCGAGTACTGAAGCTTCGCTGAGCTTCTGGTCGTAATTGGCCTGCACCGCCTTCGGCGTCAGAATGCGGGGGCCAATCAGCGTGATCGGGAACACCAGTAGTGCGACGGCAGCCAGCTGCCAGTTCAGATACAGCATCAGCACGATGCCGGCGATCAGTTCAAGGAACGGCAATAATGCACTGTTGGCGAAGCTCTTGATCGCCGTCTCGAAAGACGACAGATCGATCGAGAAACGGGACAGGATTTCGCCGCGCTTAGTGCGGGCGAAATAGGCCGACGGCAGATCCTGCACGTGATCGAATAGACGCGAGCGAACATCCGTGATGACCGAGGCTGCCAGTTTGGCGTCCCAACGCTCATACCAGATCGCGACGATCGACGTGACAATACCGGCGACGGCCAAGACCGACAGGATCTTGAACAGCGCGTCGAAATCTTCCTCGCCGAGCGCGTCGTCGATCAGATATTTGAGGCTGAGCGGCATGATGACGTTGAACAGCGTCTCGACCAGAACGCCGAAGCCAACGAAGCCAAGCAGTTTGCGATACCTGCCGAGCAATGGCCGCGTGAAACGATAGACCGTCCCGAAGGCGCCAGCGGCCTCGCGCGCGGTAAAGACGACCAGTTCCTCGTCATCATCGTCGTCGAGTTCGTCCTCGTCTTCATCCTCATCGTCGTCATCATGGACGGCAGGCTTGGCTTTTGCCGTCTTGTCGACAGCCGGCGGTTTCGTGCTGGGAACCGAAGCAGCGGCAGCGCCGACCGGGAGCGCAAACTTGTCATCGAGCGGCGTGACCGGCTCGGCCGCGTTCTTGTCGTCAGATGGAGGCTTTGGAGGTGGCTTCGACGCCATGGAACGAACCGTTGCTGCACGGTCCTTCGACCGCAAGAATCAATGAAGCGGCCCGTACAGCCACGGCAATGATCCTATGCGATCAGAATGTCCTCGGCAAAGCAACCGAAGGCGGATGCCAAAGATCAATCCTCGGCATCGACCTTGTCGAAGAACGAGTAACGCAGGCTGTCCGCGTCGGCATACCAGTGGCCCGGCCCCTTGCCGGCAGCCAATGTCGCTTCCCACACTGCTTCGGTGCAGTCACGGCGATGCATCGACAGGTCGAAACCGTTGCCGAAGAACAGTTCCGACCACTCCCACCAGGTGCCGAGCTTCTTGACGCCGCGCAGCAGGTCGTAGCGATCGATCACCGCCGGCGCCATGTCCGATGTGACCGAACCGAAGACGAGGCCGGTCTTCACGACGCGGTTGAGCTCCTGCACGGCGGTCACCACCTGCTTGTCGCTGACGTGGCACAAGCTGGTCTCGAACACGAAATCGAACTGCCCGGCCTTGAACGGCAGATCGGTGATCGAGCCGAGCTTGTTGTACTTCTGCAGCGCCTTTGGCGTCTTGCCGTGGATCGCCTTGTTGTTCTCGACACCCCAGGCATCGATGCCCCTGGCGCGCAGCGCGCCGACCAGTTCGCCTGATGCCGAGCCGGCGACCAGCAGCTTGTAGCCCTTGGCGCGGCCCCAGACGATCTTGATGAGATTTGTCAGATACGCAGGGTCGGTGAACTGGCTCCAGACCTCGTTGTAGGGACCGATACCGCGATAGTTTTGGAAATAGTCGCGATCGATCTTGTCGGAGATCGTCGTACCATTCTGACCCTGCACACGACGCAGGCGCATCATCTCGGTGAGGATAATGTCGGTGGCGGCATCGGAGGAGTCGAGCAGACCGTTCAGCGTCGAGTCGAACAGATAATCGCCGACTACGACGAGGCCCGGATGATCCTTCGGCTCCGGCCGGTGATTGGTCATCACGTCGCGCACCGGCATGCCGCCGGGGATCGCGTTGACCGACGAGAGCCAGCGATGAATCTTGCCTTCCAGTAGATGCGCACGCGCATCGCCAAACGAGGCTGGCAACGACTTCAGCGCGGCATCGATCAACTCATCATCTGTGAGATTGGCAAAGGCCAGCGCGTCGGAGCCTGGCACCAGCCAGTTTAGCACACCGTGCTTGCCGACATCGTGACGCGCGCCCTCGTTATAGACACAGCAGCCACCGAAAGCTTCCGACATGAACCAGGCGCCGGGAATCTGATCGCCCCAGAACGGCGTATCGAACAGCAGCGAGATGCGCAGATAGTGCGCCGGGCGGTCGAAGTAAGCGACATGCTTGACCATCGATTTGCGCAGTTGCTCGCCGTCCCAGCGCATGGTCGCCAGCCACGAATGCGGCAGGCACATCACCACGAGATCGAAGTCGCGGGTATCCGACCCCTTGCCGTTCATCATGTCGAGCTGATAACGGCCTTGCTCGGTCTTGCCTACCTTGAGCACACGGTGATTCAGCCGGATGTCGGCATCGACTTCCGACTGCAGGCAGGAGATCAGCTGCTCGTTGCCGTTCTGGATCGAATAGAGGCCGATATAGCCATCGACATCCATCACGAAGTTCTTCAGCGCATTGAGGCCGTTGGTGTTGTGCGTCTCGGTCGCGATGTCGGAGCGTGCCATCACCTTCAGGAAGCGCTTGGCGGTGGGATCGCTGACTTCCTTATCAAGCAGCTCCTCGGCATTTATCCATGCCCAGGGGTGTTCGTTGTCGTGCGAACCGACGCCTTCGTAATATTCGATCGGCGACACCATGCTCGCGCACTTCTTGCGGAAAGCTTCGATGGCGGCTGCGGTCTTGGCGCCGTATTTCTTGCGCATGCCCGGCACGTCGTTGAGCAGCTCGCCGTCCAGCTGCACCTGCTCGGCATCCATCGGAATCGTCTGCAGGCCGAAATGCTGGATCAGTTCGCGCAGCGGATCCGGCCCTGTCATCGAGTAATCGTAGATTTCCGCAACGCCAGCTTCGTACATGGCGGGCGCTGTATCGAACTTGCGCGTGAGAATCTTGCCGCCGACGCGGTCGGACGCCTCGTAGATGGTGACACGACAGAGATCGCCGAGCTTCTTCTTGAGATACCAGGCACTCATCAGGCCGCCTGGACCACCACCAACAATTGCAAGATCAAGCATAGGTTTCTTTCACGCGTCGTGTTTGCCGGCGGCAATATCCGGCAACGGTCGATGTAACGTATTCCCAGCCAAAGCGGAATTCGCTGACGCTGCAAGGCTGGCCCGTCGACTCGCGCTAACCCCCTCCAAGTGAAAACATTTTTCAGCTGAAGGAAAGATGAACAAAAGCATGTAGTGCGCCGCAACACACGTCAGACGCGAAAAAGGCCGGCTTTCGCCGGCCTTTTCCATGGCATTGATGTGATCTGCAGTGACCGATTATTCGCCCGACGGCAGCATCAGCGGTTCTTCTGCCGGAGCCGACGGTACGATCGCCGCCTGCTTCTCGCGCTCGTCGAGGATCATCTTGTCGCGCTTCATTGCGACTTCGCGGATCTTCGCCATCGAGGCGCCGGTACCGGCCGGGATCAGACGGCCGACAATGACGTTTTCCTTGAGGCCTTCGAGCGGGTCCACCTTGCCGTTGACGGCAGCTTCGGTGAGCACGCGCGTGGTCTCCTGGAACGATGCTGCCGAGAAGAACGAACGGGTCTGCAAGCTGGCCTTGGTGATGCCGAGCAGCACAGGGTTTCCGGTCGCGATCTTCTTGCCTTCTTCCTTGGCCTTCAGGTTCAGCGCGTCGAACTCGATCTTGTCGATCTGTTCGCCCGAGATCATGTCGGTCTCGCCCTGATCGGTGATCTCGACCTTCTGCAGCATCTGACGAACAATCACTTCGATGTGCTTGTCGTTGATGAGCACGCCCTGCAACCGGTAAACTTCCTGGATTTCGTTGACCAGATAGGCAGCGAGTTCCTCGATGCCCTTGATCGCCAGAATGTCGTGCGGCGCGGGATTGCCTTCGACGATATAGTCGCCCTTTTCGACGACGTCGCCGTCCTGCAGATGGATCTGCTTGCCTTTCGGAATGAGGTACTCGCGAGTCTCCTCGTTCTTGTCGATCGGCTCGATCGAAATCCGGCGCTTGTTCTTGTAGTCGCGCCCGAAACGGATCGTGCCGCTGATTTCCGCGATGATCGCCGCGTCCTTTGGCTTGCGGGCCTCGAACAGTTCGGCCACCCGCGGCAGACCGCCGGTGATGTCACGCGTCTTCGCGCTTTCCATCGAGACACGGGCGAGAATGTCGCCCGACGTCACCTTGGCATCGACGTCGACCGACAGAATCGCGTCAGGCGACAGCATGTAGCGGGCATCACCGCCACGTGCGAGCTTGAGGATCTTGCCGTCCTTGCCCTTGACGACGATGGCCGGACGCAGATCCGCACCACCACGCGACGAACGCCAGTCGGTGACGACGCGCTTGGCGATACCGGTCGACTCGTCGAGCGTTTCCGTAATCGACTGGCCGTCGATCAGATCCTCGAACCCGATCGTGCCGTCGACTTCGGTCAGCAACGGACGGGAATACGGATCCCATTCCGCGATGCGCTGGCCACGCTTGATGGTGTCGCCGTTGGCCACGTGAACGCGAGCGCCGTACTGAATACGATGCGTTGCGCGCTCGGTACCGTCGGCATCGCTGATCGCGATGACCATGTTGCGCACCATGGCAACCATGTGACCTTCGCCGTTCTTGGCGATGGCCTCGTTCTTGATCGTCACCTTACCGTCGAAGTTCGACTCGATCACCGACTGCTCGTTGAGCTGCGCCGCACCACCGATGTGGAACGTACGCATCGTCAGCTGCGTGCCGGGCTCACCGATCGACTGCGCCGCGATGACGCCGACAGCCTCACCGTGGTTGACAGGCGTACCGCGAGCAAGATCGCGACCGTAGCAAGTACCGCAGATGCCGTTGACCAGTTCGCAAGTGAGAGCCGAACGGATCTTCACTTCCTGGATACCGGCCTGCTGCAGCAGATCCACGTCACGCTCTTCCATCAGCGTGTTACGCTTGATCAGCACCTTGTTGGTGTTCGGATCGCGAATGTCTTCGCAGGCCGAACGACCAAGGATACGCGACGCCAGCGATGCTACCACCGAACCGGAGTCGATGATGGCGCGCATCTTGATGCCAAGATTGGTGCCGCAATCGCTCTGCGTGATGATGCAGTCCTGCGCCACGTCGACGAGACGACGGGTCAGGTAGCCCGAGTTCGCGGTCTTCAACGCGGTGTCCGCGAGGCCCTTACGAGCGCCGTGGGTCGAGTTGAAGTATTCGAGAACCGACAGACCTTCCTTGAAGTTCGAGATGATCGGCGTCTCGATGATTTCACCCGACGGCTTGGCCATCAGGCCGCGCATACCGGCGAGCTGACGCATCTGGGCCGGCGAACCACGGGCACCGGAATGCGCCATCATGTAGATCGAGTTGATCTGGGCTTCTTCACCCTGCGCATTCTTCTTCACCGAGGAGATTTCTTTCATCATCTCCTTGGCGACTTCTTCGCCCGCCTTCGACCAGGCGTCGACGACCTTGTTGTACTTCTCACCGTGGGTGATCAGACCGTCGTTGTACTGCTGTTCGAAGTCCTTCGCGAACGCACGCGTAGCGTCCACGATCTTCCACTTCGAAGCCGGCACCACCATGTCGTCCTTGCCGAACGAGATGCCCGCCTTGAACGCGTTGTAGAAGCCGAGCGCCATGATGCGATCGCAGAAGATCACGGTCTCTTTCTGACCGCAGTGACGGTAGACCTGATCGATGACGCCCGAGATTTCCTTCTTGGTCATCAGCTTGTTGATGACGTCGTAGGGCATCTTCGGCGACTTCGGCAGAACCTGACCGAGCATCGCACGGCCGGCAGTGGTTTCGATCAGACGCGTGACCGGCTTGCCGTCCGCATCGAGGCCCGACCAGCTGTACTTGATCTTGGTGTGGAGGTGGATGACCTTCGCATGCAACGCATGCTCGATCTCCGCCATCTCGCGATACAACTTGTTTTCGCCCGGGAGACCCGCACGCATGGTCGACAGGTAGTACAGACCCAGCACGATGTCCTGCGACGGCACGATGATCGGCTGACCGTTCGCGGGATGCAGGATGTTGTTGGTCGACATCATCAGGACGCGCGCTTCCAGCTGCGCTTCAAGCGACAACGGGACGTGAACGGCCATCTGGTCGCCGTCGAAGTCGGCGTTGAAGGCCGAGCAGACCAGCGGATGCAGCTGGATCGCCTTGCCTTCGATCAGCACCGGCTCGAACGCCTGGATGCCCAAACGATGCAGCGTCGGCGCGCGGTTCAGCAGCACGGGATGCTCGCGAATGACCTCGTCGAGGATGTCCCAGACCTCGGGACGCTCTTTTTCAACGAGCTTCTTCGCCTGCTTCACCGTGGTGGACAGACCCTTGGCGTCGAGACGCGAATAGATGAACGGCTTGAACAGTTCGAGCGCCATCTTCTTCGGCAGGCCGCACTGATGCAGACGCAGTTCCGGACCGACGACGATGACCGAACGGCCCGAATAGTCGACGCGCTTGCCGAGCAGATTCTGACGGAAACGACCCTGCTTGCCCTTCAGCATGTCGGCCAGCGACTTCAGCGGACGCTTGTTGGCGCCGGTGATGACACGGCCACGGCGACCGTTGTCGAACAGTGCGTCGACGGCCTCCTGCAGCATGCGCTTTTCGTTGCGGATGATGATGTCCGGCGCGCGGAGCTCCATCAGACGCTTCAAGCGGTTGTTACGGTTGATGACGCGGCGATAGAGATCGTTCAGATCCGACGTCGCGAAACGGCCACCATCGAGCGGCACCAGCGGACGCAGATCCGGCGGGATCACCGGCACCACCGTGAGGATCATCCATTCCGGCTTGTTGCCGGAATAGCGGAAGGCCTCGACGATTTTCAGGCGCTTCGCGAGCTTCTTGTGCTTGATGTCGGACTCGGTCTCCTTCATCTCGACGCGCAGCTGCTCGTCGAGCTTCTCGAGCTCCAGACCCTTCAACAGTTCGCGGATCGCCTCGGCGCCGATCATGGCGGTGAAGGAATCCTGGCCGTATTCGTCCTGTGCCTTCAGATATTCTTCTTCAGACAGCAGCTGACGGTCCTTGAGCGCGGTGAGACCCGGCTCGAGAACGACGTAATATTCAAAGTACAGAATGCGCTCGAGATCCTTGAGCGTCATGTCCAGCAACTGGCCGATGCGCGACGGCAGCGACTTCAGGAACCAGATGTGCGCAACCGGAGCGGCCAGCTCGATGTGACCCATGCGCTCGCGCCTGACGCGCGACAGGGTCACTTCGACCGAGCACTTCTCGCAGATGATGCCCTTGTACTTCATGCGCTTGTACTTGCCGCACAAGCACTCGTAATCCTTGATGGGCCCGAAGATGCGGGCGCAGAACAGGCCGTCGCGCTCGGGCTTGAAGGTCCGGTAATTGATGGTTTCCGGCTTCTTGATCTCGCCGTAGGACCACGACAGAATCTTCTCCGGGGACGCAATCGAGATCCGGATCTGGTCGAAGACCTGAGCCGGAGTCGTCGGATTGAAGAGATTCATAATTTCTTGGTTCATCGTCTTCTCCTCGCGTGCCGATCGCCATCAGCAGCAAATTCGAAATTCTTTAGAGCCGCACACCCTGCCCCACGTCCCGGCTGGGTGCGGACGCCCGGCCATCAGGCCGGGCGTAACGCTTGTTTTTACTCGGCAGCTTCGGAGGTCGGCCCCGGCAGCTTGGAATTGTGCAGATCGACGTTGAGGCCGAGCGAACGCATTTCCTTGACCAGCACGTTGAACGATTCCGGGATACCGGCCTCGAACGTGTCGTCGCCGCGCACGATCGCTTCGTAGACCTTGGTACGGCCTGCAACGTCGTCCGACTTCACCGTCAGCATTTCCTGGAGCGTGTACGCCGCGCCATAAGCCTCGAGCGCCCACACTTCCATTTCACCGAAGCGCTGACCACCGAACTGCGCCTTACCACCCAGCGGCTGCTGCGTGACGAGCGAGTACGGACCAATCGAACGCGCGTGGATCTTGTCGTCCACGAGATGGTGAAGCTTGAGCATGTAGATGTAGCCCACGGTCACCTTGCGATCGAACTGGTCGCCGGTCCGGCCGTCATAGACGGTGGACTGACCAGACGCATCGAAGCCAGCCATCTTCAACATCTCTTCGATGTCTGCTTCCTTCGCACCGTCGAACACCGGCGTCGCAATCGGCACGCCGGGCTTCAGGTTACGCGCCAGTTCAAGCAGCTCGGTGTCGTTGAGCGACTTGATGACTTCGTCTTCTCCGTAAACCTTCTTCAGGGTGTCGCGCAGCGGCTTCAGATCCTGCTTCTGGTAGTAGGCGTCGATGGTCTGACCGATCTTCTTGCCCATGCCTGCGCAGGCCCAGCCAAGATGCGTCTCCAAGATCTGACCGACGTTCATGCGCGACGGCACGCCGAGCGGGTTCAGCACGATGTCCGCATGCGTACCGTCTTCAAGGAACGGCATGTCTTCGATCGGAACGATCTTCGACACCACGCCCTTGTTACCGTGACGTCCGGCCATCTTGTCGCCGGGCTGAATCTTGCGCTTCACCGCGACGAAGACCTTGACCATCTTCATCACGCCTGGCGGCAATTCGTCGCCACGCTGCAGTTTCTCGACCTTGTCGAGGAAGCGCTGTTCAAGGCCCTTCTTCGACTCGTCGTACTGCTTCCGCATCGCTTCGATTTCGGTCATCAGCTTGTCGTTCGCGGTGGCGAACATCCACCACTGCGACCGCGGATTTTCGTCGAGCACGGCGCGCGTGATCTTGCCGTCCTTCTTGAAGCCCTTCGGACCGGCGATGCCGACCTTGTTCTCCAGAAGATCAGCCAGGCGGCCGTAGACGTTACGATCCAGGATGGCCTGTTCGTCGTCACGGTCCTTGGCAAGACGTTCGATTTCTTCCCGCTCGATCGCCAGAGCGCGTTCGTCCTTGTCGACGCCGTGACGGTTGAACACGCGGACTTCCACGATCGTGCCCTGCACGCCCGGAGGCACGCGGAGCGAGGTGTCGCGAACGTCGGACGCCTTTTCACCGAAGATGGCGCGCAGAAGCTTTTCTTCCGGCGTCATCGGGCTTTCGCCCTTCGGCGTGATCTTGCCGACCAGGATGTCGCCGGCGCGGACTTCAGCACCGATATAGACGATGCCGGCTTCGTCGAGGTTCTTCAGCGCTTCTTCCGACACGTTCGGAATGTCGCGGGTGATTTCCTCAGGGCCGAGCTTGGTGTCGCGGGCCATCACTTCGAATTCCTCGATGTGGATCGAGGTGAAGACGTCTTCCTTCACGATCCGCTCAGAGAGGAGGATCGAGTCTTCGAAGTTGTAGCCATTCCACGGCATGAACGCGACGAGCACGTTGCGGCCGAGTGCGAGTTCGCCGAGATCGGTCGACGGACCGTCGGCAATGATGTCGCCCTTGCGAATGATGTCGCCAACCTTCACCAGCGGACGCTGGTTGATACAGGTCGACTGGTTCGAACGCTGGTACTTCATCAGGCGATAGATATCGACGCCCGACTTGGTCGGATCGAGATCCTCGGTGGCGCGGATAACCACGCGGGTCGCGTCGATCTGGTCGATGACACCCGAACGGCGGGCAGCGATCGCAGCACCGGAGTCACGAGCCACGACGGCTTCCATGCCGGTACCGACGAAGGGAGCTTCAGCGCGCACCAGAGGCACGGCCTGACGCTGCATGTTCGAGCCCATCAGCGCGCGGTTGGCGTCGTCGTTCTCTAGGAACGGGATCAGCGCCGCAGCGACCGAAACGAGCTGCTTCGGCGACACGTCCATGTAGTCGACCTTGTCGGCCGGCAGCGGCAGCACGTCGCCGGCGTGACGGCAGATCACCATCTCGTCGGTGAACTTGCCCTTGGCGTCGAGCGACACGTTCGCTTGTGCGACCGAGTAGCGGCCCTCTTCCATCGCGCTGAGGTACACGACCTCGTCGGTGACGCGGCCGTCCTTGACCTTGCGGTAAGGTGTTTCCACGAAGCCGTACTTGTTGACGCGCGCGAAGGTAGCGAGCGAGTTGATCAGACCGATGTTCGGGCCTTCCGGCGTCTCAATCGGGCAGATACGGCCGTAATGGGTCGGATGCACGTCGCGGACTTCGAAGCCGGCGCGCTCGCGGGTCAGACCGCCCGGTCCAAGCGCCGAGAGACGGCGCTTGTGGGTGATTTCCGAGAGCGGGTTGGTCTGGTCCATGAACTGCGACAGCTGTGACGAACCGAAGAACTCGCGCACCGCGGCAGCCGCGGGCTTCGCGTTGATCAGGTCCTGCGGCATCACGGTGTCGATGTCGACGGACGACATACGTTCCTTGATGGCACGCTCCATGCGCAGCAGGCCGACACGATACTGATTTTCCATCAGTTCGCCGACCGAACGCACACGACGGTTGCCGAGATGGTCGATGTCGTCGATTTCGCCCTTGCCGTCGCGCAGATCCACCAGTGTCTTGATGACGGCAAGGATGTCTTCCTTGCGGAGCGTGCGATGGGTATCCGGCGCATCGAGTTCGAGGCGCATGTTCATCTTCACGCGGCCCACGGCCGAGAGGTCGTAGCGCTCGCTGTCGAAGAACAGCGACTGGAACATGTTCTGCGCGGATTCGAGCGTCGGCGGCTCACCCGGACGCATCACGCGATAGATGTCGAACAGCGCGTCTTCACGCGTCAGGTTCTTGTCTGCATTCAGCGTGTTGCGGATATAGGCGCCAATGTTGACGTGGTCGATGTCGAGCAGCGGGAGTTCCTTGTAGCCCTCCTCGTTCAGCGCCTTCAGCGACTTCTCGGTGATCTCCTCGCCGGCTTCGGCGTAGATTTCACCGGTCTTCACGTTGACGAGGTCCTCGGCGAGGTAGTTGCCGACCAACTCTTCGTCGGTCAGACGCAGCGCCTTGAGGCCCTTCTCGGCGAGCTGACGGGCAGCACGCACGGTGAGCTTCTTGCCGGCTTCGAGCACGACCTTGCCGGTGTCGGCATCGATCAGGTCGTTGACGGTGGAATAGCCACGGAAACGGGTGGCGTCGAACGGAACGCGCCAGCCTTCCTTGATCTTCTTGAACTGGATCTTCTTGTAGAACGTCGAGAGAATCTCTTCGCCATCCAGACCCAGCGCGAACATCAGCGACGTCACCGGAATCTTGCGGCGGCGGTCGATACGCGCGAACACGATGTCCTTGGCGTCGAATTCGATGTCCAGCCAGGAACCGCGATACGGGATCACGCGGGCAGCGAACAGCAGCTTGCCCGACGAATGGGTCTTGCCCTTGTCGTGGTCGAAGAACACGCCCGGCGAACGATGCATCTGCGAGACGATGACGCGCTCGGTGCCGTTGACGACGAAGGTGCCATTCATGGTCATGAGCGGGATATCGCCCATGTAGACGTCCTGCTCCTTGATGTCCTTGACGGACTTGGCGCCGGTTTCTTCGTCGATATCGAACACGATCAGGCGCAGCGTCACCTTCAGCGGCGCAGCATAGGTCATGCCGCGCTGGCGGCACTCATCGACGTCATATTTTGGCGGCTCGAATTCGTAGCGCACGAATTCCAGCATCGAGGTGCCCGAGAAATCCGAGATCGGGAACACCGAACGGAAAACAGCCTGCAGACCTTCGTCGAGGCGACCGCCAGTCGGCTCATCGACCATCAGGAACTGGTCGTAGGACGCCTTCTGAACCTCGATGAGGTTCGGCATCTCTGCGACTTCTTTAATATGACCGAAGAACTTGCGAACGCGCTTGCGACCTGTGAACGTCTGCTGACCCATCGTGGCCTCTCATTGCGTCGCCCGAAAGGGGCGAACCTTCCAGAGCGCGACTGCCATCGCCTCCGGGTTGAATTTCCAAGAACGTTCCAAATTCAGCGCCCAATGTGAGGAACAAAATCCCTCTCCCGAGCATTTGAATCGCAGAACGCAAAACGACGTGCGCGATGCCCGACTGCATCCCGCCCGTCCAAACCGTCTAGCTACGGACCGAAAAGCCCGAAAATTGCCCATCTCCCAACGGCTTAACCGGAAACGTCGCCGTCTCCGCTGTCAGACCGTGTTTTTCGTGCTGCCGTCCCGATATGGGATGGCAATCATGGAGATTCGAGGGTGGTTCCCAGCGCATCCCCACACATTCCTGTGTAGTCCATCGGGTTCCGGCCCAGAGGGCGACCAAATGGCCGCCCTCCAGATGGAACCCATAAAGGGTCTTACTTGAGTTCGACCTTCGCGCCAGCCTTCTCGAGCTGACCCTTGATCTTCTCGGCTTCGTCCTTGGAAACGCCTTCCTTGACGGGCTTCGGCGCGCCTTCGACCAGGTCCTTGGCTTCCTTGAGGCCAAGACCCGTGATCGCACGGACTTCCTTGATGACTTCGATCTTCTTGTCGCCGGCACCAGCCAGAACGACAGTGAACTCGGTCTTTTCTTCAGCAGCAGCGGCACCGCCGCCACCAGCAGCCGGACCAGCAACTGCAACAGCAGCAGCAGCCGAAACGCCCCACTTTTCTTCGAGCATCTTGGCGAGGTCGGCAGCTTCGAGCACGGTCAGGCTCGAGAGATCGTCAACGATTTTCTGTAGGTCAGCCATTGTCTATATCCTTAAGCGTATTTGGTTCGAACCAGGGTTTGAATGCGAAGGGCGTCAGGCCGCTTCGCTCTTTGAGGCATAGGCCTGAACAACACGCGCGAGCTTCGCCGCGGGAGCTGTCGAGAGCTGAGCGATCTTGGTCGCCGGCGCCACAAGGAGGCCGAGGATCTTCGCGCGCAGTTCGTCGAGCGAGGGCAGCGCGGCCAAGGCCTTGACGCTGTCAACGTTCAGGACGGTTGTGCCCATCGAGCCGCCAAGAATGACGAACTTCTCGTTCGCCTTGGCAAATTCGACGGCAACCTTCGGTGCAGCTACCGGATCGTCCGAAGTGGCGATCACAGTCGGGCCCTTCAACAGGGAACCGATGGCAGCAACATCCGTGCCTTCAAGAGCAATTTTGGCGAGACGGTTCTTCGAGACCTTCACCGACGCGCCGGCCAGCTTCATCTGCGAACGCAGATTCTGCATCTGGGCAACGGTGAGGCCGGAATAATGGGCGACGACCGCGACGCTGGTGGTCTTAAAGACCCCGTTCAGCGCTTCGACCGCGTCCTTTTTAGCCGCTCTTTCCACAGCAAGCTCTCTCCGGTTGGCGGCCTCTATCGAGATAGGACCGCCGGGTTACACCCACCGCCCCACCTGAACCTGACCTCAAGACACCGGCCCTTTAAAGAGACCGGGTCCAAAGACACGTCGGGCGAGACGATATGATAGCCTGCCCTCCCGAACCTTCCTGGCGAACCAGCGTTGGCGCGGGGTGTCGAGGTTCGAACCAAATACGCGTCATGTCGCACAAAACGACATTGGCGAAATCCAGTCTTCACCCGTCTATGCTGGCTGCATCAAGTTTTACGATTAAGCCGTTGATGAAACTTGCGTTTATCTAAGGCGCCAGCAGTCTTGGACAGGATTCAGGATCATCGACAAGCCATCATCCGGCCTATTGGTGACCCCTGCCCGCTTCCCTTAAATCCGCGTCGCGCTTCCTGTCCCCTTCGAGCGATCCGTATGGATAGCCTGAAAGGAAAAGTCTCCTGCGATGTGGGTTATCGGAATGCGAACACAGACGCGCCAGCTACCAGCCAGCACGCCCGGAAACGGTTGTTTAACGAGTCTTTTTCGTGTTGCCAAGCGCGAAATGCCGATGTGGCATCTTTTCTGCAAGGGAGCCGTTCAGGGCACCCAGAGCACAAAAGTGGAACCGGCCAAGCCGGCTCCACTTCCCGTATATATCACCCCTTCGGGCAGGCCGCTCCCGCATCGGCCCAGGCCTTGATCAGCTCACCGAACTGCTTCTGGGTGCCTGGCGCCGGGGCGCGATTGCCGCCGGGATGCCAGCCCCAGCCGACCAGCTCGTCTTCGGCCATGTGCTTCACAAGCGCGGCCATGTCCTTGCCGCCGTTGCGTTCCTTGTCCTTGATCTGGGTGCAGATCTGGCCAAGCGTCTTGCCCTGCCAGGCCATCTCGGCCGGAGCCAGAGCCCATTTCGGATTGCCGGGGACGTTGGCGGCATCGAAGTTGTTCTCGTGGTGGCAGGTCGCGCAAGCAAGACCACCGGCGGCGCCGACACCGCCCTCGCCGCGCACGACCAACGGAATATGCGGCCGCATACGGTCGGTCTGGGTCGGACGTTCGGTCGCCGGATGGCAGTTCATGCAACGTGGCGACTGGACGACCTTGCCGGCCTCGGTGAACAGCGCCACCGCGCGCTCGTTCTTGTTCTTGATTTTGGCGAAGGCCGAGACCGACTGCAGCTTGGTCGGATTGCTGACCGCTGCATCGGCCTCCTGGAAGCCCGGCTCCGCGAATGCGAGGAGACCCGCCGCGAGGCCGCCGGCGACCAGCGCCAACATCGAGTTCTTAAACAAGCTCATGCTGAGGCTCCTGGCACGATCGGCAACTGCCGCGGTCTTCCCACTCCGAGTTTCGCCAGCGCGTTGGCAACGGCAGGCCCGAGCGGAGGCACGCCCGGTTCGCCGACGCCTGATGGCTTCTCGGTCGATTTCACGATGACCACCTCGATCTCCGGCATCTCGTTGATGCGCAGCGAACGATAGGTGTCGAAATTGCCGGACACCGGCGCGCCGGCATCCAGCGTCTGTTCCGCATAGAGGATGTGACCGAGGCCGAAGCCGATGCCACCTTCCATCTGTGCGCGGATGATGTCGGGGTTCACGGCGACGCCACAATCCACCGCGCACCACACCTTGTGTACCTTCGGACCATCGTCGGTCATGGACAGTTCGACGACCTGTGCGACGAAGGTGTTGAAGCTCTCGACCACCGCAACGCCTCGCGCACGGCCTGCCGGCACCTTGTAGTTCTTCCAGTCGGCGAGTTCGGCGACGGCCTTCAGCGCGCCCGCATGGCGCGGTTTCTTGCTCAGGAGTGCGAGCCGGCCTTCGATCGGATCCTTGCCGGCGGCCTCGAGCAGCTCATCGACAAAGGCTTCGACGACATAACCGGTGTGAGTGTGGCCCACCGAGCGCCACCACAATACGGGCACGCCGACATCGACCTGATGCATGTCGCAGCGGAAGTTCTCGACGTCGTACGGGATTTCGTTCGAGCCTTCATAGGACGTCGGGTCGAGACCGTCCTTGAACATCATGGACTCGAAGAAGGAACCCTTCATGATCGACTGGCTGACGATGGTGTCGCTCCAGGCTTCGATCTTGCCGTCGCGCACCGTACCGCGCATTCGGTGGATGCAATACGGCCGATAGTAGCCACCGCGCATATCGTCTTCGCGCGTCCACACCAGCTTGACCGGCTTGCCCGGTCCGATCGCTTTCGCGACTTCGGCGAGCTCGATGGCCTGATGCGTGCTCTGCTGGGCGCGGCGGCCGAAGCTGCCGCCGGCAAGAAGAACGTCGATCTTGACCTTCTCGATCGGCAGCCCGAGCACCTTGGAGATCGCCATATGGTCAGGCGTCGGAAACTGGCAGCCATAGCGCGCATAGGCGGTGTCGCCGTCCCATTTCAGATAGGCGTTGAGCGGTTCCATCGCGGCATGGGCCAGATACGGGAAGACGTATTCAACCTCGATCACGCGGCCACCTTTGGCCATCGACTCTTCGAATTTGCCCTCAGCCTTGACGAGTTTGCCGGCCGTCTTCGACAGGCCGCGGAATTGCTGCAGCAGTTCCGCACTGCCACGCTTCTCCGCCTTGCTGTCATCCCAGGTGATCTTCAGCGCATCGCGGCCCATCTTCGCGGGCCAGAAGCCTTTGGCGTAGACAGCGACACCATTCGACACCTGCTTGACGTCGACGACACCCGCCACGGCTTTCGCAGCCGTCGCATCGAAGGACGCGACCTTGCCGCCGAATTTCGGCGAACGCGCCACGACCACCGTGAGCATGTCCGGTTCGTTGATATCGAGCGTGTAGAACGCCTTGCCGTTGGTCTTGTCCGCGCTGTCGAGGCGTTTCACGACGCCTTCCTTGCCGATCAACCTGAACTGCGACGGGTCCTTCAGCTTCGGATCAGCCGGCACCGGCATGGCCATAGCCTTGTCGGCGAATTCGCCGAAACGACCTTCATGGCCTGATGCATGCTTGATCACACCGTTATCGACAGTGATCTCGCCCGCCGGCACCTGCCACGCATCGGCAGCAGCCGCGACCAGCATCTGGCGCGCGGCGGCACCGACCTGTCGCATCTGGATGTAGGAATTGGCGATGGCCGTCGAGCCACCGGTGCCCTGCATGCCGAACGCCAGATTCTTGTAGAGCTGCGGATTCGACGGCGCGTGATCGGCACGCATCTGCGCCCAATCCGCGTCGAGTTCTTCGGCGACCAAAGTCGCCATGCCGGTGAACGGCCCTTGCCCAAATTCGATGCCCTTGCACAGCACCGTCACGGTGTTGTCGGGCTTGATGATCAGGAAAGTGTTCGGCGCGATATTGACCGACGGCTTTGCCGCCGCCTGCGCAAACAACTTGTCGGCGCGCGCAACATAGGCGCCGAGCACGAGGCCGGCACCGCCCTTGAGCATCGTGCGACGGCTGAGCTTGGTGTCATGAACGGTCATGGCTCAACCCTCCAGCGATTTGGCGGCGCCATGAATGGCGGCGCGGATGCGGACATAGGTGGCGCAGCGGCAGATGTTGCCGTTCATCGCCAGATCGATATCGTTGTCGGTGGGGGTCGGATTGATGCTGAGCAGCGCGGTCGCGCTCATCACCTGGCCGGACTGGCAATAGCCGCATTGCGGCACATCGAGCGCGACCCAGGCCGCCTGCACCGCCTTGGCTTCCTTGCTGTCGAGACCTTCGATGGTGGTGATTTCGCTGGTGCCGATCGCCGAGACCGGCATCGAACAGGAGCGGACGGTCTGGCCGTCCACATAAACCGTGCAGGCCCCGCATTGCGCGACGCCGCAGCCATACTTGGTGCCGGTCAGACCGGCTCCATCCCGAATGGCCCAGAGCAGAGGTGTGTTGGGATCGAGGTCGACCTGACGGGCCTGACCGTTAATCTTGAGTGTGAACGCAGCCATCGCTGATGTCCTATGTCGTCGAATGTACGCCTACATTCGAGTTGTTCTAAACAGCCGACATCTACATCCGCATTGCGGAATAACCCATTCAATTATTTTTGTACCGCACGGGAACGAAAGTCATTCTTGTGGAATGCGTTTCGAATCCCCAGTTGATTGGGGTCTTGATCAGACTGCCACAGCGTGAGGCAGTCCGTTGCCCGCATAAAACGCATCGAGATTGGCGATGACGCAGTCCTGCATCGCCATATGCGAGTCGAGCGTGTGGCCGCCGACATGCGGCGTCAGCACGACGTTCGGAAGGGCCGTGAGGGCATCCGGCGCGTGCGGTTCCTTCTCGAACACATCGAGACCTGCGCCCGCAATGGTCTTGTCAACTAGCGCTGCGGTTAGTGCGGCCTGGTCGATCACCGAGCCGCGCGAGATATTCACCACGACGCCGTTCGGCCCGAGCTTCTTCAGCATCGCAGCATCGATGATGTGATGGGTCTCGGCGCCGGCGCGCACGGCGATCATCAGCACGTCGCACCATTCGACCAGCGCTTCGAGGCTCGGCTCATGACGATATGGCAGGTCGTCATATTTCGTGCGGTTGGTGTAGGCGACATCGCATTCGAACGCTGCGACGCGCGACGCGATCTTGCGACCGATCTCGCCCATGCCATAGACGCCCACCTTGCGGCCGGGATTGCCGGGCTGCGGCGACATCAGCGGCGACGGCTTTGCCGACGACCAGCCGCCTTCGCGCAGATACTGATCCGCGGGCAGCAGGCGACGTGTCACCGCGAGCATAAGCGTCAGTGCCAGATCGGCGACCGAGGCCGCATTTGCGCCCGGACTGTTGCCGACCACGATCTTGCGCTCGGCCGCAGCCTTGAAGTCAACACCGTCATAGCCGGTGCCGTAGCAGACGATGGCGCCGAGCGCCGGCATCATGTCCATCACATCGCTCTTCAGCGCCTGTCCACCTGCGGTGATCAGCGCGCGCACATCCTTGAGCTCGTCGCGCGAAAACGTCTCGAGCGGCGGTTTGCCTCCGGCATCGATCAAGTCGTAGCGCTCGCCGATGCGCTTCATCATGGCTTTCGGGAAACGCGAATAGATCAGAACCTTGTCGGCCATCGTGACGATCCTTTTGGGGGCATTCCTGCTGAGGTCAAAAAGAAAAGGGCGGAACCGGTTGCCCGATTCCGCCCTGGTTTCTTGCAAGCCTTGTTCCGGCTTAGCCGAGCACGGTGCCCGTCTCAACCTTGATGCCGGGGCCCATGGTCGAGGACACGGCAACGCGCTGCAGATAGGTGCCCTTCGCGCCAGCCGGCTTCGCCTTGGAGACGGCATCGACCAGAGCCTTGATGTTTTCGACGAGCTTCTCTTCCGAGAAAGATGCCTTGCCGATACCAGCCTGCACGATGCCGGCCTTCTCGACGCGGAACTCGACCGAACCGCCCTTGGCACCCTTGACTGCGCCGGTGACGTCCATGGTCACGGTGCCGATCTTCGGGTTCGGCATCATGCCGCGCGGACCGAGCACCTTACCAAGGCGACCGACCAGCGGCATCATGTCGGGGGTTGCGATACAGCGATCGAAATCGATCTGACCGGCCTGGACCTTCTCGAACAGGTCTTCTGCACCGACGACGTCTGCACCGGCAGCCTTGGCTTCTTCAGCCTTCGGGCCACGGGCGAACACGCCGACGCGCAGGGTGCGGCCGGTGCCGTTCGGCAGGGTGACGACGCCACGGACCATCTGGTCGGCGTGACGTGGATCAACGCCGAGATTCAGCGAAATTTCGATGGTCTCATCGAACTTCGACTTGGCGCGTTCCTTGACCATCTTGATGGCCTCGGCGACCGGATAGAGCTTCTCGCGGTCGATACCCTCGCGGGCGTTCTTCAAACGTTTTCCAATTGCCATGACCGTTTACCCCGCGACCTCGACACCCATCGAACGGGCAGAGCCCTCAACCATCTTCATGGCCGATTCAATGGTGTCGCAATTCAGATCCTTCATCTTCGCTTCGGCGATCTCGCGCACCTGCGCTTTGGTCACCGCGCCGGCCTTGTCACGACCCGGTAGCTTGGAGCCGGAGGTGAGCTTGGCGGCCTTCTTGATGAAGAAGGACATCGGGGGGGTCTTGAGGGCGAAGGTGAACGAACGATCGGCATAGATCGTGATCACCACCGGGATTGGGGTGTTCTTTTCTTCCTTCTGCGTCTGCGCGTTGAACGCTTTGCAGAATTCCATGATGTTCAAACCGCGCTGACCAAGCGCGGGACCGATCGGGGGCGAAGGGTTCGCCGCACCGGCCGGCACCTGAAGCTTCAGGTATCCGGTCACTTTCTTTGCCATGTGTCACTCCTGTTGTGCCGGCAGAGCCGGCTGTTTCAGGTTCGTGGTTCGGTCGACAACGGCTGGCAACCGCTCTCTTCCTCCCACGGCCTTAAGAACGCGAGGCGAACCTCGCGCTATTGCGATCAGACCTTCTCGACCTGACCGAATTCCAGTTCGACCGGCGTTGCGCGGCCGAAGATCGACACGGCGACCTTCACGCGCGAACGTGCCTCGTCGATTTCCTCGACGACACCGGAGAACGATGCGAACGGGCCATCGGCCACGCGCACATTCTCGCCGATCTCGAACGACACCGAGGTCTTCGGACGCTCCACGCCCTCCTGCACCTGGTGCAGAATGCGCATCGCTTCGGCTTCCGAAATCGGCATCGGCTTGTTTTCAGCGCCCAAGAATCCCGTGACCTTCGGGGTATTCTTGATCAGATGAAACGCTTCGTCGGTGAGCTGCATCTTCACCAGCACATAGCCCGGGAAGAACTTGCGCTCAGCATCCATCTTACGGCCGCGGCGCACTTCCGTGACCTTCTCGACCGGAACCAAAATCTGTTCGAACAGGTCTTCCAGGCCACGTTGCTTGGCCTGTTCCTTGATCGACTCCATCACCTTCTTTTCGAAATTCGAATAGGCGTGAACGATGTACCAGCGCATGCTCATAATTCAGTTCCGTCAGTGCATCGTGAGCAAAAAGGCGACGAGGTAGCGGATGATCTGATCCGCCGCGAAAAAGAAGACCGACGACAGCGCCACCATGACGAACACCATGATGGTCGTGATCGTCGTCTCGCGACGCGAGGGCCACGTGACCTTGTTGGTCTCGGTGCGCACTTCCTGCAGGAATTTGAACGGGCTGAACGCCATCGTTATGTGATCCGCATCCGTCGTGAGACGATTGAATTGGTTTCAGGAATCCGAACAGCCCTCTTACGCCCAACCCTTTATTCAAGGATGAGCCGCCAAGCGGGCTCGTTCGTTCGGGGATTTGCCGCGTCGGATATCCGGTAACCGGGCCGACAGCGAGTGCAGCTTCCTACTTCGGACCGGGCCAAAGGTCAAGGTATCCGGGCCGGACCGATGGGACCCCGCCCCGCCCCCTGATACCACCCCGATCAGCGCCCTCCCACCCCCGGCGACGGTTTGCCGACCGCCGCACGGACGTGCCGGACCACGTGATCGGCCACGATGGCGTGGCCCTCCGCGGTCGGGTGCACCGCACCGCTATACATGGCCGCATAGACCGGTTGCAGAATATCGAACTGGGTGAAACCCGGCGAATGGACGTTTGCGGTCAGAAACGCGTCATTCGGGGTCCGGAACAGGCGCCAGCGCGATGCATAGGGCAAATAGGCGGCCGGCGAATACGGCGTGAAGTCCTCCTTGCCGATCCAACGCCGGGGCATCGCCATCGCCTCGCCGTCCGCCTGCGGCCGCTTCGGATCTCGCGCACAGAGCCCGCGTCTGGCGAATTCGGGCTGGTGATCAGTAATGAGCTGGAAGCCGGTTCCGGCGCCGGTCGCCAGCGCCGGACAGCCGCCTGATCGACCGTTGGTGATGCAGGCGGTCCGGGCGAAGAAATCGTTGAGAAAGCTTACCGTCTCGGCCAGCCGTTCGCGCGACAGCGACAGCTTCTTGTGGACATCGAGGCCGAGCGTCGGTTGCGCGCCGCACAGCGCGCCCGTCTCGTCGAACTGGATCGGCTCGTAAGCCGTCTGCAACACCTTCGCGGGCGCCAGGCCAAAGCCGTCGCGCAAGGCATCGCGGAGCGCCACCATGCGCTCGTCGAGCTGCTCCATGTAGGCGCGCGACACATCAGGCGAGAACCGGATCTGCTTGCCGAGCAGATTCGCGATGGGCGCGAGATCGCCGGCGGATTCGGTCATCGCATAGACCATCAGCGGCGAGAAGCCGACATCGTTGCCCCCGATTGACAGCAGCAGTGTGTCGATCGGCCGCTTGCGCTCATTCGGCGCACACCAGGATTTTGTCACCGGCATATTGGCGACCTGCACGCTGCCGCTCGCATAGGTCGGCAGATTGTAGGTCGCACGCTGCGTGCGGCCAGCCGGGCTCTTGCAGATCAGGTCGGCGAGCTGATCGAGCTGCGAACGCACCATCGCGTTGCCGGCGCCCTCACGCGCCTTCTTCTCGAGGAACAGGCCCTCGGTGACCTCCGAGCCCGTGCAGGCCAGGCTGACCAGCGTGACTGACCGGTGCGGGTTCTCCAATGTCAGCTGCAGGCCGACGCGAAACGGATAGCCGTACTGCGAACGGTGGCAATCGGGGCTGAGCCAGCGCGGATTGGCAGCGTTGAACGCCTTGTCGAACTGCGCCGAAGCGAGCGGGAAATAGAGCTCCTGCTCCTCGTCGGCGAGCTTGCGCCGCGGCAGGTTCTTGTAATCGAAACTTCCCGCCGGGGCAGCGGGGGTCAGTTTCTGCAGCGACTTGGCGGTGCTGCGTGTCGCCATCTCCTCACGCATCAGGGTTGGATCGTAGACCATCTCGCGGACGGCGCTGAATGTCACCGGAACGTCCGGATTGCTTTCGCCCGAGGCAAAGGAATCGCCGAGCGCCACGATGAACAGATCCTCGACGACGACCTGCGGGTCGCTCAATGTACGACCGTCAGGCAATCTGACCTGGACCGATGCACCGGACAGGCTTCGATCGACGGCATAAGGCAGGCGCGTGATCTTAAGCGGCGTCGCACAGGATTGCGTTGTGGTCTCGGTCCTGCTGCCCGGTCGCCGCGGCGTCCAGCTCCAGACGCAATCATACGCGCCGGCTTCGGCAATGCGCTCGGGCGACAGCCGGATCAGCACTGTATGCGCATCCGGCAGCACGTAATCTTCCTTGGCCGTGCCCCATGAATAGCGCCGATCGCAACTCGCGAGATAGCGGCCCTGCCGGCTATCGTAGCAGACGGCGTCGATGGTCTGCGACGCCCAGCCCAATCGGGAGCGGTCGTAGCGCGCCCGCGCGGTGTCAGCGCAACTGGTCGGGCTGGTCATGTCGCGGCAATCGGGATCGTTCAGCCGCCGCTCGGTGCGCCAGACCACATCGGCGGGCGGCAGCACCAATTCATTGCGGGCGGCCGGATAGCCGCGCTCATACATCGCGAAGGATGCGGCATTCTTGAAGAAGCGAAATGGACTTTCCACCTGCCAGAGCAGGTCGGCAGCATGAGCGCCATGTCCAAAGGACGACACCAGCAACGTCGTGGCCCCCACGACGAACGTCACAAGCAATTTCATTCTCGACTTCCGGCTGAATTCCCAACCGGTGTGTCGCGCGCGCGGCAAGCCAGGTTCATCGCCGCGACCGCACGCCGCAGGCGGGCCACGCGAAGCAAACCATTGGTTCCGCACAATCCCGCATGATCACCGGAGTTCGGCTGCCACGTCGGACATGGCCATCGGCCTATTGCGCAAATTGCGGCACGTTCCGGTCGGACTCCATTAACCCCGCGGCCAGAGTAAAACGCGAGAAACTACCCGGACACCGTACCGAGTTGATGTATTAGCGGACCTGAATGCTTTGATCGGAAGATAGCTTGTTTGATCGGCAATGCGACGGGCATCAGCGAATGACCAGCATCACCACCCTGTCCGAGGGAACCGACGCCTCCACGAGGGACCTCCCCAAGGATTCGGCATTGCGGATCGCGCGGCGGCGAACCGCCTATATCGCGCAGGCATCGAGCTATCTGATCGATGCCACAATCCTGCTGCTTTACGCCATGATCGGCGTGACCACTGTGGCGACGGGGGTCGTGTATCTGGCTATCAGGCTCGCTGTGGTCGGCATTGCTGCCTATCTCTCGGAGATCCAGGTCAACGACCGTTTCAAGGACCCGTATCTCACGGTCCCCCTCTCCATCGTCAGCATCATCGTCCAGATCGGCGCGATCTATCTCGTGCCGCAGATCGGCTTCTACTTCATCTCCATCATTTTCGTCGTGCTCGGCTTCGCCGCACTCCGCATGAGTGCGCGCCAGACCGGCATCGTCTGGTCCACTGCAACGCTGGGCCTCGCACTGATTTTTCTGATGACCGACAAGCCGATCGGCATTCCCATGGCCACCGCGATAGAGCGCGCTCTGGCACTGGCCTGTTTCGTCAGCGCGCTTGGCCGCTGTGCCAGCGCCGGCCTCTACGGCAGCTCGATGCGCGAACTACTGTATCGTCGCAGCAACGACCTCGCGGCCGCCAACGCGCGGATCGAAGAACTGGCGCAACTCGACGAACTCACCGGCGCATTAAACCGGCGCTACATCATGAAGTGCCTGAATGACGAGATCGCCAAGGCCCAACGCAACGCCACAACCTGCTGCATCGCGATCATCGACCTCGATCACTTCAAGAAGATCAATGATCACTTTGGACATCCGGTGGGCGATGAGGTGCTGCGCGCCTTCGCCATCTCGGTCTTCGCCAATATCCGCACCATCGACCGGTTCGGCCGTCAGGGCGGCGAGGAGTTTCTGCTGATCCTGCCGGATACCGATATCGATCTTGCGATCCAGACGCTGGATCGATTGCGCAGCCTGATCACGGAGCTGAATTGGTCGGCGATTGCGCAGAATCTGACTCTGACGATATCCGCCGGGATCAGCGCCATCAGGCACAACGATACGCCGGAAGACATTTTGGCGCGCGCCGACCTTGCGCTCTACAGAGCCAAGGATACCGGCCGTGACCGCGTGGTGGCAGCGCCGCAAAAGCGGCAGTTCAGCTGACCGGGCAGCAGAACCCTGCTTGAAAAGCGCATTCTGTATAAAATATGTATATAGTTCAAAGGCTTAAAATGGCAGGGGCGGTAGGGCTCGAACCTACGACAACCGGTTTTGGAGACCGGTACTCTACCAACTGAGCTACACCCCTACAGGAAAACGGCGCACCGTCATTTCCGCGCCGTTTGAAGCATAGGCGACGCCTGATTTGCAAGAGGCGAAGCGCCCCCTCCGAAATCAAATCCCGCCGGAATCAAAACGGCGGGCAAGGGAACTGTCCCCTGCCCGCCGTCTTTAATCGATTACTCGATGATCGAGGCCACCACGCCTGCACCGACGGTGCGGCCGCCTTCACGGATGGCGAAGCGCAGCTTCTCTTCCATCGCGATCGGCACGATCAGGTGCACTTCCATGGCGATGTTGTCGCCCGGCATCACCATTTCGGTGCCTTCCGGCAGATGCACCACACCGGTCACGTCGGTGGTGCGGAAGTAGAACTGCGGACGGTAGTTGGTGAAGAACGGCGTGTGACGGCCACCCTCTTCCTTGGTCAGAATGTAGGCCTCGGCCTTGAACTTGGTGTGCGGCTTCACCGAACCCGGCTTGCACAGCACCTGGCCGCGCTCGACGTCTTCACGCTTGGTGCCGCGCAGCAGTGCGCCGATGTTGTCGCCGGCCTGGCCCTGATCGAGCAGCTTGCGGAACATTTCAACGCCGGTGCAGATCGTCTTCTGCGTGGCGCGGATACCGACGATTTCGATTTCCTCGCCGACCTTGACGATGCCGCGCTCGACGCGACCGGTCACGACCGTACCACGGCCCGAGATCGAGAACACGTCTTCCACCGGCATCAGGAACGGCTGGTCGATCGGACGCTCCGGCTGCGGGATGTAGGCGTCGACCGCCTTCATCAGTTCGAGGATGGCGTCGTGGCCGAGCTTTTGGTCCGAGTTTTCGAGAGCGGCCAGCGCCGAACCCTTGATGATCGGAATGTCATCGCCCGGGAAGTCGTACTTCGAGAGAAGTTCGCGCACTTCCATCTCGACCAGTTCGAGCAGTTCCGGATCGTCGACCATGTCGCACTTGTTCAGGAACACGACCAGCGCGGGAACGCCGACCTGGCGGGCGAGCAGGATGTGCTCGCGGGACTGCGGCATCGGACCGTCAGCGGCCGACACGACCAGGATGCCACCGTCCATCTGGGCGGCGCCGGTGATCATGTTCTTCACATAGTCGGCGTGGCCGGGGCAATCGACGTGGGCGTAGTGGCGGTTGGCGGTCTCGTATTCGACGTGCGCCGTCGAAATGGTGATGCCGCGGGCCTTTTCCTCGGGCGCCTTGTCGATCTGGTCGTAAGCGGTGAACGTGGCACCACCCGATTCAGCCAGGATCTTCGTGATCGCCGCCGTCAGCGACGTCTTGCCGTGGTCGACGTGACCGATCGTACCGATATTGCAGTGCGGCTTGTTACGTTCAAATTTTGCTTTGGCCAT
>NZ_NPKQ01000028.1 GCF_008329525.1 Tardiphaga sp. P9-11 | reverse complement strand
AATCTAATTCTGTCCGACGTCCGATCAGCGGACTGAGGCCACCGGATGAGCGGGCCTGCCAGCGCGTGCGTGGCCGCATCGACACCAGTTCATAGGTCTCGACCGGTTCGGCGACCCCTTTGGCTTTTTCGGATCCTAGTCGCAATGCGCTGATGAAGCCCTTCGCAAGTTGGAAGGTGCCGGACGACAACTTGATCGAGCCAGGGGAAGCAAGCGCTTCCATTCTGGCGGCGAGGTGAACCGTTTTTCCAACGGCGTCGTAGTTCATCGCCAGATTATTACCGATCGAATGAATGATGACCTGTCCGGAATTCAGGCCAATTCTGATACCAATAGAGCGTTGATGCAGACGATTGAATTCGATGATCGCATTTCGTGCAGCCAGTGCTGCGCGGCAGGCCTGGACGGCGTGGTCTTCGCTCGCAATGGGGGCGCCGAAGAGCGCCATGATGCCGTCACCACGCGTCTGATTGACCAGCCCATCGTGCTCATGCACGGCGTCCATCAGCCGCTTGAGCACCGGGCCTATGACTTCCAGCGCTTCCTCTGGGTCCAATTTGTCGATGAGCTCCGTCGACCGCTGGATGTCGGCAAACAGGACGGTGACACGTTTGCGCTCACCCAGCATGGATGTACCGGACCGCATGATACGCTCAGCGAGTTCCGGCGGGATTTGCGATTGCAGGAACGAGAGTGCATGAATGCCAAGCGCAGTTGGAGCAGCCCGTGGCCGCCCACAGCCACCGCAAAAGCGTGCATCCAATTGCATCGTGAATCCGCAATACGCGCATTGGTTCGCGGTATCGTCCAGCAGGTTGTGCCCTTCTTTGGATGCCACCTTTCACCCTTTC
>NZ_NPKQ01000027.1 GCF_008329525.1 Tardiphaga sp. P9-11 | reverse complement strand
AAGAGGACGAATTCGTCTGCGAGGGCGGAACCATACTTTTGAATGCACATTGTGTGGGCATCGGCATCTATTCCGGAGTCGCTCCAATGGGAATCTCAAAATGATTGATACTGTTGTCGTGCAGCCAGCTGCCCCTCGCCTAGATGAGCCTTCAGTGGCGGGTGTCTCATGGGCTGCCGTCGCGGCTGGCGCCGTCGTCTCGCTGGCGTTGACACTCGTTCTTATCGCTTTCGGGGCGGGGCTCGGTCTGTCAGTCGTATCGCCCTGGTCCTCCAGCGTATCCGCTACGACGTTCAAAATCACGACGGGAATTTATCTGATCGTCATCGCCATGATCTCTTCGTCGATTGGCGGATATCTCGCTGGTCGTCTGCGGTCGCGCTGGATTGGCGTTCATTCAGATGAAGTCTATTTCCGCGACACCGCTCATGGATTTCTGGCGTGGGCCTTCGCTACCGTGCTCGGAGCCATCTTGCTCGCCTCGCCAGCGACTTCTGTTGTGAGCGGGGCGACGTCTGGAATGGCAGCCGGCGCTACTGCCGCGAGCGCGCAAGCCGGGCCAGTCGACGGCTACATCGATACTCTGTTGCGTCCATCCACGCCATCGACCGATGGCAACGGTGCTGATGCGCGCGGTGAACTCTCTCGCCTGATGGCTGCAAGCCTTCGCACTGGCGAGTTGAAGCCTGCCGACCGTACTTACGTGAATAAAGTTGTCGCAGCCCGCACCGGTTTGAGCGAACCCGATGCAGACAAGCGCGTTACCGAAGTTATCAACGATGCCAAGACCGCTGCCGACACGGCTCGAAAGGCCGCTATGCAGCTCGCCTTCTGGCTCACGGCTTCACTATTGATCGGCGCTTTCTCTGCCAGCCTGGCGGCGACCGAGGGTGGTGGACTTCGAGACGGAACCTGGAAAACGCGTCGCACGCGAT
>NZ_NPKQ01000026.1 GCF_008329525.1 Tardiphaga sp. P9-11 | reverse complement strand
CTAATGGGATGGACCGGCTGCTTCCCCCGCGCGGCAGTCGGCCTAGACTGCTGCGTTTCAACCGGAGAAGCAGCCCATGGATACGACCATTGCGCCCCTCGCCTCGATCGGCATCGATATTGGTAAGGAAGTCTTCCATCTCGTCGGCTTCGGCACCGACGGCAAGATAGCGTTCCGTCGAAAGATCAAGCGACTGGCTTTGATCGAGACCTTCAAGAAGCTGCCAGTGTGCATTGTCGGCATGGAAGCGTGCCTCAGCGCCCACTTCGTCAGCCGCGCCCTGCGCCAGCTCGGCCATGATCCACGAATCATTCCGGCGGTCTATGTGAAGCCATTCGTGAAGGGCCAGAAGAACGATTACAACGACGCCGAGGCGATTGCCGAAGCCGTTTTAAGGCCCAACCTACGTACCGTCCGGGAGAAGAGCCAGGATCAACTGGATCTGCAGGCCTGTCATCGGGTTCGCTCCCGGCTGGTTTCGCGCCGAACAGCCACCATCAACCAGATCCGGGCGTTCCTCATCGAACAAGGCATTGCCGTGCGAACCGGCTCCCGCGCCCTGCGCGCCTCACTGTTCGAGATTCTGAAGAACCGCGAGGACGAGATATCGCCGCGCATGAGCGACCTGATCGTCGGGCTCCATGAGGACTGGCTCCGGCTCGACGAGCGCATCGAGGCGATCACGCGAGAGATCGAAGAGATAAGCCAGCATGAGGACAACTGCACCCGCCTGATGAGCGTGCCTGGTGTCGGGCCGTTGATCTCGACGGCGGTCGTCGCAGCGATCGGCAGCGGTGAGGCTTTCAACCGGGGCCGGGATTTTGGCGCCTGGCTTGGGCTGGTGCCGCGACAATACAGCACCGGAGGGCGTTCGATCCTGGGCGGCATCTCCAAACGTGGCAGCCGATACCTGCGAACTCTCTTCATCCAGGCCGCCAAGGTCCTTCTGATGCGCCCCCAGAACTGGGCGAAGTTCAGCTTCGGAGAGTGGCTGACCAATGCCGCGCCGAGGATGCATCGCAACAAGCTCGCTGCTGCTCTGGCCAATAAGCTCGCCCGCATTGCCTGGAGCGTGCTTTATAACGGAAAGGCCTTCGACACCCACCGACTTGAGGTCGAGGCCATCTAGGCCCGCGACCTCCAAATCAGTTCGCGATTGAGAAGCTGCATGGAACGGATCGATCGACGTGCCCAGAGCCTGGTGGCGCAAATGGTTACTCGAAAACCTGTCCGCTAATGAGGCCAAAGGCGCGTGCGTATCCCCATCAAGGCCACGGCCCGCGAGCCGATCAACAGGCCGGATACATATCAGCGACTTCCGCTATCTAAGCATAATCTCACTTGCGATCAGCAGCCGGTCCATACATT
>NZ_NPKQ01000003.1 GCF_008329525.1 Tardiphaga sp. P9-11 | reverse complement strand
CCGTGGCCGCCCACAGCCACCGCAAAAGCGTGCATCCAATTGCATCGTGAATCCGCAATACGCGCATTGGTTCGCGGTATCGTCCAGCAGGTTGTGCCCTTCTTTGGATGCCACCTTTCACCCTTTCTGGTGGAGCAGCAATCTATCCAATTGCGCGATCATGGCAATGTCGGGAGCTATGTCTATGTCTCAGGCTAGGGTGAGCGCGGTGTGATCTGGAAGGCATCGGCCAGTTGCGCCTATTACCAATCGGACGGTTCGATATCACCGCTGTATCAGCACCTGACGTTTACCGGCACAAGCTCCTGTTCGCGCGCCCCGACCAGCATGTCGCGTGGCGTGGCGACCAGATCCCTGCGGATCCGGAGGCGCTTGTCAACGCAATCCGAGGGGCAGGCAACATCCACGCCACTGAGTGACCGCTATTGGCGCATCGGACCCCCCTGGTAGATAAACGTCCCTTGCACGCAATACGGGGCGCCGACGTTCCACGCAGGTGTGCGACCCTGATCTGCGTCACCGACGATCACACGCCCCGTGGTACCACGCACAATGCGCCTTCAGCTTCGCACTGGAGACGTCACGACCTTGCCGACTGCAATTGAGATCGCTTCGATCTCAGGCAATACACCCTCGATCAGTCCGCCAGCCCCGTGGCCAAGCGCATGCCTCACTACGAGCGTGACGATTACACGAACCTCGGCGGTTGTGAGTGAAGCTCGTTCGGGAGATTTGGACTCGAGTTAAGCTGATAGAATGTCGGTCTCGATGTGCTCGGCGTCAAGCTCGCTGCCCTTGATCTGGCTCCGTAGCGCCCTCGCAGCTGCTTCTTGATTCGCGTCACAGCCATTGCAAGATCTGGGTAATGTCGGCGTTCGGTGGCATTTGTCAGCGCGGACCAATTGCCATCCCCGACTGGAATAATCGCAATCCGGGTATTGGGGAAGTTAGAGCCTGCAAGCTTCTCGTGAAAGAGCCAGATCAGCTCGTCGGCGGTCGCATTCTTTTTGGGCATGAAGTTCGGAAGTCTGGGAGCGTCCCAATGGACCGAGGCGACTGCCGCCGTTCTCTCTGAGAACGGCGCAACGAATCGGGTGAAACGACCGTGAACAAAACGTGGCGGCAGCACCTGTCACAGCGAGAAAAATCAATAACTTAAAGGATGTACACTGCGTTCGGGACCCAGGGGTCGCAGGTTCGAATCCTGCCACTCCGACCATAATTTCAATGGCTTAGCGCTCACTGGCAGCGCCCCCATAGGCCAGAATCTCCCGATTTTCATCGGGAAACGACCAGTGACCAGCGATGTCCGACGCGGCAGCGTGATCGCGCGGTGGAATCGCCGAGCTCCACCCCCACATATGCAGTCCCATGCGTCGCGCCGGCGCGCGCTTGGGATCATTTCTCGCCGAGATAAGCCTTCCCTGATGACCCGACCCAATGCCCTCCGCGATTTCGTCGATCGCCATGAACGTCTTTTTGTCCTGACCGGTGCGGGCTGCAGCACCAATTCCGGCATCCCCGATTATCGCGACACCGATGGGAACTGGAAGCGGACGCAGCCCGTGACCTTTCAGGCCTTCATGGGCGAGGAATTGACGCGCCAGCGCTATTGGGCGCGCAGTCTCATTGGCTGGCGGCGATTTGGCCAGGCGCGGCCGAACGATGCGCATCGCGCGTTGGTGGGCCTCGAGAAGCTCGGTAAATGCGAGATGCTGCTTACGCAGAATGTCGATCGTCTGCATCAGGCCGCTGGCAGCAAGAAGGTCATCGACCTCCATGGCCGACTTGATCTCGTTCGGTGCATGGGCTGCGAACGCCGGATCCAGCGCGATGACTTCCAGCGCGAGATGGGCCGCTTGAACACAGGTTGGCTGGATCTCGATGCGGCCGTTGCGCCCGATGGCGATGCCGATCTGGAGGGCGTCGATTTCGCATCCTTTGTCGTGCCGGCCTGCGAGATCTGCGGCGGCATCCTCAAGCCGGATGTCGTGTTCTTCGGCGAGAACGTGCCGCGTGAATTCGTCGATGCCGCGCTCGGTCACCTGCAGAAGGCCGACGCCATGCTGATCGCCGGTTCGTCTTTGATGGTCTATTCCGGCTTTCGCTTCGTGCAAGCGGCGGTGTGCGCGGAGATTCCGATTGCCGCGGTCAATCTCGGCCGCACGCGCGCCGACGAGTTTCTCAGCTTCAAAGTCGAAGATCGCTGCGAGGACGCGCTCGCATTTTTGCTTCAGCGGGCCGATGCGCCCTGACGGCGAAAGCCTCGGTTCAGGCCGCCAGATCCCACAGTCGCGGACAGCCGCGCAGAACCACGGCGCGGCCCGTGGGTGTCAGCGCCGGATCAGTGTCCGATAGCGCAACCAGCCCCATCGCAACCAGCTGATCGAGAACGTAACGGTTCAGCTTGGCCGGTGGCAGGATCGCGGGGCGAAGCATCCGCAATGTGTCCCACTGGTTTTCGGTGAGCTGATATTCGGTCTCGGTCGACATGGTGTCCTGCTTGGATGAATCAGTGCATTCAGTGCGCATGGCTTACGGAACCCGCATGACCTTGATGCGACATGGCGGGGCGAAATCTGGAAATCACCGGATTGTTGGATGACGCCAAAACGCTGCTTTTGCGCAGCTGTCACATGGACGTGCAACAGAACGCGCGAACACATGCGCGAATCATGGCGTGCTCAGACCTAATGAAAAGTAGAACAATGTGCCACCCGCATTGAAAAATATCATGCAGCTGATGCGTACGCGCCTCAGCTGGAGGTGGCTTGGCGCGCTCTTTAGCATAGCAATTGCTACGATTGCGTTTATGGCGCTGACTAGGGCGCTCAAGGGCGTGGATTTCGCCCACGTACTGCCTGCCATGCAAATGGTACCGCCGGGCAGCATCGCGCTCGCGCTGGTGTTGGTGGCGATCTCCTATGGCAGCCTGACGCTGTATGACTGGCTGGCCCTGCAGATGATCGGACGGGGGGACATTCCCTTCAGGATTGCAGCGCTGGCCAATTTCACCAGCTATCCGATTTCACACGGAACCGGCGCCGTGCTGCTGGTGTCATCGGCGGTGCGCTACCGAATCTATGCACCGCACGGCATCGGTCCTGCCGGCGTCGCCCGCATCTGCTTCCTGACGGGTCTGACCTTCTGGCTCGGCAATCTCACCGCGCTGGCGCTCAGCACCTTGCACGAGCCGGGCGCCATCAGCCGGATCGATCAGCTCTCGCCCGAGGTCAACCGGTTCATCGCGGTGGCCATTCTGGCGGGCATCATCGCCTATGTCAGCTGGACGTGGAACGGTATGCGGACACTCGGCGGTCGCAACTGGTCGGTGCCGGTGCCGAGCGGTCGCAACGTGTTCTTCCAGATCGGCATCGGTCTCGTCGATCTCGGAGCCGCGGCGCTGGCGATGTATGTGCTGATCCCCGAGACGATGGATGTCGGCGTCGCGCAGGTGATCGTCGTCTTCATCGCCGCTACGCTGTTGGGGTTCGCCAGCCATGCACCCGCCGGCATCGGCGTGTTTGATGCGACAATTCTGGTCGGGCTTGGCGGCGAACATACCGAGCAGCTACTGGCTGTGCTGCTGCTGTTCCGGCTGTTCTATCACCTGATCCCGTTCGTGCTGTCGCTGACGCTGTTCGGCGCCGTCGAAGCCTATCGGAACGTGAACAGACGCAAACTCGCCTGAATTTACTTCGGCAGCGTCAACACCGCAGACTGCGCGTAGCCGCGGAACGGGCGATTGAAATCGAGATTGGCGTGATGACGCTCCGCGAGCGCCTTCAGCACGTCGAGAAGCTCGCGGCGCGGCGTCACGTCGAACAGCGTCAGCCAGCGCAACAGCAGCTTGCTCGCGATCTTCGGTAGCCGCTCCTGATGGCCGAAATCGACAATGTGTAGTTTCCCGCCGGGTTTGAGCTGGGAGACAGCATGATCGAGCACATCCTGCCAGCTCGGAATCATCGAGAGGCTGTAGGAAATCATGACGTGATCGAATGACGGAACGGCGAAAATGCGCGCCGGATTGAAATTCGTCGCATCGCCATGGGCGACGCGGACGGTATCCGTGAGATCATTGCGGGCGATCGAGGCAATCGCTGTGGTCAGCATCTCGGTCGAAATATCGATGCCGTAGAATATCGCTTGTGGATATTTGCGGGCGGCCTGAACGAGGTTGCGACCGGTACCGCAGCCGATCTCCAGTACCGTCGCACCCGGCGCGGGTGCCAGTTCAGCGATGAGCTGGTCACGGCCGAGAAGATAGTACCGGCGCGTCGCGTCATAGATGAAGCGCTGCCAGCGATACATCCGGTTCATGCGATGCGTGGCTTCGTTCGACCATGCGGGCTGACCGCCGTCTTCGTATTCGGAGACAATCGTCATGGCGCACCTCGTCGCATCCGGATGAGCGATCCATTTCATCGCAACACGACAGCGGTGTGACAGTAGTTTCGTCGCGAGAATCGGCCGAAATTTAGAATGACTGTCGCAAAACCGCAGTCTGCGCTTGATAAAAATTTCAGATTGTCGATTCGAAGGGTCCAAGAAGCCGATGAATACGCATCTGATCGCCGACGCCGTTCGCAATAGCCGTGGTCGCGAGGAAACGACGATTTGGGACAGGCTGTTCGCCTTCTGGTTCCGTCGGCTGGTCTATACCCAGATCTGGGAAGATCCCGAGGCGGATATGGCGGCGCTGAAACTGGCGCCTGGTTCGACGATTGTCACCATCTCCAGCGGCGGCTGTAACGCGCTGTCCTATCTGTCGGCGAAGCCCGAGCACGTCTACGCGGTCGATCTGAATGAAGCGCATCTATCGCTGCTCAAGCTCAAGCTTGCCGGCTTGCGCGCACTGCCGAACTATCAAGACTTCTGGAAATTCTTCGGCGAAGGCGCCTCGGACACCAATGTCGGACTGTATCGCGAGCGGCTGCGCCCGCTGCTCGATGCCGACGCGCGTGGCTATTGGGACGAGCGCGATATCCAGGGCCGCCCACGCTACGGTTACTTCAGCGACGGCTTCTATCGTCATGGCGCGCTTGGCCGGTTCATCGGCTTCGCGCATACCCTGGCGAAACTTGCCCGGATCGATCTCAAGGCTCTGCTGCATGAAGATGCGCAGTCGCCGGCGCGCAAGCGCGCGCTGGAACGCCTGCACTGGCTGTTCCACTCCCGGCTGGCCCGCCTGATGACGAAGACGCCTGCTTTGCTGTTCAGCCTCGGCATCCCGCCGCAGCAGCGCACGCTGCTGGGTGGCAACCAGCCGCTTAACGAAGTGCTGCATCAACGTCTGCTCGCTCTGATCGACGTGCATCCGAACGCCCACAACTATTTCGCCTGGCAGGCGCTGAGCCGCAGTTATGTCGGCCCCGGCGATAAATGCCTGCCGCTCTATCTGCAACAGAGCCGTTACGCCGACACAGCAAGCCGTGCGGCCTTGGTCACGCCGGTCCACGTCAATCTGCGCGTGTTCATTGAGAGCCTGCCGGCTCGCCAGATCGATGCGGTTGTGCTCTTGGATTCGCAGGACTGGATGGCGCCGGATGAAATCCGTGCGCTGTGGGACGCGATCGACCGCGCCGGCAAGGATGGCATCCGCGTGATCTTCCGCACCGCCGGAGCTGAATCGCCGCTGGACGATCCGGAGCATGCGTCGCTGCGTCAGACATGGCAGCGCGATGAGGCGCGCAGTGTTGAAGGTCTGGCTGCAGATCGCTCGGGCATCTATGGCGGATTTCATCTGTATACGCGGAAGGCGTAAGCGCTGTGAGTCACCTCTCCCCGCTGGGGAGCGGTGACTCACACTGTCCGGCGGGCAGCTACACGCCCAGATAAATCTGCTGGATATACTTGTCGCCAGCAATCTCTGCGGACGTTCCCTCACGGATTGTCCGCCCATGTTCCAGCACATAGACCCGATCCGCGATCCGCAACGTCGATGTCGCGTCCTGTTCGACGATCAGGATCGCAGTGCCGTCTCTCCGGATCTGCTGGATCGAGTCGAAGATCAGCCCCTTCAGCCGCGGCGCGATGCCGACCGAGGGCTCATCCAGAAGCAGTAGCTCGGGTCGGCCCATCAGCGCACGGCCGATGGCCACCATCTGCTGTTCGCCGCCGGACAGCGTGCTCGACTGCTGCCATTGCCGTTCGCGCAGCACCGGGAATAGCGTGAAGACGCGCTCCAGGTCCTTCTCGACGTCGGCATTATTCTTGCGGAGGTAAGCGCCGAGCTGCAGGTTCTTCAGCACCGAGAGTTCCGAGAACAGCTTGCGCCCCTCGGGACAGTGGCAGATGCCCTTGGCGACGACGTTATAAGGCTCGATCGGATGCAGCGACGCATCCTTGAAATTCAGCGTCCCCTGGGAAGCAATGCTGCGCGAGATGGCCTTCAGCAGTGTGGTCTTACCGGCGCCGTTGGGGCCGAGCACGCCGATCAGCTCGCCCTTCTCGACCCTGATGGAAACGGATTCGATCGCCAGCGCCTTGCCATAGCTGACCTTGAGATCGGCGACTTCAAGCAGAGGCATGGGCTTCCTCCGTCTTGCCGATATAGGCTTCGATCACCTTCTCGTTCTTCACGATCTCTTCCGGTGGGCCGACGGCGATGATCTCACCGAAATTCATCGCGATCACGCGCGACACCAGCGCCATGAATTCGCGTAGCTTGTGCTCGATCAGAAGGATGGTCAGGTTCTCCTCGCGGTGCAGCCGGCGAATCAATTGCGCCAATTGTTCGATCTCGCTGCTCCCGAGGCCCGCGAAGGGTTCGTCGAGCAGTAACAGGTCCGGTCGGGTCGCCAACGCGCGGGCGATCTCGAGCCGCCGGAGGTCGCCGTAAGGCAGCGTCTCGACCGGCTCCTTGTCGCGCCCGCCGAGGCCGACCTGCGCGAGCAGATAGCTGGCGCGCTCCTCCTTGTTCTTGTCCTCGCTGGCGCGCGGCGACATGCAGGCGACCAGCACGTTCTCCAGGAGGTTCATGCCGACGAAGGGCCGCGTGAGCTGGAAGGTGCGCGCCATGCCGCGATTGACGACCTTATAGGGGGCGAGTTCTCGGACGAGATCGCCGTTGAAATGGATCGTGCCTGATGTCGGCTGCATGAAGCCGGTGAGGATGTTGAACAAGGTCGTCTTGCCGGCGCCGTTGGGGCCGAGAATGCCGGTGAATTCACCCTTCTTGAGCGTGAAGCTGGCGTTCTTGACGGCAGTGAGGCCGCCGAAGCGTTTGGTCACGCCATCTACTTTGAGCAAGTCGTGGACTTCCAGCGGATCAGTCATCGCAGGCGCTCCGTCAGCCGGCGCCAGAGCGGCGCGATCAGTCCATTGGGCAGGAAGAACAGGATCAGCATCAGCGTGAGCGTGTAGATCCAGAGGCGATACTCGCCGAAGCCGCGCAACATCTCGGTGAGCAGCGTCAGCAGGATCGCGGCCACGGCAGCCCCATAGATCGAGCCGATGCCGCCGACATAGACCATGATGATGACCGTGATGGAGACCACGACAGAGAATAGTGGCGGCGAGACCTGCAACTGGTAATGCGCATAGAGCGCGCCGCCCAGGCCTGCGAAGCCCGCGGATATCATCAGCGACACGATCTTGTAGAAGGTGACATTGATGCCGGCGGCCTGGCAGGTCGCCTCGTCGCCGCGGATCGCGCGTAACAGCAGGCCCCAATGGGACCGGGCCAGCAGGGTCAGTGTGATCACGGTGACCGCGAGAATCGCCAGCACGAACCAGTAGTAATGCAGCGGATTCTTCATGAGGGGATCGAGGCCGTAGATACCTTCCTCGCCGCCGGTATATTCCCAGAAGATCAGGCACAGCCGCTGCAGGATGGCCGAAGCGGAGAGCATCGCCAGCGCGAAGTAAGGTCCACGCAGCCGCAGCGTCGGGAAGCCGACCAGCAGGCTGAAGGCGATGGCGATCACCACGCCGAGCGGCAGGCTGACCCAGGGATTGGCCGACCAGATCGAGGACAGGAAGCCGGCAGTATAGGCGCCGGCGCCTATGAACAGCGAGTGGCCGAAGTTCTCGCGCCCCGTGAGGCCGGACATGAAGTCCCAGCTTGAGGCCCAGATGCCGTAGATCACGCAGACGGTGAGCACGCCGGTGAGATAGTTGCTGGCGGCGAACATGGGCAGCAGAGCGAGAAAGGCGACGACGAGGATGCCGCCTGCGATGTCGATGGGGGCGATGCGTTTCATGTCAGAATGCCGCCCGTCGCCCGAGTAGTCCCGACGGCCGTATCATCAGCGTGATGACGACGGCGACCAGCGACACCAGCTCGGTCCATGACGACGAGATCAGATAGGCGACGATGGTCTCGGAATAGCCGAGGATCAACGACGCGATGATGCTGCCGGGGATCGAGCCAAGCCCGCCGACGATGACGATGGCAAAGGCCTTCACCATCGGCAGCAGGCCCATGGTCGGCTGTACCGTGAGGAACGGCGACACCAGTACGCCGGCCAGCGCCGCGGTGCCGGCGGAGATCGCCATCACGATGGAAAAGATGCGGTTGGTCGGGATGCCCATATACTGCGCGGCTTCCGGATCTTGCGACACCGCGAGGATGGCGGCGCCGAGCCGGGTGCGCTGGATGAACAGCCAGAGGCCGAGCAGCACGAGGACGCCAGCAACGAGTGCCAGCAAGCGTTGGCCGGAAATATCCACGCCGCCGATCGAGAGCTTGTCAGCCACGAAAGAAGGAACGTTGCGATATTCGGATCCGAAGGTGATGAACAGCGCCTGTTCGACAGCGAGCGAGACGGCGAGGGTGATCATCAGTACGGCGAGCTGTGAGGAGCGCAGCGGGCGCACCAGAAATCGCTCCATCATCACGCCGAAGCCGGCAACGATCAGCACCGCCAGTGGAGCGGCGATGAACAACGGAACGCCAAGCAGCGAGGTGAGGACATAGGCCGCGTAGGCGCCGAGTGCGTAGAACGAGCCATGGGCGAGATTGAGGATGCGAGCGACGCCGAAGATCAGGGTGAAACCAACGGCGAGCATCGCATAGATGGCGCTGGAGACCGCGCCGTAGATTAGAATCTGAAGCATGAGAACCCGCTGTTGAGGACCGGACAGAAGAAGGCGAACGCCTGAAGGTTCGCGCCTTCCTTTTTCCGGCCGGCGAAAGGATCGCCGGCCGTGCGGTTACGCTGCGATCATAAAATCGCGATCAACAGGTCAGTTGCTCATCCAGGGCGGAGCGATCATCGGGCCGGTGGCGGCTTCCTTCGGCCACACCACGACACGTGCACCATCCTTCTGCCACTGCACAAACAGCAGGTTCTGCAGGCCGGGCCCGGTCTTCACGTCATGCAGTTCGTCGAAGACAAGTTTGCCCGCGATACCGACATGGTCGGTCTTTTCGAGCTCCTTAATGACCGCATCGGGTTCGACGGAGTTGGCGCGCTTGACGGCGTCTGCATAGACGTAGACGGAGTCATATGCGCCGATACCTGTATAGACAGGCGCTGTGCCGAAGCGCTTCACGAATTCATCCCAGAACGGAATGGTCTTTGGTGTAAGCGGCGCGCGGATCGCGAACATGCCGACGGTTTCGGCATTTGCCTTGCCGCTGACGCGGGTGAAGAAGTCGGCGTCCTGGCTCTTCACGTCGATGCCGCCGATCGGGATCGGCACCTGCGCGTCATGCCACTGCTTGACGAAGATGTCCGAAGAGGCATGCGAAAGCACGACGATCAGATACTGCGCACCTGAATTCTTCACTTTGGCGAACAGCGGCGAGAAGTCTGAGGTCGAGGTGTCGAAGAATTCCGCCAGCGTCACGTCGGTGCCGCCGTCGGTTGCGCCCTTTTTCAGGATCGGAACGAGATCCTGCACCCATTTGGCGTTCTCGCCGACAATGGCGATCTTCTTCAGGCCCATTTCGCCCTTCAGCTTGCCGTTGATGAAGTCGACCAGCGCGCGGGCCTGGTGGGCGGCGTTGATCGGGAAGGCGCGGAAGATGTATTTGTAATTATCGTAGTCGGACTTCACCTTGGCGGTGATCGCCGGCGATGCAGCACCGACGCCGATATAGATCGTCTTGGCGTTGGAGATGTGGGGCAGCTGGGCCAGCGTCACGCCTGACGTATAACCGCCGATCAGCACATTTACTTTGTCGTCTGCCGTGAGCTTCTTGATCGCAGCGATGCCCTGTTCGGGATTCTCTGTCTCGTCGGCGACAACCATTTCGAGCTTGCGGCCGAGCAACCCGCCCTTGGCATTGATCTCTTCGATCGCCAGCTTGGCGGCGTTCTGGGTGTCGCGGCCGACCTGCAGCTGGACTGAAGTCGGAATTCCGATCTTGATCGGTGCTTGCTGGGCAGATGCCGGAGCAGTGGAAGCAAGGGCGCCAGCAACAATCATACTCGCAGCCGCAAGCGGTCTCAGAAATGAGTCCATGGTGTCTCTCCCTAGGTGCATCTGGGTCGTTGCCCGATGCTTTTTGTGTGACGTCAGACTGCCAAGTGCGGCGAGAGCAAGTCAAGGAAGATTGCGCACAGCAACACTGTGTCGCGGATTAAATTGCGAGCATTCGCAACGCGTACTTCTGCTGCGTTGCGGTGACGCGCATGCGCAATTTGCCCTGCAGTTGTAGATGCGCAGCCAGCTGTGCGAGGCTTGATGCTGATAGATCATCTCGCCGGATGAGCATGGAGAAGCCGGGATGGATGAACAGGGTGCAGACACCAAGTCAGCCTTTCAAGCCATTCGCGCCATCGACTACACGGTCATCTTCGTCCGTAACATGGACGCGATGCGTCGCTTCTACGAGACGGTGCTCGGCTTTTCGCTGCAGCGCGTGCTGTCGTCCGGCTGGATAGAATTTCGCATCGGCTGCAACACGTTAGCTCTGGCCATACCAAGCCGCACCGCGTCGGATCATCCGGTCCCGGTTGGCGGTGCAGCACTTCAGCTTGCCTTTAAGGTTTCCGCTGCGGAAGTCGATGCCTGTGCCAAGGAGTTGGCGCGGAAAGGTATCGACCTTGTGTTACCGCCGACCGATCAATCCTTCGGACACCGCACGCTGTTCTTTCGCGATCCCGATGGAAATCTGCTCGAGGTGTTCGCCGATATCTAGGTGTCACAGCTGTTCTGCACGTTATCGGGCGCACGCAGGCGCAACATGACGCAGGTCGCGTGACGCGCTGCGATCACGCATTGTGTGGTCGGAATTGTCTGCCAAGGGGTGGGACCGCCGACGCAGGTAATAACGGCGGTCCCGTGCCGAGCATTGAAATTAGGAGTTGGAAAGCGACTTCCGGACTCCACTGCGCGACGCGTTTGACGGTATCGCAGCCCGGGTTCGTCGCAACTTAAACCAAATCTTAACCTAACCGATTAGGCTTACCTGGCCGGCTTTTCGGGCAATTTCGGCGAGGTTGGAGAATAATCTACTCCCTAGCCCGGGCCAGCAGTGCAATATCGTTGGCATTGGCACAATAGTTCTCGTAATTCGCCGCCGCCGTCTTGGCCGCGAGGTCGGTGCCGCAGGCCCGTTTGTGCGCGCAACTGGTGCAGGCGTGGCGCATCTCCATCATGTCAGGCGGCCGGATCTTCGCAATGGCGGTCTCGTCAAAACCGAGCGCACGGAGCAGCTGCGGCAACTCCTCCGCACCGTTCACGCCTCTGCGTACGATCGCATCGAGATCGCTTGGCGCAAGGCCAAGCTCATGGGCCATGCGCTTGAACTCGCCGCTGTCCAGCGCACCGAGTTCGTGGAGCTGGCGGCGCTGGATCAACCAGTCGCCAATGCGTTCGATGAGATTGCTGACGACGGGATAGGGCTGGACGGATGTCATGGCGGTCTCCGCTGAAAAATGTGATCGAGCAGAGGGTCTACGCGGCAGCGCGGCGTTGCATTGTGATGGATCAATCAGAGACGGGGGCCGTAGGTGGTTAGTCTTACCGCCAGAAATGCCTGCGCTGCAGGCACTTCCGGCGGAAACACAGGGCTGGATTCAGCGTTATCTGTGCTTAGGTTAGGGACATTGTTAGTCCAGAAGCCGGGAACCGGCCTCAGGAGGCGTAAATGAGTTTGAGACATCTGATTGCGGCTTTGACCGGTATTGCTCTGCTGGCGAGTTTTGGCGCCGCGCAGGCTGATACTTACAAGCCCGGCGAGTTCTTGCTGCTTGACCTGCAAAGGGCCGTACTGTCGCCAAAACTGCTTGGTCCGCCTGCGTCGTTTGAGCAGGTGCAGATACAGGCCAAGACTGATGTGAAGGCCGATGCAAAGACGAATGTGAAAGCTGATCCGGTGAAGGCTGCGCCGCGTGTTGCGCGTGGGCAGGCTGGGAAGCCCGTGGCGCAGCGCGCCGCCGCCCAGAAGAAACTCGCGCGTCGCGGCAATCCGCTCGATGCCAACGCGGCGGATACGCGGGTGCAAGTCTGGCCGTGCCGCAGCGGCGGTATCTGTAGTTGGCGGAAATGAAAAAGGCGGCGGATTGCTCCGCCGCCCATTCGTCTTCAGGCTGAAGCCTGTGTGACTAAGCCTTGATCTCTTCCACGCCGCACCATTCGGCGATGAACAGCGCCAGTGCCGTCGTCGTCTTCTTGAGCGAGGGCAGGTTGACGCCTTCGTCGAAGCCGTGGACGCCGCGCGAGATGCAGCCGTAGTTCAACGTCGGCACATTGTCGAACAGCGCATAGACGCGGCTGTCGAGATAGGCGAGCGAGATTTCCGGCTTCGGCTTCTGGCCGAACACCGCTTCATGCGCCGCTGCCAGCGTGGCTTCTGCATCCGAACCCGGCTTGAGTTCGTAACCTTCGGCCTGGAAGCCATTGAAGGTCACGGTCGGCGGGATGTTCGACAGGAACGGATCCTGATGGGCGAAAGCGGCGACGCAGTCGGTGATCTCCTTCTTCGCTGCTTCGGCCGTCTTGCCGGGCAGCAGCGAGATGCGGAAGTCCACCTTGCACCAGGCCGGGACCGATGACGCCCAGTCGCCGCCGGCAATCTTGCCGATGTTCAGGTTGACCGGCTTCTCGATATTCTTGAAGTGCTTGTGCTGGTCCTTGGTCGCATTCCACTTGGCTTCCAGCTTGCGCAATTCACCGATGATCCGATAGGCGCCGTCGATGGCATTGGCGCCGGTGCCCATACGCTGCACATGCACCGGCACGCCGCGGACTTCGACCTGGAACCAGACCACGCCGATATTGGCGCGGGTGATTGTCTCATGCGACGGCTCCGACACCACCACCGCATCGGCCTTGTAGCCGCGCAGATGCGTCATCAAGGCGCCGTCGCCGGTGGACTCCTCTTCCACCACCGACTGCAGATAGACCGTTGCCGCCGGCTGCAGGCCGAGGCTCTTCAGCGCGTCGAGCGCGAAGATGTTGGAGGCGCAGCCGGCCTTCATGTCGCCGGCGCCGCGGCCCTGCATCCAGTCGCCCTGGATCACCGGATCGTAGGGCGGCGTGGTCCACATGTCGTGCGGGCCTTCCGGCACCACGTCGACATGGCCCTGCATAATCAGCGAACGGCCTTTTTCCTCGCGGGGATAATGCGTAGCGACGACGATCGGTGCGGTCGAATGCAAGTCGTCCCAGGCGCCGGCGCCAGGATGGTGCCCGAGCGCAGCGCGGTCCATCTCGAAGCGCTCCATCTTGTAGCCGCGCTGCTTGAAGGCGCGGAACATGAAGTCCTGCATCGTGTGTTCGTTGCCGCGGGTCGAGACGTGGCGAACCATGTCCTGGGTGAACTTGACCTGGGCGTCGAAGCCCTTGTCGACGGCGGCGATGATCTTGTCGCGGAGTGTGGGATCGAGAGCCATTTTGTTTTTCCTTTTTGTGAGAGGGCTCAGGCAGTCAGCGCGCGTTCGAGCTTTTCCATGCCTTCGTCGAGGATTTCGTCCTGCGCCGTCAGTGGCACCAGCACGCGGATGGTGTTGAAGTTGACGCCGCAGGACAGCAGGATCAGACCTTCTTCGGTGGCCTTCTGCGTCACCTTCTTGGTCATCTCCGCATCCGGTGCGTCAGAGCCGCGCTCCTTGACGATGTCGAAGGCGATCATGGCGCCGACATTGCGGATCGAAACGATAGGCACGAGATCGTTACGCTGCTGCATCTTCTTCAGGCGCGTGGTGATGCGCTCGCCGATGTGGTTGGCGCGCTCGACCAGCTTCTCCTTCTCGAACACGTCGAGTACGGCCATCGCTGCTGCAATCGCCAGCGGATTGCCGGCATAGGTGCCGCCGAGGCCGCCCGGATCGGCGGCGTCCATGATCTTCGCCTTGCCGATCACACCCGACAGCGGGAAGCCGCCGGCCAGGCTCTTCGCCACGGTGATGAGGTCGGGCATCACGTCGTAATGTTCCATCGCGAACATCTTGCCGGTGCGGCCATAGCCGGTCTGTACTTCGTCGGCGATGAAGACGATACCATTCTCGTCGCAGATCTTGCGCAGCGCGCGCATCAATTCCGGTGGCGCCTGGTGGAAGCCGCCTTCGCCCTGCACGGGTTCGATGATGATCGCTGCGACGCGGGCCGGATCGATGTCGGCCTTGAACAGGAAGCTAAGATACTTGAGCGATTCCTCAACGGTGACATCAAGTGGCGCGGCTGGGAACGGCACGTGCCAAACTTCCGGCATGGCTCCGCCAAAGCCCTTCTTGTAGGGGAACACCTTGCCGGTCATGGTCATGGTCATGTGGGTGCGGCCATGGAAACCGCCGGTGAAGGCGATGACGCCGGCGCGGCCGGTGGCGGCACGGGCCATCTTGATGGCGTTCTCGGTGGCTTCTGCGCCGGTGGTGAAGAACGCGGTCTTGGTGGCGCCGTCGATTGGCGCCAGCTTGTTGAGGCGCTCGGCCAGGGTCACGTAGGATTCGTACAGCAGCACCTGGAAGCAGGTGTGGGTGAAGTTCTCCATCTGCTCGCGCACGGCAGCCATGATGGTCGGATGGCAGTGGCCGGTGTTGAGCACGGCGATGCCGCCGGCGAAGTCGACATAGCGCTTGCCTTCGACGTCCCAGACTTCCGCATTCAGCGCGCGCTGCGCCGAGATCGGGGTGGAATGGCCGATGCCGCGGGGAACGGCGGCTTCGCGGCGTGCGAAGATTTCTGCATTGGTCGACATAACGTGTCCTTCGAGTTTGATCGCGTTTCGTGTTGTTGGTGGTTTGGTTAGCGCGCGGCTTCGAAGCCGGCGAGGGTGGAGGTGAGGTTGGCGCCCAGGATGTCGGAGAGATATCCGCCTTCCTGAACGAGGACGGTGGGCAGTCCCATGCGCGCAACGGCTTCGCCGATGCGTTTGAAGCCCGGGGTGGTAACTTTCAGGGCTGCCAGAGGATCTTGCTCGGACGCGTCGAGGCCGAGTGCGAGCACCAGTGCGGTCGGAGCGAAGGCCTTGATGGTCTTCTCGGCCAGAGTGAGTGCGTCGATAAAGCCGTCATCACCGGTGCCGTGGGCAAGCGGGATGTTGAGATTGGTGCCCAAACCATTCCCTTCACCCTTTTCGTCGGCGAAGCCCCAGACGAACGGGTAGTAGTTGCCGGGATCGGCGTGGATCGACACCGTCAGCACGTCCGGGCGCGAATAGAAGATGCCCTGGGTGCCGTTGCCGTGATGCACGTCGACGTCGAGAATGACGACACGTTCGTGTTTAGTGCGGAGATGTTCGGCGGCAATCGCCGAATTGTTCATGAAGCAGAAGCCGCCGGCCATGTCGCGATAGCAGTGATGGCCGGGCGGGCGACAGAGTGCATAGACGGCACTCTCGCCGTCCATCACCATTTGAGCAGCGGTGACGGCAACGTCGGTCGAGGCGCAGGCGCCCGCATATGTACCCGGACCGATCGGGCAGGCGGTGTCTGCGGTGTGCCAGCCGAGTTTACCGATGATGCTGGTCGGATAGCTGCCCGCGACGCGGTTCGGATGGAAGTTGGCAATCATCTCCGGGCCGTAATCCGGCAGTTTCGTCCATTCGTCCCAGGCGCCTTCGAGAAAGCGCAGATATTCCGGCGAATGCACCCGCGCGCGCGGGCCCTGGCCGAACTCGGTCGGCGCCACGATGGTGTGCTTGCCGTCGTTCAGGCCCTTGAGCAGACGCACCGCGCGCTCCGGTTGTTCGGTGGTGCGGCGGATCTGGCCGCGCACGAGAAAGAACTGCGGATCGTGGCTCGCATGCTTGTCTGAATAAACGGCCTTCACGTGGCGACTCCATTCGTTGAGGAGGGAAGTTCGCGGACCAGCTTGCCGACTTCGCGCCAGGCAGCGCCGATGTGATAGTCGATCCGCGCGGTGATGATATCGGGATGGCCCTGTTCGAGGACTTCGAGCAGCGCCTCATGGGTCTGCGCAATACGGTGCGGATCGTCATAGAGCCGGCCGATCAGGCCGATCGTCATCCGCAGCTCCGACGCGAGATCGTCGAACAATCGCAACAGACGTTTGCTGCCGGCAATTTCGCAGATCATGCGGTGAAATTTGTAGTCTTCCTCGATCTGCCGCGCATGATCGTCGATCGCCGCAGTCTCATGCATGACGTCGATCTGTCGGCGCAGCATGTCGCGATTGGCAGGCGTCATGTTCTTCGAGGCGAGTACGCCGGCATGACATTCGACGCAGATGCGCAGGTCGTAGATCTCGTCGATATCCGTCGCTTCGAGCTTGCGTACGAAGAAGCCGCGGCGCGGATGCGAGACCAGCAGACCCTGTTGCTCGAGCAGCCGTGCAGCTTCGCGGACGGGGGCGCGGCTGATGCCAAGCTCGCGGGCGATGCCTGCCTCGACGACCTTGGCGCCGGGCAACAACTGTCCGTTGATGATGGCCTGGGTCAGGATGCGCGCGACCTGCCCGACAAGATCGGTGTCGGCGAGGGCGGTCAGACCAACTGGAGGGGTAATCAAACGCATGCGGGGGACCCGTTTCTTCCCCTGTACAAGAATTAATCGTCGATTGTCGACAGTTTAATCTTGCGAGCTGCCATGCGATTGTGTTTCCTGCCCGCACCTTAAAAAAAGCCGGGAACCGCGCCTGTGAATATGCATGCAAACATTACGCCGACCCTCGATGCTGCCAAGCAGGTCCGTATTGATCTCGCCGCGGCCTATCGTCTGATCCATCGCCTCGGCCTCGATGACAGCATTTACACGCATATTTCGGTACGCGTCCCCGGTACGCAGGACCGCTTCCTGATCAATCCCTACGGCATGCGCTTCGAGGAAGTGACGGCAGGCAACCTCGTCACCGTGGACGTCGACGGTAAAGTCGTCGACGATCCGCTCGGCCTCGGCATCAATCCAGCCGGCTTCACCATTCACAGCGCGGTTCACGCAGCCCGCCATGATGCGCAGTGCGTGCTGCACACGCACACGGTTGCCGGCGTCGCCGTGTCCTGCCTGAAGGATGGTCTGCAGCCGCTGAACCAGTGGTCGATGCAGTTCACCGACCGCATCGCCTATCATGACTTCGAAGGTATCGCGCTGGACCTGTCCGAGCGTGAGCGCCTGGTGGCCGATCTCGGCGACAAGATGGTTCTGATCCTGCGCAATCACGGCCTCCTGACCTGCGGACGTTCGGTTGGCGAAGCCTTCAAGCTGATGTTCAACATGGAGCGTTCGTGCCGCGCGCAGCTCGCTATCCTTTCAACCGGAGCCGAAGTCATTCGTCCGTCCCACGCCATTGCCGCGCACACCGCCGGCCAGTATGACCGCGGTTACGACAAGGTGCATGGCACCGAAGGCGGCAAGCCGGACAGCGAGTGGGAAGCCTTCAAGCGCATGCTCGAGCGCACGGACGCCGATTACAAGAATTGATCCGGCTTCCGCTACACATCGTCAACTGATCTGGGTTACGTGCCTGCAGGCACTAAGGGGAAAGATATGTTGAAGAAACTCGTACTGGCTTTGGCGCTCAGCAGCGTGAGCACTCTCGCGATGGCGCAGGAGCCCAAACTGGGCGGTACCATCAATGCGGTGATCCAGCCTGAACCGCCGGGCCTGATGCTCGCACTCGTTCAGAACGGCCCGACCCAGATGGTCTCGGGCAACATCTATGAAGGCCTGCTGCGTTACAGCAAGACACTGGAGCCGCAGCCCGGTCTCGCCGAGAGCTGGACCATCAGCCCGGATGCCAAGACCTACACTTTCAAGCTCAAGCAGGGCGTGACCTGGCATGACGGCAAGCCGTTCACCGCGGCCGACGTGCTGTTCTCCATCGAGACGCTGAAGGTCACCCACGCCCGTGCGCGCAACAACCTGGTGCAGCTCGACAAGGTCGAAGCGCCGGACGATTACACGGTCGTCTTCACGCTGAAGCAGCCCTTTGGCCCCTTCATCGGCATCTTCGAAGTCGGCTCGATGCCGATCATCCCAAAGCACATCTACGAAGGCACGGACGTCAAGACCAATCCGGCGAATAACGCGCCGATCGGTACCGGCCCGTTCATGTTCAAGGAATGGAAAAAGGGTTCGTTCATCCAGCTGGTGAAGAACCCGAACTATCACGTCAAGGGCAAGCCCTATATCGACGGCATCTACTGGCAGATCATTCCGGACGCCGCTGCGCGTTCGGTGGCCTACGAGACCGGCAAGGTCGACGTTCTGCCGGGGGGGTCGATCGAGAACTTCGACGTGCCGCGCGTCAGCAAGCTGCCGAATACCTGCGTCACCGGCGACGGCTGGGAGTTCTTCTCGCCGATGGCCTGGATGTGGCTGAACAACCGCAACCCTGTGCTCGCGAACAAGAAGGTGCGTCAGGCGATCATGTATGCGGTGGACCGTGAATTCGCCAAGGACGTGATCTGGAACGGTCTCGGCAAGGTGGCCACCGGCCCGTCCTCGTCGGCAATCAAGTTCTACACCGACAACGTGCCGAAATACCCCTACGATCCGGCCAAGGCCAAGGCGCTGCTGAAGGAAGCCGGCTACAAGGGCGAGAAGATCCGCCTGATGCCGCTGCCTTACGGCGAGACCTGGTCGCGCTGGGGTGAAGCTGTGAAGCAGAACCTCGTCGACGTCGGCATGAATATCGAGACCATCGCGACCGACGTGCCCGGTTCGAACCAGAAGAACAGCGAATGGGATTACGACATCTCGTTCACCTATCTCTACCAGTACGGCGATCCGGCGCTCGGCGTTGGCCGCAACTACGTGACGAGCGCGATCCAGAAGGGTCAGCTGTTCAACAACCTCGAAGGATATTCCAATCCTGAGGTCGACAAGCTGTTCGAAGAAGGCGCTGTTGCAACGCCGGATTCGAAGCGCAAGGAAATCTACGACAAGGTCCAGAAGATTCTCGTCGAAGACGTGCCTGTGGCTTGGCAGCTTGAATTGCAGTTCCCGACTATCACGAATTGCAAGATCAAGAATCTGATCACGACCGGTATCGGCGTCAATGACGGCTTCCGCGACGCCTGGATCGACAAGTAAGCTTTCAGCCTGATGCCCGTGACGATCCCTGCGATCGTCACGGGTTTTCCTTGTGTACTCTGACCTGAATGCGATGGACCTCTGATGCTGTCATTCGTTGCCCAGAGGATCGTGAAGGGCGTGTTCGTCCTGCTTGCGATCATCGTGATGAACTTCTTCCTGATCCGCCTTGCGCCCGGCGATCCCGCAGCGGTGATGGCCGGCGAGGCCGGCGCCAGCGATGCGCAATTCGTCCAGCAGCTGCGCGAAAAGTTCTCACTGGACAAGCCGCTGCCCGAGCAGCTGTTCATTTACGTGAAGGGTGTCGTCACCCTCGACCTCGGTTTCTCGTTCCGCCAGCAGATGCCGGTGGCGAAGCTGATCGCCGAGCGTCTGCCGGCGACGCTTCTGCTGACGCTGACGGCGTTCGGCATATCGCTGTTACTCGGCATCACTTTCGGCACGCTGGCCGCAAGATTTGCGGGGACGTGGGCGGACACCGCCATCACTGTTTCGGCGCTGTTGTTCTATGCGACGCCCATTTTCTGGGTCGCGCTGATGTCGATCCTGCTGTTCTCGGTCTATCTCGGCTGGTTGCCGAGTTTCGGCTACGAGACGATTGGCGGAAACTATACCGGATGGGCGCATGTCAAGGACGTGGCCCTGCACCTGGTGATGCCGGCGATGACCATCGGCCTGTTCTTCATGGCGACCTATACGCGCATGACGCGGGCTTCGATGCTTGAGGTCAAGCGCCTCGACTTCGTCAAGACCGCGCGCGCCAAGGGCCTGCGCGACAACATCATCCAGCGCCGTCACGTGCTGCGCAACGCGCTGCTGCCGGTGGTGACACTTGCCGGCGTTCACTCCGGCACACTGGTTGGCGGCGCCGTGCTCACCGAGACGGTGTTCGCATGGCCCGGCATCGGCCGCCTGCTCTATGAGGCGCTTTTGCAGCGTGACTACAACCTGCTGCTTGGCGTGTTCGTGGTCTGCTCGGCAATGGTGCTGATCTTCAATCTTGTCACCGACCTGGTCTATCGGCTGGTCGATCCGCGCATCGAGTTTGCATCATGAAGAAGTTCTGGAAAGCCATGCTGCGCAACCCCGGCGGCTTGATCGGGCTGGTCATCATTTTCATCGCGATCTTCATCGCGCTGTTCGGCCAGATGATCTTCCCGAATTCACCCTGGCGCATGGTGCAGCGGCCGTTCCTGCCGCCCTTCACCAATCCGATGGTGACGCTCGGCACCGATGCGCTCGGCCGCGATGTGTTCGCCGGCCTGATCTACGGCGCGCGCGTGTCGCTGCTGGTCGGTCTGGTGTCCACGACGGTGGCGCTGACCATCGGCGTGCCCGTAGGCGCCATCGCCGGCTACTTCGGCGGCAAGGTCGATGACGCGCTGATGCGCTTCACCGAATTTTTCCAGACCATTCCGAGCTTCCCGCTCGCTATCGTGCTTGTGGCGATCCTGCAGCCGTCGATCTACTCCATCGTCGGTTCCATCGCCATCGTCTCCTGGCCGCCGGTAGCGCGCCTCGTGCGCGGTGAGGTGCTGTCGCTGCGCACGCGCGAATATGTTCAGGCGGCCATCGTGACAGGCCAGAGCAACACCTGGATCATCTCGCGCGAAATTCTGCCGAACGCACTGTCGCCAGTGATCGTGCTGGCCTCGCTGATGGTGGCCAATGCGATCCTGCTGGAATCCTCGCTGTCGTTTCTGGGGCTCGGGGATCCCAACCTGATGTCCTGGGGCTACATGGTCGGCGCCGGCCGGACGGTAATCCGTCAGGCCTGGTGGATCACCGTATTCCCCGGCATCGCCATCCTGATCTCGGTGCTTGGCATGAATCTGATTGGCGAAGGTCTCAACGACGCGCTCAACCCGCGCCTGGCGAAGGATAGCCGCTGATGACCGTCGCGCCTGCCGTTTCGATCAAGAACCTCAAGATCGCTCTGCCGAAGAGCGCCGAACGTCCCTATGCGGTCGATGGCGTCTCCATCGATCTCATTCCCGGTGAGATCGTCTGCGTCGTCGGCGAATCCGGCTCCGGCAAATCCATGTGCGCGCACGCGCTGATGGGTCTGTTGCCTGATACGGTGACGACCGAAACGGGCGAAGTTCTGTTCGAGGGCCGGAATCTCCTGAAGCTCGACGAAAGCGGCTGGCGCGAAGTGCGCGGCCGTGGCATCGCCATGGTGTTCCAGGAGCCGATGACCGCGCTCAATCCCTTGATGCGGATTGGCGAGCAGATGATGGAGATGTTCGAGGCGCATAATCTTTTGACGCCGAAGGAGCGCCGCGCCAAGGCCCTCAGCCTCGCCAAGGAAGTCGGTCTGCCCGATCCCGAGCGCATCATCCGCGCCTATCCGCACCAGCTCTCCGGTGGCCAGCGCCAGCGCGCGATGATCGCCATGGCGCTTGCGCTCGAACCATCGGTGCTCGTCGCCGACGAGCCGACGACGGCACTCGACGTCACCACCCAGGCGCAGATTCTCAAGCTGATCCGCAACCTGCAGCGCAGCCGGAACATGGCCGTGATGTTCATCACCCATGACTTCGGCGTCGTCGCCGATATCGCTGACCGCGTTGTGGTCTTGCGCCATGGCAAGATCGTTGAAGAAGGCTCGATCGACGCCGTCTTCAAAAATCCGCAGCACGATTACACCAAGGCGCTTCTGGCTGCCGTGCCGTCGATGCATCCGCCGGTGCGCGCGCCGCTGGATGAAAATGCTCGGGCGGTCGAAGTCATCGGCCTCGACAAGACCTATGTAACCTCGGGCGGCTGGTTCAAGCCGGACCGCCGCGTGCAGGCAGCGAACGAAGTCACGTTCTCCATCATGCAGGGCGAGACCGTCGGTCTGGTCGGCGAGTCCGGTTCGGGCAAGTCGTCAGTGGCGCGTCTGGTGATGCGGCTGATCGAGGCCGACCGCGGGACCGTGCGCATCGGCGATGTCGATCTCACGGCCCTTGAAGGCAAGGCGCTGCGCGCGCAGCGCCACCGCATCCAGATGATCTTTCAGGACCCGTTCGCCTCGCTCAATCCGCGTCGCCGGGTCGGCCAGATCATCACCGATGGCCCGATCGCCCGCGGCACCGATCCCAAGGTCGCGATGCAGCGTGCGCGCGATCTGCTGGGGATGGTCGGCCTCGATGCCGGCTCGCTCGACCGTTATCCGCACGAATTCTCCGGTGGCCAGCGCCAGCGTCTTGGCATCGCCCGCGCGCTTGCGATGGATCCGGAGATCATCGTCGCCGACGAAGCCGTCTCCGCGCTCGACGTCTCCGTTCAGGCGCAGGTGTTGAAACTGCTTGAAGACCTCAAGGCGCGCCTTGGGCTGTCGATGCTGTTCATCACGCACGACCTTCGTGTCGCCGCGCAGATCTGTGATCGCATCGCCGTGATGCAGCGCGGCGTCATCGTCGAGCTGAAGCCGACGGCGCAATTGTTCGCGTCGCCGGAACATCCCTACACCCGCGAATTGCTCGGCGCCGTTCCCGGCCAGAGTTCGCCATCCCAGGCCGCCTGATCCTATGCCGACGTTTCCCGTGACCTGCGTATTCCTGAGCAGGACCATCGACCTGCGCAAATACCTCACCAAGGAAATCGCTCGGCTCGACGGCATGGTGACGTTTGTCGATCATCTCGACGGCACGGATCCCGACCAAGTTGATATGGCGGTGAGCTGGCATCCCCATGCTGACGGGTTCGATCACTATCCGAACCTCAAGGCGGCCTGTTCGATCGGCGCCGGCGCCGACAGCATCCTGAACTGTCCGAGCCTGCGCGACGGCATCGACGTGGTGCGCGTGGTCGAGCCGGCACAGGCACAGATGATGTCGGGCTTCGTGATCTGGAACGTGATCTATCACCAGCGCCAGTTCGGCACCTATCTGCAGAACCAGCGCGATCACGTGTGGAAGCGTCTCGGCGGAGGTCGTCGCCCGTCCGAGGTTCCGATCGGCATTCTCGGCTACGGCGCCATCGGGGCGCGTGTCGCGTCCGATCTCGCCATGCTTGGTTTTCCCGTCCGGGTCTGGAGTCGCTCGCCTAAGCCGACGACACCGGGTGTGACCGGATTTCATGGTAGCGACGGGCTCGATGCCATGCTCGCGGGCGCCGAGGTGCTGGTGAACCTGCTGCCGCTCACCGAGGAAACCCGCGGCATCCTCGATGCGAACCTGTTCGCCAGGATGCCACGTGGCAGTTATCTGATCCAGGTTGGCCGCGGCGAGCATTCGGTCGAGCAGGATATTCTCGATGCGCTCGCCAGCGGGCAACTCTCCGGCGCGACACTCGATGTCTTCCACACCGAACCGCTGCCGAAGAACCATCCGTTCTGGTCGCATCCGCAGATCGTGCTGACGCCGCATGATGCCTGCGAGGTCACCATGACCGCCATCGGCGACACCATCCTCGCCACCGCCGAGGCGGTGCAGGCCGGTGTGCAGCCGAAGGATTCGGTGGACCGTAGCCGCGGCTACTGAGCTTAAGCGTCCACCACCAGCCCTGTCACCGCCGCCGACGCTTCCAGCCAGTGCAGGAAACTGCCGGCCATGCTGCGTGCGGCTGCGATATGAATCGTCGCCGTCTCGTCGACCTTCCACAGCGTCACGCCCATATGCGCGATCTGCGTGACCGCAACGCTGCCGGCTGGAAACGCCGTTGCGCTGAGATCGACGGCCACGCCCTTGGCCAACACGTCGAGCAGGGCCGGACCCGACAGCCGGAGCAGGCCAACGCTGTCGGACTGATCGACGACGGAGGCGAGGCCATCGAGCTGCTGCGCAAGGCTATCGACGAAACGCGGCCTACCCGCATCATGCGTCACCAGCCAGCGGCCCGGACCGGTGCCGAGAAATGACGTCGCATCGCTGCCGGAGCCGTGCGGTCCCAGTGGCAGGTTGATATCGAACTGTTCCTTGACGGCAGCAGCGAGCGCGGCACCGCGGCCTTTGCGCGCCATGACGGTGGCAATGGCGATGCCGCGACGCTCGCGTGCGATGACACCGCGGCCATCGCCCATGGAGCGCAACTCAGCGAAGGCAGAGATAAGAGCGAGATCAAGCACGCAGCCGCGCTCCTTCTGCATCGATAAAGACGGGATCGACGACTTCGAGTTCAAGATCGCCGGAGCGTACGGGGTCCCAGGCGCGGATGATCTCGCCGTGCCGTTCCGGTCCGCGCGCCAGCAGGCCAAGGCCGATCCAGTGATTGTTGCCTGGGCTGAACGCCGTTGAGGTGATGAAGCCGGCATTGGTGTCCGGTGCAGGCGTCACGCCGCGCGCGAACAGCAAAGTGCCATTACGCAAACGCTGACTGCGATCGACGGGGCGCAGGCCGACCAGCGTCGGCCGATCCGGATCGATCAGCGCCTCACGCGCCGCCATGGTGCGGCCGATATAATCCTTCTTCACCGACATCATCCGGCCGAGCCCGAGATCGCGCGCCACGGTCTGGCCGTTGAGTTCGGAACCGGCGACATGGCCTTTTTCGATGCGCATCACGGACAGCGCTTCGGTGCCATAAGGCATGACGTCGAACGTCTTGCCGGCGGACATCAGCGCATTGAACAGCGCTTCGCCGTAGCCCGCGGGTGCGGCGATCTCGTAAGCGAGTTCACCTGAGAATGAAACGCGAAACAGCCGTAGCGGGATGTTGCCGACATGGAATTCGGCACAGGCCATGTACGGAAAGGCTTCGTTGGAGATGTCGCAAGCGTCGCCGAGCAGCGCCTGCAGCAGCTCGCGCGACGTCGGCCCGGCGACGGCAATCTGCGCCCATTGCTCGGTCACCGAGACCATCTGCACGTCGAGTTCGGGCCACAGCACCTGATGGCAATATTCCAGATGCTGCATCACCTTGCCGGCATTCACCGTGGTGGTGGTCATCACATAATGATCGGCGGCGAGACGCGCGGTGGTGCCGTCATCCATGACGAAGCCGTCTTCGCGCAGCATCACGCCGTAGCGCACCTTGCCAATGGGCAGCGTCGAGAAAGTATTGACATAGACGCGGTCGAGGAATGCGCCGACATCCGATCCGCACAGCGCGATCTTGCCGAGTGTCGAGACATCGCAGATGCCGACGCTGGAGCGCACAGCCTTCACCTCGCGGGTGACGCTTTGCAGCCAGTCAGTCTCGCCGGGCGCATTGAACCATTGCGCACGCATCCATTGGCCGGCTTCAACGAAGGTGGCGTTCAACGCTGCAGAAGCCGCGTGGCTCGCCGTCAGCCGCGTCGGCTTGAAATGCTTGCCGCTGTGGAGACCCGCAAAAGCACCGATGGCGACCGGCACATGCGGCGGGCGTGCCCGCGTGGCGCCGGTCTCGGCGATGGTCTTCCTGATCTCGCCGGCGAGGATCGCGAGCCCATTGACGTTGGATGTCTTGCCCTGATCGGTCGCCATACCAAGCGTCGTGTAGCGCTTGAGCTGTTCGACCGAGCGGAAACCTTCCTGCGCGGCGAGGGCAACGTCCGTCGCCGTGACGTCGTTCTGCAGATCGATGAAGGCCTTACGGCGTGATCCCTTGAACAGCCAGACCGGATTGTTGCCGGACGCCTCGTCGCTGGCGATGATCGGCTTTTGTGTCTGCAGACCAAGCCCGACATGCGCGGCAGCTTTCGCACCGGCGAGCGCACCATGGTGTAACGCGTCTGCCAGCGTCCATTGCGCGGCCGCGGCGCCGGCGATCTGCATGCCAGGTGGCGTGTCTGTGCAAAGAAACGCCGATCGCTCCTCCGACCAGTTGCCCTTGCTGCCGAGATGCGTGGCGATGCCGATGCTGGGCGACCAGCCTCCGGAAACACCGAGCGTGTCCACGGCAACGCTGCGCGTCTTGCCGGTACTATCTGTGATCTCGATATTCGTCAGCCTGCGATAGCCCGACGTGTCCGAGACATGCGCGCCGAGAAACTGCGGCGCATTACCGGCGAACTTGCGCACCTCGGGCGCGACCTCCGCGCGGGCGTCGACCACCACGGCAATCTCCGCACCGGCCTTCTGCAGCTCGAATGCGCTGCGCCAGCCATCGTCCGATGTCGTGAAGATAGCGATGCACTGGCCCGGCGTGACGCCGAAGCGGTTGGCATAGATGCGCAATGCCGAGGCCAGCATGATGGCTGGCCGGTCATTGCCGGGAAACACCAGCGGGCGTTCAGCGGCGCCGGCGGCGAGTACGCATTGTCTCGCAACGATTTTCCACAGCCGCTGGCGCGGCGCGAAAGGCGGCGGCACCGGCAGATGATCGCTGACGCGCTCGATGGCGCCGTATTCGCCGTCATAGGCGCCGAACACGGCGGTACGCTTGAGGATGCGGACATTCGGCAGCGTACCGAGTTCGGCTTCCGTCAGCGCTGCCCATGAGGCCGCCGAGACGCCATCGATCTGTGCGGTATCGCTGAGCAACCTTCCGCCAAGCACGAAGTCCTCTTCGGCCAGGACGACCCGCGCGCCGGCACGGCCCGCGGCGAGCGCTGCGGCAAGGCCCGCCGGGCCGGCGCCGATCACCAGCAGATCGCAGAAGGCGTGGGTCTTCTCATACGTGTCGGGATCGTCGAGACCGCTCAGCGCACCTAACCCGGCCGAGGCGCGGATGGCGGGTTCGTAGAATTTCTCCCAGAATGCCGCTGGCCACATGAAGGTCTTGTAGTAGAAGCCGGCATTGAGCAGCGGCCCGGCGAGCTGATGCACGGCGCGCAGATCGAAATTCGGCGACGGCCAGCAATTCTGGCTCGATGCGGCTAGGCCGTCAAACAGCTCGACCGTGGTGGCCTTGGTATTCGGTTCGGCGCGCGCGCCCGAGCGCAACGTTACCAGCGCATTCGGCTCTTCCGGTCCGGCCGAGAAGATGCCACGCGGGCGGTGATATTTGAACGAGCGGCCGACCAGCATCGTGTCATTGGCGAGCAGCGCAGAAGCCAGCGTATCGCCGGCATAACCACCATAGGTCTTGCCGTCGAAACTGAAGCTGATCGGCTTGGAGCGATCAATCAATCCGCCGGAGGCAAGGCGACGCGAGATGCTCATGATTCGGCCTCATCATGAGCCAGCACGGCGTCGATCACTTCATGCGTGGAGACGTTGCGCGTCACCTTCACCCAGGCATGGCAACCGGCGGTGTGATACCAATGTTCCTGGTGCACGCCGACGGGATTGTCGCGCAGATAGACGTAATCGAACATGGCATCGGTACTGTCGGGCGCGGGCCGCGTCAGCGTGGCGTCGCCGGAATAGGAAAATTCCGAAGCATCACGTGATCCGCAGTAAGGGCAGGGGATGCGCATGGGGCCTCAGTGCAGGTTCGGTTGGGCGCCCTGGCCCTTTTCATCGACGATATGGCCCGAGCGAAAGCGACCCAGCAGCAGGCGATTGGCGGCGGGATGCGGCTCGTCCTTTGCGAGCAGATGTGCGAAGACGAAGCCCGAGCCCGGCGTCGCCTTGAAGCCGCCATAGCACCAGCCGGCATTGAGATAGAGCCCTTTGACGTGGGTGCGGTCGATGATCGGCGAGCCGTCCATCGACATATCGACGAGGCCGCCCCAATTGCGCAGCATCCGCGCCCGGCCGATCGCTGGCATCAGGGCCATGCCGCCCTCGCAGACATCTTCGACCACGGGCAGGTTGCCGCGCTGGGCATAGGAGTTGTAGCCGTCGATATCGCCGCCAAACACCAGTCCGCCCTTGTCGGACTGGCTGATATAAAAATGGCCGGCGCCGAAGGTGATGACCCCCGGGATGATCGGCTTCAGCCCTTCGGAGACGAAGGCCTGCAGCACATGGCTTTCGATCGGCAGTCGCATCCCGGCCAGCGCTGCCACGCGCGACGACGAGCCGGCAACGGCGATGCCGATTTTCTTTGCCCTGATCGCGCCGCGCGAAGTCTGCACACCCACCGCGCGACCATCGACAATATCGATGCCCGTCACCTCGCAATTCTGGATCACGTCGACGCCGCGATCGCTGGCGCCGCGCGCATAGCCCCACGCCACCGCATCGTGGCGCACGGTGCCGCCGCGCTTCTGCAGCAGCCCGCCCTGGATCGGAAAACGCGCCGCATCGAAATTCAGGAACGGATAGAGTTTTCGCACACCCTCGCGATCCAGCAATTCGCTGTCGGCGCCGTTCAGCCGCATCATGTTGCCGCGCCGGGCATAGGCGTCGCGCTGGCCGTCGGAATGATACAGGTTCAGCACGCCGCGCTGGCTCACCATGGCGTTGTAGTTGAAGTCCTGTTCGAGGCCTTCCCACAGCTGCAGCGACAGCTCATAGAGCGAGATATTCTCGGAGAGCAGATAGTTGGAGCGGATGATGGTGGTGTTGCGGCCGATATTGCCTGACCCGATCCAGCTTTTCTCAAGCACGGCAATATTCTTGAGGCCGTATTCCTTCGCCAGGTAATAGGCCGTCGCCAGCCCGTGGCCGCCACCACCGACGATGATAATGTCGTACTCAGCCTTGGGCGCAGCATCGCGCCATTGTGGCGTCCAGCCTTTATGGCCGGTGAGGGTCTGCTTCAGCAGGGACGTCAGCGAATAGCGCATGAAAAATCCGGGTCGCGATCAGGCCCGGAGTGTGGCGTATTTCGGGGATCGGCACCAGTCCATGAGCGACACCGAGAAGCCCATCAGCGACATCGCGAGGGTGTGCTGTTTAGCGGGCCAGCCAGAAGCCCCCAAGCACCAGCGTCATGGCCAGCAGGCTGATGATCCCGAGGACCGCCGCAGTGATGGCGAGCAGGCCGTGGGAGTCGAGCCATCCGCGCAGTGCTTTTTCCATGGTGCTGAAACTCTCCCGTTGATTTGAATTTATCGTTGCAGGCTGGCACCGTATCAAACACTTCTGGCGCCGTCGTCTCGGGCGGTTTCGCCATATTGAGGAATTGACATGGACAATTTGAACACCCAGGGCATTCGCGTGCCGAAGCTCGGCCTTGGCACTTTCAAGCTCACGGGCGAGGGTTGCGTGACCGGTGTGGCCAGCGCCATCGGGCTCGGTTATCGCCACATCGACACCGCCGAGATGTATGGCAACGAGGCCGAAGTCGGGGCCGGCATCAAGGCCTCCGGCATCGCGCGCGAGGATCTGCATGTCACCACCAAGGTGTGGCACGAGAATCTCGCGCCGGAGGCCATCAAGCGCGCCTTCGACACTAGCCTGAAGAAGCTCGGGCTCGATGTCGTCGATCTCTATCTGGTGCATTGGCCGTCGAAGGGAATGGACCTGCCGGCGATCTTCGAGACGCTGCTCAAGCTGAAGGACGAGGGGCGCGTCCGCGCCATCGGAGTCGCCAATTTTCCCGTCAAGTTGATGAAGCAGGCCGTTGAGGAGATCGGCGCTCCGGTCGCCTGCAACCAGGTCGAATATCACGCGCTGCTCGACCAGACGAAGCTGCTGACCTATCTGCGGTCGAAGTCGATCCCGCTGGTGGCCTATTGCCCGCTCGGGCAGGGCCGGCTTGCGGACAACGATGTGATGAAGACCATCGCGGCCAAGCACGGCGTATCGGCGGCGCAGGTAGCGCTGAAGTGGCTGCTCGATCAGGACGGCGTTGCCGCGATCCCCAAGGCATCGCGCAAGGAAAGCCAGCAGGCCAATCTCGATGCGCTGAAGGTGACGCTGGACGACGACGACCGCAAGGCGATCGCGGCGCTGCCGAAGGCGCAGCGTCTGGTGAATCCGGGTTTTGCGCCGGATTGGGATTGACGCGCTCTCTTATCCCTCCCCCTTGCGGGGAGGGTGGCCGCGCGTAGCGCGGTCGGGTGGGGGTGCCACAAACTCCGGCCTGAGTGTGGGGCTACCCCCACCCCGGCCTCCACTTCGTCGATGCTTGCGCATCGCCTCGCTCGGCCGACCCTCCCCGCAAGGGGGAGGGATTCCCGCAGCTTGTCGCGCAACTCCACATCACCCGTGGCTGTGCCCCTTCTTCTTTCCTTCCGCCTTCTTCCCCGTCGGCATCATCACCACGCGGCCATATTTCACGCCGCGCTCCGCAATGATGTGATCGGCGAAATGCTGTACCTCGCTGCCCGAGCCACGCAGCGCCGTGACTTCCATGCAGTTGTCGCCGTCGAGATGCACATGCAGCGTCGCCAGCGAGAGGTCATGGTGATGGTGATAGGTATCGACCAGGCGTCGTGAGAGATCGCGCTGGGCGTGATCATAGACATAGACCAGCGCGGCGACGCATTCGCCGGCCTTGCCCTTCTCTTGGGCGGCCTGCTGCATGCCGGCGCGGGCGAAATCGCGGATCGCTTCGGAGCGGTTCTGATAGCCGTGTTCGGCGATCATCGCGTCCAGCTCTTCCATCAGGTCGTTGTCGAGCGTGATCGTAATGCGCTGCATCGGTCCTCTCAAGAAGTATGACGAATCTTTGACTTTGTCATACTTGGCATGTCAGTGTGTTCCGGTTGAACCCAGCATAGCCCGGCCGACTGACCGATGCATCGCTCTCTCTTTTCATCGGCCGGAATCGCCCTGGCTTCGCTCGCAGCCGTCACGCCGTCGGCTGCGCAGCCGACGACAGTGCTGTCGCCGGTCGAAGTCGAGGCGCCGCCGCGGCCTGCGGCCAAACCACGTGTACCGCGCAGCGGGACCGAGCCGAATCGTCCGGTCGCGCACCGCGCCGCTGCGCCGACGGCAGCGGCCGGCGGCGCAGGCGTCACGCCCGGGTTCAGCGCAGAGCCAACACCGCCCGCCTCCGCAAGCGAAAAGACGATCAGCGGCGCTGACGTCAATGCGCGGCCGCTGTCGCGTCCGGCCGAGGCGCTGGAGGTGGCGCCGGGTCTGATCATCACCCAGCATTCCGGTGACGGCAAAGCCAACCAGTATTTCTTGCGTGGCGTAAATCTCGATCACGGCACCGATCTCGCCATCTCCATCGACGGCATGCCGGTGAACATGCGCACCCATGGTCACGGCCAGGGTTATGCCGATGCCAACTTCCTCATCCCCGAACTGATCAGTTCGGTGAATGTCCGCAAGGGACCGTATTTCGCCGATGAAGGCGACTTCTCGTCCGTCGGTGCGATTCATGTCAGCCTGATCGACAGCGTCGCGCGCACCATGGCGTCGATCACATCGGGCAGTTTCGGTTACAACCGGGCCTTCGGCGTGACGTCGGGCAAAGTCGGCAAAGGCACGCTGCTGGTGGCCGCCGAGGCCAATATCTATAACGGCCCGTGGGACAATCCCGATAAGCTCCAGAAGCTCAATAGCGTGATCCGCTACAGCCAGGGCACCGCCGACAACGGCCTGTCGCTGACCGGCATGGCCTATAGCAACAAGTGGAATTCCACCGATCAGGTGCCACTGCGCGCGATCACTTCCGGCGAGATTGGCCGCTATGGCGCGCTCGATCCGAGCGATGGGGGCAATTCGGAGCGTTTCTCGCTGTCCGGCCGTCTCCGGCAGACCGATATGGACAGCGCGACCAAGCTCGATTTCTACGTCATCAAGAGCAAGCTCAATCTGTGGAACAACTTTACGTTCTTCTTGAGCGATCCGGTCAATGGCGACCAGTTTCACCAATATGACGATCGCGTGCTCGGCGGCATCAATGCCTCGCATACATTCAAGTACAATATCGCAGCACTCCGCAACGAAACCGAAGTCGGCATCCAGAGCCGCTACGACGATATCAATGTCAGTCTCGGCAACACCATCAAGCGGCAATATCTCTCCACTACCCGTAGCGATGGAGTGAAGGAAGGCAGTATCGGCGTGTTCGTCCAGAACACCACATTCTGGACTGACTGGCTGCGCACCAATATCGGCTGGCGCGGCGACTATTACGACACCACGGTCAATTCGTTCTTCAATCCGGTGAACTCCGGCAGCGCCACGGCGACCATCGGCAGCCCCAAGGCAGGTCTGGTAATTGGTCCCTTTGCGAAGACCGAGCTGTTCCTGAATGCCGGCGAGGGGTTCCACAGCAACGATGCGCGCGGCGTGACAATCAAGGAATCGCCGTCCGATGGTTCGCCGGTGGGTAGCTCGCCGTTCCTGGTGAAGACCAAAGGCGCCGAGATCGGATTGCGTACGAAACTCGTGCCAGGCCTGACCAGTTCACTCGCCTTCTTCATGCTGGATTCCGCCTCCGAAATCCTGTTCGTCGGTGATGCTGGCGATACTGAACCGAGCCGTCCCAGCCACCGCGTCGGTTTCGAGTGGACCAACGACTACAAGCCCACGTCATGGTTGAGCCTCGAAGCCGATCTCGCGATGACGCGTACGCGCTTTCGCGGCAGCAATGCCGATCAGGCGGCGGCCTATGCGGAGCTCGATGGCTATCCGGCCTCGCAGATCGGCAACGCGCCCGGCAATTTCATTCCCGGCGCCCCCAACATGATCGCCTCGGCCGGCATTCGGCTGGGCGAAACGACCGGCTGGTTCGGCGTGCTGCGCTATCGCTATTTCGGTTCGCGTCCGCTGACGGAAGACGCTGCGTTTATTTCTCCGGCGACGGGATTGCTGAACGGCCAGCTCGGCTATCGCTTCGACAATGGCTGGCGCATCCAGCTCGATGCCTTCAACATCCTCGATAGCAAGTCGGACCAGATCACCTATGCCTATGGTTCACTGCTGAAGACGGATTCGCTGTTCGCCGCGTGTTTCCCGGCAGGCGGCGGCGCGCCGACAGCGCCTGCTGCCGTGTGCCAGACCGGCATCATGGATCGCGTGCTACATCCGGTCGAGCCGCTGGCCTTGCGCGTGACGCTGGCCGGGCGGTTCTGATTTCGCGTTCCGGCTTTGCCGCAGCGCAGCTTGCCTATTCCGGAAGGCGGTAGCATCATCCCTTCCAATTAAAAGAGGCAGGGAGGCGTTGATGCTCGCACGGGTTCGCTCCGTTTCGCGTCGTTGGCCGTTCAAGCATGTCGGAGCCCGCTTAAAGGCGCTGCTGGCGATCGTGTCGCTTCCCCTAGCAACAGGGCTCATCATGTCATCGGCCAGTGCCGCCACCTATGTTTATGTCGGCAATGCTGACAGCCAGAACATCAGCGTTCTCGAATTGAAGGCGAATGGCAATCTCGCTGCGATCGATACGGTGGCGGTGCCGGGGCCGGCAAAGCCCGGCGGCTCGCTGCCGCTGGCCATCAGCCCCGAGAAGCACCGGCTCTATGCTGGCCTGCGCAACGAGCCCTATACGGCGGTGACCTTCGATATCGATGCCAAAACTGGAAAACTGAAACTGGTCGGCCCCGGGCCGCTGGCGGATTCCATGGCCTATATCGCAGTCGATCGCACCGGGCGGTTTCTGCTCAGCGCGTCCTATGGCGGCAACAAGGTGGCGGTGAATGCCATCGGGCCGAATGGCGTGATCGCAGCGGCACAGCAGGTGGTCGCCACAGAGCCGAACGCCCATTGTATCATCGTCGATCCCACCAATCGCTATGTGCTGCATACGAGCCTCGGCGGCGATGTCATCTATCAGCAGAAATTCGACGCCAAGACCGGAAAGCTGACGCCGAACGATCCGCCGACCGTGAGCGTGAAGGCCAAGGGCGGGCCACGCCATCTGGTGTTCTCGCCGGACAAGAAGTTCGTCTATCTGATCAACGAGCTCGACGCCGCGATCTATGTGTTTCCATGGGACGCTGCCACCGGGACGCTGAAGAAGGAAACGCAGGTTGCCTCTGCGTTGCCCAAGGGCTTCGACGGCAAGCCTTTTGAGGGAAAGCCCTGGGCCGCGGATATCCACCTCACGCCGGATGGCAAGTTTCTCTATGCGTCGGAGCGCACCAGCAACACGATCGCCGCCTTCCGTGTCGATCCGAAGACGGGCGCGCTGACATCGCTTGGCTCCACGGCTACGGAAAAGCAGCCGCGTGGATTCAACATCGATCCGTCGGGCCGCTATCTGCTGGCGGTTGGGCAACTATCGAACAGCATGACGGCCTATGCCATCGACAAGTCGAAGGGAAATCTGACCAAGCTGGGCGAAACACCCGTGGGCAAGAATCCGAACTGGGTCGAGATCGTGAATCTGCCGTAGCCGCGCTGCAAATGCTGACTCTCCCCGTATTGTGCGGGGAGAGGTCGTTACGCCATCCGATAGCTGCCGCCGATGACTGGATCGCCTGATGTCAGCACGAGGCCGCGGGCGACGAGATCTTCCAGATGTGCCAGCACCGAATAGCCGGCCGCATTGGTCAGGCGCGGATCGAGGCCGATATAGATCGCGCGCACGATGGTCGGGATGTCCGCTTCGCCCTTGCCGAGGCGATGCAGGATCGAGGCCTCGCGGGCGCGGCGGTGGCGAATGAGAAATCGCACATAGCGCTGTGCATCGGGAATGTCCGGGCCGTGGCCGGAGAAATACAGGTCCTCGTCGCGCGCCGCGAGTTTGTCCAGCGAGGCCATGTAGTCGATCATCGAGCCATCGGGCGGCGCTACGATGGAGGTCGACCAGCCCATCACGTGATCCGCGACAAAGAGATACTTCTTCTCGCGCCAGGCGAAGGCCATGTGGTTGGCGGTATGGCCCGGCGTCGCCACGCCTTCAAGCGCCCAGCCGTCGCCTTCGATTACGTCGCCATCGGCGACCAGCACGTCCGGCTGGAAGTCGCGGTCGGCGCCTGACTCCGGCGAATGTTTCTCGCTCTCGAAGCGCGGCCGTGAGGCGCGGTGCGGACCTTCGGCATAGACCGTGGCCCCGGTGGCGGCCTTGAGCGCCGCGGTATTTGGCGAATGGTCGCTATGGGTGTGGGTGACGAAAATATGCGTCACGGTCTCGCCCTTCACCGCATCGAGCAACGCCTGTAGATGGGCGTCATTGGCCGGGCCGGGATCGATGATCGCGACCTTGCCGGTGCCCACGATGTAGCTGTTGGTGCCGGTAAAGGTGAAAGGCGAGGGGTTGTTGCAGAGAACCCGGCGCACGTTTGGGCGGACCTGATCGACGACGCCAGCCTTCAGCGGATAATCGCGATTGAACGGGACGTCGTCATTGGCGTTGTTGTTCTGGTCGCTCATGGTCGGTCCTTCCCAGCATGTTCTCGGTATTGCTTCGAATGACTAGCAACATGACCGGGGAAATCAAACAGCGCTAACTCGCGCCAGCCATGCGCTGGAAGCGTCGGGCGTCGCAGACCCTAAGCATGACCGGGGCCAAACATCAGCGACCGGTGCGCGCCGACCCCGGCCATGGCGCCGTCGCCCACCGCAAGCGCGACGGAGCCGGTCGCGCGCGCCATGTCACCGCAGGCGAACACGCCGGAGACGGTGGTTTCCTTGAACATGTCGGTCTGCAGGAACGGTCCCATCGGGCCGTCTTCCACGGCGCAGCCTAGCTGTGTGCCGAGCGGCGACGCCAGGCTGGTGCGCGTCAACGTGAACATGCCATCGAGCGGAATGATGCGACCATCCGTGAGTTCGATATCGATGGATGCGCCGGAGAGCTGCCTGATCGGTTCGCGCTCGACGGTGACGCCGCGCTGCATCAGTTGCATGAGCTGGTCCGCGTCCGGCGTGAACGCTCCGTTGAGGAACAGCGTGGTCGATCCCCAGTCCGGCAGCATCAAGGCGTGATGCATCGACATCTCCGACGACGCCAGCACACCGATGCGGCCCTGATCGAGTTCGTAGCCGTGGCAATACGGACAGTGAAACACGTGCTTGCCCCAGCGCTCGGCGAGACCGGGGAGATCCGGCAGTGCATCGACCACGCCGGCGGCGAGGATGATGCGCCGGGCCTGATAGCACTCGCCGCTCTCCGCACTGACGGTGAAATCGTTCATCTCACCCGAGCCATCCGTGGCTGTCGCATCGACCCATTCGACAGTGGGATAGGCCATCAGTTGCGCGCGTGCGTCCGCAGCAATCGCGCCGGGGGTGCGGCCGTCCTGACCGAGAAAGCCGTGCGAGTGCTCAGCGAAGCGATTACGGCGCAGGCCGGAATCCATGATCAGCACCTTGCGGCGCGCACGCGCCAATTGCAGCGCCGCGGAGAGGCCGGCATAGCTGCCGCCGATGACGATGGCATCGAAACTCATTTTGTTTTCCTTGAAATCTTGATCTGAATTTTGCTGCGATGATCCTCTGCCCGCGCGTGAAAATCCGCGGCGAGCTGCGCCAGCGTGACGTCCGCAAGGCGGCCGATCAGGACTGCCTCCGCTTCCGCGAAGGCCGATGTGAGCGAGTGATTGACAGCCTGTTCGACGAGGCAGGTCGGGCTTTCCAGATGAATGCCCATGGCCATCAGGCTGGGCTTGCCCAGCGCGTCATAGATGTCCTTCAGCGTCACGCTTGAGAGGTCGCGCGCGATCTCCCAGCCGCCGCCATGGCCCTTTTCGGAACGCACCAGACCAACGTCTCGCAGCCCAGCCATGGTGCGGCGGACGACCACGGCATTGGTGGTCATGCACATGGCCAGTTCGGCCGAGGTCATCGGGCGGTTCTGCTCGGCCATGTGCAGCAGCGCGTGCAGCGTGGCGGAAAGGCGGTTGTCTCGTCTCATGTAACTTATGATGATACATGAAAGGGCGAGCGTCAACCCGCCCGGTTTTGAAGCCCGCAAACGAAAAATGCCCGGCGCGAGGCCGGGCATTTCGAAGCGGTTGATTTAAAGCGCGAGCGGCTTAGCCGAACGCCTGGATGCCCGTGATGGCGCGGCCGAGGATCAGCGCGTGGACGTCGTGCGTGCCCTCATAGGTGTTCACGGTTTCCAGGTTCTGCGCATGGCGCATCACGTGGTATTCGGCCTGGATGCCGTTGCCGCCGTGCATGTCGCGGGCCATGCGGGCGATGTCGAGCGACTTGCCGCAATTGTTGCGCTTCACCACCGAGATCATGTCCGGATGGAAATTGCCTTCGTCCATCAGGCGGCCGACGCGCAAGCTGCCCTGCAAGCCCAGCGAGATTTCGGTCAGCATGTCGGCGAGCTTCTTCTGCACCAATTGGGTGGCAGCGAGCGGGCGGTTGAATTGCTTGCGGTCCAGCGTGTACTGGCGGGCGCGGGCCATGCAGTCCTCGGCGGCGCCGAGCACGCCCCAGGAGATGCCGTAACGGGCGCGGTTGAGGCAGCCGAACGGACCCTTCAGGCCCGACACGTTGGGCAGCAGATTCTCTTCCGGAACGATCACGCCGTCCATCACGATCTCGCCGGTGATCGAGGCGCGCAAGGAGAGCTTGCCGCCGATCTTCGGCGCCGAGAGGCCCTTCATGCCCTTCTCGAGGATGAAGCCACGGATCTGGTTGTCATGGGCGGCGGACTTCGCCCACACCACGAACACGTCGGCGATCGGGGCGTTGGAGATCCACATCTTGGAGCCCGACAGCTTGTAGCCATCGCTGACCTTTTCGGCGCGGGTCTTCATGCCGCCGGGATCGGAGCCGGCATCGGGCTCGGTGAGGCCGAAGCAGCCGACCCATTCGCCGGTGGCGAGCTTGGGCAGGTACTTCTTGCGCTGCTCTTCGCTGCCGTAAGCGTAGATCGGATACATCACCAGCGACGACTGCACCGAATTCATCGAGCGATAGCCGGAGTCGACGCGCTCGATTTCACGGGCCACGAGGCCGTAGGCGACATAGCTGGCATTGGCGCAGCCGTAATCTTCCGGCAGCGTGATGCCGATCAGGCCGAGCTCGCCCATCTCGTTGAAGATTTCGCGGTCGGTATGCTCGTTGAGATAAGCGTCGTTGACGCGCGGCAGCAGCTTGTCCTGGGCGTAAGCGCGCGCGGTGTCGCGGATCATGCGCTCGTCTTCGGTGAGCTGGCTATCGAGCACGAACGCATCGTCCCACTGAAAATTCGCAGCAGGCTTGTCCTTACCCTTGGGGGCAACGCTCATCGAAATCCCTTTCATATCGTGGCTGATTAGTGCGCAGGCTTTTTGGTTTCCTTGCCTGCGCATCTACGTCTCACATAGGCCATCGCCGCAAGAGGTGACCTTGGCCTATATGGAATGCGGCATTTTAGGTCTTCGACCTCTAGCCATCAAGCTGTTCGTTGCAGGCGATCTCGATGCCGAAACCCGACAGTCCCTTGTAGTCATGGGTCGTCGAGGTCAGGTGACGGATCGAGGTAACGCCCAGATCGCGCAGGATCTGTGCACCGACACCGATTTCACGCCACTGCCGGTTGCGGTCGGCTTCGGCTGATTTCGGCGTGGCCAGCGGCTCGACGGGAACACCTGCAGCGCCATCGCGCAGGTATACGAGAACGCCGCTGCCGTTTTTCTTGAAGCGCTCCAGCACGACATTCATCTTCGCCGGGCCGCTGAACATGTCGCGGACGATGTTCGGCTTGTGGAAGCGCGTCAGTACATTCTTGCCGTCGCCGACGCTGCCGTAAACGAAGGCAACATGGTGGATGGGGTCGAAGGGCGAGCGGTAGGAATAGCCCTGCAGCGTGCCGATCGGGCTTTCGGTGGTGAAGGTCGAGACGCGCTCGATCAGCTTCTCGCGCGCCTGCCGATAGGCGATCATGTCGGCGATGGTGACATGCTTCAATTTATGCTTGGCAGCGAAATCGACGACTTGCTGGCCCTTCATCACCGAGCCGTCGTCATTCATCAATTCGCTGATGACGCCGACTGGCGACAGATTGGCCATCTTGCAGAGATCGACGGCGGCTTCGGTATGGCCGGAGCGCATCAATACGCCACCGTCCTTGGCGATCAGCGGGAAGATATGGCCCGGGCGCGCGAAGTCGTTGGCGCCGGCATTGGGATTCGTTAGCGCGCGGCAGCAGGAGGCGCGTTCTTCGGCCGAGATACCGGTACCGTTATCGGGCTTGTAATCGATGGAGACGGTAAAGGCGGTGGTGTGATTGCTATCGTTGTTGACGACCATCGGGTCGAGCCGCAGCCGGCGCGCATCCTCGGTGGTGATCGGCGCGCAGACGATGCCCGATGTATGCCGGATGATGAAGGCCATCTTCTCGGCGGTACAGAACGACGCGGCGACGATGAGGTCGCCTTCGCCCTCGCGGTCGTCATCGTCGGTTACCACGACCATTTCGCCGGCGGCAAAGGCTTGCAGAACGTCTGAAATCGGGTCGGCCATAAGATTCGCCTCGGATGCACGCTTGCTCTGTGTGAGGTCCATATGGCGCAGAGCGGGGGGCGGTGCAACCCGCGGAAATGGGGGGCGGTATGCGGGTTCGCAGTGCGGAATAGGCCCTACGGCAGCACTTCCCGCCGTTCGGCCAGCTCCGCGTCGGTTTCGGCCCGTTTGGCGTCCAGCAGGCCCTGATCCGCGGCCTCGATCACCTCGTACAGCGCATGGGCGTCGCTGAGCCGGGGCACGGTGACGTAGTCGGCGCCGGCCGCGTAAATATCGCTCACGTCGCGGAGCACGTCCGCGGTCGAGATGATCTTGGCGGAGGGGTTGATCGAGCGGACATGCCGGACCAGCTTCTCGTTGTTCGCGCCCTTCAGCAGCGAGTCCGGTACGCTGAGGATGATGATCTCGGCATTGCCGACGCCGGCATGGACCAGCGTGTCGACATTGCTGATATCGCCATAGATCACGTGCTGGCCGCGCCCGACCAGGGTGCGGAAGACGTTCGGATTGAAGTCGACGACGCTGATCTGGTCGAGCAGCTCCTTGTTCTGGCGTTCGATCTCGGCGAGCAGGGCAGAGGCCGTGCGAAAGAAGCCGAGAATGACGATGCGGCGGGCGTCGCCATGGCCGGCTGCATGGTCGGCCTCGCCGCCCTGGCCATGATCGAGGTCGCGCAGTCCTATCCGCTTCAGCGGGCCGATCAGCATGCGGGTGATCTGGTCGCTACGCATCATGGTGAAGGTCGAGAGCACCGCGAGAATAACAAAGGCAAAGGATGCGGCGCTCGATGTCTGGGTGGTGATGTGGCCGGCGGCGATGCCCGTTTGGAGCACCACCAGCGAGAATTCGCTGATCTGCGCCAGATTGAGCGCCGGCAGCAGGCTGGCCCGCAGGCCCTGCTTCATCAGATAGAGCGGCGTGAAGGTCGTGAGGATGCGGCTGACCACCGTGAACACGGCGATGATCAGCGCCAGTCCGATCACCGATCCGGTCGGGATCGGGATCGTCATACCGACGGCGACGAAGAACAGCGTGATGAAGAAGTCCCGCAGCGTCGTCACTTTGGCGGTGACGTCGAGCGCGTAGGGGAAGGTCGAGAGCGACACGCCGGCCACCAGCGAGCCCATTTCGCGGGACAGATGCAGCCGCTCGGCGATCTCACCGATCAGGAAGCACCATGCCAGCGCGCCCAGAAGTACCAGTTCCGGGCGCCGTGCGATCTGGTGGAATAGCGCCGGTAGCACATAGCGGCTCAGGATCAGCGCGGTGGCCACCAGCACGCCGACGCGGGCGATCGACAGCGCGATGACGCTGACCTGCAGATCGGCGAGACTCGGCTGCACCGCCAGAAACAGGATCGCGAAGATGTCCTGCAGCACCAGGATGCCGAGCGTGATGCGGCCCGGCAGCGTGTCGAGTTCGCGCTTCTCATAGAGCACCTTGACGATGACCACCGTCGAGGACAGCGCACATGCGACGCTGAGATACAGCGCGTCGAACCCGCCGCCACCGAGCTTGAGCCCGAGTGCCATGAAGAAGGCGGCACCCAGCACGCAGCCGCCGATCAATTGGCCGCCGGCCGCAAACAGAATGACCTTGCCGGCGCGGATGATCTTCTTCAGGTCGATCTCGAGACCGATCATGAACAGCATGAAGATCAGGCCGAGTTCGGAGATCGTGCTGATGGATTCGTCCGACTTGACCCATCCGATGCCGAATGGCCCAATGATGAAGCCGGCGATCAGATAAGCAAGGATCAACGGCTGCCGGGTGAAATGCGCAACGAGCCCGATGCCCCACGCAAACAGGATACATAGCGTGATATCGCGGATTAAGTCGTGCATGCACCTGCCGGAAAAAGCTCATCTTTGCGGCGGCACTCTAATGGTGCGGCGCGTGAGGGCAAAGGGGTAAATCCGGCATTCAAGGCGCGATACACGCGGAGGGCGGTCCAACGAGGCGGCCTTCATCATAAAAACGGCCTTCACCACGAGAAGGCTTCAGGGAGACGACGTTCATGACTACCGCCACACGGTTCGATTATGCGCCATTGCTGCCTCCGGGCCTGCCCGCACCTGCGGCAAAATGGACCGGTCTTTCCAAATACAGCTTCGTCGGCGGGAATAATGACATGGACCAGGTGCCGGTGGAGGGCCTCACCGCTGCCGCCAATGCTGTGATGCTGCGCGAGGGACGCACGCTGGCAACCTACGGTCTGGCGAGCGGCCCGCAAGGTTATCTGCCGCTGCGCGATTTCATCGCATCCAAGCTGAAGCGCGATGCGAGCATCGATTGTACCGCCGATGACATCCTGGTCGTCTCCGGCTCGTTGCAGGCCCTCGATCTTGTCAATCACAGCCTCCTGGCCAAGGGCGACACCGTCATCATCGAGCGCGACTGCTACCAGGGCTCGATCAATCGGCTGACCCGGCTCGGCGTCAACATCGTCGGCATTCCCCTGGATCAGGACGGCATGCAGATGGACGCGCTGGCCGCCGCCTTGGAAGACCTGAAGAGCAAGGGCATCCGTCCGAAATATATCTACACCATCCCGACGGTGCAGAATCCGACCGCTACCATCATGCCGGAGAGTCGCCGCCGCGAATTGCTGGCACTGTCGGCCAGATACTGCGTCCCGATTTTCGAGGACGACTGCTATGCCGACCTGATCTGGAGCGGCGAGCGTCCCCCGGCGCTGCATGCGATGGATAAGACCGGCAGCGTGATCCATATCGGTTCGTTCTCGAAGTCGATCGCACCAGCCTTGCGTGTCGGCTACATCGTCGCGCCCTGGGAGATCATGTCACGCATGCTGGCGCTGAAGACCGATGCCGGATCCGGCGCGCTGGAGCAGATGGTGCTGGCCGAATATTGCGTGCCGCATTTCGCCACCCATGTGCCCAAAGCCACGCGCGGTCTGCGCGCCAAGCTGGACACCCTGATGGACGCGTTGAACGAACAGTTCGGCACGGCGGCGGAGTTCGCCGATCCCAAAGGCGGCATCTTCCTGTGGGTCAAACTGCCCGACAATGTCGACGCGATGAAGCTCTATCAGGCCGCACTGAAGGCCGGCGTGTCGATCAATCCGGGTCCGGAATGGTCCGTCGATAAAGCCTATGCCGGCAGCCATATCCGGATCTGCTTTGCCAGCCCGACGCATGATGAAATCCGCGAAGGCATCGCGGTTCTGGCCGATGTGTGCCGGCAGGAGTTCGGCGTGCCCGAGCGGATCGCGAATGTGGAGAAGCGGGCGCGGAGCTGAGCGCTCTTCCTTAACCTCTCCCCGCCTAGCGAAGCTTCGCTTCGCACGGGGGCGGGGGTGAGGGCTGGTCGGAGAGGCGAGGGCCTACTTCTTCACGCCCTTCACAGCGGCCTTCGCCGGCGTCGCCGCCTTCTTCGGCGCCGGCGCGCTGTCGACGGCGGTATTGATATCGTCGATCAGCTTGGTGATGCGTGCTGCGTTGCTGCCGAGATCGCCTTCGAAATAGCGCGACGACGAGCGGATATCGACGCGCGAACCTTCGCCGTCCGGCACCACTCGGATCGAGACGTCCTCGCGAAAGCCCATGATCGGCGTCCGCGCCACGGCCTCGATGCGGCCGATGCGGCGCGGCGGCTGCGGCGGACGCTCGTCGATGATCGTCCACTTGCGCTTGTCGACCAGCGCGCGTGCCACGTCATAGGCACGCTGTACCGGCACTTCGAGTTCGACCGGCTCGATATCCGGATAGGCAGCGCGCTGCTGTTCGGCGGAGTAGAGGCCGGAATAGACGGCGGAGTTGGTGTCGTCGCCGATACGCAGCCGTGCTAGCGCCTCAAAGCGCGGCGGGTCGATCGGGTCCGTGGTGATGTCGTGGATCTTCGGCAGCTTGCGGTATTGGTACGCAAGGTAACCGGGATAGGCCAGGATCACCGCGTCGAGCATCAGCGCCACCAGAATCACGCTCATGCCGCGCGAGCCATTCTGCCAGATCGCGGCAAAGCCGGCGAGCGCGACCAGGATCGACAAGCCGGCAAAGCCCAATGCCCCAAAGAAGGTCATCAGCGCTGGTTTCACTTCGAGGAACCCGAAGCGAACGATGATGATCGAGGTGAGGGCGGCAATGGCGGCGAAAACCGCGAGGCGCCGCGCCCACAGTGCCAGGCTGGACACGGGTTCCGACTGGTAGGCGGCCGAAAACCTGCGTGCCATGGGAATTTCTGCCGGATTAAGCTTGCGAAGGCGCTGATAGCGCCGGGTTCCGAATAGGGTGCTTGAGACCATGCCAAGCGGGGAATTTCAAGGCACTTTGGCGGGCGCGACTCCTCGTTTAAGAATAGGACTGCGGCCGTTCAGACTTCTCCCCTGGAATAACGAGAAGAAGCAAGCGAGGCCGCAGGGAGCCGCCTGCCATGCTGGTCGAAACCACGGATTATGAGACGCTCGCCCGCAATTTCCGCTGGGATGTGCCGGAGCGATTCAACATCGCGACGGTGGCCTGCGACCGTCATGCCGACGGCAGTGGGCGGCTGGCGCTGATCTATGTGGATGAGGACCGCGGCACGCATCGTTTCTCCTTCGACGAGATGCAGGCTTTCTCCCGCAGCTTCGCCAATGTGCTGAAGGCAGATGGCCTGCAGCGCGGCGACCGCATTGCGGTGTTTTTGTCGCAATCGGTGGAATTGCCGATCGTGCATCTCGCCGCGTTCCGTTCGGGTCTGGTCTCGGTGCCGCTGTTCACGCTGTTCGGCGAGGACGCGCTGGAATTCCGCCTTGCCAATTCCGGGGCCAAGGCCATCGTCACCGACGCGAGTGGTTGGGACAAGTTGTCGAAAATCCGCGAGCGGCTGCCTCATTTACAAGATATCTACGTCACGGACAGTGCACCGCATGCCGGCGCCAAACCGTTCTGGTCGGCAATCGAGGCGGCGTCCGAAGACTTCACCACGGTCGATACGTCCTGCGACGATCCCGCGATCATCATCTACACGTCAGGCACCACAGGAAATCCCAAGGGCGCGTTGCATGCGCATCGGGTGCTGCTCGGTCATCTGCCCAATGTGGAGATGGTACACGGCTTCTTCCCGAAACCGGGCGATGTCTACTGGACGCCGGCGGACTGGGCCTGGATCGGCGGACTGTTCGATGCGCTGTTCCCGGCCTGGTATCATGGCGTGCCCATCGTCGGCTATCGCGCCAGGAAATTCGAGCCGGAGGCGGCGATGCAGCTGATGGCCGATCACAAGATACGCAACGTGTTCTTGCCGCCGACGGCGCTGAAGCTGATGCGCCAGGCAAACGTCAAACATGATGGCGTGAAGCTGCGCAGCATGCTCACCGGCGGGGAGTCGCTCGGCGCCGAATTGCTGGACTGGGTGCGCAACACGTTCGGCATCGACGCTCATGAGATCTACGGACAGACCGAGTGCAATCTCGTGGTCGGCAACAATGCCGATCTGTTTCCGATCAGGCCGGGATCGATGGGCAAGCCGACGCCGGGCTTCGATGTGCGCATCGTCAACGAGCAGGGCGAGGAGCTGCCGCGTGGAGAGCGCGGGATTGTGGGCGTGCGCCAGCCCAATCCCTGCACCATGCTCGGCTACTGGCAGAACCCCGAAGGCACCGCAAAGAAATTCGCGGGCGAATTCTTGCTCACCGGCGATCTCGGCATCCAGGATGACGACGGTTACTTCTGGTATGTGTCGCGCGAAGACGACGTGATCACCTCCGCCGGCTATCGCATCGGCCCGTCGGAGATCGAGCACACACTGCTGAAACATCCGGCGGTGGCGCTGTCGGCAGTGGTCGGCATTCCCGATCCGATCCGTACCGAAGCCGTGAAGGCGTGGATCGTGCTGCGCCCGGGCTTTGAACCGAGTGACAAACTGGCGCGCGAGCTGCAGGACTTTGTGAAGTCGCAACTCGCTGCGCACGAATATCCGCGCTACGTGCAGTTTGCGGAGAGCCTGCCGATGACGGCAACGGGCAAGGTGCTCAGGCGGGAGTTGCGGGCGCTGGGGTAGTTCTTAACCTCTCCCCGCCCCCGTGCGAAGCGAAGCTTCGCTAGGCGGGGAGAGGGAGCGCACGACCGGCGCACGTCGCCACTCACATCCCCGGCATTTTGATCCCCATCTCCTTCAGTGCCGCCAGCAGTTTCAGCGGCGGCTCCATCTGGATCGCGGGGACCTTGCCCGTTTCCAGCAAACTCTTCAGGCTCGACAGGATCGCCGGCCAGCCTGCGCGTCCGCCCGACAGGATGTCGTCGCTGAGTTCGCGATCATGCGATTGCGTCAGTGTCAGCTTCACAGCTTCGCCGGTTGGCTCGATGTCGTAACTCACCAGCGTGGAGCCCAGCGCCTCGATAAGTCCCGGCCAGTTGACGTCCCAGGTGATGACAAGTTTGCGCGGCGGATCGCAGATAATCACCTCGCCTGAGATATGCAGTGATCCGTCCGGCATCAGCACCCTGAACGTGCCGCCGACTTTCTCCTCAAGCTCCACGGCAAAGCCGGAAAAATACTGCCGGCTGAATTCCGCCGAGGTCAGCGCCTGCCAAACTTTCTCCGGTGTGGAGGCGATATAAATCGTGTAGACGAACGCGGGTTTGAACGTGCTGATATCCATCGGCTACTCCTTACGTTTCGCTCGTCGGGTCGAGCGACAGTGGTTGCCCGGTTTCGAGGAAGGTCTTCAGGCTGGCGAACACCATCGGCCAGCCACCGGAGATGCTCGGCAACACTTTGCTCTGCTCCGCAAAGTCCTGATGTGTGACGGTGAGTTTGACCACCTTGCCGCGCGGTTCGAGATCGAGCGTGACGCGAGACGGCTTCTCCCTGGCCATGTCGTCGTCATAGATCGGATGCCAGCTATATGAGATCCGGCGCGGTGGATCGGATTCCAGGATCACGCATTCATCCATCACCACGCCACCCTTGCCGAGCGTCATCGGCGAACCGACTTTCCAGTCGCTATCGAGGCGGTAACCGAACCAGTAGCGCTCGGTGAAGTCGCCGTTCGTCAGTGCCTGCCAAAGCTTGTCAGGCGTGGTCTCGATGAAAGTGACGTAAACAAATTCCGGCTTACTCATCACGCGTCTCCAACTGTCGTTTTAACTCGCTGAGGGCGGCGAGCTTGCCGCGCTCGAATTTTCTGATCCACCGCTCGCCGATCTCGTGGATCGGGACGGGATTGATGTAATGCAGTTTCTCGCGGCCATGCCTGATGGTGGCGACGAGATTGGCCGCTTCCAGAATTGCAAGGTGCTTGGTCACGGCTTGCCGTGACATCTCCAGTCCGTCGCAGAGCTCGTTCAGCGTCTGGCCGTTCTTTGCATGAAGCCGGTCCAGCAATGAGCGCCGCGACGCGTCGGCCAGTGCCTTGAAGACCTCATCCATGTCAGGATAATAGGCAACCAAATGGTTGCATGTCAAGCGGTGCCTTTGTTTACCCTGCTGCGTGGGCTAGGCTGCGCCAACCAACAAGCCGCCTCGTGAGAGAAACGCCATGTCGCTTCAGGTCTATCTCGCCTTTGTCGCTGCCTGCATCGCGCTGGCGCTGCTCCCCGGCCCGAACGTCACGCTGGTGATCGCCAACGGGCTGCGTTACGGCACGCGCGCGGCGATGATCAGCATTGCCGGCACGCAAGCAGGGCTTGCCGTGGTGATCGGCATCGTCGCGCTCGGGCTTGCGACACTGATGGCCACCATGGGCTACTGGTTTGACTGGGTGCGCTTTGCCGGCGCTGCCTATCTGGTGTGGCTCGGCATCAAGATGGTCCGCGCGCCGGTCGAGGGCATCGACGCGGATACGCCGCCGGCGCCGCCCCGCGGCGGGTTCTTCCTGCAGGGCATGATGGTGCTGCTGAGCAATCCGAAGGTGCTGGTGTTCTTCGGCGCCTTCATTCCGCAATTCGTCGACATGGAAAAGAACCATATCGTTCAGGTTGCGATCCTTGGCGCGACTTTCATGGTGACGGCGGCACTGACGGACATGGTCTATGCCGTGGCGGCTGGCCGCGCGCGACAATTCTTCTCGGCGCGGCGGACGCGTTTGCTATCGCGCATCTCCGGCGGCTTCATGATCGGCGGCGGTGTCTGGCTGGCGCTGACGCGAGCCCGCTGAACCTTACGCCGCGTCCGCACGTCCAACGATCTGAGGGCGCCGCCGGCGTTCGTGCCGCAAGGATCCGCCGTGCCCGACATTCCCTGGTTCGTCTATGCAATGTTGCTGGCGCCGTTCGGCCTGATCCTGGTCGCCGCCGGCTATAAATATCTGCAGGTCCGCGCCGCCAGCGACTGGCCATCCACCTTCGGCAAGGTGATCGTCTCGACGTCCGAAGTGCGTAACGTCGAGGTGCTCGACGACACGCGCGAGGAGCGCAAGCGCACCGAGCAGCGCAACTTCGCGAATATCGTTTACGAATACACCGTCAGCGGACAGAAACTCACGAACAACCGCGTCGAGATCGGCGAGAACCGCGGCAACTTTGAAGTCGCCGAGACGATCGCCCGCTATCCGGTTGGCACCGCGGTGATGGTCTATTACAACCCGCGACATCCGCGCGATGCCGTACTCGATCGCGAGATGCCGAAGGGCATTGGCGGCTGCCTTGGCATCGCTGCCATCATCGTGCTGGTGATCGTGGTCGGCGGCGTCTTTGGCGCCGCCCGCATTAACGAACTCATTGCCGCACATCTTGCCGATCCGAAAGTGTCCCCGATTGTGACGGCGCTTTGCGGGTTCGGCTTCCTCGTTGCCTTGTTCGGGCTGGCGCTACACCGGCAGGCGTCGCTGGCGCGGAAGTGGCCGGTGGTGCCCGGCATCGTCAAACTGGGAGCGCCCGAGACCTATGTGAGTCGGGATAGCGACAGCGGTCGCAGCGGGGCGGTGATGCAGACCCGGAACGTGCAGTACAATTATCGTTTCAAGCACGTCGCCTATATCGGGTCCGCCGGAAGCCTGAGCACCAGCAATCCGAATCCGCCGCCATGGCAGTTGCGGCTGTTCGGAATGGACTACAAGAACGGCGACGCGGTGAAGGTCTTCGTCAATCCCGACAATCCGTCCGATTCGACACTGCGTCCCGGTGGTGGTGCGGCCTATTTCCTGTGGGCGGTCGCAGCGGGATTTGTGGCGGTGGCTTATTTCATCGGGACGCACGGCTAGGCACCTCATGCCGCGCAGATGCATTGGCAGCTACGGCGGCATCAAAGCCTACAGATGCGACGTGCGCGGCGTGATCAGCGTCGCCTCGATCTCGGTGAAGATGCGCGTGAGCCGCTCCGCCCATTCGGTCTGGCCGCCCGGGTCGGTGATCAGGTCCTGCCGGATCTCGATGCCTGTGTTCATCAGCCCGCGCTTCTCGCCATGGACGGGGATCGTGTAGTCGGTCGCATCCGACACCGCATAGGGTTCGTTGTCGCCCACCACCAGATCGGCTTCGGCACGCAGATGATGCAGCAACAGCGGCGGCAGTCTGGTGTCGCGCTGATACAGCGTGCCGATATGCCAGGGCCGGGGAATGCCGGCATAGACCGGCGTAAAGCTATGCAGCGACACCAGCACTGTCGGCTGGCCGCTCGCCAGCCTGGCATCGATCACCTCATCGATGCGCCGATGATACGGATCGAAGATCAGTTCGCGCCGGCGCGCTTTGTTGTCCTGCGTGAGGCCGTCATTGCCCGGCACCGTGGTCGCTTCGCTGATCAGCGGAATCGAACTCACTGCGTCCGGCGGCCGGTTGCAGTCGATCACCAGCCGTGAATAACGCTGCGCCACGAGATGCGCGTTCAGCGCCCTGGCCATCTGCTCGGTGACGCCGGCGATGCCGATATCCCAGGCGATATGCCGTGTCAGCTCACTCTCGGGCAGGCCGAGATCGCCGAGCATGTCGGGAATCAACCGGCCGTAGTGATCGCAGGTCAGGAGAAAAGGGGACGTTCCCCGGCTGTTGAGCTCCAGTACCGGAGGAACCTCCTCTGGCCCGAGGCGTAGAACTGTGTCCTGATGGCTGTCCAAGGCTTTTTCCCAAATCTGCCTAACGATGCGGCATCCCGGCCTTCCGCAAAAGATTCTTCCGTATAAATTACTCGGGACAAATCACGCATGAACGATCCATTGATGCCCCTGCTCACGATTCATCACAAGACCGAATATCGCTACGCGCATCCCGTCGCGTTCGGCGAACACCGGATCATGCTGCGGCCGCGCGATGGCCACGATCTGCGCATGCTCGATGGCAAGCTCGAGATCACGCCGGAGCCGCTGTCGTTGCGCTGGATCCATGACGTGTTTGGCAATTCGGTGGCGATTGCGACCTTCGACGAGCACGCGCGCAAACTGACCTTCGTATCCACCGCGACCATCGAGCATCTGCCGTCGGACGAGTTCGCGCTGACGGCGGACGACAAGGCCTATTTCTATCCGTTCCTGTATGACGCCGAGGAACTGCCGGATCTGCAGGAGTTCATCCGCCCGCAATATGGCGATCCCGATGGCGAACTCGCCGCATGGGCGCGCGGGTTTCTCGATCCGCAGGGCCGCACGCCGACCTTCAACATTCTCTCCGGCATGACGCTCGGCATCCGCAAGCAGTTCGCCTATCGCAAGCGCTATGAACACGGCACGCAGCATCCGCTGGATACGCTGCAGACCAAGTCCGGCACCTGCCGCGATTTCGCGCTGTTCATGATCGAGGCGCTGCGCCGGCTTGGCATCGCCGCGCGGTTCGTGTCGGGCTATCTGTTCATCCATGGCGACCGCGAGCACAATTATGTGGGCGGTGGTTCGACGCATGCCTGGGTGCAGGTCTATCTGCCGGCCGCGGGCTGGATCGAATTCGATCCGACCAACGGCATCATCGGCAGCAAGGATCTCATTCGCGTCGCCGTGGCGCGCGATCCGCGCCAGGCGGTGCCGCTGCACGGCACCTATATGGGCTCGGCCGATGCGTTTCTCGGCATGGATATCAGCATCAATGTTGTCTCTGCCGGCGACGATATCGCCGCAGCGCTGGCCGAGAAAGCTTAGCTGACGTCATGCCTGATCTTGTTTTTGTCTATGGCACACTGATGCGCGGCTTCGATCATCCGATGTCGAAACTGCTGTCATCCGGTGCGGATTTTCTCGGCGAAGCCTCGTGCCGCGGCAAGCTGTACATGGTCGCGCATTATCCGGGCTTGCTGTATTCCGACGATGCGAATGACATCGTGTTCGGCGAGCTGTTTCGGCTGCGCAAGCCGGATGAACTGATGGCCGCGCTCGATGACTATGAGAGCGTCGGCCCGGATCATCCGCAGCCGACGCTTTATCTGCGCGAGCGGATCGCTGTGACGCTCGCCGATGGCAGCACCAGCGAAGCCTGGACCTATATCTACAACAAGCCGGTCGATGAAACGAAGCGCATCAAGTCGGGCAGATTTCTCGCGCCCTAACCAGCCTGCTTGCGGCTCGCCACTTCCAGCCCGAATAACGCGAGCGCCACCAGCGATGCGCAGATGCCGATGATCGCGATCATCGACGTGCCGCCTGATGCCACCGCGAACCCGCTGAAGCCCGAACCGACCGCGCCGCCGAAAAACGCGCAAGCGAGAAACAGCGCGTTGAGCCGGCTGCGGATATGGCCGGCGAGGGCGTAGATCGCGCGCTGTCCGGCCACGACATTACCCTGTGTGCCGGCATCGATCAGGATGCCTGCGATCACGAACAGCGTCACGGCCGTCGCGCCGCCGGTGTGGCCGCCGATCCAGGTCAGGACAAAACTCACCAGCACCAGCAGCATGGCCGTGACGGTCACGAGATCGCCGCGGCCGCGATCGGCGAGGCGTCCCGCAAGCGGCGCCACCAGCGCGCCGCCGGCACCGGACAGCAGGAAGGCAGACATGGCGATATGGCCGAACGAAAATGGCGGCTGGTCCAGCACCAGCGGCATCGCCGTCCAGAACAGGCTGAAGGACCCGTAGAGCAGGCATTGATAGGCCGAGCGCTGTTGCAGCACCCGCGTGGTCAGCATCAGGTCCCACAGCGAGTGGATCAGCGTCGTATAAGTCAATTCATGCTTCGGTTGCCGACGCGGCAGCGCGACCACCATCAGTGCGAACACGCCGCACATCAGCACCGCGGACATTACGAACACGGCGCGCCAGCCGAACGAGCCGGCTACCATGGTGGCCAGTGGCCGTGACAGCAGGATGCCGAACAACAGCCCGCTCATCACGGTGCCGACGATCTGGCCGCGAATGCGCTCGGGCGCGAGATGCGCCACGACAGGCAGGATCATCTGCGTGCCCACGGCGGCGACGCCGAGCAGCAATGTCGAGGCGATGAAGATACTTGCGGTGGGTGCGGCGGCCGCGATCAGCAGGCTCACGATCAAGCAGCCCAGCGTGATCAGGATCAGCCGCTTGTTTTCGACGAGATCACCGAGCGGCACGAGAAACAGCAGCCCGAGCACATAGCCGAACATCACCATAGTGAGCATGATGCCGGCGGACGACAGGTCGAGCCCGAAGCTCTCGCTGATCTGTCCCACCAGCGGCTGCGCGTAATAGATATTGGCGACGGTGACGCCGCAGGCGACGGCAAAGGAAAAAATCAGCCAGCCGCCGGGACCGGAGTCGCGTGCGGCGTGTTCGGACGATGAGGGCATGAAGGCTTTCAGGCGGGCGGGGCGGTGGGAGATATATGGCGCATGCGATGCCATGCCAGAAGTGCGGCGTCTTGAATGGGAGCCATGCAGGTTGGATGTTTGGGCCTCGCCGGGCGGTTGACGTGGCGAATAACCCGCCGTCATTCCGGGTGCGTGCGCGCAGCGCAGGCGAACCCGGAATCCCGATATGGCCTGGCGCTGCCGGAGACTCCGATGTCAAGATTCCGGGTTCGGCCCCGCCGTTTTCGGCGCCGGTCACTCAGCCGCTCCTATGTAGTGGCGGGGAATGACAGGAAAGCTATGCCCGTTTCTTCGGCTTCGGTTTTGCCATCTGCTGCATGTAGGACCGCAGCACCGCGTTCATACGGCCCTGATAGCCGTCGCCCTCGCTCTTGAAGAAATCCAGCACGTCTTCATCAATGCGGATGGAGATGGCCTTCTTCTTGGCGGGTATAACGAGAGTACCTTTGGACCAGTCTATATCAATGGAAGCTGCGTCGGGATCATCCGCAACAGCCTTCGCGATGTCTTCATCGGTGAGCTTGTCGACACGGGCCCAGTCAGTCTTGCCCTTGCGACGATCGCCCCATTTCCTGGTTACGATATTCTCTTTCTTCATTTTTCCTCGCGCGCCGCGCTGAGATAATTTGGATAACGCTGCCGCGTCGCGTGAAGACGACGGCAATCAGTCTGTTTTCCGCTTCTCCAATGGCAAGCCAGCGCTCTTCATCATTTCTGTTTGACTGACGAACCACGACAGGTCCGTAGAAAACTTCGCTGGCATCGTCGAACGCGATGCCGTGCTTGGCTAGATTTGCTGTGCTTTTATTGTCATCCCATTCGAAAGAGTCGGGAGCGATGAACTCGCCAGCTGGTTCTTCGTCAGCCATGTTGTGGCACCCAAACTAGGTTTCCTACACATCTGGATGTTTCCTAATAGGTGGTCACAATCGACCGGGTTTAACTAAGTGGATTGTATATACAATCGTATACCCGTGATGTCAATTTAAACCGCCACCTTCACCACCCGCACATCCATCTCGCGCTCCACATAGCTCCACTCTTCCGTCTCGCGCAGGCCGCCGACGAGATCCTCGAAGCTCTGCGCATGTTCCGGCGCATATTCGAACCAGGTGAGGAAATCGAAGGGCTCGCCGAGATCGCGGGAATGGTAGAGCTGCCGCGCGATGGCGGGCAGGTATTTGAGGCTGTCGGCGATGTGGCGGGATTTGTCCTCGAAAATCCGGCGCCGCTCGTTCTGGGTCATGTCCCACCACGCCGCGTTCTTTTTGATCGGGATCAGCGCGCCGTGCGTGGCTTCCGGGCGGCCGAGGCCGGCCTGTGCCGCAACCAGCGCGATCTTCTCGGTGCGCTCGACATAGCGGACATGACTGGTGACGCCGGCGAGGCGCCATGATGTCTGCGAGGGCAGCAGGGGGAGCGAGATGGCGTCGGCATGGGTGATCGAGAGCGCGGCCACAGGTTTCAGCGTCTCGCCTGTGACGGGCGAGATCGAAATCACCTGCCATGCACCGGTATTACCGCCTCGGAAGGTCGTGAACATGGGATATGAGAGCGTGGAACCGGGGTGAGTTCAAGCGGCTTCTGTGCGCCACGCACTCGCCATTCCCGGTTCGCCCGCGCGAAGGGGCGCGTGCGCCCCGGAATGACGAGCTTATTTTCGCCTGTGAATAGCGGGCGCAAGAACCGCAGGTTCAAATCTGCTCCCGGAAAACCTATATCCATGGTCGGCTGGGCCAAGGCCCAGGACAGGCTCAAATCTAGGCCGGCAATACCGATTTAACCCGATCGACCCATAACAACACTCCATGCGCTTCACGCCTCAATTCCTCGACGATCTGCGTGCCCGGCTTCCGGTTTCGGAAGTCGTGAGCAAGCGCGTCAAGTTGAAGAAGGCCGGGCGCGAATGGAAAGGCCTGTCGCCGTTCCAGCAGGAGAAGTCGCCGTCGTTTTTCGTCAATGACGAGAAGGGATTTTATCACGACTTCTCGTCGGGCAAGCACGGCGACATCATCAATTTCGTGATGGAAACCGACGGCTGCGCGTTCCCGGAGGCCGTGGAGCGGCTGGCGCAGATGGCTGGCGTGGCGCTGCCGGCGGCGACGCCGGATGCCGCGCGCCACGAGCAGCGCCGCAAGACGCTGTATGACGTGATGGATCTCGCCGCAAAGTTCTTTGCGGAGACGCTGGTGGGGCGCGATGGCGCGCGGGCGCGGGGCTATCTGGCCGATCGCAGCATCACGCCTGCGGTGCAGTTGCAGTTCGGCATGGGCTTTGCGACCGAAAACCGTTTTGCGCTGAAGGAATATCTCGGCGCCGCCGGCATTCCCGTGCCCGATATGATCGAGGCCGGCTTGCTGATCGCAGGCGACGATATCCCGGTGCCCTATGACCGGTTCCGCGATCGCGTGATGTTTCCGATTGTGGACGCCCGCGGGCGTGTCATCGCCTTCGGCGGCCGTGCGATGAAGAAGGATGCGCCGGCGAAGTATTTGAATTCGCCGGAAACCCCGCTGTTTCACAAGGGCGACAATCTCTACAACCTGCCGATGGCGCGAAAGGCCGCGCATGACGGCGCGCCGCTGGTGGTGGTCGAAGGCTATGTCGACGTCATCGCCATGGTCGGCGTCGGCTTTCCCGGTGCGGTTGCGCCGCTCGGCACGGCGCTGACCGAGAACCAGTTGCAATTGCTCTGGCGCATGGCCGACGAGCCGATCCTGTGTTTTGACGGCGACAAGGCCGGGCAGAAGGCGGCGTGGCGCGCGGCGGAGCTGGCGCTGCCGCATCTCAAGCCCGGCAAGAGTTTGCGCTTTGCGCTGCTGCCCGAAGGGCAGGACCCTGACGACCTCGCACGCTCGGGCGGGCGCGCGGCGATCGAGGATGTGATCGCTGCATCCGGCTCGCTGTCGGATCTGATCTGGGGGCGCGAGATCGGCGCCGGTGACTTCCGGACGCCGGAGCGCCGCGCGGCGCTGGAAGCCCGCATCAACGAATTGTCCAATGGCATCCGCGACGATGTCGTGAAGAAATACTACCGCCAGGACATGACCGAGCGGCTGCAGCGCGCCTTCGGCGGCGCCCCAAGAAACTTCGGTGGCAACTTCGGCGGCAATTATGCTGGTGGCGGCGGTTTCCGCGGCGGCGCCGGTGGTGCCGGCGGTGGTTTCGCCCGCGGGCCAAAGGCGTTCACGCCGGGGCCGGCCGGGCGAATCAGTGGCGGCGGGCGCGGTAATGCCTCTGCGGCGAGCCAAACCATCCACAGGGGCCCCTATCAGGTGGTCAGTCCACAGCTCGCGACCTCCTCGATCATGCGCGGCCAGCGCAGCGCCATTTCCCGGCGCGAGGCGCTGATCGTGCAGTCGCTAATCAACCACCCCTGGCTGCTGCATGACCGGCTGGAGGAGGTGGCGGCGCTGGAACTCGCCCATCCCGAGATGCACAGGCTGCGCGCCGGCATCATCGCGGCCTTTGCCAACGAGCATCATCACGGCGATGAAGCCGAGCAAAGTGCGGAAATGCGTTCAGATCTGGTTAAAGCCGGATATTCCGAGCAATTACAACATGTTGAGCAGGCGGTCACGACCCAGGCGGTGTGGGCGGCGCGGCCCGGTGCGGCCCGCGAGGACGTTCTTTCCACCTGGACCCAGCTCGTTGCCTTGCATCGCCAGTGGCACTCATTACTTAGGGAGCTTAAAGACGCGGAGCTTGCTCTGGGCGCGGAGCAGAACGACACCAACTACGGCTGGTTGCGCGATGTGAAGGCCCGACTGGCTGAAGTGGACGGGATCGAGGCCCTGATCGAGGGTTTCGGGGAGTCATCAGGACGGTTCCAGCGCAACACATGATGCACTTTGCTGCGGATGGTGCTTGGGCATGCCGCGAAAAGACTCGCCAAACCCATGGTTTGGCTGCAGAAACAGGGTTAATCCGGGCTTAAGGCTCTCTCGTTAAGGGTCTGGGCTAGTGCGAAAACCGTGAAGACGACATCGGGGTGGCGAAAGACAAGCGCCGCCCTTTGTGCGTCAACCGGTGACGATGAATGATAGCGGGGCGGTGACGCCCCCGGCGTGAGCGCGTTTCAGGAGCATTGAATGGCCACCAAGGCAAAGACGCTGCAGACCAAGGACAAGGAAAAAGACGACAAGGCAGCTGATGCCCCGGAGAAGGACTCTGCTGAAGCGCCGTCGCCTTTGCTCGACCTGTCCGACGCTGCCGTCAAGAAGATGATCAAGCAGGCCAAGAAGCGTGGCTTCGTGACCTTCGATCAGCTTAACGACGTCTTGCCTTCTGATACCACCTCGCCTGAACAGATCGAAGACATCATGTCGATGCTCTCCGACATGGGCATCAACGTCTCCGAGAACGAAGACAACGACGGCGAGGAAGAGAGCAAGGACGACGACGACGATACCGACAACGAACTCGTCGAAGTCACCCAGAAGGCCGTCACCGAAGTCAAGAAGTCGGAGCCCGGCGAGCGCACCGACGATCCCGTCCGCATGTATCTGCGCGAGATGGGCACCGTCGAGCTGCTGTCGCGCGAAGGCGAAATCGCCATTGCGAAGCGCATCGAGGCCGGCCGCGAGGCGATGATCGCAGGTCTCTGCGAAAGCCCGCTGACCTTCCAGGCCATCATCATCTGGCGCGATGAACTCAACGAAGGAAAGATCTTCCTTCGCGACATCATCGATCTCGAAGCGACTTACGCCGGTCCCGACGCCAAGAACAACATGAACCCGGCGCTGATCGCCCCGCCCACCGGCGATGGCGAAGCTGTGGCCGAAGGCGCCGAAGCTGTCGCCGCGCCGCCCGCTGCGCCGCCGTCCGCCACCCCGTTCCGTCCCGCCCCGCCGCGTTCGGCGCCTGCTGCGGCACCCGCCGGTGAGAGCACGTCGGAAAGCGCTGCTGACGGCGACATGGACGACGACGAGTTCGAGAACCAGATGTCGCTCGCCGCCATCGAGGCCGAGCTGAAGCCGAAGGTGGTCGAGACCTTCGACAAGATCGCCGACAGCTACAAGAAGCTGCGCAAGCTGCAGGAACAGGACATCGCGAACCAGCTCGAGAGCGCCTCGCAGGGTCCCTCGCTGTCGCCGTCGCAGGAGCGCAAGTACAAAAAGCTCAAGGACGAGATCATCGTCGAGGTGAAGTCGCTGCGCCTCAACCAGGCGCGTATCGATTCACTCGTCGAGCAGCTCTACGACATCAACAAGCGCCTCGTGTCGTTCGAAGGTCGCCTGCTGCGCCTCGGCGACAGCCACGGCGTCGCGCGCGAGGACTTCCTGCGTAACTATCAGGGTTCGGAGCTCGATCCGCGCTGGCTCAACCGCGTCTCGAAACTCTCGGCCAAGGGCTGGAAGAACTTCGTCGCCATCGAGAAGGACCGCATCAAGGAACTGCGCGGCGAAATCCAGCAGCTCGCAGCCCTCACGGGTCTTGAGATCGGCGAATTCCGCAAGATCGTGCACGGCGTGCAGAAGGGCGAGCGCGAAGCCCGCCAGGCCAAGAAGGAGATGGTGGAAGCCAACCTCCGTCTCGTGATCTCGATCGCCAAGAAGTATACGAACCGCGGCCTGCAGTTCCTGGATCTGATCCAGGAAGGCAATATCGGCCTGATGAAGGCCGTCGACAAATTCGAATATCGCCGCGGCTACAAGTTCTCGACCTATGCGACCTGGTGGATCCGGCAGGCAATCACGCGTTCGATCGCCGACCAGGCCCGCACCATCCGCATTCCCGTGCACATGATCGAGACGATCAACAAGATCGTGCGTACCTCGCGCCAGATGCTCAACGAGATCGGCCGCGAGCCGACCCCGGAAGAGCTCGCCGAAAAGCTCGGCATGCCCTTGGAGAAGGTCCGCAAGGTTCTCAAGATCGCCAAGGAGCCGCTGTCGCTCGAAACCCCCGTGGGTGACGAGGAAGACTCGCATCTCGGCGACTTCATCGAGGACAAGAACGCGATCCTGCCGATCGACGCGGCGATCCAGTCTAACCTGCGCGAAACCACCACGCGCGTGCTGGCCTCGCTCACCCCGCGCGAAGAGCGCGTGCTGCGCATGCGCTTCGGCATCGGCATGAACACCGACCACACGCTGGAAGAAGTCGGCCAGCAGTTCTCGGTGACTCGTGAGCGTATCCGCCAGATCGAAGCCAAGGCGCTGCGCAAGCTCAAGCACCCCTCGCGGTCGCGCAAGCTGCGCTCGTTCCTGGATAACTAACAGTCGCTTTCGATCGTTTGATCCTTCTGATGATGCCCGGCCAGCGCGAAGCAAGCTTCGCTAGATGCGCCGGGCATTTTCGTTGGTGCGTGCCGTACGTCTGTACGCCGCCGGCGACCCTGACCCGCCTTTCAGAAAGGGCGTTGCGACGAAACAGGTGATGTCGGCCATGACGCGCTCGTCGTTTGAGGTGTATGGCTGCAAGTATGTTCTTGTTTTGTTCTTAATGTCAAGAGGCTTCGCGGCCCCGCTTCCTTCACCGCGCCCCGCCGCGTGCAGCGGCACGTAGGGGTGCGCGGCCGGTGCGCGACACGCCCTTTGATGGAGGCTCACCGCACGCTAGCGTCGCGCATTGCTCTATTCATTTTCAAAAGGACATTGCCATGACGTCGCTCGCCCCGATGCTGCTCAGTCAGCGCGTTGCCCAGGTCTGCCTGTTTCTGGTCGGTGCCATCGCCATCTTCGGCGGCTCGCTGCAGATGTATCTCGGCCAGCCCGAGACGGCGCCGCGGCTCGACAACGTGCATCGCTTCATGGGCGGCATCTATCTGATGTCGGGCGTCATGGGCCTGTGGGCGGCCTCGACCATTCGCGACCACAACACGCTGATCTTCCTGATGGCGGCGACGGTATTTGTCGGCGGCCTCGGCCGCGTGCTGTCTATCTCGAAAGTCGGCCTGCCCGAACCGCATGTCGTGTGGATCACCTATCTCGTGCCGGAGCTGGTGCTCCCGTGGATCATCATCGCGGCGCAGGTGATGACGAACAGGCAGATGGCGGGTGGGGCGGGGTGAGGATGGCTCAGAGTGGGTGAATCGAATGTGGAATCCCGTCCCATAATACTGCGCTATTTCCCATGCGCTGACGCTTTCCGTGGCAGTACATGCCAATTTCTCGCTGCAAAGAATTGGTCACAGCTTATGATTTTTGTAGCGAAGCGATGAATACGTCGGCGCTACCCGTAAAGCTGCTTACAACTTTTGACTTCACTTCAAACTTTAGAAAGTAACCATCTCTAGATGCGCGACGATAAAGACATGCTTCCTAGTCGCAGTCTCCCCAAACGGAAAACGGCCGGGACAAGCCCGGCCATTTCAAATTCAGATGCAGATAGAGCGAAGTCCCTACTTCTTCTTCGCGCCCACCCGCTCGACGCTCTTGATCTCCAGCGCCGGACGGCCGGACTTCTCGGCGATCTCGCGGTCCTGCTCGGCGATGGCGGCCTTGGCCGGCTCATCCCCCTCGAGGCCGCCCAGCAGTTCGCTGGGCACGCGGCGGTTGGAGCGCTGCGAGCCGTCTTCATAGAAGACGTTGAAAAAGGCGAATTCGCCTTTGGGATTGGTACCGGGTTTCTTGGCCATGGCGGTTAAGTGGGCGATGGCGCGGCCGAAGTCAAAGCCTCATCGCGCAAAGCGTGCATGCATCTGTGGGCAAAGCGGGCAGGGGTTACCGGCGAGACGCGCCGCCGCCGGCCGAGCCTGAATGTTCACTTTTCGTTCTTGACGATTTCGGAACAAGGATTATTATCCCCTCCGTCCTGCCCCACCGAGAGGGGCGATCGCGATCGTCACGTTCGCGGGGTGGGATGCGGTGGGCGCCGGAGATGCGGCGTCACGCGGTTCATGGGGGACGTCTGTCTTCGGGCAGGACGGATCTGCGCCAGCACTGCCACTGGCAAGGAGACGGCCGGCCTTGAGATGGAAAGACCCTCTGGACAGTGTGACGGACGACTTCATCCGAGGCGTTCGGTTCTTGGCTGCGCTAATCCGACTTCATCGCAATGGAGTCTAATAATGATGGGTCTGAGGGTTCATCTGGAAAGCCGGGCAACCCGTCAAACACCGCGTGCGGAACGCCGGGCACTTTCTTGCCCTGCGCCTCCGAAAGTCCTGATGCATTATCCTTGCGGAAGACCGCATCGCATCAGGCCCAAGGGTGCAACGGGCACCCGGCGTTCCGCGCGCCCTCTCAACAGAGGGCGGGAATGCAGGAGACGACGGCGCCCCCGCGCCGCAAACAACAGGGGCGATGTCGCATGTCTGCCGCTATGTCCGTTGCAGGAGATCCGGCGCAGCAGAGCAGGCGCCGTTGTTCGGACACACCGGTCATGCCACACTCCGGTATCGCCAACCCAGCAGGTTTTTCATGACTCGTATCACCGCCATTGCCATTGCCGCTGTGTCCTTTGCCGCACTCGCGCTCTCGCCCACGGCCTCGCAGGCCGCCAAATGCGGCGGCGATTTCCAGGGTTTTATCGCGGCCATGTCGCAGGAGGCGGCCGCCGCCGGCGTGTCGCAGGGGGTGATATCGCAGGCCTTTGCCGGCGTGACGCAGGACCCCGCGGTGCTGTCGTTCGATCGTCGCCAGCGCGGCACGTTCAACAAGACTTTCGAGCAATATGTCTCGACCCGCGTCGGCCAGGGCCGCATCTCGATGGGCCTGCAGATGATGCAGCGCCACGCCTCGCTGCTGTCGCGCATCGAGCAGCGCTTCGGCGTGCCGCCGCAGATCGTGGTGGCGATCTGGGGCCTCGAGTCGGATTTCGGCAAGGGCGACATCGGCAAGATGCCGGTGATCCGCACGCTCACCACCATGGCGCATGACTGCCGCCGCACCGAACTGTTCCAGGGCGAGCTGATCGCGGCGCTGAAGATCCTGCAGCGCGGCGACCTGCCGTTGCGCGACCTGATCGGTGCCTATGCGGGCGAGCTCGGCCAGACGCAATTCCTGCCGTCGAGCTACATCAAATACGGCGTCGATTTCGACGGCAACGGCCATGTCGATCTCCGCCATTCAGTGCCTGACGTGCTGGCCTCCACCGCGAACCTGCTGCACACGTCGGGCTTCAAGGGCGGCCAGCCCTACGGCGAAGGCACGGCGAATTTCGAGGCGATGCGCGAGTGGAACAGGGCCACGATCTATCGCAAGACTATCGGCTATTTCGCCGATCGCCTGGCGGCCGGCCGATAGGCCACGGGGCGCCAGGCTGAGGGGCGCGCGGCGTTAAGGTTTCGTTAAGCCGCGCGGTCGCTGGGCGAACCTGGGGAACCTTGATGGTGAAGGTCGGATTAACCCATTCCCTTTCACTCTTTCAAAACCACACTGGGGATTATCCGCCGCGAGTCAGCTTCCGTTAAGCGTCACCGCTGCATTTTACGTCCCGGCGGGACTGAGTGGTGGACTTGGTGGTGGACGTGATGACGGGGATCAACAGCAGCGCACAGACGTCCGACGCACTGCGTGGCGGGGTCGACCCATGTTGAACGTCGGCACGCTGTTCACGGTATTCACCGTAAACTTTTTGGCCCTCGGCGTGGTCTGGGCCTATGTGGCCACCAGCTATCCCAACCTGCGCGCCGCGCGTTACTGGACCGCAGCCGCGTTGACCGCGGCGCTCGGCACCGGCGTCTCGGTGCTGCGCAGCACCGATGTCCATCCGCTGATCCCCATCATGCTCGGCGGCGGTCTTTTGCTGTTCGCCACCAGCCTCGCCACCATCGGCATGAACCAGTTCTACGGCCGCCCGGCCGGATGGCGTCTGCAAGTGGCGATCGTCGGCGTCGCCGTGGCCGGATTGCTGCTGTTCACGCAGTGGCACGACAACATGGCGATACGCGTGCTGATCTATTCCGCCGGCCAGTCGATCACCGTCGCCATGACCGTGCCGCTGTTGTTGTCGCGCAAGGACGGCGGCGGCAATGCCGGCGCCCGTCTGGCCGGCTGGCTCGCCATCTCGCTCGTCGTCGCGCATGTCATGCGTTCGGCCGCCGCGCTGGCGCAGATCGGCGGCGGCATGACCTTTGCCAATTTCAACAGTGTCCAGGCCATGATGGTGCTTGTGCTGGTGTTCCTGGCGATGTCGTGGAATTTCGGATTCCTGCTGATGGCCATCGATCGCCTGCGCGGCGAAGTCGCCGAACTCGCGCTGGTCGATGATCTCACCGGCGTCGCCAATCGCCGTCATCTGGTGCAGCGTCTCACCGAGGAATGCGCGCTGGCACGCCGCACGCAGAAGCCGTTCGCGCTGCTGGCGATCGATCTCGACGGCTTCAAGGAAATCAATGACGGCCACGGCCATGCCGCCGGCGACCAGTGCCTGCAGCACTTCACGCTGATGACCCAGAGCAAGCTCCGCCCCGGCGATCTCCTGGCGCGTTCCGGCGGCGACGAGTTCTGCATCATCCTGCCGTCCACTACGCTCAATGAAGCGGCCGCCATTGCGCGCCGTATCCTCGAGACCTGCCGCCTCGATGCTGCGGCTTGTGCACCCGGCGATATTCCGATTGCGGCGTCCATCGGCGTTGCGCAGTGGCAGCCGCAAGTCGGGCAATATCCGGAACGGCTGATCGCCGCCGCCGACCAGGCGCTCTATGCCGCCAAGAACGACGGCAAGAACCGCTTCGCCGTCTGCGATCTCGAAGCGCCGTCGATGGTGCCCGATCTCGACATGGATGAAGCGATCGATCGCGCCCGCAAGCTGGCGTGATCGTCCCGCAACCTCAGTTCATGGCCTTGTCGTGGGTAATGTCGATGATCGCGCCGGGCAGGCGAACCGGGCGGCCATGGCGATCCAGCGTGCAGTTGCCGCGCGCGAGGACCCAGCTGATCCGGTCGTTTTTGACCAGCCGATATTCGCATTCATAGGCGCCGCCGCGACGCTCGACTGATCGATCGCCGCCAGCACCCTGGCAATGTCGTCGGGATGGACCGCGGCAAGACACTCCATGCAAGGCAAGCCGCGCGCCGCTACGGTGGGGTCGATATTGAAAAAGTTCGCGCTGCCAGTGTCGAGATAGCTGCGGTCGTTGCTGATGTCCCAGTCCCAGATTCCGACGATCAGCTCCTTGGCCGCCAGCCGGCGCGGCATCGGAAGTTCGAATGCATCCTCGTCGGCCGTGGTCTTGTAGGCCTCCGCCGCGGCCAGTCGCAGGATGTAGGACAGGAATTCGTGCTTCCGCTCCCGGGCGAAGCTCGCAATATCGAGGCACGCGTCACCCAAGGGTCGTCGCATTCGTCCCATCCCCAGCCGGTTCCCGGCGGCGGAGAATACATTGGGTTCCCGGCATTGTAACCGGCGGTTGGGTGCTTTAGCGACGCCGCTCAATCGCGGGGCGTGCCCGACAGGGCGTGACGCGATGTCGCTTGCGAATTCCGCGTCCAGCCCCCATGTCACGGCCATGGTCAGCACAGGTCAATCAACCACTTACGACGCCGGCCGCCCGCGCACACGGGCGTCATCGGCGCATGGTCCGATCATCGATCAGGATGGTTTTGAGGTTCGGCCGGAGCAACTCCGGCCGGATATGAAGGGCTTCCGGTTCGATTTCGAAGCGGGCGCTAATAATCCATTTGCCAATCTCACGCGCGAGCAACGGCTGGCGCGGCTGGATGCGCTGTCGCAACTGCTCGACGTCGCCTTCGTTCTGCCGGGCACGAAGATCCGCTACGGGATCGATGGTCTGATCGGATTGATTCCGGTGATAGGCGACATCATCACCACGGCGATCTCGCTGTGGGTAGTGCGCGAGGCGCGGGCCCTTGGGGCACCTTGGCACCTCACGACGCGAATGCTGGGCAATGTCGCGCTCGATGGCGCAATCGGCATCGTGCCGTTCGTCGGCGATGCGTTCGACGTCATGTTCCGGGCCAATGTCCGCAACGTCAAAATGCTGCGGAAGTGGCTCGAAAAACAGCCCAGACTCTGATCCAGAGGCTGGGCTGTCTTTAGCTTAACCGGGAAAGATATTACGCCGCGTCTGCGTCTGCGTCTGCGTCGTCGGTCTCAGGCTCGTCGGCGCGCACGCGGCGCTCGAGCGGGAAGTCCTGGCTCTCATAGAGTGAGCGGATGCCGCTCTGATCGAAGCGGGCTTCATCAACCTGGAGATAAGCGCCGTTCAGCGAGTCCGCAGGTAATTCCTCGATCGCAAACTGCACAGCAGCGGCGGCCGTGTCGAAACGACGATAAGCGAAACCAGCGCGCTTTTTCTTGCGGATCGCGGCGGGGAAGAGTTCGGCTGCGGTGTTGTAGCTGAAAGCTGCCATGGTCGGGGACCTCATCTGAATACGCAACGAAACGACGCTTCATTCGCAATGCAGCCGATCCGGCGGCGCGCGGAACATCATTTCAGGACAGACCCTGATATAAGCACGTTTTGGCCGATTGCGACACCTGCGATACAGCATGATGAATCGCAGGCCCGGGCGGTATGGTTGTAATAACTTTGTAATTTAAACAGGTTAGCCGGCGCTCAAGGCATGGGCACCGGCATTGGGCCGCCAATATTTGCCTATTGTCCGGTCATGTCCGGCAGCGGCACGATTTTGAGGGGGGTCGTGTAGGGCTCGACCCGCAGCGCGTCATTCGACATCAGGCCGACCTGCCGCAGCGGGGCCTGTTCGAGCGCACCGGCTTCAGCCTTGCGGACGCTGTACTGCCACGCCGTGAGGGTGCCCTTCTGGACCAGATGCTTGGCAACGCCGCCAGCGTTCTTGGTTTCGAAAGTGGAGAGCTGGTCATCGTTAATGCCGATGATGATCTCGTCCTTGGCGGTGATCACCTTGAACAGCGACACCTTGTCGGTCGCCAGTGCGGGGTGGGACACCAAGCTTTCGAGAATGAGACCCGCAAGTGCAATGCCGAGTAACAAACGGTTCGAACGGGTAGACATCTTGGTACTTTCTTATTCTTCGTCGCAAACGTGCATGCCGCTGAGGCATGTTCAAGTAACAGGCAGTGAGCAAAGCCGCCTATAAAGGAAGTATTGGACAGAAATGCCCCGCGAGACTTCGATGAGTCGCGCGGGGCATGGAAACAGTTCGATACCAGATACGTATTTATTTAGGCTGAAGTTTCAAGGCCGCGGAGTTGATGCAATAGCGCAATCCCGTCGGGCCCGGACCATCGTCGAACACATGTCCGAGATGGCCATTGCACTTGGAACACAGCACTTCCGTGCGGACCATGCCGTGAGTCACGTCGCGTTCTTCGTCGACATGACTTTCTCGTGAGGGCTGCGTGAAGCTCGGCCAGCCGCAACCGGAATCGAACTTGGCATCGGATTCGAACAGCGTCTGGCCGCAGCCGGCGCAAACGAAGGTGCCCGGCGTGTGGTCATGCTCGTACTCGCCGGTGAACGGACGCTCGGTCGCCTTTTCGCGCAGCACCGCATACTGCATGGGGGTCAGTTCGCGGCGCCATTCGGCTTCGCTCTTCTCCACCTTGCCGGGCGTCGTCTTGGTATCGGTCATTGTCTCTCCTTCCCGTTCGGCGTGGCTGCAAGCGCTCAGGTCAGTTGGTGACCTCGGTTAATATATTGACCCGGTCAATTCATTAACCAGGTCAATTCGTGACCTTCGACGCGCTCACCAGCGTCGGCTTCTCGATATAGTTCTGGGCAAAGATCTTCTTCAGGTTCTCGACCTTCGGAATATCGTTATAGGCAATATAGGGCTGGTTGGGGTGCAGCGTCAGGTAGTCCTGATGATAGGCCTCCGCCGGGTAGAAGGCTTCGAGCATTCCGAGCTTGGTGACGATCGGCTTCTTGTAGACCTTCGCGGCATTGAGCTGGGCGATATAGGTTTCGGCCACCTTCTTCTGCTCCGGCGTGGTCGCGAAGATTTCCGAACGATATTGCGTGCCGGAATCCGGTCCCTGGCGATTCAGCTGGGTCGGATCATGCGCGACCGAGAAATAGATCTGCAGGATCTTGCCGTAGCTGATCTTCTGCGGGTCATATTTGATCTCGACCGCTTCGGCATGCCCGGTCGAACCGGTGCTGACCGCGGTGTAATTGGCGGAGCTCTTGGAGCCGCCGGCATAGCCGGACACGGCGTTGACGACGCCTGCGGTGTGCTGGAATACCCCCTGAACGCCCCAGAAGCACCCACCCGCAATCACCGCAGTCTGGATCCCCGTGGTCGCCGATGCGTCAGCCGTCGGTGCGGGAATGATGACGGCCTCTTCGGCAGCGAACGTGGGGGCAACGAGGGAGGTCGACATCGCCAGTGCGCCGGCAACGGCACAGAGCGAGAGGCGGCTGAACAGGGAGCGGCGCATAGCAGGTCCTCTTGGATGATCGATGGCCGGATGGCCGGCAGTCTAGACCGGGCCGCGTGGTTCGCAATCGGCATTTCCGGTCGGCATATCCCAGATACGAAAGAGGATGCCGCTTGTTACGCGCTACCGCACACGAGTTCGTGAGGGTGGACGAGGGATACAAAAAAGCCGCGGAACACATATCCGCGGCTTCCTGTTGGGTGATGACGCTGTCCGCTTATGGGCAGGGATAACGGTTGCCGTCGTTGTTCAGATAGGTGCCTGACGCTGGATCGTAGGAGCGATAGCGCCGCGAGCAATAGGCTGCATTTTGCTGGGCCGCCGCGTTGGCCTGACTGGCGGCAATCGCGCCGCCGATGATCGCACCCGCTGCGAGGCCGCCGATCACGGCGCCGGCGTCGGGTCCCCGGCGATAGCCATAGCCCGGACCGTAGCCATAACGCGGGCCATAACCGTAGCGGCGATAATACTGCACGTTCTCGGTGGCCGACGGTACGGCGCTGGCGAGGCCGGGCTGCGTGATCAGTGGCGCCGACGTCGCCGGCGCCGAAAACGCCAGCGCGCTTGCGCCGATCATCGTGGCCATCGTCAGGATTTTCGCGGGATGCATATCGAACTCCTTCTTATGCGTAAGTGGCCCAAACGTTCGAGTGGCCATATGGTTCCACGATGCATGATGGTCGGAAATGCGTCAGATCAACACATGCGATGGATTGCACAATACGCGCGCTACACCACGATGCTCAAGCGCTTCGCGGCACGGGTGATGCCGGTGTAGAGCCAGCGGGCGCGGCTCTCCTGAAATGCAAAGCTCTCGTCGAACAGGACGACATCATCCCATTGCGAGCCCTGGCTTTTGTGCACGGTCAGCACGTAACCGTAATCGAACTCGTCATAGGGCTTACGCTGCTCCCAGGGCAGCGTTTCGACACCGCCCGAGAAACAGTCGGCGCGCACCGAGACCTTGGTGACCTTGCCGCCGAAGTCCTCGTCGGGGGAAATCCGCATGGTGATGATCTGCGATTTCGACGCCGCGCGCGCCTTCACGCGCCACAGGCCGCCATTGAACAGCACTTTCTTGCGATTGTTGCGTAGGCAGACCAGCTTGTCATTGGCCACCGGCAACAGGTCCTCGATGCCGAGCTTCTGACGCACGCGCATGTTGTAGGCGCGCCGCGTATTGTTGCGGCCGACCAACACCTGATCGGCAGCCATGACGCGGTCCGGATCGAGCGCCTTGCGTGAGACGATTTCGCTCAGACCGTATTGCCCGGGCTGCAGCGAGCGACCCTCGCGCACATCCATCGACATCCGCACGATCGGATCGTGTTCGGCCTGGCGATGCACTTCCGTCAGCATCACGTCGGGTTCGGTCTCGGTGAAAAAGCCGCCGCCCTGGATTGGCGGCAACTGCGCGGGATCGCCGAGCACCAACAGCGGGCAATCGAACGACAATAGGTCGCGGCCGAGTTCGGCGTCCACCATGGAGCATTCGTCGATCACGATCAGCTTGGCCTTCGAAGCCGGCGCATCATCCCACAATTCGAAATTCGGCTGTTCCTCGCCGCTTTCACGGGCGCGGTAGATCAGTGAATGAATCGTGGACGCGCCGTCGCAGCCCTTGTTGCGCATCACCAGCGCGGCCTTGCCGGTGAAGGCCGCAAATTTCACCTCACCATCGACATTATCGGCGACATGCCGCGCCAACGTGGTCTTTCCCGTGCCGGCAAAGCCGAACAGCCGGAACACCTGCGGTGTGCCGTTGCGGCCGGGCTTCGCTTTTAGCCAGTCATCGACTGCTTTCAGCGCGGCATCCTGATGCGGGGTAAAGGTCGGCATTGAGCTATGACTGGCGTCTCGGGGAAGCGGTTCGCAGCCCAATTTGCCGCGACTCACAGGGGCAAGCTAACCATTCGCGCGGTCGGTGCAAGCGGGCCGAAGCACAGGTCCGGCTGCGCCACTGTGGCCGGTTGCTCATTGTCGCCCCATGACGCAGTTATAAGGCTGCTTGAGCCTCGGGAGACCAGCTTTGGAACGCAGACTGCTTCAGATCGCGCTGGCGATTGTCGGCCTTGTCGCCATCACCTTCGGCCTGACCGGCGTGCTGTTCGGCACCAGCCTGTCGGGTGTCAGGCTCGGCGTGACGATGGAAGGCTATGTGCGCTTCATCAAGGGCGTGCTGGTGGCGGTCGGGCTGATCTACTGGTCGGCGATCCCGCAGATCGAAAAGCGCTTTGAGCGGATTTCGATCGTGACCTTCATCCTCGTTTTCGGTGCGGGTGCGCGTTTGCTGGCGGTGATCGGTCACGGCTTTCCGACGGTGGGACTCCTGATCAGTCTGCTTGGAGAACTCGTGGTCGTGCCGCTGATCTGGCTATGGCATCGCCATCTGGTCCGAAGGGGTGCTTCGGTATGAAGCTGATCGGCACCTGGGTCGTCTATGTGATCGGCGCGATATCCATCGGTTATCTCGCGCTTTATGCTTATGCGATGTTCACCCGGCAGGAATTGGCGCCGGGCGATCCGATCAAGATTTTTCGCAAGCAGGACGCGCCGAGCTATTCGCGGGGCGCGTCGTTGTCATTCTTCGCGTAATTACATCGCGCCCATGGCGGCACGATAGTCGCCGGCACCTGCTCCCGCAGGGGTGATCGGCAGACCGCCATCTGCATATTCGTTCAGCTTGTTGCGCAGCGTGCGGATCGAGATGCCGAGAATGTTGGCCGCATGGGTGCGGTTGCCGAGGCAGTGCTTCAACGTTTCCAGGATCAGATCGCGTTCGACATCGGCGACGGTGCGGCCGACCAGCGCGCGGGTCACCGTCTCTGCTGCCATGGTGGCATGGGCCACGGCTGGCACCGTCTTGGCGAGGTCGAGGCGATCGCCATCCGGGGTCAGGATGGCATCCGCGCCGATCTCGTCGCCGTTGGCCATCAGCACCGAACGGTGGATGGTGTTTTCGAGTTCACGGACGTTGCCCTGCCAGCGATTGGTGGTAAGCACACGCCGCGCCTCGGCGGAGATCGGGCGCACCGGCACGCCATTCGCGCCGGCATATTTTTTGGCGAAATGCTGCGCCAGTTCGAGAATATCGGCCGGCCGATCGCGCAGCGGCGGGATCTTCAGATTGACGACGTTGAGACGGAACAGCAGATCTTCGCGGAACGTGCCTTCGCGCACGGCGTCGGACAGATTGCGGTTCGAGGTCGCAATGATGCGGATATCGACCGGTACGGGGCGAGTGCCGCCAACGCGGTCGATGACACGCTCCTGAATCGCGCGCAGCAGCTTCGACTGCAGGCGGACGTCCATTTCGGAGATTTCGTCGAGCAGCAGCGTACCACCAGTGGCTTCTTCGAACTTGCCGATGCGACGTGCGATCGCGCCGGTGAAGGCGCCTTTCTCATGGCCGAACAGTTCGGACTCCAGGAGATGCTCCGGGATCGCGGCACAGTTGATGCTGATGAATGGCTTCTTGGCGCGGTTCGAGCGGGTATGGACGTAACGCGCCAGCACCTCCTTGCCGGTGCCGGATTCACCGGTGATCATCACCGAAGCGTCGGAACCGGCGATCTGCTGGGCCAGCTTGACGACCTTGCCCATCATTTCGTCGCGATAGATCAGTTCGCGGGAGTCGTTGGCGACGGCGGCCAGAACGGCGGCGATCAGTTCCGGGTCCGGGGGCAGCGGGATGTATTCCTTGGCGCCGGCATGGATCGCGGCGACGGCTGCGCGGGCATCGGTGGTGATGCCGCAGGCGACGATCGGCACATGGATGTGTTCGGCCTCAAGGCGCATCACGAGGTCGCGGATATCGAGAGCAACATCGACCAGCAGAAGGTCTGCGCCCTTGCCGCTGCGCAACACGCCCATCGCCTGTTCGTGACCTTCGGCGTGAACGACGGAGGCCCCGTTATCCATGGCGATCTTGGTGGCGGTGGTGAGCTGGCCCTTGAGGGTACCAACGATGAGAAGCCGCATGGTGATCTCCTGTTATATCCTGGTCGCGCCAGTGAGGCGCCGCTTGTTCGGCACTAGCCGCGTTCGGCCTTGATGATTTCTGTCATGGTGACGCCGAGTTTTTCCTCGACCAGCACGACTTCGCCGCGCGCCACCAGGCGGTTGTTCACGTAGATGTCGATCGCTTCACCAACGCGGCGGTCGAGTTCGAGTACGGTGCCGGGGCCGAGTTTCAACAATTCACCCACGCCCATCTTGGAGCGGCCAAGCACGGCCGATACCTGAACCGGAACGTCGAAGACCGCTTCGAGATCGGCGGCAATGCGTGTGACCTGTTCCTCGTCAGCATAGCCCACGTCTCCCATCGCGCCGGGGTCGGTGGCATCGAGATCGGGAAGCGGTACCTGTGGATCGCTCATGTTCTAGTCCTCACAGCCCTGTCAGGCCTGATTGCGCGACGCCATGTAGCGTCCGACAAGTTCGTTGATCTTGGCGTCGATGGTTGCGCGTTCCAGCACGACGCCGCCATCTGCCCATTCGATTCTGCAGTCGCCATTTTCGATGTCCGGCTCGGCGAGAATGACAAGGCGGCCGGCGAAGCCGCTTTGTTTGGCCTGTTTCTCGATGCGTTCGCGTGCTTCGTCATAGAGCTGGTCGTTAATGCGCACCACGAGATGCGGTGTCGACACCAGATTCTTGAAACAGTCGTGCACCAGGGCCATCACCTCGGTGAGCGGCTCGACGGCGATCAATTCATTGCAGAGCTTGCGCGCCACCGACACCGCGACATCGACTGCCTCGGTCTCCATCTTGGATTCGATGGCCCCGAAGCGCGACGAGATCGACGAGATCGCCACGCCGATCTGTTCCAGTGCCAATGCAGCGCGGCGGTCAGCCTCGGCTTTGGCCTCGCGCTGCGCGGCATCGAAGCCAGCGCGATAGGCTTGGGCTTCGGCGGTGGCGAGCCTCTCGGCGATCTCGGCCGGCGTGATCGCGGGTGCACGCGCCTTGTCGGGCGCCGCGAAGTCCATATCGAACAGGAATTTTGCGGGGGCCGCCATTAATACACCAGCTCGTCGTCGGCGCGGTTCTTCGTCAGCACGATTTCGCCCTTGGCCGCGAGATCCTTGGCGAGATTAACGAGAAGTGCCTGTGCTTCGTCGACGTCGCGCAGGCGGACCGGGCCGAGCGCGGCCATATCGTCGGTCAGCATCTTGGCTGCGCGGGACGACATGTTGCCCATGAAGAAGGCGCGGACTTCCTCGTTGGCGCTCTTCAATGCGATGCCGAGCTTGTCCTTGTCGATGCTGCGCATCAGGGTCTGTGCCGAGCCGGCATCCAGCTTGATGAGGTCGTCGAAGGTAAACATCAGCGCCTTGATGCGCTCTGCCGCCTCGCGATTGTCTTCTTCCAGCGAGGTGATGAATCGCGTTTCGGTCTGGCGGTCGAAATTATTGAAGATTTCCGCCATGACTTCGTGCGCGTCGCGACGACGGGTCTGCGAGAGGTTCGACATGAACTCGACACGCAGCGTCTGTTCGACGCGCTCAATGACCTCTTTCTGCACCGCTTCCATCTTCAGCATGCGGTTGATGACGTCGAGCGCGAGATCTTCTGGCAGGATACCAAGCACCCGGGCGGCATGCTCAGGCTTCAGTTTCGACAGCACTACGGCGATGGTTTGCGGATATTCATTTTTGAGATAGTTCGCGAGAACTTCTTCCTGCACGTTGGAGAGTTTTTCCCACATGTTGCGGCCGGCAGGACCGCGGATTTCTTCCATGATACCGCTGACGCGCTCGGACGGCAGATACTGGGTCAGCAGACGCTCGGTGGCATCGAAAGTGCCCATCAAGGCGCCGGAGGCGGACATCCGTGACACGAATTCGAGCAGCAGATCTTCGACTGTCTCCGGCTCGATGGTGCCGAGCGACGACATGTGAACTGAAAGCTCGCGCACTTCGTCGTCGTCGAGCTGCGCCCAGACCTTGCCGCCATACTGTTCGCCCAGCGCCAGCATCAGGATGGCAGCGCGCTTCGGGCCGCTCAATGGCTTCGCCGGCGCGCGGCCGCCCTGGCGCTGTGCCAGCGAGGCTACGACGCTGGCGATGTCGCTGCTGTTGTCGCCGGTGGTTTGCGGAACGGATGCCATTCAGATCACGCCGGTTCCTGCAGCCATGCGCGAACAATGGCTGCGGTTTCGTTGGGGTTACGATCGGCCAGTTCGCCCACGCGATGCACGGATTGTGCGTGGACCTGACCCTGGATGGTAGCGACGTCGATCATATTGGGGCCACCAGCAGGAATGACGGTCTGTCCGTCTGCGCTAAGGGCCACACCGTCGGGAAGAACGAGGGCGTTGGCTGCAGGGAGCGCCGGCACAGGCTCAGCGGCGAGGACGCGGCGGACTAGCGGGCGGATGACCATGAACATCACGACCAGGCCGAGCAGCATCATGACCGCGAGCTCGATGACGCGCATCACGTCATCCTTGGTGAACTGCATCATGCTGAGCAGACCTGTCGGCTCCGGCGTCGGAACGACAGTTGGGCCCTCGGCGAATTTCAGGTTGACGACCTCGACCTGATCGCCGCGCTTCTGGTCAAAGCCAATGGCCGAACGGACCAGCGCTGCGATGCGATCGAGTTCTTCCTTGGGGCGTTGGGCGTAGACCTGCTCGCCCTTCTCGTTCTTGGTGTAGCTGCCGTCAACCAATACCGCGACCGAGATGCGATTGACACGGCCCGCTTCGGTTACTTCGGTCTTGGTGATGCGGGAGATTTCGTAATTGTTGGTTTCTTCCGACTTCTTGCTTTGATCCTTCGCCGTCCCCGTGTTGCCCGCCGCCTGATTGCCTGGCAGTTCGTTGTTGACGGTGACTTGGCCATCCCGCTCGCCGACTGCGGAGGATTCTTCACGGCTCTGGCTGGAGCGCAAAACCCGGCCTTCCGGGTCGAATTTGTCGGAGGTCTGCGTGACCTTGTTGTAATCGAAGTCGGCCGTGAGCTGGACCCGGGCCCGACCGGCGCCCACCACCGAGGAAACGATCGCTTCGACCTGGCTACGCATCCGTTTCTCGAAGCCGGCGCGGCGCTCGTCACCGGTGGCACCGTCCATGGTCGGGTCAGCGGCGCCGTCGGCGAGTAACTGTCCGGCTTCGTCGACGATCGAAACCCGGGCCGGCTTCAGGCCGTTGACCGCCGAGGCGACGACATGGCGGATCGCCCGAACCTGCTGCGGGTCGAGCGCACCGCGGACACGGACCACGATCGAGGCTGAGGGCTCGGGCGCTTCGCGGGAGAACAGGGGGCGTTCGGGAAGCACGAGGTGAACGCGGGCGAACTGTACCCGGTCGATCGCCCGGATGGTTCGTGCCAATTCACCTTCAAGAGCTCTTAAGTGATTGATATTTTGAACAAAACTCGTCGTTCCGAGGGCGTCCGACTTGTCGAAGATCTCGTAACCGACGCCGCCGCCCTTGGGAAGGCCGCCTTCGGCAAGCTTCATGCGGAGGCGGGTGACCTTGTCCTTCGGCACCATGATGGCGGCGCCGTCGTTCTTCAGCTCATAAGGAATGGCCTGACGTTCCAGGTCCTTGATGATCGCCGAGGAGTCCTCGACGCTGAGGTCCGTGAACAGGGTGGTCATCTGGGGCGTGGTGACCCGCATGATGACGAAAGCAAAGAAGCCGATGAGCGCGGCCGTCACCGCAACCATCGCCATCAGGCGCGCCGCGCCGAGACCCTTAAGGAAACCTAGAAGACTCTGCACGAACCAGCCCCTGAGATTCGGCCTCAAAGACCGACTGGGCAAATTTTGCCGGGGTATGGTTTCGATATGGTTAACGTCGGTTAACGGGTGGCAAAAATATGGCGAAATGACGAAAGCCGACTTCCCGTGAGGGAGCCGGTTTTCATCGAATTGGAGATATTAACGATTCGTTTACTGACGATACTGCTGGATACGGGTGGTCCGCAGCCCAGCCAGACCGTGCTGGTCGATCGAGAACTGCCAGGAGAGGAATTCGTCGACTGTCAGCGTATAACGGCTGCAGGCTTCCTCAAGAGACAGAAGGCCACCGCGCACAGCGGCGACAACTTCGGCTTTGCGGCGGATGACCCACCGTTTAGTTCCGGGCGCGGGCAGATCCGCAATTGTTAACGGACTGCCGTCAGGCCCGATGACGTATTTGACCCTCGGGCGATGGGGTTCTGTCATGGCGTACTCACAAACTCTCAACCACTGAACTCACTTCAATAATCTACGCCCAGCGACTTAAAATTTGCCTAAGCCTACAACTCCAATGCGAATAGAACTGAATTTGGTTCGAAATATCGTCCCGAGGAGATGATGCGTTGCAGCGTCAGGTTGTCGGTGTGGTCGGCGGCGTTGTCGTCGGACGCACGACACGCTTGATCTTGTCGACCGTGTAGTTGGTGCCGTTGATCGAGAGCAGAGCGGGGCTCGCTGACAGATCGACGGAATCGACGATACCCTGGACTTCCGTGGAGACGGCTACGTCGCGGCCGTTGTCGTCCTTGCCCGTTGCAGTCAGCGTATAGGCCCCTTCGGGATACTGAACGCCGTCATTGCCTTTGCCGTCCCATACGAAAGTGCCGTTGCCGGACTTCAACGTATACTTGCCGGTGTAGACAACGTTACCAGCTGAGTTCGTAATGTTGACGGTGGCTGTAGAGTCCTTATCGGCGAGCAGATTCCATGTCGCCGACGTCTTGAACTGCGCCGTGCTGCCGTCGACCGCAACGTTGTTGCCGACATAGATGAGCGCCTGCGTCGCTTCTGTAGCTTTGCCAAGATCGACCAGGGATTTCAGCTGGTCGTTCGACTTGAGCTGCTGTTCGACGCCCGCGAACTGTACCAGCTGCTGTGTAAACTGATTGGTGTCTAGCGGATCGAGCGGATTCTGATTCTGCAACTGTGTCGTCAGAAGTGTCAGGAACGTCTGGAAGTTATCCGCGATGCCCGTGGTTGAGCTCGACGAGCTTGAGCTGTTGCTCGAGCTGGAGACCGTGGACGTCCCGGATACGACCGGGTTCACTACTGTATCGACTGCCATGGTTTGCTCCTCAGATACTGATGTCGACGCCGCTGCTGGATCCCAGCATGCGGCCATAACCGCGGCCCGCAGCAATTGCAGGCACGGACTCGTCTTCGTGAATGACAAGGCGCTGGGCGTTACGGCCCGAATTCTCACTACTGTTCTGTTGCTGGCCTTGCGACTGATCGCGCAGGCTGAACTGTAATCCACTGTCGCTGGTCTTGAGGCCGGCCTGTTCGAGCGCCCGCTGCAGTTGCGGTGCATCCTGGCGCAGCATGGTCAGGGTTTCCGGCTTCTCGACGGTGAGGTGCGACGTCACATTGCCATGCTTGTCGACTTCGAGCCGGACGTCGATACGGCCGAGCTCGGCAGGGTCGAGCCGGATGTCGAAGCTGCTCTTTCCCGATTTGGCGTTCTGTGCGATCTCGACGGCGACACCGTTCAAAGGCACGGGAGCGTTGGTCGCCACGGTCGCAGTCAGCTGTGGGGCCGCCGCCGCCGGCGCGGTCTGCAACGGCTGCTGCAAGGCGTTGCTGACCGGCGTGTTCACATCCGGTGCCGCAGGCTGAGCGGCATGTTCGGTGCGATGGTCCTGAGATGCGGCGATGGCGGCCTTGTTAGGCTCTGGCGTTGCCGCTTCAGGCTTAGCGCCGTCCGCCGAAGTTCCGTCCGGCTTAACATCCTTCGCAGCGGTCTGAGCTGTCGCCTTTACGTCGGTCGGCTGCGTCGATGCCGTAGCGTCGGTTGCTGTCTTGTCGTCGGATTTGACAGCGGTCGTTGCGGTCGTGGTCGCGTCGGAAACGCCGGTCTTCTTCGCGCCCGTCTTGCCGGCAGCGGGAGTTGCCGATGCAATCAACGCTGCGAAATTTTCCTCAGCTTCCGGTGCGGTGGTCGCCGGCACTGTTTCAGCCCCTGTTGCGGTCGCTTCGGTGGCTGCGGCCTGCGCCTTCAATACGGCGGCTGCGATCGCAAGCGGCTGGGCAGCGCCAGCGGTTTCGGGCGTTGTCGCCGTCACGGCGACGTCCGTAGCGATCGGGACCGGAATGGCGACAGCAACAGCCGCAACAGCGACAGGCTTGTCGGTTACCGCCGTGGCGTCGGCATCCGTTGCTTTGGTGGTGTCGGTACCCTTGGACGAGGCGTCCTTGGTGTCACTCTTACTGTCGGTCTTCGCGTCGGATTTGGAATCGGCCTTCGTGTCGTTCTTGTCGCCCTTCTTCACCTTGCGGCCGTCGTTCGCGGTGCCGGCAGCCTGAGCGTCGCGGTCCCGTGCATCAGCGGAGGCTGCCTGATCGGTTCGGTCGTCGCTCGGCCGTGCCTTGTCGTTGCTGACCGAGCGATCGTCGCGCCGGGCCGGCGTCGGCAGATCCTGCTGGGTTGCAGCCGCGGCGCGGTCACTATTGGCGCTGGCAACGATGTTGCTGTCGACCAGCGAGCCGAAGCTACCGGAGTCCGACTGCTGATCATCGCGGGACGAGGTCGAACGCGCGCTCTGAAACGAGACGGTTGAGGCAATATCCTGCGTAACGCTAACCACGGGCGGCCTTTCCAGAAGAGTTCTATCCTCCTTTCAGCAAGGACCGGGCCAGCCAGTCTGAGTTTTAAAGTCGTTATAATTCAATATGTTAGTCCGGACGTCGCCTGTCGTGACGGGGAACATGGCCACTTCTTTTCTGCCCGGCGGCAAGAATTGCCGTTCCCGGCGCGGTGCCGTGATTGATTGAGCGCAAGGCGGCCTATATTAAAGAGCCATACCCCAACCATTGTCGGATCTACCTTAAGTTCCGGGATTTGGCTCCGTTTTCCTGATCGCGACGGTTTGCAGCCAGCGCGGTCGCATCAGTGACCGAAACCATGCTCAACAGTCTCGATCTCGAAGGCCGTCCGCAGGACACCAGGGTCGTGGTCGCCATGTCCGGCGGCGTCGACTCCTCGGCGACGGCTGCGCTGTTGAAATCGCAGGGCTACGACGTCGTCGGTATTACGCTGCAACTCTACGACCATGGCGCCGCGACCCATCGTAAGGGCGCCTGCTGCGCCGGCCGTGACATTCACGATGCCCGGGACGTCGCCGAGCGTATCGGGATTCCGCATTACGTGCTGGACTACGAAAGCCGGTTCCGCGAGTCAGTCATCGACAATTTTGCTGCAAGCTATGCTTCCGGCGAAACGCCGGTGCCGTGCATCGAGTGCAATCGTTCCGTCAAGTTCCGTGATCTGCTGGCCACCGCGCGCGATCTCGGCGCGCAGGCGCTGGCAACCGGACATTATGTGGCGTCGCGCCGCTTGGCCGACGGCTCGCGTGCTATGGTCTGTGCCGCTGATGCGGATCGCGACCAGAGCTATTTTCTGTTCGCCACCACGCAGGAGCAGCTCGACTACCTGCGCTTCCCGCTCGGTGACATGAGCAAGCCGCAGACCCGCGAGCTGGCCCGGCAGTTCGATCTGTCGGTTGCCGACAAGCAGGACAGCCAGGACATCTGCTTCGTGCCGTCTGGCCGCTATACCGACGTGATCGAGCGTCTGAAGCCGAATGCTCTGGAACCGGGCGAGATCGTCGATATGGAGGGCCATGTCATCGGCCGCCATGACGGGATTATTCATTTCACCATCGGGCAGCGCCGTGGCCTTGGCATCGCTGCCAGCGCGCCGCTCTATGTGATCAAGCTCGACGCCGTCACCCGGCGCGTGATCGTCGGCCCACGCCAGGCGCTGCGCATGCATCGCATCGTGCTGCGCGACCTTAACTGGATTGGCGGCGGGACGCTCGATCGCGCGGTTGGCGACGGTCTCGAACTGTTCGTCAAGGTTCGCTCGACCCGTGGACCACAGCCAGCCTGGCTGCGCGCCGTGAACGGCGGCTACGAGATCGAACTGGTTGGCGGCGAGGAGGGCGTGTCGCCCGGTCAGGCCTGTGTGTTCTACGACGCGCCGGACGGCCAGGCCCGCGTGCTCGGCGGCGGCTTCATCAAGAGCGCTGCGGCGAAAAGCCCTGTCAGCACGTCCCCACGCGATGCTAATGTCTCAACTGTCGCAGCGATGCGTGTGTAAGAGTTCAGGGTAGGGGCATGGCTGGCGATATCGACCGCGCGGGGGTCGCGAAGGCGTACGGATTATGGGCACCTGTCTATGATCTGGTATTCGGCAAGGTTTTTGACGCCGGGCGACAATCCACCATCATCGAGGCAGACCGGATCGGTGGCCGCATTCTCGATGTCGGCGTCGGTACAGGCCTGTCGCTTGTCGACTACAAGAGCACGACCAAAATCTGCGGCGTCGATATCTCCGAACCTATGCTGCGTAAGGCGCATCAGCGCGTGCGTAACGAAGGCCTCACCAACGTGGAAACGCTGGCGGTGATGGACGCCAAGAATCTGGCTTTTCCGGATTCCTTCTTCGACGCCGTCGTGGCGCAGTATGTCATCACTGCTGTTCCCGACCCGGAGGCCACGCTCGACGATTTCGTTCGCGTGTTAAAGCCCGGTGGCGAGCTCATTCTGATCAATCACATCGGCGCCGAAAGCGGTCCACGCAGGATTTTCGAAATGGCCTTTGCGCCCTTGGCGCGTCGCCTCGGCTGGCGGCCGGAGTTCCCGTGGAAGCGGCTGGTGGATTGGGCTGCGGTGCATGGCGGGATCACGCTGGCTGAGCGCCGGCCGATGCCGCCGATGGGGCATTTTTCGCTGATCCGCTACGTTAAATCCTGATCGGTGCATCTTCAGACTGGAACCTCCGTTCGCGCCGGTGGTTTGCTTCAGATGCAGATCAAAAAGTCGCTCGTCACTGTGGGTTTTGTCGTGGCCTGTTCCAATGCAGCAATTGCGCAGGCGCCGCCGATGGCCGCTACCCCTCCAGCACAGACCGCGCCACCCGCGGCGGAGCGTGCAAACGCCAATTGTGCGCCGACACAAACGACCCCGCGGGGGACGATTTCTCCCAACGGCACGACGACCGGCCAGAGTCCGGAGACGTTGGGCGACAAGCTCGCGAAATCAGATGGTGTTCTGTGTCCGCCGAGCAATATCGATCCCGCGATGCGGGCGCCCGCTCCGAATTCGGATAGCAGCAATACGCCTGTCATTCCCCCGCCGGGCAGTCCAGGTGGCGATCAAAGCATTCGGCCGAAGTAAGTTTTCGCCCGCTGTCAGATGCGCGGCAGTGATACCGGCCGCGCGTCACGGGTCTGCGCAGCAAGTCGAATGCCGGCATTGGCCGCGCCAAATCCTTGATAGTTGCGGCGCTCGACGATCTCGAAGAAGAAACGCTCGTCGAAGCTCGGCGTGTAGATCTGGAAGAATTCGCCGTCGTTTTCACGGTCGTAGAGAATCTGGTTGTCCCGCAGTGCAGCCATCAGTTCGGCATCGAGCCCGTATTTCGCTTCAACGTCATCGTAATAGTTCTCGGGAATGCGCAGGAATTTGGCGCCGCGTTTGCGCATCTCAGCCACAGCCGCGAAGATATTACTGCATGAGAACGCAATGTGCTGTACGCCCGAGCCGAAAAATTCTGAGATGAAGCGGTTCGACAGCGTGCGCGTTGCGGACGATCCGTTCAGGATGATGCGCAGCGACTGATTGGCTGATATCAGCGCCTGGCTTTGCACGAGGCCGACTGGGTCCGGAATTTCCATCTGCGGCAGGCGCTGCAGGTCGAGAATACCGGTGTAGAACAGAAGCCACGATAACATCTCGTCGTAGGGCATCGATTGCGAGATATGATCGACGACGGAGAGATGATCTGTACCGGCATCGCTCTTGAGCGGCTCGAAATCGATATCCCAGTTCTTCCCGGCCGCTTCGAGAAAATACAGCAGGCTGCCGCCGACACCGTGAATCGCTGGAATCTCCAGCTCGCCGGGTCCGACTGGCTGATAGAACGTCCGCGCCCGCAGGGCTTCCGCGCGCGCCATGGCTTGCTTGGTATCGCCGACATCGAGCGCGATGGCGCAGACGCCGGCGCCATGGGTGACGTAATGCGAATGCGCGAAACCGTCTGGCTCCGAATTGACCACGAGCTCAATCGCACCCTGGGACCAGCGTTCGACGTCCTTGCTGCGGTGGGCGCCAGTCTTGTGAAAACCAAGTTGGCTGAGCAGTGTTGCGAGGTCAGTCGCCTTGGTCTCATTGACGGCGAATTCGATAAAGCCAACACCGCGGGTGGATGTCTTCGGCTGCAGGGCGTCGGCCGGTGCCTTCGCCAGTTGATCCTGCAGCAGGATCAGTGAACGCAATCCGTCAGTGGCAGTACGGACGGCGGAGCCTGCGCGGAACTGGTCGTTGAAAATCTCGAGGGACCACGCGCCACTATAGCCAGTGGCTTGCACGGCCTCCATGAACTTGGCTACGGGCAGGTCGCCCTGACCGGGAAAGCAGCGGAAATGCCGGCTCCAGGACAGGACGTCGAGGCCCAGCTTCGGCGCATCGGCGAGCTGTACCAGAAAGATCTTGTCGGCCGGAATGGATGCAATGGCGCTGACGGGAAATGCCGGAGCCAGTGCATGGAAGCTGTCGAGGATCACGCCGATGGACGGGTGATTGGCGCGGCGCACGATCTCCCAGGCATCGCGGTAGTCGTTGACATGAGCGCCCCATGCGAGTGCTTCGAAGCCGACACGCATGCCATGCTTGGCGGCGAGGTCTCCTAGCTCACGAAAATCCGCCGCTGCGCGGTCGATACCGCCGAGCGAGGCCGGCGAGATGTTGCTGCAGATCAGCATCAAATCCGTCTGCAGCTCCTTCATCAGGTCGAACTTGCGCGCCGCGCGCGCGAAGTTGCGGCTGCGCTGCGGCTCATGCATGCCCTCGAAGTCGCGGAACGGTTGGAAAGCGCAAATGGTCAGGCCTAGGTCGCGGCACATCTGGCCGACATCCCTGGGGCTGCCATTGAAGGATAGAAGGTCCGCTTCAAAGATCTCGACCTCGTCGAAGCCGGCAGCCGCGATGGCACGGAGTTTCTCATCCAGTGCCCCTGATAGCGAGACGGTGGCGATCGAGAGCTTGTTCATGCCGCGGTCTCCGTCATGGCGCCGCCGAGGAACAGTTGCCCGATGCGCGGATCTTTGAGCACACGGTCGGCCTTGTCCATCAAACGGGTTTGGCCGAGTTCGAGCACGATGCCGAAATCGGAAATCTCCAGCGCCGATCGCGCATTCTGTTCGATCATCAGGATCGAGACACCGCGGTCGCGCAGCTCTTTCAAGATATTGAAGGTCTGCAGCACCATCAGCGGCGACAGCCCGATGGAGGGCTCGTCGATTAGCACAAGCTGCGGATTGAGCAGCAGGCCACGGGCGATTTCGAGCTGCTTTTGCTCGCCGCCCGAAAGGGTCGAGGCCTGTTGCTTGGCCTTGGTGCGCAACACCGGGAATTTGTCGAGCGCGGCTTCGATGCGGGCCGGCAGATCGGTGATGTCACGACCAGCGGCGACGGCGCCGAGCTCGATATTGTGACGGACCGTGAGTTCCGGGAAGATGTTGCGGCCTTGCGGGACGTAGCAGATGCCTGCGGCCAGCAGTGCGCGCTGGCTCAGACCGGTCACGTCCTTGCCTTTGAATGTGACTTTGCCCTCGCGCAGCTTCAGCAGGCCGAAGATCGCCTTGAACACTGTCGACTTACCGGCGCCGTTCGGCCCGATGACGGTGGTGATCGATCCGGCCGGCACCGAGAAGGTGGTGCCGTTGAGAATCGTCGTCTTACCGTAGCCGCCGACCAGGTTCTGAACGTCCAGGATTGCATCGCTCATGGCATTATCCTCAATGTCCCAGATAGGCTTCGATCACGGCGGGGTTGGCGCGGACTTCGTCAGGCCGGCCCATCGCCAGCACTTTGCCTTCGGCCATCACCATCACGCGCGTGCACAGCGACATCACGAATTCCATATTATGCTCGATGACCACGAAGGTTGCGCGCTTCTCGCGGTTGATTGCGGTGAGGCGGTCCTTGAGGTCGGCCAGCATGGTCAAGTTGACTCCGCCGGCCGGTTCGTCGAGCAGCACGAGCCGCGGCCCGCCCATGAAGGCCATAGCGGCGTCGAGCAGCTTCTGCTGGCCGTAGGAGAGGCCGCCTGCAGGTTCGTTGGCGAGATGGTCAAGCTTGAAAAAGCCGATCATCTGATTGGCTGCCTCAGTGAGACCGGCGTCCGACGGGCCGAGCAGCCGCGACAGCATGTTGCCCTGATGCTCCTGGCCCGCAAGGATCAGGTTCTCGCGCACCGAGAGTTTTGGAAAAACCTGCAAAAGCTGAAACGTGCGGCTGACGCCGAGGCCGTTCAGCTCCGAGGGCCGCATACCGGTGACGATTTTGCCATCGACCTTCACTTCTCCGGCGCTTGGTGTGAGCTGGCCGAGGATACAGTTGAACAGTGTGGATTTTCCGCAGCCGTTCGGGCCGATCAGGCCGAGAATTTCGCCTTCCTGCACATCGAAGGAGACACCATTGACGGCTGCGATGCCGCCAAAGCTCTTGCGGATGTTGGTAACTTCGAGAACCGCGGTCATGGCGCCGTTTCCAGTTTTGCTTTTGCCACGGCGCGCAATGCGGAGGCTGCTTTGGTCCGGCGTTCCGAGATGAAGCGATCGAGGATGCCGAGGATTCCGGTCGGCGAGTAGATCAGTAGTCCGATCACCGCGATCGCATAGAGCATCAGGTAATAGCCCTGCGTGAAGCGCAGCCATTCCGGCAGCAACACGGCGATCATCGCGCCAAGGAACGGTCCGAAGAAGAAACCAGAGCCGCCGACGATCACCATCATCAAGAGATCAAGCGACAGCGACAAATGGAACGGCACGGGATCGACATATTGCGTTAGCGGCGCATAGAGCGTGCCGGCGATACCGCCGAGTGCGGAACCGATTGCAAAGGCCATCAGCGTATAGCGCCGTGTGTCGATGCCGAGCGAGAGCGCACGAACGGGATTTTCGCGCAGTGCGATGAAAGCGCGGCCCCAGGGCGACCGGATCAGCCACCAGACTGCGAGCGAGACGATGCCGAGCGAACCGAGGCAGACATAATAGAAAGGCAACGGTCGCCGCGTCGGATAGCCGAAGATCTCGGGGCGCGGGATATTGCTGATACCGTAGATGCCCTTGGTCAGCCAGTCCTCGTTGCGGAACACGAGGAAGGCGAGCGTCGAAAAGGCGAGGGTGACGAAGGCGAGATAATGATGCTGCACGCGGAGTGCGGGATAGCCAAGGATCCAGCCTATGACGAAGCACAGCACGATGGCGACGCCCAGAGCCGCGATCAGCGGCAGGCCGTTCGATGTCATGATCGCTGCGGCATAGGCGCCGATTCCGACGAACGCGCCCTGCGCCAGCGAGACCTGTCCGGCGTAGCCCAGCGTGAGGTTCAGCCCCATGGCGGCGATGGTCATGACAGCCCACTGGCTGAGAATGAACAGACCATAGCGGTTGAAGTTCATCGGGACGATGATCAGCGCGGCAATAACGACGATGCCGAAGCCGATCTTGGGATACTTCGCCGCGGTCATACGGTGCGCTCCTCGGGGCGTCCCATCATACCCTGCGGACGGAACAGAATGATCGCGATCAGCAGGACCAATGGCACCGCAGCGCGATACTGGGTTGAGACATAGGCGGCGGAGAGATTGTCGACGACGCCGATCAGCAGGCCGCCGGCTATGGCGCCACGGACCTGGTTGAAACCACCGACAATGGCGGCGATGAACGCAGCCTGACCCAGCACTTCGCCGTTGGAGAACTTGGCGAGATAGATCGGCGTGATGAGCAGCGACGCCAGTGCGACGAGGAAGGCGTTGATCAGGAAGGTCAAGAGGATCATACGCTCGACCGGCACGCCGACGATGCGCGCCACCGTCGGGTTCTGCGCGGCCGCCTGCATCTGGTGACCGATCGATGTCCGGTTCAGCAGCGTCGTCAGACCGAGCACGGCGAGGATCGCAAGCACCAGCACGCCGATGCTCTGCAGGGCGACAATACGGCCGAAGATCGTGATGTCACCGCCCGGGATGATTGAAGGAAATGGCGAGGCTTCGGCGCTCCAGAACTGTTTGGCGGCTTCCTTGATACCGATAGCCAGCGCCATGGTCGCAATCGCCAGGGGCAGTACGCCATGGCGCAGCATCGGATCGACCAGCAGCAGCTTGAACCCGAGGCCGAGCAACAGCAGCGACAGCGCAATACCGATCACGATCGCCACCCAGAACGGTGCGCCGGCATGCATCACGGCCAGCATCAGGAAGGCCGGCAGCATGACGAATTCGCCCTGCGCAAAATTGATGGTCTGCGAGGTCTGCCACAGTAGGGTGAAGCCGACGGCGACGATCGCGTAGATCGCGCCGGTCGCGAGGCCCGCAATAAGAAGGTCGAGAAGATTGGACATGGCATTCTCCGAATGGCTGGCGCTTCGACGCACCGGCCGTGCGCTCCCTCGCCCCGCCGTTCGGGGAGAGGGTCGAGGTAAGGGGCTCTTGCGAGCAAAGCACTGGCCCTCTCACCCGACTTCCACGCGCTTCGCGCGTTCCAGTCGACCTCTCCCCGCCCGGCGAAGCAGAGCTTCGCCAGGCGGAGAGAGGTTAAGGAGAAGCAGCCTCAGTTACCCAGCTTCGGCAGCACCTGCTTGACGACCTGCTTGCCTTCCACGATCTCGACCAGGAAACCCTGACGATCGATGTCGCCATTGGCGTCGAAGGTTGCATCCATCAGGATGCCTGGCTCCTTGGCGGCAGTGATGGTGAAGCCGTGCAGGGCGTCAGCGAAGCCCTTGGAGTCGACCTTGCCCATCTTTTCGGTGGTGGCCTTGATCATGTAGATCGCGAGCCAACCCTTGAGGCCGTTATGGTCCGGCACGTAGTTGTACTTCTTGACGAACTTGTCACGGAACGCCTTGACCAGTTCGACCGGCGCGTCGGTGGTGAGACCGACATGGCCGCGTGCGCCATTGGCCGCGTCGCCGGCGAGTTCGACAACTTTTTGTCCGACAAGCGTGGTTTCGCCGACCAACGGTACGGTGACGCCCTGGCGCTTCAGCTCCTTGAGGATGCGCGCACTCTCTTCTTCGTTGACATAGACGAATACTGCGTCCGGCGCGGCAGCCTTGATCTTGCTGACGTCGGCGGCAAAGTCGGCCTGACCAGCTTCGGTGGAAAGGTCGGCTGCGACCTTGATGTTGTACTTGGCGAATTCCTTGCTGATGGAATCGCGCCCGCCTTTGCCGAAGTCGTTATTGACCCAGACGATAGCGACAGACTTCGCCTTCAGATCGTCATTGATGTATTTGGCGACTTTCGGCATCGAGGACTGCTGGCCAAACGACGTCCGAAACAGAAACTTGTTGCCGGCGGTGGTGAGTTCGGCGGCTTCGCCACCCATGATCTGCGCGATGCCGGCTTCGGCAGCGAGCGGCGCGGTCACCTTTACGGAGCCAGAATAGCCGGGCCCGAGCAGGACGTAAGGCTCGGCGTCGAGTGCCTTCTGAACCTGCGCGCGGGCGACGCCAGGATTGGACTGCGAGTCCGCGTGGGTCACTTCCAGCTTGCGGCCAAGCACGCCGCCCTTGGAATTGATCTCTTCGATAGCGAGATCGATGCCGTTCTTCCAGTTGGTGCCGACGGTGGCGCCGCCACCGGAGAGCTCGGCGACGTTGGCGAGTTTAATGGGGGCTCCGGACTGCGCGATGGCAGCACCGGTCAATACAGTCGCGAGCAGGGCGCTCGCCAAAAACACTGGCTTCATGGAATCCTCCGGTTGCTATTGTTGTGTTTGTGGGCGCGGCCTTGTGAGCGGCCGCTTCATTCAGGCTGCGTTTGGTGTCGGGTACCTTTTGACCATGACGGCGTCGAAAGCAATTCCCATTTCGATCGTTGAAGGCTCGAATCCTGTAAACAACTCAAAGGCATCGGCGGCCTGATAGATCGCCAGATCGCGGCCGGTCATGACCGGTGCTCCCTTCGCCTTGGCCGCGTTGAGCAGCGGCGTCCACAGCGGGGAGTACACTGCATCCGCGACCCACGCTTCCGCATGCAGCAGCGAATCGGGCACCGGCGTGCCGCGGCTGGGCAACATGCCGATCGGTGTCCCGTTGACGATGCCGACCGCACCGCGAACGGCGTCGTCGACGCTGTCTGCCACGCGAATGCTCTGCTTGTTCTGAAGCAGCGAGACGAGATGCTCGGCTTTGGCCGTGTCCGTATCGAAGATCCTGATCTCGGAAACGCCGAGATCGGCCAATGCAAAGGCGATCGCCTTGCCGACACCACCGGTGCCGATGACCGCGACCGGGCCGTGGTTAGAATTGGCGACGAGTTGCCTGGCGGCTCTTGCAAAGCCCGTGGTGTCGGTGTTGTGACCAGTCAGCCTGCCGTCGTGGACCACGACCGTGTTGACGGCGCCGATGGCCTTCGCTCCGGGCGACAGATCGTCGAGCAGATCGACCACGGCTTCCTTATACGGAAAGGTTACGTTGATACCGGCAAAGCCGAGGCGGCGGACGCCGTCCAGGATGGTGCGCAATTCTCTGCGGTCGGCACCGGCGATCTCGATGAGCTGATAGTAACAGCGTGCGCCCATGGCGTCGGCGGCGCGCTCATGCATTGCCGGCGACGCCGAATGCGCGATCGGTGCACCAAGCAGGCCGGTAAGGAAACGTCGGCCCGTCGCCGGGGTATGGGGCGTCGAAGAGGTCATGAACGGATGGCCAGTACTGTCAATCATCATCAGAAGCGGGGCAGAAGATAGCGCGGCGGCGATCTAACACAATTACCCTGTTATACAACAAACATAACATGATGTTATTTTTTACGGACACGCGGGGCCGGCTTAGCTGCGGCAATCTTGTGAGAGCCGACTGCGCGCATCTCGGCGCGCAGGCAGTCGATGAAATGCTCGATATGCAGTGACAGCGGTGCGCCGCGTTTCACGGCGACATAGGTATCGAACCGGGTGGGCTCGACGATGCGGATCAGCTCGACGCCGGGATAGCCGCCGTGGGCCACCGTAAACTGGTCGATGACCGCGATGCCCAATCCTGCCTTCACCAAGGCACAGACCGTGGTGCCGAACCTCGCCCGGATGGTGATGTCGTATTTGAGTTTATTGCGGGCGAATATCTCCGCCATGATCCGACCGTACGGATCATTGGGATCGATGCCGATGAGGGGGTATCCGATAATCTCCTTGGCCGATACCTGCTTGCGACCTGCGAGTTCGTGCCCCTCCGGCACGATGCAGAACAATTCGCCGGATGCCAGCGGCATGAAGTCGAGACCCGGATGTTCGAGCCGATAGCTCATGGCGACGCAGTCGCCGCGCCCGAGCAGCAGATAATCAATCGCTTCCTCAAGCTTGAGAATGTTAATGTCGATCCGCAGGCCGGGGTAACGACGCCGCACCTGCTCGATGGCGCGCGGCACCATCACCTGCGAGATACTGGGAACCGACCCGATGCGCAATTCCGACAGCGTTCCGTGGCCGATTTTGGAGATGATCTCGCTGAGATCGTCGACTTTCTTGTAGACACCGTTGATCTGCTCGAAAATATTCTGCGCTTCGGGCGTCGGGAAGTAGCGTCCGTTCTGGCGCTGGAAGAAGCGGATGCCGAGCGACTTCTCGGTGTATTTCACCAGGCGGCTGATACCGGGAGCAGATACATTCAGGAGTTTGGCAGCGCCGCCAATGGTGCCCGTCACCATGACAGCGCGGATCACTTCAACCTGGCGTAACGTCATCATGCGCAAAACTCTCGTTATGCTGAACGGCGCGAATGGTGCGCCAGAATGCGCTTTTCTTCCGTCCTGGATGGAATATGGGCGCGGACCGCGTCCTGCGAACCGGGTAGCATCTTCCCCAGAGGTTATCAGAACACATCAGAATTGATTCAATTTTTACCGATGGTTCGCAATCGAATTAACGCAAGTTGTAGGAGTGGATTGTAGAAGGGGCGCATTGGTCTATTTTCAGGTCAGCCCACATTCGTCGTTTTCGCTATTGAGGTCCTATGCGCGTCGCCGTCGTCCACGATTGGCTCTACACGTTGGGCGGTGCCGAGCAGGTGCTGCGCGAGATATTGCAGTGCTATCCGGAAGCGGATGTGTTCACGCTATTCGATGTATTGACGCCGGAAGATCGCGCCAAAATCGGCTTCAAAAAGGCGCGCACCAGCTTCCTGCAGAAGATGCCATTCATCCGCAAGCGTCATCGCTCATATCTGCCGCTGATGCCGATCGCGATCGAGCAGTTCGATCTGTCCGGCTACGACCTCGTCATTTCCAGCAGCTATGCGGTGGCCAAGGGGGTCATCACCGGGCCGAACCAGCTTCACGTATCCTATGTGCATTCGCCGATGCGTTACGCGTGGGACTTGCAGCACGCCTATCTGAACGAAAGCGGCTATACCGCTGGCATCAAGAGCGCGTTGGCGCGGGCGCTGCTTCACCGTATCCGCATCTGGGACGTGCGTACGGCCCACGGGCCGGATGCCATGCTGGCGAATTCCAATTTCGTCGCCAAGCGGATCAAGAAGGTCTATGGCCGCGACGCCAAGGTGATCTATCCGCCTGTGACCATGTCGAAACTGCCGGCCGATCTGCCGACTGGAGACCACTTCCTCGCGGCAAGTCGTCTGGTGCCATACAAGAAGATCGAAGCCGTGATCCAGGCCTTTGCCGAACTGCCGGATCAGAAGTTGATCGTTGCAGGCGACGGCCCGGATGCGGAGCGATTGAAGGCAATCGCCGGCCCGAACGTGACATTTGTCGGCTTTGTCAGCGACGAGAAGCTGCGTGAGTTGATGGCGACGGCGCGTGCCTTTGTCTTTGCTGCCGAGGAAGACTTCGGGATTATCGTGGTGGAAGCCGAATCCGAGGGCGCACCGGTCCTGGCGTTTGGCCGCGGTGGTGCGCGAGAAACGGTGTCGGCCTCGCCCGAGTTACGCACGGGCATGTTCTTCGATTCCAACGAGCCGAAAGCGATTGCGGAATGCGTTCGCGCTTTCGTGGCCAATGAAAGTTCGTTCTCACGTGCCGATTGCCGCATGCAAGCCGAGAAATTCTCGGCTGAGCGTTTCCGCAACGAACTGATGTCGTTTGTGAATGATCACATGCGGACATTCAGCGGTGAGCGGCGGCGCAATCGCGATGGCGGCCCGCGGGATACGGCGGGCTTCAAGCGGCGCTGGAGCGATGCCAAGGATTCCGCCCAAAGCGAATAGGCGTCTGCGGTTACGAGGATGCCCGCGACCCGGGCCCTTTGTAATCTGGAAAACGCGACAGCATGGCGGTCTTCAGAAATTTGAAATGCGAGATGCTGACGGAGAGATCGCGCAACCGGCGCTGGCCGTTTGAGATCTCGGTCTCGAACAAGTCCAGATGGTCGCTGTCGAGCTTCTCCCGTGTCAGATACTCGTCGTCGCCATTGCCGAAGGTCACGGCTGCGCGCGCCAGCACATCGTCGACGCGCCGGGTAAGGCCAGCCTGTTCGGCTTCGGCATTGCCGAGTGCGCTATCAAGCGCAGAGAGCACGAAATCCAGCCGCTCGCGATCGGTCTCGGCATCGCGCTCGGCTGAGCGCGCCCTGAACTCACGCTCGCCGACAAGGCTGCGGAGATAGTTCTGGGCGCGGGCCCGCAGGAACATCTGGAACATGCCGTATCCGGTCCAAGCGCGCGCAGCGGTATGCCGCGCAATGGCGCAGGTTGGCCGATTATGGTGATCAATCGGTTAAGAAATCGGAAGCGGGATCAGGCGGGTTCGCAGAACATAGCGATGCCGAGGTCGATCCGCGTGTTCAGCATGCGCCGGTTGAGGCGATAGCTGTCGTCGGTCATCAGCCTGAAATGAACATTGGCAAACACCATGCCGAGCAACATTTCGGACACCTGCTTGCTGGGCTGATCACGCAGCTCGGCATCTTCTTCGTGCCGGTTCTTTACGTGCTGGTGCGGTGCCTGTTTCCGGCCGCAAGAAGGACGAAAAGGCCAAGCGCAGGAGCATGCAGTGGCATCGCCCGCGGAGTAACCGCGTCATGCCGGGCATTCTGTCCAGCTTATAGCGGTCACCCGATTTTTCCGGTTATCCTCCCGACAAAATGAGAGGGATGGAAACAAATGCCGCTGTCTTCGGGCGACTGCCACGTGATCAACGACCCGAGCGGCAAAACGAGTGCATCCCGTTTTGAGAAAATAATCCGCCCGCGACTGTCGGTGCCGTTGGTCGCTGCGCCGATGTTTCGCGTGTCGGGGCCCGATCTCGTTATTGCTGCGTGCAGGGCTGGTGTGATCGGCTCGTTTCCGACGGCCAATTGTCGAACCGATAATGAACTCGATAGCTGGATAGCGCGCATTCTCGGCGCACTCGCGCCGGACGACGCGCCGTTTTGTCCGAATCTCATCATCCGTCGCGAGAGCTTGCAGGACGATCTTGCCACGGTGATACGACATCGCTGCGAAATGGTGATCACCAGCGTGGGTCCACCGGATGTGGTTGTCGGTCCGCTGCACGAGGCGGGCTGTATGGTTTTCGCCGATGTCGCGTCGATCCGCCATGCGAAGAAGGCCATTGCAGCCGGTGTCGATGGTCTCGTTTTGTTGACAGCGGGGGCCGGCGGGCAGACCGGCTGGGTTAATGGCTTTTCTTTCGTGCGTGCGGTTCGCTCGTTCTATGAAGGGCCCATCGTTCTGGCTGGCGGCGTGTCGGACGGGCAGGCGGTGTTTGCCGCCGAGGTGCTGGGTTGCGATCTCAGCTATATGGGCACCAAGTTCATCGCCACCGAGGAGAGCATGGCTGTGGACGAATACAAGCAGATGCTCGTCACGTCCGAACTCGATGACGTGCTGTTGTCACGGGCCTTCACCGGTCTGGAAACCAATACGCTGGTTCCCTCGATTGTCGCGGCGGGGCTCGATCCGAAAGATTTGCCGTCGGACATGACCAAAGAACGCGCCGATGCGCTCTATGGCCGGCAAGCCACGTCAGGGGCCAAGCGATGGCGCGACGTCTGGAGCGCAGGCCACTCTGTCTCAGGTGTTGCTGCAATCGAGCCCGTAGCGACGCTGGTCGCCCGCACGCGCGACGAATATGAGACTGCGCGTGCAGCGACACGGCGTTCGCCCGCGAGGGTGGGGCGCTAGGAGTGAAGCATCCGCGCCCGGCGCAAGGTTTCGGACGGCAGTTCCGCAAAGTGGCGCTTGTAGTCGAGCGAGAACTGGCTGAAGTGCCAGAAGCCCCACTTCACCGCGATATCGTACACACCGATCTGCTCGTCGATGCATTGCTTGAGTTCGCGGCGCACGCGGTTGAGCCGGACTGCACGTAAATAATGGATTGGATTGCTGCCGAGCACGTCCTGAAAACAGTAGTTCAGCTTGCGGCGGCTGGCGCCGACGCCCTTGCAGACATCGAGGATCGACATCGGCTCGTCCGGCCGCGCGAGCATCAGGGTGCAGGCGCGCTCGACCAGACGCTTGCGCGCATTGCCGCCTCGCAGGTCGTCGCAGGGCTGGAGCGTCGGCAACAGGTCGATGACTTCGGTGAGCAGATTGTCTTCGAGATGCTGACGTGCGTCGACATCATCGAGAATTTGCGGTGTCTGCTCGACGATCTGGTGCACGCAGGCCAGCAACTGCCGAACGCGGTCGATAGCGCTGGGGTCCGTCTTCAATTCCCTTAGCTGATGCCAGAGACCGTCGGGCAGTTCGATCTGCAAGGCAGCCAGTGTCTTTTCCATCAGCGCCGCGTCCATCACGACGCCGCGCAACTCGAATTCCGGCGGCGTGCACATGTCGACTTCTGCATCGAAGCACGTGATGACGTTGCCCGGCGACATGCAGGCGCCGTTGAAATTGATGTCGGTCTGGGTATTCCACGGTAGCGCAATGCCGAAGCTGTCGGAGCCGAGCAGTCCGTATTGGCGCACTTTCTGGCTCGTGGTTTCCCTGAACACCTGAAGTCCGGGCAGGCGCACTTCGGTGAAAGTGCCGCGAAAAGCGCCGCAACTGATCTGATCGTAGTCCAACCGCCAGCGGCCGAGATTGGCGCAATGGGTATCGACATCATCGCTCGCAGCGTCGAATAGCCAGGAATTCTCAGCTATTCCGGCGCTTCCACCAGCGGAGACATCAGGAGACAACAACATGCCGGATCCACTCTTGGCCGTTCAATCAGTGTGCAGACGTCAATCTAAGCAAAGCCTATGCCAGTCCCGCCGGAAAGGCATGTGCTGATTTTCGGAAGAATTGCCGATTCTTGATAACGGCCGAACCGACCTCCGCAGATGATCCCGCATCCGAACTGCCTGCAAGGTGGTTCGCCATCATGTTGCGGTGCCATGCGAGGTCGAGATGAAGCCAAGTGACGTCATGAAGGGTGCGCCGCCTTCGGCTGAAGCGCTGGTGACCCGTTTCAACTGGCGGAAATACCCCCACAGCCAGTGGAGCTTCCGCAATACGCGGCAGGTGCTGCCGACGGCGGATATTCGGCGGTCATCGACGCCGAGCGCGCTTACCTCTTCAGTCTGCGATTTGAGCGCAGTAGCCTTTGTTGCCGACGGAAAGCGGACGACCCTCGCCGAAACGCTGGCGCAGACTTACGCCGATGGATTGCTTGTGATGCAACGCGGCAAGATCGTCAGTGAATGGTACGGCGAGGGCATGACGCCGCATACGCCGCATCTCGTCTGTTCGGTGAGCAAGTCGATCTGTGGCACGCTGGGCGGGATTCTCGTCGAGCGCGGCTTGCTCGATGTTGACAAGCCGATCACCCACTACGTTCCGGAAATGGCCTCGTCGGTCTATGGCGGCTGCACGGTTCGCAATCTGCTCGACATGACAGTCGCGATCAAGTTCGAAGAGGATTACGATGATCCTGAAGGCGACGTCGTCAAATATCGCCTCTGTAATGGCTGGGACGTGCTGCCGAACGGCACCGCGCAGGGTGATCAGCGCAGCTTCCTTGCGACGCTGCGGCCGAGTGGAGGGCCTCATGGCAAGGTATTTCACTATGTATCGACCAATACCGACGTGCTGGGTTGGGTTTATGAGAAGGCCTGCGGTAAGCCCTATGCGCAGATTCTCTCAGAATATATCTGGGCGCCGATGGGGGCGGAAGACGATGCCTATATCACGCTCGATACACACGGCGCGTCGCGTTCCGCAGGCGGCATCTGTGCGACGTTGCGCGATCTCGGCCGGTTCGGCGAGATGATCCGCAATCGCGGTCTGGTCAATGGCACGCAGGTTGTACCCGGCAGCTGGATCGACGACATCCATCTCAATGGCGATACGCGGGCCTTTGCGAATGGCGATCTCGCTTTCGTTTTCCCGAGCGGCCGTTATCGCGCCTGCTGGTACACCGTCGATCCCGCGCGTCTCGATCTGGCCGCCGTCGGCATCCATGGCCAGTGGATTTATATCGATCCCACCACCGACACGGTGATCGTCAAGGTCGCCTCGCAGCCCAATCCGATGGATATCCCGATTGATCATCGTTGGCTCGCGGCCTTCCGCGGCATCGGCGAAGCGCTGTCCAAATCTTTCATCTGACATTTTCGCACTACGCTCATTGCCTGGAGACCACCATGTTCAATGATTTCAGTCGTCGTTCGTTGCTTAAGGCCGGCGCCGCCGGTCTTGCCGCAGGCATGATGCCGCGTATCGCGCGCGCGCAATCAAGCAAGGTCATTCGCGCCGTGATGCATGCGCCGCTACGCGCCACCGATCCACTGATCAACACCGCATGGACCGGGCGTAACCACGGCCTGAACATCTATGACACACTGTTTTCGACAGACACAAAATTCCAGATCCGGCCGCAGATGGTGGAGGCCTATGAAGCTTCCGCCGATAAACTGACCTATACGTTCAAGCTGCGTTCCGGCCTGAAGTTTCACGATGGTGCGCCAGTGACGTCGGCTGACGTCATCCCGTCCCTGCAACGCTGGGCCAAGCGCGACACCATGGGCTCGCGCATGATGAGTTTCGTCGCGGAGTTGAAGCCGATAGATGAGCGCACTTTCCAGCTGGTGTTGAAGTCACCTTACGGTCAGGTGCTGCAGACGCTGGCCAAGCCGTCGAGCATCATGCCTTTCATCATGCCGGCGCGCCTCGCCGCGCAGGCGCCGGATCAGCCGGTCACCGAGTTTGTTGGCTCTGGCCCGTTCCGCTTCATCGCGTCGGAGTTTCGCCCGGGCAACCGTGCCGTCTATGAGCGCAACGCGGATTACGTCTCGCGCGACGAGCCGTCCGATGGCCTCGCTGGCGGCAAGATCGTCAAGATCGACCGCTATGAATGGATCAGCATGCCGGACTTCCAGACGGCGGCAAATGCGCTGATTAACAAGGAGATCGATTTTCTCGAAGCTGCACCGCACGACATCCTGCCGTCGCTCGCCGCGGCGAAGGATGTCGTAGTTGCCGACTACAATCCGCTCGGCTTCATGTCGGTGTGCCGGATGAACTGGCAGAGCGAGCCGTTTAACCGCCCGGAAATCCGTCAGGCGGTGATGTATGCGAGCGACCAGACCGATTGGCTGGATGCTCAGGTCGGCAATCCCGAATACTATCAGACATCGGCTGCGATGTTCGGCGTGACCACGCCGTTGGCGAGCGAGGTTGGCTGGAACACCAAGCCGGATATTGCACGCGCCAAGGACCTCCTGAAGAAGGGCGGTTACAAGGGGGAGAAGGTCGTCATGTTGCAGGCGACGGACTCGCCGCTGCTGTCCGGCTCCAGCACCGTCACCGCGCAGAAGCTCCGCGCCATCGGCATGAATGTTGAGGTCCAGACTATGGATTGGGGCTCACTGCTCGCGCGCCGCGTCAAGCAGGATTCGACCGCGAACGGCGGCTGGTCGATGACCCACTGGGTGACCACCACGACAGAGTTGATGAACCCGCTCGCCAATACGCTGCTCGATACCCGCGGCAAGGCCGGTGGCTTCTTTGGCTGGCCGGAGGACACGGAGGTCGAGGGTCTGCGCAATACATTCGCGCTGGAGCCGTCGGCCGATGCGCAGAAGACCGTCGCTGAGGCGATCCAGAAGCGCGCTTATGATGTGATGACGCATATTCCGGGTGGCCAGTTCCGGCAGCCGGTGTCGCACAGCAAGGCGCTCAAGGATATCGTGAAGGCGCCGGCGCCGTTGTTCTGGAACGTCGAGAAGACGGCGTAGGCTCATGGCAGTCGCCGGCGTCCTCCTGAAGCGGTCCGTGTCGGTCGTCCCCGTATTGGCGGTGGTCGCGCTGATCGCGTTCCTGCTGCTGCGGTTCTCGTCCGGAGATCCCGTGGCGCAGCTCGCGGGCGACAATGCCGATCCGGCGGCCATCGCGGCGATCCGCGCGCGGCTCGGCCTCGACCAGCCCTTGCCGGTGCAGTTCCTGCACTGGCTGTGGCGGCTGCTGCAGGGCGATCTGGGGACGTCAATCGTCTCCAATCAGCCGGTCTCAACGCAGATTGTCCAGCGCGTCGGTCCGACACTTGCCGTCTCGCTCACCACCATCATTTTCTCCGTGCTTGTCGGCGTGCCGATCGGTGTGCTTGCGGCGTGGCGTCGCGGCGGCTGGCTCGATCGTTTCGCCATGTGGACCTCGGTGACCGGCTTCGCCGTGCCGACCTTCGCCATCGGCTATTTCTGGATCTATCTGCTGTCGATGCAGCTCGGCCTGTTCCCGGTGCAGGGCTATGCATCGCTGTCCGAGGGCATCGGCCGGTTCCTCTGGCATCTGACGCTGCCGACGCTGACGCTCAGCCTCGTTTATGTCGCGCTAATTGCCCGAGTGACGCGTACCAGCCTTCTCGAAGTCTTGAACGAGGATTTCGTCCGTACCGCCCGCGCCAAGGGTTTGCCAGAGCGTATCGTCGTGTTCAAACATGCTCTGCGCAATGCCGCGGTGCCGATCGTCTCCATCATCGGCATCGGCGTTGCGTTGCTGATCGGTGGCGTGGTCGTCACCGAGAGCGTGTTCAATCTGCCCGGTCTCGGCCGTCTCACGGTGGATTCCGTTCTGGCCCGTGACTATCCGGTGATCCAGGGCATCATCATGGTGTTCGGCGGCGCCTATGTGGCGATCAATCTCCTGGTCGATATCAGTTACTCATTCTTCGACCCGAGGATCAGCGCGCAATGACCGCCACAACTGTCATCGCGCCGGCATCCTCATCCGTCGGCGCCCGGACCTTCGTCCGCAAGCTGCTGCGTAACCGGACGATCTTGTTCGGCCTCGGCGTTCTCGCGCTGCTCGCGCTGGTCGCGATCTTCGCGAGCGTAATGTGGACAGTGGATCCGTCGGCGCTCAAGCCGCGGTTGCGGCTGCGTCCGCCGAGTGCGGTGAACTGGCTCGGCACCGACAATCTCGGCCGCGATATCTGGAGCCGGCTGATCTATGGAAGCCGCGTGTCGCTGATCGTCGGCGCGGTGGTAGCCGTTATCGCAGTTATCGCCGGCAGTGCGCTCGGGCTGATCGCCGGCATGGTGCGCTGGATCGACAATATACTGATGCGCATGATGGATGGCATGATGGCGATCCCGGCGATTCTGCTGGCCATCGCGCTGATCGGCGGGCTCGGCGCCAATCTCGTCACCATCTGCGTCGCCATCGCTATTCCTGAAATTCCCCGCGTCGCCCGGATGGTGCGCAGCGTGGTGCTCACGGTGCGCGAGGAGGCCTATGTCGAGGCCGCCGTCAGTATGGGCACGCGACTGCCGGTGCTGGTTATCAGGCATATCGTTCCCAATATTCTTGCCCCGCTCATCGTGCAGGCGACCTATATCGCCTCGTCCGCGATCCTGATCGAGGCTTCGCTGTCTTTCCTCGGCATCGGCATGCCCGACGAGTTTCCGAGCTGGGGTAACATGATGGCCGATGCACGGCTGTATTTTCAGATCAGGCCCGGCCTGATGCTGTTCCCCGGTATCTGCATTGCACTCACCGTGCTCGGCATCAATCGGCTCGGCGACGGCCTGCGTGACATGCTCGATCCCCGTCTGGCGCGTTCGGTGGGAGGCGTCAAATGAGCGAGGCCGTCCTGGAAGTTGCGGGTCTCACCGTCGGGCTGACGCATGATGCCGATGGGCGGCGTATCGTCCGAGATATCAATGTCACCGTGCCGCGCGGGCAGATCGTCTGCGTCGTCGGTGAATCCGGCTCCGGCAAATCAGTGACAGCTTTCAGTGTAATGGCGCTTCTGCCGCAAGGGTTGAAGCCTGTCGCCGGCTCGATCAAGCTGCTCGGTGAAGAGCTCATCGCGGCTACGGACGATCGGATGCGCGAACTACGTGGCAGCCGCATCGGGATGATCTTTCAGGAGCCGATGACGGCGCTCAATCCGGTGATGACTGTGCGTGAGCAGCTTGCGGAGCTGATCGAATGGCATTCCGAAAAGCGGCATCCCAAGGCCGAGGTCGACAAGCGGGTTCTTGCGGCGCTGGAAGACATGCTGCTGCCGAACGCCGCGCAGATGATGCACGCCTACCCGCATCAGCTCTCTGGCGGTCAGCGCCAGCGCGTGATGATCGCGATGGCGATGCTGCTGGAGCCGATCCTGCTGATCGCGGACGAGCCGACCACCGCGCTCGACGTCACCACGCAGAAGCAGATTCTGGTCCTGATCAAGGATCTGGTGAAGCGCAAGAATATCGGCGTGCTGTTCATTACCCACGATTTCGGCGTCGTCGCCGATATCGCCGATCAAGTCGTGGTGATGCAGAAGGGCGTCGTCGTCGAGAGCGGGAGCGCCGATACCGTTCTGAAGAATCCCGCGCAACCTTACACACGCCTGCTGATCGATTCCGTGCCCAAAGGCATTCGCAAGTCCGCCGAGATTCGTGAACCGTCGCCAACGTTGCTGGAAGTGAAAGCACTGAAGATGACCTATGGTCATCGCGGCTTCCTCGGCCGGGGCAGGGTGACACAAGCCGTCAAGGAGGCCGCATTCACTTTGGGCCGCGGTGAAATTCTTGGCGTGGTCGGTGAGTCCGGTTCCGGCAAGTCGACATTGGCGCGTTGCGTGTCGCGCCTCATGAAGCCGACCTCGGGCGAGATCAGCCTGCTCGGCACCGATATCGCCCGGGTGTCGAACGAGACGCTGCGTCCACATCGCCGCTACGTTCAGGTCGTATTCCAGGATCCGTATCGGTCGCTCAATCCGCGCCTGTCGGTCGGGCAGTCCCTGATCGAAGGCGTCGTCAATTTCGGTGCGACGCCCGAAGCGGCGCGCGCCAAGGTCGCGACCTTGCTGGAGCTCGTTGGCATGGACACGCAGATCCTCGATCGTTTTCCGCATGAATTTTCGGGCGGTCAGCGCCAGCGTATCTGCATCGCGCGTGCACTGGCCTCCGAGCCGCAGATACTGATTGCCGACGAAGCCGTCTCGGCGCTCGACGTCACCGTTCAGGCCCAGGTGCTGAGACTGTTCGCCGACCTGCGCAGCCGGCTCGGCCTCGCGATGCTGTTCATCACCCATGATCTCCGCGTCGCCGGCGAACTCTGCGACCGCATTATGGTGATGAAATCCGGCGAAATCGTTGAAAGCGGTCCGACCGCCGATATCTTCGACAATCCACAGCATCCCTACACAAAGGCCTTGTTTTCGGCGGCTCCCGGTCGCGAGCGCCTGCAATGAGCGCCCTTAATCCTCGACGCCTTCTAATCCCTCGCCGCGCCAAGCGCCTTCAGGAGTTCTGCCTATGACGGTCATGACCAAGATCGAGAGCGATGCGACCGTTCAGCCAACGGTTGCGCCAGAGCCGTTCCATCCGCTCAATCCACTGTCGCTGGATGAAATCGGTACGGCCTGCGATCTCGTAAAGAGAGATGCCAAACTGTCGGCGCGGGCCCGCTTTCCCATCGTGCGGCTGGAGGAGCCGAGCAAGGCCGATCTGCGCGCCTATGCCGGTGGCACGCCGCTTCCGCGGCTCGCCTTCATCGTCGTGCTGGACTCAGAGACCGGCGCATCGACCGAGTACATCGTCGATCTCACGGCCAGCAAGATCGTCGATACCAAGTTGCTGCCGAATTCCGAAGCGCCTTACGGTCAACCGCCGGTGATGATCGGTGAATTCATGCTGTGCGAGCAGATCGTCAAGTCCGATGAGGGCTGGCGCAATGCCATGCGCCGTCGCGGCATGTCCGACAAGGATATGGAGATGGCACAGGTCGATCCGTTCTCGTCGGGCTTTTTCGACCGCGATTTCGAGCGTGGCCGCCGCATCGTGCGTGCCGTCACGTTTTTCCGCGAGGACATCAAGGACAATGCCTATGCGCATCCGGTCGAGGGGGTCGTCGCCGTCGTCGATCTGATCCATCAGAAGGTGGTCGATCTGCTCGATGACGAGGTCGTCATCCCGATTCCGAAGAAGAAGCGCAATTACGGCGCCCATGAGAACGCTAATCCACGTACCGACATCAAGCCGCTGAACATCGAGCAGCCGGAAGGCCCGAGCTTCAAGGTCGATGGCTGGAATGTCGAGTGGCAGAAGTGGAGTTTTCGCGTCGGCTTCACGCCACGCGAGGGGCTAGTGCTGAACCAGCTCGCTTATCAGGATGGTGACAGGAAGCGCTCTATCATCCACCGCGCAAGCGTCACCGAGATGGTGGTGCCTTACGCCGATCCTACCGCCAACCATTACTGGAAGTCGGCCTTCGATGCCGGCGAATATGGTCTCGGCATGCTGGCCAATGCGCTGGAGCTGGGCTGCGACTGCCTTGGCAACATCCATTATTTCGACATCCCGGCGGCGGATGAGCAGGGCAAGCCGTTTACGATGAAGAATGCGGTCTGCATGCATGAAGAGGATTACGGCATCCTCTGGAAGCACTACGAGTTCCGCAATGGCTTGTTCGAAGTGCGCCGTTCGCGCCGTCTCGTCATCAGCTTCTTTGCCACGGTTGGAAACTACGACTACGGCTTCTACTGGTACCTCTACCAGGACGGCACGATTCAGCTCGAGGCCAAGCTCACCGGCATCATCCAGACGGCGGCAGTCGCACCCGGCCAGAAATATGCTTGGGGCGGCATGGTCGACGAGAATTTGGGCGGCCCCACCCACCAGCACTTCTTCAATGTCCGCATGCATATGGATCTCGACGGTGGCGGCAACACCGTGACCGAACATGAATTCGCGCAGCGTCCGTGGGGCACCGACAATCCCCATGGCAACGCATTCGATCTCAAGAGCCGCACACTGTCGCGCGAGCGCGACGCCGCAGCGATCGCCGACGGCCAAAGTGGTCGCTACTGGAAGGTCACCAATCCGAATAGTAGAAACAGTGTCGGCAATCCCACGGGCTACAAACTCTCCGTGATGCCGAGCCCGCTGATGCTGGCGCAGGAGGGCAGCTTCGTGCGCAAGCGTGGCGGCTTCGCCACCAGGCATGTCTGGGTCACGGCCTACGATCCCGCCGAGAAATATGCGAGCGGCGATTATCCGAACGTCCATGCCGGCGGCGACGGCCTGCCGCGCTACATCGAGCAGAACCGCAACATCGAGAACACCGACATCGTGCTCTGGCACTCATTCGGTCACACCCATGTCTGCAAACCCGAGGACTTCCCGGTGATGCCGGTGGAATATGCCGGCTTCATGCTGAAGCCGAACGGCTTCTTCGCGGCCAATCCGGCGCAGGATATCGCGCCGGAGCGCAACGGCCGCAGTGTGCTGAGCACCAATGGTGCGGCGGGAACCGCCACCAGCTCCTGCTGTCACAAGTCCTGAGGTCAGGGCCGGGAGGAGCGCAATATGATCTGCTGTCTCCTGGCCCTGTTCGCCGCATTGCCCGGCGTCGCGCTAATCAAGCGGATGCGGGCAGGCCGCACACCCCGCGGGCATTGCGCGTCGATCTGCACGGTTGGGTTGCGGCGTGATATCGCGCTCGCGATGGCAACTGCCGGTATCATTGTTGCGCTAACGGCTACCGCAATGCCGATTCACACGCTAAACCACACGCCATCCCCGCGCGCCTGGGGGCCGATCTGCTCGGCGCTCGACCGCATCTCTCCCGCCTCATCGCGCGATCTGCGCCAGGCGGCTTCGTACCGATAGAGGACTCTTATGCGTGATTTTATGGCTGTTGCCCGTTCCGTCGCCGTTGCTGAGCACGGGATGGCCGCAACCTCGCATCCGTTGGCAACGCTAGCTGCTGTGGAAATGCTGAAGTCAGGCGGTAATGCGATCGATGCGGCGCTGGCGGCGGTCGCCGTGCAATGCGTGGCCGATCCCGCGATGACCGGCATCGGCGGCGATTGTTTCGCCCTCTATTCGCCGAAGGGCGGCGCGCCGATCGCGCTGAACGGCTCCGGCCGTACGCCGGCCAAGATCGATTCCGAGAAATATGCGGCGTCCGGTGACCGCGACATTCCCGAGACCTGTGTCGAGACCGTCACCGTGCCCGGCGCCATCGATGCCTGGTGCACGCTCAGCAAGGATCATGGCTCGAAGCCGCTGGCCGAGGTGTTTGCCGGAGCCATCGACGCTGCCGAGAACGGCTTCCTCATCACCCCGCGCGTGTCCGCCGACTGGGGCAAATGGCGCCGCAAGCTGGAGCTGCATCCCGACGCGACCGCGCAATACCTGCCGGGTGGTCACGCCCCCGCGGTCGGCGACAAGCGCGTCCAGCCGGCGCTCGCTGCCACGCTGCGCCGGGTCGCACGCGAGGGCCGCAACGGCTTCTACCAGGGGCAGGTGGCCGACGATATCATCACCACGCTGCGCGCCGTTGGCGGCGTGCACGAGGCCGATGATTTCAACGAGCAGCGCTCTGACTATGTGACGCCGATCTCGGCCAATCATCACGGCTATGATGTCGCCGAATGCCCGCCGAATGGCCAGGGGCTCGCCGCACTGATGATCCTGCGCGTGCTGGCCGGCTACGACATGGCCAATCTGAGTGAGGCCGACCGCATCCATGTGCTCGCCGAGGCGACCAAGGCGGCCTATCGCACGCGCGATGCCTATTTCTGCGATCCTGCTTACGGGCAGGTCGACGTCGAGCGCTTCCTCTCGGACAAGTTCATCGGCGACCTCCGCGCCAAGATCGACATGAAGCACGCTTCGCCGGAAGAGCACTGGGACTCGGTCATCCACAAGGACACCGTCTATCTGACGGTGGTCGATCGCGATCTCAACGCCGTGTCGCTGATCAATTCGCTGTTCGGCCCGTTCGGCAGCGGCATCTATGCGAAGAAGTCGGGCGTGCTGCTGCATCACCGCGGCTGGAGTTTCCGCGCCAAGCCCGGCCATGTGAACTCGCTTGGCCCGCGCAAGCGGCCAATGCATACGATCATCCCGGGCATGCTGATGAAAGACGGTCGCGCGGTCATGCCGTTCGGCGTGATGGGCGGCCATTATCAGGCCACCGGCCATGCCCAGTTCATATCCGATGTGATCGACCGCAAGATGGACATCCAGGCCGCCGCCGAGGCGCCGCGCTCGTTCGCGACCAACAATCTGCTGCAGCTTGAAAAGACCATCCCGGAAGCGGTGCGCAACGACCTGGCTGCCCGCGGCCATACGCTGCAGATGATGGATACCGGCATCGGCGGCTGCCAGGCCATCCAGATCGATTACGAGCGTGGCGTGCTGCTCGGTGCCTCGGACCACCGCAAGGACGGTCTCGCACTCGGCTTCTGATCGGACAGAATAACGCGCGGCGGCTGACCGTCTCTTGGCATCCGTGATCTCGGAGTATCTTCCGATGATCGCGGATGTCGCAGTAGCGTCGCCGCAAGCCAGTAACGTTCGATCAGTAGACAGCGTTAGCTAGCGCCTCGCCTCGGTAACCTCCGATTAACCTCGTTACATTTTGAGCGAGTTCGCCGGCAAAGATTTCAGACTTTGGCGGTATCTGGTGCCTCGGGGAGAGGCGATGTGGTGAGATTCTGGAGATCGATTTTCGTGAGCGTTCCGGACCACGTCCGGATCGAACTCATCGACATGCTCTTCCAGACGCGCGTGCCGCTCTCGATCGCTGGCTTCACACTGGCCATCGTCTCGTGTCGCGTCGCCATTAATTCTGCAAATCCATGGTTCTACGGGTTAAGTGCAGCCGGAGTGATCGTCACGATCTTCCGCGTGGTCACCGAGGGCGTATATCATCGCAGCAAAGGTCGACGCAGCTTCACAATCGCGGCGGCCGAGCGATGGGAGCGGCTTTACGCGTGGAGCAGCTACGTCTTTGCGGGGTTGATCGGCTTGCTTGGCGCAGCGACTTTCTGGGCGAAGAATCCTGCGCATCAACTCCTCGCAACGGCGCTGGTCTTCGGCTATGCGGCCGGCATCGTCTGCCGGATTTCTGTTCGCCCGGGGATTGCGCTGCCGGCCTTGATGCTGGTTGCGTTGCCGACGGCATTTTCAGCGCTGGCTCGCGTCGACAGCAATCTGGCTTTCTATGCCGTGATCCTGATCGCATTCCTGCTCGGCAGCTTCGAGACCGTGCGTTTTATCTATCGACAGAATATCGAGCAGATCTCGCTCAAGCACGAATTCTCGACCCTCGCGCGGCACGATGCACTGACAGGTCTGGCCAATCGGCTTGGTTTTCAGGAACGTCTCGCGATTATCGCTGCGCGCGCCAGGGCGACGGGCTGTCTCATTGCCGTTCACAGCGTCGACCTCGATCGGTTCAAGGAGGTCAACGACGTGCATGGCCATCCCGTGGGCGACGCGCTGCTGCAGGCAGTTGCGAGCCGGCTCAGCGGAATTTTGCGCGACGGCGACTTCGCGGTGCGCATGGGCGGTGACGAATTCGTCGTGGTGCAATCCGTCGTCGGCAATCGCGAAGAAGCCATGTTGCTGGGCCGCCGCATCATTCGGACGCTCTCGGAGCCGTTCGTCATCGATGACCTGGAAGTGACGGTTGGCGCCAGCGTCGGCATTGCCATCGGCCGCGAGGGCGACGACCCCTGCGACCTCACGCCTGCCGCGGACCGGGCGCTTTACGCCTCGAAAGCCAGCGGTCGAAACCGTGTGACCTTCGCCAAGCCGGTGGATGCCGAGACAATCGCGCGGGCTGGCTAACGTCCACGCAATGAGCGTGGGCTGAGCCGCGCCAGATGAGATTTCCAGCAGATCAGAAAAGCTGACAGCGCACCGACGGGATCGGTGGGCGCGGGTTGACAGATATGAGTAATGTAATGTTATAACGTTACAAATAAGAAGAGCCTGATGTCCCGCACTCTCAAAAGACTGTTCGATCTCGATGCAAAAACTCCCCGTCACGGTCTTGTCCGGCTTCCTCGGGGCTGGAAAGACAACTTTGCTGAACCATGTGCTGAACAACCGTCACGGTCTGAAAGTGGCGGTGATTGTGAACGACATGAGCGAGGTGAACATCGATGCGGACCTGGTTCGCGATGGCGGTGCCAACCTGTCGCGGACGGATGAGAAGCTGGTCGAAATGACCAATGGCTGCATCTGCTGCACGCTCCGCGACGATCTGCTGAAGGAGGTGCGGGCGCTCGCCGAGAGCCGGCGGTTCGATTACCTGCTGATCGAATCCACGGGGATTGCCGAGCCGCTGCCGGTGGCTGCGACCTTCGATTTCCGCGACGAGAACGGCGACAGCCTGTCCGACGTGGCGCAGCTCGACACCATGGTGACCGTGGTCGATGCCGTGAATCTGCTAAAGGACTATTCCTCGACGGATTTCCTGCAGGATCGCGGCGAGGCGCTCGATGGTGACAAGCGGACACTGGTGGATCTGCTGGTGGAACAGATCGAATTCGCTGATGTCGTGGTGCTCAACAAGGTCAATGACGCGACGCCTGAGCAATGCAACAGCGCGCGCAAGATCATCTGCGCGCTTAATCCCGATGCCGACCTCATCGAGGCGAATTTTGCCAACGTGCCGTTCGATCGCGTGCTCGATACCGGCCGTTTTGATTTTGAAAAGGCGCAGCAGCATCCGCTCTGGCACAAGGAGCTGTATGGCTTCGCCGACCACGTGCCGGAGACCGAAGAATACGGCGTGACGAATTTCGTTTATCGCGCGCGGCGGCCGTTCGATCCCGTCAAGTTTCAGGCCTTCCTGCGCGAGAGCTGGGCCGGTGTGATCCGCAGCAAGGGGCACTTCTGGCTGGCGACGCGGCCGCAATGGGTGGGCGAACTCAGTCAGGCCGGTGCCATCGTACGCACCGAGGGCATGGGGTTCTGGTGGGCCAATGTCCCCGCCGATCGCTGGCCAGATGATCCGTACTGGCGGCAGTCGCTGAAGAAGAACTGGAACGAGGTCTATGGCGACCGTCGACAGGAAATCGTCTTCATCGGTTCCGACATGGACGAGAGCGATATCCGTCGCCGGCTCGATGCCTGCCTTGTTCCGGGAAAGCCCGGCATGGATATCGCCGACTGGGCGAGGCTCGCCGATCCGTTTCCGGCGTGGAAGCGAGCCGACGAGATGGTGTGAGCTTCTTTGACCAATTGTGGATTGGCGATGGGTTCAGCAGGTTGCGATAGTCAGGCGGCATTCAGCGCCGCGTGACGGAGCACCTGAAAACGCGACGTCGCGCTGGTCTGGCGGAACAGGCCGATGCGGTCGATGCGCAGTGAGGTGAGATCGAGGGTTGCGAATCTCTGCTGCAGTATCGCCAACACCTCGGCGCCGCGCTCGATTGCAAGCCGTCCGGTCAGTGTCATGTGAAAGCGGAAATCGTCGCGCACATAGGGATAGCCGAAACGATCCAGCTGCTCGACCTGCCGCGGCGTCAGGTTTTCCGGTTTGCGCCGTGCGCGATCCTCCGGCGTCATCGGTGCGCGGAACACCTCGAATCCTTCGACGCAGGTCTGCGCCAATGCGGCGAGCTCAGTGGAGGGCGCATCCGGCACGACAGCCGTGAAGCCGCTGATGATACGAACCATCGGCGAGATTTTCGGGATGGCACGGGGCATCCGGGCGAAGTCATCGAAGGCCGCGATCAGGTCGGCTTCGGTGGCTTCTGGCGCCAGCGAGAACGGTGCCTTCAGCGTGGCGTGAAAGCCGTATTTGCGCGGGTCCTTGATAACAGCCGGCCAGTCCGGCGCCTGCATGATGAGATCGCCGGGCACCAGCACGTCATTGCCGGTGAAGGGATCGTAGCCGAGGATCTCGGCGCCGAAGCGGGCGAGGGCACTGTCGGCATCGGGGGCGTAATAGATCGCGTAGCGCGGGAATTCATTCATGGCCGCACCATAGAGCATGATACCGAAAAGTGGATGCCGGTTTTCGGGACCGTTCATGCTCAAGTAAGAGAGGAGCCGCGTTACGCTGCGGCAATAGCTTTGCGGTGCATGGCACGCGCCGGCTGAAGCCTTGTGGCATCGGTCAGATGCACGAGCTTACCCTGCGCGATCACGGCGACGATGCGCGGACGCATTGCGACGCTGTCATCGATGAGCAGCACATCAGCGCGGCGTCCTTCGGCGATCTGGCCACGGTCGGTGAGACCGGCGGCTTGCGCTGGGGCGGAAGAGATCAATGCCCAAGCTTGCGGCAGTGACAGGATGCCGTCCTGAACCAGCCGGAATGCGGCCAGCAATTGCGCGGGATAATAATAGTCCGATGCGAGGATCGAGCAGAGGCCCTTGGCGATCATGTCGGACGCCTTGGTCCAGCCGGTGTGGCTGCCGCCTCGCACGACGTTGGGTGCGCCGAATACGATGAAGTCGCCAGCTTCAGCGGCGGCTTGTGCGGTCTCCACGTTGATCGGGAATTCGGCGATATTGACGCCGAGCCTGCGAAAGTCATCGCGCATCGCAGGCGTTGCGTCGTCATGCGAGAGAGTCGGCACGCCGGCAGCGTTCGCCGCCCTGGCGAGGCGGGCAATCGAGGCAGGCACCTCATCAGTGCGCGACAGCACGCGATCGACCAGCTGGTCGAAGGCATCGCTGCTGAGCCCGGTACGTTCCACCATCCGCGCGCGCTTCGCTGGCTTTGAGATGCCGGCGATGTCCATATGATCGTTGAAGGCGAGCAGGTCGATCCGGCCGGCCTGCAGCCAGCCGACGATCTCATCTTCGGCGTCGAGATTGAATGTTTCCTGCCGCAGGTGGAACCGCGTATCCGATGCGAGCTGTGGCCGCAGCGTCTCGATGGCATCCAGCAGCTTGCGGGCGTTCTCCGCGCCGCGCAGGCCCGGCTCCCAGGACCATGTGGTGCCGTGAAACACCGTGGTGATGCCATTGGCGATGGCCTGTCGATCGCTGTCGATCAGCGCGACATCGACCGGGAAATCGACGCCGGGGCGCGGCATCAGCTGCCGCTCGAAGGCGTCGCCATGCAGGTCGACGATCCCCGGCAGCACCAGCAGATCGGAGGCATCGAGGCCAAGCGCGCCGTGCGTTGCGTCTGAGCCAATGTCGGCGATCACGCCGTCCGAAATCTGCAGCGACGTTTCGGCGATGTCCTGGCTGAGCAGAGTGCGTCCGCCGTCGATGAAGATATCCGTCATGTCAATGCCATCTGCTTGGGCGCCTTGACGCCTTTATACCTGCTCAGGAAATCCTCGACCGGGAGCTTGCGGAAATCCGGCAGCGCCTGTCTTAGCATCTCATGGTCCCAGTCCCACCAGGCGAGGTCCATCAGCCCGTCTTCGACAGCCTGCGAAAACCGCCGTCGCACTGGTCGCGCCGGATTCCCGGCGACGATCGTATAGGGAGCGACGTCCTTGGTCACGATGGCCCCGGCGGCGATCACAGAACCAGTGCCGATATTGCGGCCGGGAAGCACGATGGCGCCATGGCCGAGCCAGACATCGTGGCCGATGGTGCAGTGATGATCGCGGCGCCAGGCGAAGAATTCGGAGTCGTCGCTCTCGCCGGGGAAGTAGGCGCTGGCGCGATAGGTGAAGTGCGCTTGAGTTGCCCGGTGCATCGGGTGGTTGCCCGGATTGATCCGGATCATCGCCGCGATGGAGCAGAACTTGCCGATGGTCGTGTAGGTGATCTGGCCGTCATTCACGACATATGAATAGTCGCCCATCGTCACTTCGTTGAGAATCGTACGGGCACCGACTTCAGTATAGGCGCCGAGCTGTGCGTCGATGAGTTTTGCGCTCGGATCGACTGATGGCGTGAGGGAGAGTTGCTTTCCGGCCATGTGACACCCGTGCGACGGAAGAGGGACAAGTAAGTAACGGAGTGAGTGCGCGCTTGCGCGCGTGGGTCTCTTCGGTCGGTTTGATGACAGTGTCGTGACGTCAGTATGAATTCGGGCGTGCTTTTCCCGCAACGAGGATAACCCGTATGCGCAGGGCACATGTCACATCACTGTTAAACGCGGGCGTTACCGGTGGCGTGTCTATTGTCATTGGAGTGCCTCATGCTGGTGGTGGATAAGCTGACGTGCCGTTTCGGCGCCAAGGCCGCCGTCGATAACGCGTCGTTCGAGATCAAGCCCGGCGCATTCGTCGGCGTGATAGGTCGTTCAGGCGCCGGCAAGTCGACCATGCTGCGCATGATCAACCGTCTGGCCGAGCCGACCGACGGGCGCATCATGTTCGATGGCGTCGATGTCACCGCGCTCAAGGGTCGCGATCTGCGCAAGTGGCGCGCGCGCTCGGCGATGATTTTCCAGCAGTTCAATCTCGTCGGCCGTCTCGACGTGCTGACCAATGTACTGATGGGCCGCCTCGCCGAGATGCCGCAATGGCGCTCGCTGACCCAGATGTGGCCCGAGGACGACCGTGCGCTGGCGATGTCGGCTCTGGAACAGTTCGACATGGCGCAATATGCCTCGCAGCGCGCCGACCAGCTTTCCGGTGGCCAGCAGCAGCGTGTCGCCATTGCCCGCGCATTGGTGCAGCAGCCTGATATCATTCTCGCGGACGAACCGATCGCCTCCCTCGACCCACGTAACACCCGCATCGTCATGGATGCGCTGCTGCGTATCAACAAGCACTTCGGCATCACCGTGATGTGCAACCTGCATTCGCTGGATCTGGCGCGTACTTATTGCGATCGCCTGATCGGCATGTCCGCTGGCCGTGTCGTGTTCGACGGCGCGCCTTCCGCGCTCACCGAACATATTGCCCGCGAACTCTACGATCTCGAAGCCGATGAGGTGATGGGATCGGCGCATGTGCCGACGCCCGTCCGCGTTCCCGAATACGGTGTTGCTGCCGTCGCGTGATTGCAGTGCGTTGAAATTATCGTGGTGACGTCATCGTAGCGATGGCATCGCCGCGATAGACGCGCCTTCTACCAAGAAAAAACGTTTCACCCCAGATCAAAACAGGGACTGTCATGATCAACCGTCGCTCCATTCTGCTCAGCGCCGCGGCGCTGGCTTTCGCCGCCACCTCGGCTCACGCCCAGGACTACAAGGCCAAGTATCCGGAACTGACCTTCGCCGTCGTTCCCGCCGAGAACGCCTCGGGCGTCACCGAGCGCTGGGCGCCGTTCGTCGCCTATCTGTCGAAAGAACTCGGCGTGAAGGTCAATCTGCGTATCGCCAATGATTACGCAGCCGTCATCGAAGGCCAGCGCTCGGGCAACATCCAGATCGCCAGCTACGGTTCGGCCTCGTTCGCCCGCGCCCGCCTGACCGGCGTCCAGACCGATGCCTTTGCCAACGACATCAACATCGATGGCTCGACCGGCTATTACTCGGTATTCTTCGTCAAGGCGTCGAGCCCTTACAAGTCGGTCGACAATCTGAAGGGCAAGAATCTCGGCCTGGTCGATCCGAATTCGACCTCGGGCAACAACGTGCCGCGCTTCGAGCTGGACAAGATGGGCATCTCGGATGCCGACACCTATTTCAGCAAGGTCGTGTTCACCGGCAGCCACGAGAACGCCATGCTAGCGCTCTCGCAGGGCACCGTCGACGTCGCTGCCAACCAGTGGACCAATGACAACGACTCGACGCTGCAGCAGATGATCACCAAGGGCATGCTGAAGAATGCCGACGGTTCGGTGATGAAAAAGGACGACTTCCGTATCATCCACAAGTCGGCCCCTATCATCAACGGTCCCTATGCCTACAGCTCGGCACTGCCGGAAGACCTGAAAGTGGCTATCGCCAAGGCCTTCACCGACGCACCGACCAAGGACAAGGCTGCGTTCGACAAGCTGTCGGACGGCCAGAAGAAGGGCTTCCACGCTGCAACCACCAAGGATTGGGACGCGACCATCGACCTGATCAAGTTCGTCGACGCGCTTCGCAAGAAGAAGGCGTCCTGATCGCCTGACCATTGAAGGGAGCCGGATCAGTAATGGTCCGGCTCCTTTTCTGTGCTGATCCCAGATAGGCCCGCACATCATGTCCGCCGCCGTTTCCATCCTTCCGGCTCCGCAGCTCGCTGCGCTGAACGACGCCTATCGCAAGGCGGTCGCGCGCCGGCGGTTACGCACGACGCTTGTCGTCATGGCATGCTTTGCGGCGTTGTTCGTCGCGGCGTTGGGCGCGGAGGTCAACGTCAGGACCTTTGTGGAGAAGATCGGAAACTTCGGCAGCTATTTCGATCGCATCTTCACGCTGGAAGCCGGCACCCGGGTCTGGACCGACGTCAATGAATGGTTCTGGGGCTGGAAGAAGTGGCTGTCACTGCTCGGCGAGACTGTGCTGATCAGCTATGTCGGCACGCTGATCGGTGCCGTGCTGGCTTTCGGGCTGAATTTTCTCGCCGCCGAAAACACCGCACCGTCCGTGCCACTGCGTTTTGCGGTGCGCCGCTTCATGGAATTCTGCCGCACGGTGCCCGATATCGTGTTCGCGCTGATCTTCGTCATCGCCTTCGGTCTGGGCCCGATGGCTGGCGTGCTGGCAATTGCGATCCATTGTATCGGTGCGCTCGGCAAACTTTATGGCGAGATCGTCGAGAATATCGACATGAAGCCCGTGGAAGGCATTCGCTCCACTGGTGCGGGCTGGGTCGACAGCATGCGCTTTGCTGTACTGCCGCAGGTCGCGGCAGGCTTTGCCAGCTACACGCTGCTGCGCTTCGAGATCAATGTGCGCGGCGCGTCCGTGATGGGCTTCGTTGGCGCCGGCGGCATCGGCCAGGAGCTCGTGGTCGCCGTGCGTAAATTTTACTATTCCGATGTCAGTGCGATCCTGCTGATGATCATCGTCGCTGTGTTCATCATCGATATCGCCACTGACTGGCTGCGCGGCCGTCTGTTCGGCAAGGAAGCCAGATCATGAGCCGGCAGCCCGATATCAACACTCCGGAATTACGCGCGCGCTATCCGGATGTCTTTAGCCGCCCGATGGCCTCGCGCGCCGGCGTGCCCGCCATCTTCGTCGCGGCGCTGGCGCTGTTCATCTTCGGGCTCAACGAGCTCGATTTCTCGCCGGCGCGGATGTGGACCGGCCTGCGCGAGCTCGGTTGGATCACCATGATGATGATCCCGCCGAATCCCGGTTCGTCGCTGCCTGCCTATCTGCAGGCGATGGGGGAGACGCTGTCGATCGCGCTGCTCGGCACGACCCTCGCAGCCGTGTTTGCACTGCCGATCAGCCTGCTCGCCGCACGTAACGTCATTCCGTCGGCCTGGCTGCGCTTTCCGGTCAGGCGCTTTCTGGATTCGATCCGCGGTGTCGATACGCTGATCTGGGCGCTGGTCTGGATCAATGTCGTCGGTCTCGGCCCGTTTGCCGGCGTGCTGGCAATTGCGATTTCGGATTTCGGCGCGTTCGGCAAATTGTTTTCGGAGGCTATTGAGGCTGCCGACAAGAAACAGGTCGAAGGCATCCGGGCCTCCGGTGGCAGCGCTCTGCATGAGATTCGCTTCGGCCTGATGCCGCAGGTGCTGCCGGTGATTGCCGGCCAGGTGCTGTATTTCATCGAGTCCAACACCCGCTCCGCCACCATCATCGGCATCGTCGGCGCAGGCGGTATCGGTCTTCAGCTCGCCGAGCAAATCCGTGTGCTGGAATGGCAGAAGGTCTCGTTCCTGATCCTGATGATTCTGGTCGCGGTGGCGGCAATCGACTGGATTTCCAGCCGACTGCGCTTTGCCATCATCGGTCGTCGCGCGATGGCGTGATCACGCAGCCGCTTTGTGCCGTTCCTGTTCGGCCTTGAACAGCTCGAACTCTTCCGTCACAGCGCGCACGATGCTCGGCCGCTCGCGCAGGCACTTGTGATAGGCCTTGATCGCCGGCCAATTGTTCAGGTCGATCTCCGGCAATACCATCGTCCAGTTCAGCACTGTGACGAGATAGGCGTCCGCGACGCTGAATCTGTCGAGCAGGAACTCACGTCCAGTGAGATGATTCTCGAGATAGGTCAGCCGCGACAACCCGCTTTGTAGTGCATAGGCCTTCATCTCCGGGGGCGCTTTCTTGGCGAGCAGCGGCACGAACAGCCCCTTGTGCAGCTCGGTGCCGATGAAACACAGCCACTGCTGCAGCCGGCTGCGGTCGATGCCCGACCCCGCGGCGATGGGGGAGTACGGAAACCAGTCGGCGACATGCTGCAGGATCGCAGCATTCTCAGTGAGGATGACGCCATCGTCGGTCCGTAACGTCGGCACCAGACCGAGCGGATTCACGTCGCGGAAATCCGAACCGTCGTTACGCACCTCCTTGTTCAGTGGATCGACCTCGAAGAAGCGGGCATCGGCGCCGGCTTCGGCCTCATACAGCGCGATGCGGGTGGCCATCGAACAGGCCATGGGCGAGAAATACAGATCCATGGAAGCCTCCTTGAGATTGCGGACTGTTGCGACCTGTCCGCCGTTTGATTTTCGTACCGTCTCGCATAATATAAATCCGGTCAAGGGATTTAATGCGAAATGGTACAAAAAAAGAAAGAGCCCGGCGTCGTGGCAAAACCGGAGGTGTCCACCGAGCCGAAGCGGCGCGGGCGACCGCGCGCCTATGCGCCCGATGTGGCCATCGGGCAGGCGCTGGCTCTTTTTCGGAAAGGCGGCTTCGCGGCGACATCACTGGACGATTTAAGCGAGGTGACCGGCATGAACCGGCCGTCGCTCTATGGCGCCTTTGGCGACAAGCGCGCGCTCTACATCAAGAGTTATCAGCGCTATCGCGACGATTACACCGTCAAGGTGCTCGAAATATTCAAGGCCGATATCGACATCCGGGAACGGCTGCGCCGGTTCTTCGATACGGCACTTGAGATCTACCTCACGGGTGAGGAGCCGCGTGGTTGTTTCACAGTGATGACGGTGGCGTCGGATGCGATCGCGGATCCTGACATTCGTGAGCTCGTTTATCGCGGCTTTGCCGATGTCGATGATGCGTTCGGCTGGTGCTTCCGCACTGCAATCAAGCGCGGCGAGATGCCTGACACCGTGGACGTTGTGGCACTATCGCAGATGGCGTCGGCGACCTTGTTCTCGCTGTCGATCCGTGCCCGCGCAGGCGTTCCCCGCGCCGAACTTGACGTAATCGTCAAGGGTGCGATTGCTTTAGTCTGCGGATCGACGCGCTAGCTGGTTCCCTCGGCGCAAAACCCGGTCGGCTTCACAATAATTTCCGCTAACCTGTCGGCATCGCACGATGCCGACCGTCTTTCATTCAAGGAGACCCCATGCTTTACGCTATCCTCTGCTACCATGATGAAGCCGTTGTCGGCGGCTGGTCGAAGGACGAAGACGACGCCGTGATGGCGAAGCTCGCCGTCGTGCACGGCAAGCTCGCGCAGCAAGGCCGGCTCGGGCCGGTGGCGCGGCTGCTGCCGACCACCGCGGCGACCACGCTGCGCAAGGACGAGCCGCCGGTGGTGCTGGACGGTCCCTTCGCCGAAACCAAGGAGCAGCTGCTCGGCTTCTATGTGGTCGAGGCCGAGAATCTCGATGGTGCGCTGGAGATTGCGCAGGAGCTCGGTCGCGCCAATCCCGGCGGTGCCTATGAAATCCGCCCGATCGGCGTCTTCCACGGAGCGTTTCAGTCATGACCGATGTCGCCTGGATCGATGCGGCGCTGACCTCGGCGCGTCCCCAGGCGCTCGGTGCGCTGCTGCGCTATTTCCGCAACCTCGACACGGCCGAGGAGGCGTTCCAGAACGCCTGCCTGCGCGCGCTGAAGACCTGGCCTCAAAATGGCCCGCCGCGCGATGCCGCGGCCTGGCTGATCATGGTCGGTCGCAACGTGGCTATCGACGATATCCGCCGCGGCGCAAAGCAGCAGCCGCTGCCCGAAGACGACCACGCGATATCCGATCTGGACGATGCCGAGAGCGAATTGGCCGAGCGTCTCGATGGATCGCATTATCGCGACGATATCCTGCGACTGCTGTTCATCTGTTGCCATCCGCAGCTCCCGGCGACGCAGCAGATCGCGCTTGCGCTGCGCATCGTCTCCGGCCTGACGGTGAAGCAGATCGCCCGCGCGTTTCTGGTGTCCGATGCGGCAATGGAGCAGCGCATCACGCGCGCCAAGACCGCCGTCGCCAAGGCTAATGTGCCGTTCGAGACGCCCGGCGCGCCGGAACGCTCTGAGCGTCTCGCAGCGGTCGCCGCGATGCTCTATCTGATTTTCAACGAGGGCTATTCAGCGTCGGGTGACAGCATCGATCTGCGGTCGCCCTTGTGCGAGGAGGCGATCCGGCTGGGACGGCTGCTGCTCAAGCTGTTTCCGGCCGAGCCGGAGATCATGGGCCTCGCAGCGCTCATGCTGCTGCAATATGCGCGCTCGGCGGCGCGTTTCGATGCCAACGGCGCGCTGGTGCTGCTCGACGATCAGGACCGCACGCTGTGGAACGGCAAGATGATCGCCGAGGGTCTGGCCTTGATCGACAAGGCGATGCGCCATCGCCGCACCGGCGCCTATCAGATCCAGGCGGCGATTGCCGCGCTCCATGCCCGCGCAGCCAAGCCGGAAGACACTGACTGGGCACAGATCGAGCTGCTTTACGGTTCGCTGGACATCCTGCAGCCGTCGCCGGTGATCACGCTCAACCGCTCGGTGGCGGTCTCGAAAGTGCGCGGTCCCGAAGCTGCGCTGGAGATGATCGCGCCATTGGCGGCAAAGCTCTCGAACTATTTCCACTTTTTCGGCGTCCAGGGTGCCTATCTGATGCAGCTCGGCCGCAACGATGAGGCGCGGGAAAGCTTCAACCGCGCCATCGCGCTGGCCAATACGTCGGCGGAGGCGGATCACATCCGGATGCATCTCGATCGGCTGCAGCGCGACAGCAAGCCGAACAACGCGAAGGCTGCGAAATGACGGTGTGGCGGCGCGCAGGCGATGCAAAGCATCGCCTTGGGAATCCGCAAAAATAATTGAACTTGGTTGTCGGATCGCCACCGCCCCGTTCGTCTTGAAGACACATCGATACTGAACACTGGAGCCACCATGTTGAAAATCATTGCCGGCGTCGCCGTCGTTCTCGCGGTCGCCATCGTGATCGTCCTCGTTCTCGCCGCCACCAAGCCTGACACCTTCCAGGTGACGCGCACCGCCACCATCAACGCGCCGCCGGCGAAGATCTTTCCGCTGATCGCCGATTTCCATCAGTGGGGGCAATGGTCGCCGTGGGAGCGCAAGGATCCCGCCATGCAGCGCACCTTCAGCGGCGCCAATAGCGGCCTCGGCGCCGTCTATGCGTGGGAGGGCAACGGCGAGGTCGGCTCCGGCCGCATGGAGGTCATCGAAGCGACGGCGCCCGGTAAGATCGGCATCAAGCTCGATTTCATCAAGCCGTTCGAAGGCCACAACGTCGCCGAATTCACAATGCTGCCGCAGGGCAGTACTACGCTGGTCACCTGGACGATGCACGGGCCGACGCCGTTTCTCGGCAAGATCATTCATGTATTCATGAACATGGACAACATGGTCGGCAAGGATTTTTCCGCCGGCCTCGCCAGTCTCAAATCCATCACCGAAAAATAATCCAACGGAGGACAGGACGATGCAGGTCAATCCTTATCTTCACTACAACGGCAATTGCGAAGAAGCTCTCAATTTCTACGTGAAGGCGATCGGCGCCAAGATCGACGTCATCATGCATGTGGAAGGCTCGCCTGCAGCGGAACAGATGCCGCCGTCGATGGCCAAGAAGGTGCTGCACGGCCAGATCTCGGTCGATGGCGAGGTCATCATGGCCTCGGACGCGCCGCCGGATTATTTCGAGAAGATGCAGGGCATGTCGGTCTGTCTGCAGATCAAGGATCCTGCAGATGGCGCCAAGGTCTTTGCGGCACTGTCCGAGGGCGGCGTCATCAAGATGCCGTTCGGCGCCACGTTCTGGTCGAAGGGATTTGGCATGTGTGTCGATAAATTCGGCGCGCCCTGGATGATCAACTGCGCGTTTGAATAAGCGCGGGCTTTCTTAACCTCTCCCCACATCCCGGCGAAATGAAGCTTCGCCAGGCGGGGAGAGGTCACCGCATCTTCGCGGCGGGTGAGGGGCGGGGCACTCCGCTAGCCAACCCACACTGCAGGCAAGGGTAGGCAAGAGTCGCCTATCATGGCGCGATCCGGTAGACCGTCGTCGTGGGTGCGTCGTGCGATGCCCCTCACCCAGCCCTCTCCCCGCCTGGCGAAGCTGCGTCGGGAACGGGGCGCGGGAGCACGCTTTCAGCGTGTCTCTGCTCCAGTCTGAAAAGAAAAGATTCGTCATGTCCGCCTTTACCCGCAACGCCGTCGTGCTCGGTCTGTTGTCCGCCGTCGGTCCTTTCGCCATCGACATGTATCTGCCGGCGCTGCCCGCGATCACCGCCGATCTGCACACCACTACCTCGGCGACGCAGATGACGCTGATTGCGTTCTTCATCGCCTTCGGCCTGTGCCAGATCGCCTATGGCCCGTTGTCCGATGTCTATGGCCGCAAGGCGCCGCTTTATGCAGGGCTGACGCTGTTCATCGCCGGCTCGATCGGCTGTGCGCTGGCGCCAAGCGTGGCGTGGCTGATCGCGTTCCGCTTCGTCCAGGGCCTTGGCGCTGCCGCCATGGGCGTGATTCCGCGCGCCATCATTCGCGATCTGCATACCGGCGTCGAAGCAACGAAACTGATGGCGCTGGTGATGCTGGTATTCTCGGTATCGCCGATTCTTGCGCCGCTCGGCGGCAGTGCGTTGATCGTTCCGTTTGGCTGGCGTGCGGTGTTCGTTGCCGTGACTATCGCTGCCGTACTCGCCCTCGTCCTTGTGGCAGCGCTGCTGCCGGAAACGCGCCCCGTCCATGAGCGCATCTCGGGCAGCATCCGCAACGTGCTCGGCAGCTTCGGCGAGCTCTTGCGCGATTGGCACTTCCTCGGGCTCACCTTCATCGGCGGCCTCGGCATGGCGAGCTTCTTCGCGTTCCTGGCGACGTCGTCCTTCGTCTATATCGGCCACTATGGCCTGACGCCGACGCAATACAGCCTGGCCTTCTCGGTCAATGCGATCGGCTTTATCGGCGCCTCGCAATTCGCGGGGTTCCTCGGTGGCCGCTTCGGCATGGGCCGCGTGGTGATGGCGGCGGTGTCGGCCTATGCGTTTTTCGCAGTCGTGCTGCTGGCGCTGACATTGGCGGGCTTCACCAGCCTAGTCGTGCTGATCCCGCTGCTGTTCGCGTCTTTCGCTTTTCTCGGTCTGGTGATCCCGTCGACCATGGTGCTGTCGCTGGAGAACCATGGCCCCATCGCAGGCATCGCTTCGGCGCTCGGCGGCACGCTGCAGATGGTCTCTGGCGGCGTGATGATCGGCATCTCGGGCCTGTTTTTCGATGGTACCTCGCTGCCGATGGTGGCGACCATTGCCTGCACGGCAGTGGGGGCACTTGCCGTCAGTATCGCAACGCTGCGCCCGCGGGAACTTTCACCGCAGCTCGCGGAGTAGGCGAAGCTGCTAGTATACCGCATCGGTCAGGTGGGGAGGTCGTCGGTGGATCGGATCGTGTTCGGTTTGACCTTCCTGGCTGCCATCGGCTCCGGCCTGATGGCCGGACTGTTCTTCGTGTTCTCGGTCACGGTCATGAGCGCGTTCGACAAATTGCCGGCGCCGACCGGAATCGCCGCGATGCAGTCGATCAATGCGACGATCTTGAACCCGATCTTCATGAGCGCCTTCATGGGCACGGCGCTGCTCTGCGTCGTGCTGGCGATCTTCGGCGTCGTCCGATGGTCACAGCCCGGCGCTGCCTGGCTGATCGCGGGTGCCGTGCTCTATGTGGTCGGCACGATGCTGGTGACCATGGTGTTCAACGTGCCGCTGAACGATACGCTTGCTGCGGTCTCGCCGGACAATGCGGAAGGCGCCAGCCTGTGGCGCAACTACCTTGAGGTCTGGACCCGCTGGAACCATGTCCGCACGGTAACGTCCACCGGCGCGCTCGCCTGCTTCATGCTGGCGCTGCGCGGGATGTAGCATCTGACCTCTCCCCGCTCAGAGCGGGGAGAGGTCAGAAAAAGGCAGCGCTGGAATTCCAAGCCTACCCGTTGATGCCCTCGCGTCGCAGCGTCGGCAGGCCGATACCTGTGGCGTCGAAGCCGCCATCGACTGCCAGCATCTGGCCGGTGATGTAGCTTGACCGGTCGCTGCACAGGAAGAAGATCGCGTCAGCGAGTTCGTCCTCGCCGCCGTAACGGTTCAGCGGAATGGCATCGTGATAATCGGCGCGGATCGCCGGCGTATGCACGGCCTTGGCCATCGCGGTTTCCACTGGGCCCGGCGCCACGGCATTGACGCGGATGCCGAGCAGCGCGAGCTCGACGGCAGACTGCTTGGTGAAGTGAACGATGCCGGCCTTGCTGGTGCCGTAGGCGACGCGCAGCGTGGACGCGCGCAGCGCCGAGATCGAGGCGATGTTGACGATGGCGCCGCCGCCGTGCTCGCGCATCAAGGGTGCCGCCGCCTTGGTGCACAGGAACGGGCCGGTGAGGTTCACGGCCATGATGCGTTCCCATTCCTCCAGCGTCGTCTCGAGCAGGGGCTTGAAATTCGCAATGCCGGCATTGTTGACCAACGCATCGAGCCGGCCGAAGCGGGCCTGCGTGGCGGCAAAGGCCTTGTCGACAGCGGCGGCGTCGGAGACGTCCGTATGCAGCGCCAGCGTATTGTCGGGATCGTTCAGCGCCTTGACGCTGGCGTCGAGCAGTTCGCGCTCGATATCCAGCAGCGCGACACGATAGCCTTCGCCAAGAAAGCGCTTGGCGACCGCAAGGCCGATACCGCGCGCGGCGCCGGTGACGAGTGCAACCTTGCGAATCTGTTCCTTGCCGTCAGCCTTGGTCATGTTCTGCCCTGATGGTTATCGATGGCTTGTTGTTTGCGCGCCTGTTTAGGAGACGGAGCAGGGCGGGACAAGCCCGGATTCTCGGCCGGAATTTTGCGATGGGCTTGTCGGGATGGGCCGTTCCTGTTCGTCTTCCAGCAACAACATGCAGGAGGATCCCATGTCGCTCACGCTCCATTACCATCCGCTGTCGTCCTATTGCTGGAAGGCGCTGGTCGCTCTGTACGAGAACGACATGCCGTTCACGCCGCATATGGTCAATCTCGGCGACGAGGCCGAGCGCGCGGCGCTGTTGAAACTGTGGCCGATCGGTAAATTCCCCGTGTTGCAGGACGATGTGCGCGGCGCGACCGTGCCGGAGTCCTCCATCATCATCGAATACCTCGATCTGCATTTTCCGGGCCGCACGCGGTTTATCCCCGATGGCAATCGCGGACCGCAGACGCGGCTGCGCGACCGCTTCTATGATCTCTATGTCCATACGCCAGTGCAGAAAATCGTCGGCGACAGGCTGGTGCCGGCCGAGAAGAAGCATGCGCATGGTGTGGCCATGGCGCGGGCCCAGCTCGCCACGTCCTACGGAATGATCGACAAGCAGATGGTGACGAACGAGTGGGCGATGGGCGAGGCATTCACGCTCGCCGACTGCGCCGCGGCGCCGGCGCTCTACTACGCGAACAAGGTACAGCCGTTCGGAGATGCGCATCGCAACGTCTCGGCCTATCTCGGCCGGCTGCTGGCGCGTTCGTCATTCGCGCGGGTAGTGAAGCAGGCGGAGCCCTATGCGCACATGTTTCCGGAGGAGTGAGCATCATGAGTGCCGAAAAGGCCGGGATCATCCGGGACCTGTTTGCAGCCTATCTGCGCAATGATCGCGGGGCTGTCGAAGATGCGTTCGCGGGCGACTTCACCTTTACGAGCCCGTTCGACGATCGCATCGACAAGCCTACCTATTTCGCCCGCTGTTGGCGTGTTGCCGACTGGATCGCGCAGCATGATCTTGAGCGTATCGCGGTCGACGACGATGTGGCTTTCGTGACCTATCGTTGCGTGGCCAGGGACGGCAAGAGCTTTCGCAACACCGAAGTCTTCGGCTTCGAGGGCGATTTCATCCGGTCGATCGATGTGTATTTCGGCGCGACATACAGGGATGGGGTGTTTCAGAAGCAGGCGACGTAAGGTCGCATGACCTCAGAAATAATGTCGCGGGAGATGTCGGTCTGCCAAAAGCTCATTCGTCATTCTGGCAGAACCGGGTTTGTGGCGGACAATGAGTCCGGGTCCGGTGGATGCCTAAACGGGAGAGAGAAATGCGTTTCATGGTGATTGTGCATGCGAACAAGGACACCGAGGCTGGCGTGATGCCGACGACGGAACTGCTGACTGCGATGGGCAAGTTCAATGAGGAAATGGTCAAGGCCGGTGTGATGCAGGCCGGCGATGGACTGCATCCGACGTCGAAGGGCGCGCGGATCACCTTTACTGGCAGCGAGCCGGCGGTAAAGCAGGGTCCGTTCGATGTAACGCGCGATCTGATCGCGGGCTTCTGGCTGATCGACGTCGCCTCGAAGGACGAGGCGATTGTGTGGATGAAGCGCGCGCCATTTGCGGCCGGCGAGGAGATCGAGATCCGTCAGGTGTTTGCGGCGAAGGATTTCGGCGAGGCTCTGACACCCGAATTGCGCGAGCAGGAAGAGCGCCTGCGCGCGCAAGCCGCGAAGAAATAAGCGACGAGTTCAATAGGGATAGTGACCATGCGATTCATGATGCTGATGATCCCCGGCGGGTATGAGACTGCGGCGCCGGGCACCGTGCCGGAGGACGTCGAGCGCGTCGCCGCGATGATGGCCTATAACAAGGCGCTGATGGACGCCGGCGTGCTGATCACCTGCGACGGGCTGCACCCGCCATCGATGGGCGCGCGCGTGTCCTTTCCATCCGGCAAGCCGGTGGGCACCGACGGGCCGTTCGCGGAATCCAAGGAAGTACTCGGCGGCTACTGGATGATCGACGTCGCCTCGCGCGATGAGGCCATCGCCTGGGCCAGTCGCTGCCCAGGGGGAACCAACGAGATCATCGAAATCCGCCAGGTGCAGGAAATGGCCGATTATCCGGAGGACGTGCAGGCGGTCGCCGCAGGATTCGAGGAGATGCAGACCACCGCGAAGCGGCTCGGCTGAATTGCCGTAAAACCGGGCTCAAACGCAGGATTTGGGGCGTTTTCTTGCGAAAATCCTGCGACCTTCCTGCGGCAAACTTGCGAAATCGCAGGTTTGCCGCCGGCGCATCGCCGCGTTTTGCAGTGACCTTTTGACCCGGCTCATGTAAGAGCTCTTCACATGAGCTGGCACAAGGACCGTCGCGGCGAGCGCGGCTATCACCACGGAAATCTGAAAGAGGCGCTGCTGCAGGCCGCACTCGGGCTGATTGCGGAGAAGGGGCCAGCGGGCTTTACCTTTGCCGATGCCGCGCGTACCGCCGGCGTCAGCGCCGCCGCTCCGTATCGTCACTTCCGCGACCGTGACGATCTCCTCGCCAGCATCGCGCAGCGAGGCTTCGAGCAGTTCGAGGCGACGCTGACTGCCGCTTGGGACGACGGACGGCCGGATACGGTCACGGCCTTTGAGCGGATCGGCAAGGCGTATCTCAACTTCGCCCGCACTGAACCCGCCTTCTATTCGGCGATGTTCGAGTCAGGAATTCCCGTTGATTCAAGCCCTGAACTGGCTGCAGCAGGCGAGCGCGCCTTCGCGGTCATCCGCGCGGCGGCCGAGCGGCTGGCGGCGCTGACGCCCCCCGGCGTGACGCGTCCGCCGGCGATGATGATGGCGCTGCATATCTGGTCGCTGTCGCACGGCGTGGCTTCGCTGTTCGGCCGCGGCGATGCCGCGCGGCGCAAGCTGCCGATGTCGCCGGAGGATCTGCTCGAAGCCGGCGCGCTGATTTATTTGCGCGGGCTGGGCTTTCCAACCGACCAAAACGTCCACAAGTCCGACACATCTACAGCGCCCAAATCGGGCCCTTGGGGAACCGCCCCAAAATAATTCGCGGCGCTCCCCTTGCGGTCGCCTTGACAAAATCTGGCCGTGAGTTACGTATGTAAATGTTATTTACATTCACAAGCGGCATGGTGCCGCTGATGGAGAGGAAAATGGCTAACGCTGCAGATTACAATCGATGGGGTCCGCCCGCCGATGATCGGGTGTCCTACCAGATGCGCTCACCATGGCACATCGTATTGATCGTGCTCGGTTTTATCATTTGGTGGCCGGTTGGCCTCGCACTTCTCTTCTTCACACTCGGGAGCAGAAAAATGGGTTGCTGGGATCGTCACGGCCGTTTCGAGAACAAGATGGAGCGGATGCAGTACAAGATGGAGCGCATGCGCAACCGCATGGAGCGCTCCGGTTTCGGATCGGGCTTCGGCTTCGGCCCGCCGACCTCCGGCAACCGCGCCTTCGACGAATATCGCGTCGAAACCCTGCGCCGGCTCGAGGAAGAGCAGCACGAGTTCAAGAACTTCCTCGATCGCTTGCGTCACGCCAAGGACAAGGAAGAGTTCGACCAGTTCATGGCGCAGCACCGCCCGAAGCCGACCCCGCCGGCCGACAACAATCAGCCGCAGGGCTAACGCCTTGAGCTCTGGCGTCAGGCGGTAGCGCCCCCTTCGCCCGATGCCGACATCGCCGCCCGTCTGATCATTCAGGCGGGCGGTTTTGCTTTGTCACGGGTCCTTCACGAACAAGCGAATACCGCTTCATTTCTCGGCCAGAACACGCTTTGGTAACTCCGCATTAACCATGACTGGCGTCTGGTAAAAGTCGCAGAAACGCGTGCAAGCCCTTGTTTTGACATGTTGGCAGGGAATTTAGGGCTCGGCTTTGGACAAGCCCTCCATGCGACACAACAAGAACATTGCACTGGCGTTCCGCGCCGCGCGCGATGCGTGGCCGCGACACCAGCGATGAGCAAGTCGCTGGCAAATTGAGGATTTTTGCGTTGAGAGGATACCGTTCATGAATCCGGCCGATGTGGCGCAGTCAGCCCTGCCGCTGGCTTCATCCGACGTTTCGCTGATCGCGCTGTTCCTGCAGGCCCACTGGATCGTGAAAGCGGTCATGCTGGGGCTGCTGGGCTGTTCGGTGTGGGTGTGGGCGATCGCGATCGACAAGATGTTCCTGTATTCGCGCACCCGCCGCGCCATGGATCGGTTCGAGCAGGCCTTCTGGTCCGGCGAGTCCATCGAGGATCTGTACCGCGCGCTCTCTGCCAAGCCGACGCAGTCGATGGCGGCGTGTTTTGTCGCGGCGATGCGTGAGTGGAAGCGCTCGTTCGAAAGCCAGGCGCGCTCCTTCACTGGTCTGCAGATGCGCATCGACAAGGTAATGAACGTCTCCATCGCCCGTGAGGTCGAGCGCCTCGAGCGTCGCCTTCTGGTTTTGGCGACCGTTGGTTCGGCTGGCCCCTTCGTCGGCCTGTTCGGCACGGTCTGGGGCATCATGTCGAGCTTCCAGGCGATCGCGGCGTCGAAGAACACATCGCTCGCGGTGGTCGCGCCGGGCATTGCTGAAGCGCTGTTTGCCACAGCCATCGGCCTTATCGCCGCCATCCCGGCGACTATTTTCTACAACAAATTCACGTCAGAAGTGAACAAACAGGCCCAGCGCCTGGAGGGGTTTGCGGACGAATTTTCGGCAATCCTGTCGCGCCAGATCGATGAGCGCGCCTGATGGGTGATGGATTGAATCTTGAAGTGAGCATCCTGTCATGGGGATGAATGTGGGCTCGGGCGGTGGTGGCGGAGGTCGGCGCGGGCGCCGGCGTGCTGCCGTCATGGCCGAGATCAACGTCACCCCGATGGTCGACGTCATGCTGGTGCTGATGATCATCTTCATGGTGTCGGCGCCGCTCATGACGTCGACGATCGATATCGACCTGCCGATCGCCAGCGGCGGCAAATCGATATCGCAGAATGCGCCGCCGCTCACCGTGTCGGTCAAGCGCACCGGCGGTGGCTGTAATTCGGCGGTCGAAATGTATATCGGCGACGCTCTGGTGCCGGCGAGCGAGCTCGACGCCAAGATTAAGGCGATCCGGGCGACGCGTTCGGAGACGGACAACACCGTGTTTCTGCGTGGTGACAAGGACGTTTGCTACACGGACATGATGAAATTGCTCGGGACGGTTCGCTCTGCCGGATTCAAGGCCAATATCGTGATCCTGCCGGAGCAGGGGACGTAAGCTCGTGGAGCAACCGGTTGATCTCGGCAGGAGCAGGATTGGAAATCTGATCGTGAAGGTCGACAAGACACTCATCGCGTCAGTTGCCCTGCACGTCATTGTGATCGGGTGGGGCCTCTTCACGTTCTCTTCCAAGGCATTGGAAATTCCGATGGAAGACTCCGTCGGCGTCGAGGTCTCGATGGAGCCGGCCAAGGCTATGGCCGGTATCAAGACCGCCAAGCCGGAAAACAAAACCCCGCGCGTAGATAAAGTCGCCGAGGCCAAGCCGCCGGTCGAGGATACCGTCGGCAAGATTGACGACAAGAAGGCGCCGGTGATCACCGAGACGGCGCCGAAGGAACAGCCTAAGACCGACGAGGCAGCCGCCGAGGCGGCAAAAGCGGAGGCAGCAGCAAAGGCTGAGGCTGCAGCCAAAGCCGCGGCGGATGCAAAAGCCAAGGCGGAAGCGAAAGCTGCAGCGCTAGCCGAAGCCAAGGCGGATGCTGAGGCCGATGCCAAGGAACAGGCTGAAGCGGCCAAGGCGAAGGCCGAAGCGCAAGCCAAGGCCAAAGCGGAAGCCAAGGTGAAGGCTGAGGCCAAAGCCAAGGCAGACGCTGAAGCGAAAGCCAAGGCAGAGGCGAAAGCCAAAGCTGAAGAGGCCAAGAAGGCCGAGCGCGTATTCGACCAGTCGAAGATCGCGGCACTCATCGACAAGCGCGATCCGACCCGTCAATCGGTCACCGGATCGGCCGTGAATCCGAATGATGCACTCGGTACGGCCAAGGGCAAGGCCGCGGATAACTCAGCGACCTGGGGCGCGATGTTCAAGTCGCAGGTCGAGCGTTGCTGGAAGAAGCCCTATGGTGGCATCGAAGCGAGTAAGGTTATCGTCGATCTCGATATCAAGTTGAAGTCGGACGGTTCGCTGCAATCCACTCCGACAATCATGGGCGCCTCATCGGCTCCTAGCTTGAGGGTTTATCAGGAAAGTGCACTGCGGGCCGTTATCGACTGTCAGCCCTATAGATTACCACAGGCATTTTATCAGGAATGGCAGTGGTTCCAACCACGATTTGAAGACGTGCGATCTTGAAGTGTAACTGGCAATTTCGCAGTGAAGTAAAAGTACGGCTTGTTTTGGCGGGAAAAGATAACGGATTGAACAGATGACATTTTACATCAACCGCCGGCAGATGGTGCACGGTTTGGCCGCGGCGGGGATCATGGCATCTCCAATTCGTAAGGCTTCGGGGCAGGCGCGTCCGGTCATCACCGGAGGTGACGTCGCGCCGCTGCCCATCGCAATCCCCAATTTCTCCGCTGGCACCGGCGCCGACAACGAGGTAGCCAACGGCGTCGCGCAGGTCATTACCAACAATCTGAAGCGCAGCGGCCTGTTCGCGCCGATCGATCCGGCTGCCTTCGTCGAGAAGGCCGTCAATATCGACGCGCCGCCGAACTTCGTGAACTGGAAGACCGTCAGTGCGCAGGCGCTGGTGACCGGCCGCATGACCCGGCAGGGCGATGGTCGTCTGAAGGCCGAATTCCGGCTGTGGGACGTCGCCACCGGTCAGCAGCTGGCCGGTCAGCAGTATTTCACCTCGCCGGAATACTGGCGCCGCATCGCGCATATCATCTCCGACCAGATCTATGAGCGTCTGACCGGCGAAAAGGGCTATTTCGACAGCCGCGTGGTGTTCGTCGACGAGACGGGCTCCAAGGAGCGCCGCGTCAAGCGACTGGCCCTGATGGATCAGGACGGCGCCAATGTACGGTACCTGACGCGTGGTGCGGACTTGGTGCTGACGCCGCGGTTCTCGCCGTCCACGCAAGAGATCACCTATATGGAATTCGGACAGGGCGATCCAAAGGTCTATCTCTTCAACATTGAGACGGGTCAGCGCGAGGTCGTCGGGAATTTCCCGGGAATGTCGTTCTCGCCTCGTTTCTCGCCGGATGGCCAACGCGTCATCATGAGCCTGCAGCAGGGTGGCAATTCGAACCTGTTCGTTATGGACCTTCGCTCGAAGTCGACCACACGCCTCACCGACACGCCGGCGATCGATACCTCGCCGTCCTATTCGCCGGATGGCTCAAAGATCTGCTTTGAATCCGATCGCGGCGGAAAACCGCAGGTTTATACGATGGCTGCCGCTGGCGGACCCGCGCAGCGCATCTCGTTCGGCGAAGGCAGCTACTCGACCCCTGTCTGGTCGCCGCGCGGCGACTACATTGCCTTCACCAAGCAGGGCGGCGGACAGTTCTCGATTGGCATCATGAAGCCGGACGGATCCGGCGAGCGTCTGCTCACATCCGGCTATCACAATGAAGGTCCGACCTTCGCACCCAACGGTCGCGTGATCATGTTCTTCCGCGATACAGGCGCGGGGCCATCGCTCTTTACGGTCGACGTGTCGGGACGCAACGAGCTCAAGGTTCCAACGCCCGGCTTTGCCTCCGACCCGGCCTGGTCGCCGCTGCTATCGTAAATAAATCATTAGCGGCGACGGGCGGATTACCGGCTATTCCCGGCAAACTTTGCCCACCGTGCTGAAATCACGAGTAGATTTGCTGTTTATACGAATGCGTAAACAGTTCGCTAACGATCTTCCCTCAGAAAGATTTCATCAGGACCCGGTACCAATGTGCGCCTGAACAGGACGCATTTACGCCCGATGCAGCTCGCCGATCACAACCGGACGAACAGCAAGTCGATGTCGCCGTCGATCTACACGGCGCTCGTCGATTCATTGTTCGAAAACCCGATTCCGATGCTGGCCGGTGCGGTCTGCGCCGGGACCGGCGCAGTCATGACGGCTGTGAAGACCGGCAATCCTTTGCTGTGGCCATGCGCCGCCCTGATCATCGTCATCGGCGCTTTGCGGGCTCTTCAGCTTAGCCGCTATGAAAAGCGCGAGACCGCGCTGACGCCCGACGAGGCGATCCGTTGGGAATTCAATTACATGATTGGCGGCTCGCTTTATGCAGCCGCGTTGGGCCTGTGGTGCTGGGTCGTTCTGCTCGGCAGCGATGATCCGGTCGCGCATATGCTTGGTACGGCAGTGACCGTCGCTTATATAGCGGCCGGTGCCGGCCGAACTTATGGCCGTCCGAAGATCGCGCAGTTGCAGGTGCTGCTGGCATGCGGCCCGATGGCGCTGGCACTGATTATCCACGGCGACTTCTACTATATCGGCTTTGCGTTTCTGAACGTCCTGTTCTTTGTCGGCTTGCGGCGGATCACGCTTCGTCTGCATGATGTCTACGTCAAGGCGCTGCTGGCCACCGAGCGGGTCGGCTCCATCGCCGGCCAGTTCGATACGGCGCTGAACAATATGCCGAACGGGCTGTGTATGTTCGGTGCCGATGGCCGACTGGCAGTGCTCAATAATCGCTTTGCCGAGATGATGGAAATCGCCGACAATGTCGTGCAGCGCGGCGTCAGCGTTCGCGAAGTCGTCTCGTTTTGCGTCAATGCCGGCACCGTGTCCGCAGCGAGCGGCATGACCATCATCGCTGAAATCGAAAGCCTGAAGGCCGCCGAAATTACGACGCTGGATCATGCCCACGACGCAGAACGCGCGCTGTCCTGGAAATTCCAGCCGATGGTCGGTGGCGGCACGGTCGTTCTACTCGAAGATATTACCGAGCGCCGCAATTCCGAAGCGCGTATCAGCCACATGGCGCGTTTCGACGAATTGACGGGGTTGCCGAACCGGGTCAGTTTCCGAAACGAAATCGGCCGTATGCTGAAGAGCTCGGACGTATCCACGTTGTCGGCCCTGCTGTTCGTCGACCTCGACCAGTTCAAGCAGGTCAACGATACGCTCGGTCATCCATGCGGAGATCAGCTGCTGTGTATGGTGGCCGACCGGCTGCGCGAGATGTTGCGCGCGGACGACTTCGTGGCTCGTTTTGGCGGTGACGAATTTGTCGTGTTCCAACGTGCCATCAAGACAAATCATGATGCAGCCGATCTGGCGCGCCGTATCGTCGAACGGCTCAGCGAACGCTACGAGGTCGACAATCATCAGGTCGAAATCGGCGCCAGCGTTGGTATTGCCCTGACCGAACCCGATGTCAGCGCTGACCATCTCCTGAAGAATGCCGATATGGCGCTGTACCGCGCCAAGGCGTCGGGCCGCGGCACCTTCTGCTTCTTCCGCGACGAGATGGCCCAGACGGTCGAGGCGCGCCGCGTGCTCGAACTCGATCTGCGTCAGGCGCTCGCCAATGAAGAATTCGAGATTTATTACCAGCCACTGGTCAATCTGAAGTCGGGACGGATCTCGACTTGCGAAGCGCTGTTGCGCTGGAATCATCCTGTCCGCGGTACTGTTTCGCCGGTCGATATCATTCCCGTTGCAGAAGACATGGGCTTGATCGTCGATCTTGGCCGCTGGATTTTGCGCAAGGCTTGTATCGAATGCATGAAGTGGCCGAACGCGGTCAGTGTTGCCGTCAACTTCTCGTCACAGCAGTTTCATCAGCGCGACGTGTTGAGCGAGGTACGTTACGCCCTCGACGTGTCCGGCCTGCCGGCGCATCGTCTCGAAATCGAGATCACAGAATCGTCCCTGCTGCGTAACACGCAGTGGACCCACGATGCCCTCGCGCAGTTGCATGCAGCAGGCTGCCGGATTTCGCTCGACGATTTCGGTACCGGCTATTCGAGCCTGAGCTATCTGCACAATTTTCCGCTGCAAAAGGTGAAGATCGATCGCTCATTCCTCGAAGGGATCGATACGGACCGTCCATTGACGCTACTGCGCGGCGTGGCGCGCCTCAGTGCCGATCTCGGAATGACGGTCGTCGTCGAAGGCATCGAGACCAACGAGCAGCTCGAGTTGATCAGCGCGGACGGCACGATCAGCGAGGCGCAGGGCTATCTGTTCAGCCGCCCGGTCCCTGCGACCCGTATTAGGCAGCTCCTGGACGCGTCCCACGGACGCCGCGCGATCGAGTCCGGCGCCAATGTCGAGGCCACGCGCGCACCGGCCTGACCAGCCGCGGGCCACACTTTCGAATTTCCGGTTCTATTCGGTTCGCCGCGCTGAGTAAGGGCAAAAGGTTAACCACATTGTGGCAGAACCTTTGACAACTTTTAAGAAAGCTTTAACCTTTCCCTTACTCGCGTAGTCATGGCGTTGGTGCGTAGGAGACGGAATGATGGCTTCGGCCGATCAAGCGACTGAATCTTCGAAACGCAGCAGCGATATTCTCGACCGGGTTGACTACCGTCTTGCCGAAACCGAAGCTGAAAAAGAAGCGATCTATAGCTTGCGCTATAGGGCCTACCTCCATGAGGGGGCCATCGAGCCTCGCGCGGATCGCCGTCTTGCCGACCGTTTCGACAATTTGCCGAATTCATGGACTTTCGGGATATTTATCGATGGCGAGCTCGCCAGTTCGCTGCGCGTCAGCGTAGCTACGCCGGACAATCCTGAAACGCCCGCCGTCGATGCATTCGGAGACCTGCTGCGTCCCGAGCTGGACAGGGGCAAGGTCATTGTCGACCCGAACCGCTTCGTGGCCGACCCGAACAACCGCAACAAATATCCCGAACTGCCCTATATGACGGTTCGGCTAGGCTACGTTGCCTGCGGCTATTTCAATGCCGATATCGGGACGGCAACGGTGCGGGCCGAGCATCGTGCGTTCTATCGCAAGGTTTTCCTGCAGACGCCGATGTGCGAGCCGCGGCCCTATCCGACGCTGACCAAGCCGTTATGCCTGATGGCGGCGGATTACGCTTCGGTGCGCGAACGTATTTTCATGCGCTACCCGCATTTCCGCTCCAGCCTTTTCGAGCAGCGGGCCTTGTTCGAGCGCAAGAGCGAGCCCTTGGCGCCAGATCTTCATTCATCCGAGTTCCATATCGCCCAAGCCGCGATGTCGCCTCGCACCTGAGGGTGAAGGGTGGCGACAGTCCCGTCGCCGCCGATTGTTGACGATCCAAGCAGTCCCGCAGCGGGATTCTGCCTAAAAACCAGCTGCTTTCCCAGAACCTTCACCGTCGCGCCACATTTGCCAACCATTAACCACGTCGTTGCTTTTTCGCGGCCTGTGGCTTTTGATCGGTTTTGGCAACACCTCATCAAGGTTGACGGAACGTTCGCTTAACCAACGCCCTGTAGACCGAATGACAGTTGGGTAAAGCGTGAGCGTGGAGGCTCCGGGAATGAAGCATCAGATGCGTATCCTCCAGGGATTAAAACTGGCTGCAGTGCTGGCCGTGGCGCTGTCGATGGGCGCTTGCGCCAACAAGAACGGTTTGGGTGCCGATGGCGCGATGGCCAATGCCGCGACGCCGGGCAGCCAGCAGGACTTCGTCGTCAATGTCGGCGATCGTGTGTTCTTCGAGAGCGATCAGACCGAACTGTCGCCGCAGGCGATCGCGACCTTGGACAAGCAGGCGCAGTGGCTGCAGCAGTACAACCGCTACTCCTTCACCATCGAAGGTCATGCGGACGAGCGCGGCACACGCGAATACAACATTGCCCTCGGCGCCCGCCGTGCCCAGTCGGTTCGCACCTTCCTGGCCTCGCGCGGGATCGATGCCAGCCGGATGCGCACCATCTCTTACGGTAAGGAACGCCCGGTCGCGGTGTGTAACGACATCTCGTGCTGGTCGCAGAACCGCCGTGCGGTCACCGTGCTGAACGCCGGCGCTTAAGCAGGCGTTGCTATCAAACGAAACGGCGTCTGCCCTGGGGCAGGCGCCGTTTTTGTTTTCAACGGGCGCCTTTGTCGCTGTCGAAAGTCACATTTTTGGCGTAGTGAAATCCTCATCGTGATGCGCGCCAATGGGGCGTGAAACCGGTCATTTTCAGGCTCAGATGTCATCCAGATCTCATTCGCTCGCCGGCGCTGCACTCGTCTCCATGTTGCTCGTCACGGCTTCGCCGGTTTGGGCGCAGTTGTTTGGTCAACCGGCTCCCCGCCAGCAGGGCTACGGCCAGCAGTCGGGCGACGAGGATGCCGATCAGGGCTTGCAGATCGAGCGGTTGCAGAACCAGCTGCGGCAGCTCACCGGCCAGAACGAGGAGCTGCAATTCCGTAACCGCCAACTTGAGGATCAACTTCGGCAGCTTCAGGCCGGTGGTGTTCCAGCCGGTGCGCCTCCCGCGACCGGCGGCAGGCCTAATATCGCTGCCGCCCCGGTGCAGCAGGCGCCGCAGCCCGGCTATAATCAGCAGCAGCCGCAGATCGCCGCACCTGCACCAATTGCTCAGGATCCCGCGCCGGCACCGCGTGCTGGCCGTCGCAACGATGCGTTCGATCCCAATGCCAACCCGAATGCGCCGGGCGTGCCGCGCGCGCTGGGTGGCGGACAGCAACCGATGCCTGCCAACGCGCCAGTGGGCGCTCAGGGCGGCCGTGCCGCCGGAGAGCCGCTCCCGCTGGGCAATGCCGCTCCGGGCGGAGCGGCGCCAGCACTGACGACCTTGCCGCCTGGCGCGACCCCGAAGGACGAGTTCGATCTCGGCATCGGCTATATGCAGCGTCGTGATTACGCGCTGGCCGAAGAGACCATGCGCAACTTCGCCCAGAAATATCCCGGTGATCCAATGATTGCGGATTCGCAGTATTGGCTCGGCGAGAGCTTCTTCCAGCGCCAGAAATATCGCGACGCCGCCGAAATATTTCTGGGTGTAACCACGAAATACGACACATCCGCCAAGGCGCCCGATGCCTTGCTGCGACTCGGCCAGTCGCTGGCTGCGTTGAAGGAAAAGGAAGCGGCCTGCGCCGCCTTCGGTGAAGTGACACGGAAATATCCCCGCGCCTCGGCCGGCGTGAAACAGGGTGTGGATCGCGAGCAAAAACGCGTTAAGTGCTAGGTGATCGACCCCGACGGTGAGCCGGGGCGTAACCGGTTCTGACGCACATGTCCGACGACGACCAGTCGCCGATTTCGGCCCAGACGGCGAAACAGCTATTCGCTGACTGGGCGCCCGCGCCTGCATTGGTCCTTGCCGTGTCCGGCGGTCCTGATTCCGTCGCCCTGATGTGGCTTGCTGCGCGTTGGCGGCGTGCGCTCAAACGCGGCCCCGACCTTGTTGCCGTGACCATCGACCATGGTTTGCGACCTGAAGCGGCCCGCGAGGCGCGCGACGTCAAGCGGCTCGCGACTTCCCTCGACATTCCTCATCGCACCATGCGCTGGACCGGCGCCAAGCCGAAAACCGGGCTGCCAGCCGCAGCACGCGAAGCGCGCTATCTGTTGCTCGCCAAGGCCGCTCGGAGCGTCGGAGCATTCCATGTACTGACCGCCCATACCCGCGACGATCAGGCCGAGACCCTGCTGATGCGGATGGCGCGGGGCAGCGGCATTGCTGGCCTCGCAGGGATGGCGCGGCAGACTGAGCGCGATGGCATCCAGATCGCGCGTCCTTTCTTGCACATCGCAAAAGCGCAGCTTGTGGCTACGCTGACCAAAGCGAAAATCGACTTCGCAACTGATCCCAGTAATTCTGACCCTAGCTACGTCCGTCCGCGGCTGCGGGCGCTAATGCCGATACTGGCGTCCGAGGGCTTCGATTCGCGCAATCTCGCCCGGCTGGCGACGCGGTTGCGGCGCGCCGATGCCGCGCTGGAATTGATGGTCGATGGGGCAGGGCGTTTTCTGGCGTTGCACAGCCCGGGCAGGGTACCCGAAGCCATCGATGCCGGGGTCTTTGCGGGGCTGGCGGAGGAAATCCGCGTCCGGCTGCTGTTGCAAATGATCGATCAGGTCGGACACGAAGGCCCGGCCGAGCTTGGCAAGGTCGAAACACTGGTGTTGGCCATGGGTCGAGCTGCACGATCGGGCGGAAAAGGTATTCTGCTGAAGCAGACGCTGGCGGGAGCCATGATTACGCTGACGCAGGACCGCCTGAGAATCCGCCCGGCGCCGCCCAGGCGGCGCCGGGCCGATTGAGTGCGTAGGCTACCTACGGTCCCCACGTTGCCTTAACCACCGTGGGAAACCCTGTAAACACCGCCATTATTTGAACTGGAACTGCGCGTAGATGCGTTAAATAGTCCATCCCAGTTCCCTTGGCAGCGCCCTCGGTCGCACCTAGATTGTATCCGACCGACCCAGGGTGAACCCTTGTGGCGACTCACAAGGGAATAAGGCCGCGATTTCGCGCGGCGACGAAGGAAGATCGATGAACGCGAACCTGCGCAATTTTGCCCTCTGGGTCATTATCGTTTTGTTGCTGCTGGCGCTGTTCACGCTTTTCCAGAATCCTGGTCAGCGTGCCGCCTCGCAGGACATCTCTTTCTCGCAGCTCCTCACCGAAGTTGATCAAAATCACGTTCGTGACGTTGTGATTCAGGGGCCGGAGATTCACGGCACCTTTACCAACGGCTCGAGCTTCCAGACCTATGCGCCGAGCGATCCGACCCTGATCAAGCGTCTGTATGACGCCAAGGTGTCGATTACCGCCAAGGCTCCGGGTGACAACGTTCCATGGTTCGTGTCGTTGCTGGTTTCATGGTTGCCGTTCATCGCACTGATCGGCGTGTGGATTTTCTTGTCGCGCCAGATGCAGGGCGGCGCCGGCAAGGCGATGGGCTTCGGCAAGTCGCGCGCCAAGATGCTCACTGAAGCGCATGGCCGCGTGACCTTTGAAGACGTCGCCGGCGTCGACGAGGCCAAGCAGGATCTGCAGGAAATCGTCGAATTCCTGCGCGACCCCGGCAAGTATCAGCGCCTCGGCGGACGTATCCCGCGCGGCGTGCTGCTGGTTGGCCCTCCCGGCACCGGTAAGACGTTGATCGCGCGTGCGGTCGCGGGCGAAGCCAATGTGCCGTTCTTCACCATCTCGGGTTCGGACTTCGTCGAAATGTTCGTCGGCGTCGGCGCATCCCGTGTGCGTGACATGTTCGAGCAGGCCAAGAAGAACGCGCCTTGCATTATCTTCATCGACGAAATCGACGCGGTCGGTCGTCATCGTGGCGCCGGTCTCGGCGGCGGCAATGACGAGCGCGAACAGACCCTCAACCAGTTGCTGGTCGAGATGGACGGCTTCGAGGCCAATGAAGGCGTGATCCTGATCGCCGCAACCAACCGTCCTGACGTGCTGGATCCCGCGCTGCTGCGTCCGGGCCGTTTCGACCGTCAGGTCGTCGTGCCGAATCCGGACGTTGTCGGTCGCGAGCAGATCCTCAAGGTCCATGTCCGCAAGGTGCCGCTGGCGCCGGATATCAACCTCAAGACTATCGCTCGCGGCACGCCCGGCTTCTCGGGCGCTGACCTGATGAACCTCGTCAACGAAGCTGCACTGACTGCCGCGCGCCGCAACAAGCGCATGGTGACCCAGAGCGAGTTCGAGGAAGCCAAGGACAAGGTGATGATGGGCGCCGAGCGCAAGTCGCTGGTGATGTCCGAAGAAGAGAAGATGCTGACGGCCTATCACGAAGGCGGTCACGCCATCGTCGGCCTCAACGTCGTCGCCACCGACCCGATCCACAAGGCGACGATCATTCCGCGCGGTCGTGCGCTGGGTATGGTCATGCAGCTGCCCGAGCGCGACAAGATGTCGATGTCGCTCGAGCAGATGACCTCGCGCCTTGCGATCATGATGGGCGGCCGTGTTGCTGAAGAACTGATCTTCGGCCGCAACAAAGTCACCTCGGGTGCGTCGTCGGATATCGAGCAGGCCACGCGTTTGGCCCGCATGATGGTGACCCGCTGGGGCCTGTCGGAAGAACTCGGCACGGTGTCCTATGGCGAGAACAACGACGAAGTGTTCCTGGGCATGCAGATGGGCCGCCAGCAAGCGGTCTCGGAATCGACGGCTCAGAAGATCGACTCCGAAGTGAAGCGTCTGGTTGCTGAAGGCTATGACGAGGCCACCAAGATCCTCACCGAGAAGCGCGGCGATCTGGAAGCTCTGGCCAAGGGCCTGCTGGAATTCGAAACGCTGTCCGGCGATGAGATCAACGATCTCCTGAATGGCAAGAAGCCAAACCGCGAGTCGGTGCTCGAGCCCACGGGTCCGCGCACCTCGGCGGTGCCGCCCGCCGGCAAGTCCCGCCCGCGTCCGGATGGTGGTCTCGAGCCGCAGCCGCAGGCGTAAGGGTCTCGCATTTAAGAATGCAAAACGCGGCCGAAAGGCCGCGTTTTTTATTGCCCTTGCCCGGATGGAGCGAAGCGTAATCCGAGGCAGCCGCTGCGTGCTTATCGACGTCCCGGATTGCGCTTCGCGCCCTCCGGGCTACGCCTGACTTAAACCTTCCTCAAACTTCCCCGGGCAGTGTCATACCGCGCATCATGCGCGCCGGGGATTGCATGGTTGCGCCGCTTACGATGACTTCGACACCCGGGCGTGGCCCCGTTCCGGCAGCGCTGCTGATCGTTTGCGCCGTGCTGGCTATCCTCAATGTCGCATTCTTCCCGACCTTTTATGGCCGCGGCTGGATCTATGAGGACGGCCTCGGCTCTCCCACCGACTTCGTCAATGTCTGGTCTGCCGGGCGATTGGTGCTCGATGGGCATCCGGCTTGGGCCTATGACTGGGATATTCAGAAGAAGGTCCAGATCGCCGTCCTTGGTCAGACCTATCCCGGCAATTTCGCCTGGCATTATCCGCCGCCATTCCTGTTCATCGCGGCACTGCTTGCGAAACTGCCTTACGCCGTGGCCTTTGCCGGCTGGGCGACGGTTAGCTTCATCCCGTATCTGGTGGCGATGCGCGCCATCGTCGGTCGCCCGTTCGGGTTGGTGTTGGCCGCGGCGTTTCCGGTCGTGATGACCAACGCGCTGGTCGGGCAGAATGGATTTCTGACGGCGGCGCTGATCGGCGGCATGCTGGTGCTGTTGTCCACACGGCCGATCCTGTCTGGCATCTGCCTCGGCTTGCTGAGCTACAAGCCGCAATATGGCTTCCTGTTTCCGCTGATGCTGATCGCAGCATCGCAATGGAAGGCCTTCGTTAGCGCAGGCATCACGACCGTGTTGCTGGCCGCTGTGTCGTGGCTCGCTTTCGGCACCGAGAGTTGGCAAGCCTTTATCCACTGGATGCCGATGTTCTCGCAGGCCTTCCTCACCGAAGGCCGCGCGCCATGGGGCAAGATGCAGAGTATCTTCGCACTGGTGCGCTATTTTGACGGCAGCGAGCCGCTAGCCTGGACGTTTCAGTGGATCATGATTGGTGCCGTCGTAGCGGTCCTGTTACCGTTGTGGCGCAGCAGCGTGCGCTATGAACTGAAAGCCGCTGCGCTGGCAGTCGGCGCCTTGCTCACGACGCCGTATCTGTTTCTCTATGACGTCATGGTGCTCGCAATTGCTGTCGGCTTCATCGCCCGTATCGGTCTCGCGGAAGGCTTTCGCCGTCACGAACTACCGGTCCTCGGCCTTGCTGCCGTGCTGCTGATCGCCTATCCGTTCCTCGGGGCTCCCACGGGTTTTGGCGCAACGCTGCTGGTGGCAGCGTTGATCGCCATGCGCGTGCGGGAGTCTATTCGCTCCACGCTGAGTTCAGGATGATGCTGCAAAAATTCGCGCGCTTGTAGGTGGGATCGCGGAGGTCGAGCACGTCGGCCTTGACGTTGCCGAAGGTGGTCTCCGGCTTGTGGATCGTCCCTGCAGCGAACGCATCGATGATCCCGTTCTTGAAGTCATGGCCGCGCGGATGGCAGGCACACACTTCGTGGCGCTGATGTGCGGTGAAGGCCTCATACTCCAGACCCAATACATCCATCTCAACACCGGCCGTGACGAGCGCCACCACGGGCCGCTTGTGCTTGGGAATGCCCGGCGTCGTGTGAAGTGCAATGGCGTCCCAGACATCGTCGATGTCGCGCTCATCAATATGGTAGCTGCGTAGAAAGTCCGCTGCAGCATTCGCGCCGTCGACTTCGAAGCGCTCCTCCTTGCTCGCATAGGGCGCCTGCAGGCCCATGTCGTGAAACATCGCGCCGACATAAAGTAACTCGGAATCGACTTTGAGACCCTTGCGCTGCCCGGCGAGCGCGCCGAACAGGAAAACGCGATTGGAGTGATGATATAGAAGATCGCTTTCGGTATCGCGCACCAGTTGATCGACCTGGCGGGCGAGGGCGCTGTCTGGCACTTTGATGCCGGCGATGGTCTTGCTCATGGGATGCTCCTTGCACTGTCGCTATGATCCATCCGTTGTCGTCCGGGGGCTGTGTCCTCGCAATCGCGCCGCGCCCTGCAAAGCTGCCATTCGCCCGTGATTTCCTGCCGGAAGGCGACTATCTGTTCCGTAACGCTTGGGTTAACTGCCATCGATGGAATGAAGCATCACCATGAAGACTGTTGCTCTTGCGATCTTTCCGGGCGTCCAGTCGCTGGACGTGGCCGGTCCGCTCGATGTGTTCATGGAGGCCAATGGCTTCGTCGCGCCGGGCGACGGCTACGACATCACACTTGTCGCTGCAGATTGCGCGCCGCTGCGTGCATCGAACGGTTTGCGGATATCCGCCGATCTGGCGTTCAGTGATGCGAACAAGCCCTGGGATCTGGTGCTGGTGGCCGGCGGGCCAGGGCTGCCGACGGCGGAAGCCGACCCGCAGCTTACACAGTGGCTGGCCAATGCGGCGCTCCATGCGGAGCGTTATGGCTCGGTCTGCACCGGGGCATTCGCGCTCGGCCATGCAGGCTTGCTCGACGACAAGACTGTGACGACGCACTGGCAGAATGCGCCGCTATTGGCGCTGCGTTTTCCCAAAGCGCATGTGGAGTTCGATCGCATCTATAGCCGCGATGGCGCGCTGGTGACGTCGGCCGGCGTCACCGCAGGAATCGATCTCGGTCTCGCGCTGGTCCAGGAAGATCATGGCGCGGACGTCGCGCTGGCCGTGGCCAAGCGTCTGGTTGTCGTCGCGCAGCGCCAGGGTGGTCAATCGCAGTTCAGTCCCTATCTGGTACCGCCGGCCGAGCCGGATTCACCGATCGCGCGAGTCCATGCCCATGTGATGGCTCATCTCCGTGACGCGCACAGTGTGGACGAACTGGCCGATGTGGCGGGGATGAGCGTGCGCACCTTCGCGCGGGTATTCAAGCTCGAGACCAAAATGACGCCGGCAGATTTTGTCGAGGGCGCCCGGATCGACACGGCACGCAACCGCCTCGAAGGCAGCGATCTGCCGCTCAAGGTGGTGGCTTATGAATCAGGCTTCAGCACCGCCGAACATATGCGTCAGGTCTTCGTGCGGCGGCTGGGCCTGACGCCCAGCCAGTATCGGGCCAACTTCCGCACGGTCTGATTCTGCTCAGGCGAGTTGCAGCGAAGAAATCGGATCGCTCGCAGGAAAGCTGTCCATCAGCGCTTCGTTGAGCGTCTCGTCGAGCCGGCGTCGGGCGATCTGCTCCGTCGTCTCGAACGCCGTGAGCGCGCCTGCATGCTCGACGAAAGCTTTAAAGTTGATCCTCGGAGTGGTCATTGTCAGGTTGCGCACTCCATCCTCCATCGGTTGATGACAACGTTCTGCGTCTCGCGGTGCTCGGCGGCAACGAATCGCATCGTTCAGAAGCCGCCCACGATCCCGCGGTTTCCGCCACGCAAGCGGTTGTCCACTGAACCAACAGCCCTACCGAATTTGTTGCGGTAGGCTCCAATGCCCGCTTGACACTTCACCGCGGGTCACACCAAATGTAGACGTCACGGTCCGCCCTGTCGCAAGACTTGGTGGCTAAGAGGGAAGCCGGTAAAGACGCTGTTTTGCGTCATATTCCGGCGCTGCCCCCGCAACTGTAAGCAGTGAGTCTGTTTCGATTGAAGTCACTGATGCGCAAGCATCGGGAAGGCTGAAACAGACATTGACCTGCGAGCCAGGAGACCTGCCGCGACACCAGAACGTCCATGGGCGGGGTGTCCCAGCGGTCGCTTGCAGGCAATGCCGGCGGATCTCCGCCGTGTATTTTGCAGCGTCCTTTCGGCCCCAGCCCCCATTGCTTGATGCATCACATGGGGTCTTGCCGATGCCTTCCACGTCCTACGCCCTCTCCAACGGCCATGACGCGGCCGTAACCGCCCATGTTTCCTCTGAACCGAATGTCGTGTCCGCGCGCGAGCCCTCGATGCAGATCATCCGGCGCAACGGCACGGTGTCGCCCTTCGACGGCAGCAAGATTTCCGTCGCGATGACCAAGGCCTTTCTGGCCGTCGAGGGCCACACGGCAGCGGCGTCACGCCGCGTCCATGAGGCGGTGGAACAACTGACCGGCGAAGTCGTGGCTGCGCTGACGCGCCGCGTCGGTGAGGGGCGCACATTCCATATCGAGGACGTGCAGGATCAGGTTGAACTGGCGCTGATGCGCAGCGAGCACCACAAAGTGGCCCGCGCCTATGTGCTGTATCGCGAGGAACGCGCTCGCACCCGCGCCGAAGAACTGGCCGCGAAGCCGGCGCTCGTCTCTAGCGCACCGGTGCTGCATGTCACGCTCGCCAACGGCACCCGCGCTCCGCTTGATTCGGCGCGGCTCGCGCTGATCGTCAACGAGGCCTGCGCCGGCCTTGACGGCGTCGATGCCGCCCCGGTGCTCGAGGAAACCCGCCGCAATCTCTATGACGGCATCACGCTGGATGAGCTGGCACTGGCCGGCATCATGGCCGCGCGCACGCTGGTCGAGCAGGAGCCGAACTACACCTTTGTCAGCGCCCGCCTGCTCCTCGACAAACTGCGCACCGAAGTCCTGTCCTTTGTCGGGGGCACGCCGGCCCACGCGTCGCAGGCCGATATGACGACGCGTTACGCCGAATATTTCAGCGCCTATATCAAGACCGGCATTGCGGCCGAGCTGCTCGATCCGGAACTCGCGCGCTTCGATCTCAAGCGAATCGCTGCCGCGCTGAAGCCGGAGGGGGACCTCCGGTTCCAGTTCCTGGGTCTGCAGACCCTGTACGACCGCTACTTCCTGCATGTGCAGGGCCACCGTATCGAACTGCCGCAGGCGTTCTTCATGCGCGTCGCCATGGGCCTCGCTTTGCGCGAGATCGACCGCGAAGCCCGTGCCATCGAATTCTACAATCTGCTGTCGTCGTTCGACTTCATGGCCTCGACGCCGACGCTGTTCAATTCCGGCACGCTGCGCCCGCAACTGTCGTCCTGCTTCCTCACGACTGTGGCCGACGATCTCGACGGCATCTTCAAGTCGGTGAAGGACAATGCGCTGCTGGCGAAATATTCCGGTGGTCTCGGCAACGACTGGACCCGCGTGCGCGGCCTCGGCGCGCATATCAAGGGCACCAATGGCGAGAGCCAGGGCGTGGTGCCGTTCTTGAAGGTCGCCAACGATACGGCCATCGCCGTCAATCAGGGCGGCAAGCGCAAGGGTGCAGTCTGCGCTTACTTGGAAACCTGGCACATCGACATCGAGGAATTCCTCGATCTGCGCAAGAACACCGGCGACGATCGCCGCCGTACCCACGACATGAACACCGCCAACTGGGTGCCGGATCTGTTCATGCAACGCGTCGAGGCCGACGGTGAATGGACGCTGTTCTCGCCGGACGAGACGCCGGAACTGCATGACCTCTATGGCAAGCCTTTTGCCGAGCGTTACGCAGCCTATGAAGAGAAGGCTGCGCGCGGCGAAATCCGCGTGTTCAAGAAGGTGCGTGCGACCGATCTGTGGCGCCGCATGCTGACCATGGTGTTCGAGACCGGCCATCCCTGGATCACCTTCAAGGATCCCTGCAACCTGCGCTCGCCGCAGCAGCATGCCGGCGTGATCCACTCGTCGAATCTTTGCACCGAGATCACGCTCAACACGTCAGACGACGAAGTCGCGGTCTGCAATCTCGGCTCGATCAACCTGCTCAATCATATCGGCAAGGATGGTATCGACCACGCGCAGCTCAAGCGCACCGTGACCACGGCGATGCGGATGCTCGACAATGTCATCGACATCAATTTCTACACCATCCCGGAAGCGCGCCGCTCGAACCTCAAGCATCGCCCGGTGGGCCTTGGCCTGATGGGCTTCCAGGATGCGCTGCAGGTGCAGGGCATCGCGATGGCGTCCGATGCGGCGGTGGCCTTTGCCGACACCAGCATGGAGGCAATTGCCTTCCATTCGATCTCGGCGTCGGTCGATCTCGCGGCCGAGCGCGGTCGCTATCCGTCCTTCGACGGATCGCTGTGGAGCCGCGGCATCCTGCCGATCGACTCCATCGAGATACTTGCGGAGGCCCGCGGTGGCGTGCAGATGGACCGCTCCGCGACACTCGACTGGAGCAGTCTGCGTGACCGTGTGAGGACGACGGGCATGCGTAATTCCAACGTGATGGCGATTGCGCCGACGGCGACCATCTCCAACATTTGCGGCGTCGCGCAGTCGATCGAGCCGGCCTATCAGAACCTCTATGTCAAATCGAACATGTCGGGCGATTTCACGGTGGTGAATGCCTTCCTTGTGCGCGATCTGAAAAAGAGGGGGCTGTGGGACGGGGTGATGGTCTCCGACCTGAAATATTTCGATGGCAGCGTCGGATCGATCGATCGCGTGCCGGATGATCTCAAGGCGCTGTATGCGACCTCGTTCGAGATTGACAGTGCATGGTTGATCGAGGCGGCTTCGCGCCGGCAGAAGTGGATCGACCAGGCACAGTCGCTCAATCTCTATATCGCCAATCCATCCGGCAAGAAGCTGGACCAGCTCTATCGCCTGGCCTGGACGCTGGGATTGAAGACGACCTACTATCTGCGCTCGCGCAGTGCCACGCATGTGGAGAAGTCGACGCTGAAGGGTACTGACGGCAAGCTGAACGCCGTGTCCGCAACAGTGTCGGCGGCGAAGACGGCCGGCGCACCAATTCTGGTTCAGTCCTCCGCAGTCACGGCGCCGGACCTGTCCGCAGCGATGGCTTGCTCGATCGACAATCCCGAATGTGAGGCGTGCCAGTAACGGCCCACGCTTAACTTTCAGCCGTCGTTGCGAGCGAAGCGAAGCAATCCAGTTCTGTCTCAAAGCAATACTGGATTGCCGCGTCGCTTCGCTCCTCGCAATGACGACACGACACATTTCGCTCTACACGCGCAAAGCGCGACAGCTATCTCAGGAACGCCCCATGCTCGACTGGTCCGATACTTCATCCGCCGCCAAGGCACCCGCTTTCATCCCGCTGCCGCAAGGTGCTGTCGATCAAACCGGCCTCGGCGCCATCGACCGCTCCGGCGGCCGCGTCTCGGTCGACGAGAAGCGCATGATCAACTGCCGTGCCGACGTCAATCAGCTGCTACCGTTGAAATACAAATGGGCGTGGGAGAAGTATCTCGCCGGCTGCAACAATCATTGGATGCCAACTGAGGTCTCGATGCAGGCCGACATCGCATTGTGGAAGTCGCGTGATGGCCTCACCGAAGACGAACGCCGCGCGATCAAACGCAATCTCGGTTTCTTCGCGGCGTCAGAGAGCCTTGTCGCCAACAACATCGTGCTGGCGATCTATCGTCACCTCACCAATCCGGAATGCCGACAATATCTGCTGCGGCAGTCCTTCGAGGAGGCGGTGCATACGCATACGTTCCAGTACATCGTCGAAAGCCTTGGTCTCGACGAGGGCGAGCTGTTCAACATGTATCGCGAGGTGCCCTCGATCACCGAGAAGGCGGCCTGGGCGCTGAAGCACACCCAGCATCTCGACGATCCCGGCTTCAAGACCGGTACGCCCGAGACCGATCAGGCTTTCATGCGCGATCTCGTCGCCTTCTATGTGATCTTCGAAGGTATGTGGTTTTATACCGGCTTTGCGCAGATCCTGTCGCTCGGCCGCCGCAACAAGATGGTCGGGATCGCCGAACAGTATCAGTACATCCTGCGCGATGAATCGATCCACCTGAACTTCGGCATCGATGTCATCAATCAGATCAAGATCGAGAACCCGCATCTCTGGACCAAGGCATTCCAGGAGGAAATCCGCGACATGATCCGCACCGCCGCCGAACTCGAGGCTGCCTATGGGCGGGACACCATGCCGCGCGGCTTCCTCGGGTTGAATGCGGCGCTGTGCGAGACCTATATGCACTTCATCGCCAACCGCCGCTGCGCCCAGATCGGCCTCGCGCCGGTGTTCGACGAGACGGAAAATCCGTTCCCATGGATGTCGGAAGCCATGGACCTGAAGAAGGAGAAGAACTTCTTCGAGACCCGGGTGATCGAATACCAGAATGGTGGCGCGCTGAACTGGGAGTAGTCTTTGGTCTCATATCCGCCGCTGCATGGCGCATATGAATCCGCATCGCTTGACCTGATCGCGTGATGCCCGCAGGCATGATCTCGCCTTTCGGCATCACGCGGATCAGTCGATGCACGCCACTCACATCCCTAAAGCACCAGCCTATTGGTCGAAGGCCGCCATCGTGCCTGGCATCATTGCCATCGGCCCGATGCTGCCCGGCACGCTCGCTTTCGGCATGGCATTCGGTGCGCTGTGTGCGCAGAAGAACCTCACGCTTGCCGAAGTCGAAGTGATGATGGCGACGGTCTATGGCGGGCTTTCGCAATTTGTTGCATTGCAGTCATGGCCTGATGTTTTGACGCCGGGCGCGATCGCGACACTGGCGCTGCTCACGCTCACCGTGAACATCCGCTTCTTCCTGATGAGTGCGACGCTGCGGCCATGGTTCGGTACGTTGCCCGCATGGCAGGCCTATCCGTCGATGCTGCTGGTCACGGATGGCGGCTGGCTCGCAGCAATGCGCTATCGCGATCATGGTGGGGCCGATGCGTCGTTCTATCTCGGCGGCGGCATCGTGCTGTATTTCACCTGGCTGTTTTCGGCCATTCCCGGTTTCCTGCTGGCTGAGCAACTCACCGATCCCAGAAAATACGGCGTCGATCTGGTAATGCCGGCATTCTATGCCGCGATGCTGGTTCCTGCCTGGAAGGGTCCGCGCCGCGCTATCCCGTGGGTCGTCTCGGGCGTGGTTGCCTTGGTGGTGCATTGGTTGGTGCCGGGCTGGTGGTTCATCATCGCCGGCGCGCTATCGGGAGCGATCAGTGCCGGGCTCATGGACGAACGCGAACCGCAGCATCCGGCAGGCGTGTCCGCATGACGGAATTTCTGCGCAGCGATGTCATGATCGCTTTCGCTGTCATGACGGCGGTCACGGTGGCCTCGCGCCTCGGTGGCTACTGGCTCATGGGTTACGTCAATGTGACGCCGCGGGTGCGCCGGATGCTCGACGCATTGCCGGGCTCGATCATCGTCGCCGCCGCGCTTCCCGTGGCTGTCAATGGTGGGCCGGTAGTGGTTTTCGCGATCCTCGCCGCGATGGCCGTGACCATCATCCGCCGCAACGACTTCATTGCCGTCATCACCGGGATGGCGGTAGCCGCGGCTGCCCGTGCGCTCGGATTTGGTGGTTAGGTCTACCCGAAAAGTTGAATCCCGCCACGCGCAAAACACCTTGTCAATGAGTCTGAATTAGTGTTCAGTTCTTATCGCGGGCGCCTCAAAGCTCGCTCAAAACCTTGAAGTTACGCACCTTATTTGTGACAGCCGTCGGGTTGGCCAAAGGGTGCCGGGATGAGAACGCCCATGGTTTACCGACGGACCCATCAAGTCGTGAAGCGACTTGCGGCGCGGCGCAGCGCTATTCTGGCGGCTGCACGCGAAACTTGTGCCGAAGGTGGCATGGCGGCGGTGCAGATCGCACCGGTTGCGGTTCGCGCCAATGTCGCAGCGGGCACGGTATATCGGTATTTCCCGTCCAAGGCCGACCTGATTTCTGAACTCATCGCTGACGTCTCGCGCGACGAACTCGCCGCGATCCGTCGTGCTGCGGATGCTGCGCCGGGTCCGTCATCGGCGCTCGCCGCTGCGGTAACCACGGTGGCCGTGCATGTCGTCTCACACCGAAAACTGTCGTGGGGCATCCTGGCCGAGCCGGTCGAGGTCGATGTGACGGAATCGCGACTGGCCAGCCGCCGCGAGATCGCTGGCGAGATCGAATCCCGAATCGCCGCCGCGATTCGCGCTGGTCATCTGCCGGCGCAGGACACAGCGCTCGCAGCCGCCGCATTGCTCGGCGCGTTGCATGAAGCGCTGGTTGGGCCGATGGCCCCCGACAATCTCGAAGATCAGGCCAAGCTGCGCGACGCGGTGCAGACCGTCACGCTGCTGGCGCTGCGCGCCGTCGGCGTGATGGATGCCCGCGCACGCGGGCTTGTGGTGCAGGCCGTGCTTCCGACCAAGATGGCGGCCGGCGCCTAGCGCGTTTTCAAGCGACGTGGGTGCCGGTTCGCGTGAAGAAAACGCGTCAAAACATAGGGCTCCAGCGCTTACGGCTTGATTTTGCCGTCCTTGTCGAACTGCACGAGGAATGCCCACAGGTCGTTGACCTCGGATTCCTTCTTGATGCCGGCAAAGGCCATCTTGGTGCCCGGGATCTTGGCCTTCGGGTCCTTGATGTATTCCTTGAACGTTGCTTCATCCCAGGTGATGCCGGAATTCTTGTTGGCGTCCGAATATGAATAGCCCTCGGCGGTTCCCGATTTGCGGCCGTTCAACCCATTGAGTTCCGGACCGACCTTGTTCTTGGCGTTTTCGCCGACGGCGTGGCAGGCGAGGCACTTGTTGAAGGAGGATTTCCCGGCGGCGACGTCCTGTGCAAGTGCGAAGGAAGAGGCGGTCGAGGCGGCAAGGACGATCAGGGCGCCGAAAGTGACAGACTTCATGGATGGCTCTTCTTGTTGGTTGGCTTTCCGGTCTAGTTTGTTGCACACGCTCCGAGTAGTCCACAAGTGCGATGGCAGCTGCCGCGCGTTCCGGCGCCATGCGCCGCGTCATGCTTTGGTAAGCTACCCAAAGCCACACGGACGTGGTTGATTCATGGCAAAGCAGCCGAGTGATCGCTGCGATCTCCGGGAGTGCGCGTTCAATGACCATCATGATGCCTGCGGCGGATCAGGCAGTCCTCGCAAGGCGCGAGGCCATTATCGCTGCATTGCGAAAGCTGGTGCCGGGCGAGGGCGTGATTTCCAGTGCTGCGGAAATGCTGCCCTATGAGTCGGATGGGCTGATGGCCTATCGCCAGCCGCCGATGGTCGTCGTATTGCCCGACACGACCGAGCAAGTCTCGAAAGTTCTGAGATATTGTCACGAGAACGGCATAAAGGTGGTGCCGCGCGGCTCGGGCACGTCGCTGTCCGGTGGCGCGCTGCCGCTGGCCGACGCGGTGCTGCTTGGTCTCGGCAAGTTCAAGCGCGTACGCGAGATCGATTTCGACAACCGCGCCGTTGTTGTCGAGCCCGGCGTCACCAATCTCGCCATCAGCCAGGCGGTAGCGCATGCCGGCTTCTACTACGCGCCGGATCCCTCATCGCAGATTGCCTGTTCGATCGGCGGCAATGTCGCGGAAAACTCTGGCGGCGTGCACAGCCTCAAATACGGCATGACCACCAACAATCTCCTCGGCTGCGAGATTGTATTGATGTCGGGCGAAGTCATTCGCGTTGGCGGCAAGACCGCCGAGACATCGGGCTACGACCTGATGGGGATCATTACCGGCTCCGAAGGTCTGCTCGGCGTCATCACCGAAATCACCGTGCGCATCCTGCAGAAGCCGGAAACGGCGCGCGCGCTGATGATCGGCTTCGCCGAGGTCGAGCACGCCGGCCAATGCGTTGCCGATGTCATCAGCGCCGGCATCATTCCCGGTGGCATGGAGATGATGGACAAGCCCGCGATCCATGCGGCCGAAGCTTTCGTCCATGCGGGCTATCCGCTCGACGTCGAGGCACTGCTCATCATCGAACTCGACGGCCCAGGCGTAGAAGTCGACGAACTGATCAAGCGCGTCGAGAAGATAGCGCTCGGCTGCGGTTCGACCACCTGCCAGATATCGACCTCCGAACAGGAACGCCTGCTGTTCTGGTCTGGCCGCAAGGCAGCCTTCCCGGCAGTTGGGCGCATCTCGCCGGATTATCTCTGCATGGACGGCACCATTCCTCGCGCGGCCTTGCCTCTGGTGCTGCGCCGCATGAAGGAGATGTCAGCCAAATACGGCCTCGGCGTTGCCAATGTGTTTCATGCCGGTGATGGCAATCTGCACCCGCTGATCCTGTATGATGCGAACAAACCCGGTGAGCTGCAGCTCGCGGAAGACTTCGGCGCAGATATTCTGAGGCTGTGCGTCGAGGTTGGCGGCGTGCTGACCGGCGAGCACGGCGTAGGCATCGAGAAACGCGACCTGATGCCGGAGATGTTCAGCGAGGTCGATCTCAATCAGCAACAGCGCATCAAATGCGCGTTCGACGCGCAGGGTCTGCTCAATCCCGGCAAGGTGTTTCCGACGCTGCACCGCTGCGCCGAACTCGGCCGCGTACATGTGCATGGCGGCAAGCTCGCTTTCCCTGATTTGCCGCGATTTTAGTTGGACGCATCCGTGGATATTTTGAAAGTTAGAGACGCTCAGGACGTGGAGCAGGCGGTGCGTGCCGCAATCGCCAGCGAGCAGCCGCTAGAGATCATCGGTCATGGCAGCAAGCGCATGGTCGGCCAGCCCATTGCGACCAATGCGGTGCTGGACGTGTCGGCCTTGAATGCCGTGACGTCCTATGAGCCGAACGAATTGATCCTCACGGTACAGGCCGGTGCGCCGATGGCCGATGTGCTGTCGTTGATCGATTCCAAGAATCAGCAGTTTTCATTCGAGCCGATGAACACGTCACAGCTCCTGGGCACGCCGGATATCGGCACCATCGGCGGCATGATCTCGGCCGGGCTCGCCGGGCCGCGCCGCATTCAGGCCGGCGGTGCGCGCGATCATCTGCTTGGCGTGCATGCAGTGTCAGGCTTCGGCGACAGCTACAAGGCTGGCGGCCGGGTGGTGAAGAATGTCACCGGCTACGATGTCTGCAAGCTGCTTGCCGGCGCGTGGGGCACGCTGTCCGTGATGACGGAGGTGACCCTCAAGGTCATGCCGCGGGCGGAGAGCGAGCGCACGCTGGTGCTGCGCGGGCTCGACGATATCGCGGCCAACAAGGCGATGACCGTGGCGTTGGGGTCGCCATTCGATGTCTCAGGTGCCGCGCATCTGCCGGGCTCGGCGTTGCGCACCACGCAGGGGACGCTTGGCGAGATCGCGTTGCCCGACCAGTCGGTCACGCTGATCCGTCTTGAAGGCATCACTGCTTCCGCGTCGCAGCGCGCGGTGTCACTGAGTACGACGCTGAAGTCATTCGGCGTGGCCGAGATACTTGAAGACGCTGCATCTGCGGTGCTGTGGGCAGCCGTCCGTGACGTAACGCCATTTGCAGCCAGCGGTCCGCGCGCGATGTGGCCGGTGTGGCGCATCGTGACGCCGCCGGCATCCGGTGGTGCACTTGGCCAAGCTATCGTCAAGGGCTCGCAGGGCGAGGTCATCTATGACTGGGGCGGCGGGTTGATCTGGGCGGCACTACCGCCATCGGTCGATGCGCAGGCAGCGCAGCTCCGCAAGCTGGTCAATGCGGCCGGTGGGCATGCGACGCTGATCCGCGCGCCGGATGACGTGCGGCGTGCGGTCGATGTGTTTCATCCGCAGCCCAAAGGCATCGCCGCGCTGGGCGAGCGGGTGCGCAACAGTTTCGATCCGAAGACCATTCTCAATCGCGGCCGGATGTCGCGTGGCCTTGGTACTTGAAAGACTTGCGACATGAAAACCGAATTCACCCCGACCCAGCTGGCCGATCCGGATATTGCCGAGGCCGACAAGATCCTGCGCAAATGCGTGCATTGCGGATTCTGCACGGCGACCTGTCCGACCTATGTACTGCTCGGCGACGAACTCGATAGTCCGCGCGGCCGCATCTATCTGATCAAGGAGATGCTGGAAAAGGATCAGAAGCCGACGCAGGAGGTGGTCAAGCATGTCGACCGCTGCCTGTCGTGTCTGGCCTGCATGACAACCTGTCCGTCCGGCGTGAACTACATGCATCTGGTCGATCAGGCGCGGGTGAAGATCGAGAAGGACTACACCCGGCCGCTCTCCGAGCGGTTGCTGCGTGACGTGCTGGCCTGGGTGCTGCCGCGTCCCGGTCTGTTTCGCCTGAGCATGACCATGGCCCGGCTGGCGCGACCGCTGGCGATGCTGTTGCCCTCGACGAAGATGCAATCCAGCCCGAACACGCTCAGCCGGGTGAAGGCGATGCTGACCATGGCGCCGAAGCAGCTGCCCGCGGCCGGCCCATCGGGTGGCAGCGTCTTTCCGGCTATCGGCGCTCGCCGTGGCCGGGTCGCGCTGCTGCAGGGGTGCGCCCAGCAGGTACTGGCGCCGCGGATCAATCAGGCCGCCATCAGCCTTTTGACCCGACATGGCGTTGAGGTCGTGCTGGTCCAGGACGAACAGTGCTGCGGTGCGCTGACCCATCATCTCGGCCGCGACGGGGATGCGCTGGCACGGGCCAAGGCCAATATCGGCGTCTGGCTGGGGGAGGCAGACCGGGGCGGTCTCGACGCTATTCTGGTTACGGCGTCCGGCTGTGGAACTGTCATAAAGGACTACGGCTACATGCTGCGCGAGGATCCGGAGTTTGCCGCGCCGGCCGCCAAGGTCTCTGCGCTGGCGAAGGATATCAGCGAGTATGTCAGCGCCATGGATCTCCCGAAGCCTGACAAACAAAGCGATCTCGTCGTCGCCTATCATTCCGCATGTTCGCTGCAGCATGGGCAGAAAATCACACAGGCTCCGAAAGAATTGCTTTCCAAGAATGGATTCGTGGTGAAAGATATCCCAGAGAGCCATTTGTGTTGCGGTTCGGCGGGGACGTACAACATTCTCCAGCCTGATATTGCGAGCCGGTTGCGCGATCGAAAGGTCGCCAACATCGCGATGGTCAAGCCGGATATCATCGCTGCCGGCAACATCGGCTGCATGGTTCAGATCGCCGGAGGGACGTCAGTCCCGGTCGTACATACGATTGAGCTACTCGATTGGGCGACAGGCGGTCCCAGGCCAGGATTGAACTGATCTAATTGTGACATCGGCCCCGCGTTAAACTGGCCCCGCGCTGGCGCGGAAGACTTGAACGCTGGTCCCTTTTGGATCGGCGCCAACAGGAGGACCACGATGGCTAAAGGCAAGAAGTCGAAGAAGGACAAGAAAAAGCAGAAGAAGCTTTTGACTGCGGCGAAGCCCGCCAAGAAGTCAGTCAAGAAATCCGCGAAGAAGGCTGTGAAGAAAACGGCCAAGAAGGCCGCGAAGAAATCAGCCAAGAAGACGGTGAAGAAGGCGGCCAAGAAAGCCACCAAGAAGACCGTCAAGAAAGCCGCGAAGAAGTCTGCCAAGAAGGCGCCGAAGAAAGCTCCCGTCAAAAAGACGGTGAAGAAGGCCGCGCCGAAAAAGGTTGCCAAGAAAGCGTCACCGAAAAAAGCTGCGCCGAAGAAGGCAGCCAAGAAGGCGGTGAAGGTTCCTTCCGCGCTCTTGGCCAGCACGGCGCCCGCGCCGGCCGTGGTTGAGGCGTCTGTGCCGGTTGCGATGCCGCCGAAGCCGCCGCGCAAGCCGCGGGCCCCCAAGCCGAAGCCGGTCGCACCGGCGATCGCTGAGACACCGAGCTGGGCGGCGCCGGAGCCTGATCCGTCACCGGTCGAAGGACACTCGTCCGGCGAGACCGCGCCAATCGAGTCGCCCGGCTACACGGCGCCAGATCACGACGAGTCCAGGTAGTCGGATCAAGGCTAACCATCGGTTCTGTTCAACCGACTGATATCTGAGGAAACCGCAACGCTCGTCGTTGCGGTTTTTTCTATGGGAACGCCCGGTGCGGGCGTGCTCGATTCCGGCGTGTCGCATCAAATCCGCAGGGGCGATTCGAGCAATCGTCGTCCCCCGGAGGCTGTGGAGGGCAGGTACTCACCGCTTCCGGGAGGGTAATTAACAATTCCCAACCAGTGATAATTCCTCCTGGTGGTATTTTTGGGCTGGAATCCCTCAAAAAACGTTGTGCTTTTGCAACACCGCGCCACAACCTCTCACGGAAACGTCAGAACGCCTATTTAGGCGGCACTTGCTCTTTTTTTTTCCTTCACCGCTCCGCTTTTGCGCCTCAGAGTTGCGTCCAGTTGATGAATTTCGCGGTCTCGCCGTCTTTCGGACACGGAACTGCCTCTGGTTTCAAAAGTGATGGGGAATGTCATGAAGAAAATTGTTGTCGCCTCTGCTGCGGTGCTCGCCATGGGGATGAGCTCAGCTTCCGCAGCCGATCTGGGCGCGAAGATGTACAAGAAGGCGCCGCCGATCGTGGCTGCCTACGATCCTTGGGACATCGCTTTCGGCGCTGCGGTCATGAGCAACTACGTATTCCGCGGTATCACCCAGTCGAACGGCAACAAGGGTTCGGTGGCAGCTTATTTCGAGCCGCGCTATAACATCACCAAGGACGTCCAGATTTACGCCGGTGTTTCGGGTGAGAGCATCTCCTTCCCGAATCGCGCTTCGATGGAGCTCGATGGCTACTTCGGTATCCGTCCGACCTGGGGCGCAGCAGCGTTCGACTTCGGCTTCTTCTATTATGGATATCCGGGCGGCCAGTGCTTCAACACCCCAGCCTTCTGCGGTGGCGATATCAACGCCGTCGCGCTGCCGAACGGCAGTGTCGCCAAGAAGAACGCCAGCTTCTATGAAGGCTATGCCAAGCTCAACTACACCTTCAACGACTACTTCTCGCTGGGCGGCAACGCGTTCTACTCGCCGAACTTCCTGAACACTGGCGCAGAAGGCACCTATGCTTCGATCACCGGCAAGGTGATTGCGCCGTCGACCTGGTTCGGTTCGACCGGTATCGGCTCCTACGTTTCGGGCGAGTTCGGCCGTCAGTGGCTGGGCACCTCGGATTCCTTCTACGGTACCGTCGCCTTCCCGAACGGCATCAAGTATGCCGACTACAACACCTGGAACATCGGCATCGGCTTCACCTACAAGGTCTTCACGCTGGACCTGCGTTACTCGGACACCAACCTGTCCAAGGGTGATTGCAACGCCTTCACTTCGGACTTCACGGCTGCTTCCTCGGGCACCAACTTCACCGCGATCAACCCGTCGGGCGCTGGCTCGAGCTGGTGCGGCGCGACTGGCATCGTCAAGCTCTCGGCTGACCTGACCGCGATGTCGAACCTGAAGTAAGTACTTCGACTTAAATCAAAGGGGCGGCAGAGCAATCTGCCGCCCCTTTTTCTTTTGGGATAGAGCTTCCATGAATCGGGACTGGTTGCGGCGCGCAGCGAAGACGATCCGTCGCAACAATCATCGCAATGCGCTGGCCGGTGCCGTTGCCGGGCTGGGGGCGGGGATTGCCATCGGTGTGATGGAGTTCTTCTCGGCGGTTGCGCATTATCCGCTGGTCATCATTCCTTTTGCGACCTCGATCGTCCTTGTGATCGGTTCCCCGGAAGCCGAACCGGCGCAGCCGCGGGCGCTGATCGGCGGACACATCGTCGCGACGCTGGTAGGGCTCGCGGTGCTCAAGCTGACCGGCCCCCATGCCTGGGCCGCCGCCATGGCAGTCGGCCTCGCTGTGCTGGCGATGTATGTCACCGGCACATTCCACCCGCCTGCCGGGATCAACCCGTTGCTTGTCGTGTCTCACGCACTACCGTGGACGTTCCTGCTCGCGCCGGTGCTGGTCGGCGCGTTGCTGCTCGCGAGCTTCACGTTTGTCTGGCATCGCTATGCGGCAGGCCGCGACTGGCCGCGGCACTGGCTTTAGCGGAGCGCGTCACTTCTCAGGTGGTTTCCATCCTGGACTTTGCATCTCCTAACGCGAAGTGATCGCCGGACCGCGTTAGCGACACCTTGCGCTGATGCAAAGCATCGAGCGTGTTGCGGTGGCCGATCGAAATGATGGTCGTGTCGGGCAGCTTGTCTTCCAGCAGCCGGTACAAAGCCGCTTCCGATGGTTCGTCGAGCGACGCGGTCGCCTCGTCAAGGAAGAGGTATTGCGGCTTTTGCAGTAGCGCGCGGGCGACGCCGAGACGCTGTTGTTCGCCGAGCGACAGCATGCGATTCCAGTGGCCATCTTCGCCAAGCCGGGTCGCCAGCGCAGGCAGACCCACGGCAGCGACGGCCCCCGCTATCTCCTGTGGGCTGAACGCGTCGGTCCCGGCGGGATAAGCCACCGCATCCTGCAGCGTGCCGACCGGAAAATACGGCCGCTGCGGCAGCATCATGATCGCCGCATCCGCGGGGATCGAGATCTTGCCCTTGCCGAATGGCCAGATGCCGGCGATGGCGCGAAACAGTGTGGATTTTCCGGAGCCCGATGGGCCCGTAAACAGCGTGCGTTCCCCGCGGCGGAAACTGAAGCCCGGCGTCTGCACCATGGGAGCGCCACTGGGGAGGGTGAGCGTCAGATCACTCAGCGCGATGTCACTGGTGCCGATCTCAGTGGCATGAACGATATCGGCCTTCGTCGTCAGCGCCTGTACGTTGGCAATGGCTGTCTCGAAGCCATCAAGGCGCATCACGCCGGACTGCCATTCCGCCAGCGTGCGATAGGCTGTGACGAAGAATGAAAGCGCACCCTGCACGGTGCCGAACGCATCCGCAGTCTGCATCACGGCGCCGAGCTGGACCTTCTCCGCAAAGTAGGCTGGCGCGACCAGAACATAGGGCAGGATGATCGCGATCTGCTGATAGCTGACCGTGAAGGATGTCAGCTTCTTGGTGCGGCGCATGATGTCGATCCAGTTGCCGACGACCAACTGGAAGCGGGTCGAGAGCCGCTGGCGCTCGACCGGTTCGCCGCGCAGCAGCGCGATCTGCTCAGCATTTTCGCGCGCACGCACCAGATTGAAGCGGAAGTCCGCTTCATAGCGCTGCTGCTGGAAATTCAGTGCCATCAACGGTGCACCGATATAGTGGGTCAGCGCGGTGCCGATCACGGCATAGACGAGCGCGCCCCAGACGAGATAGCCGGGAATCGGGATATCCCGACCGAACACATGCAGCGGCGCCGCGTCGGACAGGCCCCACAGGATGATCACGAAGGAGAGCAACGTAACGACCGAACTCAGCAGGCCGATACCGATGTCGAGGGTCTTCTCCACGAACAGCTTCACGTCTTCGGCGATGCGCTGATCCGGATTGTCGGCAGCGTCGCCCTGCAGCTGCATGCGATAGTGGTTGGCGTCGGCGAGCCAGTTGCCGAGATAGCGCTCGGTCATCCAGCGCCGCCAGCGGATCTGTAACCACTGGTTGAGATAGAGCTGATACACTTTGAGTGCGATGTTAATGGCCGCGAGAACGCTGAAGTAAGCGAGCTGATAGGTGAAGACGTCGAGGTTTCTTTCCTGCAGCGCATTGTAGAAAGTGTTGTTCCAGCGATTGAACAACACGCTGAGGCCGACCACTGCCAGTTCGATAGTGATCACCGCCGTAAGCAGTCCGATCCCCGCCCATTTATCCTCGGAACGAAAATAGGGAATCGCGATCCGCCAGACGGTCGCGAGGGTAGAGCGGATGTTATTCACAGATCGTCTCCGGGAGGAGGGCGCTAAGTCCCTCAAATCAGAATGGAATTAGAGCGTTTAGACTAAAGTTGCTGGTTTGATGGCCTGCGACGCCTTGTCGCGAAACTGTGATTCACCCTAGCATGGCACCGAAGGTGAGATATGGGGCCTCGCATTCGCACAGCCACGGGCGCTGTTGGGCTTTGACCGATCGCGGATGCCCTCGCAAGTGAACAATCAGCAATTTGCCGATCGATAACGATCGTGCCGCTGCAATAATATTATAATGGGGGAGAACGACCATGTGGAATCAGGTCTACAATCCATTCAATAGCAGCGCGATCTCGACACTCGTCGCCGCGATACCGGTGGTCGTCCTGCTGGTGCTGATCGCGACCAACAAGGTCAAGGCGCATATCGCTGCGGTCATCGCGCTGGTGCTCGCCAATCTCGTAGCGATTTACGCATTCACGATGCCTGCCAACATGTCGATCCGCGCATCGGCGCTCGGTGTCGTTACCGGCTTCTTCCCGATAGGTTGGATCGTTCTCAACGTTATCTTCATGTATCGCCTCACGGTGGACAGCGGCCGCTTCGAGGTGCTGCAGCGCGCCATCGGCGGTGTCACCAATGATCGGCGTCTGCAGATCCTGCTGATCGCGTTTTCGTTCGGCGCCTTCTTCGAGGGCGCGTCGGGCTTCGGGACGCCGGTGGCCGTCACCGGCGCCGTGCTGATCGGCCTCGGCTTCTCGCCGCTGGCCGCGTCCGGCCTGTCGCTGATTGCGAACACTGCGCCTGTCGCCTATGGCGCGCTCGGCACGCCGATCCAGGGCCTCGCCACCGTCACCGGCTTCGATCCCTTCGTTCTGGGTGCGATGGTCGGTCGGCAGTTGCCGGTCTTCTCGATGATCGTCCCGTTCTGGGTGGTCTGGGCCTTCGCCGGCTGGAAGGGCATGAAGGAAGTCTGGCCGGCGATTCTCGTCACCGCTCTGTCCTTCGCAATCCCGCAATTCGTGATTTCGAACTACATCAATCCGTGGATCGTCGATATCGGCGCCTCGCTGATCTCAATGGGCGCGCTGATCCTGTTCCTGAAGGTCTGGCAGCCGAAGACGGTGTGGACCTCGGCGGCGCTGCGCCAGCGCGACGACTCCGCGTCGACCGTGCCGCCGGTGAAGCCGATGAGCACGGAAAAGTTGACCTCCGCCGAAGTGTGGAGGGCACTGACGCCGTGGATCATCCTGTGCGTGATCCTGCTGATCTGGGGCACCAACTGGTTCAAGGGCATTGTCAATCCGATCTTCACCTGGAATTACCCGGTGCCCGAGCTGCACAACATGATCAACAAGGTGCCTCCGGTGGCCGCCAAGCCGACGCCGGAAGGTGCCGTATTCTCGTTCACTTACGTGTCCTTCACCGGCTCGGGCATGTTGCTGGCCGCGATTATCTCCGGCTTCATCATGGGCTTCTCGCCCGCCAAGATGATCCTGGAATATGGTCGCACCATCAAGCTCTGCGCCTACTCGCTGATCACCATCTCGGCAATGCTCGCGATCGGCACGCTGACGCGCCTGTCGGGCGTGGACGCAACGCTCGGTCTGGCCTTTGCGGCGACCGGCGTGTTGTACCCGTTCTTCGGCACGCTACTGGGCTGGCTCGGTGTGGCGCTGACAGGGTCGGACACGGCGTCGAACGTGCTGTTTGGCAATCTGCAGAAGATCACCTCCGAACAGCTCGGTCTGTCGCCGATCCTGATGAGCGCGGCGAACTCGTCCGGTGGCGTGATGGGCAAGATGATCGATGCGCAATCGATCGTTGTGGCCTCGACCGCAACCAACTGGTTCGGGCATGAGGGCACTATCCTGCGCTTCGTATTCTGGCACTCGATCGTGCTGGCCTGCATGGTCGGCCTGTTCGTGATGCTGCAGGCCTATGTCTATCCGTTCACGCTGATGGTCCTGGCGCCGTAGACCGCACGTAGCGAAGCAATGACGAATCCCCGCGGCTGCAAGACCGCGGGGATTTTTCATTTCGGTGCCACATTGTCTCCGTTCGGTTCTGGTCAACCGGTGCCGCCGCGCGTAGAACCGCGGCCATTGTTGCCACTTGCCGTCACGCCGAGAATTCATATGACTCCTATGACCAGATTGCTGCGGGCCGCTTTTGCCAGCGCCGCACTTCTAATTGTCGTCCCCGCGCATGCCGCGGAAGAGTTTCCATTCGGCATGGAGATGACCCTCGACGCGCAGCGTCAGCCCGGCTCGAAGCGGATTCCCAATCTGGAAATCGGCGACGCCGGCGAGGTGCGGGTGGAGTTGTGGTGCAAGGGCGGAAAAGGGCAGTTCTCAGTCGCCGGCAACACGGTGATCTTCGTGGCTGGTGCCATGGATAACCGTAGCTGCTCAGATACGCAGGCACAGCTCGATGATCAGTTGTTGACCGATCTCGGCGCAGCCACCAACTGGCAGCGGCGGGGCGACGCCATTACGTTCGTAGGCCCCAAGTCACTGCGGTTTCGGCTGAATACTAACTGATGGTTCTTGAGCGGCAGTGTTTCTTTCTTCTCCTTTCCCTAGTGAAGCTTCGCTAGGGAAAGAGAGGAAGAAAGAGGTTGGCGCAGCTCACTTCCAGTTCGAATTATCCGCATCCCAGCGCTGAGCCTTGAACTCCGCCGCGACGGCGGCAACCGCGCCGTTGTCGTCGCGCGGATCGCTTTCTTCATCGGCCGTTGGCGAATCCGCGAGAGCAAGCTTCGCGCCTGAGTTCTCATCCGCCGTGGTGACCGCCGGCGTGCCGACCCACAGGATGAGCTTGTCAGTCGTGCCGGGCTTGTCGGGAGCGATGATCGCGCTGACCTCGACCGTCTCCGTCAATTCGAGCGCCGGCAGAACCTGGCTCGGGCGCTTGAAGGTTAGCTTGAGCTTTCCGGTCTCGTCATCCCATGAGCTGGTTGCAGGTTTGCCCGACATGGTCTTGGCGAGAATGTTCGCCAGTGTCGTCGCTACCTTGTCGCGATTGATCTTGTCGCCGTCGCGCCAGTCGGCGGCCGCAAAGCGCACGGTCCGATCCATGTCGATGGCGCCCGTGGTCCAGCCGACGTTGACGACGCCAGGATAGGTCTTGGTCTTGGCGATGAAGGCGGCAGCGCGTTCCGGATCGATGGCGAGGCTGATGACCTGCTCGCCGGCACGCAACGCATCGCAGGAGACTGCCAGGCTGTTCAGCGCGACCTCGACGCTCTGCCCGCGCAGTGTGCGCACGAAATCCAGTGCGGCTTCCAGCTTGATCTTGACTGCGATCGCTTCGGGCGACACTTCGGCGAAATCCTTCGGGGCCGGCGCGATATTGTCGTCCGTGGACTGGTTGTCCTGGAATTCCTTCTCGCTCTGATCGGAGTTGTCCGAGGACGTCACGTTGTTGTTGGTCTGGCCGACCGAAATCTGTCCCTTGAATTCGAACGTGTCGCCGGTCGGCCGGCGGTTCAGCTTGATGGTCACCGGCAGCTTGTCGACCTGGGTCTGCGTTGCGCCGGTCAGCGTCGAACCGCTGACCGTGAGGTTGGCGACGAAGCGATCCTTGCGGTCGCTGCCCTTCTCGGCGGGATAACAGACATCAAGCGTCGCCGCCGTGACGGCCTTGCCCTGCCGGGTCTCCCGCAGGATGACGTCGGCATTGCCGTTCATGACGCCGTCGATCGAGGTGAAATAGCGCGTCTCGGGGCCCGCCGGCTGGCTCTTCGGCGCGGCTTTCACCTGCGCGAAGGCGTGGTGGACGGTCGCAACCGACGCGGTGACCGTAAGGCCGAGCAGACAAAGATGAAGCGCGCGCATTTCAAAAGTCCCTGGACGTGATCGACGTGTCTCCGGGCGGATTTATCTGATTCCGCCCATGCGAGATTAATCACGGGATTGAATCAGAACCGCGACCAAGGCGAAAGGCCATAAGTCGCAGGCGCATTGTATCAGGGCAAAAAAGAAGGCCGCCCGGAGGCGGCCTTCGATCACAATGCAGTTGAGCGTGAAAGCAGGGCTTAGAAGCCCATGCCTCCCATTCCGCCCATACCGCCGCCACCGCCGGGCATCGCCGGTGCAGCTTCCTTCGGCAGCTCGGCGACCATGGCTTCGGTGGTGACCAGCAGGCCGGCAACCGAGGCGGCGTCCTGCAGTGCAGTGCGCACCACCTTGGCCGGATCGATGATGCCCTTGGCGACCATGTCGACATAGGTTTCGGTCTGCGCGTCGAAGCCGAAGGTCTCGGACTTCTCGTCCAGGATCTTGCCGACCACGATCGAACCTTCCACGCCGGCGTTTTCGGCGATCTGGCGGATCGGAGCTTCCAGCGCCTTCAGCACGATGTTGATACCGGCCTGAACGTCGGAGTTCTCGTTGGTGAGACGGCCGACGGCCTTCTTGGCGCGGAGGAGAGCGGTGCCGCCACCGGGGACGATGCCTTCCTGAACGGCCGCGCGGGTCGCGTTCAGCGCGTCATCCACGCGATCCTTCTTTTCCTTTACTTCGACTTCGGTCGCGCCGCCGACGCGGATCACCGCGACGCCGCCTGCAAGCTTGGCCAGACGCTCCTGCAGCTTCTCACGGTCGTAGTCCGAGGTGGTTTCCTCGATCTGAGCCTTGATCTGGTTGACGCGGGCCTCAATGGCCGGCTTCTTGCCAGCGCCGTTGACGACGGTGGTGTTTTCCTTGTCGATCACGACCTTCTTGGCGCGGCCGAGCATGGCGAGCGTGACGCTTTCCAGCTTCATGCCGAGATCTTCCGACACCAGCTGACCGCCGGTCAGGATTGCAAGGTCTTCCAGCATCGCCTTGCGGCGATCGCCGAAGCCCGGTGCCTTGACGGCGGCAACCTTGAGGCCACCGCGCAGGCGGTTGACGACGAGGGTGGCGAGGGCTTCGCCTTCAACGTCTTCAGCAATGATCAGCAGCGGCTTGCCCGACTGCACCACGGCTTCGAGCACCGGCAGCATGGCCTGCAGGCTGGAGATCTTCTTCTCGACGAGCAGGACGTAGACGTCCTCGAGCTCGGCAGTCATCTTCTCGGCATTGGTGACGAAATAGGGCGACAGGTAGCCGCGATCGAACTTCATGCCTTCGACGATGTCGACTTCGGTCTCGAGCGACTTGTTCTCTTCGACGGTGATGACGCCTTCGTTGCCAACCTTCTGCATTGCCTGGGCAATCATCTTGCCGATGGCGGCATCGCCGTTGGCGGAGATGGTGCCGACCTGAGCGACTTCAGCGGAGGAGGCGACCGGCTTGGCGCGTTTGGTGATGTCCTTGATGACGGCGGCGACGGCGATATCGATGCCGCGCTTGAGATCCATCGGATTCATGCCGGCAGCGACCGACTTGGCGCCTTCACGCACGATCGCCTGGGCCAGCACAGTCGCGGTGGTGGTGCCGTCGCCCGCTGTGTCGTTGGTCTTGGAGGCGACTTCGCGCAGCATCTGCGCGCCCATGTTCTCGAACTTGTCCTCGAGCTCGATCTCCTTGGCGACGGTGACGCCGTCCTTGGTGATACGAGGAGCGCCGAACGACTTCTCGATCACGACATTGCGGCCCTTCGGACCGAGCGTGACCTTGACGGCGTTGGCGAGAATGTCGACGCCGCGCAGCATGCGATCGCGCGCGTCTCCGGAGAATTTAACGTCCTTGGCTGCCATGTGATGGTGCTCCTGAATTCTTGAAAGGTGAAACTTAAAACGCTGTCACGGCCGGGCTTGTCCCGGTGGTGACAGCGTTTTGTGGAAGGCGGCGTCGCTTAAGCGATCACGCCCATGATGTCCGACTCCTTCATGATGAGGAGTTCTTCGCCGTCGAGCTTGATCTCGGTGCCCGACCACTTGCCGAACAGAACCTTGTCGCCGACCTTGATGTCGATCGGGATCAGCTTGCCGGCTTCGTCGCGGCCACCGGGGCCCACGCCGACGACTTCGCCTTCAGACGGCTTTTCCTTGGCGCTGTCCGGGATGATGATGCCGCCCTTGGTCTTCTCGTCGGCGACGATGCGCTTGACGACGACCCGGTCGTGCAGCGGGCGGAATTTGGTCTTGGCCATGGGAGTGTCCCTTTGGGTTTGCGATTTCGTTGCCATCTCGGAGGCGGGCGGGAATCCAGCCGGAACGCTCGGGGCGGCCGGCTCATTCCCTTAGCAATCGCGCTCCGGGAGTGCTAATTGAGCGTCCGGGAAATATGGCCAGACGCTTTTTGAGTCAAGCGAGGCCTTAAGGCCTTGGTGAGGCCAATATAGGATGATCTGGAAACCATAATGGAGAGTCGGCGTAATTCTGCCGACCTCATTGCGCCGTCATGTGTTTTGCGCTTGGCTGCCGGGACGGGCAGCCGGGGAATTTGCTCTAGGGGATAATATGATCAGGTCACGCTACGCCCGCACGGTTGCCCATCTGGCGATCGTTTCAACTTTGGCGCTGTCATTGGGCGGGTGCGGCACGTCTGGTGGATTGGGTGGGTTCAGCTTTGGGAACTCGCAGCCGGCACCGCCGTCGGAACCGCCGCCGGCACCGGAATTGCCGGCCTCGATCCGTTCCGAGGAACTCGTCGGCCGCTGGGGCTTGGCGTCCTATATGAATCCCAATGATCGCGTTCGTACCGAGAACGCTGCGCGTGGCCAGTGCAAGCAGCCCTACATTATCGGCCAGGGCGCCACCGGTGGCGTCATCATGCATCTCGCTGACGAGGCGACGCCGCAGGAGCTGCGTCTGAAGGGCTCACCGAGCGGCAAGAACTATATCGGCCCGCCCGGTCCCGCCGGTGGCGAGAAGGACCGCGAGATCGTCTCGTTTGACGGCCGGGTCCTTGTCACGCGCTTCATCGACAAGGACGCGGCAGTCCGTTACGGCAACATGGTTTATGTCCGCTGCGCGCCCAAGGCGTAGAGTGGGTCCCGCCATCCTGCTGACAACGTGAGATCATGCATCGACTTCGCGACCTTGTTTTCGGACCGGGCCGTGCGGTCCTCGTGCTGGCATTCACCCAGATCCTGACCTGGGGCATTCTGATCTACCCGCCGGTGCTGACCATGCCGCATGTGACGGCCGCACATGGCTGGTCGCTGGCCTTCGGTATGGCCGGCTTTTCGTTGGGGCTGATCGTGTCGGGTCTGCTGTCGCCTCTGGTGGGCGGGCTGATCGACCGGCACGGGGGCAATGTCGTTATGGCGTCGGGCGCGCTTGCCGGTGCTTTGGGCCTTGCCCTGTTTTCGATTGCCGATCACCCCGCGGCCTATCTGGCCTGCTGGTTGTTGCTCGGTGCTGCGATGGCCGCGTCGCTCTATGATCCGGCCTTCGCCACGCTGACGCGGATCTTTGGCGCCTCGGCACGGCGGCAGATCACCTTTGTGACCTTTGCGGGTGGCTTCGCCTCGACGATCGGCTGGCCGGCGACCCATCTTCTGCTTGAGGCTGTCGGCTGGCGCGGCACCTATCTGACCTTCGCGGCGATCTTCGCCTTTGTCGTTGCGCCGCTGCATGCTTTTGCATTGCCGCGCCACGTCGCCGTCCCGCCTCTGCCTGTGGCGGACGCCGTTGTCGTCCCGCAGCAAGCAACGTTGCGGCCGGAGGGCTGGCCGTTCATCCTGCTGGCGGCGGCTTTCTCGCTCTACAGCTTCATTCTGTCGGGCGTGACGTCGAACCTGTTGGCAATGCTGGAGCGCGGCGGGCTGAGTGCGGCGACGGCGGTAACCATCGGTGCGATGTTCGGTCCGGCGCAGGTGGCGTCGCGCCTCGCGGATTTCATGCTGGCCGGGCGCACCCATCCACTGTGGATCGCGCGCGGGGCGGTGGTAGTGGTGGTTTGGGCCTTCGCGATGCTGGCCTTTGCGGGGATTTCGTTTCCGCTGGCGGCATTGTTCGCTATCGGCTTCGGCGCCGCCAATGGCGTCATGACCATCGCACGCGGCGCGCTGCCGCTTCTGATGTTCGGTCCGGTGGGGTATGGTCGCGTCATCGGCCGTATCGCACGGCCAGCTTTGTTCGTGCAGGCCTTTGCGCCATTCGTGGTGGCGTCCGCGGTCGAGACGCTGTCCGACCGTACCGTCCTGCAACTGGGCACGCTGGGCGCCCTGATCGTCCTGGGGTGTTTTCTGGCAATCCGTCCGCCGGGTGTCGCCACCCGGCGTTAGTCGGTCGTCAACCCTAGCCGAACAATGCGTCGATATCGTCCTGCGAGGCATGGCCGACATCGCCATCCAGCTTCGGACCGTTCAGCAGTTTCTCGTCTTCGCCGCGCTCGTCAACCTTCGCTGGCGCATGCGCCTTGATCTCGTCGACGCCACCCCAGATGTCCATCATCGCGGTGATGCGATTCTCGATGAACTTCATCGTGGTCATGACCTTGCTGATGCGCTGGCCGGTGAGATCCTGGAAGTTACAGGCTTCAAAGATCGCCACGACACTGTCGCCGATCTCTTCCAGCATTTGCTTCTGCTGATCGGGCGAGGTTACCTTGCTCAGTGCAGTGGCGGCATTGTCGATCGCTTCGGCGGCAGCCAGGATCTGCTGCGTGGCTTCTTCGGTGCCACCGACGACAGCGCCGAGTTCGCCGTTGACCTTGGCCATTTCGTCGCCTTCGAAGCTCTTGCCGTGAAGAACTGCGATTTCCTGCTTGGTGCGGGTAATGGCATCGTGGATGAGGTCGAGTTCGATCTTCAGCTTCTCGCACTGCTCGATCTGCGCACGATAGGTCGCAAGCAAGGCCTGCGCTTCCGCGATCTGCTGATCGGCAGCGGCGCCGACCTGGTCTGTCACAGCATTGCGAGACGGCGCTCCCATCTGCGCGCGGATAGCGCGGAGTTCGGTCATGATTTCGCGATGCATCGGCATTGGCTCGCTGCCCACCACTTCATTGGGCATAGGTGCGGTACCGAAAACTTCTTCAATGCGAAATCGCTTGCGACGAACAGACATCAGGTCCCCCAACGTTCAATCAATCCCCCGTTCGTATACGCATGAGTTTAACGTGAAGTTCACGCGGGAACAGTGCACCGATAGTCAGGCGTCGCGGCGAGAACTGTTAGTTAACCATGAGGTCTTCGCGTTTATTCAAAATAAACGCTACTCGACAGAACTGCACCGTTTGACGACGTGGTGAATCCAAATGGCGATTGTGTTTACCAAACCGAGGCGATTTTAACCTTAAATCGGAGCGTGCAAAGCGCTTCTCAGGTGAGAACGCGCACGACGAAACAGTGCAGAGTACGTCGATGTTCAAAAAGTTCTCGCTCACGCTTCTTGCCAGCGCGTCATTCATTAGCGCCGGATTCGATCAGGCGGTTGCGGTCGAGGCCGCAGCGCCATTCGCCGAACCTTCCGTGGTCTATGCGCCGCAGCCGCAGCGCCCCATGCAGCGCACGGCCTATGCCGAACGCTCGCGCATGGGCGGCGGCTTCATCGAGTTTCTGTTCAGTGATGGTCCGGCGCAGCAGGGCCAGCGCTATCAGCAGCCGGAATATTCCTACGAACAGCGTCGTTCGATGCTGCCGCCGATGGATCCGCAACAGCGCGTCTATCAGCAGGAGGAGACGGCGGATGCCGCCCGCCCGACGCTCGATCCCAAGTATCAACCGCAAATGGTCGAGTATCAGGGCAGCGAGAGTGCCGGCACCATCGTCGTTGATACGCCGAACAAGTTTCTGTTTCTGGTGCAGGGCGGCGGCAAGGCTATGCGCTATGGCATCGGTGTCGGACGTCCGGGCTTTACGTGGTCCGGTGTGAAGACAATCACGGCAAAGAAGGAATGGCCGTCGTGGACGCCGCCAAAGGAAATGCTGGCGCGCCGTCCTGACTTGCCGCGTTACATGGAAGGTGGTCCGGAAAATCCGCTCGGCGCGCGTGCGATGTATCTCGGTTCGACCCTGTACCGCATTCACGGCTCCAACGAGCCTTGGACAATCGGCACGAACGTATCGTCTGGGTGCATCCGCATGCGCAACGAGGACGTCATCGATCTCTATGGCCGCGTTGGCGTCGGAGCACGGGTCGTCGTGATCTGATCGATCTCACATCACATGAAAACGGCCGCTCGTGAGAGCGGCCGTTTTTTTGTTGCGGGTCTAAACGATCAGGTGAAATCGCTGTCGTCGGAGTCCATATCCATCGTGTCGTAGTCACCGTCGTCCTGGTCTTGATCCTGGTCCTGATCGGCATCGGCCTGCGCCTGATCGAACGATCCGGCACGGGAGCCGCCGGACGAGCCGATATCATTGACGCCGGCCTGATTGCCGAGGCTGCCGCCGGACGAATCCGAACCGGAGCTCCATGGGCTCTTGCTCTCGCTGGCATTGGCGGCATCGCCGAAACCTTGCTGATGGCTGCCACCCATCATCGAGCGGATGCTGCCGAGCAATAGCGAGCCGCCGACCACGCCGGCTGCCGCCGCTGCGGCTGTACCCAGGAAGGAACCGCCACCACCGCCGGCCTGAGGCTGCTGCTGGCCAAACTGGCCCGGTGCGGGACCTTGGCCATAGCCGCCCTGACCATAGCCACCCTGTGGCTGCGGCTGGCCGAGGACCTGCCCGGTGTTCCAGGCAGCGCGATTGGGTTCAGGCGGGCGCACACTCGGCACCGAGCCGCGCGGCTGGTTCGGGTTCTGGCCCTGACCGAACAGCGCGTCACGCATTGAATCGAGGAAACCGCCCTGAGCGGCCTGTTCGGGGGCGCCGTTGCCTTCCAGCTGCTGGATGCGCTCATGGGCGCGCTTCAGCGCTTCGTCCTGCAGCAATACGGTCTGCACCAACGCATAGAGCGCATTGGGTGCGCGGCGCTGGCCCTGCGCAATGGCGTCGAGCGCGTCCGGATCGCGTGGCGCGCCTTCGACCTTGCTGAGCCGGTCAAAAAGATCGTCAACCAGTTGGCGTTCTTGCGGTGTCATGGCGTCCTCTGTCTTCAAAGCGCGCTTGCTTTGCGCGCTGGAGATGTAGTGACGCTTTGTGTCGCAATAAGTGCCGCCTGGATTAAATTTCGTTATGCGACAAAACGACCGGCGGCCTTGTCACGCTTCCCGCGCGTAACGCGCCAGATTGGCCTGCAGCATCTCCAGAAGCTGATCCCGTGCGGGATCGCGCGTTCCTCGCACCCAGGCGGCGGCGAGGGGCAGTTTGTTCATCCCCGACGTGCCCAGAGGCATATAGCGAACGCCGCGTGCCGGCATGCGGGAGGTCCAGCGCGGCACGATCGCCAGCCCGATCTCGGCGGCAACGAGATTGACGATGGTCTGCTTCTCGTCAGCGATCTGCACGACATTGGCCTGCAGGCCGGCTTCCGCAAACAGTTTCATCGTCAGGTCGTGACTATGCGGCCGCGAACGTCGCTCCGGCACGATCAGCGGCTCGTCGGCGATCTCCGCAATCGTCAGGCTCGCCCGCGATGCCAGCGGGTGACGTTCGGAGACAGCGACGACCGCCGTCTCGTGAAACAGAAACATGAATTCCAGTCGCTTGTCGGCGCTCTCAGGCGGCCGGACGAAAGCGAGATCGAGCCGACCCGAGAGCAGGCGGGGCAGCAGCCGGATAGTCTTGTCCTCGACCAGTTGGATCGCAACCTCCGGGGCTCGTTCGCGATGATCGTGCAGCAGTGCTGGAACCAGCCCCGCAGCGGCGCTGTCTATGGCGCCGACGCGGATCGTGGCTGCGCGGGCCCGCACGCGCGCCCGGAATGACGATGCGATCTGGTCGGCGCGGAGGAGGAGGTCGCGCGCTTGCTTCAGAAACTCGGCGCCGTCATCGGTCAGGGCAACGCTGCGCGTGGTGCGCGTAAGCAGACGGGTGCCGAGGTCGTCCTCCAGCATACGGATAGTGCGGCCGAGCGCCGACGGCATCATTTCGAGCCGCCGCGCCGCGCGGCCGAAATGCAGCTCGTCCGCTGCCACAGTGAAGCAGCGTAGCTGGTGCAGATCCATCGGTCCTCCCGGCGAGCTCTCATCGCCTCGACAACAAATTATATCATTTATTTGTATAATCAAATGCGATTGAGCTGCGCGCAGCCTGCCTGCAGGGTGAGGAAAGCAAGCTCAACCCAGCAGAGACCTTTACATGCGCACATATTCTATCGCGGCCATTCCGGCCGACGGGATCGGCCCCGAAGTCATCGCCGCCGGCACCCGTGTGCTGGAAGCGCTGCAGAAGCGCGTCGGCGACGTGGTTTTCAATGTCGAGACCTTTGACTGGGGCTCCGCATATTACCGCAAGCATGGCGTGATGATGCCAGCCGACGGTCTGCCGAAGTTGAAGAAGTTCGATGCGATCTATTTCGGCGCTGTGGGCGCACCTGATGTGCCCGACCACATCACGCTGTGGGGCCTGCGGCTGCCGATCTGCCAGGGCTTTGACCAATACGCCAATGTGCGCCCGACCAAGATTCTGCCGGGCATCACCTCACCGCTGCGCAACGTGAATACCGGCGATCTCGACTGGGTGATCGTGCGTGAAAACTCTGAAGGCGAATATGCCGGCTGCGGCGGACGTGTGCATCGCGGACTGCCCGAGGAAGTCGGCACCGAAGTCTCGGTGTTCACCCGCGTCGGCGTGATGAGGATCATGCGCTATGCGTTCAAGCTGGCGCAGTCGCGTCCGCGCAAACTACTCACTGTCGTCACCAAGTCGAACGCGCAGCGCCACGGCATGGTGATGTGGGACGAGATCGCCGACGAAGTGTCGAAGGACTTCCCTGACGTCACCTGGGACAAGATGCTGGTCGACGCCATGACCGTGCGCATGACACTGAAGCCGCAGAGCCTCGACACCATCGTCGCGACGAACCTTCACGCCGACATTCTCTCCGACCTGGCCGGTGCATTGGCCGGCAGCCTCGGTGTCGCGCCGACGGCGAATATCGACCCGGAACGGCGCTTCCCCTCGATGTTCGAACCGATCCACGGCTCGGCTTTCGACATCACCGGCAAGGGAATCGCCAATCCTGTGGCCAGCTTCTGGACTGCGGCACAGATGCTCGATCACCTCGGCGAACCGGATGCCTCGGCGCGGCTGATGCGTGCGGTGGAGAAAGTCTGCGAAGCCGGCATCATCACACCGGATGTCGGCGGCAAGGCCACGACGAAAGAAGTGACCGACGCAGTGGTGGACGCAATCCATAGTTCGAACGTCTGACGCGATTTCCGAACGCCCCGGCCTCACCGGGGCGTTCGCCTTCAATAAATCAAAACAATATTCAGGGAGGATCTCATGAAAGCCACAGCTACACTTGCGTTTGCGATTACGCTGGCAAGCTCCGCTGCCTTCGCACAGGGCTATCCCAACAGGCCGATCACCATGCTGGTGCCGTTCGCGGCCGGCGGTGCCACCGACACCGTCGCGCGCGTCACCGCGGCGACCATGTCGAAACTGCTTGGCCAGACCATCATCATCGAAAACGCCACAGGCGCCGGCGGCACCATCGCGGCGGCCCGCGCGGCCCGCGCCGAGCCGGACGGCTACACGATCCTGATCCATCACATCGGAATTTCTACGGCTGCGACGCTGTATCGCAAGCTGCCTTACGACACCAAGACCGCCTTCGCGCCGATCGGCCTCGTCACCAATGCGCCGATGACCATCATCTCCAGGCCGAACCTGCCGCCGAACACGCTTGCCGAACTAATTACCTATATCAAGGCCAACGGCGACAAGATGACTTTCGGCAATGCCGGCCTCGGCGCGGCCTCGCAGCTCTGCGGCCTGATGTTCATGAATGCCATCGACAAGCAGATCCTGTCGGTGCCCTACAAGGGTAATGGCCCGGTGATGAACGATCTGATCGCCGGCCAGATCGATCTCACCTGTGACCAGACCACCAACACCACCGGCCCGATCGCAGCCAAGCTCGTGAAGAGCTACGCCATCACCACCAAGACACGCCTGTCGTCGATGCCGGATCTCCCTACGGCCGACGAGGCCGGCCTGAAGGGTTTCGAAGCGGGCGCCTGGCACGGCATCTATGCGCCGAAGGGGACGCCCGATGATATCGTGCAGAAACTCGCCAAGACGCTGCAGGAATCGCTGCGTGATCCTGAGTTGATCAAGCGCTTCAACGACATCAACACCGATCCGGTGCCGCAGGATCAGGCGACGCCGCAGGCATTGAAGAAGCAGCTCGACAGCGAGGTCGATCGCTGGGCGCCGATCATCAAGGCTAGCGGACAGTTCGCAGACTAGCGTGCGAGAGTGACGTTGTTTGCCACCAGCAGCTGCGCGAAGGCTTCGCTTGCCAGGTATTGATATTCGCGCTCGCGCTGGTCGGTGAACGGATCGAGATCGACCAGGATGTCATCGACATGGCCGGGATGGCACATCACCAGCCCGCCATCCGGGAGGCCGTCGAGAAAGCCGGCCATCAGGGCACCGAAGTCGGCCTGTTTGGCGAAATCATAGGCGCCAGCGAATCCCGGATTGAACGTCACGCCGGCGCGCGTCGCACGCCTGCGAAACGTGGCGCTCAGCGTGTCGAGCAACAGCGCCTTCGGATTATCGAGGCGTTGGCCTAACGGCAGCATACGGCCGGATTGTCGAACCCATGCCTTTGGCGCATGTTTCTTCACCGCGGCGAGGATCGCATCGCGCACTTGGGGGAACGTCTGCACGTGCTGGTGCCCGTCGACATAATCAGGTGCGCGTCCGAACAGGGTCGCAAACTTCGCAACCTGCGCGGTCAGCTCGGTTTGGATCGCCTCGCGATCGAGTTTTCGCAACAGGCTGAAACGCAGCATCCTGCCAAGCGGCAGGAACAGTTCATCGAGCAGCGGTCGGTAATGCATCGTCAGTGGATGAAACGGCGCGGTCAGCGTCGCGTGTAGCCCGATCTCGCAATTCGGATTCTTGGCGACGGCATCCTGCAGCGCACTCACGTCATCGCGCGAAATCGCAGGACCGACGACCATCACGGATGTGGCGTTGAGGCGCCCGAGTGCGATGAGTTCGCGGATGCCCTGATTGACGCCGGGGCTGATGCCGTAATCGTCGGCGCAGAGCGTGATGCGGCGCAGGGCAGCGCCGGTCATTCGGCGGCGGTCCGGTCGGTGGTTTGTACCGTGCTTTCGGTCGCGTTGCGCTTCACGCTGTGTTCGGCGACGAAATAGATCGGCCGCGCCTTCAGCTCGGACAGGATCTTGCCGATATATTCGCCGAGTACGCCGATCATGAGCAGCTGAACGCCGCCGATGGTCATCAGGCCGACCACGAGAGACGGATAGCCCGGCACTGATTTGCCCGAGATCCACGTCTCCCACAGGATCGAGATCCCGAACAGGAACGCGCCGAAGGCGAGCAGCAGCCCGAGCAGGCTCGCGAAACGCAGCGGCGCGACCGAGAACGAGGTCAGGCCTTCGATCGACAGGCCGATCAGCTGCTTCGGATTGAAAGACGTGACGCCATGCTCACGCGCCGCCGGTTCATAATCGACGCGGAGCTGGCGGAAGCCGATCCAGGTGGCAAGTCCCTTGAAGAAACGATTGCGCTCCGGCAACTGGCGCAGTGCCGCGGCCGCGCGTGGTGACAGCAAACGGAAGTCGCCGGCATCTTCCGGAATTTTCTGCCGTGCGCCCCAGTTGATCAGCGCATAGAAGCCGCGTACGGCCTGGCGGCGCAGGAAGGATTCGTTGTCGCGATGGGCTTTGGCCGTGTAGACGACGTCATAGCCTTCGACGATCCAGTGACGCACCAGTTGCTCGACGAGCGTTGGCGGATGCTGGCCGTCGCCATCCATGAACAAAACCGCGCCTTTGGTAACATGGTCGAGCCCCGCCATCAGGGCCGCTTCCTTGCCGAAATTACGCGACAGCGACACGACCTGAACGTCGAGCGACGTGGCTTGCAGGCTGCGCGCAACCGCCAGCGTGCCATCGGTGCTGCCGTCATCGACATAGACGACTTCGCATGCGAGGCCGTGACGCTCCTTCAGCGTGGTCGCGAGCACGGCTAGCCGCTCATGAAACAAAGCGAGGCCGAGTGCCTCGTTGTAGACAGGCACAACGATCGACAGGCCTTGTGCCGCGGCGGTCGCGGCATCGGTCGAGAGGCTCGATACGTCGCTGCCCAGCATCATCGATCAGAATCCAACATCCAGAATATGCTCATGAATCATATGGTAATCGGCCAGCGCGCTTGCCAGCAAGGCGAAACGCCGCGCTGCGCATTACTGCCGCAGGAAGGCCTCAAGTTTGGCGAATAGCGGATTCTCGCGATCCATCACATAGTCGAGCGACGCCACGGACACGGTGTCGGCGCCGTTGGCACGCAGGAAGCTGCTGAGCGCATAAAGCTGTGCCGGCGGGCAGTGCAGCGTGATCATGCCCGACGACGTCGGGCCGCCGAACGGCGATACCACGCCGAAGCGGTTATGCGCTTCGGTGAGCAGCGCCTGATTGCAGCCGGCAAAGCGGGTGCGCACTTCCTTGTACTTGCTGGCGCGGGCGCGCGCGGCGATGTGATCGAGAATGATGCTCGCTGTATCACGCGCCTGCGGCGACCAGTCGGCAGCGCGCGATGCGACGAGATTGGCCTGGCTGCGCAGGATCACGCCGTCATCTAGTACCTTGAGGCCGTTGGCGACGAGGGTCGCACCGGTGGTGGTGATGTCGACGATCAGTTCGGCGGTGCCGGTCGCAGGTGCGCCTTCAGTGGCGCCGGCGCTTTCGACGATGCGATAGTCGACCACACCATGGGACGCGAAGAAGTTTCGCGTCAGGTTGATATATTTGGTGGCGACGCGCATGCGACGATTGTGCTGCGCACGAAAGCCGGTGGTGACGTCATCGAGATCGGCCATGGTGCGCACGTCAATCCAGGCCTGCGGCACCGCGACGACCACATTGGCGCTGCCGAAGCCAAGACCTTCGATCAGTGCAACCTTCTTGTCGGCGTCAGGGATGCTCTCGCGCAGCAGGTCTTCACCGGTAATGCCGAGATGCACGGCGCCGCGCGCCAGGTTCGAGGCGATCTCGCTGGCCGAGAGATAGGCGATTTCGACGTTGTCGAAGCCGGCAATGGTGCCGCGGTAGTCGCGCACGCCGCCGGGCTTTGCCAGCGTCAGGCCGGCGCGGGAGAAGAAGGCTTCGGCGTTTTCCTGCAGACGTCCCTTGGAGGGAACGGCAAGGACGAATGGTGCTGTCATGACGCGCTCCCGGAAACCAGCGCCGAGGACGCGTTTTGGGTCAGTGCTTCGATCCAGATCGAGAAGCCGACCGCTGGGATCGGCGTAGCGGAGCCGAGCTGCGTCAGCAATCCGTCATAGCGGCCGCCAGCGACCAGCGGCTCGGTGCTATCGCCCTTGCGGTGCAGTTCGAATTCGAAGCCGGTGTAGTAGTCGACGCCGCGGCCGAACGACGTCGAGAAACGCGTCCTGGTGGTATCGATACCGCGCGCCGCCATGAAGCCGATGCGGCTTTCAAATTCGTCGATGGCGGCCGTGATGTTGAGTTTGGCATCGGAGGCGAGCTTGCGCAGTTGCTGCAAGGCATCGTCGGGATCGCCCGAGATAGCGAGGAAGCGCTTGATCAGCACCAGTGCATCGCGCGGCAGCGCGCCGCCTTTCAGCGTCGACTGTTCGAGGAAGCGGTCGGCGATTTCCGCCACCGAACGGCCGCCGACATTGGTGGCGCCGGCGATCGACATCAGGTCGGTGACCAATGCCAGCGCCGCCTTGCGGTCGGAGCCGGCCAGCGCGGCGAGCACGCCCTCATATTCGTTGCGGACGGGCGACTCCGCGAGTGTCAGCCGGTCGAGATCGTGGGTCAGGCTGACCTTGCGGTTGAAGTCCTTCATCAGCCGGCGCTTCCACACCGGATACAGATTGAGCGCCTCGATCAGTGCCGCGAACAGTGCGACGTCGCCGGTGCGAATTTCGATGTCAGAGAGACCGAAGGCGGCCATCGCCTCAAGACCGAGCGCTAGCATTTCAGCGTCTGCTGCGGCGCGGTCCTGGCGGCCGAAGGATTCGATGCCGGCCTGCTGGAATTCGCTGGCCGTGCCCTGCCGATAGCGAAACACCGGGCCGAGATAGCTGAAGCCCGCGGGCTGGCCGGCCTGCAGTGAGGCGAGATAATCGCGCGCCACGGGGATCGTGAGATCCGGCCGCAGGCACAGCTCTTCGCCCGACGCGTCTGTCGTCAGATACAGGCTCTTGCGGATGTCTTCGCCGGACATGTCGAGGAACGGGTCGGCCGGCTGGAGGATCGCGGGCTCGGCATGGACGTAGCCGGCCTCGGCAAACGACAACAGCAATGCATCCGCCCATGCGGCGGATCCGGTCGCGCGAGGGGCGGCGGGTTTGGTCATCTCGAAGTCCAGCAATCTCAATAGAGTGGTCGTTGGCGCAGCCCATAGCATGGCGGTTGCGACGTTTCGACCACCATCGCCCGGTGGCCTTAATGTGGGGTCAGGGCGGCGCCTTATTTGCCTACTTGGTTACCATTCCAGTCACCAAGGGCGGTTTGCACCAGTGCCAGCGCAGCCACGGCGGCGGTATCGGCCCGCATGATTCGAGGTCCCAGCGCCAGTCGGAGAATATTGGCCTGTTTCAGCAGAAGGGCCCGCTCTTCCTCGGCAAAACCGCCTTCCGGGCCGATCAGCACATCAATTCCGGCTGAGGCGGCCGTGCGGGCGCCGGTCAGCGCCGCCACGGGATCGGCCACTTCGGCGGCTTCGTCGCAGAAGATCAGCAGCCGCTTGGCGTCCCGCTGATCGAGATATTTGGGCAGGTTCAGCGGCTCGGCGACCGTAGCCACGCTCAGGATTCCGCATTGTTCGGCAGCTTCCACCACATTGGCGCGCATCCGCTCGGTATTCACCCGGCTGGCTTGGGTAAAGCGCGTCATGACCGGCTGCAGCGCCGCGGAGCCCATTTCGATGGCCTTCTGCACCATGTAGTCGAGCCGGGCGTGCTTCAGCGGTGCGAACACATAGGTCACGTCAGGCAGGCGATCCTGCGGCCGGGTTTGGGCCAGCAGCGTCAGGCGGTCGGCCCGTTTGCCGCCGGAAATGGCGGCCTGCCATTCGCCGTCCTTGCCGTTGAACACCAGCACCGAGGCGCCGGAGCCAAGGCGCAGCACATTGCCGAGGTAATTGCTCTGGTTGCGGTCGAGCGAAATAGTGGCGTCGGCTGCAAAAGGCGCGTCGACAAAGAGGCGGGGACTGCGGAAATCGGCTTGCGGCATCGTTCATGTTCCATTCAGAGGGCGAGCTTTAGCCCAACTGCGACGAATTATCATGCGAGAACGTGGGTTTGCGCCGCGCTGCCGCCCGAATCCGCGTGCTGTTGGTGGGTTGTTAAGGCTTGGCAGGAATCGTAGAAAGTCCTGAATCAGGATGGGCTTCGCCCCCCGACATATCGGGGCACTGAGCTGCCGGAGGAATATCTGTGATCATCCGTCGTTTGATTGTGCCGCTCACCATGGCTGTCTTCGCCATGCAGGCTGTGGAAGTTCATGCCCAGGGCGCGTTTCCCGCGCCGCTGCCGGGCAACAGCTCTGCCGCGCCTGCGAATTCGTCGCCGTTCCCGCCGGTGAATGGCGCGCCTGCGAGCGCATCGCCATTTCCGCCGATCAATGGTTCGGCTGCCGCGCCCAGCGCGTTCCCCTCAGGCGGCGCTGCACCGCTTGGTGGCGGCGGCTTCGGCGCTCCCCCGCAGCAGCAGGCGGGCCCGCCCGGCGGCGAGGATTGCATGAAGGGCTTTCTGCCCCTGCGCCAGGACGCGGAAAAGAAGGGCGCTGCCATCAAGGCTGCGAGCGAGCGTCGCGCGCCTCCGGACGAGGCCTGCAAGCTGATCACCTCTTTCTCGCAGACCGAAGTCAAGATGATCAAATACATCGAGGCAAATGCGCAGAAGTGCGGCATTCCGGCCAATGTCGGTGAACAGATGAAGACTGGTCACAAGAACACCGAAGGCATGCGGCAGAAGGTCTGCAGCGTTGCCAGTCAGCAGCAGCGTGGTGGTGGGCCGGCTGCTGCACCGCGCCTCAGCGACGTGCTGGGCTCGTCGGCATCGCTGCCGGAGGCCAACAATGCGCGCAAGAGCGGCGGCACCACCTTCGATACGCTGAACGGCAACGTGCTCACCCGATGATCGGGTGGCGAACCGTTCTATTCCAGTGAGCGACGCGGCCGCCCGCGTTGCGGATGCGACCGGCAACTGGGTCGATCGTTCGGCACCGCTGTGGTCGCGGCCCTATCTGCGGCTGTCGCGCTTCGATCGTCCGATCGGCTCATGGTTGCTGCTGATGCCGTGCTGGTGGTCGGCAGCGCTCGCCTCCGGCATGGCGCACGATATCCATCAACTGCCTAAGATGATCGCGCTGTTCTTTATCGGCGCCTTCGTCATGCGCGGCGCCGGCTGTACCTGGAACGACATCACCGACAGGGATCTCGACGCCAAGGTGGAGCGCACGCGCTCGCGGCCGATCCCGGCCGGGCAGGTCACGGCGAAACAGGCTTTCGCATTTCTGGTGCTGCAGGCGCTGATCGGTCTCGTGGTGCTGCTGCAGTTCAACACCTTTGCCATCGCCACCGGAATCGCTTCGCTGGGCATCGTTGCCGCCTATCCCTTCATGAAGCGCATCACCTACTGGCCGCAAAGCGTGCTCGGTCTCGCCTTCTCATGGGGCGCGCTGATGGGCTTCGCCGTCGTGTTCGGCCGCATTGATGCGGCAGCGCTGGCTTTGTATGCCGGGTCGATCTGCTGGGTGATCGCCTATGATACGCTCTACGCCCATCAGGACACCGAGGACGACGCGCTGATCGGCGTGAAGTCGACGGCGCTGCTGTTTGGGGAACGCACGCAGGCCGCGCTGACGCTGTTCTACGGGCTTGCCGTGTTGCTGATCGGCGCGGCGCTAGCACTGGCTGGCGCGCGCTGGCCGGCATGGCTCGGCCTCGCGGCATTCGCCCTGCATCTGGTCTGGCAGGTCGCACGCACCGATATCAGCGACTCCGCGCTATGCCTGCGGCTGTTCAAATCCAACCGCGATGCGGGGCTGCTGCTGTTTGCAGGATTGCTTGTGGATGCCATCATGCGGGCGGCGTAATCGCGCCTTCCCAAGCACTGGTGGACCACAGAGATGGACGTCGCGCAGCTCAAGACACTCATCCACGTGGCCGAACTGGGTAGCCTGAGCAAGGCCGCCGATCGCCTTCACATCGCGCAGCCGGCCTTGAGCCGGCAGATCAGACTTTTGGAAAAGGAGCTCGGCGCCGTACTGTTCGAACGGCACGGGCGCGGCATGGTCATCACCGAGGTTGGCCGTGAGGTTCTCAACCACGCCACGCGCGTGATGACCGAGTTCGATGCCATCCGCAATGTCACCTCGGAGGAGAGCGCGTCGTTCAAGGGGCTCGTCTCCATCGGCACGACGCCGACCGTGGCGGAGATCGTCACCGTTCCCTTGGTGAAGAAGATCAAGGAAGTGCATCCGCAGCTCTCGATCCGGCTGTCATCGGCTTTCACCGGGCATCTGCTCGACTGGCTGCAGCGCGGCGAGCTCGAACTCGCTGTGTCCTACGATCCGCAGCCGTTGCGTTCACTGCGCATCGTGCCGGTGATGATGGAGAACCTGCTGTTCGTCAGTGCCGGCAGCAAGGGATTGCGCATGGATCGTCCCGTTCCGTTCGCAGCGCTGGCCCATGAGGAACTAGTTTTGCCCAGTCTGCGCCACGGCTTGCGTGGAATCATGGAAGAATGCGCGCGGCAGGCCGGCATTCAATTGCGCGGCAGCGTCGAGGCGGATTCCTTCGGCGCGATGATCGATCTGGTGCGCAACGGTGTTGGCTCGACTGCGCTTCCGCTCGCGCCGATCCATGCGCTGGTCGAGAGTGGGGTGCTCTGTGCGGCGCCGCTGGTCAATCCCACGCCGGCGCGCAAGCTGGTTCTGGCCTATCCGGCAGACCGTTCGGTCAGCGCGGCGGCGCGCTTCGTCGGCGATACATTCACCGAGATCGCGGCCGATCTCGTCGCCCGGAATATCTGGGTCGGACACATGATCGATCCCGAGAAAACGTAGCTGCGTTGCATCATTCGCGCGCTGTCGAGTGCTGCAACGCCAGAGATCAAATCTCGGCATATCTCATCAAGCAAATCTGTATGCGTTGCGCGGTCTGCTTTGGGCTAAGCGTGAGTCAGCGCTATGCTGCAAGCAACGGAGACTGGAATGTCAGATGCAGGGCCCACGCCCGGTTCACAGGTGGATTGGCGGCACGATGTGTTTCGCATCCTCAAGGAGGCCGACGTCAAGCACGTGGTCTATGTGCCCGATGCCGGGCACTCCACGGCCATTCGTCTCGCCGACGAGGACAATGCGATCAATTCCGTGGTGCTGACCACCGAGGAGGAAGGCATCGGCTATCTCGCGGGTGCCTGGCTCGGCGGCGAGCGCGGCGCGCTGCTGATGCAGTCGAGCGGCGTCGGCAATTGTATCAACACGCTGGCGCTGCAGGCCTGCACGCGCTTTCCTCTGCTGATGGTCGTGACCATGCGCGGCGACTGGGCGGAGTTCAATGCGTGGCAGAACCCGATGGGGCAGGCGACCGAGAAGGCACTTAACCTGATGGGCGTTCTGACCTGGCGCGCCGATGAGCCGCAGGATGTTGCGCCGCTGTTGCACGGCGCCGCATCGATGGCATTCAATGGCGATGCGGCCTGCGCATTGCTTCTGGGGCAGCGCTTGATTGGAGAGAAGCAGTGGGTCAAGTAAACGCGGGCGGCGCGCTCGATCGCCGTGAGGTCGTGCAGACACTGCTGGCTGGGCGCAAGGATCTTCTCGTCGTCACCGGTCTCGGCTCACCATCCTATGACGTGATGGCTGCCGGTGATCACGACAACAATTACTACCTCTGGGCAGCAATGGGCAGTGCGGCCATGGTTGGCCTCGGGTTGGCCACGGCGAAGCCGAATTATTCGGTGCTGGTCATCACCGGCGATGGCGAGATGCTGATGGGGATGGGCGGACTCGCCACCATCGCTACGCGTAAACCTGCCAATCTCACCATTGCGATCCTCGACAACGGGCATTTCGGCGAAACCGGCATGCAGGTCAGCCACGCCGGGCTTGGCGTCAATCTCGATCGCGTGGCGCAGGCCTGCGGCTTCGGTTGGACGCGCGAGATCCGCGATATGGCCGGCGTGGAGGATCTGCGCGGTCGCCTGTCGTCGCGCGATGGCGTCAAGCTCGCGACCATCAAGGTGAAAGCGGAAAACCCGCCGCGCGTGCTGCCGTCGCGTGATGGTGTCTATGTGAAGAACCGATTCCGCGCAGCGCTTGGACACGCGCCGCTCTGAACCAACAGAAGGGCGCTCATCCATATGGATGCGGCGCCCTTCCGACGATCACTGGAAGACCCAATGCTGGAAAACCAGTGTGGGAAACAAAAACATCATCAAGGGTAGGGAAACAATGGCGAGCAAGATCACGCGCCGCACGTTCTGCCGCTCGGCGGCCGTCGCGGCGTCTGGCATGATGATTCCGGGTACTCATGCCTGGGCGCAGGCTGAATTGCCAAAGAGTCCAATTACGCTGATCGTGCCTTTTGCAGCCGGTGGGGCAACCGACATTGTCAGCCGGCATGTCGCCAAGAAGGTCTCCGATCAGCTCGGGCAGACTATTCTCATTGAGAATGTCGGCGGCGCTGGCGGTGTGGTCGGTGCCACGCGGGTCGCGCGGGCCAAGCCAGATGGGCTGACATTGTTGATGGGCACCATCTCCACCCACACGATCAATCCACTGATGGCGAAGGTGCCGCCTTACGATCCGGTCAAGGATTTCACCGCGATTTCGATGCTGGTGACGGTGCCCAATGTACTGATGGTGTCCAAGCAGGTGCAAGCGACCACCGTCAAGGAACTCATCGCGCTGCTCAAGGCCGATCCGACCAAATACAGCTATGGATCGTCCGGCGTTGGGACGCCGCCTAATCTGTCGGGAGAACTGTTCAAGGTGCAGGCGGGCGTGAAGATGGAGCATGTGCCTTATCGCGGCGGCGCGCCGGCCATGAACGATCTGATGGGCGGACAGATCCCGGTTCTGTTCGACGTGCTCAGCGGCGCGGCTCCGTTCATCAAGGCGGGCTCGATCCGCACGCTGGCCGTCACCACCAAGAAGCGGTCGCCGTCCTTCCCGGACATCCCGACCATCGCGGAGTCCGGCCTGCCTGACTATGAGACCTATACGTGGAATGCGGTGTTCGGGCCGCCCGGCATGGCACCTGCGCTTGCAGAACGGTTGAGCGCAGAGTTCCGCAAGGCCGTGGCCGATCCGGACGTGGCAAAGCAGTTGCGCGAGCTGAGCGGCGATCCGGTGGGTTCGACCGGCGCTGAGCTCGAAGCACAGGTCAAGGCCGAGGGCGTGAAATGGGGCCCGATCATTCAAGCAGCCGGTCTGAAGGCTGAGTAGTTCTTCGGAAGGATAGCGTGTTGACGTCTCTGAAAGCTGATCCTGCCGCATTTCTTGCTGCCGTGGCCGCAGTTATTGGCAGCAAATATGTGCGCACTGGTGCGGATGCCGATTCCTATCAGCAAGACTGGCGCGCACGTTATCGCGGGGCTGCTGTCGCTGTAGCCCTGCCGGGAAGTACGGAGGAAGTTGCGGCACTGATGGGCGTCTGCCGCAGCTTCGGTGTGGCCGTCGTGCCGCAAGCCGGCAATACCGGGCTCACCGGCGGAGCGGTCGCACCGGATGAATTGGACTGCCTGATCGTGAAGGCTCAACCGTGTGCGTCATCTCGATCCGCTCAACAATGCGGTGACGCTCGAAGCCGGCTGCATTCTGGCGGATGTGCGTGCGCTGGCTGACCAGCATGAACGCCAGTTTCCGGTGTTGCTCGGAAGCGTCGGCAGTTGCGAGATCGGCGGGTTGATCTCCACCAATGCCGGCGGCACCGGCGTGCTGCGTTATGGCAATATGCGTGAGCAGGTGCTCGGGCTGGAAGTGGTGCTGGCAGACGGGCGTGTCTGGAATGGCCTCAGGGCGCTGCGCAAGGACAATACCGGCTACGATCTCAAGCAGCTGTTCGTCGGCGCGGAGGGCACGCTCGGCATCGTCACCGCCGCTGTGCTGAAACTGTATCCAAAGCTCATGGTGTCAGCGACGGCGATGGTGTCGATGGATCAGGTCGGCCACGCGGTTGAGCTATTGCAGTATCTGCAGCGCACCACCGGCGGTCGTGTCGAAACCTTTGAACTGATGTCGCAGAGCCAATTGCAGATCGTTTTGCGCCATGGCGCGGCGAGCGGCAGTCCGATGGCGGTTGAAGCGCCATGGTATGTGCTGCTCGAACTGGCTGACAGCGCAGCGGACTGGAATGCGGTGGAAAGCCTGGAGACGGCGCTGGCCGCGGCGATGGAGAACGGACTTATCGGCGACGCGGTGATCGCAACCGATCAGGCCAAGGCTGACCGGATCTGGAACCTCCGCCACACGATTTCGGAATCCAACAAGCGCGAGGGTTTTACGGTGTCGAACGATACGTCGGTGCCGATCTCGGCGCTGCCGGAATTCATTGACCGCGTCACGCGTCGGCTGCAGCGCGAACTGCCGAATGCGCAGGTCGCCCATTGCGGGCATGTCGGCGATGGCAATGTTCATGTGATCGTCGTGTTTCCCTACGACATCGGCGATGCACAGGTCCGCGAGGCTGCAGCGCACGAGGCCAACACCATTGTGCATCAGGAAAGTGTCGCCTGTGGCGGCAGTATCAGCGCCGAGCACGGCATCGGCCGCATGCATATCGACCGGCTTCCGCTCTATACGTCGGAGGTCGAACTCGATCTGATGCGGCGTGTGAAACTCGCGCTCGATCCCGACCGGATGATGAATCCGGTCAAGGTGTTGCGATTGCCGTGAGGAAAGCGGCAGGAAATCCTGCCTGCTTCTTAATGTCGCGCGATGATCTCGCGCTCGCCCTTGTAGCTGCCGGCTTCGCCGAGCAGCCCGCCAGGACGACGGCGCACCAGAAATTTCGGGCGACGTTCGCGAATGGCATTGCGGCGGCGGCGGCGCTGCGACGGTTCGTAGGTCTTTTCTTCAGGCAACTGCGGAAGCGCGAAAATCTCGCTCCACATCTGCCAGGCCATGTCGATTTCCTCGCGATCCGAACTGACCAGCAATGGAATCGACAGTGAGGGATCGCGATGCGCGAGCATCAGCATCTTGCCGTCGTCGAGACCGCGCAGGGTGACGCCGAGAAAATCGCTGACGCGCACATTGATCGCCATCCGCATGCCGCTAACGGCGCGATGCAGGACGACGCGTGTACGATGCAATTCGATATGGCGGATCGCTCCGTCGGCGCGGGTGTCATGCGCCTCGAAACGAACCGGAAGTGAATGGGGATCGAGCCGCAATGCGCTGCTCGATCCCGGGGCATGGGCCCCACCTGTCGCTGTTTGATGCCTCACGGCTTTTTATCTCCCCGCCGGAATTATGTTCCCGGTCGATGGGGAGACCTTGCCAGAGCCGTTTCGGAATCGGCTTAAAAAGGCTGGTTAATCGAATCCGACTGCCCTTCATGATTGACAGAAGCTTGGCAGGCATGATTGACGAACCGTTGCGAGAGCCGTGAAATTCTTTCCTTTTCGACCCGGCAAATGCTTGAAGTCCCTGCGAAATAAGCACATCTCTAACAGCGGCCATCGCCGCTTCGGACCTGTTGAAATCGTCTCTCAATGTTGGGATTTTGTTCGTGAACTCTTCACCAAACGCACCGTCCTCTGTCTCCACGAAATCCGACAATTCCGATTTGCTCGATCAGTCCGTACTCTCCACGCTGGCGCAGCGTCTCGTCGAGGCTGCCAGGAAGGCCGGTGCGGATGCCGCGGATGCGGTCGCGGTGCGCGGGGTGTCGCATGGCGTCGAAGTGCGTGACGGCAAGGTCGAAGCCTCCGAACGTTCGGAAGGCGACGATATGGGGCTGCGCGTGTTCGTTGGTCGCCGTCAGGCGGTGATCTCCACCAATGACATGTCCGGCGACAATGTCGCGCAGCTAGCCGAACGTGCTGTCGCGATGGCGCGCGTGGCGCCCGATGATCAATATGTCGGCCTTGCGGACCCTGCGCTGCTTGCGCGCGACTTTGCAAATCTCGATCTGCTCGATCCCGTCGTGCCATCGGTCGCAGAACTCGAACGCCGCGCAGTCGAAGCTGAAGAAGCCGCGCTCGCGGTGAAGGGCGTGACCAAATCCGGTGGCGCGTCCGCCTCGACCGGCATCGGCGGCATGGTGCTGGTTACCTCGACCGGTTTCCACGGTTCCTATCTGCGCTCCAGCCAAGGCGTGTCGATGACCGCCATTGTCGGCGACGGCACCAGGATGGAGCGCGACTACGCCTTCACCTCGGCGCTGCATGCTTCCGATCTGGAGTCGTCAGCCAGTGTCGGCAAGCTCGCAGGCGAGCGCACGGTGGCGCGGGCCAATCCGCGCAAGGTGCCGACCTGCAAGGTGCCGGTGGTGTACGATCCGCGCGTCTCGAACTCGCTGGTCGGTCACGTCATCGGTGCCGCCAATGGCGCGTCCGTCGCGCGCAAGACCACGTTCCTCAAGGATAGCCTCGGCAAGCAATTGTTCGGCAGCAATATCCGCATCATCGACGATCCCCTGCGCGTGCGCGGGTTGCGCTCGCAGTCTTTCGATGCCGAAGGCGTTGCGACAAAGCAGCAGGCCATCATCGATGGCGGTGTGCTCACGACCTGGCTGCTGGATTGCGCGACCGCGCGCGAGCTGGGCATGACCACGACAGGCCACGCGCATCGTGGCGTGTCGTCTTCGCCATCGCCCGGCGCGTACAACCTGCATATGGAAGCAGGCGATGTCAGCCCCGAAGATCTGATCGCCGATATCAAGGAAGGCTTTTACGTCACAGACCTGATCGGCTCGGGCGTCAATGGCGTGACCGGCGACTACAGCCGTGGCGCCGGCGGGTTCTGGATCGAGAACGGCAAGCTGACTTATGCCGTTAGCGAGATCACCATCGCGGGCCATCTGTTCGAGATCTTCAAGTCGATGACTCCTGCGAACGACCTCACTTTCAAATACGGCGTCAACGCGCCGACCGTGCGCGTCGAGGGACTGACGATTGCCGGACGCTGATCTCGATACAGACAAACGGCTCGCGCACGATGTTGCCCTGATGGCGGACACGGTGCGGGCCGCCGGCGAGCTCGGCCTGGCAATGTTCGGTACAGAACTCAGGAAATGGACCAAGGGCGAATCCTCCCCCGTCTCCGAAGCGGATATCGCCGTCAACGATCTGATCGAGAAGCGGCTGCGGGCGGCGACGCCGAATTACGGCTGGCTCTCCGAGGAGAGTGCGGACGATGCGACACGGCTCGGCAAGCGCTTGACCTGGATCATCGATCCGATCGACGGCACGCGCAGTTATCTCGCCGGCCGTGAGGACTGGTGTGTCTGTGCCGCGTTGGTCGAGGATGCCCGACCGGTCATGGCCGCGGTATTCGCGCCATCCACAGATGAATTTTTTCTGGCGGTCCGCGGGCAGGGCGCCACCTGTAACGGTGCTCCGGTTCGGGCGACGACTGGCACCGCGATGGATTTCTCCCGCGTGGCCGGCCCGAAACCTCTGGTCGAGCGGATGGTCCATCCACGGCAGGACATCACGTTATATCCACGCATTGGCTCACTGGCGCTGCGATTGTGCTGGATTGCCAATGGCAGGCTGGACGCGGCTTTTGCCGGGGGGCAGAGCCGGGACTGGGATCTGGCGGCCGCAGATTTGATCGTCCAAGAAGCGAATGGTAGGATGACCGAGCTTTCGGGCGAACCTATCCTCTATAATCGCCGGGAAGTGACGCACGGATTGCTGGTCGCAGCGGGGGCCGAACGTCATGCTTACATCGTTGAGCAATTCCAGAATGGCCGGATATAACCGGCTGCACCACTATCTTTGACTTTTCGGATCGCAGCCGGCCGCTGCAGGAACAGGATTCATGTCGGACACACCACAGCAACTGCTTCATCTGGTCATCGGGGGCGAGCTGACCAACCTGAAAGAGACGACGTTCAAGGATCTCAGCCAGGTTGAAGTCGTCGGCGTCTATCCAAATTACGCGACGGCATTTGTCGCCTGGAAGGCCAAGGCGCAGCAGACCGTCGACAACGCCCACATGCGCTACTTCATCGTCCATCTCCATCGGCTGCTCGATCCGGGTCAAGACGCGAAGCCGAGCGCTTGAAACGACTGCTCCGAAACACGCTGCGCAGCAGCTGGGTTCAGCGCGCTGCGGGTTTTCTCGCGGCCGAATTTTTGCGGCTGGTCTGGAAGACCAACACCTTCACCTTCGATCCCGTCGATGTCTATGACATCGTCGAGCCGCAGATGCCGGTCATCCTGGCGTTCTGGCATGGTCAGCATTTCATGACGCCGTTCATCAAGCAGAAGGATTATCGCGGCGCGGTGCTGATCTCGAAACATCGTGACGGCGAGTTCAATGCGCTGGCTGCCGAGCGTCTTGGCATCGCCACCGTGCGTGGCTCCGGCGATCACGGCGGCGCGTTTCACCGTAAGGGCGGTGTCGGTGCGTTCAAGGAAATGGTGCGGGTGCTGGAGCGCGGTATCAATATGGCGCTGACCGCCGACGTGCCGAAGCGCTCGCGTGTCGCCGGCATGGGCATCATCATGCTGGCCCGCGAAAGCGGCCGGCCGATCATGCCGTTCGCCATGGCCACCAGCCGTTATGTGCAACTCAACAACTGGGACCGCACAACGATCAATCTTCCGTTCGGGCGCGGCGTCCTGGTCGGCGGCGAGCCGATCAATGTTCCGGCCGACGCGGACGGCGCATTGATGGAGGCGTTGCGCCTGCAGCTCGAGGCCACGCTGAACGAGGCTACGCAGCGTGCCTATGATGCGGTAGGTCGGCCGGAAGGTGCGGGTCGTGCCTAACGCGCTGCCGATCACGCTGCGCGCCTATCGCAGATTATCTGCTGCGCTGACGCCGCTTGCGCCCGTCTTGATCAGGCAACGGTTGAAGAAGAACAAGGAAGATCCCGCGCGCCTCGACGAGCGTCGCGGCATCTCGCAGATCGAGCGCCCCGCCGGGCCGCTGGTCTGGATTCACGGCGCCAGTGTCGGCGAGGTGCTGGCCGCGGCGGCGCTGATCGAGCGGCTGCGCGCGCTGGGCATGCGCATCCTGCTGACCTCGGGCACGGTGACCTCGGCCGAGATCATCGCCAAGCGCTTTCCGACCGATATCATCCATCAATACATTCCCTACGATTCTCCGCGCTTCGTGGCCCGCTTCCTCGATCACTGGAAGCCAAGCCTGGCGCTGTTCATCGAGAGCGATCTCTGGCCGAACCTCATCATCTCCGCCGCCAAGCGGCGGCTGCCGATGGTGCTGATCAATGCGCGCATGTCGCAGCGCTCGTTCCCGCGCTGGCAGAAATTTTCGGCGACCATCGGCGCTTTGCTCGGGCGTTTCGAGATTTGCCTGGCGCAGTCCGAAACCGACGCCGAGCGCTTCAGCGCATTGGGGTCGCGCAGCGTCGTCGTCACCGGCAATCTGAAGCTCGATGTGCAGGCGCCGCCGGGCGACGCCGTGAAGCTGGACAAGCTCATGGCGGTGACGCGCGGTCGCCCCATCATCGTCGCATCGTCGACGCATCCCGGCGAAGAAGAGATCATCCTTGAGACTCACAAGACGCTGACCAGTTTCTTCCCGAAATTGCTGACGGTCATCGTGCCGCGCCACGCCCATCGCGGAGCGGAGATCGCGCAGATGATCACGGTTGCAGGTGCGCAGGTCGCCTTGCGCTCGCGCGAGGAATTGCCGCATGCAGGCACCGATCTCTATGTCGCCGACACCATGGGCGAGCTCGGCCTGTTCTATCGTCTGTCACCGGTGGTGTTCATCGGCGGTTCGCTGGTGCCCCATGGCGGGCAGAATCCGATTGAAGCCGTGAAGCTCGGTGCGTCCGTGGTGCATGGCCCGCATGTCTTCAATTTCACCGATGTCTATGAGGCACTCGATGGCGCCGGCGGCGCGAAGCTCGCCGACTCCTCGGAGCAGTTGGTGAACCAGCTCGGCCAGATGCTCGGCAACGAGGCGGCACGCGATGCCGCAATCGAGGCCGGGCATCGCGTGGTTGAACGGCTTGGCGGCGCGCTCGATCGTACGCTGCATGCGCTGGAGCCTTATTTGATGCAGCTCCGGCTCGAAGCGGGAGCGCAGGATGCGTGAGCCGGCGTTCTGGCGGCCGCCATCGACATGGTTGTCGCGTCTGCTGATGCCGCTTGGCGCCATCTATGGCGAAGTCGCCGGCAGCCGCATGGCGCGCAAGGGCGTCGATGTCGGCATTCCCGTTCTTTGCGTCGGCAATTATCACGTCGGCGGTGCCGGTAAGACGCCGACAACATTGGCGCTGGCGCAGGTGCTGCGCGATCTCGGCGAGACGCCTGTTGTGCTGAGCCGCGGTTATGGCGGCAAGTTACGCGGCCCGGTGAAAGTCGATCCGTCCAGACATGTGGCCGCAGATGTTGGCGACGAACCGCTGATGATGGCATGGCAGGTGCCGGTGGTGATCTCCCGGGATCGGGTCGCAGGCGCAGCGCTGGCGCGCTCGACCGGCGCCAGCGTCATCGTGATGGATGACGGCTTCCAGAATCCTGCCATCGCCAAGGACGCGTCGTTCATTGTGATCGACAGCAATCGCGGTCTCGGCAACGGGCGCGTGCTGCCCGCGGGACCTCTGCGGGCACCGCTCGATCTGCAAATAGCGCGTACTGACGCGTTGGTGGTGATCGGCGATGGCGTTGCGGCGGCGGGTGTGGCTGCATTGGTTGCCGGCACTGGCGGCCCGGTGCTGACGGCGCGTCTTGTGCCGGACGAAGCGTCAGTGGCTGCCTTGCGCGGCAAGCGCGTATTGGCCTTTGCGGGGATCGGCGATCCCCAGCGTTTCTTCCGCACGTTGCGTCATGCGGGTGTCGATCTGGCTGTAGAGAAGGCCTTCGTCGATCATCATCCGTACACATCCGCGGAGATCGATACGTTGGTCGTACAGGCCAAGCGCGATGGCCTGACGCTGGCGACGACGGAGAAGGATTTCGTCAAGATCGGCAGCATGCCGGCCGCGGCGGAGATCGTGCCATTCGCCGTAACGCTGGCCTTCGAAGACAAGGCGGCGCTGCAGGCTTTCGTGATCGAGAAGCTCAACAAGGCGCGAACGAAGACGCTCGGAAGGTAGGATGGGTAGAGCGTAGCGAAACCCATCGCCGCAACGTTTGTAGTTGATGGATTTCGCTCCGGCGCGAATGCGCCTGCGCTCTACCCATCTTACTGCTTCACTTCTGACCCTTGACTGCGTCCGGATAATGCCGCGCCAGCACCGCATTCGGCACCGCATAGGCTTCCTGCCGATCGACGCTCCAGTATTTCAACTCATCCAGCGGAATGCGCTCGCCGGTGATGGCGCAGGTCACGTAGGTGCCCGGCGAGACGACGCGGAAATCGCCGTCGAGATATTGCAACTGGGCTTCGCCGTGGCCCGAGGGGCCAAATTTGTTCAGCACGACTGGTCTCCTGGATCGTCACTAAGTCGTCTTGCCGGATCGGTCTCCGGCCCGGAATGTCGTCATCTCGTAGCATAAATAGGGCCGCGGCGTCGCCCAATAAAGGCGGCCTGCGCAACCTCTAGAACAGGCTGCCCTGATCGATTTTCGTCGTCTTTTTCGGCGCGGCCGGCGATGCAGGCTTTGCTTCACGCGTAGCGGCCGTGCGGTCGCCATCGGCAGTCACGCCGACGCGGCCATCGGCGAATTCGATGCTCAGGCGGACGCCGGCTCCGATGTTGGCGGCGGCATGCAGCGCTGCGCCTTGCTCGTCGCGTACCAGTGCAAAGCCGCGCGCCAGCACGCTGCGATAGGAGAGGGCTGACAGCAACTGGCTCGATGCCTGCACGCGCGCCTGCTGGCGCTGCACCAGTGTCGTCAATGCACGGCGCGCGCGTTCGGCAAGGCGCAGTGCGCGCTCCCGATCGCGCGTGATGGCATTGCGCTGCGCCTGCGCATTGGCGAGCTTGGAGGCCTTCAATCGTGCTTCAAGGCCAGTGAAGCGATCGCGGCGCTGCCGAAGCAGTGCACGCGCGGAGAGGCTCAAGCGTTCACCCGATACCGTCAGTCGCTGTGTGGCGTGGGCGATCTGTGCGCGCAGCACGCGCAGCGTCAGCCCGGCGCTGGCCTGCGCGAAGCGGCGATGATGCGCGTGTGTATTGGCCTTCAACGCACGCGGCAGCGACGCGGTTGCGCCGTCGAGACGCTGGCGCGGAATGGCGAGCAATTCGCTGAGATCCGGCAGAGCACGCGCTGCGGCGCGTAGTTCGTTGCGGCGGGATTCCTGTCCGCGCTGCCAGCACAGCATCATGCGGCGCTCGAAGCCGGATATCTCCACCATCAGTTCGGCGCGCACGGGCACCGCCATTTCGGCAGCCGCCGTCGGCGTCGGCGCGCGCTTGTCGGCGGCGAAATCGATCAGCGTGATGTCGGTCTCGTGGCCCACGGCAGAGATCAGCGGAATCATGCTCTCGGCCGCGGCACGCACCACGATTTCTTCGTTGAACGACCAAAGGTCTTCCAGCGAGCCGCCGCCGCGCGCGACGATGAGCAGATCCGGCCGCGGAATGGCGCCGCCCTCCGGCAGTGCATTGAAGCCATGGATGGCGGCTGCGACCTGTTCCGCCGAACCTTCGCCCTGAACTTTCACAGGCCATACCAATACGCGGCGCGGGAAGCGATCTTCCAGTCGATGCAGGATGTCGCGAATGACAGCGCCGGTCGGCGACGTCACCACGCCGATCACCTCCGGTAGCCACGGCAGCAATTGCTTGCGCGCTTCGTCGAACAGACCCTCGGCGCCAAGCTTGCGCTTACGCTCCTCCATCAGCGCCATCAGCGCGCCGACGCCGGCGGGCTCGATGGCCTCGATGACGATCTGGTATTTCGACGAGCCGGGATAGGTGGTCAGCTTGCCAGTTGCGATGACTTCGAGGCCTTCCTGCGGCTTGAACCGCATCCGGCCGTGGACGCCCTTCCAGATCACGGCCTCGATCTTGGCACTCTCGTCCTTCAGCGAAAAATAGCAGTGGCCGGAGGAATGTGGCCCGCGAAAGCCCGAGATTTCACCGCGCACGCGCACGTTCCCGTAGGCGTCTTCCACCGTCCGTTTCAGGGCTGAGGACAGCTCGGAGACGGTGAATTCGGTGGAATTCGTCAGCGGGGCAGCGGCAGTTTTAGGCATCGGGGACTCAAGCTGTTGCGGCATCGAATTAGCATGCTAAAGGCTGTCGCAACCATCAAAAAACCCGGTCTGGCAGTCTCCCATGAACATTCTCCTCCTTGGTTCCGGTGGCCGCGAACACGCGCTGGCGTGGAAACTCGCGTCCTCGCCACTGCTGACCAAATTGTGGTGCGCGCCAGGTAATGCCGGCATTGCCCGGGAGGCCGAATGCGTGGCCCTCGATGTTGCCGACCATGCGGCCGTGATCGATTTCTGCCGGACCAACAAGATCGATTTCGTCGTGGTCGGCCCCGAAGCGCCGCTGGCGGCGGGGATCGTCGACGATCTGGCTGCTGCCGGTATCAAGTCGTTCGGGCCGAGCAAGGCCGCCGCCCGGCTCGAAGGCTCCAAGGGTTTCACCAAGGATCTCTGCAAGGCCAATAACATTCCGACCGCGGCCTATGAGCGCTTCAGTGATGCGGATGTCGCCAAGGCCTATATCCGCGCGCAGGGTGCGCCGATCGTGATCAAGGCCGATGGTCTTGCCGCCGGCAAGGGCGTGGTCGTTGCGATGACGCTGAAGGAAGCGGAAGACGCCATCGACATGATGCTGGGCGGCGGCTTCGGCGCAGCCGGTGCGGAAGCGGTGGTCGAGGAATTCATGACCGGCGAGGAAGCCTCGTTCTTTGTGCTTTGCGACGGCGAGCATGCACTGCCGCTGGTCGCGGCGCAGGATCACAAGCGCGCCTTCGATGGCGACAAGGGGCCGAACACCGGCGGCATGGGCGCCTATTCGCCGGCGCCGGTGTTTACTGATGCGATCCGCGATCGCACCATGAACGAGATCATCCTGCCGACGCTGCGCGCCATGAGCGCGATGGGCACGCCGTATAAAGGCGTGCTGTTCGCCGGCCTGATGATCACCGACGAAGGCCCGAAGCTGATCGAATACAATGCGCGGTTTGGTGATCCCGAGACGCAGGTTCTGATGGTCCGGCTGATGTCGGATCTGCTGCCGGCGCTGATCGCTTCCTGCGACGGGCAGCTCAAGAATTTCGATCTGCGCTGGTTCCCGGATCCGGCGCTGACCGTGGTCATGGCCGCCAAGGGCTATCCCGGCGACTATGAAAAGGGCACCCGGATCGCCGGCCTCGACCGGGCCGAGAAGATCGAGGGCGTCGAGGTATTTCACGCCGGGACCAAGGCGTCCGGCGACTGGATTCTCGCCAATGGCGGGCGCGTCCTCAACGTGACCGCGTCGGCCAAGACTGTCGGCGAGGCCCAGCGCCGTGCCTATGAAGCCATCGGCCTGATCAATTGGCCGGAAGGTTTTTGTCGGCGCGATATCGGCTGGCAGGCGGTGGCGCGGGAGCGCAAGGGCAAGTAAAGGTATCCAGGGGTTCCTCTTGGGGAACCGAAGGTTGCATGGCGTGTTGATGGGGCTGTGAGGTACCCATGGCGCACTATTATTTCGACCTCAAGAACGGCACGACGCAGCGCGACCACGCTGGTCAGGAGCTGCGCAGTGACGCCGAAGCCGTTGCACAGGCTTATGTGATTGCCGATGAAGTCAGCGCGCGCCCTGCGACGCATCAGGACCATGCGCGCTATATTTGCGTGATTCACGAAGACGGGCACGAAGTGACCCGCGTTCCTATCGATATTGCTGCCAGCAAAGCCTCAGCGCCGCGCTTTAAAAAACTCTCGTAACAGCGTGGCAGACTGGGTTTCTCCCAAGGACGGATAGACCTCCGGCACGTGGTGGCAGGTCGGTGACGCGAAGAACCGCACGCCGGAATCGACCCCGCCGCCCTTGGGATCGACAGCTCCGTAATACAGCCGCCGGATCCGGGCGAAGGAGATGGCCCCCGCGCACATGGTGCAGGGCTCGAGGGTCACATAGAGATCGCAGTCGACCAGCCGTTCGCTGCCGAGCCTGGCGGCGGCCTCCCGGATCGCCAGGACTTCGGCATGGGCGGTCGGGTCGCGGTCCCGGAGGGTGCGGTTGCCGGCACTGGCAATCACCTCGTTATTTCCTACGATGACGCAGCCGATGGGGACTTCGCCGGCGTTTCCGGCGCTTTCGGCCGCTTTCAGCGCCAAATCCATGAAAGAAGGTGCGGTCAACGGCTCGTTTCCTGCGCAAAACTCTGCTACGGAGTTGCATTCAGCAAAAGTGGATACTGGTTTTGCGTGAGAATGCGCCCCAATGAGCGCGCATTTTCGGCCCGCGAACCCTGTCCGCACTGCTCAACCCAATTCAGCTTCCGCTGCAGTGAGACCCTTCATGCCCCGCGACAACGACAAAAACAACGGCCCCTCGCGCGGCCGGCCACCCGGTGGCAAAGGCGGGGCCGGCAAAGGCCGCTCCGGTGCCGCTCGCGGACCCGAGAAGAAATTCGCCAAGCGCGATGGCACCTACGCGCCGAAACCGGCGGGCGCAGGTGGCGAGAAGCGCTCCTTTGGCGGCAAGTCTTCCGGCGGCAAGTCCTTCGGCGCCAAGCCCTATGCCGGCAAGCGCGATGACGACCGCGCACCGCGCCGTGACTACGGCGATGCGCCGCGTCGCGATCGTGACGACGCGCGTCCGGCCCGCTTCAACCGCGACGACCGTCCCGCGCGCAGCGGTGGTGGTGACCGCCCCGATCGCGGTCCGCGCAAGGATTTCGGGGACCGCGAGAAGCGGCCCTATACACCGCGCGCCGGCGGCGGTGGCGATAAACGTCCCTACAGCCCGCGCGGAGACGCACCGCGTGGCGACCGTCCGAATTTCAACCGCGACGACCGCGCCCCGCGTGGTGACCGCAGCGATGCGCGTCCGGCCGGACGTTTCTCTGACAAGAAGTTTGGCGACAAGAAGCCCTATGCGTCGCGTGATGGTGGCGGAGAGAAACGCCCCTACACCCCGCGCGGCGAAGGTTTTCGCGGTGGCGATGGTGACCGTCCGCGTCCGCGCTTCGATCGGCCGCAAGGTGATCGCAACGATCGTCCCCAGCGTGATCGCAGCGATCGGCCGCAGGGCGACCGTCCATTCAGCCCGCGCCCGTCGCGCGATGGTGATCGCCCCCGCGGCGACCGGCCTTTCAGTGCCGAGAAGAAATTTGGCGGCGACAAGAAGTTCTCCCGTGGTGCGCCGGATCGCGGCGGTCCGCGCAAGAGCTTTGGGGATCGTCCTGATCGCGGAGATCGTGGTGGACGTGACTTCGAGCGCGGCCCTGATCGCAGCGAACAGAAGCCCTGGCAGAAGCGCGAAGGCGGTTCGGACGACCGTGGCAGCCGCAATGCGCGTCCACCGCGTGACGGCGCGCGCAATTTCGATCGGCCGAAATTCGACAGACCCAAATTTGATCGTCCGCGTGACGATCGGCCCGAGCGCGGCGATAGCGAGCGTCCGCGTTTCTCGCGTCCGCGCGAGGATCGCCCGAGTTTCGATCGTCCGCGCGAGCCCCGTGGTCGCATGGATTGGCAGGAGCATGGTCGTAGCGAGGTTCGCGACGGTGACGATCGTCCGCGCCGCGAGAACGAGGACGACAGCAGGATTTTCGCAAAGCGTCCTGCTTTCGGTGGCCGCGGTGAATATCGCGAGCGTGATTCCGAGCAGCGCCGTCCTGCGCGCGTTCCCGCTGCCAAGAAAGCCGGTGAGCGTATCGCCAAGGTCGTATCACGTGCGGGCCTGTGCTCGCGCCGCGACGCCGAGGAATGGGTCACGCAGGGTCGCGTGGCGGTCAATGGCCGCGTGATCAATTCGCCTGCGCTCGATGTCTCGACCAACGATGTCATCACCGTTGACGGCAAGCCGTTGCCGGCGCCGGAGCGCACGCGCCTGTTCCTGTATCACAAGCCGCGCGGCCTGATGACGACCCATGCCGATCCCGAGGGACGGCCGACGGTGTTCGATCATCTGCCCGAAGGCCTGCCGCGCCTGATCTCCATCGGCCGGCTGGATTTCAACACCGAAGGCTTGCTGCTGCTGACCAATGACGGCGGCCTCGCGCGGACATTGGAACTGCCTGAGACTGGCTGGCTGCGTCGCTATCGCGTGCGTGCGCATGGCGAAGTCACGCAGGCGCAGTTGAACGAACTGAAGAATGGCGTCGAAGTCGACGGTGTCAAATACGGTTCGATCGATGCCACGCTGGAGCACGACAAGGGCGCCAACGTCTGGCTGGTGTTTGCGATCCGCGAAGGCAAGAACCGCGAAGTGCGTAACGTGCTCGCGCATCTCGGTCTCGAAGTGAACCGCCTGATCCGTATCTCCTACGGGCCGTTCCAGCTCGGTGAGATCGAAGAGGGCCAGGTCGACGAAGTGAAGACCCGCGTGCTGCGCGAGCAGCTTGGCGAGAAGATAGCGGATGCTTCGGGCGCCGATTTCGGTCGGCAGTTGCCTAGCAAGGGCGATGTGTCGCTCGATCCGGTAATCGTGAAGAAGCCGGTGCTGAAGCGCTCCACGGTGGAAGACCGCAAGGGCCGTCGCATTCTCGTGCAGCGCGCCGGCTCGGAAGAGTCGCGTGCGCGCAACGAGGACGCGGCCACCTTCGGGGGGCCGCCGAAGAAGCCGAAGCGCGGCTACCACGGCAAGCGCGATCTGAAGCCGCGGGACGAATAGGCCATGCGTGTCGTCGGTGGCCGGCTGAAAGGCCGCAACATCGCATCGCCCACGACGCAGGCGATCCGTCCCACGGCGGATCGACTGCGCGAGTCGTTGTTCAATATCCTGATCCACGCCTATGAGAATCCGATCGCGGACGCGCGCGTGCTCGATCTGTTTGCCGGCACCGGCGCGCTCGGCATCGAGGCCGTGTCGCGCGGCGCAAAGTTCACGCTGTTCGTGGACAACGGTTCCGAAGCGCGCGCGCTGTTGCGCAACAATGTTGAAGCGCTCGGTCTTGGCGGCGTGACCAAAGTGTATCGCCGCGATGCCGCTGATCTCGGCCCCGCCCATCCGGTCGAGCCGTTCTCGCTGGTGTTCCTCGACCCGCCCTATCGCATGATGCTCGCCGAGAAATCGCTGAACTCGCTGCGCAATGGTGGCTGGCTGACGCCGGGCGCGTTGCTTGTGGTGGAAGAGGCGAAGGATGCGGCGTTCGCTGCGCCCGAGGGCTTCGAAGAACTCGAGCGCCGCGCCTATGACGATACCGAGTTTACGTTTCTGCGATCTTTGTAAGAAGACGTCAAAAGGAGCCGCCGATGTCTGCGATCGAATACACCTGGGATCACGTCCATATCCGTACGCCGGACACCGAAGCCACCGCGCAGTGGTTCGCCGACATGCTCGGTGCGGAAATCCTGCGTGCGCCCGGCCGCATCGATATCAGGCTTGGCGGCGGCATGATCTTCCTCGCCCCGGTGACGTCGGAGATGGGCGTCAACCCGCCGCCGGCGACGCCCTATCAGGGCCTCGATCATTTCGGCCTGAAGGTGAAGGACATCGATGCCGTGGCTGCCTCGCTGAAGGCCAAGGGCGTGGAGTTCACCAAGGAGCCGCATACGCTCAAGCCGGGCCTGCGCATCTGCTTCATCCGCGCACCGCAGGGCGTGTCGATCGAGCTCTTGGAACGCGATCCGAAATATACGTGAGCGCTTTCTTCTCCCTCCCCACTGCGCGCAGTTTCGCTACGCTTGAGGGAGGGATAAGCAAGAAGCCTACCGTCGCCCGAACAGCTTCTCGATATCGCTGAGCTTCAGCTCGACATAAGTCGGCCGGCCGTGGTTGCACTGGCCGGAATTCGGTGTGTCTTCCATCTCGCGCAGCAGCGCGTTCATCTCCTCGGGCCGCAAGCGGCGGCCTGAGCGCACCGAGCCGTGGCAGGCCATGGTTGCCGCCACATGCAGCAGGCGGCGCTCCAGCGGCAGGGCTTCGTCCCACTCCGCCATATGCTCGGCGAGATCGCGCAGCAGCGACGCGGCATTGGTTTTGCCGAGCAGTGACGGCGTCTCGCGCACGGCAATGGCGCCGGGGCCGAAACTGTCGATGGCGAGGCCATAGCTCGCAAGTTCCTCGGCGCGATCGAACAGTTTCTCCACGATGGCTTCGTCGAGCTCGACGATCTCCGGGATCAACAGGATCTGCCGCTGCACGCCATTGGCGGCCAGCGACGCCTTCAGTCGCTCATAGACGATGCGCTCATGCGCGGCATGCTGATCGACCACGATCATGCCGTCGCGGGTCTGCGCGATGATGTAGTTCTCATGCACCTGCGCGCGCGCGGCACCGAGCGGGCGGTCGATCAGGTCGGTCTGCGGTGCTTCCTCGAAACGGACATCGGCGGATGGCGTGCCGACATCGAAGGCCGCCTGACTCCGCTCGGCAAACGCCGCCGAACCATCGAACCCCGGCACTGGATTGACCGGATAGGCCGGCGAGCGCTGCCAGTCCCAGTTCGCATTCGCACGGGGCGCGAAATTGGGTGCGAAGTTGGGGCGGAACGAGTCCAGCACGGCGCCGTCGCTATTGGCTGCCGTGCGGCGTCCCTCACGGGCGAGGCCTTCTTTCAGCGCATGCACGATCAGCCCGCGCACCAGTCCGGCATTGCGGAAACGCACTTCGGTCTTGGCCGGATGCACATTGGCATCGACCTCCTGCGGGTCGAGCGTCACGAACAGCGCGACGATCGGATGGCGGTCGCGTGGCAGATAGTCGGAATAGGCAGCGCGCACCGCACCGATGATCAGTTTGTCGCGCACTGGCCGGCCATTGACGAACAGATACTGTCCAAGCGCATTGGCGCGGGTCAGCGATGGCGCGGCAGCAAAACCTTCAACCACCACTCCTTCGCGCTCGCTACGCACTTCGATGGCGCTGAGACGAAACTCGGGTCCGAGAATATCGCCTAGCCGCGTCAACTGTCCGGCCGGACCGGGTAGCGCAGCCGCCCATGTCACCGGCGCGCGTTCCTCGCCGGCCATGGTGAAGGCGATGTCCGGCCGCGCCATGGCGAGGCGGCGCACGACTTCGCGGATCGCTTCGGCCTCGGTGCGGTCGGTCTTGAGAAATTTCAGCCGGGCAGGGGTCGCGTAAAACAGATCGCTGACCTCGACGCGGGTGCCCTGCGACAGCGCGGCGGGTGCGATGTCAGATTTCTCGCCGCCATCGACAGTGCGCGACCAGGCATGGGGCTCGCTTGCGTGGCGCGTGGTGATGCTCAGCCGCGCCACCGAGCCGATGGAGGGCAGCGCCTCGCCGCGAAAACCGAGGGTGCGGATCTGCAACAGATCCTCGTCATCGAGCTTCGAGGTGGCGTGGCGATCCATCGCGAGCACGAGATCGGAATGGGTCATGCCGCCGCCATCGTCGGTGATGGCGATCTTCCGCCGGCCGCCACCGTCGGTGAAGATCTCGACCCGGGAGGCACCGGCATCGATGGCATTCTCCACCAGCTCCTTCACCACGCTGGCCGGCCGCTCGACCACCTCGCCGGCGGCGATGCGGTTGACGATGGTTTCTGGGAGCTGGCGAACGGGCATGGATCTCGGGGCGTGGTGACGGGTCGGGGTTATGTAGGGAACCTGAAGCGCCATTCTATGGCCCCGGGTGCCTGATGTCCCCGCCGCAACTCGCTTTTCCCCGGTTCTGGCTTTTTGTTTTGACGCGTTTTCTTGACGCGAACCGGTATCCACTTTGCTCGAAAACGCTTTAAGCGAATCGGCCGCCCTTCTGGATCACCTCGATCTTGTAGCCGTCGGGGTCGGTGGCGAAGAAAAACTGCGCCAGCGTGCGGCCCTCATGCTTGAAATCCCGCAGCGGACCGGGCGCGAGAGTCTCGCGTTCGAATCGGGCATGTTCCGCGGCCACGTCGTCTACGACAACCGCGAGATGGCCGTAGCCGTCGCCGAGCATATAGGGCTCGGTGCGGCCGAAATTCACCGTCAGTTCGAGCTCGAAGGGCGAGGAGGGGTGGCGCAGATAGATCAGCGCAAAGTCGGGAAATGCGATGCGCTCGGCAATCTCGAGCCTGAAAGCGCGTTTGTAGAAGTCCAGCGCGCGCGCTTCGTCGAGCACGCGGATCATCGAATGAACGGGTTTGGCCATCGGGAAATTCCTTGAAAAAGTGGTCTGGCTTGTTGTGTGGGGCGCCGCTCAGTCGTCGAAACGCCCGCCGCGGCCGGCCTTGACGTCGCTGCGGCGCTTCTTGCCGTCGAGGCGGCGCATCTTGGAGCCCAGCGTCGGCTTGGTCGCCCGCCGCGGCGCTTGCCGGAAGGCGGCTTCCTGCATCAGTTCGACCAGCCGCTCGATGGCATCGGCCTTGTTGCGCTCCTGGGTGCGGAAGCGCTGGGCGTGGATCACGATCACGCCGTCCTTGGTCATGCGCTGCCCGGCGAGCGTGCGCAGCCGGATCGCGGTGTCCTCCGGCAGCGTCAGCTTGGTCGTATCGAAGCGCAGTTGCGCGGCGGTCGAGACCTTGTTGACGTTCTGGCCGCCGGGACCGGACGCGCGCACGAACACGATGTCGATATCGTCTTCGGCGATGGCTATGGAGCGCGTAATCCGGAGCATGGTGTCTCCGTAGCACATCCCGCGCGGATGTGCAGAGGCAGCTGTGCCGCTACGCGCGGCGCGACCCGCTGCGCTCGACCAGTTTCACCATCACCTGCAGGGCATGGTTGGTCGGTGTCGGAATCCCGTGTTCGGCGCCCTTGCGGACGATGAAGCCGTTGAGGAAGTCGATCTCCGACGGCTTGCCGCGGGCGAGATCCTGCGACGTCGACGATTGCTGAAGCGGCATGCTGGCGGCGAGGGCGAGCGTCTTGTCGAGGAGGTCGGCTGGCAGCGATATGCCGCAGGCGCGCGCTACCTCCAAGCATTCGACGACGGCGTTGGTCACGATATCAGGGACGCCGTCGACCTTGAACATCTCGCCATAGGCGATGCCGGCTACTGCCGACAATGCGTTATAGGCGCAATTGTTGATCAGCTTAGACCATTGTACCGCGTCGATATCGTCGGCGATGGTGGTAGGCACGCTGGCGTCGGATAGCAGCTTTGCCAGGGCTTCGCTTTGGGGTGACGCGCCGATGACCAGCTCCCCGCGCCCGTTATGCTTGATATGGCCCGCGGCCGGCATCTCCGCGGCCACATAGACCGCCGCGGCAATCACCGGCTGGCTGACGATGGCACGCAAGCGCTGTGGATTGTCGACGCCGTTCTGCAGGCTCAGTACGATCGTATCCGGCTTGAGAATGGGCCTCAGCGCTGCTGCGGTATCGTCTGTATCGCCGGATTTGACGGCGAACAGCACGAGATCGGGCGGTGTCAGATCCGCGATATCAGTCGCGGCCTTTGCGGGAATGAAACCGGTGAAGATCGGGCTTTCGAAATAAAGCCCCTGCGCATTGATGGCGTCGACATGCGTCTGCCGTCCGATCAGCGTGACGTCATGACCCGCACGCAGCAGCATGGCGCCGTAGAAGCAACCGACCGCACCGGCACCGATCACGGCAATCCGCATATCGGCGCCTCAGTTCGCCTTTGGCGCCGGCACCAATGGCGCTGCCGCCGCTTGCGGCGCGCGGCCGACAACCACCGTCAGCAGACCATCGGCCCACAGCTTCTTCGCCGCCGCCTTGGCCTGATCCAGCGTTACCGCATCGACCACGGCGTTGCGCTTCTCGATGTAATCGATCGGCAGTCTGTCGAGCTGATACTGCAGCAGCGCGCCGGCAAGCTTTGATGACGTATCGAGCGCCAGCATCTGCGAACCCTTCAGATACGACTTGGCTTCGTCCAGCTCCTGTTGGGTCGGACCCTGCTCGGCCATGCGCTTTACTTCGCTGGTCACGGTATCGATGGTTTCGGTGGCGCGGTCGGCGCGGGTCGCGGTGTTGCCGATATAGATGCCGGAATGCGCCATCCACAGCAGTGAGCCGGACACGCCATAGACCAGGCCGCGCTTCTCGCGCACCTCGTGATACAGCCGTGACGACAGCGTGCCGCCGCCCAGGATATGCGTAACGATATAGGCGGCCATGAAATTTGGATCATCGCGCTTGATACCGGGACTACCGAAGGTGATGACCGTCTGCGGCACATCGAGCGTCACGAAGCTCTTCTGCGGCGGTTTGGTCGCGACAATCTCGGGCACCGGGGGCAGGCTGGCTTTTGCGGGCAGGCCACCGAAGGTCTGGTCGAGCAGCTTGCTCAGTGTTGCGGGATCGACGTCGCCGACCACGGCCACCTTCAGCGTGTCCTTGGCGATGACACGCGCCTTGTAGGCCTTGATGTCGTCGATGGTGATGCCAGGGACTTCAGCGAGGCTGCCATTCGATGGACGGCTGTAGGGATGATCGCCGAAGGCCAGTTCGAGAAACTTGCGGGTGGCGATCGAACTCGGATTGGTGGTCTCGCGGCGCAATCCGGACAGGATTTGCGCGCGGATGCGCTCGACATCGGCGCTGTCGAAGCGTGGCTGCGTCAGCGACAGCCGCAGCAGATCGAAGGCTTCGTCGCGATTGTCCTTCAGCATGCGCAGCGAGCCGCGGAAGTAATCACGTTGGGCGTTGTAGCTGAGTTCGATGGCGCGACGATCCAGACGTTCATGGAAGGTCTTGGAATCCAGGTCAGCCGCGCCTTCGTCCATCAGGCTGGCGACCATGTTGGCGGTGCCGGACTTGTCCTTGGGGTCCTGCGCCGCGCCGCCGCCGAAGGCGTATTCCATGGCAATCAAAGGGACGGTCGCGTCTTGCACGAACCAGGCTTCGATACCGCCAGGCGTGACCAGATGCTGGATCTTAGCCGCGGCATGCGATGGTGCCGCTGTCAGTGATGTGAAGGAGAGGGCTGCCGCGAAGGCGAGGCCGATGCGCCGTGCGCTGGTGATCATGTTCACGACCGCTTCTCCTCGCGCTTCGGCGCAGATGTATCCTTGACCAGGTAGCCGGTGACCGAGCGTTTCTTCTCGAGCCAGGCTTGCGCCGCGGCGCGCACCTGCTCGGCCGTCACCGCCTTGATGCGGTCGGGCCAGCTGCGAATGTCCTCGACGCTGAGGCCGGTGGTGAGGGCTGCGCCATACCAGCGGGCCAGCGAGGCCTGATTGTCCTGCGCATAGATAGCTTCGGCGACGAGCTGCGTTTTCACGCGTTCGAGGTCGGCAGCCGGAACGGGGCTGGTTGCGAGATCGGCGATCACGGCATCCATCGTCTTTTCGATCTCGGCGAAATCGACGCCGGGCCGCGGCGAAGCGGAAATCATGAACTGCGCACTGTCGAGTGCCGTGCCCTGATAGCTGGCGCCGGCATTGATCGCGAGCTGCTTGTCGACCACCAACGCACGGTAGAGATACGAATTGGCGCCGCCGCCGATCAATTGGCCGAGGACATCGAGTGCCTGGCTTTCGCCGGCAGCTGCGGTGGTAGCGGACGGTACGAGGTAGTAGCGACGGACGCTGCTCTGTTCGACGCGCGGATCGGAAAGGGTCACGGCGCGGGGAGCGGCAGGCGTCGGCTCCTGCGGGCGCATACGACGCTCGGGTATCGATGGCTGCGCCGGGACGACGCCATAGGTGCGCTCCACCATCGGGCGGATTTCTTCCACGTCGACGTCGCCTGCGATGATCAGCGTTGCGTTGTTCGGAGCGTAGAAGCGCTTGTAGAAGGCGAGCGCGTCTTCACGATCGAGCTTCTCGATTTCCTGATGCCAGCCGATGATCGGCCGGCCATAGGGATGGTTGAGATAGAGCGCCGCCATGATCTGTTCGGACAACCGCGCATCCGGGCTGTTGGCAACGCGCATATTGTATTCTTCGAGCACGACGTCGCGCTCCGGCAGCACGTTCTCGTCCTTCAATACGAGGCCGGTCATCCGATCGGCTTCGAACTCCATCATCTTGCCGAGCTGGTCCTTGGTGACCCGCTGGTAGTAGCCGGTGTAATCGGTGGACGTGAAGGCATTCTCGTTGCCGCCGATGCGCTGCACCGTCTGCGAGAATTCGCCGGCCGGATGTTTCGCGGTGCCCTTGAACATCAGATGTTCGAGGAAATGCGCCAGCCCCGACTTGCCGGGTGTCTCGTCGGCGGAACCGACCTTGTACCAGATCATCTGCGTCACGACGGGCGTGCGGTGATCCTCGATCACGACGACCTGCATGCCGTTGGCGAGCTTGAAAGTGGTCGGCGGCTTCGATGTCACCGTTTGCGCGTGGGTGCCCGATATCGCAAAGACAGGAGCCAGCAGCAAGGCGACGACTGCGACGGATCGTGCGGCAAGTCGGAATGATGAGGTCATGGCGGGGCTAACAGCTCCAAAGCATGGGGAAAGGCGGCATCGTAAAAAGCGTGGGCAAGCAGTCGCGCCGGACGTATCCGCGCGTGCAAGTCGATCGCTGTAAAAGGACGTCTTTGGATTGGCGGCGCAACGGGAGCGCCGCGATCAGAACTTGCCCGTCATCGGGTTGAGATTGTAATCGTTCTTCATGGTTTCCTTCGGCCCGGTGCCATAGGCATAGCCCGAGGCAGGCGTCTGGTAACCGGCCGGCGGCTGGGTCAGCGAATCGCGGGTGGGCTCGCCTGTGAACTGGGCGGTCTCACCTTTGTTGCTGCCGAACATGTTCTTGAACAGGCCGCCTTCATAGCCGAGCTGTTTCGGGCTCAGCACGATGTTCTTGTTCGGATCGCCAGGCGAGGAGTTGTCCACGGCGGCAGACGCACCACGTGCGCGCTTCGGGGCCATTTCGCGCGGGGTCAGTGGTCGTGCGGCTTCCAGCACTTCCTCAGGACGTCCGGTCTTGGCATTGGCGGCGGCGGCGCGGCGCTGCTGCACATCCGGATCCTTGGGCCAGTTCGCGAGAGGTGCGGGCCCCTTGGCATCCGGCGGCGGCAGGTCGATCTTCGGCGGAACCACCAGCGGCGAACGCTCGCGGTAGTCGATGCCGGTGTTTTCCATATTGGTGCCGCCGAGACCGGTCATGATCTGCTTGATGACCTTCTGCTCGAACGGCTGGTCCTCTTCCTCGGCATCCTGGGCGCGTGCGACGCCAGCGGACATCACGAGACCAACGCTAAGGGCAACGGCGGTGAGCCGCAGGGCGCGCATCCAGGCGCCCGATGAAGTGTGCAGAGCCCAACCGGTTTCGGTCTCGCGCATCGTGTTCATCCTGTTCAAATATCTGGCGGATCGGCAAGAATCCGAAAACCCTGATGCGGTTCCGCTGGTATCGCCCTTGGCCTTGCGTATCGGCTGGGATCAGGGCGCTTTTGCGGCGGGTACCGTGAAGAAAGAGTCATACAGCAGGGCCGCAACACCGGCAACAATGGCGACGTCGGCAAGGTTAAACACGTACCAGTTGTAGGTCTTGCCGGAGATTTCGACGTGCAGCAGGGCGAAATCGACCACGGCGCCATAGGCAAACCGGTCGATGGCATTGCCGATCGCGCCCCCGATGATCAGCCCGAGCCCGATGGTGGCCAGTCTGGTCTCCGATTTCGCCATCCAGACCGCCAGCGCCACCACCGCAATCGCCTTGATGGCCACCAGCACGACCTGGCCTGTGGGCCCCGAATCGGAAAACCAGCCGTAGCTGATGCCGGTATTCCAGGCCAGGACCAGGTCGAAGAACGGCGTGATCTGGACCAGGCCGCGGTGGCCGAGATCGAAGCCATAGAGCAGCCACAGCTTCGACGCCTGATCGAGGATCAGGACGACAATGGCTGCGATTAGCCCGGAGCGGACGACTGGTTTCAAACAGCCACTCCCAGCGCCTTCCACTCCCGCAGCGCCTGCGCATCGCGCGGGGTGACGTCGGGATAGTCCTTGTCTTCGCCCACGGTGGGCAGGATCTTCCACGACCGCGCACATTTGGTGCCGACGGCCTTTTCGACCACCACGGCCACGCCGGGCACGTCGTTCAGCGTGAAGGCGCCTGCCGGCGCTTCGGCATTGGTCAGCATCGCATTCGAGGTGATGCAGATCTCCGCGAGATCGACGTCAGCCAGTACAGCGAAGATCGCCTTGTCGGTGACATGGATCAGCGGCGAGGCTTCCAGCGACGAGCCGATGTTCTTGGCGGCGCGTTCCACTTCCAGCGCGCCGGTGACGACGCGGCGCACATTGCGGATGGTGTCCCACTTCGCGGCGAGCGCCTCGTTACGCCATGCTGGCAGAGTCTTTTGGAACGGTTCGAGATGCACCGATACGGCCGCGCTGCCATAGCGCGACAGCCACGCTTCCTCGGCGGTGAAGCTCAGAATGGGCGCGAACCAGGTTACGATCGAGCGGAACAGGTAGTCGATCACGGTCAGCGACGCCTTGCGTGTCACCGACGATGGCGCGTCGCAATACAACGTGTCCTTGCGGATGTCGAAGTAGAAGGCCGACAATTCGGTGTTCATGAAGGCGGCGAGTGTGGCCACCACCGTCTTGTAGTCGAAATCGATATAGGCCTGTCGCACCACCGCATCGACTTCCGCGAGACGATGCAGCATCAGCCGCTCGAGCTCCGGCATATCGTCTGCCCTGACGCGCTCCTCATCGTGGAAATGCGCGAGGCTGCCGAGCATCCAGCGCACGCTGTTGCGCAGCTTGCGATAGGTCTCGATGGTGTTCTTGATGATCTCCGCGCCGATGCGCTGGTCGTCGGCATAATCGGTGGCGCAGACCCAGAGCCGCAGGATGTCGGCGCCGGAGTCCTTGATGATCTTCTGCGGCTCGATCGTGTTGCCGATCGATTTCGACATCTTGCGGCCGTTTTCGTCGAGCGTGAAGCCGTGAGTCAGCACGACGTCGAAGGGCGCGCGGCCGCGGGTGCCGCTGCTCTCCAGCAATGACGACTGGAACCAGCCGCGGTGCTGGTCGGAGCCTTCCAAATACATGACCGTATCCTGGCCGCCCTCGACCTTGCGCTTGATGCCCGCAAGGCCGGGGAAGTGCAGGGGGTCTTCGAGCACGAAGGCGTGTGTGGAGCCTGAGTCGAACCAGACGTCGCAGATGTCGTCGACCTTCTTCCACGCTTCATTGGCGAGCGAACCGAGGAAGCGTTCGCGGGCGCCTTCGGCATACCACGCGTCCGCGCCTTCATTCATGAAGGCTTCGGCGATCCGCAGATTGACGGCGTCATCGATCAGAATTTCCGCGGAGCCGTCGCCCTTCTCGCGCACGAATACCGCGATCGGAACGCCCCAGGCGCGCTGGCGCGAGATCACCCAGTCGGGCTTGGTGTTGATCATGCCGTTGATGCGGTTCTGGCCGGTGGCCGGCACCCATCGCGTGATCTTGATGGCTTCGAGGGCACGGTGACGCAGCGTGTCGCCGGGCTTCGCCTTGCCGTCGTCCGCCATAGCTCCCGGCTTGCCGGAAGCGTTCACTTCCAAAATGTCCTTGTCCATCGCGATGAACCACTGCGGCGTGTTGCGATAGATCACCGGCTTCTTGGAGCGCCAGGAATGCGGATATTGATGCTTCAGGCGCGCACGCGCCACCAGCATGCCGCGCTCGACCAGCGCCTTGATGACGGCTTCGTTGGCGTCGCCCTTCTCGCCCTTGTCATTGAGCACACGTGCACCGGTGAAGCCCGGCGCCTGTTCGGTGAGCGTGCCGTTCTCGTCGACAGTGTAGGGGATTGTGGTGGCGATGCCGCGCTCGGTGAGCTGGCGGCCATTCGACGTCCAGATATCGAAGTCGTCGCGGCCGTGGCTGGGCGCGGTATGCACGAAGCCGGTGCCGGCATCGTCGGTGACATGGTCGCCGTCGAGCAGCGGCACGATGAAGTCATAGCCGCCGGCGAGACCCTTCAGCGGATGCCGGCATTCCAGATCCTCGAGGATGTCGGACGACAGTTCGCTGCTCTTCTTCCAGGACGTCACGCGGGCCTGCTTGAACACGCCCTCGGCCAGTGCGTCGGCGAGGATAAGGAGATCGCCGGTCTTCAACCAGTTGTCCTCGGGCGCCTCGGTGACCTCATAGAGGCCATAGGCGATCTTGCTGGAGAACGAGATGGCGCGGTTGGCCGGCAGCGTCCACGGCGTGGTGGTCCAGATCACGACCGCAGCCTTGGCGAGGCGGCCGAATTCGGCAGCGACGGGGAATTTCACCCACACTGCATCGGACGTGTAGTCTTCGTATTCCACTTCGGCTTCGGCCAGCGCGGTCTTCTCGACCACGCTCCACATGACCGGCTTCGATCCGCGATACAGCGTGCCGTTGGCGGCGAACTTCATCAGCTCGCGCGCGATCTGCGCTTCGGCGAAATAGTCCATCGTCGCATAGCGGCCGGCCCAGTCGCCGATGATGCCGAGACGCTTGAATTCTTCGCGCTGGATGTCGAGCCACTTGTTGGCATAGGCACGGCATTCCTGGCGGAACGCGATCATCGCCGCGCCGTCCTTGAAGTTCGGCTTGGTCTTGCCCTTGGAGCGGTAGTTCTCTTCCTCGATCTTCCACTCAATCGGCAGGCCGTGACAGTCCCAGCCGGGCACGTAATTCGAGTCGAAGCCCAGCATCTGCTGGCTCTTGGTCACCACATCCTTGAGGATCTTGTTGAGCGCATGCCCGATATGGATGTTGCCGTTGGCATAGGGCGGGCCGTCATGCAGCACGAATTTCGGCTTGCCCTTCGCGGTCTCGCGGAGCTTGCCGTAGAGGTCGATCTCGTTCCAGCGCGCCAGCATTTTCGGCTCGCTGGTCGGCAGGCCTGCGCGCATCGGAAATTCGGTCTGCGGCAGGTAGAGGGTTTTCGAATAGTCGTGGGAGTCGGACTTGGGCTTCTCGGACATAATGGCTCTGGCTTGCTCGAATGGCGCTGAAACGCGTGAAAACGCGATGAAAACTGGACGGTCCCGGTCTTGCGCCGAGCGAAGCTCAGGCGGAAGCCGGGCCGATAATGCTTATGATGGGGCGCCGTGCAGACATCCGGCACTCAATAGCAGCCGGAACAGGGATCGCAAAGCGTCCTAACGGGGTTTTGACGCCGGTCAGGCCTGCTTGCCGATCGGCCGCGCCGGATTGCCGGCTACCGTCTGGTTCGGGGCGACGTTCCGGGTCACCACGCTGCCAGCACCGATCACGGCGCCGTCACCGATGGTCACGCCGGGGACGATAATGGCCCCGCCGCCGATCCAGACATCGGCGCCGATTTTGACCGGCCGGCCGAATTCCAGCCCGCTGCGGCGGGTTTCGGCGTCCCGCGGATGGTCGGCAGCGTAGATCTGCACAGCGGGGCCGATTTGCGTCCGGTCGCCGATGGTGACCGCGACGACGTCCAGGATCACGCAGTTGAAATTCAGGAAGACGTTGTCGCCGAGATGGATATTGTAGCCGTAGTCGCAGAAGAACGGTGGCCGGATCACGCAGTCGGCGCCGACCTTGCCGAAATGCTCCGCGAGCAGTTCGCGCCGTTCGGCCACCGGCCGGTCCAGCTGCGCATTGTATTTCGCCAGCCAGGCCTTGTTGGCCTTCTCGTCGGCGACCAGTTCGGGGCTGCCGGGGCGATAGAGTTCGCCCGCCAGCATTTTCTGCTTTTCGGTCCTGGTCAGTCGATGTCTCCCAGCTTTGGAAACGCATCCGGCGCGGCCGCCAGCGCGGCCCGCGCCTTGGCGCTGTCGTCGTCCATCTGGCGGATCAGCGGTTCAATGCCCTCGAATTTCATTTCATCGCGGATGAAGGCGATGAAGGCGACGTCCAGTGCCTGGCCGTAAAGGTCGCCCTTGAAGTCGAACAGGAACACTTCGAGCAGAGGCGCGCCGTTGTCGAAGGTCGGGCGGCGACCAAAGGATGCAACGCCGTCGAAGCGCTCGTTGCCGCGGCCGACCCGCACGGCGTAGATGCCGTGCTTGAGGCCGCAATTGGCATTCAGGCGAATGTTGGCGGTGGGATAGCCGAGATCGCGACCGAGCTTCTTGCCGTGGATCACCTCTCCGGTAATGAACCACGGGCCGTTCAGCATCTCCGTGGCCTCGGTCACCTGGCCCTCGGCCAAGGCCATGCGGATGGCCGTCGATGACACCGGGCGCTCATCGATATCGATATGCGGCTGCACATCGACCTCGATGCCGAGCCGCGGGGCTTCATTCACCAGTAGGCTGGGAGAGCCGACGCGGCCTTTGCCGAAATGAAAATCATAGCCGACGGCGATGCCGCTGATGCCGAGACGCTCGATGAGATCGTGGTGAATGAAATCTTGCGCCGTGGTGCTGGCGCGTCCCTTGTCGAAGGTCATGACGACGGCGCCGGCGAGGCCGGTTCCTGCCAGCAGGCGCAGCTTGGCGGCTTCGTCGGAGAGCCGGAACTGCGGTGTGTTCGGGCTGAAGAAACTGCGCGGGTGCGGCTCGAAGGTCACCGCCAAAGCGCTTGTTTTATGCAGTTCGGCCATGCGCAAGGCAGCGCCGATGACCGCGCGGTGGCCGAGATGGACGCCGTCGAAATTGCCCATGGCCACGACGCATCCGTGCGGGATGGCATTGGCAGGCGTTGTGTCGCGGATCACGCGGAAAGTAGTCGTCATGATTGGATTCGTTGGTGGTTTTGGCGGGTAAGGGAGCGTGGCGCGCGCGCTGCCTCGAAGTCAAGCGAAGGTAAAATCGGCTTTCTCCTCGAATTTGACCAATTTGGTGCCACAGGGCGGTTAACTGGAAATTTAACCCAGGCTGCTAATTCTTGCTCCGGGCCGCGGACAGCTATACTCGCCAATCCCGGTCGGGAACGGTTTGCCTGACGGCAAATATCATTTTTGCATTTGCGTATCGTGCCTCAGGAGGAATGAAGATGGCGGTTGATTTGTCGATGACGGTGCTGGTGGTGGATGATTACAACACCATGATCCGCATCATTCGCAATCTTCTGAAGCAGCTTGGTTTCGAACACATCGACGATGCCAGCGACGGTTCGATGGCGCTGGAAAAGATGCGCACCAAGAAATATGGCCTGGTGATTTCCGACTGGAACATGGAGCCGATGACGGGCTACGACCTGCTCAAGGAAGTCCGCGCCGACCCCAACCTGTCGCAGACCCCGTTCATCATGATCACGGCGGAGTCCAAGACCGAGAACGTGATTGCCGCCAAGAAGGCCGGCGTGAACAACTATATCGTCAAGCCGTTCAACGCGGCGACGCTGAAGACCAAGATCGAAGCCGTGTTCCCGGACACCGTGCCCGCGTAAGCCGCGCAGCTTCGTTCTTCAGAGCTTTCGAGTTTCGCAATGCCCGGCCTCGTGCCGGGCATTTGCGTTGTGGTTCGCCGCCGTCATTCTCCCGCACACCAATTGGTGGGCCGGAGGGCGCACGAAGGCGGCGAAGCCGCTGCAGTGCGAACCCGGAATCCCGGAATGTTCAGCGCAAAATTGGTGGAGATTCCGGGTTCGCCTGCGCGAAGGCGCGCAGTCGCCCCGGAATGACAGTGTGGGGCGAGGCGCATAGAGACGTAAAACATTTTTTCCTATCTCGCGTTGACAATATCCCGTCCTTGATTATATTCCCCTTCGTCCTGCCCCACCGAGAGGGGCGATCGCGATCGTCACGGTCGCGGGGTGGGATGCGGTGGGCGCTGGAGATGCGGCGTCACGCGGTTCATGGGTGACGTCTGTCTTCGGGCAGGACGGATCTGCGCCAGCACTGCCACTGGCAAGGAGACGGCTGGCCTTGAGATGGAAAGACCCTCTGGACAGTGTGACGGACGACTTCATCCGAGGCGTTCGGTTCTTGGCTGCGCTAATCCGACCTCATCGCAATGGGGTCTAATAATGGTGGGTCTGAGGATTCATCTGGAAAGCCGGGCACCCCGTCAAACACCGCGTGCGGAACGCTGGGCACTTTCTTGCCCTGCGCCTCCGAAAGTCCTGATGCATTCACTATTGCGGAAGACCGCATGGCATCAGGCCCAAGGGTGCAACGGGCACCCGGCGTTCCGCGCGCCCTCTCACAAGGGGGCGGGAATGCAGCAGACGACGGCGCCCCCGCGCCGCAAACAACAGGGGTGATGAGGCATGTCTGAAGAGCAGTTGCTGTTTGACAGTTGAATCTGAAGACGCTCAGGCGTCAGCGATATCCCCTCCAGCGCAGATTTGCTGTTTGAAGGAGGAGAAGTCGCCTCAGCTCACCACTTCAACTCACGCATCAGCGCTTTCGGTGGATGGCCGAACAGTTCCTTCACTTCCGCGGCGCCCATCTGCTCGATGCCTTCGAAGTCGCCGGCATGGATGCCGCGGGTGACGAACAGGAGATCGATGCCATATGCATGGGCGCCGGTGAGATCGGTGCGCACGGAATCCCCGATCGCCAGCACGCGATCCAGCGCCGTGTCCTTGCCGCGCTTCACCTTGGCGAGCGCCATGGCCTGATCGTAGATTGGCCGGTGCGGCTTGCCGTAGAAGATCACCTCGCCGCCCATCTCGCGATACAGTTCGGCCACCGCGCCGGCGCAGTAGATCAACCGGTCGCCGCGCTCGACGATGATGTCCGGATTGGCGCATACGAGTGTCTGCCTGTGCGACAGGGCCTGTTGCATCATGTCGCGATAGTTTTCTGCGTTTTCGGTTTCGTCGTCGAACAGCCCGCTGCAGACGATGTAGTCGGCCTGTTCGAGCGGCGTGAGTTTGACGTCAAGGCCACGATAGATCGAACTGTCGCGGTCCGGTCCGATCAGATACATCGCCTGACCCGGTCGGCCGGCGACGAAATTGCGCGTGAGGTCGCCCGACGAGACGATCGCATCATAGACGTCGTCAGCAACGCCGAGTTTGCGGAGCTGCCGCTGCACGGAATCCGCCGGCCGCGGCGCGTTGGTGATCATGATCACCGTGCCGCCTCGGGCGCGAAACGTATGCAGCGCCTCGCAGGCTTCGGGGAAAGATTCGAGGCCGTTATGGACGACGCCCCAGATGTCGCTGAGGACGACGTCGACATTGCCGGTGAGGTCGCGCAAGCGCTCGACGAAACGCAGTGTGGTCATGAATTTAGTGCCGATCAGTTCGGGCCGGTGGCGCGGCGCGCCAGCGCGGCATTGCCGGTGGAGCGCGGCTCAGGCCGCACAGGCGTGCTTGGTGCAGATCTTGCTGGGCCATTGGGATCCGTGGGCGCCTTGGCGGGTTCCCTGGCGGGAGGATTTGGCGCACCCCCATTGGCCGGAGTTTCCGGCCTGAGCGGGCGGGGCGCCGCGAAGAGGAAGCCTTGCCCGAACCGGACGTCGAAGTCGAGCAGGTCGACCACGGCCCGTTCGCCCTCGATCCGCTCGGCAATCAGATCGATGCCAAAACGGCCGAGCAGATCGGAAAGATCGGCCGGATGAATGTCGGAATTCGAGTTGTGTTTGGGGTCCAGCAACAACGCCGCCGGTACCTTGATAAAGCGCACGCCGCGATCGGCGAGGTCGCGCGGCTCGATCCGCAGATCGGTGACGTGATCGATGGAAAACCGGTAGCCGCGCTGCGCGAGAGCGGCGAGATGTTCGCTCTCGACGGGGCCGAGATTGCGGAACACGCTCTGCTTGAACTCCAGCACGAAGGACGGCGCCAGCGCGCGATTGGCTTCGAGGAAGTCGATGCACTGCGCAAAGGTCTCGGCATTCGACAGCGTGGCGCCGGCCATGTTGCAGAACACGCCGACATCCTTGTTGCGCACCATCAGCCGGCGTAGCACCTGCATGCAGCGCAGCAACACCATATGATCGATCTGGCCCATCAGGCCTGCGGCTTCCGCGGGGCCGATGAAATCGTCGGCGGTGATGACCTGATCCTTGTCGTCGCGCAGCCGCGTCATTGCCTCGTAGAAGCGCACCTTGCGCTGCGGCAGCGTGACCATCGGCTGCAGATAGATGTCGATGCGGTTGTCAGCGATGGCATTCTTCACCATGGCGGTGAACTGCGCATCGTTGCGCGCCGGCGCGGCCTCTGGCTTGACGACAATCACGGGCGCAGTCGGCGTCACGGTGTCTTCAGCAACCTCGACGGCGAGCGGGACATCGGCCGATGTCTCCGTCCTCACAGGTGGCGACGGCGGCGCGATCGCCGCGGAAACAGTTGCCGGCGCGGGCATCGCGGTCAGCATGTCCTCATGCGTTGCCACCGACGTTGCCAGTTGCGTCACCAGCTTGCCGAGTTCGCCGATCTCGCCGACGACGGACTGGATGCGCTCCTGATTGGCGGAGCCGGTGGACGCGATCTTGCTTTCGACCACAGCGAGACGGCGGCCGAATTCCGCGACCTGCCGGGCAAGGTCGGTGGTGCCGCGCGAGAGATCTGTGATCTGTCCGGTGGATTCGTTGCGATCTTTGATGCGCATCGACACCGCATTGTAGAGGATCATCAGGGTGAGCGCGGCCAGCCCGACGATGGCGGACTCATAGCCGCTGACACCCGCGATCGCATACAGCACCACGCCGAGCGACGCAGAGACCAGCACCATGCAGATGCCGACAAAAATCGTGGAGATGCGGATCATAACGCGCGCAACATCCTCAAATCCAAACTCCTGCACGGCATGACGGACGGTCCGGCCGCGAGCGCTCCCTGCGCCTTAAGTGTCCGGCGGAGCTTAGCATTATTGTTGATTCGGAAAGCAGGGCTGATGGAACTGCCCACCGGTGCTTTTGCACCTCAGGCGCTGGCGCGGCCCGATGGCGTGCGGGCAGCCGCAGCCTCCCGATTGAGATCATGCCGGCGCGCAAGCGCCCAGCCCGCCAGCGTCGCAACAAGAATCAGCCCGGCCTTCACTGGTGTACTGTTCTGGCCAGGTTGTGCACTGCGTGTGCTTGGCTTGAATTCGTTGGGCGCAGCCGCGCGGTGCGGCGCGGCGGAGATGGCCTGCTTATGCTTGCCGGGGCTCGCATTGACCGCAACGCGCAGCCTGCTGCCGAGGCTCGGAAACTGTCTCGAGGGACGTTTCAACCGGCTTGCGGCGAGCGCCGCGAAAGCAATGGCGAGCAACAGCAGCAATCCACCGCTGGCGCCGAAGGCGTGAAACAGGCCATAGCGCAGTTCGACCCAGCGGAATAACGCGGCAGCGCCCACCAGCAAGGTGGCGATCAGAAAAACGCCTGCGGCGGCATAAAGCCCGGCTGCGACGGCATAGGAAACGGCGATGCCCTGGGTCTGTTCGCTGCGATCACGCATATAAGAAGATGTGGCGCGTTTGATCTGATTGAACTTGAGAACGAGCCCTGTTCGCACCAGGGCACTTGCGAGCGGTGGCATCGTGAAAGCCTCGTTGGGATCCGGCCGTGGTGGCGGGCATATGAAAATGAACGGGGAGGCCAGACGAAGGTTCCGCCGCGGCGGACGTGTGGCTTCGGGCATCGTCAGACCCGCATGGCAGTGGCTCCAACGCTTGCCGGTTCCGGCCTGCGCTGGTACGACGCGCCATGGCTGACAAACCCAAAAAACCCCAGAAACTGCGCGCGCGTCTGCCGCGCGGCCTTGGCGACCGCGGACCGGCCGATCTCGCCGCGACCCGGCGCATGACCGACATTATCCGCGAGGTCTATGAGCGCTACGGCTTCGAGCCGGTCGAGACCCCGACCATGGAATTCACCGATGCGCTCGGCAAGTTCTTGCCGGATCAGGACCGGCCGAACGAGGGCGTGTTCTCGTTCCAGGACGACGACGAACAGTGGATCTCACTGCGCTACGACCTGACCGCGCCATTGGCGCGCTACGTCGCCGAGCATTGGGACGCGCTGCCGAAGCCGTATCGCAGCTACCGCGCCGGTTACGTCTATCGTAACGAGAAGCCGGGTCCGGGCCGTTTCCGCCAGTTCATGCAGTTCGACGCGGACACCGTCGGCTCCGGCTCGCCAGCGGCCGATGCCGAGATGTGCATGATGGCGGCGGATGCCATGGAAGCGCTGGGCATTCCGCGTGGCAGCTATGTGGTGCGCGTCAACAACCGCAAGGTGCTCGACGGCGTGATGGAGAGCATCGGCCTCGGCGGCGATGACAATGCCGGGCGACGTCTGACCGTGTTGCGCGCCATCGACAAGATGGACAAGTTTCCGGTCGACGAGATCAGGAAGCTGCTCGGTCCCGGGCGCTGGGATGGCGGTGAGGAAGGTAAGGGCGACTTCACAAAGGGCGCTGGACTGACACCTGAAGCTACCGAAACCGTGTTGCGCAGCCTCGATGCCGAGGCGGATCGTGATGCTACGTCGAAGCTCAATACGTCGGAAGCCTACAACCAAGGCCGCGCCGAGCTTGATGAAATTGCGAAGCTGATCACGGCGGCGGGCTATAACGCTGATCGCATCAAGATCGACCCATCTGTCGTTCGCGGTCTCGAATACTACACCGGCCCGGTTTACGAAGTTGAACTCACGCTTGAGACCAAGGACGAGAAAGGCCGCCCCGTGCGTTTCGGTTCGGTCGGTGGCGGCGGCCGTTACGATGGTCTCGTTTCGCGCTTCCGCGGCGAGCTCGTGCCGGCGACAGGCTTTTCGATCGGCGTTTCACGCCTGCAGGCGGCGCTGACGCTGCTGGGCAAAATCGACACCACGCCGGCCTTTGGCCCGGTGGTCGTCACCGTGTTCGATCGCGACCGCGTCACCGATTATCAAAAGATGGTTGCGAGCCTGCGCAATGCCGGCATCCGCGCCGAACTCTATCTCGGCAATCCCAAGAGCATGGGCAACCAGCTGAAATATGCCGACCGACGCAATTCACCCTGTGTGATCATTCAAGGCTCCGACGAAAAGGCGACCGGCGAAGTGATGCTGAAGGATCTGATCCTCGGTGCCGGATTGTCGGATCTGGAAGGCGATCGCGACGCCTATCTGCAGAAGCAGGCAGATGCGCAGACCAGAATCGCGGAAAACGATCTCGTGAACGCGGTCCGCAAGATTCTCGACAAGCACGGCGTGAAGTGGAATTAATCCACGCGCCAACAATTGGTAGAGCAACGGGAGACGTCAATGCCTGAGATCACGATCAACCTGGCCGCCGGCCGCACCGACGAGCAGAAGAAGGGCATGATGCTCGACATCACCCAGGCGCTGGTGAAGAACCTCGGCGTCACCGCCGATGCCGTCGTCATCCAGATCAACGAAGCGCCGCTCAACAACAAGATGAAGGGTGGCCAGACCTTCGTCGAGCGCGCAGCCGCTGCGAAGAAGTAAGCTCTATCCAAACACTGCAATATTCTGACGGCTGGCCATGATTGGCTGGCCGTTTCGATTCCACAGGGTCATCGCCTGGCTGGAGTAGCCGCCGGAGATCTGCTCGGCGACATTGCGGATCAGCCACCAGCCGTCGTCGGTCGTGATCTCGTCGGTCAGCATGTCGATCGACCAGGTCATGGTTGAGATCGGCGAGGGCTTTGTTGACCGAACCGACGCTGCCGGCGGCGGTGCGTCGGCCAAGGCCAGCAACGCCACCAGCGATGGCTGGATGCCGGGCTCGCGGTGGCGCAGCCACAGCATCATCTGCGGATCTTCGCTGCCGCTGAACGGCGTCGAGCCCCCCATATGCCGGCCGTCGATATGCTCCAGGAAGCGCAGCGTCGGCGGCGCACGGAGGAAGAAATCGGGGCAACCCTCTGGCGCTTTCAGTTCCGGCGTCCCGGTGACCACATGGGCAAAAGCTGATTCACGCGCGGCGCCGAAGCAGAACATGGCGCGGGTCGCGAGGCCTGCTTCACCGATCAGATCGACACTGGCGAACAGTGTCGACTTACCCTTACGCAGAACGCTGGCGCGCAACTGCAATGGACCGGTGGCCGGGCCGATAAAGGCGATCTGCGCCGAGCGCAGCGGCGGCACGTCGCCGAATTCATTGAGCGCGGCCTGCATGCACAGTGCCGCGGCCAGACCGCCATAGACGGTACGGCCCTGCAGCCAGTCGTCGCTGACGCTGACAGCCCAACCGTCGCCGGAGCGCGTCATGGATGACATCAGTGCGGTGAATTCAGTCATGGAGCTGCCTTCGGTGTTTCCTGTCGCCGGCGTCATGATGCGCCATTGGGATGATTGGCATCATCTATAGCGAGGAACGCAGCGGTGGGAAACATCGGCGCAACGGGCGCGCGGCTCTATTGCGGCCGGTGCATGCCCTTCATCTTCTCCATGTCCTTGACATTCATCTTCATGCCGCCGGGCATCATGATGTCGCCGGGCTTCTGGTCCGGTTTGCAGGCGCCGAGCCATTTGGCTTCCAGCTGCGTGGTGCTGTCGCCAGTGTTGGCCCTGGCGCCGCCCGAGCTCTGTGAGGTGATCTTCATCGTATAGGCGGAATTGAAATCGCCGGTGATCTCGGCATGCGACGTGCTGGTGGTGCCGCCGATATTGCAGACCGAATCCGTGACATAGCCTGTCGCGGTCTTCTTCATTTCGTTCTTCGAACACATGTCCTTCGCCATCGGCGAGAAGGTGGTGTTCATGAACTTGTCGGTGGTCTCGTCGGTGCAGTGCTGCATCGTCATGCCGGGCATCCCGGCGCTGCCCTGCATCTTCATTTCCCAGAGCCCGGCCTTGCGTGCCGGCAACTCGATGGGATCGGCGATGGCGGGTATTGCCCACAACATCGCAGTCGCGCTCAAAACGGAAATATTAAACAGTGAAACACAGCGTCGCATCATGCTTGGTTCTCCCCAAGCCGATGAGACGCTGTGTCGCGTAAAAAGGTTCAGTAGCGAACGCGGAGCGGCCGATCCGAGGCGCCATAGGGCACCCAGCGGCAGGCGAATGAGACGTAGGCGCCATACTCTTGCGGGGCGCTCAGGAATTTCACGACCTTGCCGTAACGCGCGCAATGATCGATCGCCAGGGCGCGAATGTCGGTCTGGCTGATCAGCGATGTGGAGATGATGCCGCCGGTGTCGTTGCCCTTGAATGGCGGCACCCAGTCGGCCTTGGCCGCGCTGCTCATGATCGCACCGCTCAGACCTGCAGCCAAAATCGCCAACCGAATCATTCGCATCACCGTCTCCATCGTCGTTGTGGGCACCTTAGAGGGCATCGGCGACGCTGAAAAGAACGCCGTCCAGGTTCTGACAGAGTTGTGCGCTGGGTGTGGCCGCGATGCACTTGACCCTGCACGGGCTTCGCGGCACGTTCCGGGAACAATCATCAGACGGCGGATTCCCCATGCGCGACCTCATCTCATCCTGGAAGAAAGCCGTTCTGGCTGCCGTTGCCGGCGCTGTCCTCGGGTTGATGACCCTGGCTCCGGGCGCACAGGCTGCGAACCTGCTGGAGCTGAATTTCTGGCTGTCCGGGCCGAACTACGAGGGTCGTGTGGCGGATTGCGAGGCGGGCCTTTCGACCATTTCGTCGCAGTTCCAGGACAAGGAAAGCAGCTTCTGGAATTCGGCGCTGCAGATCACCGGCTTCAGCCGCGTTCATGAGACGGCCTTCCGCCCTTGGCAGTCCGACAACATTCCGCGCCGCTACTGCACCGCCGATGCGATGCTGACCGACGGCAAGATGCGCCAGGTGCATTACTCGATCATCGAGGACGGCGGCTTTGCCGGCTATGGCCAGGGCGTGGAATGGTGCGTCGTCGGTCTCGACCGCAACTGGGCCTATAACCCGCGCTGCCGTGCGGCGAAGCACTAAGCGTCGCTCGCATAACTAAACAATTTTGTTCTTGAATTGTTCTTGATGCCTGACTAGGCTTGCCCTTCTCAGGGGTGGGGCGCGTCATGTTTCAGGCATTTCGATTTGTCATTTCGCGAAGGTTTTTGTCGCTCGCGTTTCTGGCGCTTACGGCCCTAACGGCCAATCCGGCCTCTGCGCAGGATCGCCGGCAGAATGCGCCCGGTGAGTTCGACTTCTACGTGTTGTCGCTATCCTGGTCGCCGACCTTCTGCGAGGCGGCACAGGAGCGCGGCGGCAACAACCGCTCGGCCCAGATGCAGTGCGGCGGCCGGCCTTACTCCTTCGTGGTGCATGGGCTTTGGCCACAATACGACCGCGGCTTCCCGAATTACTGCGAGCGTCCGGCCCCGCGGCTGGCACGCAATATCATGCAGTCGATGCTCGACCTGATGCCGGCGCCCGGCCTGATCTTCAATGAATGGGACAAGCACGGCACTTGCTCCGGCCTCGGCCAACGCGGCTATTTCGAAGCCATCCGCAAGGCGCGCGCCGGCGTCAAGATTCCCGACGAATTTCTCGATCTGCAGCAGACCAAGACAATTGCGCCGGCTGCAATCGAGGAAGCTTTCATCAAGGTCAATCCGGGCCTCAGCAGCTCGGCCATCGCGGTGACCTGCGACCGCAACCGGCTCACCGAAGTCCGGGTCTGTATGAGCAAGGATCTCCAGTTTCGCGCTTGCGAGGAGATCGACCGCCGTGCCTGCCGCCGCGACCAGGTCGTGATGCCGCCAATGCGGGGCGGCTAGCCAGCGCGTATTCCGCAAAAGTGGGCACCGGTTTTGCGACCGGAATACGCGCAAACGGACGTCTAAGCTTTTGCGGTGTGAGCCGCCGTAGCGTACTGCTGGCGCATGAATTATCGCCACGCCTTCCACGCCGGCAACTTTGCCGACGTCATCAAGCATATCGTGCTGGTCCGGATCCTGACCCATCTGCAGGAGAAGCCGGCGCCGTTCCGCGTTATCGACAGCCATGCCGGTGCCGGGCTCTATGACCTGACTGGCGACGAAGCCACGCGCTCCGGCGAATGGACCACCGGCATCGCGCGCGCCATGCAGGCGCGGTTCAGCGAGGCCAGTGTGCCGCTGGTCGCGCCCTATCTCGACATCGTCCGATCGTTCAATGCGCCGCGCGAACTTAAAGCCTATCCCGGCTCGCCGCTGATCGCGCGCGCCCTGATGCGGCCACAGGACAGCATGGTCTGCTGCGAAGTCGAGCCGCAGGCGCGCAAGAAGCTCATTTCGTCGTTGCGCAGGGACGAGCAGGCACGCGTCGTTGATATCGACGGCTGGGTGGGTCTGCCCGCCTTCTTGCCGCCGAAGGAGCGCCGCGGCGTGGTGCTGATCGACCCGCCCTATGAGGACAAGAAGGAGTTCGCACGGCTGGCGGTGACCTTCGAACAGATCTACGCCAAGTGGGCGACCGGTATTTACGTGATGTGGTATCCGGCGAAGAGCCGCCGGGCCACCGATGAACTGGCGCAGCATGTTGCCGCGACGGCTGCAGCATCGGCCACGCCGGGCAAATGCCTGCGTCTCGAATTCAGCGTTGCACCACAAACGGCGGATGGCCCGCTGACTTCGACGGGCCTGCTGATCGTCAATCCGCCGTGGAAGCTCTCCGCCGAGCTCAAGGAAATCCTGCCGCAGCTCGAAAAGCCGCTCGGCCTCGGCAGCGCCGGACGCTTTCGGCTGGAGACGGCGAAACCCTGACGCTGCAAAGCCGGCGCCGAACTACGCAAACTTCAACTACCAAACGGCACCGCCAAAAACGGTGGTCAATCCCGGCGGAACCGTATTAAGCTAGTGCCATTATGACTGGCTTTACGTTCCGCTTCCGCGAATGGTTGCGGCGGAGTGACGTGGCCCACATCGATATTTGAAATAAAGGCCAAGCCTCCGTGGAGTGAATGTCCGGTCGGTCGCGGCGCGAAGGCGCTGCGGCGGAGCATTGCGGGGAGGGACCCGATGGGCATGAGCGGTACGGTCAAGTTTTTCAATGGCGAGCGCGGCTACGGCTTCATCAAGCCCGACGATGGTGGACGGGACGTGTTTGTGCATATCACCGCGGTCGAACGCGCCGGCCTGAAAGACCTGATCGAAGGCCAGCGGATCACCTTCGAGGTCGAGCCCGACAAGAAGGGCAAGGGCCCCAAGGCGGTCGATCTGGTCATCACAGGATAGCGAGCGCAGATTTGTCGGATGGGGTGAGCGTCTTGGCGAAACCCGTCACCCCTCCATCTTTCGTGAGACTCTCCGAAAGAGATGAGTTTTGTTGAGCTCCGTCTATTCTGTGCTTGAGCGCCGCACATAAAAAAATCCCGACCGCGACGCGGTCGGGAGTGGGTTGTATTGTTTTCTTCTCACTTGGAGCAGAAGTCCGGATGCGAGGTGTCCGGAGCCGAACTTAGAAGTGATAGTTCACGCCGACGCGCACGGTGCCGAAGCTGAGCGCGCTGTCGGTGCCGGTGAGCGTGTAGGTGTTCTTGGACAGATCGACATAGAGATATTCGATCTTCGCGGTCCAGTTCTGGTAGATGCCGACTTCGGCGCCGACACCCGCGGTCCAGCCGACCGACGTCTGGGTCTGCTGCAGGCCATTGCGTTCGGCTTCAAGGCTGCCGAAGGAGAGACCGGCGGTGCCGTAGAGCAGCACATTGTTGAAGGCGTAGCCGATACGGCCGCGCGCGGTGCCGAACCAGGGGTTCGAGAACTTGTAGGTGGCGAAGCGGTCATCCGCGCCGGTGCCCTGCAGATCGCCTTCGAGACCGAACACGATGTTGCCGCTCTGCCAGTTGTAACCACCCGTCACGCCGCCGGCGATGCCCGAGGGCTTCGCGCCGGTGTTGGAGACGCTGCCCCATTCGTAGCCGAGAGTGGCGCCGAGATATGGGCCGGCCCAGCTATAGGCGTTGAGCGGCTGGGCGACTGTATAGGGCGCCCGCGACCGGTAAGGCATGTCCGCCGCATGTGCCGTTGTCGCACCTGCAGCCACGAGGGCGACTGCCGCGAACGCAAACTTACTCATCTCAACTCTCCAAAATACGCGTTATTGCCGGCCCATCGGTGCGCGTTCGGGATCTGGCGAACGAAGCCCTAGGGTTACGGAATTCCATCATTTATCGAGACGATTTATCGAGAGTTTTAGATTAAGCGGTCCTTAACGGCCCTCTGCGGCGCCGTATTGGCGTTAAAAGAGTCTTACTTTTGGCAATTCGTGATTTTTCCTACAGGGACGGCCAAAGTCCTGTGGCCCGCTCCGAACACCCGGGAGTGAGCCGTCGCACCGGTGTTTCCGGATCAGCGGATGCTGGCGATGACCCGCCGCAGCGCTTAAATTGACCTCATGATTCAAGACCCCACCGAGCCGCTGCACCAGACCTCGACCGAGCCCGCGGCAGAGCCAGGTTCCGACGACCGTGGTCCCGGACAGGGCATCCAGTCCACGCTGCAGGTGCCGCCCGATCTCGAACCGGAACCCGGGGCGGCCGACGATGAGGAAGACGGTGCGCTGCCGGATGCCGGCGACGACGATCTCGGCGACGCGATTGCCGAAGGTCCCCTGGCGCTTGGCCGGGCGGCCATCGAGCATGCCGTGCGCCACGCCCCGACCTCGCCCGGGGTGTACCGAATGCTGAACGCGGCCAATGACGTGCTGTATGTCGGCAAGGCCAAGAACGTGAAGAAGCGGCTGTCATCCTATGCAAGGCCGACCGGGCAGGTGATGCGCATCGCCCGCATGATTGCCGCGACGGTGGTGGTGGAGATCATCTCGACATCGACCGAAACCGAAGCGCTGCTGCTCGAAGCCAATCTCATCAAGCAACTCCGCCCGCGCTTCAACGTGCAGCTCCGCGACGACAAATCATTCCCCTATATTCTGATCTCGGGCGATCACTGGGCGCCGCAGATATTGAAGCATCGCGGCGCGCAGTCACGGCCTGGGCGCTATTTCGGTCCGTTCGCATCGGTCGGTGCGGTCAATCGCACCATCACGGCACTGCAGCGAGCGTTTCTGGTGCGGTCATGCACGGATTCGTTCTTCGAGAGCCGCACACGGCCTTGTCTGCTTTATCAAATCCGCCGCTGCTCGGGTCCTTGCACGAGCGAGATCGATTTCCCCGGCTACACCGAACTGGTGCGCGAGGCGAAGGACTTCCTGTCCGGTCGCAGCCGCGCCGTGAAGCAGTTACTCGCCGGTGAAATGGAGAAGGCCTCGGACGAACTCGCCTTCGAGCGCGCGGCACTGTATCGCGACCGCCTTGCGGCATTGTCGGCAATCCAGTCGCAGCAGGGCATCAATCCCCGTACTGTGGAAGAAGCCGACGTCTTCGCCATCCATCAGGAGGGCGGCTATTCCTGCGTCGAGGTGTTCTTCTTCCGCACCGGCCAGAACTGGGGCAACCGGGCTTATTTCCCGCGCGCGGAGAAATCCTACACGTCCGAGGAAGTGTTGGGCTCATTCCTGGCGCAGTTCTACGAGGACAAGCCGCCGCCGAAGATGGTGCTGCTGTCGCATGCCATCGAGGAAAGCGAGCTGCTGGCCAGCGCGCTCAGCGTCAAGGCCGGTTTCAAGGTCGAGGTGCTAACACCGCAGCGCGGCGAGAAGAAAGAGCTGGTTCTCCACGCACTGACCAATGCCCGCGAGGCGCTCGGCCGCAAGCTCGCCGACACGGCGACGCAGACGCGTCTCCTGGAAGGCATGTCGAAGATGGCGGGCATGGCCACCGTGCCGAAGCGCATCGAGGTTTATGACAACAGCCATATCCAGGGCACCAACGCAGTCGGCGCCATGATCGTGGCGGGGCCGGATGGCTTCATCAAGAACCAGTACCGCAAGTTCAACATCAAGTCCGAGGGGCTCACGCCCGGCGACGACTACGGGATGATGAAGGAGGTGCTGCAGCGGCGTTTCAAGCGGTTGCTGACGCCGCCGGTCGAGGGCGAGGCGATCAAGCCGAAGGACGAGGACGTGCCGCTCTGGCCGGATCTGGTCATCATCGATGGTGGCCGTGGCCAGCTCAACGCGGTCAAGGAAATCTTCGATGAGCTGAAACTGACCGATGTGACTCTGATGGCGGTGGCCAAGGGGCCGGACCGCGACGCCGGCCGCGAAACCATGTTCATTCCGGGCCGCGACGCCATCAAGCTCGAGCCACGCGACCCCGTGCTGTATTTTATCCAGAGGCTGCGTGACGAGGCGCATCGGTTTGTCATCGGATCGCACCGCACACTGCGCAAGAAGGACATCCGCGAGGCCGGTTTGCAGGAAATCCCCGGGATTGGGCCGACCCGCAAGCGGGCGCTCCTGCACCATTTCGGAACGCTGAAGGAGATCGAGCGCGCCTCGGTGGGCGACCTGGGCAAGGTTCCGGGTATCTCGGCCGAGAGCGCCCGCAAGATTTTCGACTTTTTCCACCCCCAGCCCGGCGCCAGATGACGGCCAAGATGAACGAGACGTAATCTGGCTGTCGCATGCCTCGGGGCAGTTTTGCGGTAAACTAAGCTGCCCCGCTTCGCTGGCGGTTGACCTCCGCGCTCTGGCAGTATTGGTAAGACGGATGACAGAGACCACGAGACGGGCCGCGAATTCCGCGATGTCCCTGCCAAATATCCTGACCATGACCCGCATCGCCGCGATTCCGGTGGTGGTCGGCTGCATCTATTCGCAGTCGATCATGGATGGTCCACTGTGGCTGCGCTGGGTCGCGCTGGCGGTGTTCATCGGCGCCGCGGTCACGGATTTTCTCGATGGCTATTACGCCCGGATCTGGAATCAGCAGTCCGCCTTTGGCCGGATGCTCGATCCGATCGCCGACAAGCTGCTGGTGGCCTCCTGCCTGCTGATGCTGGCCGCCGACGGCATCATCCATGGCTGGACCCTGTGGGCCGCCATCGTAATCCTGTGCCGCGAAATCCTGGTCTCGGGCCTGCGCGAATATCTAGCCGCACTTCGTGTCAGTGTCCCGGTCACGAAAGTTGCGAAGTGGAAGACGACGGCCCAGTTGATCGCCATCGGCTTCCTGCTGGCCGGCGAGGCAGGCGACCAGGTGATCCCGTTCACGACCCAGCTCGGCCTCTTGCTGCTGTGGATTTCCGCGCTCGTCACCATTTATACGGGCTACGATTATTTCCGTGCGGGCATTCATCACCTCATCGCGGAGGATGCATGAAGGTCGTCTACTTCGCTTGGGTTCGCGAGCGTATCGGCAAGTCCGAAGAGACGGTCGAGCCGCCTGCTGCCGTGCGCACAGTCGGCGATCTGATCGGATGGCTGAGCACGCGTGGCGACGAATATGCCTATGCGTTCGAGACGCCGAAGGTGATCCGCGCTGCCATCGACCATACGCATGTGCGGCCGGATACTGTGATCGCCGGCGCCCGCGAGATTGCGTTCTTCCCGCCGATGACCGGCGGCTGATTTTACCAACGACTGCGTTGACCTCATGACCTCCAACGTGACCATCCGCATCCAGGATGCCGATTTCGACGTTGCACGCGAAATCGCTGCGCTGACGGCGAGCCGCACCGACATCGGCGCGGTGGTCACCTTCAGTGGTATCTGCCGCGGCCAGGAAAACTTGAGTGGGAGCGGCGACGCGACCACGGCGCTGACGCTGGAGCACTATCCCGGCATGGCGGAGGCAGAGATTGCGCGTCATGCCGAGGAGGCGATGACGCGCTGGCCGCTGACGGGGCTGACGATCGTTCACCGTGTCGGCCGCATCCTGCCTGGTGAGAATATCATGGTGGTGCTGACCGCGTCGGCACATCGCCAGGCGGCGTTTCAGGCCGCTGAATTTTTGATGGATTACCTCAAGGCGCATGCTCCGTTCTGGAAGCGCGAGGAAACCGCCGGTGGCAGCAACTGGATTGCTGCGAAGACCGACGATGACGACGCTGCGGCGCGCTGGGATAAAAACTGATGGCCAAGAAGACCGTGAAGACAGTTGCCAAGAAGGCGGTCAAGAAGTCCGCGACCAAGGGTTCCACAAAAGCAAAGACCTCTGTGAAGAAGATCGCTACGGCGAGTTTGCCGAAGGTCGGGCCGGGCGAGCTTGCGACGCTGCTGGATTATGTGCGCTATGCCACCAGCCGCTTCATCGAGGCCAGGCTTTCTTTTGCGCATGGCACGACTGATCCCGTTGCCGAAGCGGCCTTCATCGTCTGCGAAGTGCTGCATCTGCATCCCGACCAGTTCGAGAATTTTGCCATGGCGCGAGTGACCGTTGCCGAGGGCAAGCAGATCCTCGATGTCATTCATCGCCGCGTGACGACGCGCAAACCGGCGGCCTATCTGGTCAACAAGATCTATATGCGCGGCCTGCCGTTCTATGTGGACGAGCGCACCATCGTGCCGCGTTCCTTCATCGGCGAATTGCTGGACTCGCATTTCAGCGGTGACGACGGTGACGGCGGTTCGTTGATCGACGATCCGATGGACATTGAAAGCGTGCTGGATCTCTGCACCGGTTCTGGCTGCATCGCGATCCTGGCGAGCCAGTCATTTCCCAATGCGCAGGTCGATGCCGTCGATCTCTCGCCCGCGGCACTCGCCGTTGCCATGCGCAATGTCATTGACTATGGGCTCGATGAGCGTTTGACGCTCTACAAGGGCAATCTGTTCGAACCGCTCGGCGATACCCGCTACGATCTCATCATCACCAATCCGCCTTATGTCGATGCGCAGGGCATGGCCGATCTGCCGGACGAATGCCTGGCGGAACCCGCGATGGCGTTCGATGGCGGTGATGATGGGCTCGATATCGTCAGGAAAATCATTGAACAGGCTGGCGATCATCTGAATCCGCATGGCGGCCTGCTCTGCGAGATTGGTCGCGGCCGCGCCAATGTCGATGAAGCGTTTCCCGATCTCCCGCTGATCTGGCTGGACACCGAAGACTCCGAAGGCGAGGTGTTCTGGGTGTCCGCTGCTGCGCTGCAAGGTCGCGGCACCGGCTAGTCCAACGTCTGGCCAAACACGCCTGCAGCGTTTATCACGGCATCTTCACGCGCATTTTGATGTGTGAATGTCCGGCATCGTTGTCGGACGGATTCTGACGTGACATCCCTTGCAGTCGCGCCACTCAAATCGACTGAAGGATTCCATGCTGCTGGCTCTCGGTCAGAAGGCTTTGACGCGCGATCTGTGGCTCACCGAGTTGCGGGCAACACTAGCGCTCGGCTGGCCTCTGGTGCTGACCAATCTGGCGCAGATCGCACTCACCACGACTGACGTCATCATACTCGGCCGCGTGAGTGCAGAAGCTTTGGCTGCGTCCGCACTCGGCGTGAATGTCTATTTCGCCATTTTGATTTTCGCCATCGGCCTCGTCACTGCGACATCGCCGATGATGGCGGAGGCGATTGGCCGCAAGCTGCATGCGGTGCGCGATGTCAGGCGGACGTTTCGCCAGGGTTTGTGGACGGCGCTGATTGTCGCGGTGCCGGCATGGATTGTTTTCTGGCATACGGAAGCGATCCTGTTGCTATTCGGTCAACAGGCGCAGGCGGCTGCCGATGCGCAGGCATTCATGCATATGCTGCAGTGGGGCTTTCTGCCCGCGCTTGGTTTCATCGTGTTGCGCTCTTTCGTCGCTGCGGTGCAGCGTCCGCTTTGGGCGCTGGTGGTGACGGGCGCGACCATTCTGTTCAATGCGGCTGCCAACTGGGTGCTGGTGTTCGGCCATCTCGGATTTCCGGAGATGGGTCTGCGCGGTTCCGGCCTTGCAACCACTCTGTCGAACATTTTTCTGTTCGCAGTCTTTGCCCTCGTCGTTGCATGGCATCCGAAGTTCCGGCGCTATCACCTGTTCGGCAATTGGTGGCGCGCTGACTGGCCCCGCCTCGCAAAGCTATGGCGTATAGGTCTGCCGATCGGCGCGACGCTCGCCTTCGAAATCACCGTCTTCAATGCAGCAGTGTTCCTGATGGGGCAGTTCGGAACGGCCGCCATCGCGGCGCATGCGATTGCGATCCAGATCGCATCGATCTCTTTCATGGTGCCGATGGGACTGAGCCAGGCGGCAACTGTTCGTGTCGGGTTGGCCAAAGGCGCCTCGGATCGCGATGGCATCACGCGAGCAGGGTGGACTGCATTCGGCCTTGCGGTGGCATTCATGGCGTCGATGAGCATGTTGTTGCTGGCTGCGCCACGTGTCCTGATTGGCGCCTTCATCGATCTGGCTAATCCCGCCAATGCCGTCGTCATCGACACGGCAATGTCGTTTCTGTTTTGCGCGGCGGTGTTCCAGATTGCAGATGGCGCGCAGTCAGTGGCTGCGGGGATGCTGCGTGGATTGCAGGATACGCGCATGCCGATGATCTTTGCCGCATTAGGCTATTGGGGCTTCGGCATGGGTCTCAGCCTGCTGTTCGCATTCAAGCTGGGCTTCGGCGGTGTTGGCATCTGGATTGGACTGGCTGCAGGTTTGGCCGTGGTGGCGCCGGTGATGCTCTGGCGCTGGACACGGCGCGAGCAGCTCGGGCTCGTGCCGGCGACGCGGACCAAATAAAAATGCCGCAGCCTCGAAAGGCTGCGGCATTTGTCGTCTTGAAGGGCTCGGCGTTTACAGGACCTTGCGGATCCAGTTATGCGGGTCGGGCGCGCGGCCGTACTGAATGTCGACCAGCTGCTTGCGCAGGCCCATCGTGACGGGACCAGCTGCGCCGCCATTGATCTCGAAATCACCGCTCACCGAACGCACCTGGCCGATCGGCGAGATAACCGCAGCTGTGCCGCAGGCGAAGGCTTCTTTCAGTCTGCCGCTGGTAGCGTCGGCGCGCCACTGGTCGAGCGTATAAGCCTCTTCGCGCACCCGCGTGCCCTTGTCCTTCGCCAGAGCTATGATGGAATCGCGCGTGATGCCTGGCAGGATCGTGCCGAGCGGCGGCGTCAGCAGCGAACCGTCCTCGAACACGAAGAAGATGTTCATGCCGCCGAGTTCTTCGATGTAGCGACGCTCGACCGCATCGAGGAACACGACCTGATCGCAGCCGTGATCGCTGGCTTCGGCCTGCGCGCGCAGGCTTGCGGCGTAGTTGCCACCGCATTTGACAGCGCCGGTACCGCCGATCGCAGCGCGGGTATAGTTCTCCGAGACCCAGATCGACACAGGGGCAGGTCCGCCCTTGAAATAGGAGCCGACCGGCGAGGCGATGACAGCGAAGATGTATTCCGCGGACGGCTTGACGCCGAGGAAGATCTCGCTCGCGACCATGAACGGCCGCAGATAGAGGCTGCCTTCGCCACCTGGAATCCAGGCGCGGTCCATGCGCACGAGCTGTTCGATGGCTTCGATGAACACCGGCTCGGGCAGTGGCGCCATGGCCATGCGATCGGCCGAATTCTGGAAGCGCTTGGCATTGGCATCGGGGCGGAACAGGTTCACGCCGCCGTCCTCACGGACATAGGCCTTGAGGCCTTCGAAGATCTCCTGCGCGTAATGCAGGACGGCCGCGGCCGGATCGAGCGGGAAATTCGCGCGGGATTCGACGCGCGCACCATGCCAGCCCTCGGTCTGATTATAGCGGACGATGGCCATGTGATCGGTGAAAACCCGGCCGAAGCCCGGATCCTTGAGCTTTGCTGCGCGGTCCGCCTCGGACACCGCGTTCGCCGCGGGCTGAATGTCGAATTTCAGCAAAGCTGCGCCATCGATTTTATCGAACGAAACTCCCATGGATCTCACTCCTGCTTACGGCGCAGCTCCTGGGGGCGGCAGCGTCGATGTTGTTCTACGTCAAGCGGACCCACGGCAAAAGCGTTTCCGGCCCGGGTGGATGACCCAGGACAGGCTTTAGCGCCATGCCGAAGTCCGGTATGGTTCTCAGATCGGCCCTATTGGGACCATGCGGCGAGAGTTCTAATGTTTCGTCGCGATGGTCAGTTTTGTAAGATTGAACCCAAGATATGTCAATATGGTTGACGTAAATTCCAAGGACGCGGCGTCACGATCGCTTGAGACAATCCAGCGGCAATCCAGCGGCGATCCTGCGAAACCGCCTCGCTGGGACATCATCGAGCTGTTGTTCTTTGCCTATCGCGACTTTGTGGGCGATCCCGACGATGTGCTCGACCAATTCGGTTTCGGGCGCGCCCATCACCGGGTCGTGCACTTCGTGCATCGCTATCCCGGCCTGAAGGTTGCCGATCTGCTCGATGTCCTGCGCATCACGAAGCAGTCGCTGGGCCGTGTTCTCAAGCAATTGCTCGATGAAGGGTATATCGTCCAGAAATCCGGCGAGGCAGATCGGCGGCAGCGGCTTCTTTTCGCCACCGCCAAGGGTGAAGCTCTCGTTGCGCAGCTCGCGGGTTTGCAGACTGATCGCATCAACCGCGCGCTCAAGGATTTTACGCCGGTCGAAGTTGAGGCGATCGGCAGGTTTCTCTCGGCGATGATCGACCGCAATGATCCCGACAAGGTGCTGCAGGTCATTTTGAGCCAGGCATCCGCCAAAACTGACGGCAGGACAAACAAGACATGATGTTAGCTCAGGCCGCCAAACGAATGCCGGTGCCATTGGCCGACGATGCGCCGCATCTGCTGCTGGTCGATGACGACCGCCGTATTCGCGATCTCCTCTCGCGCTTTCTCTCCGGCGAAGGCTACCGCGTCACCACGGCGCCGAGCGCCAAGGAAGCGCGTGCCAAATTGCTCGGGCTGCATTTCGATCTCCTGATCCTCGATGTGATGATGCCAGGCGAGACCGGCTTCGAACTCGCGCGCTTCATTCGGACGTCCTCCGCCGTGCCGATCATCATGCTGACGGCGCGGCACGAGGCGGAAAGCCGGATCGAGGGATTGCAGATCGGCGCCGACGACTATGTTGCCAAGCCGTTCGAGCCGCGCGAACTGGTGCTGCGCATCGCCAACATCCTCAAGCGCAGTGCACCGGTGCCGGTCGAGCGCGCGGAGTCGCTGCAATTCGGACCTTATGTATATCACCTCGCGCGTGGTGAATTACGCCAGGGTGACGAAATCATCCATCTTACCGACCGCGAGCGTGACATGCTGCGCGTGCTGGCCGCAGCGCCCGGCGAGACCGTGCCGCGCGGTGAACTCACTGGCGGCGGTGGCACCGTGAACGAGCGTGCGGTGGACGTGCAGATCAATCGCCTGCGCCGCAAGATCGAGACCGATCCAGCCAATCCGCTGTTTCTGCAGGCCGTGCGTGGCATCGGCTATCGCCTCGTCGCATCGCCATAGTCCATGAAGTTTGCGCGATGAGCACGCTCGACACCGGCATAACCATCCTCCGCTCCGCCGCGGGCCGTGTTTCTGCGGCGCACAGCCTGATGGGCCGGCGCTTCAAGAGCGTGATGCCCACGGGACTCTATGCCCGCACGCTGCTGATCATGATCGTGCCGATGGTTCTGCTGCAGTCGGTGGTGGCCTTCGTCTTCATGGAGCGGCACTGGAACACGGTGACGCGCCGCCTGTCACAGGCCGTGGTGCAGGACATCGCGACGCTGATCGACGTCTACAAGGTCTATCCGCAGGACAAGGACCGCACGCAGATCAAGGCTATCGCACAGCAGCGCCTTGGCCTCGTGGTGGATTTCCTGCCGCTCGGCGACATGCCGCCGCCCGGTCCGAAGCCGTTCTTCTCGCTGCTCGATCAGGCGCTGTCCGTCCAGATCGGTCGGCAGATCACGCGGCCGTTCTGGATCGACACCGTCGGTCGTTCCAATCTCGTCGAAATCCGCATCCAGCTCGATGACGCCGTGATGCGCATCTTCGCGCAGCGCAGCGCAGCCTATGCATCGAATTCGGAAATCTTCCTGTTCTGGATGGTGGGGACATCGTCGATCCTACTGATTGTCGCGATCCTGTTTCTGCGCAACCAGATACGCCCGATCCTCAAGCTCGCTGACGCCGCCGAGAGTTTCGGCAAGGGCCGCGAAGCGCCGAATTTCCGACCGCGCGGCGCACGCGAGGTCCGTCGTGCCGCCAATGCCTTCATCGAGATGAAGGCACGTATCGAACGCGCGATGGAACAGCGCACGGCCATGCTGGCCGGCGTCTCCCACGATCTGCGCACCATCCTGACGCGCTTCAAGCTTGAGCTGGCGCTGATCGAGGACGGTCCGGACGTCGAGGGCATGCGCAAGGACATCGACGAGATGTCCGGCATGCTCGAGGCCTATCTCGCCTTTGCGCGCGGCGACAGCGGCGAGCAGGCGCAGCCGACCGACATGGCTGCGGCGCTGGAAGAGCTTCGCAGTGACGCGGAGCGCAACGGCCACAAGGCGACGGTCACGTTCCACGGCCTGCCGATCGTCACGGTGAAGCCGGCAGCATTCAAGCGTTGCCTCGGCAATCTCGTCTCGAATGCCGCGCGCCATGCCAACGACATCGCTATCACCGGGCACCGCGATCATCGCTATCTCACGGTCACGGTGGACGACGACGGCCCCGGTATTCCCGCCGACATGCGCGAGGAAGTATTCAAGCCGTTCCTGCGGCTCGACGACGCGCGCAATCAGGACGAAGGCGGCACAGGCCTTGGCCTCGCCATCGCCCGCGACATCGCGCGCTCGCATGGCGGCGATATCACGTTGATGGATAGTCCGATGGGCGGACTGCGCGCCGTGGTGCGGGTGCCGGTGTAGTTACTTCGCCAGTTCTTTTGAGCGCGCAGTTGCCGCAGCGATGGCGCGCGTTAGTAGCGGCTCGAAACCGTCATCCGCCATCAGCACGCTCAACGCTGCGGCCGTGGTTCCGCCGGGCGACGTGACGTTTTTGCGGAGTGTTGCGGCATCGAGGTCGGACTGACGCAGCAACTCACCCGAGCCTGACACGGTTTCGCGCGCCAGCTTCATAGCCAGTTCAGGCGGAAGGCCGGCAGCGATGCCGGCGCGGGCCATTTCTTCAGCTAGCAGGAACACATAGGCCGGACCCGAGCCGGAGACGGCGGTGACTGCGTCGATCAGGTTCTCGTCCTCGACCCATTCAACCGAGCCGGTCGCGCGCAGCAACGCGTCAGTCAGATCGCGTTGTGCCGGCGAGACGTCGCTGGCGGGGACCGCGACGGTGATGCCCCGGCCGATGGCGGCCGGCGTGTTCGGCATCGCGCGCACCACTTTGCCGCCGCAGGCTTTCGCGATGCCGGCGATGGTCGTGCCGGCCATGATCGAAACCACGAGCGACGATCCGGCGATGGCGCGTAGCGTCGGGCCGACCTCGGCGAACATCTGCGGCTTCACAGCGAGCACCAGTGCTGCCACGGGGCCGATGTCTTTCAGATCCGGATTGAGACGAGCGCCTTTGGCCGCGAGCGCCTTTATCTCGTCGGAGACATGCGGATCGATCACAACGGTGCGTTTGGGATCGAGACCGCCCGCGATCCAGCCGGTCAGCATCGCGCCGCCCATCTTGCCGGCGCCGGCCAGCACGATGTGGCCATCGATATCGTTGAGCGCGCGTGAGGTCGTAGAAAAGGTCATCGCAAAATCCCGGCTGTCAGAACGGCCGGGACCATATCATTGCGGGGCAGGCTGCACAGCCTGAACGGACCTAGATGAAGCTCTTTTTCAGGAAGTAGCGCGGGCCGCCGCGCGGATAGTCTGGGATTTCACCGAATACTTCATAGCCCCGCTTCTCGTAGAAGCTGCGCGCCTGAAACCAGTAGGTGTCGAGCCACAGACCGATGCAGCCGCGCTCGCGCGCGATTTCTTCAGCCTTGGCGAGGATCTTCGAACCGATATCCTGGCCGCGGAACTGCTCGGGCACGACGAACAGCTCGACAAAACACCAATTGAACGCCGTCTTGCCCCAGATGCCGCCGATCGGTTCGCCGGTCGCGGGATCGTGGATCAGGATCGAGAGCGGCTGGTGATTGTTCGGTCCGACCGTCTTGGTATTGTAGGCCAGCAAGGCATTGGCGACGACCAGACGTTCCGCTTCACCGGGCGCATCCGGCACGGTGATGACGGGAACGCTGGTCATGCTTCGCCGGCTGTATCAAACATCGCGGCAGACATTGCTTCGGCCGCGGTCTTGCCGGCCCATACCACGAACTGCAACGCTGGATAGTAGCGCTCGCAGGAATGGATCGCCGAGACCAGCATGGCTTCGCATTGCGCAGTCGTCGCGATGAGACCATCCGGTAGCACCAGTGCCTGCCGGTACATCACCATGCCTGAGTGAGTCCAGATATCGAAATGACCGACCCACATCTGTTCGTTGATCATGGCGATCAGGCGCTGCACTTCGGCGCGGCGTGCGGGTGGAATCTTCATGTCGAAGGCGCAGGCCAGATGCAGCGCTTCGATTTCGTTCATCCAGGTGAAGGAGAGTTGGTAATCGATCCAGTCACCTTTGGAAACAATTGTGACTTCGTCTTCGCCCGAGCGCTCAAACGCCCAGTTATGATCAGCGGCAATATCCTCGACAACCGCGAGCGGGTTGAGCCGTGAATCGATAGTGCTTTCGAGGAGTGACATGCCGTCGCGACCTTGCTCTTGAAATGTGATGATGCAAACAGCTGGCCGGTACGCGAAAATGTCGGAGCGTCGCTGCAGGCTGCAAGTTCTATTCATCCAGACCTTGCGAGTTTGAAGTGATGTGATTTGCTGAATCTGCGCAACGGCACCACGAATCCATCCACAACCAAACAACCCCTCATCCACAGGTCATCTCGTCGCAATGAGAACAAACCGGAATCGGATTCTCGGATTGCGAGTCTGTGCGGTGCGCCCTCGCGTGCCGCGAGTCCGGTTAGAGGTAACTATTGATTCCGCCGCGGGGCATGCAGGCTTTCCCAGCCTCGCAAGAGTCCTGTTGGGCCCCGATACAGCCTCTGGACGGCCTTGCTGGGTTGGTTCGGTTTCGGCATAGTTTGGCCATAACGAAAGTATCAGGCCATGAACGACACGACCTCCGAGTCATCCGCAGTCCAGCAACACCCGCGCTTTGCCAAGCCGCAGCGCGTCGCCTTCGTGCAGTCGTCCTGGCATCGCGACATGGTTGCGCCCTGTTGGGAGGCATTTCTGAGCGAAATAGAGGCGCGCCATATCAGCCCGTCGCAGGTTGATCTGTTCGAAGTGCCTGGCTCGTTCGAGATCCCGCTGCATGTGCAGGTGCTGGCCAAGACGCGGCGCTACACAGCGATCGTCGCGGCCGGCCTGGTGGTCGACAGCGGTACCCGCGGCTTTGTAGCAGACACCGTCATCCGTGCGCTGATGGATGTGCAACTACGTACCGAGATCCCGGTGTTCTCGGCCGTGACGGCGCCAGAGGATTTCCGTGAGACGGAAGAGAGCGCGGCATTCTTCCGCAAGCACTTTGCGGAGAGCGGCCTGAAGGTTGCTGCGGCCTGCGCCGAGACGTTGCTGAGTCTGGAGCGTCTGCGCGGGCAGGTGGCGGCGGGGATCGTGTAGGGGGTCTTGTCGGATGGGTAGAGCGTCTTCGCGAAACCCATCGTCTTGTCTTCGAGTGATGGGTTTCGCTTCGCTCTACCTATCCTACGGATTGAAGAATGCGAGCTTTAGTCGAACAGGCTCGACACTGACTCTTCCGCTGCCGTGCGGCCGATCGCTTCCCCGATCAGGGATGCGATCGACAGCGTGCGGATGTTCGGCGACTTGATCACGGCTTCGGTCGGTTGAATCGAGTCCGTAATCACCAGTTCCTTGAGCTTCGAATTGGTGATGCGCGCCGCTGCGCCGCCGGACAGCACGCCGTGGGTGAGATAGGCGTAGACGTCCTTGGCGCCATTGGCGAGCAACGCATCGGCGGCGTTGACCAGCGTGCCGCCGGAATCGACGATGTCGTCGATCAGAATGCAGGTATAGCCGGCGACGTCGCCGATCACGTTCATCACTTCGGATTCACCGGCGCGTTCGCGGCGCTTGTCGACGATCGCCAGCGGCGTGTTGATGCGCTTGGCGAGGCCACGGGCGCGCGCCACACCGCCGACGTCCGGCGATACCACCATCACATTATCGAGGTCAAACTTCTCCTTGATGTCGCGCACCATCACCGGCGAGGCAAAGAGATTGTCGGTGGGAATGTCGAAGAAGCCCTGGATCTGCCCTGCATGCAGGTCGAGCGTCATGACGCGGTCGACGCCCGCATGGGTGATCATATTGGCGACCAGCTTGGCTGAAATCGGCGAGCGCGAGCCCACCTTGCGGTCCTGCCGGGCGTAACCGAAATACGGAATCACCGCGGTGATGCGGCGTGCGGACGCGCGGCGCAGCGCGTCGGTGACGATCAGCAATTCCATCAGATGGTCGTTGACCGGAAATGAAGTCGACTGAATGACGAAGACATCCGAGCCGCGAACGTTTTCCTGGATCTCGACGAAGATTTCCATGTCGGCGAAGCGCCGGACATTGGCCTTGGTCAGCGGCAGTTCGAGCCATGCCGCGATTTCGGCCGCCAGAACCGGATTGGAATTGCCGGCGACCAGTTTGATGGAGCCGTTCTTGGCCGACATCGACGCGTCTCCCCGCGGCTTGGTGGATACAACGTTCAGCATATCGGATTACCCACAAGAACTCGTCTAGCTGAGCGAGGTGATATCAAGGACGGCGGCCCGCTGGCAACCCGTGGGCCGCTGTTTTCCTGCGTAAAAACGGGCCTCTGCTTAACGCGTGCTGAAGTTAGCGCGTCTCGGCAAATGCGGTGGCCTGCACGGGCAATTCGTAGGCGCTGGCGATAGCAGGTCCGTTGCCACGCGGCGCAGAAGCCGGCGCCTGATCGTCGGGCGTGGTACCGTTGATCATGCCATTAAGGCCGGTGAGCCCCGCCTGAGCGATCCGGCGCAGAACGAGGTCATCGGCGGTGGCCCAGGCGTCGCGACCACCCTTTCCGGTCCGTTCCTCGCCGGTCAGGCGCAAAGCGCGATTCTGGTCGCGGTCATAGACGTCCCAGACCCAGGCGATCGAGGTCTGACCGCTGCGAACCTGCGCGGAGAGATAGCTGCGGACCCGGAAGGCGGCGCTGTCCTTGCGGGATACAACCGCAAGGTTGCGCAGGCGTGCCTCACTATCCAGAAGGTTGACCATGCGGTCGAAGACCTGCGGCGGCGGCCCGTCGATGGATTCGAATGCGACCGTTGGGCCGGAGGCGGCAGAAAGGCTGGCTTGCGCATTCATGGCGCCGCCCGAATTGGGGACATTGGCGCAACCGGCAAGCCCGAACGCTACGGTCAGCGACAGCGCAGCCTGGATCAGGCGCGGTCTGGCTCGATCGGTAAGGGCAGAAAATCGCATAGGGCGTCCCGACTTCCGTCCGTTCGCCGCAAGCGGCTCCAGACAGGTCGAGCGATATCGTTAAAATGCGTTAAGGTCTAGGGCAGGCTGTGAACTGGGTTTTCAGACCCGGTCTGCGCTGGCTCGAATTTGAGCTAAATCCTAGCCCCGCCGCGACTTTATTCTGCGAGATGATGCTTCATGGCGTCGATGATCCAGTTCCATTCCTGGTTGGGGCTGGTCTGCGGCGGCTGGCCTTTCATGATCGCGACAAGTTCCCAATAGCGCACCGAGCGGGAATCATGTGCGGCGTATCTGGTGCGCAGCCATGCCTTGTAATCGTCGTCCGGCGCGCGGCCCATTACGCGTGCGGAGGTTTCCAGCCATTCCTGGGCAAGCTCGTGTGCTGTCTCCGATCCCGGCCCAAACCCTTGCGCGACAGCGTCCTTGGCTTTTTCCATGAAAGGCTCCGCGGCGGCCTGCCAGGCGTTGAGATCGAAGTCCGCGCCGTCCCAGATTTCTTTTGCGTTGGAGCGCACGTTGGCGACGAAACCCGGATCGTCGAGGATTGCAGAAAGTTCGATCCATGCATCGCACTGCTCGGGTGTCGGGTCATCCGGCAATTCCGGCGTGCTGGCCTCGATCATCTGACGCATCCATTCAGGATCAATGCGCACATCTTGGGACACCTGACTGTAGAAACGTTCAATGACGTTGCGACGTTCGGTGCGGGACAGGTTGATCATGGTCCAGTATCTCCTCAGGTCAGCTTCAGTCAGTTCAGGGGATCGAAGAACCGCACGCAGCGCTGAAGCCACGCGGCGTTGCGAGGCAATTTCCGCCTCAAGCGCGCGAAGTCTTATCCGCAGCGCGTCGGCGAGTGGAAATTCTCGAGACAGCACCTCGCGGATGGCGTCGAGGCCAAGACCTGCATCGCGCAGGCAGCGAATGAGATCGAGGCGCACCAATTCTTCGTCGGTGAAGACGCGGTAGCCGCTCTCCGTCCGCCCGGCAGGCGGCAGCAGCCCCTTGTCGGAATAGAACCGCAGCCGTCTGACCGAAACTCCGCTCAGACGGGACGCTTCTCCAATCGTGTAGGTTCGATGTTTCATGTGAGCCTTGTGCGGCCTCCACTCAGTGGAGAGTCAAGGGCACTTTAGCGGCTCTCGTGCGGAGCATCTCCGCTGGTCAAAAGGCCGCATGGCCTTGTCGGCGCCTGGGAGGCGCGCCGCCGCCGCTATTCGGCTTCCAGCACAATCGAGTGGATCTGGCGGCCGTAATCCGGCTCTTTCCGGTGCACCGAGCGGCGATAGCTGAACAGGCGCTCGTCGGGATAGGTATCGATGCCGGTATCGTCGATAATGGTAATGCCGGCCCGCTCCAGCCGCGTCCGGATGAATCCGCCGAGGTCGAACATGGCATGGCCGGCGCGGGTCGAGGGAATGAAGAAGCGGGCAAAGCCGGCATCGGCCTGGGTGAAGCGCTCGACAAATTCGGCGCCGACTTCGTAGCTTGGCTGGCGGATCAGTGGGCCGATTGCGACCACGATGTCGGAACGGTCGGCGCCGAGTTTTTCCATCTCCGCGATTGTGGTCTCGAGCACGCCGGTCAAGGCGCCCTTCCAGCCGGCATGGGCGGCACCGATGACGCGCGCCTTGGGATCGGCAAACAGCACCGGTCCGCAATCGGCCGTCGTGACGCCGAGCGCCAGACCCTCGACCTTCGTCACCATCGCATCGACGCGCGGACGCGAATCTCCATCCCATGGCGCTGTGGCGACCGCGACGTCGGGTGAATGGATTTGATAGGCGGTGAGGAAGTGCAGCGGGTCGACGCCCATCTCCGCCGCCATACGCCGGCGGTTCTCCGCCACATGCGCGGGATCGTCGTTCGATCCGAGCCCGCCATTGAGGCCGGCATAGATGCCTTCGGAGACGCCGCCGTCGCGCGTGAAGAACGCGTGGCGCAGGCCGGGAATGGCTGACAGCAAGGGCGATGTGAATGTCATGGTTTAGGGGCCTCGATGCCGGTGTCGTCACTGAGCGCCACCAGCGTGTCGATACTGGGATCGGATATACCGACGACCTTGAACATCGAGCCCATGCCGCCGCGGCCGCCGTCGATCAGGCGCTTCAGGGCACCCGAGATCGTTTCCGATACTTCCGGCGTGGCCTTGGCCATCAGCGTCAGCGCGCGTGTCTCGATGCCGAGGCGCTTGAGGAATTCGCCCTGCGTCACCGGCCCATGCACGCGTGCACCGACATCCTCTGCCGCGCGGCCGAGCGCCTGGAAGTCCACATGCGCGGTGATATCGGCCTGGCCCGGATTCTTCAACGGATCGGCGTAGCTGTGCTGCGCAATTGCCTGCAGCGTGTCGCCCGCGTCGCTGCGGACATGGCCGTAGTCGATGATCAGGGCTGCGCCGCCTTCGTCACGCACGCGACTGGCGATCTTCATCATCTCGGTATCGGGCCGCCATTCGAATACGGCACCGACGGGGGCTGCGCGCACCAGTGGCGGCACCAGCACGTCGAAACGCGGCAGTGGGTCAGCCGCCGCGCTGAACATCAGCTGTCCATTGCTGTCGATCTCCACCATACGCTCGTGCCAGCCGCCTTCGCGCTTCACGGCCTGATGGATCGGCAGGACGTCGAAATATTCATTGGCAAGGATGATCGACGGGCCCGCCGGTACGGTCTCGATACTGTCGTGCCAGGTGATGTTGCGGGCACCTGACAGTGTCGCCTTCTGCTTTTCGCGCAACACCGGATTGATCTCGACGAGATGCACGTTCAGCGCCTGATATAGCGGCGGCAGCACGCGCAATGCGCGTAGCGCATCGGCCATCATGGTGCCGCGTCCGGGGCCGAGTTCGATCAGGTGCACGAAGGGCGGCGCGCCCATGGCCCGCCAGACCGAAGCCGACCACAGGCCCAGCAGTTCGCCGAACATCTGGCTGACTTCCGGCGATGTGGTGAAGTCACCCTCGCGGCCGAGCGGATCGCGCGAAATGTAGTAGCCGTGTTGCGGATGGGTCAGGCATAGCTGCATGTAGCGCCACACCGGCATCGGTCCGGTGGACTTGATCAGGCGTTTGATTTCATCTTGCAGCGGCGATTGGTCGGTCACATCAGGCCTTCTTGCCCGGACTCTCTTCGAGCGGTGCCTGCGGCTTTCGCCAGGCGCGCACCATCAAAACGAGTCCCACAAATATCATTGGCACCGAGAGCAACATGCCCATGGTGAGCCCGCCCCACAAAAATCCCAGCTGCGGGTCCGGCTCGCGGAAGAATTCTCCCGTAATACGCGCCAGCGCATAAAAAAAGATGAAGGCGCCGAGGATCAGGCCGGGTCGCTTCAGCGCGCCGGCCCGGATCATCAGCGCGAGAATGAGAAACAGAAAGATTCCCTCAAGCCCGGCTTCATAGAGCTGGCTGGGATGGCGCGGCAACGGCCCGCCATTGGGAAACACCATTGCCCATGGCACGCTAGCGTCGGCATGCCGGCCCCACAATTCACTGTTGATGAAATTGGCGAGGCGCCCCAGCAGCAGCCCGATCGGGCCAACCGCGCAGGTGATGTCGCCGAGCGAGAGGATCGATAGGCCGCGCTTCCAGCAGAACAGGAACACGGCAAAGACGCAGCCCATGAAGCCGCCATGGAACGACATGCCGCCCTTCCATAGCTCCAGGATCTCGGCGGGATGGGCAATGAAGAAATCCAGATTGTAGAACAGCACATAACCGGTGCGGCCGCCGACAATGATGCCGATCGTCACCCACAGGATGAAGTCGTCGAAATCCAGTAGCGAGATCGGCGAGGGGCCGCCCCACAGTCTCGTGCTCTTGATCAGTGCGCGGGCATAAATCCAGCCGAGCACGATGCCGCCGATATAGGCCAGCGCGTACCAGCGAATAACAATCGGACCGAGCGCAATGGCGATCGGATCGAAAACGGGGAAGGCGATGGTCAGGAATGGCATGTGGTGGGCTTACGGCTCCCGATGCCGCCAGTAAAGCATTGGCTTGTGACGAATTGAGGGACTTCTGCAGTTGTGAACGCGAAACGCAGGCGATACTTGAACTGCGCGGCCGGGATCGCCATTGTCGATCTACAACTTAATCCCACGTGTTTGTTCATCCGACCGGAGTTCTTGCCATGACCCAGACCAATAATCGGTTCTTCGACGAGATCGGCCGCCTGATGAACGATGCCGCCGGCGCCGCCCAAGGCGTCAAGCGCGAGGTTGATACGGTTGTGCGCAACCAGGCTGAGAAAATCCTCCGCGACCTCGATATCGTGAAGCGCGAGGAGTTCGAGGCGGTCAAGGATATGGCCCGGCTCGCCCGCGAGGAGAACGAGGCGCTGAAGACCCGGATCGCGGCGCTGGAAGCCAAACTCGGCGGCTGAGTGGAAGCCGGGGTGGCCCGCACGGCGCGCCGGATATAGGCGGCCTGCGCACAGATGGCCAAAATAGGCCCCTGGAAGGGCTCCGTAGACGAAGAAAAAGCCTGTCATTTCCTTGTCTTTTTGACGTTTCGGCGGTAGAAGCCGCCCACGTCCGCAGCCCCCGCACCCCTGGAGGCTTGCTGCAGCGTGAAAACGGGCCGCATTGCGGCCTTTAACTTTTAGAAAACAAGGACTTAAACGATGGCGACCGTCAAGGAATTGAAGGCGACCTCACGTCCGGTCGGCGGCAAGGGGGCCGCACGGGCAGAGCGTCGCGCCGGCCGAGTGCCCGGAGTGATCTATGGTGACAACAAGCCCCCGGTGGCGATTTCGGTGAATGATGCCGAACTGCGTCAGCGCATTCTGGCAGGCCGGTTTCTCACAACGATTTACGACATCGAACTCGAGGGCAAGAAGCACCGCGTGATTCCGCGCGACTTCCACCTCGACCCGGTCAAGGACTTCCCGCTCCACGTCGACTTCCTCCGCCTCGGCGAAGGCGCGACCATCCGCGTCAGCGTTCCACTGCACATCAAGGGTGCTGAAGGCGCTCCGGGCGTGAAGCGTGGCGGCACCATCAACATCGTGACCCACACGATCGAACTGGAAGCCGAAGCCGAGAGCATTCCGCAGTTCCTCGAAGTTGATGTCGGCCAGCTCGATATCGGCACGTCGCTGCACATCACCGACGTTGTTCTGCCGAAGGGCGTGAAGACGCTGGCGCGCGATGCCGACCTGACGCTGGTCACCATCGTGCCGCCGTCGGGCTACGGTGAAGAAGCTGCGACCCCTGCGGCTGCCGCTGCGGCTCCTGCCGCTGCGGGTGCCAAGGCTCCGGCTGCCGGCGCCAAGGCGCCTGCCGCTGGTGCAAAGGCTCCGGCCGCTGCCGCCGCTCCGGCGAAGAAGAAGTAATCCGGCGCGGAGCTCCGCGTCATGCTTCTCTTTGTTGGCCTCGGAAACCCTGGTGCGAAATACCAGGGCAACCGGCACAATATCGGGTTCATGGTTCTCGACGACATCGCGCGGCGTCACGGTTTTGGACCGTGGCGCCGTCGCTTTCAGGGCGAGACCTCCGAAGGCACGCTGGACGGCGAACGCGTCGTCCTGTTGAAGCCCATGACCTTCATGAACGACTCCGGCCGTTCGGTGCAGGAAGCGTCGGCCTATTTGAAGATTTCACTCGGCGATATCGCCGTGTTTCACGACGAGCTCGAACTGCCATTCGCCAAAGTGCGTGTGAAGATCGGCGGCGGCATCGCCGGACATAACGGTCTGCGCTCGATCTCCGCGCATATCGGCAACGATTATCGGCGCGTTCGCCTCGGCATCGGACATCCCGGTGCAAAGGAGCTGGTGCATAATCACGTGCTGAGCGATTTCGCCAAGGCCGAACGGCCGCAGCTCGAAGCGTTCAACGATGCGGTGACCGACCATGTGGGCATGCTGGTCGGTGGTCAGGACTCGTCGTTTCAGAACAAGGTGCATCTGACGATGCAGGCCAAGGGTTTCACGTCGAAGGACGACAACGGCTCCGCTGAGAAGCCGTCGAAGAATTAGGACAGGGTCATGGGATTCAAATGCGGGATCGTCGGGCTGCCGAATGTCGGCAAATCGACGCTGTTCAATGCGCTCACCGAAACCGCCGCGGCGCAGGCCGCGAACTATCCGTTCTGCACCATCGAGCCGAATGTCGGTGAAGTCGCGGTGCCGGACAAGCGGCTAGACAAGCTGTCCGAGATCGGCAAGTCGCAGCAAATCATTCCGACGCGCCTGACCTTCGTGGACATCGCGGGCCTGGTGAAGGGCGCATCGAAGGGCGAAGGCCTGGGTAACCAGTTCCTCGCCACCATCCGCGAAGTCGATGCCGTCGCTCATGTGGTGCGTTGCTTCATCGATGACGACATCACCCACGTCGAAGGCAAGATCGATCCGCTCGCCGACATCGAGATCATCGAGACCGAGCTGATGCTGGCCGATCTGGATTCCTGCGAGAAGCGCATCGACAACCTCACCAAGAAGGCCAAGGGCAACGACAAGGACGCCAAGGAACAGCTCGATCTGGTCCAACGCGCTTTGGTGCTGCTGCGCGACGGCAAGCCGACGCGTTTTCTTGAGCGCAAGCCCGAGGAAGAACGTGCCTTCGGCATGCTCGGCCTGCTGACTTCCAAGCCTGTTCTTTATGTCTGCAACGTCGAAGAAGGCTCTGCCGGAACAGGCAATGAATACTCGCAGCGGGTTGCGGAGCACGCCGCGAAAGAAGGCGCCGTCGCGGTCGCGATCTCAGCCAAGATCGAATCCGAAATCGCGACGCTGTCCCGCGAAGAGCGCACCGAATTTCTCGATACGCTCGGTCTCGAAGAAGCCGGTCTCGATAAGCTGATCCGAGCCGGTTATACGCTGCTGCACCTCATCACCTATTTCACCGTAGGCCCCAAGGAAGCGCGCGCCTGGACCATCACCAAGGGCACCAAGGCTCCGCAGGCAGCGGCCGTGATCCACACGGATTTCGAGAAGGGCTTCATCCGCGCAGAAACCATCGGGTATGACGACTATGTCAGGCTCGGCGGTGAAGCCGGCGCACGCGATGGTGGCAAGCTACGACTGGAAGGCAAGGAATATGTCGTCGCCGACGGCGACGTGCTGCATTTCCGGTTCAATACCTAAGCGTCCTGCCCCGCTCCTCACATGACCGAGGAGCGGGGCTCAAGCACTCAATACTGCTGGTGCTGACCCAGCGTCTGCCCCTGGTCGCGTATCGCGCCGAGATGTTCGTTAATACGGAACACGATCAGAACGAACTCAGCCGCAATGCGTGCGAAGATGATTCCGACGATCACGCTGGCGAGGCTCGACATCACGAGGACGAAACCGCCGAACGGGCTGATGGCCATTGCGGCGAGACCCGAAAAGATACCGGAAATGCCGAACAGGATGATCAGTGCGATCACGAGCCAGTAGAACGTCTTGATGATGGTGGGCGTAATGAAACGGTCCCACTGAAACAAATCCCGAAATTCGAACATCGGTGAAATCCCCCGCCGTGTAGATGAGTGACAAATTCAATTGCATCGAGAAACGGCTTCAAATATCCCGGCCCGACCACATTGACGGGCAGGATCGCGGGAAAGCCATGCAAGCGACCGGGTTGAGATTGCTGCAAATAACGGCCACAATCAGGCTTCCTCGACGGCATTTCGCATTATGACCCTGACATTTGAAGATTTTAAGCCCGGCCACTTCGGGACCTTCGGGCCGCGCCATATTACGCGCGACGAGATTATCGCCTACGCGCGAGAATACGATCCGCAGCCGATGCATCTCGATGAAGTTGCGGCAAAGGCGTCGATGCTCAAAGGACTTTCCGGCTCCGGCTGGCACATGTGCTCGCTGATGATGCGGATGATCTATGACGGATTTCTGCACGGAACCGCATCGATGGGCTCGCCGGGGGTGGATCAGATGCGATGGCTCGCGCCGTTTCGCCCGGGCGACGATCTGACGCTGGATGTCGAAGTAATCGAGGCGCGCGCATCGCAAAGCCGGCCGACCTTGGGCATCGTCAAATTCAAGTTCAGCACACGCAATGCCAAGGGGCAGACGATTTCCGAGATGATCACCCCGATCATGATCGGGCGGCGCGAACCCGCGTCCGGGAACTAGGGGCACTGCATGCGCTATCTGGAAGACATCCAAATCGGTATGCGCCGCGAGCTCGGATCGTTCACGTTTACGGCGGAGTCGATCAAGGCGTTTGCCGAGCAATTCGATCCGCAGCCATTCCATCTCGATGAAGAGGCCGGCCGCAAATCGCTGTTCGGCGGTCTCGCTGCGTCGGGTTGGCATGTCGCGTCGGTGTGCATGAAGTTGCTGGTGGCCGACGGCCAGCGCGCCAAGGCGGAAGCCGAGGCGCGTGGCGAAGAGCCTCCGGTCGGCGGGCCATCGCCCGGCTTTCGTGATCTGCGTTGGATCCGGCCTGTTCTCGCCGACGATACCCTGACTTATAGCAGCGAGGTCGTTTCTGTGCGCGCGACGGCCACACGTCCGGGCTGGGGCATCTTGCAGTCGAAGAACGTTGCCGTTAATCAGCGCGGTGAGGAGGTCTATAGCTTCCTCGGTTCGGTTTTCCTGCCGCAACGGGGCGACACGGCTTAACCATTTCAACTTTTATCGATGGAACCCGATCTCTGTTAAGGGGTTCTGAACCTTGTGAGCGTGATCTGCGACTCACGCATATGGCGACCGAGACGACGTTGCAGGACTATTTGGGGACGACAATGGCTGACCGTACCGGACTGAAATTCGTGGGCTTCATCTTTGCGAGCGTAACGCTTGCGGTGATGCTGGCCACTTGCATGGTGGTCAAGGGTTATGCCGATGGCGCCTATACGCTCGAGAGCAGCGCCGTCGTCAGCCAGTAAATTTTACGATTTGCTAACCAGACCCGCGCCGAACTGCGCGGGTTTTTTCGTGAGTAAGGTCGATGATTGCGGCCTCAGCGGCTCCAGGCCCAGGCGAGCAGCGCCACGGCCACCAACAGCAACCCGACAAAACGCAAGATAATGGTCCCCATCCTGGGTGCGCTGCTGCGCGCCGGAATCGGATCGGTGTTGTTCGGCCGAATGGTCTCCACGAATCAATTCCCCCAGAGCAGTTCACAGGTGCTGCGTAACCGTTGGTCGGGAACGGAACCAATAAAGTTCAATTGAAATGCGCACGAAAAAGCCGCCGCCCTTTCGGACGGCGGCTTTTGATCCGGTCGGTCTGGTGCCGATCAGTCGTGACGCAGGCCGTCAGCGGTGCGCTTCCACTGCGCGACATTGTCGGCAATCAGGCGGGTTGACTTCATCGCGGCCTGGCTGAGCTGGGCGTAGCCGGAGATCTCACGCTGAACGCGCTGGCCTTCGGCGTGAAGCAGGTCGCGCAGGCTCTCCAGTTCGGAAACCAGCTTCTCGATCTCGCCGAGCGAGGTGCCGGCGACGCGCTGGATCAGCGAGTTGACGCTGTTCACGGTCGCTTCGGTGGTGGCTTCCAGCGGCGCTTCGGTAGCGCTGGTGGTTTCGCTTGAATTGTTCACCATGCCAGGCACCGGACGACGGAGGTAAGCGATATCGTTGCGGACGAAGTCGCGGATACCCGCTTCGACTTCAGACACAGCGGCGAGGTTGCTGTCGTCATCTTTGGCTTCCGTCTGTTCTGAACGAATGGCACTCATCAGCTCTTCCTTGTTTGTGTGAAGTGAACTTCACAGTGAGCGAGCGCGGTCCCCCGCACGACAAATTTACGTGTCCATCTGCGCAGTGGATTTTGACGAGATCGCGGCGAATATGCGGCAGGGCGCCGATCTTTGCCGACAATCCTCTGGCAAAGTTTATTAAAACTTACTTTACCAACTATGCTTGAAGCCGGCCGAGAACGTCTTGTTGGTCACGCCCTGAACGGTCTCGCTGATCGATCCGGAGACGTTCACGCCGCCAAACAGCTTCTGCTCGGCGCCGAATTTGCGCAGCCATTTGTCGTCGGTGGTTGCGAGCGATTGTCCGGCGATGAAGCTTGTGCCGGTATCGGTAATGTTGAAGCGCGCGAGTTGATCGGTTTCATAGCTGCGCGTCGGGCGGCCGTTGTAGCCGATGGCCGGGATACTGCCTTGCTGGATCACGTTGTAGCCGCTCTGCAGCGTCAGTGAATACTGGTCGCCGGCAATGGGTACCGACTTGCTGAGCGAGGTGCCCAGTTTGGTCTGATCTGCACTCGGATCGACGCGCGCTTCGATTGCTGTCTTGTCCCAGATCGAACCCACGCCGGGGGCAGTCGCTGCCGCCCAGGCGGTGCCGCCTGATTGGGCCTGCGCCGTGCCGTCCCCGAATTGATTGCGATAGGCATCAGCCGCGCTGCGAGGCGCAGTCTGTCGCGCCACATTGATGTCGGCGCCGACGCGGGTATCCCAGAATGGCGTGACCGATTGCCTGACCGAGAGTGCCGACGCGCCGTTGTTGTCGTTGGACGTCCAGCTGGACGACGGGCTGCCGACGATCAGCGAGGAGCGCTTCTCACGGAGCGATGCCTTTGCCGTCGGCGAATCGTCGGCGTTTAGCAGACTCCAGTCAGGTTCCGGTACGTCGGCAGGGGAAATGGCGGTGCTATCGACCGGCTCAATCTCACCGGGAGGCGGCGCAAGATCGACGAGGCCGCGCCACGGATTCTGCGCGTGAGCCTGAGAGGCCAGCACAATCCCGCCGAGCGCTGCGACGAGCGCCCAATATGTCGGTCTGAATCCTGAAGCCATCGTGCCCACTGCCCAGCAAGATCGCGTATCGATTGGCAGATAATACCATCAGGGTCGGCGGAATTGTGGCGTCGCAGCATTCCGTTGGGGAGTGACCGGCGATATGTGATCGCCGACGTTAATCACGCAATCTTGGGCAAATGGATAGGCCGGCCCAATGCTTGCTCGACGAGATCGAATGTATCGACGACCACGCGCATGCTGACCAGGCGGCCACCCTTGAACTGTGCGAACTGTGCCAGCCGCAGGCTGATGGGACGGTTCGAGTCCAATGCGGTCAGTGAGAACCGCATCATCGCCGAACCGGAGTTGTCGCCTAGGATCATCGACTCGCGCTCGAAGCGATGCACCCGCACATTGTCCGCGATCTGCTTGCAGACATCGAGCACGGCAGTCTTGCCGTGGCGCGCGCCCAGAAACGGAAACATGTCGATCGGGCCGTAGACCGCCCATTCGATATTGTCGTCGATGATGTCAGCGAGGTCGTCGAGCTGGCGTTCGTTGATGGCGCGATGCAACGCGCGCGAAAAACGCCAGAGGCTATGCTCTGTCATTGGGATCGTCCTGAAAATGGCTGAAACACTTGCGCGCCGGGGCAACGTCGCCCGGGCGGTCTGCACAAATTGCTTGAGCCCTGAAGTAATATAATTTCGCTAAAACTCAATGGATTATTTTGCATTGCACAAATGTTCGTGGTGAGGAGCTGCTCACCAAAACGTTAAGCTGCATTGCGGCGTCGGCATAACCTTACCGGTATGTCTGCTCGTGGTCCTGCACGGGGAGCGGTTCCATGGCGACATCGCCATTACGGGCAGCCATGACGCCGAACATGAGGGCCCCGCCGACAGCGCCGAGGAGTGCGCCAATGGGCATGAAGGTGAAAAACACCAGCATGGCGCTATAGCCCTCGAAATTGCTGGTCTTGAACAATTCGACCCAGGCAACGCCGGCGCCGATCCCCAAAGCCGCTCCGCCGAGCAACCCCAAAACCAGACCCAGCAAGATCAGCAACGCGATTTTCATGCAGCGCCCCCACTCAACATTTTATGCGTCAAATAACGGCGCCAGAAGGTTCAATGGCGGGCGGCGATTTCATGTGCCGGAGCCTGGTTAAGGAACGCAGTTTGGGTGGCTGCGTTGCTCTCCACCTGCAAGGGGAGATTCCCGATGACCAAGCACATCCAGCCCGTTCCCGAAAATAACTGCAGTGACAAGGGACCCGGCAGCGCGCCGAAGGTCACGCTCGATAACACCAAGGGTCATCGCGACGACGAGAAGCACAATATTCGCGAGCAGGGAGCGCACGGCAATCTCACGCAGAACACCAGCAACCGCCGTTCGGGGTGATCGCATGCAGCGGGTGGTTTCTATATAAGAGGAATGGCCAGTAAACCCGTCGTCGCCGCGCTCTTGCGTCGCGCGTCGCCCGTTCTCGTCTGCAAGAAATGCCTTGGTCGCATTGATGATGGCAAGGCGCTGCGCAAATCGCTCAAGTCGGACTTGAAACGCCGCAGCGCGAAGCAGGACGTGAAAGGTCCACGCGTGGTGCTGACGAGTTGCCTTGGCATTTGCCCGAAACGGGCCGTCGTCGTGGGGAGCGCCGCGACGTTACAGAACGGGCAGTATCTGTTGCTGTCAGGTGCGGACGCCAGCGCAGAGGCGGTGGCGTCGTTGATGCCGGATCGTATGCCCTAGACAGGATGATCAGGCGGCCGATTTTTCCGGCAGTTCTTCCAGCGGCCGACGCTCCATCTCTTCGCCAAAATCGATTGGATGCAGCAGCGCCTCGTGGAGTTGATGGCGATCGAGTTCGCCTTCCCAACGGCTGATGACGATGGTGGCCACGCCATTGCCGATCAGGTTGGTGAGCGCGCGGCATTCGCTCATGAACTTGTCGATGCCAACGATTATTGCCAGTGCCGTGATCGGAATATCGGGGATGATCGACAGCGTCGCAGCCAGCGTCACGAAGCCGGCGCCGGTGACGCCCGATGCGCCCTTCGAGGTCAGCATCGCGACGGCCAGCACGGTCGCCATCTGCCCGATGGTGAGATGCGTGTTGGTGGCTTGCGCCAGGAACAGCGTAGCCAGCGTCATATAAATATTGGTGCCGTCGAGATTGAAGCTGTAACCGGTCGGGATCACGAGACCGACCACAGGCTTCGATGCGCCCAAGGCTTCCATCTTGGTGATCATGCGCGGCAACACAGTCTCGGATGAACTGGTACCGAGCACGATCAGCAGCTCGTCCTTGATATAGCCGATAAAGCGCAGGATCGAGAAGCCGAAGGCGCGCGCGATGCCGCCGAGCACCAGCAGCACGAACAGCAGCGACGCGAGATAGAAGGTGAAGATCAGATAGCCGAGATTGACGAGGGCGCCGAGGCCGAACGAGCCGATAGTAAAGGCCATGGCGCCGAAGGCGCCGATCGGTGCCAGCTGCACGATCATGCCGATGATGCGGAAGAACATCTTGCCGGCAAGATCGATGCCTTCGGCGATCTTCTCGCCGGGCTTGCCCATATGCGAGATCGCGAAGCCCGAAAGGATCGCGACCAGCAGCACTTGCAGCAGATCGCCCTTTGCCAGCGAGTCGAAATAGGACGTCGGAATAATTGCCATCAGATGGCCGACGAAGCTCTCCTCCTTGGCGCGGCTCACATAGCTGGCGACGGATTTCGCATCGAGTGTAGCCGGATCGATGTTGAAGCCGGCACCGGGCTGCAGGAAGTGGCCGACCAGGAGGCCGATCAGTAGTGCCACGGTGGAAACTGTCTCGAAATACAGCAGCGTCTTACCGCCGATGCGGCCGACCTTGCTCATGTCGCCGATCGAGGCAATCCCATGCACTACAGTGCAGAAGATCGCCGGCGCGATCATCATCTTGATCAGCGCGATGAATCCATCGCCAAGCGGCTTCAATGCTTTGCCGGCATCCGGATAGAAGTAGCCAACGGTGACGCCGATCGCGATGGCGATCAGCACCTGGATATAGAGAACGCGATACCAGGGTTGTTTGGCCATCGTGGGTTCGTCCCTTGAAAAGCGCTCATCACCATCGACAGCCGCGCGCAAAACATAGGTGCGCTGAGCTGCGGCGTAAAGTCACGCTTTGAACAGACCTACGGTTAAAGCGCGGCGCAGCCCGGCCATGTCGCTCGCGCATGTTGCACTTGCGGTGGTGCGCGCCGGGGCCATTTAAAGCGTAAAGGAAGCACCGCCATGCTTGATATCACCGCACACCCCTTCGATGACGATTCCGCGACACCTGTCGTTGCTGCAGCGCCGAACGATGCGGCGCTGCTCGATGCCTATTCCAACGCCGTCATCGGCGTCACCGAGCGCGTCGGCCCCGCGGTCGTGCGCGTTGAGATCGGCGCCAGGACGCCCAATGCGCGCGAGCGCGGCGGGCTGGGCTCCGGCATCGTCATCTCGCCCGACGGCCTCGTGCTGACCAACAGCCATGTCGTCGGCAATTCAAAGCACATTCGCTTGCGCGACACCGAAGGTGTTGTCACCGAGGCGCGCGTGCTGGGCGCCGACCCCGATACGGATCTCGCTTTGCTGCGGGCCGATGGCGCACGCGAATTGCGTTATGCGGGTCTCGGCAATTCCAAGAACCTGAAGCGCGGCCAGCTCGTGGTTGCCATCGGCAATCCGCTCGGCTTCGAATCCACCGTCACCGCCGGTGTCGTCTCGGCGCTCGGCCGCTCGATCCGCTCGGTGAGCGGGCGCAACATCGAGGACGTGATCCAGACCGATGCCGCGCTCAATCCCGGCAATTCCGGCGGCGCCCTGGTGTCGTCGCGCGGCGAAGTCATCGGCATCAACACCGCCATCATCCAGGGCGCGCAGGGCATCTGCTTTGCGGTCGCCAGCAACACCGCGCAATTCGTGCTGTCGGAGATTATCCGTCACGGCTATGTCCGCCGCGCCTTCATCGGCGTGTCCGGTCAGACTGCGCCGATCCCGCGTCGCCATGCGGTGCTTGCCGGTATCGAAAACACCATGGGCGCACTGCTGGACCAGATCGATCCCGACGGTCCCGCGGCGAAAGCTGGTCTGCTGCCCGGCGATGTTGTGATCGCGCTCGATCACGTACCCGTGAATGGCGTCGACGATCTCATTCGTATTCTGGATCGCGACCGTATCGATCGCGCGATCGAGATCGATGTGCTGCGGATGGGACGGTTGCGGGCGATCGACATTCGTCCCGTCGAGCGGAGGGCCGCCCCGCGCAGTAGTTGAGTAAACCATCACGCACATGCAAAGTTTGATTATTAATTTCGCATGATGTCCGCATGTGCGTGAACGCAATGCAGCATCCCGATGAAGTGAGTAGTTGATCATTGTCCGCGACTGATACGCATGGTCTAGAATTAGACTTATTATAATTCGGGGCTCACGCGATGATCGACCGTTCCCGGGGCACGTTGCTATCCCGGCGCTCGCTGCTTGTATCGACGGCGGCTCTACTCGTTTCTGGCGCAACTGCGGCTCGGGCTCGGACATTCTCTGGCGCGATGCCATGGGAGGCGGGAACTGCTACCCCTCCGATACCGGTGCGCCCGGGACCATGGATATTCTTCAACGCTGACGAGGCCGCCTCGATAGAGGCCATCGTCGATCGCTTGATTCCTCCCGATGATCGTGGCCCCGGAGGCAAGGAGGCCGGCTGTGCCGTCTACCTCGATCGGCAACTGGCTGGTCCGTATGGCACTGGCGCCGGCCTCTATTTGCGCCCGCCGTTCATGCCGAATGCGCCGGCCACGTTTGGCTATCAATCACCCGAACAACCTGCCGCACGCTATCGAACCGGCCTCGCGGCGCTTGCCGACTACATCAAGTCGAACTTTTCAGGAAAAGTATTTCGCGATCTTACACCAGTCGATCAGGACAAGGTGTTGTCTGGCCTTGAGAAGGGATCGATCGCGCTGAAGGGCGTGAACAGCGCGAGTTTCTTTACGCTGATGCTGTCGGGCACGCAGGAAGGCTTCTTCGCCGATCCGATCTATGGCGGCAATCGCGACATGGCGGGCTGGAAGCTGCTCGGTTTTCCCGGCGCGCGTTACGATTATCGCGATTGGGTTGATCGTCACAACGAGAAGTACCCGCTGCCGCCGGTCAGCATTATGGGCCGCTCCGACTGGACAGTGAAAGACTAAGAGATGGCACGTAAACTTCCCCGCAAAGACGTCGTCATCGTCGGTCTCGGATGGACCGGATCAATCCTCGCTTATGAAATGGCCAAGCAGGGTCTCGACGTCGTGGCGGTCGAACGCGGTCCGTGGCGCGATACGGCGACCGATTTTCCGCCGGGTTATGCGCAGGACGAATTACGCTATGGCGTCCGTCTCGACCTGTTCCTGAGGCCCGATCAGGAAACGCTGACGGTCCGCAACAACATGAGCCAGACCGCGCAGCCGATTCGCCGATTCTCCGGCTTTCTGCCAGGCAATGGCGTCGGCGGTGCAGGCGTGCACTGGAACGGCCAGACCTGGCGCTTCCTGCCGAACGACTTCAACCTGCGCACGCATCTGTCGGAGCGCTACGGCGCCGACAAGATCCCCGCCGATATGACGATCCAGGACTGGCCCGTCACTTATGATGAACTCGAACCGTATTATGATCGCTTCGAGAAGCTCGCCGGAATTTCCGGCAAGGCCGGCAATCTCAAGGGCGTCAAGCAGGCCGGCGGTAATCCGTTCGAAGGCTGGCGTTCATCGGAATATCCGACGCCGCCGCTGAAGCAGAACTACGGCTCCGCGCTATTTGCCGAGGCTGCGAAGAAACTGGGTTATTCGCCGTTCCCGCGGCCATCCGGCAATATCAGCGAGGCTTACACCAATCCGCTGGGCATCCGGATGGGGCAGTGCACCTATTGCGGTTTCTGCGAGCGCTTCGGATGTGGCAACTATGCCAAGGCAAGTGCGCAGACCTGCGTGCTGCCGGCTCTGATGCGTTTGCCGAACTTCACCGCTCAGACCGATTCAGAAGTTACCAGGATCAATCTGGATTCGACTGGCAAGCGTGCCACCGGCGTCACTTATGTCGATACGTCGGGTGAGGAGTGGGAGCAGCCCGCCGATATCGTGCTGGTCTGCGCGTTCTCGCTGTTCAACGTCCGTCTCATGCTGCTGTCGGGAATCGGCAAGCCCTACGATCCGGTGAGCGGCAAGGGCGTTGTCGGGCGCAACTATGCCTATCAGACGACCTCAGGCGTCTCGATGATCCTGAAGGACAAGATCCTCAATTCTTTCATCGCCACCGGCTCCGGCGGCATGATGATCGACGAGTTCAACGGCGATAATTTCGATCACAAGGATCTCGGCTTCTTCGGCGGCGGCTATATGGGCTCGGGCCAGACCGGCGCACGTCCGATCACGACGCGGCCGGTGCCGAAGGGCACGCCGCGTTGGGGCGCCGAGTGGAAGAAAGCCACCGCGGAGACCTATTCGAGCGGTTTTGGCATTTCCACCCACGGCTCGTCCTACAGCTACCGCGACTGCTACCTCGACCTCGATCCGACCTTCAAGGATCGCTTCGGGCGGCCGCTGATGCGCATGACCTTCGATTTCAAGGACAACGAAATCAAGATGTCGCAGTTTCTCACCGACCGTCTGGCTGAAATCGCTCGGGCATTGGATCCGGTGGAGATGACCGCCAGCCCGCGCAAGGGGCCGTGGAACAGCACGATCTACCAGACCACGCACAACACCGGCGGCACCGTGATGGGCTCCGATCCCGAGACCTCGGTGGTCAATCGCTATTGCCAGAGCTGGGACGTGCCCAACGTCTTCGTGCCCGGCGGCGCCTCGGTGTTTCCGCAGAACCACGGCTACAATCCCACCGGCACTGTCGGTGCGCTCGCCTACTGGACGGCAGACGCGATCAAGGATCGCTATCTGAAAAATCCCGGCCCGCTGGTTTGAGGAAAGAGTGATGAAACAGTCTCTCGCCTCCGCTGCCGTCCTTTTGCTGTCGCTGATGTCTGTCGCATCGGCGCAGGATCCGCAGAGTTTTGATCGTGTCGAGAAGGGGCGCTATCTGTCCGTGCTGGGCGATTGCGCCGGCTGTCATACCGCGCAAGGCGGTCAGCCTTTCGCCGGTGGTCTCGCGCTCGATACGCCGTTCGGCAAGCTTGTTGCGCCGAACATCACGCCGGATCGCGACACCGGCATCGGCAATATGACCGATGACGAATTCGTCGCCGCGCTGCATGACGGCCGTGGCCGCAACGGCAAGCGGCTGTATCCGGCGATGCCGTACCCGGCCTATACAAGGATGTCGCGCGACGACATCCTGGCGATGCGGTCCTACTTCAAGACGATCCAGCCGGTGAACAACGCCGTCGAATCCAACCAGCTGCCGTTCCCGTTCAACATCCGCCTGGCGATGGCGTTCTGGAACTGGCTGAATTTCACGCCCGGCCGCTTCCAGCCCAATCCGCAGAAATCCGCCGAGTGGAATCGCGGCGCCTATCTCGTCGAAGGCCCGGCGCATTGCGGCACGTGCCATACACCGAAGACGGCGCTCGGCGGCGACAAGACCGCGACGCCGCTTGCCGGCGCCACGCTGCAGGGCTGGTTTGCACCGAACATCACGGCCAATACGCATAACGGCATCGGCGGCTGGTCGAAGGACGATCTCGTTGCCTATCTGAAGACCGGCGCCAACCAGTATACGCTGGCCTCCGGCCCGATGTCGGAAGCGGTCACGCATTCGACCTCGCAGATGACCGACGAGGATCTTGCGGCGATCGCGACCTATCTGAAGGACAGCGGCGTGCCGAGCGACGGCGCGAAACCGACGCCGGTCGCAGCCAGCGACAAGGTGATGCGCGTCGGCGAGGCGGTCTACAAGGATAGCTGCGCCGCCTGCCACAAGGACAATGGCTCCGGCGAACTACATTTGTTCCCGAAGCTCGCCGGCAGTGCGCTGGTGCAGTCCAATGATCCGACCACACTGGCGCATGTTGTACTCAATGGCGCGCGTGCGGCATCGACGGCCGGCGCGCCGACGGCGCCTGCGATGCCATCCTTCGACTGGCGTCTGAAGGACGATCAGGTCGCGGCCGTGCTCACTTACATCCGCAACACCTGGGGCAACGCCGCAGCGCCCGTTCCGGCGAGCGCGGTGGCGACCAAACGCACGTCGCAAGCGCGATTTGACTAACAACCACGCGCTGCGCGGTCAGGCCTTGTGCAGCAGCGATAGGTCAGCCTTGAGGCGCAGGCTGCGCTTGCCGGCGAGGGCGGTGGCTTCGAATGCCGCGCAGCCCTCGCTGCAACTGCCGGAAAAGCCGATTCCCACTTCATAGCCGGCGAACAGCGAACTCCCGCCGGCTGAAGGCGTGTGTTCCTGATTGACGATCTCGCCCTTCCAGCGGCCGTCGGCCGAGCCATAGGCGCCGAGATAATAGAAGCGGGCGTCGCCGCCCAGGATGCGGCCGTCGAACAACAGCATCACGCCGGTCAGCTCGTGCTCGACGCCGTCGAGGGTTTTCATGTGCAGCGAATACAGGCCGTTGGCGATGCCGCCATCGCTCACCGTGCCGGTGTCCGGGAAGTCCTCTTCGTCGAGTCGCGTCATCACGGACTCGAAGGCCGGCCCCTTGCCTTGGGCGTCGCCGCCAGTGAACCTGTAGTTCTTGCCGTCGTGGATGCCGCGGACGCGGATCGCGCCGTCGTCGTCGCCATAGAGCGTGCGAAACTGCGAGCCGATATGATGGCGCTGGCCGTGGATCACCGCATGGATGCCGTCGTCGGCCTCTTCATAGGTGCCGACATGGGCGAAGGCAGTGTTGCCGCCCAGCATGCGGCCGTCCTTGCAATACATGACGCTGCGGCCGGCCACGTCGCCCGCCCGGTAGTCACATTTGTAGAAACCGTCGAACACCTCAAGCCACCCATTGCGCCAACGGACACCAGTGTAGACGGTCGCGCAGTGCGATAACAGGCATTCCCGGCCGGGCATATCAGCCATCCCGTCCGCCTGCCGAACGCAGGCCGGCCGCGCCGGGCGGATCACGCTGTCGTTGACGCCCGGGTCACCGATTGTTGCGCAGCGGGTTTGGGGGCATTGTCCCGGCAAAACCGGGGAGTCTGCGATGCGTGTTTTACGATGGATGGTGCTGTTCATGACCGCTGCGCTCCCGGCCTTCGCCCAGCCCGCGCCGTCCCCTGAAGTGCTGCGCGACCTCGCGCCGACCGGCAAACTCCGCGCCGCGATCAATTACGGCAACAGTGTCCTGGCCCAGAAGGGCGACCCCAACAAATTGGACGGCGCGCCGCGCGGCGTCTCGGCGGATCTCGCTGCCGAACTCGCCAGGCGCCTCGGCGTCGCTGTGACCTACGTGCCCTATGAAGCGGCCGGCAAGGTGTTCGAAGGCGCCAAGGCCGGCGCCTGGGATGTCGGCTTCATCGCCATCGAGCCGGCGCGCGCGCAGGAGATCATCTTCACCGCGCCCTATGTGATCATCGAGGGCACCTACATGGTGCCCGTGAATTCGCCGCTGAATACTGTCGATGATGTCGACAAGGACGGCGTCAGAATGGCGGTTGGCCTCGGCTCGGCCTACGATCTCTATCTCACCCGCACCATCAAGCACGCCACCGTGCTGCGCGCCGACGCCGGCGGCGGAAGCGCGATGATCAAGAAGTTTCTCGACGAGAAGCTCGATGCTGCCGCCGGCGTGCGCCAGCAGCTTGATGCCTATGCCAAGGACCATCCGGAGATGCGCGTGATGTCCGGCTACTTTCAGGAGATCCAGCAGGCGATGGCCATGCCGCGCATCGCCGACAAGCCGCGCACGGCTGGCGTTGTCTATCTCGCCGCCTTCGTCGAGGAGATGAAGGCGTCGGGCTTCGTTGCCGAAGCCCTGAAGCGCAGCGGCCAGGTCGCCGACGTCGCGCCGCCGGCAAGAAAATGAGCGTCAGTCTGTCAGCGTCCAGCGCGTGATGCGGCGGACGAGGAAGAAGCCGATCACGAAGACGATAATCTGGGTATAGATATTGCTGGCCGTCCTGCCGTATTGCTCGAACAGCGAGGCCCCCAGCGCAGCCACTATGCCTGACGTCAGCCCGACCAGATAGTTGCGGGTTCTGCCGTGATTGCGCGTGAGGTCGTCGAGCCGCTTCTTGAGGGCACTGATCTCGATCATCGCCAACTGCCACTCGGTCATTGCCACTTGCCACCGCGATGCGGCGTGATGGCCGCGCATCATGATTGGTTGGCGTGGCGCCGAAACGGTTCAATTGGCCCGCGCATGCACCGTCGCATTTGTCTCTCCGATTCGAATGTCAAACAGCCACGCGACTTCGTTCTCGCGGGTGAAAGCCCCGAGGTGAGCTGTGGTCTTCCCCTCGAAGAGTGAGGGGAATGGAGCGCCGCAAGGCGCACCTTGGGTACAGTCGCCACATCCGGCTCGGCTGCGACGCCTCGCCTTCTGCAGCGCAACGCCTTGCGGCGCTCCATCACGGCGATTTCTGGTGGAGGACCGTTCTTCCTGGGACGTGGCGGTAGCGGATTTCCCGCGCCTACCTGTCCCAGTCCAGCCGCACGCTAGCGGCAGAGCCCCGTAGTGGGCCCGGACGGTGACCCCCGACCTCCCGAGTCCGTGCTTGCGAGGCACGTCCGCGGGCGCCGCATCCGTGTTCCACTCTCAAGACGCCCTCGAGAAGCGCCCCTCATGAACAGGACGAGAAGGAGTATATAATCGTATAGGAATGATGTCAAGAAGACCTTTTCATGTTCTCTCGACTAGCAGCTCTGGCCTGCTCGCGAGCTAACCTGTCGGCTTCTTCATTATAAGGGTCGCCAGCGTGCCCCTTCACCCAATCGACGCGAATGCGTCTCGATCTAACAAGTTCTTGATATTCTTTCCAAAGGTCGGAATTCGACTTAATAGTTGAATCACGACGGACCGTGTCACTGACATACTGAGAGTCAGTTCTAATAATTATCGATTTTTTTGGATCGACTGACCTAATAGCTTCAATGACTGCCTGAAGCTCCATTCTGTTATTCGTTGCTGACGTGGCACGCCCAGCTTTCTTCTCACCCGTATCGTGAACAACAAAAGACCATCCGCCCGGACCTTGGTCTTTGCCCTTCCGGGGGCCGTCCGAGAAAATTGATCCATCTGTTGAAATTGTAATGGTGTTCTTTGACCGGGAAAAACGAGAGCCTAGTTCGAGCTGAAAAGGTACGTCGTCTAGATTTTTACTTTGAATGTCGCCGAGCAAGCACACGCCTCCCAAACGGCGTTTTGTTTTCCAGTCCTGATCCCGCATTTGATCTGCGAACCAACTTCTGAACTGGTCAAGCTTACTGTCGATCTTGCGATCTAGGTCTACAATAGTGGCCGGCGCGTCCGAATACGCAAAGGCGTCTCTCCAGCCTCGAATTACCTTATCCAATAACACAAGAGTCTGCGCATACCTTTGGCGGCCCTCAAAGCTATTCGCTGCTCTCTTTACTTCGCTTATCGTCTCACGTCCCGAACGTATGTGGCTATCAATTTTCTCTGCCAGTTTCTGGCGGGCGAGTCGCGAAGGCTGAAATAGGCCTGGGCGTATATCATATCCAAGAAATACGAATCCGCTTTCAACTGACCCAAATGATGCCTTTTCGAGGTTCACATTACTCGCAAATGGATCGTGGCATTTGAGGCCATTCTCTCGCAGGTTGGCCGTCGCGCTCTTGAACGCTTGTTGAACGCTATGCTCATTTTCGCCAAGCAGAACAAAGTCGTCAATGAAGCGAACGCAAGCTATTCCCCGTTCGTTGAATTTGATGTCGAAGTCGAAAAGAAGAATGTTTCCAAACAACGGGGACAAGGGCGAGCCTTGCGCGACACCTTGATCGTCGGTGGGAAATACTTTGCGATTCTCTCCTAACGCAGACTCGTTGGCGAGGACGACTTTTGTCGCATCGCTTAACGTCTTTAGAAATTTAATATCGCCAATATCCTCGCTCAGCCTTTCAAGAACAGTCTGACGGGAAATGTTGTCGAAGAATCCTGAAATATCAGATCGAATGAAATGTTTCTTTCCAGCGGAGAAGGCGTCGCGGATCAATTTGAGGCCATGCGGAACGCTTCTATGAGGGACGCCTCCGACGCTTGTCGGCTGATCGTTTACGCGCCGGACAAAATCCGAGCTGCTTTGTAGGCAGTCTAGCCAAGCACGCTCGACGATGCGGTTTTGCACTGATGCCATTACAATGCCGCGCTTGCCGCCACTAGTCTTGTTCTTGAGCACGCCTTTTTGCGGTTCGAACTCGAACGTTTCGTCGCGCAAGCGTTTTTGTATTTTGTTGATGTTTCGATCTAAGTCGCGGCCGAACATTTCGATCGCAATGCGCGTTTCGCTCGCTGCCGAGGTTTGTCCATTGGCTCGAATGCGATGCCAAGCATTCTTAAGGGATGAACGCTCTGTGGCTCTCTGGAAGAGGCTTCCCATTTCTCTACCTCTCTCTTGGTGGACGACGTCGGTTGCCTCGCCCTACCTCTGAAGCTCACTGATGCTCCACAGGACCGCGTCGGGCGTATCGTGTCACGCCTTTGGCGGCACCCCGTCGACCGGTCGTCGGTTGTTCACCGATTGCCGGCCGGCTGATGGACATCTTTCCGACGCTCAAAGGAAGCCCGGGGACATCAATCAACGGTACCAGCACCACCGCGAGAAAAGTTGCGGTAGTGAAGCGCCAGCCAACGCGGCTGGCATGTTTTTGCATGCGCTAGTTTTCACGATGCGGTCCTCCTAAAGGCAGATTACTTTTTTAGGAGCGATTGCAAGCGAAGCGCGTGCGTCTCCCAGGCGAAGCCGAAAATAAAGCCTACCGACCACCCGACACTCGATATCAAAGCTAATATCGAGGGCTATGGCCAATTCAGAGATAAGGCCTGCCTGATGCTCCACAGGACCGCGTCGGGCGTATCGTGTCACGCCTTTGGCGGCACCCCGTCGACCGGTCGTCGGTTGTTCACCGATGGCCGGCCGGCTGATGGACATCTTTCCGACGCTCAAAGGAAGCCCGGGGACATCAATCTGCTGAACGTATTAGTTGTGCCAAACAAAAAACGATTCGTTCAAGGACTTTGTTGCCATCCCGAGAATTATCTGGCCACAGCGGATAGATTACAGCGACTCATTCCCTTCTTGCCTACCGCTTCTTCCACCCACCCCGATGCCCCGGCGCGCCGCCGGTTGATCTTGGCGCAGGCCCAAACTCCGGCCCGGACTCGCGGCTGTTCTTCGGCTGGAAGATCTTGCTCTCGGTGCCCGGACCCATTTCGTCCAGCGTCGGCTTGCGCGGGCGCTGAACTTCCTTGCCGCGGGCCGGCTTCACTTCGTGCCATCCGGCGATGCCCATCTCGTCGAGCTCCGGCTTGTGCACTTTCGACGACGCGCCGCCTGCTGATGAACTCTTGCCGTATTTGCCGCGCGCCTTGCCCTGCGCGGCCTTGTCGAGACGCGCAGGGAGATTGGCCGCGTCGCCATATTTCTTCTCGCCTTTGTAGGCGCCGCCGCGCGCGGCCACGCCGCGCTGCTTGACGGTGGGGTCGTCGACCACGGCGAGTTCGGTGGCGCGCAGGCGCTTGACCTCGTCGCGCAGGCGCGCGGCTTCCTCGAAGTTCAGATCGGCCGCCGCCTCGCGCATCCGCACTTCCAGATCGGCCAGCACGGCTTCGAAATTGTGCCCGATGGTGATGGCATCCTCGGCCATGCCGCCGCCGATATCCACCAGCACGCGGTCGCCTTCATAGACCGAGTTCATGATGTCGCCGATCGACTTCTTCACGCTTTCCGGCGTGATGCCGTGCAGCGTGTTGTATTCCACCTGCTTCTCGCGGCGGCGATCGGTCTCGGCGATGGCGCGCGTCATCGAGCCGGTCATCTGGTCGGCATAGAGAATGACGCGGCCGTCGACATTGCGCGCGGCGCGGCCGATGGTCTGGATCAGTGACGTCTCCGAGCGCAAAAAACCTTCCTTGTCGGCGTCGAGCACGGCGACCAGCGCGCATTCGGGAATGTCGAGGCCTTCGCGCAGCAGGTTGATGCCAACCAGCGCGTCGAAGGCGCCGAGGCGAAGATCCCTGATGATCTCGATGCGCTCGATGGTGTCGATATCGCTGTGCATGTAGCGCACGCGAATGCCCTGCTCATGCAGGAACTCGGTGAGGTCTTCCGCCATGCGCTTGGTCAGCACGGTGATCAGCGAGCGATAGCCCTGGGCCGCGGTGGCGCGGACCTCGCCCAAGAGATCGTCGACCTGGGTGCGCGCCGGGCGGATATTGATCGGCGGGTCGATCAGGCCGGTCGGGCGAATGACCTGCTCGACGAACACGCCGCCGGATTCCTGCAGCTCCCAGCCCGACGGCGTCGCCGACACCGCGACGGATTGCGGGCGCATCATGTCCCACTCCTCGAAGCGCAGCGGGCGGTTGTCCATGCAGGAGGGCAGGCGGAAGCCGTATTCCGCCAGCGTCGCCTTGCGGCGGAAGTCGCCTTTGAACATGCCGCCGATCTGCGGCACCGTGACATGGCTCTCGTCGGCGAACACCAGCGCATTGTCGGGCACATATTCGAACAGAGTCGGCGGCGGCTCACCCGGCCGGCGGCCGGTGAGATAGCGCGAATAGTTCTCGATGCCGGCGCACGAACCCGTGGCTTCCATCATTTCGAGATCGAAAGTGGTGCGCTGTTCGAGGCGCTGGGCTTCGAGCAGGCGGCCCTGATTGTGCAACTGATCGAGCCGCCATTTCAGCTCTTCCTTGATCGACTTCATCGCCTGGATCAGCGTCGGCCGCGGCGTCACGTAATGCGAATTGGCGTAGATCTTGATGAATTCGAGCTCGTCCTGCTTGTGGCCGGTGAGCGGATCGAACTCCTCGATGCTCTCCACGGTGTCGCCGAACAGGTTCACGCGCCAGGCGCGGTCTTCATAGTGCGCCGGGAAGATGTCGATGACGTCGCCGCGCACGCGGAAGGTGCCACGGGTGAAGTCGTGTTGGGTGCGCTTGTATTGCAGGGCGACGAGATCGGCGATCAGCTGGCGCTGGTCGATGCGCTCGTCCTTTTTCAGCGCGAAGGTCATCGCGGTGTAGGTTTCCACCGAGCCGATACCGTAGATGCACGATACCGACGCCACGATGATGACGTCGTCGCGCTCCAGCAGCGCGCGCGTCGCCGAGTGGCGCATGCGGTCGATCTGCTCGTTGATGGACGAGTCTTTCTCGATATAGGTGTCGGTGCGCGGGACGTAGGCTTCCGGCTGGTAGTAGTCGTAATAGCTGACGAAGTACTCGACGGCGTTGTCGGGGAAGAAGTTCTTGAACTCGCCATAGAGCTGCGCGGCCAGCGTCTTGTTCGGGGCGAGGATGATCGCCGGGCGTTGCGTGGCCTCGATCACCTTGGCCATGGTGTAGGTCTTGCCGGAGCCGGTGACGCCGAGCAGCACCTGGGTGCGGTCGTTGCGCGCGATGCCTTCCACCAGTTCCTTGATGGCGGTGGGCTGGTCGCCCTTCGGCTCGTATTCGGACTTCAGGACGAACTCCACGCCGCCTTCGGATTTCTCCGGGCGCGGCGGACGGTGCGGCGTCCAGATCTTCTGGTCCTTGAACTCGGGTCGACCGTCGCGCACCAGTGCTTCCAGCGCATCGGCTGTGGCCTGCACGCCAAGCGCTTCCATCTTGTTGCGCGGCGGCCGCGCGGTCATCGCCTCGGCGTCTTCTTCCTCGGTGGTAAAGCCGAGCTGCTTGGCGAGTTCCGGATCCAGCGTCGGGATCGAGGCCGAGGTGTTGTAATTGGCCTGCCGGGTTTCCTCCAAACCCTTCTGCTCGCTCAGCCGCGGCGCATAGGGCGCCACCACCGGCTGCGGGAACGGCTGCAACGGCGTCGGGCGCGGGCCCGAAGACCTTGCTAAATCGTCGCCCTCGAACTTCTTCGGGGTCGATTTGCGCGCGCGATGCACCGCAGCTTCGCCGCCGGAGCGGCGCTCGAAGGAATTGGTCGGCGGCGGCTGCAGCCCGGTGCCCGAGCCCATGCCGGCATCGCCGCGATTGATCGCGGGATTCAGCAGTTCCGCCAGGGCAGGCCCGATTGGTTTGACGTCGGGACGGCCGGCGCCGGGCTTGGCGGCGGGGGTCTTCGTGCGTGCGGATTTTGCGGGCTTCTTGGGATTGTCTGGATTCTTCGCCATGGGCGGAATATGGGATGGTTACGGCCGACATAAAAGAGCCATTGCCGACAGAGGACACGCGCATGAATCACGGTCGCAAGACGTTGATGTTGCTCGCGGTGTTGGGCGCCTGCGGGTTCGCGCCATGGTCGGCTTCCGCCCAGCCGGGGGATGCCGAGCCGGCCACCCGCGCGGTCAATGATTCGTTCCTCAAGACGTTGCCGTTCGGCGACCGCGCCGATTTCGAGGATGCCAAACGCGGCTTCGTCGCCACGCTGCCGGATGGCGTGATCCCCGGCCCGGGCGGCAAGCCGGCCTGGGACACCAAGCCTTACGGGTTCCTGCAACGGGACGAGGTGCCGGCGACGGTCAATCCCAGCCTGTGGCGGCAGGCGCAGCTCAATGCGATCAACGGGCTCTTCAAGGTCACCGACCGCGTCTATCAGGTGCGCGGCCTCGATCTCGCCAACCTCACCATCATCGAAGGCGATAGCGGGCTGATCCTGATCGATCCGCTGCTATCCAATGAAACCGCGCGCGCTGCGCTCGATCTCTATTTGAGCAATCGTCCGGCCAGACCGGTGCTCGCGGTGATCTACAGCCACAGCCATGCCGATCATTTCGGCGGCGGCAAGGGCGTGATGTCCGAGGCCGACGCCGCCTCGGGCAAGATCAAGGTGATCGCGCCCGACGGTTTCATGGAGCATGCGGTGGCCGAGAATGTCATCGCCGGCAACGCCATGGGGCGCCGGGCGCAATATCAGTTCGGCAGCGCGCTGCCGGTCGGCGAACGCGCGCAGATCGATACCGGGCTCGGCAAGGCGCTGGCGAAGGGGACGATCTCGCTGATCCCGCCTAACGATCTCATCAAGCAAAGCTACGAGACCCGCACGATCGACGGCGTCGAGATTGAATTCCATCTGGTACCGGGCTCGGAAGCCCCAAGCGAGATGATCATGTATGTCCCGCAGTTCAAGCTGTTGAACATGGCGGAAGATGCCACCCACAACATGCATAACCTCTACACCATCCGCGGCGCGGAGATCCGTGACGGCCGGCTGTGGTCGAAATATATCGGTGAGGCGATCGAGCGCTACGGGAAGAAGACCGATGTGGTCATTGCGCAGCATCACTGGCCGATGTGGGGCAATGAGCGGATCGTCGCGTTCCTGAAGAAGCAACGTGATCTCTACAAGTACATCCACGACCAGACGGTGCGGCTCCTCAACGAAGGCCTGACACCGACGGAGATCGCCGAGCAATTGCAGCTGCCGCCATCGCTGGCGAATGAATGGTCGGCGCGCGGCTATTACGGCACGCTGAGCCACAATGCCAAGGCGGTGTATCAGTTCTATCTCGGCTGGTACGACGCCAACCCCGCCGACCTCAATCCGCTGCCGCGCGTGGAGGAGGCGAAGAAGCAGGTGGAATATATGGGCGGCGCGGATGCCGTGCTTAAACGGGCGCGGGAGGATTTCAAGGCCGGGCAATATCGCTGGGTCGCCAGCGTGATGAGCAAAGTGGTATTCGCCGATCCGTCGAACAAGGAGGCGCGAGATCTTGGCGCCGACGCGCTCGAACAGCTCGGCTACCAAAGTGAGGCGGCGACGTGGCGCAACGCCTATCTGCTCGGCGCGCAGGAGCTCCGCAACGGCGTCCCCAAGGCGCCGGCCTCGGGCGCGAGCGCCGATCTGCTCAAGGGTGTCTCGATCGATCTCGCCTTCGATTTCCTCGGCGTGCGGCTGAACGCGCCGAAAGCGGAAGGCAAGCACATCGTCGTCAACTGGACCTTCACGGATCTCAACCAGACCTATGTGATGAATCTGGAGAACTCGGCGCTCACGCACACATCAGGCACGCTGTCGGACAATGCCGATGCCAGCGTGACACTGACGCGCGCGGCGCTCGACGCGATCACGCTCAAGCAGCGGACATTCTCCGACAGCGTCGCGGCAGGCGACGTGTCCATCCGCGGCAATCCGCTCAAGCTGCGCGAGTTGTTCGGCATGCTCGATGACTTCAGGGCGGATTTCGAGATCGTCGAACCGAAGAAGGCGCGCGCGGAATAGATCGGGAGAGGCGCGGCCTACCACGGCCATCCGCATTTGATCTGGATCAAATCAATCTTCGCGAGAATTTGGTAGTCTGGGCAACTCTTGTTGGTATGTACGATCTGAACGCCGGTCAGTCGATCAGTCTGAATCGAGCAGTCCACAAATGATGCGCGATCCTGTTGCTGATCCGAATTTGAGCAGGGCGAGCGCTGGCCGGACAAACACAATATTATCTGAAGCGATGTTATCTGACGCGATGGATGATGGGATCATGCAGCAGGCCCCATGCCATTTATAGCAGCTGCTGCCTCTCATCGTTTGGTTCTTTGCAGAATTCTTGGTCAATGACCCTGAGGTTCATTTCCACCTCACGAAGCGTTCGTCGCTATCGAATGCCTGGATACTGAAGCGCCGATCCGATCCTGGAGCAACGCAATGCGCAGAAATTGTCACGTTACTCAGATTGATTATCTCCCACGATCATCGCGACCGTGCCGATGGTACTTATCGGTGATGGTGCGTAGCGCTGTTCTTGCCTCTCGGGAGATGCGTCATGCTTGAACCCGCACCGATTTTCGCCACGCGCAAGCTTGATTCCGGCCTGGGCTGGGTCATTGATGCCGTTTGGACTGACGAGGAAATCGAGCAGTTGATAGGTGTTTATATAACCAAAGAGCACGCTGTTGACTGGATTGCCCAGAGGTCGACGGATTGGCTTGAGGGTCACGCGTGACTGCAACTGACATTCGCTGAAGCTGCGTGGACTGTTCGCCATCGATCAAGTACGGCCTGCGTGTTCTTCAACGACAGATCCGCCACGGTGTCCGGCAGGGTTTTGAGGTCGAGCTGTAGCGCGAGGCCATGGCCGGAATATGGGGCGAGTCCGGTGGCGATAAAAGGACCCTATTTCAGCAGCTTCAACAGCTTCTTGCCCGCGGACGTAGCGAATTCCCTGCTGTCGATGGTGCCGTCATTGTCGGGGTTTGCCGCGCGGAACCGGGTTTCCACCACGGCGAGATATTCCGCCTTGTCGAGAGTGCCGTCATTGTCCGGATTGGCGGCAGCGAATTCGCTCTTGCTCATGCGGCCGCGCAGCTCCTTGGCGTCCAGCGTGCCGTCCTTGTCGCGGTCGAGCCGGTCGAACAGTTTGCCGGCGGCCGCCTTGGCCTCGGCGAGGTCGACGGTGCCATCCTTGTCGGGATCGAGTTGCGCCAGGAAAGAGGCCGACCAGGCCGGCACTGCGGCGAGCGACAGGGTGAGCGACAACAGAACGGTCCGACGCGACAACGTCATGGGCAGCCTCCCTTGAATACTATCCTTGATTGCAAGGATGCCCGAACGGACTCGTCCATTCAAGGGGACGAGGCTTGCTGTCCTGCTTCCCGCCTGCAGGGGGCCGGCTTCATCACGCCTATCCGGCGACTGGTTCCGCCCGCAGGCGCTTGAGCGATTCGGGCAGGCGCGCATCGACCCAGGTGCCGATGTCGCGCTGGTGGCGATGGACATACAGCCCCAGCGCAATGATGCCGATGCCGATCAGCGACAGCGCGAACGGGAACAGCATCGAATCCTTGAAGATCTTCTCCGCGAGATCGCCGAGATAGATCGCAATGCCGATAGTGCCGAACACCGCGAACACCCGCCGCGACAGCGCGACCGAGATCAGCAGGAAGCCGACATTCAGCGCGCAATACAGCGCCTTGTCGAGATTGCTGCCGTTCGACGTGGCGGTGATGCCGCCCCAGAATGTCAGGACGCCGAACAGATAAAGCCAGAATGCGAAATCGCCGCTGCGCTGGCGCAGGTTGACGATCACCGCAGCAACCAGAATGCCGAGGCCGAACCAGATCGAAATCTTGCGCGACATCTCCCAGTTACCGTAACCCGCACCGGTGATCCACGGCACGACATCCATCGACAGGAACCACAGCGCGACCGCCATGATGAACACGATGAAGGGAAAGCGATAGAATTGCAGTGCCACGATCGCCGCGGCGATGGTCGCAAGCTCCATGAAGACGAAGCTGCCCTTGATCCAGACATAGAAATCGCGCATCGCCGCCGGCTTGCCGAATTGGGTCCATGCACCGTAGGCATCCTGTATGCCGAACACGGCGAGCGGCGTCATCGCCACGGCCACCGCAATGAGCAGTCCGCCCGGCGTGCGCAGCTTCTTGACCGTCCAGAGATAGTGACCGGCGGCGGTGAACAGGCCGGCATAGACAAGTGCGGTGGCGGTCAGTGCCGGTCCGCCCATTTGCGAAAACGCCAGCGTCGAGAACAGCCCCATCGCTGATATCACCACCAGCGCGCCAGCATACCAGAGCAAATGCACGACATCGAATTTCGGGCCGGCAGCCGGCTGCTCCGGCAAACGCGCCGTGAGGAAAGCCAGCAGGGCGTCGAGCTGCGTGGAGGGAAGCACGCCGGCTGTGACAGCCGCGCGCAGGTCATCGGTCGAATATCGCATGCATTCTCTCCGCAACGCGCCATTCGACGCCGAACACTGGCCCTTTGTCGCTTACAAGGGCCGAAGCGTTCAATGGCCAAGAACGATCGCCGCGAGACTACAACGCCCGCGCGGCATTGCCCTTGAACAGGATCGGCCCGGTCGGACGGTCGGTCGGCGAGCCGCCTTCGGGCTCAAGCGTGATCTCAAACAGCTGATCCGCGACGGTTTCCGGCAGTGCTTCGAGATCGAGTTGCAGGGTGCGGGACTGGTTGGTGACGGCGATGGACTTCGGGCCGACATTGCGATCCCACAGGGTCCAGACCTGCAACGTGCGGCCAGCAGGGACGTCGATCGGGCGCAGCGGGATCAGTTCGACGCGGCCGTCGGAGAAGGTGTTGACGATGGCGCCGGTTTCCCTCGTGGCGTCGTTGACCAGCACGGCGACATAGATCGGCTTGCGCTGCGCCAGCGCGATCAGTTCGCGGCGGAGCTGGCGCGACGTTGCGAGCGCGCCGATCAGGATCACCACAAGCATCAAGGCCGCGAACACCCCGCCGATCCCGGTGCCGCGCCAGAAGCCGATATTGTCCCACAGCGTTGCGCCGCGCAGCGCGGCGCGGGCGCCGGGCAGCGGGATCGCCGGTTTCACCTTGGTGGAGTCGGTGATGCGGTCCCATAGCGCGGCACTGGGGGCGAGCGCTTCGGCTGTGGCGTCGAGATCGGCCAATCGCTCGCGCCAGGTGCTGACGGCCCTGGCGAAATCGGCATCGTCGGTCATGCGCGCTTCGGCTGCGGCAAGCTCCGCGCCTTCGAGCAGACCCATCACATAATCGGCGGCGAGATCGTCGGTGGAATGCGTGTTGTCGTCGTGCATGCTCATCCCATGCACTCCTGCAGCGAGAACAGACTGCGGCGGACCCAGCTCTTCACGGTGCCCAAGGGTACCTTCAGCCGCCCGGCCAGTTCGCCATGGCTCATGCCATGGACATAGGCCAGCACCACGACATCGCGGCGCGGCCGGTCGATCCGCTCCAGGCATTTGCGCAGCGCCGATGTCTCCGGCATCCGCGTCACGGTCGCCTCGCAGTCGATATCGAGCGCACTGTCGTCGGACGCGTCATAGCGATGCTCGTTGCGGTGAATGCTGAGCGCGCGGTTGCGCACGACAGCATAGAGCCAGCCACGCGCCGAGCCGCGATGCGGATCGAACGAGGCGGCCGCACCCCAGATCCGCACGAAGGCGTCGTGCACGGCTTCCTCCGCCAGATCCTGCCGGAACAGGATGCGGCGGGCGACCCCGATCATTCTTGGTGCTTCGCTATTGTAGATCATCTGCAGAGCCGCGCGATCGCCGGCTGCGCAACGCGCCAGCGCGGCCGACAGCTGCGCCTCGCGCGCGTGGCCGAGGCCCGCCTCGTCGCGCCGGGTCTCGGTGATGGTGCCATTCCCAGTCATGTCCATGCCCTTGCATAGACAGTGTACCTTTGCCGCGCGCAATTGGATGCACCCAAATGAATTTATTTTCAGGGGTGTGCATCCAGTCGGGAGGGCCCGCCGGTAGTCCTTCTGTCGGTCCCGAGGGGATCGCGGAAACACAGGGAGCCACTCATGTCATTTCGTTCGCTTTTCGCTGCCACCACAGCATTGCTGCTGATCCCCGCGGCCGCCGCCAACGCCGCCCAGGTCGCAGCCCTGGTCGGCGGCGACACCATTGCGACAGTCGATACCGCGCAAAAGAAGGCGATGGGGTCCGTCAAGGTCACCGGCATTTCCGGCGCGCTGGTTGGCATCGACGTCCGGCCGGCCGATGGCATGCTCTATGGCCTGGTCGATGACGGCACCGTGGTCACCATTGCCGCGGACGGCAAGGCGACGGTGAAGTCGAAGCTCGACACCATGCTGGCCAAGGGCGTTGCTGCCACTGTGGATTTCAATCCGGTGGCCGACCGTCTGCGGGTGATGGGCTCGGACGGCATGAGCCTGCGCGCCAATGTCGATGACGGCAAGGTGACGAAGGACGGCGATCACAAATATGCCGAGACCGATATGCACAAGGGCGAGAAGCCCAACGTCATCGCCGGCGCCTATACCAATTCGGTGAAGGGCACCAAGGAGACGGCGCTGTTCAACATCGACGGCACCATCGGCGCGCTGGTGAAGCAGGCGCCGCCGAACGACGGCATTCTCGGCGCGGTCGGCAAACTCGGCATCAAGCCGGCGACTGTCGCCTTCGATATCTGGTCGGATGGCACTAGAAATGAAGCCTGGCTGATGGCGGACGGCACGCTCTACAGCGTCGATCTCGCTACCGGCAAGGCGACGGAGGCCGCCAAGATTTCGGGCGTCACCGGCAAGGTGACGGATATCGCCATCATGGGCATGTAAGGCGCACGCTGCTATTTCACGCAAAATCGCCAACGAATGCCGCGCTCCATGGGGGCGCGGCATTCATGTTCTGCAGGGCGGATCTGCATTCCCGTGCTGCGCCGGCATTGACTTCACATGGTCGTTCTGGCGAACTCGATGCAACCGCATTCAGTTCGGATGCGCGTCATCCAGCATGCGCAGGAAAGCCCGATGATCGACCTTTACTACTGGAGCACGCCCAACGGCCACAAGATCACGATCTTTCTTGAGGAAGCGGGGCTGCCCTACAAGGTCATCCCGGTGAATATCGGCAAGGGTGATCAGTTCAAGGACGACTTTTTGGCGATTGCGCCAAACAACCGCATTCCGGCGCTGGTCGATCATGCGCCGAAGAGCGGCAGCAAGCCGATTTCGGTGTTCGAGTCAGGCGCCATGCTGATGTATCTCGCCGAGAAGACCGGCCAGTTCCTGAGCGATGATCTCGCTGTGCGCTATGACGCGATCCAGTGGGTGTTCTGGCAGATGGGCGGGCTCGGGCCGATGGCCGGACAGAACCATCACTTCCGCAACTATGCGCAGGAGAAGATCACCTACGCCATCGATCGCTATGTGAACGAGACCAACCGGCTCTATGGCGTGCTCAACAAGCGCCTCGCGGATCGCAAATTCATCGCCGGCGACTATTCGATCGCCGACATGGCGAGCTATCCCTGGATCGTGCCCTACAAGAACCAGAGCCAGGACATCAACGACTTCCCGCATCTCAAACGCTGGCTCGAAACCATCGCCGAGCGCCCCGCTGTGAAGCGCGCCTATGAGATCGCCAAAGAGGTCAATCCCAATTTCGGCCAGCCGCCGATCCGCACCGAGGAAGAGCGCAAGCTGCTGTTCGGGCAAACGTCGGCTGTGGTGAAGGGATAGATCATGGCGCTGCAACTGTTCGAACTGGTCGGCACCGACGAAGATCGTCCTTTCAGCCCGTTCTGCTGGCGCACCCGGATGGCGCTGGCACATAAGGGTCTCGATGCGACATCGATTCCGTGGCGCTTCACCGAGAAGGACGCGATCAGCAAGCACAAATCCGAAAAGGTACCGGTGTTGCTCGATGGCGAACGCGCGGTCAGCGACTCCTGGGCAATCGCCAATTATCTCGAGGACACCTATCCGGATCGTCCGTCATTGTTCGGCGGCGAGGGCGGCCGCGCCATGGGGCGGATGCTGAACTGGTGGGGCGACACGGTCGTGGTCGCCGGCATGTTTCCGTTCATCGTCGCGGATATTCATGGTCATCTGCGTCCGGTCGATCAGGTCTATTTCCGCGAGAGTCGCGAAGCGCGGTTCAAGAAGTCGCTGGAAGAGGTCGCATCCAATCGCGACACGGGCGTCGATGCCTTCCGCAAGTCGCTCGATCCAATGCGCCTCACCCTGAAGACGCAGCCGTTCCTTGGCGGCGCCACGCCAAACTATGCCGACTACATCGTGTTCGGCCCGTTCCAGTGGGCGCGGGCGATCTCGCCGTTCAAGCTGCTGGCGGAAGATGACGCGATCTATGCGTGGCGCGAAAGAATGCTTGATGCTTTTAACGGCATGGCGCGGAACTCAGCGGGCTATCCGGTGTGAGTTCCATTACGCGCGCGCGTTGATCAGGTCAGTCGCTGGTATTTAAATCCGCGTCAAAGCGGGTTCTGCGCGCGTTCCATCGAAATCCGGCAGATATTCTGGATAACTCCCGCTATAAGGGAGTACCGCAACGATTCACGCTGTCTCTCGCGCCAAGGTCTCTATGTCCGTTCCGTCTACCAATATCGCCAGCGATACCATGATGTTCGACCTCGCCCCGGTCTCGCTCTGGATCGAGGACTACAGCGATGTGAAGGCGCTGTTCGAGCAGTGGCAAGCGCAGGGCGTCGACGATATCGAGACATTTCTGCTCGCCAATCCCGAACGGGTCCGTGAGTGCTCGCAGCACATCCGCATTCTCAAGGTCAATCGCAAAACGCTGTCACTGTTTGGTGCGCGTGACCTGTCGCACTTGACGGTCAGTCTCAGTCTGGTGATGCGTGACGACACGTTCAAGACTCATGTGTCGGAACTGGCGCAGCTCTGGAGCGGACGGACCAGCTTTTCCAGCCATACGGTCAACTACACGCTGAAAGGCGAGCGCCTCGACATCCAATTGCACGGCACCGTTCTGCCCGGACACGAAGATCGCTGGGATCGCGTGATGATCGCCATCGAAGATGTGACCGAACGCGAAGGCGCGCGTCGTCGCCTCGCGGAGAGCGAGAACTATGCGTTCGGCCTGTTTGCGCATTCGCCGGTATCGCTGTGGGTCGAGGATTTCAGCGGGGTCAAGCGCCTGGTGGACGAGGTCCGCGCGCGCGGCATCGAGGACCTTCGCGTGTTCACGGATGTGCACGAGGAATTCGTCCTGCGCTGCATGAGCGAAATCCGCGTGATCGACGTCAACAGCCGCACGCTTGAACTGTTCGGCGCGCCCGACAAGGAGACGCTGCTTCGTCAGTTATCGGATGTGTTTCGCGACGAGATGGAGCCGCATTTCCGCGAGCAACTGATCGACCTCTGGGAAGGAAAACTGTTCCAGCAGCGCGAGGTCGTCAACTACGCGCTCGACGGCACCAAGCTTCATCTGCTGCTGCAGTTCTCGGTGTTGCCCGGGCATGAGCGCGACTGGTCACAGGTGCAGGTCGCGCTGACCGACATCACGGCGCGCAAGAAGGCAGAAGCCTATCTGGAATATCTCGGCACCCACGACGTGCTGACGCGCACCACGAACCGCTCGTTCTTCGTGGACGAACTCAACCGGCTCGAACGCAAGGGAGTGCAGCCGGTCACCGTGATCGTTGCCGATCTCAACGGACTGAAAGCTGCCAATGACGACCTTGGCCATGCCACCGGCGACGCATTGCTGCGCCGTGCCGGCGAAGTGTTCGATTCACTGGTCGAAAAGCCGGCTACGGTGTCGCGCATCGGCGGCGACGAATTCGCGGTGCTGCTGCCTGGAACCGACGCCGCCGGCGGGGAGGTCGTTCTCGCTTCCCTCGGTAAACTCGTCGAGCTCAACAATCAGTACTATCCCGACTACGAACTGAGCCTGTCTACGGGCATCGCGACCAGCCAGCCGGGAGAACGGCTCGAACAAGTGGTCAAACGCGCCGATATGCATATGCTTCAAGCCAAGCGTACTTATTACATGCAGGTCGACCACGACCGCAGGGGATCGCTTACCGCTTGAGCGGCAGGTAGCCGGCATGGGCAAACGGAGGCGACATCCCGTCTCGACAAGATTGGCGTGATCGATCCGGCACAGTCCTACTTGGCTCGAACGAGCGGTAGGAACATGGCGTCAACCCAAACCTTCCGCAGTGCAGGGGGCGGCGCCGAAAAATTCATGATGACATGGTGCCGAAAAAGGTCGCTCAGCAGCGAAGCGACGGGAGGGATCAACCCTTTCGGATCAACCTCGCCGCGCTTCACTGCGCGTTCCAGAATCGCGGAGAGCGGTTGTACTTCGCCCTGGATGAGCGCAGCGCGCAGATCCTTTGGTACAGACGAGCTTTCCGTGAAATACCCGCTTGAGAACAGCGTGAATGCGGCCGCAATTCCGGAGGCACGATCTGACGCACGTTCCAGAAACTCCAGCAGTTCTGCACGCAGGTTGCCCTGATCCGACACCTTCAGCGGGTGCTTCGTCATCTGTTGCCGAATGGCCGCGATAGCAAGTGGCGCCTTTCCATCCCAACGACGTGCGAGCACAGGGCGGCTCGTGCCGGCCCGCTCGGCGACGGCCTCCATCGTCAGCCCCGAATAACCGCGCTCGGCCAATTCAGCCCACGCAGCTTCCAGGATCGCTCGGCGCACCGGCAATTGCCAGACAGGTCGCAATCGAATTCGGTTCCGCAATCCGAGCGGCGATGCGCTGCTGCGGCGAGCCGGCGAAGTGTTCGATCCGCTAGTGGAAAGCCGGCCACTGTCTCGCGGAGCGGCTGGAACTGGTGGTGAAGCGCGCCGATCAGGAAATGCTGCAGCACAAGCGCAGCTACTATCTGGAGTCCGACCGCGACGGGTGCGGAACGGCCAAGGCTCAAGCATTAAGGCGTAAGCCTCCAGTCGCCGCAGCTCCGCGACCGCATCTCAGCCCTGACGCCCCCGCATGTCGTTTTCGATCGCCAATGTCGGACTGCCGAACGTCGCGCGATAGACCTGCAGATTCTCGAGCACGCGCTGCACGTAATTGCGTGTCTCCGCATAGGGAATGCGTTCGACCCAATCGATCACGTCAACATCGCGCTGGCGTGGGTCGCCATAGCGCGCGATCCATTGGCGCACGCGGCCGCGTCCGGCATTGTAGCCGACGAAAGCCAACACGTGATTGCCGTCATAGTCGCTGAGCAGGTTGGCGATCTCCGCCGAGCCAAGTTGCAGGTTATAGGCGGGATCGTTGTGTAGTCGGTCATTGTTGAAGGTGAAGCCCATCCGTCGCGCCAGGGTTTGTCCTGCGGCCGGCGTTACCTGCATGTAGCCGGTCGCCATCGCGCCTGAGGTAATGCGCGGATTGAACGCGCTCTCGGTGCGCGCGACGGCATAGACGAGGCTCTTGTCGGTCTTCTCGCCGATCGACGTGAAATCCGGAAGGCCTGTTGCGGGAAAAGCATAGCTTTCGAAAGCGAGGCCACGATTGAGCGCGGCGCGGCCGACCGCAAGCATGGCGCCGGGATCGCGATGCCTTGCGGCGGATTCTGCAATCATCGCCAGCAATGTGGTATCACTCGCTCGTGTCAGATCGCCGACGAACGGCACGACCAGCCTGCGATTGCCGGTCCCGTAAAGAATCTCGACGGCACGAACCAGCTCGCGGCCGGCAAGTGTGACACGCTGCGCCTGCGTCAGTGTCGGCGGCGTTCGCAGCTTCGCCTTGCGGCAGCCCAAGCGGGCGCAAGCGAGCTGGCCGTAATAGGTCGTGCCATGCTCCGCCGCGAGCGCGTAGTGCTGTTGCGCGGCGGGGCGATTGCGGCCCGCGTCCGCAGCGCGGCCGAGCCAGTATTGCGCACGGGCCAATGCTGTCGGGCCGCGGGTGATGTTCGGTATACCAGCGAAATGCTGGGTGGCCGTCTGCGGATCGCGCAGGAAGCGTAACGCGATCCAGCCCGCCATGAAGGCGCGGTCGACACGGTAGGTCTCCTTCTCCGGCGCGGCCTCCTGCGCGACTCGATAGGCGAGCCGCGCCTTGCCCTCGTCGAGCAGTGAACGCACCAGGGCACGGCGTTCGACCCACCAGATGTCAGGACTGTTGATCACGCTCTGATCGCGGGGCGCCGTCAGCATCAGTTGCGCCGCCTCACTGTCGCGCCCGCTGCGCCGCAGCCACTGGATGTGCGTGAACTGAAAGGCGGGGTCGCCGCGCAGGTTTGCCGGCACCGCAGCGAGCAGTGTCGCGGCCTTTGCCTTCTTGCCGATTACCGCCGCGCGTGCCGAGACGATGGCGACTTCACTCGGTCCCAATCGTTTGGCTGAGCGCATCGCCGTCGTGAAATCGTTGGCATAGAGCCGGTTATGCAGCCGCGCGACGTGATCGGCGCGCGTCAGCCGTGATCCATAGATCTGCAGGATCTCGCTTTCCACAGTTGCCGAGAAACCGTCGCTGCGCCATGCCGTGCGCGCATATGTCAGGCCTCTGTTGGAATCACCGAGCGCAGCCAGTGCCCGTGCCATCGCCAATTGGCCAAGTGCCGTGCGCGGTTCACGATGCGTGAGGAAGGCGCGCACGGTGGCGGCATCGGTGCGCTCGATCCATAGCCGCGCTTCGGCGCGCCGTTGCACGAGTACCATGCCAGGCCATGTCGGGTTGACCTGCAAAAAATTCGCGTAGCGCGTGAAGTCGGTAGCATCGCCGTCCGAACGCAGGATCACCCATTCGACGAGCTTGCGTCCGAGAGGATCACGGATGTGATCGCGCGCACGCGTTGCTGCGTCGATTTCCCCGACACTGGCAAGACGCGTAGCTTCGGTAACGGTCTTGAGATCGTCCCGCGAGAGAAACTGATCGGTGGAATGCGACGTGCGCGCATCGGCATCAGGCGCGATGGCGAGGATGACTGCGACGACACATGCAAGGCGAGCGATGCGGAGAGACAATACGGGCACTAAGACATTCCCATGCGGGCGGACTCGCATCCGCGCTTTCTGCTTTGCGTCAACGTCGACGGAAAACCTTCATGAAATGCAAAGCGATCGAGCTTGTGCCGTTAGAAAATATGGCTAAATCTGGATGCGACGTGTGAGTGCAGCGATGAATGGAAGATGTGGCCGCATGCGATGGCACAAGAGGCAACATCTCGCGGTGATCCATTCCCGCGCAGCGGCGATATGCCTCGCAAAACTTCCCGGGGCGGTCGATCCGCACCGTCACGTCGCTTGTGATTGTCTGTAAGCTTCCGCCGCTTTGCGCAGGCAATCGCGGCACAGGCAGTCGCCACCGGTCGTCGGCATCGGCAGTTTTGCGGTCTCCTCGGCGCACCAGCAATTGCCCGACAGGTCGCATCCGAATTCGGTGCCGCAATCCGAGCAGGTCAGGCGGCGGCTGAGCGGCTTTACGGTTTCTGTCCGATAATTCATGAAAGCAGCCCAAATTTCAGCGCGATTTTCATGCCGGGTTCATCTGTTCCACCCGTATATCGGGCGTGGCGCCTACGATGGCCAGATCCATCATAGGACGAAGGCAGAATGAGGGAAACCCGATGGCCCGCGACCCGCAAGGCGCGCTAATTGCGCTGAATCGCTTTGGCTTCGGCGCGCGCGGCGGCGCCTCCGGCGATATCGTCAATGCGGCCTCCGATCCCCGCGGCTTCGTGAAGGCCGAGCTGGCGCGTCCCAATGCGGCGCTGCTGGAACTGCCGGGCCTGCAATCGACCGCCGAACTCGGTCAGGCGATGTTCGCCTATCAGCTTGAGGTGAAGACGGCGCGAGAGGCAGCGTTGAAGACGCCGGCACTCGTTCCGGTGGAAGCCGCTCCATCCGCCATGGATAAAAAGCCGGAAGCACCAGCCATGACCGGCAATATGACGATGACCGTGCAGCCCGACGCACCGAAGCCGCCACCGGCCGTCGCGCTGCCGCCCAATGTGGTGCAGAAGACCTATCGTGCGGAAGCGCTGGCACGGATCCAGCGCGCGACCATTACCGAGGGTGGCTTCGTCGAACGCCTCGTCGTGTTCTGGTCGAACCATTTCTGCATCTCGGCCAGCAAGGGCGATCCTGCGCGGATGTGGGCCGGTTCGTTCGAACGCGAGGCGATCCGGCCTTATGTGCTCGGCAAATTCGGGGACATGCTGAAGGCTGTCGAACAGCATCCGGCGATGTTGTTTTTCCTCGACAACCAGCAATCGATCGGGCCGACTTCGAAAGCCGGCGAGAGGGGCAAGCGCGGCCTCAATGAAAATCTCGCGCGCGAGATCATGGAGCTGCATACGCTTGGTGTCGGCGGCGGTTACACGCAGGCCGATGTGACGTCGCTGGCACGGATCATCACCGGCTGGACCTTTGCCGGGCGCGAAGGAAAGATCGGCACACCGGGCAGCTTCGCATTCAACGCTAATGCGCACGAGCCGGGGCCACAGCAATTGCTGGGCAAGACCTATGACGACACCGGGGTGACACAGGGCGAGGCGGCGCTCGCCGATCTCGCGCGGCATCCATCGACGGCGAAGTTCATCGCCAGGAAGTTCGCGCAGCATTTCGTTTCTGATGTGCCGCCGTCAGCGTTGCTGGCGCGGCTGGAAAGTGTGTTCAGAAAAACCGACGGCGATCTGAAAGCGCTGGCACTGGCGCTGCTCGACTCCAATGAAGCCTGGCAGATGCCGATGGCCAGGCTTCGCACGCCCTATGAATATCTGATCTCCACCGGCCGCCTGCTGGCGCGGATCCCCGAAGATCCGGGCCGCTATTTCGCGGGGCTGCAGACACTGGGCCAGCCGCTCTGGACGCCGCCGGGGCCGAACGGTTTTCCCGATGGCAATGCCGCATGGGCGGTGCCCGAAGGCATGAAACTACGGCTCGATCTCGCGGCGCAGGTTTCGACGCGGCTGCCCGACAGTATCGATCCGCGCGAGATGCTAGATGTGGTCGCTGGCGAGGCGGCCTCATCCGAAACGCGACAGACGATAGCGCGTGCGGAGACGCGGCAGCAGGCCTTGACGCTGCTGCTGATGTCACCGGAATTCCAGAGGAGATGACGATGGACTGCTGTGAAAGCCGCATGCTCGGCCCCACGCGCCGATCGCTCTTGCTGTCAGGCGCAGCCTTTGCGGCCTGGGCCTATCTGCCGAAATTTGCCCGCGCCGCCGACGCGCGCGATCCGCGCCTGGTCGTGGTGATCCTGCGCGGTGCGCTCGATGGCCTCGCGACCGTCGCACCGCTCGGCGATCCCGATTATGCCGCCCTGCATGGCTCGATTGCGCTGGCAAAAGACGGCCCGAATGCCGCCATCGCGCTGGACTCGTTCTTCGGCATGCATCCGGCGATGCCGGAATTCGCGCGGATGTATCGCGATAACAAGGCGGCTGTCGTCCATGCGGTGGCGACATCCTATCGCGAGCGCTCGCATTTCGACGGGCAGGACGTGCTGGAGAGCGGCTATGCCGGTCCCGGCCGGGTGCAGTCCGGCTGGCTCAACCGCGCCATTGAATCGCTGCCGCGCGGCGAGCGCGTCTCGTCAGGTCTCGCGATCGGGCCCACGACCCCGCTGGTGCTGCGTGGTGCCGCGCCAACGGTCGGCTGGGCGCCGGTCAATCTGCCGAATGCGGCCGATGATACGGCGATGCGGCTGATGCAATTGTATCAGGATCGTGATCCCGCTTTAGCGACGGCGCTGTCGCAAGGTCTGAAGCTCGACAAGATTGCCGTTGGTGATGCGATGAAGCCGAAGGGTGGCGGCAATGCCGTCGAGGCGATGCGGCAGGTCGCGCGCGGCGCGGCGAAACTGATGGCTGCCGATGACGGCCCGCGCATCGCAGCGTTGGCTTTCGATGGCTGGGATACCCATGCGCAGGAAGGCGGGCCGGTCGGCCGTCTGGCGCAACTGCTCGGTGGGCTCGATGGCGCGCTGGCGGAATTCGAGAGCGGGTTGGGTACGCATTGGAAGGACACGATCGTCGTCGTCGCCACCGAGTTCGGTCGCACTGCGAAGATCAACGGGACTGCCGGCACAGATCACGGCACCGGCACGATTGCGTTGCTGGCGGGCGGCGCGATCAAGGGCGGCCGGGTGATTGCGGACTGGCCGGGCCTCGCGAATGGCAAGCTTTATGAAGCCCGCGATCTCGCTCCGACCACGGATCTGCGCGCTATCTTCAAGGGCGTGCTGCACGATCACCTCGGCATCAGCGAGCGTGCACTGGCCGAGCAGGTGTTTCCTGATAGCGCGCTGGTGAAGCCGGCGAAGGGATTGGTTGCTTAAAGGGGCTGCACGGAGCGAGCTGCGCTTAAAGCGCAACTTTTGGTTTATCGAATCGCAGGAATAGATATTCTTTGGCCCACTAATTTCTATTGGAGGGGCCCATGAGACGACAAATTATTCTTGCTGCATTTGTTTTGTTACTTTTCCCAGTCGCGGCTCCGGCGCAGAGTGCCAAATCGCAGGCATGCATGGCCAAGAATGGATTTACTGCAGAGCAGTGGCGCGCACGATCAGTCCCCTCGGGGCCGGCCATAGCGTATCGCAAATGTATCTCAGCGGGCGGTGGTGCGCTCGAGAATGAGCCCCCTCCAGGTACACTCGCGTCTGGCGAGACCGTCTACGTCTCCTGCGGTGACGGCAAGCGACGAAAAGTAACCGGCGGCGATAATTCCAAGGGCATTCAACGGAAATACGGTGAGTGTCGCTGAATAGGCTGTAGCCCGGATGGTGGTGCGCCCCATCCGGGCTACGCAGCTAGATTTGTAGTCCTACCCCAACGTAATCGTATCGATCTCCGCCATCTCCTCCGCCGTCAGCTTCCACTCCGCCGCCTTCACATTCTGCTCGATCTGCTCCACGCGCGTCGCGCCCGCGATGACGCTCGAGACCTGCGGCCGGGCCGCGAGCCAGGAGAAGGCGAGTTCGAGCAGCGTGTGGCCGCGAGCTTTCACGAAGGCGTCGAGCTTCTCGACGATGGCCTGATTACGTGGCGTGGCGGAGCGATCGCGCAAGGCAGGCGCCTTGGCGAAGCGTGAGTCTGCAGGCGGCTCAGAGCCGGGCTTGTACTTGCCGGTGAGCAGACCGTTGGCGAGCGGGAAGAAGGGCAGCAGGCCGAGATTGAAATGCTGCGCGGCCGGCAGCAGATCCTTCTCGATGTCGCGGACGACGAGGCTGTATTCGTCCTGGCACGACACAAAGGGCGCGACGCCCATCTGGCGCGCGGCCATCTCGGCTTCGGCGATGCGCCAGGCCGGGAAGTTGGAATTGCCGATGTAACGCACCTTGCCCTGGCGCACGAGGTCGTCGAGCGTGCGCAGTGTTTCCTCGATGGGCGTCAGCGCATCGTAGTCGTGCTGCTGATAGAGATCGATATAGTCGGTCTTCAGCCGCTTCAGGCTCGCTTCCACCGCGCTCATGATGTAGCGGCGCGAGGCGCCCTGCTTGCTGCCGTCATTGCTCATCGGCTTGCAATATTTCGTCGCCAGCACGATGTCCTTGCGGCGATCGCCTAGCACTTCGCCAAGCACCGTCTCGGAGCCGCCCATGCCGGCATAGATGTCGGCGGTGTCGAACAAAGTGATGCCAAGATCGATCGCCTTGTGGATGACCTTGCGCGAGGTTTCCAGATCGGTGCGTTGGCCGAAATTGTTGCAGCCGAGGCCGACGGCGGAGACACGCAGGCCGGAACGGCCGAGATTACGAGTTTGCATGGGAGTGCCCTGTCAGGAAAAAAGCGCGGGACAGGGTTATGGCGCGGGCCCGATGCGGCGGCAACATACGCTGCATCATGGCACCTGCGCGAAGACTCTAAGCGATGACGGGCTCTGGCGTAGGCGGCTTCAGGGCAGGGAGATTCGGTGTCTTCTTCGGTGGGCCGGCGCGGTGCGCGGCCGACGTCATCTGCCGCACCACACGTTCGGCGTCGCGCGTGATGGTTTTGCGGTCGGCGGTCATGTCATAGGCGACGGCGTCGCCCCAGCTTACGACGACGTCGATGGCGCCCGACGACAGGATGCCGATGAAATGCGGGATCAGATCGATGTCGCCATACCAAGCCACGTTTTCGCGAAAGGCGCGGCCGACCGGCAATCCACCGAAGCCGACATAGGCGATCGACATCGGCTGTACCGTGATCTCCTTGTGGTGCGTGGAATCGCCGAGCGCGTGATGCACCGAGCCGATGAGTGCCGAGCGAAACGGCAGCACGCGCATGCCGTCGCTGGAGGTGCCCTCCGCGAACAGGACCACCGCGTCGCCGGACAGCATGCGGTCGCCGATTTCCTGCGCCGTCGCGCCGGTCTTCTGCCGGCGTTCGCGCTCGACAAAAATCGTGCGCTGCAACTTGGCTAGCCAGCCGAACACCGGCCATTTGGCGACTTCGCTCTTGGCGACGAACACCACACGCGCCCTGGCGCCGATGATGACGATGTCGAGCCAAGAGACGTGATTGGAGAGGATCAATACCGGCGCGATCGTCGTCCGCTTGCCGACTTCGTGAATGCGTACCCCGATCAGCGCGCAAAGGATGCGGTGAAACAGATGCGGAATACTCTGCTGCCAGCGCAGGCCGAAGGCCAGCGCGATCAGCTGAAACGGCGCCAGTAGCAGCGTCAGCATGGTCAAGGAGAGCAGGATGGCGGCGAAACGGATCATGGGTTTGTTATACCGGGGCCGACTTCCGCAGGCAAAGTCAGTTGCATGAATTAAGATAAACCACGGCAAAAAGAAGCGGTCCCGGTCAGCGCGGCAACTGACGGAGACCGCTGGGGAAGCACCCGATTGGCGACGGGGGGAAGCAACCGGCTGCATGAGGAGCCTACCCGGGGCGAGTGACATCGCCATGACAACCCGGGATATCCACAGGTGGCGTTGCGCTCTATTCGGCCGCGTCCAGCCGGTGGGAGCTGAATACGTCGCCTTCGCGCAGCGCCAGGTAATAGTCGCGCTCAGAGAGCTCGTCAGTGTGACGAATGAGGTCGGTCACCGGAGTGTAGCTCAGCATCCGCCCACCATCGGGCAGGACGGCGCAACTCAGCCGCAGCACCCGACCATTGGCGAGGCGCAAGGTCGCCGGCGTGGAAGTGCCGGCGCGGATCATCTCGACACGTCTGGCGATGAAGCTGTCGACCTCGTCGTCGGGGAGAGCGTAAGCGTGGGTATCACGCGCATGATACATCAGCGCGATCAGCGGTGGCTTGCTGTCGGCTTTCTCGTCGGGGAGCGTGAAGTAGTCGCGAAACGCGCGGTTGATGAATTCGGCGCGGGTGTCGGCATTGAGCAGGACGATGCCAATGTCGATCCTGTCGAGCGCGGCGGAAAGGCGCTGGGCAGTGGCGTGCTGTTCGTATTCGCGAGCCCGGGCCGAGCGCCGCAAGCGCAACAGGCGAATCGCCAAGGTGATCCCGACGGCTGCGATCACGATGATCACCGTTTCAATTCCCGGATCGAGAATCAGTCGCCAGTCGTGCTGCATCGGCCGCACCTGTGTCTGTACATAGGTAAGAAACGCAGGTTGGCCGCTGGTTGCAAAAAGGCCCACAATTTCCCGGTGGTATCGCTAACGGCGGGTGGGGAATCGCGGCATCATTTTCCCTTTGTTCGCTTCAAATGCTATCGATGCCACCGGAACCAGCACCGGCCTCCAAATGTTAGCGCCGCGATTTGAAAAGGATCCCGATCGAATGCCCTTCACCATTCCGCCCCTGCTGCTGCCGATTTTGATGCTGCTGGCCTCGAATATTTTCATGACCTTCGCCTGGTATGGCCATCTCAAATTCAAGGACCACTCGCTGTCCCTCGTCGTCATGGTGAGCTGGGGCATTGCCTTCTTCGAATACTGGCTTGCGGTGCCCGCCAATCGCTGGGGCAGCGAGGTCTACAATGCCGCCCAGCTCAAGACGATGCAGGAAGTCATCACGCTGGTCGTGTTTGCGGCATTTTCGGTGCTGTATCTGAAGGAGCCGCTCGGCTGGAATCACGCGCTGGGCTTTGCCTTCATCGCGCTCGGGGCGTTCTTCATTTTCCACAAGTGGTGAGTTTGTGGGACCGATTACTTCCCGGCCGGCGTAACGCGCAAAATCCGCCCCGCTGAACTATCCGTCAGCAGCCAGAGCGCGCCGTCCGGTCCCTGCCGGACGTCGCGGATGCGTTCGTTGAGGTTCTGCAGGATGCGTTCTTCAGAACTCACGGTATTCCCGTTCAGCTGCAGCCGCACCAGCATCTGGCCGGCGAGCGCGCCGGTGAACAGGTTGCCGCGCCAGCGCGGGAAGAGATCGCCGGTATAGAACGTCATGCCGGACGGGGCGATCGACGGCACCCAGTATTTCACCGGCTGCTCCATGCCCGCCTTCGACGTCGTGTCGTGCAGTTTGGCACCAGAGTAATCGACGCCATAGCCGATCACCGGCCAGCCATAATTCTTGCCTTTGCCGATGATGTTCACTTCATCGCCGCCGCGCGGGCCGTGCTCGGTCTCCCACAAGTCGCCGGTCGCCGGATTGATGGCGAGGCCTTGCGGGTTGCGATGACCGTAGCTCCAGATCTCCGGCCTGGCGCCGTCGCGGCCGACAAACGGATTGTCTTTCGGTACCGAGCCATCCGGCGCGATGTGGATCAGCTTGCCGAGATGATTATCGAGACTCTGTGCCTGATCGCGGCCGCTATAGTGCTCGCCGAGCGTGACGAACAGGTTTCTGTCGGGGGCTTGCGTGATGCGGCAACCGAAGTGATTGCCGGACGACAGCGGACCGTCCTGGCGAAAGATCACCTTCATGTCGTCGAGCCTTGGCTCATTTTTCGGCGCGGTGCCGTCGACAAGCTTGCCGCGCGCGATGGCCGTACGGCCGCCACTGCCCGATCGCTCCGAGTAACAGAAATAGATCGTGTTATTCTGGGCGTAGTCCTTGTCGGTGATGACGTCGAGTAAACCGCCCTGGCCGGTGGCCATCACGTCGGGCACGCCTTTCACCGCGGGCGACAACTGTCCATGCGGCGAGACGATGCGGATACGGCCGGGCCGCTCCGTCACGAGCATGCGGCCTTCGGGCAGAAAGGCCAGCGCCCATGGGTGAGTGAGGCCGGAGGCGACGGTCTGCACCTCGAGCTTGCCGGCCGATGAGCCGAACGACGTGTTTTCGCCACGGGTGGTCGTGGCGATCAGCAGGGTCGCGGTCACGACGATAGCCGCCGTGAGCGTTACGGTGACCCAGACCACGGGCCTTTTCATCGGAGTGGCTCCATCACGGAGTCGCGGGTTGCATGGGCGATGTACGGCATCGCGGCTGAATGTTTATGGAGTGTCGGGACCGTCAGAGCGGCATCGCGCTCGCCACCCGGATCGACATCACGGTGAGGGCGACGATGACGCAGAGCGACAGGCAGCCAACCGCGAGCGACGCTGCGACGGCGTGGGTCAATCGGGTGGATGCAATGGACGTGGGGTGTGCCTGAAATCCTGTACCCACGCGAAGCGACCGTATCATGGTCGTAAATCCTTCAAATCGCGGGCGAATCACCCGTGTACTACACGTTCGCAATTGCGGCGGGCGAGATTTGGGCGGGAATGGCCGCAATCATGGCAAGAAGATGGCATTCGAAGTACTTGTGCCCGCTATTCCAGGGCTCAGACGTCGGCTACGACGTCCAAAGTATCGTATTCCGACGAGGTCGGGTGCCAGTCCATGGAGATGAAGCCGGGCTGGGTTTCCACCAGGCGCAGCCACCGGCGGATTGCCGGGAAGCTGGACAGATCGAAATCGCATTTCTCGGCGACGTGGGTGTAGCCGTACAGCGCGATGTCCGCGATGGTCAGCTGGCCCGCGGCGAAAAAGTCTTGGGTCTTGAGGTGATTCTCCATCACCTGCAGCGCGGCATAGCCACGCTCCATCCAGTCGTCCAGCGCATGGGTCTGCAGGTCGCGACCGCCGCGCACCAGGCACAGCCAGAAATAGGCGGCGCCGAGGTTCGGCTCCAGCGCGTGCTGCTCAAAGAACATCCACTGCATGGCTTCGGCGCGGTCCATCCGCGATTCCGGCGCCAGAGACGTGCCGACTGCGACATACCAGAGAATGGCGTTGGACTCGGCGAGATAGCGGCCTTCAGCGATCTCGAGCAACGGCACCTGACCGCTCGGATTCTTGGCCAGAAATTCCGGGGTACGGCTCTCGCCACGCAGAATGTCCACTTCGATGGCGCGATAGGGCGCGCTCAGGAGCGCCAGCGCGAGGCGAACCTTGTAGCTATTGCCAGAGCGCTGCATCGAATAGAGTTTGTACATTCGCAGGCGTTCAATTCATTTCAGGTCAGGACAACTGCGCGATTGGCCAGCGCGTTTCGCGGTTAGACAATGATGCTGATGCGAGCCTGTCGCAAGGCCCAAGAAATGGAAAAAGTCGAAAACGGCTGCAGCAGTCTGGATTGAGAAAAATGTATGTCAGGCAGCATTCCGCAATGGAAGATCACGCTGCTGCGATCTGTTCGCGGGCCGTCATCACACCACGGCGATTCATCAAAGCATGGCGGACAGTCATGACGTACAGCGCCGCGACGACTATTAGTCCGAGGGGGATTCCCGTTGCGCTGGCCACCGAGCGCGTCAGCAGTGGTGCGATCCACGCTGCTGCCAACAGCGTGATGTCGTAGCTGCGAAATCCGCCGCCAAGTCCGACCGCTACCATGAAGGCGATTGCCGGTCCCAGAAGCATCAGATCGTAGTCGAGTACATGCGGCGACGCCAGCAAGGTCGCGATCAGCAGGACTGCTGCCTTGAGATTGATGTCGCGCGATATGCGCCAGATCCAGACCGCACTGCCGATCACCGCGACGGATACGAAGCCCTGCACGAGATAAGCCAGCGCGATGTTGCCACCCCATATCCGGATCGCAGCAAACGCGCTTTGCAGTTTGGCGAAGCCGACCTCGCCCTGCTCGAGCAGCAGCTTGCGTGGCAGTTCAGCGGTCATGGCGAACGCGGTCCAGCTCTCGATGCCAAACAAAGCGCTGGTGATGCCGACCAGCGCGATCACCGTCACCACGGCGGCGGCGATGCAGCGCCACTGGCCCCCAGCCAGCAGAGCCAGCGGGACGACCAGCGCAAATTGCGGTTTGTAGGCCATCAGCGCAAACAGCATGCCGGCGAGATAAGGCCGTTGCGTCAAAGCCAGCAGCGCGGCACCGAACAGGCCCGCGGTGAGAAACCCGTTCTGGCCATGGCCGAGATTGATGAACACGGCGGGGAAGGCCAGCGCCACCGGCCACCAAGTCCGCCGGATGGCAGCGGGCAAAGTGCTGCGGCGCAGAATGGCAGCGATTACCCCGAGATAGAACAGCAGGCTCAGCCCCTGCCACAGAGCCAGCGCGAGCGGATACGGCAACAGCGCCAGCGGCGCGGCGACGAGCAGGAAGATCGGCGGGTAGTACCAAGCGTAGTATGGTGTCGTGGTCCCGAACATCTGCTGCTGACGGGCGTAGTGCGCGGCGGCGTCGTAGACGTTGGCGGCCTTGTCCTCAAGGGCGAGCGATCCTGCAGCGTAAAAGCTGGAAAAATCGGTCCCGATCGGTTTGCCATTGCGGTCGATCGCGCCGTCCGAGACCGCAATCCAGCCAGCGAAACCCAAAACGCCCAAAGCGAGCACAATCAGGCTGTAAGCCCGTACGCGTTCGAGGGTCAGCCATGCGCCGTTTTCAATCTGCTGCCAGATCCAGATCATTTTCATTCTAAGGGGTCATTTTGGCTCAAATCGTCGATTGCGGCGTGCGTTTGACGCTACCGTCCCGCGTTTAACGCTTGCTGAATTGCATCACTTCCAGATGTGTTTTTGCCCAAGCTTCTTGCGATGCAACGTCGCACGCACTAGGGTGCGCCGATCCCAGCAGGATCAGCCATTTTGACGTCGCCGACCGCGGGTCCGCGACTTTCCCAGGAGAAGATGATGTCGTTTTTGTCCGCTGCGCTCGACCGTGTGAAGCCGTCCGCGACGATCGCGGTGACGGATAAAGCACGTGCGCTGAAAGCAGCCGGCCGCAATGTCATCGGTCTTGGTTCGGGCGAGCCCGATTTCGATACCCCGGCGAACATCAAGCTGGCGGCGATTCACGCCATCGAAGCCGGCAAGACCAAGTACACCGCGGTGGACGGTATTCCCGAGCTGAAGGAAGCCATTATCGGCAAGTTTCAGCGCGAGAACGGCCTGACCTACAAGCCGAACCAGATCATCGTCGGCACCGGTGGCAAGCAGGTGCTCTACAACGCACTGATGGCGACACTGAACCCGGGTGACGAAGTCATCATCCCGGCGCCGTATTGGGTGAGCTATCCGGAAATGGTGGCTCTGGCCGGCGGCACGCCTGTGTCCGTGGTCTGCACCGCCGAATTCGGCTTTAAGTTGCAGCCGTCTGCGCTGGAAGCGGCGATCACGCCGAAGACCAAGTGGATCATCCTGTGCTCGCCGTCGAACCCGACGGGTGCCGCCTACAAGAAGTCGGAGCTCAAGGCGCTCACCGATGTCCTCGTGAAGCATCCTCACGTTTGGGTGATGACCGACGATATGTATGAACACCTCGTCTATGACGACTTCGAGTTCACCACGCCGGCACAGATCGAACCGTCGCTGTTCAATCGCACGCTGACTGTGAACGGCGTCTCGAAGGCTTACTGCATGACCGGCTGGCGCATCGGTTACGCCGGTGGTCCCGCCGAGCTCATCAAGGCGATGGCGACGATCCAGTCGCAGTCGACCTCGAACCCATCGTCGATCGCGCAGTGGGCGGCAGTGGAAGCCTTGAACGGTCCGCAGGACTTCATCCCGAAGAACAATGCCGTGTTCAAGGAGCGCCGCGATCTCGTGGTGGCGATGCTGAATCAGGCTTCGGGCATCAACTGTCCGCGTCCGGAAGGTGCGTTCTACGTCTATCCGTCCTGCGCTGGCACCATCGGCAAGACTGCGCCTTCGGGCAAGGTTATCGCCAATGACGAAGACTTCGTCACAGAACTGTTGGAAACCGAAGGCGTGGCGGTGGTGCAGGGTTCGGCCTTCGGCCTTGGCCCGGCATTCCGCATCTCCTACGCGACGAAAACGTCCGATCTCGAAGATGCCTGCAAGCGCATTCAGCGCTTCTGCGGAAATCTTCGGTAACAAAACCTGCTCCGAAACTTTTGACTATTTCGGGGCTTATTCCGGGAAGCGCCTTGTTTTCGACACGGCGCTTCCTTCTTGTCCCCTCGCTATCAAAATCCCCAAGGTGGAGTAACACTATGCGACTTTCCAAGATGTTCGGCCTGACGGCCGTGGCCTTTGCGGCGTCGGTTGCGACCGCAAATGCACAGCAGCCTGGCAGCGTTCAGGTCGGCGTGCTCGAGTGCCGTGGCGGCCAGAACGTCAGCTACGTGGTCGGTTCGAATGCGAACCTCAACTGCGTCTTCCAGAGCGCCGGTGGCCGCGCCGAAGGTTACGTCGCCAACATCCGCCGTTTCGGCCTTGATCTCGGCTTCACCGAAAACACCACGGTGCAGTGGGCTGCATTCGCTCCGACCACCCGCGTGCCGCGCGGCGCACTGGCCGGCAGCTACGGCGGCGTCGGCACCAACGCATCAGTTGGTCTCGGTTTCGGCGGCAACTTCCTGGTTGGCGGTGCGGGTAACACCTATTCGCTGCAGCCGATCAGCGTGCAGGGCCAGACCGGCCTGAACGTCGCCAGCGGCATCGTCCAGCTTGAACTGACCCCCGCCGCTCCGGTGCGTGGCCGTCGCCACGTGCGTCACCATCGCCGTCATCACTAAGTAATCTCACGATCGTCGACCGATCGCAGAGGTCGTTCAACGATCCGCAAGGTTAACGGAAAGGGCCCGCGCAAGCGGGCCTTTTTTGTTGCGCACAATATGAGCGGTGCTGTCATAGAGCGGTATCATCAGCTATGGATAGTTGCATTGACGCGGGATTGATGGAGACTGCCGCGTCGTCGATTCCAGCATCACACCGCTCAGCCCGGAGATTACACGATGAGCCGCCTCTCGCTTCTTCTCGGTCTTGCCGCGACGACCTTCGTTGCCGTCAGCGCGCAGGCGCAATCGCCTCAGACGGTTCAGCTCGGCGTGTTGAATTGCCGTGGTGGTGCCAGCATGGGCTTCGTCGTCGGATCGGTCACTAACCTCGGCTGCGTGCTCACCAATGCCGGTCGTCCGGACCAGCCTTATGTCGCGACCGTTCGCAAGGTCGGCCTTGATCTCGGCATAACCGAGCAAACCGCATTGTCATGGGCCGTATTCGCGCCAGTGAATTATGCCGGTCAGGGCGATCTCTCTGGCAATTATGCGGGAGCGCAGGGCAGTGCGTCATTCGGCGTCGGCCTCGGCGCGAATGTGCTGGTAGGCGGGTCCTCCAACTCGATCGCGCTCCAGCCATTGAGCTTGCAGGGCTCGACCGGCCTGAACATTGCCGCCGGCCTGCAGAGTCTGGAACTGCGCCCGGGCCGCTGATCCCGCGGCAATCGCTCGCACGAGTTCAATCCGGCTTCGCCCATGGGCGGAGCCGGATTTTTTTGTAGCGCGGTCCGATCACGTTCATCGCATCGCAGCAACTTTTTCATCTTGCCAAATATCCGGGCCGGGCGGAGCATTGATCGCCGACCCAATCATGGGCCGAGCTCCAGACAAGGAGGCGGCAATGGGACAAGACCTGAGAAGTCCCCGCGGTCCACAAGGCAATGCCGCAAAGTGCATTGCGCTGGTGGGCCCCTTTCAGAGCGGAAAAACCACACTGCTTGAAGCGATTATGGCCCGCACCGGGGCGATCCCGCGGGCCGGCAGCGTCGATAACGGTACGAGTATCGGCGATGCCAATGCGGAAGCCAGAGCTCACAGGATGGGCGTCGGCCTCACCGCGACCACTACCACTTTCATGGGCGACAGTTACACATTCATCGATTGTCCGGGGTCGGTGGAATTCGCGCATGACATGCGCGCGGCATTACCCGCCGTCGATGCAGCCATCGTGGTCTGCGAAGCAGATGCGCGAAAACTGCCGCAGCTGCAATTGATCCTGCGCGAACTCGAAGACCTGGGCATTCCCCGCTTTCTGTTTCTCAACAAGATCGACCGCGCCCACAAACGTGTGCGCGAGACGCTGGCCACATTGCAGCCGGCCTCGCGCGTGCCGCTGGTGCTGCGGCAGATCCCGATCTGGAATGGCGATCTGGTCGCCGGCTTCGTCGATCTCGCGCTGGAGCGTGCTTTCGTCTATCGCGAGCACAAGGCGTCGGAAGTCATCAAGCTCGAAGGCGGCGATCTCGACCGCGAGAAGGAGGCACGTTTCTCCATGCTGGAGAAGCTGGCGGACCATGACGACGCGCTGATGGAGCAGTTACTTGACGACATCGCGCCGCCGGCCGACGCCGTGTTCGACGATCTCGCGCGCGAATTGCGCGAAGGCCTGATCTGTCCGGTGCTGCTGGGCTCGGCGATGCGCGAGAACGGCGTGCTGCGGCTGATGAAGGCGCTACGCCACGAGGCACCCGGCGTGGCCGAGACGGCGAAGCGCCTCGGTGTGCCCGACAGCAAGGATGCGATCGGTTACGTGTTCAAGAGCAGCCATCTGCAGCATGGCGGCAAGCTGTCTTACGCGCGCGTGTTGAGTGGTCATCTCGATGATGGCGCAACATTGCTGTCCTCGTCCGGAGAAAACGGGCGTGTCTCCGGCATTCTTGCGGCAAGCGGCGGACATGACAGCAAACGCGCATCGGCCGAAGCGGGCGAGACCGTCGCGCTCGGCAAGCTCGATCATGTCAGGACCGGCGACACGATCTCGACCGGCAAGACCGTGCCGGCGTCTCTGGTGAATGTCGTGGCCGCCTCGCCCGTGCTGGCCATGGCGCTGGCGTCCGCCGATCGCAAGGACGACGTCAAGCTCGGCCAGGCGCTGTTGCGGTTGACCGAGGAAGATCCGTCGCTTGCGGTGGTCAATAACGCGCAGACCCATGACGTGGTATTGTGGGGGCAGGGCGAGATGCATCTGCGCGTGGCGATGGAGCGCCTGCATGAACGCTTCGGCATCAACATCAAATCGCATCCGCCGGTGATCGGCTATCAGGAGACTATCCGCAAACCGATTACCCAACGCGGCCGTCACAAGAAGCAGTCCGGCGGCCACGGTCAGTTTGGCGACGTCGTGCTGGAGATCGGCCCGTTGCCGCGCGGCGAGGGTTTTGCGTTTCAGGAAAAGGTGGTCGGCGGTGCAGTGCCGCGCAACTACATTCCTGCAGTGCAGGAAGGCGTTGTTGACGGGCTACAGCGTGGTCCGCTCGGTTTCCCTGTCATCGACGTGGCAGTGACGCTCACCGACGGCTCCTATCACAGCGTCGATTCATCCGATCAAGCATTCCGGACCGCCGCCCGCATCGGCCTCACCGAGGCGTTGCCGCAGTGTCAGCCGGTGCTGCTGGAGCCGATCCATACGGTGGAAATTGTCTGTCCCAGTGAGGCGACGGCCAAGGTCAACGCCATCCTGTCAGGGCGGCGCGGCCAGATCCTCGGCTTCGACACCCGGGACAACTGGCCGGGCTGGGACACGGTGCGCGCCATGTTGCCGGAAGCGGAGATCGGCGACCTGATCGTCGAGCTACGCTCGGCCACTGCAGGGGCTGGCAGCTTCACGCGTGGCTTCGATCACATGGCCGAAGTCAGCGGTCGCGCGGCCGATCAGATCGTTGCAGCGCATCGGGTGGCGGCTTAGTACAGTGGCCCATGATGCTTGGGCCGCGGGTTGTGATCATTGGCAATAGCGGCTCGGGCAAGAGTACGCTAGCGCGGCAGCTTGAGAGCCGCGTCGGCGGCGAACGAACCGATCTCGACCATATCCATTGGCTCGACAAGGTCGGTGTGAAGCGCGACGAGGAGGAAGCAAAGGAGCGGGTTGCCGCCCTTGCCGCCAAACCGAGCTGGATCATCGAAGGCGTCTATGGCTGGCTGGCCGAAGCCGCGTTCGCACGTGCGACGTCGCTGATCTGGCTCGATATGAGCCCACAGGTCTGCCGCGACAGTCTCGCCGTGCGTGGCCCCTGGCGCGGCGCGACAGCCGAGCAGCATGCCGACTTTCTCGTATGGGCGGAGGACTACTGGCAGCGAACGACGTCAACATCCTTTGCCGGGCATCAGGCATTGTTCGTGCAATTCCCGAACGCGAAGATCAGGTTCGGTGACCGCGCCGCCGTGGATGATTTTGTGGCGAATCTCGGCGGGACCGGCCCGTAGCGTAGGTGCATGTTTTCCGGTCGCCGGCACATGCCTGCCTATCCCGAACGCCCCTTGCTCGTCTGATACCGCTCTTGAGCAAGATGTGCCGACTTGGCGGGGGACGATCCAGAACAATGCTGACTTCGCGGAGTGGCCTTGCGTTCGCCTGCGCGCTGGGCGGGTTTCCCGGCTACGCCGGTTCCAAACGGTTCTAATGATGTTTTAAACATCATTGAAGCTGTTTTTTATTTGATATATGACTCTCTAAACAGGAAGATTAGCTTGATCACATCGTTTCAGATGCGCGCGGCGCGGGCGTTGTTGGGGATCGATCAAAAGCGGCTCGCGGAACTGGCCGGCGTGTCGCTGCCGACGATCCAGCGCATGGAAGCGAGTGATGGCAACGTCAGAGGCGTGGTGGATTCGCTGATCAAGGTTGTCGATGCGCTCGATCGTTCAGGTGTCGATCTGATCGGCGAGAATGTTCGCAGCGATTCAGGCGGACGAGGGGTGAGGCTGAAACGGCCCGGGCCACCACCGAAACTTGAAGAGCCAAAGCTGACGGATTGAGAACGGGCAGCGGCCTCGATCGAGATTCGCGGCGGACGACAGGGGCGAGTCGGGAATGGATATTTCCAGAGATCGCGCGCGGGGGTCGCATCAGCCGACCTTCGCCGAACTGTTCACGCCGAAATTGATCACGGTGCTACGCGAAGGCTATGGTATCGCCGATCTGCGCGCTGACATCTTGGCCGGCTTGACGGTCGCGATCGTCGCGCTTCCGTTGTCGATGGCGATTGCCATTGCCTCGGGGACGTCGCCGGATCGTGGCCTCATCACCGCTGTGATCGGCGGCTTCCTCGTGTCTGCGCTGGGTGGAAGCCGCTTTCAGATAGGGGGGCCAGCCGGCGCCTTCATCGTGCTGGTGGCTGCCACCGTGACCCGCCATGGGATCGACGGACTGATCCTCGCCACCATGATGTCGGGCATTTTTTTGATGGCGGCGGGCTATCTCCGGCTCGGCACCTACATCAAGTTCATTCCCTATCCGGTTACGGTCGGTTTCACCGCTGGCATCGCCGTCATCATCTTCGCCAGCCAGATCAGGGATCTGTTGGGTCTGACGCTGAGCGGCAAGGAGCCGGGAGATCTCATTCCCAAGCTGGAAGCACTGGTCCCTGCGTTGCCGACGGTGAACGCTGCGGCGGTTGCCGTTACCATCGTCTCCCTCGCGATCATTGTCGGGCTCCGGATGCTGCGGCCATCATGGCCAGGCATTCTGATCGCGGTGGTCGTGAGCGCCGTCGCGGCCGCTTCGTTGGCGCTGCCCGTGGAAACCATCGGCACCCGCTTCGGGGGCATTCCGCAATCGTTTCCGCTGCCGACGCTGCCCGCGATGTCCTTAGCCAAATTGCAGGCGATCCTGCCCGATGCCATCGCCTTTACGCTGCTCGGCGCCATTGAATCGCTTTTGTCGGCGGTTGTTGCCGATGGCATGACCGGGCGGCGGCATCGGTCGAATTGCGAGTTGGTGGCGCAGGGTGTCGCCAACATCGGCGCAGCCTTGTTTGGAGGAATCTGCGTAACAGGCGCCATCGCGCGGACCGCGACCAATGTCCGGGCCGGCGCGCATGGGCCGGTCTCGGGCATGCTGCATTCCGTGTTCCTGTTGGCGTTCATTCTGATAGCAGCGCCACTGGCGAGCTACATTCCGCTCGCGTCGCTTGCCGCAGTGCTGGCGGTGGTGGCATGGAATATGGCCGAGAAGCATGAGTTCATCACGCTGCTGCGCTCGTCATGGGGCGACGCGCTGGTGCTGCTGGCGACATTTCTGCTGACCATTTTTCGCGATCTCACCGAGGGCATCCTGGTTGGTTTCGCGCTCGGCGCCGTGCTGTTCATCAACCGCATGGCAGAGACCACGGGCATCGAGGCTGACGGGCCACTGGTCGCTGCCGATCGCGCCGATGATGCCAATGGCGATCGTGCGCCGTATGATGCGAAGTTGGCGAGCGATCCGGACGTGTTGGTCTATCGCATCACCGGCGCGTTCTTCTTTGGCGCCGCCTCTACCATTGGTTCGGTGCTCGATGGCTTCTCGGATCGCCACAAGGCCTTCGTGATCGATTTTGCCGCGGTACCCTTCCTGGATTCCACTGGCGCGAACGCGATCAAGGGCATAGCCGAGAAGGCAAGGCGGCAGGGCGTTCGCGTGATTCTCACCGGCACCTCGCAGGGCGTGCGCCGCGCCCTGCTGACCCACGGCGCGCGGCCGCCGCTGGTCAAGTATCGGACCGACGTTGCCGCGGCGGTCGGCGAGATCAAGACCCGAGGTGCGGCAGCGATCCACGAAGCATCGAACGTGCATTGATGGCATCGCTTTTGAATATAGTGCGATGACATAGTGAAGGACGAATCTTCTGCATGCTGACTTCTCGAGGCAATCTTGCGCTGGCCTGCGCGTTGAGCGGGCTCGCTGGCTATATCGATGGCATTGGCTTCATTCATCTCGGAGGGCTTTTCGTTTCGTTCATGAGCGGCAACTCGACCAGGTTGGGCGCCACGGTCGCGGAGATGAACTGGCCGAAGGCGCTGGAAGCGATCCGGTTGATCGCGATCTTTGTGGTTGGCGCCGGTGCCGGCAGCTTGATCGGGCGTCGGCGCGGCAAGTATCGGCAGGGGCGATTGGTGATGATCGAGGCGCTTCTGCTCGGGGCGGGGGCGCTGGGTTACGAGCTGGGATCTTCGCAACTCGCGATTGTCGCCATCCTGCTGGCGATGGGTCTGGAGAACGCGGTGTTTCAGAGCGATGGTGGTACGACCGGTCAGGGCCTCACTTACATGACCGGAACGCTGGTGAAGATCGGGCAGTTACTGGCTGCAGCTCTGACCGGCGGACCGCGCTGGGCCTGGCTGCCTCATCTCTTCCTATGGGGAGCGCTGGTGATCGGGGCGGCGATTGGCGCGCTGGCCTATCAGCACATCAATCTGGCTGCGGTGTGGTTCGCCGCAGCTACAGCATTGATCGTCAGCATGATCGTTGTTGTTGCAGCGCGGCGCAGGCGTGTTTGATCATTAGCAGCTCCTGCATGATTCTTGTGCTACGTACGCTTCCGTAAAAAGCCAAGGACCGATAATGCCCAACCAGATCCAGCCCCGTGCCGCCTGTTTGATCGGCTGGCCAGCCGCGCATTCGCGCTCGCCACTGATCCACCATCACTGGCTGCGCAGCATGGATATTCCGGGCGGCTACAGCATCGAGTCGATACCACCGGAAGGCGTGGCCGAATTTGTGATGAACCTGTCCAAGCATGGCTACATCGGCGCCAATGTGACGATCCCGCACAAGGAGCGCGTGTTGAAGCTGACCTCGCCGGATCGCCGCGCGCGCGCGGTCGGCGCAGCCAACACGCTGTGGTACGACCATGGTACGTTGCGCGCGACCAATACGGACATCGAAGGCTTCATCGACAATCTCGATCATTCGGCTCACGAATGGGACCATACGGACGATGCGCTTGTGCTCGGTGCCGGTGGCTCGTCGCGCGCGGTGGTGTTTGGATTGCTGGAGCGCGGCATCAAGCATGTCTATGTCGCCAATCGCAGTCTCGATCGTGCCGAAGCGATGGCCGCGCAATTCGGTTCGCGGGTTGTGCCGCTGGCGTGGGAGAATGTCGCCAGCATGTTGCCCCGCGTATCCTTGCTGGTGAACACCACGTCGCTCGGCATGAGTGGCCAGCCGTCACTGATCGTCGATCTCGATCTGCTGCCTGAGCAGGCGGTCGTCGCCGATCTCGTTTACGTGCCGCTCGACACGCCGTTGCTCGCCGCCGCCCGCGCGCGGGGCCTTCGCACCGCGGATGGACTCGGCATGTTGCTGTATCAGGCCGTGCGTGGCTTCGAGCTGTGGTTCGGGCAGCGCCCCGACGTGACGCCGGAACTGCGTCGCCTCGTCGAGGCCGATCTCACAGTGGCGTGAGTGGGGAATAGCGATTTAACCACAGGGTTTCCATCTGCAGTGCTGGGCGCTGACTTCGAAGGAAATTCCTGATGGTTTCGATCGTATCGACTTCGGCTCGCTTGTTCGCGAGCTCACTTTTCGCTGGTTCATTGCTGATTTCTGCCGCATCGGCACAACAGCCGCAGCCCATCCGCATTCGCGGGGCCATTGAAGCCGTTGATGGCGCGGTGCTGACGATCAAGACGCGCGACGGCGACGAGCGCAAAGTGAAGATGACGGACAATGTCACCGTCACCGGCATTGCCAAGGCGGCGTTGTCAGACGTCAGGCAGGGTAACTATATCGGCGTGACCGGCATGCCGCAGGCTGACGGTACCCAGAAAGCAATTGCGATTCATATCTTTCCGGAGGCCATGCGTGGAACCGGTGAAGGTTCACGTCCCTGGGATCTGCGTCCCAACAGCAGCATGACCAACGCCACGGTCGATCAGAAAGTCCAGGCCACCGACGGCCAGACGTTGACGGTGAAATACAAGGACGGCGAGAAGAAAGTGACCGTGTCACCGGATACGCCGATCGTCACTTTCGTGCCGGGCAACAAGGATGAACTCAAGCCTGGCGCCAAGATCATCATCATAGGCGCTACCAGGAAGGATGACGGCACCTTCGAGACGGCGCGGGTCAATGTCGGGCTGGATGGGCTGACGCCGCCGATGTGAGGCGGCGCCCGTCCGTAGGGCGATTAGCGAAGCGTAATCCGCTGGCCGCTGGTGTGGCGGCGGATTACGCCTTCGGTAAATCCGCCCCACATTTTACGGTCTCACCCCACCAGCACGTGCTTGTCGATCTCGGCGATTGAATTCACGCCGCACAGGCCCATGGTCACGCTAAGTTCGTTACGCAGGATGTCCAGCGCCTTGGTCACGCCCGGGCCGCCATAGGCGCCGAGACCGTAAATATACGCGCGGCCAATCATGCAGGACTTAGCGCCGAGCGCGAGCGCGCGCATCACGTCCTGGCCGGAGCGGATGCCGCTGTCGAACATCACCTCGATCTCCGAGCCGACCGCATCGACGATCCCCGGCAGGACCGAGATCGACGACGGCGCGCCGTCGAGCTGACGTCCACCATGGTTGGAGACGACCATCGCGTGCGCGCCGACCTTCACGGCCTCGCGGGCATCCTCGATATCGTGAATGCCCTTGATCACGATCTTGCCGGGCCAGATGCTGCGGATCCAGTCGAGGTCCTTCCAGTTCAGCGACGCATCGAATTGCGATGCCGTCCACTCCGCCACAGAGCCGAGATCGTTCGTGTTCTTCACGAAGCCGGCAATGTTGCCGAAGTTGCGCCGCTTGGCTTTCAGCGTGCGCATCAGCCAGCCGGGCTTGCTCATGAAATCGATCAGGTTCTTCACATTTAAAATCTGAGGCGGTACCGACAGGCCATTCTTGATGTCGGCATGGCGCTGACCGATCACCTGCAGATCGACCGTCAGTACCAGCGCGCTGCACTTCGCCTTGATGGCGCGCTCGATCAACTCCTTGATGAAGCCGCGATCCTTCATGACATAGAGCTGAAACCAGAACGGTTTCTCGACATTCTCGGCGAGGTCTTCGATCGAATTGATCGACATCGTCGAGAGCGTGTAGGGGATGCCCGCCGCCTGCGCCGCCCGGCAGGCGTGAATTTCGCCGTCGCCATATTGCAAGCCGGTTGAGCCGACCGGCGCGCAGATCAGCGGCATGGTGGCCTTTTCGCCGAGGATGGTTGTCGAGGTGTCGCGATTGGCAATGTCGACCAGAATACGCTGGCGGAATTTCAGCTTCTGCAGGTCGGCGGTATTGGCGCGGAACGTGTCTTCGCTATAGGAGCCATGGTCGACATAATCGAAGAACGCTTTTGGCACGTTGCGCTTGTGCTCAAGACGTAGATCTTCGATGCAGGTGATATGCTTCATGAGGTGTCCCAGCCGTTCTTGTCTTTGCTTGTATTTGCTTGTTTCGGTGTCATCTAGCATGGTTAGGCGGTCCGCCATATCATCCTTGTCATCGGGATGTCGTCGAAATTGAAGGAGGGCAGGATGTCCGGCTCCAAGACAAATCCAGCGACAAATCCGGTGGCCCATGGGGCCGGCAAGGCAGCCAAGGACGAAGAAAAGCGACAGCTGGAAGTTGCGCTGGACGAAGGGCTGGAAGAGACTTTTCCGGGCTCCGATCCGGTCAGTGTGACCCAGCCTGCCCATTCAAAGGCGGATGCGCATATCAAGCGAAAGGGCTGAGCTGGCTGGGTTCCGTCAGCCGGCCTTCCACCGAAGGTGTTACATAAACGGAGCGGTATATAAGTAATATCAAGGGCTTGTCGTTGATCGCGTGCTGCGGGCCTTGGTAATGATTCATCATATTTTTTGAACCGATTTTAGGGGCCGGAGTCTTATAAGTCCGTCACATGTATGGCGCTGCCGATAGGTGAGTCGCCTGAGACGGGGTTTTGAGCCCTCGCGCAAGGCGCGAGGCATTGGGGGTTACCATGAGCCGTAGATATTTCGGGACAGACGGCATTCGCGGCCGCGCCAATGGTTTGATCACGCCGGAACTGGCACTGAAGGTCGGGCAGGCAGCAGGCTTGGTGTTTCAGCGCGGCGATCATCGCCATCGTGTCGTGATTGGCAAAGACACGCGGTTGTCCGGCTACATGATCGAAAATGCCATGGTGGCAGGCTTCACGTCGGTCGGCATGGACGTTTTGCTGGTCGGGCCGATGCCGACGCCCGCTGTGGCGATGCTGACCAAGTCGATGCGCGCCGATCTCGGCGTGATGATTTCCGCATCGCACAATCTGTTCGAGGACAACGGCATCAAGCTGTTCGGACCGCTCGGCTACAAGCTGTCGGACGATGTCGAGAAGCAGATCGAGGAATTGCTCGACGAGAATCTCGACAAGAGACTGTCGCAGAGCGCCAGCCTCGGTCGGGCGCGCCGCATCGACGGGGTGCATGATCGTTACATCGAATTTGCCAAACGCACACTGCCACGAAATCTCAGCCTGGATGGTTTGCGCGTCGTCATCGATTGCGCCCATGGCGCCGCCTATAAGGTGGCACCCGAAGCGCTGTGGGAGCTGGGCGCGGACGTCATCTCCATCGGCGTCGAGCCGGACGGTTTCAACATCAACAAGGAATGCGGATCGACGGCGCCGGAAGCGCTGAGCCGCAAGGTGCGTGAGATGCGCGCCGATATCGGCATTGCGCTGGACGGCGACGCCGATCGGCTGATCATGGTCGACGAGCGTGGCCATCTGGTCGATGGCGACCAGTTGCTCGCCGTTATCGCGCAGAGCTGGAAGGAAGACGGGCGGCTCGCCAAGCCAGGCATTGTCTCTACCGTGATGTCAAATCTCGGTCTGGAGCGCTTCCTGAAAGGGCAGGGCATCGACCTCATCCGCACCGCGGTGGGTGATCGCTATGTGCTCGAGCAGATGCTGCAGCACGGCTACAATGTCGGCGGAGAACCCTCCGGCCATATCATCATGTCGGACCATGCGACGACAGGCGACGGTTTCGTGGCCGCACTGCAGGTGCTGGCCGTGGTGACCAAGCTCGGTCGGCCGGTGTCGGAAGTCTGCCACTTGTTCGATCCGCTGCCGCAGATCCTGAAGAATGTGCGCTATCGCAGCGGCAAGCCGCTCGATGATGCAGAAGTGAAGTCCACGATCGCTGCCGGTGAACAGCGCCTCAACGGCCACGGTCGTCTCCTGATCCGCCCGTCGGGCACGGAGCCGGTCATCCGCGTGATGGGAGAGGGCGACGACCGCGTGATGGTCGAGGAAGTGGTAGATTCCATCGTTGACGCGCTAGGCCACGCAGCCGCGGCCTAAGATTTCTGTTCGTTCGCTCTGGCCAAAGCGCCGGTGCGCAACGACTGCCGAGCCGACATGAAGAGCCGTCTTGTCCGAATATTGATCGGGTGAGGCGGCTCTTCGGCGTTTTGATAGCTCGCTCCAGGCAGGTAAGCCCTCGTTAACACCTGACGATGCCGCGGCGCATTGCAGCGCGTTTTGATAGCAAGACATTGTTAGTAACTGTGGCGACGCAGCGGCGTGATGGAACTTGCGTGCATTTCCGTCACCAAATATCAACCTTAAAAGTTAGGGTTAAGCGCCGCTTAAGGAGTTGGTGTCATCGTCCGTTTGTGAGTTTCCGAGTGTGAGGCCTCCATTAGTTGCCTCTTTGGCCCAAAAGGACGAAGCCAATGCGTAGCGTTAAATTCATTCTGGCCGCAGGCGCGGCTTCCCTGATGTCGACCGCCGTTCTTGCCGCCGACATGCCCATTGCTCCACCGCCTCAGATGTATGCGCCGCCGCCGGTCGAAGACTTCGGTGGCTGGTATCTGCGTGGCGATATCGGTTTCAGCAATCAGAAGGTCAAAAATCTCGACATCGCTAACTATCGCGATCCGGGTATTACCATTCCGTCGCAGAAGCTCGGTTTCGACACCGGCGGTATCTATCAGATCGGCGTCGGCTATCAGTTCAACAACTGGTTCCGCGGTGACATCACCGGCCAGTATCGTGGTAGCGCGAATTTCCATGGTCTCGACCTAGTGTCGTTCAACGGTGTTCCGCTCGGCGCAGACACGTATAGCGGCAGCAAGTCCGAGTGGGTCGTGATGGCCAACGCCTATGTCGATCTCGGTACCTGGTGGTGCGTGACCCCGTTCGTCGGTGCCGGCGTCGGTATGTCGCGTAATACGATCTCGAACTTCGTGGATCAGGGCGTGTCGTTTAATCCCGCCTTCGGCACCAGCCCGACGACTGCCTATGCGGCAAACGCCTCGAAGTGGAATTTCGCCTGGGCGCTGCACACCGGTCTGGCTTACAAGGTCAATCCGGGCATGACGGTTGAACTCGGCTACAGCTACATGAATCTCGGTGATGGCGTGACTGGCGCACTCACTGATTTCCAGGGCGCGACCCGTGGCAATACCTTCACCTTCAAGGACATTACCTCGCACGACGTGAAGCTCGGTGTGCGCTGGAATATCGACAGCCCGCCGGCCTATGCGCCGCCGCCGCCGTTGATCCGCAAGGGCTAAGACGAGCGCTGCTCGTCTCAACTATCTTAAGACATCTTAACGGCGCGGGAGCTTCCCGCGCCGTTTTGTTTTGCGCGGGTAGTATCATCGCAACCAATGATTAAGGTTAACAGCGGATGATCGGGACAGTTCGGTGAGTTGGGGAATTGTCGTGATGCGTAAGTTTATCTTTGCCGCAGTGCTTTCGATCGCAGCGCCAGCGGCTCATGCAGCCGACCTGCCAATTCTGCGCGGCTCGCTTTCTGAAGGCAGAACAATGGGGCGATCCGACTGGGATGGCTTCTATATCGGCGCCCAAGCCGGCATCGGACAGTCCGATATGAACTTCTCTGGGGCAACGCGGACCCTGGCGGGAGGCCTGCTAGACGGTCTCGCAATGGAGTCCGCCGGCCAGGTCTCGCAATGGCCGCTGCTCGGCAAGGCGTCGCAGCGCGGCGAGGGCTGGGGTGGCTTTATCGGTTACAACAGCCAGTGGGACGACGTCGTGATTGGCGTCGAAATGAGCTACTTGCATGGCAAATTCGGCGGCGACGCAAGCGGCTCGATGGGGCGCTCTTTCATTGATGCTCTCGGCTATACCAATGGCGTCACCTACGATGCCGCTGCGAAGATGTCGATTACGGATATGGGCACGCTGCGCGCCCGCGCCGGCTATGCCGTGGGAGCGTTCTTGCCTTACATGTTCGGAGGTCTCGCGCTTGGGCAGGCCGATATCGTTCGGTCAGCACGCATTCACGGGGTCGCCGTCAATGTAGCCGCAGCGCCGGGCTTCCAGAACATTCCGTTCGACTACAGCAAGACCGAAGGCCAATACAGCCATCTCATCTACGGCTACTCTGCCGGCCTTGGCGTTGACATCAATCTGATCGGCGGATTGTTCGCGCGCGCCGAATGGGAATACGTCCGCTTCACGTCATCGGTTGATACCAATATCAACACCGTGCGAGCCGGGGTCGGCTACAAGTTCTGACCAGCCAAGGTCGCGTACGTTCGGCGCGAGTTTGATCTTTGTTGACATGTCGTTTGACGAATGCTGCCTTACCGTCTCTGAGGATGCGGGGCAGCCATCATGAAAATCTACGGCGATCTGAATTCCGGAAATTGCCTGAAGGTGAAGTGGGTGAGCGATCACCTCAAACTTCCCTACACGTGGATTGATATCGATACGAGCAAGGGCGCGAGCCGGACGCCGGAATTCCTGGCGCTTAACGGCGCCGGGCAGGTGCCGGTCATCGTTCTCGACGACGGTCGCCCGCTCTCCCAATCCAATGCCATCATCCGCTATCTCGCCTGTGGCAGCGATCTGATCCCGACCGATGCCTATGACGCCGCCAAGATGGATGAATGGCTCTTCTGGGAACAATACAGCCACGAGCCCTATATCGCGGTGTGCCGCTATCAGATCGTCTATCTCGGCAAGACAATTTCTGATCTCGATCCTGAGAAGCTCAAGCGCGGTTATTTTGCGCTGGCGCGCATGGAGCATCATCTGACGACATCGCGTTTCCTTGTCGGAGATCTCGTTTCGCTGGCCGACGTGTCGTTGCTAGCCTATACGCGCGTGGCCCATGAGGGTGGCTTCCATCTTGACGGTTACGCGTCGGTCAAGCGCTGGATCGCCGACAGTGAGAAGGCATTGGGCCTCGTATGAACACGAAGATCGTATTGCGGCCTGCGCAGCGCGAGGACGTCGCTGCAATTGTGACGATGCTGGCCGATGATGCACTCGGCCGTGGCCGCGAGCGTATCGAGGATCCGCTGCCACAATCCTATTACGATGCCTTCGACAAGGTCGCGCACGACCCAAATATCCGGTTGATGGTTGCAGAAGGCGGCGACGGCAGCGTGGTCGGATGCCTGCAGCTTTGCATCCTGCCGGGCTTGAGCTCGCAGGGCGCTTCGCGTGCCCTCATCGAGGATGTTCGCGTCTTGACGACATTGCGCAGCCAGGGCATCGGCGAGCAGCTGGTGCGATGGGCCATCGGCGAGGCACAGGCGAGGGGATGCAAACTCGTCGAGCTGCTGACGCATCAGACCCGGGTCGATGCCCAGCGATTCTACAAACGGCTCGGTTTCGCTGACAGTCATGTGGGCATGACGTTCCGCTTCTAGGCCACGCGCGATCACCATGCCGTGCAGGATGGAACGACAATGTGCGGCGGCGGTTGGGCTCCGTCATTCAAGATGGAGCCGTCCATGCAGTCCCGATTTAGTCTCTTTGCCGTCGTTGCCATGTCGCTTCTGAGCTCGACTACATTCGCTTTGGCTCAGGGGGCCGGTACGGATGGGGTGACTGGAGCCCCTGTCACGCGCATGCAAAGCCCGACCGTCACTCTACCTCCGCCGTCCGGCACGACAGGTATGGGCGGTGGTACGAGTCAGCCCGGCGCACCCAACACGACGACGCCGGGACGCATCGGCACCGGCGCCTCGCCAAGCGGTTTAGCCGGGGATAATCCGATTGCGCCGGGATTTCCAGGCAAAGTCGGACGATAGGCGTTTCGCGCACAAGAGAGAGTGAGCCGCAACCTCAAACGCAAGGGCAGCGATTGCACTCGCTGGCCTTTTCGTTGACCGGCGTGATGCCCTGTCTGTGGCCGAGATCACGAGGCGCCGGCGATCGATGTCGTCCCGGCATCAATCACGCGTGATAGCCCGGAAGTCGCTTGACGCTTAGGGGAGGTTCCCATATCCACGCCAGCGGGACACCTCCCCCCAACGGGAGGCTAGCTATCTGGAAGGATAGAATATGACTGCAGCGAAGCCCGCTTCGCGGCCCAATGTGCCGCATTTCTCCTCCGGCCCCTGCGCCAAGCGCCCCGGCTGGACCCCCGAAAAACTCTCTGACGCAGCTCTCGGTCGTTCGCACCGCGCCAAGATCGGCAAGAATAAGCTCAAGCTCGCGATCGACCTGACGCGCGAAGTGCTTGAAGTGCCCGCCGATTACCGCATCGGTATCGTGCCGGCATCGGATACGGGCGCCGTCGAGATGGCGCTGTGGTCGCTGCTCGGGCCGCGTCCCGTCACCACCATCGCCTGGGAATCCTTCGGCGAAGGCTGGGTCTCGGACATCGTCAAGGAGCTCAAGCTCAAGGACGTCACCAAGCTGCATGCCGGCTATGGCGAACTCCCCGACCTGTCGAAGGCCGATCCGAATTCGGACATCGTCTTCACCTGGAACGGCACGACCTCGGGCGTGCGCGTGCCGAATGCCGACTGGATCAAGGCCGATCGCGAAGGCCTGACGATCTGTGACGCCACATCGGCCGCCTTCGCGCAGCCGCTCGACTGGGCGAAGCTCGATGTCGTCACCTTCTCCTGGCAGAAGGCGCTGGGCGGCGAAGCCGCGCATGGCATGCTGGTGCTGTCGCCGCGTGCCGTGGCGCGTCTGGAGAGCTATACGCCGCCGTGGCCGCTGCCGAAGATCTTCCGCATGACCAAAGGCGGCAAGCTCAACGAAGGCATCTTCGTCGGCGAGACCATTAATACGCCGTCGATGCTGTGCGTCGAAGACTATCTCGATGCGCTCGGCTGGGCCAAATCGGTCGGAGGCCTCAAGGCGCTGATCGCGCGTGCGGACGCCAACACCAAGGCGCTCGCCGACTGGAAAGCGAAGACACCGTGGATCGACTTCCTCGCGGCCGATCCCGCGATCCGCTCCAACACCTCTGTGTGTATGAAGGTGATCGATCCCGCGATCACCGCGCTGTCGCCGGACGCGCAGGCTGACTTCGCCAAGAAGCTGGTCGCGGCTGTCGAGAAGGAAAATGCCGGTTTCGACTTCGCGCATTATCGCGATGCGCCGGCTGGTCTGCGCATCTGGTGCGGTGCCACGGTCGAAGCCAAGGACGTCGAAACTCTCACGCAGTGGATCGACTGGGCCTTCGCCGAAACCAAGGCTTCGCTCGCCAAGGCTGCTTAGGTAGCTGCTTTCTTAACCTCGCCCCCGCTCAGGCGAAGCTTCGCTCGGCGGGGAGAGGTCGGCGCGTAGCGCCGGGTGAGGGGCCTGGTATGCCGTCTCACCAAACTCAGCGTTTGCGGGCCGAAAGCGGCCCCTCATCCCGACCTTCTCGCCGTAAGAACGGGGAGAAGGAACCTGCTGTGTTTGCCGCGCCCTCATCCTATTTCATGTCAGGAACAACTCCATGACCGCCCCCAAAGTTCTCATTTCCGACGCTCTCTCTCCCGCCGCCGTGCAGATCTTTCGGGATCGCGGCATCGACGTCGACTTCCAGCCGAACCTCGGCAAGGACAAGGACAAACTCGCCGAGATCATCGGCAACTATGACGGCCTCGCCATCCGCTCGGCCACCAAGGCCACTGCGAAGATCCTCGAAAAGGCGACGCGCCTGAAGGTGATCGGCCGCGCCGGCATCGGCGTCGACAATGTCGAAATTCCCGCGGCCACTGCCAAGGGCATCATCGTGATGAACACGCCGTTCGGCAATTCGATCACTACCGCCGAACATGCGATCACGCTGATGCTCTCGCTCGCCCGCGAAATCCCGCAGGCCGATGCCTCCACGCAGGCCGGCAAGTGGGAGAAGAACCGCTTCATGGGCGTCGAGATCACCGGCAAGACGCTGGGCGTGATCGGCTGCGGCAATATCGGCGCCATCGTGGCCGACCGTGCGCTCGGCCTGCGCATGAAGGTCATCGCCTTCGATCCGTTCCTGTCGCCGGAGCGCGCCAAGGACATCGGCGTCGAAAAGGTCGAACTCGACGACCTCCTCAAGCGTGCCGATTTCATTACGCTGCACACGCCGCTCACCGAGAAGACGAAGAACATCATCGATGCCGCTGCGATCGCCAAGATGAAGCCCGGCGTGCGCATCATCAATTGCGCCCGCGGCGGTCTGGTCGACGAGCAGGCGCTGGTCGATGCGCTGAATAGCAAGCATGTCGCAGGTGCTGCCTTCGATGTGTTCGTCGAGGAGCCGGCCACCAAGAACGTGCTGTTCGGTCATCCCAATGTGATTTGCACGCCGCATCTGGGTGCATCGACTACCGAAGCGCAGGAGAACGTCGCGCTGCAGGTCGCCGAGCAGATGTCGGACTATCTGCTGTCGGGCGCGATCTCCAACGCGGTCAACTTCCCGTCGATCACCGCGGAAGAAGCGCCGAAGCTAAAGCCGTTCATCGAACTCGCCGAGAAGCTCGGCTCGTTCGCGGGCCAGCTCACCGAGACCGGCATTGCCAAGGTGCAGATCACCTATGAAGGCGCGGTGGCCGAAATGAAGATCAAGGCCCTGACCTCTGCAGCATTGAGCGGATTGCTGCGGCCGATGCTCGGCGACGTCAACGTCGTCTCCGCGCCGGCCGTCGCCAAGGAGCGCGGCATGGTGGTCGATGAAGTGGTGCGCGCGGCGCAGAGCGATTACGAAAGCCTGATCACCGTTGCCGTCATCACCGAACGACAGGAACGCTCGGTTTCCGGCACGGTCTATCATGACGGCAAGCCGCGGCTGGTTGATATCAAGGGTATCCGCGTCGATGCCGAATTCGGCAAGTCGATGATCTATATCACCAACGAGGATAAGCCGGGCTTTATTGGGAAGTTCGCCTCGCTGCTCGGCGACGCCAAGGTCAACATCGCAACCTTCCATCTCGGCCGCAACGAACAGGGCGGTGACGCCATCGCGCTGGTGGAGATCGACGGCGCTGTGCCGGCCGACGTGCTGAGCAAGGTGCAGGCGTTGCCGCAGGTGAAACAGGCCAAGGCGCTGACGTTCTGAGTATCTCCTGCCTGAACTGACATTGCCAAAATCCCCGCCCGAAAGGCGGGGATTTTTTCATTTTTGGAAAATGTTCACATTCAGGTCGGCGCGGCAGGTTTGCCCCGCCCGCGCGTGTAAGGATTTGGGAACACTACCCCGGTAAGTTTGCCGCGAGGAATCAGCGATCGAAAATCGCACGCTCGGGGGAATACAGCCGTGAAGCTCGCCAATATCCGTATTACGTACAAGCTCATCGTTCTGGTGGCCGTCACCATGATCGGCCTCTGCGCCGCGGGCATCCTGGCCGCCTATATGGTCAAGAGTGAGATGCTCTCCGCGCGAACCGAGCAGCTGAAGTCGATCGTTGAAATCGGAACCAACGTGGCGGCCAGCATCCAGAAGGACGTCGCTGCGGGCAAGCTCACCAGGGACGCCGCCACCGCCGAGCTGGTGCGCCGCATCGAACCGATGACCTATGACAACGGCAATTACCTCTTCATCTACACGATGGACGGCGATGTGGTTCATCTGCCGGGTTTCAAGGCAGGATCCAACCGGCTGGACGTCAAGGTCAGCGGCGTGGCGATCACGCGTGAATTTCGCGATGGCGTCGCAGCCAACGGCTCAAAGATTCTCACCTATGAATTCCAGAAGCCCAATGAGCAGGTCCCGTCGCGCAAGATGGGCTATGCGGCGGCATTGCCCGGCTGGAACATGTTCATTGCCACCGGCGCCTATCTCGATGACCTCGACGCCCATCTGAAGCCGATCATCTGGGCGCTCGGTCTGGCCATGCTGGCCATTGCCGCAGTGGCGGGTGCCATCGCGTGGCTGATCGGCCGCAGCATCACCAGGCCGCTCGGCATGCTGGGATCGCGCATGGAGTCGCTCGCCAAGGGTGCGCTGGATGAGGAAATTCCGGGCGTCGGCCGCGGCGACGAAGTCGGCGCGATGGCCAAGACGGTTCAGGTGTTCAAGGACAACGCATTGCGGATCCGCGCGCTCGAACAGGTCGAGGCGGACGCGCAGGGCCGCATCGCCGCGGAGCGTCGCGCCGCCATGGAAGCCATGGCCACGGATTTCGAGCGCAGCGTGACGGGTATCGTCCGCTCGGTCTCGACCGCCGCGGTCGGCATGCAGAGCACCGCGCAGTCGATGACGGCAACGGCGAGCGATGCAAGCTCGCGCGCCGCAACGGTCAGCGCGGCTTCGACGCGCTCGTCCGATAATGTCAGCACGGTTGCGGCTGCTGCGGAGGAATTGTCAGCGTCAGTCGGTGAAGTGCTGCGCCAGGTATCGGCCTCCAGCGAGATCGCCAGCAAGGCGGTGGGCGATGCCGAACGCACCAATGCCACCGTTCAGATACTGTCGAGCGGCGCTGAGAAGATCGGCGAGGTGGTACAGCTGATCCACAGCATTGCGTCGCAGACCAATCTCCTGGCGCTCAACGCGACCATCGAGGCCGCACGCGCCGGCGAGTCGGGTCGCGGCTTCGCGGTGGTGGCCTCCGAAGTGAAGGCGCTGGCCAGTCAGACCGCCAAGGCCACCGAGGAAATCTCGGCGCAGGTTGCCGCCATGCAGGCATCGACCAGCGAGGCCGTTGCATCGATCGGCGCCATCACCGGTACCATCGCCCAGATGAGCCAGATCACCAACACGATCTCTGTGGCGGTGGAGCAGCAGGGCACGGCGACGCAGGAAATCGCGCGCAACATTCAGTCGGTGTCGGCCGGCGCGAATGAGATCAGCAATCATATCGGCGGCGTCAGCAGCGCAGCCGAGGCCACCGGCTCGGCGGCGTCACAGGTGCTGTCGAATGCAAAGGAGCTGGAGAGCCAGTCCGGCATGCTGCGCACCGCCGTGGATGAATTCCTCGCCAAGGTGAGAGCAGCCTGAGTCAAATCCTTCCCCGAGCGCGGCTTAGCTGCGCTCGGGGAGCTACAGGGCTGGGACTTGCCTGAACTATTGAGTTTCGGCCGCTGCGTCGTATCGCTGCACCACCAAACTTAAATCTGCACAATGATAGTTTGTAGTGGTGCGCAGCTACCTGTAGCGCGACTTTTGATGCATTCGAGGTAACCTATAACCGCGGTTGCAAAAACGGAACTACACACCACTTCACGAACTCGAAACTACACCCTGCGATGGTGACTCGCTTATTTTAGCGCGCCTTACAGGGATACTTCCCATGAATCGTTTGAAAATTTCGATCGGCCTTCGCCTCTACAGCATCATTGGCTTGAGCTTTCTTGGCCTCGCCGGGCTGGCCTGGATGCAGCTGAACACCCTCGGCGACTCCCTCAAGCAGCAGCGCCAGAGCGAACTGACCCATCTTACGGAGCTGGCGCTCGGCATCGCGCAGGAAGAATACGCGACGATCCAGCGTAGCGGCGTGTCGGACGAGGCCGCTCGCAAGACCGCAGCGGCGCGTATCGGCAAACTGCGCTACGGCAATGGCGATTACTTTTGGATCAATGACCTGCAGCCGCGGATGGTGATGCATCCGATCAAGCCCGAGATGAACGGCAGCGATCTCTCCGGCAACAAGGACCCGAACGGCAAGCGGCTGTTTGTCGAATTCGCCGATGTAGTGAAGAAGCAGAAGGCCGGCTTCGTCGATTATCTTTGGCCGAAACCCGGCAAGGACGCACCGCAGCCGAAGCTCTCTTATGTCGTCGGTTTCGAGCCCTGGGGTTGGGTCATCGGTACCGGCGTCTATATCGACGACTTGCAGGTACAGCTCTGGGAGAGTGCGCGCACCGTGATGATCGCGGCACTCGCGGTCATTGTCATTCTCGGCGCGCTTGCCTGGATGATTGGCCGCAGCATCACCATCCCACTTCGCCGGCTCGGCGCGCGCATGCGCGGTCTCGCCGATGGCGCGCTGGATGAAGCGATCCCCGACGTCGACCGCGGCGACGAGATCGGTGCCATGGCCGCAACGGTTCAGGTGTTCAAGGACAACGCGGTGCGCATCCGCGGGCTCGACAAGATCGAGGTGGAATCGCAGGCCCGTGTTGCTGCCGAACGCCGTGCGGCTATGGAAAGCCTCGCCGATGATTTCGAGCGCAGCGTCAACGGCATCGTGCGTTCCGTCTCCACCGCCGCGGCCGGTATGCAGAGCACCGCGCAGTCGATGACGGCGACAGCCAGCGACGCGAGCTCGCGCGCATCGACGGTCGGAGCGGCATCGGCGCGCTCATCTGACAATGTCAGCACGGTTGCCGCCGCGGCTGAAGAACTATCGGCATCGGTCAGCGAAGTGCTGCGTCAGGTCGCAGCCTCGAGCGATATCGCCAGCAAGGCCGTGGGCGATGCGGAGCGCACCAATGCGACGGTGCAGCAGCTCTCCAGCGGCGCCGAGAAGATTGGCGAGGTCGTGCAGCTGATCCACAACATCGCCTCGCAGACCAATCTGCTTGCGCTGAACGCAACCATTGAAGCGGCACGCGCCGGTGAATCCGGCCGTGGCTTTGCGGTCGTCGCGTCGGAAGTGAAGGCACTGGCGAGCCAGACGGCCAAGGCGACCGAGGAAATCTCCGCGCAGGTTGCAGCGATGCAGGCGTCGACGCAGGAGGCTGTCAACTCGATCAACGCCATCACCGGCACGATCGCGCAGATGAGCCAGATCACCACGACGATCTCGGCGGCAGTGGAAGAGCAAGGTTCGGCCACGCAGGAGATCGCGCGCAACATCCAGTCGGTTGCCGCAGGCTCAAGCGAGGTCAGCGCTCATATCGGCGGCGTCAGCGCAGCGGCGGAAGCAACGGGGCAGGCGGCAGGCATGGTGCTGTCGAATGCAAAGGAGCTGGACGGCCAGTCGAGCATCCTGCGCAAGGCGGTGGATGAATTCCTCGCGAAGGTTCGAGCAGCGTAGGGCCTTTCCCCTTCTCTCGCGGAGAGCGAGCTCATGTAGCGCTGCAATCTTTGCTCATCATCAAGTATTACAGGCTCGATGATTTGCGGTTTTGGTTTGTAAAGAACAAAAAAGGTCTGTTCGGTATTCTTCTCCTCAATTGGTATTTGCACCCGCGACTTTTTTGGAGAACTCATTGTGAAGATAAGTAATCTGACGATCACGCCCAAGCTAGGTATTCTGGTGGGTGTCATGTTGCTTGGTCTGTGCGCGTCTGGCGTTCTCGCGGGATATTTCGTTCAGCGCGAAATGATGACTTCAAGGATCGAGGAGCTTCGCCACTTCGTCGATGCCGCGCGCAGCGTGGCGATCGGATTGCAAAAACAAGTCGACGCCGGCCAGCTCACCAAGGAAGCCGCGATGGCTGAATTCGGTCGTCGTGCAAACACGATGACCTACGACAACGGCGCGGGCTACCTGTTCGGCTCCATGATGGACGGCGTGACGGTGTTGTCGCCGGATGCCAAGCAGATCGGTCAGAACCGTCTCGATGTGGTGACCAATGGCAAGGCGATCGGTCGCGAGTGGCGCGACAGTGTTGCTGCCAAGGGCGAGCACACGATGTTCTACGACTACGTCAAACCTGGCCAGACGGAGCCGCTGCGCAAGGTTGCTTATGCCGCTGCGATCCCGGGATGGAACATGTATGTGGGCGCCGGAGCCTATCTGGAAGACCTCGACGCCAGGTTGAAGCCAATCGTCTGGGCGCTCGGTTTGGCGATCCTTGCTATTGGTGCGGTCGCGGGCGGCATCGCCTGGATGATCGGTCGCAGCATCAACCGCCCGCTCGGTCAGCTCGGTGCGCGGATGCGCACGCTGGCCGATGGCGCGCTCGAAGACGACATTCCCGGGACCGGGCGCGGCGATGAGATCGGTGCGATGGCATCGACCGTTCAGGTCTTCAAGGACAATGCGGTCCGGATCCGCGGGCTCGACAAGATCGAAGCCGAGACGCAGGCGCGCGCGTCTGCCGAGCGTCGTTCGACCATGGAGAGCATCGCCGATGATTTCGAACGCAGCGTCAACGGGATTGTCCGCTCGGTATCGACCGCGGCGGCAGGGATGCAGACCACCGCGCAATCCATGACGGCGACCGCCAGCGATGCGAGTTCGCGTGCATCGACGGTCGGAGCCGCGTCGGAGCGGTCGTCGGACAATGTCAGCACGGTTGCAGCCGCTGCCGAGGAATTGTCGGCTTCGGTCAGCGAAGTCTTGCGGCAGGTCTCGCAGTCGAGCCAAATTGCCAGCAAGGCAGTCGGCGATGCGGAGCGCACCAATGCGACCGTTCAGCTGCTGTCCAGCGGCGCGGAGAAGATCGGCGAAGTGGTTCAGTTGATCCACAGCATCGCCTCCCAAACCAATCTGCTCGCGCTGAATGCGACCATCGAAGCGGCGCGCGCCGGCGAGTCCGGCCGCGGCTTTGCGGTCGTCGCCTCGGAAGTGAAGGCGCTGGCAAGCCAGACCGCCAAGGCCACCGAAGAGATCTCCGCCCAGGTCGCAGCTATGCAGGCATCGACCAGCGAAGCCGTACTCTCGATCAGCGCCATTACGGGGACCATCGCGCAGATGAGCGAGATCACCACCAGCATCTCCACGGCCGTCCAGGAGCAGGGCGAGGCCACGCGGGAAATCGCGCGCAACATTCAGTCGGTCGCGGCAGGCTCCAGTGAGATCAGCGAACATATCGGGGGCGTCAGCAGCGCAGCGGAAGCGACCGGGACGGCGGCCTCGCAGGTGTTGTCGAATGCCAGGGAGCTCGACACTCAGTCCGGCATGTTGCGGACGGCGGTGGACGAGTTCCTGACCAAGGTGCGTGCGGCGTAGAGGCTCTTCTTCCCCTCTCCCCCTTGTGGGAGAGGAAAGTAGATCAAGCTCGAACGCAAAAAGCCCTCCCTTGCGGGAGGGCTTTCGTCGTTCAGGCTGATGCCTGCTCGCGTTACTTACTTCGCCTTCAGGAAGTCGGCGACTTCGAGCAGCACGAACTCGTTGTCGTCAGCCTTATTCGGCTCGCGGCTCGACGAGAACGGCAGGTTGTTGTCGTTGCCGACGATGATGTGGGTGGCATCAACCTGGTCGACGTTCTCGATGGTGAAGAACGGGAAGGTCAGCACGCCGTCATTCAGCGGCTTGCGGGCCAGCTTGTTCGGGTCCTGGATCTTCATCAGGTCGATGAAACCAATCTTGCGAACGGGCTTGCCGACATTGGCGTCGTTCAGTTCGATCTTGTAGACCTTCTTGAACTTGGCGAGATCCGGGAAGCAGTCTTCACCGCGCTTGCCGTCGGCGCAGGCCTTGTCCTTGGTGCCTTCGCCGTTGTCACGCTCGATGATCAGGCCGTTGTCGGCGGTGATCATGTTGAAGTCGCCAATGGCATTGCCGTTCTGTTCGAACACGTACTGCCAGTAGCGACCGGTGAACTTCTCGTTGGCGACGTCGAATTCCAGGATGCGCGAAGCTTCCTTGCCGTCGACCTTTTCCCAGTCCTTCTTCTCGGCATCCCAGATGGGGCCTTCGAGCAGGCCGTAGAGGAACTTGCCATCCTTGGAGGAGGCGAAGCCTTCATAGCCCTTGGAGCGGCGCAGATTGACCGTGGTGTAGGTGGCGCCCGGCGCGCCCGGCGACTGCACAGACCAATGGTCGGGCGAGCGAACCGGCTTGCCGTCGGCGACGGTGTCGAACACGGCCAGCACCTTGCCGGTCTTGTCGGCCTTGATGATGTAGGGGCCGAATTCCTCGCCGATCCAGAAGTTGTCGCCGACGATCTGGAAGCCTTCGGTGTCGACATCGGCGCCGGTCAGGTAACGCTTCGCGGTGTCTTCATGAACGATGCGGAACGGCACCTTCTTGTCGGGATCGTGCAGGAACACGGTGGCCTGACGCTCGACCTTGCCGTTCTTCCAGTCGATCTTGTGATGATTCAGATAGATCATGTAATCGGCCGAATTGTAGCGCGAGCCGGCGCCATTGTCGGTCAGCACCCAGAACGAACCATCGGGCATCACCTTGATACCGGAATGACCCTGCAGCGGCTGGCCCTTCATCGGCAGCGAGATGCCGGTGGGACGCTCATAGGACTTGCCCATCACGGTGCCGAGCGCGTCGACGCGCTTGCCGGTGGTGTACTTGCCTGAGGTCTTCAGGTCGTTCGGCGCATCCGCGGGCGCGTCAATGGTCGAGGCAGCCGGCAGCACGGCATGGCCGGCGAGCCTGGCGGGGAATTCACCTTCCGACTGCGCGAAAGCGGCGGAAGAGAGCATGACGAGTGAAGCGACGGAGCAGAGGAATGTGCTGCGCATGGTTGTCTCCTTTGTGGTGACCATGGGCGGTGTTCTGGGGGGCTGGCGTTACGCTGCGCTGACAGTTCCGTGACGAAGAGATGACGGAAGGGGAAAACCCTGCGGCATCGGGTCGCCGGGAGGTGGGTTAGACGAAGGTCCGTCGGCCGTCGTCTCCGCCTGGATCTGAACGGCTTCCCAAACTCGGTATTGATAGTGGTGACTTATCTGCGTGGCGGATTGTCGGGAGCTGCCCTCAATGCTGACGAATACGTAGATCAGTCGGATGATGCCCTACTAATCAATCCCGAAGCAACGGCAGGAGCATTTGGCCTTGCCGCTCGATCTCCGCCAGATAGGGCGTGTCGGACAGGATGAAATACCCGATCCCGAGATCACGGTATTTCCGCAGAGAGCTGGCCACTTCGGATGCCGAACCGACCAGCCAGGTGGTGCCGGCGCCGGCTGCGCCGAATTTTCCTGGTGCGGTATAGAGATTGTCGTCGACGACATCGCCGCGGTGACCTGTCTTCACATCATTCGGGATGTACCAAAGAAACTCCGAACGATCGCTCATGATGTCCCCTGACGATGGCCCGCATGTTTGCGCGCGGCTCACCGTCCCGTGTCGCTGTCAAAATGGGCGTGCCGATGTCGCGCCGAACACGATGGCTGCGATCAACGCAAATGCGCCGTAAACGGCGGCCGTGTGCAGGCGCACCGCCGTGCGGTTCGACGACGCGCGCGCACGGTTATGCAACCGGGCTTCCGCCGATAGTTCACGCATCATCGTTCTCCAACGCGCCATTTGCGTATAACCAAAGCGATAAACTTGGTCTGCGCAAGCGCGCGCCGGAAATAATGATGATCAGCACGTCAGGGCGTTCCGGCGTGGAGCAATATTCTCCATGCCGCCTGCGCCAGGCAATTTTGTTCGTTCGGCGCTGATTGTCATTCTGGTCGGGCGAGGACAGTCTCGAACTCAGCGAGCCGTAGCGATACGAGTTTGGCCAGCCCTGTGACTTCGCTGATCCAAGAGTGCCTTCGCCGCGCGCTCCGCTGCACGTGCCGACCCGAAATGGTCGCCTTCGAGCGTGTCGAAGGCAGGCTCTGATGAAAAGAAACGAAATCCGCGCTCTTCGGCGACGACGATTCCGGCAGTACGATTGAAGACTTCGATGACATAAGCATTCGACATGCGCGTTCTGTTCGCCGCCGAGGCAGCGATCCTATCGGTGAGTGATGGGATGTTCGGTGTGAGCTGCTACGCCGGAGTCAACAACACGGGCCGGCGGCCGCGGACACGCAGCGGCAGGTCACGCGCTTGCGCAACTGGCTCACTACTGTGGTCTCATATGCGGTCATGCAGGCATTCCGAAGTGCATAATGTGTGTCACGAATATCCGACGGTGGCGTTCGTTCGTCAATGAAATGGCCATCCAAATTTAGCGGCACCGTGATGATGACGATGCTGTGCGCAGGCATCTGCGGCGAATGAACCGCTGTGCTTCCCTCCGTAGTCAAGGGACGACATCGTAGACGTCTGCGGTGGCCGCCTGCTGCCGCGCCATCTTTCCTTTGAAATAAAGTACTTTCGATGATTCAGGCGATCTGTCCGCTCTTCCAATCGCGCTTGATCTTCTTGGCGAGCGACCATTTGTGGACTTCGGTCGGGCCGTCGTAGATGCGAAACGCGCGGATCTCGCGGAAGGCCTGTTCGACGATTGTTTCGCCGGAAACGCCGGTACCGCCCATCACCTGCACGCAACGGTCGGCGATCCTCATCAGTGCTTCCGACACGGCCACCTTGGCCATCGAACTTTCGGCCGTGCCGAGCGAGCCGGTATCGAGCACATCAGCGCACCAGTCGATCATCAGTTCCGATTGTTTGATGTCGATCAGGTTTTCCGCCAGCATGAAGCCGACGCCTTCGTGATCGATCAGGGCCTTTCCGAATGCATGGCGGCGACAGGCATAGTCTGTCGCGATCTCGTTGGCGCGGATCGTAAGACCCAGCCAGCGCATGCAATGCGACAGGCGCGCTGGGCTGAGGCGTATCTGTGCGTATTTGAAGCCGTCGCCTGACGCGCCAAGCATCTGGTCTGCGGGGATACGCAGATTTTCGATCTCGATCTCTGCATGGCCGCCGGGCATCGAATTGTCGATCGTATCCAGCACGCGCAGCGTACGGATGGCAGGATCGGGCAGGTCGACGAGGAACATGCAGGCGCCGTCGTCGGACTTCGCCATCACGATGCCGACCTTGGCGCCTTCGGCGCCGGTGATGAACTTCTTCCGCCCGTTGATCACCCAGTGATTGCCGTCGAGCCTGCAGGTGGTCTGCATCATCGACGGATCGGAGCCCGCGCCGCCGGCATCGGCCGGCTCGGTCATGAAGAACGCCGAGCGAGCTTTGCCCGACACCAGCGGCTCCAGAAAACGCGTCTTCTGTTCGGCGGTGCCGACCTTGCCGAGCAGATACATATTGCCCTCATCGGGCGCCATCGTGTTGCAGGCAAGCGGACCCAGCGGCGAAAGACCGGATTTGATCAGGGCCTTTGCCGTTTCGCGCTGCGTTAGATGCGACCCATCTGCGAGAATATGCGGCGTCAACACGCCAGCCTCGCGGGCCTTGTCGCGCAGCTCCTGCACCAGTTCGTCGCTCGGGCCGTGAGCACTTGTCCGCGGATCTCTCTCATAGGGGATGACTTCGGCGCGGATGAAGGTCTCGATCCTAGCGGCAATGGCGTCGGCGCGATCAGTCATGGATGCGGATACTCCGGTCGATCCCCTTGGCGAAGCCTTGGGGCGGGATTCGGTCATGCCCAACCGCTCACGGTACGGATGGCGGCGGGCGACGAGGTGAGGGATAGCATTTACACGATCAGTATGCCTGATCGCATCGAACTCGGCTACGAAGCATCGATCGCCCTGAAGGGGGGCGTGGCCACGCACGGATTAGCGAGGCGTGCTGATCGGCCGAATCTTGGTAGGCTGCTCTTGATCGGCGGGAAACCGCTATTTCGACGTTTGCTCGGCCGCATCGAGATTGATGCCCGGGAAGCGCCGTCTCAGGTCCCGCTTCAGCGATCTGAAATGCTCGATATTGTTTTCGAGCGTCCGCAGCCGTGCTTCGCCGATGCGGATCTCGTCGTCCGATTTTTGCAGGAGTTCCGCCCGCGGGTCCGACTGGCTGTTGACGTCCTCGATCTCGTTACCGCCGACAATTGCGGCAATGGAAATGACGTCTTCCAGCCGGCGCTTCAGGCCGTCATGCTCGTATTCTGCGCTGCGCAGGCCGGAGTCGATGGTCGCTGCAATGGCAAGAACCAGCCGTTCATCGGTGATGCGGTCGCGTTCCGGCGAGCGGGTCCGGAATGTTTCGGACGATGAGCGAAAGATGCGCTTCAGCATGGCGGCATTCCCCTCTGGCTCAGGTGATACCCTTGATCTTCTTACACGATGTTGCGGCGTCCGACGACATCTGCACGACGCTTGATGTTGATTTTATCAGCAGTAGTTCCTTGCGGGAGATGAACCGCAGCGTGGCTCTGGGATTGGCGTCGCAGAATCGCGACAGCGTCGCAGCGGTGGCGGGTATCGTGTCCTGCTTCGGAATTACCGCGATGCCGCCATCTTTCAGGATGTAGGCGTCTTTGACGTTCGGCATCGCCACCGTCGCGGTGCAGACCTTGAACAGGCCTTCATAGGCCTGGGGCGGCATGGTGAGATCGCCGGCAAGGCCGCCGAGCAGATACTCCCGGCTCTTGTTGCAGTTGTCGGCCTGCGCAGCACCTGCGGTGAGCACGAGCAGTGTGATGATGGCAGCAAGTTGTCTCATGCCGATGCTCTCAGCTCCGGTCCAGTCTGCAAGGCATCCCTCGATGGCGATGGTCGCTTCAGGCCATAGGTTTCTGCGGCGCAGCGTTCCCACGACAGATCTTGCGCATGGGCGGCGGCACCGGAGCCGAGGCGCGCCCGCAGCGCGTCGTCCTCGGCCAGTTGCCGGATCACGCTGGCGATCATATCGACCCGGGGAGCGACCAGAAGGCCTGACTGGCCGCCGAGTACCGCATCGGGCACTCCGCCGATATTGCTCGCGACGCTCGGCAGGCCTGTAGCACCGGCCTCGAGATAGACGAGACCGAAGCCTTCGACACGGCCAGACGAATCCGGCACGCCGGTCAGACAAAAGAAGTCCGCCGCACCGTAGATGTCCCGAATTTCCTCATTCGATAGCGCGCCCAGCAGTCTGACGTCGCAGTTCGAGGCTGCGATCATGCCGCGAAGCTCGTCGACATAGTCCGCCTCCCCGTGCGGACCGATGACCAGCCAGGTGACGCGCCGACGCAGTTCGTCAGGAAGCTGTGCGAGCGCAGCGAGCGTGAGGTGATGTCCCTTGCGTCGCGTGAGCCGCGCCACGGTGACCATGACGATCCGGTCGGGCGCAATGTCATAGATCGCACGTGTGGCGGCGCGATCGCTGCGCCGGCCGGACCAGAAATCCGAGACGCCAAGGCGAATGGCATGGATGCGGCGTTCATCGATCGCGAATCGTTTGCGGAACAGGTCGCGTGTAAAGTTGCTATTGGCAGCAACCTCGGTGCGTGGCCCGAACACGCCACTGCAGCGGATCGCCAGCCGCTTCAGCGGCGTCTGCGTCTCATTGATCTCCGTACCGTGCACGGTCATCAGCATCCGCGCCGGCGTGCGCCCGCGGGCCAGCGCTATCGGAATAAAGAACGGCCAGTCGGCGGCATGCACCACATCGAACGAAGCCGTACCGATACGGTTGCGCGTCAGCATGATCTTGGCGGGCAGATCGCGCGCCGAATGCAATCCTCCGCTGAAGCGGTGGATTGCGAAGGGCATGGCGCGATCATCGGCTGACATATCCTGTGCGTAATCGGGAGCGACCAGCGTTACCCGCGCGCCGAGCTGCGTTGCAGCCAAGGCGATCTCACGGGCATAAGTGCCTATCCCGCCGCGTGCGGGAGCATATTCGCTCGATAGCAACAGGATATTCACAGATAGCCTCAGTGCACCGCGGAAGGCGTCATCGTTGTGTTACGCGCGTTCTGGATTTCCTGGTGATAGGTGAACACGCGTGCCAGTTGCGTTGCTGGCGTGAAGTCATCGATGGAACTCGCAACCTGCTCCGGATTTATTTCGCCAGTACCGATCGCATCGCGGGTATCGAGGAAACGTTGAGCCAGGTTTTCGATCATCTCTTCGCGAGATGAGCTGCGGGAGATGAGATAACCGCTCTCGCCATCATGGATCACGGATTCCAGTTGCGGTAGGTGCACAGCAACGACCGGGCGGCCGACAGCAAGCGTCTCGAGCACGCAACGCGGCATGCCCTCGAATTCGGATGTCAGGATGCCTGCATGGGCATTGGCCAACGTTGCGGCCATGCCGACAGCATCCTTGAATCCGTGCCGGATCGTGATGTCCTCGATAGCGGCGAATTCGGCAAAGCGATGCGGATCGCTGGTCCCGATATAATGGAATTCGAGATGGCCATGCAGCCGCTCGCGCAGGCGAGCGATGGTGCTGAACATCAACGGTGGATCCTTGAACTCGTCAAGGCGCCCAGCGAAGATGATGCGGAACGGCTCGGTGATCGCCGGAAACGGTTGCGGCTTGAAGATGTCGGTGTTGACCCAGGTCCACAGCGTATCGATCTTGCCGCTCTGACCGGGATAGGTCTTTTGCAGTCGTTCGGTGATAAACGGATTCACGCAAAGGAATTTCGCGCTGGTCGTGACAGCGAAGCGCTCGCCAACATTGTGCACGAACGAGTATTTCCGCAGCAGCGAATCCATCTGCAGCTTCGGCGCGCCCTCGCCATGCAGCATCTGGATGAAGGGGCGGCGCAGCAGCGTCGGCAGCCAGGAGAATTCGACGCGGCGCAGATCAACCGTGCAGCCGCGCTCGCGGATCAAGCGCGACACCGGGCCGAAATAGCGCAACAATGCCATGAAGAACTGGCCGGTCAGTGATGAGCGGATGGTGCGCGCGGCCTCCCGGGCCTGCTGGTCGGAATAGTGCAGGATCGGGAGAAAATCGAAGTCGCGCCCGCGGAAAGTCAACCGTCGCACCTCGCCGAGTTTGAGATCGCCGATCGAATCGACGCCGACGAACAGGATATCCGTGTCCGTGGGGTGGAACGTGATGAAGTCGCGGATATAGGTCTCCAACCCACCTACCTTCTGGCCGCGCGGATCGAACGGGTGGATGAGGCAGATCTGATAGCGTTGCTTGGCCGGCGCGGCGTTCCGGGCGCGAAGTCCCAGAGTGAGTGTGGAGGTCATGCGGCTTTCCTCATGCGGGCATTCAGGATTTGTGGAAGCGTACCGGCGATCAAACGCGGCACGGCGGCAGCGCAGCGTGCGTAACGGGGTGCAAGGCGGCGCGGATCTCGCAACATGCGCCAGGCCCATTCGAGGCCGGTACGCTGGGTGAACATCGGTGCGCGAACCTGTGTACCTGCGATGAAGTCGAGTGCGGCGCCGAAACACAGGCAGCCCGTGCCGTCCAGCTCATCGATACAGCGCGACGCAAACACTTCCTGTCGCGGCGCGCCCAGCGCGAGGAAACAGAGCTTTGCACCGGATGCGCGGATCTGTGCAATCGCTGTATCGGCCTCTGCCGAATAAGCGTCGAAGTTGCGACTAGGCGCGAAAGTGCCGACGATCTGCAAGCCTTCATATCGTCTGCGCAATTCTGCTGCAGTCTTGTCCAGCGTTGGCTTGTCGGAACCGAACAGAAAGATGGGAAGTCCCTTCTTGCCAGCAGCTTCGCACAAGGGAGCAGCGAGATCGGCGCCGGTCGTTCGCGAAATCGGTGTTCCGAGCAGATGGCTGAGAACGACGATCGGGAAGCCATCCGCAGTGACGAAGCGTGCGCGCCGATAGGCGGCGCGAAATTCAGGTTTCCGTTGCAGATGGACAACATGATCGAGATTAAGCGTGCATACGCTGAAGTTATCGCCGCGTTCGGCGGCTTCCACGATCGATGAAACAGCTTCGTCGAGTGATGAGATGTTCACGGTGACCCCGTCAACAACGAGATTTTCGGCGTGTGATGCCTGCGTCTGCAACATGTCGCTCCCCTGATGACGATGTAGCCGAGTTACGCTTGAACGAAGTGCACAGTTGCTTGCTATCGATGCAGCGAAGAAAAGTGAGTCGAAAACTATCTCCTCGACGTGATGCCATCAAAACGAACTATTGCGACGCAACGATGGCGATGCTGTCGCGCAACATTGAAAAGATAGCGGTCACGATTTTGAATCGATGGAGAGTGGATATGTTCGAATGTTCAAGGAGAAAGTCGCTCGCGGTCATCGCCGGTGCGACGGTCGCTATGCAACAACATGCACTCGGCGCGACGCAAACGCAGAGCCTTGGTACAATTGCGGCAAAAAATGGTTTGATGTTTGGCGCGGCTGCAGGGCCGGTGATCGACAAGGATGTCGGATATCGTGAGCTTTACACAACACAGACGAAAATTATAACGACGGACATCGCTCTCAAAATGGGCACGCTTGCGCCGATGGCGGGCCCGAAGCGATTCGAGAGCGCTGATCGATTGCTACAATTTTGTGCGAGCAATCGCATTCCCATGCGCGGTCATTGTCTGATCTGGAACGAATGGGTTCCGCAGTGGATCAAGTCCATGAGCAATTCCGAGCGACAGGCCTTCTTCGATAGTTATATCGATGAAGTTGTCGGACGCTATGCCGGCCAATTGCAGTCATGGGACGTCGTGAATGAGCCGTTCTGGCCCGGCCACAAGGCGCCCGGGGGTTATCGCCTCGGCCCGTGGTACGATGCCTTCGGCACTGATTATGTCAGACGCGCTTTCGCGCGGGCCGGCGCTGTGGATAAGAAGACCAAGCTTGTGCTCAATGAGGCACAGGCGGAACGCGACGACGATGTCGGTCTCGCGGTGCGCGCCGGACTGTTGCGTCTGGTCGATGAGTTGCAGCACGCCGGCGTCCGGCTCGATGTCATCGGCCTGCAGGGCCACTTGCAGCCGCGCTATCCGCATGATCCCCAGCGGTTTCTGGAATTCGTCCATGCGCTCGCCGAACGCAAGGTCGACATCTACATCACCGAATTCGATGTCCGCGACGACACATTCCCGGACGACGTGGCCACGCGCGACAAGATGATCGCGGAGACCGGTGGAAAATTCCTCGAAACGGTGCTGCAGGTTCCGGCGGTCAAGGCAGTGATCGCGTGGCAGCTGTCCGATCACTATTCATTCTATACGGACGCCGCGAGAAAGAAGAATCCTCTCGCAGAGCGACTGCCACGGCCGCTGCCGTTTGATGAGAACATGCAGAAAAAGCCGCTGTGGTACGCAATGGCCCGTGCACTGGAGACAGCCAAACGGTCGTGACGATTTTGCGACATCAGAGCTCGGAGAGTTGCGGCTGACGGCGCAGCATCCGAAGCAACGTCGGCCCGTAAAGGATGGCAAGGACCAACACGTAGATTGTCGCGCCTGCGGCGACATGTGCTGCCAGGAAGACATGGTTTGGCGCTTCGGGCAGTTGCGTCAGCAGCGCCGCCATGGCCCCGGTTGCGAGGATGATGCGGGCGAGATGCGCCCAGGGCAGGGTCAGGCCGAATTTCGAAAAGCCGATAATGAAGCTGGTCAATGCCGCTGCGATGGCGGACAGCACAGTCGCGCCGGCGGCGCCGACGAGCCCCCAATAGTGGATGCAAACAAAGCTCGCCACGATTGTCACCAGTGCGTCGATGCTCGAGACCACGATCATCAGCCGCGTCTTGCTGTGCAGAAGAAACACTTGGTCGCCGAAATGGGCACGGATATTGCGGATCGAGCCGGCCAGAGCTGAGAGAGGCAGAATTGCCAGCGTCACCTGCTGAAACGGCGTGGCGATCAGCAGGTGCACGATCTCGGCCCGTAGCAGGAAGATGCCCGTAATGCTCGGTGCCAGAATGCCGATCAGCAGTGCACTGTTGTCGGCAAGCTGGCGCATTGCGGCCTTGCTGCCGCCTTGCTCCATGCTCTTGACCGCCAGCGGGAAAGCCGCTGCCGTCACCAGCATCGCGGCGACTGCCGCGGCGCGCTGGCCCAGACCATAACCTACGGCAAAAAGGCCGGCGGCGGCGACGCCGAGCATGTCGTTGACGATAAAGCGCGAGGCATTGAGGCCGACCCAGCCCAGCGCGCCGCCGATGATCAGCGGAATGCCATAGCTCACCGCATGGCGAATGATCTCGCGATCGATCGGCCACAGGCGGCGGCTGTAGCCGATATGGGGCAGGACGACCAAAGCGGCAAAAAGCTGCGCGGCGGCATAGCCCAGCAGCGGCCATTCCGGCGATGGGCCGATCAGCTTGATGAGCACCAGGCCGAGAATGAAGCCAATCGACGGCCCGACGATCTGCTGGATCGAATAGACGCCGATCTGGTGCCGGACACGGGCGCGTTCGGCGATATAGAGATTGAGGGAGCGGCTGATGACATAAGCGATGGTGGCGCCGAGCAACGCCGGGTTGGTGTCCGTGGCGATGACGGTATAGAGCACACCGATCACGGCGGCGCTCTGCAGCACCAGCGAAACAAGAATAACGACATTCTCGGTGCGATAGAAGCGTTCGGCCTGTTCGCCGTCCTGATAGCGACCGAAGAAGCGCAGCGCATATTGCGACCACCAGGCCAGGAACGCGATCTGTAGCAGTTCATGTGTCGCCGTGATCAGCGTAATCACACCCAGCGTATGCTCGTTGACCACATGGGTCCACACGATCATCGCGACCAACTGGAACATCGGGCCTACGATCTGGGCCGGCAGATAGAGAATTGTGCGCTTCAAGAGCATGATCAGGCTCCCAGCCAGCGGGCCGCGCGCGGCGGCGCCCATCGCTGCACGGCGAGCAGTGCGACAATGCTTAAGGTGACGGTGATAGCATACATCAGGAATGTTCCTGCGAGCGGGCCGAACTGGCGCAGTCCGCCATGATCGCGCAAGGCCATGACAATGAAAATATGCCAGAGATAGATGAAGTAGCTGCCGGACCCGAGCGTAGCCAGGATAGGCGCGCGGAGGCCGAGCGCAAGCAACAGCACGCAGAGCGCCGCGGCATAGCCGAAGAACGCCATCGAATCATAATCGGCTGCGTCGCCGATCTTGAGCAGTCTCGCTGCCGCATAGATCACATAGGCTAGCAGTGCCGCCGCGGTCAGCGTCAGGCGCATTCGCGGAAGGGCCAGCCGCGCCGTCGATCCGGCGACCAGCATTCCCAGGGCCACGAAGCTGAACCAGAACGGGATATCGCGCATGCGCACTTCCTCGATCAGCCCTTCGGACAGCCCGCGCTGGATCAGCAGGGGATCGAGATAGCTGCCGATGATCAGGCCGAAGACGAGGGCGAGCATCAGGATGACGCGCAGTCGCTCATTGGCCTGGGACTGCACATGACGGGCAAACCATAGGGCCAGCCAGAGCATGAGCGTACAGCCGAGATAGACGAAGACGTAATAATACACGAATACGTAAGCGAGCACGAAACGGGCGACCGTCGTTGTCGGTCGATGGTCCATCGCCGGGTTCTGCAGCGCCATGTAGAGATAGGCCGCAGCGAAAGCGATTGCGTAGGGGATCAGTGCCGCCATCACGCGCTTGCCGAGCGGGACACGGCCCGACAATGCGGTCAGATAGCCGGATGCGAACAGGAAGATCGGCACACAGGGTCGGAGCGCCGCATCGAGCATGGTCTTCCATGATGCATCGAGCGGTTGCTGCAGCGAATGAATACCGATCACCATCAGAACGGCGAGGCCGCGCATGCTGTCGATGGCCACATCCCGGCTGGCCGTCCTTGTTTGAGCCAGCGGCGGCGCCGTCCCGGACATCGTCTGCGTTGCATCCACCATCAGGTCACGTCTGCCTTGGCACTGTCGCCGCGGCAATTCGCGTGCTGAAATGGCGATCATAAGCCTCATTGAGCGCGCGCCGCATGGGCGTTTCGAAATAGCGCAGGGACAGAATACTGGCGGCGGCAAGAACGGCGATGGCCAGCGGCACCAAAGCGAGCTTGCCGCCGGGAATGACGGGGGCAAGGAAACGTGCCGCCAGCGTGAGGACGACGGTCGCGACCGGAATATGCAGCATGTAGGAGGAATAGGTCAGCGACGACCAGCGCTCGAAGCCAAGGCGCGAGAACAGGGTGGTCTGGCCGGAGAGATCGTGATGGATGGCGAGCACCGCGATGAGATAGATGACTGCCAGTGCTGCCATGATCGGAAGCTGCGCGCCGAAGATCAGGAACAGGATAAGGGCCGTGGTCAACAGGCCCGGTATCGCTGGAAGCCGGGCAATCCGGTCGCGAAACAGCCAACAGGCAATGCCGAGATTGAAGGCGGGCAAAGCGCGGAAGGCGCCACCCTTGTTGATCCAGTCCGGCCAGGGCTCGGTGCCCATGGCAACGGCATAGATGCTGTTGGCCAGCAGCGGCAGCACGACGAGGGCCACAATCACCGTCCTGCTCCGCGCGATCGTCAGCACCATCAACGGAAACAGCACGTAGCAGAAGAATTCTGCGGATAGTGACCAGCTCGGAAAATTGAAGGTCAGGCGGTCACCGTCGATGGCGTGCAGCAGCAGGAACTGCGCCGGCAGATCAGAGAATGGATAGCGTGCCGGGTTGTCGGTCTTGGCGATGCCCGCATGAAGCGCCAGTGCGATCACGATATAGAAAGCCAGCGTTGCCAGATGCAGTGGATAGATTCGCGCGAGACGTCGCCACAGGAAGCGGCCGACCGCGGCGGGTGAGCCAACTTTCGCCAGATATTGGCTGGCTATGACGAAGCCGGAAATGACGAAGAACAGGTCGACGAACAGATTGAAGTGCCAGGTATGGTCCACCATGAAGCGACCAATTGGCAATTCCTTGATGTAATCGGAATAGTGCAGGATCACGACGGCGCTGGCCGCAACGATGCGCAGCCCGTCCAGATGTCGTGTGCTGGTGTCGATGTGCTGCAAGAAGAGTGTTCCCTGTTGAATGGACCAGGCGTAGCCCCGATCCGGCATGGCCGCCGGCGTCGCGATCCTAATGCGCGACGTTGGGCTTCGCCGTCGGACGACGGCCGGCCAGCTGCCCGCCGGCGAGTTCGGCGATCAGGTCGATGACGATGTCGTGGTCACTCGCTGCCAGCGCGTTCCAGCGCGCGAGGTTCTCGGTAGCTGCCGCAACATACTGCCTGCGCCACTGCGAAGCCGCGATAGCCCCGCCGATCTGCGACGCCGCGGTGCCGTGGTCCGATGGATTGATGAAGATGCCGGATGTGCCCAATACTTCATGGAAGACGGGCGCATTTGGCGCCACGATCGGCAGGCCGGCATACTGGGCTTCGAGCAGTGGCAAGCCGAGACCTTCATCATGGGAGGTGCAAAGGAAAATATCGGCGTCGTCGAGAATCCGTGTCACGTTTTCGGACGACTGGTAGCCATGCAGGGTCACACAAGACATGCGTTCCAGTGTCTTCCAGTCATCGCCCCAGCCTTTGCGGCCGACGATGTCGAGCGTCGCGCCGGGAAAGCCGTGCTGGCGCAACTCACGGACGATACTGGCTGCGGCGATAAAGTTCTTGCGTGGCTCCACGGTGCCGAGGGCCACGACGCGCAGTGGCGACGTCTCGGGCTCGCGCTCGGCGCGCTCGGCGGATTCCAACTTGAACACGTTGCGCACCGGCGGGCGATACAGCGTGATCTCGGCGTCGGGGCGACAATGCTCGGCGAGCTTGCGCTGGGTGTCGCGCGAATTGGTCAGGAAACGCGGATAGTTCTTGAGCGCGATCTTGAAGGGGGCCGCCATATAGAGTCGCGCGCGGGCATTGAGATCGGCTTGTCGCGTCAGCAGGAAGTCGTCATGCATATAGGGCAGCACGCGCGACGCAAATGGTCGCAGCAGCGGGCTTGGCGGAAAGCCGGGGCACAGCAGGAACGACGAGGGAGACGCCAGACGCATCGGCAGACCGAAAGTCTGCGTCGCGACCATCTGGCCGGTGCCACGGGAGGTAATGGGCACGACATCGAGCGGTGCCAGCGCCTGTTCCGAAAACAGCTCCAGCGTGATCCGTTCGAGCCCGGTCACGTGACGTCCGAGATGGGTGTGGTCGACATAGATGGTCATGCGAACTCCTGACCCCGAGGGATGGCGCGGACATGCGGGGCGGCCATCGGCGGCCTCGGGTGAAGTGGATGCGGCGGCGCGATGTTCGGTGCCCGTTCGCGCGGCAACAGCAGCGCGATGAGTAGAACGAGCTGAGCGAGCTGGATGTTCTTCGACGAGAAGCTCACCGAGCTGGCGGCAATCATCAGGATCAGCAGCAAGATGGCGAAGGCCGCGCGGTCCGACCGGCGCAGCAGTTCGATGAAGAAACAGGTCAGGCCCAGCGTGATCAGGATGGTGTGGATCAGGCCGAATTGCACGATGCAGGACACCCAGAAATTCTCGATGCCATAATTCAAACCGAGCTGCGACTGCAGCGCGTTCACGCGAACCGGATTGGGCCCGAGAATCAGTTCGCTCCACTGGAAATGATTGAGCATGTCGAAGGTCGCAAAGCGCGCCATGGCGCTGCCCTTGTCCGACGAAAAGCGCAGCAGCATCTTGTCGAAGATGCCGAGATAGAGCGCCGCGAACACGACGCCGGCAGCGGCAAAGATGAAGCAGATCGCGCCGACCGCGAACAGCAGCGGCACGCGCTTGCCACGGATCAGCCGGATCGTTTCAAGCAGACCGAGGCAAGCCAGCACGAACAATACGGTCATCAGTGCGGTACGGCCGCCGAAGGCCATCAGCGAGCCCAGACTGAAGGCGATTAATGGCACGCGGATCATGATCGGCGGGCAGATGGCCGGTCGCAGCACCAGCGCCATGATATAGGCGCCGATGATGCCCGAGGCCGTCAGCGGATGGCCGAGAAGCGCAGCCGAGCGCCATTCACCGACTACCAGCACGCTGCCGAGCGTCAGCGGAATGATGCGATGCCCGGAAAAATACTCGTAATAGCCAATCACGATGTTGAGCAGCAGCGTCGCATGGATGGCCCAGACCAGCGGCCGCCGCTGCGCCGGCGTCAGCCGCCAGATCAGCAAGCACAGCAGAACCGGCAGCAGGAATGTGTCGATGATGACCGTGAACGGGCGTTCCAGCACGAACATCTGGATCAACAGGACAAACCAGCAGAACAGATGCACCAGCAAAAGCTTGGCGTCCGTGAAGGCACGGTTGATCTCTCCGATCGGATCGCCGTCGCGCATCAGCAGCAGCAGCATCGCGATGAAGGTCGCATAGGTGCCGGGGTGCAGCTTCTCGAGAAAATTTCCGCCGGGTGTCAGGTAATGGATCTTGAGGTTGGTCAGAACGCCGCCGGACAGCGTGAAGATCGCGACGATGGCGCCGAGCAGGACGCCCACAATCATCAGATTGATGAGCTGGGCTACATTGACGATCTGACGTCGTTGCGGAACGCGCGCACGCGGGCCTGCCGCGGCGAGGCCGCCATTGCGATGCAGCCTGAGCGGCGCGGTCCGGCTCAATGTCAACGCGCGGTCCCCGCGCTGGCGGCGGCGACACCGTAGGGCTTCAGATAGGCCGAGCTGCGATAATAGTCGTAGAAGCGGATCTTGCTGAGATCGACCTGGGTCAGCACGGTGCCGAGAATGCGGTCATGCACCGGAGCCAGCAGCTCCATCGTGTGGGCGACGACTTCGCGTGGTGTCTGATTCCAGGCCATCGCCAGCAGAATGCGGTCGGCGAGTTCGGCTAGTGCGCGGCCATCGACGAGTGGAATCAGCGGCGGCGAGTCGATGATGATCAATTCATAATGCGACTTCAGACGGTCGAGAATTTCGACGATCTGCTCGGAGAACATCAGCTCGGTGATGGCATCGACGTCCTTGATGGCAGGCGAGGGCAGGATCGAGAGGCCGGTGCTGCGATCGAGCAGGATGGCCCGCTCCAGCGTCACTTCGCCGGTTGCGACCTGCAGTAGGCCGGCATCGGCATTGGGGCTGACGGCGCGGGTCAGGCCGGGATTGCGCAGATCGCCGTCGATCAGCAACGTCTTGATGCCCAGCGTGGCGAAAGACAAAGCGAGATTGCCGGCGAAGGTTGTCTTGCCTTCACTTTCTAGACCTGACGTCACCAGCACGACCTTGACCGTGTCGATCTTGCGCGCGCGCTGGATCGCCAGACGCACGGCACGGATCGCTTCGGCGAAGAACGTGCCGGGCTCCTCGATGGCATAGCGCATCAGTGGTGGCTGCAATGCGGCTGGCAGCAGCCGCATGGTGCGCGGATCGTAATTTCCTAGCTCAGTCCGACCGCGTTTGGCACGTCCAGCGAGTTCGCGGCTGCTGATCGACGGCAAGGCTGCCAGGGCGGGCACGCCCGAAATCTCTTCGGCCTGCTCCAGCGTCTTGATCCGTCCGTCGAGATAGTCGGTCAGGAATGCCAGTACCGTGCCTCCGCCGAGACCGAGCAGGATGGCAAAGCCAAGGATAAGTGCTGTTTTCGGCGCGGAGGGCTTGAGCGGGATGCTGGCAAAGCTGACGATGCGGGAGTCCGGCATCTCCAGGCTTTCCTGCGCCGTCGTTTCCTTCGAGCGCGCCAGATATGACTCATAGAGCGTGCGGTTCGCCTCGGCCTCGCGCTGCAGCTCATGCAGCCGGACCACTGCCTGACCGGACGTGCTGGAGACGCCCTGCAGCTTGTCGAAACTGTCCTGCAGCGACGCCTCGCGCGATTTCGCAACGTCATAATCATGCGCCGTGCCCTGCACGATGCGCCCGATTTCCTCGTTGATCAGCCGCTGCGTGTCCTTGAGCTGCGCCCGCACATTGGCGACCTGCGGATGCCGCGGACCATATTTGCTGGTCAGGTCGGCTTCGTTCTTGGCGATATCGGCATATTGCGCGCGCAGCTTGGTCACCATCTCCGAGGAGACGGCGGCATTGAGCCCGCCGGCATCGCCGCCGGTTTTCGCCAATTGCTGCACCTGATCGAACTTGGCGCGCGCCTCGGCGGTCTGCACCCGGGCAGCAATCAGCTTGCTGTTGAGATCGGTGATCTGCTGGTCGTTGACCGTCACGCCCTGCGAGACCGCGAGGTTATTGGCGGAACGATAGTCCGCGACGGCCTGTTCGGAGGTGACGACGCGGTTCTTCAGCGCATCGATCTGGCCGCCGAGCCATTTGGCTGCGATGCGCGTCGCGTCGTATTTGGCGCGGACCTGTTCCTCGAAATAGGCGTCAGCCACCGCATTGGCGATGGTCGCGGCTTTCTGCGGCGATTCCGAGCTGACGGCGATATCGACCAGGAATGTCGTGCCTTGTCGTGTCACCTTCATGCGGCGCTGGAGCAGATATATAGAGTACGCCCGCGCGGCGTCTTCGGGGCTCACGCCATCGACCGGGCCGCTGCTGCGAAACAGATTGCGGATCGGATCGAGCAGGCCGGGCTTTGGCATGAACTCGAGATCCTGCGTCAGCTTCAACTTGTCGACCACGCGCTGGAGGATCGTGAGCGACTGGATCAGCAGCGTCTGGCTCTCGATGGTCGCATCGTCCGTGCCGAAATTGGTCAGCACCGATTGATTGGTTTCGACCACATTGGCGCGGCGCGGATCGACCAGCACGGTGGAGTTGGCCGTATAAAGAGTGGTGGCGGTCAGGACATAAGCCAGGGCGATGCCGCCGAGCACGGCGGCAGGCAGCACGACCGCGCGCCAGCGCCGGCGCAGGATGCGCGCCATTTCCCTGAGATCGACGGTCGGCGCCTGCCAACCCGCAACCGCGGTCGGGGTCGGCTCGGGTGCGGCCGGATAGGTCTGGTCAAAATTGCGCTGTAACATTGAGCCCTACCTGGTGTTTGTCGTAGCTGAAGGTGGGTATATCGCTGTCACGCGATGTGTAGCGGTGATAGGCCGAGATCGCGCTGAAGCGGTTCATCAAATACTTCACGCTGGCATTGGTCGTGGTCACGCGGTCCTTGCGGGCCTGGCCGAAGAAGCGATCGGTCTCATAGGCGCCGGCGAGCGACAGGATGACGTTGCGACGCAGCTCGTAGTCGATGCCGACCTGCACGGCGTTGGCCAGTACACCGGTCGAGCTGGTATCGGATGTCTGCGTGACGAGTTGTTCGGCCTTGACGTGGATATCCATCAATCGCGTCGGGCTCCAGGTGAGTTTGGCGCGATAGGACGGCCCATCGACGGTGCCGATCAGCGGATTGTCAAAGCGCTGCTCCACGTAGCCGCCGCCGAATTCACCACGGATCAGATTGCCGAAACCGACCGTGAAGCCGGAGAGGGCGCGATAGCCAGTGGAGTCCAGCGTCTGGCCGGGCACGCCGCGGATATTGCGCTGGTTGCCTTCGACGCCGCCGAACCACCCGAGCACTGGCGAGAACGCATAATCGACGCGGCCATGAAGCGCATAGATCTGGCCGTCGCGGCTGCTCTGGTCGATCAGGTTGCCGTCCTGCGCGCGCGCCGTGCCGAAATCGTAGGAGTCGACCCGCGCGCCGATCGACGTCGACAGCCGGTTGAATTCCTTGCGGACGGTCAGGTCGCCGGACATCAGATTATAAGGAGTTGGCGTCACGGCATTGGCAGGCGAGCTCAGCGATCCCACGCCCTCGTTGAGATGCGCGATCTGGAAACTGCCCAGCACGATCATGTCATTGGCGATATCGATCCAGCCGGCGCCCTTCAGGCTCACATCGGTCTGGTCGAGGCTCGAATTTTCATTATAGGCCGTGGTTCGTGAATTGAGCTTGATGTCGATGCCATGCCGCTCCCACAGCGTGTGCGCGCGCAGGCTCGGTTCGATCACCGCCGCGACGTCACCGCGCTTCTGCGTGTTCGAGGCAAACACATTGCTGTCATAGAGCGCACCCGTCATCAGCGACGGGTTGAACATCCAGGATCCCTGACGGATGCCGACGGGTTCATAGCCAGGTTGCTGTCGCTGTTTCACTGGCATGTCCTCGGGCGCTACTTCTTCGCGGTTATCCCGGTCGACCAGATCGGGCAGCGCGGTCGGCTCGAAAATCCGTTGCGCATTCCAGGGCGGCGCGAGCTCGTCGCTGGTCAGCGGAATCGCCTGAGCGTTGGCGGGTGATGCAATACCAAGCAGAATCACGGTCGCGGGCCACGGAACGACACGAAGGGCGCGGCGCGCGACGAGAGTCGAGCGCAGCCCGTCCGTCCCTTCGCTGATCGCATCCGATCCTGCTGACGCAAGCGTACATTTCATCACTCATCCCTTGCGAAGAACATGCATTCCTCCGCCATCGAATTGTCGTCGAGACTTGATTGCTGCTTAGAAATTCATCCTGGAGCTCGCAAACTCAGCAAGCCCGTGATGAATGTCGCGCCCCCACTAGCGCACTCAACACTCGTCTGATGAAACGTCCTTCTCTTTGCTGCCCACAATGTGAAGTGCGAAATGAAGTCCATCGCAGTGCACAAGAATACGCATCGCAAAAAGTCGAGACTATGGCGACGCGCGACATGAAGGCGCGCATCGTTCACTACACATCAGACAAAATCAAAAATGATGAGTTCAGAAGTATCGTTCCGGGACACGCACATTGTCGCCGGGAAATACCAGTACTGGCGAATCGAGCGCATAGATCTCTTCGACGGTTGAGCCCGACCGCCGCAAATACACTTTGTTCTCATTGGCGCGATAAGTGAATCCACCCGCGGTCGCGACGGCGTCCATCACGGTCAGGCCCATGCGATAAGGATATTCGCCGCTCTTCTTCACTTCGCCGAGGATATAGAAGGGGCGATACAGTGCGATTTCCACGTTGACGCGCGGATCCCGCACGATTCCCTTGGCCAGCGCAGACGTGATGCCTTTTTCCAGTTGCCGTGTGGTGAGGCCAGCGGCCTTCACGTGGCCCGCAAGTGGAATCGATACAAATCCGTTGCTGTCGACCTCATATTCGCCGGTGATATCAGCTTCGCCATAAACCTTCAGACGAATCCTGTCGGTCGGTCCAAGTAGATAGGTGCCTGACGGCGAGGCCGCGGAAATCCGCTGGTCCTGCGCGAGCGCGATCGGCGGAGCGACGCCAGCAAGGAAGAATGAAAGCACCGGTACTATCAAAATGCCGGCACATCGGCTCGTTCGAAACATGTTAGACCCCCAACACAACATCATTGTGATCATCGGCATCAATTCGATGACAATTGAACGGATGACTGTCGCGCGGAGAGTGTCCGGCAAAAAACGGCGAAAGAATGTGGTGTAATCACTGAGTGCGCAGATTGCGTACTAGTGTGTTCTTACAGAACCAGAATCTCGGTGCCTTCAATGGCGATGCAAGTGAGAGTTCCGCTGCGCCATGCCCCTGTGTCGATATTCACACGATTGTCTTTGATATCCGGATGGGGAACCGGCGTGTGTCCGTGCACCACATAGACGCCATGATCGCTCTTTGAATCCAAAAATTCATCCCTGATCCACATCAGATCATGCGGATCTTGAGACGACAGCGGAACATTGGGACGTATGCCCGCGTGAACGAACAGAAAGTCGCCGCACCTGATATTGTTCCGCAGGCAACGCAAAAAGGCGTCGTGCGCCGGGGGGAATGCGGCGTGAAAGGCTTTCTGCACGTCGCCCGCCGCTGCCGTGCGCGATGGAGAAACACCATAGGACGCGAGAGTCTGAAGTCCGCCCAGTTGGCGCCAGTGCTCGAGCACGCTGGCATCCTCCAGGAAGTCTTCCATGATGGCTTCGTGATTGCCGCGCAGGCAGATTGCATGATTGTGAACCATGCGGACTGCCAGCAAATCGATCACACCTTTCGAATCCGCGCCACGATCGATGTAATCGCCGATATAGACTTCCGCCGCATAGGTGATCGGGCGGCGTTGGATGTCCTCATCGATACGCGCGATGGTCTCCTGCAGCAGGTCGGCGCGCCCGTGAATGTCGCCGATGGCATAGATACGCGTATCGGGCGGCAGTGCCGCCTTGTTCAAACTTGACCTGGAGGGGGAGCGCGGCATTTCGCGCAAACTACGATCAGGGAACCGTCGCGGTCAAATTCAATCGGCCGCGCAACGCCTTGGGACTCATAAAGCTTTGGGGATAGCGAAGAGCTCAGAAGAAAATGATGCGGCAGGCGACGATCACAGCGACCCAGACGGCCGCATTGATAAGAAGAAGTCTGTTTCGCAGTTTGCGGCCGGATGCGTTGTGCACGTCGCAGGTAGAACTATCCACAGGGCTGGAGATCACCGCTGTATCCACGCCGAGCACGCGCGGGGGAAATGAAATGTCCCCTATATTCATCTGAGGTGTTCGTCGAGCGACCATGGCGATGCCGAAATATCTGGCGGAGTGAGCAGTCTCAGTGCGCAACATAATGGGCGCGCTTTAGTATCGAATGAAAAATCAAGCTCGAATCGATTGCCGCTTGGTGGCGATTTATTAATTACGGAGATAATGCACCCGATCTCGCAACGACGCGATGCAATTCATCGATCTACGTAGCGCAATTATTTTGCATGGCTGCCGTGAGCGAGATGCAGCGCAACAAACACACAAAACGATCTAAGCGCTTCCGAGCACAAAGAATTTTGCGCGCCGCACAATTGTATCAATATTGCGACTGCGTAATGTTACACGCCAATACCGTTTTGCCGCCCTAATTCGTTCGCACAGTTAAGAAATCTTCAGGGATGAAGGTTCTTGCTGATCGACGAAGATGGTTTCGCAATTGCGAATGTTCGTCGAAGGGAAGGGTTCTGAATTCGCATGCCTGCCACATAGGCATGTTTCTGTCTGATTATCGCGCACCAAAGTTCCAGCAGGGAGCGAGAGCATGGCCTCTACAGTTTCAGTTGGTTTTGATCGCAACAAGGTGACGCCGCTCTGGAAGGAGCGGCAGTTCATTTCAGTGCGGCCGGTCGAGTTTGCCGGCCACGGGTCCTATCGTAACAGCGCCTATCGCAGCCGCCGGACGAACCAGGTTGCCCGGTGCGAGCCGTCGGAGTCGATTGCCAAGCGATTGTTCGACATTGCGGCCGCGGGCTCGGCCCTGCTGTTTCTCGCGCCGCTGCTGATCACGATTGCAATCATCATCAAGGCGACCTCGCCCGGGCCGGTGTTCTTCACCCAGTATCGCTACGGCTACCGCAACCGCTTCTTCAAGATCTACAAGTTCCGCTCGATGCGCACCGATGCCGGCGACAAGCGCGGCATTCAGCAAACCGTCGAAGGCGACGCCCGGGTGACGCGGATCGGGAAGCTGCTGCGCAAAACCAGTCTCGACGAGATTCCGCAGCTCATCAACGTGCTCAAGGGCGATATGTCTCTGGTTGGGCCGCGGCCCCATGTCCCGGGCATGCTGGCCGCCAACGTGCTCTATGAAGATCTCGTGCCGTATTACTTTACGCGTCATAGCGCACGGCCCGGCATCACCGGCCTGGCCCAGGTGAGCGGCTGCCGCGGCAGCACTGTCGAGGCGCCCCGGGCGATCTCGCGCATCGATTACGACCTCGAATATATCGAGAAATGGTCGATGCGTATGGACATCATGATCATCGTGCAGACCGTCCGGCGCGAATTCCTCTCCGGTAATGCCTTCTGATGCCCACGACCGATTGAGCGGCGGCATCGATCACATCACACATTGCAGAGGTTGCGCTGGCGGACGCCCGTCCGGCGCCCGGAATTGTTTTGCCTTGAAACCAGCCTCGAACGAAGGGTGACAGCCATGACGGCGACGCAACGGACCAAGCAGCTCCTGAAAGACGCTTTCCCGTCGATGTATTTGCGCTGGCGCTTCATGAAGCGTCCCAAATCGGCGGAGCGTGAACTGGCCTATCTCGACAAGATCGTGCCGCAGGGGGCTATCACGGTGGATGTCGGCGCCAATTGCGGTCTCTACACCCAGCAACTGGCGCGGTTGTCCGGTCAGGTCCATGCGTTCGAACCGTCGCATGAGATGGCCGATCTGCTCCGGCGCACCTCGGCGTCCAATGTCCGCATTCATGAAGTGGCTCTCTCGGATCATGAAGGCGATGCCGAGCTTTACACGCCGCAAGGCGAGGATGGCCTTGTTTACGGGCGGGCATCGCTCGAACAGCAATATGAGCCATCGGTGAAGCAACTGATCACGACGCATGTTCCATTAGCGCGTCTCGATGGCGTCGTGCGCGAGGACGTGTCCTTCGTGAAGGTGGACGTCGAGGGGCACGAGTTGAGTGTCTTGCATGGCGCCGTCGGCCTGATCGACCGGTGCCAGCCGGTCTTCCTTGTCGAGGCAGAGGATCGTCACCGTGCCGAGGCGACGCGCTCGGTGTTCGATTTCTTTCGCGACAAATCCTATCGCGGCTTCTTCCTCCAGGACGACGACGTGGTCTCCATCGATCATTTCAACGCTGGGGAAATGCAGGACGCGGATGCGCTGCTGCCCAATGGGGGCCGCAAACCCGGGCAAGCTTACGTCAACAACTTCTTTTTCTTTCCGCAGCATCTCGACGGCGAGTTGATCCTCAACAGCTGAGGTGCATGCGGAATTCTCGGGGGATGTCCGGGTCGTTCTGACCGCGGGCTGTTTACAAGACAGGACATGCAATGCGAATTGCCATGATTGGCGCTGGCTATGTGGGGCTCGTGTCAGGGGCGTGCTTTTCGGACTTCGGTCATCACGTCACCTGCGTCGATACTGATCAGGGGAAGATCGATGCGCTGAACAGAGGTGAGATACCGATCCATGAGCCCGGCCTCGATGCGCTGGTCGCGAGCAATGCCAAGCAGGGGCGGCTGAAATTCGTTACCGATGTCACATCTGCTGTCGGTGCGGCCGAGGTGGTGTTCATCGCAGTCGGCACGCCGTCGCGCCGCGGTGACGGTCATGCGGACCTGTCCTATGTCTATGCAGCGGCGCGCGAGATCGCGAAGGCCATCAAGAAGTTTACCGTGGTGGTCAACAAATCCACGGTGCCGGTCGGCTCCGGTGACGAGGTTGAGCGCATCATCCGCGAAGAGAATCCGGACGCCGAGTTCGCCGTGGTCTCGAATCCGGAATTCCTGCGCGAAGGCGCTGCTATCAGAGACTTCAAGCATCCCGACCGTATCGTCATCGGTTCCAGCGACCAGCGTGCCAAGGACGTCATGGCGGAAGTCTACCGGCCGCTGCATCTCAATTCGTCGCCGATCATGTATACGGATCGCCGCACGGCCGAACTGACCAAATACGCCGCCAACTCGTTCCTGGCGACCAAGGTCGCCTTCATCAACGAGATCGCCGATCTTGCGGAAAAAGTCGGTGCCAATGTTCAGGAAGTCGCGCGGGGCATCGGTCTCGACAACCGGATCGGCTTGAAGTTCCTGCATGCCGGACCGGGCTACGGTGGCTCGTGTTTTCCGAAGGACACGCTGGCACTGATTAAGACCGGCCAGGATTACGAAGCGCCGCTGCGCATCGTCGAGACCGTGGTGGCCGTCAACGACCAGCGCAAGCGCGCCATGGCGCGCAAGGTGGCGCATGCCTTCGGCGGCAATCTGCGCGGCAAGTCCATCGCCATTCTGGGTGTGACCTTCAAGCCCAACACCGACGACATGCGCGACGCACCGTCGATCCCGTTGATCACGGCATTACAGGATATGGGCGCGGAAGTGCGGGTCTATGATCCTGTCGGGATGGAGCAGGCAAAGAAGGTGTTCGAGAACGTCACCTTTTGCGAGGGGCCCTATGAATGCGCCCGTGGATCTCACGCGATGGTCATCGTCACCGAATGGGAGCAGTTCCGCGCGCTCGACCTGAAGGAGATGGCCGCGATCATGGCCTGTCCGGTGATCATCGATCTCCGCAACATCTATTCGCCAGATGAAGTGACGCGGAACGGTTTTCTCTATAGCGGCGTCGGGCGGCCGCAATCGGTGGTTTATTAGTCCGCCGTTCCACGCGGATGCGGGAGCGCGCGCAGTGTCTTACTGCGTCGCTTCTTCCGCAGCGGTCGGCGCGGTCGCGTGCTCGACGCGCGGTGTCGCGGATGCGTCGCTAGTGGATGCGTCGCTATATGTCTCGGTTTGATAGAGCGAGTCGAAGTCGTTTCCGCCGAGATACCAGCTTCCGAGAAAATACGTTGCGCCAATGACGGCTGCGGCCATGACGAGGCCGCGACCGACGGAGAACACGATGTCGGCCTTCGTGACTTTATGCGGAGCGATCTTGTGCATGAAAGATTCCCTATGGGGCATACCGTTGTCCTGCAACGGCGTGGTCCAGGTGGTGCTCAGGAATTCGAGCGCAAGCAACAACGCAATCGATCCCGCACAGTGTAGCGCTATCGACCTGACATGTCTGCTGGAAATGCCGAGATCGTCGAGTACCAGAGAACCAATTGAATAAGCGAACAATGCGGCGCTGAGGCCGCAGATCACCAGAATCGTAATCAGTTTCGGTATCCGTTGCATTCGCGACCATCGCCAATGCGGATCATTCGTTCAACCGTCACAATTGCGACAATTCAACCCAGAATGTCGGAATGCCGAACACAGGCGCGTGAACATGAGCTTTCCGCGTGGAACCTGAGGATGACACGAGAGTGACGATGCGTTGCTGGAGTACCGAGGTTATGATTGCACCATGAGACAGACTGCACTTGCATTGGCATTGGCCGCCGTCATCGCATTACCGACCTATGCGAACGAAATCGATCAGATGGCGAACAATCTGGAAACAAGCTGCTCGAACCACTTTCGGAAGCGGCCGAACAGACCTTCGAGCGATTCCAGAAAATTCTGCAGCTGTTTCGCCGGAACCTTCACATCGACCATCTCGCTGCGGGAACTCGATGCTGCCAATGGTGTGGTAACATCGGAAATTCAGGAACAATTCGAGCGCGCTGCGGAGTTCTGCGGCCGCGACGTTCCGCCGTCCGTCGCGCAAGCGGGCAGGGCATGGATTATGGAATCCAATTAGTCGGCGAGTCCCGTCGATCATTGTCGGAGGTTGCCCCGACTCACTGTCGCCTCATTTGATCGCAAGTCTTTCTCTGCCGGCAAAGTGGGACACATCTTGCGTCGGCGTTTGGGGACTGCTCATTGACTGATACTCGTTTCAAGGCGCAAGTGGCGTCCCGCATGCCTATGCGTCGACTCAAGGAGTCGGGGCTTAAGGAGAAGGCCGGAACCGCCATCGAGGCGGTTTCGATCGCATGTGCCCATATCCTTGCGATTGCGGCTCTGGTCGTGATCGGTGGTCTTGTGATCTATGTGAGATAATGATTGTGCGTGTTCTTCTTCTCGGCCTGATGCTGTCGGCCGTTGCCCAGCCGTGCTTCGCACAAAAATTTCTGTCCTTCGAGCCGCTGATGATGGACCCGTATGCGACCGTGTTCGTCGATAACGGGTCGTGCTCGGCCGGCAAGGTGCTGAAGGTGCAGGGCGCACCGAACAATCAGCGGCGCAAGAAGAGTTGCGTGCCGATCAGCGACGTTCGCGGCCCCGGTGCCATCAGAGGCAAATAGCCAAGGCCACCGCAACGGCGCTTACGCCGTTGTCCGCTGCATCGCCGGCCGGCCAGCCCCTTAGGCGTTGACGGCGTCGCACGGATCGATGCCGCGCATATGCGAAGTGGCTTCGGCGGAATCCGTGCCCAAATGGGCAGCAAAGGCAGAAAATGCGGGCTTAATCCGTCGAAAATGCCCGCATCCGCGCGGACGCCCTGACAAGCGGGAACAGCGTTGCTATGATCGCGCGTACCGGTCGCGACGTGCCGGATTCCGAATCGAGATGGATCAGTTCAGGTGACATTTGAGCCTTCCGCGAGTCCGGGTGCAATGCAGGGCGGACTCGCGGCATCGTATATGAATATGACGGATGATGAGGCCGTCGATCTCGCCCGCGAGCGCTTTGGCATCGAAGGCCGGCCGACACGCTTTGCCACCGAGAAGGACGACACGTTCCGGATCGCGCCTGTCAGCGGGCCGCGCTTTATCCTGAAGGTTGCGAATCCCGTCGAGGATATTCCCGAGATTGATCTGCAGGTGCAGGTTCTCGATCACGTCGCGGCGCGTGCGCCCGACCTGCCGGTGCCGCGGATCATCCCGAATGACAAGGGCGAGCGGCATTTCAGCTATCTGGATCGCGCCGGTCAACGCCGTCAGGCCCGGATGATGTCCTATCTCGAAGGCCAGCCTTTAAGCGAGGTGCCATCCACGGCCTCGGGCCGGGCCGAGATCGGCAAATTGCTGGCGCGGCTCCGCCTTGCACTGGCGGATTTCAGCCATCCGTCGGATTCCCGGGTTGTCGCATGGGACGTCAAGAACCTGCTGACGCTGCGCGATCTGCTCGCAGAAATCACCGATGCCGGCCAGCGCCGCAAGGTCGAGGCGGCGCTCGAGCGCTTCGCGGCGATCGAAACCCGGCTCAAGCAGTGCCGCACCCAAGTGTTGCACAATGATTTCACCCGCTCCAACGTCGTCGTCGATGCGGCGCTGCCGGGGTTCGTCAGCGGCATCATCGATTTCGGCGATACGGTCCGCACCGCTATCGCCATCGATGCCTCGACGGCGATGCTCAATCAGTTGCCCGTCGCGATGAACGGCGATGTCTTTGCCGATGGCCGCGATCTCCTGGGTGGCTATCTCTCCATCGCCGATCTGACCGCGGAAGAACTCAGCCTCATTCCGCATCTGATCTTCTCCCGTCTGGCGACGCGCCTGCTGCTGTCCACGGCGATGGCCAACCGGGTGCCATCTGTCGCCGCCTATGTCCTGCGCAACAATGAGCAGACCTGGGTGCAGATGGACTGGTTCATCGCCCGCTCGATGGACGAGATCTCCGATCAGTTGATGGACTTCGCCAAATAATCTTCGCCAAACCCGACCCTGCTTCCAGAGGAAACAACAACATGACCGCAGTCACCAGCGCGCCGCGCGGCAAGATGGTCAACGGCTTCGACCCCGCGACGGCAACGGGCCTCACTGAGGAAAGCCGCGAGCTCGTCGCGCGCCGCAGCGACCTGCTCGGCCCGGCCTACCGGTTGTTCTACAGCAACCCTGTCGAGGTCGCGCGCGCCAAAGGCGTGCTGCTCTATGACTCCGAAGGCAACGAATATCTCGACGCGTATAACAATGTGGTGTCGGTCGGCCATTGCCATCCGCGCGTGGTCGATGAGATCACCAAACAGGCGCAGACCATCTGCACCCATACGCGCTATATCCAGAAGGGCATTCTCGATTATGCCGAGGATCTGCTCGGCACCTTCGAAGGTCCGAAGCGTCACGTGATGTTCACCTGCACCGGATCGGAAGCGAATGATCTGGCCGTCCGCATGGCCAAGCATCACACCGGCAATCAGGGCATCATCATCACCGAAGAGGCCTATCACGGCAATTCCGAGCTGACCGCGGGCTTCTCGCCATCGCTCGGGCCTTACTCTCCGCTCGGCACCTACGTGCGTCGCGTGCCCGCGCCGGATTCCTATCGCATCGCGCCGGAGAAGATCGGTGCGTGGATGGCCGAGAAAGTGTCCGAGCAGATCGTTGACCTGCAACGCCGCGGCGTCGGTGTCGCCGCCTTCATCGCCGACTCGATGTTCTCGTCCGACGGCATCTTCTCGCATCCGACCGACGTACTGAAGCCGGTGCTCGACGTCGTGCACAAGGCCGGCGGCGTGTTCATCGCCGATGAAGTGCAATCCGGCTTCGGCCGCAGTGGCGAGAAATTGTGGGGCTATCAGCGCCACGGTATCACGCCGGATATCATCACCATGGGCAAGCCGATGGGCAACGGCTATCCGGTTGCTGCCGCTGTGATGCTGCCGGAGATCGTCGAGAAGTTCGGCCGCGATAACCGCTATTTCAATACGTTCGGCGGCAATACGGTAGCGATGGCGGCCGCGCAGGCCGTGCTGAATGTCATTCGCGATGAGAAGCTCGTCGAGAATTCGCTCCGCGTCGGCAAGATCCTGCGCGACGGTTTCCATGCGCTGGCGAAGAAGTATGAGCAGATCGGCGATGTCAGAGGCTCGGGGCTTTATGTCGGCGTGGAACTGGTCAAGGACCGTGCGTCCAAGGAGCCGGATGCTGCTGCTGCATCTGCCGTGGTCAATAGTCTGCGTGCACGCCGCGTGCTGATCTCGGCAACTGGTCCTCATGCCAATGTGCTGAAGGTTCGCCCGCCGCTGGTCTTCACCGAGGCAAATGCCGATCGTCTTCTGACTGAGGCCGAAGCCGTGATGGCGTCGCTCTGAGATGACGCGGGTCGATGCCATCGCGCGGGTCAATGCGCAATTCACCTCGGGCGACTTTCTCGCCATGCTTGATCGCATGGTGGCCTACAAGACCGAGAGCCAGAGCGACAATCGCAGCGAAGAGCTGCGCGCCTATCTCGAACAGGAGCTGACGCCGACCTTCACGGCGCTCGGTTTCACGACAAAGCTGGTCCGGTCACCGAGCGGTAAGGGGCCGTGTCTGCTCGCCGACTATCGCGAGGGCGATGATCTGCCGACCGTGCTGATGTACGGCCATGGCGATGTCGTTCCCGGCATGGAAGGCGAATGGCGCGACGGTCTCGATCCGTGGCGCTGCACGACGTCAGGCGAGCGCGTCTATGGCCGCGGCACTGCCGATAACAAGGGGCAGCATGCCATCAATATCGCCGCACTCCGCGCGGTGCATGAAGCGCGCGGCGGCAAGCTCGGCTTCAATGCAAAATTCATCATCGAGATGGGCGAGGAAATCGGCTCACCCGATCTTCCGACAATCTGCGACGCGCATCGCGACGAGCTGAAGGCCGATCTGTTTCTCGCTTCCGACGGCCCGCGTCTCTCCGCGGAACGCCCGACGATCTTCCTCGGCTGTCGCGGTGGCCGGCGTATTCATCTGGACATTGAATTGCGCGAGGGCGCGCATCATTCCGGCAACTGGGGTGGGCTGCTCGCCAATCCCGCGACCATCCTTGCTTCGGCGGTCGCGACGCTGGTCGACAAGAATGGCCGCATCCTGCTCGATGCACTGAAGCCGCCTCGCATCACCAACGCGATCCGTGCGGCGCTGGCCGATGTGATCGTCGCGCCGACTGCCGATGAGCCCTCGATCTCCGAGAGCTGGGGCGAAGACGGACTGACGCCCGCTGAACGACTCTATGCGTGGAATACGCTGGAAGTACTGGCGATCAATGCGGGCAATATCAACAATCCCGCGAATGCCATTCCGGGCAAGGCAGGCGCGGTGCTGCAGCTTCGCTTTGTCGTCGGCACCGATATTGAGAATGTCGTGCCGGCAATTGAGAAGCATTTTGCCGCCAACGGCTACCCCGATATCAAGGTGAGTCAGTCGCAATATTTCTCGGCGTCACGCACCGACATCGACAATCCGTGGGTCGGCTGGGCGGTGGAGTCCGTGCGCAAGACCACGGGCAAGGCGCCGGCGCTGTTGCCGAATTTCGGCGGTTCGCTGCCGAATGACGTGTTTACGGATATTCTCGGCCTGCCCACCGTGTGGGTGCCGCATTCCTATCCCGGCTGCTCACAGCACGCGCCCGATGAACACATTCTCCTGCCGGTGACGGAAGAAGCGCTGAACATCATGGCGGGATTGTTCTGGGATTTGGGTGAGAAGAAGTAGCGTCCCCACTCGTCATTCCGGGGCGCGTTCGGCCTTCCGAACGCGAACCCGGAATCCCGATATGTAGTCCACCTCTCCGCCACCCGGACGCACGAGGTGATGAACACATCAAGATTCCGGGTTCGGTCCCGTCGCCTCTCGGCGCCGCTCCCGCCCCGGAATAGCGAGTGTGCGGTGACGCGCATACCGAGAAAACTGCGGCGGTTCGTCTCAATCCTGCGTAAACGCCAGCAGTACACCATTGCCCTTGCTCGGCGGCACTACGACGCCGACATCGGTGCGTGCACCGGCTGACCCAACAGCCTTCTCCGCCGCAGCCACATCAGCCACGCCGAACACCAGCGCAATGCCGCCGCGTTCAGGAATGCCCGCGAGCGACGTGCCGGGGAAATGCTTCGCGAGCACGTCCTTCGTCACGAACACGAAGTCGGCGCGGCCGCCGCCCGACGGCACGGTGACGGCGCCATCGGCTTCGGTCTTCGCAGCGCCGTCGATCAGCTTCGTCATATGCTGCGCATCCTTCTCCGGCTCCGGCGTGACGATCATCACCTTCTTGATGCGCTTGGCCGTATTGGCATGCACCATCAGTTCGGGAATCCACACGGTCTCGCGGGTCTTGTGCTGGCAGGCGAAGATGCGCAGTCCACCCGGCGCTTCGGCATAAGGCCACTGATAGGTGGCGAATTTCGCTGCGCTCAACGTGCCGTCGGGCATGGTCACCGGGCGTTCGAAATCGGTTGGGCCAATCGGCGTATAGCCAAGCGCGCGGATTTCCTCGGCGCCGACGGTCGCATCCGTGGTGGTGAAAGCGATGCGTTCGATGCCTTCGCCGCGCTTGGCGAGGAAGGCCCGCGTCGGCGCGTTGTGCTCGGTCTCGTTCAGCACGCCCAGCAGCTCGAGATAATCCGGGCCGAGCATCATGGTGTAATTGCCGGAGCCCATCTTGGCGCTGTGGGTGCCCCGTGGCGACACGGTGAAGCCGAGGCTCTTCCAGTTCGCGGCAGCCGCGTCGAGGTCCTTGACGACGACCACGGCGTGGTCGATTCCAATGATGTTTTTCAGCGTCACGTGCTCATTACCTTGCAATGGATCAGGCGCGTAAACTATGCAGAATGCAGGGGTGCCGCAAGAGAACGGTTATGTTCGGTTACGTGGCGCAACGCATGATTGATGCTGCAGAAAGGCGTGACGATGGATACCGCAAATGTGCCCTGGCCGAAGTCGCTGTGGGCCGGCGTCACACCTCCCGGTCCGGAGTTGCCTGAGCTGAACGGCCCGGTCGAGGCCGATGTGGTCGTCATCGGCGCTGGTTTCACGGGGCTCTCGACAGCGCTGCATCTGCGCGAGGCCGGGGTCGATGTTGTTGTGGTCGAGGCGATGGAGCCCGGCTGGGGCGCGTCAGGGCGCAACAACGGTCAGGTGATCCCGACACTGTCGCGGCCTGATCCCGAAGATATCATCAAGCGCTATGGCGCGGCCGGCGAGCGCCTCGTCGGTCTGATCCGCGACAGCGCCTCGATCCTGTTCGATCTCACGCGGCGTTATCAGATCCAGGCCGAGGCCGAGCAGAACGGCTGGATCCAGCCGGTGCATTCGCCGGGCCGTATCAAGATCGCCGAGCGCCGTGTGCGGCAGTGGTCGAAACATGGCGCGCCGGTGGAGATGCTCTCGCGCGAACAGATGCGCACGCTGCTCGGATCGGATGCGTGGTTCGGCGGCTTCTGGAATAAAACTGGCGGCCACATCAATCCGCTGGCGCTGGCGCGCGGTCTTGCACGCGTGGTGTTGGAGCAGGGCGGCCGCATCTATGCGCGCTCGCCGGTCGAGAGCTATGAGCGCAAGGGCGATCGCTGGATCGTCAAGACGAAGAATGGGCAGGTCAGCGCGCGCAGCCTGGTCGTCGCCACCAATGCCTATACCGGCGAATTCTCCAAGCAGCTCTCCCCGGGTATCGCCAGTGAAGTCATGCCGGTGCTGTCCTGGCAGATGGCGACGCAGCCGCTATCGGACGACGCGCGCAAGACCATCATCCCCGGCCGGCAGTCGATGTCCGACACCCATGGCGAGCTGTATTTCGCGCGCTACGATGCGCGCAATCGTCTGGTCACCGGCGGCAATGTTGTCGGTCTCGGCGACAAGACCGAGCGGCTGAAAGTCATGGTCGGCGAGCGGTTGAAGCGGCTGTGGCCACAGATCGGCGATGTTAAATTCGACTATGTCTGGAATGGTTATGTCGGCATGACCACGGATTTCCTGCCGCGTATGCACAAGCTCGGGCCGAATGCTTACGGTTGGACCGGCTGCAACGGCCGCGGCGTGGCGCTGTCGGTGGCGCTTGGCGATGAACTGTCGAAGGCGGTGCGCGGTGTGCCGGAGAGTGAGTTGGCGCTGCCATTCTCTGAGCCCGTGCCGATCGCGGCCCATGGGCTGATGCGATTGCTCGCGCCGTTCATGCTGCTGGTCTATCGCCGCAGGGACGCGAAAGAGATCGCCTAAGCGGTAATCGGCTTCCGGCTGCGTGCAAAGTCGCCGCCGGGAATCGAAGCCAGCAGGGCCTTTGTATAAGCGTGCTGCGGATTGCCGAATACCTCGCCGGCCAGTCCATGCTCGACCACTTCGCCGTCCTTCATCACGGCGACGAGATCGCAGATCTGCGCGGCCACGCGCAGGTCATGGGTGATGAAGACGATCGAGAGCCCAAGCCGCTCGCGCAGCTCGTGCAGCATCTTCAGCACCTGCGCTTGCACCGAGACGTCGAGCGCAGAGACGGCTTCATCCGCCACCAGCACGTCGGGCTTCAGCGCGAGCGCACGCGCAAGACCGATGCGCTGGCGTTGGCCGCCGGAGAATTCGTGCGGGAAGCGGTCGATGGCCGAGGGATCGAGGCCGACCAGCCGAAACAGCTCCTTCGCCTGTGCCACCGCCTGCACACGCGGCGTACCGTGCACGATCGGGCCTTGCGCCACGAGATCGCCGGCCTTGCGGCGCGGGTTCAGCGAGGCGAACGGGTCCTGAAACACCATCTGGATGTGTCTGGTCTCGCGACGCACCTCGTCACGCGTGAGCTTCGCCCAGTCCTTGCCTTCCAGCACGATCGATCCCCCATCGGGATCGATCAGCCTGATGATGCAGCGGGCCAGCGTCGATTTGCCCGAACCTGACTCGCCGACAATGCCGAGCGTTGCACCGCGCGGCAGTTTCAGCGAGACGGATTTCACCGCATGGGTCACGCGCACGCCGCGGCCGAGAAAACCGCCATTGCGATAGGTCTTCGAGACATCGGCAAGATCGAGGATGATGTCATCGGACAGTGCGCGCGGCGGCGGCGCCGTCAGTGGCGGCACCGCGGCGATCAGCTGTTGCGTATAAGGGTGCTGCGGATTGGTCAGCACATCCTTCACGGCGCCCTGTTCGACCACCTTGCCGTGCTGCATCACCACCACACGATCGGCGATCTCGGCGACGACGCCGAAATCGTGGGTGATGAACAGCACCGCGGTGTTGCGGCGGCTCTGCAGCTCCTTGATCAGCTTCAGGATCTGCGCCTGCGTGGTGACGTCGAGCGCGGTGGTTGGCTCATCCGCGATCAGCAGACGTGGATCGAGAGCGAGCGCCATGGCGATCATCGCGCGCTGACGCTGTCCGCCGGAGAGTTCGTGCGGATAGGCACGTGCCGCCTGCGCGGGGTCGGGAATCCGCACGTCCTGCAGCAGCGCCAGCACGCGCGCCTTGATCTCGGATTTCGAGAGTTCGGTATGGATCTCGAACATCTCGCCGATCTGGTCGCCGATGGTGCGCAGCGGATTGAGCGCGGTCATCGGCTCCTGAAAGATCATCGCAATGCCGGCGCCGCGCACCCTGCGCATCTCGGTATTGCTGGCGCTGGCGAGATCCTTGCCTTCGAACAATACCCGGCCGCCGTCGATGGCGACTTCTCCGGGGAGCAACCGCATGATGGCGTTGGCCATCACCGACTTGCCGGAGCCGGACTCGCCGACCACGCAGACGATCTCATTGGCAGCGATCGCCATCGAGACGCCGCCAAGCGCATGCGAGCGGTCGGCGCCTTTCGGCAGCTTCACGCTGAGGCTCTCGATGGTGAGGATTGGATTGTCCACGGCGCTCATCGGCTCTTCAGTCTCGGATTGAGCGCATCGTTGAGGCCTTGGCCGACCAGCGACACCGCGAGCACCGTGAGCAGAATGGCGATGCCGGGGATCGCGGAGACGTACCACTGCACGCGCAGCACGTCGCGGCCGAGGCCGATGAGGTTGCCCCATGACGCCACATTGGGATCGGACAGGCGCAGGAAGGCGAGAGCGCTCTCCAGCAGGATCGACAGTGCCATCACCACGCTGGCATAGACAATGACCGGCGGCAGCGCATTGGGCAGGATCTCGCCCAGGATGAGCTGGATGTCCTTCATGCCCAGCGTGCGTCCGGCCTGCACGAATTCGCGGCTGCGTAGCGACATGAATTCCGCACGCGTCAGCCGCGCCGGAGCCGGCCATGAGACGATGCCGACGGCGATGGTGACGGTGGTGATGGTCGAGCCGAACACGGCGACCAGCACCAGCAGCAGCACGAAGTTGGGCAGCGTCTGGAAGGCTTCGGTGATGCGCATCAGCACCGTATCGACCCAGCCGCCGTAATAGCCGGCAAAGGCACCGATCAGCACGCCGATGACCACGGCGATCACAGTCGCCACGCCGCCGATCAACAGCGAGATACGCGCGCCGTAGAAAATCTGCGCGGCGATATCGCGGCCTGAATTGTCGGTGCCGAGCAGAAAGCGCGGATTGGAGAACGGCCAGATCAGCGGCCGTCCCGCGAGCGCGAGCGGATCGCGCGGATAGATCCAGCTCGCGGTGATCGCCATGACGATGACCACCAGCAACAGCAGCAGGCCGACCACGGCGGCCGGGCTGCGGAAATAGCGTTTCACGGCGTCCATCGCTTACGCCTCCGCCTGGATGCGCGGATCGAGCCGGGCATAGAGAAGGTCGACGAGGAAGTTGACGAGGATTACCAAAAGCGCCGAGACGAAGACGATGCCGAGCAGCGTGTTGAGATCGCGTTGCACGACGGACTCGTAGGCGAGCCGTCCGAGGCCGGGCAAGGAGAACACGCTTTCGACGACGACCGAGCCGCCGAGCATGGTGCCGGCCTGCAGCCCGATCAGCGTCACCATCGGCAGCAGCGCGTTGCGCAGCACGTGGCGGACCACCACACGGGTCTCGTCGAGACCCTTGGCGCGCGCGGTGCGGACGAAATCGAGGTTGAGCACTTCCAGCATAGAGGCGCGCATGATGCGCAGATAAATGGCGAGGAAAATCAGGCCCAGAGTCAGCGTCGGCAGGATCAGATGCAGCGCGATGTCGATGGTGCGGCCAAATCCGGTCTGCACGGCACCGATATCCTCGAAGCCGCCGGCCGGCAGCCATTGCAGGTAGATCGAGAACACCACGATGGCCATCAACCCGAACCAGAACGACGGCGTCGCGTAAAAGACGAGGCCGAGGGTGGAGATCAGCGTATCCGGCCACTTGTTGACGCCGCGGGCGGCGATGACGCCGAACAGCAGCCCGAAGAAAAACGCAAAGGACAGCGACGCGGTCATCAGCAGAATCGTCGGCGGCAATCGCTCGAGGATCACCGTGGCGACCGGTTTGCCATAGATCGAGGAGAAACCGAGATCGAGGCGGATCAGCCGCCACAGATAGTTGCCGAGCTGCATCGGGATCGAGAGATCGAGCCCGTAGAACTTGCGTAGTTCACGCGCGGTCGCGGCGTCGCCGCCGCCCATCTGCGCCATCATGGCATCGACGGTGTCTCCCGGTGCGAATTGCAGCAACAGGAACACGCCGATCAGAATTAGAAACAGGGTCGGGATCGAGGCGGCGAGCCGCCGCCCCGCAAGGCTCAGGATACGCATCTGGCTATTGTGTCGAAGTTTGGCTCAAGCGGAAAGCCAAAGATCATACCAGCTCGACGATCCCCAGCGCGGCGTGTTGGAATGGTTACGCGCCTTGGCTGTAATCACCGTGACGAATATCTGTTCGATAGGCATCCATACCGGCAGTTCGGTGTTGGCTTCCTTGACGAAGGTCGCATAGAGCGCCTTGCGCTTGACCGGATCGATCTCGGTGGCCGCATCGTCGATCACCTTGTCGATGGCGTCGTTCTTCCAGTCCCACTGGTTGGTCCAGGGAGCGCCCTTCGGCTGGCCGGAGCGATACCAGACCGTGGTCGAGACCGCAGGGTCATTGCGATACTGGTGCCAGCCGGTCGAGAGATCGAAGGCGTGGTCGTCATAGACCTGCTTCAGGAAGCCGCCGCCATCGTTGCGGACGATCTCGACGGGAATGCCGACTTCGCCCAGCGACTGCTGGATGAAGGTCGCCCACAGCGAGATGTCCTCGCCCCAGGGCGCGGGCAGCAGGCGAAGCGAGAACCGGGTGCCGCCGCTGCCTGCCTTGAAGCCGGCCTCGTCGAGCAGCGCGGCGGCCTTCTTCTTGTCATAGGGATATTGCGGCGTGTCCGGGCCCGGGTAGAAGTCGGTGGAGACCGACGGGATCGGGCCGGTGCCGAGCTTGGCGAAATCGCCGAGGAAATTCTCGATGAAGAACGGCACATTGATCGCATGAGCAATGGCGCGGCGCACGCGGATATCCGCCAGCTCCTTGCGTCGGAAATTGAATTCGATGGTGTTGGTGCGCGCGTTGCCCTCATTGCCCTTGGTGGAGACGATGAAGCGCTTGTCCTTGCTCAGCCGCGCGGTGTCCGAAATCGTCAGGCCCGTGAACGGGCTATACTGGATGTCGCCGGCTTCCATCTGGGCGGCAGCTGCCGCGCGGTCGGTCACGACCTTCCAGACGACCCGGTCGAGATAGGGTGCATTCGGGCGCCAGTAATTCTCGTTGCGATCGGCGATGATGTACTGGCCGCGTTCGTATTTGTTGAACTTGAACGGACCGGTGCCGACGGGCGCGAGATTGGTCGGGTTCTGGCGGATGTCGCTGCTGCCCTCATAGAGGTGCTTGGCGGAGATATAGCCGAGGTCCGGCAGCGCGCGCAGCAGCAGGCCGAGCGGCATCGGCCGCTCATACTTGAAAATCGCGGTCTGCGCATCGGGCGTTTCCACCGCGGTGAGGAACAGCTGCAGGGTCGATCCGTAATTCAGGATCTTCTTCCACATGTTCATGGCAGTGAACTGAACGTCAGCCGAGGTGAACGGCTTGCCGTCGTGCCAGGTCACGCCCTTGCGCAACTTGAAGGTGATGGTCTTGCCGTCCGGTGTGGATTCCCAGCTCTCCGCGAGCACGCCGACCGGCTGGCCATTGGCGTCGAGATCGACCAGCGCTTCCTGGATCTTGCCGCCGATGATGTAGACGCCGGTGGAGGCCTGAATGCTGGGGTTGAGCTGACGCTGTTCAGCACCGTAATGGACATTGAACACGCCGCCCTTCTTGGGCGATTCCTGCGCGAAGGCGCGCAGCGGGTTCGCGACATTGGCGGCAATGGCGGCGGAGGTCAGCAGCGCCGTGCGGCGCGTCATTTCCAGGCGGGTCATGGTGTCGAAGTCTCCTGCGTCGTGCCTGTGCGCACCGTCGGGGCGCGAGGTTCCGGGCAACCTACGGCACAAGGCCGGAGGGAGTCATTCTCTAATCCTCTGAGCGAGGGAGAATTCTTGCAGAACCAAGGTGTTCCCTGGCATGAATGCTGCGCCCGATTGTTAGGCAGGCAAGCTATTCGGCTAAGCAAATTCCGGGTTTATTGGGGCTTGGAACGCCTGCCCATTCGGCTCGAAGCGAGCGGCCGGACCTGATACAAGCCTCGATAGATTTTTCGACCACTCGAATCCGGATGATCCCATGCGCAAACTGACCGTCGCCGCCGCCCAGTTGGGCCCGATCCAGAAAGCCGACAGCCGCGAGGCCGTGGTCAAGCGCATGCTGGCGCTGCTGGACGAGGCCAAGGGGAAGGGCGCCGATCTCGTCGTCTATCCCGAGCTTGCGCTGACGACATTTTTTCCGCGCTGGTACATGACCGACCAGAAAGAGGTCGACACCTGGTTCGAGTCGGAGATGCCGAACGCTGCGACGCAGTCGCTGTTCGATGCCGCCGCCAAGGCCGGTATCGCGCTGTCGATCGGATACGCCGAACTGACGCCTGACGGCCATCACTTCAACACCCAAATCTTGACGGACAAGACCGGCAAGATCATCGGCAAATATCGCAAGGTGCATCTGCCCGGTCATGTGGAGTTCGATACCGAGCGTGCCTTCCAGCATCTGGAAAAGCGCTATTTCGAACCCGGCGATCTCGGCTTCCCGGTGTTTCGTGGCCTCGGCGGCATCTTCGGCATGATGGTCTGCAATGATCGTCGTTGGCCGGAATCCTATCGCGTGATGGGCCTGCAGGGTGTCGAGATGATCGTGCTCGGCTACAACACGCCGTCGGTGAATTCGCAGAAGTCGGGAGAGGGGCCGGAGCAGCGTCTGTTTCACAACCGGCTGTCGGTGCAGGCCGGCGCCTATCAGAACTCGACCTTTGTCGTCGCCGTCGCCAAGGCCGGCGATGAAGACGGTCATCCCCTGATCGGCGGTTCGCTGATCGTCGATCCCAACGGCGTCATTCTCGCCGAAGCCAAGACCGAAGGCGATGAGCTGCTGGTTTGCTCCGTCGATCTCGACGACACCAAGTTCGGCAAAGACACGATCTTCGACTTCAAGCGCCACCGGCGCATCGAGCACTATGGCCGGATCACCAGCCAGACTGGCGTGGTTCTGCCGCCGGAGTGAGCGATAAACTCGGGTGTCGTCCCCGCCGCGCACGCCTTCGGCGTGCTTGGCGGGGATGACAGCTGAGAGGGGCGCGGGCTGAGCTCCTCCGCCACTCCCTATTGAAACATCACCGTGCCGATCGCCATGCTCACCGCAGCCTGGGTCGGATCGATCACCGGAATGCCAAGCGCATCCTCGAGCGCGCTGCGATGACGCGACATGCCGGCGCAGCCCATGACGACAGCGTTGGCGCCGTCTTCGTCCTTCAACTGGCGGCCGACCTTGATCATACGCGCCAGCGTGTCGTCGCCGGAAGCCGCTTCAGCCACACTCATGTTGAGCGGTCGTTCGCCGGCGAACCGGTCCATCAGGCACATCTGGCGGAGATAACGCATGTGCCGGCCGATCGAGCCCTGCGCTACCGCGATGACGCCGAAGCGGTCGCCGCGCGACAGTGCCGTCAGCACGCCGGATTCGGCGATGCCGAAGACCGGACGCTGCGTCGCCTCGCGGCACACATGCAGGCCGGGATCGGAATAGCAGGCGATGACGAAGGCATCGGCGGAATTGTCGGCGGCCACCAGCCGGCTCAGCGGTATCGTGACGCTTTCGAGATCGGCCTGGGTCTGTACGCCCAATGGCCCTTCCGCCAGCGTGACGCATTCGATCTCGGGCCCGGCATCGAACATCACCGGTTGCAACGCCTCCGCGAGATTGCGCGTCACCTGCGGATTGCTGTTCGGATTGACCACCAAAATCTTCTTGCGGCGCTGCATGTCAGGCTCCTTGTCAGGACAGCAGTATTGCCGGAAAGTGCTGACCGTCAAAGCCTGTAAAATGTTCGAATATCTGGAGTTCTGCCCTTGTCCGATCCCGTCTACGATCTCGTGATCCGCGGTGGCACCGTCGCCACATCGAGCGATGTGTTTGCCGCCGATGTCGGTATTACCGGTGAGACCATCGTGGCACTGGGCAGCGGGCTTGCGGCCGGCAAGACGGAGATCGATGCAACAGGCAGGCTCGTATTGCCCGGCGGTGTCGATGCCCATGCCCATATCGAGCAGCTCTCCGCTGCGGGCATCATGAATGCCGACACTTTCGAGAGCGCGACGCGGTCCGCGGCCTTTGGCGGCACCACCAGCGTGATCTCCTTCGCCGCCCAGCACGTCGGCATGGATGTGCGCGAGGTTGTGACCGATTACGCGGCGTTGGCAAAGAAAGGCGCGATGATCGATTACGCCTTCCACATCATCGTCTCGGATGTGACCGACAAGGTGATCGCCGAGGATATTCCGGCTCTGGTGAAGCAGGGCCATTCCTCGATCAAGATTTTCATGACCTATGATCGTCTCAAGGTCGATGACGAGAAGCTGCTGGATATTCTTGCCGCTGCGCGTGAGGCGAAGGCGCTGGTCTGCGTTCACGCCGAAAACCACGGCATCATCGCCTGGATGGTGAAGCGCCTGATCGACAAGGGCTATACCGCGCCGAAATATCACGCCGTCAGCCATGCGCGCGTGTCGGAATCCGAAGCGTTCACGCGGCTGATCGCCTTCAGCGAATTGCTCGACCAGCCGGTGATGATCTTTCACGTCTCGACGCGCGAAGGCGCAGCCGTTATCCGCGAGGCGCGCGGCCGCGGCGTCAAGATTTTCGCCGAGACCTGTCCGCAATATCTGTTCCTGACCGCCGAGGACATGGACAAGCCCGGCGCCGAGGGCGCGAAGTGGATGTGCAGCCCGCCGGCGCGCACCACGGACGACCAGGAGGCGCTGTGGCAGGCGCTGTCCCTCGGCGATCTGCAGCTGATCTCGTCGGATCACGCGCCCTATCGCTATGACGAGACCGGCAAGCTGCGCGCCGGGCCGAACCCGACATTCAAGCAGGTCGCGAACGGTCTGCCTGGCCTTGAAGTGCGCATGCCGCTGCTGTTCGACGCGATGGTGTCGAAGGGGCGTCTTGGTCTTTCGAAATTCGTCGAGCTGACATCGACCGCGCCGGCGCAGATCTACAATCTGCCGAAGAAGGGCTCCATCGCCATCGGCAATGATGCGGACATCGCGATCTGGGATCCCACGCGCAAGGTGACGCTCTCGGATGAGATGATGCACGATCTCACCGGCTTCTCACCGTTCTCCGGTCGCACTGTCACCGGCTGGCCCGAGAAGGTGTTGTTGCGCGGCCGCGTGCTGGTCGATGGCGATACGTTCAACAGCAAACCGGGCGAGGGCCGCCTGATGCTGCGCGAAGGCGGCAAGGCCGCGACGCCGTCCGGCAAGCTCGCTGCCGAAATGGACCCGGCGAAGAATTTTGGCGCGAAGTTGCTGTGATGCCAAGCACGCTCGATCCCAATCTGCCGGGTTTCGCCGATATCCAGACGCCTGCGCTGGTGCTGGACGCCTCGGCGCTTCAGCGCAACATCACGGCCATGGCCGACTTTGCCAAAGCGAACGGCGTCGCGCTGCGCCCACATGCCAAGACGCACAAGTCGACGCGCATCGCGCAGTTGCAGATCGAAGCCGGTGCGGTGGGCATCTCCTGCGCCACGGTCGCCGAGATCGAGGCCTTTGCAGAGGCCGGCATCACCGGTCTGCTGCTAACCACGCCGGTGGCCGACCGGCCGAAGCTCGCGCGGCTCGCCGCTGTCGCCGATCAATCCGATATCAGCATCGTCGTCGATCACATCGACCAGATTCATGTGCTGCATGAACTGCTCGATGCGGGTAGCCGTCCGCTGCAGGTGCTGATCGATATCGATGTCGGTCAGCGCCGCACCGGTGTCGTCGATACGGCATCGACACTCGCGCTGGCGCAACTGATCGAAGCCACGCCGGGCATGACATTCGGCGGCATCCAGGGCTTTGCCGGTCATGTCCAGCATATGATCGATGCCGGGGAGCGCAGGGCAGGCGCTGCGCGCGTGCGCGCCATGCTCGACGACCATCTGCATGTGCTGACAGAAGCCGGCATCAAGGTGGAGATCGTCACCGGCAGCGGCACGGGCGCCTGCGCCTATGATGTCGCGGGCACCTATACGGAGTTGCAGGTCGGTTCCTACCTGTTCATGGATTCCGACTACGGCAAGTTGGAGCACGAGGGCGGTGCGCTGCCATACGATCCAAGCCTGTTCATTCTCGCGACGGTCACGTCGGTGAATCGCGCCGGCGAATTCACCGTCGATGCCGGCGTCAAGGCGATGGCCTTCAACGGCCCGGTGCCGTCGCTGATGTTGGGTGTGCCGGAAGGTTCAACCTATCGCTTCGGCGGTGACGAGCATGGCATGATCACGATGCCGGAAGGCGGCGCTGCGCCAAAGCTCGGCAGCCGCGTGCTGCTGCTCACCACGCATTGCGATCCGACGGTGAATTTGCACGCGGCGTATCATGTGGTCGGACACAACAACGGCGTCGAGACCTGGCCGGTGCTGGCGCGGTACGGGGCGTAGCGCCCCACACTCGTCGCCTCACGCTCGTCATTCCGGGGCGCGCGAAGCGCGAACCCGGAATCCCGCGGTGTTTGGCACCACAGCGTTTCAGCTAGCTCAAGATTCCCCGCCACTCCAATTGGAGTGGCTGAGGTTCGCGCGCGGCTATCGCCGCACACGCGCCGGAATGACGGGGGTGGCGCAAGGACCTAATGCGTCCCACCCAGAAACGCATCCGACACCGTCGGATCGTTGATCAGCGCCTCTGCGGTCCCTGACGTGACCACACGCCCGGTCTCCAGCAGATAAGCCCGGTCGACGATCTTCAGTGTCTGTCGCGCCTTCTGCTCCACCAGCAGCACTGTCAGGCCTTCATCGCGGAACTGGGCGATCATCTTGAACAGCGTGTCGGTCATCAGCGGTGCAAGGCCGAGCGAGGGCTCGTCGAGCAGCAACAGCTTCGGCTTCGACAGCAGCGCGCGGCCGATGGCCAGCATCTGCTGTTCGCCGCCGGACAACAGGCTCGCGAGACCGTCGCGGCGCTTGCCGAGAATCGGAAAGCGCTCGAGCATCCGGCCGACATCGGCCATCGCTTCGGCCTTGTCCGGGCGGGTGTAGATGCCCATCAGAAGATTCTCGTGCACGGTCATGCGGGCGAGAATGCCGCGGCCTTCCGGCACCAGCGCGATGCCGCGGCGCAGATTCTTCTCGGCGGTCCCCGGCGTCAGCTTCTCGCCCTCGAAGGCGATCTCGCCCTGGAACGGCAGCAGTCCCGCAATGGACCGCGCGATCGTGCTCTTGCCGGCGCCATTGGCGCCGAGCAGCGCGACGATCTCGCCTTTCTTGATCTCCAGATCGACGCCGCGCACGGCGGTGATGGCGCCGTAGCGGACTTCCAGGCCCTTGATCGTGAGCATCAGTCGTCCTTTCCGAGATAGGCGTCGAGGACGACCGGGTTGGCGCGGACTTCTTCCGGCTTGCCTTCGGCGATCAGCACGCCGAAATCGAGGACATAGAGATAATCGCAGAGTCGCATCACGAAATTCATGTCGTGTTCGATCAGGAGAATGGTGAGGCCGGTGTCGCGTAAGCGGATCATCAGCGAGCGGATTTCCTCGGCCTCGTCATGGTTCATGCCGGCGACGGGTTCATCCAGCAGCAGCAGCTTCGGCCTGGCGGTGACGGCGCGTGCCATCTCCACCTTGCGCTGGATGCCGTAGGGCAGCGATTTCGCCGGGCGATCGCGCAGTTCGGTGAGGCCGAAGAACGCCATCACTTCCTCTGCGCGTTCCTGCGCCGCCGGATTGGCCCAGGCGATCGGCAGTAGACGCCGCCATGCGCTTTCGCTATGCGGCTGCGCCACCAGCAGATGCTCCCAGACCGTCATGCTGCCGAACAGGCGGATATTCTGGAAGGTGCGGGCGATGCCCTCGCGCACGATGCGATAGGATGGCCACTGCGTAACGTCGACGCCCTTAAGTTTCACTTCGCCGGCATCGGCGCGATAGGCGCCGGTGATGGTGTTGAACAAAGTCGTCTTGCCGGCGCCGTTCGGGCCGATCACGCCGACGATCTTGCCTTCGGGCACTTCGCAGACCATGCCGGACAGGGCGTGGATGCCGCCGAAGGTCTTGGTGACGCCGGTGAGTTGAAGCAGGGGTGTGCTCATGCCGCAGCCCTCCGGAAAGTAAGCATTCGGATCAGCGAACGATCGAGAATGCCCTGACGCCGCACCAGCAGCACCAGCACCAGCAGCGAACCGAAGGCGGCGAGGCGCCAGTCGGCGATCGGGCGCAGGAATTCAGGCAGGAACACCAGCAGCAATGAGCCGACCAGCGAGCCCGGCGCGACCGTGGAGCCGCCGAGGATCACCGCGAGCACGAAGTCCACCGAACGCTCGAAACCGAAATTGGCCGGCTCGATATAGACATTGTGATGGGCGAACAGCCCGCCGGAGATCGCCGCCACTGCGGCGCCGGCTGCGAAGGCGCTGATCTTGGTGACCACGGTGTTGAGGCCGATCAGGCCGGCAGCCGTCTCGTCATCATGCACCGCCTGCATTTCCAGCCAGACGCGCGAGCGCTCCAGCAGCATCACCGCGATCAGGATGCCGCCGGCCCACAGCCAGACATAGCCAACCGAGATGTGCTGCATGCCGCGATAACCGCCGGAGCCGCCCATGGTGTCGAAGTTGAGGAAGAAACTGCGCACCATTTCGCCGAAGCCGACAGTGGCCATGGCGAGATAGATGCCTTTCAACCGCAAAGCAGGGAAGGCGACGATGGCGCCGATGATGCCGGCGGCGATCGCCGAGATCACCAGGGCCAGCGTGAGCGGCACGTTCAGCGCGACGGTGAGATATGACGACAGATACGCGCCGATTCCCATGAAGGCGCCATTGCCGAGCGAGAGCTGGCCGGTGGCGAGGATGATATAGACGCTGAGCGCGCCGAGCAGGAGGATGCCTGACTCGGCGAGCAGGCTTGCATAATAGGTCGACATCAGACGCGCTGCCCCTGATCGGATCGCGCGCCGCCGAGCAGGCCCTGCGGACGCAGCAACAAAATCAAAATCATGAAACCGTAGACGACGAAATCACGGACCTGCGAGCCGCCGTAAGCGACGGTCAGCACTTCGGCGATGCCGATCAGCGGACCTGCGACGAGCGCGCCCCAGATCTGCCGCGTGCCGCCGATCACCATCACGGCGATGGCCTTGAGGCCGATTTCGACGCCGAGATAGGGCGTGATGGCGCCGTAGTGGAGCGCGATCAGCACGCCGGCGACACCGGCCAGCGAGCCCGACAGAATGAAAGCGAGCATGGTCAGGCGGTCTGCCGAGACGCCGAGGATGCGCGCGACTTCGCGGTTCTCGGCGACGGCGCGCAGCGCGCGGCCCATCGGCGTCTTCTGCACGATGTAGGCGACGAGCGCGACCAGCACGACGGTGGCGCCGAGCACGAGCAGCTGCATCTCGCCGATATTGACGGGGCCGAGCGTATACTGGTCGCCGTAGATCGGCAGCTGCAGCGGATCCGAGCCCCAGATATTGGTGGCGATGTTCTGCAGGATGATCGAGAAGCCCAGTGTCGACAGCATCGGCGTCACCAGCGGCGCATCGCGCAGCGGCTGGTAGCCGACCTTCTCGATCACGATGGCGATCACGGCGGCGCCAGTCATGCCGGCGAGCACGGCGACGGGCAGCGGAAAGCCTGCCTGGATCAGCGTGAAGCCGAGATAGCCGCCGATCATGAACAGTTCGGCAATCGCGAGATTGAGAATGCCGAGAATGCCCATCACGAGCGAGAACGACAGTGCCAGCAGCGTATAGACCGCTCCGAGCGTGAGGCCGTTGACGAGTTGCTGTATCAGCATGGGGATTGCAATCGTTAAATCAGGTGGTCGTCATCATGACTGCGGCCGGGAGGACTTCCCGGCCGCAGCGGCGTGAATGGTGCGGAAGATCAGCAGGCCGGATGGCCGGGCGCGGAGCTGCAGCCCTTGACCTTGGTGTCCCAGGCGCCGTTCTGACCCTGCAGCACGTAGAAAGCCTTGATCGCGTCGCCATCGTCATTGAATCCGATAGGGCCGCCGAGACCGGCGAAACCTTCGAGCTTGGCGAGGTGATCGCGGATCTTGGTGCGGTCGGCTTCGAGATCGGCCGGCTTGCCGGTGACGCCGGTCTTCTTGATCGCGTCGATATACATCGAGACGATCTCGTAGATGTTGGCGTCATACATGCTGGGCTCGATGTCCTTCGGCAGGCCTGATTCCTTGCGCAGCAGCGGCGTCAGGGTGGCCGTGAATTTCTCGGGTGCCGGGCCTGTCATGGTGGCGTAGAAGGTTGCGGGCGCGATCACCGGGATTTCCGGCGCAGCCTTGAGAATCGCCGACGAGATCAACTGGGTGGCACCGACGACCGGCTTGATCAGACCCTGGCGCTTCATTTCGCGCAGCACGGTGATGGCCTGGCTGTAATCGGCGCTGACAACGACGCCGTCGGGGTTCAGGGCCTTCAGCTTGGTGACCTGTGCGGACACGTCGAGGTCGCCGGTGTTGAACGACAGCAGATCGTTCTCGTTGGCGATGATGATGTCATTGGCCTTCAGCACGGCTGGCATGATCACCTTGCCGACGGTGGAAGCCGTGGCGTCCTTGGCGTCGAAGATCACGGCGACGGTCTTGATGTTGAAGGCCTTCTTGTAGAAAGGCACAGTGGTCTTGGCGAGAACGCCTTCGTCGATGGTGTTACGGAAAGCCCATGGACGGTTGAGCTTCGCCACGCCCGGCTTCGAGGAGGCCTGCGAGGTGGAGACCACCTTCATTTCATTGGCGACCGGAAAGGTCACTTCGGCGGCGCTCGAAGTCAGCGGGCCGGCGACGGCAAGAACCTTCTCGTCGCCGGCCAACTTGCGCAGCGAGCTTGCGGCCTGCGCCGGCTTGGCGGCGTCGTCGAGGATGGTGATCTTCAGCTTCGCGCCATTGATGCCGCCGGCATCGTTGGTCTGCTGTTCCAGCATCTTCAGGGTGACGGTGTTGCTGCGGCCCCATTCGGCGAACGGGCCGCTCGACGGCACCACGGCGCCGATGGCGATCTCCTGCGCGACAGCCTGACCGCCGATCATGGCGGAGAGCGTGACGGCAGCAACTGTGCCCAATACGCGTGGCAAATTCGATTTGATCCGCGACATCGACGATCGTCCTCTTCTGTTGATGCTTTTGCTGCAGTGATCCGCAGCACAATCCAGATAAAGATTTCCATGCACGCCATGTGCCATCGCCGGCTGTGACGGCGGAATGACAGCGTTGGTCGGATCGTCCAATAAATTTCAGGCTTTGACAATCGTCATTCTGAGTATCTTTATAAAATAGTTCTCTTAAGAAGCTAATTTATGCGCCAGTCCAGCCCGGAAATGCAGCAATCTGTGGTCGGCGGGAACGCGCGCAAGCGCCTGTTTCAGGGGTGTTTGGATGTTGCGGGCGCGTCGATGCCGATTTCCGTATCGCCTTTGGGCGCGCAGCGGCTGTGCTCCCCGGTGCCGTTTTGTCGCAGCAATAGCGACGCGGGCTGTAGGATGGGTAGAGCCGTTGCGAAACGCATCTACTCCGAGCACATCCTACGATCGCCGCGGCCCGGAGGGCCGATTTGTCGTAGCGCGGGCCGTTAACCCTTCCGGGTCTTGCCGCGCTTGGCGACGGCGATAGATTGCGCCTCGGGCGACAACTGCTTCACATTGGTGTCCGCCAGATAGCGCTGCAGCGCAATGGCGCGGTCGCTGGAATCGACGAGCCGCTGCACCATGTCCAGCAACTGGTGGAATTCCCGGGTGCCGAGGCAACCGAACTGGACGTCGTTGACCTGCGCCTGCGTGGGCGCCAGTCGCTCCAGTAACTCGGCGCCATACGGCGTCACCACGAGGCTGATGCGGCGGCGGTCGCCGGTGTGCGAGGTCTTGGTGATCAGCCCCTTGGTTTCGAGCTTGTTGGTCACGGTGGTGACGAAGGCACCGCTCAGATGCAGGTGATCGGCGACGGCGCGCACATGGACGTCGCCTTGCGCCGACAGATGCCGGATCGAAATCAGGGTCGTATATTCGATGCCGGCGAGGCCGATGACGGCGGCGTGACCTTCGCGCAATGTCTGATGCCGGACCAGAAAGCCGAACAGGCTGTGGACCAGGCGGCGGAATTGCGCGTCCGAACCGTCGACCAGCAATTCGGGACGGGACACCGTGAGTGCGGCGCGGGGCGCCGGCCGGCCATTGGCAGGCTTCTTGCTAACCTCCTTGCCGGATGTCTTGGCAATTGGTGTCGAGCGCGCTGCAGATTTGGCCACGTGATGATCCCATGCATCGGAGTTATCCAAGCTTGGCGGCTTCGCGAGACAATTGCAATCACGACGAATAGCGGAGGATCGAAGACGCTGGAAGTCTCCTTGACAATGGTTTGAAAATAGCTTCGGATAATAGCTATTAATGGCGATGACCGACGGCGCTGCCGGGTCCGATGACGGAGAAGAGTGATGAATGATGCATTTGGATCCGCGGCAGCCCTAGCTGGCGTCAAGACCGGCGCCCAGCATGTCGCCGCTGTGCGTGACGGCCGCGCCGTCTATCTCGACGGCAAGAAGGTCGACGACGTCTCGACCCATCCGGCCTATCGCCATGCGGTCGCCTCGGCCGGCGCGCTGTATGACTATCAGGCTGACCCCGCCAATATCGAACGCATGACCTTCGATGTCGGAGGCGGCCGCCGCGTCAATCGCGCCTGGCAACTGCCGAAGAGCTATGCGGAACTGGTCGAGCGCCGCAAGGCGCTGGTGGAATGGGCCGAACTGTCCGGTGGCTTCCTCGGCCGCTCGCCCGATCACGTGGCGTCATCGATGTCCGGCATGATGATGGGCATCGAGGTGTTCGACGCTTACGATCCGAAACGCGCAGAGGCGTTTCGCGATTGGTACGACTACGCCCGCAAGAGCGACCTGTTCCTGACCTATGTGATCAACAACGTGCAGGGCGACCGCTCCAAGGCGTTCGGCGATCAGGGTAAGAATGCCGAGGACATGGTGGCGCGCATCGTCGACGAGGATGCGTCGGGCATCACCATCCGCGGCGCCAAACTGTTCGCCACGTCAGCCATCATGGCCAACGAGATATTCGTCGGTTCCGGTCAGCCGCTGCGGCCGGGCGAGGAGCATCTGGCGTTCTCCTGCGCACTGCCGATGGGGACCAAGGGCCTGAAGATGCTGTCGCGCAAATCGTTCGAGGCGCATGCGCCGAACGAGTACGACAATCCGCTGGCCTATCGCTACGACGAGAACGACGCGTTGGTGTTTTTCGACGACGTGAAGGTGCCGTGGGAGCGCGTGTTCCTGCTGCGCAATACCGACATGTGCCGTGCCCAGCTCCATGACACGCCGGCCCATGTCTATCAGAACTACCAGGCTCAGATCCGCCTGTCGGTGAAGCTGCGCTTCCTGGTCGGTCTCGCGCGCGGTATCGCCAAGACCATCGGCACCATCAACTTCCCGCCGGTGGTCGATACGCTCGGCAAGCTCGCCTCGCAGGCGGCGCTGATCGAGGGCATGGTGCTCGGCATGGAAGCCGGCGGCGCGATGCGCGGCGAGTATTTTCTGCCCAACAAGCATCTGCTCTATGCGGCGCAGGTGCAGTCGCAGGAGATGTATGGCCAGATCATCTCGACCATCCGTGAACTCGCCGGTGGTGCGTTGTTGATGCTGCCGTCCTCGGTGGATGATTTCAGCAATCCGGAAATCGCGGACATCATCGGGCTGACCCAGATCTCGCCGGCGATGTCGGGCCACGACCGCGTCAAGCTGCTGAAGCTGACCTGGGATGCCGTCGGCTCCGAATTCGCCTCACGCCATCTGCAATATGAGATGTTCTATGCTGGCGCCCAGTTCGTGACGCGTGGTCACAGCTACCGCACCTATGACTGGGAACGGGCGGCGGGCATGGCAGAGAAGATGACGGCGAAATATGATTTGCCGGAGTTCAAGGGCAGCAACTAAAGCGCAGTCGCTTGCTTAACCTCTCCCCGCTCCCAGCGAAGTGAAGCTTCGCAAGGCGGGGAGAGGGAGCGCGCGGTCGTCGCGAAACCTCTAGTGCGCCGCTGCTCCCGAGAAATCCCGCGGCAGCTTCGTCTCCGCCACGCGCACATTCCGCATCCCCGCTGGCGTATTGCGGCTGCGGCCGACAAACCGAGGGATGCCGTCAGTGATGACGGCGCTCACCGCCGGCACGTCGCCATTGCGAAGCGCCGACAGCGCATCGTTCTGCGAGCCGCCGGCGCAGGCGTCGATCAGCACCACGTCGGCATCCTTGCCCGTCTTCAGAAACCCGCTGTTGAGCCGATAGACCATCGCATTGTTCCCCGTCGCCGCGGCGATCGCCTGTTCCGGCGGCATGCCGCCGAGACTCGCGAGATGGCTGATCGTGTAGAACATGCCGAGCGGCATGATCCCGCTGCCGGTCGGTGTGTCGGTCGCGATCAGCAGGCGCTCCGGCTGTTTGGCCTCGTCGAGCAGTTTTGCAGTCAGCAGTGCGGTGCGCAGGTTGCCGGCGGTGCAGAGCTGCAGCGCGATGTCACTCTCGTTCACGAGCCGCGCAAAGCCGGCTTCCGGCATTGCCACCGGCCCGCCATTGACGTGGAACGAGACGCTCGGATTGGATTTCAGCACATGTTCGGCCCAGATGCCCGATGAGCCGGGGATAGATGAGCCGCCGGTATGCATGGTGGTGACCATGCCGAGCCTGCGTGCCGCCTGCATCAGCGGCGCATAGTCGAACGGCGTCTCGAATGCGCCGAAGCCGGCCTTGGCGAGCCACAGCCCTGCTTTCACCAGTTCCTCAAGATCGGCTTCGGTGAGGCCGGGCTCCAGAATGATCGAGCCGGCATGTACGCGCATGCCACCGGGGCGATAGTCGAGGAAACAGGCGCGGGCGGCGAGCGCCAGCGCTTTCACCCCAGCGGGATCCTTGGGGCGTCCGGGCACGTGCACTTCGGACGCGGTGATGGACGTCGTCGTGCCGCCATGCACATAGCTTTCGAGATAGCCGACGACGCGCTGTCGCGGCGTGTAATCACCGAAGGTGATGTGCACATGGCTGTCGATCAGGCCGGGAATCGCCGTGGTGCCGGCGGCGTCGATCACCACATCGGCTGAGGACACCTGGCCCGATGACAGCGTGCCGATCGCGCTGATGCGGCCGTCCTGCATCAGGATGCTGTCGCCACTGGCGAATGGCGCCTTGAGATCACCGGTGACGATGGTGCCGATATTGACGATGGCCGTTTTCATACCCGTCTCCGCAATCTCAAGGCCGTCCAAGGCCGCACAAAGCTGCAGCCTAGCGCAAGCCGTCCTTGCCGCCGATGTCTTTTGCATTCAACCCGCCGACCCGCGCATTGAGGCGCCCGCGATTGGCGAGACAGACGATCAGCGCAACTTCATCGGAGGCCGGCGCATCGGGTGGCAGCGTCACCGAGACACCGTCGTAATGCGAGCGGACATAAAGCGCGTCCTTGTGCGCGAGGGGAACGTCGATCAGGCAGCCGGGGGCAGCGAGCTTGGTGAAGGAGGGGATCCACGCTTCGGCGCCGCCCACGGCCTCGCGCAGCGGCGTCGCGAAGGTCGTTGTCAGCATCGCATTGGCATGTTCGAGTTCGCCGCCGAGCCCGACGACGCCGCCTTTGCCGTAGCTTTCGACTTTGTACGATCCCATCGCCTCGACGGCGAGCTTGGCCAGCACGGCGCCGACCTCGACGCTGGCGGCAATTGCCTCGGAGAGGTCTTCGACATAGCGTCCGGCATAGGGATTGGCGACGATGGCGACGGCGGCGACGCGGCGCAGCGGCTGGTCGTGCCGGTGACCTGCTTCAACTTCCTTGTGGTCGGTGAAACAGAGCAGGCGCCTGATATCGAGTTTCATGATGTTCTCCCGTCAGAATTTGGCGCCGATCCTGACGCAGTAAATGCATTTGATCAATAGCTTCGTTTAGAAGGTATGCAGAATCGCTTGACGAAGCAGGGGGCGCCAGCCAATCCTGTCGCGGATCGTTCACTGGGAAGCGGTATGTCTCGTTCCAAGGTTGCGCCGCTCTCCAAGACGCCGGCACTGCGCAAATCCGAAAAGGCCGCGGTGAAGACGGGTGCCAAAACCGCGATCAAGGCAAAGCTTCCGGCGCCGGCGCTCACCACATCGCGCAAGGCGTTGCTGGTCGATGGCTCCGACCACGCATTTCGGCAACTCGTGCACACATTGCTGGCCTTTCTCGCGCGACACGAGACCGTGCGCGAGGGGCATGCCGCCGCCATCGGCCTCGCGGGGATCGAATACACCGTGCTGATCTCGGTGAAATATCTGGCTGCCGAGGATCACGTCAGCGTGCGCGAACTCGCAGCGCATCTGCATCTCAGCGGTGCCTTCATCACCACCGTATCCAACAAGCTGCAGCAGATGGGCCTGCTCGACAAGCTGGTCGATCCCGCGGATCGCAGGCGCTTGCGTCTCACCGTGACACAGGCCGGCGATGCACTGCTGGCGAGCCTCAACCCGACCCAGCGTCAGGTCAATGACGTGCAGTTCGATTGCCTCAGCGCAGACGAATTTCATCAATTGCTCGGCAGTGTCGAGCGCCTCGTCGAATCCAGCGAACGCGCCATCGCTCTGCAGCGCTATCTGCAGCCGCGCGCTCCGGAGACGTCCGTACCGGCGGATGACGACACCAGACCGGCGCGCCGCAAAAAGATAATCTGACATTCTTACCGGGAAGTTCCGCCCGAATTCTGTGGCGTTGGTCTGACCGGCGATCCGCAGGCGATTGAATCGCGTGCGGCGACGTGAGACATAATGTCACTCAGGTTGCTGCGAGGAAGACATGTCCCAGGTTGATGCCCCCCCGACGCCACAGCCGACACCGGCGCCGCCTGCGGGGCCAATACCGGCGGAACTGACACCGGCGCAAAAGACGTGGCGACGTCTCGCCATTCCGTTGCTGGCCGTAACTGCCGCGATCATCTTCATCATTCTGGCGACCACGCGCTGGGATATCTGGATGGGCAACCGCGCGGTGCAGACCACCAACGATGCCTATATCCGCGCGCAGACGACGCGGCTGTCGAGCCGGGTGGCGGGTGCGGTGAAAGCCGTGGCGGTGAGCGACTTCCAGCACGTCAAAGCTGGCGATCTCCTGATCCAGATCGATCCTGCAGACTATGAGGCGCAGGTGGCGCAGGCCGAAGCCGGCGTCGCCGGTGCGCAGGCCGCGCTGGACAATCTCGCCAATCAGGTCGAACTGCAATATGCCACCATCGCGCAGGCCGAGGCGCAGCGCGTGTCTGCGCAGGCGCTCGAAGTGCAGGCGCAACAGGAGCAGGAACGCCAGACCTCGCTGACGCAGACCGAAGCCGGCACGCGGCAGCGCTTCGAGCAGGCCACCGCCGCCTATGCGAAGGCGCAGGCCGATGTGAAGGCAAGTGGCGCGGTGATCGCTGCCCAGAAGCATCAGCTCGAAGTCCTCGCCGGCACGCGCAAGCAGCGCGCCGCCGATCTGCTCGGCGCCAAGGCGACGCTCGATGCCGCCAGGCTACGCCTGAGCTATACGAAGATCGTCGCGCCCTTCGATGGCGTGGTCAGCGAACGCCAGGTGCAGCCGGGCGATTACGTCAATATCGGCTCCAGCCTGATCAGCATCGTGCCGCTGCCCGACGTCTATGTGATCGCCAATTTCAAGGAAACGCAGTTGACCCGGGTGAAGCCCGGCCAACCCGTGGACATCGTCGTCGATACGTTCTCGGCGGAGACCCTGCGTGGCCGCGTCGAGCGGGTCTCGCCGGCGTCCGGATCGCAATTCGCATTGCTGCCGCCGGATAACGCCACCGGCAATTTCACCAAGGTCGTGCAGCGCGTGCCGGTCCGCATCACGCTCGACAAGGGGCAGCCGCTACTGGACCGGTTGCTGCCGGGCATGTCGGTAACAGCGAGCATCAACACCGACGCGCCGGCGGCCGGCAATGGCGGAAAGTAAGGTCATCGAAAGCGGCCCGGTCTCGACCGGGGGCGTTTCGCACCATCCGATCTTTGCGGTCGGCGCGGTGCTGCTAGGCGCATTTCTCGCCAATTTCGATACGCGCATTTTCTCCATCGGCCTCGCCGATCTGCGCGGCGCGCTCTCGCTGAGTTTCGATGAGGGGGCGTGGCTGTCCACTGCCGGCACTGCGTCGCAGATATTCATCGCGCCGGCGGTAGCCTGGATGGCTACCGTGTTCGGGCTGCGTCGCGTGCTCGGCATTCCCGCTCTGGTCTATGCGGCGATCTCGCTGATGATCCCGCTGGTGCGCGACTACAATCTGCTTCTGGTCCTCAACATTGCACACGGCATGCTGCTCGGCACCTTCGTGCCGGCAACGCTGCTGATCATCTTTCGCAATCTGCCGATGCAATGGTGGCTACCGGCCATTGCGATCTATTCCATTCGCGTCGGCTTCTCGCTCAATTCCGGCACCGCGCTGGTCGGCTTCTATGTCAGCCACATCGGCTGGCAATGGATGTTCTGGCAGGATGTCATCATCGCGCCGCTGCTCGCGCTGTTCGTCTGGCTCGGCACACCGCGCGAACCGATCAACCGGTTCGTTCTATGCGAGGCCGATTGGGGCGGTATGCTCTTGCTCGGCGCCGGCATGGCAATGATCTATGCCGGGCTCGATCAGGGCAACCGGCTGGACTGGCTGGGCTCAGGCACCGTGGTGGCGCTGCTGTCAGGCGGTACGGTCCTGACCGTCGGCTTCTTCATCAATGAGTCGCTGGTGAAGCGGCCATGGGCCCACGCCGAAGTGCTGCTGTCGCGCAATATCGGCCTCGCTCTTCTGACGATCATTCTCTACACCATGACCAGCCTGTCCAATTCGTCGCTGGCGCCGAATTTCCTGACCAACATCGCGCTGTTGCGGCCGGAACAGTCCGGCATGCTGTTTCTGCTCTATTCCGTCGTGCCGATGGTTGTGCTGGTGCCGCTGTCGATCTGGCTCATTCGCACCTACGACGTGAAACTGACGCTGATCATCGGCCTCGTGGCATTCACCGCTGCCGGCCTTCTGGGCACGCAACTTACTCATGAGTGGGCGCTCGGTGATTTCATCCCGATGGTGCTGCTGCAATCGCTCGGGCAGAGCTTCACGCTGCTGCCCATCGTGATCATCGCGCTCTCGAATTCCGATCCGTCACGCGCGACGGCTTTTGCAGCCTATATCCAGGTCTTCCGACTCGGTGGCGCCGAGATCGGCATCGCGCTGATGGGCACCTGGCTGCGCGTGCGCGAACAGATCCATTCGAACCTGCTCGGTCAGCATGTCGCCAGCGGCGATGCCGATGTCGTCGGCATTCTCGCCAAGCTCACCGGCCGTTTCGCCAGCCACGGCGAGGGTCTTGCCCAGGCCCGTGGCGTCGGCACGCTCGCAACGCTGGTGCAGCGCGAGGCCAATACGCTGGCCTATATCGATGGCTTCTGGCTCACCTTCTGGTTCGGGATTACCGCGCTGATCACCGTGTCGCTGATCGGCAATGCGCCAAAGGGGCCGTTCACGCCGAAGCCGCGGGGGTGAGAGGACGAGTGAGGGGCGGGGTGCCGCCCAAACATTTTTTCCTATTCTCTGTTGACATCATCCTCGTCAGGTTTATATTCCCCTTTGTCCTGCCCCACCGAGAGGGGCGATCGCGATCGTCACGTTCGCGGGGTGGGATGCGGTGGACGCCGGAGATGCGGCGTCACGGGAGATGTGGGTGACGGCTGTCTTGCGGCAGGCCGGATCGTCTGTGGTCAGGATACCACTGGGACAGGCGGCACGGTTTGTCTTGAGATGGAAGGAACCTGCAGATCAAGTGACGGACGACCAAGTCAAAACGCGTTCGGCTTACTCGCTTGAGGCACCCTGTCCCTTCGCCTTGGGACTGTAATTTTGGTGATGGAATCGTTCGACAGAACCGTTCGCCATGGCAAAGCGCAAGCAACCGAAAAAACACCGCATGCGGAACGCTGGGCACTTGCCCTGCGCCTCCGAAAGTCCTGATGCACTACCTTGCGGAAGACCGCATCGGCATCAGGCCCAAGGGTGCAACGGGCACCTAGCGTTCCGCACGCCCTCTCACAGGGGGGCGGGAATGCAAACCACGACGGCGCCCCCGCGCCGCAAACAATGGGGGCGATGACGCATGTCTGCAGAGCAGTGGCTGTTTGAAATTCGAAGAAGCCGAGACGCGCAGGCGGTCGCGATATCCTTCCCACTGCGCGACTAAGTCGCGCTTGGGGGAGGGACAAGAATCAATCCTGCAACTCGTTCACCTTGTTCACCCAGATCCGCACGTCAGTGAGCACCTGCGGCAGCACGTCCTTGACCTCCTGCACAGTCATGCCGGCCTTGATGCGGGGGTCGTAGAGGATGTTGAGGATGTACTGGTCGTAGATGTCGAAGAAGCCCATCTGGACGTTGTCGTTGAACATCGTCCACGGCACCGTACTGGTGTCGTTGATCGGGCCCAGCGACTGCAGCAATTCCTCATAGGCGCAGTCGAGAAAGACGAAGTCGCCATTGTCGACGGTGAGGATCACGTCGGAGCGTTCGATCTCGAAGGCTTCGTTCTTGCGGAAGCCGGACAGGCATTGCGGGTCGAGAGAGTCGCGGATCTCGTTGGCGCGGTCGGTACCGTAGAAGGTCGAGATGGTGCGATAGAGATCGCGGTCGCGCACCAGCTTCACCAGCACATTGGCGTCGTCGCGGCTGTCCGCCATGGCGATGTTGAGATGCTGCACCCGGTGCGCGATGTCGGTCACGACCTTGGCGATCTGAGCCTTGCGGTCGGCACGGCCGTCGGCAAACACCCGCACCGGAAGCTCATACTTGCGGATGCGGTCGACGCGGCCGGCGAGGTGATATTCGGCGCCAAAGGCGGTCTTGAAAAAACCGTCGATGATCTCGCTGTCGGTAAAGGTCTTCTTCTCGGTACGCTGGCGTGCGGTAACGCCGGGCGGTTCATTCGCGCCGGCATAAGACGGCTGCGGCACAAAGGCGGCCGGCAGTGCGAGGGCCAGCAGCGCGGCAATCGTCCGGACGATGAATCGATCTGGTGTCGGGGCGGGCATTATCACTCAAGTTCTCGCAATGCGCGTATTTGCGCAAGCGTTCAGTGCCGCCCCCGCGGACAATTCGAAGGCTTCCCGCTGGAAGCCTTCGTTCTCAGGTCAGGCTCAGTTCTTGACGATCACCGTCGCGCCGACCGAGACGCGGTTATAGAGATCGGTGACATCGTCATTGGTCATGCGGAAACAGCCCGAGGACACCGCCTGACCGATGGTCTCCGGCTCGTTGGAGCCGTGAATGCGGTACAGCGTCGAGCCGAGATACATGGCGCGAGCACCCAGCGGGTTGTCGATGCCGCCGGGCATGTGGCGCGGCAGGTCGGGCCGGCGGGCGATCATCTGTGCCGGCGGAGTCCAGCTCGGCCATTCCTTCTTGGCGGTGACCTTGTGCACACCGCCCCAGCGAAAGCCGTCGCGGCCGACGCCGATGCCATAACGCAGCGCCTGGCCACCCGGCTGCACCAGATAGAGCCGGCGCTCGGCGGTGTTCACGATGATGGTGCCCGGGGCGTAATTGCTGTGGAAGCCGACAGTCTGGCGCTGGATCGGGCCGGAGCTGTTGCCGCCGCCATTGCCGAAATTGGAGAAGAAGTTGGAGAGCGACGGGCCGTCGTCGACCTCGAAGTCCGGCGCCGGCGGCTGGTTGCGGACGCGTGCATCGGCCGGCATGGAAATCGTCGTGAGGGCGGCTGCGGCAAAAAAGAGAGCAAAAATGCGCTTCATCATGGTCCTCGCCAGAAAAAATAGAGGCCTAGACAGGGCATAATTCGTCCCGATCTGCAAGCCACGGCCGTGTGAGGACAGCCCTGACGGAGCGACAATAGCCGGCGTTCGGGCCGCCCCGCGGGCCTCACAACGAAGCGTTGCGTTCGGACCCTTTGACGGACCCTCCGAACAATGGTTCATCAGCCCCCGAGATCGAGAAACCGAGAATACGACCCTGATCAAACGGAGTGAGACGATGAACGGTGCGGAAAGCCTGGTGCGGACATTGGTGGCAGGCAATGTGGATGTCTGCTTTGCCAATCCAGGAACGTCGGAAATGCATTTCGTTGCGGCGCTCGACCGCGTCGAAGGCATGCGCTGCGTGCTCGGCCTGTTCGAAGGCATCGTGACCGGTGCGGCGGATGGCTACTTCCGCATGAAGGGCACCCCGGCCTCGACGCTGCTGCATCTCGGCCCCGGCCTGGCCAATGGCCTCGCCAACCTGCACAACGCCAAGAAGGCCAATTCGGGCATCGTCAACATCGTCGGCCAGCACGCCGTCTATCACATCGAGTATAACGCGCCGCTGACCTCGGACATCGAGGGCCTGGCCCGCCCGATGTCGCAATGGGTGCACACTTCGCCGGATTCCAAATCCGTCGCCAAGGACGGTGCCGCCGCCATTGCTGCCGCCAGGGACCGCCAGATCGCCACGCTGATCCTGCCCGCCGACACCGCATGGGGTGCCGCCGATGGTGTGGCTCCGGTGCCGGCCGAAAAGCAGGCCGCCGGCTATTCGACACAGGCCGTCGAGACCGCCGCCAGGATCATGAAGGACGGTGGCGCCTCGACGCTGCTGCTGATGACCGGCCCGGCGCTTAACGAGAAGGGCCTCGCGCTGGCCGAGCAGATCGCCGGCAAGACCGGCTGCAAGGTGATGGGTCAGACCTACAATCCGCGCATGGCGCGCGGCCGCGGCCGGTTCTCTATCGACCGCATCCCCTATGTGATCGAAGCCGCACTTCCGCTGCTGAAGGACTTCAAGAACATCGTGCTGGTCGAGGCCAACGATCCCGTCGCCTTCTTCGCCTATCCGAACAAGCCGAGCATGCTGAAGCCGGAAGGCTGCGACGTGCACCGCATGACCGCCGGCGGCGAGAATTCGATCGCCGCGCTGGAAGCACTGGCCGGCGCGCTCGGCGCCAAGCCGTCGGACGTGAAGCCGCAGAAGCTCGCCGAACTGGTGAAGCCGACCGGCGCGCTGAACCACACGACGATTGCGCAGGCGATTGCCTATGCGATCCCGGAAAACGCCATCATGGTCGACGAGTCGCTGACCACCGGTCGTGGCTTCTTCCCGCCGACCGCTGCTGCAGCGCCACATGACTGGCTGCAGAACATGGGCGGCTCGATCGGCTTCTCAACCCCGGTCGCCACCGGTGCCGCGATCGCATGCCCCGATCGCAAGGTCATCTGCATGGTCGGCGATGGCAGCGCGATGTACACGCTGCAGTCGCTGTGGACCCAGGCCCGCGAAGAACTCGACATCACCACGATCGTATTCGCCAACCGCAAGTACAACATCCTGCTTGGCGAATTCGCCGGTGTCGGTGCCGGCGAGCCGGGCACGCGTGCGATTGACATGCTCAACCTCGACCGTCCGGCGCTCGACTGGGTCTCGCTCGCCAAGGGCATGGGCGTCCCCGGCGTCTCGGTGTCGAACGTCGACGACTTCAACAAGGCGCTCGCCAACGCGATTGCCGCGAAGGGGCCGAAGCTGATCGAAGTGGTGACGTAGACGGCAGCCAGGCCGCGCTGTCGCATCAAACAATAGCTACAACGAAGAAGGCTCCGGATCGCTCCGGAGCCTTCTCTTCTGGGGATGGACGGCATTGATAGCGATCGATCATCTGCCTGCGTCGGAACAATAGTGACGAACTTCGCGTTGTGAAGAATCAGAGACCGTGCAGACAGATTATTTGAGACGACAGTCATAAGCCGCCATGGCAAAAAATCGTTGGGACGACGCGCAGCTCGAAATCCTCAAGGACCTCATCGCGCGCAAGATTTCACTGGCGCGCGCAGCCGTCATCTTGAAGCGGCCGCAAAGCTCGGTGCAAATCCAGGCGCGTCGGCTTGGCACGCCATTTCCAGGTGTGCGTGAAACCAAGGCGCGGTTGAAAGCCCAGATTGAAGAAGCCGAGAAGAAAGCGACGCTGCGGTGAATAGTGCGATTGAGCTCGTCGTTGCGGCCTATGTCGAAACAAATCAGTTGAGTGCGCTGCAAGATATGAAGGCGCACCGCGAACGCCTCGCAATGTCCGTCCGCGACCGAACGGATTTCAATTTCGGCGTTCTGCTTGGACAGCTTGACGACGACATCCGCGAGATCGACGCCGGTATCCGGCGCTTGCGCGCAGCGACGGACGCGCGGTCCGTGACGGAGCTCTGACGATGTCGCGGCGGCTTATATCGCCAGTTCTGCCGTCTGCTCGCTCCAGCGCAGATAGTCGCGTGGTGAAATCCCCATCGAGCGACGGAACATGGCGCTGAAGGCACTCGGGCTGTCATAGCCGAGATCGAGCGCAACATTGGTGACCGGCTCGCGCATGGTCAGGCGCGACAACGCTTCCATCAATCGCACCTGCTGGCGCCACTCGGCGAAGCTCATGCCGGTCTCGCGGCGAAACAGCCGTGTCAGCGTGCGTCGGCCAAGGCCGCCGATCTGCGACCAGGATTCCAGATCCTGATTGTTGCCGGGCTCGCGCAGGATCGCCTCGCAGATGCGTGCGAGGCGGCGGTCCTGTGGCATCGGCGCGCGCAGCGGTACGGCGGGCATGCGGCCGATTTCCGCGAGCATCAAATTCATGATCTGGCCTTCGCGGCCGTCCGTGTCGTATTCAGTCGGGAAGGTGACGGCTTCGTTGAGCAGCGCGCGCACCAGCGAGGAGACTTCCATCAACTGACAGGCTTTCGGCAGGCCGATGGTCGCTTCCGGTTCGACATAGAGCGTGCGCAGTTGCACGGTGCCCCAGCAGCGGCTTTGATGGACGACGCCGGGTGGAATCCACAGTGCGTGCTGCGGCGATACGGTCCAGCTGCCGGTCTCGGTGATCACGGTCATGACCCCGGTCAGGCCGTGCAGGAACTGCGCGCGACGGTGGCTATGCCGCACGCCAACGCCGCCCGAGGAGAATTCGGCAGCCATCGCAACCACCGGGCGCTGTGCGCTCTGCAGCGCATCGGCGCGGCGGCCGCTGGCCTCGAAGCCGGAAAAACTCACCATGGCCGGCGGCGCGACGCGCTGGCGCGGCGTGTTGCACGAAATCGAAGAGATATGGCCCATACGCGACAAATCCTGACCCTGTGAAGACGGAGATGATGCGCCGACATCGTACTCTGGGATAGAGGTTTTGAGCGCATCGTTCCGGACGTTGCCATTCTCAAAGCAGGCTTCATGCCACTGGCGCGTTTTCCAGCGAAGTGGGTACCGGTTCGCGTTAAGAAAACGCGTCAAACAACAATTCTGAGCCCCGTTCCGCTTCAGTCGGAACGGAAAAGGCTCGGGCAGAAACACACGCAGGAACTTGATGACCCGTATTACCCTGATGACGACCTTGTCCAACACCATGGGCTTCCTGGAGGATCACCTGAAGAGGGCGGTTCCCGGCGCGGTCGTGACCACTTGGCCGGAAGACGGTGCTTTGGACGGGGAAGTAGTGGTCTGCTGGAAGCCTCCTGCGGGCGTGATAGCCACCATGCCGAATTTGCGGTTGATCCATTCCATCGCCGCCGGCGTGGACAATGTGCTGTCCGATACGGCGCTGCCTGACGTGCCGCTCTGCCGGATCGTCGATCCCCTGCTGGGCAAGGCGATGGCCGAGTACGTGCTCTGGGGTACGTTGTATTTTCATCGCGAGTTCGATCGTGTCTCCACCAATGCCCGCAACGGTCACTGGCATCGCTACGACCAGGTTGCCGCCGCCGACAAGCGCGTCGGTATCCTTGGTCTCGGTACCCTCGGAATCCAGGCCGCCGCTCTGCTGAAATCGGTCGGGTACAAGGTCTCCGGCTGGTCTCGCTCGGCAAAACAGATTGAGGGCGTTGACGTCTTCGCGGGCGACGCCGCGCTCGACGACTTCCTGGCGCAGACCGATATCCTCGTCTGCCTGCTGCCGCTGACGCCGAGTACTGTGGGAATCCTGAATGCCGACCGCTTCGCCCGCCTACCGAAAGGGGCGGCGCTCATCCTCTGCAGCCGCGGCGAGCATCTGAACATCCCCGATCTTGTCGCATCTTTGCGTTCGGGCCATCTGCGCGGCGCGATTCTTGATGTGTTCGACAAGGAGCCGCTGCAGCCCGACAATCCGCTGTGGACAGAGCCGGGCATTCTGGTGACGCCCCATATGGCCGGATTGGCCAAGCCGCGCGTCATTGCGGACCAGATTGCCGAGAATATCCGCCGTCTCAAGGCTGGAGACGTTCTACTCAACCGCGTCGATACGACACTCGGATACTGAATGCCTGCTCCCTCATGGAGCATGCTCGGTTCTCAGACAATGCCGGCCCGATCGCGACAATGATCGGCCCGGCGACAGCAGCGGCTTGAATTTTGCAAGCTCATCCTTGCGCGTCAGTGCAACCCTGACGTTCAACCCTCTGTGTCTATCAGGAGAGCTGAATGAATCGACGTGAGTTTGCGAAATTGCTGGGTCTGAGCGTCACGGCGCTGTCGGGCATCCCGCTCGGCATCACCCGCGCCACGGGGCAGGCCAGAGGCGGTACGCTCAATACGATCATCCAGCCCGAACCGCCGATCCTGGTCACGGCGATCAATCAACAACAGCCGACCCTCACCGTAGGCGGCAAACTCTATGAGAGTCTGCTGCGTTACGATTTCGATCTCAAACCGATTCCCGGCCTTGCCAAATCCTGGGAGGTTTCGCCGGACGGGCTGACATACACGTTCAAACTTTTCCCGAACATCACGTTTCACGACGGCAAGCCGCTGAGTTCAGAAGATGTGATCTTCACCATGACCAAGGTGCTGATGGAAACCCATGCGCGCGGTCGCGTGACGTTTGCGCGCATTGCAAAAGCGGAAGCGCCCGATCCGTTGACGGTAATCTTCACGCTGAAGTCGCCCTTTGCGCCGTTTCTGACGTCGCTGGATTGCACCACGGCGCCGATCCTGCCGAAGCACATCTATGAAGGTACCGACTATCGCAAGAATCCCGCCAATGCGCAGGCAATCGGTTGCGGTCCGTTCAAGCTCAAGGAGTGGGTCAAGGGATCGCACATCCATTTTGTCCGGCACGAAGGTTACCATCGGCCGGGCGAGCCCTATCTCGACGAAATCATCTACCGCGCGATCCCCGATGGTGCATCGCGCACCGTGGCGGTCGAGCAGGGCAAGGTGCAGTTGACGCAGTGGGGCGATATCGAATTCTTCGAGGTGCCGCGGCTGTCGAAACTGCCGAACTATGAGATGTCCACCAAGGGCTACGAGTTCTTCGCCCCGCATCAATGGATCGAACTCAACAACCGCATCAAGCCGATGGACGACAAGCGTTTCCGTCAGGCGGTGATGCATGCGATCGACCGCAAAACGATGCTGCAGCGAATTTATTTCGGGCTCGGGAAACTGGCGACCGGCCCGATCTCGTCGAAGACGCGGTTCTACGACAAGAACGTCAAGACCTATGACTACTCCGTCGACAAAGCGAAGGCGCTGCTCGACGAGATGGGGCTGAAGCCGGGCGCGGACGGCAAGCGCGTCACGCTGCGCTATCTGATCTCGCCGGTCAGTGAGGCGAACACACGGGCTGCCGAATTCCTGCGCCAGTCGCTTGGGCGCGTCGGCATCGATCTGCAATTGCAGACCACCGATATCGCCGGCTGGGCGCAAAAGTTTGCCGATTGGGATTACGATATGACCGCCAACCTGGTCTATCAGTTCGGCGATCCCGCGCTCGGTGTAGCGCGCACCTACATCACATCGAATATCAAGAAGGGCATCCTGTTCTCGAACACCGCCGGCTATTCCAATCCGGAAGTTGATCGCCTGTTCGAAGAAGCAGCCGTGGCGACATCCGATGACAAGCGGCAAGAGCTTTATAGTCAGGTCCAGAGAATTCTCGTTGAGGACGTTCCAGTGGTCTGGACGTTCGAGCAGGACTATCCGAACTTCATCGACAAGCGGCTGAAGAACGTGTTGTCGACGGCGATCGGGGCGCACGAGACATTCGGGTCGGTGAGCTTCGGATGACGTTGAGCGTTTCAAATATCTTTGCTACAAAGGAAATACGATGAACAGACGTGAATTCGCGAAGCTATTGGGTTTGAGTGCGACTGCGCTATCGGGAATTCCCCTCGGCGTGACCCGCGCAGTCGGTCAGACCAAGGGCGGCACGCTCAACACAATCATCCAGCCCGAGCCACCGATCCTGGTGACGGCGCTTAACCAGCAGCAGCCGACGCTGACTCTTGGCGGGAAGATCTATGAGAGCCTGCTGCGCTACGGCTCCGATCTCAAGCCACTGCCCGGTCTCGCTGAATCCTGGACCGTCTCGCCGGACGGTCTCGTCTATACGTTCAAGCTGTTTCCGGGCATCACTTTCCATGACGGCAAGCCACTGACCTCGGAAGACGTGGTGTTCTCCGTCACGAAGGTGCTCGTCGAAACCCATGCCCGTGCACGCGGCACGTTCCTGCGCATCGACAAGGCCGAGGCGCCCGATCCGCTCACGGTTGTATTCACACTAAAGGCGCCGTTCGCGCCGTTCCTCAATTCGTTCGATTGCACGACCGCGCCGATCGTTCCGAAGCACATCTATGACGGCACCGATTTCCGCAAGAACCCTGCCAACGCTCAGGCAATCGGCTCGGGTCCGTTCAAGCTCAAGGAATGGGTCAAAGGCTCGCACGTGCATCTCGTCAAACATGAGGGCTATTACCGCAAGGGCGAGCCGCATCTCGACGAAATCATCTATCGCGTTATTCCGGACGGCGCGTCGCGCGCTGTCGCGCTTGAGCAGGGCAAGGTCCAGTTGACGCAGTGGACCGACGTCGAACTGTTCGACGTTGCACGTTTGTCGAAGCTGCCCAATGTCGAAATGACGACCAAGGGCTACGAATTCTTCGCGCCGCATTTCTGGCTTGAGTTCAATCTTCGCGTCAAGCCGATGGATGACAAGCGTTTCCGTCAGGCTGTCATGTTCGCCGTCGATCGCAAGGCGCTGCTGCAGCGCGTGTTCTTCAACCTCGGCAAGGTGGCGACCGGCCCCGTTTCGTCGAAGACGCGGTTCTACGAAAAGGATGTCAAGCAGTACGATTACTCGCTGGACAAGGCGAAAGCTCTGCTCGACGAGATGGGCTTGAAGCCCGGCGCCGACGGCAAGCGCGTCACCATCAAATTCCTGGTTCCACCTTACGGCGAAATCTGGCAGCGCTCAGCCGAGTATTTCAAGCAGTCGCTCGGTCGTGTCGGCATCGATCTGCAGCTGGAAAATCTCGATCTTGCCGGCTGGGCCGAACGCACCAGCAACTGGAATTACGAGATGACCTGTAATCTGCTTTACCAGTTCGGCGATCCGGCGCTGGGCGTGTCGCGCAGTTACATCACGGCGAATATCCGCAAGGGTATTCTGTTCTCAAATATCGCGGGCTATTCCAATCCGGAAGTAGACCGGCTATTCGAAGAAGCCGCCGTGGCGACGTCTGACGCAAAACGTCAGGAACTCTACACTGCCGTGCAGAAAATCGTCGTAGAAGAAGTCCCGATCGCATGGATGGTCGAGCAAGACTTCCCCAACTTCATCGACAAACGGTTGAAGAACGTCATCACCACCGGCATCGGTGTGCACGAGACTTTTGGAGCCGTGACGCTCGGTTGAAGCCGAAGTTACTGAAAGTCACTTGATGGCTTGGCTGTAACCGGACGTGCAAGCGTCCGGTTACAGCCACTGTCAGGCGTCAATGTTTAAAGGAAGAGGCTATGAATAGACGTGAATTCGCGAAGCTGATGGGCGTGAGCGCGGTTGCTCTCTCGGGTATCCCCCTCGGCATCACCCGTGCCGCTGGGCAGACCAAGGGCGGCACGCTGAACACGATCATTCAGCCTGAGCCTCCGATTCTCGTCACTGCGCTGAACCAGCAGCAGCCGACGCTGACCCTGGGCGGCAAGATCTATGAGAGCCTGCTGCGCTACAGCACCGACCTCAAGCCGATGCCCGGCATCGCGCAGTCCTGGGAGGTCTCGCCCGATGGCCTCACCTACACGTTCAAGCTGTTTCCGGGCATCACCTTCCACGATGGCAAGCCGCTCACCTCGGAGGATGTTGCGTTCTCCATGACCAAGATGCTGCCGGAGACGCATGCGCGTGCGCGTGCAATCTATTCGCGCATCGACAAGGCCGAGACACCCGATCCGCTCACGGTCATCTTCAAGATGAAGGCGCCGTTTGCGCCGTTCCTCACCGCGCTCGATTGCACCACCGGCCCGATCGTGCCGAAGCACATCTATGATGGTTCGGACTATCGCAAGAACCCGGCCAATGCGCAGGCGATCGGTTCGGGTCCGTTCAAGCTGAAGGAGTGGGTCAAAGGATCCCACGTCCATCTCGTCCGCCACGAAGGCTATTACCGCAAGGATGAGCCATATCTGGACGAGGTCATCTATCGCATCATTCCGGATGCCGCGTCGCGATCGTTGGCGCTGGAGCAGGGCAAGATCCAGCTCACGCAATGGAACGACATCGAGTTCTATGATGTCGCTCGCCTGTCGAAGCTACCGAACTACGAGATGACTACCAAGGGGTACGAATATTTCGCGCCGCATCAGTGGCTTGAGCTCAACAACCGCGTCAAACCAATGGACGACAAGCGGTTCCGTCAGGCCATTGCGCATGCGCTCGATCTGAAATCGATGGCGCAGCGCGTCTATTTCGGCATGCCCAAGATTGCGACCGGTCCGGTGTCGTCGAAGACGCGTTTTTATGAAAAGGATGTCAAGCGTTACGACTACTCGATCGAGAAGGCCAAAGCACTGCTCGACGAGATGGGCCTGAAGCCTGGTCCGGACGGCAAGCGCGTCACACTCAAATATCTGATCCCGCCCTATGGCGAGGTCTATCAGCGTGCCGGTGAATTCATTCGTCAGACGCTCGGCCGTGTGGGTATCGACATCCAGCTCGAGAACACCGACGTCGGCGGCTGGGCCGAGAAATTCAGTAACTGGGATTACGAGATGACCGGCAACCTGGTCTATCAGTATGGCGATCCTGCGCTGGGGGTGTCGCGCACCTATATTTCGTCCAACATCAAGAAGGGTATCCTGTTCTCGAACACCGCCGGCTATTCCAACCCAGAGGTCGATAGATTGTTCGACGAGGCCGCATCGGCAACTGATGATGCCAAGCGTCAGGAACTCTACAGTAAGGTGCAGAAGATCCTGGTCGAGGATGTGCCGGTGGTCTGGATGTTCGAGGCGGCCTATCCGACTTTTATCGACAAGCGCTTGAAGAACGTCACCTCAACCGGCGTCGGCGTGCACGAGTCCTTCAGCTCGGTGAGCTTCGGATGACCTCGGCTTCGATCAACAGCGGCGGTCGTGTTTTCGCGGTCGCCCTCGCACTCGCGGGATGGTTTGTCAAATTCGTCGCGGTCGTTCTGGTCATCGCGACCTTCAACTTCATTCTGGTGCATGCCGCACCCGGCGATCCCGCGCAGGTGATTGCCGGCCAGAGCGGCGCCTCGGACGAGAAGCTTTTGGCGCAGTTGCGCGCTGAATATGGGCTCGACAAGCCCTATCCGATTCAGCTCGCCAACTATCTGAAGCGCGTCGTGACGCTCGACCTCGGCTACTCCTATCGGCAGCAGCGGACCGTGGCATCGCTCATTCTCGAGCGACTACCCGCGACACTGTTGCTGACGGCGACGGCTTTCACTCTCGCGCTTCTGTCGGGCATCATCCTCGGCACGCTGGCCGGGGTTCGTGCTGGCAAGTGGTCAGATACGTTGCTGACGATCGTGTCGCTGCTCCTGTATGCGACGCCGGTGTTCTGGCTTGGCCTGATGCTGGTGTTGCTGTTCTCGGTGCAGCTCGATTGGTTGCCGGCCTTCGGCTACGTCACGATCGGCGTGCCGATGACGACACTGCAGCGCATGGGCGATATCGGGATGCATCTGATTCTGCCGGCGGTGTCGCTCGCAGCGGTGTATCTCGCGATCTACACACGCCTGATGCGCTCCTCGGTGCTCGACGTCACCCACCAGGACTTTATCAAGACCGCTAAGGCCAAGGGCCTGAAACAGGGCCGCATCATCATTCGCCATATCTTGCGCAATGCGATGCTGCCAATCGTCACCGTCGCCGGCATGCAGGCCGGCGCGCTGGTCGGTGGCGCGGTGGTGATCGAAACCGTGTTCGCCTGGCCGGGTCTTGGCCGTCTGATCTATGACGCGCTGCTGCAGCGCGACTATCCGGTGTTGCTCGGCGTATTCCTGGTGATGTCGGTGATCGTGATCGCGCTCAATCTTCTCACTGATGCAATCTACCGGGTGATCGATCCGCGCGTCTCTGTGCGCGCGGCATCGTGAACGGGATTATATGATGTCTACACTCAAATCGTTTCTCCGCCATCCCACCGGGATGATTGGCCTCATCGTCCTCCTCACGGTGGTCATCCTCGCGGTGACGGCTCCATGGCTGTTCCCCGATGATCCCTGGGACATGGTCGGCGCGCCGTTCCAGCCACCGCTCAGCGAAGGGCTCTGGCTCGGCTCCGATATGCTTGGCCGTGACGTGGCCGCCGGCATCGCGCATGGCGCCCGCATTTCGCTGATCATTGGCGTCATCTCGACGCTGACCTCGCTGGTCATCGGCGTCACGATCGGCGCCATCGCCGGTTACTTCGGCGGCAAGGTCGACGAGGTGATGATGCGCATCACCGAGCTGTTTCAGACCATTCCGGGCTTCATTCTCGCAATCCTTCTGGTCGCGACCATCGGGCCAAAAATCTCCAATATCATCTTCGCCATCGGCATCGTCAGCTGGCCGCCGCTGGCGCGCCTGACCCGCGCGGAGTTCATGCGGCTACGCGGACGTGAATTCGTTCAGGCTGCGGTGTGCCAGGGCCAGCATCCGCTAACCGTGGTGCTGCGCCGTATCCTGCCGAACGCGATCTCGCCGATCATCGTCACCGGATCGCTTGCAGTCGCAAGCGCCATCCTGATCGAAAGTGCATTGAGCTTCATGGGTCTCGGCGATCCCAATCTGATGTCATGGGGCTTCATGATCGGTGCCGCGCGCACCGTGATCCGTCAGGCATGGTGGATGAGCGTGTTTCCTGGCCTCGCCATCCTGCTCACCGTGCTCGCCATCAATCTTGTGGGTGAAGGTCTCAACGACACGCTGAACCCCCGTATCTCACGCAAGCGATAGTATCCATGACCGATAAAACATTGCTTGCCATCGAGAACGTCTCCATCAGCCTGCCACCCGGCGCCGATCGACCTTTCGCCATCGAAAGCGTATCGCTCACCGTCAACCGCAACGAGATCGTCTGTCTGGTCGGCGAGTCCGGCTCCGGAAAGTCGATGACCGCGCATGCGATCCTGCGATTGCTGCCCGACCGTACGGGTGTCGCCCAAGGCAGCATCAGCTTCAACGGCAACGATATCGCCAAGGCCGATGAGCCGACGATGCGCCGCCTGCGCGGCGGCGCCATCTCAATGATTTTCCAGGAGCCGCTCAGCGCGCTCAATCCGCTCGCCCGTGTCGGCCAGCAGATTGCGGAATCGATCATCACGCATACCAAGCCGACGCCGTCCAAGGAGGCGGTGGACGCGCGCGTGCAGGAGCTCATCCGGGACGTCGGTTTGCCGGATCCGGTGGCGCTTGCGCGTAGTTTCCCGTTCCAGCTTTCGGGCGGCCAGCGCCAGCGCATCATGATCGCCATGGCGATGGCCAACAATCCGGCGCTGCTTCTTGCCGACGAGCCGACCACCGCGCTCGACGTGACCACGCAGAAGCAGATTCTCGCGCTGGTGAAGAAGCTCCAGTCGGAGCGCGGCATGGGCGTGCTGCTGATCACCCACGATTTCGGCGTCGTTGCCGACGTCGCCGATCGCGTCGTGGTCATGCGCAACGGCCGCGTGGTCGAGCAGGGGACCGTCGATGAGGTGCTGCGCAATCCGAAAGACGATTACACCAAGAGCCTGATCGCTGCCGTCCCCGGTTCGCGCTCGCTGACCAAAACAGATCGCAGGATCACCGGCGAGCCGTTGCTCGACGCCGTCGGTTTGAATAAGACCTTCATTACCAAGCAAGGCATGTTCCTGCCGCCGCGTCGCACCGATGCCGTGCAGAACATCTCGCTCGGCCTCAAGGCGCGCGAGACGGTAGCCATCGTCGGCGAGTCCGGTTCGGGCAAGTCCACGCTGGGACGTCTGATCATGCGGTTGATCGAGCCAGATACGGGTTCCGTGCATTTCGATGGCAAGGATCTGTTGTCACAGCGTGGCGAGAAATTGCGCCAGATGCGCCGCAAGATTCAGATCGTGTTCCAGGATCCCTTCGCGGCGCTGGATCCGCGGCAGAAGGTCGGCGACGCCATTGCCGGTGGCCCGATTGCTTATGGCACGCCTTCGAAGGAAGCGATGGCCGATGCCAAGCGTCTGCTGGCCCGTGTTGGTCTGCAGGAGAGTGCGGCCAACCGCTATCCGCATGAATTCTCTGGCGGTCAGCGGCAGCGCATCTGTATCGCGCGTGCGCTGGCTCTGAAGCCTTCGGTGCTGGTGGCGGACGAAGCAGTCTCGGCGCTCGACGTGTCGGTGCAGGCGCAAGTGCTGCAGCTTCTCGCCGAACTGCGCGAGGAGATGAACCTGGCGATGATCTTCATTACCCATGACTTGCGCGTCGCCGCTGAAATCGCCGACCGCATCGTTGTGATGCGGCGCGGTGAGATCGTCGAACAGGGCGAAACGCAGAAGATCTTCCAGAACCCGAGCGATGCCTATACGCGCGCGCTGCTGGATGCGATTCCCGGTCGCACGATGTTCGCCGGGCCGGGCGCCAAGCAGGCGGAAGTCGCTTCCGCATAAAAAGAGCCCGCCAGACGTTATGTCTGGCGGGCTTCGTAATTCTGCCGGATCAATCCAGTTTGACGTTGGCCTCGGTGACGACCTTGCGCCAGCGCGCCACCTCGGCCGACACCATCTTGCCGAAGTCGGCGCCGGCCACATCAGGCACGTCGGAGCCATTGCGTTCCCACGCTTCCTTGATTGCCGGCACCTGCAATGCCGCCTTCAATTCCTTCGCCATGCGCTCGACCACGTCGGGCGGCGTGCCCTTGGGCGCGAACAGCCCGTACCAGGTGGCAACTTCGTAATTTGGCAAACCGGCTTCAGCCGCCGTCGGCAGATCGGGGAAGGCTGCCACGCGCTTCGGAGCGGCAATCGCCAGCGCGCGGAGTTGCCCGGCGCGGATCGGCGCCGCCGATGAGCCGAGGCCGTCAAACACCACGGGCACGTGACCCGCGATCAGATCCTGCATGGCCGGGCCCGCGCCGCGGTAGGGCACGTGCTGGATCTTGGTCTGGGTTAGGATCTTGAACAACTCGCCGGCCAGATGATGCGTGGTGCCGGCCCCGGCCGAACCATAGGACAGCTTGTCCGGATTGGCCTTGGCATAGGCGATAAACTCACCGAGCGTCTTGGCCGAGACCTTGTCGGGATTGACCACGATGACTTGCGGTGGCCGCGCGATCAGCGCCACCGGGATGAAGTCTTTCTCGATATCGTAGTCAAGGGTGGGATAGAGCGACGGCGCAATCGCGTGATGCGCGGCGCCCATGAAGAAGGTGTAGCCGTCGGGCGCCGCCTTGGCCGCTGCCGAAGCGCCGACCGTGCCGCCGGCACCGGCGCGGTTCTCGATGATCACGCGCTTGCCAAGCTGTGTGTCGAGCTGCGCCGCCAGAGGGCGTGCAAAGGCATCGGTGCCTCCGCCGGCTGCGAAGGGAACGATAAAGGTAACTTGTTTCTGCGGCCACTGGGCGTGCGCGGTCGTGATGGCAGAACAGCTCGCCATAACGGCAAGCAACGCAACGTGAACGGCTTTGATCCGCACGGAATCCTCCCGATTTTGGTGCGTCGTTGGCGACGCTTGGCCTTATGTTCGGCGAGATATCGCGCGGATGCAAGGTATCCGGCGCCGGCACTACTCACACTATAGTCGGTATGGTCCCGCGAATGGAACCGGGCAAGCCCACCGGTTGAGGCGTTTCGCCGCTGGCGATGCCCGCGGCTAGGCGCCGGCGGCCGCTTTCTCCGCTGCGATCATCTCGATATGCGGAACCGCGTCCACGAGTTCGCGGGTGTAGTCGGTCTGCGGATTGTCGAACAGCTGATGGCTTTCACCCTGCTCGACGATGGCGCCGTTGCGCAGCACGATGGTGCGCTGGCACATCATGCGGACGACGTTGAGGTCGTGGCTGACGAACAGGAAAGAGAGATTATCCTCGCGCCGAAGCCGCTCAAGCAGTTGCAGCACCACGGCCTGTACCGAGACATCGAGGGCTGCCGTTGGCTCGTCCAGCACCAGCAGCTTAGGCCGGCACGCGATTGCACGGGCGATGCCGATGCGAGCCTTCTGGCCGCCGGAGAGCTGGTGCGGAAAGCGCTCCAGCAGGTCCGCGGGCAGGCCGACGCGATGCGCACATTCGGCGACGCGCTGGCGCAGTGCGGAACCGTTGCTCATCCCAAGCAGCCGTATCAGGGGATGCGCGATGCAATCGAAGGCGTTGAAACGCGGATTGAGACTGTCGTTCGGATCCTGGAAAACGATCTGGATCTCGCGGCGCTGTGGCGCACGGTGGAAGTCGCGCGCGGGAACATGGCTGATCGACTGACCGTTGAAATTGATGGTGCCTTCGGTCTGGTCGAGCAGCCGGCAGATCATCCGCGAGGTTGTGCTCTTGCCGGAGCCGGACTCGCCGACCAGGCCGACGCTTTCGCCGGGCGCGATGGACATCGAGAAATTCGCAACGCCGACGGTGCCGTCGTCGAAACGTTTCACGAGATCGAGTACTTCCAGCAGCGGCGGGGTGCCATGCTTGGGTTTCGGCGGCGGCGCCACGGGCACCAGCAGCTTCTCGTCGTCGGTCACAAGATCCTCGACCCGCGAAGTCGCGGTCGGCGATGCTGCGACGAGGCGCTTGGTGTAGGGATGCTGCGGTGAGCGGAATAGCGTCAGCGCGTCGGCTTCCTCAACCAGTTTGCCCTGTTCCATCACCACGACGCGGCGGCAATAGCGCGCGGCAAGGCCGAGGTCGTGGGTAATCAGGATTGTCGCCATGCCCCGCTCGGCGGCGATACTGGCGAGGAGATCCATCACCACCTTCTGCGTGGTGACGTCGAGGCCTGTGGTCGGCTCATCCGCGATCAGCAGCGCCGGATTACTGGAGATCGCCATCGCGATCATCACGCGCTGACACATGCCGCCCGAGAGCTCGTGCGGATAGGCGTTCATGCGCTTTTCGGGATCGCGGATCTTCACCGCGCGCAGCAATTCGAGCGATTCTGCGCGGGCTTCCGAAGCAGATATCTTGCGATGCGCCAGAATAGCATCGGCGATCTGCTGGCCGATGGCACGGATCGGGTTGAGCGCGCCGCGCGGATTCTGGAAGATCATCGCCATCGCCGAGCCGTGCATCTCACGCAGGCTGGCGCTGGTCATTTTGGTGATATCGCGATCCCGGAATGAGATGCGCCCGCCGGAGATTTTGCCCGAGGCATCCAGCAGGCGCGTCATCGCAAAACCGGTCACCGATTTGCCGGAGCCGCTTTCGCCAACGATACCGAGCGTCTCGCCTTCGGCAAGCGACAGCGAGATGCCGCGCACGGCCTCGACCGGGCCGCGGCGTGTCGAGAAGGTGACCTGCAAATTTTCGATATCGAGCAGCGGTTTTGGTGTCGTCATCACGTTCGCTGTCTCGGATCAAGAATATCACGTAGCCCGTCGCCGAGCAGATTGAAGCAGAGCACGGCGAGCATCAGCGCCAGGCCGGGAAAGGCTACAAGCCACCATTTGCCAGTGGAGATGAAGCGCGCGCCTTCCGCGACCATAATGCCCCATTCCGGCGTCGGAGGTTTGACGCCGAGGCCGATGAAGGAGAGGCCGGCGGCATTGATGATCGCCCAGCCGAGATTGAGCGACATCTGCACCACCATCGCCGGCAGCACGTTCGGCAGCAGAAAGCGCAGCACCACGGAGACATGGCTGTCGCCGCAGGCGCGTGCGGCCTCAACCCACCCGAGGTTGCGGCGGACATTCACTTCGGCGCGTGCAAAGCGGATGTAGAATGGCAGGTTGATGATCGCGGTAGCGATGACGATGTTCTCCACGCGGTTGCCGAGTGCGGCGACCATCGCCATGGCCAGCACGAACAGCGGGAACGCCATCAGCACATCGACGAAGCGGCCGACAGCGCGATCGAGCTTGCCGCCGGAATAGCCGCACAGCGCGCCGATGACGGCGCCCAGCGCGAAGGAGATGCCGACCGCAGAGACGGCAATCGCGAGGTCGAGTTGCGCGGCGACGATGATGCGGCTGAAGACGTCGCGGCCGAGCTGGTCGGTGCCTGCCCAATGCGCAGCACTCGGCGGCATCAGGGCGTTCTGCACATTCGATGCGATAGGATCGTAGGGTACGATCCACGGGCCGAAGATGCCGACGAAGATCAGAAGTGATGCGCCGATGGCGGCGATACCGGTGATGGGATTGCCGCGCAGGATGAAGGCGGCGTGTTGAAGTGTTGCGCTGCTCATCCGATGGAAATCCTGGGATCGGCGATGCCATAGAGCACATCGACGACGAGATTGACGATAACGAAGACCGACGCCATCAGCAGCACAAAGCCCTGTACCGGCGCATAGTCCGACGACAGCAGAGCGTCGAGCGCGTAGGAGGCGACGCCGGGCCAGGAGAACACTTTCTCCACCAGTACATTGGCGCCGAGCATGGTCGAAAACACGATACCGGCGATGGTGATGACCGGCAGGATGGCGTTGCGCAGCGCATAGGTGACGATGATGCGCCACCATGACAGGCCGACAGAACGCGCGGTGCGGACGAAATCGCTGCCGAGCGAGGCCAGCATCGAGGCGCGAGTGATACGCGCCAATGGCGCGATCACGAACAGCGCCATGGTGCAGGCTGGCAGGATCAACTGTTTGAACGCGGCCCACCAGCCGTCGAAATCGCCAGCGAGTGCAAAGTCGATCAGCAGGAACCCGGTATGCGCTGGTGGCAGCGTGGTGAAGATATCGACGCGCCCGGTCGGATCGGGCGACACGCCGAACAGATAATAGAAGATATAGATCAGTAATAGTCCCGACACGAAGGTCGGGACGCAGACCCCGAGGGCGCAGAATAGCCTCACGCCGTGATCGACAAGCGAGCCTGGTTTAAGCGCTGCAAGGACACCCAGCGGGATTGCGAGAACAAGTGCGATCAGAAGTGCCGAGAAGGTCAGTTCGAGGGAGGCGGGCAGGCGCTCACGCAAGTCCTTGGTAACGTTCTGGCCCGTCATCAGCGAACGGCCAAGATTGCCGCGGCCAACGTCATACAGATACAGGAACAATTGCTGCGGTACTGGCTTGTCGAGACCCATCTGCTTACGGATGGTCTCGATCTCTTCCTTGCCGGAATTGGGTCCCGAGGCAAAGAACACGGCGGGATCGCCCGGCAAGACGCGCATCAGCAGGAAGGTGAAGATCAGCACACCGAACAGCGCAGGCAAGGAGGATGCGAAGCGTCGCGCTGCACGGATGGCCGTTGCGCCCAGTGTCGTCATGATCGGTTACTCGTAGTCATGGGCAGCTCGCTACGGCTAAACTCGCAAGCTGGGTAGATCCGAAGCGCCACAGAATGGCGCTCCGGGATTTGCTCGCATGGTGCTCGGACAATCACTTCCGGCTGAGGTCGCGGTAATCGACCTGGCGATGGAACTGATAGGTGTATCCCGTCAGGTTCGAGGCCATGACCGCGTCCTGGCTCGGCTGCCATAGCGGAATCTGGGGCATCAAGTCGAAGTTCATCGCGTTCAGTACCTTGCCGTCGGCTTCGTACTTAGCCTTGTCAGCCTCGAAACGAGCCTTCTGCGCGACCGCGGTCAGCTCGGCATTGTCTATCGACGAGTAGTTCCAGCGCTGATTGCCGGTATAGAAATTGCGGTAGAAGTAGTCGGTCGATGGCAGCCAAGCAACGATGCCTTCGGTGAAGAAGGGTAGCTTCTTTTCGGTGATCTGGGTCGACATCTGTGCGTCCGGCAGCTTCTGGATATCGACCTTGATGCCGATCTTGGCGAGCGATTCCTTCAGCAGCGCAGCCATCGGCTCAGCCGTTGCCGACTGGCCCACATTGAAGCTGAACGTGGTTGAGAAACCGTCCGGATAGCCTGCGGCCTTCAGATAGGCCTTGGCTTTTTCAAGGTCGAGCTTGATCGGCTGCTTGATCGGGAATGCACCGCTCGGTGGCTTGCCGTCGGCCCAGGTCGCGCCGGCCAGCAAATCACCGCGGCTGAACAGTGCCGCCTTGAACATATCGTCATAAGGTAGCGCATAGGCCACGGCGCGACGCACGTCCGGCTTGTCGAAGGGCGGCATCTGGTTGTTCATCGAGATGAAGGTGATGGCGTTATATTGCGGCGTCGAGATCACCTGCAGCTTGCCCTTGGCCTCTAACGCCTGCGCATCGCTTGCCTGCAAATCGATGACGATATCGGCGTCACCCTTCTCGACCAGATTGGCGCGCGTTGCGGGCTCCGGCACCGACTGGATGATCAGGCGCTTGAAGAAGGCCTGCTTGTCGCCGGCGGCACGATTCCAGGCATCGTTGCGCTTGAGGATGACCTGCTCGCCGGGCTTGAAGGTCTCGACGATATAGGCGCCAGATCCGGCGGTGTTTTCCTTGAGCCAGGCCTGTGCCCACGGATCTTCCTCGGTGGCGTGGGCCTTGGCGAGTTTCGAGTTGATGATGATCGGATAGACGGTTGCGAGATTTGGCAGCGCCAGTTTGTCGGGCTGCGGCAATGTCACTTCGAACGTCAGGGGATCGATCACCTTGAACTGGCTGGCATCGGTGAGCGAACCGGTCAGCAACTGTGCCTTTCCAAGAATCTTGGCGGTGACGGCGCGGTCGAGCGACCACTTCACGTCCTCGGCCGTGACCGGCGAGCCGTCCTGGAATTTCGCGTCCTTGCGCAGCTTGAAGGTGATCTTCAAACCGTCGGGGCTGACGTCGAAAGATTCTGCGAGTTCGCCGCGGATGGTGTCGAGATCGAACACCCATTTGCCATTGAGCTGCTTGCGGCCGAACGAGACGAGACGGTCATAGGTCGAAAGGCTGACGGCGAAAGCTTCGCGGGTCGAGCCGGGAATGTTGGGATCGAGCGTGTTGACGGCGGCGCCGGTCACGTAGCGCAGGGTTTCGGCGCGGGTTTGCGCATTGGCAGGAACGGCGGCAGTGAAAAATGCCAGCGCTGCGGCGGCGCCGAGCATCTGCTTGGAATACATCAGTCCCATAACCCTATCCTCTGAATTCGACGGAAACTCTGAATGGACTCGTCAGTGCCGAGGCTGTCGAGCAACCCGTCCATTGAAGCAAGGAACGCGCCAAACGACGATCGAAGGTATCAAACGGGAGGACTTTCCCCGTCCGCGATAATTTGGTCCTTTAGCTTTTCGCCGCAGCTTCCGGTGCCCTCGCAATGGTCACTTGTGGAACGTCGTAGGCCTCGAACGCAGTCCAGTATCGCTCGATATCCGCGCGGAACAAGCCGCGCGTCAGGCCATGCACCAGTTTCGGGATCGCAGTGGTCATCGCGTTGATCGACGAGCCCGATGGGCCGAAGCTCATGGTAGACGCAATTGCGAAGAGATGGATGTCGGAGAGCCACGGCGTGGTGCCGGGAACGCGTTCCATCAGCGCGTAGTCGTCCGCGAGATAGGGGAAACGACCGAGGCGGGGGCTGAGCTCGGTTTCCGGCGGCTCGTAACGATCGGACCAGGTCGCGATATTATCCGCGCAGTTTTGCAATTCGCGGCGGCTCGCGAAATCCATGTCAATGCCGGTTCCGCAGATCACGAGATCCGCGGTGAAGGTACCCTGTGGTGTCTGCAACGCAACTTGGTTGCCTATTATTTGTGCTGACTGAATCAGTGCATTTTCATGCAGATGGAAGTCCGCATGCCGCGCGCAGCGATCCCAGGTCGGCTGCGGGAAGCCTTCGCGCAGGTCCATGAGGCGGCGCATGAAGCGCCAGCGCCAGGCATCGTCGAGTTCGCTGAAGTGACGTAGCAGGCCGCGGAAGGTTAGCCAGTGGTAGGGTTGCACGATCTGGATTTCCGCGCGGCGGCACAACAAGTGCACCTCAGCGTCGGCTTCGAGCGCAGTTGCCGCATTGTCGAAGGCGGATGCGCCGGCGCCGATGACGGCAACGGTCTTGCCGCGCAGGGCCTCGAAATCGATATCCGCGGACGCGTTGACGCAGAGGGACGACGGCAGGTGCTGGAGCTGCTCCGGGATCATCCAGTCGCCCATGCCCTCCTGGCCAGTGGCCAGCACGACCTTGCGCGCATGGATGACTTCTATGCCACCGGCACTCTGCACGGTGGCTGCAAGCAAGCCGTTCGCGGCAGGTCCGATGTCCAGGACTTCGTAGCCATTGCGCACAGGCACGCCGGTGATGCGCCTGAACCACAGCAGATAGTCCGCCCAGTGTCCGCGCGGGATGCGATCGAGCGCCTGCCAATGGTCTTTGCCAAACATGGCTTCGTGCCATGACTGATAGGTGAGGGCGGGGATATCGAGATCGGGTCCGGTGAAGTGCTTCGGGCTGCGCAATGTCGGCATGCGGGCGTAGGTGAGCCAGGGGCCTTCGCGTCCTTCGGCGCTTTTGTCGACAACGAGTATATTGGTGACCTGCGACCGTAGCAGGCCGAAGGCCGTGACAACGCCGGACTGGCCGGCGCCGACGATGAGCACGTCAACCGCGGGCGTGCCGTCCGGTGCGGACTTCGGCTGCAGCCACGGCATGTTCGGATGGGCGATCTTGTGGAGATCGTCGCGGACCTGCGCTTCCAGCGCCTTGAGCGCGTCGTTCATGCTGCGAGCCATCCGCCATCGACCGGCATCACGGTGCCGGTGGTGAAGGAGGATGCATCGCTCGCCAGATGCAGTGCGGTCTGCGCGACTTCTTCGGCCAGACCGAAACGCTTCATGGCATGACGGTTGCGCGATGCATCGCGCACGGGCTCCGGATCGGCATGGCGCGCGAAACTGCGGCGCAGCAGGGGCGTGTCGATGGCGCCTGGCGCGATCGCGTTGACGCGAATGCCGTCGGTGGCGAAATCCACGGCCATGGTGCGTGTCAGGCTGATGATTGCGCCCTTGGCAGCGATATAGGCGCTGTTGCCCTTGCCGCCGGCGATCGCAAGCTGCGAAGCCAGCGTGATGATCGAGCCCTTGCCTTGCTTCTGCATTTGCGGGACAGCCGCACGCGCCCACAGCCAGGTGCCGCCGACATTGGTGCGAAACACGGCGTCCCAATCTTCTGGCGCTGTGGTCACCACGGTGCCGCCGCAGGAAAAGCCGGCTGAGGTCATCAACACGTCGAGCTGACCGCGCCGCGCGACGATCTCCCCGACCACGGCCTGCGCAAAATCGCCGTCGCCGACATCGCCGAGATGCATCGACGCCTCGGTCGCATTGGGCAGCATCGCCAGTGTTTCTTTCAATGCCGCCTCGTCGCGATCGACCAGTGCGACAAACGCGCCTTCCTGTGCGAACAACATGGCACTGGCCTGGCCGATGCCAGAGCCGCCGCCGGTGATGATCGCGGTACGTCCCTGAAGCCTCATATGCTCATCCTTCGCTGTGCCGCGCTGACCAGTCGATCAGATCCGCGGCTGAGTCGGCGCAGCCAAATTTGGCGCGCCATCCGAATTCCTGTTCCAGCCGCGCCGTCGAAAGTGGTGCGCGGTCGCAGTCGCTGTGCAGATTGATTGTCGGGGTTTCACCGACGCTGGCCAGGCGACACATAAAGCCCGGACGGCGCTCCGCCACTTGCTGGCCCCATTCCAGCGCGGACCACGATGTCGGGTTCGAGATATTGTAGAGGCGATGCTGCGTCGTCGGCGCCTCGATCAGCAGAGCAATGGCCTCGCCGACATCGGGCGCATAGATCCAGTCCCGCACACCGGCACGGGCCAGAGTGGCTTCGCTCTGTTTGGCGTGAGCCGTGAAGATCTGCATTAGCGGACTGAGCGTATCGCGCACGCCGGTTGCGCGCTCCCATGGTCCGAACACGGCACTGAGCCGCACGCTGATGAAATCGGTCTGCCAGAGCGTGGCGAGGCGTGCGGCGACTTTCTCGGATGCGAACTTTGTAATCGCGTAGAGCGAAACGGGATCGCAGGGCAGATCTTCATCGAGCAGAGGATATTTAAAGGTCGAGGCGCCATAAGCGCCGGCGGACGACAGATTGATCACGCGTTTGACGCCATGGCGGCGCGCGGCGATCAGGATCGGCGTCTGCGCCATCAGATTGACTTGCAGGATGCTTTCGGGATCAGCGGCATCGCGCTCGGAGCCTGCCGTGATCGCAGCGCCCAGAACGATCGCATCGAAGCCGGTGGCGATGACACTGTCGATCAGTGTTCGGTCAAGTACATCGCCGACGATCACCGAAAGCCTGTCGCCATAGTCAGCGAAGGCAGGCTGCGCCACCGGTGGCAGGCCTGCACGGTCGAACAGGGTGACCGCATGGCCGCGCTTGAGCAGAGCCTCCGCGATATTCAACCCGACAAAGCCGGTGCCGCCAAAAACGAGAATCTTCATCGATCAGCCTGTGAACCGCGGGGCGGTTCTTTGTTCCTCTTTGGACCATCGCGTCTCATGTCCCAAGCACGTTTTGCAGGCGTGCAGCGCACACTTGAGTGGCAGTCGGGCACACGCAACAATTTGACACAGCCAGAACTTGTCGCATCTTCTTGCCGATGTCACTCGCTGGAGAATTTTCGGTGATGCCCGCAGGCGAACGCCCGAGCATGTGCAGCGCATCAACGGCCGCGTAGCAGCGCACGATCGTCGCGCGCGCAGGCGGTGATGAATTCCAGCACCGCGCGCACCGGGGGCTGATCGACGAGGTCCGGATGGGCCAACAGCCAGATATCAGAGAGGCTGGCCAGCTTCAGCGGTGCGACGCGAACCAGATCCGAATGGGCATCGCCGACGATGCATGACAAGACACAGATGCCGATGCCGGCGCGTACCGCTGCCAGCATGTCCGCCTGCGACGAGCAGCGGATGGCGACAGTGGCGTCCCTGGTGATGTGGTCGCTCCAGCGGCCCAGTTCGGAATTCGAGGATTTGTCTGCAAAACCGATGACCGTATGGTCCTTCCACGCAGCACGCTGTTCCGGCAGCGGGTATCGCGTGGCATAGTCGCGTGACGCATAGAAGCCGACGCCTAGCTTGGCGATTTTCCGTCCCGTGAGATTTTCGTCGCCGGTCTGATAGAGTCGCAGCACGATGTCGGCTTCGCGCTTGCGCACGCTGACGGGAAACGGGTGCGTCACCAACTGGATTTCGACATGCGGATGCTGACGGATGAAGGCACCGATATGCGGCATCAGCCAGAAATTCGCCAGCGTCGGTCCGATGGAGACTTTGACGACGCCGCGTGCGCTTTGGCCTGACGCGCCGGCGGCGGCTTCGGCCTTCAGCGCGGCCTCGGCCATCGCCGTGGTGCTCTCATGAAAGCGCCGGCCGCGCGCCGTCAGCACCAGTCCTTCGTCGGAGCGGACGAACAGTTTGGTGCCGAGCTGCTTTTCCAGCGCTGCCACTTCACGGCTGACCGTGGGGTGGCTGGTGCGCAACCGCTTCGCAGCACCGAGATAGCTTCCGGCGTCAACAACGGCATTGAAGGTCCGGCAGAGGTCCCAGTCCATATGTACAAATCCGGAAGGATGATTGTTCAAATTCGAACAATACGTGCGGTCGGTCAACCCTTATAGTTCGGGCATAAAAATATAAGGAAACGCCTATGTCGCTCCCGAAAGCTCTCGATGGCACCCTCGAGCTGCCTGTGCTCGGTTCTCCGCTGTTCATCGTCTCCGGTCCTGAACTCGTCATAGCGCAGTGCAAGGCCGGCATCGTCGGTTCGTTTCCGGCGCTGAATGCACGGCCCGTAGAAATGCTCGATCAGTGGTTGACGCGCATCGAGGATGAACTGGCCGATTACAAGGCGAAAAATCCGGGCAAGAAGGTTGCTCCCTATGCGGTCAACCAAATCTGCCACGCCTCCAACGACCGGCTGATGAAGGACATGGAGACCTGTGTGAAGCACAAGGTTCCGATCATCATTACCTCATTACGCCCGCCTTCGGAGATCGTCGAAGCCGCGCATTCCTATGGCGGCGTCGTGTTTCACGACGTCATCAACGTCAAGCACGCGCGCAAGGCGGCCGAGCAGGGCGTCGATGGTTTGATTTTGGTTTGCGCCGGTGCGGGCGGACATGCCGGCACGCTGTCGCCCTTCGCGCTGGTGCGTGAGGTGAAGCAGTGGTTCAAGGGGACTGTGCTGGTATCTGGTGCGATCTCAGACGGTTACGGGATTGCGTCGGCGCTGGCGCTCGGCGCGGACCTTGCTTACATGGGCACGCGCTTCATCGCGACCGAAGAGGCTAATGCCGATGCGACCTACAAGAAGGCGCTGACCGAATACGCCGCGCATGACACGGTCTACACCAACCTGTTCACCGGCATTCATGGTAACTATCTCGGCCCGTCCATCGCCGCAGCCGGTCTCGATCCCGACAATCTGCCGGTGGCCGACAAGACGAAGATGAACTTCGGCTCCGGCGGCAACATGAAGGTCAAGGCCTGGAAGGATATCTGGGGCTGCGGGCAGGGGATCGGCCAGATCACTGATGCGCCGCCGGTGGCCGAATTGGTCGATCGCCTGAAGCAGGAATATGCGGAAGCGACCTCTGACTTTGCGAGACGGGCACGCGCATAAGCGCGGCCCGATAAAACAAAATAGGGAGAAGACAATCATGGCATCAGTGATGCTGAGAACGCTTGGGCTTTTGAGCCTTGCGATAAGCGTTCATGCAACGACGCAGGCGACGGCCAACACCAAGGAAGAAATAAAAATCGGGCAGACGCTTCCCTATAGCGGTCCACTCTCGGGTTTTGGCGTGATCGGCCGTGCGCAGGAAGCCTATTTCGCCAAGCTCAATGCCGACGGGGGCATCAACGGGCGCAAGATCAAGTTCATCAGCCTCGATGACGCCTATTCGCCGCCGAAAACTGTGGAGCAGACCCGCAAGTTGGTCGAGCAGGATGAGGTCCTGATGATGTTCGGGACGCTCGGCACCGCGACCAACAATGCGGTGCATCGCTATCTCAACAGCAAGAAGATCCCGCAGCTCTTTGTCCTGAGCGGCGCTACCAAGTGGGCCGACCCGAAGGCGTTCCCGTGGACCATGCCGGGCATGGCCGCCTATGAATCGGAAGGCGTCGTCTATGCCAAGCACATCCTGAAAACCAGGCCGGATGCCAAGATTGCCATTCTCGCGCAGAATGATGATCTCGGGAAAGACTATGTGGCCGGCTTCAAGCGTGCCCTGGGCGACAAGGCCGCGAAGATAATCGTGTCCGAGGCGACCTACGAGACCAGCGCTCCGACGATCTCGTCACAGCTCGCGGCGCTCAAGTCGTCAGGAGCGAATGTCCTGTTTGGTGCGGTGGTCGGAAAATTCTCGTCGCAAATGATCAAGGGCGTTGCCGAAATTGGCTGGAAGCCGGATCTGATGTTTATCCCGACCTCGGCATCGTCGATTACGTTTCTGGAGCCCGCCGGTCTCGATAATGCCACGGGCCTGATCACGTCGAGTTATCAGAAAGACATCAACGATGAGCAGTGGGCGCAAGACGAGGACGTGAAAGCCTACTTCGCCTTCATGAAGGAGAGCCTGCCGTCGGCCGATGCCCGCAACACCAATTATGCGACCGGGTTCGTCAACGCGCACCTCATCACGCATATCCTGAAGGCGTGCGGCGACGATGTTAGCCGGGAGAACATCCTGCGTCAGGCGACGTCAATGAAGAACGTCAAGCTGCCTCTGCTGCTGGTGGGCGTCACGGTTAATACCGACAAGGACGACTACCTTTCGTTCCAGCAGCTGCGGCTGCGCCGTTTTAACGGCAAGAATTGGGAAGGCTTTGGCGAATTGCTCGACGACCAGTGAACTTGTGCCATCACATCGACAGAAAAGAGATCGAAACCGGCAACGGCTTCGATCGATTGAAGAACAGAGCAAGGGCGGACTATGATTATCAGCGGTGATCGTGCGATCAGCTATCCGGATATCATGCAGCGTATCGCCAAGGTGGCGACCGGCTTCAAGAGCCTCGGGGCAGGCCCCGATGCACCCGTCGGCATGATGCTCCGTAACGATTTCGCCCTGTTCGAAACGGCGTTCGGCGCGGGTGCGTTGGGTGCGCGCGTGGTGCCGATCAACTGGCATCTCAAAGGCGAGGAGGTCAGCTATATTCTTGCTGACAGCGGCGCGAAGCTGCTGGTCTGCCACGCTGACCTGCTGCCGCAGATCGCGGAAAGCCTGCCGAAGGGATTGCCGATTCTGGTCGTCTGCACGCCGCCGGAAATCGCAACGGCTTATGGCGTTACCGAAGCCGCGACACGGGTGCCCGCCGGTCATACCGACTTCGATGCGTGGCGCGACCAATACGAGCCGATGGACAATGTGCCGAAGCGCGCGCTGACCATGTTCTATACGTCGGGCACGACCGGTCGTCCGAAGGGCGTGACGCGTGCGCCGATGACGCCCGAACAGGCAGCGGCATCCGAGCGCGTCGGCGGCATCGCCTATGGGCTGAAGCCGAATGAGGATCAGATCATCCTGATGAACGGGCCAATGTATCATTCGGCGCCGAGTTCCTACGGGTTGATGGCCTTCCGCCATGGCAGCACGATCGTGCTGGAACCGCGCTTCGATCCCGAGGACCTGCTACAGCTCACCGAAAAGCACAGCATCACCAACATGCATATGGTGCCGACCATGTTCGTGCGCCTGTTGCGGCTGCCGGACGAGGTGAAGTCGCGTTACGATCTGTCGTCGCTCCGCTTCATCATCCATGGCGCAGCGCCATGCCCGATCCATGTGAAGCAGGCGATGATCGCGTGGTGGGGACCGGTGATCAACGAATATCTAGGCTCGACCGAGACCGGCGTGCCGATCTGGCATTCATCGGAAGAGGCGTTGCGTAAGCCTGGCACCGTTGGCCGCACCATCGAGGGCGGCGTGGTCAAGATCTTCGATGCCGATGGCAAGGAATGTCCGGTCAATGTGCCCGGTGAAATCTTCATGCGGCAGACGTCGGTACCGGATTTCGACTATCAAGGCCGCCCCGACGCACGGGCCGAGGCCGGTCGTGACAGCCTGATTAGCGTTGGCGATGTCGGTTATCTTGACGAGGATGGCTATCTCTTCATGTGTGATCGCAAGCGCGACATGGTCATCTCCGGCGGTGTCAACATTTATCCTGCCGAGATAGAGAATACGCTGATCGGCATGGACGGCGTGCGCGACTGCGCGGTGTTCGGCGTGCCCGACGATGAGTTCGGCGAGAGGTTGATCGGTTGCGTAGAACTGGAAAGCGGTGCGACGCTTGCGGTGACGGAGATTCAGGCCTGGCTCAAGCAGCGGCTTGCCAACTTCAAGGTGCCGAAAGAAATCCATTTCCACGACACGCTGCCGCGTGAATCGACCGGCAAGATCTTCAAGCGCAAGCTGCGGGATCTGTATGGAGCCGCCGCAGCGGCTTGAGGCGGGTTGCGAGATACAAAAGCGCGAGGCTGATCGCCTCGCGCCTTTCATGTTTCAATCAGTCATGGATCAGGTGTTGATCCCGGGGATCAGGTGTTGATCCAGACCGCCTTGATGTTGAGATATTCGTCGACGTGGTGGACGCCGGACTCGCGGCCGTAGCCGCTCATCTTGTAGCCGCCGAACGGAACGGCGGGATCCATCGCCTGATAGCAGTTGATCCAGACCGAGCCGGCCTGCAGAGCCTTGGCGAGGCGGTGCGCCTTGCTGACATCCCTGGTCCAGACGCCGCTGCCGAGACCGAAGGTCGTGTTGTTGGCGCGCTGCACGAGTTCGTCCACGTCGGTGAAGGCGATGGCCGAGATCACCGGTCCGAAGATCTCTTCCTGCGCGATCTTCATGTTGTCCTGGACATTGGCGAACACGGTCGGCTGCACGAAGAAGCCCTTGGCGAGATCGCCTTCGGTCAGTCGACCGCCGCCGGCCAGAGCCTTGGCGCCTTCGCCGCTGCCGGTCGTGAGATAGCCGGCAACGCGATCGAGCTGTTCCTTGGAGACCAATGGCCCGAGCTGCGTGTCGGGATTGGCGCCGTTGCCGACCTTCAGCTTCTTGGCGAATTCGGCGACGCGGCCGACGAATTCGTCATAGATCTTCTTCTCGACGAACAAACGCGTACCGGCGCTGCAGATCTGGCCGGAATTCGCGAACACGGCCATGGCGGCGCCGGGAACGGCGGCATCGAGATCGGCATCGGAGAACACGATGTTCGGCGACTTGCCGCCGAGCTCGAGCGACACCTGCTTGAGATTGCCGGCCGAGGCACGGATGATCGACTGTCCGGTGAAGTGCGACCCGGTGAAGGCGACCTTGTTGACGTCCATATGCGAGGCCAGCGCGGCGCCGGCGGTTTCGCCATAGCCCGGCACGACGTTGATGACGCCGGCTGGGAAGCCGGCTTCCAATGCCAGCTCGCCGAGGCGTAGCGAGGTCAGCGGCGCTTCTTCCGCCGGCTTCAGCACGATGGTGCAGCCGGTTGCGATGGCAGGGCCGATCTTCCAGATGCTGGCTGACAGCGGTGAGTTCCACGGGATGATCGCGCCGACGACGCCGACCGGCTCCTTCAGCGTGTAGGAGAAGATCTCGCTTGGCAGGGAATTCTCGATGGTCTCGCCGTAGATCAGCGTCGCCTGGCCGGCATAGAAGCGTAGCATGCCCAGGATACGCTGCTTGCCGGCGAAGGTGCGCATGACAGGCGCGCCCATATCGAGCGTATCGAGCATGGCTAGTTCGTCGAAATTCTTCTCGACGAGATCTGCGAATTTCAGCAGCAGCGCCTGGCGCTCGTACGGCTTGGCCTTGCTCCACGGGCCTTCAAAGGCGCGGCGGGCGGCGGCGACCGCAAGGTCGATATCCCCAGCATCGCCTTCGGCGACAGTCGCCAGCAGTTCGCCGGTGGCCGGATTGTGCGTCTCGAACTTCTTGCCCGACTTCGCATCGACCCATTTGCCGTCGATCAGCATCTGCTTGTAGGAGCCGTTCGCGTAGGGGTGCGCGGTGGCAGAGATTGGCTGCATCAAGCCCATAATGTGATCCTCCCGGACGTTTGTTTGAAGTGTCGTTGGTGCGCGCGGAATATATCGCTTTCGCGAAACGGGTAAAGGCGAGGAACCTGCGGCGTGTTGCATGTCAGGTCTTCGCGACGAATTCATGATGATGAATTCGCGTCTGGAATCGTTCAACAGATCTCGCGGATCCAGCGCGTGAAGATGCGATCTGCCTGATCGGGCAACCGGCCGGCGACAGCTGCGGTGTTTGATCGCAACTGCGTAATGGGAATGCCGGCACCTGTCAGTTCAACTGCGTGGCCGACATACCATTCCTCGAGTTGCCGCGGGTCGGCTTCGAGGTGGAATTGCAGCGCCAGGGCATGGCGTCCGTAAGCGAAGGCCTGATTGTCGTAGGCGTCATTGGAGGCGAGGCGGATCGCGCCCTCGGGCAAATCGAAAGTGTCGCCGTGCCAGTGCAGGACACTGGCGCCATCCTCCGCCAGCGGGCCGAGGCATGACGCCGCGCCTTGCTTCGTGAGCGATACCTGGCCCCAGCCGATCTCCTTGACGCCACCGGCATAGACGCGGGCGCCGAGCGCACGGGCCATCAATTGCGCGCCGAGGCAGATGCCGAGGGTCGGGCACCCCTGCGCCAGGCGGCGCTCGAGCAGGGCGATCTCGCGGGTCAGGAACGGATACGCATCGGCCTCGTAAACGCCGATCGGCCCGCCCAGCACGACGAGCAGATCGGCATCCTCAATCGAGCAATGTGACACGTCATCGATGGCGGCATCGCAGAACGAGACGTCCCAGCCCTCGCGATCCAGCACCGACGACAGCAGGCCCAAGTCCTCGAAAGCGACATGACGCAGGGCGACGGCAGAACGCCGGTGACGGTTCATGAAGGGGGCTCACGCGCAATTGACCGGCAATCGTTATATCCATAAGAATATAACGATCAACAGCCAATCGTACGACGCAAGGATGCGCTAGGCGCCTCAGACGTTCAGATTCATCCAGATGGCCTTCGGCTCGGTGAAGTTCGCAAGCGCGGCATCGCCATGCTCGCGGCCGAAACCGGAATCGCGCGAACCACCCCAGGGGAGCCGGACATCCGTATAGCCATAGGTGTTGATCCAGACCGTGCCGGCTTTCACCTGTTTGGCGAAGCGCTGCACGCGGCCGATATCCGAGCTCCAGACGCCGGCAGCAAGGCTGTATTTGGTGCCATTGGCCTTGCTCACGGCATCGGCCTCGTCAAAGAACCTGATGATGCTGACGACGGGACCAAAGATCTCCTCCTGCGAGACGCGCATTTCGTGTTCGACATTGGCGAACACCGTAGGCGCGACGAAATAACCGCGGTCACCGATGCGCGTGCCGCCGGTCGTGACATCGGCGCCCTCCTTGGTGCCGATATCGACATATTCCAGCACGCGCTTCATCTGCAGTTCCGAGACGATGGGTCCCATCGTGGTCCCGGACTGCGTGGGATCGCCGACGCGGATCGCCTTGGCGCGCGCCGTCATGCGCTCCACGACTTCGTCATAGACGGACGCATGCGCGAGGATGCGCGAGCCGGCCGAACAGACCTGTCCGGAATTAAAGAAGATGCCGGAGGCGGCGGCCTTGGTGGCGGAATCCAGATCCGCGTCGTCGAAGATCACATTGGCGGATTTGCCGCCGAGTTCGAGGGTGACGCGTTTCAGATTGCCGGCAGCGCCGGCGAGGATTTCGCGGCCGACAGTCGGCGATCCCGTGAAGGTGATCTTGTCGATATCGGGATGATCGACCATGGCGCGGCCGGCGGTCTTGCCAAATCCCGGCACGATATTCAGCGTGCCCGGCGGCAGGCCCGCTTCCAGTGCCAGTTCGCCGATCCGCAGTGCGGACAGCGGCGTGATTTCGGCGGGTTTCAGCACGACGGTGCAGCCGCAGGCGAGCGCCGGCGCGATCTTCCACATCCCGATCATCAGCGGGAAATTCCATGGCACGATGGCGCCGACGACGCCGACCGGCTCGCGTACCGTATAGGTCAGCGCATCATGGCGCGCCGGGATCACCTGTCCGTTGATCTTGTCGGCCCAGCCCGCATAGTAACGCAGCGTGTCGATGGCGGCGGGCAGATCCTGGCGCTGCACGGCGGCGAGCGGCTTGCCGGTGTCGAGGCTTTCCAGCGCGATCAGTTCCTGCGCGTGATCTTCCAGCAGTTGTGCGAAGCGCTGCAGGACAAGACCGCGATCGGCCGCGCGCATGCGGCCCCACGGACCTTCGAGCGCCTTGCGCGCCGCGCGGACCGCACGGTCGATATCGCCGCTGTCGGCTTCGGCAACCACGGCGATGATTTCGCCGGTTGCGGGGTTGAGGACATCGAAATAGCGACCGGACAACGGCTCGACCTGCTGGCCGTCGATGAGGAGACGTTTGCGCGTCAGTTTCGACGACGCAGAAACGGCAAGACCGGCATGTGAGATCTCTGGCATAGCGTATACCTCCCGATGTTTCGACGATCGGATCAGGAGGGGCGTCGACAGTAAATATGATAACGGGAGTCACGGCGCGGCGGCACATATGCAGTCACGAACATAGGTGACGCGGCCACAGGGAGCACGATGCGCATCGATATCGAAACCATCTGGCGTTTTCGCAAGCCGGGCTCGCGGCAGCCGACATCGGTGATGCTCGGCTTTCTCAAGGACATCAATGAGACCGGCAAGCTGACGCTGGCGGCCAGCCGCAACCAACTGTCCTATCGTCATGCGTGGAGTCTGGTGAATGACTGGTCGGCCTTCTTCGGCGTGCCCGTCGTCGAGCGCAGCAAGGGCAAGGGCACCAAGCTGACGGCATTCGGCGAAAAACTGGTCTGGGCCGGCGAGCGGCTGGAAGCGCGGCTCGGACCGCAACTGGAAAATCTCGCGCAGGAACTGGCCACCGAGCTCAAGGAGCTGCTGCCCGATCATCCCGCCATCATCCGCGTTCACGCCAGCCACGGCTTTGCGGTGTCAAAACTGCGCGAGATGCTGAATGCGACGGCTGGAGCGGGTATCGATCTGCGTTATGTCAGCAACCAGACCTCGCTGGTGTCGCTGGCGCATAACACCTGCGATCTCGCCGGCGTGCATCTGCCGCGCGGTGAGCTACGCAAGCGCAGTGTCAATGCCTGCAAGGAATGGGTAGACAACCGGGTCCATCGCGTCGTCGGCTTTGCAACGCGCGAAATGGGCCTGATGGTCAAGCCAGGCAATCCGCTGCGCATCACATCGATGGAGGCGCTGATCAATCCCGCGATCCGCTTCGTCAATCGCGATCAGGATTCCGGCACTGGGTTGTTGTTCGATCAGCTTCTTCGTCAACACAAGATCGAGCCCGCGCAGATTAACGGCTACGAACAGGTGGAGTTCACCCATGCCGCGGTCGCGGCCTATGTGGCCAGCGACATGGCCGACGTCGCCTTCGGCGTCGAGGCCGCGGCGCGGCAGTTCGGACTGGATTTCGTGCGGCTGCTGACTGAGGACTACTATTTCGTCTGTCGCGAGACACTGCTGGAGCAGGCGCCGATGCAGCATATTCTCGCGGTGCTGCGCGGCGCCGAGTTCCGCGACGCGCTGGTGAAGCTGCCCGGCTATGCGGCATCAGATACGGGCGCGATCAAGACTGTCAACGAAGTGTTTCACGGCAAGAAGTCATAGCCATGCGCGGATGGACGGCGGTCCATGCGTTAGCAATCATGTGAGATGCGAAGATGCGCCTTGATGCTATATGCATCTGCGCAACCTCCCGGTTCTGGAGAACATCATGTCCCATCCCGCTTTGTCCGCAGGTTCCGTTGCCGTCATCACGGGAGGCGCCTCGGGCATTGGCCTTGCCGCAGCGAAGGCCTTTGCGCGGTTGGGTCTGCGCATCTGCATTGTGGATCTCGGAGAGGATCGTCTGGCTGACGCGGCTGGCAAGATCGCCAGCGTGGCGCGCGGCGGACATAATGATGTGATGACGGCCAGCGTCGATGTCAGCAATCTCGATGCGATGGTCAAGCTCGCGGCCGATGTGCAGGCCCGCTTCGGCGGCTGCGACGTGCTGATGAACAATGCCGGCATTCAGGTGCCAACCTCGGCACTCGGGCCACGGGAGAATTGGGAGCGGCTGCTCGGCGTCAATCTCTGGGGCATCGTCAATGGCTGTCAGGCCTTCGCGACAAATATGATCGCGCGCAAGCGGCCGGGCCTGATTATCAATACCGGCTCCAAGCAGGGCATCACCACGCCGCCCGGCAATCCCGCCTACAATGTCTCCAAGGCCGGCGTGAAAGCCTATACCGAGGCACTGGCGCATGAGCTGCGCAATACCGAGGGCAGCCAGATCTCCGCACATCTGCTGATCCCGGGTTTTGTCTTCACGCCGCTCGCAGCCGGCGGTCGCACCGAGAAGCCGGATGCGGCGTGGACAGCCGAGCAGACCGTGGACTTCATGATGCAACGGCTCGAGGTCGGCGACTTCTATATCCTGTGCCCGGATAACGACGTGCCGCGCGCGCTCGACGAGCGCCGCATGTTGTGGGCCATCGGCGATGTCGTCGAGAACAGGCCGGCGCTGTCGCGCTGGCATCCCGACTATGCCGACGCCTTCGCAGATTTCGTCAAACGCAAATAGAAACCAACTAGAACAATAAGGGAGAAATGCCGTGGACTACGTCAAATTTGGAAATACTGGTCTGGATGTCTCGCGTTTGTCTCTGGGATGCATGACCTATGGCATCTCCGATCGCGGCGCCCATGCATGGACGTTGGACGAGGAGAAAAGCCGGCCGCTAATCAAGCAGGCCATTGAACTTGGCATCAACTTCTTCGACACCGCGAATGTCTATTCGGATGGCACGTCGGAAGAAATCGTCGGCCGTGCGTTGAAGGATTTTGCAAAGCGCGACGACGTGGTGCTGGCGACCAAGGTCTATAACCGCATGCGCAAGGGTCCGAACGGCATGGGCCTGTCGCGCAAGGCGATCATGACCGAGGTCGATCACAGTCTGCGCCGGCTCGGCACCGATTATATCGATCTCTATCAGATCCACCGTCTGGACAAGAACACACCTATCGAGGAGACGCTGGAAGCGCTGCATGACGTCGTAAAGGCTGGCAAGGTCCGCTATATCGGCGCGTCCAGCATGTATGCGTGGCAGTTCTCCAAGGCGCTCTATACGTCGCGGCTAAACAGTTGGACCGAATTCGTCAGCATGCAGAACCATGTCAATCTGCTGAATCGGGAGGAGGAGCGCGAGATGCTCCCGCTCTGCGCCGACCAGAAGATTGCTGTGATGCCGTGGAGCCCGCTGGCGCGCGGGCGCCTGACGCGGGCCTGGGACGAGACCAGCGAGCGTCAAAATACCGATGAATTCGGCAAGACGCTCTATGCGCAGTCCGAGGAGTCCGATCGCAAGATCGTCGAGCAGGTGGCCGCGGTCGCCAAGGTCCGCGGAGTACCGCAGGCACAGGTCGCGATGGCTTGGCTGTTGCAGAAGAAGGAGATCACGTCGCCGATCGTCGGTGCGTCGAAGCCGGCGCATCTGACCGACGCAATCGCTGCGCTGTCGCTCAGGCTGACGAGTGAAGAGATCGCAGCGCTCGAAGCGCCGTATGTGCCGCATGCCGTGGCGGGATTCGGCTAGCAGTAGACGTAGGGCGGATTAGCCGAAGGCGTAATCCGCCCTACGCTTTTTGCGTGCTTTAGCTATACCGCTTCTCCTGCCCGTCGTCGGCATACCAGTCGAACGGCTCATCCGAGAGATTGACGATCACGTTCTGGATCTGGGTGTATTCCTCATAGGCGATCAGCCCGTTCTCGCGGCCGATGCCGCTCATCTTGAAGCCACCCCAGGGCGAGCAGGGATCGATGCGGTGGTGGTCGTTGATCCAGACGATGCCGCTCTCAAGTTGATGTGCGACGCGATGCGCGCGGGTGACATCGCGGGTCCAGATCGAGGTGGCCAACCCGAATTCGGTGCCGTTGGACAGCGCGATGGCTTCCTCTTCCGTGTCGAACGGGATCACGACGACGACTGGCCCGAAGATCTCTTCCTGCGCGATCCGCATATTGCCGGTCACGTCGGTGAAGATTGTCGGTTGATGATAGTAGCCGCTCTCGAAGGCCTTGCCGTCCGGGCGCTTGCCGCCGGCGGCGAGTGTCGCACTTTCCTCTAGGCCGATCCTGATATAGCGCTCCGTCAGTTCGCGTTGTTTGGCTGACACCAGCGGTCCCATCTGCGTCGCCATGTCCTGCGGATCGCCGATCCGGATCATGTTGGTGCGGCGGACCAGTTCGGCAACGACAGCATCATGCACCGAGCGCTGCACCAGCAGGCGCGCGCCCTGCACGCAGGTCTGGCCGGTGGCAATGAAGGAGGCGAACAGCGCGGCCGCCACACCGCGTTCGATCGGCGTATCGTCGAACATGATCACGGCAGCCTTGCCGCCGAGTTCGGCCGCAACCTTGGTCAGGTTGGCGCCGGCCATGGACGCGACCATCTTGCCGGTCTCGGTGCCCCCGGTGAGATCGATCTTCTTGATGCGCTTGCTGGATGTCAGCGCCTTGCCGGCGGTCGCGCCATAGCCGGGCACGACATTGTAGACGCCATCGGGCACGCCGGCTTCCTTGAAGATGTCGCCGAGTAGAAGAGGTGTGATCGGCGCGAGTTCGCTGGGCTTCACCACCATCGTATTGCCGGCCGCCATCGACGGCGCGATCTTCTTGGTGAGGATCAGCAGCGGGTGATTCCACGGCGTGACATGGCCGACCACTCCGAGTGGCACGCGGCGGGTATAGTTCAGCAAATTGCCGCCGAACGGCGGCACGGTGTCTTCATGGGTGCGCGCGACCGCGCCGAAATAGCGAAACCATTCCGGCAAACGGCCGAGCTGCGCCGTCATCTCGCGGCGGGCTCGGCCGATCTGGTCAACCTCGATGGTAACCAGATCGGGCAGCTTCCTGGCGAGTAACTCGCCGGCGCGGTGCATAATGTCGCCGCGCACAGCGCCGGGCGTTGCCGCCCAGACCTTGCCGGCGCGTTCGGCCGCGTCGATGGCAAGGTCGATGTCTGTCTCGTCGCCCTCGGCGACGTCGGCCAGATGGCTGCGATCTTTCGGGTTCTCGATCCGGATCGTGCGGCCGGCGGAGGCCGGCTGGAAGCGACCATCGATGTAGAGCCCGAACGGGCGACCGTCGTTCATCATTGGCATGTCCTTGAATTCGCGTCTTGATCAGCCTGACGGCCGTAGCCGCCTTTGCGGGCCATGACTACTCAGAAACCAGCGATTTTGCGATCAACGCGCGGTTGCACCGCGGCAATTGAAGCCGGTGGCCCAAGCCGATCGTAGAAAGTCGCGTGTGGATTCTTTGGACCCGGAAAGGCGCCCTTAACCGGTATCCATGCACGTTGGCGATGAAGCCGGAGACTCCGGTATCGTTTAATATTGATGCAACGCTTAGCCGATATTTGAAGGCAACCGAAAGCGTGGCAGGAGATTTTTCCAATGACCAAGCTAGACGCGGAAGTCGACGATCTCATCGCCGCCTGCCATGGTGACACCCGTGGTACCGTTGCCGCACTCATTCTCGTCAATCAGCAGCTCGAGACCGAACTCGCCGAACTGCGCGCGCAGATGGCCGCACGGCCGTTTGATGACCATATGGCGCACGTCGTTCTGCACTGATTGACGCAACGCAAGTGAGCCGCAAGATTCGCAGTGCATAAATTCAACCTCGACTAGGATTCGGAGCGCCTTTTTGGCGTAGTCGGAATCACCGGATGGAGGTTTGAATGCCCAGACAATTTGGATTGAGGACGACATCGTTGGCCACGCCGTCCGTGTCAGCGTCGCGATGCAAGACCGCGCCGGGCCTGATCGCATGGATGTTTGCGTTGAAGCGCATCGCACTGCATCGCGCCGCAACGGTCAAGCGCGCGTCGTCATATGCAGCATTACCCTATGCACCTGCGAGCTGGCGCGGTTCTCGTGGTCGACGATCGGTCTCGGTTAACTGAAATCTTTGCCACGGCGGAGTGAGCCGGACTTTTGTCGGGCGCAGGCCACCCCTTGATGCCCGGCTCTTCGAGAAACTTGTTGGTCGGCTACTCAACCCGTAGACGGTTGATCTTTCCGTTGAACGCAAATGGCTTGCGGTCATAATACGCGAACGAGACCAGCGAATAGCTGTCACGGCCGACGTCGAAAGCGTCATTGGCAGTAAACCCGAGCGAGGTTGAGCGAGGCACCCGGCCCTTGGCCACTTCTTTTCCGTCCACGCGGATGACGATGTCGAGAGCACCAGCGTGTGCGCTGCTCGCCACGCGTGTTTCGACTTCGATCTTGATCTTTCCGGTCGGGAGCGGAGCAGTCGTATCGAGCCTCGTCCGTTCGATCTCGTACAGATTGTACTCAAAGCTGAGCTTGCCATCTTCGACCCACAGCGAAAGCCCGCCCGAGATCGCGCCCAGTGCGTAGAGCACGCCCTTCGAGTCCGGCTTGCAGGATGGAGCGACGTGTTTCCTCACCAAGTCCGTTGATCAATGACCTAATCACTTGTTTTACACGCGCGCGATTAAGCACCGCCGCAGTCTGGCCGAAGACTAAGGGGCGGCTCAAATCGCCACCATTTGGAGAGCAAAACTGCGAACTTTCCCACCATCAACACGGCATAAAGAAATGCGAGCGCCCAAACTGCCTCGGCGGCCAGCCGGGGCCACGTTTTAGACCGCCCGGCTGTGAACGGCTGCCGACTTTGCCAGATGAGCATCGAACGCCGAAGCGACGCTGCGTACCAGGAACTCGGCGCCATCGCGGATAGTGATCCGATCGCCGGTCATCGTCACGGCGCCGTCGGCGACCAGGTTCTGCAGCCTCATCCGATCAACCACGGCGGTCTCGGGATCTCGACCATGTTGCCGGGCGAGCCGAGGGGGGTCGACGGTCATGTCGCACATGATGCGCTCGATGATATCGGCGCGGAATCGGTCGTCCTCGGTGAATGCGTAGCCCTTGACGGTAGCGAGCTTCTCCTCTGCGACGCAAGCGAGATAGTCGCGCGTGGCTACGACGTTCTGCACAAACCCTTGCGGCATGCGGCCGATGGCGCTGGCCCCAAGACCGATGAGGTTTTCGGCGGCATCGTCGGTGTACCCCTGGAAATTCCGGTGCAGCCGGCCTTCATGTTTCGCCGCGGCGAGCTCGTCATCGGGAAGGGCGAAGTGGTCGAGGCCGATGCGCACGTATCCTGCATCGACCAGCGCCTGTGCAATGGCTTCTGACTGAAGATGTCGCTCGACGCTGCCCGGCAGGGTGTCTTCCGCGATTTTACGTTGGTGCTTCTTGAACGAGGGGATGTGCGCATAGCCGAAGACCGAGAAGCGATCCGGACGAAGCTCTATGCATTTGGCGACGGTGTCCAGGCAAGACGCCACCGTTTGCAGTGGCAAGCCATAGAGCAGATCGAAATTGAAACGGGTGACGCCGACCTTCCGCAGCCCTTCGACCGACAAGGCGGTTTTCTCGAGACTCTGAAAGCGGTTGATGGCGCGTTGCACGGCAGGATCGAAGCTCTGGACGCCGAGGCTGGCACGATTGACGCCGCTATGCCCCAACGCTTCCGTCATGGCCTGTGTCAATGTTCGTGGGTCGATCTCAACAGCCACCTCGGCATCCGGGAGCACCGCATACGAATGACGCAAAGCCCCGACGAGATCGACGAAAGTCTCGGGGCTCATGATCGTCGGGGTTCCGCCACCGAAGTGGATGTGCGAGATCGGAAACCGCTCGCCGATCGCCTCTGCAACGAGACGCGCTTCGGTCCGTAGGCCGGACGCGTAGATCGCGACCGGATCGTCGTGCTTGGTTACGGAGGTGTGACACCCGCAATACCAACACATCGATCGGCAGAACGGTACATGCAGATAGAGCGAGGCTGGGCGTTCGGACGACATCGTCTGCAGCCACCGCCGGTAATCGGCTTCGCCGATCACCGGGGCGAAGTGAGGAGCCGTGGGATAACTGGTGTAGCGTGGAAGTCTGTCCTGCCCGTATCGTCGTGCTAGTTCCGCGCGCATCTTTCCAGTCTCCGGATTGCACGCATGGAATGCACCAAATCGTTCGGGCTAACGTTGCGTCAGGTCAAATTGAACCCGTTTAGACCGGTTTGACGACGACCAACGCAACTACGGCGATCAGGATCACGGCCGGGCGAGGTCCACCAATGGCCCGCTCATGCCGGGTAAGGTCCGGCGCCCGAAGCCACGATCATCGCGGGATCGACTTGAGAAGGCGATGCTCGATTGTCTTGAGGATCTCGGACCCTCCGGATCCGATCGCGACGCCCCGATGATGGAGGAACAGCTGGGGGCTTGTTTTTGAAAGGAAAAAGTCTTTTCACGCCTGACAAAACCTGCCGGAGCAATGACGAACGCCTCGGCGGCGAGCCAGAGCAACGCCTTCGATGTCAGTGCCTCGGCTAATCACATTGCGGAAAACGTAACAGTCACGCGATGCAGGGTCGTGAGGCAAAAGCTCGCGTTCCCAGTCGATCATCTTTTCGCTTTAGACGGGTGATCCTGCCTAACTCACAATCCCTCAGGCGACCATCTGGGTCTGCCGTTCATTGGAACTTCACACGGACGACGCGGGAGTAGTGTCTGCTGGCACAATGCCGTGCCCGTCGCCCGGTGTCAGCGCGCTGAGATCCAACGTCTCTCCACGAATGCGCGATAGGGTGGACAAGGCGCGGTCGCGATCACTTTCCAGAAGTTGACCGAGATGTGTGACAGCAGCGTTCGGCTTGCGCTGCCGGATCGCCTTCAGCGTCGATGCCATCAGGTCGGCGCTGAGCTGGCGGATGTCGCGGGTCTGATAGTCCAGCGGCGTCTTCCAGATGGTTTCCCATACAGTCTGGTTGGCCAGGTCGGTGAGCAATTCGACCAGCAGGTCGTTGCCCGAACCGCGCGCGATGGTCTTGACGGCCCGCGTCGTCGTGCGCGCGAAGGCCATGGGATCGTTGATCTCGACCATTGCCTTCAGCTCGTCGCAGCGGCGCGCCAGCGTGTCGACGAAGCTTTCGACCGGGGAGGTCGCCATGGTTCGCACCGCCAACATGGATAGCGCAGTGCGAACATTGAACAGGTCCGCGACTGATTTGAGCGATAGCGGCCTGATATAGGCGCCGCGCCGTGGAAAGACGTCGACGAGACGCCGACGTTCGAGAATGCGAATTGCCTCACGTATGGGGCCGCGGCTGACGCCGAAGTCGCGCGCCAGATCCAGTTCGACCAATCGCTCGCCCGCCTTGCGACGGCCGGATACGATCTCCGCGCCGAGCTCTTCCGCAACCTGATCGGGAAGCGTGCGCGGCGCAAACTTCCGTTCGACGTCGCTTTCGTTGTCAGCGGATGGCTTGCGAAGCGTCGCTGCCATAACCCCTCCTGTCGGTGCTCGCATATCGAGCAATACAGGCCTAGGTATCTCAGAAGTCAATTGTTGACAATTGACAACTGGTGACCTTTCATTGGCGGACCGTCGCATCGACATACCGGCTCAAGCCGGAGCGCGATGGAACGTCCCGGGGCAATCGGCAAGATCTGCACGACAGGGATGGCAAGGGAGGTAAAACATGGCGACCATGTTCGCGCCGGCGCATGTCCGGCTGACAACGCCCCGACAGCCGCGCTCCTGCGGCCTCGATCGCTATGCGCAAGCGGCGCATGAGCAGCTCCTGCAGCTGAAGCACATTCTGCGCATTACATCTGGCCGCGCTTTGGTTGGTGTGTTGCGATGACGGACGCGATCGACATATTCGCAGCGACCGCGTCACGAGCCGCTTCGACACCTCATGTCGGCGGGTCCCCGCGGCCGTTGCTCGAGGTTCGCGATCTCTCGCTGTCCTTTGCGACTGCAAATGGTGCGCTGCCGATTACCCGCAATGTGAACTTCACCATCGCGCCGGGCGAGCGTGTCGGTCTGGTCGGCGAGAGCGGATGCGGCAAGACCGTCACTGGTCTGTCGCTGCTGCGGCTGTTGCCGCCGCAGTCGGCACGCATTCAGGGCGATATCCTGTTCAACGGGACCAATCTGGCCACGCTGTCGCCGCGGCGAATGCGCGCAGTGCGCGGCCGTGAGATCGCGATGATTTTTCAGGAGCCAATGAGCGCGCTCGATCCGGTCTTCACCGTTGGTGATCAGATCAGCGAAGCCTATCGCGTCCATTTTCCGGTCAGCCGTCCGGAAGGGCGCGAGCGCGCCATCGCTGCGCTGCGTGAGGTCGGCATCCCCGCGCCGGAACGCCGCTGCGACGAATATCCGCATCAGTTGTCCGGTGGCATGCGCCAGCGCGTGATGATCGCGATGGCGTTGATCTGCAAGCCGAAGCTGCTGGTCGCCGACGAGCCGACCACCGCGCTCGACGTCACGGTGCAGGCGCAGATCACAGACCTGTTGCGTTCGTTGAGCGAGCGTACCGGGACCGCGCTGATTTTCATCACCCATGACCTCGGCGTCGTCGCCGAAACCTGTACCCGCATGATCACGATGTATGCCGGCGAAGTCGTCGAGGACGCGCCGGTGGATGATGTGTTGACGCGACCGCGGCACCCTTACACGTCGGGACTGCTACGCTCGCTGCCTGGCCTCAGCAAGCGCCGCGGCGTGTTGGCCTCGATTCCCGGTCGTGTGCCGTCGCCAAGTGCGATGCCGGCCGGCTGTCGCTTCCGATCACGTTGCACGCATGCCGTGGCGGGCTGCGAGCAGAGCCAGCCGATGATCGAGATCGAAAGCGATCGTACTGCGCGCTGCTGGCGTGCCCCCGAACTCGTGCTGCCGGGAGCGGTGAACTGATGTCTTCCGCGCAGAACCATACGAGCGATAGCGGCATTCTCGCTGTGCGTGACTTGCGCATTCTGTTTCCGACGCGCGACGGCCGCGACACGGTGAAAGCCATCGATGGTATGGATTTCGAAGTCCGCGCCGGCGAGACCTTTGGCATCATCGGCGAATCGGGTTCCGGCAAGACCACGCTCGGCCGCGCGCTGGTGTCGCTGCTGCCGCCAACGCATGGCAAGATCCTGCATGACGGCACCGATCCCGTGACACTCGGAACCGGCGCGTTCCGCAAGCATCGCCGCGACTATCAGATCATCTTCCAGGATCCGAATGCCGCGCTCAATCCGCGCATGACCATCATCGACAGCGTGGTCGAGCCGCTGGAGATCATGGGCCAGGGTGATAACGCGTCGCGCCGCCGCCGCGGCATCGAGGTGCTGGAACGCGTTGGGCTCGCTGCGGAAGCCGCCGACCGTTATCCGCACCAACTATCCGGCGGCCAGAAGCAGCGCGTCAACATCGCGCGCGTGCTGACGTTGCGGCCGAAGGTCATCGTCTGCGATGAAGTGGTGGCGGCACTCGACGTCTCTATTCGCGGCGACGTACTCAATCTCTTTGCGGATTTGCAACGCGAATTCGGCCTGACCTATGTGTTCATCACTCACGATATCTCGGTGGTCTCGCATATCTCGGATCGCATTGCCGTCACCTATCTCGGCAAGTTGATGGAGCTCGGCCCGGCCGAGGATGTCGTCGAACATCCGCTGCATCCTTATACGCGTGCGCTGCTGTCGGCTGAGCCGGTGCCGCTGCCGTCGCATCTGCGCGTCGATCGCCGCATCATTCTCGAAGGCGAGATCCCGAGCCCGGTGGCGCCGCCGTCTGGCTGTCGCTTCCGCACGCGCTGCCCGTCGGTGCAGCCGCGCTGCACGGAGGAAGTGCCGGCCTGGCGTGACGTCAAGCCGGGACACCGCGTCGCGTGCCATTTCGCCACGGCGGACGGACCACCACCAGACAATCAAAAAGCGCAACGCGCATCATAATCACCGGGAGGAATTTCAAATGACCACAATCGATTTGGGCAAGCGCGTGCTGCGTCGTCGTGACATTCTGGCCTTGATGGGCAGCGCCGCCGTGACCGGCGCGCTGGGCCTGCCGGCCTGGGCGCAGGACGCCAAGAAGGGCGGCGTGCTGAAGGTGGCTGCGCCCGCCAATCCGTCGTCGCTCGATCCGGCCACCGGCGGCGCGGGCTCCGATCACAGCATCCTGTGGACCATGTATGACACGCTTGTCGAATGGGATTACGAGACGCTCAAGCCGAAGCCGGGCATGGCGAAGTGGTCGTTCCCGGACGCGAAGACCATGGTGCTCGATATCACCACCGGCATCAAATTCCACGACGGCACACCGATGGATGCCGAGGCCGTCAAGTTCAATCTCGAACGCAACCGCACCGACCAGCGCTCCAACGTGAAGCCTGATCTCTCCAGCGTAGAAGCGGTCGAGGTGACCGGCCCTCTGCAGGTTACGCTGAAGCTGAAGAACCCGGATACCGCGCTGCCGGCCATTCTGTCGGACCGTGCCGGCATGATGGTGTCGCCGACCAATATCAAGGCGCTCGGCAATGAGACCGATCGCAAGCCGGTGGGCGCAGGTCCATGGAAGTTCGTGCGCTGGAACGACAACGAGATCATCGTCGTGGCGCGCCATGACCAATACTGGCGCCCGGGCCGACCTTATCTGGACGGTATCGAATTCAACATCATCCCGGAAAACGCCACGGCTTTGCGCTCGGTGGTCGCCGGCCAGAACGACATGGCATTCCAGTTGCCGGCGCGCCTGAAGCCGGTGATCGAGCGCGCCAAGAATCTGGAGACGGTCACGTCGCCAACCCTGTATTGCATTCAGCTATATTTGAACTATGCCCGTTCGCCGCTCGATAACATCAAAGTCCGTCAGGCGATCAATTTCGCGCTCGATCGCGATGCCTTCGTCAAGGCGGCACTGAATGGGCTGGGCGAGCCGGCACGCATGACGCTGCCGAGTTCGCACTGGGCGTTCAACAAGGATGTTGCCGGGATGTATCCGAACAATCCGGAAAAGGCGAAGCAGTTGCTCGCCGAGGCCGGCTACAAGGATGGTCTCGAATTGACCATCGGCGGCTACACCGACCAGGATTCGGTGCGGCGTGGCGAAGTGATCCAGGATCAGCTTGGCAAAGCTGGCATCCGCCTCAAATTCACCCGCGGCACCATCGCGGAAATCAGCGCGCAGTTCTTCGCTACCGAGAAGAAGTTCGATCTGCTGGTATCGGCCTGGACCGGTCGTCCGGATCCGAGCATGACCTATGCGCTCGGCTTCGACAAAGGCGCTTACTACAACGCCGGACGTACTGCAGATCCCGAGCTCTCGAAACTGATCCAAGAGAGCCGCGTCAGCGAAGACCTCGCCAAGCGCGCCGAAGTGTTCGCCAAGATCCAGAAGTTCACGGTGGAGAATGCCCTGTCGGCACCGCTCGCGTTCCAGTTCGAACTCGATGCGCTCTCAGCCAAGGTGAAGGGCTTCAAGCCCAATCTGCTCGGCAAGCCGAAATTCGAGAACATTTCGCTCGGCTAACTCTCCGACACAACAACTGGCGCCGCGATCATCGCGGCGCGCTCAACTGGTGTGATGAACGCATGTCTAATTCCGGACGTCTCCGCATTATCGGTCGTCGCCTGTTGCAGTCGATCCCGGTGGTGGTGCTGTCGACCTTCATCGTGTTCGGTCTGCTCAAGCTGGTGCCGGGCGATGTGGCGGTGACGCTTGCCGGCGATAATGCGTCTGATCAGCGGATTGCCGAAATTCGCGAACTTTACGGCTTGAACCAGCCGTTCTTCCTGCAATACGGCTCGTGGCTCTGGAAGGCGGCGCATGGCGATCTCTCCAACTCGCTGATTTCAAATGAAGCGGTGTTGACCTCAATCCAGCGCTGCTTGCCGCATACGCTGCTGATCGTTGTGCTCGCTTTGTTGACGGCCATGCTTGTCGGCATCCCCCTGGGCATTGCTGCCGCGACCAAGCCCGGCTCGTGGATCGACGGTTTCGTCATGGCTATCGCCTCACTTGGTGTCGCCGTGCCGAACTTCTGGCTGGGAATGCTGCTGGTGGCGTTCTTCTCGCTGCAGCTGAACTGGTTGCCGGCCACCGGCGCGGTGTCGCTGATGAAAGACCCTTGGGCCTCGCTCAGCCATGCCATTTTGCCAGCCGTGGCACTTGCATCGGGCGGTATTGCCGAAGTCGCGCGGCAACTGCGGTCCTCGCTGGTCGAGATCCTGTCGTCGCAGCAGGTCCGCACATTACATGCCAAGGGCCTGCCGCCGTCATCGATCCTGTGGCGGCACGGTTTGAAGAATGTCAGCGTCAATTTGCTCACCGTGGTCAGCCTGCTCGCGAACCGCATGCTGGCGGCGACCGTGGTGGTCGAGGCGGTATTCGCGATCCCCGGCATGGGCGGTCTGATCGTCAACGGCGCGATGAACCGTGATTTCCCGGTGGTGCAGGGCGTGGTGTTCACCATGGTCCTGATTGTCGTCACGCTCAATCTGCTCACGGACATTCTCTATAGCGTCCTCGATCCGAGGATCTCATCATGACCGATGCTGTGATGGCGCCCGAGCGTCGGCCGGGACGTTTCTCGAATTTCGTGCGCTGGTTCGTCAGCGATCTACGTGGCGCGTTCAGCCTGACGTTCCTCGTCGCGCTGTTCGTGATCTCGGTCCTCGGCCCGTGGATCTCGCCGTATGCGCCGGCCGCTCAGGATCTCGATGCCGCGCTGGCGACGATGTCGGCTCAGCATTGGCTTGGTGCTGACGATCTTGGTCGCGATACGCTCAGCCGCCTGATCTATGGCGGCATGGCGTCGCTCTATGCGAGTTTCCTTGCGGTCACGATCGCCGTTCTGATCGGCGTGCCGGTCGGCATCCTTGCCGGCTATCTCGGCGGTTGGGTCGATGCCGTGATCAGCCGCATCATTGACAGCTTTCTGTCATTCCCGGCCATCGTGCTGGCGATCGCTGTCACCGGCGCGCTCGGCATCGGTTTGACCAATGGCATGATCTCGGTCGGCATCGTGTTCGCGCCGCAGCTCGCGCGACTGGTGCGCGCCCGCACGCTGGTGGTGCGCAACGAACTCTATGTCGATGCCGCGCGCTGCTTCGGTGGCTCCACCAAACGCATTCTCTGGCGCCATGTGCTGCCGAATGCGATTCAGCCTGTGATCGTGCAGGTGACGCTGCTGCTCGCGGCAGCGTTGCTCGCCGAAGCGAGCCTTAGCTTCCTCGGCCTGGGCATCCAGCCGCCGGATCCAAGCTGGGGCGGGATGCTGGCGCGGGCCTATCAGAACATGGAGATCGCGCCGGAGCAGATGTATCCGCCCGGCCTCGCGATCCTGTTCACCGCACTGGCTTTTAATACGCTGGGTGAATCGCTGCGCGTTGCGCTCGATCCGACCATGAAACGCAATTGACCAAGAGATAAGAACAAGGAAGACGGTAATGGCCGCAAGCGTCCAAGACATTAAAGCCGAAACTGAATATCTCGCCAGGCTGCACGAGCTGTGGGCCAAAGCCTGGCCGAAGGGCACGCCGAACAAGCCGCAATATCTGCATGGCGAGGTGGCGCTGACTGAATATTTGCGCGCCTGGGCCAAGCGTAATCCTGAAAAACCCGCGGTGATCTTCTATGGTCACGTCACCACCTATGCCGAACTCGACGCGCAGAGTGATCGCTTCGCGGCGTTGCTGATGGAGAAGGGCGTCCGCAAGGGCGACCGTGTCGCGGTGTTCCTGCCGAACTGCCCGCAATTCCATATCGTTTTCTTCGGCATCCTCAAGCTTGGCGCGATTCACGTGCCCGTCAGTCCGTTGTCGCGCGCGTTTGAATTGTCCTACGAGCTGAACGACACCGACGCCGAGGTCATCGTGGCGCTGGATCAGCTGGCGCCGGTGGTCGATCAGGTGCGGGGTGAATCCAAGCTGCGCGAGGTAATCGTTACCAGTTTTGCAGATGTGCTTCCGGCCAAGCCGACCATTCCCGTTCCTGACTCGATCAGCGCGCCGCGTATTGCTGTCCCCGGTGCGACCGATCTGTTGCCGGCGCTGGCTGCGCTGCCGGCGCCAAGGCCGCTGCCGCCGGCCGGGCTCGATGATATCGCCGCGCTGAACTACACGGGTGGTACGACCGGCATGCCGAAGGGTTGCGTGCACACCCAGCGCGATATGGTCTATACGGCCGCCGCCAATCACGGCATCTCCGTCGTTGCCAATGAGGACAGCGTTTTTCTGTCGTTCTTTCCGGAGTTCTGGATTGCCGGCGAGAATTTCGGCCTGATCTTCCCGATGTTTACGGGCGCAACGCTGGTCCTGCTGGCGCGCTGGGATGCGATCGGCGCACTGTCGGCAATCGATCACTACAAGGTCAATGTCACCGCGATGCCGGTGGATGGCGCCGTCGAGCTGATGGATCACCCGCGCTTCAAGGAATTCGACCTCTCGTCACTTAACCAGGTGCGCGTCGTATCCTTCGTGAAGAAGCTCAATCCGGTCTATCGCAAGCGCTGGAAGGATCTCACCGGAACGATCCTGACCGAAGCGTCGTGGGGCATGACCGAGACCCATACATCCAACACCCTCACGGCCGGTTTTCAGGATAATGATTTCGATCTGCTGTCGCAGCCGATCTTTGTTGGCCTTCCGGTGCCAGGTGCCGAGTTCAAGATCACCGATTTCGAAACCGGTGAACTGGTGCCGCTGGGCGGTGAGGGCGAGATCCGTGTCCGCACACCATCGCTGCTGAAGAGCTACTGGAATAAGCCGGAAGCGACCGCAGAGTCGTTGATCGATGGCTGGCTGCGCACTGGCGATATCGGTACCATCGATACCGACGGCTTCCTGCACTTCCTCGGCCGCCGCAAGGAAATGCTGAAGGTCAAGGGCATGAGTGTATTTCCGCCGGAAATCGAGGCGCTGCTCGGCCAGCATCCAAAGGTCCTCGGATCGGGTGTGGTTGGTCGCGACGATGCCAGCAAGGGACAAGTGCCTGTTGCCTTCATCCAGCTCAAGCCGGAAGAGATCGGTACCATTACGCCTGCTGAGCTGCAGGCGTGGTGTGCCGAACGGATGGCCGTTTACAAGGTACCGGAGGTTCGCATCATCGACGCACTGCCGATGACTGCCACTGGCAAGGTGAAGAAGCAGGAACTCGACGCCAACGCGCCGCAGTGAATCGAAACGTTACATGGCCCCAGGTGCGGATGATGCCACCCCGGATCGCGTCTATTGTTCACGGAGAATTTGATGCCCTTTCGCAAATTGCTGATTGCCAATCGCGGCGAGATCGCCATTCGTATCGCGCGCGCCGCGGCGGATGCAGGTCTTGCCACCGTCGCGATGTATCCGGCCGATGACGCGCTGTCGCTGCATGTACGGATCGCCGACGAGTCCATGGAAATCCCCGGCCGTGGTGCGCGTGCTTATCTCGATATCGAAGGTGTGATTGGTGCCGCCAAAGCCACCGGCTGCGATGCGCTGCATCCGGGCTACGGCTTTCTCAGCGAGAATGCCGATCTGGCCCGCCGCTGCGCAGAGGAGGGCATTACCTTTGTCGGCCCGTCACCCGCGGCATTGCAGCTGTTCGGCGACAAGGTCGCGGCCAAGCAACTCGCCAAGCGCTGTGGCGTACCGATCATCGCGGGCACCACGGGCCCCTCGACGCTTGACGAGGTAAGAGCGTTCTTCACATCGCTCGGTAGCAATGCTGCCGTGATGATCAAGGCCATGGCTGGCGGCGGCGGCCGCGGCATGCGCGTTGTCGAGCGCGCGGAGGATCTCGACGATGCTTATGCGCGATGCCAGTCGGAAGCCAAGGCGGCCTTCGGCAGCGACGGCGTCTATGTCGAGCGTCTCATTCGCAATGCCCGCCATATCGAAGTGCAGATCATCGGCGATCGTCACGGCGATATCAGCCAGCTCTGGGAGCGTGAATGCACGATCCAGCGCCGCAACCAGAAGCTGGTCGAAGTTGCGCCGAGCCCGTCGCTGTCACACAAATTGCGCAGCCGTATCGTCGAAGCCGCCAGAAATCTCGCGGCGGAGGCGAAGTATGACAGCCTCGGCACCTTCGAATTCCTGGTCGATGGCGAGGCTGGCGAGGGCGATGGCGCCTTCGCCTTTATCGAGGCCAATCCGCGACTGCAGGTCGAGCACACCGTGACAGAGGAAGTGCTATCGGTCGATCTGGTGCGCTCGCAGCTTGCGGTCGCCGGCGGTGCGACATTGGCATCGCTCGGTCTCGATCAGGCCTCGGTGCCGAGCCCGCGCGGTTTCGCCATGCAGCTCCGCATCAATATGGAAACTATGGACGCGTCGGGAGCGACCAAGCCGACCGGCGGCACGCTGGCGGTTTTCGAGCCGCCATCGGGGCCGGGTGTGCGCGTCGATACGTTCGGTTATGCCGGCTACAGGACCAGCGCGGCTTTTGACTCGTTGCTGGCCAAAGTCATCGTCCATACGCCGATGAAATGGCCGGACGTCATCGCAAAGGGCACGCGAGCGCTGCGCGAATTTCGCATCGAAGGTGTCGCCACCAATATTCCGTTCATGCAGGCGATCCTCGCCAATGCCGATTTCCAGGCCAATCGAATCAGCACCAGTTTCATTGATCGCAATGTTGCCGAGCTGGTCGGCGCTGCGCAGAACCCCGGAAAGCCGCTGTTCGACACGCTCGGTCAGTCTGCGCAGTCGGCGACATCCGCCGGCATGGCGACACCAGTGCCGGAAGGATCGGTACCGGTCGCGGCGCCGCTGCAGGGTACCGTTGTGGCGATCCCGGTGGCCGAGGGCGATATCGTGCGTCCCGGCCAGCAGCTCGCCATCATCGAATCGATGAAGATGGAGCATCTGGTGACGGCGGAGCAGGGCGGCCGCGTCACTCGCATTGCGGCGGCTGACGGCGTCACGCTGATGCAGGGCGAACCCATTCTTTATATCGAGCCGCAAGACGTCGCTGGCGACGCAGCGGCGGAAGAAGCGGATGTTGATCTAGATCACATTCGTCCCGACCTTGCCGAACTGATCGCCCGTCAGGGCAATACGCTCGATGAAAGCCGACCATCCTCGGTCGAGCGCCGCCGCAAGACCAATCAGCGCACTGCGCGTGAGAACATCGCGCAGCTCGTCGATGACGGCTCCTTCATGGAATATGGCAGCCTCGCCATTGCCGGTCAGCGGCGGCGCCGCGCGCTCGACGATCTCATCAAGAACACGCCGGCCGATGGCCTTGTCGCCGGCACAGCCACGGTCAATGCTGCGAAATTCGGCGATCACGAAGCGCGCTGTATGGTGATCTCCTATGACTATACGGTGCTGGCCGGCACCCAGGGCCATATGAACCACAAGAAGATCGACCGCATGCTGTCGCTGGTCGAGCAGTGGAAAATGCCGCTGGTGTTCTATGCCGAAGGTGGCGGCGGTCGTCCCGGCGATACCGACCGGCTCGGCATGACCGGCTTGGACGGTCCGTCCTTCGTGCAATTCGCCAAGCTGTCCGGGCTGGTTCCCGTCGTCGGTGTCGTGTCCGGCTATTGCTTCGCCGGCAATGCCGCGATGCTCGGCTGCTGCGATGTCATCATCGCCACCAAGAATGCTTCGATCGGCATGGGTGGTCCGGCAATGATCGAAGGCGGCGGCCTTGGCGTCTATCATCCCGCCGAAGTCGGACCGGTATCGTTCCAGTCGCCGAATGGCGTCGTCGATATCCTCGTCGAGGACGAAGAGGAAGCGACGACGGCCGCGCAAAAATATCTGTCCTATTTCCAGGGTGCCGTCACCGACTGGCGTGCGCCCGATCAGCGGCTACTGCGCCGCGCGATTCCGGAGAACCGGCTACGCGTCTATGACATCCGTACCGTGATAGATCTGATTGCCGACGAGGACTCTGTATTGGAAATCCGCCGTGATTTCGGCGTCGGCATGATCACGGCCTTCATCCGCATCGAGGGTAAGCCGTTCGGCCTCATCGCCAATAACCCGAAGCATCTCGGCGGCGCCATCGATGCAGCGGCTGGCGACAAGGCAGCGCGATTCCTGCAGCTCTGTGACGCGTTCGACATTCCGATCGTATCGCTGTGCGACACGCCGGGCTTTATGGTCGGGCCGGAAGCCGAGAAGACCGCGATCGTGCGCCATGTCGCACGCATGTTTGTAACCGGTGCCAGCATCACCGTGCCGCTCTTCGGCATCGTGCTGCGCAAGGGCTATGGGCTCGGCGCGCAGTCGATGATCGGTGGCGGCTTTCACGCCTCGTTCTTCACGGCGGCATGGCCGACCGGCGAATTCGGCGGCATGGGGCTGGAAGGCTATGTCCGGCTCGGCTTCCGAAAAGAGATGGAGGCGATTGCCGACCCGGTCGAGCGCGAGACCTATTACAAGAACAAGGTCGCTGAGCTCTATGCCAACGGCAAGGCAACCTCGATCGCCTCGGTGTTCGAGATCGACAACGTCATCGACCCCGCCGAGACGCGGCGCTGGGTGATGGCCGGCTTGCGATCGGTGCCAAAACCGCCGCAGCGCGAGGGCCGCAAGCGTCCCTGCGTTGACACCTGGTAGCCACAACTCCGGCGCAAGCGTCGATAGACCGCATTTTCCGAGGAAACGTCAATGACATCAGCCGCTTTCGACACTTTGATCGAAGATAGCGAAAATACGCTCGTCGGCCCATGGCGCCAGCCGCGTCAGATGCTGCATGCGCAAACCTACGACTCGCATGCGTCGATCCATGACGACGCCACCGCGCAGAAGCTCGGCTTCAAGGGGGGCACCATCGAAGGTCCGACCCATTTCAGCCAGTTCGCACCGCTCTGCGAGCGGCTGTGGGGCAAAGCATGGTTCGAGTCCGGCTGTATCTCGGCGCACTACCGCGCCGCCGCTTTCGAGGGCGAACAGGTGCAGGCCATCGTGGAGAAGCCGACCCACGGCGGCAACTACGCCACAATCCGAATGATGAAGCGCGATGGCACCGAAGTGCTGCGTGGCAGCGCGTCGATCGGCACTGATGCGCCGGCCTCCGCGCTGGATATCCGGCTCACCGAGCTGAAGCCCTTGAGCGATGCGGTCATCCTGCGCGACATCAAACTCGGCATGACCACTGCATCGCAGACGGTTCGGATGGATTTCGATCAGAACATGGGCGAGCTCTATCCATTCTCGCTGGAGCAGAAGCTCAAGGTCATCACCGAACCATCACCCTATTACGCGCCCGATAGCGCGAGCACGTCGCCGTGGGGGCGCGCGATCATTCCGGTGGAGATGCTCAGCGTGTTGTTTCAGCACGGTAGCAAGAAGGATCGTCTGCCGGTGAGGGGGCCGGCTGTCGGGCTGTTCGCCGATCAGGAAATACGGCTGCTGCGCGGGCCATTGTTCGTCGGCGAGGACTATCGGATCGAACGCAAGGTCGTCGCCATGTCCGGCAGCAAGCGCACCGAAAGCCTGTGGGTCCGCACCGAAGTATTCGATCGTTCCGACGCACTGGCGGCCACCATGCTGCTCAATCTGGCCACGCTCAAGGAGTCCTATGCACCATATGAGCGCGAATACGCAGCGCTCAAGTAAGCTCGACCGTATACAGGGGATCGAAGGCTACCCCAACATCTGCGTATCACCGCAAATGGAGATCGCCTGCCCGGAGATTGTGCGTCCGCGCGGGCTGGCCAGAAACAGGATCTGGTCGGCGATCTGCTCCGGCGTGACATAGTCCTTGATCGACGTATAGGAGAATGCGATTTTCTCCATTTCGCCAAAGGAAATGCCGCGCTGCTGCGCCTTGGCTTCCAGCACGCGGCGCTGGCGATCTCCGGCGACGAGGCCGGGCAGGATCGCGTTGACGCGGATGTTGTCAGGGCCGAGTTCGATGGAGAGCGATTTCGTGAAGCCGATGACGCCCCATTTTGCTGCGGCATAGGGCGAGCGCATCGCGAAGCCCACGCGGCCAGCTGCCGAAGATAGATTGACGATGGAGCTGTTTGTGCTCTGTCGCAACAATGGAACGGCCAGACGCGTGCAGTTGAACTGTCCGGTCAAGCAGATGTTCAGGCAGCGATCCCAATCATCGGGATGCATTTCCTCGACCTTGGCGGTCGGGCCTGCGACGCCGGCATTGTTGACGAGGACATCGAGGCCGCCGAGTTTAGCTGTTGCCTCATCGAACAGCCGTTGAACTGACGCACGATCAGCAACGTCGCAATGTGTCTGTGTGATTGCGGGATCACTCGCTGTGAGAGCGGCAAGAGCTGCCTGATCCACATCGCAGACATGAACCTTTGCGCCTTCACCGGCAAAGGCGCGGGCGATAGCTAGGCCGATTCCATTGGCGCCGGCGGTAACGATAACGCGCAAACCGTTGATACCGAGATCCATGATGGCTCCAGAAATTGTGTGAGAACTAGGTGGGGAGGTTGCCACGCGACAGGATGAAATTGGCGGCACTGGTGATGTCTGCGGCGATCCCCGCTTTGGCACCTTCGGCGTCGCCGATCTCGATCGCCTTGCGAACGTCCGCATGGAACCGGATGGCTTCACCCTTGGCGAGGCGCTTGGGATTGCCGCGCAGGTCGAGATTGATGACGGGGCCAGCCTTGAGCCAGAGCGCGCGGATGATCTCGACCAGGATCGGCGATTGCGCAGCCTCGTAGACGGCGAAATGAAAGGTCTTGTTGAGTTCGACGGCGCGCGGCAAATCCGGCGCCTTCACTTCGCTTTCCGCGCGCATCGCGGCTTCCGCACTGGCAATGGATTCGAGATTGCCGTCACCCCGCAGGCGCGCGGCCTCGGCAGCCGCATGGCCTTCGATGGCGATGCGAACCTTGGTGAGGTCGCGGAATTGGGTCGCCGACATCACGGGAACCCGCACCGCGCGGTTGGCCGCGACTTCCAGCGCCTTGTCGGCGACGAGGCGCGATACCGCCTCGCGCACCGGCATGATGGAGACGCCGAGCACCTCGGCCGCCATGCGCAGCGACAGCTTTTCCCCCGGTGCAAGTCTGCCCGAGATGAGCAGATCCGCCAGTTGCGCGTAAGCGCGCTCCCCCAGCGTCTGCCGGTCGAGTGGCTCCACGAGGGTCAGTGCATTCGGCAAGTTCAACGCGGTCTCCGGGCACGGTTTGTGAAATTGCGGGAGAGGGACTCGACAAAGCCCCTGTCTTTTGCAACTCTAACTGTGATCACAGATCACGGCAAGCGAACAAAGCCCTCTCGGTAGAAGAGCGCAGCGCGGGCCGGAGGGGAAACAGCCGCGCCGCGCGGCCGTATCAGGGAGACGAATCTGATGTCGAACACCAATCAATTCACGCGTCGCAATCTGCTGAAGACAGCCGGCGGTCTCGCGCTTGCGTCTGGCCTGTCTGCGCCATCGATCCTGAGTGCTCAGTCGTCCGAAGTCATCCGCATCGGTCATCTCACGCCGCGCACGGGGTTTCTTGGACCACTTGGCGAATATGGCGTGATGGCGATCGATCTCGCGGTTGAAGAGATCAATGCCGCCGGAGGTCTGATGGGCCGCAAAATCGAGCTGCTCAAGGAAGATTCAATCAATCCGCAGACCGCATCGACCAAGGCCGAGCGCATGATCGAGCGCGACAAGGTCGCCTGTATCATTGGCGAGATTTCATCGGCGTCGTGTCTGACCATCGCGCAGGTCGCCACGCGCAACAAGACGCTGTTCATCAACACCGGCGGTAATTCCGACGCGTTGCGCGGCAAGGACTGCCAGCGCTACATGTTCCATGTCGAGTCGCAGAACTCGATGTATGTGAAAACTGTCGGCCGTTCGTTCCTGCGCGATGGCTTGGTGAAGGGCAAGAAGTGGTACTCTCTCACGGCGGACTACGCCTTCGGTCATGACCTGCTGAGCGTCTCGAAGCGCTTCATGCAGGCCAATGGCGGCAATTTCGCTGGCGACGATCTGGTGCCTACCGACGCCACGGATTTTTCGGCCTATCTGCTCAAGATTCGGGAAGCCAAGCCGGATCTCGTGGTGATCAATCTTGCAGGCAATCAGATCACCAACTTCCTCAAGCAATATGCCGAATTCGGCCTGACCTTTCCGGTCGGCGGTTTCGGCTTCGATACGGCACTCGCCTGGGCGGCCGGCAAGGGCAACTTCGTCGGCACCTGGCCCGTGGTCTGGCATCATCTCCTCGATACGCCCGGCAGCAAGGCTTTCGTCGCAGCCTTTACCAAGAAGTACAACAAGCCGCCGGAAAACCAGGCCTGGGGCGACTACATTGCCACCAAGATTGTGGCGCAGAGCATCAAGGAGCTGAAATCGACGGAATCGCCGAAGATCATCGAATATTTCGAGAAGGGCGCGAAGTTCGATCTACTCAAGACACGTCAAGGCTATTTCCGCGCGGCCGATCATCAGTTGATGCACGAAATGTACGCCGTCACGGCACTCCCTCCGGACAAGATCAAGAACCAGTGGGACATTTTCTCATCGAGCCCGGCCGTCCCGGGACCAGATGAACCGCTCGAAGTGATCGCGTCCACCGCGGAAGAGAACGTCTGCAAGTTCCCGAGCTAGCAAGTTGTCGGCGTTTCGCCTTTGAGCGAAGCGCCGACATCTACTCGTGACGTTGCTTCGGTCCCGTCCTTCCGACCCCTGTCAGATGCGCATCAGCGCACGGCCGCGGAGCCCATCCCATGTCCGCCATGTTGCTCACCCAGCAGATCCTCAACGGACTGCTCGACGGTGTCTATTACCTTCTGATTGCGCTCGGTCTGTCGTTGATCTTCTCGCTCGGCGGTATCGTGAATCTCGCGCATGGCGCGTTCTATGCGATCGGCGCCTATCTGACGCTGGTGATTTCGCCATATCTTGGCTTCGGCGGCGCCTTTGTCGTGGCACCCGTTGTCGTCGCGCTGTTCGGCGTCGTCATCGAGCGGACGCTGTTCCGGCGGTTCTATCGATCCGATCCGATCCTGTCGCTGCTGCTCACCTTCGGGCTCGCGATGGTGGCCGAGCAGGCGTTGCGTATGATCTTTGGCGCACCGCCACTATCCTATTCGATCCCGCCGGCGCTGCGTGGCCAGGTGGCAATCGGCAGCTTCATCTATTCATTCTACCGCGTGGTCCTGCTCGGTATCGCTGTGACCTGTGTGCTCGGCCTCTGGGTACTGCTGCAGAAGACCTCGTTCGGCCGTGTCGTGCGTGCCGGTGTGCAGAATCCGGACATGGTCGGCGCGCTGGGTATCTCGCTGCAACCATATATGTCCGTCGTGGCAGCTCTGGGCATAGGTCTAGCGGGTCTGGCGGGCGTACTGCTCGCACCGATCTATTCGATTCATCCGGCAATGGGCCAGGAGATCATCACCCCGGCGTTCGTCGTAGTGGTGATCGGCGGCCTCGGCTCGTTCTGGGGCGTCGTGCTCGCCGCGCTGCTTGTCGGATTGGTCAAAGGGGTGATGGTCGGCGTCGGTTATTCGGCGGCTTCCACGGCGGCGATCTATCTTCTGATGCTTTTGGTGTTGCTGTTCCGGCCGCGCGGCCTGTTCGGCGAACGCATCATGCGGTTCGAGTGAGGCGATACCAATGTTGAATCGTCTCCCTATTCCTTTGCTGATCGCGGGCGTCGGCCTGCTCATCCTGCCCCCGATCCTGTTGGCGCTCGGACTCACCATGACGTCGGCGACGGAAATCGTCGTCTTCGCGCTGGCCTGCATGGCATTAAACATTCTGGTCGGACATACCGGGTTGGTCTCGTTCGGCCATGGGGCCTGGTTCGGCCTTGCTGCCTATGCCGCAGCCCTGATCCAGCGCAACTGGCTGCCGAACTCATTCGTCGGTCCAACGCTGCTGGCGCTGGTCGTCGTGGCCATCACAGCGGCGGCTTTCGGTTATCTGATCCTGCGACGTCGCGGCGTGTATTTCTCGCTGCTCACGCTGGCATTGGCGGCGATGCTCTACAGCGTATCGTTTCGCTGGACCGACGTGACCGGTGGCGAGAACGGCCTCGGCGGAATCACGCGGCCTGCACTGCTCGGCTTCGACCTCGATGCCGCGGCGACCTATTACTGGTTCGTGGCAATCGTAGCGTTTGCGGTGCTGTGCCTGCTCTGGCGCTTTCATAATTCGACGGTTGGTTCGGTGCTGGTCGCGATCCGCGAGAACGAACAGCGCGCGCGTTTTCTCGGATATCCCACCAATCGCTACAAGCTCACCGCTTTCGTATTGTCAGCCACCATCACCGGGCTTGCTGGCGTGCTGCTGCTGTACAAGAATCGCATGACTTCAGCTGATCCAATCTCGGTGGCATTCTCTGGTGAATTGCTGGCGATGGTCGTGATCGGTGGCATGCGCAGCTTTCTCGGGCCTGCGCTCGGCGCGTTGTTCTTCATTCTGTTTCGTGAATTCCTCGGCATCTATTCCGAGAACTGGCTGTTCTGGTTCGGTCTTGTCTTTGTCGGCTTCATCATTTTCTCGCCGACCGGCCTGATCGGCATGGGCGAGCGGTTGATCGCGCCGTTTCGTAAAAAGGTGGAAGAAGATGCGGCCATGTCGGCGCGGCGCATTGAAGTGTTGCCATTGCCGGAATTCCTGAAGCCGAAATCGTCCGTCGACGGGGCTGTGCTTGCGGCCAGTCACATCGTGAAGAGCTTCGGTGGCATCAAGGCTGTGCAAGGCGTCGACATTGCAATCGCCGATCGCACGCTACATGCGCTGATCGGCCCGAATGGTGCCGGCAAGACCACGGCGTTCAATCTTCTGTCGGGCATGTACAGGCCGGATCAGGGTAGTGTGTCGCTGATGGGCAGGCCCATTGCCGGCCATACGCCGGAAGATATCGCAAGTGCAGGCATCGGGCGCTCGTTCCAGATCACCAATCTGTTTCCAGCTTTGAGCGTCGGCGAGAATATCCGCCTCGCTGTGCAGGCGCGGCATCCTCGACGCTTCGACCCCATCACCAATGCGCTGTCGATTGATCCGATCAACCACGAGACCGACGCGGTGATCCGCTATCTCGGCCTCGCGGGGATCGAGAAGGCGGAAGCGGGCATGCTGTCTTACGGCGGGCAGCGGTTGCTCGACATGGGCGTGGCGCTTGCGACCGCGCCGCGCATCCTGCTGCTCGACGAACCGCTCGCAGGCCTCGCTGCTGCCGAACGCGAACGCATCGGCGCGATCATCAAACGCATTTCGGCGGATCTGCCGGTGTTGCTGGTCGAGCATGATATCGACCGGGTGTTCCAGTTGGCAGACCACGTCACCGTCATGAATGAAGGGCGAGTGCTGCTGGATGGCTCGGTCGAGGATGCGCGGTCCAGTGCGCGGGTGCAGGAAGTCTATATCGGGTCGGGCACGACGGCCGTTGCTTCGCGCCCACGCGAGACTTCGGCGGGCGCAAAGCCGCTGTTGACGGTGAAGAATGTCGATACGTTCTATGGCAAGAGCCATATTCTGAACGACGTTAATTTCACCCTGCATGAAAACGAGATCATCGCGCTGCTCGGTCGCAATGGTGCCGGCAAGTCGACATTACTCAAGTCGTTGATCGGCATAGCGCCGGCATCGAACGGCTCGATCGAGCTCGCTGGGAACGAGCTGGTTGGCCTGTCGTCTGCGGAGGTTGCACGGCTCGGCATCGGCTATGTGCCGCAGGGGCGCGCGCTGTTTGCCGGCATGAGTGTCGAGCAAAACCTCGAGCTCGGTGGTCTCAAGCGGCAGACCGGCAATGGCGTGCACTGGACGCGCGAGCGCATCTACGAATATTTCCCGAGGATTCGTGAACGTCTCGACAGCCCCGCCGATTATCTCTCAGGCGGCGAACAGCAGATGGTAGCTGTCGCGCGTGCGTTGTCCGGCGATGTGCGCGTGCTGCTGCTGGATGAGCCATTCGAGGGATTGGCGCCGGCGGTGGTGGAACAGTTGTTCGAAACCTTCGATCGGCTCCGCAAGGAAATTGCCATCATCATTGTCGACCATAATCTCGATCTGGCATTGGCTCTCTCCGATTCGACGGTGGCGCTGGAGCGGGGCAAAGTCATTCATCAGGGGCCATCCAGGGCTCTGCGCGACGATCTCGATCTGCGCCGCAAGGTGTTGTGGCTGTGAGGACATAGATGACAGAGAATAATCGACATGTAGCGATCGTTGGCGTGGGTCTGATCGGACGCGCTTGGGCAGCGATCTTCGCGCGTGCGGGGTGGACGGTGCGGTTGACCGATCCGCATGGCCCGACACTGGAAGCAGCGCCCCAGCTCATTCGCGATGAGCTGCATGCGCTCGCTAGCCATGGCCTCGCCAATGATCCCGACGCCGCCGCTGCACGAATCTCGGTCGCGGCGAGTCTGGCCGATGCGGTGAGGGACGTTACCTTCGTGCAGGAGAACGGCCCGGAGAATGTCGATCAGAAGATTGCCATCTTCGCCGAGCTGGATCGTCTGGCGCCTCCGGATGCGCTGCTCGCCTCATCCACCTCGGCCATCGTGGCTTCGCGCTTTACGGAAATGCTTCCGGGGCGCGCGCGGTGTCTTGTCGGCCATCCCGTCAATCCACCGCATCTGGTGCCGCTGGTGGAACTATGCGGCGCGCCATGGACCGCGCAGCAGACTGTGGATCGCGCGCGTGAGGTCTATCGCGAGATCGGACAGGTGCCCGTGACGGTCAATCGTGAAATCAATGGCTTCATTCTCAATCGTCTGCAGGGCGCTTTGCTCGCAGAGGCGTTTCGTCTGGTTGGCGAAGGCTACGTGTCCGCAGAAGATCTCGATCACACTGTGAAAGACGGTCTGGGTCTGCGGTGGTCGTTTCTGGGCCCGCTGGAAACCATCGAGCTCAATGCGCCAGGCGGCATTCCCGATTATTGCGCGCGCTACAAGGGCTTTTATAAGGAGCTGGCTGCTGCTGCGGCAGGGCCAGAGGTCTACCAAAGCCCCAATGTCGATCGGGTGATTGCGGCCTGGCCGCATCAGCCGTCGCCCGAACGGATCGCCGCATTGACGCAGCATCGCAACGAACGCCTTGCAGCGCTGGCGGCCCACAAGGCCGCGCAGGGCCGCAAATCCTGAACCGCAATCTCTCAACAGCAAGACGGAGACTGACATGAGCCGCAAAGTCATCATCACCTGTGCAGTGACGGGTGCCATTCATACGCCCTCGATGTCCAAGGCATTGCCGGTAACGCCGCAGGAAATCGCCGACGCCGCCGTCGATGCGGCGGAAGCGGGTGCCGCCATCGTGCATTTGCATGCGCGCAATCCCAAAACTGGCCAGCCCGATCAGAGCCCGGAGGCCTTCGCGCCGTTCCTGAAGATCATCAAGCAGCGCACGAATGCCGTTATTAACCTGACCACGGGTGGCGCGCCGACCATGACGGTGGACGAGCGTGTGCGTCCTGCCGCGGTTTACAAGCCGGAAGTCGCGTCGCTGAACATGGGCTCGATGAATTTCGGTTTCTTCGGCATGCTGAACCGCTTCAAGAAGTTCGATCACGACTGGGAATTGAAGCACCTGCAGAACAAGGACATCGTATTCCGTAACACGTTCCAGGACATCGAATATGTGCTGAAGACGCTGGCGGAGACCGGCACGCGCTTCGAGTTCGAATGCTACGACACCGCGCATCTCTACAACCTGGCCTATTTCCTGGAACAGGGTCTGGTGAAGCCGCCATTGTTCATCCAGACGGTGTTCGGTCTGCAGGGCGGCACAGGTGCGCATCCCGAAGATGTGCTCCACATGAAGCGCACAGCAGATCGGCTGTTCGGCGACAAGTATGTCTGGTCGGTGCTCGGCGCCGGGCGCAATCAGCTGCCGATCGCAGCGATGGCTGCGGCCATGGGCGGCAACATCCGTGTCGGTCTGGAAGACTCACTGTGGGCGGCGCCCGGCCGCATGGCGTCGTCGAATGCCGAGCAGGTCACCCTCGCGCGCAAGATTGTCGAAGGCCTTGGCCTCGAAATCGCGACCCCGGATGAAGCGCGCGAGATCCTTGATCTGAAGGGTGGGGACAAGCTGGAGGTTTGAGCTATCCTTGGAGGAGGCAGGCAGTGCAGGAGATGTCCGCCTCCTCCGCTTTAGGGAACCTCGTGGGTGAGTGCCCGCTTCTGACACAAAGTCGACGTGATGGGCTACCGGTGTCGGTGCAAGTCCGAAATTCGGGCATCTTTCTTTTGCCGAGGTCCGAGTAGCTCCTGCCAAGACCGCGCCGGAGCGAACGACATGCAATCAGAAGAATGGTGAATTTGATGGCTTGCTCGTTGCTCTCAACTTGAACCACGGTGCGCCACGTGGGCGGCTATGATGCTTTGCTTATACTTTAGCGGGGACTGGAGTCGCCTCATCGGACAGGCTTTTCACAACGACCAGTCGTTTGATATCACCTCTGACGAACGCTTGCAGAAATGCGTCATAATCCTTGAACGACACGCAACCGTTCGAATCTCCGTTTGGCCCCATCAGATAACTATGCGTTAGCAGCCCAGAGCGGCCAAACAATTCGCCGTTTCCAACCGGCCTCATTCGTATCGCCTGGACGCCGTGAAAGCGCTTCTCGCGCAGTTTCAGTTCATACACATTTGGTGGGGTCGGGCCGCGGTCTTTGACCGCAACATAGCGAGGGTCGTCCATGAATTCGCCGAGACCGGAATGCGCTTCCAGTCGCGTCCCGTCAGGCATATAGACCGTCTTCGCGCTGATGTCGTAGACGGCGGTGTGTTTGTCGAAGACACCCGGCTGAAGAGCTTTGCCGTCACCAGACACACCTCCGTCAGGCGCAACGGAAGCTAGCTGTGGCCCCGATGGTTGCAAGAATGCGAGCACCTTTTGAAGCGCTGTCTTGATGGTATCGTCGGTCGAGGCCGATGGTTGATCACCAGAGGGGGCAGACAAGGCATTCTGGCCGAATTGAGCTTCGATCGGGCGCGCTTTCGGCATGGGAACGGCAGCAACCGTTGGATTGGGCTCCGCAGTTTGATCAGCAGAGGCAATCTTTGATTGTTGAGCGATGAGACCGGTGGCTAGTGAGGTTTTCGCCCGATCGACCTGGACGCCGGTGGCATACGGCCGCAATGCAAAATTGCCTAGCTCTGCGAACCGATGAGCAAATGGCGCGGCGGTATGGTCAGCAGAACGCAACGTCGAGCGGCCAGTCAATTCCGAATTGCTGAAGCCGTCGTCAAAAAAAACGCGGAGCACAAGGCTCGCGCCGATCAGGGCGACGGTGGCAGCGCAGAAGATGACGGTTCGTGCTAACAGCCTGGTCCCGGGCATAACCCACCGATACGCCAACCACGCGGCGAATTCCATCATATGATTGAGCTCAAAGCCAGTGGGGCTTAAAATCATACCACTGTGGCTGAGCGTAATTGGTCGAGCGCAAAACTGCCGGTTGGATGCTGGAAGTTCCTCTTAAGATTTCGATCTTAAGCAGCGTGATGTTCAATACCGCACCCGACAGTTGCTTGACCGTACCCGTTTCAGCGGCGGTGCGCCCCTTCGAAGTTCCAGTCAGTTACTACGAGTGTCAGTTACAGCGCGCTATCGATGCGCGAAATGCATGCTTTACGGGTCGTGAATTTGGCTTTCCTCAACCAAATCTCTCCGTATGATTCTGTTCACCATCCGCTTTAGGGAAGGATGGAGCCGCATGAGGGATATTGCGCCATGTTCGAAGATCAACTTCGATAAGGAGACGTCAATGGCGCTTATCATTATGCCGTTTTTGGTGACGGCAGCTGCCGTTAGTATGTTCGTTCTGGCGACCAATCCTGCCGATAGCGAACAGGATAGTCAGGCGCGCGGCTGCTCGGACTTAGGTACCTCTGGCTGATCAGAGATGATCGAAATAGCCTCCAATATCAGTGAGGCAACGCCAGGTAGATCCAAACGTTGAGCCCGACCTCGCATGATGTGCAGATCGTTCTTCAGCAGGATAAGTTGAGTACGGCGAGAAACGTCAGGCATCTTGGGCTCCCTAGCGTGGGAACCGCCCAGCATAGTAAGATCGAACGTGGAATCGCGCCGAGTTACTGTAGATCAACCTTTATTGCATCCCACATGACGTCAGACCTGTCATGCGAATCGCTCTGATCCATCTTTTCAGTAACTTGCGCCAAGCAACTTTGCGCAAAGCAGCCATAATTGGCGGCCGGCTTCCAAATAACAACGCAACGATATCCGAGATCTGCAACTACGATTCCGCCGCGTCTAGTTCGGCATCTTCCATTCTGGCCGTGGGTCGCAGACTTCTGCGACACGTTCAACGTGGTAGCCAACAGGAAGAATTTGTCCGCCAGTTTCATCTGCACCGCGAACACTCGCAAGGCTATGTCGCGATGTCAGCTCTGAGGCGGGCCTTGCATGATCTTCATAGCATCCTTCACGTGGCGCCACTCGCTGGCTTCTTCCATCTGCCCCTTGTGCTCGCACGTCAGGGCATTCTGGGCGGCATGAGCGATGGCTACGGGGCCGTGCCGATCGAGCATCTGGCGGGCGATCGTATGGACCTGGATCTCGGAAATCATTTGCTGTCTCCCGATTTTCTCCGAGCCGAAGCAAACTGGTTCCGCTGGAAACCGAACAGGCCCGGTGTCTTTGAAAACGGCGGAACAACCAATCTCGTTCCCGGAAAAACCAGCCGGCAAGCGACAAAGGTGCGTCCGTAACCCCTCCAATATCCTTCAACTATGTCGGAACGCACACAAACGGCGCGGTTCGCGCCAGCTAGCATCCTCGGATGCTGCTCACAAAGAGTAAGAGGGCAGCAATGATAGTCATCGAAGAGGTTGATGGAACGGACGCGAGCCAATCCCGGACCGCTCTGATGCGTGTCTGTTAGCGGGACAGTCGTTCGGCACTTGAATACCGACAACGAAATCAGCCTGAGGTCTGACAAGACCCCAGGCTGATTTAGCGACGAGCTGAACCGTGACGATTAGAATTGGTTCATCGTGTTGTGTGCGCCACCCGCCTTCAGGGCAGCCTCGCCGGCGAAATATTCCTTGTGATCGTCACCGATGTCCGAGCCAGCCATGTTCTGGTGGCGGACGCAGGCGATGCTCTGGCGGATTTCGGCGCGCTGGACGTTCTTGACGTAACCCAGCATGCCTTGTTCGCCGAAATACTCCTTGGCGAGGTTGTCGGTCGACAGCGCAGCCGTGTGATAGGTCGGCAGCGTGATCAGATGATGGAAGATGCCGGCGCGCTTGGCCGAATCTGCCTGGAAGGTGCGGATCAGTTCGTCGGCTTCCTGCGCCAGCGGGGTGCTGTCGTATTCGGCCTTCATCAGCTCGGCACGGTTGTACTTGCTGACATCCTTGCCGGCTTCCTTCATCGCGTCATAGACCTGCCAACGGAAGTTGAGCGTCCAGTTGAATGACGGCGAGTTGTTATAGGCCAGCTTCGCATTCGGGATCACTTCGCGAATGCGATCGACCATTTTGGCGATCTGCTCGATATTCGGCTTTTCGGTTTCGATCCACAACAGGTCGGAGCCGTTCTGCAACGAGGTGATGCAGTCGAGCACGACGCGGTCCTGACCGGTGCCTTCGCGGAACTGGTACAGGTTGCTGGGCAGGCGCTTCGGACGCATCATCTTGCCATTGCGGTTGATGATGACGTCGCCGTTCTTCGCATTGTCAGCGGTGATTTCCTCGCAATCCAGGAAGCTGTTGTACTGGTCGCCAAGGTCACCCGGCTTGTGGCTGACAGCGATCTGCTGCGTCAGGCCGGCGCCAAGCGAATCGGTGCGGGTGACGATGATGCCGTCTTCGACGCCCATTTCGAGGAAGGCGTGGCGGCAGGCGCGAATCTTCGCCAGGAAGACCTCGTGCGGCACGGTGACCTTGCCGTCCTGATGGCCGCACTGCTTCTCGTCCGACACCTGGTTCTCGATCTGCAGCGCGCAGGCACCGGCCTCGATCATCTTCTTGGCCAGAAGATAGGTCGCTTCGGCATTGCCGAAGCCGGCGTCGATGTCGGCGATGACCGGGACGACGTGGGTCTGGAAGTTGTCGATCTTCTCGATCAATGCCGCTTCCTTCGCCTTGTCGCCAGCCTTGCGGGCGGCGTCGAGGTTGCGGAAGATGTCGTTGAGCTCACGGGAGTCCGCCTGACGCAGGAAGGTGTAAAGCTCTTCGATCAGTGCCGGCACCGAGGTCTTCTCGTGCATCGACTGATCCGGCAGCGGGCCGAATTCCGAGCGCAGTGCGGCGATCATCCAGCCCGACAGATACAGGTAGGTACGATCGGTAGTGCCGAAGTGCTTCTTGACCGAGATCAGCTTCTGCTGGGCGATGAAGCCATGCCAGCAGCCGAGCGACTGGGTGTATTTGGTGGTGTCGGCATCATAGGCTGCCATGTCGGCACGCATTAGCGACGCGGTATAGCGCGCGACGTCGAGGCCGGTCTTGAAGCGGTTCTGCAGGCGCATGCGCGCAATGGCTTCGGCGGTCACGCCGTTCCAGGTCGGCTGGGTCTTGAGCAGCGCGGATGCGGCCTCGATCTCGTTCTGGTAGGCGCCGGTGCCACGGATGCTCTGTTCGCTAATCCCGCGTGGTTGGAAGTTCATTTTCTTGATCCCTTTGGCTGACGAAAAACCTGCATGGGTTGTAAGCGCGGGATCGCCAGCCGCTAGACGGAACGCAGATAACTTGTCATACTTTACAAGATAGACGTGTAAGTCTGTAAGGTAATTACAAGGTATTGGAGTATGCGATGGCCGCCTCAGCTGGTCGTTCTGTCTTTATGGGACCGCGACTGCGGCGACTTCGGCGCGATTTGGGCCTGACTCAGGCCGATATGGCGGCCGATCTTGAAATATCCGCGCCCTATGTCGCACTGCTGGAGCGCAATCAGCGGCCGATGACCGCCGACATGCTGCTGCGGCTGGCCCGCACTTACACGATCGATCTGGCGGATTTGGCGGGTGACGGCGGTGCCGACAATACGGCGCGGATGCAATCGATCCTGAAGGAGCCGATGTTCTCGGACATCGATATCCCCGCGCTTGAAATCAGCGATCTCGCGGTCAGCTATCCCGGCATGGCCGAGGCTTTCCTGCGCCTCTACACGGCCTATCGCGAGGAGCAGCTCGCGCTCGCGGATCGACGTGCTCCGGCGCTCACCGGTGGCGCGTTATCTTTGGATAGCGCGGGCTTCGATGCCAACGATCCCGTTGCCGAGGTCAGGCGGTTTCTCGCCGCACGCCGCAACAATTTCGCTGTGATCGACGACGCCGCCGAACGCCTCGTCCAGGCGACGTCGGGTACGAGCGGTTTCGTCGAGCGCCTCAAGACTCGCCACAGACTGCAGGTCCGTTATCTGCCGCCGGACGTCATGCTTGGCTCGGTCAGGCGGCTTGATCTGCACCGCAAGCAATTGCTGCTTGAGGACTCGCTCGACACCGCGAGCCTCAACTTTCAACTCGCACAGCAACTCGTCTATCTCGAAATGGAGAACGAGATCGGCACCGCGCTCGAAGACGGTCAGTTCACGACCAAAAGCGCCGAACTTCTCGCGCGCCGGGCGCTCGCAGGCTACGCCGCTGCAGCATTGATCATGCCCTATGCAGCCTTCGCACGCGCTGCCGAGACACGTCGTTACGATCTCGAAGCACTGGCGCGTCAATTCGGCACCAGCTTCGAGCAGACCGCGCATCGCATCACCACCTTGCAAAGGCCGGGTGCCGAAAAAGTGCCGTTCTTTCTGATCCGCGTCGATCCTGCCGGCAATATTTCAAAACTGCTTGATGGTGCGGGCTTTCCCTTTGCGAAGCACGGCGGTGCGTGCCCGCTCTGGTCCGTCCACGACGTTTTCAAAACGCCGCGTCAGATCGTTACGCAGTGGCTGGAATTGCCGGATGGCCAGCGTTTTTTCTCCATCGCCCGCACCGTTACGGCCGGAGGAGGGGCGTTCGGCGCGCAGCGCGTCGAGCGCGCTATCGCGATCGGTTGTGCAGCCGAGTACGCAAGTCAGTTGATCTATACGCGCGATGCATCAGCGCCACGCGCGGATGCACCCACACCGATCGGTGTCGCATGCCGAGTCTGCCACCGTCCACGATGCGCCGCACGTTCGGCGCTTCCGATCGGCCGTGAGCTGTTGCCGGATGATTTCAGGACGCTGAACGTTCCGTTCGGCTTCTCGGCGGACTGACGCGGCGTCAGGCCTGTTCCGCCGGCACTTCCTCGGCATTGGGATCGCCCGGAGCCGTGGCCCAGGCCAGTTCGACCAGCGTCACAATGCGCCGACCGGCGCCATCAAGCTGGCACACGATCAGGCCCTGCTCCTCGATATAGTTCAGCAGGCGCTGTGCGCGGCGCAGCGAATGCGAGCCATAGGCGCGGGCGATCGCGGCATTGCTCGGGCAGGGCCAGCCTTCCTTGGCGGCACGGGCGATCATCATGAAGACGCCCTGCATGTCATCTGGCAGAACCGAGGCGCGAACGGAGACGTCCTGCCAGCCGTCATCATCAGTCACGTCGGAGCCAAGGCCGGCGCGGGCCCGCGTCAACATCCGGCGGAAGTCATCGAGATCCGGCACAGCAGCGCCGAGACCCTCGATCCGGCAGCGGACCACGAATTCCTGATAGAGCACGCCGACGACACGGAATCCGGCATCGGGTTCGGCCATCAAGGCTTGCAATACGCGGTCGACGCGTTCGCGCCGCCGCGCGAGTTCCTCGGCGCTGATCGGCGCCTCCGGCGTTTCCGGGCGAATCTCCAGTGCGGCGGATTTCGCGGCCATGAGCTGGCCGAGCAGGTCGGGCGACGATGGCGTGCGGCGCTGCGGCCGGACAGGCTCCGGTGGCGGCGCTGCGAGAATCGTGGCGCGGACGTCTTCGAGAGTTGCTTCCGGCAGCGGCATCAGGCGCGGCGTTGCATTGCGCGGCGCAGTTTCTGTTGCACCGATGCGCAGGCCCAGCGGACGACGGGAGAGAGCGGGACCCAGCGCCATGAATTGTCCGCGCTCAAGATCGCGGAAGGATTCGGCCTGTCGCCGCTCCATGCCCAGAAGGTCGGCGGCGCGCGCCATATCGATATCGAGGAAGGTGCGGCCCATCAGGAAATTCGACGCTTCGGCCGCGACATTCTTGGCGAGCTTCGCCAGTCGCTGTGTAGCGATGACACCCGCAAGCCCGCGCTTGCGGCCCCGGCACATCAGGTTGGTCATCGCGTTGAGCGAGAGCTTGCGTGCTTCGTCGGACACCTCGCCGGCGACCGCAGGGGCGAACAACTGGGCTTCATCCACCACCACGAGCATCGGGTACCAGTGGTCGCGCGGCGCGTCGAACAACCCGCCGAGAAATGCCGCCGCGCGGCGCATCTGATTCTCGGCGTCAAGGCCTTCGAGATTGAGCACCGTGGAGACGCGATGCATGCGTGCACGCTCGCCGGCGACCTGCAGCCCGCGCTCCGTGTGCGCGTCGGCATCGATCACCAGATGGCCGAATCGCTCGGCCAGTGAAACGAAATCGCCTTCAGGATCGATGATGGTTTGCTGCACCCATGGGGCGCTCTGTTCGAGCAGCCGGCGCAGCAGATGCGATTTTCCGGAACCTGAATTGCCCTGCACGAGCAGGCGCGTCGCCAGCAGTTCCTCGAGGTCCAGAGCCGCCGGGGCGCCTGACGTCGTCTGCCCCATCTCGATCGCAACGGTCATATCTCGACTCAGGTCTCCTTGCGGAGACGGCTTACCAATCCGACCGCGGTGCGTCGAGCGGCGTGCGACAATCATCCCGTGTTCCGCGCAACTCTCACCAAGTAAATCGCGACAGCGATTCGGCGGTTATCCTGCGTACGGCGCTGCCGGGCTTCGCCAATGGCGATCTCAAGCCGTTTCCGATTTTGCCCCATGCGATCTGCCCGTTCGCCGATGCCAGGGCGGCCTGTCGCGCGATGATCGGATCCTTGTGTGATCGTATTGTGTTCGACCTGCGGTGATAGAACACATGCAAACAGAAAATCCCGCGTGACGACTTTGACGTCCGTATGGCAGGGACATCGCCGACATCTTCGAGCCCTGCGGTCACCAAACATTTGATTTGGAGTTCTTCCAGTTTCAGGGGAATGTTTGTGCAAACGGCGATATGCGCCAAGACCTCGGGGAAATGCGATGGCAAGCCTCACGATCAATGGACGAAGCTACGAGATCGATGTCGAGCCGGACACGCCGTTGCTATGGGCGATCCGCGAAAATGCCGGGCTGACGGGGACGAAATATGGATGCGGCGTTGCGCAATGCGGTGCCTGCACCGTTCATGTCGATGGCCAGCAGGTGCGTTCCTGCAGCATGGCATTGAGTGAAGCGATCGGAAAACAGGTCACGACGATTGAGGGCCTCGCGTCCGAGGGGGCCGTGCACAAGGTGCAACAGGCCTGGATCGATCACGACGTCCCGCAATGTGGCTACTGCCAGAGCGGCATGATCATGGCAGTTGCAGCGCTGCTGGAGACGATTCCCCAGCCGACCGATGAGGATATCGACCTCGCCATCACCAATATCTGCCGCTGCGGCACGTTCCAGCAGGTGCGTGAAGCGATTCACGCTGCCGCAAGCGCTTGAGGGAGATGGTCATGGGTCATGCTCCGCAACTCAATCGCCGCTCGTTTGTCCTGGGAACCGCTGCTATCGGCAGCGGACTAGCACTCGGTATTCCTTTTGGCGGCCCGACCGCAGTCCATGCGGCCGATGGCACGCTCGAGGTCAATGCCTGGGTGGTGGTCCGGCCTGATGAGACCGTTGTCGTACGTATCGCGCGGTCCGAGATGGGGCAGGGAACGCTGACCGGTCTGGCGCAGCTAGTTGCCGAGGAACTTGAATGCGACTGGTCGAAGGTCACGACGGAGTATCCGACGCCCGGACAAAGTGTCGCACGCAAGCGCGTCTGGGGTGACTTCTCCACGGGCGGCAGCCGCGGCGTCCGCACCTCGCATGAATACGTCCGCAAAGGTGGTGCCGCTGCGCGCCTGATGCTGATCCAGGCGGCCGCCAATGAATGGGCCGCACCTGTGTCGGAATGCGCGACCAGCAAGGGCGTCATCACCCATGTCCCGTCGGGACGCACCGTCACTTACGGCAAGGTCGCGGAAGCGGCGGCGAAGCTGCAACCGCCGGCCGACGTCAAGCTGAAGGATCCCAAGGACTGGACCATCGCGGGCAAACCGCTGAAGCGACTCGATACGGTCGAGAAGACCAACGGCAAGATGATCTACGGCGCGGATATCAAGCTGCCGGGAATGCTGAATGCCGCGATCAAGGATTGCCCGGTGTTCGGTGGCACGCTGAAGAGTTTCGACGATAGCAAGATTCTTGGCATGAAGGGCGTCAAGAAGGTCGTGCGCGTCGGCGAGAGCGCCGTGGCTGTGGTCGCCGATACATGGTGGCACGCCAAGTCGGCGCTGGAAACGATGCCGGTCGTCTGGGACGACGGCAAGAACGCCAACGTGTCCAGCGAGTCCATCGGCAAGTGGCTGCAGGAAGGCCTCGACGCTGCGCAGCCCGCTTTCGTCGGCAACAAGGCCGGCGACGTTAAAGCAGCGTTCGCTAGTGCTGCGAAGACGGTGGAGGCGGTCTACGCCTATCCCTATCAGAACCACGCCACCATGGAGCCGATGAACGCGACGGTGCTCTATACGGCGGAGAAGTGCGAGGTCTGGACCGGCACGCAGAACGGCGAAGCCGTGTTTGCGGCCGCTGTCGAAGCGTCAGGCCTGCCGAGCGACAAATGCGAGGTTTACAAGATCATGCCGGGCGGCGGCTTCGGTCGGCGCGGGATGACCGATTACGTCCGGCAGGCGGTGGCTATCGCCAAGCAGATGCCCGGCACGCCGATCAAACTGATGTGGTCGCGCGAAGAGGACATGCTGCACGGCCGCTATCATCCCGTCACGCAGAGCAAGCTGATCGGCGCCTTTGATGCCGATAACAATCTGATCGGTTTGCACATGCGCATTTCCGGCCAGTCTATCCTGGCCAGTGTGCGTCCTGAGGCCATGCAGAACGGGATGGATACCGTCACTTTCCAGGGTCTGAATGCCAGCGGCGAGGCTGCGATCGGCTACACCGTTCCGAATTTGCTGATCGACCATTCCATGCGCAACCCGCATGTGCCGCCGGGTTTCTGGCGCGGCGTCAACGTCAACCAGAATGCGATCTATCTCGAGAGCTTCATGGATGAGCTCGCCCATTCGGTCGGTCAGGACCCGCTCGAATTCCGCCGCAAGCTGATGACCAAACATCCCAAGCATCTGGCCGTGCTCAATGCGGTCGCTGAAAGGATCGGCTGGACGACGCCGGCGCCACAAGGCGTGTTTCGCGGCATCTGCCAGCATATGGGTTTCGGCAGCTATGTGGCGGCGGCGACGGAAATTTCGGTGACGGGTGGTAACAAGATCAAGATCCATCGCATCGTTGCCGCCACAGATCCGGGTTACGCGGTGAATCCCTGGCAGATCGATCGCCAGATTGCCGGCTCGTTCGTCTACGGCTTGTCGGCGCTGTTCTATGGCGAGTGCACGGTGAAGGGTGGCCGCATCGAGCAGGAGAACTTCGACACCTATCCATCGATGACCATGAAAGAGATGCCGAAGGTCGAGTCGATCCTGATGCCGTCAGGCGGCTTCTGGGGCGGCGTTGGTGAGCCGACGATCTGCGTTGCGGCGCCGGCCGTGCTGAATGCCTATTTTGCCGCGACCGGGAAACGCATCCGTTCCGTGCCGCTGAAGAACCACGACATCATCTTTGCGTAAACGACGGTCGCCATGGTTGCTGCCCGTCACTGGATCTCGCTCATGAAGACGTTGCGTACCTCACTTGCGATCGGCCTGATCGTCGCCTCGGCGGTGCCGGTCCGGGCGGCATCGGCGCCGCCGCCCGGAGCGGCGTCGTGCTCGGGCTGCCATGCACCGACATCGCAGGCCATCCCTAACATCTATGGGCGCGATGCCGATGCGACGCGATCGACGCTGCTGGCCTTCCGCAATGGATCGATGCCGGCCACGGTGATGACGCGGATCGCCAAAGGCTTTTCCGAAGACGAAATCGGGTCGATTGCGGCCTGGCTGGCAACGCAGAAATAGTATGACCCGGAAAAATCATAGCTCACGACGGGAGTTTCTTCGCGCTGCCGCTGCGGCGACGGCATCCCTCGCCCTGGCTTCGCCGAGCCTCGCGCAATCGCCTGCGCGCGTCGTCGTGATCGGCGGCGGTTTCGGCGGCGCCAGTTGCGCACGCGCGCTGCGGCAGCTCGATCCGTCGCTGGATGTCACGCTGGTGACGGCTGATCGCCAATATGTCGCGTGCCCGTTCAGTAACGAGGTCATCGCCGGCGACCGCGCCATCGAAGCCCAGCAATTCACTTACGAGAAAATCGCCACGGGCGGCATCAAACTCGTCACGCAAATGGCGCAGACGATCGACCCGCAGGCGCGCACGGTCGGTCTCGCCGATGGATCGACGCTGCGCTACGACCGGCTGGTTCTGTCGCCCGGAATCGATCTGCGCTTCGACGCACTGCCGGGCTATGACGAGGCGGCGGCATTGCGCATGCCGCATGCCTGGAAGGCCGGCGAGCAGACGCTGCTGCTGCGACGCCAGTTGGAAGCCATGGACGATGGCGGCGTGATTGCGATCGTCGTTCCCGCCAATCCCTTTCGTTGCCCGCCCGGACCTTATGAGCGCGCGAGCCTGATTGCGCATTACCTCAAGACCCGCAAGCCGCGATCGAAGCTGATCATTCTCGACTCGAAAGACGCGTTCTCGAAGCAGCGGCTGTTTCAGGCGGCGTGGCAGGAGCTGTATCCAGGATTGATCGAGTGGGTCGCGCTGTCGCAGGGCGGCAAGGTTACGTCGGTCGATCCGGCGACCAATATGCTGGTGACCGATTTCGCGACGCATCAGGTTCAGGTCGCCAATGTCATCCCGCCGCAGCGCGCGGGACGCATCGCGGAGATCGCTGGCGTCACCGATAAATCCGGCTGGTGTCCGATCAATCCCGTCAGCCTCGAATCCACGCAGGTGCCGAACATCCACGTGATCGGCGATGCCTGTATTGCCGGCGCCATGCCCAAATCCGCGTTCTCGGCAAATGCGCAGGCAAAGACCTGTGCGAGCGCCATCGTGACGTTGCTGTCAGGCGCGACGCCGACGTCTCCAAAGCTGATCAATACCTGTTACAGTCTGGTCGCGCCCGATTACGGCATTTCCATCGCGGGCGTCTATCAGCCGCGCAATGGCCTGTTTGCGGATATCGAAGGCGCCGGTGGCACGAGCCCGCTGGATGCGCCGCGTGCTGTCCGGGCCCGCGAAGCGATCTATGCACGATCCTGGTTCGAGACGATCGGAGCAGAGGTCTTTGGTTAGTCGTCGCCTTGCATTGACGCTGTTGTCGGGGAGTGTGGCGACGCTACTGCTGACTGCTCTCGTTCAAGCCGAGGAACTCGTCCCTTATGCGGTGGTGGGCGATACGATTCCGCTGCCCCTCTCGGGCGCGGTCGGCGACGCGTCGGCGGGCAGGGCGATCGTCGTCAACCGCGCGTATACGTGCCTGCTCTGTCACAGCGGGCCGTTTGCCGAACAAAGGTTTCAGGGCGATCTTGCGCCGAGCCTTGCCGGCATCGGCAGCCGCTGGTCGGAAGGCCAGTTGCGGCTGCGGCTGGTGGATGCCTCCCGCCTCAATGCGGCGACGATCATGCCGTCCTATTATCGGGTCGACGGGTTGCAGCGTGTCGGGGATGCGTGGCTTGGCAAGCCGATCCTGTCGGCGCAACAAATCGATGACGTCGTGGCCTATCTGACGACGCTGCGGAACCCATCATGACGAAAGCAATCCATGACTGAGCCCGATCGATCGACGCGCCGCCAGTTTCTGGCGACGGCCGGTGGCGCTGCGCTCGGTGCCGTGTCTCTGGTGCATGTCGGTTCGGCCCACGCGACGCCCGACACCATGAAGGCCGCCATTCGCGATGTCGTCAAAGGCGCGACGGTGCGCCCCGGCAAGGTGAAGCTCGACGTCCCGCCGTTGGTCGAGAACGGCAACACCGTGCCACTCACCGTGACGGTCACGAGCCCGATGAGTGATGCGGATCACGTGGTCAGTATCCACATCTTCAACGAGAAGAATCCGCAGCCTAATGTCGGCAACTTCTATCTCAGCCTGCGCGCAGGGCGTGCGCAGATATCGACGCGCATTCGGCTCGCCGACACGCAGACGCTCACAGCCATCGCGAAACTCTCCGATGGCTCTTTCTGGTTGGCGAGCGCCGATGTCGTCGTCACCCTCGCGGCATGTACCGAGGAGGCAACCTGATGGCATCCGCGCTGATCAACGTTCCCGCCACGGCGAAGCGTGGCGACATCATCGAGATCAAGACGCTGATGTCCCACATCATGGAGACCGGCTTTCGCCATACCGTGACCGGCGAGGTCATCCCGCGCAACATCATCACCAATTTCACCTGCCGCTATAATGGCGATGAAGTCTTTCAGGCAGATTTGTTTCCGGCCTTCTCGGCCAATCCCTTCATCTCCTTCTTTACGATTGCCACCGAGAGCGGGAAGTTCGAATTCCAGTGGATCGGCGACAACGGATTTCAGGAAACGGCGTCGGCCAGCATCGCGGTTACATGAACCGACTGCGAAATATCAGCCTGTCTTTGCTGGCAGTCGCCGCTTTCACGTCGCTCGCCGAAGCGGCAGAGATCGCACCGGGTGAGCGACGCTCCGGTGCCAGTTTCATGTCCGTCGAAACCCTGGCCATGCAGACCGACGCCACGGCCAATCCCGGCATGCTGTGGGTGCTGGATGGCGAGGCGCTATGGTCCCGGAAGCCCGTCGCCGGCCGTGCTTGCGCGGATTGCCACGGTGATGCGTCGAGCATGCGCGGCGTCGCTGTGCGGTACCCGGCATTCGATGAGAAACTCAATCGTCCGGTCGATCTCGAACAGCGCGTCAATCTCTGCCGCGTCGATCATCAGCAATTGCCGCCACTCGCCGATGAAAGCCGCGATCTGCTGGCGCTGACCGCACTGATCGGCCGGCAATCCCGGGGGATGCCCATCGAGACCGGCACCGATTCACGCCTGCAGACGTTCATCGACAAAGGGCGCGATGCCTTCATGCGGCGTCAGGGGCAATTGAATCTGGCATGCACCAATTGTCACGACGACAACTGGGACAAGCGGCTGGCGGGTTCGGCGATCACGCAGGCCCATCCGACCGGCTATCCCGTCTATCGGCTGGAGTGGCAGGGGCTTGGCTCGCTCAAGCGGCGACTGCGCAACTGCATGATCGGCGTGCGGGCGCAACCTTACAGCGCCGACGCGCCTGAGATGGTCGAACTTGAACTCTATCTGATGTCGCGCGCGCGGGGCATGCCGAGCGAAACTCCTGCTGTCAGGCCGTGACGTATCGAATTTCTGTGAGAGTGCCCGCGGGTTCCACGTCAGGCCGCGTCCTTCGGAATCTCGAACACCAGGCACGTCGTGGTCGCATGGGCGATGAGCTGGCCCTTGGAATCCGTGATGCGCGCCTCGGCAGTGGCGGCGCGGCGGCCGACATTCAGCGTGCGGCCTTCGGTGCGCACGGTGCCGCTATCCTTGCTCATGCCGCGGATGAAACTGATCTTGAATTCCAGCGTGGTGTAACCGGTGCCGACAGGCAGCATGGTGTGTACGGCGAGGCCCATCGCCGAATCCAGCAGGATCGCTGCGTAACCGCCATGCACCGAGCCGATCGGATTGTAGTGCCGGAAGCCTGGGACGCTATGAAACACGACAACACCGGCCTCGATTGTGGAGTCGAAGGGGTCGACATTTTCCATGATCGGCGGCTGCGGCAGCTCGCCGGAGAAGATCTTGCGCACGAAATCGAGCCCGGGCATCGAGGCCATCAGGCTGGTGGGGACGACGTCGTAGACGGCGGTTGGGGCAGGCGTGTCGGTCACAATGCGTCCTGACGATTTGCAATGATAAGCATCGTACGTACGGAGCGACGACGTGTCATCTTTTCAGCCCTGAAACGAAGATGGCCGGAACAGCGAGCGAAGATCGCTTCGCGCTGCCCGGCCATGGCGACGTTGGGATGGTCTTCGAAAGGCGCTTTACGACGCCTTCTTCGCCCGCATCAGGTCAGCGAACCGCTTGAACAGATAGTGCGAGTCCCGCGGGCCCGGTGAGGCTTCCGGATGATACTGCACCGAGAACACTGGCTTGCCGTCGAGCTGGATGCCGCAATTGGATCCGTCGAACAGCGAGATGTGAGTCTGCGTTGCGCCCTTCGGCAGCGTCGCTTCATCCACCGCGAAGCCGTGATTCATCGAGGTGATTTCCACCTTGCCGGTGGTCTCGTCCTTGACCGGATGATTGGCGCCGTGGTGGCCCTGATGCATCTTCTTGGTCTTGGCGCCTACCGCAAGGCCCAGCATCTGGTGACCGAGGCAGATGCCAAATGTGGGCACGCCGGAATCGATCACCTGCTTGATGACAGGCACGGCATATTTGCCGGTCTCGGCGGGATCGCCGGGACCATTCGACAGGAACACGCCATCCGGCTTCAACGCCATGATCTCTTCGGCCGAAGTCGTGGCTGGAACGACTGTGACCCTGCAGCCTTCACCTGCCAGCAGGCGCAGGATGTTGCGCTTGATGCCGTAATCGATGGCGACAACGTTGAATTCAGGATTGGTCTGGCGGCCGAAGCCCTTCTCCCATTCCCAGGGTGTTTCGTCCCAGGTGAAGCGCTGGGCGGATGTCACCATCGGCACCAGGTCCATGCCTTCGAGGCCTGGCCATTCGCGCGCTTCTTCCTTGAGGCCGTGCAGGTCGAACTTGCCGTCCCTGGCATGGGCAATCACCGCATTGGGCATGCCCTTGTTGCGGATCAGCGCGGTCAAGGCGCGGGTGTCGATGCCGGAAATGCCGATGATGCCGCGCGCCTTGAGCCAGGCGTCGAGATGCCGGGAAGAGCGGTAATTCGACGGATCGGTGATCGCCGAGCGCAGGATCACGCCGCGGGCGCCAGGCGTCGCCGCCATGTTCACCGTCTCGATATCCTCGTCATTGGTGCCGACATTGCCGATATGCGGGAACGTGAAGGTGATGAGCTGTCCGGCGTAGGAGGGATCGGTGAGGATTTCCTCATAGCCGGTCATGGCCGTGTTGAAGCAGACTTCGCCCACGGCCTGGCCTTCCGCGCCGAGGCCGAAGCCTTCCAGCACGGTACCATCGGCGAGCACGAGGAGCGCGGTCGGTTTGTGGTCCGGCCAGGCTGGGGATGTTTCTGAGGGGGTCATGAGGGGACTACATAGTCCCGGCGTCTGCCGCCGTCAAAGCCGGAACGGCCGGATTCACACGTCACGTGCGGTCGGGCGGGTCGGGACGGGGCCTTGGCCTCGCAAGAGGGGGCCGAATGGCGCGCGGTAGAGGAAAATATCTCAATCGGCGCCTGCTAAAGTGCACCGGTTGTCCGGCGAAGCGGATACGCTGATAGCGCGTAATTTGCAGAATGAGACGTAGAATCAACCAATTATAAATCCGAACGCTTGCCGGAGGTAACTTTCGCCGCTAGCTAGCAACAACTTCGCCATATTTCCGGATATTTCAGTGCAGTTGGACTATTTCGCCAAGATGGCCGCGCGCTCAGCCGTCGGACCGGCGCGATGGCGCAGGCCTTTTCTGACCTTCCTCGATGGAATCGAGAAAGGCTGGACAATTCCAGTGCTGATCGTCGGCTTCGCGGGAATCTGGCTGCTGTTTCTGGTGATCGCCTATCAGAGCGGCGATCTGCATGCGGATGCACTGGAAACCTGGACCCTTGGGCGCGAATTCGCATGGGGGAATCCCAAACATCCGCCTTTGATGGGCTGGGTCGCGCGGGTGTGGACGCTGGTGTTCCCGCTGACCGACTGGTCGTTCCAGCTGCTGTCGATGACCAATGCTGCTGTCGCGCTCTGGGCTGTCGATCTGATCGCGCGGCGCTTCGTGCGCGGCGATTCGCGGGCCGTCGTGTTGCTGCTGCTGATGTTGCTGCCGGCCTATCAATTCCATGCCCAGCGCTTCAACGCGAACACGGTGCTGCTCGCGATCTGGCCCCTGGCGACCTATTGCTTCCTGCGCTCCTTTGAAACGCGCGCTATCGGCTGGGCGGCCGCTGCCGGCGTCCTGTCCGCGCTGGCGATGCTCGGAAAGTACTATTCGATCTTTCTGATCGGCAGCTTCGCGCTGGCAGCGATCGTGCATCCGCAGCGGGCGGTCTATTTCAGGTCCTGGGCACCGTGGGTCTCGACACTCGCCGGGCTCATTGCCCTTGGGCCGCATATTCATTGGCTGGTGACGACCGGTGCTACGCCGTTCACCTATGCCATGCAGGTTCATGGCGGCATCGAGTTCGCTCAGTCACTGATCGAAGTCAGCATGTTTTTGCTGGGTCTCGCGGCGACGATGGCGCTGCCGGCCATCGTCTGGGTTTTATCGGCCGAGCTGCGCCTGAAGTACTTTTCGGCCGATTTCCGCGCAATGGGTCCCGGTTTACTGCTGTTGTTCTGGGTGTTCATCGGCACGGTGCTGCTACCCGTTGCGACGACCGTCACGCTTGGCACCGACATGCCTTCGCTATGGGCGCTTCAAGGGCTGTTCCTGCCTGCCATTTTGATCGTCTGCGGTGCCCGCTTCACGCTCGAACGCCTGTATGTGGTCAACATGGTGGTGTTCGTCGCCGGCATTGCCGTCATCGCCACCGTCGTGGCGGCGCCAATTCATGCCATCTATCGCAACAGTATCAATCCTAACGAGCGGACTTACTATCGGCTGGCCGCTCAAGAGCTGACCGAGCGCTGGCACCGGATGACGGACTGGCCGATGCCACGGATCAGTGGCGACGACGGGCTGGCATTCGCTACAGCCTTTTACAGCCCGGACCATCCCGTCTACAGCCGGCCGTTCCAGTTTCAGTATACGTGGGGCATGCCGCGCCCGACGACGCTGCAGAGGGGTTGGGCCGCGATGTGTTTCACGACGGACGACGTTTGCGTGGCGTGGATGGGCCGCGTCGCGGCGCTCGAGCCGCAGCATGTCCGCTTCGATTTCGAGGTTCAGCCCCGGTTGTGGGGGCAGGCCGGTATTCCGGCCAGTGTATCGGCGCTGATGGTTCTGCCGCGCCCTGCCGAGACCAATGTGCCCGGGCCGCTGTCCGAAGGCGTCGAGGATTTCAGCTCCAGTCACCGGCAGTAAGCTTCGGGCAGGGACCTCGTGCCCGGCGGGTGCAGTTGTGCATACTCCTCAAAACGCTTAGATCGAGGCCAACCGAGTTCCGGCGCTGCGATTGGCGGCCGCAAGAGGAGACGCAGATGCTGCGCGATGACATCAACAACGCCGTCAAGGACGCCATGCGGGCCAAGGACGAGCGCAAGCTTTCGACGCTTCGCATGGTCAACTCGACCATCAAGAATGCCGATATCGAGGCACGCGGCCAGAGCAAGCCGCCGCTGTCGGACAGCGATCTGCTGAGCCTACTGCAGAAGATGATCAAGCAGCGTCAGGAGTCGGTCGAGCTCTACGACAAGGGTGGTCGCGCAGAACTCGCGACCCAGGAGCGCGAGGAGATCGCGATCATTTCCGCCTATCTGCCGCAGCAGATGTCGGAGGACGAGACCAAGTCGGCCATCGCAGCCGAGATCGCAGCGACGGGTGCTGCCGGCATGAAAGACATGGGCAAGGTGATCGCCGCGCTGAAAGCGAAATATGCCGGCCAGATGGACTTCGGCAAGGCCAGCGGTCTGGTGAAGGCCGCACTCAACGGCTGAGACTCTCGTTGCCCCAAATTGAAAACATCTCCCCGCCGTGCGAGGAGAGGTTTTTTCTTTTTAAGCCGCTGCCGTCGGCAGGCTATAGGTCTTGAACTGATCGCGCAGCGCGGTCTTCAGGATCTTGCCGGTGGCCGTGTGCGGGATCGCGTCGACGAACACCACGTCATCCGGCATCCACCACTTGGCGATCTTGCCATCCATGTATTTCAGGATGTCCTCGCGCGTCGCGGTCTGGTCCTGCTTGAGTTGCACGATCAGCAGCGGGCGCTCGTCCCATTTCGGATGATAGACGCCGATGACCGCGGCTTCCGCGACTTGCGGATGGCCGACGGCGAGGTTCTCCAGATCGATCGACGAAATCCATTCGCCGCCGGACTTGATGACGTCCTTGGAGCGGTCGGTGATCCGCATGTAGCCATGCTTGTCGATGGTCGCGACGTCGCCGGTGTCGAAGTAACCTTCCTCGTCGAGAATCTCGTCCTCGACGCGGAAATAGGCGCGCGACACTGAAGGGCCGCGCACCTTGAGACGGCCGAAGGTCTTGCCGTCCCAGGGCAGGCTCTTGCCGCTGTCGTCGGTGATTTTCATCTGGACGCCGAATGGCGGATAGCCTTGGGTCTGCAGGATATCCAGCCGCTCGTCGCCTTCGAGCTGGTCGAACGGCGGCTTCAACGCCGCCAGCGTGCCGATCGGGCTCATTTCGGTCATGCCCCAGGCATGACGCGCACCGATGCCCATGTCGACGAAGGCCTTGATCATCGAGCGCGGCATCGCCGAACCGCCGCACACCACCATGCGCAGGTCGGGCAGTTTCAGGTTGTTGGCGGACATGTAGTTGAGCAGCATCAGCCACACCGTCGGCACGCCGGCGGTATGCGTCACCTTCTCGGTCGAGAGCAATTCGTAGATCGAGGCGCCGTCCATCTTGGCGCCCGGCAGGACGAGCTTGGTGCCCATCGACGGCGCGGAAAATGCGATGCCCCAGCTATTGGCATGGAACAGCGGGACCACCGGCAGCATGGTGTCGGCGGCATTGGCGCCGAGCGAGTCACCGGTATTGGCCATCAGCGCATGCATCACGTTGGAGCGGTGCGAATACAGCACGCCCTTCGGATCGCCTGTTGTTCCCGATGTGTAGCACATCGCCGCTGCGGTGTTCTCGTCGAACTCCTTCCATTTGAAGTTGCCGTCGACTTCCGCGATCCAGTCCTCATAGGCCACGGCGTTTTTCAGCGTGGTCTGCGGCATGTGCGCCTTGTCGGTGTAGACGATATAGCGCTCGACGGATGGCAACTGGTCGGCCAGTTTTTCGAGGATCGGAACGAAGGTGAGGTCGGTCATCACGATGCGATCCTGCGCATGGTTGATGATCCAGGCGATCTGATCGGGGAATAGACGTGGATTGACGGTGTGGCAGATGGCGCCGATGCCCATGATGCCGTACCAAGTTTCCAGGTGCCGCCACGTGTTCCACGCGATGGTGGCGACGCGGTCGCCCATCTTGATGCCTTCGCGATCAAGGCGCTGCGCGACTTTCAGGGCACGGGTACGAATTTCGGCGTAATTGGTGCGGTGGATGGGACCTTCGACTGATCTGGTCACGACCTCGCGCTCGCCGTGGACCTGCGCCGCATGATCGATGATCCGATGACACAGCAAAGGCCAGTCTTGCATCAAGCCACGCATTTGATCGTTCCTCCGTCTTGTGGTTGGCGTGCCAGCTCCCCGATCGTTGCCGGGGAACTTCGACCGTGTTCTTGCTTTAGGTCTTGGCATGAAGTTTAGCGCGGGGAAAGCGGCCCGGAAATGGACTTTTGGCCTATCCGGCTGCGACCAAAGGACAATTGGAGCGGTTCTGGCACTGTTGCTGGTGTCCGCGCCGGCGCAGGCCTATCTGACGACATCGCGTGTGCCGCTGCCAAAGCCCCGCCCGGCAGAAGCGCCCGTGATCGAGCCGGCGCAAAAGCCCGGCGAGGAGCCCGCCAAATCCGGGCTCCCCGCTGAGCTCGGGAAGCCCGCTGCCGAGGCACGTCCGCCGGAGCCGCCGCCGGCTTCCGCCTGCCGCCTCGCTCTCACCGACGCCATCGCCGTTGCGCCCAGTATTCCCGACATCAAGGGCCCGGGCGCCTGCGGCGGGCCCGACATGGTGCGGCTCGAGGCCGTGATACTGCCTGACAAGACGCGCGTGCCGCTGAAGCCGGCGGGAACCATGCGCTGCGCCATGGCAACGGCCGTGGCCGATTGGATACGCACCGACATGGCGCCGCTCGCGACCAGCCTGGGCACGAAGCTTCTTGAGCTCGATAATTTCGACTCCTTCGATTGCCGCGGCCGCAATCGCGTGGTTGGTGCAAAACTGTCAGAGCATGGCCGCGCCAATGCGCTGGATGTGCGCGGGCTGAAACTCGCCAACGGCCGCTCGATCGCACTCACCGAGCGCAACACACCGCGCGAGCAGCGCGAGGCCGTGCTGCATTCGGTCTGTACGCGGTTCACCACCGTGCTGGGCCCGGGCTCCGACGGCTATCACGAGGATCACATCCATCTCGATATCGCCGAGCGGCGCGGCAACTACAAGATCTGCCAATGGGATGTCTGGGACGAGTGGCCGCGCCTCGCGCCGCTGATGCCGGCCTTGCGCCCGGACGAGGCGCCGCCGCGCGAAGTGGCGGAGGGCAAGCCGGGGGAGGCCAAGTCTGAGGCTGCTGAGCCTGCAGCCGCTCGGCCTACGGCTGAAGCCGAGCCGGAGCCCGAGGCAGAAGCAGCCCCCCCACAGGAGCAGCCCAAGCCGAAGCCAAAACCCAAGCCGAAGAAGCGCCGCGCGCCGCCGCCATCGCCGTTCAGCTTTTTGCGGTGATGCTTTCTTCTCCCTCCCTCCCTCCCTACAGCACGGCAGAGCCGCGCGCAGTGGGGAGGATGGCCGGCCGTTAGGCCGTTGGGTGGGGGTGCCGCAGGCGGCGACGCTTGTAGCGCCCCACCCCGGCCTATCGGCCGACACATGGCGAACGACTTCGTTCGCCAGACCCCACTGCGCAGCTCCGCTTGCTTGGGGGGAGACCGCGGACATTGCACGCCGTTACAACTCCCAACAAAAAAGCGCCGGATCAACCGGCGCTTTTTAATCAGATAAAACTCTGTCAGCTCAGTACGGCGTTCCGCCGCCGCCCTGCAGGGCCAGCTTCGAATTGTACGGCGAGTCGCCGGCCTTCGGCTCAAGCACGACGACCACAGCACCCGGCTTGACGCGGCTGTAGAGGTCGATGACGTCCTCGTTGGTCATGCGAATGCAACCCGACGAGATCGACGAGCCGATATATTCCGGCTGGTTGGTCCCGTGGATGCGGAACAGCGTGTCCTTGTTGCCCTGATAGAGATACAGGGCGCGGGCACCGAGCGGATTGTCGACGCCACCGGGCACCTGGGCCGGCAGGCCTTCGATGCGCTTGTGAATGTCGGCGGTCGGGGTCCACTTCGGCCATTCGGCCATGTTGCCGACGCGCGCAACGCCCGAAAAGGCCAGCGCTTCTTCGCCGACGGTCACGCCGTAACGGATCGCCTTGCCGCCGTCCTGGACGAAATAGAGATAGTGGTTGTCGGAATCGACCACGATCGAGCCCGGCGCTTCCTTGCGGTGGAAATCGACGATGGCGCGGCGGAACGGCTCGGCTACGGCGACCTTGGCGTAACGCGCCTTGGCGAGCTGTGCCTTGTCATTCGGCTTGAGGCTGGCTTCCGGAGCGGCCTGGAATTGCGTTGCGGTCTGCATGCAGCCCGACAGCATCAGGCCGGCGGCGACAATCAGTCCAAGCTTAATTTTCAGCGGCGACATGTCATTGTTCCAATTGCGTGAGGTCCGAATTCAGACAGGCTGGTGCAAGGAAACACACCCAAAATAGCCTGCGAACGCCACGATTCCGTTAAAGCTACTATCGCTGAAATCCGCTGCAATTCCAGCGGTTAGATGCGCTGCGCATCATGCAGCGCACAACCTGTGTCATATTTGCCGCAGAATTTCCGATGCTCCGGGCAAATCCTGTGCAGAAGCGCAGCGCCTCGCGAAGCCGTGATGCGCGCGTGACAATTTTGTCAGATCGAGCCCCCCTAAAACACATGATCTCGCGGGAAAAATTCCCCGGGTTCGCGTGGGGTTGGCGCGCCGCACAAAGGCTGTCATGACGGCTGCATCCGCGTCGGTCATGGTCGGTCACCCCCGGCCGGTTCGGTCCGGATCGTCCCCATCGCGGTTCTCTGCCCTATCAATGTCCCGGAGTTGCCATGCTCGCTGTCTTCACCCCTGCCGATCACGCCTTGAGAAAATCCGAGCCGACCGATCTTGAGGCGTTGCCGGACAATGCGGTGTGGATCGACATGGTGAAGCCGTCGCCGGCCGAGGACAAGGCGGTGGAGAAGCTGGCGGGAATCGAGATTCCGACCCGTGAAGACATGCAGGAGATCGAAATCTCCAGCCGGCTCTATATCGAGAATGGCGCCCGTTACATGACCGCCAGCTTGATGTGCGGCTCAGATACGGAGTCGCCGCGGATCACGGCGGTAACCTTCATTCTCACCCGGCAGCGGCTGGTGACGGTGCGCTACGACACACCGCGCCCGTTCGCGTCAGTCGAACTGAAGCTTGGTCGCAATGCGCCCGCCGGCGCCAATGGCGAAACCACCCTGCTCGAACTGCTCGATGCAGTGATCGATCGCTGCGCCGACATTCTCGAACGCGTCGGCGCCGATGTCGATCAGGTCAGCCACGACATCTTCGAACCGGATGAGTCGCTGCGGACCGGCCATGCCAAGCGTTACTCAGAAATCCTCATCACCATCGGCCGCAAGGGAGATCTGACCTCGAAAGTGCGTGAAAGCCTGGTCTCGATCGGCCGCGTCGTCACCTTCATCACCGCCGAGGCGGAAGGCGTGAAGTGGTCGAAGGACATGCGCGCGCAGCTCAAGACCATGCAGCGCGACGTGGTCTCCCTGACCGATCACGCGTCCTATCTGTCGAACAAGATCACCTTCACGCTCGATGCCATGCTCGGCGTCGTCAATCTCGAACAGAACAACATCATCAAGCTGTTCTCGGTCATGGCCGTCGTGCTGATGCCGCCGACCCTGATCGCCTCGGTTTACGGCATGAATTTCAAGCTGATGCCGGAACTGCAGTGGGACTTCGGCTATCCTGTGGCGCTCGTCATGATGCTGTTAGCCGCGGCACTGCCTTACATGTTCTTCAAGTGGAAGAAGTGGCTGTAGGCGCAAGGCGGCGCTAACGTCTCATTTGTCGTGCCGGGCTCGCGCAAGGGCGCGCCCCGGAATGACAAATGGGAAATTAGCCATCAAACATTTTTTCCTAGTTTGTCTTGACAATGTACCCATAAGGATTATTCTCCGATCATCCCGTTCACGAGGGGCGCTTCATGAGGCGTCTTGAAGTGGGACAGGATGCGGCGCCTGCGGGTGTGGGGTGACGTACCCTGCGCACTCGGGAGGCCTTGGGTAGCCGTCCGGGCCCACTACGGGGCTCTGCCGCTTGAGGCTGGACGGGTGCGGGCGAAGGTGGGCGAAAGCCTGCTGGATGACGGGTGCGATGCCAGTGCCCAGTACCCGGAAGCACGGCCCCAGGGACAGAAAAGCCGCGGTGGCGCGCCTGATGGCGTTGCGCGGTTGCAGCTTGCCGGCGTTCCGGCGGAGCGGATCGCGAAAATTACCACTATTTCGCGTCGTCAGGCGCGCTGCCACCCCTCATGTTTCAGGAGGGGACACCGCTTCGACAATCCCGAGCATGCGCTCGCGGGATCATATCGGCGCGGCTGCAAACCTGACTGTCTGAATCTTTTTCCAACTATCAAAATGCATTCACGATGCGTGTTCGAAAAGCTCAATGATCATAGGCTTGGCGCGATTCCCGCCACAATTTATCCGGTAAAATTCGAGCGTTCCGCTGAACGGTTGCGCTAATGGTTGCTGTCATAACGCTGTCAGTAGCGATGAGGACAGCAATGGTTGACAAAACAGAAACATCGGGACGGAACGTCGTCGATCTCAGGTCCTATCAACAGGCGCGCATAGCCGGCAAAGCTCAGGCAATCTCTGCGCGAACCTGCCGGCATTGCGGCGCCGGATTGATGGACGGCGAATCCGAAGACGATTGTTCCAGCGCCGGGATCAGCGCGGCTGCGCCGATGCCGCGGAAGTTCTACGCGGACTAGAAAGTCCCGCGTGTCTTGGGTAGCGCCAGAATGGCGCGGTCCTCAGCCTGACCATTCCTACCTGACACAGCAGATCAAACGTGCTGGCCGCCATTGATATGGATCTCGGCGCCGTTCACGTATGAACTCGTCTCCGTGCACAGCATATAGATGATCTTGGCGACTTCGTCGGGTGTGCCCAGCCGATGCAACGGGATTTGCTGATCGACGATGGTCTGGGTGCCCGGCGACAGGATCGAGGTGTCGATCTCGCCCGGCGCGATGGCATTGACGCGGATGCCGAGGCGGCCGAAGTCGGACGCCATTTCGCGCGTCAGCGATGCGAGTGCCGCTTTCGACGTGGCATAGGCCGCGCCGGCAAACGGATGCACGCGCGAGCCGGCGATCGAGGTGACATTCACGACCGATCCCTTCGCGGCTTTCAACTGCTCGATCAGTCCACGCGCCATCATGATCGGTGCGAAGAAATTGACGTTGAAGACGTGGCTCCAGGTCGCGACGTCGGTCTCGATGGAGCCCATGCGCGCGCCGCCTTCGGCCTTGGGTGAGATGGCGGCATTGTTCACCAGCGCATGCAGTGGGCCGCCGTTCAGCCGCTCCTTGATGTCGTCGATGGCGCGGACTGTGTCGTCATGGTCGGCGAGATCGACCTGGATGTGATCTTCGGGGCCTGCGTCCCACGGGCAGACTTCCGGAAACGGATGCCGTGAGCAGGTCAGCACACGCCAGCCGGCGCTTGAAAAACGCATCACGGTCGCATGACCGATGCCGCGGCTTGCGCCGGTGAGCAGCATGGTGCGTTTTGGGGCGTTCGATCCTGGATGGTTCACGGGTCTGGCTCTCGTTTCTTTGTCTGACGTCACGGATAGAGTCTTACCTTGGTCCAGGACGTATCTGGTGCCGCGGTGTCGCGGCGGAATTCGATGCGATCGTGCAGTCGGTAAGGGCGGTCGTGCCAGAACTCGAAACGCTGGGGCGTGATGCGCCATCCGCTCCAGCCTGGCGGACGCGGAACACTGCCGATCAGGTGCTTGGCGCCTTCCCTGGCGATCGCCTGCTCAAACGCAAAACGGCTTTCCAGCGGCTGCGACTGCTTGCTCGCCCAGGCGCCGATCTGGGCCTGTTTCGGGCGGGTCGCGAAATACGCGTCGGCTTCGGTTTCGGTCACTGATCTGACGGGGCCGCGAATGCGAACCTGCCGGCGTAGCGACTTCCAGTGAAACAGCAGGGCAGCCTTGGGATTGCCGGCGAGCTCCTGGCCCTTCTGGCTGGCGACGTGGCTGTAGAAGACGAAGCCGTCGGTGTCATAGCCCTTCATCAGCACCATGCGGACGTCTGGCAGGCCGTCAGCGTCGACGGTGGCCAGCGCCATTGCGTTAGGATCGTTGGGCTCGGAGGCCTTGGCGTCGGTAAACCACTCGGAAAACAGCGCAAATGGTTCCGCAGCGGCCGTAAAATCACCTGACGTTAACGGAGTTGCGTCTTTGATAGGGGAGGTCGTGTCGGTCATGTCCGGAGTTCCGCTTGCGTTGGCCTGTCGTCGAGAGCTTGCTGCTGCCCCTGCATAGGCCAGACCTATATAGGGTACGGCTGCGCATTGGCCTATCGGCCATCTGCCCGCTCGGTGCGGCTTTGACAGCAATTCTCATCGGCAGCACGCTCGGTGGTTGCAGCATGGGTCGAAACGAGTCCGCGCTGGCCAAAATGGACAGCGGCGACGTCACCGGCTCGATTTCGCCGGCGGCGGTCCAGGCCACCAATTACGAGCCCACCGAGGCCGATCTTGTCCTGACGCGCACTGCAGCCTCCGACGTGCTTACCAAAGGCAGCAAGGATTCCAGCCAGCCGTGGGAAAATCCGTCGACCGGCGCGCGCGGATCGGTGACGCCTTTGTCCAATTCTTATGTTGCAGAAGGCCGCACCTGCAGGGATTTTCTGGCCAGCTATGTCAACGGCACCAGCGAAAGCTGGATGCAAGGTGCAGCCTGTAAGGGTGAGCGCGGCAGCTGGGACGTTCACACGCTGAAGGCGTGGAAACGGAGCTAGTTTTCGCAGCCGGCCGCTTGCGGCCCAGTTGCAAAAATGACACGAAGTCACCAGATGAAGAAGCAGGCGGGCATTTGCCCGCAGACCAGAAACGCGGGTTTCGGCCTGCAAACCCAACATGCGGGCCGGTGGCCCGCCTTTTAGTTACCTGAAGGAGAGACGACGGATGCGCGACCCCTATGAGGTCTTGGGGGTGCAGCGGGGCGCCAGCGCTGCGGCGATCAAGAGTGCCTATCGCAAGCTCGCCAAGAAGCATCATCCCGACAACAACAAGGACGATCCGAAGGCCGCCGAGCGGTTTTCGGAAGTGAACTCGGCTAACGAAATCGTGGGTGACGAGGACAAGCGCAAGCAGTTCGACCGTGGCGAGATCGATGCCGAGGGCAAGGCGCGTTTCCAGGGGTTTCCGGGTGGCGGCCGCGCCGGCGCGTCGCAGCGCGGCTTCGAGCATGCCTTCCGGGGTGGTCCCGGCGCGCAGCAGGGATTTCCTGGCGGTGCCGGTGCTGGTGGCGGTTTCGAGGATATCCTCAACAGCATGTTCGGCGGCGCGGGTCCGCGCGGCGGCGCCCGTGCTGGTGCACAGGGCTTTGAGTTCGACACCGGTGGCTATGCCGGCGGGATGCCCGATCTGGATCTGAACGTCGCCATGACGGTGACGCTCGAAGAATCCGTGAAGGGCGCGGAGAAGCGCGTACGTCTGCCGTCCGGCAAGGAACTGAACGTCAAGGTGCCGGCCGGCGTCACGTCGGGCCAGCAGATCCGGCTCCGCGGACAGGGCGAAACTGCGCCCGGTCATCGTCCCGGCGATCTGATGATCACCGTCACCATCGCGCCTCACGCTCACTTCAAGGTGGATGGCAACGACCTGCGCGTCGATCTGCCGATTACGTTGTACGAAGCCGTGCTGGGAGCAAAGGTGCGTGCGCCGACTCTCACCGGCGCGGTGGAGCTTTCAATTCCGAAGAACACCTCGAGCGGACGGGTGTTTCGCCTGAAAGGCAAGGGCCTGCCACTGGCCGGCGGCGCCGCGGGCGATCTCTACTTCACCACCAGGATCATGCTGCCCGACGGCAACGATGCCGAGCTGGAAGCGCTGATGGAGAAGTGGCGCGACGGGCACCCGTATCATCCGCGGAGCGATCTGGGGTGAGGCGAGCAGCGATCAGCTCGCTGTCTCATCCCCCCACCTTCTCCGTCTGATCGTAGATCTGCCGCGCGACCTGGTTGAGTCGATCCTTGTCGGTCGGACCTGACACGACATAGCCGACGCCCTTGTCGGCCCAGAACATGGCGCCGTCCTTGTCCTGCGCGGCATAGCGCATCTGGGTGGCGTCGGCTTTCGCGGCTCGCGATGTGTAGAGCGTGTAGCGCTCGCCCGACGGGCTCTCATACATGAAGAAGGCGGCAGGTGCTTCGGGACCGGGCAGCAAGCGTCCGCCGACCAGCTTCAACCCGGCTGCATCGAGTTCCGGCGCCTTGATCTCGTAGCCGACGCGCTTCGACAGCCACTGCTGCAGGTGTGCACGTTCGTTAGCGGCGACTTCGACGGGGTGACGGACTTCGACCACATAGGTGCGGTGTGCATCGAGTGCATCCACCGTGAAATTCCGGAACGTCGACGGCGTGGCCGCTGCGCCGCGTGCAACCCAACCTGCGCTGCCGCCCGCAATGAAGGCGACCAGCGTGGCCGCAACGGCGCCATAGATCCAGCGCCGTGGCTGTTGAACCAGTCGCTCGATCTCCAGCCGCCGCGGCACAGCTTCGTCTGCGATCGCGTCGTAGCGCGCATGCAGCAGTTCGGCCATCGCGCGCCATGACTGCACACGTTCGGCATCAGCGGGATGTGTTGCAAGCCAGATCTCGACATCGGCACGACGCTCGGCCGGCAATTCATTGTCGACGAAGGCGTGCAATTCGTCTTCGGTCACGGGAATGTTCGGTTCGGTCATTATCGTCTTCCCTTTAAATCATTTGACCGCGCGTAGCGCCGGGCGCTCGCCGTCGAGATAGGCTTTGACATGGGCGCGGGCGCGCGCGAGGCGCGACATCACCGTGCCGATCGGCACGCCCTGAATGTCGGCGACTTCGCGGTAGCTCAGGCCCTCGAGCATCACGAGCAGCAGCACCGAGCGCTGCTCTTCCACCAGCGCGGCAAGCGCGCGCGAAATGTCGCGGCCTTCGGCTTCGGTACCACTGGCATCCGGATTGTTGTCGAACAGTTCGGTGAACACCGGCTTCCGCGCCAGTGAGCGGCGGCGGTTGCGGTTCAGGTTGGTCAGGATCGTGTAGAGCCAGCTTCTGAGGTCACCGCCGATGAACAGTTTCTCGGAGCGCAGCGCACGCACCAGCGTGTCCTGCACCAGATCGTCGGCAATGTCGGTGTCGCGCGCCAGCGCCCGCGCATAACGGCGTAGCGCTGGAATCATGCTCTCCACGCTTTCGCGAAAGGCGCTCATGGGGTTGGTGCCATCCGTTGTTATCCTGACGGTATTTCGGGCGGCCCGCAATTGCGCCGTATCCATCATAACACCTTGGCCGGCCGTCTATTCCGGCGTTAAGCCTGGACGGTAAACAGCCATATAACCGGGCTTTTGGGCTGTACCGGGCGCAAGTGCTGGTGTACCCCGAAGGCCAGATCGGCTTGGGTTTCCCGAACCCGCAGCCAAGCGAATAGGATCAAGACATGAGCGAAGTTTCAGGCCTGATGAAGGGCAAGCGCGGCGTTATTCTCGGCGTCGCCAACAACCGTTCCATTGCCTGGGGCATCGCCAAGGCGTGTCAGGCGCAGGGCGCGGAGATCGCGCTGACCTATCAGGGCGATGCGTTGAAGAAGCGTGTCGAGCCGCTGGCGGCGGAACTCGGCGCCGAGCTGCTGGGCCATTGCGACGTCACCGACGCAGCCACCATCGATGCGGTGTTCGACCGGGTGAAGGAGAAATGGGGCAAGATCGATTTTGTCGTCCACGCCATCGCCTTCTCGGACAAGGACGAGCTCGAAGGTCGCTATGTCGACACATCGGCCGAGAATTTCAGCAAGAGCATGTTGATCTCCTGCTACTCGCTGACGGCCATCGCACAGCGCGCCGAGAAGCTGATGATCGAGGGCGGTTCTATCGTTACGCTGACCTATTACGGCGCCGAGAAGTGGATGCCGAACTACAATGTGATGGGTGTCGCCAAGGCTGCGCTGGAAGCCAGCGTGCGCTATCTGGCGGCTGACCTGGGCGTGAAGGGCATCCGCGTCAATGCGATCTCTGCCGGCCCGATCAAGACGCTGGCCTTCGCAGGGATTGCCGACTCCCGCTATCTGCTGAAATACAATGAGGTCAACGCGCCGCTGCGCAAGAACGTCTCTATCGACGAAGTTGGCCAGAGCGCGGTGTATTTCCTGTCCGATATGTCCACTGGCGTGACCGGCGAAGTGCATCACGTCGATGCCGGTTATCACGTGCTCGGCACCAAGGTGCCGGATGCGCCGGACATCAGCATGGGCGGCAAGGACTGATTGCTGACGTTCATGCCGAAGCCAACCATCTATTATATTCGCCACGGCCAGACCGACTGGAACGCCGCCGGTCGCTTTCAGGGCTCGAAGGACATTCCGCTCAACGATCTCGGTCGGGAGCAGGCGGCACATGCAGGCACCGTCCTGAAGCATATTCTGGCACGGGACGGGTGCGCCAGCGGCGATGTCGCGTTCGTCTCCAGCCCGCTCGGCCGCGCGCGCAACACCATGGAGCTGGTGCGCGGCAAGCTCGATCTGTCGCATGACGACTACGGCCTCGATGATCGTCTGCGTGAGATCGGCTTCGGTCACTGGGAAGGGTTCACGCTGGCCGAGCAGGAAGCTGCGCACCCCGATATCTTCGCGGCGCGGCTGCTGGACAAATGGAGCCTGCCGGCTCCGGGCGGCGAAAGCTATGCCGAAGTCCAGCTGCGGATGCGCGAATGGGTTGACGGCCTCGTGGGCGATACCGTTGCGGTGGCTCATGGCGGCACAGCGCGTGCGCTGATGGTGGCGCTGGGCCTCGAGACGCCGGACGGCGTCAGTGAGTTGCCGATCCAGCAGGGCGCGGTTTACGTGTTCAACGCCGACGGGATGGACAAGTTTAGTTAAGCATTGCGGCCGACCGGGGCGATTTGACCCCTCGGACGGCCCGCGTTACGACATCTGCTCAAGCAGCGAGCGCCCCATGTCCCACAACACCTTCGGCCACATGTTCCGCGTCACCACCTTTGGCGAGAGCCACGGGGTGGCGATCGGCTGCGTGGTCGATGGCTGTCCGCCGCTGATCCCGCTGGATGTCACCGAGATCCAGGCCGATCTCGATCGCCGCCGTCCGGGCCAGTCGCGCTTTACCACGCAGCGGCAGGAGGCCGATGCGGTCAAGATCCTGTCCGGCGTGATGGCGCATCCAGAGACCGGCGTGCAGGTCACGACGGGCACGCCGATCGCGCTGCTGATCGAGAATACCGACCAGCGCTCGAAGGACTATTCGGACATCAAGGACAAGTTTCGTCCGGGCCATGCCGATTTCACCTATGAGGCCAAATACGGTCTGCGCGACTATCGCGGTGGCGGTCGCTCATCCGCGCGCGAGACCGCGACGCGTGTCGCTGCCGGCGCCATTGCGCGCAAGATCATTCCCGGCATGACCGTGCGTGCCGCGCTGGTGCAGATGGGCCCGCACAAGATCAATCGCGGCAACTGGGATTGGGACGAGATTGCGCGCAATCCGTTCTTCTGCCCGGACAAGGACAAGGCCGCGTTCTTCGAAGGCTATCTCGATGGCATCCGCAAATCCGGCTCGTCCATCGGCGCGGTCATCGAGGTCGTTGCTGAAGGTGTGCCCGCAGGTCTGGGTGCTCCCATTTATGCGAAGCTCGACGGCGATCTGGCAGCGGCGCTGATGAGCATCAATGCGGTCAAGGGCGTCGAGATCGGCGACGGTTTTGGCGCCGCGGAATTGTCCGGCGAGGACAATGCCGACGAGATGCGCATGACCAATCACGGCCCGTCATTCCTCTCCAATCATGCTGGCGGGATTCTGGGCGGCATTTCCACCGGCCAGCCGGTGGTTGCCCGCTTTGCCGTGAAACCGACCTCGTCGATCCTGTCGCCGCGCAAGACCGTCGATCGCAACGGCGCCGACACCGATATCCTGACCAAGGGCCGCCACGATCCCTGCGTCGGCATCCGCGCCGTGCCGGTGGCCGAAGCCATGGCCGCCTGTGTGCTCGCCGATCATTTCATTCGGCATCGCGGGCAGGTCGGCTAGGCGAAGGCAGCTGCATCCTTTCGGGTCGATGACCATGCGTGTGGATGTGCTAAGATGCATCCGAAATGGATATGACGCAGCTCGAAGACCTTGTGACCTGGCTCGCAGACGGCGCCCGTTCCGCCGTGCGCACCGATCTCTTTATGGCCGAGACCTGCGAGCGCATGGTCGCTTGCGGCATGCCGCTGTTCCGTGTGGGTGTGTTCGTGCGCACGCTGCACCCCAGCATACTCGGGCGCAATTTCATCTGGCGTGCGGGCGGTGGCATCACCATAGGGTCGATGGCCCATGGTGAGGACGAGGGCGACGAGTTCCTGCTCAGTCCACTGCGCCGTGTTTTCTACGAAGGCATAGAAGTTCGTCATCGCCTGGTCGATGCCGATATCGGCAATGTCCCGTTTCTCGCTGATATGCGCAACGAGGGGAACACGGACTACATCGCCCTGCCGCTCACCATGTCGGACGGCAACGTCCATGCATCGAGCTGGGTGACCCGCGATCCCGATGGCTTTACCGACGCACAACTCGACGGATTGAAACGCGCCATGCCGGCACTGACCCGGATGATCGAGATTCATCTCCTGCGTCGGACCGCCTCCGGACTGCTCGACAACTATGTGGGCGCCCGCGCGGGCGCGCGCATTCTTGCCGGACAGATCCGGCGTGGGCATACCGAAAACATGCAGGCTGTGATCTGGCTTTCGGATCTGCGCGGCTTCACGCGACTGTCCGATCGGCTGCCGTCCGAGAGCGTTGTCGAGATCCTCAACCAGTATTTCGACTGCCAGGTGCCGGCGATCCTGAAACACGGCGGCGAGGTGTTGAAGTTCATGGGTGATGGGTTGCTCGCGGTGTTTCCGGCGGCGGACAATGACGTCGACCTGTCGGCAGTTTGCGGCCGCGTGCTTGAAGCCGCCCGCGAAGCGCGCGAGGCCGTCGAGAACCTGCGCTGGTCAGGCGTGGCCGGAACAGAAGAGCGGTTTCGTTTCGGTGTCGCGCTCCATGTGGGCAACGTCCTCTATGGCAATATCGGTGGCGGCGACCGCCTCGATTTCACCTGTATCGGGCCGGCCGTGAATCTTGCCGCGCGACTGGAGAAAATCGCGAGTGGCCAGCAGCGGACGATCGTGGCGTCGGCGACTTTTGCGGACGCGACCGAGGCCGATTGGGCCGATCTTGGCGAATTCCCCATTGCAGGCTTTGCCAAGGCGGAGCGGGTGTACGGCCTTGCAGACGAGTTGGTGACGACTGCAAGCTGAGCGCTATTCTTCCGGTTCGGTCGTGAACAGCAGCGGATAGCCCTTGGCGCGGCCGGCGTCTGTCGCGCGGGTTGCCTTGGTCTCGGCGACGTCGCGGGTGAATACGGCGACGACGCAGACGCCACGCTGATGCGCCGTCATCATCACCTTGGCGGCCTGATCCTCGGACATGCGGAATTCGGCCTTCAGCACCCGCACGACGAATTCGCGCGGCGTGAAGTCGTCGTTGACGAGAACGACCTTGTATAATTTTGGCCGCTCGACCCTTGGCTTGGCTTTGGCGCTCGGCTTGATGACGGTGTCGGGCATGGCAACTCACGCGGGCGGAGCGGACGTCCTTCAATATAAGGGCACCGTCCAACACTGTCGATCAGCCCCAGGTATCGGCCTCGATCCGGCGGCATCCCTGACCGGATTGTGAACATGCTCGCAGGTTCCTGCTTTGCGGCTCGTCATTTGCATGTCACGATCCCATTCTCAACGGGAGGGCCGCTATGCGCTGGTGTGTCTCGATTGGAGCGGTACTCGTCGCGGGAGCGATGGCCGGCGGCGATGTCGCGAGCTTGGCTGCGACAGGCCCGAAAGCGCAGCTTGCCCCAAATATCCTTGCCCAAAGCAAGCAGGATCCCGTGGTCGATGTCGAGCTGGTGCTGGCGGTCGACGTCTCCTATTCGATGGACATGGAAGAGCTGGCGATCCAGCGGGAGGGCTATGCCCAGGCCATCATTTCCAAGGAATTCCTCGCCGCGCTGAAGAGCGGTCCGACCGGCAAGATCGCGGTCACCTATTTCGAATGGGCGGCCTCCAACGATCAGAAGGTGATCATCCCCTGGCGCGTTATCGACGGGCCTGAGTCTGCCGATGCGGTAGCTGCCGAGATCATGAAGACGCCAATCCGGCGGGCGTCGCGCACCTCCATCTCCGGCGCCATCAATTTCGCCATGCCGTTGTTCGATGCAAATGAGTTACACGGCCTGCGCCGGGTCATCGATATCTCGGGCGACGGTCCCAACAACAATGGCGGGCCCGTGACTATCGCGCGCGACGAGGCGGTCGGCAAAGGCATCGTCATCAACGGCCTGCCAATCATGGCCAAGGAACTGTCCTACTCGACCATGGATATCGAAAACCTCGATCTCTATTACGAGGACTGCGTGGTCGGTGGCGCCGGCTCTTTCGTGGTGCCGATCAAGGAGCGCGACAAGTTCAAGGAAGCGATCCGCACCAAGCTGGTGATGGAAGTCGCTGGATTGATGCCGGAGCCGCGCGCAATTCCGGTCGCCAACACGAGCAGGGAGCCGCGCGTGAATTGCCTGATCGGCGAGAAGATCTGGCAGGATCGCTGGGGGCGGTGAGATTGTTTCTTGAATGCAGAGCGCCGGCAGCGCACTCCCTCGCCCCCTAGCGAAGCTTCGCTTCGCGCGGCTTGCGGGGAGAAGTTAAGACGTTATGAGCTGACTTGCGCAATGGCGTGGAAGAACGTGCCGGTGACGTGGCCGCGCCGTCCGCCACGTTCGGCCATAGGCTCGCTTTGCGCATTCCGGAGATCGACCAGCGGTTCATCGCCGCCGGGATCGATTAGCGAGGCATAGTGGAACTCGTGTCCGCGGATGAGCGATCCCCGTGTTCCGATCGAACTGTCGGATAGCAAGCGCGCCTCGCGATAGCCGAGATGCAGGCGTCGCTTGTGGAAGCTCGTCGTGTGGCCAAGCAGGCCGGTCATCGCATGCCGGTTGCCGTCGGCATCCTCCAGGCCCTCGCCAAGCACCATGTACCCGCCGCACTCGCCATGGACCGGACGTGTCTGCGCAAAGCGAACAAGTCCGGCGCGAAATGTTTGTGCGGAGGCGAGTGTCGCCGCGTGAAGCTCGGGATAGCCGCCTGGCAGCCAGCAGGCATCGCAGTCATCCGACGGTGCTTCATCGGCGAGCGGGGAGAAGCGCATGATTTCTGCGCCGGCGTTGTGCCAGCCGTCGATCAGGTGCGGATAGACGAAGGCGAATGCAGCATCGGCGGCCAGCGCAATGCGCTGACCGGGCGGCAGCAAAGCCGGAACGGCATTGAGTGTTGGCTGGTGGTCGATAGATGCGGCGAGTGCGACAATGGCGTCGAGATCGAGATGCTTCTCCGCCATGTCGGCGAGAGCGGTAATGCGTCGATCAAGGTCGCCATGTTCGCCGGCCTGAATCAGGCCGAGATGGCGTTCGGGTAGCGCGAGTGCCGCGTCGCGCGGGATGGCGCCGACCACGGGAATATCAAGCGGCGCGATGGCATCCGTGATGAGACGGCGGTGCCGGTCAGAGCCGACGCGGTTCAGGATGACGCCCGCGACACGCACGTCAGGATGATGGCTGGCGAAGCCGCGCACCATGGCGGCAGCGGATTGTGATTGCGCCGTGACGTCAAGCACCAGCAGCACCGGCAGCTTGAAGCGCGCGGCGATGCTGGCGCTGCTGCCGTCTCGGTCGGCAACGCCCGGTACGCCGTCGAACAGACCCATGACGCCTTCGACTATCAGCAGATCGGTGGCATCGGTCGCGCCGGCCACGAGTGCGTGCAGCAGCGGCGGCGGCATCGTCCAGCTGTCGAGATTGATGCAAGGCGCGCCGGTGGCGACCGCGTGAAAGGCGGGGTCGATGTAATCAGGTCCGGCCTTGGCTGCGCGCAGAGTGATTCCGCGTCGCCCCAGTGCGGCGAGCAGGCCGAGCGTGACGGTGGTCTTGCCCGCGCCCGAACGTGCTGCGGAGACCAGCAGGCCGGCGGTCATGATGGATTGATCTGCGACATCGTCGCGGATTACCGCGGCGACTGCGACGCCGCAAGGGCGAGGTCTAGGCTGACGCCTTTTCCTTCTTCGGCCAGTATTTGTCGCGCAGATGGCGCTTCACCAGCTTGCCGGTGGGCGTGCGCGGCAGTTCAGCTTCGAAGTCGATGCTCTTCGGGCATTTAATCGGCGACAAGTGCTTGCGGCAGAACACAATCAGCTCGGCCTCCAGCGGCTTGCCGGCCCGGCTCATGTCGTGGAGCTGCACCACGGCCTTGACCTCTTCGCCCATCTCCTCGTTCGGCACGCCGAATACCGCGACGTCGGCGATGTCGGGATGGCCGATCAGCACATCTTCGGTCTCCTGCGGGTAGATGTTCACGCCGCCGGAAATGATCATGTAGGACTTGCGATCGGTGAGATAGAGGAAGCCTTCGTCATCGAGATAGCCGACATCGCCGAGCGTGGACCAGCCACGGGAATTATAGGCGCGCTTCGTCTTCTCGGGATCGTTGTGATAGGTGAATTGAGGTGCGTCGGCGAAATACACGGTGCCGATTTCGCCAACCGGGAGTTCCTGATCCTCTTCGTTGAGAATCTTGATGACGCCGGTCACAGCCTTGCCGACGGTGCCACGATGAGACAGCCACTGCTGTGAGTTCGAGACGGTGACGCCGTTGCCTTCGGAGCCGGCGTAATATTCGATCAGGATCGGACCCCACCAGTCGATCATGCGTGCCTTGACGTCGACCGGGCAGGGTGCCGCGGCATGGATCGCGCCGTTTAGCGACGACACATCGTATTTCAATCGAACTTCGTCGGGTAGTTTCAGCATCCGCACGAACATGGTCGGTACCAGCTGCGACTGGGTGATCCGGTACTTTTCGACCAGCTTGAGGAATTCCTCAGCATCGAAATGCTCCATGATCACCGAGGTGCCGCCGAGCGTGATCGCCATCATGTTGAAGCGCAAGGGAGCCGCGTGATACAGCGGTGCCGGCGACAGATAGATGCTGTCCGACACCATGCCGCACATATCGGCACAGAGCTTCTTCAGGAACGGATTTGGGATGTCGATCGGGTTGTTTTCCGACGCGCGCTTGATGCCCTTGGGCCGTCCTGTGGTGCCTGACGAATACAGCATGTCATAGCCGGCGACCTCATCCGCGATCGGCGTGGCGGGTTGAGATGCGAGCGCCGCGTTCCAGTCGCGAAACCCAGGCCGGGATCCATCGACGAGATAGAACATCGGGGCGTCTGCAGCGGTGGTGATCAGCGGCGCGACGACGTCGGCGCATTTCTCAGAGGTAATGACGACGCGGGCGCCGCAGTCTTTCACGATATAGGCGATTTCGTCTTGCGTGAGGTAACGGCTGATTGCCGTGTAATAGAGCCCGGCGCGTTGGGCAGCCCAGCAGATCTCCATGAAGTCGAGCCGGTTCTCCATCAACAGCGCGACGTGATCGCCGGCCTTCAGCCCGAGCGTGCGAAACAGCTGCGCGCCGCGGTTGGAGCGTTCGTCGAGTTCGCGATAGGTGAGCGCCTGGCCGGAGCCGGCCATGCGGTAGGCAATCTTGTCGGGATTGGTCTTCGCGTGAATCGACGGATGCGTCATGGAGAATTCCTTGGTGTTTCCTCGAAGACCGGCGGATTCTTCCGCTCGTGGTGGTTCAGAATAGTTTGGGCGGATGGGACGTGGCGAGCAGTAGAACGGTCTTGTGCCGGTTATCTACGCGTTGGTCACCATCCGCCGGCTGGAATCGTTAGAGGCGCTCCACGATCGTCACGTTGGCCATGCCGCCGCCTTCGCACATGGTCTGCAGGCCATAGCGCTTGCCCGTCTGCTGAAGTGCATGCACCAGCGTTGTCATCAGCTTGGTGCCGGAGCCGCCGAGCGGATGGCCGAGCGCGATAGCGCCGCCATTGACGTTGAGGCGCTTCGGATCGGCGCCGGTGGCCTTTAGCCAGGCAGTCGGAATCGAGGCGAAAGCTTCGTTGACCTCGAACAGGTCGATGTCGTCGATCTTCATGCCGGCCTTTTCAAGCGCGCGCTTGGTGGCGGGCAGCGGCGCTTCCAGCATGATGACGGGATCGCCGCCCATCATGGTCATGTGGTGGATGCGGGCCATCGGCTTGACGCCGAGCTGCTTGAGACCCTTTTCGTTGACGACCATCACGCCTGACGCGCCGTCGCAGATCTGGCTGGCTGACGCCGCGGTGAGGCGGCCGTTTTCGGCGATCAGCTTGACGCCGCGGATGCCGTCGAGCGTCGCATCGAAGCGAATGCCTTCATCGATGTGATGCGTATCCGTGGAGCCATCGGCGCGGGTGATCTGCAGCGGGATGATCTCGTCCTTGAACCGGCCTGCCTCGGTGGCTGCAATGGCGTGCTGGTGGCTCTCGAACGCGTATTGATCGAGTTCATCCTTGGTCAGACCGTATTTCGCGGCGACCATCTCGGCGCCGGTGAACTGATTGAACTGGATGTTGGGGTAGCGCGCTTCCATGCCCGCGCTCTTGTAGTGGCCCATGCCGGCCTTGGAGGCGAGAATACTTGGCGAGCCCATCGGCACGCGGGTCATGCTCTCGACGCCGGCGGCAATCACGATGTCCATCGAGCCGGCCATCACGGCCTGGGCCGCGAAATGCAGCGCCTGCTGGGAAGACCCGCACTGGCGGTCGATCGAAGTGCCCGGCACGCTTTCCGGCAGCTTTGAGGCCAGCACGGCGTTGCGTGCGACATTGACGGCCTGCTCGCCGCCCTGGCCGACGCAGCCCATGATGACGTCTTCAACCGAAGCGGGATCGGCGCCGGTGCGTTCAACCAGCGTGTTCAAAACCGAGGCTGCGAGATCGGCGGGGTGCCAGCCGGCTAAACGTCCGCCCTTGCGGCCACCTGCGGTTCGTGCGGCGGCGACGATATAGGCCTCGGCCATGCGTGATCTCCCTGTTTTGCCTTGTTTGGCGGCGTTTTTCGCGGCGTTGAATGCGCGGGATTAAAGTGTCCGCGGAGAGTTTAGTCAATCGGTCAATTAACTCTTGAGTGCGGCCGATTGTTCGTATTATCTGCGCTCCGAATGGCACCGACTGTGAACCCCAGCACCTCCGTGAAAACCGTCGCCGGCCGTAATCCGACGGCCGACAAGCTGTTGCTCGCGGCAAGCGAATTGATGATCGCCAGCAACTCCATCGAGGTGTCGCTGAGCGAGATTGCGCAGCAGTCAGGCGTGAACGCCGCGCTGGTGAAATATCATTTCGGCAACAAGGATGGCCTGCTGCTGGCGCTGCTCGCGCGCGACGCCGCCACCGAGATGACCAATCTGGAATATCTGCTGGCGCAGCCGATCTCGGCCACCGCAAAACTGCGGCTGCACATCGCCGGCATCATCAAGGCCTATTACCAGTTTCCCTACATGAATCGGCTGATCCACTACTTGCTGCACGAGAGCAGCAACGAGGCGGCCGACGAAGTCTCGAAGTTCTTCGTGGGACCGTTGCTCGGCTTCCATCGCCGTCTGCTGGCGGAGGGACTTGAATCCGGCGAATTCCGCAAGGTCGATCCGGTGCTGTTCTATACCAGCCTGATCGGTGCCTGCGACAATCTGTTCTTCAGCCGTCATGCGATGTCGCGCGCCATTGGCGTCGGCCCGGTGACGGATGAAGTCTGCCGCGACTACGTCGCCCACATGGAAGCGATGTTGCTTGGCGGAATCCTCACAAACAAGAAGGCCGCAAAGGCCTGATTACAGAGCTAAGAAGAAACGGCCCCAAGGAAAGACTACCAAGAAAATTCAAGAACGTTTGGAAACGCCCAAGGAACCAAATTCAAGAATAACAAAACAAGAAAACGCCCAAGGACCTCTTCTTCTTCTTTTTCTTCGCGACCCAAAAATTCAAGAAACGATCAGAAACGCCCAAGGAAAGGCTCTACTCCATGCAGTTGAAAGACGTAGCCGTATTCATCACCGGCGGTGGCTCGGGTCTCGGCGCCGCGACCGCGCGCGCGATGGCTGCCAAGGGCGCCAAGGTCGCTGTGTTCGATCGTGCGCAGGACAATGCCGAGAAGGTTGCCGCCGAAGTGAAGGGCGTTGCTACCGTCGGCGACGTCACCAGCGAGAACGACGTCAAGGCGGCGCTCGCCAAGGCAGCTGCTGTGCATGGCACCGCACGCGTGCTGGTAAATTGCGCCGGCATCGGTGGCTCACAACGCATCGTCGGCAAGCAGGGCGTCTATCCGCTCGAGAAGTTCACCAATGTCATCATGGTCAACCTCGTCGGCACCTTCAACTGCCTGCGTTTGTTCGCCGAACAGCTCGTCACGCAGGACGCCATCGGCGAAGAGCGCGGCGTCATCATCAACACCGCCAGCGTTGCAGCCTATGAAGGCCAGATCGGCCAGATCGCCTATGCCGCATCGAAGGGCGGCGTCGTCGGCCTCACGCTGCCGGCCGCCCGCGATCTGTCGTCGCAGAAGATCCGCGTCAATACCATCGCGCCGGGCCTGTTCCTCACGCCGCTTTTGATGGGCCTCAACGAAGAAGCCCGCGCCAGCTTGGGCGCGCAGGTCCCGCATCCGGCCCGCCTCGGCGACGCCTCGGAATACGGCAACCTTGCGGTTCACATGGTCGAGAACCCGATGCTGAACGGCGAAACCATCCGCCTCGACGGCGCCATCCGCATGGCTCCGCGCTAGTCATCCGAACACCGTCCCCGCTGTTGCGGGGACGGCTCGTTGTTGAGTCGCGGATGGGTGTGGAGTGGGCGTTGTGACCGAGCCTCTGCTGATCGAACACGACGATGGCGTGGACCGGGTGACGCTCAATCGTCCGGACAGCCTGAACGCGCTCGATCCTGCTCTGATCGACGCGCTCAACGACTACTTCGAAAGCCTGCAGCGCAACCGCAAGACGCGCGTTGTCGTCCTCAAGGGGGCAGGCGCCAATTTCTGCGCCGGGCTCGATCTCAAACATGCGATGGCCGCGCGCTCCGGCCAGAACGCGCCGCGTACCGTCACCGAGTCGCTGGATTCCCAGCGCCGCATCGCCGATATCGTGATGTTGATGCGCCGCTGCCCGCAGCCGATCATTGCGCTGGTGCAGGGTGCTGCGGCTGGCGGCGGTTTCGCGCTGGCGCTGGCCGCCGACATCCGTATTGCCGCGAAGTCGGCACGAATGAACTGCGCCTTCATCAAGCTTGGGCTGGGTGGCTGCGACATCGGCTCCAGCTATTTCCTGCCGCGTCTTGTCGGCGTCTCCGTCGCTTCCGAACTGATCCTCACCGGCCGCTTCATCCATGCCGATCGTGCGCTTGCCGTCGGTCTCGTGTCGGAAGTCGTCGACGACCGTCAACTCGAATCTGCTGCCGCGCCCTATGTTGATGCGATGATGACCGCGTCGCCGGTGGGGCTGCGGCTGTCCAAGGAATGTATCAACATGTCCGTGGATGCCGGCTCGATCGAAGCCGTCATCGCCATGGAAGATCGCAATCAGGTGCTGTGCAGCCGCTCGGACGATTTCGAGGAAGGCATTCGCGCATTCATCGAGAAACGAAAGCCGGTTTACGTCACACGTTAATGCGTGATCTCACGCAACGAACACAGGGTCCGACAAACGAGATCATGGTTCGACAGGAACGGTTTTGGGAGAAACCACATGAACGCCCAGGCTGCCGCGGTGCTGACAAAGCCCGCCTTCCGCAAGATCCACTGGATGGAGCGCGACATCGATGTCGAGCGCCGGCCGGACGGCGTCATTGTCATGAAGTCACTGATACCGTTGATGGCTTATGAGACACATCTGCCGGCGTCTCTGGCCAAATGGGCGAAGGAACGTCCCGATCATACCTGGCTGGCCCAACGCGCCGGCGATGACCGGCAATGGCGCCGGCTCAGCTATGGCGAGGCGAAGCGGACCGCCGATGCGCTGACCCAGGCGCTGTTGGACATGAAGCTTGCGGCCGATGGACCGGTTGCGATCCTGTCAGGCAATTCCATCGAGCATGCGCTGATGACCATGGCAGCGATGCAGGCGCGGCATCCGGCTGCGCCGGTATCGCCTGCCTATTCGTTGATGAGCCAGGATCACGCCAAGCTCAAATATCTGTTCGATCTGGTGAAGCCTGTTGCTGTCATGGTGCAGGACGGGCCGACCTTCCAGAAGGCACTGGATGCGCTTGATCTCACCGGCATCAAGATCATCCATGTAGCGCGCCCGCCAGCGGGGATCGCCAGCACGGCCTATGCCGACATGGTCGCGACCAAGGTTACGCCCGCGGTTGATGCATCACTTGCGGATATCAAGCCCGATACGGTCGGCAAGCTGCTGTTCACTTCGGGCTCCACCGGCATGCCCAAGGCCGTCGTCAACACGCAGCGGATGATGACAGCGAATGCCGCGATGATGATGCAGACGCGGCCACGCGATCCGAATGCGCAGCCGCCGGTCTATCTCGACTGGATGCCGTGGAATCACACCATGGGCGGCAATGCTCTGTTCAATCCGCTGCTGATCGATGGCGGAACGCTCTATATCGACGATGGCCGTCCGATGCCGGGCATGATCGACGAGACATTGCGCAATCTGCGCGAAATCTCGCCGACCTATTACGCCAACGTGCCGGCGGGCTATGCGGCGATCGCCAGCGCGATGGAGAAGGACGATGCGCTGGCGCGCTCGTTCTTCAAGAACCTGAGCCTGATGGCCTATGGCGGTGCGCGTCTCCCCGACGATCTCTATGACCGTATGCAGGCATTGGCCGTGCGCGCCACCGGCGAGCGCATCGTGTTCTATACCGGCTGGGGCTGCACCGAGACGTCGCCGACCTCGACGGGCACCTATTGGGACACAGAACGCGTCGGCCTGATCGGTCTGCCGTTCCCCGGCGTCGAGTTGAAAATGGTGCCGGTGGATTCGAAGTACGAACTGCGCTTGCGCGGCGTCAATGTGATGCCTGGTTACTATCGCCAGCCGGAGCTGACAAAAGCGGCCTTCGACGAGGAAGGCTTCTATAAGATCGGCGATGCCGGCATCTTCGTCGACGACAATGATCCCGTGCAGGGCCTGATCTTTTCCGGCCGGGTGGTGGAAGATTTCAAGCTCACGACCGGCACCTTCGTGCATGTTGGCTCGCTGCGCACCGACGTCATCGCTGCGGCAACGCCCGTGATGCAGGATGCGCTGATCACCGGGCAGGATCGTCCTTACATCGGCGTGCTTGCCTGGCCCAATCTGCCCGCCTGCCGCATCTTGATCGGCGAGCCCGAAGCTGATTTCGCGGATGTGGTGAAACATCCCGCGGTTCTTGCCTGTCTGAAGAAGGGGCTGCAGACGCACAACGCCTCCTGTGAGGGCGCCAGCAGCCGGCGCATCGCGCGCGCGATGTTCATGGTCGAGCCGCCATCCATCGACGGCAACGAACTTACCGACAAGGGCTACATCAACCAGCGCGCCGGCCTCGAACGCCGCGCGGCGCTGGTCGCGCAGCTTTACGCCGATCATCCCGGCGAAGACGTCATCATCCTCAACTAGACTTTCATCGATTAGAACAGAGTACACCGCCATGAATTTCGATTTCTCCGACGACCAGAAGCAGCTCCGCGATGAGGCCCGGCGTTTTCTCACCGAGAAGTGCCCGCCCAAGGCGGTGCGCGCCGTGATCGACGGCAAGGCGCCGTATGATCGCGAGCTCTGGAAGGGCCTTGCGGATATGGGCTTCCTCGGCGTCGCCATCCCGGAAGCCTTCGGCGGTTCAGGTGCTGGCCATCTCGAACTGTGCGTGATCGCAGAGGAAATGGGCCGCGCGCTGGCACCGGTGCCGTTCTCGTCCACGGTTTATCTCGCGGCTGAAGCGCTGCTGCTCGCAGGCTCCGATGCGCAGAAGCAGAAATGGCTGCCGGCGATTGCACAGGGCAATGCCATCGGCACGCTGGCGCTGTTCGAAGGTTCGGGCAATCCATCGCCGAAGGCGATCAAGCTGACTGCTGCAAATGGCGTGTTGAACGGCACCAAGAAGCCAGTGGCCGACGGCGCGATTGCTGATTTCGCCATCGTCGCCGCACGTACTGGCTCGACCGGTCGGGATACCGATATCGCATTGTATCTGGTCGATCTCACCAGCGAAGGCGTCGAGGCCAAGGCGCTGACCTCCATCGATCCCTCGCGTAATCAGGCGGAAATCTCCTTCAAGAACGTCAAGGCCGAGCTGCTTGGCGCCGCCAATGAAGGCTGGAGCATTCTCAGCCAAGTGCTCGATCGCGCCGCCGTTCTGATCGGCTTCGAACAGGTCGGCGGTTCCGACCGCGCACTGGAAATGGGCCGCGACTACGCGCTCGACCGTATCGCCTTCGGTCGCCAGATCGGTTCGTTCCAGGCGGTGAAGCACATGCTTGCCGACATGTATGTCTCCGCGACGCTGGCGCGCTCCAACTGCTACTATGGCGCATGGGCGCTCTCGACCAATGCATCCGAACTGCCTGAAGCCGCCGCAGCCGCGCGCATCAGCGCGACGCAGGCGTTCCAGCACTGCTCGAAGAACAACATCCAGGTCCATGGCGGTATGGGCTTCACCTGGGAGTTCGATTGCCATCTGTATTATCGCCGCTCCAACGCCGTCGCGGTCGGATTGGGCTCGCTGTCCTATTGGGAAGACCAATTGATCGAACGCATGCGCCAGAAGAATGCGGCGTAAGGATCCATCGAGATGAATTTCGATGACACCCCGCAAGAGGCCGAGTTCCGCGCCAAGGCGCGCGCATGGATCGCGGCCAATGCGCCGCGCGAATATGAGGACGAGCTGAAGAAAGCCGCCCTCGGCCGCATCCAGCTCAAGAGCGTGAATATCCTCGAAGTCGCAAAGGCCTGGCAGAAGAAGAAGGCCGATGCCGGCTGGGCCGTGCCGCATTGGCCGAAGGACTATGGCGGCCGCGGCGCGTCGCCGATCGAGCGCGTGATCTGGCAACAGGAAGAGGGCGTATTCGGCAAGCTTGGCGCGCTGTTCATCATCGGCCACGGCATGTGCGGCCCGACCATGATGGCCTATGCCTCCGAGGAACATAAACGGCACTATCTGCCGCCGCTCGCATCCGGCGAAAAGATCTGGTGTCAGCTATTCTCCGAACCCGCCGGCGGCTCGGACGTTGCTGGTCTGCGCACGCGCGCTGAGAAGGACGGAGATGACTGGGTCATCAACGGCCAGAAGATCTGGACTTCCGGCGCACATTACTCGGATTACGGCATCCTGATTACCCGTACCGACCCAACTGTGCCGAAGCACAAGGGTCTCACCATGTTCTTCCTGGACATGAAGAGTCCGGGCGTCGAGGTGAAGCCGATCAAACAGGCCAACGGCCAGGCCGAGTTCAACGAGGTGTATTTCGCCGACGTGCGGATTCCCGATGCGCAGCGGCTGGGAGCTGTCGGTGATGGCTGGAACGTGTCGCTGACCACGCTGATGAACGAACGCATGGCGATCGGCGCCAATGTCGCCACCGGCTTCCCGGAACTGTTCGAGTTCTGCAACAGTCTGATGCTCGATGACGGTCCCGCCATCGACGATCCCGCCGTGCGCTCCAAACTTGCCAACTGGGCGGTGCGTGCCTCGGGCCTGCGTTACACGGCATTCCGTTCGATCTCCGCACTGTCGCGCGGCGAACGGCCGGGCCCGGAAAACTCCATCGGCAAACTCGTCGCCGGCGCCATGCTGCAGGACGTCGCGACTTACGCGCTGGATCTGCAAGGCGCTGCCGGAGTGCTCAACGGTCCCGACGATGCGGAGGTCGCCGGCAAGTTCCAGGCGATGCTGCTGCGCTCGCCCGCAACGCGTGTCGAAGGCGGCACCGACGAGATCCTGCGCAACATCATCGCGGAACGTGTGCTCGGTTTGCCGGGTGACATCCGCGTCGACAAGGACGTGCCATTCAACAAGATCCCGACCAAGGGACGATAACTGGCGACCAGGGTGGCTTGCTGTCCTGGTCGCAGTTTTTCTTTTTCGTAGAGGACGACTGCCATGAATTTCGATGACACGCCGCAGGAAGCCGAATTCCGCGCCGTCGCGCGCAAGTGGATCGATGCCAATGCGCCCAAGGAACTGGAAGCAGAGCTGACCAAGCCGTCGGCGAAGCGCGCCAGCGAAAAGCGCGACGCGATGCTCGACGTCGCCAAGGCCTGGCAGAAGAAGAAGGCCGATGCCGGCTGGGCGTGCCTGCACTGGCCGAAGGAATATGGCGGTCGCGGTTCGACGCCGATCGAGCGCGTGATCTGGCAACAGGAAGAGGGCGTCTATGACAAGCTGGCGCGTCCTTTTGCCATCGGGCAGGGCATGTGCGGCCCCACCGTGATGGCCTATGCGTCCGAAGACCAGAAGCGCAAATATCTGCCGCCGCTGGCCTCCGGCGAAAAGGTCTGGTGCCAGTTGTTCTCCGAGCCCGCGGGTGGTTCGGACGTCGCCGGCCTCCGCACCCGCGCAGAGAAGGACGGCGACGACTGGATCGTCAACGGCCAGAAGATCTGGACCTCCGGAGCGCATTATTCGGACTACGGTATCCTCATAACCCGCACCGATCCCAATGTGCCCAAGCACAAGGGCCTCACCATGTTCTTCCTCGACATGAAGAGCGAAGGCGTCGAGGTGAAGCCGATCAAACAGGCCAATGGTATGCAGGAATTTAACGAGGTGTTCTTCACCAATGTTCGGATTCCGGACAGCCAGCGGCTCGGCGCCGTCGGTGACGGCTGGAACGTGTCGCTGACCACGCTGATGAACGAGCGCATGTCGATCGGGTCGCGCGTGGCGACCGGCTTCCCGGAACTGTTCGAGTATTGCAGCAATCTGATGCTGGAAGACGGCCTCGCCATCGACGATCCCAATGTGCGTTCGAAGCTGGCAAGCTGGGCGGTCAAGAACTCCGGCCTGAAATACACCAGCTATCGCTCGATCTCCGCGCTGTCGAAGGGCGAACGTCCGGGTCCGGAAAATTCTATCGGCAAGCTCGTCTCCGGCATGATGATGCAGGACATCGCCATGTTCGCCGCCGACCTGCAGGGGGCCTCCGGCGCGCTGGTCGGCGCCGATGCGGAAGCGGCCGGTGAATTCCAGGCGACGATTCTCGGCTCGCCGTCGATGCGTATCGCGGGTGGCACCGACGAGATCCTGCGCAACATCATCGCCGAGCGCGTGCTCGGTCTGCCGGGCGATATCCGCGTCGACAAGGACGTGCCGTTCAACAAGGTCCCGACCAAGGGACGGTAAGGCCGATTATGACCGCTCCCATCGACACGCTCGAAGATCTCCTGGCGTCACGCTACTCCTGCCGGGCCTACAAGACCGGGCAGGTGCCACGCGCCATCATCGACCGCGTTCTTAATGCCGCGCAGAAGACGGCGTCATGGTGCAACAGCCAGCCATGGCAGGTGACGATCACGTCGGGCGAAGCGACCAGGAAATTCCGCGACGTGTTGTATCCGGTTGCGGCCGCGGGTACGCCGAGCACCGGGGACTTTGAGTTTCCGCGCGAATATCGCGGTGTTTATCTGGATCGCCGCCGCGAGAGCGGCTTCCAGCTCTACAACACGCTGGGCATCGCGCGCGGCGACAAAGCTGCCTATGCCGAACAGGCGTTGCAGAACTTCAACTTCTTCGGCGCACCGCATGTGGCGATCATCACCTCGGACGAGGCACTCGGCGTCTATGGCGCGGTGGACTGCGGTGGCTATGTGAACAACTTCATGCTGGCGGCGCAGGCGCTGGGATTGGCGACCGTGCCGCAGGCCGCGCTGGCATTTCATTCGGCGGTCGTGCGCAAGCATTTCGGTATGAGCGACGACCGCCGCGTGGTTTGCGGCATCTCGTTCGGCTATCCGGATCGCGAGCACAAGGTGAATAGCTACCGGACCAACCGTGCGCAGTTAGGCGATGTAGCGACGTTTGTGGGGTGATCCCAGGCCGTTATTCCGGGGCGCAGGCGCATCTTGCGCACGCGAACCTCAGTCACTCCAACCGGAGTGGCTGAGAATCCAGCAGTGCTTTATCATCTCGGGATTCCGGGCTTGGTCCCGTCGCCTTCGGCGCTGGTCTCGCCCCGGAATGACGAGTGTTAGTTTCAGAACCTCGGCGCCCGCTTCTCCGCAAACGCCTTGGTCCCTTCCTTGATTTCATCGCCGCGCATACTGTCCCGCGCGCGCTGATCAGCAGCGGCTTCGTCCAGCTCGCCGCGGGCGAACTCATTGATCGCCTGCTTCATGCCGCGCATGGCGATCGGCGCGTTGCCGGCGAGGATCGTCGCCAGCTTGTCGACTTCCTCGTCCAGTGCTTCGGCGGGCGCCGTCGCGGTGAGGTATCCGATGCGCAGCAATTCGCTGGCTTCCAGTTTCTGCGCCGTCAGAAAGAGTCGCTTGGCATTGTCGACACCGAGCCGGCTGACATAGCGTTTGATGCCGCCTTTGTAGTAATGCAGCCCGAGCCGCGCAGCGGGCATGAACATCTCGCAAGTGTCGACGCCGATGCGGAAGTCGCAGGCCAGCGCCAGGTCGGTCGAGCCGCCATAGACGCCGCCATTGAGCCGGCAGATGGTCGGGAGCGCGAGGTCTTCCAGCCGGTTGGCGACGGCCTCGAAGGCCGATCCGGAGGAGCCTTCGGCTACCGGCTTGGGCGCACTGGCGGCGCGTTCGGAAATTGCATTGAGGTCGAAGCCGGCGCTGAAGGCGCGGCCGGTTCCGGTCACAACCAGCACCCGGATGGCGTGATCAGCCTCTACGCGATCGAACAGATCCATCAGGGTGTCCAGATCGAGCTGGGACAGCCGGTTGAGCTTCTGGGGGCGGTTCAGGCGGATGGTGGCGCGGGGGCCGTCGATGGTCAGGATGGGCGTCGAGGACTGGTCTGATGCGGTGTCCGTCGTTTCCGACATGTTGTTTGTTCTCCTTTGGACAGGCCTGTGACGGTGCCCGCGCCCGGATGGCGCGTCAATCCGCGCACCGGACCGTGATTTTGGGTGGCTGCAGGGCGGGCTATTTTAGCCGGATCGGCTATATTGCGCCCGCAAAGGCCCCGGTCATCCGCGCTTCACGATTGCGGAGGACGTTGCGGCCGCTCTTTTGAATTGGTTTTGCTGCCATGGATATGTCCTATCTCCATCACTTCGGTAGCGCTGCCGCCACGATCTTCGTGGTCGCGACTGCCACCATGCGGACGATGATCCCGCTGCGGGTGTTCGGCATTATGGCCAATCTGCTGCTGATTGCGGTTTCGATTCCGACCCACAATTATCCGACCATGGTGCTTCACGCCGTGCTGCTGCCGGTCAATGTGTATCGTCTGCGCCAGATGCTGCAGCTCGTGCGCGATGTGAAGAAGTCCGTGAATTCGGATCTGTCGATGGAATGGCTGAAGCCATTCATGACCAAGGAGAAGTGCAAGGCTGGTGAGATCCTGTTCTACAAGGATGAGAAGGCCGACCGGATGTTCTACATCGTCGCCGGCCGCTATCGCCTCGTGGAGTCCGGGATCGAATTGCCGGTCGGCGCCATCGTCGGCGAGCTCGGCATGCTGTCGCCGCAGGGCGAGCGTACGCAGACACTCGAATGCATAGAGGATGGACTGGTGCTGAGCGTGACCTACGCCCAGGTCGAGGAGCTCTACGTGCAGAATCCGGAATTCGGTTTCTTCTTCCTGCGTCTCGCCAGCGCGCGGCTGTTCGAGAACATCGGTGCGCTCGAAGCGCGGCTGTCGCAGCGCGAACCGCCGGCTCCCGTTGCTGCGGCCGCTGCACAGCCGGCCTGATCGTAAGGAATCGTCGTGGCAGCCTTCACCAATGTCATTCGCTCAACCATCGGCGAAATCGCCGGCATCCACGATGTCGCCGCGGTGCAATACCCTGCCGGGCTACCGGGCGCCGTGCGGCTGATTGCAGAAGAGAGCGTTGCATTGCTGATCGACTATCAGAGCCCGGCCTATGCGCAGCTCTATTGCGACCGGCTGCGCCGTTTCGTCGGGAAGCGCGGCTTGGATGACGGACTGTTTGCCGAGATCGCACGTTTGCTCACCGTGCGCATGAGCTATCTCGATCCGATCCGTATCGCGCAGCTGAAATTGCAGGAACCGGTGACGCCAGGCCGCAAACCGGTCGTCGACAAGCGGCGCTTTCGCCTGGATGAATTGGTGTCTTCCTTGCCCGAGATCGTCGGCGATCCGGCTCTGTGGGTCCTGGAGCGGATCTATTGCGCGCATCGGACCATTCCGATCCGTTTCAGCAAGGCGAATGTCTTCAGCGTCAAGCGTCTCGCATTCGAAGCCTGGCTGCGCCACTGGCGGCGTCTCTCCACACGCTATGAGATGGAACGCGTCTGGGTCGAGCGCTGGCTGCATATGATCGATCGTGCGCTGACAAGGCGGCCCGATGCGGTGGAGGCGGTGGTGCGATCGGCCACGATGATCGAAGGTTATGGCACGGGCTATCGGCAGGGCATGGCAGCCTGGCATCAGATCGTCGACGGGCTGGCCAAGCCGGCTTTCGACGGCACGCTGGTGATCGCCGATCTGGCGGAGGCGATTATGCGGGCGCGTACCGTGCCGCGCGATCCCAAGGGTGATCAATTGCGCAAGGCGATCGGCGAACTCCGGGCGCATGCGGTAATGAACTAGCGTGGAAATGGAATGCGGGCAGCGCCGTCTCGACCAGGTGGTTCCGCAAGGAAGCGGTGGGTTTCAGGTTCCGCGGCGTGCATTCCCGGTTTCGGAGTGTCATAAATAGGGCGAGCGATCGGGCTGGCTAAGCATGCCAGCCTATCGTGGCCGGTGAGAGGGACGTCAGCTTGTTGTTTCCTGCAATGTCGTCGTCAATTGCTCTTGGCGGGCTCGTCGGGTGGATGCTCGTCCTCACCGTCAAGCACGTCATTGCGGATTTCCTGCTGCAGAACGCCTGGATGGCGATGGGCAAGGATCAGCGAACCGGATGGGCTCTGCCGCTGCTGGCGCATTGTACCATCCATGGTGTGCTGACGACGCTGTGCGTTGCTGTCCTGCAACCGAAGCTCTGGTTCCTCGGATTGGTCGACTTCGCGATCCACATCACCATCGATCGCGCAAAAGGGCTGTGCGTATCGCGTTTTGGCGTCACTCAGGGGCACCGCTGGTTCTGGTGGCTGATTGGCATCGATCAGGCCCTGCATCACCTGACCGATTTCTTCCTCGCCATCTTCATCGTCGCTAACAGCTGATGCGCGTTTGAACGCATCGAGTTCCAATGTGGCGGTAGCAGGGCACGGCTGCCACATTTTAAACTGTTACTCAAGAGTCGCACACGGCCATTAAGGCTGTTGGTTAACTCTGCGTTAGGAAATTCAACCGCATCCTCATCAACGAGGAGAAAAGCCATGCGGTCCAGCCGTCAAGCTTATGAGAACGATTTTTGCCCCGTCGAGGAAGACCTGCTCGGTGCAATGTATCGTGCAAATGAAAATGGGCTGCCCCATCTCGTGGAGAGCGTTTCTTCCGATGTCCGCGCGATGCTGGCTTTGTTCTGCTATCGCCGTAGCCATCTCCACGCTCTGGCGATCTCGATCGCTTCGAGCTGCAGCGAACGTGAGCTGATCGAATTCGGGGGCCGAGTTGGGTCGACACTCTATGCGCTGTCGCATGACACCGCCGTGGTGCGTCCTTCGGTGTCGGCCTATCACAGCCGCAAGGCAATCACGCTGTCGACCAAGCCGCTCTCGACGCTGGCGCCGATGGATGATGATCTCGACGACGAGCTGGACGACAAGGAACTCGCTCACACCGTCACGGCGTGAGCTGATACCAATTATTCTGCGGCTGCCAGCACCGGCAGCCCATGCCGGCGACGCGCCATGGCGCATTCGGGATCGCCGGGCATGCAGGTTCGGCACACATCCGGCCTGACCGCGTAAATCCCGCAGGCTGTTGCCTCTCCAATTTTCCCCGTCAATGCGCTGCAGCGATCGCCGTCGCAGCGCATTCCCGATTCACGATCGTTGACGTACTTCGCCGGGATCAGATCCAAATCGGCATCGTCCTCGATGGTGAAGCGCGGCCAGTTGCTGGAATATGAACAGCACGCACCACAGGCCTGGCACGGACTTCCTTCGCTGATGATGGTTGCGTCGCTTGTCATGCTGCGGTTTATCGCGATCAGGCAAGTTTCGCCAGCCGTGCGAATGCCGGCATCGCCGTGTCAGGTATCCTGTGGCCGCTCCCAGCTCAGCGTCTTGCGCCATTTGCTGCGCAGCGTTTCGCGCCGCTCCGGATATTTCTCATCGAGGAAATGGGCTTCGATTGCGCGGTCGGTTCGAAAACTGCGGAAGTCATTGCGCAGTTCGCACCATGCCGCCAGCAGCCGGACGGCTTCCAGGTAGCCCACCGCGATCGGCCAGACGGTGCGTTCGCTGTCACGACCGGCCTCGTCGCGGTAAAGCAGCCGGACCTTCTTTCCCGCATGAATGTGCGCGCGCATCTGCACCATATCCACACTGTCCGTGGCGCCGCGGAGGTCTGGCCGTGCGCGGCTCGCGGGCTCCAGCACGAAGGGACGCAAGCGTTCGGGAACGGTGTCCGCGATCTTCGCGATGAGGTCTTGCGCCGCCTTGGCCAATGCCGGATCGGCGTGCCCCATCACCCATTGCGCGCCTAGCACGGCAGCCTCGATCTCGTCGGGTGTCAGCATCAGCGGCGGCATATCGAAACCGCGCTCGAGGATATAGCCCATGCCAGCTTCGCCGCGGATCGGGACGCGCTGTGCCATCAGTGTTGCGATGTCGCGATAGATCGTCCGCTTGGAGGTCTCCAGTTCGGTAGCAATGGCATCCGCTGTCAGCGGCTTCCGCGTGCGTCGGAGCACCTGGATGATCTGAAACAGGCGATCGGCGCGTCTCATGGTCGTCCCTCTATCTTCGTTGGCAGATGTCGATGCTGACAGCATGTTGGCAGCAGGGGGCAGTCATACAGGGTCCAGGTTCAAACGAACGAAGGATTTTGCAATGACCGCTTTCGATAGCCTCGACGTCTTTTCGCATGATGACCGGCTCTGGCGCATCCGGGCATGGCTGCTGGAACGCGCCATTCTCGCCCTGTCAGGTGACCTCCGCTGGGCCCTGATCGGGCTCGGCTGGCGCTTGGTCTTCACCGCGGCGGTCCAGGCGCGCGCTTGGGTCGCCGGTGTCGTCCGGCGTTACGGCTGCTGACACCACGGTGGCAGCAGCAACTGCCTAGTCTCTTGTCCTTATCACTTGGAGAAACCACATGATCGTCCTTCACGGCGCAGGTGCAGGCTTTGGCCTGCCGGAAATCAGCCCTTTCGTCACCAAGACGGAAGTCCAGCTCAAGATGGCCGGCCTGGACTATGAGAAGCAACCGGCCCGGCCGCAGGATTCGCCGAAGGGGCAGATGCCCTATATCGATGACGGCGCCGAGACCATCGCCGACTCCACCTTCATTCGCGCCCATATCGAACGCAGATATGACGTTGATTTCGATAAGGGTCTCGATCTCGCCCAGCGTGCTCAGGCCTGGGCGATCGAGCGGATGATCGAGCATCACCTCTACTGGTCGCTGGTCGGCGTGCGCTGGGTCGATGCCGATAATTTCGCCAAGGGTCCGTCACACTTCTTCGACGGTATTCCCGAGGCGCAGCGCGACGAAATCCGAGCATCCGCGCGGAAATCCGTCATTCACAACCATCTCGCAAACGGCCTCGGCCGGCATCCTGCGGATGAGGCGCTGCAACTCGCGGATCGCTCCCTGATGGCTCTGTCTGTGCTACTGGCCGGGAAGTCTTATCTGATGAGCAACCGCCCCGCCGGTGTCGACGCGACCGCATTCGGCGTTCTGGCCGGGATTATGTCGCCGTTGTTCCCGTCGCCCTTGCAGCGTCAGTTGCACCGCTACGGCAACCTCGTCACTTATGTCGATCGCATGATGGCCGAGTATTATCCCGAACACGTCTGGCAGTGCAGCGTCGCGGCCTGACAACGCTGCAACGCCTTCAATCCGGCGACGTTGAGTTCTTCAGCGTCGCCAGTTCGGCTTCCAGTTCCGCGATCCGCACATCGCGTGATGCCAGTGCCGCAGCGACATCCGCCGCATCGAATTTCTGCGGGATATGCTGCGGACAATTGGTGTCCCACGCAGCAATCGTGAACAGGATCACCTGCTCGGGTTTGGCGCGATAGCCCTGCGGCATCAGCGATGCCAACAGGGCTGGATCATCCTCGACCACCCGCGCAGTACCCCAGAGCTTGACCCGGCGGCGATGCGCGTAATCCATGATGAAAATATTGGCTTTCGGATTCTCGGCGAGATTGCCCTGGGTGATGTATTGGCGGTTGCCACTGTAGTCCGCGAAGGCCAACGTCTGCTTGTCGAGCACCTTCACGAATCCCTTGGGGCCGCCGCGATGCTGCATGTAAGGCTGGCCGTCTGCGCTGGCCGTGGCCAGAAAGAAGCTGTTGGTCTCGGCTAGAAACGCCGCGAGATTGTCGTCAACCTCGGTACGCCAGCCGCCATTTTCCTCGACATGCGCATAGCCGGAACGCGACCCCTTGCGGGTCTGGATCGCCTTGACGGTCGGTGTGAAAGCAACGTCGCTGGAATAGGTGTCGATCTCTGACATGAGGATCACTCCCTCCTTGGAGCTTGGAACGGGATAGGTTCTCAGTACCACCCAAAATGGCTATTTCCGTCATAAGAACAATTGCCTGAATTGACACTTCATTATTGCGCGATATGAAATGGTACGATGGATCGCATCGAAGCCATGACCGTCTTCGTCGCCGTGGCGGACCTGCAGGGGTTTGCGCCTGCGGCCCGCAAGCTCGGGCTATCCGCCTCGGCGGTCACCCGCATGGTGGCCGCCCTGGAGGAGCGCCTCGGCGCCCGCCTGCTGCAGCGGACCACGCGTTCGGTGATGCTGACCGATGTCGGCGCGCGCTATCTGCAACGAGTGCGCCAGATTCTCGCGGATATCGAGGAGGCCGAAGGCTCCGCACAGGCTGAGCGGGCGCGGCCGAGCGGGCGTTTGGTCGTCTCCGCACCGGTCGGCTTCGGGCGTCTGCATGTCACGCCGCTGATCTCAGCCTATCTGCAGCGCTATCCGGACGTGTCAGGCGAATTGCGGCTGACCGACCGCATGATCAGTCTGGTCGAGGACGGGATAGACGTCGCCGTCCGGATCGGCCATCTCCCCGATTCCAGCCTTGTCGCGCGCCATGTCGGCAGCATGCCGCGCATCGTCGTTGCGTCGCCGGATTATCTGGCGCAGCGTGGCCGTCCGGAGACACCGGAGGATATCGCGAAGCATGATACGATCCAGTTCGGCGCGATCGCGTCAGTACCGGAATGGCGCTTCGTGCGGGATGGCTCCGATGTACGCATCGCACATACGCCGCGCTTCACCACCGACGTCGCCGATGCCGCCATCTGGCATGCTGAACATGGCGGCGGCCTGACCCGCGTGCTGGCCTATCAGGCGGCCGATGCGCTGGCCGCCGGGCGCCTCAAATGCGTGCTTATGAGGTTCGAGCCGCCGGCTGTGCCGATCCACATCGTCTATCCGACGTCGCGGCTGTTGTCCGCGAAAGTGCGCGCCTTCATCGATCTCGCCGCCGAAATCTGCCGGTGGGATTTCAGCAAGCGATAGCCGTCGCTACACTTTTGGTGGGGCCACGCTGAAGGTGCCATTGGCGCGGGCGCAAGGCTCGCCATCTGCCGTGATCAGCGCCTGCGCGAAGCAGAGACGCTTGCCGGTCTTGATCACATCTGTCTCGATCTGCAGCCATTGCCCTATGTGGGCGGAGCCGAGAAAATCGGCCGAGAGATTGACCGTGACCAGCCGCGTGCCGCCGCCAAGCAAATGGCCGCAGCTCAGGCCCATCGCATTATCGGCCAGCGCGGTGATCAGCCCACCATGTGCCATGCCCCGCGAATTGGTATGTGCTTCGGCGATGCGGAGACCGAGGATGACATTGGTGTCGGTCACCTTGGAATAGATCGGCTCCCAAGGTGCGGTGAGGGGGCTCTTGCGATAGTGCGGTGCGAAGCCGTCGGGGATGGTGGTGTCGGTCATGGCGCATCGATCCGGATTGTTTGCGCTATAGAAGCGAAAGCTCGCGCAAAGGACAGACCAACAAAGTTTCAAACGGGTTGGACGCGACGTTTAAAACAGGCGTGACGGCGGCAATGGTTATACCGCTTTCAGTGCCGGGCTGACCCGCAATCCTCCTGCACAAGCGCGCGGGCAAAGATGGATACGCGGGTCAAGCCCGCGCATGACATCCGAGCATGTGGGGAAGTTTAGCCAAGCTTCGCCTTAGTAAGGCAATCCCACATAATTCTCCGCCAGCGATGCCGTCGCGACATCCGAATGTACGACATAATCCAGCTCAGCCTGCTGCAGCTTGGTGCCGAAACCGTCGTTGTCGGGGAAGCGATGCATCATCGAGGTCATCCACCACGAGAAGCGCACGGCTTTCCATACGCGCTTCAGCGCGATGGCCGAATAGAAGTCGAGACCGCTCGATGACTTCTCGTCATAGAATTCGCGCAGCGCCATCGACAGGTAATGGACGTCGGAAGCGGCGAGGTTGAGCCCCTTGGCGCCGGTCGGCGGCACGATATGGGCGGCGTCGCCGGCCAGGAACAGCCGGCCGAACCGCATAGGCTCCGCGACAAAACTACGCAGCGGCGCGATGCTCTTCTCCAGTGACGGGCCGGTGACGAGGCTTTCCGCGGCTTCGGTGTCGAGGCGGCGCCGCAACTCGTCCCAGAACATGTCGTCGGTCCAGTTCTCGACCTTTTCGTCGAGCGAGCACTGGACGTAATAGCGGCTGCGCGTCATCGAGCGCATCGAGCATAGTGCGAAGCCGCGCTCGTGATTGGTGTAGATCAGCTCATGAGAGACTGGCGGCGTATCAGAGAGCAGGCCGAGCCAGCCGAACGGATAGACGCGCTCGAAAGTCTGCACGGCGGACGCCGGAACGCTCTGCCGCGACACGCCATGGAACCCGTCGCAGCCTGCGATGAAATCGCAGGCAATCTCATGGCTTACGCCGTCCTTGACGTAGCGGACACGCGGGCTTGTGCCGTCGAAATCATGCAGGCTGACATTGTCGGCGTCATAGACTGTGGTCAACCCGGCCGCATCGCGGGCGTCCATCAGGTCGCGGGTGACTTCGGTCTGGCCATAGACGGTGACGACTTTGCCGCCGGAGGCTTTCTTCAGATCGAGGCGGTGGCGAATTCCACCGAACAGAAGTTCGATCCCGTCATGAATCAGGCCTTCATGATGCAGGCGCTCGGTAATCCCCAGTTTTTCCAGCAGGCCAACGGTGCCCTGTTCGAGGACACCGGCGCGGATCCGCGCCAGCACATAGTCGCGGTCCTTGCGCTCGAGAATGACGTTATCGATCCCATAGGCATGCAATAGTTGCCCAAGCAACATTCCAGCCGGACCAGCTCCAATGATGGCAACTTTTGTTCGCAACGCTTGCTCCCGCGGTTGATATAGGCTCTGTCGTCCGACTGAGTTGACAAGTCAAGCGGGGTCGCGACACTGGGCCCGCAACGCATGCAATCGCACCGCTTGCAAGGATGATTATAACATATAACAATATTCGCAAAGGGCCATTCAAGGTCCGGTGAACAGGTTCGAGAGAACACGTCCAAACGGACGTAGAGGGAGAGACGATGAGGAAAGCAATTCTCGCATTGCTGGCGGCTGGCTGCATCATGCCAGTACTCACGCCCGCGCAAGCGCAAGACAAAACCGTCAATATGAAAGTATCGCTGTGGGTGCCGCCGGCCCATCCGCTGGTACCGGCCACACAGGCTTGGGCTGCCGATATCGAGAAGGCCTCGGGCGGCAGCATCAAGATGTCGGTATTCCCTTCGGAACAGCTCGGCAAGGCGTTCGACCATTACGATATGGCGCGCGATGGTATCGCCGATATCACTTACGTGAATCCCGGCTATCAGCCCGGCCGTTTCCCCATCGTGGCTGCGGGCCAGCTGCCCTTCGTGTTCTCGGACGGCAAGAAGGGCACCCTCGCGCTCAACGAGTGGTATCAGAAATACGCCAAGACCGAGATGAAGGACACCAAGTTGTGCTTCGCCTTTATCCACGATCCCGGCTCGATCCACGGCAAGAAGAAGATCGTCGTGCCGTCAGACCTCAACGGCGTGAAGGTCCGCCCGGCGCAGAGTACGATCGGCGAAATGGTCAAGCTGTTCGGCGGCACCAATGTGCAGGCCTCGGCGCCGGAATCGCGCGATGCGATCGAACGCGGCGTTGCCGACGAGATCGCGTTCCCGTGGGGCTCGATCTTCCTGTTTGGCATCGACAAGGTGGTGAAGTATCACATCGACGTGCCACTCTATTCGACGGTGTTCACCTACAACATCAACCTTGCCAAGTATAATTCCATGTCCGCGGGGCAGAAGAAGATCATCGACGATCACTGCACGCCGGAATGGGCCTCCAAGGTCACCGATCCCTGGGTCGACTTCGAAGCCAATGGCCGCACCAAGATGAAGGCGCTGCCGGATCACGAAGTCTACAAGCTGACGCCTGAGCAGCTCGCCGAATGGAAGAAGGGCGTCCAGCCCCTCAACGCCGCCTGGGCTGCAGCCGTGAAGAAGGCTGGCGGCGACGCCGATGCCATCGATGCGGACCTCAAGGCGATGCTGAAGAAGCACGACGCGGGGTTGTGATCGATCGTCATTCCGGGGCGCTTCATTCGCGCGTTGGCGCGGATGAAGCGAACCCGGAATCCCGAGCTGTTTGGCACCAGAGGTTGCACCACATCGAGATTCTGGGTTCACGCGAGCGAGGCTCGCACGCTCCGGAATGACGAGCTTGTCGCCCAGAACGATAACCTGAAATCAAAACCATCATGACCGCCACGTCCGAAATCTCCCAATCAAGCGCCCTCGGCATTCCGCCGGATGCGCCCCGCAAGAACGTGATGGATCGCTTTATCGATTCCATCGAATGGATCGCCGCGTTCTTCGTCGGTATCGTCGCGCTGAACACCTTCATCGCGGTGTTCATGCGCAAATTCTTTGCGGTCACGATTCCCGATTACTATAATATCGGTCAGTTCATGCTTGGCGTGCTGATCTTCTGGGGCATCGCCGCGACGTCTTATCGCGGCTCGCACATCACCGTCGATCTGGTCTGGGCGAATGCCACGCCGAAATATCAGCGCTGGATCGATGTGTTCGCAACCTTGGTGCTGCTGTTCGTCGTCACGGTGCAGACCTACACGCTGTTTGACAAGGTGGTGGACACCTATTCGAGCCACATCGTCACCATGGATCTGCAACTGCCGGTCTGGCCGTTCTTTCTGCTGTCATGGATTGGCGACGTCTCGGCGGTGCTGCTGATCGCGATCCGCACTTACAGGCTGATCTTCCATCCGGAAGAGATGCACGAACCCAAAATCAAGACGGCAGAGTAAGTCGCATGGACCTCAGCAATGAAGCGGTTGCCGTCATCGGCTTTGTCAGCCTGTTTGTGCTGATGCTGCTGCGCGTGCCGGTGGGCATGGCGATGGGCCTCGTGGGCATCACGGGCTTCGGCTATCTCACGGGCTTTGCGCCGGCGCTGAAACTGGTCGGCCAGACCACCATGCGCACGGTGACGGATTATTCCTTCGGCGTGATCCCCATGTTCCTCCTGATGGGCGCCTTCGTCTCGGTGTCCGGCATCAGTCGCGAACTGTTTCGCGCCGCCAACACTTTTGTCGGCCACTGGAAGGGCGGATTGGGTATTGCGACGATCGCGGCCTGCGGTGGTTTTGCTGCGATCTCCGGCTCGTCGGTCGCCACCGCCGCGACATTCTCTGCCGTCGCCTATCCCGAGATGCGCCGTTTCAATTATCCGCAGAGCTTCGCCACTGGTGTGATTGCGGTTGGTGGCACGCTCGGCGCCATGCTGCCGCCGTCCACGGTGCTCGCGGTCTACGGCATCATCACCCAGCAGGACATCGGCAAGCTGTTCATTGCCGGCATCGTGCCGGGCCTGCTGGCCATCGTCATGCACATGATCACCATTGCGATCATCGGCGTGGTCAAGCCGGGCTTCTTGCCGGCTGGACCGAAAGCCTCGTGGCGCGAGCGCGCGGCGGCGATCCGCGACGTCTGGTCGCCGTTGCTGCTGTTCATCTTCGTGATCGGCGGCCTCTATGGTGGCTTCTTCATTCCGACTGAAGCCGGTGCGGTCGGCGCCGTGGGCGCCTTCATCATCGGCGTACTGCGCGGCAAACTGAACAAGGACGGCATTCTGCAGTCACTGTTGCAAGCGACGCGGACCGCGGCCGCCGTGTTCACTGTGCTCATCGGTGCGCTGTGCTTTGGCTATTTTCTCACCATTACCCAGACCCCGCAGCACGTCACCGAGTTTCTCACCGGCCTCGGCATCGGCCCCTACGGCGTGCTGGCGCTGATCCTCCTGATGTATCTGGTGCTCGGTTGCTTGATGGATGCCATGGCCATGGTGATCCTCACCGTGCCGATCGTGTTTCCGGTGATCATGGCGCTTGGTTTCGATCCGATCTGGTTCGGCATCGTCATCGTCATGACCGTCGAGCTCGGTCTGATTCACCCGCCGGTCGGCATGAACGTCTTCGTCATCAAGAGTGTGATCAAGGACGTCAGCATGTCGACGATATTCAAAGGCGTGCTGCCATTCGTGGTTACCGACCTGATCCGTCTCGTGCTGCTGATCCTGTTCCCGCTGATTGCGACCTGGTTGCCGATGCGGATGATTGGATGACATCATGACGACACCGCAGCTTGCGACGAAATATGTCTTCAGCCTGTCGATCAAGGTCGGCACGCCGATCGTGGCCGGCGATCTCGGATATGGCATCCGTCGCGTCATCCCGGTCCTTGGCGGGACCGTGCAGGGCGAGGGCATCAAGGGCACGATCCATCCAAGCGGCGCGGATTTCCAGGTCATCCGCCCGGATGGCTTTACCGAGCTTGAAGCGAAATACACATTCGAACTCGATGACGGCGCTATTATCTATATCGAGAATATCGGCGTCCGCTTCGGGCCAAAGGAGGCGCTCGATCGCATCGCGCGTGGCGAGGCCGTCGATCCCGCTCTGATCTATTTCCGCTCGGTGCCGAGGTTCGAGACAGGGCGTCCCAACTATCGCTGGCTGATGCAGAATCTGTTCATCGGCGTTGGCACGCGGCATCCGGATCGGGTGGAGCTTGCGGTGCATCAGGTGCTGTGAGGCCTGTGCTGCGCGGATCGCGCTTACTTTCCTGCACTTGGCGCGGCCGGGTCGCTCTCGCGGGCCGGACGCCCATATTAGATTGAAGGAAGAGGCTTATTGCACCGCAAGATTGACTTACGCCCTATTCGTTATAAAATATAATTATTCTCACTAGGACCTAATCGCGCCCATGAACCAAGCCGTCCCCGCTGCTGCTGCCTCCATGCTCCAGATCGAAACCCAGGGCCTCGTGCTGGTCGTGGGGCTGAACCGTCCGGCCAAACGCAATGCGTTGAACGATGGGCTGATCCTGGAGATCGAGCGCTGTTTCGCGTCGCTGCCGGACGAGGTCGGCGCGGTAGTGGTGCATGGCATCGGCGGGCATTTTTCTGCCGGCCTCGATCTATCCGAACTGACCGAACGCGACGCCACAGCGGGTCTGATGCATTCGCGGATGTGGCACCGGGTGTTCGACATCATCCAGCATTGCCGCGTGCCGGTGATTGCTGCCTTGCAGGGCGCCGTGATCGGTGGTGGCCTTGAACTCGCATGCTCCGCGCACATCCGCGTCGCCGACCCCTCGGCCTACTATGCGCTGCCGGAAGGCAGCCGCGGCATCTTCGTTGGTGGTGGCGGTTCGATGAGGTTGCCGCGGCTGATCGGCGTGCACCGGATGGCCGATATGATGCTGACCGGCCGCGTCTACAAGGCGGAGGAAGGCGCAGCGCTCGGCTTCGCGCAGTATCTGACAGAAGCCGGTGGCGCGTTGCCCAAGGCGATCGAACTTGCCGAGCGCGTGGCGCAGAACGCGCCGTTGACAAATTTCGCCGTGCTGCAAGCCTTGCCGCTAATCGCCGAAGCCAGCCCACAAACAGGTTTAATGCTGGAAGCGCTGATGGCCTCAGTGGCGCAGAACGATCAGGAAGCGAAAAATCGCATTCGGGATTTCCTGGATCGCAAGACCGGCAAGGTCAAGCCGACCTGAACGACGACGACAAACAAAAATAACAAGAACACCAGGACGAAACACATAGGGTGGGACCAATGTCTCCAAGTGCGGAAAAGAGCAATCAGACCAAGAGGGCAGAGGCGGCGCATCCATTGCGCTCCATTTCCTATGGCGATCCCGCGGTCACCATCGAGCGCCACGATAACGGCACCATCTATCTACGGCCGACCAATGTCATCGGCGACTATCCGGAACGCGTTACCGATTATCTGCATCACTGGGCTAGAGAGACGCCGGATCGCGTTTTCATGGCCGAGCGCGCGGAAGGCGGCGGCTGGCGTGAAGTCACATACGCGCAGATGTTGGATACGGCGCGCCACATCGCTTCAGCGCTGCTGGCGCGGGGGTTGTCGGCCGACAAGCCCATCGTCATTCTCTCGGGCAATTCCGTCGATCACGCGCTGATCGCCTTCGGCGCGCTCTATGCTGGCATTCCCTATGCGCCGGTATCGCCGGCCTATTCGCTGGTGTCGAAGGATTATGGCAAGCTCGGCTATCTCATGAAGCTGCTGACGCCGGGGCTGATCTTCGTCGACGACGGCGACGTGTTCGCGGATGCGGTCCGCTTTAATGTCCCGGCCGATGTCGAAGTCGTCGTGTCCCGCGGCATGCTGCCGGATCGCGGTGTGACAAGGCTCTCCGAGCTTCTGACGACGCAGGAGGCAGCCAATCTCGACGCTGCGAACGCTGCGATCGGTCCTGACTCGATCGCCAAGTTTTTGCTGACTTCGGGCTCGACAGGTAATCCGAAGGCTGTGATCAACACACAGCGCATGATGTGCGCCAACCAGATCATGCTGCGTGACACGCTGGCTTTCCTGAAGGACGAGCCGCCTGTCATCATCGACTGGCTGCCGTGGAATCATACGTTTGGCGGCAATCACAATATAGGGCTGACGCTGTTCAATGGCGGCTCTATGTATCTCGATGAGGGTAAGCCGACGCCGGCGGGCATCGAGCAGACCATCCGCAATCTTCGCGAGATCTCGCCGACCGTCTATTTCAACGTTCCCAAGGGCTACGAGTCCCTGCTGCCCTATTTGCGCGAGGACGGCGAACTCCGCCAGAAATTTTTTGCGCGGCTGCACGCGATGTTCTTCTCGGGCGCGGCGCTGTCGGCCTATGTCTGGGACAGTCTCGACGAACTATCAGTACAGACCACGGGTGTGCGCGTGCCGATGCTGACGGGTCTTGGCGCCACCGAGACCTCGCCCTTCTTCATGTGCGTCAATCCCGTGACGAGTCGGTCCGGCCATGTCGGTCTCCCGGTGCCGGGCAACGATGCCAAGCTGGTGCCGAACAACGGCAAGATGGAAGTGCGCGCCAAGGGGCCGAACATCACGCCGGGCTATTGGCGCGAGCCGGAACTGACCGCGAAGGCGTTCGACGAGGAAGGCTATTACATTTTCGGCGATGCGCTGAAAGCAGTTGATCCCGATAATCTTTCTGCAGGCTTTGATTTCGACGGTCGCATCTCCGAGGACTTCAAGCTCGGCAGCGGCACCTGGGTCAGTGTTGGCCCGCTGCGCGCACGCTTCGTCGGCACTTGCGCGCCGCTGGTGCGCGATGTGGTGATCACGGGCATCAACCGCGACGAACTCGCGGCTTTGGTGATCCTCGATCTCGATGGCTGCCGTACCGTCAATCCCGATCTGCCGGCAGGCGATTTCGCCGCTGCGGCCAATGATCCGATCGTCCGCGACGCGTTCCGTGAGCGCCTCGGACGCTTCATGGCAGGCGCCACTGGCTCCTCGACACGCATCGCGAGGGCCGTGCTGCTCGAAACGCCGTTGTCGATCGATCGCGGCGAGGTCACGGATAAGGGCTCGGTCAATCAGCGCGCTGTGCTGGAGCATCGCGCGGTGTTGATCGATAACATCTATGGGAATCCAGAAGCTGCGAAGGTGATTGCGATCTGATTGAAAGCCGCCAGCGAGGGGCAAAGAAATCGAAGTACGGGAGGACACTATGCAACTGAAGAACCAATCCGCCATCGTCACCGGCGGCGCATCCGGCCTCGGCGCGGCAACCGCCCGCAAGCTCGCGGCGCAAGGCGCGAAGGTCGCACTGCTCGATCTCAACACGACACTCGCCGAGGCTGTCGCCAAGGAAATCGGCGGCGTCGCCATTTCCTGCGACGTCTCCGACGCCGCCTCCGCTGAAGCCGCGGTTGCAGCCGCCGCCAAGGCGCACGGCCCGGCGCGCGTGCTGGTGAATTGCGCCGGCATCGGCGTTGCCAAGCGCGTGATCGGTCGCGATGGTCCTATGGCGCTCGGCGATTTCGACAAGGTGATCCGCGTCAACCTGATCGGCTCGTTCAATATGATCCGCTTGGCAACGGACCCGATGTCCAAACTGGAGCCGCTGGAGACCGGCGAGCGCGGCGTTGTGATCTCGACGGCCTCGGTGGCGGCCTATGACGGTCAGATCGGCCAGTCCGCCTATTCTGCCTCCAAGGGCGGCATCGTCGGCATGACACTGCCCATCGCCCGCGAAATGGCCCAGTTCGGCATTCGCGTGCTGACCATCGCGCCGGGCCTGTTCATGACGCCGCTTTTGGCCGGCCTGCCGCAGGAGGCGCAGGACAGTCTCGCTGCGGCGATCCCGTTCCCGCGCCGGCTCGGCCATGCCGACGAGTTCGCGTCTCTCGCACTGCACATGATCGACAATCCATATCTGAACGGCGAGGTCGTCAGGCTCGACGCATCGCTGCGCATGGCGCCCCGTTAAGCCTGCGGCAAACGATCAGTGCGCCAGCCCTTTACCGGTACGGGCGCACTGACCTAAAGAAGGGGCTGATAAGCCAGCCGAACTTTGATTTAGCTGACACATAAAAATAACCTGGAGGGAGAGACCCATGACCAAGCATCACTTGGCGATCGCGGCCGTTGCCGCCTCGCTGGCATTCGCCGCACCGGCTTTTGCCCAGACGTCCGACGTCACCATCGGCATTACCACGTCAACGACGGGCCCGGCGGCCGCGCTGGGCATCCCCGAGCGCAATGCGCTCGAATTCGTGCCGAAGGAAATCGGTGGAGTCCCGCTCAAGATCATCGTGCTCGACGATGGCGGCGATCCGACCACCGCGACCACCAACGCCCGCCGCTTCGTCACCGAATCCAAAGCCGACATCATCCTGGGCTCGGCGGTTACGCCAACCAGCATTGCTGTGTCCAACGTGGCCAACGAAGCCGGTATCCCGCATTTCGCCCTGTCGCCGCTGCCGATTACGCCTGAACGTGCCAAGTGGTCCGTGGCCATGCCACAGCCCGTGCCGATCGTCGGCAAGGTGATGTACGACCACATGAAGTCGAAGGGCATCAAGACCATCGGCTATATCGGTTATTCCGACAGCTACGGCGATCTGTGGTTCAACGATCTCAAGACCCAGGCGGTGCCGATGGGTATCAATATTGTGGCGGAAGAGCGCTTTGCCCGCCCAGATACGTCGGTCACCGGCCAGGTGCTGAAACTGATCGCTGCCAACCCTGACGCGATCCTGGTCGGCGCTTCCGGCACCGCGGCAGCACTTCCGCAGACCGAACTGCGCGACAAGGGCTACAAGGGCCTGATCTATCAGACCCACGGCGCCGCCTCGATGGACTTCATCCGCATCGCCGGCAAGGCGGCCGAGGGCGTGCTGATGGCCTCCGGCCCGGTGATGTATCCGGAAGGCCAGGCGGACACGGCACTGACCAAGAAGCCCGGTATGGCGCTCAACAGCGCCTATGAAGCCAAATATGGCCCCAACAGCCGCAGCCAGTTCGCAGGCCACTCCTACGACGCCTTCGAAGTGCTGAAGCGGGTGATCCCGACGGCGCTGAAGACCGCCAAGCCCGGCACACCCGAGTTCCGCGAGGCGATCCGCCAGGCGTTGCTGACGGAGAGGGAAATTGCCGCCTCGCAGGGCGTCTATAACTTCACGGAAAAAGATCGGTATGGCCTCGATGAGCGTTCGCGCATCTTGCTGACGGTGAAAGACGGCAAATACGTTCTCGCCCAGTGATGCGCTTCTGACGGGGATCCTGGGCATTTCGTGCCCTTTGCTTCCCCGGCATTTTCCGATACCAAAACCGGCCTCTGCCCAGAGGCCGGTTTTTTCGTGCTGCGCGAGCCTTCGTGCGGTCACAACCTGCGCAACGATGGTCGGCAATGCCGCTGCTGTCGGCGCAGTTCGCAGTCACAAGAGTTCAGAGAAACAAACCACATGTCCAAGCTTCATCTGGCGATCGCGGCCGTTGCCGCCTCGCTGGCCATCGCCGTCCCGGCGAAGGCCCAGTCCTCCGACATCACCATCGGCATCAGCATCTCCACCACGGGCCCCGCCGCCGCGCTGGGCGTGCCTGAGCGCAACGCGCTGGAATTCGTGCCCAAGGAGATCGGCGGCGTGCCGCTGAAGCTGATCGTGCTCGACGATGGCGGCGATCCGTCCATCGCCACCACCAATGCGCGCCGCTTCGTGTCGGAGTCCAAGGCCGACATCATGGTCGGTTCGTCGATCGTGCCGTCTTCGGTCGCCATGTCGGCGGTCGCCAATGAAGCCGGTGTGCCGCATTTCAGCCTGTCGCCGATGCCGTTCACGCCGGCGCGCGTGAAATGGTCGGTGGACATGCCGCAGCCGGTCGAGATTGTCGGCAAGGTCATGTACGACCACATGAAGGCCCATGGCGTCAAAACCATCGGTTATGTCGGCTATTCGGATTCCTATGGCGACCTGTGGTTCAACGACCTCAAGGCCCAGACATCGGCGATGGGCATGTCCATCGTCGACGACGAGCGTTTCGCACGTCCGGATACGTCGATTACCGGTCAGGCGCTGAAGCTGATCGCCGCCAATCCCGATGCGATTCTGATCGGCGCCGCCGGCACGGGCGCCGGCATGCCACAGTCCGAACTGCGCGACCGCGGCTACAAGGGGTTGATCTATCAGACCCATGGCGCTGCCTCGAGTGACTTCATCCGTATCGCCGGCAAATCCGCCGAAGGCGTGCTGATGGCTGCGGGCCCCGTGATGTATCCGGAAGGCCAGCCGGATACGGCGCAGACCAAGAAGCCCGGCCTCGAACTCAACACTGCCTATGAAGCCAAGTATGGCGCCAATAGCCGCAGCCAGTTCGCCGGTCACGCCTATGACGTATTCGAAGTGCTCAAGCGCGTGGTGCCTGTGGCGCTGAAGACCGCCAAGCCCGGCACGCCGGAATTCCGCGACGCCATCCGCCAGGCGTTGATGTCTGAGAAGGAAATCGCCGCGACCCAGGGCGTCTACAACTACACCGAAAAAGACCGCAACGGCGTCGACGACCGCTCGCGGATCCTGCTGACGGTAAAGGACGGCAAATACGTTCCGGCGAAGTAAGCCGGAGCGTACGAGCTCAAACGAAAGCCGGCTGTCGCGAGACAACCGGCTTTTTCACGTGATCGCGATCAGATCGCGCTCTCACCCTCGTGCTGAAACCCGAGATAGCTCGCAACCACGCGCTGGTTGCTGGCGATGTCGCTGGCGGCGCCATCCAGGATGAATTCGCCGAGTTCCATCACATAAGCGCGGTCGGCGATCTTCAATGCGGCCTGCGCATTCTGCTCGACCAGCAGCACCGAGACGCCGGCGGCTTTCAGTTCGCTGACGATGCGGAAAATGTCGGCGACGATGATCGGGGCCAGGCCGAGGCTCGGCTCGTCGAGCATCAGAAGTTTCGGCGCGCCCATCAGCGCGCGGCCCATGGCGAGCATCTGCTGTTCGCCGCCGGAGAGCGTGCCAGCGAGCTGCTCGCGACGCTCCTTGAGGCGCGGAAACAAATTGTAGACGTGCTCGAACGAACGAGCGGCCGTAGCCTTGTCGATGCGGAACGCGCCGAGCAACAGATTGTCTTCCACATTCATCGTAGCGAATAATTCGCGATGCTCGGGGACGAGGCTCAAGCCCGCGGCGACGCGGTCCTCGATGTCGATCCTGGAGACGTCCTGCCCGGCAAAGCTTACGCCGCCTTTCAGCGGCAGGATGCCCATCACGGCATTGAGCAATGTGGTCTTGCCGGCGCCGTTGGCGCCGATGATGGTGACGATCTCGTCGGTGCGGACTTCGAGATTGACCGCGCGCACGGCCTCGACCTTGCCATAAGCGACATGTGCGTCGGTGACTTGCAACAACGCGCTGTTTTGAGCCTTCATGCCACCACTCCCAGATAGGCCTTGATGACGTCGGGGTTGGTCTTGATGTCGGCCGGCGTGCCCTCGGCGATCTTGGTCCCGAAATCGAGCACCACGATGCGGTTGGCGAGCTTCATCACGAAGCCCATATCGTGTTCGACCAGCAGCACCGACATGCCGCCATCGCGTAACTGCCGCAGCAGCGATGCGAGCTGCTGCTTCTCCATATGGCGCAGGCCGGCGGCAGGTTCATCCAGCAGCAGCAACATCGGATCGACGCAGAGTGCGCGCGCGATCTCGACGATGCGCTGCTGGCCAAGCGACAGGCTGCCTGCGAGCTGGTTCATCTGGTCGCCAAGACCGACACGTTCGATCTGCTTGGCGGCTTCCGCGAGCAGCTTCGCTTCGTCGGCGCGGTCAAGCCTCAGCATGCTGGCGATGGCGCCCGAACGTCCGCGCAGATGCGCGCCGAGAGCGACGTTTTCCAGCACGGTCATATCGGGTACCAGCTTCACATGCTGGAAGGTACGGGCAATGCCGAGCTTGACGATCTCCTGCGGCGGCGCGCCAGAGACGCTCTTGCCGAGGACCGCGACCTTGCCGGCGGTCGCAGTCAGCACGCCGGTGATGAGATTGAATGTCGTGCTCTTGCCGGCGCCGTTGGGGCCGATCAGCGCCACGATCTCGCGCGCTTGCACAGTGAACGACACGTCATTGACGGCAATGACGCCGCCGAACTGCTTGCGGGCCTTCTCTATCTGCAACAATACGCCGGTGTCGGGATGGCTGCCGCTGCGGGCAGGGAGAGCATCGGCCGGCGCCGGGCGCCTGCGGCTGTCGCCGGCCGGTAGCCATGCCGTCAGCCACGGCCACATGCCGGTCGGCGCTAGCTGCAGCAGCGCAACGAGCAGGATGCCGAATACGATGGTTTCGAGCTGGCCGCCGCCGCCGAAGATCAGCGGCAGATAGCTCTGCAGCACTTCCTTCAGGATCACGACCACGGCCGCGCCGAGGACGCCGCCCCAGACATAACCGGCACCGCCGACTACTGCGATGAACAGATATTCGATGCCGAGATGCGGCCCGAATGGCGTCGGGTTCGCGGCGCGCTGGAAATGCGCATAGAGCCAGCCGGACAGACCGGCGAGCACGGCGGCGTAGATGAAGACCATCAGCTTCGCGCGCGCAGTCTGCACGCCGAATGCTTCAGCAGCGACGTGGCCGCGACGCAGCGCGCGGATGGCACGACCGGTACGAGAGTCCAGCAGGTTCATGGACAGCAGCGCGCAGACGATGACCGCGATCCAGATCACGAAATAGATCGAGCCCGGATCGAGCATCTTCCAACTGCCGATCGACAGCGGTGGAATGCCCGAGATACCGTCGTTACGGCCGAGGAATTCGAGCTTACTGAATAGATAGAAGAGACTGATGCCCCAGGCGATAGTACCGAGCGGCAGATAATGGCCCGACAGGCGCATGGTGATGATGCCGAGGAACACCGCAGCGAGGCCCGAGACGATCAGCGACATTGGCAGCGTCAGCCACGGTGACATGCCGTAGGCGGTCGTCAGATAGGCGGTCGTATAAGCGCCGAAGCCGCAGAACGCCGCCTGGCCGAACGAGGTCAGACCGCCGACACCAGTGAGCAGCACGAGGCCCATGGCGACGAGTGCGGCGAGGCCGATATTGTCCAAGAGCACGATCCAGAACGGCGGCACGCCCGGTATGAACGGGATTGCGGCCATCACCAGCGCGAAGACGAGAATGGGAAGGATACGCGACGTCATGGCGCTCAATCCTTCTCTTCTTCGACGGCGGGGGCGGCGAGCGAACGCAGCACCAGCACCGGAAGGATCAGTGTGAAGACGATGACTTCCTTGTAGTTGCTTGCATAGAACGACGAGAACGCCTCGACGCAGCCGACCAGGATCGCTGCGGTGGCGGTGAGCGGATAGCTGACGAGGCCGCCGATGATGGCAGCGATGAAGCCCTTCAGGCCGATCAGGAAGCCGGTGTCGTAATAGAGCGTGGTGATCGGCACGATCAGGATGCCCGAGATTGCGCCGATGACCGAGGCCAGCAGGAACGCGATCTGGCCCGACAGCGACGTGCGGATGCCGACGAGACGGGCACCGAGGCGGTTCACCGCCGTGGCGCGCAGCGCCTTGCCATAGAGCGTATAGCCGAAGAACAGCCAGAGGCCGATGATCAGCGCGATGGTGATGCCATAGACGGCGATGCTCTGGCCGGTGAAGCGTAATGCGCCGATGGTGATGGCGTCAGACGAGATCGCAGGTCCCCGCTGGCCTTCAGCCCCGAAGAAGACGAGGCCGAAACCCTGCAACGCCAGATGGCAGCCGACCGACGCGATCAGCAGCACCAGCACCGAGGTGTGGGCGATTGGCTGGAACGCGATGCGATAGAGATAAAGGCCGATGGCGGCAACGATCAGCAACGACAGCACGATGTTGAGGGCGATATTCCCCGGCCGTCCACCCAGCGCCCACATCACGCCCCAGATCGCCAGCGGGAAGACGATATTGACAGCCACGGAGCGCAGTACGCGCCTGGCATGCAACGCCTTGCGGAAGGTGAAGAGATCGAAGGCGAAGGCGACGACGCCCATGGCGACGGCCAGCTTGATTGTGCCCGGCATCTGGCCGGCCGAGAGACTGGCATAGGTCAGCGCGCCGAAGGTGATGAATTCGCCCTGCGGGATCAGGATGACGCGCGTCACCGCAAAGACCAGCACAAGGGCCAGCCCAAGCAGCGCATAGATCGCGCCGTTGGTGATGCCGTCCTGCAAAAGGAACAGCAAGATCGTTGTATTCAAAGCCGGACGCTCCCCCGCACTGTCTGGCGCCGCGGATACCACAGGCGCAGGACAATCAACAATGGCGGTTGAAACCCGCCGTCTATTTGATATACTTCATAACGATTATTGAACATAATCTCAAGGCCCGTCGCATGTCGACTGGCTATTTCATTCAGGCCGCGGCGATCGCGGAAAGCGAGCGATGACTGTTTCAAAGACGACGTCCCAGTATCAAGCCAAGCAAGTCGCGCCCGGTGGGTTCGACGAGGAGGGCTGTGCGCTGCAGCTCGGCGAACTCTCCGAACTGCTGGGCTATTCGCTGAAACGTGCGCAGTTGAAGGTGTTTGAGGACTTCCTGCGCTGCATGGCGCCGCTGCAGCTGACACCCGCGCAGTTCTCGGTGCTGCTGCTGCTGGACAAAAACCCCGGCCGCAACCAGACCGAGATCGCCAACACGCTCGGCATCCTCCGTCCGAATTTCGTCTCGCTGCTCGACGCGCTGGAAAGCCGCGACTTGCTGACGCGGATGCGCTCACCGAGCGACCGCCGCTCCCATGTGCTGATGCTCACCGACAAAGGCCGCGCCACGCTGACCCGCGCCAAGAAGCTGGTTGCGACGCGGCATGAAGCACGTTTGATCGAGGTGCTGGGTCCTGCGGATCACAAGGCGCTGCTGGGGATGATGGCGAAGATCGCCCGGGAGTTTTAGCTGTCATTCCGGGGCGCGATCTCGGCATTGCCGAGAGCGCGAGCCCGGAAGCCCGGTATGATATGGCACTACTGGATTCCCCGCCACTCCAAGTGGAGTTGCTGAGGTTCGCGACCGCCAAGTGGCCTTCGCGCCCCGGAATGACAGCTTGTGATCAACCCACCAGAATTACCCTGACATCGTTCACATTGGTCAGCGTCGGCCCGGTCTGCAGTAGATCGCCCGTCGCCGTGAAGAACGTCGTTGCGTCGTTATTCGCCAGCGTCGCCTTCGCATCCAGCTTCTGCGCACGCATCGCCTCGAATGTGCGCGCGTCCACGATTGCACCGGCGGGATCGCTGGCGCTGCCGGCGCCGCCATCGGCGCCGTCAGTGTCGCCTGCGAGTGCAACGATCCCCGTCGTGTCCTTGAACGCCTCGACCAGCGCCAGCGCATATTCCTGGTTCGGGCCGCCGCGGCCAGTGCCAACGACCGTGACCGTCAGCTCCCCACCCGATAGGATCGCCAGCTTCTTGCCATCGGCTTTGGCTTTCAATGCGAGCTTCGCGTGGTCGGCGGCGACATCGCGGGCTTCGCCTTCGAGATCGGCGCCGAGATCGATGATCTCGTAGCCGGCATCCTTCGCTACCTTGATCGCGGCATCGAGTGACTCCCGCGGGCGTGCGATCAGCTCGAAACGCGCGCGCGCGAAAGCCGGATCGTTCGGTTTGACGCTTTCATTGGCCTCGTCGCTGAGCGCGGCGCGGACAGCATCGTCGATGGCGAGATTGAATTTTGCAATGATAGCGCGGGCATCAGACAGCGTGGTCATATCCGGAACCGTCGGTCCTGACGCGATCACCGCAGGATCGTCATGTGGCACATCGGAAATCGCCAGCGTGACGATCTCCGCCTTCTGGCCCGCGCGGGCGAGGCGGCCGCCTTTGATGCGCGAGAGGTGCTTGCGCACGGTGTTGATCTCGCCGATGACGGCGCCGGAGCGCAGCAGCGCGCGGTTGAGCTGTTGCTTCTGCTGGAAGGTGATGCCCGCTACGGGCGCGGTCCAGTTGGCCGAGCCGCCGCCGGAAATCAGCACCAGCAGGAGGTCGTCAGCAGTGGCCTCTGCCGCGAGCTTGAGACTGTCGTCAGCGCCTTTGAGCCCGGCTTCGTCGGGCACGGGATGGCCGGCCTCGACTACACGGATGCGCCTGGTGGGCACGCCATGGCCATGGCGTGTGGTAGCGATGCCGATCAGGCGCGCGGGATCGAGCTTCAGTGTATCGAGATAATGCGCCTCGGCGGCGGCGGCCATGGCCGCGGCGCCTTTGCCGGCGGCGAGGCAGATGATGCGGCCCTTCGGCGGCGCCGGCAGGTGGGCGCCAAGGATGACATCGGGATGGGCCGCAGCAACTGCGGCATCGAAAATTGCGCGGAGCAGGGGGCGTTTATCGGTCATGCCCGGGGTTATGCCGCTCTATGGCAGGGACGGCAAGATGGCTGCCCTTCTTGCCCTCTCCCTTAGGCGCAGCGCAGCTGCGCTATGTGGGGGAGGGTGGATCGAACACGCGAAGCGGGGTCGAGAGGAGAGCAACGGACCCCCGGGGCTTCCCCTCTCCCGTAAGGGGAGAGGGGAAGAAATTGCATCGCTTAACCGCCGCTGCCGCCCGTGCCGAGTTCACCCGTCAGCACGTCGCCGAACAGTTTCCAGTTCTCGCCTTCGAAGCGCATCAGCTGCATCTGCTCGATCGGCGAGAAATCGGTCGGCGAGGTGTTGACCTTGACGCCCGGCAGCAGTGTCGACTGCTGGACGTCCTTCAGGTTCGCCGCCTGCTTCATCACGTTGGCGCGGGTGAGGTCGTCACCGCACTGCTTGAGCAAGATCGCCATAGTCTCGGCGATATTGTAGCCGGACATCAGCGACGAATCCGACGGGTTGCCGTCCGGCACGTATTTGGCGAGGAATTCGCGATAGGCCTTGATGCCTGGATCGTCCTTCCACTGCGGGTCGGTGGCGTCCTTGGAGTAGTGCGCGGAGAGCAAGCCCTGCGCGTTCTCGAAGCCTGCGGGACGCAGCACCTGACCGATCGAGACGCTGACTCCCGGCACGATCATGGTAGGCTTCCAGCCCAGCTCGGCAATCTTCTTGATGGTCTGCGCGGCAAACTTGGGCGTCGCGAAAATGACGACTACGTCGGGATTGAGCGACTTCATCTTGACGATGTGGGAGTCCACGGTGGGTTCGGTGAGCTCATAGCTCTCCTCGATGACGATGGACGAAGCCTTCTCGCCGAGGCCGTCCTTGACGCCCTTCAGGTAGTCCTTGCCGAAGTCGTCGTTCTGATAGAGCACACCAATCTTAGCACCGGCCTTTTCCTTCAGCAGGTACTTGGCATAGATGCGGCCTTCGCTCTGGTAGCTGGGCAGCCAGCCCATGGTCCACGGAAAATTCTTCGGATCGGCCCACTTCGTGGCGCCGGTGGCCAGGAAGAGCTGCGGCACCTTCTTGGCGTTGAGATATTTCTGGATCGCGGTGTTGGACGGTGTGCCCAATGCCGAGAACATCAACAGCACTTCGTCGGATTCAACGAGTTTGCGGGTCTGCTCGACAGCCTTCGGTGGCGAATAGGCGTCGTCATAGGAGATGTAGTTGATCATGCGGCCGTTGATGCCGCCTTTGTCGTTGATCATCTTGAAATAGCCGGCCTGCGCCTTGCCGACGGCACCATAGGCCGAGGCCGGTCCGCTATAGGGCACGATGTTGCCGAGCTTGATTTCGGTGTCGCTGGCGCCGGTGTCATATTTCTTCTGGGCGAGAACGGTGGAGTTGGAGGCGGCGAGCAACATGGCGGCGGCCGAGAGCGACAACAGCCGCGCGGTCGTGGCAGACATTTGAGTTCCTTCCCTTGCGTGCAAGGCATGATTTTCTTGTTCTGCAGGCCTTGTGCGCCTGCGAGATAATCATACCGCGATTGCTCAGTGGCTCAAATGGAAAGAGCCGAAAAACGCAGTGAGGCCTGCGTCACGTCTGACGCAGGCCTCACGCATTTTCCGTTTCGTGGAATGTGGGTGGCTAGCCGCCGACATCAGCGCTAATGATGTCGCCGAACAATTCCCACTTCTCACCCTTGAAACGCTGCAGCTGCAGCTGGCTGATCGGCGCGAAATCCGTGGCGGATGTGTTGATCTTGATGCCCGGCAGCAGGATCTCGGTGCGATAGTCCTTCAGGCTGGCGGCCTGCTTCATGACGTTTTCGCGGGTAAGATTATCGCCGCACATCTGCAGTACTTTCACCAGCGTCTGTGCCGCGCCGTAGCCGACGATAACATTGTTGTCGAGCTTGTTGCCGTCCGGGAAGTCCTTGGTCATGAATGCAAGAAACGTCTTCATGCCTTCGTCGTCCTTCCATTGCGGGTCAGACACATCCTTGGCGTAGGCGGCCGAGACAATGTCCTGGCCGTTCTCGAAACCGGCGGGCTTCATCACGCTGCCGACGGAAGCGGACACGTTGTTGAGGAAGTGCAGCGGTTTCCAGCCGACCTCGGCGATTTTCTTGATCGCCTGCGCGGCGAATTTCGGCGTGGTGATGTTGATGAAGACGTCGGCATTGGTCGCCTTCAGCTTCACGATATGGCTGTCGATGGTCGGCTCGGAAGTTTCATAGCTGTCCTCGATCACGATCATCGAGGCTGCCTTGGCGCCGAGGCCGTCCTTGAGTCCTTTGAGATAGTCCTTGCCGTAATCGTCGTTCTGATAGAGCACTGCGATCTTCGAGTTCGGCTTCTCCTTCAACAAATATTTCGCATAGATCTGGGTTTCGCTCTGGTAGCTAGGCTGCCAGCCCATGGTCCAGGGGAAGTCCTTCGGATCGTTCCACTTGGTGGCGCCGGTAGCGACGAACAGTTGCGGCACCTTCTTGCTGTTCATGTATTTGTGGATCGCTGAATTCGGCGGCGTGCCTAGCGGGTTGAAGACCAGCAGGACCTCATCAGACTCCACCAGCTTGCGCGCCTGCTCCACTGTTTTCGGCGGTGAATAGGCATCGTCATAGCTGATGAAATTGATCTTGCGGCCGTTGATGCCGCCTTCGGCGTTGATCTTCTTGAAATAGGCCTCTTCGGTCTTGCCGATGACGCCGTAAGCGGAGGCCGGTCCACTATAGGGCATGATATTGCCGATCTTGATTTCTGTATCGGTCGCGCCGGGATCATATTTTTTCTGCGCGAGCGCGCCGGTTGCGGAGGCGGCAAGTAAACCCAAGATAGCCGGAAACGCGGCCAGACGCAGATGCATTGCGGGCATTTCTGATCTCCCTGATCAATTGTGATGTGTTACATTTTTTGAATCGGAGCTCTGCGGCTCCTGAGGATATTCAACACCCGTGTGAAGGTCGCAGCAAGAAAAAGCCCCCGCGACATGCTCGCGAGGGCGGTATATTCGTGTTCGCTGATGCAGCAGAGCTGTTGGCGCAGCAAAGCTATTGTGTCGCGACGTCCCCGCTGATGATCTCGCCGAAGCGCTCCCACTTGTTGCCGGTGAAGCGTTGCATCTGCAGTTGCGAGATAGGCGCGAAATCGGTGGCCGAGGTGCTGATCGTAATGCCGGGCAGCAGCGTGTCCGGCGTAAAGTCCTTCAGGCTCGCAGCCTGCTTCATCAGATTGGCGCGCGTAAGGTCGTCGCCGCACATCTGCAGCACCTTCACCAGCGTCTGCGCCACGCCGTATCCGTAAACGAGGCTGCTGTCGGAGCGGTTGGCGTCGGGCATGTATTTGTCGAGGAACGTCGCCCATTTCTTCATACCCGGATCGTCCTTCCACTGAACGTCGGTGCCGTCCTTGGTGTAAGAGGCCGACAATACACCCTGCGCATTGTCGAATCCCGCGGGCTGCATCACCGCGCCGACGGAGACGCTGACATTGGCGAGGATCTGCAGTGGTTTCCAGCCGAGCTCGGCCGTTTTCTTGATGGTCTGTGCGGCAAACTTCGGCGTGGCGAAGATGATCAGCACGTCGGGATTAGCGGACTTCAGCTTGACGATATGGGTGTCGATGGTCGGCTCCGCGATCTCATAGCTGTCCTCGATGATGATCATCGAACCCTTCGCACCCAAGCCATCCTTGAGGCCTTTGAGATAGTCCTTGCCGAAATCATCGTTCTGGTAAAGAACGCCGATCCTTGCGTTGGGCTTCTCCTTCATCAGCCATTTGGCATAGATCTGAGCTTCGCTCTGGTAGCTGGGTTGCCAACCTATGGTCCAGGGGAAGTTTTTCGCGTCGTTCCACTTGGTGGCGCCGGTGGCGACGAACAGCTGCGGGACCTTCTTGCCGTTGAGATATTTCTGGATCGCCGTATTGGAGGGCGTGCCGAGCGGGTTGAACACCGCAAGGACTTCATCTGACTCGACCAACTTGCGCACTTGCTCGACGGCTTTCGGTGGCGAATAGGCGTCGTCATAGGAAATGTAGTTGATCTTGCGTCCGTTGATGCCGCCCTGCTCATTGATCATATTGAAATAGGCGGTCTCCGTCTTCCCGATCACGCCATAGGCCGAGGCAGGTCCGCTATACGGAATCATGTTGCCGATCTTGATTTCGGTATCTGTGGCGCCAGTGTCGTATCTTTTCTGGGCGAGGGCGCCGGCTGCACTGGCGGCCAAGAGGGCCAGGGCAGCGGGCAGTGCAGCCAGCCGCATGGATCGTGCGAGCATCATTGATCTCCGTGATCGTTTCTTCCCAAGTTTTTTTGGAGTTCTGCGACTCCTGACTGCATTGAATACCCCTCACAGGCCGACCACAAGAAAAGGCCCCTGCGACTAAATCGCAGGAGCTCTGTTGCTTCAGTGGTGCAATGCGAAATGCCGCGGCACTATTCCGGCGTAGGTGTATCGGCGCTGATCACATCGCCGAACAGTTCCCACTTGTCGCCCTTGAAGTGGATCATGCGCAATTGCGCGATCGGGGCGTAGTCTGTGGCCGAGGTATTGAGGGTAATGCCGGGCAGTAGCGTGTCGGGCACGAAGTCCTTCAGGCTTGCGGCCTGTTTCATCACATTGGCGCGGGTGAGGTCATCGCCGCACATCTGCAGCACCTTCACCAGCGTCTGTGCCGCCCCGTAGCCGTACAACAGGCTGTTGTCGGAGCGATCGGAGCCGGGCATGTATTTGTCGACGAAGGCCGCCCACTTCTTCATGCCGGGATCGTCCTTCCACTGCGGGTCAAGGCCATCCTTGCGATAATCGGCGGACAACACGCCCTGGGCATTATCGAAGCCTGCCGGCTGCAGGACCGCGCCGACCGAGATGCTGACATTGCTGACCAGATGAAGCGGCTTCCAGCCAAGTTCGCCGATCTTGCGGATCGTCTGGGCGGCAATCTTCGGCGTAACGAAGGATACCACCACGTCCGGGTTCAGCGACTTGATCTTGACGATGTGGGAATCCACCGTCGGTTCGGAGATCTCGTAGCTCTCTTCGGTGACGATCATCGAGGCCTTGGTGCCGAGCGCCTCACGAAACCCTTTCTGATAGTCCTTGCCGAAGTCGTCGTTCTGGTAAAGCACCGCGATCTTGGCGTCGGGCTTCTCCTTCATCAGGTATTTGGCATAGATCTGTGCTTCGACCTGATAGCTGGGCTGCCAGCCCATGGTCCAGGGAAAGTGCTTCGGATCGTTCCACTTGCTGGCGCCGGTGGCAACGAAGAGCTGCGGTACTTTCTTGGCGTTGAGATACTTCTGGAATGCCGTGTTTGACGGTGTACCTAGCGAGTTGAACACGACGAGGACTTCGTCGGACTCCACCAGCTTGCGCACCTGCTCCACCGCCTTGGGCGGCGAATAGCCGTCGTCATAGCTGATGAAGTTGATCTTGCGGCCGTTGATGCCGCCTTGATCGTTGATCATGTTGAAATAGGCGGCTTCGGTCTTGCCGATCAGTCCGTAGGACGAGGCAGGGCCGCTATACGGCATGATGTTGCCGATCTTGATTTCGGTGTCTGTGGCGCCGGGATCATATCTCTTCTGGGCCAGCGCGCTGCCCGAGGCGGCGATGCTGAAGGCCGCGGCAACCGACAAAGCCAGTGCACGCGATGGAATCGAAGGCATTTCAGAACTCCCCTGATTTTTATTCGTCTTGTTTTACGGGCCTTTGCGGCTCCGGCCGGATTGAACACCGTTCGCGTGTATGCGGCAACAAAAAGCCCTTCGCGATAACACCGCGAAGGGCTGCTTTATTGGGCAATGGATATGCCGCCTGCCGGCATAATTCAGCGGCTGATCTCGCCCGAGATCACCGGGCCGAACAGCTCCCATTTGTCACCCTTGAAGCGCATCATCTGCAGCTGTTCGATCGGATAAAAATCGGTGGCGGAGGTATTGAGCTTGACGCCCGGCAGCATCGTGTCCGGCGCGAAATCCTTCAGGCTTGCCGCCTGTTTCATGATGTTTTCGCGAGTCAGGTTGTCGCCGGCCTGTTGCAGCACCTGCACCATGGTCTGGGCGGTACCGTAACCATAGACCACGGAGATATCGTTGCGGCGGGCGTCGGGTGCGTATTTGGCGAGGAACGCGTAGAAGCGCTGCATGCCGGGGTCATTGTCCCACTGCGGGTCGGAGCCGTCTTTGGCGTAGTAAGCCGACAGGATACCTTGCGAGATCTCCTGTCCCGCAGGTTTCAGCACCGAACTGATCGATGCGCTGGCATAGCCCTGGATGTAGAGCGGCTTCCAGCCGAGTTCAGAGACCTTGCGGATACTCTGTACCGCTGACTTCGGCGTGGTAACGCTGATGAAGGTGTCGGCGCCTGAGGCCTTCAGGTTGATGATGTGGCTGTCGACGATCGGCTCGGTCACCTCATAGCTCTCTGCGGCGACCAGCATCGCCGCAGCCTTGTCGCCGAGCCCGTCCTTCAAACCCTTCAGCACGTCCTTGCCGAGATCGTCATTCTGATAGAGCACAGCGATCTTCGCGTTGGGTTTTTCCGTCAGCAGATATTTCGCATAGATGCGGCCTTCGCTCTCATAAGGCGGCTGCCACGCCATGGTCCATGGGAAAGCCCGGTGGTTGCCAAAATAGGTCGCGCCGGCTGCGACGAACAGCTGTGGCACCTTTTTGATGTTGAGATATTTCTGGATCGCTGCATTCGACGGCGTGCCCAGCGGATTGAAGATCACCAGCACCTCGTCCGATTCCACCAGCTTGCGCGCTTGTTCTACGGCTTTGGACGGATTATAGGCGTCATCATAGCTGATGAAGTTGATCTTGCGGCCGTTGATGCCGCCCTGATCGTTGATCATGCGGAAATAGGCGGCCTCGATGATGCCCGCGATGCCATAGGCCGAAGCCGGCCCGCTATAGGGCATGATGTTGCCGATCTTGATCTCGGTGTCGGATGCGCCGGGATCGTATTGCTTTTGCGCGAAGGCATGGCCAGCGCAAGCGAGGCTCAATGCGGCGGCAAGCGAGATGGTTCGTGGTCGAAAGGCGGGCATTCCGGATTGGTCCTCGCAGTCATCAGTCGCGAGGCGTTGATGGCATGTGCATCAATAAAAATCCCCCGCGATGTGAGCGCGAGGGGCACTTTCTGTGTGGCGGAAAGATGGTGGCGGTTCCTTCGCCCGGTTGCGGGAAGAAGTCGGCGCGCTGCTGACACGGTCATACCAATTCGCACAAAAAAAGCGGCCACCGAAGTGACCGCTTGTCTTGCGTCAATTGTCGGATCGACCTAACCGCCCGATCCGCCGATGACTGCCCGGACGGTATCGTCCGGACCGAAGTCTTCCGCGCCATCAACATAAAGCAGGGCACTGAGCTTCGAACGCGCGCGGTTCACGCGGCTCTTGATGGTACCGACGGCGCAGCCGCAGATCGTGGCGGCGTCTTCGTAGGAGAAGCCGGAGGCGCCGACCAGAATAAGGGCTTCGCGCTGATCCTGCGGAAGCTTTTCGAGCGCCGCGCGAAACTCCTCGAACTCCAGATGGGCGTTCTGCGCCGGCTGGGTCTTCAGAGTCTTGGCATAGCTGCCATCGGCATCCTCAACCTCGCGCCGCCGCTTGCGATAGTCCGAGCGGAACAGATTGCGTAGAATGGTGAACAACCACGCAGGCAGATTCGAGCCGACCTGGAAAGAGTCGATATTGGCGAGGGCGCGCAACAGCGTTTCCTGGACGAGGTCATCGGCACGGTCGCCGTTGCCGGAGAGCGAGATCGCGAAGGCGCGCAGACTAGGCACCGACGCCAGAATGTCGTCGCGGAGTGAGTCTGTGAGAGGCATTATTCCCCTCCTTCATTTTTGCCAGGATCGCCAGCGATCTGGGCTTGAGCCTCAGCCCCGTCCAGCTTGCGGATCAGCTCCGCAAATCGATCCGGGACGCCCTGTCGCACGACATCGTCGTACATGGCGCGCAACTGATGCCCGATCCGTGACTGGATTTCGGCGTTTAATCCGCCCTTTGGCTTCACATCTTTCATGACCCGTTCCACATTCCCCAGAAGATACGCCCCCTGGAATTTGAGAAATTTTCTTGATTTTTGAAGCCTTTGCGGCGTCTGTTGGCGATCTAATGCAGAGAGCCGCCGAAAGTTCCGATCAGATGGAACTTTTGTCCGGCTGGGGCGTAATCACGCATATCGAGGGAGCCGGGTTGTATTCGGGTACCCTTCGACTTTGACTTCGAACAGGATGGAGTGGGGATGTCCCGATCACAGCTCGTAGCTGAACACTTACCGCTGTTGCGGCGCTATGCCCGTGCCCTCACGGGTAACCAAGCCTCGGGCGACGCCTATGTGGGCGCCATGCTGGAAGCGCTGCTGCAGGACCAGTCGCTTCTAGACGAGCAGCATGGACCCCGTGCCGGCCTGTTTCGCCTTTTTACCCAGATTTGGAATTCGGTCGCGCTGAACGACAATCCGGATGTGGCGCCGTTGCAGGCTGCGTCCGAGAAGCGCATTTCCAACATCACCCCGCTGCCGCGGCAAGCATTCCTGCTGCTGTCGCTCGAAGGCTTCTCGGAAGAGGAAGTCGCCTTCGTCCTCGACGCTGATGTGGCGGAAGTGCGTACGCTGGCCGACACGGCCGGCCGAGAAATGGCCGCCGAGATCGCCACGGACGTTCTCATCATTGAGGACGAGACCTTCATCGCGATGGACCTCGAAAGTCTCGTGAAGAATCTCGGTCATAACGTCATCGGTGTGGCACGCACTCACGCGGATGCTGTGGCGCTCGCCAAGAACAAGAAGCCCGGGCTTATTCTCGCGGATATTCAGCTCGCCGATGGCAGCTCGGGTCTCGACGCGGTCAATGAGCTGTTGCGCATTTTCGAAGTGCCGGTGGTCTTTATCACCGCCTATCCGGAGCGCTTCCTGACTGGCGAACGTCCGGAGCCGGCCTTCCTGATCTCGAAGCCGTTCCAGCCCGCGATGGTCTCGGCCGTTGCCAGCCAGGCGCTGTTCTTCCAGCGCAATTCGAAGAACAAGACGGCCAAGGCGTCCTGATTTCATTCTATCGATGCGATTGCAGCGGCCGGGCCCACGCCCGGCCGTTTTTGTTTGGGCGATGCGGCGCGGTGAATGATAACTGCCCAATAAGTCCGCTGTCCTTGCGCAAACTATCGGCGAGCGGCGGGAAGGGGGCGGCACTATTGTGTTGAAGCAGCGATCAATGCCGATATCATCTCTCGATAGGCGGCAAATTGCCACGTCCCGCAGGGCTCATAGGTTCTGACGGGGTGGCGGGGCTGCGTGACCCTTCTGGTCGAACCGGTGCGCATGAACTCAACTGCCGACGCTGAACCTCACATTTATCAATCCAACGTGACGCGTCCCATCGCGGTCGATGTCAGCAAGGTATCGCTCACTTTCGATACGACGGACGGCAAGGTCGAAGCCCTATCCAATGTCGATCTGCAAATCGGCGGCGGGGAGTTCGTCTCCTTCATCGGTCCCTCCGGCTGCGGCAAGACCACGCTGCTACGCGTGATCGCCGATCTGCAGCAGCCAAGCTCAGGCGCCGTCACCGTCAACGGGATGAGCGCGGAGCAGGCGCGGCTCGGGCGCAACTACGGCTATGTGTTTCAGGCGCCGGCGCTTTTTCCCTGGCGCAGCATTGAAGCCAATCTCAAACTGCCGCTGGAGCTGATGGGTTTCTCGCCGACCGAACAGAAGCAACGTGCTGCGCGTTATCTCGACCTCGTCAACCTCACGGGCTTCGAACGCAAGTTTCCCTGGCAACTCTCGGGCGGCATGCAGCAGCGGGTGTCGATCGCGCGCGCGCTGTCGTTCGATCCCGAGTTGCTGCTGATGGACGAGCCGTTCGGCGCGCTGGATGAGATCGTGCGCGATCATCTCAACGAGCAACTGCTGCAGCTCTGGGCCAAGACGCGCAAGACCGTGCTGTTCGTGACGCATTCGATTCCGGAAGCGGTGTTTCTCTCCACCAAGATCGTGGTGATGTCGCCGCGGCCAGGCCGTATTACTGATATCATCGACTGCAATTTCCCGCGTGACCGTACGCTGGAAATTCGCGAGACACCGGAATTCATGGCGATCGCGCAGCGCGTGCGCACAGGGCTGCGCGCCGGGCATTCCTATGACGAGTAGTACGGTAGATACGATGCCGGTCGCGCGTACGGCATGGTGCACGCATCCGCTGGTCAAGCGTAGCGCGCCGGTGGTGACCATTGTCACGGTTCTGATCGTCGTTTGGTACATTGGTGCCGTGCTGATGAACCTGTCGCTTGTGCGCGGCGGCTTCGAGCGCGAGGAAGCGCCTTACACGATGATGGAATTGCTGGAAGGCACCATGAGCGCGGAGCGGCCGCTGCTGCCGGCGCCGCATCAGGTGGTCGGTGCTTTCATCGAGAGCGTGTTCGGCTATCCGCCGACGGCGCCGCGCAGCCTCGTCTATCATGCCATGGTGACACTGTCCGCGACATTGCTCGGCTTTGGACTTGGCGCATTGCTCGGCATCGTGCTGGCGCTGGCCATCGTGCACAGTCGCGTGCTGGAGCGCAGCCTGATGCCGTGGATCATCTGTTCGCAGATGGTGCCCATCCTGGCGCTGGCGCCGATCTTCATCGTGGTGCTCGGCGCCATCGGCTTGCAGGGCTTGCTGCCGAAGTCGATCATCTCGGCCTATCTGAGTTTCTTCCCGATCACGATAGGCATGGTGAAGGGGTTCACCTCGCCGGATCCGATGCAGATGGATCTGATGCGGACATGGTCGGCGACATCCAGGCAGGTGTTGTCGAAACTGCGCTGGCCATCGGCGGTGCCGTATCTCTTTGCCAGCCTCAAGGTCGCCATCACCATTTCGCTGATTGGCGCCATCGTCGCCGAATTGCCGACCGGCGCCGAAGCTGGCATTGGCGCGCGCCTGCTGGCCGGCTCCTATTACGGCCAGACCATCCAGATCTGGTCGGCGCTGGTTGCCGCCGCCGTACTGGCGTCCGGCCTGATTGCGATCGTCAGCTATGTCGAACGCAAGGTGGGGCGGCGGATGGGAGCGCGGACATGAACCGTCGCCAGATACGCCTCGGCTTCATCATGTCGGCGGTGTGCGTGCTGATCACGCTGATGCTGCCGCTGCCGCTGGCCGGCACGCCTGTCGCAGCGCTGATGGCGCGGCCACTGACGTTCCTGCTGACCGGCGTGATCGTATTGTTATTCGGTTTCGCCGCCGGCTTTCGCGGTCTCTCGGCCATCGTGATCGGCTTCATCGGCGCAGGCATCATGGCAGAGATGACGCTGATGCTGCTCCGCGATCCCCTGATTGCCGGCGATGCCGCGTCGGGCTTCTGGATGGTGGTCATTGGCGTCTGGCTGGCGTCATGGATCTGCGTCGTTGCGCTGGCCGGGCTGAAGCCACGCAGCAGCGCCTTCCGCAAGGCCATCGATCTCGCGATTCCGCTGCTGTTCGGCGCGGCGGTGTTCTATCTCTGGGAGGTCGTGGTGCGTGGCGCCGGCGTGCCGCCGGCGCTGTTGCCGTCGCCGAGTGCTGCCGCTGCGAAATTCATGGCGTCGCTGCCGATGCTGGGCGCGGATTTCGTGCAGACCTTCATCCGCGGCGTGCTGATCGGCTATGCCATCGGCTGCTCGGCAGGACTGCTGGTCGCCATCCTCGCGCATCGCTTCGAGTTCCTTGGCCGGGGGCTGCTGCCGCTCGGCAACTTCTTCTCGGCGTTGCCGCTGGTCGGCGTCGCGCCCATCATGGTGATGTGGTTCGGCTTCGACTGGCCGTCGAAGGCCGCCGTGGTGGCGCTGGTGACATTCTTCCCGATGCTGGTGAATGCGCTGGCTGGCCTGCAGGCGGCCGGCGATATTGAACGTGACCTGATGCGCTCCTATGGCGCAAGCTATGCCCAGACTCTCATCAAGTTGTATCTCCCCGCTGCTCTACCTTTCATCTTCAACGCATTGAAGATCAATGCCACACTGGCCTTGATAGGTGCCATCGTTGCGGAGTTCTTCGGCACGCCGACGCAAGGCATCGGCTTCCGGATTTCGACGGAAGCCGGGCGCATGGCGCTGGATATGGTGTGGGCGGAGATCGCGCTCGCGGCGATCGCGGGAATGGTTTTCTATGGGCTGGTTGCGCTGGCCGAGCGCGCAATGACGTTTTGGCATCCATCCATGCGAGCCTAAGTCGGCAGGTTCGCCAGTTCCGGAGTTGGGCATGAAGAAGATCATGGCACTTGGCGCGGCGATGACCCTGTCGCTCGGCTCCGCGCAGGCGGCGGACAAGGTCACCGTCCAGCTCAAATGGGTCGCGCAGGCCCAGTTCGCCGGCTACTTCGTGGCCAAGGAGAAGGGCTTCTACAAGGACGCCGGACTCGACGTGACCATCAAGCCGGGCGGTCCCGACGTCGCGCCGCCGCAGGTCATCGCCGGTGGCGGTGCCGATGTGGTGGTGGACTGGATGCCGTCGGCGCTGGCGTCGCGCGAGAAGGGCGTGCCGCTGGTCAATATCTCACAGACCTTCAAGAAGTCCGGGCTTGAACTCACCTGCCGCGCCGAAACCGGCATCAAGAAGCCGACAGACCTGAAGGGTAAGGTCACGGGTGTCTGGTATGGCGGCAACGAATATCCGTTCCTGTCCTGGATGTCGAAGCTCGGCTACAAGACCGACGGCTCGCCGGCCGGCGTCAAGATCATCAAGCAGGGCTTCAATGTCGATCCGCTGCTGCAGAAGCAGGCCGATTGCGTGTCGACCATGGCCTATAACGAATACTGGCAGGTGATCGATGGCGGCTACAAGCCGAGCCAGCTCACCGTGTTCAAATACGAGGACGAGGGGGTCGCCACGCTGGAGGATGGTCTTTGGGTGCTCGACAAGAATCTCAAGGATCCCACCTTCGTCGCCAAGATGGCGAAGTTCGTGAAGGCGTCGATGAAGGGCTGGGACTATGCCAAGGTCAATCCCGACGAAGCGGTGAAGATCATCCTCGCCGGTGATTCCACTGGCGCGAAAACGGCGAAAGATCAGAAGCGGATGATGACCGAGGTCAGCAAGCTGCTCGGCGATGCGAATGGCAAGCTCGACGTCAAGGATTACGACCGCACGGTCGCAACACTGATGTCGGGCGGATCGGACCCGGTGATCACCAAGAAGCCCGAAGGCGCTTACAGCTTCGCAGTCTATGATGCGATGAAATAATCGCTGGCGTCAGCGGTGCGCGAACAGGGGCTGTGCGCCCATTGACTTGGCGAGGTGATCGCCAAAGGCCTCGCTGATCGGCGGCAGCGTGCGACCTGCCTTCTTGATGATGGTGATCGCGCGTGAGAAATCCGCGACGTCGATCTGCCGCGAGCACAGGTCCGGCTCCGCGCCGATCTCGCGTGCGGAGCCTGGCAGGATGGTGATGCCGAGTCCCGCGCGCACCATGGCGATGGCGGTCATCATATAGGTCGCCTCGCAGGTGGGCTGCGCGATGTGTCCCGCGGTCAGGAAGGCGCCGTCGACGATGGCGCGGACGCTGGTCGCGGGATCCATCAGGACCAGCGGATATTTCATCAGTTCGTCGATGGTGACCTTGCGAATACTGCCGATCGGGTGCTTCGCCGGAAACACCACGTGCATGCGGTCGCGCACCTCAAGCAGCACTTCCACGTCGTGACCGTTGACGCTGCCGCCCATGATGCCGAGATCAACCTCTTCCGAGTGGACGAGGTCGAGCACGCGGTTGGCAATCACGTCCTTCAACACGAAGGAGGCGCCGGGCTGCGATTCACGAAACGATTTGATGGCTTCGGGCAAGGCGCCGGCGGCGACGGAGGGAAGTGCCGCGATCCGCACCACGCCGCGGCGCTTGGCCGCGATATCGCGGGTGTTCACGACGACCGCATCGAGATCCCGGATCATGCGCTGAAACACCGGCAGCAACTCGCGGCCCATGCGCGTGAGTTCGACGGAGCGGGTGTTGCGGTCGAACAGTTTCACCTCGAGCGTTTCTTCAAGGCGCCGGATCTGAACCGTCAATGTCGGCTGCGCCAGATGCAGCATCTCCGCGGCGCGGGTGAAGCTGCCGGCTTGGGCGACGACGACGAAGGAGCGGATTTGACGGAGATTCACATCCATAGCGAATATCTATCAATGGGATAGAATTTATTCAATTGAATAGGGGCGTCGTTCTGGCTTCAATGATCCAAAGCGACATGCTCGTCATCGCCTTTTCAGGCCCGCGACATGTTCGAAAATGAGATGGGGAGAGGACATGCAGCCATCGCGCTTTGCGCGATGTGACTGCGCGTAAGTCTGACCCAGGGAGAACTGCACGTGCGCACCATCAGGATCGGATCCGGCGCCGGCTATTCGGGTGACCGGATCGAACCGGCGATCGAACTCGCCGAAAGCGGCGACCTCGATTATCTCGTCTTCGAGTGTCTTGCCGAACGTACCATCGCGCTGGCCCAACAGGACCGGTTGAAGGACCCGCAAGGCGGCTTCGATCCGCTGCTCGCCGATCGCATGAAGGCGGTGCTCCCAATCTGCAGGAAGAATGGCGTCAAGATCGTCACCAATATGGGTGCAGCGAATCCCGTCGCTGCGGCCCAGGCAACGCGTGACATCGCGAGGGCGCTCGGTCTGACAGGACTCAAGGTCGCGGCCGTGACCGGTGACGATGTGCTGGACCAGGCGCGCATGTCCGACGTTGCGCTGGACGAGGGCGGCTCCGTCAAGGCGCTCGGCAATCGCGTGATCTCGGCCAATGCCTATACAGGTGCTGCACCGATTTCTGAAGCGCTGGCCGGCGGCGCGGATGTCGTCATCACCGGCCGCGCGGCGGATCCGGCGCTGTTTCTCGGGCCGTTGGTGCACGAATTCGGCTGGGCGATGGACGACTGGGACCTGCTGGGCAAGGGCACTATGGTCGGCCATCTGCTGGAATGCGCTGGCCAGATCACGGGCGGCTATTTCGCGGATCCGGGCGTCAAGGACGTCCAGGGCCTCGCGCGGCTCGGCTTTCCCATCGGCGAGGTGCGCGAGGATGGCGATCTTGTCGTTACCAAAGTCGCGGGCTCCGGCGGCCAGATCACGCGCGCGACGGTGACGGAGCAGTTGCTCTACGAAATCCACGATCCGACCCGCTACTATCAACCGGACGTCGTTGCTGACTTTTCGCAGGTCCGCGTCGAGGAAACTGGGCCAGATCGTGTCCACGTTACTGGCGGCAGCGGCACGCCCAAGACAGGCCTGCTGAAGACCTCGGTCGGCTATCTCGACAGCTATATAGGCGAGGGCGAAATCTCCTACGCCGGCGCCAATGCCGCCGCGCGCGGTCGTCTCGCGCTGGATATCGTGCGTGAACGTCTCGCGCTCACCGGTGTGAAGATGACGGAAAGCCGGTTCGATCTGATCGGTGTCAACGCGCTGCATGGCGACACCTTGGCCGAAGGTCACGAACCCTATGAAGTTCGTGTTCGCGTCGCTGCGCGCACGGACACGCTCGCGGAAGCGATAAAGATCGGCAACGAAGTCGAGACGCTCTACACCAACGGCCCGGCCGGCGGCGGTGGCGCGTGGAAATCGGCGCGGGAAATCGTTGGCGTCGCCTCGGCGCTGTTGCCCGACAGTGTCGTGACGTCATCAGTCACATTCATGGAGGCATGACCATGAAGCTCCATGAAATTGCGCATTCACGCAGCGGCGACAAGGGCGACACGTCCAATGTTTCCGTCATCGCTTTCGACATGGGGGACTTCGCATTTCTGGCGGAGCATGTGACGGCCGATTGCGTCGCGGAGCATTTCGGCGACACCATCACTGGCACCGTCGCGCGCTATGAGATACCGGCGCTTGGCGCCCTGAACTTCGTGCTGACGGGTGCGCTTGGCGGCGGCGTAGTGAGGTCGCTCGCGCTGGATACGCACGGAAAATCATTGAGCTCTGCGCTACTTGAATTCGAGCTGCCGGACATAGGAGCGTCATCCGGCTCGTCATGATCTTCGTCACAACAGGACGATGATACTTTCATACCAAAAAACCAAAAACAGGGAGGACAATTAATGAAGCGACGTACATTTCTGGCCGGGCTAGGTGCGACCGGCGTTAGCGCTGCCGTTTTTTCGCCTGCGGTTGTTCACGCCGCGGCGGATACGCCGCTGAAATTCGGTGTGCTCACCGACATGACCGGCCTGTTCGCTGATAACGGCGGTGCGGGATCGGTCGCTGCGGCACAGCTCGCCATCGATGAATGCGGCGGCAAGGCGCTCGGCAAGTCGATCCAGCTAATCTCCGCCGACCATCTCAACAAGCCCGACGTCGGTGGCAATATTGCGCGCCAGTGGTACGATCAGGAAGGCGTCGATGTCATTCTCGACGTGCCGGTGTCGTCGGTCTGTATCGCGGTGCAGACCTTCGCCAAGGAGCGCAACAAGATGTTCATCACATCCGCTGGCGGCTCGGCGGATCTGAGTGGAAAATTCTGTTCGCCGAACTTCATCCAGTGGACTTACAACACCTATGCGCTCGCCAATGTCGGCGGCAAGGCATTGCTGAAGCAAGGCAATGATACCTGGTTTTTCATCGCAGCCGACTATGCTTTCGGTCATGCGCTCGAGCGCGACGTGACGGAGGTCGTGACCAAGGGCGGCGGCAAGTCGCTCGGCCACGCATTGCACCCGATCAACACCGCCGATTTCTCCTCGCAGCTACTGACCGCCAAATCGTCGGGCGCGAAGGTGATCGCCGTCGCCAATGCCGGCAGTGATACGCAGAACGTGATCAAGCAGGCCGAGGAATTTGGCCTGCTGAGCGGTGGCCAGAAAATGATCGCGCTCCTGATCGATGTGAATGACATCCGCAGCGTCGGCCTGAAGAGCGCGCAGGGCCTGCTGGTGACGTCCGGCTTCTACTGGAATATGGACGATCGTACGCGTGAATTTGCCAAGCGTTATGCGGCCAAGATGGGCAAGCCGCCGAGCATGATGCAGGCCGGCGTCTATTCATCGACGCTGAACTACATCAAGTCTGTGGAAGCAGCGAATACAAAGGATCCAGCCACGGTGATGAAGGACCTGCAGGGCCGCACCTTCAACGACGCCTTCCTCCGCAACGGCAAGCTGCGCCCGGACAATCTGATGGTCCACGACATGTACCTCGCCGAGGTGAAGAAGCAGAGCGAGGTCAGCGACCCCTATGACGTGTTCAAGATCCTCGCGACCGTGACCAGCGAGGAAGCCTTCTCGCCGCTTTCCGCAAGCGCATGCCCGATGGTGATGAGCAAGAAGTAAACCTAGTAGATAGGTCTTTGCATTGATCGTCGCGGGCAAAGATGCCTTTGTCCGCGATTTTTCCGGAGGGTGAGTGAGGCTTACCTATCACACAAGAAGAATGCGGAATGCAGCTGGCATCACCACAGCTACCGGTATTGTCCAACGACGTCCAAATTGAATGCCCTCGGCCAGCTTCGCCCAACCAATAAGCGGAGTGCAGGGCTGAGTAGGAACAAGGGGAGGGCCGTGGTTGGAACTTGGGTACTGAGTTGAGGTGATAAATGAAGCCACCGAACGTCAGCCACGAACTGCCGCTGAATCATGGTCTTTTCGGCTAGGCGTTGAACCACGGGCAGCTCCCGGCGCATCGCTGACATGTGGGCGAGCTTGTAACTGACGGCTATCGCGGGACCGGCGGCGGCTGGGTCGAACGGCGCACGACGAGCAGGGGAGCCGTCACCACGTGAGACACTTCTCCATGGACGTCCTTGATCAGTTTAAGCAGGAGTTCGCCGGTCTGTTCACCCATCTCGCGGTGGCTGATGCGGATTGTGGAGAGCGGTGGGTCCACCAGGTCGACTAGCGGCATGTCGTTGTGACCGATCACCGATAGATCTTCCGGACATCGCCTGCCCATTTCTCTCAAGGCCTCGTAAACGCCGAGCGCGAGAAGATCGTTCGCCGCGACGACTGCGGTCGCCTGAGGTCGTCGTGCAAGCAATCGAAGCGCGGCAGCGTGTCCGCCGGTTCTCGTGAATGCTTCGGCTTCTTCAATATCATCGTCGACCGGCGCAAGGCCTGCAGCGCTCATGGCTTCCACGAATCCGCGGCGTCGGAGCGAACCGGTCGATATCGTCTGCGGACCGGCGAGGTGGAGGATATGGCGGTGTCCGAGTTCAAGAAGATGCGCGACGGCCAGGCGCATCCCGGCCACATCGTCCGAAACCACCGAAGGCACACGCGCCTCCGCTTCCGCGCGATTGACCAGCACGACGGGAACCTGCCAGCTCACGCAGCGCTCGACCGTGTCGTCATGAAGCGCGACATTTGCCAGCACAAGACCATCCACACGGCGCGCCACGAGCCGTTGAATGATGTCGCTGTCGCCTGACCTTTGCGGTTGCGGATCGGCAACGATCAGTGCGTAACCCCGCTCTGATAGAACGCTTTCGAGCCCGCTGATGATCGGCGAGAAGACAGGATTCGCAATGTCCGGGACAATGATGCCGACCAGGTTGGAGCGCCCGCTCCGAAGACTCGCGGCGACCGTATCGGGGTGATAGCCTAAGCGTTCCGCCGCTTCCAGGATCCGCCGTACGACCGGTTCTCCGATCCGGCCGCGCCGGGCTGGGTCGAGCGCCCGCGACACGGTGGATGGGTGCACTCCCACCTCGCGCGCAACGTCCTTGATCGTCGTGATTCCAGCCACAGCTTCAATTTAGTCGTTGATATTGACGAGCGCAATCGATTGCGCTAACTGTGCAATCGATTGCGCATGTCGTTGACTGTGAGATCGCAATGTTGAGGAAGCGGCTATGATCATTACCCGCCAAGAAGATGTTACCGGGGCCGTGCTCGACGCGATGAGCGGCGCGCCCAATGAGCGACTGCGCACGGTCATGGGCGCCTTCGTTCGCCATCTCCACGACTTTGCGCGCGAGGTCCGACTGACCGAGGCAGAGTTCGAGTTCGCCATCGATTTTCTGAATCGCATCGGCCAGGCGACGAATGACACTCACAATGAGGGCGTGCTGTTCAGCGATGCAGTCGGGCTTTCGACTTTGGTCTGTCTTCTGAACAATGGCCAGGACGGTGCGACCGAGACCGCAGCAGCGTTGCTGGGGCCATTCTGGCGGGCGAACGCTCCGCGCGTGGAGAATGGTGCCTCGATCCTGCGTTCGCCGACGCCCGGTGCACCACTGTTCGTCGATTGCCGCATCACTGATGCGCAGGGAGCACCGCTCTCGGGTGTCCGCGTCGACGTCTGGCAGGCGTCGCCATCCGGCATGTATGAAAACCAGGACGCCGGTCAGGCCGACATGAATCTACGTGGCGTTTTCGAGACCGATGCCGAGGGTCGTTTCGCCTTCCGCTCGGTCAAGCCTGCTGGCTATCCAGTGCCGACCCACGGTCCGACCGGCGAAATGCTGGCCGCGCAGCGCCGGCATCCATTCCGGCCGGCGCATCTGCATGTGCTTGCTTTCAAGCCGGGATTCAAAACGCTGATCACGCAGATCTTCGTTGATGACGATAAGCATCTGGAGAGCGACGTCGTGTTCGGCGTGACGCGCGCGCTGATCGGCGATTTCAAGAAGGGTGAAGGCGTGCTGCCCGCACCGGACGTCAACGGTGAATGGTTCAGCCTGTCCTACACTTTCGTGATGGAGCCCGGCGAGGCCGCGCTCCCGCAACCTCCCATCAAGTGAGTTGACGATGCTGAATGTTCTCGCGGGTAAGGTTGCAGTGGTGATCGGCGGCTCGGGTGGCATCGGCGCCGCTGCCGCACAGGCCTTCGCAGCGGAAGGCGCCAGTGTTGTCGTGACCTGGCGCTCCGATGAAGCTGCGGCGAATGCACTGCTAACGAATCTTCCGGGTGAGGGGCATTTCGCCCGTCGTGCTGTTGTCGAGGACACTGCGACGCTGACTGTACTCGCCACAGAGGTCGAGCGGGCCTTCGGGCGCTGCGATATCCTGGTCAACAGCGCTGGCTATACAAAGCCCATTCCGATCAGCGACCTGGATGCGCTGACTGACGATTTCATCGACGACATGTTCAAGGTTAACTGGCGTGGCCAGTTTGCCGCTATCCGTGCCTTCGCGCCGCTGCTCAAGGCCGGCGGAGATGGGCTCGTTGTCAACGTATCCTCGATCGCGGGATTGAATGGCGTTGGCTCCAACCTCGCTTATGCAGCGATCAAGGCCGGCATCGACACCATGACCAAGTCGCTCGCGCGGGCGCTGGCACCCGCGGTGCGCGTGATGGCGGTGTCGCCTGGTGTGGTGGCCACCGACTTTGTGCCGGGCCGCGATGCGGCCGCGCTTGAAAAGGTCGCAGGGACCATTCCGCTCAGGCGCGTCGCGACGGCCGAGGATGTCGGCCGTGCGATCGCGGCCTGCGCCACCCACCTGACCTATTCTACCGGCTCGCTGATCGTCGTCGACGGCGGTCGGGCGTTGTAAGGAGAGATTGATGCGCCCGATGCTCGACAAGATCGTTGTCACTTGCGCCGTTACTGGCAATCTGACGCGGCCGGACCAGACCCCGCATCTGCCCATCGCGCCGGAAGAAATCGCCGACGCCTGCCTCGGTGCCGCAGAAGCCGGCGCGGCAGTCGCGCATATCCACGTGCGCGAGCCCGGAACCGGCGCGCCGTCGATGAAGCTCGAATATTATCAAGACGTCGTGGCGCGTATTCGCGCGCGCAATCGCAACCTGATCCTGAATATCACCACCGGTCCTGGCGGTCGCTTCGTGCCTTCGCAGGACGATCCCAAGGTCGCCGCCGCCGGCACCACGCTGATGAACCCGGAAGAACGCGTAGCCCATATCACGGCGCTGAAGCCCGACATCTGCACGCTCGATCTCAACACCATGAATTCCGGCGGGCAGGTGGTGATCAACACGCCCGGCAATGTGCGCCGTATGGCGAAGGTCATCCGCGAGGCCGGCGTGAAACCCGAGATCGAACTGTTCGATTCCGGCGATATCGCGCTGCTGCACGATCTCCTCGCCGACGGCACGCTCAGCGGCCGGGCGCTCACCTCCTTCGTGATGGGCGTGAAATACGGCTTCCAGCCCTCGCCGGAAACGGTGTTATATGCGCGCGGCCTGCTGCCGCGGGATGCGCATTTCACGGCCATCGGCATCGGCCGCTCCACATTTCCCATGGTGGCGCAATCGGTGCTCGCCGGCGGTCATGCCCGCACCGGTCTAGAAGATGCGGTGATGCTCGGCCGCGGCGTGTTGGCGTCGTCGAACGCTGTGATGGTGGACAAGGCACGCCGCATCATCGAGGAACTCGGCGCGCAGATCGCGACGCCTGCTGAGGCGCGTGCACTGTTTGATTTGCCGGGCGCTGCATAACACTGCATTCGAGGACTGAAATGACTGCAGCCGCCAAGACTTCCTCCAGCGTCACCGCAACATGCCTGCGGGTCGCCGCCAAGGCTGATCGCATCGAGAATGTAGCGCTCGGCATCGAGCAACGCACACTGGCCTGCGTCAGGCCAGGCGATGCGCTGGTCGAGATCAAGGCCGCTGCGATCAATCCGTCGGACGCCAAGGCGACGCTCGGTCTGATGCCGCATGCGGTCTTTCCCCGCACGCCTGGCCGCGACTTCGCCGGCGTTGTGATCGACGGTCCGGCCGAACTGATCGGCAAGGAAGTGTTCGGCTCGTCGGGTCAACTCGGGATCGGCCGCGACGGCACCCATGCTACGCACCTGGTCGTCGAAGCGTCTGCGCTGGTCGAGAAGCCGGCAAACATCAGCCTCGCGGAGGCGGCTGGCATCGGCGTGCCCTTCGTCACCGCGCAGGAAGGCTTTCGCCGCAGCGGCATGTCGAAACCCGGCGAGACAGTCTTGATCCTTGGCCTGAACGGTAAGGTCGGTCAGGCGGTGACGCAGATCGCATCATGGCAGGGCGCCCGCGTGATCGGCGTCGTCCGCAAGGACGAGCCATATGCCGGCCATGCCCATGGCGAGGTGACGGTCATCGACTCCAGCCGCAATGATGTCGCCGCGACGGTGCGCGAACTCACCGGCGGCAAGGGCGCGGACATTGTCTACAACACCGTCGGTGAGCCATATTACGACGCTGGCACGAAGTCGCTCGCGCATCTCGGCCGCCAGATATTCATTGCCTCAACCAAGGCCACCGTGCCGTTCGACATCTTCGCCTTCTATCGCGGCAAGCACACCTTCTTCGGTGTCGACTCGCTGTCGCTGTCATCGCCGGAAGCCGGCGAGATCCTGCGTGAGCTGGTGCCGGGTTTCGCCAGCGGCGCGTTGAAGCCGTTTCCGATCAAGCCGGACGCGATCTACCCGCTGCAGCGCGCTGCAGAGGCCTATGTCGCCGTGCTCGGCTCTTCGCGCGACCGTCTCGTTTTTCAACCGAACGGGTGAAGCCATGCATGTCGTCCGCCTGAACGATGCTCCTCGCTACGAAGCCCCTGGCCACAATGACATGCGGATGTTCCGCCTGCAGGGCCGCGACGCAGGGCCAGGCGATGTGATGTGGCTCGGCATGAGCCAGATTCTGCCGGGTGGCGGTATCACGCCCTCGGCCTCGCCGGAGGAGAAGTTCTATGTCGTCCTCGAAGGCGAGGTGACTTTCGAGACGCCGGATGGCACCGCCACCCTCGGCATCTGGGATTCCTGCCGCATCGCGCCCAACGAGACGCGCGCGCTGCGCAACGAGACGAAACGACCGGCGGTGGTCTTGCTTGCAATGCCGCTGCCCAACACCGCCAGAGGCTGAAAGCCCGGCACTTGGTTCTTAAAGGGAGAAAATGATGGATCGCCGACACTTCATGATCGGATCCGGCCTCGCCGCGACTGCGGCGCTGATGGGCAGTGGAGCCTTTGCACAGACTTATCCGAGCCAGCTCGTGCGTATTATCGTGCCGTTTTCGGGGGGCAGCCTCACCGACATTCTTGCCCGTTCGGTAGCCGAGAAGCTTGCTGCGAAGTGGAAGCAGCAGGTCATCGTCGAGAACAGGCCCGGCATCGCCGGTGTCAGCAGTCTCGCCAAAGGCCCGACCGATGGCTCGCAGATCATGCTGACCTCGAACGGGCATAGCGTGATCGGCGTGGTCAACAAGAACCTCAACTTCGATCCGATCAAGGATTTCGCTGCGATCAGCCGTGTCGGATCGACGCCCTCCATCCTGATCGTGCCGCCGGATGCGCCGTTCAAGACGCTGGCCGAACTGATCGCCGCGGCGAAGGCCAAGCCGGATTCGCTGAGCTACAGTTCTGCCGGCGTCGGTAGTTCCACCGGTATCGCCGCTGAACTATTCAGGCATCTCACGCAGACGAAGATGGTGCTGATCCCGCATCGCGGACTGCCGGAATCCCAGATCAGCATTATGCGCGGCGACACCTCGGTTGCCTTTACTTTCTTCGGCGTCGGCGGCGACTTGATCCAGTCGGGAAAATTGCGTGCACTGGCAGTCACCGGCAAGAGCCGCATGGCGCAACTGCCTGACGTGCCGACCTTCGTCGAGGCAGGGCTCCCCGAATTCACCTACGATAGCTGGTTCGGTATGCTCGCCGCCGCGGCGGTGCCGAAACCCATCGTCAGCCAGATCGCGCGCGATCTCGCCGAAGCGCTCAGCGATCCGGCCCTGATCAAGCAGTTCGCCGCGCAGGGCGCCGACATCGCCAGCTCGACGCCGGAAGCGTTCGAAGCCGAGTTGCGCAGTGATGCGGAGCGCTATGGCAAGCTCGTCGCGATGTCGACGGACGGGGTGGCCAAGTAAGAATGCGGGCCTGCAGCACGCGACGCGCCTGCAGGCTCGTTGGTGTTACTTCGCGATATAGGCGTCGGGCGTCGGGCAGGTGCGGTCCTTGTAGGGGACGAGCCAGGGCGCGTAGTTCGCCTTGGTGATGATCGCGCCCGGAATCGTGACCTGCTTCGGCGCGCTCTGGCCGCGAATGGCGTTGAGGCCCACCGCGGTGGCGACGCAGCCGATCTTGAAGCCGTCGAACTCGGCGATCGCCAGCAGGCTGCCTGCCTTCACGGCTTCGACGGCCTCGGGTACGCCATTGATCGAGACCACAGCCACGTTCTTGCGGCCGGCGGCGTTGAGCGCTTCGATGGCGCCGAGCGCGGACGCGTCAGCGGCGGAGATCACGCCGTCGATGATGCTGAACTGCTGGATCAGGTTCTCCATCGTCTGCATGCCGAGCAGGCGCTGGAAATTGGCGGGCTGCGAGGCCAGCACCTTGATGTTCGGATATTCCTTGACGGCGGCGTCGAAGCCGCGCTTGCGCTCGTCTCCCGTGGTCGAGCCCTTGACGCCTTCGAGGATCACCACATTGCCCTTGCCGCCGAGGTGGTCGAACAGGGTCTTGGCGATGTCATGGCCGAGCTTGTAATCGTCTTGCCCAACAAAAGAGAGATAAGGCGCATCGCCGCCGCGGTCGTTGTAGTTGATGATCGGCAGGCCGGATTCGATCAGGCGCTTGATCGTCGGCAGTTGCGCCTTGGCGTCGATCGGCATGAACAGCATCAGATTGGGCTTGGTCACGCCGACGTCTTCGAGCTGCGACATGCCCTCGGTGATGTTGTTCGGTTTCGTCGGCGTGTAATATTTGACTGTCGCCTTCATTTTCGCGGCCATTTGCGCCACGCCGGCGCGCACGCCCTCGAAATGAGGGTCCACCTGGTTCTTCGTGAAGGCGGCAATCGTCTCGCCATCGGCGCGCGCCGCCGAATTGAACAGGGTGCCGCAGATGACGGCGGCAAGAACGCATCGAGTAGATCTGGTGGTTCGCATGATGGCCCCTCTGGTTGTGAATGACGAGACGTGTGGTGAACTGGTGATGTCGGGTCTATCTGCTCCCTGATCGGCGTCGGCTGATGACGAGATCCGCAATGATCGCGACCAGGACGACGGCGCCGTTGACGAAGGGATGCCAGGTGGCTGCGACATTCAGCAGATTGAGGCCATTGACGATGATGGTGAGCAGGATGGCGCCGAGCACGGTACCGACGATGTTGCCGTTGCCGCCGAATAGGGATGTGCCGCCGACAAGCACGGCGGCGATAGCTGGGAGCAGCAACGGCTCGCCGATTCCGGGCTCGGCCGCATTGAGGCGGGCCAGATAGACGAGGGACGCGATGCCAGCCGTCAAGCCGCTGAGCACGTAGAGCAGCAGCCGACGACGTTCGACCGGGACGCCGGACAGAAGCGCGGTGGTCTGGTTGGCGCCCATAAAATACGTCTCGCGGCCGAAGGTCGTGCGATGCAGCAGGATGCTGCAGGCAAGACAGACCATGAGTGTGATCCAGATCGGCAGCGGAACACCGAGGAAGAAGCCGGTGCCGAAATAGCGAAAGGACATCGGCATGCCGTAGATGGTCTGCCCGGCCATGAACCAGTAGGCGATGCCCTGCGCCACCCACAGCATGCCGAAAGTCGCAAGGAAGGGCGGCAGCCGCAGGCGGTTGATCATCAGCCCGTTGGCGAAACCGATCAGTGTGCCAGCGCCGATGGCAACGGCGACGCCGTACCACGGATTGCCGGTGGTCTTGATCGCCGCTGCCGCGAGACAGGCCGACAACGTGAGATTGGCGCCGACCGACAGATCGAGTCCGCCGCCGATGATGACGAGTGTGAGGCCGGACGCGACGAGAAATAGCAGGCTCGCCTGTCGCAGCATGTTCAGGAGATTGCTCACCGAAGCGAATCCCGGATCGACTGCGGTCAATGCGCCGGCGATCAGAACGATCAGGACGACCCGGCCGAGCAGGGCCGCGGCGTCGGGCGACAAAGACGACGGGCGGATATCGAGCGTTGCCGGGACCGTCATGTCGCACGCCTCACGAATTGCTTGCGCGCCTGGTCGATCAGCAGCGCGAGGATGAGCAGGATGCCGATGCACACGACTTGTAGCGACGAGTCGATGGAAAGGATGTTGAGGCCGTTGCGCAGTACGGTTATGGCGAGCGCGCCGAGCACGGCACCGAATAGCCAGCCCTGTCCTTTCTCGAAGGAGGTGCCTCCTAGCACCACGGCGGCGATTGCTTCGAACTCCATGCCTATACCGACGGTCGGATGCGCCGAATTGGTGCGTCCGATCAACAGCACTGCGGAGAGACCGATGATCGCGCTGCCGAGTACATAAACTGCGAGGTGGACGAGATTGGCGCGAATGCCGGCGAGACGCAGCGCGTCCTTGTTGCCGCCGATGGCGATCACGTAGTTGCCGAGCCGGGTCCGATACAGCAGCAGCCACAGCGCGGCATAAAGGGCCGCGGCGATCGCGATTGGCAGCGGGATGAACCAGAGCTGCGAGCGATAGAAGATTTCAATGGCAGGCGTGAACCCGCCGACGGGATCGCCATTGGTGAGCACCAGCGCAATCCCTTGCATCAGCCCCATCGTGCCGAGCGTAACGACGAAAGCGGGCAGCGCGAGATAGGCGACCAGAACGCCATTCAGGGCACCGAAGGCGATACTCACCGCGAGCGTCGCGGTACAGGCGGCGAATACGCCCCATCCGGCGAGAAGCGCCTCGGCGACGATGACGCCGCTCAGCCCGACCAGGGCTCCGGCCGACAGGTCAAGACCTTCGGTCAGGATGATGAGCGTCATCGGCAGGGCGATCATCAGCAGTAGCGAGGTCTGCAAGCCGACATTGATGAGGTTTGTCTGGGACACGAAGCGCGGATTGACGATCGTGAACAGCGCCAGCATCAGGATCAGCAGGATGCCGGCGCCGGGGATTGCGCTAAGGAACTGGCCTATGCCGGACTTTCCCTGCAGTGAGGTCGTGACACTCACTGATGCACCGCCAGTTCGAGAATGGCTCGTTCGGTCAGTGCGTCGCCGGCGAGATGCCCGACGATGCGGTGGTCGCGCATGACATAGGCGCGGTCGCAGAGCTGGACGAGCTCCGGCAGTTCCGAACTGATGACGACGACACCGGCCCCGCCATCCACGAGTTGATCGATCAGGCGATAGATTTCGGCCTTGGCGCCGACATCGACGCCGCGCGTCGGCTCATCCAGCAGGAACAATTTGGCTCCCGCGGCCAGCCATTTCGCCAGCACGACCTTCTGCTGGTTGCCGCCGCTGAGGGTGTGGACGCTCTGGCGCGTGCTATGCGCGGCGATGCCAAGCTGTGCGATCAGCCCGTGTGTATCCCGCTCTGCTTTGGCCGGCGAGAACCAGCCGGAGGCGAAGCTGCGCCACAGCGAGGCAACCGTCGCATTGTCGCGGACATCGAGCGGGAGCGCCAAGCCCTCCTGCTTGCGATCTTCCGGGAGCAGGGCCATGCCCGCCCGCACCCGCCCGTCCAGTGTGGTCGGCGCGCGCGATCCCAACAGAGAAATCTCGCCGATTGCGATCGGATCCGCGCCGAACAGCGCGCGGACCACTTCGGTCCGACCGGATCCAACCAGGCCGGCAAGCCCCACCACTTCGCCGGCGAGAATTTCGATGGAGATGTCCGACAGTTTGGCTGTGCTTACATCCCTGGCGGACAGAACAGGCTCGCCCGGCGTGCGCGGCGTCCGTACAAGCTGCGATCCCGATGCCCGCCCGATCATCGCGCCTACCATCTCGGCCTGGCTTTTCTGATCGCGCAGCACGCTGGTCACGACGGCGCCGTCGCGCAGGATGGTGATGCGATCGCCGAGCATCTGCACTTCCTTCATCCGATGGGAGATGTAGACGATGGCGACGCGCCTCTCCGTCAGTCGCGTGATGGTTTGAAACAGGCGATCGGATTCGCGCTCGGAGATCGCGGCCGTCGGCTCGTCCATCACGAGCACCCGCGCGTTCTGTGAGAGCGCCTTGGCGATCTCCACCATCTGCTGCTGGGCCACGCCGAGGTTGGCGGCATAGGCGTGGGTGTCGTAGTCGAGCCCGAGATCGTCGAGGATGATGCGCGCGGCCGCATGCATGGCCGCGAAATCGACAAGGCCGAAGCGACTGAATGCGGCTTCGCGACCGAGAAAGATGTTCTGTGCGATGTCGAGATATGGGACCAGCGAGAATTCCTGGAAGATGACGGCGATGCCAAGCGCGCTCGCATCGGCGGGGCCGGCGACCGCGACCCGGCGGCCCTCGATCTCGATGTGACCCCGATCGGCCGCATAGGCGCCGTACAACGTCTTGATCAGCGTCGATTTTCCGGCACCATTCTGGCCGAGGATGACATGGACCTCGCCGGCATAGACGTCGAGCGATACGTTCTTGAGCGCATGCACGCCGGGAAAGGATTTATCGATACCGACCAACCGCAGCAGCGGCGCGTCGGCTTTGCGTCCGGCCATCCGTTGACCGGCTGCCATTGGGGTGTGTAGCGAGCGGTCCCCTTGCTCATTTTGAATTTCAGTGCCGTGCATCATTGTCGGCCTCGTTCGGCCCGATGACCCGGGGCCGGCGGGAGGTCACATCCGGCCTATTTCTGCACGGGAATGGCGGCGATCATGTCGAGCTCGACACGGGCGCCCTGGGTCGAGAGCTGGTTGATGCAAATGGTGGTGCTGGCCGGCGTCCAGTTGCCGAAATACTCCTTCATCACCTTCACCATGCCGTCCTGGTCCCGGATGTCGGTCAAGTACTTCGTCACCTTGACGATGTCGGTCCAGGCGAGCCCCTCGTGATCCAGGATTGACTCGATCGTCTTCATGGCGCGATGGGTCTGCTCCTCGATCGAGTTGGGATGCTCGTGCTCTTCGAGGACGTGGGGATGCTTGTGATAGAGCGGCGATGGCGTAGCTCCTGAGATGAACAGCATGCCGCAGGGAATCTCGACACGGATTGCCGGTGCGTAGGGCATGTCGGGCTTCCGCTCCGGGATCGTCTGGATTTCCTTGACGTGCGGATTGGATGGCGATGTTGCAAAGGCCGGCTTGGCTATCATGATCGTCTCCTCAATGGCGGAGGTTGGTAACCCCGTGACCCTCTCGCAGGGCGGCATCCGGCCAACCCGTCACGAAGTGTGAGATCAGACTATCTTTGAGTCAAGATAAAATATCTTTGCACGAAGATAGATGAATTTGCATCTATTCGGTGCCCCGTGCCTATATGCTGACCGCCATGACTACCGATTCGATTGATGAGATCATTGCGGGCTGGAGCCGCCGCCGGCCCGACCTCGACGCCGGCCACCTCGACGTCGTGGGCCGGATTGTCCGGCTGTCCGTGCACATGCGCAGCGCCATCGAGCCAGCGCTCGAAGAGCAGGGGTTCAATTGGGAGCTCTTCGATCTACTCCTGACAATTTACCGTCGGGAGGCCGACAGCAGCATCGGCGTTCGACCGACCGACCTCTATGCGGAATGCCTGCTGTCGTCGGGCGGGCTCACTGCGCGGTTGCGGCGCGCCGAGCAAGACGGCTTCATTGTCAGGCGCCAGGATCCTGATGACGGCCGCGGAGCGCGGATCACGCTGACGACTAAGGGCCGAAGTTCCGTTGATAAGGCGATCGCCCGACACTTCTCGCTGTCCCGTTCAGTTGACGAGACACTGACAGCCGGCGAACGTCAAACACTCACGCGACTGTTGCGAAAGCTCCTCATCTCGGTCGAGCAGCCAGATCTTTGACAAGATGTCGTTTTTTTCATGTAGGAACCGTGTGCTACCGCCGGTCGACGTCTACGGCGCATCCGGCAGCAGTGCTGCTTCATCGGCCTTGCGGGAGCGGCGACGATGTTGATCGCCGGCGGCCTCATCCCGTACGCGACCAACGTCGCGTTGTTTGTTTTCGCGATCGGCTTTCTCTTCACTATGTGTTTCGCAGCTTTGCAATCGGAGCGCTCTCGTAAGGTGAACGCGATCATAGCCGCACTACGGCTGTCTTGCACACGGTCGATCTCACCCTATCGATCAAAATGCAGGGACGAGCAGGTTGGTGATTGTGCCGGAATGTTTTACGGATGACCCATGTCGCAGCATCCGCTCTTTCGCATTATCAGCCGATTCAAGCGTGAACCCTCGCGCACCGGCTCACTGATCATCACCTTTTACGGCGACGCGATTTTGCCGCGTGGCGGATCGGTGTGGCTCGGCACATTGCTGGCATTTCTGGAGATGCTGGAGATCGACGGCGGCGTGGTGCGCACCGCGATGTCTCGGCTCGCCGCAGATGGCTGGCTCGATCGCGAGAAGGTCGGCCGCAAGAGCTTCTACACGCTGGCACCAAGCGGGCAGGAGCGTTTCGCGTCAGCCGTGGCGCATGTCTACAATCCGCAGCCCTCGGAATGGGAGGGGTTTCTCGAATTGCTCCTGATCTCCAATGGCGGGGATCGCGAGGTGTCGCGCGCGGCATTGATCGAGGCGGGGTTCGGCAATCCGATGCCGGGCGTCTGGGTCGCGCCATCCGGCACCGCCGTGCCATCGGTGGTGGCAGGTGCGATCCGGCTGGAAGTGTCGGCTAATAACGAGATGGGGCGACGCCTGATCGGGGAGGCCTGGCTGCTGCCGCGGATCGCCGACTCTTATCGGGATTTTCTGAAGACCTTCGCGCCACTCGAGGCGTGGATTACCGGCGCGGACGCACTGCCGCCAGCAGATGCGATGCTGGCGCGTATCCTGCTGATTCATCAGTACCGCCGTGTCCTGCTGCGCGACCCATTGCTGCCACCGGCGCTGCTACCGGCGGATTGGCCCGCTGCAGAGGCTCGTGCGCTGTGCGGACGGATCTACCGGGCCTTGCTCTCAGTCGCCGAGCAGTGGCTCGACCAACACGGCGCAAGCGCAGGCGGACCATTGCCAGCACCTGGCATGGAACTCGCCCGCAGGTTCTCGGACCAATAGTCTTTATGTTACAAAAATATCTTGCAGTTTTGTTTTTCTGTTATATGTTTGAGAAAACATACGGGAGGACGAGGCATGTATACGCAGGCCCTGAATGCGCCGCAGGCCGACGACCGGCACCTAGAAGACGCTGACAAATCCGCTCGTTTCGAGGTCCGCGTCGCCAATGAGGAGCGCATCGAGCCCAATGACTGGATGCCAGCCGCGTATCGTAAGACATTGACGCGGCAGATTTCCCAGCATGCGCATTCCGAAATCGTCGGCATGCTGCCGGAAGGCAACTGGATCACGCGTGCGCCGACCCTGCGTCGCAAGGCGGCCCTGCTGGCCAAGGTGCAGGACGAGTGTGGGCACGGCCTCTATCTCTATGCGGCTGCGGAAACGCTCGGCACATCGCGCGAAGAACTCGTCGACCAGATGCTCAGCGGCAAGGCGAAGTATTCGTCAATCTTCAACTATCCGACGCTGACCTGGGCCGATATCGGTGCGATCGGCTGGCTGGTCGATGGGGCCGCCATCATGAACCAGATTCCGCTGTGCCGTTGTTCCTACGGTCCCTATGCGCGCGCGATGATCCGCGTCTGCAAGGAAGAGTCGTTCCATCAGCGCCAGGGTTACGAGATCATGGTCACGCTATCGCACGGCACGGCTGACCAGAAGGCGATGGCGCAGAGTGCGCTGGATCGCTGGTGGTGGCAGTGCCTGATGATGTTTGGCCCGCCGGACGGCGAGAGCCAGCACAGCGATCAGTCGACCCGCTGGAAGATCAAACGCTTTTCCAATGACGAGTTGCGTCAGAAATTCGTCGACGCCACCGTTCCCCAGGCTGACTATCTCGGCCTCAAGATCCCAGATGCGGATCTGAGGTGGAATGCAACGACGGGCCATTGGGATTACGGCGCCATCGATTGGCAGGAATTCCAGGACGTGCTGGCCGGCAATGGTCCCTGCAATCGTGATCGCCTCGCCGCGCGCCGCAAGGCGCATGACGATGGCGCATGGGTGCGCGAGGCTGCCGTGGCCTATGCCGAGAAGCAGCGGGCGCGTCGCGCCGCTGTTGCGGCTTAACGGACAAGCAGGGAGCTGATCATGAGCACGCCGAATATCCAGCTTTGGGAAGTTTTCATCCGCAGCCGCAATGGGCTTGCACACAAGCATGTCGGATCGCTGCACGCCGCGGATGCCGCTCTGGCGATGCAGGCGGCGCGCGATATCTACACCCGCCGCGGTGAGGGGCTGTCGATCTGGATCGTCCCGTCTGACACCATCGTCGCTTCGGATCCCGCCGAAAAGGACATGATGTTCGAGCCGGCACTGTCCAAGATCTATCGGCATCCGACATTCTACGATGTGCCGGACGAAGTTGGCCACATGTGAGCAAGCGCACGCGTCATGCTCTTACAGCAACAGAATTCTTGCCAGCAGGATCACAGGCCATGGCTGCAGCTTCGATCTCGGTAACTGAGAGCCCCCCGGTGCTCTATGCGTTGCGTCGTGCCGACGACGCGCTGATCTTGGGACACCGGCTTTCGGAATGGTGCGGCCATGCGCCGATGATGGAAGAGGATATGGCGCTCGCCAATATGGGCCTTGACCTGATCGGCCAGGCGCGTGAGCTGTATAGCTACGCGGCCAAGGTCGAAGACACCGGCAATGACGAGGACAGCTACGCCTATCTGCGCGACGTCCGTCAGTATCGCAATCTCCTGCTGGTCGAGCAGCCCAACGGCGATTTCGCGCGCACCATCGTCCGGCAGTTCCTCTACTCGGTATTCGCCGATGCCTACTGGCGCGCCATGACGAATTCCAGGGATGCCACGTTGGCTGCGATCGCTGCGAAATCAGAGAAAGAGAGTGCCTATCATGTCCGGCATTCGTCCGAATGGGTGATCCGCCTTGGCGACGGCACAGCCGAGAGTCGCAAACGCGCGCAAGCCGCGATTGACGACCTCTGGTCCTTCACCGGCGAACTATTCCACACTGATGATAGCGACGCCGGATTGATCGCCGATAGGTTTGTGGTCGATCCCGAAAGCCTGCGTGCTGGTTGGACCGACGCCGTGACCGGGGTTTTGCAGACGGCGACGCTGGCCTGCCCCAGCAAGAGCTGGATGCAGAAGGGCGGGCGTTCAGGAAGCCATAGCGAGCATCTTGGTCACCTGCTCAGCGAGTTGCAGTCGCTGCAGCGCTCGTTTCCGGACGCAACGTGGTAGCCGCCGACACCAGCGACAGCGCGTTGCGCGCGCGCGCATGGGCCGCCGCGGCCGAGGTGGTCGACCCGGAAATTCCGGTCCTGACCATCGCGGACCTTGGCGTGCTGCGCGACGTATCCATTGTGGACGGACAGGTCGAAGTTGCGATCACGCCGACTTATTCGGGATGCCCGGCGATGAACATGATCGCGCTGGAAATTGAACTAGCCTTGGCGCGCGAGGGAATCTGCAACTCGAAAATCAGGACGGTGCTCTCGCCAGCCTGGACGACGGACTGGATGAGCGATGACGGTCGCCGCAAGCTGAAAGATTACGGCGTGGCGCCGCCGCAGTCCGGTGGGGGCCGCCGCGCATTGTTCGGCGAACAACAGGTGGCCTGCCCGCAATGCGGGTCGCTCGCGACCGAAGTATTGTCCGAATTCGGCTCGACGTCCTGCAAGGCGCTGTGGCGCTGCACGACGTGCCGCGAGCCGTTCGATTACTTCAAGTGTCACTAGGACGAGCGCCGATGTCCCACGCCCCCAAATTCCATCGTCTCGCGGTCGATGACGTACGTCGGGAAACCTCCGATGCGGTGTCGATGACATTCGCCATTCCCGGAGATCTCGAACAAGAATACGCGTTTGCGCCAGGCCAGTATCTGACGCTGCGGACTATGATGGATGGCGAGGAGGTGCGCCGGTCCTATTCGATCTGCTCAAGTCCCGATGACCGCGAATTGCGGATCGCCGTGAAGAAGGTCGACGGCGGTACCTTTTCAAACTGGGCGCTCGAGCAGCTCAAATCGGGAGACGAGCTTGACGTCATGACGCCGACCGGTCGTTTCGGCATCGCGCATGCGCCGGAGCAGGCGCGCACTCATGTGGGCTTCGCGGCGGGCTCCGGTATCACGCCGATCATGTCGATCATCCGGGGCATTCTCGCGCGTGAGCCACAGAGCCGCTTCTTTCTCTTCTACGGCAACCGGACGGCCTCCGGCATTCTGTTTCTTCAAGCACTGGAGGAATTGAAAGACCGGTTCATGGGCCGCCTATCCGTGTTCCACGTCCTATCTCAGGAAGAACAGGACCTGCCGATCCTGTATGGCCGGCTGGATCACGACAAGGTCTCCATCCTGCTGCGCGCGATGGTGCCGGCGAAGGCGATCGATCATGTGTTCATCTGCGGACCGGTGGCCATGAGCGAGGAGATCGCGGCGACCTGTGCCGAACTCGGCGTCGCTGCCGAGCATGTTCACGTCGAGCGTTTCGTCTCGGGCCTGGGCGGCAAGCCACGGCCGAAACCGGTCGTGGCTCCGGAGGCGCCGCCCAAGGCGGTTGCGGCGCTCATCGTGGACGGCAAGCGCAAGGACGTGCCGATCGTCGAGGGGGAATCCATTCTCGATGCGGCGCTTCGCGCTGGCTTGGATCTGCCCTATGCCTGCAGGGGCGGGATGTGCAGCACCTGCCGTGCCAAGGTCGTCGAGGGCGACACGCAGATGGATGTCAATTATTCGCTGGAGCCGTGGGAGCTGGAGGCGGGCTTCGTGCTCACCTGTCAGGCGCACCCGGTTTCGGCGCGCATCACCGTCGATTACGATCAGGTCTGATTACTTGCTGTCGCGCATGATCGCATAGGCGGTCTGCGCGAGCGCGACCGGTTTTGCGTCGCTTGCGGTTTCGATCGTTACGCTGCCGAACGCCATGGTGCGCCCGAGCCTGACTACACGTGCCTGGGCCAGCAGATCGGAACGCATGGCCGGTTTGAGGAAGTGGATGGTCTGATCTACGGTGGTCATCGGCAGAAATTCGCCCGCTGCCGAAGATATCGCGAACACCATGGCCGTGTCGGCAAGAGACATCAGCGCCTGTCCGCAAACGACGCCGTTATCGCGGCAGAGCCTGTCCGAAAACTTCATGCGCAGGATAGCGCCGTCGGCGTCGATGCATTCGATAGACAGGTCGAGGTCCTGCACCCATGGGGCAAAGACGGTCTGCAGCAGATGAGTGGCAGCGGAGGTGTCGAAAGTCGTCATCACGGAGTATCCTGCATTCAGTGTGAAGAAATCATCCAAGCGTTACGGGCAATGACGTGAAGCCGCGGAAGCGCGCGCGCCGGGCGCGCTTTGCGGGTCCGGCGGCTGCGAAATTCGGAAAGCGGGCCATGAATCGTCCGATGGCGATGCGGCCTTCCATGCGGGCGAGATTGAGACCCGCGCAGACATGAGCTCCCGACGCGAAAGCCAGATGGCGGTTTGGCGCGCGGCTGATGTCGAGTTGATCGGGTGACGCGAATTGCGCGGGGTCGCGGTTCGCGGCGCCGATACAGAGTGTAATCAACGTACCCTTCGGAAGAGCGATGCCTCCGATCTCGGTGTCGACTGCAACGCCGCGATTGCCGAGTTGATTAGAGCTTTCGAACCGCAGGAATTCCTCGATCGCAGTGCGGATCAGCGCCGGCTCATCAATCAGGCGCTGCTTCTGCTCGGGGAAGCGCAACAGCAGCTCTAGGCCATTGCCGATCAGATTGGTGGTTGTCTCATGGCCGGCATTCAGGATGAAAATGCAATTCTGCAGCAATTCGGTCTCGCTGAGGCGTTCGCCGCTCGCCGTTTCGCCGGCGATCAGGCGGGTGAGGACGTCGTTTTCGGCATCGCCCGGCCGCGCCCGACGGTCTGCAACAAGCCGGCGTAGATAGTCGAGGAATTCGGCGACCGCTGTTTCGCCGAGGGCCTGTACCTCGGGCGATAGCGACGGTTCCAGCGCACCGAGAATGGCAAGCGACCAGCCACGCAGCGGGCTGCGCTCCGCATGCGGGACACCGAGCAGGTTGCCGATGACTTCGATGGGGATCGCCGAAGCAAAGTCCTCGATGAGGTCGGCGTGGCTGCGTGCCGCCATATCGTCGAGCAGCCGGTCCACCAGAGTGATCAGCCGGGGTTCGGTCTCGGAGATCGCGCGGGGGCTGAGGGCGCCGGCAATGAGATGTCGAACGCGCGTATGCAGCGGCGGATCATTGAACACCAGGCTGGTTGTGTGATGTTCGAATAGCAGCGAACCGACGCCGTATTTGGGGGCGAATTCAACCTTTTTGTCGGAACTGAAGCGGATCGTGTCCTTGTAGATAGCCTCCAGGTCGCTATGCCGTGTCAGGAACAGCGACCCATCTGCCATCCGGTGAAGCGGATCGTGCGTCTGAAGCGCGCGATAGGTCGGATAGGGGTCGTCGTAAAAGGCGTCAGGCAATGCCTTCAAGGAAAAGCCGCGGATGAGCTCCGCATCGCCGACCGCCGCCGTGCTGGCCATGAGCTACATCTCCACCGATCATCGACGATGTGACAGGCTCAGACCAGAATCTCGCTGATCTGAACCGTAGCCTGAGTATCGGTGAAATTCGGGATGTCGGCGAAAATCTCGCGGCCATGCGCCTTGCCGGCAGCCCTGAAATTGTCGAGCGAGCCGAAGGTCAACAGTGCCATCATCTGATAGTCGGGCGCACTGCCGTCGGGCTTGCCGATGCCCTTGACGACCTGAGCATTAGTAAGCCCGTGCGGCGTCCAGCGTTCCTTAACCAGCGGCATATGCTTGCTCAGATAATAATCGAGGTCGAACTTCGTCTCGGCTCCGGCGGGATACATCACTGTGACGAGGATCATGGTGGTCTCCTGAATGAATTTCGGGTGTCGTGGCGGCAGAGAATGGGCGCTGCCCGATACAAGGATCAGGACCGCACGGCGTTCATGGTGAGCAGTTCATAGGTCGCTGCGGTTTCGCCGGTCGCCGTGGTGATCTCAACGTCCCAGCGGACTTCGCCATATTGCTTGTTGCGCGGCGACTTTTCTTTCGCGGTCAATCGGACCTTGATCGCTTCACCGGGCCGCACCGGCTTGACGAAGCGCAACGAGTCCAGGCCGTAATTGGCGAGCACCGGGCCAGGATCGGGATCGACGAACAGTCCTGCGGCGAATGACAACAGCAGATAGCCATGGGCGACGCGGCCGGGGAAGAACGGATGTCCCTTGGTCGCTTCTTCGTCCATGTGGGCGTAAAATGTGTCGCCGGTGAAATGGGCGAAGTGCTCGACGTCCTCGAGTGTGATCGTGCGTTCCTTCGACATGAAGGTCTGCCCGATGTCGAGATCTTCGAAGTGATAGCGGAACGGATGCCGTTCCTTTGCGATGATCGGTGTGCCCTTGGACCAGCTTCCGGTAATCCCGGTGAGCATGGCAGGTGATCCCTGCAAGGCGGTGCGCTGCATGTAGTGCTGCAAGCTGCGAATGCCGCCGAGCTCTTCCCCGCCGCCGGCGCGTCCGGGGCCGCCATGGACCATCTGCGGCATCGGTGAGCCATGGCCAGTCTGTTCCTTGGCGCAATCACGATCGATCATCACCAGGCGCCCGTGAAAGCTGCCGATGCCGAATACGAGGTCGGATGCGATTTTGGTATCATGCGTATAGACCGATGCGACCAGGCTGCCGCCGCCGCGGTTGGCAAGCCTGATCGCGTCGTCCAGAGCGTCGTAGCCCATCACGGTGCAGACCGGGCCGAATGCTTCGATCTCATGCACGCTGACGGCGGCGGCGGGATTCGCGCAATGCAACAGCAAAGGCGGCACGAAAGCGCCGCGTGCGGCGTCCGCACCCTCGACGGAAAAATGGTCGGGATCGCCGCTGACCAGTTCGGCCTCGGTGCGCAGCTTCGCCACATGGGCGAGCACGTCCCGCCGTTGGTCCAGTCCCACCAGCGGGCCCATGCGCACGCTTTCCAGTTCGGGATTGCCGATAGTGATCTTGGCGAGACGTTCGCGCAGCGCCGCGATGACGGCATCGACATGGGCGGCTGGTGCGATAGCGCGGCGGATCGCGGTGCATTTCTGTCCCGCCTTTACCGTCATCTCCTTCGCCACTTCCTTGATGAACAGGTCGAATTCCGGCGTGCCCGGCGCGGCATCGGGCGCCAGGATGGCCGCGTTGAGCGAATCCCGCTCGGCCACGAAACGAACCGCCTCCCGGGCAATGACCGGATGTCGCTGTAGCTTCTGCGAAGTCTCGGCCGACCCGGTGAAGGACACCACATCCTGACAGGTGAGGTGATCGAAAAGGTCGCCGGTCGAGCCAACGACAAACTGGAAGGCGCCGTCGGGCAGAATGCCGGACTCGGCAATCATGTGTGCCAGCGCGTGCGCGACATAGGATGTGACGGTCGCAGGCTTGGTGACGACCGGAACGCCCGCCAGCAGTGCGGGGGCGAGCTTTTCCAGCATTCCCCAGCAGGGGAAATTGAACGCATTGATATGCACCGCGACGCCGTGAAGCGGCGTCACGAGGTGCTGGCCAGCGAAGCTCCCGGTTTTCGACAGCGATTCCACGCTGCCATCGAGCAAGAATTTCGCGTTAGGTAGTTCGCGGCGACCCTTGCCGGCATAGACGAACAGGGTACCGATGCCGCCGTCGACGTCGATCATGTTATCGATGCGGGTCGCGCCGGTCTGGAATGACAGCTTGTAGAGCTGTTCCTTGCGCTCGGTCAGATATTGACCGAGTTTCTTCAGCATGTCCGCGCGCTGGTGGAAGGTCAGTCGTCGCAGATGCGCGCCGCCAGTGCCGCGGGCATAGTCCAGCACCTTGCGCATATCGATCCCGCCACTGGTCGCTTGCGCGACCACGTCGCCGGACACCGCGCTGGCGATCTCGATCAGGTCGCGCCCGGGGGCGGCCCATTGTCCGCAAACGAAGCTTTCGAGTTTCATTGAGATCGCCCTTCTTTGTGAGTGGCCGAGTGGGGAGGCTGCGCTACTTGCGTGCGGTGGCACGTTTGGGGACTGGAGCGGGCTGCGCCAGCAGATCGCGCGTCCCGTCGGTGATCAGCCGCGTGACCAGATCGGCATAGTCCCCGCGGGTGAACGGGCCTTGGCTCCTGAACCAGAGGTAGTGCCAGTTGACCATACCGAACAGCGACATGGTCACCGGCTTGAGCATCGTCGTATCTGTGAGCTGTGGGGCGATCCCGGAGACGGCGCTGGAAAAGATGCGCACGAGTTCGCGCTCCATGTTCTTCAACGTGGACTGGCGCTCGTCGGACAGGAACCGCATGCTGCTGATCTGGACGCTGTGCTGTGCATCGGCGTCGCGATAAGCCTCGAGCAGCGCCGCCACCAGCTCGCGCAACCGCGCGGCGGGTGCCAGATCGGGTTGGTCGGCAGCCTCGACGACTTGCAGCAGGTCGTCGAGATGGGCGCGGATGACGTCGAACAGAAGCTCATCCTTGTCCTTGTAGTAATGATAGAGATTTGCCTTCGACACCCCGCATGCGGCGGCGATCTTGTTCATGGATGCACGGTCATAACCGTATTCTGAGAACAGCTCCGCCGAGCGATCGAGGATCGCGCGGCGCTTGTCGTCGTAGTTGTTGGCGCGGGGACGGGCCATGCTGAATCAAAGTCCTTTGAGGTCTAGCTCTGCGGCCGGCGGTCAAGGATGCGTCTGGCCTTGCCGGCCGAGCGTTCGATGCCGTCGGGGTCGCGGATGATGACGCGCGATGTGATGCCGATGGTGTCCTTGATCGCCTGCTCCAGCCGGTTGGCGGCGGTCTGACGGAGATCGGAAGCAGAGAGTTCGGGACGGGCCTCGACGTGAATCTCCATCTCGTCCATGCGGCCGGTTCGCGTCAACACGATCTGGTAATGCATCGACAATCCAGGGATGGTCTGCAGCTTTTCCTCGATCTGGGTGGGAAACACATTGACGCCGCGCAGGATGATCATGTCGTCGGTGCGGCCGGTGACCTTCTCCATGCGTCGCATGGCGCGCGCTGTGCCGGGCAGCAGGCGGGTGAGGTCGCGCGTCCGGTAACGGATGATCGGCATTGCCTCCTTGGTTAGCGATGTGAACACCAGCTCGCCTTCCTCGCCGTCGGGCAGCACCTTCCCGGTATGCGGATCGATCACTTCCGGATAGAAATGATCCTCCCAGATATGCAACCCGTCCTTGGTCTCGACGCATTCGCTGGCGACGCCCGGGCCCATCACCTCCGACAGGCCGTAAATGTCGACGGCATGGAGATCGAAGGCTTCCTCGATCTCCTCGCGCATCGCATTGGTCCACGGTTCGGCACCAAAGATGCCGATTCGCAGCGACGACTTGCGCGGATCCAGGCCCTGCTTCCGGAATTCATCCAGGATCGCCAACATGTAGGATGGCGTGACCATGATGATGTCCGGCTTGAAATCGGTGATGAGCTGCACCTGACGTTCGGTCATGCCGCCGGAGATCGGGATCACCGTGCAGCCGAGACGCTCGGCGCCGTAATGCGCGCCGAGACCGCCAGTGAACAGGCCGTAGCCATAGGCGTTGTGCAGCTTCATGCCGGCGCGTCCGCCTGCGGCTCGGATCGAGCGCGCCACCACATCGCTCCAGGTATCGATGTCACGCTTGGTATATCCGACGACGGTGGGCTTGCCGGTGGTGCCCGACGAGGCATGGATGCGCGCGACCTGCTGCTCGGGCACGGCGAACATGCCGAACGGATAGTTGTCACGTAGGTCGGTCTTGGTGGTGAACGGAAATTTCGCGAGATCGTCGAGGCTCGTAAGATCGCCCGGATGAATGCCGGCGGCGTCGAACTTGGCGCGGTAATGCGGGACGTTGTCATAGGCATGGCGCAACGACCATGCGAGTTGCTTCAGCTGCCAGGTTCGCAGGTCTGCGGTGGCTGCAACTTCATAACGGTCCAGTTCGGTAGGCTCTGGTTTGAGCTGGTCCAGCTTGCGCAATGGCATTTGAAACATGGAATCCTCCCGGATCGGCTTTTTATTGAGCTGGGTTGGAATTTGGCGGCAGCAACTCGCCCGAAATCGTACGCGAGTGGCCGCGGAATTCGGCAACGACGACGTTCTTGCTGTCACGCACTGTGACATCGTAGATGCCACCACGCCCGGCCTTTGAGCGTTCGATGGCGTGGGCGGTGAGCGTCTCGCCGGCAGCAACAGCGCGGATGAACGTCACGGCGCATTGTTGCGCGACAGAGCGCTGATTGTAGCTATTGCAAGCGAAGGCAAAGGCCGAGTCGGCGAGAGTGAAGATGAAGCCGCCGTGGCAGATGTCGTGACCATTGGTCATGTCCCGCCGCACCGTCATGGCGAGCACAGCTTCGCCGGGCGCGATCCGCTGGATCGACATGCCCAGTGCCTTGCTGGCGCGATCATCGTGCCACATCGCATCGGCACAGGCCTGGGCCGTGGTCTGCGCCGCGGTCTCGGCTGCTGCCTCACGTGACTCCATCACTGCCTCCCGACAAAGCGCGGTGCGCGTTTTTCCATGAAGGCGGTGACGCCTTCGAGATAGTCCGGTGTGCGACCGGCCTGTCCCTGCAGATCGCATTCGAGGTCGAGTTGCTGGTCGAGACTGTTGGTCTCAGAGGCGTCGAGCGCCTGTTTCATCAGCGCTAGTCCTGCCGTAGGTTGGGTCGCAAAATGCGTGACGAGACGATGCGCCTCGGTCATCAGGTCGGCGTCATCGACCGATTTCCAGATCATGCCCCAGGCTTCTGCCTGGCCTGCGGAAACGGGTTCGGCGAGCAGTGCGAGCGCCCGGGCCCGCGCGGTGCCTACCAGTCTCGGCAATATCCATGTGCCGCCGGCGTCCGGTACGAGGCCGAGCTTGGCAAAGGCTTGAATGAATTTCGCGGAGCGCGCAGCGATCACGATGTCGCAGGCGAAGGCTACATTGGCGCCCGCACCGGCTGCGACGCCGTTGACGGCACAGATCACCGGCATCGGCAGGCCGCGCAATTTGCGCACCAGCGGATTGTAGTAGGTCGCAATAGTAACGGAGAGATCCGGTGTTTCACCCGGAGTGAAAACTCCGTCGGAGAGATCCTGTCCAGCGCAGAAACCGCGGCCGGCGCCTGTCAAAAGTAGCGCACGGCAGGATGTGTCGACTTCCGCAGCCACCAGTGCCGCCATCAATTCGGCATGCATCGCAGCGCTGAACGAGTTCAACCGGTCGGGCCTGTTGAGCGTGAGAACGCGATAGCCTTCGCGGATATCGGTCGTGACGAGGCTCGTATCCACCGCTTCCTCCCCATTGTTATTTTTCCGGCTCTGCGCCGTTGTGAAGCAGACGTTACTATTGACCAACCGTCCGGTCAATTATAAAAGTCGACCCGGGATTTGGTGCCATCGCGCGCGGTTTGACCGTTAGGATGCACGCAAAGCGCCGGGCACGCTCAAAAATGGGCGGCCATCACAGGGAGGAAACGAGATGACGTGCCACTCGCATTTCAAGAGCCTTGCTATTGCCGCAGCCGTTGCGCTGCCGCTGTCGGGACTGTCCATCTACAGCCCTGCGCTCGCACAGCAGACCGTCAAGATCGGGTCTGTGCTGTCGGTTACTGGTCCCGCGTCGTTTCTCGGCGAGCCCGAAGACAAAACGCTGCGCATGTATGTCGACAAGATCAACGCCGTCGGCGGCGTGGCCGGCAAGAAGATTGAACTCGTGATCTATGATGACGGCGGCGATGCCAACAAGGCACGCACCTTCGCCACGCGGCTGATCGAGGACGATAAGGTCGCTGCGATGGTCGGTGGTTCGACCACGGGCACGACGATGGCGATGATCCCGGTGTTCGAAGAGGCGCAGGTACCGTTCATCTCGCTGGCCGGCGCGATCGAAGTGGTCGATCCCGTACGCAAGTTCATTTTCAAGACGCCGCATACCGACAAGATGGCTTGCGAGAAGATCTTTGAAAATCTCAAGCAGCGCAATTTCACCAAGGTCGCGATGATTTCCGGCACCGACGGCTTCGGCGCGTCGATGCGGGCACAATGCGTCAAGGTGGCTCCCACCTATGGCGTGCAGATCGTCGCCGAGGAAACCTATGGCCCGCGCGATAGCGACATGACGGCGCAGCTCACAAAGATCAAGGGCGTTGCCGGGGTGCAGGCGGTGGTCAATCCCGGTTTTGGACAAGGGCCCGCGATCGTGACGCGCAACTACGCTCAGCTCGGCATGTCGGCGACCCCGCTGTATCAAAGCCACGGTGTGGCCTCGAAGAGCTTCATTGAACTCGCCGGCCCGGCCGCAGAAGGCGTTCGGCTTCCGGCCGCGGCGCTGCTGGTCGGCGACAAGCTGCCGGACGGAGATCCGCAGAAGAAGGTCGTGGTCGACTACAAGCAGACCTTCGAGGCGACGGCCAAGCAACCGGTCTCGACCTTTGGCGGTCATGCATATGATGGGTTGTACATCATGGTCGAGGCGATGAAGCGCGCCAATTCCACCGACGCCAAGAAAGTGCGCGACGAAATCGAAAAGACCAAAGGCTTTGTCGGCACCGGTGGCATCGTGACCATGTCTCCGACTGACCATCTCGGCCTCGATCTATCCGCCTTCCGCATGCTGGAAGTGAAGGGCGGCGACTGGACCCTGTTGCCACCCGGTACCTAACGTTACAAACGGCGATCTCCGCGACACATTCGTGCGCGGAGATCAATCACTCTCGCTCCACGCAGAATAGATTGTAGTGGCAATGAAAGGCCGTTGGCACGCATGCCCGAGTTTTTTCAATTCCTGGTCTCGGGCCTGACGATCGGCGCCGTCTACGCCTTAGTCGCACTTGGCTTTACCCTGGTCTACAACGCTTCCGACGTGGTGAACTTCGCCCAGGGTGAATTCGTCATGCTGGGCGGAATGGTCACGGTGTTCGCTCATGCGGCCGGTGTGCCGCTGCCGCTTGCGGCGCTGGTCGCGGTCATCGTGTCGGTTGTCCTTGGCCTGTCGCTGTACTGGCTCGCAATCGCGCCGGCCCGCGGTGCATCGGCTGTGTCGCTGATCATCATCACCATCGGTGCGTCGATCCTGCTGCGCGGTGCGGCGCAGATCGTTTTCGACAAGCAGTTTCACAAGCTGCCAGCATTCTCCGGTGATACGCCGGTGCAGATGCTGGGCGCCGCGGTTCAGCCGCAGAGCTTCTGGGTGATTGGCGGCACGGCCGTGATGGTCCTGCTGCTCTACGTCTTTCTGGAACGAACCCTACTCGGCAAGGCCGTACTCGCCACATCCGCCAACCGGTTCGCCGCACGGCTTGTCGGCATTAACACCACGACCATCATGGCACTGGCTTTCGGCGGCTCGGCTGCCATCGGTGGTGTTGCCGGCATTCTGATCACGCCAATTACGCTGACCAGCTACGATGTCGGTACGTTGTTGGCGCTGAAGGGCTTTGCCGCAGCCATGCTCGGCGGCATGGGCAATCCGCTCGGTGCCGTTGCCGGTGGGCTGCTGCTCGGATTGCTCGAAGCGTTCGGCGCCGGTTACATCAGTTCGACGTATAAGGATGCGTTTGCCTTCATCGTGATCCTCGCAGTGCTGTTTGCCGCGCCCCAGGGATTGTTTGGCCGCCGCACCATCGAGAGGGTCTGAGCGATGCTTGCAGCCCTCCGTCACCGCTATGGAATTCTGCTCGTGCTGGCGGTCATCATTGCCGCCCTGCCGCTGGTATTTCCGTCGAGCTATTATTTCCGGGTCGCGTCATTGGTCTGGGTCTCTGCCTTCGCGGCAATCGGCCTGAATATCCTGATGGGCAAAGCCGGGCAGGTCAGTCTCGGCCATGCCGGTTTTTTCGGGATCGGCGCTTATGCGGTCGCGATCGGGCCGACGCACCTTGGCGTGCCGCCGCTGGCGGCGATGCTGCTCGGCTGCGCGCTGTCGGCGTTGCTGGCCTTCCTGGTAGGGCGCCCGATCCTTCGCCTGAAGGGGCACTATCTCGCTATCGCAACGCTCGGATTCGGCGTGTTGGTAGCGCTGGTCATCACCACAGAAAGCCGCTGGACCGGAGGTCCGGACGGCATGTCGGTGATGAAACTCACGCTGTTCGGCTGGCGTGCCAGCGGATCCGATACCTGGTACTGGATCACAGGCGGACTGTTGCTCGCCGGCACGTGGATTGCGCTCAATCTCGATGAGACGCCGACCGGACGCGCGTTTCGCGCGCTACATGACAGCGAAATCGCTGCCAGGGTGACCGGCATCAACGTCAATCGCTTCAAGTTGCAGGCCTTCGTCATTGCGGCGGTCTATGCATCGCTGGCAGGCTCTGCGCTCGCGCTGATGAATGGCTTCGTCAATCCGGATCAGGCCGGCTTCCTGCATTCCATCGAAATGGTGACGATGGTCGTGCTTGGCGGGCTCGGCTCGGTTGTGGGCAGTATCGTCGGGGCGGCCGTGCTGATCATGCTGCCGCAGCTTCTCACCGTATTTCAGGAATATGAGAACCTGATGCTGGGTGCCATCATCATCGTGTCGATGATCTTCATGCGCGACGGCATCGTGCCCGTGTTGTCGAAGTTCATGACGGGGTGGCGCGCATGACCATTCTCAAAGTCAGCGACATCGGCATCTCGTTCGGCGGCCTCAAGGCTATCGACGGCGTCGGCTTCTCCGTGGAGGCTGGTCAGATATTCTCCATCATCGGGCCGAATGGTGCCGGCAAGACCACATTGTTCAATGTGATCTCCGGCATCTACGAGGCCAGTCAGGGCCGTATCGAACTGGCAGGCCGGGATGTCACCCGCCTCGAACCCGATGCGCTGGCGGCGCGGGGCCTGTCGAGAACATTTCAGAACCTGCAGATATTCCAGCGCATGACTGCAGTGGAGAATGTCATGGTCGGCCGCCATCTGCGGGAAAAGTGCAACTTGTTCGCGGACCTGTTCCGGCTGCCATCGGTAACGCACCAGAACAAGGAGACCCGTGCGGCTGCACTTGCTTTCCTGGATGAGGTTGGCTTGCGGGACCAGGCCGATACGCCGGCGGGCGCGCTATCCTATGGGGCCTGCAAGCGCCTTGAAATCGCACGCGCGCTGGCTGCCGAGCCACGTGTGTTGTTGCTCGATGAACCGGCGGCAGGCTGCAATTCAGTGGAGACCGAGGAGATCGACCGGCTGATCTGCCGGGTGGCGGCGAAGGGGATCGCCGTGGTGCTGGTCGAGCATGACATGAAGCTGGTGATGAAGATCTCTAATCGAATCCTGGCGCTGGAGCGGGGGCGGCCGCTCATTGAGGGCAGTCCGGGCGAGGTGCGCGCCAACCCGGCCGTGCTTGAAGCCTATCTCGGCAAACATGGCGCTCGGGAGGCTGCCCGTGCTTGAGATATCCAATCTCCGCAGCCGCTATGGACGTATCGAAGTCCTTAAGGGCATCACTCTCGACGTGCAGACCGGCGAAGTTGTTGCGCTGATCGGTTCGAACGGCGCAGGAAAGACGACGCTGCTGCACGCGCTATCCGGAGTTCAGCCGATCAGTGACGGCCAGGTGACATTTCTTGGTGAACGCATCGACGGGTTGCCTGCCCATCGCCGCGTGGCGCGCGGCATTCTCCAGTCGCCAGAGGGGCGGCAGATATTCGGCCCGCTTACCGTGGAAGATAACCTGCGGCTCGGCGCCTATCTGCGGCGCGACAAGGACATCGCCGAAGATCGCGACAGGATCTTCGGTATGTTTCCAATTCTGGCAGAAAAGCGGAAGCAAATAGCAGGCGGTCTGTCAGGCGGGCAGCAGCAGATGCTGGCCATCGGCCGTGCTCTGATGGGTAAGCCGAAGCTGCTGCTGCTAGATGAACCTTCGCTCGGTCTGTCACCGCTGCTTGTTGATCAGATACTGGCGGCCATTGTTTCGTTACGTGCCCTCGGGATGACCGTGTTGCTTGTTGAGCAGAATGCCATGGCCGCGCTTGAAATCGCTGACCGGGGTTATGTGATTGAGACGGGTCGTATTGTCCATGCCGGACCTGCATCGCTATTGCTGTCAGATCCCAAAGTAAAAGCGGCTTATCTCGGCGTAGAATAACGTAAGCATGGCCGCTTGTGGCGCAATGTATGGACCGGCTGCTGATCGCAAGTGAGATTATGCTTAGATAGCGGAAGTCGCTGATATGTATCCGGCCTGTTGATCGGCTCGCGGGCCGTGGCCTTGATGGGGATACGCACGCGCCTTTGGC
>NZ_NPKQ01000025.1 GCF_008329525.1 Tardiphaga sp. P9-11 | reverse complement strand
TATGGTGGTGTTGAATTGCGCCCTTCAACACCGAGCCGTGGTTCTAGTTCCCGGTTTTATCTTGCGGCCGCAGCCGAAGTCAGTTTGGCGCGATGCGGGAGGCTCGCTACCGGGATTGGTCAGAGGCCGGAGACTGCCAAGCCGTGACGCCCGCCGAGATGCCACGTATAGCGATGGTGTGAGGGGCATTGCTTTTGTGCAGCCTCTCTGCAACTTCGAAAGCGATCCTGAGATCGGCATAGGTGCCGCCAGTGTGCTGTTCGTTGGCTTTGCCGACGTCAGAACGGCTCGCGACGCTGATGCAAGTAGCGAGGATTGAACTCACCATAGTGCGCGAGATTCGCCCAATTTTTGATGGTGAGAGATCCGTTCTTGAAGTCGGCAAGGTCGCTGTCTCGAAGGTTCGCCAATGCGCGGTTCACGGTAGCTAGTGATAGACCAAGCGCCTCTCCAAGCTGATTGAGACCTAGCGGCAGAACACAGGTATCCCCGCGAGCCAGGCCGGAAGCCCGCGATCGGTAGAAAAGCTCGCAGAAGAGATGAGCCATGCGGGCAGGGGCGGATCGCGCGCTGTTGTTCGTGATCGCTTCACGGAAAATGGCTGCATCGATGAGCGTTTCACGCCAGATCGCGGCGCCAACCTTTGGCTTGCTATCGAATAATTTCGTCAAATCCCGATGCGGGACCGAGGCGACGACCGCCTTGCCGATCGCGCAGACCGCATGATCCATCACCTCGATGAAAAGACACTGTGAATCCGGCATGTCGCCGGCGAGATGAAAGGACAAATACTGGCGTGCGCCATTCGGCAGGAGATGATAGCGAGCCAGCATCCCGTCGACGACGATTGCGGACACCTTGGGTCGATCGCCCTGCCGAATGAAGTCCTCATGACTATCCAATTCGCGGACAGAGCACGGCAGCCGGCGAATCTCCAGAAGGTCCTCTTGGCTCAGGGGCGAGTGTTCTTTGAGTTTTCTTATAAGGATGGCTAGAGGGTCGATTGTAGCCTCCTACGTCGCCCAACCCGTTCAGCTGCGCTCAGCATTCTAGTCATCTTGACGGTGGCTTCAACTCGCTCGAAAGCCACCCCTTGCTGTGCTCCATCGGATCGACGTCGCACTTTGAGCATCTGAACTCCACATCTTCCTTCTTAAATGACGTCATCTTACGATTGCACTTCGGGCATTTCGGCGCGGTGGAACCACTGACTGTCATTGGGCTTGCTCGCGCGCGTTGATCTCCCGCCGGACTTCTCGAACACCCGCGAAATGCAGCCCAAGTTCACGAGCACGCTTTTTGACTGAAGCCATTGGCCTTTTCAAAGCTGCCGTTGCACGCATGAGAGTGGCGCCTTCTGCGTGCAACTGTTTAAGCTTCTCTAAGTCGGCATCTTGCCATGCGCGGGTTATCAGCTGACGCTCATTCATGTCGTGTCCTCCAATGGTTCCTCGGAAGGAACCACAGGCTGGGAATTGACGTCGTATCATTTGAGACGAATTGCCAGACCGCCGATTTCGATTTTTGGCGGTGCACTTGATCGAGGCTCCTGACACCCGGACCTCTGTGCCGCCGCTGCGGTACATATCGTCGAAGACGCGCTAGCGAAGGAGATCTGGAACGTCCGCGCTGGCCGTAGCGATACATCGCCAGTAACGCGGAGCCGACGCGGCGGGTGGCAACGATCCGGATGGCAAAACGGGCGGTCCGCTGCGCTGCTCTGCCTATCGGTTATCCCGCGCCTGGATCTTTCGGCACCGAACTCGCTAAGAGGACGAATTCGTCTGCGAGGGCGGAACCATACTTTTGAATGCACATTGTGTGGGCATCGGCATCTATTCCGGAGTCGCTCCAATGGGAATCTCAAAATGATTGATACTGTTGTCGTGCAGCCA
>NZ_NPKQ01000024.1 GCF_008329525.1 Tardiphaga sp. P9-11 | reverse complement strand
TGTCAATCGGCGTTCAAATTTGACCCCGGATCGGCGTCCAATTTTGACCCCTTTGAGCGTGCTGGTTTGGGGGTAGCGCTCGTCTCGTCGGAGCTGGCCGGGGTTGCGGAGACGAGACGAGCGCGGGTGGCTTGATCGTCGTCGCGGCTTTTGAAGCGCCAGCTGTCGTTGCCGGTTTCGACGATGTCGCAATGGTGAGTCAGACGGTCGAGCAACGCGGTTGTCATCTTTGCGTCGCCGAACACGCTGGGCCATTCGCCAAATGCCAGATTGGTGGTGACGACGACGGAGGTGCGCTCGTAAAGCCGGCTAATGAGGTGGAACAGCAATTGGCCGCCGGATTGTGCGAACGGGAGGTAGCCCAGTTCGTCGAGGACGATGAAGTCCATCCGGGTCAAGTGCTCGGCGACCCGACCCTGCCGTCCACTCCGGGTCTCGATCTCCAGGCGGTTCACGAGGTCGACCACGTTGTAGAAGCGCCCGCGGGCACCAGATCGGATGCAGCTTCTGGCGATGGCGATGGCCAGATGGGTTTTGCCGGTGCCGGTGCCGCCAATCAGTACGGCATTGCGCTGCTGGGCGATGAAGCCGCCGCTGGCAAGGTCATTGACCAGCGTCTGGTTGATGGGAGTGCCCGTGAACTGGAAGTCCTCAAGGTCCTTGGCAAGTGGTAGTTTGGCGATGGTGAGCTGGTACTTGATCGAGCGAGCCTGCTTCTCGTTGATCTCGGCATTGAGCAGGTCGCCGACAATGCGCTGCGGTTCGTGTTGACGCTTGACGGCGGTCGTCATGATCTCGTCGAAGGCGGCCTTCATGCCGTAAAGTTTAAGCTCACCCATGAGGTCAAAGAGCTGAGTTCGTTCCATTAGATCGTTCTCCTGAGGTTGTCGTAGCGGGCACAGTCGGCGATCGGGGCATGGCGCAATGTCAGCGCAGCCGGCGTCATGATGTTGGCTGGTGGGGCGGGCTCTCGTTGCCGAGCCAGGATGTTGAGAACGACATCGGCGGAATGGACGCCTTGGGCGATTGCCTCGGCACAGGCCACCTCGACGGCGGGCAGACCGTCGGTCAGGACCGCGTTTAGTATGTCGACCATCTGCCGGTTGCCATCATCGGCACCAGCGAGCTTGCGCCGTATGCGCTCGATCGCAGCCGGCAGCACCCAGTCCTTGAAGGGAGCGCCATTGCGCAAGGCGCCAGGCTTGCGAGCCAGCACCGGCACATAATGCCAGGGATCATAGGTCGTCTCGCCACGGCCGAAGGCGCGTGGATGCTCGGCGACAACGCGTCCGTCCTGGCGGATAACGACGCGGTCAGCGTAAGCATGAACCTCGACCGGCCGCCCAACGGCGCTGGCCGCGACCGAGTACTTGTTGTTGTCGAAGCGGACCAGACAGGTCTTCGAGACAGATGCCGGCACTGCATGGAATCCGTCGAACCGGCCCGCATAGGGAACGAGCTTTGGCCGTTCGGCTTCGAACACCTCCCAGATCGTCTGCTCAGTCAGTTCCGGATGACGGTGTGCTTTAGTGTAGGCGATGCACTTGTCCAACAGCCAGGCGTTCAACTCGTCGAGTGTTTTGAACCGCAACCGCGGTGTGAAGAAGCGCTCGCGGACAAGCCCGACCTGGTTCTCGACCTGACCCTTCTCCCAGCCTGATGCCGGCGTGCAGGCGACTGGGTCGACGAGGTAATGACTGCACATCTGCATGAAGCGGCGATTGTAAAGACGGCCTTTGCCGACGAAGATTGTCTCTACTGCCGTCTTCATATTGTCGTAGATGCCGCGCCCGCAGGTTCCCTTGAACAGAGCAAACGCCCGATCGTGGGCGTCGAACACCATCTCCTGCGTCTCGCGCGGATAGCACCGCACGAACAGCATCCGGCTGTGGCATAGCCGGACATGAGCGGCCTTCACCATCACCGTCACGCCATTGAGCAGAACTACTTCGTGGCTCCAGTCGAACTGGTAGGCTTCGCCAGGTGCAAAGCTCAGCGGGACGTAGGCGGCAGCCGTCGATTGTCCACGGTCCGTACTCCATCGTCTGGCGTAACGTCGCACGGCATCGTAGCCACCGTCGTAACCACGCTCGCGCAGCTCTTCGAAGATCCGGATCAGCGTCAGCTGCTCGCGAGCGGCTTTAGTCGCATTCGTCGCCAGCAACACGTCAAGCTCTACCGCCCATCGTCCCAGCTTCGGACGCGGCTGAACCGCACGCTCGTACTCGAACGATGTCTCGCCCGACCTCAGCACCTTGCGCACCGTGTTCCGCGATACCTTCAGGTCCCGGGCGATCTCCTTGATCGTTTTGCCCTTGATGAAATGCTCGCGCCGGATCCGGGCAATCGTCTCCACGATCAGCATCTCCGACCACCTGCTCTGTTACGAAGCAGGCAGCGCAACAGGCCAATGGTAGGGGGTCAATTTTGGACGCCGATCCCCCGGCTTACGGGGTCAATATTGCAGGCCGAATGACA
>NZ_NPKQ01000002.1 GCF_008329525.1 Tardiphaga sp. P9-11 | reverse complement strand
AAGGCCGCTATGCAGCTCGCCTTCTGGCTCACGGCTTCACTATTGATCGGCGCTTTCTCTGCCAGCCTGGCGGCGACCGAGGGTGGTGGACTTCGAGACGGAACCTGGAAAACGCGTCGCACGCGATAAGGAGAGAGCAATGCCTATTCTGCTATGGCTACTTGGAATTCCCCTACCACTGATCATTCTGGTTCTGCTGCTCCGATGAAATCAAAGGCCCCGGAAAACGGGGCCTTTGTTCATTTTCCAATGAGCGCGGCCTTAGAGCCCGCAATCAGCTGAGCGACGCAATTACGACGAATGCAAATGTGCGAGGATATTAATCAGACGGCCGAACGGGTCGCGAACGTAGAAGCGCCTCACGCCCCAGGGTTCTTCCCGCGGTCCATATTCGATGGCCATTCCTGCTGCCTCAACGCGCTTTAACACCTCCTCAAAGTCATCGACCTCAATTGAAAGATCGGGAACAGCAGTGCCAGAACCTCCCTCGCTCGCGATGCTGACCTGTGGTGCGGTCAAAGACTCTGGCGCAGCAAAGGTGACAATCCAGCCATGGTTCATGACTAGGTCGAGGCCCAATATCTCGCCGTAGAAGGTGCGAGCGACTTCAGGCTGCGGGGCCGCGATGTTGGCGACGATACGTTTAACGGCCATTATATTTCCTCTCGTCGCTTATCATCGCGGATCTGCCATTTTACCCGATGGCGGGGAGGGCGTCACGCTGCGGCCTGCCTACGGCCGCCTTGCAATTTGAACCTGCCAGGCCCCATTAGCGACCTAACAGCATGAAGAACGTGATCTATAATATCTGGAATAGAGTTGCCGACTGGATCGATGCTGCCATCGAACTCTATGACTGGACCGTCGATAGGCCCGGTCCTAACAACAGATTCGCCAGACCAGATAAAATTCTGGCTTCACCAAAGAAGCAGATCAGTGATTTCGACAGCGGGAACGGGCGCTAGAATCGGAATGAGCCTAGAAGACGTTCATCCCGTGGTCAGTCATTCCGACCGGGTTTCAGTTTTCATTCCGACCCGTCACCTGCTTTTGTTCTTGGACAGGCTCGGTGCTGGCCGAAATAGGCCACTGCAATTGTGCTATGCTCCCGCTGGGGAATGGGGATTCTACCGAGTGCTGCATTGAACAGTTCAGTGTGATGTCCAAGAGGTTCAACCGGGTCGTTGGGGCTGAACCATCTATCCCGGTAATCGCATGGTGCGAGGACCGGCGAGATTTCGCACGCGCGAGCTGGCCGTCGCAACCTGCCACGGCGAAATCAATGACGGCATTGAACGAACCCGACGCGCCGCTCGGCGGCGCACAGCAAAGTAGAGTCCGACCAAGACCTCCAGGCTCTATTTGTTCATCGAAGCAACGGGCACTTCCAGAGTGTAAGTGAAGCCCGATGGCGGGTAAGCCAGATGGACAGACCCGCTCAATTGCTGCCCGAGCGATTCCATCATGCGAGTGCCGAAGCTTCGGCGAGTGGGCGAGTAGACATGCGGGCCGCCGGTTTCGATCCATCTTAAGGTGAGCCGCTGAGATGGATGGTCAACCGTCCATTCAATCTTCACGCGACCTGCAGGGTCTAACAGAGCTCCGAATTTCGTGGCATTGGTGCAAAGTTCGTTGATCGTCATCGCAAGTGCGATCACTGCAGCCGAAGCAATATCAAGTTCCGGCCCTGATAAAACGAAACGGCCAGCAATCCTCGTGTCAAAAGGCTCTATAGCTTTGCGGAGTGTCATTCCAAGCTCCGCGCCGGCCCAGCTCACCTGCATCAACAGATCATGCGCTCGACCGAGAGCGAGAAGCCGCCCCTCGATGGCTTGCTGTGCATGCTGCACACTCGTGGCGGTTCGCAGGCTTTGAGACGCGATAGCACTGACCGTCGCAAGCGTGTTTTTGATGCGATGATGCAATTCCCCAAGGACAAGTTGTTGCAGCTTGTCGGCAGCTTCGCGCTCTTTGGCGTCTATGCCGGCCTGCGCGAGCAACAACTCGGCATCTATTCCGGCCTGTTCCAACAATAGTCGCAAGCTTCCGTTTTCGGCTGTCAGGGTTTCCTCGACGGCGGAATGTGCGCTCAATGTCGGATTGGCAGTCAAGGCCGCCTGTCCAGAGACTACTTCGAGCGCGCCTTTGCCCATCATGTCCTGCAGTTCAGCGATCATCTGCTTACTGTCGATGGGCTTACCGAAGAAGCGGCTATTCTCAGGCTTCTCTTCAGCCGACGGGTTGATCTGACCAGAAACGAGGATGATCTTAATGTCGGGCCATCTTTCATGAACAGCGTGTGCGAGCTTCAGTCCATCAATGCTCCCGGGCATCTGAATGTCTGAAAGCAGAAGCGAGATATCGGATCGTGCTTCGAGAACGCTCATGGCCTGATCAGCATTGGTTGCTTCGACTGCAGTAAATCCTGCGTCCTCAACAATATCGACGGCTCGCATCCGCAGAACCATCTCGTCTTCGACGACCAGTACGTTTGTTTTGCTAGTTGGACTCACCATAGCTGCTCCTATTAAGGCGGGAGCATTACAGGGCCCTCAGTCACCGAGCGCCTGTTGATTTGGAGGTGATGTTGCAACAGTACTCCGTCCGGTGTTTGATGTCGAAGAATCTATTCCCGCGAATGAGTGCTCGACCATGGAACTGAATACCATTCCGCGCATTGACCAAACGTCTCCCGCAAGAAAAACACAGGGCGACAAGGTGAATCATGAAAATTGCCAATAACGAGAAGACGCTGCGCGAAGTGCGGCGGCTGACGCAGCTTGCTCGGGAAACCGACGACGGCATCTTGCGAGCTGATTACTATAGGCTGGCGCAGCAGTCACGAGATCACCGGGTCACCGCACTCCCGCAAATTGACGGGCCGAGCGTAGCGACCCAACCGAAGCCACCTGCGATTTAATAGCGTTCATAGTCTAAATGCTATGCATCCTTGACCATTTGAGCACCGCTGGAAGCCGAGGAGCACCTGCATGGATTTTACTTGCATGGTCGAATCTTGCTTGGTCATGAGTGCATGGGGCATAGGTGACACTCCATCACAATCGTCCGTTCGTCGCCGTGATATTCATCGCGAACTGATTTGAAGCCCATGCGCTCGTAAAATCGTTCGGCTGTTACGGTCGAGGGGACGGACAGTTTTTCGATGCCACGTTGCCTGGCCTGTTCAATCACAGAGGAAATGAGTAATTTCCCGACGCCCGTGCCCTGAGCATCCGGCGAAACGAACACGGTGCGAACGACAGCTTGGTCTAAACTCGCCGTCCCAACGATCCGGCCTTCGATTTCTGCAGTGAACACGGTGCGTTTCGCAATTAAGGCTTCTACCTTTTCAGGTGCGAAGCTTTCTTCAACGCTAGCTATGATTTCAGGGCTATAGTCGCGACTATTCGTCTCTCTCAGTGCGCTGATAATGACTTTGCTGATGTCGGAAGCATCGCTTGGCTTCGAATGGCGGACTTCACAGTTCATGATTTTTGGCGCTTCCGATTTCAATTTTGGCCCGTCGTCCGTAGTTGCGCAGACCTCACGCTAAGGCTTCTTCCAGTTCGGCGCTGCAATGGCTGCGAAGCCAGTGAAGGCGCGCTCCATGGTCCTGCCGCCGTGCCGCTCCAGTTGGCGCATGGCCTCGATAGCCAATATCAGGGCGCGCTTGTTGCCGGCGACGGATGAATAGCGATCTACGGCCATGACCATAGGACACTTCTTAAGCATGAAGTAGACGGCAACGCCGGGGTCGTCCTGTCGCCGCTGGTCGGCATATGGAATGGCATCCTCCCGCAGTCGGACGTTCGATGAGGTCACGACGCTACCGGCACCGAGCCGCTGCAGCTCGGCGATGAGCTGGTCACGGGCTTCGCCCATCATCAGCTTGTCCCGCCCGCTGATCCGGCTATCGCTTTCGCGACGGTAGGTTGACGTGCAGGCCAGCCATCCGGCCACTGAAGCGGGAACGCTTCTGCGCTCATCGGCCCAGCCCCCCGAGCGAACAGGTGGGAAACAAATTCCACGGATCGGCGTGCGCGGTTCACGCATCGTTCCGTCGCGAGTTGCCAATTAGAAGAAGTTGAGGATGGAAAAAGCCCTTATTTCAGGGGCTTAAATGGTGGGCGCACAAGGGATCGAACCTTGGACCTCTCCCGTGTGAAGGGAACGCTCTCCCGCTGAGCTATGCGCCCGGGATGTCGTACAGACCAAAAGGCCGGGCAGGTGGGCCCGGCGGGGACTGACGTCAGTGGCGCGATTTAGGGAATAGGGGGCGGGGGTGTCAAGCGAACCCTGCCGCACATCCGCACAATAAGTCCCCCATCCGGCCGGTTGGGCCGATCCGGGTTCCTGGGCGTGCTTCTAGCCCGGTTGGGGCGCGCGGGAGGCGTGGGACTGCAGCGCCCGGATGCGGTCTGCGAGGGTGCTGTTGGGGGCAAAACCGGTGTCGTTCGCGGGGCGCGGCTGCGCTGTCGGGGCCGGTTCGGCGGCCAGGATCGCCTCGATGGGCGAATTCGGGCCCTCCAGCGTCATCGCCATCTTGGCCACTTCGGCGGCAATGTCGTTGATGCGCTCGCGCAGCAGGGCGTTTTCCATGCGCTCGGTGGCCCATGCGCTCTCGGCCTGCTGATGGACGCCGTTGAGATCGCGTTGCAACCTGGCGCGCTCCTCGCGGGCGGTGGCGAGCTCGGTCTCCACGGCGGCCTTTTCGGCGCGCAGTTTCTCGATGACGGGCGATCCCTTGGCGCCGTTCATGGCGGCGAGTTCGACGCGCAGGTCGCGCGCGATCTGTTCGGCGGCCTCATTGGCCTGGCGCAGCTGGCTGTTCTCGAAATCGCGCTCGGCCAGGATCCTGGTCTGGGTCGAGAGCTGGCTCTCAAGGTCGGTGACGCGGGCGCCGAGCTGTTCGGCTTCGCGCACCTGGATGGTGAGCTGCTGATCCAGATCCGTGACGCGCTGGCTGAGATTCTCGACCCGGGAGCGGGCCTCGGTCAGTTCGCGTGTCGCGGTGTCGGATTCGCCGCGCTGCAGCTCCAGCCGGTGCTGCGTGGTCGCGAATTCCTGTTCGGCATCGCCGACGCGGCCCTTCAACTCCTCGACCTGTGCACGCACGGCGATGAGCTCGATCTGGCGGCTGTCGGCCACCATGGAGCGGTCGGAGAGTTCATGGTTGAGCCTGGCGAGTTCGCTTTGCTTGTCGCTCAGCGCCTGTTCGGCCGATCGCAGCGACGCGGCCTTGGCGGTGAAATCGGCTTCGGTGGCGCCGAGCTTTTCCTTCACGGCGGCTTCGCGGGCTTCCAGCGCGAAGATCGTGGCGTTCTTCTCGCCGAGTTCGAGCTTCATGCGGTTGATGGCGTCGGATTTCTTGCCGAGTTCGGCGAGCTGATTGGTGGTCTTGTTCTTGAGCTGGTCGACGCTCATTTCCAGCCGCCGTGCCGACATCGCGAATTCCGCGCGCAGCTGGTCCTTGTCGGCCTGGATTTCCGCCATCGACAGCGGCGTGGCTGCTTCGAGCCGGCGGGTGGTGAGGCGAACGGCGCGGTTATGGACCAGTGGCATGATCATCAGGCCACACAGCATCGAGACCAGAAAACCGATCGCCAGATACATGATCGGCTCAACCATGACAGATGCTCCCACGCGCTCAAATGCAGCGGCTACCATGCCATGGCGGCCGGGGCAAAGACAGCGTAACGCCTCGTTAACCTTTACTCAGCCGTTCAGAAGCGCTTGATCGCGGGGGCTGCCGGAGCGATGGGCCTAGAACGGATTCCAGGTCGCGCTGGGGGTATATTTGAGATAGCCGATATTGGCGCCGAGCCGCAGGCCGAGACCCGAGCGGATCGGGACCAGCACGACATTGTTGGCAGTCAGTGCCGTCATGCCGAAACCGCCGATGATATAGGCGGAGCCGTCGATGCCGCCGAAGCGCTGATAGATCGCCTGGGTGGCGGGCAGGTTATAGACCAGCGTCATGGTGCGGGCGCCGTCGCCGCCCCAGTCGAAGCCGACCGACGGACCCTGCCAGTAGACGCGCAGATCGCCGGCATTCTTCGTATAGAGCGTGCCTTCGCCGTAACGCAGGCCTGCCACAATCGCGCCGCTGCCTTCTTCGCCGAGGATGTAACCGTTCGGCAGGCCCCACTGGCTGACGGCCTTCTCGATCACCGAGGCGAGGCCGCGCGAGACGTTGCCGAAAAACCGGTGTCCGGCCGTCATGAGTTCTTCGGACCGATAGGTATCCGGTCCGGCCTGGCCGCGCGGAGGTTGCTGCGCAGAGGCCGGCGAGAAGGCGAGCGTGAACGTGGCTAGCGCCAGCGCTGCCAGGCGTGATGCGAAGGTCATGAAAAGAACCCCTGGTATTTCAAATTAGCGACCGCGGCTTTAACCGGATGCTGAGAAGCACGGTCTAACTCTGCAGTCATTGTCCCCGACTCCCTATACTATCGGTATCAACTATGACGGCACAACGGCGGGAATTGTCAGGCAGGAGCCGTGGAATTGCCTTGATTCTGCTGCTGGCGGCCATTTTTGCCCCTGCAGGCCTCCGCGCTGCAACCAATGAACGCGTCGTCACTGACCGATATACGGGTCTCGCGATCGGCGGTTTCGATCCGGTGGCCTATTTCACAGAGGCCCGTCCGATGCTCGGGCAGCCCGATTTCGAGTTGTCGGAAGAGGGCACCGTCTGGCGCTTCCGCAACGAGGGCAACCGCGCCTCCTTCGCCGCCCATCCGGAGATCTACGGCCCGCAATTCGGCGGCTACGACCCCGTCGATGTCGCCCGCGGCGTCGCCTTTGCAGGCAATCCGCGGCTGTGGCTCATCGCCGGCGAGCGCCTCTATCTGTTCGGCCGCGAGGAAACCCGCGACGCTTTTGCCACGGCACCTGCCAAATACCTGCCCGAAGCGCGCAAGCGCTGGCCCGGCGTGCAGGATATCCTGGCGAAATAGCGCAAATGCCTCAGTTGCGCGCGGCCGCCGCGCGGTCGCCCCACGCAATGAATTCCGGCACGATGAAGTCTTCCCGGTTGCCGCCGAAGCGAAGCGCCTTGCCAAAGGTGTCCGTCACCTCGCCGCCCGCAGCGACCACCACGGCGTGGCCGGCGGCCACATCCCACTCACAGGTCGGCGCCAGTCGCGGATAGATGTCTGCCTGGCCTTCAGCCACGCGGCAGAATTTCAGCGCAGAGCCGAACTCCTGTCTCACCGCGCCGGGGCGGCTGGCGATGAAGGCTTCGGTCCGGTCGTCGCCGTGGGAGCGGCTTACGGCCGCAGTCCAGGCAGAACCGGGAGCCGGCGCTGTCCGCGTTCGGATAGGCGTCACTTTGTCGACGGAGAGGTCCGGCGCGATCTCGACGCGTTCGGCACCGCGTCCGACCAGCCCGCGCCAGATCAGCCCGAGGGCGGGTGCGCCCACGATGCCCAGCAATGGTGCGCCATCGACGATGAGGGCGATGTTGACAGTGAACTCCTGGCGGCCGGCGACGAATTCCTTGGTGCCGTCGAGCGGGTCGATCAGGAACAGACTGCCCGCATAGGGCGGCTCCGCGAGGTGCAGGCGTTCCTCCGACAGGGAGGGGATTCCGGGAAACAGCCGAGCCAGCCCTTCGCCGATGACTTGGTCGGCGGCGAGATCCGCTTCGGTCACGGGCGAGCCGTCAGCCTTGCCGTTCACGCTCATGACATTGCGGTTGACCTTGAGGATGGCAGCGCCGGCCAGTGCCGCCAGTTCGGTCAGCGGCTCCATCAAAGTGGCAGCACGCGCGACATCCATGGCCGGAAGGGGATCATTCGTCATCGAGTAGCCTTCATCCTCTGCGCCTCATCCCGGTTCATTTCTACGCCGGGGCGGTGCGCCGGTGGACTTTGCCAGCCTTGGTGTGGTCGCGCCACCATCTGCGGTGTATCTAACCGTAAAGCAAATGCTTGATTCGCCGTTCATTCTGTGTGGCCCAGGAGCGCATTTCATGTCTGATACCCCCACTCCCGGCGAGGTTACTTTGAGTCTGGCGCCCGATGCCCTCGAACTCGCGGCATTGCTTTGCTCGCGAGTATGCCACGACCTGATCAGCCCGGTGGGCGCAATCGTCAACGGGCTCGAAGTGCTCGACGACAATCCCAAGCCGGACGACAAGGAATTCGCGCTCGACCTCATCCGCAAGAGCGCCAAGACCGCGTCGGCCCGCCTGCAGTTCTGCCGGCTCGCCTTCGGGGCTGCCGGTTCAGCTGGTGCGCAAATCGACCTCGGTGACGCGCAGACCATGTCGCGCGGTCATCTCGAAGACGCCAAGACCAAGATCGAATGGAATCTGCCGCGCCTCCTGCTGCCGAAGAACAAGGTCAAGCTGCTGCTCAATATGCTGGTGATCGCGCAGCAGACGATCCCGCGCGGCGGCGTGCTCAAGGTCGATGGCATCGGTGAGGGCGAGCCGCAGGGCTTCAAGATTACCGCTGCAGGCCTCAACGCGCGTCTGCCGCAGGCCATCGTTGATATGCTGGCCTCCGAACAGGTTGGCAGCATCGATGCCCATGCCGTGCAGCCCTACTACGCGCGGTTGCTGGCACAGGCTTGCGGTCTCAAGGTGAGTTTGGTGTCCGAAGGCGATGCCATCGTCGTCACCGCGGCCTGATCGAGAACTCATTCAACTCTTAATGAACTCTTTACGGATCCGCCGCCCGGCGGGTCCGTAAAGCCATATGCGTATAGCTAATCGCTGCGTTCATTGTTTTTGGGAATGCTCAACTAATATTAAACGCTTTGCGCGGAAAGTAGCCAGACTTCGAAAGGCGTAGCGAAAGTCGCGCGCCTCGAGTGTGAAGGCCTATTTTCATGGATGATCTTCTCCGCGAGTTTTTGACGGAAACCAACGAGAGCCTGGATACGGTTGACAATCAGCTGGTCCGTTTCGAGCAGGATCCGAATAACGCGAAAATTCTCGATAATATCTTTCGCCTCGTTCACACCATCAAGGGCACGTGCGGATTTCTCGGCCTGCCCCGTCTCGAAGCTTTGGCCCACGCCGCCGAGACACTCATGGGCAAATTCCGCGATGGAATGCCGGTCACCGGAGAGGCGGTTACGCTGATCCTGACCACGATCGACCGCATCAAGGAAATCCTCGGTCAGCTCGAAGCCACGGAAGTCGAGCCTGAAGGCGTCGACGAAGATCTGATCGACGAACTGCATCACATGGTCGAAAAAGGCATGGAATCGATGACGGAATCTGCTCCTCCGATCGCGCCGGAAGCGCCTGTCGCTGCGGAGCCGGCCCCGCTGGTCGTTCCGACCCTGGAGCGTGAACTGCGTCCCGGCGAAGTCTCGCTCGAAGAGCTTGAGCGCGCCTTCCAGGAAACCGCCATCGAAGTTGCGTTGCCTGTAGTGGCTGCTGCGCCTGTTGCACCGGCGCCGGTTGCCGAGAAGCCTGCTGCTCCCAAGCCCGTGGTCAAGAAGACCGCCGTCGAAGTCGATCATCCGGAAGGCGCCGATAAGGTCGCCAACCAGTCGATCCGCGTGAACGTCGATACGCTCGAACATCTGATGACCATGGTCTCCGAGCTGGTGCTGACCCGCAACCAGTTGCTGGAAATCAGCCGTCGTCACGAGGATACCGAATTCAAGGTGCCATTGCAGCGCCTGTCCACCGTGACGGCCGAACTGCAGGACGGCGTCATGAAGACGCGCATGCAGCCGATCGGCAATGCCTGGCAGAAGCTTCCGCGTATCGTGCGCGATCTGGCCGGCGAACTCGGCAAGCAGATCGAACTCGAGATGCACGGTGCCGATACCGAACTCGATCGCCAGGTGCTCGACTTGATCAAGGATCCGCTCACCCACATGGTGCGCAACTCGGCGGATCACGGTCTCGAAACCCCGGCTGAGCGCGCCGAGAACGGCAAGCCGGAGCAGGGCACCATTCGTCTGTCCGCGTATCACGAAGGCGGACACATCCTGATCTGCATCGCCGACAACGGCCGCGGTCTCAACACCGAGCGGATCAAGGCGAAGGCGATCTCGAACGGCCTCGCCACCGAGGCAGACATCGAGAAGATGTCTGAAGCCCAGATCCACAAGTTCATCTTCGCACCGGGCTTCTCGACTGCGGCTGCCGTTACCAGCGTATCGGGCCGCGGCGTCGGCATGGACGTGGTGCGCACCAACATCGATCAGATCGGCGGCACCATCGACATCAAGTCGGTCGCCGGCGAGGGCTCCAGCGTTACCATCAAGATCCCGCTCACGCTGGCCATCGTGTCGGCGCTGATCGTTGAAGCCGGCGGCGATCGCTTTGCCATTCCGCAGCTCGCAGTCGTTGAACTGGTGCGTGCGCGCGCCAATTCCGAACATCGCATCGAGCGCATCAAGGACACCCCGGTGCTCCGTCTGCGCAACAAGCTGCTGCCGTTGATGCATCTGAAGAAGCTGTTGCAGATCGATGATGGCTCGTCGGCCGATCCCGAGAATGGGTTCATCGTCGTGACCCAGGTAGGCAGCCAGACCTTCGGCATCGTCGTCGATGGCGTCTTCCACACGGAAGAAATCGTCGTCAAGCCGATGTCCACCAAGCTGCGCCACATCGGCATGTTCTCGGGCAACACCATCCTTGGTGACGGTGCGGTGATCATGATCGTCGATCCGAACGGCATCGCACAGGAGCTTGGTGCTTTGGCATCGAGCGCCCACGAGATCGCCGATGAGAACGCCGCGATGCGCGCGATGAATGCCGAACAGCTGACGTCGCTGCTGGTGTTCCGCGCCGGTTCGGCGCAGCCGAAAGCTGTACCGCTTGGTCTCGTCACGCGTCTCGAAGAAGTGACTGTTGACAAGGTCGAACTGTCGAACGGTCGCTACATGGTCCAATATCGCGATCAGCTGATGCCGCTGGTGCAGATGGAAGGCGTAACAGTTCGTACGTCGGGCACCCAGCCGATCCTCGTTTTCGCAGACGACGGTCGCTCGATGGGTCTGGTCGTCGACGAGATCGTCGATATCGTCGAAGAGCGCCTGCACATCGAAGTCGCAAGCGGTCGCGAGGGCATCCTCGGCTCTGCGGTCATCAAGGGTCTGGCCACCGAAGTGATCGACGTCGGTCACTTCCTGCCGATGGCGTTCGCCGATTGGTTCTCGCGTAAGGAAATGCGCGTGTCCTCAACTGCCCAATCGGTGCTGCTGGTGGACGACTCTGCGTTCTTCCGCAACATGCTCTCGCCCGTTCTCAAGGCTGCCGGTTATAAGGTGCGCGTCGCCACCAATGCGCAGGAAGGTTTGACTTTCCTGCGCTCGGGTCAGGAGGTCGACGTGATCCTCACCGACATCGAAATGCCCGACATGAACGGTTTCGAATTCGCCGAGACCATCCGGGCGGATCAGAGGCTGAGCCACACGCCGATCATCGCCCTGTCGGCGATGATCTCCCCGGCCGCCATCGAGCGCGGGCGCCTCGCAGGCTTCCATGACTATGTCGCCAAGTTCGATCGCCCCGGCCTGATTGCGGCGCTGAAAGAACAGACCACTGACGTTCGCCACGCCGCGTGAGGGAAATCGCAATGACCACCACTACTGCCACCACCACCACGACCAGGGCTCCGATCGCTGACGGCGCAATCACCGAATACGTGACCACCATGATCGGTGGCCAGCTGTTCGGCATGCCGATCTCGCGCGTGCAGGACGTATTCATGCCGGAGCGACTGACCCGCGTTCCTCTGTCCTCCAGCGACGTCGCCGGCGTGCTCAACCTGCGTGGCCGGATCGTCACTGCAATCGATATGCGCTCGCGTCTCGGCCTGCCGAAGAACGAAGACGGCAAGCCGCCAATGGCGGTGGGCGTTGATCTCCGCGGCGAATCCTACGGCTTGCTGATCGATTCGATCGGCGAAGTCCTGAAGCTCGCCGATGAGAGTCGTGAGGTGAATCCAGTTAATCTGGATCCGCGCATGGCGAAGATGGCCGATGGTGTCCATCGTCTCGATGGTCAGCTGATGGTCGTGCTCGACGTCGATCGCATCCTTGAAATCTCGCCTGAAAAGCTGGCCGCCTAAGACCGGCATTTGGACAATTTTGTCCGCGGTGGAAATGAGGCTCACATGAAGACATGTCTGGTTGTCGATGACTCCAGTGTCATCCGTAAGGTCGCCCGTCGGATTCTCGAAGGTCTCGATTTCGAGATCACCGAAGCTGAAGACGGCGAGAAAGCGCTCGAAATCTGCAAGCAGAGCCTGCCGGACGCGGTTTTGCTTGACTGGAACATGCCGGTGATGGACGGCTACGAGTTCTTGCGCAACCTGCGTCGCATGCCTGGCGGCGACGTTCCGAAGGTCGTCTTCTGCACGACGGAGAACGACGTGGCCCATATCGCGCGCGCCCTGCACGCCGGCGCGAACGAATACATCATGAAACCGTTCGACAAGGAAATCGTGTCGGCGAAGTTTCAGGAAGTCGGCTTGATCTAAGTTCTACGCCGGAATTCCGTATCTGATTTCCGGCGCCCGCCTTTTTGTTTTGTGCATTTTTTTCTTCAGTGCATTTGTTGCGTTGTGTTGCGTCCGGTGAGTTCATGAGTGTTGATGTGATAAGTCCTCCTGTTGTCGATTCGCGGTATGAGCCCTTGCGAGTCATGGTGGTGGACGACTCCGTCGTCATTCGCGGCCTGATCTCACGCTGGATCGAGGCCGAGCCCGACATGGCTGTCGCGGCATCGTTGCGCACTGGTCTCGACGCCGTCAACCAGATCGAGCGCATCAATCCCGATGTCGCCATTCTCGATATCGAAATGCCGGAGCTCGATGGCATTTCGGCGCTGCCACAGTTGCTGGCGAAGAAGCGAAATCTCATTATCATCATGGCGTCGACGCTGACCCGTCGCAACGCGGAAATCAGCTTCAAGGCGATGTCGCTCGGCGCGTCCGACTACATTCCGAAACCCGAGAGCACGCGCGAAATCGCTGCGGCTGACATCTTCAAGCACGATCTGCTGCAGAAGATCCGTCATCTTGGCGCCAAGGTGCGTCGCCTGAAGTCGGCGACGACACCGTCGATCGTGCCAATTCCCGCAGCGCGTGAAGCTGCGCCGTCCTTCCGGCCCGTCACATCAGTCGCTGCGCAGGCGCAGCTCGTAAAGCGTCCTTTTAGCCCTGTGATGCCGCGCGCGCTGCTGATCGGCTCATCCACCGGCGGTCCGCAGGCCTTGATGACGCTGGTTGCCGAAATCGGTGCCGTGATCGACAAGGTGCCCGTGCTGATCACCCAGCACATGCCGCCGACCTTTACGACCATTCTCGCGGAACATCTCGCGCGGGCCAGCAAGCGTCCGGCTCGCGAAGGTGTCGATGGCGAACTCATCAAGGCCGGTCAGATTTATCTCGCGCCGGGCGGCAAGCATATGCGCGCCGTCAAGCAGGGCGCTAACATCGCCATCGCGCTCGATGACGGTCCGCCGGTGAATTTCTGCAAGCCTGCTGTGGATCCGCTGTTCACTTCCGCCATCGACGTCTGGCAGGGCGCCATTCTCGCCGTCGTGCTGACAGGCATGGGCTCGGACGGAATGCGCGGCGGTAAGGATATCGTTGCGGCCGGCGGCAATGTCATCGCGCAGGACGAAGCATCGAGCGTGGTGTGGGGTATGCCCGGTGCAGCCGCTAATGCGGGCATCTGCTCGGCTATCCTGCCGCTCAATCAAATCGGTTCGAAAGTGGTTCGTCTTTTCTCGGGAGATCGGTCATGATACCGGCAGACTACGATTTCCTGCGTAAGTTCCTGAAGGAGCGTTCGGGTCTCGATCTGTCTGCTGACAAGCAGTATCTGGTCGAAAGCCGGCTGATGCCGCTCGCACGCAAGGCCAATCTGTCGGGCATTGAAGAGCTGGTCCAGAAGATCAGGAACGGCTCGTCCGCGGTCGCGTCCGATGTGGTCGAGGCGATGACCACCAACGAAACCTTCTTCTTCCGCGATAAGGTTCCATTCGACCATCTGCGTGATGTCGTGCTCCCGGAGATGATCCAGGCACGCGCTGCCCGCAAGAGCCTGCGCATCTGGTGTGCAGCTGCGTCCACCGGTCAGGAGCCGTATTCGATCGCGATGACCATCAAGGAAATGAGCGCCCGGCTCGCTGGGTGGCGGATCGAGATCATCGGTACCGACATCTCGCAGCAGGTGCTCGAGAAGTCGAAGTCGGGCATCTACACCCAGTTCGAAGTCCAGCGCGGATTGCCGATCCAGCTGCTGGTCAAATACTTCAAGCAGACCGGCGAGATGTGGCAGATCAACCCGGACATCCGCTCGATGATCCAGTATCGCCCGCTGAACCTGCTGCAGGACTTCTCCAGCATGGGCAAGTTCGACATTATCTTCTGCCGCAACGTGTTGATCTATTTCGATCAGGACATGAAGACGCAGATCTTTGGCCGCCTTGCCAAATGCATGGAGCCCGATGGCTTCCTGGCGCTGGGCGCTGCCGAGACCGTTGTCGGGCTGACTGACGCGTTCAAGCCGCATGCCGACAAGCGCGGCCTGTACCGTCCGAACGTCGTGCGTGCCGCGCCATCGATCGTGCCGGGCATGGCGCCCGTGGGTCTCAAGGCCGCTGCTTCGCCGGTGCGCTGAGCGCCGTCACAGAATAGCGTGCGGAATGAAGCGTGACATATTGCCGGTGATCGGATTCTCATCCTCGCGGATCGAGAGCCCGCATGGCACGTCATCGACCAGCCAGCTGCCCAGCACCGGATACTGATCCGCAAAGTTCGGTAGCGGCATCAGCATCTGCCGGATGAAACCTTCTTCGCCATAGGGACCAGGCTGCGCATCGATGGCGCTGCCGCCACTCACCAGCGTGACATTGGCGCCTTCGCGCGAATAGAGCGGCTTGCGTACATAGGACGTGCCGAGCTCAGCGGCTGCAGCGTCGTCGTCAAAATAGGCCGGCAGCAGGTTCGGGTGGTTCGGAAACATCGCCCAGAGCAGCGGCAGGATGCCCTTGTTGGACAGGATGGCTTTCCATGGCGGTTCGATCCAGCGTGTCGACGCGCCCTTCAGACGACCTCCGAATGCTTCACGGAACATCCATTCCCAGGGATAGAGCTTGAAGATCAGCTCGATCGGCTTGTCTTGCAGATCGACGAACTGCCCGGTGTCGGCATAGCCGATGTCCTTGATATCGATCAGCGTCGGCGTGAGCCCGCCTTGCTGCGCGACATCGGCGAGATACTGCACCGTGCCGCGGTCCTCGGCATTGTCCATGGCGGCTGCGAGATGCAGTGTCCCGCCGGTGCCGATCTTGCGCCAGGCACCGATGAGGCGCTCATGCAGCGAGTTGTACTGATCGGCGCGCTTCGGAATGATCTGGCGCTCGATCGCCTGTTCAAGCCAGGTCCATTGAAACACTGCCGCCTCGAACAATGAGGTCGGCGTATCCGCATTGTATTCGAGTAACTTCGCCGGGGCTTTGCCGTCGAACTGGAAATCGAAACGGCCGTAGAGGCTGGGATCACCCCGTTGCCAGCTTGCGGCGATGAAGGTCCAATAGGCCTGCGGAATTTTCAGCAGCCGCAAATAGCGTTCATCCTTGACCGCGCGGCTGACCAGTTCGCGGCACATCGCATTGAGTTCTGCGGTGGGAGCTTCGATCTGATGCTCGATCTCATCCAGCGTGAATGCGTAATAGGCGCGTTCGTCCCAATAGCGTTCGCCGGCCTCTGTGTGAAACACGAAACCAGTGGCGGCTGCGGTGGCTTCCCAGTCGTTGCGCTCGGCGCAGGCGATCCGCTGCATGCGATGTCAGCCGCCGCCCGAGAAATGCGACATGAAAGAGCCGAAACCGCTGCGGGTGACATGGCTGCTGCTGGATGACGAACTGTCATACCCACCGCTCGCCGATGAGCCGGTGCTGGCGAAGTTGCTGCGCCCGGACGAGTTATTGCTACTGCCGCCGCCGGAATAGCCATGGCCTCCTGACGACGAACTGCGCTGCTGGCATTCCTGCTGTTGACCGGCGATGGCAGGCCGGTTCGGGTCGCAATGTTCGCTTGGCATCAGCGCATAGGCGCCGCCGCCCAGTGCCATCGTCCCCATCAGCAGGAGCGCGACATGATTGGAGCGTTTGCGGGCAGGTGCTTCCTCAAGCACCGGCTGGCGCTTGCCGAAGTTCTTCGCGGGTTCGCTCGTCATGGCGAATACACCATGGAGGCGGCGTTGAGCACGCCGGCAGCGAGAGAGGCGAGGCCGAGCCAGAGGGCCGGCGCCATCTGCCCTTTGGCGATGCGATCCGATAGTTGCGGCACGGGGATGCGGAGAATGAAATAGACGGCGATCTGCACGGTCAGTGCGATGATCGCCCAGATCAGACAATCGATCACATTGGCGGAGTGAACGATAGCGCTGGCCACCGGCAGCACGAAGCCGAGCAGGCTGAGCCCGAGCGCGATCGCAGCTGGCGCGCAATCGTTGCGGATCAGTGCGAACTCGTCATGCGCTGTGATGCGCAGATAGACGAACAGATAGAGCATCACGGCGACGATGCCGGTGCAGAAATAGACCAAGAAGGCCGGCAGCCCGACCAGAGATTGCAGAACCATTCCACCCCCGACTTATACGAAAACCGTTGCTCGGTATTCGCCTATGGCATTCGTCGCGTAAAGCCTCCGGCGGGTTCATTCACGCAAACAAAAACCCCGCCGGTGGGGGCGGGGCTTTGCTGAGAACTTTCAGGGAGTGACGCTTAAGTCGGCTTGAAACTCAAGCCGGGATGCGGATCTCTTCTTCGTGCGGCTCGCGGAGCACATAGCCACGGCCCCAGACGGTTTCGATGAAGTTGCGGCCTTCGGAAGCATTGGCCAGCTTCTTGCGCAGCTTGCAGATGAAAACGTCGATGATCTTCAGTTCGGGCTCGTCCATACCGCCATAGAGGTGGTTGAGGAACATTTCCTTGGTGAGGGTGGTGCCCTTGCGGAGCGAGAGCAGCTCCAGCATCTGGTATTCCTTGCCCGTCAGATGGACGCGCTGGCCGCCGACTTCCACCGTCTTGGTGTCGAGGTTGACAACGAGGTCACCGGTCTGGATGACCGACTGGGCGTGGCCCTTGGAGCGACGGACGATCGCATGAATGCGGGCGACCAGTTCGTCCTTGTGGAAGGGCTTGGTCATGTAGTCGTCGGCGCCGACGCCGAGACCCTTGACCTTGTCCTCGATGCCGGCGAGGCCCGAGAGAATGAGGATCGGGGTCTTGATCTTGGACACCCGCAGCTGCTTGAGCACATCGTAGCCGGACATGTCCGGCAGATTGAGATCGAGCAGGATAATATCGTAGTCGTAGAGCTTGCCGAGGTCGACGCCCTCTTCACCGAGGTCCGTCGTATAGACGTTGAAGCTCTCGGATTTGAGCATCAGCTCAATCGACTGCGCAACGGCGCTATCATCTTCAATTAGCAAAACGCGCATGCCAGTCCCCTTTAGTCGCCGCTCTGGGCGTCAGGTCGGCCGCCATACTTGCGGCACCAAAAAACGCCTACGAACAACTGATTCGGATCCTGACGGGATATGGTTAACAAAACCTGATTCTTCGACGCAAGCTCTAATCGTGCAATTTTGGTCGAATCGCGATAAGATATTGCAGCAAAGACTCTTTTTGTACCTGTACCCGCTCAAGTTCCACATTAAGAGCCGGACCTAACCGACTCCATCGACTCGCCCCTTCGTTCTGATGGCGCGAATGCTCTCAGTCATCCAAGACAGTGACGTAATGATTAACGATGCGGGTAAACACGGGGTTAAGACCGAGTCAGCAATGAGTCGAAACTTAAGGGTTTTGCAATGAAAGCCCTTGCGGAACAGATCTCCGACCTCGACGGCGTCAATATTTACGGCCGGGTGGTTGGCGTGCGCGGGTTAATGGTCGAGGTCGCCGGTCCGATCCATGCGATGTCGGTCGGCGCGCGTATCGTGATTGAGACGGGCACCAGCCGCTCCATCCCCGCCGAGGTGATCGGGTTCAGTGGCAACAACGCCGTGGTCATGCCCTTTGCCGGGCTGGAAGGCGTCCGCCGCGGCTGCCGGGCGGTCATCGCCAATGCCGCCAGCCAGGTGCGGCCCTCGATCGCCTGGCTCGGCCGGGTGGTCAATGCGATGGGTGAGCCGATCGACGGCAAGGGGCCACTGCCCCAGGGCGCGGCGCCGATGCCGTATCGTGCATCCCCGCCGCCCGCCCATTCCCGCAAGCGCGTCGGCGCCCCGCTCGATCTCGGCGTGCGCGCGATGAACACCTTCCTGACCTGCTGCCGCGGCCAGCGCATGGGCATCTTTGCGGGCTCCGGCGTTGGCAAATCGGTGCTGCTGTCGATGCTGGCGCGCAATGTCGATGCCGACGTCTCTGTCATCGGCCTGATCGGTGAACGTGGCCGCGAAGTGCAGGAGTTCTTGCAGGAGGATCTCGGCGAAGAAGGTCTCGCCCGTGCTGTGGTCGTGGTCGCGACCTCGGACGAGCCGGCGCTGATGCGGCGTCAGGCAGCCTATCTGACGCTGTCGATCTCGGAGTTCTTCCGCGACGAGGGCAAGGACGTCATGTGCATGATGGACTCGGTTACGCGTTTCGCCATGGCGCAGCGTGAAATCGGCCTGTCCGTTGGCGAACCTCCGACTGCAAAAGGCTACACGCCGACGGTTTTCACCGAACTGCCGAAGCTGCTGGAGCGGGCCGGGCCCGGCACCGACGAAGGCTCGATCACCGGCATCTTCACGGTGCTGGTTGACGGCGACGATCACAATGAACCCGTTGCGGACGCCGTGCGCGGTATTCTCGACGGTCACATCGTGATGCAGCGCGGGATCGCCGAGCGCGGCCGCTATCCTGCTATCAATATACTGAAGTCGGTGTCGCGAACCATGCCGCGGTCCTGCGACCCCGCCTATTTGCCGACGATCACGCGAGCCCGGCAGATCATGGCGACCTATTCGGATATGGAAGAACTGATCCGGCTGGGCGCCTATCGCGCCGGTTCCAGTCCGGAAGTGGACGAGGCCATCCGGCTGCATGAGCCGCTTGAGGCATTCTTGCGGCAACAGAAGGACGAAGTCTGCGGACTGGCCCAAGGCTATCAGCAACTGCAACAAATCGTTGGTGGTTTGGAAACGGAACGCTAACTTTGTCAGGCCATCATGACCCCCAGAGAAGAGTTTCGGCCTGCCAGCCCCTTGCGGCCGGTCGGTTGTGTCCCGCGTTGAGACTGGGACTTCTGGGGAGTATGAGTCGATGAAGTCACGTGACACCCTGATCCGCCTGAAGAAGTTCCAGGTCGATGAGAAGCGCCGACGGGTCAATCAGATCGAAGGCATGATTGCGGATTTCCAGCGCATGTCGGTCGATCTCGAGCGCGAGATCCAGACCGAGCAGGATCGTGCCGGTATTCAGGATCCGACTCATTTTGCCTATCCGACCTATGCGAAGGCCGCGATCCAGCGTCGCGAGAATCTGACGCGTTCGGCCGATGAGCTGCGTGTGCAGCTCGAAGACGCGAAGGCACTGCTCACCGAAGCGTTCGAAGAACTCAAGAAGGTCGAACTGCTCGACGAGCGCGACCAGGCCCGCGCGCGCGACGAAGAGAACGCCCGCGAGCAGGCCGACCTCGACAGCATTGGCCTGATGCGTGCCCGCATCGGCGCAGTGGCCTGATCGCACGAGCGAAGAGAGCGGTATCCGCTCTTCCAAAACCGAATCATAGCAACCCGGGCCGCGAGGTCCGGGTTTGTTGTTTGGGGTCTATCCACAGCGTCAACAGCAACGTTGGCCCGTACAATATGATCTGTGTTACGACAGGCAGCACTGCCGAGCGGCATCTCCGTACGGCCAAAGGTATATTGAGGTTGGGGAGACGGAATGCTGACGCCGGCTGAACTGGTCTGGCTCATTGCCGCAGTTGCCAAAGGGGACGAGGTTGCCTTTGAGCGCCTCTATGCTGCAACACGCGCGAAACTCTTTGGCGTCGTGATCCGTATCTTGCGCAGACAGGATCTCGCGGAAGAAGTCATCCAGGAGGCCTTCTTCAAGATCTGGAACAGTGCCGGGCAGTTCAATCCCGGTCTGGCATCGCCGATCACCTGGATGGTGTCGATCGCTCGCAATCGAGCCATCGATGTCGTTCGCAAGAAAGGTGAAGTCTCTATCGAGGAAGAACCGGCTGCAATGGAAGTGGCAGCCGATACACCTGACCCGCTCGCGCGTCAGGAAATGACTGAAGAATTGAAGCGCTTGTTGGAGTGCGTGGGTCGGCTTGAGCCGGACCGGCAGAAACTGGTGCTGCTTGCTTACTACAATGGATGGAGTCGCGAGCAACTCGCGACGAAGTTCCAGACGCCGGTCAATACAGTAAAGACGTGGCTGCGTCGCAGCATGATGGACATCCGGGAGTGTCTGGGACTGACATGATGGCCTATAGCGAAGACCATATCGCGCTCGCCGCGGAATATGCGCTCGGCACGCTCAGTGCCGAAGAGCGCGTGCAGGTCGAGGCCATGATGTCCGTCGACAAGGATTTTGTCGCGGTGGTTGAGGCGTGGGAGCGCAAGCTCGGCGTTTTGAATCAAATGGTTGGCCTCGTCGAACCGCGCCCTGAAGTCTGGGAGAAAATCCGCGTTGCGATCGGTCTGGCCGGTACGCAGGAAGCGATCGTGCATCCGGAAGCAGCGCAGCCCGCTGTTGCAGCCGTCGCTGAGCCATCTTCCATTGATAGTTCGACAGTTGACCGTCCGACGCTCGATCGTTCGAACGTGATTGATTTCTCGCAACAGGCGAAGCGCTGGCGCGGCGTCGCCACCGGCATGACTGCGATTGCCGCCATGCTCGTTGCACTGATCGCCGTGCAGGCCTATCGCCCCGAATTGCTGCCGCCAGGCTTGCGACCGAAGGCGACGCAGCAGGTGGCACAAGCGCCCGCGCCGGTCGCACCGGCCGTAGCAGCGCAGGCGCAATACGTCGCCTTGCTGCAGACCGACGCTGCATCACCTGCATTCATTCTCACCGTCGACGCGGCGACCAAGAATTTCACGGTGCGCAAGGTTGGCGCCGAACAGCAGGCCGGCAAGAGCTATGAGCTCTGGATCGTGTCTGACAAGCTGCAGCGCCCGCGTTCGCTCGGCGTGATCGGCAGCAACGAATTCACGTCGCGCGCTGCACTCGCTGCCTATGATCCTGACGTCGTCAATCAGGCCACCTATGCCGTGACCGTCGAGCCGGAAGGCGGCTCGCCGACTGGTCTCGCCACGGGCCCGATTGTCTTCACCGGCAAGCTGATCGAGACGGTGCCACCGGCGCGGTGATCGTTTAGCTCTCTCGTCATCCGGCATCGGTGCAATGACAGTCTGTGACGCGAGAACATTTTTTCCTATATATGTTGACAATGTACCTATAAGGATTATCCTCCGCGCGTCCGGTTCGCGAGGGGCGCTTCATGAGGCGTCTTGAAGTGGGATCTGGATTGCGGCGCCTGCGGGCATGAGGGAGACGTTCCCTCGCGCACCCGGGAGGCTCGGAGGTCACCGTCCGACCCCACTACGGGGGTCTGCCGCTAGCGTGCGGCTGGACTGGGACAGGTAGGCGCGGGAAATCCGCTACCGCCACGTCCCAGGAAGAACGGTCCCCGGCCAAAAATCGCCGCGGTGGCGCGCCCTCAAGGCGTTGCGCGGTTGCAGCTTCGTCGCCGACGGCGAAGCGGATCGCGACACACACCACCCTTCGCGTCTGACGGCGCGCCGCCACCCCTCATATCTTCGAGGGGGACTGCTCACACCTCGGACGCGCAAGCGCCGCGAGACAGGATATGTGTGGCTGTTTGAAATTCTGGATCAGAAATATTGGCATGCGCCCTGTGTCGGCCCGCATCATACGCGACTGACGCCAAGTGGGCTTCGGGCTACTTTTGAGCACCTGCGTCAACGACCTACCCCACAAAAGAAAAACGCCCGTGGGGAGCGGGCGTTTTCCATTCAGAAGCTCACTCGGGGGGAAGTGGAGCTCCTATATATTCACCTGACGACCTTGGGGGACATCGCCACGCGAATTCCGAAATTCCTTAGCGGACCATGCTGGCGTTCGAATTGGTCACAGCAACCGGTTGGCCTGCTTTGATCACGCGAGCGCTCACAGTCTGGCTATAGCCTTCGTCAGCATTCATGCGGGCAGAGATTCCGAAGCCTGCCACGAAGATACCGGCGACCAGAGCAACGATCACCACCTTCAGGTGGGTCATGCGATCCGCGCTGTAAATCGAGTGGTTCATTGGAAACGCTCCCTGCCGTCTTACTCTGCCTACGACCGTTTGTGTCGCGTCCGCGTCGGCAGGTTCAACTGATCACGCACAGGAAACGTGGTGTCGGGCCGTTCCGTTCCAAATAGGTGATCACAAGGCAGTGATAAGACGTGATCCGGCGCGATTGAGACGCCCGGTTTGGCCCCGGAGTTTATAAATTATTATTTAATCTCAGATCGTTAGGGGTGATTCGCGCTGTTGCCCCGAAATGGCCTCGGGGTGCGGCATTCTGGCAAATCTCTTGTCTGTGACGAATTTGCATCGGTTTCGGGCAAGGTTGCTGACCTCTTGCCGCCGAATCAGACGCTACCGACGGTCTTCAGGCGGGCGCGGGGATGGATTTCCGCCTGTGACAGCACGGTGGTTTGCGATCGGAACCGTTCCACCAGCGAGCGCACGAACGGCCGGATCGAGGCCGAGGTAACCAGCACCGGCGCTTCGCCTTCGCGCGCGGCCTGTTCGAAACGATCGCGCACGGTGGTCATGAACTCCGACAGCTTTGACGGCTGCATCGCGAGGCTGCGTTCTTCGCCGGTGCCGATGATCGATTCCGCGAAGGCCTGCTCCCACTGCGCCGACAGTGCGATGAGCGGCAGATAGCCGTTGTAGGACGTGTTCTGCGCGCAAATCTGTCGCGCGAGGCGCGCACGCACGTGCTCGACGATGGTCGACGGGTTGCGCGAGAAGGCGAGGGCGTCGGCAATGCCTTCGAGGATGGTCGAGAGATCGCGCACCGAAATACGTTCGGTGAGCAGCAATTGCAGCACGCGCTGGATACCCGACACGGTGATGAGCGAGGGGACGATATCCTTGACCAGTTCGCCTTGTTCCTTCGGCAGGTCCTTCAGCAGCTTCTGCACTTCGCCATAGGACAGTAGATCCGACATGTTGCCCTTCAGCAGCTCTGTCAGATGCGTCGACAGCACCGTGGCAGCATCGACCACGGTGTAGCCCTTCAGCGATGCCTCTTCCTTCAGGCCGGCATCGACCCAGGTCGCGGGCAGGCCGAATGTCGGCTCTGTCGTGTGAATGCCCGGGACATTGACCTGATTGCCGCCGGGATCCATGACCATGAACTGGTTCGGCCAGATGCGACCGGTGCCGGCGTCCACTTCCTTGATCTTGATGATGTAGGTGTTGGCCTCGAGCTGCACGTTGTCGAGGATACGGACCGACGGCATCACGAAACCCATTTCGACGGCGAGCGACTTGCGCAGTGCCTTGATCTGCTCGGTGAGGCGATCGGTGCCGTCCGGCCCGTTGACCAACGGCAGCAGCGCGTAGCCCAGCTCGATCTTGAGGTCGTCGATCTTGAGCGATGCGGAGATCGGCTCGTCCGCGGCAGCGGCTTGCGCTGCTGCGGCAGCAGCCGGTGCGGCGGCCTGGTGGGCGACTTCGGCACGGGCGATCTTGTTGCGCTTGTTGGCCGTGACGGCGAGATAGGCTGCGCCGCCGCCGAGTGCGAGGAACGGCAGCATCGGAATGCCTGGCAGCATCGCCAGCGTCAGCATGACGCCGGCCGACATGCCCAGCGCCTGCGGATAGCCGGAGAATTGCTTGATGAGCGCCTTGTCGGCAGCACCGCTGATGCCGGCTTTCGACACCAGCAGGCCAGCTGCCGTCGACACGATCAGCGCCGGCACCTGCGTCACCAGACCATCGCCGACGGTCAGCAGCGTGTAGGTGCGGCCTGCTTCGGCGAAAGAGAGGCCCTGCTGGGCGACGCCGATGATGATGCCGCCGATGATGTTGATGAACACGACCAAGAGACCGGCAATGGCGTCGCCGCGCACGAACTTCGAGGCACCGTCCATGGCGCCGAAGAAGCCGCTTTCGTCTTCGAGGTCCTTACGGCGGGCCTTGGCGGTGGCTTCGTCGATCAGGCCGGCGGAGAGATCGGCGTCGATTGCCATCTGCTTGCCGGGCATCGAGTCCAGCTGGAAGCGCGCCGCGACTTCGGCGATACGGCCCGAACCCTTGGTGATGACGACGAAGTTCACGATCACGAGGATGGCGAACACGATAATGCCGATGACGAAGTTGCCACCCATCACGAAGTTGCCGAATGCCTCGATGACATGACCGGCAGCGGCAGTGCCTTCGTGGCCGTGCGACAGGATCAGGCGGGTCGAGGCCATGTTCAGCGACAGCCGCAGCATGGTCGAGATCAGCAGCACGGTCGGGAACGACGAGAATTCCAGCGGCGTCTGGATGAATAGCGCCGTCATCAGGATCAGCACCGACATGGTGATCGAGATCGCCAGAAACAGATCCAGCACGATGGCCGGCAGCGGCATGATCAGGACGATCAGGATCGTCAACACGCCGAGTGCGAGGCCGATATCGCCGCGCAGCACCGCCGTCTTGATGCTGGCGAAGTCCAAACCGCCGCTCTTGGGTGCGCCCAGACCCTGGCCCGCGATCAAATCCGTCATCGATGCCGCTTCCCCGCGCGAATGTCGCTCGCGACTGCCGAACGTCTGCGCGGCGGCCGAAGGGCCGCCGATCCGCAAGTGAGGCACCGCACTGGCATCCACGGGCATTCCCCGGTCAGCTGACGAGACGCGACTCCACTCGGCAATTTTTGCCGTGTGTATGGTTAGTAAAGGGTTAACGAGGCGTTACTGCGCGGCTTTGCCACAAGCCCGGAGCCAGTTTTAGCCGAAACGGTCTGCTGTACTGTTTCTGCATGCCTAATCCTTCGGCATATCGCTTGACCCGTGGGCACACGCCGAGGATGTTGCCGCCGTGACCATCGCGACCCCCACCTCAGATTCGATGCCTTTCCTGCCCGACTCCCGTCAGGCATGGATCCGGCTGTCGCTTGCCCTGATCATCGGCTCGCTCGGCAGTGTCGGCATGTGGTCGGTAGTGGTGGCGCTCCCTGCCGTGCAGGCCGATTTCGCGGCCAGCCGCGGCGCAGCATCGCTGGCCTTTACCCTGACCATGGTCGGCTTCGGGCTCGGCGGCGTGGTCGCCGGCAAGCTCACCGACCGGTTCGGCATCGTGGCCACCATTGCATTCGCCGCCGTCCTGATGGGGATCGGCTATCTCATTGCCTCACAGTCCACGGCACTCTGGCAGTTCAATCTTCTGCATGTGGTGATCGGAGCAGGATCGTCGGCGACCTTCGGACCGCTGATGGCGGAGGCGTCGCACTGGTTCGAACGCCGGCGCGGCATCGCGGTGACTGTCGCCGCGACCGGCAGCTATATTGGCGGCACGTTGTGGCCGCCGATTGTCAGCTGGGGCATTCTGACTTTTGGCTGGCGCTCGACGCATATCAGTGTCGGGGTCGTCACAACCGTCCTGATGCTCCTGATGCTCGCGGTTCTGCGCGCGCAGATGGGCACGGTCACGCGACGTAGTCACGTCAATGCGCCGCCGCCCAAGGTCGATCTCCAGCTCAGCAACAACACGCTGACGACGCTTCTCTTCGTGGCCGGCATTGGTTGCTGTGTCGCCATGGCGATGCCGCAGGTCCATATCGTCGCTTATTGCGGGGATCTCGGCTACGGCGTAACGCGCGGCGCCGAGATGCTGTCGCTGATGCTGGCCTGCGGGATTGTCAGCCGTGTTGGCTCGGGTTTTCTGGCCGATCGTATCGGTGGCATTCGCACACTGCTGATCGGCTCGTTGCTGCAGGGATTCGCACTGCTGTTCTATTTGTTCTTCGACAGCCTGGCCTCGCTTTACATTATCTCGGCGATGTTCGGCCTGTTCCAGGGCGGTCTGGTGCCGGCCTATGCCATCATCATCCGCGAGGCGATGCCGGCGTCCCAGGCCGCGACGCGGGTCGGCATCGTCATCCTGGGTACCGTAGGCGGCATGTCGCTCGGCGGCTGGATGTCCGGCGTGATCTTCGACGCGACAGGCTCCTATGCGGCGGCGTTCATGAATGGCCTCGCCTGGAATGCGCTCAACGTCACTATCATCACGGCGCTGATGCTGCGTGCGCGTCGCCGGCTGGCTTTCTCGTCGGGGGCGTCGGTCGCCTAAGGCGCCAGATCCTGCACCGGCGGCATCGCCGGAAATCCATCGATAGGCACGTTTTCGAGCGCGCGTTTGGCCGGGCCATTGCCGAACATGCAATCCAGAGTCGGCTCGGCTATCGCCGTCATGGTCCGCTGGATCAAAGGTTGTTTTTCAGGTGACAGCCAGTTCTCGTTCAGCGTCGGCACGCCGCGCTCGGTGACCCCGTACAGGATGGCATCGAGAATGTCGCGATCGCCGATCTCGCCGATCAGTGCACTCCGCACGCAGTCGCAGATCGCTTCGGGATGTGCATAGCGCGACACCATGAAGGGCGCGCAGAGCCGAATGAACTCGCCGCGCGGATCGGGCATCAGGGACAGGCGGCGCGCGTCAGCCATCGACAGTGTCGGCATCCCGCAAACCAGCAGGCTGCTCAGGATAAAGGGAGACAGTGCGCTGAGGGACAGATGCCGCAACAAATTCACCCGGGAAGCAACCGCAGGACGAGAGAAGTGCAGGACCTGTTATAGATGATGTGCGGTACGAATGTGAATGCCGCTGTGACGTGCTACACGCCTTGGCCGACCTTCAGCAGCATGCAGCCGCTGATCTTCAGGCTGCCATCGGATTGCGGTTCCAGCGTATAGAGCGCATCCCACGGCACGCCGTCGGCATCGACGATGCGGACCTTCTGCTCGATCGTGCCGCCGGATGTGCTGCTCTCGGTGAATTCGAAGCTGCGATGGCGATAGACCGGTGCATAGGCGTTGCGCACCATGCTCATGAAGCTCTCCGGATCCGTGAACATGCCCTGGATGCCGGGGGCCGCGAAACCATAGGCTTTGGCGCCGTCGTCGCGGGTAAACGCATCGGCTTGCGCGCTGATGATTGCGCGCGCGGCTGCGACATCGTCTGCCGCGGAGACGGGAGCGGCGAGGCCGATCAGGACGATAAGGAACATAAGAAGCTGGCGCATGCGGTCACCTTTGCGAGGGGCGGATGATCCAGCTACGGCCAACCGGCGAAGCGGTTTTCACACCGTGGCAAGGTGCGGGCTACCAGTGGCCGCCAAGCTGGAGGCCGGCGACATAGAACACGGCGAAGGTGAGCGCCATCGCGGCGCCGGCGAGCAGGCGCTCGGAATGTGTAAGATTTTGGCCGGGCATGACTGCGATCAATGGATGGTCTGTGCAAAGGCATCGGCGGCAATGCCGGCGAGCATGAAGACCGTATAGATCGCCAGGCCGAGAACTTCGAGCTTCCTGCGCATCCGCTACTCCTTCAGATTGGGTATAAGGATGCCACTTCATGGTTAGCGCGCGGTTAAAACGCGGTTTCCACGCACGCCGAAATGGTGGGCCCGGCAGGACTCGAACCTGCAACCAGACCGTTATGAGCGGTCGGCTCTAACCATTGAGCTACAGGCCCCGCCGGCGTCCGCGGGATGTAGGGCCGGGGACGGCGGTGCAGGCATTCCTTATATCGACCGTCGCTTGCGGGCAATGCCGTGGCCTTGGGGCCGGAACTTTGGTCCGGTGGTGGCGTTGGGCCGCGCAATTTAACGCTTGGAGGCGCGGGTGTTTCGCTGGGCTGTCATCTGTCTGATCATTTCCTGATCGCCGGCGGCCTCGGCCTCAGCAATATCTCGGCCTTCGCCAAGAAGCTCTCGATCATCTTCTTCGCGCTGTTCTTCCTCGGCTTCCTGGCCCTCCTGGGCTTCGCGTATCTGGTCGCCGGGGCGGTCAGCAGTTCTCAACTACTGCCCGCCATGGTTGCGGTGAGCGTCTAGACAAAAGGGTGTCTAGCTCAGTCGACTGACACGCCGGCGAACTCCACCACCTTGCGCCATTTCTCGGTCTCTGTGGCTACGAGCTTGCCGAATTCCTCAGGTGTCATTGGCTTCGGCAGACCGCCGGTCTCGGCGAGCCGCGCGATGAGCTTGGGATCCTTCAGCGCTTCGCCCACGGCCTTGTTGAGGGTGGCAATCACTTCGGGCGGGGTGCCCTTCGGCGCGGAGATGCCGTAGAAGCCGACGGACTCGAAGCCCGGCACCGTCTCGGCAATGGCTGGGACATCCGGCACGATGGGCCAGCGTTGCGGCGAGGTGACGCCGAGTGCGCGGACGGTGCCGCCGCGCGACTGCTCGAGCGCCGTGGGCAGGTTGTCGAAGATCAACTGCACCTTGTTGGAGATGATGTCGGGAAACGCGATCGCCGAGCCGCGATAGGGCACGTGGATCATGTCGCACTTGGTCATCGCCTTGAACAATTCGGCCGACATATGCACCGAGGTGCCATTGCCTGATGAAGCATATGAAATCTTGCCGGGATTGGCCTTGCAGTAGTCGATGAACTCCTGGACCGTTTTCACGGGCATGCCATTCGACACCACCAGCATATTGGTCAGCTGCATGATGCTGGCGACCGGCACGGTATCGCGGATGAAGTCATAAGGCAGCTTCTTGTACAGCGAGGTGGAGATCGCATTGTTCGGCGCGACGAATAGCAGCGTATAGCCATCCGGCGCCGAGGTGACGGCTGCTGCTGCGGCCAGATTGCCGCCGGAGCCTGCGCGGTTCTCGACGACGAATTGCTGGCCGAAATGATCCGACAGCCACTGCGCCATGATGCGCGCCACGATATCGACCGGGCCGCCGGCCGCGAAGCCGATCAGCCAGCGCACGGGGCGATCGGGATAGCCGGCAGCAGAAGCGGGGAGGGTTGCCGTGGCAAGGCTGGCGAAGCCGACAAGACACAGAACAGCAGCACGCAGAAAAGCGATCATAATCCCTCCCAGACATGAAAATCGCGGCGGTGATGCGCGACGTTGTTTGATCGGGCTTGCCGCCCGTTACCTCCATGCTTTCACAGAATTCGGATTTTGCCTACAAGCATGGCTCAACGATGCAGGCTGAACGACGTCAGGATGCCCCATGAAAATGATGCCGCTTCTTTGCGCAGCACTTCTGATTGTCACCACGGCCGTTGCGCAGGAGGGAGCCAAGCCGATGTCGATCACGATGCCAGGTCCTGTTCTCAGCTTGAGTCTCGGCACGGCGACGCCTGGCGGCGGCTTTCCGCTCTATGGTGACGCTTTTGCCGAGGTGATGAACAAGGCCGATCCGTCGCTGACCCTTGCGACGCGCAATACCAAGGGTTCGACCGAGAACATCCCGTTGCTCGAAGCCGGCCAGCTCGATCTCGCGCTGGTGGCCGGTGAGCCAGCTTATGAGGCGTTCAAGGGCATTGGCCGGGCACCGACGAAGCTCAAGATCATCACCGCACTCTATTCCAATCCCGGCATGTTCGTGGTCCGCGCCGACAGCCCCTACAGGACGATCCGCGATCTCGTCGGCAAGCCGATCGCCTTCGGCGCAAAGGGGTCTGGTCTGGTGATTCTGTCGCGCTATGTGCTGGATGGGCTTGGTCTCGATCAGGACAAGGATTTCCAGTCGGTCTATCTCGACCGCGCCGGCGATGGCCCGGCCATGGTGCAGGACGGCCGCGTGGCCGCATTGTGGGGTGCAGGATTGGGCTGGCCCGGTTTCAAGGCCATGAGCGAAAGCCCGGGCGGCGCGCGCTTCATTGCGCCTGACGCGGCGGAGATCGCGCAGATCCGCGCCAAGCATGCTTTCCTCAAGCCGATGCTGGTCGACGCCAACAGCTACCCGAACCAACCGGTGCCAATCGCGTCGGTGGGCTCGTGGAGCTACATTCTCGCGCGCGAAACGCTGCCCGATGACGTTGCCTATCGACTGGCGAAGACGCTGCATGGCGCCGAGGCCACGCTCGGCGCCCGGCTCGCGCAGGCCAAGGAGACCACGGCATCGAACACGGTGGCGTCAGCACCTGACGTGGCGCTGATCCATCCGGGCGTGCTGAAGTATTTCAAGGAGATCGGGGTGGTGAAGTAGTCGGTCGTCTACTTCTTCCCCAATGCACAGGCTGGATCCGGTGGGCCGAACGCTTCCTCGCCGGAAATCTTCGCGAGGATCTTGTAGTAGTCCCACGGATATTTCGACTCTTCCGGCGACTTGACCTGCACCAGCATCAGGTCGTGCACCATCAAACCATCCTCGCGTAGTCTGCCGTTGCGCGCGAAGAAATCCTCGATCGGCTTCTCGCGCATTTTCGCGGCAACCTTCAGAGGCTCGTCGGTGCCAGCCTCCTTGATGGCATTGAGATAGACCATGGTCGAGGAATAGACGCCAGCCTGCCACATGGTGGGCATGCGCTTGGTCTTCTCGAAGAAGCGCTTCGACCAGGCGCGAGTCTTGTCGTCCATATCCCAGTAGAACGCGGTGGTGAGCAGCAAGCCCTGCGCGGTCTGGAGCCCCAGCGAGTCGATGTCGGTGATCAGCGCCAGCAGCGCCGCCATCTGCTGGCCGCCCTTGAACACGCCGAATTCGCCGGCGGTCTTGATCTCGTTGATGTTGTTCGGCGGCCCGCCGGCGATGCCGATGATCTTGGCCTTCGAGGCCTGCGCCTGCAACACGAAGGACGACAGGTCCGATGCGCCGAAGGGCGGTCGCACGTTACCCAGCACCTTGCCGCCGGTCCTGGTCACCACGGCCGATGCATCGCGTTCCAGCGCATGACCGAACGCAAAGTCATCGGTGATGAAGAACCAGCTATCGCCGCCGCGTTTCACCACCTCCTGTGCGGTGCCGACGGCGAGCGCGCGGGTGTCGAATACCCATTGCATCGTATAGGGCGAACAGAACTTGCCGTGAAAGTCTGCAGCGCCGGTCGAATGGGTGATGAACAGCCGCTTCCTGTCGTTGGCGACATTCTGCACGGCAAGACCAACGGCAGAGACCGGCACGTCGACGATGAGATCGACCTGATCGACATCATACCATCGCCGCGCCAGACTCGCGCCGATATCGGGCTTGAGCTGATGATCGCCGATGATGATGCTGATCGGCTTGCCGAGCACGGTGCCGCCGAAATCGTCCACGGCCATCTGTGCGGCGGTCACCGAGCCTTGGCCCGATGGCGTCGAGGCTGGCCCGTTCATATCAGTGAGCACGCCGATCTTGACGACGTCGTCAGAGACCTGCGCGGAGGCGACGGACGTGAGCAATACGAATGCAAGGCTAGAGATCACGGACAGAGATGTGCCGCGCATGAAGGTCCTCCCATATGTCGCGACACTTCGGCCGCGTGTTGGGAGAAGCTTAGGTCAGGCTTTGTCGTCGAGCAATGCGAGCCGTTCGGCTTCGGCGATGTCGTCCATCGTGTTGGCATTGAAGAACGGATCGACGGGATCGACCGGCCATTCCACGGTGGCGAGCCTGTAGCGGGACGTCCAGCGGCCGACCTTGCGGATGTCTTCATTGACAAGCGCGTGCCGTAACTCATGGCGCAGCGCGACATCCCACAGTCCGATGACCGGATGCGATTGTCCTGCGGAGGAGGCGACAGCAAGCTGCGCATTCTCTGCGATGCGGGCGTTATGCAAACGCGCGACGAGATCGCGCGGCAGGAACGGGCAGTCACCGGCGGCACTCAGCATCCAGGTGACGTCCGGTCGGTTGGCGGCTGTCCATTCCAGGCCTGCGAGAATGCCGGCAAGGGGGCCAGGAAAATCCGCGACGTCGTCGGCAATCACCGGCAGACCGAAGGGTGTAAATCGCGCGGGGTCGCCATTGGCATTCAGCACCAGCCCATTGCATTGCGGTGCGATGCGCGCGATCACGCGGGCCAGAATCGTCGTGCCGCCAATCTCACGCATCGGCTTGTCGCCGCCGCCCATCCGGCGCGCCATACCGCCCGCGAGAAGTACGCCCAGAGTGGCCGGATATGTGTTCGTCATCGCCATACCGCTGCATATGACATTTGACGCCAGCTCGATATAACGCAGTTACGCCAAGTGGAACCGCACGATGCCCGTGACCAAGCTCGACCTGACCGGATTGAAATGCCCACTGCCGGCGCTGATGACGCGCAAGGCGATGAAGGCACTGTCGGTCGGCGATCGGCTCGAAGTCCACTGCACGGACCCCCTCGCGGTGATCGACATCCCTGCGTTGATCCAGCAAAGCGGCGATCAGATCGAAGCCTCCGAACGCAGCGGTGACGTGATCGTTTTCTTCATCGAGAAACGAAATGCTGCGATTGCAAATCGCGATTGAATTGCTGCGATGCAGTGGAAATCATTGATAAATTTTCGTTGCTGATACCTTTGGACTATCGACTCTCGCAGTCGCTTCTGGCCCTGTTCCCAAAGTGCGAGTGCGCGTGAATCTTTGTCTGTGCACCGCAGGGGAATTGACGAAGCGACTTTTTCAAATCGCAGACCGGTTCAGAAGGGTCGGATGCAGGGGAGAACTTTCATGACAAGTGTGGGCAACGCCGGAACACTGTCTGGCACCAAGCCAGGATTGCTGGAACGCGAACGCATCATTGCGACTGCCGGCTTCAACCGGTGGCTGGTTCCACCTGCGGCACTCTGCATCCATCTCTGCATCGGCATGGCCTACGGCTTCAGCGTGTTCTGGCTGCCATTGTCGCAGGCGATCACCACACCCGCTTCGAAGGAAGTGTGCGACGGCATGAGCCTCGCCACAGAACTCTTCACCACGACGTGCAACTGGAAGGTCGCCAGCCTCGGCTGGATGTACACGCTGTTCTTCGTGCTGCTCGGTGTCTCCGCTGCCATCTGGGGCGGCTGGCTCGAACGCGTCGGTCCGCGCAAGGCCGGCTTCGTCTCGGCGCTGTGCTGGTGCGGTGGTCTCGTGCTCGGTTCGATCGGCGTCTACACGCATCAGCTCTGGTTGCTGTGGATCGGCTCCGGCGTGATAGGCGGCGTTGGTCTCGGCCTCGGCTACATCTCGCCGGTATCGACGCTGGTGAAGTGGTTCCCGGATCGTCGCGGCATGGCGACGGGTATGGCCATCATGGGCTTCGGTGGTGGCGCGATGATTGGATCGCCGCTCGCCAACCTCCTGATGAACTATTTCAAGACCCCGACCGATGTCGGCGTCTGGCAGACCTTCCTGGCCATGGGCGTCATCTACTTCGTGTTCATGACCATTGGCGCATTCTCCTATCGCATCACGCCACCGAACTGGAAGCCGGAAGGCTGGACCCCGCCAGCGACCGCGAACGCGATGATCACCACCGGCCACGTGCATCTCGACAATGCGCACAAGACCAAGCAGTTCTGGCTGATCTGGGGCGTGCTCTGCCTGAACGTGTCGGCGGGCATCGGCGTCATCGGCATGGCCTCGCCCATGCTGCAGGAGATCTTCGCGGGCAAGCTGATCGGCGCGCCCGATCTCTCCTTCAGCCAGCTCTCGGCCGCGCAGAAGACTGCGATCGCCGGCATCGCAGCCGGCTTCGCGGGTCTGATCTCGCTGTTCAACATCGGCGGCCGTTTCTTCTGGGCCTCGCTGTCGGACAAGCTCGGCCGCAAGAACACCTACTATACGTTCTTCATCCTCGGCATCGTGCTTTATGCGCTGGTGCCGACCTTCGCGGCGATGGGCAGCAAGGTTCTGTTCGTGCTGGCCTTCGGCATCATCCTCTCGATGTATGGCGGCGGCTTCGCGACCATCCCGGCCTATCTCGCCGATATCTTCGGCACCCAGTTCGTCGGCGCGATCCACGGCCGACTGCTGACGGCCTGGGCAACCGCGGGTATCGTTGGCCCCGTGGTGGTGAACTACATCCGTGAATTCCAGATCGCTGCCGGCGTGCCGCGGGCACAGGTCTATGACTTCACGATGTACATCCTCGCCGGCATGCTGGTGCTGGGACTGATCTGCAACATGCTGGTGAAGCCACTGGCGCCGCATTGGTTTATGAAGCCGGAAGAAGTCGCCGCGCTTCAGGCCAAGGGTGCTGCAGCCGCATCGACCGGCGGAGGCTCCTACGGCATCGGCAAGGGCGGTTTCGACGGCTCCGCCATTGCCTTCTGGGCCTTTGTCGGTGTCCCGCTGTGCTGGGGTGTTTGGCTCACGCTGCAGAGCGCCGCGCGCATCTTCCAGTAAAACCTGTGCGGGATCGGCAGCGAAAGCTTCCGGTTCCGTATCACATCTGACGAACAATCTTCAAAACAAGCACATTCGGGGATAACGATGACACGCATCACTACGGGCCTCGTGGCCGCACTGTTCGTTGTGACTTCAATGGGCGTTGCTTTGGCACAGGCGCCTGCGACGCCGGCAACCCCTGCTGCGCCTGCCAAGATGAAGCTGAACAAGCAGAGTCTGAAGGACATGAAGGCGAAGTGGAGCGCCAACAAGGGCAAGCTCAAGGCCTGCCGCAAGGAGGTCAAGGTCAAGGGCCTCGCCGGCGACGACCGCTGGTTCTACATCGAAGACTGCATGGCCAAGAGCTGAGCGAGCGCTGGTCTTTCCGGCAGTTCCAGCCTCCTGATTTTTATGCCGTGCCTATGAACAGGCGCGGCTGCCCGTCTCGATTTCATATGGCGATGTCCGCATCTTCTCACCATCCCGACGCGCTCATGCGCCAGGGATTTGAGAAGACGGACAACGACCATGACGATGTTCTACAATCGCGATACGCAGCTGCACGATTTTTCGGCCGACAGTGCCTATCGCAGCTACCTCATCAGCCGCAATCAGCCGCCGATCGTCCATCACTCGGGCGATATCCAATGGAAACGGCTCTGCGTCGCCGCCCGGCTGACGCGTAACCACATCAAGGGCTTCTTTGCCGCCATCCACATGGCCCTGGTGGCCGACAAGATGCGCCGCGCGCGGCGTGAACTGGCGCGCGTCCGTGTGCGCGCCGCCGATACGCCGGTGCTTCCGGATCGCCGGAGCGTGCCATGAGGGAAGACCGTTCTGCAGCGCTGTTTGCGCGCATTGGCTCCTATGCGGCGATCATGCCGGGCATCCTCGCCCGGCTATGGCGTTTCGTCATTGGACCTGCTGTCTATCGGCCAGCCGCGCATTACATGCGCGGACCCGGCCCGAAATGTCGTGAGAAGAACGAGCGCCCGCAAGCCTAGCGGGCGCGGCGCAGGGGCGGCGCGTCGTCAGGCTGCGCCCAGATCGCTTCCATCGCGGAATAGACCTGCTGCTGCTCGGTCTCGGTGAGCTCCGTCAGCGGCAGACGGACGGCGGCATTCCCCAATCCCCGCAAGCTCAATACAAATTTCACCGCCGATGCGACCAGATCCGGCGGCAGGGCTTCTGCGAGTGGCGCCAGCATGTCGGAGATGGTCGTCGCATAGCGGGGGCATCCCTGGCGGGCCGCGTAATACATGCCGCGGCAGAGCTGCGGCGCCACATTAGCTATCGCGGAGACAGCGCCGTCACCGCCGAGCAGCAGATAAGGCAGGGCTGCGGTGTCCTGTCCCGTCAGCATCCGGAAACCCGCTGGCAGCAGCGGTCGCAATCGCGCCAGTCGCCCGGCGTCGCCGGTGTCGTCGCGCAGACCTATCAATCGTGGCGAGGCGGCGAGACTGATGAGCGTGTCGTCGGTCAGCGCACGGGCACAACGCGACGGTGCGTCATGCACAATGACCGGCAGCAATGTCGCCTCCAGGATCGCACGGAAATGTGCTGCGATGCCACTTGCCGTCGGGCGGTTGTAATACGGCACGACCGACATGACGGCATCGGCGCCGACGGCCCATGCCAGCCGCGTCGATTCAATGGCGCGGCTGGTGCAGTTCGATCCCGCGCCGGCGATGACGTGGATGCGCCCGCGGGCGACGCCGGCGGCAGTCCGGATCAGCGTGGCGCGCTCGTTCGAGGTGAGCGTGTCGGCTTCGCCAGCGGTCGCGCCGACGAGGATGGCACTGGCGCCGGCGCAGACCTGTCGCTCGCACAGCCGTGCGAAAGTGATGAGATCGAGTGCGCCATGCGTGTCGAACGGCGTCGGCACATCGGCGATGATGCCGTGCAGCCAGTCGTTGGCGTGATGGGAGGCATGAGCTTGCGGGAGGGCATGAGCCCGAAGAGCAACTGTGGACATGGCGGGAAGCTCAGGCGACGCGCCGTTGTTGTAACCGTTCGACAGAGGTTGCTGCCGTGAAAGGCAGGGCGTTCATATCGAGTTCGATCGGCCCCGCCGTCTCGATGATAGCTTCGGGGCGATGGCCGTTCTCGAACAGAGCATAACGCACAGCATTCGCGCGGCTGACGAATAACCCGCCGAATAGGCCGTTTTGCTCCTGCGCGACCCACTGGCCGCGACCGTTCTTGCCGATGAAAACGAGGGATGAGCCACACGAGGGAGGTTCGATGGTGATCACTTGCAGTCTCCAGTTCATTCGCTTGAGCGAATGGCTGCAAGATGATCGGCCGCTCGTTTGAAAACGAGATGAGATGCGATGCCGCGTTATAGGGATTTCATAAGTACGTCCATTCGCACATCACCCACGCGGAACCATCACCGATGATGACGATTGAACGTTTCGATCATAAAGGGAGCGTTGAATGGCGAAATATTCCAAGAAGGCGGCCGCGAAGGTCGCGCGAGCGGTGAAGAAAGCAAAGGCCGGCACGCTGAGAAGTGGTCGTTCGAAAAAGAAGGTGACCAGCCGCAAACAGGTGATCGCTATTGGCCTCTCCGAAGCACGCGCCGAGGGCAAGAAGGTGCCGAAGGCGCCGAAGAAAAAGACGGTGAAGAAGAAAGCCGCGGCCAAGAAGGCAACCAAGAGAACTACGAAGAAGACGAATAAATCCAGAAAGACCTCGAAGAAGAAGTCCTGACCTCGGTCAGATCGAAGGCGACTTGTAGATCACTTGGTCTGCAGCGTCGCCTTCAGCAGATGGTCCTTGCATTCATCGTCCTTGCCCTCCGCCATTGCTTCGCTGGCCAGGCCGATCTCGTCGGAGGCGGTCTTCTTTTGTTTGCCGTCTGCCATTTTTGCGATGGCTTCGGCAACGAAAGCGATATTCGAGGCGTTGCATTCCCTTGTCTGTAGCTGCTGCGCCTGCGCTGCCACGGTCGGCATCAACGCGATGCCTATGATTATTCCCAGAATCTTCATCCGCTCAGCTTGCCTTGCGATGTCGCGCCGACGACCGCGCGGCCTTCTTGGCCGGGCGCTTGCGCGCCACATGTGGTCGTGACGACGAAGCGCGTTTGGTCGACTTGCCCCTGCCACCCTTGAGGCTCGCCTTCAGCGCATCCATCAGGTTGATGACGTTGTCCGGCTTCTGCTCCTTCTCGACGACCTTCACCGGCTTTCCCGCGGCCTTGCGCTTCACCAGCGTCTTCAGCGCGGTCTCATATTCATCCTTGAACTTGCTGGGATCGAAGTGCGCGGCCTTGCTGTCGAGGATATGCACCGCAAGGTCGATCATGTCCTTGGAGATCTTCGGCGACTTGATATCGTCGAAATAGTCCTCCTCATCGCGCACCTCATAGGGGAAGCGCAGCGTAGTACCGAGTAGACCCTTGCCGAGCGGCTCGATGGCGATGATGTGCTCGCGATTGGTCAGCACGATCCGCGCCAGCGCCACGCGGTCCTTGTCCTTCATAGCATCGCGGATCACGGCAAACGCATCGGTGCCGGCCTTGCCGTCGGGCGCGATGTAATAGGGATTGTTCAGATAGCGCCGATCGATCTCGTCGCGCGGCACGAAGTTGTCGATGTCGATGGTGTGATTGCTCTCAATCTGCACGGCTTCGAGCTCTTCCCTCTCGATCTCGACATATTGGCCCTTGCTGATCTCATAGCCACGGCCCTTTTGTTCCTTTTCCACGACGTCACCGGTCTCGGCGTCCACCATCTGCTGCTTCAGCCGATTGCCCGTCTCGCGGTTGATCATGTGGAATTTAGTCTTCTCCATCGTGGTCGCGGCCGGATACAACACCACCGGGCAAGTAACGAGGGATAGCTTGAGGGAGCCTTTCCAATAGGCGCGGGGCGGGGCCATACTCGTCCTCCAACTCGATCGACACAAAATGAAGCACGCAGGCCGCAAAGCATTGCGCCGGCGTGGGTTTCCAGGAACTTCAACGGTAGTTCCCGGTTTTGGTTCCGGGCCGGATCCTGCGGCCGATGATGCGTTGAGCGAGGTTTGCCTTGGCCGACAAGCAGCTATCGATTTATCGCCGGAAACGCGATTTCGCGCTCACCAAGGAGCCATCCGGCCAGATCGTGGTCGCGCCGGCGAAGCGTCGCCGTTTCGTGATCCAGAAACACGATGCCACGCGGCTGCATTACGATCTGCGGCTGGAGATGGACGGCGTGTTCAAGTCATGGGCCGTCACCCGCGGCCCGTCGATGGACCCCGCCGACAAGCGCCTAGCTGTAGAGGTTGAGGATCATCCGCTCGACTACGGCGATTTCGAAGGCACGATTCCCAAGGGACAGTACGGCGGCGGCACCGTGCAACTGTGGGACCGCGGCTATTGGGAGAGCGACGATCCGGACAAGGGCCTCAAGAAGGGTGATCTTAAATTCACGCTGGACGGCGAGAAGCTGCATGGCGGCTTCGTGTTGGTGCGCATGAAGCATGACCGCAATGGCGGCAAGCGGACCAACTGGCTGCTGATCAAACATCGCGATGAGTTCGTGAAGGAGGGCAAGGCCAACACCATCCTTGACGACGACAAGTCGGTGGCGTCCGGCCGCAGTATGAGTGCCATCGCCGCGGGCAAGGGCAATGCACCGAAACCGTTCATGATCGCCAGGACGGCGAAGATCAAAGCCGATGCTATCTGGGATTCCAGCGAGGGCAGTGCCGCGGAGGCGCGGGCGAAGAACGGCGTCAAGACCAAGGCGGATGTCGTCAAGCGCACGACGAAGAAAGTCGCTCCGAAGAAGGCCGTCAGAAAAACAGCGAGGCCGATCAAGGCGACGATGCCCGGTTTCGTTGCGCCGCAACTCTGCACGTCAGTCGATCGTCCGCCCTCTGCCGATGGCTGGGCGCATGAAATCAAGTTCGACGGCTATCGCGTGCAGCTCCGCGTCGAAGACGGCGACGCCACGCTGAAGACACGCAAGGGGCTCGACTGGACCGACAAGTTTCAGGCCATCGCCAGGGAAGCCACTGGCCTGCCGGATGCGATCATCGATGGCGAGATTGTCGGCCTCGATGCCCATGGCGCGCCGGACTTCGCGGCGCTGCAGGCGGCGCTGTCGGATGGCGAGACCGACACGCTCATTTTTTTCGTGTTCGACCTTCTGTTCGCCGAAGGCGAAGACCTGCGGAAGCTGCCGCTCGGCGAGCGCAAGGAGCGATTGAAGGCGCTGCTCGACAAGGCACGTGGTCGCCACAAGGAAAACCTGATCCGCTATGTCGATCATTTCGAGACCGGCGGCGACGCCATCTTGCAATCGGCGTGCAAGCTGTCGCTGGAAGGCATCGTCTCCAAGAAGCTCTCGGCGCCCTATGTGTCCGGCCGCTCGCCTAACTGGACCAAGGCCAAATGCCGTGCAGGCCATGAGGTCGTGATCGGTGCGTGGAAGAGCAATGCGGGAAGATTCCGTTCGCTGATGGTCGGCGTCAACAGCGGCGATCATCTGGCCTATGTCGGCATCGTTGGCACCGGCTTCGGCCAGGACAAGGTCAAGCGCATCATGCCGGCGCTGAAGGCAGCTGCGGCCAAGAGCAGCCCCTTTGGCGGCAAGGAGACGCCGCCGGGTGGCCGGGACCTGCACTGGCTCAAGCCCGAATTGGTGGCCGAGATCGAATTCGCAGGCTTTACCGGCGCCGGCATGGTGCGCCAGGCCGCGTTCAAGGGGCTGCGGCAGGACAAGCCGGCCGACGAGGTTGAAGCCGAGACGCCGAAGAAGACGGACCTTGCCGAGCCGAAGCGCGGTGCGAAGAAATCAGCGAGGACGACGCCGAAAAAGACGATCACGAAGAAGGCTGCACTCGCAAAGGCAGCGGTGGGCAATGTTGTCGTCATGGGCGTGGCGATCTCCAAACCCGACAAGGAACTGTGGCCGGATGCCGGCGACGACCAGCCTGTCACCAAGCGTGATCTTGCGGAATATTTCGAGGCGGCCGGCGACTGGATGATGAACTATCTCAAGGGCCGTCCCTGTTCGATTGTGCGGGCGCCCGATGGCATCGAAGGCCAGCAATTCTTCCAGCGCCACGCGATGCCCGGCACGTCCAATCTGCTGGAGCTCGTAAAGGTCTCCGGTGACCGCAAGCCTTACCTGCAGATCGACCGCGTCGAGGGCCTCGCGGCTGTCGCGCAGATCGGCGGGCTCGAATTGCATCCGTGGAATTGCGCGCCGGATGCGCCCGATACGCCCGGCCGTCTGGTGTTCGATCTCGATCCCGCGCCCGATGTCGCATTCGCCGCTGTCATGGACGCTGCGCGCGAGATGCGCGAGCGGCTGTCAGGCCTTGGCATGGAGAGTTTCTGCAAGACCACAGGCGGTAAGGGCCTGCACGTGGTTGTGCCGCTGCTCTATGGCGCGAAAGAAAAGGTGGACTGGAAGACCGCAAAAGCCTTTGCACAGGCCGTGTGCCAGAAGATGGCCAGCGACGATCCGGACCGCTATCTGCTCAACATGTCGAAGAAGCTGCGCGGCGGAAAGATCTTCCTCGATTATCTGCGCAATGACCGGATGTCGACCGCGGTCTCAGTGCTGTCGCCGCGGGCACGCAAGGGTGCCACGGTATCGATGCCGCTGACCTGGGCGCAACTCCGCAACGATCTCGATCCAAAGAAATTCACCGTGCGCAGCGTCCCGGCGCTATTGGCGAAGAGCAAGGCGTGGGCGGGTTACGATGACGCAGCATCGTCGATCAAGACGGCGATCAAAGGATTTGGATAGCGCATGAAGAAAAGCGCGACCCCAAATGGGATCGCGCGCCTTGAAATCAATATTCGCTCTTACAGCTTACCAAGCAACAGGAGGATCAGCAGGATCACAACGATGAGGCCGAGACCACCGCCGCCGTAATAGCCGGTGCCGTAGAACGGTCCGCCGCCGATACCGCTGAAACCACCAAGCAAGGCGATGATCAGGATAATCAGAATAATAGTACCAATGGACATGGAGTTCTCCTCAGCCTGGCAGACGGACAAGCCTGCTGCCTTCATGCGATAAAAACGCGCAGGCACTCCCAAGGTTCCATGATTGAGGCCGTGATCACGACTACCGCTGGACGAATTCGCGCTTACATCCCCACGAACTAACAAAGGATCGCGTGATGTCTGCACCGCTCGTCGTCTCCATTCCACACAGGCTCGGCCGCGAGGAAGCCGTGCGCCGACTCAAGACTGGACTGACGCGCGCAGCAACGAATGTACCAATGTTGAAAGTTGACGAGGAACGCTGGGACGGTGACCGGATGGTCTTCCGCGTGCGTGCCATGGGGCAGGCGGCATCCGGTCATGTCGATGTGGCCGAGGATCATGTCACCGTCGAAGTTGTGCTACCCTGGCTGCTGCAGCGTTTTGCGGAAGTGGCGCAGGCAGCGATCAAATCGCGCGGAAATTTGCTGCTCACGAAAAAGAGTTGAAGCGGCGATTGCGGCGCACCGAGAATCTCACGCATCTTCAATGCCTGTTGCCATGCAGCATAAAAGTGTCGTGCGATAGTGCGGTGCACGCGAGCTTGGTTGTAAACCACTCGCAAATAATTTGATGAAAAGCTTTGAATACGCGGAGGAAGGGAACCGACCTTCTTCGAGTCGGCACGACATCCGCCAGGCCGTCCGGCCGTTGATCCCGGGCGGCCTTGTCGTATGTGCTATTGCAAGCGCGTCGAACGAATACGCTTCAGCGCGGCATGTGCCTTCACGATTGCCATCGGAAACTGATTGAAGAGTTTGGCAACGGAGAGCTCGCTCGCGCCGCGCTTCTGCGCAAAACCTTCAATGAGGTAGCCGGGCGCGATCACGGTCGCGTCGAACGCCGTCGCCTCCGGCCAATGCCGCCCGCCTTGCGTCGCTCCGGAAAAGGCACGCGGAATCACCACGATCGCAGCGTTGCGCTGATACCGCCGCGCAAAGGCAATGATGTGCGCCGCGTGAGGTCCGGTCACTTCAAGTGGTTCGTAGTCGCCGTCGGTGAAAACGGCGGCCATTGCGGCGCGGCGTTTCAACAGCTCACGCGTCCAGGCGAGCTTGATGTGGCCATCGTCCCAGTGTTGTGCCAGCGCGGCCCAGTCGGGCTCTCGCAGAGATGCCAGCACGTTTGCGCGTTCGGCGAAATCGACAGGGCGGCGGTTGTCCGGATCGACCAGCGAGAAATCCCAGAATTCGGTGCCTTGGTAGAAATCCGGCATGCCGGGAATGGTCGCTTTCAGTGTAATCTGGCTCAACGAGTTCAATGCGCCAATCAGCGAAGTGCGCTTGGCAAAGGTCTCAAGGGCCACAAGAAATTCCGGTGATTGCGCGGGATCGAGAATGCGCTCGAGAAAGACATGCAGGCCTTTTTCATAGGTGTCGTTCGGATTCAGCCAGCTCGTTTCCTGCTTGCCCTCACGCGCGGCCTTCAACGCATAGGCCTGCATGCGTTCGAGGAAGGTGTCATCGCGTGCACCAAGAGGCCACGCGCCAACCAGCGCCTGATACAGCATGTATTCGAACGCGGTGGAGGGCGAGCGCATCTCGCCGGCGACTACCAGATGCTCGGCATTCAGTATCTTCCAGCGACCGACCGCACTCGCCCATTCGCCCGGCATTTCCGCCAGCGCCAGCAATCGTGTACGAGCATCCTCGCCACGCTTGGTGTCATGGGTTGCCGTGGACGTCATGCCGTGCGGCCATTCCTGCGCACGCGTGACCATCATCTCGTGGAACCTGGCGACAGGTATCGCGTCTGCGGCCGGCTCACCGCCGACTTCATTGAGCGCCAGGAGGCGGTGATAGCGATAAAATGCAGTGTCTTCGAGCGACTTCGCCATGGTCGGCCCGGTGAATTGTTGCACCTTCAACGCAAAGCGCCGCACGCGTGGCTTGCTGTGGGCGGGCCGGCCCGGCTTCAGCAGGTCCAGCGTCAGCGCGTCGCGCAGGAAGTCGAACAGGCCTTCGTCGGTGCCGAACCAGTCGGCGCGGGCCTTCTCGATGGTGTTGGAAATCAATTGCCGATCCAGCGCCGATGGCCCCGTCGCGGTGAGATAGGTGCGATAGACCGGGAAATGCAGCACATAGAGTTCGAAGGCCTGACGTAACGTGTCGGCGGAGAAGTCGCGCGTCGAATAGTGGCCGTTTGCGATCCGCGCCAGCAGGCGCGTCAGCACGGTGAATTCGCTCAGCAGTAGCGTATCGAGCACGCGGCGCTTAGCTTCTGCCAGTTGTGGCTCGAATTTCGGCGAAGTATTGCTGACCTGACGCCATGTCTCGCCCAAGGGCTCCAGACCTTTCTCCTCGACCAGTACCTGGGTGATGACGTTGAGCCACTCATAGCCGGTGGTGCCATGCACGCCGGCGAAGGGCACCAGCTTCTCCTGCTCGCCGAGGATCTTCTCGACCACCACATAGAAGGGCTTCCAGCTGTTGCCATGTGCCTCGCGGACGAGGCGCCGCAGCCGCTGGAAATATTGCGAGGGATCGCGCAGCCCGTCGATATGATCGAGCCGCAGCCCTTGCAGTTTGTCCTCGGCGATCAGGCGTTTGACCAGCGAATGGATGGCCTCGAATGTGTCAGCATCCTCGACGCGCAAGCCGGCCAGCGTGTTGACGTCGAAGAAGCGGCGATAGTTGATCTCGCTCGAGGCGAGGCGCCACTGGCCGAGCTTGTAATGCTGGCGCTCCAGCAGCATGTGTAGCGCTTGGATCTGCGCCGGCCGGTCCAGTCCGGCGCGATAGGCGTCGAGGCCACGCGTGATCACTTCGGCTGCGCCCTCGATCGAAGTGAGTTGCTGCTTGAACGCTGGCGCTTCCTGCCGGTTTGGATGACGAAGGCTCTTGTGCTTGGCGGCCAGCGTCAGGATGGCGCGGCCGGCTGGCGTATCGCCCGCACTGGCTTCCTTGACGATGGTGCGCAGCATCTCGCTGTAGCGTTCCGGCGCGATGGGCAGGCGATGTTCGAAATACCAGGCCGAGAAACTGCCCTCTTTTGCGTCGTACTTCAGTTCGATCTCGCCGTTGTCCAGCGCCTCGCCATAAGAGCTGCCGATGATCGGCAGTAGCAGGCCCCCGCGTGCGCGGTAGGGTAAAGTATCCCAGTCGATGTCGAAGGAAACGGCGTGCGGCGAGGCCTGTCCCCATTCCAGCACGTCGAGCCACCACGGATTGTCAGCGAAATGCACGCCCACATGATTGGGCACAAAGTCGAGGATCAGGCCGATATCGCTGGCCTTCAGCGCAGCACTGAGGCGCTCGAAACCTTCTTCGCCGCCCAGCTCCGGATTGAGCTTGGTGTGATCGACAATGTCATAGCCATGCGTCGAGCCAGCGCGGGACTTCATGAAGGGTGAGGCATAGAGATGCGTGATGCCCAGCGCCTTCAGGTAGGGCGCAATGTTGGCCGCGGCATCGAAGTCGAAATTCTTGGTGAGCTGAATGCGGTAGGTCGCGAGGGGTATCGCAGGCGCCATTATTTGTCTCCGATCCGCCATTCGACGGACCACGGCGTCCCCACGCCAGTGTCGGTGTTGCCCCAGATTTTCATGCCGGATATCGGCTGCGCAGGCGTCACTGTCTCGTCGGACAGATTAGCCATTAGATGCAACCTGGTGCCATCACCCATCTTCCACGTTGCTGTGAGCAGACCCTCACCAGTCGCCTCGGCCTTGCCGAAGCGCGCACCCGCTAGGCGGGGCATGATGTGTTGCTTGCGCAGCGCGAGCAGTTCACGCACCAGAGCTAGCCGCTTCCGGCCGGACGCATTGTTGCGATTGTCCCAATCGACGAAGGCTGCCTGGAAGGAGCTCTCATGGAGCGGATCTGGAATCTCGTCGCCATATTTCTCATAGGCGCTGGCGAATTCCTTCTTGCGACCGTTACGCACGGCATTGGCGAGATCGCCTTCGAAATCGCAGAAAAATGGGAACGGCACTTTCGAGCCCCATTCCTCGCCCTGAAACAGCATCGGCACCATCGGCGCCAGGAGTGTAATGACCAGTGCAGCTTCGATGGCCTCGGGCCTGGCCAAGGTCTCCAGCCGATCGCCAAGCGCGCGATTGCCGATCTGGTCGTGGTTTTGCAGGAAGTTCACGAAGGCTGCCGGAGCGAGTTCGCCTGATGGTTCGCCGCGTTCAGCGCCCGCGCGATGCGCAGACGGTTGTCCCTGATAGGCGAAGCCGGAGCCCAGCGCATGCACGATATGATCGAGTGGGTTTTGCGCGTAGTCGCTGTAATAGCCTTTATCTTCGCCGGTCAGAAGCACGTGCCAGGCGTGATGATAGTCGTCGTTCCACTGTGCGCGATATTTGCCGCGCGGCGGGTTGGTGGCGGGATCGAGCAGGGTGGCACGGTTGTCGTCGTTTTCCAGAACGAGATGGATGTGTCGGCCGGTATCGGCGGCGAGCTTGCCGACTTCGCGGCTCAGCTCGTGCAGCATCGGGATCTCGCCCTGTTCGACGATGGCGTGGACGGCATCCAGTCGCAGCCCGTCGAAGCGATAGTCGCGCAGCCATGCCATGGCATTCTCGATGGCATAAGCGCGCACCTGCGGCAGGCGATAGTCGATGGCCGAGCCCCATGGAGTGTCGGCGCCGCCGAAGAAATCCGGCGCATAGAGGCCGAGATAATTCCCTTCCGGTCCGAAGTGATTGTAGACGACATCGAGAAACACCATCAGTCCGCGCAGATGCGCCTCGTCGATCAGCGCCTTAAGATCGTCCGGGCGGCCGAACATCGCGTCCGGCGCATACCACAGCACGCCGTCATAGCCCCAGTTGCGCTGGCCCGCGAAATCCGCCAGCGGCATCAGCTCAAGGGCGGTAATGCCGGTCGCGACCAGATGATCAAGCTTGTCGATCATGGCGCGATAAGTGCCCTCCGGCGTGAAGGTGCCGACATGGGTTTCGAGCAGCACGGTCTCTTCCCACGGCCGCCCGCGCCAGTCAGTGGCGCGCCACGGATAGGTCTTGTGGTCGATCACTTCGGAAAGGCCGGCGATGTCGTTCGGCTGAAAGCGTGAGCCCGGATCGGGGACATCGGTTTTGCCGTTGATCCTGAAGCGATAGGTCGCACCGGACTTCGCACCCGCGATCTCGGCCGCGAACCAGCCATCGTCGCCGGGCGTCAGTTGATGGATTTGACCGCCGAGCATCACATCGACGCGTTGAGCCGCCGGTGCCCACAACCGGAAGATTGCGCCTTTCTCAGTCAGCCGTGGTCCGAACGAATACCCGCTCATGCCGTCGTCCCTGCAAAAGCCAGCACCGAGCGCGGCGGCGCGTCGATGTCGCTGCCGGGCGGGAGGATGGCGATCGAGAGTTGATCCTCAGCAGTGTTAAGTATCTGCCGCCAGTTCTTGTATTCCAGCATCTTCGGCAGTTTGAACGGAATGCCATCGGGCGCCGCGTTAAGCACGATGAAGATCGGATTGGTGTTCTCGCCGGAGGCGCTCATCACGTAAGCGAGGAAGCGGCCGTCGGGAAACGCCCAGTCGGCCTCGGTCATCTCTTCGGCAGAGGGCGTCAGCCACAGAACGCCATAGCTGCCGTCCGCACGGCGACCTTCGAGCCAGCGCTGCGTGGTGATCTGAGGAAAGCGCCGTCGCAGTTGCGCCATATGGCCGATGAAGTCGGTGAGGTCGTCGTCCTTGTCGCCGAGATTCCCCCAGCCGACCCAGCCGATCTCGTTGTCCTGACAATAGGCGTTATTGTTACCGCCCTGGGTGTTGCCGACCTCGTCGCCGGCCAGCAGCAGCGGCACGCCCTGTGCGAGAAAGAGACAGGCGAGCTGGTTCTTGCGGAGCTGCCGACGCAGCGCCAACAGTGCGGGATCGTCCGTCGGGCCCTCGACGCCGAAATTGTTGCTGAGATTGTCACTGGAGCCGTCGCGATTGTCCTCGCCATTGGCCTCGTTGTGCTTCTCGTTATAGGCAAACAGATCGGCGAGCGGAAAACCGTCATGCACGGTGACGTGGTTTATGCCGGCGCGCTGCTTGCGGCAGTCATGGTTGAACACGTCGGATGAGCCGGTCATGCGGCTGGAGACTTCGCCGATCAGCGAGCCCTCGCCGCTCCAGTAGCGCCGCATGGCACTGCGATATTTGTCGTTCCATTCCGACCATTGCGACGGGAACGCACCGACCTGATAGCCGCCCATGCCGAGATCCCAGGGCTCTGCGACCATCTTGACGTTCGCAAGCACGGGGTCTTGCCTGATGGCGGTGAGGAAGCCGCTATTGCGATCGAAGCCATTCGGCCCGCGCGCCAGCGTGGTTGCAAGGTCGAAACGAAAGCCATCCACGTGACACACCTCGACCCAGTAACGCAGTGAATCCATCACCATCTGCAACACGCGCGGATGCGTAAGGTTCACCGAACTGCCACAGCCCGTGAAGTCGTCATAGAATCGTGGATTGTCCGGCATCAACCAATAATAGGAAGCGTTGTCGATGCCGCGATAGCTGAGCGTCGGGCCGAGGTGGTTGCCTTCGGCGGTGTGGTTATAGACCACGTCGAGCATCACTTCGATGCCCGCGTCATGCAGTCGCGCGACCGTCGTACGGAACGCATCGAGCGGATTGTCGGCGCCGTAGCGCGCTTCCGGGGCGAAGAAGGAGAGGGTATTGTAACCCCAGTAATTCACCAGCTTCATTTCCACCAGCCGACGGTCATCGACGAAGCTGTGCACCGGCAGCAGCTCGATGGTGGTAACGCCAAGCCGTTTGAGATGTTCAATCATCGACGGCGACGATAATCCGCGATAGGTCCCGCGCAGGCCGGCCGGGACATCCTTGCGTGTCTGCGTCAAGCCTTTGACATGGGCCTCATAGATGATGGTGTCTTCCCAGGGCACGCTCGGCCGCGTTTCCTTGCGCCCCCAGTTGAAAGTCTCGTCGACCACCACGGCCTTCGGCATGCCGCGCGCATTGTCGCGGCGATCGAAGGACAGATCCTCGCGCGAGGAGCCGGTGCGATAGCCGAAATGCGCATCGCTCCACGCAAGGCGCCCAGCCAGTTTTTTGGCATAGGGATCGAGGAGTAGCTTGTGTGCATTAAAGCGATGGCCGTGCTCGGGCTCATAGGGACCGTGTACGCGGTAGCCATAGAGCTGGCCAGGCGAAACATCATTGAGATAGCCGTGAAAGACGTGCTCGTTATATTCCGGCAGTTCGATGCGCTCAAGCTCACGTCGCCCCTGGCTGTCGAACAGACACAGTTCGACCTTGGTGGCGTTCGCAGAGAACAAGGCAAAGTTGGTCCCCCGTCCGTCCCAGTTTGCGCCGAGGCGGGAGGGCGTGCCGGCGGATAATCTCATGCTCTAGAATTCCGGTACGAGAAAGAGTGCGGCTAGCGGTGGAATGGTCAGACTGAGTTCGGGCACAAGTCCTGTTGCAATGACTTCGCCCGAATTTCCGACATTGCTGCCGCCGTAATGCGCGGCGTCGGAATTCAAGATCTCGCGCCATGTGCCTGTGAACGGCACGCGGACGCGGTAATTGTGATAGACGTTCGGCGAGAAATTCACGACCACGAGACATTGCGCGCGCGGATTGGTGCCTTTGCGCAGCCACGCGAAGACGTTGTTGCCGGCGTCGTCGGTGATCATCCATTCGAAGCCCGCTGGATCGCAGTCGAGCTCATGCAGCGCCGGTTGGTTGCGATACAGCTCGTTGAGATCGCGGATCAGTGAATGGATGCCGGCATGCTTGTCCTGTTCCAGCAGGTGCCAGTCCAGTGACGTGTCGTGATTCCACTCGCGTTCCTGGGCGAACTCGCAGCCCATGAACATCAGCTTCTTGCCGGGATGCCCGAACATGAAGGCGTAATACGCACGCAAATTGGCGAACCGCTGCCAGTCGTCGCCGGGCATGCGGCCTAAAATCGATCGCTTACCATGCACCACCTCGTCATGCGATAGTGGCAACACGAAATTTTCCGAGAAGGCGTATTGCAGCCCGAACAGAATGTCGTTGTGCTGGTACTTGCGATAGATCGGATCCTTGCTGATGTAATTCAGCGTGTCATGCATCCAGCCCATGTTCCACTTGTAGCCGAAACCGAGGCCGCCGAATTCGACCGGGCGTGACACCTGCGGCCATGCAGTGGATTCCTCCGCGGCCGTGGTGGCATGCGGAAATTTTGCGAACACCTCGGTGTTGAAGCGGCGCAGGAAGCTGATCGCCTCGATATTCTCGCGGCCACCATATTTGTTCGGAATCCAGGCGCCGGCTTCGCGGCTGTAATCGAGATACAGCATCGAGGCCACAGCATCAACGCGGAGACCATCGATGTTGTAGCGCTCGAGCCAGAACAGCGCGTTGGAGACGAGGAAGTTCACGACTTCCGTACGGCCGTAATTGTAGATCAGCGTGCCCCAGTCCATATGCCGGCCCTGCAGCGGGTTGGCGTGTTCATAAAGGGCTGTGCCGTCGAAATTGCCGAGGCCGTGCGGATCGTCGGGGAAGTGGCCCGGCACCCAGTCGAGCAGCACGCCGAGCCCTTCGGCGTGGCAAGCGTCGATCAGCAATGCGAATTCTGTCGGCGTGCCGAAACGGCTGGTCGGCGCATACATGCCGGTCGGCTGATAACCCCAGGAGCCGTCAAACGGATGCTCGTTGACGGGCAGGAATTCCACATGGGTGAAGCCGAGGTCGCGGACATAGCGCGGCAGCGTCTCCGCGAGATCGCGATAGGTCAGCCACTCATTGTCGCCCTTGCGGCGCCATGAACCGAGATGCACTTCATAGATCGACATCGGCTTGTTCAGCGCATTGACGTCGGTGGGCGCCGGGCGTGGATGCGGAATCCTGGTTTCGTCGAGCACGATCGAGGCCGTGGAGGGGCGTAGCTCCGCGGCGAAGGCCATCGGGTCGGATTTCTGCGTCAACTGGCCATGCGGGCCGATGATATCGAACTTGTAGTGATCGCCGGGCGTCGCGCCGGGGACGAACAATTCCCAGCAGCCGGGGCCGCGCACGCGCATCGGATGGCGACGCGCATCCCAGAAATTGAAATCGCCGACGACGCTGACGCGTTTCGCGTTCGGTGCAAGCACGACAAAGCCAACGCCGCTGACGCCTTCGAGTACCATCGGATGGGCGCCAAGCTTGTCATAGAGCCGTTGATGCGTGCCTTCACCGAGCAAATAGAGATCGAATTCGCTCAGGATGGGTGGAAAGCGATAGGGATCATCGAGATCGACGGACTTGTCGCCGTAACGCGCCCGCAATTGATACTTCGTCGAGCCATTGGCCAGCGCACCGACGAACAGGCCGGCATCATGCACACGCTCCAACGCCGTGGTGGCGCCATGATCGTCAATGGCATCGACATTCACGGCTTCAGGCAGGAAGGCGCGCACGACTGTTCTGTCGGCCTCCTTGTGGGGGCCGAGATAGTGGAATGGATCGGAGTGGCGGCCTTCGACGATTGCGTAAGCCTCCGCGGGCAAATTGGTCATACGACCTCCTCAGAATACTGGTTCAGAATGCGCAGGATGCCAGTCAGTGGCACGCGCAGCCAATCTGGCCTATGCGCAAGTTCGTATTCGATTTCGTAGAGCGCTTTCTCGATGAGAAAGAAATTCAGCATGCTCGTCGCAGCAGTCTGATCGGCAGGCCACAATCGCTTGTCGGTCATGGTCTCGCGATAGGCGTCAACGAAGGACGATGTGGCGCGTTCCCGCCAGGCATCGAGCGCCGCGGCAAGCTTGCCGGTGTCATCAGATGTAACCCTGAGCGCGCGTTCGAGCGCCGCCGTGGCTGAATAGTCGATCGAGCGGATGAGTCCGGCGATATCGCGTGCAGCGGGCGCCTTGCGGCGGCGGTCGGCAATCGACCGGCGCGGCTCGCCCTCGAAGTCGATGATGAAGATATCATCCTTGACGATCAGCATCTGGCCGAGATGGAAATCTCCATGATGGCGGATCTTCAGTCCGTCGGTATTCTCCGGCAGCAGCTCAGTCAGCCACCCCCGCAAGCCGTGGCGCAATTCCAGCACCTGATCGATCAGCGCGCGATCCGAATCCCTCGCAGCATTGCGACGTTGGGCGAGCGCGCTAAATACCGGCTCCGCACGCGCGACGATTTCGTTGATCCAGAGCCTGATATCGTCAGGTGACGTCGGCTCCGGCTTGAAATCCGGGATGTCGTCGCGGCTGGCCAGCGCCATCTGCATCTCGGCGACGCGGCGGCCAGTCTGCGACATATAGAGCAGATACGGTACCTGCTCTTCACTGTGCGGCGCGTGGTCATCCACCGCCAGCAGACGCTGCTCATCGGCAAAACGGTCGAGATAGGCCGATGTCACCGTCCAGGCATCGCCCTGATTCTGCACAAAGGCATGCACGATGGCGACGGCTGTGCGCTGATCGCCCTCAACCAGTTCGACGCTGCCAAGCAAAGCCGGCGTATTGGCGAATCCGGCGATATCCGTCAGGAACCGGCTGACTTCGATCTCCGGATTGATGCCGGCCTGCAGCTTGCGATAGATCTTCACAACATAATCGTTGTCGACCAGTGCAGTGCTGTTGGATTGTTCGGTCTCGACCGCACGGATATTCTCCAGCGGCGCAGCAGGTTTTTCAGCAAGCTTCGCGGTCGGCCGGAACTCCAGCCGGTTGCCCTCTTCTTCGACGGTCAGTGAAATTCGCAAATTGTGCAACAGCAGCGCAATGAAGATGTGGTCGGTGGCAACATCGAGCAGGGTACCTTCGCGCGCGCCCTGACGAACCGCGGCAAAGGCTTTCGGATTGTAGCGTTCGCGGTCGAAGCGGGTCCACTCGATCTGCATGGGCAGCAGATAGCGCGTCGCCACATTGCGCTGCGTGGTTTCGAAGAACGCCAGCCATGGGCGGTTGTCGCCGATCTCGCAGAACGGGATGGCTCCGGTGAGCACGGGCTGGATCGCCTTTTGCTGTCGCTCCGGATACCAGCGGCTGCGCGCCAGGAAGGAGGGCAGCACGTCGCGTTCGAACACACCACGCGTGCGGGCGAGAGTCATCCAGGTCGAGCCGAGCGGCACCACGAGCGTTTCGAATTCCGGCACCACCGGCGGCTGCGAATGTTCGGAGACATCGCGCAACTGCAACTGGAACCAGTAGAAACCGTAAGGCGCCAGCGTAATCATGTAAGGCAGGTCGCCGATCGGCGGAAATTTGGTGCGGCCGAGCATTTCCAGCGGCACGCGTTCCTTCCACGGCGACAGGTCGAGTTCGGTGGCCTGCGCGGCGCGCGACAGGTTGGCGACGCAGAGGATCGCTTCGTCGCCGAGTTGGCGTACATAAGCGAGAACGGAACGGTTGTCGGGGCGGATGAAGATCATGGTGCCGCGGCCGAAAGCGAGCGTTGATTTCCTGACAGCAATGAGGCGCTTGGTCGCCGATAGCAGCGACGACAGGCTGCGCGACTGCGCCTCCACGTTCACGGACTCGTAACCGTAGATCGGATCCATGATCGGCGGTGCATAAAGCCGCGCGGGATCGGCGCGCGAGAAGCCGCCATTGCGGTCCGGTGCCCATTGCATCGGTGTGCGCACGCCGTTGCGATCGCCGAGATAGATATTGTCGCCCATGCCAATCTCGTCGCCGTAATAGATGATCGGCGTACCGGGGAACGACAGCAACAGTGAATCCAGCAGCTCGATCTTGCGGCGATCGTTGTCCATCAAGGGCGCCAGGCGGCGGCGAATGCCGACATTGATGCGCGCACGCGGATCGTTCGCATAGGTCGACCACAGATAGTCGCGCTCGACGTCGGTGACCATTTCCAGCGTCAGCTCGTCGTGATTGCGCAGGAACATGGCCCATTGGCAGTCGGATGGAATATCCGGCGTCTGGCGCATGATGTCGGTGATCGGGAAACGGTCTTCCTGCGCGAGCGCCATATAGATGCGCGGCATCAGCGGGAAGTGATAGGCCATCTGGCATTCGTCGCTGTCGCCGAAATACTCCTGCACGTCCTCCGGCCACTGATTGGCTTCGGCGAGTAATAATTTGCCCGGCGCATAGGCGTCGAGCTCGGCGCGCAGATGCTTGATGACCTTGTGTGTCTCCGGCAGGTTCTCGTTGTTGGTGCCGTCGCGCTCGACCAGATAGGGGATCGCGTCCAGACGGAATCCGTCGACGCCGGCATCCAGCCAGCGCTTCATCACCTGCACCACTGCCGAGACTACGCGCGGATTGTCGAAATTCAGATCCGGCTGATGCGAGAAGAAGCGGTGCCAGTAATAGGCCTTGGCTTCCGGATCCCAGGTCCAGTTCGACTTCTCGGTATCGGTGAAGATGATCCGGGTGCCGTCGTACTTCTGGTCGGTGTCGCTCCAGACATACCAGTTGCGCGCGGATGAGCCTGCCGGGCTGCGTCGAGCGCGCTTGAACCAGTCGTGCTGGTCCGATGTGTGATTGATGACGAGTTCGGTAATCACACGCAGGCCGCGGCGCTTGGCTTCATGGATGAAGCGCTTGAAGTCCTTCATCGTGCCGAAGTCGGGATGGATGGTGCCGTAGTCGGCGATATCATAGCCATCGTCGCGGCCCGGCGAGGGATAGAATGGCATCAGCCACAGGGTGGTGACGCCGAGATCCTGCAGGTAATCCAGTTTTTCGGTCAGGCCCGCGAAATCGCCGATGCCATCATTGTTGCTGTCGGCAAAGGTCTTCACGTGCAGCTGGTAGATGATCGTGTCTTTGTACCAGAGCTTGTCGATCTCCTCAGCACGCTGTTTCGCTTTGACGTCGATATCGGTCATTACGTTCATGTCAACGCTTTCAGGCGAGGCAAAGGAAGAAGATGGCGGGGTCGCGTTGGGGATCGAGACGCAGGCGGATGCCGCCCCATTCGACGCCATGGCGCTCGCCGGTAATGATGTTCTCGATGGCGGCAACATTGCGCCGCTCGCCATCGACCATCACCTGCGTGTCGATGGGCAACCAGAATTCGTAAGCGTCGCGCGACAGCGCGATGGCGCCGGCGACCGTATTGGTGCCATCCACCGACTCCTTGACAAAGCCGATGATGTTGTCGTTCTCGACCGGCATGAAGCGCAGGTTCGATGTCTGCTGCAGTGCCGGGTTGGCGCGGCGCGCATGGTTCAGTGCAGTGATATAGGCCTTGATATTGCCCGGCGCATTCCAGTCGCGGGTCTTGATCTCGTATTTCTCCGAGTTCAGATATTCCTCTTTGCCCGGAATGGCCTCGTGTTCGAGCAGTTCGAAGCCGTTATAGATGCCATAGGTCGACGAAAGCGCGGCGGCCAGTGCCACCCGCGCCTTGAACATCCAGGCTTCACCGGATTGCAGGTGATAGGGCAGGATGTCCGGCGTGTTGACGAAGAAGTTGGGGCGATAGAATTCGCGCTCGGGATAGCCGCACAGTTCGTTGAGATACTGCTCGATCTCCCATTTCGCGGTGCGCCAGGTGAAATAGGTGTAGCTCTGCGAGAAGCCGAGCTTGGCGAGGCCCTTCATCAGCTTCGGACGCGTGAAGGCCTCCGCCAGAAACAGCGCATCCGGATGCTTCAACTGCACCTCGTGGATCGCCCATTCCCAGAACCGCAGCGGCTTGGTGTGCGGATTGTCGATGCGGAAGATCCTTACGCCCTGGTTGCACCAGAACAGCAGCATGTCGCGCAGCGCATTCCACAGCGATCCAGCGTCTTCGCAGTCGAAGTCGGGGTTGTGGATGTCTTCGTATTTCTTCGGCGGGTTCTCGGCATATTTCATCGAGCCGTCGGGCCGGCGCTTGAACCAGTCCGGATGCTCCTCGACCCACGGATGATCCGGCGAGCACTGCACGGCGACGTCGATCGCGACTTCCAGAGCGTGCTCCTCGCACGCAGCGATCAGCGCATGGAAATCCTCCATGGTGCCGAGTTCAGGATGAATCGCGTCATGGCCGCCTTCGGCGCCGCCGATGGCATAGGGGCTGCCGACATCGCCGGGCTCGGACGTCAGTGAATTGTTCTTGCCCTTGCGGTTGGTCTTGCCGATGGGATGAATCGGCGTGAAATACAGCACGTCGAAGCCCATCGCCTGCACGTCGGGCAGGCGGGCAATACAATCGCGGAACGTGCCATGCTGGCCGGGCACCGTGCTCTGGCTGCGCGGCACCATCTCATACCACGCGCCGTTGCGGGCACGGGGGCGGTCGATCATCAGCGGCAACAGCGGCGAGCGCGTCATGTCCGGGCGTAACTGCGCTTCGGCCATGGCGGTGCGCAGTTCAGGTGAGAGCAGCGGCTCATTGTCGCCGGTCTGCAGGAAATTCTCGCATTGCTTGACGATGAGCGCAGAAGCCTCGGGTCCGCCATTCTGCGCCTTGGTCATCAGGCCGGCGCCTTCGAGCGCATCCAGCGTGACATCCTGTCCGGCCTTCAGCTTCAGCTCGAAGCCGTGGCGCCAGGTCGCGAATTCGTCGGTCCAGGCCTCGATCGCATAGACATAGCGTCCGATGCCATCGGGGATGAATGAACCGCCCCAGCGGTCATTGACCTCCAGGGTCATCGGGACCCGATTCCACTCGCGGTCCTGCTCGCGGCGCCAGACGATGGCCGCGGCGATGATCTCGTGACCATCGCGGTACAGGTCGGCATAGACGGCGACAGGTTCGCCCACGATGCGTTTGACCGGAAAACGGCCAGCATCGATGATCGGATAGATGTTTTCGATATGGAATGCGCCGCCGATGCCGGCGGTGTCCACGATTTGGGATGTTTTGTTCACGGTGATGCCATCAACATGAGGTGTCGTCCCTGTTCGATTGTTCAAAAAGAGACGGTGCGATCATATACAAAGCCCCGTGACAGGGGTTTGGTTCCCCGTGGAACTCAGCTTAGATCGACGCGTTGAAATCGGCTATCCTCTTCCGCAAATTCAGAAATTTCCCAGCAACTTTCGATTGTTGCTCTGCAAACAGCGTGCCGAATGGACCTTTTCACTAAAGCTGCCGAACTCGGAATCCAGACCGGTTTTCATGACGGTCAGGGCCAGTGGCACACCACGAGCGAAGCGGCCCTGAAGATCATTCTGGACGCCATGCCGGTGCGCACGCCGCACCGTTTTGTGGAGAGTCCGGTCGTGGTCCGGGCCGGCGCGGCCGCCCGCACGGTCCTCAATGAGGCTGCCACTTTCCCTCTTGGCTGGAAAATCCTCGACGGGATTAAGGTTATCGCCGAAGGAACGACGGAGGGGCGCGAGATCGCGTGGCCGCGCGATCTGCCGGTCGGCGTGCACAGGCTCAGACTGGTGGACGCCAGGAAATTTCCCGACGAAGCGCCATTCATCGTCGCGCCGTCCAAGGCGTTCCCCGGCACCTTCGATCGGTCCTGGATACTGGCCGTTCAGCTCTATGGCGTGCGTTCGGAGCGCAATTGGGGCATCGGCGATTTCACCGATCTGCAGACCCTGATCAGACTAGCCGCCGATATCGGCGCAGGCGGCGTCGGCCTCAATCCGCTGCATGCGCTGTTCGACGACCGGCCGGCCGAATGCAGCCCGTATTCGCCGAACAGCCGGCTGTTTCTCAACCCGCTCTATATCGACGTCGAGGCGCTGCCCGAATATGCCGCAGGTGACTGCGGCAACAGACTTGCGGATCTGCGCGCGAGCCAATTCGTCGACTACGTGGATATCGCGGCCGCCAAGTCGAAGGCGATGCGTGCGGCCTTCGACGCATTCTGCGCGGACCCAGGTTCAGAACGTCAGAAGGCTTTTGCCGCATTCCGCGCCGAGCGTGCGCCGCTGCTGACGCGCTTTGCCTGTTTCGAGGTGCTGCGCCATCAGCAACAGACCGCATGGTGGGACTGGCCGTCGGAATGGCTGCTGCCCGATGATGCGACCTGCGAGGCCTTCCGCGCCGGGCCGGACGGCAAGGAAGTCGCTTATATCGAATACGTGCAGTGGAATGCCGACCTGCAGCTCAAGGCGTGCTTCGATTTGACGACGAAGCTCAGCATGCCCGTCGGCCTCTATCTCGACGTCGCCGTCGGCGTGCAGTCCGGCGGCTTCGATGCCTGGAACGAGCAGATCGCGATCTCGCGTCATCTCTCCGTCGGCGCGCCGCCCGATGCGCTGCAACCCGCCGGACAGAACTGGGGTCTTGCCGGCTTTAATGCCGCAGGCCTGGAAGTGCAGGGCTTCGCGCCATTCAAGGACATGCTGCGCGCCTCGATGCGCTATGCTGGCGCGGTTCGCCTCGATCATGTGCTCGGCCTCAATCGCCTTTACGTCGTGCCGCATGGCTACGACGCCGATAACGGCGCCTATGTAAGGATGCCGCTGGAAGCGCTGCTGGCCGTGACGGCGCAGGAGAGCGTCGCCAATCGCTGCGTGGTGATCGGTGAGGACCTCGGCACCGTGCCGGATGGCTTCCGCGATCATCTCGCATCCTGGGGCATCTGGTCGTATCTGGTGATGATGTTCGAGCGCGATGAACGCTATGCGTTCCGCGGCGTCGATTATTACCAGCCGAATGCGCTGGTGACCTTCAACACCCACGATCTGCCGACCTATGCCGGCTGGCGCAGCCTGCACGATCTGCAGCTGAAGCGTTCGCTCGGCATCGATCCCGGCGAGAGCGACGACGCCCGCCGCTATGCGCTGCAGATGCTCGGCGAGGCGCTGCGAGCGCAGGGCATCGAGACCGAGGATTTCCATGCCGTCGCTCACTTTCTCGCGCGTACGCGGACCCGTTTGCTGGCCGTGGCGTTGGAAGACCTGTTGGGTGTGATCGATCAGCCGAATATTCCTGGCACGATCAATGAGCATCCAAACTGGCGACAGCGGCTTCCGGTCGCGGTCGACAAGATGACCAAGGCCATCGATCTCGCGGCACTGAAACACGCCACAGCCGACCGGAGGCCAGTTACTTCCTAATTGATTGATCGGGCAGAAAGTCATTGTTCAGCAATATCGAAGATTATGCGCTGATCGGAGATTGCGAGACCGCCGCTCTGGTCAACCGCGACGGCTCCATCGACTGGCTCTGCTGGCCGGCCTTCGATTCCGATGCATGTTTCGCCGCGATCCTCGGCACCAAGGAACACGGCCGCTGGCTGATCAAGCCCGCCGCCGAAATCATCAAATGCGAACGTCGATATCAGGGCGATACACTGATCCTCGAAACGCGTCTGGTAACGGCCGACGGCGCGATCACACTGATCGACTTCATGCCGCCGCGCGGTGCCGCTTCCGACATCGTGCGCATCGTTCGCGGCGACCATGGCACCGTGAAGATGCGGATGGAATTGATCATCCGCTTCGGCTTCGGCAACAACATCCCATGGGTCAGACGCGCGGAAGACGGCGCGCTGCTCGCGATCTGCGGGCCGGACATGACGGTGCTGCGTTCGCCCATCGAGACCCATGGCGAGAACATGACCACGGTGGCCGAGTTCGACATCAAGGCCGGCGATAGCGTCCCCTTCGTGCTGACCTATGGTCCTTCGCATCTCAAACTGCCGGCGCCGATCAATCCTGACCATGCCCTGCGGGATACCGTCGAATTCTGGTCGGAGTGGAGCGGCCGCTGCACCTACAAAGGCCACCACCGCGATCTCGTGATGCGCTCGCTCATCACGCTAAAGGCGCTGACCTATGCGCCATCCGGCGGCATCGTCGCGGCGCCCACCACATCGCTGCCGGAAAAGCTCGGCGGCAGCAGAAACTGGGACTATCGCTTCTGCTGGGTCCGCGACGCGACCTTTACGCTGCTGGTGCTGATGAACAGCGGCTATACCGAAGAAGCGCGCGACTGGCACAACTGGCTGCTGCGCGCCGTTGCCGGCTCGCCCGCCGAAATGCAAATCATGTATGGCATCATGGGCCAGCGCCGCCTGCTGGAATGGGAGGCCGACTGGCTGCCGGGCTATGGCGGCGCGCTGCCCGTGCGCGTCGGCAACGCCGCCCATGCGCAGCTGCAGCTCGATGTCTACGGCGAGCTGATCGATTCATTCTATCAGACCCGCGTCGCCAATCTCGAACTCGATGGCGACACCTGGGCGGTCGAATGCGAAATTCTCGAACATCTGACAGCGGTCTGGCAGCGGCCGGATCACGGCATCTGGGAGCGACGCGGCAACGGCAAGCACTACGTGTTCTCCAAGATGATGTGCTGGGTGGCGTTCGATCGTGCCATCAAGAGCGCCGAGAAATTCGGGCTGGAGGGGCCGCTCGAGGCGTGGCGCAAGCTGCGCGACGAGATTCATCACGATGTCTGCGAGAAGGGCTATGACCCCCGCGAAAACACCTTCGTGGAATCCTATGGCTCGGACGTGCTCGATGCCAGCATCCTGCTGCTGCCGCTGGTTGGCTTCCTTCCGGCGTCAGACCCACGCGTGAAGGGCACTATCGCCGCGATCGAGAAGCACATGATGCGCGACGGCTTCGTGCTGCGCCACGATCCGCGCGAGGTGACCGACGAGATCCAGCCCATCGAAGGCGCGTTTCTCGCCTGCAGTTTGTGGCTGGCCGAGGCCTATATCAAGATGGGTGAGCTCGCCAAGGCCGAAGAATTGTTCGAACGTGTGGTGTCTATTGCCAACGATGTCGGGCTATTGGCGGAAGAATATGACCCGCTGGTGAAACGCCAGACCGGAAATTTTCCGCAGGCGCTGACCCATATCGCGCTGATCGCGGTGGCGCAGAATATCGATAGTGCGAAGCGTCCGCAGGAGAAGCCGGCGATGGAGCGGGCGAAGTAGGGCTCTTTCTTTTCCCTCCCCCCGCGCTTGCGTGGGGAGGGTGGCCGGCCACTTGGCCGGTCGGGTGGGGGTGGCGTGGCGAACTCCGAGCTCGTGGAGACACCCCACCCCGGCCTACCGGCCGACCCATGGCGGACGAATTCGTTCGCTAGACCCCACTGCGCTACGCTTGGGAGAGGGAGGCCGCTGTCGCCTGCGCCTCACCCCTCCGCGTTCTCCTTCAAAATAATCTCCACCGCGCCCGCAAAGCCTTCCTCCTCATTCGACGTCGTCACATCCGTCGCCTGCGATTTCACATCGTCGCTTGCATTGCCCATGGCGATCGACATGCCCGACACCTTGAACATTGGCAGGTCGTTGCGCATGTCGCCGATGGTGGCGATGGCGTCGGTAGAAATGCCCAGCCGCTGCGCCATCGCCTGCACGAAGGTGCCCTTGTTCTGATTGGGCGGCGTAATGTCGAGATAGTAGTTTTGCGAGCGCACCGCGACAGCCGTATCGCCCAGCGCCTTCTGCATGACGCCCTCGCAGCGCTCCAGCAGCGGAAAGTCCGCGCTGGCGCCGACGATCTTGCAGGCCTTGGCGAGATAGGGCGAGAAGTCATCCACCATCACGGCCTCATGCTGGATGGTGTCGCGCTCATGCGGCACATATTTGCCGTCGTCGCGCTTGATCACCCAGGCATCGTTGGTGAAAATCCAGATATCGACGCCGTGGTCTTCCAACACTTCAATGGCACGCTTGGTGGCAGCTTCCGGGATCAGGTGCTGCACGATGGGGTTGAGGTCGCCGTCCACCATGGAGCTGCCGTTGAACGGGCCGATCGGCAGCGTGATCCCCAGCGGCTTCACCAGGAAGCGCATGCCGACGGGCGGGCGGCTCGACGTGATGGTGAAGCCGATGCCGGCATCTTCCAGTTTCTTCACGGCCGCCTTGGCATTGTCGGTGAGGCGTTTATCGTGCGTGACCAGCGTGCCGTCGACATCGGACACCACGAGAGCGATTTTGGTCATGGTCTGATCCTTCAGGTCGGCAGTTGGCGGATGATGGCGGAGATGATGCTATCGACATCGTCATCGATGGATACCTTGATCGGGCGCTCGTCTAGGTCAGGGACTTCAAGCGTCCTGAACTGGCTGTCGAGCAGCGTCGGCGGCATGAAGTGATTCTTCCGCGCGGCCATGCGCTTGGCGATCAACTCCCTGGAGCCGTCGAGATAGACGATGCGAATGTCGTCGCGGCCGTGCAACAGCAGATCACGATAGGTGCGCTTGAGCGCAGAACAGGCAATCACGATTTTCTCGCCGGACGCGGTGGCGCGATTGATCTCGTCGGCAATGCTCTGCAGCCAGGGCCAGCGATCGTCGTCGGTGAGCGGCTGGCCCTGGCGCTGCTTCTCGACATTCGCCTTCGGGTGAAAATCGTCGCCATCGGCGAAGCGCCAGCCGAGGCGTTCAGCAAGCGCCTTCGCGATCGTGCTCTTGCCCGAGCTGGAGACGCCCATCACCACCAGAGCCTTGGGTGTCAGGGTCTTGGGTGCCAGAGTCTTGGGCGCGGTGTCAGCCACGCGCGTCGTCCGGCAGGGCGGCCTTGTCGCACAGCCACACGGTTTCGCCGTCCGACCGCGCGCGGTTGGCCGGTAGATCCTCGCCCTTTAACACGCGCGTCAGGATCGTGCGCTTGTCCTCGCCGCTCATCAGGAACAGCATCTCGCGGCATGAGGCCAGTGCCGGCAGCGTCAGGCTGACGCGCGGCACGAACGGCTTCACATGGGCTTCGGGCACGCCGACAACCCAGCGGTCTGTTACCTCGATGGCGGGGTAGCCGGGAAACAGCGAGGCCACGTGGCCGTCGGGGCCGACGCCGAGCAGTACCAGATCGAACAGCGGTTTGGCTTGATCGAGCTTGTCGGTGCCGTAGAAAGACTGCAGCTCGCGCGCATAGAGCGCGGCGCCTTCATCCGGATTCGCTGCATCGGTCTTGATCGCGTGCACATTCGCCGGCGGCGCGCAGGCGTCGAGGAACGCAGTTCGCGCCATTGTCATATTGTTGTTGGGATCGCCGGACGGCACGAAGCGGTCGTCGCCGATGAACCAGTGCACGCGGTCCCAGGGGATTTCGCTGCGATAGGGTTCGGTCGCGAGCAACTCATAGAGCCGCTTGGGGCTCGATCCGCCGGTCATGCAGATGGCGATGCGGCCGGGATTGGCTTCAATGCGCTCGATCAGCCGCTCGGCTGCGGCTTCTGCGAGAGCCGCCGCATCCTCGACCACGACGATATGGCGATTGGGCGCTGCCATGACGTCAGCTCAGTACGCGCCAGCTACGACCGTCGCGCTTGAGCAGGTCGTTGGCTTCTTCGGGACCTTCGCTGCCGGCGTTGTAGGTCTTCAGCCCGTCCTTGCCGGCCTTCTTCCAGGCATCGAGGAACGGTTGCACGGCACGCCAGCCGGCTTCCACGCTGTCGGCGCGCTGGAACAGGATGTTGTCGCCGATCATGCAGTCATAGATCAGCGTCTCGTATCCCGTCGCCGGCGCGGCCTGGAAGTAGTCCTTGTAGCGGAACTTCATCTCGACGCCGTCGATCTCCACGGCAGGGCCGGGCACCTTGGTGTTGAATTTCAGCGAGATGCCTTCGTTCGGCTCCACCGCGATGACGAGGAAATTCTCCGCGAGGCTTTCCACCGACATGTCGCGGAACATCGCGAAGGGCGCCTGCTTGAACTTGATCGCGACTTCGGTGCGTTTGATGCCGAGGGCCTTGCCGGTGCGCAGATAGAAGGGAACGCCGGCCCAGCGCCAGTTGTCGATCGACAGTTTCATCGCCGCATATGTCTCGGTGGTGCTGCCTTCCTTGACGTCCTTGGTCTTCAGATAATCACCAATGTCGGTATCGCCGACATGGCCGGCGACATATTGCGCGCGCACCGAATTATGCAGCGCTTCGGCTTCGGTCTGAGTGGTGACCGCGGCGAGCACTTCGGCTTTCTCGGAGCGCACAGCATTGGCCTCGAACCGCGCGGGCGGTTCCATGGCCACCAGCGATAGCAATTGAAACAGATGGTTCGGCACCATGTCGCGCAGCGCGCCGGTGGCGTCGTAGAACGAGCCGCGATGGCCAACGCCGAGTTTCTCGTCCACGGTGATCTGCACGTGATCGATATGGTTGCGATTCCAGATCGGCTCGAACATGCCATTGGCAAAGCGCAGCACCAGGATGTTCTGCACCGTCTCCTTGCCGAGATAGTGATCGATCCGGTAGATCTGCTGTTCGTTCATCAGGCTGAGCAGTTCGTTGTTCAGCGCTTTGGCGGAGGCGAGGTCGGTGCCGAACGGCTTCTCGACCACAAGGCGACGCCAGCAACCATTTTCCTTCAGCATGCCGGTGCGACCGAGTTGACGCGCGATTGGCGCGAAGGCCGATGGCGGCGTTGCCAGATAGAACAGACGATTGCCGCCGGTGCCGCGCGCTTCCTCGAGCTTGTCGAGGTCGTCGCGCATCTTGTCAAAGCTCTCCGGATCGCTCGGATCGGCCTCGATGCAGGTGACGCAATTCAGCAGTTTTTGCGCGATGGCGTCATCGACCGGGCGCGTCGCATATTGCTTGAGGCCCTTCATCAGGTCGTCGCGCAATTCGGCGCCGGTCATGTCCTTGCGGGCGATGCCGACGACGCAGAATTTCTCCGGCAGAAGATCGGACGCTTGCAGGTTATAAAGCGCCGCGATGACCAGCCGGTGCGCGAGATCGCCGGTGACGCCGAAGATCACGAATGCGCAAGGGTCTGGCTTCTTGGATTTGGCAAGGCCTGGAGCTTGTATCTCGGTCATGCGGGCTACGCCTTTGGTTTGATAATATCAGGCGCGTCCTGCCGTTTTGGATCCGGATGCTGATCGGGCTCTTTGTGGCCGCCGAAACCGGCGCGCATCGCGGATAGAATCTTCTCTGCAAATGTGTGTTCCTTGCGCGACCGGAACCGCGCAAACAGCGCCGCCGTGAGCACTTCGGCGGGCACAGCCTCGTCGATGGCGGCATTGACCGTCCAGCGGCCTTCGCCGGAATCCTCGACGAAGCCCGAATAAGTATCAAGCGTCTCGTTCTTGGCCAGCGCGGATGATGTGAGGTCGAGCAGCCATGACGGGATCACGCTGCCGCGGCGCCAAACTTCGGCGATATCGGGCAGATTGAGATCGAAGCGATGCGCCTCCGGCAGCGCCTCAATATTGGCATTCTTCATGATGTCGAAGCCTTCGGCATAGGCCTGCATCAATCCGTACTCGATGCCGTTATGGACCATCTTGACGAAGTGTCCGGCGCCGACCGGGCCGGCATGGATATAGCCGTTCTCGATGCGCGGATCGCGGTTGTCGCGGCCCGGCGTGCGCGGAATGTCGCCGATGCCCGGCGCCAATGTCTTGAAGATCGGATCGAGCCGGTCGACCACGGTCTTGTCGCCGCCGATCATCATGCAGTAGCCGCGATCGATGCCCCAGACGCCGCCCGACGTGCCGACGTCGATGTAGAACAGGCCCTTTTCCTTCAGCGCCTTGCCGCGGCGGACGTCGTCCTGCCAGAACGTGTTGCCGCCATCGATGATGGTGTCGCCGGGCTCCAGCAGCCTGGTCAGCGCATCGATGGTGGTTTCGGTGATCTTGCCGGCGGGCAGCATCACCCAGACCGCGCGCGGCTTGTCGAGCTTCCCAACGAAATCTTCCAGCGACGATCCGCCGGTGGCACCTTCGGAGGCGAGGCCGCTGACGGCCTTGGCGTCCTTGTCATAGACAACCGCGGTGTGACCGTTCTTCATCAGGCGGCGGACAATATTTCCGCCCATTCGGCCGAGACCGATCATGCCGAGCTGCATTGTGTGATGTCCTTTATTGATTGCGCATGACCCGAAGCAATGTCCGGGCCATGCGGGTCGTCGTTTAGTTCAATGCGGCAGTCATCGCCTTGTCGAGAACAGCAAGTCCGGCCTTGAGATCGCCCTTGAGATGGACGCGCAAAGCGCGGCGATTGCGATCCGTGAGTACGCCGAAGTCACCACGCGCCTGTGCAGCCTTGATGACACCGAACGACGCGCGGTAATCGGGGATGGCGAGATCCTTGGCATCATCAGCTGTGATCTGCAGGAATACGCCGGTATCGGGTCCGCCTTTGTAGGCCTGACCGGTTGAGTGCAGGAAGCGCGGTCCGAATTCGGCGCAGGTGGCGACCTTCTTCTTGTCGCGCACCGCCATCCGCATCTGCTGCAGCGTGTCGATATGCGCGCCGTCGCGTTCGACATAAGCGAGCAGGGCGACGTAATCGCCGGGCGTCACGCGGCGGAAATGCGCTTTCAGCCACGACGTCAGATCGCCATTGGCACCGGCCTTCTTCAGCAGTTCGGCATTGCTGTCGTCGGTGTAGAGGTCGACGTCCTTCGACGACACGACGGGTGTTTCCGGCGGCAGCGATCCGGTCTTCTCGAAGGCTTCCGTCAGCTCGCGTGTCTTGATCTTGGCGGCCTCGACATCCGGCTGGTTGAACGGGTTGATGCCCAAAATCGATCCCGCGACGGCTGTCGCGATCTCGAAGCGGAAGAATTCCTGGCCGAGATGGTCGATGGACGGCATCACGATGCGCGCAACGGGATGACCAGCTTTCTCCAGTGCCGCAAGTCTGTCGTCATGCCCCTTGTCGTCTTCGCCTGACGTGCGCAGGTCGATGAAGAAGCGATCGGTGCCATAGACGGAGGGCTCACCCAGCGTCTCGCCATCGATCGGGATCAGGCCCTTGCCGTCCTTGCCGGTGGATTCGGCGATGAGCTGTTCGGCCCATGCGCCGAAATCGGCGATCTTCTTGGATGAGAGGATCGTCACCTTGTCGCGGCCGTCCAGACCAGCATTGCCCATCGCGAGTCCGAGCTGGACGCCGGGATTTTCGGCGGGCGGCACGTCCGGTCCGCAGGAACGCACCATCGACAGCGTGAGATCCAGCAGTTTGGTGAGGTCGACGCCTGCGGCTGCTGCGGGCACGAGCCCGAAGGGCGACAGCACGGAGTAGCGGCCGCCGATGGTCGGATCGCCATGGAAGATGCGCGCGAATTTCTGCGTCTTGGCGACCTTCTCAAGCGACGAGCCGGGATCGGTGACGGCGACGAAATGGCCGCCGGCCTTGTCGGCGCCGACCGCCTTGGTCACTTCCTCGAAGAAATAGTTCTTCATCACATTCGGCTCGGTGGTGCCACCGGACTTGCTGGAGACGATGAACAGCGTGGTCGCGATCTTCACCGCGGCGCCCATGGCGCGTACCTGGGCGGGATCGGTGGAATCCAGCACATGCAGTTTCGGGAATCCCGATACCTTGGCGAAGGTCTGTGCCAGCACTTCCGGACCCAGGCTCGAGCCGCCCATGCCGAGCACCACCGCGTCGGTGAATCCCTCTGCCTTCACCCATTTGGCGAAGTCGTTGTAGTCGGCGAGCTTGGCCTTCTCGTCAAAGACGCTGTTCAGCCAGCCCAGCCACTTGTCTTCGTCCGCGCCGGTCCAGACCGACTTGTCCTTGTGCCAGAGCCGGCGAATTTTAGCAGCTGCGCGCCAGTCTTCGGTGGAGGTCTCGACCTTCTTCGTGATGCCGTCGCTGAGTGCCAGCTTCTGAGATCCGATCCCGTTACCCAGCGACGTGGCGCGCTTGTGCGCCACCGCGCCATAGAGCTTGTCGGCCGCGTCGGCGAACAGCTTGACGCCGTCCTCGACGAGATGGGTCGTGATCGCATCGAGCGAAATGCCGGTTTTGGCGAGATCGGCCAGCACCTTCTTCGCATCCTCGACATCCTCTTCAAGGCTGTCGCGCACCTCGCCGTGGTCGCGGAACGCGTCCAGCGTGGCGGGCGGCACGGTGTTGACGGTGTTCTTGCCGATCAGCTCTTCCACATAGAGCGTGTCGCGATAGTCCTTGCTCTTCACGCCGGTGGAGGCCCAGAGCAGCCGCTGCGGCTTGGCGCCCTTGGCGGCCAGTTTCTCCCAGCGCGGCCCGGCGAACAGTGTCAGATATTCCTGATAGGCCAGCTTGGCATTGGCGATGGCGACCTTGCCCTTGAGATCCCCAAGCCGGGCCTTCTCGGAGGGATCGTTGGCCTTGGCGATCTTGTCGTCGAGCTGCTTGTCGACCTGCGCATCGATGCGGCTGACGAAGAAAGAGGCGACGCTGGCCACATGGGAGGGATCGCCGCCACCGGCGACATACTTTTCGAGACCGTTGAGATAGGCCTCGGCCACCTCGACATAGGTCTTCTGCGCGAACAGCAGCGTCACATTGATGCTGATGCCTTCGCCGATCAGTTGCTGGATCGCGGGCAGCCCCTCCGGCGTCGCCGGCACCTTCACCATCAGGTTCGGGCGCTTGACGCTGGCCCAGAGGCGCTGGGCCTCGATGACGGTGCCCCTGGTGTCATTGGCGAGATAGGGCGAGACTTCGAGGCTGACGAAGCCATCGTCGCCCTTCATCTTGTCATAGACCGGCTTCAGCACATCGGCGGCGTGCTGGATGTCCTCGACGGCGATGTGCTCGAACAGGTCGGCAGGCGACTTGTCACCTGACTTCAGCGCCTCGGCAATCGGGGCATCATATTCGTCCGAACTTCCGATCGCCTTCTCGAAGATCGCCGGGTTCGACGTCACGCCCTTCACGGCGTCGGTGTCGATCAGCTTCTTGAGGTCGCCTTTGGCGACGAAGCCGCGGGCGAGGAAGTCCAGCCAGACGGCCTGACCATGGGATTCGAGTGCTTTGACGGGATTCATGATGCCTTGTTCTGCTTACAATTATCAAAAGGCCGATTGCCGCGTGAACGTGCCGCGGCCCGGTTCCAATGATCGCCCCAAACCCCTACGCATGGCAAGCCGAACGGTTCCATTCTGGCCGTGGGAGCCGGATCGCAATTCCGTGTTCGGCGGACCCGGTGCGCGAAATGACGATTGTGTAAATTTTGTGCGTCGGATTTATGAGGCTGTTTCCGCCGGAGACGCTGTCGGAGCACTTATGCGAAGGGCGATCGATGACCAAGGATGAGTTTTTGGAGGCCGCCCGAACGCGGAATATCGATCCGCGATCATTCGGTCTGGACCATCGTCGCGACGAGTGCCACGTACTGGAGACGCGCGACACAAAATGGACCGTATTTTACAGCGAGCGCGGCCTTGAGTCCGGCATCCGCCACTTTCCGACGGAATCAGATGCGTTGGAATACCTGTTGTCGGTCCTTCGCCCCGACTTCTGATCACGCTTTCCAGCCTGGATCGCGCTGCGCTTCGTCCGGGCTACGGTCGAATATAGAGATACCCTTGCGACTGCAGCTCTGCGATTTTGACCACGCCGCCTCGGTCGGCAATGGTGAAACCCGGCTGCAGCTGGGTGAGCGTTACCTCCTGCGCTCTCATTGTATTGGCGCAAGCGGCCATCTGCAGGCCGGCCTTGGCGAACTTCGCGACCCGGCTGGTCATATCGGGATTGGCCTGGGTCAGCGCGAAGGCGCGCAGCGCCGGGCCGAGCACGACCAGTGCGATGGTGACATTGTCAGGGCCGCCGACGCCGTCGAAATGATTTTGGATATTGCCGAGCGCAAAGCTAACCCGATCAGCATCGGCGAGATGATAGGCGACCTTCAGCTTGGCGGGCGGTTTCTCGTCGGCCGTCACGGCATTCGCTCGCGATGCCAATAATCCCGCGCCGACCGACGACAGGGCGGTACACAATAGGCTGCGTCGGTTCATGACCTGCTCCGGTTTGGCGTCAATCGCGCTCACTTGCTGCGCATCGCTGCGAGTTCCTTGCGGTCCGTGATCAACGATTCACATTCCTTCAGGTCCGTGCGGTCGAGCCGGAAAATCTTGTCGTCTTCGCCGCCGGTGAGCGCGTCGGTGCCGGGTTCTTCATCGGGCTTGCTGTTCTGCCAGATGCGGACCCGCTCGACGCGGACCAGCGTCGCGTCGTTTTCTTTGGCCAGGCCGATCCCAATGCCGCCGCCATCGCAATCGACGCTGCAAGCGAATTTCACTTCCTGGCCCTTGTCGGTATCCTGGATCTGGCCGCAAGAGCCGCTGGAATCCCAGTCGCCTTTGCGATGGCGATATTTGAATCCGAGCCGGAACGAGTAGGGCGTATAGCTTTCCTCGGGCGGATGCCCGGCGACGACCAGCAGCTTCATGGTGCTGACCTTCTGTTTGGGATGCCGTGCCAGATGCTCGGCGTCATAGCGCCGGACGAAGCAGGCATAGCTCAGCTTCGGACCCAGCGAGCCGGCAAACATGCGCTTGTTGAATTCGGCTGCCTTCACCGCATCGACCTTGACCGGCTCGTCCTCGGCGCGAGCAGCGCTGCCAGCAACGGCTGAAACCAGAAGGGCTGCGGTGAGGGCGGTGATCGGAAACACGCGGGCCATGGACGTCTCGCAAGGTGAAGCGGCCAGATCCGGGCCAGCTCACCTTGGTCGCGGCGGGGCTGGAATGCGTTCAAGACAGGGGAGATGAATCCTCAGATCGACCGGCACGAAAGTGCCGGTCGAAGCGGATTGGGGCGCCGGCCTCAGGCCGCGCGACGCAGTTGGACGTACTCGCCGACAGCCTTTTTTGCGGCGGGCGTTAGCGTGAACGAGAGCAAGGTCGAAGCGGCATCCTTGCGTGTGACGATGCCGCCCAGTTCGGCGCCGATCCCGTCGATGGTCAAAGTCATCGGCGCCCCGACGTTGGCGGCGGCAATGTTCTCGTCGATCATCGCGCCGCCCAATGAAAGGTCACGCACCGTCACATCGATGGAGCGGCCATGCAGCATAAGTTTGCCGCGGCGGCCGATCTCGAGGCGGATCGAGGTTCGCCGATCGACGTCGCTTGTGGATGTACGAATGACCCGTACCAGCGTGGCGCGCAACTGATCGATCTTGATCGCGATATCGGCCGATCCGTCGCGGATTTCCGCGGCGCGCCGGCCGGTTTCGATCGCTTCGTTCGAGACGGTGGAGATCTGGGCTGCAACCTCGCGAGCGGCATGCGAGGTCTCTTCGACGGTACGGGAGATCTCCTCGGTCACGATATTCTGCTCTTCGACTGCCGCTGCGATAACCGAGGATACTGCTTCAACCTTGCGGATCACGTCACCAATCAGGTTGATCGATGCGACCGATGCCAAGGTGGCTTCCTGGATCTCAGTGATCTGCAGTGCGATCTCGCTTGTCGCCTTGGCGGTCTGTTGAGCTAGCGATTTGACTTCCGAGGCGACCACGGCGAAGCCACGGCCCGCTTCACCCGCCCGTGCGGCTTCGATGGTCGCGTTGAGTGCCAGAAGATTGGTTTGGCTGGCGATCTCATTGATCAGGTTGGTCACCGTGCCGACCTTGGTCGCGGCCTCCGACAGCTTTCCGATCGTCGCCTGGGCGTGACCGGATGCGGTGACGGCTTCCAGGGTCAACGAACGCGAGGAGTTCACCTGCGTGGCGATTTCCGCGATCGACGAACTCAGTTGGGACGACGCCTTCGCGACGGTTTGCGCATTGGCGAGCGCTTCCTCCGCTGCGGCAGCAACGCTACTACTGTTCTCTCCGAGCATGACGGCGCTGTCGCTCATCAGCACAGCGCTGCCGCTCATCCGCTCGGTTCCGGCGGCTACTTCACCCACCGCGACGTTGGTTTCGCGCTCGACGGTCTCGGCCATCTCCTGTAACGCGCGCGCCTTGCTCTGTTCGGCACTGTGGCGACGCTCTTCTTCAAGCCTGGCCTCCGCTTGAGCCTTTTCGGCTGCCTTGATCTTGAACTGCTCGATCGAGCGTGCCATGTCACCAAGCTCGTCGCTACGGTTGAGGCCAGCGAGCCTGACGGTGAAGTCGCCTTCGCCGAGCTTCGTGACCGACCGGGTCATGGCCACAAGTGCAGACGACATCCGGCGAGCGATGATCAGCGTCACCGTGCCGAGCAGCGCAACGACGGCCAGAATGGCGATCATCAGGTTTTTTTCGCTGTTCCAAAGCTGAGCTTCGAGATCATCGATATAAACGCCGGTGCCGATCACCCACTGCCATGGCTGGAAGCCTGCCACATAAGACAGCTTCGGTTGCGGCGCAGCTTTGCCGGGTTTGGGCCATTGGTAGTCCACGAAACCGGCGCCGCTTGCGTTAACGACCTTCACGAATTCAACGAACAGCAGTTTGCCGGCGGGATCCTTCATGGAGCCGAGATCCTGCGTGTTCAGCTCAGGCTTGGTCGGATGCATGATCATGCGTGGACCAAAGTCATTGATCCAGAAATAATCGCCATTGCCGTAGCGCAGTTTTGAAATTCGCTCGGCAGCCTGTTTGCGGGCAACGTCATCGGTGACGCGACCATCGAGTGATGCGCCGTGCTCTTCCTTGGCAATACTGAGCGCAACCTCGGTGAGGTGCCGCAGTTCTTCCTGACGCTGCTCTTTCAGAGAATCCCTGAGATTGATCGTCTGCATCGCGGCCAGTCCGATCAAGCCGCAGAAACTCAATCCGATTATACTATAAATACGAAGTCCAACGGAAAAACGAAAGCGTGGCATGGCGGCCTATCCTTGATAAATGTCAACCAGTCCAATCTGAGTGGTTGCCTATTGTCGCATCAGGATGCCGCTATACTGTTAATCATCGCGTTGTTATCGGCGGTATTCGTACGAACTATCTATTTAAAAGTATCATCGCGCGAATTGTAGTAGCCAAATTGCGCACTGTTCACTCAAATCCTGCGCAGTCACTGTGATGAACGATTCAGAGGTCGCTCTTCGCCAGATCCCACATCAGCCGGTAGGTCCCCTCGGAAATCAGCTCCGCGGAAGCTGCCTTGACGGCTGCATCGAAGCGACCGTTCATGGTCGCCGTCACCGCATCCACATCGGTGCCGTCGATCATCACATACCAGTCGCGCGCCGCCGGATTGGGCGCGGCGGGATCGTCGGTGAGTGGCTTCGACAGCCGCGGATCGCTCTCCATCAGATGCATCGAGATGATGCCGTTGATATCGCCGGGATCGAGCTGTGCTTCGATAGCACTGCGCAGTGTGTCACCGCCATCGACGGGGGGGCGGATACGCACCAGACCCAATGCCGCGCCACGGCCCTGACCGCGGCTGACGGTGATCCGCGCTACCGAGCGCAACATGTTCTGGAAGCGGCCGATATTGGCCAGCGACCACTTGGTCTGGTTGGCCAGTGCCGTGCGATAGGCGTCGCTGTCCAGCACGTCGAATGTCGCGGTCGAATAGAGCCCGAGATATTTCGGCCTGGCGTTGACGGCCACGTAACGCCGGGCCTCGACGAAGCCTTCGATGGCGACGCGCTCGGCGAGATGCTCGCGGTCGTACCACGCGTTGAATTCCTGCTCATGTGCCGCGTCGATATCCATCGACGTCATCAGCATTCCCGTTCCCGCGATCGGCATTCCGGAAGTCCTATTTCAGTTTCCAAGCCTACTTCGACTTTGACGCCACATCGGCGATGGCCTTCATCACCGCATCGCGCATGCCGGGGTCATACAGGCTATGACCGGCGCCTTCAACGATGCGCATCTCAGCATCCGTCCAGCGCCTGGCCAGGGCGTGCGATGTCGCGGGCGGGCAGAGGAAGTCGTAACGGCCCTGAATGATGACGCCGGGAATGCCGGCGAGTTTGCCTACGTCTTCCATGAGCTGGTGCGGCCGCATGAAGCAATCGTGCTGGAAGTAATGTGCTTCCATCGCCGGCGTGGCCGGCATCGGCCGCGTGGTGTTGCCGAGTTCGGCACGGTCGAGCCGCGTGCGCTTCGGCGCGATTTCCGACAGGACGGCTTCGGTGCCGCCCCAGGCGCGGATCGCCGGGACATGCACGGCCGGATCGGCATCGAGAATACGGCGATAGAAGTTCGGCAACGGATCGGCGCGCTCGGCTTCGGGAAGGGCGCTCAGAAAATCTTCATGCAGGCCGGGATAGTGCCGCGGCAACATGACGTCGAATACATCATGCAATTCTTCCCGCGTGCCGAGAAACGTTGCACGCAGCACGATGCCGGTGACGCGGTCCGGGTGGGCCCGCGCATAAGCGAGTGCCAGCGTCGCGCCCCAGGAGCCGCCGACCACCAGCCATTTGTCGAAGCCGAATTTGGTGCGGATCGTTTCTATATCTGCGATCAGGTGGGGCAGCGTATTCGCCTCGCGAAAACCCTTCGGCTTGCTGCGACCGGCACCGCGCTGGTCGAACAGGACGGTGTGAAAGCGCTGCGGATCGAACAGCCGGCGATGATCGGGCTGGCAGCCCGAGCCGGGGCCGCCATGCAGATATACTGCAGGGATACCGCCCCGGTGGCCGACGGACTCCACATGGATCGTGTGGCCGTCGCCGACGTCGAGATGCTCGGAAGTGAGAGGCGCGAAGGGATCGGACGAACCGGTGGTTTTGCCGATATCGGCGTCAGGCGCCATGAGTGCTGTCCAAATGTGGTTCTTCCACTTCCAGCGTGCCGCCGTTGAAGTTGCGATAGATGAAACGGTCGCGGCCCTCAGTGGATTCCATCTCGGCCATCTTGAAGATTTCGGCGTGAACAGGCGACAGCGTGCAGGCCGGGTCGGTATTCCCGGCGTCGCCGGTCAGCGCAAAGGCCTGGCAGCGGCAGCCGCCGAAATCCACTTCCTTGAATTCGCAGCTCCGGCACGGCTCGGGCATCCAGCCGGTGCCGCGATAGCGATTGAAGGCTTCGGAATTCTGCCAGATCCAGGCGATCGAATGATTGGAGCGTACGGATTCGAATTCCATTCCGGTGATGGTCTCGGCGGCGTGGCACGGCAGCACTTTGCCGGCCGGGGAGATATTGAAGAATTGCCGGCCCCAGCCGCCCATGCATTTCTTCGGTCGCAGCGCGTAGTAATCCGGTACGACATAGTCGATATCGAGGATGCCCTTTAGGCGTACCTGCGCATCCTCGACGATGCGGCTGGTCTCGTCGATCTGATCGATGGTCGGCATCAGGGCGGCGCGGTTCTTCAGTGCCCAGCCGTAGTACTGCACATTGGCGACTTCGAGCCGGTCGGCATCGAGATCGACGGCCATCTGGATGATGTCCGGGAGCTGATGCAGGTTCTGCCGGTGCATCACGGCGTTCACCGTGAGCGGCAGATCGAGTTCGCGGGTCCACTTCGCGACTTCGAGCTTCTTCACGTGGCCATTCTTCAAGCCGCCGACGCGATCGGCAACCACGGGTTCATTGCCCTGGAAGCTGATCTGCACATGGCACAGCCCGGCATCCGCCAGTGCGCTGAGCTTGTCGCGCGTCAGCAGCACGGCCGAGGTGATGAGGTTGGAATACAGCCCGACATCGGTGGCGTGTTGCACCAGCTCGACGATGTCCTTGCGCGCGGTCGGCTCGCCGCCGGAGAAGTGGATCTGCAACACGCCGATCTCGGCGAGCTCGGAGAGGACCTTCTTCCATTCGTCGGTGGTGAGCTCCGTGCCGCCGCGATCGAGCTCGACGGGATTGGAGCAATACGGGCATTGCAGCGGGCAGCGATGGGTCAGCTCGGCGAGCACGGCCAAGGGAATGCCGAAGGTTTCAGCGGTCGAGCGCGTGCGCTCCATGATCGCAAGACTGTCGGCGGGATCGGCGAAGACGGGACTGGCATCTGTGAGAGTAGGGCTCATGCTGTCTTCTCCCGCGCTTGCGTGAGGAAGCCCTTGTCGGCGAGGTCCTGCAGCATGGCGACAACGTCGGCACCAATGTCGTCGCGCGGCGCGGCGTATTTCGCCACCAGCAAGTCGATGATGTCGGTGACGTTGCGCACGCCATCGCAGAGCTGCAGAATTTCCACGGCGATGTCGTCGGGCGCCAGCACGCGCTCCGGCGCGAGGATCACCCAGCGCTGGCGCGTTTCGTCGAATTTCAGCTTGGCGTGGCGCGGCAGCACGGGCTTGCTGTCCGCGCTGACGCTGATCCGGCGATTGCTGCGCAATTCCGACATCTCTCAGCCTCTAGTTCGCTGCCGGGACGAACGCGCCCGGCGGCACATGGCCGTCCACATAGGCATGATACAGCGCATCGAGCTGCACCCACAACACATTGGTCTTGAAGATCAGTGCATTGCACACTGCACGGCGCTCGGCCGGCGTGGTGGCGTGCTGCTTGACGTAATCCAGCGCAAAGCCGGCATCGCGCGGCGCCTGGGTCAGGCGGCGGCTGAAATAGCTCATGATGTCAGGGTTCACGAAATCATAGTGCTTCAGCATGCCGGAGATGCGCTCCTCATGCAGGTTCGGCGCGAACAGTTCCGTCAGCGACGAGGCGATCGCTTCCAGCGGTGTCTTGTCGCGCACGAAATGCACATAGGCCTCCACGGCAAAGCGCGTCGCCGGCAGGATGCCTTCGGTGGATTCCACATAGGCGCTGTCGAGGCCGAGGCCTTCGGTGAGCTTCAGCCAGCGTTCGATGCCACCCTCGGTGCCGGCATCGCCATCGTGATCCTCTATCCGGTGCCGCCATTCCATCCGTGTCGCGCGGTCGCGAAACCGCGAGATGACTACCGCATCCTTGATGGGGATCGTGCTCTGGTAATAATAGCGGTTCAGCGCCCAGGCCTGCACTTGGCCCTTGTTGAGCTTGCCGCCATGCAACAATTTATGAAACGGATGCAGGCTGTGATAGCGCGTCGCGCCGATATGCCGCAGCGTCTCTTCCAGTTGCGCGGCGTTGTCGAGCGAGACCGACACATCGAGCGACAGCGCAGATATCTTCACAGGGTGATCTCCATGCCGTTGCCGGGGATTTGCCAGCCGGCGGTGGTCAATGCGGCGCGCTCGGTGGAATCATGCAGCAGCGCCGGGTTCGAATTGTTGATGTGCAGGAAGAACTTTCTGGCGATGCCGGCGTCGGCCAATTCGCTGATGGCGCCCTGCGTGCCGGACATTGACAGATGCCCCATGCTCTGGCCGGTCTTCTGACCCAATCCCGCAGCGATCAACTCGTCGTCGCGCCAGACGGTGCCGTCGAAGAACACCAGCGGAGCGCCTGCGATGCGCGTCTTCAGTTCGGGCGTCACGCGCGCGCAGGCCGCAATGAAATAGAAATACTTGCCGCTAGCCTTCTCGGCGATGCGAAGTCCCAGCGTATCGCCGTCACCATCTTCGCCAGCCGGATGTGCCTGTCCTTCAAGATACCACGCGCTTTTGCCGGGGACGACGAAGGGCAGCACCTGCAGGCCGGACGGCGTGCCATCCTGCAGCGTCGGTTCGAAAGATTCGTCAATCTGGATGGCTTCGCGGCGCACGTTTTTATCCGAGAGCACGTTGAAGATGCTGTTGGCTTTCAGGATCGCCAGCACACGCTGGTGCGCATAGATTGTAAATGGCGAACCTTCCCGCATGGACAAGAGCCCGGCCACCGCATCGACCTCACCATTGGTGAGGATCACGCCGGCGATGGGCGAGTGCCTGACATGATCGGGATGGGGATGAAGCTGGGGCGTAGCGGTCACCTGCTGCCGCAGATCGGGCGACGCATTGACCAGGAACCAGTTGGCATTGTCGGTCGAGATCGCGACCGAGGCCTGACCGCTTTGCAGCTCCGGTCGTTCGCTGCGTGCCGCACGACAAATCCGGCATCCGCAGTTCCATTGCGGAACACCGCCGCCGGCCGCGGCTCCAAGAACGACAACACGCAACATGAAATCGCCCCGAACCGCCTAATTTGTCTCTTGAGCCATTCGCGTCTCGTGAAAAGACGCGGGGCGCCCGTCAGTGACGAAGGCGCCCCAAAACTTAAGATCTTAGCGTGAGCTCAAGTCTTACTTGCGCGCTGCGCAGGCGTACATGTTGATTTCCATGCCGACTGCAACTTCGACGATCTTTGGTGCTTTCCAGGCCATCATAATCTCCCGCTTGTCTGCAGTCAGGTACTGCATGACCACAACTGTAATCCCTGCCCAAAGGTTCGCCAACAACTTCGTCATCACAATGTGAAGCTGCGGGGGTACAATATGCGTGCAATGCACAATCGATTGCGCTGCAATATTGCAATGGCGAAAACGTTCCATAGATAGCGAAGGCCTTCGATTGAGGGGCACTCGATTCGTGTTCAGGCGCCGCATCTTCCGGGATTTTGGCGTCAGGGGTTTCCAGCGCCAAAGAGAATTGCCATGCCGCTTTATTTCTTCAACACGCGCATCAACGACGAGCTGGTGGTCGATCCCGAAGGCGAGGAGCTGCGCGATCCCGATCATGCCTGGGATGTGGCCCGGTCGATGATCCTGCAATTGCTGCGCTCCGAGGGCACGCCGAGCGATCTGCTGAAAGCGGTGCTGGAAGTCACGGACAAGGACGGTGAGATCGTGCTCGAATTCCCGTTCACCGAAGCGCTGCTCGATGCCACCGACGAGTCCGCAACACGGCATTAGAGCGTTGTCGAGCGAAGTGGGCACCGGTTCGCGTCAATACAAAAAGCCAGTGCCTCGGTTCTGATTCTATCAGAACCGAGGCACTGGTCGATTGCGGGAATCCGTGCAGACTTGCTCGCGCGCCATGTTTTGATTGCGCAGCGGCGTAAAAATATCCAACAGTGCGATCTGGAAAGCCTCGGGGGCGGCGCATCAGATGTGTGCTGCGCGCAGAGAAGGCTTCCTTGAAAGGGGAGAGATCCATGAGTGTTTACACCTCCGCACGTCAGGCATTGCTTGCCGGTGCGTTCATCGGCGTCTTTGCGAGCGGCGCCTTCGCCCAGCAATCCGACACGACACCAGCCACGCCGCCTGCGGCGTCGCCACCCGCTGCCGCGGCTCCAGCCCCGGCAGTCGCTCCCGCACCCGCTGCGCCGCAAGCTGCAGCTCCCGCGCCGGCCGCAACTGCGGCAGCAGCGCCTGCTGCGCCAGCCCTGCCGCCCGGCTCGCCGCTGATCGGCCGTCCAGACGGCGCCGCCGCAGCCAAGCTCGCGCCGGTTGCGCCGCCGCCGATTCCCTCCGCCGCCGACAAGCTGCCGCTCGCGAAGCTGAAGGTCCCCGCGGGCTTCAATATCGAGGTTTACGCCGCCGGCATGGCCAATGCGCGCTCGATGCGCGAAGGCGACAAGGGCACGGTCTTTGTGGGCTCGCGCCTCGTCGACAAGGTCTATGCCGTCATGAACAAGGACGGCAAGCGCCAGGTGAAGGTGCTCGCGTCTGGCCTCTATCGCCCGAACGGTCTCGCCTTCAAGGACGGCACGCTCTACATCGCCGAACTCTCGAAGATCTCCAAGATCGACAAGGTGGAGGACAATCTCGAAAATCCGCCGAAGCCGACCATGATCTACGACAACCTTCCGAAGGATGAAGCCCATGGCTGGAAGTTCATCGGCATCGGGCCGGACAACAAGCTCTATGTGCCGGTCGGCCAGCCCGGCAACAACGTGCTGCATGACGAGGCTCATGGCCAGATTCGCCGCATGAATCTCGATGGCACCGGCGCCGAGGTCTATGTGAAGGGCGTCCGCAACACTGTCGGCTTCGACTGGAATCCGACCAGCAAGCAGATGTACTTCACCGACAACGGCCGCGACTGGATGTCGGAAGCGGTGCCGGAGGACGAACTCAACCGTGTCACCAAGGCGGGTGAAGACTTCGGCGCGCCTTACTGTCTGCAGGGTAATATTCTCGATCCGGAATTCGGCTGGGGCAAGTCCTGCGCGGACTACACGGCGCCGGTCGGCCTGCTCGGGTCACATACGGCGGCACTGGGCATGCGGTTCTACACCGGCAAGATGTTCCCGGCCGCTTACAAGGACGCGATCTTCATCGCGCGCCACGGCTCCTGGAACAAGACCACGAAGCTCGGCGGTGACGTCGTTGTCGCGAAGCTGAACAAGGACGGCACGGTGAAATCCGTCGAGCCGTTCCTCACCGGCTTCATCGAGGATAACAAATATCTCGGCCGCCCTGTGGACGTGCTGCAGATGAAGGACGGATCGATGCTGGTGTCCGACGACTGGAACGGCGCGATCTATCGTATCACCTATGGCAAGCAGAAGGTGGCGGGCGCGAAGTAGCCAAACACCGTCATTCCCGGTTCACGCGCGCATCTTCGCGCGCGTGAACCCGGAATCCAGAAGTGTTTTATTTCCACTGTCACTCCGGGGCGTACGAAAGCGGCGAAGACGCTGAAGTACGGACCTCAGCCACTCCAATTGGAGTGGTGGTGAATCTCAAAGTGTTCAGCCATGTCGGGATTCCGGGTTCGCGCAAGAGCGCGCCCCGGAATGACGAGCTAAGTCGAAAGAAGCAACCCGATGCGCCCGTTTGCCGTCATCGTCCTCTCACTCGTCTCGTTGTCGTGCCTCGCTACGCCATCCCTGTCAGCCGAACCCATCACCGAGCGCGCCGCGCCGTGCCTTGCGTGCCATGGCGAGAAGGGCGTGTCTGAAACCGACAACACGCCGTCGCTCGGTGCGCAGCAGCCGGCCTATTCGCTGATCCAGCTCTATATGTTTCGCGAGAAGCTTCGTGTCGCCGAGCCTATGAACGACATGGCCAAAGAGCTCACCGACGACGATCTGCGCCTGTTCTCGGATTATCTGGCGACGCTGCCGAAGCCAGTCGCGCGCGAAGCCGGCGACCCTGCACGGATGCAGGCGGCGAAGGCGCTGACCTCGCAATTCCGCTGCGATAGCTGCCACAACGCGGATTTCTCCGGCCGCGACAACATTCCGCGCATTGCCAATCAGCGCGAGGATTATCTCGCCAAGACCATGCGCGAATACAAGGACAACTCCCGCCACGGCTACGATGCCACCATGGCCGATGTGATGCAGTCGATCTCCGAAGCGCAGATCGTGGAGCTGGCGTATTTTCTCGCAAGGGTGAACTGACATCGCGCGGGAGCCCGCGCGATGTCACTTCGGGACCTTTGTGGTTGGGGCCGGATTAAACATTTTTTCCTAGCTCCCATTGACAGTATCCCTTTCAGGATTATTATCCACATCGTCCGGCCCCGATGAGAGGGGCGATCGCGATCGTCACGGTCGCGGGGCTGGATGCGGTGGGCGCTGGAGATGCGGCGTTACGCGGTTCATGGAGGACGTCTGTCTTCGGGCAGGACGGATCTGCGCCAGCACTGCCACTGGCAAGGAGACGGCCGACCTTTGGATGGAAAGAATCCTGGACAGTGTGACGGACGACTTCATCCGAGGCGTTCGGTTCTTGGCTGCGCTAATCCGACTCATCGCAATGAGTCAGACAATGGTGATCTGAGGATTCATCTGGAAAGCCGGGCACCCCGTCAAACACCGCGTGCGGAACGCTGGGCACTTCCTCGCCCTGCGCCTCCGAAAGTCCTGATGCATTCACTATTGCGGAAGACCGCATCGCATCAGGTCCAAGGGTGCAACGGGCACCCGGCGTTCCGCACGCCCTCTCGATTGAGGGTGGGAAGGAATGCTCATAACTCGGACGCTTCGGCGCCGCGAGACTGCGAAATCGCGCCTGATTGGCAATCTCCGCCCGCCTGCGTTAACAAGCGACAAGCAATGGAGCACTGCATGAACGATCTCTGGCGCCTGTCGGCAACTGACCTCTCCGCACTCATTCGTACCCGCAAGGTGTCCGCCAGGGAGGCGACGGTGGCTGGCCTCGCACGGCTCGATGCAGTGAACCCCGCCGTCAATGCCGTGGTCGACCATCGGCCCGATGAGGCGCTGGCACGGGCGGATGCGATCGATGCGGCCATCGCTGATGGAGAGAATGTCGGCCCGCTCGGCGGCGTGCCTGTCACGGTCAAGGTGAATATCGATTACGCGACCTATCCGACATCGAACGGCGTGAAGATCCAGAACGGCATCATCGCCACGACCAACAGCCCGGTGATCGACAATCTGCTGAAGGCCGGCGCCGTCATCATCGGCCGCACCAATTGCCCGGCATTTTCCTATCGCTGGTTCACCACCAATCAGCTCTATGGCGATACCAAAAACCCGCGTGATCCCTCGCTGACGCCGGGCGGTTCGTCAGGTGGCGCGGGGAGCGCGGTCGCCGCGGGCATCGGTCACATCGCCCATGGCACCGATATCGCCGGCTCGATCCGCTATCCCGCTTATGCCTGCGGCGTGCACGGTCTGCGTCCAACCGTCGGCCGCATCGCCGCCTATAATCAGGCGTTGCCCGAGCGCATCATCTCCGGCCAGATCACTGCGGTGTCAGGCCCGCTGGCGCGCACCATCAACGATGTCCGCCTCGGCCTTGCCGCGATGTCGCAGCCCGACGCGCGCGATCCATGGTGGGTGCCGGCGCCGCTCGAAGGACCAAAGCGCGCAAAGCGCGCCGCCATGTGTCTGCGGCCCGACGGGCTTGCTATATCAGCCGATGTCGAAGCCGCGGTGCGCGATGCCGGAAAGCGGCTGGAGCGGGCAGGGTGGATCGTCGAGGAAGTCGAGAACACGCCGGCGCTGCGCGAGGCCGCAGCGCTGCAGACGCAAATCTGGTTCGGCGATGGCTATCAGGGCATGCTGGACGCTGCCGAGCGCGAGGGCGATCCCGCGGCGCTGGTCTGCCTACGCGGCCAGAAGGACAAGCTGGTCGACTTCGACAACGGCGGCCTGTCACGGGCGCTGGTGCGCCGCTCCACCTTCGTGCGCGACTGGGAGCTATTCCTGCAGACCTACAGCGTGGTGCTGATGCCGATGTCTGGCGAACTGCCATTCCCGGATCATCTGGATATGCAGGGCCAGGAATCGTTCGATCGCGTTTGGGCCGCCCAGATGCCACAAATTGGAATTCCCTTCATGGGCCTGCCGGCGCTGAGCGTCGCCACCGGCCTCGTCGGCCGCGCGCCGACCGGTGTGCAGGTAGTCGCCGGCCGCTACCGCGAGGATCTGTGTCTGCTGGCCGGCGAAGCCATAGAGGCCGGCGGTACCCCGCCGATGCCCTGCGATCCCATGACGGCCTGAAAGGGATCAGTGCGATGACCGGCATCTCGGATTTCTCTGCGAATGCACTGTCCGGCGAAACCGTCGCGCTCCGGCAGTTCGAAGGCCAGGTGCTGCTGATCGTCAACACGGCGAGCGCATGCGGATTTACGCCGCAATATGAGGGGCTGGAGAAATTGCAGCAGGATTTTGCGCCGCGCGGATTTTCTGTGCTGGGCTTTCCCTGCAACCAGTTCGGCGCGCAGGAGCCCGGCGATGCCAAGGCGATCGAGAGCTTCTGCGAGACCAATTACCACGTCACCTTCCCATTGTTTGAGAAGATCGACGTGAATGGCGCTCACGCGCATCCATTGTATAATTACCTGAAATCTGAAAAGTCCGGATTGCTGGGGTCGGGAATCAAATGGAATTTCACCAAATTCCTGGTCGACCGTTCCGGACGGGTCGTCGAGCGTTTTGCGCCGACCACCAAACCTGAATCACTGCGAGAGAAAATCGAGGCGCTGCTATGACCGACAACACCAACGCATCAACCGATCTGCCCGATCGCCTGTCCACCGATCCGCGAAGCCCGTTCTACAATGCCGAAGTGCTGCAGCGCGATGTCGGCATTCGCTTCAAGGGCGCCGAGAAGACCAATGTCGAAGAGTATTGTGTCAGCGAAGGCTGGGTGAAGGTGCCCGCAGGTGCAGCAAAGGACCGGTACGGCAATCCGCTGCTGATCAAGCTGTCGGGCCCTGTGGAGCCGTATTTCCGCGATTAAGGCCGGGAAAGCGCCGAAAGCCCTGCTGCCGGAAATTGACCTGTTCGCAGCAGGGGCTGACTAGCAAAAAGGCGTTGCCCGCATAAATTTGAAGCTTAAAGTAATTGCAGTTTCCGGCTACGCTGTGTCCGTCAGCATGATGGACACAGTCGGGCCGTCGTGATTGCAATGCGTGCATGGCAAATGAAGGACCGGGAATGCAGGTGGTGTCGCTACGTTCGGACGCTCACACTGATGCGGAACCGGTTTCCGGCCGCAAATCTTCCGGTGTCGATTCTGCAGCGGCGATGATCGAGATCGATCACGTCTCGCAGCGCTTCCAGACCTCCGGCAAGCAAAGCCATCTGGCGCTGTCGGATATCAACCTCACCATCGAAGACGGCGCCTTCGTCTCGATCCTTGGACCTTCAGGCTGCGGCAAGTCGACCTTGCTCTATATTGTCGGTGGCTTCGTGCAGCCGACCGATGGCGTGGCCAAGGTGAAGGGTAAGGCGATCACGGGACCGGGTCCCGACCGCGGTCCGGTGTTTCAGGAATTCGCGCTGTTCCCGTGGAAGAACGTGCTCGGCAACGTCATGTACGGCCTGCGCCAGCAGGGCGTGAAGAGGGCCGAAGCGGAAGCCCGTGGCCGCAAGCTCTTGGAAATGGTTGGCCTCAAGGGCTACGAGAATTTCTATCCGAAAGAACTCTCCGGCGGCATGAAACAGCGCGTCGCGATTGCACGTACGCTCGCCTATGATCCTGCTGTCTTGCTGATGGACGAGCCGTTTGGCGCGCTCGATGCGCATACGCGCACGCGGCTGCAGAACGATCTGCTCGATATCTGGGATCGTCAGCGCAAGACCGTGTTGTTCGTGACGCATTCGGTCGAGGAAGCCGTCTATCTCTCTGACAAGGTGATCGTGATGTCGCGCTCGCCCGGCTCGATCAAGCAGATTGTCGATATCGACCTGCCGCGACCGCGCAAGCGTGCTGACCTCTTGCTCGATGCGCGCTTCCAGAAATACATCGTCGATATCGAGAAGATGATCGACGATGGCGGCAAGGATCATCTGTGATGACCGTGCGCGGGGTGCTCAAGACACTTTCGCCATTGTTCGCCTGCATCGGCTTGCTGTGTGTCTGGCAGATTGCCTCGCTGCGGCTGGATACCGAAAGCTCTCCGACCGCGCTGGAGGCGATCAAGGCCATTCCATCGATTCTCGGCGACAAGGGATCGCTGCTGAACATTCTCGATTCCATCCGTCGCATGGCCATCGGCCTCGTGCTCGCGGTGATGTTTGCGATCCCGCTCGGTTTGCTGATGGGGCGCATCAAGGCCGTCGCGGCCTTCTTCAATCCGCTGATGATGATCATCTATCCGGTGCCGAAAGCGGCGCTGATGCCCATCATCATGCTGTGGATGGGCGTCGGCGACGTCTCCAAGATCCTCGTTATCTTCCTCGGCGTCTCGCTGCCGATCATCTATCATGCCTTCCAGGGCTCCAAGGCCGTCGAAGAGAAGATGCTGTGGTCCGGTGCTGCGATGGGGATGTCGGCGCCGATGCGCATGCTGCGTATCGTGCTGCCCGCGGCGCTGCCCGAAATTCTCACGGGCTGCCGCACCGGTCTGGTGCTGGCATTGATCACGATGATCACCTCCGAGATGATCGCGCGCCAGTCTGGCGCGGGCAACATCCTGTTCAACTCGCTCGACATGGCGCAATACGACACAGTGTTCGCCATGATCCTGATCATCGGCGCCATGGGCATCGTCTTCGATGCGGCCTTCGAGAAGCTTCGCTTGTCACTGGTGCGCTGGTCGCAACCGCGTGACGACATGCCTCTCAGCTTCACGTGAGCGCAACATGACCCAGACACGCATCAATTCGGTTCTGCTGGGCATCACGCCGATCGTGCTGTTCATCGCGCTGTGGCAGTCGCTGATCTCTTTTGGCTTCGCGCCGACGAGCCTGTTGCCGCCGCCGGGCGCCGTGTTCGGCAAGCTGGCGAAGGACTTCTTCAACGGCGACTTCCTGCACGATATCGCCGCGACCCTGATCCGTCTGTTCGCCGGCTTCGGCATCGCGGTCGTTGTCGGCGTATTCATCGGTCTTGCCGCAGCGGTGAGTCCGGCGATCAATGCTGTGGTCAAGCCGCTGGTGCGCGTGCTGGCGCCGATTCCGAAGATCGCGCTGTACCCGGCACTGCTGCTGATCCTCGGCTTCGACCACGCCTCCAAGATCACGCTCGTCACCGCCGACGCACTGTTTCCGATCCTGCTCTCGACCTATTACGGCGCGTCGATGGTCGAGCAGAAGCTGATCTGGTCGGCGATGGCCGCCGGCACGCCGCGCTGGCAGATCCTGTTCAAGGTGGTGCTGCCCGCCGCGATGCCGTCGATCCTCACCGGCTGCCGCATCGGCCTCGTGATCTCCTGCATCGTGGTGTTCCTGGCCGAGATGATCACCTCGACCGACGGTCTCGGTCACATGCTGGTGCAGGCCGCGCGTACGTTCCAGACCGTGGACATGTTCGTGCCCCTGATCATGATCTCGATGCTCGGTCTGATCCTGAACAGCCTGCTGCACTGGCTGCGCAGCTATCTGCTGCGCGGATTTCCGGAGGTGTAGAAAGTACTGGCCGGTGCTCAAAGCACCGGCGGCTTCTGCAGCTGAAAGTGCTTCAGCAGATCCACGAAGGCCGACAGCCGTCCTTCACGATAGGCATCGACATCGAGCCCCTCGTAATTGAGGAAGCCTTCGCCGGTCTTGAGGCCGATCTTGCCCTCGGCCATATTGCGGCCGACGATCTCCGGCGACGAATAGCGATCGTTGTTCAGTGCACCGGTCAGGTACTTGCTGGCGTAGTACAGAATATCGCCGCCGCCCCAATCGACGAATTCAAGCAGGCCCAGCACCGCGAAGCGGAATCCGAAACCGTATTTGATCGCCTTGTCGATATCCTCGGGGCTCGCAACGCCTTCCTCGACCATGCGTGCCGCTTCGTTCATGGCCATCGCCTGGATACGCGGTACGATATAGCCGGGCGTCGCGGCGCAAACCACCGGCACTTTGCCGATGCCTTCGAGCATCTCCTTCACCCGCGCGGTGACCGCCGGATCGGTCTTGGCGCCTGGCGAGACTTCGACCAGCGGCACGAGATAGGCCGGATTCAGCCAGTGCGCATTGAGAAAGCGTTCGGGATGCTCGACGGCGCTGGAGATATCGTCGACCAGAATGGTGGAGGTCGTCGATGCGATGACCGGTGAGGGACCAGCGAGCTGTGACGCGCGGGCCAGCGCGTCACGCTTCTGATCGAGCACTTCAGGTACGCCTTCGAAGATGATCGCAGAGCTGCTCAGCGCGGCGCCGGCACCTGCTTCCGGGACGACGATGACGCGCGACACCAGCGTCTCAATGTCGGCTTCAGTGAGCAGGCCGAAGCGCGCCATGCTGGCAAAAGTCTTGCGAATCTCGCCGAGCGCCTCGGCTTCCAGCGCCTTGAACTTGTCGGCGTAGCGCGCCTTGAAGTCGACTATCGCGACATTGTGGCCGGCATAGGCAAAGGCGACGGCAATGCCGCGGCCCATGCGACCTGCGCCGAGACATGCGATGGCGGGACGAATGCTCATGCGGCAAAGCCTTCGCGCAGCAGCTTCAACAGACCGGCGCGGTCGAGCTTGCCGAAGCCGAGGCTGTCGAGCGTGCGGCCGCCTTCGAGGAAGTTCTCGCCGCAGATCGCGCCGCCGATGGCGAGGAACGCCTTGACCAGCGGTGTCTCCACGCCGGCGAGCGTAGCGCAGGACAGGAAGAACGACAGGCCAGTGCGCAGATCCTCGCGCATGTAGCGATGCTCGGTCAGCACGATATGCTCGCGCCAGTCACCTGAGTCGGTCAGGCGATCATGCGAGCCACGGCCATACATCCACTCTTCGCCTTCCTTGGCGTAGTGGTCTGCTAGCGGGAAATGCGCGCCGTTGTACCCGAAGGCCTCGCGGATCGCGATGCGCTCGGCATCGAGCGCATCGGTGACGCGACGGATCGCGGGCTGCGTACCCTCCTTGTGAATGTCCCAGGTCGGGAAATGCTCCAATGGTCCGGCATTCATCACGATCAGCGGCGGATGGATGATCGGGCCGGCATTCATCAGCGCGCCGGACAGCGCGTCACCACACGGCTCGATGACGCCGGGGAAGGCCTTGTCGATGACTTTGCAGGCGTAGTCCATCATGTGAAGCGGGAACACGCCGGTCGGGAGCCGCTTGGCGCGGATGGTGATAGCGACCTCGAACGGGCCATGCTTGCGCGCCAGCCAGGGCAGCGTGCCCGTCTCGGCGAAAGCGACCTTGGCGGTGTTGCCGGCGTCGTGCGCGGCCTTGGCGAAAATCATTGAGCCGAAGGTGGCCGGCGGCAGATAGACGACCTGACCGTCCTTGAGGTGAGGCGCGATCCGCTTGGCGATATCGGGCTGCGCAAAGGCTGGTGCGGGGCAGAGGATCAGTTCGACGTCCTTGATCGCTTCAGCAATATCCGTCGTCACCAGCGTCAATTGCGTATCGTGGGTGCCCTGCGCATTCTTGACCTTGATGCGCGAGCCGGCCTTCTTGTGTTCGGCAACAGCCTCGGTATCGCGACGCCACAAGCGGACATCATGGCCCTGCAATGCGAAATCACCCGCGGCTGCGAAGGAACCGTTGCCGCCACCCAATACTGCGATCTTCAATTGGTCTCTCCGTCGCTCGGCGTTCCCGCCTGAACCTGCTTCAGTCTGAAATGCTGCACCTTGCCGAGCGCCGTGCGCGGCAAATCTGTAACGAATACGATGTCGCGCGGCTGCTTGTAGCGCGCGAGCTGCGTCAGAACATGGGCCTTCAGCGCCTCGGCCGTCACGCTGCAATTTGGCCGCAGCAGGACATAGGCAACGGGCACTTCCTGCCATTTGGGATCGGGCACGCCGACAACGCCGACATCGGCGACATCAGGATGTTCGAGCAGCACGCGCTCGACCTCGGCGGGATAGACGTTCTCGCCGCCGGAAATGATCATGTTCTTCTTGCGGTCGTGGACCCAGAAATAACCGTCATCATCGCGTGTGCCGATATCGCCGGTGCGATACCAACCGTCATGAAGCGCCTCGCGCGTCGCGGCCTCGTTGCCCCAATATTCGTAGAACACGTTGGGGCCGCGCACCGCGATCTCGCCGGTGGCCTTGGCAGGCAGCTCGTTGCCGTTGTCGTCGATGATGATGGCTTCGCAGCACAGGCCAGGCAAACCCGTCGATCCCGTACGCGACAGGTCGCCGCCGAGCCGCGTATAGACCGAGATCGGGCAGGTCTCGGTCGAGCCATAGACCTGTAGCACCGGAATGCCGCGCTTGGTCAGGCGTTCGATCAGATGCGGCGGCACGATGCTGGAGCCGGTGGACACGGCCTTGAGGCAGGACACATCGGTCGGAGCCCAGCCGGGATGCTCGGTCATCGCCTGGATGAGCGCGGGTACCCAGACGGTCAATGTCGGGCGCTCCCGCGCGATCGCTGCGAGCGTCGAGTCCGGCGTAAAGCGCGCATGGATCGTGACGCTCGCGCCATGATGCAGCGCCGGTGTCGTCTGGATGTTGAGGCCGCCGACATGGAAGAACGGCAGCACGGTCAGCACGTGATCGTCCGAGGTGAGGCCATGCATGTGCTGGCTCATCACGCCGTTCCACAGCAGCGCTTCCTGGCGCAGTACGGCGCCTTTCGGGCGACCGGTGGTGCCCGACGTGTAAACGATCAGCAGCGGGCAGGAGAGATCGGTATGCGGATTACGGCCATCGCCGGAGGCGCGGGACAGCAGGGTGTCGAGTGTCTGGCCGGGCGCAGGTGGTGTGAAGTCGAACGCGACCACGCGGGTGTCCGGCAAATCCTTCGCAAGCGATGGCAGGATCGCCGCAAAGCCTTCTTCCAGCACCAGCACCTTCACCGAGGCGTCGGAGAGGATGAACAATTGCTCGGCAACCGCGAGCCGCCAGTTCAGCGGCACCATGATCGCGCCAAGCCGCGCGCAGGCATAGAGCAGTACGAGATAGTCCGGCCTGTTCAGGCTCAGGATCGCGACGCGATCGCCGCGACCGACGCCGCATTCTGTCTTCAGTGCCTTCGCCGTGGCCTCGATCCGCGTGTTGAACGCGGTATAGCTGAGCGTCTCGCCCTCAAAATGAATCGCGGGCTTGTCCGGCGTGAATGCGGCGTTGCGTGCGATGAGGCTCGAGAGATCCACGATTACTCGTCTTTCTCGCCGGCCTCGTAGAGTGCTTCGCGACCGATACGGTCGAGGCAGAGTTCGGCGGTCCAGGGCAGCATCAGCGCGCCGCAGCGGCTGTCGCGATAGATGCGCTCCAGCGGCAGCGTCTTCAGCATGGCCTGGCCGCCGCAGGTTCGGATTGCCAGTGCGGCAAGTTCGTTGGCGCCTTCCATCACGGTGTACTGAGCGGCGTAGGCGCGCAGCACCTGCTCCTTGCTCGGATTGGCACAGGCTTCGGTCACGGCCTGGAACCAGGTCGACTTGAGCTGTTCGAGCTTGATTTGCATTTGCGCGACGGCAATCTGCTTGGTCGGATACATCCGGCGCTTGACCGGCGGCATGCCCGGGATTTCGCCGCGGAGATACTTCACGGTGAAATCGTAGGAGGCCTGCGCGAGGCCAACGTAAGTTGGCGACAGCGTCAGGAACATGTGTGGCCAGCGCATCGCTGCCTGGAAATAGACGCCGCGCGGCATCAGAGCTGCGTCTTCCGGGACAAATACGTCCTTGAAGATCAGCGTACGCGAAACCGTGCCGCGCATACCGAGCGGATCCCAGTCGCCGACGACCGAGACGCCTTCGGACTTGGCCGAGATCGCAAGATACAGCGTGTTACGGCGTGAAGCCTTTTCGCCCTCGGCTACCTCAGTGCAGAGTACGCCGTAGTAATCGGCGAAGCCCGACAGCGACGCGAAGATCTTCTTGCCGTTGACGATCCAGCCGCCCTTGACGGGCCTGGCTTCGGTGCCGAAGGCTACGCCGCCGGCAGCTGCTGCGCCGCCTTCGGAGAACGGCTGCGAATAGATCGCGCCGTCTTCGACAATGCGCTTGTAGTGGATGGCGCGGCGGCGGTGCTGTTCGGCGCGCATCTGGTCATCCATGTCGAGGTCATCGGCGAGTGGGCCGGACCACAGCGTCGAGCAGACATGCATGTTCCAGGTCAGCGCGGTAGCGCCGCAATAGCGGCCGATTTCGGCAGCAGCGAGCGAATAGGTCTGATAGCCGGCGCCCGAACCGCCATTGGCTTTCGGGATCGAGATACCCAGCAGGCCCGCCTTGTGCAGGTCCTTGTAGTTCTCCAGCGGAAAGGTGGCCTCGGTATCCCACTTCGCGGCGCGGCCAGCGAAATTGGCCTGCGCCAGCTCGCGCGCCTTGGTGATCAACCCGGCCTGTTCGTCATCGAGACGATGAGCCTTGGGATCGAACATCGGCTTATCGAGGACGATGCTGTCGAGGTCGGGCTTGCTGGCAGGCTTGTTCATGAGGTTGACCCCGAAAGGTTGTGGCTGGTTTTGAGGAAGTCGGCGAGTACTTCATTGAATTCGTGTGGACGTTCGAAGCTGGCGAGATGGCCGACGCCTTCGAGTTCGACATAGGTCGAGCCGGGCACGAGGCCTGCCATCTTTGCCATCGTCTTTGCCGGAGCGTTGTTGTCTTTTGAACCGGATAGGACTAAAGTCGGTATTTTGATGTCCGCGATGTTCTTGCGCAGATCGAAGCCGATCATCGCCTTCATCGAAGCGCGATAGGTGTCGGGCTTGACGGAGGCCATGCAGTCGCGTGCGAGTTCAAGGCCGGCAGGATCTGCATCATCGCCGATCAGGCCCGCGACCAGCTTCGGCGCCATCGAGACCATGGTCTCGCCGCGGTCGAGCGGGCCAAGCCGGGCGTCGATGAAGTTCTTTTGCCATTCGCCGTCTGAACTGCCGAAGGCCGAGGTCGTCTGAGCGAGCACGATGGCGCCGGCGAGATCGGGATAGTCGACCATGAACCGCTGTACGATCATGCCGCCGATGGAATGACCGACCAGTACGGGCTTCACGGCGCCGATCTGTGCGAGAAAATCCTTCAGCGCTTCGGCGAAAGCCGGAATGCTTGGCGCCGGTAGCTGCGCCGAGCCGCCATAGCCCGGCATGTCCCAGCCGATAGCGTAATAGCGGTCGCCGAATGTATCGATCTGGTGGCGCCAGCCGCGGCCGGCGCCGCCGATCCCATGGAGAAACACCAGCGGCGTTGCTGCGGAATCGCCTTTGGCTTCAAAGCCGAAGCGGCCGTCCTTCGTCGTCAGGGCTGCAGAATTTGGCACGCGTAGGCCTCCTGTGCTGTCGGACAAGACAATCCTAGCATGTCCGAGATATATGAAAAGCGATAGTTTTAGACTTAAAGGGTTGTGGGTTGCCTCATCCGGAGGCACGGCCGGTGTCGCCGGTCACGCCTCCAATCGAGGGATTATGCATCTCGGCTTGGCAACGGTGTGGTGCCCGGCAATCGCCCTTGTCCGAAATTTCTTTAGGTTTAAAACAATGTCGATTGCCGATGTATCGAGGGAGGAAGCCATGTCCGATCAGTCATTTTTGTCCTGGCCATTTTTCGAGGACCATCACCGCGAACTGGCCACGGGTCTGTCGCGCTGGGCGAAAGCGACCTTGCCGGGATTGGTCGATCATCATGACGTCGACGGCTCCTGCAAGCGTCTCGTGAGGGCGCTTGGCGATGGCGGGTGGCTACGCGCGGCGGTGCCGGCGAGCCATGGCGGAATGTATCCAACTTTCGATGTGCGCTCACTGTGTCTGATCCGCGAAACGCTGGCCTATGAAACTGGTCTCGCTGACTTTGCGTTTGCGATGCAGGGTCTGGGCACCGGTCCGATCAGTCTGTTCGGTTCGGAGGCGCTGAAAGATCGCTATCTGCCACGCGTCGGCAGCGGCGAAGCCATCGCGGCTTTCGCATTGTCCGAACCTGATGCTGGTTCGGACGTCGCTGCCATGTCGACGACGGCTGTGCCGGATGGTCCTGATCATGTTCGGATCAACGGTTTGAAGACCTGGATTTCCAATGGCGGCATTGCCGACCAGTATGTGGTGTTCCTGCGCACCGGCGAATCCGGCGCGCGTGGCATCAGTGCTTTCGTCGTCGATGCCGGTACGCCCGGCTTCACCATTGCGGAGCGTATCGATGTGATCGCGCCGCATCCGCTGGCGACGCTGAAGTTCGAGGATTGCCGCGTGCCTCTGGCGAACCGCATCGGCAAGGAAGGCGAAGGCTTCAAGGTGGCGATGGCGACGCTCGATGTGTTCCGCTCGACGGTAGGCGCAGCCGCGCTTGGCCTCGCACGACGTGCGCTCGACGAGGCGCTGCATCGGTCGGTAACGCGGAAAATGTTCGGTCATACGCTGGGCGATCTTCAGCTGACGCAAGCGGGACTCGCGGAGATGGCCACGTCCATCGATGCGTCGGCTCTGCTGGTCTATCGCTCGGCCTGGACCAAGGATCAGGGCGCGGCGCGCATCACACGCGAAGCCGCCATGGCAAAGATGTATGCGACCGAAGCAGCGCAGACCGTGATCGACCGCGCGGTGCAAATCTTCGGTGGCATGGGTGTGCAGTCCGGCGTCAAGGTCGAAGAGCTCTATCGAGAGATCCGTGCGCTGCGCATCTATGAAGGCGCCACCGAAGTGCAGAAGGTGATCATTGGTCGCGAGCTGATCAAGGCGGCACAATCCAACTAAGTCGATCAGGCGAGCCGATCACGGCTCGCCTGACACTTCACGCGGCTGTCGCTTCCGCTTTGTAGTTCGGCGCCGATGCGAGAAAACGCGCATAGGCATCGGCGTCCGGCGGTGTGAATTTCTCCACCAGCGCGCCGCGCCGTTTGCTGGTGGCACCCATGTCGTCGAGCAGTTCGTCGAAATGCTTGAAGTGATAGGGCGCCACACAAAGTCCGCCATAAACGCCGGCAGCGGGGCGTTCGACGCGCTTGAAATGTAGCATCTTGTCCATGTCGGCGTACATCTCGGCAGGCGTTGGCTGTTTAGCAAGCTTTTCGTCGGCATAGCGCACGAGCCAGTTGGCTGCCATCTCCGCCGTTAGCACCGAACAGAAGCTGGAATTGAAGCCGACAAAACCCATGTCCGGCAGATCCGGATTGGCGATCACACGATACAGCCGATATTGCCCATCTGCCTGGATCAGCTTGTCGCGATATTGCTGCGGCAGAAACGGCACGCCGAGTTTAAAGCCAATGGCCAGCACCGCAACGTCAGCCTCGACACGCTGACGGCCTGACATGACGATGGTCTTCCCGTCATAGTGATCGAAGGTGCCGCGAATGGCCTTGATGCGGCCATCTGCGACCATGGGGAAGAAGTTTGGGGTGGCGATCGGCACCGAGCAGTTGATGCCGTCCTCGATGCGTCCTTCCGGCACCATGTCGCATTTCTTCAGCTTGAGCTGGGTCTTCAACATGGCCTCCAGCCCGCGCCAATTGGCCCAGATGAAAGGCTTGGCAATGGCATGGTTGATCTTCGACAGCGCACTCGATCCCCAGCCGCGGAACATTTCCTCCTGCGCGCGAATATAGAGAATGCGCTTGAAGTTGATCAGGCCGCCGATGAAATAGGGAATGCGCCACACCGGCTCGCGATAGACGAAGGTAACGGCGCTGGCGCCGGTATTGACCGAATGCACGGCGATATCAGTGGCCGATTTCGAGCCGCCGAGCACGACGACTTTCTTGCCTTTGACAACGGATGAATCGGTGTGCTCCGCCGAATGCAGGATCACGCCGCCGCTAGCCTTGAACGTGTCTTCGCCGGGGTGATGCAGCTCCTTGCGCTCGTTGAATTGTCCGGTGCAAACCGCGACGAAATCGAATGTTTCCTGTGCGGTGGTGTCAGCCGCATCGCGTGTCTCAAGCGTCCAGCCGGGCAGGCCGTCACTGCGCCGATTCATGCTGATGACGGCGGTGTTGAAACGCATCAGGGGGATCAGATTGTAGTCCCGTGCATAGTCGGTCAGATAAGCGTGGACCTGCGGTCCCTTGGGCCATTCGGGATAGTTCGCGGGCATCGGCTTGTCAGTGAAGCGATAGAGCTCCTTGGGGCTCTGGGTCTGCACCTCCGGATAAGAGCGCGCCGGCTCCCAGACGCCGCCGAGATCGCCGCTGCGCTCCAGCACGGTGACCTTATGGCCGCGTGCGGCGAAGGATTTTGCGGCGGCAAGGCCAGCGATGCCGGCGCCGATAACGCAAACACTCTTCTGCTTGACCATGGCTTATCTCCTGTTTGAATGCAGCGACGGATAGCAGGCGTGCGGGGTCACGCGCGCCGACAGGTGTCTGCGTGGAACGCCTGCGATATGTGAAGGTGAAGTTCGGTCGACGCGGCCTAGTCGTTGGCTTCCGGTGGCAGGAAGTTCACTTCATGCTCGGCGGAGACCCGCACGATGGCTTCAATGTCGCTCATATTGTGCAATTGCTTGAACAGGGCTTCGAGCTTCTGCGTCGGCGAGACCCAGAACAGGGCCCGGGCGGGCTTGTCCGACTTGTTGAAATAGCCATGCGGAATGCCGCGGGGCAGGCGGACCAGGTCGCCAGCGTGGGCGCGAACCCATTGACCGTCGAGCTTGAGGTCGAGAACACCCTCCTGAACCAGGATGAATTCTTCCTGGGTCGGATGGATATGCACCGGCACGAACTGGCCGGGATCGCTGTTGGTTTCGAAAGCAAAGGTGGAGTCGGTCACGGCTTTCGGGAAATAGACCTGCCCGAGGATATTCCACGTGGTGCCGTTATATCCCGTGCCGTTCTGGGTAATGCCTTTTTCAAGTGCCGCCATGGTCCTGCTCCCTTGGGTTTCACGTCTGCAAGAATGCTGCGTGACCTCGTGACTTGTCTCTAGCCGTTGAACGAATCCGCTATCCAAACGACGAAATAAATTACCGGTGCAACCGAGGGCCTGGCCACGCTGCGCTGCACACTCGTCTTTGGCGGCGGACTGCCTGCGCATTCATTGTGCAGCACGGCAACATTTACGGCGAGGCGCCGGCTATGCGGCGTGACGCGACATGGATAGTCTAGGCTTCAAATAACGCAGGCGATCGGACCATGGTTTTGGACGCAGCCGTATCAGGGAATGCCCAGCCGGCCCGGGCCGCAAGGCTTGCGGCTTTCTCCCGCGTTTTCACCAGGGATATCGACGAGGCCGCCGACTCGATCGGGCGCATCTTCTGTCCGCATGCGCTGGACCCCTTGCAACGTTCCTGGCCGGATTTTCACGCGCTCCATAATTGTGCGGCGTTCGATGGTTTCTCGGTGAACTACGTCTCCTATGGGGGCTCGGTGGCGATCGACCCTGGCTGCCTTGATCGCTTTTTCCTGCTTCAAATTCCGATGCACGGCGGCGCCCGGGTCACCACGGGTGGCCGGACGATCGAGGCGTCGGCAGGGCGTGTCGCCTCCTTGCTGTCGCCGACCATGCCGACAAAGATGATTTGGCAGGACGATTGTGCCAAGCTGATCCTGCTGGTCGAACGGCGGTTGGTGGAAGAGCGCGCTTCGGCGCTGGCGGAGAAATCCGGAACGGTCATTGAGTTCGATCCGCAGGTCGATCTCAATACGCCGTTCGGCCTCGCGATACGCTCCCAGATCGAATATCTGGTTGATCTCGCAGAACACCGTGCACCTGGGCGGCAGATTTCGCCGATCATGGCGGCGACACTGCGTGACTCCGTTATCGGGCTTCTTCTCACAGGCCAGCGTCACAGCCTCACTGACACCATCGACCGCAGTCTTGCACGCCTTGGTCCGCTGCCAGCGGTGCTGAGAAAGGCACAGGATTATCTCGAAGCGCACGCTACCGAGCCGCTCGATCTCGACCGGCTCGCGCGGGCGGCTGGCATCGGGATACGGTCGCTGCAGCTTGGCTTCCAGAAGCATTTCGGCATGTCGATTTCCGACGCTTTGCTGGATATCCGCCTGACGCATTTGAATGCACGGTTGCTGCGGGCCATGCCGGGCGAGCGCGTCATCGATATGGCCTTCGATCTCGGCTTCACCCATCCGAGCCGGATGGCCAGCGTCTACCGCGCCCGCTATGGCGAGAGTCCGTCGGATACGCTCCGCCGGACCCGCTAGCGGCAGCCTGTGCGCAGGCCGCTTTCTTGCAAAAGCTTGAAGTTTAAAATAATCTCCGGAGCGGCTCATGGGGAGCCTGCGGAAGGTGACACATGTCCGGATTGTCTCGCTCCTCCCACGCTCTGGTGACCGGCGGCGGTCGCGGCATTGGCCGCGCCATCGCGGCATCGCTGGTACAGGCCGGCGCGACCGTCACTATCATAGGCCGCAATCTCGCGGTGCTGAGCGAGGTCGTCGCTGCTGGTGACGCGCATCATGCCGTCGCCGCTGATGTGTCCGATCAGGCCGCGCTGAATGCCGCGATTGCGGATGCGGCGAAACGTCAGCCGATCGATATTCTGGTCGCCAACGCAGGTGCTGCAGAATCTGCGCCGTTCGTGAAGTCCGATACTGCCCTGTTTCAGCGTATGATGGACGTCAATTTCATGGGCGTCGTCTATGCGGCGCAGGCTGTGTTGCCGGAGATGGTCAAGCGCAAGAGTGGCCGCATCGTCGCGGTGGCGTCGACGGCTGGCCTCAAGGGTTACGGCTATGTCAGCGCCTATAGTGCAGCGAAGCACGCCGTTATCGGTCTGGTACGCTCGGTGGCGCTGGAAGTCGCAAAGAGCGGTGTCACCGTGAATGCGGTCTGCCCGGGCTTCACCGAAACCGATCTACTCGAAGGCAGCATCGACAATATCATGAGCAAGACCGGTCGCACACGCGAACAAGCTGTTGCCGAATTGGCGAAGCACAATCCGCAGGGACGTCTGGTGACGCCCGGCGAAGTCGCCGATGCCGTGTTGTGGCTGTGCGGCACTGGCGCCAGTTCCGTCACCGGACAGAGCATCGCGGTCGCCGGCGGCGAAGTTTGATCGAACCGTAACAACAAGAACCGAACTGTCTTCAGGGAGCCAATATGTCTGTCATGGTCAAGAACAAGGTCGCCAATCCCGTTACGCTGCCGCTGGCCGAGTTCAAGCCCGAGCATTTCCTGCTGGCGGTGGCCGATGGTATCGCGACGGTGACGCTGAACCGGCCTGAGCGCAAAAATCCGCTGACCTTCCAGAGCTACCGCGAACTGACCGATTTCTTCCGTGCTTGCGCGATGGATGACGACGTCAAGGTCGTTGTCGTCACCGGCGCCGGCGGAAATTTCTCGTCGGGCGGCGATGTGTTCGAGATCATCGGTCCGCTGATTGAGATGAACACCAAGGATCTTACCGCCTTCACACGCATGACCGGCGATCTGGTCAAGGCGATGCGAGCCTGCCCGCAGCCGATCATCGCCGCGGTGGAGGGCATCTGTGCTGGCGCTGGCGCAATCATGGCGATGGCCTCCGATATGCGTCTGGCTGCGACCGGCACCAAGGTCGGCTTCCTGTTCAACAAGGTGGGCCTGGCCGGCTGCGATATGGGCGCCTGTGCGATCCTGCCGCGCATCATCGGCCAGTCCCGTGCGTCGGAGCTGCTCTATACCGGTCGCTTCATGAGCGCCGAGGAAGGCGAGCGCTGGGGCTTCTTCAGCCGCATCGTTGCGCCTGCGGAGGTGCTGAGCCAGTCACAGACACTGGCGAAACAGATTTCCGAAGGCCCGACCTATGCCAACACCATGACCAAGCGGATGCTGTCGATGGAATGGGCAATGTCGATCGAAGAAGCCATCGAGGCCGAGGCCGTGGCCCAGGCCCTGTGCATGACCACCGAGGATTTCGCGCGGGCGTTCCATGCCTTTGCGAACAAGCAGAAGCCGAAGTTCGAGGGCAACTGAGGCCCTTCTATCTGCCGGACCGGAGCGCGAGCGGGCCGGGCATGGTGATAATTTGATGTGCATCAAAGCCGGCGAATTGCCGGTTTGTCGGGCTTGCCAGGAATTGTTTTAGGTTTAAAATATCTCCATTCAGGCACGACTGCGGAGGCTGTCATGAAGATCGCGATTATCGGTGGCGGGCCGGCGGGCCTCTATTCTGCGATCCTGCTGAAGAAGCAGCGGCCGCAGGCAGAGATCACGGTCTATGAGCGTAACCGTCCCGATGACACCTTCGGCTTCGGTGTGGTGTTCTCCGACGCTACCCTCGATAACTTCGAGAAATACGATCTTCCGAGCTATCAGCGCATCACCCAGGAATTCGCCTACTGGGATGACATCGCCGTGCACTTCCGCGGCACTGTCCATCGCGTCGGCGGCAACGGCTTCTGCGGCTGTTCGCGCCGCACGCTGTTGATGATCCTGCAGGACCGGGCCCGCGAACTCGGCGTCCATCTGCTGTTCGAAGTCGATATCACCGACGAAGCGCGTTTTGCCGATGCGGATCTGATCGTGCTGGCCGATGGCATCAACAGCCACTTCCGCAACAAATATATCGAGCACTTCTCGCCGGAAGTGGATCTGCGCTCAAACAAGTTCACGTGGATGGGCTCAACCAAGCCGCTCGATGCTTTCACCTTCCTGTTCCAGGAAACCGAGTGGGGGCCGTTTATTGCGCACGCCTATCAGTATGAGGCTGGCCGCTCGACCTGGATCTTCGAGACTGATCCGGAGACCTTCAAGCGCGCCGGCCTCGAAGGCCTCGGCGAGCAGGAATCGGCTGATCGCATGCACGATATCTTCAAGGGCTTCCTCGGCGACCACAAGCTACTGATCAACCGTTCGATGTGGCGCAACTTCCCGATGATCCGCAACAAGCGCTGGGTCAAAGACAACATGGTGTTGCTCGGCGACGCCAAGGCGACGGCACATTTCTCCATCGGCTCCGGCACTAAGCTCGCCATGGAAGATGCCATCGCATTGCATGACGCAATGGCGAAGGCGCCCACTGTTGAAGCTGGGCTGTATGAATACGAACATGGTCGCCGCGAGGAGACCGAGAAGATCCAGCACTCCGCCGACGTCTCGCTGGTCTGGTTCGAGCACGTCGATCGTTTTTGGGATTTCGACCCGGTGCAATTCGCATTTGGTGTGATGACCCGTGCCAAGGCGATCACCTACGATAACCTGACCTTGCGCGCGCCTGACTTCGTCAAGGAAGTCGACAAGTCATTTGCGCAGAAGGTGAAGGCGCAGGGCTTCGACGTCGATCTCGCGAAGCCCGAGGTGCCGATGTTCCAGCCGTTCAAGATGCGGGATATGGTGCTGGCGAACCGCGCGGTCGTCTCGCCGATGTGCATGTATTCGGCGGAAGAGGGCGTGCCGAACGATTTCCATCTGGTGCATTACGGCTCGCGTGCCATTGGTGGTGCCGGTCTCATCTTCACCGAAATGGTCTGCGTCGGCCGTGACGCACGCATCACGCCCGGCTGCGCCGGTCTCTGGACCGACGAGCAGGAAGCGCAGTGGAAGCGCATTGTCGACTTCGTGCACAACACGTCGGCCGCCAAGATCTGTCTGCAGCTCGGCCATGCCGGCCGCAAGGGGGCGACCAGGCTGATGTGGGACGGCATGGACCGCCCGCTCGCCGACGGCGCTTGGGACATCGTATCGGCGTCGCCGCTGCCCTATTATCCGGACAGCCAGGTGCCCGCGGAAATCCACCGTACGGCCATGGATCGCGTTAAGGCCGAGTTCGTGGCAGCGACGATCCGCGGCGATCGCTGCGGCTTCGACATGCTCGAGATGCACACCGCGCACGGCTATCTACTGGCGAGCTTCCTGTCGCCGCTGACCAACAAACGCACCGATGAATATGGTGGCTCGCTCGAGAACCGTCTGCGCTTCCCGCTCGAAGTGTTCACCGCGATGCGCGCGGCATGGCCCGTGCACAAGCCGATGTCGGTGCGTATCTCGGCGACCGATTGGGCCGAAGGCGGCAACACCGGCGACGATGCCGTGGAAATCGCGCGCGCCTTCGCCGAAGCCGGCGTCGATCTTGCCGATATTTCGACGGGGCAGACGGTGAAGGAGTCGCGTCCGATCTATGGCCGCATGTTCCAGACGCCGTTCTCGGATCAGGTCCGCAACGAGGCCCGCGTCGCCACCATGTGCGTCGGCAACATCACGTCCGCCGATCAGGTCAACACGATCCTGGCCGCCGGCCGTGCGGACCTCGTCGCGCTTGGCCGTCCGCACCTGACCGACCCGTCCTTCACCATCAAGGCGGCCGCTTGGTACGGTGCAAAGGACGCCTATTGCCCGCCGCAATATATGCCCGGCAAGGACCAGATTTTCCGCAACAGCGTCAGGGACAAGCAGGATTTCGAAGACCTGAAAATTAAGGCTAAGCCGAAGACCCGCGCCGAGATGCGGGCGGAGGCGGCAAAGCCACTTGCAGCTGAATGACCGGGCATGCGAGTTTAGCGGCTAAATTCTGGGCGTTGCGTAATTTGGAGTTGAGCTGATGAAAGCGATCATCGTAGGTGGCGGCGTTGGCGGTCTGACCACCGCCTTGATGTTGCGGGCACGCGGCATCAATTGCGAACTCTACGAACAGGCTGACTCGATCCGCGAACTCGGCGTCGGCATCAACACGCTGCCGCACGCGATCCGCGAACTCGCCAGCCTCGGTCTGCTCGACAGGCTCGATGCGGTCGCGATCCGTACCGATGAATTGCACTATCTCAACCGCCACGGCCAGGAAGTCTGGCGTGAGAAGCGCGGCTTCGGCGCGGGCCACGACGTGCCGCAATTCTCGATCCATCGCGGGCGGCTGCAAACCACGATCCATCGCGCGGTCGAAGAGCGCCTTGGCGCCGAGGTGATCCACACCGGTCGCCGGCTCGGCCACTTCACGCAGGACGAAGGCGGCGTCACGGCTTATTTCTTCGATCGCAACAACAATCATGTCGAGACTGCGCGCGGCGATATCCTGATCGGAGCCGACGGAATCCACTCCAAGGTGCGCAGCACGTTGTTCCCGAACGAGGGGCATCCGGTTTGGAACGGCCTGATGCTGTGGCGCGGTGCGCGCGACTGGCCGGCGTTCCTGACCGGAAATTCGATGATCGTCGCCGGTGGCCTCCATGCCAAGGTCGTGGTCTATCCGATCGCTGAAGGCGAGACGGCCGGCAACCGGCTGACCAATTGGGCCGTGTTGGTGAAAACCGGCGAGGGCGGCACGCTGCCGCCGCGCCGCGAAGACTGGTCTCGCGCCGGCAAGCGCGAAGAACTGATGCCGCATGTGGCGCGTTTCAATGTGCCGCATATCGACGTGCCCGCGCTGATCACGGCGACGCCTGAGTTCTGGGAATATCCCTGCTGCGACCGCGATCCGCTGCCATACTGGTCGGGCGGCCGCGTCACGCTGCTCGGCGACGCCGCGCATCCGATGTATCCGGTCGGCTCCAACGGCGCATCGCAGGCGATCCTCGATGCGCGCGCGCTAGCCGACTCGCTGGCTCATGCCGAACATCCGCGCCAGGCGCTGATGGCTTATGAGCGCAAGCGCCTGCCGATGACCGCGGAGATCGTGCGCTCCAACCGCCGCGGTGGTCCGGAAGGCGTCATCGATGCGGTCGAGCAGATCGCCCCAGATGGTTTTGACAATGTCGAGAACGTGCTGAGCTACGCGCAGCGTGAAGCCATCGTGAAGGGCTATGCGCACAAGGCCGGCTTTGCTGCGCAGCCCGGGCTGGCCGTGGTGAACGGCTGATCCAACCGCTGCATGCGCGATCAAGCTGATACGAAAATGGCCGGGCAAAGCCCGGCCATTTTGCGTCGATGCCTGTAGCTATTAGCGCCGCGCCTTACGCGCCGGGAGGCGGCGGCAGGAAGTGGATGTTGTATTCGGCAGCAAGCGCCACAACGTCCTCGGGCTTCTGCTCTTTCATGTTGTGGATCGCCCAGAACAGATCGTAGAGCCGGCGGCTCGGCGAAACCCAGAACAGCACCTTCGCGTTCTGATCGGACTTGTTGAAGATGCCGTGCGGAATGCCGCGCTGCAGGCGCACCAGATCGCCCGGCGTAGCCGAGGTCTCGGAGCCGCCGAGGAAGAAGTCGAGTTTGCCTTCGAGGATGTAGAGATATTCGTCTTGGTCGGGATGGATGTGCGGCGGCACGAAGGTGCCGGGCGGGAACGTGGCGTGCCACGAGAACGAGTCCTCGCTGCAGTTCTTCGGCACATAGGTCTGGCCGAGAATGTTCCAGGTGATGCCCTGCATGCCCTCATTGGCGCGGGTGATGCCGGCGATCTCGGTTTTCATGGTTGGTCCTTCCTTGGGTCACGCATTACGACGCGTCGGGTGGTACTCGAAAACAGTTGATCAAACGTGGAGAAAACGGTCCTTCACGGTGGAGTCGCTCTTCAGTTGTTCCGATGTGCCGGTCCACACCACGCGCCCCTTTTCGATCACCACATGGCGATCGGCGAAGCCGGCGAGTGCATCGACGTTCTTGTCGATCACCAGAATCGACTGATGCTCGGCCTTGAGCTTCTTCAGGCAATTCCAGATTTCGAGGCGGATGAGCGGCGCGAGGCCTTCGGTGGCTTCATCGAGAATGAGCAGCTTCGGATTGGTCATCAGCGCACGGCCGACCGCCAGCATTTGCTGCTCGCCGCCCGACAACTGCGTGCCGAGATTGCTGCGGCGTTCCTTGAGGCGCGGAAACAACTCGTAGATCTTATCGAGCGTCCAGCGCGCCGGCGGATGCCGCACGGCGGCGGTGGCGACCAGGTTTTCTTCCACGGTGAGCGTCGGGAAGATCTGGCGACCTTCCGGCACGAGACCGATGCCAGCCTGGGCGATGCGATAGGACGGCAAACCGGTCATCGGCTTGTCGTCGAAGGTGACGGTGCCGCCAGTGGGATGAATCATGCCCATGATGGCGTTGATGGTCGTGGTCTTGCCCATGCCGTTGCGGCCGAGCAGGGTAACGACTTCGCCGGCACCGATATTCAGCGAGATATCGAACAGCACCTTGGCTGCACCGTAAGCAGCCTGAAGATTTGAGACTGAGAGCATCAGGCGGCCTCCTCGCCGAGATAGGCAGCGCGGACTTCCGCATTGTCACGAATGCTCTGCGGCGAACCGGAGGCGATGATGCGGCCGTAAACGAGGACCGAGACGCGGTCAGCCAGTGCGAAGACGGCGTCCATATCGTGCTCGATCAGCACGATGGGAAGCTCCTTGCGCAGCTCCTGCAGCGTATTGATCAGCCGCTGCGATTCATCGTGGCTGGTGCCAGCGAGCGGTTCGTCGAGCAGCAGCAGCTTTGGCTTCGCCGCCAGTGCAATGGCGATTTCAAGCTGGCGTTTCTCGCCATGCGACATCTGCCCGGCCGGTACGCTTGCGCGGGCGGCGAGGCCGAAGCGCGACAGCAGGGCCATGGCGGTGTCGTTCAGTGCCGGCTCCTTCGACGCATTGCCGAAGAAACTGAAGCTCGATCCGCTGCGCGCCTGCACGGCGATGGCGACGTTCTCCAGCGCGGAGAAGCGCGGCAGGATCGAGGTGATCTGGAAAGAGCGCACCAGACCCATCCGCGCACGCTCTGCCATTGGCAAGCGCGAGACGTCCTGGCCGTCAAAGATAATGCGGCCGGAGTCCGATTGTGCGTGTCCGGAGATCTGGTGGATCAGCGTGGTCTTGCCGGCGCCGTTAGGGCCGATGATGGCGTGCAATTCGCCGGCCTCGATATTCAGCGACACGTCGTCGGTGACGCGCAGCGCGCCGTAATTCTTGCAGATGTTCTGCAGTTGAAGCGGAGCGCTGCTCATGACTTGCTCCCGAACAGTCCGGTGATGCCGCCGCGGGCGTAGAGCACGACGAGAATGAGGATGGGTCCGAAGATCAGCGCCCAGTTCTCCGTATAGTGCGACAGGATATCTGCGAGCAGGCTGAACACCGCGGCGCCAATGATCGCGCCATGCAGCGAGCCGAGTCCGCCGAGCACGAGTACGAAGATCAGGTCGCCGGAGCGTTGCCAGGCCGTATAGGCGGGGCTGACGAATTCGGTCTGGTTGGCAAGCAGAAACCCGGATACGCCGGCGATCATGCCGGCAATGACGTAGGCGGTGAGCTGATAGCGATAGGGCGCAAAGCCGATCGCTTCCATACGTACGGGATTCTCGCGAATGCCGCGTAGCACCCGACCGAAGCGTGACGCGACGATGGCGCGGAGCAGCAGATAAGCACCGAGCAGCACGCCGAAGGCGACGTAATACATCGCCACATCGTTCTTCAGGAACTTCGAGCCGAAGAACATGCTGCGCGATGCCAGCGTTAGCCCGTCGTCGCCGCCATAGGCAGCCAGCGAAGTGCCGAGGAAGAACAGCATCTGGCCGAAAGCCAGCGTGATCATGATGAAATAGACGCCCTTGGTCCGCAGCGAGATCGCGCCTGTGAAGAGAGCGAAGATGAGCGAGACACCGAGCGCCACCGCAAGCTGGATGAAGCCGTCGGTGATGCCGTGGCTGGCGAGGATCGCAACGCTGTAGGCGCCAAGGCCGACATAGGCGGCATGGCCGAACGAGATCATCGCGCCGTAGCCGATCAGCAGATCGAGCGACATGGCGGCGAGCGCCAGGATCATGATGCGCGTGACCAGCGCGAGAATGAAGCTCTGCGATCCCCACAGCGCCGAGAGCGGCACCAGGGCGAAGATCACAAACACGATCAGCGGCAGCAGATAGGCCCGGTTGGCACGCGGAGGCGTTGCGAGGGCCGGCGAAGCGGGGGCGTCGAGGTCGAGGAGATTGTTCATGGTCTGCTCCCGTTACTGCTTGGACGGGAACAGGCCGGATGGCCGGAAGAATAGCACCGCAGCCATCAGGATATAGATCAGCATCGGCGCAATGGCGCGGCCGGTCTGGCTGGCGGCCGAGGGATCGAGCAGCAGCTTGAGCAGCGTGGGCGCGAAGAAACGTCCGAGCGTATCAACGAGACCGATCAGCAGGGCTGCGATGAAGGCGCCGCGGATCGAGCCGATGCCGCCGATGACGATCACCACGAAAGCAAGAATGAGTACATTGTCGCCCATACCGGGCTCGACCGAGAGGATCGGCGCAACCATGGCGCCGGCGAAGCCCGCGAGCATGGCGCCGACGCCGAACACGATGGTGAACAGCAGGCGGATATTGACTCCGAGCGCGGAGACCATGGCCGCATTGCTGGCGCCGGCGCGCACCAGCATGCCGAGCTTGGTCTTGTTGACGACGAGATAGAGGGCTAGACCGACGGCAAGACCGGCGGCAATGATGACGAGGCGCCACACCGGATACAGCATGCCGTCGGTGATCTCGATCGCGCCCGACAGCGCATCGGGAATTGCGACATTCAGCGGCGCTGCGCCCCAGACATACTTGACGGCCTGATTGAGGAAGATGATGACGCCAAAGGTTGCCAGCACCTGATCCAGATGGTCGCGATCATACAGATGCCGAAAGATCAGAACCTCCAGCAGTAGCCCAAAAAGCAGTGCAGCGGGCAGTGCCAGCGCGAGGCCGGCTACGAAGCTGCCGGTCATGGTGGTGAAAGCGGCGACCAGATAGGCGCCGACCATGTACTGCACACCATGTGCAAGATTGATGAAGTCCATGACGCCGAACACCAGCGTGAGGCCGGCGGCGATCAGGAACAGGATCAATCCGAACTGCAGGCCGTTCAGGATCTGGACGAGGGCAAGCGTGAGGGTCATCAGATAACTTGGTTTCTATACTGAGATAAACACGGGCCGATAAAACACCGGGCCGTCCCGCCTTCGCGGCAACGGCCCGGTAATGACTGATCGCCAGGGCGATTACTGCGCAGCGCAGTCCTTGGCGTAGCGATCACTGTAGTTCGAGAACACCTTCTCGACGATCTCGGTCTGGAACTTGCCATCGGCGCGCTTGGCAACCTTGGTCAGGAAGAAGTCCTGAACGGGATAGCCGTTGTTGCTGAACTTGAAGCCGCCACGAATCGACGGGAAGTCTGCTTTCTTCATGGCTGCAGCCACCTTGGTCTTGTCCGAGAGGTCGCCCTTCACGGCAACGACGGCGCTGTTGATCAGCATGGCCGCGTCATAGGACTGGAAGGCGTAGGTCGCCGGCACGCTGTTATAGGCTTTCTCGTATTCCGCCACGAACTTCTTGTTCTGCGGAGTGTCAAGGGTCGGTGCCCAGTTTGAGCCACCGAACATGCCGATCGCCGCGTCTTGCTGAGCCGGCAGCGTCGATTCATCGACGGTAAAGGTCGACAGGAACGGAATGCGGTCGAGCAGGCCGGCCTGCTTGTACTGCTTGACGAGGTTCACGCCCATGCCGCCCGGCATGAAGGTCAGCACGGCGTCAGGCTTCATCGATGCAATCTTGGAGAGTTCGGCCTGGAAGTCGAGCGTACCGAGCGGGATGAAGGATTCTTCGACAATCTCACCCTTGAAGTCCATCTTCACGCCGGCGACGAAGTCCTTGCCGGCCTGATAGTTAGGGGTCATCAGGTAGATCTTCTTGTAGCCGCGTTTCTGGGCGACGTTGCCGAGGATCTGATGGATCTGGTCGTTCTGATACGACGTCACATAGAAGTACGGATTGCACTCCTTGCCCGCGTAGCTCGACGGGCCGGCATTCGGCGAGATCAGGAAGGTCTTGTTCTCGGTCACCGGCTTGTGGATCGCGCCGAGGATGTTGGAGAAAATCGGACCGACGACGAAGTCGACCTTGTCGCGCTCCAGAAGGCCCTTGACCTTGGTGACGGCGACGTCGGGCTTGAGTTCGTCATCGACGACGATGACTTCGACGTCCTTGCCGCCCATCTTGCCGCCGAGATCCTTGACCGCGAGATTGAAGCCGTCGCGGGCCTGCTGGCCGAGTACGGCACCGGCGCCCGACAGCGACACGATTACGCCGACCTTGATCTTCTCTTGAGCCGCCGCTTTTTGAGACATGGCCGGCAGAGCCGAGACGCTCATCAGGGCGGCCAAACCGGCCAGTTTGAAAGACTGCTTCATCAACTTCTCCTCCATTCGGCTGCGACAGGCAGCCGAAAAATGCGCCAACCCAAAATTTGTTCTTTTGCCTAGCTTATGCTCACCACGGCGGCAGCCGCAAGCAGCGTAAGTGATCTGCAGGCTCAAGAAATCAGTCGATTTGGCTATGCAAACCGCAGGCCAATTTATTTGAACCTTAAAGAAATATTCAAAATCGACGGCGGTCAAGCTGCGGCGTTTTGGCTTGCGGTGGAGCGGAAATTCCTTGAAGGTCAAAGGATCGGTACCGGGGCGGTACGAGATTGTGGATTGCCGGTCTCGTGGCCGCCGCGGGAGCTCCAAGCAGGTAAGATTGCATCATGATTCTCGATTCCGAGACCAAGGCCGTCGAACTTCCCGATGATCACGGCGATGAGCTGCGCCTGTGGCTCCGGCTCCTGACCTGTACCACCTTGATCGAGGGCGAAGTCCGCAGCCGTTTGCGCGAGCGCTTTGACGTGACGCTCCCACGCTTCGACTTGATGGCCCAGCTCGACAAAGTGCCCGACGGTATGACCCTGTCGGATGTCTCGAAGCGGATGATGGTGTCGAACGGCAATGTTACCGGCCTGGTCGAGCGTCTGGTCGAATCCGGCCATGTCGATCGCCGCACCTCCGACACCGATCGCCGGGTGCAGGTGATCCGGCTCACCAAGCTTGGCCGCGCCGAGTTCCGCAAGATGGCCGAAGAGCACGAGACCTGGATCGCTGAGATATTCAGCGATCTGGCGCCGAAGGATGTCCGCGAGCTGATGCGCTTGCTGGCCAAGACCAAGGCTTCCGCGCAGAAAGCGGCGCAAAAGGCAGCGAACGGCAAGGCGTTGTAAACGCGACGCGGTGAGTGCAGTGATCGATCTCGAAGCCGAATACAACAATCGCGCAAAAGTCCCGGAAAGCTCTGCGCTGATCGCCGGCTGGGCGCAAGACGCCAAAGCCTATCGTGACAGCGGCGTGCCGATGCGCGTCATTCCGTATGGTTCAGGCGCGCGGAATACGATCGATTACTTTCCGGTCGGCGATGCAGGTCCGGTCGTCGTCTTCATCCATGGGGGGTACTGGCAGGCGCTGGATAGCTCGTTTTTCAGCCATCTGGCACGCGGGCTGAACAGCCGTGGCATCAGCGTGGCGATCCCCAGCTACGATTTGTGTCCGAACGTCTCGGTCGGTGATATCATCGCACAGATGCGTGCGGCGACCAGCGAGCTGGCGAAGCTCGGCAGGCGGCTCGTCGTGTCGGGCCATTCGGCGGGCGGTCATCTCGCAGCCTGCATGCTGGCTACGGACTGGCGTGCGCTCGATCCCGCACTGCCGCAGGATCTGATCGTCGGCGCCTATGCGATATCCGGCCTGTTCGATCTGGCACCGCTGGTGCCGACGTCCATCAACAATGCATTGCATTTGAGCGATACCAGCGCCCGCGAGGTCAGCCCGTTATTCTGGCCGGCGCCTTCGCGCGGGTGTCTCGATGCGGTGGTCGGTGGTGACGAGGGCGTCGAATACTTGCGGCAGAGCCAAAGCATTGTCGATGCCTGGGGTGCCCGTATTCCTGCGCGCTTCGAGGCGCTTTCCGGCGCAAATCATTTTACCGCCGTCGCGCCGCTAGCCGATCCCCAGTCCGCCATGGTGCTGCGGCTGAAGGCGCTGGCCACGCTTTAGGCTGGCTTGCCTAAACAATCCGCGCAAATCGACGTTGTCAGCCGAAAATTTCGGCGTGTCGCGGGACTCCGCAGTTGCGGAAAACTGTTTTAAGTCTAAAATGATATTTGGATGACGTTGCCGGGCATCTGACGTGACGGGAGCATTGCAATGGCCGCTGATACTCAGCTGACAAAGCCTTATACGGCGCATGTTGATACGTTTGCGCGGGACAATATGCCCCCGCCGGAACAGCTGCCGGAGTTTCTGTTCACCCGGCCAGAGTTTCACTATCCGCCGCGCATCAATTGCGTGGTGCCGTTTCTCGATCGCTGGGTCGCAGAAGGGCGCGGCGAAGCGCCGTGCATGATCGGCCTGAACGAGAGCTACACCTATCGCGAACTCCATGAGCTCGTGAACAAGATCTCCAACGTGCTAGTCAACAAGCTAGGCCTCGTCACCGGTGGTCGCGTGCTGCTGCGCTCGGCCAACAATCCGATGATGGTTGCGACCTATCTCGCGATCATCAAGGCCGGCGGCGTTTGCGTGTCGACCATGCCGCTGCTGCGCGCCAAGGAACTGTCCTATCCGCTGCAAAAGGCGAAGATCTCGCTTGCGCTCTGTGACAGCAAGCTATCCGACGAGATGGAGAAGGCCAAGGCGGTCTCGCCCGAACTCAAGCGCGTGGTCTACTGGGGCGCCGGCGAAGCCGAACTCGACAAGATGATCGCCGAGGCCAGCCCGAAATTCACTGCCGTCGATACCGCTTCGGACGATATCTGCCTGATCGCTTTCACCTCGGGCACGACAGGCGATCCGAAGGGCACCATGCATTTCCACCGCGACATGCTTGCGGTGTGCGACGGCTTCGCTCGCAATGTGCTGCGTGCTAGCCCGGAGGATCGCTTCATCGGTTCGGCACCATTGGCCTTTACGTTCGGTTTCGGCGGCGTGCTGTTCCCGCTGCACATCGGCGCATCCTTCGTGGTGCTCGAGAAGGCCGGTCCGGAAGAACTGCCGTTGGCCGTCGCAAAGCACAAAGTCACGGTCTGCTTCACGGCACCGACCGCCTATCGCGCCATCCTCGGCAAGATCGATCAGTATGATCTCTCGACCTTGCGCAAATGCGTGTCGGCCGGCGAGACGCTGCCCAAAGGCACCTACGATGCGTGGCTGAAGGCAACCGGCATCAAGCTGATGGACGGCATCGGCGGCACCGAAATGCTGCACATCTTCATCTGCGCCATCGAAGAGGAAATTCGCCCGGGCTCGACAGGCAAGCCTGTGCCCGGTTATGTCGCCAGGATCATCGACGACGAAGGCAACGACGTGCCGCCCGGCACGCTCGGTCGTCTCGCTGTCAAAGGCCCAACCGGTTGCAAATATCTCGCCGATCCACGTCAGCTGAAATTCGTTCAAAACGGCTGGAACATCACCGGCGATACCTTCCTGATGGATGATGACGGTTACTTCTGGTACCAGTCTCGCTCCGACGACATGATCGTGTCAGCGGGTTACAATATTGCTGGTCCCGACGTTGAAGCTGCCTTGCTCACCCACGAAGCGGTGGTCGATTGTGGCGTTGTCGGTTGCCCCGATGCCGATCGTGGCATGATCGTGAAAGCCTACGTCGTTCTCGCCGTCGGTCAGTCGGGGAGCGACGCGCTGGCGACCGAGTTGCAGAACCACGTGAAGCGCGAGATCGCGCCTTACAAATATCCGCGTGCCATCGAGTTCGTGACGCAACTGCCCAAGACCGAGACTGGGAAGCTGAAGCGCTTTGCGCTTCGCCAACAGGCGGCGGCGGGCTTGTCACCGACCGTTGCTGCATAAGTTTGAAGAGCCGTTTTTTAGGGAGGATCGCCCGGTGAATGCACCAAAGGGCCCGACATTGACCGTGGTGCCAAACGCAAAGGGCGATGCAGCAACATCTGCTTCACGCGTACTGCAGCCGAGCGGATGGCCAATGCCCAAGGGTTATGCCAATGGCATGACGGCCGATGGCCGCATCGTTGTCACCGGCGGCGTGATCGGCTGGGACTCCGAGGAGAAGCTGAAGCCGGATTTCGTGTCGCAGGTGCGTCAGGCGCTGCAGAACATTTTCGACATCCTCGCGGAAGGTGGCGCGAAGCCCGAGCACCTCGTACGGCTGACCTGGTATGTCGTCGACATGGAAGAGTATCTCGGCAATCTGAAAGGGCTCGGTCAGGCCTATCGCGAGATATTCGGCGCACATTATCCGGCCATGGCGCTGGTGCAGGTCGTGCGTCTGGTTGAACTCGCTGCACGCGTCGAGATCGAAGCGACGGCGGTGGTGCCGCGTTAAGCGGCACTACTTTGCGTCGATAAATTCCGTCGGGCTCTTGCCCGTTACTTGCCGGAACGCGTGCGAAAACGCCGAGAAGCTGGCGTAGCCGAGATCGGCAGCGAGCTGCTTCACCGACGCGTTGCGGTTCATCGACAGCCGTTCGATCGCCTCCGCGATCCGCGCGCGTTGACACCAGCTCTTGAAGCTCAATTGCGTCTCTGCCGAAAACAGCCGCGATAGTGTTCGTGCCGACGTGCCGACGGTGCGCGCCAGTGTTTCGATCTCGTGCGCTTGGGTAGGATCGGCCAAAACGATCTCCGCGGCGCGTCGGCAACGGGGCTCTTGCGGGAGCGGCATGAATGTTGCGGGATCGCCAGCCTGATGCAGTTCGAGCATGGCAATCTCGATCAATAGCCGATTGCGCGCGACATCATCGCGCCCATCGAATAGCGCCAGGATCGACTCGTGCAACAGGCGCGACACGCGAACCACGAACTCCGCTGCGAGATCGCCATTGCGTCGATCCCGCGCCAGCCAGTCGACATTGAAGTACAGCGAACGCATCTCGATGTCGGCCAGAACGTCGATCGCGTGGGGCAGGTGGGCTGGCACCCAGACTGCGCGGTCCGGTGGCACCAGCCAACGGCCCTTCGGAGTCGTGACCTGCATAGTGCCCGCAGCGGCGAACACGAGTTGCGCCTCGCGATGGGCATGGGTGTCCAGGCGGATGCCCTTGGAGTAGCGCGTCGCCAGGATATGGACGCCGTCGGTAGCCGAGCGCCGTCGCTCGGATAAAGTCAGGATTGGCGGCTCTGCGACATTCATTGGCGACATCCCGTTAGAGCAAGCTCATATAACGGCATTCCAAGTTTGCCAAGGAATCGATTCATGAACGTCCCCAGCCGGGTCATCACCCTCGTCAATGTCGCCCATTTCATCGACCATTACGCGATGCTGATCTTTGCGGCTGCGGTGATCGTGATGGGTCCAACCATGAATATGACCTATACCGAGCTGCTGCCGTATGCGACGCCCGGCTTCATGGCATTCGGTGCTGGCTCGCTGGTCACCGGTTGGCTCGGTGATCGATGGAGCCGTCGGCATATGATGGTGATCTTCTTCTACGGCATCGGCCTGTCGATGATGGCTGTGGGCTTCGTTCAGACGCCGCTGCAGCTCGGTGCAGCCTTGTTTTCGGTCGGCCTGTTCGCGTCGATCTATCATCCGGTCGGCACTGCGATGATTGTCTCCTATGCCGACAAGCTGGGCAGCGCGATGGGTATCAACGGCGTGTTCGGCAACTTCGGCGTCGCGTCGTCCGCGCTGATCACCGGCGTGCTCGGTCAGTTCCTCGGCTGGCGCTGGGCCTTCATCGTTCCCGGCCTCGTGACCATTGCGGCCGGCGTGGTGTTCATGCGCGAGGTCGCACATGAGGATCGCTCAGGCTTCAAGCAGGCCGCCGCACAAGCGCGCGTCGCAAAGTCTGACATGTGGCGCGTGATCCTTGCATTGCTGGTCACGGTGGTCGCGATCTCCACCGTCTTCAACGCTATCACCGTCGCGCTGCCAAAGTTGTTTGCCGAGCGTCTGTCCGACATGACGGACAGCCCGGCATTGCTTGGCGTCATCGCTGCCTGTGTTTACGTCTTCGGCGCCGCGACCCAGTACAACATCGGCAAGCTGATCGACAAGCACTCGTTGAAGGCAGTGAGCGTGCCATTGTCACTGGTGCTCGCGCCATTCCTGTATTTCGCAGCGTCGCAGTCGAACGTCTCACTGATTGTCGTCGCGATCGGAATCATCATCGGCCTGTTCGGGCAGATCACCGTGAATGAAGCGATCGTCGGCAAATACACTAGTGAAGAGTGGCGTTCGCGCGCCTATGCCGTGCGCTACTTCGTCGGCTTCACTGCGGCCGGTGCTTCGGTCGGCCTCGTCGCATGGCTGTACGAGCAGGGCGGCTTCATTATGATGCTGCACGCCTTTGCCGCTTTGTCGGCGCTGGTGATCGTCGCCGCATTGATTTTGCCGCAGGAGTTGCCGCCAGCAAAAGCGCCTGTGGCTTGAAGCATCTCATTTTATGCTGGCGAGCAGCACGGGACCGGTCTAGTCACGCGAACACAATGCCACTTGCCTCCTGAACGGCGGCTGGAGAAAGTGCATTTTGCGCACGTCACATCCCAATCGCAGATTTCCGAACGGCCTCGGGAATAGCCTGCTGTCTGCGGTGTTGCGTACGGGGGCGCTGCTTTGTCACTACGATGACCGAGACGCTAGCCGCCGGGAATTGTTTTGCTGGATACGTCTGTGAACTTTGAAGCGCTTGTCGATGAAATTTATGAAGCCGGGATTGTGCCGGAGCGTTGGCCGCAAGTGTTCGACCGGCTTGCGGAGATGGCAGACGCGGAGGGTTCACTGATCTTCGCGGTGGCGCCAGGCACGCCACGCTGGATGTCATCGGAAAAGATTCGCGAACGAATCGATCGCTGGACGAAAGGGCCGTTCGCTCACGATAACCCGCGTGCTCAGCGATTGATTCCGAACACCGAGCCGCGATTTTTGACTGATCTTGATCGTTTCACAGCGGAAGAGCTCGATAATGAGAGCTTTTATCGTGATTTGCTGCGGCCCGGCGGGCTCGGATGGTGCGTTGGCACCTCGATCAGATCGCCGTCGGGAGACTTGCTCGTCTTGTCGGTTGAGAAGGCTTTTGCAAAGGGGCCAGTTCCTCGGGCGATTGCGGAGCAATTCGACCAGCTTCGCCCGCATCTGGCGCGGGCTGCCGTGTTGGCCGGGCGCCTCGGTTTCGAGCGCGCGCGCACCGCGGTCGCAACGCTTGAGATGATCGGGCTGCCCGCTGCGGCGCTAACGGAGGCGGGACGGGTCGTCGCAACCAATCCTGGTTTCCTTGCCAGCGCGGCTACGGTCAGCGTGGGCGCGCAGGATCAGGTGCAATTCAGCTCTCCGACTGCCAACACGCTGTTCCTGGAGGCGCTCGCCAAGCCTGTGTCTCTGGCCAAGACGGGTCGATCCATTCCCATTGCGGGCACCCACGAGAGCCCGCCCTTGATCGCGCATGTGCTGCCACTCCGTCTGGCTGGACTGGATGTTTTTGCGGGCGCTGTCTCGATCCTGTTCCTGACGCCGATCACCCAGCAACGCAGCCCAGGTCCAGAGCTTCTGCAGGCCTTGTTCGATTTGACGCCGGCTGAAGCGCGGATCACCAGCCTTCTGATCGACGGCAACTCGGTCGACTCCATCTCGAAAATGCAGAGTGTCAGCCTGAATACCGTGCGGACCCAGCTGAAATCCGTCTTCATGAAAACCGGCGTCGATCGCCAAATAGATCTGGTTCGGCTTCTGGGCCAGCCACGAGTTCAATTGATCCCGGACCGGCCTACCTGAAAACCCACGAAAAAGGCCGGCACGATGGCCGGCCTTGATGCGTAGTATGTCCGGTGAAAAATCGTGCAGTCGTCAATACACGGTCCGCCGAAGCGGTAATAAGAAACCGCTGTCATGCTGCTGATACAGCCGCGAAACAATTCCCCGGTATCGACGTAGGTCATTCCCGCGATATTCGCGTCACCCATTTGGGTGAAGCGCCCGACTATTTGTATACAACGCAGGGTTTCACGAATTGACGTGAACGAAATCACGTAACAGCGGGTAGATCTCGTTGTTCCAACGGCGTCCGCTGAATACGCCGTAATGGCCGACACCGGCCTGCATGTGATGGACTTTGCGATAGGCGCGAACGCCGGTGCACAAATCCTGGGCTGCCAAAGTCTGGCCGATCGAGCAGATATCGTCCTTCTCGCCCTCGACGGTCATCAGCCCCATGCGCTTGATCGATGCGCAGTTCACGGTCCGGCCCTTGTAGGTCAGCTTGCCCTGCGGCAGCAGGTGCTCCTGGAATACATCGCGGATGGTGTCGATATAGAACTCTCCCGGCAGATCCATCACGGCAAAATATTCATCGTAGAACGTCTTGATGACTTCGGCCTTGTCCGTCTCGCCCTTGGCAAGATGATCGGCGAGATCGACATGTGACTTGATGTGTCGTTCGAGATTCATCGAGACGAACGCGGTCAACTGAATGAAGCCGGGATAGACCTGCCGGAACGCGCCTTTGCACTGGAACGGCACGTAGTTGATCATGTTCTCTTCGAACCACTTCAACGGCTTGCTCTTGGCGAAATCGTTGACCTTGGTCGGCTGAATGCGGGTATCGATCGGGCCCGCCATCAGTGTCAGGCTTGCCGGGCGCGCGGGGTGATTGTCCTCCGACATGATAGCTGCTGCAGCCAGCGCTGACACGGACGGCTGGCAAATCGCTACCATGTGCGAACGCGGACCGAGCTCATTCATGAATGTGATCAGGTGCTCGGTATATTCGTCGAGGCCGAACTTGCCCTGACTGAGCGGAATGTCGCGGGGGTTGTGCCAGTCTGTGATGTAAACGTCATGATCCTGCAGCAGGGTCTTCACGGTGCCGCGCAGCAGCGTCGCGAAGTGGCCGGACATCGGCGCCACCAGCAGCATACGCGGCTGCTCCGGTGCATTCACTTTCTTGAAGTGCAGCAGCGATCCGAATGGCGTCTTGAAGGTGACTTCTTCCGTCACCTCGTGCTCGCTGTTGCCGACCATCACCTTGCCGATATCGAACTCGGGACGATGATAGGTGAGGGCGGAGCGCGAGATCAGCTCAAGCGCCGCCGCGAGGCGGCCGAACAGTTTCTCGGACGTGCCGGCCGGGACGAGATTGAGGTACTTCAACGCGGCAGACGCACCCGTGCGCCAAGGTGCTGTCAGATCCATGTGATTCTGGTAGGCCTGATACATCATTGACATCATCCGGAGCTATCCCTGCTTTGTTGCTATGCAATATTGAAGCCAGAGAAGAGTCAATTCGTCTGGAAAACTGGCACGTGGTTTGCTGAATAAAATTAAAGCAGCACAAGCAATGGGCAGCCGGGAACCGGTTACCCCGAGGGCTGACGGGCTGTCCAGGTTCGGGCGTAAGGGGATAAGTCATGGCCAACGCGACACTCACCATCAGCAGCAAGAACTACTCGTCGTGGTCATTGCGAGGATGGCTGCTGACAAAATTCTCGGGCCTTGAGTTCGATGAAGTCGTTACCGCGCCGGATGATGCCTCTGCCAAGGCCGAGATCCTGTTGCTGTCCTCATCGATCCTGGTGCCCTGCCTGCGCCATGAAGGGGCAGTGGTCTGGGATACGCTGGCAATCGCCGAATATCTCAACGAGATCATGCCGGAAGCCAAGCTGCTGCCGGCGGACCGCATCCTGCGGGCGCATTGCCGCTCGATTTCGGGCGAAATCCACTCCGGCTTTACGACATTGCGGGCGTCGTTGCCGGTCAACATCAAGGGGCATTTTCCAAACTTCAAGGTGTGGTCGCGGGCACAGGCCGATATCGACCGCATCTGCACGATCTGGCGCGAGTGTCTGTCGAAGTCCGGCGGCCCTTTCCTGTTTGGCACCCGTAGCATGGCGGACGCCATGTATGCGCCGGTGGTGACACGCTTCGCGACCTATGACGTCAAGCTCGATCCGCAGCTATCGGCCTATGCCAACATGGTAATGAACCTGCCCGAAATGCAGGAATGGATTTCCGCGGCCAGGCAGGAGCCTACCGATATCGAAGAGCTTGAGGTTGAGTACTGATTGATAGTTCGGCAACGCCATGCCGGCTTACGGATCGGGCAGGGCGTGCTCAACTTGTATCCAGAATTTGTAGCGCTCGCCCGGGATTTCCGCGGTTTGGCGGCCAGATCACCTGCTAACGAGCGCGATTGGTATCAAAACGCCTTTGACGCCAGCTGGCGCGATTTTCGCATAGCAGCAATTTCTCGCGAGCCGCATTGCGTTGGCTGCCGATCGATTGTGCGCCAATCACAGTTCGGTCCCCGGGTGTTTTTAAACACGTTGGAGGATCCCATGAATGTACATGCTGCGATCGACCTCAATTTGCCCAATCTGACGCGCCCTAATGGTGATCCTCTCCGCCTCAATCATGGGGATTTCGTAGCCATCGATCGCCACAAGGATACGACATACGAGGCGACCTATCGGCCGCAGGCACTCTATAGCCGCGCCAATGAGGGCTTTCACGCCAACAACGAAACCTTCCTCCTCCATGAGGTCGCGACCAATCTGCCGATCTATCGCGAAGATACCGGCCCTACCGATTTCCATCTGCATCTGCCTCCCGGCGGCTTCCAGCTCGTGCTGGTTACGTCGGGCATGTTCACCTTCGATTACGACGGGCGCTTCTACAATGTCGGCCCTGGCGCAGTGATGCTGCAAAGCGCGATCGTGCATCGCCAGCTGTTTTACACTTGGTCCGGTTTGTCGACCGAAGAGAACCTGAAGACCCCGCAGACGGTGGTGCCCGATGCGTTGTCCATGGGTTACTCCGGCAAGTTTCTTGAAGCCTTCGTAACCGATCCGACGACATTCCCGAACCCGACGATCGTGGGCCCCGATCAGATCAACGAAGCCGAGACGCCACGTGTGGCGTGGACCCATGCGCTGCATGATCGTCCGGAGGATGCAGGCTTCTGGCTTCAGGATCCGATGGCGCTGGATGCGCTCTTCAAGCCGCTGGCTGACGGTGTCGTCAAATCGGCCATGCCCGTTTACGTGCGGGATATCGGAATCGAGATTCCGAGCGGCCATCTTGTTACGGGTCACATCATCGCAACGGATCCGCATGGCAAGTCGCTCCTGCCGAAGAGCACCTCGGCGGTGGACGCCGCTTCTTTCGCGAAAGGCGAGGTTGTCATCTATCGCGTTATTCGCGGTACGGCCGAATTCCGGGATAGTGCGGGGAAGACGTTCGAGCTTGCGGCCGGTGATGTCGTGACCGCGGGCAAGAATTCGACCGGCCTCATCGGTCTCGGCGAAAACACGCAAGTCCTGCGGCTCGGCCTTCTCAAGGGCATGGAGCAGCTGCGAAGCTGGACGCCGACCCAGCGCGATGAAATCGACGGGCTTGCGGCCAAGATCATCACACAGAGGGACATTCGCCCGCTGCGGACCGAAGGCAAGCCTGTCGGCTATCTGTACGAGTAAGTCGGTCGTCCGTAGCCCCGGCGTCGTAAAGCAGGCACACGGCCATCACGCTGTACGGGGCAGTCGCCATCCGACCACGCGTGCCTCGACTATGCTGCCCGTCTCGGCATTGCGCCATTCGCCATCTGTGAAGACGCAAGGAAAGGGGAGCTGATAGGTGCCGCTGTGGTCCTCGCACAGCACCTGTACGGGCTGATCCGGCTCAGGATCACCCTGGCCATCGAATTCAGCCAGCCGTCGTTCGCGCGTCGCCATGAGGTGCTCCGGTCCAAGGAACGGGCGGACATCTTCTTCGTTCCCATCACACCTGGTTGACAGCCGGGTGCCAGCACCGCTTGGTCTTGGCGGCATGACGGACATGATGGGGAAAACGATGCGAGCCCGAACAATCCTTGCGATGACATTGCTGACCATTTTGGGCGCCGCCAAGGCGCAGGCGCAGGATGTGCCGGGAATCGAGATCTGCACGGTCGAAAAGACCATGGAGCGCCGCACCAGCTGCCTGCAAAGCAACGTCAATTTCCTGCAACAGACGCTAGGCAAGCTGCGGCTTGATCAGCAACAGCGGCTGGAGGCGGCCAATCGGCAGGTCGAGGCGCTAAAGGCTACCGTCGTTGCCCTGCAGAAAACGGTAGAGGAGCTGCAGGCGGCGCAGAAGAAGCCGGCGCCGGCTGCGAAGGAAGCTCCGGCTGCCGCGAAAGACGCGCCGGCGGCCAAGGATGCGCCAGCGCCTGCCAAGGATGCGGCGAAGTAGGGCGCTCTCCTTCTACTCGCTGCTCAGCACGGGTCCGAACAGTTCCCAGCGTTCACCCTTGAAACGCATCATCTGCAACTGCTGCAGGGGGCTGTAGTCAGTGGGACTGGTCTTGACGCGGGTGCCGGGCAGGAAGATGCCGACCTCATAATCGAGGCTGGTGGCCTGCTTCATCACATTCTCCCGCGTGAGGGTGTCGCCGCATCGCTCCAAGATATGCGCCAGCGTGCGCGCGATGCCGAAACCGTACAGCGTATAGATGTCGTTCTTGTCGCCGTCCGGATAATATTTGTCCATGAAGGCAAGCCATTCCTTGATGGTCGGATCATCCTTCCACTGCGGATCGGTAGGATCCTTCATATAGGCCGCGCTGATCACGCCCTGCGCATTGTCGAAGCCTGCCGGCTTGATCACTGAGCCGACCGATTGCGACACGTTGACCAGCATCTGCACCGGCTTCCAGTTCAGCTCGGCCACCTTCTTGATCGCCTGCGCGGCGAATTTCGGCGAGGCGATGTTGAGGAATACGTCAGGGTTGGCGGTCCTGATCTGGACGATCTGCGAATCCACTGTCGGTGAACTGGTCTCGAAGCTCGCCTGTACGGTGATCATCTTGTCGGCCTTGTCGCCGAGCCCTTCGCGCACGCCGCTGAAATAGTCCTTCCCCATGTCGTCGTTTTGGAACAGCACGCCGATCCTCGCGTCGGGATGGTTCTTCAGGATCCATGCAGCCCAGATGCGCCCCTCATTGTGATAGCTGGGCGACCAGCCCATGGTCCAAGGGAAGTGTTTGGGATCTGCCCACTTCGAGGCGCCCGATGACACGAACAGATGCGGCACCTTCTTGATGTTCATGTATTTCTGGATTGCGGAATTGGTCGCCGTGCCCAGCGGATTGAAGATCAGCAACACCTCGTCGCTCTCGACCAGCTTGCGAGCCTGTTCCACCGTCTTCGGTGGAGAGTAGGCATCGTCATAGCTGATGAAGTTGATCTTGCGACCGTTGATGCCACCCTGATCATTCAGCATCCTGAAATAGGCCGCTTCGGATTTCCCGATTGAGGCATAGGACGATGCCGGCCCGCTATAGGGCATGATGTTGCCGACCTTGATCTCGGTGTCGCTGGCGCCCGGATCGTATTTCTTCTGCGCGTGAGACGGCGTGACGAGCGCGCCGAGCATGAGCGCGGAAAGTGCGAGAGCCATCCCGCGGGGCAATGTCCTGAGCATCGTTTCCTCTGACGTCTTGTATTTCCACGGTGCGGTCCATCTGGGTGGACCATCGATTGCCGCAGCTTGCGTCGAGTATGCACGATTGCGGAGAGGGGGCCAGCAACGAGAGCGCGTGGCTCAGCACGCGTGCGTCCCCTCTGACTCGAGAGAGGGGACGCCAGAGCGTATCGCTTACGAGTTCTTCTCGCCGGACATCAGCGGTCCGAACAGCTCCCAGCTTTCGCCCTTGAATTTCTGCATCTGAAGCTGTTCGAGCGGGCTGAAGTCGGTCGGGCTGGTCTTGATCTTGGTGCCCGGCAGATAAATGCCGATCTCCATGTTGAGATTGGCGGCCTGCCTCATGATGTTTTCGCGCGTGAGGTCGTCGCCGCATTGCTTGAGTACCTGGACGATGCCTTGCGACACGCCGTAACCGAACACGGTGGCGCCGTCTTCCTTGTCGCCTTCGGGATAGTATTTGTCCATGAAGGCCGACCATTCCAGCATGCCCGGATCGTTCTTCCATGTCGGATCCTTGGGATCCTTCATATAGGCCGCGCTGAGCACGTCCTGCGAGTTGGCATAGCCCGCGGGCTTCATCACGCTGCCCACCGATGCCGAGACGTTGGTGACGATATGGACCGGCTTCCAGCCCATCTCGCCGATCTTCTTGATCGCCTGTGCAGCGAATTTTGGCGTGGCGATGTTGATGAAGACATCCGGATTGGCTGCCTTGATCTGCACGATCTGTGAATCCACCGTCGGTGAGGCCGTCTCGTAAGGCACCTCAGAGACGATGTAATCTTTGGCCTTGTCGCCGAAGCCTTCGTGCAGTCCGATGATGTAATCCTTGCCGAAGTCGTCATTGGCATAGAGTACGCCGACTTTCTTGCCGGGATGATTCTTCATGATGTATTGCGCGTAGATGCGCGCCTCGGCCTGGTAGCTCGGTTGCCAACCCATGGTCCAAGGGAAGTTCTTCGGATCGGCCCACTTCGCGGCGCCCGTTGAGACGAACAACTGCGGTACTTTCTTGGTGTTCATATATTTCTGGATCGCCGTATTTCCCGGCGTGCCCAGCGGGTTCATGATGAACAGCACTTCGTCATTCTCGACCAGCTTGCGTGCTTGCTCGACCGTTTTCGGCGGGCTGTAGCCGTCATCATAGCTGATGAAAGTGATCTTGCGGCCATTGATGCCGCCCTTTTCGTTGATCATTTTGAAATAGGCAGCCTCGGTCTTGCCGATCGTCGCGTAGGAGGATGCCGGGCCGCTATACGGCATGATGTTGCCGATCTTGATCTCGGTATCGGTGGCGCCGATGTCGTATTTCTTCTGCGCGTGGCTAGCGGTGGACGTAAGCGCTACGACAACGCCGGCGAGCAAGGTTGCTCGCAGAACTTTCCAGTCATGCTGCATGGTCAAGTGTCCTCCCTGTGGTTCGATCAACCGCATCGGCCCGTCTACGCAGGTTTTTGTGATGCGGCTCGAATGCTGGGGAGTATGCACCAAGCCCTGAAGTTGGAAAGCTGACTTAATCACCAAAGCGTGACGCGACGCACAACGCCGCGTCGGCATGTTTGTGCGTTGCGCTCAGTTGCCGGTGAATTTGGCTGGGCGCTTCTCGAGAAACGACGCCATGCCTTCGCGGAAATCCGCTGTGCGAAACAGCGGCAGCAGTTGCAGGAACACGTGATGGACGTGGTCGCCGAAACTTTCCGACAGGCCCGAGCGCATCATGCGTTTGGCAGCCTGCACTGCGAGTGGCGCATTGGCAGCGATCTCGGCCGCCACTGCATTGGCGCGCGTCATCAATTCCGCATCATCAACCACCTCGTTGGTAAGGCCCATCTCGAGGCTTTCGCGCGCCGACAATGTGCGGCCTGTGAAGATCAGCTCGGCCGCCTTGGCCCAGCCGATCATGCGCGGCAGAAACCAGGTGCCGCCGGACTCAGGCACCACGCCACGCTTGACGAAGGCTGCAGCGAATTTTGCGCTCTCTGCCATGATGCGCATGTCGCAACCGAGCGCGACGTCCATGCCGTAGCCGGCGGCGGCGCCGTTCATGGCGCAGATCGTCGGCTTCTCCATGTTGAACATGACGATTGGAGGCGCAGTCTTGAGGTCGAGCGTGGTGCGGCTGTTGTTGGCATCGTTAGCGGAGCCGATGCCGGTACCCTTGGTTGCGCTGGCCATGTCGAGCCCGGCGCAGAAGGCGCGGCCGGTGGCGGTCAGTATAACCACGCGTACGTCGGGATCGGAATCGGCTCTCAGAAACAGGTTGCTGAGCTGCGACAGCATCTCACGGGAGATTGTGTTTAACCGGTGCGGGCGATTGAGCGTGACGGTCGCGATGCCATCGGCGACAAAGTAGAGCACTTCGTCATCGGCTCCAGGCGCAACTGCGGTGTCGATCGGCATCGGTTTCCTCGGACTTTTCGCGTTATCGTTGATCGCAGCTAAAGCCGAATGGAAATTCCACGCAAGTGGCCATGCATTTGCGCGGCTTGGCAGCGCGGGACATGTTTGCTCTACTTTGGTCACGTGCGTCACACGCAACCGGCGTCATAACAAACCAAGAAAATGTCAGGGAGTTTCCATGTCCAGCCCCAACATCCGCGTCCTTGCCACCGATCTCGCATTCCCCGAAGGCCCGGTGGTGATGCCGGACGGCTCTGTCGTCCTGGTCGAGATACGTGCGCAGCAACTGACGCGGGTCTGGCCCGACGGCCGCAAGGAAGTGGTCGCGAAAATCCCGGGTGGCCCGAACGGCGCGGCGCTCGGTCCTGACGGCAAGATGTATCTCTGCAACAATGGCGGCTTCAGCTGGGCGGCATCGCGCGGCGCCATCATGCCCGGCGCACCGGAGCCGCATGAATATATCGGCGGCTCGATCCAGCGCGTGGACCTCTCTAACGGCAAGGTCGAAACCCTGTTCGACAAATGCGGCGCGCATCCGCTGAAGGGGCCGAACGATCTGGTGTTCGACAAACAGGGCGGGCTCTGGTTCACCGATCTCGGCAAACGCCGGCACCGCGATATGGATGTCGGCGCGTTCTATTACATGAAGCCAGGTGCGACCGAGGTCGTCGAAGGGCATTTCGGCATGCTGCCGGCCAATGGCATTGGCCTGTCGCCCGATGAGAAGACCGTCTATGTGGCCGAGACGCCGACGGCGCGGTTGTGGGCCTTTGATGTTGGTGCACCTGGCGAGGTGAAGCCGGCCGATGTGATCTATCGCGGCGAGCGCGGTCGACCCATCGCGGGCCTTGGCGGCTATCAGATGTTCGATTCTCTCGCGGTCGAAGCTTCGGGCAATGTCTGCGTGGCAACGCTGGTCAGCGGCTGCATCTCGGTGATTGCGCCGGATGGAAAATTGGTGGAACAGATACAAACTGGCGATCGCGTCACCACGAATATCGCATTCGGCGGCCCCGAGCTGAAGACGGCCTATATCACGCTGTCAGGCAAGGGCGAGCTGATCGCAATGGATTGGCCGCGCGGTGGCTTGCCGCTTAACTTCTTGAACAAGTAGCCTGAAGGAACGATCGATGCCGTGGCTTGAACCCGTTACGCTCAGAGGACCTCACGCCCGGCTCGAACCTCTTGCCAAAGATCACTGCGATGGTCTGATCGAGGCCGCCAAGTCAGGCGACCTTTCGAAGATCTGGTACACGGCGATCCCGACGCCCGAAAAGATGAGCGCCGAGATCGACCGTCGCCTCGCTCTGCAGGCATCAGGCGCGATGCTGCCATTCACGGTGAAAGACGCTGACGGCAAGATCGCCGGCATGACGACCTATATGAATGTCGATGCCGCCAACCGCCGGGTCGAGATAGGCTCGACCTGGTATGGCAAGTGGGTCCAGCGCACCGCGCTCAACACCCAATGCAAGTTACTGCTGCTCGGGCATGCGTTCGAGAAGCTGGATTGCATCGCGGTGGAATTCCGCACGCATTTCTTCAACCATCAATCCCGCCGCGCCATCGAGCGGCTCGGTGCCAAGCAGGATGGCATCCTGCGCAACCACCAGATCGCGCCGAACGGCACGCTGCGCGACACGGTTGTCTATAGTATCTTGCCCGGCGAATGGCCGACGGTGAAGGCGCATCTGACCTATCAGCTGGACGAGAAGCCGCGCTGACGATCAGACGGCGGTGCGTCGCTTGCGGGCAGGCGGATAAATCCGGTCAATCAGGCGATTGCAATAATCGGGTGTCGGTATCTGTTCGCTGAATAGCGCGCGATAGATGATCGGCGCCACCACATGGTCAATCACCTCGTCGATGTCGAAGGGCGTCTCGCCGCGCGCTTTGGCGCGTGCGTTAAGGGTGGTGAGGTGATCGCAGGTGAAGCCCGCACAGGCGCTGGGCAGTCCTTCCTTGAGGGCCGACAGCACGTCCCGCATAAGCGCCTGGCCGACCGGAGACGACATCTCTTCGGCATACTGCTCGATGAAGGCGCGCAGATCGCTTTCGACCGCGCCAGTGTCGTCGGGATCCGCGATCGGCCGCAGCCGCGCCACGGCGACGTCGGCAAGCAGCGCGGAGAGGTCGCCCCAGCGTCGATAGATGGTTGACGGCGTCACGCCAGCCTCGGCAGCGATCTGCGGCACGGTGATCTGGTTTCGGGTGGAAAGAGCCCCCAATTTGCGGACAGCATCATGCACGGCGCTCTGTATCCGCGCGCTGCGTCCACCAATCCGGACTCGTTCCTTCACCGTCACATCGGTCTCCCACGGTCGCACATGTGCAAAAAAATGAGATTCTTAACGCAAAATATTTGCATTAAGCTCTCGGGCGACCTAGATGCCTAATGCAATTACTTAGCTTTTAGGAATGAGCTATGCAAGGCAGTGCCGAAAAGACGTGTGTTTCCAATGCTCAAGCATCATCAGCCAGAGCCGGTTGGGTGTTGAAGCCATCGGCCATGACGGCATTCAGTTTTGCCGGGGCCGCGCTGGTCGCAGCCAGCAGCAGCGCGGTGACGCCGCTGTATCGGCTCTACCAGCAGTCGATGCACCTCTCGCCATTGATGATCACGCTGGTATTCGCGGTCTACGCGATCAGCCTGCTGGCGGCGTTGCTGACGGTCGGCGGCCTGTCCGATTATGTCGGACGCCGTCCGGTCATTCTCGGCGGTCTGTTGCTGAATGCCATCGCGATGGTGCTGTTCTCCTATGCCAGTGATGTCGGGCAATTGATCCTTGCGCGCGCCGTGCAGGGCCTTTGCGTCGGCACGGCGACAACGGCATTGGGCGCTGCGATCCTCGATACCGACCGCAAGCACGGGTCGCTCCTCAACAGCGTCACCGCCTTTCTCGGCCTGATGGTCGGCGCGCTCGGCGCCGCGGCGCTCGTCACCTTCGCGCCCGATCCGCTGCATCTGGTCTATGAGGTTCTATTCGCGCTGACGGCCGTGATGATTGTGCTGCTGTTCATGATGCCCGAGACCGTGTCGCGCAAATCGGGTGCGCTGGCCTCGCTGCGGCCGCATGTGCGCGTGCCCAGCCAATCGCGCGCCGCGCTGCTGCGCGTTGCACCGGCCACCGTCGCCACATGGGCGTTGGGCGGCTTCAGTCTGTCCTTGATGCCCACGGTGGTCGCAACAACGATGGGCGTCTCCGCGCCTTGGGTTGGCGGCGTCGTGGTCGCGACCCTGATGCTCGCTGCAGCACTGACCGTGGCCGCCCTTCGGCAGCTTCCTGCGCAGCGGTTGCTGGTGATTGGCACGGCCGCACTGTCGCTGGGCGTCCTCGTCTCGCTGCTCGGCATCTGGCAGCACAGCGTTGCGATGCTGTTTGCCGGTTCGGTGATCGCAGGTTTCGGCTTCGGCGCGTCCTTCGCCGGCTCGCTGAGCACGCTGCTGCCGACCGCCGAGGCGCATCAGCGCGCCGGTTTGCTGGCGGCGTTCTATGTGTTGTCCTATCTGGCCTTCAGCCTGCCAGCACTCGCTGCAGGTGTGGCTGTGCCATATGCCGGACTAGCCGTCGTGGCCTATGTCTATGGCGCCGTGGTCATCGTGCTCGCGATCATGTCGATGATTGCGTCGCTGCGCGGTGAACGCTGACGGTCAGACAGCGTCCGGCTGATACAACGTACCCACCGTCACCGTGCCGACGACGCGCGAGACGCAGGGACAAATCTTCGTGTTGCCGCTCTTCTGGTGCGCGCTGAAGAACACGTCGCGATGATCGATCTCGCCATCGACGGCGAGAACATCGATGGCGCAGACGCCGCATTCGCCGCGCTGGCAGTCGGACATCACTTCATGTCCGGCATCGTTAAGCGCATTGAGCATCGAACGGTTCTGCGGCACCACGATCTCGGCACCGGAGCCCTTCAGTCGCACGCGGAATTCCACTGTCGGTAACAGGCCGCTTGAACCGAAGGTCTCATAGCGCAGATCGGCTGGCGCGCGACCCGCGCTGTTCCAGGCGTGCCTTGCGGCTTCCAGCATCCGCATCGGTCCGCACATGATGGCGATAGCATCAGCGGGGAGGGCGCCGAAGGTGGCATCGAGATCCAGTCGCGCGGTTTCGTCGCTGGCGTGAACACTCAATTGTTCGCCCAGCAGCGCACCCATCTCGTCGAGATAGGCGGCATCCTGGCGGGACCGGACAGCATAATGAAGATGTATGTCGGCAGATCGTTCTTGCAGCGCATGTGCAATGCCTGTGATCGGCGTGATGCCGATGCCGCCAGCAATCAGGCAATAGGTTTTGCGGGCCCAGTCGATATCGAACAGCGACGACGGGTTGGAGATTTCGAGCCGTCCGCCGGGCTGCAGGGCCCACATCGCCTGGGAGCCGCCGCGGCTGTCAGGGGCAAGCCGCACCGCGATACGCAGCGTGTTGGTCGCGCGTTCGCCAACCAGCGAATAGGACCGCGTCTGCGGTTGGCCATCGATCAGGAGGTTGACGTTGATATGGCTGCCCGGCGGATAGGATGTCAGCGGCGCATCCGGCCGTAATGTGATCTCGCGGATACCCGGCGTCACATCGCGAATGGCATCGACGCTGCACCACATCCAGTGTTCTGCAAAACGCATGATGTGTCTCCGTTAGTCCGTTGCCGCAGATGTCAGCAGCGCCAGCGCCGGCAGCAAATCGAGATGCGTGCGGTTACGCAGAGCGAGCCGCAGATTGCGCACGGCCAGCCGTGCATGTTCGCGCATCACAGCTTCTGCGCGCGCGCCCTCGCGGTTTTCGATGGCGTCGACGACGATGCGGTGATGTTCCTGGCCGATCAGCAGGATGTTGTGCGCTTCCGGCAGTGCCGACTGCGCCATCACGAAGGCACTTGGCGACGCGAACGGCATTGCGGACACGCGATCAATCTGCCGGATCACCGGCGCGCTGCCGGAAAGGTCGGTGAGTAGTGCATGGAAACGCGCGTTCATCGTCACATAAGCCGAGAAGGCTTCGACCGAGATCGGATCTTGCCGCACCAGTTGATCCAGATCCGACAGACACTCTTTTAGCGGTTCGAGATTGCGGGCGCTGGCGCCGCGCTCCGCAGCAAAGCGGGCTGCGAGGCCTTCCAGAGTGCCGCGCAGTTCGATCGAGTCCAGAATGTCGCGCTCGGAGAACGCCTTCACCATGAAGCCGCCGGAGGGGATCGCCTGTAGCAGCCCCTCATCTTCCAGACGCACCAGCGCGAGACGTACCGGCGTGCGCGACACGCTGGTGATCTCTACAGCCTGCAATTCGCTGATGCGTTCGCCTGGGCGCAGCGTGCCGGACAGGATCATGTCGCGCAGGGCGAGCTGCGCACGCACGGTCTGCGAGATGGAGCGCTCGGTGTCGCGTTCGCTCATGATTTTACTCTGCCGCCTGCAGTTTGGTTGGCGCGCTTTCCTTCGCCACCATGCGGTCGATCACCCGGCGGCACCACATCGCGCCAGCATCGATATTGAGATTGTAGAACACGCGATCCGGGTTCTCGTTCATCGCCTGCTGCTGCGCTTCGAGAATGATCTCGTCCTCGCGGAAAATGCCGGCGACACCTTCGCGGATTTCCGTGGTGATCTTCTGCTCGGTGATACGATGGTTGCGCACGAAGGCCCAGAAATAGTGGCAGGTGGTTTCGGTCTCCGGCGTCATCGTGTTGAGCACGAAGCCGTTGACGCCCTGCGAGCGATCGCCCTCCGGCGCGCCGGTGCCTGCAGGTGCCACGCCGACATCGATATTGACCGTGCTGGGCGCCTGGAAGTGAATGATCTGCCAGCGATCAACAGGGCCGGGCTTGCCGAGTTGCGCAGCCCAGAACGGCGGCGCTTCGATGCCCTTCATCCAGCGCGTCACCGTGACGGTCTTGTCGCCATGGGTGACATCGAACGGAGCTTCGGCGACGTCGTCCTGGCCGATGCTGGAGCCGTGCACGAAGGTCTCGTGGGTGAGATCCATCAGGTTGTCGACCACCAAGCGGTAGTCGCACTTGGCATGAATGGTCTTGCCGTCGCCGGCCCATTCCGGATCGTCGTTCCAGTGCATGTCCGGCACCAGAGCGGGATCGGCCAGCGCAGGGTCGCCCATCCACAGCCAGATGAAACGATGGCGTTCGACCACGGGATAGGAGCGCACGCAGGCGGAGGGGTTGATGGTCTCCTGCGAGGGCATGAAAGTGCAGCGGCCCTGCGCGTTGTATTTCAGGCCGTGATAGCCGCAGACGACCGTATCGCCCTCAAGGCGTCCCTTGGAGAGCGGCACCAGCCGGTGCCAGCACGCGTCTTCCAGCGCACTGACACCGCCATCGGCGCGGCGATACATCACCACATGCTTGCCGCAGATCGTGCGCGGGAAAAGCTGATGCTTGATGTCGGCATCCCAGGCGGCGGCGTACCAGGCGTTCAGCGGGAATGAAGCGGGCATCGTGTTCCTCCATGGCGCAGTCACTGAGTCCTGTCTGTATACAGGATCGACCTTGGAAAGGACGATATCCCAATAAAGTGGGGATGAGAACCGATTAATGTATACTGAAGTTTGGTAATAACTGCAAAATAGGTATTAAAAAAACCGCCCCTAGGGGCGGTTTTCCATGAAGGCTGTATACCCTGAGGCGGGTCAGACCTCGCGGCGGTTCAAGAATGCCAGCCGCTCGAACAGGTGGACGTCCTGCTCGTTCTTCAGCAGCGCGCCATGCAATGGCGGGATCAGCTTACGCGGATCGCGTTCGCGCAGCATCTCCGGCGACATGTCCTCATTGACCAGCAGCTTCAGCCAATCGAGCAACTCAGACGTCGACGGCTTCTTCTTCAGGCCGGGCACGTCGCGCACCTCGAAGAAGATTCGCATCGCTTCGGCGACGAGGCGCTGCTTGATGCCGGGGAAGTGGACCTCGACGATCTGGTTCATGGTATCGATGTCGGGGAACTTGATGTAGTGGAAGAAGCAGCGGCGCAGGAACGCGTCCGGCAATTCCTTCTCGTTGTTCGAGGTGATCATCACGATCGGGCGCTTCGCCGCCTTGATGGTCTCGCCGGTCTCGTAGACGTGGAATTCCATGCGATCGAGTTCGAGCAGCAGGTCGTTCGGGAACTCGATATCGGCCTTGTCGATTTCATCGATCAGCAGCACCGGGCGCTCTGCATGGGTGAAGGCTTCCCACAGCTTGCCGCGCTTGATGTAGTTACCGATATCCGAGACGCGGGGATCGCCGAGCTGGCTGTCGCGAAGGCGCGAGACGGCATCATATTCGTAAAGGCCCTGCTGCGCCTTGGTGGTGGACTTGATGTGCCAGGTCAGCAGCGGTGCGCCGAGCGCCTTGGCGACTTCCTCGGCCAGCACGGTCTTGCCGGTGCCCGGCTCGCCCTTCACCAGCAGCGGGCGTTCGAGCACGATGGCGGCATTGACGGCGACCTTGAGATCATCGGTCGCGACATAGTTTTCGGTGCCGGTAAACTTCATGGAGTTCTTTGCCTTGTTCTTCTTGCCGCACGACAGCGCGCCGCCGGAATGATGGAGATCGCGGTCGGCGATCGCAGAATGTGTGGATGCGAGGTTAGCGCCGGATCAGCGACAGGATGACGAGCACGATCACCGCGCCAATGGTGGCGTTGATGATATCGCGAATCGCGCCGACGCCAAGGCTGACGCCCAATCGCGGCAGCAGCCAGCCGGCGACCAGTGCGCCGATGATGCCGATCACGATATTGCCGAGCAGGCCGAAGCCGGCACCCCGAACGATCAACCCGGCCAACCAGCCGGCAATGGCACCGATCAGCAATGCTGCGAGAATTCCCATGGATCAATCCTTCGCGGGCGACACTGGGTGACGCGCCATCCCCGTTGTGATGTTAAGCCGTCGGCCGACTTGACCTGCCGGCACGTTTCCGGGCGAAGTTTAATTGAATTATTGGTCAGGTCCAGCCACCATTCCGGGGCATCCAGGGCGGCTTTACGATGACGAGAAACATATCATGGCGGGGAAAAGCCGGGTGGTGCGGCGGCAATTGGCGGATCAGCTGTCGTGCGAAAATCCCGCACTGAAATATTCGCGTTGCAGCGCCGAATTGGCGACGACGCAATCTCGACCACGTCGTTTGGCCTCGTAAAGCGCCAGATCGGCCTCGCCGACCAGAACGGCTTCGTTCGAGGTTAGGCTATTCCGGCTGGCGACGCCGACGCTGATCGACAGGTGGCCACGGGTTGATGCCATATTTGGAATCTCCAATGCCCTGACCCGAAGACGCAGGGCTTCCGCGATAGTGATCGCATCGGCCTCGGATACGTCCGGCAAAACGATGGCGAATTCCTCGCCGCCATAGCGTGCGGACAATGCCGGCGTATTGATCGTGGCATCCGCGATGACGGATGCGACGCGTTTCAGGCATTCGTCGCCGGCCTGGTGGCCGTTGCTGTCATTGTAGCCCTTGAAGTTGTCGACGTCGATCAGCAGCACGGATATCTGTTCATGTTGCTCATAGGCACTGCGCAGAAAGCCGTCGAGCGTGCGCCGGTTCGCCAGTCCCGTCAGTCCGTCAGTGGTCGCGAGTTCTGCGAGTTTGGAATTCAGCGCCGTCAATTCGTCTTGCATGCTCTTGCGCAAGGTGACGTCGCGCAGCACGCCGACGATCTCGACCTTTTCGCGATCCGTCGCGCGCATGGCCAGCTTGAAATTTACTTCCACCCACGCCAGTGATTTGTCGTCGCGATAGGTTCTAAAGATCACCGTGCGGTTTGCGGTGAGATCTGTCAGTTGCGCGCTGGCAGCCTTCACGGCTTCGACATCGTCCGGATGTACCAGTTCGAAGCAGGAACGCCCGAGCAGCTCGTTTGGACTGTGTCCCAAAACGAACTCGACCGAATGCGAGACGAAGACGATGTTTCCGAGGCGATCGAGCAGAATGATGACATCAGCGATGTTGTCGGCGAGCAGGCGATAGCGGGACTCGCGCTCGCGGAGCGCATTTTCCATGTTGAGGCGGAAGCGAAACTGGGTCGATAGCAGTGCGGCAAGCAGAATCACGGTGCAGAGCAGGACGGAAGCAACGATAACGTCCGATAGCAGATTGCTCCTCCATGTCGCCAGCACCTGATCCTCTGGAATCGCGACCGTGACGATCAGCGGATACTGCGTGGTTTGCTCGTAGCTGAAATATTTGGTGATGCCGTCAAACGGCGAATCGATCTTGTAGGAGCCGGCCAGACTCTGTTTCAGACGGGTCTGAATGAGCTGAGTTCCGGAGAGGTCCTTCCCAACCTCCATCGATGGCCAGTGAAGCAGCAGCGTACCATCGCTTCGGATCAGGCTGATGCCGCCGCTCTCGCCGATCTGGAATGTCTTGTAGAAATCGCTGAAGTACTGGTTGTCGATCGCGCCTGTCAGCACACCTTTGAAGCTGCCATCGGGGCCGTCGATCCGCTTCGACAGGATGATTGACGTGCGGCCGGTTAGTCGCGACGTGATGGGGGCGTTGACCCTGATAGTGGAGTCGGTGTGATCGCGATGATAGATGAAATAGTCGCGGTCGGAATTATTGTGTGATGGCGTTTCCGGTAACGAGGAATAACGCCAGTTGCCGAGCGTATCGAATACACCGATTTCGCGCAGCTGGGGCAGCGCATTCGCCGTATTGGCCAGAAACGCGTTGAAGCGATCCGGCTGCGGGTTCTGGTACTTCAGCAGGTCCGCCATCCCGCTCATGGCGACATCGATCGCCTGTATCGAGCGCGACGCATGTTCAACCAGCGAATGTGCGAGGTTTCGACTATCGGTCTCGCTTTGCGCCAGCATGGTTTTGCGGGCATCGAGCGCCTTCCAGACGACAAGCCCGAGAACGCACGCGCTCATCGCCAGCACGAACAGCGTGACGATTACGCCCGGCGCGGAGAGCCGGCTCGGCGAACTGCTGGTCGTTGTCGTAGGCACGGTCATTCGTTTCTACGTTGACTGCAAAACAGGCCATCACATGGCCATCGTTGCCTTCACGATAGCCAAGAATGCCCGCCGATGGCGTGACACCGCGTTGCTTGGTTACCGACGCCGGAATTGTTGAAACAAATACCTGCAATCTGGAAAACGATTGCCTCACCATGCCGCGGAGCGGAATTCGCCCCGGTCTGACTGACAAATCTCGCTTATTCCGGATGTGCGCCGCGATGGCGCGCCACGGAGCTGCGTACGCTTCTACCACATCCGGCCCTTGACGGGGGCGGGTGGTCGGGCAATCTGTCAATCATGTTCTTGCAATTCTTCACATCGTTGCGCGATGCGCAGGTCCCGGTGACCCTGCGCGAATATCTCACGCTGATGGAGGCGCTGGACGCCGACCTCGCGGATCAGTCGGTGGAGAATTTCTACTATCTGTCCCGCGCCGCGCTGGTGAAGGACGAGCGCAATCTCGACAAGTTCGATCGGGTGTTCGGCACGGTCTTCAAGGGGCTTGAGAGCCTGCTCGACGCCATGGAAAAGGCTGAGATTCCCGCCGAGTGGCTGAAGAAGCTCGCCGAGAAGTATCTCACCGAGGAAGAGAAGAAGCAGATCGAGGCCATGGGCTGGGACAAGCTCATGGAAACCCTGCGGAAGCGCCTTGAGGAGCAGAAGGAACGCCATCAGGGCGGCAACAAATGGATCGGCACCGCCGGGACCTCACCGTTTGGCGCCGAGGGTTACAATCCCGAAGGCATCCGTATCGGCCAGGAAAAGAGCCGCCACCGGCGCGCGGTGAAGGTCTGGGACAAGCGCGAGTTCAAGGATCTCGACGGCAATGTCGAGCTCGGCATCCGCAACATCAAGGTGGCGCTGCGCCGTCTGCGCAAGTTTGCCCGCACCGGTGCGCCGGATGAACTCGATCTCGACACCACGATTCGGGAGACCGCCAGTCACGGCTATCTCGACGTCCACATGCGGCCGGAACGGCGCAACGCGGTCAAGGTGCTGGTGTTCTTCGATATCGGCGGTTCCATGGATTCGCATATCGAGCAGGTCGAGGAACTGTTTTCGGCGGCGAAGAGCGAATTCAAGCACATGGAGTATTTCTACTTTCACAACTGCCTCTATGAAGGCGTGTGGAAGCAGAACAAGCGCCGCTTCACCGACCGCACGCCGACCTGGGACGTGCTGCATAAGTATGCGCATGACTACAAAGTCGTGTTCGTCGGCGATGCCTCGATGTCACCCTACGAGATCATGGTACCCGGCGGTTCGGTCGAGCATGTGAACGAGGAGTCCGGTTCGGTCTGGCTGGAGCGGATCACGCAGACCTATCCGAACGCGGTCTGGCTCAATCCCGTCGCCAAGCGGCACTGGGATTACTCTGAGTCCACCACCATCATTCGCCGGTTGTTCTCGGAACGGATGTATCCGCTGACGATTGAAGGTCTCGAAGGCGCAATGAAGGAACTGGTGCGAAAAGCATGACCCAAACAATTACCCGCGGCTACAAGGCGCTGCTCGATGAAGCCAACAAGCAGATCGAGACGATGAGCGTCGAAGACGTGATGAAAGCTGCGCAGAGCTCTGACGTTATCATCGTTGATATACGCGATCCCCGCGAGATCGAACGCGAAGGCAAGATCCCCGGTTCGTTCTCCTGCACCCGCGGCATGCTGGAATTCTGGATCGATCCGGAAAGCCCGTATGGCAAACCGGTCTTCCAGGAAGACAAGAAGTTCATCTTCCATTGCGCCAGCGGCTGGCGTTCGGCGCTGGCAGCGAAGACGGCGGCCGATATGGGCCTGAAGCCGGTGGCGCATCTGGGCGGCGGTTTCACCGCCTGGCGCAATGCTGGCGGTGCGGTTGAGAAGGTCGAGCCGAAGGCGTCGAAGAGCTCGTAACCATCATTCGTCATGCCCGGCGAATGCCGGGTATCCACGTTTGGGCGACAAGTGAAGACGTGGATGGCCGGGATAAGCCCGGCCATGACGGCGTTTCACAATAAAAGGGCACTTGTGCATGGCATCCACCGATCCTCTCGTCTCCACCGAATGGCTCGCCGCTCATCTCGGTGATCCCAAGGTGAAGGTCATCGACGCGTCGTTCAAGATGCCTGGTGTGCTCCCGCTCCCGGTCGATGATTATCTCGCCGCGCATATTCCGGGTTCTGTGTTCTTCGATGTCGATGCGATCTCCGATCACTCCGTCGATCTGCCGCATATGTATCCGGACGCCGCGCAATTCGCCCGTGATGTCGGCGCGCTCGGTATTTCCTCCGACGATACGGTGGTTGTCTATGACGCCGGTGGTTGGGTCGCAGCTCCGCGGGCGTGGTGGATGTTCCTGTCTTACGGGCACACCAATGTGAAAGTGCTCGATGGCGGGCTGAAGAAGTGGAAGGCCGAAGGCCGCGCGACCGAAACTGGCAAAGCATCGCCGAAGCCGGGCACCTTCAGCGCGGTGCTCGACAAGTCCTATGTGCGCAGCAAGGCGCAGGTGGTTGCCAATCTGGATTCGCGCAAAGAGCAATTGATCGATGCGCGCGCCGCCAATCGCTTCGAGGGCAGCGTTCCGGAACCGCGTGCTGGCATTCGCTCCGGCCACATCCCCGGTAGCCGCAACCTGCCTTACAACGTGTTGTTTGATGCCGCGACGGGCACCATGAAGCCGATCGACGAATTGCGCAAAGCCTTCACGGGCACGGGTCTCGAGCTCGACAAACCTATAGTTACCACATGCGGTTCGGGCGTGTCGGCTGCGGTGCTGACACTCGCGCTCTATCGCTTGGGCGTCCGCGGCTCGGCGCTCTATGACGGCTCATGGTCGGAATGGGGACAGCCAGACGGGCCGCCGGTCGCGACCGGCCCGGCGTAACCGGGAGGCGCGGTCAGCGCGCGACCGGCAATCCGAATGGGTCCATTTGCTGCGGTGCTGCGGCGGCGACGGGTCTTGCTGCAACGCGCCGCTTCTTCACGACCAAGGGCCTCTTCACAACCTTCTTGACTGGCTCGGCAACGGGTTTCGCTTTCGGCAGCGGCACCGGTTCGGTGTCGACGGGTGGTCCGCCCAGCACCGCGATCTTCGTCGAGGACAGTTTTGCATCGTCGCCGGTCAGCGTGGCCGTTGGCTGCGACACCGCCGGTGTCGCTTCCGCCTCTGCCGCAGGGGCGGGAACACCGATTGCCGGGGCAGAGGTAACAACCGGTTCGACAGTAGTCGCCGGCACGGCGGCAATGGTCGTTACAGGCTTCGGCTCCTCAATCTTCGTCGTTTCCGACATCGCTGCAATTTCAGGCATTGGCGTTGCCACCGAGGCGGTGGTTTCGGTTGCGGGTGCCGCCTGTGTCGACAAAGCCGCGATCGCCTCGGGCGGGGCCGGTTTTTCCGGCGCCGAGGGCGCGGTGACGAGGGGGGCTTGTTCGACCGCTGTTGTCACTGGCACCGCCGGCGGCGTGGCAACCTCCGGAGCTGGGGCCGGCGTCTCGACGCGTAACATGGCCAGCGTCGGCGGAGCTTCGACGGGTTGCTGGGCGAAGGGGGTCTGCGGCGGTCGTCTGATCGGAATGGCGGCGAATTCCTGATGGGCAGAGCGCAGCAGGGCTGCGGCGCCGAGGCCGAAGACCACCAACGACACTGTGAGCAGGACGGCTGCGAACAGGAATCGGAAACCCGGAAGCATGAATGGCAGTTCCGCCTTCGGACAGATTGTGGAAGGCTCTCGACGAACATGGGAACGCGGTGACAACACTGGGCGACAAACTTGGAGTGATCCGTTCCGGAGCACCGGCCGCCGCCAAAGCGTCGCGAATCACGTCCATTTGAGGATAACGCACGGTCTCAGGAACCGTTTGTTAAAAAGTGAGATGCACAACAAATGGCGTGTTCCTGCACTTTGATTTCAACGGGGGTGAGGCAAGATAGCCACGCCCGCCTGCGATCTCGCGAATATGACCGAAATGGGAAGCTTTTTTCCGGAATTGTCTTGAATGCGCCGTGATCCTGCGCGATCTGACAGCATGTTCCGGTTTCTGCTTGAGCTTATACAAGGGCAATGATGAACAGGCGTGTTTTGACGACCAAGCGTCGTCAGGTGACCAAGCGTTTGCTGGTGACAGTGGCGACCGTGGCTCTCAGTAGCGTTGCGGCTCATTCGTTCGCAGTCGCACAGGGCTATCCTGTTGGCTCGCCAAGTGGCTATTCAATCCCTGCCGATCCCAATTATCCCCCGGGCGGATATCCGGCTGCGTCGCAGTCCCGCAGCGCCATGGACGCGATGCCCGATTTCGACTCGCTCGATGAAGACGATACGCCGCCCTCGCGTGGTGGTCGCCCGATGACCGGCCTCTCCGCACCTGGCGTGTCGGCTCCGGGCCCCGTGATGTCGCCGGATGACTCGCGCTATGGTCGCCCGGCCGGTGCAGCTCCGGTCTATTCCGATCGCGCCATGCCGCAGGGCCCGGTGATGTCGCCCGACGATCCACGTTACGGTCGCCCGATGGCGCCGCCTGCGGTGGTGTATTCCAACCGTGGCAACGGCGATGGCGCCATGCGTCCGCCCGAAGGCATGGGCGCTCCGGTGACCGGTTCCGTTCAGCAGGGCCAGGGCCTGGGTGCCAATGGCAGCTCGGTGATGGTGGCGTCGCTGCCGGCGGAAGATCAGCCGGAAACCGGCCCCGCGCAGTTGCCGCCGCAATTTCGTCGGCAGGAAGTGAATTTCGTGACGAAGGAGCCCGCGGGCACCATCGTCGTCGATACGCCGAACTACTATTTGTACTATGTGCTCGGCAACAATCGCGCGATGCGCTATGGCGTTCGTGTCGGCCGCGACGGCTTCACCTGGAACGGCGTCCAGAAAATCACCCGCAAGGCCGAGTGGCCGGATTGGCATCCGCCGACCGAAATGATTGAGCGTCAGCCCTATCTCCCGCGCTTCATGGCTGGCGGCGAGGGTAATCCGCTCGGTGCCCGGGCCATGTATCTCGGTTCGACCGTCTATCGTATTCACGGCACCAACCAGCCGTCGACCATCGGCAAGTCCGTGTCGTCGGGCTGCTTCGGCATGCTCAATGACGACGTCTCGGATCTGTTCGAGCGCACCAAGGTCGGTACGCGCGTGGTGGTGATGCCGGGCAAGGCTCCGGCGACCACGGCTTCGGCTCAGCCGGTTCCCGGTCCGAGTGCGAATGCCGCTCCCGGGCCACTTCCCGGCACCCAGCCGACATCGGTTCAGCCGCTGCCGGCTCCGGTCAGCATTCGCTGACCGAACTCAACTGGCTTCGAGAAAACGGGCGCCGTGTGGATCACGCGGCGCCCGTTTTCCTTTGTGTTGTGAAAGCTGGTGTCAGTTGAGCTTGCGCACGGGCGCGCTGTTCAACCAGCCGCCAATGCCCTCGATCATTTCCGCATAGATCCGCTTGTAGTTTTCGGCAGTGACGTAGCCGAGATGCGGCGTGATCACGACATTGTCGAGCTTGCGCAACGGGCTGTCGAGCGGGAGTGGTTCGTGGGAATAAGTGTCGATGCCGGCGCCGGCGATTTTTCCCGCCTGAAGGGTCTCAAGCAATGCGGTTTCGTCCACGATCGGGCCGCGTGCCGTGTTGATGAGATACGCGGTGTGCTTCATCTGCGCGAGATCCGCGCGTGAAACGAGCCCCCGCGACCGATCACTCAACACGAGGTGGATTGTAATGATGTCGGCTTGGGCGAACAATTCTTCCTTGGTGGCGTAGGTCACGCCGGCTTTTTCGCAGGCCTCGGGCGTCAGATTGGTGCTCCAGGCAATGGTCTTCATGCCCAGCGCGCGACCGATGCCGGCGACCTGACTGCCGAGCTTGCCGAGGCCAATGATCCCGAGCGTCTTGCCCTCGATATCCTCGCCGATCGTGACCTGCCAGGGCTTGCCCGCCTTCATGCGTGCGTTTTCAAAGCCGATCTTGCGGGTCAGCTCCAGCATCAGTCCGATGGTCAGGCCGGCCGTCGGATTGCCCACCATCGCTGTACCGCAAATGGTGACGTCATGCGCCTTCGCGGCTTCGAAATCGATCGCTGCATTGCGCATGCCTGACGTGATCAGCAGCTTGAGTTTCGGCAGAGTCTCGAACATCGCGCGCGGAAATGGCGTCCGCTCGCGCATGGCGCAGATGATCTCGAAATCCTTCAGCGCCGTGGCGGCCTCGTCTGCCGAAGCGAATGGCTTGTCGAAGACCGTGACCTCGATGCGATCGTCAAGCACGCTCCAGTCGCCGAGTCTCAAGGCCACGTTCTGATAGTCGTCGAGAATTGCACAGCGCAGCCGCGTCATGGGATCGTCCATCCAGTGTGGTGATGACGGCAGATGAGGCCGTCAGGGGACGAACACATTGCGCGCCTCGCGGGCATGCGCAAGCGTCTGCAGCGCTGGCGGCAGTGCGATCAGCTTAATGTGAGGGCGGGACCGGCGCGGACGGGTCCTTGGCGCGGCAGGCCGGGCCTGGGCCGCGCATGTAATGCTGCTCGGGCCGGTAAGGGTCGAAGGCGGCGACGAAGAATAGCTGCCAGAACGTCCGGATTTCGTGGAGTAGGCCTGGGCGCGCCGCGCGGGTTTCGGCGCCGGCTGGAGAGGGGACTGATGTAATGATCGCCATGACGAGGCTCCGCCTGTCTGCCCGCGACTTCAGTCGCGAGGGGCATGATTGATCGCCCTGCCAGCACTCTTGGCGGAAGTCGTTAAAAAGCGGTTTTAATTGTCACAATGGCTGCATTGGAGAAGTGCAGAGTTACCAAATCCTTAAGACCCCCGGTTGCCCTTTCGGGGCCACGCCGCTACATCAGCGACAACCCATTTTTCACGCCCGCGACGGTTTTCAAGGATCACGATGGCTCGCCAATTCGTCTACTTCATGCAGGGTCTGACCAAGGCCTATCCGACCCGCAAGGTGCTGGATAACGTCCATTTGTCGTTCTACCCGGACGCCAAGATCGGCGTGCTCGGTGTCAACGGCGCCGGTAAGTCGACGCTACTCAAGATCATGGCGGGGCTCGACAAGGAATACACTGGCGAGGCCTGGGTCGCGCAGGGTGCGCGCGTTGGCTATCTCGAACAGGAACCGCAGCTCGATGCGTCGTTGAATGTCCGCGAGAACGTCATGCTCGGCGTTGCCAAGCAGAAGGCGATCCTCGATCGCTACAATGAGCTGGCGATGAACTACTCGGAAGAGACCGCCGACGAGATGACCAAGCTGCAGGACGAGATCGAGGCGCAAGGCCTCTGGGATCTCGACAGCAAGGTCGATCAGGCGATGGACGCGCTGCGTTGTCCGCCTGACGATGCCGACGTCACCAAGCTCTCCGGTGGCGAGCGCCGCCGTGTTGCACTCTGCAAGCTGCTGCTCGATGCACCCGAACTGCTGCTGCTCGACGAACCGACCAACCATCTCGACGCCGAATCCGTGTCGTGGCTCGAAGGCCATCTGCGCAACTATCCGGGCGCGATCCTGATCGTGACCCATGACCGCTACTTCCTCGACAACGTAACGTCGTGGATTCTCGAACTCGATCGCGGTCGCGGCATTCCCTATGAGGGCAACTATTCGTCCTGGCTGGTGCAGAAGCAGAAGCGTCTGGCGCAGGAAGGCCGGGAGGACGCAGCCCATCAGAAGACGCTGGAACGCGAGCAGGAGTGGATCGCCTCGTCGCCCAAGGCACGTCAGGCCAAGTCGAAGGCGCGCTACCAGCGCTATGACGAGCTGCTCAAGAAGGCCAGCGAGAAGCAGACCCAGGGTGCGCAGATCACCATTCCGGTGGCTGAGCGCCTCGGCGACAACGTCGTCGACTTCGAAGGTCTCACCAAGGCCTATGGTGATCGCGTGTTGATCGACGATCTGACCTTCAAGCTGCCGCCCGGCGGTATCGTCGGCGTCATCGGCGCCAACGGCGCGGGCAAGACGACGCTCTTCAAGATGATCACCGGCCAGGAGAAGCCCGATAGCGGCACGATCACCGTCGGTGAAACCGTTCATCTCGGTTATGTCGATCAGTCGCGCGATGCGCTCGACGGCAAGAAGACCGTGTGGGAGGAAATCTCGGGCAATAACGAACTGATCCTGCTCGGCAAGAAGGAAGTTAATTCGCGCGGCTACTGCTCGTCGTTCAATTTCAAGGGCGGCGACCAGCAGAAGAAGGTCGGCGCATTGTCCGGCGGTGAACGCAACCGCGTGCATCTCGCCAAGATGCTGAAGTCCGGCGCCAACGTCCTGCTGCTCGACGAACCGACCAACGACCTCGATGTCGACACGCTACGTGCCCTGGAAGAGGCGTTGGAAGACTTCGCCGGTTGCGCAGTGATCATCAGCCATGACCGCTGGTTCCTCGACCGTATCGCGACCCATATGCTCGCTTTCGAAGGCGACAGCCACGTCGAATGGTTTGAAGGCAACTTCCAGGACTACGAGAAGGACAAGATGCGTCGTCTCGGGCAGGACTCGATCATCCCGCACCGCGTGAAATACAAAAAACTGACGCGCTGAGGGGAATTTCAAAATGGCCGACTGGAGCGCGCAGCAGTATCTGAAGTTCGAGGACGAGCGAACCAGGCCGGCACGGGATCTGCTCGCGCAGATTCCGCTCGTCGATGCCCGCAAGGTCGTCGACATCGGCTGCGGCCCCGGCAACTCGACGGAGCTTCTGGTCAATCGATGGCCCGACGCGTCTGTCATCGGTGTCGATACGTCGGCTGATATGTTGCGGCAGGCGCGGGAACGACTGCCCGCGCAGACGTTCATCGAAGCCAATATTGCCCATTGGGTGGCGCCGACCGGCTCCGATGTCTTGTTTGCCAATGCCGTGTTTCAGTGGGTGCCGGATCACATCAAGCAGCTGAAGCGTCTGGTTACTGCATTGCCTGAAGGCGGCGTGCTGGCTGTGCAAATGCCGGACAATCTCGACGAGCCCTCGCACATCCTGATGCGCGAAGTTGCCTATCTCGAGCCGTGGCGCGCGCAGCTCTCGAAGGCTGTGGAGCTGCGTGACTCTTTGCCGAAACCCGGGGCCTATTACGATGCGCTGCAGCCGCTGTGTTCCCGCGTCGAGATCTGGCACACCGTCTACAATCATGCGTTGGCCGATGCCGCCGCGATCGTGGAATGGGTGAAGGGCACCGGCTTGCGCCCGTTCGTTGATCCGCTGGAACCGCCGGAGCGCAAGGCCTACATCGCTGAATACACCGCCCGTATCGCCGCTAGCTATCTGCCGCAGGCGGATGGCAAGGTTCTGCTGAAGTTTCCGCGGATATTCATCGTCGCTGTCAAATAGCTGATGCGGCCAGTTGCCGCGCATGCACGACATCATCCCGTCCCGAACGCGCCGCTATAAGATCGGCGCTTTCACCGCATTCCGATTCGACCCAAAGCGAGCCTCCCCATGTCCATGACGCCCGAAACGCCATTGCCACCCCGAGGAAAAGGCGGGGCGATGCGACCGATTCCGGCGCTGATCTTTGGCTCGCGGTGGCTGCAGCTACCGCTCTATATCGGCCTGATCGTGGCGCAGTGCGTCTATGTTGTGCTGTTCCTGAAAGAACTCTGGCATCTCATCGCGCACTCGTTCGATTTCAGCGAGCAGCAGATTATGCTGGTCGTACTGGGCCTGATCGACGTGGTGATGATCTCCAACCTGCTGGTGATGGTGATCGTCGGCGGTTATGAGACCTTTGTGTCGCGGCTCAATCTGAACGGTCATCCGGATGAGCCGGAATGGCTCAGCCACGTCAATGCGAGTGTGTTGAAGATCAAGCTGGCGATGGCGATCATCGGCATCTCCTCGATCCATCTGCTGCGCACCTTCATCGAGGCCGGCAATCTCGGCAGCACCAGCGCACGCACGACGAACTACACCGAGACCGGCGTGATGTGGCAGACCATCATCCACATCGTGTTCATTCTCTCGGCTGTCGGCATTGCTTATGTCGACAAGCTCTCGAACGGCGTTGCTCCGCATCCGCCAGAGAACGGTCACGGCAAGTACGGCCACGGAGGCCACGCGCATTGACGGTGAAACTGGGCACGGGGACGACACTGCGATCGATTTCAATCGTCGTCGTCCTGTGCCTGATGATTGTACCGGTTTCGTCCCTCGCTGGGCCCGACGCCGGCTTCACCACCTTCATTGCCTCGCTCTGGCCGGAAACCCAACAGGCTGGCGTCTCGCGCAAGACCTTTGATGAGGTCACGCGCGGGCTGGAGCCGGACTACAAGCTTCCGGATCTCATTCTGCCCGGCCGTCCCGCCACCGGTGCGCCGTCGCAGGCCGAATTCGTGCAGGTGCCTGCCGACTATGTGAAGGAAGCCAGCATCATCCGGCTGGCCGGCGAGGGGCAGCGGCTGCTGCAGAAGCACCGCGCGACACTCACCGCCATCGAGCAACGCTTTGGCGTGCCTGGCACGATCATCCTGGCGATCTGGGGACGCGAGACCGATTACGGTCGTTATGCGCTGCCCTATGATGGCATTCGCGTGCTGGCGACGCAGGCTTATGTCGGCCGGCGCAAGGACCAGTATCGCGGTGAGTTCATTGCAGCGCTGAAGCTGATCGAAAATGGCGACGTCACGCGCAAGGATCTGCGCGTGTCTTGGGGCGGCGCGACCGGGCTCACGCAGTTCCTGCCGTCAGAGCTCGGCAAGCACGGCGTCGATTTCGACGGCGATGGCCGTGTCGATATCTGGAAGTCGGTGCCGGATGCGCTGGCATCCGCAGCGCAGCAGCTCGCCAACAAGGGTTGGCAGCGCGGTCTGCGCTGGGCCTATGAGGTGCGTGCGCCCGCCAATGCCGACTGCAGCATGGGTGTGCCTGAAGTGACAAAGCCGATCGGTGACTGGATTCGCGCGGGCTTCATTCCGGTCCGTGGCGAGAAGCTCAGCGCGGCGGAGCAGGCGCAGCCGGCATCGCTGCTGCAGCCGGAGGGCATCTATGGGCCGGCCTTCCTGACGACGAAGAACTATTTCGTCATCAAGGAATATAATTTCTCCGATCTCTACGTTCTGTTCGTCGGCCATCTCAGCGACCGGATGGCCAACGCGCAGCCCTTTGCGACGCCGTGGTCAGCATCGAACCAGTTGCGCAGTACCGATGTCGAGGCCATGCAGCGGCACCTGACGAGGCTTGGTCTCTATGCCGACAAGATGGACGGCAAGGCCGGCATGAAGACGCGCGCCGCGCTCGGCTCCTATCAGAAGTCAGCGGGCCTCAAGGTCGATTGCTGGCCCAGCGAAACGGTGTTGCGCGCGATGAACGCGAGATAGTCAGCACTTTTGAACCTGGAACGAAAAACCCGGCCGCGTAAACGGCCGGGTTTTGAATTTGGATCGTGCGCGCGAATGCGCTGTCGTCAGGTCAGATCAATCACAGACCTCGACCGGGCGCGAACGCCAGATGCCACGATATTCGTCCCACACGCGCTGACGGACAACGCGGCAAGCCGGTTCGACATACACCGGAGCGGGGGCGTAGCCGTAGCCGTAGGCCGGAGCCGGGCGGCTGGCAGCAATGGCGCCACCGAGGAGAGCGCCACCGATCAGGCCACCGGCAACGCCGGCGGCGATACGGCCTCCGTCGGCCTTTGCGGCAGGCGCAACAGCGACCAGCGAACCGGCAACCGTCGCGGCGGCGAGCAAGGCGGAAATCGTCTTCTTCATCTCAAGTCTCTCCAGAAGGGCGCCGCAAGCGACGCGCGGTTAAAGGTCTACTCACGCTGCGATTCGAATCGGCGGTCTCACTTAGAAAAGCGCCCAACCGTCAATTCGATGTAAACGTTAGCCAGTCAGTGATCCGAAAAAGCGGTTTTTTCGGGCCATTGCAAGCATCACGCACTGGAAATGTCGTAGCTTTCCGGTGCGTGACAGGAGATCATAGCGATCTCGGAGACTACGCGATCTTAGCCGCAAACACGGACACGGCGGATGCGCCAGCCATAGCCGTCCCAGAAGCGTTGACGCTGCCAGAAACAGTTGCCGTAGTAACCTGGGCCGGCCACATAGGCAGGACGGCCGTAATAGCCGTAGCCGGGACCGTAATAGCCGGGACCATAGTATCCTGAACCGGCAGCGATCGCGCCGCCAAGCAGAGCGCCGCCAATCAGACCTGCAGCCACCGCGCCACCGTCGCCGTGTCCACGCCAGTGCTGCGCGCTTGCCGACGTCGGAGCCATGGCGGACACGGCTAGGGTGACAACCGCGGCAATGGCCATCAGAGTTTTCTTCATGGCATTCCCCTTCTCAATCGGCTTCGCTCACAAATCGCGCTACCTGACGCGAAAAGTTTCATACTTCACTTGAATGATCAATGAACGGGACCGCGCCATTCGGGTTACATCTTGATATTGAAAGCTATTCTCGATGTGCGCTCTCAACCCTATCGAAGCTGTTGTGCAGTCTGCCGGTTGCGGGGTAGGGCGCCAATCTGGCCGCCCCCTTTAGATCACTGTGGGTCGGGACTATTTAGATTCATTCCAATTTCTTTCGTGCGATCAGTAGTTTGGAATAGCTTCAAAGTCGGCGTTTTCCTTTTGCATCGGGCGGCCCTCTTACATATCCAAGAGTGGTCCTGACCTGCGAGCTCGCCTTCATCTCATGATTGTTTGTTCCTGCAACGTCTTTTCTGACCACGATATCCGTAATGCCGTTGCTGGAGAGTGCCCGCCGCGCACGCCGGGGCAGGTCTATGGGTGTCTCGGTTGCAGTGCTCAGTGCGGCCGGTGCGTACGGACGATCAAGAAGATCATGGACGAAGCGCTGGGTGCGTGCGCCAAGTCCTGCTGTTCCGGCTGCCCGCATACGGCGGCGCATGGGCATTCTCACGTGGAAACCCACGCGCATATCGAGCTGGCTGCTTTTGCCGCCGTCGATGCGGCAGCATAAACGCCCATCAAATCAAATTCTTACATGATTTCCCGCGCTCCTCGCCGAATTGGCTAAAGAGGGGTTGTTCTGGCACATATTCTGATTTAGAAAGATTCTAAATTAGATGAGGGCCTGTTTCGCGCAGGTTCTGTACCCAGGAGAACATCATGAAGGGCGATCCCAAGGTCATTGAATTCCTCAACAAGGGCCTGCGCAGCGAACTGACTGCGATCAGCCAATACTGGCTGCATTTCCGGCTTCTGAACCACTGGGGTCTGATCGACATGGCCAAGATGTGGCGCAAGGAGTCGATCGAAGAAATGAACCACGCGGATCGTTTTACCGACCGCATCCTGTTCCTCGACGGCTTTCCGAACATGCAGGTGCTCGATCCGTTGCGCATCGGCCAGACGGTCAAGGAAATCATCGAGTGCGATCTGGCCGCCGAAATCGGCGCCCGCACGCTCTATGAGGAGGCCGCCACCTATTGCCACGGCGTCAAGGATTACGTTTCGCGCGACCTGTTCGAGCAGCTGATGAAGGACGAGGAGGGTCACATCGACTTCCTCGAAACCCAGCTCGATCTGATCGAGCGGATCGGCATCGATCTCTACACCCAGAAGCATATGGGTGGCCTTGAGAGCGAGTTCTAAGCCCGAACTTCTACGGCGGCATCAATAGACGCCGAGTAACGTCGTCCGCCCCTGTTCCGGCAGGGGCGGTTGCGGCACATCGCATTTGGCGAATGCCGCCCGGATCGCCGCAGCTGATCCATCCAGCGGATATTCTACTGCCGTTCGGCCGCCGTTGATCGACCTGATCCGCACATAGAGCGTCGTCGCGCCAGCAAGCTCGCGGACGAAACTTGCGATCTCGGCCCGGTCTTCAATGACGATGATCTGGTTTCCCCGCACGATCCGCGAGCCGACGTTATCGTGCCCTGGCTTTCCATCGAAGCGATAACCCAGGATGGTGTTGCGGTTGCTGCCGATCTTGAAATCAAAGGCAAAGCGGATCAGCGGCGCGCCATTCATGCAGGTCAGCTGCATTGACGACACCCGCGGGAAATCCACATTGCTGTTGGAGGCTTCGGCGAAGACATAGGCGCTGGGCAATGCGGCGTCGGTGACGCGGTCGATCTGATGGGGGATCCACCATTCGCCCGAGCGCGTTTCGCCTCTTTCCGTGACGAATGGATCACGCACGCAGCCGCCAAGGATGAGGCCCGCGACCGTCATCAACTGGATCAACGCAACGCTACGCACAACGCTCTCCCCAAGCGTTGTCGATATACAACCTTAAGGAGATAAATTCAACAATGGTTGTGTGCGAGGCGGCCCGGGGGCCTTGGCCCCTTCAATCACGCGATGGCCGAAGCATTATAATTGCTGACGATAAGCGACGTCGATCTGGTCCTGCGTCATCGGCTCACCGAGCTTGGTCTGATCGTGGACCATTTCGGAGATGCTCGGCATCACCGAGCGCTTCACCTGTGCCTCGGGCGACCACAGCTTCGAACGCATCAGTGCCTTGCCGCAATGGAAGTAGGATTCGGTCACGGTGATGCTCAGCACCGCGCGCGGAAGTTTGCCGAACTCTTCCATCGTCGCCATCAGTTCGGGGTCCTTCACCAATTTGGCGACGCCGCTAACACGCAAGGTGTCGTCGATACCGGGCACGAAGAAGATCAGCTGCACATGGCCGCTGCCCGCCATCAGATTCTGGAACGTATCGATGCGGTTATTGCCGGGACGATCCGGCATCTGCAGCTCGGTGGGAGAGACGATCCGCACGAAGCCGATGCCGCCGCCGCGCGGTGACGCGTCGACGGTGCCGTCAGGGCCCGACGAGGCCAGCACGCAGAACGGCGACAGCGAGATGAACTTGCTCGAATGCACGTCGAGCGTCGGCCGCGCCTTAGCGATCACGCGTGGATGTGGAGTTGGATAAATGGTGCGGAGTTCTTCCGCTGCGACGTCGGTCACGTCTGCTCTCCCAATGCGATCTGATCGCTCAAACTACCATGGTAACGCAGTGCAGAATAGAACGGTCGCGCAGGTGGCGCCGCATCCGGCATGGCGTCACCACATGGACGCTGGCATCTCATGATCGCCTGGCCGCTGCCGTGCCATCATCATTCTTTGAGGGGCGGTTCGAGTTCAATTGCGATCAGGGCTTGTCCACGATGCGTGTTTGCGGACGATCGCTGCCTGACGCCGTCTCCTGGTGCCACTGGCCCCTCTCGTCCTCGTAGGAAATCACCTCGGTCCGTCCGGGCACCCTCTGCTCGGCCGCCGCGCGCTTGGCGGCCGCTGTGGCGAGTGCGTGCGTCGCATACGGCTCGGAGAAGACGGGTCCCACTTTATAGGCCCAGCCGCCATCATGCTCGACGATCACATAGGTCACTTCCGTCATGGTGGTCTCTCTTCTATCCTGCAGTTCCCGCGGTGCCGCTGTCAGCGCGATCTAACGCGCAACGCGTTGGAATCGCCTCAAGTAGCGCCCGATTGCCTGTGGATTGCAAGGCCACACCCTGGCACCGTTTCGTGATCGCTATCACACCGCATCAGCGGGAACGAAACAACTGATGATGATTTCGCCGCGGTGGCGCACATACCACACCACGGCTTCGCCGACCGGGTTGCCACGATCGCGGATCACGGCGCGGGTCGGCACCTCTGTCCATACGCCTTCTATCGGCACCCAATAGGCGCCATTGCGCACGTCATATTCGGTGCGATGTCCATCGGACATATCGCAACACGGCACGCCATTGGGGCTAATGACGCTTTTGAACCAGGTGCGGATATCATCGGGAACATCGTTGAACTGGCCGCGATCGATCGCATGTGCTGACGCAGCGATCATCGTGAACGCCGCCAGTAGCGCTATTTGAATCATTCCCCGCATGCGAACCTCACATCGGTGTTGCCTCACGCGCGGACGCCACGTGCCGCGCGAGACGACTCGGATTCGTGCGATGATTAAGCCCGAGCAATGGCGACGACGCCTGCCCAAAAATTATGCCCGGCTTGACGAGTTGGGGATCGCTGCAGTGCGGGACCCTGTGGCCCGCGATCTATTGGCTTGCGCGACGGCCGTGCTAGCATCGCGTCAAGCGGTCCGATCAATGGCCGTGCCGGGAGGACCATCATGCCGAGCCGCACCGTCAGCACGCTCTGTGCTGCGTTGATCACGACCTTCGTCTGCACCAGCACTGCAGCTTTCGCTGCGGACTATCCCGCGCCGAAACAGAGCGACTGGATCGCAAAGGATTTCAAGTTTCACACCGGTCATGTGATGCCCGAGTTGAAGCTCCACTATACGACAATTGGGGAGCCAACGGGCCAGCCGGTGCTGGTGCTTCACGGCACCGGCGGTTCAGCCCAGAGCATGCTGACGCCGGTTTTCGCCGGCGAGTTGTTCGGTGCAGGCCAGCCCCTCGATGCCACGAAATACTACATCATCATTCCCGACGCGCTCGGTCACGGAAAATCATCGAAGCCGTCCGACGGCATGAAGACCGCGTTTCCGAAATACAATTACGACGACATGGTCGATGCGCAGCATCGGCTGTTGATCGAGGGGCTTGGCATCAGGCATGTGCGGATGGTGATCGGAAACTCCATGGGCGGCATGCATGCCTGGATCTGGGGCACAAAATATCCCGATGTGATGGACGCGCTCGTGCCGATGGCATCGCAGCCGACCGAGATGAGCGCGCGCAACTGGATGATGCGGCGTATGATGATCGAGACCGTGCGTGCCGATCCCGACTACAAGGACGGTAACTACACATCGCAGCCAGGCATGATCAAATATGCCAGCGTGATGTATGGCATCGCCACGGCCGGTGGCACGCTGGCCTATCAGATGCTGGCGCCGACCGGTGCCGCTGCCGACAAGAATGTCGATGATCGGCTCAAAACGCCGTTTGTCGCCGATGCGAATGACTTCATCTATCAGTGGGAATCGTCACGCGACTACAATCCATCGGCAGGTCTGGAAAAGATCGCGGCTGTTGTGTTGGCCGTCAACGCAGCCGATGACGAGCGCAATCCGCCCGAGACCGGGCTGATGGATGCTGCGCTAAAACGGATCAAAAATGCAAAACTGCTGCTGATCCCGGCAAGCACCGAGACTCGTGGTCATCTCACCACGGGCGGTGCAAAACTCTACAAACAGCAATTGCAGGAGTTACTGCAGACCGCACCGCAGCGAACCATGTAGGCGGGGGAGGCGGCACTGGCCAAGTCCGGGCCGCCTCTCAGGCGATGGATTAATCGTCTTTGTTCTTGTGTTTGCGTTTCTTCTTTTTCTTCTCGCCGCCGTCTTCGTCGGCCGGCCCATCGGTTGCATCGTCGGCCTCGATCATCGCGGCGACGCGCTCGACGACTTCCTGTTGCTGTTCGCGCAGCAGGGCCTCTTCGCGCTCCTGCGCCTCGCGGGTGCGCATCTGGCGATGATCTTCCCAGGCGTCGAACACCATGTGCAGCCACGGCATGATCTGCTCGAGCGTCGGCAGTGTGCCGGGAGGTCCCTGCTCGCCGCGCGGGCCCGCTTCGCCCTGCGCGCCAGGCTTGCCCTGAAGGCCCTGTTCGCCCCGTGGTCCCTGCGGTCCGCCCTTGCCCTGGGGACCGATCGGACCGGGCTTGCCATTGACGCCAGCCTTTCCGTCCGGGCCGGCCTTGCCGTTCACGCCAGCCTTGCCCTGCGGCCCCGGTTTGCCATTGGCGCCGGCCTTGCCGGCTACGCCTGGCTTGCCCTGCGCGCCTTCTGGCCCCGGACGTCCGGGATGGCCCTGCGGTCCCGGAAGCCCCGGTTCGCCGCGGGGGCCGCGCAACCCGGTCTGGCTGATCGTCTCTTTTGCCACGCCTCACACTCCGTATTGATTCTGTCCGGCCGCTTGTAACAGGGGATGGATGACGGCTTCAATTCGCTGGATGTGATCCATGTTACGGCGCTTCGAACCGGGTGCTGTAAAGCTGCGTCCAACCGGGAGACATCATGGAGACGCGCGATGCATCCGTCCACGCGGTTGAAACTCGCCTCGCTGTTCTTTGCCGTGGTCTGGACCATCGGCATGATCTGGTTCAGCGGGCTGTTCAACACGGTGAATGTGCTGATCACGGCTTTCGCCGGCGTCGTCGTCGGCTATGCCGGGTATCGCCTGATGCGCTGGCATCTGCCGCGCGGACGGGTGCCGTCGCGCAGCGAGGAGACACGCTGAACTCTTTGGCCACCGTTATGCGCCGAACGAGGCCACGCATTCGATCTCGATCAGCATGGCCGGATTGGGCAGCGCCTGAACCACGCAGGTCGTGCGCGCCGGATAGGGCGGTGGCCCGAACGCTTCGGCATAAAGCGCATTCATCGGTGCGACATCCGATGCGCGCGTCAGCAGCACGTTGACCTTGACGAGGTGCGAGATGTCGGTGCCGGCGTCCTTCAGCACCCGCTTGATCGTGCGCACCACAAATCCGAACTGCGCCTCGAATTGTTCCGGCAATTGGCCATTGGCGTCGAAGCCGGGAATGCCGGAGACGAACAGGAGATCGCCGACCCGCGCCGCATAGGACAGTGGCGGCGTTTTGATACCGGCGGGGGCAGGGAAGTGCTGGATGGGCATGGCGGAGCCTCCGTTTGAGAAGTGAAGGCTCAGTGTAGCACCCGTGGACCTTGGAGCACTTGCAAACATTGCCGCGCTGTCGAACCGGAATGAAGCGTGGACCGACTTACTGTTTCATCGGTGAAGGGCCAGCACGCATGAGGCACCATCTGGTACTGCTAGCCTTGCTGACGCACATCAGTTCTGCCCATGCGGGCGAGATACGCCGCAGCGCGCTCATGCAGGTGAAGCCGGATTCGATCTGGTTCGAGGACCGAGCCAAACTGGCACATTGGCAGGCCTTGCGGAGCGCCGGCGATGCAAAAACTTTGACGTCGTATCAGGACGGCCTGCTGCAGGCGCGCGAGGCATGGCAGTTCACAAAGCCGCTCACCGTCAGAATTCGCGGCTTTGAGCCGACGACGCATCTGGTCGAGGTGGAGATGCAGACCGAAGGCCGGCTGCAGGGTTCCACATGGGTGCTGGATCCCAGCGCCATCGTGCAGTAGCGCTATGCGCTAGGCTAGACGTGCGACGGCACATCCGCGCCATCGGCCGAATATTGCTTGATCTTGTTGCGCATGGTGCGGACTGAAACGCCGAGCACGCGGGCGGCATGGGTGCGGTTGCCGTCGCAGCGCGCGAGGGTCTGGAGCATCAGCTCGCGCTCTACCTCCTGAACGGTGGCGCCGATCAGCATCGGCACGACTTCGCTGGGATCGGAGGCAGGCACGAGAACGCCGGATTCCGGCACGGAATGGTCGCGCGTATCATCAAGGCAATCGTGAAGGATCTGGTGTGGCATCGGCATCTCCCGATCAACGCCTGCTTCATGCGTGAAGCATAAACATCGAGAATGAACAGCCCCTCAGCCGCTGCGGCAGGGTGGGCAAGATTGGTTAACGAAAGGTTAATGCGGTGACGGGCGGTTCCATCCGCTGAGATTGTACCCGCGTGAGCAACAAGATGGAGGTTCGGCGGTCGATAGGCTCCGGACGTCGCTTCGCCCCCTCGGTCAAGTTCTCCGGCTTTGCCAAATATAAGACTTTTCACCTAGGTTTAAAGTCTGTAAGTTGGAGTGGGACGAGAGAGGAGGATGCAATGGACACTCTGCTGGATTTTAAACGTTGCCTATTCTTCGTGGCGGACGAGCTCAGTGATATCAAAAGGGAGTTGATTTTCAGAAGGTTACTCCGCTTGACTATCAAAGCTGGGTACAGGGATGATCAGGACCGAGACGAGCGGGGGAGGTGGACCAGTGAGGGAGGCGTCACGGTCGAGACTTCTGATGGATTCCTCACGGGAATTCCAAGTATAGATCAGACCTCAGAAATTTTGAGCGACACGTTGGTCTCAGTCATGGAGGGTCTGGAATATTTGCCTTCCATGAGCGCCTCTCAATATGGAATCGCGGTTCATGCAGCTTTCGGCGTTGCCGTGAGTCAGCTCGATTTGCCGGGTGTCGGCGATATCGAGCGAAGCTTCAGTCTTGATGCTCTCGATCCGCGTTACGGTATGGCAGATACGATCAGAACAGACCTCACGCTTCGTAATATTCAAGGCGACATAATAGCGATCTACGATGTCAAAACGGGAACTGGGGAGATGTCCGCGAGCAGGGCGAACGAGTTGCGCGAGATGACGCGGTCATCTCCGAACACGCCTGTATTCGAATTGAACATTGTGCGCGGCATTTCGAGAAAATCGAAGAGGGCAGTAAGTGGCGGCACCATCCGTCTGGTTCTGCTTCACCCCACTCAAGTCGGGAGAGAGGCTGATGTCGATGGAGATGTATGTTCTCTCCGAGCGTAGCTTAACTTCTATCCAAGATTGGCAGCGGTCTATCGATACGATGGGATGCGCTGTACAACTGGCAACCACGGTTCCATTCGCAAAGTTGCATGGGGCGTTACCTGTGCGGCTGGGTCAGACGGTTTCCCATTTCGAATGTAGTCATTGGGACTTGGGAGATATCTTTCGCACTTACTCAAAAGTCGATTTCGATCAACGATGGAAATATGCACTCGCCTTTCGTTGGGGCGGTGATTTTGACGTCGCTTTCTCCGCTTATGTTGCTGCTGCGGCTTATGCCGAAGCGGTCGGCGGTATCATCTTCGACTGCCAGGAAGGCGCTTTAATTTCGTCGCAACGCGCGATTGAAATCGCCAATGATATAAAGCAAAGCAAGCCGGTGCTTGAAGCCGCCATCCGCGCAGTAGCAAGGGATGTCGTGCAGAAAATGAAGCGACGGCGATGATGCCAATAGTTGATGGACGAGCTTTTACCCTTGCTATCAATTCAAAAGGCCGGGCAGTTCGCCCGGTCTTTGATCAATGGTTTGGTTCAATCAGAGCACCAAGTAACTGAATTTACAGCGCCTTGTTACTCGCCTTCACTGCCTCGGCCTGGACATAGACCTGCTCGCCCATGTCCTTGAACTTCTGGCTCATCTGCGACATGCCGTCCTCGATCACGCCACTCATCGACATGCCCATAGACGACGCGCCGCCGAGGTTTAGTGCGGCCTTCTCGTTGTCGCCGAGCGTCGCCGCATAGTCGCGGACATCCTGCGTGATCTTCATCGAGCAGAATTTTGGCCCGCACATCGAGCAGAAATGGGCGACCTTGTGCGCGTCCTTCGGCAGCGTCTCGTCGTGATAGGCCACCGCGGTTTCCGGATCGAGGCCGAGATTGAACTGGTCCTGCCAGCGGAAGTCGAAGCGGGCGCGTGACAATGCATCGTCGCGCAGCTGCGCGGCCGGGTGGCCCTTGGCGAGATCCGAGGCATGCGCCGCGATCTTGTAGGTAATGACGCCGACTTTGACGTCGTCGCGGTTGGGCAGGCCGAGATGCTCTTTCGGCGTCACGTAGCAAAGCATCGAACAGCCGAACCAGCCAATCATGGCTGCGCCGATGCCCGAGGTGATGTGGTCGTAGCCCGGCGCGATGTCGGTGGTCAGAGGCCCGAGAGTATAGAACGGCGCTTCGCCGCATTCCTTGAGCTGCTTGTCCATGTTGATCTTGATCTTGTGCAACGGCACGTGGCCGGGGCCTTCGATCATCACCTGGCAACCCTTTGCCCATGCCACCTTGGTGAGTTCACCGAGTGTTTCGAGTTCGGCGAACTGCGCGCGATCGTTGGCATCCGCAATCGAGCCGGGACGCAACCCGTCGCCGAGCGAGAACGAGACATCATACTTGCGCATGATGTCGCAGATTTCCTCGAAGTGCGTATAGAGGAAGCTCTCCTTGTGATGCGCGAGGCACCACTTGGCCATGATCGAGCCGCCGCGCGACACGATGCCGGTGACGCGGTTCGCGGTGAGGTGGATATAGGCGAGACGTACGCCGGCATGGATGGTGAAGTAGTCGACACCTTGTTCGCACTGTTCGATCAGCGTGTCCTTATAGAGCTCCCAGGTCAGCTTGACCGGATCGCCGTCGCACTTTTCCAACGCCTGGTAGATCGGAACCGTGCCGATTGGAATCGGCGCGTTGCGCATGATCCATTCACGCGTGGTGTGAATGTTGCGACCCGTCGAGAGATCCATCACCGTGTCCGCGCCCCAGCGGATCGCCCACACCATCTTGTCGACTTCTTCTTCCACCGATGACGTCACGGCGGAGTTGCCGATATTGGCATTGATCTTGGTGAGGAAGTTGCGGCCGATGATCATCGGCTCCAGCTCGGCGTGGTTGATGTTGCACGGGATGATCGCGCGGCCCCTGGCGATTTCCGAACGCACGAATTCCGGTGTGACGAACAGCGGCACTTCGGCGCCGAAGCTCTCACCGTCGGCGCGCGCGGCCTCGGCGCGTTCGAGTTGTACCTTGCGACCGAGGTTTTCGCGCTCGGCGACGTAGATCATTTCCTTGGTGATGATGCCGGCACGGGCGAATTCATATTGCGTGATCATCGCATCGCCGGTGCCACGTAGCGGCTTGTGATATGCCTTGAACGATTTCGCCGCATGGGCCGCACCGACATTGCCGTTGTCTTCCGGCTTGATTTCGCGACCCTGGTATTCCTCGACACCGCCGCGCTCCTTGACCCATTCGATGCGCGCGCGCGACAGACCGTTATTGACGTCGATCAGCACGTCCGGATCGGTGTAGGGGCCCGACGTGTCATAGACCGGCAGGTTCGGCTCGCCGGCGCCCTCGGAGAGAATGATCTCGCGCAGCGGCACGCGCAGGTCCGGCGCGCTCTCCGGGATCGCATAGATCTTGCGCGACGAGGGCAGGTTGCCGGTGGTGACGGCGGGCAGGGTGGTGTCGGGATTGGAGCGGATGTTCATGGACTAATCCTCCGTTGTCGTTCTTGAAATGTCAGGCTGCTCGGGCGCTAGCGCCAAGCCATTGATGGACGCGTGCGTCGGGATCGGCGTGTTGGGTGACGTCGCTGACGACGGCGATGGAATCTGCGCCGGCGGCAAAGATCTCTGCGGACTGTTCGAACTTGATGCCGCCGATCGCCACCAGTGGCAGCGTGCCGATGCGCTTCTTCCACGCCGCGATTTTCGGAATGCCCTGCGGCGCGAAGCGCATGGACTTCAGCGTCGTGAAGAAGATCGGCCCGAGCGCGACGTAATCCGGCTTCGCGCGCAATGCGGTTTCGAGTTCTTCCTCGTCATGGGTTGAGAGGCCGAGCGTGATGCCCGCCCTCTTGATCGCAGCGACATCGGCCTCGGCGAGATCTTCCTGGCCGAGATGCAGATGCTGCGCCTTGAGGTCGATGGCGACGCGCCAGTAGTCATTCACCACCAGCTTGGTCTTGGTGCCGTTGGTGAAGGCCAGCGCTTCGCGAAACAGCGTCGTCGCAGCGTCGTCGTCGAGATCCTTGGCGCGGAGCTGCACGGTGCCGACGCCGAGGGTCGTCAGGCGCTTCACCCAGGCCACGGTGTCGACGACGGGATAAAAGCGGTCAGGATACGGCATGCCAGAACGGGGTCCCGATGACTGGAGTGGAAGGAGAAGCGAAATCGCGCGCGCCCATCAGCCCGGCCTCATGACCGATACGGCCGGCATCGATGGCGAGGCGAAACGCGTTGGCCATGGCCACAGGATCGGCGGCCTTGGCAACTGCGGTATTGAGCAGCACGGCGTCGTAGCCAAGCTCTAGTGCTTCGGCCGCATGCGATGGAGCCCCTAAGCCGGCATCGACCACCAGCGTGATATCGGGCAGGCGGTCGCGTAGCAGCTTCAGCGCATCGGCATTGATGATGCCGCGCGCGCTGCCGATAGGCGCGGCCCAGGGCATCACCACCTTGCAGCCGGCATCGACGAGACGCATCGCGACGCTGAGGTCCTCGGTGCAATAGGGGAACACCTCGAAACCGTCCTTGATCAGGATATCGGCGGCTTCGACGAGCCCGACCACATCGGGCTGCAGCGTGTCGTTGTCGGCGATCACTTCGAGTTTGATCCAGGACGTGCCGAACAGTTCGCGTGCGAGCTTCGCCGTTGTCACGGCTTCACGGACGCTGCGGCAACCGGCTGTGTTTGGCAGCACGGTGACGTCGAGTTCGCGGATCAATGACCAGAACGCATCGCCCGTCTTGCCGCCAGCGGATTCGCGCCGCAGCGAGACAGTCACGATGCCGGCACCGGAAGCGCGGATCGCGTCCTGCATGATCGCGGGCGAGGGATAGAGCGCCGATCCGATCAGCAACCGCGATTTGAATTCCTTGCCGTAGAAACTCACCATCAGGAATCAGCCTCCCTGCCGTGGCGTGATGATCTCGATTTCATCGCCAGCCTTAAGCGGCGTTTGCGCCCATGCGCTGCGCGGCACCACGTCGAAATTCAGCGCAATGGCGCAATGCGTGCCTTCGTAGTCCAGTTCCTGAAGCAGCGCGCCGACATGCGACGCCTGGATCTCGCGGTGCTCGCCATTGACGGTCACTTGCATTGCATCACCTCATTGTCGATCTCGCCACGCTGCACATAGGCCAGCGTCAGCTCCGCCAGCGCGGGCGCGAGCAGGAAGCCGTGGCGATAGAGGCCGTTCACCGCAATCGTGTTCTTGTCGATCGCGATGCGCGGCAGGTTGTCGGGAAAGGCCGGACGCAGGCCCGAGCCGAATTCGAGAATGCGCGCTTCGGCAAAGGCCGGATGCACGGCATAGGCAGCGCCGAGCAGTTCGAGTGCGGAGCGCACGCTGACGCCGGTGTCCTCGCCTTCGATGGAGGTCGCGCCGAGCATGAAGCGGTTGTCGGCGCGCGGGATCACGTAAAGCGGCCATCGCGGATGCATCAGGCGGACGGGACGCGAGAGCTGCACCTCGTCGGTCTCGACGATGATGATCTCGCCTTTGACGCCGCGCAGCTTCGGCATGCTGGCATCAACACGCGCCGCAAGCCCGCGGCAATCGATCACGAGACCGTCGAGATCTTTCGGCTGCTGCTCACTGTTATATTTGATGATGCCGCCGGCGGTGGTAATCCGGGCGTGCAATTGCGGGAGCACGCGGCGCGGCTCCACATGGCCTTCGCCGGGATAGAACAGCCCATCGCGAAACCGGCCTTCGAGCGAGGGCTCGATCTCGGCGACGCCAGCCGCATCGAGCCGCGTATGGCCGGAGGTCATTTTCGCGAAACGCTCGAAATCGGCCCGGTCGCGCGCATGCGCCACGACCAGCGATCCGTTGAACGGTGTATCGGGAAGCTCGGTGCGCCACAGGTCGAGTGCGCGCAAGCCGAGGCGGGAGACAACGGGCTCGGAGACCTCGGCTTCGCACCAAGGCGCCAGCATGCCGCCGGCCCAATGGCTGGTGGCGTCGCGCATACCCTCGTCGCTGCGCTCATGCAGAGTCACAGCGTGGCCGGCTTTGGCCAGCATCAACGCCTGCCAGGCGCCGGCAATGCCAGCGCCAATGACTGATATCGATTGACCCGCCACGAGAGAGTCCCCGCGCGGAGATTGCATCGTCTGAAACATCCCTGTCCCTTCGCCGGCATGACCCGGATCAGGTTCAAAGGGTCACCGCGGTCTCGCGCATCTCTTCCGGAACAGGAAAAGTGCAAGCTTGCGGTATCTCAGCTCCTCGTCGGAGCCCCCCTCGGAACGAATCTAATGTAAACCTATGGATGGGCGTGTCAACGCGCCCAGGAATCCCTTGGGATTCCACCCGATCACGTACAATTACGGCTTCGGAGCCTGGGCGTTGGCATTGGCCGTGTTCTGCAGCTGCAGGCGCTCGGCGTCCTTGGCGAAGAGTGGCTGATGCGGCGGCGCGGAAACTTCACGGCGCTGGCGCTTGGCGGCATAGTAGTAGCCGCCGGCATAGTAGGACACCGCGCGGTTGTGATTGCCGTTCGCGGCGCGGTAGGCGCCGGCGAGATATTTCACCGCGTAAGTGAGATTGGTGTTGGGATCGCGGAGGCCTTCGGCGGTGCCGGTATAGCCAACGCCGCGCGCGGTCGCGAGCTTGATCTGCATCAGGCCGATGGTGCCGCCGCGGCCGATCAGATTGGGGTGATACTTGCTTTCGCGCACGATCACACGGTGCACCAGCGCCTCGGGCACGCCATTGGCCTGGGCATGGGTGGCAACCATGGCGTCGTAGTCGGCACGCTGCTGCGCGGATGCCAGTTGCGGAAGAGCGGCAACAGCCAGAATCGTCGCCAAGGACAGAGAAATACGTTTCATGAATGGTCTCGAAAACTTCGCTCTCCGCCAGTAGCGGAGGCAGCCTTTCAGACGGCCTAAACCATCTGATTCAATTATCCGGGATTAGGGCTCGAATTGCGTCTTTCTGTAGGCCAGATTCGCGAGTTCCGCCCGGTATTTACCCCAAATTATGCCCTGTCGTGGTTTGCTGCGGTATTCCAGCGCTTTTCTTGCGACTTTCCAGGGGCATGCCGCGCATGACGATGTCCGCCACCCATTCCTCTGAGACCCGCAAGACGATGCACGGGCTACTCCCGCTCTGGGCGGGGATTGCGGTCTATACGCTGTGGCTCGCGGCAGGCAACGCCCTCCTGAGAGATCCGGACGCGTATTGGCAAATCGCAGTCGGGCAGTGGATCCTCGATCATCACGCGGTGCCGACGACGGATATCTATTCGTTCACGATGTATGGCCAGCCATGGATTTCCACACAGTGGCTGGCTCAAGTTCTCTACGCGGTCGCCTATGCTGGCGCTGGCTGGACCGGCGTGGTGGTTCTTGCTGTCGCTGCCCTGGCCGTGACAATGGCGCTGCTGGCGCGCTTTCTCGATGAGCGTCTACCCGCCGCGGCGACGATCATTTTCGTCGCGACCGCCCTGGCGCTGATGGCAGGGCATGTTGTTGCGCGGCCGCATCTGCTGGCGATGCCGGTCATGGTGGCATGGGTCGCCGGCCTCGTGAATGCGATGGATCGCAAGAGCGTGCCATCGTTCTGGCTGCTGCCGCTGATGGCGCTATGGGCCAATCTGCACGGCGGCTTCATTCTCGGATTGGCGCTGATCGGCCCGATCGGGATCGATGCGATCTGGCATGCACCGAAGACGATGCAGCGCGCGCTGCTGCTGCGCTGGGCGCTGTTCGGCATGGCCGCGCTCGTGGCGAGTTGCGTGACGCCTTATGGCTGGGACGCGCTGCTGGCGTCACGTCGCATTCTCAATCTCGGTGAAGCGCTGGCACTGATCGGCGAATGGCGGCCTGCGAATTTCAATCATGCCGGGCCGCTGGAACTGACTGTGTTGGTCGCGTTCGCACTGGCGCTATGGCGCGGCATCACACTGCCGCCGATGCGCATTGTGCTCGTGACTGGCTTCGTGTTCATGGCTCTCAGCCATGTGCGCAACGCCGAAGTGCTGGCGCTGCTGGCGCCGCTGGTGCTGGCAGCGCCGCTCGGCCGGCAGATTGGCGGACCTTGGATGCCGGAAGCCGATCATGCTTCGCCGTCTCGGAACCTGTTGTTGGCCGGCATCGTGATCTGCCTGATCGCCGGGACATTCGCACTGGCCTCTGTGCAGCGCTACGTGCCGCGTGAGGAGGCTGCGCCCGCAAAGGCGGTGACTGAACTCCAGAAGCTTAACCTCAGCCGCGTGTTCAACGACTACGACTTCGGCGGCTACCTGATCGCGCGTGGTGTGCAGACCTTCATTGATGGCCGTACCGAATTGTTTGGGACCAAGCTGATGGTCGAGCACAACAATGCCAGCGGCCTGATGGAGCCTGACAATCTGTTCCGGCTGCTGAAGGATTACGACATCGAAGCGACTTTGCTGCGAACCCAGAGCGCGGCGACCAAGCTGCTCGATCGTGTCGATGGCTGGGAGAAGGTCTATAGCGATGACATCGCCACGGTTCATCTGCGCAAGCCGGGGGCGGTCCACAGCGTCGCGCCTGCGGTGAAGGCGAACTGAGCGCTACGCTGCGGCTCTGTCCGTATCGCGTGCGGGCAGCGTGATACGGACGATCAGGCCACGCGGCTGACGATCCAGCAGCGTCAATTCGCCGCCATGGGCCAGCGTTACGGCGCGGGCAATCGACAGGCCGAGGCCGAAGCCGGCAGCTTCATGATCCATGTTGCGAGCGTCGTCGCCGCGCACGAAAGGCTGCAGCATCGCGCTCTTCTGTGCATCGGAAATGCCGGGACCGTCATCGGCGACGTCGATGATGGCGCCGCTCTCGGACATTGTCAGAGAGATATTCGCTTCGGAGCCGAACTTCACGGCGTTCTCGACCAGGTTGGTCACCGCGCGATGCAGATCGTCGGGCCTTGCCATCGCCATGGCATGGGACGGACCCTGATAGGTCACCATATGGCCGATGTCGGCGAATTGGTCGGCGATCAGCTGCAGGGTTGTGGCGATATCCGTCAGCGTCATCTCTTCCAACCGGCGGTCGTTGCGCAGGAACGACAGCACAGCTTCGAGCATCGATCGCATCTGGTCGAGGTCGCGCAGCATGTGACGGCGATGGCCGTCGTCCTCGATGAATTCCGAGCGCAGCCGCAGCCGGGTGATCGGCGTGCGCAGGTCGTGGCTGATCGCGGCCAGCATCTTGGTGCGGTCGTCGATGAGTGTGCCGATACGCTCCCGCATTCGGTTCAGAGCGCGTGCCACCGATCGAATTTCTTCGGGGCCGCGTTCGGGGAGAGGTTCGGCCGAGCCGCTGAGGCTGAATTCTTCGGCCGCTTTCGCAAAGGCCGAAAGCGGTGCCGCCAGCATGCGCGCTGCCCACAGGCCCAGCAATGTCAGGCTGATCACGACAAACAGAAACGTCAGAACCCAGGGACCGCCCAGAAAGAAGCCTGGTCGCCGCTCCGGCAGGCTATTGAAGGAGAACCTTTCGCCGTCCGGGAGGGTGATCCCGATCCGGTCCGGCGCGCCATCGATCGTCAGCAGTCGCGCGTCGGAGCCAAGCAGCCGGCGTAAGCTGTGGCGCGGATAGTCGGGGCCGTTGTCGGCGATGGCCGCTGCACCCGGAGGGACCGGCCGGATGTCGAACTTGGGAAAGGCGTTTTTCAGATTGACCAGCAGTTCCGGGCGATCGGCGATCGGTGTGGCCTTCAGCAAGCGAACGATCGCGAGCAACTCACCGTGGCCACGATCCCGCTGCTGATCATTCGGGTCTGGCCGCATCAGTGTGAACAGCAGCGAGAGGACGATGTGGATAGCCACGATCGACATCACCACCAGGGCGGTGATCTGGCCGCTGATCCGACGCAGATTGAGGACGCTGAACATCTCGATGAAACTAGTTGGTCGTTGCAGTCGCGACCGCTTCCACCGTCGGCGTAAACATGTAGCCGCCCGAACGCACGGTCTTGATCATTTGCGCGTCCTGCGGGTCGACCTCGATCTTGCGACGGATCCGGCTCACGAGCACGTCGATGCTGCGTTCGAATGATCCGGCGCTGCGGCCTTGTGTGAGATCGAGCAGGCTGTCACGGGACAGCACACGGCCCGAGCGCTCGACAAAGGCACGCAGCAGATCGAATTCGGCCGACGTCATGGCGACGCGCGCGCCTTCGGGATTGCGCAATTCGCGAAGGCGCAGGTCAATCTGCCAGCCAGCGAATGACAGCGCCGTGGCATTCGGCGTGGCGCTGGCATTGAGCGCCGTGGCCTGTCGGCGCAGCACCGCATTGATGCGTGCGAGCAGTTCGCGCGGATTGAAGGGCTTTGGCAGGTAATCATCGGCGCCCATTTCGAGGCCGAGGATGCGGTCCACATCTTCGCCGCGCGCGGTCAGCATGATGATCGGTAGTTGCGACTCAGCGCGGACCTTGCGGCACAGGCTGAGGCCGTCTTCGCCGGGCAGCATCACGTCGAGGATCAGCAGGTCGACACGGGTGTCGGCCATCACCTTTTCCATCTCGCGCCCGTCGGCAGCGGTGGTGACGTTGCAGGAATTGGTACGCAGATACTTCGCGATCAGCGTACGGGTTTCGCGGTCGTCTTCTACGACCAGGATGTTCGGTACGTTTGCCATGCGAACTCTTTTGGCCGGGATCGGCGCGGGCTGCAGAAGTTTTTTGTTTCGGACTATTGCTGGTGTCCGGGGCGCAACAACCCGCAACATGTCAGCAAGGCAATAACAAGACCTCGTTAAGAAGGTTAACCGCAAGTTGCGAGCACTAAGCAAGCACCTTGGAGCAGATCATGACCTCTATCTCGGCTGCGTCCAGCAGTTCCTACCAATCCCCCCTTCAGAAACTGCAGCAGGAGCTGCAGGCCGAGCTTTCCTCCGGAAAGATCAGCAGCGGCGATCAGGATGCGCTGTCCTCTGCTTTAACCGATATCGACTCGTCGCTGCAGGCCGACCGTTCGGGCCAGAGCAGCGGCACCCGGCCGTCACCCGACGACCTCAAATCGAAGATCGACGACCTGGTCAGTGCCCAGGTTTCTAGCGGCAAGCTAACCTCGGACCAGGCCACCGAATTGCAGGGTGTGTTCAAGTCGGCCTTTGCCGATGGCGGACCGGGCGGCGCTCGCGGCGCCGGCGGTCCACATCGGGGCGGCGGTTCCGGCGGCCCTCCGCCGTCGGACAGCGCCGGTAGCAGCAACGGCACCGATAGTACAGACAGTACAGACACTACAGACAGTACGAGTAGTGTCTCCGATATCATGAAGCAGTTCCTGGACTCGCTGAAGCAGTCGCTGGAGGCCTCGTCCTCGACCTCCTACAGCGCGAGCGGGACCAACGCGACGGCATCCAGCAGCAAGACGTCCTTCACTGCGCTGCTGATCGACTACCAGACCTGATAGTACGACCGCGAGGCGGACAACCAAGGCGACGCCACCATCTTTCTTGAAAGGGAAAGGTGGTGGTTCTTTTTTTGCGCATTTCCTTCCAAGTTTTTCTTCCGAGTTTCTACTTTTCCAGACCTTTGCCGGAACAAGGATCACGTCTGTTCATTGTTATCCCTTCAATTGATTTGTGGAGGCGACAATGACACCCGATGTCATGATGAAGCCGCATAGCCTGATTGCGAGTGATCGGATCGAAGGAACGGCGGTGCGGCGTCCAAACGGTGAGCGCATCGGCCATATCGAGCGGCTGATGATCGACAAGATCAGCGGCAAAGTATTCTACGCGATCCTCAGCTTCGGCGGCTTTCTCGGCCTCGGTGCAAATCTGCTGCCACTGCCCTGGGCGCGATTGGCCTTTGATCGCAAGCTCGATGCCTATCAACTTGATATCAGCGAAGAGGAATTGCGCAGCGCACCGTCATTTACCGAGCAGCGCGAATTCGACTGGGGCGACAGGTCGCAGGAAGAAGCACTGCACCGCCACTACGGTGTTGCACCCTATTGGGGCGAATTCTAACGACCAATTCTGGCTGGAACCGGAACTGTCATTGTACCTCCGCGTTGGTTTCGGACATCCACAACGACAGGAGGAACATATGTTCAGGAAATATATGACGGCTGGTATCGTTGGTTCGGCGCTGCTGGCAACCGCGGCGTTCGCGCAGAGCCCAAGCACTACGACAACGACGACAGCCACCGCCGCTGCGCCGGTCACCGCATCCGATGTGACGTTCAATGGTAACTGGCGTACATCGAAGGTGGTCGGTTTGAGCGTGTATAACGAAGCCAATGAGAGCCTCGGTTCGATCAACGATCTCCTGACCGACAAGCAGGGGAACATCAAGGCGGTGGTGATCGGCGTCGGTGGTTTCCTCGGTGTCGGCGAACGCCTGATCGCCGTGCCTTATGACAAGATCAAATTCGTGAACGAACCGGTCGCGACAACTATCTCATCGACTGGCGGTTCGTCGGGCATGAAGTCGACATCGCCGCCAAGCGGCATGACCACGGGCGCAGCCACCTCGGGGGCAGCTCCCACAGCCGCTGCGCCGGCCAAGGCGAACCCCTGGTATCCCGACCATGCGGTGTTGAGCGGCGCCAGCAAGGATCAGCTGAAGGCGATGCCCGAGTTCAAGTATTCGACCTAAGGCGGTCCAGCGTAGTTTAAGTAAATGAGAAGGGCGCGTCCGATTTCCAGGCGCGCCCTTTTCGTAGCGATTAGCGGTTACTGCCGTTCTATGACTTGTCCTTCACCAGCGGGCAGCCGCCTTTGTCAAGCGGACGGAACGCTTCGTCGCCGGGGACTTCTGCAAGCAGCTTATAGAGATCCCATTCACCCTTGGACTCTTCAGGCTTCTTCACTTCGAACAGATACATCTCGTGAACCATGCGGCCATCCTCGCGGATTTTTCCGTTCTTGGCGAAGAAGTCGTGGATCGGCGTAGCCTTCATTTGTGCCATCACTTTTGGCGCCTCGTCGGTACCGATCGCGTCGATGGCCTTCAGGTAGTGCATGGTCGCCGAATAGAGACCAGCCTGGATCATCGTCGGCATATGCCCGACCTTCTCATTGAACCGCTTGGAGAAGGCGCGGGTCTCGTCATTCATGTCCCAATAGAATGCGTCGGTAGCGATCAGGCCTTGCGCTTCTTTGATCCCGAGAGCGTGCGTGTCGGTGATCTCCTGCAGCAGCGCGATCATCTTCTGGCCACCCTTGATAATCCCGAATTCCGCAGCCTGTTTCAGCGCATTCGTGGTGTCACCGCCGGCATTGGCCAGCGCAACCACCTTGGCCTTGGAGGCCTGAGCCTGCAGCAGGAACGAGGAGAAGTCCGACGAGTTGAGTGGATGCTTGACCGCGCCGATCACCTTGCCTCCGGTCTCCTTCACGACATTGGCAGCATCGCGCTCCAGCGCCGCGCCGAATGCGTAATCGGCCGTGATGAAGAACCAGCTGTCTTCGCCTCGCTTCACCATCGCCTTTCCGGCAACATTCGAGAGTGCATAGGTGTCATAGGTCCAGTGCACGGTGTTCGGCGAACATTGCGCGCCGGTGATGTCCGAACTGCCGCCGCCGGAATTGATGTGAATCTTGTTCTTCTCGCGGGTCAATGCCGAGATCGGCAGTGCGACAGACGATGTCGGCACATCGAAGATCGCGTCGACCTTGTCGTTGTCGTACCAGTTACGCGCGATGTTGACGCCGACGTCGGGCTTGTTCTGATGGTCCGCAGAAATCACCTGCACCGGCTTGCCTTTGACCTTGCCGCCATGGTCGGCGACGGCCATTTCGGTCGCAACAACCGACCCCTTGCCGGTGGCGTCCGCGTACAGGCTCGACATGTCCGTCAGCACGCCGATCTTGACGACGTCGTCTGAAATTTGAGCGTGGGCAGTCGAAGATATGAATGCAATAGCAAGGCCGGCCACAACTGTGGCGGTAAGTGACTTCATGGGCGTGCTCCCTGGGCTTCTCGCTGCTTGTGCAGCTTGGCTAGCGCCAGCACCCTGCGCCCGTTCATTTTGAGGGGCAAGAACGAGGCAGAGCAGTTTTCCGTGATCGGTCGATTCGTGGGGCCTTACAGATTGGGCAACGCCGTCACATTCACATTGATGGCGCCGTCGGCTTCCGCGATCACCCGTAGCGTCTTGGAATCGAAAGCGATGCCACCAAGGCGGAGGCTGCTGATTTCGGCGCCGACGCGGATGCCGTTTTCGTTCTTCTGGAAATCCGCGATGACGGCGGCGATCTTCTTTTGCGCATTCGAGGCAAAGGGCTTCAGATCGATGGTCGCACGTTCGGCCAGCGTCTTCTGCAGCAATGGCATGGCTGCACGCGCCGCTGCACCGAGCAGGCCGAAGGCCGCTTCAGATTCAACGGCGAGTTCCAGATCGGTGAAGCGCAGCGTCTGTGCCGCCTGATCGAGCGCGGGCTTGCCCCAGACATGGACGGTTGCTTCGCCGCCGAGGCCGAACCAGCTCTGCTTCTCCTTGGCATTCACCAGCAACGAGATGAGCAGGCGGTCGCCGGAGGCCGAGACAGTTGCCTTCTTCACCGTCACCGCGACCGCACCGGAATTGTCTTCCGGGAATGTCTTGCCGGCGAGCTGCGCCTCGATGATCTTGTTCAGTTCGGTGAACGGCATGTCCACGGGCACACCGATGCTGAGTTTGCCGGGGCCGGGCGGCACGATGGCGAGTGTGGCAGGGAACGGACAATTCGGCTGCGTCTGTGTTGAGGTCACGCGTGTTTCGGCTTCGACGCCGAGCGTCAGCGTCATATTGCTGGCGTCGATGCGCGGCTGGGCAGCAACGGCACGCGTTGGCTTTAGTTCGAGGAACAGACTTTGCAACGCGCTCGCTCCCTGCAGCGGAATCGACCTGCAGAGCTTGGCCCATTCGCGCCGGGCATTTTGCTCGAAAGCCGGATCGTTGCGCAGCCGCTGCTGCACGGCGGCGATCTGCTCGTTGACCGCATTGTCGATCATCGGCTTGACCTGTGCCGGCACATTGATGCGCGCACCTGCGACCGATGCACTGGTGTCGCCGAGCGTCACTTGAGCGGCCAGGTTCGGCTCGATGCGCCAGTTCGGGGTTAGCCGCGGCTGCGCCGAGACCACCACATTGCCGCGGATTTCCGCATTGGCGTTGACGTTCTTGATGTTGATGTTGCCGAGCTGCTTGGCAACATTGCCACCGAGCAGGTTGCCGAGTGCGCCGCCCAGGGCGTCGCGCACATTTGTCGAAATGGCGCCACTGACGTTGAGCGTACCAGTCAACGGCGTCGACATGGTCAGCGTGTCCTGCGCGCCTGTGGCCGCGATCGGACCGCGTGCGGCGGTCCATTTGATGTCGGCATCCTGAAGCAACTGCTGCGCGGGATTATCCGCAGTGCCATTGAAGCTGCGCGGCGCGCCGCGATCGGCGGCATCACGGATCGCAGTGAGTGCGATGGCGACGGGGGCGACGATACTTGAGCTGCGCGTAGGCGAAGCCGGCAGCGGCGGCAATGCGACCAGCACCGGCGCCGAACCGGCGCTGCGCGGGGCCACATAGTCCATCACCTTGAGGGCCGCCACGAAAAAGATGGCGACCAGCACGGCGCCGATCAAAATTGGTTTTAGACGCATGATGTCCCCGCTCGAAAACGCGGGGACACTACAATGCCAGGACGGCGCGCGCCAGTTGGGAGCCGCGCCTCATATTAGCCGCGTTTGCCACTTGCGCTGTCTGCACGGCGGTCCATCGGCAGCACGACAACCTTGGTGCCGACAGTGACGCGAGAATACAGATCCGAGACGTCCTGATTGGTGAGGCGGATGCAGCCCGACGAGACCTGCGTGCCGATGGTCTCTGGCATGTTGGTGCCATGGATGCGATAGATCGTGCCGCCGAGATACATGGCGCGGGCGCCGAGCGGGTTGCCGGGACCGCCGGCCATGTGGCGCGGCAGATAGGGCTGGCGCGCGATCATTTCAGCAGGTGGTGTCCATGCCGGCCATTCGGCCTTGCGGGTTACGGTTTGTACGCCGGACCAGGTGAAACCATCGCGGCCGACGCCGATGCCATAGCGGAGCGCCTGACCGTTGCCGAGCACGTAATAGAGATAGGTGTTTGGCGTATCGACGACGATCGTGCCGGGGGCTTCGCGGGTCGGATAGTTCACGACCTGACGCTTGAAGCGCGCGGGCTGTTCGATGGCCGGGCGTTCGTCATCCATCTGCGGAGACTGCATATAGGGCGAGGGTTCGACCTGCGCCGGCGGCGTCATGAAGAACGGAAACAGCGGTAGCGGCGTTGCGGCTGCCGGATGGGTAAAGGAGAAAGCGCCGGCAATGAGCGCGCCAATGGCAATGGCGGCACGTCGGATTTTGCGTTCGAAGGAAGCGAGGGTGATCATGGGAATCTCCGTTTGAGCGCCTGTGAGTGAGCGCCCGTTCGGCGCCTCGTTGGCAGGAGATGTACCCAGCGGCCGTTTCAGGAGATTTGCGTCAATTCGGCAAAACGGTTTCGTCGCGGCGGGGAAATGTGTCATCGCGAGGGAAGCGGACAACATTGTTGCATCGGAAATGACCGCCGGCGCGCCGATTTGAATCAAGCGCGCCGGGCTTCGGTCGTCACTCGTTAACGGTGGTATCCGGGCGCCAGGTCAGCAACCGGTTCTCGATCATGGTCAAGATCCATTCGGCCAGCAGCGCTACGATCGCAATGACGATCATGGCGGCGAACACGCCGTTGGAATCGAACGAACCTTGAGCTGTGGCAATCAGAAGCCCCATGCCCTCGCGGGCGCCGAGGAATTCGCCGACGATGGCGCCGACCAGCGCGAATCCGAACGACACATGAAGGCTTGCGAGGATCCATGACAGCGCCGAGGGCAGCACCACGGCGCGGGTCATCTGCCAGTTGCTGGCGCCTAGGATGCGCGCATTGGCGATCAGGTTCTTGTCGGCCTCGCGCACGCCCTGGAAGGCATTGGCGAACACCACGAAGAAAACCATCACGACGGCCAGCGCGATCTTCGATGCCGCGCCAAGGCCGAGCGCCACGATGAAGATCGAGCCGAGCACAACGCGCGGAATCGAATTCGCGACCTTGATGTAGATCGAGAACACGTCGGAGAGGAGCTGGTTGCGCCCCAGCGCTATGCCGCACAGGATGCCCATGGCCGAGCCGATCAGGAAGCCGGCGCCGGCCTCGTAGATCGTCACCCAGATCTGCTTCCACAGCGGGCCGATGGAGGTGCCGTTTTCGGTCCAGTCGATCAGCTTGGTGACGATGCCGGATGGCTGGCCGAAGAAGAACGGATCGATCACGCCGAGGCGGACGCCGAATTCCCAGCCGCCGATAAGGAAAACGAGAACGGCCAGCCGCAGCGCGAGCACGAGGCGCTGGTGGCGGCGCATACGCTGCACAGCGGTTTCGATACGGCCATCGGCGGCGAGGGGGGCGGTCACTGTTGTCTCGGTCATGTCAGTGTCCCGCCCGTGCGCGCAAGACTTCCTCGCGCAAGTCGTCGGAAATCTTTCGCGCAATGGCGATGAAGCGTTCGTCGTAGCGCAATGTCGCGACATCGCGCGGGCGCGGCAGGTCGATTGTGTGCACCGACTTCACGCGCGCCGGTCGTGTGGTCAGCACGGCGACGCGATCGGCGAGCAGGATCGCCTCGTCGAGATCGTGGGTGACGAACAGCACCGCGGATTTCGCCTGCGCCCACAGCTGCAGCAATTCTTCCTGCATCAATTCGCGGGTTTGTACGTCGAGCGCGGAGAACGGCTCGTCCATTAAAAGAACCTGCGGATTGTTGATGAAGGTCTGCGCCAGCGCCACGCGCTTGCGCATGCCGCCGGAGAGCTGATGCGGATGATGATGTTCGAAGCCCTTCAGTCCGACGCGAATGATCCAGTCGCGTGCGGTAGCTTCCGCCTTGTCTTTCGGTACGCCGCGAAACAGCGGTCCGGCCATGACATTTCCGAGCACGTCGCGCCACGGAAATACGGCGTCCTGCTGGAACACGAAGCCGACCCGGCGATCGACTCCGGTCACGGGTGAATCGAATAACGTGACTTCGCCGCCTTGCGGGCGGGCGAGGCCGGCGATCAGCCCCAGCGTCGTCGACTTGCCGCAGCCCGTCGGGCCTACCACGGCCATGAATTCACCGGGCGCGATGCTGAGGTCGAAATTCTCCAGCGCGGAGAGAACGTCACCGGAAGGCGTGACAAAGCGGCGCGCGACGTTCTTCAGCGCCACGGCGGAGGGCGATGCAATTGCTGACATGCTCAGTTCGTCGCGTTGGCTTTGACCACGAAATCCGTGGTGTAGGTCTTGGCCAGATCAATGGTCTTGCCCTTGAGGTTGGGCGAGAAGCTGTTCAGCACGCTTAGCACCGACTCCGGTGCGCCGGCTGGCATCATGCCGTCGACCGAATATTGCGGCTTGCCTTCGCGCAGACCCTGCACATAGAGGTCGAGTTCGCCGGCATAATAATCCTTCGGCATCTGGGCCGCGATTTCCTCTGGCGAGTGGCTGTTCATCCACTTGAGCGTTTTCACGAAGGCATTGACGACCTTCTGTGCTGTCTCCTTGTTTGCCTCCATCCAGGCGCGGTCCATGTAGAGGCAGGCTGCGGGGTAGTCGCCGCCGAGCGCGGCGCGCGTGCTTTCCGGCGTGCGCAGATCGATGCCCACTTTGGCGCTACCGTTCTTGACAGCTCGAGCCACGGTTGGCTCCGTCGTCATGCCGGAGACGATCTTGCCCTGCTGCATCGAGGCCAGGAACGTATCGCCGGCACCGACCGGCACCAGCGTGTAATCCTGGACTTTCAAGCCCGCTTTGGCGGCCAGTGCGCGAGTCAGGAAGTCGGTGGCGGAGCCGAGACCGGTAACGCCCAGCGCCTGGCCTTTCCAGTTGGCGGGATCCTTAAGTCTGTCTGCATCGGCGGCTTTCACCAGCACGACTTCACCCGGCGCCACGGCGAACTGCACCACCGAGGTGATGAACTTGCCCTTGGACTGCAGGTCGATGGTGTGATCGTAGAAGCCGACCACGCCCTGAACTTCACGCGCGAGCAGGGCGGTCGCGGCCTGCGAACCGGAGGTCGAGTTGAACAGTTCGACGTCGAGACCCTGTTCCTTGAAGAAGCCGAGCTGAGCTGCAAGCTTGGCCGGCAGATAAATCTGCTTGTCGATGCCGCCGACCATGATCTTGATCGGAGTTTGCGCAGCCGCGGGGGCTAAGAATCCAGCGGCGGACACAACAACGACAATAGCGGCGGCAAAAATTCTGCGCATGAACGTTTCCTGACTTCTTCAATTTGGCGCTGTTCTGTTGCGCGACCGGTCGCCCCGGTCGGCGCGCAGCGCTCGTAATGGAGGGCATCAGGCCTCTGCCTGCGTCAAGCTGTCAATCGGCTATTCGCAGGGCACAGACGACAAAGGGCGCCCGCTCTTGGGAGCAGGCGCCCGAGATGAGAAAATTTCTTGGGATTGGGGCTCTACAATACGCCCAACACGATGGCGCCGACAAAGACGATCGCTGCATAGGCGGTCACGAGGCTCAATTGACCGATGACAGTCATGGGAACCCTCCCTTTTTCTACGTTGCCGCGCGAGTTAACGCGGAAGTAGGCGGTGCGTTCCCGCAGAAAACGAGAGCGGTGCTGACCAGTTCTCAGTGGAACCATGTGAGCGGCCGCAACATGGTGAATCAAACGTGAATTCAATGCGTTGAAGAGTCTTTAAAACATTTGGACCACCTTGCGCGAATGACGCGCAGAGTTCGTTTGTATCTCGTCGGCTCCGTCGTCCTTGTATCGCTTGCGGGTTGCGGACGCGGTCTGTTTCAGACCCAGGAACGTGAGCCATGGCGTGCCGAGGCAGAAGTCGCATGTCTCAAATCCGGCACGGTGAAAGAGGGGGCTGATCTCGTTCGGATCAACCCGATTTCCGGGCCCGGTGTCTGTGGCGCAGAATTTCCCTTGAAGGTGGCGGCGCTCGGCGAGTCGAGCAGCAGCTACGGTTTTGCCGATGAAAGCCTGCGGCCGCCCGGCGGCATCGACGGCGCGAGCCAGCCGCGCTGGCCGGTTCAGCCGCAACCACAACCGCAGATCATGACGCGTCCGGCGAACAGCTATCCGAATTCCTATCCGCAAGCGGCGCCCCAACAGCCATCCTCTGGAGGCTCGTCCTATGGCGGCGCTGCCAATAGTGGCCCGATCTCGCTGAACGCGCCGGGCGTTCCGCCCGACAGCGAGGACGAAATCGAATTGCCGCCGGAAGGTTCGCCGCAGACGATGCGCGCGCCGCAGCAAGAGCAGCCGCGCGCGCCATACGGCCGCTATAGTTCTGGTGTCCAGAGCCCGCCGCAGGATTATGCCCCACAGCGTCTCGGTCCGGGGCAGGGTAATGTCACGGGCTCGGTCGGCCCCGTTGTCGTGAAGCCGACGGCGACGCTGGCCTGTCCGATCGTCTCGGCACTCGACAAGTGGCTCGCGGAGTCTGTGCAACCGGCGGCGATGCGCTGGTTCGGCACCCGCGTCGCCGAGATCAAGCAGATCTCCGCCTATTCCTGCCGCGGCATGAACGGCAATTCGCGCGCGCATATTTCCGAACATGCCTTCGGCAATGCGCTCGACATCTCCGCCTTCATTCTTGCCGATGGGCGTACGATCTCGGTGAAGGCAGGCTGGAAGGGCATGCCGGAAGAGCAGGGCTTCCTGCGCGATATCCAGGGCGGCGCGTGCCAAGTCTTCAACACCGTGCTGGCGCCGGGCTCCAATGTCTATCACTACGATCACATTCACGTGGATCTGATGCGTCGGGCCAAGCGCCCGGTGATCTGCCAGCCGGCTGCCGTGTCGGGCGAGGAGATTGCCGCGCGCGCGCAAAGCCGCAATCCCTATGCCAGCCGCAACAACAACGACTACGGCGGCGTGACGGGCTCGATCGGGCGCACGGCCAAGAAATCGACGCGCAAATCGCCTGACGACGAGGACTTCTACGAGAACGAATAAGCGAGCGCGTCAGATGCGGTAGGCGGCGAGGAACATCCGCACGGCGCTGTCGACGACCTTGTCGATCTCCGCGCGCGTGGGTGTCGGCTTGGCCTGGAAGATGAAGGGCTGAAACAGCGTCGCCTGGCAGGACATCATGAATTGCGCGGCGGCAAGTTCGGTATCCGTGATCGCCAATTCCTTCGCAGCCACACGGGCATCGAGATAGGCCGCGACCTGCCGGATCGCGTGTGCCAGCACCGCTTCATAAAAGCGTTTGCCGACATCGGGCATGCGTTCCGCGATGGCCATCACGGTGCGGATCGCCGAGCCGCCGCCGGGCCGGCACAGCAACTGAATATAGGCACGGCCGAATTCGGCGAGCGTGGTCACCGCATCCCGTTCGGGATCGAGATTGAAGACGGCCTTGCCCTGTTCGAGCTTCTCCTGCTCGACGATCGCCTCGAATAGCGCGCTCTTGTCGGTGAAATAGACATAGAGCGTGCCCTTGGAGACGCCGGCGGCACGCGCGATCTCGCCCATGCTGGCGCCGTCGAAGCCCAGATCCAGGAAGACTTTTCGCGCACCGTCGAGAATCTGCCGGCGCTTGGCGCTGTCTTCCTCGCCGACGGGCGAGAGCGAGGCATGGTGGGAAGCAACCATTCATTCAGCCTGTTCGATGAATCAGCGAAATACCGTTCCGAAGTGAACTGGAATAACGCGAAATCGTGATGAACTGGCCAAACTCTATCTTGACCGAACCGTTCGGTCAATTTACATATTGCCGCAGCAAGCGAGAACCCGGTCAGTCCGGAGGTCTCCGCATTTTACATGCTTAGGAGGCCGAAATGGCCGGACCACGCGACCAGGCTGCCCGTATCATTCGCCCAGAAGGCGAGGCTGACAGCGCGCCGGTGCGCGTCGTGTCGCCGGCTGCGGAGGAGCCCGCTGCCCGCGGTCCTGCGGATGCACCCGCACCTGAACAACCCGCCACAGCAGCACCAGCCGCGACCGCGCAGACCGCTGCGCCAAAATCCGGCAAGAAGAAAAAGGTGCTGCTCGGCGTCGGCGCGCTGCTCGCCATCGCCGGCGTCTATTACGGCGTGAACTATTATCTGGTCGGTCGCTTCATCGTCTCGACTGACGACGCTTATGTCCGCGCCAGCAACACCACGCTTGGTGCGCGCGTGTCGGGCCATATCGCGCAGATTCTGCCGGGCGACAACGTCGCGGTGAAGGCCGGTGAGGTGATCTTCAGGATCGATGACGGCGACTATCGCATCGCTGTCGACGCCGCCAAGCGCAAGATCGACACCCAGAAGGCCACCATCGAACGGATCGGCCGTCAGGTCGGCGCGCAGGAAAGCGCCGTCGAGCAGGCGCAGGCGCAGCTCGCATCGGCCGATGCCGCCGCCAATCGCGCCGTGCTCGAATTCGACCGTCAGGAAACGCTGAGCAAGCAGGGCTTCGCCTCGCGCTCGGTCTACGAGACCTCGCAGTCGAACCGCGACCAGACCTCGGCTGCCGTCAAGGCCGCGAAGGCATCCGTCGACGCGGCCAGGAGTAGCGTCGAAGTGACGAAGGCGCAGCAGAACGAAGCGCGTGCGCAACTCGCCGAATTGCAGAGCGCGCTGGACAAGGCCGTGCGTGATCTCGACTTCACGACCGTGAAGTCGCCGGTGGATGGCATCTTCTCCAACCGTCTCATCTCGACCGGTGATTTCGTTTCGATGGGGCAACGCCTCGGCAATGTCGTACCGCTCAACGACGTTTATATCGATGCCAACTTCAAGGAGACGCAGCTGCGCCGCCTGAAGCCGGGCCAGCCGGTCTCGATCGAGCTCGACGCCGATAGCAGCCGCGCCATCGAAGGCACGGTGGAGAGCCTCGCGCCGGCCGCCGGCTCGGTGTTCACGCTGCTGCCGCCTGATAACGCCACCGGCAACTTCACCAAGATCGTGCAGCGCGTGCCTGTGCGTCTCAGGGTGCCGGCTGATGTCGCCAAGGAAAACCTGCTACGCGCCGGCATGTCGGTCTATGTCCGCGTCAACACCAAGCCGGGTGCAGAACCCGCGCGCTAAGTCAGGACAAGCAGATGTCCACGACCACCACCATGTCAGGCGCACCGCCGGCCACTCCGGCTGCGGATTATGTCGCGCCGAAACGCCTGATCGCGTTTCTGATCATGGTGTTCGGCATGTTCATGTCGATCCTGGACATCCAGATCGTCTCGGCATCGCTGTCTGAAATCCAGGCCGGATTGTCCGCATCGTCCAGCGAAGTCTCCTGGGTGCAGACGGCCTATCTGATCGCGGAAGTGATCGCGATTCCGCTGTCCGGCTTTTTGTCGCGCGCACTCGGCACGCGGTTGCTGTTTGCGATCTCGGCCGCCGGATTCACTTTCGCCAGCCTGATGTGCGGCTTCACCTCGTCGATCGAGCAGATGATCCTGTGGCGCGCGATCCAGGGCTTCCTTGGCGCCGGCATGATCCCGACGGTGTTCGCCTCGGCTTATACGGTGTTTCCGCGCTCCAAATTCCATATCGTCGGCCCGATCATCGGTCTCGTCGCAACGCTGGCGCCGACCATCGGACCCACGGTGGGCGGCTACATCACCGATGCGCTGTCATGGCACTGGCTGTTCTTCATCAATGTGGTCCCCGGTATCGGCATCACCATCGGCGTGCTCGCGCTGGTGGATTTCGACGAGCCGCATTTCGAACTGCTCGATCATTTCGACTGGTGGGGCCTCGGCTTCATGGCGGGTTTCCTCGGTTCGCTGGAATATGTGCTGGAAGAGGGGCCGCGTAACGACTGGTTCGGCGACACCTCGATCGCCATCTTTGCCGTTGTTTGCGTCGTGTGCTGCGTGGCGTTTTTCTGGCGCGTGCTGACGGCGAAAGAACCGATCGTTGACATCCGCGCCTTTACGGATCGCAATTTCGCGCTGGGCTGCACTTTCTCGTTCTGCGTCGGCATCGGCCTCTATGGCCTGACCTATCTCTATCCGCGTTATCTCGCCGAAATCCGCGGTTACAGCGCGCTGATGATCGGCGAGACGATGTTCGTCTCGGGTGTTGCGATGTTCCTGACGGCGCCGCTGGTGGCGCGTCTGATGCAGAAGATCGACATGCGCTATCTCATCATGGCGGGATTGTTGCTGTTCGCTGCCGGCACCTGGCAGATGACATGGGTGACGCGCGATTTCGATTTCTACGAATTGCTCGTGCCGCAGATCCTGCGCGGCATCGGCATGATGATGGCGATGGTCCCCGTCAACAACATTGCACTCGGCACCTTGGCGCCGCAGCTGCTGAAGAACGCCTCCGGCCTGTTCAACCTGACACGCAATCTCGGCGGCGCGCTTGGTCTTGCGCTGATCAACACCGTGCTCGATCACCGCACTGATTTTCACATCACGCGGCTGCACGACAAGGTCACCTGGGGCAACGCGCAGGCGGTCGAGATGCTCAATATGTTCACCCAGAAGTTCCAGGGCATGGGCGACGCCTCGCGTATGGCGATGAAGCAGCTGTCGCAGATCGTTCACCGGCAGGCTGTCGTGATGAGCTTTGGCGACGCGTTCTTCGCGCTGTCGGTGTTCTATGTCGGGCTGAGCCTGATGGTGATGCTGCTGAACAAGCCCAGCAATCCCGCCAATGCGGGCGGCGGCCACTAGAGCGTTTTCGAGCGAAGTGGATTCCGGTTCGCGTCAAGAAAACGTGTTAAAACAAAAAACGAGAGCGGCTGGAGCGGTTCTATCACCAGCCGGCGTTTTCCTGTTGGCCATCATGTTGCCAAAAGTCAGCGGCACATCTATAAAACTACCTTCCATTGCTCGAACCCGAGGGAGAGTCTGCATGAAGTCGATTGATCTGCTCTCCGGAATTCTCGGTTCGATGCACGCATGCGGATTTATGCGGGCTCATTGAGCCCCGGTTCCGCCTCTGCCGGTCGGGCCTGATGTCCTGATCATCCTGATTTTTCCCGTTTCTTTACATTTAGAACGCTCGCGCTCGGTCTGGCCGTTGCGCGTCAAACCATGGAGCCGGTCTGCGCAGGGGCGCTGCCGGATGAAGTCATGACTCTGAAATCGAAGGACCGCGCCGCCGCCATCCGCGTGGTGATCCCTTTCGTGATCCGGCACTGGTTCCGGCAGCCCGGACGGGCGGCGACGGTTGCTGTCGGTCTGCTCGGCGCAACGGTGGCCGATTTGTTCATGCCGCTGTTCTCCGGGCAACTGGTCGATGCCGTCACCAAAGGCGGAACTGACCCGGCGGCCCGGCAGGCGGCATTCACAGCCTTTGGCGCCATCGTGGCGCTTGGCGCGATGTCGATGTTGCTGCGGCTGCTCGGCATCCACGCCATCGTTCCGTTCACGCTGCGCATCATGTCGGATCTGTCGCGCGAAGCTTTCGCGCGCGTGCAGCGTTTCTCGACGGACTGGCACGCCAACAGCTTCGCGGGCTCCACCGTGCGCAAGGTCACGCGCGGCATGTGGGCGGTCGATCTGCTCAATGACACGCTGTTGATGGCGCTGTTGCCCTCGCTGGTGGTGTTGCTAGGCTCGATGCTGCTGCTCGGCTGGCATTGGCCGGCGCTGGGCGGCGTGATCGCCGTCGGTACGGTGGCCTATATCGCCATGACCGTGTGGTTCTCCACGCGTTACATCGCGCCGGCCGCGCGCGTGTCCAATGCATGGGACACCAAGGTCGGCGGCACGCTGGCGGATGCCCTGACCTGTAATGCCGTGGTGAAATCCTTCGGCGCGGAAAGCCGCGAAGACGAGCGGCTGGGTCAGGTCGTCGGCCGCTGGCGCGTGCGTGTGGCGCGCACATGGTTTCGCTACAACACCACCAGCACGGTGCAGCTCGCGGTGTTGTTGTGCGTGCGCACGGCCGTGATCGGCGGCGCGCTATGGCTGTGGCTGAACGGGCAGGCCACGGCCGGTGATGTTACCTATGTGTTGACGAGCTATGTCGTCATTCACGGCTATCTGCGCGATGTCGGCATGCACATTAACAACCTGCAGCGTTCGGTGAACGACATGGAGGAGCTTGTCGCGATTCACGATGTTGCGCTCGGCATCGCCGATGCACCGGATGCGCAGCCGATTGCGATCACCGGTGGGCGCATCCTGTTCGACGACGTGACGTTCCACTATGGCGGTCATGCCACGCCGCTTTATGACGGGCTGTCGGTGGATATCCGTGCCGGCGAACGCGTCGGTCTGGTCGGACGTTCGGGTTCGGGCAAGACGACCTTCGTGAAGCTGATCCAGCGGCTCTACGATGTGTCGGGCGGCCAGATCATGATCGACGGCCAGAACATCGCCGAGGTCACGCAGGAGTCGCTGCGTAGCCGGATTGCGATCGTGCAGCAGGATCCGATCCTGTTTCACCGTTCGCTGGCCGACAACATCGCCTATGGCCGGCCCGGCGCCAGCATGGCGGCGATTGAGCAGGCGGCGCGGCTGGCGAATGCGCATGACTTCATCACCCGGCTGCCGAAAGGTTACGGCACGCTGGTCGGCGAGCGCGGTGTCAAACTGTCAGGCGGCGAGCGGCAGCGTGTCGCGCTGGCGCGCGCATTCCTGGCGGATGCGCCGGTGCTGATTTTGGACGAGGCGACATCGAGCCTCGATTCAGAGTCGGAGGCGCTGATCCAGGAGGCGATGGAGCGGCTGATGAAAGGCCGCACCTCGATCGTCATCGCGCATCGCCTGTCGACGGTGCGTAGCCTCGATCGCATTCTGGTGTTCGATCACGGGCACATCGCGGAAGAGGGCACCCATGCCACGCTCACAGCGCGACCGGGTGGCATCTATCGCGGCCTGTTCGAACGGCAGGTGCTGGATCTCGATCGGACCAGTGCGGCGGGCTGATATCAGGAAGGAACGGGGGCCGCCGTTGGCCCTCGTTCGCATTTCGGCGCATGTCGTGAATGCGTTCGTCCCCCGTGGGCGAGCCGATCGTGGCGACACCCGCACGCTTCGTCCGGCAATGGTCACCGGAACTGGCCGTTCGCAGGCCGCTGCCGGCGTCTCTCCTCGTCGATCAATTGGGAGCCCTGCTGGCTCTGACACTGGAAGGCGACGTGACGCTGTCGCCGACGGAGACGTCCGGCACGCCCGCGCTGATTGATCGGATTCGGCGCGCTCTGCACGAACGCTACGCGGAGCCCGGGCTCACTGCAGCGTCGATTGCCGCGCAACTGCAAATCTCGGAGCGCACGCTGCATCGCGGTCTCGCTGGCGCATCCGTGACCTTTAGCAGGCTGCTCGCCGACTGCCGCATGTCGATGGCCCGCAAGATGCTGGCCGAACCGCGCTTCGATCGTGTGAGTATCGGTGGCATCGGCCAGAAGGTCGGTCTGACAGATCCATCACATTTTATCCGCCAGTGCCGCAAATATCTGGGTGTGACACCCGGCGAGTTCAGGCGCCGACGATAGGCTGTGACGCAAATCGTCGATTGGGCTGGCGCAATCCGGCCATCTGCCGGGCATGTCAGTGATTATGAATATCCGGGAAACATCGGGAGGATTGCATGGCAGATCTATACGTCCTGGTTCACGGTGCCTGGCACACGGGAAAGGAGATGGACGCGGTCGCCGGTCATCTGCGTGCGAGCGGGCATATCGTTCATTGCCCGACGGTCGCTGGCAACAACGCGAATGACGACCGCAGCAGTGTTGGATTGACGCAAGCCATCGCTTCGATCGCGGATTATATCGAGAAGGAAGATCTGTGGGACATACGCCTTGTCGGACACAGCTATGGCGGCATGGTGATTTCGGGCGTCGCGGACCGCATGGCAGAACGCATCAAACGGCTGGTCTATGTCAACGCCTTCGTTCCGCTGGACGGACAATCGCTCAACGATATGGTGCCGCCGCATTACCTTGGCCTGTTCGATTCCATCGCCGCCGCCAATAACAACGCGGTAATGCTGCCGTTCGAAATCTGGCGCGAGGCCTTCATCAACGATGCCGATTTCGGGCTGGCGAAGTCAGCCTATGAGCAACTCAATCCGCATCCGTACAAGACATTCACCGACACGATTGCGCTGAGCAGGCCGCTTGCCGAACTTGCGGTCGGGAAATCCTACGTGAATTGTCAGCAGGACATTGCGCTGCCACACAGCCTGCCATGGCATCCGCGACTCTCCGAACGTCTTGGTCTGTTTCGGCTGGTCGAATGTCCGGGCAGCCATGAAATGTTCTTCAGCAATCCTGCACGCCTCGCAGAGGCGATCATTCAGGCAGGACGGGACTAAAGCAGATTTCGGTGCGGTCATCGGCGCCAGAACTGGCGAGGGGCCCGGCGTGTTGCGCCGGGCCCCTCGTTGTTCAGAAAGTTATCAGCCGGCCTGTAAGCCGGGTTCTGTAGGGCATCGCCGATTTGCACCGGCGATACGTGACGGCCATTCCTCTGGGACCATAGTTGCCTATGGCCTCAAGCAACCTACCCGGACAGCGAGCAAGACATTGCCCTGCAGTGTTATCGCTCAAGGTGAGCGAACTGACTGCTTTGCCGTCCCTATTCGGTTTTGCTCCCGGTGTGGTTTGCCATGCCGTTTCCGTTGCCGGATACGCGGTGCGCTCTTACCGCACCTTTTCACCCTTACCGCACCATCTCCTTGCGGAGGGAGGCGAGGCGGTTCGTTCTCTGTGGCACTTTCCCTGGGGTCGCCCCCGCCGGACGTTATCCGGCACCGTATGTCGATGGAGCCCGGACTTTCCTCTCCCGCAGCCTTTCGACCATAGCGGGAGCGGCCGTCCAGCCGACTGACGGCACAGGCATGGAGGCTCAGGGCCGTGGCGTCAAGCCAGGAACGCGCGCAGTCTTTGCCAAAATAAATTATCCTGAAGATGTCGTTCTGCTGCCGGCCCGTTCGACTGACGGCATGATCCCGGAAAGTGGAAACCAGTTTTCGGACCCGATCATGCCCATGTCACGGCGAACGGCGCCGCTCAAGAGGAGACTACGCAATGCAGTATCTGCTGATGATCTACCAGAACGAAGCCGAGTACGCGAAAATGGACGCCGCCACAGGCAAGAAGATGCTTGAGGAATATGGCGCGTTCACCCAGTCCATCGTCCAGAGCGGCAATTTCAAGGCCGGTGACCGGCTGCAACCGACGACCACAGCGACCACGGTGCAGGTGCGCGATGGCAAGAGGCTCACCACCGATGGTCCGTTCGCCGAGACGCGCGAACAGCTCGCTGGTTACTATCTGGTCGACGCGAAGGATCTCGATGCCGCACTGGCGATTGCGGCGCGGATTCCCAGCGCGCGGATCGGTTCAATCGAGGTGCGGCCGATCTGGGTCTATAACTAACACTATGACGCTGGCCGAGATCGACAGGATCTTTCGCAACGAGGCGGGTCGCGCGCTGGCGACGCTGATCCGCCTCGTCGGCGATTTCGATTTGGCTGAAGATGCGCTGCAGGATGCCTTCGCGGTTGCGCTTGAAAAATGGCCAACCGCCGAGCCGCCGGCAAATCCGCGTGCGTGGCTTGTCAATGTCGGTCGCAACAAGGCGATCGACCGTGTCAGGCGTCGGGTCTCGTTTCGCAGCAAGCAGGAACAGGTGACGCACGAGCTGTTGCTGAATGCGTGCGCGAATGACGATCGCTGTGATGCCGCCGTTCTCGACGACGACATGCTGAGGCTGATTTTCATTTGTTGCCATCCGGCCTTCGCCGAGGAGGTGCAGGTGGCGTTGACGCTGCGAACCGTCTGTGGATTGAGCACCGCTCAGGTGGCACGGGCGTTTCTGATCAGCGAAGACGCCATGGCGCAACGGTTGGTCCGAGCCAAACAGAAGATCCGCATCGCCGGAATTCCTTATGAAGTGCCTGTGCTGGATGCACTCGAACAGCGCCTGCGCGGCGTGTTGGCCGTGATCTATCTGGTTTTTACCGAAGGCTACGCTGCCACGTCAGGCGACGATCTGATGCGGCCGGACCGGGCGCGGGAAGCAATCCGGCTAGCTCGTTTGCTCGATGTATTGCTGCCGCAGCGACGCGAGATCAAAGGCCTGCTGGCGCTGATGCTGCTGCACGACGCGCGCCGCTCCGGTCGTGCGACGACGGATGGCGATATCGTGCTGCTGGAAGCGCAGGATCGGTCGCTGTGGGATCACCAACAGATTGCCGAGGGATTGCGGCTGGTCGAGGACGCGTTGCACGCTCCCGGCCGCCCCGATGACTATGTGGTGCAGGCCGCGATCGCGGCGCTGCATGCGCAGGCGCCAAGCTATCAAGCCACCGACTGGCCGCAGATCGCCGGGCTCTACGAAGTTCTGCTGCGGATCCGGCCGTCGCCGGTGATCGAACTCAACCATGCCGCGGCGGTGGCGATGGTCGATGGTCCGCTGCGTGCCTTGAACCTGATCGACGCACTGCAGGCGCGGGGCGGACTCGACGGCTACGATCTGCTGCCGGCGGTGCGTGCCGATTTGCTGCGTCGCCTCGGTCGGCGCGATGCCGCCCGCGATGCATATCATCAGGCCAGCGCGGCCACGCAGCTGGCGCCGCTGCGCCGGCTTTACGCCCGCCGAATGGCGGAACTCGATCGCAAGGAGCCGCCGGAAGATTAGCGCGCGGCGGTTATCGCTGCTTCGCCGGGCAAGCTAGAGAGTAGGGCCTGCAGCGTTGTCAGCGTCGAATGATCGACGAGGCCGTCGACGCGTTCCGGGCGGAAATGGCGCTGGAAGGCGGTGACCACTTCCATGGTTGCGGCATTGTACTCGCCATTGGTCTCGATGCCGTAGCCATAGCGCGCCAATGCATGTTGCAGCGCCAATACGTCGTCGCCTGCAGCGCCGAGTTTCATGGTTTCGCCGCGCACGATCGGCGCGGGCAATACCCAGTGGCCGACGCCGGAATTGGCCAGCGAATGCCACGGGAATTTCTCGCCGGGATCCTTTTTGCGCGAGGGCGAAACGTCGGAATGGCCCAGCACGCGATGCGACTGCAAATCATGACGCAGCATGATGCCGCGGCACAAAGCGGTCACCGCGGCAATCTGCCGGCTTGGGAAATCCGGATAGCCCCAGTCATGGCCGCGATTGATGATCTCGATGCCGATGGAGCAGGAATTGATGTCCTCTTCGCCGGCCCAGAAACCGGCGCCCGCATGCCATGCACGCTTGGCTTCCGGCACGGTCTGCACGATACGGCCGTCTTCCAGCACGATGTAATGCGCGGAGACGTCAGTGCCCGCGCTGCAGAGGCGCGTGATCGCGCCTTCGGCGTCGGGCATGCCAGTGTAGTGCAACACGATCATATCGGGCGTGAGGCCCTTGTTGCGCTCGCCAAAATTCGGCGACGGGATCACATCGGAGACAACAGAGGAATCCGGGGTGAAGGTCGGCATGTCCGCGGCGCCCTTGGGGATCGGGAGGGCGCGTTGACGCTTGGAGTCGGATCCAGCGGGTGCGGACGAAGGTGATGCCATCAGAAAACTCAGATCAGTCACGAGAACAGCAGCACAGAGGGGGTGCGCCGCGGAGGCCTACTATCCTCGACCGGCGCCTTGCTATGCAACGACCGCATGACAGTTTTGCCCCATTTTTATCCGCCGTGGGTCCAGAGGATCACCACTACGATGAAACCGGCACTTGCAATTGATCGACTGCTCTCCAACCCATCAACGCTTTCTTAACGCTAAGTGCCGTTACTGAGTGGTCAAGAGCCAACCTGAAAAGGGCGGCCAAAGTTCCATTTTGACGCTCAAATCCCGGCGTTCAGTTCCCATGGCAATCCCGACAAATCCATGCGGACGTCCGGCCTTTCCCGCGCCAAACGCGGGTGGCGCGTCGAATGGAACCCGCAATCGCGCGGCGACCGGGCTTTTCAGGAGGAAAAGCCAGGCGGCGCGCCGACAGTTGAGGCGACATGGGCCTGTTCGTGTCCAGTTTGATTTTGCGCCTCGATGCGAAGGAACGGAACGCGCTGTCTGCGTGCTTCCGGCAGGCGCGCGCATGAGCACGCCCGATACAAGACATATCTCCGTTCTCGGTGTTGAAGCCGTCGATATGCTGAGCCCGCGCACCGGTGGTATTTATGTCGATGCCACATTCGGCGCCGGCGGCTATTCCCGCGCCATTCTTGCCACCGAGGGAACCCGTGTCATCGCCATCGATCGCGACCGGACCGCCATCGCCGGCGGATTTGATCTGGTCGACAAATCTGACGGCCGTCTCACGCTGGTCGAGGATCGCTTCTCCAATCTCGCCGATGTCTGCGTCGCGCTGGGCGAGTCACTGGTCGATGGCGTCGTGATGGATGTCGGCGTGTCATCAATGCAGATCGATCAGGCCGAACGCGGTTTCTCATTCCGTTTCGACGGCCCGCTCGACATGCGCATGAGCCAGCACGGGCCGACCGCGGCCGATGTGGTGGCGAAAGCCTCCGAGGCCGATCTCGCCAATATCATCTATATCTTCGGCGAGGAGCGGCATTCCCGCTCCGTCGCGCGCGCGATCATTGCAGCGCGCAAGGAAGGGCCGATCGAGACGACGAAACAGCTCGTCGACATCGTACAGAAAGTTGTGTGGGCCAAGCCGGGCGAAATCCACCCGGCGACGCGTACGTTTCAGGCGCTGCGCATCTTCGTCAACGAAGAACTCGATGAACTCCATACCGCGCTCGCCGCTGCCGAGCGTGTGCTGAAGCCGGGCGGCCGGCTGTCGGTGGTCTCGTTCCACTCGCTGGAAGACCGCATCGTCAAGAATTTCATGGTCGAGCGCAGCAAGACCGGCGGCGGTTCGCGGCATCTGCCGGAGGTCGCGCAGTCGAAGCCGCGCTTTTCGCTCGTCAACAAGCGCCCGATCATTGCGGGCGATGAAGAACTCAAGGCCAATCCGCGCGCGCGCTCTGCGAAGCTGCGCGGCGCCGAGCGCACCGATGCGCCGGCACAGGATGCTGGCCCGTTGCCGGGCTGGCCGACGCTCGCCTCCGTGATGAGAGGAGGCTGATCATGCGGATCATCCATCTCCTTGTGATCGCCGTGCTCGTCTTCGCCGCGGCCTATGTCTACCGTATCAAGATGGAATCCACCGTGCGCACCGAGAAGGTGCTGCGCCTGCACGCCGATATTCGCGAACAGCGCGATGCCATCGCCGGTCTCCGTGCCGAATGGGCCAAGCTGGATGCGCCGATGCGGCTGCAGGGACTGGCCGAACGTCATCTGAAGCTGCAGCCGATGACGGCGCAGCAATTCGACACGTTGAAGAACCTGCCGGATCGGCCGCCGAATTTCGCCAAGCCGGGCGAGCCCGATCCGATTGGCGCGATGCTCAACATCATCGATCCGGATGTTGTGACCGGTTCGGTGCCCGCATCAGAGAATCGGCCGGAGGATCCGCAGTGACAGATCAGCCGCTCGACCCGAATAAACCCATCGAACGGCCGCCGGAGCCCTGGCGCCAGCGTCTGATCCGCAGCCTGCTTTACGGGCGTAACGTCGATCGCGCAGCGAAGGCACGTGCGCGCGTCGGTCTCGCCATGATCGCCTTCGGCGGTGTCTACGGCATCATCGCCGTGCGTCTCATCATGTTTGCCGTTAACGGTGACACCCATGCCGAGCGCCGCGCCACGCGTGACGCCATCGCGACCGCGCGCCCGGATATCGTCGATCGCAACGGCGCGATTCTTGCGACCGACGTAAAGTCTCCGTCATTGTTCTCGGAGCCCCGCCGCATCATCGACAAGGACGAAGCGGTCGAACTGCTCACCGGCGCATTGCCCGATCTCGACAGCGCCGAAGTGCGCGAGCGGATCATGAGCAGGAAGGGTTTTGCGTGGCTGAAGCGCGAGATCACGCCGCAGCAGCAGCGCGACATTCATCGGCTGGGCATTCCCGGCATCGGCTTCCTGCGCGAGAACAAGCGCGTATATCCGAGCGGGGCGGCGGTGTCGCATCTGATCGGCCTGACCAATATCGACAATCAGGGCATTGCCGGCATCGAGAAGTGGCTCGACACCAATGGCCTTGCGGATCTGCATCGCGCAGGCTTCGCGTCTGATCGCCTGCAGAAGCCGGTCGAGCTCGCGGTCGACCTGCGTGTCGAACACGCGCTACGTGACGAACTGCTCAAGGCCAAGGCGAAATACAGCGCGAAGGCGGCATCGGGTCTGGTGTCAAACGTGAAGACCGGTGAGATCGTCGCCATGGTTTCGCTGCCCGACTTCGATCCGAATAATCCGAAGGAAGCGCACGATCCCGACCGCATCAACCGCCTGACCACGGGCGTGTATGAAATGGGTTCGACCTTCAAGACCCTGACACTGGCGATGGCGCTGGACTCGGGCAAGGTCAATCTCAACACGATGTTTGATGCGCGCTATCCGCTGAGCTACGGCAAGTTCAAGATCCACGACACCCATCCGGTGCCGCGTCCGATCTCACTGGCCGAAGTGTTTACATTCTCGTCCAATGTCGGCGCCGCGAAGATTGCGCTGGGGCAGGGCGTCGAGGCCCACAAGGCCTTCCTGAAGAAGGTCGGCCAGCTCGATCGCCTGCGCACCGAATTGCCGGAAAGCGCGATGCCGATCGTGCCGAAGCGCTGGGGCGAACTCAACACCATCACCATCGCCTTCGGTCATGGTATCGCCGTTGCGCCGCTGCAGGCCGTGATGGGCATCAATGCGATGGTCAACGGCGGGCTGCTCATTCCCCCGACGTTCCTGAAACGCACGCCGGAAGAAGTAGCCGAACTCGCCAAGCGCGTCGTCAAGAAAGAGACCAGCGACAAGGTGCGCTACATGATGCGGCTGAATGCCGAAGTCGGCTCGGCCCGGCAGGCGGAAGCCAAGGCCAAGGGTTACTATCTCGGCGGCAAGACCGGCACAGCCGAGAAGGTCGTGAATGGCCGCTATTCCAAGAAGCAGGTGCTGAATTCCTTCACCGCCGTGCTGCCGATGGACAACCCGCAATTCCAGATTCTGGTGATGCTGGACGAGCCGAAGGCGCTGCCGGAAACCCACGGTTTCATCACCTCGGGCTGGAATGCTGTGCCGACGGGCGGCAACGTGATCGCCCGTATCGCACCGCTTTTGGGGCTTGAACCGCGCTTCGATCTGGCGCCGTCCGACCGCCTTATTCTTGCGACATCCAAGGTGACTCAGTAACGCCGCATCTGCGCTTTACAGCCGGTGCAAAATGCGGTTTGCGTGGCGTTGCGGAACCCGATGTATCACTCGATCTGGCCTGCCCGGAGCAGCATGAAACTACGCGATTTGTTCAGTCCTGATACCGTGATGGAGGAGCCCGCAAGGGACGTTGCCGTCACAGGACTTGCTGTGGACAGCCGCGCAGTGAAACCGGGTGATCTGTTCTTTGCACTCGCCGGTGCGAAGACCGACGGTGCGCGCTTTATCACGCAGGCGCTTGCTTCGGGCGCCGTCGCTATCGCAGGCGACCAGAATCCCGGTGGGCTGTCCGTCCCCTTCGTGCGCACGCCCAATCCGCGCCTTGCGCTAGCTCTTGCGGCGTCGAAATTCTATCCGCGCCAGCCCTCGGTCATTGCCGCCGTCACGGGGACATCAGGCAAGACGTCGGTTGCATCCTTTACGCGCGAAATCTGGGGCCGTCTCGGATATGCCTCCGCTAGCATTGGCACCATCGGTCTCGTCTCGCCGAAACGCACCGTCTATGGTTCGCTCACGACGCCCGATCCAATCTCGCTGCACCAGCAGATCGACGAGATTACGGGCGAAGGCGTGACACATCTCGCACTCGAAGCATCGTCCCACGGGCTTGATCAGTTCAGGCTGGATGGCGTGAGGGTCAGCGCAGCCGGTTTCACCAATCTGTCACGCGATCACATGGACTACCATCCGGACGTCGCGCACTATCTCGGCGCCAAGCTGCGGTTGTTCCTCAATCTGGTCGTTGACGGTGGTGTCGCCGTGATCGCGGCCGATCATGAGCATTCGCCGCAAGTGATCCATGCCGCGCAGTCGCGCCACTTGCGCCTGATGAAAGTCGGTCGCAAGGGCGACAGCGCAGGCGAGGGCATTCGCCTTGTCGATGCCACAGTCGAAGGCTTCGCGCAGAAACTCACACTTGAGCATCGCAGCAAGACCTATGCAATCAAGCTGCCGCTGGTCGGCGAATTCCAGATCGAGAACGCGCTGGTCGCGGCAGGTCTCGTGATCGGTACGGGCGGCGATGTCGATCAGACCTTCGTCGCGCTCGAACATCTCGAAGGTGCCAAGGGTCGTCTCGAGCGGGTCGGTGCACACAACGGCGCGCCGGTCTTCGTCGATTACGCCCATAAGCCCGATGCGCTCGCGAAAGCACTGCAGGCGCTACGCCCTTATGCGAAGCGCAAGCTCGTCGTGGTATTCGGCGCCGGCGGCGACCGCGATGCCGGCAAGCGGCCGCTGATGGGCGAGATCGCCAGCGAGAATGCCGACAGTGTGATTGTTACCGACGACAATCCGCGCAGCGAGAATCCTGCCACCATCCGCGCGGCGATTATGGCTGCAGCGAAAGGCGCTGTCGAAATCGGCGACCGCGCCGAAGCCATTCGCGTGGCCGTCGAAGCCCTGCAGCCAGGCGATGCGCTGCTGATCGCGGGCAAGGGCCATGAGACCGGACAGATCATCGGTACCCGCACGCTGCCGTTCAGCGATCACGAGGCCGCAGCAGCGGCGCTTGCCAAGAGGACTGCATGAGCGAGTTTCTTTGGACATCGGCCGCGATGGTCGAAGCGATGCACGCCACGACCCAGGGCGCGCTGCCGGCGGGTATCACGGGCATCTCCATCGATACCCGCACCATCAAATCCGGCGAGGCCTATTTCGCGATCAAGGGCGACGTGCATGACGGCCACGCCTTCGTCGAAGCTGCGCTGAAAGCTGGCGCGGGATTGGCCGTCGTCGAAGCCACGCAACGCGACAAGTTTCCCGCCGATGCGCGCCTGCTGGTGGTTGACGATGTGCTCGCAGCGCTCGTCGAACTCGGCATCGCCTCGCGGGTACGTCTGAAGGCGCCGATTATCGCCATCACCGGTTCGGTCGGCAAGACCTCGACTAAGGAAGCGCTACGCCGCGTGCTGGAAGCGCAGGGCAAGACCCATGCTTCGGTGGCGTCGTTCAACAATCACTGGGGTGTGCCGCTGACGCTGGCGCGCTGCCCGGCCGATGTACGCTTTGCGATCTTCGAGATCGGCATGAATCATGCCGGTGAAATCGAGACGCTGGTGAGGATGGTGCGGCCGCATTTCGCCGTCATCACCACCGTCGAGCCGGTGCATCTGGAATTCTTCGCCGGCGTGGAAGCCATTGCCGATGCCAAGGCCGAAATCTTTTCCGGGCTCGAACCCGATGGCGTGGCGATTCTCAACCGCGACAATTCGCAATTCGCGCGTTTGCAGAAGAGTGCGAAGAAGGCCGGTGTCTCGCGCATCGTCTCGTTCGGTGCCGACAAGAAGGCCGAGGCACGGCTGCTCGATGTCTCATTGCATCCGACCTGTTCGGCCGTGCATGCCAACATTCTCGGCCATGATGTGACCTACAAGCTGGGCATGCCCGGCCGCCATATGGCGATGAATTCCCTCGCAGTGCTGGCCGCCGCCGAACTGATGGGCGCCGATCTTGTCCATGCCGCGCTGACGTTGTCGCAGGTCGTGCCCGCCGCGGGCCGCGGCGTCCGCCATGTGCTCGAAGTGTCAGGCGGCGAGGCGACGCTGATCGACGAGAGCTACAATGCCAATCCGGCCTCGATGGCGGCAGCCATTAACGTGCTGGGCGCTGCGGCAGTCGGGCCAAAGGGGCGCCGCATCGCGGTGCTGGGCGACATGCTCGAACTCGGCCCCGATGGCGCGAAACTTCATGCCGGGCTACTGGATGCGGTGCAGTCCAACGGCATCGATCTGGTATTTTGCTGTGGTCCCCTGATGCGCAACCTTTGGGATGCTCTTTCCACGGGCAAGCGGGGCGGCTATGCCGGAGATGCGGCGGCGCTCGAATCGCAGGTGCTGGCCGCGATCCGCGCCGGCGACGCCATCATGGTCAAGGGCTCGCTCGGCTCGAAGATGAAACCGATTGTCTCCGCGCTCGAAAAGCGCTTTCCCGGCAACGCCGCGCTCGACGACGCCGCGGTATAGGGCGGACTGAATGTTCTACTGGCTGATCGACTTCGCGGGCACCGTGCCGGTGTTCAACGTGTTCCGCTACATCACCTTCCGCACCGGCGGCGCGGTGGTGACCGGCGCACTGTTTGTGTTCCTGTTCGGACCGTGGATCATCGACAATCTGCGCCTGCGCCAGGGCAAGGGCCAGCCGATCCGCACCGACGGCCCGCAGTCGCATCTGGTCAAGGTGGGCACGCCGACCATGGGCGGGCTGATGATCCTGTCCGGCCTCGTGGTCTCCACGCTGCTTTGGGCCAATCCGCGCAATCCCTATGTCTGGATCGTGCTGGCCGTCACCCTTGGCTTCGGCTTCGTCGGCTTTTATGACGACTATCTGAAAGTGACCAAGCAGAGCCACAAGGGCTTTGCCGGCCGCACACGCCTGTTGATCGAGTTCATCATTGCGGGCGCTGCCTGTTTCGCCTTTGTGAAGCTCGGCCGCGATCCGCTGTCCTCTTCGCTGGTGATCCCGTTCCTCAAGGACGTGATCGTGAACTTCGGCTGGTTCTTCGTGCTGTTCGGCGCCTTCATCGTCGTCGGTGCTGGCAATGCCGTGAACCTCACCGATGGTCTCGACGGGCTCGCCATCGTGCCTGTCATGATCGCATCGGCCTCGTTCGGCATGATCGCCTATCTCGCCGGCAACGCGGTGTTCTCTGATTACCTGCAGATCAACTATGTCGCGGGCACCGGCGAACTCGCTGTGCTCTGCGGCGCGGTGCTCGGGGCAGGGCTTGGCTTCCTCTGGTTCAACGCGCCGCCGGCCTCGATCTTCATGGGCGACACCGGCTCGCTGGCGCTGGGCGGCATGCTCGGCTCGATCGCGGTGGCCGTGAAGCACGAGATCGTGCTCGCCGTCATCGGTGGTCTGTTCGTGCTGGAGGCGGTCTCGGTCATCGTGCAGGTCACCTCGTTCAAACTTACCGGCAAGCGCGTGTTCCGGATGGCGCCGATCCATCATCACTTCGAGCAGAAGGGCTGGACCGAGCCTCAGATCGTCATTCGCTTCTGGATCATCTCGGTGATGCTGGCGCTGGTCGGCCTCTCCACGCTGAAGCTGCGGTGAGCGCGTGATCCCCGTTACCTCATTCGCGGGAAAGACCGTCGCCGTGTTCGGCCTCGGCGGCTCCGGCCTCGTATCCTGCTACGCGCTGCAGGCGGGCGGCGCCGAAGTCATCGCCTGCGACGACAGCATCGACAGGATGGTTCAGGCCACGCAGGCCGGTTTCATCACCGCCGATCTGCGCACGGTGGCATGGGGCGCCTTTGCCGCACTGATCCTGACGCCCGGCGTGCCGCTGACCCATCCGGCGCCGCACTGGACGGTGGTCGCCGCGCAGGCAGCCGGTGTCGAGGTGATTGGTGACATCGAACTGTTCTGCCGCGAGCGCAAGTTGCATGCGCCCGATGCGCCCTTCGTCGCCATCACCGGCACCAACGGCAAATCGACGACGACGGCGCTGGTCGCGCATCTGATGCGCGAGGCCGGTTTCGACACGCAGATGGGCGGCAATATCGGCACCGCGATCTTGTCGCTCGAACCGCCGCGCGCAGGCCGCGTGCATGTGATCGAGATGTCATCCTACCAGATCGACCTCACGCCCTCGCTCGATCCTTCAGTCGGCATCCTGCTCAACGTCACGCCCGATCACATCGATCGTCACGGCACGCTGGCGCATTACGCCGCGGTGAAGGAACGCCTCGTCGCTGGCGTGCAGACGGGCGGCACGGCGATCATCGGCGTCGATGACGACTGGTGCAGCAAGGCGGCCGATCGCATCGAGCAATCCGGCAAGCGCGTGGTCCGCGTCTCGGTCGAACATCCGCTGGCCGATGGCCTCACCATCCGTGGCAGCACCATAGTGCGCAATGCCGGCGGCGCGCAGAACGATGTCGTCGATATCGCCGGTATCGGCTCGCTGCGCGGCCTGCACAATGCGCAGAACGCCGCCTGCGCGTCCGCCGCAGCACTGGCGCTCGGCGTTAGTCCGCCCGTGCTGCAAAAAGGTCTGCGCAGCTTTCCCGGTCTTGCGCATCGCATGGAGCAGGTCGGCCGTCAGGGTAGCACGCTGTTCGTCAATGACTCCAAGGGCACCAATGCGGACGCTGCGGCGAAGGCGCTGTCGTCCTTCAACGACATCTTTTGGATCGCGGGCGGCAAGGCGAAAGAGGGCGGCATCACGTCGCTGGCCGAATTCTTCCCGCGCATCCGCGGCGCCTATCTGATCGGCGAAGCCGCCAATGATTTTGCGCAGACACTGGACGGCAAGGTGCCGTACGAGATCAGCGTCAGTCTCGATGTCGCCGTGGCCAATGCCGCGCGCGATGCCGCCGAAGCCGGGCTGACAGAGCCTGTGGTGCTGCTGTCACCGGCCTGCGCCTCGTTCGACCAGTTCCGCAATTTCGAAATCCGCGGGGATCGGTTCCGGGAGCTTGTGTTGGCGCTGGATGGTGTGAAGGCGGTTTAAGGCGTGATCTTCACGATCCAGTATCAGCCGACGTGTTCTGGCTCAGTCGAGGGAATATCACGCGGCTGTTAGGGGCCAACAGTCGAGGTCATTTGATCGCACCGGGCAGGGGGTGTTGATGATTGAGCCGTCGGATGATCGCAAGGACACGTCGCCGCTGATCGCAGAGATCGCCGAATTTATTCGGCATCATGCGACGGGCTCGATCCTCCGCGTCGGCATCGATGGCGTGGACGGTGTAGGAAAGACGGTGTTCGCGGACACGCTCGCGCGTGTAATCGGCACGCTCGGACGGTCCGTTATCCGCGCCTCCGTGGACAGCTTTCACAACACGCGCGAGATCAGATACCGGCAGGGGAAAACCTCTCCGCGTGGCTTTTACGCTGAATCCTACAATTATGTTGAGTTGCGGAAAGTGCTGCTCGATCCTCTGGGACCCGGCGGCTCGCGCGTCTATTGCCCTGCCATCTTCGACCACAGCGTGAATGCCCCGGTCGTCGCTTGCTGGTCGATTGCCGATCCCGATGCTGTCCTCGTCTTCGACGGCATTTTTCTGCACCGCCCGGAACTCAGGGACGTCTGGGACCTGTCGATTTTTCTGGATGCGCCATTCGCCATCACCATCCCGCGCGGCGCCGGTCGCGGCCCCGGATACGGATCGGCTGATCTGGATGCCGCGTCCAACCGGCGCTATATCGAAGGCCAGCGCCTGTATCTGCAAGAGAACGACCCGCAAAGCCGTGCAAATCTCGTCATCGACTATTCTGATTTCACGCGCCCTGTCGTCACAGCTCGCCGCTGGCCACCTTGAATAGCGCCATATTTTCACAATCCATTAACCGTCTGGCAACCACGATGGCCCATCGATAGGAGTTCATCGACCCGCAGGACGCGCTTATGATCTCTCGCGAACAACGCACACCGCTCAGTGAATGGTGGTGGACCGTGGACCGCCTGCTGCTGGCAGCGATCATCGCGCTGATGCTGGCGGGGGTGATCCTGTCGCTCGCGGCCTCGCCGCCGGTGGCGACCCGCATCGGGCTCGATCCGTTCCACTTCTTCAACCGCCACATCCTGTTCCTGGTGCCGTCCGTCATCGTGCTGATCGGCGTGTCCTTCATGACGCCGCGGCAGATCCGCCGCTCGGCGCTGGTGGTGTTCGCGATCTCCATCGTTCTGATCCTGGCCACCTTGCTGATCGGGCCGGAAGTGAAGGGCGCCAAGCGCTGGATTACCATCCTCGGCATCAACATCCAGGCATCGGAGTCCGCCAAGCCGGCTTTCGTGGTGATCGCCGCTTGGTTGTTCTCGGAATCCGCGCGCAAGCCGGAGATGCCGGCGACCTCGATGGCGATCGTGCTGCTGATGATGCTGGTGTCGCTGCTGGTGATGCAGCCTGACTTCGGTCAGACCATGCTGATCCTGATGGCCTGGGGTTCGCTGTTCTTCATCGCCGGCATGCGCATGGTCTGGGTGTTCGGCCTCGGCGCCACCGCGGCAGGCGGGCTATTGATGGCTTACTTCTTGGTGCCGCACGTCGCAGGCCGTATCAAACGCTTCATGGATCCCGCTTCGGGCGACACTTTCCAGGTCGATACGGCAATGGAAGCATTCTCGAATGGCGGATGGTTCGGCCTCGGGCCGGGTGAGGGCATCGCCAAGCGCAGCCTGCCGGACAGCCACACCGACTTCGTCTTCGCCGTCGGCGCCGAGGAGTTCGGCATCCTGTTGTGTCTCGCGGTGCTCAGCCTGTTTGCCTTCATCGTGATCCGCGCGATGTCGCGCGCCTACGCCACCGAAGATCTGTTCTCGCGCTTTGCTGCCTCGGGCCTCGCCATTCTGTTCGGCGTGCAGGCGGCGATCAACATGGCGGTGAATCTGCATCTGATCCCGGCGAAAGGCATGACGCTGCCGTTCATCTCCTATGGCGGTTCGTCGATGATCTCGCTGGCCTACAGCGTCGGCATGCTGCTCGCTTTGACCCGCATGCGTCCACGCACCGAAGTCGAGGCGATCGACGCCCACGTCGCACGCACTTACGCGTGATGAGTACGGCTCCCCTCATACTGCTTGCGGCGGGCGGCACCGGCGGACATCTGTTTCCGGCGGAAGCGCTCGGCGTTGCTTTGATGAAGCGCGGCTTGCGCGTGCGCCTCGTCACCGACGCACGGGCACTGAAATATAGCGGGCTGTTTTCGCGCGAGATGATCGATGTGGTGCCAAGCGAGACGGTGCGCTCCCGCAATCCCATCTCGCTGGCGCGTACCGGCATCATGCTCGCTGCCGGCACGGTGATGGCACTGAATCTAATGCGCACGTTGAAGCCCGCCGCCGTGATCGGCTTCGGCGGTTACCCGACAGTGCCGCCGCTGTTCGCCGCGCGCCTGTTCGGCATCCCCAGCCTGATCCACGATTCCAACGCGGTGATGGGCCGCGCCAATCGCATTCTGTCTGGCAAGGTCAATGCGATTGCAACATCGCTGCCCGGCGTGCTCGACCGCGATCCCGAATTGTCGAAGAAGACCACCACCACAGGCACGCCGATGCGCCCGGCGATCCTCGCCGCTGCCGCCGTACCCTATACCCCGCCAGATCTCACCGGGCCGCTGCGTCTGCTCGTGGTTGGTGGTAGCCAGGGCGCGCGCATCATGGCCGATATCGTGCCTCCCGCGATAGAACGGCTCGAACCCGCGTTGTGGAATCGTCTGGTACTCACGCAGCAGGTCCGCGACGAGGACATGAGTCGCGTTCGCGCCGTCTACGACAGGCTCAAGATCAAGGCTGAACTCGCGCCGTTCTTCAGCGATCTCCCCGCGCGTCTCGCGTCAGCCCAACTCGTTATCTCGCGCTCCGGTGCCGGCACCGTCGCCGAACTCGGGGCCATCGGGCGGCCGTCCATTCTGGTGCCGCTGCCCGGTGCGCTCGATCAGGATCAGTTCGCCAATGCGGGCGTGCTCGCGGACGCGGGCGGTGCACTCCGTATTGCGCAGGCTGATTTCACGCCGGATCGCCTCGCGGCGGAAATCTCTGCGCTGGCCGGCGAGCCCCAGCGGTTGACCGCGATGGCCGCGGGCGCGCGCAAGGTCGGCAAGCTCGATGCAGCAGAGCGGCTGGCGGATCTGGTTGCCAAGGTCGCAAAGATTTAGGTCATCGGTTCTGCTACACGTCGTCCCCACGCGGTTCGTCGGGGGGACAATGAGCGGAGAGCATCTTTCCAATATTCCGATGACGCACCGCGAGATCGCGCAGGCTGCGCTCAGGGCGACCGTCGGTTCTGCAACCATCGATTCCATCCGGCCGATACCGGGTGGCGTTTCGGGCGCTTTTGTCTATCGCGTGGATGCTGGCGGCCGACGCTACGTGTTGCGGATGGAAGGCCGTGCCAGTCCGATGCGTAATCCTCACCAATATACGTCGATGCGTATCGCTGCAGAAGCAGGGATCGCGCCGCGGCTGCACCATGTGGATGAGACCGCACGTGTCGCGGTGATGGACTTCATCGTCGAGCAACCATTGAACACCTATCCCGGCGGCCCTCACGCTTTGGCGCAGGCGTTGGGAGAAATGCTGCGGCGCCTGCAGGGGACACCGAGGTTCGGGCGCTTCGTCGAATATCCGGATATCACCGCTCGGCTGTGGGCCCATGTCTGCCGCACAAATCTGTTTGCGCCCGGCGTGCTCGATGCCCACACGCAGCGTCTGGCAGACCTCCGTGGCGCCTATACGTGGAATAGCGACGAGGCGGTTTCCAGCCACAACGATATTCTGCCGCGCAACCTTCTGTTCGATGGCGGGCGTCTGTGGCTGGTCGATTGGGAGTCGGCCTATTGCAACGATCCCGTCGTCGACATGGCGACCATGCTCGATAACTTTGCGCCGTCACCTGAACTCGAAGAGGTGCTTTTGCAGGCATGGCTTGGTCACCCGCCCGATCGCAGCCTGCGCGATCGACTCGAACTGATGCGCGCGCTCACCCGTCTGTTTTATGCGGGCGTCCAGTTCAGCGCCGTAGCGACCGCGTCGCGCTTGGTGCCGGATACGGACCTCTCGGCTCCTACACTTGCGGAATTCCGGCAAGCCTTGCGCGACGGGCGGCTGGCGCCCGACGCGTTGGAGACTAGGCATCTGCTTGGAAAGATGTATCTCGCTGCATTTTTCACGGGCGAGAAAGCGCCGGGGCTGCCTCCGCCGATCAGCGCGTTTCAGTTGGACCGCCCGTCCGCAGCGCCTATCGCAGAGTAGAGACTACACCTCGTCATTCCGGGGCGCGGGCGCATCTTCGCGCACGCGAACCCGGAATCCCAACATGTTCATCACCTCTGAATGCCGGGCGGCCGAGAGGCGACCACCACTTCGGGATTCCCTGCCACTCCGATTGGAGTGGCTGAGGTTCGCTCGCGAAGTGCGAGCGCCCCGGAATGACAGCGTTAACTCAGGGCTACAGCCTCACATTCTCCACCAGATAATCCAGAAACGCGCGCACTCGCGCGGGCAATTGTCCGCCGTGGCCGACAAACACCGCGTGGATCGGCTCGATGTCGCCGGGATTGAATGCTTCGAGCACCGGCATGAGCCGGCCAGCTTTAATATCGGCCTCGACGTGAAAGCGCGCCAGCCGCGCGAGGCCCATGCCTGCCACGGCGAGATGCTGCATCGCTTCGCCGTCGCTGACCAGGGCATTGCCTGACGGCATCACGGCGATTGTCTCGCCGCCGGTCTTGAACGGCCAGCCCTTCTCCCACTTGGCGAAGCCGAAGCGCAGCAGATTGTGATGCGCGAGATCGTCCGGCGTCTTGGGCGTGCCGCGCTCGGCGAGATAGCCGGGTGAAGCGACCACGACCATCCGGCTCTCGCCGAGCTTGCGCGCGAGCAGCCGCGACTCGCGCATCAAGCCGACGCGAATGGCGACATCGGCGCGTTCTTCGAGGAGATCCACCACGAGATCCGTCAGAACGACCTCGACCTTGATGTCTGGATAGCGCTTCGCGAAATCCGGCAACAGCGGCAGCAACAGACGCAGGCCGAAGGGCACGCTGGTGTTGACGCGCAACAGGCCTGATGGTGTTGCGCCGATGGCAGCCTCGCGTTCGGCTGCGCTGATCTCGTCGAGAATGCGTAGTGCGCGCTCATAGAACGCGCTGCCTTCCGGCGTGAGCTGCAGCTTGCGCGTCGAGCGGTTGATGAGGCGCACGCCGAGCCGTGCTTCCAGCCGCGCCACCAGTTTGCTGACGGCAGAGGGGGTCATCCAGAAGGCTCGCGCCGCGGTCGAAAAACCGCCGAGCTCGACCACCCGGGTGAACACTTCCATTTCGCCGGAGCGGTTGACGTCCAGTCGTGACATCTGGCTTCAATCTATTGAGTGAATTCAATTCACAAATATTGTGCCTATGCCACGTCTATCTCATCAATGTCAGGAGGTCCACATCTCCGGTTGTCGGGCATCTGGCCCGTTTCACGCACGGGATAGGATCATGCCTCTCGCACTTTACGCGCTTACCGCCGGCGCCTTCGGAATCGGCGTCACAGAATTCGTCATCATGGGTCTCCTGATCGAGGTCGGCGGCGACCTCGGCGTGTCGATCCCGGCTGCGGGGCTGCTGATCTCGGGCTATGCGCTGGGTGTCGTGGTCGGCGCCCCGATCATGACCATCGCGACCAGTCGTTGGCCGCGCAAAACGGTGCTGCTGGTGCTGATGGGCATCTTCACGCTGGGCAATCTCGCTTGCGCACTGGCGCCGGATTACTGGAGCCTGATGGCGGCACGCGTGCTCACGGCTTTCGCGCACGGCACTTTCTTCGGCGTCGGCTCGGTGGTGGCAACCAGCCTCGTGCCCGAGAACAAGAAGGCCTCGGCGATCTCCATCATGTTCGCCGGCCTGACGGTAGCGACCATTCTCGGTGTGCCGTTCGGGACGTGGCTCGGGCAGGGCTATGGCTGGCGCGCGACCTTCTACGCCGTGACGCTGGTCGGGCTTGTCGCGATGGCCGCAGTGGCGCTGCTGGTGCCACCGGTCAAGGCGCCGGAAGAACACAGCAAGCTGTCCGACGATCTCGCGGTGCTGGCGCGGCCGCAGGTGCTTCTCGGCCTGCTCACAACAATTTTGGGCTGGATCGGCATCTTCGCGCTGTTCACCTATGTCGCGCCGATCCTGACGAAGATTTCCGGCTTCTCGGATGCCGCCGTGTCGCCGATCCTGCTGGTGTTTGGCGCTGGCGCCATCGTCGGCAATCTCGCCGGTGGACGTCTTGCCGATCGCTGGCCGGCGGGCAGCGTGTTCGGCAGCCTGCTGGCTTTGGCCGTGACGCTCGTACTGATCACCTTCGCCGCGCATAATCAGGTCGCCGTCATCATCGCTATCGCGCTGCTTGGTGCCACGGCCTTCGCCACCGCGTCGCCCTTGCAGATGGCGGTGCTGCGCAAGGCCGAGGGCGCCGGCCAGAGTCTGGCGTCGAGCTTCAACATTGCCGCGTTCAATCTCGGCAATGCCATCGGCGCGTGGCTTGGCGGCGCGGTGATCGCGCATGGCGGTCTGAGCGCGGTGCCATGGGTCGCGGCGCTCGCTCCGCTGGCCGGGCTCGCCGTGGCGCTCATAGCCAATCGTGCGGATCGCGCACCGGCAGTGGTTCCAGCACCGGCGGAGTAGGGTGCTCAAGGCGGATTCGCCTGATCCGCAAGCCAAATTTCCGTCTTTTTCGTCATGGCCGGGCTTGTCCCGGCCATCCGCGTCTGTTTGAAGGAGTCATCTGTTCAAACAAGCCTTGGATGCCGGGACATCCAGCGAAGCTCGCTTCGCGCTGCCCGGGCATGATGGAACATAGAGACGCCCCATGAGACTGCCGCGCGAAATCGGACCCATTCACTTTGTCGGTATCGGCGGCATCGGCATGAGCGGCATTGCCGAGGTGCTGTGCAATCTCGGCTACACCGTGCAGGGCTCGGACGCCTCCGAAAGCGCCAACGTCAATCGTCTGCGCGAAAAAGGCATCACCATTCATGTCGGGCACAAGGCCGATAACGTGTCGGGCGCCGACGTGCTGGTGGTCTCGACCGCGATCAAGCGCGACAATCCGGAATTGATGGCCGCGCGCGCGCAGCGCATTCCCGTGGTGCGCCGCGCCGAGATGCTCGCCGAATTGATGCGCCTGAAGAGCTGCGTTGCCATTGCCGGCACCCATGGCAAGACAACGACGACGTCGATGGTCGCGGCGCTGCTCGATGCCGGCGAACTTGACCCCACCGTCATCAATGGCGGCATCATCAATGCCTATGGCACCAATGCGCGCCTCGGTGCCGGCGAGTGGATGGTCGTCGAAGCCGACGAGAGCGACGGCACCTTTCTGAAGCTGCCTGCCGATGTCGCCATCGTCACCAATGTCGATCCCGAACATCTCGATCACTTTAAGACCTTCGAGGCCGTGCAGGATGCGTTCCGCAACTTCGTCGAGAACGTGCCGTTTTATGGCTTCGCGGTGATGTGCATCGATCATCCCGTGGTGCAGACCATCGTCGGCAAGATCGAGGATCGCCGCATCATCACTTACGGGCAGAACCCGCAAGCCGATGCGCGGCTGGTCGATCTGAAGCCCGCCAATGGCGGCTCGTCCTTCAAGGTGGCGTTCCGCGATCGCAAGGCCGGCACCTCGCATGAGATCGACAATCTGCTGCTGCCGATGCCGGGCCGCCACAACGCGCTCAACGCCACGGCGGCGATTGCCGTCGCGCATGAGCTCGGCATGTCCGATGAGGCAATCCGCAAGGCCATCGCCGGCTTCGGCGGCGTCAAGCGCCGCTTCACCAAGACCGGCGAGTGGAACGGCGTCACTATCATCGACGATTACGGTCATCACCCCGTGGAGATTTCCGCCGTGCTGCGCGCCGCGCGCGAGAGCACCGCGGGCAAGGTGATCGCCGTGGTGCAGCCGCATCGCTACACGCGGCTGCAGTCGCTGTTCGAGGAATTCTGCACCTGCTTCAACGACGCCGACACCGTGATCGTTGCCGATGTCTATCCCGCCGGCGAAGCGCCGATCCCGGGCATTGATCGTGACAACTTCGTGCTTGGCCTGCGCGCCCACGGCCATCGTGAGGTGATCCCGCTGCAGGAGTCAGCTGCGCTCGCGGGCCTCGTGGCCGGCGTTGCAAAACCAGGCGATACGGTGGTGTGCCTGGGTGCAGGCAATATCACGCAATGGGCTTACGCATTGCCGGGTGAATTGAAGGCGCTGGGCTAAGCGTGGCTGGCTTTCCCGACATCACTCCTGACCTCAAAGCCGCAATGCCGGATCTGCGCGGGCGTCTGCTCGCGAACGAGTCCCTCGCGCCGCTGACATGGTTTCGTGTCGGCGGTCCCGCGCAGGTGCTGTTCACACCGGCCGATGAGGACGATCTCGCTTACTTCCTGTTTAGACTGTCAAAAGAGATTCTCGTCACCATCGTCGGCGTCGGCTCCAATCTCATCGTGCGCGATGGCGGGCTCAACGGCGTCGTCATTCGCCTGAGCCCGCGCGGCTTCGGCGCAACATCAGCCGAAGGCGATATCATTAGTGCCGGCACGGCCGCGCTCGACAAGCGCGTGGCAGAGACGGCAGCCGCGGCCAATATCAGCGGGCTCGAATTCTATTTCGGCATTCCCGGCTCCATCGGCGGCGCGCTGCGGATGAATGCCGGCGCCAATGGCGACGAGACCAAGGATGTGCTGATCGAGGCGACCGGCATCGGCCGCGATGGCACGAAACACGTCTTCGACAATGCCGGCATGGCGTTCGTCTATCGCAATTCCGGCGTCGATCCCTCGATCATTTTCACGTCGGCGAGATTCCGCGGAACGATTACAGAGCCCGCCGCCATTCGCGCGCGGATGGACGAGGTCCAGGCGCATCGCGAGACCGCGCAGCCGATCCGCGAAAAGACCGGTGGCTCGACATTCAAAAACCCGCCAGGGCACAGCGCCTGGAAGCTGGTCGATGCTGCAGGCTGCCGCGGCCTGCGCGTCGGCGGTGCACAGGTGTCGGAGATGCACTGCAATTTCCTGATCAACACCGGCGATGCGACGGCGAGCGATATCGAAACGCTCGGTGAGACCGTGCGTGCGCGCGTGCTGGCGCAGTCGGGTATCGACCTGCACTGGGAAATCAAGCGGATCGGCGTCGCGCCGTAAGGCGCGGTCTATTTTGGTGTTGGCGGTAGTGCCGACGCCGGCCCGGCCTCGCTGATACTCAGCAGATTTTCCAGCGGCGCAGGAGCGACGCGGAAGGCACCGTCGAACGGATGTTCCTGCAGCGCGATAATGCCGAGAGCGACGATGGCGCCGCTGGCGAACACCGTGAGCGCCGCGAGCATGGCCCGCGGACGTTCCAGATGCACCAGCGCCAGCGCCAGTTGCGTGATCAACCCGAGCAGCAGGACCGACGTCCATTTCAGGTCGTTGGTGTGGTCGGTCGACAGGCTGAGCCGGTCGTTGCGCGCGGTCCCGGCGCGGATCGAGGCGCCCATCAGCGCCCCATGCACCGTGTTGCTGGCGTCGCGCGTAATGGCGGGATCACTGATTTCGCGCAGCAGGCTGTCATAAGCCACATCGGTGCGCGGCGACTTCAGGCCGAGAAGCATTGCTGGCCATTCCTCCGTCACTTCCGATGTCACATAGGCCTTCAGCGCGGCGCGTATGTTGGACATGTCGGAGACCGATGCCACGCTCAGCGTGTGGATGTTGCGCAACTCGCCGGCCTCGATCTGCACGGCGCGGACGGCCTGGCGGTTGCGGTCGCCGACGTCGCTGGCAAGGAAGCCCGTGAGCAAGCCGAACAGGATGGCCACCGAGGAAAAGAAAGGCGCGACGATGCCGTGAATGGACCTCAGCCGCATCGACAGCAGCCGGCTGGAGGTCAGCCCCACGAGGATCAGTGCGACTCCGTAATAGATGGTGCCCAGCGTAGCGAAGATGCCGAAGGTAGAGAGTTCGAGCCAGGCTCTGATCATCAGGTCGCTTCCATGTCACCGCGGGGCGGGCTCGCAAAACCGCCTCCGACAAGGCATTATATGACTCGGCTAGCGTGATGCTATTGCCTTGTCGGCAGCGGCGCGATTCGCGGATGAGTTCGGAGACGACACGATGACGGAGCAGGCGAGACCTCAGCGGATCACCATCATGTTTGGTGGCCTGAACAAGGAGCGTCTGGTGTCAGTGGCCTCCGCGCAGGCACTGCACAGCGCGCTGCCCGATGCGGATCTCTGGTTCTGGGATGCCGACGACCGCGTCCACGAGACATCGGGCACGGCGCTGCTCGCGCATGAGCGGCCGTTCGAGGATCTGTTCAAGCCCGGTGGCAGCAGCATCGGCGTGCTGACGCAGGCGCTCGACAGGGCGAAGACCGAGAACCGCCTGCTGGTGCTCGGCATGCATGGCGGCGCTGCGGAGAATGGCGAGCTGCAGGTGATGTGCGAAATGCGCGGCATTCCGTTCACGGGCTCCGGCTCTGCGTCATCCAATCTATCCTTCGACAAGGTCGCGGCGAAGCGTTTTGCGGCACTCGCTGGTGTGCCGATCGCGGCGGGCGTTGCCCTAAATGAAATGGAAAGCGCGCTCGCCGAATACGGCAAGCTGATCGCCAAGCCCGCACGTGACGGATCGAGCTACGGCCTGATGTTCGTCAATGCCAAGCAGGATCTCGTTGCCGTGCGCAACGCGGCCAAGACTGAAGACTACGTCATTGAGCCGTTTGTTGCCGGCGTCGAGGCGACCTGCGCCGTGCTGGAGCAGGCCGATGGCTCACTGATCGCATTGCCGCCGATCGAGATCATTCCGGCCGATGGCGGTTTCGACTACGAGGCGAAGTATCTCGCCAAATCGACGCAGGAGATCTGCCCCGGCCGTTTTGAGCCTGAGATCAGCGCACAGATCATGGATTTTGCGGTCAAGGCACACCGGGCGATGTCCTGCCGCGGCTATTCGCGGTCGGACTTCATCGTGTCGGCCAAAGGCCCAGTCTATCTGGAGACCAACACGCTTCCGGGCCTGACCAAGGCCTCGCTCTATCCCAAGGCGCTCAACGCGCAGGGGATCAGCTTCGTGGATTTCCTGAATGGGCAGATCGATCTGGCGGTGAAACGGGCAGGCGGCTGCTCGTCTGCAACACCTGATGCGGCCCGTTAATTCCGGCACCACGGCGACGCCGGCCACGAAGCCGCCGCAGTTCCCTTGGGCACGTGAGCCACACCTCGGCTAAAGTCTTCCACAGCCGTATCAAATCGCGCTATGCGCCCATCCCCTTTACACTTTGTTTACCAGGAAGCCCGAAGGTTAACGCTGGCGGCGCGTGTAGCGCTTGGCTGCCGAGGCGTGAACTTTGCGGGGATTCCGTGACGACGCGTATCGATGGAAAACCGGCCTTTTTCAAAGGCTTGAATCCATTTTGGCATGACCGGGACGTCACTCGCGCCAGAGTTCCGCGCCAATGCGGGCATAACCTGTGACGAGCTCTTGGTATGGATGGTGGAGGACGCCTCTCTCGGTCGGTGCGATCGCTGGGGCCCCAAGCTGATCTTAAAATGGCTGCCCTTGGGGCAGGCATTCTGCTGCGCGAGCAGCTGAGCCCGCTCGCCCGCTTCTGGGCCCGTTTTCGTGCCGCCAAGCCTGCCGTTCGCGAACAGAGCTCCAACCGCTTCATCGCGACGCTTGAGCGCCATGTGCCGCGCCGCGTCGGCATTGCCGCGACCGTGCTGATGCTGACGGGCAGCGTCGCGCTCGGCGTGGTCAAAGGCAATCACGTCGACGAAATGGTCGAAGCTTTCAGCGATGCGCGCAACGCTGCGGCCAATGCCGCCGGCTTCCGCATCGCCTCCGTCATTCTCAACGGCCGCAAGCAGCTGACCCAGGACGAAATCTTGGCCATCGGCGGCGTCAATGGTCGCTCGTCGCTGTTCTTCCTCGATGCTGCGGCTGTCCGCGACAAGCTGAAGGCCAATCCGTGGATCGCCGACGCCAATGTGCTGAAGCTGTATCCGGATCGTCTGCAGATCGACGTCACCGAGCGCACGGCCTTCGCGCTGTGGCAGGAAGACGGTCGTCTCTCGGTGATCTCCGATGACGGCGCCGTCCTGGAAAATTACGTGTCGCGCCGTTTCGTGTCGCTGCCACTGGTGGTGGGCAAGGGCGCCGATAGCGGCGCCAGGGATTTTCTGGCGCTGCTCGATCGTTACCCGCAGGTCCGGTCGGTCACCAAGGCCGCGATCTTCGTTGGCGAGCGCCGCTGGAATCTGCGCCTGAAGGACGGCCTCGATATCCGCCTGCCGGAAAACGACGTCGGCAACGCACTGGCCATGCTGAGCAAGCTCAACACGGAAGACCGTCTGTTCTCGCGCGACATCGTCGCCATCGACATGCGCCTGCCGGATCGCCTGACCGTACGGCTGTCGGAAGACGCCGCGAAAGCACGCGACGACCTGTTCAAGGCGCAAGACAAATCCAAGAAGAAAGCTGGCGCGGCATGAGCGGTCTCGATCGCAACCAGGCGCCGAAAACGCGTCAGATGGCGGCCAACCGCACCGCGCTGGTGGCGTCGCTGGATGTCGGCACCAGCAAGATCGCCTGCATGATCGCACGTCTGCGGCCATCCGCACCGAGCGAAGCCCTGCGTGGCCGCAGCCATGCGGTTGAACTGATCGGCTACAGCCAGATCCAGTCGCGCGGCGTGAAGTCGGGCGCGATCGTCGATATGGGCGAGGCCGAGCAGGCTGTCCGTCAGGCGGTGGCGCTGGCCGAACGGATGGCCAAGGTTCGCGTCGAATCCGTTCTGCTCTCGGTGTCGGCCGGTCGCCTGCAGGGCCAACTGATTGAAGCGTCCGCCGATATCAAGGGCGGCGCCGTCACGGCCTCCGATATCGCACGTGTCACCTCGACCGGCATGCGCCACGCGACGCCGCCGGGCCGCACGGTGCTGCATGCATTGCCGGTCGGCTATTCACTTGATGGCGTGAAGGGCATTCGCGATCCCAAGGGCATGGTCGCCTCGCAGTTCGGCGTCGATATGAATGTCGTCACCGCCGATGCGACGGTCGCTCGCAACCTGATGCTGGTCGTCGAGCGCTGCCACCTCAACGTCGAAGCCATGGCTGCGGCGCCTTATGTCGCAGGTCTCTCTGTTCTCACCGATGACGAGACCGATCTCGGTGCTGCCGTCGTCGAGATGGGTGCAGGTACGACAACGATCGCGACCTATTCCGGCGGACGCTTCGTGCATGCGTCGGGATTTGCGGTCGGCGGGCAACACATCACTATGGATCTGGCGCGCGGACTCGGCGCTTGCATCGCGGATGCCGAGCGAATCAAGACGTTATATGGCACGGTGCTGACTGGTGGCTCCGATGCGCGCGAACTGATGAACGTGCCGACGGCTGGTGATAACGACCGCGATTTTCCGCAGGTCGTGTCCCGCGCCACGATTGCGAACATCGTGCGTCAGCGTGCCGAGGAGATTTTTGAGATGGTCAGGGACCGGTTGGCGGATTCGCCTCTCGCTGCAGAACCGCGCGCTCGCGTGGTGCTGTCAGGTGGCGCGTCGCAGCTCACCGGCCTCGCCGAACTCGGATCCCAGATTCTCGGACGCTCCGTTCGCATTGCGCGCCCGCTCGGTTTCGGCCGGCTGCCCAATGAAGCCAAGAGCGCTTCGTTCGCGGTGCCATCGGGCCTGCTGGTCTACCCGCAATACGCTCATCTTGAACATGTCGAACCGCGGCATACGCGGCAGCTCAGGACAGGGACCAGTGACGGTTATTTCGGAAAGGTCGGACGATGGCTTCGAGAGGGCTTCTGATGAAATTTTTCCGGCCAATGTTTTTTCCATCTCCGACGCCAACGGCTTTCAGCCGCCGGCATGACCAGACAACGCGCGCGTAATCGAGAGGCAACCTCATGACCATCAATCTCAACGTTCCTGATATCAGCGAGCTGAAGCCCCGGATCACCGTGTTCGGTGTCGGTGGCGCCGGCGGCAACGCCGTCAACAACATGATCACCGCCGGTCTGCAGGGCGTCGACTTCGTCGTCGCCAACACGGACGCGCAGGCGCTGACCATGTCGAAGGCCCAGCGCATCGTGCAAATGGGTACGCAGGTCACCCAGGGCCTCGGCGCCGGTTCGCAGCCGGACGTCGGCGCTGCCGCAGCCCAGGAAGTCATCGACGAGCTTCGTGACCATCTCACCGGCGCAAACATGGTGTTCGTCACCGCCGGTATGGGCGGCGGTACCGGCACCGGTGCGGCTCCCGTCATTGCCAAGGCTGCCCGCGATATGGGCATCCTCACCGTCGGTGTGATCACCAAGCCGTTTCACTTTGAAGGCCAGCGCCGCATGCGCACCGCCGAAGCCGGCATTGCCGAGCTGCATAAGGTGGTCGACACCCTTCTGATCATCCCGAACCAGAACCTGTTCCGGGTCGCCAACGAAAAGACCACCTTCGCCGACGCCTTCGCGATGGCCGACCAGGTTCTCTACTCGGGCGTTGCCTGCATCACCGACCTGATGGTCAAGGAAGGCCTCATCAACCTCGACTTCGCCGACGTGCGCGCAGTCATGAAGGAGATGGGCAAGGCGATGATGGGCACCGGCGAAGCCACCGGTGAGAAGCGTGCTCTGACCGCAGCGGAAGCTGCCATCGCCAATCCGCTGATCGATGATAGCTCGATGAAGGGCGCCCGTGGCCTCTTGATCTCGATCACCGGCGGCAAGGACCTGACCCTGTTCGAAGTCGACGAAGCCGCGACCCGCATCCGTGAAGAAGTCGATGCCGATGCCAACATCATCGTCGGCGCCACCTTCGACGAGAGCCTCGATGGTGTGATTCGCGTATCGGTCGTCGCGACCGGCATCGAGCAGGCCCAGCTGGCGCGCAACTCCTCAGCCCCGGTCACCACGGTGACCTCGGCCATTGCTGCTCCGGCTGGCAGCGGCGCTCCGGATGCCCGTCTGGCCGATCTGACCGCGCGCCTCCGCGCTGACAACCAGCGTCTCGCCGCTGCCGCGGCTTCGAAGAATGCCGGTGCTCCCGCGCCCCGCGCGCCGGCGACCAGCCACGAGCGTGCCGCGCTCGCCGCCATCGCCGCTGCCGTTTCACCGGAAGCCAATGCACCGGTCGTACCGCAGGGTGGCTCCTACGGCGACGTGACCGTGCGCCCGATCGCGCAGAAGCCGTCGCTGTTCCCGGAAGCTCCCCGTCAGGAAGCTCCGATGGAAGCGCCGATCCCCGAGCAGTTCATTCCGCCGTCGGCTGAACGCGCCCCGATGCGCGCTCCGCGGATGCCGAAATTCGAAGAACTGCCGATGCCGGCCCAGAACGAGATCCGTCACGCGCGTGGCGAATCGGATGAGGAACCGCAGAAGGCTCGCCTGTCGCTGCTGCAGCGTCTGGCCAATGTCGGTCTCGGCCGCCGCGACGAGGAATCGGAAGCGCCGGTCTCCGGCCGTCCGTCGGCTCCTCCAATGGCTCCGATGCCGCCGCTGCCCGAACGTAAGCCACAGCGCAGCGTTGCCCAGCAGATGGGCAACGAGCCGCCGGTGTCTGAATACGCCCGTCGTCCGGCCCCGCAGGGCCTCGATTCCCACGGTCGCCCGGCACCTGTTGCGCCGGCGCCACAGGGCGACGATCATCTGGATATCCCGGCCTTCCTGCGCCGCCAGACCAGCTGACCTTTGTTACAATCGTGTCGAAGACCAAGGCCCCGGCTGGATCAGCCGGGGCCTTGGCTTATGTCGGCCAGGAAAACCGGTACGATTTCTTAACCTATTGATAGTAAGTCATTAATCTTTATGCGCGCGCTCCGCCGAGGCCGGAAATGGCCTTGGAACCGACGGAAAAGTTGGTTAACCCCTGGCTTGATTGCGGCAAAGGTGGGGTAACAATCGGTAAAAAAGCGTGAGTTGGCGCACTTTGTGGCAACCGTTAAGGTTGCTGCGACTCGGGGACTTGAGAGGCCACGTTTCGGTCGATCGAGAGAGTCACAATGGGTGGGTTACCAATGAGCTTTAGCCGTCAGACAACACTATGGTCGCAGGCCACCGTTACCGGTGTCGGCGTTCATTCCGGAAAACCCGTGAGTCTGACGCTTGGACCTGCACCTGTCGATGCAGGTTATATTTTTGTCCGCACCGGTCTTGAAGGTGCCGATCGCGAAATCCAGGCCAACGCCAAATCCGTTATCGCCACCGAGTTTGCCACTGTGCTCGGTGATCGTGAAGGCCCTCTCGTTTCTACCGCCGAACATGTTCTCGCTGCGCTGCGGGGCATGGGTGTCGATAACGCCACCGTTGAAATCGATGGCCCGGAAGTGCCGATCATGGACGGTTCGGCAGCGGCCTTCGTCGCCGCCATCGATCAGGCCGGCATTGTGGAGCAGGGCGCCCGCCGCCGCTTCATTCAGGTTCTCAAACCGGTGCAGGTTGCCATCGGTGACTCATTCGGCGAACTCCGCCCCCACGCCGCCGGCTTCCGCGCTGAAATCGAAATCAACTTCGCCAATCCGGTGATTGGCCGCCAGAGCTATGTGCTCGACCTCAATCCTGAAACCTTCCGCCGCGATATCGCCCGTGCACGCACCTTTGGCTGCATGAACGACGTGGCCCGCCTCTGGAGCGCCGGTTTCGCGCTCGGCGCGTCCTTCGAGAATTCCGTCGTGTTCGACGATGACAAACTGCTCAACACCGAAGGCCTGCGCTACGCCGACGAATGCGCCCGCCACAAGGTACTGGACGCCGTCGGCGATCTCGCGCTGGCCGGTCTGCCGATCCTCGGCGCCTACCGCTCGGTGCGCGGCGGCCACAAGCTCAACAATGCCGTGCTCTGCGCCCTGATGGCTGATCGTTCCGCCTGGAAGATCGTCGAAGCCGACGCAGCTCACGTTCAAAATGTTCCGGCCCGCCGCGGCCGTGCCAGCGCCGATGTCACCTCAGGCATGCTTGGCGGCATGATCGCCCCGGCCTTCGGCCCGGACGTTTCCTGATTTCCTGAGCTTCTTTCTTCGCTGCCGGTATTTTGCGTTGCGCTTTTGCGCGGGCACGGATTTTTGCGTGCATCCGGACATGCCCGGTAACCATAACCGTCTGTATCTCCACATCCTTCGCCTTAATCCGGGCGAAATGGCTCCGTATCCGGTTGGTTAACGGACTTCATTCGGGTAGATAGAGCACGCGGTCGCCAAGCGAAGCTGCGGGCGCGTATCCGGTTGGTCCGTGATTGCGCGCGGTGTGACGCGCAGACACCGCATGAAGGCGTCAGGTCTCAGATATATGTCGGCACAGCGCATTACGCTCGAATCCCGAGATTCACTGCTCACCCGTTTCGGCCGCCATGTGCGGTTGGCGTCGGGCCTCATCGTGCTGGCCGTGCCGCTGAGTGGCTGTGGCACCGGCGCGTTGTGGGACAAGTTCGGCACCAAGGACGACACCTTCGTCGAGGAGCCCGCCGACAAGCTTTACAATGAGGGCTTGTACCTCATGAACCAGAACAAGGATCCCAAGGCCGCCGCGAAGAAATTTGAGGAAGTCGATCGTCAGCATCCGTATTCGGAATGGGCGCGCAAGTCGCTGCTGATGTCGGCCTATGCGGCCTACGAATCCGCCGACTACGACACCTGCATCGGCTCGGCGACGCGTTACGTCACGCTGCATCCCGGCAGCCCGGATGCGGCCTATGCGCAGTATCTGATCGCGGCCTCGCATTACGACCAGATCCCGGACATCTCACGCGATCAGGGCCGCACCGAAAAGGCGATGGCCGCGCTCGAGGAAGTGGTGCGCAAATATCCGACCTCGGAATATGCGACCTCGGCCAAGAAGAAGCTGGAAGGCGCACGCGACCAGATCGCCGGCAAGGAAATGGAAATCGGCCGCTACAATCTCGAAAAGCGCAACTACACCGGCGCCATCAATCGCTTCAAGACGGTGGTGACGCAGTATCAGACCACGCGTCACGTCGAGGAGGCGCTGATGCGCCTGACCGAGGCCTATATGGCGATCGGTATTGTCGGAGAGGCGCAAACGGCGGCCGCCGTGCTTGGCCACAACTTTCCTGACAGCAAGTGGTACAAAGACGCCTACAATCTTGTAAAGTCCGGCGGTCTCGAGCCGAGCGAGAACAAGGGGTCTTACCTGAGCAGGGCCTTCAAGCGATTTGGCCTCGGTTAGGAACTGACCTCCCATGCTGGCCCGTCTGTCGATCCGTGACATCGTCCTGATCGAGCGGCTCGATATCGAGTTTTCCCGCGGTCTTGCAGTGCTGACCGGTGAAACCGGCGCCGGCAAATCGATTCTCCTTGATGCCTTCGCACTGGCCCTCGGTGGCCGCGGCGACGCCGGTCTTGTGCGCCACGGCGTCGAGCAGGGGCAGGTCACGGCCGTATTCGATCTGGCCAAGGGCCATCCGGCGCTGGCGATTCTTCGGGATAACGGGTTCGACGACGATTCCGGCGAGATGATCCTGCGCCGTGTGCAACTCGCCGACGGCCGCACCCGTGCCTTCATCAACGACCAGGCGATTTCGGTGCAGACCATGAAGGCGGTCGGCGCCGCTCTGGTCGAGATCCACGGCCAGCATGACGAGCGCGCCCTGGTGGACGCCGCCACCCATCGCCGGCTGCTCGACGCTTTTGCCGGGCTGGAGAAGGACGTTACCGCGCTGGAGACGCTCTGGGAGGCCCGCAAGACCGCCTATGCGGCGCTGGAGACCCATCGTGCCAATATGGAGCGCGCCGCCCGCGATGCCGATTATCTGCGCCACGCCGCCGATGAGCTGAAGAAGCTCAATCCGAAGGATGGCGAGGAGACGCAGCTCGCCGAACGCCGCACCGGCATGATGCAGGGCGAGAAGATCGCGGCCGATCTGCGCGAGGCGCAGGAGGCTGTGTCGGGCCATCATTCGCCGATCTCGTCTCTGGCCGCCGCCGTGCGCCGGCTGGAGCGGCGCGCGGGTTCGTCGCCATCGCTGGTCGAGCCCGCGGTGAAAGCGATCGATGTCGCCATCAACGCGCTGGAAGAGGCCGACCAGCATCTGACCGCCGCGCTCATCGCCGCCGATTTCGATCCTGCGGAACTCGAGCGCATCGAGGAACGGCTGTTCGCGCTGCGCGGTGCCGCCCGCAAATACTCCACACCGGTGGATGGCCTCGCAGCTTTGGCCGCGACATACTTCGCCGATGTCGCCACCATTGATGCAGGCGCCGGCCAGCTCAAGGGGCTGGAGAGCGCAGCCTCCGAGGCCGACAGGAAATACAGCGCTGCCGCCACGAAGCTGTCGGCGGCGCGCATCAAGTCCGCCGAGAAGCTCAACAAGGCCGTGATTGCCGAACTCGCGCCGCTCAAGCTGGAACGCGCCAAGTTCATCACCCAGGTCGATAGCGATGCGGCGACGCCGGGCCCGCAGGGTATCGATCGCGTCGAGTTCTGGGTTCAGACCAATCCCGGCACCCGCCCGGGCCCGATGATGAAGGTCGCCTCCGGCGGCGAACTCTCGCGCTTCCTGCTCGCGCTGAAAGTCGTGCTCTCCGACAAGGGCTCGGCGCCGACCTTGGTGTTCGACGAAATCGACACCGGTGTCGGCGGCGCCGTCGCCGACGCCATCGGCGCCCGCTTGGCGCGGCTCGCCGGCAAGGTCCAGGTGATGGCCGTCACCCACGCCCCGCAGGTCGCGGCGCGCGCCGACCAGCATCTGCTGATTTCCAAGGACGCCCTCGACAAGGGCAAGCGCGTGGCGACGCGCGTCAACACGCTGGCCAAGGATCACCGCCGCGAGGAAATCGCGCGGATGCTGGCGGGTGCAGAGATCACCGCCGAAGCGCGGGCGGCGGCCGAGCGGCTGCTTAAGGGCGCGGCGTAAGCCAAGCACTCGTCGTTCCGGGGCGCGCCAGAGGCGCGAACCCGGAACCTCAGCATGATAGCACTTTGCCTAGCCGCACGCTGAACGCGTCGAGATTCCCCGTCACTCCAATTGGAGTGGCGGAGGTTCGCGCGCGCAAGTGCTCACGCGTCCCGGAATGACAGTATTGGGCAGCCCGTTGTTGGCGCCTGCGCAACACGTTATTCTGGGCCATGGCGAAGACATCAAGAACCACTCCCCCCGATATCTCCACGCTCACCAGGCCCAAAGCCAAGGTCGAGCTGATGCGGCTGTCGCTGGAGATGGAGGGACACAACAAACGCTATTATCAGGACGACGCGCCGACGGTGTCGGACGCCGAGTACGACGCGCTGCGTCGCCGCGTCGAGGCGATCGAGGCGAAATTTCCCGATCTCGTCACCGGCGCCTCGCCGACGCAGACGGTGGGCGCCGCGCCGGCGCGTGGCTTCGCGAAAATCCAGCACGTGGTGCCGATGCTTTCGCTCGGCAATGCGTTCAGCGACGAAGAGGTCACTGAATTCGTGACCCGCATCCAGCGCTTCCTCAAGCTCGATGAAATCCCGGCGATCGTTGCCGAGCCGAAGATCGACGGCCTCTCGCTGTCGTTGCGCTACGAGAATGGCGAACTGATCCGCGCCGCCACCCGCGGCGACGGTTTCACCGGTGAGGATGTCACCGCCAATGTGCGCACTATCAAGGACATCCCTTCGACACTGAAGGGCAAGCACATCCCCGCCGCCTGCGAATTGCGCGGCGAGGTCTATATGCTGAAGAGCGATTTCCTTGCCCTGAATAAAAAGCAGGAAGAGGCCGGCGACACCGTGTTCGCAAATCCGCGCAACTCGGCAGCGGGCTCATTGCGCCAGAAAGACGTGGCGATCACCGCGTCACGTCCGCTGAAATTCTTCGCCTATGCCTGGGGCGAGATGTCGGATTATCCGATGCCGGAGCCGACCCAGCACGCGATGATCGGCTGGCTCGACAAGGCCGGCTTCACCGTCAATCCCGAGATCACGCTCTGCAAGAGCGTGGACGACGCGCTCGCCTTCTATCGGCGCATCGGCGAGATCCGCGCGAAGCTCGGCTATGACATCGACGGTGTCGTCTACAAGGTCGACCGCATCGACTGGCAGGCGCGATTGGGTTTTGCCGGCCGCGCGCCGCGCTGGGCGATCGCACATAAATTCGCGGCCGAGCAGGCGACGACGGTACTGGAAAAGATCGACATCCAGGTCGGCCGCACCGGCGCGCTGACGCCGGTGGCGCGGCTGACGCCGATCACGGTGGGCGGTGTCGTGGTGTCGAATGCAACGCTGCACAATGCCGATTACATCAAAGGCATCGGCAATGACGGCCAGCCGCTGCGCGACGGCGTCGATATCCGTGAAGGCGACACCGTGATCGTGCAGCGCGCCGGCGATGTCATCCCGCAGGTCGTCAATGTCGTCCTCGACAAGCGCCCGAAGAGTGCGAAGCCGTATGAATTTCCCGCCAAGTGTCCGGTCTGCGGCAGCCATGCGATCCGCGAGAATGACGAAGTCGTCACGCGTTGCACCGGCGCGCTGGTGTGTCCGGCGCAGGCGGTCGAGAAGCTCAAGCATTTCGTCTCGCGACTGGCCTTCGATATCGACGGGCTCGGCGACAAGCAGATCCAGGAATTCTACGACGAGGGCATCATCATGCATCCCGTCGATATCTTCACGCTGGCCAAGCGCGACGAGCGCGCCAACAAGAAGCTGCGCGACCGCGAGGGCTATGGCGAGACCTCGGTGCGTAACCTGTTTGCCGCCATCGACGATCGCCGCAAGATCGAGCTCAATCGCCTGATCTTTGCACTCGGCATCCGCCATATCGGCGAGGGCAATGCGAAACTGCTGGCGCGGCATTACGGATCGTTCGCGGCATTCCGCGAGGCGATGCTGGCGGCGGCAGCGGGGCAGGGCGAGGAAGGCAACATTTCCGAAGCCTATGCCGATCTCAATGCCATCGATGGCGTCGGCGAGATCGTCGCGGACGCGGTGGTCGAATTCTTCGCCGAGAAACGTAATGTGAAAGCGCTTGACGAGTTGCTGAGCGAGATCGAGGTGCTCGATGTTGCGCAGGCCAAGACCGATACGCCGGTGGCCGGCAAGACCGTGGTGTTCACGGGGTCGCTCACCAAATTCACCCGCGACGAGGCCAAGGCTGGGGCGGAACGGCTCGGTGCCAAGGTCGCAGGCTCGGTGTCGAAGAAGACGGATTACGTGGTGGCTGGCGAGGATGCCGGCTCCAAGCTCACCAAGGCGCGCGATCTTGGCGTGGCCGTGCTCACCGAAGACGAGTGGCTGGCGCTGATCGGGGGGTAGGGCGCCAAGACAGCGCCCAAACATTTTTTCCTATCCTCTGTTGACAGTATCTTCATCAGGTTTATATTCCCATTCGTCCTGCCCCACCGAGAGGGGCGATCGCGATCGTCACGTTCGCGGGGTGGGATGCGGTGGGCGCCGGAGATGCGGCGTCACGCGGTTCATGGGGGACGTCTGTCTTCGGGCAGGACGGATTTGCGCCAGCACTGCCACTGGCAAGGAGACGGCCGGCCTTGAGATGGAAAGACCCTCTGGACAGTGTGACGGACGACTTCATCCGAGGCGTTCGGTTCTTGGCTGCGCTAATCCGACCTCATCGCAATGGGGTCTAATAATGGTGGGTCTGAGGGTTCATCTGGAAAGCCGGGCACCCCGTCAAACACCGCGTGCGGAACGCTGGGCACTTGCCCTGCGCGTCCGAAAGTCCTGATGCATTCACTATTGCGGAAGACCGCATTCGCATCAGGCCCAAGGGTGCAACGGGCACCCGGCGTTCCGCACGCCCTCTCAACAGAGGGTGGGAATGCGAGAGACGACGGCGCCCCCGCGCCGCAAATAACAGGGTTGATGACGCATGTCTGAAGCGTATGTGTTGTCGAGAACAGTGGCTGTTTGAAAATCGAAGAAGCTGAGACGCGCAGGCGGTCGCGATATCCTCCCTCAAGCAGCGTAGCTGCGCAGTGGGTCTGGCGGATGAACCGTCCGCCAGACCCCACGCAAGTACGGGGAGGGACAAGAACCCTCACATCGCCAGAAAGCTGCGATTCCAGGTCGGGCTGATCAGCACCTCGTTGATGCAGACATGCGGCGGCATGCCGGCGATGAAGGCGATGGTCTTGCCGAGATCGTCGGGCTGCAGCATCCGCGCCATCACCTCGTCGCTCGGCGGCACTGGACGATTCTTCATGATCGGCGTGGCAACCTCGCCCGGTGACAGGCAGCAGGCGCGCAGCCCGTTGACGCATTCGTCCATGTTGAAGGAATGGGTCAGCGCCAGTACCGCATGCTTGGTGGCGGTGTAGGCCGGTCCCGTCATCTTTGAGACGATGCGCCCGGCCCATGAGGCGACATTGATGATGCAGCCGTCCTTCTGCGCGCGCATCGCGGGCAGCACGGCACGCATGCAATACATCACGCCGTTGAGGTTGATGTCGACGATCTGGTCCCAGCCGTCCTGCGTCACGTCTTCCCAGCTGCGCTTCGGCACATTGATGCCGGCGCTGTTCACCAGCAGGTCGATGCGGCCATGTTTGGCGAGGATGGCCTGCGCGACCTTGTTGACGTCGTCGGCATTGCTGACATCCAGCGCCATGGCTTCAACAGAATTGGCCTCCACGGGTTTGCCGCCGGCGCCGAGTTCGTCGGCCACGCCCTTCAGGACGTCTGCGCGGCGGCCGGAAATGACCACCGTCCAACCGTCCGCCAGCAGCGCCTCTGCACCTGCTCTGCCGATTCCGGTGCCGCCGCCGGTCACCCATGCAATCCTGGTCTTGCTGGTCACGATTTTCTCCCTGATCGTTTCTTGCTTCGCGATGTCCATCGTTTCTTGCGTCACGATGCCCAAAGTGTTCAACAATTACGGCACCAAAGCCAGTGCCGCCAATTCATGAGCCTCATGCCGATGATGCCGACCGACGCCAAGCCGCCTATCGATCAGAACCGCCTCTGGGATGACCACATGGCGCTCGCCGCCATCACCGATCCCGACAAGCCATGGACGCGGCGGTCGTTCTCGCAGCGCTTTCTCGAGGGGCGCGCGTGGCTGCATGAGCAATATATCGCGGCCGGCATGACGGTTCGGATGGATGCCGCCGCCAACGTGATTGCCCGGCTGGAAGGCAGTGTCGCGGGCCTGCCCCCGATCATACTGGGCTCGCATTCCGATACGGTGCCATCCGGCGGACGCTTCGACGGCATCTCCGGCATTCTCACGGCGCTGGAAGCGGTGCGCGCGTTGCAGGCTTCCGGCTACAAGCCGCGACACCCGATCGAGATCGTGGACTTTCTCGCCGAGGAGCCCAGCGAATACGGTCTGTCCTGCGTCGGCAGCCGCGCCATGGTTGGCGAGCTTGATGCCAGAATGCTGACTTACACCAACGCGGTCGGCGAGACGCTGGCCGATGCCATCAAGCGCATCGGCGGCGACCCCGCGGCCATCGCGGCGATGTCGAAGCCAAAATTCGTCGGCTATCTCGAATTGCACATCGAGCAGGGCGTCGTGCTGGAAAGCAAGAAGCTCGATCTCGGTCTCGTCACCGGGATCGCCGGTATCACCCGCGTCGAGATCGTGTTGAAGGGCGCCGCCGATCACGCTGGCTCGACGCTGATGGAATATCGCAGGGATGCGAGCCTTCCTGCCGCCGAACTCGTACTGCTCGTCGCACAGCAGGCCAACGCATTTGCGGCGCGCAAGCACGGCCACTTCGTCGCCACCACGGGGATCCTCGAGATCAGCCCGAATGCCGCCAACGTCGTTCCCGGCAGTGCGCGCCTGATCCTCGATATCCGTGCGGAGAAGGCCGCGCTGGTCGATGAATTCGTGGCACTGCTGGATCGCGAGAGTCTGGCCATCGCCAAGCGTGCGAAAGTCGATCGCGAACGCTTTGCACTGATCTCGCAGAATCCTCCAGCGCCGTGCGACGATCATCTGCTCGATATTCTCGGCCGCAGCGCAGCCAAGCTTGGCTATTCCACGACACGGCTGGCGTCAGGGGCTGGTCACGATGCCGCTTTCATGTCGCATATCGGTCGCAGCGCGATGCTGTTCATTCCGTCCAAAGACGGCAAGAGCCATTGCCCGGAAGAATGGTCGGAGCCGGAGCAACTGGCCATCGGTGCGGCGACGCTGTTCGAGGCGGTGCGGCTGCTCGACGGGCAGAACGACTAGCTGGCAGTGCGTTCGGCCAGCATGCTGAATTGAGCGGAGTGGAGATAATCCCCGACCTGCTCGATGTTCATCGGCTTGGCGAAGAAGTAGCCCTGCATGAAACGGCAGTCCTCCCTACGCAGGAAGTCGACCTGTTCGCCGGTCTCGACGCCTTCGACGATGCAGTCATGTCCGAGGCCGTTGCACAGTCCGATCATCGTGCGCAGGATCAGCCGTGAGGCATAATCTGTCTCGATCTTGCTGATGAAGCTGCGATCGATCTTGACCTTGTCCAGCGGCAATTCGCGAATGCAGCTCAGGCTCGAATAGCCGGTGCCGAAATCGTCGAGCGAAATACGTGCGCCAAGAGCTTTTAGGGCATTCAACGCTTCGGTTGCTTGCGCGAGGTTACCCATCACTGCGGTCTCGGTGATCTCGAAGTCGATGCGGCTCGCTTTGACGCCGCTCTGTTGAACGATACCGATGATCTTGAGGATCGACAGGGGTGAGGCGACATCAACCGCGGAAAGGTTGAACGAAATCCGGACGTGCTCCGGCCATGTCGCTGCACCTTCGAGGGCCTTGCGCAGCAGCAACGGGGTCAACTGACCGATCATGCCTGAGCGCTCGGCGGCGACAATGAAGCTCATCGGTGGAACGTTGCCGAGCTCCGGGCTGTTCCAGCGCGCCAGGGCTTCGAAGCTCGCGGGCTGCTGCGTTGTTGCGTCAATGATCGGCTGATAGGCGATCCACAATTCCCGATCGAGGTCGGCATTGGCCAAGGCCCTGCTCACGGAGCTGGCCTCGCGGATGTCGGCTTCATGTTCTGCAGAAAACCGGACGGCGTTGCCACGCTTGTGCTGCTTGGCAAAAAAGAGCGCGTAATCGGCGCGCTCGAACAAATCCTGCGCGGTCTTGGCCGTGTCCGGAAATTCGGCATATCCGATCGAGCAGCGGATGCGTACCGCAATGTTCTCAATCTCGAACGGGATATCGAACAGATTCTCGATGCTCTCTTCCGCTTCAACAATTGCATCCGGGTCGAGCAACTGGTCGCTGAACATGACGAATTCGTCGCCGCCCAGTCTGCCCAGAAACACGTGAGGGGCAAGATGTGCGCGCAGTCTGTCTGCGACCTCGACCAGCAAGCGATCACCCATGCAGTGCCCATGGATATCATTGATCGGCTTGAAGCCATCAAGATCCAGGATACCGAGCAGCAGGCCGCCGCCACGATGCTCAGTATTGACAATGCCACGTTCAAGCTCGGCAAAGAAGTTCCGGCGATTGGGGAGACCGGTGAGGCTGTCGATATTCGAATTCCGAAAATTCGTGTCGCTCAGCAACTGTAGTTCGGCCTGCTTGATACGCAGCGCTTTCTCAGAATTCACCCGCTTCTCGAAATCGGAATAGTTGCCGAGCAGCATGAAGAGAATGGCGCCGATGACCACGACGAAGTTGAAGGCGATGGAGACAAAGACAGTATTGCCACTCGATCCGAAGAAGAATGCGAAGGGCAGGACAACAAGCGTCGTCACGATGAGCGCTGCCGCGCGCAGATGCATGAGGCAAAAGCCGCAGCCGATCGATGTCACGGCCATAAAGAACGCAATGTGGCTTTTGCTATAGGCGTCGCCATAGGGAAACAGGCTGAGGCTCCAGGCAGAGAACGCGACGCCGAGAATGCCGGCAAAGATGATCGAGCCGGTGAGCTTTTCCACGGCCTGGTTGAGTGACAGCGTGGTGTTCCGCGTTCTCAACCAGCTCAGCATCCGCATCACACAGATTGCGGCGAATGCGACAGGGAGATACACGGTAAGCAGATATGGCGCAGTGCCATAAAAGGTAATCGCAAGTGCCGTCGTGTTGACGACCACCAGCGCATACATCATCGGCACCTGACGGGTGAAGGCAGCGAGTTTCGCCTCCACCAGCTCGGGGTTTTCGCGCGGCACGCGGAAGATCGTTCGGATTTGCGATGCCGCCATTTCGAAGTAGTTCAGCATCGTACCGTCCTGGACTCTGCGCTGGTGCGTTAGATACCTATCGCAACTTCTTTAAGATTGGCCTGCCTCGATTACCGAAAGTTCGAGAAGGTAACCGATTGTTCCGATTGGTGTATTTCCTTCTGTTTACGATGGTGCAGGTGCGAAAAGGCCGGAAGTGGTATTAAGAAACCGACCTTGCATCAGCGACATCGCAGCGGCATGAGGTTGAAGAAGGTCCATCCGCCGTGGGTGAGAGGAAGGACATGACAGCAACGAGCAGGTGTTCGAATGATCTATGTGAGCTCGCTCGGAGGCCTTGCTGCTGTGGCAGACACGCTGCCGTCCTTCGATCTGCTGACACTGCTGTCGCCGACGGCGACTGCGCGCAACTGGAGCGGATTGGCGCGTGAGCGCCATGTGGAGCTGACCTTTCACGATATCGTCGAAGCGACGCCGGACCTGATCGCGCCCGATGCCGTCGTCGTGGATACCATTCTCGAATTCGGCCGCGGCAGCGTCGTCGAGCGCCCGATGCTCATTCACTGCTGGGCCGGTATCAGCCGTTCCAGCGCGGCGGCCTATGCAATCGCCTGCGATCGCAATCCGGGCTACGAGGCCGCAATTGCAGATGAGCTACGCAAGCGTTCGCCTTATGTGACGCCGAACAGATTGATGGTGCAGCTCGCCGATAAACAATTGAACCGCGAAGGCCGTATGGTCGAAGCGATCGCCCGCATCGGCCGCGGCGCCGACGCCTTTGAAGGCGAGCCGTATCAGCTTCCGCTGACGTGGCCTATCGGATGATGGCTGCGACGCCGAGCAGAAATCCGATCTCGAATAATTGCTCGACGGCACCGAGCACATCGCCGGTGTAACCGCCGATCAGACGGCGCGACCAGAGCGCGAGCAGCATGGCGAGGGCTGCGCCGAGCAGAAGTCCCGCAACGAGCGATGCCAACGAGACGAGCGCCAGCGGGATCGCTGCGCATGCGACGACGATGAGCGCAAAGATCAACTCTTCGGATTGTACAGGTGCGTCGGCGTAGGAAACCTTCATCGTATTGGTGTCGCCGCTATAGGGCAGGCGGTTCATGACGAAAGCCGGCATGGCGCGTGCTACGGCATGGACAGCAAGGAGAGCTGCCGCGCCGGCCCAGACAGGCAATGTGGTCAGCGCCGCGATACGCAGCGCCGTGCCGAGGCCAAGCGCCAGCGCACCATAGGTGCCGATGCGGCTATCCTTCATGATGGCGAGACGCTTCTCGATGGTCCACCCCCCGCCGAAACCGTCAGCGGTGTCAGCCAGGCCGTCCTCATGCAGTGCGCCGGTCAGGACGATACTCGTGGCGACGGCCAGCAGGGCAGCAATCAGTGGCGACCAGAATTCGCTGGCGACGAGAAATACGATCGCCGATGCGGCGCCGATGCCGGCACCGACGAGAGGAAAATACTTCATCGCACGCGCAAGCCAGTCAGGTGCTGGTGCGTCGGCAGACGCCGACACAGGCAGCACCGTCAAAAAACGGATCGCATTCAGCAGATGCGGATCCGGTCTCATTTAGATTTTTCCGGCCAGCACGTCGTCGAGGCTGGCGACGTCGGTCAGCATGCGCGCGGCGGCACGGACCAGCGGCACCGCAAGCAGTGCACCGGTGCCTTCACCGAGGCGCAGCCCGAGATCGAGCAGCGGCCTGGCTTCCAGTGCGCTGAGGACGATGTCGTGGCCGCGTTCGGCCGAACGATGTGCGAAGACGCAGTAGTCGCGTGCAGCCGGGGACAGGCGAACAGCGAGCAGTGCCGCAGCGCTGGAGATGAAGCCGTCGATGATCACCGGCCGCCGTTGCGAAGCCGCGCCGAGGATCGCTCCGGTCATGCCGGCAATTTCCAGTCCGCCGAATTCGGCCAGCACATCCAGCGGTGCGGTCACATTGCTGCGCGCCGCCGCCTTGGCGATCGCCGCGCGCTTGCGCGCCATGCCGGCGTCATCCTGCCCGGCGCCGACGCCGATGCAATCATCCAACGGTGCCGGCGCGAGCCGATGCACCACCAGCGCCGAGGACGCCGTATTGCCAATTCCCATTTCGCCGAGCGCGATGATGTCGGCGCCGGCCTTGATTTCGCCGACGGCAATTCTGAAGCCGCGCGCCAACGCATCGGCCGCGTGTTCTGCGGTCATCGCGGGCTCACGCGCAGCATTGGCCGTGCCCATGCGCACCTTGGCGTCGATCAGCTTCGGGTGCACCGGCAATTCGGCGGCGACACCGATGTCGATCACGCGCACACCGATGTCATTGGCCGCGGCGAAAGCATTCGCTGTGGCGCGGCCGGCCAGATAGGTCATCACCATTGCAACGGTGACAGCCGACGAATATTGCGACACGCCCTCGGCGACGAGCCCGTGATCCCCTGCGAATACCAGCAGCACGGCATTGTCGCCGCGCGGTTCGCCCGGATGCCGGATCATGCCGAGCTGAAGCGCCAGGTCCTCGATTCGTCCCAACGATCCCGGCGGTTTGGCCTTGCCGTCGATGACGGCGCGGATGCCTGCCGCGATCTGCGGGTCGACGGGCGCAATGGCGGGTGGCTGCCACAAGGACTGAGAATGGGCGGACATAGGGTTCCTTTTCGCGGCCTAACTGACGCAAGACGGCCTGCAAGGTCAACAGCTCCGGGCGGTAGCTTGCCGGCGTGGTTGACCCCGGCGCACCCGGCAGATAGCGTCTTTTGCGATGGTCCTTCCGTGTGGAAGGTGAATAGGGAAGCCGGTTTGAGGCCGGCGCTGCCCCCGCAACTGTAAGCGACGAGCCCGCGCCGGTGCCACTGGGAATTCTTCAGAATTCTTGGGAAGGCGGCTGCAGGCTTTGACTCGCGAGCCAGGAGACCTGCCATCACGAACTGTGCTTTGGAGGCGTCGTCGGGGCGGGGTGCACCGGACGGGAGCGAACCGACGGCCGTGCTGTCGGCGCGATCCAACAAAGCTCGTAGGCCCGCGAGGGCATGAACTGAGCATGTAATGGATCACGACAACGCCGACATCTCTGGCGAACAGATTCCGGTCGAACCGCCGCGCCCCGTGCCGACCGGGCCTGTCGTCGTGAGCGTCTGCATCAGCTGCAAGGCTTCCGACACTGGCGCCATCGTTGGCCCGGATATGTTCGATGCCGTGAAGGCCGCACTCGGCGATGGCGCTGCCGCCGTCATGGTGCGCCCGGTGCAGTGTCTCAGCGTCTGCAAGCGGCCGGCAACGGTCGCGGTGACGAGCCCTGATGGCTACACGTTCCTGTTCGGCGACCTGCAGACCGACAGCGGAAGTGCCGCGCTGGTGTCTTTCGTCGAGTCCTATCAAAAATCCGACTACGGCCTCGTACCTTGGCGCGAGCGCGCCGAGGTGTTGCGCAAGGGCATGGTTGCGCGCGTGCCGCCATTACGTTGGTCGCCCGAAGACGGGCGTGCGCCGAAATGACCGCCGCTACAACAACACTGGTGCTGGGCGGTGCGCGCTCCGGCAAGTCGTCCTTCGCCGAAAGGCTGGTCGATGGCATTGGCCTGACGAAGATCTATCTGGCCACGGCAACGGCGGGTGATGACGAAATGCACGCCCGCATCGCGCAGCATCGAAACCAGCGCGGCGAAGGCTGGATCACGATCGAAGAGCCGCTAGCGCTGGTCGATGCGCTGACGCGCGAGGCCACGGTCGGGCGCGTCGTGCTGGTGGATTGCCTGACATTGTGGCTGTCGAATTTGGTGTTTGCTGAGCGTGATCCGGAGATCGAGGCAAAGCGCCTCGTGCGGTTCCTCGACGTCTCGCGCTACCCAATCGTCTTCGTGTCCAACGAAGTCGGTCTCGGCCTCGTGCCGGACACCCCGCTCGGCCGCGCTTTTCGCGATGCGCAGGGCCGGCTCAACCAGATTATCGCGGCCGCAGTGCCGAATGTTGCTTTTGTTGCAGCCGGGCTTCCGCTCTGGCTCAAGCATTCCCAGGAGAATTGAATGTCCCGCGTTCCCGTCACCGTCCTCACCGGATTTCTCGGCGCCGGCAAGACCACGCTGCTGCGCTCGCTGCTGACACAGGCCGACGGCCGTCGCATCGCCGTGATCGTCAATGAATTCGGCGATGCCGGCTTTGATGGCGGTCTTGTCGAAGAATGCGCGGCGAAAGCCTGCGCACCCGGCGATATTGTCGAGCTCACCAATGGCTGCATCTGCTGCACCGTGGCCGATGATTTCGTGCCGACCATGGACAAGCTGTTGTCGCGTGAACGCCCGCTCGACGCCATCGTCATCGAGACGTCGGGTCTCGCGCTGCCGCAGCCGTTGCTGAAGGCTTTCGCATGGCCCGCGGTGAAGACCCGCGCCACTGTCGATGGCGTCGTCACTGTCGTCGACGCGCTGGCGCTTTCTGAAGGCCGTGTCACGCTGGATGAAGACGCCGTTGCCGAGCAGCGCGCCAAGGACGAGGGCATCGAGCACGACGATCCCATCGAGGAAGTGTTCGAGGACCAGCTCGCTTGCGCCGACCTCGTGGTGCTGTCGAAAAGCGATCTCGTCGCTCCAGAGAAGCTCGCCGAGATCGAAGCCAAGTTGAAGGCCATGTTGCGCCCCGGTGTCAGCATCGTGCGCTCAAAGGGCGATCTCGCGCCATCGGTGCTGATCGGCCTTAACGCCGCCGCTGAGGACGACATGGCCGCCCGCGTCGGTCATCACGGCGAGGAAGAAGAACACGACCATGACGATTTCGACAGCATCGTCGTCAGGCCCACCGCTGCGGCCAGCATCGACGCGATGCGCGCACGGATCAGCGACGCACTTGGCCTCGACGGCGTCCTCCGTGTGAAGGGCCATGCCCGCATCGCCGATAAATCCGCGCCGATCGTGGTGCAGGCCGTTGGCGCCCGCGTCGATCTCGCCTTCGCTCGGCCGGATGTGGCGCAGGCCGAGCACCTCGTGGTGATCGGCCTCAAGGGATTCGACGGCGACGCCGTGCGAAGGGCACTCGCCGGGTAACGCAGGTTCACCCGCATGCATCTGAAGCTTGATACCTCCGGCAGCATTGACTACGGCGACGTCGCCCGCGATCTCGGGCAGGACACTGCCGATATCGTCGTGCTGTCGGCGGCGGACAGCGATCTGGCGGCGTTCAACGCGGCGCATGCGATGCTGCCGGGCGATTTCCCCAGCGTGCGCTTCACCAACATGCTGGCGCTCGGTCATCCTGCGTCGGTCGATCTCTATGTCGAGCGCACGCTGGCCAGGGCGAAGATCGTCGTGCTGCGTATGCTCGGCGGTATCAGCTATTGGCCCCATGGCGTCGAGAGCCTGCGCAGCGACGCACTGAGTCGCGGCGCCAGGTTCGCCTGTCTCCCGGGCGAGATGGACTGGAATGCCGAACTGGCCGCGCGTGGCACTATCAGCAGCGACGACACCCACGCACTCTGGCGTTATTGCAGCGAAGGTGGTTTCGACAACGCGCAGCTCGCATTGCGTTACGCCGCGCATCTGATCGGCTACGGAGAGAAACCTCCCGCTGCGCGCCCGATGCCCTCGGCCGGCTTCTGGCCCAGCGAGCCTGCGACGGCTGAGCGACCGAATGCGATTGTGATCTTTTACCGCGCGCTGGTGGCAGGCGGTGACACGGCTGCAATCGAGGCGCTGCGCTTGTCGCTGGACGCGCGCGGTCTCAACGCCGTGTGCCTCTATGTCACGAGCCTGAAGGACGAGCGCTCTGCTGCTTTCCTGCGTGCAGCGCTGGCGGCCTATCCACCGGATATCATCATCAATGCCACGGCCTTCGCTACCGCGACGGCGCATGACGATGCCGGCGTGTTGTCGGCATCAGGCTGTCCGATCCTTCAGGTTGCGCATGCCGGCATCTCGCGCGCCAGCTGGGAAGCATCGACCCGAGGCCTTGCACCACGCGATCTGGCGATGCATGTAGTCCTGCCGGAAGTCGATGGGCGCATCTTCGCCAATGCCATCGCCTTCAAGGAACGTGGCACCAGCGACGGCGGCTTTGCACCGACCACACTGCAGCCTGTGCAGGATCGCATCGATGCGACCGCCGATCTGGCGCGCGCCTGGGTGCGCTTGCGCCGAACCTCCGCGAGCGAGCGTCGCGTCGCGCTGATCCTGGCCAATTATCCCAATCGCGATGGACGCCTTGCCAATGGCGTGGGCCTCGATACGCCGCAGAGCCTGGTCGATGTGATCGCCGCCATGGGCGAGGCCGGATATGTCGTAGGCGGCGCGCCCGACACGACGGCCGCGATGATGCAGCTATTGCAGCAAGGGCCAACCAATGCGCTCGCCGGTCGCGCGGAACGAAGCGGTGGCGTGACCTGGTCGCTGGGCAACTATCGCACGGCCTTTGCGACGCTGCCGACCAATGTGCGGGCTGCTATCGAATCACGCTGGGGCAACGCCGAGAACGATCCGCATGTGGTCGATGGCGCCTTCCGTCTCGGTCTGCATCGCTTCGGCAACGTGACCGTCGGCGTGCAGCCGGCGCGTGGTTACAATATCGATCCGAAGAGCACCTATCACGATCCCGATCTGGTGCCGCCGCATCACTATCTCGCATTTTATCTCTGGCTGCGCCGCGACTTCGATACCCATGCGATTGTGCATCTCGGCAAGCACGGCAATCTCGAATGGCTGCCGGGCAAGAGCGCCGGGCTGTCGGCCGATTGCCTGCCCGATGCCGTGCTCGGTTCGCTGCCGCATCTCTATCCGTTCATCGTCAATGACCCCGGCGAGGGTATCCAGGCCAAACGCCGTGCCTCCGCAGTGATCATCGATCACTTGACGCCGCCCATGACTCGCGCCGAACTGCACGACGATCTGGCGCGGCTGGAGAATCTGGTCGACGAATACGCCATGGCGACCGATCTCGACCCCAAGCGCGCTGCCGTGATCGCCGAAGACATCCTGTCGCTCGCCCGCGCGCAGCAGATCGATGCCGACGTCAATGTGACCCGCGACACGCCGACCGGCGAGGCGCTGCGCGCGCTCGACGCGCATCTGTGCGATCTCAAGGAGATGCAGATCCGCGACGGGTTGCACATCTTTGGCCGCGTGCCCGAGGACGCGCAGCGCAATGATCTCTTGGTGTCCATCGCGCGCCTGCCGCGTTCGGAGATCAAGCCGCAGGATGCGTCACTGCATCGCGCACTAGCTGCCGATCTCGGGCTTGGTGCGTTCGATCCTCTGACCCGCGATATGGCCGATGACTATCTCGGCCCGCGCCCCGGTGTTCTTGCCGATGTCAGCAATGCAGTGTGGCGCACGACAGGTGACACAATCGAACGAATCGAAGGGCTGGCGCTGCAACTGGTCTCCGGCAAGCTGCCCTGCGATACCGCCTGGACGCGCACTACCGATGTACTTCACTGGATCAATGCGAAACTGCGACCCGCCATCGATGCCTGCGGTGGCGCGGAGACGGCTGCATTCCTCAAAGGCCTCGACGGTCAGTTCATTCGCCCCGGCCCATCCGGTGCGCCGACGCGTGGACGCCCTGACGTTTTGCCGACCGGACGTAACTTCTTCGCGGTCGATGTCCGCGCGGTGCCAACGCCATCCGCATGGCGCATCGGACAACTTGCGGCGGAGCGGCTCGTCGAATCCTATTGGCAGGAGGCCGGCGAATGGCCGCGCGCGATTGCGCTGTCGGCCTGGGGCACGGCCAATATGCGCACCGGCGGCGACGACGTCGCGCAGGCATTGGCGCTGATTGGCGCGCGCCCGCTATGGGAGGAAACCTCGGGCCGCGTCACCGGCTTTGCGATCACACCACTGTCGGAACTGAAGCGCCCGCGCGTCGATGTGACCTTCCGTGTCTCAGGCCTGTTCCGCGACGCGTTCCCGACCCAGATGGACATCATCGGCTCAGCCGTGAGTGCCGTGGCCGAACTCGACGAACCCGATGACGCCAATCCCATCGCGGCCAATGTCCGCGCACGTGCCCGCACGCTCGAAGCCAGCGGCATGACCTGCGAGATTGCGCGCCGGCAGGCGACGCGCCGTGTGTTCGGCTCCAAGCCCGGCGCTTACGGTGCGGGCCTGCAGGCACTGATGGACGAGGGTGGCTGGAATAACCGCGCCGACATTTCCGAGGTCTATCTCGATTGGGGTGGCTATGCCTATGGCAGCGGAACTGACGGCGAGGATGCGCGCGGTGAATTTGCCGAGCGGCTGAAGGGCATCGATCTCGTCGCACAGGCGCAGGACAACCGCGAGCACGACATTCTGGATTCCGACGACTATTACCAGTTTATCGGGGGGCTCGCAGCGACTGTGCAGACGCTGCGCGGCTCGGCGCCGCGCGTCGCCCACATCGACACGTCGCGGCCCGAAGCGCCAATCGCGCGGCCACTGGCACATGAGATTTCGCGCGTCGTGCGTGGCCGCGGCGCGAATCCGAAATGGATCGCTGGCGTGATGCGTCACGGCTACAAAGGCGCGTTCGAGATTGCGGCGACGGTGGATTATCTGTTCGGCTTCGCGGCATCGACCGACGCCGTCGCCAATCACCATTTCGATCAGTTGTTCGCGTCCTACCTGGAGAATGACGAAGTCCGCGCCTTCATGGCCTCTGCCAATCCCGCGGCGTTGCGCGAGACCGCGGCGCGCTTTGCCGAAGCCATTCGCCGGGATCTGTGGACGCCGCGTTCCAATCGCGCCGCCGATCTGATCGCCGAAATTCTGCCGCAGGCACATAAAGAGATCGCAAAGGAAATCGCATGACCGAAGCTGTCCACGACGACGAGGAAAACGCCCGCCACAAGATCAAGGCGGCCAAGCACAAGGCGGCCAAGGACAAGATCATGGCGACCAAGGTCGGCGAGAAGGGCCTGTTGATCGTCCATACCGGTACCGGCAAGGGCAAGACCTCGGCCGCGCTCGGCATGGTGTTCCGCCATATCGGTCACGGCTATCCTGTCGGCATCGTTCAGTTCACCAAGTCGCCGGAATGGGACACTGGCGAAGCGCGGCTGCTGAAGACCTTCCCCGAATTGGTCACGCTGCACATCATGGGCGAGGGCTTCACCTGGATCACCCAGGACCGTGAGCGTGATATCGCTGCTGCGACTGCGGGCTGGGAGCGCGCCAAGGAGATGATCCGTGACGACCGACATCGTCTGGTGCTGCTCGATGAGCTCAATATCGTGTTGCGTTACGACTATCTCGATCTCAACGAGGTGCTGACATTCCTGCGCGACGAGAAGCCGGCCGACAAACACGTGGTCATTACCGGCCGCAATGCCAAGCCCGAGCTCATCGAGATGGCCGATCTGGTCACCGAGATGACCCTGATCAAGCATCCGTTCCGCGCCGGTATCAAGGGCCAGAAGGGCATCGAATTCTAAAGCATGATCCCGAAAAGTGGGCACCGGTTTTCGGAAAAGATCATGCTCATGAAAGAAACCATATGAACCTCACGACGCCCGCGCTGATGATCCAGGCGACCGGCTCCAATGCCGGCAAGTCGACGATCGTCGCTGGCCTTGCGCGGGCGCTGGTGCGGCGTGGCCTCAAGGTCGCACCTTTCAAGCCGCAGAACATGTCGAACAACGCTGCCGTTGCCGTCGATGGCGGCGAGATCGGCCGCGCGCAGGCGGTGCAAGCGCGCGCCGCCAGGCTGCAGCCGAGCGTTCATATGAACCCCGTGCTGTTGAAGCCGGAGACCGACACCGGCGCGCAGGTGATCGTGCAGGGCCAGCGCTGGGGCACGCTGCGGGCGAAGAACTATCTGGAGAAGAAGGCGGCGCTGTTGCCCGCTGTTCTCGAGAGCTTCTCGCTACTCGCAGATCAGGCGGACATCGTTCTCGTCGAAGGCGCCGGCAGCCCTGCGGAGATCAATCTGCGCGCCGGCGACATCGCCAATATGGGCTTCGCGGCAGCGGCCAACATTCCTGTCGTGATCTCCGGCGACATCGATCGCGGCGGCGTCATTGCGAGCCTGGCCGGTACGCATCTGGTGCTTGAACCCGAGGAGCGCGCGCGTATCCATGGCTTCATCGTCAACAAGTTTCGCGGTGATCCCAGTCTGTTCGATAATGGCCTCACGGCGATCACGAGGCTGACGGGCTGGCCATCCATCGGTGTGTTGCCATGGTTGCCGCAGGCGGCGTTTCTGCCGGCCGAAGATGCGGTCGATCTCGATCGCACCCATGCCTCGTCATCGACCCGCATCATCGCGGTGCCGGTGCTGGCACGGATCGCCAATTTCGACGATCTTGATCCGCTCGGCATGGAGCCCGGCGTGAAGCTGGTCTTCGTGTGGCCGGGAGAAGCCATTCCGGGCAATGCCGACGTGATCGTCATTCCCGGCAGCAAGTCCACCATCGGCGATCTCGCCTTCCTGCGTACGCAGGGCTGGGACATCGACATCAAGGCGCATGTCCGTCGTGGCGGTCATGTGCTCGGTCTTTGCGGTGGCTATCAGATGCTCGGCAAGACCATCGCCGATCCCGATGGTGTCGATGGTTCGCCGGGCACAGTCGAAGGGCTCGGGTTGCTCAATATCGAAACGCTCATGAGCGCCGACAAATCCACCACGCTGGTATCTGGTTCGCATTGCGCGACTGGCGCGGCAATCGAAGGGTATGAAATCCATCTCGGCCGCAGCGAAGGGCGCGACTGCGCGCGGCCGCTGCTCATGATCGATGGACGTCCTGATGGTGCTGCGTCGATCGATGGGCGCGTACAGGGCACTTACGTCCATGGTCTGTTCACAGGCGATGCATTTCGCAAGGCGTGGCTAGCAAATCTCGGCATTGCCTCGTCTCTGGCCTATGACGCGCAGATCGAAGCTGCGCTCGATGCGCTGGCTGATCATTGCGAAATGCATCTCGATATCGATCGGCTGATCGAGATTGCCCGCAGCCGTCACAGCAGCAGCGTCAGCGCGGCATAGATCGCCGCTTGTAGAACACAAGCGGCGACGAACACGCGAAGCGCTCGACCTATGTCATCGGGCACAGCGACACGCCCTTCTGCATTGAGATAGGGATCGTTGACAGCACCCTCGGCATAGACGCGTGGCCCAGCTATTGCGATCCCGAGCGCGCCAGCCATGGCACTTTCCGGCCAGCCGGCATTGGGCGAGCGATGCTTGGAGGCGTCACGCATCATGATCTTCAATGACGCGATGATTGATCCGCGTGCGACCGGCGCAGTGAGCGCGACCAATATTCCCGACAGTCGTGCCGGGATCAGATTGACGAGATCGTCGAGCCGCGCCGCGGCCCAGCCGAAATCCTGATACCGCACGCTGCGATGGCCGATCATGGAATCGGCCGTGTTGATGGCCTTGTAGGCGATCAGGCCGGGCAAGCCCAACAGCGCCAGCCAGAACACCGGCGCGACGATGCCGTCGGAGAAATTCTCTGCGGTGGATTCGATGGCGGCGCGCGACACGCCGGAATCGTCCAGCCTTTCAGGATCGCGGCCGACGATCATCGCAACGGCCCGTCGTGCCGCCCGCAAGCCGCCGTCGGCGAACGCGCGATGCACGCGCGCCACATGCTGATACAGGCTGCGCTGGGCGATCAGCAATGAGGCGATCAGGGCTTCGCTCGCAAAGCCGATCCACTTGTCGTTGAGGAGATCGGTGAGCAGGCCGCCGACAAGCGTTGCGAAACTCACCAGCGCAATGACCGTTACGACGCCTGCCAGTTTGCGCTGCTGCCTCGACCAGCTCTCACGATTGAGTCGACGTTCCAGCCAGCCGATGCCATTGCCGATCCAGACGACCGGATGCGGTGCGCGTCGCCACAGCCAGTCGGGATCGCCGATCACGGCGTCGAGCAGCAGCGCGGCGACCACCAGCAGGAGCGCGTCGCCATGGACCAGCATCAAGGCGCCACGCGGCTGATTTCGGTGGTCAATCGATCGAGCGCTTCAACGATGGTCGGACCGCCGCAGGCGGTGAGGCGCTCGGGCAGCACCAGTCGCTTCGATGCCGGATAGAATTTCTCCAGTGCTGGATGCAACAGGAAGGCGCGGCCTTCGTCTTCGGCGAAGTCAGTATTGTCGGTGACCAGCAGCAGATCGGGCTTCAGGGTGACAATCGCTTCCAGTGAAGCGAAGCCGCCGGCCTTGAGACCGAGCTCGCCGCCGGCATTGCGCAACCCGACCGCTGATAGCAACGACGTGGTCAGATTTTCGCCGCCGGACACCCAGCCGCGCCGCGACACTGCCAATACGCGCAGCGGTTTGCGCTGTACGGCGGCATGGGCCTGCGCGATAGCAGTATCGAGTTTCGCTATTTCGGCTTCAGCACGGTCCGGATGTTTGACCAGCGCGCCCATCTGGCGGAGCTGCTTCCTGACGTCGTCGAGCGAGCGGGCCGGATCGAATTCGGCGACCTTGAGCCCCTTCTCTTTCAGGAGTTCGCGGGTCGCGCGCTTGGTGAAGCGGCCGGCGACAACGACATCCGGCTTCAGCGCCAGCACGTCCTCGGCCTCGCCGGACAGCAGCCGGAATGCCTTCGCCTTGTCCTTGTCCCAGGAGCGGAACGGATCGCGCGCATAGGGGCTGAGGCCGAGGACCTGCTCGGGATCGGCGAGGGTGACGAGCAGTTGATCGGTGCAGAGATTGATCGAGGCGATGCGCGGCAGATCGGCGGCACGGGCCTGGAGCGAAGTGCCTGCGAGCAGAGCGATTGTCGCGGCCACGACCGGCCAAAGTCTCTCGCACTTGGCCCGATATGATGGCATGACACTGCCATGAAACATGGTGGCGATCTCACGCAGGCGATGGCGGAATTCGGCGGCGCGCCGGACCAATGGCTCGATCTCTCGACCGGGATCAATCCATGGCCGTGGCCGATTCCTGCCAACCTGCCGAGCCATCTTTGGGAACGCCTGCCGACGCGCGCCGACGAACGAGCTTTGCTGTCCGCCGCGCGCGGCGCTTACCATGTGCCCGATGGCGTCGACATCGTTGCCGCTGCTGGCACGCAGGCGCTGATCCAGTGGCTGCCGCATCTCGCCGAGCCGGGCGCCGTGGCCATCGTCGGGCCGACCTATAACGAGCATGTCGCGGCCTGGCGTGCCGGCGGACATGAGGTTGGCGTGATCGGCAGCCTCAGCGCGCTGCCGGATCACGCAAAGCATGTCGTGATCGTCAATCCTAACAATCCCGACGGGCGCATCGCCACACGCGACGAACTCGCTGATGTTGCAGCAATCCTGCAGCGACGTGGCGGCTGGCTTGTGATCGACGAGGCTTTTGCCGATGTCGATCCCGCCATCAGCGCTGTCGGGCTGTGCGCAACGCTGCCGGTGGTGATCCTGCGGTCGTTCGGAAAATTCTACGGCCTTGCCGGCCTGCGCCTCGGCTTCGCGCTCGCTGCGCCGCTGATCGCGCAGCGTATCGCAACGGCCGTTGGCCCATGGGCTTGTTCCGGACCAGCACAGGTCGTCGGCGCGGCCGCTTTGCGCGACGAGCGCTGGGCCACGCAGACTCGCGTCGCGCTGGTCGCCCAGGGTATCAAGCTCGACACCGTGTTGGCCGATGCCGGTTTCGAGATTGTCGGCGGCACGTCGCTGTACAGGCTGACGCGCCATGTCGATGCCTTGAAGTGGCATGCGGCTTTGGCGCGGCAACAAATCTGGTGCCGCCGCTTCGACTGGAGCCATGAGCTGCTGCGGTTCGGTCTGCCGCCCGATGCGGCTGCGCTTAATCGGCTTGCTGCTGCGCTGGCGAAATAGCCGCCACATTCTTCAAACTCCCGCCCAGGGCAGGATGATCGTTTCATTCCGGTGCTCGGCGCGATAGGCGCTGATGCGAAAGACATTGGCGACGATGTCATCAGACAGCGCCTGTTGCGGCGAGCCCTGCGCGGCGAGGCGTCCATTGGACATCACAAGCACCGTATCGGCGAAGCGCGCGGCGAGGCCGAGATCGTGTGTGACCACAATCACCAATACGCCGCTGTCGGCGACATCGCGGAGGTTTTTCATGACGTCGATCTGGTAACGTGGATCGAGCGACGCGGTCGGCTCATCGGCCAGCACGATCGGTGCCTCGACGGCGAGAACGCGAGCCAATGCGACGCGGCTGCGTTCGCCGCCCGAAAGCTCGGTGACGCGGCGATCGGCAAAGGCGACGATGTCGGTGGCCTGCATCGCGCGCGCGACAGCGGCCTTGTCCGATGATGTCAGCCGCGCCGGATCGGTCGCGCCATGCGGATAGCGGCCGAGGGCGACGACGTCCTTCACATCGAGCGGCCAGTGCACGACATGGCCTTGCGGCAGATAACCGAAACGCTTTGCGCGCTCGCGTAGCGGCAGGGACGCCAGCGCATCGCCGGCGACGTGGATTGTGCCTGACGAGGGTTGTAAGCCCGCCAGCGCGCGCAGCAGCGTCGTCTTGCCGGCGCCGTTCGGGCCGACCAGCGCGACGAGATGCTGGCGGTTGAGCGAGAGCGAAACGTCGTGCAGCACAGGGCGGCCAGAGAGCGTGACGCTCAGATTGCTCGCCGTCAGCAGCGCCTGATCACTCATGCGACGCCTCCGCCCAAGGCGCGACGCTCGCGCATGATCAGATAGAGGAAGAACGGCACGCCGATGATCGAGGTCAGCACGCCGACCTTGATGTCGGTGGTCGATGGAATCAGGCGCACCGCGATATCTGCAGCCAGCAACAGCGCCGAGCCGGTCAGCGCGCTCGGGATCAGCAGGCGCGCGGGATCGTGGCCGATGATCGGGCGCATCAGATGCGGTGCGATGAGGCCGATGAAGCCGATCGTGCCGGTGACAGCGACAGCGCCGCCAACGCCGAGCGCGACGCCGAGGATCACCAGCAGGCGCAGACGGCTCACATTGACGCCGAGGCTCTGCGCGGTCTCTTCGCCAAGGCTGAGCGCACGGAAAGCTGAGCGCTGGCTCATCAGGAGGATTGCGCCGGCGACAATGAACGGCAGCGCCAGCGTGACGTGACGGAAGCTGCGGTCTTCCAGTGAGCCAAGCAGCCAGAAAGCTATTTCCAGTGCAGCGAAAGGATTTGGCGACAGGTTCATCACCAGTGCGGTCGCGGCGCCTGCGAGACTCGAGATCGCAAGACCGGCGAGGATCAGCAACAGCAGGCCGGCATTGCGACCGGCGATACCGAGCAGCACGAACACCGACAGGAATGCCATGGTGATGCCGGCTACCGGCAAAGCCCATGAGCGGACATCGGCCCAGCCGAGCGAGATCATCAGCACAGCACCGAAGGCTGCAGATTGCGGCGCGCCGAACAGCGATGGCGAGGCAAGGGGATTGCGCAGCAGGCCCTGCAGCGCGGCGCCGGACAGGCCGAGTATCGCACCGATCGCCAGCGCGAGAATAGCGCGCGGCAGGCGGATTTCGCGCACGATGATCTGCTGCACGTCGCTGCCGCCGCTGAACAGTGCATCGAGCACCGTCAGCGGCGAGAGTTTGACGGGTCCCGTACCCAGCGAGCCCAGTGCCAGCAGCGTGACGAGACCGACGAGTGCGATGGTCGCGATCGTCCGGCGGCGTGCTGCTGGCGCTGCGGTCACCATGTGGCGTTGAAGCCTGCGTAGGCCGCAGGTCCCGTGGTGCCGAAGTTCAGCACTTCCTGATAATGCTCATTCAGGATGTTCTCGCCGCGGGCGAAGACCTTCCAGTTCGCATCGATCTTGTACTCGGTATAGAGATCGACGCGGGTATAGGCATCGACCTGACCGACCTGATTGGCACTGCTGAAGCGCTTCGACACCGTCGTGATGCGCGGCTCGATCATCCACTTGTCGGTCGGCGTGATCGTGAGTGCGAAGCGGGCGAAGTTCTTGGGACGACGTGCCAGGATCGCGCCGTTCGAAAGGTCGATGGCGTGTAGGTAGGTGTAGGCTGCGTTGAATTTCAGCAGTCCTGGCAGGATGTCGATGGTCGATCCGACCTCGAGGCCGCTGGTTTCCGCGCGGGCAACGTTGACGTAGCAACCGCTCTGTGTGCCGGTACAAGGGGTGGCTGCCGAGGGGGAGACGAAATTAATGAGATTACTGAAGGTATTGGAGAATCCTGTTACGGACATTACCACGCGACCATTCAGGAAGCTCTGATCAATGCCAGCATCGTAGCCAAAACTCTCTTCCGGCACGAGCGTGCGAGTACCATTGTCGGGTGAGTAGAGTTGATACAGCGTCGGCGCCTTGGCGCCGGTGCCGGCACTGGCATGAAACTTTGTACCCGTCTCCGCGATGTTGTAAGCGGCTGTCGCCCGCCACGTTTCGAACCGCGCCACGTCCACGACGTCGTCAACGCGGCCGCCCAAGGTGACGCTCAATCGTTCGCCGATCGGCAACTGCCAGAGCGCGAACAGGGCATTCGTATCCTGTGCTTTACCCAGCTGCGGCGTTAGAGGACTAGCCGGCTTAATGCCGGCCTGCGAGATGTCCGCGGTCTCGTGCTGTGTCTTGGTGCCATAGACCAGTGTACCCAGTGGCCCCAGCTTCAGCGTACCTTGATATTCGGCGCCGACGCTATTGGCGAGATACTGCGAGTAAACGACCTTTGTATTCGCGGGCAGAGTGTTGGTGGTGTAGGTCGTCTCGTTGAAGGTGCGTTCGATATGAGTTTCGAAAACATTGATCTGGTGGTTCAGCACGCCGCCGAGCGTGTCGAACGTCGCTTTCCCCCACACCTGGTCAAGCTGACGTGTGGCATTGTTGGGCGTGTCGGGAAACTGTGGGCTCTTCGACGTCGCGCTGTAAGTGCCATCGTAAGCGGACCGCGTGAAAGACGACAGGATACCGGCTTCTAGCCTCACGTCACCGACATCATATCCGATCCGGGCCGAGCCGCCGATGCGATCGAATCCGTCCCGCTCGAGATTGGGATACTTCGCCTCCAACGCCGGAATACGATAGCCGAAGCGCGAGAAGCCGTTGCTGTGCTGACCGCTGCCGGTAAAGGCGTAGGACCATGGTCCCTGCGAGCCGGTCAGCGATCCGCTGGTCGAGGCGGTGCCATAACTGCCGCCCTCGGTGCGGATGTTGAATTGCGCCGGGCCGGAGCCCTTCTTGGTGATAATGTTGATGACGCCGGTCATGGCGTCGGAGCCGTACAGCGCGCTCTGTGGCCCCTTCAGCACTTCGATACGATCGATCGAACTTGGGGCAAACATTGTGAAATCATAATCGCCGCTCGCCGCGGTTGGATCGTTAATACGGATACCGTCGATCATCACCAGCGTCTGGCCGGTATTGCCGCCGCGCATGCGGATGTTGGTTGTGGAGCCGGGGCCACCGGTCTCGCTGATGTCGAGGCCAGGCACGGTGCGCAGCGCATCGACCAGCGAACCGGGATTGCTGGTCGTGATGGTCTCGCCTGAGACGACGCTGATCGAACTGCCGGTGCGATTGAGTTGTTCGGGTGCTCTGTCCGCCGTCACCACGATTTCGGAGAGTTGCTCGGCATGGGACTGCGCATGCGCAGCGTTGTGAGAGCAAGACAGAACAACAACGGCTGCAGTACCTGCAGCCAGATTCCGGATAGTCATTTAACCCCTTCCGTCGACCCACCGTCGAACGAGTGTGAAACTCGTTACCGGCCGGTCTCCTGGCTCGCGGTGGTCTCCCGGTCCGCCTTCCCGAGCTTGCAGAGCAAGGTCAGTGGCTTTGTGGACCCGGAATGGCCGCTTACAGTTGCGGGGGCAGCCGCGGCATAGGGGATATCTCCCCGCACCGCATTCCCGTTTCACCTCCTCGCGGAGGCACCGATAACGACAGACAGGAAGCACAGCACGCAGCGCGGTGCAACAGCCATCGCCGCGTTCCAGACTCTATTGCTCCACCTGTAGCGCGGCGAGCACGTCGTCGGGGCGTTCGACCATCATCATGTGGCCTGTACCGGGCAGAATCACCGTGCGCGCGTTTTTCAATGCTGCTCCCAAGACCTTGCCGGCTTTGGCGGGAGTCATCATGTCCCGCTCGCCGAGGATGAGCGTGACAGGGATATCAAGCTGGCCCGCAGCAGTCAGCGCATTCTGGTATGTATTGCAGGCGTTGAGATCGGCGAACAGCACACCGGGCTTCGTCGCCTCGAGCACGCGCTGTGCGCCGCTATGCATCCACAACCCCGGCGCGAGGCTGCCGCCAAGTTCGGCGCGAAAGCCGAGCCCCCAGATCGACACCATGTCGATGGCGGCGTGCTGATTGGCTTCGGCGTCCTTGAGCAGATCCGGGCCGACGGTCATCGTTCCTGCCGTACCCATCAGATCGAGGCGGGTGACTTTACCGGGATGGCGTGCCGCGGTTTCCAGCGCGATCAGCGAGCCCATGGAATGGCCGATCAATCGCGCAGTCTTTGCGCCCGCGGCATCGATCAGCGCGGCTGTCCAGTCGGCGAGGTCGGCAATGGTGGTGAGCGCTTCGCCTTGTGAGCGACCATGGCCAGGCAGATCCGGTGCCAGCACGGCAAAACCGTGATGCGCAAACCAGCGCGTATGCAGCGCCCAGGTCGAATGATCGAAGCCGGCACCGTGGATCATCACGACCACTGGCAGGGAGGGATCGAACGTGCGGCCGCCATTCGCGATATAGGTCTCGTGGCCATTGACGGTGAGTTGCATCGCTCAGCCCTTCTGCGAGATGCGCAGCGCCTGCGCGAGGTCATCGATGATGTCATCGGCGGCTTCGATACCGACGGAGAGGCGGATCAACTCCTCACCGATGCCCGCGGCCTTGAGTTGCTCGGCGTCCATCTGCTGATGCGTGGTGCTTCCGGGATGAATGACCAGCGTCTTGGCGTCGCCGACATTGGCGAGATGACTGGTGAGCTTCAGCGCCTCGATGAACTTGCGACCGGCATTGCGGCCGCCCTTGATACCGAAGGAGACGATGGAGCCGGCGCCGCGCGGCAGCAGGCGCTTCGCCAGTTCGTAGTCCGGGTGATTCTCCAGCGACGGATGCAGCACCCAGTCGACCGCCTTGTTTGCGGTGAGCGCTGCGAGCACCGCATGTGTATTGGCCACATGGCGTTCCATGCGAATGCCCAGCGTCTCGACGCCTTGCAGCAGCTGGAACGCATTGGTCGGCGAGAGGCAGGCGCCGAAATCGCGCAGGCCTTCGGTGCGGGCGCGCATGATGAAGGCGGCCTTGCCGAACTGTTCGTCGAAGACGATGCCGTGATAGCCGGCATAGGGTTCGGTCAACACCGGAAATTTTCCAGAGGCGTGCCAGTCGAAGCGGCCGCCATCGACGATGACGCCGCCGATGGCGATGCCGTGGCCGCCGATCCATTTGGTGGCCGAGTTCATCACGATGTCAGCGCCGAGCTCGATCGGCCGCGACAGGTACGGTGTCGCGAAGGTGTTGTCGATCAGCAGCGGAATCTTTGCGGCATGGGCGATGTCGGCGACGGCGGGAATGTCGAGCACTTCGAGGCCGGGGTTGCCGATGGTCTCGCCGATCATCAGTCTGGTGTTCGGCTTGATCGCCGCCTTGAAGGCCGCGAGATCGCGCGGCTTGACGAATGTCGTGGTGATGCCGAAGCGTGGCAGCGTGTGCGCCAGAAGATTGATAGTGCCGCCATAGAGCGAGGACGATGCCACGATGTGATCGCCGGCACCGAGCAGCGTCGCGATCGCAAGATGCAGTGCCGCCATTCCTGATGCAGTGCACACCGCGCCGACGCCGTTCTCGAGCGCAGCGAGACGTTCCTCGAGCACCGCCGTCGTCGGATTGGAAATGCGCGTATAGATGTGGCCGGCGCGTTCGAGGTTGAACAGGGCGGCGGCATGGTCCGAGTCCTGGAACACATAGGACGTGGTCTGGTAGATCGGCACGGCGCGCGCGCCGGTCACAGCATCCGGATGCTGGCCCGCATGCAGACTCAGCGTTTCGAAAGCGGGCGGTTTTGGTGCTGGCATGGTCGGTTCATCCCTGGGCGCGATTTGCGACATCTATGGCACGAATCGCATGCGACTGTGAGTCGGCGATATTTCAACTCACGGAACGAAATGCGTAGAGGCGACTTGTAAGACGTCAATCACGCGGAGATTCGTCATGAAGAAATTGCTGCTTTGCACTGCGGTTGCGACTCTCGCGTTTTCATCGGTTGCGGCCGAGGCGAAAGGCTGTATCAAAGGCGCCATCATTGGCGGAATCGCGGGCCACTATGCAGGACATGGCAAGGTCGGCGTCGTTGCAGGTTGCGTGATCGGACACCACGAGGCAAACAAGGCGGATGCCGAGCGTGCGCAGAAGGCGCAACAGCAACATTCGCCGAACCAGAACGGTCGCATCTGATAATGACGCGATCCAATTCGGTGTTGTCGCCAGCGCTGGACGGCATAGATAAAATTTGATGGACTAGACCGGTTCTGAGAACCTCACCCTCATCGGGTTGGGGTTCTTTTCGTCTCTGTACGATACCGGACGAGAATGGGCGTGGACGTGGTGCTGCATCGGGATGTGTTTTGGCTCGGTAAACAATGGGCCGTTACCGGTTACGGAATTCAGGCTGTCAGCCAGAAGCACAACATGAAGTTCGATATCGAGGTGTCGCAGATCTGGAACGAGGATCTGGATGCCTTGATGCGCGATGAGCCATGGTTCGATGCGCAGGATTTTGCACAGGCCCTCGATCGCGCGAGGCAGCGTGCGACAGAAGCGCCGACGACGTTCAAGCCACCGCTGAGTGATGAGCGGTAGCGGCAGCGCATTATTGCAGGATTCAAATTTCAAACAGCGGCTGCTTTGACGACATGCGCTCGCATTCTCGCGGCGCTTGCGCGTCCGAGCTATGAGCATTCCTTCGACCCTCTCCGAAAAGAGGGCGTGCGGAACGCCGGGTGCCCGTTGCACCCTTGGGCCTGATGCGATGCGGTCTTCCGCAAGGATAATGCATCAGGACTTTCGGACGCGCAGGGCAAGTGCCCAGCGTTCCGCACGCGGTGTTTGACGGGGTGCCCGGCTTTCCAGATGAACCCTCAGACCCATCATTATTAGACCCCATTGCGATGAGGTCGGATTAGCGCAGCCAAGAACCGGACGCCTCGGATGAAGTCGTCCGTCACACTGTCCAGAGGTTTGTCGATCCGAAGGCCGGCCGTCTCCTTGCCAGTGGCAGTGCTGGCGCAGATCCGTCCTGCCCGAAGACAGACGTCACCCATGAACCGCGTGACGCCGCATCTCCGGCGCCACCGCATCCCACCCCGCGAACGTGACGATCGCGATCGCCCCTCTCGGTGGGGCAGGACGGAGGGGAATATAATCAAAGAAGGGATACTGTCAATGAGAGATAGGAAAAAATGTTTTAATGCCGTGTTTCCGCCCCACACTCGTCATTCCGGGGCGTGGCCGGCACTTGCCGGACGCGAATCCGGAATCTCGGCATCGGAATCTCCGACCGTGCCAAACATATCGGGATTCCCGGGTTCGCATTTCAGCGGCTGCGCCGCTTTTACGCGTCCCGGAATGACGGTGTTGGACCGCCAAAAACTGCGGCTTGCTTCTTTCGCCCCCTGCTGCAATCTGGATGGATCACTGTCAGTCCCCCAATTTATGAGATCCCACGGATGAGCCAGCTTAAAGTCCATGTCGGCGACTTCACCTTCGACGCGAAATTCGAGGACAAGGACGCTCCGAAGACCGTCGCCGCCTTCAAGAAGGCGATGCCATTTGTCAGCCAGGCGATCCATGTGCGCTGGAGCGGCGAGGGCGTCTGGATGCCGCTCGGCGATCTCGATTTCGGCGTGCCCTATGAGAACCACACCAGCTTTCCCGCGCCGGGCCACATCATCCTCTATCCGGGCGGCATCAGCGAGACCGAGATCCTGCTGGCCTATAGCGGCGTGCATTTCGCCAGCAAGATGGGCCAGCTTGCGGGCAACCACTTCATCACGCTGACCTCGAACCTCGAAAACCTCAAAGAGATGGGCAAGACCGTGCTCTGGAAGGGTGCGCAACCCGTCCGTTTCGAGATGGTGTGATGACCTCAGGCCAGTATCCCCGGGATCTCCGCGGCTACGGCCGCAATCCGCCCGATCCGAAATGGCCGGCCGGCGCCCGCGTCGCCGTGCAGTTCGTGGTCAATTTCGAGGAAGGCGGCGAGAACAACATCCTGCATGGCGACCGTGCCTCGGAAGCGTTCCTTTCGGATGTACTGGGCGCGCAGCCCTGGCCGGGCCAGCGCCACGCCAATATCGAATCCATGTTCGAATATGGCTCGCGCGCCGGCTTCTGGCGGTTGTGGCGGATGTTCACCGAACGCAACATGCCGACCACGGTGTTCGGCGTGGCGACAGCCCTGCAGCGCAATCCTGAAATCGTCGCGGCGATGCAGGAGGCGAAGTGGGATATCGCCAGCCACAGTCTGAAGTGGATCGAGCACAAGGACATGTCGGAGCCCGAGGAGCGCTTCGAGATTGCCGAGGCGATCCGCGTGCATACCGAGGCCACGGGTGCGCGCCCGACCGGTTGGTACACCGGCCGCAGTTCGATCAACACCATTCGCCTGCTGATGGAAGCAGGCGGCTTCAAGTATCTGTGCGACTCCTACGCCGACGATCTGCCTTACTGGATCAGGGGACCCAGCGAACCGCAGCTCATCATTCCCTATACGCTCGATGCCAATGACATGCGCTTCGTCAATCCGCAGGGTTTTGGTGGTGGCGACGAGTTCTTCACTTACCTGAAGGATTCGTTCGATGTGTTGTATGCGGAAGGCGCGACGTCGCCGAAGATGATGACCGTGGGCCTGCATTGCCGCGTCGTCGGTCGTCCTGGCCGTGCGGCGTCGCTGATGCGGTTCCTCGATTACATCGCGAGCCACGAGCGCGTCTGGGTGCCGACGCGCCTTGATATCGCCGAGCACTGGCACGCCAATCTGAAACATCTTGCCGCCGACGCCCGCGCCATCGGATAGACCTGGATTGGGATAAGCCCTGTCATGACAGAGAAGACGCTCGACGAACTCAACGCCTGCAGCAAAGCGGATTTCGTCGCAGCGCTGGCGAATATCTTCGAGTATTCGCCGTGGATCGCGGAGAAGGCCGCGGACGGTCGGCCATTCGCGGGCGTGAAGCAGTTGTTCGCCGCGATGCGCAAAGTGGTGGAGGAGGCGGCGTCGAGCCAGCGACTGGCGCTGATCAAGGCGCACCCGGATCTCGCCGACAAGACGCAACGCGGCGATCTCCTGACGGCTGAATCCAATGCCGAACAGAACAGCGTCGGCCTGGATCGGCTGTCGGAGGCCGAGTACGCCGCCTTCGATCGCGTCAACACTGCCTACCGCGCAAAATTCGGCTTCCCCTACATCGTCTGTGTCCGCCGCCACACCAAGGATTCAATCCTCGCGGATTTCGAGAAGCGGCTGCCGAACGATCCGGCGGCCGAGGTCGCGGCTTCGGTCGCCGAGATCTGCAAGATCGCGGCGCTGCGCACCGACCTTTTGATCGACGGGCCGGAACGCCTGCAGGTGCATGGCCGGCTCTCGACCCATGTGCTGGATACCCATAGCGGAAAGCCCGCAGCCGGGATTTCGATCGAACTGGTCGAGCTGTCCGATCTCGGCGCCAGCCGCGTGATTGCGCGCACGCTGACCAATCACGACGGCCGCACCGATGTGCCGCTGATCGGCGGGCGCCCGGTGCCGACCGGACGCTATGAACTGACCTTCAAGGTCGGCAGCTATTTCAAGGAGCGAGGCGTGGCGATGTCCGATCCGCCGTTCCTCGACGAGATTCCGCTGCGCTTCTCGGTCTATGAGCCCGAAGGCCATCTCCACGTGCCGCTGCTGGTGACGCCGTGGAGTTATGGGACGTATCGCGGGAGCTGAGAAAGTCGGCCGATCCTACATTCGACCCAAACAGGTCGCCTCATCACAAAACAAAAAATCAGGGAGAACGTCATGCGTGGCATCAATCGCCTGCTGCTGGTCGCGGCACTCACGTCCATCACCACGGTCGGTGCCATCGCCTCGGAGGTCCATGTCATGATCTCCGGCGGTTTCACGGCGGCCTACAAGGAACTGGTGCCGCAATTCGAGAAGGCGACGGGTAACACGGTCGTCACGGCCTATGGGCCGTCGATGGGCGAGACGCCACAGGCAATCCCGATGCGACTCGCGCGCGGCGAACCGGCCGATGTGCTGATCATGGTCGGCTATGCGCTTGGTGATCTCGTCAGCAAGGGCAAGGTGGTCGCCGACAGCCGTGTCGATCTCGCGGATTCGCCGATTGGCGTGGCCGTGAAGGAGGGCGCGCCGAAGCCGGACCTGTCCTCGGCGGATACGCTGAAGGTTGCACTGCTGAAGACGAAGACCGTGGCCTATTCGGACAGCGCTAGCGGCGTCTATGTCAGCAAGGAGATGTTCGAGAAGCTCGGCATTGCCGACGCCATGAAGGACAAGGCGCGCAAGATCCCGGCGACGCCGGTGGGTGAGATTGTCGCCCGGGGCGAGGCCGAGATCGGCTTTCAACAGATCAGCGAATTGAAGCCGGTCAAGGGCATCGAGATCGTCGGCCCGCTGCCGGCGGAGCTGCAGAAGATCACCGTGTTCTCTGCGGGGCTCGCGAGCAATGCACCGCAGCCCGATGCGGGCAAGGCGCTGATTGCGTTTCTCTCGTCGAAGCAGGCCGCGCCGGTGATCGTGGCCAGCGGGCTCGAACCGAAGGTGAAGTAACGCAGGCTCGCTATCCTCTCCCCGCAGGCGAGGAGAGGGACAGAGCTAACTTAGTGCGTCGCAGCCGCAGCCACGCCCGCCGCTTCGGCTTTTGCGGTCTCGGCACTGCTGACGCCATTGAAGAACGCGTTCAGGATCACCGCCACCAGCGCGCAAAGCAGGATGCCTGACTCCAGCAGCGGATGCAGGTCGTGCGGCAGCGCCTTGAAGAAGTTCGGCGACACCAGCGGGATCATGCCGAAGCCGACCGAGATGGCGACCACGAACAGGTTGCGCTGGTTGGTCTTGAAATCGACCGCGGTGAGGATGCGGGCGCCGGTCGCAGCGACCATGCCGAACATCACGAGGCCGGCGCCGCCGAGCACCACCTGCGGCACGGATTCCACCAGCGCGGCCATCTTCGGCAGCAGGCCGAGGACGAGCATGATGCCGCCGCCGGCGATGGTCACCCAGCGCGAGCGCACGCCGGTGACCCCGACAAGGCCGACATTCTGCGAGAACGACGTATAGGGGAAGGTGTTGAAGATGCCGCCGAGGAACGTGCCGACGCCGTCGGCGCGCAGGCCCTTGGTCAGTGCGTCCCTGTCGACTTTCCTGTCGGTCATTTCGCCGAGCGCCAGGAACATCCCGAGGGACTCGATCATCACCACGATCATCACGATGCACATGGTGACGATCGGGACGAGATGGAATTGCGGCATGCCGAAATGGAACGGCAGCACGATGTCGACCCAGCCCGCAGTGCCGACCTTGTCGAAATGCATCACGCCGAGCAGGCTGGCGAGGATAGCGCCGGCAATGATCCCGAGCAGCACCGAGACGTTGGCCAGGAAGCCGGTGCCCCATTTGATCAGCGCGAGGATCACGACCAGCACGAACAGCGCGATGCCGAGGCCCTGCAACTGGCCGTAGCCGGGATTGGGGAAGCTGTGCGGAACGCCATCGATCATCTTGGTGAAGGTGGGTATTCCGCCACCCGCCCAGTTGATGCCGACGCGCATCAGGGAGATGCCGATCACCATGATGATGGTGCCGGTGACCACCGGGGGAAACAGCGGCAGCAACCGGCTGATGAAAGGCGCGACAATGATGCCGAAGATTCCGGCAGCAATGACCGAGCCATAGATGCCGAGCAGGCCGATATCGGGGGCGGCGGCCATCGACAGCATCGGGCCGACCGAGGCGAAGGTGACGCCCATCATGACCGGCAGGCGGATGCCGACGCCGGGAAAGCCGATACACTGGACCAAAGTCGCAAGGCCGCAGGCGAACAGGTCGGCGGAGATCAGGAAGGCGACGTCCTGCGGCGGCAGCTTCAGGGCGCGGCCGATAATGAGCGGTACCGCGACCGCGCCGGCATACATGACCAGAACGTGCTGCAGGCCGAGCGCGAGCAGGCGCGGCGTCGGTAGCATCTCGTCGACGGGATGGACGCTCACTGTCATTGATCTAGCCCCTTGCTTAGGTGATGAAATATCGTGGCAATATGATCGTCAGATACAAACCCCGTGCCAGACGCCGCTGAAAGCCATTTCGCCCCCGTGGTGTGGTGACCGGTGGCACGAAGGTTGCTCAACGTTGAGCATTGCTGAAATATATTGCCCGGCGACCGGAGTTTCCTGGACGCCAACACAGACTGGAGGTCGCGCGTGCCGCTCATCAAGAACAGATATGGAAAAGGCCGTGTCCGCATCATGCGGATCCATCGCGACGGCGACAAGCAGGAAGTTAGCCAGCTCAGCATCAAGGCGATGCTGGAAGGCGATTTCGGCCGGGCCTATACCGACGCCGACAACTCCACCTCGACCTCCACGGACACGATCAAGAACATCGTCAATGTGGTGGCGCGCGAGAATACGGCGCTGTCGACGGAGGAGTTCTGCCAGGTGCTGGCGAAACGCTATCTCGACCTGTATCCGCAGGCGAGTTCCGTGAGCATCACTGCGCATGAGACCAAGTGGGCGCGGCTGGCCGTCGACGGTGAACTGCACCCGCACGCATTCCTGCTCGACAGCAACGGCAAGCCGACCGTCGAGATTCATGCCACGCGTGGCGGCATGACCATGAGCTCCGGCCTCGACAACTTCACCTTCATGAAGTCGACGCAGTCCGGTTGGGAGAACTACTACACCGACAAGTATTCCACGATCCAACCGACCGATGACCGCATCTGCGCGACATCGATGGTGGCGTCATGGACATGGTCCGGCAAGCCCGCCAGCTATCCCGCGACCAATGCGAATATCCTCGATATCCTGCTGAAGGAATTCGCGACGACCTATAGTCCGAGCGTGCAGAACAGCCTGTACCGCATGGGTGAGAAGGCGCTGGCTGCTGTGCCGGAGATTTCCGAGATCAGCATGGCCTGCCCGAACATCCACTACATCCCTATGAATCTCTCGGCTTTCGGTCTCGATAACAACAACGACGTGTTCCTGCCGACCGACGAGCCGCACGGGCAGATCGAATGCACGGTGGGGCGGGGGTAGCTCTTCTCCCTCCCTCAAGCGGCGAAGCCGCGCAGCGGGGTCTGGCGGACGAATTCGTCCGCCATGGGTGATTGGCCGAAAACCAGAAGGGTGGGGTGCTTCCACAAACGTGACGTCACGTGTAGCACCGCCACCCCGGCCTATCGGCCGACCCTCCCCGCCTAGCGAAGCTCCGCTTCGCGTGGGGGGAGGGATTTCATTGGCGGTATCGTCCTAACTACTTCCCAAACTTCTTCTGCAGTTCCGGAAAAATTCTGTCCGGCTTGAACGGCACCTGCGTAAAACGAATCCCGGTGGCATCGAACAGCGCGTTGCCCAAGGCGGCCGCAACCGGATTGTAGGGGCTTTCGCTCATCGACTTCGCACCCAATGGTCCGATCGCATCATAGGTGTCGGCGAAATACACGTCGGTGCGCGGCACGTCCGCGAATGACGGCAGATGATAGTCGCGGAATTTCGGATTGACGACGCGTCCCTTGTCATCGATCACCATCTCCTCATACAGCGTGGCCCCCAGCGATTGCGCGACGCCGCCTTCGATCTGGCCGCGGAGCTGCATCGGATTGGCGACTGCGCCGGCATCCGCTGCCTGCACGCTCTTGAGAACCTTGATCGCGCCGGTGCCCTTGTTCACCGCCACGCGAAATCCCTGGACGTTGAAGGCGACCGAACGCGGGGTGCCGCCCGACGTTCCGGTGGCGCTGCGCGCGTTGCTGTCCGCCTTCATCGCTGCTACCAGCCGTTGCGCGGCATCATGGGTGGCTTTGCCGGCGACGAATGTACCGGCGCTGCCATAGGCACCGGTGTCGTGACCGCCGTTCCGCGTATCGGACTGGCGCAGATGAATCTGCTCGACAGTGCAGCCAAGTGTCGTAGCCGCGATCTGCCGATGCACCGTCGCGGTGCCATTGCCGAATTCGGCGGTGCCGACCGTGAGATCGTAGTCGCCGTCGTCGCGTCTGGCGATGACGACTTCGGCGATATGGCCCTGCGGCGGCACGGTGTCGATCATGGTGAGCGCGATGCCGTCGCCGATCAGCCAGTCGTCATCGAGATCGTGTTTGGTTTCGACCTGCATCGCTTGCTCGACCAGATCGAGGCACTGGTCGAGACCGTAACTTCCGATCAGCACATCGTCATAATGCGTGCCGGCGGGCGACAGCATGGGATCGCGGGGCTTGATCACGTTGTTCCGGCGGAAATCATACGGGCTGATGCCGAGCTGCGCGGCGAGATTGTCGATGGCCGCTTCCACCGCGAACAGCGTTTGCGGCAAGCCGTAGCCCCGAAACGCACCGGCCGGCACCGTGTTGGTATAGGCAACCACGGCATCGACCTTCTTGTTGGCGCAGTTATAGACGCCGAGCGACTCACCGCAGGCATGAAACAGCACCGGGCCGGCGTGATTGCCATAGGCGCCGGTGTTGGAGAGCACGTCGAGCTGCAATGCGGTGAGCTTGCCGTGCTTGTCGGCTCCGGCCTTGACCGTGACGCGCATCGGATGCCGCGTCGATGTGGCGATGAATTGCTCCTCGCGGGTCAGTTCCCATTTCACCGGGCGGCCGGTCTTGAGCGCGGCCAGCGCGAGAATGTCCTCGACGAACATCTCCTGCTTGCCACCGAACCCTCCGCCGACGCGTTCGCAGAACACGCGGACCTTGTCGGAGGGAAGGTCATAAAGCTGAGCCAGCGCGCGGCGTGTCAGGAATGGCGTCTGCGTGCTCGAGCGAATATTGAGGATGCCGTCTGCATCGAGCCAGGCCATGCCGCCATGGGTCTCGAGATGGCCGTGCTGCACGCGTTGCGTCGTGAAGGTGCCCTCATAGGTGACGGCCGACGCCGCCAACGCCGCTGCGACATCGCCGAATTCGCCGTGCGTTTCGGCGATAATGTTTCTGATAGCATTGCTGACGCGATGCACCGGCGTCTTGTCGGGGTGAATGACCGGAGCGCCCGGCGCAATGGCGGCGGCGGGATCGAATACCGCCGGCAGGATGTCATAGACGACGCCGATGCGGCGGCAGGCTTCTTCCGCGATGGCTTCGCTGTCCGCGACCACGGCGGCGATTTTCTGGCCGATAAAGCGTACGACGTCGTCGAGGATCCGTGTATCCTCCGGGTCCATCGCATCGACCTCGTGGCGCGCGGTCGAGAACAGCGTGGCCGGCGTATCCGCGTGGGTCAGTACCGCATGGACACCCGGCATCGCCCGTGCTGCCGACGTGTCGATCGATACGATGCGGGCATGCGGATGCGGTGAACGCAGCATCTTGATATGCAGCAAGCCGTCCATGGCGACGTCGAATGTATAGCGCGCCTTGCCTGTCACGATCTGTGGAGCGGCGGGCGCTGATATGCTGCGGCCGAATGCAGTGCCGGGCTCGGCATCCTCGATGTTGATTTTGCCATCGAGTGCGTCCTCGATCGCGCGATAGCCTGTGCAGCGACACAGATTTCCCTTCAACGACGCTCCAAGATCGGCGCGCTGTGCCTGATTGAGCGATGCGCAGGTCACGATCATGCCGGATGTGCAGAAGCCGCACTGGAAGCCCTGTGCGTCCAGGAACGCCTGCTGCATCGGATGGATGCCGCCTTCGGAGGCGAGACCTTCGATGGTGGTGACGGCATGCCCGTCGGCGCGGAAGGCCGGGATGATGCAGGAATGCACGGGCTCGCCATCGAGCAACACGGTGCAGGCACCGCAGTCGCCGGCGTCGCAGCCTTTCTTGACGCCGAAATGGCCGAGCTCGCGCAGGAAGGTGCGTAGGCATTGGCCGGCTTGCGGCTGCTGCGAAAAGCTGTGGCCGTTGATCTCGAAACTCATGGCCTAAAGCCCTGCAGCTCGGCACGGATTTCTTCCGCGAGCCGCAGCGTCATCTGCTTGCGCCATGCCGGCTTGCCGTGAACGTCGTCGTGATAGAGATTGTCGGGGATCTGATCGAGGATCGCTTCTTCGAGCGTGTCGACATCGGGTAGTGTTGGGAGCGCGATGCGGACAGGACGCTTCGTCGATGCCGTGATCGTCAGCCGCCAGCCATCCTCATCAAGGCTTCCTATCAGCAGCGCAGCCGATCGCCCGACCGGTGTCAGCGAGATCTGCCGAAATGCAGTGCGTCGTTTGAAGGCTGCAAGCGGAATGGCAATGCTGCGCAGGAGATCGCCTGAGTGCAGCACATTGCTTTGATTGCCGGTGACGAAGTCCACGACATCGATCGTGTCTACGCTGCCATCCGCCTTCCAGATCGTGCAGCGGCCATCGAGCGCGGCGGTGAGCGCGATCATCGGACCGGCGGGCAGTGACATGCAGAGATTGCCGCCGACAGTCGCGGTCTTCCAGATCTTGAAAGACGCGAGGAAAGCGCGGCAACATTGATTGATCAGAGGCGATGCGATCCAGTCGGGCGGGCAGGGCAGCGCATCGAGTTGTGCCACTGTGCAGGTCGCGGCGATCTGTAATTCACTCTCGGTGACGGTGAGGGCCGGCCATTTGAGATCGGTGAGGTCGATCAGCCGCGTCAGGTGTGTCTGCGGTTCGGAGAAAAGCCAAGTGCCTCCGGCGAGCCATGCATCTCCGGCACTCCATGTCGGTAGCTGTTCCCGCGTCTGCGGGCGGGCGACGGACGTGATCGTATTCAGGTCCATAGGGCGGTTATACTTTCACTCGGCAATGACCCCTTGAAGTATGATTGTGAACCTTGCAAGACCGACGCCAAGTTGAGAACAAGTCGAAGTATTCGCGGCTGGTCCCTGAATTGCAAGGTCGGGCCCATGACCGAAGGAGATGAGCTATGTCGGAAACGCAGGCCACATGGATCAAGGATCCGCTCGGCATTTTCGCCGAGGGTGCCGAGCGCGGCATTGTCGTCAAGAATGGTCGCATTGTCGAACTGGTGCCGGCCGGCGGCCAGCCGGCCACGGTGGACATCGCGACCTACGATGCCAGCACCCATGTGGTGCTGCCGGGGCTGATCAATACGCATCATCATTTCTATCAGACGCTGACCCGCGCCTTGCCAGCGGCGCTGGATCGCGAGTTGTTTCCGTGGCTGCAAGCGCTCTATCCGGTCTGGGCGCGGCTGACGCCCGAGAATCTCGATCTCGGCGTCAGTGTGGCAATGTCCGAACTGCTGCTGTCGGGCTGCACCACGACCACCGATCACCACTATGTGTTTCCCGCAGGTCTCGAAGCATCCGTCGATATCGAAGTGGCGGTGGCGCAGCGGCTCGGCATGCGTGTGCTGCTGACGCGGGGATCGATGAACCGCTCGGTGAAAGACGGCGGTCTGCCCCCGGACAGTGTGGTGCAGGACGAGGATACGATCCTGGCCGATAGCGAGCGCGTGGTGGCGAAATTCCACCAGCGCGGCGAAGAGGCCATGGTGCAGATCGCACTGGCGCCGTGTTCGCCGTTTTCGGTGACGACGTCGCTGATGGCCTCGACTGCGGCGCTGGCCGACAAGCTCGACGTGCGGCTGCATACGCATCTTGGCGAGACCGAGGACGAGAACCGTTATTGCGAGGAGATCTATGGCTGCCGTCCGCTCGACTATCTCGAACAGACCGGCTGGCTGAACAGGCGCACCTGGCTGGCCCATGGCATCCATTTCAATGCGGGCGAAATGGTGCGGCTTGGCAAGGCCGGGACCACCATCAGTCATTGCTCCTGCAGCAACCAGCTTCTGGCCTCCGGCTGCTGTCCTGTCTGCGAGATGGAAGACGCGGGCGTCGGTATCGGCCTCGGTGTCGACGGCTCCGCGTCGAATGACGGATCTAATCTGATGCAGGAAGTGCGCGCGGCATTTCTGCTGCAGCGGGCGCGTTACGGCGTCGGGCGTGTCAGTCACAAGGATGCGCTGCGCTGGGCGACGAAGGGTTCAGCGGCCTGCGTGGGGCGGCCGGAGCTCGGCGAGATCGCCGTCGGCAGGATGGCGGATCTGGCGCTGTTCAAACTCGACGAGCTGCGCTTCTCCGGCCATGGCGATCCCCTGGCCGCGCTCGTGCTGTGCGGCGCGCATCGTGCAGATCGGGTGATGGTGGGCGGTGCGTGGCGTGTGATCGACGGTGCGATCCCGGGGGTGGACGTTGGCGATCTCATTCGCCGGCACAGCGCCGCTGCGAAGAAGATGCAGGCTGGGTAGGCGATGGCTCGATGCGTGTCGTTCCGGGGCGTGGCCGGCGCTTGCCGGACACAAACCCGGAACCTCGAAGTGTTCATCCCATTTCGGGATTCCGGGTTCGCGCAAGAGCGCGCCCCGGAATGACGATGGCTTACTTCCCCGGAATCTTGTCGTCGATGCCCTTCACGTAGAAGTTCATGCCGAGCACCTGGCCGGGGTCCAGCGCGTCGCCGCCCTTGCATTCCACTTCCTTGCCATCCTGGCCCATGATCGGGCATTTGAACGGCTTCAGCGTGCCGGCGATGATGGCGGCTTCGGTGTCCATCGCCATCTTCTTCACGTCGTCCGGCATGTTGGTGTAGGGCGCCATCACCACCATCTTGTCCTTCAGGCCCGCCCAGGTGTCTTCCGACTTCCAGGTGCCGTCGAGCGCGGCCTTGACGCGTTCGACGTAGTACGGACCCCAGTTGTTGGTGACCGCGGTGAGCTGCGTCTTCGGGCCGAACTTGATCATGTCGGAGTCCTGACCGAAGGCGAGGGCACCGCGTTCGGAAGCGACCTGCATGGCCGCCGGCGAGTCCGTGTGCTGCATGATCACGTCGGCGCCCTGATCGAGCAGCGCCTTGGCGGCGTCGGCTTCCTTGCCGGGATCGAACCAGGTGTTGACCCAGATGATCTTGATCTTGATGTCAGGATTGATCTTCTGCGCCGCCAGCATGGTGGCATTGATGCCGGAGATCACTTCCGGGATCGGGAACGAGCCGATATAGCCCAACACGCCCTTCTTCGACATCTTGGCGGCGATCAGGCCCTGGATGTAGCGGCCTTCAAAGAAGCGGCCGGAATAACTCGACATGTTCTTGTCGCGTTTGAAGCCGGTGGCATGTTCGAACATCACCTTGGGATGGCGCTTGGCGACCTTCAGCGTTGGATCCATATAGCCGAACGATGTGGTGAAGATGAGCTGGTTGCCGGCACGGGCGAGCTGTTCGATGGAACGCTCCGAGTCGGGGCCTTCGCTGACGTTTTCGAGATAGGTGGTCTCGATCTTGTCGCCGAATTCCTTGACGAGCATCTGGCGGCCGACTTCGTGCTGATAGGTCCAGCCGAAATCGCCGACCGGGCCGATATAGACGAAGCCGACTTTCAGCTTGTCGGCAGCGACGGCCGCACCCAATCCGAGATCAAGGCCAAGGCCGGTGGCCAGCAGTAGGGCGGCGGCTGCAAGTGCTTTCCTGTTCATACGCGTCTCCTGTTTGCGAGATGGTCTTGCGAGAATTTCTTTAGCGATCCGGTACGAAAACCGTGCCCAATGCCGCTGGTGCGGTGGAGCCACCGCTGCGGGTACGCGAGATCAGTACCAGCACGATAACGGTTGCGAGATAGGGCAGTGCGGACATCAGTTGCGAGGGCACGCCGACGCCCCAACCTTGCGCATGCAGTTGCAAGATCGAGACCGCGCCGAACAGATAGGCGCCGATCACGAGCCGGCCCGGCAGCCACGAGGCGAACACCACCAGCGCCAGCGCGATCCAGCCGCGGCCGGCAGTCATACCGGGCACGAAGAACGGCGTGTAGGCGAGGGGGAGATAGGCGCCGGCCAGACCTGCGCATCCGCCGCCGAACATCACGGCGAACATGCGGATCTTGAGCACGGGATAACCGAGCGCATGCGCCGAGACGTGATTGTCGCCGATGGCGCGCAGGATCAGCCCGGCGCGGGTGCGATAGAGGAAGTACCAAATCGCGATGACCAGCGCGAGCGAGACATAGACGAAGGCATCTTCGCCGAACAGGATCTTGCCGACGAAGGGGAGTGTGGTCAGGCCGGGAATGTACAGACGCGGCGCGGTGCTGATGCGTTCACCGACGAAGCCGGCGCCGATCAGGCCGGAGACTCCAACGCCCAGGATCGTGAGCGCCAGGCCGGTGGCGACCTGATTGACGGCGAGGCCAAGCGTCATCAGTGCAAATACCAATGAGAGCGCGACACCTGCAAAGATCCCGCACAGCGCCCCGATGAAGGTCGAGCCGGTGGCCCAGGCGCCGGCAAAGCCGCAGGCGGCGCCGACGATCATCATGCCTTCGACGCCGAGATTGAGTACACCGGCGCGCTCCACCAGCAGCTCGCCGGAGGCGGCGAGCAGCAGCGGTGTCGAGGCCGCGAGCACGGCAAGGATGATGGCCTCAAGTAGCTCCATCGGCGACCTTCCGCTGCGGCATGATAAGTTTGATCCGGTACAGGATCAGGCTGTCGCAGGCGAGCACATAGAACAGCAGGATGCCCTGAAACACCTTGGTGATATCGAGTGGGATCTTCATGGCGATCTGCGCTTGCTCCCCGCCGATGAATGTCAACGCCAGGAAAAGCCCTGCAATTAGTATTCCAACCGGGTTGAGCCGTCCGAGAAATGCAACGATGATCGCGGTGAAGCCATAGCCGGGCGAGATGCCGGGCTGCAGATGACCGACGGGGCCGGCGACCTCGATGATGCCCGCGAGGCCGGCCAGCGCGCCGGAGATCGCGAAAGTCAGCAGCACCAGCTGGTTCGACGAGAAGCCGCCGAAGCGCGCCGCGCGCGGTGCAGCGCCGACCACGCGGATTTCAAAGCCCTTGATGGTGCGGCCGAGCAGGACGGCCGCGCCAATCACGATCACCAGCGCGATGGCTGCGCCGAGATGCAGCCGTCCGCCCTCGAACAGCAACGGCACGGTGGCGACTGGATCGAATTCGGCGGTGGTGGGGAAGTTGAAGCCGGCGGGATCGCGCCATGGGCCGCGGACGAGATAGTCGAGCAGCAGGTCGGCCACATAGACCAGCATCAGGCTGACCAGAATTTCGCTGGCGCCGAACCGCACCTTGCAGAAGGCCGGGATCAGGGCGTAGAGCGCTCCCGCCATGGCACCGAGCAGCATCATCGCTGGCAGCACCCAGGCGCCGGCATCGGTGCCGTGGGTCTTCACCGCGAGCCAGCTGCCGGCAACGGCGCCGACGAGGAATTGTCCCTCGGCGCCGATATTCCAGACATTGGCGAGATAACAGAGCGAGAGGCCGATGGCGATCATCACCAGCGGTGCTGCTTTCACCGCAAGCTCCTGCAGCGAATAGGCGTCGGTGAGCGGCGTGATGAAATAGACGTTGAGCGCCGCGATCGGATTCTTGCCGATGATCACGAACAGGATGCTCATGGTCACGATGGTCAGCCCGATGGCGATAACAGGCGATACCAGCGCGATGACGGTCGATCGCTCCGCGCGCTTCTCAAGCACCAACTGCATCGGGCACGTCCTTTGGCGTGAGTGCGCTGCCGCCCATCAGCAAGCCCAGCGTTTCCCTGTCGGCATCGGCTGTCATCAGTGGCTCGGACAAATGACCGTGGAACATCACAGCGATGCGGTCGGCGATCTCAGCGAGTTCGTCAAGGTCCTGACTGGTGACGAGGATGGCAGCGCCCGCAGCGGCGAGATCAAGCAGCGCTTGACGGATCACAGCGGCAGCGCCGGCATCGACGCCCCATGTCGGCTGGCTGACCACGAGCACGATGGGATTGCGCAGGATCTCGCGGCCGACGATGAATTTCTGCAGATTGCCGCCGGAGAGACTAGCGGCTTCCGGATCGCGCTTGGCCTTGCGGACGTCGAAACTCTCTGTGGCGCGATCGACGGTCGCGAGCGTTGCCGCCGTATTGATGAAACCGTTGTGCACCATGCCTGACGCGGCGTGGCCGGTGAGCAGCGCGTTTTCCGACAATCTCATGCGTGGCGCAGTGCCGTGGCCGAGCCGTTCCTCGGGCACGAAGGCCGCACCAAGCTTGCGGCGTGCGGTAATCGACAGATGCCCGGCGGCGTGACCATCGATCACAATGGTGCCGGGATCCTTGGCGAGACGCTCGCCAGAGAGTGCCGCGAAGAATTCATCCTGTCCGTTGCCGGCGACTCCTGCGATCCCGAGGATTTCGCCGCCCTTGAGTTCGAGCGAGATGTTCTTGAGATGCACGCCATGTGGTTCGTCGGGCGCGAGGCTGAGATCGTTGACCACGAGCCGCGGCACCGTGGTTTGCCGGTGGGCGGCAGCTTTCACCTGCTTGATCTCGGTGCCGACCATCATCCGGGCCAGCGACGCTGCGGTTTCTTCGCGCGGCAGACAGGTCGAGATCTTCTTGCCGCCGCGCAGGATGGTGGCGGTGTCGCAGAGCCGCTTCACCTCGTCGAGCTTGTGGCTGATGTAAAGGATCGCACGGCCTTCCGACTTCAGGCGTTCCAGCACGACGAAGAGCTGATCGGCTTCCTGCGGCGTCAGCACGGCCGTTGGCTCGTCGAGGATCAGGAATTTCGGATTCTGCATGAGCACGCGCACGATCTCGATGCGCTGGCGCTCGCCGACGGAGAGCTGCCAGACCTCGCGCTTGGGATCGAGCGGCAGCCCATATTGCTGCGACACCTGCTCGAGCCGCGCCGACATCGCCTTGAAGGATTCCTTGCCGTCGAGACCAAGGGCAACGTTCTCGGCGACGGTCAGATTGTCGAACAGCGAAAAATGCTGGAACACCATGCCGATGCCGCGCGCGCGCGCATCATGAGGGCCGGCGAGCACCATCTTCTCGCCCTGCCAAAGCATGTCGCCTTCGCTCGGCTGGATTAGGCCGTAGATCGTTTTGACGAGCGTGGATTTGCCGGCGCCGTTTTCGCCAAGCAGCGCGTGGATTTCCTGCGGGCGGATGGCAATGTCTATGGCGTCATTGGCAAGGAAGCTGCCATAGCGCTTGGTCAGACCGATGGTCTGCAGAAGGGCTGCCCCCGAACGCGCGTGTCCCGATCCCGAATCCAACATTCGCTACTCACGCGTGAAAAGGAGGTTTGCGGCAAGTGTGTGCCGGATTGGAATGCAGCGTAAATCTCGAATAAGCGCCAGCGTCTGCCTTATTTTTGGACTGGATCGCTTTCTTGGGCGATTCTTGCCGACGCAATCGCGTTGGGTTCGGTTTTTTATTGATTGAATGAAGTTTATTCGACTTTCGCATTGTATACTTGTCCTGAAGTGTTGCAGTTCTGGTACACGTGCGACGAATTCGAGACCTGGATTTTCTCGTGTGTTGAGAAGTTGGGCAGTGATTTTCTTGCGGTGCAAACACAGAAACACGGTGTGATTTCACCGTCGGAGCTTCGGTCGAAAACCTGCGACAGAACGTCGCGAAATGCCAATCTTTACAGCCGCTAAGCGCGTGTCTCGCATGAGCCGCCATGGCGTCGTTTCACCGCTCCGAAAACACGATGCTTCAAGTATAAAATACTGATTTCATTGGGCATCCATGATGAAATCCGCGGCAACTATTGGAAAAAGTTGAGGCTTCTCACCCGGACTGATTGCAACAACTCTCGCGCGAGAGGCACGCAATCATTGTCAACAGGTGGGGGTAATTCCAATGGCCAATCGTTTCCGAGCAATCGCAGCCGCGACGTTGCTGTCGCTAACAGCCATGGCGCCGACAGGTTCGGCAGGCGCCGCCGACATGGCATCTATGCCGGTCAAGGCAAAGCCGATCCCGGATCTGCCGTTCTTCCTGCTGATCGATAACCGCTTCACCTATGCCTATCAGTGGGGGGCGGTCGATCCCGGCGTCACTGCCAAGACCACCAAGCAGGTCTTCGCCTTCACCCATTTCGACGTGTGGACCTACGGCACCAACTTCTTCAACATCGGCCTTGAAAAGGCGGGCAAGGACAGCCCGGCTAATCCGTGCGCCGATCCGCTGCGTCCGATAACCGGTTGCGAAGGTGCGACCGAAATCTACGGCCTCATCCGTAGCACGATCGGCTTCAACGAGGTCTTCAACACCAAGGCCTTCTCGATGGGCCCGTTGCGCAACGTGTCGTTCGTCATCGGCGCGGATGGCAGCACTGAAAACCGGTTCTTCTCCGCATCCAAGCGCGACGTCGTTACCGGTCTGCAGTTTGCCTTCGACCTGCCCTACAAGGGCTTCATCAACGTCAATCCGCTGCTCTACTACGAATTCGCCAATCGCAGCACGTTCACGCAGTGCGGTTATGCCGGCGCTCCTGGCCAGATTCCCGGCGTGTCCTGCAACATCGACGGCAATCGCCAGTTCAATCCGACCTGGGCCGTCGAAATCAACTACTACATGGACCTCGGCTTCCTGCCGCCAAGCATGGACTATTTCGCGATCAGCGGCCGCGCGGGCTTCTACGGGGCGAAGGGTTCGGAGAACGGCCAGATCATCGGCACCCAGACAAAGATGGAAATCAATGCCGAGCCGATCCGTCTGACCTTCGACGCCAGCAAGGCGATCTGGGGACCGAAATACACCCACAATGTCGATGTGTGGGTGGCTTATCGGCTCTGGCGGAACAAGTTCGGCCTCGACGAGAATGCCAGCCTGCCTTGCACCACCTTCGCGCCGGGCTCCTGCCGCGAAGACTCGCTGTATTCAGGCATCACCGTCAAGTTCTGATGTGAGCTGACTTCCGGACAAGTCGTCCAAAGCAAGTCTTCATGCAGATGGCGTCGCGATGCCTTCGCGGCGCCATCAGCTTTTCGCAGGACCTTCCGAGCGTGCTACTCGCGCGGCTGCGCCCAGAAATTTTCGTGTTGCGCGGCTGCCTCGTCTTCCAGCAGTGGTCCGACGACCTCGATGCTCTTCTGTCCTGCTGCAAACACGGTGCGGCACGGCAAATCCAGCGTGGGATTTTCCGGATGGTCGCCGGTGATCGCCTTGAGCCTTCCTTCGCCGAGCCCATAAACGAGCCGTCCAAGGCCGACCCAATAGATCGCTCCGGCGCACATGGCGCAGGGTTCTGCCGATGAATACAGCGTGAAGGTCTTCAACTCGGTCTCGTCATAGGCAATCGAGGCTTCGCTGCAGAGCAGCCGTTCTGCATGGGCGGTGCCGTCATGGGAGGGCATGAAGGCGTTACCGGCTTCCATCAGGACCTTGCCGTGCGCATCGACCAGGATCGCGCCGAACGGATGGTTGCCGCGCTCCATGGCTTTGCGCGCAGCGTCGAAAGAAAGCCTGAGAAAAGCCTCATCCCTGCTCGGCGAGTCTTGCTTTGGCATCAGGGGCTCCTGTCGTCGGTGCGTCGAAATCTGCTAGTTTCCCGCGAGGTCAAACGCGGATTCGCTTTGGCCTGCCGGCCGCATTAGTATTTACGAGCTGGATCATTCAAGTCCCAGCCCGGCCTGTGGTCTGAACAAAGAAGCATGATTGCGATGGAAGAGAAAGTCGCCGGAGCTTCCGGCCAATCGCTCGGCGGCGAGATTGTCGAACGCATCAATGCGCTGGCTGCTATTTCAGAAGCACCGGACAACATCACGCGAATATTCCTTACACCGGAACATCGTGCTGCCGCCGAACTGATCATTGGCTGGATGCAGGCGGCCGGTATGCGGGCGCGTGTCGATGCCATCGGCAATGTCTGCGGACGCTATGAAGGCGACCGGCCCGGCCTGCCGTGCCTGATGCTCGGCTCCCATTACGACACCGTGCGCGATGCGGGCCGATGGGACGGGCCGCTCGGGGTCATCACGGCAATTTCCTGCGTCGGCGATCTCAATCGCCGTGGCCTTCGTTTGCCCTTCGCCATCGAGATCGCCGCCTTTGCCGACGAGGAGGGCGTGCGCTTCGCCTCGACGCTGCTCGGCAGCCGCGCGGTGGCCGGGACTTTTGTCGAGAGTGTGCTTGGCGGCCGCGACAAAGCGGGCATCTCGATGCGCGAGGCGATGATCACCTTCGGCCTCGATCCCGATCACATCGGCGCCGCAGCGCGCGCACCTGGCGAAGTGCTGGCCTATCTCGAATTGCATATCGAGCAGGGACCGGTACTCGAAGCGCAGAAGTTACCGGTTGGTGTCGTGACGGCCATTTCGGGTGCTACGCGGCTTGCCGTTGAGTTGCATGGCATGGCCGGTCATGCGGGCACCGTACCCATGGCGATGCGGCGCGATGCGCTGGTGGGCGCTGCCGAATGCATCGTTGCGATCGAGGAGTTCTGCCAGTCGGATCGCGGCGGTCTTGTCGGCACCGTCGGTTATATCAATGCGATGCCGGGTGCGACCAATGTCATTCCGGGGCTGGTATCATTCACCATGGACATCCGATCGCCGAAGGATTCCTATCGCAAGCTCGCGATCACGGACATGGTGCGCGAGATCGAGTCCATCGCCAAACAACGCAAGCTCGATCTGCAGATCAACATCACCCATGAGAACCGTACGGTGCCCTGCGCACCCTGGCTGCAGAAGCAGATCGCCGATGCAATTACTGCCGAGGGCTATCGCGCGTTCGAGCTGCCGAGCGGGGCCGGCCATGACGGCATGGCGATGACCGACATTGCCGATGTGGCGATGCTGTTCGTGCGGTGTCGCGGCGGCATCAGCCACAATCCTGCTGAGCATGTCGATGATGCCGATGTCGAAGTCGGTGCGCGCGTGCTGCTGCGCGTGATCGAGAATTTCAAGCTGAAGGCCTAAAGCGATGGCAGATTTCCACGGCGTCTTTCCCTATCTGGTTTCGCCGGCTGACGCCGAGGGGCGTATCCGCACCGATGTGCTGGGCCGCCTGTGCGGCGATCTCATCACTTCAGGTGTGCATGGCCTGACGCCGCTCGGCTCGACCGGCGAATTCGCCTATCTCAACCGCGAGCAGCGCAGGACGGTGGTGCAGGCCACGATCGATGCTGCAAGCGGACGCGTGCCGGTGGTGGCGGGCGTTGCCTCGACGTCGACGGCGGATGCGGTGGCGCAGGCGAAGTCGTATCAAAAGCTCGGTGCCAACGGCATTCTGGCGATCCTCGAAGCGTATTTCCCGCTCAAGGATGCGCAGATCGAATCTTACTTCCGCGCCATCGCCGATGCCGTCGATATTCCCGTGGTGATCTACACCAATCCGCAATTCCAACGTTCGGATCTGACGCTCGACGTTGTGGCGCGGCTCGCCGAACATCCGCGCATCCAGTATATCAAGGATGCCTCCACCAATACCGGCCGGCTGTTGTCGATCATCAACCGCTGCGGCGACAAACTGAAAGTGTTTGCCGCCTCGGCGCATATTCCGTCAGCCGTCATGCTGATCGGTGGCGTCGGTTGGATGGCGGGCCCGGCCTGCGTCGTGCCGAAGCAGAGCGTCGAACTCTACAATCTATGCAAGGCGCGTCGCTGGGACGAAGCCATGGTCTTGCAGCGGCGGCTGTGGCGGCTCAACGAGGCCTTTGCGCGCTATAATCTGGCGGCTTGCATCAAAACCGGCCTCGCGATCCAGGGCTATGAGGTCGGCGATCCTGTGGCCCCGCAGCCGGCTCTGACCGAGGACGAGCGCAAGGTGATCGAGGCCGTCTTGCGGGATGTCGGCTGATCGATCTGTCGGCAACAGGACGTGCAAAAAGGCAGTCCCGGTATGCCCATTCCGTCGCTCAACCTTGTGCGGCTGGCCTGTTGGCTCACGCGGTATTTCTGGGCTAGAACGGCTCCAGCCAGTTTGCACCTGAAGGACGTCTGATGAACATTCTGCCCGGCAATATGCGCTTCGGCGCGGGTCTTTCTCCCAAGCGTCTCGAAGATCAAAGACTTCTCACCGGGCAGGGCAAATTCATCGACGACAAGCCGGAAGACGGCGCGCTCTGGCTGCATCTGCTGCGCTCGCCGCATGCCCATGCGAAGATCTCCGCCATCGACGTCACCGCCGCCAAGGCGATGCCCGGTGTCGAGGCGATCTACACAGGCGCGGACCTCGTGACCGACGATGTCGGCACGCTGCCGACGCTGCCGATCTTCAAGCGTCCTGATGGCTCCGCGGCGACCTTTCCGCCGCGCCGGCTGCTCGCGCATGAGGTCGTGCGGTTCGCCGGCGAAGCGGTGGCAGCGATCGTCGCCACGTCGCGCGCTGCTGCCCAGCTCGCGGCCGAGGCGATCGACATCAGCTATGACGTCCTGCCTGCGGTGGTTGATCCCGTCGAGGCGACGAAGCCCGGTGCGGCGGTGGTTTGGCCGGATGCACCCGACAATATCGTCGCAGCCACCAGCTATGGCGATCCTGCCAAAGTGGAAGCTGCTTTTGCCGCTGCCAAGCATACGGTGTCGCTGGACATCGTGAGCCAGCGCCTCGTGCCATCGGCCATGGAGCCGCGCTCGACCATCGCTGAAGTCGACAAGAAGTCCGGTAAGCTGACTCTGTACGTGCAGTCGCAGACCCCGGCATCGACCCGCGATATCCTGGCTGACTCGATTCTGAAGCGTCCGAAGGACAGTATCCGCGTGGTCGTCGGCGACATCGGCGGCGGGTTCGGCCAGAAGACGAGCCTGTATCCGGAAGACGGCATTGTTGCTTACGCGGCCGTGAAGTTCGGCCGTACCATCCGCTGGCGCGGCGACCGCACCGACGACTTTGTCGGCGGCACCCATGGCCGCGACCTGACATCGACGGCGGAAATTGCGCTCGATGCCAAGGGGCGCATTCAGGCCTATCGGGTGCGATCGATCGGCGGCACCGGCGCCTACATGTCTGGCACTGCGATCATCATTCCGCTGGTGCTCGGTCCATTCGTACAGACAGGCGTCTATGATCTGCAACTTGTGCATTACGACATCAAGGCGGTGATCACGAACACAGCGCCGGTGGGCGCCTATCGCGGCGCCGGGCGACCGGAAGCTGTCTTTATCATCGAGCGTCTGATGGATGCTGCGGCCCGCCAGATCGGCATGGATCCACGCGCCATCCGCAAGGTGAACTACATCAAGCCGACGCAGTTTCCTTACAAGAACGCCGTTGGTCAGACCTATGACAGCGGCGCTTTCGCGCACATGCTCGATCGCGCCACCGAATTGTCGGACTGGGACGGCTTCGCCGCGCGCAAGAAAGCGGCGAAGAAGAAGGGCCTTCTCTACGGCCGCGGGTTGACCAGCTACATTGAATGGACGGGTGGTCCGGGCACTACCGAGAAGGTCAGTCTGCGCGCGACGGCCAACGGCCGCGTCATCCTGCATTCCGGAACACAGGCGATGGGGCAGGGCCTGCAGACCGCCTATTCGCAGCTCGTCTCTGAAGCCCTTGGCATTGGCATCGACAAGATCGATGTGATCCAGGGCGATACCGATGTGATCGTCGGCATGGGCAGTGTCGGTTCGCGGTCGCTATTCGTTGGCGGCACTGCTGCGGTGGTGTCAGCCGCCGACATGATCGCCAAGGCGCGCGAGAAAGCGGCCAACATGCTCGAAGCCTCGGTCGAGGATATCGAGTACTCCGCGGGCTTCCTCACGGTGGTCGGCACCGACAAGCGCGTTGGCCTGTTCGAGATCGCCAAAGCCGAAGACGGCGAGCAGTTCAGCGTCGAGTCGACCGGCGTGGCGGATGGCCCGACCTGGCCGAATGGCACGCATATCTGCGAGGTCGAGATCGATCCCGAGACCGGCATCACCAATGTGGTTCGCTACACCACGGTCGACGATGTCGGCGTGGCGGTGAATCCGATGCTGGTGACCGGCCAGATCCACGGTGGCGTGGCGCAAGGTATCGGTCAGGCGCTGTTCGAGAACGTTCATTACGACGAGGACGGCCAGCTCATCACCGCCAGCTATCAGGATTATTGCATTCCGCGCGCGGGTGACTTGCCGCTGCTGTCAGTGACACTGGACGGTTCCGCACCTTGCGTCACCAATCCATTGGGATCGAAAGGCTGCGGTGAGTCCGGTGCGATCGGTGGTCCGCCCTGCATCGTCAATGGCGTTCTCGATGCGCTCGAACCACTCGGGATCAAGCAGCTCAACACGCCGCTATCACCCATCAAGGTGTGGGAAGCGATCAGGAGCGCAAGCGCAACGCATGGCTGAGACCCTGCAGGATGGGTAGAGCCTCGTCGCGAAACTCATCATGATCGGGTTGTATGCGATGGGTTTCGCTTTTACCCATCCTGCGGATAACAAGAAACTTCAACCGGGAGAGAAACACAATGAAGAGCTTCAAGGTCCTCGAGTTCAACGAGCCGCTCGGCGAGGTCGACGAGCAGACCCCGCAGCCGACCGGCACGCAGGTGCTGATCCGCGTGAAGGCCGCCGGCGTCTGCCATAGCGACCTGCACATATGGGAAGGTGGCTATGAACTCGGCCACGGCCGCAAGAAGCTGTCATTGAAGGACCGTGGCATCACGCTGCCGCGCACCATGGGCCATGAGACCGTCGGCGAAGTCATTGCCTTTGGTCCGGATGCGCAGCAGGAAGCCGGTGGCGTCAAGATCGGCGATATCGCACTGGCCTATCCATGGATCGGCTGCGGCAAATGCGCGGTCTGTCTTGCTGGCGACGAGAATCTCTGCCTCGCGCCGCGCTGTCTCGGCGTGCATTGCGATGGTGGTTATTCGGACCACCTGCTTGTGCCGCATCCGCGCTATCTGATCGACCTCAAAGGCATGGATCCGGTCATCGCCGCGCCTTACGCCTGCTCGGGCGTCACCACCTATAGCGCGCTGAAGAAGATCGAGAGCGATCTCGGCAATCCGATCGTGATCTTCGGCGCTGGCGGCCTCGGCCTGATGGCGCTTGAATTGTTGAAGGCGATGGGCGGCAAGGGCGCCATCGTTGTCGATATCGATGCCAAGAAGCGCGAAGCGGCGATGACGGCCGGCGCGCTCGCAGCCGTGGATGGCAATGCGCCCGACGCGCTGGCGCAGCTCTCGCAGGCGGCAGGTCAGCCGATCCTGTCGGTGATCGACCTTGTCGGCAATGCGCAGACCACGCAGCTCGGCTTCGACGTGCTCTCCAAGGGCGGCAAGCTGATCATGGTTGGCCTGTTCGGTGGCGGCGCCACCTGGGCGCTGCCGTTGATCGCCATGAAGGCGCTGACCATCCAGGGCAGCTATGTCGGCAATCTCCGCGAGACCAAGGAATTGCTGGAGCTGGTGCGCACCAAGAAAGTGCAGCCGATCCCGACGACCCCTATGCCGCTCGCAAAGGCCAATGCCGCGCTGAACGACCTGAAAGACGGCAAGCTGGTCGGCCGCGCGATCCTCACGCCGGCATAAGCTTGAAGCATTCGTTCTGACATCGAGAAGCGGCCTTCGGGCCGCTTCTTTTTTGTCCCGAAGGCAATTAGCCGGCCGTTACATCCACGAGCTCTTCACCATCCAACACACGCTTCGCCTTGGCGCGGTCGAGATCGCCTTCCCATGCGCCGACCACCACGGTGGCAACGCAGTTGCCGATCAGGTTGCCCAGCGCGCGGGCCATGCCGATGAACCAGTCCACCGACAGCACCAGCACGAGGCCGATAGCGGGAATGCTCGGCACGGCATTCAGCGTTGCGGCAAGGATCACGATCGCTGAGCCCGGTACGCCGTGGGCGCCCTTCGACGTCACCAGCGAGACGCCCAGCACCAGCATGAGATCGCCGAAGGACAGTGGTGTATTTGTCGCCTGCGCGATGAACACGACGGCCAGCGTCAGATAGATCGAGAACGCGTCGAGATTGAACGAATATCCGGTCGGGATGACGAGGCCGACCACGTTGTCCTTGACGCCGAGCCGTTCGAGCTTGCGCATGATCTGCGGCAGCACTGCATCCGATGACGCGGTGGCGAGCACGATGGTGAGCTCCTCGCGCAGGTAGTTCAGGAACTTGATGATGTTAAGTCCGGCCAGCGCCATCACACCGCCGAGTATGCCGAATACGAAGATCGCGACCGAGACATAGAACAGCACCACCAGCGAGACGAGCTGCTTCAGCGATCCGACACCGTAGCGGCCGACGGTATAGGCCACGGCGCCAAGTACGCCGATCGGGGCGAGGCGAACGATCAATCCCATGGCGCGGAACAGAACGGTCGACACGGCTTCGATGAAACTCGAGATGCGCTCGCCTTTCTCGCCGCCGACCAGCGCCAGGCTGATGCCGAAGAGGATGGCGAAGAACAGCACCTGGAGGACGTCATTGCGCGCCAGAGCGTCGAACGAGGTGGTCGGAATGATGTTGAGCAGGAAGCTGCCGATGCCGCCGCCCTGCAGCTTGTGAGCGTTGTCGGCGACCGTCGCGAGTGCCTTGCCGTCGAGCGAGGCGGGATTGATGTTCATGCCGTGGCCGGGGCCGAACAGATAGGCCAGCGCCAGGCCGACAACGAGCGCCAGCGTGGTCATGACCTCGAAGTAGATCAGCGCCTTGACGCCAACCCTGCCGACCTTCTTGAGGTCGCCGGCACCCGCAATCCCATGCACCACCACACAGAACACGATGGGGGCCACAATCATGGAGATGAGTTTGAGGAAGGCGTCGCTGAAGACCTTCAGGCCGACGGCGAAGTCCGGCACGGCGATGCCAAGTACGATGCCGAGCAATAGTGCGACGAGCACCTGCACGAAGAGCGACTGATAGAGAGGCTTGCGGATTGGTTCGATGGCGGTGACCGTAGCTGTAGACATGGTTCGTTCCCCCGGAGGTTCACGAATATTCCAGCAACAACCGTGCCACCGCTAGATGCAGATGCGTAAAATCTCGCCGCGGTTACGGCGAGCTCTTTTCGCGTCGAGGGGGATTGAAATCGAGCCGATCGGCGGCCGGGTCGCTCCGGCGGCCATGCGACGATTACTTCTCTTCGTCGGCAATCGCTTCCATCAGGACGACCATCTGGCGCTGGACCGTCTGGCTCTTGATGCGGCTGTAGGCACGAAGCAAGCGGAGGCTGAAAGCGCTATCGAGGAACAGCAAGCTTTCCACTTCGCGGCTCTTGCCGTCGCCATCGTAGAAGAAGGTGACCGGCACATCGAGCGCCGTCGCAATCTGCTGAAGACGCGCAGCGCCAACGCGATTGACACCCTTTTCGTACTTCTGAACCTGCTGGAAACTGACGCCCAGCTTTTCGCCTAAATCCGCCTGTGAAATTTTCTGCTCAACACGACGCAGACGGATCCTCTTGCCCATCTCAATGTCGGGTTTGCCGGCGCTACGTTGCTTCATTCGTCACCATTCAGTTCGTTTGAATAAGGGAGTTTGGTTTTATTTTCTTGTTTAGAGCTTTTTTAGCCCGAGAGCCCTTAAAGCTAACTTTCAAAGGCATCTCTGTTATACACACCGTCATGACGATTGGGATGGCTGAAATCGTCGCGATACGCGAATTGATCGGTACGCAATCGCGAGGGTCATCCAATCGTCCAAAAAACCTTGCGGTATTCCGTTGCTACTTCTCGCAAAACTTCCAACGAATTCCGTAACTCAATTTCTATCGACACGGGCCTTGCAGCGGAAGCGAAAGTAGAAGTTGGTCGTCATGCTATACACACGTGACTTGCCTGACGCACGCAAGATAACTGAGAGTTGTTCGCATTCGTAGGCTGCAAATCTCTGGTATGCAGCATTCCATGCGATTTCCAGCTGCAATTTCACATTTTACGATCTCCCGTGTAGTTCCAGCATAGTATCACAATCCCGTGGGTAGTTGTTACTACGTAAGATGCACACCGGAAGTTTCATCGCAAATTCTCACTGAGAGAGAATTTCATTTGATTCGTGCTGAATATGTTGAGCACGGCCGGCCTGATGCGCGCACCAACTGAGCAATATTGGTCGGATCGTTGGTTACTAAACATTGCTGTCGGTAATCGCGGAGTAGATCATCGTACGCAGCTCGCGCCGGATCGGGTAGGCGCTCGATGGCAACAGCTGCGTCATGAAGATCGCGATCATCTGTTCGGCCGGATCTATCCAGAATGCCGTGCTCGCCGCGCCGCCCCATGCATATTCACCAGCGCTGCCGGGGATCATGGTCTTGGCCGGATTCATCGTCACCGAAAATCCGAGTCCGAAGCCGATGCCGGCATAGCTCGCTTCGCTGAACATCGACTTTGACATCTCGGTGAGATCGCGGCCGCCGGGGAGATGATTGCTGGTCATCAGCGTGATCGTCTTCGGAGCGAGCAAGCGCACGTCACCCAGTGCGCCGCCATTGAGCAGCGCGCGACAGAAGGTGAGATAGTCCGCAGTTGTGGAACACAGGCCGCCGCCGCCAGAGATCATCGAGGGCGGCGACAAGAATGAACTCGTCGCGGGATCGTCCTGGAGAGTGAGGCCACCCTTGCCATCGGCGGCGTAGCAGGCAGCGAAGCGATGCGCCTTGTCGGAAGGTACAAAGAAGCTGGTATCAGTCATGCCTAGCGGATCGAAGATGCGCTCCTGCAGGAATTGTTCGAATGGTTTCCCGCCGATCTTCTCCACGAGATACCCGACAACATCGGTCGAGACCGAATAATTCCACGCGTCGCCTGGCGAGAACTCCAAGGGGATTTTGGCGAGATCTGAAATCATCGACGTCAGCGTACCGGATTTTTCGACTTCGCCGATCTTGAGCGCACGATAGGCGGCATCGACATTGGTGCGCTGCTGGAATCCGTAAGTGAGTCCGGATGTGTGACGCAGCAGGTCGATGATCTGCATCGGCCGGGCCGGTGGCTTGGTCAGGAATGGTGCCGTCACGCCCGCCTGAAATACGCCGAGATTTGCCCATTCCGGAATATATTTGTGGACGGGTTCGTCGAGCGCCACCCGACCTTCCTCTACCAGCATCATGAAGGCGACGGTCGTGATCGGCTTGGTCATCGAATAGATGCGGAAGATCGTATCGTCCCTGACGGGGGCTTTGCGCTCCACGTCGGCAAAGCCCTGCGCGGTGCTGTGCACGATTTCGCCGCGGCGATAGACCAGTAGTCGCGTGCCTGGAAAGCGGCCGGCATCGACATAACGCTGCTTGAGATGCGCTTCGACGCGGGCGAGCGCCGTGGTCGACATGCCGACCTGTTCGGGTGACGCAGACGAAGGGCTCAGGCTCTGGGACGGCATTGCAGCATCACTCCGATGTGTGAACGCGGTCCATCTCTATTGATGAAAATCAACCGCTGGCCATATGGATTTATAGCGTCGTGAGCTTACGCGAAGCTCTGTTTGGTGTATCGTTAAAGATGCAATCGCGGCGCGTCGCGCAGGATGGAATTATGACCCAATTTAATGACACTGAACTTACTGCAGCTGTCATCCAGAGCTTCGACAAGACGCCCGATCCTCGCACCAAATTCCTGCTACAAGAACTAGTAAAGTCGTTGCACGATTATGTGCGCAAGACCGATCTCACCTTCGGCGAATGGGAAGTGGCGATCGACTTCCTGACCCGCACGGGCCAGAAATGCACGCCGATCCGGCAAGAGTTCATCTTGCTCTCGGACGTGCTGGGCGTCTCGATGCTGGTCGACGCGGTCAACCACAGGGAGCGTGAGGGGGCCACGCAGACGACGGTGCTCGGACCGTTCTATGTCGGCGAGCATCCTGTGATGCCGCATGGCGCCGATATCTCTCCGGGTCTCGCGGGTGAACGCATGTTCGTGCAGAGCCGCGTCACTGATCTCGATGGCAAGCCGCTAGCTGGCGTGCCGGTAGATATCTGGCATGCCGATGATGATGGTTTCTACGACTCGCAGAAGGCGAGCTATGCCACGCAAGGCCCGTCGTCGCGGGCGCGCTTCATCACCGACGACGACGGCCGGCTGTTCTTCCGCACCATTCTGCCATGCAGCTATCCTATCCCCACGGATGGTCCGGCTGGCGATCTGGTGCTGAAGACGGGGCGCCATCCGATGCGTCCGGCGCATGTGCATTTCCTGGTCGCGGCGCCCGGATATGAGCCGCTGATTACCCACGTCTTCATCGAGGGCGACGAATATCTCGATTCCGATGTCGTATTCGGCGTGAAGGACGATCTGATCGCGACCGTCGAGAACCGCAGCGATGCCGTCATGCCTGACGGTCAGCCTGCCGACGGGCGGTGGCATCTGATGACCTATAATTTTCGCATGAAGCCGGGCGAGGGCACGGTTCCGCAACCGATGATGCCGGAAAAGGCCGAGGCGTAAGCGATCCCAGCCGTCTTGCGATCTGCGGTCAGGTCGCGCTCCAGTCGCGTTGCGAGAGTTCCTGCAACGACTCCAGGAAGAACTGATCAAACAGGAACGGCGCTTCATTGTGCGCGGCGGATGGCGCGATGAGGTCAACTACGTCTAGCAGCGCGCGGCCAAGTTCGCCGATGCGTTCGGCAAAGGTCTCGAGACCGGTGCGGTCAGCGCTTTCGGCGACCGCGAAAAGTGCGTCTTTGGCCTGGATGATGTGCTGATCCACGCTGTCGATGCTGCGATCGAGGGCGTCGATATCAACATCCACGGCCATGGTACCTTCCTCGGCTGGAACCAGCGCATCCTGAAGGACGCCCTTGCGGAACGCATGGAGCTGGCGGGAAACATTATCCAAATGGCCGGTTGCCGCCGCGGCGTTCGCTTCAAGGTCGCTTTTGCCTTGGGACAGCACTGCCGCCGCGGACACCACGGCCGCAGCCTTCAGCGTGCTCAAAGCCTGTCGGAGCGATGCGAGGGCAGGTTCGGTGATCACCGGAATGGTCGGCATGAGGCGGTCCGTTCGCAAGAAACTGAAGCCGGTTGATAGCACCGATCCGGTCGCCAAAGCGGCGATGAATTCGGTGCAATAGCACCTCGTTGCACTCTGCTTATTTCGCGTGCGTCGCACAATAAATAAGCGGTCCGCAAATTTTCGATGCGGCAGGTTCGCCGCGCCGGCCCCCTGCCTTTGGGTAAGTTACTGCAATTGATTGAAATTCTCATCGGGTAGCGACTGGCACGAACTTTGAATAGTTCTTAGCGACGCCATTGTAGCCGTCACCATCAATCACCAGCCAGCATTGCCATCATGGGGCTTTCCCCAGACGCGCCGCTATGTCCGTACGCCTTCGATCGAGGTGCGCTGTGACGAGGGGCAATGACGGTGCAGGCCATCCGAGACGCGAAAGGACGACAGCAGCACATGACGAAGTCAGAGACCAACAAGCCGGGCCGCAAGATCAGCCGCCGTCAGCTTCTGAAAGCCGGCGCGGGTACCGCTGCCTTGCTAGCGGCCGCCAAGCTCAACTTCCCCGCCGGTGCTTTCGCGCAGGGTGCTGGTCCCGAAGTGAAGGGCGCCAAGCTCGGCTTCATTGCGCTGACCGATGCGGCTCCGCTGTTCATCGCCAAGGAAAAGGGCATCTTCGCGAAATATGGTCTGCCTGACACCGAAGTACTGAAGCAGGCGTCGTGGGGTACCACGCGCGATAACCTCGTGCTTGGCTCCGAAGGCAACGGCATCGATGGCGCGCATATCCTGACGCCGATGCCCTACCTGATTTCGTCCGGCAAGGTGACGCAGAACAACGTGCCGACGCCGATGTATATTCTGGCGCGCCTCAATCTGAATGGCCAGTGCATCTCGGTCGGCAAGGAATATGAGGATCTCAAGATCGGCCTCGACACCGCGCCGTTCAAGGTCGCGCTGGAGAAGAAGAAGGCAAGCGGCAAGTCGGTGAAGGCCGCAATGACATTCCCGGGCGGCACGCATGACCTCTGGATCCGCTACTGGCTCGCTGCCGGCGGCATCGATCCCGACAAGGACATCGAAACCATCGTTGTGCCTCCGGCGCAGATGGTCGCGAACATGAAGGTCGGTACCATGGACGCGTTCTGCGTCTGCGAGCCGTGGAACCTGCAGCTCATCCACCAGAAGATTGGCTACACCGCTCTGACCACGGGCGAACTCTGGGACAAGCATCCGGAGAAGTCGTTTGGCATGCGCGCGGCTTTTGTCGATAAGTATCCGAAAGCTGCGAAGGCGCTGCTGATGGCCGTGATGGAAGCCCAGCAGTGGTGCGAGAAGATGGAGAATCGCGAAGAAGCCGCGGCGATCTGTGCCAAGCGCCAGTGGATCAACGTGCCGGTCGAAGATGTCACCGATCGCATGAAGGGCAAGTTCGACTACGGCACCGGCCGCGTAGTCGAGAACTCGCCGCAGCAGATGCGGTTCTGGAAGGACAATGCGTCCTATCCGTATCAGAGCCACGATCTGTGGTTCATCACCGAGGATATCCGCTGGGGCAAGTATGAGGCCGGCTACGACGCCAAGGCGCTAATTGCCAAGGTCAATCGCGAAGATCTCTGGAAGGACGCCGCCAAGGAGCTCGGCGTCGCCGCGTCGGACATCCCGACTTCGACGTCGCGCGGCAAGGAGACGTTCTTTGACGGCAAGGTGTTTGATCCGGAGAACCCCGCCGCCTATTTGAAATCGCTCGCCATCAAGCGCGTCGACGTCTGAGCGCGACGTTGAGATTGAGCTGGGCCTGACTGACATGACGGAGATCAGTGCGATGAACATGCAAGTTATCAAGACCGAACCGGCAACGGCACTAGCGAAGCCGCCGGTGGCCAGCGTCGCACTGGCTCCGAAGCAGGTCCCGAACACCGACAAGTATGTCAAGGCAGCCAAGGACGTGGCAGCGCGCGTGATCCCGCCGCTGATCGTCTTTGCACTGTTGATGGTGTTCTGGGAGCTGGTGTGTCGGCGCGCAGGGTCGACCTTGCCGCCGCCATCCAAGGTCTATCAGGATACCAAGGAGCTGATCTTCGATCCGTTCTTCGATCGCGGCGGCATCGACAAGGGTCTGTTCTGGCATCTGTCGGCGAGTCTTCAGCGTGTCGCCTTTGGCTACTCGCTTGCGGCCGTTGTCGGCATCGCGCTTGGTACGCTGGTCGGTCAGTCGGTCTGGGCGATGCGTGGCCTCGATCCGATCTTCCAGGTGCTGCGCACGATCCCGCCGCTGGCTTGGTTGCCGCTGGCGCTCGCTGCGTTTCGCGACGGTCAGCCCTCGGCGATCTTCGTGATCTTCATCACCTCGATCTGGCCGATCATCATCAACACCGCGGTCGGCATTCGCAACATTCCGCAGGATTATCGCAACGTGGCTGCTGTGGTGCAGCTCAATCCGGTTGAGTTCTTCTGGAAGGTCATGTTGCCCTCGGCCGCGCCCTACATCTTCACGGGTTTGCGCATCGGCATCGGCCTGTCATGGCTCGCCATCATTGCTGCTGAAATGCTCATCGGTGGCGTCGGCATCGGCTTCTTCATCTGGGACGCCTGGAATTCATCGCATATCAGCGAGATCATCCTGTCGCTGTTCTATGTGGGCATCATCGGCTTCGTGCTCGACCGCTTGATCGCGGGGCTCGGCAAGCTTGTCACCCACGGCACCTCAGTCAGCTAACACTTGGGTCAGCTAAGGAGAGATATCATGACGCCATATCTGAAGCTCGATCACGTCGACAAGGTGTTCACCCGCGGCAAGGTCTCGTCCGAAGTGTTGAAGGATATCAACCTCAACCTCGGCAAGGGTGATTACGTTTCCATCATCGGCCATTCCGGTTGCGGCAAGTCGACGATGCTCAACATCATCGCCGGCCTGACCCGTGCAACGATCGGTGGCGTGATCCTTGAAGGTCGCGAGGTGAATTCACCTGGCCCGGATCGTGCCGTCGTATTCCAAAACCACAGTCTGCTGCCCTGGCTGACGGTCTACCAGAATGTCCGTCTTGGCGTGGACAAGGTGTTTGCCAAGACCAAGAGCCGCGTCGAGCGTGACGAGTGGACCATGCACAATCTCAATCTCGTGCAGATGACCCATGCCAAGGACAAGCGCCCCTCGGAAATCTCCGGCGGCATGAAGCAGCGCGTCGGCATTGCCCGTGCGCTGGCCATGGAGCCGAAGGTGCTGCTGCTCGACGAACCGTTCGGCGCATTGGATGCGCTGACCCGCGCGCATCTGCAGGACTCAGTGATGGCGCTACATCAGAAACTTGGCAACACCATCGTCATGATCACCCACGACGTCGACGAAGCCGTACTGCTGTCTGATCGTATCGTGATGATGACCAATGGGCCATCAGCGACTATCGGCGAAGTACTCGATGTGCCGCTGGAGCGTCCGCGCAAGCGACTCGAACTGGCGAGCAACGCCGTCTACCTCGATTGCCGCAAGCGCGTGCTCGAATTCCTGTACGAGCGCCACAAATTTGTCGAAGCCGCGTAAGCATCTCATTACCTCTTGACTTCCGAGGGTAAACCGAATGAATGCGGCTCAGACTTTCCGGATAGCTGCAGATCATGAGTCGTTCGATAGGCCTGACGCGCGAAGAAATCATGCGCGTGCAATCCTCATTCGATCAGATGTGGCCGAACTCCTCGGTCATGGTGGATCTGTTTTATGCTCGACTGTTCGAAACATTGCCGGAAACGCGCCCGCTGTTTCGCGGCGACATGGCGCAGCTCAAGCACAAGTTTATCGCAACGCTTACGGTGATCGTCGGCAGTCTCGACAATATCACGGGTCTATTGTCGGTAATCGGCAAGATCGCGAAAGACCATGTGCATTATGGCGTGGAGGCCTCGCATTATCTTCCAGTCGGCGAGGCGCTGTTCTGGAGTCTGGAGCAGGGGCTTGGCGAGCGCTGGACGCCCGAGGTCGAGGCCTCGTGGCACAAGGTTTACAATTTTCTGGCAGCACGCATGATTTCTGCGGCCTATCACTAGAATCCCATCGCATTTTATCGCGCGCTGAACATTCGCTCACGCGGCGCGACACACAAGCTCGCCTTCCACAACAAGGAGAGTTTACATGAATGCGTCTGACGTCGCTCTGGTCCAGGATAGTTTCAAGAAAGTCGCGCCGATTTCCGAAGTGGCTGCGGAATTGTTCTACGGCCGTCTCTTCGAGGTTGCCCCACAAGTGAAGCCGATGTTTCGCGGCGACATGAAGGAGCAGGGCCGCAAATTGATGGCGACGCTTGGCGTCGTCGTCACCGGCCTGACGCGACTCGAAACTGTATTGCCTGCAGCGAGCGCGCTCGCCAAGCAGCACGTGGCCTATGGCGTGAAGGCCGAACACTATCCGATCGTCGGCGGTGCGCTGCTGTGGACCCTGGAGAATGGCCTCGGCGACGCCTGGACGCCCGAACTCGCGAGCGCCTGGACCGCGGCCTACGGCACGCTGTCCGGCTACATGATTTCTGAAGCCTACGGCACAGCGCAGGCGGCCGAGTAAGGATATGACGTGAGCGAGCCGCTGGTCATCATTGGTAACGGCATGGCAGCGGCTCGGCTCGTGGACGAGCTGGCGAAATGCGCGCTCGGTCGATACGCCATCGCCGTCATCGGAGACGAACCACGGCTCGCCTACAATCGCGTTTTGCTGTCGTCGGTGCTGGCCGGTGAGGCAACATCCCAGGAGATCGAGCTGAAGCCTGCCGCCTGGTGGCGCGACCGCGGCGTCACGCTGAAATACGGCGCAACGGCGACCGCCATCGATATGGCCGCGCGTGAGGTCACGACATCGACCGGCAAGCATGTGCCGTTCTCAAAACTGGTCATCGCCACCGGTTCATCTGCACTGCGGCTGCCGGTGCCCGGTGGTGATCTCAAGGGCGTGCATGTGTTCCGCGACAGCCGCGATGTGGACCTGCTGCTCGAACTTGCCGCGCAGAAGAAGCGCGTCGTCGTGGTCGGTGGCGGCCTGCTTGGTCTCGAAGCTGCCTATGGCCTCGCCAAGGCGGGCGCTGACGTCACACTGATCCATCTGATGGACCGGCTGATGGAGCGCCAGCTGGATGCACCTGCAGCGAACCTCCTGAAAACGCTGGTCGAACGCAAGAGCGTCAGGATTTTGCTCAATGCCAATACGGCACGTATTCATGGCAGCGATCGTGTCGTGAGCGTCGAACTGGCCGATGGCCGTATGCTCGACGCCGACGCCGTGATCTTTGCGGCCGGCATCCGGCCCAACACGTCGCTCGCCAGGGAAGCGGAAATCCCGGTCAATCGTGGCATTGTCGTCAACGACCAGATGGCAACCGGTACCGACGACGTCTTCGCACTCGGCGAATGCGCCGAGCATCGCGGCACCTGCTATGGCCTCGTGGAGCCCGCCTACGAACAAGCCAGGGTGTTGGCACGCCATCTCGCGGGCAAGGCCGCTGCCTATACCGGCAGCGTGCTCTCCACCAATCTCAAGGTCTCCGGCGTCAGCGTTTTCTCGGTTGGAGATTTCATGGCGGGCGAAGGCAGCGAGACGCTTCTGCTCAACGATGCCCGCCGCGGCACCTACAAGAAGCTGGTGATCGCAGATGGCGCGCTCGCTGGCGCCGTGCTGGTCGGCGATACGCAGGATGCGCTGTGGTATCTCGAGCTGATCCGCAGCGGCATTGATATTTCCGATATCCGCGCCGAGATGATGTTCGGTCGCGCACTCGCCGTCCGCGCGGAGGCGGCGTGATGAACGCGGTCGATCCGCATCTGCACGCCACGCGCACGACGTGCCCTTACTGCGGTGTCGGTTGTGGCGTGCTGGCGACGCCGGACGGCAATGGCGGCGCAGTGATTGCGGGCGATCCCGCGCATCCCGCCAATCTCGGCCGGCTCTGCTCGAAGGGATCGGCGCTCGGCGAAACGCTGAGCCTCGACGAGCGCTTGCTGCATCCGATGATGCGCGGCGACAATGGCGAGATGGCGCAGGTCGCATGGAGCGATGCGCTGGATCATGTCGCTGAAGGATTTCAGAAGGTCGTCGCCAAACATGGCCCCAGCGCCGTGGCGTTCTATCTCTCCGGCCAGTTGCTGACCGAGGATTACTACGTCGCCAACAAGCTGATGAAGGGCTTTCTCGGCAGCGCCAATGTCGATACCAATTCGCGACTCTGCATGTCCTCATCCGTGGCCGGCCACAAGCGCGCGTTCGGTGCCGATACGGTGCCGGGATGCTACGAGGATCTCGACCAAGCGGATCTGCTGGTGCTGGTCGGCTCCAATGCCGCCTGGTGCCATCCGGTGCTGTATCAGCGCATGCTGGCCAACAAGCAGACCCGGGGCGCGCGGATCGTTGTGATCGACCCGCGTCGCACCGATACCGTTGGTAATGACGATTTGTTTCTCGGCCTGAAGCCGGGCACGGACACCGCGCTGTTCAGTGGGCTCCTTGCCTATCTCGCCGATAACGGTGCGCTGGATCAGAGTTATATCGGGGAGCACACAGCGGGCTTTGACGAGGCGCTCGCGCGGGCCAGGACCATTGCCGGCAGCGTGGCCGCGACAGCCAAGGCAACCGGGCTCGACGAGATCGATGTCGCGACCTTCTTCCAGATGTTCAAGGCGACGCCGCGTGTGGTCACGCTGTATTCGCAGGGCGTCAACCAGTCGGCGCAGGGCACCGACAAGGTCAATGCGATCCTCAACTGCCATCTGGCCACCGGCCGCATCGGCAAGCTTGGCGCGTCGCCGTTCTCGCTGACCGGCCAGCCGAATGCCATGGGCGGCCGCGAGGTCGGTGGCCTCGCCAACCAGCTCGCAGCCCATATGGGCTTCACGCCTGTCGATATCGATCGCGTGCGCCGGTTCTGGAAGGCGCCGCATATCGCCACCCATGAAGGCCTCAAGGCCGTCCAGATGTTCGAGGCCATTGGCCGCGGCGAGATTCGGGCGTTGTGGGTGATGGGCACCAATCCCGCGGTATCGCTCCCCGATGCCGATGTCGTGCGCGCCGCGCTGAGCAAGCTCGATCTGTTTGTGGTGTCGGAGAATGTGCGTTCCAACGACACTGTGAATGCCGGTGCGCATGTATTGTTGCCAGCGCTGGCCTGGGGCGAGAAGTCCGGCACGGTAACGAATTCCGAACGCCGCGTGTCGCGGCAGCGTTCGTTCCTGCGGGCGCCTGGCGAGGCGCGACCGGATTGGTGGGCGCTGAGCGAAGTCGCCAAGCGCTTGGGCTATGGCGCATCCTTCGCCTACACATCGGCCGCCGAGATCTTTCGCGAGCACGCCAGCCTTTCGGCTTTCGAAAACAACGGCCATCGCGATTTCGATATCGGTGGGTTGATGAAGGTCTCGGACGAGGCCTTCGACACCATGGCCCCGGTGCAATGGCCAGTGCGTGAGGGGACCACGAAGCCGCAGGCGCGCTTCTTCGCCGATGGTCAATTCTACGCCAATGACCGGCGCGCGCGTTTCATCGCGCCGGAGGCGCCGGAGTTGCGCACGCAGGTGTCGATCGAGCGCCCGCTACGGCTCAACACAGGCCGCGTCCGCGATCAGTGGCACACGATGACGCGCACGGGCCTTAGCCCGCGGCTCGGTCAGCATATTCCGGAGCCCTTCGTCGAGATCCATCCTGACGATGCCGTAGCGTTCGCGATTGTCGACGGTGGCCATGCGCGGCTGACCACCGACCATGGCGAATGTGTGCTGAAAGTCATTGTCAGCGAGCGCCAGCAGCGCGGCATGTTGTTCGCGCCAATCCACTGGAACGACGAGACCGCGGGTTTCGCGCGTGTCGGCGGGCTTGTCGCGCCATTTGTCGATCCATTCTCTGGTCAACCCGAGAACAAGGCGACGCCGGTGGCGATCGCACCTGTCGTGTTTGCGCAGCGCGGCTTCGTGCTGTCGCGCATACCGCTGGAGATGACGTTCGGCGTGCAATGGGCGCGCGTCGCAGTCACGGGCGGCGTCGGTTATCTGCTCTCCGACAATACCGATGTCGAGACCTGGCAGAACTGGCTGAAGCCGTTGCTGGGCGATGATGCCGCTGAATACGAGGACGTGGGCCAAGGTGTGTATCGCGCGGTGTCGTTCAAGGATGACCGCATCGAGACCTGTCTGTTCATCGGCCCGACCGAGGGGGCGCTTTCCTGGGATGCCGTGAAGGAATTGTTCACCGCCGAGACCGTGAGCGACGACCAGCGCCGTACGCTGCTCTCCGGAAAGTCCGCCGATGGCGCGGCCAGTGCCGGTCCGATCGTCTGCGCTTGCTTCGGCGTCGGCCGCAATACCATCTGCGACGCTATCGCAGCGGGGGCGGGGACGGCAGCGGAGATCGGCGCAAAGCTCAAGGCCGGCACCAATTGCGGCTCGTGTATCCCGGAGCTCAAGCGCCTGATTGCGGCGAGCGAAACGGCGCCGGATGAGCAGCGCAAGGTTGCTGCGAGTTAACGCGTCACTTCACTGCGCCCGCGGTCAGTCCCGCCACAATCTGCCTTTGTGCAAACATTGTCAGCAACAGCACCGGCAGCGTCACGATCAACGCCGCGGCCGCCAGCGGTCCCCAGCTCAACTGATCGAACGAGATCATGTTGTAGACCGCGACCGGCAGTGTCCGCGTTTCCCGTCCCGCCAGCACGATACCGAACACGAAATTATTCCAGGAGAAAATTACCGAGAGGATGAAGGCAACGGCGATGCCGGAACGTGCAATAGGCAGCGCGACGTGGCGGAATACCTGCCACCGGGTGGCGCCGTCGATAATGGCGGATTCTTCGAGCTCCATTGGCGTCGTCTCGAAATAGCCGATCATGATCCAGATCACGATCGGCACGGTGACCACGAGATGGATGATGATCTGCGGCCACAGGGTGCCCAGGAGGCCGAGCCACTGGAACAGCAGGAATAGCGGGATCAGATAGGACAGGCCGGGCGTGATGCGCGCGATCAGGATCACGATGGCCGATTTGCGCGCGCGCATGCGTGCGATCCCGTAACCGGCAGGCACGCCGATGATGAGAGCGAACAAGGTCGCCGAGCCGGTGACGATCAGCGTGTTGAAGAAATAGGTCATGAATCGCTTGGATTCGATGACGGCGGCGTAATTGCCCCAATTGATGCGGTCGGGGATGAAGACCGGCGGATAGGAGGCGTTGTCGATCTCGAATTTCAGCGACAGCGACAGCATCCAGAGGAAGAACAGCACCGCCGGCGAGACGATGACGATGAAGGCGAAAGTCAGGCCGAGTTTGTTGAGAAAGTCCCGCATGGTCAGGCACTGCCTCCGGCGTCGTTCCAGTGGGTGCGCTGGCGCAGATGCAAGAGCGCACCGGCGAGCGCGACGATGAGCGCGAAGAACACGACCACGATCGCGGAGGCGTAGCCGACGTCGTAATAGACGAAGGCGACGCTGTAGAGATACAGGTTGATGGTTTCCGAGGCGCTGCCGGGACCGCCTTGCGTAATGGCGAAGATGATGTCGAAACTCTTCACGGCGTCGATCATGCGGATCATCGCCGCGATGAACAGGAAGGGCATGATCATCGGCAACGAGATGTAGCGGAAGGTCTGCCACGGTGTCGCGCCGTCGATCTGGGCGCTTTCATAGGGCTCGGTCGGAATCGCACTGAGGCCGCCGAGCACGATCAGCATGACCAGCGGCGTCCATTGCCACGTCTCCACCAGCACCAGTGACGGGATTGCGGTGGCAGGATGAAACACCCAGAGCGATGGTGGCAGGCCGAACAGCGACAGCAGATAGTTCAGCACGCCGAGCTGCGGGTGGAACATCATCGTCCACACCAGCGCGATGGCGACCGGCGTCGCCATCATCGGCAGGATGAAGAGCCCGCGGAAGAGGCCGCGCAGCGGAAACTTGTTGTTGAAGATCACCGCCGCCAATGTGCCGAGGATCAGCGGCAGCGCGACCGACAGCGCCGTATAGACCAGGGTGTGCCCCACGGATTCCACAAAACGCGCATCGCTCGGCAACCTGAGATAATTGGCGAAGCCGACGAAGGTCGGCGCTTGGCCGACCTTCCATTCGTGCAGGCTCATCCAGATCGTATAGACCCACGGGAAGATGATGACCGCCATGACGACGATCATCGCTGGAATCACGAACGGCCAATAGGAAATTGGCCGCCACTCGTTTTTTCCGGCGGTTGCCGTTTCGGCCGCGACCGCTGCGGTCGTTTTGGCGACGGCCTTTCCCGCTGTCAGTTCGCTCACGATTTTTCGCTGCGCTCCAGGATCGGCCGGAACTGTTCGTGGGCTTTCTTCAGCTCGGTAGCCGGATCTGCGCCTGCCAGCGTGGCGGTGACGGCGGCACCGACAAGATCACGGAATTCGGCGACGGGCACGATGACCGGCAGGCCGAGCTTGCTGATCTTGGCCGAGGCGATCACCGAATCCAGCCATTCCTGGTTCTTCACGCCCTTGCGCACCGTCTCCTCATTGAGGATCGAGTTGCGGAACGGCACGCCGCCGCCGCTCTGCAACAGCCGGGCACCCATGGTCTTCGACACCGCCCATTGGCAATAGAGATAGGCGGCTTCCTTCTTGGTCGAGGTCTTCGCGATGCCGATGCCGTCGCCATAGGCGGCGGAGAATTGCCCCTTCGGTCCGGCGGGCACGACGGTGTAGCCGATCTTGCCGACCACGCGCGACGCATTGGGATCCTCGATGGGCGGTGCCCAGCCGACGCCGTCGATCCACATGGCTGCGCGGCCCTGCGTCAGCGAGGCCATCGACTCCATCCAGTTGAAACCGGCGACGCCGGGAGGCGCCGTCTTGGTGAGAAGGCGCTGATACATCTTGGTCGCTTCGATGGCCTCGGGCCCATCGGTCAGGATGTTGCCCTTGGCATCGAGGAATTCGCCGCCATAGTTGAGGAAAAAGTTGGTCCATAGCGTCATGTTGGCGTTGCGGAGGCCACGCCCGGTGAAACCGTAGATGCCGTTGGCGGGATCGTTGAGCTTCTCGGCAGCGGCCGCCATCTCATCCATGGTCTTTGGAACTGCGACGCCCTTCTTGGCGAACATTTCCTTGTTGTAGTACAGGATGAAATAATCGACCGACCACGGCAGCGAGTGCATCTCGCCCTTGTCGTTCTGCGCGAACTGCAGACCGCCGGCGGAGAAGTCGTCGACGCGTAAATCCGACGCGGTGAGGTTCGGATCTTTCATGAAGCCGGTGAGATCGGCGAGCCAGCCGGCCTTTTCGAACTGGCGCTTCTGGACGTGGTAGCTGACGTGCACGACGTCGAAGGAGGGCTTGCCGGAGGTGAGCTCGATGACGGCCTTCTGGCGCTGCTGCTGCTCCGGGATCACTTCGGACTCGACCTTGATGCCGGTCAGTTCCGTGAATTCGGAGGCGTACTTCTGCAGCAGTTCGCCGCGCGGGCCCTTGATCAGATTGGCTTCAATCGTGGTGCCTGCGTACTTCTTCCAGGCGGGATCGGCGAAAGCTGGAATGCCGGTGAGGCCAATCGCGCTGGTGGCGAGCGCCCCATGCACAAAGGCACGACGTGTCGGGCCGTAAAGAGCCATGTGTCATCCTCCCTCGAGCCGCCTTGACCGGCGGTGATTTTATGGTCGCTCCCCGTGGACCGGAGATGCGCCTGAGGGATCGTAACACGATGGACTGGGGCGACAAGGCCACGCGTCGGGTTGTCAGACAACTTTGCACACTGCACGCATCTTGCGCAGATTGCTGCGCTGCTCAGTCCTTGACGTCGCGGCCGAGTCGACGCGAGATCGCATTGGTGCAATCGAGCAGGGCGCTGGCGATCGGGCTGTTCCAGTTGACGTCGAAGGTGCCCACCGCGCCCATGGCGGTCACGGCCAGGACTACCGCGCCGCTATGATCGAACACCGGCGCCGAGAATGCGTTGACGCCGCGCAAGGGCTCGCCGACGGCGCGGGCCAGCCCGCGCGTGCGGATGTCGGCGAGGATCTTGTCGATGGCCGGGCCTTTTATCTTGCGGTTCGGGTCATAGCCGATCGAGAGCCGGTCGAGATCTTCGGTGAGCGCGGAATTGATCGTTGCTGATGGCATGAATGCCGCGAAGATCCGTCCCGTTGCTGTTTCGAGCAGAGATACGGTTGAGCCCACGCGCATGGCGATGTGCACAGGGTGGCTGGGCTCCTCCATGCGCACCACGGTCGGTCCATGGGTCCCCCAGATCGCCAGCGAGACGGCGTGGTCGATGGTGCCGGCAAGTGCCATAATGGCCGGTGTTGCCACGCGGACGGCCGACAGGCGACGCAGCGTCACGATGCCGAGTTCGAGGGCGAGCGCACCGAATTCATAGCGGCCGGTGGATGGATCCTGCTCGATCAGGCCGATGCGGGAGAAACTGGCGAGATAGGGATGCGCCTTGGCTGGCGACATGCCGGCCTCGCGCGCCAGATCCCGCAGCATCATCGGTTCACCATTGCGCACCAGCGCTTGCAGCAATTCACCCCCGACCTCGATCGACTGAATGCCGCGACTCTCTTTAGCCATGCTTGCCCCAAACCAGTGCCGCGGACACTACACGGCCAGGAAGCCTCCATCCACTGGCAAGGTCGCACCTGTGACATAGGTCGCCATGGGAGAAGCGAGGAAGACCACAGGGCCGATCAGCTCATCGGGCTGCCCGACTCGGCCCAGCGGCGTGCGGCCGAGGAAGCCGGCCAGCCGCGCGGGATCGTTGCGCGTCGCTTCGGTCATGGCCGTCTCGATCACACCCGGCGCAATGGCGTTGACGCGCACGCCGTCTTTGGCAACTTCGCGCGCCAGCGCCTGTGTCAGCAGTTTCACGCCGCCCTTGGAGGGCGAATAGCCGAGGGTATCGGCGACTCCGACGAAAGAGGCAATGGAGCCGAGATTGATCACGCTGCCCCGCCGGGCGCGCAAGGCCGGCAGGAAGGCATGGGTGACGTTAAACACGCCGTTGAGGTTGACGTCGAGTACGCGCCGCCAGTTCTCAACCGCGCGCTCGGATTCGATGCCTTCGCGAATGATGATGCCGGCATTGTTGATCAGGATCGAAATGTCGCCGGCACTTGCTTTGACAGTCTGTGCGAGCTGTCGGCAGGCATCGACATCCGTAACGTCGAGATGATGATGCCATGACTGCCGCCCGGTGGCTGCAATATCGCCGGCCGTGCGTGCGGCGCCATCGTGGTCGATATCGGTCACGATAATATCGGCGCCATGCGCCGCCAGACCCATTGCAATGGCGCGGCCGTTGCCAGCGGCAGCACCCGTGACAAGCGCCAATTGACCCTTCAGCAGATTGGGTGCGAAGCTGGCCATCATGCTGCCTTTACCGGCGTGCCGGCGAGATGGCGGCCGGCAATATAACCGAAGGTCAGCGCGGGACCGAGTGTGATGCCGGCGCCGGGATAATTGCCGCCCATGATGCTCGCCATGTCGTTACCCGCTGCATAAAGGCCGTTGATCACCTGACCGCCGGCGTCGAGCGCGCGCGCCTGTGCATCGGTCCTGATGCCGGCATAGGTGCCGAGATCGCCGATCACCATCTTGATGGCATAGAACGGCCCCTGTTCGATCGGTGCGACGCAGGGATTGGGTCCGTGGTTGGCGTCGCCCTGGTAGCGGTTATAGGCGCGCGATCCTTTGCCATAGGCCGGATCGCGGCCTTCGGCTGCGGTGTTGTTGAATTGCGCGATGGTTGTGACGAAGCCGCCGGCGTCGATACCAGCCTGGCTGGCGAGCTCTTCGAGCGTGTTGCCCTTGATGAGATAGCCCGAGCTCAGATACTGGCCGATCGGCATCGGGAAGGGCGGCACGGCGCCGAGCCCGTATTGCCTGAGTGCCCGGTGGTCGCAAACAAGCCAAGCCGCTATTTCCTCGCCCGGTTTTGCCGCTTTCATCATCTGCTGGACGAAAGCATGGTAGGAATTGCCTTCGTTGGCAAAGCGGGCGCCGTCGCGCATCACGGCGATCACACCGGGTTTGGCGCGATCGATGAAGTGCGGCATCACGCCTTTGCTGCCGTCCTTGCGATGGGTGACCGAGACCGGCACCCAGGCAGCGGCATTCGGCAATGAATCTTCGACACGGCAGCCCACGGACTCCGCGAGGCGAAGACCATCGCCGGTATTGCCGGTCGGGCCCGGCGAAGTGTGCTCTCGCCCCGTGGGCGCATGCGGAAACATCGCCTTGCGCCGTTCGATGTCATGCGGGAAGCCGCCGCATGCGAGCACCACGCCGCGTCTTGCGTAGATGCGGACGCGCTTGCCGTTGCGCTCAACGATGGCGCCGCGAACCGTGCCGTTTTCCATAATCAGTTCGCGCACCGGTGACGACAGCCACAGTGGAATCTTGAGATCGAAGGCGGATTTGGCGAGCCGGCCGGCGAGGGCGTTGCCGTTGGTCAGCGTCATGCCGCGGCCGTAGCGCAGCACGTTCATGAAATGCTTCGACAGCCGCTTGGCGACGTAGATCGCCGAGGTGAGCGACTTCGTTGCGCGCATGAAATGGATGATGTCCTTGCCGGAGCCGAGCATGATGCCGAACACCGTCAACTCGGGTAGCGGCGCACCAATATTCTTGATGTGGTCGCCGAGTTCGCGTCCGTCGAACGGCCGTGCCACCATCGAACGGCCGCCCTGCTTGCCGCCGGGCGCTTCCGCATCGTAGTCGGGAAAGGTCAGCGGCATGTCGAAGCGCACCGCTGTCTTGGAGGTGAAGAAGTCGATTGCTTCGGGCCCTGCGGCGAGAAACGCATCGACGCGTGCGGCATCGTAACTGTTGCCGGCTTCATGGCGCAGATAGGTGCGTGCCTCGTCCGGGCTCTCATTGATGCCCCAGGCGCGTGCCAGCGACGTGCCGGGGATCCACAGCCAGCCGCCGGAGCGCGCGGTCGTGCCACCAAACCGCGGCTCCTTTTCGACGATCAGAACATCGAGCCCGCTATGTCTAGCGGTGATCGCCGCCGACATGCCGGAGCAGCCGGAGCCGGCGACCAGCACGTCGCATTCATAGAGCTCGATATTCGCCTTGGGATCAACAGCCATGAGACCTTACTTCTTCAGCAATGCGCATTTCGATTCAGAGACGGGTCGGAAGGCGTCGTCGCCCTTCACGGTCTTGATGATGTCGAGATAATCCCAAGGCTCCTTGGATTCCGACGGCTTCTTGACGCGAGCCAGATACATGTCGCGGATGACGCGGCCGTCCTCACGCAGTTTGCCTCCATGCACGAAGGTGTCCTCGATGGGCAGTTCGCGCATCTTGGCCATCACCTTGGCCGGATCGTCGGTGCCGGCGGCCTTGATGGCCTTGAGATAATGCAGGACCGAGCCATAGACGCCGGTCTGGATCATGGTCGGCATCACCTTGGTGCGGTCGAAGAATTTCTTCGACCAGGCGCGCGTCTTGTCGTCCATGTTCCAGTAGGACGCAGTGGTGAGGTAAGTGCCTTGGGCTGCGTCGAGTCCGATGGCATGCACGTCGGTGTCGAACATCAGCAGGCCGACCAGCTTCTGGCCGCCCTTGACGAGACCGAATTCGCCGGACTGCTTGATCGAATTGTCGGTGTCCTGGCCGGCATTGGCGAAAGCGACGACTTCAGCCTTCGAGTTCTGCGCCTGCAACGCGAAAGAAGAGAAGTCGGCAGTGTTGGTTGGGTGACGAACGCTGCCCAGCACGGTGCCACCGCTCGCCTTGATGAAGCGCGTTGCGTCCTGTTCAAGCTGGTTGCCGAAGGCATAGTCGGCGGTGATGAAGAACCATGACTTGCCGCCGCCGGCGACCACAGCAGAGGCTGTGACCTTTGCAAGCGCGTAGGTGTCGTAGGTGAAGTGGACCGTGTTGGGGCTGCATAGCTCATCCGTCAGCGTGCTTGCGCCTGGGCCGGACAGCAGCGCGATCTTGTTGCGATCCTTCGCCAGATTATGAACCGCGATGGCGATGGCTGAGTTCGGGATATCGACGACGGCATCGACCTTGCCAGCGTCGAACCAGTTGCGCGCGATCTGGATGCCCACATCCGACTTCATCTGGTGATCGGCACTGATGATCTCGATCGGCTTGCCGAGCACCGTCGGGCCGAATTCCTCGAGCGCCATCTTCGCGGCTTCGACGGAGCCGGGGCCGCTATTGTCGCGCCCCCAGCTTGAAAGATCGGTGAGAACGCCGATGCGAACGACGTCGTCGGAGACCTGAGCGGAGGCGGTGGATGTCCAAAGCGTGAGCGCGGCAGCGCACACCAGGAACCGGCGTGTCATGTGTTTCTCTCCCCAATGCGGCCTCGTGTCGGGCCATTCATCTCTTGTTTTTGCTAAATTAGATATTGACGAAAAAGTTTGTCAATAGCGAATTCGACAACAGCTGCGGGTTTGCATGCGCGGCCCGCCCGCGCGTGCGGTGCACTATCAAAGGAACAAGAGAGGGAGCTGAACTATCCGAATGCGATGCCGCGGCTATTGCCGCCTGTGGCTCGCATTCACCGCGATGGCCGCCGCCGCTGTGCGGTTCTCAACACCGAGCTTGGCGTAGATCTGCTCCAGATGCTTGTCGACCGTGCGTGGTGAGAGGCCGAGGATCTGCGCGATGTCGCGGTTGCTCTTGCCTTTACTCAGCCAGGACAGCACTTCGCCCTCGCGGCCGGTGAGGCCGAGCTCCTTGCTGAATTCGGCAGGGGCGGTCGGCGCGTTCTCCTTGGCGAGCCGCAGCAAGAATTCGCCGGAGCCGACTTTACCCATATATTGCAGACGCAGCAGCTCGTTGTTGGGAAAGCCTGATGACGGTGCGGGCTTTGCGCCGGGCCGCTGCATCTGCTCCAGCCATTGCAGCATCACGGGTGGCAGCAGCAATTCGTCGTCGGGGGCGGAAATGAGGTGATCGTTCAGGAGCTTCTGCGCCTGCGGCGTTGCCCACAGGATATTGCCCTTGCTGCTCACCGCGAGGAGGAAGCGCCCGGAGACATCGAGCGCGGTGCGCGCACTCTGCGTCAGCCGTGCATTGGCGAGATGCACGCGGATACGCGCCAGCATTTCCTCGATGATGATGGGCTTGGTGACGTAATCGACGCCGCCGGCCTCCAGGCCACGCACAATATGTTCGGTCTCGGAGAGGCCGGTCATGAAGATCACGGGCACGTCGCCCAGACCCGCATCGCGCTTCAGCCGGCGGCAAGTCTCGAAGCCGTCGATCCCCGGCATGACAGCATCCAGCAGGATAATATCCGGTGTGATTTGCTCGACAATGCGCATGGCGGCGGCACCGTCCATCGCCACCATCACGGTCATGCCGGCGCCGTCCAACGCATCGGTCAAGAGCCGCAATGTTTCCGGCGAGTCATCGACCACCAGCGCGACGTCGCGTTTTTTGTTATCAGTGGTCATAGGTGTACAGCGTCTTCAAGGTGGCCATGTATTGATCGAGGTCGAAGCGATCGATCAGCGAACGCATCTGCGCGACAAAGTCGGCATGTTCGGGGTGATCGTTGCCGATCTCGTCGAGCTTGAGCTGAATGGCGCGGATGTGCCCCATCTGCCCGAGGCTGATGAGCTCCTCCACATGATGCACCGGCGGGCGGGTGCCGCTATGGGGCGTCCATTGCGGCAGCGGCGCCACTTCGTCGCGTTCGTATTGCCATTCGATCTTCAGGAGTTGTCCGATCTGTTCGAGCAGCCGCGGCAGTTCGATCGGCTTCATCAGATAGCCATCATGGAATGGCTGGGCGAGCGGCGTGCCGTGGGCTTCGAGCGCGCTGGCCGAGACCATCAGGATGCGTGCGTGATGGTGGCCCGAGGAGCGCAGCTTTTCCGCGACGGTCCAGCCATCCATGCCCGCCATGGAAATATCCAGCAGGAACAGATCGGGGTGGCAATGCTGGGCGAGGCTGAGGCAAGCCTGGCCATCCGGCGCGCTGAGCAGGATGAAGCCGAGTGGCGTGAGCACCTGGCGCAGGAGATCGCGCTGCGTCGGATCGTCGTCGGTGATCAGAATGGTCTTGCGCGCGCCGTGATAGCCGTAGATCGGCGCATCCACGGGGGCGATGCGCGTGGGGTTGGTGACCTCCGATAGCAGCATCTTGACGCGGAAGGTGCTGCCGTTGCCGACCTCGCTGCTAACGCGGATGTCGCCGCCCATCACGCCCGCAAGCAGTTTGGAAATCGTGAGGCCCAGACCGGTGCCCGTGTGGGGCTGCGCGGCGCCAAGCGCGCCGCGTTCGAAGGGCGCGAAGATGCGTTCCAGATCATCGGGACGAATGCCGGGTCCGGTATCGATAATCTCGAATTCGGCGACTGGGCTGCGATAATGGATCACGAACTGCACGCTGCCTTGTTGGGTGAACTTGATGGCATTGGAGAGCAGGTTGATCAGGATCTGCCGCAGCCGCTTCTCGTCGGCATAGACCACGGTCGGCAGAATGTTCGGCCGCCGGAACACGAAGTCGATGCCCTTGGCTGCGGCCTGTAGCCGGAACATGCCGACGAGCTGATCGAGGAAGTCGGTGAGGCGCACTTCGTCGCGCGAGAGATAAAGGCGCCCCGCCTCGATCTTGGAAATATCCAGAATGCCGTCGATCAGGCCGGAGAGATGATCGGCGCTGCGTTTCACCACGCGGACCTGATCGCGCGGGCGCGTTTGCAGGCTCTCGTCCTGCTCCAGGAGCTGCGCATAGCCTGATATGGCGTTGAGCGGCGAGCGCAGTTCATGGCTCAGACCGACAACGTAGCGGCTCTTGGCGAGATTGGCGGATTCTGCGACCTCCTTGGCGCGCTGCAGCTCGGCATCGGTGCGCTTGTGCGCGTCGATTTCCTGCATCAGCAGCGTGGTCTGCCGCTTGGTCTCGGCTTCAGCGGCGCGACGGCTTTGCTTGGCCAGCACGAATAGCCATGCCACCACGCCGATGATGATCGCCAGCGCGAAGAACACTTTCCACAGCACTTCCGAGACCTGCGCGCTGTCTCCCGGCGAGGCGGCGGAGGTCTGCAGATAGATCAGTCCCAGCGTCAGGCCGACGAGGCCGGCAGCGATCATGAACACGCCAAGATAATGGCCGAGCTGCGAGTTGAGCCGGGCCAGGATCGGCTCCGGCAGCAATTTTCCGAACGTCGCCGACATCTGCGCGTCGATCCGCGCATGCGGCTTGCAGAGATCGTGGCAGCGGGCGTCGAGCGAGCAGCACAGCGAGCAGATCGGGCCGGCATAGGCCGGGCAGTGGGCCATGTCCTCGGGCTCGAACGAGTGCTCGCAGATACAGCATTGGATCGCCGCCATATTTTGCCAGGCGCGCTTCGGCTTGCGGGCAATGTAGTATTTCCCGCCTGTCGCAAAGGCGATGATCGGGGCAATCACGAGGGCAGTAACCAGAGCGACGAAGGGCGACAGTGCCTTGGCCGTGGGGCCGAACAATCCATAAAACGCGCTGACCGACATCACGGTGGCGGCCAGCATGGCGCCGACGCCGACCGGGTTGATGTCGTAGAGATGCGCGCGCTTGAACTCCATCTGCTGCGGGCGCAGTCCGAGCGGCTTGTTGATGACCAGATCGGCGACCAGCGCGCCGACCCATGCAATCGCAACGTTGGAGTAGAGCGCCAGTGTCTGCTCCAGCGCCTTGTAGACGCCGATCTCCATCAGCAGCAGCGCGACCAGAACGTTAAACACCAGCCAGACGACGCGGCCGGGATGGCTGTGGGTGAGGCGCGAGAAGAAGTTCGACCAGGCGATCGAGCCGGCATAGGCATTGGTCACGTTGATCTTGAGCTGCGACAGGATCACGAAGGTGCCGGTCAGTGCGAGCGCCAAATCTGGCTGCGACAGCACATAGCGAAACGCTTCGAGATACATATGCGCAGGCTCGGCGGCGTGTTCGGCGGAGATGCCGTGGGTCAGTGCAAAATAGGCGAGGAATGAGCCGGCCAGCAGCTTGATGGCGCCGACGATGATCCAGCCCGGGCCTGCGCAGAGTAGCGCCACCCACCAGCTCACCTTGGAGCTGCGGCGGTCGCGAGGCAGAAAGCGCAGGAAGTCGACCTGTTCGCCGATCTGCGCGACCAGCGAGAACACGACGGACGCGGCCGTGCCAAACAGCAGGAGATCGAGATGGCCAGCGGCGCTGCCGTGGTCGCCCGGAAATTTGGTCCATGCCACGAAGGAGTCGCGGCTGGAATAGGCGATGGCCGCGAAGGGCAGCAGATTTAGTACCAGCCAGATCGGCTGGGTCCAGAGCTGGAAACGGCTGATCAGCGTGATGCCGTGAGTCACCAGGGGGATGATGACCACCGCCGATATCAGGTAGCCGATAGGACGCGGAATATCGAAACACATCTCCAGCGCCGAAGCGAGAATGACGGCCTCGATGGCGAAAAAGATGAAGGTGAAAGACGCGTAGATTAGCGATGTAACAGTTGAGCCAATATAGCCGAAGCCGGCGCCGCGGGTGAGGAGGTCAATATCGATGCCGCATTTTGCGGCATGATACGCGATCGGCAATCCGCAGCAAAAAATGATGACACTGACCACCAGGATCGCCGCTGTGGCGTTGGTCATGCCGTAATTGATGGTGATGGTGCCGCCGATGGCCTCGAGGGCCAGAAACGAGATGGCGCCGAGCGCCGTATTGGCGACCCGCGCGGCGGACCAGCGCCGGGCGCTCTTCGCGGTGAAGCGGAGGGCGTAGTCCTCAAGGGTCTGGTTGGCGACCCATTGGTTGTACTGGCGTCTCACGCGGTCGATACGCTGCCGCCCTGCCACTACTTCGCTCCTGACCCTGTTCAACTACGCATATTTGCATTGCCGAAAACCTACGTCGGCATTTTGCGGTGCAGTATACGCGATCTCGCGTATCCGTGCACCGCACAAGTTCAGCAATGCTTGCCTCACCAATAGGCGTACTCGAAACCAGTGGGGTTGAAATGTCAGACGAGAAGAAACCGGGCTTGCACTCGCCATTGCGGCGTAAACTGCTGATGGGCATGGCGGCTTTGCCGGCAATGTCGTTGCTTCCGCGCACATCTTTTGCGCAGGCGCCTGCCACTTCGGCCATCAACACCACCGGCCTCGCGGTCACCGATACGGAAGTCACTGTCGGCATCCTGCATTCGGTTACCGGTACCATGGCCATCTCGGAAACCGGCTCGGTGCAGGCTGAAAAGCTAGCCATCGACCAGATCAACGCCATGGGCGGCGTGCTCGGCCGCAAGATCAAATTCATCCAGGAAGACGGTGCCTCGGACTGGCCGACTTTCGCCGAAAAGGCCAAAAAGCTGCTGGTCAACGACAAGGTCGCCGCCATCATGGGCTGCTGGACCTCGGCCTCCCGCAAGGCGGTGCTGCCGGTCATGGAGCAGTACAACGGCATGCTGTACTACCCGACCTTCTATGAAGGCCTCGAGCAGTCCAAGAACGTGATCTACACCGGTCAGGAAGCCACCCAACAGATCCTCGCCGGCCTCGACTGGGTCTCCAAGACGAAGAACGGCAAGAGCTACTATCTGATCGGCTCGGACTATATCTGGCCACGCACGTCAATGAAGATTGCCCGCAAGCACATCGAGGGCAAGCTCGGTGGCAAGGTCGCAGGCGAAGAATACTTCCCGCTCGGCCACACCCAGTTCAACTCGGTCATCAACAAGATCAAGTTGACCAAGCCGGATGTGATCTATGCCGCAGTCGTCGGCGGCTCCAACGTCGCCTTCTACAAGCAGCTCAAGGCAGCGGGCATCGATCTGTCGAAGCAGACCATGCTGACCATCTCGGTCACTGAGGATGAAATCGACGGTATCGGCGGCGAGAACATCGCGGGCGCCTATGCCTGTATGAAGTACTTCCAATCGCTCGATAATCCGAACAACAAGGAATTCGTCGCCGCCTTCAAGAAGATGTGGGGTGAGAAGACCGTGATCGGCGACGTGACGCAGGCTGCCTATCTCGGCCCGTGGCTATGGAAAATGACCGTCGAAAAAGCCGGATCCTTCGATATCGACAAGATCGCTGCGGCTTCCGCCGGCATCGAATTCACCAAGGCCCCGGAAGGCTACGTCAAGATCCATCCGAACCACCATCTGTGGTCGAAGGCCCGCGTCGGTCAGGCCCAGCTCGATGGCCAGTTCAAGGTGGTCTACGAGACGCCCGAACTGATCGAGCCGGATCCGTTCCCCAAGGGCTATCAGTAAGCCTTCCTCCCCGAGTGCGGCGTGATCGCCGCGCTCCACCTCTCCCTGGCGCGGACGACCTATCCGCGCACGACAACCCCGCGTCGCGTCTCATCGCGCGGCGCGGGACCCTTTCCCTGACGGAGGACGGATCGATGTTCGGCGACTATTCGATTGGCGACCTTGGCGCCATCTTCGCAATGCAGGGCTTTGCCGGCCTGATCCTGTTTTCGGTCTATGTGCTGATGGCGCTCGGCCTGGCGATCATCTTCGGCCAGATGGGCGTCATCAACATGGCCCATGGCGAATTCATGATCCTCGGCGCCTACGTCACCTGGATGACGTCGAGTTTCTTCCAGTCGCATCTGCCGTCGCTGTTCTCGGGCTACTTCTTTGTCGCCATGATCCTCGCCTTCATCGCCTCCGGTGCGCTGGGGATGCTCGTCGAATGGGCGCTCATACGACATCTCTACAAACGCCCGCTCGACACGCTGCTTGCCACATGGGGCCTCAGCCTGATCCTTCAGCAGGCCTATCGCTCGGTGTTCGGTGCCCGTGAAGTCGGCGTCGAACTGCCGCAATGGATGATGGGCTCCAAGCAGGTGACCGATACGATCGAAGTACCGATCAACGGCATCTTCGTGATGTGCCTAACGCTAGCGATCACCGTGGTCGTCGCCTGGATCATGTATAAATCTCGTTGGGGCAAGCAGGTTCGTGCTGTGGTGCAGAACCGCGTGATGGCCGGCGCCGTCGGTATCAATACCGAGAAGGTCGACCGCTACACTTTCGGCCTCGGCTGCGGCATTGCCGGGATCGCCGGCTCCGCCTTCACCATGATCGGCTCGACCGGGCCGACCTCAGGCCAGCTCTATATCGTCGATACGTTCCTCGTCGTGGTGTTCGGCGGCGCCGCCAGCCTGTTCGGGACCATTGCCTCGGCCTTCACCATCTCCCAGGCGCAGTCGACTATGGAGTTCTTCATGTCCGGCTCGATGGCCAAGGTGCTGACGCTGCTCACCATCGTCGCGATCCTGATGATCCGGCCGCAGGGCCTGTTCGCCCTCAAGGTCCGCAAGTAAGCGCGCGCAGTACAGAAAGAGCAGGGCATACGCATCATGATCAATTCTCGCTTCTTCAACCGCTCGGAGCTGATCGGTTTCCTGTCGCTGCTGTTGCTGCTCGCGGTGATCCTGCCGTTTTTTCTCGACACGTTTCGTCTCAACCTGGTCGCCAAATATCTGACCTATGCCTTCGTCGCGCTCGGCCTCGTGATGTGCTGGGGCTATGGCGGCATTCTCAGCCTCGGCCAGGGTGTGTTTTTCGGCCTTGGCGGCTACTGCATGGCGATGTTTCTCAAGCTGGAAGCCTCCAGCGTCGCCAACACCAAGATCCAGTCGACTCCCGGCATTCCGGATTTCATGGACTGGAACCAGATCACGGCGCTGCCGATGTTCTGGAAGCCGTTCCACTCGCTGCCGTTGACCATCATCGCCATTCTGTTGGTTCCGACACTGCTCGCTTTCATCATCGGTGCCGCGATGTTCAAACGCCGTGTCGGCGGCGTCTATTTCGCCATCATCACGCAAGCGATCGCCGCAATCGCGACCATCCTGATCATTGGCCAGCAGGGCTATACCGGCGGCATCAACGGCATGACCGATCTCCGCACGCTGAACGGCTGGGACATCCGCACCGATCACGCCAAGGTCATCCTCTACTTCTTCGAAGTGTTCGTGCTGTTCGCCTGCATCATCACGGCGCAGTTCATCCGGCTGACCAAGCTGGGCCGCATCCTGGTGGCGATGCGTGAGCAGGAGGATCGCGTGCGCTTCTCCGGCTACAGCGTGGCCAATTTCAAGATATTCGCCTTCTGCGCGGCGGCGATGTTCGCGTCGATCGGTGGCGCGATGTTCACGCTGCAGATCGGGTTCATGTCGCCGTCCTTCGTCGGCATCGTACCGTCCATCGAAATGGTGATCTACACCGCGGTCGGTGGCCGGATGTCAATCTTCGGCGCGGTCTACGGCACGTTGCTCGTGAACTACGCCAAGACCATGCTGTCGGAATCCTTCCCCGAATTGTGGCTGTTCGGCCTCGGCGGTCTGTTCATCGCCGTGGTGTTGTTCTTCCCCAGCGGCCTGTCTGGCATCTGGCGCGACCACGTGGCGCGACACATCGACCGTCTGATCGCCATGCGCTCTGAAAAATCAAAGAGGGCCTGGGCCATCAAATCCGCCGCCGACGGCGCGCCAGCAGAGTAAGGGGACACGTCATGCTCGTCGGTCATCAGCCCAAGGAATTCCTGCTCGCGGTCGAGGGGCTCACCGTCTCCTTCGATGGCTTCAAGGCAGTCAACGATCTCTCTTTCTATGTCGAGGAGAACGAGATTCGCGTCATCATCGGCCCCAACGGCGCCGGCAAGACCACGGTGCTCGACCTGATCTGCGGCAAGACCAAAGCCACGTCAGGCTCGGTGCAGTTCCGCGGCAAGGAGCTCACCAAACTGAAGGAAAACCAGATCGTGCAGGCCGGCGTCGGCCGCAAGTTCCAGACACCGTCTGTCTATGACGATCTCACGGTGTTCGAGAATCTGGAGATCTCCTATCCGCGCGGTCGCTCTGTGTTCGGCTCGCTGATGTTCAAGCGGGACGCCGCGGTGCGCGAGCGCGTCGAGGAGGTCGCCGAGATGATCTTCCTCAAGGATCGTCTCAACATGTACGCCGATGTGCTCTCGCACGGTCAGAAGCAGTGGCTCGAGATCGGCATGCTGCTAATCCAGGACCCGGATCTCCTGATGCTCGATGAGCCCGTCGCTGGCATGAGTGTCAGTGAGCGGGGCAAGACTGCAGAGCTGCTCAATACCATCATCAAAAACCGTTCGGTGCTGGTAATCGAACACGACATGAAATTCGTCGAGGACATCGCCCACAAGGTGACCGTGCTGCATCAGGGACAGATCCTGTCCGAAGGCACCATGGAGAAGGTCCAGAACGATCCCAAGGTCATTGAAGTCTATCTGGGTCATTGAGGAGATCACCATGCTCGCGATCAACGATCTCCACGTCGCTTACGGCCAGAGCGAGGTCCTGCATGGCCTGAATGTGCAAGTGCAGCCCAACGAAATCGTGGCCATCATGGGCCGCAACGGTATGGGTAAGACCACGTTGATGAAATCGCTGATGGGCATCGTGCCGACCAAGTCGGGCTCGGTGACCATGGAGGGCAAGGAGCTCGGCGCGCTGAAGAGCTATGAACGCGTCGCGCACGGCCTCGCATATGTGCCGCAAGGCCGCATGATCTTCTCCCATATGACGGTGAAGGAGAATATCGAGACCGGCCTCGTCGCTTCCGGCGAGAAGGAAGTGCCTGGCGATCTCTACGAGCTGTTTCCGGTGCTGCTCGAAATGAAAGGTCGTCGCGGCGGCAACCTGTCAGGTGGTCAGCAGCAGCAACTCGCCATCGCGCGTGCGCTTGCGACCAAGCCGAAGGTGTTGTTGCTCGATGAACCCACCGAAGGCATTCAGCCGTCGATCATCAAGGACATGGCCCGCACGCTGAAGCACATCCGCGACACCAAGGGTCTGTCGATCATCGTTTCCGAACAGGTTCTGAGCTTCGCGCTCGATGTCGCTGATCGCGTCCTCGTTATCGAGAACGGCGAAATCGTTCGCGACGAAGCGCGCGAAGGGATCGATGCCGCGCAGATCGCGAAGTACCTGTCCGTCTAACCAGCCTTACGTTCAACCACCAAGACCAGTAACCGAAGGGGAGCATTGAATGCCAGATACACTGATCAAGGTCGACCTCACGCAATCGGCCTACGACAACGACATGATTCACAATCGCTGGCATTCTGACATTCCCATGGTGGCATGGGTCAATCCGGGCGATGACTTCATCGTCGAGACCTATGACTGGACCGGCGGCTTCATCAAGAACAACGACAGCGCCGATGACGTGCGCGATATCGATCTGTCGATCGTGCATTTCCTGTCGGGCCCGATCGGGGTCAAGGGCGCCGAGCCCGGAGATCTCCTCGTCGTCGACCTGCTCGATGTCGGCCCGATGAAGGACGCGCTGTGGGGGTTCAACGGCTTCTTCTCGAAACAGAATGGCGGCGGCTTCCTGACCGATCACTTCCCGGAAGCGCAGAAGTCGATCTGGGACTTCAAGGGCATGTACACCTCGTCGCGCCATATCCCCGGCGTGAACTTCGCAGGCCTGATCCATCCCGGCCTGATCGGCTGTCTGCCCGATCCGAAATTGCTCGCTACCTGGAACGAGCGCGAGACCGCGCTGATTGCCACCAATCCGGAGCGCGTGCCCGGTCTCGCCAATCCCCCGTTCGGCCCGACCGCGCATATGGGCCGGCTGAAGGGTGAGGCGAAGGAGAAGGCTGCAGCCGAAGGTGCACGCACGGTGCCGCCGCGCGAACACGGCGGCAATTGCGACATCAAGGATCTGTCGCGTGGCTCGAAGGTCTATTTCCCGGTCTATGTCCCCGGCGGAGGTCTCTCCATGGGCGACCTGCACTTCTCGCAGGGCGACGGCGAAATCACTTTCTGCGGCGCCATTGAAATGGCGGGCTGGCTGCACATCAAGGTTGATATCATCAAGGACGGCGTGTCGAAATACGGCATCAAGAATCCGGTGTTCAAGCCGTCACCGATGACGCCGAACTACAACGACTTCCTGATCTTTGAAGGCATCTCGGTCGATGAGCAGGGCAAGCAGCATTACCTCGACGTCCATATCGCCTATCGTCAGGCCTGCTTGAATGCCATCGAGTATCTGAAGAAGTTCGGCTACTCCGGTGCGCAAGCCTATTCGATCCTCGGCACCGCGCCGGTGCAGGGCCACATCTCGGGCGTCGTCGACGTGCCCAATGCCTGCGCCACGCTGTGGCTGCCGACACAGATCTTCGACTTCGACATCAACCCGTCATCGGCCGGACCGATCAAGCACATCAAGGGCGACATCCAGATGCCGCTCTCGCCGGACAAGTAACGCGGTTAACTCGGCTGCGGGGCAGAAGTCACGGCCCCGCAGCCATCCTTTTCTGATGTCGAACGAGAGTGATGCGCTATGCCGGTCTATGAATATCTCTGCAACGATTGCGGCCCGTTCACTGACATGCGGCCGATGGCGGAATGTGATGATCCGCAGGATTGTCCGCATTGCGCGACGCAGGCGCCGCGGGTGATCCTCACCGCGCCGGCGTTCTTCTGCATGCCCTCCGACAAGCGCAAGGCCCACGCCACCAACGAGCGCAGCCGCAATGCGCCGAAGACATCGGCGGAGTACAAGGCATCGCACGGGGCCGGTTGCGGCTGCTGTTCCGGCAAGAAGCCGTCACGGTTGGTGAAGCAGACCCGCTCCGGCGCCAAGAGCTTCCCGACCGCGCGGCCGTGGATGATCAGTCACTGACTCCTCTGAATTGATGCGCTAGAGTCCACTCCCGTGCGCCAGGTTCCACGGGAGGCGGAGGCGCGACCATGCGACACAATCCATTCGGCCACACCACGCGCGACGTGTCCGTGATCGGCCAGGGCACGTGGTATATTGACCAGGGTGACCGCTCTTCTGCCGTCTCCGCCCTCCGCGCCGGCCTCGATGCCGGCATGAGCCATATCGATACCGCCGAAATGTATGGCGACGCTGAGTTCGTGATTGCAGAGGCCATCGCCGGCCGTCGCGACGAGGTGTTTCTGGTCTCCAAGGTGCTGCCGAGCAACGCGTCGCGGAAGGGCACTATCGCCGCTTGCGAGCGCTCGCTGAAGCGGCTGGGGACCGACCGGCTCGATTGCTATCTGCTGCACTGGCGCGGTCAGGTCTCGCTTGCCGAGACTGTCGCCGCCTTCGAGGAACTGAAAGCCGCCGGCAAGATTGCCTCCTGGGGCGTCAGCAATTTCGATGTCGACGATCTCAACGAGCTGTCGAAATTGGCGGGCAAGGGCGCTATTGCCTGCAATCAGGTGCTCTATCATCTGCAGGAGCGCGCCATCGAACACCGCGTAATCCCGTGGTGCGAGAGCCATGGCGTCGCCGTCGTGGCCTATTCGCCGTTCGGTCATAATGATTTCCCGTCAATGCGTTCGCCGGGCGGCAAAGTCTTGCAGCAGATCGCGGAAGCCCATCACGCCACGCCGCGGCAGGTGGCGCTGGCATTCCTGATCCGTCAGCCAACGGTCTTCGCAATTCCGAAGGCGTCTTCGGCGGCCCATGCCGCGGACAACGCGGTGGCGAGTGCATTGACGCTCGGCGCAGCCGAACTGGCCGATATCGAAAACGCATTCCCGCGTGGCCGGGAGCCTTCCAGCCTACCCATGTTGTAGGGTGTGCGGCAAAAGCGATGCTGCGCCGCACTCTGGCCAGCCGAGGTGTCAGCCGGCATAGACTTTTTGCCTGCGTGCATATCCGTGTCCTGATATAGGCAGTTGTCCCGGCATCGTGATCGTCGTTGTCTGAGCTCTATTCGATTCGGCTCGCATGCCTTGATGAGCCTGCATATTGGTCCCCGCTTGTGACAAGCCATGTTCCCCCGCCGACGACTGCTACCCCCGCTCTGGCGCATCGCCATACCGACCGCCCATTTCGCGGCATCGCGCTGATCATTTTTTCGACGATATTCCTCGCCTCGTCGGATGCGATGGCCAAGTATCTGACCAAGAGCTTGCCGGCTGCAGAGATCGCCTGGATCCGCTTTCTCGTGTTTTTGCTGATCATGGGACCCATGGTGTTGGCAGCGGGCAAGCCGAACGCGATGCGATCCACGCGCCCGCTGGTCCAGGTGTTTCGCGGGTTGGCGCTGCTGTCGTCGTCGATCTTCTTCATCGTTGGGCTCGGCCATCTACCAATTGCAGAAGCTGCAGCGACCGCTTTCATCGCGCCGGTATTCGTCACTGGTCTGTCGATGGTCTTTCTCGGCGAGAAGGTCGGCATGCGGCGATGGGCGGCAACCATGATGGGCCTTTTCGGCGTGCTCGTCGTCGTTCGGCCTGGCACTGCGGCGTTCGATCCCGCGGCGATCTTTCCGATCTTGTCGGCGCTCGGCTGGGCCGTGGCATTGGTGTTGACGCGCAAAATCAGCGGTGCCGATCGTGAAATCACTACGATGGCTTTCACCGCACTTGTCGGCTTTCTGGTGATGAGCGTGGTCGTGCCGTTCTATTGGATCATGCCGAACACGACGCAGATCATGCTGGGCGTCGGCATCGGCGTCGCAGCAACAGTCGGCCACTGGATCGTTGTCCTCGCCTTCCGCTACGCAGACGCATCGGTGCTGGCGCCGTTCTCCTATATTCAGCTGGTGTGGGTGACGCTGATCGGCTTCTTCATCTTCGGTGAAGTTCCCGATGCCGTGACCTTTACGGGCGCTGCGATCATCATTGCGTCAGGCGTCTACACCGCGCATCGCGAGCGTGTGCGCCGCGCGCAGATCAGCGTACCTGCGGAACCTTATCCGAGCGTGTGACCGCGATTACTTGCGAACGAAACAGGTCGTCCCCATCGCGATTTTCCATGAGTGCTTGCGGCAGGGACATCCGAGTATGTTGTATATTTTTCCGCAACGTGGACGATGATACCAAGCATATTTCCGGCTTTATCGCGGCTTAAGAAGGAAGCATTTCATCGCACGTTTTGCGTGAGTTTTAAACAATCCGAAACTAGCGCGCGTCATGCTCCCTGAATCTCGTCATATGCCGGTGCCCTTATGCTACGAGTCTGGAATTGCATCGAATTGCAGCATGACTGGCGGCAGGTTTTGCTGGCGGCTGCGGTATGCTTTCTCACCAGCTTCGCTGCAGTCCATCTTTTCACACGTGCGCGCACGGCATCATCCGACACGCGGCTGGCTTGGCTGATGACCGCCGGCTTCGTCACCGGCTGCGGCATATGGGCGACACACTTTATTGCGATGCTGGCTTATACGCCGGGCTTTGCGATCAGCTACGATCTGATCATCACGGCGTGTTCGCTGGTGGCGGCGACGGTGATGACCACTGCAGGCTTTGCGGTAGCGCTATTCAAGGATACGCGGCAGGGAGCACTGACCGGTGGATCGCTGATCGGAATCGGTATCGCCTGCATGCACTATATGGGCATGGCGTCGCTGCGGATTCCCGCCACCATTGTCTGGCTGCCGGATCTGGTGCTGGCATCGATCCTGTTCGGCGTGCTGCTTGGTGCGGCTGCCGTGCTCGTCGCGCAGCGCAGCGATGGTCCGGTCAAGGTTCTCCTTGCAGCGCTGCTCCTGACCCTGGCCATCAGCGTCCATCACTTTGTGGCGATGGGCGCTGTCGATCTTGTCTACCGAGCTGAGGCGGCGGCCAGCGGCAGTTTGCTGTCGCCGATCGAATTGTCGCTGGCGATCGCGGCCTTCACGGCCGCGATCGTCATTGCAGGCCTCATCGTTGCTGTCTCGGACCACCGCACCCGCCGCAGCATGAGCGAGCGCAATTTGCAGCTCGATGCGGCGCTCAACAATATGGGGCAGGGCCTGTGCATGTATGATGCGCAGGGCCGGCTGGAGCTTTGGAACGACAGTTATGTGCGCATGTATCGCATCCCGCCCGAGGCGATGTCGCTCGGTGCCACTATGGACGAAGTGGTCACGCTGCGCGGCAAGGCCGGCATGCTGTTCGTCGATCAGGACCGCTATGACGAGCAACTGAAGGTGGCTATCGCCGAGCGCAAGCCGGCGAGCCAAACCGCCGAACTCCCTGACGGCCGCAGCATTAATGTGCGCTATCGTCCGATGGACAATGGCGGCTGGGTGGTCACCCACGCCGATATCACCGAGCGCAAGCTAACCGAGGCGCGCATGGTGCATCTGGCGCGCCACGATCCGATCACTGATCTGCCGAACCGTGTCGCTTTTAACGAGCATCTCACCCGTGTTTTCAGCGAGGCCTCGGCTGGACATGGCTCGTTTGCCATCGCGCGGATCGATATCGACCGCTTCAGGGAGATAAATGACTTATACGGCCAGGCCACGGGCGACGCCGTACTGGCCCAGCTGGCAAAGCGGTTGGCGCAAGCCTGCAACGGTGCATTTCTGGCACGGCCGAGTGGCGATGTCTTCTCGATCGTGTCTCATCTCGGTGCGGAGCCGCAGACAGCGGAAGATCTCTGCGCGCGGTTGTCGAGCATTCTCGATAATACGTTTCAGATCGACAGCCAGCACATCAATGTTCGCTGTAGTATCGGCATCTCGGTCTATCCGCAGGACGGGCAGGATATCGAAGCTCTTATTGCGCATGCGGATCTGGCGCTCGATCGCGCCAAGGCCGAGGAACGCGGGACCATCCGCTTCTTCGAGGCTGCTATGGATCAGCACATCCGCGAGAAGCGGCTGTTGCAACGTGATCTCGTGGTCGCAATCGAGAACAAACAATTCCAACTTTATTTTCAGCCGCAGGCGACTACCGACGGCCCTGTCGTTGCCTTCGAGGTTCTGCTGCGCTGGCGACATCCCGAACGGGGTATGATCTCGCCGACAGTGTTCATCCCGCTGGCGGAGGAGACCGGCCTGATAGGCGCTATCGACGAATGGGTTGTGCGCGAGGCCTGTCGCGAGGCGGCGACCTGGGTCAATCCACTGTCGATCGCCATCAACCTGTCGCCGGTTAACTTTCGGCGCGGCGATGTACCGTGGATGCTCGCCGCCATTCTGGCGGAAACCGGTCTCAGTCCAAAGCGTGTCGAGATCGAAATCACCGAAGGCGTGCTGATCGACGATTTCGCTGGCGCCATCGCGATCCTGCACGCCGTCAAGGAACTGGGCGTTCGCGTCGCCATGGATGATTTCGGCACGGGTTATTCGAGCCTGAGCTATCTGCAGGCCTTCCCCTTCGACAAGATCAAGATCGACCAGACCTTCGTGGCCAAGCTCGAGGACAATCCGCAGTCCGCGGCTATTGTCCACGCCATCATCGGGCTCGGTCGCTCGTTGAAGCTTCCGGTGATCGCCGAGGGCGTCGAGACCGTCGCCCAACTGTCGTTTCTTGCGAGTGAAGGCTGTGCGGAGATCCAGGGCTTCCTGATCGGCCGGCCGCAGCCGATTGCGCACTACCAGAGTATCGTCAGCGCCCTTGGTGGTACTGCCGCCGCCGTGAAGCTAGCCAGCTAGCTCTGGGCCCTCACACCGGCAGGGCAATCGAATACTTCACCTGGCTGAGCGCGAAGCTCGACTCGATCGAGGCGATGCCGTCGAGCCGGGTCAGCTTGTTCTTCAGGAATGCCTCGTAGGATGACAGGTCTGCCGCGACGACGCGCAGGAGATAGTCGCGATTGCCGGTCATCAGGTAGCACTCCAGCACTTCCTCCCATTTCGAGATCGCCTTGGCGAAACGATTGAGGTCTTCCTCTTTCTGCCTGACAAGCTTGATGGAGATGAAGACGCTGACCGGAAGCCCGATCTCCTTCTGGTCCACCAGCGCCATGTAGCGCGTGATGACGCCACGTTCTTCCAGCAGTTTCACCCTGCGATGACAGGGCGAGATCGAGAGCCCGACTTTCTCGGCGAGCTCCTGCATGGTGATACGGCTGTCAATCTGCAGCGCGGCGAGGATTCTGCGGTCAATCGCGTCGAGTGCTGACATTGGTAAAATTCCATGAATTATGGACTTGCACCATCTGTTTATCCCAATATCGCCCTGGTTGTCGCGAGGAATTGAGAAAATCACTTTGGGCCGCCTGATAGAATGGCGGCCTAATTACGAACCAGCACAGCTGGCCGACGCGGGAGCTCACCATGCCGATCGATCACAACCGCCTTCAGACCCTGACCGCATTGGCGCGCAAGGTGCTCTGGCTCTCGTCATGGACCATCCACAACGCCAACCACATCCGTCCCAACACCGACGGGCTCAAGGTCGGCGGCCATCAGGCCTCGTCGGCGTCGCTGGCAACGATCATGTCGGCACTGTATTTTTCCGTGCTGAAGCCGGAAGATCGCGTCGCGGTGAAGCCGCATGCGAGCCCGGTGTTTCACGCCATCCAGTATCTGTTCGGCAACCAGACGCGCGAGAAGCTCGAGAACTTTCGAGGCTTCAAAGGCGCGCAGAGCTATCCATCGCGCACCAAGGATATCGACGATGTCGATTTCTCCACCGGCTCGGTCGGCCTTGGTGTCGCGCAGACATTGTTCTCGTCACTGGTGCAGGATTACGTCTCGGCTCATGGCTGGATGAAGGACCGCCGTGAGGGCCGCATGATCGCGCTGGTGGGAGACGCCGAGATGGACGAGGGCAACATCTTCGAAGCCTTGCTCGAAGGCTGGAAGCATGGGTTGCGCAACACCTGGTGGATCGTCGACTATAACAGACAAAGCCTCGATGCCGTTGTGCGCGAAGGCCTCTGGGAAAAGTTCGAATCCATGTTCCGTAATTTCGGCTGGGACGTGGTCATCGTGAAGTATGGCCGGTTGATGGACGCGGCCTTTGACGAACCGGGTGGCGAAGCGCTGAAGACCTGGATCGACAACTGTCCGAACCAGATCTATTCGGCGCTGTGTTTCCAGGGCGGCGCAGCCTTCCGCAAGCGACTCAATGATGAGATCGGCGATCAAGGCCCGGTGTCGCGGCTGATCGAGGCACGCAACGACGAGGAATTGCTGGCGTTGATGTCCAATCTGGGCGGACATGACATGGCCAGCATGATCGAAGCCTTCGAGGCGATCGATCACGATCGTCCAGTGTGTTTCATCGCCTACACCATCAAGGGCGTTGGCCTGCCGTTCCAGGGCCACAAGGACAACCATGCCGGCCTCATGACGCCGACGCAGATGGAGACCTGGCGCGCGGCGCAGAACATCCGGCCCGGCCATGAGTGGGACAAGTATGAAGGCCTGACGCAGGACGCTGCGCAGCTCGATGCGTTCCTGAAGGACGTGCCCTTCGTGCAGCAGGGCACGCGACGCCTGAGCGCTGATCTGATCGACGTTCCCGTGCATCTGTCGTTCAAGTCATCGCCGGCGATGTCCACGCAACAGGGCTTCGGCCTCGTTCTGCACGAACTGGCACGCGGCGACACCGAGCTGGCGTCGCGCATCGTGACCGCGTCGCCCGATGTTACCGTCTCGACGAATCTCGGCGCCTGGGTCAATCGCCGCGGGCTGTTCGCTCGCGCGGAGAAGGCGGATCACTTCCGCAGCGAGAAGATCCCGTCCACCTTCAACTGGGATTTCTCACCGAAGGGCCAGCACATCGAACTCGGCATTGCCGAGAGCAATCTTTTCATCCTGATGTCGGCCTTGGGCTTGTCGAGCAGCGTCAACGGCACGCGGCTGCTGCCGATCGCGACACTGTACGATCCTTTCATCAGCCGCGCGCTCGATCAGCTCAACTATGCCTGCTATCAGGACGCCCGTTTCATGGTGGCAGCGACGCCGTCGGGCATCACGCTGGCGCCGGAAGGCGGCGCGCATCAGTCGATAGCGACGCCGCTGATCGGTATGGCGCAGGACGGACTCGCATCGTTCGAACCGGCTTTCGTCGACGAACTTGCGGTCATCATGGGCTGGGGCTTCCAGCACATGCAGCGCGAGGCGGGCACTGATGACGTCGGCCAGCACGCCGGCGGCTCGGTCTATCTGCGACTGTCCACGCGGACTATCGAGCAGCCGCAGCGGATGATGACGCCGGAATTGCAGCAAGGCATTACCGACGGCGCGTACTGGCTGCGCAAGCCGGGCGCCAATTGCGATCTGGTGATTGCCTATGCCGGCACGCTGGCGCCGGAAGCGATCGAGGCCACGGGATTGCTCGGCGACAGCCACCGCGACATCGGCCTGCTGGCGATCACCTCGGCGGATCGTCTCCATGCCGGTTGGACATCAGCGCGAAAAATCCGCCGCGACAGGCGCAACCCGCAGCATCTGAGCCACATCGAGAAGCTCTTGCAGCCGCTGCCGCGTGATTGCGGCATCGTCACCGTGCTCGACGGGCATCCGGCGACCCTAGGCTGGATCGGCAGCGTCTGCGGTCATCGCATGGAAGCGCTGGGCGTCGAGCAGTTCGGCCAGACCGGCACCATCGACGATCTCTATCGCCATCACGGCATCGACGCGAATGCGATCGTCGACGCGGCGGAAGGGCTGAGCGGCGTTCCGGTCTTACACCGGAAGATGGCAGTGTAGTTCTCTTAACCCCTCTCCCACCCTTTGCGGGGAGAGGAAGCCCATCGACGGCGCTCCGCCTCAAAACGCCTTGAACGTAATGATCGTATGCGTGTCCTGGATGCCCGGGATGGTCTGTACTTTCTCGCTCACGAAATGGCCGATGTCGATGGCGTTATCGACATAGAATTTCACCAGCAGGTCGTAGTGGCCGGCGGTGGAATAGATCTCCGAGGCGATTTCGGCTTCGGCCAGCGCGTTGGCGACGGCGTAGGATTGGCCAAGCTTGCACTTGAACTGGACAAAGAAGGGGACCATCGGGATTCTCCGGAAACGGGCTATTTTATTGATCATCAAGCCCAAAACAGGGGGCGGCGCAAGCCGCCAGCATGTCGCCACCTTGTCGGTCCGGCAATAGAGGGCTAGGACTGAGGCGCCCGCTTATCCCTTGATCTCGTGCGAGTTTTTCTGATGCCCACGCCCGTTGCGCTGACCATTGCCGGTTCGGATTCCTCGGGCGGGGCTGGGATCCAGGCCGACCTCAAAACCTTCGCCGCGCTGGGCGTCTATGGCGCGTCGGTGATCGCCGCGCTGACTGCCCAGAACACCAAGGGCGTCACCGGTATCCACCAGGTGCCGGCGGAGTTTGTTGCCGAACAGATCAACGCTGTGTTCGTCGATCTCGCGGTCGGCGCCGTTAAAATTGGGATGGTTGCGCAGCGCGACGTGATCGAGGCCATCGCCGCGGGCCTCGCGACATGGCAGCCGAAACATGTGGTGCTCGATCCCGTAATGGTCGCGACATCAGGCGATCGCCTGCTGGCGCCGGAGGCCATCGCAGCGCTGCGCAGCACACTGATTCCGCTGGCGCAGATTATCACGCCGAATCTGCCGGAGGCAGCCGCGCTGCTCGATGAGCCGATGGCGGAAGGCGATACTGCCATCGAGGCGCAAGGCAAGCGTTTGCTCACGCTCGGTTGCAAGGCCGTCCTGATCAAGGGCGGCCACGGGACCGGCCCGGAGAGCACCGACTATTTTATCACCGCAGACCGCGCCATAGCATTGCCGGCACCGCGCGTTGCGACGAAGAACACGCATGGTACGGGCTGCACGCTGTCCTCCGCCATCGCGGCAGGGCTTGCCAAGGGCGAGGCACTGGAAGCGGCGGTGCGTTCGGCGAAGGCTTATGTCACGGCGGCCATCTCTGCGGCGGATCGCTTTGCCGTCGGTCACGGCCACGGTCCCGTGCATCATTTTCATGCGTTTTATTAGGACGTGGACTCATAGGCCATAGCCGAAGCCGCAACGAGCCGAGCTGAACGATAGCCGGGAAGTTTTTCGGTGCAGCACGTGCTGCTGGATAAGGTCGCGGATACGGTCTGCGTCAAAAGCCTTGCCTGCCAGCACGATGGTCCGTGGCCTGCGATGATCGAGCAACTTGTCTGTGACGTTGCGGGCAGAACGCCGTGATGCTAGGGGAGCCGCGTCGGAAAAGGCAGACTTGGTTTGGTAAGCCCAAGTCCTTTCGGTAACGGAAGCTCTGGTCTTTGGCCTCGCGCTCAAGATCCCCACGACGAACACCGGTCGCTCTTCAAGCGACCCTATGTTCGTCCGTGAGGTTCTCAGCTCGGGAAACGCTCCGGTCGAACTTCGACCCATGGAGCGATTAATGCCTAATTCCGACACGATTCCCTACGATGTCATCATCGCCGGCGCCGGCCCGGTCGGCCTGTTCCTGGCTTGTGAGCTGCGGCTGGCGGGCTGCTCGGTACTGGTGCTGGAGAAGGCGCAAGACCCGCATTCGCCGCTGAAGTGTCTGCCATTCGGGCTACGCGGCCTCTCGGTGCCGACCATTGAGAGCTTCGACCGTCGTGGCCTGCTGGATGAGCTAACAGCCCGCGCCGCCGGCCCAGACACGGCGGGGACCGCGCACTGGATGAAGCAGCCGCGCCGCGCGGGCGGTCATTTTGCCGGTATCCAGTTTTTCCACGGTCAGATCGACAGCACGCAGTGGCCATACCGCCTGTCCGGCCCAATCGGCAGCATCGCGGCAGACATGGCGAGTATCGAGGCGGTCTTGGCGATCCGCGCCGCGACGCTGGACGCCGAGATACGGCGTGGCTGCGACGTAAAGGATCTCCGATCATCAGCCGATGCCGTCACCATTGAGGCGGGCGGCGAAACGATCCGAGGCCGTTGGCTCGTCGGCTGCGATGGCGGGCGCAGTAGCGTGCGAAAGGCGGCCGGTATTGGTTTCACTGGCACGGATCCGGAGTTCACCGGCTATTCGGTGCAGGTCGAGCTGGCCGATCCGACCGCGCTCAAACCCGGTCGCCATTACACGGCGTCCGGCATGTACACCTACGTGGCGCCCGGTACGATCGCGATGGTCGATTTCGACGGCGGCGCCTTCCACCGCATCGAGCCGAAGCGGGACCATATCGAGGCAGTGTTGCGTAGGGTCTCAGGCATCGACGTGACGGTGACGGCCCTTCATCTTGCTACCACCTGGACCGACCGAGCCTTTCAGGCGACCAACTATCGCGAGGGTCGTGTGTTGCTGGCGGGGGATGCCGCACACATCCACTCGCCGTTGGGCGGCCAGGGCCTGAATCTCGGCCTCGGCGACGCGATGAACCTTGGCTGGAAGCTCGCCGCCACGATCTGGGGTGGCGCGCCGGACGACTTGCTCGACAGCTATGCGAACGAACGGCGTCCGGTGGGAGCGCAGGTCCTCGATTGGTCCCGCGCACAGGTCGCGTTGATGCGGCCAAGCGCTAGCTCGCGCGCGCTGGAAGGCATCATCCGCGATCTCATCGGGACGCGGGACGGCGCGACCTATTTCGCCGAGCGCGTATGGGGCGTTGGGCTCCGCTATGATCTGGGCGAGAGCCATCCGCTGGTTGGTCGCAGCGTGCCGGATTTCGCATTGCTCGGCGGCAGCAGAGTGAACCAGAAACTGCGGAACGGGCGTGGCCTGCTGATGGATTTCGACGCGGACGCGTCACTACAGGCACTTGCGGGCCAGTGGGGCAATAGGATCAGCTATATCTCGGAGAGCGCGATCGAGCGGTTTGGGGTGAAGGCCGCGCTGGTTCGGCCTGACGGCGTGATTGCCTGGGCTTGCGAGGCGAAGGCCGATATCGGAGAGGTAGCGCAGATCGCAACGCGGTGGTTTGGCAAACCGAATGATTTTGCACGATCAGTCTCCGGGTCTAACTTTGACGCTTGAAGCGGAATGGCTGTGTTATGCTTGCGTCGCTCGAAAGGGGAATGACCGAGAACTATCAATCTCGGTCATTCCCGATTTATGCGTTCACAGTCTGGTTAAGTTCCACGACGCATCTGCGACAGTGTCTCTTGTGGACGGATGCTGGAACCCGTCGTGTTGAGCCTACGAACCGTCGCGGCAGACGCTCACGAGATAGATGGTGAGCTCGTTCGTTCCAACGAGGTGGTAGGGATCGTCTATCCCTTGCTCGCGCAGCCACTTCATTTGAAGCTCGTAGGCCTGACGTTCGTACGCTGCCACGCAGGGGGCTTCGACATTGTTGGCCCGCTGCACATGGTGCACCAATTCATGCAGCAACGCGCTCTTCCGCTTTAAATCGTCTGGCTGCCATCCATGAGGCAGATAGATCGATCCTTCTTCGCGATTGTAGAGTGCCTGAAATTCAAGCGCGTTATTCTCCGGAACGCCGCCAAGAGCTGCCATGTCCACTCGTGCTATGAAGTGGATAGGTGGCTGATCGGGGGCCAGCAGACCGGTTTGAGCGACGATCCACGCGATATAGATTGCAATCAAAGTATTCACATGGCGCTCCTCTCTCGAAGTAACGGTTCAACGAGCAGCCCATCTGCGTCACCGGATATCCGGACGGTAGTCACAAAAGGCCCGGACTCAGATCAAGTCGGTAAGTTGACGCTGACAATGACACAAAAGGCGATTGCCGCGCCGAGAAACGACACGTGTCTGACGACTTCTTGCCGGAAGGACGGAAGGCGCGTCTGGAAACAGTGTTGTGAAGCCTCTTGCCACACGGAGTATCGCCGCTTGATGCAGCTGGGTACTACCTGGAAAGGTGGGCCGGTGTCCGTCATTCCCTCGATCATATGCACAAGGACGAATGGTCGTCGCGTGCTAACAGTGGATCACGGTGATGACAGTCGAACCCTCGTGCTCGGGCCATCGTGCAGAAGTAAGGTGCGCCAACCACATGAGCCACCGCCACGCCAGACAGGAACAGGGTGATCAGGTATATCTGAGCCTCATTTTCCCGTCAGTGCCGCAGGACGTTTAGCCGCGGATGTCGTCGATCTGTCATCCCCGCTTGATATCAGCCGAACGGCAAACGGGTTGTCCGATTCTTCCGGACACGCTGGACGGAACATCTGATGACGACGCTGGATCTCGAAAAATCCATTGTTGAAACAGCTTATGCGCGCTGGGCTCCGATCTATGATGCGGTGTGCGGCCCCGTGATGCTGAAGGGGCGCCGTGCGGCTGCCGCGGCAGCACGTGCCGTGGGCGGCAAGGTGCTGGAAGTCGGCGTCGGTACCGGTCTGTCATTCGATGACTACGATGTGACCACAGAGATCACCGGTATCGATCTGAGCGCGCCCATGCTCGCCAAGGCGCGCGCCAAGATGGCGACCGGGCGCTATCCATGGGTCAAGGGGGTCCAGGAGATGGACGCTCATGCGATGAACTTTGCGGACGCCACCTTCGACTGCGTCGTTGCACAGTTCGTCATTACTCTGGTCGAGAATCCCGAGCAGGTGCTGTCCGAATGCCACCGCGTGGTGAAGCCGGGCGGCCGCATCATTCTCGTCAATCATCTGTATTCGGAAACCGGCCTCGCAGCCGCCGTCGAGCGCTGGGCAGCCGTCAAGACCCGCTCGCTTGGCCTGCGCCCGGAATTCCCTTTCGCGCGGCTGCAGGCATGGTCGCAGTCGACATCTGAATCCATTCTCGTCGAACGCCGCAAGGTGGCGCCGTTCGGTATCTACACGCTGGTAACTTTCGAACGAACCGCGGCGGCACTGGCGGCCTAAATCGTCATCGCCGTGTCATGCAAATCAGTTAGCTGCTCGACATGGAAAGAGACGTGATGAGTGAAGGCAACGAAAAGCGCTTTCGCACCTTGTTTATCTCCGACGTCCACCTCGGCGCCCGCGGATCGCAGGCAGACCGGCTGCTGGATTTTCTCCGCGTCCATGATGCCGATACGATTTACCTCGTTGGCGATATCGTCGATGGCTGGGCGTTGAAGTCCGGCTGGCACTGGCCGCAATCCCATAACGATTTCGTCCAGAAGATGCTCCGCAAGGCCCGTAAGGGCGCGAAGATCGTCTATGTCCCCGGCAATCACGACGAGTTCCTGCGCAATTATTACGGTACGCATTTTGGCGGCATCGACGTCGTCGAGACCGCGATCCATGAAGGTGCCGACGGCAAGAAATATCTCGTCATTCACGGCGATATTTTCGACCTCGTCGTGCAGAACGCGCGTTGGCTCGCTCATCTCGGCGACAAGGCCTATGATTTCGCGATCCAGATGAATCGCATGGTCAATGCGCTGCGCAAGTTGTTCGGCTTCCCCTATTGGTCGCTGTCGCAATGGGCCAAGCTGAAAGTGAAGAACGCGGTCAACTATATCGGCGCCTTCGAAGAGACGTTGGCCGGCGAGGCGCGGCGCCACGGGGCCGATGGCGTCATCTGCGGTCACATTCACTATGCGACCATCCGTGACGAACACGGCATCCGTTACATGAATTGCGGCGACTGGGTCGAGAGCTGCACGGCGCTGGTCGAGCACGAAGACGGCCGCTTCGAAATCATCACCTGGACCGATCCTGTCCGTCGCGGTGCTTCCGTGCCGACGCTCGCAGCAGCCAAGGCTGCTTAGGAAAGATGGCGACCTGATGCGCATTCTCGTCGCTACCGATGCCTGGCACCCCCAAGTCAACGGTGTCGTGCGGACGCTGACGATGATGGCGGAGGCGGCGAAGGGCTTTGGCGTCGATGTGAGTTTTCTCACGCCGGAATCGTTTCGTACGGTCGGTTTGCCGAGCTACGCTGATTTGCGCGTCGCGATCCCGAGCCGCCGCAAGATCGCGCGACTGATTGACGAGGCCAGGCCGGACAACCTCCATATCGCGACAGAAGGCCCGATCGGATTTTTCGTGCGCGCGTATTGCCGTCGTCGCAACATTCCCTTCACCACCAGTTTTCACACGCGCTTCCCGGAATATATCTCGGCGCGTTTCCCGATCCCGGAGTCCTGGGTTTGGGCCGGCCTGCGTCGCTTCCATGGCGCGAGTTCCGCAGTGATGGCCGCCACGCCGGCGCTCGCGACTGAGCTACGTGACCGCGGCTTCCGCAATGTCGTGCTGTGGCCGCGCGGCGTCGATGCCAATCTGTTTCATCCGCGCCAGGTCGATCTCGGCAAGCCGAAGCCAATTTTTCTTTCGGTTGGCCGCGTCGCCGTTGAGAAAAATCTCGAGGCGTTTCTCGATCTCGATCTGCCAGGTACCAAGGTCGTGGTCGGCGATGGCCCGGCGCGTGCCGCGCTCGAAGCGAAATATCCCGAGGCGTTGTTTACGGGCGCGTTGCAGGGCGAGGCACTGGCCGTTGCCTATGCCTCGGCCGATGTCTTCGTGTTTCCAAGCAAGACCGACACCTATGGTCTCGTCCTGCTCGAGGCGCTGGCGAGCGGCGTGCCGGTGGCAGCGTTCCCGGTAACGGGTCCGAAGGACGTGATCGGCGTGTCGCCGGTCGGTGTGTTGTCGGATGACTTGCGGCAGGCCTGTCTCAAGGCGCTCGAGATTTCGCCGCAGGATTGTCTCAGCTTTGCCGCAGGCCATACATGGGAGGCCTCGGCACGTGCTTTCGTCAACAATATCAGCCACGTGCGGGCCGAGATCGCAGCCCATGCGCCGTCCGCAGCGAAGCATCCGCGTTTTGCTGCCTGATCTGCGATTGGTATAGCTTGCCCGCCGGTTATGCCGCGCGATAAAATGCGCGCATGACAAACACCCCACTGCCGATCACATCCGCCGATATCGATGCCGCTGCGCGCGTCATCGCACCTTATGCGGTGCGCACGCCGTTGCTCCAGTCGCCTGCGCTCGATGCGCTGACCGGCGCGAAGGTCTTCCTGAAGCCGGAAGTGCTGCAGCGGACAGGTTCGTTCAAGTTTCGCGGCGCCTTCAACAAGATCTCCTCGATTCCCGAGAACAAGCGCGGCAACGGTGTCGTCGCATTCTCCTCCGGCAATCACGCGCAGGGCGTCGCTGCCGCGGCGCAGATCCTCGGCATGAAGGCGACCATCGTAATGCCGTCCGATGCGCCGGTTTCGAAGGTCGAGCGCACCCGGGGCTACGGCGCCGAGGTCGTGCTCTATGATCGCGACAAGGAAGACCGCGAAGCTATCGCGCGCGACATCGCCGGCAAGAGCGGCGCCACCGTCGTGCCGCCCTATGACGATGTCTTCGTCATGGCCGGGCAGGGCACCGTCGGCCGCGAGATCGCGGAGGACTTGGCCGCGCTGGGCATCGTGCCGGATATCGTGTCTGCACAGGCCTCCGGCGGCGGCCTGATCGGCGGTATCGCGACGGCCGTCAGGGCGCGCTTTCCCGAGACGGCGATCATCGTCGCGGAGCCTGCGGGCTTTGACGACCATGGGCTCTCTCTGCGCGCGGGCAAGCGCGTCGCCCACGGCAATTCCGGCCGCACGATCTGCGACGCGCTGATGGCCCTGACGCCCGGCGAGATCACTTTCGCCGTCAATCAGTATCTGCTGTCGGGGGCCGTCACTGCCACCGACGAGGAAGTCGGCAAGGCGATGGCTTTTGCGTTCCGCGACTTGAAGCTGGTGGTCGAGCCCGGCGGCGCCGTGGCGCTGGCGGCGCTGATGCAGGGGCGCATGGACGCGCGCGGCAAGACGGTGGCGATCGTGTTGTCGGGCGGCAATGTCGATGCGGATCTCTACGCCAGGATCATCAACGCCTGATCGGGGCTAAAGCGCCTACGAGAAGAACGCGATCTTCTCGGCCTGCGTCATCTTGCGGATTGGCGCCAGCGGGTCTGATGCCGGGGCATTCGGATCCGCGATCACGCCGCCAGCGATCAGGGCTGCACCAAGCGATGGCGCAGCAGCTTCCATCTGAGGAACCAGATCCGGCGGCGGTGGCTCGGGTGCCAGCGCGGCCTCGGCGATCTGCGCCAGTGTCATCAGATCGGAATTGAGGATCTCAGGTTCGGCGAGTCCGACGACAGCCTCGGCCTGCATCCCCCCAGATGCGACAACTTGAGACTCGGCAGCCTGAGGTTCGACGACATCCGGTTCGCTCAGATCGAGTGCCCCCATTTCGGCGGCGACCATGTCGAGCACGGCCAGATCATGCTCTTCGGCATCGATAGCCGCGTCAGGCGCGCTGACAACGTCGTCCATTGCAATGGACGCCGAAGTCTCGATCGTCGATTCCTCAGCCATGGTCGCAGCGAGTTCGGCGACAGCTTCAGTGACTGCAGCAACTGCTTCTTCGTCAACCGCTACCGGAGCCGGCTGCGTTATTGCAGTCGGTGGAACATGATGAGAGATCGTGACTGTTTCGGCCAATACTTCGCTGGCTTGCGACTTGAACAGTGGCGTCACGGACGCTTCGCGGGTCTCGGCAACAACGGGCTCGGGTTTTTCAGCAACGTGAGCCGGCTCGTCCCGCGCAACGGTCGTCGCGCTGCCATCAACCATCTGCTCGATGCGCTGCATCAGCATGTCATAGCTCGCCAGCACGTCCTCACGGCCGTTGCCGTTGAGCGCCTGCTGGCCAGCCTCGATGGCTTTGACCTGGGTATCGAGCAGGTCGCAGATGCGCGTGTCAGCGCCGCATTCGCGCAGTGTCCAGGCGATTTCGCGAATGATCCGGATGCCGTTGCGAGCGCCGGTCAGTGTCTCATCGGTCTCGACGCGCGGCATTGCCTCGATGGCGGTTGCCTTGGCCTGGCGGACGGCTGAGCGGATGGCGCCGAGGGCCGCAACCAGGCTGAGCGCAGGCGCCTGTTTCTGGGCGGCGAGGTTGGCTTCAAGGCGCGTAACGGCCTCAAGCACCAGGCTGGTATCGGCTGTGCGGTTCCGCTTGGCATATTCGGCGAGAAACCAGCGACCGCGCGCGGTTTCCATGAAGGCTTCGCGGATCGCATCATAGTCTGCCTCGCCCGGTATAGTGGGGCGGGCGTTGATCGGCGACAGGGCAAATGCTTCTTCGGCCATCAGGATAACTCGTGGCGCGCGAGGGGATGCGCGGTATGTAACCATCACCACGATCCCGTAGCGAATCGCAGTTCACCTCATGATAGCCGAATCCGCTCCCCATAGCGCCCCGCAAATCCGCCGCAAATTCGCGCTGCGGCTGGCGATGTTCTACGGCACGGTGTTCGGCTCTAGTGGCTTCTATCTGCCGTTCTTCCCAGTCTGGTTGAAGGCGATCGGGATCGACCCGACATGGATCGGCGCCATCCTGGCGGTGCCATCGATGACGCGTTTCACGACGCTGCCTTTCATTACCGCCTTTGCCGAGCGGCGTCATGCCTTGCGCCAGACGATGATTGTCTGTGCCTTCCTCACCATGATCGGCTTTGCGACAGTGGGCACGCTACGCGAGCCGCTTGCCGTGCTCTTGGTGTTCGCGCTGACAGCGGTGGTTTGGACCCCGCTGACTGCGCTGACCGACGGCTATGCGCTGAAGGGCGTCATCCGGTTCGGTTTCGATTACGGACCGCTGCGGCTATGGGGCTCGGTGGCTTTTGTCGTCGGGGCGCTCGCCTGCGGCATGGTCGTGAATTGGCTCGACGGCCAGCATCTGATCTGGGTGATCGTCGCGGCGATGGTGCTGTCCGCTATCGTCAGTCTCGGCCTGCAGCCGTTGGGTGCGCCGGTTGGCGATACCATGAGACTGTCCAAGGCAAGTGCACTGCTGCGCGATCCCGGCTTCCTGGCGATCGCAATCTCCGCGGCGCTGATCCAGGGAAGTCACGCGGGATACTACACCTTCGCCTCGATCACCTGGCAGGCGGCAGGTCTTGACGGCCTGACCATCGCGGGGCTTTGGACGCTTGGCGTGCTCGCCGAGATCGTTCTTTTTGCATTGTCGCCGCGCTTCACGCTCGCGCCGATGCTGCTGGTGATGCTGGGCGGCATCAGCGCGCTGATCCGCTGGACGCTGACCGCGCAAACGCTTCCGCTCCCGATTCTCGTGGTTGTGCAATTGCTGCACGGCGCGACCTACGGTCTGACGCAACTCGGCACCATGGGCCTGTTGCTGCATCACGTGCCGCCGCACGTCATGGCGCGCGCGCAGGGTTATGTCACCGCCTGCACCGGCCTTGTGATGAGCAGCATGGCGGTTCTGTCAGGTGCGATCTATGCTCGTTACGGCGAGGGCGTTTACTACGTGATGGCCGTGCTTGGCCTTGCCGGCGCGACCGTCATATGGCTGGGCCGGCATCGCGCCGCGCAGCCGCCGCGCGTTGCGGACGATCAGCCCCAGAATGCCGCGTCGGGCGGATAGACCGTGCTCTCGTCGTAGCGCAGGCCGTCGTCGCGATCGCCGGCTAGTAACAGCGGACCATCGAGATCGACGAAGCGCGCATATTGCGCAATCAGCATCGCCGGCGCCATCGCCAGCGACGTCGCCACCATGCAGCCCACCATGATGTCGAGGTTCATGGCACGCGCCGCATCCGCCATCGCCAGCGCTTCAGTCAGGCCGCCGGCCTTGTCGAGCTTGATATTGATCGCATCATAGCGCCCGCGCAGTGCGTCGAGCGAGGCGAGGCCGTGCACGCTTTCGTCGGCGCAGACCATGATCGTCCGGTGCACATGCATCAGCGCATCGTCTTTGCCGGCGGGCAGGGGCTGTTCGATCAGCGTCACGCCGGCATTATGACAAGCGTCGAGATTTGCCTTCAGGTTTTCCGGGGTCCACGCCTCATTGGCATCGACGATCAATTCGGATTCCGGGGCGGCCTTCCGAACCGCTTTGATGCGGCTGATGTCGTCGTCACTGCCGAGCTTGATTTTCAGCAACGGCCGGTAGGCGGCCTTTGCTGTGGCCGAGGCCATAGCCTCTGGCGTGCCGAGCGAGATCGTATAGGCGGTGGTGCAGGCGCGGGGCGCAGGGCGCTTGAGCATGTCCCACACGCGCAGCCCCTCGCTTTTGGCATCGAGATCGAGCAGGGCGCAATCCACCGCGTTGCGGGCAGCACTGGCGGGCATGGCCGATTGGAGGGCGTTACGGTCGAGACCGGCGCCAAATCGCTCCTGCATCGCCAGGACCGCGGCCAGCGTGGCTTCCGGGGTCTCGCCATAGCGCGCATAGGGCACGCATTCCCCGCGGCCGGTCAGTCCGCCGCGGCTGATCTCCGCGACCACGACAACAGCCTCGGTCTTGGCGCCGCGGCTGATGGTGAAGGCGCCAGCGATCGGCCAATGTTCGATCCGGGCGGTCAGTTGGGCGGGGGCAGCGTCGGAAAAGGGCAATGCGGCGTCTTTCGGGCTGTGCCGGCAACGGCGGGTTATGGCGTGTCTATAAGTTTACGTGATCGCCGTGAACTTGTTTGCGACGCAATGCCGGTGTCTGACAAAGCGGATTAAGGCTATATTAACCATAGCAACGTGTTGGCTTCACTTGGCTTCTCAGAAACGTATTTGGGCGTGTTAATACTTTGTTCATGCACAGACTGAACGCCCGCGGGAGCCTGTTTTGAGCGGCCCGACTCTGGAACAGATCGCGAAGGGCGACGGCTTGGCGCTGTGCGCCGCCGGCTCATGGACCGCGCGCTTTGCGCCGGCCCTGGAAAAGCTCGTGGGCGAGGCCGAGAAGCTGACCGGCAGCCGTCCCAACATCTTCATCGACGTGTCGCAGGTCTCCAAGCTGGACACGTTCGGCGCCTGGCTGATCGAGCGGCTGCGCCGGGCGCTGACCAATGGCGGCCATGAGGCGCAGATCGCGGGTCTTTCGGCAAATTACGCGACCCTTGTCGACGAGGTTCGCCGCGTAAAGCCGGCCGTGGCGCCGCCGGCGGCCGGCAGCCACCTGACCGCTGTGCTCGATGGGATCGGCCGCAATATCTATGGCATCGGGGAAACCCTCGTCGCGCTGGTCGACATGATCGGCGCGGTGATCGCTGCCTGGTTCCGGGTCTGGCGGCATCCTTCGAAGTTCCGGCTGACCTCGGTGGTACATCACTTGCAACAGGTGTGTTGGAACGCCGTGCCGATCGTGGTGCTGATCACCTTCCTGATCGGCTGTATTGTTGCCCAGCAGGGTCTGTTCCATTTCCGCCGCTTCGGCGCGGACGTTTTCGTGGTCGACATGCTCGGCGTGCTGGTGCTGCGCGAGCTTGGCGTGCTGCTGGTGGCGATCATGGTCGCCGGCCGCTCGGGGAGCGCCTATACCGCCGAGCTCGGTTCCATGAAGATGCGCGAGGAGATCGACGCGCTCCGCACCATGGGCTTCGATGCTATCGAAGTTCTGATCCTGCCACGTATGGTGGCGCTGGTGCTGGCGCTGCCCATTCTCGCATTCCTCGGCGCGATGGCTGCGCTCTATGGCGGTGGTCTGGTCGCCTGGCTCTATGGCGGCGTCGACCCGTCGTCGTTCCTGTCGCGCCTGCGCGAGGCGATTTCGATCAACCACTTCATCGTCGGCATGGTGAAGGCCCCCGTGATGGCGATGGTGATCGGCATTGTCGCCTGCGTCGAAGGCCTGGCCGTCCAGGGCAGTGCCGAGTCGCTCGGTCAGCACACCACGTCGTCGGTGGTGAAGGGAATCTTCTTCGTGATCGTGATGGACGGCGTGTTCGCGATCTTCTTCGCAACGATCGGGATCTGACGACCATGACCTCGACGACTGCGACCCCCGCTAGCGCGACTGCGACGGCTGCCGCTTCCACATCCGCTGACGCGATCATCAGCGTGCGCGACCTCACGGTGGCGTTCGGCAGCCGTCGGGTGCTCGATGGCCTCAATCTTAACGTCGCGCGCGGAGAAATCCTGGGCTTCGTCGGTGCGTCCGGCGCCGGCAAGTCGGTGCTGATGCGCACGATCATTGGCCTCGTGCCGAAGGTCTCCGGTACGATCGAAGTGTTCGGCACCGATCTCGATGGCGGCGACAAGGCGCGTCGTGACGTTGAGCGGCGCTGGGGTATCCTGTTCCAGCACGGCGCACTGTTCTCGTCGCTCAGCGTGCGGCAGAACATCCAGTTTCCGGTGCGCGAATATCTCAAGGTCTCGGAGCGTCTGCTCGATGAGATCACTATGGCCAAGCTCACCATGGTCGGTCTCAAGCCGGAGGTCGCGGACCGCTATCCGTCAGAACTATCGGGCGGCATGATCAAGCGCGTGGCGCTGGCGCGGGCGCTCGCACTCGATCCGGAGATCGTATTCCTGGACGAGCCGACCTCGGGTCTAGATCCGATCGGTGCCGGCGACTTCGACGAACTGGTGCGCACGCTGCAGCGAACTTTGGGGCTGACTGTTTTCATGGTAACCCATGATCTCGACAGCCTGCATACAGCCTGCGACCGGATCGCCGTTCTCGGCAATGGCAAGATCATCGCGCAGGGAACGATGGCCGACATGCTGGCCTCGCAACATCCCTGGCTACGGGAATATTTCCACGGCAAGCGCGCACGCGCTGTTATCGGCTAGTTGATACTGGAGTTGGTTTGATGGAAACGCGGGCGAACTTCGTCCTGATCGGAACTTTCACGCTGGCGGTGATCGCCGCAGCGTTCGGCTTCGTGCTGTGGTTCCAGAATTTGCATTCGACCACGCAGCGCACGCCGCTGCGCATTATCTTCGAAGGGGCAGCCTCCGGTTTGCGCAACGGCGGCAATGTCAATTTCAATGGTATTCGGGTCGGTGAAGTTGTTTCCGTGAAGCTCGATAATCCAAAGCGTGTCGTGGCACTGGCGATGGTCGAGAACATTGCGCCGATCCGCAAGGATACGATGGTCGGTCTCGAATTTCAGGGGTTGACGGGTGTGGCTGCCATCGCTCTGAAGGGCGGCGATGAGGGCGCCCCCGCGGTGCCGCTCGACACCGATGGCGTGCCCGTGCTGACGGCCGATCCGGAATTGCTGCGCGACATCTCTGAATCGATCCGCGCTACGCTCAACAACGTCAATCGTCTGGTCGCCGATAATCAGGAAACCCTGAAGGGCGCGATGAAGAATGTTGAAACCTTCACGGCGACGCTGGCGAAGAATTCCGAGGTGATCGATAGCATCATGCTGAAGATCGACAGCGTGATGGGCAAGGCCGACGGTGTCATGGGCAAGGCCGATAGCGTGGTCGCGCGGACCGACAGCATCCTGCTCGGCCTGGATGCGCTCGCGGGTGGTAAGGACGGCGGTGAGCTGACCGCGGCCGTGAAGTCGTTCCATGAGCTGACAGAGAATCTCGACAAGCGTTCCGGCGCATTGATGCTCGATGGCCGCCGTACCCTGGCGGATATCAGTCGTGCCGTGAACAATCTCGACCGCAACCCGACGCGCCTGTTGTTCGGCGCCAGTAGCAGCACACCCGCGGCTGCACCGGCAGCGGCTCCGGCACCCGTCGCTCCGCCGCGTCGTCGCCAGACTCAATAAACAGGAAGAATGCTGATGAAGAACGAGGATTGCTTCACCATCAGCAACGGTCGCGTCACGGCGACCATCAAGGCCAATGGCGCCGAGCTCTGCTCGCTGAAAAATGCCAACGGGCACGAAGTACTGTGGCAGGCCGGCGAGGAGTGGCCGCGCCACGCGCCGCTGTTGTTCCCGATCGTCGGCAAGCTAAAGGATGATGTGCTGCGGCATCGTGGTCAGGTCTATGCGATGACCCAGCATGGCTTTGCGCGCGATCTGCGCTTCAGCTGGACCGGGCAGGGGGCGTCATCCTGCGCGCTGTCGCTGACCGACAGCGACGTCAGCCGGGCAAAGTATCCGTTCGCCTTCAGGCTGGACGTGACCTACGCCATCGAAGGCGATGAACTGGTGATCGGTTATGCCGTCACCAATACTGGCGACGAGATGCTGCCGGCCTCGATCGGCGCACATCCGGCATTTCACTGGCCGCTGACGGACGGCGCCGACAAGCGTGCGCATACGATCATCTTCTCGGACGCCGAGCCGGAGCCGATCCGTCGTCTTGAGGGCGGATTGTTGTTGAAGGAGCCGGAGCCGTCGCCCGTGCAGGGCGGCGCATTGGCACTGTCGGAATCGCTGTTCATCAAGGATGCGATGATCTTCGATCATCTCGCCAGCACATCGTTGAGCTATAGCGCGCCTGGCGGGCCGACCATCACCTTCGCCTGGGAAGGCTTTCGCGAGCTCGGCATCTGGTCGAAGCCGTCCGGTGCCGCGTTTCTCTGCATCGAGCCGTGGTACGGTTACGCCAGCCCCGTGGATTTCGATGGCGAGTTCTCCGACAAGCCGGGCGTCATGCATATCGCGGTGGGCGAGACACGCCGCTTCGTGCAGCGAATCGGATTCGGCTAGGCGCATGCCATCGCCGCTGTCGTCCCTGCATGCGCCTTCGCGTCGTTCTCAGTGGCGAGACTGCATCAGATGGGAGAGTGCGATGGACGATCAAACCGTGCTTGCAACATTGCAGCGCCAGTGGACGGCTTCGGACCAGAACGACTTTGCGGCCGAGCACGACATCTACCACGAGGATGCGGTGCTTCATTATCCGCAGTCAGGCGAGCGCATCCGCAGCCGACGCAACATCCAGGAGAGTCGCTTCGTCCAGCCCAACAAGAAGCGCTTTACGGTCCAGCGAATTGTCGGCAGTGGCGACTTGTGGGTTACCGAGTTCGTGCTGGCCTATGACGGCATCCCGTCTTATGCGGTGAGCATCATGCAGTTCCGCGACGGACTGGTGGCAAGTGAAACGCAATATTTCGCCGATCAGTTCGATCCTGCGCCTTCGAGGGCACATCTGGTCGAGCTCAAGCCGTAAGGCTATGACCATCGTTTCCTGCAACATAAAAGCGGAGGCATCGCTGCCTCCGCTTTTCGCGTTTGTATGTGGTCTTGCTTAGCCCAGCCGACCCGCTGCATGCGCGAGCAGGGTGTAAACCAGACCCGTTTCCGAGGTCAGGTGGCTGCGCAGCGCTGCCGGGCCGCGTTCATCGCGGGCGACTTCGTCGAGCAGGCGTTCGAACTCGGTGATGTAGCGATCCACCGTGCCCTTGAAGTTGCGGTCGGAGCGATACTTGCGGGCGACCTCGTCGAAAGCTTTCTGGCCGGCAGGCGTGTAGAGCCGCTTGCTGAAAGCCTTGCTCTCGCCGCGCTGATAGCGATCCCACATCTCGGCAGCCAGCGTACGGTCCATCAGGCGGGCGATGTCGAGTGACAGCGACTCCAGCGGATTGGCCGCGGCAGCGGGCGGCTGTGCAGCGGGGGCGCGGCGTGGCGGCGTGCGATCTTCTTCCACGTGATCGGCGCGGCCAAGGAGATCCGACAGCCAGCCGTCGCGGCCCTGATCGGAGCTTGCCGGTGCGACCGACGGCGCTTCGGTGCGGCGCGGGCCGGGGCCACCGATATCGGGCATCGGCAGGCTCGACGCGCTGCGAGCCGGCGGGTCCTCGCGGCGCGGTGCGGGACGCGGGGCCTCATGGCGTGCCTCAACGCGGCTGCTGGTGATCGCCATTGCCGGCTCTTCGTCACGCTGCACGCTGGTGGTGCGGCTGGTCGAGACCACGTCGAGACCGCGGCCGTGGCGTGCGACGATGCGGTTCAGCTCGGCGAGCGCCTCGATCTGGTCGACGATCACCTTGCGCATCTGCGCAGTGCTCTCGGCTGCTTCCTGCGGCATGTCGAGAACGCCACGGCGCAGTTCGGTGCGGGTGCTCTCGAGCTCGCTGTGCATTTCGGCAGCCATCTGCTTCATGCTGGCGACCATCGAAGAGAACTTGTCAGCCGACTGCTTGAACATGGCATCGGCTTCCTGCGTGCCCTGTTGGTAGATTTCGCTCATGGCTTGCGTTGTCGCGCGGCGTTCTTCTTCCGCCGCAGTGCGGACGGCTTCGAACTGCCGGCTGATCGCAGCCGAACCCTGACCCGCGGTTTCCGCGACGACGCGGGCGATGTCGCGGGCACGCTCTTCAGCGGCTGCCAGCGATTCATCGAGCAGGCCGGTGAAGCGGGTGAGGCGTTGATCGAGATCGGTGGTGCGCAGGTCGATGGTCGTGACCAGTGATTCCAGCGCGGCCTTGCGCTCGCCAACGGAGGACAGCGTCGTGCGATTGCTCTGTTCGACCAGCGTGGCAGCGTCTTCCAACGCGCGGCCATGGGTTTCGAACTGGGCCGATAGCGAGCCGAGATCGCCCAGCGCCTTCGAGGTCTTGGAGGTGAAGACGGTGAGCTGTTCCTCCAGCGTCTGGGTCGCCAGGCCGTTGCGCGAGGTCACGTCGTTCATGGTGGACACGAAGTCCGCCACGCGGGTGACCAAAGCGCGCTCCAGCGAGTTCAGGTTGTCATGAGCGCCGGTGAGAACTTCCTGCAGCAGGATGTTGCCTTCACGCAGCCGCTCGAACAGCGCAACGGTATCGGTGCGCAGGATCTTGCTGGTTTCCTGCATCTCGGTGACTGCAGTGATCGAGACCTGGCGCGACTGCTCGATGGCGGTACGCGAGCTCTGCTCGAGATCCTTCAACGACTTGTTGACCGCACCGGTGGCGAGTTCACCAGCCGTGGTGATAGCGCGTGCCACGTCGGTGCTGTTGGTGACCATGGTCTGCGAGAAGGTATGGCCGCGGCTCTCGATCGCCTTGAGCGCGTCGGCGGTGACGCGATCGATATCGACCGTGAGCTGATTGGCCTTGTTGCCCAGCGCATCGACCAGCGAGCCGCGCTTGGCGTCGACCATCTGCGACAGGCGATCGGTCTGCTGCTGCACATAGGTGACGATTTCGTCGGTCTTGCCGGTCATCGTGGTGCTGAAGCTGCCCGAAGCGGCGAACACTGAACGCTCGATCTCCGACGATGTCGTCTTGATCTTGGTGGTCATCTCGTTCGAAGCTGCGACCAGCGAATTCTGTGCATTCTGTGCGCTGGCTATGATGTTGTCGGTGGTGTTGGTGGTCACGTTCGAGAGGGAATGCTCGATGTCGGCCGAGATCGCCTTGATCTGGCTTGCGGCATCCGCCGACGAGGTCGCCAGCGAGGTCTGCGCTTCACGGGCGCTCGCCAGGATCGCAGCTGCCGTATCGGCACCAACCGAAGTGAGCGTGCGCTGCACGTCGATGGAGAGCGACTTCACATGGCTCGCCGCATCGGACGATGCGTTGACCAGTGTGCTCTGGGCTTCGCGGGCGCCGGCGACGATCGACTCCGCGGTGGTGGTGCCGGCCGTGGTGAGGCTGCGCTCCATGTCGGCCGCGAGGTTGCGGACGTGGTTCGATGCCTCGGTCGAAGCCTCGATCAGTGAGGACTGAACGTTGCGCGTGCTGGCGAGGATCGATTCCGCGCTGGCAGTGCCGGCGGCGATCAGCGTGCGCTCCACATCGGCCGCAAGGGTGCGGACCTGCTGCGAGGCATCGGTCGATGCGGCGACCAGCGTGCTCTGCGCAGCGCGGGCGCCGGACAGGACCGAGTCGGCCGTGGCGGTGCCGGCCGCGGTGAGGCTGCGCTCGATATCGGCTGACAGCGACTGGATCTGGCTTGCGATTTCCGAAGAGGTGGCGACCAGAGTGGATTGAACCTCGCGGGCACCCGACAGCATCGAGGCTGCGGTGGCGGAGCCGGCTGCGGTGATCGTGCGTTCAACATCGGCCGACAGCGACTTGACCTGCAGCGAAGCCTCCGTCGATGTGCTGACCAGCGTGACCTGTGCATCGCGGGCGCTGTTGACGATGGCCGTGGCGGCAGTGGTCCCGACGGCGGTCAGCGAGCTCTCGATATCGGATGCAGTCAGCTTGAGCTGCGCGCCGACATCGGTCGAGACGGACATGAGGGATTCTTGCGCGGCGCGGGCGCCGGCTTGAATGGTCTCGCTGGTATTGACCATGAGGCTCGTAAGCGAGCGCTCGGCGTCCTCGACATTGGTCTTGATGCCGACCGAGAGTTCCTCGGCGCGGGCCATGAGTGCGTCGCTGGCGGTGCGGCCGGACGTTTCGATACGGCCGGCGACGGCTTCGATGCGAGAGCCGAGTAGTTCCTCGAACTGTTCGACGCGGGTTTCGATACCGCCGGCAACGATGCCGATACGACCTTCCATGCCTTCGTGGATGGTCTGGAAGCGTGCCGTGATCGTATCCGCGAACTGCGTGCTGCGGCTGTCGATGGCATCGGTGACGTTGTTGATGCGGCTGTCGATGGCCGTGATCGCCTGTGTCGTGCCTTCGGTGAGCGAGGTCGTGAAGTAGGTGAGGCGGTCGTCGATCGAATGGATCGCCTGCACGGCGCCTTCCGTGAGTGCGGTGGTCAGGTGGGTCAGGCGGCCATCGACCGAGCTGACTGCCAGGTTCGCGCCTTCGGTCAGGGCAGTGGTCAGATGCGTGAGGCGTGCGTCGACCGACTGGACGGCTTGATTGGCACCGTCCGAGAGCGTCGATGCGAGATTTTCAAGGCGCGTATCGATGGTCGCGGTGACCGACTGCGCCCGAGCGTCGAACGTTTCTTCAAGGCTCTTGAGACGTCCATCGACGGTCTCGTCGAACGATTTGATCCTGGTGTCGAGCGACGCATCGAGATTGACGACGCGGCCCTCGAATTTGGTCTCGAATTCTGCGAGGCGGGTGTCGAGCGACGACGTGATGCCGCCGACATTAGACGCAACGCGGGTGTCGAAATTGTCGACATAGGTCTTCAGCGTTTCCGAGATGTCCTGGGTGCGCTGACCCAGACGATCGACGACTTCGCCGCCGAAGGTCTTCACGGTGCGGTCGAATTCCGAGATGTGCTTGGTGATCAGCGCGCCGAGCGTGCCGCTGTCGCGCGAGAAGCGCTCGGCCAGCTCAGACCCCTGTTCCTTCACCAGTTCATCGAAGGCGTTCATCTGCAGGCTGATGGTGTCGTGCGCGGTTTCGGTCTGGCTCGCGACCTTGGCCACGAGCGCGTTGACGGTGGCGTCGAGGGACTCGCTCGCCTTGTCGCCGCTGCTGAGGATCTGTGTGGCCAGGCGGTTGCCGGCATCGTCGATCTTGCTGACGAGATCACCGCTGCGCAGTTCGAGTTCGAGCAGCAGGCTGTCGCTGGAATTCTTCAGCGAATCGTGGACCTGCTCAGTACGATCCGACACGCGATCGACGATGGTCGAGGAGCGCTGTTCGAACTCGTTGGTGATGCGATCGATGCGCTCGTTGAGCATTTCGTGGACGCGATCAGCGAGGTCGACGAATTCGTCATGCACGTGGCCGGTCTTGAAGTTGAGGCTGGTGGTCAGCCGCTCGCTGGCGTCGAGCACAGCGCGGGTAGTTTCGGCGCTGGCTTCCTCGAGGCGGTCGAGCAGGTCGCCGCCGCGTTCACCGAGGGCGAGGATCATGTTGTCGCCGGCATTGCCGAGCGCGCGGGTGATGTGTTCGCCGCGCTCTTCGAGAGCGCCGGTGATGCTCTTGGCGACCTCATCGACGCGCGACGCGATGGCGTCCGAGATCAAAGCGATGTCGTGGCGCAGATCGATCTGCACGCCTGAAATGGCAGAGCGAACCTGCTCGGCCTGACCGACCAGGTTGTCGCGCTGATGCGCGATGTCCTGCAGCAGCGCGCGGATACGGACTTCGTTATCCGAGTAGGCGCGCTCCAGCGCGGAAACTTCGTTGGCGACGAGGGTTTCGAGTTCGCCGGCGCGCGCAATCGCGCGCTCGACGCCGTCGCCCATTGCGGCGACTTCGCGGCGGATCGCCTGTCCGACTGTGACCATCGAATCGCTGGCAGTGTTTTCTGGTTCGGAGAAGCGGATCGCGACCTGTGCCATCGATTGGGCGATCAGGCGCATTTCCTGGCCGCGCCATGCGAGGCTGGCGAGGAAGTAAAACAGCAAAATGGGCGCGAACAGCAGCGCAGCAAGGCCAGCCAGCGCCAGCGTGCCGCCGGAGCCCTGACCGATCAGGGCCTGCAGCGACGGCAGGAACGCAACGGTCAACAGGCCTGCGCCGACGATCCACAGGCCGGCGAACAGGGTAGCGAGCGTATAGACGTTGCGGGCGGGCCGGTTCTTCTGCAGCGCCTGCAGGATCTGACCGATGGTTTCGCGGTCATCGTTCGCGGGACGGCGCGCAAAGCGCTGCTCGTCCTGTGGTTCGAAGCCGGGGCGATCATTGGAGATGCGCGCGTCGAAGGCATTGTCGTCGAGGTCAATGGGGGACGATGGATGGGTGGGAGTGTTGTCGGCACGGATCGCGGATTGATCGCGATCGACAGGCGCGGGGTCACTGATGTTGAGTGCTTCCTGGATGGCAGAGAGCGCGACTTCGGTCGGATCCTTGGCCTTTTTGGTGTTGTTTGCCATGCTCGTTCCACGCCCCCTGATTACGCAACTACTCGGAAGTCCCCATGATTCGCTCCCGCTTGCAGCATGGCGACTGGCCATGTGCACCCCGCGGGACGAATTTCGGACTGCCGGTCGCTCGGCTTGTCCGCTACTTCCGCAAACATCCTATTGGCTTGGTCGCGCGAATGAAATGCTTCTGGTTAAGACATTCTTAATGATAGTTAACGGCTTCCGCCGGTAACGTCTTGTGGCGCCTCAAATAAACGGAACCGCCGCTCAATCGTGGCGAGTTTGCGTCAAAACTGGGTCAACGCGGCGGATTGTACCCAGAACGTTCCGTTAACCAATTCCATGGTTGGCTGCGAAAAATCGCAGCTGGATTGGCCGGTTGGCGGAATTTGGGCCATCATCAATGCCGCTTCACCTCGAACGGGTTCAATGGATGCCGTCACCGCCGCTGGTTCCCGATGACGGACCGATCGATTTTACCCACCTTCAGCGTATGACTATGGGCGATGTCAGCCTGGAGCGCGAAGTTCTGGCGATGTTCGCGGCCCAATCGAGCGAGTTGATCGAGAAGATCGTCAAAATGCCGGCAGATATGGCCGAGCTCACGCACAAGCTGAAGGGCTCGGCGCAGGCAGTCGGTGCGTTCCGCATCACGGAAGCCGCCGAGTGGGTGGAAGGTGGGCTGCGCGACAACAGCGATATCGCTGAGGCCCTGATAACGCTCACCGACGCCGTTCTCGATGCGCGGGCGGAGATCGACGTCCTTCTGAAGCGGTCTTGATCCCCGGGCATCAGCTTTGATCCCCAGGGATCAGCTTTGATCCCCAGGATCGCTTTTGATCCCCAGGGATCATGCTGATCCCCCTTTTCCAGATGACGGTTTTGCTGCGGAGCGCTGGCGCGATCCGGATCGACCCGTTATAGGACAGCCGGTATCTTCCTTTCGGCAGCGCGAGCATCATGGCCAAGATAAACTTTGTCGATCACTCCGGTGAGACCCGCAGCATTGACGCCGAGATCGGCTCCACGGTGATGGAGGCGGCCATCCGCAACGCCATTCCGGGTATCGAAGCCGAATGCGGCGGCGCCTGCGCTTGTGCCACCTGCCATGTCTATGTCGACGAAGCCTGGCAGGAGCGCGTCGGTGCGCCGACGCCGATGGAAGAGGACATGCTGGACTTTGGCTACGACATCAAGCCGAACTCCCGGCTGTCGTGCCAGATCAAGATCACCGAGGCGCTTGATGGCCTTGTTGTGCTCACGCCGGAACGCCAGGCCTGAGCTTCACAACACTTATGCTGAGCTTACCCAGACTTGTTATTTACTGCGCATTCACGCCGCGCAGCATCCATGGTTGAAACCGTTCGATGACCTCGGGCGGGATTGGCGTTGGCTGGCGGCTTTGCAGGCCGACCATCACGGTCGTTGCGACCGCCGATGCCATGCACTTGCCTTCCGAAAACACCACCTGCGAATAGGTCACCGAGGTTCGGCCGATCTTGGTGACGCCGAGACCGAGCTCGATTTTGCCTGGCCAGTGCAATTCGGCGCGAAAGTGGATGTCGAGCCGTGCCAGCACCCAGCTTTGCCCGGGCGCTATCAGCCCGCAGGCCGGGTCCCGCATCAGCAGCACGCGGCTGGTCTCGAAATAGCTGGAATAGACCGCGTTGTTGACGTGGTTGTTCGGATCGAGATCCGCAAAGCGCACATTGTCCGACAGGCGATAGGGATAGTCGTCGAGGACGGGCGCCGGGGCGCGGGCAGGGGCGTTCACGAAATTGATCTCCAGCAATGCTCGGCAGGTTTGCGCCAGTTACAGCGCAGTTGCACAGTCCAGGCAAGGGCGGGGCATGTGCTGATTTCAGGCTGTACCGCTGTGGCTTTCGCTGTGGGGCACCGCTAGGCTGCACGCAACAGCCGGATGGCGCCGGGCTCTGCGAATTCGTGGATCCGGTTCAACCGAGACAAAACACCATGGGCGAAACGATCAAGACGGACGTGCTGATTATCGGCGCCGGCCCCTGCGGGCTGTTCGCCGTGTTTGAACTTGGCCTGCTCGATATGAAGGTCCACCTCGTCGATATCTTGGACAAGATCGGTGGCCAATGCGCCGAGCTCTACCCTGAAAAACCGATCTACGACATTCCTGCAATCCCGCTGGTCACCGGTCAGGGACTGACCGATGCACTGCTGGAGCAGATCAAGCCGTTCAATCCGACCTTTCACCTGAATGAAATGATCGAGACCATCGAGAAGATTGGCGATCCCTTGTTTCGCGTTACCACCGATGCCGGCCAGGTGTTCGAAGCCAAGGTGGTGGTGATCTCCGCCGGCGGTGGTTCGTTTCAGCCGAAGCGTCCGCCGGTGCCGGGCATCGAGGCCTATGAAGGCACGTCGGTGTTCTATGCGGTGCGGAAGATGGAGCAATTCCGCGACAAGGATCTGCTGATTGTCGGTGGCGGCGATAGTGCGCTGGACTGGACGCTCAACCTGCATCCGATCGCGCGGCGCGTCACGTTGCTGCATCGGCGCGATGATTTTCGTGCTGCGCCTCATAGTGTCGAGCAGATGCGTAAGCTGGTGGCAGCCGGTCAGATGGATCTGCAGATCGGTCAGGTCACAGCGCTCGAAGGCGAGGGAGGCCGTCTCACCGGGGCTGTCATCAAGGGCAATGACAACGAAAGTGTCCGGATCGACTGCAATACGATCCTGCCGTTCTTCGGCCTGACCATGAAGCTCGGTCCGGTCGCCAACTGGGGCGTCACGCTGGAGAACAACCTTATCCCGGTGGAGACGGCATCGTTCGAGACCAATGTCCCCGGCATCTTCGCCATCGGAGATATCAATACGTATCCCGGCAAGCTGAAACTCATTCTGTCCGGCTTCCACGAAGGCGCGCTGATGGCACAGAAGGCCTATCGCTACGTCTATCCGGACAAGCGACTGGTGTTTCAGTACACGACGTCCTCCTCGAGCCTGCAGAAGAAGCTTGGCGTTAACTAACTTCGCCTAGTTGTTAATGTCAGCTTCCATGACGGGAACGCGACGACTGGTCGGATCGCTGGTAGTCGCGTCGGGGTCGGCGGGGACAGCTTGTGGCAAAGCTGTGGCCGCTGACACAATCGGACATCCGGCGCGCGATTGGCAATCTTGCAAAAGCCATCAACCGCAGTCACTCTCTCGTCGCGGAAGATTGATAGTCTATGCAATCGCATCAAGTGCGGGGAAGACGATGGCACAATTCCGATCCCGACGTCTGGCGCTCACAGTCGCTTCAGGTGTGGCCGCATGCGCGATGTTCGCGGGCCCTCTACACGCGGCAGAACCGACCGCCGCCGGACTCTGGCAGAAGGTCGAGAACGGCAAGCCAGTGGTCTGGGTGCTGGTGGTCGACCACGGCGGCATGTTCGAAGGCGCAATTGCCAAGACGTTCCCGAGCGCCGACGACAAGCCGGGCGATGACTTCTGCGGCAAATGCGTCGATGACCGGAAGGGCCAGCCAGTGCTGGGCATCTCCTTTATCCGCAACATGCAGCAGCAGGGACTGAAATACGAGAACGGCAACATTCTCGATCCCCGCGACGGCAAGGTCTACAAGGCCAAGATGAGCGTCAGCGCCGACGGTCGGGCACTCACCGTGCGGGGCTATTGGGGCATCGCACTGCTCGGTAAGGACGAAACCTGGTATCGTTTGCCCGACACCGAAATGGCCTCGCTCGATCCGACCGTGATCGCGAAATATATGCCGACCCTCGCCGCAGCAGCCGTGAAGCCGCCGACCGTCGGTAACGCGAAAGCTCCCGTTGCGCCGATGAAGAAGGCCAGCAACGTGACACCGGGCGCCAACGTCCCGCGCTGATCACGGCCAGCTCGCTTGTGATTTTCCCATAAGCAAGAACTGTCCAACACCGCCGCATTCTGGAAGCCGACGCCATGGCGCGTCGGACTTTCCATTGCCAATTCAATCGTGGCGCGCCAGTTTCCAACGTTGCTTGTTGCCCCCCGGACGTCATTCATTTGAATACCGGATCATAGAAATATGGTTCCACGTCTGTTCTTCGCGGCCTGTCGATCGATATCGTGCATTGATCAAATGACAATGGCTGCTGAAGGAGTTCACCACGATGATCGTTGCGCATTACGAGCATCGCTTGCCCGCTGACTATGATCTCGGCTTGATCCGCTCACGCGCACAGGAGCGTGGGCCGCTCTGGGATGCAAAGCCGGAGCTTTATTTCAAGGGATTTCTCTTGCGAGAGAGCGGGCGCTTCGGTGCAACGACGTCTAGCTATTCCTCGCTTTATCTGTGGCGGCACGACGAGGCGTTTCGCGATTTTCTCGTGAACGGCGGTTACAAGATCGTCGTCGATATGTTCGGTCGGGCGCGGATCGAAACACGCGTTGCCCTCGATGCCCGGAAGGGGGCTGGACGGGAGGCGCGCTTTGCTTATCGGCAGGACGTCGCCATTCCGCCCGATGCCGATCTCGCAGCGGCAATGACAGGCGAGATCGAGCGCAACGCGGATCTCTCGGCGCGCGCCGGAATCGTTGCGGCCGTCATCGGATTGGATGCCGAGAAGTGGGTCTTCATCCGCGTTCTGCTGTCAGAAAATGAACAGACCGATGCTGGCGCTTGCTACCAGATCCTGCATCTGGCGCAGCCGCTGCTGGATCGCCTTCCACACGCTACCTAGCTCGTATGCGCGCGGTGTTCGCGGAACGCAGCCGCGAGGGTTCGCAGCGCTTGGCGAGACTGCATATCCGACAGTGTCGAGAGAAGTACGATTTCCGATGACGCCAGCGGTGGCAGGCCAAATTTCTGGCTGACTTCGATGGTGCCGGCCGGCGCAAGCCGGCAGGAGAAGACCGCGGTGGCAAGGCCCGCCGAGACAGCGTCCGACACGACTGAAGAGCCGCCACCGAGAAACACCTCCGTCCATGCGATGCCGGCCGCGTCCAGCGCATGAATGGCAACGTCGTGCACGCCACATACTGGCGTTAGCGCCGCCAGTCGCAATGCCTCGCCCGGCCGGTGCACAAAGCCTGGTGCTGCGAACCAGCCGAAATGCTCGGGCGCGAGCACTTCGCCGTCGCGTCGGTCATCCTCGCGGCGGACGATGGCCGCATCGATTTCGCCGCGGTCGAATGCGTCCAGCAAATTGCGTGAATTATCGAGGCGAACCTCGATGGTGAGCGTGGGGTCATGCGCATTCAGGCGAGCCAACAGCGTCGGAACCTCCGGCCCGGCCACATGGGCGGCAATGCCGAGTGCGAAACGGCGACGGGTCGCGGACAAAGCTGCGACAGCGCGATCATGCGCGGCCAGGAAGTCGCGCGCTGCATCGACGAATAATGCGCCTTGCGCCGAAAGGCGCACCAGTCGTGGCGTGCGCTCGATCAGCCTGTGGCCGAGGTGATCTTCCAGCCGCTTCAGCTTCACGCTGATGGCGCCCTGCGTCGTGCCGAGCGCTTCTGCTGCACGCGTGAAGCTTTGAAGATTGGCGATGGTCACGAATGCCTGCACCGCATCCACGTCCAGAGAGGTCATACCAATTATCCGGATTTGTTGTCTCTGAAATAGACAACCATCGAATTCCGAAATGGTCAACCGCCGCCTATGTTGGGGTCATCGCAACGCAAACCGGGTGGACCTCGTCCTCTGTCGTCGGGCTTCACTGTGGCGCGTTATTATCCCGAAAGGCTCTTTATGCTCTCCGAATCGACACGACAAAGCACACTGGCTTTGGCGGCTGCCTGTCTTACCTCCCTGATGTTCGGTCTGGAGATTTCCAGCATTCCCGCGATCCTGCCGACACTGGAGCAGGTGCTTCATGCCGATTTCAAACAGCTCCAATGGGTGATGAACGCCTACACGATCGCGGTGACGACGGTGCTGATGGCAACCGGGACGCTTGCGGATCGCTATGGGCGCAAGTGTGTGTATCTGATTTCGATCGTCGCATTTGCCGCCGCGTCGCTGGTTTGCGGTCTGACCGCAAACGTGTCCGTTCTGATCGTCGCCAGGTCTCTTCAGGGCATGAGCGGCGGCGCGATGCTGATCTGTCAGGTCGCGGTGCTGTCCCATCAATTTCCGGAAGGACGGCAGCGCGCCATTGCCTTCGGGTGGTGGGGGATCATCTTTGGCATCGGCCTGGGTTTCGGCCCGATCATCGGCGGCGCGATCGTGGCTTTGTCGAGCTGGGAATGGGTCTTCCTCGTCCATGTCCCGCTCGCCGTGATCGCCCTGATCCTCGCCGGGAGCGGAGTTCGCGAGTCGCGCGATCCGGAGGCCAGCAGTCTTGATCTTGCAGGGATCATCATGCTCTCGCTCGCGGTCTTCTGCCTCGCATTCTTCATTACGCAAGGCCCGGATATCGGCTTCGGCAGCTGGACGGCGTTTGCGATCGTCGGCGTGTTCGTTGCAAGCCTGATCGGCTTTGTCTTCGTCGAGCGTCTCAGCCCGAGGCCGATGTTCGACTTTAGCGTCTTCCGAATCCGTAATTTTGCCGGCGCGCTGATTAGCTCGATGGCCATGAACTTCAGCTTCTGGTCGCTCATGATCTATCTGCCCATCTATTTCCAGGCAGGGCTGGGCTATGGCAGCGTCGGCAGCGGACTGTCGCTTTTGGCCTATACGTTGCCGACGCTGGTCGTACCGCCGGTGGCCGAACGCCTCATGCTACGTTTCCATCCGGGTCTGGTCATCCCGTTCGGCCTGTTCACGATCGGAACGGGCTTCTTCGCCATGAAGATCGGCAGCTCGGTCGAGCATGCAAGCTGGCTGACGATGCTGCCGGGATGCGTCCTTGCCGGTATCGGATTGGGACTGACCAACACGCCCGTGACCAATACGACGACCGGATCGGTGCCGCAGGAACGCGCGGGCATGGCGTCAGGCATCGACATGAGCGCCCGCATGATTGCGCTCGCTGTCAATATCGCGCTCATGGGCCTCATTCTTGTCGAGGGGGTGCGCGCGTCTTTGAAGGCCGCGCTGCCGAGCGGTACCAGTGTCGAGCTATTACGCTCGCTGGCGGAAGGCGTCGCCGCCGGCACGGCGCTGGCGCCCGAATACAATCTCGGCGGAGCTGTCGTTCAAGAGGCCCTGACCCAAGGGTTCGGTTGGGTCCTGCTTTATGGCGGAATTAGCGTGTGGATTCTCGCGGGCATTAGCCTTCTAGTCTTCGGCCATGGATTGCCGAGACGCGCCCCCCATGGCCAAAGCTGTGTCGAAGGTGACAGTCGGGCGTAGCCCGGACCGACGAGGTCCTTGCTCTTGCTCGGACCTCGCTGGATGGCTGAGCTGATCGTCCTACCGCGCCGCTGGCTGCAGCAACATCGGTGCCAGCGGCTCTTGCGTGACATCAGCTTCCGCGCCCAGCCGCAATACGCTCGCCGCGGCCGGCACGACGGCATCGGCCATTGCGGCGTGACCTTCGCCGGTCGGGTGGATTGCACCACCATAGACGGCCGAGAGGATGCCCCAGGTCGCATCGTGGATATCGGCCGGCTGGATCGCTGCCGAATAGCCCTGCGGATAGGTCATCGCCGCGAAGTAGCTGTCATTGGCGTCGCGGATCCAGCGGCCACGGGGTAGATAGGGGCGGAATTCACTGGCGCCGCGACCGCAGACCATCGGCTGCGCAGCCGCCTCGACGAGACTGCTCTCGAAGCTGTCGCCCTTGGGCGAGAAGCAGGCGCGATCGAATTCGGGATCGGATGCAGAGCGTGCGCAGAAGCCGTGATTGGCGAAATTCGCCTGATGCTGATCGACGAAGGTCATGCGGTCGGCTTCGGGATTGCGGCACAGTACGCCGCCCTGGCAAAGCGCGATGGATTTCAGTTGCGGCAGGAATTCGGATTCGACGAAATTTGCGACGTTGGCCAGCCGCCGTGGATCGGCTGAGAATGACGGATGCACGTCGAAGCCGGCCGGGCCACCGGGGCAGGGCGCGCCATTGGCGAAAGTCGGGTTGGCGTAAGCCGCAAACACCACGCGCGACATGTCTCCGCCGAGCAGTGGCTTCAGGGCTTCCCGCACCTTGCCGAAGCTGGAGGGCAGTTCGCGCACCAGCGCGCCGCGGGAGTCCTCGACCGCGCCAAGAATGCCGCCGCGCTTGAACAGCGCACGTTCGGTGGCGTTCTCGACGATGACGTCGGCAACGAGCCCGGAGAAGTTGATGTCGTTGGCACCGATCGACAACAGCACGAGGTCGAGGCGGCGTGCCGGCTGACGGCGCTTGGCGGCAGTGAGGGCTTCGCGCAGTTCGGCGATCTGCGCGTTGACGCTTCCCGCACAGGTGCTCGCATTCTTCGTGGTGAGGCATTCGCGCGCACGTTGTCCGCCCAGCAGTCCTTCGGCGATGGTCGCGCCCGAACAGGCCAACGGCAGATAGGTGACGGCGATGTGCGGATACTGCACGGCGAGGGCGAGCGCGGCGCGGGTCTGGTAGCTGTAGAGCGAGCGGTGGCATGCAGCGTTGAACCACTGGGCGCCTGCGCGCTGCCAGGCCTGTAGCGACTCATAGGAGTCGCAGGAGCGGCCGCCTTTGAAGCCGGCGCGGCTCGGCCGGTAGAACTGCCCGCTGGGGCCGCCGAGATATGAGCGGAAGCAGAAGCCGTCATCAGACAATGCGACAGGTCGATCCGGATTGCCTTCGCCCGACGCGATGGAATCGCCGAGGCCGGCGATCAGGATGTCGCGCACGGCGATGTCTGCAGAGATGCGGACAGGTGTCTCTGCGCCGCTGGTGACCTCCACGGTCGCCACCGTGCGGCGACCATAGATGGCTCGGAAATTAATCGGCTCGGCGCAATCGAGCGTGGATTGACGCGGGCCTTCGCCGTCCTCGAAGGTCCAGGCGCAGATCGCACCGACCGGCACTTCGCCGGTAAGGCGGACTGTGACCGGATGTTCGGTCGGCGTCAGGTAGCTTTCCTTGACGGTGTCACGGGTGCAGGGCTCGCTGACCTTTCCGGCCAGATCGATGCACAGCCGGTTGACGGTGTTGCGCGCCCAGCCGCGGCCATCGCTCTGCACGCCCAAGGCCTGTTCGGCGGCCAGTACGCTACGGTTGCGCATGGCGTCGACATGGAGCTGGAAGTCACGTTCCTCGCGGAACAGCCGGAAGCGGTTACGCACTTCCCAGGAGATCTGGATCGAACTGTTAGCCACGCCCTGCGCGGCGGCCGGCCCAACCGGCAGCCCGCCCAGCATGCCGAGCAGCACGGCGAGGTTGATCAATGAACGTCTGAAATAAATGGAGGCCATGGCGGTGTTGAACGTCACGTATGGGGCGGAAGTAAGAAATCGATTGGCCGGACGCGCGGCGTGGCGCGTCCGCGACTGATTCAACCCTGTGACTGACGTTTCAATGGCTGCTCATGCACCACGACCGGGGCGGGCTCGATCTCGCGACGTTCATTGCGGTCATCCATGCGGCGATTGTGCCATGGCTGGATGACACTGAGCCAGAGTTCGCGGGTGCCCATGATGCAGATCGAGATGGCGAACGGGATCATGAAATACAGGATCCGGAACATGACCACGGTGGCAACCAGCTCCTCCTGACGAAACTGCGGCAGCGCCACCAGCAAAGCGGCGTCAAACACGCCGAGGCTGCCCGGCGCATGGCTGGCGAAGCCCAGCAAGGTGGCGAGGATGAACACCACGGCCAGCGAGACGAAATCGATAGTGGGCTGATCTGGCATCAGCAGATACATCGCCAGCGCGCAGAAGCCGAGATCGACAACGCCTATGGCGATCTGCAGGAGCGTCAATTGGGCTGACGGGAGCACGACCTTCCAGCCGTTCTGACCGAGCTCGCGGCGCTGTTTGCCGACTGACAGCCAGACCAGGTAACCGACGATGCCGGCCAGGCAGCCGAAGCCGATCAGCCGATTGATGGCGTTGGGCAGGAGATCGATGGCCGAGGCTGCCTGTGGGTGCCAGATCATGCCGATGCCCAGCACAAAGAGATTGCCGAGCCAGAAAGTCAGTCCGGAGATGAAGCAGATCTTGGCAACGTCGATGGCGTTAAGGCCGTAGTCCGAATAGATGCGGAAGCGGATGGCGCCGCCAGTGAACACGGTGGCCCCGATATTGTGGCCGATGGTGTAGCTGGTGAAGCCGGAGAGCGCTGCGATCCGATACGGCACATGCTTCTTGCCGATCGTTCTGAGCGCGAAGTAATCGTAGAAGGTGAGGGTGCAGAAGGCGCCGATCACGCACAGCGTCGCCATGGCGATTTGCATCGTCGACTTTGCGGCCATCGCTGCCAGGATCTTGGCGGTATCGAGGCCCTTCAGCGTATGCACCAGATGGGAGATGGCGAGGGCGATAACGATCAGGCTCGCGACAACACCCAGCCGTTTCCAGCCGACGTGTTGCTTGAAGCCGCGCCCGAGCGCGGTCAGCAATCGTTGCATTCGTCCTCCCGGCGGAGCGCGAACAGGTGGAAAGCCGATCGGGGTAACAGACGGCAAGCGGCGACCAATTCACTCATACGCGAAGTTCACTCATCAAGGCCAAACCCTTACGGCAAAAACGTTCCGTTGTGCAGTCCTTGACAGCGCCAGCGTTAATGCCACGCCGCAAGGTCGCCACATACCCGCGCTGGCTGCAAAGCCCTGACCCTACAAGATAATCTCGAAGCATTCGTCCTGCATTTCATATAGGCAGGCAAGTCGAATGTTCCATGCGGCGAATCAAGACGTTCACAGGAACACGTCCCAATATCGATGGTTACCGGCCTATCGCAACCGAGCGGGACAATGCGCCGCAGCGGCCACCCCGTTCCAGAACACCGGGATCGAAACGATGGGACTGTTCACCAAGGACATCAAGACAATGGATGACCTGTTCGTGCATCAGCTGCAGGACATCTATTATGCGGAGAAACAGCTTCTGAAGGCCCTGCCGAAAATGGCTGACAAGGCTGCAGAACCACTGTTGAAGCAGGCTTTCAAGACGCATTTGCAGGAAACTGAAGTGCATGTGCAGCGGCTTGAGCAGGTTTTCGCGATGCACGGCGCCGAGGTGAAGGCGGTTACCTGTCCGGCAATCGACGGTATCATCAAGGAAGCCGACGAGACTGCCGGGGAAGTCGAGGACAAGAAGGTGCTCGATGCCGCTTTAATCAATGCGGCGCAGGCCGCCGAGCACTACGAAATTGTGCGTTACGGCAGCCTGATCGCCTGGGCGCGCCAGCTTGGCCGCAACGACTGCGCGGCCGTGCTGCAAAAGACGCTCGACGAGGAAAAAACTACCGACAAGAAGCTGACGTCATTGGCCGAAGGTCAGGTCAATATGCGCGCCGCAAGCTGATCGCGGTACGCGCGATCACAACGCATAGAAACGTCGCGCAGGCAAAATCTGCGCGACTTTCTATGCGTTGCCTACGCCTTTCGCAGCGCGAAATGGGCGCCGCAGAACGCCATGACACCGCCGAGGCCCAGGGCGGCAAGGCTTGCCAGAACACCTGATGCGGTTGGTATCGCGTTGGGCGCCGAGGCCGCCTGACCGGCGCCAGCCAGAAACAGCACGCCGATGGCGATCAGAAACTGGCGCATGCGCTGCGGAATGCGGCCAGACGCTGCGCTGTGCAGCAGGTTCGCGGTGACGTAGCCGCCGACAAAGGCCATTGCCGCAATCAACCACCAGGCGAAGGCCGATCCGATCGGCATGAAATTGTCGGAATCGTTGCGCCAGAGGCCGCCAAGGTCGAGGCCGAAACGCTGGCCGAGCATGTGTACGGCCAACGCCAGCAGCAATCCTGAAATCATCGCGCCGGCCAGGATCAGGCGGCGCGGAAAAGTGGTCGTCTCGGCCATGCGGAGCTTGTAAAGGACGTCGGGGCCGCTGCGCAAGCAATGCGCGGGGACGTGGCGGTCAGCAGCGGGGTAGACGTGTTCAAGAGATCTGGCTCCTCGGCGAATGTCGCAGCATCCGATGGCACGACCTATGCCTACAAGGCGTCGCTGGTCGGTTCGGCGCATCGGTTCGAGCTCACCGAGTACGGGCTATCGTTTCATGTCGGCCGCAAGTCCGGCATCTGGCCCTATGCCGATATCTCCAGCGTCAGGTTGTCCTACCGGCCGGTCTCGATGCGGTCGCGGCGTTTTCGCGCCGATATCGGCAATGCGTCAGGCGAACGGATCGCGATCCTCTCCACCACATGGCAGACCGTCGCGCTGATGGAGCCGCAGGATCGTGACTACCGCGCCTTCATCGTCGAACTGCACAAGCGCGTCGCAAGCGTCGAGGGTCGCATCGTGCTGACCGGCGGGTTGCGGCCGTGGATATACAATGCGGGCCTTGCCGTCATCGGACTCGTCGCCATCGCCATGGCCGGATTGCTGGCGCGCGCAGTTGCTGTCGGTGAGTTCGGCGGCGTCCTGTTCATTGCTGGTTTTGCAGCTCTGTTTGGCTGGCAAATCGGCGGCTTCATCCTCCGCAACAAGCCCCGCAACTACAGTTTCGACGACCTGCCAAAAGAGCTGCTACCGTAGTCACGGCCGTACCACCAACACTGAGCACTTGGCATAACGCACCACGTGGCCGGCATTGGAGCCGAGGAAGTAAGTGCGCATCGCCGGGCGGTGCGAGGTCATCACGATGAGATCGGCCTTGATCGCCGAGGCCTCTTCGAGAATTTCGTGATAGATGCCGCCCTGTCGCACCACGCTGGAGACGTGGGCGCCGTCGATGCCACAATCGCTGGCGACCGCCGCGAGCGCCGCCTGTGATGATTCCAGTTGCTGAGTATCGAAATCTGCGGGGACATATTCCGCCAGCATCACTGGCGTCATAGGCATCACATTGAGCAGCCGGACGGTTGCGCCGAAGGTCTGCGACAGTGTGGCGGCCTGGGCGATCGCGGGTTTCGCCACATCGGTTTCGGCCAGATCGATCGGGACCAGAATGGATTTGTACATGCGCACCTCCATTGTCGTCCGGAGGAGGATAGCACAAACCGTGTTCGATGGGCGCGGCTTATTGGCCCGCGGCGCCCTTCAGCAGTTTCGGACTGACGAATTGCACGAGTTGTCCATCGCGGAAGGCAACGTCGTTCCAGTCCTCGATGGTAAAGTCGATCACCACGATGCTGCCGGTCGGCAGGTTGTCGGCGACGGCTTTCCTGCTTGCGGCGTCGCCGCCGCCGATCAGGCTGAGCGCCATTTCATGCAGGCCGGGATTGTGACCGACCAGCATCAGCTGCTTTGGGTCTTCCACGGCTGCGCCGCGGATCACCGCCAGCAATTCGGAGAGGCCGGCGCCATAGAGTTCATCGAGGCTGGCCACTGTCGGTTTCGCCGCCGGCATCGCCGCGGCCACGAGGCTCCAGGTCTGCTGCGCGCGTACCGCCGTGGAGACGCAGACCAGGTCGGGCAGCGGCGGATTTCTGTTGAGCCAGGCGCCCATGAGAGCCGCATCCAGCCGGCCGCGGTCATCGAGCCGGCGATCGAAATCCTTGCCGCTCGGCGCGTCCGGTTCAGTCTTGGCGTGACGCAGCAGCAGTAAACGGCGCATGGCGCGATCTCGATTCGGCAAGAGGTAGCAGCGAGGCAGGCGGCGCGGTCGCGCCAGACGTCAGGTCAGCGGATTAATGGACATGTACCGTGAGGACAAGGTGACAAGCGCCCCACCTGTCCGTAAGAAAACGTCATGACCGCCCCTTCCGCAAGCGTGACATTTGGACCTGAGGTCGCCGACGCCGACCGCGCGCGGCTGACCTTCAGCCTCGATGTGGATGTTTGCGTGGTCGGGGCCGGGCTCGCCGGGCTCAGCATTGCGCTGGAAGCGGCGCGTCTGGGTGCCAGCGTCGCGGTGCTCGAAGGGCGTCATGTCGGCTGGAACGCATCCGGCAATCAGTTGGGAACCGTGATGCCGGGTTTTGGCCTGCCGCTCGCCGATCTGATTGCGCGTGTTGGTCTGGAAGACGCTCGTGAGTTGTGGGCGCTGTCGAAGCAGGGCGCAGAGTATGTCCGGACCCAGGCATCGGACGACCTGATCCCCGGTCTCGGCCTGTCCGAGGGGGCGCTGGAAGTCTCCAATGTCGATGTCGGCGATCGTCTGATCGCACGCCTGCAGATGCTCGGCGAAGATTTCGATACTGAAGTAGAAGGCTGGCAGATCGACCGCGTCCGCGACGTGCTGAAAACCAGACGCTACTTTCACGGCGTGCACTATCCGAAAGCGTTCCAGATCGATGGCCGCAAATATCTGTTGGGTCTCGCAGCGCTGGCGAAACAGGCTGGTGTGCGGATCTTCGAGGACACGCCCGTAGTCAGCATCGATGCCGGCGGTATCCGCAAACGCATCGTGACTCCGTCGGCGCGGATGCGTGCCACACACATCGTGCTGGCCGGCAATATCCATCTCGGTGCGCCTGCCCAAAAGCTGTCGGACACGCTGTTGCCGGTGTGGCGCTATGCAGGCATCACCGAACCGCTTGGCGAGCGTCTTGCCGAGGCTGTGACGTTTCAGGGCTCGGTGAGTGACAGTGACGGCGTCGATCACTTCCGTATTGTCGAGGGTGACCGGCTGATGTGGTCGAGCCCGGAAACGACCTGGGCCGGGCAGCCGGAGCGTTATGCCGGCGCCATCGCGCGCCGCATCCGCACCGTGTTTCCGGCGCTGGGCAAGGTCGCCATGGCGGAGACCTTCGGCGGCGCGCTCGGGCAGACCGTGCATGGCATGCCGCAGATCGGGCAACTCCGTCAGGGATTGTGGGTCGCCAGTGGCTTCAGCCATCGGGGCCTGAACACGACGGCCATGGCCGGGCAACTGATCGCCCGTGGCATGTATGCCCATGACGATCGCTTCAAGCTGTTCGCGCCGTTCGAACTGGTCTGGGCTGGTGGCACGACCGGGCGGGCCGTCGGCTACGCGGTCGGGCTATGGGAGCGGCAGGGTTCGGCGTTGGCCGGCACACTGGCACGGTATCGCGAACGGGCCGGGGCACGGGAGCGGATCCGCGAAGCGCGGCTGGCCGAGGCCAATCTGCGCGCGGGAACACGTGGCCCGCGGCCGGGCTAGGCCGATCCGCCCGCTTCCGGTGCGCAACAAAACGTGAGTAATATTTCTGAACCGGTGTGTAACTTCCGGCCCGTCCGCCCCGTATTTCAGGCGAACGAGATGATTGTCTCGATTGTCAGGGAGACCAACCATGATCGACCGCCGCTTTCTTTTGACGACCGCTGCTGGCCTGGGAGGATTGCTGTCGCTGAAATGGCTGACGGCTTCGCCGGCGCGGGCTGCCTCGAACGAGAAGTTCGAGGTCATGAAGACCGATGAGGAATGGCGCAAGCAGCTGACGCCGCAGCAATACGAGATCCTGCGCAAGGAAGGCACCGAGCGGCCGTATTCGAGCCCGCTGAACAAGGAAAAGCGCAAGGGCACCTTCGCCTGCGCCAGCTGCGACAATGCGCTGTTCTCGTCGGAGACCAAGTTCGAGAGCGGCACTGGCTGGCCGAGCTTCTGGCAGCCACTGCAGAATGCCGTGGGCGAGCGCAAGGATTCGACGCTCGGGATGGTTCGCACCGAGATCCACTGCCGTCGCTGTGGCGGCCATCTTGGTCACGTTTTCGATGACGGCCCGAAGCCGACCGGTCTGCGCTACTGCATGGACGGCTTCGCGATGATCTTCAAACCGGCAGCGCCTTCGGCGACCTGAGCCGGAGGCCTGGCGCCGGCTACGTCGAACCCGGCGAAATCGGGCGCCGATCCGGCAATTATTACCCCTCTAGGCAATTGTGCCCCGGTCCCAGGACCGGGGCTTTTTCTTTAGTGCATTGAATTTACTGGATTTATGCCCTTGGCACGGGGTTTGCGACATCTCCTCCGACAGCGGCTGCGAATTTGGCACCATCCGGCGGGCCGCCCGGATCGAAGTTGGAGACGATGTAATGGGTATCTTCGGCGCTCTCACCACGTCCGTTGCGGGCCTGCGGGCGAACTCCTATGCGCTGGAAAACATTTCCGGCAACATCGCGAACTCGCAGACCACCGCCTTCAAGCGGATCGATACCAGCTTCCTCGACCTCATTCCCGATGCCGGCACATCCGCCCAGGTGGCTGGCAGCGTCACGGCCCAATCGCGCAGCACCAACACCATCGCGGGTTCGGTGCAGTCGTCTTCGGTCGCGACTTACATGGCGATCAACGGCGACGGCTTCTTTGCGGTGCAGAAGCCGGGCAATGTCTCCGACTCCACGCCGATCTTCGATGGCGTCAACAAATACACCCGTCGCGGCGATTTTTCGCTCGACAAGAACGGTTATCTCGTCAACGGCGCCGGCTACTATCTGCAGGGCGTCAAGATTGATCCCTCGACCGGCAATCCGGCCGGCAGCACGCCGGAAGTGCTCCGCTTCCAGAATGACTTCCTGCCGTCGCAGGCCACCACCAAGATCGACTATCGCGCCAACCTCGCCAGCTATCCGCTGACCACCAAGCATCAGACGTCGGTGCCCGGTTCCGAACTGCTGCGATCGGCCGACTTCGTGTCGAACCCGCGCGTGCTGGGCACTGCGGCAACGCCTTTCGGCAATACAGGTGTTCCCGGAAACGCGCGCAACAATTTCGCGACGACGCCGGCGCCAATCTCGGCGGCTACCAAACTCGCGCCCGTGTCCGGCAGCGATACGTTGCCGGTCGGCTTCGCGAACGGCGATACGCTCGTATTGAAGACCACAAGTGCCGGCGTCACCACGACCAAGACGCTTTCGTTCTACACGGGCGCCGTTGCTCCCGCAGCCGTGCCGGGCACGACTTTCATCCCTATCGATACGGCCACTGTCGGCGACGTGCTCACCGCCATCGACACCGCGACCGGCAACGCGTCGCCGCTATCGAGCGTGTCCGCCACCGGCGTGATCACGTTGAACTCCGGTACGGCGAACGACTTTACGCTGGCGGCAGGTTCGACGACCACGGCGGTCGCCGCATTCCAGGCCCTGGGTTTCACCGGCACTGTCACCGGCCTTCGTTCGGGCGGCGGCACGGCGGGCACCGGCATCGTGATCGGCAGTGACTCCCAGACCTTCCTCGATGAATCGATCAGCGGTGGCGCCAAGACCGTCTATGACGGCAACGGTGCACCGGTCAGCCTGCAATTCAGGTGGGCGAAGGTCGAGTCCGCCACGCAGGGCGGAACGGATACCTGGAACCTGTTCTACCAGACCGATCCAGCGGCCACGGGTGCAAGCCCTGCCTGGCAGAATGTCGGCACCGACTTCAAGTTCGGCCCGAACGGCCAGATGCAGCCGGTCGTCGGCCAGATCACGCTGACCGGCCTGACCGTCAGCGGCAAGAGCCTTGGTAATGTGACCATGGCGTTCGGCACGGGTGGTCTCACGCAATTCGCCGACACCAACGGCAACGTCCAGGTCAACCAGCTCGAGCAGGACGGCTATGCTGCAGGGCAGCTCCAGAGCGTATCGGTCAGCAATGAAGGACGCGTGGTCGGCAGCTACTCCAACGGCCGCAATATCGATCTGGCTGAAGTCAGCATTGCCACCTTCAATGGCGCCAACTTCCTCAAGCGTATCGATGGCGGCGCGTTCGAGACCACCAACGAATCCGGTGAGGCTCTTTACGGCAAGGGTGGCAGCATTTCCGGCTCGTCGCTGGAGTCGTCCAACACCGACATCGCCGATGAATTCACCAAGCTCATCGTCACCCAGCAGGCCTATTCGGCCAATACCAAGGTGATCACGACCACCAACACCATGGTTCAGGATCTGCTGAACGTGATGCGCTAATCGCAAGGCCGCATCGGCGGCCTTCTTCCCGCGTGAACCTTGAGAGCGACAGTTAGTTATGAGTCTGAACGACGCACTCTCCATCGCCATGTCCGGCCTGCGTGCCAATCAGGCCGCGATGTCGCTGGTCTCCTCGAATGTGGCCAATGCGGAAACGCCTGGCTACATTCGCAAGTCGACGGATCAGGTCGCAGTCAATTCCGGCAACGGCAGCAGCGTCCGCACCGTCGGCGTCAATCGCGAACTCGATCAGTATATCCAGGCGCAGCTCCGCACCGAAACGTCGGGAGCGGGCTATGCCTCGCTCCGTTCGAGCTTCCTGCAGCAGATGCAGAGCCTCTATGGCGATCCTGGTTCGGTCGGCTCGCTCGAATATTCCTTCAATGCCCTGACGACAGCAGTGCAGGCGCTGTCAACGAGCGCGGATAGTCAGTCGGCGCGGATCGGCGTGCTCAACGCCGCGCAAACACTCGCGCAACAATTGAATTCGATGACGCAGGGCATTCAGAACCTGCGCAGCGCGGCGGAAAGCGGCATCAAGGATTCGGTGACGACCGCCAACACGCTGATGAAGCAGATTGCCAAGATCAACAATCAGTTGACGGCCAATCCGCAAGGCGGAACATCGACGGATTCCAACACCGCCGCGCTGCTCGATCAGCGCGATCAATATGTCACGCAGCTATCGCAGCTGATGGATATCCGCGTCACCACCAATGGTGCCAATCAGGTCACCATCTTCACCGGCTCCGGCGTACAGCTGGTGGGCAACGAAGCGGCGACACTGGCATTCAATGCCCAGGGTACGGTATCGGCCGGCACGACGTGGAGCGCGGATCCCAGCAAGAGCAATCTCGGCTCGGTGGTGATTGAATTTCCGAACGGCGGATCGATCGACCTGACTGCTGCCGGCGCTATCAAGTCGGGCACGATCGCCGCATACACCGAACTTCGCGACAAGACGCTAGTCGAGGCACAGAACCAGCTCGATCAGTTCGCAGCGTCGATCTCGAGCGCGCTGTCGGACAAGACGACGGCGGGAAGCGTGTTCCCCGCACCGACGGTGCCGCCGACGACGCTGCCGCCAGGAACGCCGACCGGCTTCACGCTCGATGTATCGCAAATGAAGCCGGGCAATGTCATTCACTTCACGTATACGGATACGGCGACCAACACGCAGCGCGAAATTTCGTTCATGCGGGTTGATGATCCCAGCGTGCTGCCGCTGCCGAATACGGCAACGACCAATCCGAATGATACTGTCATCGGCCTCGATTTTTCTTCGGGCTTCGGCTCGGTTCTGAATCAGTTGAACGCGGCGCTTGGCGGCCAGGCTACGTTCTCCGGCACGGCCGGCGCACTCACCGTCGTCAACAATCCCGCATTCGCCAACGTCAATGCGGCGTCGGTGACGGTCACGCAAGGTCCTAACGATCTGAGCAACGGCAGCCCGGAGCTGGCGCTGTTCACCGACAGCGGCATCGCTTATAGCGGTGGCATCAACAAGAACGGTTCGCAGATGGCCGGTCTCGCCGGCCGGCTGACGATCAACAATGCGATCGTCGCCGATCCCTCCAAGCTTGTGGTTTATAGCGGATCGACGGCAGCAGGCGACACGACGCGGTCGGCCCTCCTGCTCAACCAGTTGAACAATGCCAGTTTCACTTATTCGCCGGCGACGGGAACGGGCAGTGATACGGCGCCGTTCAAGGGGACGCTGTCGAGCTATATGCGCCAGTTCGTCGGGCAGCAGGGCGCTGCGGCGGATTCCGCCAAGCAACTTGCGGATGGTCAGAACGTCGTTCTCAACACACTCGACAAGAAGATGGCAGACGCGTCCGGCGTGAACATTGATGACGAGATGGCGCATCTGCTGTCGTTGCAGAATGCCTATTCGGCCAATGCGCGCGTGATGTCGACGGTCAACGAATTATACAAAACCCTGATGCAGGCATTCTGAGGTAATCATGACGATCAGCGGTGTCGGCTCACGCACATCCTATATCGGATCCGGAATTACCAATCTGCGCGATCAGCTCGACGCGCTGACGCAGCAGCTGTCGAGCGGCAAGATTTCCAACACCTATGCAGGGCAGGGCAGCGGTCGCAGTCTCGCGATCGCGCTGCGCGCGCAGATCAGTGGCGTTGCGGCCTATGCCGATACTGCCGTCAATCTGAACACGCGCATTGGCGTCGCAAATCTGTCGCTGCAGCGGCTAGTGGCGATCGGATCGGATGTCAAAGGCGCCGCCGTCAGTGCTGGCAGCAATTTCGACAATACCGGTCAGACGCCGGGGCAGAAGACGGCTTCGCTCGGCTTCTTCGATTCCGTCGATATGCTGAATGCACGGTCGGGTGACCGCTACCTGTTCTCCGGCCGCGCCACCGATACGGCGCCTGTCGCTCCCGCTGACCAGATCATGAATGGCAATGGTGCGCTCGTCGCGGGCCTCAAGCAGGTGATCGCCGAGCGCAAGACGGCCGATCTCGGCGTCAACGCAAACGGGCGCGTTGGAAGCGCAGTCGGAACCCCGGTGACCTCGGTGGTGATCTCCGAAGAGGACGCCACACCGGCACCGCCGGCTACGGCGCAGCCGTTCGGCATGAAGGTCACAGGTGTGTCCACCACGATCGCCGGTGCCACTGTCACCCAGCCGGTTGACTTGCCTGCGACCATCCCGCCTGCGCTGCCCGCGACGCCCGTGCAGAAATCAATGTCGGTCGATCTCGGGGCAACCAATCCGAATGTCGGCGATCAGGTGAAGTTCACTTTCACGATGCCTGACGGGACCACGGAAGACATCGTCCTGACAGCGTCGGATCAGACGCCGCTGCCGGCAGGCAGTTTTGCGATTGGCGCCGACAGCACAGCGACGGCGGCGAACCTCAATACCACGCTCGGCTCCGCGATGAAGGATCTCGCCAACGGGCCGATGGTTGCGGCATCCGCGATCGAGGCTGGCGACAATTTCTTCGATCAGCCGCCGCTGCGCGTCGGCTCGACGCCGCTCGGTTCTGCGACCACGCTCGTCGCCGGCACGGCCGACAATACCGTGATCTGGTATCAGGGCGAGCAGAACACTGCCGCTAACGGCTCGGCCCGCGGATCGGCAGTCTCCCAGATCGATACATCGATCACGGTGCAATATGGCGCGCGTGCCGATGAGCAGGCCCTGCGCGCGCAGCTGCAGACCGTCGCAGTGTTCGCAGCCGTGGCCGTCGATCCGGCACAACTCAGCAATGCGACTTATGCAAAGAGCGCCAATGCGCAGATCGCGGCGCTGAACCAGCGCGTGGCGCAGAACCTGGCGAATATTCCCGGCCAGCAGACAATCCAGGACATCCAGGCCGACTTTGCCGGCGCGCAGGCTTCAATCAAGTCGTCCACGGATCGCCAGGTGCAGACCAAGGCGATGGCCCAAACGATGCTCGACTCCATCGAGGGCATCAATGACGACGAGGTCGCGACCAAAATTCTGGCGCTGCAGACCGCTTTGCAGGCCTCGTATCAGACCACGTCAAATCTTTATCAGATGAGCTTGGTTAAGTTTCTTTAACGGGATGCTTCGTGTTTACAACTTCGCCGGGCTCTCGCTACCTCGCGAAAGTCCGGGAAGCCAACCTTCCAGCTTCACAAAAAGCACTGATAACAAACAACAAAGCCCGACTTTTACGAGTCGGGCTTTGTTGTTTTCGGGGCGGGTGCAGGTAATTAAGCGCACGCACAGAGAGCGTCAAATCCGCACAGTTCCCTTTACGCAATTTTAGAACCTCGGCGTCATCTTCCCTCCGTCGACCAAGAAGGTCGCTCGTTGTGTCTACCAGGAAGGTAACCAAACATGTCCGGCATTACACTCTCGGCTTCCGTTCGTCAGAACCTGCTCTCGCTGCAGTCCACTGCGGACCTCCTCTCCACCACCCAGAACCGCCTCGCGACCGGCAACAAGGTCAACTCGGCGCTCGACAATCCCACCAACTTCTTCACCGCGCAGGGCCTGAACAACCGCGCTGGCGATATCAACAACCTGCTCGATGGTATCGGCAACGGCGTGCAGATTCTGCAGGCTGCCAACACCGGCATCACTTCGCTGCAGAAGCTCGTTGACTCCGCCAAGTCGATCGCTAACCAGGCGCTGCAGGCGACCACGGGCTATTCGACGAAGTCGCAGGCCACTGCGACGATCACCGGCGCCACAGCCGACAATCTGCTCGGCACGCCGGATACTGCTGCGACGCTTACCGGTACTGCCACCGGTACGATCGCTGCTGCGGCTGCCTTGACCGGCGCGACGGGCGGTAGCTTCGCGGCTGGTGACACACTCATCGTCAACGGTACGACGATCAAGGTCACGGCTGCCGGTACGGGCACAGCTGCGTCCACGACCGACGCAGACGGCACCATCAACCTGAACACGACCGCGACCGCTGCAGCGACCACCGACGACCTGACCACCGCGATCAAGACGGCTCTTGGTGGCGGCACCGCTGCCGCAGCGATTGCCGGCAACAAACTCACCCTGACGAACAGCAACGCGACCGGAGACATCGTCCTGGGCGGCACCGCGCTGGCAAAGGTCGGCCTCACAGCCGGAACGACCCATGCAACGAGCTCGCACGCAGGTGAAACACTGACGATCGGTGCCATCGATGGTAGCGCTGCTCAGACGATCAAGTTCGGCACTGGTGCCGGCCAGGTCAACACCCTCGACGACCTCAACAAGGCGTTGGCCAACAGCAACTTGCTGGCTTCGATCGACAAAACGTCCGGCAAGCTGACCATTACTACGAGCAACGACGAAGCGTCCTTCGATTTCACCAAGGGCACGAGCGTTTTCGGTGGTACTGCGGCTGCTTCTGGCAAGCTGTTCGGCGCGGCTCTCTCGCTCAGTGGTCCGGTGGCTGACGTCAATGCGCAGAACGCCCGCGCTGGCCTGGTTGCCCAGTACAACACGGTGATTGATCAGATCAAGACCACCGCGAGCGACTCGTCGTTCAACGGTGTCAACCTGCTCAACGGCGACACGCTGGCTCTCACCTTCAACGAGACCGGCAAGTCGAAGCTGAGCATCACGGGCGTCACCTTCGATCCGGCTGGCCTCGGTCTCGCTTCGCTGACCAAGGGCACCGATTTCCTCGACAACGCCGGTACCAACAAGCTGCTGGCTGGTTTGAACACGGCCAGCTCCACGCTGCGTTCGCAGGCTTCGGCTTTCGGCTCGAACCTGTCGGTCGTGCAGTTGCGCCAGGACTTCTCGAAGAACCTGATCAACGTGCTGCAGACCGGTGCGTCGAGCCTCACGCTCGCCGACACCAACGAGGAAGCGGCCAACAGCCAGGCGCTGTCGACCCGTCAGTCGATCGCCGTCTCCGCGCTGTCGCTGGCCAACCAGTCGCAGCAGGGCGTTCTCCAGCTGCTCCGCTAAACGTCAGCGGACTAGTCGAAACAGAAGACGGCGGGGCAGAAAGCCCCGCCGTCTTTCGTTGTCCGATCGTCGCATAAGGCCCGGAAAGCTCAAGCTTTCCGGGCCTTTGCCGTTTTGGGACAGTTTTACGAAAGCCTTAATCCGCTGTTAACCATATCTTAAATGGTCGTCGGTCATATTCGGCCTGAGTAGGAAGAAGGTAGGCCGAGAATCGGCCGCGTTAATCCGGGCATTGCCGCAAGGCGGACCGAGATTCCTCTTCCAGAAGGGCGTCAAATTTAACCGGCAGCATCGCGGCGAGACGGGTCTCGTCAGATGCACCATGCGCTTGCGCGACCTGAAGGTCGACCGCGCTGGGAACAGGAAGGTTTCCATATGTCAGGCATCGTTCTATCGGCTTCGGTTCGCCAGAACCTGCTGTCGTTGCAGTCGACCGCGGACCTCTTGTCCACGACGCAGAACCGTCTTGCGACTGGCAAGAAGGTCAACACCGCCCTCGACAACCCCACCAATTTCTTCACGGCAGCAGGCCTCGACAGCCGCGCCGGAGACATCAACAGCCTGCTCGATGGCATCGGCAACGGCGTGCAGGTACTGCAGGCGGCCAACACCGGCATCACTTCCTTGCAAAAGCTGGTCGATACCGCGAAATCGATCGCCAACCAGGCGCTGCAAATTCCGGTCGGCTATAACGCCAAGTCGTCGATCACGACGCCGATCAATCCGGGCGCGACCGCGGATAACCTCTTGGGTACATCCGCAAAGACTGACAACACCTTCGTCGGTACCATCGCGAACAACAAGAATGCGGCTGCCATCACGGGCGCCACACTGCTGTCGGGTGGCGCCGCGACCGATTCGATCGCCACCAGCTTCGCAACGAACGACACCATCACCGTCAATGGTCAGAGCCTGACTTTCAGGGCGTCGGGTGCGTCGGGCGCCAACGAAATCAACATCACTGACAGCGTCGCTACGCTGCTGAGCAAGATCGATGCGCTTTCGGGTGGTGCGGGCTCCGCAGTCAATACAGCGGCGCCCATCGGGGCGATCACGCTGCACACGGGTGCGGCTTCCGATCTGTCGATCACGAGCTCGAACACCGCCGCGCTCGCCGGGCTCGGCCTGGGTACGTCGGTGACTCAGGTGCGGACCTCAGGTCCGACCGCCCTGGGTGGCCCGCCGGCGCTGACGCTGACGATCGCCGCAACCAACCCGTCGAGCACCGCGACGAACATCACCTTCGGTACCGCGAGCGGCCAGGTCTCTACCCTGGCGCAGCTCAACGCCGCGCTGGCGCCGAACAACCTGCAGGCCGTCATCGATCCCGCCGGCTTCATGACCATCCAGACGTCCAACGATGCGGCCTCGTCGACCATTGGCGCCATTGGCGGTACGGCCGCGGCAGTCGGCAAGTTGTTCAATGGCCTGGTGCCGAGCACACCGGTTCAGGACTTCGCGTCGCAGACCTCGCGCGCAAATCTCGTCGCGCAGTACAACAACATCATCGACCAGATCACGACCACGTCGCAGGATGCCTCGTTCAACGGCATCAACCTGCTCGGTGGCGATCAGCTCAAGCTGGTGTTCAACGAGACCGGCAAGTCGACGCTCAACATCGCCGGCACAACGCTGACGCCCGCAGGTCTGGGGCTCAGCAAGCTCGCCAAGGGCGCGGACTTCCTCGACAATACTTCGGCCAACAACACGCTGGCTGCGCTCAACATCTCCAGCTCGGTTCTCCGCGCGCAGGCCTCGGCGCTCGGCTCCAACCTGTCGATCGTGCAGATCCGTCAGGAATTCGCCAAGAACCTGATCAACGTGCTGCAGACCGGTTCATCCAATCTGACACTGGCCGACACCAATGAGGAAGCGGCCAACAGCCAGGCGCTGTCGACCCGGCAGTCGATCGCAGTCTCCGCGCTGGCGCTGGCCAACCAGTCGCAGCAGAGCGTGCTCAAGCTGCTCCAGTAAGTTTGACAGCCGTACCAAGATTACCGAACGGCGGGGGAAACTCCGCCGTTCTTCGTTCTCAGGGCATCAATCAGTGGCATTTTGTCGGGGCCGGAGCTTTCCCGGGCCTGAAGGTGTACGCCGCTGAACGCTGGTATTATTCAGATCGCAAGCGTAATTTCAGGGTTCCTGGATAGTGCATGCCCGCCCGAAACGTGGCACCAGATACCGTCGGCTTTTGCATGCCGTCTCACGGGAGCCGGTGAGGGAAAAGGAGAGCTGAATGCCTTTGCGAGTCGAACTGAAGCCGGGTGAGCGAATCATCATCGGTCAAAGCGTGATCACCAATTCTGATACACGCACGGCGTTCCTGATCGATGGCGATGCGCCGATCATGCGTGAAAAGGACATCCTCACGGCGGAGACTGCGACGACGCCGGTCAAGCGCGTCTATCTCTGCGTACAGATGATGTATCTGGAGAATGACATCCCGGCGTATCAGGACCTTTATCTCGGTTTCATCAAGGAACTAATGGAAGCGGTTCCGAGCTTTCGCGAGACAATCGAGGATGTCAGTAAGCTTATTTTAAGCGGCGCGCTTTACAAAGCACTCAAGGAATTGCGTCCGCTAATCAAGCGGGAAGAAGAGTTTTTGAGGTAGCGAATGTCGATCGGTGCTCAAGCCTACGCCCGTACCGCCCAGACGACAGCATCGCCCCGAGATATCGAATCACAAGCTCTTCTCAAGGCGGCACGCAAGCTGCAGGACGTGGTGACCAATTGGGCTCACACGGATGCGGGCCTTGATGAGGCTCTTCTCTTCAACCGCAAGCTCTGGTCCATCTTCGTCGGCGATGCCATCAATGACCAGAATCCGGAATCGATCGAAATCCGGCAGAACATCGCCAATATCGGCATTTTCGTTTTGACGCAGTGCACCGCGATTCAGCAGATCCGCCAGGTCGAACATCTGCAAGCGCTCATCGATATCAACCGCAATATTGCGGCGGGACTGTCCGGCCGCCCGTGAGCCTGAGTGACTCCGTAACGATAGCTTAACGGTCTGAGCGGCCTAATCGCCGGCAGATATGCGCGGTGATTCGGACTGCGCGGTATGAGGCAGCAATGGCAGACGCTCTCAGCATCCTAGCGACAGCCTACAAGACGACGACGCCGGTGACCCCAGGCAAGTATGTGGCCGTGAATGCCGATGCCTATAAGGGCAGCTGGGAAGGCAAGTACGCCAACGGCAAGAAGTTCGAGATCGCGATTTCGCAGGTCGACGGCTTCCGCGCGCAGGTGAAGTATCAGAGCGAGGGGACCGTGAAGTATCAGCAGGTCCTGATCAAGGATAACTCGTTCCGGGTGGGCGACACCAAGTTCCAGATGACGGCCAACAACAAGGCGACGATCAAGAACGTCGTGACCGACGCCGCCACCGGCGGCACCTATCTCGATACGGCCTATGCTACGCGCAACGTCTGATCAGCGCGTTAGATCCTGCGGTCCGTCTCCATACGTCGATCCTGCAGCTTGGCGTCCTGCTTGAGCGTATCCATGGCGCGCAGATAGGCGCGGGAGCGCAGTCGCGATTCCTCGGGGTACTGATCGATCACCTGGTTGGACTTCTTGTCCACAGACACGAACACGATTGCGCCCGCACCCTTGTCGATGATGACTTCCTTCGAGATGCGATCGCTGTCGACCTGCTGATAATTCGCCGCAGAAATGTTCGGCTGCAGCACACGGGGTGCTGCTGACACGGCCTTGTCCGGGGGAAGCTGCGTAGGCACGGCTTCGCGCACCGCTTCCGGCGCGGGTCGTATCACCGGCGTGGCAACCGGTGCCCCCACCGGTTTGATATTGAAGTCGGCACCCATGGCAGCCCTCCTGGCTCCATTCGATAAATCCCGACCCGTTCCCAAACGACATTATGCACCGGACGGCTGAATCCGGTGCTTACATGCGTGCAACGATTTAATTCAAAAGACAGCGATATCGCAGCGCATCAAGCGCCCACGCTGCGACCAACTATACGATCAAAGTGACCGGCTGACGACGATGGGCGTCATGTTGGCCCGGCCGGGCTGGGCCTGGCGACCGCCCGCTGTATAGGTCTGCGGGATATTACGCTTCTGCACCTCGGCATTGACACCGCGGACAATGCCTTCCGAAACCGCATGCGCGGTGGCGAGCACAGTCAGATTGACCTGAAGCATCGCACGGAACACGTCATGGTGCTTGCGCAAGGCCGAGAGCAGGTCGGGCGTCGTCTGCGCGAGATAGGTCTGGCTGATCTTGAGCAGCGAGATCATCGCGATGTAACGACGCGAAATCTCCGCCTTCGGACCTTCGAGCTTGATCGCATCACGGATATTGCCGGCGCGGACCAGCACCGTCTCCTGGTCGATGATGGCGAGCAATTCGTTCATCACCTTCATCAACTCGTCGGCGAGCTGGCGGGCTTCCATCGGTGTTGCGACCGAACGTGGTGCGACGATCGGGGCGGCTTGCTGGCGTTGCGCGTTGTTCATGGCGGTGTCCTCTGCGATCAGCTGGCGCGATTGGCCTGCTGGATGATGAGCGAACGAAAGACTTCGTTGGAGATGCCGACGCCGCCGGCCTTGGCGAACGACCTCGAATATTCGTCTGTCAGCATCGAACGCCATGCGCCGGTGCCAGTCGTGTCGCCAAACGGGCCTTCGCCCTTGATGCCTGATGTCATCTGCGAAAACATCGTGTTGATGAACATCGCCTCGAAGTCTTCAGACTGCTTGCGCGTCTTGGCCTGAGCTTGCGGCGATACTTTCTGCAGTGCATCGATCAGGTTCTGATCGGGGCGGCCATTGATCGTCGGGTGCTTGGCCTGATAGGCCGCGACGGCGGTGTTGACGTTCATCACATCACCTCGATGTCGGCCTGGATGGCACCCGCGGCCTTGATGGCCTGCAGGATGCCGATCAGATCGCGCGGGCCGATGCCGAGGCCGTTGAGGCCGTCGACGAGCTGTTGCAGCGATACGCCGTCCTTCACCAGAGCGAACTTCTTGCCGTCCTCGGTCACGCCGACGCGCGTGCTCGGCGTGACGACGGTGCGCCCGTTGGAGAACGCATTGGGTTGGCTGACGTTGGCGCTCTCCGAAATCGTCACCGTGAGATTGCCTTGCGCCACGGCGACGGTCGCGACGCGGACATCGCGGCCCATCACGATGATGCCGGAGCGCTCGTCGATGATGATCTTGGCGGCCAGATCCGGCTCGACCTGCAGCTGTTCGATCTCGGTGAGCAGCGCGACGACGTTGCCCTTGAACTCCGGCGGGATCGACAGCTGCACGGTGGAAGGATCGATCGGCTCGGCGGTCTTGGAGCCCAGGAAGTCGTTGACGGCGGCAGCAATGCGCTTGGCGGTGGTGAAGTCGGGGTTGCGCAAAGCGAGGCGCACATTGGGCAGGCGGTTCAGCGCAAACTCGATCTCGCGCTCGATGATGGCGCCATTGGCGATGCGGCCAACGGTCGGTACGCCGCGGGTGATGCTGGCGGCAGCGCCTTCGGCGGCAAAACCGTTGATGGCGAGGGAGCCCTGGGCGACGGCGTAGACGTTGCCGTCGGCGCCGAGCAGGGGGGTGACCAGCAGGGTGCCGCCGGTCAGGTTCTTGGCATCGCCGAGCGCCGAGACGGTGACGTCCAGCCGGGTACCCTGGGTGCCGAAAGCGGGCAGGTTGCCGGTGACCATGACCGCGGCGACGTTGCCGGTACGGATGGTCTGGCCGCGGATATTGACGCCCATGCGTTCGAGCATGGCCTGCAGCGACTGCTTGGTGAAAGGAATGTTGTTGAGGGTGTCGCCGGTACCGTTGAGGCCGACAACGAGGCCGTAACCGATGAGCTGGTTCTGCCGCACGCCTTCGATATTGGCGAGATCCTTGATCCGCGACGTCGCATGTGCCGACACCGCCTGCACGAGCAGCACGAGCAGCACCGCAAATGCCGTCTGACAGAATCGGATCGAAGGTAGGCTCGGCATCCTCTGCTCCCCGCTGAGGTCTTCACTGGACCGCTCGCCACTCCCAATGACGACGACCCAGCTCTCATTATGCGAGTGCCGTGCCAGCGGATTTCTATGGATTAAGCTACTGATTTATAATGTGAATAATAAATTCAGGCACGCCGCGTGAGCGGCCTGGCCCCGGCGAATGTGCCGCCTGCGGCAGATTTTGCCGGGCCGTTTACGATTGATTAACCATAAAAGACGACCTTTCCGGACGGAGGTCCGTTTACGCTCGCGATGGTACTGAGCGAACGGCAAGCCGCCGTGGGCCGGGATCGGCCATTACCCTCGCTGGACACGCCGATGCGCATTTACGGACCGAACGGCACCACATTTGGAGCCCCGTCTTCGGGAGCAAAGAAAACCAGTTCGACCGGGTTTTCATTGCCTGACGCAACACCGACCTCCGAGACCAGACCGACCGCAGCGCCACGGGCCGCCAACAGCATCGATGCGCTTCTGGCCATGCAGAGCGTCGAAGATCCCATGGAGCGTCGCAAGCGCTCGGTGAAGCGCGGCCGCGGCGCGCTCGATGTCCTCGATGAACTCAAGATCGGCCTGCTCACGGGCTCGATCAATCCGGCCATGGTGGCGCGGCTGCGCAGCGCGGCCGCCAACCTCAAGGAATCATCAGGCGAACCCGGTCTGGACGCCGTGCTCTCTGAGATCGAGCTGCGGGTCGAAGTTGAGCTGGCCAAGGCTGGCCAGGTCTGATCCGCTCGGAGCGGCTCTGGGGCGGGCCCAGCCCGCGCAAAACGCCGTTTATAGCCCTTCAAATAGCCTTTTGACTAAAGACCGGGGTGGGGCTGTCGTGTGGCTGTAGTAGCCCGGTTCCGGGGTGAAATAGCGCGGTGGACGGCGGTTCCGGAGGTATCCGGACGTTATTGTCTGTCACAAGGCCTAGCTATATAAGCTGCGGCGCGGCCGGTCATTTCCGGCGCCTTGCACGCATAGATGGATTGGCCTTGGACAAGTTGAAAAGCTATCGCCCCTCCGACAAAGAGCCTTTCATGAACGACCGGCAGCGCGACTATTTCCGCGCGAAATTGCTGGCCTGGAAGGAAGAAATCCTCCGCGAATCGAAACTCACCCTGCAGACCCTGCAGGAGGAGAACGTCAATCACCCTGACCTCGCTGACCGGGCGTCGTCGGAAACCGACCGCGCGATCGAACTGCGAGCGCGCGACCGGCAACGCAAGTTGATCTCCAAGATCGATGCTGCGCTGCTGCGCATCGAGGACAATACCTACGGCTATTGCGAGGAGACCGGCGAACCGATCTCGCTGAAGCGGCTTGAAGCCCGCCCGATCGCAACACTCTCCGTGGAAGCCCAGGAGCGCCACGAGAAGCGCGAAAAGGTTTATCGCGACGAATAGTCTTTCAGATACCAAACGGCCGCCCATCGGGCGGCCGTTTTTCATTTCGGAATTCCGAATACGCTACCGCGCACGCAGCGCGATGCGGCATGTCGGGGTCGTTGCACTGCAGCACGACGACATTCTTAAACACGCGAATATGAACGTCATCATTCCTCAATAGGACGTAGGCTTGCCCCAGAAAAACGGGAGGATGAACTATGGCTGCGCCTGCCTCTTATGATCCCGATACAATTGCGCTGATGCGGAATGTTCTGCAGAAGGTCGTCGCAAAGGTGCCTGAGCAGCATCGCACCTCCTGCAATCAGGCAGCCATCGCATCGCGCATTCTCGCGACTGCGGCGCAGGGCCGACGCTCCGAAGACGTCCTGACCACGGAGGCTCTTGCCGAGGTGAGGGAGATCTTCACCGGGCCCGCCGGGATGCGGCGGCTTCATGAAGACTTGACCAGGGTCTTCGGCTGAACTTCAGGACGATTTGTAGTGGTGCGAGCGTCGCTTCGCGGCAGCGACGCTGTGCATGGTTGCCAAGCAGGATGGCGGTCGTTACGCGTTGGTCATATGTCGGCGCGAGCCGTGTGACGAGCGAAGGGACCGCCGATGGAAAAGTACCTCGCGATTGCCAAAATCCTGGCCTACGTCCGCCGCAACCGCGCGCCGCTCACCATATTGCCGGCAGACGCGGTCCCGCATGACGAAGCCGACGGCTATCGCGTGCAGGACGCGCTTCACAATTTGCTTTCCCCCGATTTCGGATTGCAGGTCGGTTACAAGATCGGCTGTACCAGTGCGGTGATGCAGCAGTATCTCGGCATTTCGCATCCTTGCGCCGGCGGACTCTATATGGGCGGTGTTCATGCCACCGGAACGTCGCTGCGCTACAACGACTATGTACATGTGGGCGTGGAGTGTGAAATTGCGGTCCAGCTCGCGAGCGATCTGATGCCATCGGGCGAGCCGTTCACCGCTGATGATGTCGCAACAGCGATCGAAGCTTATCATCCGGCCATCGAGATCGTCGATGATCGTTATGCGGATTGGCGCAGCATGGATGCGCCGACACTGATCGCGGATGATTTCTTTGCGGCAGGATGTGTTCTGGGTGCGCCTGTTGCTCGTGGCAACGCGCCTGATCTTCTGTCAGTGATTGGACGTGCCATCGTCAACGGCACGGAAGTGGGGCGAGGCAACGGCGCCGATGTTCTTGGTCATCCACATCATGCACTGGCCTGGCTTGCCAACCATCTCGCGGCCCGGGACAAGATACTGCGCGCCGGGGACTTCGTACTGACGGGCAGTCTCGTGCAGACAGCATGGCTCAATGTCGGAGATCACGTCCGGATGGAGTTGCTTGGACTGGGCAGTGTCGAGGTGGATTTCAAAAGCTGACGAATGACGCGCGCCGCGTTCGCTTCGGCTCAGAACGACGACGGCCTTCCGCCAGGGGAGCTGGCGGAAGGCCGCGTTGAAACACCTCACCGCGTGGGAGCACGATGAGATGTGGGAGCTCTCCAAGGGTTAGAACGGCAGCAGTACGTCCATTACCTGCTGGCCGTAGCGCGGCTGCTGGACATCCGAGATCTGGCCGCGACCGCCATAGGCGATGCGGGCCTGTGCGATCTTGGCGCTGTCGATGGTGTTGTCGCTCTGAATGTCTTCCGGACGCACGATGCCGGCGACGATCAGTTCGCGGATTTCGTAGTTGACGCGGATTTCCTGCTTGCCTTCGACCACGAGATTACCGTTCGGCAGCAATTGCGTGACCACGGCAGCGACGCTGGTCTGCAACGCTTCCTGCCGCGCCACCGATCCCTTGCCATCGCTCGACGACGATCCGTCAGCCGTCAGCAGACGGCCGGGCAGGACCGAAGCGGCCGAGCCGGTCAGCAGTTTGCTGCCCGCAAAGTCGGTGATCCCCGAATTTTCCGTATTGGTGCGGCTGCGCTGGGTCTCGTTGGCGATGTTGGCCTTGTCGGTGAAGTTCACGGTAACCGTCAGAATGTCACCGATCTGGCGCGCGCGCTGATCCTTGAAGAACGCACGCGATCCGCTGCGCCATAGCGAGTTGGCGTTGTAGGACGCGACTTCCGGTTTAGGCATCGGCATCTGCACCGGCTTGTAGCCGGGCTGTGTCGTCGGATTCTCGATCGCCGTGAGCGCAGGCTTCTCGCCGATGGAGGCGAGGCGGTCGATCGACGAGCAGCCACTGGCAGCAAGGCCGACCGCCAGAAGTGCAGCACCAGTGACGAAGGGACGATTGAACTGGAACATCAACTTTACTCAGCTTTTCGAGAAACAGGCACATGGTCGTTGGCAGCGAGAGCGACGGGAGAGGTGGCAGCGGGAGAGTCGACCAGGGGAGGTCTGGCCTGGGAGATTTTTTCGGAGGAGGGAGACTCACGGGTTGGGACAGGAGTTGGTGCGGGAGCTCCGACTTGCGCGGGGAGGCGCGGCGTCGGAGCGGAAACGGCGACCTGGCCGCGGCCGACGATGACACCTGAGACGGTGCGCTTGGACTGCAGGTTGATCACGTTGACGACGTCGCCTTCGGTGCCGCCTTCGATGGCCTTGCCCCGCAGCGTGAGATAAAGCCCCGAGGTTTCGTAGATCAGCGTCACCGCCTGATCGCGGGTGACTAGGTCAGGCTTGGCGAGGTCGGCATTGCGGATTGCCTGACCGGCACGCAGTTGGCGGCGGCTCTGCATGCCCACGGCGCGGTCCCGCGTGGCGCCATCGTTACCGACTTCGGCTTTCGGGCGGCGCTCGATGACAACATCGGAAGATTTCAGCACTTCATTGCGTTCGACGCCGCGGACCAGCACCGTCGCTTCCACGGTCTCGACGGCACTGCCGGTGAAGCGCAGCTTGGTGGCAGACACGTTGGAGTCGTTGCCGATCGCAAAGGTGACGTCGAAACGGCCGCTGCGCGCATCGAACCGGGCCGCGATGGGCTGCAACGCACCGGTGTTGCTGGCGTCGAGCTGCAGGCCCTGGACTTCACGATCGAAAGTGAGGCTGAGATTGACGGCAGCGCCAAGGCCGTGACGGTTCTCCAGCGCCTGCGCTACCTGGCTCTCGATATCCTTGCTGTCGATGCTGCGTGACAGCCGCGTCACGGTGATGGATTTGAGCTCGCGCGTATCGACGCCGATCACCTGATGCTGGCGCAGCGCGGCGATCACCTGCGCGGTCGATAGCGTGCCGACGGTGCCAAGGTCGGGCGCGCGATAGATCGCGATCTGCGCGGCGGGGCCGGCATTGTCGATGACATCGCCAATCCTCACCACGTCGCTGGACACTGTGATATTGGCGCGCAGCATCGGCGATGCGATGACCTCGTCGCGCTGCGCCTGGCCGAGCGCAGCGGTGGCCGCTGCCGCGAGCAGGGCGGTGGCGAGAAGAAGCGAGCGCATGGCTGATGTCATGATCATTCTCCTCAGCGGAACATGCCGGCGGTGGACTGCAGCATCTGGTCGGCGGCACTGATGACCTTGGCGTTCATCTCATAGGCGCGCTGTGCGGCGATCAGGTCCGAGATTTCGGTGACGACTTCGACATTGGCCATTTCGAGGTTGCGCTGCTGCATGTCGCCGAAGCCGTCGGCATTGGCGACGCCGTCCTGTGGTGGGCCGGAGGCCGGTGTTTCGGTGAACAGGTTATCGCCGATCGAATTGAGGCCGGCCTTGTTGATGAAGCGGGTGAGGTTGATCTGTCCGAGGACGGTCGGGGTCGTCGAGCCCGGTACAATGACCGAGACCTGGCCCTGCGCGTTGATCGAGAGTTGCGACGATGCCTGGGGAATCGAGATCGTTGGCTGCAGCAGGTTGCCTTGCGCGTTGACGATGCGGCCCTGCTGGTCAGTGGAAAACGTACCATCGCGGGTATAGGCGAAGGTGCCATCGGTGAGCTGGATCTTGAAGAAGCCTTCGCCGCGGACGGCGATATCGAGATCGCCGCCGGTCGCCGACAGCGTGCCTTGGGTCATCATGCGCGGAGTACCGACGGTCTTCACGCCGCCGCCGATGTCGACGCCGACTGGAATGACTGTGCCCTGATCCGATGCCTGCGCGCCGACGCGGCGCACGTGATCGTAGATGAGGTCCTGGAACGCCGCCCGCTGCTTCTTGAAGCCGGTCGTGCGCATATTGGCGATATTGTTCGAGATGACCTGGACGTTGAGTTCCTGGGCTGCCATCCCGGTCGCTGCAGTGTAAAGAGCGCGCATGGGTCAGATTCCTTAAGCCGGAACGTCGGCAAGTTTTTCGATGGCGGAGCGTCGCGCGTCACCTTGCGACTGCAGCATGTTGGACAGTTCGGTATAGGCGCGGGTGACGTCGATCATCCGGGTCATTTCGACGACTGAGCTGACGTTCGACTTTTCGATGAAGCCCTGATTGAGCTTCGACGTGGTGGATGGCTGCGGATTGGCGCCAGGGGCGGCTGAGAACAGGTTGGAGCCTTCCTTCACCAGTCGCTGGGGCTGCGCGAAGTTGACCATGCGAATCTTGCCACGCACCGAGTCGATACGGTTGATGCCTTCAAGTACCGTGACGGTGCCGTCCTGCGAGATGTTGATGTCGTGGTCGGTCTGCTGGAACACGATCGGGCCGTTGGCGCCGAGGACGGGCAAGCCCGACGCTGTCACGAGCTGGCCTTGCGGATTGATCTGCATGCCGCCGTCGCGGGTGTAGCGCTCGCCGGCCGGGGTCTGCACCGCGAAGAATGCGTTGCCGTCGATGGCGACATCCAGCGGATTCTTGGTCTGCTCGGTCGCGCCGCCGGTGAAATCATGCATCGTGGCGCGGTCCTGCACGAAGGACACGCGGCGGTCGCGACCGACGAAGTTGTCTTCGCGCGCGCCCGGGCTCAGATATTCCTCGAAAATCGTCCGCTCGGCCTTGAAGCCCGAGGTGTTGATGTTCGCAATGTTGTTCGCCACGACGTCCATTTGCCGCCGGAGCGTCATCTGCCGCGACAGTCCGACGAGAAGCATATTCTCCATCGGTGGTTCTCCCCTAAGTTCCCGCGGTTCGCTCTCCCAAGCTCGCCGTGGATCCCGTAAACCGCACAGCTCTCCCAAGCCGCGGTTCGCAAACTTAGTAGCGAAAGTCGTGCCAAGCCAAAAAGGTGATATTTTTCAATTTATTGGTAGTTTTTGAGGCGCGAAAGCGGGCGGCAGAAAGGTCTTGTTGACCATATTTGCCGGCAGAATTTTCCTAGTTGAGCGTCAAAAGAAAGATTCCGTTAACCATTGCGACCTAGCGTCACAATCACACAGGGCCTTGGGCGCTGGCAGCATTTGTATCGCGTCTTTAAAGCCTGCTTTGCAGCATCGAGCTCATCCCAACCCCGGACGGGCAGGCGATGGCGGATACGGAAACTTCAGAAAACACCCCGGCCGGGGACGAGGCGACAGCTCCCAAGAGCAAATTCAAGCTGATTGCAATCGTTGTGGGCGTGCTGGTGCTTGCAGCGGGTGGTGGCGGCTGGTTCTTCCTGAAGGGACACCCCAAGGAAGAGAAGAAAGAGGCGGCACCGGCTGCGAAGCCGCTCGCCTTCATCGATGTGCCGGAGATCCTGGTGAATCTTGCCGGTCAGCCCGGCGAGCGCGTGCAATATCTCAAGGCCAAGATCGTGCTCGAGGTGAAGGAAGCGCCGTTGGTGGCGCAGATTACGCCGTCGATGCCGCGCATCACCGACATGTTCCAGGTTTATCTCCGCGAACTGCGCTCGACCGATCTGAACGGCTCCGTTGGCATGTTCCGGCTGAAGGAAGAGTTGACGCGGCGCGTCAATGCCGCGATCTCGCCTCATCACGTAAACGCTGTGCTGTTCAAGGAAATCCTCATTCAGTGAGGAATTGGATTTAGGCTGATGTCTACCGAGCAGGTCGATCAGGACGCAATTGCCGCCGAATGGGAAGCTTCTCTGGATTCAGAGGATCCCGTTGAGGCAGCGAAAGCGGCTGCCGAAAACGAACTCACCGGCACTATGGCGGAGCAATGGGCCGCCATGGTCGAGGACGGCGGTCGCGATATCGGCGGCGGCAAGAACGGTGGCGAGCGCGTTCTCTCGCAGGAAGAAATCGACAACCTCCTCGGCTTCAGCGTCAACGAGGTCCATCTCGACGAGAACTCCGGCATTCGCGCCATCATCGATTCCTCGATGGTGTCGTATGAGCGTCTGCCGATGCTCGAAATCGTGTTCGACCGTCTGGTGCGGTTGATGACCACGAGCCTGCGCAATTTCACCTCCGACAACGTCGAAGTCTCGCTCGATCGCATCACTTCGGTGCGCTTCGGCGATTATATGAATTCGATTCCGCTGCCTGCCGTGCTATGCGTGTTCAAGGCAGAAGAGTGGGAGAATTTTGGTCTCGCCACCGTCGATTCCAGCCTGATCTATTCGATGATCGACGTGCTGCTCGGCGGCCGCCGTGGTCAGGCCTCGTTGCGCATCGAGGGCCGTCCCTACACCACCATCGAAACCAATCTGGTGAAGCGTCTGATCGAAGTTGTGCTGGCCGATGCCGAGCAGGCATTCCGACCACTGTCTCCCGTGGCCTTCACCATCGACCGGCTTGAGACCAATCCGCGCTTCGCCGCCATCAGCCGTCCGGCCAACGCCGCCATCCTGGTGCGTCTGCACATCGACATGGAAGACCGTGGCGGCAATATCGAATTGCTGCTGCCCTATGCGACGATCGAACCGATCCGCGCCGTGCTCATGCAGATGTTCATGGGCGAAAAATTCGGCCGTGATCCGATCTGGGAAAGCCATCTCGCCACTGAAATTGCTCAGGCCGAGATTGCCGTCGACGCCGTGCTGTATGAGGCGGAGATTCCGTTGAAGCAGCTGATGCTTCTCAAAGTGGGCGATACGCTGCCGCTGGAAATGCGGGCGGATGCCCTTGTTGCCGTGCGTTGCGGAGCCGTCACCTTGACTGAAGGTCGCATGGGCCGTGTCGGCGATCGCGTTGCCATTCGAGTCACGAAACAATTACGCAAGCCTAACACAACCTTCGCCATGTTTGAGAAGGCTGATGAGCAAACCAAATTGATGGAGGCACAATGAGTCATTCATTAGGAATTGTGATCGAGAGCCTGGTTGCGGTGCTTCTGATCCTGACCATAGCCTATTGCATGTTGCTCAATAAGCGCCTGAAGCGCCTCAAGGCGGACGAGCAATCGTTGAAGGCCACGATCGGCGAGCTCATCACCGTGACCGAGATCGCCGAGCGTGCGATCGGCGGACTGAAGCACACCGTGCGCGACGTCAACGAGAATCTCGGTAGCCAGATTTCGGCGGCAACGGCGCTGGCCGATCAACTGAAGGCGCAGCTCGCCGAGAGCGACGCCGTCGTGCGCCGGCTGTCGAAGATTGCGGTGGCGGCACGGCCGCTCACCGAAACCGACGCTGATGCACCGCGGGTGTCCGCAGCGCGGGCCAATGCCGCGGCAGCGCAGGCGTTCGCCGAACGGAGGAGGCCTGACGGCATCGCTGCATGAAAGCTTTTCGGGACGTTCGTATTCTTCCTGTCGTCTTGGTGGCGGTTTTCGGGCTGGCGATTCTCAAGATCGCCGGCCTGGTGATCGATGGCGGCTACGTGTTCAACTACGATCCGCAACCGCAGGTGCAGGCGAAAGGATCGTGGGCGCAGGAGATGTTCAACTTCCCGGGCGGCAAGCCCGCAGATGGCGACATTACCGGGTCCGTATCTGCCAAGAAGGAAGAGCCGAAGCCTACGGTGGCAGCGCCTGCAGCGATCGAGCCGACCAGCAATCCGCCTGTCGAATTGTCGCCTCAAATCTCGCCCGCTGAACGCGCGATCCTCGAACGGCTGCAAGCGCGTCGGCAGGAGCTGGAAACGCGTGCCCGCGAGATCGACATTCGCGAAAGCCTGCTGAAGGCGGCCGAGAAGCGCATCGAAACCCGCGTCGATGAATTGAAGGGTGTCGAAGCCGGTATCAAGACGGCGAGCGACCAGAAGAGCGAAGTCGATGCCGCCCGCTTCAAGGGCATCGTCACCATGTATGAAAGCATGAAGCCGAAGGACGCGGCGAAGATCTTCGACCGGTTAGAAATGCCGGTGTTGTTCGAGATCGCCTCGCAGATCGCGCCACGGAAAATGTCCGACATTCTCGGTTTGATGCAGCCGGAGGCCGCTGAACGCCTTACCGTCGAACTGGCGCGCCGCGCCTCGGGCGGCGAGCGCTCTGCCGCGGCGGTGGAGCTGCCCAAGATCGAAGGCAGGCCGATCCAGCAGGGCCGGAATTAAAGAAATTAATTAACAAATCCTTAGAGCGCGGAATCTAGATTCGACATAGGGCGGACGACTGGTCGTCCTTCGAGCATCGGGCTGAGAGACATTTCTGAATGGCACGGACGGCTGCCGTTGCATGTTGGACGCAAGCTCGCGCATGGACGCGGGCCGTTCGACGTTGCGCGGGCCTGGCCGCCATTGTCTGTCTTGCGTTGTCGTTTCCGGACTCTGCTTCTGCGCAAGCGGTGAGGGGCACCGCCAGCATGGGCACGTCGGGCGGCTATGGCCGCATCGTGCTGAAGCTTGCCGAGGACGTCGAGTCGGAGGTGACGCAAGCCGGCACCATTCTCGTCATTCGCTTCAAGCGGCCGGTCGATATTCCTGTCGAGATTCTCGGCGACGCCGCCCCCGACTATATCGGCTCCGCACGCCGCGATCCCGATGGCACGGCGATCCGTCTCGCTTTGTCACGCAGGGTGACCGTCAATTCGATGACGGCGGGCGAACGCATCTTCATCGATCTGTTGCCCGATACCTGGAAAGGCATGCCGCCCGGTCTGCCGCAGGACGTGGTCAAGGAATTGTCGGAGCGTGCGCGTGCGGCAGAGCGCGCCTTGCGCCAGCAACGCGCTGCCGCGGAAAGCCAGAAGAAGCCGCCGATCCGCGTGCGCGCATCCGTGCAGCCGACCTTCGTGCGCTTCGTGTTCGAGACCGGCGGCGTCGGTGTGTCGTCGGTGCTGAACGAAAAGACGCTGACACTGACCTTCAACGCCGGTCTGGTGTTCGATCTCGCCGATGCCAAACTGTCCGCGCCCGCCAATGTCGCGTCGATTGGTCAGGCGATGGACGGCAACCGGACCGCCGTCGAGATCGGCTTGATCGGCGACGTCGATGTGAAGTCGTTCCGCGAGGACAAGAGCTATGTCGTCGATATCGGCTTCCAGCAGAACGAGAAGCCGTCGCCGCTGGCCAAGCTGCCGGTCGCCGTTCCCGCGGACGAGAAGCCGCCGGTCGCGGCGAAGCCTCCTGAGGTCGAGAAGCCTGCCAGCGTCCCGGCACAGCGCTCCGGCGAGATCGTTCCGCCGAGCTCCGAGACGATCGCGAAAGAGATCGTTTCGGAGAAGAAAGTCGAGGTTGCGACGGCTGCACCGGCAGCGCCCGTCGCGGCAGCGAAGCCGGAAGAGCCAAGGCCCGAGGCGGCCAAGATCGCTGAATCACCCAAGCCTGCGCCGGCAGCCGAGCCTGTTGTCGTAGCTCCTGCGAAAGAAACACCGCCGCCAGCGCCTGTCGTTGCGGCGGCCCCTGCTGCAGCACCCGTTGCTGCTGTGCTGACCGAACCGGCGGGCATGCCGGTTGAGGTCAAGCGCAGCAGCGACGGTGTGCGCATAGCCTTTGCCTTTCCATCGCCAACGCCGGTCGCCCTGTTTCGCCGCGGCGATATCCTGTGGCTGGTGGCAGATTCGACGCGGCCCATCGACACCGCGCCGATCCGCCGCGATAGCGGATCGATCATTGCCGATGTGAGCACGATCCCGCTGGAGAAGGGGCAGGCGATCCGCATCCGCCTCAATCGCCCGCAATTGGCCTCTCTCACGACCGACGATCCCGCTGGCGCAGGACAGGCCTGGTCGCTGATGCTCGCTGACACTCGGCAGACACCGTCGCAGCCATTGTCCGCGGTGCGTAATATTGCCGATCCATCGCGCGCCAGCGTGCAGGTGCCATTGGCCAAACCGGGCCTCAAGCATCGCCTGGTCGATCCGGATGCCGGCGATACGCTCAACATCATCACTGCGTTGCCGCCATCGCGCGGGTTCATCCGCCGCCAGGACTTTGTCGAATTCTCGTTGCTGGAATCCATCCACGGCGTGGTGGTTCAGATGAACTCCGACGACGTGTCCGTTGAAGCCAGTATAGACAAGGTGATGCTCACCAAGCCCGGTGGTCTGACGTTGTCCGCTGCCGATGCAGCGCCGCAGCGGGCCTCGACGGTGGCGCGGCCAATCTTCGATGTCGGCCAGTGGCGCAAGGATCAGGAAGGTCCATTCAACGCGCGCTTCGACGAGTTGATTAACGCGATGTCATCGGCCGAAGCCAGTTCGCTGCCGCAGGCGCGGATGGATTTGGCTAAATTCTACATGGCGCGCGGTATGTATCACGAGGCCAAGGGCGTCGCCGATCTCGCGATCTCGGACACCAAGGTCGGTGAGGAAAGTCCTGTCGCGCTGATCGTGCATGCGGTGGCCAGCGCGATGATGGGGCGTCCCGAACAGACCCTGAAGGATATCGCCAATCCGGTGCTCGGGCCGGGTTACGATGGCGAATTGTGGAAGGCGCTCGCCTACGCCAAACAGGAAAAATGGGTCGAGGCGCGCGAGCGTTTCAAGAATGCCGAATTCACGCTCGCCGCACTGCCGGCAGATCTGCAGCGCGCGGCCTTGATGCTGGCACTGCGGGCTTCGCTCGAAGTGAAGGACTATGCCGGCGCGTCGTCGCGCGGCAGCGAACTCGAAACGGTCGGCATCTCGCCGGAGATCAAGCCCGCGGCCATGCTGCTCAGCGGCTGGCTCGACGAGGCGCTCGGCCGCGAGAAGGATGCGCTATCGAAATATCAGGATGTCACCGGTTCAGTGGATCGTCAGTCGGCCGCGGAGGCCAAACTGCGCGAAATCAATTTGCGCCAAAAGCGCAACGAGATCAGCAACGACGATGCGTTGCATGATCTCGAAGTTCTCGCAGTGACATGGCGCGGCGACGGTACGGAAGTGCAGGTGCTGCAGATCCTGTCACGTATGTATGCCGAACTCGGCCGCTACAATGACTCGCTGCTGGCCGCCCGTACGGCCACCGAACGTCAGGCCAACAGCGAAGCTGCACGCCAGGTGCAGGACGAGGCGCAAGCGCTGTTCTCGCAGATCTATCTGTCGCCAAAGGGTGACAGCCTGCCGCCGGTCGATGCACTGGCGATGTTCTACGAGTTTCGCGAGCTGACGCCGATCGGCCGCCGCGGTGACGAGATGATCCGCCGTCTTGCAGATCGTCTCGTAGCTGTCGATTTGCTCGATCAGGCCGCCGAGCTTCTGCAGTATCAGGTCGATCATCGTCTCGAGGGCGCTGCACGCTCGCAGGTCGCTGCACGTCTGGCGATGGTTTATCTGATGGCCCGTAAGCCCGATCGCGCCATTGCCGCATTGCGCACCACGCGGATCGCGGATCTCAATGGCGAATTGCGCCAGCAGCGGCTGCTGCTCGAGGCGCGGGCGCAGAGTGACATCGGCCGCCGTGAACTGGCGCTCGACATCATCTCTCATGTCAGCGGGCGCGAAGCGATCCGGCTCCGCTCGGATATCTATTGGTCGTCGCGACGCTGGCGCGAAGCCTCCGAACAGATCGAACTCTATTACGGCGACCGCTGGCGGGATTTCTCGCCGCTGACGCCGAGCGAAAAGAGCGACGTCATCCGTGCTGTCGTGGGCTATGCGCTGGCGGAAGACGCCCTCGGTCTCGCGCGCTTCCGCGAAAAGTATGCGCCGCTGATGAATGTCGGCGCCGACAAGGTCGCCTTCGACACCGCGAGCAAGCCGACCTCGACCAATTCATCGGAATTCGCCGCCATTGCAAAGATGGCGGCGTCCGTCGATACGCTTGACGGCTTCCTGCGCGAGATGAAGACGCGCTTCCCCGAAAGCAGCGCAAAGGCGATCCTGCCCGGTGCCAGTGCCGATCCGATGCCGACCGGCTCGCTGAAGCCGCAGCCGGTGGTCAACGTGCGCAAGATCGAGATGACGCGTTAGAGGACAAGCCTCGCTACTGTCCGTAACTTTGCACCAGACTGCCAGCGACCAGCGACCAGCCATCCACCAACACGAAGAAGATCAGCTTGAATGGTAGTGATACCACCGCCGGTGGCAGCATCATCATGCCCATCGCCATCAAGACCGAGGCGACAACGAGGTCGATGATCAGGAATGGCAGGAACAGCAGGAAGCCGATTTCGAAGGCGCGCTTCAGCTCCGAGATCATGAAGGCCGGCACGAGGATCCGCAGCGACATGTCCTCGGGTGTTGCCGGCACCGGTTCACCTGACAGATCCATGAACAGCTTGAGATCCTTCTCGCGCACGTTCTTCTGCATGAAGCCGCGCAGCGGAATCGATGCGCGCACCAAGGCCTGTTCGACGGTGATGTCGTTGGAGATCAGCGGCTTGATACCGTCGTCATAGGACCGTTGCAGCACTGGCCCCATCACGAACGCGGTGAGGAACATCGCCAGTGCGATGATCACCGAGTTCGGCGGAGCCGTCGCTGTACCCAATGCGGTTCGCAGCAGCGACAGCACGACCACGATGCGTGTGAACGACGTCATCATGATCAGGATTGACGGTGCGATCGACAGCACCGTCAACAACGCGATCATCTGCACCGCGCGCTCGGTGACGCCGCCACCACCGCCGCCGAGATTGATGCTGATGTCCTGCGCCATCGCGGGACCTGCGAAGGTCCCGGCGGCGATCAGCACAGAAAGGAAAAATACTCTACGCGGGAGGTTCGCCGAACTCACGAACTGGACTTCGGCCGTCCCAGCAGGGAGGCCATCTCGTCTTCGAGATTCTCGAAACCCGATTTGACCGGCGGGGCGACCGGCGGCGCCTCGGCACGTGTAGGGCTGGCGATCGAGACTTCCGGCGTCCGCGAAGCGGGACGGATCGAGGGTGCCTCGGGTGCCACCGACGGAGCGCCGACCCGGGGCTCAGGCGCATCCTGGCGGGTTTCACCGGCAGGGCGGCGCAAGGCTGCTTCGAGGCGTTGCGCCATGTCGGCGAGGTTCTGATCGGCAGACGACACGGCGGCTGCTGCCGGAGCGGGCGCTGGGACCGGTGCAGGTGGCGTGATGACCGGGGCGGCGACAACCGGAGCAGGCGGTGTCGGAGTGGCAGCAGCACGGTCGGGCGTGCGGGGCTGCGGCATGGTGCGGATCGGAGGATCGGCGCGCATCGGACGCGGCATCATCGGCTCGCTGCGCGGCGTCTCAGCGCGTGGCATTTCACTTCGCGGAATCGGCCGCTGCGGAAAAAGCTCGTTGCGTGGTGCCGGTTCAGGGCGCGGCGCGGGTTCCGGGGCGAGGCTAGCCACCGGATCGGGACGACGCTCTGGTAAAGGTGCGACCGGACGGCGTGGCTCTTCGATAAAGGAGGGGCGTGCGGGACGCGGCGCCGGCTCCGGCACATGCGGTTCGGAATCGAAGCCGGAGTCGTTGCTTTCTGCCCAGCTCGGGGTTTCAGGCAGGGACGGGCCACGGCTTGCCGCATCGGCGGCGAGGCCGCCGCGCTGCGGGGCTTGCTCGCGGCCGGGCATGGCGCGGACGATATTGGGCTCGACGACAATGTCCGACGGGCCACCGATCATGAGCAGGTGTTCGACATTGTCGCGGCGGACCAGCACCAGGCGGCGGCGGCCGTCCACGGCGGCGGCGTCGATCACCGCGAGCCGCGGCAAGCGCCCGCGGCTGGTGTTGCCGCCCAGCCGGTTGCCGGCGAAACGGCGCACCAGCCAAGCGGTAAGCCCGATCAGCGCCAGCACAACGACGAAGGCCAGAATGAATTGCACCGATGATTGCATTATAAAGTCCCCAGCCAGACAGGGTGGCTGCAACGTCCACATCCAAAGCTGCAGGTGTCATAACCCAGCACGCACCGGATGCAGCGTGAATCACGCCCCATCTGTTAACGCCCCACGGCAGAACCTGCCATTGGTTAATAATAAACTATGAATCGCTGCAGCCAAAACGACTTCTGTCGCCCCGTCGTGTGGCCGATGGGCATGGTTAATCGGCCAATTCGGGCGAAAAAGCGATGACGCTCGCAAAAAGCGTCAATTTTGCAGCATTCATTTACGGTTCGGTAACAACTGCCACCGGAAATTAACTTCGTATTAACCATAGGGGCGGCAAATTCTGCCTAGCTCAGGACGCTCCGTCCGGGCAGGGCGGAGAAGGGCCGATGGCGATCAGCGACATGCCGATGTTGTCGGCGCTGCGCACCAAGATGCAGTGGCATCAGGAACGCCAGCGCGTGCTGGCCGAAAACATCTCTAATTCGGACACTCCGAACTTCCGTCCCCGCGATCTCGTGGAACCGAAATTCGACAAGGCCGGGAACGCGTCCGTCACCGCTGGCGGCATGGGCTCGCTGCCGATGATGCGGGCGTCCGGTACCAATATCCTGCCGACCGGGGGCTCTGCCTCCTTCAACCAGAACAGCCGGGTTGGCTACGAGACCCGCCCCGCCGGCAACGCCGTCAATCTGGAAGACGAGATGCTCAAGGTCTCGGCCAACCAGATGGACTACGCCGCCGCGACCTCGCTCTACACCCGCAGCCTCGGCCTGTTGAAGACTGCTATCGGCAAGCGCTGACGCCGCCGCTGCGCGCATAAAGGGAGCTCATCATGGCAGACGATATCAGCGACTTCTCGCGTTCTATGGGCATCGCGACCTCCGGTCTGCGCGCCCAGGCCGGTCGCATGCGGGTGATTTCGGAAAACATCGCGAATGCGCAATCTACAGCGCAGAACGCTGGCGGAGACCCCTATCGCCGCAAGGTGCCAACCTTCAAGTCCGAGTTGGACCGCTCGCTGGATGCCCGCATCGTTGGCCTCGGCCGCATCAGGCCCGACCAGTCTGCGTTTCCCACGCGCTACGAGCCCGGCAATCCTGCGGCGGATGCCGCCGGCAACGTCAAATACCCCAACGTGAACTCGCTGGTGGAAATGACGGACATGAAGGAGGCGCAGCGCTCCTACGAAGCCAATCTCAACATCATCAGCGCCACGCGCCGGATGATTCAACGCACGCTCGACATCCTCAAGGCCTGAACAGGACAGCTGAACCATGGCAACTCCCTCTGTCGCCGCCAATGCTTACTCGGCTCTCTCGCGCATCATGGACGCCGGTGGTGGCGTCGGCGGCGGTCTGAACAAGGCGGCGGACGCCGGTGGCGGTCAGTCGTTCGGCGCGGTGCTCAAGGACGCGCTTGGCAGCGTGCTCGATTCCGGCCGCAAGTCGGATGCGCAGACCATCGCAATGGCCAACGGCAAGGCCAATGTGATGGACGTGGTCACTGCAGTTGCGGAAACCGACGTCGCCGTGTCGACGCTGGTCTCGGTGCGCGATCGGGTCATCCAGTCCTACGAAGACATCATGAAGATGCCGATCTGACCTCATCACCACGAACACCGCGTAACACAAGGATTATTGCAATGACCGGCCCCGAAACTCTCGACGTTGCTCGCGATGCGATCTGGACGATTGTGATCGTGTCCGGCCCGCTGATGGTCGTGGGCCTCCTGGTCGGCGTCGTGGTGTCGCTGGTGCAGGCACTGACCCAGATCCAGGAACAGTCGCTGGTCTTCGTACCTAAGATTCTTGCGGTCTTTGCCACCATGATGCTCGCGTTACCATTCATGGGGGACGCATTGTCGAGTTATATGTTGCGGATATCGTCGCGAATCATCGGGGGGTGATGCACAATCCCGTATGCGCATCGATGTCTCGCTTCTGCCCGTTCTCGCCGCTGCCTTCATGCTGGCCTTTGCCCGCATCGGCACGATGGTGATGTTGATGCCCGGGTTCGGCGAGAGCAATATTCCAGCGCGGGCCAAGCTGTCGATCGCATTGGGATTGACCCTCATCATACTGCCGGCGCATCGTGGCGCCTATAACGTCGATATGGGATCGATCGTGCCGATGCTGGTGCTGCTGGTGCACGAGATCATCATCGGCGTTGTGCTCGGCGCCACCGCGCGCGTTACATTGTCGGCGTTACAGGTCGCCGGGTCGATCATCGCCCAGCAGCTCGGTCTCGGTTTCGTTACCTCGGTGGATCCGACCCAGGGTCAACAGGGCGTCCTGATCGGTAACTTTCTCACGATGCTCGGCATTACGCTGCTGTTTACCACCGATACGCATCACCTTGTGATTGCCGCCATCAATGAGAGCTACAAGATCTTCGCACCGGGCGAACTCATGTCGTCGGGCGATGTGGCCAAGCTCGCGACCAATGCCTTCACAGCGGCATTCAAGATTGGCGTGCAGCTCGCCGCGCCATTCCTGGTGTTCGGCCTCGTGTTCAACATGGGGCTCGGCGTGCTGGCGCGGTTGATGCCGCAGATGCAGGTCTACTTCGTCGGTGTGCCGCTCTCGATCATGATCGGCTTCCTGATCTTCGCCGTCGTGCTCGTCACCATGATGGGCACCTATCTCGAATACTTCACCGGCGTCATGCAGCAAATGATGCCGCGGACATAGGGGCGCACGGATGTCCGACGACGATTCCGAGAAGACACATGACCCCACGCAAAAAAAGCTCGACGACGCTCATGAACGCGGCGATGTAGCCAAAAGCCAGGAGGTCAATACCTGGTTCCTGCTGGCAGGCGCGACGCTGGTCCTGTCGACCTTCAACGGCTCCGTCGGTGGCGGGCTGCAGACGCCACTCAAAAACCTTCTGCAAAATTCCTGGATGATGCGGACTGATGGCCCAGGGCTTTTGCTGCTGGCCAAGAGCCTTTGTATGTCCATCCTGTCCACCATGGGCATGCCGATCCTGTTTCTCGTCCTCGCAGCGCTTGCCGGCAACCTGATCCAGCACCGGTTGGTGTTCTCCACCGAAGGGCTGGTGCCGAAATTCAGCAAGCTGTCGCCGATGGAAGGCGCCAAGCGCGTCTTCGGCAAGCAGGCGCTGGCCAATTTCGTGAAGGGTCTGTTCAAGCTCGTCCTGCTCGGCGCCGTGATGTGCGCGGTGTTGTGGCCGGAGCGTTTTCGTCTCGATGCGCTGATCCATATCGATCCGTCCGCGATCCTCGGCGTCACAACATCGCTGACACTGCAGCTGATGGCCTCGGTGGTGGCAATGCTGGCTTTCGTCGCCATTGCCGACTTCTTCTTCCAGTACCGCACCTGGTATGAGAAGCTGAAAATGTCGCTGCAGGAGGTGAAGGAAGAATACAAGCAGTCTGAGGGCGATCCCCACATCAAGGGCAAGATCAAGCAGCTGCGTCAGCAGAACATGAAGAAGCGCATGATGGCAGCAGTGCCGAAGGCTTCGGTGATCATCACCAACCCGACGCACTACGCCGTGGCGCTGTCCTACGAGCGCGGCATGACCGCGCCGATCTGCGTCGCCAAGGGCGTCGACAACATCGCGCTGAAGATCAGGGAAGTCGCCGGCAAGCACGACATTCCGATTGTAGAGAACGTGCCGCTGGCGCGCGCGCTTTATGCCACCGTCGAGATCGACGAGGAAATTCCGGGCGAACACTACCATGCGGTGGCTGAAGTCATTGGCTACGTCATGGGCCTGAAGCGCGGCCTGTCCGGACGCCCGTCATGATTCGGCGGAGCGCCCGGCCGAGCGCCGTGCAAAGGGTCGGGAACGTGTTGCGAATCGGCGGATTGGAAGCGATTAGGCCGATGCGGCGCTTGCGTAAGGCCAGCCGATTGATGCACTCAGGAGGCGCGCAAACCCGCGCTGCCGCAACTGCCAACAGGCGACGAACCGTCCGATGACCGCCGAGACCGACCACGATCGCCAATCGATGACGGCGCAGAATCCGGTGCTGCACGAGCCGGCCCGGCGCAGCGGCAGCATCGTGCTGGTGCTGCTGATCGCCGCTGCGATCATCGCCTGTGCCGTGGCATTCATGACACTCGGCCGCGCCCAGGCGCAGCCTTATATTTTGGGTCTGCTGGCGTTGCTCGCGATGGTCGGCCTGTTCGTGCTGTTCGCCTTTGCCGCCGGTATCATTCGCTTTGCCGATCGCACCTCCGACGATCCGCTCGTGCGTGCTGTGGCCGATCACGCCTTTGACGGTATCGCCGTCACCGATGCGCGGGGCCATGTGGTCTATGCCAACGCGGCCTATCTCACTTTGACTGGCGCCGCTTCGGCGCAAGATGCGCGGCCGGTCGAGCGCGTCTTCATCGGTAATCCCGATGTCTCCGAAGCCGTGTTTCGGCTGCTTAAGGCTGCCCGAGAGGGCAAGCGCCAGCAGGAGGAAGTCCGCGTCGCTGCGCCGGACGGCACGCATGGGCGTTGGCTGCGCATGCGCGTGCGTCCACTGGGTGAAGGCAAGCGCGAAGCCAAATCCACGGTGTGGTCAGTCGCCGATATTTCGCGGGACCGGCAGCGTCAGGAAGACGTGTTTCAGGAATTACAGCACGCCATCGAATATCTCGATCACGCGCCGTGCGGTTTCTTCTCGGTCAATCCAAAAGGCGAACTCGTCTACGTCAACGCCACGTTGGCGAACTGGCTCGATCATGACCTCGCCGAGATCGGCTCCGGCGGCCTGAAGCTGATTGACATCGTCTCCGGGGACGGCGCGTCGTTGCTGACGTCCATCGTGCCGGTGCCCGGCGAAGTCAAAACCGAAGTCTTCGACATCGATCTGCGCATGCGCAACGGCAAGACCATGCCTGTGCGGCTCTATCACAAGCTCGCTTTCGGCGCCGATGGCGTGCCGGGTGCATCGCGCACCCTCGTCATCAGCCGCGCCCGCGATGAGCGCTCCGATCCGCAGCGCGCCGCCGAAGTGCGCTTCATGCGCTTCTTCGACCACACGCCGATGGCGATCGCGACGGTGGACCGCGACGGCACGGTGGTGCGCGGCAATGCCCGCTTCGCCAAGCTGGCGCAGAGCCTGAATACGTCCGGCGCCGTCAACAAGTCGATCCTCGCTGCCGTCAGCGACCGCGACCGCAATCAACTGGTCTCGGCCATTGGCCATGCCGCTCAAGGGCAGGGCGATATCCCGCCGGTGGAAGCGCTGCTGGAAGGCGCCAAGGAGCGCTGGGGACAGTTCTTCGTCACCGCTGTCGAAGAGAACGAGCGCGAGACCGAAGCCGCCATCGTCTACATGCTGGAGACCACCGAGCGCCGCACACTCGAGAACCAGGTCAACCAAGCACAGAAGATGGACACCATCGGCCAGCTGGCCGGCGGCATCGCCCATGACTTTAACAACGTGCTTTCCGCCATCATGATGGCCAACGACTTCCTGCTGAACGCGCACAAGCCGACCGATCCGTCGTTCCAGGACATCATGCAGATCAAGCAGAACGCGACGCGCGCGGCGACGCTGGTGCGCCAGTTGCTCGCATTCTCGCGCCGCCAGACGCTGCGCCCGACGGTGCTCAATCTTGGCGATGCGCTGTCCGATATCGATCTGCTGCTGAAGCGCCTGATCGGCGAGAAGGTCAAACTCGAAGTCGTGCACGGCCGCGATCTGTGGCCGGTGAAGGTCGACATCTCGCAATTCGAACAGGTGATCGTGAATCTCGCGGTCAATGCGCGCGATGCGATGCCGGATGGCGGCGCGCTGACCGTGCGCACCGTCAATGTCTCGGCCGAGGAAGCCGGGCGACTGTCCTACAAGGGCATGCCGCCATCGGACTATGTGCGCATCGATGTCAGCGATACCGGCACCGGCATTCCCGCCGATATCGTCGAGAAGATCTTCGAACCGTTCTTCTCCACCAAGGATGTCGGCAAGGGCACCGGCCTCGGCCTCTCCACGGTCTATGGCATCGTCAAGCAGACCGGCGGTTTCGTTTATGTCGACTCCGAGCCGGGCAAAGGCACCACGTTCCGCATCTTCCTGCCGCGCCATCATCAGGAAAAGGAAGTCGCTCCTGACCCGGCGATTGCGGCCGCCGTCGCCGCCAAGGAAGCCGCTGCCGACGCCAAGCCGCGCGCGGACCTGACCGGGCAGGGCACCATCCTGCTGGTCGAGGACGAAGAGGGCCTGCGCGCGCTGAACGCCCGCGGTCTGCGCTCGCGCGGTTACACGGTGGTCGAAGCCGGCAACGGCGTCGAAGCGATGGAGCTGTTCGACGAGCAGAACGGCGCCATCGATCTCGTGGTCTCCGACGTGGTGATGCCGGAGATGGATGGACCGACGCTGCTGAAGGAGATGCGCGCCCGCAATGCGGATATTCGCATCATCTTCGTATCAGGCTATGCCGAGGAAGCCTTCGAAAAGAGCCTGCCGGAAAACCAGCAATTCGCCTTCCTGGCCAAGCCGTTCGCCTTGAGCGCGCTGATCGCCAAGGTCAAGGAAACCATGGCGCCGAACTGAGGGCGCCACCTTCCCAAAACGGCCGTGCTCTCAAACGCGCATTCACCCCGCAATGCAGCATAAGTGTTTGAAAGCAAGATGACTCTTGCGCCAAAGGTTCAATGGCGAGCCGCGACCGAGGGCCGCAGCGTTTACCATGCAACGGTGCTTCCATTTTAGGCTGGGGTAGCCATGTTAGGGGTGTTTTCCCCCTGCCGGGGATTGAGGGAATGACCATGACTTTCACGTTCAGCATGCGCGGCGTCGTCAAGACGATGGCCGTTGTCCTATCGCTGGCGATGCCGCTCACAATTGCGATCTCCTCTGCCGATGCCCGTGTTGGCGGTGGCAGCAGCTCGGGCTCGCGCGGCAACCGCACGTTCTCGGCCCCGCCGAGCACGTCGACGGCGCCTAACGCAGCTCAGCCGTTCAACCGCACCATGCAGCAGCCGGGTTCGCCCGGCATGAACAGCGCAACCACGGGCGCAGCCAGCAAGGGTGGCTTCTTCAACCGTCCGGGCATGGGCATGCTCGGCGGCCTCGCAGCCGGCTTCCTCGGCGCAGGCCTGCTCGGCATGTTGTTCGGCGGTGGCCTGTTCAGCGGCCTCGGCGGCATCTCGTCGATCATCGGTCTGCTGCTGCAGGTCGGTCTGATCATCATCGTCGTCCGCCTCGCAATGTCCTGGTGGCAGCGTCGCCACCAGACGGCGTCGGCCTACGCCGGTCCGGCCAGCTCGGCCTATACGGGTCCGGCCAATGGTCCCGATCAGAATCAGGCGCACATGAACCAGGCGCAGCAGGGTTATGGCGCACAGCCGACCCAGCGCAGTGGTCTCGGAGGCTTTGGTTTCGGCGGCAGCTCGAACAACGATAAGCCGATCGAGATCGCGCCGCAGGACTATGAAGCTTTCGAGAAGCTGCTCAGCGACGTGCAGGCCGCCTGGTCGAACGAAGATGTGGAGAAGCTAGGCAAGCTGTCGACGCCGGAAATGGTGTCGTACTTCGCCAAGGATCTCGCTGAGAACAAGGCGCGCAACGACATCAACAAGGTGTCGGATGTGAAGCTGCTGCAGGGCGACCTCGCGGAAGCCTGGCGCGAAGGCGACACTGACTATGCGAGCGTCGCGATGCGCTTCTCGCTGGTCGACAAGACGCTGGAGCGCGGCACCAATCGTCTGGTGGCTGGTAGCGAAACGCCGATCGAAGCGACCGAGATCTGGACATTCGTGCGTCCGCGCGGCGCCGATTGGGAGCTGTCGGCGATCCAGCAGGCGTAAGCCTTGCGTCATCTAAATCCGAAGGCGCCGCGGGTCATTCCGCGGCGCTTTTTTGTTGGCCTCATGCGCGTGCATCGCACAGCGATGATCTCAAATGAGTGCGGGAATAATCCGCCGGATGATGTGTTGGTCAGTTGCGTTCCATCGCGACTGGCGTTGCGTGGCTAAAAAACGAAACTGGAGGAAACGATGCCCACTATTCTCTCAACCATGACTCGTCTCGGCCTATGCGCAGGTGCTGTCGCTATCTCGCTTGCAGCAGCGTCGCCATCGTTTGCGCAAGGCGCGGATACCAGCTTCTTCGTCACGAGCAATGGCATCGGCAATGGCGGCAATCTCGGTGGCCTTGCCGGCGCTGACAATCATTGCCAGACGCTGGCGCAGGCTGCAGGCGCGGGCGCGAAGACATGGCGCGCTTATCTCTCGACTCAGGCCGCCGATGGCAAACCCGCGATCAACGCGAAGGATCGCATCGGCAACGGATCGTGGAAGAATGCGAAAGGCGTCGTCGTCGCCAAGGATGTCGCCGACCTGCATGGCGCCAGCAACAACCTCTCCAAGCAGACGTCACTGAGCGAGAAGGGCGAGGTTATCAACGGCCGTGGCGATACACCTAATCGCCATGACGTGCTGACTGGCTCGCAGGCCGATGGCACAGCCTTTGCCACCGGCGAGGACCGCACCTGCAAGAACTGGACGAGCAGTACCCAGGGGGCCGCCATGGTCGGTCATATCGATCGTACGGGGCTGAACGAAGAACCGCCGTCCAAGTCATGGAACACCTCGCATCCGTCGCGCGGCCCCGATGGCGGCTGCTCGCAGAACGACCTGAAGAGCACCGGCGGCGACGGGCTGCTGTACTGCTTCGCGTCGAATTGAGTTCTGTTGCGGTAGACGAGCAGCGATAGACTCCGCTATGGCCGGGCCTTTCCCGGCCATAGCGCGTTTTGCGGCGATGGCTGGACGGCGGTGCGGTGTTCTTGCCGGACCAGCACGGCGAACGAATTCTGCGGTGAGCAGTTACCCTGGCACCCCTGACGCGACATTTGGCGAGGTTCCGCATGCGATATGAGCTGTATTACTGGCCGACGATCCAGGGCCGTGGCGAGTTCGTGCGTCTCGCGTTGGAAGATGCCGGCGCGGATTACCGTGACATGGCACGCGGAAAGGGCGGCATGGCCGCAATGACCAGGATGCTGGACAGCAAGAAAGGAATTCCGCCATTTGCGCCGCCATTTCTCAAGGCGGGCACCATGGTGATCGGCCAGACTGCCAACATCCTGTTCTATCTCGGTCCACGTCATGGCTTGGCGCCGAAGTCGGACGCGGCGCGGCTGCAATTGCACGAGCTGCAGCTCACGATCACCGATTTCGTTGCGGAGGTGCACGACACCCATCACCCGATCGGCGTATCGCTTTATTACGAGGATCAGAAAGGCCCGGCCAGAAAGCGCAGCGCTGAATTCCTGAAAGAGCGCGTGCCGAAATATCTCGGCTATTTCGAGCGGATATTAAAAGCCAGCGATGGCGCCTATGTCACCGGCCGCAAGGCGACCTATGTCGATCTGTCACTGTTCCAGATCGTTGAAGGACTGCGCTACGCATTTCCGAAACGCATGAAAAAATTCGAGCGGGAGATTCCGGGCCTAATCGATTTGCATAACCGCGTGGCGGTTCGCCCGAACATCAAGGCCTATCTCGACAGCGACCGCCGCATTGCCTTCAATAAGGACGGCATCTTCCGGCACTACAAGGCACTGGATAAATAGCGCAGCTCGCGTGGCGGGGTTACCAGAGCCCCGGACACAGACGATAGCGGACGCGCGTCGTATAGTCGGTGTAACCGGGGAGACCGTCCCGTAAGGTACGCTCTTCGGCCGTCGTGCGCCATGCGAACAGCACGGCCATGATCAGCGTCAGTGCGGCACTCCACCACGAGCCAAGCCAGAGGGATGTGCCGAGGAAAAACAGGATGGCGCCGCTATACATGGGATGACGCACGAGATGATACGGACCGGTATCGATGACGTGCTGGCCGCGGTCGCGTTGAAGCTTGATGACCGGTGCGGCGAAACTGTTTTCGTGCAGTACCCAGAACGAGATGGCCATTCCCGTGAGTGCGAGTGCCGTGCCCGCAACCTGGACGCCAATTGTCATTTGCGAAAGGCCGAAGCGCTGATCCAGTCCTGCGACGATCAGCCAGACAAGTGCCACAGTAAAGAACGCCACTATGAAGACGCGGTCCGCTGCGGGCTGCCCCTGCTGTACCATGGGGCGCATGCGTTCTTCGAACAGCGCAGGATCGCTCAGGATCAGCCACAGGCCGCCGCCAAGGCCGAGCAGGATCATGAAGAGCAGAAACGACCACACCGCCGGCCATTGCCAGGTCCCGGCGACAGCGAACAAAACCACGCCGATCATGCCGAACCAGACCAGCGTCCGTATCACGAGACGAACGATCATGCAGGACCTCTAGGCCGAGCATCCGATATCAGATTCGCGGCAGCGGTGTGGCACGTAGAGCGTCAGTCCGTTCGGCGGCTGATCTGTCCCACGATGTCGGCTCAGGCGAGCTGATCGATCCGGGTGCCCTGGCCTGGCGGCAGCGCTGCGCGTGGCGGGGGCGGCGCGGTGCGGCTATCGTTGTCGTCGTTCTTCTTTGGCTCCGGCGGCTTCGCCTCGACTGGTGTCAACCGTGTGACCGGCGGCGCGCTGCTGACGCTTGAAACGCTCATTTCAAATTCCCTGTTTCCAATACTTGCAGTCGAACCATGGCGCATGCGCCAACAAGGACTTGGTAAACCAGGCGCTGCAATTTGCGGCAATTGGGGTGGATCGGATGCGGTGGTAAACGCCCCGTCTAGGATTTCACTACAATTGAAACGAAATACTCATTCGTCCTTGCCGCGGGAGATCGTGATGTTCGCCGAGGTCTTGTTGCGGGTGCAGCGCAGGTCGAGCCGGCGATAGCGGAGCTTTACGTCATCGCCGCGGAAAATCCCCATGCGGCCGAGGCATCGCGTGCTGCCCTTCACCGTGTCCGGCTTGGGGATCGTGAAGATAACGGCTGCCGCACTCGCGACGAGATTAACGAAGGCCGGCGCCGGCTTGCGGGTCGCGGACGCCGCATAGAGCTCGTTGCTGAAATTGCGGCTGGCGCAGCCAAGCCGCAATTGTTTGGCCGCCGGATGGGATAGGTAAATCACGTTGGCTGCCGTGCGCCCGACGCTGAGCCCGTCGATCTGGCTTTTGAGCTGACGCGCGAGATCATCGCAGCGATCGGCGCGCGCAGGAGAAGCGGCGACGGCGATCGTGGCGAGCAGCGCAAGCGGCAGAATTTTGGATGATGATGTCATGACGTCCCCTCGGCTCATCAAAGCGCGTGCCGCGATGTTGTGCAAGAGGTTCGCGTTCGACCACATCGCGTATGCGGGCGCACTTTAGAATCGTATCGCGCTTGATGCCGTGTCCTGCGCGACGCGCGCCGGATGGATGCTCTCCCGCTACTCTATCTTCGCGCCGGATAGCTTTACTGCAGCCGCTGCTTTTGCGTCTTCCTCCGCCAGAAACACCTGCATCTGCGCTGGTGTCGAGCCGACCAGCTCCAGTCCCAAACCGCCGAGCCGCTGCTGCACCACCGGCATCTTCAAGGCACTGGTGAAGGCATCGCTCCATTTCTTGACGATGTCCGGTGGTGTGTCCTTGCGTGCCGATGCGCCGAACCATGACTTTGAGGTGAAGCCGGTGATGCCGAGTTCGTTCAGCGTCGGGACATCCGGCATCGACGGCAGCCGTGTTTCATTGGCCACCGCAATGGCCCGCAGCGTGCCGCCCTTGAGCTGTTCGGAGACGTTTTGCAGATCGCCGAGCGTGGCGTTGACATGACCCGCGACGAGGTCGTTCATCGCCGGTGCGCTGCCTTTGTAGGGCACATGAGTGATCTCGATGCCGAGCTTGCGCTTGAGCACTTCGAAGCCGAGATGGTTCGACGATCCGCTGCCGAATGACGCGAAGCTGGCCTTGCCGTTCTGGGTCCTGGTCCAGGCGATGAATTCCGGCAGCGTGCGCGCTGGCACCGATGGATTGACCACAAGGATATGCGGGCTGACGGCGAACAGCGAGACACCGGTGAAGTCGCGGTCCCATTGATACGGCGCGGTCGGCATGATCATCGGCGAGACCAGGAAACTGTTGGATGCGGCCAGCATCGTGTAGCCGTCCGGTGCGGCGCCCAGCGCCGCCATACTGGCAATGGTTGTGCCGCCGCCCGGCCGATTCTCGATCACCACGGCGGCTTTCCAGTCGGTGGCGATGATGTCCGCCAGCGCGCGGGAGATCAGGTCAGTCCCTCCGCCGGGCGCGAAGGGGACCAGAATCTTCACCGGCCGCGCGGGATAGCCCTCAGCGGCCGCTGGGCGACCGCCGGGAGCGGCGAGCAACACGAAAGCGCAAACGAGCACAAAGAGGCGGAACGGTCTCATGGCGTTTCCTGGAGGTCTTTCTGGTGCTGGCGACCTGCTTGCCCGGATCATGCCGGAAGCCGGTCGAGATTGCCAAGCTGCCGCAAGGGCGTGAAGGTCCCCGTTGTGCAATCCGGGCGCATCCGTCCCCCCTGTTTTGAACCCTTCAAAACAGTCCGGAAACCGCCTACAAGGGCCTCAAATTCCCTCCCTTTTTGAGGCCCGCCCATGAATGCTCCCGTCGCCGTCCCTTCGCCCAAGCCGGTCCCGCCTTATAAGCACACTCCGCTGTTCCCACTGGGCGCGGATACCACGCCTTACAAGAAGGTGACCACCGAGGGCGTGCGGGTCGAGAAGGTGCTGGGCAGGGACATGCTGGTGGTCTCCCGTGACGCGCTGAAGGCGCTCAGCGAGGCCGCGTTCGGCGACATCAACCACTATCTGCGCCCGGGCCATCTGCAGCAGCTGCGCAATATCCTGGATGACAGCGAGGCCTCGCCGAACGACAAGTTCGTCGCCTTCGACTTCCTCAAGAATGCCAACATCGCTGCGGGCGGCGTGCTGCCGATGTGCCAGGACACCGGCACCGCGATCATCATGGGCAAGAAGGGCTGCAACGTCATCACCGACGGCGACGACGAGGCGGCACTCAGCGAAGGCGCGCGCGACGCCTATCTGCGCCGCAACCTGCGCTATTCGCAGGTCGCGCCGCTGACGATGTATGAAGAGAAGAACACTGCCAACAACATGCCGGCGCAGTGCGAGATCTATGCCGAGGGCGACGACGCCTACAAGTTCATGTTCATGGCGAAGGGCGGCGGCTCCGCCAACAAGAGCTTCCTGTTCCAGGCGACGCCGTCGGTGCTGACCAAGGATCGTCTGCTCGCCTTCCTCAAAGAGAAGATCATGACGCTGGGCACTGCTGCGTGCCCTCCGTATCACCTCGCCATCGTCATCGGCGGCACCTCGGCCGAACTGTGCATGAAGACTGTGAAGCTCGCTTCGGCGCGCTACCTGGACGCGCTGCCCACGCAGGGGTCGCCGGACGGCAACGCCTTCCGCGATCTGGAGATGGAGCAGGAAATCCTCAAGATGACGCAGTCGTCCGGCGTTGGTGCGCAGTTCGGCGGCAAGTATTTCTGCCACGACGTTCGCGTCATCCGGCTGCCGCGCCATGGCGCGTCGCTGCCGATCGGTCTCGGTGTGTCGTGCTCGGCGGATCGTCAGGTGCTCGGCAAGATCACCAGGGACGGCGTCTATCTCGAAGAGCTCGAGCATAATCCGGCGCAATATCTGCCGCAGGTGGAGCAGGCGCTCGGCGGCGAGGTCGTCAAGATCGATCTCAACCAGCCGATGAAGGACATTCTGGCGACGCTGTCGAACTATCCGACCAAGACGCGCCTGTCGCTGACGGGCACCATGATCGTCGCGCGCGACTCGGCCCATGCCAAGTTGCGCGATCGCCTGGAGAAGGGCGAGCCGCTACCGGATTACTTCAAGAACCACCCGGTCTATTACGCTGGTCCTGCCAAGACTCCGGAAGGTTATGCCTCCGGTGCGTTCGGTCCGACCACGGCGGGCCGCATGGATTCCTTCGTCGATCAGTTCCAGGCGGCCGGCGGCTCCATGGTGATGGTCGCCAAGGGCAACCGCGCGGTCGCGGTGCGCGAAGCCTGCAAGAAGCATGGCGGCTTCTATCTCGGCTCGATCGGCGGTTCGGCGGCAAATCTCGCCGAACACTGCATCAAGAAGGTCGAGGTCGTGGAATATCCCGAACTCGGCATGGAAGCGATCTGGCGCATCGACGTCGTCGACTTTCCGGCCTTCATCATCATCGATGACAAGGGCAACGACTTCTTCAAGGAACTGAATCTCGGCTAGGATCAAGCGCGCCCGATGATCGCCATCGGGCTCGATGGTTTCAGCAAAGGCTGGGTCGCCGTCACACTCGACGGCGACCGGCGCTCCATTGATTTCATCAGCGATATCTCCTGGCTTGCGACGCAGCGCTTTACCCGCGCGGCGATCGATATTCCTATCGGCCTTGGTGATGACGGTGCGCGCAGCTGCGACCAGCTGGCACGCAAAAAGCTCAGTCCGCATGGATCGCGTGTCTTCTCCGGCGGCCGGCGCTGGCTGTGGCAGGAGTTCAGCGATCCCGATCTTGCCAATGCGGAAGCGGACAATCGCGGACAGAAGAAAGTCTCGCGCCAGCTCTGGCATCTCGGACGGAAGATCATGGAGGTCGATGGCTTCGTGCGGGAACAGCGCGATCTCGATATCCGCGAAGCCCATCCCGAACTCGTCTTTCTCCGCCTGAACGGCAACGCGCCGCTGCAGTCTAAACATACGGAGGAGGGGCTAGCGTTGCGCCGTCATGTGTTGCTGGCGAATGGCTTCAGCGATCTCGACGACTGGCTCACTGTCAGGCGCGCACGGACCGGCGCAAAGCGGGATGATGTACTCGATGCCTGCGCCGTGGCGCTGGCCGCGCGCGATTGCGCGGGCTGTTTGCCGGAAGGCAATGCACCGCGCGATGCGCTGGGCGTGCCACAGCAAATCTGGTTTTAGCTCAGCTGCAATTCGTCACCTGGCTCGAGCACAGCCGTCGCCACCAGCCGCGCACGCCGTCGTGGCTATCCACCAGTGCCCAGAAGCCGCTGCAGGCGAGAACGCGCTTGGGGCCACCGTCGGCGCTGATCTCGCTGCCACCTTCGCCTTTGGCCGGCGTCCACTGCGCGTCCACATGCGGCGCCTGGAACAGTCCGCCCATCCGCGTGTCGCCATTGGCATACTGCGCGCCGACCTTGCTGGCTGAGACCCAGCCGCGGCCGCCATAGGGTTTTGGATGATTGCGCGGATAGACGCTCGCTTCTTCGTATTCCTTCCCGGGCGGCGTTGCGCCTTCGATCAGGAACCAGCCATCCTTGAAGCCGATGATGGAAAATTCCGTCAGCCAGCCTCCATCGGGAGCATTCTCGCTCTTGCTCCTGAACTTGTAGGGCGGAGGCAGAGTGCCGAGCACCTTCGTCGTCGCCGACGGCCCGGCGCGTACATTCAGGCCGTTCGGATCGCGGTCGTTCGACCATGCGCGGACATCGCAGGGCATCGTGCCGTCCGGCAGCCTGGCGCGCGTCGCCAGTAGCTCTGTGTCAAGCGCTGCGTATTCCGCATCGCTGCGGGCAGCGCTGAGGACACGCGGGCCGGTGCTGCCAAGCGCAGGATCGCGCGGGCGCAGCTCGGCGGACAGTGTAGTCAGCTTGCCGTCGCTGCGCGCGAGTTTTGCGACCAGCATCTCACCGGCATCGAATGCGCTTGCCGCTGTCTTTGGATCGTTGGCGCCAGCTGGATAGACCGCAATATATCCGACCGGAGCCTGCGGATCGGACATGTCGACATGAAACGCCTGGCCGGCCATGCGGTCCGGCGGCACGAAGCCACGGGCGCTCGCAAACCATTCCGGTGTCTCTGGCGGCGGCGTCAGCGATTGCGCAAATACGGTGCCGGTGGTGATGAGGCCGGCGATCAGGATGGCGATTCGGGTCATGGTTTTGTGTCGCGGCATCAGCGATTTGGTTCGACAAAACGCGACTCAGGCCTGCAGCAGATCAGCCGAATTCTGGCCTTTGCGCGAGACTCGATTCTCCGGTGACCCGCAAGGATGTAGACGAAAAAGAAAAGCGGTGACGACTCAGGCGGCACTGTTCCAATAGCGATCAGACCGCAGACGAATTCGAGGCCGCACCATGCTGGATGCCCTGAAGCTGAATGTGACGGTGGTGACGTTGTTGGCCGCGGCCAGCGCAGTCAACGGGATCATGTTTTACCAGTATCTCTGACAAATTATTCGCATCGGCACGCGGCCTCTTCGCGTCCTGCTTTTGTGTTGAACCTTTTCGCCGGCCGCGCGCCTCATCCCAGGGGCTGCTAACCGGAGCGTAATAGGTGAACAATTTTCATCTGGTCGTCGTCACTGCATGTGCGCTTGCAAGTCCGGCTGCGGCCCGCGCCCAATCCATCGTCCACTCCGAATTGACCCGGACCACGCTGGCGTCATCGATCGATGCGATCGGCCGCACGACGCTCACGGCCTCCGTGACGAGCGAGCGCGGTGGCGGCGTTCCCGGCGGGATCGTCCGCTTTGTCGATGAGACTACGCTCACCGTGCTCGGCTGGGTCGACGTGTCCCATCCATCGCTGGTCGTGGAGCGACTGCCGCCCGGTCCACATCGCTTCCGCGCGAATTATATGGGCACGTCGAATTATCTGCCTGTCGTCGTGCAGCCGAGCCAGTCGGCAGTGGTGGTCGAGATCATACGGGGCACGCCAGCCGTGGCGGTGTCGTCCTCGGATAATCCCAGCGTGCCCGGAGCGGTCGTGACGCTGACCGCCGCGATTGCCAGCAGGGATGGCGTGCCGAAAGGCGCGGTAACGTTTCGCGATGGTGAGCAGGTTCTCGCGGCCCATGTCGGGCTCGACCGCGCCGGTAGGGCGTCATTCACCACCTCGGAGCTGGCGGACGGGGCGCGCTGGATCACGGCCGAGTATGAGGGCGACACGACCCATGCGCCGGTCACGTCGCCACGGCTGACGCTGGATGTCGGTGTGGCGCATCTGCGAAGTTCACAGCTACGCGTCGATGACTAGGCGTCAGGTCTGCAATGCAGCGGCCGCAGCGCGAAGCTTGCGCGTGACGATCACGCGGAACACGACATACTGGATCGCGAAAGCCAGTATCTTGGCGCCGATGGCCACGACCGACACATAGAACGCCCACAGCTTCATATCGCCTGTCATGGCCACTGCAATGACGCCTGCGCCGAGCACAAACATCAGCGCAGCCCAGGCATAGCCAGCGGCAGTCACATATTCAGGAACTGTGTCGCTGACGATGGGTGGCATGTAACGCAGCATCCAGCCCTTGCGCAGCATGATGGCGCCGATGGCAAAATGCCCGATGCTGGGCTTGGCCAGCACGAAGCGCGGATCCTTGGTGAGGAGCGTCGCGCCGCCGAGCACGACCACCAGCGCGAGGCTGGCATAGGTCATCACATCGAGCTTCTGGCCCTTGATGCGCGCATAGATGAATTGGGCCACGGCGCCCGCAATCGCTACGCAGGTTGCCAGCACGATGTCGCCGGTGACGATATAGAGCACCAGAAAGACGATGGTGGAGAAGAAATCCTGGCCGAGTTTGGCGAATACGTCCTTCATCACAGTGCTCCCTGGGCAGTCGAGATGTTCAGGCAAAAATTTGCAGGCGAAGTGAATCAGAACTTCAGCGGTTCAGCCGGTTTCGCTGTACCATATTTCGCGCGACGATATTGTGGGTACCATTTCGTGAAGGCAACGGCCGAATTGCGCGCAGCAAAGGCCACCGCGAAACCGATCCACAGCGGCAGCGACGGCATGTAGATCGTCAGCATGTCCGCGATCAGCATCAGCACGAAGGCGCCGGTCCAGGCCCAGGTGATGATGTAGTTCGCCTTCATGAAGCCCGGCAGCTTCGATGTCTCTACATCCACGTGCTCACGGGCATATTGCAGCGTGAAGGGAAAACGGAACGTCAGCGACAGCAGCGCGATGGCAAGCACGCCGCCATCGACGGCGAGGCGCACAGCGATCGGGCTCCAGTTGCCATCGACCAGTGTGATGTAGCAGCCCAGCGCACTGAAGATCAGCACAGAGCCTGCCGCCAGCATCTTCAGCGAGCCACCGCGGATGACGTCCCAGGCGACGATACCGAGCGACAGTGCCGCTGCGGCGAACAGGCTGATCGCGATCGACGTCACCATCATCAGCATGGCGAAAGCACCGAACGGAGCAATGATGAGAAAGGACGCCATGGCGTTTCCAGTTCGGGCTGTCTTGACGTTTTAAAGGTGCGTTGCGGGCCGGCTTATGAAGCCGTTGCGTCGTTGCGCATCATTCTGCGATCAAATGTCTTGTTGTGAGAGCGGGCAGTCATTGCTGACCGGCGTTAAAACGTCGTGAGAAGCCGAGGCGGCCGCACCGGATGGTTCGATGCCGACGAGCGTGGTCCCGGTCACAACCAGCACGAGAGCCAGGCTGCCCCAGCTTGCTGTCCGGGTCATCATGTCCGGTCTGCGATGTGCGGTTCGTGCGAGAACGAACTGTGTCGCAGCGCCAGCGATGGCGACGGCAGTCGCGATCAGCACGTCTCCTGCGACCGCAAAGGTCGTGAAGAAGGCAATGGTGGAAAGGAAGCCTATGGCCAGCTTGGCGAGGACGTTGATCATGGCGTGGTTCCGCGAGCTTGTTGTCGAATGAGACTTTTATCGTTGTGCTTCAGGAGGCGGTGGCAGCCGCGTTGATCATGAGAAAAGGCGCCATACTGTCTTCCGGTCGCTCCATCTTTACGATGTCAAGATATCTTCTAGGCATTGCCAACGAGCTCGTCAACAAAAATCTTTACACTGTCAAAATTGTGTGAGGGTCTGATTTTTAGCTTATTTGAAACAGAGCTTTACGAGGCATCGACCCAGTTGCCGTGAAATCCTGCCGGTACCCGGTGACTGAGCTGGACGAGAGCAATAGGCCCCGCAGCGACATTGGTGGCATTGAACACCGCCAGATCGCTGCGGTTCTGCCGGGCGCGCCAGACCACGGCGAATAGCCAGCCATCGCCTTCGGCCGCATCCTTGCCGCGCGCGACGAAGACGGGTTCGGAGATACTGTCGCCGAGCGGCAGCATATATTGGCCGAGCCTGATGCCGTCGCGCCCCACATGGGTGATTCCGGAGAAGGCCTTGCTGGCGCCCGGTGCCGGATTATCGCAGGCGTACCAGCCTTGCGTGCTGACGAGGCCGGAGTGGCGCTCGTCGATGCGCGGGAATTCGCCGGTGACGTCGTCGAGATAAGTGCGCGTGAAGCGATCAGTATTGGCTGACAGATCGAAGGTCCAGCGACAAAGTCGTGCATTGGACTTCGCAGGATCGGTCGGGGAGCCGTCGGGATGCGTGAACAGCGGCGCTTCCTCGGACTGCATGACGTCGGCGATGATGCGTTCGCCATCTTCCCATGCATTCATCACATGGAAGACGTAGCAAGCCTCGGCGTGAAACCACTTGATATCATCCGCACTGCCGCCGCGCTTCATCACGCCGACGTAAGAACCCTTGTCCGGCTCCCAAGCGTAGGGCGGGCGGCCTGATCGCGCGCGATCAATGCTGCCGGTAATGGGCAGGATCGGAAACAGCAGGTGGTTCTCCGTGACAATGAAGTCATGCACCATGCTGGCATAGGGCGCATCGAAACGTTCGAAACGCGTCACGATACCCGATGAATCGATCGCGCCGAATGAGATCGTCGGACTGAAGATTCCCCGGGCATTATAGCCGAAGAAGGTCATTTCACCGGTGACAGGATCGATCTTCGGATGCGCGGTGAACGGCCCGCCGATGCGCCCGTTATAGTTCTGATAGCCGAGCGTCTTCAGCGTGCGCGGCTCGATCTCGGTCGGTGCATGGCCTTCCTCGAGCGCGAGCAGGCGGCCGGCATGAAAGACGATGTTGGTATTGGCCGCGCCAGAGTCATTTCCGAGTGAAGCGGGGGCATCCGGCAGCTTCTGCCCGAAGCCGCGATAGAGCGCGCGGCCGGCATCGTGTTCGGCCAGGAATTTCGGCGTGCGAATCCAGCGATTGCGATAGCTCGCGCGGCCATTCTCGATATGAAAGGCATGCAGCATGCCGTCGCCGACAAACCAGTGCGAGCCTTTCGTCTCAAATTGCGGATTGGGGCCGTTGCGATAGAGCGTGCCGTTGAGCTCGCGAGGCAATTCGCCGACGACTGTCAGGAACGGCGCGTCGCACTCCATTGGGATCGGCGCCAGATTGTCATGAGCAGCCTCGATCGGGTCCAGCAGCGCCATCGTCGTCTCCCATGCTGTTATCTTTACGTTGTCTAGATTGCTAGATGCGCGCGGCCGGTCGGTCAAGCAAAATCTTTACAGTGTAAAAATGGCGACCTATAACATGACCATGACGAAGCAGACCAAGACCGCAAAACCGCGCGCCGTGCCGCAAGACCGCCGCAAGAAGGTCGCAGGAAATTCGCAAGCCAAGGCCGCGGCCAAAAAATCCGCTGGCGCCGAATCTCCCTATCATCACGGGGACTTGCATGGTGCGCTGCTGAAAGCCGCGGAAATCGTGCTGGAGCGCGATGGACTATCTGGCCTGACGCTCCGCGCCGTCGCCCGCGAAGCCGGCGTCTCGCATGCGGCTCCGACGCATCACTTCGGTGATCTCACTGGTCTCGTCAGCGAACTCGCCGCGATCGGCTTTCGCAACTTCAACGCCACGATGACTGCGGCTGGTGCGAGCGGCGCGACGCCACTCGAAAGCGCGCTCGCCCGTGCCAAGGCGTATCTCGCTTATGCGCGTGCGCAGCCCGGCATGTATCAATTGATGTTCCGCACCGAGCGGCTCGACATGAGCCGGCCGAATCTGCGCGAGGCAGCCAATGCATCCTTCGCCGGTCTTGCCAGTGTGGTCGGTGCGAACCATCCGGGCAATGTCGCCACCGATGCGCTGACTATCGAGCAGGCTGCACAGATTGCGCGGACGTGGTCGCTGGTGCATGGTTTCACCATGCTGACCCTTGATGGCCGGCTCACCGACATCCTGCGCCGTTTGCCTGATGGCACCGATGCAGAGAAACTGTTCGTCGAGATGCTGAAGATCACCGTCGCCAGGGCGATGGAAAAGCCGAACTAGCGAAACTCTTTGCGAAGCGCCGGCGTCGTGTGCAGGCGTTGTTTGAGGTCGCTATCGCTGTCCGTCATGCACCGAGATATCGGACGCGGCCAGCCCGCCAATACGTGCATGCGGTCTTCCGCCGGTGGCCATCACCAGGCCGAAGGCGATCTCGTCGCGGCGCGGGCCATCCCAGACAGTCATTTCAGCAGTGCTGAAATGACTGCGGACATAGGCCGCTTCGATATGGCCGAGCGGGACCATCAGCCGTGTGCCGATGCCGCCAACGGTCTTCGCAGCCGGCACGATGGCCTTGGGCTGGCCGAGAACCTCGCGCATCGCCCAGCCGCCGGCTTCGTGCCACACCGCCGCATGTTCGAGCTCGCCATCTTCACCGACGATCATGCCCTTACCGTAGGCTTCGATCTTGTCCTTGCCGCCAAGCGCCTGAACGAGTTCAGCCGCAAGTATGCGTCCAAGTTCGCGTAGTTCGGCCTGGAATGCCATCAGGTCCGGCTCGTAGCGACCAGCAAAAGGATTGCGGATAATCGCCAGTACCGTGCCGACGCGAAGCGGTTGTGCCAGGCGCGGCCCGCGTTCGTGCCAGATCGTCTCGACGGAAATCTGGGTCTTGCGAATGTCATAGGATGTCATGGCTGGCCCAGTCCCTATTGTGCGAGCGTTGTGAGGAAGCCGTCCACTGACTACTCGTCGATGACGGGATTGCTGAGGATGCCGAGTTTCTCGATCTCGACTTCGACGACGTCGCCGGCCTTCAGGAAGATTGGAGGCTTGCGCGTAAAGCCGACGCCGGCAGGCGTTCCCGTTGCAATGACGTCACCCGGGACGAGGTCGAAGATTTCCGACGCATAGTTGATCAGCCGGGGAATCGAGAAGATCAAAAAGGATGTGTCCGAGGATTGGACGATGTCACCATTCACGCGGGTTTCGAGCTTGAGCTTGGTGGGATCGCTGACTTCATCGGTCGTCACCAGCCAGGGCCCGAATGGGCCGGTGCCGACGAAATTCTTGCCGGCCGCGATCTGCTGCGCATGTCGCTGATAATCGCGGACGCTGACATCGTTGTAGATCGAATAGCCGGCGATGTGGTTCATCGCCTCGCTTTCGGGAATATGGCGGCCGCCTTTACCGATCACGACGGCGAGTTCACCTTCCCAGTCCAGGTGCGTGGAGACTTTCGGCCGGATCACCGGCTGGTTGTGGCCAACCTGTGAGCGCCAGACCCGCAGAAAGATCGGCGGGAATTCGGTGATCTGACGGTCCATGCCGTGGGCGACCGCCTCCTTGTGATGGTCGAGATAGTTGCGCACCGCGCAGACGATCTTTTCGGGGCGGGGGATCACCGGCAGGTAGTCGATGTCCGAGAGCTTCAGGTCCGGCTTGTGTCCGTCAACGATCTGGTCGCGCTTGGCGAAGTCGGGGCTGGCGATGAAACCGGCGAGCGTCGGATAGTGCGGGAGCGCCTTGCCGAGATCGATGATCGCGTCGTTGACGACGGCTCCCCAGCTCTCGCGCTGCTGATGGCTGAAAGACAAGAGCTTCATGATGAGGCCTTTCTGTTTAATCTCGGATATCAAAATTTCGTAAGTGGATTATATTTTCGAAAATAACGTCTGGCAATAGGGCTGGCGGGCCCTGTGGTGGCTTTCCACGTGGGTTGGTGGGCACGCCGTCTGTTTCTTCGCCGCTGGCCGGCGATCCCGTCTCAGGATTCCGTCAGCAGATGAGACGCGTATTTCACGACATTGTCGGAGGTGCTGCGGATGTGCCGGTCGATCAGGGATGTGGCCAGTGCCGTATCGCGGGCAATCGCGGCCTGCATGATGGCGCGATGCTCGCCGACCTTGTCGCGTGGTTGCGGGCGAAACATGGCGGACAGGTTTCGATAGCGTTCGGCGCGCTCGAACAGCGAAGCCCGAATGCCGAGCAACGTCGGGGAGCGCCCGCACGACACTAGCGCCTCGTGAAACTGGCGGTGAGCGATCTGCCATTCCGGATTCTCGACGTGATTACCGGGAAGCCTTTCCTCGATGCGTCCCAGCCTGTGCAGGGTCGACATAACCGCTATTTCCCAGTCATCTCCGCCATCTGTGATGGAGCGGCTGAGCAATTCGATCTCGATCAGGATCCGGGTCTGGGTGATGTCGATCAGGTCGTCGCTCGTAACGGGCGCCACGCGAAAGCCACGTTGCTCCTCGGCAATGACCAGGCCGTCTGCCGTCAGCGACGTCAGCGCCTCGCGCAAGGTCGTGAAGCTTGCGCCGAAAGCGAGCTTCAAGGCATCGAATTTCAGCGGTTCGCCAGGCTTGAGGCGGCAGGCCACGATATCCTGACGCAGCCTGTGCGTGATATCGACCGCGAGGGTCTTGCCGAATTCTTTGCGCGATTTGACGGCCGAAGCAGTCATGGAATGGACCTCGGATTCTGCCGACTGATGGCGCCGGCTGGTTGCAGAATGCCGGCGCAGGACCGCTATTGCAATAATTTTCGTAATAGGACATATTTTCGAAAATATCTTCTGCAGGGTGGATTCATGAAGGCTGTGCTGGTTCATCGTCCGGGTGGTCCCGACGCGCTCGATTATGTCGACGTCGCCATTCCGGCTCCGGGCCCGAAAGAGGTGCAGATCAAGGCTGAGGCTTTTGGCGTCGGCCAGCCGGACGCCTTGATCCGGCGCGGCGTTTACAAGTGGATGCCGCCGCTGCCGGCCAATCCGGGAAATGATGTCGCCGGGCGCATCTCTGCGATCGGTCACGGTGTTGTCGGCATCTCGGTCGGGCAGAAGGTTTTGCTGAGCGCCCGCGATCTGTCACAGCGCGGCGGCTGTTACGCCGAATATGTGGTGGCGCCGGCCGATGCCATTCATCTGTTGCCTGATGCCGTCGATTTGCAGGACGCCGTGTGCCTTGCGAACTATCAAGTCGCCTGGGCGCTGCTGCATGAATGCGGTGGGCGTAATCCCACAGGCAGTGTGCTTGTGATTGGTGCTGCTGGAGGCGTCGGCACGTCGATCGTGCAATTGGCGAAGCTGGCAGGCATGACGGTGATCGGTACGGTCAGCACCCCCGAAAAAGCCCGGTTCGCCAAATCCAATGGCGCCGACCACGTGATCTTCTATCGTGACGAGGACGTCGTCGCGCGGACGCGCGAATTGACCGCGGGGAGCGGCGTCGGCCTCGTGCTCGACCATGTTTGCGGCCCCGAATTCGTGTCCTATCTCGGCGTACTCGGCAAATGGGGAACGCTGGTTTCCTACAATGCCTTTGCGGGGCTTCCGGAAGAGAATCTGATGGGAGAGATGCGCAAGTATCTCGACGTCTGTCCGGCTGTACGCTGCTTCTCCTTTCATATCTACGATCATGACCGCGATGCGCGCCGCGCCATCATGGGGCAATTGATCTCGCTGCTCGGCCGTGGGGAGATCAAGCCCGCTATCTCCGCGCGGCTAAAATTATCCGAGGTCCGGCAGGCGCATACGCTGCTGGAGTCCGGAGGAGCGCTCGGCAAGATCATCATGACCCCGTAGGCGGACGGCTATCGGTCTGGAACGAGATACGGAGGACCACATGATCAAGGTAAAACGCATCAGGCATGTGACGTTTGTTACGCCTGATATCGACAGGCAGATCGACTACTATCAAACGGTGGTCGGGCTAGGCGTGGTGACGCGTGACGCCAGTCGCGCATGGCTGGCCACCGACTCGGACGAACTCGCCGTCGTCCTGCAGCGTGGCGATCAGGTGGCCTGTCGGCGATTGACCTTCGAAGTGGCGCCCGATCTGGATTTCGCCGACCTGGTGGCAACACTGTCGCGCGCTGGAATTGCGGCCGAGATCCAGTCCGATCCGCTTCCTGGCGTGTCCCGTTCGGTGCTGTTCCGCGACTTCGAGGAAATGGAGATCGAACTGCTTGCGGGGCCGACATTCGCTGTCGCGGAGCAGCCTGTCGGCGGCATTGCAGCCGACCGCCTCGGTCATATCGCGCTCTACACGCAATATCCGCTGAAGGCGTCGAAATTTTATGGTGACGTGCTGAATTTCCGGGTGTCGGACTGGATCGAGGACGCCTTCGTCTTCATGCGGTGTGGTTTCGATCATCACTCCGTCAATTTCGCGCGGGGCCCGGGTCGGCGATTGCATCACGCGGCCTTCGAGCTCCGTGATGCCTCGCACATGCATCGCGCCTGCGACCTGCTCGGGCGCAAGAAGATGCAGATCCTGTGGGGACCGGTGCGTCATGGCCCGGGCCACAATGTCGCGATCTATCACCGCGACCCCGATGGCCATCTCATCGAATTGTTCTTCGATCTCGATCAGATGATCGATGAAGATCTCGGCTATTTCGAACCACGCCCATGGCACCGGGATCGTCCGCAGCGCCCCAAGGTCTGGGTAGGTCTCCCCCGAGATATCTGGGGGCCGGCTCCATCGCCGGAGCTCGCGGAGTTCAAACGCAAGGCGACATGACATCGCTGCCGACAAAGTCGCCGCCATGAAGCGACAGATCGGCGCCTCGGCGACCAGTGCTGAAGAAATAAAACGGGAGGAAATAATGAGCCAGCTGTCGAAATCTATTCGGGGCAGAGTTCTCGCATGCCTCGCGGTGTCTATATTTATAATCTCGTCGATAGACGTGCCTGACGCCTCGGCGCAAGCCTACCCAAATCGTGTCATTCGGATCGTGCACGGTTTCGCATCGGGTGGAGCGGCGGACACGCTCTCCCGCGTCGTTGCCGACGGGCTGGCGAAACAGCTCAACGAGACCGTCATCGTCGAAGCGAAGCCTGGTGCAGGCGGCAATCTCGCATCGGACGCGGTCGCCAAGGCTGCGCCTGACGGATACACGCTCGGCCTTGTGACCGGGGGCCATGCGATTTCGGCGGGGCTTTACAAGTCGCTGCCCTATCAACCCGTCGATAGTTTCGAGATGATCTCCACGATCGTCTATTACGCGCTCGTCGTCGCTACCCGCAGCGACTATGAAGCAAAGACGCTGGGAGAGCTCATCGCACTCGCAAAGGCCAAACCGGGATCGTTGAGTTTCGGATCGGTCGGCTTCGGCAGCACGCATCATCTTGCTGGCGAATTGTTGAAAGCGGCAGCCGGCATCGACGTGCTGCACGTACCCTATCGCGGCGACTCCCAGGCGATCACCGCGCTGCTCGCGGGCGATGTGCCCCTGATCGTTGGCACCAGTGTGCTTGTTGCGCCGCAGATCGAGAGTGGTGCGGTGCGCGGCCTTGCCGTTACATCGTCGACCCGAAGTGCCTTGCTGCCGAACGTTCCATCGGCCGGCGAGGCAGGTCTGAAGGGGTTCGATGTCAGGACGTGGGCCGGGTTGCTGGCGCCGAAGGGCACTCCGCCGGGGATCATCGCCCAACTCAACGCGGCCGTTCTGAAGTCTCTCGCCGACCCGGGGATCAGGGCGCGACTGGAAGCAGCGATCGGTGGTGAGGTGCGGGGAAGCACGCCGCCGGAAATGCGCGAATTGGTCACGTCGGAAATCGCGCGATGGACGGCGGTGATCGACGCGGCGAAAATACCGAAGCTCTGATCGCGCGATCGATTTGAACCCTACCGGGCGAGGTCCGGGATATTGCGCGATGCCATCGCCAGTGCCGTGGCGCGGCCATCGGTGCCGATCACGCTGACCTTGGCCGTCTTGCAATCGAAGCCGCGGGCGAGTTCGTCGGCGGCCTTGCGGGCCATCTCGTTGGCCTCAGGATTGGCTGCTACGTCGATATAGGCGACGTGGCAGACGGCGCCCGGTGGCAGCCGTGTTACCACCAGCATCTGTTTGGATTTTGGCCGACCATTCTTCTCGGGATCGTCGTTGTCGGCGATGTGCCAGCGCTGGATCATCGCGAATGGCTTGCCGGCGCTGGTGCGCCATTCGATGGTGCTGGTGGTGGAATTGAACGGGCCGAAGCCTTGCGATGCCGCCGGCTCCTTGTCAGCGGCGCTGGTGCTGCGTCCGACCGTGATGGTCTCGCGCAGGTCGTTTTCGTTCTTCACCACCACGAGACCGGCGGGGCCGCGGCAGGTTCGCTCGGCGGCGTAATCATCGCCGTCGAGTTTGAGGCTGGACACTTTGCGGCAGTCCTTGTCGGCAGCCGATGTGTAGACGCTGCCGATACTGTCGGCTGCGGCGAGCGACGTCGCGCCGAGCAGGGTCGTCAGGGCGGCAGCGAGGGCAGACAGGCGGGGCATTTCAGGGCATCCAGCACAGGAAAGATGCAGCTTTGACGCTCACAAGCTGGGGAAGGTTCAACGGAAGCGGCTGACAGGGCTTATTGAATCGCGCTAGACAGCTTGGTCAGCCTTCATTTTGTCTCCAGCAGCGTCAGTTCCTCATCCCATGCCCGCCTCGACTTCCGCCAAGCCATATCGCATCGGCCGTTCCAAAACCGGTCTCGGTCTTTTCGCCACCCAGCCGATCAAGAAGGGCGTCAAGATCGTCCAATACTTCGGACCCCTGCTGGATTCGAAGAACGAGAAGCACGACGCGATCGAGAACAAGTACCTGTTCCAGATCAGCAAGCGCTGGACCGTCGACGGTTCGATCCGCAAGAACATCGCGCGCTATATCAACCACGCCTGCAAGCCGAACGCCGAGTCCGACGTCAACGCGGCGAAGAAGAAGATCATCATCCGCTCGATTAAGAAGATCGAGCCGGGCGAAGAGATCAACTACGATTACGGCACGGAGTATTTCAAGGAATACCTGAAGCCGATCGGCTGCAAGTGCGACGCCTGCGAGAAGAAGCGCAAGAGGAAGCGCGCTGAGGCCCGTGCCGAGAAACTGAAGGCCAAGGAAAAGGCCGAGCGCAAGGCGCTGAAGAAGGAAGAAAAGGCGAAAGCCAAGAGGGCCAAGGCCAAAGCGAAGAAAGCCAAGGCGTCGGGAAAAGCCAAAACGACCAAGGCCGCCGCGAAGAAGACTTCCGCAGCGACCAAGGCCAAGTCGGTTAAGTCTAAAGCCAAGTCCGGTAAAGCCAAGACCGGCAAGGCCAGGAGCAAGGCGGCTTAAGCCGCCTGCGCGGCTGCGCTTCGGCGCAGCCCGATATATTGCAGCTCCGCGAACACGCCGACTGCGATCGCCTGCGCGGCCACGAAGATCAGGCCGAGCAGGTTCGGCGTCACCGCGCCCGAGAACAGCAGGCCGATGCTGCCCAATGTCCACAGCGCATTGCCGATGATGATGACCAGCACCAGCAGCTTCGGCATGGTCGCGCGGGTGCCGAGCCAGCCGACCAGCGCCGCATAGGCAATCAGGAACAGGCCGGATTCCAGCAGCAGTGTTTCGGGCAGATGCAGCAGCGGTGCCAGCATCGCTGCGGCAAAGGTCAGCAGTAGCGCCATGGCGCCCGAGACGACAGCGTCGATCTGGATGGCGCGGCGGAGCAGGAGAGAGGGATTGATCATGGTCGATGTCCTTCGGTTGGTCGTTGTCGATGCGCCGAAGATGACCGAGGCGCAGAGCCAAATCGATTACCTCTGAGGTCATGGAAGCTACGAAATTCGCATGTTAGCTTTTCGCCATGAGCACACAGCTAGCAGCATCCTCCGCGACATCCCGGCCCGCCGGGATCGGCCATCATCTGCGTGAATGGCGGCAGCGCCGCCGCCTGAGCCAGCTCGATCTTGCCGGCGATGCCGAGATCTCCACGCGGCATCTGAGCTTCCTCGAGACCGGCCGCGCCGCGCCCTCGCGCGAGATGGTGATGCGGCTGGCGGAGCGGCTCGACGTGCCGCTGCGCGAGCGCAATGTTTTGCTGGTGGCCGCCGGTTTCGCGCCGGCCTTTCCGCAGCGGGCGCTGGATGATCCCGCGCTGGTCTCGGCGCGTCAGGCCATCGACCTCGTGCTGAAGGCCCATGAGCCCAATCCGGCGCTGGCGGTCGATCGGCACTGGAATCTGGTTGCCGCCAATCGCATGGTGATGCCGCTGCTGGAAGGTATCGCGCCTGAATTGCTCGGGCAGCCCTTCAACGTGCTGCGGCTGAGCTTTCATCCAGAGGCGCTGGCATCGCGCACGGTCAATCTTGGTGAATGGTGCGCGCATCTGCTGGAGCGACTGCACCGGCAATGCGAGGCGACGGCCGATCCGGAACTGATCAAACTGTATCAGGAATTGAAGACCTATCCGGTCCCGGCGCGGTCGGCGCCGATCGCGGCCGATAGCGTCGTGGTGCCGTTCCGGATGAGGCTGGGCGACGACGTGCTGAGCTTTATGTCGACGACCATGACCTTCGGTACGCCGCTGGATATCACTTTGTCGGAAATCGCCATCGAGACGTTCTTTCCGGCCGATGAAATCACGGCGAACAGGCTGCGGGAGATCGCCGCGAGAGGGAACTAGCGGTCTTGCCCGCGGCGCCCTCGGAGCCTATCTCTGGGCGGAACAAAGACAGGGAGCCCGCCCATGAGCACCATCAAGCCGCTTCAAATCGATATCGTCTCCGACGTCGTGTGCCCGTGGTGCTATATCGGCAAGCGCCGCATCGAGAATGCGCTGGCGCTGGCCTCCGACGTGCCGGTGCATGTCAATTGGCGGCCGTTCTTCCTCAATCCGTGGATCCCGCGCGAGGGCATCGATCGCTCGACCTATCTCGAAACCAAATTCGGTTCGGTGGAAGCCTATAAAGGCATTGCCGGCCGTGTGGTCGATGCCGCCGAGCAGGAGGGGTTGACCTACCGGCCAGACAGCGTGAAGCGCCAGCCCAACACCATCGATTGCCACCGGCTGATCCATTGGGCCGAAGCCTCCGGCAAGTCGGCCGAGGTCAAGCAGCGTCTGATGGAATTGTATTTCCGCGATGGCGGCGATCTCACCCAGAGCGAGACGCTGGTGCAGGCTGCGGCCGATGTCGGTCTCGATGCGGATGAGATCCGCAAGCGCCTCGCCACTGATGAAGACGTCGAACTGATTTCCGGTAACGCCAAGGAAGCCGCCGACAAGGGTATCTCCGGCGTACCGACTTTCGTCTTCGCCGGCAAATATGCCGTATCCGGCGCGCAGGATGCTGAGAAGCTCGCGCGTGCGATCCGTCAGGTCTCGGCGGAAGTGAACGCGGAAGCGGCGGAGTAAGGGCGCGCGCCTACGCGTCCTTCAGATAATAATTCGCCTTCTTGCCGAGTGCGATGCGGCGCAGCACTTTGCGCATCGCCAGCGAGCTGCGCAGCGGTTTGATCGCCGTGGTCACGGTACGATAGAAGGCGAGCTTCAGCGTATCCAGCACCGGCTGCCGTCCCGGCGGCTTCTGCGGGAGGCCGACGCCGCGTAGCATCGAGTTGAAGAAGTGCAGGTCGTTGAGGCGGCGTACTTCCCGGGTCTTCCAGGTAATCGCCATCGAGATCGAGAACGACCCGGCGGTGCGTACCCAGTGCGGCCACTGATAGGGCACGTAGCAGCCATCACCATCGAACATGTGAAACTCGACCGCGCGAGGCGCGAAGCTGTCGTCGAATTTGAGATTGCGATGTTTGGTCATCGAGCGCTCGATCTCGTCGTCGGACACGATGGCGCGGTCCTTGTTGTCATAGATCGTGAAGAACTTCTCGCCGTGAATCTGGACGAAGAAATTATCCTCGCTGTCGAGATGGAACGGCGTGGTCGAATTCGGTGAGGAAACGAACAGGAAGCCTTCGAGCTGTTCGAAGCCGGCATCGAGCAGGCTGTTGAAGCCGCGGGCGCGCGCCACCGACAGCAGCGTGTCTTCGAGCAACTGGCGATATTCGGGGGAGTTCTCGATCCGCTTCAGCACCATCCAGGCGCCGGCGGTCTCGATGCGCCTGACGACTTCGACCGGATCGAGGTCGACCGACGGGATCGCGTCAGGGTCCTGGCTGATCGCAACCTTGCCTGAATTGTATTCGATGAGATCGCGCGGCAGTTCGGATGCGAGCTGCGCAATGCGCGGCAGCGTCAGCAGCGGATGACCGGCGAGCTTGTGCCTAATCGCGAACGGCTTCAGCGGAAAATCGTTCTTGAGTGATTGATTGGCCGCCGAGATCACCGGCGCGACGTCAGTTGCAGCGTTCATGGTTGAACCCCTGGATATCTAGCGGAGGCGGTTGCGGATAGAGCGGGCCACGCGCCGCAACGGCTCGCGGATCGTGCGACGCAAGGTGAGTGCGCCGTGAATGAGCGAGACAAGCGGGTCGTGCTTGCGGAGCGGAATCAGGACGTTGCCGATCGCGAGGCGGCCGCGCCAGATTGGGTCGATCATCGGGTGGCCGGCATTGGCGGTGGAGTCGGCGCAGGCGATCGCCGGATCGGCACAGAGATGCCGCGTCACATCGAGCGTGAGTTGCACGCCGGGCGACAGTTTGGCGAAGCGCTCGTCGACGCCGAGCTTGAAATAGAAGGCGCGATCGAGATGCCGGAGCAGCACACCGGAGGCGACCGGCGTGTCGCCGGCACGCAAAGTGACGATCTCGCATTGGCCGCGTTCGGCGAGCGCCCTGGTGGCGCTACGGATGAAGGCACTGTCTCCGGCATCCTGCATCAGGGCCGTGCCGCGCTTGCCCTTCCATCCGCTCGCTTCCAGCGTCAGGAACGTGTCAATGGTCGCAGCGATTTCCGCCGGCGTGCGCGCGATATGGAAGGTCACATCGCCATGTTCGGCGAGACGATTGCGCTGGCGGCGCAGTTCTTTCAGCTTCTTCGCGCCGAGCGCATCGCGCAGCAGATCGTCGGCATCGCGCGTGGCATCGAGACAGGCGCGGGCGTGGGATTGCAGGATGCGCGGTGCGAGATCCTGCATGGCCAGCGATTGGCGGATCGCCTGCATCGCTGCGCCGTCGAGCGAGACGTTCTCGAGAATCAGCGCATGCGCGCCGGCCTTGCGGGCCTGCTCCATCAGGCGCGTGACGGCATCAGGGGCCATGTCGCGATCGAGCAGCGGCGTGGAGAGCGTGCCATAGGGATCGGCGCTCACCAGTGCGGGGAGAGGCAGGCGATAGGCGCGACGCGCGGTGATCACCGGCAGTAGTCCGATCAACCGAGGCGTTCCGGCGTCGCTCATCCAGGCGCTGAGTGCGGCGACATCGGTGCGGCCGCGCGCTGATGCATTTACGGCCAGTTCCCAGTCGGCGAGGTAATAGCCGTTCGGCTCGACGGCCAGCTGCGCGAGAGCACGCCATGGCTCGGGCGGGATTGCTGCGAGCGGCGCAAGCGCATCGGGCACGGACGCTGGGCGGTTCGCCGCGGTCATCCCGGCGCCCGTTGCTCTGCTGCCATACGTGCCGGCTGGGTTTGCAATGTCGACCACGTCCCCGATCCCCGTCGCAAGGAGGCGGCGCAGGCCGCTTCTCCATTGCTGTCTGTGGAGACTAGGAGAAACATTCCAAGATCCGGTTTTTCCGGACGCGAAATTTGACGGGAATGTGTAACGGATCGTTCACCAAACGGTCGCTGAAAAGCCTGTGTTTTCAGCGGATGTGGGCTGGTCGGGGTGCCGGTTCCGGAGTTTTGCGCGGTTATGCGGCGATGCTCACCTGCGGTCGATGGTCGCGGTCTGGCCATGTTGAGGCTGGAAAACTGCCCGTGCATCGGGCTATCAAGGCGCCGGAGGGACCCATAATGAGAGCATTGGTATTGGCGATCGCGGCACTGGCGCTTCTGGCTGCGCCGGCGAACGCACAGATGGGCGGGGGCAAGCGCGGCGCCGACCATGCGCCTGCGCCCGAAAAGCCCAAGATCGACGAGAAGGCCTACAAGGCCGCCCTGGAGCGGGTTCCTACGCCGAAGGAAAAATACGATCCGTGGGGCGGCGTCGCGCCAGCTCCCGCGGCTGCAACGGCCGCGAAGAAAAAGTAGTATTCCGACAGCCCGGCTCCTGCGCGGTTCCCATGAACCGCGCCTGCGTTCATCGCGACCAAATTGGGCAGCGGCAGGCCGTCGCATTGTTGGCGAGCGGCCATCCTGATGTCATTTGAATCAGGCGGGGAATGATCCGTCGCGCGAGCCGGCCTGGCCGGGGAGATTGTTCGATGGTTCGTCCGGTCATACACAACACGACTATTCGTAATGCCATCGCCGCTGCCGCCGTGATGCTCGGCTCCCAGAGCGCAGTTCTTCTCGGCTCAACAGCCGCTTTGGCCGAAAGCCGTGTGGCGCTGGTGATCGGGCAGTCTTCCTACCGCGCCGTCGCGCCGCTGCCCAATCCCGTCAATGACGCCAAGGCCATGGCGCAGATGCTCGGCGATGCTGGCTTCGAGGTACAGTCGGCCACGGACCTGTCTCAGAACGATCTGCGCGGCAGGATCGCCGCCTTTGCCGCGACGGTATCCGCCAAGGGGCCGGATACGGTGGCGCTGGTGTTCTATGCCGGCCACGGTCTGCAGATCGATGGCGAGAATTATCTGGTGCCGGTCGATATCGATCCGAAGCGCGAGGCTGACATCCCGCTGCAGGCGGTGCGGCTCAACGATATCCTGAACACGCTGACATCCGTGCCGAGCAAGAGCCGCATCATCCTGCTCGACGCCTGCCGCAACAATCCGTTCCCCGCGATCAGCAAGACCACCGGCCGCGGTCTCGCCCAGATCGACGTGAAGTTCGGCACGCCCGGCACGCTGCTGTCATTCTCCACCTCGCCCGGTGCCGAAGCCGAAGACGGCAAGGACGGCAACAGCCCCTACACGACAGCGCTCCTGAAGGCCGGTCGCGAACCGGGCCTGTCGATCGAGGATGCGTTCAAGCGCGTACGGCTGTCGGTCAATCAGGCCACCGAAGGCCGGCAGACGCCATGGGAGAGTTCATCGCTGGTCAATGACTTCCGTTTCTTTGGCGGCGATGCTGGCGCCAAGCCGGCCGTGACCAGGAAGACCGTCGATCAATGGCGCAAGGAGCTACAGGGCAAGCCGGTGCAGGACGCCAACAACCTGATCGTCTCGGATGGTTCGGTTGAAGCCTATGAGGCCTTTGTCGGCCTCTATGCCGAGCCCCCGCTGGGCCCGCAGGCGAAAGACTGGCTCGACCGTCACTACAAAATGGTGGCGTGGAACAATGCCGTCATCACCAACACTGCGCCGTCCTATCGCGACTTCCTGGCGAAATATCCCGACAGCGACCTGACCTCCACTGCGCAGAAGCTCGAAGAGCGCACGCTCAACAAGCCGGTACCGGTTGCTGCCGGCGGAACGGCAGGTGCAACCAATGTCGCGCTCGCCGCGCCGACATGCCCCTGCGGAGCGCCGCCGGCAGCAGCACCGGCCTCGAAGAAGGCGGAAAAGAGCGAGCCTGCGAAGAAGCGCGCCGACAAGCCATCACAGCGACGCAGCCGTGAGATTGTGGAAGAAGAGATCGTTATTCGCCGTGCTCCGCCACCAGTCTATTACGAGCCGGCGCCGCGCGTCTATTACGGCGGCGGGGGCTATGGCGGTTACGGCGGCGGCAACTATGGCGGCCGAGGGCGCTACTGACGGGCGCGTTTACTCGAACGCCACGCCAAGCTGGCGGTCGTTATTCCATACCGAGCGGCAGCGGCGGATGAACTGATCCGCCTCGATCACCAGCATGAAATTCTGCGGCACGCCAATCGGGCTTGCGATATCCACGCGCGCGCCCGAGGCCGAGAGGTTGCGGACGGTGCAATCAACGCCGCCGCCGCCGAAGGCCAGCGTGCCGCGCTTCAGAACCCGGTGCCGTGGAGCCGTTCGTTTCTCGATCATGGTCGTCGTCCGTATCGTCTGCACGGACCATGTCTAGCACCGCGCTCTTGCTGGCCGATGAAGCCGATCCCCGAGATTCGGACCCGCCTGTTCATCCTTCATCAATATCTGACGGGGGACGATCGGGAACAGGGCCGATATGGCACATGTCCGGACGTTTCGACCTGCCTGAGACAGGACGGGGTGCCCTGCGTCAGGTGCTTGGCGGGCCCGAACGGCCAGTGATATAACGCTCCCGAATTCACGGAGCTTTGGTGCCATGAAACTATTGAGCGTTGTTGCAGTGCTTGCGCTTCTGACCGGACCGGCCGCTGCGCAGATGATGAACCTGATGCCGGAGGTGAAGAGCAAGTCGGCTGAGGAGAAGGAGCAGGACGCGATCACCGAGAAGGCGTATCGCGAGTCGCTGCGCAAGATTCCCGATACCAAGGCGGCGTCCGATCCGTGGGGCAATGTGCGTAGCGATGCGCCGAAAGCCGCAGCGCCCGCCAAACAGCCGCGCACCAAGACCGGCAACGCCGCGAACTAATCAGGTGGAGACCGCGGTGTCGGTAGCCGGTATCGGCCGATAACGCTGCGGAAAGTCTTCGGGCCATGGCTGGAAGTGCTGGCCGGCCAAGGCCGCGAGAAACAGGCCGGCGGCGTCCGCATAGCGCGCCCCGTCGGGCAATCCCATCGGCGCGGACCAGTCCGTCGGCAGCACGTCTGGTTCATCGCGTAGCGGAAAGGCCGAGCCCCACCACCAACCGGGCGCAGGCGAGCGCTCGTTTTCGCCAATGGCGATCCAGCGCGCATATTCCTTGATCGCGCGTTCGAACTGAAATTTTGCAGCGGGATGAATCATCGGCGTCTGGCTCCCCGGCTAACTGCGTCACGTCATCCGGCAGGCTGACAACAAAAACTGCGGCGCGCAATCGACCTGGTACGCGTCTATTGCCTGCGACATTTTGGCGGGTGCTGATTGCTTGAGAGCCTCACCGCTTACGGCTCTAGTTGCTCCAGGACAGCGGTACTTCGAACAATCCGCCGCTGTCTTCGTTCTCGATGACGATCGCGCCTTTCACGACGCCGATGCTGCGCATCATCTCCACTGCAAGCTCACGTGCGTGCAGCATCGCTTCCTGATCGTCGCTGAAGCTCGTCCCTTCATCGTCGAGGAACGTGTTTTCGGCGATGATATGAAAGAAAAATCGAGGCACGGGAAACGACCACATCTGGCGCGCGCGTAAATGGCTTGCAGCACCTGAGGTTGCTTCAAGACGATAGTACCGCTAAACTAACTTATTCCGCGCGTCGACAGAAATATGCAAAATTTGCGGCAAATGAGCGGTTTTTTTGGCGCAGTCAGCTTCGTGCCAAATTCCGCTTTCGGCGCCATGGTCCACCTCGGGGTGCCATTGCCCGCGCGTCATCGAAAGCGTCGATGACATCGGGCGTCATCCGGCCGTGGTTTCATATAGGGCGCGCTCATGTTGTCAGCCGATATCGTATTTGTATGTGCTCTGGCCGTGATGATCGGGGGCAACCTCTATGGCGAGCCGCGGATCGCAGGTGAGCGCATCGCGATGCAGTGGGGCCTCGACGGCCAGCCGACATGGGATGCGCCGAAGCGGATCGCGCTGTGGGGCATGGTGATCTTCATGCTGACGGTGCGCCTGATCATCTGGACGGCGATGACATTCGCGCCGGAGAAGGTCCACGGCGCCAATCTCGGACTCATGTTGGCGTCGGTGATCATCGCAGCATCGCACATTTTCATCGTGCTGAAGGCGATCAAGCGGACCTGAGTTGCAGCATGACTCTCCACGCGGCGGCTGGCCTTGCTGCACAGGAGAGGCTAGGGGAGCACAAGGGCGGAGAACGAAGCCGCCGCAAATAAGCGAGGGGCACATGTCACGCGACCGGTTCTGGTTCTTTCACCCGTTTCGGGTGCGCTATTCCGAGATCGACGGTCAGGGCGTCGTCTTCAACGCGCACTATCTCACTTACTTCGACACCACCATCACCGAGTATTTTCGTGCGCTCGGCTATGACCAGTTTGCCGACGCCAAAGCGAGTGGCGTCGACTTTCACGTCGTCAAATCAGTGATCGAATACAAGGCGCCGATCCCGTTCGATCAGGAGCTCGACGTCGCCGCACGCGTGGCGCGGATCGGCAACTCAAGTCTGGTGTTCGAGCTCGCTATCTTTCCACGCGCGGGCGATCATCCGTTTGCGACCGGCGAGATCGTCTGGGTCAATACCGACCAGAGCACCCATCGCCCGGTGCCGGTCGCGCAAGCAATTCGCGATCTGATCGCCACGCGCGAAACGCATCTCGCAGGATAGATCGAAGCCATGTACCGCCCCGGTCAATGGAAGCAATGGGCGCGGGCGATCAAGCGTGATGCCCATGCGGTCTATCTCGCCGGGCGTGATCCGCGTGTGTCATGGTGCGCGAAAGCACTGGCGCTTGCGGTGGCCGCTTACGCGCTGTCGCCGATCGACCTGATTCCGGATTTCATTCCGCTGCTTGGTTATCTCGACGATCTCATCATCGTCCCGCTCGGCATCGCGCTGGTCCTGCGCATGATCCCGCCGGAGATCATGGCCGAGCATCGCGCGGCGGCGGAGGCCGCCATGCAGCGGCCGGTGAGTATGGCTGCGGCTGGTGTGATTGCGGTCGTCTGGGCGCTCTCGCTCGCGCTCGTGGGCTGGATCGCATACCGACACTTTGTGCGTTAGGTCGGTTGCGAGGGTGGCGCGCGACGCTCTTCTCGAACCAAAGTCGCCGGGTGCTAGGCCGTGCCTTCGTCCAGATCGTAGAACTCGGTCAGGCGCAGGCTGAGCTCCATCAGCCGGTCGCGAAACGGCGTCTGTGACGCGTCGGAATAGCTCACGATGATCCGCCAGCTGTCGTCCAGCGCATAGATGATCAGGGTCATGTTCTTGGGCCAGGGCCCGGCGTCGCGGGACGCTTCCCGAATGATCTTCTGAAGCTCGGCGGCGGTTTTCTTCGGTTTCAACGTCAGGCTTCCTATTTAGAAGCGTTCTAACATGTATGGCGGGATCGTCCATCCCTTGCCATCCCTTGCGCGCGGCGGACTATCATCCCAGACAGCAAGCGCGGCATGAGGTGTGTGCGGGTCGCAAGCCGGCGCTCAAGGAGTGCTCGACGCAGCGCATATCCACCAGATGGTGCCGGCCGAAATCGAGACGCAGCGTCAGTGGTTCCTCCGCGGACCAACGGCTCGCTGTGAGCATGGGAAACCGGATCTCGCGCAATGCGCCAAGTGCCGTGGACCGCAGTCGCCAAAGGCGTGACGCTCGCGCCGCCATCGGCTACAATAGCGGGATGACGAAAACAAAATCATGGCAGTCAAAGCTACTCGATGAACCGAGAATGGGCTTCGTCGAAGAACATGGCTTTCGACCTCAGATTGTCGCGCGCCCACGCCGGCGCCAGCCGGAGGCCCCTGTCCCGGAGCCAATCAAGTACGACCCGTTGTTGAAGATCGTGAACGAACCGCGGATCGGATTCGATACGATCCATCTGACGTCGCGAAGCCGAGTGTAAGACGAAGGAGGCGGCCCACGGAGGCGGTATAAACGCTGTGAACGAAAGAGCCGTAAGTACGATCACAAGCAAAGATGGCGAGCGTCGGATGCTCATCGTCCGTCGTGACGACGGGCTATTCCGATTTGTTGAGGAAGTGCTTTACCGCGACGACGAGTTTATCAAGGAGCCGATTTGGGGGCCTAAACGAGATAGAGCTGGTCTGTATGAGACCGCAGAGGAAGCGAAAGCCGTCGCCAAAGTAGAATGCCAGTGGTTCGCTGACGAAGTTGATTGAGCCAAACTAGGCCACTGCCATTTTCAAACTAGGCCACTAGGGTCGGAAACAGGCCAGTACCCAGGATTTCCGCCAGCGCGATGCACTGGCCAAAATTCTTGAAAGGTTCGTTGCAAAGGAATTGCGCCCATGGGTCAAAACGTTCCCTGCCGAATTCTACAAACAGATATTCCGACTTAATGGCTGGGCTTACGTCGAAAATGCCGGACGCCCCGGCGTGATCGGCCATTGGACCAATAACATCATCTACAAACGTTTGGCTCCCGGCGTTTGGGATGAGCTAAAGCGCCTCACCCCAAAAACACCGAGTGGCGCTTATAAGAACAAGCTATTTCAACGGCTCACTGAGGATGTTGGCCATCCAAAGCTGCGCGAGCATATGAGCGCAGTTTTGATGCTGATGAAATACTCTCCGCACTGGCGCGTATTCATGGATCGGCTTGATAGGGAATTTCCGCAATGGGGGACCAATTTCCTGCTGCCGTTCCCAGAAGACTATTCGCCGCCAAACCTACCGCCGCCACCGAACTTTATTGACGGCTGAAATGAAAGAGGCCGCCCACTGAGGCGGCCTTATCCCTATCAATGAAGGGTGGGGCCTGGGTCAGCCAGGGCCGTCAATATGATCCCAGTGAATACCCCGGCGGAATAGATCGCCATTACAGCCCCAACCGATTTGAAGCGCTGGCTAAAAACCCACAACAGGCATCCAGCGACGGTCGCGAACGGGCTAACAACTAAAAACAAGACAATCAGGAAATCTGTTCGGGCCATCTGTAAACGGTAAATCAGGCCACTGCCTTTTTCAAACTAGGCCACTGCGGTCGGAAACAGGCCAGTACCGAAATTCCCAAAAGAACATATTGCGAACATAGAACAGATAGGGTACATTGATTTCAGCCCGAGCAGCGCCGTCGTTTTGGCGCTTGTCTTTTGTCTCTGTCGCGAATCCCTTCATAAGGAGCTAATCATGGCTGCCACTCCGACTGCCCTGCGTATCGTTGAAGGATCCTCCATGGACAAGACCAAGGCCCTGTCGGCCGCGCTCTCCCAGATCGAGCGCCAGTTCGGCAAGGGCTCGGTGATGAAGCTGGGCAAGAATGACCGTTCGATGGATATCGAGGTCATCTCGTCGGGCTCGCTCGGGCTTGATATCGCGCTCGGCGTCGGCGGTTTGCCGAAGGGCCGGGTGATCGAGATTTACGGACCGGAATCGTCGGGCAAGACCACCCTGGCGCTGCATTGCGTGGCCGAGGCCCAGAAGAAGGGCGGCATCTGTGCTTTCATCGACGCCGAACACGCGCTCGACCCGGTCTATGCCCGCAAGCTGGGCGTCAATGTCGATGAACTCCTGATCTCGCAGCCGGATCACGGCGAACAGGCGCTGGAAATCGCCGATACGCTGGTGCGCTCCGGCGCGGTGGACGTGCTGATCGTCGACTCCGTCGCAGCTCTCGTGCCGCGTGCCGAACTCGAAGGCGAAATGGGCGATTCGCTGCCCGGCCTGCAGGCCCGTCTGATGAGCCAGGCGCTGCGCAAGCTGACCGCCTCGATCAACAAGTCCAATACGATGGTGATCTTCATCAACCAGATCCGCATGAAGATCGGTGTGATGTATGGCTCGCCGGAAACCACCACCGGCGGCAATGCGCTGAAATTCTACGCTTCGGTTCGTCTCGACATCCGCCGCATCGGTGCGATCAAGGAGCGCGACGAAGTCGTGGGTAACTCGACTCGCGTCAAGGTCGTGAAGAACAAGCTGGCGCCGCCGTTCAAGCAGGTCGAATTCGACATCATGTATGGCGAAGGCGTTTCCAAGATGGGCGAAATTCTCGATCTCGGCGTGAAAGCGGGAATCGTCGAGAAGTCCGGCGCCTGGTTCTCCTATGACAGCCAGCGCCTCGGTCAGGGTCGCGAGAATTCCAAGGCCTTCCTCAAGGCTAATCCGGACATGACCGCCAGGATCGAAGCCTCGATCCGGCAGAATTCCGGACTGATCGCCGAACAGATTCTGGCCGGTCCCGTCGAGCGCGATGAAGATCATGACGGCGAGGAGCCGGTCGAAGAATAAGACGATCCGATCCGGAGGGCGGTCGACGCTGATCCGGATCGATATCGCAGCTGACACTGTCAGCTGATGTGTTTCGCGGTGGGTGCTGTGGGGGTCTGTTGCCGATACCCTGCGGTGCCTGCCGCGTTGTCGTTTGAGTATACCCTGATCTGAGTGCGCCTGACCGCAACTACCGCCGTGCGGCCGGGACGGGCCCGGCCGGTGGTGCGATCAGTTTGTTGACCGCATGACAGGCGACGCCGTCGACCAGATCCGGCACCACCTTGCGACAGAGATCGAACACTTCCGGGCAGCGCGGATGAAACGTGCAACCGGAGGGCGGATCGATCGGATTCGGAATCTCGCCGGAGACCGCAATCCGCGCGCGGCCTGACATGGCGAGATCCGGCACGGCGCCCAGCAGCATGCGCGTATAGGGCATCCGCGGCGCGCGGAAGAGTTCGCGACCTTCCGCAATCTCCACGATGCGGCCGAGATACATCACGCCAATCCGGTCGGCCATGTGCCTGACCACAGCAAGGTTGTGGCTGATGAACAGATAGGTCAGGCCGAATTTGTCCTGCAGTTCGCGCATCAGGTTGAGAATCTGCGCCTGCACCGAGACATCCAGCGCCGAGGTCGGCTCGTCGCAGACGATGAACTCAGCCTCCGATGCGAGTGCGCGGGCAATCGCGATACGCTGGCGCTGGCCGCCGGAGAACTGATGCGGATACTTCTGCCCGTCGTCGGGATGCAGACCCACCAGCGTCAGCAATTCGCCGACGCGGGCGCGGATGTCGCGCTCGCCCTGAATGAGATCGAAAGCGCGGATCGGCTCCGCAATGATGGCATCGACGCGCAGCCGCGGATTGAGGCTCGCATAGGGGTCCTGAAAGATCATCTGGATCCGCTTGCGCAGCAGCTTTCGCGCGCCCGCCTGTCTGGGGTCGCTCATCGACACGCCGTCGATGATCACGTCGCCCGATGTCGGCGGCAGCAGCCCGACCACCATCCGCGCCACCGTGCTCTTGCCCGAGCCGGATTCGCCGACCAGCGCAAAGGTCTCGCCGCGCTTGATCTCGAAGGAGACACCGTCGACGGCTTTGAGAAACTCCATCGGGCTGCGCTCGATGACGCGGTTGAGCCAGGGCTTCGAGACATCGAAGGCGCGTTTGAGATTGCGGGCCTGCACCAGCGCCGTCATGCCACGCTCTCCGCATGGGCGTGGTCATGGGAATGGCGGGGGTCATAGAGATGACAGGCGACTTGTTGCGCGCCCACAGCGATCGGCTCCGGTCGCTCCACGCGGCACCGGTCGAACGCAAAACTGCAGCGCGGATTGAACGCGCAGCCCTGCGGGATGGCCGAGAGACGCGGCATCGATCCGGGAATCTGCACCAGCCGCTGCGAAGCGTCGCCGGTCAGTGTCGGAATCGCGCCCATCAATCCCTTAGCATAGGGATGCAGTGGGTTCTGCACCACGTCGCGCACCGGGCCGATCTCGGCGATGCGCCCGGAATACATCACGGCCACGCGGTCGGACGTCTCGGCGATCACGCCCATGTCATGGGTCACCAGCATCACGGCGGTGCCATGATCGCGGCCGAGCCGCTTGATCAGCGCGATGATCTGCGCCTGCACGGAAACATCGAGCGCGGTGGTCGGCTCGTCGGCGATGATCAGTTCGGGTTCGGCCGCGATCGCCAGCGCGATCACCACGCGCTGTCGCATGCCGCCGGAAAACTCATGCGGATAGGCGTCGATGCGCTTGTCCGGCGCGGGAATGCCGACCTCGGCGAGCAGATCCACCGCGCGCTTGCGCGCCTGCGTCTCGTTCATGTTGAGATGGGTGCGGATGGTCTCCACCAGTTGGTCGCCAATCCGATACAGCGGATTGAGGCTGGTCAGCGGATCCTGAAAGATCATGGCGATGCGCTTGCCGCGAATGCGGCGCATCTCCTCCGCCGGCAGGTTGTCGATGCGCAGGCCCGACAACAGGATCTCGCCGCCCGCGATCCGTCCGGGCGGATCGATCAGCCCAATGGCCGCAAGTCCGGTCACCGATTTGCCGGCGCCGGATTCGCCGACCACGCCCAGCACCTCGCCCTTGGCGATATCGAAGGACACGCCATCGATGGCGCGGAGCACGCCGCGCCTGCTGGCGAATTCGACGCGCAGGTCGCGCACGGAGAGAACGGGAACGCTCATGTCGGGCACTGTGTGAGGTGAGCCATCATTGCAGCTTCGGGTTCAGCGCATCGCGCAGCCAGTCGCCGAGCAGGTTGATGGACAGGATCAGCGAGGCCAGCGCGAGTCCGGGAAAGGCGATGACCCACCATTCGCCGGAGAACAGATAGTTGTTGCCGATGCGGATCAGCGTGCCCAGCGACGGCATGGTATCGGGCATGCCCGAGCCCAAAAACGACAATGTTGCCTCGGTGATGATCGCGAGCGCCAGATTGATGGTGGCTATCACCAGGATCGGCCCCATCGTGTTGGGCAGTACATGGCGGATCATGATCACGCGCGCGGGCAGGCCGATCAGCTGCGCCGCGGCGACATAGTCTTTGTTCTTCTCCACCATCACCGAGCCGCGCACGGTGCGGGCATATTGCACCCAGAAACTCAGCCCGATGGCGACCACCAGCACGATCAGCGTGGTCGAGGCATCCAGGTGATTGCCGAGCGCCGACTTCACCACGCCGTCGATCAACAGCGCGATCAGGATGGCCGGAAAGGTGAGCTGCACATCGGCGATGCGCATGATCAGGCTGTCGACGGCGCCGCCGATATAGCCTGCGATCAGGCCGAGCCCGATGCCGAGCACCGCCGCAAAACTGACGCCGAGCACGCCGACCACCAGCGAGATCCGCATGCCGTAGAGGATCGCCGAATAGATATCGCGACCCTGTTCGTCGGTGCCGAGCAGAAACGGCTTCTGGCCTTCCGCCGTCCACAGCGGCGCGATGCGCGAATTGATCAGTTCGAGCTGCGCCGGGTCGAACGGATTCTGGACCACCAGCACAGGCGCGAACAGCGCCATCATCAGCAGCAAGAACACGATCGCGGCGGCGACTATGGTGAGCCTGGAACGGCGGAACGAATAGAAGATGTCGCTGTCGATCGCGCGGGCGAGGAGGGATGGTGTGCGGGGGATGGGTGCGTCGGTCATGTCATACCCTCATGCCGGCCGGTTGATCGTCGCGCGCAGGCGCGGATCGACGATGGTGTAAAGGATGTCGACGATCAGGTTGATGGTGACGAAGATCAGCGACACCACCAGCAGATAGGCCGCCATGATCGGGATATCGACATTCTGCACCGCCTGCACGAACAAGAGCCCCATGCCCGGCCACTGGAACACCGTCTCGGTGATGATGGCGAAGGCGATGACCGAGCCGAATTGTAGCCCGGCCACGGTGATGACGGGCACCAGCGTGTTCTTCAGCGCATGGCCGAAATGGATCGCGCGGGTGGTCAGCCCGCGGGCTCGTGCGAAGCGGATATAGTCGGTGCGCAGCACTTCCAGCATCTCGGCGCGGACGAGGCGCATAATCAGCGTCATCTGGAACAGGCCGAGCGTCACCGACGGCATGATCAGCGCCTTCAGGCCGGAGATTGTCAGAAGGCCGGTGGTCCACCAGCCGAATTTCACGACATCGCCGCGCCCGAAGGAGGGCAGCCAGCCGAGCGTCACCGCGAAGAGATAGATCAAGAGAATGCCGATCAGGAAGGTCGGCAGCGAGATGCCGATCAGCGACACCGCCTGCAGCACCTTGGCGAAGAACGAATCCTTCCGCAGCGCCGAATAGATCCCCATCAGGATGCCGAACACCATGGCGATCACGGTCGCGCAGGTGGCAAGCTCCAGCGTTGCCGGCATGCGTTCCTTCAGCAGCGCCGAGACCGGCTGACGAAACTGGTAGGAGACGCCGAACTTGAACTGCACGGCATTGATGAAGTAGCGCGCGAATTGCACGGGGACGGGGTCGTCGAGGCCGAGCGATGCGCGCACCTCGGCGCGCTGCGCCGGCGTGGTGTCGATGGCTACCATCTGGTTCACCGGATCGCCGGCAAAGCGGAACATGGTGAAGGCGATGATGCCGACGGCGATCATCACACCAATGGACTGCAAGGCGCGGCGCAGAATGAAAGCGAGCATGCGTGACCTTCGCTTTCCGCTTGGGTGCCGCCTAGTCCTGCTTCACCGCCCAGTATGGCAGTACCTGATTGTCCGGGCGCTGCACGATCTTCACCTTCTTGGAGACGCCCCAGGCCAGCGCTTGCTGATGCAGCGGGATATAGGCCCAGTCCTTGGCGGCGATCTCATAGGCCTGTTTGATGAGCTGGTCGCGCTTGGCGGTGTCAGTCTCCTGCAGCACTTGATCCGTCAACGCGTCGAACTGCTTGTTGCAATAGCCGCCGAGATTGGTGGCGCCGCGCGGGCTGTTCGGATCGTCGCGGCAGCCCATGATGTCATGCATCACATTGTGCGAATCCTGCGTGCCCGGTGTCCAGCCGAGCAGATAGAATGAGGTGTTGAAGCCGCCGGTCTTGAACACCTTGGCAAAATACAGCGCCTTCGGCTGCGCGTTCAGGATCACCTTCACTCCGATACGTGCGAGCATGCCAACCACGGCCTGACAGATCGCGGCGTCGTTGACATAGCGATCATTCGGGCAATCCATGCCGACTTCGAAGCCGTCGGGATAGCCGGCATCGGCCAGCAATTTCTTGGCGCCGTCGGCGTCGTATTTCGGCCGCGTGAAGTCGCCGGAGAGCTTGAACAGCGGCGGCGCGATCATCAAAGCGGATGGTGTCGACAGGCCGCGCATGACGCGGCTCTTGATCAGTTCGATGTCGATGGCCTTGTAGAAGGCCTCGCGGACGCGGATGTCCTTGAACGGGTTCTTGCCCTTGATGTTCGAGAACAGCAGCTCGTCGCGAATCTGGTCCATGCCGAGGAAGATGGTGCGCAGCTCGGGGCCGGCCATCACGGCGGCATTGGCTGATCCATTGACGCGGGCGATGTCCTGCACCGGAACCGGCTCGATGATGTCGACTTCGCCGGACAGTAGCGCTGCGACGCGGGTGGCGTCGGAGGCGATCGGGGTGAAGATGATCTCCTTGAGATTATGCTCGGGCTTGCCCCACCAGTTCGGGTTGATCTTGAAGACGGTCTTCACGCCGGGCTGATGGCTTTCGATGGTGAAGGGGCCCGTGCCATTCGCATTCAGCGACGCGAAGCTTGGCGAGGTCGCTGCGGCAGGCGTCGGCGCGTTGGCATTGTTCGCCTCCGCCCATTTCTTGTCCATGATGTACCAGACGTCCCATTGCGACGTCAGGATGGGATTGGGCTTGGTCAGCACGAAATCGACGGTGTAGTCGTCGATCTTGAGCACCTTGGCATCGGCCGGAATGACCGTCGTGAAGTCGGAGCCCTTGGCGCGTACGCGGTCGGCGGAAAACACCACGTCGTCGGCGGTGAAGGGGTCGCCATTGTGGAATTTGGCACCCTTGCGCAGATGGAAGCGCCAGCGCGTCGGCTCCGGTGTTTCCCAGCTCTCGGCGAGCGCCGGAATGATCTGCAGATCCTTGCCGCGCCCGACGAGGCCTTCATAGACTTGGCCGTGATGGGCGATCGTCGTGGTCTCGCGCAGCGTATAGGGATCGAGCGATTTCAGGTCGCCCTGATTGGCATAGCGCAGCGTTTGTGCGGAGGCGGGCAGTATAGGGGCAGAAACTGTGGCGAAGGCGATCAACGATGCTGCGGCGGCAATGAACGTCTGGCGGATCGACATACTAGGCTTCTCCATTGCAACACGACGCGGCTGTCTGACAGTTCAGCGACCGCCACATTGTTGGCAGAGATTGCACGTCACGCAAGCAGCATTTGTCAGCTATGCGCTGCACAATGAAGTGGCTGGCGCAATCCTTGCTAGGATCGGGCATAAGCAATTCCACGCATTGCGCGCGTGCATCATTCGGTCACGACAAAGCGCTAACAGGACCGCCAGAACGGTAGACTTTCGGAGCAGAGATGGCGGAACTCAAGGCTGATGTGCTTGTGCTTGGCGCAGGTATGGTCGGTGTGTCGGCAGCGCTGCATCTGCAGGCGCGCGGCCGCAACGTGGTGCTGGTCGACCGGCATGAGAAGGCTGGCGAGGAAACGAGCTATGGCAATGCCGGGCTGATTCAGTGCTGCTCGGTTTTCCCCTATATGCTGCCGCGCGACCTCACCAAGCTGTTTAAGTATGCGCTGAACCGCGCGCCCGAGGTGCATTATCATCTCAACGCACTGCCTGGCATGCTGCCGTGGATCGTCAGATATTTCCTGAACTCGTCGCCTGAGGGAGCACTCCGCAGTGCAATGGCGGCGCTGCCGCTGATCCAGCGCAGCCTGATCGAGCACGAGGCCCTGATCGCGGAGGCCGGCGTGCCGGAGCTTCTGCGCCGGATGGGATGGATCAACGCGTTTCGCTCCGAGGCTACGCTTGAGAAAGGCATCGTGGATCTCGAACGCCATCGCGCCTATGGCGTGCCGGGCGACGTTCTGGATGCCGCCGGCATTGCGGAGCAGGAGCCGAACCTGTCCACCGATTTTGCCGGTGCCATCCACTGGACATCACCGGGCTTCGTGCCCGATCCCGGCGGCCTCGCAAAAGCCTATGCCGCACTGTTGATCCGCAAGGGCGGCCGTTTCATTGCCGCCGACGCCCGGACGCTGGAACAGAGCGACGGCAAATGGCGCGTGGCTGGGCCGAACGGGGCGCTGGTCGCGCGCGATGTCGTCGTTGCGCTCGGGCCATGGTCGGATCAGGTGTTTCGGCCGCTCGGCTACAACATCCCGCTCAAGAGCAAGCGCGGTTATCACATCCATCTGGCGCCATCCGGCAATGCGGTATTGCGCCATCCGGTTCTCGATGCCGATCGCGGCTATCTGCTGGCACCGATGAATCGCGGCATCCGGCTGACCACTGGCGCCGAATTCGCGCTCCGCGATGCGCCGCCGACGCCGGCGCAGATCGAGCGGGCGCTGCCTATCGCACGGCAGACCTTTCCGCTCGGCAATCCCGTCGAGGCAAAGCCCTGGATGGGCGCGCGGCCATGCCTGCCGGACATGCTGCCGGTGATCGGCAGCGCACCGCGCCATAAAGGCCTGTGGTTCGACTTCGGCCACCAGCATCACGGCTTCACGCTGGGGCCGGTGACCGGCCGTCTGATTGCGGACATGGTGACGGGCGTCACGCCGTTCACCGATCCCAAAGCCTTCGCGGCTGAGCGTTTCGGCTGACATCTCGCAACTGCAATGTAGATGTCACATCGCTTGCATCGGGCAGGCGTCAGCGGCGATACTGCCGTTGCGTCGCCATGTTCACGTGAGCGGCCGGTTTGCCTCAGGAGCTGATAATGAAAGTGATCGTCACCGTGGACTGCACGCCGCTCGAGGCGCGCGAATTCCTGGGGCTGCCTGATGTGCAGCCGATGCAGTCGGCGATGATGGATCAGATGCAGAAGAAGATGATGGACAACATCGACAAGTTCTCGCCGGAGTCGATCATGCAAAGCTGGTTCTCGTTCGACCCGAAGATGGGCGAGCGCTTTCAGGAAATGTTCGCCAACATGGCGGGCCTTGGTGTGAAGCCGAAGGACAAGAAGTAGGCGCGCGCTCAGCCCGCGCGGCGCGCGTTGGCCTGCAGCGGTTGCTGCAGCTTCGCCCCGTGCGCATGCCGGGAGATGGCGTCGATCACCAGGGACCACATCGAGATCGGCAGGGCGTGGCCCATCCGGTCGACCATCATCAGCTTGGCGCCGGGAATGGAGGCTGCCGTATCGCGGCCCGCGGCCGGATGCACCAGAGGATCGATCTTGCCGTGGATCACCAGCGTTGGCGCGGTGACCGTGGCAAGCCTCTCTTTACGACTGCCCGAAGCGAGGATGGCGCGGAGCTGCCGACCGACGCCGGCCGGGCTCAGGCCACGCGCATAGGTCCGCTCGGCGCGGTCGAGATCCCTGGCTTCGTCATCGGGGAAGCTGCCAACGCGCAGGAACAGCCAGGTCTGCTTGAAGCGTTCGAGGAACGCCTCATAGCCCGACGGCTGTGGCTTCAGCAGGAGCAAAGACACCGCGCGGCTCGGCTGCGGCAGGCGCGGATTGCCCGTGGTCGACATGATCGAGGTCAGCGAGCGAAGGCGCTCGGGATAGGTGATCGCCATCTCCTGCGCGATCATGCCGCCCATCGAGGCGCCGACCACATGCGCAGAGCGGATGCGCAGGACATCGAGCAGCGCCACCACGTCGGTGGCCATGTCGCTGAGCTTGTAGGGGGCCGAGACGGGCGTACCGAGGAAGCGCAGCTTGGCCAGCTCGAACAAAGTGAACGGCTTGCCGCCGGCCATCTTGGAGGACAGGCCGATGTCGCGGTTGTCGAAACGGATCACGCGAAAGCCATTGCTGGCCAATTCGCGGCAGAAGTCGTCGTCCCAGTGAATCATCTGGGCACCGAGGCCCATGATCATCACCATCGGTTCCGCGTCCGAGTAGCCGAACACATCGAAACAGATATCGATCCCGTTCGCGCGCGCCAGCTGTGGCGGCTCGTACGGGACATCAATCGTTTCGGGGGATCGGGCGGAACGTGGGCTCATGTCAAACATATGACACGGAAAGTGCCTGTGAAAAAGTGACAACCGCGTCATGCGCCAAACAAATCGTCGCAGCGATTAATGAGAGATTGCGCGCACGGCAATTGTGACAGTGCGCGCAGTCTTTTGTGACAGCGATTGTGACAATGGAACTGGTATCAACCTCTCGCTAGCTCCCGGCCCAGACGTCGAGAACATAGCGATTGCGTGTGCCGAGATCGTCGATCCAGGTCAGCGCTGCAGCCTCATCGCCGCCACTGCGCTCGCGCTGGATCGCCATCAGCGCCGCTTTCACGTCCGGCTCCATCTTGCCGCCGTCGCCGCAGACATAAGTAATGGCGCCCTGCTGGATCAGATCCCAGACGCGGTCCTTCTGCTGGGTGATGAGGTGCTGCACATAGGTCTTCGGCGCATCGCCGCGCGAGAAGGCGGTGTGTAGTTCACAGATACCATCGGCGGCGAACCCCTTCAGCTCCTCGGCATAGAGAAAGTCCTGATCGGGATGGCGGCAGCCGAAGAACAGCAGCGCAGGGCCAAGCGTAGCACCTTGCGCCTTGAGCGCGGCGCGTTCCTGCAGGAAGCCGCGGAACGGCGCGAGGCCCGTGCCCGGTCCGATCATGATGAGCGGCACAAGGGGATCGGCGGGCAGACGGAAGCCGGCCTTGGTCTCGCGTATGATCGCATGCACGGTATCGCCGGCGCGGCGGCCGCTCAGATAGTTGGAGCAGACGCCGCGATAGATCCCGCGACCGGAATGCGCGGGGCCCTGAACGACGGCTGTGGTGACGCTGCAGCGTGCCGTCTCACCCTGCGGTGACGACGAGATCGAGTAATAGCGCGGCGCGAGCAGCGACAGCATTTCCAGATAGGCATGGAACGGCAATTCGCAGGCGGGGTGTTCTTCCAGCAGGTCGAACACCGATTTGCGTTTGGCGAGGATGTCACTGCGATAGCGCTCGCTTGCGGCGGGATCGTCGCCGATATAACCGAGCAGTTTCGGCCTGGTCATCGGGCAGCGGGTGTTCTCCGCCATGATCTGGATCTGCTTGCGGGTGGCGACTGCCTGCAGCTCGACGAACTCCGTCAGCAGCCGTCCGACCGAGACAACGTCGCCGACCGGCAGTTGCGCGCGGCGGCCTGCGGCGACCTGCAGCCGGATCTGGTCGTCCGGCAGAAAGCCGAAACGCCGCGCGACGGCGTCGACCAAAGCGGGATCGTTGCGCGGCACCACACTGAGATGATCGCCGACGCGGTAGCTGGTCCCGGCAGGCAGCTCGATCTCGATATGACGCGTTGAGCGATCCGACGCACCGTTCTGCAGTTCGCGATTGCCCAGCACCTTCATCGGGACCACGCCGCCGAGTGCAACGACGGTGTTCACTGCGCTCGGCGCCACTGGCTCGATCTGATAGAGCGGCGCGTCGTCGGCGCTGCGCTCGAAACCGGTATCGAGGCCGAACTCCTTCACGGCAAGCGGACGCAGTTTCGCAAACCAGTCCTCGAACTGGCCGTCGAGATCGTCGCGCGCATCGCCTTCGCCGCGCACATAGGCGTTGGTGGCGCCATGCGCGCGCAATTGGTCGTCGATAATGCGGGGTATCGACTGATAGGTCGCCAGCCAGTCGCTGTTGCCGCAGCCGAACACGGCGTAGCGCACTTTGGCAAAGGCGTCCTTGGGTAGGTCGGTGCCCAGCCAGTTGACGAATTGCGTGGCGTTGTCGGGCGCTGCGCCGTTGTAGGAAGCACAGAAGATCAACACGCCGCCCTCGGTCGGCAGCTTGCCGACAAAGTCGTCGAGCGGCGCGAGCTTGGTTGCGAAACCGTTGACTTCGGCCAGATCCGCAACGCGGGTTGCCAGTTCTTCGGCAGTGCCGAGATTGGAACCATAGAGCACCAACAGCGGCGTGTTGTGGCTGGGCCGCGCACGGCCCGTGGCCACGGGCGCGCGTGGCGCAGCAGCCGAGGTAGCCGCGTTTGTGCGGCCTGCATACGCGCCGCGCTCGTGATCATGGCGCGGGCGCACCTTGATCTTGAAACCATCGGGCTTGATGGTCAGCGTTTCTTTCAGCACCATCTGGTAGCGCTTGTGATCGGTCATCTTGAAGCGCTGCAGGATCATGCCGAGCGCCAGCGCCGCCTCGTGCATGGCAAAGCCGCGGCCGATACAGGCGCGCTGGCCGTTACCGAACGGTTTCCAGGCGTTGATCGGCCGCGCCGCTTCGGCCTCCTTCGAGAAATTCTCGGGGTCGAACGCGTCGGGATTGGGTCCCCAGACCGAGGGATCGCGATGTAGCGCCAGCACCAGGATGGTGACGAAGGTGCCCTTGCGCAGCTTGTACTTGCCGCCGCCGATGGTTTCGTCCTGCACTGGCGCAATGCCATAGGCCGGTGCCGGCGGCCACAGCCGCAGCGACTCCTTCAGGATCTGTGTGATGTAATGAAGCTGCGTGACCTGCTGATAGGTCGGCTTGGCATCGACGTCAGGACCGAAGACGCGGTCGACTTCCTCATAGGCCTTCTTCAGCACGTCGGGGTGCTTCAGCATCGCGTAGATCGCGCATGACAGTAGGCCTGAGGTGGTCTCGTGGCCGGCGATCAGGAAGGTGTTGATCTGGTAGCGGATATTGACGTCATCGAGCTGTTCGCCGGTGGCGCGGTCGACACCCGTCATCATCGCTGCCAGCATGTCCTTCTTGCCGTCCGCTGCCTCTGCCGCCTTGCGGCGCTCGGCAATGATCTCGTCAACCATCGAATTCATGAAGGCGACGTCGCCGGCGAGATCGCGGCGGCGCTTCTGCATCCAGAGACTTTCCAGCGGCAGACCGCGGGTCATCATGATGGTTTCAAGCGAACGCACCAGCGATTCCACGAACGGGTGATAGTCGCTCCGGTAGAACGAATTGAAGCGATAGTCGAAACCGCACAGGCCGATCGTATCCAGGGTCAGCGCCGTCATGTCATGGACGACGTCGATTTCCTCGTCGGTGTTGAGGCGTTCCCATTTCTTCACCAGCTGCTCGGCGATATCCACCATGCTGGGGTGATAGGACTGCATCGCGCGGTTGCCGAACGGCTGCAGCAGGATGTTGTGTGCCTTGGTCCAGTTCGGCTCCCTGGTATCCGCCGTAAACAGTCCGTCGCCGCCGACGGCGCGCACCCGGCGCAGCGCGCCGCGCACGGCCTTGTCGAACCGTTTCTCGTCGCTGAGCTCGTCGACGAGATCATGGCCGCCGACGATCACGATGGGTGAGCCCATCATGTCCAGCCAGAAGATCGGCCCGAGCTCCTTGGCTAGCCGCGCCAGATCCTGCACTGGCGCATTGGCATCCAGCGACAGCATGTTGCCCACCACCGGTTTCTTCGGCGGATGCGGGATCGGGGCGAGTTTGTTGGTGGACGTCATTTCGAGAGTCTTTCCTGCCCGTATGTGCTTATCCGAACCGCCGGCGCCGCCAGTCGATCAGCACCTGGCTGACCTCGTCGGGCTTCTCCTGCTGGGTCCAGTGGCCACTGTCCTTCACCAGATATTTCTCCAGGTCGGAAATGATGTTTTCCATGCCGTCCGCGGAGGAGGGCGGCAGCACCGCGTCGTTCTCCGCCATGATCATTAGCGATGGCACGCGCACGGTGTGATCGAGCCCCTCGGCGCGGGCCCAGTTGCCGCTCATGTTGCGATACCAGTTGATGCCGCCGGTGAAGCCGGATTCCTTGAAGGCGTCGACGAAGATTTTCTTTTCCTCGTCGGAGAGAATCTTCTGGCGCGGGTCCTTCGCGGGATCGTAAGCAGCAACCATCTGCGGGAACGCGAGATTGGTCTTCGACGACGCGCCGATGCCGCCGACGGGCGCTTCGCCGACATTGGCGTGCTTGCGCGGCATCGGCTTGCGCATGAAGAAGTCGAAGGCCTTGTCGACATTATCGCCGAAGATGCGATCCGGCTCGTGTGCGGGATCCTGAAACTGGACGATATACATCGTCTCGCCGAAGCGCTTCTTGTAGATCAGCAAGGGATCGACCGGTGCGCGGTCGGTGTGCGGCGTATTCACGCCGACCACGCCGGCGACACGGTCGCGATGCCGCAGCGGCATCTGCCAGACGATGAAGCCGCCCCAGTCGTGACCGACGAAGATCGCCTTGTCGATCTTGAGGTGATCGAGCAGCGCGACGAGGTCGCCGGTGAGATGTTCGATGCTGTAGTCCTCGACGGCGTCGGGGCGCGACGTCGCGCCATAGCCGCGCTGGTCCGGCGCGATCACGCGGATGCCGGCGGCAGCCAGTGCCTTGATCTGATGCCGCCAGGAGAACGCCATTTCCGGCCAGCCGTGGCACAACACTATCGGTGGTGTGTCGCTCATGGGGCCGGCATCGTAGTATCCCATGCGAATGCCATTCAGCTTAGCGAACTGCAACGGGGGCATTTCAATCATGGTTATTCCCTAGCTGGCGGTCTTGAGAACGTCGGGCGGCGCAAACGCCGCCTGCAGCAGCGCGAATTCGTCCGGCATCATGTCGGCGAGCACCTGCACATGCGGGATGATGTTGGCGCCGGCAATGAAGCCGAAATCGAGCTGGTCGCGATAGCTCTGCACGGTGATGTTCAGCGCCAGACCATGGGTGGCGATGGACACCGGAAAGATGTGCAGCAGCTCGGCGCCGGCCGCATAGAGCGTCTGCCGCGGGCCCGGCACGTTGGACACGGTGATGTTCGCCGCCGGCGGCAACACGTCGGACAGGTTGGTGCGGCTGTAGAGCAGCGCCAGGATCTGCACCATGATCGGTGCGCCCAGCATGGAGATGTTGGAGACCTGCGGCATCAATGCGCGCAGCGGATGCGACATCTCCTTGGACTTGGTGGACTGCGCGATGATCGCTTCCAGCCGCTCCTTGGGATCCTCGATATTGCTGGCGATCGAGCAGATCATGCCAAACACCTGATTGTTGGAATCGGTGTTGCCTTCCTCGCGCAGCGAGATCGGCACCGCGGCAGTCAGGGACTTGGCGGGCAGGGCGCCTTTTTCCTTGAGATAGCGTCGGACAACGCCTGATGAGAGCGCCAGCACCACGTCATTGAGTTTGCCGCCCGCCTGTTTGGCCACGGCCTTGGCCGCCGACAGCGGCACCGACACGCCGGCAAAGCTGCGTTCCGAAGAGATGGTTTTGTTGAGCAGCGTCGGCGGCGACAGCATGCTGTTGAGACTGTCGCGCGATTTCGGATCGGCAATCTTCGCCATCACGTCGGACGCGCTCTTCACCATGGTCGGGATCGAGCCGGCGAATTTCACCGCGCTCTCGATCTGGAACATGGCGTTGTCGAACAGGATCGAGCCGATATCGCTCTTGCCGGAGCGCGGCAGTTCGATGCCTTTTCCTGCGCCCTCCAGCGGCTGCCGCCACAGTTGCTGATAGGAATCGATGAAAGACGCGGCGATATCGCGCGGCTCCTGCCGCAGCTTCGCACGCACTTCCGGTTTCTCGATCTCGCGGGGGATCGGCGTCACGTCATAGATCATGCTGGTGAGGGCCGCGCCGGCGCCGCCATCGATGCAGGCATGGTGCATCTTGGAATACAAGCCGATCTCGTTGTCCTTCATGCCCTCGAAAACATAGAACTCCCACAGCGGCCGGGCGCGGTTCAGCAGCTTCGCATGCATCCAGCCGACGATGCGTTCCAGCGTGGCGCGGTCATGCGGTGCTGGCAGGCTGCCGCGAAAGATGTGGCGGTCGATGTCGAACTGGTCGTCCTCGACCCAGGAGGGGTGGTCGATATCCAGCGGGGCCTTTTCCAGCCGTGCCTTGAGGATCGGCGCCACATGCAGGCGCGAGGCGATCATCGCCTTGAAGTCCTCGAAGAAGTCGCCCTTGTAGTCGTCCGGCAGGCGAAAGATCGCCATGCTGCCGACATGCATCGGCATCTCCGGCGTTTCCAGATACAGAAACGACGCGTCCATTGAGGACAGCTTCCTGCCGGCTTCCGCCATGATACGTCCCTCCCTCGAACATCACTTTAACGTCGCTTGGCGCCTTTGCGGCGCTCTACCGATGAGTGTGCCTGTTCGCGGAGCGAATATGCAATGGCAAAGAAGTGAGGGAATTAGGCGGATAGGATCGACCCGGAATCCTCCGGAGAAGGCTGACTTGCAAAGCTATGCCCGTAGATTGAGCTGACGATTTTTTGGCTGCCTGTTTAGATATCCCTACGCAGGCGAGCGGAAGACTAAATTATAAAGCTAAATAAGGGGGTATCGGGTCATTTGGATTCCCGATCGTTGCGGTAGCCCGTTAATGCATCTTCGGTTGCTCAGTAATTCACCACATCACGAATTCGTGATATTGCAATGCACCATGAATGTTGCGGTGCATTATTTACTATGTCATAGAAGTTGTACCCCGGGCCCACAACGGCGGGACGGGGTGAGCCGAGCCTGCGTACAAGCAAGAGCTTTGCAAAGGCGGCGCAACCCGAGGATGGAGACGAACATGACGATCGAAACCGAAACCAATTCCGTGCTGAACAACGTCAAGCAGGCTTTCGCGCCCGTCACCGAGGCGTTCACCAAGCTGCAGAACATGGAAGTGCCCGAAGCCACCCGTGACTTCGTCAAGCGCGCTGCTGGAACTGCCAAGGACAAGGCTGCTGAGTTTCAGGGCAATTCCGAGAAGGTGACCTCGGCCATCGAGACCGCCGTGTCGAACTCGGTCTCCGAGGCGACCAAGATCAGCCGCAACGTTCAGGACGCGTTCTATGCGGACGTCCAGTCGTTCTTCGCTGGTATCGACAAGCTCGCTTCGGCGAAATCGCTGAGCGAAGCCTTCCAGGTGCAGACCGATCTCGTCCGCGCCCACGGCGAAGTGCTGACTTCACGCGCCAAGGCTTCGACCGAATATCTCGGCAAGCTGGTGTCGGAAGGCGCCAAGACCGCGCAGGACAATATCTCGAAGGCAACGTCCTTCGCCAAGACCGCCTGATCCACGCGCGATCAAGCGACATGAATTCGAAAGGCCCGCGCAAGCGGGCCTTTTTTGTCGTTATGGCAGATCAGGCCGTGCGTCCCGGCGTCGAAGACATGCTCACTTGATTGTCACGGTAATCTTGTTCGAGACGATTGGCGGGTTGAAGGGATAGTGAGCGCCGTCTCCCAGAACGAGCTGGAGCGTATGTTTGCCTGGGGCCAATTCGATGCGTGCTTCGGTCTGGCCGGCTCCGAAATGGAGGTGCGACTTGTCCTGCGGGATCGGTTCCTTGGGATCGAGCGGATCGTTCACATCGATCAGCAAATGATGATGGCCGCTGTTCTGGAAATTATCGCCTGCATGAGTGACGCCCATATTGCGCAAACCGAAACGACACCAGAACCCGCCTTTGATCACCGCTTTGTCTTGCGGCCACACGAAATAGAGAACTGCGTCTTTCGGCGCGGGCCTTTCTTGCGCATGGATCGTAGCGGGCGCCATTGACAGCATTGCCGACAATACGATGAGCCCGGTGATCCTCATGACGCATCCTTTCCTTCGGGGGCGATCTCAGGATGAAATGGCAATCCGGAAACCGTGGGTCGGATATCGTACGTTGGTGTCGTAGCTATCGCGGCTTGCGGGCCGGACGTAACGCGTATCGTTTTTCCAGGAGCCGGATCGAATGACGTGCGAGAAGCAGTCGTTCTCGACCCAGGGCGATCCATTCTGCGGGGCTCCCTGATAATTCTTGTGCCAGCAATCCTCTGTCCATTGATGGACGCCACCACCCATATCGTAGAGTCCGAACGGATTTGGTTTCAGGCTGCCGGACTTGAGCGGCTGTTCGGCTGCGACGGCGTCCGCGCAGTTCTTGCAATTGGCTATGCCGGGCTGGAACTGGTCGCCCCACCAGTATTTCGTTTGCGTGCCGCCACGCGCGGCATACTCCCATTCAGCTTCGCTCGGGAGCCGGAAGGCTTTTTGTGTTTCCTTCGCGAGCCATGCGACAAATTGCTTGGCATCGCTCCAGCTCACATCCGTGACCGGAATGTCGTCCCGCCCTGTCACCAGGAACGCGCAGGCATTCGCGGCAGCGCACGCGTTCCACTCGCGAACCGAGACCGGATACTTGCCGATGGCGAAGGGCTTGATCGTGACCTGGTGTATCGGCTTTTCCGTTATGTCGTCATTGCTGCCCATCGCGAAGGTCCCGCCGGGGAGGGGGACCATGGCGGGCTCGATGACCGGCATTGGCTTTGGTGGTGCCGGTGGCGGCGCAGGCGTTACCGCCGGAGCAGGTTCAGGCCGGGCCTGCTTGGCGGCGGGCGCTGATCGGGGGCTTGTATTCCCTGTCTCTTGCGGAGGCGCCGCGGGAGCTGACGCCTGCTGGCCAATTTCACTGCGCGGATAAGTCCTCATGTACCAGACGCTGGCGCCTGCAATAGCCAGCAAGATCACGCAGAACGAAACGATCAGAACATGCTCACGCTGCTTCCGCGCCTTGTTGAAGGCCGCGGGATCGGGAAGCACCCGGTAAACTCTCACCGGGTCGGTAATGTTCTTGATCTTGCGGTCACCAAGCGACTGATAGCCGCAGACAAGTTTGTGCTTGATCTGTTCGTAGACGCCGCCAGAGATGTACACTTGGCCGGGGTCGGCAATTCCCTCCAGGCGCGCAGCAACATTGACGCCATCGCCGAAGACATCGTCAGGCTCGATGATCACGTCTCCCAGATTGACGCCGATGCGATATTCGATCCAGGAGTTCCTTGGCAGCGCTGCGTTGCGTCCGATCATGCTTTGCTGGATGACGATGCCGCATCGAACGGCTTCGACCGGACTATCGAATATCGCAATGAACCCGTCGCCAGTTTTTTTGACGAGTTTACCGTCGTGCTCGGTAATGCTGGGTTCGATGAGGTCGCGCTCGATGCGCCTGACGCGCGCATGCGTCCCTTCCTCGTCGAGCTCCATGAGGCGGCTATATCCGCAGATGTCTCCCACGACGATCGCCGCGAGGCGGCGCGGCGTTCCGACGCGCGGGGTGGCGGGGTCCTTGCCCCTGCCTGAACTGATGTCACGAATCTCGCCGCGCATGACTTCGCGCCTCTACAACGGACACACGAGGTTTAGTTGCCGTTCGGCTGCTGGCCTTCGTGACGCTACGCTCAACGTCTACGTCAGACAATTCCCCCAAATCGCTAATCGGACGGAGCCCGGAGGCACGCGCGGTAGCGAGATGACGAAGTCTCTCGCGTTCGCTGTATCGATATACCCGGGGGTGCCAATGGGGGATTCGGCTGCGGCAAGGTTCTCAATTCACCTGCCGCTCTTTCCCGACCCAATACGGATCGCGCAACTGCCGCCGCAGGATCTTCCCCGACGCATTTCTTGGCAGCGCCGTGATGAAGTCGATCGTCTTCGGCGCCTTGAATCCCGCGATGCGCTCGCGCGTGAACTTCATCAGGTCGGTTGCGCTGAGCTCCTTGCCTGGTTTCAGCGCCACCACGGCCTTCACTGCTTCGCCCCATGTATCATCGGGAATGCCGATGACGGCGACCTCCGCCACATCCGGATGATCGCAGATCGCACTCTCGACTTCGGCGGGATAGATGTTCTCGCCGCCGGAGATGATCATGTCCTTGATGCGGTCGTGGATGTAGAGAAAGCCGTCACTGTCGAGATAGCCGGCGTCGCCGGTGCGTAGCCAGTTGTCGCGATCGAGCGTGCGCGCAGTTGCATCCGGCAGGTTCCAGTAGCCCACCATATTGGATGCCGAGCGCGTTGCGATCTCGCCGACTTCACCTGTTGGCAGCGGCTTGCCGTCGGCATCGAGAATGGCGATCTCGATGCCCGGCAGTGCCTTGCCGGCTGAACGCATGCAGTCGCGGCCCTCGATATGATCCTCGGGCGCCAGCACCACGATGGTGCCGGTGGTTTCAGTCATGCCATACATCTGCACGAAGCCGCAGCCGAACACGCTGATGCATTCCTTGAGCAATGCAGCCGGGATCGGCGACGCGCCATACATAATGTATTTCAGGCGCGCGAAATCCATCTCCCGCGCGCGCGGCTGCCGCACGATGAACTGCATGGCTGCCGGCACCAGGAACAGTTTGCTGATGCCGTAGTCGCGGAAGAAATCCAGCACCTTGTTTGGGTCGAACTCCCTGGCGATCACGTTCTTGGCGCCGTGATAGAGGCCGAACACCGCCCAGCCGACGCCGCCGATGTGAAATACAGGCATCGCCACCAGCGAAACGTCATCGGCGGTCCAGACATTCCAGTCGGGGTTCTCGTCGGTGCCGCCGATGCGCAACAGCGACAGGAAATTCTGGTGCGACAGCATCGCGCCCTTGGGCTTGCCTGTGGTGCCCGACGTGTAAAGCTGGATCGCGACATCGTCCTTGGTGGTGGGGAGGTTCGGGGCGCGCTCGCTCTGCGCGTCGCGCCAGGCAGTAAAGTCCTGCCACTCTGGTGCACCGCCTTCCGTGGTCATGACGATGCGCACGCCCGGCATTTGCGGCTTGAGGCTGCGCACCAGATCGACGAATTCCGGTCCGACGAACAGCACCTGTGCCTTCGCGTCGTCAACGATGAACGCGATTTCCGGTCCGGCGAGCCGCCAGTTCACCGGCGCCATCACCACCTTGGCCTTCACGGCGCCGATCAGGAGTTCGATGAAGAGGTCGCTGTTCTTGCCGAGATAGGCAATGCGCTCGTTCGGCTTGACACCGAGCGCCATCAGCCCGTTGGCGACGCGATTGGCATTGCGATCGAGTGACTTGTAGCTGGTGTCGCGGCCCTCGAACACCAGCGCTATTGAATCGCCGCGCGTCTGTGCTTGGACGCGAATGACATCGGCCAGTGTGGCCGCTTCCGCAACGGACATGTGTCTCCCTCCCGCAGTTTATTAGTTGCGGAGAGTGTGCGGGCGTCCGGGAGAGCTGACAAGATGAGAAAGGTTTTGCAGTGCGGTGGGATGAGCACCTTCGTGTGGGACGTACTCGCGCGGTCGCTCACGACAAACTCCGTCACACCGGGGCTTGCCCCGGCCATCCACGCCTTTCTTCACTTTATGGCTATGGCCAAGACGTGGATGACCGGGACAAGCCCGGCCATGACGAACATTGGCAGTAGTGCTTGAGCGCGCAGCGCGTTACCCCCGCTGCGCCTTGTCCTTCTCGTTCTGCGCCTTGATGCTGTCGCGCGCCTGGATCCACTCGGCATCGGACCAATCGCGCAGCTGATAGAAGTTGCCGCCCATGGCGAGCGCCTGTGCGCCGTCCATGGCGATGGTCTCGCCACTGATCCAGTCGCAGCCGCCGGAGATCAGGAACACTGCGAGGTTCTGCAGCTCTTCCATCTTGCCGACGCGGCCCATCGGGTTCTGCGCGCGGGTGCGCGCACCGGCTTCGTCGCCGGGCTTGATGCGCTTGCTCATGCCTTCGGTCGGAATTTCACCGGGTGCAATCGTGTTGAGGCGGATGCCGTAGCGGCCCCATTCGGTGGCCAGCGACATGGTCATGGCGTGGATCGCCGATTTGCTCATGGCGGATGGCACCACATAGGGGCTGCCGTTCCGCACCCAGGTCACGGTGATCGACACGACATTGCCCGGCACCTTGTCGGCGATCCAGCGGCGACCGACGGCGTGGGTCATGTAGAACGTGCCGTGCATCACCGTATTGGCGACCGCGTCGAAACCGCGCGCCGAGAGGTCCTGTGTCCGCGAGATGAAATTTCCGGCGGCGTTGTTGATCAGGTCGGTGAGGGGGCCATCGGCCCAGATACCCTCGATCATGGCGTCGACCGCCGCGGAGTCGCGGATGTCGACGCCGTGGCTGGTGACCTTGCCGCCGAATTCCGCCATCAGCTCGGTTGCGGTCTCGTCGCATACAGCCTTGCGGCGACCGCAGATGTGCACTTCGGCGCCGAGCTCGAGAAATTTCGCCGCCATCGATTTGCCAAGACCGGTGCCACCGCCGGTGACGAGGATTTTTCGGCCTGCGAGGAGCTGCTGATTGAACATGGGAGGGTCCTGCTTTAAGAGGATGCGGACGGGTTAATTAGTTGATTGACTAAACCCGATACCGCTTGCGTGTAAAGCGGGAAGAAAAAACAAGTCTAGGAAGGAAACCTCCCATGGAAGACCGCATCTCTGTGTCCATGACGGACGGCGTTGCCGATGTTCGGCTGGTCCGCGCGGACAAGATGAATGCGCTGGATGCGGCGATGTTCGCGGCATTGGTCGATACCGCCGATCGTCTCAGCCGCGAGAAGGGGCTGCGTGCGGTCGTGCTGTCCGGCGAGGGCCGGGCGTTCTGCGCCGGCCTTGACATGGGACGATTCGCCGCGATGAACGATAATGGCGGCGACGGTATCGGCGGCGCGCAGAAGCGCGACCTCGCGCTGCGCACCCATGGTCTTTGCAATCATTCCCAGCAGGCGGTGTGGGGCTGGCGCCAATTGCCGGTGCCGGTCATCGCAGCAGTCCACGGCGTCGCCTTCGGCGGCGGCTTCCAGGTCGCGCTCGGTGCTGATATGCGCTTTCTCGCGCCGGACACGCGGATGTCGGTGATGGAAATCAAATGGGGCCTGGTGCCCGATATGGCCGGCACGCCGATCCTCGCCAGTCTCGTACGCGATGACATCCTGCGCGATCTCACTTACACCGGCCGCATCTTCTCGGCGCAGGAAGCTCTGAGCTACGGCCTTGCCACGCGGATCTGCGACGATCCGCGCGCTGCCGCGCTCGAGACCGCACGCGAGATCGCCGGCAAGAGTCCCGATGCAATCCGCGCCGCCAAGCGCATGCTCAATAATCTCGCCATCGATCCCGGTCCTGCGCTGCTCGCCGAATCCGTCGAGCAGATGAAACTGATGGGTGGACCAAACCAGACCGAAGCCGTGCGCGCGAATATCGAGAAGCGCGCGCCGAGATTTGTGGACTGAAAAACTTCGTCCTCATCCTGAGAGTCTGACCGAAAATGCGGTTCGTAGAGTCAGCCACACAGTACATCGTCATGCTCGGCGAATGCCGGGTATCCACGTCTTGGCCAGGTTCTAAGACGTGGACGGCCGGGACAAGCCCGGCCATGACGGAGCTTTGATTGCTTCGTCGCCGAGAGGCTCCTTGTAATGACGGCTGAGAGGCCTCGTTAAAACTAAAAACAACAACACCCGGAAACGTATCCATGTCGATAAGCTCTCTCTCCCAAGGCGTCATGTCAGGCGATCGCCGCCGCGGCTTTGCCGAACTGACCGAACGTGCCAGCCGCATCGCCGGCGGTCTGTCGCGGCTCGGCGTCAAGCAGGGCGACAGCGTCAGCATCCTGATGCGCAACGACATCGCATTTATCGAAGCCGCCTATGCGGTGGCGCAGCTCGGCGCCTACGGCGTGCCGGTGAACTGGCACTTCAAACCGGAGGAGATCACCTATGTCATCAAGGACTCCGGCAGCAACATTCTGATCGCCCATGCCGATATGCTGCATCAACTGCGCGATGCGATCCCGCAAGGTATCGTGTCGCTGAGCGTGCCGACGCCGCCGGAGATTGTTGCCAATTACAAGATCGATCCCGCACGGCTCGGCACCCCCGATAGTGCCATCGATCTGGAATCCTGGCTGACGGAACAGGCGCCCTATGACGGCCCCGCGCTGCCGCAGCCGCACAACATGATCTACACATCGGGCACCACCGGCCATCCGAAGGGAGTGCGCCGCTTCGCGCCGACGGCAGAGCAGGCCGCGTCCGCAGACCAGATGCGCGCGCGCGTCTATGGTCTCAAGCCCGGTGCCCGCGCTCTGCTGCCTGGACCGCTTTATCACTCGGCGCCGAATGCCTTCGCGCTGCGCGCCGGGCGTCTCGGCGGCACGCTGGTGCTGATGCCGCGCTTCGATCCCGAAGAGTTTCTGCGTGTCGTTCAGGACGAGAAGATTGACACCATCTTCATGGTGCCGACCATGTTCATCCGCCTGATGAAGTTGCCGGAGGATGTCCGCAAGAAATACGACATGTCGTCGCTGCGCCATATTATCCACGCCGCTGCGCCGTGCCCGGCCGATGTGAAGACCGCGATGATCGACTGGTGGGGCCCGGTGATCTACGAATTCTACGGCTCGACGGAATCCGGCGCGGTGACCTTCGCCAATTCCGAGGACGCGCTGAAGAAGCCCGGCACCGTCGGCAAGATCGCGCCCGGCGCTGAATTGCGTTTCCTGGGTGACGACGGCCAGATCCTGCCACAAGGTGAGATCGGCGAGATCTATTCGCGCATATCAGGCAATCCGGATTTCACCTATCACAACAAGCCCGAGAAGCGCGCCGAGATCGACCGCGACGGTTTCATCACCTCGGGCGATGTCGGCTATCTCGATGCCGACGGTTATGTCTTCATTTGCGATCGCAAGCGCGACATGGTGATCTCCGGCGGCGTCAACATCTATCCCGCCGAAATCGAATCCGCGCTGCATGCGCTCCCCGGTGTGCATGATTGCGCGGTGTTCGGCATTCCCGACGAGGAATTCGGCGAGTCGCTGATGGCGGTGATCGAGCCGCAGCCTGGCGTGGTGCTCGACCTTGCGACGGTGCGCGCGGACCTCAAGAAGGCGCTGGCAGATTACAAGGTACCGAAGCAGATGGAGATCCAGAGCAATCTGCCGCGGGAAGACTCCGGCAAGATCTTCAAGCGGAGACTGCGTGATCCCTATTGGGCCAAGGCTGGGCGGACGATCTAGGAGGACGATGATGCGCGTGGCAATGATTGGAAACAAACTTGCCGCGCAGATCGCGGTGATCGCTCTTCTGGCTGCAGCGTTTGCCAGTCCTGCAGTTGCCGTCGATCTCGAGCCGAGGCAGATCCTTGCGCCAACAGGCAAGTTGCGCGTTGGTCTCTATCCGGGAACACCGACGTCTATTCTCGTATCGCAAACCGAAGGCCCGCGTGGCGTCGGCTACGATCTCGGCAAGGAGCTGGCGCGGCAATTGGGCGTGCCCTATGAGCCGGTGGTGTTTTCGAAGAACGCCGAGGTTCTCGAAGCGGTGAAGACGGGCGCCGTCGATGCCGCCTTCACCAATGCGTCGGCCGCACGCGCCAAGGACATGGATTTCGGTCCGGCCTATCTCGAAAGCGACCTCGGCTATCTCGTTAATAAGGATTCCAAGGTAGTCCGGCCGGAGGACGTCGATGTCAAAGGTGTCCATGTCGGCGTCACCGCCGGTAGTTCATCCGATGCGGTGCTATCGCGCGACCTGAAGAATGCCGAGGTCGTCCGCGTGCCCGCCATCAGGCTCGCGCCCGGGATGCTGGCAGCCGGCAGCATTGATGTGTTTGCCACCAACAAGGCGACTCTGTTCGAACTCGCAGAGCAGGCGCCGGGCGCGAAGGTGCTGGATGGTCGCTGGGGCGTCGAACGGCATGCCGTCGCGATCCCCAAGGGGCGCGATCAGGGGATGGCATTTGTCCGCAAATTCACCGAGGATGTGAAGGCGCAGGGACTGGTCGATGCGGCCATCGCACGTTCCGGATTGCGCGCTGCGACCGCAGCCAAGTAGCACTATCAAGTAGCAACGACACGAGATTGTTGCGCGATATTACAAGAGGGACGACCATCCATGCCCGTGTCTTTGCCTGTTTCCTTGCGTGGGCCCATGAAACTGGCCGTCGCCATGGCGGCTGCGCTGTCTTTCACCAGCCCGTCGCTGCACGCCCAGACGTTTCCCAGCAAACAGGTGACGATCCTCGTACCTTATGCGGCCGGTGGCGCCGTTGATGTGCTGGCGCGCACCTTTGCGCAGTCGCTGTCGAAGACCTGGGGCCAGCAGCCCGTGGTGGACAACCGTCCAGGCGCCGGTGGCATCATCGCCTCGCAGGCCCTCGCGAAGTCGCCGCCCGATGGCTATACGCTGATCCTCGTGGCGTCGGGTCATCCGCTGAACCAGTTCTTCTACCCGAAGCTGCCCTACGACACGTTCAAGGATTTCACCGCGATCAGCGAAGTCGCCTATTCGCCGCTGGCCATCGTGGTGTCGAAAGACAATCCGGCGAAGAACCTACAGGAGCTGCTGGCGCAGGCGAAAGCCAAGCCGGACTCGCTGTCCTACGGCATGTCGGGCAACGGCACGTCCGCGCATCTCGCCGGTGAATTGCTGAATCATATGGCCAGCACGAAGATCGTTTCGATCCCCTACAAGGGCGGTGCGCCGGCGCTCACGGCCGTCATTGCCGGCGACATTCCCATGAGCATCAATCCGCTGCCCGAGATCGTCGGTCAGCTCGAAGGCGGTGCAGTTCGCGCCATGGCCGTGACGACGGCGACGCGGTCTGCGGCGCTGCCCAATGTGCCGACGGTCGCCGAATCCGGTGTCGCCGGTTATGATACGGCGGTGTGGTGGGGCTTCCTCGGACCCGCCGGCATGCCGGCCGATGTCGTGGCGAAGATCCATGCGGATTTGGTGACGGCCTTGAAGGATCCGGTGGTGCTGGCGGCGCTGAAGAAAATCGATGCCACGCCGGTCGGTTCGTCGCCGGCCGAGTTCGACAAATTCATGCATGCCGAAGCGGACAAATGGGGGCCGGTGCTGAAGGCGGCAAACATCAAGGTCCAGTAAAAAGCATGATTGAACGTTCGAACCAGTGGCATGTCGGGCTGATCGGCTATGGCGAAGTCGGGCGCATTCTCGCGGAAGACCTACGCAAGCAGGATATCCGTGTCAGCGCCTATGATCTCAAACTCGATGGCCAATATGCCGGGCCACTGCGCGACCATGCCGAGACCCATGGCGTCACGCTCGCATCCTCGCATGCCGATCTCGCGTCACGCGCCGATTTCATCGTCTGCGCGGTGACTGCGAGCCAGACTGTGCCGGCGGCGCAGGCCTGCGTGCCCGGTCTGAAGCCGCAGGCATGGTTTCTCGATTTCAACTCGGCATCGCCCGGCGCGAAGCAGCGCGCGGCTGCACTAATCGACGGCGCCGGCGGGCGCTACGTCGAGGGCGCGGTCATGACCTCGATCCCGCCATACCGTATCAAGGTGCCCCTGTTGCTCGGCGGCACCGGCGCGCGCGATCTCGCGCCGCTGCTCAATGCCATCGGCTTCGATGCGAAAGTCGCCAGCGACAGACTCGGCGTCGCCTCGGCCACCAAGATGTGCCGCAGCATCATGATCAAGGGGCTCGAAGCGATGGTGATCGAGAGCTTCACCACCGCGCGCGCCTATGGCGTCGAGGATGCTGTGATTGCCTCGCTGGTCGAGACGTTTCCGTCGATCGACTGGGAAAAGCAGGGCGCTTACTTTTTCCAGCGTGTCATCGAACACGGCCGCCGCCGCAGCGAAGAAGTTCGCGAGGTCGCGGAGACCGTGCGCGAGATTGGCCTGACGCCATGGTCGGCGGAAGGCACCGCCGAGCGTCAGGGCTGGATCGCCGATCTCGCCGATGACGGGCTGTTCGGCACCAAGGGCGAGGCGTGCTTCGCGCGGAGCGCCGACTGGCGCTCGGAGGCGGATCGCATCCTCGACAAGGTCAAGCCCAAGGCCTGAGTTCCGCGGCTGGTGCTGGATCCTGCAACTTCGTCTTGCATCGCAGCATGACTTGCGACCAAATGGGGTGCCGGCAACTTCCTGGAGCGTCCTTTGTCCTTGACCCTGTCCACCGAAGAACCCGCACTCCATCGCGGCGACGACATTGCGGCCCAGGAGGCTGATACCCGGCTGCGCGAGGATATCCGGCTGCTCGGCCGCATTCTCGGCGATACCGTTCGCGACCAGGAAGGCGAGGCGGTGTTCGCCCTCGTCGAGAACATCCGCCAGACCTCGGTTCGCTTCCACCGCGACGAAGACAAGCTGGCGCGGCGCGAACTTGAAGCCATTCTCGACGGCATGTCGACCGCAGAGACCGTGCGCATCGTTCGCGCCTACAGCTATTTCTCCCATCTCGCCAATATTGCCGAAGACCAGAACAACATTCGCCGCATGCGGGCGCAGCGCGTCGACGCGGCGAACGCATCCGGCACGCTGGCCCATGCGGTGAAGCGCGCCCGCGAGGCCGGTATCGATGCAGCGCTGCTGAGCAAGTTTTTCGGTCAGGCGCTGATCTCGCCGGTGCTGACCGCGCATCCCACCGAAGTCCGCCGCAAGAGCACTATCGATCGCGAAATGGAAATCGCGGCACTGCTGGACCGGCGCGAGCGCATGCAGCTCACCGCCGAGGAAATCGAGGCGTCGGAAGAACAGTTGCGTCGTGCCGTCGTGACACTGTGGCAGACCAACCTGCTGCGCCGGAGCAAGCTGACCGTGCTCGACGAGGTCGCCAACGGACTGTCGTTCTACGATTACACGTTTTTGCGCGAAGTGCCGCGGCTGCATTGCGCGCTGGAAGACAGCCTGCGCGCGCAGGGCGGCGGCAACGAACTTGGCTCGTTCCTGCGCATGGGCAGCTGGATCGGCGGCGACCGCGACGGCAATCCGTTCGTCACCGCGGATGTGATGCGCGGCACCATGCTGCTGCAGAGCAGGCGCGCTTTCAGTTTCTATCTCGACGAACTCCACGCGCTGGGCGCCGAACTGTCGATGGCGGCGCATCTCGCCGATGTTTCCGATGAGCTGCGCGCATTGGCCGAACGTTCGCCCGATCCGTCGCCGCACCGCGCTGGCGAGCCTTATCGTCTGGCGATCTCCGGCGTCTATGCCCGGATGGCGGCGACGGCCCACGCGCTCGAATTGCCGAACCGCCGCGCAGCCGTGGGCGATGCCCCGGCCTACGCCTCGGCGGCCGAATTCAAGGCCGATCTCGACGTGCTCGATCGTTCGCTGATCGCCGACAATTCCGGCGTCATCGCCCGCGGCCGGCTGCGGCAGCTACGTCGTGCCGTGGATTGTTTCGGCTTCTATCTCGCCAGCCTCGACATCCGACAGAACTCGGCCGTGCATGAGCGCACCGTTGCCGAACTGATCGACGCGGCGATGCCCGGCACGTCCTATCTCGCGCTCGGCGAGGAAGCGCGCATCGCGCTGCTGACGAATGAATTGAAGAATGCGCGGCCGCTGGGCTCGCTGTTCGTCAAATACAGCGATGAGACGCTGGGCGAACTGGGACTGTTCCGCATGGCCGCGCAGGTTCATGCGAAATTCGGCGCAGCGGCGATTCCCCAATGCATCATCTCGATGTGCAAGGGCGTCTCCGACATGCTCGAAGTCGCGGTGCTGCTGAAGGAGGTCGGGCTGGTGGATTGCTCCGGCCGCAGCGCCATCAATATCGTGCCGCTGTTCGAAACCATCGAGGACCTGCAGGCCTCTGCAGCCATCATGGACCGCATGTTCTCGCTGCATGATTACCGCAAGCTGGTCGACAGCCGCGGCGCAGTGCAGGAAGTCATGCTCGGCTATTCCGACAGCAACAAGGATGGCGGCTTCGTCACTTCCGGCTGGGAACTGTACAAGGCCGAGATCGAGCTCATCGAAGTGTTTGAGCGGCATCACATCCGGCTGCGGCTGTTCCATGGCCGCGGCGGCTCTGTGGGCCGCGGCGGTGGCCCGAGCCACGATGCGATCCTCGCGCAGCCCGGCGGCGCGGTGGATGGGCAGATCCGCATCACCGAACAGGGCGAGATCATCTCCAGCAAATATTCCAACGCCGAGGTCGGCCGCAACAATCTGGAAATCCTCGCCGCTGCAACGCTGGAAGCAAGCCTGCTGGCGCCGAAGCACAGCGCGCCGCGCCGCGAATATCTCGAAGCCATGGAGGAGATTTCCGAACTGGCCTTCAAGGCCTATCGCGGGCTGGTCTATGAGACCGAAGGCTTTGTCGATTACTTCTGGGAATCCACCGTCATCAACGAGATCTCGACGCTGAACATCGGCAGCCGTCCGGCCTCGCGCAAAAAGACCCGCGCCATCGAGGACCTGCGCGCCATTCCCTGGGTGTTCTCATGGGCGCAGTGCCGCTTGATGCTGCCTGGCTGGTACGGTTTCGGCAGCGCCATCGAGGCGTGGCTCGCCAATCATCCCGACAAGGGCATGGCGTTCCTGCAGGAGATGCACCGCGAATGGCCGTTCTTCCGCACGCTGCTGTCCAACATGGACATGGTGCTGGCCAAAAGCTCCATCGCCATCGCCTCGCGCTATGCTGAGCTCGTCGCCGACCAGAAGCTGCGCGAGACCATCTTCGGCCGCATCCGCGGCGAATGGCATCTGTGCATCGAGACGCTGCTGGATATCATGGAGCAGGAGCGCCTGCTGCAAAACAACCCGCTGCTCGACCGGTCGATCCGCAATCGGTTTCCGTATCTCGATCCGCTCAACCATGTGCAGGTCGAGCTGCTGAAAGAGCACCGCGCGAACAATCCGGACGAGCAGGTGCTGCGCGGGATCCAATTGACGATCAACGGCATCTCGGCGGGATTGCGGAATAGCGGGTAGGTCTTTCACTCCCTCCCTCCAGCACAGCGAAGCTGTGCGCCGTGGGGAGGGTGGATCGACCGCGCAGCGGTCGAGACGGGTGGGGTGCCTCCGCAAGCGCCGTCGCTTGGGAGGCACCCCACCCGTCTGGCCTTCGGCCAGCCACCCTCCCCACTGCGCGGCTTCGCCGCTTGAGGGAGGGAAAGCACCCCTCAACAGAAATGCGCGCCCTGCGTTTCCACATAGACCGCATAGAGTGACTGGCTTGCCGTCATGAACAGCCGGTTGCGCTTCTTGCCGCCGAAACAGACATTGGCGCAGGTTTCCGGCAGCTTGATCTGGCCGATGCGCTGGCCGTCCGGCGCAAAGATCTGCACGCCGTCATAGCCCTCGCCGACCCATCCGGCGCCGACCCAGATATTGCCTTCGGTGTCGACGCGCAGTCCGTCAGGGAAGCCGGACTTGCCGTCCAGCGTCATGTCGATCAGCGGCTTGCCATTCAAGAGCTTGCCGCCGTCGACGTCGTATTGCCAGACGACATTCTTGGCATTGGGATAATGCGTGATGCCGGTGTCGCAGACATAGAGCTTCTTGTAATCCGGACTGAACGCCAAGCCGTTCGGCTTGAACGGATCGTCCGCGACCTTGCTGATCTGGCCGCTCGTGGGATCGATGCGATACACCGCTTCCTTCTGGTGCGGTTGCGTGACGCCTGCCGCCGCGCGTTGTCCTTCATAGAGATTGATGGCGCCGTAGCCGGGATCGGTGAACCAGATCGCCTTGTCGATCGGATTGACCACCATATCGTTCGGCCCGTTCAGCGGCTTGCCGTTTGCTTGTTCAGCCAGCGTCGTGACGCTGCCATTGTGCTCGAAGCGGACAAGGCGCGTGCGCTGCGCGGAAAGCTGGCGGCCCTCGGTGTCGAACGAATTTCCGTTGCTCTCCTCGGATGGATAGCGGAAGCGTTCGGAGATGTGGCCGTCATCGTCGAGATAACGCAGCTGGCGATTGGCAGGGATGTCGCTCCAGATCAAATACTGACCCTGCGCATTCCACGCTGGTCCCTCCGCCCACAGGCAGCCGGTATAGAGCCGCTTGATGACGGTGTTGCCGACTTTCGCCTTGAAGCGATTGGCGTCGATGACAACGATATCAGGATCGGGATAGCGCTGCGGCTCCGCACCACGGCCGAAGTTGCGCGCGAGGGCATCAGGTGCGATTAGCGTTGTCGCAGCCAATGCTGCGGCACTGCCCAGGATATTTCTGCGACTGAGTGAGTTGGATGGTGCGGCGGGGTGAGCGGATTCTTGCGTGAGCTGAGTTGGCATCGTCATCCTCCCGGCTTTTCTGGTTTTCTCCAGCCGTTGCCGGGAGTTTAAATACCGTTGCGACGAGGATGCCACACAATTCGTTGCTGCCGCGCGATCATGGCGGTGCACAAGCGCGCATCGCAGCGCGGTGAACGTTTTGATAGTTCCGTGCGACCAACACCAAAGCTCTCATTTGATGCGCGGTTCCCATGTCATCGTTTCGCTGTCACATACGTGTTGCAATCGCTTCTGCAGCATTGCTGTTTGTCACGTCATTGTCAGCGCAGGCGGACAATGCATGTCGTCTGCCGGTCAATGACCGCATGATTGCGGGTTGCACGGAGATCATCGATGACACTGCTGCGACGCCTGCAGAGCGCGCTGAAGCCATGAGCTATCGTGGGGCCGCACAGATGTCTCGCGGCAATCTGGAGCGTGCGCTGGCCGACTTCTCGGCTTTCATTGCGATGCGCCCGGACAGCGCACAAGGCTATTACATGCGTGCGACAGTTTATGAAAAGCAGGACAATCACGATCGCGCCCTCGCCGATTACGACAAGTCCATCGCGCTCAATCCGAACTATCCGTTTGCCTATGCGGCACGCGGTGCCATCTATGCCGCCAAGGGTGATTTCGGCCGCGCGCTCAAAAATCACGACGAGGCGATCCGGCTCAAGCCGGAACTGGCGGCGCTTTATAACAACCGGGGTCTGGCGCGCCGGGACAGCGGGGATATGAAGGGCGCGATCGCCGATTTCTCCACGGCTATCCGTCTCGATCCGAAAAACACATTGGCGCTGGCGTTTCGCGGCAACGCCTATCTGTCGCGCAACGATTCCGACCATGCGCTGGCGGATTTCGAAGCCGCATTGCGCCTGTCAACAACCAATCAGGACATGGCCTATTACGGACGCGCCGAGATCAAGCTGCAGCGCGGCGACAATGACGGCGCGATCGCCGACTATAGCAAGGCGCTCGAGCTTGCTCCCGATACCGTCGATGCCTACATCAATCGTGGCGTTGCGTTCTCGCGCAAAGGCGATTACGCCAGCGCGATTCCCAACTATGACGCTGCGCTGAAGCTGACGCCGAATGATCCCGCCATTCGCAACCGGCGCTCGCACGCGTACTTCATTACCGGGCACTTCGCCGAAGCGGCAGAGGATTTCGGCGATGTGGTGGAGAAGAGCCCGGAATATGGTCTTGCCAAATTGCTGCGCTACATCGCACGGGCGCGCAGCGGCGACTACGACATGGGCGAGCTGAAGCGCAACGCGGACACGTTCGATCGCAAGGACTGGCCATGGCCGATGGTGGCGGTCTATCTCGGCCAGATGACCCCCGAGGAGATGCTTGCCAAAATGAAGGGGATGCGGCTCGAAGACGACTTTGGCCCTTGCGGCGTGTCGTTCTATCTCGGGCAGTATTTGATGGTGAAGCACAAACCGCAGGAGGCGCTGCCTTATCTGAAACAGGCAGCTGAAGTGTGCCGGGGCGACGGCGAATTCGAGCGCGAGGCCGCGCGCAACGAACTCAAGCGGCAGCAGGCGTCGAACTGACAAACAAAAAGGGGCAGCGCCGGCGCTGCCCCTTCGACATTCGCCGGCCGGCGAAATCAGACCTCGTGTTTGTCCGAGGCGAAGATCGCGATGAGCGTGATCACCGCGGCGGCGAGCACGTAATAGCCGATGTAAGCGAGACCGTAATTCGCCTGCAGCCAGGTGGCGATATAGGGCGCCAGCGAGGCACCGAAGATGCTCGCCAGATTGAACGTCATCGACGCGCCCGTATAGCGCACGGTGGTCGGGAACGGTGCCGCGAGCGCGGCGCCGATCAGGCCGTAATTGATGCCGAAGATCGCCAGACCGATCAGCGCGAAGGCATAGATGCCCGCCACGCCGCCTGACAGCAGCGGTGCCAGGAAGAACGAGAACACGATCACCATCAGGCAATTGGCGATCAGGAGCGTGCGACGACCGATCTTGTCCGCGAGCAGGCCGGCCAGGATGTTGGTGGTGCCGAAGGCGACGGCGCCGGCGATCTGCACCTTGAGCGCGTCGAGCAGCGACATCTTTGCCACGCCGACATTGTAGGACAGCAGATAGGCCGTGCAGACATAGAAGAACACGAAGGTCATCAGACCAACCAGCGTGCCGAGCACAAGGCTGCGCTTGTGCTTGCGCAGCAGCTCCATGGCGGGCACAGCCACGCGCTCGGCCTTGTCGATGGCCTTCTGGAATTCCGGCGTCTCGGTGATCGAGAGGCGGACCCACAGACCGATGGCGATCAGCACAATGGAGGCGAGGAACGGCACGCGCCATGCCCAGCTCAGGAAGGATTCCGGCGAGACGAAATGCAGCAGGATGAAGAACGTGCCGGACGACAGGAACAGGCCGAGCGGCGCGCCGAGCTGCGGGAACATGGCGTACCAGTTGCGCTTGCCTTCCGGCGCGTTCTCGGTGGCGAGCAGCACCGCGCCGCCCCATTCACCCCCGAGGCCAAAACCCTGGCCGAAACGGCACAGCACCAGCAGCAGCGGCGCGGCGAGGCCGATCTGCGCGTGCGTCGGCAGCAGGCCGATCAGCACGGTCGAAATGCCCATGGTCAGCAATGCTGCGACCAGCGTGGTCTTGCGGCCGACGCGATCGCCGAAATGGCCGAACACGACAGCGCCGAACGGACGCGCAAAGAACGCGATCGAGAACACCGCGAAAGACGCCAGCAGCGCGGCGGTGTCGTTGCCAGCCGGGAAGAACAGTTTTGGAAACACCAGCACCGCGGCGGTGGCATAAACGTAGAAGTCGAAGAATTCGATCGTGGTGCCGATCAGGCTCGCCAGCAGAACGCGGGCGGGGGAATTCAGCGGCTTGGAATGCGGCATGGCCGCGGAGGGCATCGCGCCCGCGTGATCTGTCATGATGTTCGTCCAGCAAATGCGGTTTCGTCCGCAGATGCGTGACGTCAAACCCGTTGATTGCTGGTGGCATAGCCGGTCTTGGCCGGCGTTTGAATTCTTTATGACGAAATTTGAGCGATATCAGGTCAGATGAGACCGATATGCATGGCTATTTGAGCAATATCGTTTCGTTTTCGATTTTGGGTTGTAGAAGTCGGCTCGCGGGAGTGTTGCTCCGGCGAGCCGATTGGATGCTTAGACCGGATCCCAGCTGAAGATGTCAGCCGAACGGTCGAGCTTGTAGAACGACGGTTTCAACGCCGGCATACCGTGTTCGGCGAGGGTCTGCGGGGTCCAGCCTTCGTCGCGGTGGACCGAGCGCAGCGGGCGCGACTGGCCCATCAGGAAGATCTCGTTCATGCGCGCGGCGAAGATCTGTCCGGTGACGTCCTTGCCGGCGTCCGAGAGCAGATAGGCGACGAGCGGTGCGATCTTTTCCGGACCCATGCGCTGGATCCGTTCGACGCGGGCCTTCTCGGCTTCGGTCTCGGTCGGGATCGAGCCGATCATGCGGCTCCAGGCGAAGGGCGAGACGCAGTTCGAATTGACGCCGAAGCGGCCCATGTCGAGCGCGATCGACTTCGATAGGCCGACGATGCCGAGCTTGGCGGCCGCGTAATTGGCCTGGCCGAAATTGCCGATCAGACCCGAGGTCGAGGTGAAGTGCACGAACGAGCCGGAGTTCTGCTCGCGGAAATAACGCGCGGCGGCATGCGAGGTGTAGAACGAGCCCATCAGATGGACCTTGATTACCATCTCGAACGCATCGATCGACATCTTGTGGAAGATCGCGTCGCGCAGGATGCCGGCATTGTTCACCACGCCGTCGATCTTGCCGTAGGTGTCCACGGCCTGCTTGATGATCTTGCTGGCCGGGACCGCTTCGGCAACCGACTCGAAGTTAGCGACGGCGGTGCCGCCGGCCTTGGTGATTTCCTCGACGACCTGTTCGGCCGGTGCCGCGCCATCGCCGCCCGAACCGTCGGTGCCGACGCCGGGATCGTTGACGACAACCTTGGCGCCTTCAGCCGCGCAGAGCAACGCAATGCCACGGCCGATGCCGCGCCCTGCGCCGGTGACGACGATGACTTTTCCGTCGAGCGATTTGGTAGATGCCATGTAGTGGTTCCTCTTGGTGGTGTGATTGATGTTTTCTAACCTCGCCCCGCTTGCGGGGAGAGGTCGTCCCGGCGAAGCCGGGGCGGGTGAGGGGGACTATCCGCTTGCTCCGCGCCTGCGGATAGTCCCCCTCATCCGACTCGAACGCGCTTCGCATTCGAGCCACCTTCTCCCCGCAAACGGGGAGAAGGCACTGAGTTACTTCTCGTTCGTAAAAATCACCGTGCCCGACGCGGCGAACATGCCGCCGACGCCATGGCACACGGAGATTTTCGCGCCCGGCACCTGCGCCGGCGCGATGCCGCGCATCTGGCGGACGCTCTCCTGCAGCGCATACATGCCGTACATGCCGGAATGCATATAGCTGAGACCGCCGCCATTGGTGTTCATCGGCAGTTTGCCGCCGGGGCGGGTGTTGCCGTCGGCGATGAACTTGCCGGTTTCCTCATGCGGCATGAAGCCGAGATCGCCGAGACCATACAGCGGCAGATGCGCGAAGGCATCGTAGATCATCAGGTGATCGACGTCCTTGTGCGCGATCCCTGCTTCGCGGAACGCAGTCGGTCCTGCCACGGTGAAGGCACCAGATGAATCGAATGTCTTCATCTGGCTGACCATCGGCGTTTCTACGCTCTCGCCGGTGCCGAGAATATAGACCGGCTTGTTCGGGAAATCCTTGGCGCGATCCGCCGAGGTCAGGATTAGCGCACCGCCGCCGTCGGTGACCAAACAACACTGCAGGATGCGGAATGGATAGGCGATCATCTTCGAGTTCAGCACGTCATCGACGGTGATCGGCGCCTTCATCATCGCGCGCGGATTCTTCGCGGCCCATTCGCGCTGGAACACGGCCACGGACGCGATCTGCTCATGCGTGATGCCATGGGTCTTCATGTAGCGCAGCACGGGGATCGGGAACATGCTCGGCGGACCGTAGACGCCATAGGGCGCCTCGAACTGGCCCTGCAGGCTGTCAGCCGGCATCGAGCGCGGCAATTTGCCGATCATCGACTTGCCGGACTCCGCATGGGTGATCAGCACGGTCTTGCAGAGGCCCGCCTCGATCGCTGCCGCAGCATGGCGAACATGCAGCATGAAGGAGCAACCGCCCACTGATGTGCCATCGACCCAGGTCGGGGTGATGCCGAGATAATGCGCGATCTGCTGCGGTGTCTCGACTGCAGTGGCGATGCCGTCGATATCCGAGAGCTTCAGCCCGGCATCCTTGATGGCGTTAAGCGCCGCGTCCGCATGAAGCTGGATCTGCGACATGTTGGGGATGACGCCGAGTTCGGTGGTCTCGGCTGCGCCGACGACGGCGACTGCGTTTCTGCGCATGATCTCAGCCCTTCGCCGGACGGAATACGGGGAGGGTGATGGTGTCGTCGAGCTTCTCGAAGGCGACCTCTAACTTCATGTCGAGTTCGAGCGCTTCGGGCGTCTGCGGGCAATCGATGATGCTGCTCATCAGCCGCGGACCTTCGTCAAGCTCGACCACGGCGATGGCATAAGGCGGCGTGAAGCCCGGCGCGGCGGGGCGATGATTGATGACGTAGCTGTAGAGGAAACCCTTGCCCGAGGCCTGGAACACCGAGACCTTGCGCGAGGCGCAGGACGGACAGAACGGCCGCGGCGGAAAATACACATTGCTGCAGTCGTCGCAGCGCTGCAGGCGCAGTTCGCCGGCTTTGGCGCCGTCCCAGTAATGCTGCGTTTCAGGTGTCGGTTTCGGGCGCGCGCGGGCAGGTTCTGCCATGTTCGTGGTTCTCTCCCTTGGACGGGGATTTGGCCCCGTTCGTTGTCCTCTGGATGGACATTCCACATTCCACCGGGGGCGGTCCAGCGCGCATGCTGCATGGCCGTATCTGCTCACTGCGGGACGACACGGAATTTGAATTGGAATTCCGGTTGGAAAACGTGCGAGGCTTGTCCCGCTGCAACCTGACAGGGTAGGTTGGTACGGATGGTTCAGGGAGCATGACGTGAAGCTGCGCGAGATCGCCCATTCCCGCACCGGTGACAAGGGCAACATTTCCAACATCTCGGTAATTGCCTTTGACGCAAAGCTATATCCGTTGATAGTATCGCAGGTGACCGCCGCGCGCGTGAAGGCCCTGTTTGCGGGGATCGTCGCGGGCGAGGTGGTCCGCTATGAACTGCCCAATCTGGCGGCCTTGAATTTCGTCATGGATCAGGCGCTTGGCGGCGGGGTGACGCGATCGCTCGCGCTCGATGCGCATGGCAAATCGCTCAGCTCCGCGCTGCTCGATCTGGAAATCGAGGACACTTTCGGCGATACCGACCGGGCGCCGTGACCACTTGCGGGTCCGGCAAGACACACAGGATGCCGCGACCATGAGCAACGACTTCCACCAGACCGCACCGACCCTCGCCAGCCTGGCCGCCGATCTTGCCGCCGGCCGCACCACCTCCCGCAAACTGGTCGAAGCCTGTCTGGCCAAAATCGCCGATCCGAACGGCGAGGGCGAGCGCATCTTCATTCATGTCGACAAGGACGCGGCGCTGGCCGCTGCCGATGCCATGGATAGCTTACGCAAGGCCAATGCCGCGCCGTCGCGCTTCGCGGGCATCCCGATCTCCATCAAGGACCTGTTCGACATCAAGGGCCAGGTGACCCGCGCCGGTTCCCGCGCGCTGGACGATTCCGCGCCGGCCGATGCCGATGCCCCGACCGTCGCGCGTCTGCGTCGTGCCGGCTTCGTGGTGATCGGCCGCACCAACATGGTCGAATTCGCCTATTCGGGCATCGGCACCAATCCGCATTACGGCACACCCAAGGGCGCGTGGAAGCGCGAGGTCGGCCATGTGCCGGGTGGCTCGTCCTCCGGTGCCGCCGTCTCCGTGCTCGATGGCATGGCGCATGCGGCATTGGGTACCGACACCGGCGGTTCCTGCCGCATTCCAGCAGCCTTCAATGGCATCGTCGGCTACAAGCCGACCCAGCGCCGCGTGCCACTCGACGGCGCGGTGCCGCTGTCCTTCACCCTCGACAGTATCGGCCCTCTCGCACGCTCGGTCGCCTGCTGCGCGGCGATGGATGCCGTGCTGGCCGGCGAACCCGAATTTGAGCTCACGCCACGCCCGATCAAGGGCATGCGCCTTGCTGTACCGACCACCATGGCGATGGACGATCTCGATCCCGTCGTGGCCACCGCTTTCGAACGCGCACTGAAGAAGCTCGCCGACAAGGGCGCGATCATCGAGCGCATTGAGGTGCCTGAGTTCAACGATATCGCGCCGATGAGCACCAAGGGCGGTTTCACCGCTGCGGAGAGCTATGCCTGGCATCGTTATCTGCTCGCCAGCAAGGGCGACGTCTATGATCCCAGAGTCGCACTCCGCATCCAGCGCGGTGAGACCCAGAATGCCGCCGACTATCTCGATCTCCTGCCGATGCGTCGTTCGCTGATCGCGCGCACTGAAAAGCGCATCGCGCCCTTTGACGCGCTGGTGCTGCCGACCTGCGCGATCACGCCGCCCTCGATTGCCGACATGGAAGACGACAAGGTGTTCTCCAAGCAGAACCTGATGGCGCTGCGCAACTGCACCCTGATCAACATGATCGACGGCTGCGCCATCTCGCTGCCGATCTCGGCCCCGGACGAAGCACCGGTCGGCCTGATGCTGGCAGCCGCCGGCGGCTCCGACCGCCGCATCTTCGAACTCGCCGCGGGCATTGAAACCACCGTTCGCGGTTAATCTCTGGAAGACAAGGATATACGCATGACCACCGAGATCGCGTTCACGCTGGACGCAAAAGGCACCAAGACGCCGCTGATGCTCAAGATCACCCAGGGCGTCATCGCCGGCTGGACCGGCCGCGATCCAGTCGCGCGCGATCATCACATCAAGGAACTCGAGGCGCTCGGCATCGCGCCGCCGGCCTCGACGCCGATCTACTACCGCTGCTCGGCGCGCCGCTTCACCACCGATGGCATGATCGAATGCACCGACGAGAATTCGTCGGGCGAGGTCGAGTTCTGCCTGATCGCGTCGGGCGGCAAGACCTATGTCGGCGTCGGCTCCGACCATACCGACCGCAAGGTCGAGACCTACAACATCACCGTGTCGAAGCAGATGTGCGACAAGCCGATTGCGCCGGTGGTGTGGGAGCTTTCCGAACTGCTTCCGCATTGGGACCAGATCATTCTGCGCTCCTGGGCGACCATCAAGGGCGAGAAGGTGCTGTATCAAGAGGGCTTGCTGAGCGGCATGCTGACGGTGGCCGAACTGATCAAGAAGGGCTTTGACAGCGACAAGCTGCCCGATGGCACCGCGATGTTCGGGGGCACCTTTGCGGCGAAGGGCGGCATCCGCCCGGCGGAGCGCTTCGACTACGAGATCGAAGACCCCGTGCTGAAGCGCAAGATCAGCCATGGCTATGACGTGAAGACCTTGCCGGTGCTGGGGTAACCACACACACGCATAATTTCACACGCTTCATTCCGGGGCGCGGGCAGCGCGAGCTGCACGCGAACCCGGAATCTCGCGGTGTTTGGCTCCCGGAGACTCCCATGTCGAGATTCCGGGTTCACGATCGCCAAGCGACGCTCGCGCCCCGGAATGACGTTTTGGGGCATGCCGCTTTGCTATCCGGAAATCGGGTGGCTTCACCCACCCATCTCCCCAAAATGGCCGGATGGCCATGACAACCTTATCGCGGCCGGATAACGGAGGCGATGACATGGTTTCACTGGCGAAAAAGACGCCCGCGCAAAACGACCTCACGCCGCAAGCGCGTGTCGAAGGCATCGACTGGCAGCGCATTGGCGCTGAGCTCGACGCCCAGGGCTGCGCGGTGTTCGACAAGCTTCTTTCTCCCGACGAATGCCGCGCGCTGGCATCGCTCTACCCCGACGACGCCCACTTCCGCAGCCGCATCGTGATGTCGCGCCATGGCTTCGGCCGCGGCGAATACAAGTATTTCAATTATCCGCTGCCCGATCCGATCGCCGGCCTGCGTCCGGCGCTCTACGGACCATTGAGCACGATCGCCAATCGCTGGAACGAAACGATGGGGATCGACGTGCGATTCCCCAGCGATCACGCCGCGTTCTTGAAGCGCTGCCACAACGCCGGCCAGACCCGCCCGACGCCTTTGCTGTTGCAATACGAAGCCGGCGACTTCAACTGCCTGCATCAGGACCTCTATGGCGAGCATGTGTTTCCGTTGCAGGTCGCGATCCTGCTGTCGGAACCATCGGAAGATTTCACCGGCGGTGAATTCGTGTTGACCGAGCAGCGGCCGCGGATGCAGTCGCGCGCCGAAGTGGTAGACTTGCGGCAGGGTGATGCGGTGGTGTTCGCCGTGCATCACCGCCCGGTGCAGGGCACGCGCGGCAGCTATCGTGTCAACCTGCGCCATGGCGTCAGCCGCGTGAAATCCGGCCGGCGTCATACGCTCGGTGTGATCTTTCACGATGCGAAGTGACGATGCTAACGTGGCAAAGCCATGACCGATCTGTTCGCCGATATCACCGACGCCCAGCCTGCGCGCGAAGATCTCGCCGAGGGTGCGGTGCTGCTGCGTGATTTTTTCGCCGCCGAAGCGCCAGATGTGATCGCCGCACTGCGGGTCATCGTCAAACAAGCGCCGTTCCGTCATCTGATCACGCCCGGCGGTCACACCATGTCGGTCGCGATGACCAATTGCGGCCGGGTCGGATGGGTGTCCGATCCATCAGGCTATCGCTACGATCCCGTCGATCCCGACAGCGGCAAGCTGTGGCCCGAAATGCCGGCGCCGTTTCGCGATCTCGCCGCACGTGCGGCGGTTCGTGCCGGCTTCGAGGCCTTCGTGCCGGATGCCTGTCTGATCAATCGCTACAAGCCCGGCGCCAAACTCTCGCTGCACCAGGACAAGGACGAACTGGATCTGCGCGCGCCCATCGTCTCGGTGTCGCTTGGCCTGCCGGCGACATTTCTGTTCGGTGGTCTCACCCGCAGCGCGCCTCAGAAGCGCTATCGTTTGACGCATGGTGATGTCGTGGTCTGGGGCGGCCCGTCGCGGCTGGCGTATCATGGCGTTGCGCCGCTGCCGGACGGCGAACATCCGGTCATGGGCGGCCAGCGCATCAACCTGACCTTCCGCAAGACCTGTTGAACGAGACCTGTTGAGCGCTGCGCGTTGAAAGCTTTCCTTGGCTGTCGCGACCATTCTATGGTCGGTGGGGCGAGGGGACCATGAGCGAGCAGGAACGAAACGGCACACAGGCCGCCGCCAGCAATGCTGCGGGCGTCTATCTCGCCGTGCTGCAACTGATCTTCACGCTCGGCTGGGTCACCTATGTGATCTATCTGCCGAAGCTCGCCGCCGATGTCGGTATTGCGCCGACTGTCGTGATTGTCATCCTGATGCTCGATCAGGCGATCTTCACTGTCACCGATACGGCGATGGGTCTGGTCGCCGACAGGATCGCGCGCGTGGTCGGGCGGCTCGGTCTCATTGTCGGCATCCTGACTGCGGTGTCCTGCGCAGCCTTCGTCGCGCTGCCTTTCGTTGCCGGGCAGGGGCCGAAGGCACAGGTCGCACTCATTGTGTTGATCGTGATCTGGTCGGCGACATCCTCGGCACTCCGTGCGCCGCCGCTGACATTGCTCGGCAAATATGCCGCGCGCCCGTCGCGGCCGTTTCTCGCTGCGCTGGCCATGCTCGGCTATGGCGTCGCCGGTGCGCTGGCGCCCTATCTCGGCGCGACATTGCGCGGCGTCGATCCGCGGCTGCCTTTCGTTCTTGCCGGCTTGGTTTTGCTGATTGTAACGGTGGCGCTGTCGCGCGTCGAGCGTGGCCTCGTGCAGGTTAGTGCCCGCGAGGCAAAGGCTTTGCCGGCGCAGGGCAACGCGCTTGGCCGCATGCCGCAGCTCTTTGTCGGCGCCATGGTCATTCTCGCGCTGGGCTTCCAGCTACATTTCAGCATCAACAGCGCGCCGATGTTCCTGCGCTTCGCCAAGCCGGCCGATCTGGAATGGCTGATGCCGATATTCTGGATAGGCTTCAACATTGCCATGTTTCCGGCCAGCGCCGTGGTCAAGCGTCAGGGCGGCATCGTCGCCATCGGGGCAGCCGCATTGCTCGGCGCGTGTGCGGTGATCGGCGCGGAGTTTGCTTTCAATCTCAACATGCTGATTGCAGCGCAATTCATCGCTGGCGCGGCATGGGGCTGCATGATGGTGAGCGCGGTGTCGGCGGCGATGGCGATCGGCGAGACCGGCGCGGAGGGCAAGGTCATCGGTCTCGTCTTCTCGGCGCTGGCACTCGCAACCTTCGCACGCATGGCCGCGGTCGCCGGCGGACTGCAGAAACTGCCGGACTATGCGCCGTTGCTGCACTGGGCGCCTGTCGCATGCTGGGCCGTGGCCGGTGCTGGACTACTGGCACTTGCTGCGGTTCGGTGGCAGCGGCGTAGCGCATCGATATCGGTCGTCTGATGCTTTCCGCGCGTCGGAATTCAATTTAATCGGTCGATTAAATTTCGCTGGCCAAGGCATTCGGCCGCCATTACGCTTTCCTCAATAAAAACCAGAACGAGGAAACGACAATGACCCGAATGGGCATCTTGGCTGCCATTGCTGTTGCTTGCCTGAACGGTTCGGCGCTTGCCGAACCCATCACCAAACCTCTCACCATCGCCGTGCTGAACGACAAGAGTTCGGTGTTCTCCGATGCCGGCGGCACCGGCAGCGTGGTTGCGGCGCAGCTTGCGATCGATGATGTCGGCGGCAAGGTACGCGGCCTGCCGGTGAAACTGCTCGGGCCGGATCATCAGAACAAGACCGATATCGGCGTCTCGCTGGCGCGCGATCTCTATGATCAGCAGGGCGTCGATGCGATCTTCGACATCGGCAATTCGGCGATCTCGCTGGCAGTGCAGAACATGGCGCGCGAGCGCGGCAAGGTGCTGGTGCATGTCGGCTCGGCCACCGCCGACGTGTTCGGCAAGCAATGCGCGCCGACCGCGGCGATGTGGCTGTACGATACCTATTCGCTTGCGCAGGGCATCGCCAAGGCTGTCGTCAAGCAGGGCGGCGACACCTGGTATTTCATCACGGCGGATTATGCATTCGGCATCGCCATGCAGGCGGAAGTCTCGAAAGTGGTGGAAGCTGCCGGCGGCAAGGTCCTCGGCGCGGTGAAACATCCGGTCGGCACGATGGATTTCTCGTCCTTCCTGCTGCAGGCGCAATCCTCCGGCGCCAAGGTGATCGCGCTCGCCAATGCCTCGGGCGACACCGTCACCAATATCAAGCAGGCGCGCGAATTCCAGATCGGCGAGGGCAAGCAGAAGCTCGCCGTGTTGATCTTCTATCTCACCTCGGTCAAGGCACTCGGCTCCGAAGCCACGCAGGGCGTGCAGTATCTCGAGGGCTATTACTGGGACAATGACGACAAGAGCCGCGAATTCGGCAAGCGCTTCATGGCGAAGCACGGCAAGATGCCGACCCACGCGCAGGCCGGCGTCTACAGCGCCGTGAAGCATTACCTGCGCGCTGCGGAAGCCGCGAACAACAACGATGGCCTCACCGTGATGCGTCAGATGAAGGCGATGCCGGTGGACGATTTCTTCGCGCCGGGCGCCCGCGTGCGCGAGGACGGTCGGTTGATGAACGACATGCTGCTGGCAGAAGTGAAAAAGCCGTCAGAGGTCAAGGGGGAATGGGATCTGCTCACCATCAAGGGCAAGGTGAAGGCCGAAGACATCATGCGTCCGATTGCGGAAGGTGGCTGCACGATGCTGGATCCGCTGGTGAAGCAGTAACGCACAAGCACACACTCGTCATTCCGGGCGCGGGCGGTGCGAACCGCACGCGCCCCGGAACGACGAGCGTGGGGCTACGGCTTCTTCGGATGAATGAACGCCCACGGACTGACTTCCGAATCCCTCGGCACATCGATCGCGATCAGATACGGCCCACCGTCCGCCAGCGCCTTTTCCAGCGCCGGCTTGAACTCCGCCGGTGACGTCACCCTGATAGCACCGACGCCGAAGGATTCCGCGAGCTTGACGAAATCCGGATTGACCAGATCGGCGGCGACCACGCGGCCGTCGAACACCTGCAACTGGTCGCGGCGCACATTGCCATAGGCATTGTTGTTGAACACCAGCACCACCACGCCGATCTTGAACTGCACGGCGGTGGCCAGTTCCTGCACCGCGAACATGAAGCCGCCATCGCCTGTGATCGCCACTACCGGGCGATCGGGATGCGCGACCTTGGCGCCGAGCGCGGTGGGAAAGCCCGAGCCGAGCGTTCCCTGATAGCCTGAAGTAATAAAGGTGCGCGGCTGATAGACCGGAAAGCCGAACCATGAGGTGAAGCCGACCTGCGACAGCTCGTCGGTGACGATGGCGTTGTCGGGCAGCACGTCGCGCAGGATGTCGAGATAGGCCATCTGTGGCTGGATCGCCTGGATGTCCTTCTGCGCTTTCGCCGACGCCGCGCGGATGGTTTCGCGGCGGCCTGATGTCTTCGTGTATCCGGCCTTGCTTACGGCGGCGACCAGCGCGCGCGTTCCTTCTATCGCATCGGCAACGATCGGCGCATCAACCGTGAGCCGTCTGAATTCGACCGGATCGATATCGATGCGGATAGACTTCAGCCCCTCCGGCCGGAATGGCCAGCGGAACGTGGTCGGCAATTCCATCCGCGAACCGATGCCGATCATGAGATCGGTCTGCGGCCACAGATTATAGGCAGCGGCCATGGTGAGGCCGAGCTCATGCGCATTGCTGACGATACCGCGCCCCGAGCGGAACGCGACCACGGGCGCGTCGATCATTTCCGCGAGTTCGAGAATCGCATCACCCGCATCCATTGCGCCCGCGCCGACAAAGATCATCGGTGCCTTCGCGGCCTTGATCAGCGCGGCTGCTGCCTTGATACGATCCGGATCGGGCGAGGGCGCTGCGAACGGTTCAAGCCTCGTCGCATCCGCTGTCTCCGCGCGCTGCGTGAACACGTCCCACGGCATTTCCAGCGCCACGGGCCCGCGACGGCCGGACGTCATCTCCTGAAATCCGCGTGCCACTTTGATCGGTGCGTCTGCGGGATAGTCGATGCGGTCGGCCCACTTCACGAAACTGCGGAGCGTCGCGAGCTGGTCGGGCATCTCGTGCAGATGACCGCGGCCACGGCCAAGGTAATCACTCGGCACCTGACCGGTGAGGCACATCACCGGCTCGTTGCAGCCGAAGGCAGTCAGCATCGCTGCGCTGGCATTGAGAATGCCGGGGCCGGGGACGACGCTGAACACGCCCGGCTTGCCGGACGCGCGGGCATAGCCAAACGCCATATAGCCGCAGGCCTGTTCGTGGCGCGCGCCGATAACATTGAGCTTCGCCTGGTGAAAGGCGTCGAACAGGCCATAGACCTGCGCGCCGGGCAGGCCGAAGATGGTGTCGACGCTGTGAGCCTTGAGCCCGCTGACGATGGCTTCGCCGCCGGTGAGAACAGTCATGCGTATTCCAATCCGTTAGTGTTCGTCGACGACGCCATTGCGCAGCGTGCCGATGCCCTCGGCCGCGACTTCGATCACATCGCCGGGCACAAGATAGCGTGGCGGGTCGAAGCGCGCACCGGCGCCGGTCGGCGTGCCGGTGACGATGACGTCGCCGGGCACGAGAGTCGTGAAGGTCGAGATATAGCTCAGGAGATAGCGGAAGCCGAACATCAGGCGCGAGGTGCGATCGTCCTGCCGCAGCTCGCCGTTGACATGCGTGGTGAGGCGGATATCGGCGATCTGGCTTTCGTCCGTATAGGGCACGATCCATGGCCCGAGGCTGCCGGTGGACTCGAAATTCTTGCCTTGCGTGACGTTGAACTTGGCGTGCCGTACCCAGTCGCGGATGGTGCCTTCGTTGCAGAGCGTCAGTGCGGCGATGTGATTCAGCGCATCGCCCTCGGCGAGGTGTCGCCCGGCTTTGCCAATCACCAGCACCACTTCGCCTTCATAGTCGAGCTGCCTGGATACGCGCGGCCGCACCAGCGGCGTGTCATGTCCGACGAAGGAGCGCGGCGTACGCATGAACATCGAGGGATATTTCGGCGCGTCCTGACCGTCCTTGTATTCGGCGTTGCGGTCCGGATAGTTGACGCCAATGCAGATGATTTTTTCGGGGGCGGGGATCGGCGGCTGCCAGGTGATGGCGTCCAGTGCGAAATCCGCAGGCTGGTTGGCCGCGGCATCCGCGAGCCGATGCAGGGCGCCATGCGCGATGGCCTCGCGCAGTGTCGGATAGTCCCCGCCATAGCGCGCGGACAGATCGACGATCCCGTCGTCGGTGACGGCGCCGTATTTGGTGGTGCCTTGATAGGTGAAGGTGGCGAGGCGGGGGTGGGTCATCTGATATCCAATACTGTCTGGATCAATCCGCAATCGTCACATCAGCTACAAAGGCCGGTTCACGCACTGTCTGCCCATTGAATGGCGAGCCTTGTTCGAACCATGACCTTGGTGCCGGCGCGCCCCACAGGGTCTGGCGACGCGGGTCCTTCAGCGACCAGCGCAGCGGCTCGTGGTCGGTGTCCATGGTCTGGTAGTCTGACGTGTAGAGTTCGAGGCGATGGCCGTCGGGGTCGCGTACATAGAGGAAGAACGCATTGGAGATGCCGTGGCGGCCGGGGCCACGCTCCAGGTTCTTCAGATAGCCCGATGATGCCATCACATCACAGAGATGCAGGATGTTCATCGCGGTCGGCACCCAATAGGCGAAGTGGTGCAGCCGCGGTCCCCTTCCATTGGTGATGGCGAAGTCGTGGACGTTGCCCTTGCGATGCATCCAGGCGGCGGCGATGCGGCCGCCTTCGCCGTCTTCCTCGCCATATTCGGTGAGGCGGAAACCGAGCCGCGCATAGAAGTCGACGGTGTCCTGCACTTCAGCGGCGAAGACGTTGAAATGATCGAGGCGCTGCGGATGGCAGCCCTTGTAGAGATCGAAACGCCGCAGCAGATGCGGGCGCTTCTCCATCTTTGCAGTGAGTTCGATCTGAAAGCCGAACGGATCGGTGAAGTGCAGCGTGCGGCCCTGGAACGGCCGCTCGACGAAGGAATAGGTGATGCCGTTGGCGGCGAACCAGGCGGCCGCCTTGTCGAGATCGTTCTCGCTGGCGACGCGGAAACCGAGCCGGTGACAGGCGGCGACCTGCGCCTTGCGCAGCACCAGCGAGTGATGCTGGTGCTCCTCCACGGCGCGCAGATAGACGGTCTCGCTGTCGGCGTCCTCGACATGCAGGCCGACGGCGTTCTCATAGAAGGCGCGGCTGGCCTTGAGATCGAGGACATCCAGTACGACGTGGCTGGAGCGCAGGATGTTGAAGGGCGGATCGAACACGTGGGTCGGCACGGGCATGGCGTTTCCTAGCGTTTTTATTCACTCGTCACTCAGGGTTCACGTGCGTAAGGACGCACGCGCCCCGGAATGACAACCTAGATGCCTAGTCTCTGTATCTTGTGCGTCCCCTTCGCCAGCGAGACGTGTTTGGTTTCCATATAGAAGTCGAACGAATAGTCGCCGCCGTCGCGGCCGATGCCGGAAGCTTTCATGCCGCCGAACGGCGTCGGCAGGTGGCGGACATTTTCTGAATTCAGCCAGATCATGCCGGCTTCCAGCGCGTCGGCCACGCGCAGCGCGCGGCCGGTGTCCGAGGTCCAGACATAGCCAGTGAGGCCGTATTGCACGTCGTTGGCGATGGCGATGGCCTCTGCCTCGTCCTTGAACGGGATCACTGTCAGGAAGGGGCCGAACACTTCCTCCTGTGCCACGCGCATGTCCTTGTGCGCGCCGGTCACCAGCGTCGGCTGCACGTAATGTCCGCCGCCGGGGCCGTCATGCGGCTTGCCACCGACCGCGATGGTGGCACCGTCCTGCCGCGCGATGTCGAAATAGCTGCAGACTTTTGCGTGATGCCGTTCATGGATCAGCGGGCCGACTTCGGTCACGGGATCGAGCGGATGGCCGACCTTCAGCGCACGCACGCGAGCCTTGAGCTTCTCGATGAATTTGTCGGCAATGCTCGCCTGCACCAGCAGGCGACTGGACGAGGTACAGCGCTCGCCATTCAGCGAATAGATCATGAAGACGACAGCATCGAGCGCGCGGTCCAGATCGGCATCGTCGAACACGATCACCGGATTCTTGCCGCCGAGTTCGAAATGCACGCGCTTCAAGGTCGGCGCACCCTGCGCCATGATCGCCGAACCCGTGGCGCTTTCGCCGACAAAGGCGATAGCCTTGATGGCGGGGTGCTCAGTCAGCGCCTTGCCGGATTCCTCGCCGAAGCCATGTACCGTGTTCAGCACGCCGTCGGGCAGGCCGGCCTGCTTGGCAAGCTTTGCCAAAAGGTCAGCCGTGACCGGCGACCATTCGGCCGGCTTGTGCACCACCGTGCAGCCTGCGGCCAGTGCCGGTGCAATCTTCCAGGTGGACAGCATGAACGGCGTGTTCCACGGCGTGATGACGCCGACCGGGCCGATCGGCACGCGGGTCGAGACATTCCAGTGCTCATCCGCCGGCATGTTCAGGCCGTCGCGGGCCTCCAGGCATTTGTCGGCATAGAAGCGGAAATTCTCGGCGCCACGGATCGCCGCCTTGGCCATGAAGCGATGCGCCTGGCCGGTATCGATACATTCGAGAACGGCGATGTCGTCAGCATTGTCCTCGATCGCATCGGCGACGCGATGCAGCAGCTTCTTGCGCGCGGTCGGCGCCATGTCGCGCCATTCCTTGAAGGCGCGCTGGGCGGCCTTGGCCGCACTGTCGATATCCGCTGCCGTGCCGCGCGCGACCTGCGCCAGCACACTGCCATCGATGGGCGAAGTCGTCTCGAACACCTCACCCGACGATGACGGCACGATCCGGCCATCGACGATATTGCCGATGCCATCGGCGCGTAACGCCTTCAGCAGCGGCGCGGCGCGTTCCTGATTGGCCGTGAAGACGGCGGCGGGATCGGCAGGGGTCTTAGCCATTGTTGGCCTCGGCTTTCAGCAGGTCGTGAATGGTGTTGCGCTTCCAGCTCGTCGCGCTGTCGTTGATCTGCATGTCGAACGACAATGCGAATCGGCCTGACGCAAAGACGGTTTCGAGATGGCTGGAGACCGTCTGGAAAATCTGTTCGCCGGCCTTCTGGCGAACCTCGAGCGAACGGCCTTCGCCGATCCGCAACAGGATATCGAGAAAGCTGAGGCCGGCGCGGCCGTCGGCTATGGCGTAGTGCTCGCAGCGGATCGCGCGCACGCGGATGCCGCCGAGCGGGAAGATTCCGGTCTGCACCGCAGCGTTGCGGACCACCTCGCACAGCGCTGACATGTCGATGGCTTCGTCGAGATTGGCCGAATATTCGATGGTGAAATGCGGCATGGTGCGCGATCCCTGTTCAGCCGAAGTAGCAGCTCACGGTGCCCCAGGGGCCATAGTCCGCCTGGATCGTGTCGCCTTTGCGGGTCTCGATGGGGCGAATGAATGATCCGGCGAGCACGACCTGACCGGGCTCCAGCGCAAGCCCATGTGGCGCGATCTTGTTGGCAAGCCAGGCGACGCTGGTGGCGGGATGATTCAGCACACCGGCGGCCAGGCCCGTTTCTTCGAGCTGGCCGTTGCGATGGCACATGGCGCCGACCCAGCGCAGGTCAGTCTCCAGTGGCCGCATCGGGCGGCCGCCGAGCACGATGCCGGCATTCGCTGCATTGTCGGCGATGGTGTCGAAGATCTTTCGCGTGGCTTTGGTTGCGGCATCGACGCGCTCGACGCGCGTGTCGAGGATCTCCAGCGCCGGGACCACGAAGTCGGTGGCATTCAACACATCGAACATCGTGCAGTCCGGCCCGCTCAGGCGTGTCTTCATCACGAAAGCCAGTTCGGCCTCGACGCGTGTCGCGATGAAGCGGTCGGTGGGGACGATACCGCCGTCGGCGAAGAACATGTCGTCGAGCAGCACACCTGAATCGGGTTCGTCGATATTCAGCGCGCTCTGCATCGCCTTGGAGGTCAGACCGATCTTGTGGCCGCGCACCACACGGCCTTCGCCGGTCTTGGTGGCGATCCAGGCCTTCTGGATCGCATAGGAATCATCGATGGTGATCGCCGGATGATCCAGCGACAGTTGCCGGATCTGCGTTCGGGTCTTCTCGGCATGGTGCAGGCGCTGCGCCGCGCCTGATATCTCTAAAGAGGTGAGTGCCATCGGGTCATCATCCCGCGCAGAAAAGCCGCGCGAAAAACCGATTAACATGTTAAATGGTTGTGATCAAACCCGCGCGTGATATTTCGATTGTGCAATGCACGCGCGAGAAAATGCAGAGCGAGACATGACCAAGCCGCACAAGGCCCGGACCGAAGGCAAGCCTGCCGAAAAGGAGACCGCTGAAAAAGAGGCCGGTGGGAAAAAGGTCGCTGCGAAAATTCCGATGCGCGACTTCTCGCAGTCGCTGCCGATGTCGCTGCTGCGGACACGGGAATCGGTGATGCGACATTTCCGCCCATCACTGCGGGCGCATGATCTCACCGAGCAGCAGTGGCGCATCATCCGCGCGCTAGCAGCCTCCGGCGAGATCGAGGTGACGGAGCTGGCACGCGTCGCATTCCTGTTGGGCCCCAGCCTGTCGCGAATCCTGCGCGATCTGGAAGCCCGAAAGCTGATCGAACGGCGGCTGCTGAAGGCCGATTTGCGCCGCAGCATTGTTTCGATCACGTCAAAGGGATTGAAATTGATCGAGGCTGTCGCGCCGACATCGGAGGCGATCTATGCCGAGATGACGAAACGTTTCGGTGTGCGCAAATTGTCGGACCTGCAGGCCTTGTTGCATGAGCTGGAGGCCGCGCTGCTGGCGATGCCTGCGGCCGACGGCGCGGAGGACGATCTCTCCGATCAATAGCGCGCCTGCATAATTTTGCGGCAAAGCCGTCTCGCGGCCTGCGATTGTTAATTCGTCGTACCAATTTCGCAGGGCTGTAGACAGGAGAAGAATTTTTCGCTCAACTCCCGCCATCAAAAGAAGGCTGGCGCTCAAGTCCGGTCTCTTAGGGAGAGAATGATGACGCTCACGAGACGTGGATTCACGGCTGGTATCGCGGCTGGCTTTGCAGCCCCCTACATTATGGGCAGCGCGCGCGCCCAGGGCGGCGGAACGATCAAGATCGGCATGTGCGCGCCGATTACCGGTCCGGCGGCGGAAGCCGGCAAATATGCGACCGGCGGCGCCAAGCTTGCGGTCGAGGCCATCAACAAGGCCGGCGGCATCCTCGGCAAGCAGATCGAACTGATCATCGAGGACGATCAGACCACCAATCCCGGCATCGTGCTGGCCTTCTCCAAGCTTGCTGCCAATCCCGAGATCGTCGGTTTCCTCGGCTCGATCCGTTCGACTCAGGTGCATGCGATGGCGCCTGACGTCATGAAGCTCGGCAAGCCCGTGATGTTCGGCGGCACCGATCCCAATCTCACGAAGCTGGGCAATCCCTGGCTGTTTCGTTTCCGCCCGAACGACAGTTATTCCGGCCGCGTCATCGCCGAATATGGCGTCAAGAATCTCGGTAAGAAGAAGTGGGCCGTGCTGCACTCGACCGATGCCTTCGGCACGGCGGGCGGCAAGGCGCTGACCGAGGCGCTCGGGCCGCTCGGTGCAACCGTCGCGCTCGATCAGGGCTATGCCAATCAGAGCCAGGATTTCACGCCTGTCGTGCTGGCGATCAAGCAGTCCGGCGCCGAGATTCTCGGTTCGTATTTCACCTTCGAGAACGATCTCGGCATCTTCGCCCGCCAGTTGCGTCAGCTCGGCGTCAATATTCCGTGGGTCGGTTCGCCCTCGATCGTTAACGTCACCGCGCTGAAGCTCGCGGGGCCGGCGCTCTATGGCACCTTTGGCGTTGCCGACTATGCGGAAGAGTCCTCCGAGGCGTCGAAGGCCTTCGGCAAGGCTTACCGCGATGCCTACAAGGTCGCACCGGATAACCAGAGCTCGTGGCCGTATGACGCGATCAACGTGCTGGCGATGGCCATCAAGAATGCCGGCTCGACCGATCCGCAGAAGATCCGCGAGGCCATCGTCGCCATCAAGAAATATCCGGGCGCTGAAGGCGAGTACAATTTCGACAAGAATGGCGACGGTCTGCACGGCTACAACATCGTGAAGAACGAGAAGGGCAACATCGTCTTCGACAAGCACATCGAGTTCGATAACTGACGGTGAGGGCCGTCCTCCGACGGCTTTCACCGTCATCCCATGGCGCGCGCGGCTTCGCGCGTGAACCTCAGCCACTCCAATTGGAGTGGCGGGGTATCCCGAAGTGTTCAGCGCCTGCTGCCACACACGCCATGCCGGGATTCCGGGTCTGCGCCCAAGCGGGCGCATCCCGGAATGACGAGTCAAAATCACCTCCCACCGAGCGCGCCTGATGGATCTGGTACTGCAGTTACTGTTTACGGGCATCGGCATCGGAGCCGTCTATGCGCTGGTCGCGCTGGGCTTCGTGCTAATCTTCCGGGCCACCAATGTCGTCAATTTTGCGCAAGGCGAGTTCTCGATGGTCGCCGCCTATCTCATGGTGGTTTGCGCCGTCGATCTGGAATTGCCTTACTGGCTGTCCTTCATCATTGCGCTCGCCGGCATGGCTGTCATCGGCGTCATCTTCAATCTCGGCGTCTATTATCCGTTGCGTCACCGCACCTATCTGCCTGTGATCATCGCCACCATCGGCGCGTCGATCCTGATGGCCAATGGTGTGCTGGCGCTCTACGGCCCGCAGCCGCAGGTGCTGCCGGGCTGGTTCGAGACGCCCGGCATCCAGCTCGGGCCGGTCTATCTCGACAGTCAGTATCTCCTGATCATCGTGGTCACGATTGCGCTGGTGATCTTCAATTACTGGTTCTTCGAACACACGATGATCGGCAAGAAGCTGCAGGCGACGTCGCAAGACAAGGAAATGGCGTCGCTGCTGGGTATCTCCGTCTCCACCATGATCATGATCACCTTCATCTATTCGGCCGTGCTCGGCGGCCTCGCGGGTCTTCTGGTGGCGCCGATCCTGTTCGTCTCCATCCAGATGGGCTCGACCATCGCGCTGAAGGCCTTCGCCGCCACCATCATCGGCGGCTTCGGCGATGTCGCCGGCGCCATCATCGGCGGCCTTGCGCTCGGGATCATCGAGACCTTCGGGGCTGCCTATATCTCCGTGCCGTATAAAGACGGCTTTGCCTTCCTCGTGCTGGTCTTGTTCCTGGTGTTTCGTCCGCAGGGCATCTTCGGCGAACGTGTCGCGGAGAAAGCATGAGCACCTCCAGCGAAAACATCGATGCGGTGGTCATCACGCGTCCGAAGCCGTTGCTGCTGCGCCACGCTCCGTATTTCATCGGCGCCGCCATCGTGGTCTTTCTGGCGTCGTCGATGCAGTTCGACGGCTACATCCTCAATATCCTGATGCAGGCCACGACCTTCGCCATCGCCGTGTTCGGCTTGTCGGTGGTGCTTGGCCTGTGCGGGCAGATCAATCTGGCGCAGGCGGCATTCTTCGGCTTCGGCGCCTATGCGGTCGGCATCGGCACGACGGACTATCAGCTCAGCTACTGGCTGTGCCTGGTCGCCGGCTGCGTAATGGCACTGATTGCTGGCGCCGTTCTCGGCCTGTCGACGCTGCGGCTCGGTGGTCACTATCTCGCGATGGTGACGATCTCGTTCCAGCAGATCGTGACACTGGTGATGATCAATGCGATCTGGCTCACCAAGGGGCCGGACGGCGTGTCCAAGATCGGCCGCCCGTCGCTGTTCCTGTCGTCGCAATCCTATCTGGCCTTCTGCGTCGCGATGCTCGCTTTGGTCGGCTACATCGTCTGGCATCTACCGGAGACGCGGCTCGGCCGCGCGATGCGGGCCGTGCGTGACAACGAGCTCGCAGCCGGCGTTAACGGCATCGATGTGTTCCGCACCAAGGTCTATGCCTTCGCCATATCGGCCGTGCTCGGCGGCCTCGGCGGCGGCCTCTTTGCGGGCGGCTTCGCTTACATCAGCCCGGACCAGTTCTCCTTTGCGGAGTCCATCGTGTTCCTGACGATGTCGCTGCTCGGCGGCGTGGCATCGCCGATCGGCTCGGCGATCGGCACGGGCTTGCTGATCCTGATTCCGGAATGGCTGCGTTTCCTCAAGAGCGTGCCCGGCCTGTATCTGGCGATCTACGGCCTGTCGGTGATCCTGATCATCCGTTTCATGCCCGATGGCATCTGGGGCTTCGTCACCGCGGCCTATGATCGCATGCGCAGCAGCAAGAAGGTGGCAGTCACAAGCGCGCCGCTGCAGCTCAAGCCGGCGGCGACCGGCGGCGATATGGTGCTCGAAGTCACCGGCCTGTCGAAACATTTCGGCGGGTTGAAAGCCGTGGATGAGGTTGATATTGCCGTTCGCCGCGGCGGTGTGCACGCGCTGATCGGGCCGAACGGCTCGGGCAAGACGACGACGCTGAATGTGTTGTCGGGTCTCTACAATGCAACCTCGGGCAAGGTGGTGCTGGACGGCACCGACGTCACCACCATGCCGCCACATCTGCGCGCGGCAGCAGGCCTCGGCCGCACCTTCCAGAATATCCGGCTGTTCCGCTCGATGACCGCGCTCGAAAACGTCATCATCGGCGCCGAACGGCCGGGCAATACGCTGACCGGCAAGGGCGATGAAGCCGCGCTCACCGAGCGCGCGCTGGCGGCGCTGACTTTCGTCGGCCTCGGCCCGCGCGCCATGGAGCTGATCTCCAGCTTCTCCTACGGCCATCAACGCCTGATCGAGATCGCGCGCGCACTGGCGGCGAACCCGACGCTGCTGCTGCTCGACGAGCCCGCCGCCGGTCTCAACTCGACCGAGAAGCTTGAGCTGCACGAATTGCTCAAGCGTATCGCGGCGCAGGGGCTGACCATCCTGATCATCGATCACGACATGACGCTGGTGTCGGAAGCAGCCCAGCACATCACCGTGCTGAATTTCGGACGCCGCATTGCCGATGGCGAGTCGATGGCGGTGCTGCGCCATCCCGATGTCGTCTCAGCCTATCTCGGAACCGACTGATGCCGCTTTTGCAGATCAACGATCTCAATGTCCGCTACGGCGAAATCGTCGCGCTTCGCGGTGTGTCGTTCAATGTCGAGGAAGGGCAGGTGGTGACGCTGCTCGGCGCCAACGGCGCCGGCAAGTCGACCACGCTGCGCGCGATCTCCGGTCTGGCCAAGCCGGCTTCGGGCGACATCCTGTTCGACGGCAAGTCCATTGCAGGCCTCGGGCCGGAAGCCATCGTGCGGATGGGCATCTCCCATGTGCCTGAGGGCAGGCGGGTGTTTCCCGGTCTCACCGTAAAAGAGAACATCATGCTCGGCGGCTCCAACCGCAAAGCGAGCAAAGCAGAACTGTCTGGTGAAGCCGACGCGATGTTCGACCTTTTTCCCGACATACGGAAATTCTCCGATGCGCTGGGCTGGACGCTGTCCGGCGGCCAGTTGCAGATGGTCGCCGTCGCGCGCGGCCTGATGGCCAAGCCGCGGCTGTTGCTGCTCGACGAGCCGTCGCTCGGTCTCGCGCCGGTCATCGTGCAGGCGGTGTTCCGCATCATCACGGAGATCCGCCAGAGCACCACGGTCTTGCTTGTAGAGCAAAATGCGCGCATGGGACTATCGGTCGCCGATCAGGGTTACGTGCTGGAAACAGGCCGTATCGTGCTTGGCGGCAAGCCGGAGGATCTCTGGGCCAACGAAGCCATCGCCGCCGCTTATCTCGGTGGTCACGGCAAACCTGCAGCGGGTCTCCCGGCCCATTGAGGGCTTGCACCGACGGCCTCGCTGCCCAACAACAAGGACGAATGTCCCGCCATGGTTACAGTTCAAGTCAACAAGCTCATCGATTTCGTCGCCGACGTTTTCAGCCATGCGGACTCTTCCCCGGAAGAGGCGAAGCGCATCGCGACCTATCTGACGACGGCGAATCTCACCGGCCATGACAGTCACGGCGTCATCCGCGTGCCGGTCTACATCCGCTGGCGCAATAACGGGATGATCACCCCGAACCAGACCATCGAAATTCCTGTCGACACGCCATCGCTCGCCGTGGTCGATGGCCGCTTCGGCTATGGCCAGACCGTCGGTCCGCAGGCCGTGAAGCTCGGCATCGAGAAGTGCAAGGCGGCCGGTCTCTCGGCCATCGCCACAAAGAACTCCGGTCACATCGGCCGGGTCGGCGACTGGGCTGAAATGGCCGCGGCTGAAGGGCTGGTCTCGATCCATTTCGTCACAGCGGCTGGCTCCGTGCTGGTCGCGCCTTACGGAGGCGTCGAGCGTCGTCTGTCCACCGCGCCCTATTGCGTCGGCATTCCGCGCCCCGGCCAGATGCCGGTGGTGCTCGATTTCGCGACCTCGGTCGTTGCCGAAGGCAAGGTGCTGGTCGCCTCGCGCGGCGGCAAGAAGCTGCCGAAGGGCGCGCTGATCGCGCCCGATGGCACGCTGAGCGAAGACCCGGCATTGTTGTACGGCCCGCATGAGATGCAAGGTCCGCGCGATCATTCGCAGGGCACCGGCGCGATCCGTGCCTTCGGCGATCACAAGGGCTCGGGCCTCGCATTGATCTGCGAATTGCTCGGCGGCGCGCTCACCGGCAACGGTGCCACCAAGTATGATCGGCCATTCGCCAATGGCATGTTCTCGATCTATATCGATCCGAAGGTGATCGACCCCGCTAACTTCTTCGATGGTGAAGTCGCGCGCTATGTCGATTTCTTCAAGAGCGCCAAGCCGGCTGCCGGCGTCGATGCGGTTCTGATCCCCGGCGACAACGAAGCGAAGACCCGAGCCGAGCGCACCGCCAATGGCGTGCCATTGCCGGACGAAACCTGGGCCGCCATCGTGCAGACCGCGCGCGACGTCGGCGTCAGCGAAGACGCAGTGAAGAAGGCGACCTCATAATTTTTCGAACTCAACTCTGCTGCACTCAAGTCATCACCACCAACCAAAAGAAGGACCATCGACGATGGCAAACAAGGTCAAGGAAATCTGGAAGTCCGGCAAAGCTGTCGTCAACGGCTGGTTGGCAATCCCGTCGGGCTTCTCCGCCGAAGTGATGGCGCAGTGTGGCTTCGACAGTGTCACCGTGGATATCCAGCACGGCGTGCAGGACTACATGTCGATGGTGGAGTGTTTCCAGGCGATGGGTGCCCATCCGGTGACGCCGATGGTGCGTGTGCCATGGAACGAGCCAGGCATCATCGGCAAGGTGCTCGATGGCGGCGCCTATGGCGTGATCTGTCCGATGGTCAACACCAGGGAAGAAGCCGAGAACTTCGTTCAGTATTGCAAGTATCCGCCGCGCGGTACCCGCAGCAACGGCCCGATCCGCTCGGGCATGTATGGCGGCGCAGGCGACTACCAGAAGACGGCGAATGACGAGATCATCTGCCTGCCGATGCTGGAGACCAAGACCGCAGTCGACAACATGGAAGCCATCCTCGATGTTGAAGGCATCGATGGTGTCTATGTCGGGCCCTCCGATCTCGGCTTCTCCTACGGACTGGTGCCGAAGCTCGATCGCGAAGAGCCGGAGATCATGAAGATCTACGACAAGCTCATCAAGGAATGCGACAAGCGCGGCCTCCACCCCGGCATCCACTGCTCGGGTCCCGCCGGTGCTGCCAAGAACATCGGCATGGGCTTCAAGCTAGTGACGCTGCTCAACGACAGCGGCATTCTCGCCACCGGCGCGAAGAACTGGGTCAACGACACCCGCAAGGGCTCGGGCGGCAAGGCGTAAGCAGCCACAATCTCGTCGTTCCGGGGAGCGCGCAATGCGCGCGAACCTCAGCCACTCCAATTGGAGTGGCTGGGAACTTCGCAATGAGAGCCACCTCTCTCCGCACGTGACGTGAGAGGTGATGAACACGTCAAGATTCCGGGCCCGGTCCCGCCGCCTTCGGCGTCGGTCCCGTCCCGGAATGACGGTGTTAAAGATTGGCGGTCATTGCTCGGATGATCGGGCGTCCGTTTTCGCCTCGCTCTGTCGGCTGTCGATCGCGTCGGCAAATCGCGAGAGGTCACGGACCAGTTGTTGCTGCCCCTCCGGGCCGAGCGGCGCCAGCAACTCCCGCTGCACGTCGAATACCCGCGGGATCGCCTCATTGATGATGGTCTCGCCCGCCGACGTAAGCTGGACGCGCAGCGTGCGGCGATCATTCGGCTCCGGCAGCCGTGCCAGGTAGTTCTGCGCTTCCAGCTTGTTGAGCCGGCTGGTCAGGCCGGCGCCTGACAGCAGCAGCGATTGGGCGATCTGCTTCGGCGACAGGCTGTAGGGCGCGCCGGCGCGGCGCAGCGCCGTCAGCACGTCATAGGTGCCGCGCGTCAGTTCGAAGGGCGCGAGCGCCTCGTCGATGAGGGCCGTGCATTGCATCTGAATCCGGCCGATCAGGCCGTAGATGTGCACCGGACTGGGGTCGATATCCGGCCGCTCCGTCTGCCACTGCGAGAAAATGGCATCGACCTGTTCGCGCATCGCCGCGCGCGCACGCGTCGGACGACGCGAGGGTGGTTTCGATCCAGATGTCTCGTCAGTCATGGTGTCAGGGCGTCCAGTCGATCACACGTCGTTCGATAAACTCGATGCCGTGAAACAGCGCAATACTCAACACGGTGAGCAGCGCGATGGCTGCGAAAGCGAGCGGCGTCTGCGACTGCGCGGTGGAAGTCAGGATCAGATAGCCGAGCCCGTCCTGCGCGGCGACGAATTCGCTGATCACAGCGCCGATCACGGCGAAGGTCACCGCCACCTTGCAGCCGGTGAAGAAGTGCGGCAGCGCCACGGGAACGCGCAGCCGGCGGAACACCATATGCGGCGAGGCACCGAGCGAGCGCATCAGGTCGAGCATGGTCTTTGGCGCAGCCTCGAAGCCGGCGACCATATTGACGAGGATCGGGAAGAAGCAGACCAGCACCACGACCAGGATCTTCGGCCATTCCGAGAGGCCGAACCACAGGATGATGAGCGGCGCCACAGCGACCTTCGGCACCGACTGCAGGCCGAGCAGGATCGGATAGATGATCCGGCGCGCCAGCGGATTGAGGCTGATGATGATCGCCAGCGGCAGCGACAGCGCGATCGCCAGCACGAAGCCGAGCACGGTCTCGCGCAGTGTTACCAGCGTGTTCGATGCCAGCTCCGGCGCCCACTTTACGGCGGATGTGTAGATCTCGGAGGGTGCCGGCAGGATCCAGGTCGGAATCTTCAGGGCGTCGCAGATGATTTCCCAGCCGATCAATAGGGCCACATAGATCAGCGGCGTGGCGGCGCGGTCGATGAAGCGTGAGATCATGTCAGCCACCCGTCCGGTTGAAGATGATGTCGCGGATCTGGTTCTTGATCTCCTGGAAGCGCGGCAGCTTCACGGTGTCGGCATCGCGCGGACGCGGCAGATCGATGGTGATGTCGGCACGGATGGTGCCGGGGCGTTCCGACATGATCAGAACGCGGTCACCGAGCAGGATCGCTTCCTCGATGTCATGGGTGATGAGCAGCGCGGCGCGGCCCAGCTCCTGCCAGAGGCGCGAGAGTTCCAGCGACAATTCCTCGCGGGTGAGCGCGTCGAGCGCGCCAAAGGGTTCGTCGAGGAGTAGCAGGCGCGGATCGGAGATCATGGCACGGCAGAAGGCAGCGCGCTGCTTCATGCCGCCGGACAGTGCCTGCGGTCGCTGATGGGCGAAATCCTTCAGGCCGGTGAGTTCGAGCAGCTTCAGCGCACGCTCGCGCGCGGCGGCTTTCGGCAGCGCCAGCACGTCAGCGGGAAGCAACACGTTGTCGAGCACGCTGGTCCATGGAAACAGTACGTGCTCCTGAAACACGATGCCCACTTCATGCGACGGACCGTCGAGCGGCGTACCATAGCGTTGCATGGTGCCGGTGTCGGGCATTTCCAGCCCGGCAACGAGGCGCAGCAGCGTGGACTTACCGCAGCCGGATGGGCCGACCACCGAGACGAAACTGCCGGGATCGATGCGCAGATCGACCGGACCGAGCGCATGGGTCGCCTTGCCGCCTTTGCCGGGATAGGTCTTGGTGACGCCCTTGAGGTCGATCGCAGGAACCACCGCCGCGGCAGTCCGCGACGACGCATCATTGGATGTGGAGATTGCCGTCATCAGTCGATGAAGCCCGGCGCGAACAGGTCTTCCGGCTTCACGGGATTCTTCAGCGTGAAGTTGGCCGACATCACATCGACGGTGCTGGCAATGCTCTTCGGGTCGATATGGCCGAGTGATCCCTTTACTTCTGCGAGCTCCTTGACCAGCCTGGTCTCGCCTTCGATCACCGTCGGCTGCAGTTCCTTCTGATACTTCGCCATGATGGTGGCGGCTTCCGCCGGATTGGCGAAGGCGTCCTTCATGCCCTTGATGGTGGCGCGGACGAAGGCCTTCACCTGATCCGGGCTCTTTGCGATCATCTCCTCAGAGGCGATCAGGCCGTTGCCGTAATAATCGAGATTGGAGTCGGCGTAGTTGATACGGATGACTTCCTTCGGCGCCACGGCTGCTGCAATCAGCGGCTCGCCGACCGAGAACTGGCAGATCGCATCCGCGCGGCCATTGGCGAGCAGCGACGGCAGCGCTGAGCCTTCGGCGACCACCCACTTCACCTTGCTGGCGTCGATGCCGGCGGCCTTGGCGAAAGCCGGGAACAGCAGGCGCACCGAGCTTGATGCGGTGTCGGCGACGGTCTTGCCTTCGAGATCCTTCGGCGAATTGATGCCGCTGCCCTTGATGGCGAAGATCGCCTGCGGCGGTTTCGCATAAACCACCGAGACCAGCTTAACCGGCACGCCGTCATTGCCGCGCGCCAGCACCAGCGAGCCGGCATCGGCGAAGCCGAAGGTGGCGACGCCGGCAGCCACCTTCTTGATGGCGTCGGCCGAGCCCTGGCCGCGCACGAAGTTCACGTCGAAACCCTCGGCCTTGTAGTAGCCCTTCTCGCGGGCGACGTAGAAATAAGCGTGGCGGCCGTTAAAGCCGAAATCGGTGATGAAATTGATCTCGGCAGCCTGCGCGATGGAGACGCCGGCCGTAGCCAGGGTCGCGAGCAGGGCGGCGGTGAGGCGAGCGCGGAATTTCATGGTCTGACCTTCAGTGGCAGGTGAGGAGGAGGCCGGCTTTCGGGCGCAAGCAATGCACCCAAATTCGTTCGCAATCGAATAAATGCTAAAGGCGGCTTTGAGGAAGATCAACCGCGGCGCTGCCCAAAAACTCATCGAGATAAGTGAAATTCCGCGTAAAATCCGCGCATTTCGCTTGTTTCTGAGGCGGCTCATGCCGTTGCTTGACAGTCGCGACTGACCCGTTCTAAGCGAAATCATTAGCTATCGAACGATATGGCGCTCGGACGTTGGGGTGCCGCTGGAATGAGGTGAGAGATGGATCGCGGAACACGGATCGCCGTTCTCGGCGCGGGTCTCGCCGGATTGACGGTGGCGGGGCTGCTGCAGCGCGCCGGCTTCCCGGTCGCGGTCTATGAGCAGTCGCCGAGTTTTTCGCGCATCGGCGCCGGCATCATTCTTGGCGCCAACGTTTCGAAGGTGCTGCGCCGGCTCGATCTCGAAGACGCCTTCGCCGCCACCGGCATTCGCCCCGATGCGTTTCTTAGCCGCGCATGGGAGTCGGGCGAGCAGCTCTACAAGCTCGATTTCGACGCGGAATGCGAAGCGCGTTTCGGCGGCCCTTTTGTCAATATCCACCGCGCCGATCTGCATCAGTTGCTGCAGCGACCGCTCGCGCCCGGGACCATCCGTTTCGGTCACAAGCTCACCGGCATCGAGGAGCGCGGCGACGCGCTCACTTTGCGCTTCGCGAACGGCGCAAGCGCGGAAGCCGATATCGCCATCGGCGCTGACGGCATCCGCTCCATCACCCGCGAACTCATTCTTGGCGTGGAAGAGCCGCGCTTCATCGGGCGTTCTGCACCGCGCGCGGTGTTTCCGGCGAGCCGCATCAAGGGGGACCCTATCGACGACTGTACCAAGTGGTGGGCGCCCGATCGGCATACGCTCGCTTACTACATGACGCCCGACCGCCAGGAGGTCTATGTCATGGCGGCGCTGCCGATGGCGCGCTGGGACGGCGATGGTTCACCGGTGAAGGGCGACCGCGACGAATTCATTGCCGCGTTCGACGATGCGCATCCCGATCTCAGGCGCGCGGCGGAGGCGGCGGAAGATGTCACCGTGTGGCCGATCTTCGACCGGCCGCGCAACGACACCTGGCACAAGGGCCGCGTGGTGCTGATGGGCGATGCCTGTCACGCGGTGCGTCCGTTCATGGCGGCTGGCGGCTCGGCGGCCATCGAGGACGCCGCGGTCCTCGGCCGCTGCATCGCGGAGTTCGACGATCCCGCCACGGCTTTCGCGCGTTACACGATGATCCGCATTCCGCGTGTCGCCGACATCCAGCAGATTTCCATCGCCAATTCGTGGATGCATGGTCCGACCGAGACCGACTGGTTTTTCGGTTACGATCCCTGCACCGTCCCCCTCGACCGCGCCATTCCGGAGGCCCTATGTCCGAATTTGCAGCGATGAAGCCCGGCGACGTCCGCCCCGATGCGATGGTCACGCGCGATCTCGTCGGCTATGGCGCCACATCACCCGATCCGCGCTGGCCGAACGGCGCGAAGATCGCGGTCAGCATCAGCCTGAATATCGAAGGCGGCGGTGAGTCCACACTGGTGAATGGCGATGCAGTCTCCGAAGGCATGCTGAATGACATCGGCGTGCCGACGAAAGAGGGCGTTCGCGTTCCTCTGGTGGAGTCCGTGTTCGAATATGGCAGCCGTCGCGGCGCCTGGCGCGTGCTCGATGTGCTCGATCGCTTCAAGGTGCCTGTCAGTATTCTCGGCGTCGCGCGGGCCATGGAGCAGAATCCGGAACTGGCGAAAGCCTGCGTTGCGCGCGGCCACGAGATGGTCAGCCACGGCTATCGCTGGATTGATTATTGCGATGTGGATGAAGCGACCGAGCGCGCGCATATCCGCAAGGCGATCGAGATATTCACCGAGCTGACCGGTAGCCGCCCGCTTGGTTGGATGACCGGCCGTCCCGGTCCGAATACGCGGCGCCTGCTCGCGGAAGAGGGCGGCTTTCTCTACGACCGCGACTCGCTCGCCGACGAGCTGCCCTATTGGGTGAAGACCGAACACGGTCCGTTTCTCGTCGTGCCGTATTCCTATGAAGCCAACGACAACCGCTTCAATGAGAATTCAGGCTTCGCGACCGGCGAGCAGTTCTTCACTTACATGCGCGATGCGTTCGATGTTCTCTACGCGGAAGGCGTCGCCGGTGCGCCGAAACTGCTGTCCATCGGTCTGCATGACCGTTTGATCGGCCGTCCTGGCCGTGTTGGCGGGCTCATCAGGATGCTCGAACACATGAGCGCGCATGATGGCGTATGGTTCTGCCGCGGCATCGATATCGCGCAGCATTGGCGAACGCATTTTCCGCCGACGCCATGATGCGCTGCTGACGGCCGGGCAATATTCCGACTGAAGGCATGCACGCCAGAGGCGGCGTTGTCGCACGTGTTCTCGAATGCCTGAGCGTGTCACTGCTGCTTTGCCTTCGCAGGCCAAGCCGGTCATACTCGACGCACCTGTCCGGAGAGACAGGATCAGCATCGGGAGGACGATCGTGCGAAACAACCTGCACCTGCTCAACCGTCGTCAATTCGTCACTGCGAGTGCAGGCGCAGCTGCATTGTTCAGCGCGCCATCGCTCGTCCGCGCGAACACCTGGCCGACCAAGCCGATCAAGATCCTTGCCGGCTCCGCAGCCGGCGGCCAGACCGATCAGTTCGCGCGCGTCTACGGCGAATATCTGTCGCGTGAACTCGGGCAGACCGTGGTGGTCGAGAACAAGGCGGGTGCCGGCGGCGCCGTTGCGGCGATGGAGCTGAAGCGCTCCGATCCCGACGGCCACACGCTGATGGTCTGCAACACCACCGCCTATATGCTCAATCCCGTCCTCATCAAGGACATCAAATACAGTGTCCCGCAGGACTTCGCCTGGGTGGCGGTGATGCCGGGCGGAAGCCTGTCGCTGATGGTGAGCGAAAAGATCGGCGCGAAGACGCTGAAGGACTTCATCGACTATGCGCGCAAGACCGAGAAGGTGAATGTCGGTACATATGCTGCCGGCTCCTTCGCGCATATGGTCATCGTCGAGCTCAACAAGCAGTATGGGCTGAAGATGGAGGCCGTGCATTATCGCGGCGAGGCGCCGATGTGGCAGGATCTCGCCGGCGGCTCCATCGATGCCGGCTTCGGCAGCTACGCCGCGGCGCTGCCGGTGCTGCAGACCGGGAAGGCCCGCGCCGTCGCGGTGTCGCGCCGCCGCATCGAAGCGCTTCCCGACGTCGCGACATTCGTCGAACAGGGCGCAACGTCGCGCGCGCATAGCCTTTTGACTTTTCAGGGATGTGTGGCTCCGGCGAAGACGCCGCCCGAGATCATCGCAAAACTGTCCGCGCTGTTCGTTGGCGCCGGAAAGAGCGACCGCGTGCGTGAATTCCTCAAGAGCCAGGGTATCGATGAGGGCCCGATGACGCTGGAAGCCAGCAACGCGCTCTACAGGGACGAGGCGCCGGTCTGGGCGGAGCTTGCGGCGGCGCTGGGGCCGCAGCCGCAGTAATTATGCGTCATTCCGGGGCGTGCGCGAAGGCGCGCCCGCGCCCCCAGGCAAACCAATTGGTTTGCCTGGGAATGACAGCTTGGGGCGCCAGAACATTTTTTCCTATCCGCCGTTGACAATATCCCTTCTTTGATTATATTCCCCTCCGTCCTGCCCCACCGAGAGGGGCGATCGCGATCGTCACGTTCGCGGGGTGGGATGCGGTGGACGCCGGAGATGCGGCGTCACGGGAGATGTGGGTGACGGCTGTCTTCGGGCAGGCCGGATCGTCTGTGGTCAGGATACCACTGGGACAGACGGCACGGTTTGTCTTTGGGTGGCAAGACCCTGCAGATCACGCGACGGACGACTTCATCCGAGGCGTTCGGTTCTTGGCTGCGCTAATCCGACCTCATCGCAATGGGGTCTAATAATGGTGGGTCTGAGGATTCATCTGGAAAGCCGGGCACCCCGTCAAACACCGCGTGCGGAACGCTGGGCACTTCCTTGCCCTGCGCCTCCGAAAGTCCTGATGCATTCACTATTGCGGAAGACCGCATGGCATCAGGCCCAAGGGTGCAACGGGCACCCGGCGTTCCGCACGCCCTCTCACAGGAGGGCGGGAATGCAAGCGACGACGGCGCCCCCGCGCCGCAAACAATGGGGGTGATGACGCATGTCTGATCGGCGTCATCAGGGGCCAAAGCAGGGCTGACGTCGCCTGCGTCTTTCAGCTAGAGTCATTCCAAACAAGAGGTCTGCCAGACCACAAAACGCGCGCGAGGAAATTCCAATGGCTCCATCTCCCGTCATTCGTCTGCATGACAACGACGCCGTATTGATCGCGCGCACCACGCTGCTGCCCGGTATCGAGGTGATGACAGGCGTCGTGACGTCGGAACGCATTCCGGCCGGTCACAAGGTCGCGATCCGGCCCATCGCCACCGGCGAGGAAATCCGCCGCTACGGCCAGATCATCGGCTTCGCCACGCAGCCGATCGCGCCGGGCCAGCATGTCCATACGCAGAACATGGGCATGGGCGATTTCGATCGCGACTACGCCTATGGCGTCGACGTCAAGCCGACGCCGAATTTTGATCTGCCCGCGAGTTTCATGGGCCTTCGGCGCAGCGACGGTCGCGTCGCCACGCGCAACTATATCGGCATCCTCACATCGGTGAATTGCAGCGCCCATGTCGCCAGCATGGTCGCCGACGTCTTCAAGAAGAATCCCTTCACCGGTCACAATCCGCTCGCCGACTATCCCAATGTGGATGGCGTCGTGGCGCTCACGCACAAGACCGGCTGCGGCATGACGCAGGACGAACCGCTCACATTGTTGAGGCGGACGCTCGGTGGTTACGCGCGTCACGTGAACTTCTCGCATGTGGTGGTGCTCGGCCTCGGCTGCGAGATCAACCAGATCGGCGGCCTGATGCAGGAGCAGAAGCTCGCAGGACGCCTGCGCGAAATGCAGATCCAGGAGATCGGCGGCACGCGCAAGACCACGGAAGCCGGTGTTGCCTTCGTCAATGAAGTGCTGGCCGATGCCAACAACGTCACGCGCGAGGAAGTCTCTGCCAGCGAACTTACGGTGGCCCTGCAATGCGGCGGCTCCGACGGCTATTCGGGCATCTCGGCCAATCCGGCGCTCGGTGCGGCGAGCGATCTGCTCGTGCGCCACGGTGGCACGGTGGTGCTGTCGGAAACGCCGGAGACCTATGGCGCCGAACATCTGCTGACGCGCCGCGCGGTGTCGCGCGAGGTCGGCGAGAAGCTGGTCGGGCTGATGCGCTGGTGGGATGCCTATTGCGCGCGCGAGGGAGCCGAGATGAACGCCAATCCGAGCCCCGGCAACAAGGCAGGCGGTCTCACGACGATTCTCGAAAAATCGCTCGGCGCCATGGCCAAGGCCGGCTCGACCAATCTCGTCGACGTGCTGAACTATGCCGAGACGATCACCAAGAAGGGTTTTGTGTTCATGGACACGCCCGGCTACGACCCGGTGGCCGCAACCGGGCAGGTCGCCGGTGGCGCCAATCTCGTCTGCTTCACCACCGGCCGTGGCAGCGTGTTCGGCTGCAAGCCGGCACCGTCCATCAAGCTCGCTACCAACACGCCGATGTTCAAGCGCATGGAAGAGGACATGGACATCAATTGCGGAACCATCCTCGATGGCGACGAGACGGTCGGGGAATGCGGCCAGCGCATCTTCGAGCTGATGCTCAAGACCGCCTCCGGCGCGCCGACCAAGAGCGAAAGCTTCGATTTCGGCGGCGCGGAGTTCGCGCCCTGGGTGCTGGGCGCGACGATGTGAGGAAGTTACGCCCTCACAACGTGCACATCGTGCCCGTTGTTAGAGCTTGATCCCTGGCACCTCCGGTGTTCTGCTTAAAAAAGCTGCTGGAGTTGCGCCACTGTGTCGATCTTCGTCGCACTGAACCACGTCACCCATTACAAATATGATCGGCCGATCACGCTGGGGCCGCAGACCATCCGGCTGCGACCGGCGCCGCATGCGCGCACCCCGATCCTGAGCTATTCGCTCAAGGTCACGCCGACCAACCATTTCGTGAACTGGCAGCAGGATCCGCAGGGCAACTGGCTGGCGCGCTTCGTCTTCCCGGAACCAGCGAACGAGTTGAAGATCGAGGTCGACTTCACCGCCGAAATGACCGTGATCAATCCGTTCGACTTCTTCGTCGAGCCCTATGCCGAGACGTTTCCCTTCGCCTATACCGACGACCTGAAGATCGAACTCGCGCCTTACATGGCGACGACCGAACCGGGGCCGCGCTTCACGGCCTATATGGCTGAGATCGCGAAGGAGGCGCCGAACACCGTCAACTTCCTCGTCGATCTCAATGCGCGCCTGCGCGAGAAGGTCAACTACATCATCCGCATGGAGCCCGGCGTGCAGACTCCGGAGGAGACGCTGCTGTCCGGAGCCGGTTCATGCCGCGATAGCGCTTGGCTCCTGATCGAGACGTTGCGTCACCTCGGTCTCGCCGCGCGTTTCGTCTCCGGTTATCTGATCCAGTTGCGGCCCGACATCGATCCGATCGAAGGGCCGCCTGAGGTCGAGGCTGATTTCACGGACCTGCACGCCTGGGCCGAAGTCTATATCCCCGGCGCGGGCTGGGTCGGCTTCGACGCGACCTCCGGCATGCTGACGGGCGAGGGGCACGTCCCCGTGGCTGCGACACCGCATTTCCGTTCGGCCGCGCCGATCTCCGGCATGGCCGGCTTTGCCGAAGTCGAGTTCGCGTTCGCGATGGGCGTCAAGCGTATTCGCGAGGCGCCGCGGATCACCAAGCCGTTCTCGGATGAATCCTGGGCCAGGCTCGATGCGCTCGGCGAAAAGGTCGATGCCGATCTCAAGGCCCATGACGTGCGCCTGACCATGGGCGGCGAGCCGACATTTGTCTCGGTCGACGATATGGAATCGGCGGAGTGGAATACGGCCGCGGTCGGCCCGACCAAGCGCGGCCTCGGCGACGATCTCATTCGCCGGCTGCGGACGCGCTTCGCGCCCGGCGGCCTGATGCATTACGGGCAAGGCAAATGGTACCCTGGCGAAAGCCTGCCGCGCTGGGCGTTCGGTCTGTATTGGCGCAAGGACGGCGTGCCGATCTGGAAGAACGATGCGCTGATCGCACGGATCGAAGGTCCGCGCACCTCGGACATCAACGGCGCAGAGCGCTTTGCCGAAGGCACAGCCAAGCGCCTTGGCCTGCCGCGCGATTATATCATCCCGGCCTTTGAAGATCCCGCGCACTGGCTGCAAAAGGAAGCCGGCCTTCCGAATAATGTGGATCCCAGCGACTCCAAGCTCGCCGATCCGGAAGAACGCTCGCGCATGGCGCGGGTGTTCGATCAGGGACTGAATACGCCGAAAGGTTTCGTGCTGCCGATCCAGCGCTGGAATGCCGAAGCGCCGAAGACCGACACCCGCTGGCGGTCCGAGCGCTGGAAGCTGCGTCGCGGCAATCTGTTCCTGACGCCCGGAGATTCGCCGCTCGGGTTGCGGCTGCCGATCGCCTCGCTGCCGCATATTCCGGAAGAAGAGTATCCGTTCATCGTCGAACAGGACCCGCTTGAGCCGCGCGACGCGCTGCCGGTATTCGACGCTGTTGCATCGGCAGAAAGCCAGCCGGCTGCACAACATGTCGAGGAGCAGCAGATCCGCTCCGGCGGCGTGCGCACCGCGATGTCGATTGAAATTCGCGACGGCATTCTCTGCGCCTTCATGCCGCCGGTCGAGAAGTTTGAAGATTATCTCGAACTGGTGACGGCGCTGGAGGCGACGGCCGAAGAACTGCAGATGCAGGTGCATGTCGAAGGCTATCCGCCGCCGTTCGACCCGCGCGTCGAGGTGATCAAGGTGACGCCCGATCCCGGCGTGCTGGAGATCAACATCCACCCCGCCTCGAGCTGGCGCGAGGCCGTCGATACCACGACATTTCTCTATGAAGAGGCCGCGAAGACGCGGCTTGGCGCCAACAAGTTCCTGCTCGACGGTCGCCACACCGGCACCGGTGGAGGCAATCACGTTGTGGTTGGCGGCAGTTCGCCAGCGGATTCACCATTCCTGCGCCGGCCGGATCTCCTGAAGAGTCTCGTGCTGTATTGGCAGCGGCATCCCTCGCTGTCCTATCTGTTCTCCGGCATGTTCATCGGTCCGACCAGTCAGGCACCGCGCATCGACGAGGCGCGGCATGACGGTCTCTATGAATTGGAGATCGCGCTGGCACAGGTGCCCAGTCCTTCGGACCAAAAGTCCGGCGTGAAGGCGCCGCTGTGGCTGGTGGATCGGCTGTTCCGGCACATCCTCGTCGATATCACCGGCAATACCCATCGCGCGGAGATCTGCATCGACAAACTCTATTCGCCAGATGGCACCACGGGTCGCCTGGGTCTCGTCGAATTCCGTGCGCTCGAAATGCCGCCCGATCCGCGCATGTCGCTGGCGCAGCAGTTGCTGATCCGCGCGCTGATCGCCCGGATGTGGCGCGAGCCGCAGGACGGCAAGTTCGTGCGCTGGGGCACCACGCTGCATGATCGCTTCATGCTGCCGCATTTCATCTGGGAAGATTTCCAGGACGTGCTCAACGAGCTCGGCCAGTCCGGCTACGAATTCTCCAGGGAATGGTTCGAGGCGCAGCTCGAATTCCGCTTCCCGGTGTTCGGCCATGTCACCTATGGCGGCGTGACATTGGAAGTCCGGCAGGCGCTGGAGCCGTGGCATGTGCTGGGCGAAGAGGGCTCGGCCGGCGGCACTGTCCGCTATGTCGATTCCTCGGTGGAGCGGCTGCAGTTGAAGGCCAACGGCTTCACGCCGGGCCGGCACGTCATCACCTGCAACGGCAGGGCGCTGCCGATGACCGACACGGGCCGGGCCGGCGAGGTCGTCGCGGGCGTCCGCTTCAAGGCCTGGCAGCCGGCGTCGGGCCTGCATCCGACGATTCCGGTTCATGCGCCGCTGGTGTTCGACATTTATGACAGCTGGAACAGGCGGTCGCTCGGCGGTTGCGTCTATCATGTGGCGCATCCGGGCGGGCGCAATTACGACACCAAACCGGTCAATGCCTACGAGGCGGAGGCGCGGCGGCTGGCCCGTTTCGAGGAGATCGGCCATACACCGGGCGAAATCGCCCCGCCGCGGGAAGAACGCACACTTGAATTCCCATTGACCCTCGACTTGCGAACGCCTCTCCTGCATTGAGAATGCTGGACGTTTAGGCTGGAGAGTCGGAATGACGGGACAGGCCGGTCAGGGGAAGAAGCCCCGTCCGGGTCATCGTAAAGTCGCGCAATGGACGCGCGACTACGAACGGCTGCCCGGGATTTCCGACGAATTCATCGCCCAGGACGGCACTCCTCGCGAGGTCTGGACGCGGTTTTTCGAGGCCTTCGGCGCCCTGGCGCCCGCGGATGTTGAACGCCGCTTTGGCTCGGCCGACCGCCATCTGCGCGAGGCTGGCGTGACCTACCGTGCGCCGGGCGAAATCGCCGACCGGATCTGGCCGCTCAGCCACGTGCCGCTGCTGATCGACGAATCCGAATGGCAGCAGATTTCCGCGGCGGTGACGCAGCGCGCCGAATTGCTGGAGAAGATCCTCGGCGACCTCTATGGCGATGCCCGCCTCGTTGCGTCCGGCGCGATCCCGGCGGCGGCGATCGCCGGCAGTTCGGAATATCTGAGGGCGATGCGCGGTGTGAAACCGCCCGGCGGCCACTATCTCAACGTCTATGCAGCCGATCTCGGCCGCGGCCCCGATGGCCGCTGGTGGGTGCTCGGCGATCGCACGCAAGCGCCGTCCGGCATGGGCTATGCGCTGGAAAACCGATTGGTGCTGTCGCGCGCCTTCACCGATCTCTACAAGTCGATGAATGTGGAGCGCGTCGCGCCGTTCTTCGAAGCTTTCCGCGACAGTTTGCGCGCCTCCGCCGATCGTGACGAACCGCGGGTTGGCCTGCTGTCGCCAGGGCCGTTCAGCGAGACCTATTTCGAACACGCGACACTGGCGCGCTATCTCGGCTTCCTGCTGGTGGAAGGCGATGACCTCGCCGTATCCGGTGATCGCGTGCACATCCGCACCGTCGCCGGCCTGAAGCGGCTGGATGTGCTGCTGCGCCGCGTGGATGCCAATTCGCTCGATCCGCTGGAGCTCGATGCCTCGTCACAGCTCGGCGTGCCCGGGCTGATCGATGTGGTCAGAAAGAACGGCGTTGTCGTGGCCAACATGCCGGGCTCCGGCGTCATGGAAGCGCGCGCGCTTTTGGGTTTTCTGCCGAGCCTCAGCCAGAAGCTGCTTGGTGAGCCACTCAAGATGCCGCATATCGCCACCTGGTGGTGCGGCCAGAAATCGGCGCGCGAGGAAGTGCTGGCGCGGCTAGATGACTTCGCCATCGAAGGCGCCTATGGCGGATCGGTGCCGGGCTTCCCCGGCCACACGCCGGTGCTGCCGGCGCAGCTCTCGCCGGGTGAACGCGAGCGCCTGAAAGCGGCGATTACCAATCGCGGCGTCGATTATGTCGGGCAGGAGCTGGTGCAGCTCTCGACCACGCCGGTCTGGGACAATGGTCGTCTCGCGCCGCGTCCCTTCGTGCTGCGCGTCTTCGCCGCGGCGACGCCGGATGGCTGGACCATCATGCCGGGCGGCTTCTGCCGGATCGCCGATCAGCCCGATGCGCGCGCGGTGTCGATGGGCGCCGGCGCCCGTGCCGCGGATGTCTGGGTGGTGGCCGACAAGGCCGTTCCTGCGTCGACGCTGCTGCCGGCTGTCGACAATGTGCGTATCCGCCGCATTGCCGGCTGGGTGCCGAGCCGGGCTGCCGACAATCTGTTCTGGCTCGGGCGCTATCTCGAACGCGCCGAGTCCACGCTGCGCCTGATCCGTGCGCTCAGCGTGCCGCAGCGCGATCCCGGCAAGGGGGGCGCCACCGCGCAGCATTCGATCGAGCGCATCCACCGTATGCTGATGACCTGGGGGGCGACCTCGCTCACCTCGCGCTCGCAGCCTGCGAAGATCGCGGCTCAGGCATTGCAGGGCGAGGATAAATTCGGTTCGGCACTGTCGCTGGTGCGCTCGGCGCAACGTACGGCGACCTCATTGCGCGAACGGCTGTCGCCGGATGCGTGGCAGGTCATCACCGAAATGGCCGAGCGGCTTGCGTACGAAGTCGAAGATGACGATGACGTGGTCAGCGCCGCAGAACTGACCCTGCAGGAGCTGGCGAGCTTCGCCGGTCTCGCGCAGGAAAACATGAATCGTGCTGCCGGCTGGCGTTTCCTCGAAATGGGGCGCCGCGCCGAACGCGCCATCAACACCACGCGCTTCGCGCGGCAGTTCGCGTCGGACGACGCGACGAGTGACGATCTCGATATCCTGCTGACGCTGGTGGATTGCCAGATCACCTATCGGTCGCGCTACCTGGTCGGTCCGCTATTGGCGCCGGTGCGTGATCTGGTAGTCCTCGATCCTTATAATCCGCGCTCGGTGGCATTCCAGGTCTCGGCACTCAACGATCACATCGCCAGCCTGCCGACGCTGAAGGAAAACGGCCTGATGGAACGGCCACAGCGGCTGGCGGTAGCGCTGCGCTCGTCGCTCGTCACCGGCGAGGCGTCCGAGATTCATGCCAAGTCGTTGTTCGCGCTGGAGCAGGATCTGCTCACACTCGCGGATTCGATCGGCCTGCATTACTTTCCCCATGGCAGCAGCGCATCGCGCCCTGAAAAGCTCACGGGGCTGGCGTGATCTACGAAATCCGCCATGTCACGACCTACAGCTATGAGAGCCTGGTGAGCTTTGCGCGTTGCTCGCTGCGGCTGCAGCCCAATAGCAGCGCCGGGCAGCAACTGGTCTCGCACAGCGTCGATATCAAACCGGTGCCGGCTGCCCGTGCCACGCGGACGGACTTCTTCGGCACGCCCACGGAAAGCGTGCTGATCGAAACCCCGCATCGGGTGCTACGGATCGACAGCCGGTCGCGCGTCTATGTCGAACGTTTTGCGCCCGGTCGCGGCGATGACAGTCCTGCCTGGGAGAGCGTCCGTGAGGCGTCGTTCGATTCCAGCGACCTCAGCGGTGCCTCGCCGATCGGCTATGTCTTCGCCAGCCCGCTGGTGCCGATCATCGATGCCGTCACGGACTATGCCGCAGTAAGCTTTACCGAAGGGCGTGGCATTCTCGCCGGCGCCGTCGACCTGATGCATCGCATCCGCACTCAATTCAAATATGATCCGAAGGCCACGGTGATCTCGACGCCATTGCAGGAGGTGCTGGATAAGCGCCACGGCGTCTGTCAGGATTTTGCGCATATCATGATCTCGGGCATGCGCGGCCTCGGCCTGCCGGCTGCCTATGTCAGCGGCTATCTGCGCACTATTCCCCCGCCGGGCAAGGCGCGTCTGCAAGGTGCGGATGCGACCCATGCCTGGGTCTCGGTCTGGTGCGGAGAGGAGCTCGGCTGGATCGGCTTCGATCCGACCAACGATATCCTGGTCGAGAACGACCATATCGTGCTGGCGATCGGTCGCGATTTCTCGGACGTGTCGCCGGTCGATGGCGTGATCGTCGGCGCGCGCAAGCAGAAGCTCGCCGTTGCCGTCGATGTGTTGCTGCTGGAATGACCATCGTTCGTCGCGCGCATAACACCAGTGATGTCATCATCCTCGGTGCCGGTGCGGCCGGCCTGATGTGCGCTGGCATTGCGGGGCAACGCGGTCGCTCGGTGATGCTGTTGGAGCAGGCGAGGTCGCCGGGCGAGAAGATCCGCATCTCCGGCGGCGGGCGCTGCAATTTCACCAACCTGCACACGACGCCGGCAAATTTCCTGTCGCAGAATCCGCAATTCTGCAAATCGGCGCTGAAAGGCTTCACCCAGCAAGACTTCATCGCGCTGGTCGAGACATATCGCATCGCCTATCACGAGAAGACGCGCGGGCAGTTGTTCTGCGATGGCTCGTCCCAGCAGATCATCGACATGCTGCTGGACGAAAACCGCCGGGGCGATGCGCAGATGCGGCTCGGCGTCGGCATTCTCGGCGTGACGAAGAACGACAGCGGCTTTGTCGTCGCCACCGATCAGGGCGAGTATCGCAGCCAGTCGCTGGTGGTTGCCACCGGCGGGCCTTCGATTCCGAAAATGGGCGCCAGTGCCTTCGGCTACAAGCTGGCGCAGCAGTTCGGATTGAAGATGATCGCGCCGCGGGCCGCACTGGTGCCCCTAACCTTCGACGTTGCGGCGCTTGCGCAGTTCAAGGATCTGGCGGGCGTTGCCGTCGATGCCGTGGTCAGTGTCGGCAAGACCAAATTCGACGAAGCGCTGCTGTTCACCCATCGTGGTCTCAGCGGACCGGCGATCCTGCAGATTTCGTCCTATTGGCGCGACGGGCTCGACGTCGTCATCGACATGGCGCCGACGCGCGATGTGTTCGCCGCCTTGAAGGAGGCACGCCGCGAACGTCCGCGGCAGGAACTGGCGACGGTGCTCGGCGATCTCCTGCCAAAGCGATTGGCGCAGATGATCGCCGACAGGATCGCCGGCCCTCCGCGGCTGGCGGACTTCTCCGACAAGCTTCTGGCCTCGGTCGCTGCAGCAGTGAAGGAATGGCGGGTCCGGCCGAACGGCACCGAGGGCTATCGCACGGCCGAAGTGACGCTCGGCGGTGTAGACACCACAGAACTGTCGTCGAAGACATTCGAGTCGCAACAGGTTCCCGGCCTCTATTTCATCGGCGAAGTCGTCGATGTCACCGGCCATCTCGGCGGCTTCAACTTCCAGTGGGCATGGTCGTCGGGCGTCGCTGCGGGGCGGCACGTTTGAGCATCACGTTGCTCCCAGGCAGTGGCGGCTAAGTTTTTTGTACCAGGGATTGATCTAGATCATGCTGGTACCTCTGCTGTCGTGCCACGATAGGTTGTGCTGCAAAGATTCGATTTCAGCCTTTTGGGGGGAATTTCAATGCCGGACGCGACCATGATTTCAGAACGTCTAAAATTCAATCTCATCGATCACGACACCGTCGCGGCACTCCGGGAGGGGAAAACTTTCATTCTCGCAGAATTGCCGGCGATCCTCGATGCATTTTACGACCACATCTCTGCGTTTGCGGAAACCGCCGCATTCTTCAAGAGTCGCGACCAGATGATGCATGCGAAGAAGATGCAGATCGCCCACTGGTCTGTGATCCTCGAGGGGCGTTTCGACGATGCATATCAGGCTTCGGTGACCAAGATTGGCCAGGTTCACAACAAGCTCGGCCTTGAACCGCGCTGGTATATTGGCGGCTACAATGCGCTGGTGTCAGGTCTTGTCGATGCCATTGCGCAACGGATGCCTGCAGGCAGGTTCGATTTCAAAGCCAAGAACAGGAGGAGCCTGCTTCAGACGGCTATCATAAAAGCCGCCATGCTCGACATGGATCTCGCGATTTCGGTCTATATCGAAGAGGGAAGGCGCGACCGTCGCGTGGTTCTTGATCGTATCGCCAATGATTTCGAGAAGATGATTGGCGGCGTTGTCAATATCGTCAGTTCTGCATCTACCGAACTGCAGGCAGCGGCGCAGAGTATGACGGTGTCCGCTCAAACATCTGTGTCACAGTCGAATGTGGTTGAAGCCGCATCAAGAGATGCGACGTCTGGCGTGCAGGCGGTAGCGGTGGCAACCGAGGAACTGACCAGTTCCATCAAGGAGATCTCGCGGCAGGTGAACGATTCCGCGCGGATTGCCGGCGACGCCGTGCGTGATGCCGATGAGACCACGACCAAGATGCATCGCCTCGCCGAGGCTGCCCAGAAGATCGGCGCAGTGGTCGAATTGATCAACAATATCGCGGCCCAGACGAATCTGCTGGCACTTAATGCGACCATCGAGGCTGCGCGGGCCGGCGAAGCCGGCCGGGGATTTGCCGTGGTGGCACAAGAGGTGAAATCGCTCGCCGAACAGACGGCGAAAGCGACCGCTGAAATCGCCGATCAGGTCGGCGACATCCAGAGCTCGACAGCCGAGTCGGTGATGGCGATCGGTACCATCACCACCGTGATCAAGTCGCTGAGCGAAATCTCGGCCGCAATTTCGGCTGCGGTCGAGGAGCAGGGGGCCGCGACCAACGAAATCTCGCGCAGCGTGCAGGAAGCGGCAAACGGCACCAGCGAGGTGTCGTCGAACATTTCTGCGATCACGCGTCTTGCGGGAGAGACAGGAGCGGCTTCCGCCGAGGTTCTGGCATCCGCTTCAGAACTATCGCAGCAGTCCGAAAAGCTGCGTATGGAAGTCGACAAATTCCTCGCGACCGTCAAGGCTGCATAGCGCAGCTTTAGATGTTAGTCTGCTTCGCGAGCGTGGCTCCGGACTGTTTTCGGTGCCACGCTCTGGAGCAGCAATGATCTTTCGCCAAGCCATCGGCACGCAGTCATATGTCTTTGCGACCTTGCGCGAGTTGCTTGCCAAGGCGACGCCGCCGCGCTCCGGCGACCGGTTGGCAGGCGTCGCGGCAGACACTGCCGAGGAGATGATCGCCGCGCGGATGGCGCTGGCTGATGTGCCGCTCAGGCAGTTCCTGCAGGACATGGTTGTGCCCTATGAGGACGACGAGGTCACCCGTCTGATCGTCGACGGCCATGACCTGCTGGCGTTCATGCCCATTTCATCTCTGACCGTCGGTAGTTTCCGCGACTGGTTGCTATCGGACGCAGCGACGCCAGAGGTTCTGCGAGGCGTCGCCCCTGGCATCACGCCCGAGATGGCCGCCGCCGTTTCAAAATTGATGCGCAACCAGGATCTGATCCTGGTGGCGAAAAAGTGCGAGGTGATCACGCGCTTTCGCAACACCATCGGTCTGCGCGGTCGGATGAGCGTGCGCCTGCAGCCAAACCACCCGTTCGACGATGTCAGGGGCATCACCGCCTCCATTCTCGATGGGCTGATGCTGGGCTCCGGCGATGCCTGCATCGGCATCAATCCGGCGAGCGACGATCCTGCGGTACTGGGCGGATTGGTGCGGCTGCTCGACGAGGTCATCACCAAGCTGGATATGCCGACGCAGAGCTGCGTGCTCACCCATGTCACGACCAGCCTCGATCTGATCAACCAGGGCGCCCCGGTCGATCTGGTGTTTCAGTCGATTGCCGGGACCGAAGCCGCCAACAAGAGCTTCGGCATCGATCTGGCGATCCTGAAGGAGGCGCATAATGCGGGGCTCTCCCTGAAGCGCGGCACGCTTGGCCAGAACGTTATGTATTTCGAGACCGGGCAGGGCTCGGCGCTGTCTGCCAATGCCCATCACGGCGTCGACCAGCAGACCCTGGAGGCACGGGCCTATGCGGTCGCGCGGGCGTTCGATCCGTTGCTGGTGAACAGCGTCGTCGGCTTCATCGGGCCGGAATATCTCTATGACGGCAAGGAGATCATCCGCGCCGGGCTGGAGGACCATTTCTGCGGCAAGCTGCTCGGTCTGCCGCTGGGGGTGGATGTCTGTTACACCAACCATGCCGAAGCCGATCAGGACGACATGGACAATCTGCTGACGCTGCTGGCCGCGGCCGGCGTGACCTTCGTGATGGGCGTGCCGGGTGCCGATGACGTGATGCTGAATTACCAGTCGACGTCATTTCACGACGCGCTCTATATCCGTGACCTCTTTGGCCTCAAACGCGCACCGGAATTCGACGATTGGCTGCAGCGGGTCGGGCTGTCCGGAGCGGACCTTCGCATCCGCGATCGGGACGGCCTGCTGCCCGACCTGGCAGCGCGTCTGATCGCCTGACGTCAATAAACCGTCATAAGGCTTGGCGCTTTGTGCGCACTTGCGCGAAGCTGGTCACGACCTTGTCACCGCTCGCCACAATCTTGAAGAAATTCTGGCCCAGATTCGGAGGTCGTGATTAGATCGTCCAAACTATTCGGCAGGAGTGGAACGGTTTTATCTCGACAATGTTATTGAAGGTTCAGCGCTTATGGGGATCGCTGATGCATTCACAGAGGAATTTTGATGAGAGCTGAGGGCAGGCAGACGGTCCGGCGTATCTTGTGCGTCTTTCCGCGATACACCTCTTCATTTGGCACGTTTGAATATTCATATCCTCTGACCGACGGCGTTCAGGCGTTCATGCCTCCCCAGGGCTTGCTGTTGATTGCCGCTTACATGCCGGAGAACTGGGAAGTCCGGTTCATCGATGAGAACATCCGCGACGCTACGCCGGCCGATTTCCTGTGGGCGGAAGCGGTGATGGTTTCGGGCATGCATATCCAGCGCACCCAGATGAACGACATCTGTTATCGCGCGCATAAGTATGACCTGCCGGTGGCGATCGGCGGACCGTCGGTGTCGTCGTGCCCGGAATACTATCCGGCCTTCGATTATCTCCATGTGGGCGAACTCGGCGATGCCACCGACCAGTTGATCGATATCCTCGAGAAAGACGTGTCGCGCCCTGACCAGCAGGTCGTGCTCAAGACCGCCGACCGCCTCGACATGACCAAGTTTCCGATTCCGGCCTACGAATTGGCGGATATCCCGCGCTACTTCCTCGGCAGCATCCAGTATTCCTCGGGCTGCCCGTATCAGTGTGAGTTCTGCGACATTCCTGGCCTCTATGGCCGCAACCCGCGCCTGAAGTCGCCGGAGCAGATCACCGCCGAGCTCGACAAGCTGCTCGAATGTGGAATCATGGGATCGGTCTATTTCGTCGATGACAATTTCATCGGCAACCGCAAGGCTGCGCTGGATCTGCTGCCGCATCTGGTCGAATGGCAGAAGAGGACCGGTTTTGTCTTGCGCCTGTCCTGCGAGGCGACGCTGAACATCGCCAAGCGGCCGGAAATCCTTGCGCTGATGCGCGATGCCTGGTTCGGCACCATCTTCTGCGGCATCGAGACGCCAGATCCCGTCGCCCTCAAGGCGATGAAGAAGGATCACAACATGATGGTCCCCATCATGGAGGCGATCGAGACTCTGAACAGTTTCGGCATGGAAGTCGTGTCCGGCATCATCCTCGGCCTCGATACCGACAGGCCGGAGACCGGGCAGCATCTGCTCGAATTCGTTGAGGCGTCGCAGATTCCGCTTTTGACAATCAACCTGCTGCAGGCGCTGCCGCAGACGCCGCTATGGGATCGGTTGAAGAAGGAAGGGCGCCTGAACGAGGACGAAGGGCGCGACTCCAACGTGGACTTCCTGTTGCCCTATGACGACGTTGTAAAGAGCTGGCGGCGCGCCATGGGCAGTGCCTATGTGCCGGAGAAGCTGCTCGAGCGTTTCGAGTACCAGATCCGCCACACCTATCCAAACCGGATCAAGCCGCCGATCGGGGCCATGCTGACCTGGAAGAGCATCCGTCTCGGACTGGTGATGTTGCGCAATATCTTCTGGAAGGTCGGCGTGCTCGGCGATTACAAACGGGCGTTCTGGAAGTTCGCATTCAGGCGGCTGGCGCGCGGCGAGATCGAGTATCTCATCAGCGGGATTATGGTGGCGCACCACCTGATCAACTTCGCCCGTGATGCGTCCGGTGGTCAGACCAATGCTTCCTATTATTCGCTGAAGCTGCAGGATGCTGCCGTTCCCGCTGAATAGACGATAGCGTTGGCGTCATGACAGATCGACACGACATGACGCCGACTTCACCGCAACGCTTCCTCACGGAGTTGCGCGCGCTGACACCGGCGCGCGTCGGGCTCGGGCGGACCGGCGCCAGCCTGACCACGCAGGCCCTGTTGGATTTCACCTTGGACCATGCGCGCGCGCGCGACGCGGTTCACGCGCCCTTCGAGGCTGAAGCCATAAGGTCCGTGCTGACCGGGCAGGGGGCGAGCACGCTGGTGGTGACGAGCCAGGTGGCGGATCGTGCCGACTATCTCAAGCGCCCTGATCTGGGCCGCCGATTATCCCGCGAGTCGCGGGAGCTGCTTGAAGGGCGCAGAAGCGCGGCATGTGATCTGGTGATCGTGATCGCGGACGGCCTGTCGCCGGCTGCGGTCAATGCGCATGCGCTCGGTCTGCTGGACGCCTTGCTGCCCAAACTGGCGGGATTCGAGATCGGCGCCGTCGTTGTGGCCGTCGGTTCCCGGGTCGCGCTCGGCGATGAGATCGGTGCGCTGTTGAAGGCACGGATGACCATCATGCTGATCGGTGAGCGCCCGGGTCTGTCGGCACCGCAAAGTCTGGGCGCCTACCTGACCTTTGCGCCACAGTGGGGCCTGACCGATGCTGCGCGCAACTGCGTGTCGAACATCCAGTCCGCCGGCCTGTCCTTCGAGGAGGCTGCAGCCAAGATCGCGTGGCTGGCGCGCGAAGGCCTCAGCCGCGGCATGACTGGTGTCGCTCTGAAAGACGAAAGCGGCCTACAACTGGCAACGCCTCTCGTTGCACCAGTCTGAGACAACAGCCCCTGCGCTCTATTTTGTGACCTGAAACGCAACCTGCGCGCGGTCGCCGCCTTGCGATGTGTCACACAGACCTGCTACATCTGCGTGCGGCAGATTTACCGCATGATTTCAAGGGCTAGCGCTGTTCGGTCCCGCCGATTCCAGCCTCATTACTGCCCGCGACGCTTGCTAGCAGACGCCGCTGACGACAGGACTGGACAAGGCATGCACGACACGGATTCCCACGACGCTGACATGACCAAACTGCGCAAGGGGCCGGTCAGCATCGCCTTCGGGTTGGAGCGCATCGGCCTGATCGCGGTTAAGGCGCCGATCCTCTCCTGCATCATCCTGCTCGCGCTGGTGATCGGTGCCGTCTTCGGCATCCAGCGCATCAAGATCGACGATTCGCTGAGCCAGCTGTTCCGTTCTGACAGCAAGGAATACAAGCAGTACGAGGAAGTGACGAAGCGCTTCCCGTCGACCGAATTCGACGTACTGGTGGTGATCGAGGGCAAGACGCTGCTCGCGCGCGAGAACCTCGAAAAGATGCGCGAGCTCGTCACCGACCTGCAATTGGTCGATGGCGTGCGCGGCCTGATCTCGATCTTCTCGGCGCGTCAGACGCCCGCCCCCGGCAAGTTGCCGGCAGCGCTGTTTCCCAACGACCTTCCTGAAGGCGCCGACTACGACAAGTTCATCGAGACGGTGAAGCAGAACGAGTTGATCCGCGGCAAGCTTTTGTCCGACGACGGCACGCTGGCGCTGGTGGTGCTGTCGCTCGACCCGGCCGTGGTCAGCAATAACAAGCTCAGCACCGTGGTCGCCGATATCCGCAAGACCATGAATGACGACCTGGCGAATAGCGGCCTGACCAAGGAATTGTCGGGCGTGCCGGTGATGCAGCTCGAAATCCGCAATGCGGTCGAGCGCGACGGCCTGATCTACAATATCGCCGGCATTCTCGCCGGCTGCGTCATTGCGATCATTTTCTTCCGCAAGATCTCCTTCATGATCATCGCGGCGTTTCCGCCGCTGCTGGCGATCCTGTTGTCGCTCGGCGCACTTGGCTGGGCCGGCTTCAGCCTCAACATGTTCCTCAATGTGATGACGCCGCTGATTATGGTGATCAGTTTTGCCGACTCGATGCAGCTCACTTTCGCGGCGCGTGACCGATTGATCGCGGGCGAGGACAAGTACTCGGCATTTACGAATGCGGTTCGTGTTGTGGGTCCGGCCTGCGTCCTCACCCATGGCACCGCCGGCATTTCCTTCCTCGCATTGCAGTTCTCCGACTCGGATCTCATCCGCGCATTCGGCGAGGCTGGCCTCACGGCCACCATCATCGCGCTGGTTGCGGTGCTGTCGCTGGTGCCGGTGTTCGGCGTGCTGCTGGTGCGCAACGAGAAGGTCTTCGCCGCCAAGTTCCAGACCGCCGATGCCGGCGTGCAGGCGCTACGCGCCTTCTGTTACTGGATCGCGGTGCGCATGGTCGGTCGGCCGGGCCTGTTCAGCCTGATCTCGCTGATCGTCGTTGGTAGTCTGGGCGTGGTCTATGCCAATCTCGAACCGCGCTATCGCCTGGCCGATCAGGTGCCGGACAAGGAGCAGGCGGTCGCGGCCAGCGGGCGTCTCGACGCCAAGCTGACCGGTGCCAATCCGATCGACGTGCTGATCGAATTCCCCAAGGGCGCGGATCTGTATTCGCCGGACACATTGCAGACCATCGCCGAGGTTCATGCCATGGTCGAGAAGCAGGCCGGTGTGGGTAACGTCTGGTCGCTTGAGACGCTGCGGCGCTGGCTGGCGGAGAAGGCCGGCTCGACCGATGTCGCGACGCTGAAAGAATATGTCAGCGTGATTCCCGAACATCTGGTGCGCCGCTTCATCTCGGCGGACCAGACGGCGGTGGTTGTGTCTGGTCGTGTGCCCGACAGCGATTCGAGCCAGATCCTGCCGGTCGTCGATAAGCTCGACAATGCGCTGAACGCCGTTCGCACCAAGCACCCCGGCTATGAGATTGCAGTGACCGGCCTGTCGGCTATCGCGGCGCGTAACAGCGCCGGCATGATCGAGAAGCTCAATCACGGCCTGACGATCGAATTCGGTCTGGTCGCTATCTTCATCGGCCTCGCGTTCCGCTCGTGGGTGGTGATGCTGGCCTGTATCCTGCCGGGCATCTTCCCGGTGGTGCTGGCCGGCTTCGTGCTGTGGCTGCTCGGGGAGGGGCTGCAATTCGCCAGCGTGGTGGCGCTCACCGTGTCGTTCGGCCTGGGCCTCAGTGCGACTATCCACTTCCTCAACCGTCTGCGGCTGGAAGATACGCCGGGCACCGATCCCGCGGTGGCCGTCGAACGCGCGACTGTGCTGGTCGGCCCTGCACTGATCCTGACGACAGTGGTGCTCGCCTGCGGTCTCGTCGTGACGGTGTTCTCGGATCTGCCGTCGCTGCGGCTGTTCGGTTGGCTCAGCGCCTTCTCGATGGTGGCGGCATTGGTGGCCGACCTGTTCATCCTGCGACCGACCGCAATGTGGCTGATCAATCTGCAGCAGCGCCTGACCGGAAGCTCTGTTCTGGCAAAGCCGGCGAAGTAGAAGTCGGTATTCTGCAAAAGAAAAGCCCCCGGATGCGGGGGCTTTTTTGTGAATGCTATGTGAGCTTGAATGCTATGTGAGCTGACGTCAGCTCTTGACCATGTTGATCGAGACGCCGCGAATTTCGCCCTTGGAACTGATGGAGACCGATTGCTTGTTGCCGCGGGTCGTCAGCGTGATATTGGCTGCAAAGCCCGCCGCCTCAACGAAAACGTCGATCTGGCCGCCGCCAGCCTTACCGACCAGATTGCCGTAGATGTTGCGGCTGGCCTCGCTCCAGCTGCCCGAGATATTGTTGCCCTGGCTGGTCACATTGCTGGAGAGGTCGAACTTGTAGCTGTCGCTGGCGCACCGCAGCGTCTGAGCCAGTGCACTGCCGCCATCCACCTTGTAGGTCGCCCGGCAGCGAATGCGCTCCGACGACCCATCCGACATCGACACCGTTCCGGTCCCACTCCAGGCCCCGTCGAAGCCGACGAACGGTCCGGACTGAGCATGGCTTGCGGACATCGACAGCATCAGAATCGCGCCTGCGCCAGCGGCCTTGATGGCGTGCCCGAAACGCCTTGCAGAATGGAATGTCATATGAATTTTCCCAAAATCGCGCTGTCTAACCGAGCTATGCCGCGCCTCATCGAAGTTTAAGTGTCGCTGCGCACCTTTAGGTTCAATGGACTGATCATAATTAGACGATTGTAAAAGTAACATGTCACCGTTCACAACCCTAAAGGTTCCCGGAGCGGAACATGTGAACGCGCCCTCGTATTGGCAATAAGGCACCGTCTCCTACGCAGCGGGCGTCGAGATAATTATCTTAAAATCCTATCCTGTCCTGTGGGTGGGCATCAGCCGGTCCGGCCATATGCGCACCTTTTCGCCGCATTATTCGCGTTCGTCGGGGACGGATACTCTGTGTCCAGATTGCATCCATCGCCTCGAATTTGCCGATGCGCCTGAAGATAAGGCCTTCCCGGCGATGCGAATGTTTCAGTTTATGCTATGCACCACGCGGGCTGTGAATCTCGCCACCATATTGAAGGAAGACAATGCGTAAATTTCTCCTGGTACTGTCCGTGCTTTCCGCATCTGCCTCGACCGGCGCATTGGCCCAGCAAAACCAGCCCCGCAGCGGCACCGACGCGGAACAGAAGGCTTGCACCCGCGACGTGCAGAAGCATTGCCGTAACGTGATGGATCAGGGGGATCTGGTGATTCTCTCCTGCCTGAAGGAAAACCGCCCCAAGATCAGCAAGCCCTGCAACGACGTGCTGGTCAGCCACGGTCAATAATAAATAGCCCGCCGATGTGAGATTCGGGCTCGTGGCCATGGTTTTAGGTTTGCCGCGAGCCCGCTGAGACGCGATCCGGCCCGGCACTGGCTGCGGCCGAAAGTGGCATATTGGCATTGGTTTCACCGGCCAATTTGCCCTATATGGGGGCTCGCGGCCGACCCCGCCTGCCGGTATTTCCGGACCTTGGCGGCCCCCGAGCCACCCCTTCAATCCAACGTAGCCAGTTCTGGATGACCCCTGCGAGCGAACTGCGATCCGGCAAGACCGATCGTGACGAGAATTTTCCTGTCGCGTCGTGGATTATCCATCCGCGCCACCGGGCGCTGATTCTTGCCTTCTATAATTTCGTCCGGACCGCCGACGACATTGCCGATCACGCGCTGCTCGACGCGCCAGCGAAACTCGCCCTGCTCGACGAGCTGGAGGCCGATCTGCTCGGTCAAGGCGAGGGACAGGCCGAAGCCGTCGTCCTGCGCGAGGCGCTCCAGATGCGCGAGATGCCCCCGCGCCATGCGCTCGACGTCCTGACAGCGTTTCGTATGGATGTGACCAAGCTGCGCTACGCCGACTGGGATGAGCTCATTCATTATTGCTCGTTCTCGGCGATGCCGGTGGGACGTTTCATGCTCGACGTGCACGGCGAAAGCAAAGCCACCTGGCCTGCGTCGGATGCGCTGTGCGCGGCGTTGCAGATCAACAATCATCTGCAGGATTGCGGCAACGACTACCGCGATCTCGATCGTGTCTACATTCCGCAGGACGTGCTGGACCGGCACGGTGCCACGGTCGAAGACCTCAAGCAGGCGAAGGCGTCGCCGGCGCTGCTGGCCTGTATTCGCGAGCTGGTCGCCAGGACCGAAACCCTGATGCATGAGAGCGAGACGCTGGCGGTCCACATTGCCGACGCTCGGCTTGGCTGTGACGTTGCTGTCATCGAGACCTTCGCCTGGCAGATACTGAAGATGCTGAAGACGCGCGATCCGTTGAGCGAGAAAGTTCACCTCTCCAAGGCCAGCATGGCGGGCTACGCGCTGGCCGGCATTGCCGGCGGGCTGTGGCGCCGCGCGACCACCAGCGCGCCGATGCCTCGTTCGACGAGACCCGGCGCATGAACCAGATGACCAGCGAAGTGAACAACAGCGAACCTCAGAACGAGGTTCAGGGCGTTGCTGCCGGTAGCTCGTTCTACGCCGCGATGCGCATTCTGCCACGCGCCCAGCGCGACGCGATGTTCCAGATTTACAGCTTCTGTCGCCAGGTCGACGATATCGCGGATTCCGATGGTCCGCGCGATGTCAGGCTCGCCGATATGCAGCAGTGGCGTACAGATATCGATGCGCTCTATGCGGGGAACCCACCGGCGCGGGTACGCGACTATGTGGGGCCGATCAAGCAGTTCGGCATGCGCAAGGAGGATTTCATCGCCGTCATCGACGGGATGGAAATGGATATTCCCGAGGATATCCGTGCGCCCGACGATGCGACGTTCGATCTGTATTGCGATCGCGTTGCCAGTGCCGTCGGCCGCCTGTCGGTGAAGGTGTTCGGCATGCCGGACGAAGACGGTATCCTGCTTGCGCATCATCTCGGCCGTGCGCTGCAGATCACCAATATCCTGCGTGACATCGATGAAGACGCCGGTATCGGCCGTCTCTATCTGCCGCGTGAGCTGCTCTATCACGCCGGCATCACGTCAAGCGATCCCGACGTGGTACGCGCCAGCCTGGCATTGCCGAAGGTCTGTGCGCCGCTGGTGAAGCGGGCGCAGGCGCATTTCGAGAAGTCCGACGAGATCATGGCGCGTAACAAGCGCCGCGTGGTGCGTGCGCCACGGATCATGTCGAAATATTATCACGCCATCCTGGAATTGCTGGTGGTGCGTGGCTTTGCTTTGCCGCGCGACCCCGTTCGTCTCGGCAAGGCCTCCAAGATAGCGATCCTGCTGCGATACGCGATCATCTGATGTCCAAAACTGCTCATATCATTGGCGCCGGCGTGTCCGGCCTCGCTGCTGCTATCAGGCTCAGCAATGCCGGCTACCAGGTGCATGTGCATGAGGCGACCCAGCAGGCTGGCGGCCGTTGCCGGTCGTATTTCGATGTGCAGACTGGTCTGACCATCGACAACGGCAACCACTTGGTGCTGTCGGGCAATCGCCATGTCATGGACTATGCAAAGTCGATCGGCACCGAGGCCGGGCTCGTTGGTCCGCAGCGGGCGCAATTTGCATTTGCCGATGCCAAGACTGGCAAGCGCTGGCAGCTCGATCTCGGCGATGGCAAGATCCCGACATGGTTGTTCGACAAGACGCGCCGTGTCCCGGACACCGGCGTTGCCGATTATCTCGCGCTATCGCCGCTGATCTGGTCGTCGAATAGTCGCCTGGTCGGCGATGCCATTCGCTGTGAAGGCGTCCTCTATGATCGTCTGGTGCAGCCACTGCTGCTGGCCGCGCTCAATGTCGATCCGCCGGAAGGTTCAGCTGGTCTGGCCGGCGCCATCGTGCGCGAAACGCTGCTGGCTGGCGGGCAGGCGTGCCGCCCGCTGATCGCGCGCGCTGGTCTTAGCGATGTTCTGGTCGAGCCTGCGATCGAATTGCTGCGTGCCAAGGGCGCCGGCGTTCATTTTGGCCATGAGCTGCGCGGTTACACCATGAGTGGTGATCGCGTCACCGAGCTGAAGTTTGGCGCTGAAGACGTCATCACGCTTAGCGTGGACGACGTCGTGGTGATGGCTGTTCCGCCATGGGCCGCGAAGTCGCTCTTGCCTGGCGTGAAGACGCCGACCGAATTCCGTGCGATCGTGAACGCGCATTTCAACTACGTTCCGCCAGCAGGCCACGCGCCGCTGGTTGGCGTTGTCGGCGGTGTGGTGGAATGGCTGTTTGCTTTTCACAATCGCCTGTCGATCACGATCAGCAATGGCGACCGTTTCGTGAACACACCGCGCGAACAGTTTGCGCAACAGATCTGGGACGAAATCTGCAAGATTTCGAATATCCAGGCGCCACTGCCGGCGTGGCAGATCGTGCGCGAGCGCCGCGCCACTTTTGCCGCTACACCTGCGCAAAATGCCCTGCGTCCGGGCGCTGTTACGGATTTCAAGAATCTTTTTCTCGCGGGCGATTGGACCGATACCGGTCTGCCGGCAACTATTGAGGGATCGGTGCGGTCGGGTGACCGCGCCGCCGATCTCGTTCTGGCGATGCGCTGACCGTTGCGCAGCCAGACGATCATTCACGACGAGTACGGAGATATGGCGAGCGAGATGCATTCGGTCAGTCCAGAGATCACAATTCAGAATGCGGCGCTTGAGACGAGCATCGCTTCGGCGCGGCAGGGGCTGCTGAAGTTCCGGCAGCCTGACGGCCATTGGGTATTTGAGCTCGAAGCCGACGGCACGATCCCGTCAGAATACGTCTTGCTGCGACACTATCTCGGCGAGCCCGTCGATGCTGAACTCGAAGGCAAGATTGCCAACTATCTTCGGCGCACCCAGGGCAAGCATCACGGCTGGGCGCTGGTGCAGGACGGCGACTTCGACATGAGCGCCAGCGTGAAAGTGTATTTCGCGCTGAAGATGATCGGCGATTCGACCGACGCGCCGCATATGGTTCGTGCCCGCGAGGCGATCCGGTCGCGCGGCGGCGCTGCCAATGTGAACGTCTTCACGCGCTTCCTGCTGGCGATGTTCGGCATTCTCTCCTGGCGTGCCACTCCGGTGCTGCCTGTCGAGATCATGCTGCTGCCGATGTGGTTTCCGTTCCACCTCAACAAGATGTCCTATTGGGCGCGTACGACGATTGTGCCGCTCATGGTACTCGCAGCCCTGAAGCCGCGCGCGCAGAACAAGAAGGGCATCGGTATCGACGAGCTGTTCCTGGAAGATCCGTCCAAGGTCGGTGGCATCAAACGTGCGCCGCATCAGAGTCGCGCGATGTTTGCCTTCTTCACCGGCATCGACATTCTGCTTCGCGCTGCCGAGCCGTATTTCCCCAAGAAGCTCCGCGCCCATTCAATCGCCAAAGCGGTCGAGTTCTGCGAAGAGCGCCTGAACGGCGAGGATGGTCTCGGCGCGATCTATCCGCCGATGGCTAATATGGTCATGATGTATGAAGTGCTCGGCTTCCCCGCCGACTATCCACCCCGCGCCATCCAGCGCCGCGGAATCGACAAGCTTTTGATTGTCGGCGAGGTCGAAGCCTATTGCCAGCCTTGCGTATCGCCGGTGTGGGACACCGCGCTGACCGCGCATGCGATGCTGGAGACCGGGGGCGATGAGGCGTTCGGTCCGGCGAAAGAAGGTCTCGACTGGCTGGCAACGAAGCAGGTGCTCGACGTCAAGGGCGACTGGGCGGTGAAGCGGCCGGATCTGCGTCCGGGCGGCTGGGCGTTCCAGTACAACAACGCGCATTACCCCGATCTCGACGACACGGCCGTGGTGATGATGGCGATGGACCGCGCCCGCCGTCAGACCGGCGGCAAGGAATACGACGTCGCCCTCGACCGTGGTCGGGAGTGGATTCTGGGCATGCAGAGCAGCGACGGCGGCTTCGCGGCGTTCGAGGTCGATAACCTCGAATATTACCTGAACAACATCCCGTTCTCGGACCATGGTGCGCTGCTCGATCCGCCGACCGAGGACGTCACCGCGCGCTGCGTCTCGATGCTGGCGCAGCTTGGCGACACCGTCGAGACCTCGAAGCCGCTGGCAGACGGTGTGGAATATCTGCGCCGCACCCAACTCGCCGAAGGCTCATGGTATGGCCGCTGGGGCCTGAACTACATCTATGGCACCTGGTCGGTGCTGTGCGCGCTCAATGCTGTCGGCATCGACCACCAGGATTCGGCGTTCCGCAAGGCGGTGGCCTGGCTGCTGTCGATCCAGAACGACGACGGCGGTTGGGGCGAAGATGCGGTCAGCTACCGACTCGATTACAAGGGATTCGAGGCGGCACCCAGCACATCGTCGCAAACGGCATGGGCCTTGCTTGCGCTTATGGCGGCAGGCGAGGTCGATAATCCGGCTGTGGCCCGTGGAACGCGGTACCTGATGGACACACAGACGGAAAAAGGACTCTGGGACGAGGCCCGTTACACGGCCACCGGCTTCCCCCGTGTGTTTTATCTGCGTTATCATGGCTACTCGAAATTCTTCCCGCTCTGGGCGTTGGCGCGGTTCCGGAATTTGAAGAGCACCAACAGCAAGACCGTAGGGGTTGGGATGTGATTTTGGGCGATGGGGGCATTTCGACAGCGGGCGACGCCGACCCGCGACCGGTATTGATTGTCACAGGGCTGGTCCAGGAGGCGAAGATCGCAGCCGGACCGGGAATGACCGTCATCTGCAGTTCAAGTGATCCCGTCCAGCTCCGCAGCCTGCTGGCGGACTTCGATTCCGCCACCGTCCGCGGTGTCGTTAGCTTTGGCGTTGCCGGAGGCCTCGATCCCGATCTCAAATCAGGCGCCGTCGTCGTGGCCACGGAAGTGGTGGCCGGCATGAGCCGCTGGTCGGCTTCTGAAGCGCTTAGCGACGAACTGATCGCCGGTGCCGGCGTCGGTCGTCAGAAGGTGTTTCGCGGTGGTCTTGTCGGTGTTGAGAAGGTCGTCACCGGACAGGCTGGCAAGGCCGCGCTGCGCTCGGAATTTGGCGCAGCTGCCGTCGATATGGAAAGCCACATCGCAGCCGAGTTCGCCGCCAGGGCCGGTTTGCCCTTCGCCGCGCTGCGCGTGGTCAGCGATCCCGCCCATCGCGCCCTGCCGGAAATCGCCACCACCGCGATCAAACCCAATGGCGATGTCGATCTGCGCAAGGTGTTGCGCGGCATCGCCCGCAATCCGCTGGTGATCCGGGCGCTGGTTTCGACCGGGCGCGACTTCAATCGCGCGCTGCGCAGCCTGCGCGACTGCCGCAGCTATTTGCTGGGTCACACCAACCTTGTTTCCGCGGACGTCTGAGCGCTGCGCCGGCGGCGTTTGCCAGGCGTCTCGCGAATTCAATCTTCCAAAGAAAAAAGAAAAGGGCGCGATTTCCATCGCGCCCTTTTTGTATCCAGCTTGAAATCGCTCAGGCGGCGGTCGAAGCCTTCTGCGCCTTTTCTTCCGCCTTGGCGGCAGCGGCGACAGCTTCTTCCTTACGGATGTCCGACAGGCGCTTCTGAACTTCCGACGAGAACACGTACTGCGCCGGGCGCTGCTTGGTAAGGTCGATTTCCGGCGCCATCGGGCCCGACGTCTTCACGCCGCGCATTGCCACCCACATGGCCTTGAACGGGTTGCTGATGGCTTCGTCCGCGGCGGTCGGCTCGTAACCGCAATGGGCCATACAGTCGGCGCACTTCTCGTACTTGCCGGTGCCGTAGGTGTCCCAATCGGTGGTGTCCATCAGCTCCTTGAAGGTCTTGGTATAGCCTTCACCGAGCAGGTAGCAGGGCTTCTGCCAGCCGAAGATGTTGCGTGCGGGCATGCCCCACGGCTTGCACTCGTATTCCTGGTTGCCGGCGAGGAAGTCCAGGAACAGGCCCGAATGCATGATGTTCCACTTCTTGCCCTTGCCGAGCGCAAAGACGTCGCGGAACAGTTTCTTGGTCTTGGTGCGATTCAGGAAGTGCTCCTGATCCGGCGCGCGCTCATAAGCATAACCGGGCGACATCGAAACACCGACGCCGAGTTCCACGGTGAAGTCCAGAAACTTGGCGATGTCTTCAGCGGCATGGCCGTCGAAGATGGTCGCGTTGACGTTGACGGCGAAGCCCTTGGCCTTGGCGGCCTTGATCGCGGAGACGGCGCGGTCGAATACGCCTTCCTGCGACACGGCCTTGTCATGGTGGTCCTTGAGGCCGTCGAGATGCACCGAGAAAAACAGGTAGGGCGACGGCGTGAACAGATCGAGCTTCTTCTCGAGCAACAGTGCGTTGGTGCAGAGCGAGACGAACTTCTTGCGCTCGACCAGGCCGCGCACGATCTCACCGATCTCCTTGTGGATCAGCGGTTCACCACCCGGGATCGCAACCATCGGCGCGCCGCACTCATCGGCGGCGTCCCAGCATTCCTGGGCCGACATACGGCGATTTAGAATCGCGTTCGGATAGTCGATCTTGCCGCAGCCGACGCAGGCCAGGTTGCAGCGGAAGAGGGGCTCAAGCATCAGGACAAGCGGATACCGCTTCTGGCCCGTCAGCTTCTTCTTCATCAGATAGGCGCCGATCTTCATTTCTTTAAAAAACGGAATGGCCATTCGTATTTTCTCTCTGCGCATCACATCGTGACGAAGGTGGATCAAACCGCGGTCAGTTCGGCGGGTAGCTTGAATTCGATATTCTCTTCGCGTCCGGGCAACACCGAAACCGCAACCGGTCCGATCCGCCGCAAGGTCTCAATCACGTCATCTACAAGCACTTCTGGCGCCGAAGCGCCAGCCGTGATGCCTACGGCACGCGCGTCCTTCAACCAGGCGGGGTTGAGTTCGCTGCCATCGGCAATGAGGTAGCTCGCGACACCGACTTCGGTGCCGATTTCGCGCAACCGGTTCGAGTTGGAACTGTTTGTCGCTCCGACGACCAGAATGACGTCCACGAGCTTGCTAAGGTCTCTTACCGCAGATTGGCGGTTTTGTGTTGCATAGCAGATATCACGGGTATCGGGGCCCTCAATGTCACTGAAACGCTGTTCCAGGGCCAAAATGATGTCCTTGGTGTCATCCACGCTGAGGGTCGTCTGGGTAATATAAGCGACGGGTTCATCAGGAGAAATTGGCAGAGTTTGGACGTCTCCGACGCTTTGGACCAAGTGTACCGGGCCGGGAACCTGTCCCATGGTACCGTCGACCTCCGGATGGCCCGCGTGGCCGATCAGGATAACCGTACGGCCCTTGGACATGTACCGTTTGCCTTGGTTGTGGACCTTGGTGACGAGCGGGCAGGTTGCATCCAAAACGGGCAGGCCACGGGTAGCTGCTTCTTCCTCGACGCTCCGGGCGACACCATGGGCGCTGAACACGGTCATGGCGTTCGGAGGCACTTCAGAGAGTTCCTCGACGAAAATGGCGCCCTTGGCCTTTAGGCTCTCGACCACGTATTTGTTATGGACGATCTCATGGCGGACATAGACCGGCGCCCCGTAACGCTCGAGAGCACGCTCGACGATCTCGATCGCACGCACGACGCCCGCGCAAAAGCCGCGCGGCTGAGCCAGAAAGATTTCGAGGGGACGACGGTCAAGCACGTGGTACAAAGTCCATAATCGATTCCGGTATAATCGTTAATTCTGTACCATAATCAGGCACATATCCAGCCCAGCTGGATATTTGAGGCGCTCTGTGTGACAAAAATCACTCAGTATGCAATCACGAACCGAAAACGTGGTTTGCGACGTTTGGCCGGATTGCGGTAATATCTTGCAGTTGCGCCCCAAGAACCTGAAAACCCTCACTTGTTCGTCACTTTACGGCGCGACGAGGCGTCGCTAACACGGCCGTTGCTACGGTGATCAGCACGTTTTATGCCATCCCATCACATTGCTGAAAGCAAAGCGCACCCAATGCGAAAGTAATGGTTTGCGGAACACTCCTGCGTGAACTGCATTCTTTGCGAGCCCTGCCCAAATAGAAAGAAAAAGCGTGCTGACAAGAGTTGTCGTCTCGATCGTGAACTTCTGCACCCGGTTTGCCCTGCCGGTGGTGCTGTTCTGTGTGCTTCTTTCGATTGGCGCGAGCTATTACACGGCGAAGAATTTCTCGATCAATACAGACATCAACAAGCTGATCTCGCCGAATCTCGATTGGCGTCAGCGCGACATTGCCTTCGACAAGGCCTTCGACCAGGAGCGTCTGATCATCGCGGTGGTTGAGGCGCCCACGCCTGAATTCGCCAATGCCGCAGCCAATGCGATGGAAGCGAAGTTGGTCACCAACAAGACGGACTTCGACTCGGTTCGCCGACTGGATGGCGGAGCGTTTTTCGAGAAGAACGGCTTGCTGTTCCTTCCGACCAAGGAAGTTGCGCAACTGACAGGCCAATTCCAGCAGGCTGCGCCGCTGATCGAAATCATGGCGGGTGATCCCAGCCTGCGCGGTCTCACCGGCGCGCTGGAGACCGGCCTCACTGGCATTCGTCGCGGGCAGCTTCAGCTCGATGCCGCAGCGCCGACCTTCAACGCCGTCTCGCAGACCATCGAGGACGTGCTGAAAAACGGCAAGGGCACCTTCTCATGGCGCGGGCTGGTCAGCGACAAGCCTCTGACAGATGGCGACAAGCGTGGCTTCATCGAAATCAAGCCCATCCTCGACTTCAATGCGCTTGAGCCCGGCAAGACCGCGACAGATGCGATTCGGCAGGCTGCCGTCGACTTGAACATCGCTGGGGAATACGGCGCACGCGTACGGTTGACCGGCCCGGTCCCCATCGCAAACGAAGAATTCTCCACGGTACAGGATGGTGCCGTCGTCAACGGTATCGGTACGGTCTTGATCGTGCTGGTCATCCTCTGGATGGCGCTGCACTCGGCCAAGATCATCGGCGCCGTCTTCGCAACGCTTTTCGTTGGCCTCGCCACAACCACCGCCGTGGGCCTCATGATGGTTGGTTCACTGAATTTGCTGTCGATTGCATTTGCGGTGTTGTTCGTCGGCCTCGGCGTCGACTTCGGCATCCAGTTCAGCGTGCGTTACCGCTCGGAGCGGTACAAGAATGACAACCTGCCGCTGGCTTTGACGAAGGCCGCCGAATATTGCGCAGTGCCGCTGTCGCTCGCCGCTTTCGCGACGGCTGCCGGTTTTCTGTCGTTCCTGCCGACCGATTACAAAGGCGTGTCCGAGCTCGGCAAGATCGCCGGCGCCGGCATGATGATCGCGTTCCTGACCAGCATCACCGTTCTGCCGGCGCTGCTCGACCTCTTGAATCCCGCAGGCGAAAAGGAGCCCGTTGGTTATGCGTTCCTGGCACCTGTCGACCGTTTCCTGGAAGAGAAGCGCTTCTGGATTATCGGCATCACACTGGCGCTCACGATCGCCGGTCTACCGTTGCTCTACTTCCTGAAGTTCGACTTCAATCCGATCAACCTGCGCAATCCGAACGTTGAGTCGATCGCGACGTTCCTCGATCTGCGCAAGGATCCCAACACCGGCGCCAACGCCGTCAACATCATGGCGCCGAACGAGGCCGCTGCGAAACAGGTCGAAGAGCGTCTCTCCAAGGTGCCCGAAGTCGCTCGTACGATTTCGCTGGATAGCTTTGTGCCAGAGGATCAGCCCGCCAAGCTAAAGGCGATCCAGGATGGCGCGAAGATTCTCGAGCCGGCTTTGAACCCTGAGTCGATCGACAAGGCGCCGACCGATGCAGAAAACGTCACCTCTCTGAAGGACTCGGCGGCGAGCCTGCGCAAACTTGCTGGAACGCAGACGAGCCCCGGTGCTGTTGCTGCCAAGCGTCTGGCGGATGCATTGGCGAAAACGGCTGATGCCAGCCAACCGGTGCGTGATCAGGTCCAGGCAACCTTCGTGGTTCCGCTCAAACTTGCGCTGGGGCAGTTGCGTAATCTGATGCAGGCGAGCCCGATCAGTTTGCAGAACTTGCCGTCTGCCCTCGTGAATTCGTGGAAGACCAAGGATGGCCAGATCCGCGTCGAGGCGCAGCCCAACGGCGATCCAAACGATAACGACACCTTGCGTAAATTCGCCGATGCCGTGCTGAAGTCTGAGCCGCTCGCCGTTGGTGGTCCGATCTCCATCCTGAAATCGGGCGACACCATCGTCACCGCCTTCATTCACGCGGGCCTCTGGGCGTTGATTTCGATCTCGTTGTTGCTTTGGCTGGCTTTGCGACGCATCAGCGACGTGTTGCTAACTATCGTTCCCTTGCTCGTGGCGGGAACCGTCACGCTGGAAATCTGCGTGTTGATCGGCCTGCCGCTGAACTTCGCCAACATCATCGCACTGCCGCTGCTACTCGGCGTCGGTGTGGCATTCAAGATTTATTATGTGACGGCATGGCGGGCAGGCCACAAGAACCTGCTGCAGTCATCGCTGACACGCGCGATCTTCTTCAGCGCGCTGACGACTGCCACCGCGTTCGGCAGCTTGTGGCTGTCGAACCATCCGGGCACCGCGAGCATGGGTAAACTGCTCGCGATGTCCTTTGTCGTGACGCTGGCGGCTGTGCTGCTGTTCCAGCCGGCTCTGATGGGTAAGCCGCGCGAGACTAGTGAGTGACCTTGTTGATCTCGGGCAGCAGGCAGATATCGCCGATGTCGGCCGGCTGTCCCGGCGCCGTTGCTGCAGCGGTTTTCTGACCGGCAGGAGCGGTGGCCTTGGGTGCGCCAGCAGCAGGAGTTGGTGCAGCCTTGGGGGCAGCAGCAGAAGCCGTCGGAGCAGCCCCGGGAGCCATTTTTCCGCCAGTGGCAGCGCCCGCCTTGGGCAGGGCGCCCTTGGCGGTCAGGTTCGAGGGGCTCGATGGAATCGACGGGCCTACGCGTGTCCAGGTCTGACCGCCGCACAGGAAACCAAGGACGCAGCCTTCGATTTCGAGTTCGTCAGACGTATCACCGAGTTTGATCGTTGATTTATAGAATTTTCCATCTTTGGCATTGTAAACCTGACCCGACCATTTGTCGTTTGCGGCATTCTTCTTCATGTCGATCAAGGTCACGATGCCCAGAGTGGGGCGCGCCTTCTTGGTGGCATCGGGATTGTTCTTGTCGATACCGCCGGGGATCTGTTCCCAGGCTACGGCACCCCACATGCTGCCGCCGCATTCGGCAACACGGATGTGGGCGACGCCATCTTCGACCTTCCAATCGCCGGTCGGGTCTGCTGCAAATGCGGGGGACAGCCCTGCCGAAAACAAGCCTGCTGAAAAAAAGATTCCGCAATATGTGAGACTGCGCGTAGTAATGCGTGGGCGCTGCAACATGTTTAGACCTATGCTTAAGTAGCGGTTCTCGGCGAAGTCAAATCGCCGCATTTACGGTTTTCAGTTGACGAAGCGACCATCAACCGACGTATGTAACTCATGGTATATCCGAATCTAGACGTTTCCGAGATGTTTGTTGAACGGGAGGCGCAGCGTAGCTCGATGCATACGCGCCACCTTAATGAACAGCTTGTCCGAGTCCTCAAGACCATCGGATATGACGTTGGCTTTCAGCGGGGCACCGGCCAGTATTTGTTCGACCGGGAAGGCGCTCGCTATCTCGATCTATTGAGCGGATTTGGCGTTTTTGCGATTGGCCGGAACCATCCGGTGATGCGGAATGCGCTCAAAAGCGTGCTCGACGCCGATATGCCCAATTTGGTGCAGATGGACGTCTCCACACTCGCAGGTATTCTCTCCGAAAAGTTGCTGGAAAATGTCCCTTATATGGACAAGGTGTTTTTCGCAAACTCGGGCGCGGAAACAGTCGAGGCGGCGATCAAATTTGCCCGCAATGCGACCGGGCGCGACGGCATCGTTTATTGCGACCATGCCTATCACGGACTGACCTATGGCGCGCTGTCGCTGACCGACGATACCAATTTCCGTACGGGCTTTGGCCCGTTGCTGTCGGGCTGCACCACGGTGCCGTTCAATGACCTCGAAGCGCTGGAGAAGGCGCTGTCGTCCAAGCAGGTCGCCGGCTTCATCGTTGAGCCGATCCAGGGCAAGGGCGTCAACCTGCCCACCGACGAATTCCTGTCGGGGGCGGCGGCGTTGTGTCGCAAATACGGAACGCTGTTCATCGCCGATGAAATCCAGACTGGCCTCGGACGTACAGGCAAATTCCTCGCGATCGAGCACTGGAATGTCGAACCCGACATGATCCTTCTCGCAAAGGCTCTGTCAGGAGGTCACGTTCCCATCGGCGCGCTGCTGACGCGTAAATCCATCTTTGACAAGATCTTCAACCGTATGGATCGTTCGCTGGTCCACGGCTCGACCTTCGGCAAAAACGATCTGGCGATGGCTGCCGGCATTGCCACGCTGGAGATCATGAAGCACGAGAAGCTGGTCGAGAATTCCGCCAAGCGCGGCGCCGAGTTGCGGCTCGCTTTGCAGAACATGATTCCCGGTTTTGAGCTGCTTAAGGAAGTGCGCGGCAAGGGCCTGATGATCGGCATCGAATTCGGGCCGCCGAAGTCGCTGCGCCTCAAGGCATCCTGGAACATTCTGGAGTCGGCCAACAAAGGCCTGTTCTGCCAGCTCATCACGGTGCCACTGTTCAAGGAACAGAAGATCCTCACCCAGGTCTCCGGGCACGGTAGCCATACCATCAAGCTGTTGCCGCCACTGACGATCAACGAAGACGACTGCACATGGATCACGAAGTCGTTCGATACGGTGATCGCCGACAGCCACCGCGTCCCAGGCGCGATCTGGTCGCTCGGCAAAACACTGGTCGATAACGCCGTGCGGAAGTCAGCCTAGGTTTCAGCTCGCTCCCATCGCAAGTTCGAACTTGCTGCCAAAATCGGCAAGTTCGTCTGCGTTCAAATCACTGATTGCCCAGTAAGTCAGGCCGTGCTCGCTCCAGTGGCGAATGTTGAAGCCCTGAACGGTCTCGATCCTGGCCGCGCGTGATTCCGCATTTGTCGTCTGTGCAACGAACAGATTGATCACATGGGTGCGCCGCCGGTAGACGATGGCACCGATCGTTCGTCCATTAACATAATCAAGCCGTCCGCCGATCAGCGTGAAGCCCTGCGCGGTGAGATCGACAACCGGCGGTGCCACGTCAAGCCGACCGTTGAACCAGGGCTTCACCGTATGCTGATCAGTGGAGAGCACGTCGGTGAGGTGTCCGGCCTGCAGCGCGCGCAGATGCGCCGACACCACATCCGAAAGAATGCGCTGCTCGTCTTCATGGCGAAGCACGACGACGACGAGGCCGGTCGCAGCTACGGCGGACAACACCGATCCCATCGCGAAGCCTTTCAGCACCGCGCGACGATTTGGCGTGTGCGCTTTGGGAAGTGCCGCTTCGATGCGTCGGCGCAGTAGTGGAGGCGCCGTGAACTGCAGGTCGCTGCCAGCCATTGCGGATCGCATGTCGCGATACGTCTTCAACTGAATTGCACAACGCTCGCAGGTGGCAATATGCGCCTCGACCTCGCGGACATGTCCGGCGTCGAGCTCGCCATCGAGCAATGCATGAAGAAGGATCTCGGCCTCGTCGCAGGTCATTTTTGCGGCTCCTCTTCGGCCATCCACGCGGTGCGGAGCATCGCGCGTGCGCGGGCGAGGCGGGACATCACGGTGCCGATGGGCGCGCCGACGATGTCGGAGATCTCGCGGTAAGACAGGTTTTGCATTTCTCGCAGCACCAGGATTTCCCTGAACGGCTCGGCGAGCGTGCTCACCAGGCGCTGGATCGTGGTGGCATCGCGACGTCGGAGCAATTCCGCTTCCGGCGAAGCTTGTGCCTCATGCCAGAGCGGCGCCGCTTCCTGCGATTCTGCCTCGGCTATGTCAGCGATCGCGGTTGGTGAGTTCGTGCGACGGGCGAACTCCGCATGGCAGATATTGCGCAGAATGGCGAACAGCCATGGTTTGATGGCAGGGCCACGATAGCTGTCGAAATGTTTCAGCGCGCGCAGATAGCACTCCTGTACGGCGTCTTCGGCGGCGTCCGCATCGCGCAGCAGATAGCGGGCCAACGTATAGACCTCGTCGAGGCATGGCAGGGCAGCCTCGCGGAAACGATGCGTTCTCTCGCCATCGTCGTCGGGTTTGTGTGCTGGCATCGACTTATCCTTGCCGGCCGATGCCCGGCTGCTGGGTTTCCAGAGGCCGGGCATCGTTGTGATGCCTTGGTTTTGGCTGCTACTCAACCTTGATCATCCCCGTCATATGTGGATGCAGCGAGCAAAAATACTTGTAGTCACCCGGTGACGTGAACGTGAAGGAATAGCTGTCGTCAGTGTCGAGCGTTTTCGACCTGAATTTGCCGGCTGAGACCACGGTGTGCGGGATGTCGTCTCGGTTCTTCCAGGTGACGGTCGTGCCGACCTTGATGGTGAGTTGCGCCGGCTCGAAGGTGAAGTTGTCGATCATCACCGCGAGGTCTTCGCAGCGCGCCGCTGTCATGAAAGAGGCCATGACGGCAGAAATGGCGACACGGATGCAGATGTTGCGTAAGGCTAAGGATGTCATATTGCGATGCCCTTAGCCCTGCAACGGGGTGTCGATGATGGCGAGGCGTTCATCGCCGGGTTTGAAGATGATGCTGGCGATCCCGAGCAGCCCGCGTAGCTTGTCGTCGGCCACCTTCATCGGCCCGGGTGAGGGGGCCGTGCCAGGCGCCGGTTGCGGAAACGCAGTTGAGCGTGCGGTGTGAAATGTGACGTTACCTTCCACTTTCTGCATCACCTGATGGATATGGCCGTTCAGCACCGTGACTGAGCCGAAGCCCTTGAGGTAGTCCAGCGCCCGCGCGCCGTCTTCCGTGCCCCATCCCCAGGTCGGATAAACGGTCCAGAGCGGAATGTGCGCAAACACCACGATAGGTGTCGATTTCGATCGGCCGCGGAGATCATCTTCCAGCCACGCGAGTTGTTCGGCGCCGAGGTTTCCGAGCCCGCCGGCCTTGAGATCGACGACGTTCACCAAGCCAATGAAATGTACGCCGCTTGCATCGAACGAATACCAGCCGGAGCCCTTGGTCCCGCGCCCGTAGCGCTCGCGGTAGAGCTTGACCTCCTCGTCGATGAAATCATGCTCGCCGGGGACGTAATGCACATCAAGCCGCGCTTGCGAGATGATGCGGTCGGCGTCGTCGAATTCGGAGGCCTTGGAGAGATGACTGATATCGCCGGTATGGATCATGAACGACGGCTTCACCGGCATGGCTTTGATCCGGCCTATGGCTTCCTCGAGGGTGCCAATGGCATTGGGATTGGCCGGCTTGTCGAAGCCGACATGGCTGTCGCTGATCTGCAGGAACGTCAGGCCGGCGGGCTCTGCCGCTTGTGCTGAATCAATCAGCCCAAGGGCGTGCGGAACGCCCCCGGAAATGCTCCAGAGCACGCCGGTGCCGGCCCAGGTCATGCACTCCAGTACCTTTCGGCGGCTGAGCCTCGGATCGTCCTGGGAATGATCGTGATCGAATGCACTCATTGCCAATCTCCATCGCCCCGCATTGGGCTATGGGGACTGGATTGGCGAAGGCGGAAGTTTATTCCCGCGAAATGAGCTTATCGCGAATCCGTGATGATCATCGATGCGCCTTTTTCCGCGATCATGGCGGTTGGCGTGTTGGTATTACCCGACGTGATCGTCGGCATCACCGAAGCGTCCACGACCCGCAATCCGGCGATCCCGTAGAATCGCAGCCGTTCGTCCACAACGGCCATCGGGTCCGATGCCGTGCCCATCTTCGCCGTCCCGACCGGATGGAAGATCGTAGTGCCAATGTCCCCCGCGGCCTTCGCCAGCGACTCCGCATCATCGCCAACAGATGGCCCCGGCAGATATTCTTCGGGACGATAGGCGGCGAGTGCGCTCTGCTTCATCAGCCTGCGCGTGACGCGAATTGCATCGGCAGCGACCTGTCGGTCGTCTTCCGTCGAGAGATAGTGTGGAGCAATTGCCGGTGCATCATCAGGCTTCGCAGAGCGTAGCTTGATTTCGCCGCGCGATGTCGGCTGCAGGTTGCAGGCAGCGATGGTGATTGCCGGAAAGCGATGCAGTGGATCACCAAATTTGTCGAGCGACAGCGGCTGCACGTGAAACTGGATGTTGGCGCGTTCGCGATGGGCGTCGGAACGCGTGAAGATGCCAAGCTGCGATGGCGCCATCGTCAACGGCCCGCGGCGGCGCAGCGCGTAGTCCACGCCCATCCAGCCGCGGCGGAACAGATTGTAGTAGGTCTCGTTCAGCGTGCGGACGCCGGAGACCTTGTAGATCGCACGCTGCTGCAGGTGGTCCTGCAGGTTGCGACCGACGCCCTGACGGTCAAGCCTGAGGTCGACGCCAGCTGCGGACAGCCACTGCGCAGGTCCGATGCCGGAGCGCTGCAACAGATGTGGCGATCCAACGGCGCCAGCGCAAAGGATCACTTCGCCCCTGGCGCGCGCCTCAATCTCCTGGCCGTTCTGAACGAAACGCACACCGACCGCGCGGCCGTTTTCGATAATCAGGCGATCGACCATCACCTTGGTTTCGAGCCGCAGGTTGGGGCGGTTCAATGCCGGCTTGAGGAAGCCACGTGCCGATGACCAGCGGCGGCCGCGCTTCTGGTTGACGTGAAAATAGCCGATGCCTTCATTGTCGCCGGTGTTGAAATCGGCGGTCCTGCGAATGCCCATTTCGGCCGCGGCATTGCCGACGGCGTCGAGTACCTTCCAGGACAGCCGCGGCTCTTCGATGCGCCAGCCGCCGCCCGCGCCGTGATGTTCGCTGGCGCCTAGGAAATGATCTTCCAATTTCTTGAACGCCGGGAGCACGTCATCATAGCCCCAGCCATTGAGGCCGAGCTGTCGCCAGTGATCGTAGTCCGCTGCCTGGCCGCGCATCGAGATCATGGCATTGATCGCGGAGGAGCCGCCGATCACCTTGCCGCGCGGATAGGCCAGCGCGCGGCCGTTGAGGCCGGGCTCTGGCTCGGTGCGAAACATCCAGTCCGAGCGGGGATTGCCGATGGCGAAAAGGTAACCGACCGGAATGTGAAACCAGATCCAGTTGTCGTTGCCGCCGGCTTCAAGGATCAGGACGCGCTTTGTTGGATCTGCCGAGAGCCGATTGGCGACGATGCAACCGGCAGTACCCGCGCCGACCACGATATAATCGAAATCACCCTCAAGCCGTGTCGCCATCGTTTTCCTGCCGCATCCATTCACGGTCTCATGCGCCGTGCCGAAAGGGATTAACGAGGCGGCGGGGGTCTGTACAGTGTGCGCCGGGGCTGGTGGGGTGGGCCGTTGGCACGCGGCGTGCTAGAGAAAGATATCGCCGTTCCACCGCATCGAGACCTTGACCCATGCCCATCATCAATCGCGTCGCCGATCTGCAACCGGAAATCATGGCCTGGCGCCGTGACCTGCATGCCCATCCGGAACTGATGTATGACGTGCACCGGACTGCGGGCTTCGTGGCGGAACGGCTCAAGGAATTCGGTTGCGACGAAGTTGTGACGGGCCTGGGACGAACCGGTGTCGTTGGCGTCATCAGGGGCCGCAAGCCGGCCTCGGGCGAGCACAAGGTGATCGGGCTGCGCGCCGACATGGACGCGCTGCCGATCGAGGAAGAGACCAATCTGCCATATGCCTCGAAGACCCCCGGCAAGATGCATGCCTGCGGTCACGATGGTCACACCTCCATGCTGCTGGGCGCGGCGCAATATCTCGCGGAGACCCGCAACTTCGCTGGCGATGCCGTGGTCATCTTCCAGCCGGCCGAAGAGGGCGGTGCGGGCGCTGCGGCGATGATCAAGGACGGCCTGATGGATCGCTTCAAGATCGATCAGGTCTACGGCATGCATAACAATCCCGGCATGCCCGTCGGCTCCTTCGCGCTACGTCCGGGCCCGATCATGGCAGCGATGGACCGCATCTCGATCCAGATCGAGGGCAAGGGCGGCCATGCTGCCTATCCGCACAAGACCATCGATTCCGTGCTGGTCGGCTCGCAGCTCGTGATGGCGCTGCAGACGATAGTCTCCCGCACCGTCAATCCCCTGGAATCCGCGGTGCTGTCGATCTGCGAATTCCATGCGGGGCACGCCAGCAACGTCATCCCGGCCACCGCCGAGCTGCGCGGCACCGTGCGAACGTTGAACGCCGAGGTGCGCGATCTCATGGAGAAGCGCATGAACGAGGTGGTCAACGGCGTTGCGCTGCAAACCGGCGCGAAGATTGTGCTCGATTATGACCGCGGCTATCCCGTCGTGGTCAACCACCGTGCCGAGACCGACATGGCGGTGCGCGTCGCCAGCGAAATATCCGGGGCCGAGAAGGTCAATGTGGACATGCCGCCGGTGATGGGCGCCGAAGACTTCGCCTATATGCTGGAAGCCCGCCCCGGCGCCTTCATCTTCTGCGGCAACGGCGACAGCGCCGGGCTGCATCACCCCGCCTATAATTTCAACGACGATGCCATCGTCTACGGCACGTCCTATTGGGTGAAGCTGGTCGAGACCACGCTGGCGGCTTAGTCGACGTTAAAATCAAGCCACCCGCGATTGATCGCGGGTGGCTTTTTTTCTGTTACTCGGCGGCCTGCGCGTAGTCTTCCATCGGAGGGCACGAGCACACCAGGTTGCGGTCGCCATAGACGTTGTCGACGCGGCCGACCGGGCACCAGTATTTGTCGGTGCGCGAGGTGCCCGCCGGGAAACAGCCTTCCGCGCGGGTGTAAGCGCGCTTCCAGTCGTCTTCGGCGATATCGTGCACCGTATGGGGCGCATGACGCAGCGGTGACGCTTCGACGTTCCAACGACCACTCTCGATATCCGTGATCTCTTTGCGGATCGAGATCATCGCCTCACAGAACCGATCAAGTTCGAGCTTCGATTCTGATTCCGTAGGCTCGATCATCAACGTGCCCACAACAGGGAAGCTCATGGTCGGCGCGTGGAAGCCGTAGTCGATCAGCCGCTTGGCGATATCGTCGACGGTGACGCCGGCGGAGGTCTTGAATGCGCGGGGATCGATGATGCATTCATGCGCGACGCGGCCCTTCTCGTTGCGATACAGCACCGGGAAGTGCGGATGCAGCCGGGTGGCGATGTAGTTTGCGTTGAGGATTGCAAGTTCGGTGGCCGAGGTGAGGCCCGCGCCGCCCATCATCAGGATGTAGATGTAGGAGATCGTCAGGATCGACGCCGAGCCGTAAGGTGCGGCCGACACCGGACCGACCGGCATATCGCCGTTGGCCGAGGGATGACCGGGCAGATACGGCGCCAGATGCGCCTTGACGCCGATCGGGCCCATGCCCGGTCCGCCGCCGCCATGCGGAATGCAGAACGTCTTGTGCAGGTTGAGATGGCTGACATCGGCGCCGTAGTCGCCGGGCCGCGACAGGCCGACCTGTGCGTTCATGTTGGCGCCGTCGAGATAGACCTGACCGCCATTGGCGTGAACGATCTCGCAGATCTCGCGGATATGTTCCTCGAACACGCCATGCGTCGACGGATAGGTGATCATGATCGCGGCGAGATTGGCCGCGTGTTTCTCTGCCTTGACGCGCAGGTCGTTGACGTCCACGTCACCGCGCTTGTCGCAGGCGACGACAACCACATCCATATTGACCATGCTCGCCGAGGCAGGATTGGTGCCGTGTGCCGATGACGGGATCAGGCAGATATTGCGATGGCTGTCGCCGCGCGCCGCGTGATAGGCGCGGATCGCGAGCAGGCCGGCATATTCGCCCTGCGCGCCGGAATTCGGCTGCAGCGATACAGCGTCGTAGCCGGTGATGTCGCACAGCCACTTTTCCAGTGTCGCGAAAAGCTGGTGATAGCCGGCGGCCTGTTCGTGGGGCACGAATGGATGCAGCGAGCCCCAGGCGGGCCAGGTCAGCGGGATCATCTCGGTCGTCGCGTTCAGCTTCATGGTGCAGGAGCCGAGCGGGATCATTGCGCGGTCGAGCGCCAGGTCGCGGTCCGAGAGCTTCCGCATGTAACGGAGGAGCTCGGTCTCGGAGCGATGGCTGTGGAAGACGGGATGCGTGAGGAAGGCCGAGCTGCGCTTCAGCGAGGCGGGCAGCGCATCGCTGACGCCATGCTCGACGTCGCTATAGCTGAGCTTGCCACCGAAGGCGCGCCAGATCGCCTCGACGGTTTCCGGCGTCGTGGTCTCGTCGAGCGCGATGCCGATGGTGCCGTCACCGATGCGCAGGTTGATTTTCTCGGCTTGGGCTGCGGCAATGATGCCGTCGCGCTTGTCGCCGACGGTCACGGTAAGCGTGTCGAAGAAGGCTTCGCTCTCCGGCGCGAAGCCGAGCTTCTTCAGGCCGGCGGCCAGCACCAGCGTGCGACGATGGACCGTGCGGGCGATGTGCTTGAGGCCCTCGGGGCCGTGATAGACCGCATACATCGAGGCAATGACGGCAAGCAACACCTGCGCGGTGCAGATATTCGAGGTCGCCTTTTCGCGGCGGATGTGTTGCTCGCGGGTCTGCAGCGCCAGACGATAAGCAGGCTCGCCGCGGGAATCGATGGAGAGGCCGACGAGGCGGCCCGGGATCGAGCGCTTGATCGCGTCGCGCACCGACATGTAGCCCGCATGCGGACCGCCATAGCCCATCGGCACGCCGAAGCGCTGCGCCGAGCCGATCGCGATGTCTGCGCCGAGTTCGCCCGGGGAGGCCAGCAGCGTTAGCGCCAGCAGGTCTGCGGCGATGACGGCGAGCGCCCCCTTTGCTTTCAGCGCCGCAATGGCCGGCTTGAAATCGCGGACGGCGCCTGATGTGCCGGGATATTGCAGGATCGCGCCGAACACGTCGGCTTTGTCGAGATCGGTCAGCGGATTGCCGACCTGAAGCTTCCAGCCAAGCGGTTCGGCGCGGGTGCGCAGCACTGCCAGCGTCTGCGGATGAACTTCATGATCGACGAAGAAGGTCTTGGTCTGAACGTTCGAGGCGCGCTCGGCCAGCGCCATGGCTTCCGCGGCAGCCGTGGCTTCATCGAGCAGCGAGGCATTGGCGACATCGAGGCCAGTGAGGTCGCAGATCATGGTCTGGAAGTTGAACAGCGCCTCGAGACGGCCCTGGCTGATTTCCGGCTGATACGGCGTATAGGCCGTGTACCAGGCCGGATTTTCCAGGATGTTGCGCTGGATCACCGTCGGCAGAACCGTGCCGGAATAGCCCTGGCCGATCAGCGACGTGAACACCGCGTTCTTCGCCGCCATCTCCGTCATATGCGCGAGCGCTTCGGTTTCGCTGCGTGCGGGGCCGAGATCGAGCGGCGCCTTCTGGCGAATCGAGGCGGGGAGTGTCTCGCTCATCAGCGCGGACAGGCTTTTTGCGCCGACCGTTTCAAGCATCGCACGAATATCGGCTTGCGAAGGGCCGATATGGCGGCGGACGAAATCGGTGGCGACGTCGCCGGAAGATTTGTTCAGGGTCATCTGTTGTTCCTCGAACGAATTTCAGAAGCTCGTCATGGCCGGGCTTGTCCCGGCAATGACGACTAGGCGGTATGGGCTTTGTAGGCGTCGGCATCCATCAGGCCATCGAGCTCGCTCTTGTCAGCGATCTTGATCTTGAAGAACCAGGCCTTGCCGTCGGCATCGGAATTTACCAGCGCCGGCTCAGCCGCGAGGGCGTCATTGATCGCGACGACTTCACCGGTGATGGGCGCATAGACGTCGGAGGCGGCCTTGACCGATTCGACCACAGCGGCGGCTTCCGCCTTCTTGAGCGCGCGGCCGACTTTCGGCAGTTCGACGAACACGACGTCGCCGAGCTGCGACTGTGCGTAGTCGGTGATGCCAACGGTGACGACGTCGCCGTCGATAGCGAGCCATTCATGGTCTTCGGTATACAGGGTGGTCATGGGGCAGTTCCTCAACGCTTGTAGCTGTGGGGGACGAAGGGCATGGGTGACACTTTCATCGGCATGCGCTGGCCGCGCAGTTCGGCGAAAACGGTAGTGCCGTCGGCTGCCTGCGCGTTGGGCAGATAGCCCATTGCAATTGGCGCGCCGAGACTGGGGCCGAAACCGCCCGAGGTGACGCTGCCGATGGATTCGGTGGAGGTCGTATCCGCGAACAGCAACACACCTTCACGCACTGGCGCGCGACCTTCCGGCAGCAGACCGATGCGCTTGCGCGGTGCACCGCCATCGAGCTGCGCCAGGATCTTGTCGCTGCCGAGAAAACCGCCGGCGCGGGCGCCGCCGGTACGGCGGCTCTTCTGGATCGACCAGTTCAACCCGCCTTCGATGGGCGTAGTCGTCGTGTCGATGTCGTGGCCATACAGACACAGCCCGGCCTCGAGACGCAGGCTGTCGCGGGCGCCGAGGCCGATCGGCAGCACGTCGGGATGATCGAGCAAGGCGGAGGTAAGGGCCTCGGCCTGATCGTTCGGGATCGAGATCTCGTAGCCGTCTTCACCGGTATAGCCGGAGCGCGAGACGAAGCAGGCAATGCCGTTCACGCTATGCGGACCAGCATCCATGAACTTCATGGCCGGCGCTTCTGGGCAGAGTGTCGCCAGCACGTCGGCGGCCTTCGGGCCCTGCAGTGCAATCAGCGCACGATTGGGCAGCGTCTCGATGACGCATATGTCGGAGAGATGCGCGCGCAGATGCGCCTCGTCTTCATCCTTGCAGGCAGCGTTGACGACCAGAAAGAGGTGATCGCCGAAATTCGCCACCATCAGGTCGTCGAGAATGCCGCCGACCTCATTGGTGAACTGCGCATAGCGCTGGCGGCCAGGTGCCAGTGCTAGAATGTCCATCGGCACCAGCTTCTCCAGCGCCAGAGCGGCGTCCTCGAGTTTGCCGGACTTCGCGCGCAGGGTCATCTGGCCCATATGCGAGACGTCGAACAGGCCGGCCGCAGCACGGGTGTGGAGGTGCTCCTTCAGCACGCCGGTGGCGTATTGCACCGGCATGTCATAACCGGCGAAGGGCACCATCTTGCCGCCACGGGCGACGTGGAGGGCGTGCAGCGGTGTTTGCTTCAAAATTGAGGATTTATCGGTCGCAAGCGCATCAACAGCAGACATATGACGGGTCCTCGCGGTTCTCCGGGACCATTCCCGGAGTGCCTCTACGAGCCCCATCTGTCGCTGTGCCTGAGAGTATTATCCCGTCGGCGGACGCCATCGGCCCATTCGGGCTCAAAGGCATCTCTTTCCAGATGCTAACCTGTCACGCGGTCCTTTTGCCTGAGAGTTTCCGGGGCGGTTGCTCCTTCGGCGCCGGCCCAAACAGGGGCCAGTCTCTCCCGACGTGACGTCGTTCAACGCTGGCACAAGAGCATGCGTTCCCTGAATCTGTCAACGCGATTGCAGCACCTATCAACGGCCCTGTGCTGTTGCGGCAAGCCCCTGATCCGCTTGAATGATCCCATGTAATCCCCTTGCACAGTTTCTGGACAGGCCTAGTGCCCCCGGTCTAAAAGCAACCGGTTGTGGCATTGGCCGGCGGCAGGGCCGTGGGCGATTTTTAGGCGCAAAGTCTTAGGCGCGATGGGACTGATATGAGCGGCGTTAACGAGATCAGGTCGGCATTTCTGAATTACTTCGCGGCGAACGGCCACGAGATCGTGTCGTCGTCGCCGCTGGTGCCGCGCAACGACCCCACGCTAATGTTCACCAATGCCGGCATGGTGCAGTTCAAGAACGTCTTTACCGGGGTCGAGAAGCGGCCCTATCAGCGCGCCACGACATCGCAGAAATGCGTGCGCGCTGGCGGCAAGCATAACGACCTCGACAATGTCGGCTATACCGCGCGCCATCACACGTTCTTCGAGATGCTCGGCAACTTCTCGTTTGGCGATTACTTCAAGGAACGCGCGATCGAGCTGGCCTGGAACCTGATCACCAAGGAATATGGCCTGGCGAAAGATCGCCTGCTGGTCACCGTCTATTCCGAGGACGATGAAGCCTTCGCTCTGTGGAAGAAGATTGGCCTGCCGGATTCCAAGATCATCCGCATCCCGACCTCGGACAATTTCTGGCAGATGGGCGATACCGGCCCGTGCGGTCCGTGTTCGGAAATCTTCTTCGACCACGGCGACAAGATTCCCGGTGGCCCTCCCGGATCCCCGGATGAAGACGGTGACCGTTTCATCGAGATCTGGAATCTCGTCTTTATGCAGTTCGACCAGCTTGCGCCGGGCAACCGCATCTCGCTGCCGAAGCCGTCGATCGACACCGGCATGGGCCTCGAGCGCATCGCTGCGGTGCTGCAGGGCAAGCACGACAATTACGATATCGATCTGTTCGTTGCGCTGATCCGCGCCATCGCGGATCTCACCGGCGCCGATCCGCACGGCCCGATGAAGGCCTCGCTGCGCGTCATCGCCGACCATCTCCGCGCATCCTCGTTCCTGATCGCTGACGGCGTGCTGCCGTCGAATGAAGGCCGTGGCTATGTGCTGCGCCGGATCATGCGCCGCGCCATGCGTCACGGCCAGTTGCTGGGCGCCAAGGAGCCATTGATGTGGCGCCTGGTGTGGGCGCTGGTGCGTGAGATGGGCCAGGCCTATCCGGAGCTGGTGCGCGCCGAAAGCCTGATCGAGGAAACGCTGCGCCTCGAAGAGACCCGTTTCCGCAAGACACTCGACCGTGGTCTCGGCATTCTCGATGACAAGAGCGCATCGCTGAAGAAGGGCGATATGTTCGACGGCGAGACCGCTTTCACATTGTACGACACCTACGGTTTCCCGCTCGATCTGACGCAGGATGCGCTGCGCAACCGCGGTATCTCGGTGGACATCGCGTCGTTCACTGATGCGATGGAAAAGCAGAAGGCCAAGGCGCGCGCGTCATGGTCGGGCTCGGGCGATACTGCGACTGAAACCGTGTGGTTCGGCCTGCGTGAAAAGCTCGGCGCCACTGAATTCCTTGGTTATGAAACCGAGTCCGCTGAAGGTGCAGTCACCGCGCTGGTGAAGGACGGCAAGGAAGTCGACAACCTCAAGGCCGGTGATACCGGCGCGATCGTTCTCAATCAGACGCCGTTCTATGCGGAGTCGGGCGGTCAGGTCGGCGATCTCGGTGTGATGACCGGTGAGGGCGTGACGTTCCGAGTCACGGAAACCCAGAAGCGCGCCGGCGATCTGTTCGTGCATATCGGCACGGTCGAACAGGGCACGCTGAAAATCGGCGCGGCGCTCGCGCTGGAAGTCGACCACGCCCGTCGCTCATCGATCCGCGCCAATCACTCGGCGACGCATCTGCTGCATGAAGCGCTGCGTCAGGTGCTCGGCGATCATATCGCGCAGCGCGGCTCGCTGGTGGCGCCGGATCGGCTGCGTTTCGATTTCGTGCATCAGAAGCCGATCACGGCCGACGAGCTCCGCCGCGTTGAGGATATCGCCAACAATGTCGTGCTGGAAAACGACGCCGTCACCACGCGCCTGATGGCGGTGGACGATGCGCGCGAGGCCGGCGCACGCGCACTGTTCGGCGAGAAATACGGCGACGAAGTCCGCGTTGTTTCCATGGGCAAGACGCCACGCGAGAGTGGCAGCAACGCGCTCGGCTGGTCGGTCGAACTCTGCGGCGGCACCCATGTGAAACGCACCGGCGATATCGGCATGATCTCGGTCACCGCTGAAAGCGCGGTCTCATCCGGTGTGCGCCGTATCGAGGCGCTGACCGGTAATCATGCACGTCATCACGCCAACGAGACGATGCAGCTCGCCAAGACCGCTGCCAACGAGCTCCGCACGACGCTCGACGATATGCCGGCGCGCATCGCTGCGCTGATGGACGAGCGCAAGAAGCTTGAGCGCGAATTGTCCGAGGCGAAGAAGACCATTGCCATGGGCGGTGGCGCGGCGGCTGGTACCTCGGCTGCGGCCGGTGCCGGCGCGGACGTCAAGACTGTCGGCGACGTCAAGCTGATGGCCAAGAGCGTCACGGGCATCGAGATGAAGGATCTCAAGAGCCTCGCCGATGCCGGCAAGAAACAGCTTGGCTCCGGCGTGGTCGCGATCATCAATGTCGGTGAAGACGGCAAGGCTGGCGTCGTGGTCGGCGTCACCGAAGATCTCGTCACGCGCTTCAACGCGGTCGAATTGGTGAAGATCGCGTCGGAAGCTCTGGGCGGGAAGGGCGGCGGTGGTCGCCCGGATATGGCGCAGGCCGGTGGTCCGGATGGCGGTAAGGCCGAGGCCGCATTGGCTGCGATCACAGCAGCGCTGGAGAAGTAATTCGTCTCTGTCGCCAATACGTCATCATTGCGAGTGCAGCGATGCAGTCCAGTACCACACCTAAGAACTGGATTGCTTTGTCGCAAGCGCTCCTTGCTCTGATGGTGCACGTTTTTGCTGCGACTATGAGTAGCCTTTAACAAGGGTGGCATCCCAAGTTCCGATGCGGCAAAATGCGGCATGGATCATAACACCCCCCTTATGTCGACCGTCGTCGTCGGCCTCGTGCTCGCTTTCATTCTTGGTTTGGTTGCGCAGCGTATTCGCGTGTCACCGCTGGTTGGCTATCTCGTCGCCGGTGTGCTGATGGGCCCGTTTACACCCGGTTATGTGGCGGACCAGAACATCGCCAATGAGCTCGCCGAGATCGGCATCATCCTGCTGATGTTCGGTGTCGGCCTGCATTTCTCAATGAAGGATCTGCTGTCGGTCAAGAATATCGCGATCCCCGGCGCCATCGTGCAGATTTTAGTGGCGACCTTGCTGGGTATCGGTCTTGGCGAGGCGCTGGGCTGGAGTTTCGGCGGCGGGCTGGTGTTCGGTCTGGCCCTGTCGGTAGCTTCCACCGTGGTGCTACTTCGCGCGCTGCAGGAGCGCCGGCTGGTCGATAGCGAGCGTGGCCGCATCGCGATCGGGTGGCTGATCGTCGAAGACCTGGCGATGGTGCTGACGCTGGTGCTGCTGCCCGCGATTGCGGGACTGCTGAAAGGCGAGGGCAACGGCGCAAGTTTATCGTCGCTGGCGATGCCGGTGCTGATCACGCTCGGCAAGGTCGCGGGCTTCATCATCTTCATGTTGGTGGTCGGCCGCCGCGTCATTCCGATGTTGTTGCATTATGTGGCGCATACCGGCTCGCGCGAGCTGTTCAGGCTGGCGGTCTTCGCGATTTCGCTCGGTGTCGCCTTCGGTGCGGCCATCGTGTTCGACGTGTCGTTCGCGCTCGGTGCGTTCTTCGCGGGCATGATCCTCAGCGAGTCCGAACTCAGCCAGCGCGCTGCCAATGAGACGCTGCCGCTGCGCGATGCGTTCGCGGTATTGTTCTTCGTGTCGGTCGGCATGCTGGTTGATCCGGCGATCATCCTGCGTGAGCCGCTGCCGCTGCTGGCCACGGTGTTCATCATCCTGTTCGGCAAATCCATCGCGGCTTTCGGCATCGTCCGGCTGTTCGGCTATCCGAATTCCACCGCGCTGACGATTTCGGCGTCGCTGGCGCAGATCGGCGAATTCTCCTTCATCCTCGTCAGCCTCGGCGTTGGTCTTGGCCTGTTGCCGGATCGCGGCCGCGATCTGGTGCTCGCAGGCGCCATCATCTCGATCATGCTCAACCCGTTGTTCTTTGCGCTGCTCGATCGCGTGTTGGCCGATAGCGATGCCAAGGCTGCGAAAGCGGCCGATGCTGCAGCGGCTGACAAGAAAGAGAAAGCCGCCCCACGCGTGCCGCTGCCGGAAACCAAGCTCATCGATCACGTCGTGCTGGTTGGTCACGGCCGTGTCGGCAGCGTGGTGAGCAGGGCGCTGCGCCTCAATAATACTCCGCTGCTGGTGATCGAGGACACGCCGGGCGTTGTCGAGCGACTGCAGAAGGAAGGCGTCGAGGTCATCACCGGCAATGCCGCCGCACCCGACATGCTGCAGGCTGCGAATGTGATGGGGGCCAAGGGATTGCTGGTCGCCATCCCCGATGCTTTCGAAGGCGGGCAGATCGTCTCCAAGGCGCGCGCACTGAGCGCGACGCTGCCGATCATCGCGCGCGCCCATTCTGAAGAGGAAATCGCGCATCTCAGGCATCACGGCGCCAATGTCGTGATCATGGGTGAGCAGGAAATCGCCAAGGCGATGCTCGCGCAAATTGGCGCGACGGGCGTGGCTTAGCCTCGCCGTCGCTACCGGGTCATACCGACCGTGTCATGCCGCCATCGACGCGGATGTTCTGGCCGGTGATATAGCCTCCGCCGTCCGATGCGAGGAATGCGACCGTGGCGGCTATCTCCTCGCTCTTGCCATAGCGCTGCATCGGCACGCTCTGACGCCGCTCTTCAGTGGCGGGCAGGCTGTCGATCCAGCCGGGCAGCACGTTGTTCATCCGTACATTGTCGGCAGCGAAGCTGTCCGCGAACAGTTTCGTGTAGGACGCGAGACCCGCGCGGAAAACGGCCGAGGTCGGAAACATTGGCGAGGGTTCGAATGCCCAGGCGGTGGAGATGTTGATGATCACGCCGGACTTCTGCTTCTGCATGATCGGCGTCACCAGCCGTGTCGGGCGGATCACGTTCATCAGATAGACGTCCATGCCGGTGTGCCACTGCTCGTCGGTGATATCGAGCAGCGGCGCACGCGGGCCATGGCCGGCACTGTTCACCAGCGCATCGATCCGCCCCCATTTCTCCAGTGTGCTGTCGACCAGTCGTTTCAAATCGTCGCTCGACTGGTTGGAGCCAGTCACGCCAAGGCCACCAAGTTCTTGCGCGAGCGCTTCTCCCTTGCCAGACGACGACAGGATCGCGACCTTGAATCCATCGGCTGCGAGGCGGCGGGCAGATGCCGCGCCCATGCCGCTTCCACCAGCGGTGATGATCGCGACTTTACTTGCTGACATGAGATGGTCTCCCTTGGATTTTTTGACAGGTTTGTTGCCTAGCGGCAAATCGTTCGGCGTGGAAACGCAAACCCAGCGCCTTGCTCTGTGCCTGCTTGGCATTCTCCACCGCGCCGGAGTGTCCGCCGGCGAAATGTCCTTAGCCCTTGCGCAGGAACACGTAGTCGGCCGAATAGGGCTCGCTCTGTAAAGTGCCGGCGCCGCTGCAGGTGCCGCCGAGCGTACCGCCAACGGTGTTGATGCGCTGTACCGTGGTCACGCCGCTCAACATGCCGCTGCCGCGATGCGAGGCGGTTTCGAGGCGGAGCCACGGAATGTCCTTGGCAGTGGTGCCTGGTGCGTTGCCGGTCACCTTGCCGACCACCGCGCTGCCATCGCTGTATTCCCAGTTCGGTCCGGCATAGTGCCGCCCCACGGTCTTGCCATCGGCCATCAGCGTGGCGATCGGCTCGCGGAACGTCCATGTCAGCTTTCCTGAAGCGTCGGCTTTGCACTCATAGACTTGCGCGCCTTCAGCATGCAGCTTGGCGATCTGCGTCTCGCCGGGGGCTGCAATCGCATCCGGCACCTGCGCCAAAGCAGAGAATGCGCCCGCGACACTGAGCGAGAGCGTGACAATCGTGGTCAGGATCGGGCGTTTGAAAACATGTGGCGTATTGCAGGTCATGTGAACCCTCTCTTGCTCTGGTCGGTAGTTGCTCTGTCGTTCGTTTTACGCAGCTCCAATCGTCCGCTGTAGAAACGCAAATCCCAGAGCCTGGCTCTGTGCCTGCTTGGTATTGTCGACGGCGCCGGAGTGTCCGCCTGCCACCGTCTCGTTGAACCAGACGGGATAACCGAGCTCTTCGAGCTTCGCTGCCATCTTGCGGGCATGGCCGGGATGAACGCGGTCGTCGGTGCGGTTGGTAGTGATGAAAATCGGCGGATAGGTCTTGCCGGATGCGATCAGATGATAGGGCGAGAATTTTTGGAGATAGGCCCATTCCTCCGGGATTTCTGGATCGCCGTATTCGGCGATCCAGCTCGCGCCGGCGAGCAGTTTGGTATAGCGCGCCATATCGAGCAGCGGCACGCTGCACCAGATGGCGCCGAACAGTTCCGGATAGCGCGTCAGCATGTTGCCGACCAGAAGTCCGCCATTGCTGCCGCCGTGGCAGGCGAGCTTCTGCGCCGTTGTTATGCCAGATGCAGCGAGATCCCGCGCCACACTCGCGAAGTCGTCATGGGCCACATGCTTGGTGATCTTGCGCGACGCCAGATGCCACGCCGGGCCGAACTCGCCGCCGCCGCGGATATTGGCGACTGCATAGACATGGCCGCGTTCAAGCCACAGCTTCCCGGCGATGGCCATATAGGACGGCGTCAGCGAGATTTCGAAGCCGCCGTAGCCGTAAAGCACGGTCGGCCGCGGCGGCCCGCCTGCCGACAGGTTCTTGCCGATCAGGAAGTAGGGAATTTTGGTGCCGTCCGCAGCCACTGAGTGACGCTGCTGCACCTCGATGCCATCAGGATCGAAGTTGCGCGGCGAGCTCTTCAGCGGCTCGGGCGCACTTTGGCCGTTCCACAGCGCCGTCGTGGTCGGCCTGTCGAAGCCGGTGATCGTGAGCAGCAAATCGGTCCCTAAATCCGGATCGTCTTCCCCACCAAAGTTCTGTGCCGAGATCGAAGCATTATCAGGCAGGCCGGGCAGTGGCGCTTCCTGCCAGCCAGCTTCGCTCCGTTGCAGCAGTGCGAGGCGGCCGCGGACGTTGTCGAGGATTTCGAGGACGATGCCGTGCCTCGTTTCCGTCCATGACTGCAGCGCGCGGGTCGGCGATGGGATGAACACGATCTCGAAGTCGCGCGCGCCGGACAGGAAGCGATCGAGATCGATGACGGCAAGCGCGCCAGTCGGGATGGTGAGATTGCCGACAGTCCAGTCCTGCTTCGGGCTGATCAGGAGGTCATTGGCTTCGGCCGAGATCGAAATTTCTTCCGGCAGCTCGAGGCGCAGGCGCTGTCCGGCATGCGGACCGTGCTTGCGCTGGACGAAGATATGCGAGCGCGTGAAATCCAGCGCGCGCCAGTACATCACGCCTTCATGGCCTGGTCGGCGGTTGACCCCGAACCACGCGGCGACGTCGTGCTTTTCGACCTCAAAGACGGTTTCAGCCGCAGCCAGCGGCGTACCGCGCGTCCATTTGCGTACGGTGCGGGCATAGCCGGCCTCCGTACTGTCCTCGGGCGTCTGCGCGCTGCCGAGCAGCAACGTGTCCTGATCAACCCAGCTCACCTGGGTCTTGGCCTTCGGGATGACGAAGCCGTCAGCGACGAAGCTCTTGGTCGGGATATCGAACTCACGGACCTCGATGGCGTCAGTGCCGTTGAACGACAGGCTGATCAGCGCGCGGGTCTTGTCTGGCGAACGCGCGGCACCTGCGAAAGCCCAGGAGATATCTTCAGCCTTGTTGAGCGCATCGATATCGAGCAGCACGTCCCACTTGGGCGTATCGGTCTTGTAGCTCTCCAGCGTCGTGCGGCGCCACAACCCGCGTGGATGCGCGGCGTCCTTCCAGAAATTATAGAGATGATCGCCCGACTTGCCGACGAAGGGAATGCGGTCATCGGCGTTGAGGATCGTCAGCACTGCGTCGTAATCGCGCTTGTAGCTGTCGTCGCAGAGGAAGGCGTCGGTGCGTTTGTTCTGCACCTCGACCCAGGCTACGGCCTTGTCGCCCTCGATCTCTTCGAGCCAGAGCAGCGGATCGTTGTGGCCGTCGGCGGGATTTGGTGCAGTCATGGATCACCTCGGAAACAGGTCGTCTCAAAAAGAAAGTCCGGGTGCCTGAGGCAGCCCGGACTTTCGGATGGTGTCGTCAAGAGAGGGCGGAAATCAGGCCGCCATCGCCTTGGTCAGGTTTTCCGCGACCTTGTCGAGGAAGCCTGTGGTGGAGAGCCAGCGCTGGTCGGCGCCGACCAGCAGCGCGAGATCCTTGGTCATGTAGCCGGCTTCGACGGTCTCGACGCAGACCTTCTCAAGGGTCTTGGCGAACTTGGCCAGTTCGGCATTGTTGTCGAGCTTGGCGCGGTGAGCGAGGCCCTGGGTCCAGGCGAAGATCGACGCGATGGAGTTGGTCGAGGTCTCCTTGCCCTTCTGGTGCTCGCGGTAGTGACGGGTCACCGTACCGTGGGCGGCTTCGGCTTCCACCACCTGGCCGTCCGGCGTCAGCAGCACCGAGGTCATCAGGCCGAGCGAGCCGTAGCCCTGGGCCACGGTGTCAGACTGCACGTCGCCATCGTAGTTCTTACAGGCCCAGACGTAGCCACCGGACCACTTCATCGCCGCGGCGACCATGTCGTCGATCAGGCGGTGCTCGTAGGTGATCTTCGCGGCTTCGAACTTGGTCTTGAATTCCGCGTCGAAGATCTCCTGGAAGATATCCTTGAAGCGGCCGTCATAGACCTTGAGGATGGTGTTCTTGGTCGACAGGTAGACCGGAACGCCGCGCGACAGGCCGTAGTTCAGAGACGCGCGGGCGAAGTCGCGGATCGAGTCGTCGAGGTTGTACATGGCCAGCGCGACGCCGGCGCCGGGCGACTGGAACACTTCGCGCTCGATCACGGCGCCGTCTTCGCCGACGAACTTCATCGTCAGGGTGCCCTTGCCGGGGAACTTGAAATCGGTCGCGCGGTACTGGTCGCCGAAGGCATGGCGGCCGATGATGATCGGCTTGGTCCAGCCAGGAACCAGACGCGGCACGTTCGAGCAGATGATCGGTTCGCGGAAAATCACGCCGCCGAGGATGTTGCGGATGGTGCCGTTGGGCGACTTCCACATCTGCTTGAGGTTGAATTCCTTCACGCGCGCTTCATCAGGGGTGATGGTGGCGCACTTCACGCCGACGCCGTATTTCTTGATCGCATGGGCGGCATCGATGGTGACCTGATCGTCGGTCTTATCGCGGTATTCCATCCCGAGGTCGAAATACATCAGGTTGACGTCAAGGAACGGGTTGATCAGCTTGTCCTTGATGTACTGCCAGATGATCCGGGTCATCTCGTCGCCGTCGAGTTCGACGACGGGGTTGGTTACCTTGATTTTTGCCATGGGTGATCGGGCCTTCGCGTTGCGGGAGGGGTGGTTTGCAGGGGGGCTATAGCACCGCGCAGGACCCGGCGAAAGCCGGGGCGTTATGCAGTTTCGGCCAATTTTCAGCCCAAAACGCAGGCTGTTTTTGCTCAAAATGCAGCCTGCGCCGCGGTGCCCGCCACCACCTACCAGCTCACCGGCAGGCTGCCGTGCGGTTACGTCGCTTCGCGCCGGTACAGACCGCCGGTGGTCACCAGGAAGTCGATCCGCCTGTCGAGCAGCGCCCGCAGCGCTTCGTCCGGGCTGTTGACGATAGGCTCCTCGTGGACATTGAAGCTGGTGTTGACCAGCACCGGCAATCCGCTGGCCTGCGCAAACCCCTCGACGATGTCGTAATAGAGCGGATTGTCCGGCCGCGCGATCACCTGCGGCCGCGCCGATCCATCGACATGGACCACCGCAGGGATGCGGTCGCGCCATTCCGGCCTGACGTCGCAGGCGATGGTCATGTAGCGGCAGGCACGCGCATTGACGGGATTGACGTCGAACACCTCCGCAGCCCGTTCGGCGGTGATGACGGGGGCAAACGGCATGAATTCGGAACGGCTCAGCCGTTCGTTCAAAAGGTCGTGGGTGCCGCGCCGGGCCGGATTGGCGAGGATGGTCCGGGCGCCCAGCGCGCGGGGGCCATATTCCATCCGGCCGTTGAAGATCGCGCCGATCTCGCCCGCCACCAGCCGCTTCACCGCGCCATCGACCGGCGCCTCATCCACGCGCTCAATCCCCGGGGTGGCTGCGATGCCGGCGTCGAGCCCTGCCTGAAAATCGCGGCCGAGATAGACATCTCCGAGATCGCGGCGGCGGTCGAGCCATGGCACCAGGCCGTCGCGCTGCATCAGATAGGACAGCGCACCGCCGATCGGCAGGCCGTCGTCGCCCATCGCCGGGAAAATGAAGAGTTCATCGATCGGCAGTTGCTCCGCGAGCAGGCGGTTGAGCTTGACGTTGGCGAACACCCCGCCGGACAGGCCGAGATGGCGCGCCGGATGCCGCTGCAAAAGGCGCTGCAGCGACAGCAGCATGGTGTCTTCCAGCACCTTCTGGATCGATGCCGCAAAATCCGCACGGCCGGCCTGTTTGGCGAGCCGGCGCATCAACGCGTTCATCTGGTGATAGCTGCGAAAGCTGGACTGGATACGTCCGTCCGGGGCGACCGAAAAATACCCGGCGATCGTCCTGGCCACGGTTGGTTGTCCCATGGCCGCGAGCCCGGTCAGCTTTCCCTCGTGGCGGTTGGGGCGAAATCCGAGCGACTTGGTCGCCGCGCTATAGGCACGGCCAAGGCTATCGACGGGATTGGGCAGGAACAGACAATCGTCGTCGCCATAGACCGTCGTCAGGCGGTGGTCGGCGAAGTGCCGGTAGCTGTAATTGACATTGTCGCCGCCGCCATCGGCCGTCACCAGCAGGGCATCCGGCCACGGGCTGTAGAACAAAGTGGGAAGCGCATGCGCTTCATGGTGGTTGTAAAAATGGATTGCGGCGTCGTCGCGGAAACCTCCGTCGCGCCGCCATGCCGCGGCATCGAAGACGTCCTCTGGGCGCGGTGCGCGGTAGCGATGCTGCTCGGCGCCGAGCAGCAGGCGATCCTTGCCGACCCGGCTGCGATACTGCTCGCGCAGCCAGCGCAAGCCGGCGAGGCGCGGGAAGTACGCCTTGGGAAACATCGCGCGGCTGGCGGTAACGACGTCGACATCGCGCCGCGTGGCGCCGGCGATCGACAGCGCCTCGTCGATGGCCGCATCGGGGTGAACGCTGCCATCGCTTTTGCGCCGGGTCAGTCGCTCCAGCGCAATGGCGGCCTTCAGATCGTAATCTTCGAAAACGGCGGCGGCAGCGTCATGGACGCCGGAGTGAATGCTGAGGATAAGCTGGGGCATAAAGGCTGCAAGGTCATTCCAGGGGACGGGCACATTACCCAGCCCCTGCTACGACCGGCAAATCACGAGCGCTTGGCCGGGAACTCGCATCCGGATCACGAGGCGGCAGACAGGTCGCGTCTGGCATCCGCCGGCATTCGTCTCGTCGCCGCATGAGAGCGGCACGGTCCGTGGCCTCGCGCGCAGGACCCGGCGAAAGCCGGGCCCTTATGCAGTTTCAGCCCAATTTCTGGCCTAGAATGCAGCCTGCGTCGCGGTGCCCGCCACCACGTACCATGTCACCAGCAGGCTGCAGATCAGGGCTCCCGGCAGGCTCGATCCGGTGCGCCGCCAGGTGAAGGTGGCAATCACGGCCACAATCGCCATCAGGGGCACGAACTGGATCGCCACGATGGTGTTCAGCGGCACCGAGGTGATCACCGCCGGCGCCGGGTCGATCAACTGGCCGTTCAGCCACAGCGCGCCGTACTGGATGCCCAGCAACAGCACGAAACCGAGCGCCAGCGCCGCCATATTGGTCAGATAAACCGCCGGCCGCGAGGCTGACAGCGTCGAGAAATTCCGGTGCATCACATGCAGCGCGATGACGAAGAAGGCGGTGATCGGGGCCAGATAGATCAGCGCCATAACAGCCTGTTTGCCGTTCATCAGCTTCAGCGCCACGATCCAGAACCGGAAATCGACCGTGAAGATCAGACCGGCCAGCCACAGCGCCAGATAGCCTGCGGCCACGGTGGCCAGTGCGATGGCGAGCGACAGGCCGACGATGCCGCGGCGGCTGGCGCGTTTCGGCGCGAACGGCATCAACACCAGCGCGATGGCGGCGTTGATCAGGGCCCAGACGGCGATCTGGTTGGTGATCGCCTGCGGCAGCCAGGGCTGCGCCTTGACCCAATTCCCGGCCAGCGTGAAGGCGGGATAATAAGTGAGGGCCGGGATCAGCACCGACAGGGCGAGGGCGCCGAGCCAGCGGCCGCGATTGACCGGCACCTCCAGCGGCTTCGAACCGTCAGCCGGCTCCGGCAGGATCAGCCGGGCGAACATCCGGGCCTCCAGCAACCCGTCGAACATGCCGATCAGGAAGGCGACGAAACCGAGCAGCGCGATGCCGGTGCCGATCTCCTTGCGGAACCAGATCTGGTCACCCGCCGGCAGCGGCGTGCCGCCGGTCAGCGTCTTGCCGAACCAGTCCAGCGCGTAGCCGATCGCCTCATGGGAGATGTGCTCGGCGGGATGGGTGAGGGCCGGGGTATAGAGCACCCGGGCGGTGCCGGCGGTGAGGTCGCCATAGACCTTGCCCGGTTCGACCGCCGCATTCGTGCCGAACAGCGCCCACAGCTTCGGGCTGCTGACGGTGTCGCGGGCCTTCGGGACGCCCCACATCAGGGTCGAGAATTCCTCGTATTTGGCGAACACCAGTGCGAGGTTGCGCGGCCAGGTGGGGGTGCCGTCGGCGGCGAAGGGTTTGCCGGTGGAGGAGCCTTCGAGCACCATGGCCTTGTAATCGTTCGGCATGGCGGTGGCCGCGGCGAGCACGGTCCAGCCACCCATCGAGTGGCCCTCGAGCCCGATATTGGTCTTGTCCACGATGTCCAGGCTGCGGAGCTTGGCGAGGCCATCCGGTCCGCCGAACCCGTTGGAGAATGCCGGGCCGTCGCTATAGCCGTGGCCGGTCTGGTCCAGCGCCAGCACCACATAGCCGCGACGGGCGAATTCGATGGCGAAGCCGTCCTGGGTCTCGCGGGAATTGATATAGCCGTGGACCGCCAAAATGCCCGGCGCCGGGGTCTGCGCGGTGGCATTCGGCGGGGTGTAGAGCAGGGCGCTCATGGTGTTGCCCTTGGCGCCCTTGAAGCGGATGTCCTCGACCTTGATGCCGCCCGAGGTCTGCGTCAGATGCGCCAGCAGGCTGCCGGCGACCATCGCCACAGCGCCAACTATCGCCAATGTCCATCTTGCGCGCATCGCATTCCTCCCATAATCCCGCGTCAGCCCCACCAGCGATCGGGTTGCGGTTAGTTTCGTTTTAGCTTTGTTACTATCGCTAACCGAAAATAAAGCGAAAGCAAACGGGCTGCATGAGCGCTCGGACCGGTTTTAGGGGAAATCTCACAAGATCCCGCCAAACCCTTCGTTCCGCTCGCGAAAATGCCGTGGCTCAAGAAAGACCGGTAACGCCCGGATGAGGTGTTGAATCAAAACCTTCAGCGGTTGATTCAACACCTTCAGAGATTGAATCAGAAAGTGAAGTGTATGTCCGGTTCAGGCACCGACTCCACCAAAGCCCATACCGACCTGGTCGGCCCCGTCGTCATCCTGGTCGAGCCGCAGCTCGGCGAGAATATCGGCATGTGTGCGCGGGCCATGGGCAATTTCGGCCTGACCCGGCTGCGCATCGTCAATCCGCGCGACGGCTGGCCGAACGTCCATGCCCGCCGGGCGGCGTCGGGCGCCGACCATATCCTCGACAAGGTCGAGCTGTTCGACACCGTCGAGCAGGCGGTCGCCGACTGCACGCTGCTGTTCGCCACCACCGCCCGCGCCCATGACCAGGCCAAGCCGGTGGTCGCCCCCGAGGCCGCCGCCGCCGAGACCATCGCCCATGTCGCCAGTGGTGCCACCGCCGGCATCCTGTTCGGCCGCGAGCGCTACGGGCTGCAGAACGAGGAGGTCGCGCTCGCCAACCGGATCATCACCTTCCCGGTCAATCCCGCTTTTGCCTCGCTTAACCTCGCCCAGGCGGTGCTCCTGTGCGGCTACGAATGGTTCAAGCAGGCGACGGCGAACGCGCTGCCCTATGCCATGCCGGAGCGCTCCGAGCCGGCCTCCCAGCACCAGATGAGTGCGTTTTTCGACAACCTCGTCGGCGAGCTCGACAAGGTCGAGTTCCTGCGCCCGCCGGAAAAGCGCGACACCATGCTGGTCAACCTGCGCAACATCTTCACCCGGATGGAGCCGACCAAGCAGGACATGCACACGCTGCACGGCGTGGTGATGGCCATCGCGGAAGGGCGCAAGGGCCCGGCCAAGGGCGGCGTGCTCGACGGCGAACAGGCCACCCGGCTGCGGGCGCTCTTGGCCGAACATGGACAGGGCGCGCAGGCGCATGAGAGCGGCACGGTGCGCGGTCTCGCGCGCATGCTCCGCCGCAACCCGACCGATGCCGAGCGCCTGTTGTGGGACCAGCTCCGCGCCGACCGCCGCTTCGCCGGCCAGTTCAAGCGCCAGACCCCGGTCGGCCGCCACATCCCGGATTTCGTTTCGTTCCCCGAGCGCATCGCCATCGAGCTGGTCAACGCCGGCGAGACCGAGGTGATTGTCAGCGACCGCGCGGCCCGTCAGACCTGGCTGCAGGAGCGCGGCTACCGCGTCATCGCGATGCGGGCGGACGATGTGACCCGGGACATTGCGGCGGAGCTCGATCGGCTTGAGGCGTTGCTGGCCAGCGGGATGCCGGGGCAGGGCTGATCTGAACAAGGATGACCTGAAATCGGGTGGCGCTTCCGCCTTCGCTCTGCGAGCTACGGCGGACAAGCCGCTTGATCCGGGCTACGAACGATGTGACCAGCCGCGATCAACGCGGCGGTCGAAACAAAGCGAGACGATGAATGACCATCTCCACCGCCGAGAAGCGCGCGAACTTCCGCAAGCTCCACGAGTCCGGCTGCTTCGTGCTGCCCAACCCCTGGGATGTCGGCAGCGCCCGCTATCTCGCGCATCTCGGCTTCAAGGCGCTGGCCTCGACGTCAGCCGGCTATGCCTGGTCCACCGGCCGTCCCGATAACAAGGTCACGGCAGACGATGTCATCGAACACCTCGCGCTGCTTTCCGCCGCCACCGATCTCCCCGTCAATGCCGATTTCGAGGCCGGCTTTGCCGATGACCCCGCAGGCGTCGCGGCCAATGTCGCCCGCGCGGTCAAAAGTGGAATCGCTGGCCTGTCCATCGAGAACTCCACCGGCAAGGCCGACAAGCCGCTCTATGACGACGCGCTCGCCGTCGAGCGCATCAAGGCCGCCCGCGCCGCCATCGTTTCAGTCGATCCCGCGGTGATGCTGGTCGCGCGCTGCGAAGGTTTTCTGCATGGCGAGCGCAACCTGACAAAGACCACGGCGCGGCTCGTCGCCTTCGCGGAGGCCGGCGCCGATTGCCTCTATGCGCCAGGCGTCGCCACCGACGAGGAGATCACCACGCTGGTGAAGGCGCTCGGCGGCAAGCCGCTCAATGTCCTCACCGTGCAGCCGACCATGACCGTGCAGCATCTCGCCAGTCTCGGCGTCCGCCGCATCAGCGTCGGCGGCGCGCTGGCGCGCGTCGCCTGGGCCGGCTTCATGCAGGCCTCGCAGGAGATCGCCGGGCAGGGAACGTTCACAGCCTTTGCGCAGGGCGCGAAGGGCGGGGAGCTGAACAAGCTGCTTGGTGCGTAGCGAAATTCCGGTCAGTCCCCGACCGCCACTTGACGTGCTAAGGGCGTGCGCGGCTCTTTGCGCGCGAAGCTCAACCACTCCAGTGGGAGCGGGTTGGAGTCCCTGTGACTGACTGAGTAGAGCCTCACAATGCGGGCGAATTGTTCGATCGCTCGAAATCCGAGAGTTTGACGCTCGGATGCTCGCACCTGCTGGCGTGTGGGTATGATGCGAGGATCCGTCAAATGCGGATCTACGCGGGACAATCAATCAGTGTCTTCAAACGCTTTTGCGTACGGAACGCTGCCTTCAGACATCGCGCCACGTAGCTTGAGGATATCAGCAGCTGTCTGCAAGCCAACTACGTGAATCTTTGCAACGAGATTCAATCGCTCAAAAAGAGCATTAAGTTGATCGATGATGTGCTCGCGGAGAACTGCCTGAGACCATCTGAAAGTCATGATTCGATAGAGCAGTGCGAACTCAGTGCGCTTCTCTAATGTGGTGTCACGACCACTCCAGCCCCATGTTCGCGTAACACGATCTCGATAAATATCGATCTGCCGTCTGTACTCTGAAAAGTCGAAAGAGGGTTGCGTATGCATGCGCCCGCTGTGCAGGTCGCTTTGCCAGAAGTCGGGTGCGGTCCAATTAAACCGAGCAAGTTGGCGCAACGTGCGTCGATATCCACGGTGTCCGCCGAATTCTTTAGGCATAGATACTAGCCAGATGCTGTCGCGCGGAAGGACAATTATAGATCTCCCCCAGTGCCGCCGATCGGCCCTCGGTACGATTTGAAGATAGTGTTTTGGCATCCGAACGAGCCTGCGCGCGGTAAATGGACTAAGCGCGAACTTGATCTCGCTATGTTCGTCGTCGGATCGCCAGATTTCGTAAGGCACCATTCCGTGCCAAGCCAACTCCTGAGCCACCTCGCGGATGGCATCAGATATCGTCTCTTGTGTATCGCCGTATCCGCTATCGCGACTTAGAGACTCTAAGACAGACAAGGCGTCGGACACATTAGTAGCTGTGCCGTCGATCCCTATTTTTAGCTCTGCATTTCGTGAGCTGCGATACGGCATCACTCCTAGGGGAATGTCTTGCGTAAACATCGAAACTAGCGGGTTTTCCGTTAAGGGGCTGAGGGTTTCTCGCAGGCTTCCGAAATGACGTGCCGCCCGATAGTGGGGGCGTCTTGGGAGCGTGTCTGGTTCTTCAGGTGAAGCGGTCAAGATACGGTATCCTCGCGACCAGTGTCCGCCGTGCGAGATTGAGTGCGTTGGATCTCCCTTGCAAGCGACCTAGAAAGATCGCGTCGAGTCGTGAATTTTACGCTGTCTCCGTCGCCTCGTTTGCGAACTAGCGTTTCGATGAAGATATCGATCCCGTTATACAGCGACATAAGCTGATCTGTGGCCAAAACGCGTACCAGCGGGCTCTTGTGTACTGCAACGGTGCGCGAAACGACAAAACTCCCGCGATCCGCTATCGATTCTCTTGGAAGCTCGCGGAGCAAATGTGCGACCTGTTGGCCCCACTGAGTTCTTATTATGCTTCGATGTGCAATTTCGAATGCTGAATTGGTGATGGAAATCGACGCTGCCAAGAGCGGCAATAAATCGTGGCCTTCAGCTTTGCGCCTGTCCAAGAAATTGTTCCATGTCTCGAAGATGAGTGCAGCGAGAGTGGGATTGTCGTGATATTCGGATAGCAAAAGCCCGTACCCGCTTAGACTCATTAGGTCCAAAATTGGCGCTATCGACACCTTTATGGTAGCCGCGTTTTGCGTTGTGCTCACATCAGCTATGTCGAGGCTGATTTGTTCTCGTTGGATAAAGCTCGCGATAAAAAAGTTAGCAAAAACTTCCCTGACATGGTTGTGGTCGTTCTTCAAAAAGGCTTCGATCAGGCTCTCGCCAACCGTATGAAGGAATTGACCGGCAAAGTCGGGGTAAGATTCTTTACGATTAACTGCGATTAGTGCTGGCATGTCTTCGGCCATCCGCCGAACAACGACGCGCCGCCTCGAGCTAATCATCTCACCAATTGCGTGGAGATCGATGGCGGCCCACGGTAACCCCTCTATTCTCCGATTTGAGTTGAGCGTTGTCGATTGCTCGCGGAATGTATGAAAGTGATAATCCATTTTTGCCCAATACTCTTCTTCTCGGGTGAGTATGTTCGCGCGAACCCAGGCGAGTTTCGCTGCTGAGCAGCTGTCCATCCATCTATCAAACAGAGATTGGACATCATCAACCAGTACCGTGAGGTTGTCTTTTAGGTTCTGAACGTGAGGCTGAAGCGCTAGTTCAGCCAAATACCAATCGGGGCTTACTCGAGCGCCTTCAGCGCTCGTCTCGAATTGGATGCGAGGGTGCATCCATTCTAGCTGAGGGATAATGTGCTTCGGTACGTTGAGATTATATATGTCTGCTTTTGAGCTCCATCTGAGCCCGACGATCGTTGATGCGATCGTTTCGCGGGGCGCGCGTCTTAGCGCGTCTATATATGCCAAAAGAATGTTTACTGGCGTAGATGCGATGGCGTCGGCGATTGCGATCTGCTCGATAGGTTCGATTTCTGCGCTTCCGTTGGGAGAGGCGAAGAGTAGATCGGTGCAGGCGCTTGTGAGGTCGGTCACCCTGTCTAATGCAAGTTTGACTTCATGCTCCGAAGATAGTGTGCGCACGTAGAGGTCGAACTGATGCATTAGACGTGAAGAAAGATCGTGTCTGCTGGACTCAATGTTCTTTCGCAGGCAAGCGTGCACAATGGGTAGCAGCGTGGCTTCTACCCATTGTGGGTCGCTGACTTCCTTGGGGGGCAGTCGCCCTGATCCGCGAAATGCGAGAGATGTTTGCGAGTCTTCAGTGCGATACCAATCTGGATGGACGTATTGCTTAGGATACCATCTGCTGTCGCTTGGAATCGATTTCTTGGCCAACTGGTAGGAGCGAAGAAGGTGAAGAAACTGAGTGCATAGCGTTACAAAGGGCTGGCCGCTCAACTGGCTCTGTTTGCTTGTAATTTCGGCGAGCGTCTTCGATGTATCGAGTGCCAAGCGCGCTCTTTGATGTGCGTGGTTCTGGAATGCAGCGTCGTTCCAACGGAATTGTCCCGCTCGGATCTTGGCAAATGCGTCGTGAATGTTTTCGACTAATTCACCTGAGAGTGTTGTGGGGTCGAAGAGATAAAAGGCGCGTGCGCCAAGTTTCACGAATGCGATTACGGAAATTCCAGTGCAGGCTACGAATAGTGAGGCCGCAAACGGGTTGGGTTCAAGTCCAGCAGCACGAAATCCGAGCAATACGATGCTGGCAAATGTCGTAAACGAAAGAAAACGCATGTAGATGTTGCCGACCCGATCTTGGGCGAGCAAATCTCGGACGTTATTGGGGACATTCGAGTAGATGGCGCCAGCAATGGCGGTGGTCGCTGCATAATACAAACCAATCAGAACGCCGCCAGTTGCAGCTACAGTGCCAAGTAATGTGGCGTAGGTGTCTGGTACAATCTTTAGGCCGGTCTGAGAATAGAGATCGAGAAGCCACGGATTTATCGCTTGAAGCCCTGTGACTAGAAGAACTGCCGCCAGCAATTGCCTTGTTGTCGTTACCGCTAACTGTACAAACGTCCCTGTTCTGCTACGGCCATCGCCGAACTGCCGCCGAACATTAAAGACGCTGCGTTGCAGCAAGAATGCGAAGTGCCGAAACTTGGCTCGTAAAGTCCAGAATGCGCGCGAGCTAGCAAGTCTTAGAAAGAGAGCAGTTGGCAACATCATGCCCTTTGCGGTTCTATGTCGGAAACTGAGCGCTTTGCGGCAAAGCGATAGGGCAATGCGCGAAGTAGCTTAGCGATAAGGCTGCAACTGGAAAAGGTCTGGCGTAACTTGACCACGGATAACCGAGGCTACGGCAGAATAGATCTGCGGTTCTCTATTTCGATCGCGCCCTGGCTCTTACTGCGCACCAAGGTTGATCAAGACGGCCTATCCCGCCATGCCCTACACTCCGGCCACGCCTCGAACAAGACCGCGCGGAGTGCGACTTCGACTCATAGGAAGCATTCATCCGACCCCAGCGCCTACACCCTCCGCCGTGGCCCCCTCGGGCGCAGCGCCGGGTGGTCCCGCTCCGGCGGCGTATGCGCGTCCTCCAGCAGGGCCATCGCCTCAACGGGGATGCGGTCGATGTTGACGCCGCCGCGGCGCATCTCCTTCAGCGCCGTGCGGATCGCGGTGTCGCGGTCAATCCAGTGCTGCCCGGTGCGCGCCGGCGCATCGGGGTGGCGGCGCGGGCGGCGGTTGCCCATGGCTTGCAGCCGCGCCATCTTCGCCACCTGCATGGCCTGGATCAGCCGGTCGAGATCGACCGTGGGGCTGTTCCACAGCTCGGTGACGCAGCGCTCGGCCAGCGCCTGCAGCTTCTCGCGCAGCACGCGCAGCTTCAGCCGGCGGCCGGCGCGGGCGCCCCGCAACGTATCGCTGGCCACAGGCGCAAACGGGTGACGTTGCCAGCCGCCCTCGCGGGCCCAGCGCCCGACGGTGCTGTGGGTCGCGCCGGTCCTCGCCGCAATCTGCTTGTAGGTCAGCGTGGTCTCCTCGATCAGGCGGCGCACGGCGGCAACCGTGGCATTGGTGTGCAGCCGCTTGCAGCCCTTGGGACGCCCGCCCTGCATCGGCGGCGGTCCGCTGTCCACATCATCAGTCACCCGGAGGCGCACCACCGGGTCCGCGGAGGAGTCGATGACGCGGATGTTGGAGGGAAACAGAGGATAGGCAGGATAGCGCATGCTGACTCCCTTTAGACCGCGGTCAATCGGAAGTGGAATATATACCCATTGCGGGAGAGCGCAAGCGGGGCGTGGCAGCGGTGTTGCCACGGCTGCGGTGGCGAGCTGAGCGCGCTGTTTTCGCGCACACGAACCTCAGCCACTCCAATTGGAGTGGCGGGGAATCTCTGAGTGTTTTGCAATCGGAGTTTCAACTATCTCGGGATTCCGGGTTCGCGCGGCTTTGCCGCGCGCCCCGGAATGACGCGTGTGTGGCGGCTTACGCGCCTATCCGTCCGCGTACCCCCTCGATCCCCAACACCTTCATCCTTGACGCCAGCGTCGTCGGCTTCACGTCGAGCAGCTCTGCCGCGCCGCCGGGGCCGAACACCTTGCCGGATGTCGCGGCAAGCGCCGCGAGGATGTTGCTGCGTTCGTGATCGCGCAGTTCGGCTGAGGTCATCACCGCCGGCCGGGCGTCGGACTTCACGCGATGCGCGCCCGCGGCATGATGCGGGCCGGGCGTATCGGGCAGGTCGATCCGCAGCCGGCCGTTCTGCGCCAGGATCACCGCGCGCTCGATCACGTTCTGCAGCTCGCGCACATTGCCCGGCCAGTCGTAGCGCGACAGTTTTCGCGCATCGCCCTCGGACAGGCGCAGGTCCGACTGCAGCCGCTCGCTGAGCAGGAAATGCTGTGCCAGCAGGGGAATGTCCTCGCGGCGGTCGCGCAGCGGCACCGACTCCACGGGAAACACGTTGAGCCGGAAATACAGATCCTCGCGAAATTTTCCGCGCGCCACTTCCTGTTTCAGGTTGCGGTTGGTGGCGGCGATGACGCGGACATCGACGGCGCGCGTGCGTTCCTCGCCGATCCTCTCGAAATTGCCTTCCTGCAACACGCGGAGCAGCTTGCCCTGCAGCTCCAGCGGGATTTCGCCGACCTCGTCGAGAAACAGGGTGCCGCCATCGGCGAGTTCGAATCGGCCGATGCGGTCGCGCACAGCACCCGTGAAGGCGCCGCGGACATGGCCGAAGAATTCGCTCTCGAACAATTCGCGCGGGATCGCCGCGCAATTGACGCGGATCAGCGGCCGGTCGCGGCGGCCGGAGGCTTCGTGGATCGCGCGCGCGATCAATTCCTTGCCGGTGCCGGACTCGCCGGTGATCATCACCGCGGCCGTGGTCGGCGCGACGAGCTTGACCTGCCGCAAGGTCTTCTGGATCGCCTCGGACTGCCCGATGATGCCGCGCGGATTGGTCTCGATGCGGATTTCCTCCTGCAGATAGGCGTTTTCGAGTTCGAGCCGCTCGCGCAACCGATCGACTTCGGCCAGTGCGGCGTGCAGCTTTTCATCGGCCTCGCGGCGCTGGCTGACATCGCGAAACACGATCACGGCGCCGACCACCATGTGGCGGTCGCGGATCGGCGTGGAGGTGTATTCGACCCAGACCGGCGTGCCGTCCTTGCGCCAGAACACCTCGTTGTCGACATTGTGCACGGCGCCGTCGCGAAACGCGGCATAGATCGGGCAGTCGTGATCGGGATAGTGGCTGCCGTCGTGATGGCTGTGATGCACGATGGGGTGGATTTCCTTGCCGACGAGTTCATCAGCGGTCCAGCCCAGCATGCGCTCGGCCGCGGGATTGACGAAGGTGGTCTTGCCGTCGGCATTGACGCCGTAAATGCCTTCGCCGGCGGCGCGCAGGATCAGCTGGTTCTCGCGCTCGATATCCTGAAACACGCGCTCGACGCGCTGCCAGGCGGCAATGCCGCCGCGCATGTGATCCTCGGCGGCGGCATCGACGTGGCGACGGCGGCGCTGTTCGAGATCGCTCATGGTGAGCAGCAGCAGTGTGCGCTCGCCCTGCGGCACGAGAGAGCCGGCATATTCGAGCTGCAACGCTTCGCCGGTGGCGTGGCGCGGCGTCAGCGTGTTGGTCCAGTAGGAGCCCTTGGCCAGCACCGCCTGGGTGAACACGATGAGCGCCGGCAACTGGCCCGCATGCAGCGCGCTGATCTTGATCTGGCGCAGCAGCGCGCGGTCATAGCCGAGCAGGGTGCAGGCGGCCGGATTGGCGTCGATGATCTGGTCGGCATGCGGATCGAGCAGCAGCGTAGGCTCGACCGAATAATCGAAGGCGATGGTGCGCAAGTCGTTCGGCGGGGCCGTTGCCAAATCCATCGGCGAAACTCCGAAAAATCGTAATCATGCTACGAATTTTCGTGTAGCACGAATTTTCGTAATCGCCAATGCCGGGCCGAAATGCCTGCGGCGATTGGACATTCCGCCGGGAGCAGGGCTGGCACACTCCTTGCGTAAATGACCGGAGCGTCACCGAGGAGGTCACATGTCCACATTCGACAATCCGTTCGATCCCGCCCGCCGTTTGCGCGCCGGCGCCTGCAGCTGCGGTCAGCACGCCAGCCAGTCCGAGCATGAGGCAACCCAGTTGCAATGTGTGGTGCCGGATAGCGAAGAGAAGCGCTACGAAGGCGTCGTCGCCTCGGCCGTGATGCGTGCGGTGTTCCCGAAGGAGATCGCGCGCCGTGCTTTCCTCAAATCTGTCGGCGCGTCCAGCGCGCTGGCGGCGCTGTCGCAGTTCTTCCCGATCAAGACGGCGACCGAGGTGTTCGCGCAAGGCGCGGGCAAACTGGAAAAGACGGACCTCAAGGTCGGCTTCATTCCGATCACCTGCGCGACGCCGATCATCATGGCCGATCCGCTAGGGTTCTACGCCAAGCAGGGGCTCAAGGTCGACGTGGTGAAGACCGCCGGCTGGGCCGTCATTCGCGACAAGACCATCAACAAGGAATACGACGCCTCGCATATGCTGGCGCCGATGCCGATCGCGATCTCATTGGGTCTGGGATCGCAGCCGATCCCGTTCACGGTGCCGGCAATCGAGAACATCAATGGCCAGGGCATTACGCTCGCCATGAAGCACAAGGACAAGCGCGACCCCAAGGATTGGAAAGGCTTCAAGCTCGCGGTGCCGTTCGACTATTCGATGCACAACTACCTGTTGCGCTACTATCTCGCCGAACACGGCATCGATCCCGACGCCGACATCCAGATCCGCTCGGTGCCGCCGCCGGAAATGGTCGCCAATCTGCGCGCCGACAATATCGATGGCTTCCTCGCGCCGGACAATATCTGCCAGCGCGCGATCTATGACGGCGTCGGCTTCATGCATATCCTGTCCAAGGAAATCTGGGACGGCCATCCGTGCTGCAGCTTCGCGGCAAGCCGCGAATTCATCACCACGTCGCCGAATTCCTTCGCCGCACTGACGCGTGCGATCGTCGATGCCACCGCCTATGCGTCGAAGGCGGAGAACCGCAAGTCGATCGCGGAAGCCATCGCGCCAGCCGCCTATCTCAACGCGCCGCCGGTGGTGCTGGAGCAGGTGCTGACCGGCACCTATGCCGACGGTCTCGGCGGCATCAAGACCGATCCGAAGCGCGTCGATTTCGATCCTTTCCCGTGGCAGTCCTTCGCGGTGTGGATGATGACCCAGATGCAGCGCTGGGGTCAGATCAAGGGCGATGTCGACTACAAGGGCGTTGCCGAACAGATCTATCTCGCCACCGACACCGCCAAGGTGATGAAGGAGATGGGCCTGACGCCACCGGCGAGCGCCTACAAGTCGTTCACGGTGATGGGCAAGAGTTTCGATCCGGAGAAGCCGAAGGAATATCTGGCGAGCTTCAAGATCAGGAAGGCGACGTGAGACGCCACGCACTCCGCATGTCGTCCCCGCATTTGCGGGGACGATCGGCTGAAAGAGAATGCTAGATGATCCAATCCCTTCGCTTCCGCGCCGCGGTCGTCTCCATCGCGATCTTCCTCGCTTTCATCGGCGTGTGGCACCTCGCCACGCGGTCGACCGCGAGTGTCGGCACCATGTCGCCGGAATACGCAAAGCTGATGGGCCTCACCGCCACATCGGGTAAATCGGCGATGCCCGGCCCGCTCGATGTCGGCGCCAAATTGTGGGAGCATCTGCGGCGGCCATTCTATGACAACGGGCCGAATGACAAGGGCCTCGGCATCCAGCTCGGTTATTCGATCGGTCGCGTCGGGCTCGGCTATTTCATTGCGGTGCTGGTCGCGATTCCGCTCGGCTTCCTGATCGGCATGTCGCCGCTGATGAACAAGGCGCTTGACCCCTTCATCCAGGTGCTGAAGCCGATCTCGCCTTTGGCATGGATGCCGCTCGCGCTCTACACGATCAAGGATTCCAGCCTCTCGGCGATCTTCGTGATCTTCATCTGCTCGGTCTGGCCGATGCTCTTGAACACCGCCTTCGGCGTCGCCGCCGTGCGCAAGGAGTGGATCAATGTCGCGCGCACGCTGGAAGTCGGCACCTTCCGCCGTGCCTTCACGGTGATCCTGCCGGCGGCCGCACCAACGATCCTCACCGGCATGCGCATTTCCATCGGCATCGCGTGGCTTGTGATCGTTGCGGCTGAAATGTTGGTCGGCGGGACGGGGATCGGTTACTTCGTCTGGAACGAATGGAATAATTTATCGATCACAAATGTGATTATTGCGATCCTGATGATCGGGGTCGTCGGCATGTTGCTCGATCAAACATTAGCACGCTTCACCCGCATGGTCACGTTTCCGGAGTGATGCCGATGTCATCGACCAAATTCATCTCCATCGAGGGCATCGCCAAGCGCTATCCCGCCGCCAACGGCGGCGCGACGACGATCTTCGAGGATCTCTGGCTGTCGATGCCCTCGGGCGAGTTCGGCTGCATCATCGGCCATTCCGGCTGCGGCAAGACCACGGTACTCAATATCCTCGCCGGGCTCGACGAGCCCTCCGAAGGCACCGTGATCGTCGACGGCCAGGCGATCTCCGGCACCAGCCTCGACCGTGCGGTGATCTTCCAGTCCCACGCGCTGCTGCCGTGGCTGACTGTGATGGGCAACATCGCCTATGCGGTGTCGTCGAAATGGCGCAAGTGGGACAAGGCCAAGGTCCGCGGCCATGCGCAGACCTATATCGACAAGGTCGGCCTCACGGGCTCCGAGCACAAACGGCCGTCGGAACTGTCCGGCGGCATGAAGCAGCGCGTCGGCATTGCGCGCGCGCTGTCGATCACGCCGAAAATCATGCTGATGGACGAGCCGTTCTCGGCGCTCGACGCGCTGACACGGGGGACGCTGCAGGACGAGGTGCGGCGCGTCACGCTGGAGACCGGCCAGACCACCTTCATGATCACCCATGACGTCGACGAGGCGATGTATCTCGCCGACAAGATCTTCCTGATGACCAACGGCCCCGGCGCCGTGCTGGCGGAGATCGTCGAGAACCCGCTGCCGCGGGATCGCTCGCGCATCGATCTGCACAAGCACCCGCACTATTACGCGCTGCGCAACCACATCATCGATTTCCTGGTGACGCGCAGCAAGACGTTCACCGCCACGACGCCGAACCACGACCCGCGCCGCGTGCCGGTGGTGCGACCCCAATTCACCGAGGCGCCAACGATGCCGTCTCTCACCAGCGCGTTGCGCTAACTGACTGCCTGAGCCCAAGGAGACAACCATGCTGCGATCCGACCTCACCGAAAAGCTGCTCGACATCAAGCGCGAGAAGGAATGGACCTGGAAATATATCTGCGAGCAGATCGGCGGCTACAGCGAAGTGCTGATCGTCGGCGCCGTTCTCGGCAACATGAAGCTGACCAAGCCGCAGGCGGCCAATGCCGGCGAGCTGTTCGGCCTCACCAAGGCCGAGACCGCGATGCTCAACGAGATCCCGATGCGCGCCGAAAACGTGCAGATGCCGCCGCAGGATCCGCTGATCTATCGCTTCTACGAGATGGTGATGGTGAACGGCCCGGCCTGGAAGGCGCTGATCGAGGAGGAATTCGGCGACGGCATCATGTCGGCGATCGATTTCGACATGGTGATGCAGCGCATCGCGAACCCGAAGGGCGACCGCGTCCAGATCACGATGTCCGGCAAGTTCCTGCCGTACAAGTATTACGGGGCATCAGGCAATGTGCCGGAATATGGGTTTAAGGAGGGGTAGGAGCGCGGTCAACTACGATCCAGCGTCATGGCCGGGCACGTCCCGGCCATTTCGCTATTGTAGTATGAAATTTTTCTTAGATAGATTCGATGTCGATCAAATTAGTCCGCTGCAGCAAGAACTGATAACTTTTGATATTTTCGCGTGCTTAGTAGGTGTGGTGCAGCGACTTGAATCTTTTTTAAAGCTTTGCCCAGTGCAAATACGCTGCCTGCTGAAGCTTCGCCGACCACCGCGGCGATTAAGTCGAGCATCTTCTCAGGTGCGGAAGCGTACAACGCATCGGAAATTTCAGAGATAGAGTAGATGATGGTGTGCGATCGAGTGTCGTCGGGGCGTATTAGTGGAATAATGAGGTCCGCCGCCTCCGGAAATGCGTCTCCGGTTGCCTTCAGGATTTGCACAAGCTTAAATGTCGACGCATGGCTTTGCAATTCGACATCAAGCGGCCAGATCGCTTTTAAGACTGGCCCAACGATCGTTCGCCAACAATTTACTTTCTCTTCGGATTTTGCTCCTTCCATTTCCATTGCTAGGCGATGCCCCGCGCTGGAAAGCGTTTCGCTCCCCGCCCGCCTTAGGGCTGCTCGCGCCTCGCTAGCTTTAAGAGGGTATCGATTCTCGGTTCGATGTTCGTTCGCAATAAGAATGGCGCATAGCCAATCCGCAAATGTCCGCATATCTTCTGACGGAATATCGTTGCGGCTGAAAATTTCAAGAAAGGGCTTCTTCACCAGTCCGAATAGCTCTGGTGAACCAATATAGTTTGAGTACTTTCTCGCTGCCCAAGCATCACTGGAATCTGGGGATGACCAATCAAATAGAGGAATGATCTTTCGCTTAACCCATTCGGGAGCACGCTCAAATAAATACGAAACTTCAGCGGCGAGAAAAGTGCGAGCGAGTTTGCCGGGGCGCCCGGGTGCATCGACCAGCTGGTCAAGACGCCCGCGCATCCCGTCCGAGAGCTCGTCCTCTGAGTCGTTTTTTGGGAGCTTTTTGACTACGATTTCGGCCAGCCGGCCAGCCGTAGAATTAATGGCTTCGCTGAAGACATCACGCATCGGTGGGCTCCGAGATTTCGGTCAGTGATGCAGTAGCGATTTTGTCCCACAGTGGCCATAGTAGCGCCTCGTCGAGCGTTGCGACGTGTTCGTTCAACCATGACGATGCCGCGCCTGCTACCAGCGCAAAGTTTATTTTAGGCCACTGCAGCAAGAGTACTGCAATGAAAGGCTCAGTGTCAGGGGATTGATATTCCTTTCTTGCCCACAAAAAATGCCGCCAAAAGTCTATGCTCCAGTCGTCTCTTTTTGCCGCTGCACTTAGGCCCCTGAAAGCTCGATCGGGATCTGCCAAGCAAAGCGCCTGCCAATCGTTGCCATCCAAGAAGTCGGCGTTATCCGCGAGATTCTTTGCAATTTCGACTAGCTCATCATCCGGTGCATTTTCGAGTTTTTCGGCGCTGCCTTCGATCCATGTCGTTCCTGTAGAATGCCATACGTGGAAGCCAGCTTGCTCGGGCGGACGCAGTCTCCACTCCGGCCATCGCTGGCGGATATCGTTCAGAAGGCGAGTCGCTTCTTCCGTTAGTTTGAGGCCGTCTCGCTCCATTTCAGCGAATATGTCATACCGGCAACGATCGATCACACCGTCGATATCGGCTCCCTCACGGAACCAGTCTCGCTCTGGGCCAGCGCAAAACCGCTGCAAGATGACGTTCTGCTTGTCACTGGGAAATGCATTCCAGCGTATTCGGATCAGTCGGTAAACTTCAACGGTCGAGTTGGTAAGGAAGAGCTCACGGCGCGGCAGCTCTATCAAGGCGTCTGCCGCGAAGTCCTGTGAGACGATCTGATCGGTGCAGGCAAAGAGAGCCAGTCGACGCAGTAGTCGGAAGTTGCTTGTTCGCCATGATTCGACAAATGGCAGTGCCAGTTGAGGTTCTTTTTGAGCGAGGCGTACCCAAAGCTCAGCAGTAACTCTCACAATAGTAAAGAAGCCATCTCGATATTCGTTTTGCTGATGATCTGCTACCGATGGGACGTCGCTGTCGGAGATGCTGTAGCCTTCGTTGCTTTCGACGCCGACATCAGTAGCGTCGGCAAGTGCCGAATCTAACGAAATCGTTAGCTTTGTGATTGCTCGTGCGTCTACTGAAGGTGATGCAGAAATAGGCCAAGCTTGCAGTACTTCGTTAGGAGAAAGGCCGTCATCTACCTCATATTCAATCGACATCAGATCGGAAGGGCGTTCTGGCTGCTCGCTCTCGTACAGCGATGAGCGCTGGCCAAGCTTAAGCTTTGGCCTAAGTGCGTCAGCCATTCGCTCTAGCAGCATAGCAGAATGTTCGCCCCGCGATATCTGCGGAGCGATTTCAAACCACTCACTTCGGAGAAGGCCTTGCTTGTTATCTTTCAGGTACCGAATAATCAGCCGCCAGCAATCGTGTAGCAACGTCGGAACGGCGTTCGCCTTGTTGAGACGATATTCCAACAAAGTTGCAGCGTCGGGCCCAAAGAATCTTAGATTGGCCGCTACGTCGCGAATTGCTTGAGCGTCTGTGAAGTTTTTCTCGATCCACGCGATCAGTTGATTGTCGCCGTGTATCACTTGCATCTGCTGCAAGACCGGTAGCCATGCCAACGATGGATTAAGTTGCGCGAGAGTTGACGCTACGTCATCCCCAGAAAGCAGAAAGCGCAACTGCTCTCGCTCAAACTCGGAAGCTTCGTCTGGTGTCTTTCTTGACGAATTGTTTTGGGGCGCGTGCTCTGTATTCATATTGCAGCACCGACCGCTGGCTTAGTAAGAATTGATCGCACACGAGAACTCTTATACTCGGCAGGATCCACAGCATACAGCGCCCATTCCGCAAGCGTGGCATATATGGCGTCGTAGTCGGGAAACTCAATCGGAGTGATCCCTTTAGCTTTCCATAGCGAAGCGGAATCAGGAGTACCGCGCTCTATAGCATAGATGCTTTTCATGTCGCGAAACCGGTCTCGATCGGCATCTAGCGTTTCTAAAAGAAGTCGCATCGCTGCATCTTCGGCCGCGTAACCAACCAGCACTAACGTTCCCAAACGCATTCGGTCTTCCATATACTGGGACGCCCAACCGTCGCGTAAGTAGGCGTCGCCGAAGTCCGCGCTTGTCAAAACGAGGTCGCTTGGCTCGAGTTTCAGAATTGGATCGCCTATCCTTCCATGTAAGTGCAGAATGCCATAATCGCGTTCGCCGCCTGGCCGGGGAATTGCCTTTCCGCAATGACTCGGAATATCGGGAAAGCCACCTGCTACCGCAGCATGTTCAAAAAGGGTGTCGAAGTTGGTCGTGATTAGTTTTGGCCGACCGTCGGCGTCACGCGACAGTTTGAGTAGCGATAGATGATCCGGTAACGGAGGGACTGGCATCGCTAGGAGATCGGTGGTTGCGATACGAACGCGAGAGTTCGTCTTTGGTAGGTGCGTTCTCTTTTCGAGCGAACGAAGGGCGCGATCATATTGCTCAGCGCCGATGGCTATTCGCTCTGCTGGCTCATCGTCCCAAGCCTCCCCCAGACGGCCGTAGACGCCTTCGGTTAGCGTCCTGAAGGAGGGCAGGCCGACGCGCACAGAGACGCCCGCGCCACAGAGAAAAGTGGCGCTGCCTTCGTTAACAGCCCGAATCAAGTCGTCGGGGATATCGATGCCTTTGTCTAGGAACCGCAACGAATTTGCCCTCTGTTTGCTAGTCTCGCGGCTGCAATCAAACTGGTATTGCAACGCAAATCGGTTGACGCAATCCAAGATTGCTTTGGGCTATAAGCACTAGACGTCATCGACCTGTCAAAGCCCTGATTTGACGTTCTGGAGTGTAATTCGTTGATCCAGCTGCAACGATGAGAATCAAAGCGGATATTCTCTCCTACGGAGGTCAGTAACAGTACATCCTGCGCTTTGGCGTCCAGTTTTCTTATTGATAGTTAGGGTTATGTTCCGATCGGTCACAGCAAGACCGATCAAGACACCCCCATCGGCCCATGCGATACCCGCCGCATGAACCAGCCCATGCCGCACCGTTCCCCTGATCTCCCCGCCGTTCTCGCCTGGATCGAGCAGCATCTCGATGAGCCCCTGAACGTCGAGGCCATCGCCGATCGCGCCGACCTCTCGCCCTATCACTTCTCCCGGCTGTTCTCCGCCGCGATGGGCCGCGGCGTGATGGCGCATGTGCGCGGGCGCAGGCTGGTGCGCGCGGCGCAGCGGCTGACCGCTGATCCCGATCTTCGCCTTGTTGATCTCGCGCTTGATTGCGGCTTCGACTCGCAGGAGGCGTTCACGCGAGCGTTCGCCCGCGTGTTCGGCGTCGCGCCCGGGCGGTTTCGGCGCGGCTTCAGTGTCACTCCCATCGAAGGACAATATCCGATGACCATACCCGATGACGTTGCCGTCGCTGTTACCCGCTTGCCGGACCTGGTGGCGCTGGAGACCTTGACCGTCGCAGGTCCTTCGGCGCGGTTCGATGAAGCGACCAAGGCCGAGATTCCGCAACTGTGGTCGAAGCTGATGGGCGCGTTGCCGTTCAAAGGGCAGGCGCCGAGCTGGACCACCTATGGCGTGGTCTGGAATGTCGATCGGGCCGAAGGCAGTTTCGATTACATGGCCGGCGTCGGCGTTAATGACGACGCGGCGCTGCCTTTGGGCTTTGCGGCGAAGCGCATCGAAGCGTCGACCTATGCGGTGTTTCGCATCGTGCTGAACGGCGGCGCGGTGCATCCGCAGATCAAGCGCGCGATGGCGACCATCTGGGGCGAGCTGGTGCCGGCCTCGGGCCTCACGGTCGCCGACCGGCCGGATTTCGAGCGCTATGACAGCGAGTTCGCGCCGACCAAGAAGGGCGCGGTGATCGATTTCTATCTGCCGGTGGAGGTGTGAGGGGCGGGGCCATCATCTCCGCCTGCTGCCCCTTGGCCGCAGCGCCGGGTGATCCCGCTCCGGCGGCGTATGCGCCGCTTCCAGCAGCGCCATCGCGTCGTCCGGAATCTGTGTCACGTCGACGCCGCCGCGGCGCATCTCCTTCAGCGCGGTGCGGATCGCATCGTCGCGCGCCATCATCTCGCGGCCGGTGCGCGCGGGCATGTCGATGTGGCGGCGCGGGCGCCGGCGGCCCATCGCCTCCAGCCGCGCCATCTTCACCAGTTGCAGCGCCTGCATCAGGCGGTCGATGTCGACATCGGGCTGCGCTTCCAGCTCGCGCACGGCGCGCTCCGCCAGCGCGTGAAGCCGTTCGGCGAGTTTGCGCAGCTTGAGCTTCTGCGAGGCGCGGGCGGAGGGCACAGTGTCGGTGGCGCGTGGCGCGAACAGCGGGCGCTTCCAGCCGCCGTCGCGCGTCCAGCGGCAGATCGAGGCGCGGCCGACGCCGGTTTTCTTCGATATCTCGCCATAGGTCAGCGTAGTCGTCTCGATCAGGCGGCGCACCTGCGCGCATTTGGCATCCCCATGCGGCCGCTTTGAGCCGCGCACGCGCGGGCCGCCCACAAAGGCATCCGGCGCCTCGGGCTCATCGGGCGTGACGCGAAGGCGGAGGATGGGGCCGAAGAAAGGATGGGTCATGCATAAGAATATATGCCTGTATGAGGTCTCGTGCAAGGCAGAGGCGAAAGCAGGCGCCTGCCGCGCTCCTTTGGAAACAATGAGTTTCCATCGTTTCCCTTTTCTCGCGCCAATTCGGGTCTAGATAGGGAGGCAGCAAACCCACTCCGAGACCATTCCCATGAAAAACATCGGCTTCCTCTCCTTCGGCCACTGGACCCCCTCGGCGTCGTCGCAGACCCGCTCGGCGGGCGACGCGCTGCTGCAATCGATCGACCTTGCGGTTGCCGCGGAAGAACTCGGCGCCGACGGCGCCTATTTCCGGGTGCATCATTTCGCCCGCCAGCTCGCCGCGCCGTTTCCGCTGCTCGCCGCTGTCGGCGCGCGCACCAAGAAGATCGAGATCGGCACCGCCGTGATCGACATGCGCTACGAGAACCCGCTCTATATGGCGGAGGATGCCGGCAGCGCGGATCTGATCGCGGGCGGGCGGCTCCAGCTCGGCATCAGCAGAGGCTCGCCGGAGCAGGTGATCGACGGCTATCGCTATTTCGGCTACGCGCCGCCGGAGGGCCAGACCGACGCCGACATGGCGCGGCGGCACACCGAGGTGTTTCTCGACGTCCTTCAAGGCAAGGGCTTTGCGCAGCCCAATCCCAATCCGATGTTTCCGAACCCGCCCGGCCTGCTGCGGCTCGAGCCGCATAGCGAAGGCCTGCGCGAGCGCATCTGGTGGGGCGCCTCCACCAATGCGACGGCGGAATGGGCAGCCAAGCAGGGCATGAACCTGCAGTCGTCGACGCTGAAGATCGACGAATCCGGCAAGCCGTTTCATGTGCAGCAGGCCGAGCAGATCCGGCTCTATCGTGACGCCTGGAAGGCGGCAGGGCACACGCGTGACCCGCGCGTCTCGGTCAGCCGAAGCATCTTCGCGCTGGTGGACGACCGCGACCGCGCCTATTTCGGCAGGGGCAACGAGGGCGAGGACAAGGTCGGCTACCTGCATGGCACCGAGCGCGCCATCTTCGGCCGCAGCTTTGCAGCAGAGCCGGACGCACTGATCGCGCAGCTCAAGGGCGACGAGGCGATCGCGGAAGCGGATACGCTGCTGCTGACGGTGCCCAATCAGCTGGGCGTCGATTACAACGCCCATGTGATCGAGGCGATCCTGAAACACGTCGCGCCCGGCATGGGCTGGCGGTGAGCTGTTGACCCTCCCCACCTAGCGAAGCTTCGCTTCGCGCGGGGGGAGGGATAAGAACGCCACTACTTCTCGAAGCCAACCTTCCTGATCAGCGCAATCGCCGCCTTCTGGCTGGCAGCGATTGCATCGATATCAAGCGTATCGCTCGGAAACACCCCCATCGCCGCCACCAGCGGGGCGCTCTCGGCGACTGATGTCACGGGATATTCCAGCTCGGCCGCCGCGTAGAGTTTCTGCGCAGCCGGCGTCACCAGAAATTCCAGAAATTTCAGCGCGGCTGCGCGATGCGGCGCGTGTTTCGCCAGCGCCGCGCCCGTAAGATTTACATGTGTGCCACCGCTCGCGAATGTCGTCGGCACGGTCTTCACGTTATTTGCCCAGGCGGTCCAGTCCGCGCCCTCGCGCCCGTCGCGCAATTGCGCCAGTGCCACGGTGTTGGCGATGCCGATGGTGCAGCGGCCCTTCGCGAGCTGGCGGATGACGTCGTTGTCCTTGCCTTCCGGCGCATGCGCTAGATTGGCCTTGATGCCGCGCAGCCAGGCTTCGGTGGCATCGGCACCGTGATGCACGAGATAGGCCGATATCAGCGCGACATTGTTCTGATGCAATGGCGAGCGGATGCAGAGCTGGCCGCGAAAACGGGGATCGGCGAGATCCTCGTAGCGGATCGCGTTCAGCGTGGAGTCATTGCGTACGACGACCACGCGCGGGCGCACCGACAGGCTGACCCACTGCGTGCCGCGGAGTTGCGGCGGAATTGCCTTGTCGAGCAGGGCAGAGGCTGCCGGCTGCGAGAGGTCGTTCGCTGCGAATTGCGAGGTCTTGTCGAGGCCGATGGTCATCAGCACGTCGGCGGGGGATGTCTCTCCCTCCGCCTTCATGCGCTTGACGAGATTGTCCTCGATGTAAGTGAGCCTGACCGTGATCCCGGTCGCCGCCGTGAAGGATGCGATGACCGGCGCGACGAGTTGCGGCTCGCGCGTCGAATAGAGATTGATTTCTTCGGCGCGGCTTGCGGCCGTGCCGAAGGAAAGCCACGTCGACGCCAGCGCGATCAGGAGTGCAGTGGCGCGACGCGGCATCTGCATGATCAGAACTTGACCGTCGCTGCCAGCGAGAAGCGCCGCGCATCGCCGACCGCAATGTTGGGAGCACTTACTGCCGAGGGATAGTAGACTTGGTTGAACAGGTTCTTGACGTTGAACTGATAGATCACAGGCAGCTTCTGATACTTGGTTTCATAGGTCGCGAACGTGTCGGCGACGGTGTAGGATGGCAGCACGAAGGTGTTGAGCGCATCGCCCGGGCGGTCGCCGGCATAATGCGCGCCGGCGCCGACCCGCAGGCGGCCGGGTAGTAGCGTTCCGAAGTCGTAGACCAAATACAGCGACGCGGTGTTCATCGCGACATTCTGCAGCTGCTTGCCAAAATAGACTGGGTCTTCGGTGACACGTGCATCGGTGTAGCTATAGCTGCCGATCATGCTCCAGTTGTCGGACAGCCGACCGGTGACGTCGAGTTCGATACCGCGCGAGCGGACCTTGCCCGCTGCCGTCGCTTCCGTGACATTGGTGGTGCTGTTGAGCTGCGCGACGAGGACGTTCTTCTTTTCGATATCGTAGAAAGCGAGCGTGCCGGAGATGCGCTTGTTGTCATATTTCAGGCCAGTTTCCCACTGCGTGCCTTCTTCGGGCTGCACGCCCCCCGTGATGACGTAGTCGGGATTGGTGGAGGAGAAGTTGGCAATCGTCGAGGTCGGCTTCAATGACTGCGTGTAGCTGACGTAAGTCGAGAGTTCGTCGGTGATCTTGTAGATCACGCCGCCGAGCGGCAGCACCTTGTTGCCGCTGAGGTTCGTATTGGTGTCGAACGGCCGTCCCTTGCCGGCCAGCTGGGTGTAGTCGATATAGCGCACGCCGCCGACAATCGAGAACTGGTTGGTCAGGTGCAGCGTGTCCTGGAAGAACAGGCCCTGGGTATCGAGCTTGTCGGTCTGGTCGCTATCCTCCGCTCTGACGGTCGTGCCCGGCAGCATCGTGCCATAGACGGGATTGTAGACGTTGAACGTGCCTACCGTCTGTCGAACCAGATCCTGGCGGTAGATCACGCGATGCTGCGCATCGCCGCCGAACAGTACATCGTTCTTCAGGCCGCCGACCCAGAAGCTACCGGAGATGTAGGCTGTTCCGTAGCTGGCGTTCGTCAGTGCGCCGTAGGTGCCATCATTGCTGCGCGTCGCGATGCCGGTGACCGGGTTGACCGCCGTGTTGCGGAGCTGCGCGGCATTGTAGGTCTCGACGTTGTAGCTGTAGCCCGCATAGATCTTCCAGTTTTCGTTGATCTTGTGATCGACCGAAATCTGGGTGAGGTCGGAGGTTCCCCACATGCTGTTGAAGGGCTCATCGATGCGGCGAGTCGCCGGGATCGCCAGCGGCTTCATTGTGCGGGTATCGAGTGCCGTGCCGCGGTCGAATGGCGAGTAAAAATCGCGGTGCTCGTAGTTGAACTGCACCGTGGTGTTGTCGCCGTACCAGGCTAGCGATGGCGCGTAGAGCGTCTCTTTACGCGTGCCGAAGTTGCGCCAGTAATCCTCGTTGATGCCATAGCCGATGAAGCGATAGGCGAGGCCGTCCTTGCCGATCGGACCCGTGATGTCGATCGTCGCATTGCCGCCGCTGCGCGAGCCGTAGGTCGCGCCTTCCAGCGTGACTTCACCGTGCTGGTAGAGTTCAGGCCGCTTGCTGATGGTGTTGACGATGCCGCCGGGATCGATGATGCCGTAAAGCAGCGATGCCGGACCTTTCAGCACCTCGACGCTTTCGACGGCGGCGGTGAGTGCGCGGCCCTGCACCAGCGGCATGCCGTTGCGCATGATCGAGCCGTCGCGATTGTCACCGAAGCCGCGACGCATGACGGCATCCTGCGTGCCGGCGAGCGTATTGGTCTGCGTGATGCCTGATATATTGACCAGCGCGTCGTCCAGATTGCGCGGCCTCTGATCCTTGATCACCTGCTCCGGCACGACGTTGACAGTCTGCGATGTATCGAGTGCCGATGTGGCGCCGCGCAGCGTCGTCGCATTCGGCATCGCGCGGTAGCCGAGGATCTGTTCGTATTTCGCAGCGGCGGCAGCGATGGCGCGCTCGGTCGGCGTCGGCGGGGCGGGCGGCGGATTGGCGTTGCGTCGGGCAGCAATCGTTTGGGCACGACGCTGCGTCGTGGTTGCCGCGCGCGCGGGCCGGCGCGCTTGCGTGGGCGACTCCACGGTGACGGGCGGCAAGGCCGTGCTTGATTGTGCGTTGGCGACCGACATCTCGGTGGAGAGAACGCCCAGCAGGAAGGTCGCGCCGATCAACCAATACGCGCGGCGCACCCTGAAGATGCTGCGTGCGTTGCTGTCGAGATTGCAATGGTTGTCCGTCGTCACTTTTGTCTCGCCTTCGCGTTTGAGAGATATGCGCAGGCGATCTAGCAGTAGCTTGGAATGAAAACTTCGAATGGGAGATTGAATCGCTCTAAAGCGACGAGATTGACGAGCCTGTGTGTCTTCGATGATGCAGTCGCAAGGCGAGCCGCGACACGATTGAACAATCGACGTGCAGTTTGAGCAATTTACAGCACGCGCATGCGAGCCGTCATCTGCGCGCTGTGCGACTCTGTTTCAGAATTTGCACATGGCAATTCGGTATCTTGAGGCAGACCCTGCGAGTCTGGAACGTTTCAAAAGACAAGAGCCGCGCCATCATGCGATGGGCGGCTCCGTGAAACGTCGTGAGTTGCGGAGATGTGTCTCGCTGCAACTCGAGGCTGTGGATCTCAGATCCCCGCCTTTACCTGCGCGACGGCCTCAGCGGTCAGCTGATCCATCTTCACGCGCAGCTGCGGCTCGGTGATCGCCACGCCTTTGGCACCGAGATCGGCGAGCACCTTGCGCACCACGTCGCCGTCGCCGGCTTCCTCGAAATCGGCTGCGACGACTTCCTTGGCATAGGCGGCGGCCTCGTCGCCGGACTTGCCGAGCTGTTCGGCGACCCACAGGCCCAGCAGCTTGTTGCGGCGGGCCTCGGCCTTGAACTTCTGGCTTTCATCGAGCGCATACTTGTTTTCGAAGGCTTCGCCGCGCTTGTCGAATGATGACATGGTTAAGGTTCCCGTCGGGGTTGGTGGGCAGTCAGGACGGCGTTGTAAACGCCGGTTCGGAGCTTAAATAAGGTCGAGATACCGTTGGAACAATCGGCCGCAAGGTCGCAGGCAAGACGGTATCGGACAGGGCTTATCGGACAAGGCTTGCGCGAGGTTGGGGTAAACCCCCGCTGGGCGGGCCGGGTCGATTGTAACGCCGGGGCTGATCGGGTAGGTTGCCCGTAGGCCCGGTTCTCGTTCTGTTTCCCGTACTGATTCCGGTTCTTGGCCTTCACGGCAGCTCCGTCGTGGGTCGACCCCGTTATTCGGAGCACACCACATCCATGGATTTCAACAACACCCGGTACATCCCCATGAGCCGTCGACGTCGCATTTATGAAGGCAAGGGCAAGGTCCTGTATGAAGGCCCGGAACCCGGCACCCTGATCCAGCACTTCAAGGACGACGCGACCGCGTTCAATGCAAAGAAACACCAGGTGATCGAGGGCAAGGGCGTCCTCAACAACCGGATTTCGGAATACCTGTTCCAGCATCTGAACGACATCGGCGTGCCGACCCATTTCATCCGCCGGCTCAACATGCGCGAGCAGCTGATTCGCGAAGTCGAGATCGTGCCGCTGGAAGTGGTGGTTCGGAACGTCGCGGCCGGCTCGCTGTCGCAGCGCCTCGGCATCGAGGAGGGCACCCAGCTGCCGCGCTCGATCATCGAGTTCTATTACAAGAACGACCAGCTCAACGACCCGATGGTCTCGGAAGAGCACATCACCGCGTTCGGCTGGGCCACGCCGCAGGAAATCGACGACATCATGGCGCTGGCCATACGCGTCAACGACTTCCTCACCGGTCTCTTCCTGGGCATCGGCATCCGTCTGGTCGATTTCAAGATGGAATGCGGTCGCCTGTTCGAGAACGACATGATGCGCATCATCGTCGCCGATGAAATCTCGCCCGACTCATGCCGGCTGTGGGATATCAAGTCGAACGAGAAGCTGGACAAGGATCGTTTCCGCCGGGATCTCGGCGGCGTGCTGGAGGCCTATACCGAGGTCGCCAAGCGTCTCGGCATTCTCTCCGAAAACGAACGCCCGATGGGCACCGGCCCAGTACTGGTCAAGAGCTAAGGAATCGACGTGAAAGCGCGTGTTACGGTTACATTGAAAAACGGCATCCTTGACCCGCAGGGCAAGGCCATCGAAGGCGCGCTGAAGTCGCTCGGCGTCGATGGCATTGCCTCTGTGCGGCAAGGCAAGGTGTTCGACATCGAACTCGCCGGCGCCGACAAGGCGAAAGCCGAAGAGGCGCTGAAGGCAGCGGCCGACAAGCTGCTGGCGAATACCGTGATCGAGAATTACCGCGTCGAAGTGCTGAGCTAGGTTACCCCTGATGAAATCCGCCGTTCTCGTCTTCCCCGGCATCAACCGCGAACGCGACATGGCGCGGGCGCTCAAGCTGGCATCGGGCCAGGAATCCACGATGGTCTGGCACGCCGAAACGGCGCTGCCCAAAGGCACCGATCTCGTCGTCGTGCCCGGCGGTTTCTCCTACGGTGACTATCTGCGATGCGGCGCCATCGCGGCGCGTTCGCCAGTGATGGATGCGGTCCGTGATTTCGCGGCCGGTGGCGGCCTCGTCATGGGCGTCTGCAACGGCTTTCAGATCCTGTGCGAGTCCGGTCTTTTGCCGGGCATCCTGATGCGCAATGCCAAGCTGAAATTCCTCTGTCATGACGTGCATCTGCGCGTCGAACGCTCCGACACGGCCTTCACGTCAGGCTACAATGCCGGGCAGGTGATCCGCGTGCCGATCGCCCATGGCGAGGGCAACTACACGGCTGACGCCGAAACGCTGAAGCGCCTCGAAGGCGACGGCCGCGTGCTTTATCGCTATTGCTCGCCGACGGGGGAAGTCGGCGACGTGCACAACATCAATGGCGCCGCCGCATCGATTGCCGGCATCGTCAGCGAGAAGGGCAACGTGCTCGGCATGATGCCGCATCCGGAAAACCACGTCGAAGACATCATGGGCTGCACCGACGGCCGCGGGTTGTTTGCTGGTCTTGTCGCGCATCTGGAGCGCGCTGCGTGATTGCCGCTGTGGCGCGGCTTTCAAAGCTCGCCGCAACTCTTGCGTTCGTGCTGGGGACGCTGACACCCGCGCTCGCCGACGACTATCCCAAGCGTCCCATCACGATGATCGTGCCCTTCGCAGCCGGCGGCACGTCGGACGTCATTGCCCGTGCGGTTGCCGAGCAGATGGCGGCGACGCTGGGGCAGACCATCATCATCGAGAACGTCGTCGGCGCCGGCGGCTCCACCGCGCTGGCCCGCGCGGCGCGGTCTGCGCCGGATGGCTACACCATCGTCATCGGCAATGCTGGCACCAGTGCGGCGACCTACACGATCTATCCGAAGCTGTCCTTCACGCCGGACTCCTTTGCCGCCATCGGCATGATCGCCAAGACTTTCGGCATCGTGGCGCTGCGCAAGGATTTCCCGGCAAATGATCTCAAGGGCTTCATCGCCTATGCCAAAGCCAATCCAGGCAAGGTCAATCTCGGCCATGCCGGGATCGGCTCGTCGAATTACCTGATCTGCAAGAGCTTCGTGCAGGCGGCCGGGATCGATGTCACGCTGGTCGGCTATCGCGGCGCGGCGCCGGCACTCACCGATGCCATCGGCGGCCAGATCGACGGCATCTGCGATTCCGCGGCGTCGGTTTCGCAGGCCATCGACGACAAGCTGGTGAAGGCCATCGTCGTCGGCTCCAATGTTCGCCTGGGCTCGCTGCCCGATCTGCCGACCTCGGCGGAAGCAGGGCTGCCTGAATTCGAGGCGCAGGGCTGGAACGGCCTGTTCGCGCCGAAGGGCACGCCGCCAGAGATCATCGCCAGGCTGAACGCCGCAGCTCGCGCGTCGGTTGAAAGCGATCTCGTGAAGAAGCGTTTCCAGGATCTGTCGACCGTGGCGCCCGACGCCAACGAGCACGCACCGGAGGTGCTGCAGCAACTGGTGACGCGCGATGTGGCGAAGTACAACAAGCTCCTGCGGGACAAATAGGCGAACGCATTCAGCCGGGCCGCTCGCCTTCTTTCTCTTTCACTCCCCGTCGTCATCATCCGGCTCCGCAGCGGAGGCATAACCGGACGAGGGGACGGTTCGATGCATGAATCCGTTCAGCAGGGATGCTTGCCGGACATCTTGCATTGCGCTCGATCATTCAGCTTGGCAGGCTGCGCAGAGTTGACCGTGCGCGGAGAGAATCGTGGCCAAGGCATCTGCAAAGACGAAACACGCAAAGACGAAATCGGTGAAGAAGACAGCTGCAAGGGCAGCGAGGGCATCCGCAGCGCCCAAGGTTGCGGCGAAAGCCAAACCCGTGGCCAAAGGCGCGGTGTCGGCGAAGCCGGGCGCAAGATCGCAAAAATCCGTTTCATCCAAGACGCTTTCGCCCAAGACTCTTGCACCCAAGACTCTTGCAAAGACTCTTGCCCCTAAGCCTGTCGCCCCCAAGGCGCGCCTTCCAAAGGGGCCGGTCTGGCAATGGTCGGCCGTGGACACGGCAGCGGCCATCACGTCCGGTATGGTGTCTGCGGTCGAGGTGACTGAGGCGCATATCGCGCATATGCATGCGGTGAATCCGAAGCTAAATGCCGTGGTCGTCGATCTGTCGGACGAAGCGTTGCGCGCGGCTCGCGCTGCGGACAAGTTGCGCAAGGGCGCCGACCGCGGCGCGCTGCACGGTGTGCCGATCACCATCAAGGAAAACGTCGACTACGCAGGGCGCCCGAACCCAAACGGCGTGCCCGCGCTGATGAGCGTTGTCGCGCCGTCGGATTCGCCGGTGGTCCGCAATCTGAGGCAGGCCGGCGCCATCGTGCTTGGCCTCACCAACACGCCGGAATTCTCGTTCCGCGGCTTCACCGACAATCCGCTGCACGGCCTGACGCTCAATCCGTGGCGCCCGGACATCACCTGCGGCGGCTCATCGGGCGGCGCCGGTTCGGCCGTCGCGGCCGGCATCGGCACCATCGCGCATGGCAACGACATCGGTGGCTCGCTGCGCTGGCCGGCACATTGCAATGGTGTCACCACCGTCAAGCCGACGCAGGGCCGCATTCCCGCCTTCAACGAAAGCGCGACAGCCGAGCGCCCGATGCTGGCGCATCTGATGTCGGCGCAGGGGCCGCTGGCGCGCAGCGTCGCCGATGTCAGGCTCGCGCTCGGTGTGATGAGCCAGCGCGATCCGCGTGACCCCTGGTGGGTGCCGGCACCGCTCGAAGGACCCAAACCGAAGGGCCCGATCAAGGTGGCGCTGGCGAAAATGCCCGCCGATATCAACGTTCATCCCTCTGTCACGGTGGCGCTGCGACAGGCTGCCGACCATCTCGAACGCGGCGGCTACCGCGTCACCGAGGTGGAGGTGCCCGACATCAACGGCGTCTGGCAGACCTGGTGCGACATCATCACCAACGAGACCATGGCGCTGCAGGAAGCCAAGATGCTGCCGGTGACGTCCGAGGACTTCCACAAGGCGTGGGGCGGCATCAAGGCCAAGGCCAATCCGCTCGACATGGTGGGCTGGATGAATGCAACGGCCGCGCGTAGCAGTCATATCCGCGCCTGGCAGATGTTCTTCGAGGACTATCCGGTGGTGCTGGCGCCTACGTCCGTTCAACCGACGCCGGGGCCGCGCGCCGACACAGAGAGCCCGGAGCGCACGCGCGAAATCTTCTGGAACGACCTGCGTTTCATCTCGGCGATCAACGTGCTCGGATTGCCCGGCGCGGTGGTGCCGGTCGCCTTGCATGATGGAAAGCCGGTCGGCGTGCAGCTGATTGCCGGACGTTATCGCGAGGACCTGGCTCTAGATGCGGCTGCAACGATCGAGAAACGGACCGGCATGCTGGTGCGGGAGCTGTGGAGTCGAGCGGATTGATCGCTGCGATCTTCCTCCCGCACGCTTGGGCGTATATGAGAGGAATTGTCACATCGCGATATCGCGCCTGTTCGTTGCAAGCTGGGAGCAGGCGCCTCCAAACCGGGGCATTGTATGGCAAACCGATCTATGACGGCGCAATTCACCATGCCGATGCGGCATCGGCGGCCTACCGTCCTTGCTGGGCTTGCAATCGCGGTCGCCCTCGTGGTGCTGGCCGACGATGCTTCGGCCAAGCAGGCTCGCCGCGCACAGACGACCGAGGCTGTGGCGCCGCGCGAGGCAGGTGAGCCGATCATGGCGATCGTGTCGATCAAGAGCCAGCAGGTCACATTCTACGATGCCGACGGATGGATTACGCGTGCACCGGTCTCGACCGGCGTGTCCGGTCGCGAGACGCCGGCAGGCGTCTTTGCGGTGCTTGAGAAGAACAAGGACCATCGCTCCAACATGTATGACGACGCCGCCATGCCGAACATGCAGCGGATCACATGGAACGGCGTCGCACTGCATGGCGGGCCGTTGCCCGGCTATGCCGCGTCGCATGGCTGTGTGCGGATGCCCTACGGCTTCGCGGACAGGTTGTTCGACAAGACGCGGATCGGGATGCGGGTGATCATTTCGCCGATCGACGCGGCGCCCGTCGAGTTCTCCCATCCAGCGCTTCTGACGCCGAAAGCGGAAGCCATCGCCGCTGCCCCCGGCCGTGTCGAGGTGCTCGCCCGCGAGGCTGCGGAGGCCGCGACTGCCGCCGACGCGGCGAAGAAGCTCGCAGCGACCTCGACACGCGAGGCGAAGCCGCTGCCGGCAGCCCTGCGCAAGCTGCAATCGCTGAAGGCGCGCGCCGATGTCGAGCTCGCATCCGCCGACAAGGCAGTAGCTGCGGCAAAGACCGATGAGGGCAAGGCGCGGGCTGAGGACGCGAAGCAGAAGGCTGCTGCCAGGGCAGCGGAGCTAGGTGCGCAATTCGAAACCGCAAGGGCCGATACGGCGTCGAAGCTCGATGCCGCCGCCGCCGCAAAGGACGCCGCCAAGGCGGCCGAGACCAAAAAGGTTGCCGCCACCAAGGCAGCGAGCGATGCGAAACTCGCGCTCGAGCCGGTCTCGATCTATATCAGCCGCGAGACGCAGATGCTTTACGTTCGGCGCAATACGCACAAGCCGGCGCCGGACGGCGGCGGCGAAGTGTTCGATTCAAGCATCGAGGTTCCCATCACCATCCGCGATCCCGGCAGGCCGATCGGCACGCATGTGTTTACGGCGATGGCGCGGAACGACGCAGGCCTGCGCTGGAGCGCCGTCACGATCGACGAAGGCGATAGCGCGAAGGCAGCCCTCGACCGCATCACTATTCCGCAGGAGGTGCTCGACCGGATCGCAGCGACTGCACTGCCACGGTCGTCGATCGTGATCTCCGACGAGCCGCTGAGCGCCGAAACCAACTATCGGACCGAATTCGTTGCGGTGCTGAATAACCAGCCTCAGGGTGGCTTTATCACGCGCAAGCCGACGCCGCCTGCCGATCTCATGGCGAGCAGCGACGATGCGGATGGCGATGGTTTTGGCTCGTTCTTCCAGCGCTGGAATGCGGACCCCGCGCCCGTGCAGGCTCGCCGCAGGGTCACGCCGTATCAGCGCCAGCCGCAAACCGGCTGGTGGTAGGTCGCGCCAGGGCGCGGACCTCCTTCTTGCGCCGACAGTCGGTCCGCAACCTCGGCACTCTCGTGTCGCGCCTGTCGTCGCAGCGCCTGTGGCGAGCTGCCGAAGGTGCGGATGAATGAGCGTCACGTCAGTTTGCGGTTGGGCGGCCGGGCGCATGCGTCCGGTCCGGTTACCAACGAGGGCGAAGCTGGCCAGCTTCAGACAACCTAGGGGGCATATCCTCGCGAAAACGAACGAGGAAGCATCGCGATGGTGTCGACATATGCCAACTACAACTCCGTCGTGCGCAATCTCGGGAGTTCGCTGACGCGCGTGGCGTTGCAGCCCGACGTGACGCGCGAGGCGACCTATTACAGAGATAATATCGGCAAGGTGAAGACCGCCGACGATCTCTTGAAGGATTATCGTCTCTATCAATATGCGATGAAGGCATATGGCCTCGAAGATATGGCCTATGCCAAGGCTTTCATGAAAAAGGTGCTGGATAGCGACCTCTCCGACGCCAACAGCTTCGCCAACAGATTGAACGACAAACGCTACCGGGAATTCGCTGCCGCATTTTCGTTCAACGGCACTGACGGATTGATCGCGCAGTCCGGCCATCAGACCGATGAGATGATCGGCCTGTATTCGGCCGCAGTGAAAAAGCAGGTGGACGCGATCGACGATCAGACGGGGTATTACAATAGCAAGATCGGCAGCATTCGCAGTGCCGACGCATTACTGAATGACGACAGCCTTCGCACCTATGTGTTTTCCGCCTTCGGAATCAGTGACACGCAATGGTCGCGTGACACGATCCGACAAGTCCTGAGCAGCGACGTGGCGGACCCGAATAGCTATGTCAATACGGTCTGGGTGCCGCAGATCGATGTACTTAATGACAAGGTCACCAAGGCCAATGCCCAAATCGCCGATGCCAATCTGAAGGTGGCTGACTACACGACGCAATTGGCGCAACCCGGCGCCAATCTCAACGATCTCCGGGCGAAGATCGTGATGGAACGCAGCCGGATCCTGAAAAACAGCGGCGATATCATCAGCGCCAATGATGGGATCACCATGATCGGGCGTTATCTCGATATCGCCCGGGCCTTCGAGTTCTCGGCTGACGGGACGCTGCCGGCGGGTGTCGACGCGCAGACAACGGCCAATCGCGACAGCACGAATGCGTATTTCGTGAACAGTCAGGGCGCGGCCTATCTCGCGGCAGATGAGGAAAACTCGGCCCTGATGGCCAGACTGTTCCGCGCGAATGTTGCGAATGTCAGATCGGTCGACGCATTCGTGAAGACGCCGAACCTGTATAATTACGCGCTGAAATCGGTCGGCCTCGATCCTGCGAAAGTGTCGCAAGCCACCATCAAGGCGGTCCTCAAGAGCGATCCGACAGACCCCAAGAGCTACGCGAACAGCTTGAAGGACGATCGGTATATCGCGCTCGCGCGTGCGTTCAATTTCGACAGCAAGGGCAATCTGACGACCTCATTGGTGGCGCAGGACACCACCAATGTCAGGGAGATCGCAAAGGATTATATCATCGCACAAACGCGATTTGCTGGTGAGACCGAACTGGCCGGGCTCCGCGCCAAGGCCGAGAAGGATGCGGTCTATTACCAGAACACGATCCCGGACATCGAGAGCGTGTCCGATCTGCTCGCCAATCGGAAGATGATCGATATCGTCCTGACCTCAAAGGGCCTGCAACCCGACAAGGTCAGCACCGATTTTCTCAAGCAGATCTTCAATTCCGACCTGTCGGATCCGCGCAGTTTTGCCAACAAGCAAAGCGATCCCCGGTTTGCGGAAATCGCGGCATCGTTCAATTTTGACAAGAATGGCAACGTCGCCCGTCTTGCGCCGATCGGTCCGCAGACGCGCGATCAACTGCTGGAAACCCAGAACAACTATCTCCAGCAAAGCCTCGAAACGCAGCAGGGCGACGTCAATCCGGGCGTGCGCCTGGCGCTCTACTTTCAGCGCAAGGCTGACAGCATCACGTCGGCTTACGACATCCTGGCCGACAAGGCGCTCGCGGAGGTGTTTCGTACCACTTTCAACTTGCCAGATTCGGTGGGCGCCATGGATGTCGATCAGCAGGCCAAGGTCGTGCAGAAGTATCTCAACCTGAAGGATCTCGCAGACCCCGCGAAACTGGCCAAAATGCTCAGCCGCTTCTCCGTGATGTATGACCTGAAGAATGACAGCGCGACATCGCCAGCCCTCGCCATCCTGCAGAGCTCTGGCACCGGCGTCGGTGCATCCACATTCCAGGCTATCGCGCGCAGCAAGCGCTGAGGAGCGCGCATCCAGCGATAGCGGAGCCCGTGCAATCTCGGCCGCGGTCACCGGCGACCGCGGCGGCATCCGCGCAAATACCGACTCCACTATTGTTCGCTATAACGCGCGAGTGGTTTGTGCGCTCTTGGTCGTCTTGCGGGCGATCGCCATGAAAGCGCGCGCGGCTGCCGTCTGGTAGCGATGGGCGTCCCACAGCAAGGCTCCGGAACGGCGTATCCACGGAGGCCCGATGGGAATGATCGCAAGGTCCTTTCGGGCGTTCAGGCTTCGGTCGGCAAGAACCGTCGGCAGCCCTCCCGATTTCGCGAGTTCGATCAAGGCCTCGACCGAGTTCATCTCCACGCGCACATCGAGCTTTGTATCCGGTGGCAGCGACGCGTCGAGAATGCGGCGGGTCGCAAAGGCGGTGGTCAGGAGTGCCAACGGCCGGCGGGCGAGCGACGGCAGCGTGATCGACTGTTGCCGTGGGTGATTTTGCGACTTCGCTAGCACCAGGACGAGCCGCTCCTCGAATAACAGATCGACACCCAATTCCGCGTGCTGGGGCGGCGCAAAAGCAATCGCGAGATCGAGATCCCCGGACAGGATGCGTCGCTCGACATCGTTTGCGGAGCCCACCTCGACGCTAAGCCGAACGTCGGGGTATTTTTCGCCGAAGCTGCCGATGATCTTCGGCAGGAATGTCGTGCTGTAGGTATAGATGACGCCGACACGAAGCGTGCCGGCCATGCCGCCCTCCAGCTCGGCTATCGCGGTGCGCGCAGCGTCGGTCTGAACCATCAGACGTTGTGCGTGTTCGCGCAATGCATGTCCTGTCTCGGTCAGTTGCATGCCCTGGGGCGTTCGGTTGAACAGAACAGTGCCGAGGTCCTGCTCGAGAGCGCGTATCTGCTGCGACAGAGTTGGCTGGGCGACGCCCAAAGCTTCCGCAGCCTTCGCCATGCGCTTGTGGGTCGCGATTGCCAGAAAATAGCCGAGACGTCTGGGATCCATAGCCAATTACAATCTTCTATCGCATCTATAGTTTCAGCTGTGTTGGCCTATCACGCGTCCCGTGCCAGTGTTTGTCAATATCGGACCTGGCCGGCACGCTTTTGTGCGGCCGTCGAAACATAAGAACCGACTGGGAGGCTCTTTCATGCTGTCACGACGCACCTTACTTGTCCGGGCGACCCATGCCGCGGTGGCGGCTTGCTGCATCGCCATGGGCGCAAACCGTGCGACGGCGCAGGACTATCCGACCAAGCCGGTCCAGCTGATCGTCCCGTTCGCCGCCGGCGGGGCCGCCGACATCATCGGCCGTACCATCGCGGAAAAGCTGAGCCAGACCTGGGGCCAGCAGGTCGTCGTCGAGAACAGGGGCGGGGCCGGATCGAATATCGGCATCAACGCTGCCGCCAAGAGCGCCCCCGATGGCTACACGCTGGTGCTCGCCTCGATCGCCGTAGCGGTCAATCCGTGGCTGTTCAAGTCGATGCCGTACGATCCCGTGAAGGACCTGACACCGCTGACGCTGGCGCTCGAGACGCCGAACGTGGTGCTTGTGCCGCCCTCATCGCCGATCAAGAACGTCAAGGATCTGATCGCCTTTGCGAAAGAAAAAGCGGCATCAGGTGGCGCCACCTATGGCTCCGCCGGCGTCGGTTCTTCTCTGCATCTGGCTGCGGAAGTGTTCCGGCAGCAGGCCAAGGTCGAGATGACCCACGTTCCCTATCGCGGCTCGTCGCCGGCCCTGACGGATCTGATGGCTGGCCGGATCGACCTGATGTTCGACAACGCCTCGACGGCGCTTCCGCAGGTGCAGGGTGGCAGCCTTCGCGCCATTGCCGTCACCACCAAGGAGCGCATCGCCGCATTGCCTGACGTGCCGACGATCAGCGAATCCGGTCTGCCGGGCTTCGAACTCGCCAACTGGTGGGCCATTTTTGGTCCGGGCCAGATGCCACCGGCGCTGGTAGAGCGCATCAGCGGCGATATCCGCAAGGTTCTGGCAGATCCCGATGTGCAGAAGCGTTTCGCCGATGTCAGTGGTCGTGTCATCGCGTCGTCCCCTCAGGAACTCGCTACGCATCTGGCGCAGGAGAGCGCCAAATGGAAGCAGATCGTCGACACCGCTGGCATTCGCGGGAGTCAGTGACGACGGACGCCTGACACATACGGCGATCGATCAACGACGAATATTAGGCAAGAGACGCGCGCTCAGGGTGAGCGCGCGCATGGAGAATAATGTGAAGAAGCTACTTTCGGGTCTGATGACATCGGTCATGGTCGCCGCCACCTCGGCGGCCATGGCACAGAGCACCGGGCCGCTGAAGCTGGGCGCCGTCCTCGACATGTCCGGCCTCTTTGCCGACATTACGGGCCCGGGCAGCGAGACCGCAGCCAAGATGGCCGTCGAGGATTTCGGCGGCGAGGTTCTCGGGCGCAAGGTCCAGATCGTGGTCGCCGACCATCTCAACAAGTCCGATCTGGCCGCTAATTTCACCCGTGAAATGTTCGACAACCAGGGTGTCGAGGCCATCGTCGATGTGGCTGGCTCTGCCACGGCGCTGGCTGCGGCGGAAATGGCCAGGACGCGCGGCAAGATCATCATGTTCAATGGTCCCGGCGCGGTCAGGCTGACCAACGAGGCGTGCGGTCCCTACATCGTCCACTACACCTACGATACCTATGCGCTGGCCAGCGTCACTGGTCTGGCTACAGTGAAGCGCGGGCTCAATAGCTGGTTCTTCCTCACGGCTGACTACGCATTCGGCCAGGAACTGGCCCGCGACACCTCCGACGTTATCGTCAAGGCCGGCGGCAAGGTTGTTGGCAGCGTGAAGCACCCGATCAACACCTCGGATTTTTCGTCATTCCTGCTCCAGGCGCAGAGCTCCAAGGCAAGCGTGATCGGCCTCGCCAATGCGGGTGGCGACACCATCAATGCGATCAAACAGGCGGCCGAGTTCGGCATCACCCAGTCCGGGCAGAAGCTGTCGCCCTTGCTGGCGTTCATTTCCGACATTGACAGCGTCGGACTTGAGACCGCGCAGGGGCTGTTGCTGGCCGAGGCGTTTTATTGGGATCTCAACGACGAAACGCGCGCATTCGCAAAGCGCTTCATGGAGCGGACCAAGCGCGCGCCGACATCAGCGCAGGCAGGCGTCTATTCGTCCGTCACGACCTACCTGAACGCGGTGAAGAAGGCAGGCACCACCGATTCAGCGGCCGTGATGAAGGCCATGAAGGACACGCCGATCAACGACATGTTCGCGAAGAACGGCCGGATCCGCGAGGACGGCCGCATGGTGCACGACATGTACCTGTTCGAAGTGAAGAAGCCGTCGGAATCGAAGGCGCGCTGGGACGACTACAAGCTGCTTGCAACTGTTTCCGGCGACGACGCGTTCCAGCCGCTCTCGGCTTCGCGCTGCCCGCTGATCAAGAAGTAGCGCGCAATAGCGGATGGCAAAGCGACGGGGCGCCGGGAAGGTCGCGGCGATCCGTTCGAGGCCCATCCATGGACAACAGGAAAATGCCTTCATGAGCACCAGCGTGGCAGTCCGCGTCGACGGGGTCGAGACCATCCTGATCGATGTGCCGACGATTCGTCCCCATCGGTTGTCGATGCATACGATGAACAGCCAGACCCTGGTCCTGGTCATCATCCGCTGCTCCGACGGAACGGTCGGCATCGGCGAGGGCACGACCATCGGCGGTCTCAGCTACGGCGAGGAGAGTCCCGAGGGCATCAAGCTGACCGTCGACACCTACATCGCTCCGGCCATTATCGGCATGGATGCGTCACGCGTCGCCGCGCTCATGGCGGACGTGAAACGACGGGTCAAAGGCAACCGCTTCGCCAAATGTGCGGTGGAGACGGCGCTGCTGGATGCGCTCGGCAAGCGCCTCGGTCTGCCGGTGTCGGAGCTGCTTGGCGGGCGCCAGCACGACACCTTGCCGGTCGCCTGGACATTGGCCAGCGGCGATACCACGCGCGACATCGAGGAAGCCGAGCGGATGCTCGATGCGCGCCGCCACAATATCTTCAAGCTGAAGATCGGTCTGCGATCCGTGGACGATGACGTGGCGCATGTGGCGGCCATCAAGCGCGCCCTCGGCGATCGCGCCAGCGTGCGGGTCGACGTGAACCAGGCCTGGAGCGAACCCGAGGCACGGCGCGGCATTCCCGCCTTGGAGGCGGCCGGTGTGGATCTTATCGAGCAGCCTTTGTCGCGCGACAATCGCGGTGCACAGGCCCGCCTCAGCGGTCGCTATGCCGTACCCATCATGGCGGATGAGGCACTGCATGGCACGACAGACGCCTTCGATGTTGCTTCACGGGGCGCCGCCGATGTGTTCGCTCTGAAGATCAATCAGGCAGGTGGTCTGTACGATGCGGTGAAGATGGCTGCGATCGGAGACGCTGCAGGCATCGGCCTGTATGGCGGCACGATGCTGGAAGGCGGTGTCGGCACCGCGGCGTCGGCCCAGGTCTTCTCCGTGCTGCCGAAACTCGCATGGGGCACCGAATTGTTCGGCCCGCTGCTTCTGACCGAGGAAATCCTCGCGACGCCGCTCCGCTATGGCGACTTCGTGTTGCAGGTGCCGACGGCGCCCGGCATCGGCGTCGAACTGGATATGGACCGCGTCGCATTCTTCCGCCGCGACGGTTACGCGCCACGCGTTCAACCGGCCGGCGCAACAACAGGAGTATGATCGATGCTTTTCCAGGTCGAAATGGACGTTCAGATCCCGCCGGGTCTCGCCCCCGAGGTGGTCGAGCAACTGAAAAAGACCGAGCGTGAACGCGCGCAGGAGCTGCAGAAGAGCGGCGAATGGCGCCATCTCTGGCGGGTTGCCGGACGTTACGCCAATGTCAGCATCTTCGATGTGGCGAGCAATGAGGCGCTGCACGATATTCTGTCGACATTGCCGCTCTTCCCCTTCATGCGCATCAGCGTGACGCCCTTGTGCCGGCATCCTTCGTCCGTTCGCTCGGACGATCGCTAGGCGCGGAGCCGATCTCCGCCAGTGACAAATCGCAGTATTGCGGCGACGGACGGTTCAAGCAGCCGCTTCATCAGCACAATCTCGCAAGCGTATCGAACAGCGCGAGGTTGAGCCGTTTCAGGTCGTTGTTCACCGGCTCCGGTTGCGACGAGAATTTTGCGACGACCAGTTCGGCGCGCGGATTCACATAGAGATATTGCCCGTGAATGCCGAGGGCGAAGAACGCGCCGCTCGCATCGCCAGTCTGATACCATTTGTTGCGATAACGGCCGTCCGGCAGCCATTCGACGAACTTGCCTGCGCGCCAGGCCTTGGCGGAGCCGTTCGTGATCGTATCCATCACCCAGTCCTGCGAGACGATCCGGCGGCCGTTGGTGGTGCCGCCCAGTCGCATCATCTCGCCGATGCGGGCGAGGTCGCGCGGGGTCATGCAGAAGCCGCCGCCGGTCCGGGCGCTGCCGATCGCATCGACGGTGATATAGGCATCCTGCCGCGCGCCGAGTGGCTGCCACAAACGCGCGGCGGCAAAGTCGGCGAAACGCTGGCCTGAGGCGCGCTCGATCACCAGCCCCAGCACATCCGAATTCGGCGAGCAGTAGTGAAAGGGGCCGCCATGGTCGCCGGGGCCCTTTTGCAGCGTAGCGAGGAAGGCGATCAGTGAGTCCGGAGTATCTCCCGGCACTGACGGCTCGAGCAGGCCGGCGCGGCGGTACCGCGCGAAATCGCCGCGGGGATCCTGATAGGTTTCCTCGAAATCGAGGCTGACCCGCATGTCGAGGACATCGCGCAGGCTCGCGTCCGAATAGGCGGAGGATTTGAGTTCGGGAACATAGTGCGCGACGGTCGCGTCGAGATCGATCAGTCCGTCGCCATGCAGGATTCCGGCGACGATTGATGTCACCGATTTGCTCGCGGAGAACAGAATGTGGCGTGATCGCTCGGTGAAATTCGGCGCATGGTAGTCCGCAACGACACGGCCGGATTTCATCACAACGAGGGCGTCAGTTGAAGTCTTGCGAAGAACGTCCTTGATCGTCGCGGTTTCTCCGTCGGTGGGGAATGCCTGCTTGATGAGATCTCTGGCGTCGACGGACGGATCCTCGATTAGTCCCGGCGTTGCAGCGATATGTGCCGTCGGAATGAGTTCGGACACGTGACGGAATGCCCAGACGTTCCAGGGGGCCTGACGCCAGTTCCCAAGGCGAACATCGCTTCGCTCAAAGCCATAGTCGGCTTCGAAAGCCGATGGCTGTCCCGGGCCCGTCATGACGCAATCTTCTCGCATTCGGTCGGCTGAACGGCGCCGCCGAGCCAGCAGCCGTTGAGATCGCCGTTGTCGAAGCTGAAGCGCACCTTGATCGCGGAGGGGCGATTCATGGCGCGTCCCTGGCGAATGGTGATCTGGCGTTCCGACGCGTCCACCATCCGGTTCGCCAGGAGACCGAAGGACAAAGCGGAGGCCGCGATGCCTGTTGCCGCATCTTCCGGGTAGCCCGATGAGCTCGGAAACTGCCGCGCATCGATGACCTGCGCGTCCTGGTCGGACACGGCGTAGGGGTAGAGACCCGTGGAGTTGATGCTGTTGCACACCCGCTCCATCCGCGAGAAGTCAGGCTTCAGCCCGTCGAGGATCGCGACGCTCTTCAACGGAATGAGGGTCTTGATCCGGCTGGTGCGTGCATTCTGGATCGGGAACGGCGCAAGGCAGTCGGCGCCGATACCGAGGACGTCGAGAATGTCGTCGACGCTTCGGGGTGTATCGGGGATCGGTTCGACGATTCCTGTGGGCTGCGAGACCTCGACCGAGATATCCTGTTCGTCTGATTGGCTGATCCGCGCATGGACGCGGCCGCTCTTTGTCAGGATCTTGATCCGATCGCGTTGCAGCCGGCCGAGCCGTTGAAGCAGCCATGTCGCGCCGACGGTGGCATGTCCGCACATGGACATCTCATGATTGGGCACCCAGAAGCGAAACTCGAAATCGCAGCCGGAATCCGCTGGGGGCGGCAATACAAATCCGCTCTCGTGACCGTAGTCGCGTGCGACCTGCTGCATCTCTGCATCACTCATGCGGGCAGCGTCGATCACGATCGGGGCGGGATTGCCGCCCTGCGGACCTGCCGCAAAGACACTGACAAATCGAACCTGCGGTTCGGGAGATGTCGTCATCATGTTTGCACCCTCTAGCAGCCTCGCGCGTTCGCAATACGCCTCAGCCAACGCTGCGCGGAATTCAACGGCATCAAGCTACGGAGGATGTTGCTGCGGCGCGCGTTCCAGCGGGCCCTAGATTTTGATCGGCCGGGCCATCCGCTTGCGGACTTCGCTTGGCGATTGGCCGTCTGCCCGGCGCATCGCATGGGCGAGCGCCGCGCCGCTGTCGAAGCCGACACGGAGCGCGATCTCGCCGATCGGAAGATCTGTAGCCTTCAACAGCTCGTTGGCATTGTCGAGGCGAATCCGTTGCTGGAATTCGCCGATCGACGCGCCGGTCCCCGCGCGAAACAGTCGGGTGATGTGACGCCGCGAAATGCCGAACCGTTCTTCCAGGGCATCGAGCGGAACATCCCGGTCGGCATGAAGGGTGAGATAGTCCCTCAGCTCTGCGACCAACGTCATGCCGTGTTCGCGATGGGAGGCACTGGATACGGCGTCGCCGGTCAGAGCCTCGGCGATGCACTGAACGAGCAGGGCAGAGGACAGTCCATGTTGGACATGGGCATTGCCATAGGCATGCCTGCCATCCCCGACCAGCAGCGCCTGCAGGGCGCGTAGTCTGTCTGACCGGCGAAACAGCCGGGTCGTCGATGTCCTGCGGCGGAATTCGCTCAGCGAGCCGTTCTCTCTTTCGAGGCGCTTGAGGACGGAGCCGGTTGCATAGATGGCGACGTGGCTGTGCGCACCGATCCCTGCGCGCGTCTCATGCGCCTGGTTCGCCGGGACGATCGCAAACCGGTCCTGCGACAGCCACGTGCCTTCGCGTCCGGTTTCGTGCTTGAGTTCGATCGTCCCGCGGCTCGGCAGGATGAACATCAGGCAATCATGCCAGTGCCACGGCATGGCGTAATCGCCGCGGCCGGCGACTGCCGCGTGCTCGTCGTCCGCCGCGATCAGGAGATCCGCGTTTGCCGGATGACGTAGCCGTTCGAATGAACTCAGCATGTCGATGCCCGCCTGTGTCGCGAGTGAGCCTAGCAGGATGCGCCAATGCCCGCCAATCGGCCCCGGTCACTCCGCCGCGATGGCCGCCGGCCTCGGGCGTTTCTTCACGCGCTTGATGGTGCCGGAAAAGGTCAGCAGCGAACGTTCGCCGGCTTTCAGGATTCCGCGCAGGAAGATCAATGAGCCGCCGATCCGGGTCATTTCGCCGTGGCATTCGACCAGCTCGCCTTCGCGGGCGGCATCGAGGAATTCGCAGCCGAACGAGACGGTGATGCCCGGACCCTGCAACTCGCGGGACGCCAGCGCGAACAGGCAATAATCGGCAAAGGTCATGAAGCAGCCGCCATGAACGTTTTTCATGCCGTTGAGGTGCTTTTTCTCGACCCGGAAGGCACAGCGGACGGAGCCATCGGCCTCGACCTTGTGCCAGAACGGGCCGGAGACCGATTCGAAGGAATCCCGCTTCCAGGTGGTCCAGCCCGCAAATTCCCCCTCCGTCGCGGTATAGGCGTCGGCGTGGAACGGGATGGTAGCATCGGCGGGCACATTCACGGTCTGAACTCCTTGGATTGGCTGCGAAAAGTGTTAAATCCGATCCATCCGGCGGGCGCAATCCGGCGCCGGCGCAGGGCCTTATGCAGGCTGTTTTTCGAGCAGTAAGGGCGTTGCCCGGGCAAAGCTTGGGACATGCGGGGAACGGGCCGGAATAGGCCTTTTCCGCATGCTCCGATCTCCCTATGAAGAAGCCTTACAGAGCCAAGAGACCCCATGACCGAGCCAAAGATCACTCCCGAACTCGTCGCCTCCCACGGCCTCAAGCCCGACGAGTACGAGCGCATCCTGAAACTGATCGGCCGCGAGCCGTCGTTCACCGAGCTCGGCATCTTCTCGGCCATGTGGAACGAGCACTGCTCGTATAAATCCTCGCGCATCCATCTGAAGGGGCTGCCCACCAAGGCGCCGTGGGTGCTGCAGGGGCCGGGCGAGAATGCCGGCGTGATCGATATCGGCGACAACCAGGCCATCGTGTTCAAGATGGAGAGCCACAACCACCCGAGCTATATCGAGCCCTATCAGGGCGCGACTACGGGTGTCGGCGGCATCCTGCGCGACGTCTTCACCATGGGCGCGCGGCCGATCGCCTGCCTCAATGCGCTGTCATTCGGTGCACCGGGACATCCGAAGACCCGTCATCTCGTGTCGGGCGTCGTTGCTGGCGTCGGCGGCTATGGCAATTCGTTCGGCGTGCCCACTGTCGGTGGCCAGACACGGTTTCATACGCGCTATGACGGCAACAACCTCGTCAACGCGATGGCCGTCGGTCTCGCCGATGCCGACAAGATTTTCCTCGCCGCGGCGTCAGGCGTGAACATGCCGATCGTCTATCTCGGCTCCAAGACCGGCCGCGACGGCATTCACGGCGCGTCGATGGCCTCGGCCGAATTCGATGAGGATTCCGAGGAGAAGCGTCCCACCGTGCAGGTCGGCGATCCCTTCGCCGAGAAGCTGCTGCTGGAAGCCTGCCTCGAAATCATGGCTGCGGATTGCGTGATCGCGATCCAGGACATGGGTGCTGCGGGCCTGACATGCTCTGCCGTCGAGATGGGCGCCAAGGGCGACCTCGGCGTCGAGCTCAATCTCGACATGGTCCCGACCCGCGAAGAGGGCATGACCGCCTATGAGATGATGCTCTCGGAAAGCCAGGAGCGCATGCTCATGGTGCTGAAGCCCGAGAAGGAAAAGCAGGCCGAGGATATCTTCAAGAAGTGGGGCCTCGACTTCGCCATCGTGGGCTACACCACGCCGACTTTGCGTTTTGTCGTAAAGCATGGCGGCAAGGTGATGGCCGACCTGCCGATCAAGGAATTGGGCGACGAAGCGCCGCTCTATGATCGTCCGCATGTGCCGTCACCGGTGTTGCCGGTGGTTCATGCGCGCGACATCGCCGCGCCGTCGTCGATCCCGGATGCGTTGGAGAAACTGATCGGCACGCCCGAACTGTGCTCGAAGCGCTGGGTGTGGGAACAGTATGACCACGTCATCGGCGGCAACACCGTGCAGCGCCCGGGCGGCGATGCCGCGGTGGTGCGCATCGAGGACGGCCCCAAGGGTCTCGCGATGTCCGTCGACGTCACGCCGCGCTATTGCGAGGCGGATCCCGCCGAGGGCGGCAAGCAGGCCGTCGCTGAAGCCTGGCGCAACATTACCGCCGTGGGCGGCAAGCCGCTGGCGGTCACCGACAATCTCAACTTCGGCAATCCCGAGCGGCCGGAGATCATGGGCCAGCTCGTCGGCTGCCTGAAGGGCATCGCGGAAGCCTGCATCGCGCTCGACTTCCCGATCGTGTCAGGCAACGTCTCGCTCTACAACGAGACCAACGGCCGCGGCATTCTTCCAACGCCGTCGATCGGCGGCGTCGGTGTGCTCGACGATTTCACCAAGTCTGCGACGCTGGCGTTCAAGAAGCCCGGCGAAGCGATCCTGCTGATCGGCGAGACCAAGGGCTGGCTCGGCCAATCGGTCTATCTGCGCGACATCTGCGGCAAGGAAGAGGGCGCTCCGCCGCCGGTCGACCTCGCCACCGAGAAACGTAACGGCGATGTGGTCCGCGGCATGATCCATGCGGGCACCGCGACCGCCGTGCATGACATCGCCGATGGCGGTCTCCTGGTCGCACTCACCGAAATGGCAATGGCCTCGGGCATCGGCGCCAAGCTCGATGCCGCGCCGTCATCGACGGTGCCGCATGCGTTCTGGTTCGGCGAGGATCAGGCGCGCTACATTGTGGCTGTCGCGGAAGATCAGCTGCTGACCGTGCTGTCGAAGCTGAAGAATGTTGGTGTGCCCTGCGTGCAGATCGGCAAGACCGGCGGCCATGCGGTGGCGATTGCCGGCGAACGCGCGGTGGATATCAAGGCGTTGCAGCATGCGCATGAGAGCTGGTTGCCGAACTATATGAGCGGCAAGGCGTCGTAAGGCGCACCGGCACAAGCGCAGTCGCATCGCACTTCAACCGCTTGCGGAGGAAGTGATGGCTCGCTTGCTTTCGGTCAATGTGGGCCTGCCGCGTGATATTGCGTGGCAGGGCAAGACCGTTCACACCGCGATCTGGAAAGCGCCGGTTCAAGAGCGGCGCATGGTCCGCCGGCTCAATATCGATGGCGACGGGCAGGGCGACCTGGCCGGCCATGGCGGCGAGCACCGGGCTGTATTCGTCTATCAGATGGACTCCTATCGCTTCTGGCAGAGCGAACTCGGCCGCAATGATTTTAGCTACGGACAATTCGGCGAGAATTTCACCGTCGATGGCCTGACCGACCGCGAGGTCTGCATCGGCGACCGCTACCGGATCGGCAGCGCGCTGTTCGAGGTGACGCAACCGCGTGTCACCTGCTATCGCGTCGGCATCCGCATGAACGAGCCGCAAATGGCCGCGCTGCTGGTGGCGCGCGGCAGGCCCGGTTTCTATCTACGTGTCATCGAGGAGGGCGAGGTCGGGGCCGGCGACGAGATCGTTCAGGTCACGGCCGGTGCTGAGCGCATGAGTGTCGCAGAGATCGACGCGCTGCTTTACAGGCCCGGTCATCCTCGCAACGAGCTCGTGCGCGCACTACGCATTCCCGCGCTTAGCGCGGGCTGGCGCGGATCCTTCGAGGCGCTGCTCGCACAAGAGAACAATGGCGAAGCGACGGGAAATGCCGGGCTTGGTCCCGCATCCGCGCCGCCGGCCTGGGTCGGCTTCCGTCCGCTCCGCGTGGCGCGCAAGGTCCGTGAAAGCGGCAGCGTGATGTCGCTGGTGTTTGAATCCGCCGATCAACATCCGCTGGCCGCAGCGCTTCCCGGGCAGTTCGTCGTGCTGCGTCTGCAGGCGTCGCCGAGCACACCCATGCTGTTGCGGAGCTATTCGCTATCCGGCGAACCCAGCGACAGCAGCTATCGCATCAGCGTCAAGCACGAGCCGCACGGCGTCGCGAGCGGCTATATCGACGAGAACGTGCAGATCGGTGACGTGCTGGAAGTGAGTGCGCCCCGCGGCAGCTTCACGCTTCGGCCGGGCGATGGTCCGGTTGTGCTGCTGAGTGCTGGAGTCGGAGTGACGCCTGTCATGGCGATGCTGCACGCATTGGCGGCCGAGGCGTCGCCGCGAAATATCTGGTGGCTCCACGGCGCCCGCCATGGACGCGAGCATCCGTTTGCCCAGGAAGCCAGAGCCATGCTCGACACTCTGGCGCACGGTCATCGCCACACCCGCTACAGCGCCCCCGATCCCGCAGACCGGTTGGGTGTGGATTTCGATGCCCAGGGCCATCTGGATATCGCAGCGCTGCGCGAGCTTGATGTCCCGCGCGATGCCGATTTCTTCATCTGCGGGCCGACGGCCTTCATCAGCGAACTGACCGCGGGGCTTGCAGCCTTGGGGATTGCCAAGGCTCGCATTCATGCCGAACTATTCGGCGCCGGTCCCTCAAGCACCCCGGGTATCGCAGCCCTTCCGCAGCGACCTCCGCATCTTCCGGAAGGAGCGGTCGGCGACGGACCAATGGTGTCGTTCGCACGCAGCGGCCTGAACGTGCATTGGGGGCCGGCGTTTCAGAACCTGCTTGAGCTTGCCGAAGCATGCGACGTGCCGGTGCGGTGGTCGTGCCGCACGGGCGTCTGTCATTCCTGCGAAAGCGGGCTTGTGGCCGGGACAGTCGCGTACCAGCCGGATCCTGTCGATTTGCCAGCGGCCGGCAATGTGCTGATCTGCTGCGCGCGGCCCGAGGGCGATGTGGTCGTCGATCTCTGACGTGGTCGCGGAGGCGCCACGCCAGCGTCTCAATAGCTCAGCGTCCGATCGACCAAATTCATCAGCGGCGTGCCGTTCTGCGCGCGCACGATATTGTCTGCGATGTTCTCGGCTGCCGTTCCAACACGCGTTGCTGCTGCGACGTGCGGTGAGATCGTCACCCCCGGATGCGACCAGAACGGATGGCCTGATGGTACGGGCTCGGTGCGGAAGACGTCCAGCGTCGCCTGGGCCACTTGTCCGCTGTCGAGTGCTGCGATGAGGGCGTCATCGTCGATCAGCGTGCCGCGTCCGGCATTCAGGATGAAACACCCCCTTGGCAAAAGCGCCAGCCGCTCGGCATTCAGGAGGTCGAGGGTCTCCGACGTTTGAGGCAGCAGTCCCACGAGGATTTCCGCCGAGGCCAGCGCCTGCGGCAGGTTCTCCGATCCCGCGACACAGCGGACGCCTGAAACCTCGTGCGTACTGCGGCTCCAGCCGGTGACGCGAAAGCCGAGTTGGGCAAGCGCCGTCGCCGCAGCCGATCCCAATTCGCCGAGACCCAGCACCGTCACCGATCGATCTGTGGCGAGTGGCGGAACATGCTGCGCCCACGTCAGCGGCTTTTGACAGACATAGCGGTCCATCCCGAGATGCGCGCGCAGGGCGTGGCCCACGACCCATTCGACCATACCCTGCCGCAGCCCATCATCGACCATGCGGCACAAAGGCTGCGTCAGCGTCGCATTGCCGACGATCTTCTCGACACCGGCCCAAAGGCTCAATACGGCGCGCGCATTGCTGAAAGGGGCGAAATCGGTGATGGGACCACCCGTCGCGTGGATGATGTAGTCCACGTCCTGATGCGCAATGTCACCCAGGAGACTGGCTCGTGCGTCGATGCTCCGGCGCCGGAGGGCATCCAGAATGGGTTCGCGATAGTCCTCGAACAGCGCCGGCGTGACGTTGAAAAGAAGATTGATCGCCTTGTCGCCGTTACGCGCGCACATGCTGGTCTCCTGCAGATCGTCGTTCATGTTGGAATGTGGAAAGGCCGGTGTGACGACGCTACAGTATGCGCGTTGCGCCCGGGATCTGCCGCAGTGCCCTTGTCGCTGCCCAGCTCGCCGCCAGCGTGCCCGCGAAGGCGATCAGTGCCTTCGACCCGGCGCCGAGCGGCGCGTTCAGCAGCGCATATTGCAGCCACAGCATCGGGATGTAGTGCAGCACGAAGATGCCATAGGCATCGCCGCGCAGCGGGTCGAAGATGCTCTTCTCGCGCTGGCCGAAGCGCAGGAACAGCGCCAGCACTGCGAGGCAGATCAGCGTGCAGGCGACCGCGTAGATCACGCCATAGCTCGACTGCCACCAGAACGGCGGCGCGCCAGTGAGATTGGCGAGCTTCATGCGGCGGAAGTTAACGAGATAAGCGAGCGAGCCAAAGGAGGCGGCGGCGGCGATGGTCCACCACAGCCATTGCCGCGCCAGCGCGCCGGTGCGGGCCAGCAGGCCCTGGTCGATATTGGCGGCGCCAATGCCCATGCCGGCGAAGAAGAACACGCCATAGATCGCCATGCGGCTGAACTGGACCTGCAGGGGGCCCCAGCTGAACCAGCGGACAGCGCCGACCGTAAACAGGAACGGCACATAGGAGATTACCGCGATGACGGCGAGCGCGGCGGCGAACAACCACGGTCGTTCGAAGGCACGGATCGACAGCCGGTTGATGCCGTCCACCAGTCGTGGTGCGAACAGGAAGACCGGGATCGCGACAAGGTCGAGGAACAACAGATACCAGATGAACCAGCCGGGGCCGGCGAACCATTGGCCCTGTTTGAAATTGTTCACGTAGAATTCGACAAAGCCGGTCTTGTGCGTCGACAGGCTGAACGACGCGTAATAGGCGATCGGCATCAGCACAAAGATCATCGCCAGGAAGGGCAGGCCGAGGCGCAGCGCGCGGTCGCGCAGGAAGTGGCCGATGCTCTTGCGTTTCAGGCTCGGCCAGACGAACAGGCCCGACAGCATGAACATCAGACACATGAAAAACGTGTCGTTGAACAGCGTCAGGATGTTGAAGCCGATCCAGCGCTGGCTATCGACGATCGGCGCCGACGACCACAGATAGTGGTTCGGGTAATAGCGGCCGAAAGCAGTGTAAGCGACAGCGGCGTGGTTCGCCAGCACGAGCAGCGTGACGAAAGTGCGGGCCCGATCGAGCGCAGCGTTACGGTCTGACATGTGAACGGCGAGCCCCCTCGCTTCCGCGCGCAACAGGCGTCGCCGGACGCATCAGTGATGCGCGCCGCTATGATAAATGTCTCAGACCGCTTCGGCAATCGGCCGAAAAATCAAACGGGAGGTTAAGCCGGTACTTCCTCGATTCTCACCTTGTCTGGATAAAATGCGAGATAATCCTTGATCTCGGCCATCGCCGGAAACGGTGTCTCATAGGTCCAGATCGCGTTGTCGAGAACCTTGTCGCCGGTCTTGATGCTGTAATAATTCGCGTCGCCCTTGTACGGGCAATGCGTCACACGGTCGGTGCGCGATACCGCGTCCATATTGGCGTCCGCGCGGGGGATATACAGCACTGCGGGGTAACTGGCCTCCTTGAGGGTCAGGGCATTGGTCGTGTCGGCGATCACGACGTCCCCGGCAGAAACACGGATGTGTTTGCCAGCGGGCGCAATGGTGATCGGGTGGTCCGGGCCGGGAAGCTTCATGGTCAAACCCTCATGCAGTCGCATTGTAACGGTCATATTTCACTTCTTCAGATGTGCGATCCCTCCGGCCTTTAAAAGGGGCATGCGAGGGATTATCGTTAGAAAGCCGTGACGTCATGCGGCAGTCGCGATAGGCTTGCAGTCCGAGGCGGCAGCGACTGGCCGCGATTCGAACCTTTCTGGAGACCCGATTAATGCCGATGGACGCCCGCGATATCGAGACCATGATCAAGGCCGCGATTCCCGACGCGCAGGTGACGATCCGTGATCTGGCCGGTGACGGCGACCATTACGCGGCAACCGTGATCTCGGAGTCTTTTCGGGGTAAATCCCGCGTCGCCCAGCACCAGATCGTCTATCAGTCGCTGAAAGGCCAGATGGGCGGCGTCCTGCACGCACTGGCGCTGCAGACGGGTGTGCCGGAGGCGTAGCGAAGCACTGTCGCTCCCTCGTCCCCTGGCAAGCTTCGCGTGGCTTGTGGGGAAGAGGGTTGGGTGAGGGGCTCTTCTGAGTAAAACTCTGACTCCCCTTCACGCGAATTGTGGTGCGCGCATTTCGACCTTTCCCCGCAAGCGGGGCGAGGTCGAGTAAGTTCACTCCGCCGCCATCAGCGCATGCACCGAGAACTGCTTGTCCGCGTCGGTCCATGACGCCTTGGGCTCCCAGTCCGAACCGCGGGCCAGCGCTGCAAAACGCTCGATGCTGTATTTATAGCTGCTCTCGGTGTGGATGCTCTCGCCGGCGCGGAAGTTGAAACTGCGACCGAGCACGTGCACGGTCTGTGGCTCCTTGGCGATCAGGTGCATCTCGATGCGGTGGCGCTCCCGATTGTAGATCGCGCGATGCACAAAGGCGCCGAGATCGAAATCGCCGCCGAGTTCGCGGTTGATGCGCACCAGCACATTCATGTTGAACTTGCCGGTGACGCCGGCCGCGTCGTTATAAGCGGCGTGCAGCAGTTTCTCGTCCTTTTCGAGATCGATGCCGATCAGCATCAATGCATCCTTGCCGAGAATGGCGCGGGCGGAGCGCAGAAAGGCGCAGGCCTCGTGCGGCTCGAAATTACCGAGCGTTGAGCCCGGGAAGAAGCCGACCTTCGACATCATCCGGATATCAGGGGGAAGGTCGAAGGGAGCGGTGAAGTCGGCATTCACCGGCAGCACCTTCAAGCCTGGGAAATCCTTGCGCAGTTCAGCGGCCTGTGCGTGCAGAAAGTCGCCGGAGATATCGACCGGCACATAGGCGCCGAAATCGCATTCATCCAGCAGCAGCCGCACCTTGGTGGTGGCCCCGGCGCCGAATTCGATCAGCGCGGCATTCTTCGGGATGATCGCGTTGATGTCCTTGCCGCGCGAGCGGAGGATGCCGAGCTCGGTGCGTGTCGGATAATATTCCGGCAGCTTGGTGATCTGCTCGAACAGTTCGGAGCCAGCCTCGTCATAGAAGTATTTCGGGGACAGTTTTTTCGGGTGCTGCGACAGGGCTTCAGCGACGTCCGCCGCAAATGCGGAGGCCGAGGCATTCAGCAGCGACAGTGCCAACGGGGCATGAACGTTCATGTCAGTCTCCTCAACGCTTTCGAAGCGCGGTGATGATGTCGGAAATCAGCTGCCGTAATCGGCCAGCCGCAGGCCCGTGAATTGCCAGCGATGGTGGGGATAGAAGAAATTGCGATAGGTGACGCGGCTGTGATCGTCCGGTGTCGCCAGCGACGAGCCGCGCAACACCAGCTGATTGATCATGAACTTGCCGTTGTATTCTCCGAGTGCGCCTTCGATGGCGCGGTAGCCCGGATAGGCCGCGTAAGCGGAGCGCGTCCATTGCCAGACGATGCCAAAGGCATCGTTGAGCTGGCCGGCGCGCGCCGCCACTTCCCATTCCATTTCGGTGGGCAGGTGCTTGCCGCTCCAGCGCGCGAAAGCGTCGCACTCGTAATAGCTGACATGGCAAACTGGCGCGTCGAGATCGATCGGCTTCAATCCGGCGAGAGTCATGATCTGCCATTCGCCATCGATCTTGCGCCAGTGACCGGGCGCCTGCCATTCCTCGCGGGCCACAGCGGCAAAGCCATCCATCAGCCACAGCGTGGCTTCCTCGTAACCGCCGGCCGCCATGAAGGCGAGCCATTCGCGGTTGGTGACGAGATTGCGCGCGAGCTTGACGGGGCCGACAAGCGCGCGATGCGCCGGTTTTTCATTGTCGAAATGAAACGTATCGCTCTGGTGACCGATGGTGTGGATGCCCTCGGTCAGCGTGGTCCATGCATCGCCCGATGTGGTCGACGCCGGAAACCGCCAGTCGGCATCATAGGCTGGCGGGATCGGGTTCTGCGCGAAGGCATGCAGGATGTCGGTCAGCATCAGCTCCTGATGCTGCTGTTCGTGATTGAACCCGACTTCGAGAAGCGGGATCAACGAGGTCAGCTTGTCGTCGGAGGTCTCGTTGAAGAATTTGATGACGGCCGCATCGACGTGTTTGCGATAGGCGGTCACTTCCTCGGCACCGGGCCGGGTGAGGTGGCCGCGCTGGGCGCGGGCATGGCGCGGGCCGGCGGAGACGTAATAGGAATTGAACAGATAGGCGTAATCGGGGTGATAGACCTTGTAAGCGGGGGCGTGGTCGCCGAGCAGGAATTGCTCCCAGAACCAGGTCACATGGGCGCGGTGCCATTTCGCCGGGCTGGCATCGGGCATCGATTGCACCAGTTGGTCTTCCGGGGAGAGCGGGGCGGCGCGGCGTTCGGTTTCGTTGCGGACCGTCAGGAAGGCGTCACCCAGTCTTTGGGACAGTGCGCCAGCGGGGGCGGATTTGGACGCTGGGGACGCGGTACCTGAACTCATGCCTGAACTCACGGCGGAAGCTGGATTCGTCACGAAAGTCTCCGATTTTGGAGAGAACGTTGCTCTTGGAGATGGGTTCCCGAGCGGCTTGTCCTAAATAGGTCGTCGGATCAGTTATAAAAGGCCTGTCGTCATATGATCTTTGGCGCGGCGGGACTTGGCAAAAACTGCGGAAAAGTGATCGGGGCGGGCCGGCAATGGGGCGCCCAATGCCTGTGATTTCAGGCTTTTGACCCTGTCCTTAAGACTTGGGGTGCGGAACGGATTCGGCTACATATATGACAAGTCTGACCGGGCGGTTCGCCCGATGGCTGGGCCGCCAACTCCAGACCTTGAATCTGGACCTTGAACAGGGACGTGACATGAGCATTGAGCAATTCATCGAGAACGAAGTGAAGACCAACGACGTGGTGCTGTTCATGAAGGGCACGCCGCAATTTCCGCAGTGCGGTTTCTCGGGCCAGGTGGTCCAGATCCTCGATCACGTTGGCGTGGGCTACAAGGGCCTCAACGTTCTCGAATCCGCCGATCTGCGCGACGGCATCAAGACCTATTCGAACTGGCCGACCATTCCGCAGCTCTATGTGAAGGGCGAGTTCGTCGGCGGTTGCGACATCATCCGTGAGATGTTCCAGGCTGGCGAGTTGCAGAGCCTGCTGGCCGAGAAGGGCGTGATTGCCGCCCCGGCCTCGGCCTGATTTCAAGTCGACAAATCGGCACCGCGACGCTGGACGTTGTCGTGGCCGACATCACGACTCTCCGCGTTGACGCCATCGTCAACGCGGCCAATTCGTCGCTTCTCGGAGGCGGCGGCGTGGACGGCGCTATCCATCGGGCTGCCGGCCCCGACTTGCTCGCCGAATGCCGCACCCTCAGGGGTTGCGAGACAGGCGATGCCAAAATCACCCAAGGTTACAAATTACCGGCAGCACATGTGATTCATGCGGTGGGTCCGGTCTGGCATGGTGGCCGGAGCGGCGAGGATGAGGCGCTGGCGTCCTGCTACCGGCAGGCGCTGATGTTGTGTCAGGCGCATGGCCTGGCCTCCGTTGCGTTTCCAGCCATCTCCACCGGTGTCTATGGTTTTCCGGCCGCCCGTGCGGCTCCCATCGCCGTCGGCTCAGTCATCCAGACGCTGAAAGACGCGCCGGTGGTCACAGCCGTCACCTTCTGCTGCTTTTCCGAGCCATCAGCGGATCTGCATCGCCTCGCGCTCGCCCGCGCACTTCCCCTTGTCTGAGACTGCCCCGCCGTTACACTCCTCTGATCAGGCAAAAGGAGCGGCGATGAATTTGCGGCACAGACTACGCGCGCTGCTTTGCGGAGCGCTGCTGCTCGCCGGATCGCCCGCTATCGCCCAGGATCGCTTCGCCGCTGAGGGCACATTCGACATTCCCGCCGGCGCAAAATTCTCGCAGAAGAAGCTGGCTGCCATTGGCGAGTTCTTCCGCAAGCAGATCGCCGACGGCAAGATCCCTGGCGCCATCGTCCTGATCCAGCAGCACGGCAAGCCGGTCTACAAGGAATTCTTCGGCGTCCGCGATCCTGACACGAAGCAGCCAATGACCGATGACACCATCTTCCGGCTGCATTCCATGACCAAGCCGATCACGTCTTTCGCGGCGATGATGCTGATCGATCAGGGCAAGTTGAAGCTCGACGATCCCGTCTCGCAATACATTCCGTCCTTTGCCAAGGCCAAGGTCGGCGTCGAGAAGAAGCTGGAGAATGGCGAGAAGGCGCTGGACATCGTCGCGCCCAACCGTCCGGTGACGATCCGCGACCTGCTGCTGCATACGTCCGGCATCCCCTACGGCTTTTATGGCGAAAGCCTGGTGCGACGCGCCTATGGCGATGCAGATATCTACAGCGGCGATTTCGACAACAAGGAATTCGCCGACCGCATCGCGCAATTGCCGCTGGAGCACCAGCCAGGCACGCTGTGGGACTATGGCCATTCCACCGATATTCTCGGCCGCGTGATCGAAATCGTCTCCGGCAAGTCGCTGCTAGGCTATGAGGAGCAGGCGTTTCTCGGACCGCTCGGCATGAAGGACACCGGCTTCTTCGTGAAGGAGAAGTCGAAGGAATTCATGCTCGCCAAACCGATGGCCTGGGATCGCGATTTCCGCACCGGGCGACAGGGGCGCCCCGACACCTATCGAAAATGGGAATCCGGCAGCGGCGGCATGGTATCGACGCTCGCGGACTACACAAAATTCGCGCAGATGCTGCTGAACGGTGGCGAATATGACGGCAAGCGCTTCATGAGCGCGGCGACGTTCAAGGACATGACCACGGATCATATCGGCAAGGACTCCGGCATTGCACGCGACTATCTGTATTTCCCCGGCGACGGTTTCGGTTTCGGTTATGGCTTTGCCGTGCGCACCGATCCCGGCAATGCCAAGCCGCCGCCGCCGGGGTCGCTCGGCGAATTGAAATGGGACGGTGCCAGCGGTTGCTATTTTGTCATCGATCCCAAGCAGGATTTCTTTTTCATCCTGCTGGAGCAGACGCCATCGGAGCGGCAACGCATACAAAGATCATTGAAGCTGTTGGTCTATGAAGCGCTGGAGAAATAGGCGCGCCGCACTCCTGCTGCTGACGCTCTGCTGCGTCGGCACTGTTATCGCGCCTTCGCCGCCGGCCCGGGCCGAAAAATCGCAATCCATCGCGCGCGAATTCTCTGCCGAGAAATTGCTGGAGCTCGATCGCTACTTTCTTGGCGAGGTCGCGGAGCGGAAGATTCCCGGCGTGGTGGTGCTGGTGCAACAGCACGGCAAGCCGGTCTATTCGGACGTGTTCGGCAATCTCGACAGCGGGCATCCGATGACGAGGGATGCTATCTTCCGGCTGTATTCGATGTCGAAGCCGATCACTTCGGTAGCCGCGATGATGCTGGTCGAGGATGGCAAACTGCACCTCGACGATCCCGTTGCGACATATATTCCATCCTTTGCGAACACGAAGGTCGGCATCTACACCAAGCCGGGCGATGAACACGCAACCTCCGGTCTGGTGCCGTTGCAGCGGCCGATCACTGTCGCCGATCTGCTCAAGCACACATCGGGCATCACCTACGGTTTCTATGGCGACGATCCCGCGCGCAAGCGCTATGCGGAGCTCGATATTTTCGGCCGCGATTGGGACAACGCGTCCTGGGCCGATCGCATCGCGAAGCTTCCGCTCGCAGAGCAGCCCGGCACGCTGTGGGACTATGGCCATTCCACCGACATTCTCGGCCGCGTTATCGAAGTCGTATCCGGCCAGTCGCTGTATCATTTCCTGGAGGAACGGCTGTTCGGTCCATTGGGGATGCGGGACACCTCGTTCTACATCACCGATGGCGAACGGCGCTCGCGTGTGGCCGAGCCATTTCCGGGAGATCGCATGGTTGGCCCGGTTGTCGGTATGCATGATCCCGCGGAAGTCATGCGATGGGAGGCGGGCGGTTCGGGTCTGGTTGGCACGGCGGCGGACTACGTGCGGTTCCTGCAGATGCTGCTCAATGGCGGCACGCTTGACGGCAAGCGTTATCTCAAACCGGAAACAGTGGCAGAGATGACGCGCGATCACGTCGGGCCTGATAGCGGTGTGAAGCGCGATTACTATTACTTTCCGGGCGCCGGCAGCGGCTTCGGCCTCGGCTTTGCCGTGCGAACGAAAGAGCTCGCGAGCGAGCCCGGCCCGGTCGGCGAATATCGCTGGGACGGCGTCGGCGGCACCTTCTTCTGGGTCGATCCGAAGAACGACATGTTCGTGCTGGTGATGACGCAGGCCCCGTCGCAGCGGGTGCGGATGGAGATCGACGTGCGGAAGATCATCGCCGAGGCGTTGAAGTAGGCCGCAGTCTAGGCCCTGCGTACCACGTCCCTGATCAATTCCAGCGTCTGTTCGATCATCTCAGCAGTGACGTCCAGATGCGTGCAGGCACGGATGCGGCCGTCCATGGTCGCGAGCAGCACGCCCTTCGCACGCAAGGCTTTCACCATGTCCGCGCCGCTGATACCTGCGCCCGCGGGATCGAAGAAGACGAGATTGGTCTCCGGCTGCTGCACAACGACGCCATTGATCTGCGCCAGTCCGCTCGCAAGTGCGCGCGCATGCGCGTGATCGTCGGCCAATCGATCCACATGGTGATCGAGTGAGTACAGACATCCCGCTGCGCTCATGCCGGCCTGACGCATCGCGCCGCCGAGTCGCTGCTTCCAGTGCCACACCTTGTCGATGAACGCGCGTGGTCCGGCCAATGCAGCTCCGAGCGGCGCGCCAAGGCCCTTGGTGAAATCGATCCAGACCGAATCCCAGCCGGCCGCCATGTCCTGCGCGCTGATACCGGTGGCGACGCAGGCGTTCAGCAGCCGCGCGCCATCCATATGTGTCGCCATGCCGCGCGCATGCGCGATGTCTGCGACCTCGTCGAGATGTTGTTTGGTCCAGATCGTACCGCCGCCGATATTGGCCGTCTGTTCGACGCTGACGACGGTTTGCGGCATCTCGTAGCGCGTATGTGGATGCAGGGCGGCGCGCAGTGCGTCCGGCGTGAATTGACCATCAGCGCCATCCAGCCCGGTGATCTGGAAGCCGCCGAGCGCGGCATGGGTGCCGCCTTCGCGCGAGAGAATATGTGCGGTCTTGTGCGCGATGATCTCATCGCCTGGCCGGCAATGCACCAGCAGCGCCGCGACATTGCACATGGTGCCGGAGGGCATGAACACCGCAGCTTCCTTGCCGAGCAGATCCGCGACGCGGGCGCAGAGCGCGTTGACGCTGGGGTCATCGCCGATCTGTTCGTCGCCGACCTCGGCCGAAGCGATCGCCGCGCGCATCGCGGGCGTCGGCCGCGTCTGTGTGTCGGACAGAAGATTGATGCGGACCGGCGGCTGTGACTGAGTGGGCGAGGCGGGGGTGTAGGGCATGATGGCGTCCGTGCATTGTGAGCGCTGAGCTTACACAACAAAAAAGGCCCCGGAAAATCCGGGGCCTTGATCTCGTCAGCGCTGTCAGAAATTAGCGCGAATAGAATTCGACGATCAGATGCGGTTCCATCTGCACGGCGAAGGGAACGTCCGACAGCTGCGGAATGCGGATGAACTTGGCGGTCATCTTGCTGTGGTCGGTTTCGACGTAATCAGGGGTGTCGCGTTCGCCGAGCTGGCTGGCTTCCAGAACGAAAGCGAGCTGCTTGGAGGATTCCTTGATCTCGATGACGTCGCCGACCTTCACGAGATAGCTCGCGATGTTGACGCGCTTGCCGTTCACCTTGATGTGGCCGTGGTTGATGAACTGACGGGCCGCGAACATGGTGGCGACGAACTTGGCGCGATACACGACGGTGTCGAGGCGGCGCTCGAGCAGGCCGATCAGGTTTTCACCGGTATCGCCCTTGAGACGGCCGGCTTCCACGTAGATGGAGTGGAACTGGCGCTCGGAAATGTTGGCGTAATAGCCCTTCAGCTTCTGCTTGGCGCGCAGCTGCGTGCCGAAGTCGGAGAGCTTGCCCTTGCGGCGCTGGCCGTGCTGGCCGGGGCCGTATTCACGCTTGTTGACCGGAGACTTGGGACGACCCCAAATGTTCTGGCCCATACGGCGGTCGATTTTGTATTTAGCTTCACTACGCTTTGTCATCGCGTCCTCGATGTTGTCAGCCATCGCGAAGCGATGGCTCTTTGTGGATGTGAGGAGACGCGCCCTCCTGTGTACCGGGATCAATCCATGGTCTGAAAACAGAGGTCAGGAAAATCTCGGCACCGACAGGTTCATTCCCAAAGCTGGGTGGAGAACCACGGGTGCGAAACGCTTCGCGGGCCGAAAACGGCCCGCGAGCAGGGCGGTTTCTAGGGGCAGAGACCGGTTATGTCAATTGAAAGACAGGCTTTTTGCCGTTTGGCGGGTTTATAGCGCCAATCCGGCCGGTTCCGGCGCAAAATCGGCATCGAAAGGGCAGTTTTACCGCCTGATGCCCTCGAATCCGGCGGCGATTCCGCGCTGGAACAGAGACCAGTCGAATCCCAGCGCCAGCAGGACATAGCCCCGCTCGATCATGGCATTCCCCATATCGGCGTTCAGCGCCGCGCCGCCCAGCGGGACGCCTGACTTGAGGATTCCCGCTTCGGCCCGCGCCACCAGCGCCTGCACCTCGGGATCGCCCGGCTGGCCACGCTTGCCGATGGATGTCGCGAGGTCTCCGACGCCGATCACCGCGACGTCGATGCCCGGTGTGGCCATGATCTCGTCGATCCGGTTCACTGCATCGATATGCTCGATGGTGATCATGCAGATCATGCTGTCGTCGGCGCGCGCCATATAGTCGGGCATCGGCACGTTCCAGCGGAATGGTGCGTGGAACGGTCCCCACAGCCGCTCGCCAGTCGGCGGATAGCGCAGGCTGCCGACGGCCTTCGCCGCGTCAGCCGCACTGTTGATCATCGGGAAGTTGATGCCCATCGCGCCGAAATCCATCGGCGCTTTCGCCAGCCATGGCTCGTTGGCGGCGACACGTACCAATGGCGTGCAGGGCGTGCCTGCGGTGGCCATGATCATCCCGTGAGCGGTGTTGAGATCGATCGGGCCGTGTTCGCAATCGACGATGAGCCAGTCCAGCGTCTGCGCCATGATGCGCACGGTCTGAATGCTGGGGATGGTGGCGATAGCCCCGAAAGTGGGGCGCCCCTCGCGCCATTTCTGCTTGAGATCATGAAATGGCGCGGGGGTCGTCATGTGCTTCGATTAATCCTGTTATTTCGGCGCGGGCGTCGCCACCGGCTTGCCCTCTTCGACAACATAGACTGCCATGAGCTTCAGGCCCTTGTCGCCGGTCTTCACGTCATGTGGGATCCCCGCCGGGACGGCATAGGAATCGCCGGCCTTCAGTACCTTGTCGGGCTGGCCCTCGACGATCAGCGTCGCGTCGCCATCGAGGACGTAACCGGTATCGACACCCGGATGGGTATGGCGGCCGGCGAGCTGGTTCGGGCCGATTTCGGCCACGACCGTCACGATGTGATGGCCGGCGGGATATTTGATGTCCTGCAGCGGCGTGCGCTTGATGCCTTGTGCACTGGCAGCACCGGCGCAGACGGTGATCGCTGCGCCAACAAGGAGTGTCTTGAGAAAGCTGGTCCTGAGCATGTCATTCTCCCTTGCCGTTCTCTTCTCGGAACGGCGTGCCGCAAAGCTAGCAGCGCGCGGGGGAAAGTCGAGTGATCGCGCGCTACGCCGCGACCTGTCCGCCAAAGAATGGCGCCAGCGCCTCCGGCCAGGCGTGGCGTTTGCCGGACGTGTACAGCAGTACGGCATCGCCAAGTGGCACGCCGGGCTGATGATCGCCGATCAGGCCGACCACGCGCCGCGCGATCGCCGGAGCCGGATCGATCCATGCGACGGGCCATGGTGCGATCCGATTGAGGTCGTCGAGCAGCAGCGGATAATGCGTGCAGGCGAGCACGATCGTGTCGGTACGGGCGCCGGCGGCGTCCTGCACGAAGCAGGGGGCGATCTCGCGAAACAGGTCGGCGTCGGCGATGCCTTGGCCGCCGAGTGCGCCTTCCGCCATTGCAGCTAGATCGGCCGAGCCGACCAGCGTGACGATGCAGCCGCTGCCGAATTCGCGGATCAGCGTCTGGGTATATTCGCGCTTCACGGTGCCAGAGGTGCCGAGCACCGAGACCCGCTTGGTGAGCGAGCGCGCGCAGGCCGGCTTGATCGCTGGCACGGTGCCGACGAAGGGTACGGTATAGGCAGCGCGCAGATGAGTGAGCACCAGCGTCGAAGCGGTGTTGCAGGCGATGACCACGAGGTCCGGCCGGTGCGCGGCAATCAATTCGCCCATCAGCGGCACGACGCGGCCGATCAGCGCCTCTTCGGTGTGCTGGCCGTAGGGAAAGAACGCGTCATCCGCCACATAGACATAGCGGGCATCCGGGCGTGCCTTCGCAACCTCGCGCTGGACGGTGAGGCCGCCGAGACCGGAGTCGAACACAAGGATGGTGGGACGCGTGGGCATCATGAGAGCCTAGGGGAGGATGGTTACTGCGAGGTTGTTAAGCTGAATTTGACCGAAGTGTCTTTGGGATTAGAACAATTCCAGAAGGATTTGCCCGGCGGGAGCCGTGCGATGCCTTGTTGCTAATCCTGACTCGTGGCCTTCCTAGGGCTGGGCGGGGACGGGGGACAACATGCTTCGAAACACCATGAGCAGTTGGGGCGGTCTGGCCCGGGCATTCCACTGGATTTTGGGCGTCGCGATCATCTTCATGCTGGCCTATGGCTGGTGGTTCAACCACATCGCGCCGCGGCCGGTGCGCTTCTTCCATCGCTCGATCCATGCCGATATCGGTTACATGATCCTGCTTTTGATGGCGATCCGCCTGATCTGGCGGGCTATCAATCCGGTGCCGCCGCTGCCGGCGGGATCGCCGCTGTGGGAGCGTGCGCTGGCCAAAGCCAATCACTGGGCGCTCTATGTGATCACCATGCTGGTGGCTGTGCTCGGCTGGGCGCATTCCGGCGCGCACAAGCCGGATTACGCGGACTTCTTCGGTCTGTTTCGCGTGCCGCAATTCACCGTAACCAACAAGGCCAATGCCGATCTCTATGAGGACTGGCACATCTACGCGGCCTATCTGCTGATCGCACTGGTGGTGATCCATCTGCTCGCGGCGATGTATCACCGTGTCGTGCGGAAGGATGCGGTGGTGATGCGAATGCTGCGTGGGGAGTGACAGTGTGTGGTTACACTGGCTCCAATGGACACTGCGTCCCACTCGGCAACTGAACTTCAATGCTGTCGCCCGGCCTGACATCGCCATCCGCGACGACAATTGCCATTACGCCGGCCTTGCAAATAACATTGCCACTCGCGTCGCGATCCTGCGTCGCGGCCTTCAGGCCCTGCTGGAAACGATCCATCAGCACGCAGGGCTCGCGCAGGCCGGTGAGTTCGATCACCGCACGCGCGCCGAGATGCAGCCGCGCGCCGGTCGGCAATGCAAGCAGATCGATATCTGATGTCGTGATGTTCTCGCCGAGATCGCCGGGCTGGATGGCGAAGCCCTTGGTGCGTAGCTCGTCAAGCAGTTCCGAGCCGATCAGATGCACCTGGCGCAGATTCTGTTTCATCGGCTCGCGGCGGCGGTCGTAGCGGTGCTGCACCGTCGCGCCCATATGGCCGTCGCCTTCGACGCCGAGACCGCTGAGCAGGCGAATGCTCAGCGACGCTATCTTGCTGAAGTGATGGCCGCGGCGGAGCGCCACGGCCACGACATAGCCCATGCGGTGATCAGCTCGCGCCGAACACGCGCTTGAAGATCGTATCGACGTGCTTGAAGTGATAGCCGAGGTCGAACTGCTCTTCGATGTCGGCATCCGTGAGATACTTCTTCACGTCGGCGTCCGCCTTCAGCAGCGTCATGAACTCGCCTTCGCCGCGCCATACCGGCATGGCGTTGCGCTGCACGAGCTTGTAGGCGTCCTCGCGCGATGCGCCCTTCTGGGTGAGCGCGATCAGCAGGCGCTGCGAATGCACGAGCCCGCCGAGGCGGTCGAGGTTCTTCTGCATGTTGGCGGGATACACCAGCAGCTTCTCGATCACGCCGGCCATGCGGTTCAGCGCGAAGTCCAGCGTCACCGTGGCATCCGGTCCGAACATGCGCTCGGCGGAGGAGTGCGAGATATCGCGCTCGTGCCACAGCACCACGTTCTCCATCGCCGGAGTCACATAGGCGCGCACCATGCGGGCCAAACCGGTGATGTTCTCGGTCAGCACCGGGTTGCGCTTGTGCGGCATCGCCGACGAACCCTTCTGGCCCTCGGAGAAGAACTCTTCCGCTTCCAGCACTTCGGTGCGCTGCATGTGGCGCACTTCCGTCGCAAGACGCTCCATCGACGAGGCGATGACGCCGAGCGTGGCGAAGAACATCGCGTGGCGGTCGCGCGGGATCACCTGCGTCGAGATCGGCTCCGGCTTGAGGCCCATCGCCTTGGCGACGTGTTCCTCAACGCGCGGATCGATCTGCGCGAAAGTGCCGACGGCGCCGGAGATCGCGCAGGTCGCGACTTCTTCACGCGCCGTCACAAGGCGGGCGCGCGCGCGGGTGAATTCGGCATAGGCGTAAGCGAGCTTGAGACCGAAGGTGACCGGCTCGGCATGGATGCCGTGGGAGCGGCCGATGGTCGGCGTCATCTTGTGCTCGAAGGCGCGGGTTTTCAGCGCGGCAAGGAGACGGTCCACGTCGGCGATCAGGATGTCGGCGCAGCGCGTCAGCTGCACGTTCAGGCAGGTGTCGAGCACGTCGGAGGAGGTCATGCCCTGATGCACGAAGCGCGCTTCGGGGCCGACGATTTCGGCCAGGTGGGTCAGGAACGCGATGACATCATGCTTGGTCTCGCGCTCGATTTCGTCGATGCGCTCCACATTGAAAGTGGCATCCTTGGCCTTGGCCCAGATCGTCTTCGCCGCATCCTTCGGAATGGTACCGAGTTCCGCCAGCGCATCGGCCGCATGGGCCTCGATCTCGAACCAGATCTTGAAGCGAGTCTGCGGCTCCCAAATGGAGGCCATTTCCGGACGGGTATAGCGAGGGATCATTGCGCACTCTGACGTTTGGGGGATTACGCCGCGCTTTAGCAGATCGGGACGGGGGAGGCCACCTCGGATGCGCCCGAAGGCCTGATTTTCCTGCGGAATTTACGGCTTCGGCAGCCTCGCCGTCACCGCCATGAACCGCCGGTTCGGCCCAGCATGAAACTGATGGGCGTCCACTGTCTCGACCAGCACCGCCAGCGTCTGCGTGCCGTCCTTGGCCTGGTGATGATAGGCCTCCGCGATCCCGTAAGCCGTCACGCAGCGGCGGCGTTTCGGCAGTTGCTTGTCCTGCTGCAGGGTGACGGGCGTGGCCCCGTCGATGCTCATCTGCAGTGTCACGCCGGTGACGATGACGCTGCCATAGGTGCCGCGGCCGCCGGCGCCATAGCATGACGCCTTGCCGAGGGCCTGGTCGGAAAGTGTGAGCACGAGCTTGCGGCCATCGGGCACGGTGATGGTCTGCGTGGTCGCCAGCGGCTTCGGGTCCATCTGATAGATGCCGATCTCGTCGGGATCCATCGATGGCTCGCCGGCGAAACGTGTGCCGGGCTCGGTGATATCAAGCTTGCCCAGCAGCGGCTTGGCCTTGGCCATCAGCTCGGCGCGAACGGCATCGACCTCCCGCTCATCGCCATCCCTGGTCGTGATCGACAGCGGCGTGCCTTTCACGAAGCTGTCGGTGCGGGTGTCGATCACCTGCATCTCGGCCATGATCTCCGTGGCATCGTAGAATTGCGTGAATTGCTCGAAGGCGAACGTCGCGCCGTCCGGCGAAAAACCGATCACCTTGCGCGCGGCGGCGTCGCCCGCGTGAGCATGGCTCAATAGCAGCAGGGCAAGAAGCGCTGCGATGAAAGCGCGGGTCGCGCACATGAGCGATGGATGTGTCATGTGCGTTGGTCGTCTATCGCGACCTAAAGTTCACGGCGACATCGATCCGGCGCCGCGGCGCCGGATCACTATCTGGCTCGCGCGGCTACTTGTCCGCCGGGGAGCGCACGCAGGCGACGGCGATGAAGGACACCACTGCGCAGGCCACGATATACGTCGCGATCGCAGCCCAGCCGTTGTATTGGCCGAGCAACCAGGTCGCGACCAGCGGTGCGGTGCCGCCGGCGACGGCGGCGCCGATCTGGGAGCCGAGGGTGATGCCTGTGTAGCGGACCTGGGTCGAGAAGATCTCGGCCATCAGGCTGCCGAGGGTGGCATTGATCGGCGCCCAGATCAGGCCGACGGCGACCACGGTGGCGAGCAGAATGCTCCAGGTGGTCTTGAGGTCCAGCAGCATGAAATAGGGGAAGGCGAACAGGGCCATCAGCGCGGTGCCGGTCAGGAACACCGTCTTGCGGCCGAACCGGTCCGATAGCATGCCCATGAACGGAATAGCCACGGTGGTGACGAGCGCTGCGAGGGTGATCGAATTCAGCACCGTGAACCGGTCGATCTTGAGATTGCCGGTGGCGTAGCTCACGACGAAGGTGGTGAAGACGTAGAACGGCGCCGTCTCGACGACCTTGGCGCCGGTGGCGATCAGCACGGCGCGCCAGTGATACTTGAGCGTATCGACCAGCGGGATGCGGGCGACGTTGCCGGTCTTCTTCATCTCGCGGAATGCGGGCGTCTCGTCGATGCCGATACGCATCCACAATCCGAGCAGCACCAGCACGGCGCTGAGCAGGAACGGTACGCGCCAGCCCCAGGCGAGGAAGTCCGCGTCGGGCAACAGCGTCATCATCGATAGGGCAAGGGTCGAGAACACCATGCCAAGCGGAATGCCCATCTGCGGGATCGAGCCGTATAAGCCTTTCTTGTCGGCGGGCGCGTATTCATAGGCGAGCAGCAACGCGCCGCCCCATTCGCCGGCGATGCCGATGCCCTGGATGACGCGCAGGATGACCAGCAGAATCGGAGCCCAGACGCCGATGCTGTCATAGCTCGGCAGCGTCCCGATCAGGAAGGTCGAGACGCCCATCAGGGTCAGCGTCAGGATCAGCGTTTGTTTGCGGCCGATCCGGTCACCGATATGCGAAAAAACAAATCCGCCGAAAGGGCGGACGAAAAACGGCAATGAGAATGACAGATAGGAGAGCATCAATCCGACCAGCGGATCGAAATTCGGAAAGAACAGCCGGTTGAACACCAGCGCGGCTACGGTGCCGTACAGAAAATAGTCGAACCACTCGATCGCGCTGCCGGTGAGGCTGGCAATGAGAACGCGGCGTCGCAGCAGGTTGCCTTCGGGCGCGGCGGCGAGAGCGTCAGTCGTAGCGTAAGCCGTATCGGTCGTCATAGGTTACACTCCATGCGTCGGTTGAAAGGGAAACCCCTCCGCTCATGCGGAGGGGAGTTAATGGATCACGCGGCTTGCTTGACGCCCTTGGCGAGGTCTTCGATCGTCTTGCTGATCACTGCAACGACGCGCGCGCGCTCTGCGCCTTCGATCGGCAGCCGGGGCGGCCGCACCCATTCAGGCGCGCCGTAGACGAGGTGCTCGGCGAGCTTGATGTACTGAACGAGCTTGACGTCGGTATCGAGATGGAATGCCGGCGTCATCAGCCGATATAGCGGAAGTGCTTCCGCGAAACGGCCGGCCGCGCACAGATTGAAGATCTCGACACACTGCTTCGGCCAGGCATTGGTCATGCCGGACACCCAGCCAACGGCACCGAGCGACATGCTCTCGACGATCAGGTCGTCGACTCCGCAGAAGATGCGGAAGCGGTTGCCGTGGGCATTGTACAGATCGGTGACGCGGCGGATGTCGCCGGTTTCTTCCTTGATGGCCACGATCGACGGCGTGCCGGCGAGTTCGTCGAGGATCGCCGGAGTGACATCGACGCCATAGGCGATCGGGTTGTTGTAGATCATGATCGGCAGGCCACAGCCGGCGCCGAGAGTCTTGTACCAGGCGGCGGTTTCGCGCGGATCGGTCTTGTAGCCGAGGCTCGGGAAGGCCATCAGGCCTTCCGCGCCGTAGCTCTCGAAGGCCCGTGCCGTCGCCACTGCGGATTCGGTCGAAATCTCGGCAAGGCCGGACAGCAGCGGGACCTTGCCCGCCACGGCTTCCTTGCCGGCGCGGATCACCGCTTCCTTCTCCGACATCCGCAAGGATGCGTTTTCTCCCAGCATCGGCAGCACAATGACGCCGGAGACGCCGTTGGCGACGAGTCTTTCGATACTGGACTGGGTGGCGGGAAGGTCGATCGACCCGTCTGCCTTCAGTTTGGTCGTAACCGCAGGGAATACGCCGGACCAGGGAGCCATAATGGATACCTCTTTTGATGCACCGCCGGTTCAGGATGAACGCGAGGTGGCAAAATTGTATCCAATTTGTGACTCTGGTTTTTCTGGCCGTCAAGTTGGTTTGGTGGGCAAGTCCCCGGAAAGATCGCCTGTTTGCTGAGCTTCGGGCGTTATTTTGCGGCGCTGACGCCGGCGTGGCCGTTGCGCGGCGGCGATCTTGCGCCCGAGCTCCACGCTTTCGACCAGCCTGTCGGAAACATCCAGGATGTGGTTGCGAAGCACGGCTTCGGAGCGGTGGAAGTCCTTGGCGCGGCACAGTTCGAGTAATTGGCGGTGGTCGGTTTGGGCCTTTTTGCGGCCGTCCGTCAGCTTCATGTGCATATGCAGGAAGCGGTCGATATTCTCGTGGGTCTTCCGCAGCATGGCGATGACGTGATCCTTGCGGGATGGGCTGTAGAGCGCTTCGTGGAAGCGCCAGTTCATCTGCCCCCAGCCCTCGAGGTCGGCGGTCTCCATCTCCTCGATGACGGCTTCGGCCTTGAGAAGGTCGGCCTCGGTCATGAAGGGCAGGGCCGCTCCCAGGATCCAGGTTTCCAGAACGGCGCGCATTTCAAAGGTTTGGCGGATCTCTTCCAGGGACCATTCGGCCACAATCGCGCCAATATGGGATACAATTTTGACAAGCCCTTCTGCCTCAAGCTGGGTCAGCGCCTCGCGGACGGGAATGCGGCTCACGCCCAGTTCGGTCGCGATCTTCTCCTGGCGCAGCGCGGTGCCTTCTTGCAGCGCCCCGGATAAAATCCGCTCGCGAAGGGTGCGGACGACTTCTGCAGCGGCATTTTTTCGGGTCATCGTTGTCCTGAGAGAGGGGCGCGGCCCTGGCAAGGGCAGATTCGGCCTGTGGTCGCGCCGGGCAGCGAGGCTATGCGTGTTGATAACAGATCGGCATGGCCGGAAAAAAGTCTATAGCATCCCAGCGCGCATCGGCGCGCACCGCTGTCCTTACCATCGTCGACGCATGAGCTGTCATTCCCCGACACGCCCATGGGTGAGTCGGGGAATGGCAGCGCGGGGCTAGACGGCGTCAAATATTTTTTCCTATCTTATACTGACAATATTCCATTCAGGATTATCCTCCGCACGTCCGGTTCGCGAGGGGCGCTTCTAGAGGCGTCTTGAGGTGGGATCTGGATTGCGGCGCCTGCGGGCACGAGGGAGACGTTCCCTTGCGCACCCGGGAGGCCTGGAGGTCACCGTCCGACCCCACTACGGGGGTCTGCCGCTAGCGTGCGGCTGGACTGGGACAGGTAGGCGCGGGAAATCCGCTACCGCCACGTCCCAGGAAGAACGGTCCCCGGCCCAAAATCGCCGCGGTGGCGCGCCGTGAGGCGTTGCGCGGTTGCAGCTTGCCGGCGTTCCGGTGGAGCGGATCGCGATAAAAACCACCCCTTGCGCCTCACGGCGCGCCGCCACCCCTCATGTTTTGAGGAGGAGTCGATCCGCATAACTCGGGCTCATTGAGCCGCGAGACTGCGGAAGCGTGGCTGTTTGATATTTGAACTTGAAAGGTAGGGAGGATTAGCCGAAGGCGTAATCTGCCCACCGCAAAGGCGGCGCAATACGCTTTGCTATTGCGCCCTAGGGGCTATTGCGCCGAGCGGGCCGGCTGTTCTTGAACGCAATCGCGACCGAGCAGCCAAAATATACGACAGCGGTCTTAGTCCGGATGTTGCTTTGTTCATCCGGGCTAGGCTTGCTTAGCTCCACCCGCGTTTTTCTCGCCGTACATCGCGACAATAAATTGGCAGGCTTTCAGAACGCTTGGGCGCGCTCTGCCGCTGTATTCCGCAATTTCTTGATCCAGTTTCGCAAGATATGTTTTTTCGTATGCGCTTCTCACTTCGCCTAAAGGATAGTCGTCGGTTTCTGATTCAAAGCCGACAATGGGCACCAGGTCGGGGTGGCTTAGTAGAGCATCGCAGCCGCGAGAAACCCGAATCAGTTTGCGGCATCCTTCGACAAGATCCAGATCTCCCGCGATCATCAATTTTGCGGTTTCAACAAGCAGTTGCTTCGCTTGCGCTGTCATTCGCTGCATGTCCTTCTGTTCGGCGTATACGCTTCGCTAGTGCTCCCTATGACCGCTCGATCTGAACCCATCGCTGCACCGACGCCTGCTGTTATTGCGCATCGACGTAGCGGCACAGCGCGGCCGGAACGGTGTCGCCGTTCGCGATCAGCAAGCCGTAGGGCGGATTAGCCGAAGGCGTAATCCGCGGATGCGCAAGCGGCGCAATACACTGTGCTATTGCGCCCTACGGCTACACCATCTCGCCGCGCGCATTTGCTGCCGCTGCGCGGATGCCGTCGATATTCGCTTTGTAGCTTTCCACCGTGCCGCCCTTGAACACGGCCGAGCCGGCGACGAAGGCATTGGCACCCGCTGCGGCGAGTTGCCCGGCGACTGCAGCGGACACACCGCCGTCGACTTCGATGTCGATCGGACGGCCCGCGGTCATCGCGCGCAGGTCGCTGATCTTGCCGAGCGCCGAGGGAATGAACGCCTGGCCGCCGAAGCCGGGATTGACCGACATCACCAGCACGAGATCGACGAGATCGATCACATATTCGATCGCTGAGATGGGCGTGCCGGGATTGAGCGAGACACCGGCCTTCTTGCCGAGCGCGCGGATCGCCTGCAGCGAGCGATGCAGATGCGGGCCCGCTTCGGCATGGACGGTGATGTGGTCGCAGCCGGCCTTGGCGAAGGCTTCGAGATAGGGATCGGCGGGCGCGATCATCAGATGCGCGTCGAAGATCTTCTTGGTGTGCGGGCGCATCGCCTTGATGACGTCTGGGCCGTAGGAAATGTTCGGCACGAAATGGCCGTCCATCACGTCGAGATGCATCCAGTCGGCGCCGGCGCTATCCACGGCGCGGACCTCTTCGCCAAGCCTGGCGAAATCAGCCGCCAGAATGGACGGGGCGATTACCAGCGGGCGGGGCGTGAAGCTCTGGGACATCGAGTTTTCCTGGGGTTTTCCTGAACGTTTTCTGACGGCAGCGAATGGACCGCCTCGCGTAACATGGGGCCGGGGGGCGGGCAACGCTCGCGGCGCGCCGGCAAGTTCTGCCGCAGCGGCATGATTTGCCGGGACATGTGCGCGCGGCCGTTGCTGCGGGCCATTGTTTTTGCGACGTTTTTTCGCTGGCACGCGGCTTGCTGAAATCCTTGCAGGGAATTGCGCCGCGGATGCGGCATGAGCAGGAGACACGCGATGTTGCAGGCCCTCGGTCTTGCCTCGTCCGCACTGGATGCGCTTCAGGCGCTGACGTCAAAGAAGACCACTGCGGCGAAGCCGACCACCGGCCTCACGCAGCAATCGGCGGCGAGCGTCTTCAATATCTCCAACACGACGTCGCAGGCCAGTTCGTCCAGTTCGTCCAGTTCGACAGCGAGCACGAGCTCGTCATCCTCGACCTCGATCTCGGCCAGCACGATGAGCGCGCTGCTGGATGCACAGAGCCAGTCGGTCTCGTCGTCCTCGAAGAGCCGGTCGGACGCGCTGAAGAGCCTGTTTGCGCAGCTCGATGGCGATGGCAGTGGCGGGATCAGCAAGGCGGAATTCGAGGACAAGCTCGGCGCCGGCGGCACCAATGTGGAGAATGCCGACAAGGTGTTCGCCAAGCTCGACAAGAACGGCGATGGGTCCGTCAGCCTCGATGAGCTAGGCTCGGCGCTGAAGGGCTCCGGCAAGGGGCATCACGCCGGCGGCGGCGGCGGGGCCGGGGCCGGTGGTGAATCCGATACTGCCGGTTCCACGACAACGACCACGGTGAATGCCGATGGCAGCACCACGACGTCTATCGCATATGCGGACGGATCGTCGGTGACGTCGACCACTGCCGTCCCGGCGTCGTCGACGACCACTACCGCGAACTCGTCCTATAACGCGGTCGAAAAGATGATCGCGCGTCAGGCGCAGCAGATCTCAAATGCGAAGTCGACGCTGGCGATCAGCGCCTGATCTGCGTTCTGATCCCGAACGCGGCAGTTCACGATAGGCAAACCGGTCGCGGATCCGGTGGTTGAAAAACGTGCCGCGTGACGCTGCGCTGCTGAGAGCCGCGTGAACTTCCGGCGGCACTTGCGCATAAGCATACCGACGGCCGCTGGTGAAAGTGACGCGCAACTCGCGAATCACCGGATCGTAGGTGATATGTCGAATCGCAGTCGACGGCATCGCACATCCTCCGAATGTCTCTCCGATAGAAACAAGTACCGGCGCGATTGGTTGCGGATCGCGGCTGATCGGTAGGAGCTTATGCGCGCAGCATGTTTCTGCGCGCGCGATGTCGCAGATGTCCTGCAAAGCCCGCGAACTTCATGTCTCGCTAACTATAACTCGCCACGCTTCCACGAGTTGGAAGTAATATTGGCGAGCTATGTTGCGTATGAAAGTATTTATTGCCGTCATAGGTATGTGTTTGCTCGGCGTTCCCGCGCATGCGGAAGACGAATTCGTCGGCTCGCTGCGGCTGCGCGGCGGCTATGATACCAATCCACAATTCACCTCGCGCGGCGCGCCGATCGGTAGTGCCTTCATCGCCACCGATGTTGCGCTCGCAGCGGCCGGCAAGGACGACAAGGACAAAACGAGCTGGGGCATCGTGGCCGAAGCCAGCGCGACGCGCTATGCGGCGCCCGAATTGGTGCCGGCGCTGACGGGCAAGGTGATCTTGCGCGGTTCGATGGGCGACGACGAGTTTCGCCTGAGTTCGACCACGACCATCGCCGACGTCAACACCTACAACCTGCGCACGACGGATTTGTTGCAGGCGATCAAGGTGGAGAGCCTGCAGAACAACATCAAGCTGTTTGCCACCGCTGAAGGCGGGCGTTCGACCATCAACCAGACCAATGCGATCTTCGCCGACTTTCTGCCGGTGCCTCTGCAATACTGGCGCGGTGCGATCATTCCCGGCGTGAGCGTGATCCGCGACAAGACCGAGATCGGCGTCTCGGTCAATCTGTCGGCGCGGCGCTACACCGAAGAATTCGACGTGTTCGGCTATCGCCGCGACAATGAACGCATTCAGCCGTTTCTGTTCGCCAAATACGACAGCGACACGATCACAGCTTCCGCGTCGGTGTCGCAACTGTTCGGCTATTTCCACGATGTTGATTTCAGCAACGTCAATCGCACCATGTATGACGCGACCCTGACCTGGCGGCTGAAGCCGGTAACCCTTGATTTTACGGCCTCGCGGCGTGCGGCGGAGACATCGTTTCCGATTTCCCCGATCACAATCGACACCATCTATTCGGCGAAAGCGGCCTGGCAGGTCGATCCCAAGCTGGCGATCACGGCGGGCGCGGCTTATGCGACGATGGAATATCTGGACTCGCCGTTCCGCAGCCAGACCTATTCGGTGGCGGTCGGCATGTCGCGCGAGATCATGAAGGACCTGAAGTGGGGGATGGATGTGTCGCGCACCTGGGGCACGCTGATCGATGGCGAGAAGAGCCAGGCTATCATCGTCGCCTCGTCGCTGACGAAGACGTTTTCACCGGATCTGGCAAAGACAAAGGCGGATGAAAGCGCCAAGCCTTTAAAGTAGAACCTGCAAATCGGCGGTCGGGAAGACGAGCAGGGCGTCCCCCGTTCGTCCGCTTCTTGAGTTCAGCTACGAATAGCTGCAGAGGCGAGTTCTTAGCAGCCGCAGCCACCGTGGCCGCCAAGTCCGCCGAGCAGGCCGCCACGGCCAAGCACAGCGCCAAGAATGCCGCCCTTGCCGGTGACGACACTAGCGTTGACCACCAGACCGCCACGACCGCTGAGCAGTCCGAGCACGCCGCCCGACCCAGTCAGCACGTTCGCATTCACGCCGAGGCCTTTACCACCACCGCCGGCAAAAGCCGGAGCACTGATCAATGCGGTTGCCATGGCTGCGACGTAGAGCATCTTCTTCATGACGTTTCTCCTCTGTTGTTTGTGCCCTTGTTGGACACGCTGGAAGATGCGTCGTTTGATTTGTCCCGGCAATCGAAAGCGATTTTTAACATTAAAGGGTGCGAGTTCTACTGATCGCGTACTACAGTTCAGGTAGATTTGTACGCTGTTGCAGAGAAGTATACCTGCCGCAATTCGTGCAGCGATGCTGCGGCAGCGTTGCGATCATCTAGTGACGGTCGCGAAACGCTGGAAGCGCGCCGGTAAACGGCAGCGCCGTCGCTTCATACACACCGCGTGCGATGGCACGCGTAATCACGTTGCCGGCGAGCATGCCGAGTTCAGTTAATCCGATCAGCGGATCGATGGGTTTTTCACCCGTCGCGGCTGCGAACACGATATCGCCATCGAGCGGCGCATGTACCGGATAGATTGCGCGCGCGAATCCGGTCTGCGCCATCATGGCGAGACGTTTTGCTTGCGCCTTGGTCAGGATCGCATCGGTAACGACGACGGCAAGTGTCGTGTTCTCGATCGACGTTGCTGCGGGGCCGCCCTTGATATGCATCGCAAGCATCTCGGGTTTCATTTTGTCGGGCATGCCGTGTCCGCCGAACTCGCTGCCGACTTCGAACGGCGCCGCCCAGAAATGCGGACCGTCGCCGATGGTGACGCTGCCGACCGCATTGACTGCCGCGAGCGCAGCCACGCGCACGCCCGATGGCGTGATGGCGGAGGCCGAGCCGAGGCCGCCCTTGAAATTGACCGTCGTGGCACCAAGCCCTGCGCCGACGCTGCCGAGCTTGAAGTCGTCACTGGCCGCGGCGGCCGCTGCATAGCCGAGATCGCGATAGGGCGGGAAACGGCCCCAGTTCTTGTCACCGCCATTGAGCAGATCGAACAGGATCGCGCCGGGCACGATGGGGATGACAGCATTGCCGATCTGGTAGCCACGGCCCTGCTCGGCGAGCCAGGCTTGCACGCCGCCGCCGGCTTCGAGTCCAAAGGCCGAGCCGCCGGCCAGCGCGAGGCCGTGGATGGCGTCCACGGTGTTCACAGGATCGAGCAGGGCGCTTTCGCGCGTGCCCGGTCCGCCGCCGCGTATGTCTACTGAGGCCACGGCTGGCCTGTCGAACAGGATGGCGGTGACGCCGGAGGCCAGTTGGGCGTCGTCGGAATGGCCGACGCGTACGCCGGCGATATCGGTGAGCAGGTTCTTCATGGCGGTTCCCTCTTGGCCCGACCAGACCGCAGCAAGGCTGCCCGGTCAACCGATCACGCGCGATCACAACAGCCGGAAGTGGCGGGCATTTGATCCATCCCGCTTGCATCCCGTCATGTCAGCAGTGCATCTAGCCGCATGATCTCCGATGTCACCATTCCCGCCGCATTGATTGCCGGTATTGTCTCGTTCCTGTCGCCCTGCGTGCTGCCGCTGGTGCCGCCCTATCTGATCTATCTGACGGGCGCGACCATCGAGCACGTCGCCAATGACGAACAGGAAGCAGCCTCCAAGCGCGCGGTGATGATCTCCGCTGCCGTGTTCGTGCTGGGTTTCTCCACGGTGTTTGTTGCGCTTGGCGCCAGCGCCAGTCTGGTCGGCAGCGTGATCCGCTCCTATGCGGCGGAACTGTCAATCGTTGCCGGCATCCTGATCATCCTGATGGGCCTGCATTTCCTTGGCCTCACGCGCATCGGGTTGCTGATGCGCGAGGGACGCCTGAGCATGCCCAAGCCGGTCGGCTTGTGGGGCGCCTATGTGATGGGCCTGGCTTTCGCGTTTGGCTGGACGCCGTGCATCGGCCCGATCCTCGCGGCGATCCTGTCGGTGGCGGCGGCGGAGGCGACGGTGACCAAAGGCGCGGGGCTGCTCGCGGTTTATTCCCTCGGCCTCGGCATCCCGTTCCTGATTGCGGCCTTCATGGTGGAGCAATTCTCCAGCATGTTCGCGCGCATGAAGAAGCATCTCGTCCATGTCGAGCGCGCCATGGGCGTGCTGATGGTGATCACCGGCGTCGCGTTTCTCACCGGTGCCGTTTCGAATGCCAGCATCTGGCTGCTGGAGACGTTTCCCGCGCTGCAGAATTTCGGGTAGGCTTTCTTTTACCTCGCCCCGCCGGGCGAAGCTTCACTTTGCCGGGGCGGGGAGAGGTTAGGAAAGCGCTGCCACTTAAGAGTTATCACGTTCCCTTCGCATCGATCTGGCTGTAGTTGCCCTTGGCGTCCCACTTGTAGACGACGTAGTCGATCGCCTTGATGTCGCCCTTGGCGTCGAACGCCATCTTGCCGAGTACGGTGTCCCATTCACCGGCCTTGATCACGTCCATCACTTTCTTGGTGTCGGTGGAGCCGGCCTTGGCGACGGCCTGCGACCAGACCTGGAATGCCGCGTAGGTGTAGAGCGTGTAGCCTTCCGGATCGATGTTCTTGGCCTTGAACTTCTCGACGATCGCTTTCGCGGTCGGCTTGTTGCGCGGGTCTGGGCCGAAGGTGAACAGCGTGCCTTCCGCAGCCGGGCCGGTGATGGAGGCGAATTCCTTGTCGTTCATGGCGTCGCCGGCCATCAACACGGTCTTGAGGCCCTGGTCGCGCATCTGGCGCAGGATCAGACCGGCTTCCTGATGATAGCCACCCACATAAACCAGATCGATATTGTCGCGCTTCAGGCGCGAGACGATCGAGTTAAAATCCTTGTCGCCCTTGTTGTAGCTCTCGAACATCTTTTCGGTGAAGCCGGCCTTGTTGAGTGCCTTCTTGGTCTCGTCGGCGAGACCCTTGCCGTAAGTGGTCTTGTCGTTGAGGATCGCAACGTTCTTGCCCTTGAAGTTCTTGGCAATGAAGTCGGCGGCAACGAGGCCCTGCTGATCGTCGCGGCCGCAGACGCGCAGCACATTGGCGAGCTTGCGCTCGGTGAACAGTGGATTGGTCGAGGCCGGTGTGATCTGCAGCACGTTGCCATCGGCATAGGCTTCGGAAGCGGGGATCGACGACGACGAGCAGAAATGGCCGGCGACGAACGGCACTTTGGAGCTTGCAAGCTTCTCGGCGATAGAGCGCGCCTGTTTGGGGTCGCAGGCATCGTCGCCGACCTGCAGCGCCAGCTTCTTGCCGAGCACGCCGCCGCCGGCATTGAGATCGGCCACGGCCTGTTCGGCGCCGTTCTTCATCTGGCGGCCGAAGGCAGATTCGCCGCCGGTCATCGGGCCGGCGACCGCGACGTTGATGTCCTGCGCAAAAGCTGCGGTTGAGAGCAGCGACGCGGCAAAGGCAAGACCGGTCAACTTGCCGATCACATTCAATGGTTTCATGGGGGATGATCCTCGCAAAGAGTTTTCGGCCGCAAAGGCAATCCGGCCGCCCGAACGATAGGATCATTCTCAACTTATTTTGATGCCGAGTCATCGGCAATTTTCGGCCGCAAACAGCCTGCCTGTGAGTCCGGCTGCGGCAGGTCGTCGCAATAGCTTTCGTTGCGTGAACCCGCTCCAGCGGATCAGAAAAGATGCCGAAGCCGCCCTGCTGGGCAGTCGCCTCACATCGGCTCAGGCATCGACATCATGACGTGAGGCGAGCCGCACCTCGCGCTATCCGCGGAGAGGTGCGGCCCTGCAGGCTTACTGCTTTAATTCGGCGTAGTCGCCCTTGGCGTCCCACTTGTAGACGACGTAGTCGATGGCCTTGATGTCGCCCTTGGCGTCGAAGGCCAGCTTGCCAAGCACGGTGTCCCATTCGCCGGCCTTGATCGTGTCCATCACCTTCTTGGTGTCGGTGGTGCCGGCCTTGGCGACGGCCTGCGACCAGACCTGGAACGCCGCATAGGTGTAGAGCGTATAGCCCTCGGGATCGATGTTCTTGGCCTTGAAGCGGTCGACGATCGCCTTGGCGGTCGGCTTGTTGCGCGGGTCGGGACCGAAGGTGAACAGCGTGCCTTCCGCAGCGGGGCCGGTGATCGAGGCGAACTCCTTGTCGTTGATAGCGTCGCCTGCCATCAGCACCGTCTTGAGGCCCTGGTCGCGCATCTGGCGCACGATGAGGCCGGCTTCCTGGTGATAGCCGCCGACATAAACCAGATCGATATTGTCGCGCTTCAGGCGCGACACGATCGCATTAAAATCCTTGTCGCCCTTGTTGTAGCTCTCGAACATCTTCTCGGTGACGCCGGCCTTGTTCAGCGCCTTCCTGGTCTCGTCGGCGAGGCCTTTTCCATAGGTCGTCTTGTCGTTGAGGATCGCGATATTCTTGCCCTTGTAGTTCTTGGCAATGTATTCGCCGGCGACAAAACCCTGCTGATCGTCGCGGCCGCAGACGCGCAGCACATTGGCGAGCTTGCGTTCGGTGAATAGCGGATTGGTCGAGCCCGGTGAGATCTGCAGCACATTGCCGTCGGCATAGGCTTCCGAGGCCGGGATCGACGACGACGAACAATAGTGACCGGCGACGAACGGAATGCGCGCGCTGGCGAATTTCTCGGCGATCGAGCGTGCCTGCTTGGGATCGCAGGCGTCATCGCCGACCTGTAGCGCCAGCTTCTTGTTCAACAGACCGCCGGCGGCGTTGATATCGGCGACGGCGAGTTCGGCACCATTCTTGAACTGGCGGCCGAAGGCGGATTCGCTGCCGGTCATCGATGACGCGACGGCGACAGGAATATCCTGTGCCAGTGCAACGGACGCCAGCGCAATCGAAGCACCCGCCGTCAAGCCGATAAGTTTGATGAATTTCATAGGAAGTCCCCGTGTTCCGTTCGAATGCGGGCAATTGCGACGCCGTGACGGAATCGCGATTGGCGCATCATTCTACCTTGAGAATAGTGTCGATTGTTTGCGTCGCTCTGCGTGTTTGATTGTCATACGGTGAAGAATGTCGATCCGTCAGCCGTGCCGGCCGCCTTCGAGATAGGCGGAGCGGATTTCCGGAGCCTTCAGCAATTCACTGCCCGTGCCTGACAGGGTGATCAGTCCGTTGACCATGACGTAGCCGCGATGAGCCAGACGCAGCGCGTGATTGGCATTCTGTTCGACGATCAGGACCGTCAGGCCGTCTTGCTTGTTGAGCACGCGGATGGCATCGAAAATCTGCTTGGCGATCAGCGGTGCGAGCCCGAGCGACGGCTCATCGAGCAGCAGCAGGCGCGGGCGGCTCATCAGTGCGCGACCGATGGCCAGCATCTGCTGTTCGCCGCCGGAGAGCGTGCCGCCACGTTGGGTCATGCGCTCCTTGAGGCGCGGAAACAGCGTCAGCACCTTGTCGAGGCTGCCGGCGCGCTCCGTTGGCGTGCTCTCGTTGACGTCGGCGCCCATCTGCAGATTTTCCGCGACACTCATACGCGGGAAAATCCGGCGGCCTTCGGGTGATTGCGCGATGCGCATGCGCGCGATCTCGTGGGTCGGCAGGTCGGTGATATCCGTTCCGTCATAGGTGATCACGCCCGAGCGCGCCCGCGGTTTGCCGAAGATCGTCATCATCAGTGTCGACTTGCCGGCGCCATTGGCACCGATCAGTGCGACGATCTCGCCGTGCTTGATGTCGAGATCGACGCCTTTCAGCGCTTCGATCTTGCCATAGGACGCGCGCAGGCCGGTGACGGTGAGGATGGGGGTGGCGCTCACGTCTCGCCCTCCATCACTGCAATCGCTTCTTCCTCGTCCGCACCAAGATAAGCCGCGATGACTTTAGGATTGTCGCGAATTTCCTGCGGCGTGCCGTCAGCGATCTGCACGCCATAGTCGAGCACGTTGATGTGGTCGGAGATCTCCATCACCACCGACATGTCATGCTCGATTAGAAGAATCGATGTGCCATGATCGGCGCGAATCTTCAGCAGCAGCTCATTGAGTGCGGCGCTCTCGCGCGCATTGAGGCCTGCGGCAGGTTCGTCGAGGCAGAGCAGTGCGGGTTCGGTACACATCGCACGCGCGATTTCGAGTCGGCGCTGGTCGCCGTAAGGCAGGTTGCCAGCGGCATCGTCAGCGCGCTCCAGAAGGTCGATCTGATCGAGCCAGTAGCGCGCGAGGTCGATCGCAGCCTTCTCGGCAGCGCGATAGCTGGGCACGCCGAACAGGCCGAGAAAGGTGAAGCCCGAGGCGCGCATCAGTGTGTTGTGCTGCGCCACCATCAGGTTTTCCAGCGCGGTCATGCCCGGAAACAGCCGGATGTTCTGGAAGGTGCGCGCGACCTTGGCGATCTTCGAGATACGGAAATCGTTGAGCTTCTCTAGTCGCCATTCGTCGTCACCGTTGCGCAGACGGATGGTCCCGGATGTCGGCTTGTAGAAGCCGGTGATGCAATTGAAGACGGTGGTCTTGCCGGCGCCGTTGGGACCTATCAGCGCGGTGATCTTGCCGCGCTCGGCGGTAAATGAGAGATCGTTGACGGCGACGATGCCTCCGAAGCGCATGGTCAGATTTTCGACGCTGAGGATGTCGTTGATGTTCATCCGTGCCCCTCTTTGACGAGGTCGGACGAGATCACCGTGTTGCGTTCGAGAAAGACGGTGGGCGCGCGGTGGCCGATCAACCCGCGCGGGCGCCAAATCATCAGCAGCACCATGGCGCCGCCGAATACCAGCATGCGGAATTGCTCAAGTCCTCGGAACAATTCAAAGCCGCCAATCATCGCCAGCGCTGCGAGCGCCACGCCGAGCTGCGAGCCCATGCCGCCGAGCACGACGATGGCCAGCACCAGCGCAGACTCATGGAAGGTGAAGGATTCCGGGCTGATGAAGCCCTGACGAGTCGCGAAGAACGCGCCGGCGAAGCCGCCGAACATGGCGCCGGTGGCAAAGGCGGTGAGCTTGGTGGTGGTGGTGTTGATGCCCAGCGCGCGGCAGGCGACTTCGTCCTCGCGCAGTGCTTCCCAGGCGCGGCCGATCGGCAGGCGGCGCAGGCGGATGGTGACCCAGTTGGTGAGGAGGGCGAGGGCGAGGATCAGATAGAACAGGAAGACGATGCGATGGGTCGGCGAGAATTCGATGCCGAGTAAAGCGGCAAGGCCGTCATCGCCCGGCGTCAGCGGAATGCCGAACATCGTGGGACGCGGAATGCCGGAGACGCCGTTGGGGCCGCCGGTGAGGGTCTGCCAGTTGATGATGACGAGGCGGATGATCTCGCCGAACGCCAGTGTAACGATCGCGAGGTAGTCGCCGCGCAGCCGCAATACCGGAAAGCCGAGCAGCACGCCGAAGAACGCGGCGAGAATGCCGGCGAGTGGCAGGCAGATCCAGAACGACAGGCCAAAATTGGTGGCCAGCAGCGCGTAGGAATAGGCGCCGACCGCGTAGAACGCGACATAGCCGAGATCGAGCAGGCCGGCGAGGCCGACAACTACATTGAGGCCCCAGCCGAGCATCACGTAAGTCAGCACGAGAATGCCGAGATCGAGGATGTAGCGCTCGTCATAGAAGATCACCGGGACGAGGAAGGTGAAGATCAACAGCGCCGGCACCAGCGCTCGGCCGGCGAAGGAAAATACCTTCTGCGCCGACGGCGGCACGACGCGCACGGTGTCCACTGGGCCCCACCAGCGGCGCAGCAGCTCCATGACGATACTGCCGCCGAACACCACGGCGACCATCGCGGCGAGATCGCCGAAGCGCGTCCACCAAGTCAGTTGCCCATCGGAGCCGGCCTCGGTGCGGATGCCGATCATCAGTGAGAACAGCACCAGCGCGACCAACGCGGAGATCACGGCCTTCTTCAGAATGAATGCGGCGTCCGGGCCGCGGGCAGTCTTAGCTTGTGATGCGTTTGCTGCCACTTGGATCCCGTCAGACTTTTTCGACTTCGGGACGGCCGAGGAGGCCGGTCGGCAGGAAGATCAGCACCACGATCAGAATCGAAAAGGCGGCGACGTCCTTGTATTCGGTGGAGAAGTAGGCGGCCCACAATGTCTCGATCAGGCCGATCAGCAAGCCGCCGAGCATCGCGCCGGGCAGCGAGCCGATACCGCCGAGCACGGCGGCCGTGAAGGCCTTGATGCCGGCGACGAAGCCCATGAAGAAATCTACGAGGCCGTAATAGAGCAGGTACATCATGCCCGCAACTGCAGCGAGTGCCGCGCCGATCACGAAGGTCATGGAGATGGTGCGGTCGACATCGACGCCGAGCAGCGAGGCCATGGTCTGGTCCTGCTCGCAGGCGCGCATGTCGCGGCCGAGGCGCGTGCGGGCCACCAGCCAGGTGAACAGCGCCAGCAGCACGATGGTGGTGATGACGACGATGATCTGGATGTTGGACAAGCGCACGGCGAAACCGTCGGCGCCTTCATGTAGCGTGTAGCCGCCGGTGATGATCGGCGGCACCGGCTTGACGCGGGCGCCCTGCGCGACCTGCGAAAAGTTCGTCAGCACGAAGGACATGCCGATCGCCGACAGCATCGGTGCGAGGCGGAAGGAATGGCGCAGGGGACGATAGGCGATGCGCTCGATGGTCCAGCCATAGAGCGAGGTGATCGCCATCGACACCAGCAGCACCAGCAGCAGGATCACCGGCACCGCGGTGAGGCCGATCGAGACGAGAATGAGAAAGGTGATCAGCGCGATGAAGCCGCCGATCATGAAGATATCGCCATGGGCGAAATTGATCATGCCGACGATGCCGTAGACCATCGTGTAGCCGATCGCGATCAGGCCATAGATGGAGCCGAGCACGAGACCGTTGATCAGTTGCTGGGCGAAATAATCCATGCGCTGCCGAATTCGAGTGAGGCGCCACCATGATCCGGCAGCCGGATCATTGCGTCGTTGTATCGTTTTCTAACAGCGGCCATTGGAGGCGGCAACAGGGGCTGGTGCGGCTAAAGTAGCCTGTACATGCTGTTTTTCGCGGCGATTGGCGTCCGTTCGCTTGCGCCGCAGCGCACACAAATCCGCGCCTTATTTGCGGCTGTTCCGGTGTCACAGTTGCGCCGTGCAACGGCCTTGCAATTATCACGCGGGAACCGAAACGAAGATCGGGGCTGCACGTTGTCGGGCGTTGAATGGTTCAACACAGGAGATTGAAGAATGTCCAATCAGAACCAGCAAAAGCCCGGTCAGCAGAAGCCGGGCCAGCAGAGCCAGAACCCGGGGCAGCAGGGCCAGAAACCCGGCCAGCAGCAGGGCGGTGGAATGAAGCCCGACCACGAGCAGGACCCGGGCCGGCAGGGCCAGAGATAGGCCGTCAGGCAGACATCAATTGAGGTTTGGGTCGTTCTCAGCGACCCATGTGGAAGGCCCCGCCGAAAGGCGGGGCTTTTCGTTTGGCAAGTCCCGATCGTATTCCCCCGCCGTTATCCCGGCAATTTTCGAATTAAGGTTACCAATTGGTTTACATTGTCCGTCTGATTGAACGGGCGTTACGTCGACGCAGGCGTGCGACTCCTGCGAGTCGCCGGCAGAGCGGTGGACGACGTGATGGATCAGAGCAGCGCAGACCAGACCGGAGCCCATCAGGGTGGAACTCTGCAGGCTGGCACGTTTCAGACCGGTACGTTTCAGACTTGGCGGATCAGCACGTTCACGGGCGCGCTGATCGCCTGCTATTTCATCCCGACCTGGACGATCTTCGCGTTCCGCATCATGGTCTCGCCGATCCAGGGCTTCTATGAGCGCCCCAATATTTCACTGGCGCTGTTTCTCAGCGACTACATGCAATTTTCCAGCATGGGCACGGTGCGCTATGCGTGGCTGCTCGCCGTCGGCAAGCTGACGGTGGTTGCTTTCTTCATGGTATTCCTGGTGTTCATCACACGGCCGAAAATCCGCAAGACGGGCGGCTGCGATGAGGCGTTGATGATGGCGCTCGGTATCGGCGGCGTGATCTCGTTCGCCAGTATGATCATGGCATCGAAAGTCGGCGAGATCGCCGCAATGCGCCTGCACATCACAGAATTGCTGCTGCTGCTGGGCACCGCGGTGCTGATGGCGATCGAGCCGCCGCTGCGTCGCGCGGCGGCGCAGGAGCTTGACCCCGGGCAGCCGGGCAAGGCAGCCAACGACGCACAGCTTCTGCAAAAAGTCGCCTAACTAAAAGGTCGCCTAAATGGCGAGTCCGAGTTCTTTAATGATCGCGCCGGCTTCCTTGGTGGCGTGATTGGCCGCCGGGACGCCGCAATAGATCGCCTGCTGCAACAGGATTTCCCTGATGTCGTCAGGTGTGAAGCCGCCTTCGGTGAGGGCGGCGCGCACATGCATGCGAAATTCGTCCCACTGGCCGAGCGCCAGCATGGTGCCGATCACCAATACGCGGCGCGTGCGATCATCGAAATGCGGCCGCGTCCAGATCTCGCCCCAGGCGTAGCGGCTGATCAGATCGAGAAAATCCGCATTGAATGCGTTCTTGCCGGCGGCCGATTTGTCGACCCAGGCATTGCCGAGAACCTTGCGGCGTTTTGCGGTGCCTTCAGCGGCGCGCTGTTGCTCGTCCATCTTAGGTCTCCGTTCAGCGCTGCGTCAGGAAGCCAACGACGGCGTCAGTGAAAGCGTAGGGCTGTTCGACGTTCGAGATGTGTGCGGCGTCCAACAGCGTCATGCTCGCGCCGGGGATGTTGCTGCGGATCAGTTCACCAGCCGCAACCGGTGTTGCGTTGTCCTGACGGCCGGCGATCACCAGCGTGGGGCTTTTGATCTTGGGCAGCAGCGCGCGCTGATCGAGCGTGCTTAGCGCCTCGCAGGCAGCAAGATAGCCTTCGACCGGTGAGGCGATCAGCATCGCCTTCATCTTCGCGGTGGTCTCGGGCTCGCGCTCGCGGAAGTCGGCGGTCAGCCAGCCGCCGATGACGGCGTCGGCCACCGCGACAATGCCACCCTCACGCACCGCCTTGACGCGGTTATGCCAGTTGGTTGGATCCGGATAGTAGCAGCTGGTGTTGGCCAGGATGATCTTGTTGAAACGCTCAGGCGCGTTGGCCCCGAGCCACTGGCCGACCATGCCGCCCATCGACAATCCGCACCAGTGCACCTTGTCGATGTTGAGATCGTCGAGGATCGCCAGCACGTCCTTGCCATAGCGCTCCATCGAGGTCGGACCGTTCATGCCGGACTTGCCGTGGCCGCGGCGATCGTAGCGGATCACGCGAAACAGTTTTGTCAGCGCCGGCATCTGCGGCTCCCACATCGCCATGGTGCAGCCGAGCGAATTCGACATCATTAGCGTCGGCCCGCTGTCGCGGCCCTCCACGGAGACATTCAGCAGGCAGCCGTCGGCGTCGATCATGGGCATGGTGTGTCTCCCGAGTTTCTTCTTAACGGAGTGAGGCGAGCTGGCGGTCGATCAGGGCTTGCGAGACGCCCTGATAATCCATCGGCTCGAACAGTTTGGCGATCGCGGCAGCGCTGAGCTGCGCGCTGACCTTGGGATCGGCCGCGAGCACATCGCGCAAATGTTTCTTCTCGGCGACGGCGCGCTTCGTGGCGGCCTCGACCAGATGATGGGCGTCGCTCTTACCGAGCTTTTCGGCCAGCGCGAAGGTCACGGCTTCCGCCATAATGAGACCGTGGGTGGTGTCGAGGTTGCTGCGCATCCTGATGGCATCGACCTCAAGCCCTTCGGCGATGTCGACAATAGCCGCCAGCGCGCCTGAGGTGACCAGCAGCAGCGTCGGCAGTGTCGGCCATTCCGCGTGCCACGGACCAGCGCTGCGTTCGTGGTCCTGGATCTGCGCGGCAAAGATGGTTGCAGCAAGATTCGGCGCCATGGTCGCGGCCCCGAGCGCCGAAGCGGAAGCAACCGGGTTGCGCTTATGCGGCATGGTCGACGAGCCGCCGCGGCCTTCGCCTGACGGTTCGAACGCTTCGCCGACATCGGTCTGCATCATCAGTGACACGTCGCGGGCGATCTTGCCGCATGAGCCCGACAGGATTGCCAGCACGGAGGCGACTTCCGCGATGCGATCACGATGGGTGTGCCACGGCGCATCGGGCAGCGGCAGCTGCAATTCCTTGGCGAGTTGCTCGGCAACGACAAGCCCCTTGTCGCCGAGCGCAGCGAGCGTGCCCGCGGCGCCGCCGAATTGCAGCGCGAGGCCCTCGGTGCGCGATCGCTTCAGGCGCAGGCGCGAACGATTCAGGGCCGAGGCATATTCAGCAAGCTTCAGCCCGAACGGCATCGGCAGCGCGTGCTGCAGCCAGGTGCGGGCGACCACGGCGGTGTTGCGGTGCTTGACCGCAAGGCCTGCAAAGCCGGCAATGGCGCGGTCGATATCCGCCACCAGGGCGTCGATCGCGGCGCGCAGGCCGAGCATGGTTGCGCTGTCGATGACGTCCTGACTGGTCGCGCCCCAATGCACGTAGCGCGCGGCCTCGACATCGGCTTTCGCCACTTTGGCGGTGAGCGTCTTGACCAGCGGAATTGCGAGGTTGCCGGCATGCGTTGCAGCTTCTGCCAATGCGGCCAGATCGAACTGGTCGGCTTTGCAGGCGGCCTCGATGGCCTTTACGGCGCTGGCGGGAATCACCCCGACTGTGGCCTCGGCCCGCGCCAGTGCGGCTTCGAAGTCCAGCATATGCTGCAAATGGGCGGTATCATCGCAAACCGCGCGCATCGCGGGGCTCGATAACAAGGGCGCCAGCAGAGGGGAAAGGGAGGTGCTCATCTGTGCGGGACCCTAACCATTCCGGGCAGAGTCTGCCAATCCCCACAAACTCCCTGTCGACATTGCTTGTTGCATTGCGAATAGGCAGTGCATCCATCCGCGGGCCGGTCTTTCCTTTGCGCCCTCCGTGCATTACTTGGGATTGGGGGCAATCCCTTGGGGATGACAGCCTCAATTCCGGACGGCGACAAATTCAGGAGACAGACCCATGGCCATGACGATGAGCGGTGAAGTCCAGCTTGCGGCACCCCGCGACGTGGTGTGGGAAAAGCTCAACGATCCGGCAGTGCTGAAGGCCTGCATCCCGGGCTGCGAAGAGCTCGAGACCACCGAGGAAGGTGGTTTCCGTGCCACCGCCAAGATCAAGGTCGGCCCGGTCTCGGCGCGCTTCAAGGGCAAGGTTACGCTCAGCGATCTCGATCCGCCCAATGGCTACAAGATCACCGGTGAAGGCGAGGGCGGCGTGGCCGGCTTTGCCAAGGGCGGCGCCGTCGTCGGCCTGACCGACAAGGATGGCGGCACACTCCTGACCTACAATGTGGAAGCCCAGATCGGCGGCAAGCTGGCCCAGCTCGGTCAGCGCCTGATCAACGGTTCGGCCAAGAAGATCGCCGACGAATTCTTCGCGAACTTCGCTAAGGCCGTTCAGGGCTAGGCGCACAGGACCTTCCGATTACGATCAAGTGTTCTTGATCCCTCGTAAAAGCGCGCCAGAGACCGTCCCGACTTGAGGTTGCTCATTGCCGGGATGGGTCATAATATCCCTTTTGGAATGATTTTAATGACGCGCAGCCACGCAATGGCGGTGCGACCAAGAGAGTGCATATGGCCAAAATCTCGATGATCGTGAACGGCAATCCCGTCACCGGCAATATCGATCCGCGCACATTGCTGGTGCAGTTTCTGCGTGAGAATCTGCGACTCACCGGCACCCATGTGGGTTGCGACACGTCGCAATGCGGCGCCTGCGTTGTGCATCTCGACGGCAAGGCTGTGAAATCCTGCACCACGCTCGCTGTCATGGCCGATGGCCACGAGGTGAAGACCATCGAAGGCCTCGCTGCCGATGGTGCGCCGCTGCATCCGATGCAGGAAGCGTTTCGCGAGCATCATGGCCTGCAGTGCGGCTTCTGCACCCCCGGTATGATCATGACCGCGGTGGACCTCGTGCATCGCAAGGGACATGATCTCAGTGATCATCTGATCCGCGAAGAACTCGAAGGCAATCTCTGTCGCTGCACCGGTTATCAGAACATCGTGGCGTCGATCGCAGCCGGCGCCAAGGCGATGGCGAAGTCCGATCTCGCATAACGACGCACAACGATAATCGCGCACCGCGAATCAGGGATCCCCACCCATGTACGAATTCAAATATCATCGTCCGTCGACCGTGCGGCAGGCCGCCAATCTCCTCATCAAGAACGAAGACGCCAAGCTGATTGCCGGCGGTCACACGCTGGTGCCGGTCATGAAGCAGCGTCTGGCGGCGCCGCCGCATATCATCGATCTCTCGCATATCGAGGGCGTCGACGGCATCGAAATGAAGGGCCGTTCGCTGGTGATCGGCGCGCTGGCCAAGCATGCCGCTGTCGCGGCATCGCCGATCGTTGGTGAAGCCATCCCGGCGCTGGCCGAGCTCGCCGGCCTGATCGGCGATCCCGCTGTGCGCCACAAGGGCACCATCGGTGGTTCGCTGGCCAACAACGATCCCACCGCGGACTATCCTGCAGCCGTGATGGCCCTCGGTGCCACCATCACCACCAACAAGCGCAAGCTGAAGCCAGAAGAATTTTTCCAGGGCTTGTTCACGACCGCGCTGGAGGCCGACGAGATCATTACCAAGGTCTCCTTCCCCGTGCCGAAGAAGGCCGCCTATATCAAGTTCCGCAACCAGGCCTCGCGCTACGCGCTGGTCGGGGTGTTCGTGGCGCGTCTGCCCTCGGGTGTGCGGGTCACTGTCACCGGTGCGGGCTCGGATGGCGTGTTCCGCGTCGAGGAGTTCGAGGCTGCATTGCAGAAGCGGTTCTCGCCGAAGGCGCTCGATGGGCTTACAGTGCCTGCCGAAGGCCTCAACAGCGATCTCCATGGCAGCGCCGAATATCGCGCGCATCTGATCGGTGTACTGGCCAAGCGTGCGGTCGAAGCCGCCAACAACCGGGCCTGATATTTGTCAGGTTCGCACTTCCTCGGATCGGTTCTCTCATGACCAAGCCAGCGGCGCTCCCCACCTCCGTCGATGGCATGCTAGAGTTGCTGACATCGCACGGCTATCTCGCCGAGCGTTCGCTGGCGACAGTTACCTATCTGGCATTGAAGATGGGTCGGCCGCTGTTTCTTGAAGGCGAGGCCGGCGTCGGCAAGACCGAGATCGCTAAAGTGCTGTCGGCCGCACTCGGCCGCAAGCTCATCCGGCTGCAGTGCTATGAAGGCCTCGACGTCTCGTCCGCGGTCTATGAGTGGAACAGCGCCTCGCAGATGATCGCAATCCGTCTGGCGGAGGCGGCTGGCGATACCGATCGCGATCAGCTATCCAGCGACATCTTCGCCGAGCGCTATCTGATCAAGCGTCCGCTACTGCAGGCGCTGGAGCCCGATGTGAACGGCGCGCCGGTGTTGTTGATCGACGAACTTGATCGTGCCGATGAGGCGTTCGAGGCCTATCTGCTCGAAATCCTCAGCGACTTTCAGGTCACCATCCCCGAACTCGGTACCGTGAAGGCGCCGGTGCCACCGATCGTGATCGTCACCTCGAACCGCACCCGTGAAATCCACGACGCACTGAAGCGCCGTTGTCTGTATCACTGGGTCGACTATCCTAATGCTGAGCGCGAACTCGCCATCGTCAAGTCGCGCGTGCCGGGTATCTCCGCGAAGCTGTCGCAGCAGGTGGTGAAATTCGTGCAGGCGCTGCGTGACCAGGATTTCTACAAATCGCCGGGCGTTGCCGAGACGCTGGACTGGGCGACTGCGCTGACCGAACTCGACGCTCGCTCGCTGACGCCGCAGGTGGTGGGCGATACGTTGGGCGCACTATTGAAGTATCAGGACGATATCCAGCGCATGCAGGGTGATGCGCTGGCGAAGGTCATCAAGGAAGCGACGAACGATTAACACTCGTCATTCCGGGGGGCGGGCGGCGATAGCCGAACGCGAATCCGGAATTCCGAAATGTTCAGCGTGCAAACATTGCGAGATTCCGGGTTCGAACGCGAAGGCGCGTTCGCCCCGGAATGATGACAGAGGCAACGACGGAGTTTGGTTTGCCCATCGACCATCTCAATCCACCCACCGGCCAGATGGCAGATAATGTTATCGGCTTTGCGCGTGCGCTCCGTGCCGCCGGGCTGCCGGTCGGGCCGGGGGCGGTGATCGATGCGCTCAATGCGTTGCAGATGATTGAGATCGGCAAGCGCGCCGACGTATTCACGACGCTGGAGGCGATCTTCGTCAAACGCCACGAACATGCGTTGGTGTTTGCCCAGGCCTTCGATCTGTTCTTCCGTGCGGCCGACGAATGGAAGCAGATGCTGGATTCGGTGCCGCTGCCCGACGATGCCAAGCGCAAGCCGCCGCCGGCCTCGCGCCGCGTGCAGGAGGCGATGGCGCAGCCGGCACAGGGCGCAGAACGCGAGGCACCGCAGGAGCAGGAGATCAGGCTGTCGGTCTCCGACCGCGAGGTTTTGCAGAAGAAGGACTTTGCGCAGATGAGCGCCACGGAGATCGCCGAGGTCACGCGCGCTATCGCCAATATGCGGCTGCCGCAAGCTGAACTGCGCACGCGCCGCACCCAGCCGGACAAGCGCGGCGCGCGGCTCGATCTGCGGCGCACGCTGCGTGGTAGCCTGCGTACGGGCGGCGATATCATCGATATCCGCAGACTAGGCCTGATCGACAAGCCGGCGCCGATTGTCGCGTTGCTCGATATCTCCGGCTCGATGAGTGAATATACCCGGCTGTTCCTGCACTTTCTTCATGCCATTACGGATGCCCGCAAGCGCGTCTCGGTCTTCCTGTTCGGCACAAGGCTGACCAATGTGACGCGGGCGCTGCGCTCGCGCGATCCCGACGAGGCGCTGGCCTCGTGCTCGGCCTCGGTGGAAGACTGGGCCGGCGGCACGCGCATTTCCGCGTCGCTGCACAACTTCAACAAGCTCTGGGGACGCCGCGTGCTCGGCCAAGGGGCCATCGTGCTGCTGATCTCGGACGGACTGGAGCGCGAGGCGGATTCGCAGCTGGCCTTCGAGATGGACCGGCTGCATCGCTCCTGCCGGCGGCTGATCTGGCTCAACCCGTTGTTGCGTTTCGATGGCTTCGAGCCGAAAGCTCAGGGCATCAAAATGATGCTTCCGCACGTTGACGAATTCCGCCCGGTACATAATTTGAGTTCGATCGACGGACTGATCAAGGCGCTATCATCGGCCCCCCCGGTCCATCACCGCAGCCTGATCCGGCCCGCAGCTTAAGAGAGGCTTCCATGCTCAATCGCGATGAAGACATCCTGCAGGCCGCCGAGGCGTGGCAGAAGGCCGGGCACGGCGTGGCGCTGGCTACCGTGGTAGAGACCTGGGGATCAGCGCCGCGTCCCGCAGGCTCGAATCTCGTGATCAATGACGATGGCACCTTCCTGGGCTCGGTTTCCGGCGGCTGCGTTGAAGGCGCCGTGGTCACGGAGGCGCTTGATGTAATTGCGAGTGGTGAGCCGAAATTGCTCGAATTCGGCGTGGCTGACGAAACCGCCTGGAATGTCGGTCTGTCCTGCGGCGGCACCATTCGTGTGTTCGTCGAGAAAGTCGGTCAGTCGTGAAAGCCGAGACACTTGCCATCCTGAACACGGAACGCGCCGCTCGGCGCCCCGTTATTTTGATCACCGATATATCCGATGGAACACAACGCCTGGTGAAGGCTGCCGATTTCGGTGGCGATCCGCTGCATGTCGAGCTCGAGAAGCAGCTCCGTATGGGCAAGAGCGCCATGGTCGAGTCCGATGGCAAGAAGCTGTTCCTGAACGTCTACGCGCCGACCGCGCGCCTCGTGATCATCGGCGCCGTCCATATCAGCCAGGCGTTGGCGCCGCTGGCGCGGTCGCTGGATTACGATGTGACGGTGGTCGATCCGCGCACGGCCTTTGCCAGCCCCGAGCGTTTCCCGGACGTGAAGCTGATCGCCGAATGGCCGGAAGAGGCGCTGCCGGCCCTCAACATCGATCACTACACAGCCTTCGTCGCGGTGACCCATGATCCGAAGATCGACGATCCAGCGCTGTTGCACGCGTTCGAGAAGAACTGCTTCTATATCGGCGCGCTGGGTTCGCGAAAGACGCATGCCAAGCGCGGCGACCGGTTGAAGGCGCAGGGCGCCAGCGAGGCTGACTTCGCGCGGATCAAGGCGCCGATCGGTCTCAACATCGGCGCGGTGTCGCCTTCCGAAATCGCGGTCTCGATCATGGCCGAGATCACGGCTGAGTTGCGTATGCCCAAGACGATAACGGCGGAATCGTCCAAAGTGAGCAACCCATGAAGTTTGGTCCCGCCAGTCCGGCGGATGCACTTGGCGGCGTCACCGTCCATACGTTGCGTCAGGGCTCGCTCGTTCTCAAGAAGGGCACCACCATTGGTCCCGATGAAGTCGCGGCGCTGACCAGCGCCGGCGTCAAGGACGTTGTCGTCGTGCGTCTCGAAGACGGCGATGTGTCCGAAGACGTCGCTGCAGCCAGTATCGCGCAGGCGGTGGCGGGCGAGGGCGTCAATGTCGAACGTGCCTTCACGGGCCGCGCCAATCTGTTTGCCGGGACTCCGGGTGTGCTCGTCGTCGATCGCGCCATCGTCGATCGCATCAATGCCGTGGATGAAGCGATCACCTTTGCAACGCTGGCGGCCTACAAGCCGGTGGTCGAAGGCGAGATGATTGCGACGGTCAAGCTGATCCCGTTTGGTGTTGCAGGTACGCTGCGCGACGCGGCGGTGGAGGCGGCGCGCGGCGGCGCGATGCGGATCGCACCTTACACGGTCAAGAAAGTCGGCATTGTCTCGACGCTACTGCCGGGGCTGTCGCCGAAGGTGATCGACAAGACCCTGCGTGTTACTGAAGAGCGCCTTGCGCCTGCAGGTGCGAAGATCATCGCCGAACGCCGCGTGCCGCATGACGAGAAGGTGCTGGCGAAGACAATCAAGGAATTGCTCGGCCTCGGTGCCGAACTGGTGATCGTGTTCGGCGCCTCGGCCATTGCCGACCGCCGCGACGTTATCCCGTCGGCGATCGAGCAAATCGGTGGCGCTATCGAGCATTTTGGTATGCCGGTCGATCCTGGCAATCTGCTGCTGATCGGCAGGGCCGGCAACGTGCCGGTGCTGGGCGCGCCGGGTTGTGCGCGGTCGCCGGTGGAAAACGGTTTCGACTGGGTGCTGATGCGGCTGCTGGCCGGCCTCAAGGTTACCCGCGCCGATCTCACCAACATGGGCGTCGGCGGGTTGCTGATGGAAATCGTCACCCGGCCACAACCGCGCGTGCCCGTCGGCACTGACGGCAACAGCAATGTCGCGGCGGTCGTTCTGGCTGCGGGGCGCTCGACCCGAATGGGCGGGCCGAACAAGTTGCTCGCCGAACTCAACGGCAAGGCGCTGGTGCGGATCGTCGCCGAACAGGCGATTGCATCGAAATCGTCGAGCGTAACGGTGGTGACAGGTCATCAGGCGCCGGAGGTCGAGAAGGCGCTGGCCGGGCTCAAGGTTGCGTTCGTCTACAACCCTGATTTTGCCGATGGTCTCGCCAGCTCTGTGAAGGCTGGCATCGCAGCGGTCCCGGCCGGGGCCAATGGCGCGGTGGTCTGCCTCGGCGACATGCCATTGATCGATGCCCGGCTGATCGACCGGTTGATCGAATCCTTTGCGCCGGATCGCGGCAACCTCATCGTCGTGCCTGTAAGCGATGGCCGGCGCGGTAATCCCGTGCTGTGGTCTCGGCGCTTCTTCAATGAGTTGATGACGCTGGACGGCGATATCGGCGCTCGGCACCTGATCATGAAGCACGCCGAAGCCGTTGCCGATGTGGCAGTCGAAGGTCAGGGTGCCTTCCTCGATATCGATACGCCGCAGGCGCTGGAAGACGCGCGGAGCGGCTAGTACATGGCGGATGCGGCGCGCCGCCGCATTTCGCTTTCGTTCACCAAGTTGAAACGCCCTCCCTGTAGCGTCTGCCTCGTTCGGCCTCGGGGGAGGGGAAATTGTCACTGTTTGCTGCCGCGCGTCGTCGCGCGATTATCACCGTTGCCTTGCTGATGAGCGTCGGTGCCGTGGACGTGGCCTCGGCCGCTGGCGCCTTGGCCGTGGGCAAGTGCGGCGCCTATGGCCAGGCCTTCGACTATCCGGCACAGGGGGCGGCGCTGGCGGCGGCTAAAAAGCAGTGCAAGGGCGAATGCACGACCGTAACGATGAATCGTGCCTGTGCAGCGTTCGCTGTGGATATGAAGAACCCCTGCGGCGCACATGGCTATGCGGTGGCGCCGCGCATTTCCAGCTCGCTGAATCAGGCGACCAAGAAATGCTACGATTATGGTGGCAAGGAATGCGTCATTCGCGCTTGGGCCTGCGACGCCAAGGGCTAGCATTTACCGACAAAATTCTCGTTCAAACGGTGCGCGGCCGCTAAAGTGCCGCGATGATTCAGTTTTTCCGGACATTTTTAAAGCCTGCCGACGACGAACCGTCCGTTCGCGAATTTCGCAATGCGTTGTCGCATCAGATGCTGCTGACGGAGCAGTTGCGTCTCAAGGCTCTCATCATCACGGTCGCTGTGCTGGTTAGCGTGGCGTCCGTCGCACAGCTCGTCGCTCCCTCCGCGTTTGTGAAGATGTCGCGCGGCGGTTTCAACTTGACCGCGACATGGGCGATCACGGCGCCGTTCCTGCTGTTCGAACTGGGGGTGCTCTATCTCGTTGGCCGCCGCATCAGACAGCGCAAGGATATTCCGGTTCTGCGGCGCTATTTCAGCGCCCTGATTGAAACTTCCTTACCGACTGCCGCGCTCTATCTGCACATGACCTGGATGGGGCCGGAGACGGGTCTCGCTTTCGCTGCACCCCTTACGTATTTCCTGTTCATCATCCTCTCAACCCTTCGGCTGGATTTTTGGCTCTCAGCCTTTACGGGGCTTGTCTCGGCCGCGCAGATGTTTGCCTTGGCGATGCTGTATCATCCGGCGGCATATGCGGCCGAGCCGCCACCAGACACTGCCTTCCAGCTTCTGCGGGCCGTCATTCTTTTGGTTGGCGGCGTGCTGGCGGGCGGCGTAGGCGTTCAGCTCAAGCGTCAGTTCGAGGCCAGTATCGTGGCGACATCGTCGCGCGACCGCGTGACCAATCTCTTCGGCCAGCACGTCTCCCCGCAGGTGGTGGAGCGGCTGCTTTCATCCGGAGCCTCTCCTACGACCGAGATGCAACGGGTCGCGGTCATGTTTGTGGACATCCGCAACTTCACGGCAGCAACGCGGACACATACGCCGACGGAGGTTGTCCGGCGGCTGGACGAGGCCTTCGCCGTGCTGGTCGATGTACTCGATAGCCATTCCGGCATCGTCAACAAATTTCTCGGCGACGGTTTTCTTGCACTGTTCGGCGCGCCGATTGAAGATCCCAAAGCCGCCCAATGCGCGGTCGAGGCCGCGCGGCAGATGCTTGCGGCGATGGAAGAGAATAACTGCGGCAACGAATGGCCGCTGCGCATCGGTATTGGCATTCACATGGGCGCCGTCATCGCCGGCAATGTCGGCTCGCCGCGCCGCAAGGAATACACCGTGATCGGCGACACGGTGAATTTTGCTGCGCGCCTCGAAGCTCTCAACAAGCAGTTCGGGTCGCAGTTGCTGATCTCTGCGTCCATACGCGATGCCCTGGGCGAGACCTGCAGTGATGCGGAATTGCTGGGCGATGTGCCGATCCGGGGCTATGACCTGCCTCAGGCGATCTGGCGACTCGGCTGAGCTGATCCCGATCGTTCTCCCAAGAACGGCTATGCAACAGCACTACGCATGTCCGGCACGCTCATCTAGCCATCAAGCGTGCGGTTTGCCGAAATCGCTCGAAAGGCCTTGAATATGACTGACCGGTCAGTCATATTCAGGCCATGAGCACATCAAAGCCGAAACCGAAGGCGGCACGGCCAGCCCGTGCGGCCACTGGCCGAGGTAGCGCGAAGGCGGCTGCCGCCAAGCCGGCCAGAGTGGCAGCACCGAAGGTTGCCGTGTCGAAACCACCATCGAAACGTGAGGCCAAAGCGGAGGAGCGGCGGGCGGCAATCATCGCCGCCGGGCTCGACGAATTCGTTGCCCGCGGCTTTGCCGCCACCCGGCTCGACGACGTGGCGAAGCGCGCAGGCGTCGCCAAGGGCACGATCTATCTCTACTTCACCGACAAGGAGGCGTTGTTCCAGGAACTGGTGCGCAGCGCGCTTGGCCCGCTGATCAGCCGGATGAGTGCTCCGCCGGTTGCGGGTGGCTCGGCCCGCGCCATGCTGGAAGGCTTCGCCGAGAGCTTTGTGCGCGACGTCGCGCAAACCCGGCGCGGCGATATTTTGCGCCTGATCATAGCGGAGGGTGCGCGCTTCCCGTCATTGTCGGAATTCTACTACCGCGAAGTCGTGGAACGGGGGATGGCCGGCATGAGGCAAATGATCGAGTACGGCATCACGCGTGGTGAGATCCGCAATCCCGCGCTGCTGCAGTTTCCGCAGATTCTGGCGGCTCCGGCCATGGTCGCGGTGATTTGGCAGGGGCTGTTTGCCCGGCTGGCGCCGCTCGACGCCATGGCGATGTTGCAGGTTCATATCGACCTGATCTTTGGCGACCGGAGGACGACATGATGTCGTCGCACAAGACCTGCCGTTTGTTGGGCATGCTGGCGTTGATGTTGGTCCTTGCCGGTTGCAACGAGCGCAGGGACCCCGGCTATCAAGGCTGGGTCGAGGCCGACATGATCTTTGTCAGTCCTGACGAATCCGGGCGTGTTACCAAACTCAACATTCGCGAAGGCGACGGGGTTCATGCCGGCGCCCCGCTCTACGCGGTCGACGACGATTTGCAGCAGGCCGATCTCAACCAGAACAACGCTACACTGGCCAATGCAAAACAGACCTATGATCGCGCCCAGTCGCTCAGCAAGACCGGCTCCGGCACCCAGGCCAACCTGGACGCCGCGATATCGGCACTGCGCGTCGCGGAGGCGCGAGTAAACACCTCGCAAACGCGGCTGACGCGGCGCAACGCCTTCGCGCCGGTGAGCGGCACCATTCAGCAGATCTATTTCCGCGAGGGCGAGATGGTGCCGGCGCAGCGGCCCGTATTGTCGATCTTGCCGCCGGGTAATATGAAGATCCGCTTTTATATTCCGGAGACCGATCTGGCCAAGCTCGCCGGCGGCGACGAGGTCCGCGTCGCCTGCGATAACTGCGCGGCCGACCTGACGGCCAAGATCTACTACATCGCGACCACGGCGGAATATACGCCGCCGGTGATTTACAGTCTCGATGAACGCAACAAGCTCGTCTATCTCGTGCAGGCTCGGCCCAACAAGCCATCGAGCGTCCGTGTTGGCCAGCCGGTCAGCGTGTTCACCCGTGCTTCCATGGAGGCGACGCGATGACCGCAGCAACCGTTGCCGCGCCCGACATTGCCATCGAGGTGACCGGCCTGTCGAAATCGTTCAACGGCCGCGAGGTGGTGCATGACCTGTCGATGCAGGTGAAGCGCGGTACCATCTACGGCTTCCTCGGTCCCAACGGCTCTGGCAAGACTACCACGATCCGCATGCTGTGCGGGTTGCTGACGCCGGACAGCGGGACGGGCACATGTCTTGGCTTCGATATTCGGCGTGATGCCGACAAGATCAAGCGTCGGGTCGGCTACATGACCCAGCGCTTCAGTCTGTATCAAGATTTATCGGTGCGCGAGAATCTGGAATTCGTAGCCAGGCTGTATGGCGTGCGCGATCCGCGCAAGGCGGCGCGCGACATGATCGCGCGGCTTGGGCTCAATGGCCGCGATGAGCAGCTGGCCGGCGAATTATCCGGCGGCTGGAAGCAGCGCTTGGCACTGGGCGCCTGTACGCTGCCGAACCCGCAATTACTGCTGCTCGACGAGCCAACCGCGGGTGTCGATCCGAAGGCGCGGCGCGATTTCTGGAACGAGATTCATGCGCTGGCCGCGCAGGGCCTGACTGTGCTGGTCTCGACCCATTACATGGACGAGGCCGAGCGCTGCCACGAGATCGCTTACATCGCCTATGGACACTTGCTGGCGCACGGTACTGTCGAGCAGGTGATTGCGGCATCGTCACTGGCGACCTGGACTGTCACCGGCGCGGATCTCAATGAGCTTGCGGCAGACCTCGCCGATAAGCCCGGCGTCGACATGGTGGCGCCGTTCGGCACCAGCCTACACGTCTCCGGGCGCGATCATGCTGCCCTTGAAGCTACCGTTTCGTCGTACCGCGACCGGCCGGGACAGCACTGGCAGCACGGCGCGCCATCGCTCGAGGACGTATTCATCGATCTGATGACGCGCGCCAGGGACAATTTCCAGTGAGTGCCGTGGAGGGACCGGACCGAGAGGTCGAGGAGAGGCCGTTCGGTTTTTGGCGGCGCAGCTACGCCATGCTGGTGAAGGAGTTCATCCAGCTACGCCGCGACCGGGTCTCATTCGCCATGATCGTAATGATCCCCGTGATGCAGCTCTTGCTGTTCGGTTATGCCATCAATACCACGCCGCGTCACCTGCCCACGGCGGTGCTGCTGCAGGAGGACAGCGACCTCGGCCGCTCGATCCTCAAGGCGCTGGAAAATACCTCATATTTTCAGTTTACCCACGAGGTGCATACGGTGGCCGAGTTCGACAGCCTGTTGCTCTCGGGCAAGGTGCTGTTCGGCGTGGAGATCCCGCGCGGCTTCGAGCGCGCGGTGCGGCGCGGCGACCGTCCGGCTTTGCTGGTCGCCGCCGATGCCACCGATCCGGTGGCGGCGGGCTCGGCACTGGGGGCACTCGGCACCCTCATGCAGACCGCCCTGCAGCACGACTTGTTCGTCGGCGATCCTCCGTCGCTGCCGTTCGAGATTCGGGCGCATGCGCGCTACAATCCGGCGGCGTCGTCGCGGCTCAACATCGTACCTGGGCTGGTGGGCACGATCCTGACCATGACCATGCTGATTTTCACCGCGCTGTCGGTGACCCGCGAGATTGAGCGGGGCACCATGGAAAACCTGCTGTCGATGCCGATCACCCCGGTGGAGGTGATGCTCGGCAAGATCGTGCCCTATGTGCTGGTGGGCTTCATCCAGGCCACGCTGATCATCGGTATCGGCGTTCTGCTGTTCGGCGTGCCGGTGCAGGGCAGTTTGCTGCTGCTCGCGCTGCTAAGCACGCTGTTCATTACCACCAACCTGTCGATCGGTTACACATTCTCCACCATCGTGCAGAACCAGTTGCAGGCGATGCAGCTGTCGATGATGTTCTTCCTGCCCAGCATCCTTTTGTCCGGCTTCATGTTTCCATTCGCCGGCATGCCAGTATGGGCGCAGTATATCGGCGAAGGCCTGCCGCTGACGCATTATATACGGATCGTCCGCGCCATCATGCTGAAGGGGGCAGTACTGGAAAATCTGCGCTACGACGCGATCGCGCTCGTTGCGCTGATGCTACTGGCGATGACCATCGCAGTGAGCCGTTTCCGCCGCACGCTGGATTGAGCAGTTACGATAAACTGTCAGTTCTCGAAGAATGGAGCGCGGGGCGGCCGCATGACCATGCCAAAGCGTGCATAGACTCCCTGGCGCTCGAAACTATCCCGCACATGTCCCGCGGCGAACGACCATTCGTAGGGGCCGGTGCGCAAGCCAGTCAGATGGCCGCCGATCCGGGTCTGTTGGCTGAAATAATCGTTCGACAGTGCTGCCTCAGGGCCGATCCAGAACAAATCGAACAGGCGCCAGCCGGCCGCAATGCGCGTGGTGTAGCCGTTATCGATCGTCGTGCCCGACAGGGCATATTGCACCATCAGCTCGCGCGTCGGCTCCCACCAAACATCCATTGTACCGCGTGCACCGGCCATCGTGCGCAGCCGGGAGCGGCGCTGATCGTGGAAGAAATAATCGGCCTCCATATCAAGACCCGCCAAGAACTGAACTTCCAGATTGCCGCTGCGGACGAGGTAACCAGGCAGGATCGCTGCGCGGCTGATCTGGGTGTAGTCGGAGCGCGTGCCTGTTGTGTAGCGTTCGAGGTTTTCCGACAGGAAGAAGCGCAGGATGAAGCCATTCTTGTTCAGGCCGGCGGGGGCCCATTGCAGGCCACCATAGGCGCCGAGGCTCCAATGCGATGCATCGACGCCACCGAAATACATCAGGCGGTCCGGCATGCCCCCGGAAAGAAAGTCGAAGGCGCGACGTTTTTTGATAGGCGGGTCAAACAAGGACGACCAGAAGCTCGATGAGCCGGATGCCGGCTCGATCGTGGCATCGATCTCGCCGACATCCTGAGCCGAGGCTACGCCGCAGAAGTGTGCGGCCGCTGCAAGGCATAATGCGCGTAATGCCAGTCCCCAACGCATCGAGCCCCCACCCAACGCAACAGAAACACAACTATATAATGCAACTTAAGGTAGATTATCTTGGGGATAAGCCGCCGTCCAGTGTGGATAAGTGAGAATCCGAAAAAATCTGCTTCGAATGATCTAAACGCCGTCAAAACTGCGGCGGCAGCAGGTTCTGAACTTTGGCGCCTTCGCGCTCCTCGATGATCTCGGCGATCCAGCGCCGATGACAGTGTTCGTGGTCGCGTTCGTAGCAGAGGATGCAGACCGGTCCGGACTTCGTCACCAGCGCCGCCAGCTCATCCATCTCCTCCCGTGCCTGCGGTGTCTTGAGATGGGCCATATAGATCTTCTCAAGGGCTGCAAGCTTGCCACTGCGCGCGGCTTCGCGGCCGTCCTTCGGCGTGCCTAGTCCACGCAAATGGATGTAGCCGATGCCGCGCTCATCGAGGCCGGCGGCGAGTTGGTTCTTGGAGAAACCCGGCCGCCGCGATGCGGCGACGGCACGCACATCGACCAGCAGCTTGACGCCGGCATTTTGCAATTCGTCGAGCACGGCTTTTGCTGGCGTCTGCTCGTAACCGACAGTGAAGAGGCGGGGCGTCTTGCGGGCCATGTAAGCATCCACGTGATCGAGATATGATTGGCACAATGTTGCGGCCAGCCGCGAGGCGTTGCTCCGATCTGCAACATGACACATAGTGAACTCAACAAACTCCGCCAGTTCAATGGCTGATATCACCGGGGGAATAAATGGTTCGCAGGGTTGGTGCTCTGAGCGTGGCCGCGTTCGCGCTCGTGTCCTTTCATTCAGTAGCATCGGCGCAAGGCGCGTATCCGGATCGCCCGGTCAGGATCATCGTGCCGATCGCTCCCGGCGGGAGCTACGATCTGGTCGGACGGCATCTTGCCGATGCGTTGGCAAAGCGAACGGGTCAGGCGTTCTTCGTCGAGAACAAGCCCGGCGCGGGTACTGTCGTCGGCACGCAGGCTGCGGCCCAGAGCGAGGCTGACGGCTATACGCTGATGGTCGGCGGCCTTTCCAATATGGCATTCAACTCCGCGCTCTACGCCAAGCTGGCCTATGATCCGCTCAAGGATTTTGTGCCGGTCGCGCTGGTGTACAAGTTTGGCTACGTCATGGTTGGCCGCAAGGATTTGCCGCAGCAGACACCGAAGGAAATCGTTGCGGCGGCGACAGCCAAGCCGGGCTCGATCACCGTGGCGACGGCGGGTGTCGGAACCGGCCAGCAATTGGTGGCCGCGGCCTTCATGAAGTCCGCGGGCGTCAAGCTGCAGGAAGTGCCGTACCGGGGATCGCCGGCTGCCTTTGCCGATTTGCTGGCGGGCCGCATCGACCTGTTCTTCGACTCGATTGCCGCCGGGCTGCCTTATGTGCAGTCGGGTCAGGTGAAGGGCATTGCGGTCCTGTCGTCGAAGCGGAGTCCGCTGGCGCCTGATGTGCCGACGATGGCGGAAGCGGGCGTGCCGGGTCTCGACGTGGATTCATGGTTGGGCATTTTCGTGCCGGCCAAAACGCCGCCAGCGGTGATCGCAAAACTCCGCCAGGATATTCGGGCGGTGTTGCCCGATCTGAAAGAACGATTCGAAAAGAGCGGCGGTGAACCCTGGGATATGCCCGACGACAAGCTCGACAGCTTCATCGCGTCAGAACACGCGACCTGGACAAAACTGATCCGCGAGGCTGGCATCAAGCTCGACTGAGTAGCGTCGTGGGCGCTACGCCACCCGCTCGATCAACGCCATCGCGCCCGCAGGAGCACGCACCTTCGCCTCATGGATCACATAAGCGAACACGTCGCGTGGCTGCTTCTTGATCTTGACATCGTCGACGCGGGGCAGGTCGCTCGGCTCGCCGCCACCGGCCCATGTCTCGAAGCGTTTAGCCCAGGCATCCAGCGCCTTTGGGGGATAGGCAGTTTTGATGCTGTCCTCGCCCTTCTGCAAACGCAGATAGACGAAGTCGCCGGTGACATCGGCTATGGCCGGGTAGGTGGCGTGTTCGGAGAACACCACGGGGATATTGAACTGGCGCAGAAGCGCGATGAAGCCCGGCACGCAGAAACTGTCGTGGCGGACCTCGACCACGTGGCGTAGCTTGCGGCCAGCGAGCTCGGTTGGCAGCAATTCGAGAAACTTCCCGAAATCGGCTTCGTCGAATTTCTTGGTCGGCGCGAACTGCCACAGCACGGGTCCGAGTTTATCGCCGAGTTCGAGCACGCCGGAATCGTAGAAACGGTTCACGCTGTCACCGGCCTCCGCGAGGATACGGCGATTGGTTGCGAAGCGGGGGCCCTTGAGCGAGAATACGAAATCATCGGGCACTTCGCGCGCCCATTTGCGAAAGCTCTCCGGCTTCTGTGAGCCGTAGAAGGTTCCGTTGATCTCGATGGAGGTCAGCTTGGACGCGGCGTAACTGAGCTCCTTCGCCTGTGTTAGTTTCTCCGGATAGAACACCCCGCGCCATGGCGCGAAGGTCCAGCCACCGATGCCGATGCGAATTTTGCCGGATTTCACGGAAGTTGATTTTGTAGCCATCGTGGGATCAACCTTTACGTTACATGTGACGTCAGTGGCGTGTTGGCAGCATCGGCTTGGTCACACCTTCCATTCCGGTCAGGACCAGCATGGTGAGTAGTGCGTTTTGCGGCCCCATATAGGCATCGACGGGCTTGTACCATTCGTTGCGCGAGTGCCAGTTGCCGCCCTGGCCGCCGCCGCCGATGGTCACCGCAGGGATGCCGAGCGACATCGCGAGATTGGAATCGGTGCTGGAGCCGGCAAAGGTGACGCGCGGCGCGCGGGTCAGAACGGTGACGGCGCGTGCGCTGGCCTGTACCAGCGGTGAATCTTCGGCGACGAGACCTGCGGGACGGTCACCAATCAGTTTGATCTCGACCGTGATCTTGTCCGATCCCCAACGTTTATTTTCCTCGACGACTGCGTCGTTCACCAGATCGAGCAGCTTTGCTTCGAGCTTTAACAGTTCTTCCGTGGAATTCGACCGCATGTCGATCGCCATGCGCGCTTCGGCGGCGATGGCATTGACTGAAGTGCCGCCACTGACCGTGCCGACCGTGAAAGTGGTTTTCGGATCGGACGGAGTCTGCAACTCGGAAATTTTCTCGATTGCGCGTCCCAATGCGTGGGTCGCGCTCGGCAGTCCAAACTCCTGAAAACTGTGGCCGCCAGGTCCCCTAAAGATCATCTCGTAGCGGTGACTGCCGGTGCCCTGATTGACGATGCGGGTCACGCCAAGTCCGTCGATGGAAATGAAACCATCGATGTCCTTGTTGTCGCGAAACAGCGCTTTGACGCCGCGCAGGTTTCCTAGCTCCTCCTCGCCGACGCTGGCGACAAACATGATGTCTCCGACGGTCGTAATCTGCTGCGCATTGAGAGCCTGCATCAGCGACAGCAAAGCGGCGAGCCCGCGGGCGTCGTCACCGATCCCCGGTGCCAGATATGCGCCGTCTTTCTCTTTCACGGTCACATCGGTGCCTTCCGGAAACACCGTGTCCTGATGCGCGGAGATCACCAGCTTCGGCGTCCCGGTCGTTCCCTTGCGCAGGGCAATCACATTGCCTTCGGCGTCGATCCTGGCGTCCTTAAAGCCCAGTTCCTGAAACCGGGCCAAAATGTAGTTGCCGCGCACGCGCTCCTTGAAAGGAGGCGCGGGGATCTCAGTGATTCGGATCTGCTCTTTCAGGGCGCGGTCGTCGTCGGCCTTGATGGCATCCAGCGCAGTCGTGACGCGTGCATTGGCGAGCAGCGTCGTCGTGACGGCATCAACCGTCTGCGCGACGGCATGGATTGGGCAGAAGGTCGCGCCCCATGTCAGCCCCGCGGCGAGCAGATATGGCTTGAGCAAGCGTCGCATGGCGCCTCCGGTTTGTCTTCTGCGCGGCGACAGGCATGGGCCGAGGCAGCTGTAGCTACGGATGGCCGTCTTATGCACCGCATTAATTGCCGCAACGTAACGGTGCTCCACCATGCTGGCTATAGGCTGGCGTTGACAGCGATGGTGCGAACAGGAATGCCTTGGCCTTGGGAGGGCCATTAGAAAGCCGCAAGATCACCCCTTGCGGAACGTCTCCAGCGTCCCTATCTTGTTTGCAACGGCGACGTCGACGCTTAACAGCTCCGGCGCTGGAACGACCTTGAATAGCTTGGTGCGCCGGATGTACGTGCGCCTGTTGTTCGGGGTCGTTGGCATTTTTGGGCCGCTTTTGGCCGTTTTCCCCTTCTGATGGCTTGTTTCGGCACCTCTCAAGGCTTCGCTGTTCCCTGTCCGCCTTGGCAGGGTCCGGCGCGGCAGATATATGCTGGCGCCATGAACGAAGCCATCAGACCGGGGCCCGGACAGGTATCGAAAGCGGGCGCTCCGCTGCAGCTGTCCGTTGTCGTCCCCACTTTCAACGAACGCGGCAATGTCGCCACCCTTGTGCAGCGATTGGACGCGGCGCTGGTTGGCATTTCCTGGGAAGTCATTTTCGTCGACGACAATTCGCCGGACGGCACCGCCGACGCGGTACGTGAGCTGGCGCGCGGTGACTCGCGCGTGCGCTGCATCCGCCGCATCGGGCGCCGTGGTCTATCCGGCGCCTGCATCGAGGGCATGCTGGCCTCCAGCGCACCCTGCGCGGCAGTGATCGATGGCGACTTGCAACACGATGAGACCCAGCTCGGAAAAATGCTCGGCCTGATCGAGAGCGGCGCCGCCGAACTGGTGATCGGCAGCCGCTATATCGAGGGTGGCAGCGCCGACAGTTTCAATACGCAGCGCCTCGGCGCCAGCAAATTTGCGACTGCTGTGGCGCAGCGCGTGCTGCGGGTGGAGATCGCCGATCCGATGAGCGGCTTCTTCATGATCCGCCGCGATCGCTTCGAACAGCTCGCACCGAAGCTGTCCACGCAGGGCTTCAAGATCCTGCTCGACGTCGTGGCGACGGCCGAAGGCGATCTGCGCGTTATCGAGGTGCCCTACACCTTCGGTTCGCGCCTGCATGGCGAGAGCAAGCTCGATTCCATGGTGGCGCTCGACTTTCTGGGTCTGGTGCTGGCGAAGCTGACCAACGACACGGTGTCGCTGCGCTTCCTGCTGTTCGCTATGGTCGGCTCGATCGGCCTGTTCGTGCATTTCGCCGTGCTGTTCGTCACGTTGGAAGTGTTCGATCCGCCATTCGCGGAGGCGCAGGCCATTGCGGCGTTTTGCGCGATGACCGGCAACTTCCTGCTCAACAATTTCCTGACTTATCGCGACCAGCGTTTGAAAGGTTTCGGCATCCTGCGCGGTCTGGCGATTTTCTACGTGGTCTGCAGCGTGGGTCTGCTCGCCAATGTCGGCGTGGCCTGGTCGGTCTTCGACCAGGAGCCGATCTGGTGGCTGGCCGGTGCTTCCGGCGCACTGATGGGCGTGGTCTGGAACTACGCGATGTCGGGCCTCTTCGTGTGGCGGAAACGGTGACCGCTGGATGAATGCGCAGGAACTGCGGCTGGTTCGCGGCACCGCGGCCGTGGTCGTCGGTCTGGTGCTGCTGCGGCTCGTGGCGGCCGCATGGACGCCACTGACCTTCGACGAAGCCTATTACTGGATGTGGTCGAAACATCTGGCCGGCGGTTACTACGACCACCCGCCGATGGTCGCCGTGGTGATCCGGCTCGGCACCATGATCGCCGGTGACACCGAATTCGGTGTGCGCGTATTCTCTGTCCTACTGGCTCTGCCGATGAGTTGGGCGGTGTATCGCACGGCCGAACTGTTGTTCGGTGGCCAGCGGCTCGCGTCGACGGCGGTAATCCTGCTCAACGCGACCATGATCACGTCTGTCGGACTGATGATCGTCACGCCGGACGCGCCGGTACTGGTCGCCTCGAGCTTCGTGTTGCTGGCGCTCGCCCAGGTACTGGCCACAGGGCAGGGCGCGTGGTGGCTCGCTGTGGGCGTCGCCGTCGGAGCGGCGCTGTTATCGAAATACACAGCGTTGTTTTTCGGACCGGCGATCCTGATTTGGCTGATTGTCGTGCCGAAGATGCGGCGCTGGTTGGTCTCGCCATGGCCTTACCTCGGGGGCCTCACAGCGCTGGCGGTGTTCTCGCCGGTGTTGTTCTGGAATGCCGAACATGGCTGGGTATCTTTCATCAAGCAACTCGGGCGCGCCCGGATCGATCACTTCAATCCGGCTTTCATTGGCGAGTTGATCCCGACGCAATTCGCTTTTGCGACGCCTCTGGTGTTCATTCTCGGCGTGATGGGACTTTACGCCTTGGCCGTCCGCAGGCCCGGAGCGTGGCCGGCGCGGGTACTGCTCAATGCGATGTTCTGGATCATCGTGCTGTATTTCGGCTGGCACGCGTTGCATGCCCGCGTCGAGGCCAACTGGTTCGCGCCGGTCTATCCGACGCTGGCCATCATTGCTGCCGTCGCTGCAACCATCGTGCAATGGAAACCGCGCGAGCAGCGCACCGTGGATTTCTGCCTGCGCTGGGCGGGGCCGACCGGCATCGTCATGTTCACAGCGCTGGTCGTGCAGGCCAATACCGGCCTGCTGTCCGGCTACAAGCGCGATGCTACGGTGCGCAGCATCGGTGTCGGCTTCGTCGAATTGGCAGCCGAGATCGAGGCCGTCCGCGCCCGTGTGGGGGCTACATGCGTGGTGGCGCCTGATTACGGCACCACGGGCTGGCTCACTTTCTATCTGCCGAAAGGGACCTGTGTCTTCCAGCGCACCCAACGCATTCGCTGGGTGAACATGCCAGAGCCGAATGCAGAGCAGCTGTCCGGCAAGCTTTTGCTGGTGGGGGAACAAAATGCCGCAGCCAATCCGGAATGGCGGGCGGCCTTTGCCAACATCGAGAAAGTGGCTGACCTCAAGCGCAAACGCGGCCCGCTGGTCGTGGAGAATGTGGAGTTGAACCTGCTGGAAGGCGCCAAAGGTGACGTGCTGGACCGGTCGCCGCCACCGGAGATGTTACCGCGCTAGGAGGCGCGACCACCATGCGCGCAATGGCGCGATGGTGGCCTGCTGTTGCAGTTACGGCGCAAAGTGATAGTTCACGCCGATCTTTCCGAGCTGCATGGTCTGCGCAATATCGGCATTGAAATAGTAGGAGCCGACCATCGGAGGGGCATTGATCACGCCTTCGAGACTCGCTTTGTCATGGCCAAAGCCGATGTAGTTATACTCTGCCTTGACGGACCAGTTTGGTGCGAAGGCATATTCCACGCCGGCACCGATCACATAGCCGGTATGGATACGGGATCCATCGAGGTTTACGTACATCGGGCCTGACACCACCGATATGGCATGATGATCCCCGGCGACGGCGACACCCCCCTTGAGATAGGTCAGCCAGCGCTCGTTGGTCACGATGCCGATGCGCGCTGTAGCCATCGCCAGCCAGTCGGTGCGCGAGCTTATGTCGAGATTGCCGCCGGCATTGATGCGGGTGCCCCCGCCGACATCGCCGCCGACCAGTTCGCCTTCGACGCCCATGACGATCACGCCGAGCTGAACATTGGCGCCGATCTGGCCACCGCCAAAGCCCCCGGTCATCGAGAACTTGCCAACTGGTGTGTAGTCACGCCAGTTGCCCTGTCCCGATCCGTAGCCTGCCTGTGCGCCGAGATAGAAGCCGGTCCAGTTGAATCCCGTCTGCGCGTATTGCAGTGGCGGGATCGGCTTGGCGGCATCGGGAGCGCCGAACTGATAGTTCGCGCCGAGCTTGACGAGGTGCACCGTCTGCTTGGTGAATGCCGTGGTGGAGATCGACCCGGTGGAGGACTGCGTACCGCTAAGATCGAAATCGTGGTCAGGGAAGTTGATGAAATTATACTCGCCGCGAAGCGACCAGTTGTTCGCGAGCGCATATTCCATGCCGGCGCCAACGACCCATCCCCGCCGCGTCTCGCTGCCGGACAACGTGATCCTGTCGGGCCCCGGCACCGAAACCTGAACGTCGTAGCTGTGATCTTCATTAGCCCAGGCAAATCCGCCCTTGGCGTAAGTGAGCCAGCGGCCATTCGCAAAGCCAATGCGTCCGGTCACGGTTGACAGCCAGTTGATCTGCGACGTCTGGGACAGTGTGGCCTGATTCAGAACGTTCAGCGTGCGATTGCCTTTGATGCCGCTGAAGCTGATGTCGGCCTCGATGCCGAGCAGCAGGTTGCCGATCTGTTGATTATAGCCGGCCTGAACGCCGCCCAGTGCGCCATCGGTTCGGATATTCAGGATCTGCCATTCGGTCCCGCCGAGGCCGTAGCCAGCATGAACGCCGGCGTAAAAGCCGGTCCAGTTATAGGTGGGATCAATGGCGGGGGCCTTGGTATAGGCGCGGGCCGGCACGTCTGCGGCGATGGCGGCGTTGCCGAGGCTGAGGATGCCGATGGTGCCGAGGAGAAGCTGTTTCATGTCGTTTCCTTGCAGGTGCGTTGGCGGCCCTCCAGGAATAGGAGCTGCTTCGCGCGTCATTTCAGCAGCGACCATGTATAAAAATACCGCTCTCGTCGTGGTCGTAAGCGCGTGACTCGTGCTGGATTGCGCACCTGGCGTCGCATTGTGAGCGGCTGTCGCCGCTCGGTCTCACCTGAAAGTACTAGGGGGCGCGCGATCGTGGGACCATACGATGACCCGCCGGCCAACGACTGACGGGTCACCGTCGGGGCGCAGTGCGCCGCTATGGTTTCGAGCGATGCAAATTATCGTCGCCGGCGTTGAACCAAAGTCAGGGGTCCCGACGACCTATCACCGCACACATTGAAATGGGCGGTGATTGGGAACATGGAAAACACAAATCTCGCATTCAGCAGCCACTCCGACTTCGGATCCGACCGTGCCAAGGCGCACAGCGTCGACAAGCCGGATCCCGTGAACCTCACCGAGGTCGGTGGCCTGCGCGGTGCGCGGATCGCCAGCGTGATCAGCCAGATCAATGAGAGCTTTGCCGATCAGCAGTTCTCGACCCGGGTGGTCGCCGAGAAACTCGGCCTGTCGGTCCGCTACGTTCAGGACCTGCTGCAGGGCTCGGGCCTCAGCATCACCGATCGCATTATGGAGCTCCGGCTTGAAAAGGCCCGCAGCATGCTGATCAGCGATCGCCAGTGCAGCCTCAAGATTAGCGAAGTTGCGGCCGCCTGCGGTTTCAACGAGCTCTCTTATTTCCACCGCAGCTTCCGTCGCCGCTTCGGCGCGTCGCCGGCCAAGTTCCGCATCCAGTCAATGAATGGCTGACGCGCGCTTGCGCTTGAAATAGTCCAGCGTCCCGCGGCAGATGACGTAATCCTCAGGGATCACCTCATCGGCCGCGATGTCATGTGCGTTGGCCAAGCGGCCATAGAGCACGCCGAAATCCTGATAGCTGTCCTGCAGCAGCTTCTCGAAGCTCTCGATGACGAAATAGCTCTGCTGGAAATCGTCGATGATGTAGTTCGTCCGCATCACGCGTTCGAGGTCGAATGCGACCCGGTTCGGCGAGGCTTCTTCCAGCGCGAAGACCGACTCTGTTGCTGACGACAGAATGCCGGCGCCGAAGATGCGCAACCCGTCCGCGCTCTTCATCAGTCCGAACTCCACCGTGTACCAGTACAATCGTGCCAGGTTCTTCAACTGGCCGAGCGCCATCGCGCGCTGGCCGCCTTTGCCATAAGCCTGCATGAAATCGGCATAGACCGGGTTCGCCAATAGCGGAACATGGCCGAAGACGTCGTGGAAGATGTCGGGTTCCTGCAGGTAATCCATTTCATGCTCGGGGCGGATGAAGGCGCCAGCCGGAAAGCGTCGGTTGGCGAGATGATCGAAGAAAATCTCATCGGGCACCAGTTCGGCAACCGGCACCACCTGCCAACCGGTCAGCGGCATCAGACGGGCACTCAGTTTCTCCAGATTGGGAATGCCCGACTCTGATAGTTGCAATGTATTCAGCGCGGCGAGAAATTCGTCGCAAGCCCGTCCCTTAAGGACGGTCTGCGCGCGGGCGAACAGGCGGTCCCAGCGATCATGCTCGGCGGCGGAGTAGGAACCCCAGTCCTGATCCAGCGTGAAGTCAGGGCGTTTCGGGGCGCTGAGGTAGCGGCTCTTCTCGGTCGACTGGTTCAGCCCGGTCATGACGCTCTCCGACTCCGACGGTTCGATCAGAACATAAGGTTCCGCTGCCAAATAGTTCCGTCAAAAGAAGCAATTTCTCGCATCCGCCCATCCGACGATAGCAATCCACCATCGTCCAGATCTTATTTGCAAAGGCGTTTCCTTGTCGGAAGCCCGTCTCGATGACATTTTTAATGACAACAAACGTGGTCCCACATCGCTGAAATGATTGCGAAATCTCGTCGAAATGTCGCGGGAGCCACGGGCAAAACACTCTCATCATCGATCATAAGGAATACGACCGTGCGGTCCGTCATGTCTTCTCGCTTCCTCTCAGGTGCTTTCGCGGCAGTGCTGCTGGTTTCCGGCGCGACGGGGGCGTTCGCTGACAGCTGGCCGAGCCGGACGATCAAGCTGATCGTTCCGTTCCCGCCGGGCGGCGCTGCGGACATCACGGCGCGGGTCTATGCTGACAAGCTCGGCGAGGCGCTGAAGCAGACCATTGTGGTCGAGAACAAGGCTGGTGCCGGTACGGCTATTGCTGCCGACGCTGTCGCCAAGGCCGATCCGGATGGCTACACGCTGTCGCTCGCGCCCGCGGGGCAGCTCACCATTCTGCCGCATATCAACAAGACCATCGCCTTCGATCCCTTCAAAAGCTTTACGCCGGTCTCGTTGCTGACGTCGGTGCCCTATGTGCTCGCGGCCAGCCCGGATACGCCGGTCTCCAGCGTCAAGGAGCTGGTTGCGGCTGCGAAGCGCGAGCCGGGGAAATTCACCTACTCGTCGTGCGGACCCGGCACGCTCTGCCATTTGAGCGGCGAACTGTTCAAGAGCCTGACCGAGACGGATCTGCTCCACGTGCCGTTCAAGGGCAGCGCGCCAGCCGTCAACGCATTGCTCGGAAATCAGGTGAACCTGTCTTTCGACACGCTGACGGTGCTGGCGCCGCAGATCCGCGATGGTAAGGTCAAGGGTCTCGTGATCACCAGCCGCGAGCGCTCGTCGCAGCTTCCCGATGTGCCGACGCCGGCGGAAGCAGGCGTGGCTGACTTTGTCGTCGACTCCTGGTTCGGCCTCGTCGTGCCTGCAGGGACGCCCGATGCCATTGTTGATCGCCTGAACGCCGAAGTGGTGCGCATAGGCGCGCTGCCGGATGTTCGCGATCGCCTGGAAAAGCAGGGCCTCAGCATCACAACCTCGACGCCTCAGGCCTTTGCCAAGACGATCAAGGACGATTACGCCCGCTGGGGACGCGTCGTCGATGCGTCTGGCGCGAAGCTTTTCTGACCACTAGCCATATTGCCTGACACATCGGTCGGGCAAAGCAGACGCCAAGAAAGGCCGGGTTGATGTTTCAACCCGGCCCTTTGCTTGTCGATTATCTGCTGAAGTCGGTGTTCAGGCAGCAGCCTTCGGCTTCTCGATCGGATGCGGAACGCGGAAGCCGACGGCAAGACGGTTCCAGACATTGATGGCGCCAATTGCCACTGTGATCTTGAGGCATTCCTCTTCCGAGAAATGCGCGCGCAGCGCTTCATAATCGGCATCGGGCGCGCGAGTCTGCGCGATCAGTGTGACAGCATCGACCCAGCCGAGGAGCGCGCGCTCGCGCGGCGTGTAGACCGTGGATTCGTGCCAGACCGACATCATGTTGATCCACTGCTCGCTGAGACCGTCGTGACGGGATTCCTTCACATGCATGTCGACGCAGAAAGCGCAGCCATTGATGATCGACGAGCGGAGCTTGATGAGGTGGACGATCGCAGGCTCGAGGCCGCTTTCCTTGACGACATATTGATCGAGCGCGGCGACGGCCTTGTAGGCGTCAGGGGCGGCCTTGGCGATGTTGAGACGGGCTTGCATGGTCATTCTCCTTGTGTGGTGGTTGGGATTGCGGTCTGAAATTCAACTGATGTTGCGACGTCGTTCGTTGAGTTCGAGGAAGGCGCAGCCGCGCGCCGCGATGGCACCGTCGGTGTCCGTGGTACGGAGATCACCGAGTACGTCGGCGATGCTCACTTTGGCCAGTTCGTCGCGATAGACGCGTTCAGCGCGCAGCATCGCGGCATTGATGCCGCAGGGCGCCGTCGGTTTGCCGGGCAGGGGATTGGGGCCGCGCTGGCGGATTTCACTGCAGCGGAAGGCCGGCGCATTGCCCTCAACGGCAAGGACGACATCAAGCAGGGTGATCTGGTCTGGCGTTCGGGCAAGGCGATAGCCGCCGGTCGGGCCAGGCTGTGCGATGAGCAGGCCGGCACCCGAAAGCGCCTGCAGGTGTTTCAGGAGATAGCTGGTGGACACGCCATGGAATTCGGCGAGGGCGCCGGCGGACAACACGCCGTTCGATTGCAGGCCTGCGAGCATCGCCACGCTGTGGATCGCCTGCTCGACTCCGTCGCTCATCTTCATCGCTTCGTCCTTGCCCTCTATCGTGGATATTATTTATCCGCGATTAGTTTCGATGTCAACGGCATCGTGAGGGACATGTCGTTAGCGGCTTCCAATGAAGGGCGGCGTTTTTGGCCTGCGAAAGTGGATAGCGTACCTAGTTCGCGGAACGCGAGCGGCTCGATCGGTCAATCCAACGTATTGCGAAGCCGAATGCTGCTGACGTGAAGCGAGGTGTCCCATAGGGGCGCCAGCGTCTTCAGAGAAGGCAGCACGCGCAACTCGACGTCAGCAGCCGCCAGCGCCTTTTCGATGCTGTCGATTCGCTCGATATTGAGCGGCATGGATGGTGCGCGCGATACCCACGCACCTGCATCTCCGAGATCCTCGAACCCGTCGGGTGAAAGCTCGTAGCGATAGAGCGTCGTCTGAGAAAGCTTATCCAGCCAGCTAAGCTCGATATGCGCGACCATGCGGCAGGAGGTCATCTTCTTGTAGGCGGTGAGATATTCCGGCGTCGTGCTCTCTGTCGGCCAGACAAAAACGCGCGGGCAGTCGTGCGGGAATAGATAAATCGGCTGATGCCAGTCGTCGATCGCCCAGACCAAGGGTCCGTTGAGCCACTCCTGCCCATGGAGACGAGGCGAAGCGATCTTCGCCGGCCGCGGCATGAAGACCTCGATATTGTTCTCTTCGCTGAAATGAAACAGACGCATGGCGCACTCATGGGCATCGACGTGAGGGGCGTCAATGTCTGCCCGGTTATTTCGGCGCTGTTGTCGGATCGGCCGGTTCCGGAACGTCTTGCAGACGGAGCACGTTGAGCCCACCAAGGAAGGATCATGCCATGACCGGTTCCAGCCTGATACCCGCGATCGAACTCGTGAAAAAAGCCGGCTTTCGCTATCCCAACGAAAGCCGTGAATACCGCCAGGCGCGCAATACGCTGCTCGTCGAGGAAATCGAGCTGCGACGTCAGATCGAGCGCGTCGCCGAACTCCGACGCGCGCTGCCGGAAGGCGGCGAGGTGACGAAGAACTATGATTTCATGGGCGAGAAGGGCCCGGTGAATTTTGAGGGCTTGTTCGGCGACAAGCAGACGCTCGCTGTCTACTCCTACATGTATGGGCCACAGCGCGAGAAGCCGTGTCCGATGTGCACGTCGCTGCTGTCAGCCTGGGATGGCGAGGTGCCTGACATCACGCAGCGCGTTGCACTGGCCGTTGTGGCGCGATCGCCGATCGAGCGGCTGGTCGCCTTCAAGAAGCAGCGTGGCTGGCATTACCTGCCGCTGTTCTCGGACACTTCAGGCGCGTTCAGCCGTGACTATCACGGCCTGACCAAGGACGGTGGCGACGACGCGGCCTTCAACGTCTTCACCCGCCGCAGCGGCACGATTCGCCATTTCTGGAGCGGCGAGATGGATGGGTCCACGGCCGATCCCGACCAGGACCCGCGCGGGGCGCCGGATCTGATGCCGCTCTGGACGGTTTTGGACGTCACCCCTGAGGGGCGGGGCACCGACTGGTATCCGAAGCTGGGCTACTGAGGTCGTGATCAGTTGGCGGCTCAGCCGGCACAAATCGATCGTTATGATTACCTAAATACCGTAAAAGAAGATGTGGGTTCTCCACGCGCCAGCCTCGCACTAGGCCAATGACCTAATAGCACCGTGCCAAATAGTTCGGGCCGGGCGTGACCCAAAACCCCAGCGCGCCTGAGACCGGCCTGCGAGAGCCTCGAAAGCTCTCGCAGGTTCCCCGGATTCGTCCTGTCGCTTACTCAAAAAGGCCATCATTGGCAGGCCTTTAGGTAGGCAATCGGTGGGGGACCTCCAATTAATTCGCATTTAACTAAAACTCGCCTTAATGGCGTTTCGCATCCCTGCGCGGTGCTTTTCGAGACATGTGTGTCTCGTCCGGCACAACGGGCAGGGAGCTTAGTAAACGTGTGTTGGACGTCAGGCGTATGAGCAGCAGTAAACGTGCGTTGAACCATTCTGCATCCTCTCGCCGAGGCCAGCATCAGGTGTCGAAATCCAGTTCACGTATGTTCGTGACCGGTGCTGCACTCGCCGCCGTCGCACTGACCGGCGGATGGACGCTTGCCGGCAAGCTTTTCCAGAGCGGCGTGGAGCCAGCGATGGTCTCCGCCAATCTCGGTGGTGATGCAGGCGTTGGCCAGTCGTCCTTCGCCGAGCGCTTCGACAGCCGCTTCTCACGCACCGAACACCGCACATCCTTCTCAGAGCGTTTCGAGCCGGCCGTTAATGCGCCGCTCGCCGCCGCCCAGACCGAGCCAAAGCGCCAGGTCGCCTGGTTCGACCCGACCTATTCGATGGGTGCCGCGCCCGAGCGCTTCGTCAAGCGTACGCCGGCTTCTGAGTCCGTGGTCCCTGCACCGGCTGCGAAGCCGCAGGAAGTCGCGCTGATGCAGCCGGTACCGACGGTGCGTCAGCTCGTCGACAGCATTCCGATGCCCGCTGCACGGCCTTCCGATGCCCGCACGGCCTCCGCGCCGCAGGTTGCTGAAGCACCGCAACAGCCCGTCGCACAGGCCCGTGCGGCCAAGGGCGGCGCCTATGGTCATGACTCGCTGGTGCAGAAGGCGCGGCTGGCGCTGGCCGCACAGCCCAAGTCGGGCAATTTCAACGTCTTCGAGAAACTGTTCGGCGGCAGCGCTCCGCAGTCCGGCCCCGTGCTCGCTTATGCCGGCTCCGATGGCGGCGTGCTGACCAACGGCACCGACGCCGCGGCCAGCAATGAGCCGACCCTGAGCGATCGCACCACCGCGGTCTACGACATCTCCGCACGCAAAGTGTACATGCCCGACGGCACCAAGCTGGAAGCGCATTCCGGCCTCGGCGCCCGTCTCGATAATCCCGCTTACGCGCATGAGAAAATGCGCGGTGTGACCCCGCCACATATTTATGACCTCAAGCCGCGCGAAGCCCTGTTCCACGGCGTGGCTGCGCTGCGTCTGACGCCGGTGGGCGGCGAGGGCGCGATCTACGGCCGCACCGGTCTGCTGGCGCATACCTACATGCTCGGGCCCAATGGCGACTCCAACGGTTGCGTCTCGTTCCGGGACTACAACAAGTTCCTGCAGGCCTATCGCAATGGCGAAGTGAAGCGCCTCATCGTCGTCGCCAAGCTCGACTGATTGATGTGACCGACGTGCCGCCCGTGCAGGTGACACGTACCCGGTCACTTATGAGCCGACCTTGGGATTGATCTTCCGCGCACTCGCAACATCGGCTGCGCCCCCTGAATTGTCGCCCATCTCAAGCCGTGTCATGCCGCGCAGGTAAAGCGCCTTGGCGTATTTCGGATTGATGCGCAGGGCTTCATTGAAATCGGCCATGGCGCGGGTGTTGTCACCCTTGTCGGCCCATACACCGCCACGATCTGTCAGCGCTGCCACGTAAGTCGGTGCGATGCGGATCGCCTCATTGTAGTCGGCGATCGCACGGTCGTTGTGGCCTTTCAGGCTATAGGCGAAGCCGCGGTTGAAGATCGGGCAAGGATCGTTTGGATTGAGCCGGATCGCTTCGCTGAAATCGGCGACCGCGCGATCGTGATCTCCCTTCACCAGCCAGGCACCGCCGCGATTGCTATAAGCACTCGTTTCCTGCGGATTGAGACGGATCGCCATGTCGTAATCGACAATGGCCCGGTCATTGTCGTCCTTGGCGTACCAGGCGACACCGCGATTGACATAGGCATCGGTATTGTTGGGATCGAGACCGAGCGCCACGCTGAAGTCGCTGATGGCGCGGTCGTTGTCGCCGCGGGCGAGCCAGAGGTTTCCACGCATGAAATAGGCGCGGGCGTAATCCGGGTTCAGGCGGATGGCTTCGTCGAAAGCGGCCATAGCAGGGGCGCTTTCATGACGCTCTTGATATTCGAAACCGCGATTGAACTGCAGTTCCGCGAGCTCGCGACCGCGGTAATTGCCTGAGGCGATGGCGCGGTCGCAGGCTGCAATCGCGATGACGCCGGACGCATTGGTACACTGCTGTGCATCGTCGGCAGCAGCTTGCGCGACCGGCATTGCCACGCTTGCCAGCAGGGTGACGAACAGGATGCGGATAGCGCAACGGTTCAGGCTTGGGAAGCGACGCATGGTTCGACCTCTCGCGTGTGACTGCCGTTGGTCACGCCGCGAGGAGGAAGGGTTCAATCGTGGGGGGAGGCTATCGGAAATCGATGCTGCGCAGAACGATGCCGGGTGGCTTGCCCTCGAATTCGGCGTTCGCGAATTTATGCGCCGCGCAAGCCTCGATGCGATCGCGCAGCCGGGCGAATTGCTCCTCACGCTGTTCGGGCTTGGTGCGTGTCGCCTTTTCGAGCTCGTCCATCGCGCTGGTGCTGATCGCGCAGGTGACTTCGGTCTCGTCGTTCATCATCGAGAACAGGACGACCATGCGATTATATTCGAAACTTTGGAAAACACCGTGTGTAAGCGCCATCATCGTCTTCCCGCGTCAGGCCTTGCGCTTCGGCACGACAGGATTGAGTTCAGCGATCTTGCGCAGGCATTCGGCCTCGGTGGGATGTGGGCCTGTAACGAACGTTCCGCTGATCTTGGTGCTGTACCAGCCGGACTCAACGCCGAGACGGAGAGATTCTGCGACCTGAACGTGACGGTGCAAGAGATTTTGCATGGGGAGACTTTCGATTGTTGATTGCGGCCGGAAGCTGCAACATTCGGTGACAGATAGGATCAATCGTTGGCGGCAAGCCGCGTGAAGTCGTCCAGCACGATCGCAATCAGATCGCGGTGGCGGGCATCCTGCGCGCTCAGTGAAGCAGCGTAGAGATTGAGCACGTAGCGTGCCTTGGTCGCGGCCTCCGGCCATGTTGTCGCAGGCGCGGTGAGGAGGTGCTCTTCAAGCTCCTGCTGGCGGTCGCGCAAGGCCTTGGCATTGGATTCGACCTCGGCAAGAATTCGCCTGATATCGGTGGCCTTCTGTGCCGCCATGCCGCGACGGCTATCGAGTTCGACCGGACCCTCGGTCATAGTGCACTCGCATCGATGCGTTGTGCATCCGCCAGTTCAAGCGACTCAATCGAGATCATCTCCATAGATCTCGTATGTGGCGGTGCGCCTGGCACGATGATCATGGTCGCCGTCCGCCGATAGCTGGCGAAGGACAGTCCCTCGATCATCTCCTCATCGGTGACGACGTCATACGACCCTGCCGGGATCAACCGACCAAGGCCCTTCAACAGGAAAGGATGTTTGAAAGTTACGGTCTCACGGCGCGATCTCGTGGTCACGCGCGCATGTCGCTGCTGAGATCCGGCATGTATTGAGCGTGCGCCTATTCACAGGCATTAGCTATCGATTTCTTTGAGTGATCCGGTGTTTCGTCGAATTTCGCTATGATTGCCTTGTTATCTAACGTCTTGTCGCCATTTCGAGGATGTATCCGACATCGATGACGTTCCGGCCGACGCTTGTGCGGAGTTTTTCTCGCAAGACTGTCGCGCAATGTGCGACGCTTGCGATGTCTCGCTTTTGAAATCAACGAGCTTGCCGGGATGAGGTGTTTTGCATGAAGATCCGTGTTGGCTACGAGATGATCTATGAGTTCCCGCAGCCAACGCCTGTCATGATCGTGATGGGCATGCATTTCACGCGTGCTTCCGATGTCGTTGTGCCAGATTATCTCACGACGAGCCCGGCTGTTCCGATAACGCCGTATCGCGATGGCTTCGGTAACTGGTGCAGCCGTATTGTTGCGCCGACGGGCCGCATCACGTTCAAAGCCGACGGCATCGTCAACGACAGCGGCAAGCCGGATATCATCGTGCCATCCGCCATCCAGCACGCAGTGGAGGATCTGCCGGCCGAGACGATCGTCTATCTGCTCGGCAGCCGTTACTGCGAGACGGATCGGCTGTCGGACGTCGCCTGGCAGCTGTTTGAGAAGACCGTGCCCGGCTGGGCACGCGTTCAAGCGATCTGCGATTTCGTGCACAACCATATCCAGTTCGGCTACGAGCATGCGCGCGCGACCAAGACCGCGTGGGACGCCTATAACGAGGGCAAGGGTGTCTGTCGCGACTATGCACATCTGGCCATCACCTTCTGCCGCTGCATGAACATCCCGGCGCGCTACTGCACAGGCTATCTCGGGGATATCGGCATGCCAAAGCCATGGGCCGACGGCGATTTCGCCGGCTGGTTCGAGGCCTATCTTGGTGGCCGCTGGTACACCTTTGATGCCCGCAACAATATCCCGCGGATCGGACGTGTGCTCATTGCGCAAGGTCGCGACGCCGCGGATGTGCCGATCACGCAGACATTTGGGCCCAACACCCTCGTCAGTTTCAAGGTATGGACGGACGAGATCGAAGAAGAAGCCCGGATTGCCAACTAATTCGCTTTGTCGGCTCTGTCGTTGCACTCGCTTAAGCCTGCATTTTCAGCAGCATGTGAGCGGCCCGCAAGGAACCGGCCGCGCCACTGGGAATTTCACCTGTCATTCCTTCGCAAGGACAGGACCGATGGCAAACACTCTGACAAGCCTGATGACCGCCGTGGCGCTGATCGCGGGTTCCAGCGTCGCGGCTTTGGCCGGCGGCACAGACGCACAGCGCGAAGCCTGCACGCCCGATGCGTTTCGCCTCTGCACGTCGGCTATGCCGGATGAGGGGCGGGTGGAAAACTGCCTGCGCAGCGCAGGACCGCGCTTGAGCCGCGCCTGTTACGATGTGTTCTTTCCGCAGTCGGCCAACAATCAGGCCCAGATGATGCGTGGGCAAGCGCCAATGCGCGAGCGCACGCAGCCTTCGACTCCGGATCGCATGGAGACACCGCGGATGCCCCCGGCCGCCGGTGATGATGATTGAGGCAAGGCGAGGTCAGGCCTCGCGATAACAAGTCAAAGGCGGTGCTGATTGCATCGCCTTTGATGTGTGTTGGATGATGGTCTGTCGAGCAGAGCGCGTGGGCTACCTGAATCCGCCGGTGACGTGCAGCGTTTCGCCGGTCACATAGGATGCTGCATCGGAAGCCAGGAATGCCACGACGGAGGCGATTTCCTCGACCTTGCCGATGCGACCCATCGGCGTGGCGGATTCGATCCACTTGCGCATGTCGCCTTCATGGAATCCGGCTGACACCACACCCTCGGTCGCGATCATGCCGGGATTGACGGCGTTGACGCGGATCTTGCGTGGCGCAAGCTCCTTCGCCAGGACCGACGTGATGGCATCGACCGAGGCCTTGGTCGCGGTATAGACCGCCGAGCCCGGTGGGGTGATCGTCGAGACGCCCGATGAGATGTTGATGATGCTGCCGCCATTGGGGTTGAAGTGTCTGGCCGCTTCCTGGGAGACGAGCAGCAGCCCGAGCACGTTCAGATCGAAATGCCTGTGAAAGTGCTCCGGCGTGATGCTGTCGAGAGGGGCGAATTCATAGACGCCCGCATTGTTGACGAGAACGTCGATCGGTCCGAAAGCCTTGACCGTCTCGGCCACCACGGATTTGGCGCCGTCCGGCTCGGCGAGATTGCCGTGTACCGCAACGGCCTTGCCGCCTTTGGCGGTGATCTTCGCGACAACCTCGTCCGCGCCCTTCTTGCTCGATGCGTAATTGACGGCGACGGCAGCGCCCCCGGCGGCCAATTGGATGGCGATTTCGGCGCCGATGCCCTTGGAGCCACCGGTCACCAGCGCAACTTTGCCTTCGAATGTCTTGGTCATGGTCGTGATCCCTCTCGGATGCTTCAATAGTTCGGAAGTATGGAACTATTGAACGAGCGCAAGAGGGCGCCTATATCTTTTTTCATGGTTCAGTTCGTTCACCCCGCGACCAAGGACATCACGCTGGCCGGCGTGCTCTCGGCGCTGGCTGATCCCATTCGGCTGCAGATCGTCCGGGGCTTGCTGCAGGAGAGCGGCTGCCTGTCCTGCACGGCAGCGTCACCATGTCCGACCATCGCCAAGTCCACTTTGTCGAACCATTTTCGCGTGCTGCGCGAGGCCGGCCTGATCCAGACCAGCAAGAAGGGCGTCGAGCATCAAAACGCGGTGCGGGCGGCAGATATCGAAGCGCGATTTCCGGGGCTGCTGATGGCGATCCTGGCGAATTCGCTGAGCGACGCGCCGCCGGTTGCGGTCGGCTGAAATGCGCAACGAAAAAGCCCGGCACGTGGCCGGGCTTTCGGTGTGACGGCAAGCAGAGTCTCTCAGTTGCCGATGTCGATCGCCCCCTAGCGGCAGACCCGCGTCTTGGTCACGACGCGACGGCCATACGGACCGCGGCGCACGACCGTGCGCATGGTGCAAACCGGACCGCGACGGATCACGGTGCGGCGTGACACGTAACGCTGTGACGAAAAATCGGTGATCGGCGTGGCCATTTTGGTGGTCTGCACGGTGGTGGAAGCAGAAGCAGGCGCGGTGAGCGAGGCAAGCCCGATCACGGCGGCAGCGGCAAATCCAAAAGCAAATTTCTTCAAGCGCATTCTCCTTGGGTGAGGCGGTTCGATCCGCCATGCTGGAGAGTTGCGTTTTGCGCATGAATTGAAACTGAAGGAACTGTGGCGGGGAGAGGGCGCGGCGGTTGCATCTGATGTCGAATGCCAAACAAAAACCCCGGCATCGCTGCCGGGGTTCTGCATTTGATAGGTTGCTTGAACAGCGTGGACTTAGAAGTCCATGCCGCCCATGCCGCCGCCCGGAGGCATGCCGCCAGCGCCTGCGCCGCCCTTCTTGGGCAGTTCGGCAACCATGGCTTCCGTGGTGATCAGCAGGCCGGCAACCGAAGCTGCGTTCTGGATCGCTGCACGGACAACCTTGGTCGGATCGATGATGCCCTTCTTGAGCATGTCGCCGTAGGTGCCGGTCTGCGAGTCGAAGCCGTAGCTGTAGGTCGCGGTCTCGAGGACCTTGCCGACGATGACCGAACCGTCTTCGCCTGCGTTGATGGCGATCTGGCGAGCCGGAGCCGACAGGGCCTTGCGGACGATCTCGACGCCGGTCTTCTGGTCGTCGTTGGCAGTCTTGATCTTTTTCAGCTGTTCCGAAGCGCGGAGCAGAGCGACGCCGCCGCCGGGGACGATGCCTTCTTCAACCGCAGCGCGGGTCGCATGCATCGCGTCATCAACGCGGTCCTTGCGCTCCTTCACTTCGACTTCGGTCGCGCCGCCGACGCGGATGACGGCAACGCCGCCAGCCAGCTTGGCAAGACGCTCCTGCAGCTTCTCACGGTCGTAGTCCGAAGTGGTTTCTTCGATCTGCGCCTTGATCTGCGCCACGCGTGCTTCGATGTCGGCTTTCTTGCCGGCGCCGTTGACGATGGTGGAGTTTTCCTTGTCGATCATCACCTTCTTGGCGCGACCGAGCATGGCGAGCGTCACGTTCTCGAGCTTGATGCCGAGATCTTCCGAGATCGCCTGGCCGCCGGTCAGGATCGCGATGTCCTGCAGCATGGCCTTGCGGCGATCGCCGAAGCCCGGAGCCTTGACGGCAGCAACCTTGAGGCCGCCACGCAGGCGGTTGACGACGAGGGTAGCGAGAGCTTCGCCTTCGACGTCTTCCGCGACGATGACGAGCGGCTTGCCGGTCTGCACGACAGCTTCGAGCAGCGGCAGCATCTCGTTCAGCGAGGAGAGCTTCTTCTCGTTGATCAGGATGTAGGCGTCGTCGAATTCAACGCGCATCTTGTCGGCGTTGGTGACGAAGTAGGGCGAGATGTAGCCGCGGTCGAACTGCATGCCTTCGACGACGTCGAGTTCGGTTTCGAGCGACTTGGCTTCTTCAACCGTGATGACGCCTTCGTTGCCAACCTTCTTCATCGCGTCGGCGAGGAACTTGCCGATTTCTGCGTCGCCGTTGGCGGAGATGGTGCCGACCTGGGCGATTTCGTCGTTCGAGGTGACCTTCTTGGAGTTCTTGACGAGGTCAGCAACCACAGCTTCCACAGCCAGGTCGATGCCGCGCTTCAGATCCATCGGGTTCATGCCGGCAGCGACCGACTTGGCGCCTTCACGGACGATGGCCTGGGCGAGAACGGTCGCGGTGGTGGTGCCGTCGCCGGCTGCGTCGGCCGACTTCGAGGCCACTTCGCGCACCATCTGGGCGCCCATGTTCTCGAATTTGTCGTCAAGCTCGATCTCCTTGGCGACAGTGACGCCGTCCTTGGTGATGCGGGGAGCGCCGAACGACTTGTCGATGACGACGTTGCGGCCCTTCGGACCAAGCGTCACCTTCACGGCGTTGGCGAGAATGTCGACGCCGCGCAGCATCTTGTCGCGGGCATCAACGCCGAATTTCACTTCTTTGGCTGACATGTTTTGCTTCCTTGAAATTTAAGGGGGAGAGGAAAGGCGCTTAAGCGGCCTTCTTCTTGGCGGGAGCGGGGCCTTCGAGAACGCCCATGATGTCGCTTTCCTTCATGATCAGGAGGTCCTGACCGTCGATCTTGACCTCGGTGCCCGACCATTTGCCGAACAGCACGCGCTCGCCGACCTTCAGATCGATCGGGATCAGCTTGCCTGCTTCGTCGCGGCCGCCCGCACCGACGGAGACGATCTCGCCCTGGGAGGGCTTCTCTTTGGCGCTATCCGGGATGATGATGCCGCCAGCGGACTTCTCTTCGGCGTCGATACGCTTGACCACAACGCGATCGTGAAGCGGACGGAATTTCATGCAGTCCTCCTAAGTTTCTGTAGATGCAAGTTAATTTCGAAATTGGCAGTCGGTGCTGACAAGTGCCAGCCAGACTGAACCGGACATAGGCCGAACGTTCCCTACCGGCAAGGGTCTGTATCAAATATTTTGGCACTCAAATATGACGGGTGCCAGAATTGGTTAAGAACCGTGAATAGCGGTAGACAGGCCCGTTAGCACCCGCGGTAAGTGGCTGCTAACATTCGGTTTTCAATACATTATTAAACTTTTAAGCTTGTGATGAGGACGTTGCTTGCGTCACATTTCATGCATCGTGTTGTCATGGGCGAAGTGGAAGCCGGTTCGCTGCAGTCAGCACGGTCACAGGAGAGCAGAGCGAAGTTCGACGTCAAACCGGAATCCACTTAGCCGAATGCGCTCTGTCCATGGAGGTTGAACATGGTCTCGAGAAATGCAGCTTCTGACGATTTCAGAAAGCAGGTGCTTGGCTACGGACTGACGACGGCGCAGATCCTCTATCGCATGCCCGACCATCCCTCGCTGCTGCAAACCTATGTCTGGCAGAACTACGATCTGTTTCCGAAATTTCCCGCGCTGAAGGACTTCCTCGACTTCTGGCAGCAGAAGCTCGATGGGCCACTGTTTGCGGTTACAGTCGCGCATTCGAAACTGATCAAGCCGGCTGAACTCCGCGCCGTGGATGGCGTCTTCCGGTTGCACTGATCCAATACATTCAACGCGCCGGATGAATTGCCGGTGTGCTGAACTACAGCTAGGTTCCCACGCGCGCTGGCCGTTTGTTAGGCATTGCGCCGGGTGGGAAACACGACATGGCGAAGCTGAAGCGAACGTCAAAGAGCGCGGTGAAAACGGCTGCGACGAAGAAGCCTGCGACACAGGCAGCGAATGCAGCAAAGAAGCTCGCTGTTGGTAAGCCGGCCAAGGCGAGTACAAAAGCTGCCGCCAAGGCCGCGGCGAAACCCGGCCCGCGCCGCAAGCAGCGCGTCGCGATAAGTCACTATCAGGAAGAAGCATTTCTCGGCGACGGCCTGCGTGCCTACGCGAAGTATCGCGATCTCGGCGTCGCTGCGGCGACTGGCGGTTTGGCGCACGCGCATGTCATTCGGCTGATCGGACCTTGCGATCCGAAAGAGGTCTCCAAGCTTCACTATCACGATGCCGAGTTTCAGCTGGTCTATGTGCTGAACGGCTGGGTGAAGACTTATATGGAGGGCGAGGGCGAGACATTGATGCGCCAGGGGAGCAGTTGGACCCAGCCGCCGCGCATCAGGCATCTGATCCGCGATTACTCCGACAATTGCGAATTGCTTGAAGTGATCCTGCCGGCGGAATTCAAGACGGTGGAAGTCCGGTAGTTCGCGTGCGGAAATGCGACGCGTGCCTTGTTCGCGCGTCGCAGTGGCGTTGAATCAGCTATGCTGAGCCCGTCGCTGCCCTGGCCCTCAACGAGTATCTCATGACTGCATCCGTTCCGGTTTTCGACGGTCACAACGATGTGCTGCTACGGCTGTACAAATCGCAATCGCACGATCCGGTATCCGACTTCCTGATCGGGGAAGCCGCCGGTCACATCGACCTGCCGAAGGCGAAGGCCGGCGCGTTCGTCGGCGGGCTGTTCGCGCTATATTCGCCGGCGGCTCAGGCTTCGTCGGGATTCATGGCGCAGATGACGGGCGGACGCTACGCCGTGCCGCTTCCCGAGCCGCTGACGATGGACGAGGCGCGCAATTCCGTCGTTGCCGAACTGGCCATCCTGCTGCAGCTCGAACGCGCTTCCGCAGGCGCGGTGGCGATCTGCACCACCACCGCCGAAATCCGGTCCGCCATTGAGCGCAAGGCGCTGGCCGTGGTGGTCCATCTGGAAGGCGCGGAGGCCATCGACGCCGAGCTCAGATTCCTCGACGTTCTCTATGCGGCGGGATTGCGGTCGATCGGGCCGGTGTGGAGCCGGACCAACATCTTCGGCCATGGCGTGCCGTTTCACTTCCCGTCCGGGCCCGATCTCGGCGACGGTCTCACCGCGGCCGGCGAGCGGTTGATCGGCGCCTGCAATTACCTGAAGATTCTGGTCGACCTGTCGCACATCACCGAGAAGGGTTTTTGGGATGTGGCGCGGCTGTCGAAGGCGCCGCTGGTGGCAACCCATTCCAATGCCCATGCGCTGTGCCCGTCGCCGCGCAATCTCACCGATAAGCAGCTCGCCGCGATCCGCGACACCGGCGGCATGGTCGGCCTGAATTTCGCGACCTGCTTCCTGCGCCCCGACGGCAGCATGCGGCCCGACACCGGCATCGAGCTGATGGTGCAGCAGATCGACTATCTGCTGGAGAAGCTCGGCGAGGATCACGTCGGGCTGGGATCGGATTTCGACGGCGCGGTGGTGCCCGAGGCCATCGACTCCGCCGCGGGCCTGCAGGCGCTGTTCGTGGCCTTGCGCGACAAGGGCTATTCCGAGACGCTGCTTGGCAAGCTCGGTGCAGGCAACTGGCTCGATCTACTGCAGCGGACGATCGGTTGACCGGCGCTGGCGGCGTGTCTCAGGTGAGCATGCCGACGATCGCGCCCATCAGGCAGGTCGTCAGTGTCCCCGAGACGATCGACTTCACACCGAGCGCGTTGATTTCGTTACGACGTTCCGGCGCCATGGTGCCCAGGCCTCCGATCATAATTCCGAGGCTGGCAAAATTTGCAAATCCGCACAGCGCATAAAGCATGATGAGGCGCGAGCGCGCATCCAGCGCATCGGAACCGAGCTTCGCCAATTGAACATAGGCGATCAACTCGTTGAGGATCGTCTTGACGCCCATCAGCGAGCCCGCGGTCAGCGCCTGGTCCCACGGCAGGCCCATCAGCCAGCACACCGGTGCCATCACGTAACCCAGCATGCGCTGCACGGACAGCGTGTTGCCTCCCACGGTTGGCATCATCATGAGGATCGCGTTCATGAGATACATCAGCGCTACGAAGACCAGCAGCAGGGCGATAATGTTGACGAGCAGTTCGATGCCTGCACTCGTGCCCTTGACGATCGCATCTATCGTGCTCGTGGCCGATGCGTCCGGATTGGCGAGCAATCCACCGGTGCGACGATCCTCCGTCTCAGGCACCATGATCAGGCTGACAAGGATCGCAGCCGGTGCCGAGAGCACAGAAGCAATCACGAAGTGTGCCGACGCATCGGGGATCAGCGGCGCCATGAAAGTGGCGTAGAGCACCAGCACGGTACCGGCGATCCCCGCCATGCCGCCCGTCATCACCAGAAACAGTTCGCTACGCGTGAGCTGCGTGAGGTACGGGCGAATGAACAGCGGGGCCTCGACCATGCCCAGAAAGATGTTCGCGGCCGTTGACAGCCCGACTGCGCCGCCGATGCCGAGCGTACGTTCGAGCAGCCACGCCATGCCGCGTACGATCGGCGGCAGGATACGCCAGTAGAACAACAGGCTGGTCAGCACGCTGATGACCAGCACCACGGGGAGTGCCTGCAGCGCAAGCACGAAATCCGCGCCGGGATTCTTAAGATCGAACGGCAATGCGCCGCCGCCGAGATAACCGAACACGAAGGAGGTGCCGGCGCGCGACGCTGCGGCGATGGTGCTGACAGCATCGTTGATGCTGCTGAAGGCGCGCGTAACGACGGGAAGCTTCAGCAGGATCACGGCAGCGGCGACCGTCAATGCAAGACCAATCGCGGCCTGTCGCAGCGACACCTTGCTGCGGTTTTCACCGAGCGCCCAGGCGATCCCCAAAAGTGCGATGACGCCGAACGCCGATTGTAGCTGAAGCATAAATCCCCCGAAACCGCGGCGATGATGCCGCGGCTCCCCATGTCATGCAATCGCAATGCCGCTGAGGCGAATTACGTTTTAGCCACGTCCGACGAACGGCATCTTGGTTGCCATGACCGTCATAGTCAGCACGTTGGCATCGAGCGGGAGACCGGCCATATAGGCGACGGCGTCGCCGACGGCCTTGGCGTCCATGCGCGGTTCCTGCTTCGAGGTACCGTCGGGCTGTAGCACGCCGGGGCCGTTGACCATGCGGTCGGTCATGGGGGTGGCGGCGTTGCCGATATCGACCTGGCCGACGGCGATGTCATAGGCGCGGCCGTCGAGATTGCTGGCCTTGGTCAAGCCGGTGATGGCGTGTTTTGTCGAGGTGTAGGCGGCGGAGAACGGGCGCGGCGCATGGGCGGAGATTGAGCCGTTATTGATGATGCGGCCGCCGCGCGGCGTCTGATCCTTCATGATGCGGAAGGCATGCTGCGTGCACAGGAACGGCGCGGTGAGGTTGGTGTTCACCACGGCCTGCCACTGCTCGAGGCCGAGATCCTCGAAGGGGATCGCAGGCGCACCCATGCCGGCATTGTTGAACAGCACGTCGAGGCGGCCGAACTCCTGCATGGTCCTGGCGAACAGCGCTGCGATGGAAGCGGGGTCGGCCATGTCGGCGCTCACGGGAAGGCTCTTGCCGCCAGTGGCCGCGCCGAGCTTCTGGGTTTCTTGCAGCAGTTCGAGCCGGCGGCCAGCGAGCACGACGACGAAGCCGGCATTCATCAGCGCGAGCGACGCGGCACGGCCGACGCCGGTGCCAGCTCCGGTTACAAGTGCGATCTTGTTGGTCATCTGTTTCGTCCCTGTTTTCTTTTTACGAGAGGTCTTTTTGGGTGAGGTCCCGGACCATGAAACGTGCGTTGTCGCCGTAGCTTTGCAGTTTCTGATCCAGTTCGGAATCGCGGATGATGGTGAAAGCGTGCCGCTGCCAAAAATGAACTGAATTGTTGACGGCAACAAGCGTCATATTGGGCAATTGCATCAGCCTGGCATGTGCCGCCATCATGTCAACGGCCATGGTCGCCGCGCCGGATCTGCGGGTCTCGGGCAGCAGAGCAAGGTCGTGAATGTAATAAGTAGATGGCAAAGCGGGTATCGTCAGCAGGCTGTTTAGTGCCGGCGGCGTCTTGAACTGCCAGGGATGGCTGATGATGTAACCCTTAACCCCGTCCTGGGCTTCGAGCACGGCGCAACCGCTTGGATGCAGTGTCAGGCGGTTCGCGAACACAACCTCATCTTCGGGAAAATCGGGATGAACGGCATCGGCGATGGCGAGGACTGACGGCAGGTCTGCCTCCGTCATGATGCGCCATTTCATCGGAGCTGCGGTCATCGCGGCCGCGCTCAATTGTCTTTCTTGTAGGGCGGGCGCGGAATGTTTTGATGTGCCGCGCGCAATGCTGCCGACCAGCGCGAGCGCAGGTCGTGAAAATAGGGTTCGCCTGCTTCGATACGGTGGTTGAGATCGGCATCGCAGACATCGGTGCGTACCACCAGCACATCGATCGGCAGGCCGACGCCAATATTGGAGCGCATGGTCGAGTCCATCGAGATCAGGCCGGTCTTGAGCGCCTCATAGAGTTCGACATCGTAATGCATCGCGCGGTCGAGCACAGGCTTGCCGTACTTGTGCTCGCCGATTTGGAGATAGGGCGTATCTACCGTGCATTCGATGAAGTTGCCGGCCGGGTAGACCATGAACAGCCGCATCTTGGCGCCCCTGATCTGGCCGCCGAACAGGAACGAGACATCGAAATTGATGTCCTCGGCCTCGAGCGCTTTGCCCTCGCTGGCGTTGACGTGCCGGATCGCGCGGCCGATGCGCTGCGCGGCCTGAAACATCGTCGGCGCGTTCAGCAGGGTTTCCAATTCGCCGGTCGCTGGATTCTCCTGCCCTTCGCTCAGGGTGGAGAGCACCGACTGGCTGATCGCCAGATTGCCGGCGGAGGCCACGGCCATGATGCGGTCGCCGGGCTGGTTGAAGATGTGCAGCTTGCGGAAGGTCGAGATGTTGTCGAGTCCGGCATTGGTGCGCGTGTCCGCGATCATCACCAGGCCGTCCTTGACGAGAATTCCGCAGCAATAGGTCATCGTCAGTCCCTTGCGAGCGCGATCAGCAAAAGTGCACCGCTGTTTGCGTCCGGTCGCGCTCCAGAATAATACAGGAAAGCGTCTTACGCGGTGGACCTCAGCCGGGCAACCTCGACACGCCAATTTGAGGTTGTTCAGGACTGGCTTTGCGATTGGGACTGGCCGCGACTGCCGGCCTGATCGACATTGACGGCCACGGTGAGCGTTTCCGTGCCGCCGCCATAGCGGGTGCCGCGAACGGGGGCTGCACCAAGGTAATCCAGGCCGATGGCGATGCGGGCATGGGCATCGGTGGTGCAGATGGCATTGGCGGGATCGAATCCGACCCAGCCGAGATTCGGGACATAAGCTTCGGCCCAGGCATGCCCTGCCTGCTGGTTGCTCTCGCCATCGGCGCGCCAGAAGTGCCCGGAGACGAAGCGGGCAGGGACGCCGGCCGAGCGGGCGCAGGCGATGAAGATATGCGCGTAATCCTGGCAGACTCCGCGCTTGCCGATGAAGGCCTCGCTGGCCGATGTGCCGGTGCTGGTCGGATCGATGTCGAAGGTCATGTGTTCGTTGATGGCCATCATCAGCGCATGCAGGAAACCGAGCACGTCGGTCTCGGCGCTGGGCGCGAGGTCTTTGGCAAAGGCCTGCATCGCTGTGCTGGCGTCGGTCAGATCGGTTTGGCGCAGAAAGAAACTCGGTGGAAAGCGCTCATCAGTGCCCTTCAGAACGCCGCCGGTGTCCTGGGTCTCGATCAAGCCTTCTACGGTCACCGTGAGGTCGGCGATCGGCCCATGGGTCAGCACATGAGTGACGTTGCCGAACGCATCCTCATGCAGATCGAGGCGGGAATCCGTGGAAACGTCGATCTGCCACTCGGCGACATACTGGCCGTCATGGCTGCCCGGTGTCATCCGCAGAATCTGGATCACGCCCGACGCCGGCGGCTCGTAGCGATAGGTGGTCGAATGGGCGATACGCAGGCGCATGGTAACGTGTCCGAATCTGCAGATGGGCCGGGACGCTAGAGCTTTTTACGTTCCGATGAAATCGGAACGAAGGCTCCAGCTCCTTATTTTTGACGCGTTTTCTTCACGCGAACCGGCATCCACTTCGCTTGAAAACGCGCTAGCTCAAATCAGGTATTGTTTGGCGATGATGTCGCCCAGACGGCTGTTATCTGCAATGAATTCCTGGATGAATTCATGCAACCCATGCTGGAAAATATCCTGCATGTTGCTGTGTTCGAGGCGGTTTCGGACGCCGCGGGCGTGGCGCTGCGCTGCGCCCTGACGGCCGTAGGACACGCCGATCTGGTCGAGATTGCGGACGAGGTTGCCATAGCAGCTCGCCAGCGAGCGCGGCAGCGTGTCGTTGAGGATCAGGAGGTCGGCGATCAGCCACGGCTTCAGTGTCTCGCGATAGACCCAGTGATAGGCCGTCAGCGCCGAGACCGAGCGCAGGATCGAGGTCCACTGATAGTAGTCGAGCGGGCCTCCGACATGTTCGTCCTCGGGCAGCAGCAGATGATATTTCACATCGAGAATGCGCGCAGTGTTGTCGGCGCGTTCCAGATGCAGGCCAAGCCGCGAGAACCAGTAGGCATCGTTGCGCAGCATGGTCCGGTAGGCCGAGCCATCGAAGCGCAGCGAGGTCTCCTGCACGAAGCGCAAGAAATTCGCCAGCTGCTCGCGTGTCTTGGCGCCGCCGCTCCAGGCCGATTGCAGCTCCAGCCACGCGCTGTTGATGGTGTCCCACATCTCGCCGGTCAGCGCGGTGCGGACCGAGCGCGAGTTCAGCCGCGCAGCCTCGATGCAGTTGCGGATCGAGGAGGGATTGGCCGTCGAGAACGAGAGATATTCGACGACGTTGGTCTCGTTGGCTTCCTCGTAGATCTCGTAAAAGGCCGCACTGACACCGGCAGTCAGTAGCGCCGAGTCCCATTCATTGGTTTGGCCGATATAAGTGTTCGGCAGCGCGGTGACGCGCAGTGTTGCCTCGATCGTGCGCGCGAGATATTCGGCGCGTTCGACGTAGCGGGCTAGCCAGTACAGGTTCTCGGCGGTGCGCGACAGCATGCGGGGATGTTACTCTTTGAAAATTGGGTCGTCGGTCGAGGTCCGGTTGCTTATGTCGAGAATTATTCGTCCAAAATCCACGTGTCCTTGGTGCCGCCGCCCTGGCTGGAATTCACCACCAGCGAGCCTTCCTTCAGCGCCACGCGGGTCAGGCCGCCAGCGACAATGTTCACGCTCTTGCTGCCAGTGAGCACGAAGGGGCGAAGGTCGACGTGCCGCGGCGCGAGACCCGACTCGGTGCAGGTCGGGCAGGTCGACAGCGCCAGCGTCGGCTGCGCAATGAAGCCTTCCGGCTCGCGCTTCAGCTTGTCGCGGAACGCTTCGATGGTGGCCTTGGTGGCGGCCGGCCCGATCAGCATGCCGTAACCGCCGGAGCCGTGGACTTCCTTGACGACGAGTTCGCTTAAGTGATCGAGCACATAAGCGAGATCGCCCGCTTCGCGACAGCGCCAGGTCGGCACATTCTTCAGGATGGGCTCTTCGCCGAGATAGAACTTCACCACTTCCGGCATGTAGCTGTAGATCGCCTTGTCATCGGCGATACCAGTGCCGACCGCGTTGGCCAGCGTGACGTTGCCGGCCATATAGGCGGACATCAGGCCGGGCACGCCGAGCGCTGAATCCGGACGGAAGGTGAGGGGATCTAGGAAGTCGTCATCGACGCGGCGATAGATCACGTCGACGCGTTTGAGCCCTTCGGTGGTGCGCATGAAGACTTCGTCGTTCTTGACGATAAGGTCGCGGCCCTCGACCAGTTCGACGCCGAGCTTGTCGGCGAGGAACGAGTGTTCGTAGTAGGCCGAGTTGTAGACGCCGGGTGTCATCAGCGCGACGGTCGGCTCCGTGGAGGCCGAGCGTGGTGCGACGGAGCGCAGGCAGGACAGTAGTTCGTCTGGATATTTCTCGACCGGCGCGACGCGATGCCGCGCGAACAGATCCGGGAATAGCCGCATCATGATCTCGCGGTTCTCCAGCATGTAGGAGACGCCGGAGGGCGTGCGGGCATTGTCTTCGAGGACGAAGAATTCGTCCGGATTGGTCCGGACAATGTCGATGCCGGCGATATGCACATAGACGTCGTGGGGGACGTCCTGGCCGTTCATCTCCGGACGGAACACCGGGTTCTGGAAGATCAGGTCATCCGGGATCAGGCCAGCGCGGAGAATTTCGCGGCCGTGATAGATATCCTTCAGGAACATGTTGATGGCGCGGGTGCGCTGCCGCAAACCCTTTTCCAGCAGCGTCCATTCCTTGCCGGAAATGATCCGCGGAATGACGTCGAAGGGGATCAGCCGTTCGGTGGATTCGGAATCGCCATAGACCGCGAAGGTGATGCCGATCCGGCGGAACAAGAGCTCCGCTTCCTGGCGGCGATGTTCCAAAGCGTCCGGAGGCGTCTCCTTGAGCCAGCGGGAGAGTTCTTCATAGGCCGGGCGGAGTTCGCCTTGAGGCCCGTTCATTTCGTCGAACGCGACTGCCATGTACCCTGACTGTTGTTTCGAGGCCGTACGGAGATTGCACGACTGAAAGGGATGGTAGCAAGGGGCGGGCCAGCACGATATGCATTCAACAAGAGCAATTCGTATGAGATGCGTGTAAAGCTGCCTGAAAAAACGGCTGGACGCTGCTCGTTTCGGCAGCAAAACCCCGTGACATCAGGACTTTGCCTGCGCATGGTCCCGGGAATGGTAGGGAACGACAAATGACCGAGATTGTAACCGCGGGCATCCTGGTGATCGGCGACGAGATTCTGTCGGGTCGGACCAAGGACAAGAACATCGGCTTCATCGCCGAGTACCTCACCAATATCGGCATCGACCTCAAGGAAGTCCGTGTCGTATCCGACGACGAGCCGGACATCATCGCGGCGCTCGATGCGCTGCGAAAGCGCTACACCTACGTTTTTACCACCGGTGGCATCGGGCCAACCCATGACGACATCACCGCGGATGCTGTGGCCAAGGCGTTCGGTGTCAAGATCGATCATCACCCTGAAGTGGTCGCGCGCTTCCAGGAGCGCTTCGGTGCCGACCTGAACGAAGCCCGGTTGCGGATGGCGCGCATCCCTGACGGTGCTGACCTGATCCAGAGTGCAACGATTTTGGCGCCCGGCTTCAAGATCGACAATGTGATCGTCATGGCCGGCGTGCCGTCGATCATGCAGGCGATGATGGACATCGTATCGCCGAAGCTGAAGTCCGGCGTGCGGATGCTGTCCGATACCGTGAAGGCCAATGCGCGCGAAGGCGATGTCGGCGGTCCGCTCCGCGAGATCGCCAATGCGCATCCCGACACGATCATCGGCAGCTATCCATTCCTCGACGATCAGGGTAAGCCGAATACCAATCTGGTGGTGCGTTCGCGGGATCAGGATAAGCTCAATGCGGCGATGGAGGCCGTCAAGACGATGTTGGCGACGCTTAACGCGCCAAAGTAGATCAACAGAAGCCCGGCCGCCCGAGGGCGACCGGTTTGAGGAGACGAACATGGCAGAGCATCCGGAACTGAGTGCGCAGGAGCGCGCCGGCAAGGCATTCCCGGTGTCGTGGGATCAGTTCCATCGCGATTGCCGCGCGCTGACCTGGCGGCTGAGCAGTGCCGGTCCATTTCATGCGATCATCGCCATCACGCGTGGCGGTCTGGTGCCGGCAGCGATCGTGGCGCGCGAACTCGGAGTCCGCGTCATCGATACGGTGTGCATCGCCAGCTATGAGCACAACAAGCGCGGCGAGTTGCAGGTACTGAAAGGGCTCTCGGCCGATGCGTTGAAACTCGGCGCTGGGGACGGCAAGGGTCTGTTGATCATCGACGACCTGGTCGATACCGGCAAGACCGCGCGCATCGTGCGTGACATGCTACCAAAGGCCCACTTTGCGACTGTCTACGCGAAGCCGATGGGGCGCCCGCTGGTCGATACCTTCATTACCGAAGTCTCGCAGGATACATGGATCTTCTTTCCGTGGGATCTCGGACTGTCGTTCCAGCCGCCGATGCGCGAAGGCGCGGGCTAGGCTCTTGTTGCGAGGAGACGCGATTGCCCCTGCAAAATCGTGTCACGCCGACAGGCGAGATCGTCGCGACGCCAGAACGCGGAACGTTCACCGGCAATCGGGGCATCATCCACGATCCTTCGACTAAAACGCTCCTGAACAAGCGCTGGTCGAATCCGGCTTGGATTACTTGCGTTTGCGAGTTTCGCGGCCGTCGCCGCGATGTGATGGCAACACGCAGCTGGACCGAGCTGTTCTTCCTCGACGAGGCCACATCCTTCGCCGCCGGTCACCGCCCATGCTTCTATTGCCGCCGCGATGACGCCAACCGCTTTCGCGCGGCGTGGGAGGAGGGCAACGGCGTCATGCGTGTGCGGGCGACGGAGATCGATGCGGTGCTGCATCGTGAGCGGCTGGATAACAGGAAGAAGCCATTGCATCCGGTGGGTGGACCCATCGAGATATTGCCGGATGGGGCGATGGTGCAGGCGGGTGGTGAGAGCTTTCTGATCGCGCAGGGGCAGGCGCTGCGGTGGTCGTTCGCGGGTTATCGCACTTCGGTCGGGGAACTCGTCGACGCGCAGCTGCTGACGCCACCATCGACGCTGAATGCATTTCGCGCGGGCTATCGTCCGGTGCTGCACGCGAGTGCGCGAAACTAACGATCCCACTCCGTCATGCCCCGGCTTGACCCGGGCATCCGTCTTTCTTGCTCGTAACGGAAAGAGGAAGTTGGATGGCCGGGTCAAGCCCGTCCATGACATCGAGAGAGCCGGGGTTACCCCAGCTTCTGCCTTGCGAGTTTCGCACCCGCGCCCAGCGCCCTCAGCTTCGCTTCCGCGATATCGCGCTGCATCGGCGCCATGCCGCAATTGGTCGTCGGCACGATCCTGTCCTTCGGTACGTGCTTCATGACCGCTTCGATGGTGGCGACAACATCCTCCGGCGTCTCGACAGTGTCACTGGCGACATCGATCACACCGGCCTGCACGATCTTGTTCTTCAGCAGCCCCAGCAATTCCAGCGGCACACGCGAATTGCGGCATTCGATGGCGACCTGCTGGATCGGCGAGGCATCGATGGCCGGGAAGATCTCCTCATATTGCCGCCACTCGCTGCCGAGGGTTTCCTTCCAGTCGGTGTTGGCCTTGATGCCGTAGCCGTAGCAGATGTGAACGGCCGTCGCGCAAGTGAGTCCCTGCGCGGCGCGCTCCAGCGCCTTGACGCCCCAGTCGGCGGCTTCGTCCATGAAGACGTTGAAGGCCGGTTCGTCGAACTGGATCATGTCGACACCGTCGGCCTGCAGCGCGAGCGCTTCCTGGTTCAGCAATTCGGCGAAAGCGAAGGCCATTTTCACACGGTCGCCGTAATAGCTGTTCGACAAGGTGTCGATGATGGTCATCGGGCCGGGCAGCGTGAACTTGAACTTGTTCTTGGTGTGCGCGCGGGCAGCCTGCGCCTCGAAGGCGTGAACGCGGCCCTTGAGCTGCAGCGGTGCCGTCACCTGCGGCACCATCGCTTTGTAGCGATCCTTGCGGATGCCCATCTCGACCTTGTGGGCGAAGTCGATACCGTCGACCTTCTCCAGAAAACCGTGGACGAAATGCTGTCGCGCCTGTTCACCCTCGGTGACGATGTCGACGCCCGCATCTTCCTGCACCTTGACCGCCAGCAGCGTCGCGTCGCGCTTGGCGCGCGCCAGTTCGTCGCCGGAGGAGCGCCAGGTCGGCCACAGCTTGTTCGGCTCGGCGAGCCATTCAGGCTTCGGCAGCGAGCCGGCGATGGTGGTTGGAAACAGCATTTGTTCGCTCCCCGGAAATTGTGTTTTGCGGAGGCCTATCTGCCATGTTCCTGACCCCCCGTATATGGGATTGGCGCACCCATAAGGGAGGGCTAGGATCGGCCAAAACGCATCGAGGACGCCATGATCGACCTGCACTATGCGCCGACGCCGAACGGCTGGAAAATCTCGATCATGCTGGAAGAATGCGGGCTGCCCTATACGGTCGTCCCGATGCAGCTCGGTCGCGGCGACCAGCACCAGCCGGAATTTCTGAAACTCAGCCCCAACGGCCGGATGCCGGCCATCGTCGATCATGCGCCTGCCGATGGCGGTGCGCCGGTGTCGATCTTCGAGAGCGGTGCGATCCTGATCTATCTCGCGGAGAAGTCTGGTCAGTTCATGCCGGCCGAGATGCGCAAGCGGTTCGACGTCTTGCAGTGGCTGATGTGGCAGATGGGCGGCCTCGGCCCGATGCTCGGCCAGAATGGACATTTCCTGCTCTATGCCCCCGAGAAGATTCCCTATGCGATGGATCGCTATACCCGCGAAGCCAAGCGCCTCTACGGCGTACTCGATGCGCATCTCGGGGAAGGCCGCGATTACATCACTGGCGACTACTCCATCGCCGATATGGCGTGCTTTCCGTGGATCATGACCCATAAGGCGCAGGGCCTGACGCTGGATGATTTCCCGAACGTGAAGCGCTGGTTCGCTCTGGTCCGCGCGCGGCCGCAGGTGCAGGCGGGGCTTGCCGTCGGCAAGCAAGAGAAGAAGCCGATGGATGAGCAGGCGAGGAAGATCATGTTCGGTGTCGATGCACCAGCGCATGCGCAGGCGCAGCAATAGAGCTCGTCATTCCGGGCGCGTATAAAGAAGAAAATAATAACAAAACGAGGAAACACCTATGATCGAATTCTTCTTCGACTGTTCCAGCCCCTGGACCTACCTCGCCTTCCACAACATCCAGCCACTGGCGAAGGAATTCGGCGAGGAAATCTCGTGGCGGCCCATTCTGGTCGGCGGCATCTTCAATTCGATCAATCCCAGCGTCTATGAATCGCGCAAGACGCCGGTGCCGGCCAAGGCGCGCTACATGAAGAAGGACCTCGGCGACTGGGCGCGCTCGGCGGGCCTGGCGATCAAGATGCCGCCGACGGTGTTTCCGGTGAATAGTGTCAAGGCGATGCGCGGCTGCATCTGGCTTGGAAACGATGCGATGGTGCCGTTTGCGCGCGGGGTGTTCGAAGCCTATTGGGGCGACGACAAGGATATCTCGATAGATGATGTTCTCACCGAGATCTGCACGCGCACCGGCATCGATCCCGCGAAATTCTTTGCCGGCATTGGCGAACAGGCGATCAAGGACCAGCTGAAGGTCAATACCGATGAAGTGATCGCACGGGGCGGTTTCGGCTCGCCGACCATCTATCTCGACAAGACCGACATGTATTTCGGCAATGACCGCCTGCCGTTGATCCGTGAGGCGCTGCAGCGCCGGAAGGCGAGCGCCGCCTGATGCCGAAAGCAATCGTTTGCCGTGAGCTCGGGTCACCTGAAAGCTTGCGCCTCGAACAATTTGCATCAGTGCCGCTAAAACCCGGGCAGGTCCGCGTTGCCGTGCGCGCCGCCGGAATCAATTTTCCTGATATCCTGATGGCGGCTGGCGAATATCAGCTCAAGCCCGAACTGCCGTTCACGCCGGGCATGGAAGCGGCCGGCGACGTCAGCGAAATCGCCGGCGATGTGCCCGGCATCGCGGTCGGGGATCGCGTCATCGTCAAGCTGCGTCATGGCGGCTATGCGGACGAAGTCGTGGTGACGCCGGCGCAAGTCACTCCACTGCCGTCGACATTCGACTACACGGAGGGGGCGACGTTTCTCGCCGCCCATGGCACCGCGCATCATGCGCTGGTCGATCGCGGGCAGATCAGACCCGGCGAAGTGCTGCTGGTGCATGGCGCCGGCGGCGGTGTGGGGTTGGCTGCGGTGGAGATCGGGAAGCTGCTGGGCGCCACGGTAATCGCGGCTGCATCATCGGAAGAGAAGCTTGCAGTCGCCAAAGCGCGTGGTGCGGATCACGGCGTGCTGTATGGCGCCGGACCGTTCAGGGATGCCGTCAAACGTCTCACGGATGACAAGGGCGCGGATGTCGTGTTCGACCCTGTGGGTGGCGAAATCTTCGAACAGAGCCTGCGCTGCATCAATTGGGGCGCCCGCCTGCTGGTGATCGGCTTCACCGGCGGCATCGGCGTGGCGAAAACCAATCTCGTACTCATCAAAGGCGCCAGCGTGCTCGGGGTCCGCGCCGGCGAGGCGGCGCGGCGCGATCCGAAGATCGGCGAAGCCCGCATCGCGCAGCTCATCGCATGGGCAGAAGCAGGAAAGATCAGGCCAAACGTTTCGCATCGCCTGCCGCTGGAAGATGTGGCGACAGCCATGCGATTGCTGACCGAGCGCAAGGCGATCGGACGCGTGGCGCTGATGATGTAACAGGCTTCAGCGTTTGAAGCGACCGTCACGCAAAAACGCGATGGTCTGGTTGATGGCTTGCGGATTACGGATCATCAGCGCATGCGATGCGGGGATGACGACATGATCGGTCATGCTGTCGAGCTTCGTGCTGGCGACGGTTACGCGGCCGTCGTTCGGACCGGGCAATAACAAGGTCGACGAAATCGGGTCGAGGGTGCGGTTGCCGGCGATGATGCCGAGCGGGTAGTCCACCCGCGGCAGCAGCGCCTCCGTTGCGGCATCGCGGCTGGTGACGAGTTGCTGGCCGGCCGGACCGAAAAACAACCGGTAGGGCAAAAAGCCCCTCAGCCTGTCGGCGATTTCGCTGCCGCCGTTGGGCGTGCCCAGCATCACCACACGGCCCAGACGCGATGGACGGTGGCGCGCCAGATAGGCACGCGCGAGCAAGCCGCCCATCGAGTGGCAGACGAAATGCGTGCAGCCTTCGTTGGCTTCGACGAATGGCGTTATCGCCGGGTGGATGTCATCGGCCAGAGCCGACAGCGCCTTTTGGCGGCTGGGATAGCCGACGTTCCGCGTGGCAAAGCCGGCCGCTTCGATCGCCAGCTGCATCTTGATGAAAGACCGGAACGTCCGGCTGATGCCGTGCAGGAAAACGACGCCCTCGGACGGACGACGAGAGGGCGTCGGATTCATTCGTGGTCCTACTTGTAGCCGCGCTCGTCCCACCACGGGAAATAGCTCGGCATGTCCTTGCTGACCTTGTTCTTGAACTCGGCCGGACGCTTTTCGAGAAAGGCCACGACGCCTTCCTTGACGTCCTCGGAGCGACCGCGCGTATAGATGCCGCGGCTGTCGATCTTGTGCGCTTCCATCGGATCGTCCGCGCCCATCATGCGCCACATCATCTGGCGGATCAGGGCGACCGACACCGGCGCCGTCTTGTCGATGAAGGTCTTGGCGAGCGCACGCGCTGTCGGCAGCAGGTCATCCGGGGCGACCACCTTGCTGACGAGACGGCCTGCAAGAGCCTCCTGCGCCGGGAAGACGCGGCCAGAATAGCACCATTCCAGCGCCTGCGAGATGCCGACCATGCGCGGCAGGAACCAGCTTGAGGCGGCTTCCGGCACAATGCCGCGCTGGGAGAACACGAAGCCGAAACGCGCGGCTTCAGAGGCGATGCGGATGTCCATGGCGAGCTGCATGGTGACGCCAATGCCAACGGCCGGGCCGTTCACCGCGGCGATCACCGGCTTGAGGCATTTGAAGATCCGCAGGGTCACCTGACCGCCGCCGTCGCGCACCATGGGATCGCTGTAATCGACGTCGCCGCTGGCGAGACGCTTCACCGGGCCGCGCCGCGCGTCGCGATCAAAGGTGTCGGCGCCCGAAGAGAGATCCGCACCCGCGCAGAAACCACGTCCGGCACCGGTCACGATGATCGCGCGCACATTGTCGTCCGCATCGGCCTTGTCGAAGGCGTCGATCAGCTCGGCCTGCATGGTGGCGTTATAGGCGTTGAGCTTCTCGGGGCGGTTCAGCGTGATGGTGAGGATCTGCTCCTCGACGCTGTAGAGGATGGTCTCATAGGCCATGGCGGCTTCTTCCCTGTTTTTTGTTTATTGGGCGGTTGCTCGCCGTCGACTTTAGGATGGGTTGCGCGATAGCGAAACCCATCTTGTCATGTGCGTAGTCGTGATAGGTTGCTGCAAAGCAGCTTGCATGGCTGCGCTCAACCCATCCTGCGGAATTATGCAGGCAGCTTTGGCGACCGCTTCTTACACCGGCAGCCGGGTTTCGACGATACGGGCGAACATGCTGGCGCCGATGGGCAGAATTTTATCGTCGAGATAGTAGCCGGGATTGTGCACTGGCACCGAGCCTTCTTGGCCGACCCAGAAATAGGCGCCGGGCACGGCATGCAGCATGTCGGCGAAATCTTCGGAGCCCATTTTCGGCTTCGCGCGGGTGATCACATTCGCGTCGCCGACGATCGTGCGTGCAACGTCTTCGACGGCCTTGGAATGTTCTTCCTGATTGACCAGCACGCTGAAACCGTCGCGGATATCGACCTTGATCTCGCAATCGAACGCCGTCGCCATGCCGGCGGCGAGCGCATGCATCCGCTCGCGGATCTGCATCCGGACCTTCTCGGAGAAGCATCGCACGGTGCCGCAGAGCTTGGCGTCATCCGGAATGACGTTATAGGCCGAGCCCGAATGGATCTGGGTGATCGACAGCACCGCGGATTCGAACGGGTTCACGTTGCGGCTGACAATCGACTGCATTGCCTGGCCGAGCGACATCGCGATCACGACAGGGTCCTTCGAGCGCTCCGGCATCGCGCCATGGGCGCCGTAGCCGCGGATCGTGATGTCGAAGAAGTCAGCGGCCGCCATTGCGGGGCCGGGGAAGATGCCGACCTCGCCGTGATTCATGTCCGGCGCATTGTGCAGGCCGTAGATTTCATCGCAGGGAAACTGCTTGAAGAGACCGTCCTTGATCATCGCGCGCGCACCGCCGAGGCCCTCCTCGGCGGGCTGGAAGATGAAATGCACGGTGCCGTCGAAATTGCGGGTCTCGGCGAGATAGCGCGCGGTGCCGAGCAGCATGGTGGTGTGGCCGTCATGGCCGCAGCCGTGGAAGCGGCCGGGAATGGTCGAGCGCCAGGCGAGGTTGGTGTTCTCTTCCATCGGCAGCGCGTCCATGTCGGCGCGCAGGCCGATGCGCTTGCCGCCCGAGCCCTTGCCTTTCAATACGCCGACGACGCCGGTACCGCCGAGACCGCGATGGACCTCGACGCCCCAGCTCGCGAGCTTGTCGGCGACGATACCGGAAGTGCGGACCTCCTCGAAGCCGATCTCCGGATGGGCATGCAGATCGCGGCGGATGGCGGTGAGTTCGTCGGCGAAGGCGTCGATACGTTCGAGTGTGGGCATAAGTTATCCGTTCACGGCACGAGGGCAGGTGATGAGGTCTGGGGCGTAAATGGTTCGCCATTCGGCTTCAGGCGGATGCCCGGGCGCAGCTTGGTCCATTGCAGCACCGACGTATCCGCCGGCATCGCGCCGGGCGCAGCGCAGATCATAAGCTGGCCGGCGATCGGCTCGAAGTCGGCGCGGAAATGCACGGAGCTCTTGTTGACGAGAATGTTTTGCTCAGTCGGCTCGATGCCGACATAGCGATACATCGACTGGTCGGCGAGCTGTGCCTTGTGCGAGGAGATGACGATGCGAACGTCGTCGATACGCAGACAGGCCGAGAGGCCCATATCCATGTCTCGACCGCCATAATAGGGACCATCGGCGACGAACTTGCCGTCGGACAGTTTCTCGATCACGAATGTGTTCTCATAAGGCGCATCGCCGGGAATGCCCGACTTGCCGCCGACCGAGAGCGTCACCGTGGCGCCTTCGCCAGCTTGATGCGCCGCTGCGGCGGCAGCTGGATCATAGATAACGCCATGCGCGGCTTTCACCGCTTTGTTCTTCACCAGCGCACGCAGCATGCCGGTGGTGTCACTGTCGCCGCCAGCGCCGGGATTGTCCTGGGTGTCGGCGATCACGATCGGTTTGCTGTTGGTCTTCGCCAGCTCCATCGCATGCAGCACGCCTTCGTCGGGCGTGTAAATCTTGCCGTCGAAATCGTTCTCGTGACCCATCACCAGCTTGACCACGGTATCCGCTGCAGCATCGGCATCGGCCTGTGTCACGCCATAGGCGAACACGCTGGGGCAGCAATGCAGGAAGTCGGCGGCGGGAAATCCGGGGCAGAACGATAGTGTTGGAACCTGATCCTGTTCCAACGCGGCGAGCATCTCGTAGATGCCTTTGGTGGGCTGATCATTGGTGCACTGCCAGCTGATCGCGATCATGAACGGCAACTGCCGGAACGCCTTGGCGAAGCGGTTGCCGGCCAGCAGCAGTTCCATGTGGCGCGCGCAGGCGCGGCCGGTGTCGGCCATGTCCACATGGGGATAGGTGCGATAGGCGATCAGCGCGTCGGTGTATTCGACCGTTTCCGGCGAGATGTTGCCGTGCAGGTCAAGGCTGACAACAAAGGGAATATCCGGCCCGATCACCTCGCGGACGCGTCGGGCAATCTCGCCTTCGCCGTCGTCGAGATGCTCGGTGACCATGGCACCGTGCAGGTCGAGATAGACCGCGTCCAGCGGCATGGCGGCTTTGATGCCCTCGATCATCTCGCCGACGATCCGCTCGAACGCGTCCCTGGTGACATGCGCGGAAGGACTCGCGCCGCAGGCAATGGTCGGGATCAGCTCCCAGCCGCGTGTCTCAGCTTCCTCGACAAAGCCGGCAAGGCCGACATTGATGCCACGCATCACCTTGAGAACGTCGGCGCCATGGGTCATCGACGGCCAGCCGCCGCCATGCACAAAGGCCTCATAGGTCGCCTTGGTCGGGGCGAAAGTGTTGGTCTCGTGCAGAAAGCCGCCGACAGCAATTCGGGTCATTCAGAATCCAGGGTCAGTTTCGGTATGGGCTCAGGCCGCCGGCACGGTGGTGCTGCCATCGACCGCGCGGAAGTTGGCGAAATCCCATCCTCGTCCGGGCGCCGCGTCAAGCAGCTGGCGCGTATAGGGCTGTTGCGGATTTGCGAGGACTTCCGCCGCCGGGCCCTGTTCCACCACCCGGCCATGTTGCATTACGGCAACGTCGTCGCAAATCTGGGCGGCGACGCGCAGATCGTGGGTGATGAACAGGATGGCGATGCCGAGCCGGGTCTGGATGTCGTCGAGCAGCCGCAGCACCTGCGCCTGCACGGAAACGTCGAGTGCGGAGACGGCCTCGTCGGCCACCAGAACTTCCGGATCGAGGGCAAGCGCGCGGGCGATGGCGATGCGCTGACGCTGGCCGCCGGAAAACTGGTGCGGGTAGCGCGACACGGCGTCAGGTGGAAGACCGACCAGTTCAAGCAGTTCACGCGCCCTGGCCATCGCCACCGAATGTTTGGTGCCGAAATTGATCGGACCTTCGCAAATGGACTCGCCGATGGTGATGCGCGGATTGAGCGAACGATAGGGGTCCTGGAAGACGATCTGTATCTTCTTGCGGTGCGGCTGCAACGCGTGACGTGACAGGTCGGAGATTTCGCGTCCGGCGAGACGGATGCCGCCCGAGGTTGGATCGATCAGTCGGACGATACAGCGCGCCACGGTCGATTTGCCGGAGCCGCTTTCACCGACGATGCCGAGCGTGCGGCCCTTGCGCAGTGTCAGCGTGACGTCCTGGGCTGCGTGGACCTCGCGTGGTTTCCCGAACATGGAACGCTCGCGATAGACCTTGCCGAGTTCGTTGGCCTCGAGCACGACGGGATTGAAGCCTGCTTCCTCGCGGGCCGCGCGGGGCACAAGGCTCGGCACTGACGACAGCAGGTTACGGGTATAGTCCTGCGTGGGCGCGCTCAGAACATCCTTCAATGCTCCGGTTTCCACCAGCCGTCCATGACGCATCACTGCGACGCGATCGGCGATGTCGGCCACCACGCCCATGTCATGGGTGATGAAGAGCACGGCTGTGCCGTGATCCTTCTGCAGGTCGCGTATCAGCTTGAGGATCTGCGCCTGGGTGGTGACGTCGAGCGCTGTCGTTGGCTCATCGGCGATCAGCAGTTTCGGTTCCAGCACGAGCGCCATGGCGATCATGATGCGCTGGCGCTGGCCGCCCGACAGGCGGTGCGGATAGGACGCGAAGATGCGCTTCACATCGGGAAGCCGCACTTGCTCCATCATGTCGAGAATGCGCGCACGGCGGGCGCTGGCGCCGAGACTGGTGTGGGTGCGTAGTACTTCGTCGATCTGCTTGCCAACGGGGACGACCGGATTGAGCGCCGTCATCGGCTCCTGGAAGATCATCGCCATTGTCGTGGCGCGGAGTTGACGCAGCCGGCGATCGCTGGCCTGCAGCACATCTTCGCCGACCAACTTAATGCTGCCGCCGATGGCTTTGAGTGAATCTCGCGGCAGCAGGCCCATGGTGGAGAGCGAGGTCACTGACTTGCCGGAACCACTTTCGCCGACCACGCAGAGCGTTTCGCCCTGGCGCACCTGGAGAGAAATGCCGTCGATGATTTTCTTGCCGGCGCCACTCTTGCCGACGCCGACGACGAGGTTTTCGATTTCCAGTGCGATGGGGCGGGTATTCACGGTGGGATTCACTAGTTCACTCACTTGCCGGCCTCACGCTGTTGCATGCGGGGATCGAGTGCGTCGCGGGCAGCGTCGCCGATCAGATTGACGGAGAGGATGGCAATCGAGAGCAGTAGTCCCGGCCAGAAGATCAGCGACGGCTTGACCTGGAAGAAGGCGCGACCCTCGGCCATGATATTCCCCCAAGTCGGGGTTTCCGGGCTGATGCCGGCGCCGAGGAACGACAGGATCGCCTCGGTGAGAATAGCGGATGCGGCGATGAAGGTGCCCTGGACGATCAGCGGCGCCACCGTGTTGGGCATCAGATGCTTCAACATGATCTTCGGCATGCTGGAGCCGAGCGAAATCGCCGCCTCCACATAGGGCTCCTCACGCGCCGACAGCACCACGGAACGCACCAGTCGCGCGACACGGGGGATTTCCGGAATAGTGATCGCAATCAGCACCGTCGTCAGGGTGGCGCCTGACAGCGACACGACGGCGATGGCCAGCAGCACGCCGGGCATCGCCATCAGGCCGTCCATGACACGCATCATCACAGCGTCGGCCAATTTAAAAAAGCCCGAGAACAGGCCGATGAACAGGCCGATGACGATACTGGTGACGGCGGCGCCGAGGCCGATCAGGAGCGAGATGCGACCGCCATAGAGGATGCGCGCCAGCACGTCGCGGCCGTAAGCGTCGGTGCCGAGTAGATATTCCGAACTGGCCGGCTTCAGCCGCAAGGCAGGTGCCAGCAATTGCGGATCGTGCGACGTCAGCCACGGTGCGAAGATCGCCGACAGGATCACCAGCGTCAGGCAAATCGTCGCCACTGCGATGATCGGCGTCGCGGTGAGAAAGCCGAACGACGGACCGCTGCGGGAGGGGAGGGCCGGGTTGGGAAGGGATTCGATCGCCATGAGATACAGATTCCTAGTAACGAATTCTGGGATCGAGCAGTGCGTAGGCAAGGTCGATCAGCAAATTGACCCCGACATAAACGCCCGAGGTCAAAAGGATCATGGCCTGGATCACGGGAAAATCCCGCGCCAGCACGGCATCGACCGTCAAGCGACCGATGCCGGGCAGGTTGAACACGCTTTCGGTGACGACGACGCCGGAGATCAGCAGTGCGAAGCCGGTGCCGATCACCGTGATGACCGGCACGGCGGCGTTACGCAGCGCGTGGCGGAACAGCACACCGCTCTCGTTGATGCCCTTGGCGCGCGCGGTGCGGACATAGTCTTCGCCGAGCACTCCGAGCATCGCCGCGCGGGTCATGCGCGCGATGAGCGCGACATAGACAAAGGACAGCGCGATGGTCGGCAGCGTGATGCGCTCAAAGAACGGCCCGAAGCCACGCGAGATGCTGCGGAAACCCTGCACCGGAAACCAGCGCAGCTCGATCGCGAACACCTGGACCAGCACGTAACCGATCACGAACACCGGCACGGAGAAGCCGATCACTGACAGCGCCATCACGAAACGGTCGATCCATGTGCCGTGTTTCCAGGCGGCGATGACACCGAGCGGGATCGCAACAAGGATCGAAACCAGCATCACGCATAATGCAATGCTCAAAGAGGGCTCAATGCGCTGGTTGACCATCTGCAGCACAGGCACGTTGGAGATGAGCGAGGTGCCGAAGTCACCGTGCAGCAGCCGCCAGACCCAACTGAAGAACTGGGTATAGAGCGGTTCGTTGAGGCCAAGCTGCGTCCGGATGCGGTCGAGTTGCTCGGGCGTTGCGTTATCGCCGGCGATGATCGCGGCAGGATCGCCGGGCGTCAGCCGAAGCAGCAGAAAGACAAATAGGGCCACCACGCCCATGACGGGTATGGCCGCAAGAATCCGGCGAATGAGGTATCCGAGCATGGCGCTTTCCTAGTGGTGGTGTTGATCGAACGTAACTGGACCGCGTCGGTCAACCGGAAACGTCACGGGCTCGCTGCTCTTGATCGTCATGGTCCGCGAAAAGCATAGATTTCTCGAGAAACAATGATTCACTGTCGCAACTTGCCTCAACCCGAAGTTCGCTAAACTTAAACGTAATGGTAGCAAGTCCTGTGCCATCCCCCGGTTCACGCCTGCGATGCAGGGCGCGAACCGGGGGACGTTGCATTAATCGAGGGTTGCCAGCAATCCCGCCATCAGGCGGCCGCGGTCAACAAGGCTCTGCGCAACAATATATTCGTTGAGCGTGTGCATATCGGCGCCATGAACGCCGAGGCCGTCGAGGGTGGGGATACCCATCGCGCCGGTAAAATTACCGTCCGAGCCGCCGCCCTTGCTGCCATGGGTCAGTTCGGGTAGGCCGAGTTTTGCGTTGATGGCCTTGGCTTTCTCGAACAGGGCTATGGTTCCTGCATTGGGTTCCCACACCGGGCGGGTGACGCCGCGTGTCACATTGAAGGTCACGTCATTCTCAGTACCTGAGAGAGCGAGCATGCGCTGAACGCCGGCATCGAGGTCTTCCTGGCGCTTGGCCATGCTCAGTGCTTCGCCGGTGCAGGATGAGGCAACGCAATTGACCCATTGTCCGCCATGAACGATGCCGACACTGAATGTGCAATCCGGTCCGGTCATCTCGTCGATCTGCACGATCTTCTTCGCCATTTCGCGAATCGCGGAGCGGCCATTCGACAGCGTGGCGCCGGAATGGCTGGGGCGTCCGATGGTTTCGAGATTGAAGCGGGCGATGGCGTAGCGGCCTGACGTGACGCCGTTGTTGGTGCTGCCGGGCTCCGGCACCAGCACATACTTGTTGCGTGCGGCCTCGGCTTCGATGACGTCGCGCGTCGAGGGGGTGCCGACTTCCTCGTCCGGCGTGAACAGCACGGTGATCGGCAGCGGAGTCGTGTAGGAGATACGTGCGAGCTGGCGGATCGCTTCCAGCGACAGATAATTACCGCCCTTCATGTCGCAGATCGCGGGGCCGTAGCAGAGTTCGCCGTCGCGGCGCCACTTCAGTTTTTCGATGGTGCCAACCGGATGAACGGTATCCATATGGCCCGCGATCAGGATGCCGGGTTCGCCGAATTTCGGGTGTGGAAAACGTGCGCGGATGCAGCCGCCGAATCCCTGACGCCCCGCGATGCGCTCGATGGTCGCACCCATGATCTGCATATCGCGCGCCGCGAGATCGAGCATGCTGTTAACAGCGTTCGCATCCCAAGTGGGGCTCTCGCATTCGACCCAGGTGCGCAGGCCCTGCAACATGTTCTCAAGATCAAACGGAAGTTCGGCGGGGTTCATCAAGTCATTCCTCTTGGATGAGAATTTCGTCACGGATGATTAAGGCGCTCCGTGCGTGCGCACATTCCCAGAGTTCGTTGGCGAGAGTTCGTGCATGACTTAGCAGCAGCGCAATCGCCTTTGCAAATCGACGATGTGCATTGCAATGCATTCTACACCGTGTGGATGTATCGCGTGGAAAACGCGATTGACGCGCACCACGCTTGATGCCAAGCCTTTGAAGCCTAAATGATAAAGGCAATACGCGAAGGCGCCTAAAATTCTATCGCGTTGCATAATCGATCATCGATCGATGATCAGATTCCAGTCAGGAGAGATTGAGTGTCCTACATGTCACGTTGGCAGCATTCTGCGGCCTTCACGAAATTTGCGCTGCCCGGTCTGGCGGTCGCCGTTGCGCTCGCGCTGCCGGTGCTGTCGTCGCCCGCGCATGCTGCAGGCAAGACCATCACTGCAGTGATGCATTCCGATTTGCGCGTGCTCGATCCCGGCATCACGACCGGCTATATTGTCCGCGACCACGGCTATATGGTTTACGATACGCTGCTCGGCATGAACTCGAAATACGAGATCAAGCCGCAGATGGCCGACTGGAAGGTCTCCGACGACAAGCTTGTCTATACATTCACGCTGCGCGACGGCCTGCTGTGGCACGACGGCAAGCCGGTGACCGCGGAAGACTGCGTCGCCTCGCTGCAGCGCTGGGGCCGCAATGACGGCATGGGCCAGAAGCTCATGGACTTCACCAAGAGCATCGAGGCGCCCGACGCCAAGACCATCGTGCTGACGCTGAAGGAGCCCTACGGCCTCGTGCTCGACTCCATCGCCAAGCCGTCGTCGCTGGTGCCGTTCATGATGCCGAAGCGTCTCGCCGAAACGCCGGCAGGGAAGGCGATTTCCGAGCAGATCGGTTCGGGTCCGTTCAAGTTCGTGCAGTCCGAATTCCAGCCCGGCGTGAAGGCGGTCTACGAGAAGTTCAAAGAGTACAAGCCGCGCTCCGAGCCGACCGACTGGCAGGCCGGCGGCAAGGTGGTGAAGGTCGATCGCGTCGAATGGATCACCATGCCCGATGCACAGACCGCGGTGAATGCGCTGCAGTCGGGTGACATCGACTTCATGGAAAATGGTCCCTACGACCTGCTGCCGGTCCTGGCGAAGGACCCGGAGCTCAAGATCGAAGTGCTCAACCCTCTGGGCTTCCAGACCTTCGGCCGCATGAACTTCCTCAACCCGCCCTTCGACAATCCGAAGATTCGCCGTGCCGCATTTCTGGCAATGAACCAGAAGCCGGTGCTGGATGCGCTGGTCGGCGATCCCAAATATTACAAGGTCTGCGGCGCCGTGTTCGGTTGCGACACGCCGAATGCCACCGATGTCGGCTCGGAAAGCCTGGTGAAGGGCAACGGTCTCGCAGAGGCCAAGAAGCTGCTCGCTGAGGCCGGTTACGACGGCACGCCAGTGGTGATCATGGCGCCGACCGATGTGACCACGTTGAAGGCGCAGCCGATCGTTGCGGCGCAGCTGCTCCGCGATGCCGGCTTCAAGGTCGAGGTGCAGGCCACCGACTGGCAGACGGTGCTCAGCCGTCGTCCGAGCCAGAAGCCCGTCAAGGAAGGCGGCTGGAACATGTTCTTCTCGAACTGGGTCGGTGCCGACATTCTCAATCCCATCAGCAATGTCGCGACCTCCGGCCGCGGCAAGAGCAATGGCGGCTGGTTCGGCTGGAGCGAAGATGCCGAGCTGGAAGTGCTGCGTGACAAATATGCGCGCGCGACCACGCCGGAAGAGCAGAAGAAGCTCGCCGCCGAGATCCAGAAGGAAATCTACGACAAGGTGATCTACATTCCGCTTGGCGAATACAAGGTGCCGAGCATCTGGCGCACCTCGCTAACCGGCGTCACCCAGGGCGCTGCCATTCCGATGTTCTGGAACATCGACAAGAAGGACTAACCCGGCACCGCTGCGGCGGTCCGTGTGAAGTAACAAACGCCGGCCTGAGTGATCAGGCCGGCGTTTTTGTTTTTGCGAATGACCTCTCCATGAGCGATGCGTTCGATGGTCGCACCCATGATTGCCATGTCGCGTGCAGCGGGGTCGAGCATGCCGTTGACTGCGAGCGTGACTTGGCAGCAGCAGGCAATCTCCTTTGCAGATTGACGATGTGCATTGGAATGCATTCTGCAGCATGTGGATGTAGCGCGTGGAAAACGCGATTGACGCGCATCACACTTGATGCAAGTCTTTGATGTCTAAAAGATAAAGGCAACGCGTGGTCGCGCCTAAATTTCTATCGCGTTGCACAAGCAATCATCGACCGATGGTCAGTTTCAAGTCAGGAGAGATCGAATGTCCTACATGTCACGTTGGCAGCGTTCTGCGGCCTTCACGAAATTGACGCTACCGGGTGTAGCCCTCGCAATTGCGCTGGCGCTGCCGTCACTCTCTTCGCCCGCGTTGGCGGCCGGCAAGACCATCACTGCGGTGATGCACTCGGATCTGCGCGTGCTCGATCCCGGTATCACCACGGCCTATATCGTGCGCGATCACGGTTACATGGTTTACGACACGTTGCTGGCGATGGACGCAAACTTCAAAGTCCAGCCGCAGATGGCGGAGTACAAAGTCTCCGATGACAAGATGGTCTACACTTTCACGCTGCGCGACGGCCTGAAGTGGCATGACGGCAAGCCTGTTACTGCGGAAGATTGCGTCGCTTCGTTGCAGCGTTGGGGCCGCAATGACGGCATGGGCCAGAAGCTCATGGACTTCACCAAGAGCATCGAAGCCCCCGACGCCAAGACCATCGTGCTGACGCTCAAGGAGCCCTACGGCCTGGTGCTGGATTCGATCGCGAAGCCATCGTCGCTGGTGCCATTCATGATGCCGAAGCGTCTCGCCGAGACCCCCGCCGGCAAGGCCATTCCGGAGCAGATCGGTTCGGGTCCGTTCAAGTTCGTGCAGGCTGAATTCCAGCCGGGCGTGAAGGCGGTTTACGAGAAGAACAAGGACTACGTGCCGCGCTCCGAGCCTGCGAGCTGGGCGGCCGGTGGCAAGGTCGTCAAGGTCGACCGCGTCGAATGGGTCACGATGGCCGATGCGCAGACCGCGGTGAATGCGCTGCAGTCCGGCGACATCGATTTCATGGAGAACGGTCCCTACGATCTGCTGCCGATTCTCGCCAAGGACAAGGAGCTCAAGATCGAGGTTCTGAACGAGCTCGGTTACCAAACGCTGGGCCGCATGAACTTCCTGTTGCCTCCCTTCGACAACATCAAGGTCCGCCGCGCGGCGTTCCTCGCGATGAACCAGAAGCCGGTGCTCGATGCGCTGGTCGGTAATCCTGACTACATGAAGATCTGCGGTGCCATGTTCGGCTGCGGCACGCCGAATGACACCGATGTCGGTGCGGAAACGCTGGTCAAGGGGAGCGGTATGGCGGAAGCCAAGAAAGCGCTGGCCGAATCCGGTTACGACGGCACGCCCGTGGTCATCATGGCGCCGACCGACGTGTCGTCGCTGAAGGCGCAGCCGATCGTCGCCGCGCAGCTTCTGCGCGATGCCGGCTTCAAGGTCGAAGTGCAAGCCACCGACTGGCAGACCGTGGTGACGCGCCGTGCCAGCCAGAAGCCCGTCAAGGAAGGCGGCTGGAACATGTTCTTCACCAATTGGGTCGCTGCTGACATTCTCAACCCGGTTTCCAACGTCTCGACCTCGGGCCGCGGCAAGAATGGCGGCTGGTTCGGATGGTTCGAGGACGGCAAGATCGAAGAACTGCGCGACAAGTATGCGCGCGCAGCGACGCCTGCGGAACAGAAGGCTGCCGCTGCGGAAGTCCAGGCCCGTGCGCTCGAGCAGGTCGCGTATCTGCCGCTTGGCGAATACCGGATCCCCAGCATATGGCGGAAGTCGCTGACCGGCGTGCTGCCGGGCGCCGCCACTCCGGTGTTCTGGAATATCGACAAGAAGGAGTAATCGGCGCCGCTGCGGCGGGCAGGTTTGAATAAGAGAGCGCCGGCCTGGGTGATCAGGCCGGCGTCTTTGTTTTTGCGAATGACCTCGCAATGACGGGGATGGGCCGGTACTACCGCTCGGGCGATGCCGCCGACACCACGAGCAGCACGTCGGCCTTGGGCTTGCCGATGCTGCGCACCCAGTGCGGTGTCTCGCCGGAGAAGTACAGGCAGTCGCCTTTCTTCAGGACGATCTCTTCGTCCTCGATCTTGATCGCCATCCTGCCTGATATGACGAACAGGAATTCCTCGCCCGCATGCGATGCGCGGGGCGCGAATTTCAGCGGCGGCCGGATCAGGAACGGCTCCATCATCTTGCGTGTGCGTCCCGCAGCCAGTGCCAGCAGATCGACGCCGTCGTCCTGCATGGGCGTTTGCTGCTCGTCCTGCCGGAACAGCGTGTAGCGCGGGGCTGGTGTTGGGTTGGGATCGAACAGATAGGTGACGTTGACGTCGAGCGCGGCGGCGAGGCGCAGCAGCGCATTCACCGATGGCGTCTTCAGGCCGCGTTCGACAAGGGAGATATAGCCACGCGTCAACTCGCTCTGGGTGGCGAGCTGATCCAGCGTCAGTCCCTTTGTCGTGCGAAGCTGGCGCAGGTTGAAGCCAACCGCATTCTTGCTGACGTCAAGCAACGTCGATCTCCTGATGAAGTGCTTGTTCTTTTAGATCGCGCGCGGCGACGGTGGAAGGGCTGTCTTGGCCCTCTCCTTGAAAGCGCTCCAGATCGACAGCGGATTGTTTCTGTTGGAAAACATCGCTGCAAATATTTCCAGCACGGGCAAGGATAATTTAGGCAAAAGTGCCGGGAAATGCCGATTTTCCGCCTGCAGCATGTGCATCAGCTGCTTTTTGCCGATTTAGGCATCAGATGCCGATTTTCGTGACGTTGATTTCTGTCAGTAAACATGTTGGATTTTGATGACGGGAATATGTCCTCAGAAAACGACACGAAGGCAGATATATGATCACGCGTTTGAAGCCCGGCAAACGGCTCAGCATGGCCACGGTTCACGGCGGTCTCGTTTATCTCGCGGGACAAGTGCCGGACGATCTGTCTGTCGGCGTCGAGGCGCAGGCCGCCGAAGTGCTCGCCAAGATCGACGCGCTTCTGAGCGAAGCGGGCACCGACAAGTCATCGATCCTGAGCGCCACGGTGTGGTTGCCAAACATCGCGGATTTCGCGGCTTTCAATACAGTCTGGGATGAATGGGTGCCGGCGGGCGCATCGCCCGCGCGCGCCCGTGTCGAAGCACGGCTCGCCAATCCGTCGATCCGCGTCGAGATCGCAGCCATCGCTGCGATTCTCTAGGGAATCGCTGCCATTCCCTAGGCATCACCACCGCCTGCGCTGGGCGACTGAAGCAACAGCGACAATTCACGAGACGACCCGGACTGCGCCGCGAGATGTCGCGGCACGGAACGACCCATTGCGCCTGAAACTGAACATGTCTTTTGAAGGAGTGAACGATGACCGTCGCAGAAGAATTCAATGCAGTGACGACTGCCGACCATCCGGACGATGCGGTGTTGCGCAAGATCGTCTGGTCCAGCGTGATCGGCACGGCCGTCGAGTGGTACGACTTCCTGATCTATGGCGCGGCAACCGCGCTGGTGTTCAACAAGATTTTCTTCGCCGCGGGCGATCCGGCACTCGCAACTATCGCAGCCTTCGGCACCTATGCGGTCGGCTTCCTCGCCCGTCCACTTGGTGCTGCGATCTTCGGTCATTATGGTGACCGTGTCGGTCGCAAGGCGATGCTCGCGATTACGATTATGGTGATGGGCCTCGGCACCTTCGCCATCGGTTTGCTGCCGACCTACGCACAGATCGGCATTGCGGCGCCGATCCTGCTGATCGGGCTGCGCTTCCTGCAGGGCATCGGCCTAGGTGGCGAGTGGGGCGGCGCGGTGTTGATGGTGGTGGAGAACTGCCCGACACATAAACGCGGCTTCCTCGGCAGCATGGTGCAGGTGGGCAATCCCGTCGGCAATCTCGCGGCCATCGGCATGTTCGCGCTGGTCTCGCAACTGCCTGAAGAAGACTTTATGAGCTATGGCTGGCGCATTCCGTTCCTGATCTCGATCCTGCTGGTCGGCGTCGGCCTCTGGATCCGCATGAGCATGGAAGAGACGCCCGCATTCCGCGCGCTGAAGGCGAAGAACGAAGTCGCCAAGATGCCGATCGTGGAAATCTTCAAGTATCACCGCAAACCGTTCTTCACCGCGGTTGGCCTGAAGATCTCGGAAATCGCCTATGCCAGCATTGCCGGCGTGTTCATCATGTCCTATGCGACGTCGAAGCTCGGCCTGTCACGCGGGCTGGTGCTGAACGGTGCCTTCATCGCATCCTTCGTTGCGCTGTTCTCGATCCCGTTCTTCGGCTGGTTGTCGGACAAGGTCGGGCGCAAGATCATGTTCTATGCGAGCTGCGCGTTCTGTGCCGCCTTCGCATTCCCGATGTTCTGGCTGCTCGACACCCGCGATCCGACCATCGTGATCCTGACCATCGTTGTCGCGATCTCGTTCGGCCAGATGGTGATGTTCGGCATCGGCGCGCCCTGGTATTCGGAGCTGTTCACCGCGAAGCTGCGCTATAGCGGTGCGTCGCTCGGCTTCCAGGTCGGTGCGGCCATCTCGGGCGGTCTCAGCCCGTTGATCGCGGCGTCGTTGATGACCTGGGCCGGTGCGACCTGGCCGGTGTCGGTGTTCCTGATCTTCTGCGCCTGCATCACCGCCATCGCGACATCCTTTGCGCCGGAAATGGCGAACAAGGAACTGACCTGACGGCAGCGGGGCGGCAGCACGCCTGCCGCCCACACCCCAGCCCATGAATGACTGCGATGACGACATCTGCAGAAGGAGTTGAGCGATGCTCGATACGTTGACGCCAAATTCCGTAGCCAGCGCCGTGGTCCCGTCATGGACCGGCGTGGTGCGTTATCTCCACATCACGCCGCGCGCGTTCCTGCCGATGCGCGAAATGCCCGAACTCACTTTGATCGCCGGTAAGGGGATCGAAGGGGATCGCTACATGATCGGCCGCGAGGAGGGGTTCTACTCACACAAGCCTGAAGAAGGGCGTCAGGTCACCTTGTTTGAATACGAGACGCTGGTGGCGCTGAAGCGCGATCACAATATCGATCTTGCCCCCGAGGAACATCGCCGCAATGTCACCGTATCCGGCGTGCCGCTGACACATCTTGTCGGTCGCCGGTTCTGGCTCGGCGAGACGCTGCTGGAGTCGACGCGTTTGTCGATTCCGTGCCGGCATATCGAGGAGATCACCGGCAAGGCGATCTTCGATCCGCTGATCAACCGCTCCGGCCTCAACTGCAAGATTTTGCAGGGGGGCACCGTGCGCGTCGGCGATGCCGTGCGGAATGTGCAATGAGCGCGGTGCCGATCACGAAAGTTAGGACCATCGTCGACAAGATCGAGGACGGCGGCCGGGGCATCAAGGTGTTCTCGCTGGTCGATCCCGATCACTGGGAACTGCCGCCGTTCGGGCCGGGTGCGCATATCGATCTGCATTTGCCCGGTGGATTGGTGCGGACCTATTCGCTCTGCAACGATCCGGCCGACGACAAGCGCTATGTCGTTGCTGTGAAACGCGAGGCCGAAGGGCGGGGCGGCTCGATCGTGCTGCATGATGCGGTCAAGGTCGGCGACACCATCGGCGTGACGCTGCCGCGCGGCGGTCTCGATCTGTCTGCGGATGTGACGCGCTTCACATTCATCGGCGGCGGCATCGGCGTGACGCCGTTCCTGTCGGCGGCAGCCTTCCTCAGGCGCATGGGCCGTTCGAAATTCACGCTGCACATGATTGCGCGCGGCGAGCCGCCACTCGCCGATCTCCTCGCGCCGCTGCGCAAGTCCGGTCATGTGGTGATTCACGACACGTCGAGTGGGCAACGCCCGGATATCGCGGCATTGGTCGGCCGGCCACTGTCGGATGTCGCGCTTGCCTGCTGCGGTCCCGACGGCATGATCGACGACTTCGAACAGGCGTCACGCGACTGGCCCGCCGATCGCGTTCATATCGAGCGCTTCGTGCCGCCGCCGCTGCCGATAGATCCCGACGCGAAGCCCTATGTGCTGGCGCTGGCAAAATCGAAACGGGAAATCACCGTCGCCGCAGGGCAGACCATGCTGTCGGCACTCACAGATATCGGCATCGAGGTGCCAGCGTCGTGCTGCGGCGGCATCTGCGGCTCCTGCAAGGTGGACTGGCTCGAAGGACAGCCGGTGCATCGCGACCGCGTACTGTCGCCGGCGGAGCGCGAACGCAGCCTCTTGGTCTGTGTGGCAGGTTCCGCTGGGGATCGCCTGGTTCTCGATCTCTGACGTTCGATTTGACGGCAAACAGGCGGCAACGGATGCACCGTTGCCGCCTGTTTGCGTTTCATGCCGCGCATCGCAAGGCTCGACGTTCCGGTCAGCGGAACGGGGGCTGTGGATGGCTTACAAACATACCTTGATCGCTTAACTAATTTTTAGAAATTGCGCAATTTGCGCAAAAAGTGTTTGATGACTGCGCAATTTGCGCATATCTGGCGATGTGCGCAGGGGCTCCTGAGGGAAATTGCGCAGAATAATCAGTGACGCGCAGGACGCGGGAAGGAAATAGACCATGCAGATTCCAATTAAGCGGGCGATTGAGAAGGTGCCGGGCGGCATGATGACGGTGCCGCTGCTGATCGGCGCGCTGTTCGCGACCTTCGCGCCCACCACCCCGAAGTTTTTCGGTTCGTTCACCGGCGCGCTGTTCTCCGGCGGCGCCCTGAGCATTCTGGCCGTGTTCTATGTGTGCATGGGCGCGAGCATCGACTTCAAGGCGACGCCTTACATCGTGAAGAAGGGCGGCGCGCTGATGATCGTGAAGGTCGGCACCGCAATTATCTTGGGCCTGATCTTCGGCCGCTTCCTCGGTGAAGCGCCGGTCACCGCCGGCATCTTCGCAGGCGTGTCGACGCTGGCGATCGTCGCTGCCATGAATGACACCAACGGCGGTCTCTACATGGCGCTGATGGGTCAGTACGGCCGTCCGCGTGACGTCGGCGCCTATAGCATCATGACGCTGGAAAGCGGTCCGTTCCTCACCATGGTGACGCTTGGCGTTGCCGGTCTGTCGTCGTTCCAGTGGCCCGCGCTCGTCGGCGCGATCCTGCCGCTGGTGGCCGGCATGATCCTTGGTAATCTCGATCGCGAACTGCGCGACTTCCTCAGCAAGGCCGTGCCTGTGATGATCCCGTTCTTCGCCTTCGCGCTCGGCACCGGCCTGAACCTGACGCAGGTCTGGCAGGCGGGTCTGCTTGGCGTCGGCATGGGCGTTGCCGTCGTGATCGTGACCGGCATCCCGCTGTTCCTTGTTGACCGTCTCACCGGCGGCAACGGCGTCGCGGGTGTTGCTGCAGCGTCGACCGCCGGTAATGCGGCCGCTGTGCCTGCGATCGTCGCTGCGGCCAATCCGGCCTATGCGGCTGCTGCCGGTCCGGCGACCATCCTCATCGCGGCCTGCGTGGTCGTGACGGCGATCCTGACGCCGATCCTCACCTCGTGGGTTGCCGGCATCGTCGGCCGTGATGTCGAGCCGGAAGCGGAGGCGACGACGCCTGCTGCGCCAAGCGTCGCATCACCCGCACCAGCGACAGGGCGCTAAGATGGCGGGACGCTGGCTGATCCTCGCCGACGATCTCACCGGTGCAGCGGACTGCGCCATCGCCTTCGGTCGCCGCGGTCTTGCGGCTGCCGTGACCTGGGGCGAGATCGCAAGTGCGGGGGATCGCCAGCATCCGGTTATCTCCTATGATGCAGCGAGCCGCGGCCTCACGGCCGAGGCCGCTGCGCGTCGGCATGCCGACGTTCTGCAACGGTTGATGGAGCCGGGTCGGCTCCTGTTCAAGAAGATCGACTCCACGCTGCGTGGTCAGCCAGCTTCCGAGACGGCCGCTGCGCTGGCGCATCTCAAGGCACAGTCGGGTTCGGCTTTCGGCATATTTGCGCCGGCCTTTCCCGCGACGAACCGCACCACGATCAATGGCCGCGTCGTCGTCAATGGTCGTCCGCTTGAGGAAGCCGAGGTCTGGAAGCGCGATCACACCTACGACAATGCCGACATCGCCGACGTGTTGGCGTCAGCGGGTGTTCGCAGTGAGAAAGTCCTGCTCGCGATCATCCGCGGTGGCCATCTCAAGGCTCACCTCGCGCGTATCGCATCCGGCGACAGCGTTGTTGCGATCTGCGATGCGGAGACCGAGCACGACCTGCATCTGATCGCCGAAGCCAGTCTGAAGATTTCACCGGCGACGCTGTTCATCGGCAGCGCAGGCCTCGCGCATGCGCTGGCGGCGCTCGACGACGCCAGCGCTACCGAAAAACTCGAAATTCCGACCAGCGCCTATGGCACACTGATCGTGGTCGGCTCGCTCGCCGGTGCATCGCGCTCCGCAGCGCGCAAATTGGTCGCGAGCGGCACTGTGACCCATCTGCCGGTCACGCCGGAAGTCCTGCTCGGCGACAAGGCAGGGCAGGCGGCACTGGCCGCACGCGTGACCGAAGGATTGACCGCGGGCGGCGATGTCCTGGTCGAGATCGTGATGGACGACAATCCGAAAATGTCGCTCGGCCCGCAGCTCGCTCAGAATCTTGCCGATGCCCTCACGCCCGTGGCGTCCAGCATCGGCGCCTTTGCTGCAACCGGCGGTGAAACCGCTGCCGCGTTGCTTTCCCGCTTCGGCGTCAACGGCATCCGTCTGGCCGACGAGATCGAACCCGGTGTGTCGCTGGGTCTTACCCTCGGCGCACTATCTGTTCCGATCGCCACCAAGGCCGGCGCCTTTGGCGACGAGGACAGCTTGATCAAAATCCGCGACCGTCTTCACACTGTCCGAACTCAAGGAAGCTTCACATGACCCGTCCGACCATTGCGATCACCATGGGCGATCCCGCAGGCATCGGCCCCGAGGTCATCATGAAGGCCTTCGCGCATCCGGAAATGCTCGCGATGTGCAATCCGCTGGTGATCGGTGACGCCAATCGCCTGCGCAAGGCCGGTGAGATCGTCGGCGCCAAGATCGGCGTGGATTCGCTCAGTGATGCAAAGGCTGCAAACTTTGCGTCGAAGAACGTCCAGTGCGTTGACTTGAAGATCGTGCCCGATGACCTGCCGTTCGGACAAAACTCCCCGATCGCAGGCGAGGCGGCTTACCGCTTCATCGAGAAGGCGGTCGAGATCGTTCAGGCCGGTATCGCCCAGGGTATCTGCACGGCGCCGCTCTCCAAGGAAGCGCTGCATGCCGCCGGCCACAAATATCCCGGCCATACCGAATTGCTCGCGCATCTCACCGGCACGCCGGAAGTGTCGATGATGCTGGTGTCGCCGAAACTGCGCGTGATCCACGTGACCACGCATATCGGCCTGATCGATGCCATCAAGAAGATCGAGCCGGGCCTGGTCGAGCGCGTCATCACGCGCGGCCATGAAGTACTGGTGAAAGCCGGCATCAAGAATCCCAAGATCGGCGTTTGCGCGATCAATCCGCATGCCGGTGAAAACGGCCTGTTCGGTTACGGCGAGGAAGCCGAGAAGATCACGCCGGCCGTAGAAGCCTGCCAGAAGAAGGGCTGGGACGTGCGCGGTCCGCTGCCGGCCGACACGCTGTTCTTCCTCGCCGGTCGCGGCGACTACGACATGGTGGTGGCGATGTATCACGATCAGGGCCATGGCCCGATCAAGGTGCTGGGTCTGGAATCCGGCGTGAACATCACGGTCGGCCTTCCGGTGATCCGCACCTCGGTCGATCACGGCACCGCCTTCGACATCGCCGGCAAGGGCATCGCCGACGAGCGCAGCCTTCTCGAGGCGCTGCGGCAGGCGGTGGATCTCGCACCGGGATCCAGAGCGGCGTAACTCAGCGCTGTCATTCCCAGGCACACCAATTGGTGTGCCTGAGGGTGTGAGCCCTTGCGTGCGACCCTCAGCCACTCCAATAGGAGTGGCGGGGAATCCCGTTGTGCTTGAGCGATGCTAAGGTTCGCCGGCGCGAAGATGCGCCGGCGCCCCGGAACGACGCGTGGTATAGGGGGCTGAAGGTCAATGTCGATGCGGAGCAAGGAGCGTCACGCCCGCCTGCTGGACGCGCTGAATGCTGGAGAGATCGATGTCGACGATCTCGCCCGGCGCTTCGACGTATCGGCATCCACTGTCCGGCGCGACCTGCAGCATCTCTCCAGGAACAATGCGGTGCGCCGCACTTACGGTGGTGCGATTCTCACCGGCCATGTCGCGGAGACGACGCTCGACCAGCGCATCTCGGTTCAGGGCAAGGAAAAGCAGGCCATCGCGCGTGCCGCAATCGACCTGATCGAGGATGGCGACACACTCATCCTTGATGCGGGATCAACGGTCGCGGCATTCGGCAAGCTGCTGTTGCAGCGCCGCTTGCGCATCATCACCAACAATATCGCGTTGCTGCCGTTTCTCGCCAAGGCACCGGCCATCGAACTCGTGGTGCTGGGCGGCGCGCTGCGCGCCACCAGCATGAGCACCCTGGGGTCGCTGGCCAGCGAGGGACTGCGCCGGCTCACGGCCGACCGTGCCATCATGAGCGCTGACGGCGTGGTCAGCACCCGCGGCCTGTGCGAAGCCGATCTCGATCAGGTCGCGCTGAAATCGCTGATGATGCAGCAGGCCAAGGAGGTCATCGTGCTCGCGGACGCCGGCAAGCTCGGCCGCGCCGAACAAGACGCCTGGGCGCCGCTGCCGCCGCGCTGGACGCTCGTGACAGGCGCCGGTGCATCGGCGGATCAGCGTAAGCTGATGGAGAGTGCAGGGGCGCGGATCGTCGTGGCGGCGTAATCGCTGGGCGTGAGGTGAAGCGCAGCGGCGCTATCCTCTCGGATACTCGCCGTTGCGTCCGCCTAGCGGCAATTTACTCGGTTGCCAATCTTTCCTGCCAATGGATGTGCAACTGTTCTCATAAGTCGGGTGGACATTAAGATTCTTCTTGTCACGTTTCGCATCTAGCAGGAATTTCTGAATTACCTGCAGCGTCGCGATCTGCGAACTTGATGTGTATCGATCCGTCATCAATTGTAGTACTATGATATCAATGATCGAGTTTCGTTTGCTCGATCAGGTAAGTGACTCTTGTCATAAATGCTTGCGACAGTATCGAGCGTTCGAGTTGCGGTAACAAGTTCAGTCGAGCTTCCCGATTTCTTCCATTTGCGCAGATGGTGCTCTCCTTTTAGTCTAAGCAAGCTAGTATTTGCGAGCATGCATGTTTTGTTCGTTTTTGCATAAGCTTGTGCCGAGCTGAACTGTTTGGAGAAATTATTCTCCATCTCAAGCTGATCATACCAATCCGCGAGCGTTATCATACTAAATAAAGCCCCCTCTGGATCGCCTGAGTCTTGATCCATCAATACCGCTTCGTTCAAGCCAGCAAGAGGTGTTCTGTTTTCCAGTTGGCGGAGGCGCGTATTAGGATCTGCTCCCATTTCTAAGGCCGATCGTGAAGCATTGTGGAGCGTTGAGCCACCGTTCGAGCCTAGGAATTCATCGTAAATCCTGTTCATCGGGGATTTAATGGCGTCAGACCGATCCTTAAGTATCAGGAAGGGACCACGATAGTTTTTGTGGTGATACCCTAAATGGTTGCGAATTCGATTCCGAATTCCCGGATCGGGCCAAATTCTGTAGACGTTGACCAACTCGCCGACAAAGATGCGTTCTAAAGCATGGTTTCGCGCTTGATAGGCGGCCCATCCGCCAACATAGGCGATAAGGCCCCGGTACATGCAGATCTGTGGCGTGTCTGCCATGCCGATGGACTCGGGTGCGACCGAAAGTATCACATGCAAGGCGTAGGCGGTCTTGATCGCTGACGTGTAGTTTCCTCTTTGACGTTCAAAGAATACCTCGTTGAAGCAGAAGCTCTGGAACGTTTGCTCGCTGGCGAGATTTGATCCGGCCCAGTGTGGTAGCGCGAGGCGCTTGCTAGTCAACTCAAGAGCGCGTTGGAGGTTCATCCTTGGCGCAACGACGTTCTTGTTGATGCGTTGATCCCACTTGCTCATCGCGTTCGAATAAGGACTGAACAATTTATCGAAATCGATTAGCGCGTTTTCACTGAGTATCCTTTCCCGCGTATTGTGGCGTTTTAGTCCTTTCAGGACCGATATGATTTGACGATGCGTGGCTTCGTCGACGGCGCGGAGGGGGATGGTGTCGAGCGGTCGCGTGACAAATTCGGTGTAGTGGTTCTCCAGGCCTCTATGGCCCTGGAAAAGGCGGTACGGCTTGATCGGAATCGCTTTGACCTGAGTCGAGGCAGTGGTGACGAGGGCATCGAGCATTTCGGTATATCGGGCGATTGCCGGATCCAGTTTTGTCGGTATCGACATCCAAATCATGGTCTTTCTCCATCGGCTCGCGATCCATGCTGATGCATTCTGATTTTGTTGCAAGGGCGATCTTCCCCAAACTCAACTGAGATTGTGGGGTCACGTTCGCTTGTCGGAACGTCGACGAAGGATAGAAGCTGCGGACATTCCTATGTGGGAGATGTCCGATGAGCGGCTTGTTTCACAGTTTGAACGCCCATTCCAAAGCAGGGGATGCCGGTGGGGGAGGGCATCTTCTCCCGGAGTGGATTTATGCGAGTGGTTGCTGCCTCCTCTTGCTGACCTTCGTTCTTGTGGTCGGCGTGGCGGTTATGACGACGAACAGGGATCGCGCGAATATTGCTTGTCGCTTGGCGATTGCGCTCGGAACCATCGCCGTCCTGGTTCTTCTCCGATGATCGGACAAGCGCCAGACGAGGCAGAAGCCGTTGTTCTGCCTCTGCTTTATTTCCTTGTCGTAAGAGAGGTGCAGTGATGGATTCGAGCTAGGTCGCGCCTGGTGCCCCCTGCCGGACTCGAACCGGCACGCCCAGAGGACTCAAGATTTTAAGTCTTGTATGTCTACCAATTCCATCAAGGGGGCAGGCCGCGCTTCCTTACCTTTAAATTCGCCGGCCGCCAAATCGCTTGCTGGATCAGGCAAATGGTGGGGAGGGATGGCAGATTCAGCCTCAATCCGGCCACCGGCTGCTGCTTTACGCAACGTCAATCATGCCCGGCTAGAAAGTCCAGATGATCGACCGTCACCCTCGTTCCTGCCTGCCGACGCGCGCTGCTGCGATGGCGTCCCTGCTTGTTCTTGCCGGCTATCTCGGCGGCTGCGCCAGCATGGGCGATGGCATGGTGTCCGGCGCCTTTGTCGACCCCGCGAAATATGACCTCTATGACTGCCCGCAGCTTGAGACCGAGCGCAAGACGCTTGCGACGCGGACGGCCGAATTGCAGGGGTTGATCGACAAGGCCCAGACCGGTGCGGGTGGGGCGGTGGTCAGCGAACTCGCTTATCGCAACGATTACATCTCGACGCGGGCGCAGGCCAAGCTGGCGGAAGAGAACTGGCAGAAGAGCAAGTGTGTGGCCAGTCCGCCGAAAGCGCCGGCGGCGTCAGAACCCATTGCGCCGCGCAAGCGCGCCGGCGCCCGCTCCTGAGCCGTCGACTCAAAGTCTCCAGTTATAGATCCAGTCCTGCCGCGCCTGTAGACGTTGCGCACCGAGCGCGCGCATGGCGAGGTCGCGCGCCAGCGCCATAGGGCCACGCAGGTGATAGATCCGGCCGGACTGCGTTGCCGTGCGCTGGATGCGGATGACACGCGGCTGGCGCAAGGCCGCGTAGCGCGCCAGTGCTGGCGCAATCGCTGCCGCATCGTCGCCAACCGTGCCAATGCATTGCGCGAGTACTGCCGCATCTTCGATGGCCATGCCTGCGCCTTGCGCGGCAAACGGGAGCATCGCATGCGCGGCATCGCCGAGCAGCGCCACGGGGCCTTCATGCCACATGCCGCCATCCGGGATGGTGAAGAGCGGCCAGCGCCGCCAGTTGTCGATGCTGTCGATCATGGCGCGTGCATTGGCGGGCCAGCGCGACGCTGCAAAATGTCGGCTGATCTCGCTGGCGTCGCCTTTGTCGCTGCCGCCGGGCGGCAGTGCCGCGCCGGGCATGATCGCGACCATGTTGATCCGCTCGCCCGATGACACCGGATAGACGACGAGATGTGCCTTCGGTCCCATCCAGAGCTGGACGCCCCGGGGGATCAACGCGCTGCCCAATCGGCGCGTCTCCAACGTCCCGCGCCAGGCGATCAGACCGGAGAAGTGCGGCTGCGTTTCGGGAAACAGTTGTCGTCGCACGAAAGACCACGCGCCATCGGCGCCGATCAAGGCCAGCGCCGGCTCACCGTTGACCGTGATGCCGGCGTGCGTGGTGCGGAGGTTGTCCACGGGACAGCCGAGGCGCAATTCGATGTCGGGATGTGCGGCGACCGCGCCAAGCAGGGCCGATTGCAGATCGGCCCGGTGCACCAGCCAGTAGGGCGCATGATCGTCTGCGCTGCCCAGTGGAAGGCTGATCACCTCACCACCGCTGCGCGCGGTCATGATGCTCACACTGGCCGGTGTCGTGACATGGGGCGCAAGGCGCGGCTGCAGGCCAAGGCCGATCAGCACGCGGGTCGCATTGGGCGAGAGCTGCAATCCGGCGCCGGCCTCTTCAAGCCGTCCGGTCTTCTCGCAGATGAGGATGCGAAAGCCGCGGGCGGCCAGCGCCAACGCGGCCGTCAGTCCGCCGATGCCCGCACCAGCGATGACGATGGTGCGCGGCGCCGTCACGGCCGGGAATCAGGCAACCTTGTCTTTCACCACGCATTCCGGCGGACGCGACTGGCCGGCAGCGAGATCGGCGGCAAAGCGATACAGGGTTGAGCAATACGGGCAGATGATCTCGTTGTCGTTGCCGAGATCGAGGAAGACATGTGGATGATCGAACGGCGGATTGGCACCCACGCACATGAATTCCTGCGAGCCGATCTCGATGATCGGAACGCCGGCGTCATTGTGAAAGTGCGGAACCACGTGGTCGGACATCTTCTCTACCTTTGCTCGCAACAGCTGCGGATAATTCACGTCCGCGCGCCATTCAGTGCGACGCACCATACTGGTCTGGAACCATGATTCCTAGACCACGCAGGGGACATTAAGTCGTGCAAATTCGACACAATTCGGGTGTCTCCGAATAGCCCTTCTTTCGTCGGGGCGGTTGTGCCTTGAAAAAGGCGCACCACTTCTGGAGCGGTGTTTGAATAAGGTTTTTGTCATGTGGTTCCGGCTGGATACAGCTTTGACGGGGGTAGCGGTCTGCGCGACTGCCGGCTTGTTGTTGTTGCCGCATGCGCGCGATGCCGGAGCCGTTCTGGCCGCGCAGGATGACCCTGTCGCTCTGGCCGATGCGCAACTCAACTCTGCATTGCGTAATGATCCCGCGGTGCTCGCGCGCAATATCGAAGTGGCAATCGCGGGCGGGGATGCGGACCTCGCCAAGAGTTTTGCCGATGTCGCCGCCGCAAAAAATGTTCAACTGCCGGATGATCTCTCCAGGCGTGTGACGGATGCTGTTGCTGACGAGAATTCCGCGTCCCATTTCGCCAACCGCTTTGCGACCGGTTTTGTCACCGGCAATGCCGACGACGTCGGCAGCCTGTCCGGCACCGTCGCCGGCGATCTCTTCGTATTCGGAGATATTCGCGACGTAGTGCGCGAAGGCAAACACATCGCGATGGGTGAGGATACCGATCACTTGATCCTCGGCCTTGCCGCGGCTGGTCTTGCGGTGACAGCTGCGACCTATGTCAGCGTTGGTGGCGTCGCGCCGGTGCGTGCGGGTCTCACGCTGGTCAAGGATGCCCGCAAGGTCGGGCGGATCGGCGAGGGTCTCACCGCCTGGGTCGCACGCTCGGCGCGCGGCGTGGTGGATGGTCCGATGCTGCGCGCCGCCGTGGCCGATGCCTCGGTGCTGCGGCCGGGCCAGACCATCACCGCGGTGAAGGCGGCGTTTCGCACCGAGAAGGCAGGCGGCATCGTGCGTCTTGCCGGGGATGTCGGCCGCGTCGGCGAGAAGGCCGGCACGCGCGGCGCGCTCGATACGCTGCGTATCGCCCAGAGCCCAAAGGACGTTACGCGTGCGGCGGGTCTGGCCACGGCCAAGGGCGGCCAGACCCGCGCGATCATGAAGATGTTCGGTCGCGGCGCGCTGCTGCTGGCGGCTGGCGCATTCAATCTTTCGATGTGGGTGTTCTGGGCGCTGTTCGCGCTGCTTGGATTTGTCGTGTCGATCAAGGCAACCACCGAGCGCATTACCTGGTCCTGGCTGCAGCGCTCCAAGGCGAAACGCGCGCGCCGCGACCTGGCGGTACGACAGGACGCTCTGCTGCAGGATATCTCACGCAAGGACGCATTACTCAGGGACATGGCTCTCCGCCATCCGGCACCGGCTCACTCACTGGCGCCGGTGCTCGTCCACGGGTAAACTACGCGCTTCCCGCCACATTCATTCTCTCAATCACCGATCTTCTCAACAATAACGGAATTCTGGATGCCGAGCTTTCACAACGGCGCTGTCGAAATTGCTTATCTCGATGAAGGCGAGGGCGATCCGATCGTTCTCGTGCACGGCTTTGCGTCGAGCAAGAACGTCAACTGGGTCTATCCGACCTGGGTGTCGGAATTGAAGAAGCACAATCGTCGCGTCATTGCGCTCGACAATCGCGGCCATGGCGAGTCCAGCAAGCTCTACGATTCCGAACAGTACAGCATCGGCGCGATGGCCGCCGACGTGCGCGCGCTGCTCGCGCATCTCGGCATCGTCAGAACCGACATGATGGGCTATTCGATGGGCGCGCGGATCACTGCCTATATCGCCTACAGCCATCCGGAACTGATCCGCAGCGCGATCTTCGGCGGCCTCGGCATCGGCCTCATCAAGGGCGGTGGTCCCGGCGAGAACGTCGCCCTCGCGCTCGAAGCGGACTCGCTCGATGACGTCACCGATCCTGTCGGTCGGACGTTTCGCGCCTTCGCCGACCAGACCCGCTCGGATCGCCGCGCGCTCGCAGCCTGTCTGCGCGGGTCGCGCCGTTTGATGAGCAATGATGAGGCTGCGTCCATCAAGGTGCCTGTGCTCATTGCGGTCGGTACCACCGATGACATCGCGGGCTCGTCGCACGCGTTGCAGAAGGTCATTGCCGGCTCCGAAGTGCTGGACATTCCGAACCGCGATCACATGCGGGCGGTGGGCGACCGCGTCTACAAAGAAGGCGTGCTGGATTTCCTGTCGCGTCGGCCGTGATGACAATTGGCGAGGGGCGCACCTTGTTTTGATCACACGAGCGCCCACTTCTGATGCACGCCCGGTTTGTGGGCGAGGTCGGTTCGGGCCGGGAACGCGTGCGTTCTCAACGTGTTAGCAAGTGAATGCCGGGTAAGCCGGCGTTCACGATGGTAGGAGGCGTGTCACGACAGCGACGCGTCTTGTGCTATAATCGACGCTGTATTCAGGAAATTGCGAGTCCGCCATGGCCGTGCAGAGCATCAACCCGCAGAATTCAAAACTCGCAACGCTGGATCCGATCTGGGATCGCATTCGCACCGAGGCGGAAGACATCGTCCATCGCGAGCCCGAGCTGGCATCCTTCATCTATTCGACCGTGCTGCACCACAATCGTCTCGAAGACTCGGTGGTGCACCGCGTTGCCGAACGTCTCGATCATGCTGCGCTGTCCGGCGACCTGATCCGCCAGACCTTCGACGAGGCGCTGCGCGACGAGCCCGACCTGGGTAACGCCTTCCGTGCCGATCTCGTCGCCGTGTTTGACCGCGATCCCGCCACGACGCGCTTTATCGATCCGCTGCTGTACTTCAAGGGATTCCACGCCATCCAGGCGCATCGTCTGGCCCATTGGCTCTACAACAAGGGCCGCAAGGACTTTGCATGGTACATGCAGAGCCGCTCGTCGGCCGCCTTCCAGACCGACATCAATCCTGCCGCGAAAATCGGCCGGGGAATCTTTCTCGATCACGCGACCGGCTTCGTCGTCGGCGAGACTGCGGTCATTGAAGACGATGTCTCGATCCTGCATGGCGTCACGCTTGGCGGCACTGGCAAGGAAAACGAGGATCGTCATCCGAAGATTCGCCGCGGCGTGCTGATCGGTGCCGGCGCCAAGATTCTCGGCAATATCGAGGTTGGCCATTGCGCGCGTATCGCGGCGGGTTCGGTCGTCGTCAAGCCGGTGCCGCACAATGTCACCGTCGCCGGCGTGCCTGCGAAGATCGTCGGTGAAGCAGGTTGTGCGGAGCCGTCACGCACCATGAACCAGATGCTGAACGCCATTGGACTTTGATCTGGGTTCTGATTTTCGGGCCCTGATATCGCACGCGTTTTCGTTCACTTGTGGGATGGCGTGATTTTTCGAGAAACGGCCTAGCCGTCGACGCCATCTCGCATTAAAGCTTCTCTCCATCAGCTCAACAGACATCAACTGCATTGGAGACACCTGTGGACGTTCAGGAAGTCAGAAAGCTCGACGCCTATCTCAAGCGCGTGTTCGGCAACCAGAAGCTTCGCGTGGTGCCGCGCCCGAAGAAGGACGACTCCGCTGAAGTCTACATCGGCGAAGAATTCATCGGTGTGCTGTTCGTCGATGACGAAGACGATGATCGCTCGTTCCAGTTCCAGATGGCGATCCTGGAAGAAGACCTCGTCGATAACGGCTGAGGATGCACCTTGCCTCCGCTTGGCGGCGGCGAGATCAGCCCAAACGCTGCGCGGGCCTTCGCGCTTTGGCACCACACGCTAGGCCGCGTTGTCCGGCGCAACCAGGCCGGCGGCGGTGGCAAGCCAGACCAGGTGCGCGTCGGTGCGCGCGCCGATTTTCGATTTGATCTGGTAGTGATAATTCTGCACGGTCTTGGTGCTCAGATTGAGCGACGTCGCGATCTGCTCCGTGGTCCAGCCTGACGCCACCAGCCGCAGGATTTCCGTTTCGCGCGGCCCGAGATCTTCCACCAGCGACCGTTCGTTGCCGAGCCGCTCGCTGGCGATTTCACGCGCGATGTCTTCGCTCAGTGCGCGTCCGCCGCGGGCGACGGTGGCGATGGCGCGCACCAGTTCGTGCGGCGCACTGCTCTTTGTGATGTAGCCGCAGGCGCCAGCCTCGAACGCTTTCAGAGCGAACGCGGCGCTCGCATGCATGGTGAATACCAGCAGGCGCGCGGTGCGATCCCATTGCCGGATATGCCGGATCGCTTCCAGCCCGCCGGGGCCGGGCAGCGACAGATCCATGACCACCACGTCCGGGCGCTCTGCCTGATAGGCGCGATAGGCCGCAGCGGCATCCTCGGCCTCGGCGCTCACGCGAAAACCGACCTGCCGCTCCAGTAGCCGGCGATAGCCTTCGCGCACCACCGGATGGTCGTCGACCAGCAGGATGCTGACGGCGGTCATGCCGCCGCTTGTCGTGGCAGCAGCGGAATCACCGCGGCCACGCGGATACCGTGTGCCGCCGGGGCGATCGACAGGCTGCCGCCAAGCGCTGCGATGCGTTCGCGGATGCCGAGAATGCCGTGGCCGGAGGCGGTGTGGGCCTGCGTGGCGTCGCCGCCGCCGTCATCCTCGACACTGACGGCGACGGCGTCGCGGACCTCTTCCCCATGGCTGACGCGGAGATGAACGTGCTGCGGCCGGCCGTGGCGTGCGGCGTTGGTGAGGCACTCCTGCGCGATGCGGTAGATATTGACGGCGGCTTCTGCGGGGACGGCGGTGAGATCGCCGGCTACGTCGAGATGAAACACGGCGCGCCGCGTTGTGCTCGCATTCCACTGCGCCACCAGTTGCACAAGGCTGGCCTGCAATCCCAGTTCCTCGAGATCCTGTGAGCGCAGTCGCGCCAGCGCGCTGCGCAGCGTCGTCATCATCTGGCCGGTGATGCGGGCGATAGCGCGGGCATCGTCGGCCAGATCGGAACGGGACGGCGTGGCGCCGGTCTCGATGGCCGCGGCGAGCGCCGCGGTGGCGGTGAGGCACTGGCCGAACTCGTCGTGCAGATCGCGCGCCAGTGCGCGGCGTTCTTCTTCCTGTACCTGAAACAGTCGCTTGGTCAGCGCGACGCGTTCGGCGGTGGTGGCCGCGAGACGGCCGGCGAGATCGTTGACGGCGCGGGCGATATGGCTGAATTCGGTGGCGCCGAAAGCGGGCAGGCGATGGCGGTGGTCACCATGTTCGAGGCGGCGCAGGCCGCGTACGATGCTCCGGGCCGGCATCAGCGCATGGCCGATCAGGAGGATCGCGAGCACGCTGATGCCCAGCGCCATCGCCGCGGCGATGCTGACCATCACGGTCACCTGCCGCCATGCCTGACGCACGGCGGCGGCGGGGTCGACACGGGCTTGCACGGTGCCTGCATCGCGCTGCCGCACGGTAAGGGCCCGCGTTTCCGTGGCATGTGGCCCGAACAGCGCCCCGTAGAGACTGACGAACCATGATGGCGCGGGGCTGCCGATGTCTTCGGTCTGGCTGCACAGGTCGAAAGGCGGTGCGCTGCCGAGCCGGAAGTCAATGCACACGCCCGGTGCGATCACCTTCATGGTGGCAATGGATTTCCAGTCCGGCAGCGGCAGCAATGCATCGCGGTAAGTGCCGTCGCGCCACAGCAATTCGCGCCAGTACAGGTTCTGCAGGGTTGCCGCCGCGCGGTCGGCGGAGGCGGCAGTGTCGGCCTCGATGGTGCGGTGCGCATCGACCAGAATCCAACCGATCGTACAGGCCAGACAGAGCAGCACCACGGCGACGAGACGAAGGACGAGATGTATCAGCAGGCGCATGATCGCATTCCCCGCGGTGAGACATTGATATTAAAGCGGCACGCGCCGCGGTCTGGCAAGCGGTTCTGCATCGTTTGGGCAATTTGCCCGGTATGTCGCGGGTGCGATGCCCTTGGAGGCTCAGTCGTATAGGCGGCAGATTGAAGCCAACCGCCGATCGTGATCGGTGAAACAACCAGCAGGAGGGACATGTGGTGAGCCGGCATCATCTCGATCCGGCAGATCGCGCGCCGCTGCTGCACTGGTTGATCTTTACCGGGCTCTGCCTGTTTGCCGCGATTCTGCTCTGGCACTATGGCCTGGTGCGGCAAATGCTTGCCGTCGATCGCACCTATATCTCGTCGGTGATCGTGCTGCTCTATTTCGGTGCGTCGCTGCATTGCCTGTGGCGCTTGATCGCGGTGTCGCGCGAAGCCGATGCGGCGCGGGGTGCAGCGCAGCTGTTCGCGCAGGGCGGCCAACGCGTCGTCGTGGCCGGCGACGGTGTGGCGATCGACGGCGTGGGCATGTTGCCGAAAGGCCTGATGGCGTCGCATATCCGCGATCTCGCCGTGAAGTCCGCGCTGCAAAGCGGGCGGCGGCTCGACCAGACGCTGCTGCTGCGTCGTCTCGCCGGCAATCTGCGCGGCTCCAACGGCTTCGGCGGCTTTGCGGGCGACACGCTGATGAAACTCGGCCTGATCGGCACGATAGTTGGCTTCATCATGATGCTGGCGCCGATCGCCGGCCTCGACACCGGCAATCAGGGCGCCATCAAGGCCTCCATGAACCTGATGAGCGAGGGCATGGCGGTGGCGATGTATACCACGCTGGCAGGGCTGATCGGTTCGATCCTGATCCGCATCCAGTATTACATGCTGGAGGACGCAACCGCCAAACTGTTCGCCTTTGCCGTCGGCGTCATCGACGTCCACGCCGTGTCGCTGCTCGAACGTGAAGCGGAGCCCGCGAGGTGATCGACGAATTCGAATTCGAACCTTCTGCGGTGCCGTTCGATCCGCTTGGCGTCATGCTGTTCAAGGCGCTGCAGGTGATCGCGTTCTTGTTCTTCATCGCGCTGCTGGCGATCAAGACCCATGACGATGAAGGCAAGGTCGATCCCAAGCTGGAGTTTTTGATCACGGTGAGCTGGCCCGACAAGCACCCGGACGACATCGACATGTTCGTGCAGGACCCGATCGGCAATATTGTGTGGTACCGGCGGCGTGAGACCGGCTTCATGGTACTCGACCGCGATGATCGCGGCGGGCTCAACGATTTCATCATGGTCAACGGCCAGAAGGTGCTCTCGCCGATCCGGCAGGAGATCGTCAGCCTGCGTGGCATCGTGGCCGGCGAGTACATCGTCAACATCTACCATTTTGCGGCGCTGACCGGACAGCCAGTGCCAGTGACGGTCAAGGTCGAGAAGCTGAATCCGAAAGTGCAGGTGGTGCACTACGACACCGTCAATGTCGATCATGGCGGCGCCGAGACAACCGCGGTGCGCTTCATCATGGACAAGGCCGGCAATGTTACCGAGGTCAATCACGACCAGACATCGCTCGTGCAGATGCTGAACAAGCGGAACAGGGAGCGCAAGGCTGGATGAAGCGATGAGCCTGCAAACCAGCATTATCGGTCTGTCGCTCGGCTACGTGCTGCTCGGCCTGTTGCTGTTGCTGGCGGTGGTACGGACGCGGCTGCCGTGGCCGGTGAAGGCCGGCGCGGTGGTGGTGACTTCGGCGTTTTACGTGCTGGTGTTCTTCCGCACCCAGGGCCTGCTCGGCTGGTCGGCGGACGATCCGCTGCCGCCGAACTTCCAGTTGTTGTGGGTGCGCAGCGTCGAGCCCAACATCGCCCAGGGCGAGCCCGGTGCCATCCACATGTGGGTCGAGGCCCTCGACGACGACAATCTGCCGAGCGGGGCGCCGCGGGCCTATCGGCGGCCTTATTCCACCGCGCTGGCGCGCAAGGCCGAGCGTGCGCGCACTGAGATCGCCGCGGGTCATCCGCAAGGCGGGCGCGCCGCGCAATTCGGATCCGGCGAGGGCGAGTTGCCACCAGGGGGTCCACAGGGCGCGTTGTTCGCCAGCGGCGAGCCCGGCGGAGATCCGTCCGGCGGTGGTCTGCTGGACCCCGCTTTCATGCGCGGCGACTCCCAGTCCATCACATTCGCCCCGCTGCCCGTGCCCGTCCTGCCGTCCAAAGACGCGCCGTAGCGGCGATGGCCACCGCGAACGTTAGCTCCGCTTGGGGTGGCGGGGCCTGATCCAAGCTCGTCATTCCGGGGCGCCTGATTCACACTCGTCATTCCGGGGCAGGACGGACCGCTAAGCGGGCCGGACTGAACCCGGAATCCCGAAGTGTTTTGCGCTGAACAGGTCGGGATTCCCCGCCACTCCAATTGGAGTGGCTGAGGTGCGTCTGCGCGAAGGCGCGCAGCCGCCCCCAGGCAAACCAATTGGTTTGCCTGGGAATGACAGTTTGGGGCGATATACAGAACCAAACATTTTTTCCTATCTCGCGTTGACAATATCCCCGCCTTGATTATATTCCCCTTCGTCCTGCCCCACCGAGAGGGGCGATCGCGATCGTCACGTTCGCGGGGTGGGATGCGGTGGGCGCCGGAGATGCGGCGTCACGCGGTTTGGGGGTGACGTCTGTCTTCGGGCAGGACGGATCTGCGCCAGCACTGCCACTGGCAAGGAGACGGCCGGCCTTCGGATCGACAAACCTCTGGACAGTGTGACGGACGACTTCACCCGAGGCGTTCGGTTCTTGGCTGCGCTAATCCGACTCATCGCAATGAGTCAGACAATGGTGATCTGAGGATTCATCTGGAAAGACGGGCACCCCGTCAAACACCGCGTGCGGAACGCTGGGCACTTTCTTGCCCTGCGCCTCCGAAAGTCCTGATGCATTCACTATTGCGGAAGACCGCATCGCATCAGGCCCAAGGGTGCAACGGGCACCCGGCGTTCCGCACGCCCTCTCACAGGAGGGCGGGAATGCAAGCGACGACGGCGCCCCCACGCCGCAAACAACAGGGGTGATGACGCATGTCTGATGGGGAGTGGCTGTTTGACAATGACATCCGATGATCGACGCAAATGACGCCGCAAGCGATCAGCGCAGCCCGCTGAGCTGCGTCGTCAGGCGATCCATCGCATTGCCGACATCGCGCCATTGCTCGAGCCAGCTACGTGGGAAGCGGAAGCTGAGATCGGCGCCGCCGATGCGGCGTTCGCTCATGCACATGCCGGGCGTGGCGCCGTCGCGCGTGCAGCGCGCCACCAGCGCCGGCGTCGTGCCGAGAAACAGATCTTCATTGCTGTAAGGCGAGTTGTCGCGGAATGGCTGCGTGGTCAGGCCGTCTTCGCTTGATGTCGCGCGGTCGATATAGCGCGGATAGATCGTACGCATGCGCGCGTCTGGCGAGGTCGCATCGTGATGCGCCGAGATCGAGACGAAGATGCGATCGATGGGCTGGGCGTTCTCATCGAAATTCTCGACGCTGACATGTCTCGGCAGGTTGCTCGCCTCGAGCGAGGGATAGACATAGCTGAGATCGACGCGCTCCTGCGGCCCCGAATGTTTCTGCACCTTGCGGCGGAAGGCATGGGTCGGGACGTTGAACAGCGTGGCGCCGACGCTCACCGGAATGCGGTCAGGATCGCCGGGCTTCTGGCTCTGCCAGGTCGGCCACAACAGATAGGCCACCACCGCGATAGCAGGGGCTGCCAATGCGGCACCGATCAGCATCGGCACGACGTGGTTACGGCGGTGGCGGTGGCGACGCCGCGGCCGCGTCGTCGGGTGGGTCGGAAACAGCAGAGACATGCGCACGCTAAATTGGAACTGGGACACGGTGTAACGGGTGGGCGAATCAACCGCGAATATGCCAGCCGATGGTTAACGGCCTCGCGCGCCCCGCCGCGGGCGGTCGCCCGGAGCCATGCACGGTGCGCAGTTCCCGACCGTGCCGTTAACCCTTTATTAACGTTATGCTGGCGGGGAGCTTCGCATTTTGCGATGCAGGGCGGTGTCTGTATGTGCCGTGAAAGAGCTTCGATGTCCCCCGATGCGTTGAATTCATTCTTCCAGCTATGCATTGGCTTCGCGCTCGCTGGCGCCATTGCAAGCGCCTATCAGGCCTTTGCCAAACGTCCCCCGAGCTTCAGCCTGCTCCAGCAGGGGCCGTCCCCTGAAGCCTTCGCAGCCGTGCCGCTGCTCGTTTTCACGGCGCCCTTCATCATCATGCGCAATACGCTGCGCAACGGCGCGGCCGAGCAGCATCGCATTCAGTTCGTCATGATCGCGACGGTACTGTCGGGTATCTGGAGCCTGATGTCGGGCACCTTCATCGTGATGACCCTGGAAGCGCTGGGCATACTGGCCTAAGCGCAAGAATCCATGGCAGTGTCTCCCGCAAAGGGAGACGACTAAATCATGGCAATCTACGAACTCGACGGGCAGGGACCGGATCTTCCGGCCAGCGGAAATTACTTTATCGCCGACACGGCTGACGTGATCGGCAAAATTCGTTTGCTTGAGCAGGCGAGCGTCTGGTTCGGCGCGGTGCTGCGTGGCGACAATGAATGGATCGAGATCGGCGAAAACTCCAACGTGCAGGACAACTGCACGTGCCATACCGACAAGGGCTTTCCCCTGACGATCGGCAAGAACTGCACCGTCGGCCACAACGTTATCCTGCACGGTTGCACCATCGAGGATGGCGCGCTGATCGGTATGGGCTCGATCGTGATGAACGGTGCAAAGATCGGCAAGAACAGCATCGTCGGCGCCGGCTCGGTGATTACCGAGGGCAAGGAATTTCCGGAGAACTCACTGATCATCGGATCGCCGGCACGCGTCATTCGCACGCTGTCGCCCGAGCAGGTGACTGCCATGGGTAGCGCTGCGCGGTTCTATGCAGCGAACGGTCCGCGCTTCAAGACGGGAATGAAGAAGATCGGCTAACGCCGATCTTCCTTTCGATCACGTTCCTTCGGACTCATTCGCCTCTATCGCGCCGGCGACACGCTCGTGGCCCGCGCTCCACAACGAATGTTCTTCGCTGCCGTCCTGATAGGGATTGGCCTCCGCGGGGATGCCTTCACCAGCGGCGCGTTCGCCTTCCTCAAAGGGATCTTTTTGCGGATCGTTTGGCATGGGGCTTCTTCCTGGCTGGACGTGACGGGGCGCATCGTAGTTTTGCGACTTGATGTGGATGATGGGCCTGCGGCCTTTGCACTCTTGCGCAGGGCATCCTTGAGATCGATGGGAATGCAATGTTTCTTCAAAAGGTCGGCAAAGGCTTCGTCGGCCAGTTCTTGCGTCGTCGCCATGCGGTCGCGGCCGAGCTGGATCAGCTTGTCGAGCGTCTCGTCGTCAAAGTCGATCAGCTTGCGCATGAGGATATCCGCTAACCGCGGCGTTGCTTGTGCCAATGGGATTGTTTGCGCGCGGGATCGAACACCTTTTCCTGATGGCGATGCAGCGCCTGTGCAATGCCGAGCCGGGCGAAACTGACAGGGCCGCCGTAGTCAGCCGCCTCGATCAGGCAATGCATCGCGGTCTGCCATTCCTTGGCATCGTGTTCGGATTGCGGAAGCTGCGTAATGTAAACGCCGGCGTCGCGCAGGGACACCAGTGCGTTGCCGTCAGGTAATTCGATTGGCTCGCGAAACGGCTTGTCCCAGGACACGCAGGCTTCTCCTCGGCAATGTCGGAGATTCAAGCCGCCGGCGCCGAATTCGTTCCCACCGCGGAACCCGTTTCCGCTTGTCTCGTTGAACGCCTAAGGAGATTTCCAATGGCGCATTCCTCGAAACTCATAGCAACCGCAACGGCAACCGTGCTGTTGTCTTCAGTCGCGGCGTTCGCCCAATCCAGCGGTGCGAGCACGGCGGGCGGCGGTGCAACAGGTGGTGCCGCCGGCACCAATAGTGCAGGTAAGGCGAATTCCAGCGGTGGGCGTGGCGCGACCGGAATCACCACGGGCGCGAGCGGTACGGGACAGTCGTCATTCGACGGCAAGCCCGTGACGGGCGATCCGCAGGTCGATGCCCAGGATCGCGCGGTTGATAAAAAGGTGAAAAGCATCTGTAAGGGCTGTTAGCAGAGACGGCTCAGCAGCAGGGGGCAGCAACACGCCGTAACCGACAGTCGCGAACAAGTGACGGCGATTGATCGTCATACCGTGGCGGTTCGCAAACGAAAGAGCTACCTATCCAGAATGGCGACGCTGGAAGTGACCCGTGACGGAGTGTAGTTGATGTTACGCAAATTGGTGTTTGGTCTGATGACCGTTGCCGCAGTCGCGCTGGTCGCCCCGACAGCCGCATCGGCACGCGGTGGCGGCGGACACGGTGGCGGCGGAGGCTTTCACGGTGGTGGTGGCTGGCATGGTGGCGGCGGTGGCTGGCACGGTGGTGGATGGCGCGGTGCTGGTATCGGCTTCGGGCTGGGCCTCGCCGGCGCCGGTCTTTACGGCGGCTACTACGGCTACGGCCCCTATGCGTATTACGGCGGGTACCCCTACGCTTATGGCGGTTATGATGACGAGGGCGGATGTTACATAACGCGTAAACGCGTACGAACACCGGCTGGATATCGAGTGCGTCGTGTCGAGGTTTGCGACTGATCGGCAGCTTTGGGCCGCACCATCCGAATACCTCATCGGCTCCAGCATGGCTGTGCTGGAACCAGTTCATGGCTGGCTCGGTTGTCTGGTACGCGTTTTGCTAAATCAGAACGATGACCATGACACTCGATATCTCCCATCTTACCCTTCTGTTCGTCGCCACCGTTTTTGCGCTGGCGACGGCTTTCGTCTGGATGTTTTGTGAGTTCGAGCGCCGGTTCGGGAAGCGGTTGACGGCGATTGCACTCGTGCGCTTTGGCTATCGGCCCGACGGCACCATCGACCGAAACGCAAACCGCCACGACTAGCGCGGCGACTCCGTCGTCATGTGATGTCTCTCAGAGGGAGCTCTGAGATCAGCCCAGTACTTTGTACTTCGTGAGCCAGGCCTGCATCTGCTTCCACGCGTCGTCGGCCGCTTCCTGCCGATAGCTCGGGCGATAGTCGGCATGGAAGCCGTGCGGCGCGCCGGGATAAATCTTGAATTCGGCGGTCTTGCCAGCAGCCGTCAGCGCCGCCTTCATCGCTTCGACCTGCGCCACGGCGATACCCGTATCCGCTTCGCCATAGAGGCCGAGCACTGGTGCCTTTATGTCGGGCGCGAGCTGCGTCGGGCTCTTCGGCCAGACCGGGTTTGGCGCATCGACCAGCGGGCCGTAAAAGGCGACCGCCGCCTTGAGCGTCGAACTATGTGCAGCATATTCCCAGACGTTGCGGCCGCCGCGGCAGAAGCCGATCATGCCGAGCCTGTCGGTATTGCCACCCTGCGCCTTGGCGAAGGCGACCGTCGCATCGAGATCGGTCATCAGCTCGGCATCCGGCTTGGAATTCACCAGCGGCAGCAACTGCGACATCTCGGTGATCTTGGTGAGATCGGTGCCCTTACGGAAATAGTAGTCCGGTGCGATCGCGAAAGCGCCGAGCTTGGCGAGGCGCCGGGTGACGTCCTTGATGTATTCGTGCAGGCCGAAGATCTCCATCGCCACGATCACGACGGGTGGATTTGCGATGCCCTTGGGCCGGGCGAAGTAGCCGGGCATCTCGCCATCGGCGACCTTGATCTTCACATCGCCGGTATCGAGCCCGGTCGTGTCGGTCTTGATGACTTCGGCGCGTACGGGACCGGCGGCCAGCGTGTAGCCCGCAGCGACGGCGGCCGACGCGGTCATGAAGCCGCGACGTGACAATGGTGCGACTTTGGTGAGGCCGATCACATCGGCGTCAAGCATGGGGGCGTCGAGGATAGGCTCGGCAGTCATGGACTCTCTCCGGTGAAAAGTGACCGCATTGAGCAGAGAAATTCGGCGAGGGGCAAATCACCGAAGCGCGAGAAGTGGCGCGAGCAACACCCCCACAAAAAGTTGCGGCCAGCCTTGGGGGAGGCTGGCCGCGCGCGATCCGGTCTGGGACGGGGAGGGGTGGGGATGTGACCGGGTCGCGTGTCTCCAATTCGTTTGCTTAGCGATCCCGCGCGCTGGCCGTAGCCACTGCAGGACGGTTGTCGCCGAGCGAGACCCACACATTCGGATCGCTCTGTGACTGACGTTTGACGAAGCGGTAGCCTGTCTCGGTCCAGGCGAGGACGTTCTCATTCTGGTTGTCGAGAACGTATTCGCCCTTGTCGGTCTTCACCGTAAGCACGGCGTGGCCTTCGCCTTTTTTGTCGCGTACCACGGTGATCAGCAGTGCCTCGCGTGGCCAGCCTGCTTCAATCAACATCTTGCGCTTCAGGAGCACATAGTCCTCGCAGTCACCGTAGCCATCTGATGGCAGCGACCACTTTTCGATGACGCCCCAATGATCCATATCGGTCATCGGCTTGATGGTCTCATTGACCCAGCGATTGACCCGCACCAGATCCTTCCACGCAGTCTGCGTGATGACGATGTCGCGTGGTTGCGTCGCACCGCCCCGGCAGTCGGTCGGACTATCTGAACAGAACTCGACCCAGCCGATCGGTGCGCGCGTGTTGTCGCCCAGGCTTGCGTAGAGCTTTTCGTTGCCGGCACGTGCCGACGATGTGACTCCAAGAAGGACTGCCAAGACTGCCAGTCCGAAGTATCGCCCCTTGCTACCAAACATTGTGGCCCCCGTTTCTTGTTGGGACCATGTTTCACACAAAGGATTTTCGTCGCCGCTAAATCGCCCAAGTACAATTGAAGCGATTACAAGTAAAAGACGCTGCGAATTCGAACTATACTTGAATCGAATGCGATTCAAATTTTAGCTAATTACATTTGATTCAAATTTTACGCGTTAATGGCTTGAATGCTGCAATTCAGGAACTTGCGCAGGCAAAGCCGCGTGAAATTAACCGCTCGCGACCGCGTGCAAATGACGCGCAACGGTATCCACTGGCGCGGATGGCGCCTTCAGGGCTTTGAAAAATCGGGATTGGGGGCGTTCCGCCGTTTACCGGGCGTTGACGCTGTCTTCGAGCGTCTCTGCCAACTGCTCGTGGAAGAACTCCAGGGCGAAGCCTTCTTCGAGATGGCGGACCACGCGGGACTGGATCCGGCCGAGCATGACGATCGAGTTCAGCGGTGGGCGCTTCTCTGCCGCGATGGCGGCGCCGGACAGCGACAGGTCGATAATCCGCCCGTTCATCTGGACGCCATCCTCAAGGGTAAGGAGCACCATCGGATTGCGCGGCACGATACGGTCGTGGCGGCGGTCTTCCGGCAGATTGAGAATGTCACGGTTGGCCAGCCAGGTCAGCTGGGCGGCCAGCTTGTCCCGCTTGCGCGGTGTCGCACCCACGGTCATGGCAAAACCGTTGTCGATGATCCGGGTGATCTTACCTTCGACGCGGCCGATATGATCGAGATAGGCGATGACGCGGTCGCCCACATTGCCGATGCCGGGACCGAGCAGGGCGAGGCCGCCGGGCGACATGTTGATGATCTGACACGGAAATTCGCGGCGATCCGGCAGCATATAGCGGCCAAGCAGGTGCACCTTCACCCGCTGAAAGCGACGGCGTTCTTCTGCAGACGGAAGAATCGATTTTGTTTGCGCGAACGCCATCAGTGCCGTGCCGGTCATACGGGTCGAATGTGGACCGACCCTACGGTCCGCAGGGTTAATGCCGCGTTAGCAAATACCGATGTGGCGCAACCAGGTGGCGTGCATGTGCTGTGCGACACCTGCAGTGGGCGAGGCGCATGGAAGGCTGTTTAGCGCAGCCCTTCATAGACCATTAGGCCGCGGGCAGCCTGCAGCTTGCGCAGGGCGCGCGGCGCAAAGCGCTGCGGCTGGTGAGCGACATAGCGGAAGGATGTGAGCTGGAATGCACCGAGCCGGCCGCGGACCTCATACATGGGCGCCAGCAGGCCGGTCAGGCTGATGGGGGAATGCGCGCGCGCCGCGAATGGCAGCAACAGCAGCTCCAGATGCGCCTTCTGGCCGAATTCGGTCATTGCGGTCACGCCTGCAACGGCGACGAGCTGTTCCTCGGACACGACGGTGATCATGTCCCGGATCTCGTCGCGGCATTCTGGCGCGAATAGCAACGGGAATGGCTGGTTCTTCAGGTCGCGACCGAGCAGGGCACAAACTCTTGTGCCCGCCACGCGGAACGGGAATTCGACGGGCTGGTCATAGGACAGCACGAAGATGTCACCGAGCAACTCGCGCACGGGACCGGGTTCGAGCTCGCTCCGATCGGGAGCGCGCGCGAAACCGCGCTTGTCGTCCCAATAGGCGAAGAACGCGCGACTGGATGGATGTTTCATTCGCCTGATCCTGACCCGGCTTGCGGTGGATTGAGGACATTTCTGTCCCGAATCCATCCACCGCTCGCCGCTACATGTTGTGCAGATCAGTCATTGCAGCGTCCATGCCGAAGGCGCGTTTTCCACCGCGTTCGGGCGGGTATCCCGAATTAACGTTAAATTAAGCATATTCTTGCGGTCGGCCGGATCATAGGTAGGATCGTCTCACTCCAGAGCGGAGCGGACTGTCTCCAGCAGTTCGTGATGCGCTTCGATAAACAGGTGGCTGAAAACAGAATTGGTCGTCATGCGGGGAGGGGTGGGGATGTCGGCTTGTCCGGCAACCGGGACATCCATCCGCGGGAAAAGATCAAGACGGACCCGGGGAGAGCCTTTCTCAGAGGCTCTCCCTTTTCTTTTCAAGCGGGTTTGCTGCCTTGCGGCAATCCCGAGCTTGCGCGGTACCGGCAAAGCCGACTATCTGGAGCATCGCTCGCCAGAGCCGCTGACAGGCCGTTATCCCCTTGGACACCTTGGATTCCCCCGCTCCCCCGCGCGAACCGATCCTGACCCTGCCGGGCGCACTGACCGCCTATGTCGGGCTTCTGGCGATCATTCACATCATTCGGATGTTGCTGCCGCTGGATCTGGAATACTGGACCATCGAGGTCTTCGGTTTCATTCCCAAGCGCTACGACCAGACGCTGCTGTCGATGCCGTTCCCCGGGGGCAACGGTGCCAAAGTCTGGAGTTTCGTTACTTACTCCCTGTTACACGCCAATCTCAGCCATATCGGCTTCAACGTGTTGTGGCTGCTCCCGTTCGGCAGCGCGCTGGCGCGGCGCTTCGGCGCGGTCCGCTTCTTCATCTTCATGGCGGTCACGGCTGTGGCTGGTGCCGCCGCGCATCTGGTCACCCATGAACACGCGCTCGGCCCGATGATCGGTGCCTCGGCTTCGGTTTCCGGCGCGATGGCCGCGGCGATCCGTTTTGCCTTCGTGCGCGGCAGTTTCCTGTCGTTCAACCGCGGCGACGCCGACGAAGCTGCTCGGGTTCCCGCTCTACCGCTGCTGCGCGCGCTGCGCGATCCGCGCGTCATTGGGTTTTTGGCGGTCTGGTTTGGCGTCAACATCATCTTTGGCGTTGGTTCGATTGCGATCGGCGCGGAAGGGGCGAGCGTTGCATGGCAGGCGCATATCGGCGGCTTCTTCGCCGGGCTGCTGCTGTTCTCGCTGTTCGATCCCATTCCGCGGTTGCAGCGTACGGGTTCGCAGACATCGTCTCCGGACATGTCCGATCTGCATTGAGGGCGTATCGGCTTCTTGCGAGGCCGGTCCATTTCATTCATCATCATTTATTCGACAGGTGACTCACGTCGGCAGGTTCGGCCCTTGTGGTCGATCCCGTTGCCGGTGTGGCGGTGTATCAGTTCGATCACCACATCTGAACGACTGTTGAAATGCGCTGTTACACTGCATCTGTCTGACGACCCAAGAATGAAAGACCGCGCCCGACAAAGGGCGGGGTCGACGTAGGAGGCGACAATGACGGTACGTGCAATTCTCGATTCCAAAGGCCACCAGATCATCAGCGTTTCGCCGAACGACAAGGTCTCGTCGGCGGTGCAGCTGCTGTCCCAGCGAAAAATAGGCGCCGTGCTGGTGATGAGCCACCACCACATCGATGGTATCCTGTCCGAGCGTGATATCGTGCGCGTGATCGGAGAGCGCGGCGCCGGGGCGCTGGATGAAGACGTAAGCGCTGTGATGACGCGCAAGGTCATTGGCTGCAAACCGTCCGATACGGTCGGCGCCATCATGGAAAAGATGACGACCGGAAAATTCAGGCATCTACCCGTTATCGAGGACGAAAAGATCGTTGGCCTGATCTCGATCGGTGACGTCGTCAAATTTCGTGTGCGCGAATTCGAACGCGAACAGGAAGCGTTGCGCGAATATATTGCGACAGCCTGAGCCTGCCGCGCTCAGCTCTGCGGAGTGGTCGGCTTTTGCGCAACGACGGGCGCAGGCGAGTTTGCCACTTCGGGGGCGAGGATTTCGATCGCCTCTTGAATGGACTCGACAGCGCGTTCTGCAGCGCGTGCGCCGAGCGTGATCATTTCTTCGGCGCGGTGGAAATCGAACCAGCCGATGCGACCAACGCGTGGTGCGATCAGGAGATCCGGTGGATCGCCGGCAAGGCGCGCACGGGTAATCCGATCCTGCATGATGTTGAAGGCGTCGACCATCACGGTTGAGATGCCCGGTCGTCCGCCGCCGCCGAAGAATTCGCGCTTCATGGTGCGCTCGGCCGAGAAGAACTTGCTGAAACCGCGCTTCGGCTCTTCGACTTCGATGATGGGCTCGGCTACTTCCGGTCCCGTGCCATGGTCGAAAATCGTGGTCGAATGGCCAAACACGTCATTGCTGAGGTTGGCTGCGATGACGATCTCGGCGCCGAGAGCACGCGCCGCCGATACCGGCACCGGATTGACCAGCGCGCCATCGACCAGCCAGCGATCGCCGACCAGAACCGGTGAGAAGATGCCGGGCAGCGCATAGGATGCGCGCATCGCATCGACCAGGCGACCATGAGTCAGCCAGATTTCATGGCCGGTGCGAACCTCGGTAGCGACGCTGGCGAATTTCAGGGGCAAGTCTTCGATCAGCGTATGGCCCAGCGACGCTTCGAGCTGCGCGGCCAGCTTGTTGCCGCCAATCAGGCCGGAACCGTTCAGACGGATGTCGAGATAGCTGAGAATATTACGGGGCTGCAGACCGCGGGCCCATTCCTCGAGCGTATCGAGGTGGCCGGCGGCGTAGGATCCGCCAACCACGGCACCGATCGACGTGCCCACCACGACATTCGGGACGATGCCATGGGCAAGCAACGTGCGAAGGATGCCGATATGGGCGAAACCGCGCGCCGCACCTCCGCCGAGCGCCAGACCGATGATCGGACGTCGAACGCTTCCCAAACCAGGCTTGTCGCGACCGTTCGCGCCATTCTGGCCGCGCCCCATCAAAATCTCCAGCACACAAAACTCCTCGACGCTGCCGATATTAAATCCAGCAGCGCCATCATTCCAGACGGTAGCTAATTCATGATTTATGTCGCGTTTGCGAGGTTTAGGCACCAAATGTGACTGCAGAGCGACCCGTTCTCGCACGGTGCACCGGTTCCAGGGGGCCTCACGCGATTGTGGGTCTGGCGGCAAGACAGCCGCGTCAAGGCTTGAATTTGTCACGTTTTCGGTGAAAAGCATGACGATGATTGCATGGGGCCATGATTTGCGAACATCCGGCCGGAGTGGACGGCTGGCTATGGTGCTGGCCCTCGCTCTGCTGCAGGCTGTCGCCTTGCCCCGGACCGCATCCGCGCAGTTTTTTTCGGACCGTCCGGCACCGATTCCGCCGGGCTCGATCCCGGATGTTCCGTCGGGTCCGGCCATCAGCCTCGCGCCGTCGTCCGGTCCTGCTTCCACCCCGCTGTTGCCAGCGCCGCTGACGCAGCCGCCGGTTGCCAATGTCGCCCCGCCTGTGCCTTCGCCGGTTCAGGCTGCTCCGACGGGGCCGGCACAGGGCGTGCTGGCGCTGACGGCGCGCTATGGCAAGGATATGCCAGTCATCAATAGCGGGCTGGTCTGGCGGGTCTATTCCGACCGGCCGGACGAGACCGGTGCCTTCAGGCTGATCCGCGAGGATCGCGGCGCCACGCCCAACATCGTGCTGCCGCCGGGCAGCTATGTGGTGCACGTGGCGCTCGGCCTCGTAAGTGCGGTGCGGCCGGTGACCATCAAGTCCGATACCGATCGCGAGGCGTTCGTGTTGCCCGCCGGCGGATTGCGGATCGAGGGCCGCGTCGGCACCACGAAGATTCCGCAGAACCAGATCTCGTTCTCGATCTACAAGGGCAGCCAGTTTGAAGGTGGCGAGCGTACGCCGCTGCTGCCGAGTGTTCCTGCCGGCGACGTCGTGCTGCTGCAGGAAGGCACCTACTACATCATCTCGAATTACGGTGACGCCAATTCGGTGGTGCGCTCCGACATCCGCGTGCAGGCGAGCAAGCTCACCGACGTGACGATCACACATCGTGCCGCGGTCATCACCATGAAGCTGGTGAGCGACAAGGGCGGCGAGGCTCTGGCCAACACCGCATGGTCGGTGATCACGCCGGCGGGTGACGTCATCAAGGAATCAATCGGCGCATTTCCGCGCGTCACTTTGGCGGAAGGCGAATATCGCGCTATCGCCAAGAATGAAGGCAAGGTGTTCGAGCGCCCGTTCAACGTCGTGAACGGCGTCGATGGCGAGATCGAAGTCGTCGCGCGCTAACTGCTGCTCGCAAGCTACTCAACAATCTTCCAGATCAGCTATCTCGTTGCAGACAACACGCTACAAACGCGAATGAATTGTCATGCGCGTGTCATGGTCCTGAATCGCCAACTAACCATCGTGCCAGTTTGTCGCGCTACAACACGTCGTTGCTGCGCGCGGCGGCGGAACGTTTACATGGCGTTAATCCCCGTAGCCCGAATAGCAAGCATCGCTACAAGTGTTCCGAAGGGGATGTCGTGACCGCGGCCAGACAGTTATCCGGAAGCCCGGACGTCAAGTTGTTCGACGACATTCCCGCCTTGCAACGCAAATGGCGGGCGGCCGTTCGTCCCGGACAGATTTTGCCCGGCTATGAAGAAGTGATGCTCGGCAGTCTGGGGCGTATGGCTGATCACATCGTCCTGCTCAAGGTCGAGGGCGAGACGCTCGAAGTGTCACGCAGCGGCCGTTATGTGCAGCAGTGGCTGGGCGACGATCGCTGGGACATTCCGCTCGACGTGCTGGCGCCTGATTGCGTGCGTGCGCTAACGGAAGCCGCGAACTGCGCCTTGCAGGCCAACCGGCCGCATCTGATGGTGGCGCATTGCGTGCGTGACGGTCTGGTCCACACCTATGACATTTTGGCGCTGCCGACAGCGTCACGCTGGGGTGGCCGGTTGGTCGGCGTCTATGTCAATGAGCAGGGCACACGTTACAATCTGGTCGATGCGATCTTCTCGTCGACTGATGAAGGCATCGTGTCGCTTGCGGCGATCCGGGATTCCGCGAGCCAGGCCTTCGACTTCCAGATCGTGCATCACAATCAGGGCGCATCGCGCTTACTGAAAGTATCACCCACCGACCTTCAATGGCGTAAGCTGAGCGCAGGCGGTCACGCATTGTCGCTGCCGAGCGTGACGCAATGGCTGCTGTCCATGATCGCCAACGGCCAGAGCGGCCAGCTCGAAATTGATAGTGACGACCGCAATCTGCGGCTCAGCGCGACGGCCTTCGGCGATCTCGTGTCGCTCACGGTCTCCGACGTTACCGACATCAAGCGGCGCGAAGCCTCCTTCCGGCTGCTGTTCGACAGCAATCCGATGCCGATGTGGGTGTTCGATGCGGAGACGATGGACTTCCTCAGCGTCAATGACGCGGCGGTCGCGCATTACGGATATGATCGCACCACCTTTTTGCGGATGCAATTGAACGAAATCTGGCCGCGCGATGAATGGGAGATTCACACGCGCGCGTTGATGCAGCTTGGAGATATCTATCAATCGGATCGGAACTGGCGCCACCTGAAGGCCGACGGAAGCGAGATCGAGGTGCTGACCTATGGTCGCCGCGTGATGTTCGAAGGCCGCGACGGCTTCCTCGTGGCTGTCGTCGACATCACCGAGCGTCGCAAGGCCGAGGCGCGCGTGGCGCATATGGCTCATCACGATGCGCTGACGGATCTACCGAACCGTGTCTTCTATCAGGAGCGTCTGGCCCAGGCGCTCGATCACGACGACCCGAACAAGCATGTTGCGGTGCTGTGCATCGATCTCGACCTGTTCAAGAATGTGAATGATTCATTCGGTCATCCGATGGGTGACCGGTTGCTGAAGATGGTCGCGGCGCGTATGCGCGCCGAGGTCCGCGGCAACAATCTCGCAGCTCGACTCGGCGGCGACGAGTTTGCTGTGGTGCTGGCTGCCGATATCACGCCCAATGAAGCTAATGATTTTGCCGCGCGGCTTATTGAGATTGTCAGCGCACCCTATGACATGAACGGTGTCGAGGTCGTGATCGGCGCCAGCATCGGTATTGCCATGTCGCCGGGCGATGGTGATACCAGCGAAGAGCTGATGCGCAATGCCGATATGGCATTGTACCGTGCGAAGTCGGAAGGCGGTGGCGTGCATCGCTTTTTCGAGCGCGAGATGGATCGTCAGGCGCAGAAGCGCCGCGACATGGAGCTCGACCTGCGCAGCGCTTTCGCTGATGGCGATTTTGAATTACACTACCAGCCGTTGGTGGATCTGGCCGCCGACCGCATCACCGGTTTCGAAGCGCTGCTGCGCTGGAAACATCCCGACAAGGGCATGATCTCGCCGGCGGATTTCATCCCGGTTGCTGAGGACATCGGCCTCATCGTCACGTTGGGCGAGTGGGTGCTACGGAAGGCCTGCGCGGAAGCCGCCAAGTGGCCGGATGACATCAAGGTGGCGGTCAATCTCTCGCCGGTGCAGTTCCGCAGCCGCAATCTGGTGCAGGTCGTGGTGGCCGCGCTGGCCTATTCCGGTCTGTCGCCACATCGCCTCGAGCTGGAAATCACCGAGTCTGTATTTCTCGCCGAAACCGAAGCCAATCTGGCTATCCTGCATCAGCTCCGCGCGCTGGGCGTTCGCATCTCGATGGATGATTTCGGCACCGGCTATTCCAGCCTGAGCTATCTCAGGAGTTTTCCGTTCGACAAGATCAAGATCGACCGATCATTCGTGAAAGATCTGATTGAGCGCCCTGACTGTGTCGCCATCGTGCGCGCGATCTCAGGGCTCGGTCGCAGCATGAACATCATCACAACGGCCGAGGGCGTCGAGACGATCGATCAGCTCGACTGGCTGCGCGCGGAAGGTTGCAACGAGGTGCAGGGCTTTCTGTTCAGCCCCGCGAAACCAGCGTCGGAAATCGAAAATCTGTTGCGCCGGTTTGGTAACCGGGCGTCGCAGGCTGCCTAGCTAAAACCTAGAACCGCGTCACGAGCTCATTGAGCTCGGGGCGTGGTCGGTCCTCGATCACCTTGTCGGGCTTTCCGCCAATATGGATGAAGCCTGCCAGTTTTTCATTGACGGCGAGGCCGAGGCCTTCGAGCACGTCGCGATCATAGGCCATCCAGCCGGTCAGCCAGTTGGCGCCATAGCCCATGGCTGTGGCGGCCGACACGATATTCATGCAGCTCGCACCTGCAGACATTTCCTGCTCCCATGGCGGGATCTTCGGGTGCGGCTTGATCACGCTGACGACGGCGATCACCAGCGGCGCTTCCGTCAGCTTGTGTTTCTGCGCCTCGATATCCCCGACCGGTGCATCCGGATTCTTGCGTGCGAACACGGTGGCGATGACGTTACCGGCGCGTTTGCGGGCGTCGCCCTCGAAAATGATGAAGCGCCACGGCGCCAGCTTGCCGTGGTCCGGCACGCGCGCGCCGATGGTCAGGATGGTCTCGAGCTCGGCGGAGGAGGGACCGGGGCCCGACATCTCGCGCGGCTTGACGGAGCGGCGGATCTTCAGGAAATCGATGGTGTCGGGCACGGGCATGTCTCGCAACTGAGGGGTTGAAAGACCGCTTAGCACGCGAAAAGGCCCGCCACGAGGCGGGCCTTGCTGATTTAGACGGATTGTGACCGCGATCCCGTGATCGAGCCCCGCTTAACTGGTTTTGCGCTCCGGCATCTTGGAGGCGCGATCGAGAAGATCCTTGCCGAGATCCTCCAGTACGGCGCGCGAGGCCAGATAGAGGCTGTGGCCACGCTCCGTCTCGAAGGCAATCGCAACCACGTCCGGCCGATTTGGATCGGCAATCACCTGGTAGGATCGGAGCGGGTAAGCTTCGATCTCCATCTCGTCATCGTCGCTCATTGGCTCAGGCCTCCAACTTCGCGCGCTTCACGTCCGGTGGCGTTGCCTCATCGACCAGCGCGGCGAGCGCCTCTTCGAGCGAGCTCACCTTCTGGCCATCGCTGCCGAGACGGCGCACTGAGACTTGGCCGGTTTCGGCTTCCTTCTTGCCGACCACGAGTAGCGCCGGGATCTTGGCCAGCGAGTGTTCGCGGACCTTGTAGTTGATCTTCTCGTTGCGCAGGTCGATCTCGACGCGAAGACCGGCACGGCGTGCGGCGGCGGCAACCACCTTGGCGTATTCATCGCCTTCCGAGGTGATCGTGGTGACCACGACCTGCACCGGCGACAGCCAGAGCGGGAAGTTACCGGCGAAGTGTTCGATCAAAATGCCGATGAAGCGCTCCATAGAACCGCAGATCGCGCGATGCACCATGACCGGCGCCTTCTTTGAACCGTCGGCGTCGATATAGAACGCACCGAAGCGTTCCGGCAGGTTGAAGTCGACCTGCGTGGTGCCGCACTGCCAGTCGCGGCCGATGGCGTCGCGCAGCACATATTCGAACTTCGGTCCGTAGAACGCGCCTTCGCCCGGGCTGATCTCAGTCTTGATGCGACCGCCGGACTGGCTCTCGATCACCGACAGCACGGTGGCCATCACACGCTCGGCGTGATCCCACATCTCGTCGGTTCCGACGCGCTTCTCCGGTCGGGTCGACAGTTTGACCACGATGTCGCCGAAGCCGAAGTCCGAATAGGTCGACAGGATCAGGTCGTTGATCTTGAGACATTCCTCGGCGAGTTGCGCCTCGGTGCAGAACACATGGGCGTCGTCCTGGGTGAAGCCGCGCACGCGCATCAGGCCGTGCATGGCGCCTGACGGTTCGTAGCGATGCACCACGCCAAATTCGGCGAGGCGCAACGGCAGGTCGCGGTAGCTCTTCAGACCATGCTTGAAGATCTGCACATGGCCGGGGCAGTTCATCGGCTTGAGCGCAAACCAGCGCTTGTCCTCGGCTTCGTCACCGGCGGACTGCGCCGCAAACATGTTCTCGCGGTACCACTCCCAGTGACCTGAGGTCTCCCACAGCACCTTGTCGAGGATCTGCGGGGCGTTGACCTCAGCGTAGTCTCCATTCAGACGACGACGCATATATGCGATCAGCGCCTGGAAGATGGTCCAGCCCTTGGGGTGCCAGAACACGACACCCGGGCCTTCTTCCTGGAAGTGGAAGAGGTCGAGTTCGCGGCCCAATTTACGGTGGTCGCGCTTCTCGGCTTCCTCGATCTGCTTGAGGTAAGCATCGAGGTCTTCCTGCTTGGCGAAGGCGGTGCCGTAGATGCGCGTCAGCATCGGATTGTTGCTGTCGCCGCGCCAATAGGCGCCGGCCACCTTCATCAGTTTGAAGGCGTTGCCGACCTTGCCGACCGAGGTCATATGCGGGCCACGGCACAGATCGAACCAGTCGCCCTGGTAGTAGATCTTGATCGGCTCGCTGCCGGGGATGGCGTCGACCAGTTCGACCTTGAAGGCCTCGCCCTTATCGCGGAACACCTGCTTGGTCTTTTCGCGATCCCAGACGTCCTTGGTGAACGGTTTGTCGCGCGCGATGATCTCGCGCATCTTCTTCTCGATCGCGCCGAAGTCTTCGGGCGTGAACGGCTCCTCGCGGAAGAAATCGTAATAGAAGCCGTTCTCTATGACAGGACCGATCGTCACCTGCGTCGTTGGCCACAGGGTCTGCACTGCTTCGGCCAGCACATGCGCGGCATCGTGCCGGATCAGCTCCAGCGCGCGCGGGTCATCGCGGTTGATGAAATCGATCCTGGCATCGGCCTCGATCGGATCGTTCAGGTCGGTGACGGTGCCGTCCAGCCCCATGGCGACGGTGCGCTTGGCCAACGACGGTGAGATGCCCTTGGCAATCTCAAAGCCGGTCGTGCCCTTCGCGAATTCGCGCTTGGCACCGTCCGGGAAAGTCACGGTGATGTTGTTGGTCTCGGCGGGGGTGAGGTTGGCGAGGCCGAACTTGAATCCCGAGCCTTCATTCTCTGTCATATCTTCTCTCCTATGGCTCACTCCTGCACACGGGCGCAGGTAAGCGGACGAGCGGTATAGCAGCCGATTCGGGCGTTGCAACACCAGTCTGGCCGACCTGAGTTGCGCGCTTGGCTTACGGTTTGACTTGCATGCAATTGCATCCATAAGATGCGGTATCTTGACAGTTTCCCGCCCTTACGCCCCCACCGCACTCATGATCGGCAATTTCGTCACCGGCATCGGCCTGCTGGGGCCGACGGCGATGCTCGGCGAGTTGTCGGCCGGTCTCGGCGTCACCATCCGCGAGGCGGGACTGCTCATCACCTTCGGCGCAGTGATGCTGTGCATCTGCTCGCCCTTGATGTCGTGGCTGACCAGCCGGATCGAGCGGCGGCACATGTTGATCGGCGTCATCGCGGTCGTGGCCGTGTGCAATCTCGCTTCGGCTCTTGCGCCCAATTATGCCGTGCTGCTCGCTATCCGACTTGTGATGTGCATCGTTGCGGCACCGTATACGCCGCAGGCGGCAGGCGTGGTCGGCATGTTGGTGCGGCCGGAGAAGCGCGGCAGCAGCGTCGCTTACGTCTTTCTCGGCTGGACTCTTGCCGCTGCGGTCGGTCTGCCGCTGGTGGCGTTCATTGCCAGTCGCTTCGGCTGGCGCGAGGTCTATGGCTGCGTCGGCGTAATGAGTTGCATCAGTCTTGTGTTGCTGGTGTGGCGGATTCCGCGCGGGCTGTTCGGCGCCACCGTCGATCTCAGCACATGGTCGTCGCTGGCGCGCAACCGGCTCGTGCTGTTGTTGCTGTCGATCACTATGCTGCAGATCGCCGGGCAGTTCTCGATCTTCACCTTCATGGCGCCGCTGCTCGAACGTCTCGCGGGCGCAGGGCACGATGCAGCGGCATCCGTCTTCGCGATCTACGGCGCCTGCGGTTTTCTTGGCATCATGACGGCGACGCGGATCGTCGATAGCTGGGGGCCGCTGAGGACTTCCATTCTATCGACGTCGCTGGTGTTGGTTGGCATGACGGTCTGGACGCTCGGCGCAGGCCATCTGCCGGTGATGGCGCTCGGTGTCGCGATCTGGGGGCTCGGCTTCGGCGCCATCACGTCGATGCAGCAGGTGCGCTTGATCATGGCGGCCCCGGCGGCGGGAGCGGCGTCAGTCTCGCTCAATACGTCGATGCTCTATGTCGGCCAGGCGATCGGATCGGGCATCGGTGGTGCGCTGTTCGCCGGCGGATACTTCCACGCGTCGGGGTTTGTCGCGATGGGGTTCCTGACGACGGCACTGGTGGCCATCGTGTTCAGCCGTAGAATGTCGGGACGGGACGCTTAGTCGCAGATACGGGTCAGTTGCGCCTTGAACGGCACGCCGGGCAATTGCAGCGCACTGCCTTCGAAATCGAGCAGGTCACCATTGACACGGCCGGTCAGTGCCAGTGTGACACCTTCAAAGCCGAAGACTGACTTGACGCTCTGATCCGGGTTGTAGCGTTTCGATGATACCTTGACGGAGATGGTTTCGCCTTTGTTTTGATAGTTGCCCATGAAGGCGAAAGCGGAGTTTCCACCGCGCAGCTTTCCGCCGATTGCATAGACGACGCCGGTTCCGATGCCATGAATAGTGTGAAAATGTACTTCGTATAGGCCGTCTTCCACCTGCGTGCCCCGGGCAATGATGTTGAGTGAAGATGAATTGGCGAGATAAAGTGGTAGCACCCTATGGTATCAGGTGTTGTTCAACAATCCCGTCGACCGACATTCTCGTAGAAATGGCTATGATCGTTTGGGGTTTCCGGTGCTGCGACATATCCGCCAACTGATTTCCGCATGCATTGCTGCATTAACGGTCAGTATGCTGATGAGCGGCTGTGCATGGCTGCCGCAAACGTGTCTGCCACCGTCGCATACGATGGTTTCTGCGGAGATGATCTTCGGTCGCAACGTTGGGGATCGGCCTGGCGTCAGCGAATCTGCATTTACAAATTTCGTCGCAAGGGAAATCACGCCCCGGTTTCCCGATGGTCTCACCGTCATCGATGGAGACGGGCAGTGGCGCGATGGCGCGCGCAATGTTGATGTCCGGGAGCGAGCAAAGGTCGTTCTGATCACTTTCGTGGATGACGCACAGAAACGCGCCGGTCTCGTTGCCATCGCGGAAAGCTATAAGCAGCAGTTCAGTCAGCAGTCCGTGCTCACAAAGGTCGGCAATGTCTGTGCGAGCTTCTAGTTTGTGCTGCCATTGATGCCGCGCCAGCGCGCGTAGCGCCAAGGTGTGTACCAACGCGCATCGGGCGACAGCTTGGCCGGCACGTTGTCGATGCCCGAAGTGCCCCATGGTTGGCAGCGGAGCAGCCGCGCCAGTGTCATCCAGCCTCCGGCCCACAATCCATAGCGCTCGATTGCTTCGTCGCCATAGACCGAGCAAGTTGGAAGGTGACGGCAATTGTATCCGACCAGCGGCGACAGCGTGTGGCGGTATATCCAGATCATGCCGCGACCGGCATTGCGTGGCAGCCGTTGAATAGTACCGGCGCAGTTCGGGCACATGGATGAATGTTTCATGGTCGGATTGCTATCAGATCAGCCGGGTTTTGCTCGGTTCCTTTGCATGGAACCCACCTACTTATGCATCGGGGACACACCTGCCAACTTATCGCATGCAGTGCAGCAAAAGTAACTGGACGCTGCGGCGAAGCCGGTTAGGTTTTCACTTAACGCCTGTGTGACAGAATCATGAGCGTTGTTTGGGGCCGTTGCCACTGCTCACGAGAGTGCGGGGAAGGAACCGACTTGGGACGTATGAGGTCGTTTCGATCAGGCAGTTCGGCGCTGTTTCGCGCCGCGGCCTTTTGCATCGTTCTTCCCGGACTCGGGGCCGGCCTGCTGGCTTCGGTCACGTCCTCTGCCCAAGCTGCAGCTGTTCTCGAAGAACGCAAACTCCCGATGCGCTTCACCTGGGTCGCCTGCGAGCCGGATTGCCGTGGCTGGATCGGCGCGGTTGGCATCGTTACAGGCGACACCGTCAAGGACTTCGACGAATTCGCCAAGACCCGCGATCTGACTGACGCTACGGTCGTGCTGGATTCCAGCGGCGGTTCGGTCAATGACGCCATCACCATGGGCCGGCGCTGGCGCAAGCTTGGTCTGCGCACCACCGTCGGAATCACGGTCGACCTGCAATCGTCCTCCGGCGTGATGAAGCCCGCAGTGCTGCCGCAGGCCTATTGCGAATCCATGTGCGTGTTTTTGCTGCTGGCAGGCAAGACCCGCTATGTGCCTGAGGAATCCCATGTGCGCGTCCATCAGATCTGGATGGGCGACCGCGCGGACGATCCCAAGGCTGCTAGTTATACGGCAAACGATCTGATGATCGTCGAGCGGGATATCGGCCGTCTCGCCAAATACACTTTCGATATGGGTGGCACGGGCGATCTCTTGTCATTGTCCCTCAGCGTGCCGCCGTGGGACGATCTGCATCGGCTAACGGAAGCCGAATTGAAGCTGACCAACCTGGTCACGACTCATACTGTCGATGATGTGTTGCCGGAGTGGCGCGAGCAGGAGACGCCGGTCGCATCATTGGTGCCGAAGTCGGTACAGGATCGTTTCGTAAGCGGGCCGGAGAATGAAAAGACCCCGGTTGCGTCGGCGCCGGTCGTGTCTTCGACGAAGTCGACCAAGACGGCCGAGGCCTCTGTGCCGACTGGCGGCGTCGTATCGGCACAGTCAGGGAAATAGCCGCGCTGGCGTTACGCCGGCGTCGGCTGGTCAGTTTTGGTGTCGGACTTGGCTTCAATCTGCCCGATGGCGTCCACGACCGCATCGAATGTGAGGAGCGTCGAGGCGTGACGCGCCTTGTAATCGCGGACCGGTTCGAGCAGGGCGATATCTGCCCACTTTCCATCCGATGGCGGTGCGCCGTTTTCCTTCAGCATCTTGCGCACGGTCTCGCGCAGCGCACGTAGCTCTTCGGCGGTTGAGCCGACCACATGGCTCGCCATGATCGAAGACGATGCCTGACCGAGGGCGCAGGCCTTCACGTCATGGGCAAAATCAGTGACTATGTCGCCGTCCATTGTAAGGTCGATCTTCACGGTCGACCCGCACAGCTTGGAATGGGCGGTGGCCGACGCATCGGGGGCGGGGAGGCGGCCTAGCCGGGGAATGTTACCGGCGAGCTCAATGATGCGCTTGTTGTAAATGTCGTTCAGCATCTGATTCGGACCTTAACTGTGCCCTCAAGCGCTGGGATCATGCCCTTGGCGCTCGTGGAACTGGACCCTATATAGGGTGACAGCCCGGCCAGGAGAATGCCGGGCATTCCCCAGATCGCCGGAATTTGAGAATTCAGTTCGGCGGGCTTGGTGTTATTGTCGGAAGACAATGTTTTATTGACGGACTCAGGCGTCCGGCGGCCCGGCCGCCCCGTCTGCCCGGTGACACTCCGGCCTCCCATGGGGCCGGTCGAACGGAGTAAAGATGGACGCAGTGATCAAGCCGCTTCGCGGCAAATCCCCCGATGGTAAGCCGACTGAGAGCAAGGCGCAGGAATTCCGGCCGGCGCAGCTCGATCCTGCCGAGTTTCTGGCCGCCGCCGTCAATCCCGATCAGCCGCGTCCGTCGCGCGCCGAGGCGGAGCATGCCGTGCAGACGCTGCTGGCCTATATCGGCGAAAATCCGCAGCGCGAGGGCCTGATGGACACGCCGCGGCGCGTGGTCGAAGCCTATGACGAGCTGTTCCAGGGCTATCATCAGTGCCCGGCCGAGGTCCTGAACCGGACCTTCGGCGAGACTGCGGGCTATGATGATTTTGTGCTGATTCGCGACATGGCCTTTGTCTCGCATTGCGAGCATCACATGATGCCGTTCTACGGCAAGGCGCATATTGCCTATACGCCGGTGGAGCGCGTCGTCGGTCTTTCCAAGCTGGCGCGCCTCGTGGATATCTTCGGCCATCGGCTGCAGACCCAGGAGCATCTGACCGCGCAGCTCGCTGCCGCCGTCGATGAAGTGCTGAAGCCGCGCGGTGTCGCGGTGATGGTTGAAGCCGAGCACACCTGCATGTCGGCCCGCGGCATCCGCAAGGAAGGCTCGCGCACCTTCACCACCCGTTTCACCGGCAACTTCCGCGACAATCCTGCCGAGCAGGCGCGGTTCATGTCGATGATCCAGTCCATGTCGCGTTAAACGATTGTCGCGCTGATCGCGCGGCGATGGCGATTTGCTGCTAGAGTGTCGGGCGCATCATGCGCCCGATTTTCGTTTGACGACCACAGCGAGAGATTTTCCGTGTCCAACACATCGCACGCGCACAGCCACGATCTCGAAGAAGGTCTCGCGCTCACGCCGAAATTCGACGCCGCCGGTCTCGTCACCGTCGTGACGACCGACGTGGCGAATGGCGATGTGCTGATGGTGGCGCATATGAATGAAGAAGCGCTGCGCAACACCATCAAAACCGGCGATGCTTGGTATTATAGCCGTTCGCGCAAGGCGCTATGGCGCAAGGGCGAGAGCTCGGGCAAGACCCAGCGCGTGGTCGAGATGCGAATGGATTGCGACCAGGATGCGATCTGGATCAAGGTCGAGCAGATTGGCGGAGCCGCCTGCCACACTGGCCGTCGCTCATGCTTCTACCGCGCGATCACCAGGGGCGAGGCTGGGGCAGCTAAGGTCTCGTTCATCGATGCGGACAAGGTGTTCGATCCGGCGTCGGTCTACAAGAGCTGAACAGGCTCCGATCTCAGGTCACACCAGCCGGCCGGCAAAATCCTGCCGGGATTTGGCGGCGTTGATGCCGGTTGGATCGGCTATCATGTCGATGTAATCGACGGCCGCCGACCGGAGTTTTCCGTCCTTCATGGTCATGACGCCGGACAGGGTCTGGATGTTCATCGAGCGGATATTGTAGTTCTTCCAGGCTTCCGCTTGTTTCGCTTCGCTATTGGTCGATTTTTTCTGCTCGTTGTAGAGATCGAGCGAAGCTTGCGCCGCCTTCAGGGCATTCAGGCCCGAGACTTCTTTCATCTCCTTGGCAAGTGCAGGATCGTCGCTGAACATCTTCTCGATCTTGGCTTTCCAGGGGCCTTCGGCAGTCAGGTTGCCGAATTTGTCGACCTTCATATGCGTCGCATACTCCGGCGGGATATTCATTTTCTCGAATGCTTTCGAAAGGCGGTCGGCCAGAGCGTCGGTCCGCTTTGTCAGCATTTCGTCGAACGTATCGGTGAGCCCTTCGGTCGCGGCCTGATCGGCCTTGGCCTTCTCAATGATCGCCTTGGCGCGGTCGGAGAGTGACACGAAGGCAGCAGGGGCTTGCGATGCGGATGCAGGCTTGTCGGATGTGACGGATGGCTTGGCGGGCGCAACGGCGGCGGGGGTCGCTTTGTCCCACGGTTGCGTCGACGTCGAATGCGCGTTTCCGCCATTTGCGACCGCAACCATGGTGATCTCCATTCCCGCCGCCGACGGGAACAAATCCCCGTCAGACACATACGGAAACATCCTCGCGTTAATGCTCTGTAAAATATGCAACCAAGGATGGAGGTATTGGGCGCCAAAACCGTCTTAGCGTTTCGTTAACCATGAATGTCCCACTGTGTCCGCGGCTTCCGCACGGCTGGCAGGGCACGATTCCCGGCGGTCGTTTTGCGGCAGCGGGGCACCACGACATGGCGGTCGACGCGACCAACCTCGCATCAGCACTCTCGGCAACGCGCAGTCAGGTGACCGGCGCGATCAAGAATGCTGCCGGCAGCACCGGCACGAGCTTCGAATATCTGCTCGCCACCGCCAAGATGGAATCCAACTTTAATCCCTCAGCCACGGCATCGACATCTTCGGCCAAGGGCCTGTTCCAGTTCATCGAACAGACCTGGCTTGGCACCGTGAAGGAAGCTGGCACGCAACTCGGTTACGGGAAATACGCCGACGCTATTACCAAGTCGCCGTCGGGCTCCTATTCGGTGAGCGATCCCGCCGCTAAGGCCGAGATCCTGAAGCTGCGTGATGATCCGGTTGCGAGCTCGGCCATGGCCGGTGTGCTGACGCAATCCAACGGTTTCAAGCTCACGGGCGAGATCGGTCGCAGGCCGAACGACTCCGAACTTTACATGGCGCATTTCATGGGCGTCAGCGGAGCCTCAAAACTGATCAACAATGCGGCGAGCAATCCGAACGCGTCGGGTGCCGCGCTGTTTCCGAATGCCGCCGCAGCGAACCGTTCGATTTTCTACGATCAGAGCGGCAGCGCGCGCAGCGTGTCGCAAGTCTATTCGGTATTGTCGTCGCGTTATGACAGCGCTGCGAACTCCACAGCGACGCGGACGGCAATGGTGTCCGCGGGCGTCGTGACGGCGCAGGCGGTCGCGCCGCTGACGCCTGCCAGCAATGCGACGTTCCTATCGCGCTTCCCGGATCTGAGCACGGCGCAAGTTGCGAGTTTCGCATCTGATCAGTCGTCGACGGCTGTGCAGGAACAGCCGATTTTCCGGTCGCTGTTCCAGGGCGGCGATCGTGCGCAACCTGTGTCGCCGGCCGTACAGGAATTGTGGGGCAATCGGACGTCTCTGACGTCCACGTCGCTGCCGAAGGCACCTGAAGTCGGTGTGCCCAAGCCGCTCGATCTGTTTAGCGATCGCGCCGGGACTTTCAGTAGTTAAGTCGTGCGCTGACGTAGTTCGGCTGAAGCATGGCGCAGTCCGAATTTGATCCCGCAGGCCTGAACTATACTTTCAAATACACTACTATCTTCCGATGACCGTATGCCGGATTGCTCCGCGTTTTATTCGCACGCAGATTTCCGGGGCAGGCCGCGCATTTCCCCGCATGTCCGATCCCTTAACAAAACCTCAATAAGCCCAAAAGCTTATGGTGAACCGTTTGTTAAGCGGCATGGTTTATTTTCTCTGACAGTGGCATCGCGTTTCGGTGTTGATCTTGTTGCGTAGGCTGGCAGAACCATGATTGTTCGGCAGTTCATCAGTTGGGTACGGACCGCTCCAGCCAGCGAGCGGGCAGAGGCAACGCGCTCTTTGGCGCGGGCCTGGATTTTTTCTGATCTTTCAGACGACGACCGTGCTGCCGCCGAAGGCGCGCTACTGATGCTGCTCGATGATGCGTCCCCGCTGGTGCGCCAGGCCATGGCGCAGGTTTTCGCCCGCGCGCCATCGGCGCCCCCGGCCATCGTGCAGGCGCTGTCGGTGGATCAGCCCTGCGTGTCGCTGCCGGTGCTTGAACATTCGCCGCTGCTGATCGATGCCGATCTGGTCGACATCGTCGCCACCGGAAACAGCGAACTGCAATGCGCCGTCGCGCGCCGCATCAATCTGCCGATCTCGATCTGCGCCGCCATTGCCGAAGTCGGCTCTGCCGCTGCAGCGCTCGAACTGATAGAAAATCCGTATGCCGAACTGGCGCAATTCTCCTGGGACCGTATCGTCGAGCGTCACGGCCATCTTGCAGCCATCCGCGAAGCGATGCTGGCCCTTGACGACCTGCCGGCCACGACGCGTCTCGCGCTGGTGGCCAAGCTCTCCGAAACGCTGACCCGTTTTGTCGTCGCACGCAACTGGCTGTCGCCGGATCGTGCCGAGCGCATTGCGGACGAGGCCATGGCGCGCTCGACCGTCAATATCGCATCGCGCTCGCGTGGCGACGAGATGCGTGATCTCGTACATCACCTGCGCGAAGCCGGACAACTGACCGTCGGGTTGATCCTTCGCGCCCTGCTGTCAGGCAATCTCGAGCTGTTCGATCAGGCGCTTGTAGAACTGTCCGGCCTGCCGCAGAGCCGCGTAGCCGCGCTTGTCTATGATGGCGTCGGTGCCGGGCTGAACGCATTGCTCGCCCGCGCAGGACTGCCGGAGTCGACATTCCCTGCCTTCCGCGCTGCGCTCGCGGCGCGCAACGAGATCGGTTTCATCGGCTCCGTCGGCGGCGCCGTGCGGTTGCGTCGTCGCATGGTCGAGCGTGTGTTGACGGTGTGCGAGACCGATGAGGCGGCGTCGGAGCCGCTGCTGGTCTTGCTGCGACGCTTCGCGACGGAATCGGCGCGTGAGGAAGCGCGCGTGTTCTGCGATGAATTGGCCGAACAGGCGAATGCGCGCGACGAATATCAGCTGATCGCGGCGTAAGCTCACAGAGCGAATCATTCCGGGGCGCGAGAAGACGCCGAAGGGGTCGGAACGCGAACCCGGAATCCCGATATGTTTGGCGCTGTCGGAGACTCCCATGCTGGGATTCCGGGTTCAGCTCAATCCGCTGCGCGGCTCGCGCTGCCCCGGAATGACGACTGAGAGCAATTATTCCTTCGGCACGATGCTCGGCGCCGAAATCATCTCGAGATGATCCGGTCGATCGCGATTGACGACCGTCAGATAATCATCCGCGACGGTACGCAGGCGGGCGCTGAGTTCGTTGGCCACGCCGGCCTTCTCGATGGTGTTGTGTTCGCGCACGATGGCCTGGATCGCATCGATGTGATGCTGGATCAGATCCGGTGGCACGACGGCGAGATCGGGGGCGTGTTCGAGAATCCGGCACAGGCTCTCGGCGGCCACGCCGGCGGCTGGAAAGCCGAAGGTCGAGGCATCGCCCTTGATGTCATGCGCCGCACGAAACAGCTCGCCGCGGGTTTGCGGATTGAAGCCCTTTTTCAGGATCGCGGCGTGTGCTGCGGCGAGGCGGTCGCATTCGCTGCGCATCCAGGTTTTGAACTCACCGGAGAGATTGGCCAGAGCCTGTTCGGCGCGCGCCACGGGATCGTCGAGCTCGCGATCGATGACGCGGCGGATCGCGTGCTTCAGTGTGTTCGGCGGCGTGATGACCTGATGATCGGCGAAAGCCTGCACCTTCGGCGGCGCCGGCGCTTTGTTCTTGGCCATGGTCGTTTCTCCGAACATTGCGCTAGCCAGTGACACGGGCTTTATCCAGCAGCGACGGCTGCTGCAGAACCTCGGCTTCACCGCCATTGCGGCGTTCCGGTCCGATATAGGCGACGGTGGTGTTGCGGCGGCGGTCGGGCCCGAAATAGTTCTTCGTCTTGATGAAGGGGCGGGGATGCGCGACCACGCTCATGATGCGCAGATAGAGGCCCTTGGCCGAGATCGGCTTGGCCAGAAATTCGGTGACGCCGGCATCGCGCGCCATGGTGATGCGGCGCTTTTCGGAATGGCCGGTCAGCATGATGATCGGCGCGTAGGGATTGCCCTTGGAATCCGGCTGCCGGATCATCTGCGCCAGTTCCAGCCCGTCGAAAATCGGCATCGCCCAGTCGGCGATCACGATGTCCGGGACGTAGTGGCTGTACATTTCTAGCGCGGTGGCGCCGTCCTCGGCTTCATAGACTTCGCGGGCGCCGAACGAATGCAGCAGCGTGCGCAGGATGCGCCGCATGTGCGGATTATCGTCGCAGACCAGAAAACGCAGCTTGTTGAAGTCGATACGGAACATGATGCGGCTCGAACCGGGCAGGGACCGTTACCCGATGTTAACCATACCGCAGCGCGTCTTAACGAATGGTTGAGGCGGGCAGGCGCCTCAATATCCGAACTGCTCGCTGAGGATACGTTCCTCAAGACTGTGGCCGGGGTCGAACATCATGCGCATCGAGATCGACTTGTCGGAGATGATCTCGACCCGCCGGACGTCGCGGGCTTCCTCGTTGTCGGCGACGGCGGCCACCGGGCGCTTTTCGCCTTCCAGCACCTCGATTGCGACGATCGCGGTATTGGGAAGCAGCGCGCCGCGCCAGCGCCGGGGACGGAACGCGCTGATCGGCGTCAGCGCCAGCAGCGCGGCATTGATCGGCAGGATCGGTCCCTGCGCCGACAGGTTATAGGCCGTGGAGCCGGCCGGCGTAGCCACGAGGATGCCATCGGCGGCAAGTTCGGCCATCCGTTCGCGTTCGTCGATGAGGATGCGCAGGCGCGCCAGCTGATGCGTTTGGCGAAACAGCGAGACCTCGTTGATGGCATGATGGATGTGTACGCCGCCATGGACGTCCGTGGCGCGCATCAGCAGGGGGTTGATCAACGTCTCGCGCGCCGCGGCGAGGCGCGCATGCAGATCAAGCGTCGAGAACTCGTTCATCAGGAAACCGACGGTGCCGCGATGCATGCCGTAGATCGGTTTGCCCGTGCGCATGAAGTCGTGCAGCGTCTTTAGCATCAGTCCGTCACCGCCGAGGGCGACGATGATGTCGGCGGTTTCCGGGTCGGCATTGCCATAGAGCTCTGTCAGCTGGTCCAGCGCTGCTTGCGCTTCCATGCTGGTGCTGGCCACGAAGGCGATCCGGTCATAGCGCTTGGACGGGTTCATCAGGGGATCGCCGGCTCATGCTGCGTGATTGCGCGGGGTCGTCTAGCCGACCTCGCGGGGGCTTGTCGAGCGAAAGGATAGCAGGTCTTTCAGATGGTCGGGCAACAGCGAGCGCCGCATCGTTAACGGGCCGAGCGGCGCCCAGTTGCTCCATATTTGCGCTCCATCTCGGTTGCCACGGTTTTCTCCGGCCTCCCTTTGCCGCCCGCAAACCAGACTTCAGCCACTTTGCCGGCCTTGCTGCGGGTGCGGCGCACAGCCTCGCCATGGCTGGCATAGCCGGCGGCGAGTGAAATCCGGCCGGTGTCGCGGCCGGTGATCGTGATTTCCGTCGCATCCAGGAACGGATTGAAGCCGTGCGGATTGCCGACGAGGACGATGTCTCCCATGGGAACGAGATCGAACGCGCCCCACGAGGTCCACCACCGCCCGGTCCAGTCGCGGACCCGCCGTTTCGGTGCGCCGCGGGTCGCGAAGGCCCGTAGGATATGCATGGCGCCATCGACCCAGAAACCGGCCCAGCCATCGGTGGCGTTGGTCAGGATACTGATGGTTATATCGCAGGTGGGGATGACGCAGGTCCGCGAGATATAGCCCTGCAGTCCTCCGCTGTGCCCGAACCAGTCCCAGCCGCCCAAATTACCGCTCATGATGCCGAGGCCGTAATATTGCTCGAGGCTCGCGTGCGGATTGCGCCAGTGTTTCCGGGTCATCTCCCGCCGGCTGCCAGCGGATAGCACGCTGCGCTTTGCGTTAGGTGCGAGTTGCGCGAAGTAACGTGCGACGTCTGCCGCCGTGCTGACGAAGCCACCGGCGGGCCTGATTGCGTTTTCGAGATAGTCTCCGGGGACGACGAGGCGGCGGCCCACGGGAAGCCGGGGTGTGTGACCGCGCGCGAACGGCGTGCCTCTGGTGAGAGGCATGTCGGATTGAGTCTCGCGCAAACCAGCCGCTTCGACGATTTCGCGCTCGATCCAGGTGCGATAGGGCTCTTTGGTGATGGCTTCGATCACAAGGCCGAGCAGGCCGAATCCGTGGTTGGAATATTTGAAGCGGGAATTGGGCTCGATGGTGGGTGGCGACTTCAAATCGGCAATCAATTCCTCGGTGCTGAGGAACGGCCGGCTGTCGGAGTACTGTCCGCCTGCAGTGCCATCGCGGGTAAGGCCGGCGCTGTGGGAGAGAATTTGCGCGATGGTGGTTTCTGCGACTTGGGGATGCAGACCCTTCACATGCTGACCCACGGGATCGTCGAGGCGCAATTTGCGCTGTTCGCGAAGTTTCATGATCCCGGCCGAGGTGAAACTCTTCGAATGCGACGCGATGCGAAAGCGGTGACGCGGGGTCAGCTTTTCACCGGTGGCGAGGTTGGCGTGGCCGAACGCATATTCCGCGACGATCGTGCCGCGATGCGCGATGGCCACGATGCAGCCGGGCTGCTGCGATGCCCGCACCTGAAATTCGATCCAATCGTGGATGTAGGCGCAGGCCGGCTTTAACCAGGGATCCATCGGAGCTCTCATGATGTCAGGAGTAGCAAGAGACGGCAGGACGATCACAGGTTCTCTCAGGTAAAACAAAGCCGGCGCGTCCGAAGGATCGCGCCGGCTGACCAATCCGCGAACGGGATCAGTAGGTGAGACCGGTGCCTGGCGCCTTTTCCAGCGCGGCAGCGAGCGATTTATATTCGGCTGAATCCTTGCCGCTCAGCATCGCGATCTTGTTGAGATGATATTGCGCCTGATCGCGGTTGCCCTGTTCGACCTGCCACAGACCGTAATACTGCCAGGTACGGACATGGGCCGGGTCGGCCTTCAGCGCGCGCTCGTACCAGATCTGCGAGACCTTGTAGTCGCCGAGCTTGCGATAGGAGTAGCCGATCAGGTTGGCGACATCGGCGCGGTCGCCCTGGCCGAGCGCCTTGAGCTGCGTGATGGCGGCCGTGTAGTCCTGTTTGTCGTAGATCGTCGCGTAGGCCGCGCGATAGTTGGCCAGGAACGCGGCATTCTCGGTGTTCGAATTCCTGGTCTCGCTCTTTTTCTTCTTGTCCTTGGTGCCCTTGGTGTCGGTCGCCGGCGGCGGGGTAGGGGTATCGCTGCCGCCCGCGGCATAGGCCGGGGTCAGAGACGGGGTGGCGGCAACGGCCACGGAAAACATTGCCAGCGTCGTCAGCCTGATCGCGAGGTGGGTCATGCAGCGCTCCTGTTTGCAACGGCAATAATCTGACACGGAAGTCACAGGTTGTGAACACCGGGCGTAGGTGTTCATTCCCGCTCTTGCCGATATTAGGCAGCAGAGTTGGGGCAGCAGGCCTGACCCAGCCGATCATGACGGGGATGTCACCGAGATGAACGAAGTCTGTCGGGTGTCCTCAGGATGGGTTCAGCGCGGTCCCGCTAAACCTGTCGGCATGATCGACAAGCCCGGCCATCCGACCGGTCAACTTCGTGATCGACACCGACAGGAGACGACCATGTTGAAGATGTTTTCCGCTGCTGTGATTGCCGCATCCATTATCGCAGCCCCGGCCATGGCGGCTGGCTCCGACCGCGCCGCCACGACGCACAAGGTCGCGACGACCGAGCGTCATGTGCAGCCCGGCGCGCTGAACGCCAATGCGAAGATGATGCATCGTCATCATGACTATCGGCATCATCACCGCCACGTGCGCCCGCATGCCCACTTCCACAAGAAGCTGGGCATGAGCCACATGTACAAGCACACCGCCATCAAGACCACAGTCGTGCATAAACGCGGCTGAGGGGGCTTCGCGGTCGCGGCCTCATATTGCCCAGCCGCGATCGCGGAGTTTCAACGGCTGGCCCGCTGCTCCTGTCCCCAGGTGCGGCGGGCCGGTTCGTCTGTGCAGGTCCGTCACCGAGATGCGAATTCCAATTCCGGGGCGAACCGTCTAGGACAGGCATGATGGGGACAGGCCTGCGCAAGTGAGACGGCACGACGGATGAGACGGCATTTGAGGATATCTTCGAGACGGGCAGCAGCGGTGCTGTTGCCACTGTGGCTTGCAGCATGCGGAGGAGGCGGCGCCGGCGGCATCAGCTTCACGGATGATCAGGGCGTTGCCACGCAGCCATTCCCGACCAGTTATCGCACGGATCTGCTGGCGTTCTTCAAGACCTATCTGAACAATCCGGTCGGCGTTCGTGACGCCATGATGGCCGAGCCGGTGCAGCGCACCGTCGGCGGCCGGCTGCGTTATGTCAGCTGCGTGCGTTACACGGCGAAGGATTTCGACGGTAAATACACCGCGCCGCAGGAGCGCGCGGTGTCCTATGTGGACAAGCGGCTCGATCGGATCGTCGAGAATCCGGCGGAGGTCTGCGCCGGCGCAACCTACGCGCCGTTCCCCGAAATGGAAAAGATGACACGGTAGCGCGTGACGCGTCCGACGAGGTCAAATCCAAGCGCAGCGGCGCACTCAACGGAGCATCGATGACCATCAAATCCTTTGGCCGCCTGGTGCTCTGCCTCGCGATCTGCCTTGGTGTTGGCGTTGCGGGCTCGCTGTCGACAAAGCCCGAAATCGCCGGGTGGTATGCCGGCCTCGCCAAGCCGTCCTGGACGCCGCCGCCTGTCGTGTTCCCGATCGCGTGGACAACGCTTTACATCCTGATGGCTATCGCGTTCTGGCGTCTGTGGGATCGCGCCGCGCCGTCAGCGCTGCGCGGCCGGGCGATGATCCTGTTTGCCATTCAGCTCGCGCTCAATGCCGCGTGGTCGCCGGTTTTCTTCGGCTGGCATGGCATCCGTACCGGCCTCGTAATCGTCGCGCTGATGGTCGTTACGATCACTGCCACGATCCTGTCGGCGACGCGTGTCGATCGAATTGCGGCCTGGCTGCTGGTTCCATATCTCTGCTGGGTGCTCTATGCGAGTACCATCAATGCTGGCGTCGTCGCCCTCAATTGACCGCAACACTGCCGCAAGATTGCCGCAGCCTGAAGCGGGTATCCAGACACTGAAAAACGCGATCAAGTTCGTGTGAGCATTGAACCAAAAGCGCTTCTGCTCCGCCTGAAAATGAATAAATCAAAAAGTGTTGCTGCTTTGTCGCAGTCGGCAAACATCGATGTGGCAACGCCTGCCGTGAAGCAACCAAACTGCCGCCACGTTGTTTTTCGATGGTCAGTACGCAACACAGGGGAACAACCATGAAGAAGCTTTTGCTCAGCGCGTCGGCCATCGTTGCCGTGGCCGCGATCTCGTCTTCAGCCTTCGCTGCCGACCTTCCGGCGCGGACCTATACCAAGGCCCCGGCCTATACGGCGCCGGCGCTGGTCTACAACTGGACCGGTTTCTATATCGGCGGCCATCTCGGCGGCGCCTTCGGTGACGGCAACAGCCTCGTCGGCGATAGCGGCCGGTTCATGGGCGGTGTGCAGGGCGGCTTCGACTATCAGTTCGCCACCAACTGGGTGATCGGTGTTGAAGCCCAGTACAGCTGGCTGACGAACAGCAATACCAGCCTCGTCTTCCCGAATGGCACGACTATCACGGGCGGCGGTAACGATCAGCTCGGCTCGGTCACCGGTCGTCTCGGTTACACTTGGGGTCCGGCGCTCCTGTACGCCAAGGGCGGTTATGCCTGGAAGGACAACAACAACCTGACCATTGCTGCCTTGGCTCCCGCGGTCGCGGTGATCGATGGCAACAAGAAGGACGGCTACACTGTTGGTGGCGGTCTCGAATACATGTTCTCGCCGAACTGGTCGGGCAAGGTCGAATATCAGTACTACAACTTCGGCAACACCACGATCACTTCGACGGCCATTCCCGGCGGCTCGACGAGCTTCAACAACGACGAGCACACCATCAAGGCCGGTCTGAACTATCGCTTCGGCTGGGGTGGCCCGGTAGTCGCCAAGTACTGAGCAAGTACGAAGCCGATTCAATCTTCGACGGAAAGGCCGGCATCACGCCGGCCTTTTTGTTTGTGGGGCGGCGTCGTTGTGCCGCTGCGAGTGTGGCGCCGATAGCGCGTCACGTCTTCACAGATTCAACTGTCAAACAGCCACTGCTCTTCAGACATGCGTCATCGCCCCCATTGTTTGCGGCGCGGGGGCGCCGTCGTCTCCTGCATTCCCGCCCTCCTGCGAGAGGGCGTGCGGAACGCCGGGTGCCCTTTGCACCCTTGGGCCTGATGCCATGCGGTCTTCCGCAATAGTGAATGCATCAGGACTTTCGGAGGCGCCGAGCAAGTGCCCGACGTTCCGCCTGCGGTGTTTTTTCGGTTGCTTGCACTTTGCCTCGACGAACGCTCCGATCGCGAATTAAAGTCCCAAGGCGATGGGAAGGGAGCCTCAAGCGACTAGGCCGAACGCGTTTCGATTTGGTCGTCCGTCACACTGTCCAGGAGTCTTTCCATCCCAAGGTCGGCCGTCTCCTTACCAGTGGCAGTGCTGGCGCAGATCCGTCCTGCCCGAAGACAGACGTCCCCCGTGAACCGCGTGACGCCGCATCTCCGGCGTCCACCGCATCCCACCCCGCGAACGTGACGATCGCGATCGCCCCTCTCGGTGGGGCAGGACGGATCGGAATATAAACCTGATACGGATGTTGTCAACGACGGATAGGAAAAAATGTTTAAGCGCCGTCTTGCCACCCCAAACTGTCATTCCGGGGCGCGGGCGCGCCTTCGCGCACGTGAACCTCAGCCACTCCAATTGGAGTGGCGGGGAAGCCCAGCATGGGAGTCTCCGTAGAGCCAAACACTCCGGGATTCCCGCTACTTCCGACAGAGAGTGTCGCAGGATTCAGTCGCCCCTGGGCTTGCGGCCACGCGCACGCGGCTTCGCCGGTACGGTCTTTCCATACTTGTTCCACCAAGCCGTGAGCGCTTCCATCGTGGGGCCGAGCCCGCGCGCTTTCTGCGTAATCTCATATTCGACCCGGAGCGGCACTTCTGCGAACACGGTGCGTGATATCAGACCGTCGGATTCGAGCTCGCGGAGTTGTGCCGTGAGCATGTGCTGGGTGATGCCGGGGATCGCCTTTCGCAGCTCCCCGAAGCGGTAGACCCGCTGATTGAGCAGCCACATGATCTCAAGCTTCCACTTGCCGGAGAGTAGTGCGAACGCACGCCGCATCTCTTCGTGCATGTTTTTCTCTTTATTGACCACGGTCTGCTTTTCCATACTTGCATCAAGTTATTCATCCTACTTGTAGAAATCAATCTTGTTCGACATTTTCGATGTACGCCACACGGGCACTGCGCATAGGCGCCCACAAGGAAAATCAACACGAAGAAAGGATGTTGCTGTCCCACCAGCAATCATGACAACCACATGGCTACGATCTACACTTACTGGATCAGCACGGCGCTATTGGCCCTGCTGTATCTGACCTCTGCCTTTATGTACCTCATGAAAGGAAATTGGGTCCGACAGGCTCTGGCCGATCTCGGATATCCCGCTTACTTCGTGCCATTCATGATCGTCGTGAAGGTCCTAGGCCCCGCCGCAATCCTGTTGCACGTCAACGTCGCGCTCAGCGATCTCGCTTATGCGGGCATGTTATATCACCTGCTGTTGGCCGCCCTGGCGCACGTCGCCGTCCGGAAGCCCAGCGCTGCGCTGCCCGCCGTGATCGGCCTCGCATTGCTCATCACCTCATTTGTCACACAGAACGCTGCCCGCGAAATCCCGTCGCCTTACGCGCTGGCGGCGATGTTCTGACGCGCAAAAAACGACCAACACGACAATAGCGATCGAAGGAAATGAATATGAACAGCTTCACCGTCGACGGCGGCGCGATCATCGCGCAGCGCGCGCTAGCCATGACAACGCTTCCTGTCACGTCCATCTTCGCAGCGGCTTTTGTTGTGTCGCTTGTTGCTCTGTCGTTGCCAGTTTCCCTTCGCCGCGCAAAGGTCGGCGAGATGGTCGGCGACAGCGCGGATGAAACGCTGCGTCGATGCATCCGCGCCCAAGGAAACTTTATCGAATACGTGCCTCTCGGAGTTATCTCGCTGGGCTTGGTCGAGGCTCATGCCACCCCGGTGTGGGTGGTCGTCGCCACTGGAGCAACGCTTGCGTTTGGTCGGCTACTGCATGCGATCGGCATGTTCCGGGGATCGGCGCCAGTGCGCGGCTTCGGGATGCTCTTTACTTACGTGGCTCTGGTTGTCGCGGCTGGACGCCTCATCATGGACGCTGTCCCCTGGTGAATGCGGTAGCTAAACGGAGCAGCGTCACATCCTGAACGTCACGCCGAAGAGTTACTGCTATACGACCGGCATGGCGTTCTTGCTGGCCTGCGCGAGGCCGTACTGTCTATCGTCCCTTCAGCGCGAGCTGGAAATCCTTCTCGGCCTGGGCGTCGCGCTCGTTCTTTTCCGGGCATTCGCCGGGCTCCGCCTGGCAGGGACGTATCTCGTAATCGTTGTCGAGCACGCGGCGCGGTGTCGGCTTCGAATTTTTGGCTTCGACATCGGTGACGAGGCCGCTCTCGGCGGCCAATTTCCACACATCGGCTTCGGTCGGATAGGATTTGCTCAGCTTCGCGTCGTCACAGAACAGGGCGTAGGGCATCGGATTGCTCCGGTAAAAATTGATAACGTTCATGGCGGCGCCGGGTTCGCCCCGACGTATTCCCAGACATTTCAAAATTGCGCGACGGCCATCCGGCTGCGTCGCGAGAACGTTCAGCTCACCATCTTGTGAGACTTGAACAGCCGGCCCTTTTCCACCACGAGGATCACCGCCAGCGCGGCGAGCGTGCAGAGGAAGAGGCCGGTCGCAAACGGCAACAGAGTGCCGTCATAGTGTTGCCCGATGACATAGCCGACGCCGATGCCGAGCAGCGTCGTCAGCGTGCCATAGAGCGAGGAAGCCGTACCGGCGATGTGGCCCTGAGGTTCCATCGCCAGCGCGGTGAAATTGGCAAACATCAAGCCAAAGGAAAACATCATCAGCGCCGACAGCGCCATGAACAGCGGCAGCGGCACCGAGCCGGCTTTGGCCGCCACCAGCATCGTGCCACCCACGGCAACATAGCCGAGCAGTGCGCCATGCGAGATCGCGCGCATGCCGAGGCGATTGACGAAACGTGCATTCGCGAAACCGGCAATGGCGACGCCCAGCGCAATCGCTGCAAAGGCGAGCGGGAAATAATGGCCGAGATGATAGATTTCGGTGAAGACCTGCTGCGAGGTGAACACGAAGGCAAACAGCGAGCCCTGCAATCCGCCGGCGGCGAGCGCATAACCCAGCGTCTGCCGGTTGGTGACGGTCTGCCGATAGGCCAGGAAGACGTCGCGGATCGCGATCGACCTGCGGTCTGCGACGGCGAGCGTTTCCGGCATGCGCACAGCGCTCCAGATCAGCGCCAGCACGCCATAAAGCATCAGCACCACGAAGATGCCGCGCCATTCGGTGAGCAGCATCACGGCCTGACCGAAGGATGGTGCAATCACCGGCACGGCGATGAACACCATCATCGCCAGCGACACGACACCGGCCATGCGGCGTCCGGCATAGCAGTCGCGCACGATGGTCACGGCGATGACGCGCGTCGCGGCGGTACCGAGACCTTGCATCAAGCGGGCAAGCAGAAGAAGTTCGAAACTGGGAGCAATCACCGCCAGCAGGCTGGCGACACAATAGACAGCCATGCCGCCGAGCAGGATGGGGCGGCGGCCGAACCGGTCCGACAGCGGGCCGATGGCAAATTGCGCGACGCCGAAGCCGAGCAGGAACACCGACAGCACCGTCTGCAGCCGGTTCGCATCGGGGATTTTGAAAGCTGCGCCGAGATGGGGCAGGGCCGGCAGCATGATGTCCATAGCCATCGGATTCAGCGCCATGATCGAAGCGATCACGACGACGAATTCGCCGAACTTCATTGGGCTATGGGTCGATGACACCGCCAGGGGGGCGTCGGCGTTGATGTCGGTCACAAAACTGTCCTTGAAAGCATTCCCGCCATTAGGGTGTTCATGCTGCGATGCACAAGTTGACTTTCGGCATGGCTGCGTCGCGGAAACCGGCGGATTTCCCCATTTTGTGAATTGATGTTCAGAAAATGGCCGCGGATTGTCGTCTCAACGCACTTAAACCCCGGAATTCCGGGCTGCGTCACGCAGCTTGACCCGGGTCATGCGGATCATCTCCAGCAGGATCGCTTCACCGGTATCGGTGAGTTCGTCGGAGGTCATGCGACGCGAGGCGGTATCCTGCGCCAGCAACGGCACGTGGATGAAGGCGGCGAGGCGAGGGCCGCCGTGCGCGCGGGTGGCCTCGATGCCGCGCCAGGAGAGATAATTGCAGAGATAGCGGCCGGCATCGCGTGAGGCGCGCACGTCGGCGCCGCTGGCGAGGGCGGCCCGGAACAGATGCGCCGTGTGCGGGCCGAATATCTGCGCGTCGGCGCCAGGTACGATGCTGGCGCGGCGCACCGTTGTGTGGCCGGCATCGGGCCACAGCATCGACACCGCGTTGCGCGCCCGCGTCTCGATCCGGATATAGGGCGTGCGCGCGGCGAGGCCGAACATCAGCAGGGCATCCGGGCGATGGCGTGCGATCAGTTCGGGCAATTCGCGATCGACGGTGGCGTAGGTGACGTCGAAAATATGCGCGATGCGGGTGACGTCGGCGAAAGCGGGACGGCGTAGGGCCGCGAGTTTTCGTACCAGCGCCTGCGTCGGATTGAACGGCGCGCCGGGGAACGGGCCGAAGCCGGTGATGAGGATGCGGGGGGATCGGACCGTTGCGGACATCGCGAACAATTCTCACTAGTGCAACAAGAACGCCGTCATGGCCGGGCTTGTCCCGGCCATCTACGCCTTGGCCGCGAAGCAAACAGACGTGGATGCCCGGGACAAGCCCGGGCATGACGGCGTTTGTGGATACTACCTCAACAACTCCACGATCGCTTCCGCCGCCAGCGCCGGCGTCATCGTGCCGTCGGCGACGTCGCGTTCAACTTGTTTGACCTTGCTGCGAATGCCGGGATCGCTGCGCAGCCGCGCCTTCAAACGATCCTCCAGCATGGTCCACATCCACTTCACTTGCTGCTCGCGGCGGCGGCCGGCGAAATCGCCCGACGCATTCATCGCCGTGCGATGCGCGACGACCTTGTCCCAGAGCTCGGCGATACCCGTCTTGGTCAATGCCGAATAGGTCACCACCGGCGGATGCCAGTGCTCCGAGCGCGGCGCCAGGATATGCAGCGCGCCGCGATAATCCGCAGCCGTGATATTGGCGCGCTTGAGATTGTCGCCATCGGCCTTGTTGATGGCGATCATGTCGGCCAGTTCGATCAGGCCTTTCTTGATGCCCTGCAACTCATCGCCGCCGCCGGGCAGCATCAGCGCGAGAAAGAAATCGGTCATGTCGCAGACCGCGGTTTCCGACTGGCCGATGCCGACTGTTTCCACCAGCACCACGTCGAAGCCGGCGGCTTCACAAAGTAACATGGCCTCGCGCGTTTTCGCCGCGACGCCGCCGAGCGTGCCGGAGGACGGCGAGGGGCGGATGAAGGCGTTCGGATGGGCGGACAGATCGTTCATCCGCGTCTTGTCGCCGAGGATCGAGCCGCCGGTGCGCGCCGAGGAGGGATCGACGGCCAGCACCGCGACCTTGTGGCCGCGCTCGATCAGATACATGCCGAGCACATCGATGGTGGTCGACTTGCCGACGCCGGGCGAGCCAGTGATGCCGACGCGAAACGCTTTGCCTGTGGCGGGCAGCAGCGCCTGCACGAGTTCGCGTGCGGCGGCCTGATGATCGGCGCGGCGGCTTTCCACCAGCGTGATCGCCCGCGCCAGCGCGGCGCGGCTGCCGGCGCGGAGGTCTTTGGCGAGCGCGTCGATGTCGATGGGGGCTTTCGTCACTGCGGCCCCTTGTCGTCGTCCTTCGGCCGCTCGCCGGCGAAGATCGCACTGCCCTCGGCGGACAGATAGGGCTTGAGTTTCTCCCACGGCACGAAGGCGTCGTAATCGCCTTCGGCATAGGAGCCGACCGCATAAGGACTATAGTAGAAGGTGAGGCCGGAGCTTTTCCCCGGTATCGTCGATGGCATCAGCGACGCGGGTCCGATCTTGAGCAATTTCGGCTCCAGTGCGTCGATCAGGCTCATATTGGGATCGTCGGGGATGCGCCTCTTCATCTCAGTCTTCAGATCTACGACGATCGCATCGCGGATTGCCGTCATTGCCTCACCGTTGTCGGCTAAGTCGGTGAAGAACGGCCGGATACTGACCATCTTCTTGGCACGCCTGTCCCATAGCAACGTGTCGCTGCTGCGATCGGGATGCGCACCGCCGGTGAATCTGTATTCGGAGCGAATAATGCTGACATAGCGACCTGCGACGAGCGTTCGCTGTGTATAGCTGCGCTCGACCGCCCAAGGCGGTTCGGGGCGTGTTGGCATGTCGCCCCCGTCCTTGGGCAGCGCAGATACGTCCCTGAACGTCTTCGCAGCCCAAGCCTTGCCGCTGGTGGTGAGGTTTTTGACCAGCGACGCATCAGCCTTGATAGCGGCGTCAAAGGAGACATTGACCTCGACGAACTTGTCCTTGAGCAGGATGTCAGGCTTCGGCTCGGCGGCGAGGGCGGAGGTGCCAAGAGCGGCAAGCAGGACGCAGGCAATGCTTGCAAGACGATTCGCACGACGAATAGGTGAAAGCTTCATTCTTTGGACCTGCGCCGTTCGGCGCATTGTTCGAGGGGAGGCATCAGATCACGAGCCCAATGCAGGAGCGTATCCGGCTCGACTCTGATGAGGACGTCCTCAAGACGATCGCTCATTTCCGAGATTGCTTGCCAGTCTACATTGGCTTCGTGAATCTTTATCTCATACGGGATGTAATTCGAGGCTATTCCAATGATTTCGAACATGCGCTCCAGTGCCACGCACGTGTATTTGTCCGTCGTGAGATCAACACAGGTGCGCCCGTCGATCTCACTACTTATCAGGCAAATCTTCTCGTGGATGTGCGAGAAGCGTTCTGCAACAGATGGTAGGGGCGCCGTGGGTAATTCAAAGGACCAACTCATCATGCACCCGATCGATTGTGTGTTTTGAGCTACTCCGCCGCCTCGCTATGGCCCAGCCGTGCATTGAGCTTGTGGATCAGCTCTTCCGCCGCTTCCGAGATCACCGTGCCCGGCGGGAAGATCGCTTCGGCGCCGGCCTTGTAGAGTTCGTCGTAATCCTGCGGAGGGACGACGCCGCCGATGATGATCATGATGTCCTCGCGGCCCTGTTTCTTCAGCGCGGCCTTGAGTTCAGGCACGGCGGTGAGATGGGCGGCGGCGAGGGAGGAGAGGCCGAGGATGTGCACGTCGTTCTCGACGGCCTGTCGCGCGGCTTCATCGGCAGTAGCGAATAGCGGCCCGATATCGACGTCGAAGCCGACATCGGCGAAGGCCGAAGCGATCACCTTCTGGCCGCGGTCGTGGCCGTCCTGGCCGATTTTCGCGACGAGGATGCGCGGGCGGCGACCCTCGGCGTCCTCGAAGGCGTCGATCAGCGCCTGAACCTTCTGAACCTTGTCGTTCATGGTGGACGCCTCGCGCTTGTAGACACCGGTGATGGATTTGATCTCGGCGCGGTGGCGGCCGAACACCTTCTCCATCGCGTCCGAAATTTCGCCGACGGTGGCCTTGGCGCGGGCGGCGTCGATGGCCAGCGCCAGCAGGTTGCCGTTGCCGTCCTTTGCCGAGCGCGTCAGCGCGGCCAGCGCGGCATCGACGTCAGCCTGGCTGCGTTCGCCGCGCAGGCGCTTGAGCTTGTCGATCTGCAGCCGGCGCACGGTGGAGTTCTCCACCTTGAGCACGTCGAGCGCTTCTTCATTCTCCGGCTTGTATTTGTTGACACCGATCACCGCCTGGCGGCCGGCGTCGATGCGCGCCTGCGTCTTGGCCGAGGCTTCCTCGATGCGCAGCTTGGGCACGCCGGCCTCGATGGCCTTGGCCATGCCGCCGAGTTCTTCCACTTCCTGGATATGCGCCCAGGCCTTGGTGGCGAGGTCGTGGGTCAGGCGCTCGACGTAATAGGAGCCGCCCCATGGATCGATGATGCGGTTGGTGCCGGTTTCCTGCTGCAGAAAGAGCTGCGTGTTGCGCGCGATGCGCGCGGAGAAGTCGGTCGGCAGCGCCAGTGCCTCGTCGAGCGCATTGGTGTGCAGGGACTGGGTGTGGCCCTGCGTCGCCGCCATCGCCTCGATGGTGGTGCGCATCACGTTGTTATAGACGTCCTGCGCGGTCAGCGACCAGCCCGAGGTCTGGCAATGGGTGCGCAGCGACAGCGACTTCGGATCCTTCGGATTGAACTGCGTCAGGAGCTTGGCCCAGAGCAGCCGCGCGGCGCGCATCTTGGCGACTTCCATGAAGAAGTTCATGCCGATCGCCCAGAAGAACGACAGCCGCGGCGCGAAGCGGTCGACATCGATGCCCGCGGCAAGACCCGCGCGGAGATATTCGACGCCGTCGGCGAGGGTATAGGCGAGTTCGAGGTCCTGCGTCGCGCCGGCTTCCTGCATGTGATAGCCGGAGATCGAAATCGAATTGTACTTGGGCATCTTTTGCGAGGTGTAGGCGAAGATGTCCGAGATGATCCGCATCGAGGGCGTCGGCGGATAGATATAGGTGTTGCGCACCATGAACTCTTTCAGAATGTCATTCTGAATCGTTCCTGTCAGTTTTTCCGGCGGCACGCCCTGTTCCTCGGCGGCGGCGACATAGAGCGCGAGGATCGGCAGCACCGCGCCGTTCATGGTCATCGACACGCTCATCTGGTCGAGCGGAATGCCGGCGAACAGCGTGCGCATGTCATAGATCGAGTCGATCGCTACACCGGCCATGCCGACATCGCCCGACACGCGCGGATGATCCGAGTCGTAGCCGCGATGGGTGGCGAGATCGAAGGCGACCGACAGGCCCTTCTGGCCGGCGGCGAGATTGCGGCGATAGAAGGCGTTGGAATCCTCTGCGGTGGAGAAGCCAGCATATTGCCGGATCGTCCAGGGCTGGTTGACATACATGGTCGGGTAGGGACCGCGCAGGAACGGCGCGATGCCCGGATAGGTGTCGAGGAAATCAATGCCGGCGACGTCAGCCTCGCCGTAACCCGGCTTCACCAGAATGCCTTCCGGCGTGAGCCAGGGCTCGCCCCGCGACGGCGCACCGGCAGCGATGGGCGAGAAAGCAATGTTGGTAAAGTCAGGAATCTTGGTCATGGTCGTTTCTCGAATTCTCGATTGCGTTCGATGAGTCTCTGAACGTTCTTTTTGTAGGTCGGATCATTCTGTGGCGACTTCGACATAGCTCCGTCGAATAGCGGTGCGATCCGTTCGATAAGAGTCTGGATCGGCGAGAACAGCAGATCAAAAACAAATCGTATCATCTTTGATCCCTCCTTCCGCGTCATCTCAATCATGATCCGGATGTTGATAGCTGAACACTTCCGCGCATTTCTCCGGTCCGAAATTCTGCATCGTCGTCTTGCTCGGCAGGTTCGACACGTTGCCGACCCAGCCCAGACGTGACTCCGTGCCGTATTGCAGCGTCGGCACCACGCGGTCCGGCCGGTCGAAGGCGCCGGTCATGATCTCGATCTTGGTGCCGCCGATGGCGCGGTAGCTCAGCGGCGTGCCGCATTTGGCGCAGAAGTCGCGCTCCGCAATCGACGATGACTTGAACGCCGCCGGCTTGCCGCGGGTCCACGCAAAATGTTCATTCGGAATATCGGCAAGCGAGGCGAATGGCGCGCCGGTGGCCTTCTGGCACATGCGGCAATGGCAAATGCTGACCCGGGTCGGCGCAGCCGACAGCGCAAAGCGGATCGCGCCGCATTGGCAGCCGCCGGTCAGCGCGGGTTTGCTCGCCGTTGCCGTCATGGCTTACTCCATCAGGCCGAATTTAGTAAATCGTGGGCCTGCACCAGCATCGCCAGCGCATCGCCGCCGGCAATGATAAAATCCCTAACGCCTGCGTCGCGCAAGGGCGCCTCGAGGTCGCCGGGGCGGCCTGCCAGATAGATATGTTTCGCGCCGGCAGCCTGAAGCGCCTTTGCTGCGGGTGCGGCCTGGCCGGCATAGAGCTTGTCGGACGAGCAGATACATACCAGCGCGGCGCCGGAGGCCTTCCAGGCCTTGGCGAGTACGGCCGGATCGGAGAAACCGTCGCTGTCGAGGGCTTCGATGCCGCCGGTCTCGAAGAAGCTCTTGGCGAAGGTCGCACGTGCCGTGAAATCGGCTGGCGTGCCGAGATTGGCCAGAAACACTTTCGGACGGGCACCCTTGCGGGCCAGCAGATGATCCGATTTGTCGCGCAGCGCCTCGAAGGGCGAGGCCAGCCGGATCGCTTCGAGCGGGTTGAACTTGATCTTGTCCTTGCCATAGGGCTTGCCGGGGATCGGCTTGACCTTCAGCACGGCGGCGCGGGCCTCATGCAGGTTCGGGAATTCGCTGGCGCCGGTGAGCACTTCGCGGCGCTTGGCGACGCTGGCCTGACGTGCAGCGCGCGTCGCGGCAACCTTCGGCTGGATCAGGTTGTTGCCAAGTGCCGGGAAGGCGCCGCCGGTTTTTTCAATGTCCTGGAACTGCGCCCATGCGGCGTCGCACAGTTCGCGCGTCAGCGTCTCGATGCTACCGGCGCCTGCGGCGGGATCGGAAACCTTGGCTAGGTTGGACTCTTCGAGCAGCACGAGTTGCGTGTTGCGGGCGGCGCGACGCGCGAAGCCATCGGGCAGGCCGAGCGCCAGCGTGTGCGGCAGCACGCAGATCGAATTCGTACCGCCGAGGCCGGCCGCGAAGGTCGCCATGGTCGCGCGCAGCATGTTCACATACGGGTCGCGCTGCGTGAGCATGCGCCACGCGGTGTCGGCAGCGATGAACAGCGGCTTCGGCGCTAGACCACAGCTTTCCTCGATGCGCGCCCACAGCAGGCGCAACGCGCGGAATTTCGCCATGGTGAGAAACTGATCCGCGTCAGCCGCGAGACGCGCATAGACCATGCTGCGCGCCGTCTCGAGCGGAATGTTATGGTCTTCCATTGCGCGCAGATAGGAAACCATCACCGCGAGGACGTAAGACAGTTCCTGCACTTCGGAGCCGCCGGCATCGTGGATGATGCGGCCGTCGGCAACGGCGAACGGGCCCTTGAAGCCTTGCGCGGCGAGCTTCTTGATGGTGTCGGTGACGGCGGGCGCCATCTCCCACCAGTTATAGGCGCTACTGCCCCATACCGCGGTGGCGCCGATGGGATCGAGGCCAAAGCGGATATCGCATGTGGCGGGATCGATGCCCTTCGTCTTGATGTAGTCGGCCAGATGCGTCACGGCCATGCGCGACTGCGGGCCGGCATGGAGTTCGATGCCGATGCCGGCGTCGAGATAGATGCCGTCGAACAGCGTCTCGATGGTTTCGGGCGAGGCGGCGAGGCCGAAACCCCGCGCGCCATTGGCGCCTTCGAACACCAGCGTCAGCCCGGTGGCGCCGTTTTCCAGATCGTGCAGGGCCTGTTTGTTCGACTTGCCGGCATCGGGGTGGTCGATCCGCTGCATGATCTGCCAGGGCGCAGCGGCCGGGCGGCCGGCGATCGGCGCTGCATCCTGGGCACGCGGATAGATCGGCTGGATCTTGACGCCGTCATAGGTCTTGCTGATCAGCTTCTCGAACGGCGCGCCTTTCAGAACGCCATCGACGAGCTTGCGCCAGTCATCGTAACTCGCAGGCGCAAAATCGGCCGCCAGCCGCAGGTCGTCAGTCGCAGTCGACATGGTCAGAACTTCACTCCCAGCATTGTTTATGCGGTCTTGCTTCGTGATTGGCCGGAAAATGCCATGATACGAAGGGGTTGCCAATGCCCGTTACGACATGGGCCTGCGCGGAATTGGCGCGTGGGAACAGAACCAGATTGGTTGGAAACGCCTGCAAACCGGCCCGTCGTCGCCGCCTTCGGCGTGCCAGGGGGACGACGCGGAGAGGCTGGCGCTCAATCCGGATCCGGCAGCCGCTTGATGCCGTCGGTCGAGAGGGCCTTCAGATGTTCGCTCACGGTCTTGCCTGATATCACCCGGTCCGGGGCGATCTCGGCCAGCGGCACCAGCACGAAGGCACGGGTGATGGCGCGGGGGTGTGGCAGGTGCAGTTCCGGCTTGGCCATGACGACGTCGTCATAGGCGATCATGTCGAGGTCGAGCGGGCGTGGACCCCAGTGCCCCTCGGCGACGCGGTTGCGGCCGAATTTGTGTTCGATCTTGTGCAGTGTGAACAACAGCGCGTGCGGATCGAGATCGGTCTCGATCTCGACTGCCGCATTGACGAAGTGGTCCTGCGGCACGTCACCCACTGGTGGCGTGCTGTAGTCTGCCGAGCGTTCGATCAGCGCGGCCTGCGTCATCCCGCAGATATTGCTGATGGCCTTGCGGAATGTCATGCGGACATCGCCGACATTACCGCCGAGGGCGATGAGGACGCTGGCCATCGGCTAGATCCGCGATCTGCGCAGGACCACGCCGACATCGTCGAAGATCGCGGCGATCGGCGCATGCGGCTTGTGCACGGTGACTTTGACGGAGCTGATGCGCGGAAAATCCGCGAGCACCGCATCGGCCACCGCTCCTGCGGCGCGCTCCAGCAGCTTGTAATTGGTGTCTTTGAAAGCGGCGATCGCGGTGGCGACGACATTGGCATAGGACACAGTATCGGCGAGGCGGTCGCTGCGCGAGGCAAGGTCGATATCAGCATCGAGTTCGAGATCGATGACGAAGCGCTGCCCGACGACGCCTTCGTAATCGAGCACGCCGTGATGCGCGTGCACAGATACGCCCTTGATGAAGATCATGTCGGTCATCTTAGTTCCTCGATGGCTGCGGTGACGCGCAGGGCCTGAACGGTTTCCGCGACGTCATGGGCGCGGACGATCTTGGCGCCGAGCCGCACCGCCAGCAAGTGCGCGGCGAGTGATCCGCCGATGCGTTGCTGCGGCTCGGACGGCACGATGGTGGAGATGAATTTCTTGCGCGAGGCGGCGATGAGCACCGGCAGGCCGAAACTGTTCAACTCGTCGAACCGCGCCAGCGCGATCATGCTCTGCTCCGCCGTCTTGCCGAAGCCGATGCCGGGGTCGAGAACGATGTGGCTCTCGGGAATGCCGGCCCTGGTGGCGACCTCCAGCGAGCGTGCGAAAAAGTCCTTGATGTCGGCGATGATATCGATGGAGCCGTCGACGGTGTCGCGGTTATGCATGACGACGACAGGCGCGTTGTGCTCCGCGACGACGCGAGCCATGTCGGGATCTCGCTGCAGGCCCCAGATGTCATTGGCGATGGCGACGCCGGCGGCGAGCGCTTTCGCGACGACGGAGGCTTTCATGCTGTCGATCGACACTGGCGTGCCGAGCGCGATGACGTCGGCCAGCACCGGCACGAGCCGTGCCCATTCCTCGTCACCGGTGACGGGCTGCGAGCCGTAGGGCCGCGTGGACTCGGCACCGATGTCAATGATGTCAGCGCCCTCGGCGATCATGTGCCGGGCTTGTGCCAGCGCGCGCTCCGGCGCATCGAACTGGCCGCCATCGGAGAAGGAGTCCGGGGTGACATTCAGGATGCCCATCACGGCAGGCACCGGCGATGCCAGCAGCGCGGCCAGCACCGGGTGGGCCGTCGGAGCAGACGTGGTCGGACGCGCGATCATGAGGTCGCTTTGCGCGGTCAGGGGGAGGGAGTCAAGGTGGGGCGACGACGCTTTCTTTTCCCTCCCCCAAGCGCTGCGAAGCGGCGCGCAGTGGGGTCTGGCGGACGAATTCGTCCGCCATGGGTGGTGCGTTTGAGAGCGAAGCGAACAAACGTGACGGGTGGGGCGCCACACATGCAGCTATGTAAGCGGCACCACCCCCCACCCGACCGGCCTGTTGGCCGGCCGGCCTCCCTACGCAAGTGCGGGGGAGGAGATGAGGAGCGTCGTTGTCAGCAACTCAGTACGAAATCTTCAGCGGCAGCTTGCGGGCCTTCTCGATCAGATCGCCGACCGACTTCTCCGAGGGCAGCACCCGGATCAGCTTGCGCTTGTCATTGGCCTCGCGCATCGCCAGAGCGAGGCGGGCGGGATTGCGGTAGGTCAATTCGCGCACCGTATTGACGCCGGAAGCGCGGAGCAGCTCGGCCTTGGCCTTGCCCATGCCAGGGATGCGCAGGTAGTCAGCAAGGTTCGCCCATTCGAGCAGTTGCTGTTCGCTGAACCCGGTCTTGGCGGCGAGTTCCTTGCGGCACTTGGCGGAGTGAGCGGCGTCCAGCAGCCCTTCCATGGTGCGGATGCCTGCTTTTTTCAGTTTGGTCGCGGCGAACGCCGTCAAACCGTCAATCTTTGAGATGGGATATGTCATGATACTCGGACGTATGAAGATGCTTGACGCTTACGCGCGGCTGCCGACGCAATAGACGGTCAGGAGAACTGGCTCAGGCCGGGCGTGCCGGCAACGATCTCGTCCATGGCATCGGCGCCGATCTTCTCGCGGCCGAACTTGAACAGTTCGCGCGCGACGCTCTGGATCTCGCCCATGCCGAGGCCAAGACCCATCAGCTTGCTGCCCAGGGCCATGATGCCGCCGCCCATCAGGCTGCTCAATCCACCGCCGCCCTCCGACGATGCGATGGCTGCATCCGCACCCGGAATATTTTCGATCAGCGCATTGACCGGCGCAGCCGGTGCTTCCTTGCGCAGGAACCCGAGGATGATACCGATGGCCTTTTCAGCCACAACTTCATCAATGCCGACCTTTGCAGTCAGCACTTTGATCAATTCGTCCATGATGCCCCGCCTCACACCGGTTAAGTGCCGATGCCCTTATGTTGAAAAACGATCTTGAGCCGCTGCGATTCGAATTACAAGCATGCTAACCCGCCCAACGAGCAATTCAGCATGATCGCACATCGAGTGTTGCACCAATGCAAGAGCAAACGTGAAATTTTGGTCAATTGTTCGCAGATGCGACAAGGCCGTACTTTGGAAACAGAAAAAGAATTGCGGCTTGCAGTATCGTGCTTGGAACGACGATCCGGTTTCAGGTGTGGCAGGAACGCTTTGCGTTTCAATCGCTCGGGAACATGCGGTAAGATCATGGCGAGCCGCAAAATTTTTCTGAAATATTTTTCTTGATGCGCGCGAGAGGCGATCCGATGGCGACCACCGAACCGAAGTCAGGCGATACCGACGACAAGATCTTCATCGGCAAGGGGGAACAACCGGCGTGGCTGACGCTGGCCCTCGGCAATCGCCATGGTCTCGTCACCGGCGCGACGGGAACGGGTAAAACCGTATCACTGCAAGTGATGGCAGAGGGATTTGCGCGCGCCGGCGTGCCGGTGTTCGCCGCGGACATCAAAGGCGACCTCTCGGGAATCGCCGAAGTCGGCGAGGGCAAGGACTTCATCCTGCAACGCGCCAAGGAAATGGCGCTGACGTTCCAGCCCGATCAGTTCTCGACCGTGTTCTGGGACGTGTTCGGCGAGCAGGGACACCCCGTGCGCGCCACGATCTCGGAAATGGGGCCACTGTTGCTGGCGCGGCTGCTCGATCTCAACGATGTGCAGGAAGGCGTGCTCAACGTGGCCTTCCGTGTTGCCGACGAAAACGGCCTGACGCTGCTCGACATGAAGGATCTGCGCTCGCTGCTTGATGCCATCGTGCCGATGACCGCCAAGAAGGACGAGGTCGATCCGCTTGCCGATGTCCGCAAGTCGGCTGCAAGCTTCGGCAATGTCACCAAGGCGACAGTGGGCACCATCCAGCGCCAGTTGCTCGTGCTGGAGAACCAGGGCGCTGATAAATTCTTCGGCGAGCCGGCGCTGGAACTGAAGGATTTTCTGAAAACCGACCGCGATGGCCGCGGCATGGTCAATATCCTCGTTGCCGACAAGCTGATGTCGAGCCCGCGCCTCTACGCAACCTTCCTGCTGTGGCTGCTCTCGGAATTGTTCGAGGAATTGCCCGAAGTCGGCGACCTGCCGAAGCCTAAGCTGGTGTTCTTCTTCGACGAAGCGCATCTGCTGTTCAACGACGCCCCGAAGGCGCTGCTCGACAAGATCGAACAGGTGGTGCGCCTGATCCGCTCCAAGGGCGTCGGCGTCTACTTCGTCACCCAGAACCCGATCGATGTGCCCGATCGCGTACTCGCCCAGTTGGGCAATCGCGTTCAGCACGCTTTGCGCGCTTTCACACCGCGCGATCAGAAGGCGGTGCAGGCGGCAGCACAGACCTTCCGTGCCAATCCGAAACTCGATACGGCCACGGTCATTACCGAACTCGGCAAGGGCGAGGCGCTGGTGTCGTTCCTCGAAGGCAATGGCACGCCGGCAATGGTCGAACGCGTGATGGTGCGTCCACCGACGGCACGGATCGGGCCGATCACGCCCGAGGAGCGCAAGGCGATCCTCGCGGCGAGTCCCGTGAAGGGTAAATACGACACCGCAATCGATTCCGAGTCTGCCTACGAGATGCTGCAGAAGCGGATCGCCGGCACAGCCGCAGCACCCGCCGAGGCTGGCGACGCGGCGGGCGGTGGTGGCGGGGGATTCCTGGGTCAGCTCGGTGCCATTGTCGGCACCATCTTCGGCACCAGTACCGGCCGCAACCGGCTCTCCACCGGCCAGGTCATTGCGCGGAGCGTCACCCGCAGCGTGACCAACAAGGTGGTCGGCGGCATCGTCGCCAATGTCGGCAAGCAGATCGGCGGTTCGCTGGGAAGCTCGATTGGCCGCGAGATCGTTCGCGGCACGCTTGGCGGGATTTTGAAGCGGTAGGTTGTCTAGCGTCGGTCTCCCGTCTCTTGTCCTCGTTGCGCGGAAGTCACGCCGTCACGGGCGTATTCTCAATCGTCTCTAGCGCATTCGTTTGCGACCGTGCGATGCCCCACCGATGTGGGTACCGGACAATTGTCGCCAGATAGACGGTCAACACCAATGTGCCCCAGCCGATGTCGCTGTGCATACGCATGAACTCGGTAAATGCGCGGGGCACGATGTCCCTGGGAATGCCGGTGCAGAGGACAAAACTGAGACCGAGTACGGCGATCCCGAGCCATCGTGTCTGCAGGTCTCGGATGCAGGCGGCGACCAGCACGCAGTAAGGCAGCATCAATTGCACAAAATGCCCGCGACCGGACATCGGCGACAGCATCAGCATGGCAATAATCAGCAGCGAACCTTCGATGGCGATCATTTCCCAGCCGAGCGCCATCAGAAACAGAGAGCCGATCGCGACGATAAAGATGATCTGAACGCTGCGCAGGATCACCATGAAATGCTGTTGCGAGGTGGTCTGGTCGATGCCGAGGGCGATCATTCCGCGTAGCGACAGGTTGTATGGGTTGGCCGTATCCCAGAACGCATACTTCGTCGCCGCGGCATTCTCGAACACGCCGGGGGCGGCGACCTCATGGACCCACGTTATGAAATAGCCGTGCGCGCCGCCTTGCGGCGTGAAGAAGATGTCGGGCAAGAATGATACCGCCATCAGCGTGATGGCGAAGATGCCCGCCGCAGCAAAGCGGCGCTTGAACAGCAGATAGGGCAGGAAGATCAGCGGCGTCACTTTCAGAGCAGCGGCTACCGCCAGCGATGCGCCGGCAGCGAGGTCGCGCCGCTTCACCAACGCCCAGATGCCGTACAGTGTGAAGGGAAGTACGAACAAGTCGTAGGCCTGATCCTCATAGACGGCGAGAATGAACTTAAGACTGATAAGAAAGCTCAGCACTTCGAACCAGAGGAGATCCTTGCCTTCCCATATTCCGGGTATCACTTTAAGCGCCAGTCGCTTGCATAGCACGAGGCTCAACGCCGTGCAGCTCAGCGTGATCAGGTACCAAACCAATACGGCCAGCCACATGGGCAGGGCTACAAAGGGCAGCATCACAAAAGCGAAGGCTGGCGGGTAGGTGAAGGACAGGTCGCAAACTTGCAGGATTTGTTGAGTCCAGACGCATTCGGCTGCATGGCGGTAGATCAGCATGCCGCCGGGATGAACGAAGCGAGGATAATAGGCTACTGCAGCAATAATCAGCGCGATCCAGGCCCAATGGCGGCGGAGAAATTCGCGAGTCATGTCTTATGGTCCCCGCTATCAAGGTGACGACGTTGGGAACCCTAGGGACGTTTTATTACAACTACAAGTTGCTTAATGTTTCGCTGCGTGATTGTTCATTTCAGCCACCAATGGTTTGCAGGCTTAGCGCCATCTGCTACCCACCGCGGTCTGAACCGCGCCGTGCCGGCGGGTCTTTGAAGCGGGACTGCGAAGTGACGAAAAGTGACGGCGAAATGCCGGTTTTGCGGTGGCCGTCCTTGCGGCAGCCGCTGGACGTACTGTTTCTTCTGACCTGCGTTCTGCTGACGGCGGATGTGCTCGTTCCGGAAATCTTCGGCAACGGCAAGACCAAGGATTATGCGCTGTGGTTCTGGGCCGGGCGGCAGGTGTTGCATGGTGCGCCGCTCTATGAGGCGAAGACCAATGGCGCGCTGGACTTCATCTATCCGCCGCTGTCGGCAGTTTTGCTGGCGCTCCCGAGCTGGTTCGGGAAGGTCCCGCTTTATCTCTTGCTCTCGATCCTGAATTCGGCGGCTTGGGCGATCACCAGCCAGCTCTCCAATGCCATGACCGGCTCGAAGAAGATTCCGGCGGCGTGGCTCGCGGCGCTGCCGGGCTTTGCGACCATCACCTTCGTGTTCGACATGTACGATCTCGGCCAGCCCAATCTGGTGCTGCTGGCGATGATGCTGCTCGGTTTCTGGTGGATGCAGAAGGATCGGCCATGGCTCGGCGGCAGCATGTTTGCGCTGGCGACCGCCATCAAGGTGTTTCCGGTGGCGGTGCTGCCCTATCTGATCTGGCGGCGGCACTGGGCGGCATCCGCGAGCATGATCATCTGCACGCTGCTGCTATTGTATGTCGTGCCAGCGCCGTTTCGCGGCTTCGAGCGCAATGCTGCCGAGGTGAAGACCTGGTACACCGAAATGGTCGGCTCCAGCTCCGAGAAGGGCTTCGGCCAGCGCGACGAGCAGAACTGGTCCTGGGTGAATCAGTCGATCATCGCGATGACGCATCGCCTGGTGCGCCCGATCGATTATTTCCAGGACGATCGCAAGCGTGGATCGGCCACGATGAACGTGATCGATGTCAGCTACAAAACCGCGAACCTGATCGTGCTCGCGGTGTCCGGCCTGATCGGCCTCGGCTTCATCTGGTCGCTGCTGCCACGATCGAAACTCACGCCGCGGTCGCGTGCCGAAGAGCTCGGCGTGCTGTTCTGCCTGATGACGGTGGCATCGCCGCTGGCGCGGCAATATTACTTCATGTGGCTGTTCCTGCCGCTCACGGTGCTGATGCATCGCGCTGCCGATGATCCCAGGCCGAATGTACGGACCGGGACATGGTGGCTGCTTGGCATCATTGGTGTGCTGATGGCGCTGTCGATCCCGGTATTCCCGGCGATGCTGCAGGCCTGGGGCAATAATCTCCTTGCGACCGCGCTGCTGGCAGGCGGCCTGATCTGGCATATGCACCACCCGCCGGTGCTGCTAGATTCCACCGAAGTTCCGGACCATCACGCTTAAGGAAATTCGCTCATGTCCAATACGCAGCTTGCATCTGTTCTCGATCGCGTCGATGCCGATTTCGACAAGGCTCTGGAGCGGTTGTTCGCGCTGTTGCGGATCAAGTCGATTTCCGCCGATCCGGCTTTCGCCGAGGACTGCAAGGCGGCCGCAAAACATCTGGCCGGTGAGATCGAGGGCCTGGGCTTCAACGCCGAGGTACGGCCGACCGCGGGCCATCCGGCCATCATCGCCACCGCCAAGGGCAACACCGGCAAGCGTCCGCATGTTCTGTTCTATGGTCATTATGACGTTCAGCCGGTCGATCCGCTGAACCTGTGGCATCGTCCGCCGTTCGAGCCGGTGGTCACCAAACATGCCGATGGCCGCGACATCATCGTTGCGCGCGGCGCGCAGGACGACAAGGGCCAGCTCTCGACCTTCGTGGAAGCCTGCCGCGCCTGGGTGAATGTCACGGGCTCGCTGCCGATCGATCTCACCATCTGCATCGAAGGCGAGGAGGAGGTCGGCTCGAAGAATTTCGTGCCGTTCCTCGAAGCCAACAAGAAGGATCTTGCGGCCGACTTCGCGGTGGTTTGCGACACCGGCATGTGGGATCCGTCGACCCCGGCGATCACCACGTCGCTGCGCGGGCTCGTCTATGAAGAGGTGAAGATCACCGCGGCCAATCGCGATCTGCATTCCGGCATCTATGGCGGCGGTGCGCGCAATCCGATCCGCGTGCTGACCAATATTCTCGGCAAGCTGCATGACGACAATGGCCGCATCACCATTCCCGGCTTCTATGATGGCGTGAAGGATTTGCCTGCCGATATTCTGGCGCAGTGGAAGGGCCTCGGTCTCACCGCGGAGAGCTTCCTCAAGCCGATCGGTCTCTCTATTCCGGCCGGCGAGAAGGGCCGCGAACTGATCGAACAGATCACGTCGCGCCCCACATGTGACATCAATGGTATCGTCGGCGGCTATACGGGCGAGGGCTCCAAGACGGTAATTGCCTCGCATGCCTCGGCGAAGGTCTCGTTCCGTATCGTCGAGGGCCAGGACCCCGGCAAGATCCGCGATGCGTTCCGTGCTTTCGTCACGTCGCAACTGCCGGGCGATTGCACAGCGGAGTTTCTCGATCACTCCAACGCGCCGGCCATCGCGCTCGACTGGAACATGAAGCCGCTGGCCGCTGCCCGCGATGCGCTGACCGACGAGTGGGGCAAGCAGGCGCTGCTGATCGGCTCCGGTGCGTCGATTCCCATCGTCGCCGACTTCAAGCGCACGCTCGGTCTGGACTCGCTCCTGATCGGCTTCGGCCTCGACGACGACAACATCCATTCGCCGAACGAGAAGTACGACCTCAAGAGCTTCCACAAGGGCATCCGGTCGTGGGCGCGGATCATTGCCGCACTGGCGGATGTGCCGCGCTGATCGGCTTGACCCACATCAATGGTCGCACGGGGTTCTTGTGGTCGAACGATAAAAGGGAGGACGCAATGTCCGCAAGCGAGATCGCCAATACTCATTTCTCTGCCGCCATGGCGGCAGCACTGGCCGCCGGGGTCGATCAGGACAATGTCTGCCGCTCGCTGGTGAATCTCGTGGTCTCGAAATATCTCGAAACCAGGAGCGTGACTGACGTGCAGTCGGAGCTGCGTTTCGTTGCCGACAACTGCGATCCTGATACGGACTTCGCGTTCATGCGGCCGTGATGCGCACTCGTCATTCCGGGTTCGCGACCGCCGAATGGCGTCGCGCCCCGGAATGACGAATGTAGGCCGAGCGCACAAAAGAAAACGCCGCCCGGAATTGGACGGCGTTTTGAATCACTGTGTAGAGGTATGTGACCTCTCTATAGCACCAAATCTCAGGTCTTGTAAGACGGATCGCGGCGGTCGAGCTTGCGCAGCATCGGCGGCCAGACGAGCTTGGTGGAGCGCAGCTCCGACCTCTCGGGGTTTGAGACCAGTTCGGCGTTCTTGTCGATCACGATCTGGTCGACCGGATAGGCGGTCGGGCCGAGCATCCGGGTGCGGACCTGCATGGTGCAGGCACGTTCCAGATAATACATGCGCTCGAAGGCCGAGGCGACTGAGCGGCCGACGGTCAGCGTGCCGTGATTGCGCAGCAGCATGGCGTTCTTGGTGCCGAGATCCTTCTGCAGGCGCGGGCGCTCGTCGTGATCGAGCGCGACGCCTTCATAGTCGTGATAGGCGAGTTCCGGAATCACGAGCTGGGCGGTCTGGTTCAGCGGCTGCAGGCCTTCCATGCAGGAAGCCACTGCGGTGCCGTCCGGCGTGTGCAGATGCATCACGCAGCCGGCGTCCTCGCGGACTTCATGGATTGCCGAATGGATGGTGAAGCCGGCCGGGTTGATGCTGTATTCGCTTTCGGAGAGCTGGTTGCCGTCGAGATCGACCTTGACCAGCGACGATGCCGTGATCTCTTCGAAGATCAGGCCGTAGGGATTGATCAGGAAGTGATGGTCGGGGCCGGGCACGCGGGCGGAGATGTGGGTGTCGATGAGATCGTCCCAGCCGTAGAGCGCAACGAGGCGATAGGCCGCAGCGAGATTGACGCGCTGGGCCCATTCGCCCTCGCTCATATGCGACGGCACTTCCTTGAGGCGGGCTTCGGCTGGTGACATGGTGAGTGCTCCCGGATTGACTGGCAGTGTTTTGGCGTTTAGCTGATGCCAGCCTAGTCCCGCTCCGGCGGGGCAGCAAGCCGGACGGTTTGCGCAGCAGACATGCTTTCCGGGCGCCAGAAGGCTCGATCGTGACATTCAGGAACTGAAACGCGTGCGATAGTCCTGCGGCGTAGCAGAAAGCAATCGCAGGAAGCTGCGCCGCATGGTTTCCTCGGAACCGAAGCCGCAGCGTTGCGAAATGCGTTTCACCGGCAGTTTCGTTTCCGAGAGCAGACGCCGCGCGGCTTCGACGCGCAACTGCTCGACCGCGCGGGCGGGCGTGATGCCGGTGGCGTCCGCATAATGCCGGCTGAAGCTGCGCTCGCTCATGCCAGCCTGTTCGGCCAGCATCGGCAGCGAGATATCGTCGGCGAGATGCTTGCCGATCCACTCATGCAGCGCGCCGAATTTGTCGTCCGCGGTCTGCAGCGACAATGCCGCGCTGAATTGCGACTGGCCGCCGGGGCGCTTGAGAAACACCACGAGATGACGCGCCACCATCAGCGCCACGCTGCGGCCGAGGTCTTCCTCCACCAGCGCCAGCGCGAGATCGATCCCTGCGGTCACGCCGGCTGACGTCCAGAACGCGCCGTCGCGCACGAAGATCGGATCGGACTCGACATGCACGTCGGGAAAGCGCTGCGCAAGTTCGGCGCACCATGACCAGTGGGTTGCGGCACGGCGGCCGTCCAGCAGGCCGGTCGCGGCGAGCAGGAAGGCGCCGGTGCAGACCGAGGCGGTGCGGCGCGCCTTGGCCGCGCGCTTGCGCACCCATGCGATCATAGCGGGATCGGAGGCGGCGGCATGGACGCCGGGACCGCCGGCAATCAGCAGCGTATCGATCGGCTCGGCGGGGCGTGGCAGATCGCTCGCCGCCAGCCCGAGCCCGGCAGAGGCAGTGACGCCACGGCCGCCGCGCGCGATCACCCGCAATGCATAGGGCGCAGGCTTACCTTCGCGCAGCATGATCTCGTTGACCGAGGCGAAAACCTGCAGCGGGCCTGAAACGTCGAGCAATTGCACCGACGGGAACGCCAGCACGTCGATAACGCGCGGGTTCGTCAAAACAGCCTTTGGCGGAGAACGAGGGGTCTTTGGCATTTCCGCCAGACTGTGCCGGGCTAGGGTCGGCTTGTCCACTCACAAATATTCGGAGGAACCGATGATCCCGCCAGACCAGCATCTCCAGATCGGCTCGCTGCTGTTCGACGGCCTCGACCAGATCGATCTCACCGGCCCGTTCGAAGTGCTGTCGCGGATTCCGAATGCGACCTATCGCGTCTATGGCAAGACGGTTGCTCCCGTCCGCGACATCAGGGGCCTACGGCTGACGCCGGACGCCGCCATTGCGGACGCGCCAAAGCTCGATGTGCTGCATGTCCCCGGCGGTTTCGGTCAGGAAGCGCTCATGGAGGATACGGAAGTGCTCGACTGGATCCGCGAGCAGGCCGGACATGCGCGCGTCTTCTCGGTCTGCACCGGCGCGCTGATTTGCGGTGCCGCCGGCCTGCTGATGGGGCGCCGCGCGACCACCCATTGGGCGTCATTTCATCTGCTGCGCTATTTCGGCGCAACGCCCGTCAACGAGCGCGTGGTGATCGACGGCGACTGGATCTTTGCTGCCGGCGTCACTTCCGGCATCGATGGCGCGCTGCGTCTCGCGGCCAATCTGCGCGGCGACGACGTGGCCAAGGGCATCCAGCTCTACATGGAATATGCACCGGAGCCGCCGTTCGACAGCGGCACGCCGGAGACGGCACCGGCTGCTGTGTTGCAGCAGGCACGAACGGCCGTGGCCGGCATGACCGCGCAACGCGAGGCCACCGCACAACGCATCGCGACGAAGCTCGGCATCATCGTGCCGACACCGGCGGAGTGAGCTGCGTTCTCATTTGACTCGGCGAGTGCGGCCGCGCGGCGGTGTCGCGCAGCACCTGTCCGACGATGACGGCGGCCTTGTCGATCTCCTGTTCGTTCCAGGCGGAAAAGCCCATAAACAATCCCTGGCCTGCGACAGGTCCGGCGAAATACATGGAGAGCGGACGGGCTGTCACGCCAAGCTCGGCAAGGCGCGCCGAAATGGCGCGGTCGTCGTGATGCGGGTCGAGATGGGCCAGAAGCTGCATGCCACCGGCCGGTGGCTCGATCGTTAGATGATCGCCCGCATGCGTGTGCAGCGCCTGCAGCAGGTGATCGCGCCGGTCGTGATAGATTCGCGTCATCTTGCGGATATGCGCCGCGAAGTGGCCGTCGTCGATGAATTCGGCCAGCGCATCCTGCACCGGCGCCGGCACGATATGGCTGCCGTGGCGCTGCGCCTTTTCGAAGAGATCAGCAAGATCCGGCGGCACGATGGCGTAGCCGCTGCGGACGTCCGCGAACATCGGTTTCGAGAAGGTGCCGACATAGAACACGCGGCCGCTGTCATCGAGGCCCTGCAGGGCGGCGACAGGGCGCCCATCATAGTGGAATTCGCTGTCGTAGTCGTCCTCGACGATCGCTGCGCCGATGTCGTTCGCGAAACCGAGCAACTGTTGCCGACGGCTGACCGGCATCAGCCGCCCGGTGGGATGCTGATGCGACGGCGTGACGAAGATCAGGCGCGGGCGATCGCGGCGGCCCTTGAAGGCGAGGCCGCTGCGGTCCAGCGTAATGCCGCGGATGGTCGCCCCGACCGCATCCAGCGCGGCATATGCGCCGCCATAGCCGGGGCTTTCGACCCAGGTGAGATCGCCGGCATCAAGCAGCACGCGGGCAATTAGTTCGAGTGCAGCCTGCGCCGACGGCATCAGGATGATCTGTCGCGCCTCGGCCCGCACGCCCCGATACGCGACGAGATGGCGGAGCAGTGCGTTGCGCAGCGAAGCGCGGTTGATGGCGGGATCGCCCGTTGACCCGCGCCGCGCCGCGCGGCGCAGGCAACGCGCCCAGATGTCGTGGGGAAACAGCCGTGCGTCCGCCAGCGCTGGCGCCAGCAGCAGTGGTCGTCCTTTGTTGATAAACGGCCAGTCTGACTTCTGCACGCGCTCGGCCCAGCGCGACATCACCAGTGGTTTGGGTTTCTTGCGCGCGAGGGGGCGTCCGGTCAGCAACAGCTTGTCTTCGGCGGCGGCGACCGTCGGGCGTCGTCCCTGCGCGACGTCGAGATAGCCTTCCATGGCTAGTTGATCGATGACGGTGGAGACTGTGTTGCGCGCGAGGCCGAGCTGCTGCGCACATTCGCGGCTCGACGGCAGGCGATGGCCCGGGGGCAGCGCGCCGCTCAGGATCGCCGCGCGGAGCTGATCGTAGAGCTGCCGCGTCAACGTTTCGCCGCTCGCGGATTCGCGCTCGATATCGATCAGCCCCGCGAGAATGTCGCCCATCAAACTGGCTCAGTCATTTTTACTGGAATGGATCTTTGATTGGGGCCAGTAAAACCTAGTGTTCCCGGTCTGTCGAGTGCGTCATGCACCGAAGCCGCGAGATGAAGCCATGTCCGAACATCCCCTGTCGCGCCGCACGGCGCTGCTGCTGTTTGCCGTCGTCGTGACCATGTGGGGGCTGAACTGGACGCTGACGAAGTTTCTGGTGCAGCACATTTCGCCGCTGTGGTCGGTGGCGCTGCGTGCCGTGGTGGCCACGCTCGCTCTGGCGGTCGTCGTACTAGCGCGCCGGCAATTTATCGTGCCACGCCGCGGCGACCTGCCTGTCATCGTCAGCATCGCGGTGCTGCATATGAGTGCGTTCTCGGCGCTGGTTGCCTTCGGCCTGCAATTCGTGCCGGTCGGGCGCTCCATCGTGCTTGGCTACACCACGCCGCTATGGGTTGCGCCCGCCGCGTGGCTACTGCTGCGTGAGCCCGTTCCGCGGGAACGTCTCGCGGGCATCGTGCTCGGGCTTGCCGGCATCGCGGTCATGTTCAATCCGTCGGCATTCGACTGGAGCAATGGCAATGCGCTGATCGGCAGCGGGCTGCTGTTGCTCGCGGCTTTGTGCTGGGCGGCGAATATCGTCTATGTCCGCGGCCACCGCTGGATCTCCGAGCCGTTTCAACTGGTGTTCTGGCAGGCGCTGCTCGCGAGCGTGTTGCTGACGATGCTGGCGCTGATCCGCGAAGGTGTCCCTGATATCGCATGGACGCGCGAACTTGTCGGAGCGCTGCTGTTCGGCGGGATCTTCGGCACGGCGCTCGCGCATTGGGCGATGGTGATCATCAACCGCAGCCTGCCGGCGACTATCACGTCGCTTGGCCTGCTGGCGACGCCGGTGATGGGCGTTGCGATTTCCGCGCTGGTGCTCGGCGAGGCGATCGAGCTGTCGCTGATCGCCGCCATGGCCATGATCCTTGGCGGGATTGTTATCGGAACGATGTCGCGCCGGACGCCGGATGTTGTGCAGCCTATCCCAGTTGCCGCCCGACCATCTCGCCAATCGCCTTGAACACCGTCTCGAATTGCGGGGCCGTCGGCGCGCCGCCTTGCGTATAGGCGGCGATGACGATGGGCTGGTCCGGCTTCGGCCAGGTCACGGCGATGTCGCCGGCAGCGTCTTTGCCGTTATTGCCGGTCTTGTCGCCGATCTTCCATGTCTTTGGCAGCCCGGCGCGGAGGCGCTTGTCGCCGGTCTTGCAGTTCACCATCCAGTCGGTGAGCCGATCGCGCGAGGCTGATGTCAGCACGTCGCCGGTCACGAAGCGTTTGATGTTGCCGGCCATCGCAGCAGGCGTGGTCGTGTCCTGCGGATTGCCGGGGCGCGAGCGGTTCAGCAGTGGCTCGTTGTGATCGAGGCGCGAGACGCTGTCGCCGGTCCTGCTCCAGAAGGCGGTGAGGGCGGCCGGGCCGCCGACGCGCGCCAGCAGCATATTGGCGCATGCATTGTCGCTGAGCTCGACGATGGCCTTGCACATGTCGGCGACCGAGAGCGCGCCCTTGGCGAGATTGTCGCGCGCAACCGGCGCGTATTCCAGGAGGTCTGCGGCGGCATAGGAGATCATATGATCGGGCTTGTCTTCGCCGCGGTCGATGCGGGCGAGAACGCAGGCGGCGAGCGAGGCCTTGAACGTGCTGCACATCACGAAACGCTCATTGGCGCGCCACTCGATCTTCGCGCCCGTCTTCAGATTTTCGGCATAGACGCCGATCCGTCCGCCAGTATCGCGTTCATAAGTTTGCAACGCTGCCGGTGCGTCCTTTGCCTTTTCTTTTGCGAGAGCGGGCCACACTGCGAGCGCCGGCGCAGCCGCCAGCAATGTCCGTCGATTTATGATCATGGCGTGTCATTTGCGGAGGAAGAGGGAGAATTGATGGCGGGAGATTTGGGAAGTCCGCAATTTCGCCGGAGAGGGGTTTGCGCTACACTGTGATTCTGGCGCGGCCCACGCCTCCCCCCTCCATCGGGAAAGTATCGATCGTACCGGGCTCTCTGATCACCGAACCAACTGTTCGAGCATCAAGCATAAGGAGGGGTTGTGACAACGCTCGCACCAGGAGGTTCTCTCGATGCGTCTTTCTGCGCCTGTCTATCAATTGAAGCGCAAGGCCAAGCTTCTCTCCCGCACCGATAACATTCCGCTGCACGAGGCACTCGACCGGATCGCCGTGCGAGAAGGCTTTGCTGCCTGGAGCCTGCTCGTGGCGCGGATGTCTTCGGAGACACCCGCAGCGAAACTGTTCGAACAGTTGTCTCCCGGCGATCTCGTGCTGGTCGGGGGGCGCCCGGGCCATGGCAAGACGCTGATGAGCTTGCAACTCGCCGTGGAGGCGATGCAATCCGGCCATCGCAGCGTGTTCTTCTCGCTGGAATACGCTGAAAAGGACGTGCTGGACCGTTTCAGTGCCATCGGTGTGGACAGGGCACGTTTCGATACTCTGTTCGAATTCGACAATTCCGACGATATCTGCGCCGATTACGTCGCCCGGAAACTGGCGGACGCGCCGCGCGGCACGCTGGTGGTGATCGACTATCTGCAACTGCTCGATCAGAAACGCGAGAACCCGGCTTTGATGGCGCAAGTGCGCGCACTGCAGTCGTTCGCCAGGGAGCGCGGGCTGATCTTCGTCTTTATCTCGCAGATCCACCGGTCCTACGATCCGGCCGTGAAGCCATGTCCCGATCTGGACGACGTCCGGTTGCCGAATCCTATCGACCTCGGCCTGTTCAGCAAGACGTGCTTCCTGAACAACGGCGATATCAGGTTTCAGGCGGCGCGTTAAAGCGCGCGTGAGCTTCTGGTATTCCGGCGCCTGAGGCGCCGGAATGTTTAAGGAGCGGGAATCGCCAGCAGGCTCGAAATGCTGCTGCCGCGGATGTCGTAGACCTTGGCGAAGACGACGTCGTCGCGCTTGATCTCGGCAATCACGGGGGCGGTGAGGCCCTTGCAATAGAACTCGCCGAGCGTCATCGCAAAGTCGGCGGACTGGCTGTCCCAGCCGATGGTGAAGTCGGGACCGAGGGCGACCTGTGCCGGGCGTTGTGGACCGCACACGGCTACCTTCCACTTGCGGCCGGCCGGCGGGCTTTCCTGCCGTTCAGTGATCTGCTCCTTCAGCGCGTCAGATGCCTGCTTCAGCGCGAGGCCCCAGTAGTCGAGCATGTAGAGCGCATCGGCCTGGCGCACGGTGCCGGCGATGTAATTGAAGTGGGTGTACTGATACGGATGCAGCCGGATCATCTCGGCCATCGGCAGCATCAGGCCGAATGAGAACACAGCGACGGCCGCGGCCTGCGCGCCGCGATGATTGACACGCAGCCAGTCCATCAGCGCCGCGAATGCGGCACCGCCCAGTACAGCCATCGGCGGGATCACGAAGATGAAGTGCCGGATGCCGTTATACAGCGCCGGGCGCTTCACCATGGCAATTGCCAGCGGCAACATGGCGGCAAAGGTGAGCATCAAAAGGATGGTCTTACGCCGCGCCGGCACGCTGTCACGCGATAGCGACATGATGGTCAGTGCAATACCGCCGAAGGTGAGAGCGAGCAGCACTTCCGGAAGCTGCAATGCGAACAGCGTCGGCAGATAGGACCACGGCATGTCCGGCACCGAGATCATCGCGCCGTCGAACATTTCCTTCCACGGCTTCTCGAAGAAGTGCGAGAAATAGCCGAGGGCGCGCAGCGGATTGGCGGGCTCGAGAATCGACCACGGCCAGATCAGGCCCATGACCAGATAGCCGAAAGCGATACCCGGCAGCAGCACGTAGAGCACATGTAGCAAGCGGTGGACGCTCTCGCGTGCGCCATGGGTGCGGACGTCTTCGATCCACAGCGGGATGAAGCCGATCACGGCATAGATCACTGTGAGGCCGGCGAGAATGCGGCAGCCGATCGCGCAGCCGGCGCCGAGGCCGAGGATCAGGACCGTGCGCGGCGACGGGTTCGGGTATTCCTGCGCAAGGCGAACGAGCCCGAGCATCAGGATGACCATCGCCACGGCGAAAGGTGCATCCTTCGGGTTCATAAACATGTGGCCGTAGAAAGTCGGGCACAGCGCCAGCAGCAGCAGCGTCGCAAGACCGCCCACGGGGCCGGCGACCCGACGGCCGAGGCGCCAGGTGACACCGAGGCCGATGACGCCGACGATTGCACCGAGCAGGCGTCGTGTCTCGAACAGCTCCAGCGGGATAATCTTGTGCAGAAGCGCGGCCGCCATATCGAAGCCGCCGCCATACATGTAGAGGTTTGCAAACGACAAAGCGCCGGTATCGGTGAAGCCCGATCCGTACATCTTCAATAGAAGATCGGCATATTCAGCGTGCGTATAGTCGTCCCATCCGAGCCCGTAGTCCCGGAAGGTGAAACTTGCGACGATACTGACAACGACAAGCGCCAGGATGGCGAGGTCGTCACACGTCCGTTCCACCGAGCGCCTTACTGGCGTGTCGATGGCCGCAATCGTAATCGATGACATGGCGATGGATAACCCGGTGTCCCCAATGGCTCGGCTTTAGCGCTCTTTGAGCCTCGTTTCCCCGGCATCGATATAGCGCACTTTCTCTTTTGAAGTAATTGAGAATTGTGGCTGAAATTTCTTAATGCGTTGCAACAAACAGGACAAGGTAAAAGCTTTACCGGTTAGCGATAGATCGGTGCGGGCTGTCCCAAATCTGTTGTCTCCGGTGGAAGAAAACTCTCCCAAAACCTACCATTGGGCCGATGTACAAGGGATGAATGCAAAATGCCGTTTGGCGGTGTACGCGATATGACGTTATCGTGGCACCCGTGACGAGACTCGCGAGTGGTCCGTCGAGGAGTTCGAACACTATGAAATTGCTGCTGATTGCCGGTATCGGGGTCATTCTGGCGGGCCTTGCCGCGATCGGCTTCGGAATTCCGGTCAAGGAATTCGGCTTCGGCAACACGCTGATCCTGACCGGAACGGTCGGGGCCTGCACCGGCCTGATCATGGTCAGCATGGCGCTTGCGGTTGAGGAGTTGAAGAAGTTCCGGCCGCAGGGCGAGATCGAGGAACCGGCTACGTCGCCCCGGCTGCCACGGCGGGAACTGAACCTGCCGACTGCCCAGTCGGACGATGCCGAGGAGGCGGATGACGCGTCTGTGCCGGGTCCGCTGTTCAGTCGCGACCAGCCCGCCGCGCGGCCGGCCGCTCCGGAGCCCGGCGTGCCGCCGTGGCAAGACGAGGTACTGCGTGACCGCGAGCGGCTTGCCGCCACCGAGGCGCCCGAGCCGGAAGAGCCGAAGCGCCGCAATCTGCTATTCCAGTCGTCGCGCCGCGAACGGGAGCGGGCTGAAGCGGCAGCCGCGTTCGAGGCCGCAATGCCAAAGCCGGAAGCGCCCGCCGAGCCGTCGAAGAATTTCGAGGACGCCTGGCCGCAGCCCGATCGGTCGCGTTCCGATGCGATCCGCCGCGCCGCCCGTACGCCGTCCTCGCCGGGCGACAAGCTGCCGGATGCCGCGCTGATTCCGGATCGCTACGTTCCGCCGACGCCGGCCGAGGAGCCGCCGCAAGCATCGGGCGTCACCGTGCTGAAATCGGGGGTCGTCGATGGCATGGCCTATTCGCTGTATTCCGACGGCTCCATCGAGGCGCAGATGCCCGAAGGCATGATGCGCTTCGCCTCGATCGACGAGTTGCGCGAACATCTCGATAACAGGGGCTGACGCCATTCAGCCCGTTGCGGTCACTTTCAGCTGATCTCGACTAATCTTGCACGCAGAATAAAGCCGGCGCGCTATACGTCATTGTTGCCCTCGTGGCTGCAATGCCCGCATGATTACCAAGTAAAGTGCGGCTCCAATCCTTGAAAGACGACGCAACCATGAACGACATTGCTGGCAAGAGCTTCATCGATCTCACGGCGACGATCGTGTCGGCCTATGTCGGCAATAATCCGACCCCGGCGGCCGAACTGTCGGCGCTGATCGGTCAGGTTCACGCCGCACTGGTTCGGGTGTCGAGCGGCCGTCCGGAAGTTGCTGCTGAACCGGCGAAGCCAGCGGTATCCGTCAAGAAGTCCATGACCGCCGAATATCTGATCTGTCTCGAAGACGGCAAGCGCTTCAAGTCGCTGAAGCGCCATCTGCGCACGCAGTATTCGATGACGCCCGAGCAGTATCGCGAGAAATGGGGCCTGCCGGCTGACTATCCGATGGTCGCACCGAACTATGCGGTGGCGCGTTCGCAGCTCGCCAAGAAAATGGGGCTTGGCCAGCAGCGCCGCCGGCGTAAGTGATCTGAGCGAGCGATCTGGGCAAGTAATCCCCATAAGTAAAGCCAAGCAATAAAGTCAGGTTCCATCCTCAGGAACCAATATAGAACAAATCAGAGACGAAGAAAGTTCCACGTCAGGATGCGGGATGCATCTCCCGCTACGCGCAATTGGTGTGTGACAACGCAGGCAGGCGATACTGAACTTGGCGGGCATGATGGGGGACTTTCAGCGGACGTCGATGCTATCCAGCGCATCGATACCGTACCGCGAATTCTCGAAGGGATTTGTCGCAGACGGAGTGCGCTTTGCCCGCAGGTCGTGGCCGAGGACTGCGGTGAACTCTTCGCGCGCGGTTGCGGATCAATCGCAGCCGCCACCGGAAACCCGCTTGATTTTCACAATGTCGCGGCTTTGAGCGATTGGGCGAAGGCACTGCTTCTGTTGAATAAAAGCCAAAAAGGAATAAAGTCTAAAATTCCGCTTGCCGGGCAGTTTGGGATGTGAGCTTATTATCCTAAATGGAGTCGCCCCGATGAAAACATCCCGCAGCACCACCAAACATTCCGACCACGTCGACCGTCACCGCGCCCGGCATCTGTCGCTCGAAACGCGGCAGATCCTCACTGAGGAGGGCGTCGCCAGCGTTCTCGTCAATGACAGCGAAAGCCCGCTCGGCTGGCTGGCGCGGCGCAAGGGCCGCGATGGCCGCGCCATGATCAGCCCGCATCAGTTCATTGCCGGCGAAAAGCTGCGCGCCGATTTCACGCGCGGCAATATGGCCCCGCGCATGACGGCGAACTGGGCCGCGTCGACCGGTGGTCGCCCACGCGGGGCAGGCAGCAGTCCCGGCGAGATGACAGACATCGTGGTGACGTCGCGCCAGCGCGTCAGTCAGGCGCTCGAGGCCTGCGGTCCCGAATTTTCAGGGGTTCTGATGGATGTGTGCTGTTTTCTGCGCGGCCTCGAAGACGTCGAGCGTGAACGCAAGTGGCCGGCGCGTTCCGCCAAGGTCGTGTTGCAACTCGCGCTGGATCGCCTCGCGCGGCATTACGGCTTCGCCACCGAGGTCAGGGGACAGCCATCGAAAGTTCGAACCTGGCTCGCAGATGATGCGGCGTTCACGCCCTAGCTCGCCGCCGCCAGCGTCTCGGTGGCGTCCCGGCGGATGCGCTCGACCATGGCGCGCAGGCCGTTGGAGCGCTGCGGCGTGAGGTGTTCCTTGAAGCCGAGTTCGTCGAACACCTTGATGGCGTCGGTGGCCAGAATATCCTCGGCCTTGCGGCCCGAATACAGCGTCAGCAGGATCGCGATCAGCCCGCGAACGATATGCGCATCGCTGTCGCCGAGATAGCTGAGCACCGGCTCGCCGTGGTCGCGGGCGACCTGGCGCGACAGCCAGACCTGGCTGGTGCAACCATTGACCTTGTTGGCGGTGGAATGTTCCTCATCCGGCATCGGCGTGAGGGTACGCCCGAGTTCGATGACGTACCGGTAGCGGTCGTCCCAGTCCTCGAGCAGCTCGAAATTATCGCGGATATCGTCAATCGTGGTCATCGGGGCCTGCAAGCAATGTCAGGCCTTATATAGGGACGAACAGCGCCGAAAGCGACCGCCGTTTGCGGTAATATCCGCCGCAATCAGCCGTTTAGGGCGCAACGGTGGGCGGCTGCCACTCGGCGGCGAGGTCGTCCTGGGTGAGCGTGTCGGGCTTCACCATGGCAACCGCGCTCTGATCTTCGCCTTCGCCACCGATCGAGCCGGTGGTATCGGGCTTCTTCTCGGTGATGATCTGGTAGATCTTCTTGGCGCCGTCCTTGGCACGTTCGCCGATCACGGTGGCTGCGTGGCCGCCGACTTCGCAGGTTGCCGGTTGGCGCTTGCAGAATTGCGCCATGTCGGACATCGCTGCACTCGCAGCCGATACCGCATCGGACGCGCCGATCTGAGGCAGCTTGTCCGACTCTGGCGTCTTGTCCCTCGGCAGCAGCACGAGCACGAGCCCGAGCCAGAATGCCATGCGAAGCAGGAAGAACATCGCGAACCCCGTTAGTTTCTTCGAACCGTTGCGATTTGTCGCAATTGGGATCGAAGTTAGCAGCCGTCGATAAACTGCAAGTATTTGCGATGCGGTTAAATCGACGAAAATTCGCTTCATTCGGTTTGGCGTAAATTTTCCATTGATGGCCCATGCGTGCGTTTTCCGACCCGATGTTGGGGATGCACACTTTCGAAACCATATGGGCGCGGCGATGGAAACTACTCGTTCACCATCGTTGCCGAATGGAAATGCGAAAACTCCTCTTAAATCAGCACTTGCGCGTTAGGCATGGCGAACGCGGCGGTCACTTTAGTGTTCGCTTAATGTCGCTCTGACACGTTGGCGCAACGATAAAAGGAGGCGTTTCGGCGCGTCTGAATTTGACGACCAAGCCGAAGCGAGAGCAGTGACAGTATCGACCATCATCCGCGACTGCCTTGATGCCATGCTGCACCCCTCAGTGCGCTACGATGCGCTGACGAGCGCGCGTCATCGCGCCTTCATGGCGCCGCGCCTGCTCGGCAGCCTCGCAGCCTTCGCGGCTTTTCCTGTTTATCTCGCGCTGCGCGGCGCGCCGAACGCCATCGAGGTTGCGGCCTTTGCCTGGTTGATGGCGCCGATCCTCGTTTCATATTTTCTGTCGCGCACCGGTCGCTATGAAAGCGCACAGGTACTGTCGTCCATCGCACTCGCCAGCCTCGTGATGATGATGGCGATCTCCACCGGTGGCATCAATTCGTTCGCGGCGATCTGGCTTGTCGTGGTGCCGATCGAGGCGGCGCTCTCGGCATCGCGTCGCATCGTTGCCTTTGCATCGGCGCTGGCACTGTCCTGCGTCGGCATTCTCATCGTGCTGACCGGCCTTGATTGGTTGCCCGCATCCGAAGCCGGTGTCGCCAGCCATGGCGTCTTCACGGCCTTTGGTATTGCGTCCGCCACCATCTATGCCGCGGGTCTGGCCTTCGGTACGGAATCGCTGGCACGCACCAGCGTCTCGCTGCTCTATGTCGAGGAGGATCGTTATCGCCTGCTGGCGCGCAATATGAGCGACGTGATCTCGCGCCATCGTCACAATGGCGCCGTGGAGTTCATTTCGCCGGCGGCTGAAGCTTTGGTCGGCGCCCCGGCGCAACGGCTGCTCGGCCATGGCCTGTTCGATCGCGTCCATGTTGCGGATCGCCCGGCCTATCTCACCGCTCTGTCCAACGCCGCGCGTGGCGGCGAAGCCCGCAGCGTCGAATTTCGCCTGCGCCGCGATGTCGTGCGCGGCAATGATCGCATGCGTCCGTCGGGCGCCGAATTCATCTGGGTTGAAATGCGCTGCCGGCCGATGGAGCAGGGCGCGGATACGTCGTTGGCCCATGCCGATGCGGAAGTCGTCGCGGTGCTGCGCGATGTTACCGATCGCAAGCTGCAGGAAGAGGCATTGGCGCAGGCCCGCATCGAGGCCGAGCGCGCCGATGCGTCGAAGACAAGATTCTTGGCCACCATGAGCCACGAGCTGCGCACGCCGCTGAATGCCATTATCGGCTTCTCGGATATGCTGGTGCAGGAAGAGCTGATGATGCTCGATGCGACCAAGCGCAAGGAATATGCCCAGCTGATCAACGATTCCGGCCAGCACCTGCTGTCGGTCGTCAACGGCATCCTCGACATGTCGAAGCTGGAATCCGGCAATTTCGAGATTTCGCCGGAGCCGTTCGCGCCGCGTCCCGCACTGATCAATTGCTGCAATCTGCTGGCGCTGAAGGCGCGTGAGAACGGCATCGATCTCATCACCGATGCGCCGAAGGATCTGCCGGAGGTCAACGGCGATCCGCGCGCATTCCGCCAGATACTGCTCAACCTCGTGTCCAATGCCATCAAGTTCACCGAGCGCGGCGGCAGCGTCACCGTGGCGGCGGGCGTCGAAGGATCACGCTTGATTCTGCGCGTCAGCGATACCGGCGTCGGCATCGCATCGGACGATCTCGCACGCATCGGCGATCCGTTCTTCCAGGCCGGCAAGACCTATCAGCGACGCCACGAAGGCACCGGCCTCGGTCTGTCCATTGTGAAGAGCCTTGTCGGCATGCATGGTGGCGAGATGCAGGTGCAGAGCCGGATCGACGAAGGCACCACCGTCACGATCACACTGCCGCTGGAGTTCACGCCGCAGGCAGAACGCGCCAGCAACGTCGCGACCTTGAATCCCGCAGCGCGCACCGCGCCAATCGACCAAGCCCATCAGGTGAAGAAGAGTGCCTAAAGCCAGTTCCAAAGCGACCAAGTCCAAACGCGGCCGTGCCGTTGCCATCGTCGATGAGCCCGCGGAGCGCGGCATCGTCCTGCGCATGCTGCTGCACAGCCCGAAGGACATGGTGGCCGGTCTGATCGCATTCGCCGCGGTTAGCGCCATCATCGCCAATGCGATCTTCCTGCAGAAGGGCCATCATCCGTCCCCGATGTTTGGTTCCAGCACCGTCGTTGCATTTCCGGCACCGGCGCAGGTCGCCAATCCGCTGCCCAAGCCTCGTCCGCTGGATGCTGCGTCGTCAGACACCAAGCTCGATTCCCGCATGCTGGATTCCAAGCCGGTCAACAGCGCCAACGAGCCGAAGCCATCACTCGCGGCCAAGCCTGTCGAACAGCGCGCGGCCGATCCGGTCGGCAATCTCCTGAAAGCGCCGGCGTCACCGGCGACCACGGGCGCGGTGGCGCGCCCACCGGCGGCGATCCCGAATGCGACGCGCACCGATCCGCTCGGCGACCTCATCACCAATACCCGCCGCGTGGCCGCCGTGCAGCGTGCGCTCACCGAATACGGCTATGGCCAGCTCAAGCCGACCGGCAATGTCGGCTCCGATACCGCGGCCGCCATCCAGCGCTTCGAGCGTGAGCGCAAGCTGCCGGTGACCGGGCAGGTATCGGACCGGATGGTCCGCGAACTCGCGACCGTCACCGGCCGCGCGATCGACTAGCGCCAGCCCGGCGGCTGGCTTATCGTCGATTCCATGAGATTGAAGTCAGCTATTTGGGTGGCCGCCTATCTGCGCCGCTGCCAGACCGAAGGCGTGTTCGGCGCGGTGCGCCGTCGTGGTGCAGAGGAGGCGGGCGCAGTGTTCGTGAAGGTCGCGCTGTTGGATGGCACCGCGATGCTTTACACGCCGGCACCGCAGAGCGCCTATGACGAAAGTCGCCCGGTTGATCGCGTCTTCGCAGCCTCGCCGCCGCAGCCCGTCGAAGAACGCAAGATCGAGGAACGCCTGCAGAAGGAAATCTCGTTCGATCCCGACGTCTGGATTGTCGAGACCGAGGACAAGGCCGGACGGCATTTTCTGGAGCTGGCGAAGGGCTAGACCGGGAACTCCTAAACGGAGATTTTGCGCGGACGAAGACAACGGTGTCCGCTCCCAAGTTTAACGGGGATGTCGACCGCCCCTTGCCACATCGCAAAAGTGCCGACAACGGACGGAATCTGGACCCGCTTACGGCCTACGCCTTTCGCGACACGACGAGAAAATTCTCTGCGAAAAATCCCGGGACCTTGAGGGCCCGGCATACCTTTTCGAATGGTTTGATCAGCACTTCACAGAGGCGCGGAAGGAAACGGCCCGGCCGCGGGAGATAGCCGTAATATATGCTCTCAGTTACCTCAAATCCCTCATCCGTCAGCACTTGCGAAAATTGATCCAAAGTCAGGGTGTTTCGAGGTCTTTTCGGATATACTCGGTTCAGGATACGACTGACCAACCCGATTGGCGACGTTGCATTCAGTTGGATGTTGCACACCAACACGCCGCCCTTGCGGAGGTGCCGATAGATCGCCTGCAATGCGTCGCGCCTAAGCGCATCCTCTGCATTCAGGAAAAACCGAAACGCGGTGGCGACGTCAAATGTCTGTTGGAGAGGGACAATCGTGATGTCGGTGCATAGCAGCGTCACGTTGTCTGGCACCAAAGCCGCTAGTAGCATGGCTTCTGACACGTCGACTCCGACAACCGAGCCGAAAAACAAGGCTGCGACCTTGGCAATGCGCCCGGTTCCACACGCGAAATCGAGGCTCGTTCGCTCCGGCCCTCCGAGCGGCCGCAGAATGCTCTCGAGCAGGGGCTGTTCGACTTTCCGCCACAAGGCCGCGCAATAGCCCACCTCGAAGGTGTTGACATAATCGACAACGATATCTGATGACTGGTGGCTGGCGCGATAGCTCTCGCTGTACGTGTTTCCGTCGAGCATAAGGATGCGTCCCGTGAACCAAACGGAAGACGCTAACCGCGTGCGTAGGCGGGGTCTTCGTGTATTCGAATGAGAGCGGAATGCGCCGCGAAATTGTCTGGTGGGTACGCTGCCGTCTCAAGCGACGCAGTCTAGAAAACGGTCGAGCGGGTCTTCAACAAGATCAAACAATGCCGACCTCGTGCCACCCGTGATGGCACGCTCGCCGCCAATTGCGTTGCCTTTATCAAGCTTGCTTCGATCGGTCTCTGGATACAGGACTTATGAGTCCTCGCCCTAGCGCCCCGATGAATTCCGCGTCACGCGCGTGATGTCCACGCCAGGCTGGACGCTTGGCCGTGCCTGTTGGGTGCTCGGCCGCGCGCGGTGGCGCTCATCGTCATGGAGTGTGGGGCGGAACTTGGCGCGGGTTGCTGCCATATGCGCGCCGCGCCAGGCGGCCACCATGATCAGTGCCGAGCGTTCGCTGAACACGTCATACATGCGCGCGATCCGGTAGACGTTGGTGACCGAGGTGCCGAATTCCGGGTTGAGGAACAACAGCACGCGCTGGAAGATGTCGCTCGGCATGCCAAGAGCCTTGGCGCAGCAGGCGAGGGGCTCGCCGCCGGGATCGTTGACGACTTGCTCGGCGATCCCATTGGGCAGTAGCAGGGCTTCGCTCAGCTCGCGCGCAAAGTTGTCGCGGTCTTCGGCGAAGGCGGCCATCTCAAGGATATGCATCGCGCGAGCGGCGCGCGCTTCGGGGATCCGGGCCGATGATCGCAGCGGCGTTTCGGCGAGGTTATGCAGGATCTGCGCCCGCTCGCTGCTTGACGCGGCAAAGAACAGCGTGCTGATCTCGGACGCATCCTTCGGCGCCATGGCCATATTGGCGGCGACACGCATCTGCGCTTCGCTTGGCTGCTTCACAGTCGGCGCAGGAGACTCGGCGGCGGAAATGGACTGCGCGAGCGGCACCGATTGGCCGGGTTCGGTCGGGCGCAGGTTGAGCCGGTTGAGGATCGCGCGCGGGGTGTTCGGATAGATCGACAGCCGGGCGCGCACCGCGGCGCGGGTGGCATCGTCGACCTGATCGATCAGGCGCGCGGTGAGTTCGACGAACTGTTTCTCTTCATCGATCGTATGGGTAGGCGCCTGCACATAAAGGTCTGTCAGCACGCGCAGCAATGTCGGCCGGACATCCACGCCCTCGCGACGCGACAGCGTCAGCAATCCGTCGAAACCCGGAAACATTGGAGGAGAGGCAACCATGGGCGATACGCTAACTGAGGAACTTTGCCTCAATTTATCGCTGACGCATTAATATGTGTTTAACCATGGGCCGCTGGCCGAGGCAGATCTGATTCCGACGACTTGGTTCAGACCTGAGCGTTGTAGTAGCGCGGCATGTCCCGCGGCCTGATGGCCCGTTCGGCCCGGCGGCCCATGAAGTAGACACCGGCGGCGGCATCGGCGCGGGCGCGTGAGCGGCCAAGGCGGTCGAAGTAGCGCAGCCAGAAGAAGGGTAAGGTGAGGAGGCGCGAGAGCTTGTCACCGGCGCCCAGCGTGCGCGAGAAATACCTGATCGACCAGAGCAGGCCGACACCGGCGCCATTGACGGCCCCCGCATCGATCTCGGTGAATTTCCTGAACAGCCAGCGATGACCGCTTTGCGTGAAGCGGGAGAAGTCATAGGCGCGTTCGTGCACCTGCTGCATGAACGGCGTCTCCGCATAAACGATGCCGTTCTTGCGCAAGACACGATGGATTTCGGTCGCGACCGTGGCCGGTTCCAGCACATGTTCGAGCACGGCCTGAATCCAGACGCCGTCAAAGGTCGCATCCTCGAATGGCAGTTTGTGCGCGTCGGCGACCAGTGCGGTGTTGTCGGTGGAGAACACGTCGGTTCCGACCAGTTCGATATCCGGATCGTCGTAGAGGTAGTCCGCGCCGGAGCCGACGGTGCCGCCGCCGACAACGAGCACGACGGGTCTTGCAGTCTGCTGCTTGAGAAGGTCGAGGAATTTCTTGCAATTTTTAGCCGCGACAGGATTTTCACCAAACGTGAAACGATGCAGGCACGTACCGATCGATTGGCCAGTGACATCCCGCGGCATCACCGAGCCGTTGTCGCGATGATACAGGCCGGCGGTCGAACACGCTGGACTCGAAGTCAATGAGCACCGGCTGCCCATCGACAACCGGGAATCCGGCGGCGCTGTAGTCGCAGTTATAGTTCACGCAGGACGGTTTGGTCTGAATGTCGGAGATCGACGAGCCGCAGCGCGGGCAGCGCATGCGGAATTTCCAGTCCGTGGAACGGGAGCATTCCATCAGGGTTCCAACAACGTCGCTCATGAAAAAAATACGCCCCTATGTCATTCCATTTTTGGTCAATGCTGCGACGCCCAATCATGTTCCTCAAGGCGGCCAGCATATGGCGGCATGGCGGCGTTAAGACGCCATTAACCATGACTGTCCTTAATGACGGTGCGTCGGCAAAACGGGCGAAGCGGCGCGGAGAGACTGGATAATGAGCACCATCATCAAGTTCCCGGCGGATGCGGCAGCGCGACGGCTGGGCGTGAATATGGCGCCATCTCCCCGCGAAACCTCCGCAGAAATCCTGATCCTCCCGGTGATCCGAATCGAGCGTCAGATCGACGACAGCAATGGCGGCAGCGGCCCGGAAGAGGGCACTGCGCCGGGACGCCGCCGCAAGCGCCGCGCGCGTTCCTGATTCAGGATCCAGCACCATGTCGGCGATATCCCATCCGGACCGGATACGGCTTCGGCGCAAGATGTCGTTTCTTGCGCCGTCCTTCATACTTGCAACCTTGATCGGCAGCACGCTCGGTGGCTGCGCCGGCGGAGATTTCGGCCGTACCCGCAATAATGCGGTGACCGATGACATGCATCGCTGGATCGGTGTCGAGGCGACCGGCAGCGTCGGCCTGAAGTCGTCGGAGTTCCAGCTCACTGATCTCGAACGCCAGATGCGCGATCTCGCTTATCCACTGATCGAGCCGCCGCATTCGCGGCCTTTGTGGAAGAGTGTGTTCGGCGACTACAAGCCGATCGCATCACCCTGGCGGCAGAACGTCATCTACGATCGCACGGCCTATGGCCGGCTGCTGATCGACGAGCCGCATCGCTCGCATACGTCGCGGTACAGCGTGCTGATGGACGACGCGCGCGACGACATCCTGCGTTTCGAAGCGTTTTATGCGACGGCGGCCAAGGTCGTCGAGCTCGATCGCAAGCGCAATGCCAGTTTGAAACTCGTTTCAGGGTTGGAGCCGAAGGAGCGCGCTGACGCCATCGCGCGCATGGATGAGAACGCGCTGATCGTGCAGTGGGTCGAGCAATGCCTGCAGCGGCGGGTGTCGTCCTACAAGTGGGCGCTGGAACGCATGGTGATCCACGCCCCCGATGGTATGGCGTCCGGCGCCGATATGCTGATCGGCGAGTTGGCGGCGCAGACCACGGCTATGGCTGGCAGCCTCACGCCGGTTCGCCCCGGCAAGGTGCTCCAGGTCGGCGGATAGCTGGAAGTGTAGGGCGGATTACGCTTCGCTGGTCCGCGCGACGGCGTCGGACTTTTCCACTGGCTTCACCTGATCATCCGGCACGGTCTGGCGGCCAAGAATCTGCCGCGCGCCTTTGCGCGAAAACGGCTGCACGATCTGTCCCAGAAACCCCGGTGCAACCTTGCCGCTGATGCCGAGGCGGTCCGGCGACGCCTTGGCAGGATTGAGATAGGTGCCGAACACATGGTCCCACACCATGATGTTCTCGCAGTAATTGCTGTTGCCTTCCTTGAGCGCCTTCGAATGATGCCAGCGATGCAGCTTTGGCGTCGCAAAGATCGGATCGAACAGCGCCGTGCGCGTCTCCACATTGCAATGGGTGAGCAGCCCGGTGATGGCCGTCACCGCGCCGACCCACAGGAAGACAGGGAGCGGCGCGTCGAGCAGGTAGAGCGGCGCCTGGCTGAGCGCCATCTTGATCAGCGAGTCGATCACGTGAAAGCGTCCGGTATTCACCACCCAGAGCCGGACCACGCTGTGATGAAGCGCATGAAAGCGCCAGAACAACAGGTTTTCATGGGCGATCCGGTGCGACCAGTAGAGGCCGAATTCGGCAATCACCAGCGCGAGCACGACCTGCGCGATCAGCGGCCACTGTGTCGGCCACAGATGCGAGGCGTGATCGCCCGTTCGTGCGAAGGTGGCGACGGCCATGGGAAAGATCGCAGTGGCCGCGACAGCCAGTTGCGCAGTGCCCTTGGTCAGCAGCGTATGTCCGATGTCATTCAGTGTTTCGCCATCATGCTGCAGCCATTCCTCACGATGTGGCATCAGCCGTTCGAGGGCGACGATGGCGAGAAACAGCGCGGCATAGACGATATTGAACCCGAACAGCGGCGCATCGCTGGCGAAGGCCATGCCGGCACCGAGCAGTGCCCCGAAATACAGCAGCGGCCACCAGACGGCGGACAGGAAATGGCCGACGGCGGTGCCCGACGCGTCGGACGCATTCCGGTGGTTCTGCATGGCAAGCCCCGTTATCCCGCCGATTCGCAGAGCGACGATGACACGGAGCTTCGCCGCGGCAGATTGCAGGCAGATTACGCCAGAGGGCTCCCTAGACGTTTTCTATGCGGAAAAACGTCACGGTCGCCGCAGTCTCAGGGCTGAGCCCCAGGATCGCCGCTCGGGAATCCTGAATGTCGATTGGTCCTAGTCGAATTTATAATTCAGCCCCGCGCGCGCAGTGTGCAGTGTAGCCTGGCTCGAACTGTTGATGGTGAGGCCAAAACCGGGCGCCGTGTTGCTGTCCCCGGTCGTACCGACCTTGCCCAGGTCGATATACAGATACTCTCCTTTGACCGACCAGTTGCGCGATAGCGCATATTCGAGGCCGGCGCCTGCCGCCCAGCCGACTTTGGTCTCGCTTATGGAGTTGCGGATATCATTGAAGCTGAAACCCACGGATCGAACGACGGCTTGCGAGAAATCGTGACGTCCAACTGCGAGGCCACCGGTTGCGTAGACCAGCAGGTCTTGCTGGACGGCGTAGCCCAGCCGCCCGCGGAATGTTGAAACCCATTTCACGTTGTCATGCTCAGTGAATGAGCGGTCTGCCAACGCCGCGGCCGGAGGCGGGGTCAATGAACCGGTGCTTCGGCCTCCTTTGATGTCTGCGAACGAGAAGTCTGCCTCGACGCCCCACACCCAGTTGGCGGTCTGAAAGTTGTAGCCGGCCTGGAGGCCGCCCAGCGCACCGGAGGTCTGTAGGGCAGGGCTGCCGTTGTCGATCAGCCATTGCCCACCGACGGCTCCCCAGGTCGGGCCGGGGACCAGCGAAACCTGCGCATCGTTCCAGCCATATCCGGCATGGGCACCAACATAAAACCCAGTCCAGCTCCATGGAGCTGACGCAACGAGGGGAGCCTTGTAATGCGGTTGAGCGAGATTGTCCGCAGCTAGCACGGGCGTTGACGCCAACAACACGCACCCCATCACGCAGGCCAATTGAGCAGATTTCGACATCAGGCTCTCCCGTAGTTCGAGACGTTACTTTCAGACCTGCAGCGTCTTCGGGCGGCAAGTCCCTCATCTGCGCCTTCCGAACGGTTCGGAGTCGCCATCGCCACAGCTACGCGTCGCGAGATTGGCTGTCGTCACCCCGAAGTATGATGTGGTAAAATATGCCGCGTATGCGCGTCCGGAAATTGACTTCGACTTCGTCGTGCCACACGAGGGCACGCGCAATCACGGGTTTGGAATATTCATGGACGCTGTCGACAATGACGTACTCTCTTCCATCATCGGAGATATCTACGACTGCGTTCTAAATCCCGAGGGATGGTCGCGTGTTCTCACCCGCATCACGCAGACCATGGATGCGGCCTACACCACGATCGCTCTCGCAGGCACGTCGGACAATCACGGCCGGTTTGCTGCCCAGTCCCCTTGGGATGCCGAGCGCATGCGGGCACTGCAGGACTACAGTTTTGACGATATTCCGGGCCTGAAGGCAGCCGTGGTCGGCGATGTCGATACGCCGGTATCGACACTCTCGTTGATGCCTGAAAATGAGCTGCAGCAGACTGCGTTCTTCCGGAATTGGGCCGGCCCGCAAGGACTGCGCGAAGGAAGTATCATCAAATTTGTTCACACGCCGGATCGCATCGGTCTACTAGGTTGCACCACCTGGGCGGACAGGCCCGCCGTGTCGGCCGCGGATCAACGGTTTCTGACCTTGCTATCTCCACATTTGCGCAGGGCCGCGATGATCAGCGACCTGCTCGATGACGTGCGCGTGACGGCGCAGTTGTTTCGTGAATCACTCGAGAACCTCGCAGTGCCCGTTGTATTGACCGACGCGGCCGGATCGGTACTCCATGCCAATGCAAGTGCCGAACGCATGTTCGCAACTGATGGTCCGATCCTGCGTCAGGGGCGAACCATTCAGGCACAGAACGCAGTGATGGGCGATGCATTGTTGCAGGCGATCGCAAGTGCTGCCTCGGACCTCTCACTCGGCGCCAAAGGCATTGGCTTGCCGGTGTCGGCGGCAGGGCAACCTCCCGCGGTCGCCTATGTCCTGCCTTTGACCGCTGGTACGGCGCGCGCCGCTTTTCGTCCCGCCTGCGCCGCCATCTTCGTCTCGACGACGACGTCGGCCTCACCATTGCCGGAAGCTGTGCTGACGACGCTGTTTGAGCTCACGCCCGCCGAAGCACGCGTGCTCGTGAGCGCCGGGAAAGGGTTCAACCCGTCCCAGACTGCTACTTTGCTCGGGATCTCGGAGAATACGCTGAAGACGCATCTCAACCGGATCTACGCCAAGACCGGCAGCTCGCGGCAGGCCGATCTCGTGAAGCTCGTTGCGGATATCGGCACACCGCTGGCAATCACATAACGTAGGATGGGTAGAGCGTCTTCGCAAAACCCATCACGACGGTGCTTGGGATTGATGGGTTTCGCTGCACTCTAGCCATCCTACGATGGCGCTCGCGCTATCGCTTGCCCTTCACCGGCGCGGCCGGCGGATCGGTCTGCACCCGACAATTCGAGGCGGCGAGCGATGCCTGCGCCTGCGTAATCAGGCCGGGCTCGGCGGCGAGGGCTTTCAGCGTGTTGGATCGGTCGAGCGTAGGCGCGCGGCGCCCGAGCGAAACCAATCTGCGGAGCAGGATCATGACGGAAGCGGCGTTGAGGAACGCTTGAGCAGAAGCGGGCAGCCTCCGTCTCATGCCTGATCCGTCCCGGACTTACGCCTTGGCGGCGTTCTGTGCAGCCTCGAATACGTCGCGTGCGGACGTCGTACCCGCTAGGTGCTCCGTATCCTCGGCTCCGAGGTCCATCCATCCCGCGTTCACGGCCTCAAACATTTCTTCGGCAGGTCCGGTGTGGCCCTTCGGGATGCCGAATTGCTCGAACGCTTCCGTCCACCCTGCACGCGGGACTGCAAAGGCTTTCACGTCGAGCTTCAGAACTTCACCCAATTGCTTGGCGACTTCATCCGCGCTGACCATCGAACCAAGCTCGACGATGCGCTGCCCTGACCAGGCTGGCCCGCTCAAAAGGGTTGCGACCTCCGCGCCGATGTCGTTCGTCGCGACCATGGTCGATTTCCGGTTTGTCGGATTGTAGTAGACCGGTAGCGTTCCGCCCTGGGCGACTTGCAAGCCGTAGAGGAAGTTTTCGAAAAATCCGCCTGCGCGCACAAATGCGATTGGGGACGTCAGGTCGCGAAAACCTTGCTCCAGGAGCGATAAGGCCGTGATCATCCCGAGCCCGCTGGTTCTGTTCGCGCCCATCGACGAAAGCGCAACCACGCGCGGCGGCGCTGCCTTGGTGAGTGCCTCGACATAGTTTGCAATCACGCCCTTTGCTTCTTTGTAATCGGGCGAGGGCGCCCAGACAGCCGGCAACATGACAAACGCGCCTTCGACGCCTTTGAGCGCTTGCTCGATGGCTGCCGAATCATTCCAATCGCCGTCTACCAGTTCCACGCCCTGGTTCGCCCAGTCAGCCGCTTTCTCGCGATCGCGGACGAGCGCGCGTATTTCCTTGCCGTGCGCCAACAGATGTTTTGCTGCTGCGCCGCCAACTTTTCCCGTGATTCCCATTACTAGAAACATGCATTTTCTCCTGATTTATGGGACAGAGCACTGCCCTGTTGGTTCAATGGATGAGCGGCAGAATGGCCCGGATACGGGGATCGCGCAGATACAGGCCGCCCCATGTCATCGCGCCCAGAAGCAGTGAAATGATTTCCGACGGCGACCCCAACTCACCGATGCGGACATGGGCGCAGATGGCACCTCCCAGAAAGCCCGTCACCAGGATCGCGCCGAGTACGGAGGTAGCCGGAATGGCGTAAAGGATGGCGCAGGCGAGTATGATCGGACCCACGATACGGGTCAGGTCCATCGCGAACCCGGTTTCCTGCAACATGCTTGCGATCTGTGCCGGCGCGAAAAGCTGAATAGTGCCGTCTGCCACCAGAGCGATAACGACAATCGCGCTCATTATCCGGCCGGCCCACAGACTGCGATGCGAGGTCATCGCTTCAGGCATGTGATGCAGGTTCATGGCTTGGGACACTTTGTCGTTCTCCGATGGGGTCACCCAATTTCGAGGCTTACCGTATTGTGCCTCTTGAACATGATAAACACCGACAAAGCGAACGCACTGTTCTCTCTGTGGTGACCAATACCGAGGCACGAAAATGCAGAATCTCGAACCCATCCTCATTTTCATAACGGTCGCGGAAATGGGGAGCTTCACCCGCGCAGCCGATAGCCTGGGCATCCAGAAGGGAAGGGCCTCAACAGCGGTCCGGAAGCTGGAAGAATATCTCGGTGTCAGACTCCTGCACCGGACGACGCGCAGTGTGCAGTTGACGGAAGACGGACGCGCATTTCATGCGCGTGCCCGCGATCTGCTTGCTGAAGTCGATGACCTGCACTCGATGTTCGCAAGCGATCGCGTAGCACTTCGCGGGCGTTTACGGGTCGATCTCCCGACCGAGGTGGCGCGCTCAACGATCGTGCCGGCCTTGCCGGTATTCATGGCGACTCACCCCGAGTTGGAGCTGGAGGTGTCGAGTACGGATCGGCAAGTTGATCTGGTTCAAGAAGGGTTCGACTGTGTATTGCGGCTTGGACCCATCGGGGACGAGACGCTGATTGCTCGCCCGCTGGGCAAGTTGCGCATGGTCAATGCTGCCAGTCCCGCCTATCTGGCGCGCTATGGCGTCCCTCGATCGCTAGAAGATTTCCAGCGTCAGGAACATCGGACAATTCATTTTTCGACGATGCTGGGCGCAAGACCCTATGGATGGGAATACCCGGACGGCGACAGCTACGCGACGCTTCAGTTGCCTGGTGCGCTACACGTCAACAGCGCACAGACCTACGAAGCCGCTGCCCTCGCCGGCCTTGGCCTGATTCAGGCGCCTCTCTTGGGAATTGGCCGATACTTGGAGAGTGGAGCGCTTGTGGAGATCATACCCGATTTTCGTCGCCGGGCGCTCCCCGTGTCCCTCGTCGTAGCACATCGGAGCAATCTGTCGCGCCGAGTCCGCGTATTCATGAAATGGATCGAAGATGTGCTGACGCCGTATCTGGAATAGCGAGACGAACATCTTCGCCCGGCCCTCGAAATCAACATTCCGAAGTTATCTGATATCGATCGCCCTGTGTCGTCGGTAACAGTGAAACTATCGCTTGCCCTTCACCGGCGCTGCCGGCGGATCGGTCTGCACGCGGCAGTTCGATGCGGCCAGTGACGCCTGCGCCTGCGCCATCAGGCCGGGCTCGGCGGCGAGCGCCTTCAGCACGATCAGGCCGGTTGAGGTTGGCGAGTCGATGATGAGGCGGTCGGCGGAAGTGACGTCCTCTTCCTCGGGCAGGGCTTCGTGCTGCGCCTCGGTCATCAGATCCAGCTCGATGACGCGGCGGCCGGCGGAGCGGTCATTGATCGCATAGTAAGCGACGTCGCTGCGGGTGTAGAACGACACCGATGTATAGGATTGGCTGACCGGAACGGTGAGTTTGATCGGTCCTTTGGCCAGATCGTAGCGGCAGACGGCCATGGCGAAGGCCGGGTCCATGAATGGCAACAGCGCATTGGCCGGTTCGGTCTGCGGCAGTGTTGTCACCGCATTTTCCTTCGTCACCGAGGCGAGGCGCGAATAGGCGTCTTGCGTCGCGATGCGGGGCAGCGCCAGCACGCTGACAAGATGCACGATGCCGCCGAGCACGACGCCACCAATGATTGCGAACAGCAGCCGGATCATGGGCAGCTCACCGTGGCAATGGTGGGCATCGGTGCGTCTTTCTGCGTCCGGGTGGCAACGCCAACCGGCGTATCGTAGAGCCGCAGCATCAACACATAGCGTTCCAGCGCGCTGGTCGGCAGCCAATTGCCCGCACGCGAGCGCGCTGCGATGTGGATCTCGAATGCACCGTCGGCATTGCGCACCACTTCCTGGCTGGTGAAGCCGTAGCGCTGCAATGTGTTGGGCACCAGACGGCCCTTGGTGTCATAGAGCGAGAGCGTCCAGAAACGCGCAGCCGGTGTCACGCCTGACACGACGATATCGCAGCGACCATCCAGCGGCTTTTTCTTGTCGTCGGTGGTGGCCGTGAAGGTGACGCCGTCGCCCGTGCCGATCGGCAATTCGCCCGACCGTGCAATGGACGCACGCGCATAGGGATCGATCTCGCTGGTGCCGGTGCGTGGGCGGGCAGTCCATGCACCGATGGTGAGTGTGCCAAGGTCTGTGCCGCGGGTTGCTGTAGTCCAGGTCAGACCAAGACCGACAGCAGTGGCGATCGCGAGCGCCAGGAGCGTGAGGAAGATCAGCCGCACGTGCGCACCGTCATGATAGCAGCTTCAGTTCTTGCGTGACGCGGGGGCGGTTGCGGGTGTGGTCGTTTTGGCATCCGGTGCATCATTCGCCGACGCGTAGCTCTCGGGGAAGGCCAGCGCGGAGGAGGCGCGGGGCTTCAACGGTTCGTTGGATGATGTGCGGCCGGCGGTCTTGCCGGCGTCGTCGAGCAGCTTCTCGACACGCAGCAGGACGTCGGCGCCGCGGCGCGTCAGCACCGGCGGCGGGCCGGGCTTGGCGTCCTGCGCGTTGGCCGCCATGACGGATGAGGCGGCTGCGGCAGGATTCTTGGTACCCGCGCCGACACCCGGAATTTCCTTGATCTCGATGCCCTGATGAGCTGCGACCATGATGTCGTGCCATGTCTGCGCCGGCAGCGAGCCGCCGGTCATGCGGTTGGTCGGCGAGTAGTCGTCATTGCCGTACCAGACTGCGCAGCTGAAGTTGCCGGTATAGCCGACGAACCAGGCGTCGCGATACGCGTTGGTGGTGCCGGTCTTGCCTGCGGTCGGAATGCCATCCAGCGCCGCGCGGCGCGCGGTGCCCTCGCTGACAACGTGACTCATCATGCCGGCCATATCGGCGGCGATGGAAGCGGGGACGGCCTGCAACTGTTTCGGACCATCGCGGTCGAACCGCCAGACGAGATCTCCGGCGCCGGTGCGCACTTCCAGCACGGCATGCGGTGTCGATGATCGGCCCTTGTTCGGGAATGTGGCATAGGCAACGGCGTGTTCGAGCACGGTCACTTCGGCGGAACCGATTGGCAACGACGGTGTGTCGAGCAGCGGCGCCTTGATGCCGAAGCGACGCGCGGTCTCGACGATCTTGGCCCGGCCGGCCTTGGCCGGGTTCTGCGCGCCCTTGCCAAGCGCAATGGAGATCTTCACCGGCACGACGTTGATCGAACGGGTGATCGCCTGCGTCAGCGTGACGTTGCCGGAATAGGAGTGGCCATAGTTCTGCGGGCACCAGTTGCCGATACAGACCGGGCCGTCGAGGATGATCGAGGTCGGCTTGTAACCGTTGAGCAGCGCCGTCGTATAGACATAGGGCTTGAACGATGAACCGGGCTGACGCATTGCGTCCACCGCGCGGTTGAACTGACTTGCGCCATAGTCGCGGCCACCCACCATGGCGCGGACGCCGCCTTCGAGGTCCGACACCACCGTGGCGGCCTGCGTCGCATGATAGTCGCGGCCGAACTGGCGGAGCTGGTTTTCGACGGCGGCCTCGGCCGCGCGCTGCACGTTCATGTCGATGGCAGTGCGGACCACGAAGACGCGTTCGATATAGGATTTCGGGAATGTATCGACGAGCTTGCGCATCTCGTCGAAGGCCCAGTCGAGATAGTAGTTCGGCGAGATTTCCTGGCGGCGATCGACGGCCACCGCTGGATTGCGCCGCGCACCGAACACCTGACCTTCGGTCATGAAGCCGGCATCGACCAGGTTGTCGAGGACCACGTTGGCGCGGGCGCGGGCCGCGGGCAGATTGATATGCGGCGCGTATTTTGTCGGCGCCTTGAACAGGCCGGCGAGCATCGCGGCTTCCGCGAGGTTCACGTCGCGCGCGGATTTGTTGAAATAGAAATGTGCGGCGCCGTCGACACCAAAAGTGCCGCCGCCCATGTAGGCGCGGTCGAGATAGAGCTTCAGAATTTCATTCTTGGTGAGGCGGGTTTCCAGCCAGATGGCCAGGAACGCTTCGTTGACCTTGCGCTCGATGGTGCGCTCATTCGACAGGAACAGGTTCTTGGCGAGCTGCTGCGTCAGGGACGAGCCGCCCTGGCGCACGCCGCCGGCCTGCGCATTGGTGACGAGTGCGCGCGCGGTGCCGGCGATATCGATGCCGAAGTGATCGTAGAAACGGCGGTCCTCGGTGGCGAGGGTGGCCTTGATCAGATTGTCCGGGAAGTCTTCCAACGGAATGGAGTCGTTGTGCTTGATACCGCGGCTGCCGATCGGATTGCCGTAGCGATCGAGGAACGTGACCGCGAGGTCCGACTTCTTCAGCCAGTCTTCATCGGCAGTTTCGCGAAACGCCGGCTGCGCCAAAGCCAGCATCAGGATCAGGCCGCCGAGGCCGATGGTGGCCATTTCCGACAGGGGCTCGATGAAGACCCAGCGCTTCCAGCGGCCGACATAGAAGCGGTCCATGAAGGTCGAGAAGCGCTCATAGAGTTCGCGGGTGCCGCGGCCGGACGAGAACAGTCCGGAATCGATGCGCGCATCCAGATCCAGCATGAAATGCCGGAACTTGGTCTTCCAACGGGATGGCACGATCTGAGGCACAGGGGCCCTTGGTTGTTGCGATATTCTTGCGTCAGGCTTGCGACGCGTGTGGATGTCTTGCGGACATATTACGGCGATCCAGCGGCACGGCGAGGCACCGGAAGACTCGCCAAGTTCTAGCCGAGCGGAGCCGATAAACCAATGGCATCGCTCGGAATTTGCTCGACAGGACTAACGGGATTCCGGGTTTTGCCCTTGTTTGCGCGGCTGCCGACACGATGTTGCTTGCAGAGGTGATGCGGCTGCACCTAGAACGACTGTTCGCCCCAAACTGGATCGATTCAAATAGCATGACAGCGCGTCCCCCGCGTCCTTCCGCACAAGCAGGAATGTTCTGGAAAACCAAGACGTTGGAAGAGATGTCCGGCGCCGAGTGGGAAAGCCTGTGCGACGGCTGCGGACGTTGCTGCCTGGAAAAGCTGGAAGACGAGGATACCGGCAAGATCTATTACACGCATGTGTCGTGCAAATTGCTCGATGCTGGCCTCTGCGCCTGCAAGGATTATCCGAACCGGTCCGACCATGTTCCCGATTGCGTGCGCCTGACCCCCGATAATGTCCGCACGCTGAGCTGGTTGCCGCCAAGCTGCGGCTACAAGCTCGCAGCCGAGGGGCGCGATCTCTATTGGTGGCACCCGCTCATCTCGGGCAGCACCGACACCGTCCACGAGGCCGGGGTTTCGGTGCGTGGCCGTGTCGAGGGCACCGAGGACACGATCTCCGACGACGAGCTGCAGAATCATATCGTGACCTGGCCGGCGCTGCTGCCGCGCAAGGCCAAGCTGAAGAAGCGTCCGGCGTAAGATCCCCGGTTTGCCTCGTCCGATCACGCGCGCTCGACCTCAGGCTGATCGCGGCGGGACGCTCCCATGCAAGGAAACACCTGTTGCTGCACGGGGCAGGGGAATAGATTTCTTCCAAGGAGAGTCTGTGCGCGGAACCGCGCGCCGAACGACCTCCTCCCGAGTTATCTCCCAAATCCCTTGAATCCGAAGTTGCATGAGCAAGATCGAACGACAGGGCCGGTCAGCGGCCGATGATCAGATGTTGCCCGAGGAAATCCGGTCGGATGAGCTCCTGTCGGACGAGTTCGCGCAGGAACTGTCGCGGATCCCCACTGAAGTGATCGAACCCGGCGACGCGCCTGCTGTCGTGAAGGCGCCGCTGACCCCCGCCGAAGTCCGCACCATCCTGATGAGCCTGCTGCTGACCATGTTCCTGGCAGCGCTCGACCAGACCATCGTTGCCACCGCGCTGCCAACGATCGGCCGGCAATTCGCCGACGTGAACAACCTGTCCTGGGTCATCACCGCCTATCTACTGGCATCGACCGCGGTGGCGCCGGTGTTCGGCACGCTCAGCGACATCTATGGCCGCCGCGCCATGATCATCACCGCGATGTCGCTGTTCATGGTCGGCTCGATCATGTGCGCCCTGGCGCCGAACATGATCGTGCTCATTATTGCGCGCGCGTTGCAGGGCCTCGGCGGCGGAGGCATTCTGCCCATCGTGCAGGTGGTGATTTCCGACGTGGTGTCGCCGCGTGAGCGCGGCCAGTATCAGGCTTATTTCAGCGGCGTGTGGGTGGCGGCCGGCATCGGCGGCCCGATCATCGGCGGATTGTTCGCCGAACATCTGCACTGGTCGATGATCTTCTGGATCAACATCCCGCTCGGTGTGGGATCGCTGGCGCTACTGTTGCCGAAGATGAAGAAGCTTCCCGTGTTTCATCGCCGCCGCAAGGTCGACTGGCTCGGCGGCGTGCTGTTGATGGCCTCGGCCGTCGTCTTCATGCTGGTGCTGACATGGGGCGGCACCAAATTCTCATGGGCATCGCCGACCATCGTCGCGATGATCGGCGCCGCGGCTGTGATGGCTTTCGCCTTCATCTGGCATGCGATTCATCACGATGAACCGTTCCTGCCACTGCCGCTGATGTCGGGCTCGGTGGTGCCTTTCGCGATGGCCGCCGGCGGCTGCGCGATGGGCGCGATGCTCGGGCTCACCGTGCATATGCCGCTGTATTATGAAGTGGTCTACGGCCTGACGGCAGGCGAGGCCGGCGTCGCGCTGATCCCCATCGCGGCGGTGTCGGTCGGCGGCGCCGCCTTTGCCGGGCACATGATGACCAAGGCGAAACACTACAAGCGCGTGGCGATCGCCGGCACCGCCATGTCGGCGCTGATGGGCCTGTTGCTGGCGCTGATGACGCCGCTGCCGCTGTGGGCGCTGCTGACGATGCTCGGTCTGTTCTCCATCGGGCTTGGTACGGTGTTTCCCGTCAGCCTCGTCTCGATCCAGAACGCCGTGCCGCGACCGCAGATTGGCACCGCCACCGGCGCGATGAACTTCTTCCGCGCGCTGATGGCGTCGTTCACCGTTGCTGCTTTCACCACCATTCTCCTTATGGCGCTTGGTACGGACATTTCGATCTCTGGCGAACATGCCGCCAGCACGCATCCGATCGCGGCCAGCGATATGGTCAGCGCCTTCCGCTACGTGTTCGAAGCCGCGGCAGCTCTGCTGGCGCTCTCGACAGCGTTCCTGCTGCTGATGGAAGAGCGTCCGCTGGCAGGGCCGGCAAAGGCGAAGCCGTCACTGGTTTCGGAGTAGTTTTTAGAGCAGGGCGGATTAGCGAAGCGTAACCCGCCAGCTTGAGGCTGGGCATCGGGCGTCAGATTACGACGCGCTAGTGCACCCTGCGCAGAACTGTAATAATGCACCGAGTTCACACATAGTTACCGCACGATTAATTCATAATTGAGCCTGTTAGTGAACCTTCCTGCAACCTCTGCCGCTTAGGTTGAGCCCAGTTTTCAGGGGACGGCGTAGAAGAAATCTGCGGCCGTATGAGGAGATTTTGGTGTTGCGTTTGATTTCAAAATTTATCGACGATGAGTCCGGTGCCACCGCCATCGAATATGCGCTGATCGCCGCCGGCATCAGCCTCGCGATCATCGTCGCCGTGCAGGGTCTCGGCACCACGCTGAACGGGCGCTATGCCGCCGTGAATACGTCGCTGAAATAGGGCAGTGAAAACCGGCTGCGCCGGGTGCGTGGCCATCGCAATCGACAAAAGACGTGGCTGTCTTGTCGGAACGCGATGTTGTGAATGTCCTATCGATCGCGGTGCGGCTACCTATATGATCATGCGCGGGCGTTGAGCCTGCGCATTTTCGTATGGATGACCATCATGACATTAAATTTGCGTTTGAATCTTTCGGCATTCGCCGGTTTGGGATTTGCTGCATTCGTCCTCGCGGGAGCGACGCCGGCCTCGGCGGCTGGTGCGCAATACTGCATCGCCCAGAGCGGCGCCAACGGCGAATCCTCCTATGTGAGCAACTGCATCTTTTCTGACTACCAGCAATGCATCAATGCTGCAGTCGGTACGCGCGGCAATTGCGTGGGCAATGTCGAGTATCGTGGCGGAGCTGCTACGGAACCGGCGCCACAAGGTCGCCAGCGCGCGCGTTGAGTGATCGCCGGTTGGTGAAGGACGCACCGATGACGCTGAAGATTCGCGGGCTCGTATGGGCCTTGGCTGCGATTGCAATCGCGTCGGCCGCGTTGCCGACTCTGGATCTCGCACAGGCGCGACCATCGGTCGCGGCCCGCTCCGGCATTCCGCCATTCTGCGTGTTGACCGGCGGTCCCCGCGGGCCGGGCAGTGTGCCGCAGATCTGCCGGTTCTTCGACTATCAGCAATGCCTGCAGGCTGCGGCCGATCTGCGCGGCAATTGCGTGGTCAATATCGACTATCCCGGCAAGATTTCTGGTGCGCCTGGAGCGGCGTGGTCACAGCCGCTGCGATAGCCAGCGCGTTGATTGCGCGGATAAAATTCCAATATAACGACTAAATTCACTATCTAGGATTTTTAGCCTTGACAGCGTTGCGCTGTCGAAGTAGCTTTACGGCATGCTCCACAATTGGGTTCGCAGCTGATGCCGCCGGGAAAGCGCATCGGATCGACCTCCATCAGCCGGTGTTGAGCGAACCTGATCGGATCGGAACATCGATCCATATCTCGCGTTGTTTTCTGCGTGATGCCGCAAGGTATTCAACAGCCAGCGAAACGAGGGCGCACCATGGCAACCAAGCAAAACGAGCAGATCGTCGAATCCGCGACAGAAGCACGCCAGGCTGAACCGGGCCCGTCGATCCTTGCGCTTCTGGCGATGAGCACCGGCCTCGCGGTGCTGATCCTCGGCGTGGTCTGGTTTGTCTTCTTCAGGACCTGATCGCCTGCGGCGATCGGCCGATCCATTTCGGTCGGTTCCGCACTATTGACTGACAGCAGCAACGAGTTCCCAACATGATCCGAAAACCGATAGCCCGCCCGGCGAAAAAGCCGGTGCGGGCCGCTGTTGTGACTACTGAGGAAACCCCGGCACGCGAGATGCCCGATCCGGTCGACGAGGATTCATCTGCCGAAGACGTGGTGTCGGATGCCACGTCTTCGGATACGCCTATCGATAATACGAATGTCGATGAACCCGCCGCCGAAGACCTGATCGCTGTAAAGAAGCGCGCCAGCGTCGAGGCCAGGCGGAAGACGATGGCTGCGACGATGATATGCGCGGCAACCGGCCGACCGAAATTCAAGCCGGCAAAGACGGAAGACCAGGCGGAATTCTCTAAAGTCCTTGCAGATGCCGAGAAAATCCTGGGCAAGAAAGTGAAGCCCGGCTCGCGCGCGCCGCTGGTCAAACGCGTCACCAAGGTTATCGAGCGCGAGATGGATCTGATCGAGAGGATCGTCGGGCGCATAGGCGGGGATGAATCGCTGCGTAGCGAAGCCGATCAGCGCGCCCGCACGCTTTCTGTATTGGTGCGGACGTTGACCGAACTGAAGAAGGCGCGCGTCGGCGACGAGCAAGGGTCTGCCGATCATGACGACCGCCCTCGAGACCTCGACGAACTCCGTCAAAGACTTTCTGAGCGTCTTGCAAAACGCCTCCGAGGAGGAGCGCAACTTTCTGCTGGCGGGGCTGACGCCAGGCGAGATGACGTTCCTGAATGAACGCTGGGACGTCTTCGCGCATCGGCACCAGCTCCCGCCCGTGCTGGCGGCGAATGGTGCGCCGTGGCTAACCTGGCTGATGATCGGCGGCCGCGGTGCAGGCAAGACCCGCGCTGGCGCCGAGTGGGTGCGCGCACAGGCAATGGGCCGTGCACCGCTTGCATCCGAGAAGGCCGGACGCATCGCGCTGGTCGGGGAATTGACGGTCGAATGCGCAGCCTTGTGGTGTGTACTGATGCACGAATTCTGGACTGGCGATATCCAGACCATCAATGCGCTGGTCAATGCCACCGCACTGCTGGTGACCTATTGGGGGTTCCGTTTCGGCGTGCTAGGCGTCTATATCAGCGGCCGCACCCGCGAAAAGGTCAGTGCACTCACCGGGCAGGATTCGCCCGGCATGGTCGAGAAGCTGGTCAAGGCGGTTCTGGTCAAAGACGGTGTGAAGAAAAAGTAAGGTTGGCGGCTGCCGCCATTCATGAAGCGTTCACGCGCCCGGGCATCAATTCTGGTTGTGAACGCGGAGAAGTCACTTGCGCCTGCTCGTTGTCGAAGATGATCCCGATCTCAACCGTCAGCTCACCACGGCGCTGACCGATGCCGGCTATGTCGTCGATCGCGCCTTCGATGGCGAGGAGGGGCATTTCCTCGGCGACAGCGAGCCCTATGACGCCGTGGTGCTCGATATCGGCCTGCCGAAGATGGACGGCATTTCGGTGCTGGAAGCCTGGCGCCGCAACAACCGCATCATGCCGGTCTTGATCCTCACCGCGCGCGACCGCTGGAGCGACAAGGTGCAGGGCTTCGACGCCGGCGCCGACGACTATGTCGCCAAACCGTTCCATCTCGAAGAGGTGCTGGCCCGCATCCGCGCGCTGCTGCGTCGCTCCACCGGCCATGCCCAGTCCGAACTCACTTGTGGACCGGTATCGCTGGATACCCGCACCGGCCGCGTCAGCGTGTCCGGCAATCCGATCAAGATGACATCACACGAATACCGGCTGCTGTCCTATCTGATGCATCATACCGGCCGGGTGATCTCGCGTACCGAACTGGTCGAGCATCTCTACGACCAGGATTTCGATCGCGACTCGAACACGATCGAAGTGTTCGTCGGCCGTATCCGCAAAAAGCTCGGTATCGACATCATCCAGACCGTGCGCGGTCTCGGCTATTTGCTCACGCCGCCACAGACGTGATTGTGCCGGGGATGAGAGGGTAATGCGCAACAGCTCGCTCGCAACGCGGCTGTTCCTGTCGGCGACGGCCTGGGTGGTGGTGATCCTGCTGATCACCGGCATCATTCTGTCCTCGGTCTATCGCGGAGCCACCGAGCGCGCTTTCGATCGCCGCCTCAATCTCTATCTCCGCACCCTGGTGGCCGAAGTCGCCAATCCGCCGGACACGCCGGACCACGAGGCGCCATCGCTCGGCGAACCGCTGTTCGAACTGCCGCTGTCCGGCTGGTACTGGGAAATCGCGCCCACCGAAGGCGCGAAGACCGAGATGCGGGCGTCGCGCTCGCTGTGGGACAAGAAGCTGCCCAAGCTTGAGGATCAGGGCGTCGAACTGACTGCGTCGGGCATCCGGCAGGGCTATGTGGATGGGCCCGAAGACCAGCGCCTGCGCATGGTGGAACGCCCCGTCGATCTCGGCGCTGACGGCAAATACCGTGTCAGCGTCGCCGGCGATGCGACGGAGATCTTCGAGGAAACGCGGACCTTCGACTACTATCTCGGCGGCACCTTTGCTGCTCTGTCGATCGTGCTCGTGCTCACCACGATCTTCCAGGTCCGTTTTGGCCTCGCACCGCTGAAGCGCATGTCGAGTGCCATCGCCGATATCCGCTCCGGCCGTGCCGAGCGGTTGGAGGGTACATTCCCCGTCGAGATCTCACCTTTGGCGGGCGAGATGAATGCGCTGCTCGATGCCAACCGCGCCATCGTCGAGCGCGCGCGCACCCATGTCGGCAACCTTGCGCACGCGATCAAGACGCCGCTGTCCGTTCTCGTCAACGAGGCGAACAGCCGGGGCGTCGATCCCCTCGCAACCAAGGTACTGGAGCAGGCCGACGTGATGCGCGATCAGGTGACGCATCATCTCGAGCGTGCGCGGATCGCCGCGCGCGTCACCATCGTCGGCACCGTCACCGATGTCGCGCCGACGCTGGAGGCCTTGTGCCGGACCATGGAGAAGATCCATCGCAACCGCGGCATCAGCATCGATCTCGACGCCGACGCATCGGCGAAATTCCGCGGTGAGAAGCAGGATCTCGAGGAGATGGCCGGCAATCTCGTCGACAATGCCTGCAAATGGGCGGACTCCCACGTCACCATCAGCGTCAGGGTCGAACGCACCGGAGGAACCGATCCGGCGTCGAAGCTGCGGCTCGTTGTCGATGACGACGGGCGCGGACTGTCGGACACCGAACGTGCCCAGGTCGCCCGCCGCGGCCAACGCCTCGATGAGACCAAGCCGGGCTCCGGCCTCGGTCTCTCCATCGTGGTTGATCTGGCGGCGCTCTATGGCGGTAGCCTGACGCTCGGCAAGGCGCCGATCGGCGGGCTGCGGGCTGAACTGGTGCTGCCGGGTGTCTGAGTTCCGGCCTTGTTGCGCCCCGTTGTCGCCCGAATTATCCCGTTCGTAAGGTCTTTGACGTTTTCTGTTCCCCGTTGCGTTCGAGGTTCAAAGTCCATGTTCAGGTTCCCCGCCCTCTGTGTTGCCGCTGTCGCGCTGGCGCTGGGTGGTTGTGACCTGACCGCGTCGGATGGTGGCATGGCGCTGGGCGGCGGAACGTTGGCCCGGGCCTATAGCAGCACCAAGTCGGCCGTTGGCCTGTCCGAGGAGAATGCGGCGGCGGCCGTGACCAATGCCGCCCTTGGCGGTCTGATCGGCACCAAGCTCGGAGCCCAGCTCAATGACGAGGATCGCCGGCTAGCCTATGAAGCCCAGATAACCGCCCTTGACCGCGGCGCGCCCGGCGCCCCGGTACCGTGGCGTAACGCGACGTCGGGGCGCTATGGCAACATCGTCGCCGGTCCGGCCTACAACCAGAAGGGCCGGGAGTGCCGGGGCTTTTCCCACACGATCACCGTGAATGGTGACCTCAAGACCGCCCGCGGTACCGCTTGCCGCAGTCCTGAAGGCGCTTGGGCGGCGGCCGCCTGATCCCGTTCCTCAACGCCTTCTTAACGGGGCGCCTGCTAAAAAAACCGGTGGCGGTTTTCGGTTGTAGGACAACCGGAAAGCACGGAATTCTCAGGCTGTATGAACAAAACCTCGATCGATCGCTTGCGGGAGTATCTTGCGCAACTGCCTGAGCAGTCGCAGATGCTGCTGATGCGCGAGTATGAGCGCTCGATCGAGCGCGGCGAGGACGTCAGGGTCGCCAACTTCGTGCTCGACCAGCTGCGCGGTGTCGTGCGCGGCCACGAGAATGCCGTGCGCCCGCGCGTCGAGGATCCCACCCGGCTGGTATTCAAATCGCTCGAGCCCTTCCTTGTCGAAGGTGTGGGCAATGTTCGTCCCGGCCAGATCCGGCGCGCCTCGCTGCTGCCGATCTGGCAGTGGCTGGAACGGGACGCCGCGGACGCTGTGCACGAGTTCGAGGCGGCAGTCTCCGCATCGCCCGAGCCGAGCGCATCGGACATCGAACGTGCCGTCAAGAAATTCCAGCAGGCGGCAGCAGCCGCCATTACCGCTGCCACGTCGGGCAATCGCGGAGCGGCCCGCATCGGGCCGACCCATGCTGTCGAGGACCTGCCGTCGATCGGCGCGGTGCTGAAGGTACGTGAGCAACTCGACAGTTTTGCCGGCAAACTGCCGAGCGTGCTCCGCAGCTTCGGCGACAGCCAGATCACCTCGGTGAACAGCGCGCTGAACGTGCCGACGCTAACCACGCCGCAGGTGCTGCCTTTTGCGCTGTCGCTGGTGATGCAGCGGCTGGCGGCGCCGTGGCAGATTATTCGTCTGGCGGTGAAGATCGCTGCCTCCGACGATGAGATCCGCGTCGCCGCCACGCCCTATGGCGTCGCCGTGACCATGGCGCTGGCTGATCTCAATCGCGTTGCGGCCGAACTGCGCTCCGATATCAGGCGCGGCAAGTTCGACACCGCTCCCGAGCACCTCAAGGTCGCCCATGACGGCGTGCGCGGCCTGCGCACCGAACTCGATATGCGCAATGACTCCACCTGGGGGCGCCAGATGGCGGCGATCCGGGTGGAGATTTCCTCAACGCTGCAGTCGGAGATCGAGAGCGTGCCGGGCAGGGTGCGGCGTCTGCTGCGCCAGCGTCCAGACAAGGATATTGCCGCGACGGCGAGTATCGATTTCGCCGAGGTCGAGGAGACTGTGGCGCTGATCAATTTCGTCGCGGTGTGCCGGACCTATGCCAGCGAACTCGCCATCAACGAGGTGACGCTGCGGACCTATTCCGACCTGCAGCAATATGTCGAGAAATCCACAGAGGCGCTGGTGCAGTCGCTCCGCGCCGGCGATGCCCGCGTCCGTAGCTACCGGCAGATGCAGGCCAAGGCCGCGATCCGCTTCTGCCAGGTGCTGTTCGGTCAGGAATACGCCTCGCTGATGAGCCGCGCCGCCGAACAGGCAATGGTCGTGGTCGAGCGCAAGCCGAAGCGGGCCGGCTAGGCCAGGCGATGCGAAATGCCTCGTCGGCGATGTGACATCCGCATCGCCTCATCTCGAGATCAGAGCGCCAATTGAATGCGATTGGTTTCGCTGCCGTTCTTTGCGGCCGGAACGGCACAGCAGATCAGCACTTCATCGTCGGCCACCGCAGCGGCTGGTTCTTTGACGTAGGTCACCGCTCCCGCCAGAAGCTTCGTTCGGCAGGTGCCGCAATGCCCCTCACGACAACCGAAATCTGGACTCAGGCCACGCGATTCCGCGAGGTCGAGCAACGATCCCGACTCAGGCGTCCAGCGCGCTTCCTTCGCAGACTCCCCGAACACCACATGTACCGATATCGACGACGGTAGCCGGCGCGCCGGTGCTGTTGTCGCTGGGCTGTCGACGGTTCGTACCAGTGATGCGGGGCCGAATGCCTCTGCGTGGATACAGTTGTCAGCGACATTTAGTGCACGAAGACCGTCATAGATCGACTGCATGAATCCGGAAGGTCCGCAGAGATAGTAATCGTAGTCGCCAATCGGCATGAACCGTGACAGCAGGGCCATGTCGATACGCCCCGCAGCATCGTAGTCGGGGCCTTCTTCGGCATCCGTGATGTCGCCGAGAACTCGGATGACCCGGACTGCGTCTCCAGCGGAGGCCGCAAGTTCATCCAATTCGTTGCCGAAGGGGCGCTCGTTCTTCGAACGGGCTGCCTGAAAAAGCACGGTTGGTCGAACCTTGAGCGTCCGCAGCCCTTCGTAAATCACATGCCGCAGCATCGCGAGCACCGGCGTGATGCCGATGCCGCCCGCCAGCAGCACCGCTGGCCGCGCCTCAGTGGCATCGATGGTGAATTCACCGGCGGGCCCCCTTGCTTCGATCACGTCGCCAATATTGATGCCGTCGTGTAGCCGCTGCGACACCAGTCCGTCGCGTTTGACGCTGATGCGATAGACGTGATCCGAAGGCGCGACCGACAGCGTATAGGTTCGGATGGCGGTCTTCTCCGCTCCGTCAATGGGCAGTCTGATCGGGAGATATTGCCCGGCGCGATGAGGCAGGAGGCCGGTGCCGTCGGCCGGCTCCAGATGGAACGACCTGACCGTTGCGCTCTCATCGACGATGTCGATGACCTTGAACGGCCGCCATTTGGTCGCAAGTTCTGCAGCCTGCAGACGACCGGCTGCCTGCTCCCAACTGCCTGTCATGAGTGTGCTCGGAGCCCATCCGTCCGGCCGGAACGCCCAGCGCAGGGGCAGGGCACCGCGCCGAAGAACGACACGCCGTGCGTTGAACCGCCAAAGGCGCTCGGCGCCCTGGAAGGCGGCGATCTCCGGGGAGTCCAGTATGACCCGGGCGTCACCGGTCATCTGCAGCACGTCGCCGGTTTTGAAATCGACAAACAAGAGTCCGGCTTTGCCGTTGATGAGGATGTTGCCCAGCGTGGCGAAGAACAGATTGCCCGCGAAATCCGGGATTGTGAGCGTGCCATCGTCGGCAACGCGCACGAAACCGGGATTGCCGCCGCGGCTCGAGACGTCGACCTGTCGACGGGATTCTCGCTCGACATAGGACGCGACAAAGAACATGTCGGCGGCTTCGATCATGCGGCGTGCCGTTGCGTCGATTTCAGCTTCCTCTTCGATAATTCCCGTAAATAGTTCGCGTGGATCGCGGACGAACTCACAATCGCGGAGCTGGATGTAGCGCGGGCAATTGCCGAAACTTTGGTCGACATCAAAATGAATGGCGTCATTGTCCGACAGCCCGATGATGCCGTTGACGCGATTGCGTCTGCGCGTGTGAAGTTCGATGCCGAGCAGGCCGATTGCATCGCCCTCGTGCATACCTTCGCTGGCGGGATCGCTTGGCTCCCTGACGACATCGATATCGAGCGATTGCGCGGTTGGCGATGAGACGAAGCCGGGCTTGCCGGTGATAAATGTGGCCCATGCGTCACCTGCGCCGTCGACGCTGCCGAGCGCGATGAACGGAATCTGGGCGTAGAAATCCCGGTGTTGCGTCGGCATGTAGTCGCGCACGATACGCCTGCCGAGCTCATCCATGTGAGCCGAAACGCCTACCTTTTCCTGGATCGCCTTCTCGCCGGCGTGCCAGATGTCCAGTTTCGATAGCGACATGACATCGGTCATAAGTCCACCCTCGTTGGCGGTGTCGGGCGTATGCCTGGATACGCCCGACACACGCAGTTAAGCCGCAGCGGCGAGGCCGACGGGTGTCTTGGCGAAAGGCACAAAGCCGGGCAGCGCTTCGATGCGGCGCAAGAAGGCGTTCACGTTGGGATAGCCGGACAGATCAACATTTCCTTCCGGCGCGCTTGCGATGTAGCTGTAGAGCGCCACATGCGCGATGGTCGGACCATTGCCGACAAGCCAGTCGCGATCGGCGAGATGCGCTTCGACGAGTGCCAACAAGGCGTGCGCGCGCTCGATGACTTCCGCTGGATTGAAGCTCCTGCCGAAAACGGTGATCAGCCGTGCAGCGGCAGGACCATAGGCCAGTTGGCCGGCAGCGACAGACAGCCAGCGCTGGATGGCCGCGCTTCCCTTCGCGTCATCGGGCAGCCACTCGGTTCGGCCGGATGTCTTGGCGAGATAAACGAGTATGGCGTTCGAGTCGGAGACAACGGTGCCGCTGTCATCAAGGACCGGCACCTGACCGAACGGATTGAGCGCAAGGAAATCCGGCGTCTTGTGTGCGCCCGACTTCAGGTCAACCTCGATGAGTTCGTGGGGCAGGCCAAGCAGCGAAGCGAACAGATGCGCGCGATGAGAGTGGCCGGACAGTGGATGGTGATAAAGCTTCATGATGGTGATCCTGAATTCGTGGGCGGGTTCATTCCCGTTCCGCAAATCCAAGTTGCTTCATGATCCGGCGCGCGAGAATGCACGCTGTGCGCACTTCATCATTGCGCCGGATGAAATAACCGCGGCCTTTGTCGGCGCGCGACAGGCCCGATAGCGGTTTCGTCAATCGCGTCGATGGGTCTTCCCGGAGGGCACCCACGTCGCGGAGGGGCGTTACTCGGAAAGCGGGCTCGCAGCCGCCGTAATCCTTGATCCAGAACAAGCGTCTGGACGTCGCGATGGCATAAAAGTCAATTGCGCGTCGTCGGTGGCCATGGTGTAACCCGGCAATGACGTCGTTTAGATCGACTCAAGATTACGCCGGAACCCATTGATGGCCTTATGGTTTGTGTTCGCGCTCATGACCGCCGCGGCGATTTTCGCGGTGTTGTGGCCGCTTGGCCGGACCCGCTCCGATGCCGGGGGCACCGAGGCCAGCGTCTACCGGGATCAGCTCGCCGAAATCACCCGTGACACTGCCGCCGGCCTGATCGGGCCGACCGAGGCCGAGGCGGCGCGTGTCGAGATCAGCCGCCGGCTGCTGGCAGCCGTCGATGCCGAGGGGACTGCGTCAGTCGGCAGCAGCCCCGGTTTTCGCCGCGCGGTGTCGCTGCTGGCGCTGATCGGCCTGCCGCTACTGGCCATTGGCTTCTATCTGCCGCTCGGCTCGCCGGCCATGCCGGACTTTCCGCTCGCCGCGCGCAATCAGTCGCCCAGTCCCACCCAGCCGCTGAACAATCTCGTTGCACAGGTCGAGCAGCATCTCGAGAAAAACCCGACCGACGGCCGTGGCTGGACAGTGCTGGCGCCGGTGCTGGCGAAGATCGGCCGCACCGACGACGCGGTGCGCGCGTTCCGCAATGCGATTACCTATGCCGGCGATACGGCCGCGCGCCGCGCCGATCTCGGCGAAGCGATGGCGATGGCCGCCAATGGTGTGATTACGGCCGACGCCAAGGCCGAATTCGAACGTGCTGTCGCGCTCGATGCCGGTGAGGCCAAGGCGCGCTACTTCCTCGGGCTTGCCGCGGAGCAGGATGGACGCGGCAGCGACGCCGCAGCGATCTGGCGCGATATGCTGGCGAAGGGGCCTGCGGATGCGCCATGGCGTCCGGTGGTCACGGCGGCTTTGGCGCGCGTCGGCGGCGGCAACGCCCCCACATCGGGGCCGAACCTGCCGGCGCTGTCGCAAGGTACGATCGCATCGGTCCAGGGCATGAATGCGGGCGACCGCAATGCGATGGTGCAGGGCATGGTCGACCGGCTCGCCACGCGGCTCAAGCAGGATGGCAGCGACGTCGAGGGATGGCTGCGGCTGGTGCGTGCCTATATGGTGCTCGGTGAGCGCGACAAGGCAAAGAGCGCGCTGGCGGATGCACGGGAGGCGGTCGGCACTGATGCCGAACGGCTGCGCAAGCTGAACGATGGCCTGAAAGACTCCGGGCTGGATGGGTAAACGCATGATGCCGAAAAATGTGAAGCGGTTTTCGGACAGCATCATGCGTCTTGAAGGTGAAGCATGACGCGCAAGCAGCGACGATTGACGATGATCGGTGGAGCATTGGTGGTGCTCGCCATCGCGGCGGGGCTTGTGCTGAATGCGCTGCGCGATTCCATCGTGTTTTTCTCGACGCCGCAGATGGTGGCCGAAAAGCAGATCCCTGTCGGCAAACGGTTTCGTCTGGGCGGCATGGTTGAGCAGGGGTCGCTGGTGCGCGGCGACAATCTGGCGGTCAGCTTCAAGGTCTCGGACGGCGGCGCGACGCTGCCGGTGAACTACAAAGGCATCCTGCCGGATCTGTTCCGTGAGGGGCAGGGCGTCGTCGCCGAAGGCGCGATGGATGCGTCGGGTGTATTCAAGGCCGACACAGTGCTAGCGAAGCACGACGAGAATTACATGCCGAAGGAAGTCGCTGACGCCCTCAAGAAGCAGGGGCGGTGGCAGGAAGGATCCGACGGCAAGCCGGTGATGTCGCAAGGCGCATCGCAGGCCAAACCGAGCCTGACACAATGATCGCTGAAGCCGGACACTACGCACTCGTTCTGGCGCTGGCTCTGGCGTTGATCCAGTCGACCGTGCCGATCATCGGTGCGCGCCTGCGCGATCCTGCATTGATGAATGTCGCGCGCTCCACGGCACTGGTGCAGCTGCTGTTTGCGGGGCTGTCGTTTCTCGCTCTGACGACGCTCTACGTCACGTCGGATTTCTCGGTCGCCAACGTGTTCGAGAATTCGCATTCGATGAAGCCGCTGCTCTACAAGATCACCGGCGTATGGGGAAACCACGAAGGCTCGATGCTGTTGTGGGTGTCGATCCTCGCACTGTTCGGTGGCCTCGTCGCAGCCTTCGGCAACAATCTGCCGCTGTCGCTGCGTGCACATGTGCTGGCAGTTCAGGGCTGGATCGCTGCGGCGTTCTATCTGTTCATCCTGATGACCTCGAATCCGTTCCTGCGCCTGGCGCAGCCGCCACTCGAAGGCCGCGATCTAAATCCGGTGCTGCAGGATATCGGCCTCGCGGTGCATCCGCCGATGCTCTATCTCGGCTATGTCGGATTCTCCATCGCATTCTCCTTCGCCGTCGCCGCGCTGATCGAAGGCCGCATCGATGCCGCCTGGGCACGCTGGGTGCGGCCGTGGACACTAGTGGCGTGGATCTTCCTGACGCTCGGCATCGCGATGGGCTCCTATTGGGCCTATTACGAACTCGGCTGGGGCGGCTGGTGGTTCTGGGATCCCGTCGAGAACGCATCGTTGATGCCGTGGCTGTCCGGCACCGCGCTGTTGCATTCGGCTGTGGTGATGGAAAAGCGCAACGCGCTGAAGGTATGGACCATACTTCTCGCGATCCTGACCTTCTCGTTGTCGCTGCTTGGTACATTCCTGGTGCGCTCCGGCGTGCTCACCTCGGTTCATGCATTCGCGACTGACCCGACGCGCGGCGTGTTCATCCTGCTGATCCTGTGCCTGTTCATCGGCGGCAGTCTGACGCTTTACATGTGGCGTGCGTCGTCGCTGAAGCAGGGTGGGCTGTTCGCGCCGATTTCGCGCGAAGGCGCGCTGGTGCTGAACAATCTGTTCCTCACCACGGCCTGCGCCACGGTGTTCATCGGCACGCTGTATCCGCTGGCGCTGGAAATGCTGACCGGCGAGAAAATTTCTGTCGGTGCGCCGTTCTTCAACCTCACATTCGGCCCGCTATTCGTGCCGCTGCTGCTGGCGATGCCGTTCGGTCCTTTGCTGGCGTGGAAACGCGGCGATCTCAAAGGCGTCACGCAGCGGCTGATGGCTGCCGGCATTGCCGCGCTGCTGGCGGTGGCGCTGGTCTGGGCATGGACCACAGGCGGTGCAGCGCTAGCGCCGCTGGCGATCGGACTCGGCGTATTCGTGATTGCCGGATCGATCGTCGATATCGCTGAGCGCACCATGCTGTTCCGCTTGCCGTTTGGCGTCGCGTTCCGGCGCGCGCGCGGATTGCCGCGTGCGGCCTGGGGCACGGCCTTTGCCCATGCCGGCATCGGCGTGGCCTTGATCGGCATCGTCTGCGAGAGCACCTGGAATACCGAATATATCGGCACCATGCAGCCGAACGATGTGGCGAAGCTTGCCGGCTATGAGCTCACGCTCAAGGATGTGACGCAGCGGCAGGGGCCGAATTTTCGTGAGAGCCTCGCGCGTTTCAAGGTGACGCGCGGTGGTGACGAGATCGGCGAGATGACGCCGTCGAAGCGCAACTTCGCGGCGCGGCAGTCCTCCACCACGGAAGCCGCGCTGCTCTCGCGCGGCGCCAGCCAGCTTTATATCTCGCTCGGCGAGGAGACCGCCGGCGGCGGGGTTGCCGTGCGAATGTATCACAAGCCGCTGGTGCTGATGATCTGGTGGGGACCGGTGCTGATGGCCTTTGGCGGGCTGCTGTCACTATCCGACCGGCGGCTGCGCGTCGGCGCGCCGAAGCCGGCCAAGGCATCGCGCGCACTGCAGCCGGCGGAGTGACGGCGTGACACGCATTGTCGCAAGCCTCATCGCCGTCATGTTCTTGCTCGCCGCGCCGCTCGCGCATGCGGTGCAGCCCGACGAGATCATGAAGGACCCGGCCCAGGAGGGCCGCGCGCGCAACCTGTCGAAGGAGCTGCGCTGCATGGTCTGTCAGAACCAGTCCATCGACGATTCCGATGCGCCGCTGGCGCGCGACCTGCGCCTCTTGGTGCGCGAGCGCATCGCCACCGGCGAAAGCGACAAACAGGTGCTGGATTTCCTGGTGGCGCGCTATGGCGAATTCGTGCTGCTGAAACCGCGGCTCAACCTGCACACACTGCTGCTGTGGCTGCTGACGCCGCTGGTGCTGATCGGCGGCGGCGTTGCGCTGTTGTTCAACCATCGCCAGCGCAGGAAAGCTGCGGCGTTCGACGGCGCCGCGCCCAGCCTGAGCGCTGAGGAAGAAGCACGCCTGCAAGCATTGATCTCCGGCGATGCGTCATCGGAGAAGACGAGCTAGTCATCATTCGGTTCTCGCGCGATTAGCCACACACGCATATTGATCGCACACCATCGCATCGCGCGGTGCGTGATTATGCAATGACGGCTCAACCCGATGGCCGATGCGCCGTCGGTCTTTTTCGTTCATGTCTCTCGCCCTCGGATACGCGTTGCTCTCATGAGCATGCGCGTTCGGACACGCGTCGTACCTGGTCTGGGATTCCGTTTGGCTCAATGAGGCAACATGTCGAAACCTGCAAACCCGCTAATCCCCGCTATATTCCGAGTCCCGGCGATTTGGCTGCGACGCATCCATTTCAGAGCGCAACTGCGCGCTGATATTGCGAGCGCAGACGAGTTCCTTGACGACATCGGTATCAACCTGTTCGACGCGCAAGTCGAAGCGATGCGCTTTTTTTGGCAGCCGGTTTTGCTGATGCGTTCGCAACCGATCGCGCCGGATGCCACGCCGGCAGATGAGATCGACATTACGCTGCAACCCAGCATGCTCCGGGCTAATGTTGCAAAAGCTGCTGCCCATCTGCAGGTGCAAGCTAACCTGGAAGTCAACTAACCGATATCGATGTGATCGATCCGCGGGTTGTATTGGTCGCTCGAGAGGGAGCGGGCGTGTGTTGCGTTCGGCCGGATGCATTTTGGCAACAGGTCGCAGAAAATGAGTGGCTGGAAACTGATACCGTCCAGAGTTCAACCGAACGGTTGATGTGCCGTGGGTTCGTTTCCCGCAGTTTCTGCCGCAGTCGATAGAAACAGGGACGCGCAAATGCCATTCGGATTCAGCCGCCGACACAAACCGTCGGTCGCTCAAGCGCTGCTGAAAGGACGAGCATTGCGAAGCGGATTGATCGCTGCGCAGCTCTTTGTGTCGATCGCCCTGTCTGCCATGGCGCTCGCTCCGGTGCCCGCCGCCGCGCAATTCGTCTGCGGCGCGGCGGGCAGCGGCAGTGCTGCGGGGGCCACTGCGGGGAGCGCCGGTAGTGTTGCCTGTGGCACCATGCGAATGCCAACGGTATAGGCACGGCGATCGGCGACGCCAGCACGGCGACGGGCGGCAACGCCACGGCGACCGGTAACAACGCCACGGCGACCGGCCCAAGCAGCACCGCGACCGGCGATTCCAGCACCGCGACCGGCGATTCCAGCACGGCGACAGGCTCTTCAGCCCACGCGACCGGCACCCGTAGTACGGCGACGGGCTACCTGAGCACGGCGAGCGGTGACTTTGCCACGGCGACTGGAACCACCAGCAACGCGACCGGTACCAACAGTACGGCCTATGGCGCGAGAGCCGCAGCCGGAGATAGTTTCATTAGCTCCGTGTTTCGGAATGCCGGGACGACGGCGATCGGCGTCGATTCGCAGGCCGGCTCCAGTGGCGCGGGTCAAACCAACGCAACGGCCTTGGGTTATCAAGCAATAGCCAATGCGGCGAACGCCACCGCGCTTGGCAGCGGAGCAACGGCAACCGGCGACAACAGCACGGCAAGTGGCGTTGGCAGCACCGCGACCGGTGCCCACGCGAGCGCCTACGGACAAGACAGCACGGCGAGCGGCAGCGGCAGCACGGCGACTGGTTCGTCGAGCAAGGCGACCGGCAACTTCAGCACTGCCACCGGCAACGCCAGCGCGGCGAGCGGAACCGCCGCGAGCGCTTACGGACTGAACAGCACTGCGAGCGCCGATAGCGCTACCGCGGTCGGCCAAGGGAGTGTGGCCAGCGCAGTGGGCGCGACGGCACTCGGCTCCACCGCTCAGGCGACTGCGGCAGGTGCGGTGGCGGTGGGCCAGAATTCGGCAGCCACGGGTGTCAACGCCATCGCGATCGGTAACGGCGCGGTTGCCACGGGTTCGGTTGCCGTTGGCGCGTCTGCGTCGGCCGCCAACGGCGGTGCGGCTTTCGGCGATGGGGCCGTCGCGACAGGCGTGCTGGCGACGGCGCTCGGGCCCAATTCCCAGGCGTTGGCGGCCAATTCGGTTGCGATCGGATCTGGCTCGGTAGCAACGCTCGCCAACACGGTGTCATTCGGCACGGGCGGTAATGAACGGCGGCTGACCAATGTCGCGGCGGGTATCAATCCGACCGATGCGGTCAACATGAGCCAACTCTCCGGTCTGACGTCGGGCTTCCAGTCGCAGATTTCCGGGTTGCAGTCCCAGATACTTGACAACCGCACAGAGGCGCGCCGCGGTATCGCCGCCGCCGTTGCGAGCTCAAGCGCGCCGATGCCTTCGGCGCCGGGCAAGACGACATGGCAAATGCGCGGCTCGGTGTTCCACGGCGAAGGCGGGTTCGGATTCGGTTTCGCGCACCGTCTCAACACCGCGGTTCCGCTCAGCGTGGTTGGCGGCTACGGCAACGGCGGCGGGGTCGAGCACACCGCCTATGTCGGTCTCGGCGGCGAGTTTTGAAGACTCTCGGGATCACGCGGCGCAACCTGTTGCGGCGAGCGCGTCAGCATCGCGTAACGAGCTCTCATGCGTCGCGGCGTTGGCTGCGCGGCGCCATCGTCGCGATCCTGATGGCAAGCCCGCTTTCTTTCGCACAGGGGCAGACCTCCAAACCGGCGCACCCTGAAGCGACGCCGAAGCCGGCGCAGATCGACCGCAACGGCGTCCTCATTCTCATCCGCTCGTCGCTGCTTGCGCTCGATCAGGCCAACAAGACCGGCAACTACACTGTGCTGCGCGACCTCGGTGCGCCTGGTTTCCAGAGCAACACGGCCGCACGACTGGCTGAAATTTTTGCCAAGCAGCGTACCGACAATCTCGACCTGTCCGGCGTGGCGGCGATCGATCCTCAACTCACCGTGATGCCGCAGATCGAACCAAACGGTTTGATGCGCATGGCCGGGCTATTTCCATCGGTGCCTTCGCAAGTCAATTTCGAACTCGCTTTTGCACCAGTGAACGGGCAATGGCGACTGTTCGGCATCTCGGTTTCGATCGGGCAGGCGGCGCCGGCCGCGCCCAGCCCCTCTCCAGCACAATCATCGATCACTCCTCCGAAGCAATCGCCCACTGTTTCGGCAGCCAAGAGCGCAGTGCCGGCGGCCGCGCCAAAATAATACTCACGGTCGTCTTTCTTTTTATTCCCGCATGGCTCCCTGCAAAATGCGCGCAGTATCAAGCGTCGAGCGCTGCCTGTTGCATGCTATCATCACGCACGACTAGACTATCGCGACGGATGGCATCGTGTGCGTCTGCAAGGTGAGTGTGAACGGTCTGTGACATCCGACAACGTAACGCTGTCCAAAGTGATCGGCATCATCTATGACGCTGCGCTCGACCCGTCCCTGTGGGATCGCGCGCTCGAACACTCCTGCGCGTTCGTTGGCGGCTCTTCGGCAGTGCTCTATTGGCATGACGTCGCGAGCGAGCGGTCAGCCGCGGTGCACCTGTTTAACGACGACCCCAACTACACGCGGCTCTATTTCGAGAAATACATGCCGATGAACCCGGTATTTCCGGCCGCGACCTTCGTCGAGTCCGGATTGGTCTACACGCCAACCGACATTGTTCCGGAAGCCGAACTCGCCGAAACGCGCTTTCACAAGGAATGGGTCGAGCCGCAGGGGATCGTCGATGTCGTCTGCGTCAATCTGGAAAAGGGGACGACGAGTTCGTCCGTACTCAATATCCGGAGGGACGAAACCCAAGGGACCGCCGATGCCGACGCCAGAGGCCGCGTGGCTTTGCTCGTGCCGCATTTTCAGCGCGCGATTTCGATAGGTCGGCTGTTCGATCAAAGCAAGAAGACGCAGGCGGTACTGACCGAAACCCTCGACAACGTCGAAGCCGCCGTCTTGCTGGTAGGAACAAACGGCCGGATCGTGTTCGCTAACGAGCCGGGGCGCGCCATGTTGAACGAAGGAGAGTTACTGCGCGACAGGAGAGGAGCGCTGGTTGCCGTCAAGCCGGAAGCCCAGCGCACGCTGCGCGATATGTTCGCCGCCGCGGAAAACGGCGATCTGTCGATCGACGCTCGTGGCGTGGCGGTTCCTTTATCGAGTTCGTCGCATCAGCGCTGGTTTGCGCATGTGCTGCCGCTGACGTCAGGTGACCGGCAGCGCACTGCCGCGATCTATTCCGCCACTGCCGCAGTGTTTGTGCGCAGGACGTCGCCGGCCAGACCGCCGCCGTTGGAAGCGGTGGCGAAGCTCTATGCGCTCACCGCCAGTGAAGTCCGGGTGGTCGATGGCATCATGAAGGTGAGCAGCGTGAAGGCGCTGGCGGAACTGCTGGGGCTGTCACGAGCCACCGTGAAGACCCATCTGCACAATGTCTTTCGAAAGACCGGCACCAGCCGACAGAGCGAACTCGTGAAGCTAATGGCCGGATTCGAGCCGCCCGCGATCGATTGATCGGCGCTGGTGAGCGACAGGTGCGGTGAAGCAGAATGCTACCGAATGGACGCTCGAGATGATACGAGTTAAGTCATGACTTCCGAAGCCTCGACGCTTTCAACACTGATCGGCGATATCTACGACGCCGCGCTTGATCCGACCTTGTGGACGCAAGCGCTGGAGCGCGCCAGTGCGTTCGTCGGAGGCTCTTCGGCGGCGCTGTTTTGGCACGACGCCGCCACTGAACGCTCCGCGGTGCTCCATTTGTTCAATGAGGACCCGCACTATACGCAATTGTATTTCGGCAAGTATTTCCCGATGAATCCGCTGTTTCCGGCAGCGACTTTCTTCGATGCTGGCGTGGTGTACACATCGCCGGATGTCATGCCGTTCGCAGAATTGCACGAGTCCCGCTTCTACACCGAGTGGCTCCAGCCGCAGGGCATCGTCGATGCCGTTAGCTCAAATCTGGAAAAGAGTGCGACAAGTTCTTCGATGGTTAGTATTCGTCTGACTGAAAGGGACGGCCTTGCCGACGCTGAAGCAAGGCGCCGGCTGGAACTGCTCGTGCCACATTTTCAGCGCGCGGTCTCGATCGGCCGGTTATTCGATCAGAGCAAGAAGACGCACGCGGTACTGACCGAAACCCTCGATAATGTCGAAGCCGCCGTGGTGCTGGTGGGGACGAACGGCCGGATCGTGTTCGCCAACGAGCCTGGGCGCGCCATGCTCGACGAAGGAGAGTTCCTGCGCGACAGGAGAGGAGCACTGGTCGCCGTCGAGCCGGAAGCCCAGCGCACGCTGCGCGATATGTTCGCCGCTGCGGAAAACGGCGATCTGTCGATCGACACTCGCGGCGTGGCGATCCCGTTATCGACCTTGCCAAATCAACGCTGGTTCGCCCATGTGCTGCCGCTGACGTCGGGCGATCGGCAGCGGACCGGCTCGCTTTATTCCGCAGTCGCAGCCGTGTTTGCCCGCAAGACATCGCCGGCCAGTCCGTTACCGCTGGAGGCGCTGGCAAACCTCTACAAGCTCACCGCGAGCGAGGTCCGCGTGCTCGATGCGGTTATGAAGGTCAGCGGCGTGCACGCGCTGGCGGAGCTGCTGGGGCTTTCACAGGCGACGGTGAAGACCCACCTTCACAATCTCTTCCGCAAGACCGGGACCAGCCGACAGAGCGAACTGGTCAAGTTGATCGCTGGAGTCGAGTCCTCCCCTGCCGCCGGGTGAAAGCCGGCCGCCGGACCTGCAACCTTCGGCCACACCCTGTTCCCGCCATATTACAAACCTTAATTCCCCTGCCAGCCCGCCGTAAGGTGGAAACATCCATCTTCAGATCCACAAGGCGCCTTGCCCCCGCGCTGTTGCCGCGGCCGGCGTCTATTCAGTCGGCAACATCGCCTGGACGTTGCGGCCGGTGCGTTCAATGTGCTCCCGCAGGATCCGTGTTGCATCGCGGCTGCGCCGCTCGATCATCGCATGGGCCAACGCCGTGTGTTCTGCCGGCACGTCGCGATCCGGCTGATGCTTCTTCAGGAAAATGCGGCGATAGCGATCGCTCTGGTCGTGCAGCGTCGCGCAGAACTGCCGCAGCAACGGCATCTGGCATGCCGAGATCAGTTCGGCATGGAAGGCGCGATGTGCGATCTCCCAGGCTTCCTGTTCAGCGGCCGAGCGTGAACCGCGTTTGCAGCGGCTGAGCTGATGCAGCGAGCCGAGCACGCGTCCTTCCCAGGCTATATCGCCGTGTTCGATGGCTTCCTTGACGGCGAGGCCTTCGAGTTCGACGCGCAGCCGGATGATCTCGGCGAGATTGCTCGCAGAGACCGGTGTGACGCGATAGCCGCGCTGGTCGATCAGCGCGACGAGGCCGTCATTCTCCAGACGACACAGTGCTTCGCGCAGCGGGCTGAGGCTGACGCCGAAGGCCGTGCGCAGACGGTCGAGATTGAGCTTGCTGCCGGGCAGCAGCTCGCCGCGCATGATCGAGTCGCGCAAGCGGGCGACCAACGTGCTGGACAATGTGGTCGGGATGGGGCCGGCTGTGATGGTGCGTGCGTTGCTCATGGATGATTCACTCGATGCTCTCGAAACCGTAGAGCGAAGCCGGATTGTCCACCAGCGCCAACTGCTGCGATCGCGTGTCGGGCAGCCAGAGCGGGATGAGATCGACGAGGTCGCCATCGTTCGGCATCGCGACCGGGCAGATCGGATGTGGCCAGTTGCTGCCCCAGAGAATGCGGTCGGGACGCGCATCGACCACGCGCGCGATCATCGGCAGCATGTCGCGATGCGGATAGGCTTCTGCAGAGAGGCGATACAGGCTGGCGAGCTTGATCCAGCAGCGGTCGGTGTCAAGCAATCGCAGCAAGGTTCGGAACGGTTCGGAGTCGACGCCTTCCGCAGCGCTGATCCGGGCGAGGTGATCCAGCACGAACGGACTGCGGACCTGCATTAGTTGTGGCGCGACATCGACTAATTCGCTCGCTCTGTTGAAATGCAGCACGAGATGCCAGCCGAAATCGAAAGTCTCGTCCGCGAGGCCCGCCAGATGCGCAAATGATGCGCCGCCGCTGACCACGGTGGACATCCGGCATCCGCGCATGCCGCGCAGGTGCATGCCTTCGAGCTCCTGTTGCGGGAGGCCCGACGGAATCACGGCGATCCCGCGCAGGCGTCTCGGATTGAGGTCGAGGGCCGCGAGAGTCGCGCGATTATCGGTGCCATGAGCTCCGCCGTGCACGATCACGGCGCGGTCGATCTCGAGCGTTTCATGGAGATGCATCAGGTCGTCATAGGTGCAGTCTTCGGGCGTGTAGCTGCGTTGTTTACTGAACGGAAATTCCGCCTGCGGACCGAAGACGTGGACGTGGGTGTCGCAGGCGCCTGATGGCATGGCGAATGCCGGCCGTTTCGGATGGCGGTCCGGACCGGGGCAGGGCTTCAGCGGGGCGCCAGGCGCATGAGAACTCATCGTGGCAATTCCTCTAAATAGGCAGTTTTTTAAGCGGTCTTTGATCGTTGAAAATAGAGGACGGCAATAAGCCGATTTGACGGCAGTCCCGGCTAGTGCCAACATAAAATCGACGAAGCAAGAAAAATCGATTATTTGGAGGATCGCATGCGGCACATGGTTTCTGCGCTGATGGCTCTGGTCATGGTTTCGCTGGTCAGCCATGCGGCGCATGCCGGATTTCCGGATCGCGGCATCAAGATCGTGGTGCCGTTTCCGGCCGGTGGATCGAACGATGTGGTCGCACGGCTGCTCGGCAACAAGCTGCAGGAGCTCTGGGGACAGCCGGTGGTGATCGACAATCGCGCCGGCGGCGGCGGCAATATTGGCGCCGATGCTGTCGCACGCGCGCCCGCCGATGGCTACACGCTGCTCCTGGCCGCGCCGGGGCCGCTCGCCGTCAACCAGTCGCTCTATACGCAGCTGTCGTTCAATCCCGCGCAGGATTTCACGCCGGTGGCGCTGATCGCGTCGGTACCGATCGTGCTCGCCGTCAATCCCGGTGTGAAGGCGACGACGGTGGCCGAGCTGATCGCGCTCGCCAAGGCGTCGCCGGGCAAGCTCAACTTCGGATCGTCCGGCTTGGGGTCAACCAATCATCTTGCGGGCGAGTTGCTGAAGGCGCGCGCCGGCATCGATATTGTCCATGTGCCCTATCGCGGGGCGGCGCCGGGGATGAACGACCTGATCGCTGGCCAGATCCCGATGATGTTCGACAATATGCCGGCTGTCCGTCCGCAGGTTCAGGGCGGCACCATCCGTGCCATCGCCGTTGCGGGTGCAACGCGCTCGCCACTGTTCCCGGAATTGCCGACCATGGCTGAGGCGGGCGTTGCGAATTTTGAGGCCTCGTCGTGGTTTGGCCTTGTCGCGCCGGCGAAGATGCCGCCGGAGGTGATGAAGATCCTGATCGATAGCGTGACGAAGGTGCTGAAGGATCCCGACGTGGTGAAGCGGTTGGCTGATGTGGGTGCCGAGCCCGGCGCATTGTCAGGCGACGCCTTCGCTTCGTTCTTGCGGGCTGAGTCCGAGAAATGGGGCCAGGTGGTCAAGACAGCAGGTGCCAAGGTCGAGTAGGAGCTAGTGCCATGATCGATCTAAAAACGAGAGTCATATGACGAAAAATATCGCTGATCTCGACGAATTGAAATCCCGCTACGAGACCATGATCGGGTTCACGCCGCCCAAGATCGCGAAGCGGCTTGAACTTGGCATGCGCGTCGATCCCGCTCTGGTCACGGCGCTGGAAGACTGGCGGATTGCGGCATTGACGCCGGATGCGCTGGACCAGAAGACCGTGCAGCTGATGTCTTTTGCCATTCTCCTCGTGCAAACGTCGGAGGCAGCAGCCAATCACGCCAAGGCTGCGATCAAGGTCGGCGCCACTCTGGAAGAGTTGCATGCGAGCGCAGGAATTGCGGCACTGTTCCGCGGTGTCGCCGCCTTCAATATGGCCGGTGAAATTCTGGCAGGCCTGTTCCCGGATGCATCGGGCAAAACTACCGGTTAGTTCCAGTGGGATTCGCGGGGAGTGGGGCGGAGGCTGGTCTCCTTCGTCCTGCGTCACCCCGCCACAGCAACATTTCCCCAGATTACAAAACCTTAATTCCCCTGCCAGCCCGCGGTAAGGTGGAAACATCCATCTTCACATCACACAAGGCGCTTTGCCCCCCGCGCCGTTGCTCTGGAGATTTTCTCGATGTCCGACCGCCCCACCGATTTTTCCGAATTGCCGTCTTACAAGGCACCCCGCCGTTCGCTGTTCTCTGCGCGCAAATTCGCGCTGATGGCATCGGTGGTTGCCGGCCTTGGCGTGGCCGCTTATGGCCTGTCGCCCTCCAATGGCCCGGTCGATATCTTCACCACCACGGCCCATGCGCAGGTTGACAAGCAGGTCAAGTCGCAGGCGGCGCAGCCGGTCGGCTTCGCCGATATCGTCGAGCGCGTGAAGCCATCGGTGATCTCGGTCAAGGTCAACATGAAGGAGAAGGTTGCATCGAAGGATGACGACAACAACGGCGAATCGCCGTTCCAGCCAGGTTCTCCAATGGAGCGCTTCTTCAAGCGTTTCGGCCAGGACGGTCTGCCGCCGGGCATGCGCGGTGGTCCGCGCGGTGGCCGTGGCATTGTGAGCGGCCAAGGCTCGGGCTTCTTCATCTCGGCTGACGGTTTCGCCGTGACCAACAATCACGTGGTCGATGGCGCCGATAAGGTCGAAGTCTCCACCGACGACGGCAAGACTTACTCCGCCAAGGTGATCGGCACTGATCCACGTACCGATCTGGCGCTGATCAAGGTCGAAGGCCGCACTGATTTTCCGTTCGCCAAGCTTGCCGATGGCAAGCCGCGGATCGGCGACTGGGTGCTGGCGGTCGGCAATCCGTTCGGCCTCGGCGGCACCGTGACCGCGGGCATCGTGTCGGCTTCCGGCCGCGACATCGGCAGCGGTCCGTATGATGATTTCATCCAGATCGATGCGCCCGTGAACAAGGGCAATTCGGGTGGTCCGGCTTTCGATACGTCGGGCGAAGTGATGGGCGTCAACACCGCGATCTATTCGCCCTCGGGCGGCAGTGTCGGCATCGCGTTCTCGATCCCGGCCTCGACCGTGAAGACGGTTGTCGCGCAGCTCAAGGACAAGGGCTCGGTTTCGCGTGGTTGGATCGGCGTTCAAATCCAGCCGGTGACCCAGGATATCGCAGACTCGCTCGGCCTGAAGAAGGCGGAAGGCGCGCTTGTCGCCGAGCCGCAGTCCGATGGTCCGGCAGCCAAGGCTGGCATCAAGTCGGGTGACGTCATCACCGCGGTGAATGGTACACCGGTCAAGGATGCACGCGAACTCGCCCGTACCATTGGCGGTTTCGCACCGGGCAATACGGTGAAGATCAACGTGCTGCACAAGGGTGAGGACAAGGTTCTGTCCATGACGCTTGGCCAGTTGCCGAACACGATAGAGGCGAAGGCCGATGTCGATAGCGGTGACAAGGGATCGTCGTCGCGTGGCTCCGACGTGCCTCGGCTGGGCCTCACGGTCTCGCCCGCGAGCAGTGTCGCCGGTGCCGGCAAGGACGGTGTCGTTGTAACCGGTGTCGATCCGAAGAGCGCCGCTGCCGAGCGTGGCTTTAAGGAAGGCGACGTCATTCTCGAAGTTGCCGGCAAGAGCGTGACCAATCCCGGTGATGTGCGCGAGGCGATTGTCGCCGCGCATAACGACAACAAGAACAGCGTGCTGATCAGGGTTCGCTCGAACGGCTCCTCGAAGTTCGTCGCCGTTCCCCTCGCCAAGAGCTGATAACGGCTGATCACCGCACATGAACGGAGAGTGTCGCCGGCATAGTCGCCCCCGCTGACGGCCCTTTCCAGGGGGCGAGCCACAAACTCGCTCCCACTGCTTCCTTTCGATGGAAAACAGCCCCCTTCCGTCGAAAGGCCAATGGGCGGTGAAGTTTCCCCCAGCTTCACCGCCTATTTTCTCGTTTCTCTCGTAAGCAAGGGGCAACCCACCACCTTGCATGAAGGCCGAGTGCGCGCCATGGTGACCGAGACACACAGTATTCACAGCGAATCCGATCCCCAGATGCGTCTGCTCATCATCGAAGACGACCGCGAATCCGCCGACTATCTGGTCAAGGCTTTCCGTGAGGTCGGTCATGTCGCGGATCACGCCAGCGATGGCGAGGAAGGTTTCGCGCTTGCCGAATCCGGGGACTACGATGTGCTGGTGGTCGACCGCATGTTGCCGAAGCGCGACGGCCTCTCTGTCATCGGCGGCCTGCGTGACAAGGGTAATCGGACGCCAGCGCTGATCCTGTCGGCGCTGGGCCAGGTCGACGATCGCATCAAGGGCCTGCGCGCCGGCGGCGACGATTATCTGCCGAAACCCTATTCATTCGCCGAGCTGCTCGCGCGCGTCGAAGTGCTGTCGCGCCGTCAGGGCGGTCCCGCCGAAGAGACGACCTATCGCGTCGGTGATCTCGAACTTGACCGGCTGTCGCATGGCGTGACGCGCGGTGGCCAGGAACTGATCTTGCAGCCCCGCGAATTCCGGCTGCTCGAATATCTCATGAAACATGCCGGGCAGGTGGTCACTCGCACCATGCTGCTGGAAAACGTCTGGGACTATCATTTCGATCCGCAGACCAATGTGATCGATGTCCATATCTCGCGCCTGCGCTCGAAGATCGACAAGGGTTTCGAGCGTCCGCTGCTGCACACGATTCGCGGCGCCGGCTATATGGTCCGCGACGGCATGAAGTGAGCCAAATCTCGGTTCCGTCAGAAGATTGACGCCTTACGCGGTCATTGCCGATCATCATCGCGTCAATGGCCCTGGACTGCGAAAGTGATTGATCTCAATTGACGGGCGGGTGCCCGGGAGCTGACCCGGCGACTGACCGTTCGGGAACCGAGGCGCAGCGCGAGCCTTTAATGACCATCAGGGCCGTGCCCACGACGAGACCCGTGAAGAGCAGGTAGGTGAGAGACATGTTCTCCCCTGCATCTGCCAGCAGCAGGTAGGCGAACAGTCCTGCCGTCGATGCGGCGTAGCCGAGCCACGCAAGTTTCGGAAAGTGGAAGCCGCTCTCATCATGCCAAAGGTCGAGCACCAAGTATATGGCCAGCAACGTGTTGCACAGCGCCGCGGGTAGCAGGCCCATCACGATCTCGCGTTCGAATCCGAGATAGGACAGCACGCCAGAGACTTGAGCGATCGCCGGGAACGGCAGGTAACGCGCATTGAGACAGGCGAGCCCGATGGATGCCACCTCGAACGCAAAGAAGTAACGATCGTGCATCTTCGGCAGCAGGTAGGGCATGATCATCAGAGATGCGCATGCGACGAGCAATATAAACTCTGGCCCTTCTCGCCTGGACCGCGCGAGCAAGGCTGCCAGTGCCAGCCCGCCGAGCACCGCCAATACGAGCCCAATGGCGACACCCATCTGGTAGGGAACACTCCCTGCGAACACCCAGATATTTGCGGCGTTCATGGTGAGGCGGTGGAACACGTCAGCCTGCTCGATGTAGATGCTGAACACCGAGGCGATGGATCTGCCGGCGACAACAACAGGAATAGCGAGAGCTGCGTAGACCACGGGGACGGCGGCCAGCCATGTCCAGTGAATCTTGTCACGCAACATCATGCCCAGGACAAACGGCCCCAGGAATACGCCTTGGGCTTTCACCGCGACCGCGACTGCGAATGGCAAAATGCCGTTCCGATGCTGCATGAACGCCGCTATCGAAACGAGCGTGAAGAATGTCCAGACCGAGTCGGCCTGTCCCCACAGAGCGCCGTTGAAGATCACTGTCGGCGCGAGCCAGACACAACAAAAGGCAATGCACGCGCGCGATGGTGCCTTATTCGCCCACCACACGATCAGAGCCACCACGATCGCATTGCCGAACTCGAATACGAACGACATCACCTTGACCAGAGTGAGAGGCTGGCCCAGCCCATCGAATTGCGCCATGATCAACAACAGATAACTGTAGAACGGTGTGTAGTTGGTGAAGGCTTCGCCAAGCCCACCGACACCGTGGTCGCGCGCGAATATATACCAGGGGACGTGGTATAGAATGGTGTCGGTAGTGGCATGCTCCCGAGCGAGGAAGCGGAGCAGGAGGCCCAAAAGGACGCACCCGATCGCGATCAAGGAAACAGAAAGCCGCCCCCGGCTGTCCGACCGTCGAGCAAGCATCTGCATCAGCCTCGGCTCCTCCTTCAAGCTACTTCGTTTTCTGCCCGACAGCAGCATTTGGCAGGATCAAGACGATCGATGGAGTACTGATGTCGTTCTGTTTGTCGTCGGCCTTCGACTGGATTTTAGCAAGATCCACGCAGCTCATCCTCTTCGCCTATGACTGAGGAGGTTAGGCACGTTTACCTGTGATTCCAACATTTTCGTCCTCGATCGGGTCGCCGGAAAAATTATAGCCGCGTGCGAGACTGCCTCACGACGGTCGTGACATTCACCTGGAACGTGATTCCAATAAAGGTGCTGCTGGAAAAAGTCTGGGATTCTCACTTCGATCCGCAAGCAACCCGCTGCTGCACACCATTCGCGGTGCGGCGACCGCAGGACTTCGTGCCGGCATCGGAGGGCCTGCGAAAGCCGGCCTTCCGGAATGAAACTGGTTTGAAGATAAAATTCCTGCAGCGCGGCGACATTACCAACATCTCATATTCCCACCCTGTTTGTTACAGCTTGCGCCTGCTAGAACAGGGGATGAATTCCAGAACCTTCCATTTCCGTACGTCCCGAGCGTGACCCGTGACGGCTATCGGTAAACTGTTTCGCACGACGGCCTTCCGGCTGACGCTGGCCTATCTGCTACTGTTCGCGCTGTTTGCGGCATCGCTGCTGGTCTATTTCGCCTGGAATACGCACCGGCTGATCAACGACCAGATCACGACTACAGTCGATAGCGAAATGACCGAGCTGAGCGACCTGTTTGCGCGGCGTGGCCTGCGCGGCATCGTTTTTGCGATTGAGAACCGGGCGCTGCGGCCTGGCGCCAACCTCTATCTGATCACGACGCCAGCGGGGCAATCCATCGCCGGCAACGTGTCCTCACTGGCGCCTGGCGTGATGGCGACTACGGGCTGGTCCGAGACCGTCTATCGCCGGCTCGACGATCCTGACTCGTCCAACCATCGCGCGCTGGTCAAGGTGACGCAATTGAGCAGCGGCTTCCGGCTGTTGATCGGGCATGATCTCGAAGAGCGCCGGCGCCTGTTCGATATCGTCGGCGATGCCGCCAAGTGGTCGGTGTTGATCGTCGTTGTCCTTGGACTTGGCGGCGGCATCTTCGTTGCGAGCCGCGTGCTGCGACGGATCGACGCGATGACCGGCACTACCCAGCGCATCATGGCGGGTGATCTGTCGGGCCGTCTGCCGGTCGGACGCAGCGGCGACGAACTCGACCGTCTCGCGGAAAATCTCAATGCCATGCTGGAGCGCATTGAAGCGCTGATGACGGGACTGAAGGAAGTTTCGGACAATATCGCTCATGATCTCAAGACGCCGCTCACGCGGCTTCGCAATCGCGCGGAAGAGGCGCTGGCGCGATCCAGCAACGAGGCCGAATATCGCGCGGCGCTGGAACGCACCATCGAAGAATCAGATGGCCTAATCCGGACCTTCAATGCGCTACTGATGATCGCACGTGCGGAATCAGGGCAGGCGCGCGGCAATATGGACAATTTCGATGCCGCGGAGGTCGCCCAGGGTATCCACGAGCTCTATGAGCCGCTGGCCGAAGACAGCGATCTCACGCTGACCGTCAGGACCACGGCCGCACCGCTGCACGGCAATCGCGAACTGATCAGCCAAGCGCTCGCCAATCTCGTCGAAAACGCCATCAAATATGGCAAGCCAGGGGGCGTGGACGAGAACACCGATGGCGTTGAAGCTGCGGCTGCCAGGGACCTCGTTATCGAGGCGCGGCGCGAGGGCGAGCAGGTACTGCTCAGCGTGTCCGATCATGGTTCCGGCATCCCGGAAGCCGACCGGAAACATGCGGTGGAGCGCTTCGTGCGGCTGGAAGCAAGCCGTACTCTGCCGGGGTCCGGCCTTGGCCTTAGCCTGGCATCTGCCGTAGCCAAGCTGCATGGCGGTGAATTGCAGCTTGACGACAATCATCCGGGATTGCGGGTCACGCTGGCGCTACCCACGGCGGCAGCCGAAGGCCTTGCGGGTCAAACGGGGAATGTGCCACAGAAGTCGGCATGACCTCAGCCGCAACAGGCGAGGGCCAGCTCCCGCTGGCCGCGCAATTCGTCAGCGGACCGCAGCTGTTCGCCCCCGCCGATGCCGAGCAGCGCTTCGGCGAATGGCTCGCCGGTCTTGTGCCGGACGATGCCGCCGCATTTCGCGCGATTACCGACCAACTTCCGCATGCCAGGGCGATCCTGCTCGGCATTGCTGAGGCGTCGCCCTATCTGTTCGATCTGATCCGTGCCGATGCCGCACGTGCATTGCGGCTGCTGCATTGCGATCCTCAACAGCATCTCGCCACTCTGATCACTGAGACCTCGGCGAATGTCGCTGCCGCTGGGGGCGATCCCGATGTCATGCATCTCCTGCGACGCATGAAATCCGAAGCGGCCTTGTTGATTGCGCTGTGCGACATCGGCGGCGTTTGGCCGGTGATGCGCGTCACGCGGGCGCTGACCGATCTCGCTGTGTCCTCAGTTCAGACGACGGTGCGTTATCTGCTGCGTCAGGACGCGGCACGCAAGCGCATTCTACCGCCGGATCCCGATCATCCGGAGCAGGGCAGCGGCCTGATCGTGCTGGCCATGGGCAAGATGGGTGCCGGCGAGCTGAACTATTCCAGCGACATCGACCTGATCGTGTTCTTCGATCTCGAGGCGCATACGCTGGCCGAGGATATCGAGCCGAATTCATTTTTCGTGCGCATCGCGCAGGGTGTGTCGCGGTTGCTGCAGCAGCGCACCGGAGACGGCTATGTGTTCCGCGTCGATCTCCGGCTGCGGCCCGATCCGGCATCAACCCCGGTGGCGGTGTCCACGGCCTCGGCGCTGCATTACTATGAGCGCGAAGGCCGCACGTGGGAACGGGCGGCGATGATCAAGGCGTTGCCTTGCGCCGGTGACTTCAAGGCCGGTGAGGCCCTGCTGGCCGAGATCGCGCCTTTCGTCTGGCGCAAGCATCTGGATTTCGCCGCGCTAGCCGATGTTCATGACATGAAACGGCAGATGCAGACGTTCCGCGGGCAGAATGAAATCTCCGTCGAGGGGCATAATGTCAAGGTCGGGCGCGGCGGCATCCGTGAGATCGAGTTCTTCGCGCAGACCCAGCAGCTGATTGCCGGCGGGCGCCACCCGGAATTGCGCGTGCGGCCGACGCTGGAGGCGCTGAATATTCTCGCTGCCAGTAACTGGATCACCTTTGAGGCGCGCGACGAACTGACGCTCGCCTATGATTTCCTGCGACGTGTTGAGCATCGGCTGCAGATGATTGCCGACGAGCAGACCCATTCGCTGCCCGATGACGTTGGCGCCATGGAGCGCTTTGCGCGTTTCTTCGGCTATGACGGCCGCGAGGCCTTTGCCCGCGATCTGCTGGCGCATCTCAATTGCGTGCAGGGGCATTATGGCCGCCTGTTTGAAGGCGACCCGATCGACGACGCGCATCTTCCGGCTGTCGACTACAAGGCAGGCGCAGCGGACCAGCGGCTTCTCGAGCATTTCACCAAGCTCGGTTTCCGCAAGCCGGCCATGGTGGCGGAAACGGTGCAGCACTGGATGACGGATGACTATCGCGCGCTCAAATATGAGGGTACGCGGCAGGCATTCATGGAATTCGTGCCAGCGCTGATCGTCGGGCTGGCTGACGCCGAAGAGCCGGACCTTGCGGTCGTTGCGTTCGACCGGTTTCTGCAGGCGTTACAGCGCGGCGGCCGGCTGATCTCGCTGCTCAGCCAGCATCGCGATCTCGTTGCCCTGGTGGCGCTGGTGCTAGGCGCGGCGCCGCGTCTCGGCGACATGCTGGCGCGGCAGCCGCAAATCATGGATGGGCTGATCGATCCGCGGTTCTTTGGCGCCATGCCGGATCAGCGCGAACTCTCGATGCGCCTTGCGGCGACCCTCGAAGACGCCAATTCCTACGAAGAGTTTCTCGATCGTCTTCGGCTGTTCGGGCAGGAGAGCCTGTTCCTGATCGGGACACGCATTCTCTCGGGCACCGTGTCGGCGCAGCAAGCCGGGATTGCATTCGCCGACGTTGCCGAAGGGATTGCGCATACGCTACATGGGCTGGTGCTCGATCAGTTCGTCGCTCAGCACGGCCGCATCAAGGACCAGCAGACCGCAATCGTGGCGATGGGCAAGCTTGGCAGCCGCGAGATGACGGCGGCGTCCGATCTCGATCTGATTTTGATTTACGACTTCGATCATGACGCACCGGATTCCGACGGGCCGCGGCCGCTGCACGGCGCGCAGTATTTTGCGCGGCTGACGCAGCGCCTGATCAGCGCCTTCACCACGCGCACCAACTATGGCGTGCTTTACGAGGTCGATATGCGGCTGCGCCCGTCGGGCCGCGCAGGCCCGCTGGCGTCGCGCATCGACTCCTTCGCTGAATATCAGGAGACCGAGGCCTGGACCTGGGAGCATATGGCGCTGACGCGCGCGCGGGTGATTTCGGCGACGCCCGCATTCCGCGAAAAGATCGAACGGGTCATCCGCGACGTGCTGACGCGCTCGCGTGAGACCACGATCATCGCCAATGACGTTGCCGAGATGCGGCAGGCTATCGCTGAGGAAAAGGGCGAAGACGATATCTGGGACCTGAAACATGCCGCGGGTGGCATGGTCGATATCGAATTCATCGCGCAATATCTGCAGCTGGTACATGCCGCAGAGAAGCCCGAGATTCTCAGCATCAGCACACAACAGGTGCTGGAGAACGCGGCGCGGCTGGGCATTCTGTCGCCGGCTGCTGTCGATGTGCTGCGTCCGGCGGTGCGGCTCTATCACGACCTCACACAGGTGCTGCGGCTATGCGTGAGCGACAAGTTCAAGCCGGAGACGGCAGGCACCGATCTGTTGCGCATGCTCGCACGGGTGAGCAATGAGCCGGACTTTTCTTCGCTGCAAGCACGCGTGCGCGAGACGCAGGCTGACGTGCGCCAGGTGTTCCTCTCGGTGGTCGCAGGCCAGACGTAGAGGCGCGGCCCGCGCGGCGGATTGACGCGAGTTGTGTATGACCGGCTGTGTATGATCTCGCGTGAACGGCTGGATAGATTCTAAACCCGCCGCATTGTGACCGCACCCTGACGTCCTGTAGGTCCGCATCTCGTTTGCCGATGACATGCGGCTTGAGATGTTGCTGTGCCTGCGCCTGAATGTCGCAGTGTCGGCGATGCCATCACGCACCAGCACTGAAATGAAACAGCCGATATGGAGTCGACATGCAGGTTTTAGGCTTCCGCGCCGCTACCGTTGCTTTTGCCTTGGTCGCTGCATTTGCTCCGAACGGGACCAAGGCGGATGACATCTCCCTGATTGAGAAGTCGCTTCCCGGGGAGGGGCAGCGCCCGCAAGCGATTGTCGTCGGTCCTGATGGAAATTTGTGGGTGACGGAAGTCATCAAACACCAGATTTTTCGGGTTACGCCAAACGGTGAGATGACGTCTTTTCGCGTTCCGGGCGAGCAGGTCGGAGTTACTCAGGGGATCACGTCTGGCCCTGACGGCAATCTCTGGTTCACGTCACGCGAAGAGAACGCCATTCGCCGGGTTTCGATTAAAGGGGAATTCAACGGGACATTTGCGATCCCCTCGCAGGCGACGACTCCCACGAAACTCAACACGGGATCATGGCCGCGCGGCATTACGGTCGGCCCGGATGACCAGATCTGGTTTGCGGAAATGGCGGCGAACAAAATCGGCCGCGTTACGCTGACCGGTGAATTTTCGGAGTTCCCAATCCCGACGGAGAATGCCGAAGCCTATGGTGTGGTGACAGGTCCGGATCAGAACTTGTGGTTCACGGAAAGCGGGGCCGGGAAGATCGGACGACTCAACGTCAAGACGGGAAAGATCTCCGAATTCCCGCTCGGCAATCCGAAGTCGCGCCCGCGTGACATCACGGTCGGGCCGGATGGTCATCTTTGGTTTTCCATGAACGGCTCTGATCACATCGGTAGAATTTCGACAGGCGGCGAGATCAAGGAGTTTCCACTGCCAGCGGAAACGCGCCCTATTGGTATCGCCGCGGGAGCCGACGGGAATGTCTGGTTCACCGCTTTCAAGTCTCACAAGATCGGGCGTATCACGCCGGCGGGTGAAGTTTCGTTCTTCGATCTCAAGACGGAGAACGCACAACCCTTCGGTATGACGAAAGGACCGAATGGCGTGGTCTGGTTTACATCGCAGGCCAATCAGGTGGGGCACGTTCGCATCACGTCAAAGCGCCAGTGATGATCGTAATTGCGCGCCGAGATGGCGTGCGAGCGTGTTGCTATCCAATCTGATAATCTGCGGGGCTCCGGAGTAAAACAAAGTCCGGCAGAATTTATCGCCTGTGTCAAATCGCAGGGCGCGGCAGTTGGTTGCATGCGGCGTTCCACGTATGAAGAGGCGTGAAGCATTAGATAGAATCTAGACGCGCCGCATTGTGACCGCACCGTGTCATCCTGTAGGCCCCATTGAGTTAGTCGACAGAAGTCGGCGATGTTTTTTGGGGCGACTGATTCAATGACGCGCAAAACTACACTTCGCAAAACGACTCTTCTGGCCGCAGTGAGCGCGCTCGCGTTGTTGCTTGATACCGACGCAACGGTCATTGCACAGACCTCGCAGGCGCTGCCCGCCGTTGAAGTGCATGCGCCGACGCTGCGTGCGGTTCGTCGTGTCGCACCGCGCCGAAACGTCGTAGTCGCGCCGCGGGCGACACCTCGGCCCGTGGAACGCCGCGCACCCGCGGCGCCCCCGACCGGCATGATCGGCTCGCTGCCGGCGGTTTATGCAGGCGGGCAAGTTGCATCCGGTAGTCAGGTTGGGTTGCTCGGTAATCGTGGCGTGATGGATACGCCGTTCAACCAGACCAGCTATACTGCGAAGACGATCCAGGATCAGCAGGCGCGCAAGCTCGATGACGTATTCGCGAACGATCCGTCGGTGCGCGTCACCGTGCCGCGTCTCAGCGGTTTCGATCAATTGAACATTCGCGGCTTCAGCGTTTCCAGCACGGCTTACGGGCTGAACGGGCTTTACGGTATCGCGTCGGCGTTCTCGCTCTCATCGCTGTCAGCCATCGAACGCGTGGAAGTTCTGAAGGGGCCGTCAGCGCTGCTCAACGGTATGCCGCCCGGCGGTGGCAGCGTCGGCGGCAGCGTCAATCTGGTGACCAAGCGGGCGGGCGACGTGCCGTTTGCGCAGATCACGAACACCTATTCGTCGCGGTCGCAATTCGGCACGCAACTGGACGTCGGCCAGAGATTTGGCGAATTCAAGGAGTTCGGCGTTCGCTTCAATGGCAGCTACAAGGACGGTGCCACGGAACTTGCCAATCAGAACCAGGAAGTCGGCAATGGGTTTGTCGGGCTGGATTATCGCGGCGAGCGCGTGCGCCTCTCAGCCGATTTCGGCTACGAGAATAACAATGCCACCGCGATGACGCGCTTCGTAGACCTCGGTAATCTCACGGCACTTCCAGCAGCGCCGGACGCTCGCGCGAACTACATGCCGAACTGGGGCTTCTGGAATTCGGAGTCACGTTACGCGCTCGTCCAGGGTGAAGTGGATATCACCGAGAATCTCACCGCCTATGCCCAGGCTGGCATCGGTACGAGCAACACGCGATATCTTTATTCCGATATCCGGATGGACAGTCTGAACGGCAACTTCAACGGGACGCCGAGGCGCAACAACCAGAAGCACGAGCGGACGGCGGCCCAGGCAGGCTTCCGCGCGAATGTCGACACCGGCCCGGTCAATCACTCCATCAACTTCAACGCAGCGACAGCGGAAGCCGAGACAGGTATTCTCAACGTCTCGGGAACGCTGTTCAGGTCGAACCTGTACAATCCGCGTCAAAGTCCCTTCCCGAACGTGGACGTCGGCGCGCCTCGCAAGACTTCCAGCACGGACCAGTCCAGCTTCGGTGTTGCCGATACCATGTCGATCTGGAACAACCGGATCCAGCTCACCGTCGGTGTGCGGCACCAATATGTGGAGTCGGAATCGTTCGCCATGGGCACGGGAACGAGGACCGGCGGTTACGATGCGTCGGCGACGACACCAGCCTATGCCCTTGTCATCAAGCCACTGGAGAATGTCTCGGTTTATGCCAACTATATCGAGGCGCTGGAAACAGGCTCGATTGTCGGCGAGAGTTTTGCCAATGCCGGACAGGTATTGCCGCCATACCGGTCGACGCAGCATGAGATGGGCGTCAAGATCGACTGGGGAAGGATCACGACCACGGTAAGCGCCTTCGACATCATGCGCCCGTTCCAGATTGTTGATCGTCCGACCAATACCGTGTCGCAGGGAGGCGAAAGTCGTAACCGCGGCGTTGAAATCAATGCGTTCGGTGAGGTGACCGAGGGACTGCGCCTGCTCGGTGGCGTCATGTTCCTCGATGCACGACAGGAGAAGACGGAGAGAGGGACATATGATGGTTTCCGTACCTTCAACGTTCCTGACACGCAGTTCAATCTTGGCGGCGAATGGGACGTACCGTTCCTGCGCGGGCTAACGGTGACCGGCCGTGCGATCCATACGGGCGGATATTTTACAGATCAGGCAAACAAGGTCTCCGGCGCGAGCTGGACACGTTATGACGCGGGGGCTCGCTATGCGTTTGCCTCACCCTGGAATAGCAAGCCTGTGGTGGTCCGGTTCTCGGTCGAGAACCTACTCGACAGCAACTACTGGCAGGCGGCGACCAATGATGGATACGTGATCCTCGGCGCGCCGCGCACCTATCTCGTTTCAACGACGTTCAACTTCTAGGCTTGACGACGTGCGACCCGGATGCGGTGCATCGTGATGACACGCGCCGCGCCCGGGACTGCTTTCGAACAACTGACCCGCTTGAACCAGACTCTACGCGGCTTGAGAGACGTGCATCGCGGTCCTACTGCTCCGGCTTGACTTTGCCGATTTCGACAACAGTCTTCCAGCGTGTGAGTTCCTTTTCCAGAAAGCTCTGAAATTCGACACTCGTATTGGCGACGACCTCGAAGCCGCTATCGGTCAGCCGCTTCTTGAGATCGGGCGAGGTGAGGGCGGTGGTGATCGATGTCTCGAGCTTGGTCTTCACATCGGTCGGAAGGCCCTTGGGCGCGACGAAGGCCTGCCACGAATAGATATTGAGATCGTCGACGCCGACTTCCTTCATCGTTGGGGTCTGCGGGAATGAATCGGAGCGCGTGTCACTGGTAACGGCCAGAATTTTCATCTTGCCGCCTCGGATGTAGTTGGCGACTGCGCCGAGATTCTGGAAGGAGACGTCGACATGTCCGCCCATCAGGTCCGTATGGGCCTGCGAGCCGCCCTTGTAGGGCGTATGGATACCGGTGGTCCCCGTCTTCTGCCAGAACAACACGGCCGTCAGATGGTCGGACGAGCCAACGCCCGATGAGGCGAACGTGACCTTGTCCGGATTCTTCTTGAGATAGTCGACGAGTTCCTGGACGGTATTGGCCGGGAAATCGGGACGCGTGATTAGCACGTTGGGATTCCGCACAGCGACACTGAGCAAATCGAAATTCTGGAGCGGATGATAGCCTGGGTCCTTGTAAAGCACCGGATTAATCGCGATGACCCCGATCGAGCCCACCATCAGTGTGTAGCCATCCGGTTTTGAGCGAGCGAGTTGCGTTGCGCCAATGGAGCCGTTGGCGCCGGGTTTGTTCTCGATGATGAAGGACTGCCCGAAGTTTTCCTGCATCTTCTGCGTGGTCATGCGCGCTGTCGTATCGCTTGCGCCACCAGCAGTGAAAGGCACGATCACCGTGACTGATTTCAATGGATAGTCTTGCGCGACTGCGATGCCCGGCACAGTCAGACAGAATGCGGCCGCGGCGAGATGGCTCAGTTTCATCGTCGTTTCCTCCACTGGAATACCTTTGTTTATTGAACAGGCGACAATCTCCGTGCCGCTCTTGTCTGGACTGCCCCTCCATGTACTGAAGAGCAGTATGGTTCGCGAGTTCAGGAACTCCCTTCAATCGGCAACCGCTGCAGTGTTGTCGGCAGCTAGTTTGCAGATGGCGGCCTTGAAAATTGACAGGTCACACTGGAAAGAATCGCGGTCCCAGTCCGGTGGGCCGTGTCGACGCGCCAATATAGCGACCTGCAACCTTTAGTATAGGTATGGGCGGGGGCCGCCCAAGCGGCCATTTGACGCTTGAGCGTCATGCTATGGGCGTTGGTTCGGCCCGGTCAGGCGGAAAGTAGTCGAAGCCTAGGCGGCTTCGGAGATTTCCGCCGGCCTGTCTCCGCCGCGGAGTGGGATGGTGACGCATACCACGGTGCCGGTGCCAAGCTTGGAGCGCAGCTTCATCGATCCGCCGTGCAGGCTGGTGAGCGACTTGGCGATGGCGAGGCCGAGGCCAGAGCCGTGATAGGTCTTGGCGAGCTGGCTCTCGACCTGTTCGAAAGGGCGTCCGAGGCGCTTCAGCGAATGTGGGGCGATGCCGATGCCACTATCGGCGATCATCAGGGCGACGGAGTCGCGCAGCACGCGGCTGCGCACGGTAACACGGCCGCCATCGGGTGTGAATTTCACTGCGTTCGAGAGCAGATTGACCAGGATCTGCTTGATTGCGCGACGGTCGGCCACCACCGGTGCATCAGCCGCGATGTCGGCGCTAAGTGTAAGATTCTTGTCGTCGGCGCGGCCTGAGACGACGCGCAGCGCTTCGGATAGCGTCTGTCCGAGATCGAGCGGCTCAAGGTCCAGTTTCATGCGACCCGCCTCGATCTTCGACATATCGAGAATGTCATTGATGACTTCGAGCAGGTAGTGGCCGCTGGTAAGGATGTCGTGACAATATTCGGCATACTTGTCCGAGCCGAGATTGCCGAACATGCCGCTGCCCATGATTTCCGAGAAGCCGATGATGGCATTCAGCGGCGTGCGCAGTTCGTGGCTCATATTGGCCAGGAATTTCGACTTGGTCTGGTTGGCTTCCTCGGCGCGGTTCTTCTCGTCGGAGTATTTTTGCGCGAGGTCGGCGAGTTCGAGCGCCTGCTTCTCCAGCGCGGCCTGGGAGTGCTTGAGATCGATGACGCTGGCGCGAAGGCGCAGGTCGTTATCGACCAGCTTCTGCTCGTGTTCCTTGATGCGGGTGATGTCGGTGCCGACGGACACATAGCCGCCGTCCTTGGTGCGGCGCTCGCTGATATGCAGCCAGCTGCCATCCTCGATTTGAGCCTCGAAGGTGCGGGCACCCGGAGCGGCGGTGCCGGCTTCGGCGAGGCGCGAGCGAACCTCGGGCATGCTGCCGACTTCGAGCACCGTCTCGTAGGACGTGCCAGGCGACACGGCCGAGTCCGGCAGCTTGTGCAGGCGCTGGAAATGCGAGTTGCACAGGACCAGGCGATCTCCGGCATCCCAGAGCACGAAGGCTTCGGGAATGGTCTCGATGGCGTCGCGAAGCCGGACGTCGGCCTCCACAGTCTTCTCGGCAAGGCTCTTCTGCTCGGTGACGTCGATGGCGATGCCGATCAGGTGCTGGCTGCCATCGTTCTGGCCTTGGGCGAGTTCGCAACGCAATTGCAGCCAGATCCAGTGGCCGTTGCTGTGCTGCATGCGGAAGGTCTGATCGATGTGATCGATCTTGAAGGACATCAGCTGGTCGGCGATCTCGAATAGATTGATGTCGTCCGGCTGCACCAGCGCGTTGACTTCGCCGAAGGTCAGGAGATCACTGCGGCTGTCGAGGCCCAGCATGGTGAACATCGACTGCGACCAGAAGATGCGGCCGCGCGACAGATCCCAGTCCCACAGTCCGCAACGGCCTCGATTGAGCGCAGTGTCGATGCGGCCACGGACGGCATCGTTGATCGCATCGCCTTCGCGGGCGCGGGTCGATTGCCAGTGGAAGGCAAAGCCGAGGATCAGCACCACGAAGCCGGTTGTGGCCGAGAGCGTGATCGACAACGCCGAGTCAGAACGCCAGATCGGCTCGTTGTTCTCCTGAATAATAACCACTTGACCCGGCAGCGCCTTGACGATGCGACGGGTGGCCAATGCATGGCTGTTGTCGGGCAGCTTCACATCGACAATGTCGGTGCGTTGACCCTGCGCAGCCATGGCCTGCGTCGCGCTGAGGACATCGAGGATGCGATTGGCGTCGCCCGGCGGGAGGTCGATCGGCACGCGCGCGAGAATGCTCTGATCGGCGCCCAGCACGATGACGTGGCGTCCCCCAGCGATTCCCCAGGACGGAATCAGGCTGGGCAGCAGGCTCTGCAGGCGCTCGACGGCAGCAGAACTATCCTGACGGATGGTGCCATTACGTTCGAGACGCTCGACGAGCAGATCGGCGAGCGCTGCGAGATCGCGCTTCATCGATGCCTGCTTCTGCCGGCTCTGATCGACCACCTGCACGAAGGCGCCGAAGAAGATGGTGATGAGAAAAGCGATGATGAGTGTGGGGACGGCCCGGCGAAGTGCCGGCTCTGCGATCAACAGCCTGTGATAGGCCGGTTTCGCGATAGACTGCGCCAATCCTTTGATCGAATCGGATTGGACGCATGCGTTGTCCGCATGCGCACGCGACATACTTAGCCCCCTCGGAAGAATCTCGCCCGCGTCGCTCGAAACAACTGCCCCGCCACTTCGAATCGCAAGACCAATAAGAATCCACTTTGCCAGGGCTGTCGAGAGTCAACGAAACGTTAACGTGAATTTATTTGTATCCACCGGAGAGTTTCGTCGTTGTTCGGCACTTGTGTGAGTCCGAAACAGGAACGCCGCGCATGAGAATCATGCGCGGCGTTGACATCGCGGTATTGAAATCGAGGACTCGCAGAACGCGCGTTACAGCGTCACCACGATCTTGCCGAGATGCTTGTTCGCTTCCATGTGGTCGAATGCCGTCCCGATGTTGTCGAACGTGTAGACCTTGTCGATCGGCAGTTTCAGTTGGCCGACCTCGACGGCGGGCCAGATGTCTGCACGCACCGCGCTGAAGATGTCGCGAATCTCCTGCAGTGACCTCGTGCGGAAGGTCACGCCGATATAGTTGATGCGGCGTGCGGCATGCAGATCGAAATTGAAATCGCCATGGGTGCCGCCGAGGCGGCCGACATTGACGATGCGTCCCATCACCTTCGTGGCTTTCAAGTTCTGGTTGGCGACGGGCCCCGAGATCTGGTCGACGATCAGATCGACACCGTTGCCGTCGGTCGCCTTCAAAACCTGATCGACCCAGCCGGCATCTTTTGAATCGATGGCGAGGTCCGCGCCGAAATCTTTCAGACGCGCGCGCCTGATGGCATCGGTCGATGAGCCGATCACGGTCTTTGCGCCCTTGAGCCTGGCGATCTGCAGCGCCATCAGGCCGACCCCAGAGCTGGCGCCCTGGATCAGCACCGATTGGCCCGGTTGCAGGCCACCATTGGTCACCAGCGCGTTGTGCATTGTGGTGATAGCCACAGGCAGGGTGCAGGCATCCTCGAAACTCATGCTGGCTGGCATGTGGAACAACCGGCCGTGATCGGTGACGGCGAATTCGGCAAAGGCCGCACCGCCGGAACCCATCACGCGATCCCCGACCTTGACGCCCTTGGCCTCCGGGCCGAGTTCGGCGATCTCACCGGCCCATTCCATTCCCAGCACCGTACCGACGCCGCCGGCAGCGCCGTGGACATGGCCTTTGGTCATACCGAGGTCGGCGCGGTTGAGGCCGCAAGCCTTCACCTTGACCAGCACCTGCGTGCCGGTGGGCGAGGGCTTGGGGACGTCGCCGATTGCAGCGCCATTGGCGCCGTAGACATAAGCTTTCATGGCTCTGCTTCCGTTCCGTCTATTCAGCGGCTTGGCGCTGGCCGCTACCAAGCATGGCTTCGAGGCGGCCGCGGATAATCGTCTCGGCATCATGCATGATGCGCGACACGAGTTCCTGGCAGCTCGGAATATCATGGATCAGGCCCTGGACCTGGCCGGCCGACCAGATGCCGTCCTCGGCATCGCCATGCGAATAGACCAGCTTGCCGCGGGCGCCCGCGACAAGTTCCCTGATCTGTTCGAAAGTGGCGCCTTCCTTCTCCATGGCCACGACCTGTTTGCTCACCGCGTTCCTGGCGACGCGCGAGGTGTTGCGCATGGTGCGGAAGATCAGGTCGGTCTCGCGCTCGTCATTGGCGACGATGCGCTCCTTCACCAGCTGATGGATCGGGCTTTCCTTGGTGCACATGAAGCGGGTGCCCATATTGATACCTTCGGCGCCGAGCGCCAGCGCAGCCACGAGGCCGCGGCCATCGCCGAAGCCACCCGAGGCGATCATCGGGATCTTGATCTTGTCGGCGGCGGCCGGAATCAGGATCAGGCCGGGCGTGTCGTCCTCACCGGGATGGCCGGCGCATTCGAAACCATCGATCGAGATCGCATCGACGCCTATACGCTCGGCGGAGAGGCCGTGGCGCACGCTCGTGCATTTGTGGATCACCTTGATGCCGTTCTTCTTGAACTCGTCAACGTGCTCCTGCGGCTTGTTGCCGGCGGTCTCCACCACCTTGATCCCGGCCTCGATGATCGCTTGGCGATATTCCGCATAGGGCGGCGGCTTGATGGTCGGCAGGATCGTGAGATTCACGCCGAATGGTTTGTCGGTCATGTCGCGGCAGCGCGCGATTTCCTTGGTGAGGTCTTCCGGGGTTGGCTGGGTCAGCGCCGTGATCAGGCCGAGCGCGCCGGCATTGGCCACTGCGGCAACGAGCTCTGCGCGGCCGACCCACTGCATGCCGCCCTGGACGATCGGGTGTTCGACACCCACGAGCTCGGTGAAGCGGGTCTTGATCATGATTGGTCCTCTGTTCCCTCGCAGGCGCATCGGGTGTGCCCGATGTGGCTTGTTGATCTTTCGGGGGCGGAGGATGCCGTTGCACCGGCGGAATGTCCATCGGACAGCCGGCGGTGTGTCATGCGGATTTGGCGGGGCGGATGCCTAATTCCTATTGGTGGAATTTATGTGCGGGCAATGGGGGTTGAACATGTCGGGATTCCGAGTTCACGCGAGCTGTGTTTGCGCGCCCCGGAATGATAGCGTCTCAACGTTTCAGTAAAGCCGGCAACCCTGGCACGTTGGCTGACCAGGGCCAGAACGGAAGCGATGGCCGGCGGCAGGATGCCGGTGAGACGCCCCATCTCCTGTGCTACGATGACCAGCAACGACCGCATCTGTTCGATCACATCGGTGATCGAATGGGCTTTCAGGCAAACGATGACGTGATCCTGCTCGCCGAGTTAGGCGAGGTCGTCGGTGCAGGGAATATGCACGATGCGTTCTTCGCTGATATCAGCAGCTTCAATCCATTTGCGCGCATGGCGGCTAGATGTGCGCCGCGCGCAACAAGGCTGACATCGGCGCCAGCCTGCGCGAGTTGGACGCCAAGATAGCCGCCAATGGCGCAGGCGCCATAGATGCGGATCTTCATGAGATGTCGCCGAGGCTGAGAGCGCTGACAAATGGCAATAAGGATTTACATCACGGGCCGCAGTCGGTCCGTGTCGGTATCGGTCCGGTAGATGAGTGGACGAGAGCTTACGCGTCAGGCGACAGCGGCATGCGCTTGCGGTGCGTCCTCATGGTCGAGTGCCCTGCTGATATCGCGGATGCTGATCACGCCGATCAGCGTGTGATCGTCGATGACCGGGACGTGGCGAATGTGATGCTTGTTCATCAGGTGCCGGACGTGTTCGAGCGTATCAGTTGAACGGCAGGAGATAAGCTCCTGGACCGAGATCAGATCCGAGACCTTGCGATTGACGCCGGCAGCGCCGTGTTCGGCGATCGCGCGAACCACGTCGCGTTCGGAGAACATGCCGACCGCCGTGTTGCCTTCGGTACGGCACACGTCCTTCACAACCAGCGCGCTGATATTGCCCGTCCGCAGCAACTGCGCCGCGATGGCAACAGTCTCGTTCATGCGGACAGTAGCGATACGGGTGCTCTTCCTACGCAGGATATCTCCGACTTGCATGGCAACAACCTCCCTTGGCTGATCGGCTGAGGATCGATCTTGTAAATACAAGATTGGTATACGGTATGCCAGGTGTCAACGCAGAAACGATGATATCGAGGCTTACTGATCAAGAAAGAAAGTCAGTATTTCTGACGTTCATTGCCGCGCGGCGTTCGATGCTGGCTCCTCATCTTGACTCTGGCGGTATCCAAATCGGACGCTTGGTATGCCAGTCGGCACGAAAAAGGGACGTACTCGCGTGCGCCCCTTAAAGCCCGAACTTGTGTTGCCTCGATCAAGCTGTCTTGGCGCTCTGTGGTGCCGCTTCCGGCACGGCTGGCTCACTTCCCAGAATGAATGCGCGTCGCATCGGCTTGATCACGAACAAGGCGAGCAGCGCTGCGGTCGCATTGAGCGCAACGGCGATCACGAACACGGACTGCCATCCATAGCTAGCTGCGATCAGGCTTGCGAGCGGCACCAACAATGCGGCTGTGCCCTTCGCGGTGTAGAGCATGCCATTGTTTGTCGTGGCGTACTTGGCACCAAACGTGTCGCCTGATGTCGCCGGGAACAGACTGTAGATCTCGCCGAACACGCCGAAGTAGACGGCCGTCGCCAGTACGAAGACGAGCGGATTGTGGCCATAGGCAGAGAGCGTGAGCAGCATCGCCGCAGCAGTGCCGAAGGCGATGAACATGGTGTGTTCACGACCGATCTGATCGGACAACCAACCGAAGAGCGGGCGTCCGAAGCCGTCGAAGATGCGATCGAGCGAGATGGCAAAGGTCAGTGCAGCCATCTGGAAGCCGGCCAGTGTCACCGGAGAATTCGCGATCTTGTAGTCGTGCGCGATGGGGGCGATCTGCGCTGCGGTCATCAAACCACCGGCGGCGACCATCACGAAGACCAGATACATGACCCAGAAGATCGGGCTGCGCAGCACTTGCGGCGGCGTGAAGTCCGTCTTGGTCTGCGGCAGATTGAGTTGCTTCCTCTTCACCGGCACGGCCTGGCCCGGTGGGCGCATGAAGAAGGCAAGCATGAAAACGATCAGACCTTGGCCGATGCCGAAGGTGAGGAAGGCATGCTGATAGCCGCTCTCGGCAATCATGTGCGCGATCGGTACGACAGTGATCGCGGCGCCTGCGCCGAAGCCTGCTGCGGTCGCACCGGCAGCGAGGCCACGGCGATCGGGAAACCACTTCAACGCATTGCCGACGCAGGTGCCGTAGACCGAACCGGCGCCGATGCCACCGACGATGGCGCCAGCGTAGAGCATCACCAGCGAGTCCGCATAGGAGTTCAGCACCCAGGCGAGGGTGATCATGATGCCGCCGAACATGATGACGACGCGGGGGCCGTATTTATCGACGAACCAGGCTTCGACCGGCACCAGCCAGGTCTCGACAACGACGAACAACGTGAAGGCAAGCTGGATCGCGGCGCGACCCCAATGATACTTGGCGTCGATGGGATCGACAAATAGCGTCCAGCCGTATTGAAGATTGGCGATCATCGCCATGCAGACGATGCCCATCACGAGTTGGACCCAGCGGAAGCTGGAGGTGGGAGCGATGGTCGAGTCGGTATGAGACATTGGGAGTCCTCCGAGCGCGCCTCTTGATCGCGACTTAATGTCACGAATGCTGTGGCTTATTGCCGCAAGCGTCGCATTTGAGGAGACTGGTATATTATATTCCAACTTGCAACTGACTAAGGGCGTGGGCGCGCGGATTTCGTTGCTGCATCGCAGCGCGGCGGTATTTCGGTCTGGCTGGGGTTGATCGACGCGGCGAAGCCCTTAAAACGCAAAACGCGCCCAGCCGAAGCTGAGCGCGTTTTTCTTCAGGGATCTTATAGTCTTAGGTCGCAAGCGCCTTGCTGACAACGGCCCTGCGCCATGGTTTCAGTACTGCAATTGCAAGTACCGAAGCCAAAATATTGGCGCCGGCGGCGATCAGGAACACGCTGTCCCATGTCCCTGACGACTGCTGCATGTAGTTCGCGACAGGCACCAGTAGTGCCGCCGTGCCCTTGGCCGTGTAGAGCAGGCCGGCATTGGTCGTTGCGAACTTGGAGCCGAAAGTGTCGGTACAGGTCGATGGGAAGAGCGAATAGATCTCACCCCAGGCGAAGAACACAAAGCCCGACAACAGCACGAACCACAGCGGATCGTGACCCCACATATACAGCGCCCAGATGCCGACGCCTTCCATGCCGAAGGCGATGAACATCGTATTCTCGCGGCCGATCATGTCGGAGATCCAGCCGAAGAACGGACGTGTCAGGCCGTTGAGTACGCGGTCGATGGTGGCTGCGAAGGTGACCGCCGTCATCGTCATGGCCATCAGCGTGACGGGTACGTTGTCGATCTTCCAGTCGGCCGCAATTGGCTTCAGATTTGCCGTCACCATCAGGCCGCCGGCACCGACGATCACGAACATGAAGTACATCAGCCAAAAGATCGGATGGCGGATGACTTCTGTCGGAGCGTAGTTGCGGCGGGTCTGGATCACGTTGGCGTTCTGCGTGACCGCCGGTACCTGTCCAGCCTTCGGCGCGAACAGGAAGAAGGAGAGGATCACGATGATGATGCCTTGTCCGAGACCGAAATACAGGAAGGTGGTCTGGAAACCGGAATCCTTGATCATGGCCTGGATTGGCGCGACGGTGAGGGCAGAGCCTGCACCGAAGCCTGCAGCCGTGATGCCAGCCGCGAGGCCGCGCTTATCGGGAAACCACTTCAGCGCATTGCCGACGCAGGTGCCGTAGACGCCGCCAGCGCCGATGCCAGCGATGATCATGCCGAGATAGAAGCCGTTGAGCGTTTCCGCCTGTGCGTTGATCGCCCAGCCGATGCCGCACAGAATGCCGCCAACGAGGACGACGATCTTCGGGCCGTATTTATCGACGAACCATCCTTCGACCGGCACCAGCCAGGTCTCGAACAGAACGAAGAGGGTGAAGGCCCACTGGATCGATGCGCGATCCCAGCCGAACTTCTTCTGGATGTCGGGGACGAAGAATGTCCAGCCATATTGATAGTTGGCGATCATTACCATCGCGCCGACACCGATGGCCAATTGGGTCCAGCGATAAGCGTCGCTGACACGGGCGGCAGCCGGGGCCGCTCCATGAACTGCATCAGTCATATGTTTCTCCCACACGCGCTGTTCTGTTAGTTGCGACAGCTGCTGCTAGTGAGTTTGGTATATGATATGCCAGCCGACAAGCGGAATTTGTAGTTCGCTAACTAACACACACAGCCGCAATCACCGTTACACACGGCTAAATCAGCTCAAAAGCGCGTTCAGAGGAAATTTAGCGCACAGACCGACCGGGGTGCGACGAGGTGCCGCACCCGTTTGTGGCGGTGCGGCGGCTCAAGCTGCGACGGTGCGCAGGCGCGTGAAGCCGTTTTGAATCACGGACCAGAACAGGGCGATCAGGCCAAGTATCATGATGGTCGAGACCAGCGTGTTCGAAAAGAAGATGCCAAGCGAACCCTGCGATCCCAGCAGCGATTGCCGGAACGCTTCTTCGGCCTTGTCGCCAAGCACGATGGCCAGCACCAGCGGGGCGAGGGGATAGTTACACTTTTTCAGTGCATAGCCGATCACGCCGAATACCAGCATCATTACCACGTCGAAGGTCGAGTTATGGACGGAGTAAGCGCCGATCGCGCAGAGCACCAGGATAAGCGGTGCGATGATGCTGAACGGCACACGAAGGATCGCCGCGAAGATCGGCACGCAGGTCAGTACGATGATCAGGCCGACGAGATTGCCGAGATACATCGAGGCGATCAGGCCCCAGACGAACTCTTTCTGCTCGACGAACAGCATCGGGCCAGGCTGCAGGCCCCAGATCAGCAGGCCACCAAGAAGCACAGCGGCAGTTGGCGAGCCGGGGACGCCGAGTGAGAGCATCGGAAGCAGGGCTGCGGTGCCAGCAGCATGCGCGGCCGTTTCCGGAGCGATGACGCCTTCAATCTCGCCCTTGCCGAAGTTGTTGCCGTTCTTGGAGACGCGCTTGGCGATGCCGTAACTCATAAAGGACGCGGGTGTCGCGCCTGCGGGCGTAACACCCATCCAGCAGCCGATGACGCAGGAGCGCAATGATGTCATCCAGTATTGCGGCAGGCTCATCCAGGTACGGAGCACGACGCGAAGATCGATCTTCGCCTTGCCGCCCTGGAAGCGCAGTCCTTCCTCCATGGTGAGGAAGATTTCGCCGAGGCCGAACAGGCCGATGACGGCGATCAGGAAGTCGAAGCCATTGAGGAGTTCAGTCGAGCCGAACGTGAGTCGCAGTTGTCCGGTAATGGAATCGAGGCCAACGGCGGCGAGGGCGAATCCGATCATCATTGCCGCGATGGTCTTGAAAGGTGGCTCCTTACTCAGCCCGACGAAACTGCAGAACGCCAGGAAATAGACCGCGAATTTCTCCGCGGGCCCGAACCGTAAGGCGAACCCTGCGACCAGCGGTGCAACCAGGGTGATCATGACGACGGCGAACAGTGCGCCAACGAAAGAGGAGGTGAAGGCGGCTGTCAGTGCTTCGGCAGCCTTGCCCTGCTGCGCCATCGGATAGCCGTCGAATGTCGTAGCGACTGACCATGGCTCCCCGGGGATGTTGAACAAGATCGAGGTGATCGCACCTCCGAACAAAGCGCCCCAATAGATGCAGGACAGCATGATGATGGCCGATGTCGGCGGCATGCTGAAGGTGAGAGGCAGCAGGATCGCGACGCCATTGGCGCCGCCCAGGCCGGGCAGCACGCCGATGATGACGCCAAGCACGATGCCGAGCACCATTACCGCGATGTTGAAAGGCTGCAGCGCGACCGCAAAGCCCTGGAACAGATTAGCAATTTCTTCCATTTCGAGTAGTCCTCAGAAAGAGACCGGCAGACGCAACGGAATTAAAGATCGCGAGAATTAGAGCCCAAGCAGATCCTCCAGCGGCCCTTTGGGGAGCGGCACGAGAAACCAGCGTTCAAAAATGAGATAGGTTACGACAGGCATGCCAAGAGAGATGGCCGCGATGATCGGCCACTCGTATTTGCCAAGCCAGCGCATGAACCAAGCGATGAAGATCATCGACGATACATAGAGGCCGATGAACGGCAGGACCCCGACATAGATGCCGGTGGGAATGACAACGCTGAAGACCTGGCGCAACTGGCCCCATTCAGCGAACAGGTTGCCGTCATCCTCGCGCAGCGTGTTCCAGAGATTGATCAGGCTGGAGATGATGATGAAGAGCCCGATATAAAATGGGAAGAACCCGGCCTTTGGGCCTTCGGCACCCCAATTGATTCCGGCTTTGATGCTGCCATAGACGACGATGGCACCGAAGATGCCGATAACAGTGGTGACGCCGGCTTCGACGGATTTATGAGACGGGCCGACATTGTGAGATTGCTGCGTGGTCATGGAGAACTCTGTGTGAGAAATGTATCGATCAGCGTGCCGCGTGTGCCGGACCTGATATGCGATCAGATCCGGCGTTATCACCCTACGTCAGTTGCCTCGATCAGTTTCCTTGCGCGAGGAAGCCAGCTTCCTTCATTAGCGTCTCGTGCCGTTTCTCTTCGGTTCCGACCCAGCCGGCGTAGTCACCGCCGGTCATGAAGGTCGTGTTGAACGCACCGCTCTTCATCAACTCCTGCCACTCCGGTGTGGCGCGAACCTTCTTGAACAGTTCAACGTAATATTCGATCTGATCCTTGGTCGCTTTAGGCCCCATGAAGATGCCGCGCAGCATTACATATTCGATGTCGAGGCCCTGCGACTTGCAGGTTGGAATGTCCTTCCAGCCCTTGCCGTCGGCGACCTGTTCGTCATAGGCCATAGGCTTGCTGTCGAAGACGCAGAGCGGCCGCACCTTGCCGCCGCGCCATTGCGCGACTGCCTCGATCGGATTGTTCACGGTTGAATCAACGTGCTGGCCAACGAGTTGCACCGCGACTTCACCGCCGCCCTTGTAGGGAATGTAAGTGAATTTGCTGCCGATCGCCTTCTCGACCGCGACCGTGATGATCTGATCTTCCTGCTTCGAGCCGGTGCCGCCCATCTTGATCGTGCCGGCCGGCGCAGCCTTCACGGCGTCGATATAGTCCTTCACCGTCTTGTACGGTTTGTCGGCATTTACCCACAGTACGAACTCGTCGAGCGCCAGCATCGCAACCGGCGTGAGATCCTTCCAGTTGAAGGGAATGCCCGTGGCGAGCGGTGTCGTGAACAGGTTAGAGAGCGTGATGATGATCTTGTGCGGATTGTTGTTCGCCGACTTCACGTCGAGGAAACCTTCACCGCCGGCACCACCCGACTTGTTGATGACGACAAGCGGTTGTTTCATCAGACTGTGCTTGGTGATGATGCCCTGAATGGTGCGCGCCATCTGATCGGCGCCGCCGCCGGTGCCTGCGGGGACGATCAGTTCGACGGGGCGCGTCGGCTCCCATGCAGCAGATGCCGGGAGAATACTTCCCAGACTAAGAATGGATGCAGCGGCGGCCAGCGTGAGACATGAACCTAGGCGTTTCATTGTTTCTCTCCCATTCGATGACGTCGATCGTTCGTCGACTTTGAAATAGTCAGTGCGTGGTCGGGTCTTCCTTCGAATGTCCTGACTGCAGGTGTGCAAACACGCCCTTGCGTGCGCCATATGCGCACGTCAGACTGTCGAGCCCCGAAGCGGCTCGCCTGCAAAAAGGATGAGTGGGTCTGGATCGCTTTGTCATGGCGCATACGGCATTGCATGCCCGCTAGGGCAGCGTAGCCTTTGTCCTCCCCAAGTATGCTTTCTATTAAACGTGAAGCATTACCGTTCGCGCATTTTGGTATGCGATATGCCAAGCGGCAAGCGATTAGAGCCGTTAAAAGCCGGGGAGGCTGAAATGCCGCAGGGAGCGTGAGGCATCGCTGCGAAGCAACTACACAAACAAAAAAAACGGCCCCGGAAATCCGGGGCCAGTCGTCGGGAGGAACGCAGAGAATTTTGCGCGGGCTTGCCGCGCAAAAGTAGTGAAGTCGCAGCCTTACAGGCCGAAGCGAGGCAGGTCGCCGTTGCGGGCCGAGATGCGTGCGCTGGCCATCAGCGCGCGATCAAGCGAGGCCATGAAGCGAGCGAAGAAGCTGGTGGACGTTGTGAGGTCGAGAGAAGCAGTCTTCGACATGATCTGATCCTTTGCTGGAGGCCGCCGCGTCTTGGCGCCTCATCATCCGGGATCAATTTACGTATACCAGATGCCAAGGACAATTGTCTTGTTTGCATGGCAGCATGAGAATTTTGCAGTGCAGTATATATCGATTTGATTTTCTTATTAAAGTTCCGCATTGGCCGCCGTAAATGAAAAAGGCCGCCAATCGGCGGCCTTTCGCATCTAATTGTCTGAAATAACTGCAAAAATTACTCAGCAGCGACCTTCCGCGGCGGATCGAGCGCGCCGGAGTCGTGGATTTCGGCCACCTGATGATCGCTGAAACCCAGCACCTGTTTGAGGATTTCGTCGGTATGTTCACCGAGCAGGGGTGAGCGGGTCACTTCGGTGGGGCTTTCCGATAGCTTAATCGGATTGCCGACCGACAGATACTTGCCGCGCTCGGGGTGATCGACTTCGACCACGGTGCCGGTCGCACGCAGTGACTGGTCTTCGGCCAGTTCCTTCATGGACAGGATCGGGCCGCACGGGATGTCGTCCTGGTTCAGGATTTCCATCGCCTCGAACTTGGTCTTGGTCATCGTCCACTGTTCGATGCGCGCGAAGATCGCGTTGAGCTTGGGCAGGCGCACCGCCGGCTTGGCATAGGCCGGGTCGGTCTTCCAGGTCGGTTCGCCGATCACGTCGCAGATCTTCTCCCACACCGGCGCCTGAGTGATGAAGTAGATGTAGGCGTTCGGGTCGGTTTCCCAGCCCTTGCACTTCAGGATGCGGCCGGGCTGACCACCGCCGGAGTCGTTGCCGGCGCGGGGCACGGCATCGCCAAACGGAATGCCTTCGCCAAACTGGCTGTATTCCTTGAGCGGGCCGTGGGCGAGGCGCTGCTGGTCGCGCAGCTTGACGCGCGATAGGTTGAGCACGCCGTCCTGCATCGCGGCGGTGACCTTCTGGCCCTTGCCGGTCTGTGTGCGCTGATACAACGCGGTGACGATGCCGAGTGCGAGATGCAGGCCGGTGCCCGAGTCGCCGATCTGTGCGCCGGTGACGAGTGGCAGGCCGTCGCGGAAGCCGGTGGTGGAAGCGGCGCCACCGGTGCATTGCGCGACGTTCTCGTAGACCTTGCAGTCTTCATAGGGACCGGGACCAAACCCCTTGATCGAGGCGACGATCATCTTCGGGTTGATCTGCTGTATCTTTTCGAACGGGAAGCCCATGCGGTCGAGCACGCCGGGTCCGAAGTTCTCGACGAGAACATCGCACTCTTTCATCAGCGCGGTGAGGACTTCCTTGCCCTTCGGGTTCTTGGTGTCGAGCGTGATCGAACGCTTGTTGTGGTTCAGCATGGTGAAATACAGGCTGTCCACGTTCGGCACGTCCTGCAACTGGCCGCGGGTGATGTCGCCGACGCCAGGACGTTCGACCTTGATCACGTCGGCGCCGAACCATGCCAGCAACTGCGTGCAGGTCGGGCCGGATTGAACGTGGGTGAAGTCCAGAATGCGAACGCCTTTGAGCGCTTGTGTCATTGTTTTGCTCCCGTAACTATTTTTTGCCGGCTCGGCACATGGAGAAAAGGGGCGGGGCCTCGCGACCCCGCATGGTCAGGTGTTATTTCTTCTTGCTCAGCACGCTCTGCGGATTGAGGTTGCCGATACGGCCGCTCTCGCTGCCGGCCGCCGGATCGATCACCGCATTGATGAGTGTCGGCTTGCCGGAATCCATCGCCGCATTCACGGCGCGCTTGAGTTCGTCGGGCGAGGTCACATTCACGCCGATGCCGCCGAAGGCTTCCATCATCTTGTCGTAGCGCGAGCCCTTCACGAACACGGTCGGTGCCACGTCGGCGCCGCCGGTCGGATTGACGTCGGTACCGCGATAGATACCGTCATTGTTGAAGACGACGATGCAGACCGGCAGATTGTAGCGGCAGATCGTTTCCACCTCCATGCCGGAGAAACCGAAGGCGCTGTCGCCTTCAATCGCGAGGACAGGCTTGCCGGTTTCGACGGCCGCGGCAATGCAATAACCCATGCCGATGCCCATGATACCCCAGGTGCCGACATCGATGCGCTTGCGCGGCTGATACATGTCGACGATGCCGCGGGCGAGATCGAGGGTGTTGGCGCCTTCATTGACCAGCATCGCATCCGGACGTTCGGCGACGATGGTGCGGAGAACGCCGAGCGCGCCGTGATAATCCATCGGCGAGTTGTTGTTCATCAGGCGCGGCGCCATCTTGGCGACGTTCTCTTCGCGCTTCTTGGTGACGGCATTGGCCCAGTCCACCGGCGCCTTCTGCCAGCCCTTGCCCATGCCATCGAGCAGCGCGGCGACGCAGGAGCCGATATCGCCGACGACAGGTGCGACGATCTCGACGTTGGAATCCATTTCCTTCGGCTCGATGTCGATCTGGATGAACTTCTTCGGTGCATCACCCCAGCTCTTGCCCTTGCCATGCGACAGCAGCCAGTTCAGGCGTGCGCCGATCAGCATGACGACGTCGCTGTCTTTCAGGACCGTCGAACGTGCAGCACCCGCACACTGCGGATGGGTGTCAGGCAGAAGACCCTTGGCCATGCTCATGGGCAGGAACGGAATGCCCGAGGTTTCGACCAGCGCTTTCACGGCATCATCAGCCTGGGCATAAGCGGCGCCCTTGCCGAGGATGATCAGCGGCTTCTTCGCCGATTTCAGTACGTCGAGCGCGCGCTTGATTGAATCCGGGGCAGGGATCTGCGCCGGTGCGGCGTCGATCACCTTCACCAGCGACTTCTTGCCGGCTTCGGCATTCATCACCTGACCGAACAGCTTGGCAGGCAGATCGAGATAGACGCCGCCGGGACGGCCGGACACTGCAGCGCGGATCGCGCGCGCAAGGCCGATGCCGATATCGGCGGCATGCAGCACGCGGAACGCGGCCTTACACAGCGGCTTGGCGATCGCGAGCTGGTCCATTTCCTCGTAGTCGCCCTGCTGCAGGTCGACGATCTCGCGCTCGGACGAGCCGGAGATCAGGATCATCGGGAAGCAATTGGTGGTGGCGTGGGCCAGCGCCGTGAGGCCGTTGAGGAAGCCAGGTGCCGACACGGTCAGGCAGACGCCAGGCTTCTTGGTGAGATAGCCGGCGATCGACGCGGCATAGCCGGCGGCCTGTTCGTGACGGAACGACAGCACGCGGATGCCCTCGGCCTGCGCCATGCGGCCGAAGTCGGTGATCGGAATGCCCGGCACGCCATAGATCGTGTTGAGGCCATTGAGCTTGAGAGCATCGATGATCAGATGGAAGCCATCGGTCAATTCCTGCTCGGCGGCTGCGTTGGTATCGATGCTCTGGACTACTGCGGACATCCCGCTCTCCCTGACTTTTCTTGTGACTGTTGGTCGTTGCTCAATTGGACGTGGTGCGGAGTGGTGAACCGTCGCGAGACGGCGCTTACGTAAACAGTTCCTGGCCGTGGGCTTCGACATAAGAAGCCAGACCGAGCGTGTGGTCGCGCGCGCGCTTCTCGGCGAGCTCGGTGTTGCGCTCCTCAAGCGCTTCGATGATGGCCAGATGTTCGGGCAGGGACGTCGCGGTACGGTCCGTGCGTCCGATCGTCAGCTGACGATAGCCACGCACATGCAACAGAATATCGTTGGTCATATCGACTAGCACTGGCGATTCGCTGAGCGAGATCAGCGACTGGTGGAAAGCGATATTCGCTTTCGAATATTCCTCAACGTGGTCCTGTGGCAGACGGTCCTTGTTGAAGTCCTTGAAGAAGTCGCGCAGCGCCGAGATATCTTTCTTGCGCGCGGTGGTCGTGATCAGACGCGCGGCCATGCTTTCCAGCGCTGCCCAGGCGCGGATCATGTCGACGATCTCGACCTTGGTCTTGCGGACAACGACGATGCCGCGTCGTGGCACGGTCTTCACGAAGCCGTCCTGCTCCAGCATCGCAATGGCTTCGCGGATGGGTGTGCGGCTGACGCCAAGTCGTTCCGACAGCGCACGCTCGTCGAGCATCACCGGATCGGCGGTCGTGTAGATGTCCATCTTAAGAATAGCTTCTTTCAAGGCTTCATAGGCCTTGGTCTTGAAGCTGGTCTCCGGTGCAATCCGAACGATCGCGATATCGGCTTCAGACATGACGAACGGCGCCTTGGTTTGTTTTCGCGTGGGCATGAATCATCTCCAGTCGAGATGTCCTACCACAGAAATAACGTCAAGAATTTTTGGCATACCAGATGCCAGCATGTCAAGATGACAGCTATTTCAGCAATTTTGCGCTGCAACGCGCCTTGACAATCAAGTTTCTGGCATACCAAATGCCATCAATCCGTCTATTGGAAAAGACGTGAAGGAGGAAGCCATGTCCCAATCGAATCTTGCCGTCAAAGAAGCAACACCATCGGCGAAACAGGCCGTCCGCAAAGTTCTCGATGCGGTCAAAGCCGACAAGCGCACCAGCCTGACCGCCCCCGAGGGCAAGCTTGTGTGTGATGCATACGGCATTCCCGTGCCGAAGGAAGGCGTGGCCACCTCAGCCGCTGACGCTGCCAAGATGGCAAGCGGCATGGGCTTCCCGGTCGTGATGAAGATCGTCTCGCCGGACATTCTCCACAAGACTGAAGCGGGCGGCGTCATCGTCGGCGTCAAGACCGCCGAAGACGCGCAGAAAGCTTACGACACCATTCTGGCCAATGCCAAGAAGTACAAGGCCGACGCCAAGATAGAAGGTATCCAGGTTCAGCAGATGCTGATGGGCGGAACCGAAGTGATTATCGGTTCGATCACCGATGGTTCGTTCGGCAAGCTGGTGGCCTTCGGCCTCGGCGGCGTGCTGGTCGAAGTGCTGAAGGATGTGACATTCCGTCTCGCCCCCGCGACCAATGAAGACGCGCTGTCGATGCTCGATGGCATCCAGGCGGCCGAGATGCTGCATGGCGTGCGTGGTGGCGATCCCGCCAACCGCGAGGCGCTGGCCGACATCATCGTCAAGGTGTCGCAGCTCGTCAGCGATTTCCCGGAAATGGTCGAACTCGATCTCAATCCGGTTTTCGCTACCAAGAAGGATGCGATCGCCGCCGACGTGCGCATCGTCGTCGATTTTGACTACAAACCGCGCCCGGCGCCGCGCTCCAACGCCGAAATCGTCACGGCGATGAACCGCATCATGATGCCGAAGGCCGTTGCTGTGATCGGCGCCTCCGCCGAAGATGGCAAGATCGGCAATTCGGTGATGAAGAATCTCATCAACGGCGGCTACAAGGGCGACATCTACCCGATCCATCCGAAGGCGGAAGAGATCATGGGCCGCAAGGCCTATAAGAGCGTCAAGGATGTCCCGGGCGTGATCGATACCGCGGTGTTCGCAATCCCGGCCAAGTTCGTCGCCGGCGCATTGGTCGAATGCGGCGAGAAGAAAATTCCGGGCGCGGTGCTGATCCCGTCGGGCTTTGCCGAAGCCAACGAGCCTGCGCTGCAGGAAGAGATCGTCGAAATCGGCAAGAAATACGACGTCCGCCTGATGGGGCCGAATATCTACGGCTTCTATTACACGCCGGCGAATCTCTGCGCGACTTTCTGTACAGCCTATGACGTGAAGGGCTCGGCGGCGTTGTCGTCGCAGTCCGGCGGCATCGGCATGGCGATCATCGGCTTCTCACGCTCGGCCAAGATGGGCGTGTCGGCCATCGTCGGTCTCGGCAACAAGTCGGATATCGACGAGGACGATCTGCTCGCCTTCTTCGAGCAGGATCCCAACACCACGATCATCGCGCAGCACTGCGAGGATCTGAAGGATGGCCGTGCCTTCGCGGAAGCCGCCAAGCGCGTCTCCAAGATCAAGCCGGTTGTCGTACTGAAGGCCGGCCGCACCTCGGCCGGCGCCAAGGCGGCCTCGTCGCATACCGGCGCACTTGCTGGCAACGACAAGATCTATGAGGACGTGTTGAAGCAGTCGGGCGTCATTCGCGCCCGCTCACTGCGCCAGTTGCTCGAATTCGCCCGTGGCATTCCCGTGCTGCCGACGCCGAAGGGCGAGAACGTGCTGATCATCACCGGTGCCGGTGGTTCGGGCGTGCTGCTGTCGGATGCGGTGGTCGATAACGGCATGTCGTTGATGGCGATGCCGCCGGATCTGGATGCGGCGTTCCGCAAGTTCATTCCGCCGTTCGGTGCCGCCGGCAATCCGGTCGACATCACCGGTGGCGAACCGCCGATCACTTACGTCAACACCGTAAAGCTGGGCCTCACCGATGATCGCATCCACTCGCTGATCCTCGGCTACTGGCACACGATCGTGACGCCGCCGATGGTGTTCGCGCGCAACATGGTCGAGATCAAGAACGAGATGAAGGCCAAGGGCATCGAGAAGCCGATGGTCGCTTCGCTTGCGGGCGATGTGGAAGTCGAGGAAGCCGCCGAATATCTCTACCAGAACGGCATTCCGGCTTACGCTTATTCGACCGAACTCCCGGTCGAGGTGCTTGGTGCCAAGTACAAGTGGGCGCGGGGCGCGGGCCTGCTGTAAGCAGCCTCGAGTTATACACTGAGCAAAGCGCCGTCCGGGAAACCGGGCGGCGCTTTTTTGTACCTTACGCTCGGCCGAACACGGCCCAACCGTGACCGGGAATACGGGCCTGACCTTGTCCGCTGTTGACACCTTCGCTGGCGGCCAGCGCGGCGAGTTTGTCTGCATCTCGTACAGTCAGCAGGTCGTCGCCGAGATTGAGCGCAACGGTGATGCGCTGATCGGCGTCGAAGCATTCGTAGACGAACTGGGTATTGGACAGCGTTAGCACGTGGGTGCGCGCGCGATGCAGCCACGCATGACGTCGCCGCAGGCCGATCAGTTTCTGGTGCAGACGATAGGTCGGCCAGCCGAACGGTGCGAGGTCCGCAGGCGCAGCCGGGAAGGCGGGACGGATCGCATCGTCGCCGCCGACGCGGTCTTCTTTCACCGCGCGAAACGCCTGCTCATCGCCGTAATAGATGCAGGGCGTGCCGGCACAGGTGAACAAAACGACCAATGCATGGGGCAGGTGGCGCTCGTCGCCAATCTGGGTGGCGAGGCGGGTGACGTCGTGATTGCCAATGAAGGTCAACGGCACGAAGCTGTCGAGCCACTTGCTGTGCCTCTCCAGTGTCCATGACAACTCGAAGAAATTGTGTTCCCTGAGCGCGCTCCAGATCGCTTTCCAGAGTTCGTATTGAGTGACCGCATCGACCGTGGTTTCACGAACGAAACCCACATAGTCGCCATGGATCACTTCGCCGAAGATATAGGCCTCGGGAAAGTCCGCGCGGACGCGCGGCAGCACCTTGGCCCAGAACGGCCGGGGTACTGCATAGGCGGCGTCGAGTCGCCAACCGTCGGCGCCGCGCGCGAGCCAGTGGGTCATCACGTCCACAATGAGGTCGGCCACCGCCGGCGCGTCGTGATTGAGTGCGGGAAGCTGCCGATGACCTTCGAAGTCCGCATAGGCCGGAGTGCCGTCCGACGATCTCTTGTCGAAGTCGATGCGAAACAACGCCGCGTCCGGTGAATGCGGTCCTTGCGCTATCGCACGTTGGAATGCCGGGAACTCGCGGCCGACATGGTTGAACACGCCATCGAGGACGACACGCAGTCCGCGTTGATGCGCTGCTGCAATCAGTGCGTCGAAATCCGCGCTATCGCCGAGACGCGGATCTATCGCGTAATAATCAATCGTATCGTAACCGTGGCTGGTTGACGTGAAGATCGGTGCCAACAACAAAGCGGAGGTACCGAGTTCGACCGCATAATCGAGCCACGCGATTAGTTGCGGCAGCCGATGGACCACGCCGGTTGCGGTGCGCTCGTTCTTCTCCGCGCCGGTGAAGCCGAGCGGGTAGACGTGCCAGAAGACTGCGTGCTGGATCCATCCGGGCAAATATCTCGTCCCTTCGTCAAGTTATCACCCGCTAGACGATCACCGGCTGTTCTGCCACTCCTTCGCGGCCGAAGATGCGCAGATAGCGTTCGATCTCTGCGGGGCTGCTGCCGGTGGTCTTAGCGGGATTGTCCGACAGCTTCACGGCCGACCGGCCGTTGGCATAGGTGACCTTGCAGACCAGACTGATCGGGTCGAGTGAATCGAGCCCGCGCGGATGGGCGCCGCGGAAGTCATTGGTGGCCATGGTGCCCCAGCCGAAGCTCTCGCGGATGCGCCCACGGAAGCGCTGATGCAGATCGATCATCAGGTCGACCTCAAGGCCGTCGCTGAACATCGCGCGCTTCTTGCGCGGGTCTTCGCCACGCATGGCGTACCAGGCGATCATCTCTTCGCCCGCCGCAACCGGCTCCTTGCTGTCCATGCGCATACCAGTCCATTTCGAGGCCCAGGCCGGCGCATCGCGCAGGAACTGCGTCATGCCGAATGTGTCGGGCAGGATGATCAAGAGCTCGCCGTCATAGACCTCCTGCCATTTCGCGAGCACGTCATATTGCGCGGTCTTCAACTGTTCGTCGTTCTCGGCGAGGCAGGCGAACACCATCGGCAGTTCGTGCGAATTGGTGCCGATGGCCTCGAATGAATGCTTGAAGGCGAGCAGGGCGTTGGAGGTGCCGACGAAGCTGCGGCCAAGCTCGTTGGCCATCGCGTCCGTCACCCATTCCTGCCACAGGAAGCCGTGGCGGCGACGGGTGCCGAATTCGGCGAGCCGCATGTCCGGATAGGATTTCAGCTTCTTGATCTTGTTCCAGATCTTGGTCTTGGTCTGGGCGTAGAGAATATCCAGCTCGAACTTGTCCAGCGTGGCCATGGCGATCCGCGACCGCAATTCGCTGACGATGGCGAGGGCGTAGATCTCCCACATCGTGACTTCGGCCCAGTCGCCCTCGAAGGTGAGGACATATTGACCATCGATGGTCTCAAGCTGGTAATCAGGCAACCTGAAGCTGCGCAGATATTCGATATATTCCGGACGGAAAATGTCGCGGCGGCCATAGAAGCGGTTACCGGCCAGCCAGATCAGTTCGTTCTCCCGGAATGAAAGCGTGCGGGCATGATCGAGCTGAGCGCGCAGCACAGCCTCTGGAATGATCTCGGCGAGGCGGACGGATTTGGTCCGGTTGATCAGGCCGAAGGTCACGGGCACCTTCGGATAGAGCATCCAGATGAACTGATGCATCAGGAATTTGTAGAAGTCGGTGTCCAGCAACGACCGGATAATCGGATCAAGCCGGTAGTTGTGATTGTGGACCCGGGTGGCGAAATCCATCATGGCAACGCCACTCCTGGTAACGTGCCTGATCGTGGCACCTGCACCGAAACGGCAGTGGCCGCATCGCTGACGCTGTCTTTGCAGCAGTTCATTAAATTGGCGTATCCGCCGGGTTTATCGATGTCAACGCAAGCGCTGAACGGTGCTTTCACAATCGAGGATTGTCGCCGCAGCTGGGCTTTTATCGATCTGTTTCTGGCCCTGATCCTGCATCTGCGGGCATTGCGCAGAATTGTTTGCATGCTTACGATTTCCACCTGCCGGTGGGCGCCCCGAAACGATGAAGGACAGCACCATGAAAGTCGTCGATCTCTCCCACGTCATGAACATCCACACGCCCGGATGGGTCGGTTATGCCGGCAACAAGATGTATTACGCGCAGAACCTGCAGACGCAGATGATTGTGGCACAGCGGATCGAGACGGCGCTCCATGCCGGCACCCATTTCGACGGCGCGATGCATGCGACGGACGGGCGCAAAGGCGACATGGCATCATTGCCGCTGGATTATCTGTTCAACCGCGGCGTCGTCGTTGACATCTCCAGCCAGATGCATGACTGGGCGGTGATCACGCCGGAGATGCTCGAAAAATCCGGCGCGGATATTCGCGAAGGCGACATCCTGATCCTGCACACCGGCTGGCACAAATATTACGAAGGGCAGGCGCAGCAGGATCTGGTGAAGTACTTCTGCTATCATCCCGGCCCGAACCTCGACACGCTGCACTGGATGCTTGAGAAGAAGATCAAGTGGTTCGGTATGGACACTGGTTCGTGCGACCATTCGATGAACACCTCGATCCGCAACATGCGGCCGGACATCGCTGCGCAGTTCACCAAGAAGCATGGCAAGACGCCGGCGGAATTCTTCGGCACGTTTGAGTATAATCACAAGCTTTCGGGCCGGCATGTGACTGCCGACATGTTCCCATTCCACAATTACGCGTTCCAGGAAGGCCTGTTGCATGCCGAGAATATCGGCGGCGACATCGAATTGATGTTGAACCAGCGCTGCCTGATCGGCGCATTTCCGTGGCGCTATGACGGGCTGGAGTCATGCCCATGCCGTATCCTGTGCTTCACGGACACTGGTGATGCGTCAGTGGAAGCCATGGGCAATGCGGCGAAGGCGATCATGGACTGATGACGACAAACGCCGGGGCAATGTCCCGGCGTTTCATCACTTGAGGCGCGCATCCGGCGCGTTCGCCTGCAACGTGTTCTGGATTGCTTCGCGGAGCAGGGCGTAGTCGGCGCGATCCCAGTCCGCCATCCGGACATCGGCGAGCAATGCCGCTGACTTTCCGAACACGACGATGCGATCGCCCACGGCCATCGCTTCTTCGAGCTGATGCGTAATCAGAATCGCGGTTGATTTGAATTCCCGTGCCAGTTCGACAAACGTCTTGCGCAGTTCGTTGGCGGTGACTTCATCGAGGGCACTGAACGATTCATCCGCCAGCAATATTTCAGGCTGTACGGCGAAGGCACGCGCGATAGCGACGCGTTGCCGCATGCCGCCGGAGAGTTCGCGCGGATAGGCATTGGCGAATTTCTCAAGACCCAGCCGTTTCAGCCAGGTCATCGCGCGCTCGTGCTGAATGTCCTCGGCGATGCCGATCAGCTCGAGGGGCAGCTTGACGTTGTCGAGAGCGGAGCGCCACGGAAACAGTCTATCCTGCTGGAAGATCGTCGCGATCTTGCCGCGGAAGGCGTTGAAGTCGTCATAGGGCGTTTTTCCGCCGATGGTGATACTGCCGGCGGTGGGATGTTCGAGCCCGATCAGGAGATCGAACAGGGTCGATTTCCCACAACCGGTCTTGCCGACTATGGCGATGAGTTCGCCGGGTTCGATCCGCAACGACAATTGGTCGATGGCCGTAATCGACTGGCCGGAAGTGGTCTGGCGAAATACCTTGCGCAGGCCGGCGATCTCGATGGGCGCTGAAGCTGCCGTCATGCCCGCCACCGTAAGACGCGTGTTTCGAGCCTGACGAGCAGCGCTTCGAGGAGGAACAGCAGGACGACCAATACCAGCGTCCAGGCGAATACATCGGCCACCGAGAATAATTCCTGGGCGACCGAGAGCTGATGCCCGATGCCGGTCACCGCACCTACCAGCTCGGCGATGGTCACAACGCGGATCGCCAGGCTGAGCGTGATCTTCCAGCTCGTGATGATCCCCGGCGTGATCGCAGGCAGCATCAGCTTGTGGAAGAACTGGAACGGCGTTGGCCGGAAGGAGCGGATCATCTGCTTCAGGTCGCGCGAGACTTCACGCATGTTGTCGAGCGCATCGACGGTGAAGACCGGCGCGCAGACCACGACCAGCACGAAGACAATGCGGAATTCGACGCCCTTGAACCACAGCACGGCGAACAGGATCCAGGAGACGACCGGGACCGCCATCAGGATACGTACCATAGGGCGCAGATATTTCTCGATGCTTTCGGACAGATACATCAGCATCGCCACCAGTAGTCCGATGACAAAGGACACGACCAGCGACAGCAACACGCGACCGAGCGTCACCGCGACGTCGAGCGGGGTGATCTTGGCAAGGCTCTGTGCGATGCGACCGAGGCCCGGGATCGCGAAAGCGGGGATACCCAGCGACGGTGCGAGATAGGACATGATCTGCCAGGCCACCGCGAAGAGCACGATCGATATGATCGTCTCGCGTGGCAGGCTGGAGATCATAAGGCTTCGCGGTGACCTTTCGAAGATCGGTTCCTCGAATGGCGTGGCAGGTCTCGGCTCATCAGGGGGCATAGATGATCGCTTCGTCAGGCAACTTCGGATGGAAGCCGGCGGCGACGGCGCGCTCGAACGTATCCCAGATGCTCTTGCGTTCGGTGGCGTCCCAGGCTGGCTTGGCGTCGAAGTCCCAGCGCTTGGCGAGTACGGCTTCCTTCAAAATGCCGGGAGGCAGTTTGACAGTCTCGACCGCAATCTTGTCGGCACCATCCGGATCGCTGCGCAGATATTTGGTCACGTCAGCCAGTGCCGCGACGAATTTCTTGGGCGCATCCGGGGCTTTCTTGATGGTGTCCTCGCGCATCGCATAGACGAGTTCCCAGCCGGTGGTGCCCGCGATCTCCTTCCAGCCGTCGTTGGCATTGAAGATGATCTTCAACGACGGATCGTCCTTCATCATCATGGTGGCGATCGGCTCGATGATCATCGCCGCATCGACACGCCCCGCAGCAAGCTGCGCGCGTGCCACCGCGAAATTGGCGTTGACCAATGTCATGTCCTTGGCCAGGTCCATCTTCCTGGACTTGGCGTAGATCGACAGGATCTGGAATTGCCCGCTGCCCATGTCGGCGGCGAGCTGCTTGCCCTTCAGGTCGGCGAGCGACTTGATGGCCGGGTCTTTGGTGATGATCACGAGATCGGCGAGCGTTGCGCCGGTTGCGACGATTTGCAGCGGCACGCCTTCGAGGCGCAGCTTCTGGAAGTAGGTGGGGCCGCCGATCAGCGTATCGATTTCCCCGGTGGCGAGACCCGCATAGTAAGCGGAGAAGGAGGGGTAGACCTGAACCTCGGCCTCGAAACCGTTCTTGGTATCGAACTTCTGCGCCTTCATGATGTTGACGATGATCGGTGCGAAGACGGGAAGTGTCAGACTACCCACGCGGATTTTTGTCGGCGCCTGCGCCTGCGAATTTGTTGTGAGCGCGCTGCTCATCAGCGTAGCAGCGGTGCCCATTGTAAAGGCGCGTCGCGAAAGTCCGGTCATGACATCTCCTCAAGAAACGTTGTGGCGCGTGGCTTTTCGATCAGTTTATGCGGCGTTGCGAATTTGTTTGTTTGCAAATGATATGCCAAAATTGAATCCACTAAATCCTCTTGCAGTCCCGAAATAACGCTACTAGCATTTCATTTGTGTGCAAATGAAATCTGCTCTGACCGCAGGAGGCAACGATGCCGCACGTGACGACGGCCGACGGGACGCAACTCTATTATGAGGAAGTCGGCACCGGGAGTCCTGTGGTTTTCGTCCACGAGTATGCGGGAGATTACCGCACCTGGGAGCCGCAGCTTCGCTACTTCTCGCGCTCCTATCGCTGCGTCACCTATAGCCAGCGCGGCTATCCCCCGTCGGACGTGCCAACCGATCCCGAACGTTACGGTCAGGATATCGCGCGCGACGACGTCATCGCACTGATGGATGCTTTAAAGATCGACAAGGCGCATATCGTCGGTCATTCCATGGGCGCATCGACGGCGCTGCATGTGGGCATTCACTATCCCGATCGCTGTTTGTCGGTGACGGCGGCAAGTTGCGGCTATGGCTCCAGCCCTGATCCGGACTTCGTGGAGCAGGGACGTGCCGCCTCGCGCGAAACCGCCAAGATGTTCGAGACTGTCGATTTTCCGACTGCCGCAGCGCGCTATGCCGATGGTGCGACGCGTCAGACCCACAAGAACAAGGACCCGCGCGGCTTTGCAGAATTTGCAAAGATGCTGGCGGATCATTCGCCGGTCGGCCACGCGCTGACCATGCGCGAGCTGCAGGCCAAGCGTCCGATGCTGTGGGAGATGAAGCCGCAGCTCGAGAAATTTACGCCGCCGTTGCTCGTGATCGTCGGTGACGAGGACGACTGGTGTCTCGACCCGAGCATCTTCCTCAAGCGCGTCGTGCCGACGGCTGGTCTCCTCGTATTGCCGCGTGCAGGCCATACCATCACCAGCGAAGAGCCGGCAGCGTTCAACGCGGCGCTGGCTGAACTCTTTCCGGCGGCCGAGTCAGGTCGCTGGATGTCGCACAAGCCGGTGGTTTGAGCGATGAGCATGCCTGGCGATATCATCATCGATATTGCGGACGGCATCGCGACGCTGCGCCTGGCCAATCCGGCACGCCGCAACGCGATCTCCACGGTGATGTGGAACAAGATCGCGGCCTTTGCTGGTGAAGTCGCCAACCGCAAAGACATTCGCGTCGTGGTCATCCGTGGTGAGGGCGAACTGATGTTCTCCGCCGGCGCTGATATCTCGGATTTTGCGACGGCCCGATCAGGCGAAGGTAACGCCCGTGCCTATGACGATCTTGTCGAGAACACCTGTCTCGCCATTGAAGCGATCCCGCAGCCAACCATCGGTCTGATCTTTGGCGGCTGCATGGGCGCAGGTTCGTCGGTAGCGGCGAGTTGCGACATGCGCGTTGCCGCTGACGATGCTTTCTTCGCAGTGCCTGCAGCTAAGTTGGGCCTCGGCTACGATCCTCGCGGCATTGCGCGTTTCGTCCGCGTGTTTGGCGCCGGTGCCACGCGGCAGGTGTTGTTCACCGCAGATCGTCTACCAGCGACGAGGGCTCATGCGTTTGGCGCCGTGCATGTCATCGCGCCGAAGGCTGACATTGAAGTGGTTGCCGGCGAGCTTGCCCGGAAAATTGCCGGTAACGCGCCGTTGACGATCAAGGCTGCCAAGGCCGCAATCCGTGCCTTGAGCACCGACAATGCCGAACTCCTGGCCGAAGCCGAGCAATTCTACGCCGCGGCCGACGCCAGCGCCGACTATGCCGAAGGCCGCAAGGCCTTTGCCGAGAAACGACCCCCGCGTTTTACGGGAAGCTGAATCCACCATTTCCATTTCTGCCAACCCAAGAAGGACACGCACATGGATCTCCAACTCAAAGGCAAATGCGCTCTCGTCACCGGCGGCAGCGAAGGTATCGGCAAGGCGATCGCCATGACGCTGGCCAAGGAAGGCGTCAATGTCGCGATCTGCGCGCGTCGTATGGAGCCGCTGGAGAAGACCGCCGAAGAGATCCGCAACGCCTATGGCGTGACGGTGGTGGCGATCTCGGCCGATCTGACCAAGGATGCCGACGCCAAGGCTTTCGTCGAGAAAGCCGCCAAGGAACTTGGCAGCGTCGACATCATGATCAACAATGCCGGCTCGGCGCCGGGCGGCGTCATCGAGACGCTCACCGAAGCCGACTGGGAGCAGGCGCTGCAGCTCAAATTCATGGGCTATGTGCGCTGCCTGCGTTACGCGCTGCCGATCATGGTCAAGCAGGGCGGGGGCCGCGTCGTCAACCTGATCGGCAATGACGGCGTGAAGCCGTCCTACTGGGAAATCGCGCCGGGTGCTGCGAACGCCGCCGGCCAGAACATGACCCTGTCGCTCGCTGGTCAATACGGCCGCCACAACATCTCGTTCTGCGCCGTCAATCCGGGTCCGGTCCGCACCGAGCGTTGGGCAGGCCTCGTCAACGCCATGTCGCGCGACATGAAGGTTTCCTATGAGGAAGCTGACAAGCTGGCGCCGGCCTCGATCCCGCTCGGTCGCATCGCCGAAGTCGAAGAAGTTGCAAACCTCGTCGTCATGCTCGCGTCGCCATTGGTCCAGATGGCCAACGGCACGATGATCGAAATCGACGGTGGTCAGGACAAGGCGCTGATGGATCGCTTCCGCGACCGATAGTCCTCGAAAGCAGAACGCGCGGCGGCGGAATATCGTCGCCGCGCGGCTCTGCAAAATTCGGTCTCAGATGCGCGCGTCATCTGCCGACATCAGATGATCAAAACTTCAGCGATGTGCTAGGCATGTTGCACCAAGACCGGTCTTGACAACAAAGAGGGTGCGCCGGACTATTTGCGTACAAACTAATTCGCGTTGCAAACTCGGGGCTGCAAGCGACGCAAGGGAAAACGGTTGCCCGTTTCCTGGCGAAGGCTTCGGCGAGAATCACTTCTATCGCAAACGTCGATCACAACGGAGTTCGATCATGATGACGGCTCGTTCCCTTCACTCACTCGCGATTGCCGGCGCCTTCGCCGGCGCACTGACATTGTCGTTCGGCCACGCGGCGCGCGCGCAAGACACGATCAAGATCGGTGAGCTCAACAGCTACAAGACACAGACCGCGTTTCTCGATCCCTACAAGAAGGGCTGGGAGCTGGCGATCGAGCAGATCAATGCCAAGGGCGGCGTGCTCGGCAAGAAGCTTGAAGTAATTTCGCGCGATGACGGTTCGACACCGGGCGATGCGGTGCGCGTCGCGGATGAGTTGGTGACGCGTGAAGGCGTCAACATCATCGCCGGAACGTTCCTCTCGCATATCGGTCTCGCGGTGACTGAATTTGCCGGCAAGAAGAAAGTGTTCTTCCTTGCTGCTGAGCCGCTGACCGACAAGATCACCTGGCAGAACGGCAATAAGTACACGTTCCGTCTGCGCGCCACGACCTATATGCAGGTCGCGATGCTGATGCCGGCCGCGGTTGCCGCGAAGAAGAAGCGCTGGGCGCTGGTCTATCCGAACTTCGAATACGGACAGGCGGCGGTCGCGACCTTCAAGGAAATGCTGAAGGCGCAGCAGCCGGACGTCGAATTCGTTACCGAGCAGGCGCCGCCGCTCGGCAAGGTCGATGCCGGCGCTGTCGTGCAGGCGATCGACGATGCCAAACCCGATGCCATCTTCAACGTGCTGTTCGGCGCCGACTTCTCCAAGCTGGTCCGCGAAGGCACCACCCGCGGCGTGTTCAAGGACCGCACCGTCGTGAGCCTGCTGTCGGGCGAGCCCGAATATCTCGATCCGGTGAAGGAAGAAGCGCCGGTCGGCTGGATCGTCACTGGTTATCCCTGGGACAAGATCAAGACCCCGGAATACCTCGCGTTCCTGACGGCCTATCAGAAGAAGTACAACGACTATCCGCGTCTCGGCTCGATCGTCGGCTACGTCACCATGACCTCGCTCGCAGCAGGCATTGCCAAGGCTGGTTCGACGGATACCGACAAGCTGATCGCGGCCTTCGAGGGCCTGAAGCTCGACAGCCCGTTCGGGCCGTTCATGTATCGCGCTAGCGATCATCAGGCGACGATGGGTGCCTATGTCGGCAAGATCTCGCTGGAAGGCGGCAAGGGCACGATGGCCGACTTCAAATATGTCGATGGCGCAACAGTGTTGCCCAGCGACGCCGAAGTGAAGAAGCTCCGTCCCGCGACCGAGTAACAGGAAGTACGACGATGATCGCCGTTGATACTCTTCCCGCACGTTCAACGCGGGGAGGGGGATTCCTCCGATGAGTTTCAACGCGTTTCTGTTTCAGGCACTGAATGGCCTGTCGGCTGCCTCCGGCCTGTTTTTTGTGGCGGCCGGGCTGTCGCTGATTTTCGGCGTCACCCGGATCGTCAATATCGCCCACGGGTCCCTCTATATGATCGGGACCTACATCGCCTACAGCATCGCCACCAAGGTCGGCGGCGCTTTCGGTTTCTGGGGCGGCATCGTCATCACGGCGCTACTGGTCGGGCTGATTGGCGCGGCCATTGAAATCGTGCTGTTGCGACGGATTTATCGCGCCCCCGAACTATTTCAATTGCTCGCGACGTTCGCGCTGGTGCTGGTCATCAATGACGCGACACTTTGGATCTGGGGTCCCGAAGATCTGCTCGGGCCGCGCGCCCCTGGCCTGACCGGCTCCATCGAAGTGCTCGGCCGCCGGTTGCCCACTTACGATATCTTCCTGATTTTCGTCGGCCCGTTTGTGTTGTGGATGCTGCATCTAGCGCTCGCCAAGACGCGCTTCGGCCGCCTGATGCGTGCGGCCACGCAGGACCGCGAGATGGTGGGCGCGCTCGGCGTCAATCAGGCCATGCTGTTCACCGGCGTCTTCGCGCTCGGCGCGTTGCTCGCTGGCCTTGGCGGCGCGCTGCAGATTGCACGCGAACCCGCGACGCTGGCGACGGACCTGATCGTGATCGGTGATGCCTTTGTCGTTGTCGTGGTTGGCGGCATGGGCTCGATCTCCGGTGCCTATCTCGCGGCGGTCATCATCGCCGAGGTCAAGGCACTGTGCATCGGCCTCGGGATCGTCAATTTCGGCGGTTTCACGGTGAATTTCTCCAAGCTTACGCTGGTGGCCGAATTTCTGGTGATGGCAGCTGTGCTCATCGCGCGGCCTTACGGTCTGCTTGGCCGCGAGCAGGTGGCGGTGCGCAGCGTCGCCGAACCCGAGGAACCGCTGCGTCCGTCGACACCAGCTACCAAGATCGCGGGCCTCATTCTTCTCGTCGTCCTGGTGTGTTTGCCGCTGATTGCGAAGAACTCGCCCTATACGCTTGTGCTCGGTATCGACGTGCTGATTGCCGTGCTGTTCGCCACCAGCCTGCATTTCATCATGGGGCCGGGCGGCATGCATTCGTTCGGTCACGCAGCCTATTTTGGTCTCGGAGCCTATGGTGCGGCGCTGCTGGTAAAGTGGTTCGCCGCGCCGATGGGGCTGGCGCTGGCTGCAGCGCCCATGCTGGCGCTGGTTGGTGCTTTGTTGTTCGGCTGGTTCGCCGTGCGCTTATCCGGCGTCTACCTTGCGATGCTTACGCTCGCTTTCGCCCAGATCGTCTGGGCTGCCGTTTTCCAGTGGGAGACACTCACAGGCGGCTCCAATGGCGTGCTCGGTGTCTGGCCGTCCGCGCCATTCGATACGCGCACACCGTTCTATTTCCTGACACTGGCGCTGGCCGCCTTCGGCGTGTTGCTGTTGCGCAAGTTCCTGTTCGCGCCATTCGGCTACGCGATGCGGGCAGGGCGTGACTCTCCGCTACGCGCCGAGGCCATCGGTCTCGACGTCAAACGCGTGCACTGGCTGGCCTTTGCCATTGCAGGTGCCGTCTGCGGCATCGCCGGTGGTCTGTTCGCCTTCGCCAAGGGCTCGATCTCGCCGGAGACCATCGGCGTCAGCCGCTCTATCGATGGTCTGGTCATGGTGCTACTCGGCGGCATCCAGACGCTGACCGGGCCGATCGTCGGCGCGTCGGTCTATGCTGTTTTGCAGGACTACATGATGCGCTCGACGGAATACTGGCGGGCATTGCTCGGAGGCATCATACTGTTGCTGGTGCTGGCCTTCCCGAGCGGTATCGTTGGCGGCTTCGTGAAGCTGATCTCGCGACGCAAGACAACGTCAAAGGCCGCATCATGAGCGACCTCGCCATTCGGTCACTATCAAAGTCCTTTGGCGGTGTTCGCGCCGTCAACGACGTGTCGTTCGACATCAAGCGTGGCGAGTTTCTTGCGCTGATCGGCCCCAACGGCGCCGGCAAGTCGACCTGCTTCAACATGATCAATGGCCAGTTGCCGCCGGATTCCGGCGAGATCTGGTTCGAAGGTGCGAAGCTCAACGGCAAGAAACCACGTGACATCTGGCGCCTTGGTATCGGTCGTACCTTTCAGGTGGCTGCCACCTTCAATTCGATGACGGTCATCGAGAATGTGCAGATGGCGCTGATCTCGCACGCCAATCAGGTCTATCGGTTGTGGAAGCCCGCAGCGTCGCTGCATCGTGAACGTGCGCTCGAGCTACTGGCCCAGGTCGGCATGCAGGACGCTGCAGATCGTCCAAGCCGCGAACTGGCTTACGGCGACGTCAAGCGCGTCGAACTGGCGATCGCACTCGCCAACGATCCGCGCCTGCTGCTGATGGACGAGCCGACCGCCGGCATGGCGCCCAAGGAGCGCAACGACCTGATCGCGCTCGTAAAGCGACTGGTGATCGAGAAGGGCATTTCCGTGCTGTTCACCGAACATTCGATGGATGTCGTCTTCGCCTTCGCCGATCGTATTATCGTGCTGGCGCGCGGCCGCCTGATCGCCGATGGCGACGCCAAGTCGATCCGCGATAATCCGCAGGTGAGGGAAGTGTATTTCGGCACCGGCAAGACCTTCCAGAAATCGGAGGCGCATTGATGAGCGCCCCGATGCTCTCCGTGGAAAATCTCGGCGCCTCCTATGGCGCAGCACAAATCCTCTATGATCTCAGTCTGAATGTCGGGCGCGGCGAAGTCGTTGCGCTAATGGGCCGCAACGGCGCGGGCAAGACCACGACCATGAAGGCCATCATGGGCCTGATGGCGCAGTCCACCGGCAAGATCCGGTTTGACGGCCATGACATCTCCGGCAGGCAGCCTTACGAGATCGCGCGTCTCGGTCTCGGCTTCACGCCGGAAGACCGCCGCATCTTCTCTGATCTGACGGTGCTGGAAAATCTCGATATCGGCCGGCAGCCGCCGCGCAAGTTTAGCGACGGCGTCCCGGCACCGGTCTGGACCGAAGAGAAGCTGCTTGCACTGTTTCCCAATCTCGGCGAAATGCCGAACCGGCCGGGCGGCCGCATGAGCGGCGGCGAGCAGCAGATGCTGACCGTCGCGCGGACCTTGATGGGCAATCCGCTGCTGATCCTGCTGGACGAGCCGTCCGAGGGCGTCGCCCCGCTGATCGTCGAGTTGATGGCCAACACCATTCTCGAGCTCAAGAAGGCGGGCGTATCGATCTTGCTGTCCGAGCAGAATGTTCATTTCGCCGAACTGGTCTCCGACAGAGCCTATGTCCTAGAGAAGGGACAAATCCAATGGAACGGAACCATGGCCGAGCTCGCGGAGAATATTGACATTCAGCGGGCTTATTTGACGGTGTAACGATCAAAACTTCATCTGTCGCAGCAACCGAAGATCGTCCATAACTAGTGAGAGATCGTCGGAACCGAGATGACGCAGAAACCCAGCAAGCTGAAGGCCCTTCCGGCTACGGAGCCGTCGCCGGACTATGTCCTCGACTCCCAGGTCGGCTTCCTGATGCGGGTGGCGATGCAGCGCCACACCTCCATCTTCATGTCCAACATGATCGAAGATCTGACCCAGACGCAATTCGCGGTGCTGGCGAAGCTGCATGAGGTCGGCCCGAGTTCACAGAACCATCTCGGTCGCTTGGTCTATCTCGATGCCGCTACCATCAAAGGTGTGGTCGATCGGCTGGGCCTGCGTGGTTTCATCACCACCGGCAGCGACCCCACGGACCGTCGCCGCCGTGCGGTGTCGCTGACTGAGAAGGGCGCCCGTGTGGTTGATGGCGCAATCCGCGTTGCCGCTGAAGTCAGCGCCAAGACGCTGCGACCATTGACGGCGGAAGAGCAACGCACACTGACGCGGTTGCTGAAGAAGATTACCTGATCAGACTTTGGCGTTGAGCAGCCCCTTGATCCGCTGCGGCGTGACCGGCAGTTGCGTGATCGCGCCGGGCTGACCAAGCGCATCGTCGATGGCCGCTGCAATCGACGCGCCCACGGCATTGGTCCCGCCTTCGCCGGCGCCCTTGAGGCCCATCGGGTTGAGCGGGCTCGGCGCATCCTCGGAAATAATCACTTCGACATCAGGTACTTCGCGAGCCGTCGGCATCAAATAGTCGGCGAAAGTTACCGCCAGCGGTTCGCCGCGGTCGTCGTAGGTGAACTCTTCATAAAGCGCGCCACCGATGCCTTGGGCCACGCCGCCAACGATTTGGCCATCGACCAACATCGGGTTGATCGCTTTGCCGATGTCATAGGCGACAAGATACCGCTCGACGCTGATGCCGCCTGTATCGCGCGCCAGCGAGACGACGGCGACATGGACGCCGTAGGGGTAGGTCATATGCTTGGATTCGAACGATGCTTCGGCGAACAGGCCCGGTTCGCTATCGCCAACCAGATTGCCTCCCGGTTCGAGCGCCTTTGCGATCTCAGCGAGCGTCATCGATGGGCCAGTACCGCCATCGAGGCGGACAATCTCGCCATCGACAATATCGAGTTGATCGGCCGTCAACTGCATCAATTCAGCTGCGGCCGCGAGAGCCTTATCGCGCAGCTTTAGCGCGGCTTGCCGCGTCGCTTCGCCGGTCATCACGGAGACGCGCGAGGCGAAGGCACCGAGACCCCGTGCGATACGGTTGGTCTGGCCGTGGATCACGCTGACATTGTCATAGCTGGCGCCGAGTTTCTCTGCGCAAATCTGAGCGATGACAGTTTCGACGCCCTGGCCGACCGAAGCGGCGCCGGTGACGACTTCTACGAGCCCGTCGGTGCCGACATTGATCCGCACATCGTCGAACGGGCCGAGGCCGCTCTTTTCGACGAACATGGCGACGCCGGAGCCGACCAGTTCGCCCGTCTTGCGACGCGACGTAATCTGCGTCTGCAGGTCGTCCCAGCCGATGCCATTCAGCGCCTTGTCCAGCAGCTTCGGATAATCGCCTGAATCCAGCACGATGTCGGTACCAAGCGTTTCCAGTGCACGCGTGACCGGCATCTCGCTGGTCGCGATGAGGTTGCGGCGGCGGACCTCGACGCCGCTGATCCCCACTTTGGCGGCGACTGCATCCAGTAATCTTTCGCGCACGAAAGTGCTCTCATAGCGGCCGGGCGCGCGATAGGTCCCGCCCGGGGTCTTGTTGGTCAGCCGGATATGGCCGAGCACGCGATAGGCGGGAATCCGATAGGGGCCGGGGAGCATCGCGGCGGCGAGGTCAGGCACGGTCGCGGCATGCGTGCGCATGTAGCCGCCCTGATCGTGAAAGAACTCGTTGTCGATGGCCAGAATATTGCCGTCGCGATCGATCGCCGCACGGATGTGATGGGTTTGCTGCCGCGAGTGATTGGCTGCGATCAGATGCTCGCGGCGATCCTCGATCCATTTTACCGGGCGGCCCAGGCGCAGCGCGGCCAGGCACACCAGTACGTCCTCGGGATACATCTCGCCACGAATGCCGAAGCCGCCGCCAACATGGCCTTCGAACAGATTGGTGTTGGCAGCGGTGCGGCCGAACATCTTCGCAAGCTGGTCGCGATTCCAGTGCGGGACTTTCGCAGCACCGTACATTTCCAGCATGTCCGTCTCGGCAATGTAACGGCCGATGGCGCCGCGCGTCTCCATGGGGACGCCGGAATGGCGGCCGATGGACAGCGACAGGCTGACCACGGCATGCGCATTCGCAAAAGCCCCGTCGACGTCGCCATAGCCCTTCTTGATCAGCGCCGTCTCGGTGGGGAGCCCGTTGCGGAATTCGCCGATCTCGCCATCGGCCTGCAGGATCACCGGCAGTTCTTCTATCTCGACCTTGACATGCTCGGCGGCGTCTTCGGCGAGATAAGGATCTTCGGCGAACACGACGGCAACGGGATCGCCGACATAGCGCACCTTGTCCTTGGCCAGAATGGTCTGCCGATAGGCGGCAAGCTGTTCAAGCCGTGTCAGGCGAAAGTCGATTGGTGGGATATCGGCGACGTCGGCAAAGCTCCATGCGGCGACGACGCCGGGAATGGCGAGCGCCGACGCGAGATCGACCGAGACGATGTTGCCGTGGGCGTAGGTCGAGCGCACCACGCGCATATGGAGCTGGTTCGGGAAATTGATGTCCGCAGCAAATTTACCCTGGCCACGCAGCAACGGGCCGTCTTCCTTGCGGAGGACGGACTTGCCGACCAAGGTCGCTTTCGCGCCAGCACTCACGACTGACGCATCTCCACCGCGGCGGCGCGCACTGCCTTGATGATGTTTTGATAGCCGGTACAGCGGCACAGGTTCGACGACAGGACGTCGATTAGATCGTGGTCGGAAATATCCGGTTCACGCTCCAGCACGCCGACGGCGAGCATCAGGAAGCCGGGCGTGCAGAAGCCGCATTGCAGGCCGTGGTTCTCCATGAAGGCGCGCTGCATCGGATGCATCTCGTCGCCATCGGCGAGGCCTTCCACTGTGCGGATCTCTTTGCCGTCGGCCTGCTGCGCGAACATCAGGCAGGAGCGCACCGGTTCGCCATTGACCAGCACCGTGCAGGCACCGCACACGCCGTGCTCGCAACCGATATGGGTGCCGGTCTGGCCGCAATCCTCGCGGATCGCATCCGCAAGCGTGCGGCGGGACTCGACGCGAATGGCGTGAGAATGGCCGTTGATGGTGAGGGTGATGTCGGTCTTGTCGCTCATGCAAGCCTTCCCATGCTTGGGAGTTTTCCTGGCAATTTTCCGCTTGCGCGTAGCGCCGCACGAATGCGCTGCGGCGTTGCCGGCATTTCGTCGATGGAGATTCCAAAGGACGACAAGGCGTCATTGATCGCCGAGATCACGGCGGCCGGCGCGCCGATGGCGCCGCCTTCGCCGAGGCCCTTGGCCTTGGTGATCGAATTGCCGGTCAGGGTCTCGATGTGATGCAGTTCGATCTCGGGAATCTCGTGCGTCGTCGGCGGCAAGAAATCGGCGAGGGTACTGGTCAGGATGTTTCCGGTCTCGTCATAGATGATCTCTTCAAGCAGCGCGTTGCCGATGCCCTGCGCGACACCGCCATGCACCTGACCGTCGGCGATCATCGGATTGATGATCAGCCCGGCGTCTTCTGCGACCAGAAATTTCTCCATCTCGACGCGACCGGTCTCGATATCGACCTCGACGACGGCGACATGGCAGGCATTGGAGAACGTTCCGGAGGGATCGTAGGTGCCGGTTTCGGTGAGGCCCGGTTCGATCTCGCCCTTGAAGATGTGGGTCTGGTGATAGGCCGCACGCGCCATCGATGCGATAGTCACCGAGCGATCGGTGCCGATGACATGCGCCGAGCCGGACTGCAGCTTGATGTCTTCGGGCGCGGCTTCCAGCAGATGGCTGGCCATCTTCAGGAGCTTGGCGCGGATTTTCTGCGCGGCAAGCAGGCTGGCACCGCCCGACAGCACCAGCGAGCGGCTGGCAAAGGTGCCCCAGCCATAGGGCGAGCGATCGGTGTCGCCGTGAACCACCTTGATGAATTCGGGATCGATGCCGATTTCGTCGGCAATGATCTGCGCCAGCGAGGTGCGCAGGCCCTGACCGTGAGGTGACGAGCCGATCCGCGCCTCGACGAAGCCCGAGGGGTCGATGGTCAGATACACGGTCTCGAAGCCAGGCGTGATTTCCATGCCGCGCGCGGCAAAAGCCGGGCTGCCATAGCCGGTACGCTCGGAGAAGGTGGCAAAGCCGATGCCGAGATAGCGGCCGGCATCGCGCGCCGTCTTCTGGCGCTTGCGGAACGCGTCGAGGTCGATGGCCTTGATGGCCATCTCCATGGTTTCCTTGTAGCTGCCATCATCGAAGACGAGCCCGGTCGCTGACGTATAGGGAAATTTGTCGATGAGGTTTCGACGGCGCAACTCAGTGGGTTCGATGCCGAAGACGGCAGCCGCCTTGTCCATAAGGCGTTCGAGCACGAAGGTGATCACCGGCCGCGAAACGCCGCGATAGGGCGCCATCGGGCAGGTATTAGTCATCACGCCGCGCGAGCGGCAATCATAGGCGCGCACATCGTAAGGGCCGGGTAGCTCAGCCAGCGCCATCAGCGGTTCGACGCCGCAGGTAGTCGGGAAGCAGGAATAGGCGCCGATATTGGCGACGATGTCGCCGCGCAGCGCGAGCAGTTTGCCCTTTGCGTCGAACGCGCCTTCGAGCTGAACGTGCTGGTCGCGGCTGTGAAAGCTGGCGATCAGGTTCTCACGACGATCCTCGGTCCAGGCCACCGAGCTGCGCAGTTTGCGCGCCAGCCAGACCAGCAGCACATATTCCGGTGCGAGCGACATTTTCTGCCCGAAGCCGCCGCCGACATCGGGCGCGACGACGCGCAGATCGGATTCCGGAATGCCGAGGATGTCGCAGACCGCCGTGCGTGTCAGATGCGGCATCTGCGTGGTGCAGGTCAGCGTCACGCGGCCAGTCGACCCGTCATAGGCGGCATGGCCGGCGCGAGCTTCCATGGGCGTTGCGTTCTGACGGCGCGAGCGGGCATCGACGCGCAGTACCTTGTGCGCGGTCTTCCAGACGTCCGAGAAGCCGGGTGTCGCGATACGACCCTCAACGATCACGTTGTGCTTGGTGTCGGCGTGCACCAGCGGAGCGTCCTCGGCAAGCGCATCCGTCGCGTCGATCAGCGGCGCGCCTTCGGATATCTCGACCTCGACCTGATCGGCAATGTCCTCCGCCTGATCCTTGCTCGGCGCGTAGACGGCCGCGATGGACTCACCTGTGAACCGCACCACGCCATCGGCAAGGATCGGCTGACCCACGGCGACATAGTTGAACTTGCTCAGCATCGGCCGGATCGGCTTCAGCTTTGTGAGGTCTTTGGCCGTGACGATGCCTGCGCCCTCCGGCGCCGTGATGTTCTCGATCGTTCCGGCAGCCACGCTGCTGCGGACGAAGCGTACCCAGTGCGTGGCCGGCATATCCGCGGTGAAGCGGCCGCGGCCGGTGACGAGGGCGGGGTCCTCGAGCCGGCGGATCGAACGCCCGACCCAGGTCGTACCGGAGCCCTTGGTGTGGACCGTCATTGTGCCGACCGCTCCAGTGCGCGCCGCGTCACGGCGCGGACCAGATCGCAGCGATATTCCGCAGTGGTCTGGATATCCTCCAGCGGCTCGATCGCATTGGCTGCGGCTTCGCCGACGGCGACGAACAGGTCCGGCGAGGGAACCTGACCGTTCAACACGTCTTCGGCCTCAGTGATCCGTCGCGCACGATCCTCGGCACCACCGATGCCGACATGGGCATCAGCGATCACGCCATCGACGAGGCGATAGGTAACGAGCGCGGCAGACATCGCAAAATCGCCCGCTCGGCGGCTGAATTCGTAGAAGCCGAATTTGGTGTCGTCGGGCAGCAGCGGCAGACGGGCTTCGGCGAGAAATTCGTCCTCGGCGAGCGATGTCGACATGATGCCTTCGAGGAAATCCGTGACATCAACGATACGTTCGCCGCGCACGCTCTTTACGACGAGTTGCGCATTGAGCGTCGCGGCGACGAGGCACCATTCCGATGCAGGGTCGGCATGGGCGAGGCTGCCGCAAAAAGTCCCGCGCATGCGGATCGGATAATGCGCGATGTGGCTGACGACGAAAGCGAGGAGCTTACCAAGCGGACCGTCGATGACAGGCTTATGGAATGCGCCGTGGCGCACCCGCGCGCCAATCGAGAGATAGTCGCCGTCAACAGCGAGGCGGTCGAGCCCTTCGACCTCGTTGATATCGATCAAGTGTGCTGGCCGCGCCATGCGGAACGCCATGATCGGCACCAGGCTCTGGCCGCCCGCCAGAATGCGGCCGTCGAGCGGCGCAAACTCGGCCAATGCACTCACAACCTCATCCACGGTGCGTGGAACGTGCCTGGTGAACGGCGCCGGCTTCATGCGGAAAACCCCTGGCAGGAGGGCCAAAATTCACTTGTATGCTAACAATCGCCTTTTGGAAGTCAATCAGGGGCGCTGACGCAAAACGGGGCGTTCGCCGCCTGCGTTTTGATCACACGGGGATAGCTGAATTTGCCGAGTCGAGCGCGCTAAGTTTCAGGCGATATCGCGCTGCAGCGCGAAGTCATCCAGCAATGGCGAGCGTTTGCCCGCGATCATCCCGCCGATCAGTTGCGCTGCGAGATAGCTGAAGGTGATGCCGTTCCCGCCATAGCCATAGGCAGCATAGAGATTCGGATGACCCGGCACCGGGCCGATCAGCGGCAGGCCGTCGCGCGTGGTGTCGAAGGTGCCGGCCCAGCGATAGTCGATGGCAAGCTCGGCACGTGGCCAAAGGGCAGCAAGCTTGTCCGTCAGCGCGCGCGCCTTGGCCGGGATGAGGGCGTCGCGTGCATCGGGATCGATGATCTCGTCGCTGTCTTCGCCGCCGATGATGATGCGGCCGGATGCGGTGGTTCGGGCGTAGAGATAATCCTTGCTGTCTTCCCAGATCAGCACGCCGTCACGCCAGAGTCTGTCCGGCTGCGGCTTTGTCGCGATCGCCCAGCTCGATGACGGCTTTTGCACGGTCGTTTTTACGATATCGGGCATCACATAGCCCGTCGCCAGCACGACGTGGCGCGCCTCGACGGTACGGCCGTCCGTCAATTGAACTCCGACGGCGTGGCCTGCGGAGTCGAACGTGGCCGTCTCCGCCTCGAACAATCGCGCGCCGCGCGCCGTCGCGACATTCAGCAGCCCCAGTGCCAGTTGCAACGGATCGGAATCTGCCGAGTCCGGCGAGATGATGGCACCCGCCCGGGCAATGTCGTATTCGGACAGGAGGGCCTTGTGATCGAGGAGTGTGCCGGGCAGACCGGCGCGCGCGCGAAGCGCGTGTTCCTCGATCAGTCCTTTGGCACCCTCGCCTGCGGCAAGATAGAGCGAGTCCTTCGCGCGCATGTCGCATCGCAGGTCGAGCGTCCGGACCAGTGCCTTCAATCCATGGACGGCGTCATAGCTGGCTCGATAGGCACGCGCGGCGCGCTCATAGCCATAGAGATGTGTCAGCTCCTGCAACGAACGATCGATCTCCCACAGCAGCATCGACGTGCTCGCTACTGTACTGCCGCGCCCAGGCAATTCGCGATCGACGATCACCACATCCAGTCCCTGCCGCGTCAGTTGCTCGGCCATCAGGGCGCCGGTGATGCCACCGCCGACGATCAGGGCGTCGCATGTGATGTCTTCGGTGAGGGGCTGACGGGAGGCATGCTGCAGGCCGGCAAACCATGGCGAATGTCCGCCGCGCAAATCAGCATGCTCGGTGGTATCGGGATCGAGATCGGAAATGGAGCACCTGAGGTCGGGAAGGGCAGGCGCAGTCGGCGCCTCACGCTGAATTCGCATGACAATTTCCCGGACCCCGTTCCGTTCCCCGCGAGGCTGCACGGACGTATCAGTTGCTCCAGATTCTCCCGGGCCGCGGCGCGGTTCGGAGCCGGATTGCCTGCCGCTTGCGATCAGAAATAAATGATTTCAAAGGGTTAGATACCCATAGCAAGATCGGTGCGGTGGCGTTAAACAGACGCTAAATCGAACCAGATGATGAGAGCCGGACCAACCGGAGCCTTACCGCTCCAGCGTGGTTTCTGTCTCATTCATTGCTCAAAGGACGCCGCGACCGTGACCAAGAACAGCCTGCCTGTGCCGCAGCTTTCCCTCCCGAAAGATAAGATCAAGATCCTGCTGCTCGAAGGCGTGAATGACAGCGCGGTCGAGCTGATCGAGGCAGCCGGTTATTCGAGCGTGACGCGCCTGCCCAAGGCGCTCGATGGCGATACCCTGAAGGAGGCCATCAAGGGTGTCCATATCCTGGGTATCCGCTCGCGTACCCAGATCACCCAGGACGTGCTGGACGCGGCTGACCGTCTGATCGGTGTCGGTTGCTTCAGCGTCGGCACCAATCAGGTGGATATCGATGCGGCGCGTCGATCAGGCATTCCTGTTTTCAATGCGCCGTTTTCCAACACGCGCAGTGTCGCCGAATTGGTGATCGGCGAAATCGTCATGCTGCTGCGCCGGATCGTGCCACGATCGAATGCTGCGCATGATGGGCGCTGGGACAAGTCGGCGAATGACAGTCACGAAGTTCGTGGCAAGACCCTGGGTATCATCGGCTATGGCAGCATCGGCTCGCAGCTCTCCAATCTGGCGGAAGCGCTGGGCATGCGCGTGATCTTCTACGATCACACCGACAGGCTCCGCCATGGCAATACCGAGCCGGTCGCGACTCTGCAGGAATTGTTGGCGCAGAGTGACGTCGTCAGCCTGCATGTGCCGGAGACGCCGGCCACGCAGGGCATGATCGGCCGGGACGAGCTCGCAGCCATGAAAGACGGCGCCTATTTCATCAATAACAGCCGCGGCACGGTGGTCGATCTCGATGCACTCGCCGAGGCGCTGCGCAACGGCAAGCTGCGCGGCGCTGCCGTCGACGTGTTTCCCGTCGAACCGGGGTCCAACCAGGAGCGCTTCGTGACGCCTCTGCAGGGGCTGCCGAACGTACTGCTGACGCCGCATATCGGTGGCTCCACCGAAGAAGCACAGGAGCGTATCGGCGCCGAAGTCGCACGCAAGCTGATTGACTACAGCGACAGCGGTTCGACCATGGGTGCAGTGAATTTCCCGCAAGTGCAGTTGCCGGCCCGTCCGTCGGGTACACGTTTCATCCAGGTGCAGCGCAATGTGCCGGGCATGCTCGGGCGGCTCAACGAAGTGCTCGCGCGTCACGCGGTCAATATCGCTGCGCAATACTACGAATCTTACAGCGATGTTGGTTATGTCGTGCTCGACGCCGACGCGTCCGCCGCGGACAGTCAGCGGGTGCTCGCGGATATCCGAGCGCTCGAAGGCACAATCCGCGCGCGCTTGCTCTACGAGTACAAGGGCTGAACCCGGCAGGCTAAATTTGATAGTTGTCTCTGATATGGTCTGAAGCAGCTTCTCTCGATGATGCACTGGACCGACTGAGCGGAAAAGAAAAGCGTCACCGGCACTTGAGGCGAACTCGATACGCCTTGCAGCACTAAATGTTGTAACCGACCATTTTCGAGGCGTGAGAAGCGAGGGATGTGGCGCTTCCGTCTTCACTTGAAGGTTGTCGTGTATCGCATCTCGGCGAGCAGTTCCGAGACGCTCTATGATGCATGAACTTGCGCTCGGAGGTTGTATGGCGAACACCCGACGAGACGATGCTCAATCAATCATCATAATTGATCTGTTGAAGGCAACATTACGGAGCGCTGGAAATAAACAAACTTGTTACCAAGTTGATTCACTGATCGGCAGTTGGATATCGATATTTTGATCGTCACACTGGCTTCGAAATTATGGAGCCATTGAAGGATGTATTAGGTCCTGGACGGGGTTACATGTTTCGATCTATAAATTTAAGATTGTGGAATTCTCTCAAGGCAAAGTCTGAAGGAGCGAAAGCCCAATTCAGCCACAGGGTGGATGGACCCAAGAGCAAAGCCGAACACAGTCTCCGTCGGAAGCTTTGGACTCGTACCGGCTTGGCGATTATCTGCACCGCCATCCTTGCTCTCACCATCATCGGCCGGTTGTACGTGGATTATGCGCAGGCTCGGCAAAATCTCTTCGATATTCAGGCCTTCCGGCTGCTCCTCGACACCGCTAATCACCTTTCTGCGGAACGTGGCCCAGCCAACGTCATGATGGCTGCGGAAGCGCCCGCGGACAGCCCCGCATCAAAAAGGCTTGCCGAGTTCCGGGCCCGAAGCGATGCCGCCCTCGATGGGGCGGCCGCTCATCTAACTATGTCATATGGATTGCACGATCATCCTGTTCCAAAGCACTTGTTCGACCGGGTGCGGGAGAAGCTCTGGCAAGCCAGAATGGAAGTTGACCGCGCCGTCTCCATACCACGCGAAAACCGACGTGTTGAGGATATGCAACGCGCGATCGAGGATATGTTCGTGGTCGTCGATGACTTCCAGGCCGCGATCGCGTGGAAGGCGAACGCACTGGTTAACAGCGATACGGGTCTGGCCGCCCCGGTCCTCACAGGCCAGATGTTGAGTGACCTTCGGGAATACGGCGGCCGGATAGCCTCCCAGATTATAGCGCCGGTCGCTCTTGGCGAAAAACTCGAACTCAAGAACTTGGTCGACGCCGGTCGCACACGCGGTCGCATCCTGGAGCTTTGGCGCCTCGTCGGAGGTCAGGATGCGCTGTATCATGGAGATTATCGTCTGCTGGACGGTCGACGGGATGTGGAGCGTCTGTTCCTTGGCAAGGGACTCGCGATCATCGATGCGCTCATTGGGGAAGGCCGGCTATCCGGCAGCTATTCGATGACAGCCGAGCAACTGACGATAAGTTTCGTTGCCACACTTCAGCCGCTGGAGCGCTTTCGCAGCGCGTTTTTGGATCTGGCCGTTGAGAATGTCGTCGCGGCTCGCGACCGTGCGCTGAAAATTCTTGTCGCCGTCGCCGCTGTGACTGCTCTGATTCTTGCTGTGCTGATTGGCTTCGTCCTCTCCGTCCAGGCCATTATTTTCCGGCCATTGCTACGAGCCGGGGAAGAGGTGATCGGCTTGGCAGAAGATCGCCCAATGGCCTTGAAGCGTGACCCGCATCACGCCTCTGAGATGCTCCATCTGTTTGATGCGATCGATATCTTGCAGGGCAAGCTGCAGGAGCGTGCATCCCTGATGGGGCAACTGAAACTGCAGGCTGAGACCGATGGGTTAACCAACGTCCTGAATCGACGTGCATTGGATCAGGTCGGTGAGCGCCGTGTTGATCGCCAGACCCAGGCGGGCGACGCGTGCATTCTCATCCTCATCGATCTCGACCATTTCAAGAGTGTCAATGATACGCATGGTCATCTCGCCGGCGACGATGTCCTCAAAGAAGCCGCACGCCTCATGCACTCCCTCGTGCGTCCAACAGACATCGTCGCCCGTTTTGGCGGCGAGGAGTTCGCAATTCTGATTTCCGATGATGGTCTTGCCGGTGCTGTAGCGCTGGCAAGGAGAATCCGGCTCGCGTTGCAATTGCACGAGATCGTCATTTCCGATGGTACGCGATTGCATGTCACCGCAAGCTTCGGCGTGGCCAGGGGGCGTTGCGGGCAGGATGAGTGGCGCTGCTTGATTGACGCTGCTGACGCCGCACTTTACCGCGCAAAGTTGGACGGTCGAAATCGCGTTCGCTTCGCACGGGAAGCACCGACACGACCAGCATTGGAATCGGCATCAACACCGCAGGACACCAAGGACGAGAATTACCCCTGCGCTGCTTCGTTCTGATCATTTGCGATGACTTCTTTTTTCCCGCCAGCGCCGCCGTGCTTTGGTTGGCGTAAACTGTCGCGGGCAGAACTGCGATCTGGTCAAGCGGTTGAAAAGAAAGGAAAATGCTTTAGCTCCGTAGTTCTGATTATGTGCCAGTACAAAAATCAGTCCGACGGAACGAAGTTGCAAACTTAAATGAAAACAATATGTTAGATAGAAATTTCTCCATTGCGCCGATGATGGACTGGACTGACCGACATTGTCGCGTCTTCCATCGTCTGCTGTCGCGACGGGCGCGGCTCTATACTGAGATGCTGACGACGGGTGCCGTGATCCATGGCGATCGCACGCGGTTGCTTGGTTTCGACCCCAGCGAACATCCTGTGGCGCTGCAACTCGGTGGCTCTGAGCCGGCACATCTTGCGGAAGCGGCGAAGATCGGCGCGGATTTCGGCTATGACGAGGTGAATATCAATGTCGGCTGCCCCTCGGATCGCGTGAAGGACGGTCGCTTCGGCGCCTGCCTGATGGCCGAGCCTGATCTGGTGGCGCGCGGCGTGGCAGCGATGAAGCAGGCCGTGGACGTGCCGGTCACCGTGAAATGCCGCATCGGCATCGACGATCAGGATCCGGAAGTCGCACTCGATACGCTGGCGCGCGCGGTCGTCGCTGCCGGCGCTGACGGTCTGATCGTGCATGCGCGCAAGGCATGGCTCAACGGCCTGTCGCCGAAAGAGAACCGCAATATCCCGCCGCTGGACTATGACCGCGTCTACCGGCTGAAGGCGGCGATGCCCGATGTGCCGATCAGCATCAATGGCGGCATTCCCGGCGTGCGGGAGGCGGCGGCGCATCTTACGCATGTGGACGGCGCGATGCTGGGACGCGCGGCCTATCAGGAGCCGTGGCGACTGCTCGCGGTCGATCCGGAAATTTTCGGCGAGCCCGCGCCGCACGCCACGATGAAAGATGCGTTCGAGGCGATGATGCCTTACATCGCAGACCAACTCGCGCAGGGCACGCGGCTGCATTCGATAACGCGGCATTTCGTCGGCGCGTTTCACGGCGTGCGTGGCGCGCGTGCGTTTCGGCGTTATCTCGCGGAGAATGGTGTCAAGCACGGCGCCGTGATCGACGTATTGCGTGAAGCCATTGCGCAAGTCGAGGATGAGCCAGCCGTGTCTGAAGCGGCGTAGTTAGGGATAACCGCGCAGCATCAATTTGTCGGCGCGCACTTCCCAGCTTTCCAGGCGATCGAGAAAACTCATCCCAAGCAGGTTGGTCTTCATCTGGCCGCGCGGCACCACCAGCGCCGGGACGGATCGCTCGACCAGCTTGCCGACGGCGAGGCGGTCCAGCGTCAGTCGCGCAGCCTTGGTGCGGCCGCCTGCAGTTTCCACGTCGACATTGTAGTCGAGCATTTCGAGCGGCAGACCCGCGGCCTTTGCTGTTTCATAAGTCAGTACCACCGACGTGGCGCCGGTATCGATCACCATGGCTGTCTTGACGCCGTTGATCTTGGCCTGAAGCCCGAACTCGCCGGTATTGCCGCGCGGGACATCGACCAGCCGCAACGGCGGCGGGCTCTGCTTGCGCAAGATTTCCGTCACGAGATTGCCGGCCTTGGAGATCTGCTTGGGATCGCCATAGGCGAGGGCGGCCCCTGCCGTCGCGACGATGACAATGACCAGAAGAAAGACCCGGCTCATGGCGAGCCTCTCAGGTCGTCGCGGGTGTCTTCTTCGCGGCGTATGTCGACGAAGGCTCCAACCCGGCGTCGGCCATGCGGGCCGGCAGCAGTGCCATCGTATCCAGACGCTCCGCGCTGTCCATTTTCCCCCAGCGCGCAATCTCCGGCAGCGTACGTCCGCAGCCGAGGCAGAGCTTGGTCTTGGGGTCGATGAAGCAGACGGCGATGCACGGTGTTTCTTTGCTCATCCAGTAATATTGAAGCGGTTCGGCTTGCTTGCGCAAGCGTCGAAATCACAGCCCGGTTCCTGCATTCATGATGGGTTTGTTGCGGGCGCGGCGCTTTTCATCGGCGACGTTCATCTCGTATTCGGGTTGCAGCGGCGGAGCATCGGGCGCCATTGGCGCAAGCGCGGACATCACACGCTCCGGCGGGAAAGTAACGATCACCTCGGTGCCGATCCGCAGTTTCGATTTCAGCGTGAAGGTGCCGCCATGCATGTCGATCAAGCTCTTGGCGATCGGCAGGCCGAGGCCGGCGCCCTGTTCTGCGGATTTGATCGAGTTCGATCCCTGGCCGAACGACGCCAGCACGATCGGGATTTCGTCTTCGGCGATACCGGAGCCAGTGTCCTTGCAGCTCAAATACTGGCCACCCGAGGCAGTCCAGCCGACCTTGAGCCAGATCTCACCGCCTTGTGGGGTGAACTTGATCGAATTGGACAGCAGGTTGAGCACGATCTGGCGGCAGGCGCGCTCGTCGCCCCAGACTCGCGGCATGCCATGTTCGAAGACTTCATGGATGGTGATGCCGCGGCTTGATGCGCGCAGCTTCAACAGGTGATGGCAGTCGGCCACCACATGCACCAATGAGACGGCTTCCTCGTTGAGTTCGTAGCGGCCGGCCTCGATACGCGAGAGGTCGAGAATCTCGTTGATGAGATTCAGCAGATGCACGCCGGAGTTATGGATGTCAGCCGAGTAGTCCTTGTAGACCGGTACGGCATGGCCACCGAAAATTTCGCTCTTCATCACTTCCGAGAAACCGAGAATGGCATTCAGCGGCGTGCGCAATTCATGGCTCATCTGGGCGAGGAAGCGCGACTTCGCGACATTGGCGGCTTCGGCGCGGTGGCGCGCTTCGTCGGAGATCGCCTTGGCCTGTTCGAGCTCGCCGATCAGGGCGTCCTTCTCGGCGCGGGCTTCCAGTGTTGCGAGCGTGGTCGAGTGCAGGCGTTGCGCCAGCAGGGCGAAATAGCCCTCTGCCGCGACGGCCAGAACGGCCAGAACATAATTGTCGAAGGTGCCGCGCAGGATGAAGCTCAGCGCGACTCCGAGCGTTACCGGCGCGGTAGCCGCAAAGGCGGCAATCGGCAGGCTTGCAGCGAGCATGCTGGAGACCGCGACCACCAGCAGCATCAGGAACATCATCAGCGAGTTGGAGACGACGTCGACGCCGGTCGGATGCACAAGGATGACCGTCCACGACAAGCCGTAGAGCAGGTCCAGAAAGATAAAGCGCAGCCGCCATTTATGCGTGCTGCCGGGTGTCGGCGTTTCCGCCAGATAGCGATTGCAGGCGCGCAGGATCACCGCGTGAATGCAGAGCATCCCGCATGACCACGCCGCGGCCGGCAGCGGCTGCATCCAGAAGCCGAACAGAATGCCGGTGCCGATCACCAGCAGGGTAACGACGAGCGAGGCGGAGAGGCGAGTCTGGGCGTATTGGCGAAGCAGTTCACGATCGAAAGCCGGGCGTGTTCCCGATGTCGAGGTCAGCCGGTCGCGCGCTTCGCGCACCCGTTGTTGTGCCGCCCGGCGATTGCGCGGCGGAACAGCGGCGGGCGTTTCAGCCGGAAGCTGGACGACCTCGGGCCTGGCGGCGGGCTCACTCATCACTCGTACACAAATCCTGCACGCAAATGCGGGCGGTTTTTCACAGACCCTATCTGTGCCGCACAATCATTAAGAGGTGCCTTAAAGAACGAAGTAATCCGGTTAATATTCGATAAAAACAGAGACGGCGGAGGATGCCCGGCCAGCACCGCTCCGCCGCTGTTTATGTTGCAGAATTAAATACTTAGCGCTGCAATCTTGCCAAAAGACTGGAAGTATCCCAGCGCTTGCCGCCCATGGTTTCAACTTCTGAATAGAAGTTATCGACCACAGCCGTGACCGGCAGGCTGGCACCGTTGCGGCGGGCCTCGGCGAGGCAGATCGAGAGGTCCTTGCGCATCCATTCGACAGCGAAGCCGAAATCGAATTTTCCGTCATTCATGGTCTTGTGACGGTTCTCCATTTGCCACGATTGCGCGGCGCCCTTGGAGATCACCTCGACCACCGCATTCACATCGAGACCGGCCTTCTTGGCGAAGTGGATGCCTTCGGACAGTGCCTCGACGAGGCCGGCGATGCAGATCTGATTGACCATCTTGGTGAGCTGGCCGGAGCCAGCGGGGCCGAGCAGCTTCTGCATCTTGGCGTAGGCCGTGATGATCGGCTCGACCTTGGCATAGGCCGCCGCGGTGCCGCCGCACATCACGGTCAGGGCGCCGTTCTCCGCACCGGCTTGGCCGCCGGAAACCGGCGCGTCGATGAACTGAAAGCCGGCCTTGGTTGCAGCGGTATCGAGCTCACGCGCAACTTCAGCGGAGGCGGTGGTGTGATCGACGAAGATTGCGCCCTTGGGCATGCCGGCAAAAGCGCCGTCGGGACCGATCGTGACCGAACGCAGGTCATCGTCATTGCCGACGCAGGCCATCACGAAATCCTGGCCTTCGGCAGCCGCTTTCGGGGTCGGCGCGGATTTGCCGCCGAACTTCTCCACCCATGCTTTGGCCTTGGCTGCGTTGCGGTTGTAGACGGTGACCTCGTGGCCGCCCTTGGTGGCAAGGTGACCGGCCATGGGGAAACCCATGACGCCGAGACCGATGAATGCAACTTTGGCCATGTCCGTACCCTTTGGATGCTGTCGGCTTTGCTGCCGAACGTCGACTGTTGGGAAGTGAGGGCGCCGCCCCGGTTCGTGGCGGCGAGATCGCTTGTGATGAGGAGCGCCAGCATAGTCGCTGCACATGACGCGGCAAAGCCCCCGTTACCACCCACGGCTGTAGCCTCATGGTGCATTGCAAAATGAAATCCGGTGCGGGTCTTGTGCAGAGCAATCCTGAAACCCTCGCGGTCGCCTAGAAACGCCATGGACTTAGGGCGGAAGTTCTCTATCTGTGCGGTTTGAATTGTCCGTTGATCGGGAGACACGCATTGAGCGTTTCGAAGCAGCAGGTTCTGGATGGTCTGGCCAAGGTGACATCGCCGCGCGGCGTGCCGCTGATCCATGCCGATGTCTTGTCCGAGATCGCGGTGACTGACGGCAAGGTGCTGTTTTCGATCAATGTGGACGCCGCCGAAGCGCGGGCCTGGGAAAGCGTGCGCGCGCAGGCGGAAGCTGCGGTACGGGCGATCCCTGGTGTCACGGGCGCAATGGTCGCGCTGACTGCCGAGCGCAAGCCCGGTAGCGCGCCGGCCGCTGCACCTGCGCACAACCATGGCCCCGGTGGACATTCGCATGGTCCGCAGTCCGGCGGCGTGCAACCGGTCTCGGCGCATCGTCCGCACGCGAATCCGGCCAATTCGCCAATGTCAAAACAGGCGGAGATTCCCGGCGTTACCGCGGTCATCGCGGTGGCTTCGGGCAAGGGCGGTGTCGGTAAATCGACCACGGCGCTCAATCTGGCGCTGGGCCTGCGCGACCTCGGCCTGAAGGTCGGTCTGCTCGACGCTGATATCTACGGTCCTTCCGTGCCGCGGCTGACCGGCATCAATGAAAAACCTGTTCTCGACGACAACAGGAAGATGATTCCGATCGAGCGCTTCGGCCTGTCGATTATGTCGATCGGCTTCTTGGTCGAGGAAGAGACCGCCATGATCTGGCGCGGCCCGATGGTGATGTCGGCCATCACCCAGATGCTGCGCGATGTCGCCTGGGGCACGCTGGACGTCCTCATCGTCGACATGCCGCCCGGCACCGGTGACGCGCAACTCACGCTGGCGCAGAACGTGCCGCTGAAGGGCGCGGTGATTGTGTCGACGCCGCAGGACCTGGCATTGATCGATGCCCGCCGCGGCCTCGCGATGTTCACCAAGGTCAACGTGCCTGTGCTCGGGATCATCGAGAATATGAGCTACTTCCAGTGCCCGGAATGCGGCACGCGGTCGGACATTTTCGGTCATGGCGGCGCTCGTCACGAGGCAGAGCGGCTCAAGGTGCCGTTTCTCGGGGAAGTGCCGCTGCATATGTCCATCCGCGCGATGTCGGATGCCGGCACACCGATTGTCGTCAGTGAGCCCAATGGCCCACACGCCGCGATCTATCGGGCCATCGGCGCTCAGATCCGTGACCAGTTGCAGGGCGTTATTGCAGCTGCGTAAGCCGGCCGGCGGCCGGGGCCGAGATGTCGCATAGAACTTTCGTTCAATTGGGCTGGCAATGACGTTCGTCGTGTTTTCCGCGGCCGAATAACCGTGTTAGACAGCCTCTGCACCAGAGCGTCTTCGGTTGAATCGCGCAACGATTTGCCGTCGAACATGCTCAAAGAAATTCTAGGGAAAACGCCCGCAAAAAGGAGAGCTTGAATGAAGCGTCGTGAGTTTTTGAAGGTTTCTACGGCCGGCGCCGCAGTGGCTGCCGTTGCCTCACCGGCGATCGCGCAGTCCGCGCCCGAGATCAAATGGCGCCTCGCATCCAGCTTCCCGAAGTCGCTTGACACCATCTATGGCGGCGCCGAGATGATGGCGAAGCAGGTCGCCGAAATGACCGACAACAAATTCCAGATCCAGGTCTTCGCGGCCGGTGAACTGGTCCCCGGTCTGCAGGCACTCGATGCGACCTCGAACGGCACTGTCGAAATGTGCCACACCGTGTCCTACTATTATGTTGGCAAGGATCCGACCTTCGCGATTTACGCGTCGGTGCCGTTCGGCCTGAATGCACGTCAGCAGAATTCCTGGTGGTATCAGGGCGGCGGCGAGCAGCTCGGCAATGAGTTCTTCAAGAAGTTCGGCGTCATCGGCCATCCATGCGGTAACACCGGCACCCAGATGGGTGGTTGGTTCCGCAAGGAGATCAAAACCGTTGCCGATCTCTCTGGCCTCAAGATGCGCATCGGCGGCATTGCCGGTCAGGTGCTGCAGAAGGTCGGCGTCGTGCCGCAGCAGCTCGCTGGCGGCGACATCTATCCGTCGCTCGAAAAGGGCACCATCGACGCCGCTGAGTGGGTCGGTCCCTATGATGACCAGAAGCTCGGCTTCCAGAAGGTCGCAAAATACTACTACTATCCAGGTTTCTGGGAAGGTGGCCCAACGGTGCACGCTTTCACCAACCTCGAGAAATACAATGCGCTGCCGAAGAACTATCAGGCGATCCTGACCAATGCCTGCGCTAACGCCAACAGCTGGATGGCCGCTCGTTACGACATGCAGAATCCGGCAGCACTGAAGCAGCTGGTCGCCGGTGGCACACAGCTTCGTCCGTTCACCAATGAAGTTCTGGATGCGTGCCTCAAGGCCACCAACGAACTCTGGGCTGAAGTCTCCGCGAAGAACGCCGACTTCAAGAAGTCGATCGACGCGATGCAGGCCTATCGTTCGGACGAATATCTGTGGTGGCAGGTCGCCGAATACACCTTCGACAGCTTCATGATCCGCTCGCGTACTCGCGGCTGATCTTAAGCCTCGATCAAAACAAGAAGCCCGGCCTTCGCGAGAAGGTCGGGTTTTTCATTGAGGCACACACGTGTGCCGCGCGGTGTTGCTGGATGCGGAAATCCGCTAAGTCTCTTGGACGCTGCAAATCTTTTATCCTTGAGAGATATCGCCATGACCGAACCAGAGATCGCCGCCGCCGCAGAAATCCTTGCCGCGGCGCGCCGTAGTGGGACGCAGATCGAGGGACTCCCGGTCACGCCATCTTCGGTAGGAGAGGCGCACGAGATTCAGGATCGCGTTGCCGCTCTGGTCCGCGAGCCCATCGGTGCCTTCAAGGCCGGTGCGCCGCCCGAGGGCGAGCCGACGCGGGGTCTGATCGAAGCCCGGATGATCCGTTCGAGTCCGGCGCATATGTCGGTGGCCGAAGTCCCGCATCTCGGCGTCGAGGGCGAAGTCGCCTTCCGCTTCATTCGCGATCTGCCGGCGCGTAGCGCGCCTTACACGCGTGACGAGGTCGCGAAGGCCGTTGCGGTGCTTCCGGTGATTGAGGTGGTCTCAAGCCGCTTCCGCGACCCGCTGAGCCGGCCAAAGCTCGAGCAGCTCGCCGATTGCGGCATCAATGCCGGGCTCGTCACCGGCCCCGAACTCGCCGACTGGTCGCATCTCGATCTGCCAAACCTGCAGATGACCTTCACCGTGAATGGCGAGACGCAGATCGCGCGCACTGGCGGTCATCCCACCGATGACCCAATCGCAGGCGCGGTCGCTTTGGTGAACATGATGCCTGCTGGGGTGAAGGTAGGTCAGATCGTGACGACTGGCAGCTGGACCGGACTGCCGTTCCTGAAGCCCGGCGATCGGTGCTCCATCCGGTTCGAGGGACTGGGCGAAGCCGAAGTGGTGTTCGACGGCTAAGCCCGACTTTCCCGTTACTTCGGTGGCCCGAAGTCCAGCGGCGGCGCTTCCATCTGCGGGATCTGGATGTCGATCTTGCTGGAGTCGATGTCCGAAGCTGCGCCCTTGTAGTGCATGACCATCGACGGGAAGGCGATCACGAGGCCGACCATGATGACCTGGATGATCACGAACGGCACCGAGCCCCAATAGATCTGCCCGGTGGTGACCGGCTCCATGCGCTTGCCGCTGACGCGGTCGATATAGGATTCCTTCGGCGCCACTGAGCGCAGATAGAACAGCGCGAAGCCAAACGGCGGATGCATGAACGAGGTCTGCATGTTCACGCCCATCATCACGCCGAACCAGATCAGGTCGATACCGAGCTTTTCGGCCGCCGGTCCGAGCAGCGGGATCACGATGAAGGCGAGCTCGAAGAAGTCGAGGAAGAAGGCGAGCACGAAGACGAAAGCGTTTACGAAGATGAGGAAGCCGACCTGACCACCTGGTAGCGACACAAGCAGTTCCTCGACCCAGCGATGGCCATCGACGCCGTAGAAGGTCAGCGAGAACACGCGCGCGCCGACTAGGATCAGTACCACGAAGGCTGAAAGCTTCGCGGTGGCTTCCGCGGCCTGACGCGTCAGGCCGAAGGTGAGGCGGCCCTTCATCACGGCGAGGATCATGGCGCCGGCTGCGCCCATCGCGCCGCCTTCGGTGGGGGTGGCGACGCCAATGAAGATCGTACCGAGCACGAGGAAGATCAGCCCGAGCGGCGGCACCATCACGAAAACGACCTGTTCGGCGAGCTTCGAGAGCAATCCGAGACGGAGGAAGCGATTGAGCACCGCGAGCACAAAGGACACGCCGACGGTGATCGACATGGTCAGCACGACGTAGTCGGCGCCGGCCTTCACTTCGGTAAAGCGCATCGCGATGAGGCCGATGGTCGTGGCGCTGACTAGCGTCAGGAACAGCGACAGCGTCATGGTACGAATGATGCCAATGAACGGCTTGAACAGCACGCCGAGTAGGATCACGAACCAGAAGCCTTCGAGAACCGCTTTGCCGAGGCCGATCTTGTCGAATAGCGGCGAGGTCCAGTCGAACAAGCCAAGACGCACGACAAAGAAATACGCCGTCGCAGCAGCCGAAACCGCTGCCAGTGGCAGGATCACCGGGTGTTTTGCAGTCTCTACTTCGCGCAGGGTCTGCGCTTCGAGCGGCAGGCCGGGGGCGGCGTTTGGTGCGAAGACAGTGACCAGGAAAATGTAAAACGCGTACAGCAGCGACAATACGATGCCGGGAATGAAGGCGCCTTCATACATGTCGCCGACGGAGCGGCCGAGCTGGTCGGCCATCACGATCAGCACCAGCGACGGCGGGATGATCTGCGCCAGCGTGCCCGAGGCGGCGATAATGCCGGTGGCGACGCGACGATCATAGCCGTAGCGCAGCATGATCGGCAGCGAGATCAGGCCCATCGAGATCACCGATGCGGCGACGACGCCGGTGGTTGCTGCCAGCAGCGCGCCGACGAACACCACGGCATAGGCGATGCCGCCGCGGATGCTGCCGAACAACTGTCCGATGGTTTCGAGCAGATCCTCGGCCATGCCCGATCTCTCGAGAATGAGTCCCATGAAGGTAAAAAACGGAATCGCCAGCAGCGTCTCATTGTTCATCACGCCGTAGACGCGTTCCGGCAGTGCCTGCAGGAAGTCGGGGCGAAACAGGCCGAGTTCGATACCGATGAAGGCGAAGATCAAACCGTTGGCGGCGAGCGAAAACGCCACCGGGTATCCCAGCAGCAGGAAGATCACCAGCGACGCGAACATGATGGGCGCCATGTAGTGGATAAACATAGCGGTCATTCAGGCGTCTTTCGCTGCAATAATGATGGGGGAGAAATGAGAGATCACGGCTTTTCGCCGGCGATGGTCATCACCAGGCGTTCGGCCTCGAGTTCGGCCGCCCTTTGCGCGCTGATGGCATTGGCGTTGGAATCAGGAATGACGCCGCGCATCATCGCCGCACGCTTGATGATTTCGGAAACGCCCTGAACGAACAGCATGGTGCACATGATCATGATCAGCGACTTGGCCGGCCATTGCGGCAGGCCGCCGGCGCTGAACGACTGCTCGTTCTGGCGATAGGAGGTAATGAAAAACGGCACCGACCAGAACAGCAGGATCAGCGTGAACGGCATCAGAAACAGCAGATGACCGAGCATATCGATCCATCCGCGCACCTTCAGCGGCAGCGAGTGGTTGATGATGTCGATCCGGATGTGTTCGTTGCTCAGCAGTGTCCAGGGCGAGCACAGCATAAAGACGATGCTGAACAGCACCCACTGCAATTCGAGAAATGAGTTAGAGGATAAGTCGAACACCTTGCGGATGATCGCATTGCCAGCAGAGATGACCACGGCGACGACGATCAGCCAGGACAGCCATCGTCCAGCCCACGTGTTGAAGGCGTCGATCTTACGGCTTATCGCCAGCAGTGATTGCAACCCCAGTCCCTCCCGAACTTGCTCCCCATTTAGCCATGCCGTTGGTGCATAGGGCTTTTTCAGCCGGGGCAGCGAAGCGCGGGCACCATTTCAGCGTGTCACGCTGTCGTCAATTGGAAGTTAGGCGAAGTTCACCGGGAGTTGTGCCGCCCAAGGCCAGAGGGGGCATGGATCGGGGTTGGAAGATTGTTACCCCGTGGTGCAGGGTGCCTCATGGTTGGTTCAGGGAGGGGAACATATCCAATGCCTTTGACGGGTGACAATTCGTGGCGATATTGGTCGGATCGGGAGCGTGCCGATGCCGAGTATGCGAGCTGGAATGGGGATGCTGCCCCGGTTCTCGGCACGCATTTTCATGACGAGGGCCAACTGACGCTCGTCATACGTGGCAGTCGCGCATTTCGGATGAAGTCAGGCATCGTGCATGTGCGGCAGGGCCAATGCCTCTATATCCCGGCAGGATGGCCGCATCGGGGGCTGCCGCACTTTGATCGCGATACGCGATGCATCAATACATATGTGAGCCTACCAAGTGGCCGACATGCACCGGTCTTGTTTTCGGTTCCTGAAATCACTGCTTTCAGCCGGGGTACTTCGGCGAGTTTGCTGGCGCGCGCCGTGCGTTGCTTACCGCCATCAGCCGGTGATGAATTGATGGGAGGTTACCTGCCACGGATTGATCCGCGGGATGATGCCTGCGTCGGCGAGATTGCATCCCGCTATGGGCTCAGTCGCGAGACGTTCACGCGTTCGTTCTCTCGTGGGGTTGGAATGCCGCCCCATGCATTTCGGATCGTGAGCCGGCTGAATCTTGCGCGCCGCCAGATCAGGGCGGGAGAGACCCTTGCCGCAGTCGCTGTTGAACAGGGCTTTGCCGACCAGAGCCATTTGGGGCGTCATTTCCGCCGCGTCTTCGGCGTGACGCCCGAGACCTATCGGGAAGCGATGCGATAGTCACAAACGTTCCAGACGCCGTTGTCGAGGTGCTCTAAGCCGTCCCGTGATTTGGGATGGGTAGTGCGCATGGACTGGACGATCATCATACTCTTGTTTCTCGCAGGTCTCTTGGGTGGCATCGTCAACGCATTGGCGGGCGGCGCCACGCTGATCACCTTTCCGGCGATGCTCGCGGCGGGGCTGCCGCCAGTTGTTGCCAACGCATCGAATGCGGTTGCCATTGCGCCTGGCCATCTGGTGGCGGGCTTTGCTGATCGGGAGAAAATGCCTCCGATGGAGGGGCGCATCATCGCGTTGCTTTGCGCGAGCATATGCGGGGGTGTCGTCGGCGCATTGTTGCTGCTCGCTCTGCCGGACCGCTTGTTTGTCCTGCCGGTGCCGGCGCTGATCGGCTTTGCAACGGCGTTATTCGCTTTCGCACCGCGAATTGGACATTGGGCCGAGACCCGGCGTGGCGCTGAAAGGACTTCCGGACGTCGCAGCATCGTTGTGGTGGCAGCGGCGTCGATCTATGGCGGCTTCTTCGGCGCCGGACTTGGCGTCATTCTGACGGCTGTGCTGTCACTGAGCGAGCCGAATGACATTCGCAAGGTTAAGGTCCTGAAGAACGTACTGGCGAGCTGCGTCAGCCTCGCTACTACTGTCATTTTCATCGCCCAGGGGATGGTTCGATGGCCGCAAACTCTGCTGATGTTGGCGGGTGCTTTGATTGGCGGTTATGCGGGCGGGGCTCTTGTCAGGGTACTGCCGGCCGACATCGTCCGCTGGTTCGTGATCGTCTCCGGAGCGATCATGACGATCGCTTACGCATGGCGATATTGGTTGTAGATAGGCTGCAGCGCGACTTGCCGTCAGCTATCCGCCGGTCACGCTCATATGCCGGCTGACGCTCGGCCGGTTGTGGCGTCGATCGATGATGAAGTCGTGGCCCTTCGGCTTCAGGCCGATGGCGCGATCAATCGTGGCATTGAGCAGTTCATTGCTCTCGGAGGCACGTAGAGGCTTGCGCAGGTCGGATGCGTCCTCGTGTCCGAGGCAGGTATGGATCGTGCCGGTGCAGGTAATGCGGACGCGGTTGCAGGATTCGCAGAAATTGTGGGTCATCGGCGTGATGAAGCCGATCTTGCCGCCGGTCTCGGCGACGCGAACATAGCGGGCAGGACCGCCGGTATCGTCGGGCAAATCCGTCATCGTGAACTGGTTGGCGAGGCGCGTGCGCAGCATCGACAACGGCACATACTGGTCGATACGGCCTTCGCCGATATCGCCCATCGGCATCACCTCGATCAACGTCAGCGCCATGTCGCGGCCATGGGCCCATTCGATCAGCGAGGGGATCTCTTCCTCATTCATGTTCTTGAGGGCCACGGCATTGATCTTCACGGCGAGGCCCGCAGCCTGCGCAGCATCGATGCCGGCCAGCACCTTGTTGAGATCGCCCCAGCGGGTGATGGTGCGGAATTTCGCGGGATCGAGCGTGTCCATCGAGACGTTGATGCGTTTCACGCCGCAATCCGCCAGCTCATCGGCATATTTGGCGAGCAGCGAGCCGTTGGTCGTCAGCGTCAGTTCTTTCAGTGCGCCGGTCTTGAGGTGGCGCGACAGTGAACGCACGAGGCCCATCACATTGCGCCGGACCAGTGGTTCGCCGCCGGTAAGTCGCAGCTTGGTGACGCCCTTGGCAATGAACGCGGAGCAGAGCCGGTCGAGTTCTTCCAGCGTCAGCAGGTCAGCCTTGGGCAGGAAAGTCATGTCTTCCGACATGCAGTAGAAGCAGCGCAGATCGCAGCGATCCGTCACCGAGACGCGCAGATAGCTGATCCGCCGGCCGAACGGATCGGTCATGGCGGAAGAGGCCAGAGCAGGGTTCAACTCGGATACGCTCATTCAAATGCCTTGCCGCAATTGACGTGTTGATCGCGCGGCGAAAAACGCCGCACGATCAATCTAGTCACCTGTTGCAGCTGGCACAATCACGCCAACGTATATGTTTGACGGATCAGCGAGGGGCGGGGAACGGGGAACCTGCGGCTGCGGCCGCCGGAGCAGCGGCAGGTGCTGCCGCGCGCTTGGCGGCCTTGCGGGCGCGTCGTGGCGGCGTAGCGGGCTGCAGTTCGGCGACGACCGGGCTCGGATCGACCGTGGTCCGTGCGGGCGAGGTGAAATCCCCGGGAACGCGGGTGACGGTCACGGGAACCGTCATCGGCTGGAATTTTGCGAGGGTAAACGTTGCGCTGAACCCGGTTTCCGTTGCCAGAGGCAACGAGCAGGGTGTCTTGCAGCTCGGGCCGATCGACGTGACCACCTCTGCGCCGGGCGGAACCGAGTCGAATTGCACGGTAACCGGTTCCGGCGCCGACTTGAATGCGTCCATGGAGAACGAGGTGCAACCGGCCAGGCTCAGGCCTGCCGCTGCCAAAACTATTACTCTACGCATGGGTATATCCGTCACGTTTTGCGGCTAGCCGCCATCCCCGGGGCAACCATAAGAGCGTCGTACATATGACGCAACACGCGGGTGGCTTATAGTTAATTGATGGTTAATGGCACCGCCGAAAAACCTGAGAAGCTCAATTAAATGAACAGGCTAGGTAGGGCGTTTGGACATCAGACGTTCAACTGTCGCCGGCAGATCGCGGAAATGGTCGATGACGATGTCGGGCTTGAGCTCGGCAATCGGGACATCCGTATAGCCGAACGTGACGCCGATCACCGGGACATTGGCACGCCGTGCCACGCCGACATCCGGGCCGGCATCGCCGACCATCACCACCGACGACATCACGCCGCCGGCCCGCGCTACCGTCTGCTGCAGGATCACCGGATCGGGCTTCGACACGCCAAAGGTGTCAGCACCGCATATCGCCGCGAATCGGTCGGTCAGCTGCAGCTTTTCCAGCAGCAGCTTGGACAGAAATTCCAGCTTGTTGGTGCAGACCGCGAAACGGTAGCCACGCCCTGCCATCTCGTCGAGTGCCGCGATCAGGCCCTCGAAGGGGAGGGACTCATCGGCGATGTGCTCCGCGTAATAATCAATGAAGTTTTTGGTCAGACGGGTGACCTCGTCCGGGGTCATTTCGCGCCCCTCTAGCTCCAGCCCACGTTCGATCAGGCGCCGGGCGCCCTGGCCGATCATTTTCCGCGCTGATTCCAGCGGGACGGGGGCCAGCCCCTCCTGATGGAGCACATGATTCAGCGCACTGATGAGATCGGGGGCGGTATCGACGAGGGTGCCGTCGAGGTCGAAAACGACGACGGGAGCAGGGGAAGCATCTGTCATGCGAGGATCGCTACCGGTCATCGGCCGATCCCGCAAGGGGCCTGATGCGGTCCGGCATCCCAGGGAATGCAGCCTGCATTCCCTGGGAAAGCACGTCCTTCGCCCTGTTCCTTGCTCCCAAACGTCGCTAGATATGCGGCGCATCCCGTCCGTGGGACAGTTTTGAACAAGGACCGCCGCGCCGATGAATATGGACGAGCTGAAACGACAGGCTGCCGCCAAGGCGCTCGAACATGTGCGTGACGGCATGAAGCTTGGGCTCGGCACGGGGTCGACAGCGAAACATTTCGTCGAACTGCTCGGTGAACGCGTGGCGGGCGGTCTCAAGGTCATTGGTGTCCCGACATCCGAAGCTACACGCGCCGATGCCGAACGCTGCGGCGTGCCGCTGACCACGCTCGATGAGGTCGATCGGCTCGATCTCACGGTGGACGGCGCGGACGAAGTTGATCCGGCGCTGAATCTTATCAAGGGCGGCGGCGGCGCATTGTTGCGCGAGAAGATCGTGGCGGCGGCGTCCGACCGCATGATCGTCATCGCCGACGATTCCAAATGGGTGCCGAAGCTCGGTCGTTTCCCGCTTCCGATCGAGGTGGTTCCGTTCGGGCTCTCCGCTACCCGTCGCGCCGTCGCGCAGGTGTTCGCACAGTGCGGCCTGAGCGGTGAGATGGCCGTTCGCAACGGCAAGGACGGTCATGCTTTCGTCACCGATGGCGGCCACTGGATCATCGACGCCCGGCTCGGGACGATCACCGATGCGCCCCGCCTGGCCGGGCTGCTCGGCGCCATTCCGGGCGTGGTCGAGCACGGTCTGTTTATCGGTCTGGCAAGCACCGCCATGCTGGCAGGATCGCAGGGAATTCGCGTTTTCGAGCGTCCGTAACGGCGCAATCAAGGAGAATTGGAATGAAGAAGCTCTCGCACATGCTGCTGTCCGCTGGTCTTGCGCTCAGCGTTGCAGGGATCGCGCTGCCGGTCTCAGCGCAGCAGGCGTCTCCGGAAGGACAGGCCCGGCCGATCAAGCCGGCGTCGCCCGCCGCGATCGGTTACGCTAAGGAAATTCTGGCGATGAAGAATGCCAGTGCGATGTATGCCAACGCCGTGCCGAACATGGTTCAGCGCGTCAAGGATTCGCTGCTGCAGAGCAATCTGAACTATCAGAAGGATCTCAACGAGGTCGCCATCACCATCGCGCAGACGATGGCCGGGCGCGACAAGGAGATCACCGAGCAGATGGCGAAGATCTATGCCAGCGACTTCACCGAGGCGGAGTTGAAGGATCTTGCGACATTCTACAAGTCACCGCTCGGCCAGAAACTTCTGGTGCAGGAGCCCCAGTCGATTTCCGCCAGCATGACCTATATGCAGCAGTGGGCGCAGCAGTTTTCGGAGCAGGTCAACGGCCTGTTCCGCGCTGAAATGCGCAAGCGCGGCAAGGAAATCTAGGGGGCGTAAGCTGAGGCCCGGCATCCCCGGCCTCAGTCCGCAGTTCGGAGCGATCATGGCTGACGTCGACGTTGATCTGTTTGTCATTGGTGGTGGTTCTGGCGGCGTGCGCGCCGCCCGTATCGCGGCCGGCTACGGCGCGAAGGTCATGGTGGCCGAGGAATATCGGTTCGGCGGCACCTGCGTGATCCGCGGCTGCGTGCCGAAGAAGCTGATGGTCTATGCCTCGCATGTTCAGCGCGAGATCGACGATGCCGCCGGATTCGGCTGGACAATCCCGACGGCGACATTCGACTGGTCGACCTTCATCGCCAACAAGGACAAGGAGATCGCACGGCTCGAGGGCATCTATCAGTCCAATGTGGAGAAAACCGGTGCAACGACCGTCAAGACCCGCGCCGTGTTCGAGGATCCGCACACGCTGCGGCTCGGCACCGGCGAGACGGTGCACGCCAAGCATATCCTCATCGCCACGGGCGGCGCGCCCAATCATGGGCCTGTGATTCCCGGCATCGAACATGTGATCTCCTCGAACGAGGTGTTTCATCTGCCCGAACTGCCGAAGCGCATCGTGATCCAGGGCGGTGGTTACATCGCGCTGGAATTTGCCTGCATCTTTGCAGGATTGGGCTCCGACGTGACGGTGATCTATCGCGGCGACAATATCCTGCGCGGCTTCGATGAAGACGTGCGCGCCCATGTCCGCAGCGAGATGGAAAAGGATGGCATCACCATCCTGACCGGTTGCACGGTGACCAGGGTCGAGAAGCACCGGCACGACTTCACGACGCATCTGTCCAGCGGCGCAAGTATCGCGTCCGATCAGGTGTTGTTCGCGATCGGGCGCAATCCGAACACTGCCAATCTCGGCCTCGAGAAGGCTGGCGTTGCGCTCAAGCCCGCCCATGGCGGCATCATCGTCAACGAGTTCTCGCAAACCAATGTGCCTCATATCTACGCGGTCGGTGACGTCACCAATCGCGTCAACCTCACGCCGGTGGCGATCCGCGAAGGCCACGCATTTGCAGATACGGTGTTCGGCAAGAAGACCGTGAAGGTCGATCACAGCAATATCCCGACCGCGGTGTTCACGCAGCCGGAAGTCGGCACCGTCGGCATGAGCGAAGAAGAGGCGCGGGTCACCTTCAGTCACGTCGATATCTACAAGACCAATTTCCGGTCGATCAAATCGACCATCTCCGGCAGCGAAAGCCGGGTGCTGATGAAGCTGGTGGTCGACGGCGCGACGGATATCGTGGTCGGCGCCCATATCGTCGGACCGGAAGCGGCCGAACTCATCCAGGTGCTGGGCATCTGCGTGAAGCTGAAGGTGACCAAGGCTGATTTCGACGCCACGGTGGCCGTGCATCCGAGTGCGGCCGAGGAGCTGGTGACGATGCGCACACCGACCGCGCGTTACGTGCGCGAAGCCGCCGAATAGTCAGCACGGCATAGCCGCGGGACAATCAATCTTGCATCTGGATCCATTCGGCTGCGCCGCGCCACAGCGTGTCGCGGTGCTCCGGCCGGAAGAATCCGAAATGGCCGACCCTGTTCGAGCCGGCCTCGACGGGGCGGATACTGTCGATCTCCGGCTTGATCGACGTAAAGCCGCCGCAGAGCATTTCTACAGCGGCACGCGTGGCCCATGGGTCGTCCGTGAAACTCAGCGCGCGCAACTCGCCGCGGTAGCGCGGGAAATTCACGAGCGCCCTGAGCTTGCTGTCATCGAAGAAGTAACGATCGCTGGTCACCCAGCCCGCCCATTCCAGAAACACGTCGCGCGGCAGATCGTAGCCGAGACCTATCCTGCCGGGCGCATAGCCGATGAAGCGGGCCAGCGGCGCGCCGACGAATTTCATCAGCGCATAGATGCGATAGCCCTCTGGCGGCGTCATCAGCCGCCAGGTGCCTGCCTGTGCCGCGATGAGCAGGGCGCGCGACACCTCGGAATTGTTGGGGATCAGGCCGAGCGCCTGACCGCCGAAGGAGTGACCGACAAAGGCGAGCGGCATCGTCTTGTAGCGCTCGCGCATCCAGGTCACCGCGGCGGTAACATCGAGCGCCGCCCAGTCGGTCATGGATGCCTTGAAGCCGACCAGTCCGTTCGACCGGCCGGACAGGGGATCGGCCTTGGGCCGCGAATCCCCGGTGCCGCGATAGTCATAGGTCAGTACGGCGCAACCGCGGCTGGCGAGGTAGCTGGCGAAGCCCCTGTAGATTTTGCGGGGAACGGCGGTTGCGGAATTGATCAGAACCGCATGAGTTCGGGCGCCGCGGGGCAGGTACAGCGTCGCGCCCAACGAATAGCCGTCGGCCGCCTGGAAGGTGATGTCATCGGCAAAAGCGTCGTCCAGTGTAGCCTCCGACACCGCAGTTTCTCCCATGGTGTCCCATATGTTCCTTGCCCGAGCCTAGCAAAGGCGAATTCGGCTTTGGCTGCAAGGGCTTGGCGCGCAATGTGGATTTCGAACTGGCGATCCCCATCTGTGCTGTGTATAACGCGGCCTCCGCAGCCATAAAGCGCGGTTTTCAGGAGAGAAGTGATGTCCGAGCGGTGGACGCCCGATAGCTGGCGCGGCAAGCCCGTGCTGCAAATGCCGGAATACCCGGATCTCAAGGCCCTTGGCGATGTCGAGGCGCAGCTTGCTACGTTTCCGCCGCTGGTTTTTGCAGGTGAAGCCCGCAATCTGAAGAAGTCGCTCGCCCGCGTGGCCGCCGGCGAAGCCTTCCTGCTGCAGGGCGGTGATTGCGCCGAGAGCTTTGCCGAACACGGTGCCAACAATATCCGCGATTTCTTCCGCGCCTTCCTGCAGATGTCGGTCGTGCTGACCTATGCCGGCGCGCTGCCCGTGGTGAAGATCGGCCGTATCGCCGGTCAGTTCGCCAAGCCGCGGTCCTCGCCGATGGAGAAGCTCAACGGCGTCGAACTGCCGAGCTATCGTGGCGACATCATCAACGACATCGCCTTCACGGCGGAATCGCGCGTGCCCGATCCGCAGCGCCAGCTGATGGCTTATCGCCAGTCGGCAGCGACGCTCAATCTGCTGCGCGCTTTCGCGACAGGCGGTTTCGCCAATCTCGGCAGCGTGCATCAGTGGATGCTCGGCTTCCTGAAGGATTCGCAGCAGTCGCGCCGTTACAAGGAACTGGCCGATCGCATTTCGGATGCGCTGAACTTCATGCGCGCCTGCGGCCTCAACCTGGAAAGCCATCCGGAGCTGCGGTCGACGGATTTCTACACCAGCCACGAAGCGCTGTTGCTCGGCTATGAGCAGGCCTTCACCCGCGTCGATTCCACGACCGGCGACTGGTACGCGACCTCAGGGCACATGATCTGGATCGGCGACCGCACACGCCAGCTCGATCACGCGCATGTGGAATACTTCCGCGGCATCAAGAATCCGATCGGCCTGAAGTGTGGCCCGTCGCTGAAGCCGGATGAACTGCTGAAGCTGATCGACGTTCTCAATCCGGACAATGAGCCCGGCCGCCTGACGCTGATCAACCGCTTTGGCCACGAGAAGGTTGGGGAGCATCTGCCGGGCTTCATCCGCGCGGTGCAGAAGGAAGGGCGCTCGGTGGTATGGTCGTGCGATCCGATGCACGGCAACACCATCACGTCGAACTCGGGCTACAAGACCCGGCCGTTCGACCGCATCCTGTCGGAAGTGAAGTCGTTCTTCCAGATCCATGCAGCCGAAGGCACCCATCCGGGCGGCGTGCATCTGGAGATGACCGGCCAGAACGTGACGGAATGCACCGGTGGCGCGCGCGCCATTTCGGACGAGGATCTCAACGACCGCTATCACACGGTCTGCGATCCCCGTCTGAATGCCGAGCAGGCTATCGACATGGCGTTCCTGATTGCCGAACTACTCAAGACGTCCCGTGTCGACAGGGCGGAGCCGCTGCCGGTGGCATCGGGTCTCTAAACTTGTCGCGCCTCTGGCGGGCCTGCATCAACACCTGGAATGGCCTGACCTTCGCAACGCGATCGGAGCAGGCCATTCGCGAGGAGCTGTTTGCGCTGCTCCTCGCAGTCCCGCTGTCATTCCTTATCGGCACCACCGCAGCGCGCCGGCTCGAGCTGGTGGCGGTGGTTTTGCTGCTGCTCACCGTCGAACTCCTCAATACCGCTATCGAGAAACTGGCCGATCGGCTCACCACCGACCACGATCCGCAGATCGGGCGTGTGAAGGACATGGGCTCGGCGGCCGTCGGCGTCGCGCTGGTGATCGCCGGCATGACCTGGCTGTACGCGCTCGGTGAGCGCATAGGGCTCCTTTAAACATGCAGTTGCGAAGGGTGGGCCGGTAGGCTTGGATGTTTCCATGACAGAATTGACGCGCTTCACGGTCACGCTCGCCCAGCTCAATCCTATCGTCGGGGACATCACCGGCAATGCCGCCAAGGCGCGCACCGCGCGGGCGCAAGCTAAAGCCGACGGCGCGACGCTGATCGTGTTTCCTGAATTGTTCATCGCCGGCTACCCACCGGAAGATCTTGTGCTGAAACCGGCATTTCAGGCTGCCTGCCGTGCGGCCATCGAGGAGCTGGCGCGCGAGACCGCGGACGGTGGTCCCGCTGTGCTGATCGGTTCGCCCTGGGTCGATGGCGGCAAGCTCTATAATGCCTGCGCGCTGCTGGACGAAGGCCGCATCGCCGCGATCCGCTTCAAGGTCAACCTTCCGAACTACGGCGTGTTCGACGAGAAGCGCGTCTTCGCCCGTGGCTCGGTATCCGGCCCAATGACGATCCGCGGCCTGCGTGTCGGCGTGCCGATCTGCGAAGACACCTGGATGGAGGAATCCGCCGACTACGAAGACGTGGTCGAGACCCTTACAGAGACCGGCGCTGAAATCCTGATCGTGCCGAACGGCTCGCCCTATGCTCGCGGCAAGACGGATTTGCGCCTGTCGGTACAGGTCGCCCGCGTCACCGAGAGCGGATTGCCGCTGGTCTATCTCAACCAGGTTGGCGGTCAGGACGAACTCGTGTTCGACGGCTCGTCCTTCGTGCTCAACGCGGATCGCTCGCTCGGCGCGCAAATGCCGGCTTTCTCCGAGAGCATCGCCACGCTGACCTTCGAAAAGAGCGGCGGTCACTGGCGCTGCAATGGACCGATTGCGCCTGTACTCGAAGGCGACGAGGGCGACTACGCGGCCTGCGTGCTCGGCCTGCGTGATTACGTGAACAAGAACGGCTTCCCCGGCGTGCTCATGGGCATCTCCGGCGGCATCGACAGCGCGCTCTGCGCCGCCATTGCCGTCGATGCGCTCGGCGCCGATCGCGTGCGCGGGATCATGCTGCCATTCCGCTACACCGCACAGGTGTCGCTCGACGATGCCGACAAGCTCGCGAAGGCACTCGGCTTCCGCTACGAGATCCTGCCTATTGCCGATGCGGTGAACGGTTTCGAGAAAATCCTCGCGGACACCTTCAAGGGGCTCGCGCGTGACATCACCGAAGAGAACCTGCAGGCCCGCACCCGCGGCACGCTGTTGATGGCGGTCTCCAACAAGACCGGCGCGATGGTCGTCACGACAGGCAACAAGTCGGAAATGTCGGTCGGCTATGCCACGCTTTATGGCGATATGAATGGCGGCTTCAATCCGATCAAGGATCTCTACAAGACACAGGTATTCCGTATCTCGGCACTGCGCAATTCATGGAAGCCGGACATCGCGCTCGGTCCCGATGGTGAAGTGATCCCGGTCAATATCATCATCCGTCCGCCCACGGCCGAGCTACGCGAGAACCAGACCGATCAGGACTCGCTACCCCCATACGATATTCTCGATGGCATTCTCGAGCGCCTCGTCGAACGCGAAGAGCCGCTGTCGGAGATCGTCGCCGCCGGCTTTGAGAAGGACGTCGTGACGCGCATCGATCGGCTGCTCAACATCGCCGAATACAAGCGCCGACAGGCGGCGCCGGGCGTGAAAGTGACGCGGAAGAACTTTGGCAGGGATCGCCGCTATCCGATCACCAACAAGTTTCGTGATCTGGCCAATCCATTGCCGAAGCCGGACGAAGATCTTGTCACACGCGCCAGCAAGGGTTCGGCGGAAGCGTTCGACGGCTAGAACGCGCGCCGCTTAGCGCGGCGCGTTATTCGGCAGGAATTGCGGGCCGACCGTGCGGATCTGTCCAGGAGTGGACGGTGCCACAGGCTGCGCAGGCGCCGCTGCCGCCGGAGGGGCATCGGTCGTCGCGCCCTTCTTCAATGCCGCGGGTGTGCCCTTCTGCGGCTGCGACATCCGCTTCGCGCGTTCCTCGGTGACGATGATGTCGCCATTCTCCGCTGCTGATTTGTCGTCGATATTCTTCAACGCCTCGGACCAGGTCTGGCCCTGCGCCTTGCAGGAGCATGACGGGTTGAATTCGGTGCGATACTTGAAAGCATTCGGCGACGACGAATAGGGCTGACCCGCGATGGAGACCGCAGAGTTCATGTCCTCGCCAGGATTGCGATAGGTGAACAGGTTGGCGTCGGATGCCGGGCAGAGATTCTTGCACGTCCGCTCGTCATCGCCGAAGCGCGCCGGGATCGTTGCGAACGAGATCGGGAAATAGAAGCCGTCGCAGGTGCGCACGCAGACGGTCCGATAGGTGCCGGACGGAACGGGGCTCATATTGCCATCCAGCGGCGGCGCGCCGGGGCTTGGCTCGTTGTTGCCGAACAGGTTGCTCAGGAAACCGCCGGGGCCTGAGTTCTGCGGCGCGGCACGCTGCGCAGCGGCGGCGTATTGCGGGCCGCAATTGTTCTGCGCGAGCGCCAGCAGCACCGAACGGCGTTGGGTGTCGCGATCCGAACTGCCGGGCGTGCCGACGCGCAGGCGCTCAAGATTGCTGGTGATCTGATCCAGATTGCCGCGCATCTGCTGGATCTGGGTGTTGACCGGGCCGCACTGCTGCGACTGACCATTGAACAGCGAGAAGAAGCCGGAACTGTCGCAGCCCATCCGCTTGGCCTGCGCCGAGACCCGATCGAGCTCGTTTTGCTGCTTGGACGCGGCGTCCTCATAGCGGCGGAGCTGTTCGGCGCGCGCGGGATCGAGGCCGTTGCCGCGATCGATGGTCGAAAGCTGCGCTTCGAGGCGTCCGCACATCGGATTTGCAGAGCCCTGCTGCTGCGCCTGACTTGGCGGATAGACCTGCTGCGCGGGATAGCCCGGAGGCGGTCCGTTCTGCGCCGATGCAGGAGTGCCCAGCGACAGCGCACCAACCAGTGCGGCACCAACGAAAGCCCAGCGAGAGAGGGAAGCAGTCACAGTGTCAGACATATCCGGCCAATGCGCGAGTCAGAAGCGAGCGAGACAGAAACAAACGAACTGGTGCCGGCATCGCGCGTTGATACCGCCGCCAACCTCTCGCCGACGTTGCCAGACGCGCGCGATGAAAATGCGGCGGCGAACGCGGCTTTCCATAGCTGCTTCTCGCGGCAGGGTCACGTCGTTTCCGGGGCCTCACTGTGGCCGCAAGCCTGACGCAAGAAAGTCGCAGGCCGGGGGATGTCAGCGCTGGCAGGTAATCGCAACGAATTCGTCGCATTTGCCGTGATGGCAGGCGCTGCCTGATGTCGGAACCGAGCCGGTCACTTCATCGGGATCGACACGGCGATAGGCCACCGCTTGGTCGAAGGCGCGCGATTTGCAATAGGACAGGGCGGCATGCGCGCCGCACTTCTCGCCGCGGGCGAGGCACTGGTCAATACCGTAACCGTCAGACTGGTTGGCGATGATGAAGACACGGGAATCGGCAAAGACCGAGGAAGCGGCCAGAACAAATGCCGCGGTCAGAAAGACTGAAATGGGTTTCATAACTCACCAAATGAATGAGGAAATTCGCCCTCATTCGATACGCCTCAAAGATTAACAATCATTAACCATAGGCGACGTAGCCATTGATTGAGGCCGAAATCGGCCTTTCACCGCTTTGTTCCACGCTCTTGACGGGCCACCTGGGGTTGCCGCATGGTGCCCGGATGAACGGTTCTCTCGCCATTTGTGGCATTTGCCGCGAGATTAAGAGCTAGCGATTCGCTGGCTGAGGCCGTCTTTTCTCGATCGAGATCATCTCAATGGAGATCACTGGACGCCCGGCCGCAAGGGACGGAACTTCCATGGATTTGCGCCTTTACGACACTTTGACCCGCGAAAAGCGCGTCTTTACGCCGATCGATGCCGACAATGTCCGGATGTATGTCTGCGGACCGACGGTCTACGACTTCGCCCATATCGGCAATGCGCGCCCGGTGATCGTGTTCGACGTGCTGTTCCGGCTGCTGCGGCACGTCTACGGCGCCGACCAGGTCACCTATGTCCGCAACATCACCGACGTCGACGACAAGATCAACGACCGTGCGTTGCGCGATTTTCCCGGGCTGCCCCTGAACGAAGCGATCCGCCGGGTCACCGAGACCACGTTCAATCAGTTCGAGACTGACGTTCATGCGCTGGGCTGCCTGCCGCCGACCCATCAACCGCGGGCGACGGACTTCGTGCTGCCGCGACCAGACGGCAAGACCGATATGGTTACGCTGATCAGGGAATTGATCGCGCGCGGCCACGCCTATGAAGCTGCGGGCGAAGTGTTGTTCGACACCCAGTCGATGGCCGACTATGGCGCACTCTCCGGCCGCAAACTGGAAGACCAGCAGGCCGGTGCGCGCGTCGCAGTCGATGCGCACAAGAAGCATCCGACCGACTTCGTGTTGTGGAAGCAGTCATCCGCGGAAGAGCCCGGCTGGGACAGCCCGTGGGGCAGGGGCCGTCCGGGCTGGCACATCGAGTGCTCGGCGATGGCGGAGGCCTATCTCGGCACGATCTTCGACATTCATGGGGGCGGCCTCGATCTGATCTTCCCGCATCATGAAAACGAAATCGCCCAGTCGCGCTGCGCGCACGGTACGCATGCGATGGCGAATTACTGGATGCACAACGGCTTCCTGCAGGTCGAGGGCGAGAAGATGTCGAAGAGCCTCGGCAATTTCTTCACCATCCGCGAATTGCTGCAAGATTGGCCGGGCGAAGTACTGCGCCTGAACATGTTGAAGACACACTATCGTTCGCCGATCGACTGGACCGTGAAAGGTTTGGAAGAAAGCGCCAAGACGCTCGATGACTGGTATTGGGTCGCAGCGGATGCAACAGGTGGTGACGTCTCCGACAAGGTGATGGAGCCGATGTTCGACGATCTGAATACGTCGCTGGCTGTTGCGGCGTTACACGGTCTTCGCAACAGCGCCGCAGCTGGCAATGACGACGATCGCAGCCAGTTTGCAGCGTCGTTGCGTGCGCTCGGTTTCCTGTCGGAAACGGCTGCTGCATGGAATGGACGCAAACAACAGGCCAGCGGGATCGATGCAGCAAAGGTCGATGGTTTGATTGCGGATCGTACAGCCGCACGGGCCCGCAAGGATTTCAAGGAGTCGGATCGTATTCGCGACGAACTTGCTGCCATGGGCGTCGTCATCAAGGACTCGAAGGAAGGCACCACCTGGGAGATCGCGCGGTGAGCCGACCCGACACACCGTTTCCAAAGCACTGGAAATATTACATCGCCATCAAATGGGCGCTGATCGTCGGCGCGATCGCGCTGGCGCTGAAGCTGGTGGATTTCTGGTGAGCGCGATGGGCGAGGCGAAACCGGCATTGCGCCCGTTCCTGCCGGATGACACCGCGATTGCGGCTGCGATCTATGTGGCCAGCATCGAGGAATTGACCGGCGACGATTACAGCGAAGCGCAGCAGGAAGCCTGGGCTGCAACTGTCGACGATGAGGTGGCATTCGGCAAACGGCTGGCGTCGCAACTGACGCTGATTGCGACGCTGGACGGCGTGCCGGTCGGCTTTGCATCGCTGAAGGGCGCCAATCACATCGACCTGCTTTACGTGCATCCGAATGCCGCCCTGCGGGGCGTGGCATCGCTGCTGATCGATGCGATCGAGAAACTGGCAGGCGCACGCGGCGCCAAGCTGCTGACCGTGGATGCCAGCGACACCGCCGAACCCTTCTTCAAGAAGCGCGGCTACATCCCGACACAGCGCAACAGCGTGCCGTTGAATGACGAGTGGCTTGCCAACACCACGATGCAAAAAACACTGGGCGAAGCCGGGGCGTCGTAATCTGAACTGAGGCGACGAGGTGAAGGACCGATGATCGATCATGTCTCCATCGCCGTCAGCAATCTCGAACGCGCCGTGCCGTTCTACGAGCGCAGTTTCGCGCCGCTTGGCATGACCCGACTGGTGACACGTCCGGCGATGGTCGGGTTCGGCAAGACCTATCCTGAAGTCTGGATCAATCTGCGTGCTGGCATGGCACCGCTATTACCTGATAGCGGCGCGCATCTTTGCTTGCGCGTAAGGACTATGGATGAGGTTGATGCGTTTTATGTGGTTGCCATGGCCGCTGGCGGTGTGTCGGAAAGCGCGCCCTCGCTGCGGCCGCATGATCGCGTGCGCTACTATGCAGCTTTCATCGCCGATGCCGATGGCAATCGTATCGAGGTGGTGACGTTCCCGAAGGACGACGTCACCACGTCGTAGAAGGCGTCAGAGCCGCGTCGCGACGTCCGGGGCCAGCTTCTTGGCTTCGTCGGAGGCCAGGGCCGCAGCGGCGCGGAGCCGGGGCAGGATGTCTTCGGCCCGGTCGGCCGTCAGCACGTCCAGCGGCAGTGTCGGCCGGATGAAGGCCGTTGAGCGCATGTGTTTGAGCAGCTCGAGCAGCGGCTCCCAGAAATTATCGATATTGGCCATCAGGATCGGCTTCGAGTGCCGGCCGAGCTGCTGCCAGGTGAGCTGTTCGACCAGCTCTTCCAGCGTGCCGATACCGCCGGGCAGGGCGACGAAGGCGTCCGACCGCTCGAACATCAGCCGTTTGCGCTCATGCATGTCGTGGGTGACGATCAGTTCCTGGGCGCCCGTCAGCGCGTTCTCGCGCTTGGTCAGGAATTCCGGGATGATGCCGGTGACCCGGCCGCCATTGTCCAGCACCGACTTGGCCACCGCGCCCATCAGGCCGATGGAGCCGCCGCCATAGACCAAGCCGATGCCTTGCTCGGCCATGATCTTGCCGAGTGCAACAGCTGATTCGACGAAACGGGGATTGGTGCCAGGGCCGGAGCCGCAATAGACGCAGATCGTTTTAATTGTGCTCATGGAATCCATGTGGCACTGCGGGATAACAGCGTCAAGACACGGAATGAACGCGATACGGGAAATTCCTGCCCGGGACACCTCTCCGCAGGGAAAAGAATGCTCCGCAAGGGTGCGACGTTCCGGCAAAGCGCCTATATGCATTCTAATGAAATTGCCCTCCATTTTGAGGCGGCCTCGGGCCGCCGTTTCGTTCCTTCCAGGCGCCGTGCATGTCTAATTCCCATCCCGCGCTGAACGACGAAACATCTCCCAATCCGGCCTATATTGAGCGCGGCACCCTGTTCGGGACGCTTGCGCATCTGTGGCCCTATATCTGGCCGGGCGACCGCGACGACCTGAAGATGCGGGTCGTCTGGTCGATGTTGCTGCTGCTGGTCGCCAAGGCGGCCACGCTGACGGTGCCGTTCACCTTCAAATGGGCGATCGATGCGCTGACCGGCGCCGATACGGCTCCCGTCCAGTCCTCGAACTGGACGCTGTGGCTGATCGCATCACCCGTCGCCATGACCGTCAGCTACGGTGCAATCCGCGTGCTCATGGCGATCTTCACGCAATGGCGCGACGGCATCTTTGCCAAGGTGGCGATGCACGCAGTGCGAAAGCTGGCCTATCTCACTTTCGTTCATATGCACGAATTGTCGCTGCGCTTTCATCTGGAGCGCAAGACCGGCGGTCTGACGCGCGTGCTCGAACGCGGCCGCGCCGGCATCGAAGTCATCGTGCGCATGGTCATCCTGCAGCTGGTCCCGACCATCATCGAACTGTTGCTGGTGATGGGTGTGCTGCTCTGGCAGTTCGACTGGCGTTACGTGCTGGTCGTGGCGATCACCGTGGTCGTCTACATGTACTATACGTACCTGGCGACCGAGTGGCGCATTGCCATCCGCCGCAACATGAACGAGTCCGATACCGAGGCGAATACCAAGGCGATCGACTCGCTGTTGAACTACGAGACGGTGAAATATTTCAGCGCTGAGACGCGCGAAGCCGAACGCTATGACAAGACGGTCGAGCGTTTCGAGCGCGCCAGCGTCAAGACCTATACGTCTCTGGCTGTGCTCAATACCGGGCAGGCGATCATCTTCACGCTCGGTCTGACATCGACGATGCTGATGTGCGCGGTCGGCGTGCGCAACGGCACCCACACGGTGGGCGATTTCGTCATGATCAACGCCATGATGATCCAGCTCTACCAGCCGCTGAATTTCATGGGCATGGTGTATCGCGAGATCAAGCAGGCGATCATCGACATCGAGAAGATGTTCGGCGTCCTCAATCGCAATCCGGAAGTGAAGGATATCGCCGGTGCCAGGCCGCTGCTGGTGACCTCGGGCGCGGTGCGCTTCGACGATGTGCGCTTTGCCTATGATCCGGAGCGGCCGATCCTGAAGGGACTCTCCTTCGAGGTCCCGGCCGGCAAGACCGTTGCCATTGTCGGTCCGTCGGGGGCCGGCAAGTCCACTATCTCGCGGCTGCTGTTCCGGCTGTACGACGTGTCCGGCGGCACGATCTCCATCGACGGCCAGAACATTCGCAATGTCACGCAGGCTTCGCTGCGCCAGTCTATCGGCATGGTTCCTCAGGACACCGTGCTGTTCAACGACACCATTCGCTACAACATCCGCTATGGCCGCTGGGATGCGACTGACGCGGAAGTCGAGGAGGCCGCCCGCATGGCCCAGATCGACCCGTTCATCCGCATGTCACCGAAGGGCTACGAGACCGAAGTGGGCGAACGCGGCCTGAAGCTTTCTGGCGGCGAGAAGCAGCGCGTGGCCATTGCGCGCACCGTGCTGAAGGGCCCGCCGATCCTGTTGCTCGACGAGGCGACGTCGGCGCTCGACAGCCATACCGAGCAGGAGATCCAGGACGCGCTGGAGAAGGTCTCGCAGGGCCGCACCTCGCTGGTGATTGCGCATCGGCTGTCGACGATTGTCGGCGCCGACGAGATCATTGTGCTCGATCAGGGCCGCATCGCCGAGCGGGGCGCCCATAGCCAGTTGCTGGCTGCGGGCGGTCTCTATGCCAGCATGTGGAACCGGCAGCGCGAGGCCCAGGAGGCTCGTGAGCGGCTGGCCCAGATCGGCGACGATGCCATCGCCCCCAATCGCACCCCGCCGCCGGTCGATGACGACCGGCTGATGACGCCTGACGCGGCGGAATAATCTCTGCTAAAGCAGGGCCAGATTCTGCCCGAACCCAGGTTTTAAGCACCCATGTCCATCGCAAATTCCATCCGTGGCCAGATCCCGCCGATCCACAAGGAAGGCTATCCGTTCATCGGCGCTTTTGCGCTGGCGAGCCTGGTGCTGTTCTGGATCTGGACGCCGCTGGGCTGGATCGGCACGATCCTGACTGTCTGGTGTGCGCTGTTCTTCCGCGATCCGGTTCGCGTGACACCAACCCGTGAGGGCGTCGTGGTGTCGCCGGCCGACGGCAAGGTGTCGATGGTGCAGCCGGTGCTGCCGCCGGCTGAACTGGGCCTCGGCGACCAGCCGCTGCTGCGCATCTCGGTGTTCATGAGCGTCTTCAACGTCCACGTAAACCGGAGCCCGGTGGCTGGCCGGATCGAGCGCATCGCGTATCGACCGGGCAAGTTCATCAATGCCGAGCTGGACAAGGCCAGCGAGGACAATGAGCGCAATTCGCTGGTCATTTCGACTCCCGGTGGCCGGATCGGCGTGGTGCAGATCGCCGGCCTGGTGGCGCGCCGGATCGTGTCCTTCGTGCGCGAGGGCCAGACCCTGACCGCCGGCGAGCGCTTCGGCCTGATCCGCTTCGGCTCCCGGCTGGATATCTACCTGCCGGAGGGCAGCAAGGCGCTGGTGGCCGTGGGGCAGACCGCGATTGCCGGCGAGACCGTGCTGGCCGATTTCCGGATTGGCGACGGTGGCCGGACCTACCGCGTTGATTGACCCAGCGGATTGATCAACCCCAGGGGTGACTAACCCCAGGGGTAATTAACCCCGTTGTGGTGCCGCTTTGGGCGGCCGGACGGCACAATGGCGGAGCAGGGCGGGATTTGCTAAGGTCAGCTTATGCAAATGCCAGACGATAGCCCATCGCCCGAGACGCGCCGCCGCCGGTTCCGGACCATTCCGATCCGGATGCTGGTGCCGAACATGATCACGCTGCTGGCGATCTGCGCCGGCCTGACGGCGATCCGCCTGTCCACCGAAGGGCGGATGGAACTCGCGGTTGCGGCCATCGTGTTCGCCGCCATACTCGACGGTGTCGACGGCCGTGTCGCCCGCATGATCAAGGGCCAGTCCAAGTTCGGCGCGGAACTCGATAGTCTGGCCGACTTCGTCAATTTCGGCGTGGCGCCTGGCCTGATCCTGTATTTCTGGCAGCTCCACGATCTCAGCAATGCCGGCTGGATCGCCGCGATGGTGTTCGCCATCGCCGGCAGCCTGCGGCTGGCGCGGTTCAACGCCACCATGGACGATCCGGACAAGCCGGCCTTTGCCGCCAACTTCTTCACCGGCATGCCGGCGCCGCTGGGCGCTCTCGCCGTGATGCTGCCGATCTATCTCGGCTTCCTGGGCATGCCGATGCCGCCGGCCATCCTGACGACCCTCTACACGCTGCTGATCGGCTTCCTGATGGTGTCGCGCCTGCCGGTGTTCTCCGGCAAGGCCGTGAACATGCGGGTGCCGCGCGAGATGGTATTGCCAGTGTTCGTCGGCGTCGTGCTCTTCATTGCGCTGCTGATCGGGTACCCTTGGCACATCCTGTCGGCGCTCTCGATCATCTATCTGCTGAGCCTGCCGCTCGGCTGGAAGTCGTATCGCGATCAGGAACGCGCGCTGGCCGCGCAGTCGGTGGTGCCCGTCGACCCGGTGACGCCGAATGCATCGACGCCCTATACGCCGGGTGCGCCGGAGATCGCGCCGGACGATCGGCCCACGCGCCTGAACTGATTGTCCGTCTCGCGGATAATTCATGCGGCTGCTTTCGATGACGAAAGCAGCCGCATTTCGTTTTGGGCGTGCTGTGAAGTCGGCTATATCCGGAGTCACTCAACACTGACGACGTCCCGCGAAGACGGGATGCGATAATCACGCACAGGAGAAACGCCGTGACGAATCCCGCGACCGGTCCGCTGCCCGCATCCGTTCTGGAAGCGCTGGGCCGTTACGACACGCCGACTATCTGCAATGCGATGGAGATCGTCGCACCCGAGCGCCGGCTGATCGGCTACACCACGCGTCCGCTGGTTTGTCCGTTTCCCAATCTCCCGCCTATCGTCGGCTATGCGCGCACCGCAACCATTCGCGCGACCATGGCCTCCGGCCTTCCTGCCGCAGAACAGAAGGCGCGGCGGCTCGCTTACTACGACTATGTCGGTACGGGCATCGGTCCACGCATCAGCGTGATCCAGGATATCGACGGGCCCAACACAGGCTATGGTGCGTTCTGGGGCGAGGTGAACAGCGCCGTGCACAAGGCGCTCGGTTGCCTGGGTGTGGTCACCGACGGTTCGATCCGCGACATCCCGCAATGGGCGCCGGACTTCCAGGCGCTCGCCGGCACGATCGGCCCGTCGCATGCGTATGTGCATGTGAGTGAGTTCGGTCAGGAAATACGCGTGGCTGGCATGAGTGTCCGTTCGGACGATCTGATCCATGCCGATCAGCACGGCGCGGTTGTGATCCCGCTCGATGTCGCCGCTAAACTGCCGGAAGCGGCAGAGCTGTGCGGACGGCGCGAGACACCCATTCTCGATATCGCGCGCAGTCCGTCATTCACGCTCGAGAAGCTGAAAGAGGCGATGGCGCGCTCGTCGGAAATACACTGAAATCCGGGGCTATTAAGACTAACGAGAAAGGTTAGATGCCGATCATACCGAACCAGCTCCGGTTGCTTGCGCGGCCGGAGAGCTTCGGGCTAACTGCCCGCTCGGCCGTTAAGACTGGCATTGGAGACGGTATTGCCTCAGACCAAGGATATGAAGAAAGCCTGGAATGAGCGCGCAAATCGTGACCCGTTCTTTTACGTCGAGACCGAGCTGTGGGATCACGATCCCGAAAAATTCTTCGCACTCGGTCGCGAACGCGCAACGCTGCTGATCGATCCCGTTCTCGCAAAATATGCTCTAGATCCCGTCGGCAAGACGGCGGTCGATATCGGCTGCGGCGTCGGACGTTTCACGCAGGCACTCGGCCGGCGTTTCACCAGGGCGGTCGGCATCGATGTGTCCGACGTCATGGTGGAGAAGGCGAAGGCGGCGGCCGCGGCATTCAGCAATCTCGACTTCGTGGCAGGGAATGGCGTCGTGTTTCCGTGTGCGTCCGAGACCGCGGACTTCGTATGGTCATATGAGGTCTTTCAGCACATGCCATCGCATGATGTCGTGAAGGCAAATCTGGTCGAGGTTGCCCGTATCCTGCGTCCATCCGCGCTCGGGCTCATTCACTTCAGAACGGCGCATGAGTATCCGACGATCCTCTGGCACATCGCCAAGTTCGTTCCGACGCCTGTCATCCAGAGGATCAAGGCGCTGCTCGGCAAGGATCCGTTGACCGCAGATACGTCGTGGCGGGGTGCAAAGCCGTTGCCGAAGAGCACGATCGCCGACTTCTGCGTGGCCGCCGGCCTCAAGCCGATCGAGTTTCTCGACGACCCGACCCACGCGCCGGAATCGCGTACTTTCGTGGTCGTCCGGCGCGCTGCCTGACTCCGCACGATCGTCCCAATCGACCTGCTGAACGAACTCTCCGTATCCGTTCCACGCACGCTCGCGCGTCATTAATCTATCATTAATGGGCGGTGAAGCGGTAACGCGTCCTTAATCGCAATATCGCTAAGGTGCCCTTGCGCGGCCTGATATCGAGGCGTGCCGCCGTCCAGGACGGGCGTCGTTCGATACGTGTATTGCGTCGGAGTTGACATGGATATCACAACACTCGTCGGTTTTGTCGCTGGCATCATCGTGCTGTGTACCCTGGTCCTCATGGGCGGCAGCTTCGGGATGTTCTACGATGTCCACGCTGTCATCATCATTTTCGGCGGTTCGTTCGCCGCGACGCTGATCCGCTTTCCACTCTCGTCTATCCTCCATGGCATTCCGCTCGGCGCCAAATTTGCATTCACGCTGAGCCGCCTGAACGCTCGTGATCTCGTTGACGAACTCGCCCGCATCGCGGAAATCGCGAGAAAGCAGGGCCCGGTCGGACTCGAGAAAGTCGAAACTGATGACGCGTTCCTCGCCAAGGGAATCCGCTTCGTTGCCGACGGCTACGACCTCGAATTCATCCGCGATAATCTCGAGCGCGACCGCGACAACTTCCTCATGCATCTCGATGAAGGCTCGAAGATCTATCGTGCCATCGGCGATTGCGCCCCGGCCTTCGGCATGATCGGCACGCTGCTGGGCATGGTGCAGATGTTCTCGAACATGTCCGATCCGTCCAAGCTCGGCCCGTTCATGGCGGTCGCGCTGCTGGCGACACTGTATGGCGCGATCGTCGGCAACCTGATCTGTCTGCCCATTGCCGACAAACTGCACGTCAAGGTGCTCGATGAGGAAACCAACCGCACGCTCATCATCGACGGCATCCTGATGATCCGCGACTCGAAGAGCCCGGCGCTGGTGCGCGAAATGCTGCTGGCCTATCTGCCCGAGAAGCACCGCCATGACGAAAGTGAGCCGGTCCCAGCGTAACGCACTGGAGGCAGGCTCGGAGCACGTCCGATGGCGAAGAAAAAACGCGGAGAAGCACACGGCGGCCATGGCTGGTTCGTGACCTTCGCCGACCTGATGGCGCTGCTGCTCAGCTATTTCGTCATGCTCGTGGCGTTCTCGAGCCCTGATGGCGCCAAGCTCAAGATCGTTGCCGGTTCGGTCCGCGAAGCATTCGGTGTGCAGTCTGATGCGCGTTATTCCGGCGTGATCGAGTCCGACGGTTTGCCGACGCGCGGCCAGACGAAGAACAAGGACCATGTGTCGCCGGACGATGCGTCGAACATCACCAGTCCGAGCGAGAAAGGTGGTCGTCCCGCCGGCGCCAAGCTGAAGATGGATCGCGAATTCGCGCTCGCTTCGGCATCACTGCGACAGGCGCTGCAGGACATGCCGGAGATCAACGAGATCTCCAAGAACATCATGTTCGAGGAAACCAAGCAGGGCCTCAATCTGGAAATCATCGATCAGAACGGCCGCTCGATGTTTGCTGACGGATCCAAGGTTCCTTATGAGCGCACACGTCTGCTGCTGCAGAAACTCGCCGGGCCGCTGAAGGCAACGCCGCTGCGCGTGGCGATCGTCGGTCACACTGCCGCGGGTTTCGTGCCGGCGCGCAGCGAATATGACGCATTCGATCTGTCGGCCGATCGCGCCAATGTCGTTCGGCAGATTCTGGAACGGGAAGGCCTGCCGTCGTCCCATATCTTCTCGGTGTCGGGCAAGGCAGACAGCCAGCCGCTGTTCCCCGATGATCCGACCATGGCCGCCAACCGGCGGGTGACCATTACGCTGATGCGGGAAGACCCGCCGCTGCCGCCAAACCTCAAGCCGTAAAACAGTCAATTCCTTTTTTCGCTGCTCCACCTCGATTTTGCCGCGTCCGGGATACGTGATCGGCGGCAGGATAGGCTAGTGTCCCGGTTGACTGGCATTGCCCGGCACGCCATAGCCGGGTCCGGATTGTCCAGAGGCGTCACGAGCAGAATGGCCGTTACGGAAACAACAGGCGAGGGACCGATCGAAGCTCCGGCTCATACCGGCTTCTGGTCGCTCACGGTCGGCAGTATCGGCGTCGTGTTCGGCGACATCGGAACGTCGCCGCTTTACGCGTTCCGCGAGGCGGTACACGGCGCGACGCATGGCGCGCCAGTGACGCCTGTCATCGTGCTCGGCGTGCTCTCGCTGATCCTGTGGGCGCTGTTCATCGTTGTCACCGCCAAATATGTGCTGTTCCTGCTGCGCGCCGACAACAATGGCGAGGGCGGAACGCTGTCGCTGATGGCGCTCGGCCAGCGTGCCTTGGGTCGGCGAAGCTTGCCGCTGATGGTGATGGGCGTGATCGGCGCCTCGATGTTTATCGGTGATTCCATGATCACCCCGGCGATCTCGGTGCTCTCGGCGGTGGAAGGCCTTAAACTCAAGGCACCCGCGCTCGAACCTTATGTCGTGCCGGTCACGGTCGCAATTCTCGTGGTGCTGTTCTCGGTGCAGCGGATTGGCACCGCAAAGGTGGCCTCTGCCTTCGGTCCGGTGATGATCGTCTGGTTTACGGCGCTCGCGCTGATGGGCGCCTCGCACATCTTCGATGATCCGACGGTGCTGAAAGCGATCAACCCATACTACGCCGTGCAGTTTATGCTGACCCACGGCACCATCGGTCTGGTGACCCTGGGCGCGGTCTTCCTCGCCGTGACCGGGGGCGAGGCGCTCTATGCGGATCTTGGCCATTTCGGCCGCAGGCCAATTCAGTACGGCTGGTTTTTCTTCGTACTGCCGGCGCTCTTGATCAATTATTTCGGGCAGGGCGCGCTCGTACTGTCGAACCCGGCTGCGATCGAAAATCCGTTCTATCGGATGGCACCGGAATCGATGCTGTTGCCGCTGATTGCACTGGCGACGGCTGCCACCGTGATTGCGAGCCAGGCGGTGATCACCGGCGCGTATTCGCTGGTGCGTCAGGCGGTGCAGCTTGGTCTGTTGCCCCGCTTCGAAGTGCGCTTCACCTCCGAGACCCATGCCGGCCAGATCTATTTGCCTCGGGTCAATCGTCTGCTGCTGATCGGCGTGCTGCTGCTGGTGCTGCTGTTCAAGTCGTCGAGCGGTCTTGCGTCTGCCTATGGCATCGCCGTCTCCACCACCATGGTCGCCGATGGCATTATGGGCTTCGTGGTGATCTGGAAGCTGTGGAACTGGAAAGCCGCGACCGCCGCAGCCCTCATCGCGCCGCTGGTGTTCGTCGATTTGACCTTCCTGAGCGCCAATCTCCTGAAGCTGCTGGAAGGCGCCTGGGTGCCGCTGCTGTTCGGTGTACTGATGGCCGGCGTGATCTGGACCTGGCGCCGTGGTGCTGCGATCCTCATCACCAAGACACGTCGCACCGAAGTGCCGCTTCGCGATCTCATCAAGAGCCTCGAAAAGCGTCCACCGCATGTCGTGAAGGGGACCGCGGTGTTTCTCACCAGCGATCCCGAATTCGTGCCGACGGCGCTGCTGCATAATCTGAAGCACAACAAGGTTTTGCACGAACACAATGTGATCCTGACTATCGAGACTGCGCAGACGCCGAAGGTCGATCTCGCTGAACGCGTTCGCATGGAGAACATCAGCGACAAGTTCTCGATGGTGAAGCTGCGTTTTGGCTTCATGGAATCGCCGAACGTGCCGAAGGCACTGGTCGTCGCGCGAAAACTCGGCTGGCAGTTCGACATCATGGCAACGTCGTTCTTCGTGTCGCGGCGTTCGCTGAAGCCGTCGGCGCAATCAGGGATGCCGCTATGGCAGGACCATCTGTTCATCGCGCTCAGCCGCTCGGCAAACGATGCCACCGACTATTTCCAGATTCCCACCGGACGTGTGGTGGAGGTCGGTACTCAGGTGACGATCTAAACACCTTTTGTTATGTCCGGTTCCCGGATTTGCGCTATAACGGGTGCGATCATCGGGGCCGGCAACGGCCTCGCTGCCCCGCTGTTCAGAGATCTGCGATTCAGAAGTCTTCGAGGCCGTTTCCATGACCATCGATAGCGCATCTCCCGCCGCGACGTCCCCGGCGGACCCTACCCATGGGCATTCGACGGCCAGCTTTGGCTCGCTCGTCATGGGCAGTATCGGGGTCGTCTATGGCGACATCGGCACCAGCCCGCTTTACGCACTCCGTGAGGCGCTGGTCGCGGCCGGGGGCCACAAGGCGCCAGGCGTGGACAATGAAGCGATCCTTGGCGTTCTGTCGCTGATCCTATGGGCCCTGATCATCGTGGTGACGCTCAAATATGTCGTGCTGCTGCTGCGCGCCGACAACAACGGCGAGGGCGGCCCGTTGGCCCTAATGGCGCTGGCCCAACGGGCGATCGGATCGAGCGGGACGGTGGTGGTGATGCTCGGCATCATTGCCGCGGCGCTGTTCTATGGCGATGCCGTGATCACGCCGGCGCTGTCCGTGCTCTCGGCCATCGAGGGCGTCAAGCTCGTCACCACCGCCTTCGATCCCTATGTTGTACCGATCACCATCGTGATCCTGGTGGCGCTTTTCGCCGTGCAATCGCGTGGCACCGCGAAGGTCGCGACGTTCTTCGGACCGATCATGTGCCTGTGGTTCATCGTGATCGCGGTAGCGGCCATTCCGCAGATCATGAAGCATCCTGAAGTGCTTGCGGCCCTTAATCCCGTGCATGCGATCTACTTCATGTTCCATCACGGCATCATCGCCTTCGTTACCTTGGGCGCAGTTTTTCTCGCTGTAACCGGTGCCGAAGCGCTCTATGCTGACTTGGGCCATTTCGGCAAGAAGCCGATCCAGCTGGCGTGGCTGTTTCTCGTGCTGCCGTCACTGGCCATCAACTATTTCGGACAGGCTGCGCTGGTGATGCGCGATCCCACCGCGCTGGAAAATCCGTTCTATCTCATGTTTCCCGACTGGGCGCTGATCCCCATGGTGATCCTCGCGGCGACTGCTACCGTGATCGCGAGCCAAGCAGTGATCACAGGCGCCTATTCGCTGACCCAGCAGGCAATTCAGCTTGGCCTGTTGCCACGTTTCGAAATCCGGCACACATCGGAGTCGCATTCCGGCCAGATCTACATTCCGCGCGTCAACATGCTGCTGTTCATCGCAGTGATCGTGCTTGTCGTGCTGTTCAAGTCGTCGAGCTCGCTGGCCTCGGCATATGGCATCTCTGTCACCGGCACCATGGTCGTCACTGCGATGATGGGCTTTGTGGTGATCTGGCGCGGCTGGAAGTGGTCGCCGATCGCGGCTGCAGCGCTGATTGTGCCATTTCTGGTGATCGACGTCACCTTCCTCACCGCGAACCTCCTGAAGGTGTTCGACGGCGGCTGGGTGCCGCTGGCGATGGGCGGCGTGATTATCCTGCTGATGTATACGTGGCGGCGCGGCAGCCGCCTGCTGTTCGAGAAGTCGCGCAAGCTGGAGTTTCCGCTGGCCGATCTCGTGGCCATGCTGGAGAAGCGTCCGCCGCAACGCGTCGCCGGAACAGCAGTGTTTCTCACCAGCGATCCCGACTCTGCGCCGACGGCGCTGATGCATAGTCTGAAACACTACAAAGTGCTTCACGAGAAGAACGTTATTCTCACCATCGAAACCGCACCGACGCCGCGCATCGATCCGAGCGAACGCGTGCGCATGGAAGAGATCAGCGCTACCTTCTCGAAAGTGACGCTGCGCTTCGGCTTCATGGAATCGCCGAATGTGCCTAAATCCCTGGCGATAGCGCGCAAGACCGGCTGGCAGTTCGACATCATGTCGACGTCGTTCTTCCTGTCACGGCGGGCGCTGAAGCCGGCCGCACATTCCGGCATGCCGCGCTGGCAGGACCATCTATTCATCGGGCTGAGCCGCACCGCCAATGATGCCACCGACTATTTCCAGATCCCCACAGGGCGCGTGGTCGAGGTGGGGACGCAAGTCACGATTTAGACCCCTGTAACGCTTGATTTTCGCCGCGGCAGAGGCGAGTTTGGCGCCCGAAAAATCGGGGTATCTCGGCCCCGTCGTATTCGCTCCGCACCGGGGCGCCAGGAGGTTGTAGTGGCAGGCGAAGCTCATACCGTTCACGATTTGACGCCCGAAGAAGTCTCCAAGGGGATCGCCGACGGCAAGTATCTGCTGGTTGATGTGCGCGAGCCCAACGAGGTCGCGGTCGAAGCCTATCCGGATGCTGTCGTCGTGCCGCTCTCGACCTTCGACAGCGCCGATCTGCCCGATCCCGCAGGTAAGCAGATCGTATTTGCCTGCCGCTCCGGCAAGCGCTCGGTGACTGCCTCGCTGGCCGCCCAGGCCGATGGATTTGCCTACGACAAGCATCTCGCCGGCGGGATGCTCGGCTGGAAAGCTGCGGGCCTGCCGAGCAAGGCTGGCTGATCACTCGATGAACAAGATCTTCTCCGAGCTGCCCGTCACGGTGTTCGAGGCGATGTCGCAGCTTGCGCGCGACCATAACGCCATCAATCTCGGGCAGGGCTTTCCCGATCATCCCGGTCCCGATGATATCCGTCAGGCGGCCGCGGACGCGACGCTGCACGGCTATAACCAGTATCCGTCGATGATGGGTATCCCGGAACTGCGTCAGGCAATCGCCACGCATTACCAGCACTGGCACAAGCTCACGCTCGATCCGATGACCGAGGTAATGGTGACCTCCGGCGGCACCGAGGCGCTGACCTCGTCGATCCTCGCGGTGGTCGAGCCCGGCGATGAAGTCGTGTGCTTCCAGCCGGTCTACGACTCTTATCTGCCGATCATCCGCCAGGCCGGCGGCATTCCGCGTCTGGTCAGCCTGAAGCCACCGCACTGGCGTCTCACGGAAGAAGATTTGCGCGCGGTCTTCAATCACAAGACCAAGGCTGTGCTGTTCAACAGCCCGCTCAACCCGGCGGCGGTGGTGTCGCCGCGCGAGGACCTCGAACTGCTGGCGAAGTTCTGCCAGGAATTCGATACGATCGCGATCTGCGATGAAGTGTGGGAACACGTGACCTTCGATGGGCACGATCATATCCCGCTGATCACCATTCCCGGCATGCGCGACCGCACCATCAAGGTCGGCTCGGCCGGCAAGATCTTTTCGCTGACCGGCTGGAAGATCGGCTTTGTCTGCGCCCCGCCGCATCTGCTGCGCGTCTGCGCCAAGGTGCATCAGTTCCTGACCTTCACGACCGCGCCGAACCTGCAGGTTGCGGTCGCCTATGGTCTCGGCAAGTCCGACGATTACTTCAAGCAGATGCGCGCCGATCTCGCGCGCAGTCGCGATCGTTTGGCGGCTGGTCTGGAGAGCATAGGCTTTCCCGTCATCAAGTCGCAGGGCACGTATTTCCTCACTGTCGATCTGTCGCCGCTCGGGTTGAACGAGACCGACGAGGAGTTTTGCCGACGTCTCGTCTACGACTACAAGGTCGCGGCGATTCCTGTCTCAGCGTTCTATGAGCAGGACAAGGTGACGTCGGTAGTGCGGTTCTGTTTTGCGAAGAATGACGCGACGCTCGATACCGCGCTGGAGCGTCTGCACGACGCCGTTCACCGCCGCTAGGGGAAGTTGATGCGCATGGGCAGCCACGGGCGCGCGTGGGTCGTCGGAATGGCACTGCTGTGGTCCTTGCCCGCACATGCGCAGGAACGCGTCGTTAATTTCTATAACTGGTCGAACTACATGGCGCCCGGTGTGCTGGAGGCGTTCACCAGGGAGACCGGCATCAAGGTCGTTTACGACACCTTCGATGCCAATGAGACGCTGGAGACGCGTCTGCTGGCCGGCAAATCCGGTTACGACGTGGTGGTGCCGACGGCTTATTTCCTGCAGCGCCAGATCACCGCAAAAGTGTTCCAGAAGCTGGACAAGGCGAAACTCCCGAACCTTGCCAATGCCTGGCCGGAAGTCACAAAACGCCTCGCGATCTACGACCCCGGCAATCAGTTTGCTGCGAACTATATGTGGGGCACCACCGGCATTGGCTACAACGTCAAGCAGGTCGCGAAGATTCTTGGACCCGACACGAAGATCGATAGCTGGGATATCATCTTCAAGCCGGAGAACCTCGCGAAGTTCAAGGATTGCGGAATCCACATGCTGGACTCCGCCGATGACATCCTGCCGGCGGCGCTGAATGCGCTGGGCCTCGATCCCAATTCCACCAAGCAGCCGGACCTCGAAAAGGCCGCCGATCTCGTCGGCAAGATCAGAGGCAATGTCCGCAAGTTTCACTCATCCGAGTATTTGAGTGCATTGGCGACTGGCGAGATCTGTCTCGTGGTCGGCTGGTCCGGCGACATCATCCAGGCGCGTGCGCGGGCGGATGAAGCGAAGAACGGCGTCGAGATCGGCTATGCGGTGCCGAAAGAGGGTGCCCAGATGTTCTTCGACAATCTGGCGATCCCAGCCGATGCGAAGAACGTCGTTGAGGCCTATGAGCTGATCAACTATCTCTACCGGCCGGATGTTGCAGCGAAGAACTCGGATTTCCTTGGTTACGCCAACGGCAATCTCGCCAGCCAGAAGCTGGTCGATCCGAAAATCCTGAACGACAAGACGATCTACCCGGATGACGCGATGCTGCAGAAACTCTTCGTCATCACCGCACGTGATCCTGCCACGCAGCGCGTGATCAACCGGCTCTGGACAAAGGTGAAGACGGGGCGCTGAGCGCTACCGCCACCTGCGGTGCAGCCACAGCCACTGCTCGGGATATTCCCGGATCCAGCCTTCCAGCACCGACGTCACCGCCTGCATGGTGCCCTGAACGTCGACCTTGCCGTTGGGATCGCGCACCGGTTTCACCTCTTCGGAGACCTCGATCCGGAAACGATGATGGGGCAGGCGGATGATACGAACGCCATGGATCGGGCAATCCACCTGGCGCAGCAGCCGCGCCAGCATCGGATTGGCATTGGTCTTGCGACCGAAGAAATCCACCGGAACGCCATTGGTGAACCATTGATCCACCAGCATGGCGACGTGCTTGCCCTCATTCAGTGCATGCGCGAGCTTGAGCGGCGCGTCATGGCTGGCCGGAATGAGGTTACCCATATTGATCGCGCGCGTCTGATGGATGGCGCGGTCAGCAGCGGCACTGTTCGGCCGGCGGTACAACACGGCTGCGTCGAGGCCGTGAGCAACGGCTGCAAGTGCTGGAATTTCCCAATTGCCGAGATGGCTCGCGAAAATCAGCGCCGGCCTGCCGTCATCGCGCAGCTGATCGAAAATTTCCGCCGTCCGCGCCGAGAATTCGACATTGCTGGGCTTGGTCGGATGTGCCGGGTCGTAATCCCAGATCTGGTCGAGATGCGCGAACTCCGCACCGACGCGGCCCATATTGTCCCAGACACCGGCGAGAATCTTCTCGATCTCTTCCGGTGACTTCTCGGGGAAGGCAGCTGTGAGATTGGCGCGACCGATCTTGTCTTCGCGAAACAGCGGCCCGATGCGCTGCGTGATCTTGCCGAACCGGTTGGCGGTCTTGACCGGATCGAAATAGCGCGTGGTGCGCAAGATGGCGATCGTCAGCGCACCGACGGCGGCGTCGCCTGCTGGCTTCAGGGCATCGCGAATGCGGGCCTTGGTGCGAAGCAGCAGGCGGAGCATCAGAAGTGAACGATGATCTTGCCGAACACCTGGCGGGTTTCCATCCGCTTCAGTGCGGTCTCGACGTCGCTGATCGGTACTTCGGTATCGATCACCGGCAGCATGCCGTCGGCCATCTTGTCGAGGCTCTCACTGATGTTCTTCATGGTGGCGCCGAACGAACCGAAGATGCGGTACTGCTGCTGGAACAGCTGCATCAGGTTGATGGTGGTTGTGGGACCCGAGGTCGAGCCGCAGGTGACCAGGCGGCCGCCGCGCTTCATGACCAGCAGCGAACCGTTGAAGGTGTCAGCGCCGACGTGTTCGAACACGACATCGACGCCCTTCTTCTTGGTGATCTTGCGGGTCTCGCCTTCGAAGCGATCCTTGCGATAGTTGATGACGTGGTCGGCGCCGAGCGCCTTGACGCCTTCGATCTTGCTGTCGTCGCCCACGGTGGTGATGACGGTGCAGCCAATCTTCTTCGCCATCTTGATCGCGACGGTACCGATGCCAGAGCCGCCAGCGTGAACGAGAATGGTCTCGCCCGGCTGCAGCTTGGCATTGTCGAACAGCATGTGCTGGACGGTCGAGAACGCGATCGGCGCACACGCGGCATCGCGGAAGCTGATGCCGTCAGGGACGGGGATCACGAGCCGTGCCGGCATGTTCATCAGTTCGCGTGAGAAGCCATCGATGTGGAAGCCATAGAGGCCGCCGACATTCTCACAGAAATTGTCGCGGCCTTCCTGACAGGCCTTGCAATGACCGCAGGTCAGTGCGCCATACATCACGACCTTCTGGCCGGGCTTCAGGTTGGTAACGCCTTCGCCAACGGCAGCGATTTCGCCCGAAGCTTCTGCGCCAATCGACAGCGGCAGCTTGCGCTTGGCGAAGGCCATGCCGCGGAAGCCCCAGACGTCGATATGGTTCAGGCCGACAGCCTTGACGCGGATTTGTACTTCGCCGGCAGCGGGCGGCGGGGGCGGCGGCACGTCGACGACGACGAGCTCACGATCAGCAACAAGATTGAGCGCACGCATGAACCGCGTCTCCGGCAAGAAAGGTTGATTTCGGATGCCTGCGTATCGCCGGTTCACGCCATGACGTCAACCGGAGAGGGGGCCGCCCAGAGGCCAGAGAGCCCTAAACGGGCTCGCCGGTGAGGATCAGCGAGGCATTCTGGCCGCCAAAGCCGAAGGAATTCGACATCACGGCGGTCACACGTGCATCCCGGGCGGTATTGGGAACCACGTCGAACGGAATGGCTGGATCGGGCACATCGTAATTGATGGTCGGGGGAATCCGCTGATGCGCCAGCGTTAGCAGCGAGAACACTGCTTCGACGGCGCCCGCGGCGGAGAGAGTATGGCCGACCATGGACTTGTTCGACGAGACCGGGATCTCCTTTGCGCGCTCGCCGAATACGCTGGAGATGCCGAGATACTCCATCTTGTCGTTTTCCGGCGTGCCGGTGCCGTGGGCGTTGATGTAGTCGATCTGGTCCGACGTCAGGCCGGCATCCACCAGCGCGTTGTTCACGCAGCCGATGATGGGCTTGCCGTCCGGGCTGGAGCGGGTGCGGTGGAAGGAATCCGCGAGTTCGCCGCAGCCGGCGACGATGCCAAGGATCTTCGCGCCACGCGCAGTGGCGGCTTCCAGGCTTTCCAGCACTAGCGCGCCAGCGCCTTCGGCCATCACGAAACCATCGCGGTTCTTGGCGAATGGACGGACGGCCTTCTCAGGCGGATCGTTATGGGTTGAGAGCGCCGAGAGCAGGGAGAAGCGAATGAGTGCTTCCGGGTTTACCGAACCGTCGGTGGCGACGCACAGCGCCGCATCGGCTTCGCCGCGGCGGATCGCTTCGACGCCGAGCTGGATCGCAGTCGCGCCAGAGGCGCAGGCGGTCGACAGCGAGATCGGCGAGCCCTTGGTGCCGAAGGTGTCGGCGAGATGATCGGCGACAGAGCCGAACAGGAAGCGGCGATGATACTGAACGAACTGGCCGCCGCCGGCGACGCGGAGCAGCGTGTCGTAATTGATGTCGCTATTGGCGCCCGCAGCCTTTGCGATGAGCTGACGCTGCGGCCACTCGACCTCAACAGGAGCAACGGCGAGGAACAGCGGGCCAGGGAAGTCGCCCTTGCTGCCGATATTGGCCTGCGCAATCGCTTCCTCGGTGACCATCTCGCCGAGTTTCTCGGAGAGATCAGTGGAGGAGAACGGCTCGACCGGCACGAAATCGATCGTGCCTGCCATCGTGGTCTTCATGCCGTCGACGGGAAAGCGCGTGATGGTGCGGATGCCGGATTCGCCGGCGGTGAGCTTTGCCCAATTATCTTCCTTGCCGGCACCAAGCGATGTCGCAACACCCATGCCGGTGACGACAACAATCGGTCGGCCGAATTTATCGCGCGTTGCAGTCATATTATCTCCGTCGGCCGCGTCGACCGCTCAACTAATGGCTTCAACCAGCGCCATGCCTTCGCCGCGCCAATGGCCGGCGCCGATCACGACAATCTGGGTGGGCTTGCCGGACTTTTCAATCTCAAGGCCGGTTGAATCGTTCGGCGGAAACATCGCACCGCGCGAGATCGCTAGCGCCGCAAGGCCGAGGCCGAGCGGGAATTGGGTTTCAAGCGTATGACCGAAGAGGGTACCGGTGCCGCGAATGGCGACGTCGGCATGATCCTTCAGGAAGGCGCGCTCCTCGGATGTCACTGGCTCCGCACCAGTCGCGCCGGTGATGATCGCTGCGTCGTTCTTTGCGCCGAGCTGCGACCACAGCTTCTGCAGGACCGTCGTGACTTCGCCGGGCGTCTTGCGACGCGCGTGATCGGCAACGACGCTCTTCAACCGTGCGAGAGGCTTGGCGCCGCGGGCTTCAGCATGCGCCTTCGACTCGATTACGAGGAATGCGCCGGCAGAGCCGAGTGCAAAGCCCGAATTGTTTTCGCGCGCCCAGACAGTCTCGAACTTGTTCTTCAGATTGAAATCGTCGAATTCGTACAGCAGCAGAAGATCCTTGCGCTCGCCATTATGTGCGGCGCCGATCAGTGCGATGTCGCTCTGGCCTGAGGCGATGCGTGCCAACGCGATACGTGCGGCGTCGACTCCAGCAGCTTCCTCGCCCATGAAGGTCCGCGATGAGCCGGTGACGCCGTGGACGATGGCGATGTTGCCAGCAAGCAGGTTCGAGAGCTGCGCCAGAAATAGCGTTGGCCTGAGGTCGTTGAGCAGCTTTTCGTTGAGCAGACCCGGTGTCGCGGCGCCGTAACCGTCCGAGTTCAGGATGCCGGAATCGACGGCCAGATCGCGCTCACCACCACCGGCGGCGACGATCATGTCCATCTTCGACAGGATGTCTTTGTTGCCTTTGACGCCAGCGGAATCGAGCGCGAGGCCGGCGGCATAGGTGCCGATCCGCTGCCAGGCTTCCATCTGCCGTTGATCGCCCTTCTTGGGAATCTGCGCATCATAGGAAACGGGGGCGAGGGGATGCACGATATTCGGTGCAAAGCCGGTTTCATCAACATTGATGCGCTTGTTGTTCAGCGCATCCCAGTGCGCGTCGGGGCCTTCGCCCAATGACGTCGCGAGGCCTATGCCGGTGATCCACGCTTCCACCGGCTCGGATGTCATCGGTCGGGTTTCAGCCATTGGTGATTGCCTGTAGGGGGAATCCGATACGCTCGGCCACAACGTCCATGTGCCCGCGCAGATCCGGATGGGGGAACGGGACGGTCTTGAAAGTGAGCTGCGCGTTGCAGGTCAGCTTGCCGTCGACCTTGATCTTGACCGTGGTCATGAAGAATCCGTCGCCTTCGTGCAGCACGCTGGCGTTGATGTCCAGCTTCGTACCTGGCGTGATGAAGGTGCGCATCTTGGCTTCCTTCACCGCGGCGAGGAACGGCATGCGCTCGAATTTCATCAGCGCGATCAACAGCCAGCCTGAGGTCTGCGCCATCGACTCGATCAGCAGCACGCCGGGCATCAGCGGGTAGCCCGGGAAGTGGCCCTCGAAGATGGTGCTCTTTTCAGGGACGTTCGCTTCGACCGTGATCGTCCGTTCGCCGACATTAAGGTCGGTGATGCGGTCGATCAGGTGAAAATATTCGAGGTTCATGGCGGGGCGTTACGCGCCCTTGGCCGCGACCAATTCGTCGATGCGCGCGCTGAGGTTCTTCAGGACGAAATACTGCTCGGTGGTCGCCTTGCCGTCGTTGACCTCCTGGGTCCACTTTTCCAGCGGCAGCTTGATCCCGAACGCCTTGTCGATCGCAAAAGCGATATCCAGGAAGTCGAGGCTGTCGATCCCCAGATCGTCGATGGCGTGGCTTTCCGGCGTGATCGTGTCGCGGGGAATGTCGCAAGTCTCGGCGATGATTGTAGCGACCTGATCGAATGTGGAGGACATTACTAAGCCTTTGATATATTGAAGATAATTTTCGATCGGCGCGCGCAAACACAGGGCTTCGCCCCGGGTAGTCCCGGTCCGCCGTATAGAGTCGATTGCCCGTATATCGGAGCGGGGGCGGCAGTTCAATGCAGTTGAGCGCCTGCTCACCAGCCGCTGTGGGCTGTGGAAGGGGGGTATGGCGCGCCTCAGCCGTGCGGCGCAACAATGTGGGCGCAGTCGCGGCGGCCCATCAACACGCAATCCTGGGTTTTCCGGAGATCGGCGATGCTGACCGCGAGCCAGATTCCGACACCCACCAGGATCACCGTAAAGCCGAAGGCTGCGCTATTGGCCAGCATCCGGTGGCGGAAGTCGTCCGTATCGTCCTGTGTCTGTTGATACCGGGACAGGTCGCTCGCGCCGGTGGTTTGGCGGCGGCGGGGGGCGTCGGCGGGAGAGGTGGGATGGTATGGCAGCGTATCCGAGGTGCGCGGCACGAAACGAAGCACGCGGTGCTCGTCATCCTCCCTGATAATCGGCTGCTGGGTCTTCATGGTCGTGGGTCTGCGCATGTAATACCGAAGTGTAGCACGATGCGACTGCTTCGCGCAGCTAAAGTCCGCATGGCATGGATGCGGCAATCGCTGGAGATGACGTGGAACTGATCCGCATTGGCGCGGCGACCATGCCATACTTCGCTCCGATGAAACGTAGGATAGATGGGAGGCCACATGCCGAACACACGTGAACCGTTGCTGCATCCGGTCCCGATCCTGTCGCTGCGGCCAACGCAGATGACAGTGGGCATGCGCGAAGTGAAGGAGAAGCGCAAACGCTGGCGTGCGCACAAGTCAAAGCGCAAACAGGCCGAACTGCTTGGCAAACACATGATTCCGGTGGTGCTGGGGCCGGATCAGCGCCATTACGTGGTCGATCACCATCATCTCGCACGTGCGTTGCATGACGAAGGCGTGAAGGATGTGCTCGTCACCGTGATCGCAGATCTCACGATGGTCGACATGAAAGCATTCTGGGGCGTGCTCGATCACCGCCGCTGGGCCTATCCTTATGACGCCAAGGGCGATCGACGACACTTCAAGGACATTCCGAAATCGGTGACGGGCCTGAAGGACGATCCATTCCGCAGCCTGGCCGGCGAAATTCGCCGCGCCGGCGGCTATGCCAAGGACACGACGCCGTTCAGCGAATTCCTGTGGGCAGACCTGTTTCGCAGCCGGCTCTCCACCAAGGAGGTCGGGGCCGATTTTGCCAAGGCATTGGAGAAGGCGCTGGCGATCGCCAAAAGCAAGGATGCGATCTATTTGCCCGGCTGGTGCGGACCGGCGTCGGACGACTGAGGGGGATCCACCGGGATCGACGCCGGATCGTCTTTGCCGCCAAAGGCACGGTGTAGCGCGCGTTCAACCTTGCCGCCGAACAGCAGCACGAGGAAGGCGATCACCACCGAGACGGTGACAATGCGCCAGTGACCGGCGCCGCACATGATGCCGACACAGGCTGTCAGCCACACACAGGCGGCGCTGGTCAGGCCACGGACGCGGAAATGGCGCTCGGCGTGGAAGATCACGCCGGCGCCGAGAAAGCCGATGCCTGTGAGAACGCCCTGAATGACCCGGCTGCCGGCATCCGTGAAGCCGCCTTTGCCGAGTGGATCGGCCAGCACTACGATCATGGCGGTGGCCAGGCTGACCAGCCCCAGCGTGCGCACGCCAACTGGCTTGCCGTGCAGGTCGCGATTGAGGCCGATGGCGCTGCCGACGAGGGCGGCGATGCCGAGACGCAGGATGATGTCCGTCCAGTCGAGCAATGGAGTGTTCCTGTTGCGCCGTTACTTCGGCAGCCGGCCCATCAAATAGAACTCGTCGTTCGGTTTCATATTGGTGACGTTGGCCATCCGGTTCGACAGCGCGAAGAAAGCCGAGATCGCGGTGATGTCCCAGATGTCGTCGTCGCTGAAGCCGTGGCCGGAAACCTCGGCAAAATCCTGCTCGCCGATGGTCTCGGCGGATCGGCTCACCTTCATGGCGAAATCCAGCATCGCATGCTGCTTCGGCGTGATGTCGGCCTTGCGATAGTTGACGGCGATCTGGTCGGCTATGGTCGGGTTCTTGGCGCGAATACGCAGGATCGCCCCATGCGCAATGACGCAATAATGGCACTGGTTGGCGGCTGACGTCGCGACGACGATCATCTCGCGCTCGGCCTTGGTCAATCCGCTGTCCTTGTCCATCAATGCGTCGTGATAGGCGAAGAAGGCGCGGAATTCGTCGGGGCGATAGGCCAGCGACAGGAACACGTTCGGCACGAAGCCGGACTTTTCCTGCACGCCCATGATGCGCGTGCGGATGTCCTCGGGCAACTTGTCGAGGGCGGGCGTCGGAAAGCGTTTTGCAATCGGCTGGGTCATCTGGCGTTCCCGTGAACGTTTCTGTTTCACGGGACCATAGGCGATCACGCCGTCACCGCAAAGCGCTTGCGGCAACGCAAACCGATGCGATCAGCGCAGCGGTTTCTTGAGCAGCGAGAAGCGATCCGGATCGAGACCGAGCGAGGGCTGCAGCATCGGGGCTTCGACGCTGCGCTGTGCCGGAGCTGCAGGGCGTTCGATGAAGCCGGGATCGTTCGGCACATCGCGATGCGATGTGGCGCCACGCCAGCGTTCCAGCACCGCGCTGACGAACTGCATGTCATGACCGGCGGCCACCGAGGGCACCGTCGCGATCGTGGCTTCGGAGCGCGGTAGCTGATGCGGCGGCACTTCCTTGAAACGGAGGCGGGTCGGCAATGCGACGCCTTCACCGAACGCGAGCACTTCGCGGGTGCCGAGTGACGGTACGAAGGAGAGCAGGTTGGCAGCGGCATCCGACACCGCGGAGCGCAGCAGGGCCTGGTCGCGCTCGTTGGCGAGGCGCATGGCGAACAGCGTGTTGCACTGTGAAATGATCGTGGCGTCGAGTTCGGCCGGCCGCTGTGTCACGAGACCGAGATAGACACCGTATTTGCGGCCTTCCTTGGCGATGCGCGACACCGCCTTGCGGGTCGGGCCGAAGCCGATATTGCGGTCGGCGGAGGCATAGCGATGCGCTTCCTCGCACACAAACAGCAAGGGCGAGGCGCCGTCGCTCCACAGGCCGAAATCGAAAGCCATGCGGCACAGCACCGACACTACGGAGTCGACCACTTCCGCGGGGAAGCCGGCGAGCTGCATGATAGTCATCGGCTTGCCATTGGCGGGCAGGCGGAACAGATGGCTGATCACTTCCGCCATAGTGTCGCCGCCAACGTTGGCGTTGTCGAACATGAAGGCGTAGCGCGGATCGTTCTTCACCGCTTCGATGCGCGAGATCAGCTTGTGATACTGGATGCGCGAAGAGCGGTTCTCAAGCTTGCCCATACGCTCGTCGATCAGTGAAATCAGATCGACCAGGCGATAGGGAACCGGCGTATCGACCGTGTAACCGCTAGTTTTCGGATCGATACGCTTGAGGCCGACGCGGTCCGCGTTCTGGTATTGCGTATAGACGCCCTTGGCGATCGGGACCACTTCCGTGAGAATTTCGAGCTCTTCGGGCACGCCGGGGCGGCCGGCGAACAGCACGTCGACGATTTCCTCGAAGTTGAACAACCAGAACGGAAGTTTCAAATTGCGCGGGTTCAGCACCAGCGCCTTGTCGCCGAAGCAGCGGCCATATTCATTGTGAACGTCGAGCAGGAAGATGCGCAGATGCGGGCGCGATTTCAGGATCTCGTTGAGCAGTAGCGACACGCCGGAAGATTTACCGACACCCGTGGAGCCGAGTACCGCGAAATGCTTGCTGAGCATCTCCTCGACATCAACATAGGCCGTGACCGTCTTGTCTTGCTGCAGCGTACCGACATTGATCTGCTCTGCCCCTGAGGGCGCGTAGACCGTACGCAGGTCCTCAGTGCTGATCAGGTCGACGATATCGCCAATGGTCGGATAGTCGGTGACGCCACGCTGAAACTTCGCCCGATCGCCCGATCCCAGGATTTCGCCGAGCAGATCGACCGAGGCGCTGGCGATATACGTATCCGACGCGTGCATATTCTCGGAAGAGACCTCCGTGATCATGGCGATGATGGTCGAGGAGGAGCAACGGATACTCACGAAGCGACCGACGGTTCCGCGCATTTCCGAGGGCGTCATCGGGCTTACGGCGAGCAATCCGACGCGGGCCAGCGAGCCTCGTACTGAGATAATGCGACCGAACGACGCCGCTGCGTTTAAACTTGTCATTGAATTCGCGTCTCACGCCCCGGTTGGGGACGACTATGCAGGTCAGGGACTGCACAAATTGTTAAGGCGCGCCGGCTGAAACCGAGGTGGCTTTGCTCGTCAAACTCGCGTTGCGGAATTCGTAGTGCACGGGAGCGCGAAAATGCCAGCACTGGATACCTTGTTGTTCAAGGCTACGAATTTCGCTTTACGCGGTTTTAACCAGCCCGCGAGGTCGGCTCTGCGGACCGCCTGACCTTGCGTGGGTCGTCGCCGCCGCGTTATCTCACCGCGGTCGCCTTTGGCCGTGTTCGGACCCCTCATGCGCATCGATTTTCCCGGCCTGCAGGCGTTTCTGAGTATCGCGGAGCGGGGCAGTTTTTCGCGCGCGGCCGCACATCTCAATCTGTCGCAGACGGCTTTGAGCCACCGGATCAAGAAATTGGAAGAGGATCTCGGTTTCCAGCTTTTGGCCCGGACCACGCGTCAGGTGGCGCTAACCCCGGCCGGGCTGGAACTACTACCGACCGCGCGGCGGATGATCGGGGAACTCTCCGACTCCATCGACCTGCTACGGGCGCGGGGCCGCAAACGGCAGGAGCACATCGCGCTCGGCTGTCTGCCGACCATCGCCGCCTATCATCTGCCGCGGGTGCTGAAGCAGTTCACCGTGCTACACCCGGGGATCTCGATCAAGATCCATGACAATTCGGCCGGCGAGATTGCGACCCTTGTGCAGTCCGGGCAGGCGGAGTTCGGCATCACGATCACGGCGACCAATATCTGGGATCTGGCCGTCACCCCGCTGATCAAGGAGCGGTTCGTTCTTTTGTGCACGAAAGATCACGTCTTTGCGCAGCGCAAGTTCGTGGCCTGGTCGCATCTCGAGGACACGCCGTTGATCCGTATCAGCCCGCAGGCCGGCAACCGGGCCCTGATCGACGATGCGCTCGGCCATCGGCGTGATACGCTGAACTGGCGCTACGAAGTTCAGCACCTGCAGACTGCCGTCGGCATGGTGTTCGAAAAGCTCGGGATCGCCGTAGTGCCGAGCATCGCGGTGGCGACGCAGGGGACCGCCGGACTGGTCGCCGTTCCGCTGCGCAACCCGAGCGTCAGCCGTACGGTGGGGATCATCGTCAAGCGCGGACAGCCGGTGAGCAAGCCGGCGCAGGCGCTGATCGACCTGACGCGAAAATACTTTCAGGCGGTGGGATAATCCGCCGCTGCTGGATATATGCAGGGAATTGCACGATTATGCCAGATTTCTCATTTGTTTCATAAATCGGAATTGGATACTCCGGGAGCAGAACGGTCCATGGCTTTGTTGCGATGACGTGACAGCCATTGGCGCCGATACAAAAACGGCGAGGGTGGACGCGTCAGGCGTCTTCAATCCATCATGACGCTCTGCTTTCCGACCAGGCTCAAGCACCTGCTGACCGCCGCGCAAGTGGCGCTCGGCGTGATGTTCCTCGCAAGCGCGGTGCCTCTGGTGCAGGCGCAATCCGGCTATCCGGCCCGGCCTATCCGGGTGATCGTACCATTCGCAGCCGGCGGTGTAGCCGACATCACCATGCGCGTCGTCGCCGAGAAGCTTGGTGACAATCTAGGGCAGCGCCTTGTGATCGAGAACATGCCCGGCGCCGGTGGCGTCGCCGCGGCACGCGCAGTGCTGTCGTCGCAGCCCGATGGCTATACGCTGGCGCTGCTCAGCAACGGCACCGCTGTCAGCGTGCCGCTGTTCAAGAGCCTGCCATTCGATCCCGTGAAGAATTTTGCACCGATCTCCTCGATCGGATTTTTCGATTTCATCGTCGGCACCAATGCGAATTCGCAACACAAGACTCTGGCTGACCTCATCAAGTTTGCACGCGACAATCCGGGCAAGTTGAATGTCGGCACGATCAGTGTGGGCAGCACACAGAACCTGTCGGCCGAATTGCTCAAATCCACCGCCGGGATCAATTTTCAGATCGTGCCTTATCGCGGAACACCGGAAGTCATCGTCGGGTTACTGCGCGAAGATATCGATGTGATGATCGACAATTATGTCGGGATGAAATCGGCGCTGCAGGATGGCAAGATGCGGCCTGTCGGCACCACTGGCGATGCGCGTTCGGTGATCCTGAAAGACGTCCCGACAATGATCGAAGGCGGTGCGAAGGGCTATGACGTGGTGTCGTGGAACGCGCTGTTCGCGCCATCCGGCACGCCGCCCGAAGCGATTGCGCGGTTGAATGCGGGTTTGCGCGAGGTGCTGGCGATGCCCGATGTGAAGCAGAAGCTGCTCGATCTCGGCATCGAGGCGAAAGCCAGCTCGCCGGAGGAATTGAAGGCCCGACTGGTCGACGACATCGCCAAATGGACCGCCGTGATCGACAAGGCAGGAATTCCGAAACAATGACGAAACCCACCGTTCCCGGTCCCGATCCGCATACAAAGACGCCGAAGTTCAAGCTGCCGCCGCTAGCCTGCGACGCGCATACGCATATCTTCGGGCCCGGCGACAAATATCCCTATGTCGGCTCTTACATCCCGCCCGATGCGCCGTTGGAAGATTTTCAGGCGCTGCACAAGAAGCTCGGCATCGGTCGCGCGGTCATCGTCAATGCCAGCGTACACGGCACAGACAACCGCGTCGCGCTCGACGCCATCGCGGTAAGCGACGGGCGCTATCGCGCTGTGGCCAATATCGATGGCACGATCACGGAGCGGGGCCTGCGCGAACTGCATGAAGGCGGCTTCCGCGGTTGCCGCTTCAACTTCGTGCGACATCTCGGCGGCACGCCGGATATGAAAGTGTTTCATCGCATCATCGACATGATCGCGCCGATAAACTGGCACGTCGATCTGCATTTCGATGCGGTCGATCTGCCTGACTATGCTGAACTGCTGGCGAAGCTTCCGGTGCGCTACACCATCGACCATATGGGCCGCGTGAAGGCCGCCGACGGGCTCGATCAGCAGCCGTTCCGCACGCTGATCGACCTCATGCAGCGCGACGAAAAATGCTGGGTGAAGGTCTCCGGCTGCGAACGCGTGACCTCGATGGGACCGCCTTTCACTGACGCCGTGCCGTTCGCGAAGAGAATCTGTGAGACTGCACCAGATCGCGTGATCTGGGGTACCGACTGGCCGCATCCCAACGTCAAGGCGATGCCCAATGACGGCGATCTCGTCGATTTGATTCCGCTATTTGCGCCGGATGCCGAGGTTCAACAGAAGATCCTCGTCGATAATCCTGCGCGATTGTTTGAATTCGACACCTAGGCGACGCGAAAATCCGAAGGAACATCCGATGTCCAAAGCCAAGACCGGCCTCGTGGTCTCCGCCCATCCCGGCGATTTCGTCTGGCGTGCCGGCGGCGCCATCGCGCTCCACGCCAAGAAGGGGTACCGCGTCAAGATCGTCTGCCTTGCTTACGGCGAGCGCGGCGAGTCGCAATTTGCCTGGAAACAGGCGGGCATGACGCTCGACAAGGTCAAGGCCGGTCGGAAAGACGAAGCCGAGCGCGCGGCAGCATCATTGGGCGCGGAGATCGAATTCTTCGATGCCGGCGATTACCCGCTGCATCTGACCGAGGCGCACAAGGAGCGGCTGATCGATATCTATCGGGAGCTCAATCCGAGTTTCGTGCTGACGCATTCGCTTGAAGATCCGTACAATGTGGATCATCCCGCGGCGACCGCCGCCGCACAGGAGGCCCGCATCATCGCGCAGGCGATGGGGCACAAGCCTGAAGCGGAATACAGCTACTCCGCGCCGCCGGTGTTTTTGTTCGAGCCTCATCAGCCGGAGATGTGCAACTTCAAGCCACAGGTGATCCTCAATATCGATGAGGTCTGGGACATCAAGCGGAAGACGTTTGAAATTCTCGCTGCGCAAAAGCACCTCTGGGCCTATTACGAGCGGGTGGCCTTGCAGCGCGGCATGCAGGGCGGCCGCAACACCGGCGCGGCCATGACCTATGGCGAAGCCTATCAACGGCTGTTCCCGATGACCCTTGAGGTGCTGGCATGAAACCCGTCGTCGTCAGGAATATTCAACGCGCGGATGCCGACGTCGTGCAGCGGCTCGGCGCGCTCGGTGTTTCTACGGTGCACGAGGCCTATGGCCGCTTCGGCCTGATGAAGACCTATATGCGGCCGGTGTGGTCCGGCGCAGAGGCCGCCGGCACCGCCGTGACGGTGCTGGCGCAGCCCGGCGACAACTGGATGCTGCATGTGGCCATCGAGCAGTGCAAGCCCGGCGACATGCTGGTGGTGGCCTGCACCACGGACAATACCGACGGCATGTTCGGCGATCTCCTCGCGACGTCGCTGAAGGCGCGTGGTGGCGTCGGTCTGATCATCGATGCCGGCTGCCGCGATATCAAGACGCTGCGCGAGATGGGCTTTCCCGTGTGGTCACGCGCGATTTCTGCGAAGGGGACGGTCAAGGCGACGCTCGGCGCGGTGAACGTGCCGGTGGTCTGCGCCGGCGCGCAGGTGATGCCGGGCGATGTCATCGTTGCCGATGAAGACGGCGTTGTAGTGATCCCGCGAAAGGATGCTGCCGAGGTTGCAGTGAAGGGCGAGAAGCGTTTTGCGGAAGAAGACGCCAAGCGCCAGAAGCTCGCCTCCGGCGTTCTCGGTCTCGACATGTACAATATGCGCGAGCCGCTGGCGAAAGCGGGTCTGGTCTACGTCGACGATCCCGATCAGGCCTGATCGGGAAGGAGGCTGTGATGCGGCTTCGTATTCTGCTCGGCGATCATCCGCATACAGCGGCGTTGAAATCCGGCGCGATCACGTCTGATCTCGTCGAACTGGACTTTGCGGAGTACACGCCGACCAACAAGGGCTTCAAGCCCATGGTACGCGACGCTGCTTTCGACGTCGCCGAAATGGCCATCGTCACCTATCTGATGGCCAGGAGCTATGACAAGCCGATGGTGCTGCTGCCAAGCGTGATGATGGCGCGGCATCAATTTGGCTTCGCCGTCACCAACCCCGGGGCTGGTATTGCCGGACCTAAGGATCTTGAAGGCAAGCGCGTCGGTATTCGGTCGTTTACGACAACGACGGGCGCGTGGCTGCGCGGCATGCTCGCCAATGACTACGGCGTCAATCTCGATGCGATCGAATGGATCACCTTCGAGGAGCCGCATGTCGCGGAATATGTAGACAGCACCACCAAGGCGCCTGCCGGCAAGGCGATCATGCAGATACTGTTCGATGGCGAACTGGACGCCGTGCTCGGCGAGAAGAGCGACGATCCACGGGGGGCGCAGTTGTTCCCAGACGTGGCCGCTGAAGAGAAGGCCTGGCTGGCCAGGTATGGTGTCGTGCCGATCAACCACATGGTGGTCGTCAGCAAGCAATTGTCCGATACGCGGCCCGACGTGGTGCGCGAGGTGCAGCGGATGCTGGAGGCGAGCAGGGCGGATGCAACGGGCAAGGTGCCGGCGTTCAGCAAGGATGACATGACGCGATCGCTGGAACTGATCACGGACTATTCCGCGCAGCAGGGCCTGATCCCGCGCAAGTTCTACGTCGATGAACTGTTCGACGACGTGACGCGCGCGCTGCGCTGATGCGATAACGGGGGCTTCGCCCAAGGACGACACCGATGCTTCCTGAACCCATCTTCGATCTCGCCCATCTCGGCCATCTCGAACTGCTGACGCCGAAGCCGGACGAGAGCCTGAAATTCTTCGTCGACGTGATGGGCATGACCGTGTCGGGCCGGCAGGGCGAGTCGGTCTATCTGCGCGGCTGGGACGACTATGAGCGCTATTCGCTGAAGCTGACGGCGTCGAACACGTCGGGCATGGAGCATATGGCGCTGCGCGCACGCAGCCCGCAGGCGCTGGAGCGCCGCGTGGCGGCACTGAAAGGCTCCGGCTACGATATCGGCTGGACCGACGGCGATCTCGGGCACGGGCCGGCATTTCGCTGCCGGGATCCCGACGGACATATCGTCGAACTCTATTACGAGACCGAATGGTATGAGGCGCCGCCGGAACTCAAGCCAGCGCTTAAAAATCAGGCGCAGCGTTATCCGGCGCGCGGCATCAATGTGCGACGGCTCGACCACCTCAACTGCCTTGCGGTAGACATCAAGGCCAACCGCGAGTTTTTCGAGCACTATATGGGGCTCCGGCTGACCGAGCAGATCGTGCTCAATGACGGCACGGAAGCGGCGATGTGGATGACCATGTCGAACAAGACCTACGACTTCGCCTATTCACGCGACCACTCTGGCACCAAGGGACGTTTCCACCACGTCACCTACGCGCTGGACAGCCGCGAAGACATTCTGCGCGCGGCCGATATTTTCCTGGAAAATGGCGTCTTTATCGAGACCGGCCCGCACAAACATGCGATCCAGCAGACCTTCTTCCTCTATGTCTACGAGCCGGGCGGCAACCGCGTCGAAGTCGCGAACGCCGGCGCGCGGCTGATCCTGGCGCCGGACTGGAAGCCGATCGTCTGGACCGAAGAGGAGCGCAAGAAAGGGCAGGCCTGGGGCCTCAAGACCATCGAGTCGTTCCACACGCATGGAACGCCGCCGGTGCCCCACAAGTAGCAAGTCGCTCTGCCGGGATTGGTACGCGTCTTGCTTTGTTGACCTCAGGTTGTTTCTGACGTGGGGGCGAGCATGACTAACTCTGAGTTGCGGGCAGACATCCACAGTATCGAACCGATCCCCGATGCCGACCGGGATTCGACCGGGCCGCAGCAGATGTGGATCTGGGCCGGTGCCAATATCGCGCCGGTGAACTGGGCGCTCGGCGCGCTTGGTATCATTCTCAAGCTTGGTTTGTGGGAGACGATTGCGGTCATCGTGATCGGCAACGCGGCGGGCTCCGCGATCTTCGCCGCCTTTACGGTCATGGGCCATAAGACCGGCGTCAACCAGATGGTCCTCGCGCGCTCGGCCTTCGGGCGCAGGGGTGCCTATCTGCCGAGTTTGCTGATGTTCCTGATGACGCTCGGCTGGATCGGCGTGAATACGTATTTTCCGGTCAAGATCTCGATGGCCATTCTCGGTCAGTTCGGCATTGCCGATAGCTGGTTTGCCAACCTTGTGGTGATCACCATCGTGATGGTGACGCAGGTGGTGATCGGCACCTATGGTTTCTATGCGATCCGCACCTTCGAGAAATACACCGTGCCGGTCACGGTGGTGATCATGGTGTTGATGAGCATGCTGGCCTGGAGCCAGCCTGGCGTCGTCAACTGGAATCACACCACGTCGCTGCCGCCAGGGCCACATCTGGCGATGCTGTCGCTGCTGATGACCGCCGTTGGTGTCGGCTGGGGCATTTCGTGGGTGACCTGGGCATCGGATTATTCGCGCTTCGTGCCGCGCTCGACATCATCCAAAGCCGTTTTCTGGTACAGCTATGTCGGGATGTTCGTGCCATCGGTGTGGCTGGCCATTCTCGGTGCCACCATCGCATCGGTGACGCTCGACACCGATCCGGCCAAGATGGTGTCGGCGGTGTTCGGAGGCGTTGCCAGCATTCTCGTGCTGCTGCTGGTGCTGCACGGGCCGATCGCCACCAATATCCTCAATGTCTATTCGTCGGCGCTGGCGGCACTCAGCATGGGCGTGCGCTTTTCGCGGACGATGCTGGCGCTGATCGTCGGCGTCGCCGGCTATGCGGTGACAGTGTATTTCATCTTCGCGCCGTCTTTCGCCAAGGCGTTCGACAACTGGCTGATCAGCCTGTTGATGTGGATGAGCCCCTATGCCGGGGTGGTGTTGGCCGACTTCTTCGTCAAGCGGAAGAGCCAGATCGATATCGCCGAACTCTACAAATCGCCGGAGACCAGTATCTATGGCGATATCAACTGGAGCGGCATGATTGCGTTCTTCGCCGGTCTGATCGCCACCTGGCTGTTCCAGGATGGCCTGGTGCCTGCGTTGCAGGGGCCGATCTCGATCAGTCTTCTCGGCGGTGCGGATCTGAGCTGGCTGGCGGGCATCGCTGTCGGCGGCGGTGTCTATCTGGCGCTGGGCAAGCGTCTGGCGCCGGAGCCGATGGCCATTCCGGTGGGTGGCCCCGGCGAATAGTGGCTGAGAGATCGGGCAGGACGCGGTTCGCGCGGCCTGTCCATCGCCAATGACAGGGATTGGCAGCCATTTCCGTTGAGAGGCCTTGCGCTTTGTCCGGCGGACGGGCTAGAACGCGCCCGAACGAGATGAGCATCTCAGTTCCGACCGATTCCAGACTGAATTTTTCTGTAAGTCTCTGAATCGTTTGGGGAATGGTGTAACGGTAGCACAACAGACTCTGACTCTGTTTGTCTAGGTTCGAATCCTAGTTCCCCAGCCAGCTTACCCAAAGTCGCACCTTGACCAGTACCGACCCGCTCCAAGCTGAAGCGAAAGAGCGCGCTGAAGGCTGTCGGGCGATCATCAGGAGCGCTGCAGCATAGTCGCCGCGTAGCAAAAGTTGTGGAACGGAGCGGGACAACCGGACTTGAGTCGATGACTTCACCCTGGCGGAGGCATCGATGTGAGAGCAACGAAACTACCAGCAGTCAATCTATTGCTGTGCCGCCGCTGCGGGGCGGCACGCACCCTTATCAAGATTGTGGCTCAACCTAGAGCCAGTCTGCCCGGCGATCGTCGGACGTTCCGGTGTCCCAATTGCATGTCGTCGCAAACCTACCAGATCAACCGCCACGGGGCGCTGCTACTATCTTCAGATTGAAATGCAGTTGGGTGGTTATAACCTGACGGCAAGATAAATATCCGGACCAGACCGCTGGTGGTTCCCAGCCAGCACATTCAGTCGTGCTCACACGCCGCGTCGTTCTCGCGCTGAGTGGCGAATAAAACTTCAGGTCTGCGAGCGCCAGGGACCGGAACTAAAAGTTGTAATCTTGATTCGCTGCTTTTCCCGGAGGCACGATGTCGTCGCTGCCCTGTGCAGGGATGCCTCTACAAGTAGTGAAATGGAGATTGTCAACTTCAGATACTTGTTGCTAACTGGCTGATATTGCACGCGATCGAAAAAAGAGACCTGCGGTTCATTTTTGCTCGGCCAGAATGTCGCACCTTTACCAACGGTTTACATAATACCTACAAATTGAAGTGGCGGGACTTGATAACGAGAAAGTCATCGAACCCCGTGTTCGCCGCTCTGCCATTGCACTTCTGCTGACTGCTCCATTTCCACGACACCCCGCACATTGCGGACCAACGGTCGAAAACCGAGGGACCCTTAGTCATGCTCGCCAGTCTGTCTATTCGCGCCAAGATCACCATCGTTCTTTCATTTCTGCTACTGGCGATGACGGGTCTGGGCCTGGTCGCGGTTCGGAAGATGCAGGCGATCAACGCCAATGCGGTGGATATCCAGACCAGCTGGCTGCCGAGCGTTCGCCTGCTCGGTGATTTGCGTTCGGGTACGATCACCTATCGCAACGTGATCCGTCAGCACATGCTGTCCGAGACGCTCGAAGAAAAGCTGGCCAATGAGAAAACGCTCGAGACGGTGGTGACGAGCAACACCGCTATCCGCGCGAAGTATGAGAAGCTGATCACCTCGCCGGAAGAGCGCGTTCTCTATGAGGAGTGGAGCAAGGTCTGGGACGCCTACAGGAAAGGCACGCTCGATGTGATGGATCTGTCGCGCAAGAGCGCAGGCAAGATGCCTCAGGAAGCCAATCTGCTGAACACAAAGACGGTCAATCCAATCGGTCTGAAGGCTGACGAACTTCTCAACAAGGATATCGAGCTCAACCTGAAGGGCTCCGACGCTGCGGGTGCCGATGCCCTTGCCAATTACGACGCGGCCTTCTTGATCGTTGTCGCTATCCTCGCTATTTCGGCTGTGCTTGGCATTGGCATCGGTATCTATCTTGTGAAGGACGTCTCCAGCGGCATCGCCTCGATCGTCAAGCCGATGCAGGCACTGGGGCAAGGCGATCTGACCGCTATCGTGCCGCATCAGGGCATGAAGACCGAAATCGGCACCATGGGTGACGCGCTGCAGGTGTTCAAGCAGGCGCTGATCGACAAGCGTGCCGCGGACGAAGCGGCAGCTGCCGATGCTGAAGCCAAGATCGAACGCGGTCGCCGCGTCGATACCATCACCCGCGAGTTCGAAGCGATGATCGGAGAAATCGTCGAGACGGTGTCGTCAGCCTCGACCGAACTCGAAGCTTCTGCCGGTACGCTGACTGCGACCGCCGAGCGTTCGCAGGAGCTGACCACGACTGTGGCGGCCGCTTCGGAGGAAGCTTCGACGAATGTGCAGTCGGTTGCGTCCGCGACTGAAGAGATGGCCTCATCGGTGAACGAAATCAGCCGTCAGGTGCAGGAATCGGCGAGCATCGCCAACCAGGCTGTGGATCAGGCACGTCTCACCAACGATCGTGTCAGTGCCCTAGCCAGCGCGGCAGCACGCATCGGTGACGTCGTCGAGCTGATCAACAACATCGCCGGCCAGACCAATCTTCTGGCACTGAATGCAACGATTGAAGCGGCACGCGCCGGCGAAGCCGGTCGTGGCTTCGCGGTGGTTGCATCGGAAGTGAAGGCGCTGGCCGAGCAGACTGCAAAAGCCACCGGCGAGATCAGTACGCAGATTTCCGGCATCCAGGCAGCAACGCAGGAGTCGGTCGGAGCGATCAAGGAAATCGGCGATACCATCGGCCGCATGTCCGAGATCGCCTCGACCATCGCATCAGCGGTTGAAGAGCAGGGCGCAGCGACACAGGAAATCTCCCGCAACGTCCAGCAGGCAGCTCAGGGCACCATGCAGGTCTCGTCGAACATCACCGACGTACAGCGTGGCGCCAGCGAGACCGGCTCGGCATCCTCGCAGGTGCTCTCCGCAGCGCAGTCGCTGTCGTCCGACAGCACGCGTTTGAAGGTTGAAGTTAGCAAGTTCCTGAACGCTGTACGCGCTGCCTGATAGTACAAATATCGAGACATCGAAGCCGGCGCGTAAGCGCCGGCTTTTTCCATTGTCAAACGACGTCGCCTCTCGCGCATTCGCTCGGCGAATTATCTTGCTTGCGCAGGTTGCGAGCTACCGCGGGCGGCGGTGATGTTGCCACGCTTCTCAACTTTGTGCCTGGCGCAGGAAGTCTCCCGCAACGCGCAACAAGCCGCGCAGGGCATCGGCACGTTTTGTCGAACATCACCCGGGTGCAGCGCGGCGCAACGAAACCCGATTTAGCATCTACTCGGTGCCCTTCACAGCCCAGTCGCTCTCGTCGGATAGTGCTCGTCTGAAGGATGGAGTCGGTAAATTCATCACACCGCCCGCACCGTCTGAGGCGAAAACAGCTTGATTCCAGCGGGCGCACGCCGTTTCTTGCGGCATCTTGGTGATCTCTTAGTCATTTGCTGCAATCGTGTGAGCTGCATTTTTTGCGTGGAGCGGCATACCGTCGTCGCTGCAAGTTATTCGGACCGGCGGCGCGTCTTAGAAAGAGACCATGACCCCTCTTGATTATGAGTACTTGCAGAAGATCCTGAAAGAGCGTTCCGGACTGGTGTTATCGGCCGACAAGAAGTATCTGCTCGAAAGCAGGTTGATGCCGCTGGCGCGTAAGGCCGATGTCGCGGGGATCAGCGAGCTGGTGCAGAAGATGAAGGCTGGCTCCGAGCCGATGATTGCGGATGTGGTCGAAGCCATGACGACCAACGAGACCTTCTTCTTTCGCGACAAGACGCCGTTCGAGCACTTCCAGAACACGGTCATGCCGGACCTGATCAAGGCTCGTGCGGCCAAGCGCAGTCTGCGAATCTGGTGCGCCGCCGGCTCGACCGGGCAGGAGCCATATTCGCTCGCCATGATCGTGAAGGAACTCGGTGCCGCACTGACGGGGTGGCGCGTCGAGATCGTGGCCACGGATCTGTCGCCTGAAGTACTCGAAAAATCGCGCACCGGCGTTTACACCCAGTTCGAGGTGCAGCGCGGCCTGCCGATCCAGCTCTTGGTGAAATACTTCAAGCAGACCGGCACGACATGGCAGCTCAATGCCGACGTCCGCGCGATGGTTCAGTTCAGGCAGTTCAATCTGCTGCAGGACTACGCGCATCTCGGCAAGTTCGACGTCATCTTTTGCCGTAACGTGCTGATCTATTTCGATCAGGCGACCAAAACCGACATCTTCGGCAGGCTGGCAAAAGTCAGCGAAGCCGATGGCTATCTGTTTCTGGGTGCAGCCGAGACCGTGATCGGTCTGACCGACCGTTATCGGGTTTGTCCCGATCGCCGTGGTGTCTACCTGCCGATAGGCGCGCAAGCGTCGCCGTCGATCGTGCCCGGTGTGGGTGCCGGACTGAAATCCTCTTCCGCCAGCCTGCGCGCATAGGAGGGGTCATGGCAGACGAAGTTGCAACCAACGGACGCGTTATCTTCGGGCGCGGCTACAATGTCTGGATCATGGCCATCGACGGCACATGGCGGCGCAGTTGCGTGCTCAAAGCCGTGTCGAGCCATGATGCCGAGTTGATCCTCGATAGCTCTATCGAGGGCCTCAACCTCAAGGAATTCTTCCTGTTGCTGTCATCGACGGGGCTTGCCTATCGCCGATGCGAACTGGTGAAGGTGAACGGCGCCCAGATCGACATTCGCTTCCTGAACACCAAGGGCAACAAGAAGAAATCGCCGGCAAAGAGCGATCACGGCGATATGGCTGACGCCTGATCATCAGGTGTCAGTGCCCGCCACACTCGTATCGGAAAATTCGCTGTTGCCGCATTGCCCGCACCATGCGCATGGTCGGATATGAGCATCATGTTCGAAGAACTGGACTATCGTCCGACGCCGATGGGCGTGCTGACACTGCGCCGCCGCCGAAAGCCGGGGACTGAAACCGACATCTACGAGATCAAGCTCGGCGACGAATTCCTGATGTCGAGCGCATTCACCGCTGCCGAGATTGCTCTGGCCGATATCGGCTTGGCTTCGCTGGCCGGCAGTGGGTTGGATGTTGTCGTTGGCGGTCTCGGTCTGGGCTACACCGCGCAGGCGGTTCTCGCGCACCAGAGGGTGGGTTCACTCGTTGTCATTGACGCGTTGCCTGAAGTGATTGAGTGGCATCAGGCCGGCCTGATCCCGATCGGCCGCGAACTGTCGGCGGATGGGCGCTGCCGCCTCGTGCATGGCGACTTCTTCAAGATGGCGACGTCGGCGCAGGGCTATCTCGATCCCGATGCCTCCGGCCGCCGCTTCGATGCGGTACTGGTGGATATCGATCATGCGCCGGACAATCTGCTGCATCCAAGCCATGCTGTGCTCTACACGGCCGCGGGGCTGCAGCGTCTGTCGGAGCATCTCAAACCCGGCGGCGTGTTTGCGCTGTGGTCGAACGATCCACCAGATACTGCCTTCACGGCGGTGATGGGGAGCGTGTTCGGTGCGGTGAGCGCGCATGTCGTGGCATTCGATAATCTGAATGCCGATGAGGAAGTGTCCAACACGGTCTATGTAGGAACCAGGTTGAACGAGACCGCGTAGCAATCAGCGGCGCTACTCTGCGGCTTCCTTTGCGAGCACAGGCTTGTCCGATTGTTCGTCGTTGTCGCGCTTCGATCGCCCCCAGCCGGACATGATGTTGGAAAGCTGGTCGAGATAGACATAGATCACCGGCGTGGTGAACAGCGTCAGCGCCTGGCTGACGATGAGGCCGCCGACCATGGCATAACCGAGCGGCTGGCGGATTTCGGAGCCAGTGCCGGTGCCGAGCATCAACGGCACGCCGCCGAGCAGCGCCGCCATGGTCGTCATCATGATCGGGCGGAAACGCATCAACGCCGCCTTGCGGATCGATTCAGTTGGCGAGAGATGCTCGTCGCGCTCCGCCGCGATGGCGAAGTCGATCATCATGATGCCGTTCTTCTTTACGATGCCGATTAGTAGGATGATGCCGATAAGGGCGATCAGACTGAAGTCAAAGCCGAACGCCATCAGGATCGCCAGCGCGCCGACGCCCGCCGAGGGCAGCGTGGATAGGATCGTCAACGGATGGATATAGCTCTCATAGAGAATACCGAGGATCAGATAGACGACAACCAGCGCGGCCATGATAAGCAGCGGCACTGAGCTCAACGACTGCTGGAATGCCTGCGCAGTGCCCTGGAAGCTGCTGCTCAGCGTGGTCGGCGCACCAATCTCGACCATCGCTCGTTCGACGGCTTGCGTCGCGTCGCCCAGCGCTGCCCCCTGTGCGAGGTTGAAGCTGATCGTGGTGGCCGGGAACTGTCCCTGATGGCTGATCGACAACGGTCGTACCGGGACACTGGTCCAGGTCGCGAAGGTCGCCAGCGGCACCTGTTCGCCTGTGGTGGGCGACTTGATGTAGATCTTGTTCAGAGAGTCGATGGTGCCCTGCAGCTCCGGCAGGACCTCAAGGATCACGTGATAGCTGTTGAGCTGCGTGAAGTACTGGGTCACCTGGCGCTGGCCGAAGGCATCGTACAACGTGTCGTCGATCAGTTGCGGCTGGATGCCGTATCTCGCAGCCGTGTCTCGGTTGATCTTGAGCTGGAGCGTCGTGCCTTGGGTCTGCTGGTCGGTCGCGACGTCGCGCAGTTCCGGCAGCGTCTGCATCTTGGCAAGGATTTTCGGTGCCCAGGCATTGAGCTCGTTGAGGTCGGCGTCCTGCAGCGTGAACTGGAATTGCGTGCGGCTCGGCCGGCCGCCAAGGCGAACATCCTGTGCAGCCTGCATGAATAGCCGGATGCCTTCGACCTTTTCGAGCTTTGGACGCAGTCGGGCGATGATCTGCTGGGCATTGGCGTTGCGCTGCTCGATCGGCTTCAGCGTGATGAACATGTTGCCGTTGTTCTCGGCACGTCCGCTGCCGCCGAGGTTCATGGCGACGGAGGCGACGGCGGGATCGGCCTGCACGATCTTGCCGATCTCCTCCTGGCGCCGGACCATGTCGGCAAAGGAGATGTCCTGATTGGCTTCGGACGTTCCGGTGATCAGGCCGACGTCCTGCTGCGGGAAGAAACCTTTCGGAATGATCACGAACAGATAGACTGACAGAGCGAGCGTGGCGAAGAACACGAATAGAGTGGTCAATCGCCAGCGCAGCACGAGGTCGAGGCCGCGTTCATAAGCGCGCAGCATGGCGTCGAAGCCCCGCTCGCTCCATTCGTACAGCTTGTTGTGCTTCTCGCCCTGTTTGTGCGCGCGCAGGAAGCGCGAGGCCATCATCGGGGTCAGGGTCAGCGACACCACCATCGAGACGAAGATCGTCATCGTCAGAACCACCGCAAATTCGCGGAACAGACGCCCGATGATGCCGCCCATCAGAAGCAGCGGAATCAGCACCGCGACCAGCGAGATGCTGATCGACACGATCGTGAAGCCGATCTGTTGCGCGCCCTTGAACGCGGCGGCCATCGGCTTCTCGCCTTCCTCGATGTATCGCGTGATGTTTTCCAGCATTACGATCGCGTCGTCGACGACGAAGCCGACGGCGATGGTGAGTGCCATCAGCGAGAGATTATCGAGCGTATAGCCGAATACGTACATCAGGGCGCAGGCGCCGAGCAGCGCCAGCGGTACGGTCACCGTCGGAATGACCGTAGCCCAGAAATTCCGAAGGAAGACGAAGATGACCATCACGACCAGTGCGATGGTGAGCAATAGCGTGTATTGCACGTCGGCGACGGCAGCGCGAATGGTTGTGGTGCGATCGCTGATGACATCGATCTTGATGGCCGGCGAGATCGTGGCGACAAGCTGCGGCAGCGTCGCCTTGATCTTGTCGACGGTATCGATGACGTTAGCGCCAGGCTGTTTGAAAACGACCAGGAACACGCCGCGCTTGCCATTCGCCCAGGCGAGCTGTTTGGCGTCTTCCGGACCGGTGACCGCACGGCCGATGTCGCGAATGCGGAGCGGACCGCCGTTGCGGTAGGCGATGATGATGTCGTTCCAGTCCTTCGCCTCGAGCAGCTGGTCGTTGGCGTAGATCGTGTAGGAGCGCGTGGCCCCATCGATATTGCCCTTCGGGCTGTCGACGGTGGTGATCGCGATCTGGCTACGGACGTCCTCCAGCGACAATCCCTTGGCGACGAGCTTGGCCGGGTCGACCTGGATGCGAACGGACGGCTTTTGCTGTCCGCCGATGACCACCTGCGCCACGCCCGCGATCTGACTGATCTGCTGGGCGAGCTGCGCATCGACACTATCGCTGACGGTCGTCAGGGGCAGGGTGTCGGATGTCGCGGAAAGCAGCATGATCGGCGCGTCAGCCGGGTTGACCTTGCGGTAGGTCGGCGGGCTGGGGAGGTTCTTGGGCAACTGGCCGCTGGCGGCGTTGATAGCCGCTTGCACGTCATTGGCGGCGCCGTCGATCGAACGGTTGAGGTCGAACTGGATGGTGACCGCCGCCGTGCCGAGATAGCTCGTCGAGGTCATCTGCGAGATGCCAGGGATTTGCGCGAATTGTCGCTCCAGCGGTTGCGCAACCGACGAAGCCATCGTTTCGGGGCTGCCGCCCGGAAGGCTGGCGGAGACCTGGATGGTGGGGAAGTCGACCTGCGGAAGCGGTGCGACCGGAAGCATAGGGTAGGCGACGAGACCTACGAAGAGAATGCCGGCCATCAGCAGTGAGGTGCCAATGGGGTAGCGGATAAACGGCCCTGAAATACCCCCGCTCATTCTGCTTTGACCTTCGATTGGTTGTCACCGGAATTGGCGACGGCGGTGCTAACCAAAGATCCCGGCTGTACCTTGTACTGGCCGGACACAATGACCTGCTGACCCGGTGTCAAACCGCTCTCGATAACCGTGCGCCCGTCGATTGACTGAGTAGCCTTGATCTTCTGCACCTCGGCCTTGTTGTCCTGATTGACACTGTAGGCGTAGAGCCCGTCATTGCCGTGCTGGATCGCGTCATCGGGAATGACAGTGGCGTCCTTGAGCGTGGTGACGAGCAGACGGGTCGAGATTGACTGGCCGGGCCACAGCGCGTGATCCTTGTTATCAAACACGGCCTTCAGCCGAATAGTGCCGCTGGTGGTATCGACCTGATTGTTGATCAAAGCGAGCTTGCCCGTGGATAGTACGCGCTTGCCGTCGGTGGTCATGGCGATCACAGCGGGAGGCGCGACGGCGAGCGCCGCCTTGATCTGCGGAAGCTGCTCTTCGGGCGCGGTGAATATCGCAGCGATAGGCTCGACCTGGGCGATGGTGACAATGCCGGTCTGGGTCGAAGCATTTACGATGTTGCCTTGATCGACCTGGCGGAAGCCGGTGACGCCTGCGATCGGGGCGCGAATGGTCGCGTAGTCGAGCTGTGTCTGGGCGTTGGAAATTGCTGCTTCATCGGCTGCGATCTGCGCGGTGAGCTGCTGCACCGTCGACCGTTGTGTGTCTGTTTGTTGCTTGGTCGCGAATTCGCCGAGTTTAGTGTAACGCTGCAGGTCGAGATTGGCGTTGGCGATATTGGCCTCGTCCTGCGCTTTCTTGGCTTTGGCCTGATCGAGGGCGGCCTGGAACGGGCGCGGATCAATCTCTGCCAGAACGTCACCCTGCTTGACATACTGGCCCTCAACAAAGGCGATGCGATCGATCTGGCCGTCAACACGCGTTCGGACGACAACCGTGTTGAAGCCCTGAACGTTTCCGAGACCGGTCAGATAGACCGGGAAATCCGATTTCTCGACGGGGGCGATCTTCACGGGAACAGGGGCTGGACCGCGTGGTTTGTTGGCGCTCGCCTGCTTTGCTGCAGTAGTTGCGTAGTGTTGCCAGGCAACGTATCCGCCGGCCCCCAGTATCGCCAGAACGATTAGTCCGGTCCATCGAAAACGATTAAGCGTTGTCATGGTGATCTCATCAATCTCTTGGCAACTACTGAGGCGGACATGCGCGTCCGATGCTCACTCACTCGAGTGGCTCTGATCAGCTAGGTCGCGACTCAAATGCTGTAAACACACGACCGCTTGAATGTGTGCTTCATTGCCAAATCTTCATGTAGGCGCTGACGATTATGAGTACCGTTGCACCGCTCGGTCCGACCACAATGATCGGCTTGGTAGGCGACTATGCAGCCAGTTTTGTGCGCCGTATTGGATAATCCAGCGGCGAGTTGTGAGGCGCCTGCAGTTGTAACTGCGCGCCGTATCCGTCATAGCCTCGTCAAAGCCGACATTACGGCGGATAATGCGAACAATCCGGAGTGTAACATGGACGAGTTGAACGGGCGGATGATCGCCTGTCAGATTTTGATCACCGGACTGATCGCGCGGGTCGCCAATGAATCGCCGGATCCGCTGCGCTTCCTGACCGACTATCGGGACGAGATCAAAGCCGTCGTGCGTGGCATCAACATCGCCGGGATGGAGAACACGGATCGGGTCAGGCAGTCGGCGCTTGCAACTGTCGACGAGATGTTCTCGCTGATGAAACCGCCCAGCTCGGATTGAAAGCGATCGTTGCGGATCGTTGCTGGTGCCGATTTGTCGATGTCAGTCCGTCAGTCGCGTACTACAAGATTAGAATGATTTTAGTTTAGAAGTATTGTTATCTGGATGTATTCAAACGTGTGACTGTCGTGATTTTGCCCTAATGTGTTGACGCTTCCGCTCGTGCCAAGCTACCGCTGCTTCGAATTGGCGCAGAATTAGCTGCGTATGGGACGGCAGGGGCAGGTTTTATGGGTTTTGCGAAGATTCCGGTATCGTTGCGTTCGAGCCCTACGACAGCCACCAACGAACGATCCGATAGCAATCACTCCGCCCGCAAGACCTCTGCCGTTGCTGGCATGATCGCCGTCGCCTCGTTCGGCGGCGCGGAAGCCCAGCAATCGGTACTCCCGCCGGTAACGGTCGATGCACCGGTCACGCGGCCGCGTCCGGCGGTGCGGCCGACACCCGATCAGATACGCGCGCGAACCGCACTGCGGCGCGCGGCGCGCCGGACCCAGCCAGTGCAAGTGGCGCCGGTGCCTTACCCGAATGCGGGTGGTCTCGCGGCCGACGCCAATCCCTATGCCGATGCTGCAGCGCCTTATAAAGGCGACCGGCTCGCGGGAACCAAATTCTCCGAAAAGCTGATCGACACGCCGCGCACGGTCACCGTGCTGACCAAGGAAATCCTCGAAGACAAGAATGCGACGAGCCTGAAGGAAGTCGCGCGCACCACGGCAGGTGTTACGCTCGGTACGGGCGAGGGCGGCAACGCTTTCGGTGATCGCTTTTTTATCCGCGGATTCGATGCACGAAACGACATCTTCATCGACGGTGTGCGCGATCCGGCCATCAGCATTCGTGAAAATTTCTTCACCGAGCAGGTCGAGATTCTGCGTGGTCCGGCGTCGTCCTTTGCTGGTCGTGGCACGGCAGGTGGCGCCATCAATATCGTGACCAAACAGGCCGGTGACCGTAATTTCCAGAAGGTCGAAACGACCTATGGCACCGATCAGACCAAGCGGATTACCTTTGACGTCAATCAGGTAGTCAGCCCGACCCTGAGCCTGCGTAGCGGCGGACTTTACCAGGATGCCGAAGTGGCCGGCCGGAACTACGTGACCGACGATCGCTGGGGAGCATTCGCTGCTCTGAAATGGACGCCGACGGACGCCTTCAAGGTCACAGCCAACTACGTCCACACAGATCTCAGCGGCCTGCCGGATTTCGGCGTACCCTATAACCGCACGGCGCGTGCGCCTGTTACCGACATTAACGTGCCGCGGGAAACCTATTACGGCTTCGTCAACCGCGACTTTCAGAAGGCCCGGCAGGATTTCGGTACAGTGATCGGCGAATTGAAGATCACGCCCGATATCACGCTCACCAACAAGACCCGGCTGGAGCGCTCGATCCTCGACTATGTTGGAACACTGCCCAGCAATGCCACGGCAACCACTGCGACGCTCTCCGCGCAGAGCCGCTACCAGGTTACGGATGTGGTGGCCAACGTCACCGACGCGACGTTCAAGTTTGACGCTTACGGAATCAAGAACACGCTGGTGACCGGCGTCGAGATTTCGCAGGAAAGCGTGATGCGCGATAACTATACGGGTCTGACGTCGGAGCTGAACGGCATTTTGACCGGTACCCAGCTCATCGTGCCGATCGCCAATCCGCCCAACTTGTTCCCATTCAACAATGCGCCCCAGCGCGCCAACAATCCGACCAATATCAACGTCGACACCAAGGCGGCTTACGCCATTCATACGGCCAATTTCCAGGACGTGGTGATCCTCAACGGAGGCATCCGCTACGACGACTATGAGATCAACGGCTCTAACCGGACTTCAAGTACGGGCGTGAAGACCGGCATGGTCAATTACAACCTTGGAGCTGTCCTGAAGCCGGTGCCATATGGCAGCCTGTATGGCGCCTTCGCCACATCGTCCAATCCGGTCGGTGCGGAACTCGATGCGACTGGCACGGCGTATGGCGGACTTGTGGTCAACAATACAACTTTCCAGGCCTTGGCTCCCGAAGAAAACCGGTCGTCGGAAGTGGGCACCAAGTGGGAGCTGTTCGATCGCCACCTGTTGGTCACCGCGGCGCTGTTCGAGACCGTCAAGAGCAATGCTCGCGAAACAAGCGGAAATGACATCATCGCTGGTGCGCAATATCGCGTGCGCGGTGTCGATCTTGGCATGGGCGGCAAAATCACCCCACGCTGGAGCATGTTCGCCGGTGCCGTGTTCATGGAATCCAGGGTGCTGAAGTCAATCGATCCGACGCAGGTCGGCGCGCAACTCGCCAACATCGCGCACGAATCCTTCAATTTGCTGACCAAGTATCAGATCACCGAGCCGTGGGAGATTGGGGGGCAAGCAACCTATGCTTCGCAGATCTACGGCGGCACCTTCGGTGCGGTTAACGGAAACGTGTTGCCGTCGCACTGGCGGTTTGACGCCTTTACAGAGTACAGGTTCGACAAGCACCTGAAGGCGAAAGTATCGGTCAACAATATCTTCGATACGGTCTATTACGACGCGTTCTATCGCAGCAATACGCCGTTCACGTTCATCGCGCCGGGGCGGTCCGTCTGGTTTACTCTGATGGGGTCACTGTGATCGTCTGTTGTTATGCTGATCTGCATCCCTGATGTTCTGAGCAAAAGTGATGTGGCGGAGTTCCGCCGCATCATGGATGCGGCCGGTTGGGAGGACGGTCGCTCGACGGCTGGCGCACAATCGGCGCTGGTCAAAAGGAACGAGCAACTGCCGCCGGATAGCGACGTGGCGCGCGCGCTTGGCAATCGCATCATCTCGGCACTGACGTCGAATCCGCGGTTTTTATCTGCGGCAATTCCGTTGCATATCTTTCCGCCGCTGTTCAATCGTTATGTCGCATCGGACGGACATCACTTCGGCGTGCATGTCGACAATGCGGTGCGCGGGGACCATCTCACCGGCATGCGTATCCGCACTGACCTGTCGGTGACATTGTTCCTCTCTGAACCCGAGGAATATGAAGGCGGTGAGCTTGTCATTGAAGACAATTACGGCTCACACGAGGTGAAGCTGCCGGCCGGCCATCTCGTACTTTATCCTGCTTCCAGTTTGCACCTTGTAACGCCTCTAAGGGCAGGTATGCGCGTAGCGTCTTTTTTCTGGCTTCAGAGCATGATACGTGATGCTCACGCGCGCAGCATGATCTTCGATCTCGACAGCGCGATTCAGAGCCTAGTTGAACGTCTCGGAAGGGACGACCCAGAAACGGTCAAATTGACGGGCATCTATCATAATCTCATCCGCTACTGGGCCGAGGTATAAGCTTGTTTAGAACCGTTCTTAAGTCGCTGGCTGTGCTGGCAGTGGTTGCGTTTGCTTCGCCAATCATTGCGCAGCAGGCTGCAAAGCCCGTGGCGCCAGTGGTTACTCAGGCAGCTCCCACTGTGGCGCCGGCCCCGGTAACTTCTCAGCCGAGCAGCCCAGTAGCGAGCCCGGCCGCTTCGACAGCTCTTGCGAGCCCGGTGGCTGAGGCCGCCGCCAGGCCGATGGTCGCGACCGGTGAGCATGATCTGTCGCCCTGGAAAATGTTCATGGGTGCCGACATCATCGTCAAGGCGGTGATGGTGGGTCTGGCTTTCGCATCGGTCGTCACCTGGACGGTCGGCATCTTCAAGATGATGGAACTGAGCTGGGCGATGCGTCGCCTGAAGGGTGCGCTCCGCAAGATCGGTGAATCGCGTTCGCTGTCCGAAGCGCAGATGGCACTCGGTGAGCGCGGCACGATCCTGTCGCGGTTTTTGGCGGCAGCGATGCGGGAAGGGCGGATGTCCGCCGGCATTTCGAGCGATGAAGGCATCAAGGAGCGCGCCGCGTCGAGCTTTGGCGAAATCGTTCGCGCTGAAGGCCGCAAGGTGCGCACCGGCATGGGCGTGCTCGCCACTATCGGCGCAACGTCGCCGTTCGTTGGACTGTTCGGCACCGTGTGGGGCATCATGAACAGCTTCATCGGTATCTCGAAGTCGCAGACCACAAATCTTGCGGTTGTCGCGCCCGGCATTGCCGAAGCGCTGCTGGCGACCGCGATCGGCCTCGTCGCGGCGATCCCGGCGGTCATCATCTACAATCACTTCTCGCGCGTCACGAAGGCCTACATGGAAATCGTCGGCCGCGCTCAAGGCGCCGCCGGACGTTTGCTCTCACGTGATCTCGATCGCACCCACTCCAGTTCACACGCACGCGCGGCGGCTGAATAGCCATGGGTATGTCGCTTTCCGAAGGTTCTGATGACGATGATGATTTCGCTGAAAATCACGAAATCAACGTCACACCCTTCATCGACGTCATTCTGGTTCTGCTGATCATCTTCATGGTGGCAGCGCCACTGTCGACGGTGGACTTGCCGATCAATCTGCCATCCTCCACGGCGACGCCGCAGAAGAAGCCGGACAAGCCGACTTATGTGAGCATCAAGCCAGATCTCGCTGTCGCGATCGGCGAGAACATGGTCAAGCGCGTCGATCTCGTGCGCCAGCTCGATGCGATGGGCGACGGCAACAAGGATCGTCCGATCTTCCTGCGCGTCGATCGCGGTGTGCCCTATGGCGAATTCTTTGACGTAATGGAACGGCTGCGTGCCGGTGGCTATCAGAAGACCAAGCTTGTTGCGCTGGAAGGTGTTCCGGATGCCGCTGCGGCATCACCGGCACTGACCGCTGCGCCTGACGCGCCGAAGCCCTGACGTTACGGAAGCGATATGTCCGAGCTCGATAGAAAGTCGTCCTGGCGACTGTGGCTGATCGCGGCGCTTGTCGCCGTGGTGCTGCATGTCGGTGGTATCGCTGCGGCCGTGTTCGAGATGCAGCAAGAGGACGACGACGGCCTCGGTGCCAATGCCATCGAAGTCGGGATGGAAATGTTGTCCCCGGACGTCGAGCCGACCGATCTGCCGCAGGGCCCGGACTCGGAGGCCTCGACTGCATCTCCGGCCGTTCAGGAGCAGAAGGCTGTCGAGAAGCAGTCCGATCTCCCGAAGGAGACGCCGCACGAGAGCGAAGAACCCGATCAGGTCGTGACCGAGAACAAGGCGACCAAGCCCGAAGAAGAGACACCCGAAAAGGCGCAGAAGCAGCAGCAGGCGTCGCAGGAATCCGTCGCGTCGGAAGCCGCCGCGCAGCAGAAGCTCGATGATTCCAAGACTGGCGAGAAAGCGCAGGCACAGCAGGGCGGCATCGGTACCGACAAGAAGCGCCTGTCGACAATCTGGTCGAAGCAGCTCAGCGCCTATCTCGAAAAGAACAAGCGCTATCCGCAGGAGCGCCAGCAGAAGACGGCCGAAGTGACGGTGAATTTCGAGATCGACCGCCTCGGCAAGGTTCTGGCTGTGCGGGTGGTGAAGGGCTCCGGCGACGCTGCGTTTGACGAAGCTGCAGTGGCCATGGTCCGTCGCTCCGATCCGCTGCCGGCGCCGCCGCCGTTGATTGCCGACGACGGCCTGAGCTTTACCGTGCCCGTGATCTTCCGCGTCAAGGGCAAGGGCTGACGAGAAGGGCGACTTAGTAGGTCGCTCGTCCGCCCGAAATATCGAACACTGCGCCGGTCGAGAAGGCACAGTCTTCCGAGGCCAGCCACGCAGCCATCGCGGCCAGTTCCTGTACCAGTACGAAACGTCCTTTCGGAATCTTCGACAGCATGAAGTTGATGTGCTGTTCCGTCATCTGGTCGAAGATCGCCGTCTTCGCCGCAGCAGGCGTGATGGCGTTGACATTGATCTCGTGGCTGGCCAGTTCCTTTCCGAGCGACTTGGTCAGCGCGATCAGGCCGGCCTTCGATGCCGAATAGTGCGAGGCGTTCGGATTGCCTTCCTTGCCGGCGATCGAGGCGATGTTGACGATACGGCCGTAATTCTGCTTCAGCATCACCGGTACGACGGCCTTGCAACACAGGAACGGGCCGTCGAGATTGATGCGCATCACCTTGCGCCAGTCGTCGTAATCGATCTCCCACACCGGCTTGTTGAATCCCGTGATGCCGGCATTGTTGACCAGGATATCGATCTTGCCGAACTCTTGAAGCGTCGCATCGCGAGCTTCATCAATTGAAGCCACGTCGGTGACGTCGACTTTGAGCGCAATCACTTCGTCGCCGATTTCGCTTGCCGTCTTCACGGCCAGGTTAATATCCTGATCCCAGATCGCCACCTTGGCGCCGGAAGCCACGAAGCGTTCGGTGATCGCGCGCCCGAATCCCTGAGCGCCGCCGGTGACAACGGCGCAGCGGCCGTTCAGGTCGATCTTGTTCATGGTGATGATTCCTTACGCTACAGCGTCCAGCCGCCGTCGATGATGTGCGCGACGCCGGTGGTGAAGGCGCTCTCGTCGCTGGCGAGATAGACGGCGAGGGATGCGATTTCCTCGGCGGTGCCCAGGCGCCCCATCGGCTGCCGGCTCACGAAAAGTTCGCGGCCATTCGGACCAGCGGCCGCGGCGCGGTCGAGCATCGATGGCGTTTCGATCGTGCCGGGGCAGATCGCATTGCAGCGAATGCCTTTGGTGATGTAGTCGACGGCCACAGCACGGGTGAGGGCGGCGACGGCGGCTTTGGTTGCGCCATAGACGTAGCGGTTCGGCGCTGCCTTGAAGACACCGGCGGCCGAGGAAATGTTGACGATCGCACCATTGCCGCGCGCGAGCATGCCGGGCAGGAACGCACGGATGGTCCGGTGCATCGATTTGACGTTGAGGTCGAACGAGAAGTCCCAGTCGGAATCGGAGCATTCCAGTGCTGCGCCATGATGCACGAAGCCGGCGGCATTCAGCAGGATATCGATATCGCCGACCTTCTTCGCCATCGCTTCGACGGCAGCCGTGTCGCGCACGTCGAGCCGCGCGGTCTCGGCGATGCCATCTTTAGTCAACAGCGCCACGCCCTTGTCGTCGATATCGGTGGCGAACACTGTTGCGCCTTCCCGTGCAAAGGCCAGCGCGCAGGCGCGGCCGATGCCGACGGCGCCAGCGGTGACGAAGGCGCGTTTGCCTTTCAAGCGGTCAGACATGTGAGTTCTCCCTGAAATTTTTCATTCACTCTCCGCCGTCGTTGCGAGCTCAGGAAAAGCCGGAGGTTTTTCCCGAGCGAAGCGACGAAGCAATTCAGAAGCCAAGAAGAAAGACCGGATTGCTTCGCTGCGTTCGCAATGACGACCGAGGGATTAGTGGTTATGCCGCGCCGTTCCGACCTTGCCGGCGATATCGTGATAGCGCGTGGCAAGTTCGAGACAAGCACCGGTAGCCTGCTGGCCGACGGTGTTACGATAGAGCTCCTGCCACGGCGTCTGGTTGGCCGGATATTTGAAGCCGCCATTCGCCATCAGTTCGGTGCGACGTCGCTTCAGCTCCTCGTCGGAGATCAGGATATTCGCCGAGCCCTTGTTGAGGTCGATGCGGACCTTGTCGCCGGTTTTCAGGATTGCGAGGCCGCCATTGGCCGCAGCCTCCGGCGTTGCGTTGAGGATCGACGGCGAGCCCGATGTACCGGATTGCCGGCCATCGCCGATGCAGGGAAGCGAGTGGATGCCGCGTTTGATGAGTGCAGCAGGCGGCTGCATGTTCACGACTTCCGCGCCGCCGGGATAACCGATCGGCCCGGTGCCGCGGACGAACAGGATGCAGTGTTCGTCGATGTCGAGGGACGCATCGTCAATGCGGTCGTGATAATCCTCCGGCCCCTCAAATACGATGGCGCGGCCTTCGAACGCATTCAGATCCTTCGGATTGATCAGATAGCGATCGCGGAACTCCTTGGAGATCACCGAGGTCTTCATGATCGCGGAGTCAAACAGGTTGCCGCGTAGCACGAGGAAGCCAGCATCTTTCACCAGCGGCTTGTCGTAGGACCAGATCACATCGTTATCCGGCACTGGCGATTTGGCGCAGTTCTCGCCCATCGAACGGCCGTTCACGGTGATCGCATCTTCATGGATGCGCTTGTGCTTCATCAATTCGCGCACCACAGAAGGGACGCCGCCGGCGCGGTGATATTCCTCGCCGAGATAGAAGCCGGCCGGCTGCATGTTGACCAGCAGCGGGACGTCATGGCCGAATGTCTGCCAGTCGTCGATATCAAGCTCGACACCGATATGGCGCGCGAGGGCATTGATATGGATCGGCGCATTGGTCGAACCACCGATGGCGGAATTGACCACGATGCAGTTCTCGAACGCCTTGCGCGTCAGGATATCCGATGGCTTGAGGTCCTCCCACACCATGTCGACGATGCGGCTGCCCGTCTCATAGGCAATCTGACCGCGCTCGCGATAGGGAGCAGGGATGGCGGCGCAGCCGGGCAGGGACATGCCCAATGCTTCCGCTAGCGAGTTCATCGTCGACGCTGTGCCCATCGTGTTGCAATGGCCGACCGACGGTGCGGACGATGCCACCAGCGTCATGAATTCTTCGTAGTCGATCTCGCCTGCGGCCAACCGCTCGCGCGACTTCCACACCACGGTGCCGGAGCCCGTACGCTGGCCTTCGTGCCAACCATTCAGCATCGGTCCGCCCGATAAGACAATGGCGGGCAAATTCACGGTAGCCGCAGCCATCAGGCAGGCGGGAGTTGTCTTGTCGCAGCCGGTCGTGAGGACGACGCCATCGAGCGGATAGCCGAACAGGATTTCCACAAGGCCGAGATAAGCGAGGTTGCGATCAAGCGCCGCAGTTGGCCGCTTCCCGGTCTCCTGAATCGGATGTACCGGGAATTCCATCACCAGGCCGCCGGCGGCGGTAATGCCTTCGCGCACGCGCTTGGCGAGTTCGAGATGATGGCGATTGCAGGGCGACAGGTCGTTGCCGGTCTGCGCAATGCCGATGATTGGCTTGCCGGACTGCAATTCGTGACGCGTCAGGCCGTAGTTCAGATAGCGCTCAAGATAGAGTGCAGTCATTCCGGGATTGTGGGGATCGTTGAACCATTCGCTCGAACGAAGTTTGCGCTTGGTTGCCTTTGAAGGCGAGGTCCCCGCGGTCGGCGTGGACGAAGTCGGCTTGGTCATCATTTCTCCCGCAGCGCACACTTTACATTCTGGTGCGTCGTCTCTTTTGATTGGTCACGAATGTTTGCACGCCACTGGCCGCTTCGCAATGTTTGCATCTGCGAAGTTTTTCTACGACTATGATCCAACGACACACCGCCGGAAAAGCTGGTAGGATGTCAGACAAGTAAGAACAGGCGGCCCCGGCAATCGGAGGGCGCTGTCTCGAAAATGGGACATTTGGGAGGGAAATGTATGGCGTCCGTGCAGATTCACGACGTGCGTAAGTCTTTTGGCGGTTTTGAGGTTCTCCACGGCGTATCGGTCCCCATCGAGGATGGCCAGTTCGTGGTTCTGGTTGGGCCATCCGGCTGCGGAAAATCCACATTGCTGCGCATGTTGGCAGGCTTGGAGAAGATCACGTCTGGCACGATTTCGATCGGTGACCGCGTGGTCAATGATGTCCAGCCGAAAGAGCGCGACATCGCCATGGTGTTCCAGAACTATGCGCTTTATCCGCATATGACGGTTGCCCAGAATATGGGCTTTTCGCTCAAGCTGCGTGGCGCCGACAAAAGCGAGATCGATCAGAAGGTCAATCGCGCCGCCGATATTCTCGATTTGAGGCGTTTGCTCGAGCGCTTTCCCCGGCAGTTGTCGGGTGGTCAGCGCCAGCGCGTCGCCATGGGCCGTGCCATTGTTCGCGATCCGCAGGTCTTCCTGTTCGACGAGCCGCTGTCGAATCTCGATGCCAAGCTGCGCGTCGCCATGCGCGCCGAGATCAAGGAGCTGCATCAGCGCCTGAAGACGACGACAGTCTATGTCACCCATGATCAGATCGAGGCCATGACCATGGCCGACAAGATTGTCGTGATGCAGGACGGCATCGTCGAGCAGATGGGGGCGCCCCTGGAACTCTATGATCACCCGGAGAACAAGTTCGTTGCGGGCTTCATCGGATCGCCTGCGATGAATTTCCTCGAAGGCACGCTGAAGGTGAATGGCGGACAGCCATGGGTCGAAACGGCCAATGGCGCGAAGCTGCCGATTACGGCAGCGCCTGCGGCAGGGAACGACAAGGCTGTCACTTATGGAATCCGCCCCGAGCATCTCGAATTCGCCGATGACGGCATCGAGGCAGAGGTCGTGGTGGTCGAGCCGATGGGGTCGGAGACTCAGGTCGTCGCCCGCATCGGCACCCAGGACATCATCGCGATCTTCCGCGATCGTCGTCCGGTCGCGCCGGGCGACAAGATCCATCTGAGGCCGCGCGCCAATTCGGCGCATCTGTTCGACAAGGAGACCGGCAAGCGCGTCAACTGACGCGTTCTGCGCCAAATCGATTTCAAAACATTGGTCGATCAACGAACCAATATCACAGGGAGAAGACGAAAGATGACTGGATTTACACCGGATCGCCGATCTCTGCTCAAGGGCGGCGCGATCACGCTGGCTGCCGCGGCGACCATGTCCGCGGATCAACTGTTGGGCTATGCCAAGGCATGGGCGCAGGCCTCGCAATGGAAGCCGGAAGCCGGCGCCAAGATCAATCTGCTGCGCTGGAAGCGCTTCGTCGAAGCCGAAGATGTTGCCTTCATGAAGATCGTCGATGCCTTCCAGAAGGCGACCGGCGTCACCATCAACGTCTCCAACGAATCCTACGACGACATTCAGCCGAAGGCCTCGGTCGCAGCGAATACCGGGCAGGGCCTCGACATGGTCTGGGGCCTGTATTCACTGCCGTTCCTGTTCCCGACTAAGTGCATGGACGTTTCCGACGTCGCCGATTATCTCGGCAAGAAGAACGGCGGCTGGGCCGAGTCCGGCAAACAGTACGGCATGTATAACGGCAAGTGGATCGGCGTTCCGGTCGCCGCGACTGGTGGCCTCGTGAACTACCGCGTCGCTGCTGCTGAAAAGGCCGGGCACAAGACGTTCCCGAACGATCTCGCCGGTTTCTCGGATCTCGTGAAGGGCATGAACAAGAACGGCACGCCGGCCGGCATGGCGCTTGGCCACGCCTCGGGCGATGCCAATGGCTGGGTGCATTGGGCGCTGTGGGCCCATGGCGGCAAGCTGATCGACAAGGACAACAAGGTCACGATCAATTCTCCAGAAACGGCCAAGTCGCTTGAGTATGTGAAGGGCCTCTACGACAACTTCATTCCCGGCACTGCATCCTGGAACGACTCGTCGAACAACAAGGCATTCCTCGCTGGCCAGCTGCATCTGACCACCAACGGCATCTCGGTCTATGTGACCGCGAAGAAGGAAGCCCCGGCGATTGCCGAAGACATGAACCATGCGCATTTGCCGGTCGGTCTGGATGGCAAGCGGCGTGAGCTTCATCTGGGCTTCCCGATCCTGATCTTCTCCTTCACCAAGTTCCCGCAGGCCTGCAAGGCGTTCACCGCCTTCCTGATGGAGCCGGAGCAGTTCAATCCATGGGTCGAGTCAGCCCAGGGCTACCTGTCGCCGTTCCAGCTCGCTTTCGAGAAGAACCCGATCTGGACCGCCGATCCGAAGAACACGCCATATCGCGACGTGGCCTCGACGGCATCGACCCCGGCGGGCGAAGCGCAGATGAGCGAGAATGCGGCGGCGGCGATCGCCGACTTCGTGGTCGTCGACATGTATGCCAATTACTGTACTGGCCGTGAGGACGTGAAGACTGCGATGTCATCAGCCGAGCGCGCGGCGAAGCGCATCTTCCGCGCCTGAGGATGACCTGCCGGCGCGGAGCGACCCGCGCCGGCAACTCTCCGGAGCAGCCATGAATCTCGTTTCACAAAAGGCTGCCTGAATGATGGGAATGGGAATGCCTGAGATCGACTACAAGACAGTTCTTCCGGAAGGCTGGGCGCGGCCGCGCGGTTTCACGCATGCGGTGGTGGCGGGTGGTACGCGGAGCGTCCGCATCTCCGGTCAGCTCGGCAAGGAGAACGGGCAGGGCGAGGTTGCTGAGGGATCCGACTTCGGGACGCAGTGGCGTTACGCGATGGAAAATCTCGTCACCGTGCTGAAGGCGGCTGGCGGCGAACCCAGACAGATCGTGATGCTGCGCGCCTATGTCACCGACATCAACGCATTCAAGACGTCCGGCGCTGCCATCGGCGAAGCCTGGGCTGCGACGCTGGGCAAGCATTTTCCGGCGATGACGCTGGTACAAGTTTCCGCACTGATCGATCCGCACGCTCGTGTCGAGATCGAGGGCGAAGCGATCCTGCCGTAACCGGATAGTGACGCATGACTGACTGCACGACATCAGACCGAAGCCGACATCCGACTGGAGCTATTTTGTAATGACCACGATCCAGACATCGATGCCGGGGGCGGGGAAAGTGATCCCCAGATCCTCGGCCTGGGACCGGCTGCGGATAAACCGCAACTGGCTCGCCATGTGGTTCATGTTGCCGGCTGCGGCCTTCCTGATTTTGTTTCTCGCTTATCCGCTGTTTCTCGGCGTCTGGATGAGCTTCACCGACGACCGCATCGGCCGCGGCGGCGTCTTCGTCGGCCTCGAGAACTATGAGTGGCTTCGCGACGATTCCATCTTCTGGCTCTCGGTGTTCAATACGCTGCTCTATACGATCGTCGCCTCGGCCATCAAATTCGCCGTTGGCCTCTATCTGGCGCTGCTCTTGAACCGGCATATGCCGTTCAAGGCGCTGATCCGCGCCGCCGTGCTGATCCCGTTCATCGTGCCGACGGTGCTCTCAGCCATCGCCTTCTGGTGGATCTACGACTCGCAGTTCTCGATCATCTCGTGGTCGCTGATCAAAATGGGTCTGATCGATCACAACATTAATTTCTTGGGTGACAGCAACTGGGCACGAGGGAGCGTGATCTTCGCCAATATCTGGCGCGGCGTGCCGTTTGTGGCGATTACGTTGCTGGCGGGCCTGCAGACGGTGTCACCGTCGCTCTATGAAGCGGCGACGCTGGATGGCGCCACCTCGTGGCAGCGCTTCCGCTTTATCACCTATCCGCTGCTGACGCCAATCATCGCGGTCGTCATGACCTTCTCGGTGCTGTTTACGTTCACCGACTTCCAGCTGATCTGGGCGCTGACTCGCGGCGGTCCGGTGAATGCAACGCATCTGATGGCGACGCTGAGCTATCAGCGCGGCATTCTTTCGGGTCGGCTCGGCGAGGGCGCCGCCATCGCCACCGCCATGATCCCGTTCCTTCTGGCGGCCATCGCCATTTCCTGGTTCGGCATGCAACGCCGCAAGTGGCAGCAAGGCACTGACAATGACTGATCACGCCGTCGATCACCGTACTGCCGTCGCGCCGACCGTCGAGAAAGACGATCATAGCGAGGGCATGGCTTATCTGGAGTCGCTGCCGAGGCGCATCGTCACGCTCTACATCCCGCTGTTCATCATCGTCGTGATCCTGCTGTTTCCGTTCTACTGGATGGCGCTGACCTCGATCAAACCGGATGAGCAGCTGATCGACATGGAGCGGTTCAATCCGTTCTGGGTGATCAAGCCGACCTTCAAACACATCCAAAAGCTGCTGTTCGAAACCAACTATCCGCAGTGGCTCTGGAACACTATGTACGTAGCCGCAGCGTCGACGCTGCTGTCGATCATCGCCAGCGTGCTCGCCGCCTATGCTATCGTGCGGCTGCGGTTTCGTGGGGCGCAGACGGTCGGCGCGTTGATTTTCATGGCCTATCTCGTGCCACCGTCGATCCTGTTCATCCCGCTGGCATCGGTCATCCAGGCCTACGGCCTGTTCGACTCGCCGCTATCGCTGATCCTGGTCTATCCGACGCTGCTGATCCCGTTCTCGACCTGGCTCCTGATGGGCTATTTCAAGACCATTCCGTTCGAGCTCGAAGAGTGCGCGCTGATCGACGGCGCCTCGCGCTGGCAGATCCTGGTCAAGATCATTATCCCGCTGGCGGTGCCCGGCCTGATCTCGGCCTTCATCTTCTCGTTCACTTTGTGCTGGAACGAGTTCATCTATGCGCTGACCTTCCTGCAATCGACCCAGAACAAGACCGTGCCGGTGGCCATCGTCAACGAATTCGTTGACGGCGACATCTACAAATGGGGCTCGCTGATGGCCGGCGCGCTGGTCGGCTCGCTGCCGCTGGTGATCCTGTATGCGTTCTTCGTCGAGCACTATGTATCGGCGATGACGGGCGCGGTGAAGGAGTGACCTCTTGGTCATTCCGGGGCGAACGCGGCGCCAGCCGCGGGCGAACCCGGAATCCCGACATGTTCATCACCACTCCGGGATTCCGGGGTCGCGCGCCGTAAGTGCGACGCACGCCCCGGAATGACGAGTGAGAAACCAATCAAGAAAAGGAAACCTCCCTTGCACATCCTCATTCTCGGCGCCGCCGGCATGGTTGGCCGCAAGCTCACAGAGAAACTGGTTCGCGACGGCCGTCTCGGCAATCGCGCCATCACCCGCATGACTCTGCAGGATGTGGTGGCGCCGGCAAAGCCCGCGGGTGCGTCGATCCCGATCGAACTGGTGACGTCGGACTTCGCCGATCCAAAGACGGCTGCGCCGCTGGTTGCCCACAAACCGGAGGTGATCTTCCATCTCGCCGCCATCGTGTCAGGGGAGGCGGAGGCCGATTTCGACAAGGGCTATCGCATCAATCTCGACGGCACCCGCTACCTGATCGATGCTATCCGGGCCATCGGTGGCGGCTACAAGCCGCGGCTGGTCTTCACCTCGTCCATCGCGGTATTCGGCGCGCCGTTCCCCGACAAGATCGGCGACGAGTTCATCCACACGCCGCTGACCTCCTATGGCACCCAGAAGTCGATCTGCGAAATGCTGATCGCCGACTACACCCGCAAGGGTTTCCTGGACGGCATTGGCATCCGCCTGCCGACCATATGCGTCCGTCCGGGCGCACCGAACAAGGCCGCCTCCGGTTTCTTCTCCAACATCATCCGCGAGCCGCTGGCCGGTAAGGAAGCGATCCTGCCGGTGTCCGAGGATGTCCGCCACTGGCACGCATCGCCGCGCTCCGCCGTCGGCTTCCTCGTCCACGCTGGCACCATGGACCTTCAGGCGATGGGCCCCCGCCGTAATCTCAGCATGCCCGGCATGTCGGTGACCGTCGGTGAGCAGATCGCCGCACTGGATCGCGTGGCCGGCAAGAACGTTGTCGCTCGTATCAAGCGCGAGACCGATCCGGTCATCACCGGAATTGTCTCCGGCTGGCCGCGTGATTTCGACACCGCACGCGCACTGAAGCTCGGCTTCACCACCGCCGAGAAAACCTTCGACGACATCATCCGCATCCATATCGAGGATGAACTCGGCGGCAAGTTCGTCGATTGAGGCCAACATGCGGATCGCCAGCATCGGCGAATGCATGATCGAACTGCGTCAGATGCCGGGTGGGCACCTGACGCGGTCCTTTGGCGGCGACACGTTGAATACTGCGGTCTATCTCGCCCGGCTTGGCGCGAAGGTCGATTATGTCACCGCGCTCGGTGACGATCCGCTCAGCGACGAGATGATTGCCGGCTGGCAGGCCGAGGGCATCAGCACTGCACGTGTGATGCGCATCAAGGGCAGGCTGCCCGGTTTGTATATGATCGAGACCAATGAGGCGGGCGAGCGCCGCTTCTATCACTGGCGCGATGCGTCAGCTGTTCGCAGCTTGCTAAGTCTACCCGAGACCGACGCGCTGCTGTCGGCGCTCGCGGACTACGACCTGATCTATCTCTCGGCCATCACGCTGTCGCTGTTCGACGTGGCGGGCCGTGACCGCCTGATTGCGGCGCTTCAACATGCGCGCGGCGCAGGTGTCCGCGTCGCCTTCGATACCAATTTCCGCGCCCGCGGTTGGCCCGATCTCGATCTGGCGCGCGTCGCGTTTCAGGATGCTTTTGTGGTCTCCGATATCGTTCTGGCCTCGGTCGAGGACTTGTTGCCGCTCTATCCGGGCGAGGCCGAGGAAAAGCTGCTCTTGCGTATCGACGCAGATGAGGTGGTGCTCAAACTCGATACCCCCGCGAGCATCATACGGCACGATGGCCAGTCGAGGCGTGTCGAGGCCGAGCCGGTCAGTGGCGCGGTGGTCGATACCACGGCGGCCGGCGACAGTTTTGCCGCTGCCTATCTGCACGCACGTCTGAGTGGCGCTCAGCCTGTCGCCGCCGCAAAGGCAGGTCACTATCTCGCCGGGACGGTCGTCTGCCATCCCGGCGCTATCATCCCGTGCGAGGCGATGCCCGATATGATCGCGTTCGACACCCTCATGAGAGGACCATCCGCATGAACAGGCCTCTCGATACCGGTCAGCGTCAGGATTATCTGCGAAAGCTGCTGAAGGCAGCATTCGTCGTTCCCGTGCTCACGATCGAACGTGTTGCCGATGCCGTGCCGCTTGCGCGTGCGTTGGTCGCCGGCGGTATCCGCACGCTGGAAATCACCTTGCGCACCGAGGCCGCGGTGGAGGCGGCGAAAGCCGTCATCGCCGAGGTGCCGGAGGCCATTGTTGGCATCGGCACGGTGCTTACGCCGGCGGATTTCCAGAAGGCCTATGCCATCGGGGCGCGCTTCACGGTCAGTCCCGGCGCGACGCGCGAATTGCTGGATATCGCAGCGTCCAGCGATCTGCCGTTCTTGCCGGGCGTCGCCACCGCATCGGAACTGATGCTCGCGCGCGAACGCGGTTTTGACACTCTGAAATTCTTCCCCGCAGAACAGGCAGGCGGCATCGCGATGCTGCGCGCCTGGGCGGGGCCATTTCCTGACGTGAAATTCTGCCCCACGGGTGGCATTGGCGAGGCCAATGCGGCGAGCTGGCTCAACGAGTCAATGGTTCTGGCGGTCGGCGGTTCCTGGATCTGTCCATCGTCAATGGTACGTTCCGGCGACTGGGCAGGCATAACGGCCATGTGCGCGCGGACCATGAAAACCCTGCAAGCGCCATGAAGCCGGGCTATAACGGGCCCAATACTTGAAATCGATCAGGGAGACGACCATGACTGCCAGCATCGTTGGTTGGGCGCATATGCCGTTCGGAAAATTCGACGCCGAGACCGTCGAGAGCATGGTAGTTCGCGTTGCGACCGAAGCCATGGCCGATGCGGGCATCTCCGCCGCCGATGTCGATGAAATCGTGCTCGGCCATTTCAACGCCGGCTTCTCGCCGCAGGACTTTACCGCGTCGCTGGTGCTGCAGGCCGATCCGGCGCTGCGCTTCAAGCCCGCCACGCGCGTCGAGAATGCCTGCGCCACCGGTTCCGCCGCCGTGCATCAGGGCATCAAGTCGATCGCCGCCGGCGCCGCCAAGATCGTTCTCGTGGTCGGCGTCGAGCAGATGACCCGCACGCCCGGACCTGAAATAGGCAAGAACCTGCTGCGTGCTTCTTATTTGCCGGAAGACGGCGAGACGCCTGCGGGCTTCGCCGGCGTGTTCGGCGGCATCGCGCAAAAATACTTCCAGAAATACGGCGACCAGTCCGATGCACTGGCCATGATTGCCGCCAAGAACCACGCCAACGGTGTCCACAATCCCTATGCGCAGATGCGCAAGGACGTCGGCTTCGAATTTTGTCGCTCCGAAAGCGACAAGAACCCGTTCGTCGCCGGTCCGTTGAAGCGCACTGACTGCTCGCTGGTGTCGGACGGCGCCGCGGCATTGGTGCTGACGGCTTCCGAAACCGCCAAGACCATGGGCAAGGCGGTCAACATCAAGGCCACCGGCCATGCGCAGGATTTCCTGCCGATGTCCAAGCGCGACATCCTTCAGTTCGAGGGCTGCACGGTCGCGTGGCAGAAGGCGCTGAAATCTGCCGGCGTCGAGATTGGCGATCTCTCTTTTGTCGAAACCCATGACTGCTTCACCGTCGCCGAACTGATCGAATATGAAGCGATGGGCCTGACGCCGCGCGGGCAGGGTGCACGCGCCATCAAGGAAGGCTGGACCCAGAAGGACGGCAAGCTGCCGGTCAATCCGTCCGGTGGTCTCAAGGCGAAGGGCCATCCGATCGGCGCCACCGGCGTCTCCATGCATGTGCTCAGCGCAATGCAATTGCTGGGTCAGGCGCCCGAGGGCATGCAGATCAAAAATGCAAAACTCGCCGGCATCTTCAACATGGGTGGTGCCGCAGTGGCGAATTACGTCTCCATCCTCGAGCCGGCGAAGTAACGCGCGGGCGACGCCAAGAAGATCGTACAATGAATGTCGCACAATGGCTGGCGTCGTCGGCACGCCTGCATCCGCAGGCGCCGGCGCTCCTGACCGGCACCACGGTCCAGGCTGACTACGCCACCTTCGCGCGCCGCGCCGCGGCCATCGGCGCGGGATTGATGCGCGATTATGGCATTCAGCCCGGCGACCGCGTCGCGCTGTTCATGTCGAATGCCACGCAATATTTCGAATGTCTTTATGCGGTGTGGTGGATCGGCGCTGTAGTGATCCCCATCAATGCCAAGCTGCATGGCCGCGAGGCCGCATGGATCTGCGATAATGCTGGCGCGAGGCTGGCCTTTGTCGATGACGACAGCCGGTCGGCGCTGGTCCAGGTCGAGGAAGACCTGCCGACCGGCATGCAGATGCTGTCCATCGACAGCGAGACGTTTCACGAATTGCAGCATGGTGAACCGGTATCCGCGGTGCCGCTGTCTCGCGACGACAACGATCTCGCCTGGCTGTTCTACACGTCCGGCACCACCGGCCGGCCGAAAGGCGTGATGCTTAGCCATGGCAATCTGGTGGCGATGTCCATGTGCTATCTCGCCGATGTCGATCAGGTGCATCAGCGCGACGCCATCCTCTATGCCGCGCCGATCTCGCATGGCGCCGGTCTCTATAATTTCATCCATATCCGCATGGCCGCACGCCACGTCGTGCCGGAGAGCCAGGGCTTTGAGCCCGACGAAGTGCTAGATCTCGGCAAGCAACTCGGCGATGTCGCGATGTTCGCGGCACCCACCATGGTGCGGCGCCTCGTCGATGCGGCGAAGAAGCGCGGCGAGAGCGGCGAGGGGTTGCGCACCATCGTCTATGGCGGCGGGCCGATGTATCTGGCCGATATCCGCGACGCCATCGCGACCATGGGCCAGCGCTTCGTGCAAATCTACGGCCAGGGTGAAACGCCGATGACGATCACCTCGCTGCCGCGGGACTTCCATGCCGACACTGGGCACCCACGCTATCTCGAACGCCTCGCATCGGTCGGTCCGGCGCAGAGCGTGATGTCGGTGAGGATCACCGATGCCGACGGAGGGCCTTTGCCGGTTGGCGAGACCGGCGAGGTCGAAGTCAAGGGCCCGGCGGTGATGCTCGGCTACTGGAACAACGACAAGGCCAATGCCGAGACGTTGAAGGACGGCTGGCTGCGCACCGGCGATGTCGGCCGGCTGGATGAGGATGGCTTTCTCACTTTGTCCGACCGCTCCAAGGACGTCATCATTTCCGGCGGAACCAATATCTATCCGCGCGAGGTCGAGGAGGCGTTGCTGACGCATCCCGCCGTACGGGAAGTCTCGGCCATCGGCGCGCCCGAGCCGGACTGGGGCGAGGTCGTGGTCGCTTGTGTGGTGCTGGAGTCCGGCGCGTCGGCCGACGATGCTGCGCTCGACGCGCATTGTCTCGCCAATATCGCCCGTTTCAAGCGTCCCAAGCGTTATGTCTATCTGGATGTGCTGCCGAAGAACAATTACGGCAAGGTGCTGAAGACCGAATTGCGGGAGATGATGCGCGCAGCCTCGCCGCCGAAGGCCGGCTAACCATTACCACTTTGATGCGAACCGGCACTCCGCGCATAAGGCTCCGCGTCTGGCGCCCTTGCGCCTGCAAAGCCGCTCCCGCTAAGACGAAGCCAATAGCGGCGCAGACGAGCGCCAGATCACACGCTTTTCGGGAGCAAACGGCTTTGGCGGGACCACTTCACGGGATCAAGATCATCGACATGACCTCGGTGATGATGGGGCCTTATTGCACCCAGACGCTGGGCGACTATGGCGCCGATGTCATCAAGGTGGAGTCCCCCGATGGCGACGTGGTCCGTGCGATCGGACCGATGCGTAATCCCGGCATGGGGCCGATCTTCCTCAACACCAATCGCAACAAGCGCTGTGTCTGTATCGACCTCAAGAAGGAAGAAGGCCGCGAGGCTCTGCTGAAGCTGGTCGCGACGGCCGATGTGCTGGTCTACAATGTCCGTCCGGCGGCCATGGTACGGCTCAGTCTCGGCTATGACGTGGTGTCGAAGATCAATCCACGCCTGATCTATGCCGGCGTGTTCGGCTTCAGCCAGGCCGGCCCCTATGCTGCAAAGCCCGCTTACGACGACCTGATTCAGGGCGCCACCGCGCTCGCCGCCCTGAATGCGCGGATCAGCCCGGACGGCGTGCCGCGCTATGTGCCGAATGCGCTGGTCGATCGCATCGTGGGACTGAATGCGCTCGGCGCCATCCTTGCCAGCGTGGTGCATCGCGACCGTACTGGCGAGGGCCAGCGTGTGGATATTCCGATGTTCGAGACCATGGCGGGCTTCATGATGGGCGACCATATGGGCGGGTTGACCTTCGATCCGCCGCTCGACAAAGGCGGCTATGGCCGTCACCTGTCGCCGGATCGTCGGCCGTACCAGACCTCGGACGGCTATATCTGCGCCATGGTCTATAACGACAAGCAGTGGAAGAGCTTCCTCAAGCATGTCGGCCGCGAGGAGCTGTTCGATGATCCGCGCTTTGCCACATTCCCGCAGCGCATCCAGCATATCGATACGGTGAATGCCGAACTGTCGCGCATCTTCAAGACGAAGACGACCGCGGAATGGGCCAGGCTGCTGGACGAGGCCGACGTGCCGTCGACTCCGATGCACACGCTGGAAAGCATGATGCAGGATCCGCATATGCTAGCGACCGACTTCTTCCAGCAGGTCGAGCATCCGACCGAAGGCGCGGTGCGCAACATGAAGGTCGCGGCCACGTGGTCCAAGACGCCGGTCGATCTCTCACGTCTCGCCTCGCACCTCGGTGAGCAGAACGCTGAAGTGCTGGCCGAGGTCGGCTATACGCCCGAGCAGATCGAGAAAATGCACAAGGATGGCGTGCTCAAACAGGCCGCTATCCCAGATACGTCGGAGCTGTAACGCATGGATTTCGCCCTCGACGCCAACCAGGAATCCATCCGCGATGCCATCGAAAAGATCTGCGCGCGTTTCGACGATGCCTACTGGCTGAAGAAGGACAAGGAGGGCGGTTTCCCCATCGACTTCCACAAGGCGATGGCCGATGCCGGCTGGCTCGGCATCTGTATTCCCGAGGAATATGGCGGCTCGGGATTGGGGATCACCGAGGCCGCGATCATGATGCGGGCGATTTCGGAATCCGGCGCCGGCATGTCGGGTGCTTCCGCCGTGCATATGAATGTGTTCGGCCTCAATCCGGTGGTGGTATTCGGCACGCCCGAGCAGTGCGCGCGCATGCTGCCGCCGATCGTCAATGGTACCGAGAAATCCTGCTTCGCGGTGACCGAGCCCAATACCGGCCTCAACACCACGCAGCTCAAGACCCGCGCCGTGCGCAAGGGCGATCGCTACATTGTCAATGGCCAGAAGGTCTGGATCTCCACCGCGCAGGTCGCCGAAAAGATACTGCTGCTGGCGCGCACCACGCCGCTGGAAGACGTGAAGAGCCCGACCCACGGCCTCAGTCTGTTCTACACCGATCTCGACCGCTCAAAGATCGCCGTGCACGAGATCGAGAAGCTCGGCCGCAAGGCCGTGGACTCCAACGAGCTGTTCATCGCCGATTTCGAGATTCCGCTGGAGGATCGCATCGGCGAGGAGGGCCGCGGTTTTGAATATATCCTGCATGGCATGAATCCGGAGCGCATCCTGATCGCGGCGGAAGCTGTCGGTCTTGGCAAGGCTGCGCTGAGGAAGGCAACTGACTACGCCAAGGCGCGCAACGTGTTCAACCGCCCGATCGGCCAGAACCAGGCGATCCAGCATCCCCTGGCGAAGAACTGGATGGAGCTCGAAGCCGCCTGGCTGATGACGCTGTCCGCTGGTTGGCAGTATGACCAGGGACTGCCATGTGGTCCTGCAGCGAATTCAGCGAAGTATCTCGCGGGCGAAGCCGGCTATCACGCCTGCGAGCAGGCGGTGATGACCCATGGCGGCTTTGGTTACGCCAAGGAATATCACGTCGAGCGCTATTTGCGGGAGTCGCTGATCCCGCGTATCGCCCCGATCAGCCGCGAGCTGATCCTGAGCTTCATCGCCGAGAAGGCGCTCGGCCTGCCGAAGTCGTATTAGGGCAAAGAGAAACCGACATGAGCTACATCACCGGCGTCGGTCTTCTCCCTTACGGCAAGCACGAGGGCTCATCGACCATTGACCTCATGAGCCGCGCCGCCGAGCTGGCACTGGCCGATGCCGGGCTGAAGCGCACCGATATCGACGGCTTCCTGTGCGGCTATTCCACCACCATGCCGCATATCATGCTCGCCACCGTGTTCGCCGAGCATTTCGGCATCACGCCATCCTATGCCCATGCGATCCAGGTCGGCGGTGCCACCGGCATGGCGATGGCCATGCTGGCGCATCAACTCGTCGAGGGCGGCGTGGCCAGACATGTCCTCGTGGTCGGCGGCGAGAACCGTCTCACCGGCCAGAGCCGCGATGCCTCGATCCAGACGCTGGCACAGGTCGGTCATCCCACCTACGAAGTGCCGCTCGGTCCGACCATTCCGGCCTATTACGGCCTCGTCGCCAATCGTTACATGCATGAATACGGCGTCACGCAGGAAGACCTCGCCGAATTCGCGGTGCTGATGCGCCAGCACGCGATGACCCATCCCGGTGCACAGTTTCACGAGCCGATCACGGTGGCCGACGTGATGGCGTCGAAGACCATCGCCACGCCGCTGAAGCTGCTCGATTGCTGTCCGGTCTCGGACGGAGGCGCGGCCTTCGTCGTCAGCTATGAGCCGACCAGTTCAACCAAAATCCGCGTCCGCGGCGCTGCCCAGGCGCATACGCATCAGCACATCACCGCCGCGCCAGCATTGTCCGAACTCGGCGCCGAGATCGCCATCGCGCGTGCGAAGAAAGCGACGGGTATCGAGATCTCCGACGTCCGCTACGCCGCGGTCTATGACAGCTTCACCATCACACTGGCGATGTTGCTGGAAGATCTGGGTCTCGCCGGCCGCGGCGAGGCGGCGGCACGCGTGCGCGCCGGCCATTTCGGCAAGCACGGCGCGATGCCGCTCAACACCCATGGTGGTCTACTGTCTTACGGCCATTGCGGCGTCGGTGGCGCCATGGCGCATCTGGTCGAAACACATCTGCAGATGACGGGTCGGGCGGACAATCGCCAGGTCAAGGATGCCTCGGTGGCGCTGCTTCACGGCGACGGCGGCGTGCTGTCGTCCCATGTCTCGATGTTCTTGGAGCGCGTGTCATGAGCGAGCTCAAACCCGCCGCCGACTGGACCACCGGCACTGAAGCGATCAGCTACCAGAGCTGCGGCGCCTGCCGATCGATCCAGTACTTCCGCCGCTCGTTTTGTGCCGCCTGCGGGTCATCTGATCTCGCCGACAACGTCGCGAGCGGCGAGGGCACCGTCTATGCGTCCTCCCTCGTGCTGCGCGCGGGTACGCCCGAAGCGCGCGAGCACGTGCCCTATAACATCCTGCTCATCGACACTGCCGAAGGCTTTCGCATGATGGCCCACGGCGCCAACGATCTCGTCATCGGCGACAAGGTGAAAGCCGGCTACCGGCAATTCTCCGGTCGCCTCGTACCGTTCTTTGAAAGGGCTCCTCAATGAGCCGTCTGCGCTTCGCCCTCGATCCGAAATCCGTGGCCATCATCGGCGCCTCGGAAAATCCCAACAAGGTCGGCGGCCGTCCGGTCCACTATCTCCAGAAGTTCGGCTTCAAGGGCAAGATCTACCCGATCAATCCGTCGCGCACAGAGATCCAGGGCGAGAAATGCTACAAGAGCCTCGCCGATCTGCCTGAAGCGCCGGAAATGGTGATCGTCGCTGTCGCTGGCGATAATGCCATTGGCGCCGTCGAGGATTGCGCCAAGGCCGGGGTCAAGATCGCACTGGTGATGGCCTCGGGCTTTGGCGAAGTCGACGCGATCGCCGGCAAGGCCAAAGAGCGCCGCATGGTCGAGATCGCGCATAAACACGGCATGCGCATCGTCGGCCCGAATACACAGGGCCTCGCCAATTTCGGCACCGGCGCCATCGCGTCATTCTCCACCATGTTCATGGAATTAGACCGCGTCGAGGGACATGTGGCCATGCTCAGCCAGAGCGGCGCGCTGTCGACCGTGCCGGTCGGCTTCCTCAATCCGCGCGGCATCGGCGTTCGCCACAGCCATGCCACTGGCAATGACAGCGACATCACCGTCGGCGAACTTGCCATCGCGGTGGCGGAAGATCCGGAAGTGAAGCTGATGCTGCTCTATCTCGAGAGCATTCCGGAGAAGAAGTATCTGGAGGAACTCTCCGAAGTCGCGCTTCATCGCAAGCTGCCGATTATCGCGCTGAAATCCGGCCGTACCGATCCCGGCAAGGCGGCGGCGCAGTCGCATACCGGCGCGCTCGCCAATGAAGATCGCGTGGTCGATGCCTTCCTCGAACATCATGGCATCTGGCGCGCCCCCGACATGCGCGGTCTCGTCGAGGCCACCGAGCTTTATCTCAAGGGCTGGAAGCCGCAGGGCCGTCGCCTCGTCGCGATCAGCAATTCCGGCGCGGTCTGTGTCATGACCGCGGATGCTGCCTCGACCGTCGGCATGCCGATGGCGAAGCTGGCACCCGAGACCGACAAGAAGCTCAAGGGCATTCTGCCGAGCTTCGCGACCACCACCAACCCGATCGATCTCACCGCGGCGCTGCTGTCGAACAGCCGTCTGTTCGGCGACATCCTGCCAGTGATCGCAGAAGATCCCGCAGCGGATGCGTTCGTTATCGGTGTGCCTGTGGCGGGCCCGGGCTATGACGTCCCGGCCTTTGCACGCGATAGCGCGGCTTTCGCCGAACAGATCGGCAAGCCGCTGGTGGTCGCCGCGACGCAGCCCAGCGTCGCCAGGGAGTTCCAGGCGCAGGGTGTCTCGGTGTTCCCGACCGAGGTCGAGGCGGTCACCGCGCTGAATCAATATGTGTCGCATCATGAGCTGATGGCGCGCGTGAAGGCGCGCAAGCGCGTTCCGTCGTCCGCATTGATCTCGGCCGACAAGACCGTGATGCTGAACGAGGCCGACAGCCTGAATGCGCTTGCGGAGCGCGGCATCCCGGTGGTGCCGTATCGGCTCGTGCATTCCCGCGCCGAGGCCATTGCAGCCTTCGAAGCCATCGGCGGGCCGGTGGTGGTGAAGGGCTGTTCTGCTGACATCGCTCACAAGTCGGAGCTCGGTCTGGTCAAGATCGGCGTCAAGACGCGCGAGGACGCGGGCGATCTCTATACCGAGATGGAAGAGATTATCCGCAAGCACGGCTCGCGTTTTGATGGTGTGATCATCGCCGCCATGGCCTCCGGCCGCCGCGAGATCGTGATCGGCGCCCATCGCGATCCCGTCTTCGGCCCGGTGGTCATGGTTGGTGATGGCGGAAAATATGTCGAGGTGTTCAAGGACACCGCGCTGCTGCTGCCGCCGTTCACCAGGGACGATGCCAAGCGCGCGCTGGCGAAGCTCCGCATCGCGCCACTGTTCGAAGGCGTCCGCGGCGAGCCGCCAATGGATGTCGATGCGCTGGTTGATGCGGTGGTGAAAATCGGCGAGCTGATGGCGGATACGTCGGCCAAGGTGATGAGCATCGACCTCAATCCGGTGATGCTGAACACGGATGGCTGCGTCGTGGTGGACGCCGTGGTGTTCAAGGGGGAGTAAATTGTAGGGCAGGGTCGCTCATGGCCTCCCTCCCTCCAGCGCAGCGAAGCTGCGCTGGAGGGAGGGGCGGCCGAGCGAAGCGGAGGCCGGGATGGGGGTGCACGGCGTGAGGTCGTCGTGTGTGGCACGACCCCACCCGTCTCGACCGCTACGCGGTCGATTCACCCTCCCCACAGCGCGCGGCTATGCTGCGCTTGGGGGAGCGACAAGAAGCTAGAACGTCACCACGCCGCGGATGCTCTCCCCGCGCTTCATCAGCTCAAATCCCTTGTTGATGTCGCTCAGTGGCATCACGTGGGTGATCATCGGATCGATCTGGATCTTGCCCTGCATGTACCAGTCGACAATCTTCGGCACATCGGTGCGGCCCCGCGCGCCGCCGAAGGCCGAGCCGCGCCAGACGCGGCCGGTCACCAGCTGGAATGGTCGTGTCGAGATCTCCGCGCCGGCCGGCGCTACGCCGATCACGATGGATTCGCCCCAGCCGCGGTGGCAGGCTTCCAGCGCCTGGCGCATCACGGTGACATTGCCGGTGCAGTCAAAGGTGTAATCGGCGCCGCCGATCTGGTCTGCGCCCCGCTTGGTCATGTCGATGAGGTGAGGGACGAGATCCTTGCCCAGCTCCTTCGGATTGACGAAGTGGGTCATGCCGAAGCGCTCGCCCCAGGCCTTGCGGTCATTGTTGATGTCGACACCGATGATCATGTCGGCGCCGGCGAGGCGCAGGCCCTGCAGCACGTTGAGGCCGATGCCCCCTAAGCCGAACACGATGGCCTTGGCGCCTTGCTCGACCTTGGCGGTGTTGAACACCGCGCCGATGCCGGTGGTGACGCCGCAGCCGATATAGCAGACCTTGTCGAACGGCGCGTCCTCGCGGATCTTCGCCACCGCGATCTCCGGCAGCACGGTGTAATTCGCGAAGGTCGAGGTGCCCATGTAGTGGTGCACCGGCTTGCCCTCGAGCGAGAAACGCGAGGTGCCGTCGGGCATCAGGCCCTGGCCCTGCGTCGCGCGAATGGACGTACAGAGATTGGTCTTGCGCGACAGGCACGACGGGCACTGGCGACATTCCGGCGTGTAGAGCGGGATGACATGGTCGCCCTTCTTCACTGACGTGACGCCGCGGCCGACATCGACGACGACGCCGGCGCCTTCATGGCCGAGGATCGCCGGAAACAGACCTTCGGGATCGGCGCCGGACAGCGTGAACTCGTCGGTGTGGCAGATGCCGGTAGCCTTGATCTCGATCAGCACTTCGCCGTCGCGCGGACCTTCGAGCTGAACGGTGGTGATCTCCAGCGGCTTGCCGGCACTGATGGCAACGGCGGCACGAACGTCCATGGCAAATTCCTTCGATAATGATCTCGGTGTTGTGATGTCAGGCGGCAGGCCCGCGCAAACAGCCATTGCCGCTTAGCACATGATCGGGCACTGAGCAGCCCATGAAACAGGTTCAGAAAAGCGATCTGGAAACCCTGATCGGCCGTGCCGCGCCCGTCGTTTTCGTGCTGCTGTGGTGCACCGGCTTCATCGGCACGAAATATGTGCTGAACAGCGCCGAGCCGCTGACCTATCTCACTGTGCGCATGATGCTGGCCGTCGCGATCATGGCGGTGATCGTTGCGTGGGTACGACCGGCATGGCCGGATCGCGCGGGCATCGGCCACAGCATCATCGCCGGGCTGCTGGTGCAGGGGCTTTATCTCGCCGGCACCGTGTTTGCGGTGGCGCACAAGGTCCCGGTCGGTTTGTCGGCGCTGATCCCGGGTCTGCAGCCGATCCTCACCTCGATCCTCGCCAGTCGGTTTCTCGGCGAGCGCGTCACGCCGCTGCAATGGGGCGGGCTCGGGCTCGGCCTCGCTGGCGTGTTGCTGATCCTGCAGGGGCGGCCGATGACGGGCGAGGCGGGCTGGGGATGGTTTGCGTCCGGTGTTTCGCTGGTCACGATCACCGTCGGCACGCTCTATCAGAAGCGCTATTGCGGCGGCATCGACTGGCGCACCGGCAGCTTCATTCAGCAACTCGCAGCAATGGTTATGCTCGGCATCGGCGCGTTGGCCCTTGAGACCAATGTGATCCACTGGTCGGCGGAGTTCGTGCTGTCGGTGGTGTGGCTCGCGGTGGTGCTGTCGATCGGCACGGTCGGGCTGCTGTACTGGCTGCTGCGGCGTCAGGCCTCGAGCCGGGTGGCGAGTCTGTTCTATCTGGTGCCGGCGGTGACGGCGCTGATGGCCTTCATTCTGTTCGGCGAGAAGCTGGATGCCGTTGCGATCGTCGGCATGATTGCCTGCGGCGCCGCGGTGTTGCTGGTCAACCGCGCCAGGGCCTGACGCCATCCTGCGTCAATCCAGACCCCTGACATGAAAAAGCCTCCGGGCTTGGACCCGGAGGCTTTCACATCTGCGAAGAAGCTTACTTCTTCTTGGCAGCCTTCTTGGCCTTCTTGGCCTTCTTCGGAGCGGCCTTCTTGGCGGCCTTCTTCACGGTCTTCTTGGCAGCTGCCTTCTTCACGGTCTTCTTGGCAGCTTTCTTGACGGTCTTCTTCGTTGCTTTCTTAGCCATTGGTCTCGCTTTCTGGGTTTTCTTCTTTGAAGCTTTCTTCGCAGAAGATTTCTTGGTGGACTTCTTCGTCTTCTTAGCCGGGGTCACTTTCTTTGCGACTTTCTTTGCGGCCTTCTTGACCTTCTTCGCCACCGAGGTGGCGACTTCCTTCGTCGCGTCGGCTGCGCTGCTAAGCGCGTCCGTCATTTGCTCCAGGACTGGAGTGTCGTCGTTCATAGTATCCCCCAACATTGTCGACTTTTTCACGTTAGTCCGATTCGGGCGCGTGTTGAAGAGTGTGTCATGGACAGTCAACTATTTCGTATCGTTGTGTACGCCTTTAATGCGCGCTCGCGACCGACTTTGTGATCGACGATCGGCGACGGATAGTCTTTGCCCAGAGTGATTCCCGCACTTTTCAGTTCGAGTGGTGAAGCGCTCCAAGGCTGGTGAATATGTTTTGTGGATAGTTCGCTCAGTTCGGGTACCCAGCGCCTGACATAAACACCATCGGGGTCGAACTTCTCACCCTGTAAGATCGGATTGAAGACGCGGAAGTAGGGCGCAGCATCTGCACCGGAGCCCGCGACCCATTGCCAGTTGGCCGGATTGCTGCCCGCATCGGCATCGACAAGCGTATCCCAGAACCACTTCTCGCCTTCGCGCCAGTCGATGAGCAGATGTTTGACGAGAAAGGATGCGACCACCATGCGTACGCGATTGTGCATCACACCGGTGTGCCAGAGCTCGCGCATGCCCGCATCGACGATAGGATAGCCGGTTAATCCGCGTTGCCACGCACGCAGCGCCTTGCGATCGGTCTTCCATGGGAACTCATCGAAGGATGATTGCAGATTGCGCGTGGCCAAATCGGGAACATCGAACAGCAGATGGCGGCAGAATTCGCGCCAACCGACTTCGCTCATGAACTTCGCGATGTCGTTGCTGTGCTTCGGATGTTCTGCAGCTGCGAAATGCGCGGCAGTCCAGATCTGTCGCGGACTGATCTCACCGAAGCGAAGATGCGGCGACAGGCGCGATGTGATCTCGCGGTCGGGTCGATCACGATCGCTGCTATAGCCCGCGATCTCCTTGAGGAAGCGCTTCAGATGTTTCTGAGCTGCGGCTTCGCCGGGCGTCCACATCTCGCGCAGACCGCCGGCCCAGTCGGGCTTCGATGGCTCTAGCGCCCAGTCGGCGAGCTTGTCGCTCTTCACTTTCGGTGCGGGTATTAGTTTCTTCGGCGCCGGAAGCGGCTTCGCCGGTTCGCCCATCGCCTGAACGCGCCGCCAGAACGGCGTGAACACGCGCAGGCCGCGGCTCTCCTTCGTGCCGGTCTCCTTGGCGCGGATGGTCGCAGGATGTGCCAGGAGATCGCCCGGAAAGTTCTGCGTGCCGACATCGAGGTCGGCAAGCGCTTCGGTCACGGCGTCGGCGACCGTGAGATGCGGCGCCTGCGCGATCTCGTTCCAGAAGACGTGGCTGGCATCGACTGCTCGCGCCACATCGACAATGACGTCGGCCGCAGCGCCCTTGCGCAGCACCAGTGTGCCGCCGATGGCGTCGAGGCTTGCGCTGAGTGCGCGCAGCGACTGCGCCAACCACCATCTCGTCGCGCCGCCCATGGGCCGCGCCTGCGGCGGCTTCAATGCCTTGCTCTGTTCATCAAGGATGTAGAGACAGATCACCGGCGCATTGCGCTTGGCCGCAGCATGAAGGGCCGGGTGATCGGAAAGACGAAGGTCGTCGCGAAACCAGACGATGACAGGTGCTTGCGTCGGTGTTGGGATCGAGGATTGATCGGTCATCACTTCATCTAACACGGACCTCGGGTGATCGATCCGGCCTCGAATACCGCGCAAGCTTGCAACCTTGCGCGTGCTGGCGCGTAGTATCAGGACATTTATTACCGAATTGGTGCTGGAGGCGGTTTCGAAGCGATACGCGGTTCTCCAGGTGCGACGTTGATCGTCATGCTGCCGCAGGATCTGCTCTGCCTCTGCCTCTGCCTCGGCTTCGTCGCGAGAGCTCCCGCAATGACCTGGAGAAGGCGCCCCCATGACGACGGATCGTGCTTGCAGCGTCGATTCGACGGGTCAAAAAAAAGAGGCGCCGCGATTTCCTCGCGGCGCCTCTGTCATATCTGTAAGTCGATCGCAGTCTTACTTCGGCTGCGGCACGATGCGGATATAGGGCTTCGGTTCTTTCCAGCCGTTCGGGTAAATCGTCTTGGCTTCGTCATTGGTCACGGAGCCTGCGATGATCACGTCCTGGCCCTGCTGCCAGTCGGCCGGCGTCGCGACGCGATGCTTGGCGGTCATCTGCAGTGAATCGATCACACGCAGGATTTCCTGGAAGTTGCGACCGGTTGTCATCGGATAGACCAGCACCAGTTTGATCTTCTTGTCCGGCCCGATGATGAAGACGTTGCGCACGGTGGCGTTGTCCGCGGCGGTGCGGCTGTCGGCATTTCCCGCCACGTCGGCCGGAAGCATGTTGTAGAGCTTCGAGACCTTGAGGTCGGTATCACCGATCATCGGGAAGGTCGGGCGGGCGCCCTGGGTTTCGTTAATGTCCTCGACCCACAGCGCGTGCTTGTGCACGGGATCGACGCTGAGGCCGATCAACTTGACGCCGCGCTTGTCGAACTCCGGCTGAAGCTTGGCGAGCGCGCCGAGTTCGGTGGTGCAGACCGGAGTGAAATCCTTCGGATGCGAGAACAAAAGAGCCCAGCTATCGCCGATCCAGTCATGGAACTTGATGCGGCCGGCTGTGGTTTCGGCCTCGAAATCGGGCGCGACGGCGTTGATCTGGAGCGTCATGGATGGACCTCATGTCATTCTAGTTACAGATGAATTTTGCGAGCGAACTATAGAGGCGCGCACTGGTAAATGGAACTGTCCGGCAAAAAGGACAAGAACTTTCTTCAAATTCGGTGCGCGCTGGCATCCAGTTTCACGCAAGGGGGCTGCGGCAAAACACCCACGCAACATGATGTTATCGGGTGCCGTGATGTTGCCTCCCGTCCGGCGCAATCCCGCCTGACCGGATCGCCACATCTGATCGAACCAGACGGCGCCCCAGCGCGACTGAACTGCAACGGTTAGGGATAAGAAAAACTCCCGCCCATTTCTTAACCGAGCGTTAAGTCCGTCGTGGAATTGCTGGGCTATGTTGTGAAATATGCTGCAAACAGAAGAGCTTGAAATGTCATCCGCTGCCGCTGCCGACGTATTCGGCGCCATCGAAACCTCCACCATCGACAACCATCGCGCCGCGGCGCAGGCCCTCGCCATCGTGCGTGATGGCGTTATCACCGGCGAAGGCCCGACCACCCGTGGTCGTATCCATTTCTCCCGTGCACTCGATGCCGATGACGCTGCCTGGTGTGAGCGCATCCTGGGTGCGTCGGCACTGGCCAGCCAACCGGTCAGCCGCGACGAGGCCGAGGCACTGTTTGCGATCAACGAAGCTGCGGCCGAGCGCAGCGATGATGGACGTTTCGACGACCTGTTCGCCAAGGCTGTCGTGCATCACGCCGCCTCCGCGTCGGGCCTGCCGGTGCCGCCGCGCGCGGTGGCGCTGTCGCCCGATGTTGCCATCGAGACCTGGGCGCCGACCAAGGCCGTCGGCGTGAATATTGAAGTGCTCGAATGGATCGCGTCGCAGATGCGCGCCAAGCGTGTCAGCAATGCCGCCGTCATGACCCTGATCACGACCGTGGTCGGCGCCGCAACCCTGCAGCTGCCGAACGTGTTCGACATCGGCATGTAAGCCGGTCGCAGATCATCAGAATACGAAAACGGCGGAGCATGGCTCCGCCGTTTTTTGTTGGGGCTGTCTCTTACTTCGCGTCGAGGCCGACAGTCCGGCCCGGGAAACCGGCGACATCGAAATATTTGTGCTCGCCGACCTTCTGCAGTTGCAGCACCGTGACCAGCCCCTGATCGTCGGGCGCCGAACGCATCACGTCGGTCGTTGCCGTCGGCGTCTCGCCAGTCACCGTCGCTTCGCTCATCACGCGGCCGATCAGGCCGCCTTTGGACTCGCGCTTGAGACCGAGCAGATGTGCGGCAGTCATGCCGGTATCGGCATTGCTGACCGGCAGGGGATCGACGAAGCCGGCTTTGAAGTCCGGGCCGATCGCCGCCATGAAGTTGTGGGTATCGCCACGCCCGAACGAACCATGCATGCCCTGGCCCTGGCGCAGTACGGTGTCGGCGACCTCGACCTGGCACGCCGCCGGCTCCTCGCAGCCCTCCGAATAGGAGCGGAACGAGACGACGATCGCCGGATGCGGCGTGATGGCTTTGCCGGACAGGTTGATCGACGACAGTGGCAGCGCGCCGGGGAAGGAGCCCAGCGAGTCCTCAACGAAGATGCCGCTGATGTAATCCTGTTTCAGCAGCGCCTTCACGGTGCGGTCGGCGAGGTCCTTGTCGCCGGTCGGCAGATAGATCAGGTCGGAGCCGCCATTGGTGGCGATGATCAGATCCGGCTTGTCTTTATCCTTGCCGATGAAGGCATTGCCGGCCTTCGGATACGCATTGTCGGCAACCGCGGCGAATTTGTCGTTGGCATCGAACAGCGGCATCTCCAGCGACTTGGCGAGATCGATGGCGAGGAAGCCCAGCGGCAGGAAGCCTTCCGGCGTATCCGCATAGGTACCCTTGATGGTCGCCGAGGTCTTGCTCTCCTTGGAGATCGTCGAGAAGCCGTGATCCGCCGAGATCATGATGTTGGTGTTCGCAGCGAGGCCGAGCTCGTCAAGCGCCTTGCGGAGCTGCGCGAGATTGTCGTCGGCATTCCTGATCGAGGCGAGCGAGGAGGGGCCGTTGACCCCCGGCGTCACCTTGTTGAGACTGTCGCCCTGATTGTGCTGGGTGCCGTCGGGATCGCGCGACCAGAAGATCAGCACGAACGGTTTGTTGCGCGCCTTGAACATCGGCAGCACTACTTTGCTCGCGACGTCAGCCATATAGGCCTGCTGCTTGATATTCGCCTCGACCGTGCCCGGCGTCTTGGCGTCGCCCGCTTTGCCATTCTCGCCGCGGCCGGGTGTTTCCACCGCGAGGCCAGCCTTCGCAAGGGCATCCTTCATCTCGTCCGACAGAGGGATGCCGAGCAACTTTCCAGCTTTGTCGATGCCGCCGGTCTGGTCGTCGATGGTGATCGTCTCCTTGCCGGTGCGTTCGGTGTGATCGAACATCAGCGTCGGGCCGACCTTGCCGATCGCGGCGGTGGAATAGCCGGCCTTGCGCGCGGCCTTCAGCAGCGTCTCCTCGTTGAGGTAGTCGCCGTTGAACTGCTCGTCGAGGTCGCCCAGCACCTGATCGTGTTCGATGAAGGGGATCGGGCTGTTGTTCTGCACCGGGGTCGGATGGCCGGTATAGATCGAGTTCGAAAACACGCCGGTATCGCCGAGATAGTGGCCGGACGCCATGCCCGACGCATTGGCCATGGTGAAGGTCGGAAACAGCGAGTGCGAGTTCTGGAAATTGACGCCTTTATCCCGCACTGCGGACATCGCCGGTGCCGTTTCCGGCGTTACTTTCAGCGCCCGAAGCCCATCAGGTACGAACAAAATGAGGTTGCGGGGAGGGCTGTTTTGGGCGAAAGCCGTTGTTGCGGATATAAGAGTAAGACTGAGGGAGAGGATGGTGGCGCAGCGCATGAAAAACCTCGCTTCGAAAGAACTCGGCCGATCCGGTCCAGACGTCTTCTCTAGTTTTTGTCCGCGACAGAATTGTTACGACTGCGGCGCCATGCCACATTGTACCGTCGCCTCCATCTTTCCGATCCCGCCTCAAGGTTGCAAGTAAGACAGCTCATGTTCAAAAAAATTCTGATCGCCAATCGCGGCGAGATCGCCTGCCGGGTCATCAAGTCGGCCCGCAAGATGGGTATCAAGACCGTCGCCGTCTATTCGGAAGCCGATCGCGATGCGCTCCATGTCGAGATGGCCGATGAGGCTGTCTTCATTGGGCCGCCTGCCGCGGCCGAGAGCTATCTCCTGATCGAGAAGATCGTCGAGGCCTGCAAGAAAACCGGCGCCGAGGCCGTGCATCCCGGCTACGGCTTCCTGTCCGAGCGCGAGGCTTTCCCGCGCGCGCTGGAAGCAGCCGGCATTGTCTTCATCGGCCCGAACCCCGGCGCCATCGCTGCCATGGGTGACAAGATCGAATCCAAGAAGGCTGCGGCGAAGGCCAACGTCTCGACCGTGCCGGGCTATCTCGGCGTTATCGAGGACGAGAAGCATGCGGTGAAGATTGCCGACGAGATCGGCTATCCCGTGATGATCAAGGCCTCCGCCGGCGGCGGCGGCAAGGGCATGCGCATCGCGCATTCGACCTCGGAAGTGGCTGAAGGCTTCAATCTCGCCAAGGCCGAGGCGAAGTCCTCGTTCGGCGACGACCGTGTCTTCATCGAGAAGTTCATCGTCGATCCCCGCCACATCGAAATCCAGGTGCTCGGCGACAAGCACGGCAACGTGATCTATCTCGGCGAGCGCGAATGTTCGATCCAGCGCCGCAACCAGAAAGTCATCGAGGAAGCGCCGTCGCCGCTGCTCGACGAGACCACCCGCCGCAAGATGGGCGAACAGGCCGTCGCACTCGCCAAGGCCGTTAATTACGATTCCGCTGGCACGGTGGAATTCGTCGCCGGTCAGGACAAGAGTTTCTACTTCCTGGAAATGAACACCCGCCTGCAGGTCGAGCATCCGGTGACTGAGCTTGTCACCGGCGTCGATCTCGTCGAGCAGATGATCCGCGTTGCGGCCGGCGAAAAGCTGGAGATGGCGCAGAAGGACGTCACGCTGACCGGCTGGGCCGTCGAGTCCCGCGTCTACGCGGAAGATCCGTTCCGCAACTTCCTGCCGTCCATCGGCCGTCTGGTGAAGTATCGCCCGCCGGCCGAGAGCAAGTCCGACAACATCACCGTGCGCAACGACACCGGCGTGCAGGAGGGCGGCGAGATCTCGATCTATTACGATCCGATGATCGCCAAGCTCGTGACCCACGCGCCGTCGCGCGCCGCCGCCATCGAGGCGCAATCTCACGCGCTCGACGCCTTCTATATCGACGGCATCCGCCATAACATTCCGTTCCTGTCGGCGCTGATGAGCCATCCGCGCTGGCGCGAGGGCAATCTCTCCACCGGCTTCATCGCTGAGGAGTTCCCGAAGGGTTTTGCCGCGCGGGCGCCGGAGGGTGAAGTCGCTCGTCGCATCGCCGCTGTGGCCGCTGCCGTCGACTCCATCTACGGCGAGCGCAAGCGGCAGATTTCCGGCCAGTTGATCGGTCGTCCGGTGACCCGTGCCGGTCGCCGCGCCGTCTGGCTGGAGCGTGAGGAGATCGCGCTCGATGTAGCCCGTGACGGCGATATCGTGACCGTGGCTTTCGTCGGCACCGACGGCAAGACCGGTACGCCGCATAAGCTGGCGTCGTCCTGGAAGCCCGGCGTGCCGGTGTGGGAAGGCACTATCGACGGACACAACGTGGCCATGCAGGTGCGCCCGATGGCGTCCGGCATCCGCATCGCCCATCAGGGCTACGAGGTCGCAGTCAATGTCTTCACCGAGGCGGAGGCTACTGCTGCGCGCCTGATGCCGGTCGGCGTCAAGGCTGATACCGGCAAGAAGCTGCTATGCCCGATGCCGGGCCTCGTGGTGTCGATCGCCGTGACCGAAGGTCAAGACGTCAAGATCGGCGAGACCCTCGCGGTGGTGGAGGCGATGAAGATGCAGAACGTGCTCCGTGCCGAACGCGACGGCACCGTCAAGAAAATCCATGCCGCTGCCGGCGCAACGCTGGCGGTGGATGCGCTCATTCTTGAATTCGCGTGACGACGTTTCGGCAGCGCCGTTACGGATTGCGGGCGATCCTGTCCGGCGATCGCTGCATGCGCCCGGGATCGGTCTATGACGCGATCTCGGTGCGCATCGCCGAGGACCTCGGCTTCGAGGTCGGCATGTTCGGCGGATCGGCGGCGTCGCTCGCCATTCTCGGCGATCCTGACCTCGCGCTGATCACGCTCTCCGAACTCACCGAACAGATGCGGCGGATGTCGCGCGCCGGCTCGCTGCCGGTGCTGGTCGATGCCGATCACGGCTATGGCAATGCGCTCAATGTCCGCCGCACGGTGGAGGAGCTGGAAGCCGCAGGCGCCGCCGGTCTTACCATCGAGGATACGCTGCTGCCTGCGGCCTTCGGCGAAGCCAGGCCACAACTGATCTCGGCGGAAGAAGGGGTCGGCAAGGTCAAGGCTGCGCTGAGTGCGCGTCAGGATCCGGCGCTGGTGATCGTGGGGCGTACTGGAGCTGCATCCATCACATCCTTGGACGACGCGATCGCGCGTGCGAAATCCTATGAAGCTGCGGGCGTCGATGCGCTGATGTTCACCGGCCTCAAGAGCCGCGCGGAACTGCAGGCGGCGGCTGCGGCGACGACGCTGCCGATCGTGTTCGGCAATCCCACCGACGATATGGACTGGGACTTCCTCAGCGCCCAGCGCGTTCGCATTGCCATTCAGGGGCACGCGCCGATCTCCGCGGCGACGGCCGCCGTCCATGCGACGCTGAAGGCCGTGCGCGACGGTGCGGCGCCTAACGAATTGAAGAATCTTGCATCCGCCGAGTTGATGGAGAGCGTGACGCGCGGTGCCGTCGTGAAGCAGCGCGGCATCGATTTCCTCGGCTTGAAAGATTCGGGGCTCAAGAAATAGATGAGCGACGTGATCCGCCACGTCGCCATCCGTGGCCGCGTGCAGGGCGTCGGCTATCGCGCCTGGACCGAGCATTCCGCGTCGTCGCTCGGCTTGCAGGGCTGGGTGCGCAATCGCCGTGACGGCAGTGTCGAGGCCGTGTTTGCCGGACAAGCTGACATCGTCGAGCAGATGATCGCCGAATGCCGGCGTGGACCGATCTCGTCGCGTGTCGATGCCGTCGATGTGACCGATGCCACGGCTGACATGCTCAGGCTCGGCGGCGCAGGTGGCAGCTTCGCGATGCTGCCGACGCTCTGAGCCTGTTCAGAGCGTCGCTTCCGTCGCAAGCTCTTCCGCCTCGCCAAACACTTCGCCAAAGGCCTGACGCAGCGCGACATCCACGTCGGTCATGCCAACCGGCAGGCCGAGATCGACCAGGCTGGTGACGCCGTAGCGCGGATCGACCACGCCGCAGGGGACGATGGCGTCAAAATGCGCCAGATCCGGTTCCACATTGATGGCGATGCCATGGAACGAGACCCAGCGCCGCAATCGTACGCCGATGGCCGCGATCTTGTCCTCGAATCCCGCGCCCTTGTCGGGGCGGGCGACCCAGACTCCGACGCGGTCCTCGCGCCGCTCGCCCTTCACGTTGAAGGCGTCCAGCGTCCGGATGATCAAGGCTTCCAGTGCGGCCACATAGGCCCGCACGTCCGGCCGGCGTGCCTTGAGGTCGAGCAACACATAGGCCACCCGCTGGCCGGGGCCGTGATAGGTCACCTGACCGCCGCGGCCGGTCTCGAACACCGGGTAGCGGGCATCCAGCAAGTCATCCGACTTGCCGGAGGTGCCGGACGTATAAAGCGGGGGATGTTCCAGCAGCCAGACCAGTTCCGGCGCGGTGCCATCGGCAATGGCGGAAGCCCGGGCTTCCATCTCGGCCACGGCCTCCGGATAGGGAATCGGGGTATCGGATACCCGCCATTCTACCGCTCGTCCGCCCGGAGCCCGGGAAAACACTGTCAAATCGAGGGTTTGGCGGTCATTAACCATTGGCTAACCATAACATGTTGATCTCGCAGGCACTGCAATCTTGCATCTGTGCGATCCTGCATCTGGGAACTTGAGGCCGACGTGCCAACCCTCGATAACATTACCGTCGATATCATGGTGGTCCTCGGCACCACCTCGATGCCTGTCCATCAGGTGATGCGGCTGAGCCGCGGCGCCATCATTGAACTGGATGCCACAGAGCAGGACGAGGTCAAAATCCTCGCCAATAACCTGCCTGTCGCCAGTGGTGTGGTGATGGTCGATCGCAACCGGATTGCGGTCGAGGTCAAGCAGATGCTGCCCCGGGCGCCTGACCACAGATAGGTGGCCCTGAGAGGCCAAGAGGCCTTGTCTCCCCATCATTGGTTTGTTACATCGGCGCCGGTTGATCCGGCCGGGCGATTTGCCCTCGCCGGATTTCTTTAGCGCTCGTGGCGGAATTGGTAGACGCGCTGCCTTGAGGTGGCAGTCCGTAACAGGGTGGGGGTTCGAGTCCCTCCGAGCGCACCACACCTCATCCTTGAAATTGTTGGATTATTCGTGGTTTTCCTCACACTGGTGCGTGAGGGAACAGACGATAATCGCCGGCATTACGCCCGCATTCGTCAAGCCGGTTCGACTCGGTCGTCCCGTTGATCGGCGTGACCCGGGAACATCCAGCCTCTCTTAACGGTATCGCGCGTGGATGCTGTCGAGCGGATCGTGAGCAAACCTTTCCGACGGCCCGAGGCACCGAACTCGCGTTTGATCCACATAAACAGAAAACGCCGCGCGCATGTGCATGCCAAAGTGGAACCAGAACGCGTTCGACAATGACTTGCTGGCAGCCATTGTCGCGGTGGCGCTCTCGGGATTCGTCACGCTCGTGTTGTGGGTCATTTTCGGACCGCCCTGATCGCGCCGCGGGGGGGGGGGGGGGAGTGTTGGCTAGCTAGGCGCTAGATCGCTCCAGCTAGCGCATTGCCGCCAGATTGAGACGTTCTGGAATGAACTCTCTTCATCGAACGGACGAACGCGATCGACAAGGCGGTCACGACACCGCTTGCGATCAGGTCTGCCAGATAGTGCCCTCCGACCGGCAGTGTCGAGATGATCATGACACCGTTGATCAGCAGGGCGGGCACGAAAGTATAAAGTCGATCTCTCAAGGCGTAAGTCGTGACCACGCCGAGAATCGTATGACCGGAAGGGAAGGTCACCAGGCAGTTGATGTTAGGGGTGTCGAAATCGATCAGAGGCGGCTGCGCGGATCGGAACTGCATGAGCAGTTGGTACCACCAGGTGCCGGCATCGGCGCCGAAGTTGCCGAATGTCTCCAGAGCCGGTTGATGTAAAGCGTAAGCGCCAGCACCCGGCAGGATTAGCATCCCCGCAGCGATGCTGATGGAAGTCAGGCACAGCAGAGCCATGAACTCCGCTAATCTTTCGAGGCGATTCGAAAGACACAGCCAGAGCATCGTGAAGAGCAAGACGTGTCCCGTATTCTGATAGGCGCGGAGCAGAGCGCGACTGATCAAGTCGTTGCTGTTAGCCCAAGCTACGAATGACTTCCAATCGAAACCGAGACTTGCGTCCAGGGCGGCAAGCCGTAGATCCTGCAACGGTAACGCAGCGCTAGCTGCGAGGCAGCAAAAGATGATGACGACGGCGGCCAATAGCGCGAAGGCGACCATCGCCACGGTGACCGTCCCCAGGCAATCTGCGATAAGCTTGAGCAGTCGTCCGATCGGATCGGTTTTGCCTTGGAGCCTTTGGGAGATCAATTCGCACAGGAGCGCGGCAAACAGGCTGAACGAGATCACCCGCACGATTGCTGTCGAACTGGACGGAGCCAACTGAAGGTCCGTCATGGCGATCCATACCAGATCGACGATCGCCATACCGATGATGACGGACCACGCCAGCTTCATCAGGCCGCTGGCCGCCGCTCCACCTCGCGCCAGAAGCGCGACCTGACCGGTGATGGTGATCAGGAAACGAAGCGAGGAATTGAGGGTGGGAGTACTGCATGCGTTCACCGCTATCTATCTCCGAAACATCCAGCAACAACTGAACATTCGAACTAACAGTCACTCGCCCATGGGTGGTATTGTTTTACGAAGCGCCGCCTGCCTTTTGCCCCTCAAGGTTTCAAATGAGCGGGAAAATTACCTTCAATTTGATCGAGTGATAGCTCGTGAACCGATCAGGGCAACGGCCGGCCGCTGAAGCATTCTTCCCTGAACCGCGCAGCGGCGCAGACACAATTGAAGCGAGGCAGCGCGCTGGGTTTCACCCGCTCGCCGCCAGCACCAGCGCGCAGATCGCCGCGACAGCGCCGATCACGAACGTCGCGCCATAGCCAAATACTCCGGCGGCATAGCCTACCGCGGGCGCAGTCAGGCCGATCGCGAGATCGAAGAAGGCGATGAAATTCGCCACCGCGCGGCCGCGCTGTTCGATCGGCACGCGGCGCGTGGCTTCGACGCCCATCGACGGGAAGATCAGCGAGAAGCCGATGCCGGTGACGAGCGCGCCGAGCAGCGCGAGCATCGGGCTCGTGGACAGCCAGATCAGCGCCTGACCAAGGGCTTCGATGGCCAGCGATGTCATGGCGACGCGCGCGCCGCCGAACTGGTCGGGCAAATGGCTGCCGACCAGACGCACAAAGATGAAGCCCGTCGAGAACGCCGCCAGCGCGATGCCGGCGCCGGACCAGCCGCGTTCGACATAAGTCAGCGCCAGAAAGCCGGTGATCCCCGCGAAGGGGATGGTGGCCAGAAACAAGACCGTGCCCGAACGCCAGATCAGGCCGATCACCTTGTAGAACGGCGTGCGTTCGGTGTTGCCACTGACCGGCACGTCGGGGATCGCATAGGCGATGGCCAGCGCGATCAACGGCGAGATGGCCGCAAGCACGCCGACGCCGGCAAAGCCGATGGAGGCATAGACCGCAAGCCCGATCGGTGCGCCCAATCCAATCGCCGAATACATGGCGATGCCCTGCCATGACATCACCAGACCGGTACGCTGCGGGCCGAGCCGTCCGATGCACCAGCTCATGGCGCCGGTGATGAACAGGCTCTCGCCGAATCCGAGTGCGACGCGCCCGGTCAGCAGCAACGCGAGCTTGCCTTCGCTTGGCAGCGGCGCAACGGCAGCAAGCAGATAGAACAGGCCGGCCAGCGCCGACAGCGGCAGGCCGAGCCGGATCGCGTAACGCGCGCCGTGGTGATCGCTGAGCGTACCGGCGCGATGGCGCGTGAGCACCGTCACCACCGACTGGATGCCGATCGCAAAGCCGATCACACCGGCCGAGAAGCCGAGCTGGTCATGGATGTAGAGCGAGATCGGTGGCAGCGGCAGGCCGACCGAGAGAAAGCCGAAAAAGACGATCAACACCTGCTTGATCAGGCTCTTGCGGTCGTCGCGGCTGAGCGACGCAGTTTTGAATTTTGGAGGAGCGTTCTGGTTCATGTCGACGTGCTTTCGAGGCGGCCAGCCGCGTTGGGCTGTCCGGAGCTGAGCACGTTGAGTGACGTTAACGCTTACGGCGGGGAGACACCCTGCAATGACGGCTGGTTACGGCGAAGCAGGTTCCCCTGTCAAGGTTGCGGTTTACCGACCAGCCAGCCGTGGCGCGTTGACGGGGTTGTACCTGGACGGGGTCTGATCTCCGTCAAGCCGGACATCGAAGCGCGTCACGGTCCCGCAAGATAACGAAACTTATCCAACATCATTCAATATTCGCGCGCCCGCTCCAGGCAAAGTCCTTGCAACACGTCAGTGCAAGGAACCATCGGATGATGACAGCTACACCTCATCGAACGGTCTGGCCGGGAGGGGCGCCTTCGATCGAGATATTTTATCCAGCGAACCGCCCCGCGACCCTTGCAGGCCGCCGGATTGCTTTCGTCTGGGACTACCTCTTTCGCGGCGATGAAATCTTTGCGCTCCTGGAGGAAGCTCTGGGCGAAGTCTGTCCGGGCGCAACCTTCGTGAGCTACGAGAAGTTCGGAAATACACTCGGCGGCAATGATCGCAAGGTGCTCGCCGAACTGCCGGGCAAGCTCGCTGAACATGGTGTGGATGTGGTGATTTCCGGCATCGGCTGCTGCGGCGCCTGCACGCCGGCGGTCATGCGCGCCAGTGCCGCAATCGAGAAGGCCGGCATTCCAACGGCCTCGCTGGTGTGCGAGGGCTTTGCCGGACAGGCCCGTGCAGTATCTCCGGGTCTTGGTTGCGCCTGGCTGCCCGTGGTGGAGATGCCAGGATATGTCGACAGCCTGAGCAATGCCGAATTGCGTGACATGGTGCTGTCCCACACGGCGAATGCCGTCGTGAAATGTCTTACTGCACAGCCGGCGCCGCCAGGAAAAGCGGCCAGGGTATATTCGCCGACCGAGATTGTGGCGACGGGCGACTTCAACGAGATCAACGATATCTATCGGGTCGAAGGATGGTCCGACGGCTTGCCGGTCGTTCCGCCGACGCGTGACGCGGTGGCAGAGTTCTTGAAGTTTACGCCATATCCGCCGGACAGGCTGATTGGCTGCGTTCAGCCATCCGGATCCGGCGTGACGATCTGGAATGTGGCGGTCAACGGCGTCATGGCCGGCTGCGCGGCAGAATATATGCCGGTCCTGGTCGCCATCGCCGAGATCATGGCCAGCCCCGCCTACGGGGTCGAGCACAGCGGCGACACGACGGGCGGCGATCCGCTGATCCTGCTCAATGGTCCGGTCATTGAAGCGCTCGGGTTCAATTGCGAAAACGGCGCGATGCGTGAAGGGAGCAGGGCCAACACCACGGTGGGACGGTTCCTGCGTCTCTTCCTGCGAAATGTTGTCGGGCTGCGGCCGGGAGAGGGCGACAAATGCACGTTCGGCCATTCCGCCCGCGTGGTCCTCGCCGAGCACGAGCCGGAAGTCGTAAAGCTGGGCTGGACGACGTTCGCAGGGCGCCAGGGCTTCGCAAAGGGCTCCAGCATTGTAACGGTCGGACGGTTCACGGGCGACACCGTTGTCGGCTCCATCTACGGCCGCGATCCCGAAGACATCGCGATCTATCTTGCGGACGGTTTGATCCGTCAAAGCTGTTGGGAACTATGTTTCACGGCCGGCCTTGCGCCCGGCACCCTCCGCCCGCTCGTGGCGATCAGTCCGATGGTCGCCAAGACGCTGGCGAAGGCCGGAAGCAATATCGAGAATCTTCGCGAACGGCTTTATCGCCATGCCCGGATTCCCGCCTGGAAGTTCGAAGCTTACATCGGCAAATACTCTAACTGCGTTCCGGGACGCAGAACGTTGCGGCGACTTCATGAAGACGGGCTTGCTGCCGCGCATTTCGCGGAAAGCGACGATCCAAACCGGCTAGTGCCCATCGTCGAGCGCGTGGAACATATCCTGATCGTCGTGTCGGGCGATCCGTACCGGTCTAACGCGATGGTGTTCGGCAGCAATGGACTTCACGGTTTCCCGACCAGCCGGGAAATACGGCTTGCGTGACCGGTGGCCGGGCGGTCTTTCCTCTGCGACGGCGTCAGTCGTTACAGGCCGGGAAGCGGCCACGTGATGCGCGGACGGCTGGTCGCCGGCCGCGACTGAAAGGCGAGATGGTCTTTCCTGAGCCGGCCGGGCGTGATGCCGGTCACCCGCTTGAAGGCGCGTGTCAAATGGGCTTGGTCCGCGAACCCCGTTGCAGCGGCAACATCTGCTACGCTTTGCCCCTTGGACAGCATTTCGAAACTCCTGTGAAGGCGCTGTTGCATGTGCCAGGCATGCGGGGGCATTCCGACGATAGCCGTGAAGCACCTGACCAACAGAAAGCGATCAACCCGCGCAAGTTGCGACAGCTCGGTGAGCGTGACGTTACGATGAAGATAGGCGGCGAGATATGCCTTGCAGGTCTCGACCGCGCGCAGTTCGATCGGCTTGTGAGATGCCCTCTGCGGAAGGCGGGTATGCCGGGTCAGAAAATGCTCCAGCACGTCAAGTAACGCTTCCTCCTGCCGAAGTACGGGCGCTCCATTGAAGCTGCGGAACAGCGCCTGCAGAACGCGATTCATTTCGTCATCGCAAATTGCGGTCTCGCAGAGAAAGCGTGCGCCCTGAGGGTGATGCCGTTCGAGTACGTCCGATGGAATGGTTATCGTGTGATAGTACCATCCACCTTCGACGCCTGGTTCGGCCGCATGCACTTCATGCGGAGGCACCGCCAGAATTTTCCCCGCATCGGCGAAGTGAGTCACGCCTCGGCAACGCAGCGCCTGTACGCCGTCGCTCAAGAGCGACAGCATCAATCCGTCGTGGCTGTGTCGGGGCAGAACATGGTCGCGATATCGCCCTGCGACGACCTCTATCCCACCCAGATCGTGCAGTTTCAGGCCTCGGGGAAGAGTCTCTTCGATTGCCATGCCCGAGCTTAGGAGGGGGGCGTGGCGGGAAGCAAGCGCTTTGCGTCCGGCCGGCCTACGCTCGCGAAATATCCAATAACGTTCAAGCTTTCACACGCTTCCTCCGGCACTCGGGAATCCGGCCATGTTTTTGCATGATTGGTTTCGAGAGCGTTTTGGACGGGGTGAGCCGATCGGCGAGGTCGGCTGTCGTGAGAGGAACGTGGAATGCCAAGCTCAAAGTCTCGTTTCATGCTGCTGGCGCTTGCGTTGGTTGCGCCCTTTGCGACGCTCGGCGACGGTCGCGCTGAAGACGCGCCGCTTCGAATCGGTGTTCTCAACGATCAGTCAGGCAGTACCGCGGACGTGACCGGGTTGGGGTCGGTGATCGCGGCGCGTCTTGCGATTGAAGACTTCGGAGAGAAAGTGCTTGGGCGTCGCATCGAACTGCTCTCCGCCGACCATCAGAACAAGACCGATATCGCAGCGGCGATCACGCGCCGATGGATAGACGTCGAGAATGTGAGCGCCATCGTCGACGGTGGCACCTCCGCTGCCGGACTGGTGATCCAGGATATCGTCAAGGAGAAAGAAAAGATCGCCATGTTCTCCGGCCCGGCGACGTCCGACCTGACCGGCAAGGCCTGTTCGCCTTTGGGCTTTCACTGGACCTACGACACCTATGCGTTGGCCAATACGCTGCCGAGAGCAATGGCGAAATCCGGCGTCGACACCTGGTTCTTCATCACGAGCAACTATGCGTTCGGTCATGCGCTCGAGCGGGACGCAACGACAGCCATCGAGCGGCTGGGCGGAAAGGTACTCGGCCGCGTCAGGCATCCGCTCGGGACGGCCGATTTCTCATCCTTTCTGCTGCAGGCACAGGGATCCGGTGCCAAGATCATCGGTCTCGCCAATTCGGGCGATGACTCGCTGAACACGATCAAGCAGGCCGATGAATTCGGTATCGTGAAGGGAGGCCAGCGACTCGGCGGCCTCCTTCTTCTCATCAACACCGTGCATGGTCTCGGGCTCAAGGCATCGCAAGGCATCGTTATCGCCGAGGCCTTCTATTGGGACCTGGATGACGAGACGCGCCGCTTTTCCAAACGTTTCGAAGCGCTCGCCAAGAAGAAACCCAATATGATCCAGGCGGGCGTTTACAGCGCAGTCACTCACTATCTGAAATCCGTTCAGAAGGCGGGCTCGATCGCCGGACCAGTCGTCTCCGATACGATGCGATCGCTGCCCGTCAACGATTTCATGAGCAAGGACGTCAAGATCCGCAAGGATGGTCGCGTCATGCGCGACATGCATCTGTTTCAGGTTAAATCTCCATCGGAGTCCACAGGACCCTGGGATTACTACCAGTACCTTTCAACCGTTCGGGGCGAGGACGCATTCAGCCCCATAGCGGAAAGCGAATGTACGCTGCTCAAATAGATGCGTTGCGTGGGCAAGGCCGATTTGGCTTAACCAAACCGGAAGATCGATTGCAGTTGTCGTCGCATTTTAGCGCTCCCGTAACGATCTGCCGCTAGCAGTGCCGCACCCGGCGGCGACCATCCCGTGCCGGTCGATCTTCCGGAGCGGACATGAAATATCTGAGCTATGCCTATCGTTTCCTCTCCAACTTTGCCTTTCTGGCGCTGGTCTATTTCAGCCTGAATTTCGTCGGCACCTATCAGCAGCGCGCCATCGTTGCGGCGCTGGTGCTGGCCTATGCGGGTATGCGTGCGATCTCGGCGCTGCGCACATTCGTCTTCTTCAAGGCGATCGAGAAGCTCGAACTCGAGACGCGCCGGCTCGGTGGATTGGCAGGCGAAGGCCCGTCCGCCGTGTCGTCGCGCAAGGCTGTCGTGAAGGACGTGGTCGATCAGCGCCAGGCCGGCGAGATGAAGTCCTATGTCGACCTGCTGTTTCTCGGCATCATCGTGGTGCTGTGTATCGCCAAGATCGTCACCGAATAATCGCGCGCTCAGTGCGGGGCGGCGGTCGCCGTCGGATGCAGGCCCGGCGGAATGGCGCCGGGAATGGTGCGCCGGGCGGCGCTGGCATCGAGCGAGATCAGTTTCCCGATGGCATCTGATTCAGCGGCACGGACCGGAACCGTCTGCTGCGCGTGATGCGGCAGCCGGATCAGCGCGTTGATCGGCCGGTTGAGGCGCTCGGTGATTTCGAACAGGTCTGAGGCCGGCACCGGCAGCGAGGCATTGCTGGTCATCGTCTGCAGCGTCGCGACGCGCGGCCATGGTGCCTGTTCAGGCAGCGGCATGGCATTGCGCGGGCGGCGAATGCGATCGAAATTCTCGGTCAACGACAGCATCTGGTCGGAGGCCGAGATCGCCGGCACCGGCAGCATGTCCTCATGGGCAAAGGCGAATGTCGGCACCTTGTGCCAGCGTGTGACGGCGACCGTCTCGGAGACCGGATGCAACTGCCACTGCTGCGGCTCCGTGGGCGTCTTCGGCTTGTCGGGCGTCGCCGCCTCGACATGGACGATGCGGTAGCCGCCGGCCTTGAGGTCGCGCAGGATGCCGGGCAGTGCGGCCACCGTGCGCGGCTGGATATCGTGCAGCAACAGGATGCCCTTGCCCTTGGCGGCGATGCGCGAGATTGCGAGGTCATGGACCTTCTGCGGCGACACGTGGCGCCAGTCGTCGGCCGGGAAATCGGCGCTCCAGGTCTGGATGCCCTTCGAAGCCAGATAGTCCTCGACGACACTCGCGCGCAGCAGGCCGGGAATCCGGAAGAACGGCGACAGCAGCGCAGGGTCACCGAGCGCCGCCGTGGTGTTGGCGATGCCGTCGTCGATTTCCTGCTGCGCCTTCTCGATCGGCATGCGGTTCATGCTGAGCGGATGGTTCTGGCTGTGGGTGCCGACGGTGTGGCCGAGCGCGATCAGCTTGCGCACGCCCTCGGGATGCTCCTTCGCCATGCGTCCGATGATGAAGAACGTCGCCTTCACGCATTCGGAGGCCAGAATATCGAGGATCGCATTCGAGTGTTTCGGGATCGGGCCGTCGTCGAAGGTCAGCACGACCTCCTTGTCCTGAAGCGGCAGCGTCTCGGCATATTGCATGGTGCCGATCCTGGGGTGTTCGCGGGGATCGACCACGATGGTGCGCGAGGTGCCGAGCGCGTCGGGGTTGCCCGGACACGCCTCAGCCGAAAGCGCCGTCGTGGGGGAGGCTGCGGTGGCGGCGAACAGGGTCAGGCCGGTAAGCAGGCTCAGGCACAGAAGGCGTCGCGCCCGGTCAGTCGTCGCCTTGTCCATCAGTCGATCCGTCACTCGCTTCAATTTCGGCCGCAAGGTTAGCGGGGCGGCTGTGAACGCAATGTTAATCATGTCGGCCCGCGGCGGTATTTTCCGCATCATCGTCTATTGGGATTTGCTCTATTGGGAGCGGGCCGGGGAGCCGGCGGCAGGTGGTACGATATGGACCACCCGGTAGCGGTTCTCCCGGAGATAGCGCAGGAAATCGGGCAGCATCGCGGCAGTCTGCGCCTTGGTGTCGTGAAACAGGATGATTCCCCGCCCGGCGGCTTTCAGCCGGCCGGTAATCAGCTCCAGTTGCTGCTGCGGGGTCATGGGATTCCAGTCGCTGGCCCAGAAATCCGCGCCGAACACCGCGATCCGGCGGGATTGCAGCAGGTCGAGCAAGGCCGGCGTCGACTCGAAATAGGGGAATCGAAAGAACGGCGTGGTTGGCACTGTGGTCGCCTTGCCGTTCAGGGCCATTTCGTCGGCGCTGATGCCCCGGTCGATCTGTTCGACGGCAGCCGCATTGCTGATCTTCTTCAGGTCGGCATGGGCGAGGGTGTGGTGGCCGATGGTGTGGCCCTCGGCCGCCATGCGCTTCACCAGCGACGCATTGGCTGTGGCGCTGTTGCCGATCAGGAAGAAGGTCGCCCGAACACATTCGCGCGACAGCGCCGTGAGAATCTTCGTCGTGGTCGGCGCATTCGGGCCATCGTCGAAGGTCAGGACGACTTCGTGGTCTTCCAGTGGCAGCGTATCCGGAAAGCTCTGGGTGCCGACGCGCGGAGTGATCTTCGGATCGACCGTCAGGACGCGCGCAGTGCCCAGCGTATCCTTGCGCGGGCAGTCTTCGGCATGTGCGACAACGGTCGATGCAATCAAGGCAAAGATGGCGGCCTTCAACACGATCACGACACTTTCCCGGCCGCTGATTTCGCGCACCGCATTTTTCCGATTGCATCAGGCATTGCGCATTGGGTAATGCCTGATGCGAGCTTCCGTTCACAGATGGATTAGCGCATTTCCAACAGGATAGCGCTAGCTCCGTCACCCCCCAAACAAGCAGGCGAGGTGCGGCATGGCCGATGACGTCGATCTCGCCCAATCGGTCGCTCCCGAGGAATTGTCGGCGCTCGACAGGATGCCGATGCGCAATGATGAAGGCGACATTCGCCCCGAATTTGTCGAGGCGATCTCGCACGCGGTTCAGGTTGCCGATACCGCATTCCTCAAGGAAATCGTCGGCGAGCTGCATGAGGCCGATCTCGGCGATCTGATCGAGGCGCTCGATGCCGACGAGCGTGCGCCGCTGATCGAACTGACCGGCGCCGATTTCGACTTCTCGGCGCTCAACGAAGTCGACGATGCCGTCCGCGAGGAACTGCTCGAGGAACTGGAGCCTGAAACCGTCGCCGAGGGTGTCCGCGAGCTCGATTCCGACGATGCCGTCGAACTGCTCGAAGGCGTCGACGAGGAGGTCCAGGACGAGATCCTCGAGAAGCTGCCGCTGTCCGAGCGCGTAGCGCTCGAGCGCAGCCTCACTTACCCCGAAAACTCCGCCGGCCGGCGGATGCAGACCGAATTCATCGCGGTGCCGCCGGACTGGAATGTCGGTCAGGCCATCGACTATATGCGCGAAACGCCGGACCTGCCGGACCGTTTCTACGAGATTTATTCCGTCGGCGCCGACCAGCGCTGGCAAGGCGCTATTTCGCTGGACGCGTTGCTACGCGCCCGCCGCCCGATACTGCTGGCCGACCTGATCGACGAGGACCGCCGCCGCGTCTCGGTAATGGACGATCAGGAGGAAGTGGCGCGGATGTTCGGCAAGTACAATCTTGTCGCAGCACCCGTGGTCGATACCGACGACCGGCTGGTCGGCGTCATCACCATCGACGACGTCGTCGACGTCATCGAGGAGGAGGCCGACGAAGACCTCAAGGCGCTCGGCGGCGTCACGTCGGACGAAGAGCTGTCGGACAATTTCTGGACCATCGCCAAGGGGCGCTTTACGTGGCTGCTGATCAATCTCGCCACGGCCTTCATCGCGTCGTCGGTGCTCGGCCTGTTCGAGGACCAGTTGCAGCAGATGGTGGCGCTGGCGGTGCTGGCGCCCATCGTCGCCAGCCAGGGCGGTAATGCCGCGACCCAGACCATGACGGTCGCGGTGCGCGCATTGGCGACGCGGCAGCTCAATCCCAACAACGCCCTGCGCATCGTCATCCGCGAAGGCCTCGTCGGCCTGATCAACGGACTGGCCTTTGCCGTGATCACCGGCATCGCAGCCTATGCCTGGTTCAAGACGCCAGGCCTCGGCATCGTCATCGGCCTTGCGATGATCTGCAATCTGATCGCCGGCGCACTCGGCGGCATCCTGATCCCGATGGTGCTCGAACGGGTGAAAGCCGACCCCGCGGTGGCCTCCGGGACATTCGTGACCACGGTGACCGATGTGGTGGGCTTCTTCGCTTTCCTGGGGATCGCGACGCTGTGGTTCGGGCTGAAGTGAGGCAGAGCACTATGATAGTTAGGAAAGGGGGCGTTGCTACTGCAATAGCGATAGTGCTTTGTATGCCGTCGATGTCTCTCGCAGACAGCAGGAATGGGGAGCGGATTTTTTTAAGCCGTTGCGCAATGTGCCACGGAAACGACGTCAAGGGCACAGGGCCTTTGGCTGATAAAAGCAATCCGCCTGCACCCAATCTCACAACACCCGAGTTCAAGAAGCGCTTACTTGATTATCCCGGCGTCATTGTATCATCCGTGATACTCCGTCCCAACGGCGATCTTATTCCAAGGACCTTGCGGGAAAACGGCGTCAAGTTGCCTCCGTTCGCATGGACGGTTAAGGACTTCCGCGATCTGAATGAGTATCTGACTGACAAGATCGCTAAGACCAAATGATCAAGGCGTCGCGTGACGCATCGACATAACAGGAGAAATGCATGCCGGCTCTGCCGCTCTCGGGCATCAAGGTTATCGATATGACGCGGGTGCTTGCCGGCCCGATCGCAGGTCAGATGCTCGGCGATCTCGGTGCAGAAGTCATCAAGATCGAACGCCCCGGAACCGGCGACGATTCCCGTGCATTCGGCCCTCCTTATCTGAACGATCCGGAAGGCGGCAGGCACGACAATTCGTTCTATCTCTGCGCCAACCGCAACAAGAAATCGGTCACCGTCAATGTAGCCAAGCCTGAAGGCCAGGAGATCGTTCGCGAACTCGTCAAGACCGCCGACGTGTTGTTGGAAAACTACAAGGTCGGCGACCTCAAGCGTTATGGCCTCGACTACGACGCGATCAAAGCCATCAACCCGCGCATCGTTTACTGCTCGGTGACGGGCTTCGGACAAACCGGTCCCTACGCCACACGCGCCGGCTATGATGCGATCCTGCAGGCGATGGGTGGTCTCATGAGCGTGACGGGCCATCTCGATGGCGAGCCCGGCGAGGGCCCCATGAAGGTCGGTCCCTCGATCGTGGACTATATGACCGGCTTGAATGCCACCATCGGCGTGATGTCGGCGCTCTATCATCGCGATGCCGGCGGCGGCGAGGGACAGCAAATCGATGCTTGTCTGTTCGATACGGTGATCGCCTCCCTTTCACATTGGCTCCAACCCTATCTCATCAGCGGAAAAGTCCCGCCACGGCGCGGAACCTGGGGCAATGGCGGCATGCCTGCCGGTGTCTTCCGTTGCACCGATGGCGAGTTGATGCTCGTGAATGGCAATGACGGCCAGTTCCAGCGGACATGCGAAGTGCTCGGAGAGCCGAACCTGGCCAAGGATCCGCGCTTCCTGAAGAACAACGATCGTGTCCAGCATGGCAAGGAGATCATGGCCATCTTCGCCGGTCTTTTCCTGAAGCAGCCCGTCGCCTACTGGCTGGAGCGTCTGGAGGCGGTCGGCGTACCGTCCGGCCCCATCAACGACTTCGATCAGGTTTTCGCGGACCCTCATGTGAAGTCCCGCGGTATGCGCGTGAGCTCGAACCATCCCTTCGAGCCGGCGCTTTCGCTCGTACGAAATCCGCTGATGTTTTCCGGCACGCCGATCACCGAATATCACGCGCCGCCACTTCTCGGCGCCAACACGGACGAAATCCTGTCCACCATCGGCTACGACGGTGAACGGATCGCCGCGCTGAGGACGAAGGGCATCGTCTAGGCCGGTCGGGGCAGGCGATCGATGGCGTCACAGCTGTATTCGCTCTCATCTCCGACCGACCGCAAGTCGGTCGGAGAGCCAATTAAACTTTAGCTGTTCGCTCGCGCGTTCATGCTTAACGTTCGGCCATCGGATAGCCACGAACACACCGCGGCTGGTAGTCCTCCGACGAGCCCAACCATCAATATTGGCCATAAGTCGTTTGATTCTCCCCACATGAAACGCATGACCAAGACTGCAGGGAGTGCTGCCGTCACCGCCGTTCCCATAACTCGGAGTAGCTTTGCAGAAAGCATCCAATCGACCCAAGCCAGCAGCAAGGCCGGGATAACCGCGATTGCGTAGGACTCAACCATCCAATCCAGAAGATTCTTAAACCCATCAGGCGCCGTGAATACGACCAACGCAAGAGTCGGAAAGAGAGCCGGGAAAATCAGAAAGCGTTTCATGCCACCTTCGTCAGTCTTCGTGGCGATCTTGTTCAATTTTGAAGTCTCATAGTGTTGCCAGCGGCGTAGCCGGTGGGTGCCCCAAACCGGTCCTGCCGTCGTTATCCGTCAACGTAGCAGCGTGCTCAACGCAATAATTGCAGCACCAAGGCCGGGCTTGCGGCGACAGCGGCACTCAAAGCGATGCCGACAGAACCTAGGGCGAGAGCGCCAACAAATCCGTGCTGCTGCCAGCCATAAGGAGCACTGAAAATGTGGCCGCTCCAACTACAGATATCGTCCATACAACTCGAATTGCGATCTTCAGAGTCGCCACGTCGGCGCTCCTATTCCACATTCAGATGAACCAATGCTGGGCCTTCGACGACCAAAGCTGCATGCGTCACTTATTGTCTGAAAATCTCGTGAGCGAGGTCAAGGCATATTCAAAGGCATTGATTGAAGAGAGCGTAGCGCAAGCCGCGTACCCGCTCGTTTCGCTTTCCCACTCGACGTCCGGCCCTTCCGCCACACCCGCCGGTGTACCGGCTCGCGGGGCTTCATTTGCTCACAGTGGTATTGCGTTCCATATTTTCGATGCGCCGAACGGAGATCTCAAATGAAGCTCAAACTTTCCGCCGCGCTGCTCGCCGCAAGCCTCCCGCTCTCATCGATAGCTTTCGCCCAGGGCACCGCGCCCGCCGACGTTGCAGTGATCGATGCTTGCCTGAAGACCGCGGAGGAAACCGGCGGTTTCGGCGGCGCGTGTGTCGGGCTCGTCGCCGACCCCTGCATCAAAAAGGCGGAGGGCGTGAATGACGATGTCGCCAAATGGAGAGCCTGCGCGGCGCGCGAACTCGCCATTTGGACGCAGAAAACCAATGAGGCGCTAAAGAAGGTTGAGGCCGGCGGGTTCGCCGACAAGATCAAGGCGGTCAAGGAGTCGCAGAAAACCTTCGCCGCATCGCGTGATCGCTTCTGCGTGGTCTTCGACAAAGTCGAGCCCGGCATGTACCGGGGCGACGCGAACTACTGCCGCCTGCGCGAGACCGCGAACCGCGCGCTGAGCTTGATCAAGCTCGGCGCTGCGGTCAACGAGCACTGAGACCTCTTAGTCCCACTCTCAATTGCCTCTCGCATAGGCGTATCCTCGATGTGGGGGCAGAGCGCGAGAGCTTTCCGCTGTTTTTGCAAACGACGTGACAGCCCTTCGAACAAAACCTGAAGTATTCCTCTTTCGTCATGATCTTATTTGGTTCGACCATCCTTGTTAAACGAGAGAAGCTATTGCAGATGCGCTCAATTTCTAATGTAAGCCAATACAGAGTTGATGGTCGAAAGTCGCTCTTCTTGCTCCTGCTTTTATTTGCGATCCCCTCGGATGACTGCTCCGCGCAGACACCGCCGCCCCCAATCAACGAACGTGCGTTCGAGCGCGTGCCGCCGACAGTCGTAACGAGGTTGGCGACCCGCTTTTCGCTAGGCTCATTTGCGGGCCGCTTCGAGGAGACGCGGCTCGACGCGGTTCGCGAAGCCTTGGGCGAAGGGACCATCCAACACCGAGGCGACGCTGGAGATAGTATCTATTGGCTGTGTTATCGGCGCACGCAGCATCGATTGTGGGTCGCGTCCGGCGGGGAGATAGGCGGCCCGGATCATCTCGTCACGGAAATCGTTGAAGAGCTCACCGAGAAAGACGCCGGGGCTTCGACCGATTGCGGCGTTATCCCGGAAAAATTCTCGCCTGTCATCTTCGACGGCAAGCTGCATTTAGGTATGTCGCGTCAGGAGGTAATCACGGCGTTGGGACCGCCGTCGAAGTCGGAAGCTGCTCAGATCGTGTATTCGCACGAGGGAAAGCTCGCAGACGGTTTCGATGAGACCGCTTGGCTCATTCTCCGATTTCGTGAAAACAAGCTTGTGTCCATGCGCGGCAGCAAGACCACAACGAATTGAAGTGGCTGCGAGCACCGTTCGCGCTTTGCGACGAATGGGAGCGAGCCATGCCCGCTCCCGCACGACCTGCATCACATATCCGAGCCGAATGCCTATCGATGCCCGGATGGCGGCTCATGGTTCAAAGCGGCCTCGCTCGCCGAAGCATGTTTCAAGCGGTTTCAGCAACAAGGGTGCCCGGCCATCCCGCATCTCTTGGGGCCGATGATCGCCAACACCGGGATCGCCGGCTCACTTGTCTTCACGGCTCCTTAACGGTAATCGACGACCATCGCGCGCAATGAGGTCGAACATGCGCTTGCGGTTGAAGGCTGACGGACGGATCGTCGAATTGCGGGACGGGCACGAAGTGCCGCTGGTTCCCGATATGCCTGTCGTGCCGGAACCGGTCGCGGTGCGACACGGCGACGCCGAAGTTCGCGATCTGCGCCGCCGTGCGCAGCTGACCCAGATGGAATTTGCCGCGCGTCTTGGCGTTCCCGTCGAGACGATCCGCAACTGGGAGCAGGGCAAGCGCATGCCGCGCGGTCCGGCCCGTGCCTTGCTGGCGGTGATTGCTCACGCGCCCGAGACGGTGTTTGCGGCGCTCGCGCCGGTTGCTGCGGACGCCTGAACGATCGTTGTGGATCACCGTTGGCGCTGACCCGCCAACGAAAAGCTTGTCGGCGTTCGTATCGTTCCTCTGTCAGAGGAGAAGATGATGCAGTTCGTGGAAGCAAACGGCGCCCGCATCCCGGCCATTGGCCTCGGGACGTGGGAACTGCGTGGCCGCGCTTGTGCACGCACCGTCGAGCAGGCGATCCGGCTCGGCTATCGCCACATCGACACCGCACAGATCTATGAGAACGAGCGCGACGTTGGCGAGGGCATCCACGCGTCGCATATTCGCCGTGACGAGATGTTCGTCACCACCAAGGTCTGGACCACGCATTTCGCGCCTCACAATCTCGAACGCTCCGTGAAGGAGAGCCTGACCAAGCTGCGGATGACCGAGGTCGATCTGCTGTTGCTGCACTGGCCGAACCCGCAGGTGCCGCTGGAGGAAACGCTCGGCGCGCTGGCGCATGCCAGGCAGATGGGCCTGACCAGACATATCGGCCTGTCGAATTTCACCGTGGCGCTGATCGAACAGGCTGTGGCCGCATGCCCAGCGCCGCTGGTCTGCGATCAGGTCGAATACCATCCCTATCTCGATCAGGCGAAGGTGCGCGAGGCCTGCCGGCAGAATGGTCTGGCCATGGTCGCCTACAGCCCGATCGCCCAGGGCAATGTCCGCGGCGATGAAACGCTTGCTGACATCGGCAAGGCACATGGGAAGAGCGCGGCACAGGTTTGCCTGCGCTGGCTGGTCCAACAGGGCGCGGTAGCGATCCCGCGCACATCCAAGGTCGAGCGTCTGTCGGAGAACATCGATGTGTTCGATTTCATGCTCTCTGAGACCGAGATGTCCCGGATTTCGCAGCTGGCGCATCCGAAGGGGCGACTGACCAACTACGGCTTCGCGCCGAAATGGGATTGATCCATCAGGCCAGCCGGCATTTGCCGCATTGATCTTGCAGACGGGATGGCTCATGCAGTGACACCGTCCGGCGAGCCAAGGGCCTCATGTTCTTCACTTTCTCCAAGATGCTCGGCTTCTTCATGGAGCCGTCCAATGCAATCGCCGTGATCTGCGTGATCGGCATTGTGCTGGTGTTTTTCAGCGCCAGCGTGTCGGGACATTGCTGGTGACCTTTGGCATCCTGTTGCTGCTGCTGTTCGGCTATTCGCCTGCTGGCAATGTGCTGATGCTGTCGCTGACCGAGCGTTTTCCGAAATGGCAGGACGATGGCCGTGCACCCGACGGCATCATCGTGCTCGGCGGGGCCATCGATCCCGATAGCTCCGCTGCGCGTGGGTCGCTGGAGATCAATTCGGCCGGCGAGCGGGTCACGGCGATGCTGGAGCTGGCGCGCCGCTATCCGCAGGCGCGCATCGTCTTCACCGGCGGCGCCAGCAGCCTGATCGAGAAGTCGCTGTCCGAAGCGCCCACTGCCGGCGAGCTGCTGCGGCGCTTCGGCGTGGCGTCCGAGCGCGTTACGCTGGAGACCGAGTCCCGCACCACCGACGAGAACGCCGTGTTCACCGCGCGGCTGGTGGCGTCAAAGCCCAGCGAGCGCTGGCTGCTGGTGACATCGGCCTGGCATATGCCGCGCGCGATCGGCGCGTTCCGCAGGGCCGGATTCGATGTCGAAGCCTATCCGGTGGACTGGCGCACCCGCGGCTGGATCGACGCCACCGAGACCTTCGATTCGGCCAGCGCCGGCCTCAGCCGGAGCGACCTCGCGGTTCACGAATGGGTCGGACTGATCACCTACTGGCTCGCTGGCCGCAGCAGCGAATTGCTGCCGGGGCCGAAGAAGCGCTGATGCCTCACTCGGGCTTCGGCAGCCCCAACCGATACACGCCGCGGAAGTCGTTGGGATCTTCGACCGGCTTGCCCTTGCGATAGATCACCAGCCGGCCGGCCAGCGCCAGTGTGACCGCCGCGCGGCGGATCGGCATCAGCAGCGCGTGCCAGTCGCCCTCAGGCTCGATCACATGCGCGATCTCCGGCGGGCTCAGCGTGCCCGCGCCGTTGCGGGTGAGCGCGTCGAGGATGGCCTCGTCGAGTGGCAAGGGCTTGGGTTTCGGGGCCAGCTTGGCGGCTGACGGCTTCGGGGTCTTCGGAGGGGATTTGGCCATGCACTGCCATGACCGATCGCACCGCGCGACGCAAGCTGTGGCATGGCGGTCATGGCGCGGGGAGGGGCGCGGCGCTATGGTCCGGCCAGTCGGCGTACAGAAGTCCCGTTAGGCGTATGGAACCAAAGCACCTCATCAGCGCAGCGATTGCCATCTCGGTGGCGTGCCATCTCGCTTTGGCGACCGGCGTGTACTTCGCCGATGCGCGGCCGGCCGAGCACCATGAGGAGAGCGTTGCCGTCGATCTGGTGACGCCGCAGGAGCTCGCGGAGGCTGAAAAGAAGGCTGAAGAGACGCCGCCGGAGCCGGAGAAGAAGCCGGAACCGGAAAAGCCGGAATTCAGGCTGCCTGATTTGACCAACAAGCCGACTTTGGAAGAGCAGAAGACGCAGGCCACAGCCGCCAAGCCGCAGTCGTCGACTCAAAATACGCCGCCGCAGCCACAGAAGACGTCCCCGCAGCAACCCGCGCCGTCAGCACAGCAACAAGCCGCTCAGCAGCCGGCGGCCCAGCAACCGCCGCCGCAGCAGCAAGCGCAACAGCAGGCAGCCCTGCAGTCGCAGCCTCCGGCACCGCAGCCCGGGCCGCAGCAGGTGCCGCCGCAGCCCGAGGCGGACATCACCGTGAAATACGGCGTCATGCTGGGATTGCCGGAGGGGTTTGGCGGCGGAGCCTCGGAACAGGCGGATCTGTCGAAGCTCGACATCGGCGCCTTCCGGCGGCATCTCAAAACCTGTTCGAAATTGCCCGCCACCGTTGCCCGCGGCGATGACGCCAGGGTCAAGCTGCGCGCGGTGTTCTCGCCGGATGGCCGGCTGGTCGCCGAACCCACGGTGATCGAGGTCCGGCGGCCGGCGAAGGCCGCGCTGCTGATGCAGGCGGCCAAACAGGCGCTGGAAGCCTGCCAGCCCTATGCGATGCTGCCGGCCGACAAGTACGACGAGTGGAAAGTGCTTGATCTCGATTTTACGCCGCAGGATTTCGCGGGGTAACCCTCAACTCGGCATCGGGCGCCATGGCCTGCCAGGCATTGGAGGCGAATTGCCGGCGCCAGGTCACGATCACCACGGCTGCCGTCGAGACCAGAAACACCCACGGGCTGACGAACCAGCCGAGATAACCGAGCGCGAAGAAGAAAGCGCGCTGCCCGCGGTTGAAGTGCCGCGCTGCCGCGCCGAACATCCTGGTCGTGCGCACCACATGCGCTTCGGCCTCCGGTGTGTCGCGCTTCGAGGCCAGCGGCATCGCGCCGATCAGGATCGCGACGTAGTTGAACAGCCGGTACGACCAGGCGAATTTGAAGAACGCATAGACGAAAATCAGAATCAGCCCGAAGCATTTGATCTCCCACATGCCGGGCGTGGTGTTGAAGCCGAGCGGCAGGTTCTGCATCATCGGCATCACTTCGTTGGTGGCGCGCAGCAGTGCCAGCGAGCCGCCGATGGCGATCAGCGTGGTCGATGCGAACCAGGCGGTGCCGTTCTGCAGCGAGGTCATGATATGGGTATCGACGATGCGCGCGTCGCGCTCCAGCAAGCGGCGCATCCAGACCTCACGATAGGCGTGCATGCGTGCCGACAGGCTGTCGCGGCCGTATTTGGTGTGCTCCAGCGTGATCGCATAGGTCGTCCACTCCAGGATGAAGAAGCCCAGCGCGAAGACGTCGACCCAGGAATAGTTGATCATGAAGCACCTACTGTATCAGTTGGCACTTCTGCCACGCATGCCGTGATGCAGCAACAAGCCTGTGCACGCAGCTTGCTTGCAGAGGCGCATGCGTGGCAATTTACCGGTCTCGCAAGGAGTGGTTGATGTCGCTGACGCTGGTGATCGGTAACAAGAATTATTCGTCGTGGTCGATGCGGCCGTGGGTTGCGCTGAAGGCTGCCGGCATCCCCTTCGCGGAGGTGTTTGTGCCGCTGTACACGGATGCCGCCGACAAGCAGCGCATTCTGGACGTCACCCCGTCCGGCAAGGTGCCGGCACTGGTGGATGGCGAGATCACCGTGTGGGATTCGCTGGCGATCATCGAATATGCCGCAGAGCGTTTTCCCGACGCCATGCTCTGGCCGGAAGACCGGGCCGCGCGCGCCCATGCGCGCTCGGTGTCCGCCGAGATGCATTCCGGCTTCATGCCGCTGCGCAACGAATGCGGTATGAATCTGCACCGGCCGGTCCGGGCCAAGGCGCTGTCCGACGATGCCAAGGCCAATATCAGGCGCATCCAGCAGATCTGGGCCGATTGCCGCGCGCGTTACAGCGCGTTTGGCCCGTATCTGTTCGGCGCCTTCAGCGGCGCGGATGCCATGTATGCGCCGGTGGTACACCGGTTCCTGACTTACGACATCGATGTCACGCCGGAAGCGCGCGCCTATATGGACACGATGCAGGCGCTGCCGGCGTTCCGGCAATGGACCGACGAGGGTCTTGCCGAAACCATCGTCATCCCGCGTTTCGAGGATGACTGAAGCGTTTTCGAGCGAAGTGGATACCGGTTCGCGTCCAGAAAACGCGTCAAAATAAAAAGATGGGGCCTGGATTCTGGTTTCGTCAGAATCCAGGCCAGCGTCGCCACGATTTCGTCATGACCGCGGCCGTGCCATAACAACCGCATATTGCGGGTTCATGGCAACCCGACTTTCTTTGGAAGCATTTTCTTCGGAAGCAGGGCTTTCTTTGGAAAATTGGCTTCCACATATGCAGGGACGACTCGATGAACGGGGTATGGGCGAATTCGCTCGATCAAATCTGGCGCGCGCCGACGCTTCCGATGTGGCTCGCGCTGGCGGCCTCCGTCTTCTTCGCCCTGATCGTGCTGGCGACGCTGCTGCGTGCCGAGAAGTCTGTCGCCAATGGCGCGCTGACCGTGATCACGCTGCTGGCGATCGGCGTTGCCGCTGCAGCGACGCTGCGCAAATCCGAAACCGCAGGGCAGGGCGCATCGCCCTCCGTCGTTGCAGCGCCTCAGGTGAATGCCTCGCTGCCAGCGCTGTCCTGCCTCGACGATCTCGCCGGCGATATGGTGCTCGCGGGTTGCGAGAAGGTGCTGTTCGGCTCGGCGGATTCTGTGGCGGCTGCCGTATCGGCCTCGGCTGCGCAGATCAATCGTTTGATCTCGTATGGCGATGTCGCCGCAGCGAATAAATCCATGACGCCCGAACTGGCCGGGCTGCGCCGCGCGATCGAGCGTGATCGCTACGGTCTGGTCGCGTATGTATTGCAGTCGCGCGATCGCTGCATGCCGGAGAGCTGCGCTGCCTATGCCGCGCTGACCGATCACAAGCAGATTGCCTCTAATATGGAAGAGCGCACTTATGAGGGTCTCGTGACGCGCTATGCGCCCGGCTGGAATGCGCCGCCTGCGGCTGCAGCCGCTGCGACGGGCGCGCTGGTGGGGTTGCCGGCGTCGGTTCCGACCGGCAAGCCGACCACGGCCGATTTCCCGTCCTCGTCGTCGATCCCGCCGATCTCGATCATGACGGAAACGCCCGTGAAGCCACCGGCAGCGGCCAATGCGCAGGCGCCTGCGCCACGCGCTACGTCGGCAACTCCGCCCGCTGCGGCGAAGAAGCAACCCGCAGCGAAGGCTGCCGCTCGTCCACAGGCACCTGCCGCCGCAGCGCCTGTGCAGCTTGCGCCGGAAGCTCCGCGGGCCGATAACTGAGCGGTGGATAACGCCTTATAAAACCGCGTCTTGGTGCTGATTTCTGACCTATGCCCCTGCATCTCATCAAGCTCGCCGTCGGCTGTGAATCCATCGCGGATTTCAAGAGCTATCTCGCTGAACGGATGCGTGCAGCAAAAGCGCGTGGCGCGCCCCAGCATCACATCCACATCACCCGCATGGTGCCCAAGCGCGATGCCGAACTGCTCGACGGCGGGTCGCTCTACTGGGTGATCAAGGGCGAGATCGCTTTGCGCGAAAAGATTTTGGCCATCGAACCGTTCCGTGACAGCGACGGTATCAATCGCTGTCGCGTGGTGATGCAGCCGAAACCCGTCACCGTCGCGCCGCGCCCGCTGCGCCCGTTCCAGGGCTGGCGCTATCTCACCGACAAGGACGCGCCGCCGGATCTCGGCAAGGCCGCGGCGAGTATCGAAGCTATGCCGGAGCCGATGCGGCGCGAGCTGCGGGAACTGGGACTGCTGTAGGGCAGGGCTCGCTCGTCATCATTGCTCCAGCCTCGTCATTCCGGGGCGCGCGAAGGCGGTAATGCCGCCGAAGCGAACCCGGAATCCCGGAGTGTTTTGCGCTGAACATGTCGAGATTCCCCGCCACTCCAATTGGAGTGGCTGAGGTTCGCCTGCGCGAAGGCGCGCAGCCCCGGAATGACAGTGTGGGGCGCTTAAACATTTTTTCCTACCCGCCGTTGACAATATCCCTTCTTTGATTATATTCCCCTTCGTCCTGCCCCACCGAGAGGGGCGATCGCGATCGTCACGTTCGCGGGGTGGGATGCGGTGGGCGCCGGAGATGCGGCGTCACGCGGTTCATGGGGGACGTCTGTCTTCGGGCAGGACGGATCTGCGCCAGCACTGCCACTGGCAAGGAGACGGCCGACCTTCGGATGGAAAGACCCTTTGGACAGAGTGACGGACGACTTCATCCGAGGCGTTCGGTTCTTGGCTGCGCTAATCCGACCTCATCGCAATGGGGTCTAATAATGGTGGGTCTGAGGGTTCATCTGGAAAGCCGGGCACCCCGTCAAACACCGCGTGCGGAACGCTGGGCACTTGCCCTGCGCGTCCGAAAGTCCTGATGCATTCACTATTGCGGAAGACCGCATCGCATCAGGCCCAAGGGTGCAACGGGCACCCGGCGTTCCGCGCGCCCTCTCAAGGGAGGGTGGGAATGCGATAGACGACGGCGCCCCCGCGCCGCAAACAACAGGGGTGATGACGCGCGTCCGAAGAGCAGTGGCTGTTTGACAGTTGAATCCGCATCGAACGTCGCGGCCTGCGCGTAACGCGCGCGCTATCCTCGGCGGAGTCCAGCCCACCACTTCCGGAAATCCAGACCTCCGCTTTTGTGAGAGCTCGCTGACCAGATTGGTAAACAGCTAAATCACCGACGAAAAAGCTCCCGGCTGTGTTGCATCCATTCCGCTCTGTGAAATTCACGTCCGCAGCGTGAAATGTTGTCGCTTGCCAAGGCTGCCGCGAAAGGTCACAAAAAACTGAACTGGACGAAACACAAATCGGAGAGACGTTTGAGCATCAAGGGCAAGGCATATATCGCCGGCATCTACGAACACCCGACCCGGCATGCGCCGGATAAATCCATCGCGCAGTTGCATGCCGAAGTCGCCAAGGGCGCGCTCGAAGATGCAGGCCTCTCCCATAAGGACGTCGACGGCTATTTCTGCGCCGGCGATGCGCAGGGAGGCCTATGGCCGATGGTCGACTATCTCGGCCTCAAGCCGCGCCATGTCGATTCAACGGAGACCGGTGGCTGCTCCTACATCATTCATCTCGGCCATGCCGCGCAGGCGATTGCTGCGGGCAAGTGCTCGATCGCACTCGTTACACTGGCCGGCAAGCCGCGCACCGGCGTGATGCCACCGCGCCTGCAGGGCGCCGAAGCCGATTTCGAAACCGCTTTTGGCGCTACCACGCACAATGCCTATGGCATGTGTGCCATGCGTCACATGCACGACTACGGTACGACCAGCGAACAACTCGCCTGGATCAAGGTCGCGGCCTCGCATCACGCGCAATACAACCCGCACGCGATGCTCAAGGACGTCGTCACCGTCGAGGACGTGCTGAACTCGCCGATGATCTCCGATCCGCTGCATCGCATGGATTGCTGCGTCGTCAGTGACGGCGGTGGCGCGATGATCGTCACCACGCCCGAAATCGCGAAGAGCCTGAAGAAGCCGCTGGTGCGCCTGATCGGCCACGGCGAAGCCATGAAGGGTCCGCGCGGCGGCAAGGATCTCGACCTGACTTACTCCGCAGGTGTGTGGTCCGGTCCGCGTGCTTTCGAGGAAGCCGGCGTGACGCCGCAGGACATGAAGTACGCGTCGATCTATGACAGCTTCACCATCACCGTCCTGATGCAGCTCGAGGACCTCGGCTTCTGCAAGAAGGGCGACGGCGGCAAGTTCGTCGCCGACGGCAACCTGATCTCGGGCGTCGGCAAGCTGCCGTTCAACACCGATGGTGGCGGCCTGTGCAGCAACCATCCCGTCAATCGCGGCGGTATGACCAAGATCCTCGAAGCCGTGCGCCAGCTGCGCGGCGAAGCCCATCCCAAAGTGCAGGTGCCGAATTGCGATCTCGCGATTGCGCATGGCACCGGAGGCCTGCTCGGCGTGCGTCACGCCGCATCGACCGCTATTCTGGAGCGCGTGTAATGACTGAAGCCAAGAAGTATCCGACCCCTGTTGGCAATCCTGAATCGCAGCCGTTCTGGGATGCGGCCAAGGACGGCAAGTTCATGATCAAGCGCTGCACGACCTGCGGCGAAGCGCACTTCTTCCCGCGCGCGATCTGCCCGTTCTGTTTCTCCGACAAGACCGAATGGGAGCAGTCGTCGGGTGAGGGCGAGATCTACACCTACAGCCACATGCGTAAATCGGCGACCGGCCCTTACGTGATCGCCTATGTGACGCTGAAGGAAGGTCCGTCAGTACAGACCAACATCGTCGATTGCGATCTGACGACGGTGAAGATCGGCCAGAAGGTCAAGGTGGTGTGGAAGCAAACCGACGGCGCACCGCTGCCGTTCTTCACGCCGGCGTAAGCATCGTACTCAGACTGTCATCACGCGCTTTCGCGGGTGATGACAGTCTGAAATCACCACTCGACGTAACGAACAAGAAACTGGGAGCGAAAGCCAATGCCCATCAACTACGAAGCGATGATGGCGATGAAGAACATCGGCCAGAAGTATGCCTGGACCGATCGCGAAGTGATGCTCTACGCCTACGGCATCGGCATGGGCGCCGATCCGATGGACGAGAAGGAACTCGCTTTCGTCAACGAGGGCACCTACACGCCGCGCCCGCTGAAAGTCGTGCCGACCTATGCGTCGGTCGCTGCCTGGGGCTCGAGCCCCGGCGAGATGAATCTCAACAAGCTGCTGGTCGTCGACGGCGAGCGCGATATCACCTTTCACAAGCCGATGCCGGTCGCTGCCAGGATCACTGCCGATAGCAGCGTGCTCGGCGTGTTCGACAAGGGCGCCGACAAGGGCGCGGTGATCCTGCACCAGACCATCCTGCGCGATGAAGCCGGCGAAGCGCTGGCGACTCTCGTGGCCTCGCGTTTCGCGCGCGGCGATGGCGGCTTCGGCGGCAAGTCCGAAGGCCAGCCCGAACCGCATGCGATGCCGAAGCGCGCGCCGGACCGTACCATCGACATCACCACGCGGCCCGACCAGGCGCTGATCTATCGCCTGTGCGGCGACCGCAACCCGCTGCATAGCGATCCCGAATTCGCCAAGCGCGCCGGCTTTCCGCGCCCGATCCTGCACGGCATGTGCACCTATGGCCTGACCTGCCGCGGCGTGCTGCAGACCTATGCCGACTACGATCCGTCCGCCTTCAGGCAGCACGCGGTCCGCTTCTCATCGCCGGTCTATCCCGGCGAGACTGTGAGCATGGATCTGTGGAAGGACGGCAACGTGGTGTCGTTCGAGGCGAAAGTAAAAGAGCGCGGCGTTACCGTGATCAAGAGCGGCAAGACCGTGCTGGCGTAACAACACGCTGTCGTTCCGGGGCGCGCGCATCTTCGCGCGCGAACCTCAGCTACTCCAATTGGAGTGGCGGGGAATGACGAGGAACTAAAACAAGAACTAAAAAACCACACAGGGAGAACGTCATGGGTCTTCTCGACGGCAAGGTTGCCATCATCACAGGCGCTGGTGGCGGCCTCGGTGAAGCCTACGCAAAGCTGTTCGCGCGCGAGGGCGCATCCGTTGTGGTCAACGATCTCGGCGGCCCGCGTGACGGCTCTGGCTCCGATCTCTCGATGGCGCAACAGGTCGTCGACGCCATCAAGAAAGAGGGCGGCAAGGCCGTCGCCAATGGCGCCGACATCTCGACCATATCAGGCGGCCAGTCGGTGTTCGACGATGCCATCAAGGCGTTCGGCAAGGTCGACATCCTCGTCAACAATGCCGGCATCCTGCTCGACCAGACCTTCGCCAAGGCTTCCGAGGCCGCCTGGGACAAGGTCATGAAGGTGCATCTCAAAGGCACATTCTGCGTCACCCAGCCGGCCTTCAAGTGGATGAAGGAAAATGGCGGCGGCGTTATCGTCAACACGTCCTCGACCTCCGGCCTGATTGGCAATTTCGGCCAGAGCAATTACGGCGCGGCCAAAGGCGGCATCTGGGGCCTTTCCAATGTGCTGGCCATCGAGGGCCGCAAATACAATATCCGCGTCTGGACGCTGGCGCCGGGCGCGCTGACCCGCATGACCGCTGACCTGCCGCGCTATATCGAAAATCCCGGCGCGGCCCTGGGGCCGGACGGTATCGCGCCGGCGGTGCTCTACATGGTCAGCGATCTCGCCGGCAGCCAGACCGGCAAGGTTCTCGGCGTGTCCGGCCCGCGCGGCGTCCGCGAGATGAAGATGATGGAAATGGAAGGCTGGAAGCCGCCCCATGATGGCTGGAGCGCGCAGGATGTGGTGACCCATGCCGGCGAGATCTTCTTCTCGGACGAGGCAAGCCAGCACGGGGCACGGCGTTTTTGAGGGGCATCTCAGCCCGGTTCGGGCGGACAGATCGGATATTTCCCGGTAGAATGCCGGCATCCATTCACAGAGGCCCATGATGAAACTGACCGCCAAAGCCGCCGGCACCTTCGCCATCGCACCGACCCCATTCCTCGACGACGGCCGTATCGACGACAAATCGATCGACGGCCTGACGGATTTCTACGCCCAGGTCGGCTGCAACGGTGTGACCGTGCTCGGCATCATGGGCGAGGCGCCAAAACTGGAGGGGGCCGAGTCCGAGGCCGTGGCCACCCGCTTCATCAAGCGCGCCGGCGACAAGATGCAGATCATCGTCGGCGTTTCCGCCCCCGGTTTCGCCGCCATGCGTTCGCTGGCGCTGAAGTCGATGGATGCCGGCGCTGCGGGCGTCATGATCGCCCCGCCGCCGCATCTGCGCACCGACGACCAGATCACCAACTATTTCAAGCAGGCGGTGGACGCTATCGGCGACGACGTGCCGTGGGTGCTGCAGGACTACCCCCTGACCCTCACCGTGGTGATGACCCCCGCCGTGATCCGCAAGATCATCATGGACTCCAAGTCCTGTGTGATGCTGAAGCACGAGGACTGGCCGGGCCTGGAGAAGATCACCGCGCTGCGTAACTTCCAGAAGGACGGCAGCCTGCGCGAAACCTCGATCCTCACCGGCAATGGCGGTGTGTTCCTGGATTTCGAAATGGAGCGCGGCGCTGATGGCGCGATGACCGGCTACGCCTTCCCGGAACTGCTGATCGATGTGGTCAACCTGCAGAAGAAGGGCGAGCGCGACAAGGCGCATGACCTGTTCGATGCGCATCTGCCGCTGATCCGCTACGAGCAGCAGCTCGGCATCGGTCTGGCGGTCCGGAAATATGTGCTCCAGAAGCGCGGCGTTATTGCATCAAGCGCGCAGCGCAAGCCGGGTGTGGCGATCACGGCGCAGGCGAAGGCGGAAGTCGATTATCTCCTCTCGCGCGTCGCGCGCTACGACAAACGCGCGAACATCGCGCCGCAGTCGAGTGCTGCGGGCTAGTCAATTTAGCAAACGTCATTATGCCCGGGGCGACTCCCGGGCATAATATTTTGAATGAGAAGCGGCATCGTCCAAGAATGCCGGTCAGGGAGAAACTGAATGCCAAGCGAGCCCGGCGTTGTGCGTCCTGCTTCCACCATCCTCCTGCTGCGCAAGGGTGCAACCGATGCCATCGACGTCTTCATGATGGTGCGGCACTATCAGATCGAATTCGCATCAGGCGCGCTGGTGTTTCCCGGTGGGAGCGTCGATGCCGGTGATCGCGAGATCGGTACGCAGCCGAACCTCTATAGCGGCGGCGACGGTCTCGATCCCGATGCGCTGGCATTCCGTATCGCCGCGATCCGCGAGACGTTCGAGGAAAGCCGCATCCTGCTGGCGCGGCCGCGCGGCTCCAACGACCTGATCGCCGCAGCGAAAGCGAGCGCCATCGCCGATCAGCATCGCGATGCGCTCAACGAAGGCAAGGTCAAATTCGCTGACATTATTGCCGAGAACGATCTGGAGCTCGCGCTCGATCTGCTGGTGCCCTACGCACACTGGATCACGCCGGAAGGCATGAAGAAGCGCTTCGACACATGGTTTTTCCTCGCCGAGGCACCGCCTGAACAGGTCGGCATGCATGATGGCAAGGAGTCCACGGATTCGATCTGGCTGTCGCCACGCGAAGCGCTGGCAGGCGGTGCATCGGGTCGTTTCACGCTGCCGTTCCCGACCACGCGCAATCTGATCAAGCTCGGCAAGCAGCCCAGCGTTGCGGGAGCACTCGACGACGCCAACCGCAGCACCATTGTCAGCGTCACGCCCATCGTCACGGGCGATGGCGACAAGCGCCAACTTCGCATCCCGATCGAGGCTGGCTATGACGGCGAGGTGTTCGAACTCACCGGCGCGCCGTAGTTCGGGCTTATCCCGCCCTGGCTTGCGGCGCTGCTGCGGCATTCTCCCAGAATGGCCGTCGCAGCTCGCGCTTCAGCACCTTGCCGGCACCCGATAGCGGGAAGGGTTCGCTGCGCACGTCCACGCTGCGCGGGCACTTGTAGCCGGCGATCTTCTCCTTGCAGAAGGCGATGATCTCGGCGGCATTGACACTCGTACCGGGCTTCGGAATGACGAAGGCATGCACGGTCTCGCCCCATTGCGGGTCGGGAATGCCGATCACGGCGCATTGCGCCACGGCCGGATGCTGTGCGACGACATTCTCGACCTCGGTGGAGTAGACGTTCTCGCCGCCGGAGATGATCATGTCCTTCATCCGGTCGACCAGATAAATATAGCCTTCGTCGTCCATGTAGCCGCCGTCGCCTGTGTGCATCCAGCCGTCGATCACGGCTTTCGCGGTCTCTTCCGGTCGCTCCCAATAGCCCATCATCACGTTCTGGCCGCGCACCGCGACCTCGCCGACTTCACCATTCGGCACAGGCTTGCGATTGGCGTCGACGATGCGGGCCTCGCAGCCGATCGCCGCGCGGCCGCAGGCGCGCTGACGGTTCTTGGCCGTGGCTTCCTCACCGATATGCTGATCCCACGGCAGATGCGTCGCCAGCGGTGACAGCTCGGTCATGCCATAGAGTTGGTGGAATTCGGTGCCTGGCATTCCGGTCATCGCGCGCTTCAGGAGCGCATCGTTGATCGGCGATGCGCCATACATCATGATTTTCAGAGATGATAGATCGGCTGTCTTGAATGCGGGGTGATCGACCAGCATCTGGATCATGGTCGGGACGATCAATGTCGCCGATACTTTCTCGCGAGAGATGGTCTGCATCACCAGTTCCGGATTGAACATCCGGACGATGACATTGGTGCCGCCAGAGGCGAGCGAGGTGAACATCACCCCGCCATTGGCGACATGAAACATCGGCGCGGCATTGAGATAGATCGAACCATGGGGCAGGAGCCCTTCGCTCATCATATGCAGCGAGTTGCTCATGATATTGCCGTGGCTCAGCATCACTCCCTTGGAGCGGCCTGTCGTTCCGCCGGTGTAGAAAATGCCGGCCAGTTCCTCCCGGCCGCGCATGGCATCCGCAATCGGCGCAGTCGTCTCGATGAGCTCATCATAGTCGTGCGCTTCAGCCGGGCCTGTATCGTCATCGGCATAAACCAGCGTCAGCGGCATAGCTTTCGCCAGTTCGACACCCATGTCAGCGAATGCGTTGTCGACGACCAACGCGCTGGCTCGGCAGTCGAGCAGGGAGTCGAGAATTTCAGCGTGGCTCCAGCGCACATTGGTTGGCACGATTACGGCGCCGGTCCAGGCGATGCCCAGATAGAGTTCGAGATAGCGGTCGGAGTTCAGCATCAGCACCGCCACGCGGTCGCCGTGCTTGACGCCAAGCTTTTGCAGTGCACCAGCAAAACGCGCGACGCGGTCACCAACCTCGCGCCATGTCCGACGGCGAGCGCCGTCGATGGTGGCTATTGTTTGCGGGCTGGTTTGCAGCGCGCGGCGCAAACCCTGCGTGATGTTCATGGCGTTTCCCCTCAATACTGCGGATGCTATGCGCATCTCTGTCGTGCGATCATAACGATAGGTGAGGGGCGGGCAAGCGTGGTCGATCGCCTGTATCTCACCAGATGGTTCAAAGGATCTCCGCGAACTTTGCGATGCAAAACGCGACAGAGAAAAATCTGGAGCTGTTCTCATCTGTTGACGATTCAACTCCTGCGCGTAACATCGCAGCAGGCCCGCCAGAGGCCATTGGGAGTGAAATGCATGAGACAGCTTGCTCGTCGGGGCGCATCCTCGCGTCCATTTTTCAACGGGACACTCAACTCACATATTATACGGCACCGTTGGCTCCGAACATCCATCGCAGTCGCATTTGGTGCAACGTTGTTGGGCGGTGCGGCCCATGCGCAAACCAAAGGCTCGCCGGACCATATCAAGGCGGTTACATCGGCAATCGATAGTGCTGCGATTACGGCCAATACGGCGACGTCAAAGGACTGGCCGACCTACGGCCTTGATTATGCCGAGACACGTTTCAGCAAGCTCAATCAGATCTCGGCCGAGAACGTCAAAGATATCGGCTTGATGTGGACCTATAATCTGGAATCCATCCGCGGCGTCGAGGCGACGCCGCTGGTCGTTGACGGCATCATGTATGTGTCGGCGCCGTGGAGCGTCGTGCATGCGGTCGATACCCGCACCGGCAAGCGGCTGTGGACCTTCGATCCGGGCGTTGATCGCGAGAAGGGCTATCGCGGCTGCTGCGATGTCGTGAATCGCGGTGTCGCACTCTACAAGGGTAAGGTGTTCGTCGGCTCCTATGACGGCCGGCTCGTCGCGCTGGATGCCGCAACGGGCAACAAGATCTGGGAGAAGGACACGGTCATTGACCGCAAGATGTCCTACACGATCACCGGCGCGCCGCGCGTGTTCAACGGCAAGGTCGTGATCGGCAATGGCGGTGCCGAATACGGTGTACGCGGCTACGTGACGGCCTATGACGCAGAGACCGGCAATCAGGCCTGGCGCTGGTTCACGGTGCCCGGCGATCCGGCCAAGCCATTCGAGGACGACTCGATGGCTGCCGCAGCCAAGACCTGGGATCCCGCCGGAAAATACTGGGTCAATGGCGGCGGCGGTTCGGCATGGGATACGATCACCTTCGACCCCGACCTGAACATGGTCTATATCGGCACTGGCAACGGCTCGCCCTGGAATCGCAATCTGCGCAGTCCGGCAGGCGGCGACAATCTTTATCTCGGCTCCATCGTCGCGCTGAATGCCGATACCGGAAAGTATCTCTGGCATTATCAGGAGACGCCCGGCGACAACTGGGATTACACCTCGACCCAGCCGATGATCCTCGCCGATCTCACCATCGATGGTGCGCCGCGCAAGGTGGTGCTGCACGCACCGAAGAACGGCTTCTTCTTCGTCATTGATCGCACCAACGGCAAGTTCATCTCGGCGAAGAACTTCGTCGATGTGAACTGGGCCACAGGCTATGACGCCAGTGGTCGTCCGATCGAGGTGCCGGAAGCGCGCTCGGCGGACAAATCCTTCGACAGCATTCCCGGACCGTTCGGTGCCCATAACTGGCACCCAATGTCGTTCAATCCGCAAACCGGGCTGGTCTATCTGCCAGCGCAGGGCGTGCCATTGAACCTCACGGGTGAGAAGGCACTGGTGCAGAATGCGCCGGGGTCGAACAAGTTTGGCGGCACCACCGGCTGGAATGTCGGCTTCTCGCTCAATGCGGCGCCGCCGAAGAACCTGCCGTTCGGTCGTCTGATCGCTTGGGATCCGGTCAGGCAGAAGGAAGCCTGGCGCGCCGAATACATCGCACCCTGGAACGGCGGCACGCTCACGACAGCCGGCAATCTCGTGTTCCAGGGTTCCGCCGATGGTCGTTTCATCGCCTATAACGCCAAGACAGGTGAGAAGCTCTGGGAAACGCCGGTTGGTACCGGCGTGGTGGCCGCACCTGCGACCTATATGGTCGATGGTGTGCAATATGTCTCGGTGGCGGTCGGGTGGGGTGGCGTATTCGGCATCACCCAGCGCGCCACGGATCGTGAGGCGCCCGGCACGGTCTACACCTTTGCCATTGGCGGCAAGGCGCCGTTGCCAACCTTCACCAAGTACCAGATTGGCAATCTGCTGACTGGCGTGAAGTACGACCCTACTCACGTCCCGGAGGGTACCTCGATCTATGTCAACGCCTGTGCGACTTGCCACGGCGTGCCCGGCGTGGACAAGGGCGGTAATGTGCCCAACCTGGGCTACGTCTCCACCGAGACCATCACCAACCTGAAGGACATCGTCTTCAACGGGCCATTCAAGGACAAGGGCATGCCTGATTTTACCGGCAAGCTCACGGAAGCGGATGTGGTCAAGATCCAGGCCTTCATCCAGGGCACGGCCGACGCGATACGGCCGAAATAAACACCATGCTGGACGGTTCGGCCCGATCGGGCCGTCCAGCATGTTCCCCCCGCACCTGAAGTCAGGATATATTGGGACGCTCTGAAGTCCGGTCCCACACCCATGTCCTCTGCCATTGCGGCATTCTTTCAGCGGGTCCGATCATCCTCGCTCTCGATCGGCCAGCTGACCTTTAGCGGGTTCCTGCTGGTGTTGACGGTGATCCTGATCACCAGCATCGCCAGCGTGGTCGCGATCCGTCATATCGACAATACCTTCGCCGAGCTTGAGCGGCTGCAGACCGTCGGCGATCTGGCCGAGAACATCGACCGCCGCCTGATCAGCCTGCGGCTGGCTGCACGCGATTTCGTCACCGATCCCGATGCACAGCCGGAAAAGGTCTCGCAGGCTGCCACGGCGCTCGGCGATCTCCTGAAGAAGACCCGGATCGAGCTTGCGCCCGAGCAGCGCGACATGATCGACGGTGTCGATGCGCGGCTGACCAAGTATCGCGAAGGGATCGAACGCGTCTCGTCGCTGATCGCTCGTCGATCCGCTATGCTGGCGACGCTGCCGCCGCTCCGCGAGCAATTCGAGAACGCTGTTCCGGATGTGACAAATTCGAATGCCGCCAAGGCCATGTTCCGGGCGCAGAACGAGATCGCGGCGGCTCTGCTGGCGCGCGATCCGATCGGGGCCGAGCAGGCTGCACAGCGTATGCGTGCGCTGCCGATCGGTACGCCCGCGCTTCGTGCGGCCGCCGATGCCTACACCGATGCAATCATTTCGATATCGGAAACAGAAAGCGAGATCGCCGATCTCGACAGGGATGTGCTTGGCGCCGAAGGGCGGCTGATTGGTCGGGTGACTGAACTATTGCGCGAGCTCAGCGCCCGTCGCGGCAGGGTCTTGTCGCGTGAGTTCGCGCGCACGCTGACCGAGGCGAGATGGCAAAGTATTATTCTTGGCACGGCGGGCGTTCTGGTCGGACTGCTGGCGGCGCTGTTCGTCGTGCGGCGGATCGTGAAGCCGCTGAAGGCGATTGCCAGGTCGATCCGTGCGCTAGCGGGTGGGGCCAAGTACACGCCGATCCCGGCCATGGATCTGGAGAATGAAATCGGTGACATCGCGCGCGCCGCGGAGGTGTTTCGCAGGACGCTGGTCGATGCAGATGCCGCGCGCGAAGCGGCCTTGCATGCGTTGGCCGAGCAGAGGCTGGCGGAAGAAAGTTATCGGAAGCTGTTTGAAGGATCCGTCGACGGCATCTATGTGACGACGCCTGCAGGCGCGCTGCTCAATGCCAATCCGGCGCTGGCGCGGATGATGGGGTATGATTCACCGGAAGAGCTGATCCGCGCCACGCTGGATATCTCGCGCAATATCTATGTCGATCCCGCGGCGCGGGCTGAGTATCAGCAGCGCATGGAAAGCGACGGCATGGTGCGCGAATTCGAGTATCAGGTCCGTCAACGCCACGACACGGTCCTCTGGCTGTCCGATAGCGCTACGGCGGTCCGCGACGAGAATGGCGAGGTTGTGCGCTATGAGGGAACAGTCCGCGACATCACCAACCAGAAACATGCTGAAGCGGCGATCAGGGAAGGCCGCAGGTTGCTGCAGCAGGTCATCGATACCGTTCCTGCCGTCATCAATGTCAAAGACACTGATTTGCGATACGTTCTGATGAACCGGTATATGGCGGGAATTTTTGGCATTGATCCCGGTGAGGCGATCGGGAAAACCACCGGCGAGTTGATGATGCGCTTTGGCGCGTCAAAGACCGATTCCCCCGACAAGCAGGTGCTCGAGACGCGGAAGGGCCTTGGCTTCTACGAAGAGGAATACAAGGACGCCGCCGGCGTCATGCGGCAGTGGCTGGTCAACAAGCTGCCCTTGCTGACGGCCGATGGTGATATCCAGAACATCGTGACCGTGGCGCTCGATATCGGCCAACGCAAGCGCAGTGAGCAGGAGATGCTCAAGGCCAAGGACGCTGCCGAAACGGCGCTGCGCAATCTCCGTGAGACGCAGAATTCCCTGATCGAGGCGGAGAAGCTTGCGGCCCTTGGGCGGCTGGTTGCGGGTGTTGCCCATGAGGTCAACAATCCCGTCGGTATCAGCCTGACGGTGGCGTCGTCGCTGGAACGCAAGATCGCGCTGTTCGGCGAAGAGGTCGCGCGCGGTGAGCTGCGCCGCTCGACTCTGATGGAGTTCATCGATTCCAACCGCGACGCGGCGGCGCAATTGGTCGCCAATCTCAATCGTGCGGCTGAGTTGATCCAGTCGTTCAAGCAGGTTTCCGCTGACCGCAATTATTCCGACCAGCGCGTCTTTGATCTCGCCGATCTCACCGAACAGGTGGTGATGAGTTTGAAGCCCGGGTTACGAAAACAGAAGCTGGCGCTCTCGGTCGACTGCAAGCCGGGACTGACGATGAACAGCTATCCGGGCCCGTATGGTCAGGTGCTGACCAATCTGTTCCTCAATTCCGTCGCTCATGCATTTCCCGATGGCAATGGTGGCTCGGTCGAGATCAAGGTGCAGGAAGCAGGTAACGACCATGTGGAAATTCTTTTCACGGATAACGGTGTCGGCATGAGCCCGGAGGTTCGGCGGCGTGCTTTCGACCCGTTCTTCACGACGCGCCGGGATCAGGGTGGCACGGGCCTCGGCCTGCACATCGTCTACAGCATCATCACCAGCCGCCTCGGCGGACGTCTGCATCTGCAGTCCGCCCCGGGGCAGGGAACACGCATCCAGATCATCCTGCCGCGCGTCGCGCCGCTGGAGATGGCAGCCGAGTAAGACCTATTCGGCGTCGGCAAGTTTGCGCAGCGTGGCGCGAAAAATCAGGCTGTTTTTTCCAACCAAGGCCGTCCCATTCATGGTTGCGGCGGTGTCCGTGAAGGTGCCGGATACGCCAATGCCCACAGGCTGGGATTGACCGCCAAATAGCGGGCTCATGTTGGGGCTCGGTGTGTGCTGCATGACCGAGACTTCGCCCTTGAAAGTATCTGTTCCCGCATTCACGACATAGCTGCCGACATAGAAAAGGTAAGCGTCGCCGCCGAGAATCTCGCCATTGCGAAACACGACAACACCGCTGCCTTTGCCCGAGCGACCGTCCTGAAGGTCGACATGGATCGAATAAAGTGCGTTTTTCATAATGTCCCGGTGACACAACCCGTCCCTTGGTTGTGCACTTTCAAGTATGGCAAACACCGCCTGTCAGCGTCAACGCAGCAAACACGCGTCAATGGCGCTTAGTTCGAGCGCGGGTTGCACCTCAACACCGGCCGCAATGTAGTTAAAAAGATTGGGTAGCTAGTAGATAGTTTTTCTTACGACGGTATTGTGATCTCGCTTGCAGAGTTATCACCACAAATTCGCTGCAGTGCGAAGAGAATTTACGGAGTAGAATAAGAATCGCTTATCTTTTTGTCGAGCTTCTGCCGCAATGATAGGCCGCAGTCGCTGTTCGTAAGTCGTGTAATCGCTTGGCGTGGACGATACGGAAGAGGCGGGCACGTTGCCCGCGACAAAACTGAACATCATTGTGCCGGCCGGGGGCTGGAGCAAGCAAATGAGCGACTGGAAGACTTCCGGCGCCGATGCGCCGTGTTCACAAGGTAGTTTCTCTCATTATCGACGTTGCAGGCGTCGTGATGGCTGGTTGAAGTTAGGAGCGCCAACTGTTGGCGTCGCGGTGCTCCTGTCGATGCCGTTGCTGCAAAGCGTCGCTGCGCGCGATCGCGGGCAATTTGCCAACAGCAGTCCTGATCTAAAAGCCTGGTTCGACAGTCTGCGCAGCGGCAAGGGGCCGTGTTGTTCCGATGCCGATGGCAGTGCGGTCAGCGATGTGGACTGGGAATCCAACAGCGGGCACTACAAGGTGCGGATCGACGGGGCGTGGCTCGATGTGCCCGATGAGGCTGTCATCACAGTGCCGAACCGCGTGGGTCGCACCATGGTGTGGCCGATACAGGGTTCGTCCGGAACGCTGATCCGTTGCTTCATGCCAGGTAGCATGACGTAGCTGGTCACGACACCCGGCGGATCGATGCGAGCGTGACGATCAGCGAGATCGCCGCGAGGACGATCATCACTGCGTCGTAAATGTCGAGCGTCAGCGGCAGGCCGAGCGTCGGGATTGCCAAGCCTGCGATGATAGTTGGCAGGCTGAAGGCGAGAGCAGATGAAGTGCGACCAGCAGATTGAGCGCATAGGCGGAGAATACGGTCGTGACCATCACTGGCGAGAGGTGCCAGTGATCCTGATAGATTCGGTAGAACGGCGTCGGTGCGCTGGCGAACATGGCAACAGTGCCGAGCGTTGCGATCTGAAAGACGATGGACGCGCGACGCGTCATCACGCCTTTCGGCCAGGCGTCGAGACTGCTGGACATCGAGGAAGAGGCCTATTGGACGATGTGAGACAAGCCCAATGGTCGCTTCCGTCCTTGATTGATTTTACCGCTGCCCGATGCTCACCAGGGTGATGCGGACGGTAATAGTGGACAAGGACGATGCATACCCTGCCAAGTCTTCACAATGCGGCTGGCTCGCGCCCTGGGCAAGATTGCATAGCTCGTTTTGGATACCGCCCCTTAACACGGTGCGAATCTCTCCTATACTCAAGGTGTCACAAACAACGAAAGGAGGTGGTCCAGTGTCTAATTCCAAGCGCTGTCACCTCGCTGAGGCCGCCCGCTAGGCTCATGTTTTGAGCTTGGGAAGGGCGCCTCGGCGCCTGGTTCAGCGAGAACAGGGAAAGGGCGCGCCGAGCGATCGGGCGCCCTTTCTTCTGAGTCAAATCTGGTGCGCCGTGAAACAGGACGCTTGATCCAAGACCGATCCGTGCCAATCTATCCGGCGTTGCTTGTGTATGGAGTAGCAGCAATGCCGGGAACTCCGCGTGATCTTGCCGAGAGAATGGCCGCGCGTTCGAGGCGGCGTGCCAGCGATGACGGTTATGTACGAGAAACCTTCAAGCAGCCGCGTGACAATGCCCGCAAAACAGCGCGGGCTTTTCTGCAGCGCTTTCCCAAGCAAGCCTATATGAGTGAAGTTGAGCGCTGGCGCGAGCTGCCAGACGGCGACATTGAATTTACGATGCGACGGTTGCGCACCGCTGATTGAGCTGACAGGCGGCAATCATGCGGCTCATGTCGTGCTCGCTCGCGCCCGCGGCGTCTGATTTCTCAACCGCGTCGGCTGCGCATGCGTGGATCGCATAGCCCATATCGAGAACACGACGCGGCGGATCTTCCTCGCCCAGGCCGACTTCCATCACCAGGCCAGTTTCGGCGGCATGCTGCCAAACATCCGATTTGCTGGGAAAGGCCTTGCTGACTTTGACTGAGTTGGAAAACAGCGCGTAGGGCATGCGGCAAACCTCCGTGTCGAGGCGACAACGCGGAATATGGCATCTGGTTGCACTGCAGCAAGTCCGACTTTCGTTATCCACGGGATCGTGAAGATGGGCCGGTTAGTCCCGTTGGGTGATCTGCAGTTCCAGCAGCGCCATGGCCTGTAGCATCGTGGGATCGCGTTCACCCTCGCGTGTGGTGCGCAGGATGCTTTCGGCAATGGATTGCACGTGAGCGGAGTTGACGGGATGCGGGAGCGTTGACACGGCTCCGTCAAGCGCCTGCTTCATCACTGAGATCGTATCTGGCGGAAACGCGGCATGCGAAAAATTCTTCACGGTGGCTCCCGGGTTCAAACGGATAAACGCACCCAACTATTGACGGGACAAGAGTCGGAGCGCGCGAATGTTCCTGCCGCAAAGGTGGGCAGATCCGCGCATCAGCGTCGGGCCACGTGTCAGGCGCCGAGTTCCGAAAACGGTCCCGCGGAAGTCAGGACTCGACGTCCGCCGGCCGGGCAGCTTTCTTCTTGGCGCCCTGTCGCAGGAATGTCGCGCCGATCTCCTCCCCATTGACCCAGGCGAGCTCGCAGCGACGGAACGCCAGCCCGGTGGACGACAGCAAGAGGAAGAACTCCTTGAGATTGATACCCTCGATCGAACTCTCGACGACAAGGCGCGCGCCGGTCTCGGACACATCCATGATGCGGCAGCTGCGGCGCCATGTGCCGTCAATGGCCATCAGCCAGACGGGGAAACCACGCTCGAACGCGACGCGGCCAGTATTTCGTTTTTCAGGGATCATGGACGCTTCCTTGGCGCCGGGTATCTTAGCTTGGATGGTGGTAACGGCTGGTAAATACCGATGACAGCAGGCCTTTGCTGTTCAGCACGCCATCGAGTTGCTGTTTTGAAAGGGCGCCGCGGCGGCGCACAGTCTCATTCGGTTGAGTGGTGCAACCACAACAACGGGTTCCGGACACGGCGGTTGTAGAGATTCGCGTTAACGAAATGGTCACAAGCTGGTGCAATGTAAAATAGAATCAATAGCTTATTGGACGGCTTGGCCGGAGCAGGGGACCGCATGAACACGCCAGCTGCTCTGATATCTGTCGGCGTGGGTGCAGCGTTTTTTGCAGCCGCATCGGCGTTCTATTATCAACCGTCCTTCATTCGGCCCGACTATGCGCTGGATGCCATCCTGACAACCAATCACTCCAAGGCGCGTGCTGCAGTCACGCGACTCTTGCTCAATCCGTCATCTGCGCAATTCGATGTCTTGCGGTCGGTTCAGGTCGATGCCGGGAAGTATGTTTGCGGCACCGTGAACGCTAAAGACAGATCGGGGGCCTACAGCGGGCACCGAGCTTTCGTCTACGCGGTCGCCATCGACTTCGCGCGTATCGACGACAACGGAGAGATCGCGCAACGGCACGATGCCTACAAGGCCTGTCCAGTCTCTGAAGAAGAAGAGAAGCTGGCTCAAAAGAAGATCGGAATATCGCCCGGTGCGCTCCAGGCGATCAAGCTGCTTCAAAAGACGCAGCCGACAGGCGATCCGTCGGTGCTCACGGACATGGCGTCGCAACTATCGCCTACCGGCGGTGGGCCGGCCGGGACGACCGAGCAGCAACTCGGCCGTCTGGCAGGCCAACCCGGTTCGGGCGGGCAGCAATCGGGAAACCAGACATTCAATCGCGCGCCCGGCCCCGAAGCGGACTGGCGTTCCGACAAGCCGCCGACCGCCTGGCCAGTCTTTCCGCCGGACCACGTGTTGGCAAAGCCTGTGCACAAACGAACGAATGCCGAGGCGTTGGTGCTGGCAAAATCGGTTGAAGATCTCTGGGCGAAGTTCAAAGCAGGAACCTCATCTCAACGGCCTTCGCTAGACGAAGTTCGGGAAGCTCTTCGGGCTCTCATGGCGATCGATGCCAAGAGTGCGGATTTTCCTCAGGCTTGGGCAGCATTCGTGCGGTTGAGGATGATTGAGCGCGAAGCGAACGCCTAGTTTTTGAAAAAACGAATGGAAACAAACGCTTAATGGTGCACTCGGAGCGATTCGAACGCCCGACCCTCGGAATCGAAATCCGATGCTCTATCCAGCTGAGCTACGAGTGCGACGGCGGCACCATAGCGGCGAAAGTCGCAAAAGCTAGCCCCGCCACGGGGCATCGGTTTTGCCTGACGTCTGGAGCGCTGCTTGGGATGGGCAGCCAGATATCTGCCAATCGATAGGTCCACATTGCCGCGTGCAGATTGGTGCCGGTATCGGACAGGTGGCAGCGACCGGAGAACGCTATAGTCTGGCTTTATGAATCAAGGCCGACTCAAATCCGGTCCGGTGGATTTCGTCCTGTCCGGGTGGCTGCCAACCGCGCTGCTTCTAATCGTCACGGCGGCGGTCGGTCCCGCGATGGGCGGTTTGTCGCGGCCGCTTTTCGTGCTCGGCTGCGCTGCCACTGGTTGGCTGGCGTGGCGACGCAGCACTGCGGCCCATGTTCAGTCGGCAATTCTGCTGTTTGCTTTTGCGCCGTTAGTGCGACGGATCGTCGACGTCACGGTCGGTTATGATCAATCGAGCATCATGCTGATTGGACCTTTGATGTTCGTTCTGACGTCATTGCCAAGTCTTTGGGCGGTGCTGTCGTCGCCCGAGCGGCTGCGCAATCCCTGGCTGATCGCGCCCTTCATTGTGTTGGGATGTGTCGCCTATGGCGCGATGCTGTCGGTGTTTCAGAACGACTGGCTCGGCGCGGCGACGGGGGCGCTGAGATGGGGCGCGCCGGTGCTCTATGGCCTGGCGTTGCAACAGCGCTCTAATTCGGACGGCGAACTCGTCAATGCCATGGCGCGTATCTTTCTGGTGGTGCTGCCGCTGACTGGTCTCTACGGCATATGGCAATATGTCGATCCGCCGGCCTGGGACCGGTTCTGGATGAACTATGCCTCCATCCTGTCGGCAGGATATCCGTTGCCCTATATGGTGCGGGTGTTCAGCACGATGAACGGTCCCGCCACTTACGCGACCTTCACTGCGACGGGACTGCTGTTGTTGGGCTTCCTGAGACCGGGCTGGCAGTCTTTGATTGCCTTGGCGCCCGCAGCATTAGGCCTGTTGCTGTCGCTGTATCGGACCGGCTGGATCGCGCTTGCGGTGGCCGTGGCGTTCTGCATGGTGTTTCGATCCACACGGCGGCGGGCGCTTGCGACGGGGCTTGGCATCGTCGGCGCAGCCATGGCCGCGGTGCTATTCACCCCCTTCGGCGATGTGATCACGGACCGGCTGCAGTCGCTCGGCAGCGGCTCCGAGGATGGCAGCGGCAACGAACGTCTCGAAGAATTCGTGACGCTGTGGAATACACCTGACAGTATGGTGATGGGATCTGGTTTCAGCTTCACCGATATCGGTGTCGCAGGCACCATGCCGGTCGATGGCCAGATCATTGCGAGCTGGCTCACGTTCGGCATTCCCGTCGGACTGCTTTGTTTGGCAGCCTATATCTGGGTCGGGGTCTGGAGCACTTCTGCGGCATGGCGGATGCCGACCAAAGAAGGCGTGGTGCTCGGCGCTCTGTCGCTCGGCGGTATCCTGATTCACTTGCCCCTGACCAGTATCTCGTCAAGTGAGATATCCGCTCTGTTCTGGATGATTTTCGCGATGGCCTGTCCGCATGACCAGACGGTTAGGCCAGCCGAGGACGCCACAATGCCCCTGGAGCAGACGCGGACCGGAATCCGGGCCGGGAGAGTTTAGTCCAACCGGGCTGCCTGGCTGACAAACGGAGTGGGTGCAGGTTTGCGCCTCGGCATTGGCGCAAGCCCGAGTGGTGCCAGCAGGTTCAACCGTTGTAAGACAACATGTGCCGCCATGGGCAGGGCAATGCCGGCCGCTGTTCCTGCAAGCAGATAGGCCCATGGCATTGGTGGCACATGCAACGTCTGCATGATGATCCGCGTTCCCGACCCAGCCATGATGTGCAGCACATAGATCGTCATGGACATGACGCCGACCAGCGCCAGCCAGCGGTGCCGCGTCTCGTTGAGCAATTTGCAAAGTAACACCGTGCTGGTGATGCCGAGAATACATGCCGGAAGCGAAGCCGCGCCATTCGCGTCGAAGCCGGAGAGATGTCCTCCAACGGCAACCGCCGTAGCGAAAGCGGCGGCGGTCACGATTAGCAGCGTCCAGCCAACTCGCCCACGAGGTTGCCATGTCATAACGACGCGGGTTGCATAGAGACCTGCGACATAGAACGGCAGGTGGTGCATGGTGAGCGCAAGATCGGGACGGATCGGCAACAGCATGAATGCAATCAAGCCGACGATCGCAACGACAATCATGATGGTGCGATTGGGAACGAGCGCCGCCAATATGTGGCAGATCATCAGAGCATATAGAAACCAGAACTGTGCCATCGGCCGATACCAGATAGCCGCGAGATCGCTGGTGGTGATCGGAATATTCGCGTTGTGCGGTATCAGCATGATCACGCCGCCCTGGATCAGCGACCAAAGCACATAGGGATAGGCGATCGTCCATGCCTTGCTGACGAGGAACGGCCGAACGCCGCGTGTGAGGCTGCGTTGTACGTTCAGTCCAGCGAGAAAGAAGAACAGCGGCATATGGAAAGTATAGAGCGCATAACTCATCCACTGCGCGAGCGGTCCGTCAGGAAATAGATGCGGCGGTATCAAGCCGCCGAGCACGTGGCCATAGACCACGAGAGTGACGCCTATGCCACGCGCAAAATCGATCCAGATCTGGCGCGTGCGATCGCTTTGGGGGCGTGATGGTACTGCTTGTTCCGTTGGCGATACTTGCATGGCGTGGGTGCCGCTCATTTAATGGTCCGGATCGGCAAGCCAACATACACAGAGAGCCGTACACCATCGTTAACGCGGATATGGGAAATCGTGCCCAGTCGGACACGTGTTTAGGCGCAAACGGGGCTTGATTTCTGGGTCATTTCGGTGCCCATCTGCCCCGATAAGCCGCTCGCAAGCAGTTTTATGCTCAACTGGTGCGCCTACACGTTCAAGGACCTCTCGTGACTGACTACGTTCGCAAAATCCTGGACAGCCGCGTCTATGACGTCGCAATCCAGACGCCGCTGGACCCGATGGTTCGGCTGACCGCGCGCATGGGGAGCCCCGTGCTGCTCAAACGCGAGGATTTGCAGCCGGTCTTCTCGTTCAAGATTCGCGGTGCGTACAACCGCATTGCGGGGCTGTCCGCGGAGCAGCGCGCGGCCGGCGTGATTTGCGCATCTGCTGGCAATCACGCGCAAGGCGTAGCGCTGTCGGCGCAGCGGCTCGGAATCAAGGCAACCATCGTGATGCCGGTGACTACGCCGCCGATCAAGATCGATGCTGTCAGATATTGGGGCGGCAATGCCGTGCTGTTTGGCGATACGTTCGACGAGGCCGCAGCGCATGCGCGCAAGCTCGAGGCCGAACAGAAGCTGACCTTCGTGCATCCCTATGACGATCCCGATGTGATCGCGGGGCAGGGCACCGTCGGCATGGAAATCCTGCAGCAGTATCCCCATCCAATCGAGGCGGTGTTCGTGCCGATCGGCGGCGGCGGCCTTGCGGCCGGCGTTGCGTCCTTCATCAAATTTCTACGCCCGGAGACCAAAGTCATCGGTGTCGAACCAGTCGATGCCGCATCGATGAAAGCCGCGATAGATGCTGGCGAGCGCGTCGTCCTCAATCGCGTCGGTTTATTTGCCGACGGAGTGGCCGTGCGCCAGGCCGGCGTTGAAACATTCCGACTCTGCCGCGAGTTGCTCGATGGCGTGATCACGGCAGATACCGATGAGATGTGTGCCGCCATCAAGGATATCTTCGAGGATATGCGCGTGATCGCGGAGCCGGCTGGCGCCCTGGCGCTGGCAGGATTGAAGAGCTATGCCGCGAGCAATCCGATGCGTACCGGTGCGCTGGTTGCTATCAACAGCGGCGCCAACATGAACTTCGATCGCCTGCGGCACGTCGCAGAGCGTGCCGAGGTCGGCGAGGCCCGCGAGATCCTGCTGGGCGTGACCATTCCGGAGCAGCCGGGCAGCTATCGCCGCTTCATCCAGACCATCGGCAATCACAACATTACCGAGTTCAACTATCGCTATGCCGATGCCAAGGAAGCCAATGTCTTCGTTGGGCTGAAGCTGAGCGGCGCGAAGAACGACAAGGGCGAGCTCATCGGGCAGTTGCAGGCGCTCGGCTACAAGGTGCTGGACATCAGCGCGGACGAAACCGCCAAGCTGCACATCCGCTATATGGTTGGCGGGCGAGCACCGCCGGCTTTGCGGGACGAGGTTATCCTGCGCTTCGAGTTTCCGGAGCGTCCGGGCGCCTTGCTGAAATTCCTCGACCAGATGGGCGCGGACTGGAACATCACGCTGTTCCATTACCGTAACCACGGCGCGGACTACGGCCGGGTGCTGGTTGGGATTGAAGTCCCGCAGGCCGACCGCTTGACCCTGACGCAGCGGCTGACCTCGCTGGGCTATCCCTATGAAGACGAAACGCAAAATCCGGTCTACCGGATGTTCCTGAACGGCTAGACCGGGTGGGGCAGAGAGTGAGGCAGGGCCGGTTCCTGCCTTTTTTTCGCTCAAAGGCGATGCTTAACGGAATACTAGCACTGTCCGGCCAGAGTCGGGTGGTGTGCTGATGCCGAAAAAGGGCGTTGGCTTGGGGTCCCTTACCGGTTTCATCACGCGATGCGTCTTTCGCTGCTGCCTGTCCTGATGTCCCTGCTGGTGCTGTCTGTAGCTCCGGCACGGGCAGATCTGCGCATCACCCGGGACCACGGCGGCTATGTCGAGGAATACAAGGCCAAGTATGAGCGCATCCGCGACCGCAAGGAGCGGGTGATCATCGACGGCATCTGCAATTCGGCCTGCACGCTGGTGTTCGGCATCGTACCGATGAACAAGGTCTGCGTGACGCCGCGCGCCAGCTTGGGCTTCCATCAGGCCTATTACGACAAGGCCTTCACCTTCGGCATGAAGGTGATCAGCTACGAGGGTACCTCGGACCTGATGGCCTACTATCCGCCGCCGGTGAAAGCGTGGCTCGCGCGCAACGGCGGCCTGACGCCGGAAATGAAGAAGATCAAGAACGGCATGGACCTCTGGAAGATCGTCGATCCCTGCCCGGAAGAATTCTTCTAGCGCGTATTGCAACGCTGCTAACGCCATCTCTCATGACATTGCCAGCCGCGTCGGGCTACGCTTGATCAGCGCCAGTGCTACCAGGATCGTCGGCGCCAGAACGCAGAGCGCGAGGCCGGTGATCTGCCACTGCGACAGCGGATTGATGCCGCCGCCCGGCGTCGCCAGCATGAAGCCGCCAATGACCAGCAATATGCGGAGCGGCCACTCCATGGCGCCGGCACGCCTGAGGTCGCCGACGAAGGCCTGATAGCCCTGGATGCCGCCGCAGATGAACAGCGTCCCGATGCCGGCCAGCGTCATCAGGCCAAGGCCTGCGAGATAGGGGGCGTCACCCTGCAGCACCAGCGCCGGATTCATCACGAAGAAGAACGGGATGAAGTAGATGATGCTGCCAACCCACATGCTCTCCCAGCCGGTCTTCATCGCTGGTGAGCCTGCGATACCTGCCGCTGCAAATGATGCGATGGCGACTGGTGGCGTGATCGACGACAGCATGCCCCAATAGAAGATGAACATATGCACGGCCATGCGATTAAGGCCGAGCTTTTCCAGCGCCGGTGCTACGAGAATGGCAAGGAAGATATAGCAGGCGGTGGTTGTCAGTCCGAGCCCGAGGATCAGGCTGGTGAGGGCGCACATCAGCAGCAGCAGGAACGCGTCGCCGCCGGCGATCCGCAGCAGGTCGTTGGCGAGGCTGGAGACCACTCCAGTCATCGAGAAAGCGCCGATCAGGAGGCCGCAGCCTGCAAGGATGCCGATCAACTCGACAAAAGTGCGGCCATTGACCTCGAGGAATTTCGAGATCGTGCTCATGGTCCAGCGGGTATCTTTGGAGAACAGCTGGTTCAGCACCAGCAGCAGCGCGGTGGCATAAAACGGCGCATGGCTCTCGCGCTTGAAATACAGCAGCATCACGACCAGCAGCGCGATGACGAAGATATAGTACCAGCCGTCCTTGATCGTATCCTTGATCTTCGGCAGCTCGGATCGCGGAATGCCTTCGAGCTTGTGGCGGGCGGCATAGGAGTCCACCTGCATGAACAGGCCGACATAGAACAGCACCGCCGGAATGATCGCCGCCAGCGCCACATCGGCGTAGCTCACATTCAGGAACTGGGCGATGACGAAAGCCGTCGCGCCCATCACCGGCGGCGCCAGTACCGCGCCGGTCGAGGCGCAGGCCTCGATGGCGGCGGCATAAGACGCGCGGAAGCCGCTCTTCTTCATGACGGGGATGGTCATGGTGCCAGCGGTCAGCACATTGGAGATGATCGAGCCAGACATCATGCCGAGCAGACCGGATGCAAAGATGCAGACCTTGGCGGCACCTCCACGGAAGGTGCCGCACAGCGCGAAGGCAATGTTGATGAAGAACTTGCCGGCTCCGGTCATCATCAGCGCGGTGCCGAAGACGAGGAAGCCGATGACAGTGTCAGCAAAGGCCTGAATCGGAATGCCGAGCAGACTCTCGCCTGACAGCACGTGATAGGCGGTGGTCTGGTCGAGCGTCAGCTGCGATCCCCGAAATGGTCCGAGCCAGCTCGCTTCGGCGAAAAGCGGATACACCGTGAACGGGAACACACTGAGCAGTAAGCTCCAGCCTCCCGTGCGGCGCAGCGCCTCCATCAGTACGGCCCACATCACGAGGCCGGCGGCTATCACATTGGTCGGCGCGCCATCGGATTCCCAACCGGCCATCGCGGCCTTGCGGATGTTCATCATCAGCCAGATCGCCGCGCAGAAGGTCGCGACAAACAGGACAAGGTCATACCAAGGGATGCGATCGAGCGGCGACTTTTCCGAGTTCGGAAAGATCAAGAACGTGAACGGCAGCATCAGAGCGATGAGCAGATAGAAATACTCGGTGTTGAGCTGCGTATAATCGACAAAGAAGCGCAGTGTGAATTGTTGGTTGATGCACAGCAGGATGGTTGCGGCCGTGGCTGCGATTAGGGCCCATCGCCAACCTCCGCGCAATACGCGGACGCGGGTGACTTCCGCTTCCTGCATATTGCCGATGCCGGCATGGGGGTCTTCGAACTCGATCCGTTTGGGCGCGGATGGCATCGCGGACGTCAAGTCCGGGGAGGGGGTGTTAGACATGAAAAATCCCGGAAATATCTTGAGAGGTCCGCGCGCTCTTTGGTGTGGGCTTATTCGAAGCCGTTCGGCATGTTGGCTTTGGCGAGAGCTGTCGCGCGCGCCTTCATCCAGCCCTCGAGATATTCCTTCTCACCCAATGAGGCATTGGCCTTGGAGTAATCCGTCCAAGCGGCCTTCAGAACGTCTTGTCGCCTGAACAGCCCGTCATTGTGCTTCTGGTCGTCGTCGGTCCAGTTGCCGGCTTCCTTCATCGCTTTCACCGCGCCGGGATGGAATGGCACCACCCATTTCATGGTCTGGCGCTTGGCGGCGAGACCGCCGGCGCCCGGTGCGCCGTCCTTGTAGTCGTCGTAATTGACGATCATCGCCTTGACGATGGGGTAGATCACGTCCGGCGATTGCGAACCATAGGTCACGAAAATCGGATAGGGGTAGGTGCCCATCTCGATCGGCTTGTCCGCCGTAATGCCTGCGCCGCAAGTCGCCATCATCGGTGTGAAGAACGCGCCGACCTTTTGCACGCGCGCCCAGCCTTCCTTGTCGGCGTGCGGCAGCGGCGGCCAGATGATGCCGCGTGGCGAATTTTCGAGTTCACGGGCAGGGCCGGTGATTGTGGTGGCGAAACCGGCATCAGCATCGTTGTTGATGATGCCTTTCCACATCGCGCCGTAGCTCGCGAATTCGACGACCTTCACGTCTTTCTGCGTGAGACCGGCGAAAGCGATGATCGCGAGCGCGTTCTGATTGAGTGCGGGGGACCCGACCACGAATCCGAGACGCTTGCCGCGCAGTTCCTTGATCTGGGTGATGCCAGTGTCCTTGGCGACACCGACCGAACCGCCATTGCAGTCTGTGGTACCGAGTAGAACCTGCAGCGACTGCGGGCCCCATTCCTTGGCGCCGAATTCGAACACGCCTTCTTGCGCAAAATACGATCCTGAGCCCATGGCCGATGCCACCGCACGACCGGCGCGCAATGGTGCGAGCCGTGCGACATCATTGCCGGCAGGCAGCACGCGCACGTCGGTGGAGTATTTGTCCTTCATCATCTTGCCGACGGCGACGGCGATGTTGAAGCCGGCGGTGCCGGTGTCATAGGCGGTGACCGCCATGGTCGGTGGAAGTTTGATATCCTGTGCGCATACAGCGCCGGTCGTAGTGAGCACGGCAACGGACGCCAGCGCGATAAGCCGGTGAAGCATTTTCCCCTCCAGATGCATTCGCTTTGCGAATTGCTTTTTATTGTCCGGCGATCATGTCATCGCCGTCAGGCGCTGGCAATGTCCTGAGGCGGTTCGCTGGATGATGGGAGTGGTCACCATTTCAGACAGAATGCCGCAGCACATTGGCAAGGCAGTCGAGGTCGTCACTGCACTTTGCTCACGTCTCGACTGTGCCGAGCAATTGTCCTTCCGCGACCACGTCGTCGACCGCGACGATCATCGATTTGATTTTACCCGCGGCAGGAGAGGCGACCGGAATTTCCATCTTCATGGCTTCGACAAATGCCACTTCGTCTCCTTCGTTGACGGAATCGCCGGTTGCGAGCGGCAGTGAGCAGATGCGGCCGGCGACTTCGCTGAGGATCTTGATCTCTGGCATGGTGTTCTCCGCGATCACGCGGGCGGCTGCTCGCTATAGGTGTAGCGCCGACGCGACCGACAATTTCTAAGAATGAGAAGAAACGAGCAGCTTGGTGTTGTCGCCGCAGATTGCCTGAGGTAGCGTAGCCCGCAAGTGGAATATAATTCCGCAGAGTGGAACGGGACGGCGGCGCACATCGGGGCAATCCAACGGATTGGCTCCCCGCGGGATGCGTCGTCTTAAGGGAAACGCATCATGGGACGACGTTCGGAACGGCTCAGCAAACAAGGTATGCTCGCCAGCGACCTGGCAGGTGACGGCGATGTGATCCAGGTGGTCTCGCGCGCCTTTGATATTCTTCGCTGCTTCGAGGGCCATGATGCCCGACTCGGCAATCTCGAAATCTCCAATCGCTGCGGTCTGCCGCGCTCCACCGTATCGCGCCTGACTCACACGCTGACGCGTATGGGCCAGCTCGCTTATCTGCCGGGCGATCAGAAGTACCGCATCGGATCGAGCGCCGTCGCCATGAGCGCGTCGATGATGCGTGGCCTTCAGGTGCGCAACCTGATCCGCCTGCGCTTGCAGGAAGTGGCGGAGCAGGTGCCGGGCACCATCGGCTTCACAATCCCCGATCGTTTCCACATGGTTTATCTCGAATATGCCCGCGCTGAACACGCGCTCGGACTGCATTCGACCACCGGTAGCCGTATTGCCATGGGCCGGACTGCAGCCGGTCATGCCTACACCGCAGCGCTCGATGAAGACGTCGGCAATGCGTTGATCAACGATATCGCGCGTGAAATGCCCGAGGACGCCAAGATCCTGCGCGACAAGATCGTCGGGAATCGCGAATGTCTGCGTGATAACGGCTACGTTCTCGCAGGTGGCCTTTGGTCGCCGCATATCACCGGCATCGCTACGCCGATCTGGTCGCCGCAGTACCAGACCTATGTGGTTGTGACTATCGGGCTGCTTGCCGCGATGTATGACGAGCAGCGTCTGCGGGACGAGATCGCTCCCATCCTGCGTCAGCTCAGTAGTACGATCAGCATGATGGTTCAGAATGCAGATAGTGGTCTGACAAGCGCGCCTGTTCCAGATGCGCCTCCTGCGCCAACAACTCAGAAAAAAATACTCCCGGAGGGAATAAATGAACTGGAAGCCGGAACTCGACGACCTCGCCCGGCGCGAAGCCTTCGCGCGGGAGATGGGGGGCGCTGACAAGGTCAAGCGGCAGCATGACCAAGGCCGGCTCACGGTTCGTGAGCGTATCGACAAACTGATCGACGCAAAGAGTTTTCATGAGGTCGGCGCGATCTCCGGTGTCGGCGAGTATGATGCGTCGGGCGAACTGACAAATCTCACGCCAGCGAACTGTGTGTTCGGCCGCGGCAAGATCGATGGCCGTCCCGTTGTTGTTGTCGGTGACGATTTCACCGTGCGTGGGGGCTCTGCCGATGCGTCGATCTCCGCCAAGCCGCTGATGGCCGAGGAGATGGCCCACGAATTGCGGCTGCCGATCATTCGTGTAATCGAAGGTTCAGGCGGCGGCGGCTCTGTGAAAACAATCGAAACACGCGGCGCTGCCAATCTGCCAGGCGGTGTCGGCGGCACGCGTTCCTACTGGTACACGCTGGCCAATATGGCACAGGTGCCGGTAGTTGGATTGGGCCTCGGTTCAGTGGCCGGTCTTGGCGCGGCGCGGCTGGCCGCGAGCCACTATTCGGTGATGACCAAGAATTCGGCGATGTTTGTTGCTGGTCCTCCCGTTGTGGCGCGGCTCGGACAGTCGCTGGACAAGAAAGAGCTTGGCGGCTCGGATATTCAGACCCGTGCTGGCGGCGTCGATCATGCGGTTGAGACCGAGGAGGAGGCGTTCACCTGCGCGCGCCGCTTCCTGTCATATCTACCGTCCTCGGTTTACGGGTTGCCTCCGACAATCGAGTGCCATGACGATCCGGAGCGCGCCGAAGAATCGCTGCTGAATGCCGTGCCGCGCAATCGCCGGCAGGTCTACAAGATGCGCCCGATCATCGACGCCGTCGTCGACAAGGGCTCGTTCTTCGAGATGTCGGCCAATTTCGGCCGACCGATCATCACAGGCTTTGCGCGGCTCGAAGGCCGCGCGGTGCTGCTGCTCGCCAGCGATCCATTCCACTATGGCGGCTCTTGGACCGCGGAAGCGTGCCAGAAGGTGGTGCGTTTCGTCGACCTCGCCGAAACTTTCCATCTGCCCGTGGTCTATCTCATGGATTGTCCGGGCTTCATGATCGGGCTCGACGCGGAGAAGGCGGCGACCATCCGTCATGGCGTGCGCGCCATGGCCGCGGTCAATCAGACGACAGTGCCGTGGTGCACGATCATCATCCGCAATGCGTTCGGCGTCGCCGGTGTGGTCCATCAGCCCGCCAATCGCTTCTCGATGCGCTATGCATGGCCCTCGGCCTATTGGGGCTCTCTGCCGCTGGAGGGCGGCATCGAGGCAGCCTATCGCGCCGAGATCGACGCAGCAGAGGATCCCAAGGCCAAGCAGCAGGAGATCGAGGACCGCCTCAACAAGCTGCGCTCGCCATTCCGGTCGGCCGAGAAGTTCTGGGTCGAGGAAGTCATCAATCCGACGAAGACGCGTTCGCTGCTGTGTGAATTTGCGCGTCTCGCCGAGCCGCTCCGCACGGCGGGACCGTCACGGCTGGCGATGCGGCCGTAAGAGCTACGGCTTACATTCGCCGTAGCAAGATACTGGCGTTGACGCCGCCGAAACCGAAGCCGTTCGACATCGCGTGCTCGATGGACATCGGGCGCGCGTTGCCGCGGATCAGATCGATGCCTTCCGCCGCCGGATCGGGATTTTCGAGATTGAGCGTGGCCGGAGCGATCTGATCACGCAGGGCGAGAATCGCGTAGACCGCCTCCAATCCGCCGGCCGCACCGAGCAGGTGACCCGTGGCTGACTTGGTCGAACTCACAGCGACCCCGCCGTTCGTTCCGAAGATCGACTTGATCGCTTCGAGCTCGCCGTGATCGCCGACCGGCGTCGATGTCGCATGGGCGTTCAGATGCTGGACATCGGCAGGCGTGATGTTGGCTTGTGCCAGAGCGATATCCATCGCGCGTCTTGCGCCGTCGCCGTCCTCTCGACCAGCGGTCATATGGAACGCATCGGACGTCGTGCCATAGCCGATTAGTTCGGCGATAGGTTTGGCGCCGCGCGCCAAGGCATGGTCGCGTTCTTCGAGCACCACGACCCCGGCGCCTTCGCCCATCACAAAGCCGTCGCGGTCGCGATCGAACGGACGCGAGGCGCGCTCCGGATTGGCGACGAAGTCGGTGGAGAGTGCGCGAGCGGCGGCGAAGCCGCCGAGGCTGACGCGGTCGATGCACGCTTCGGCGCCGCCGGCGATGGCGACGTCCGCTTCGCCGGAGCGAATGAGACGTGCAGCGTCGCCGATCGCCTGCACACCGGCGGCGCAGGCTGTCACGGGTGCGCCGAGCGCGCCTTCGAAGCCGTAACGGATCGAGATATGACCGGCTGCGAGATTGACCAGGAATGAGGGCACAGTGAACGGCGACAGCCGGCGGATGCCCTTGGTGTCGGTGGTGCGGACCGCGTCGGCAATCGCCGGAAAGCCGCCGATGCCGGAGGCGATGATCGTGGCCGTGCGCTGGCGTTCTCGCGCATCCCTGGGCTGCCAGCCGGCCTGCGCGATGGCCTCATCGGCGGCCATCAGCGCAAACAGGATAAAGCGATCCATCTTCTTCTGATCCTTGCGCGCCGCCGCCTTGTCAGGATCGAAACCGCCTTCCGGATCGTTCGCGATGTCGGGCACCTGGCCGCCGACCTTGGCGGCGAGATCAGTGGTCATGGCTTCCGGTAACAGGCGGATGCCGGATTGACCGGCGAGCAACCGGGACCAGTTGATCTCGACGCCGCAACCGAGCGGCGACACCGCTCCCATCCCCGTAATTACAACGCGGCGCATGATGTATTCCCGTTCTGATATGAGTGACGAGCAGCCTGAATCCTGCGGGGATCAGGCGGTCGCGACCTTCTTGTCTTTTGAAATCGCCAGCACGATCAGCGCTGCAATAATACATAGCGCACCTGCCGCGAAAAAGGCAGGCAGATAGCTGAGCAGTACCGTGCGCGACAGGCCAGCGCCGAATGCCGCCGTTGCCGCGCCTAACTGATGGCCGGCGAAGATCCAGCCGAACACCAGACCCGCGCGTTCGGGACCGAACTTGGATGCGGTGAGGCGCACGGTCGGCGGCACGGTGGCGATCCAGTCCAGGCCATAGAACAGCGCGAAGAGCGACAGACCATAGAACGAGAAGTCGGTGAACGGCAACGCCAGCAGCGAGAGGCCACGCAGGCCATAATACCAGAACAGCAGGTAACGATTGTCATAGCGATCCGACAGCCAGCCCGATGCGATGGTGCCGACGAAATCGAACACGCCCATAGCCGCAAGCAGCCCGGCCGCCTGAATCTGCGGGATGCCGAAATCCAGGCACATTGGAATGAGGTGAACCTGAACCAATCCGTTTGTGCTGGCGCCACAGATGAAGAACGTGGCGAACAGGATCCAGAATACCTTCGTCTGGGCTGCATCGCGCAGCGCGCCAAGTGCCGCGGCCATTATCGGCGAGGTGTTTGGTGCCGGAGCCACCAGCGGTTCGGTGCCGGTATCTCCATAGGGGCGAATGCCAAGGTCGCTTGGACGATCGCGCATCACCAGCAGCACGCCGAGAGCGGCTACCGCCAGCATCACGCACATAAGCGCCAGTGCCCAGCGCCAGTTGCTGTGCTCGGTGATGCTGGCGAGGATCGGCAGGAAGATCAGCTGACCGGTCGCTGCGCTCGCTGTGAGGATGCCGACGACAAGACCACGGCGTGCGCTGAACCAGCGCGCTGCGACTGTAGCGCCGAGGACGAGCGCGGTCATGCCAGTGCCGATTCCGACTGCGACGCCCCAAAGCGCCATCAGTTGCCAGACCTGCGTCATCCCGAGGGACAATATGAGGCTTGCGGCGACAACGAGCAGGGCCATGAGCGTGACGTTCCGCAGACCGTAGCGGTTCATCAGTGCTGCTGCGAATGGCGCCATCAATCCAAACAATACGAAGCGGATCGACATGGCCGAGGAAATCTCGGCGGTGCTCCAGCCGAATTCTTTTTGTAGCGGCACGATGAACACGCCGGGCGCTCCCACCGCCGCGGCGCTGACAAGTGCTGTCACGAAGGTTACGGCGATCATCGCCCATCCATAGTGGATGTTACGGCGGGCGAGGGCAGTCGAGAGCCATCCGGAAATCATCGGTATTCCTGCAATCAATGAGAATGGACGTCGCGACGATCATCGCCGCGACGATCATAACTGGGAAAGGGGTATCAGTGAATGATGCGTTCGATGGCGATCGCAGTCGCTTCACCGCCGCCGATGCACAGCGCCGCGACGCCGCGTTGCAGGCCTCTGGCTTCGAGCGCGTGCAACAGCGTCACAATCAGCCGCGCGCCGGTCGCACCGATCGGATGGCCGAGGGCGCAGGCGCCACCATTGACATTGAGTTTGTCGCGGGGAATTCCGAGATCGCGTTGCGCGGCCATCGGCACCACGGCGAAGGCTTCATTGATCTCGAACAGGTCGACATCGCCGACGCTCCAGCCCACTTTATCGAGCAGCTTGCGGATCGCGGGGATTGGCGCGGTGGTGAACCACTGTGGCTCCTGGCTATGGGTGGCATGGCCGTGGATGACGGCGAGGGAGGGGAGACCGTCGCGGTCCACGAGAGATCGCTTGGCTAACACCAGAGCTGCCGCGCCGTCGGCATTGGCTGAGGAGGCCGCGGGCGTGATGGTGCCATTGCTGCGGAAGGCTGGCTTGAGATTGGGAATCTTGGCAGGATCGACCTTCAGGGGATGTTCGTCATTAGCGATTTCGCGCGAACCGGTCTTCTCGACGACGGTCAGCGGCGTTATTTCGGCCCTGAACGCGCCGCTCTCCACCGCCTTCCGCGCGCGGGTTAGCGTCTCAATCGCATAGGCGTCCTGATCTCCACGCGTGAACTGATAGGCCTCAGCGGTGGCTTCGCCGAAGTCACCCATCGAGCGGCCCACCTCATACGCATCCTCAAGCCCATCCATCAGCATGTGATCGATGATGCGATCATGGCCGACGCGGTAGCCGCCACGCGCCTTCTGCAGCAGATAGGGCGCATTGGTCATGCTCTCCATGCCGCCGGAGACGACGATCTCCGCAGATCCGGCATGGATAATGTCATGTGCCAGCATGGTGGCCTTCATGCCCGAGCCACAGACCTTGTTGATCGTGGTGGCTCCGGTCGCGTCCGGCAGTTTGGCGCCGCGTGCTGCCTGTCTCGCTGGAGCCTGGCCCTGGCCAGCCGGAAGCACGCAGCCCATGAAGACTTCATCGATGCGGTCGGGTGTCAGCTTGGCCCGTGCCACGGCGGCACCGATGACGTGGCTGCCGAGTTTGTGGCCCGAGAAAGACGACAGCTCGCCCTGGAAGCGGCCGAGCGGCGTGCGGGTTGCGGACACGATGACAACAGGATCGGAGGCGGGCATGACGGTGTTCCCTCGCGCAAGCGCGGATCATTAAGATGATACTCATCATATGATGCGTTGCGAGATATGCAACGCCGCCGAACCGAAATTTGTTGTGGCAAAAAATCTCGCGAGATGAGGGGGCTAGCGCTTGCGATTGATGAAGCCCTGCATCAGTCGCTGTGGCTCGCCGGTCAGATAGGCCTCGCCGAATACGCCGACGCTGAGATTGATCGATTCCTTCAACGGCAGTTCTTCCCACTGTTTCAGCAAGGCTTTTTGAGATCGCATGGCCTCGGGACCACACTCCAGTATGGAATCAATGGTCTTCTCGACTTCCGCATCGAGCGCGCCTTCGGCGGCGACCACGTCGACCAGACCCCAGTTCAGCGCTGTCGGTGCATCGATCGTGGCGGCGGTCATGATGAGCCAGCGCGCACGGCCCCAACCGATCAGGCGCGGCAGCAGAGCGGCGTGGATGACCGAAGGGATACCGACCCTGACCTCGGGCATGGCATATTTCGAGTCGTGCGCCGCGATACGGAAATCGCAGGCGGCAGCGAATTCCAACCCGCCGCCGAGACACCAGCCCGGGATGCGGGCGATCACCGGCGCGGGGAACGCGCGCGCGGCTTCGCAGAGGTCGCGCAGGCCAGAGATAAATTTCTCCGCGGAGGCCTGATCCAGCGTTGCCATTTCCTTGATATCGGCGCCGCCAATCATGCTCTTTTCGCTCTGACCGGCGATGACCAGCGCGCGAATGGAACGTTCCGTGGCCAATACCTCGATGCCCTCGCGAACGCCCTTGATTGCGGCTGAATTGAGAATATTGAGTGAGCCGGCATTGCAGATCGTCAGCCGAACTATACCTCGCGGGTCACGTTCGACGCCGCAGTGGGGATTGAGCATATGCATGAAATCGTCTCGTCCCTTGTGGCCGGCGTGGATCGCCGGTCTTGTCGTACCAATTCCGCGGCAAATTGCGTTGTTGTCAAGACCTGCGGCCAAACGCACGTTGCACGTGTGGAGCAGTGCAAGTAATATGATCGACATCATTTATTTCTCTTGAATGGACCGCTGATGCGCTATTCCAAGGAACACAAGCTTGAGACGCATGCGCGGATCGTGAAGAAGGCATCGGTGCGTCTGCGCGAAAAGGGCGCGCATGGCATCGGCGTGGCCGATCTCATGAAGGATGCGGGTCTCACCCATGGCGGCTTCTACGCGCATTTCGATTCGCGCGAAGCGCTGGTGATCGAAGCCTTCGCCTATGCGATGGACCGCTCGACTGATCGCTGGCGCCAATTGGCCGGCCAGGCGGCTCCGGACCAGCGTCTGGCAACGTTCGTGGCCTCCTATCTGTCGCCACAACACCGCGACAATCCCGGCCATGGCTGTGCTGTCCCGGCGCTCGGCGCGGAGATCGCCCGCGAAAGCCCGAAGACCCGCAAGGCCTTTGCAGCCAAGCTCGATCAGATGATCGAGATGATGTCCGAGCAATTTCACGGCGGACCGAGCAAGTCGGCGCGCAAACATGCGATGGCGGCGCTTGCCACCATGATGGGTAGCGTCGTGCTGGCCCGTGTCGCGGGCAATGGTGACTTGTCCGAGGAGCTCCTGAGCGCAGGCCGCGAAGCCGTTCTGGAGCGTGCTGCAGCGCCGAAGCCTGCGGCGTCCAAAGCTGCATCCCCCAAGACGACGCCGAGAAAGCCGACCGCGAAAAAGGCTGCGACCAAAGTTGCCTCCTCCGCCAGGAGCTGACGATGGAGGCGCCGCCTGGGACATTGTCGCTGCGGTGACATTTTGACGGGCGGCGAGCCCGCAATTTCGCAAATCCGCCGCGCGCGCAGGGCCTTTCCAAACACCAAAAAGCCTGATCAACATCGGGCCAAATTTGGCTTCCAGGAGGAAACGCATGCGCACGATCGGACATTTCATCGGCGGCCGTGAGGTCGAGGGCAAATCCGGACGTTTTGCTGACGTCTTCGAGCCGATGACCGGCGAGGTTCAGGCCAAGGTTGCACTGGCCAGCAAAGCGGAAATGCGCGCGGCTGTCCTCAACGCCGCCGAAGCGCAGGTCGCCTGGGGCAATACCAACCCGCAGCGCCGCGCCCGCGTGCTGATGAAGTTCCTCGAGATCGCCAATCGCGACTACGACAAACTGGCCGATTGCCTGGCGCGTGAGCATGGCAAAACCGTGCCTGACGCCAAGGGTGACATTCAGCGCGGCCTGGAAGTGATCGAATTCGCCTGTGGCATTCCACACCTGATGAAGGGCGAGTACACCGAAGGCGCCGGCCCGGGCATTGACATCTATTCAATGCGCCAAGCGCTCGGTGTCGTGGCCGGCATTACGCCGTTCAACTTCCCGGCGATGATTCCGATGTGGAAATTCGGCCCGGCGATCGCCTGCGGCAACGCTTTTATCCTCAAGCCGTCCGAGCGCGATCCGGGCGTGCCGATGATGCTCGCCGCATTGATGATCGAGGCCGGCTTGCCGCCGGGCATTTTGAACGTCGTCAATGGCGACAAGGAAGCCGTCGATGCGATCCTCGACGACGAAGACATCAAGGCCGTCGGCTTCGTCGGCTCGTCGCCGATCGCTCAGTACATCTACGAGCGCGCCGCTGCGACCGGCAAGCGCGCGCAGTGCTTTGGCGGCGCCAAGAACCACGCCATCATCATGCCCGATGCGGATATGGACCAGACCGTCGATGCGCTGATCGGCGCCGGCTACGGCTCGGCAGGCGAGCGCTGCATGGCGATCTCGGTGGCTGTGCCTGTCGGCAAGACGACTGCCGATCGCCTGATGGAAAAACTGATCCCGCGGGTGGAGAGCCTGAAGATCGGCACCTCCGTGGATCCGTCGGCCGACTTCGGCCCGCTGGTGACCAAGGAAGCCGTCGACCGCGTCAAGAACTACGTCGATATCGGCATCAAGGAAGGCGCCACGCTCGCCGTCGATGGCCGCGGCTTCAAGATGCAGGGCTACGAGAACGGCTTCTATATGGGTGGCTGTCTGTTCGACAATGTCACCAAGGACATGCGCATCTACAAGGAAGAGATCTTCGGGCCCGTGCTGTCGGTGGTGCGTGCCCACGATTACGAGGAAGCCCTCGCGCTGCCGTCGGATCATGACTACGGCAACGGTGTCGCAATCTTCACCCGCGACGGCGACGCAGCGCGCGACTTTGCCGCCAAGGTCAATGTCGGCATGGTCGGCATCAACGTGCCGATCCCGGTGCCGATCGCCTATTACACCTTCGGTGGCTGGAAGAAGTCCGGCTTCGGCGATCTCAACCAGCATGGTCCGGACTCGATCCGCTTCTACACCAAGACCAAGACGGTGACCGCGCGCTGGCCATCGGGCGTCAAGGAAGGTGCCGAGTTCTCGATCCCGTTGATGAAGTAAGACGATACAAGCGGCCCGGCGCACCTCACATGTGGTGAACCGGGCCGTTTCATTTTCCACTGATCACAAATCAACAAGAAGGGCGTGATGCAATTCGCTCTCGATGAGGAACAGACCGCCGTTCGCGACATGGCGCGCGAATTTGCTGCGGAAAAGATCGCTCCCTTTGCGCTTAAATGGGACGAGGAGAAGCATTTTCCCAAAGAGGTGATGCGCGAGGCCGCATTGCTCGGCATGGGCGGCATCTACATCCGTGACGATGTGGGCGGCTCGGCGCTGACACGTTTCGATGCCGCGCTGATCTTCGAAGCGCTGGCGACCGGTTGCCCAACCACCTCGGCCTTCATCTCGATCCACAACATGGCGTCGTGGATGATCGACTCCTATGGGAATGAGACACAGCGCCAGAAGTGGCTGCCGCGTCTCTGCACGATGGAGCTGCTGGCGAGCTATTGTCTGACTGAACCGGGCTCGGGATCGGACGCAGCGGCGCTGCGCACCCGCGCCGTCGTCGATGGCGATCATTACGTTCTCAATGGCCAGAAACAGTTCATCTCCGGCGCTGGCGATACCGACGTCTATGTCGTGATGGTCCGCACCGGTGGCGAGGGCGCCGGTGGCGTCTCCACCATCGTGGTGGAAGCCGGCACGCCCGGTCTGTCGTTCGGCAATAACGAACGCAAGATGGGCTGGAACGCGCAATCAACCCGCGCGGTGATCTTCGAAAATTGCCGTGTGCCGATCGCCAACCGACTCGGAGACGAAGGCATCGGCTTCAAGATCGCCATGGCCGGCCTCGACGGCGGCCGCCTCAACATTGCAGCGTGTTCGCTCGGTGGCGCGCAGTCTGCACTCGACAAATCGCTCAGCTACATGAAAGAGCGCAAGGCGTTCGGCAAACGGCTCGATGAATTCCAGGCGCTGCAGTTTCGTATCGCCGACATGGCGACCGAACTGGAAGCCGCACGTACCTTCCTGTGGCGGGCGGCGGCGGCACTCGACCGCAAGGATGCCGATGCCGGCATGCTCTGTGCGATGGCCAAGCGCTTTGGCACCGATATCGGTTTCGAGGTCGCCAACGATGCGTTGCAACTGCATGGCGGCTACGGCTATCTCGCCGAATACGGTATCGAGAAGATCGTGCGTGATTTGCGGGTGCACCAGATCCTTGAGGGCACCAATGAAATCATGCGGCTGATCGTGTCGCGCAAGTTGATCGAGGGCGCACGATGAGTTCGGACGTAATGGCCGAGACCGGCGACCTGATTGTAGCTCGCGAAGGCGCAGCCGGTGTGATCCGTCTGAACCGTCCGAAGGCGCTGAATGCCCTGACGCTGGAGATGACCCGCGAAATCGCCACGGCGCTCGATGCATTCGAGGCAGATCCGAAGGTCGCATTGATCATTCTCGAAGGTGCTGGCGAGCGCGGATTGTGTGCCGGCGGCGACATCCGTGGTCTCTATGAGAGCGCCAAGGTGAAAGGCGATCTTGGGAAGATCTTCTGGCGTGAGGAATACATCGTCAACGCACGGATCGCGAAATTCCCGAAGCCCTATGTGGCCTATATGGATGGCTTCGTGATGGGTGGCGGCGTCGGTCTCGCCGGTCATGCCAGCCATCGCATCGTCACGGAGAAGACGAGGATGGCGATGCCGGAAGTCGGTCTTGGCTTCTTTCCTGACGTCGGCGGCACCTGGCTGCTGTCGCGCGCGCCGGGCGAACTCGGCGCTTATTTCGGTCTGACCGGACTGACGGCAAATGGTGCCGATGCGCTTGCTGCACATATGGCGGACGTCCTGATCGATACCGTCAATTGGCCGACATTGCGCGAGGCGCTGACAAAGCTGTCGGCGGGCGCCGATGCAGCGTCGGTGATGACGACACTCAAGAAGTTTGCAGCTCCGGAACAAACCGGTCCTGTCACGGCGCAGCGTGCGCTGATCGATCGCGCTTTCGCCCATGACAGCGTCGAGGAGATTGCGGCTGCGCTTGAGCAGAACGGTTCGGATTTCGCGCTGAAGACGCTCAAGGCCATGTCCGACAAGTCGCCGCGGGGGCTCAAGGTTACCCTGAAGCTGCTGCGGCTCGCGCGCGCGTCGAATTCGCTCGAGGAATGTCTGTCGCGCGAATATCTCGCGGCGCTCGAAGTGTTCGACAGCCAAGACTTCGTCGAAGGTGTGCGTGCGGCGATCATCGACAAGGACCGCAATCCGAAATGGCAGCCGCCGGATCTCAAGGGCGTGACGCCGGAGATAGTCGCGCGCTATCTGGCCAAACGGGATGTTGAGCTGACCTTCTGAAGGTCGAGCGTTCTGAACGAAAGTTGGATTTCGCCGTTTTCATCAGGCTTTAAAGACAAACAAACGATCACGAGGGCAGGACATGACCAGCATTGCATTCATCGGTCTCGGCAATATGGGTGGCCCGATGGCCGCCAATCTGGTCAAGGCGGGCCACAAGGTCACCGGTTTCGACCTCGTTGAGGCGTCCCGCGCGCAGGCCAAGGCTGATGGGCTGACCATCGCTGACAAGGCGGTCGATGCCGTGAAAGGTGCCGAGGTCATCATCACCATGTTGCCGGCCGGCAAGCACGTAGTCTCGGTCTGGAGCGAGGTCATTCCCGCAGCAAGCAAAGGCGCACTGCTGATCGACTGCTCGACCATCGACGTGGAGAGCGCCCGCAAGGCGCATGAACTGGCGGCTGCGCAGAAGCTGCCATCGATCGATGCGCCCGTCTCTGGAGGCACCGGCGGCGCCAAGGGCGCGACGCTGACCTTCATGGCCGGTGGCGATGCCAAGGCGTTCGCGTCAGCCAAGCCGATCCTCGAAGCCATGGGCAAAAAGATCGTCCATTGCGGCGATGCCGGCGCGGGGCAGGCGGCGAAGATCTGCAACAACATGATCCTCGGCATCTCGATGATCGGCGTCAGCGAGGCTTTCGTGCTCGCCGAGAAGCTCGGCCTGTCGCATCAGGCGCTGTTCGATGTGGCCTCGACCTCGTCGGGCCAGTGCTGGTCGCTGACCACCTATTGCCCGGTGCCCGGACCCGTGCCGACATCGCCGGCCAACAATGAATACAAGCCGGGCTTTGCCGCGGCGCTGATGCTCAAGGATCTCAGGCTGTCGCAGGAAGCCGCCAAGGCCGCCGGCGCCAAGACGCCGCTCGGAGCGCATGCCGAGAGCATCTATGAGACCTATGAGAAGGAAGGTCACGGCGGAGATGACTTCTCCGGGATCATTCATCACCTTAGGCATTTGATGCCGAAATAGCGGAGGGCGTTGGCATGACGACGTTCAAGCAAGCCCGCGCCTTCCTCCTCGAACATCGCACCGACTACGACACAGCCGTTGCCGGCTTTCGCTGGCCAGATCCGGTCGATTTCAACTGGGCGCTTGATTGGTTCGATGCCGAACTCGCCAGCGATCCCGCGAGCAAGGCAGGCACGGCGCTGTGGATCGTCGATGCTGCTGCCAATCGCGAAACGAAACTGTCGTTCGAGACGCTGTCACGGCGCTCCAATCAGGTCGCGAATTTCCTGCGCGCACAGGGGCTGAAGCGCGGCGATCATCTGTTGCTGCTGCTCGGCAATGTGGTGCCGCTGTGGGAGACCATGCTGGCAGCGATCAAGCTGGGCGTTGTCATCATTCCCGCGACCACGTTGCTGACGCCGGATGAATTGCAGGATCGGCTCGATCGCGGGCGTGCAAAGACGGTGGTGGCCTCGCAGGATCAGGTCGCGAAATTCGCGGGCCTGCACGGCGTCAGTGATCTGGTCCGCATTGTTGTTGGCACAAAGCAGGATGGTTGGCTCGCTTTCGAGAGTGCTGCCGATTTCCCCGAGACGTTTACGCCGGATGGCGCGACCAGAGCCGACGATCCCATGCTGCTCTATTTCACCTCTGGCACGACGGCCAAGCCCAAGCTGGTGCGGCATAGCCAGCGCAGCTATCCGGTCGGTGGGCTCTCGACCATGTTCTGGATCGGGCTGCAACCGGGCGACATCCATCTGAACATCTCTTCACCGGGCTGGGCCAAGCACGCCTGGAGCTGTTTCTTCGCGCCGTGGAACGCCGGCGCGACTGTGTTTGTGGTCAACCAACCGCGCTTCGACGCCAAGGGCCTGCTTGCCACCATCGGCCGTTGTGGCGTGAGCACGCTCTGCGCGCCGCCGACGGTGTGGCGGCTGTTCATTCAGGAGAAGCTCGCCACCTTCAAGGTGGCGCTGCGCGAAGTCTGCGGTGCCGGCGAGCCGCTCAACCCGGAAGTCATCGATCAGGTGAAGAGCGCCTGGGGCCTGACTATTCGCGACGGCTACGGCCAGACCGAGACCACCGCACTGGCCGGCAATTCGCCGGGGCAGGCCGTCAAGGTCGGCTCCATGGGCCGGCCGCTGCCGGGCTACAACGTGCGCGTCATCGATGCTGACGGCAATCCGGCCAAGGAGGGCGAGGTCAGCCTGCTGCTCGGCGCCGATCGTCCTGCAGGGCTGATGCAGGGCTATCAGGCCGATGACGGCAGCGTCAGCGGCGCGAGCGGCGACGCCTATCGCAGCGGTGACGTGGTGTTTGTCGATGACGACGGCTATCTCACTTTTGTCGGCCGCTCCGACGACGTGTTCAAATCGTCGGACTATCGCATCAGCCCGTTCGAACTGGAGAGCATCCTGCTTGAACATGACGCCGTGGCTGAAGCCGCCATTGTGCCGAGCCCCGATCCGATCCGCCTGGCCATCCCCAAGGCCTATGTGCTGCTGGTCGGCGATGCCAAGCCGTCGGCGGAGACGGCTTTGTCTATCTACGAGCATCTGCAGGTCCGGCTGGCGCCGTTCAAGCGCATCCGACGTATCGAATTCGTCAGTGAATTGCCGAAGACGATTTCGGGCAAGATTCGCAGGGTCCATCTGCGCCGGCTCGAACATGCCAACGATCGCAACGATCCACTCCGCGGCGTCGAGTTTCGCGAAGAAGATTTCCCGCAATTGCAGACCGCCCGTGCGGCGGGTACGCCCGATTCGGAGCGGTAATTTGGCGCGCTTTGCATGGCTGCAGCGCACAATTTCGCTTGGCTGTGGCCTGCCTGTTGTGGAATGTGCGCGCAAACAATGAGGATTGAATGAGCGTGTTGATCGAACGTGATGCCTATATCGCCATGGTGGGCAAGGACGTCGGCGTGTCGCCTTGGCATGTCATGGACCAGAAGCGCATTGATGCGTTCGCCGCGGCGACGGAGGATTTTCAGTTCATCCATGTCGATCCCGCGCGTGCGGCAGCGACGCCGTTCGGCTCGACCATCGCGCACGGCTTTCTGACCATGTCGATGCTCTCGGTGTTCTCCTACGAGGCGTTGCCGCAGCTCGCCGACGTCGCCATGGGCGTCAATTACGGTACCGACAAGATTCGCTTCGTGTCGCCGGTCAAAGCTGGGTCGCGCATCCGCGGCCGCTTCACGTTGACCGAGGCGACATTGCGCAAGCCGAAGGAATTGTTCACACGCACTGCCGTGAGCGTCGAGATCGAAGGCGAGAGCAAGCCGGCATTGGTCGCCGACTGGCTCGGCCTTGTCTATTTCAATTGAGGAGCATGCATCATGACCATCAGGTTTGACGGCCGCGTCGCCATCGTCACCGGCGCCGGTAATGGACTGGGCCGCGCCCATGCGCTCGGCCTCGCGAAGCTCGGTGCCAAGGTCGTCGTCAACGATTTCGGCGGTGCGCGCGATGGTACCGGCGGTTCGCTGACTGCAGCGGAAACTGTGGTCGAGGAAATCCGCGCGGCCGGCGGCACGGCGATGGCCGATGGCGCGGATGTGTCGAATTTCGAACAGGTCACGGCGATGGTCCACAAGGCCACCAAGGATTGGGGCAGCGTCGATCTGATGTGTGCCAATGCCGGCATCCTCCGTGACAAGTCGTTCGCCAAGATGGAGGTCGCCGATTTTGCCAAGGTATTGGACGTGCATCTCACCGGCACCTTCTACTGCTGCAAGGCCGTGTGGGAAGGCATGCGCGCGCGCAATTACGGCCGTATCGTTCTCACCACGTCGTCGTCGGGTCTGTACGGCAATTTCGGCCAGGCCAATTATGGTGCTGCCAAGACCGGCATGGTCGGCCTGATGAATGTGCTCGCCGAGGAAGGCCGCAAGACTGATATCCGCGTCAACATCGTGTCGCCGACGGCGGCCACGCGGATGACCGAGGAACTCCTGCCGGCGCAGGCACTGCAACTGATGAAGCCCGAGGCGATCACGCCGGCAGTCGAATATCTGCTGAGCGAAAATGCGCCGACCAAGACGATCATGGGTGCCGGTGCAGGCTCCTTTGCAGTCATCAGGATTCTGGAAAGCGAAGGTGTCAATTTCGCTGAAGCTGACTGGAGCCCGGACACGATTGCCGCGCATTTCGCGGAGATTAGTGATATGTCCAAAGCCAAGGCGCTGGACGGCGCTTTCCACCAGACCCAGAAGTATGTCGAGCAGGCTGCCACACGATTGGGCGTGAAAGCCTGATCGCTTGCTTCATCACCGCGTGTGACCGTGACTGAGCCTGTGAAGAACCAAGTTGCGGTCATTGGCGCAGGTCCTGCGGGGCTGATGGCGGCCGAGGTTCTCAGCCGTGGCGGCGCTGCCGTCACGGTCTATGATGCGATGCCGTCGGCTGGCCGCAAGTTCCTGATGGCCGGACGCGGCGGGCTCAATCTCACCCATAGCGAGCCGTTGCCGGAATTCCTTAAGCGCTATGGCGCAGCAGAGGCCCGGCTTGCGCCGTCGATCGCGGCTTTTACACCGACGGCTTTGCGTGAGTGGAGCGACGCGCTGGGGCAGCCGACCTTTGTCGGCTCCAGCGGCCGGGTGTTTCCTCAGGCCTTCAAGGCATCGCCGCTGCTGCGTGCGTGGTTGCGGCGGCTGGACGAGAGCGGCGTGCGGTTTGCCTTTCGTCAGCGCTGGACCGGATGGGACGGCGAAGGTCGTTTGACATTTCAGACTCCGAACGGCGCGCAGGCGATCGCCTCCGAGAGTGCTGTGCTGGCACTTGGCGGTGCAAGCTGGCCGCGGCTTGGCTCTGACGGTGCATGGGTCGATGAGCTGGCTGCAAGGGGCGTCAGCGTCGCGCCGCTGCGGCCGGCGAATTCCGGTTTTACGGTCGCGTGGTCGGAAATCTTCAAGGACCGTTTCGAAGGCCAGCCGCTGAAGAGCGTTGCGCTGTCATTCGGTGCACACAGGGTGCGCGGCGAGGCGATGGTGACGCGCGCCGGCATTGAGGGCGGCGGCATCTATGCGCTGTCGTCGGTGTTGCGTGAGGCCGTCATCGCGGACGGCAAGGCTACGCTGAAGATTGCTCTGCGACCCGATCTCGACGCGGGCGAACTGGCAGCGAAGCTGGCGGCTTCGCGCGGCAAGCAGTCGTTCTCCAATTTCCTGCGCAAGGCTATCCATCTGTCGCCGGTGGCGATTGGGTTGTTGCAGGAAGTCGCCGTCGCGGAGGGGCTTCAACTGGCGTCGCTCTCGCCGGAGAAATTGGCGACGCTGATCAATGCCGTGCCGGTGACGCTCAATGGCGTTGCGCCCATCGCGCGCGCGATTTCGACGGCTGGAGGTATCTCGTTCGATGAGGTCGACGACGCCTTCATGCTGAAGCGCTTGCCCGGGACTTTCGTCGCGGGCGAGATGCTGGACTGGGAAGCGCCGACCGGCGGCTATCTGCTGCAGGCATCGTTTGCGACGGGCGCAGCGGCCGGTGAGGGTATACTGCGCTGGCTGGCGCGCTAGCGCAGTTTGCCGCGCGCGGCGATCGGCAGCGTGCCGATGATCTCGTCACCGCGCACCATCACCACTTCATCGAACATGTTGACGACCACGCAGACATGGTTCGGCACGATGCGAACGACGTCACCGACATTCGGGCGGGTGTTGCTGCGTCCGAGATCGAGGAAGCCGTGCTCCTCGGCGAAGCGCGCGATCTTCGCCTCGGGGTGTTCAAGGATCAGGCCGTAGCCATCGAGGCCGCCGGTGTCGGGCGTCAGCGTCTTTGAGCCGGCATCGAGAATACCGCGTTCCGGGCCGGCGCGGCTGACCACGGTCGAATAGACGTTGAGAGCGCAGTCGTCCCAGGTGGCGGAGCCGGCGGCGACCTGCATCCGGTCGTTGTAGACATAGGTGCCGAAGCGATGTTCGGTGGCGCCTTTCAGCTTGCCGACATTGGCGAGGTTCGGTGTGCCGCCAGTGGAGACGATGGTCGGCTCAAGGCCAAGCGCGCGAACGCCGGCCAGTGCTTCATCGTAGAATTTCTGAGCGTCGGGCCAGCCGGTTTCGGTCGGATACAGCATGAAGCCCGCGAAATTCAGACCCTTCGAGGCGGCTATCTCCTTAGCGAGCGCAATCGCCTCGGCGGGTGTCTCGACGCCGGCGCGCTTGCGGCCGGTATCGCATTCGACGACGACGTTGACATTGCGGCCGGACAGCGCCGCGGCTTTCGGCAGGTCGCCGATGACAACAGAATTGTCGGCAGCCACGGTGACATTGGCTTTTGCCTGCAGTGCGCCGAGCCGCGCCATCTTCTCGTCGCCGAGCAGGTTGTAGCTGATCAGGATGTCGTCGATCCCGGCATCGGCCATGATCTCGGCCTCACCAAGCTTCTGGCAGGTGATGCCTTTGGCGCCCGCCTCGATCTGCATCTTCGCGATCACCGGGCTCTTATGCGTCTTGATATGCGGCCGGTTGGCAACGCCGGCATCGTCGCAGATCTTCTGGATACGCGCGATGTTGCGCTCGACGCGGTCCATGTCGATAACGAGGGCAGGCGTGCCGTAGTCGCGGGCAATCTTGGCGGCGAGCGATGTGGTCATTTTGTTATTCTCCTGCGCGTGTTCTGATCGCAAAACCGGCTCCCACTTTTGCGGAACACGCGCTATGCGTTCTCGATCTCTTCGCGGAGCATTTCCAGCTCCAGCCATTGCTCTTCCGAGTCCTGCAAGTCCTTCTGCGCCTTCGAGAGTGCAGCGGTTGCGGTATCGAACTTCTTGCGATCCTTCTTGTAGAGATTGGGATCGTCGAGATGGCGCTGCTGCTTGGCGATTTCGGACCGCAGGTTGTCCATCGCCTTCGGCAGGGTTTCCAGCGCGTGCTTGTCCTTGAAGTTCAGCTTGCGCTTGGCGGCAGGCTTGGACGAGTCCGACTTGCCGTTGCCGTTGCTTCTGGCGGCAACGGCCTCGGTCTTCGCCTCGCGCTTCAGATCGGCGCCGCGCTGCGCCAGCATGTCTGTATAGCCGCCGGCATATTCCATCCACTTGCCGTCGCCTTCCGGCACGATCACTGAGGTGACGACGCGGTCGAGGAAGTCGCGGTCATGGCTGATCAGGATCACGGTGCCCGGATAGTCGCTGAGCATTTCCTCGAGCACGTCGAGGGTTTCGAGATCGAGATCGTTGGTCGGTTCGTCCAGCACAAGCACGTTGGACGGCTTGGCCAGCGCGCGCGCCAGCATCAGGCGGCCGCGTTCACCACCGGACAGCACTTCGAGCGGCGTGCGCATCTGCTCCTGGCCGAACAGGAAGTCCTTCATGTAGCCGACCACATGCTTGGGCTGGCCGTTGACCATCACGTGGTCGCCGCGTCCGCCCGTCAGCGCTTCCGCCAGCGTGGTCTTCGGGTTGAGGCTTTCGCGATGCTGGTCCAGCGTCGCCATCTCGATATTGGCGCCGAAGCGGACGGTGCCGGAATCCGGCGGTTCGGCGCCGGTCAGCATGTTGATCATCGTGGTCTTGCCCGCACCGTTCGGACCGACCACACCGATGCGATCGCCACGCTGCACCCGGATCGAGAAGTCATCGACGATCTTGCGGTCGCCGTAAGTGCGCGAGATGTTCTTGGCCTCGAAGATCAGCTTGCCGGACTTTTCGGCTTCGGCAGCGGCGAGCGATGCATTGCCGGTGGCGCCGCGATAATCGCGGCGCTGCGCGCGCAACTCGTGCAAGCCGGCGAGGCGCTTGACGTTGCGCTTGCGGCGGCCGGAGACGCCGTGGCGCAGCCAGTGTTCTTCATTGACGATCTTGCGGTCGAGTTTGTGCTGGTCGCGCTCTTCCTCGGCGAGCACGTCGTCGCGCCACTCCTCGAACGCGCTGAAGCCCTTGTCGATCTGGCGGATTTGGCCGCGGTCGAGCCAGGCGGTCGAGCGCGACAGATTGCTGAGGAAGCGGCGGTCATGGCTGATCAGCACCAGCGCACAACGACGACTCGCCAGTTCGCCTTCGAGCCACTCGATCGTCGTCAGATCGAGATGGTTGGTCGGTTCGTCGAGCAGCAGGATGTCGGGCTCGGGCGCCAGCACGCGGGCCAGCGCCGTCCGGCGCGCTTCACCGCCTGAGAGATTGTTCGGATCTTCGTGGCCGGTGAGGCCGAGTTGCTCGAGCAGATACTGCGCCTGGTAGATGTTGTCGCCGTCATGCATGCCGGCTTCGACATAAGCGAGTGTCGTCGCATAGCCGGAGAAGTCCGGCTCCTGCGGCAGATATTGCACGGTGGCGCCGGGCTGCACGAAGCGGCTGCCCTTGTCGTTGTCGACAATGCCGGCAACGATCTTCAGGAGCGTCGATTTGCCGGAGCCGTTGCGGCCGATCAGGCAGACGCGCTCGCCCTGCGACACCGAGAGTTCGACGCCGTCGAGCAGCGGCGTGCCACCGAAAGTCAGAAAGATATCTTTGAGCTGGATAAGCGGAGGAGCCATAAGGTCAGTTCAACTTTGTTTCGGCGCGGGCGCAAAGGCCGGGTCGCGCTGGATGCGGCGGATGGTTTGATCCAAGGCCGACAGGAACGCCGAGCGGTCGCGCGGCGCGAATGATTTGGGACCACCGGTGATTTCGCCCGATGACCGCAGATCGGTCATCAGGTTGCGTACCGCGAGCGTCATCCCGATGGATTGTTCTGTGAACGGTTTGCCGTTGGGCGCGATCACCGCGGCGCCCGCTTTGACGCAGCGGCTGGCCAGCGGAATATCGGCTGTGACCACGATATCGCCCTTCCGGGCGCGTTCCGCAATCCAGTCGTCGGCTGCATCCATGCCGGCGCCAGCGGACACCATGTCGATCAACGGATCCTGCGGGATGCGGATGAAGTTCCCGGCCACAACGGTGACGGGCAGGCTGAAGCGGGCGGCGACGCGGTAAATCTCGTCTTTGACCGGGCAGGCGTCGGCGTCGATGTAGATTCGCATGCTCAAGGGATCGAAGTTCCGGAAAAAGGCAGTCATTTGCGGGTGGGCGATGCGGCGCTGACGCGGGACAGTTCCCCGCCGGTCGCCTTGCCTCGAACATGGTGACGGGTATCATCTCCCGCCAATGCGAACACTCAATTTCGCGCAGTTTTCGGGAGGAATCATGACAAAGCGGCTCGAACCATACCGTGTCGAGGCCTTTAACACGGCCAAACAGTCCGAAAACAAGATGCATGACGATTCTGTTGCCCGAAAATTCGGCTTCAGCGGCGGTCTGGTGCCCGGCGTCGACGTGCTGGCCTATATGATCCACCCGCCGGTCCAGCATTGGGGCCGGGATTTCCTCGAACGGGGCCTGATCGAGGCCCGATTCACCAAGCCGGTCTATGACGGCGAGACCGTCGAGGTGATCGCCGAGGAAGCCGGCGAGGGGCTCGCGCTGAGTGTTGAGGGCGGCGGTGAGATTCGTGCGACCGGCACGGCGTCGCTGACGGCCTTCCCGGTGGTGCCGTTGCTGCAGGACTTTCCGGACACGGCGGCGGTCGCCGCGCGGCTCCCCGTCAATGCCGAATCCTATGCGCTGGACAAGTGGCTCGGCACCGCGCCGCGGGTCTGGCCGGAAGATGGACTTGCCGAATATCTGGGTGAGGTTCGCGAGGCCGACGATCGGTATCTGCGCGAGGGGATCGTGCATCCCGGCGTGCTGCAGCGGATCATGAACAAGGTGCTGGTGGACAATGCACTGCTCGGGCCGTGGATTCACGTCGGCAGCAGGATGCAGCTGCTGGCGACCGCGAACACCGATGACGAATTGATTGCGCGCGCGCGGGTGACCGCCAATTACGAGAAAAAGGGGCATCGCTTCGTCGAGCTCGATGCGCTCATCGTGGCCAATGGCACAACACCCGTCGCGCATTGCCAGCATATCGCGATCACTCAGCCGCGCGAGGTCGTGGCGGCGTAAGCGAGGCTCGTCATGGCCGGAACATCTAGCGAAGCGAGCTTCGCTAGATGTTCCGGCCATCCACGCCTTCCTTCGCTTGCGTCAAGGCGTGGATACGCGGCATGCGCCGGGGATGGCGCCGTCGCGCCATCGCAGATTCAACTGTCAAACAGCCACGGTGCTTCAGACATGCGTCATCGCCCCCATTATTTACGGCGCGGGGGCGCCGTCGTGGTTTGCATTCCCGCCCCCTGTGAGAGGGCGTGCGGAACGCCGGGTGCCCGTTGCACCCTTGGGCCTGATGCCGATGCGGTCTTCCGCAAGGTTATGCATCAGGACTTTCGGAGGCGCAGGGCAAGTGCCCAGCGTTCCGCATGCGGTGTTTTTTCGGTTGCTTGCGCTTTGCCATGGCGAACGGTTCTGTCGAACGATTCCATCACCAAAATTACAGTCCCAAGGCGAAGGGACAGGGTGCCTCAAGCGAGTAAGCCGAACGCGTTTTGACTTGGTCGTCCGTCACGTGATCTGCAGGTTTCTTCCATCTCAAGACAAACCGTGCCGCCTGTCCCAGTGGTATCCTGACCACAGACGATTCGGCCTGCCGCAAGACAGCCGTCACCCACATCTCCCGTGACGCCGCATCTCCGGCGTCCACCGCATCCCACCCCGCGAACGTGACGATCGCGATCACCCCTCTCGGTGGGGCAGGACGGAAGGAACATAATCCATATGGGGATACTGTCAACTAGAAGATAGGAAAAAATGTTTGGGTGCCCAAGCTTTCATTCCCCGCCACTCCAATTGGAGTGGCTGAGGTTTGCGTCCGGCCAGTGCCGGCCGCGCCCCGGAATGACAGCTCGGGCGGTACATTGTCGCCCGCTGCTGTCGGATGGGCTATGTCAGGGGCGAGATGATGAAGAGGCAGAAATGATGACGGATGTTTTTCGGCTGGATCGCTATCTCGCGCGGATCGGCTTTGACGGACCGGTTGCGCCGGATCTGGCTACCCTGAGAGCCATTCACGCGGCGCAGGTCGATGCGCTTCCGTTCGAAGGCCTCAATCCGTTGCTGGGTCTTCCGGTCAAGCTGGATATGGCGTCATTGCAGCACAAACTCATCGACGGCCGGCGCGGAGGCTATTGCTATGAGCTGAACGGGATGCTGCGGGCTGCGCTCACTGCGATCGGTTTCAAGGTCACAGGCTTGGGCGGGCGGGTGCGATGGAATGCGCCGCCGGACAGTCCGCTGGGGCCCAGGACGCACATGATCCTGAAGGTCGATCTTCCGGACGGGCCGTATCTCGCCGATGTTGGCTTTGGCGCCTGCGTGCTCGATGCACCTCTGCGGCTCTTCACGGGTACCGAGCAGCAAACGGCGATGGGGACCTATCGGCTGACCGAAGCCGATGGCCTGTTGTCGCTGAGTGCGAAGCGGGCGGACAGCTGGCGCACGATGTATGTGTTTGACCTCGCGCCTCAGCTTCCATCGGATTACGAACTCGGCAACTGGTACACATCGACCAGTCCCTTCGTGCCCTTCACCTCGACGCTGGTGATGGAGCGCGTCAGCAGCGACCGGCGTCATAAACTGGTCAATCGCCACCTGATCACGGAGGGATCTGGCGGCGAACCGGTGTCTGAGCGCGTGCTCGGCAGCGCTGCGGAGTTGCAGCAGGTTCTCGAAGAGACCTTCGGTGTCACGCCGCCGGCCTCCGCTGACGAGATATTCGCGGTCATCACCGCAAACGCGGAGCTCCGTTGACCGCAGCGAAATCCCACCATTCCGCCCCGGTTGCGGCGAATGACGCGTTCGGCTAATTCGCCTCGAGATTATCACGAGGGCCGTCAAATGTCGCTGTCATCCGCCAAGAACTATGCGCTACGCGCCGCCAAGTCGCAGGATCAGAAGGAAGCCACCGAGCTGCTGTCCAAGGCGATCATGGAATTGACGCTGGCGATCGAGGCGCAGGACGCCAAGATCAAGAAGATTAACAAGGGCGCATGACCGGGTCGCTGATCTCGTCGTCTTGCGATTGAACCTATCGGGCAGCCGCACGTTTAGTGTTCCCCACATCGGAAGGACATGACATGAGCGCGCTCAGTAAAATTCGGGAACATATGGAAGTGATTGGCGCCGACGGCGTCCATGTCGGCACTGTCGACAAGGTCGAGGGTAATCGCATCAAGCTGACCAAGAAGGATAGCGGCGAGGGCAGCCACAAGGGTCATCATCACTTTATCGATGGCGGTCTGGTCGCCGAAGTGGAGGGCGACAAGGTGCGGCTGTCAGCCAATGGCGACGTCGCCTTTGCCATGGAAGAAGAGAAGTAAGACGGAAAAACCCCGCGGTGTGAACCGCGGGGTTTTCGCTCAGATCACTCACATGGAGCGAGGTGAGGCGCGCCTCACTTCACCTCCATCTGCAGTCCTTCCTTGTCGATGATGGTCTTGAACTTGGCCGTCTCAGCCTCGACGAAGGTCTGGTACTGCTGGGGCGTGCCGTAGTCTGACACGGCGCCCATGGCGGCGATGGTCTTCTTGGTCGCATCGGTACCGAGCAGAACCTTGATCTGCTCATTGAGCGAGGTCACGGCTTCGGTAGGTGTGTTCTTCGGATAGAATACGCCGAACCATGACGCGACGTCGAACTTCTCCAGCTCGGGCGCGGTCTCGCGCATTGCCGGGACGTTTGGCGCCTGCGCGTTGCGCTGCTGCGTGGTGACGGCGAGGCCGGTGAGTTTGCCGTCAAGCACCTGCGGCAGCGACGGATAGAGATTGTCGAACAGGATCTGGATGTCGCCAGCGAGGGCCGCCTGCAGCGCAGGGCCCGCGCCGCGGAATGGGACGTGCTGCATCTTCAATCCGGTGAGCTGGAGCCACCATGCGCCGGTGAGATGCGGGCTCTGGCCGACGCCCGACGAGCCATAGTTCAGCTTATCCGGATTGGCCTTGATATAGGCGATCAGTTCCGGGATCGTCTTGATCGGCACGCTTGGATGCGCGCAGACGATGTTCGGAATCTTGATCATGTTGGAGACCGCCTGCAACTGATCGCTCTTGTAGGTCAAGTTCTTGAAGATGCTGTAGGCGATGGCGTTGGGGCCGGGATTGCCGACCAGGATGGTGTGGCCATCGCCCTTGAGGCGCGCGACTTCGGCGGTGCCGATGGTGCCGCCGCCGCCTGAGCGATTTTCCACCACCACCGACTGGCCCCACACCGGCTGTAGATGCGCGGCGAGCATACGGCCCATCACGTCGGTGGAGCCGCCGGCTGCGGCGGGCACGATGACGCGGACGGTCTCAGTGGGCTTCCATTCGCCGGCGCCGAGGCTGGCGCGCGGCAGGATCGCGGCGCTGGTGATCGCGGCCGCGCCGGTCAGCACGCTGCGGCGGGTGATGAGTCTGGTCATGGTTTCTTCCCCTCGATGGTGTCGTTTTGGTTTTGATGTTGTCGAAACCGTAATCAGACGCGCCGCTCCGGACAAGCCGACCTTGTGATGCACCTTGTGGAAGTGGGAAAAAAGCCCCGTGGCGAGTGCCGCGGGGCTTTTGCAATCGGGTCGTCAGCGGGGCGGACGACGCATCGCTCATCCGCCCTATATTCGTGACCCACCTGGGGCCTCAGGCCCCGATATAGGCCGCCAGTTCGTCGGCTGTCCCCTTCGGAAAGGCATCCTGCAAGTAGTCGAGAAAGGCGGAGACGCGCGCGCTCAGCAGCCGCCGGGACGGATAGAGCGCCCATAGCGCAACATCCGGCCCGTCGACATCGCCCCACTGCACCAGCGTGCCGGCCGCCAGATCGTGACTGACGAGTGATAGCGGCAGCCGCCCGGCGCCGATCCCGGCGCGGACAGCATCACGGACCATGAGCAGCGATGGGAGCCGCAACACCTGATCAACCGCGATGCGTGATTTGCCGCCCGGCCCTACGACATTCCAGATTGCCGATCGGTCGCCCGATCCGCGTCCCACCGCCGGAACGGCGGCGTGATCCGGCGTTGCGAGATCGGGTCTTGCGAGACCCGGGTTAGCGACGACGAGCAACCGGTCGCGCAGAAATATCCGTCCGACGAGGCTGATGTCCGGATCTGGATTGACGCGGATGACCAGGTCATAACCCTCCTCGACCATGTCGACGGTCCGGTCTTCCATCGTGATCTCGAGCCGGACCTCCGGATATTTCAGCGCGAACCCGGCCGCCAGCCTGCCCATTGCGGTTTGTGAGAACAGCATGGGCGCGCTGATCCGCAGTGGGCCGCGCGGTCTTTCCGCGCCCGACGCGATGGCTGCCGCCGTCTCGTCGAGCTCGGTGAGCAATGCCCCGGTTCGCTCGAACAGCGCCCGTCCTTCCTCGGTGAGCTTCAGCACGCGCGCCCCGCGCTCGAACAGGCGCAGCTCAAGGGTGGCCTCCAGTTCGGTGACGCGGCGCGACAAGGTCGCCTTGGGGCGCCCGGTCGCGCGCGCGGCGCGGCCAAACCCACCGTGCCGGGCGACGAGATTGAAATCGGCGAGGGCGAGCAGATCCATGTGTGTTCCGCTAGTGGGACAGTCTGTCCAGATATAGCATCTACCGGTTCGAATGCGGATCATCATTTTTGGAGTGTCTTTTGACCCCCAACCGGAGTGATCCCCATGACCATCCTCGTTACCGGCGCAACCGGCACAGTCGGCCGCCAAGTCGTTGAACAGCTCGCCAGGCGCGGCGCCGATGTGCGCGCGCTGGTCCGCGATCCCGCCAAGGCCGACTTTCCGGCTGGCGTCGCGGTGGCGCAGGGCGACCTGCTCGATGTCGACAAGCTGCGGGCTGCGCTGTCGGGCGTCTCCACGCTGTTCCTGCTCAACGCCGTGGTGCCCGACGAATTCACCCAGGCGCTGATCACGCTCAATCTCGCCCGTGAGGCCGGCGTCGAGCGGATCGTCTATCTGTCGGTGATCCATAGCGACCGCTACGTGAACGTGCCGCACTTCGCGGGCAAGTTCGGCGTCGAGCGCATGATCGAGCAGATGGGCCTCAAAGCCACCATCCTGCGCCCCGCTTACTTCATGCAGAACGATCTCACTATCAAAGACGTGGTGACCGGATACGGCGTCTATCCGATGCCGATCGGCAGCAAGGGGCTCGCCATGATCGACGCGCGCGACCTTGGCGAGATCGCGGCCATTGAGCTGCTTCGCCGCGAGCGGGCCGCTCCGTTTCCCCTCGACCGCATCAACCTGGTCGGCCCCGACACGCTGACCGGCGCGGATGTCGCCGCCATCTGGACCGAGGCTCTCGGCCGCCCGATTGCCTATCCGGGCGAAGACACCGCCGGCTTCGAGCAGAATCTCCGGCAGTTCATGCCGAGCTGGATGGCTTTCGACATGCGCTTGATGGGCGAGCGCTTTGTCACCGACGGCATGCTGCCCGAGGCCGGCGACGTCGCACGCCTCACCGCGCTGCTGGGGCGCCCGCTGCGTTCCTATCGCGCCTTCGCCGCCGAAGTCGCAGCCGCGCTCTGACGGCACCGGCAAACGCCGTTTGCACACGTTCCCTTCACCTCTCTCCCGGCGCGAAGCAAAGCTTCGCTACAGAGGAGAGAGGTGAGGCTCGTAGCAATCACTAAACGCTGACGAGGTTTTTGATCCAGGGCGGGTCATGCTGGACGGCGGACATCAGAGCGTAATCTACCCTACGATTTCCGCGACGTTACGCTTTCTTGATGCTGCGGTAGTCGAGCTGGCGGTGAAACCAGTATGTGTAGCCCGAGATATTTTTCTGCATCGCGAGGCTGAGATAGGGCTGAACCAGCGGGATGCGCGGCACCTCATCGAAGGCGATGTCGATCATCTTCTTCACCGCAGTCTCGTAGGCCGGTTTGTCGCCACTGGCATGGCTCGCGCGCGCCGCATCGATCTCCTTGTCGAGGGCGGGGTTCTGGTAGCTCATGGTGTTAAAGATGGCGTTCTGGCCGTGATAGGTGAGGAAGAAGAAATATTCCGGATAATCCAGCCAGCCCGAGAAGAAGTTGATCATGAAGGGCATGGTCTTCTTGGTCATCTCGCCGCGCCAGTTCGAACCCGGGATCTTGTCAATCCGCGTCTTGATGCCGATGGCAGCGAGGTTCTCCTGAACCAGCACGGCGATCGGCTCGGAGATGGTGCTCTGGCCGATGTCGAGCGAAATCACGGTCTCGAACCCGTCGGCCATGCCGGCCTCGGCGAGCAGCGCCTTGGCTTTGGCGAGATCGGTCGTGTAGCCGGTGGGGCAGGGCCATGCGGTGCTGCTGACCTTGTTGGAGGCGGCGCCATAGAGCGGCTTGGCTGCGCCGAAGAACGCGGCATCCATGATCTTCTGATACGGCACCGCATAGGCCACAGCCTGCCGGACCTTCACATTGTCGAAAGGCGGCTTGGTGACGTTCAGCTCGATACAGTACATGCCGTTGGAGATCGGATTGGCGGCGACATTGAACTTTTTCTCCTTCAGCTCTGCATAGTCCTTCGCTGGCACTTCGAACGAGACGTCCGCGTCGCCACGCTCGATCAGCGCGCGGCGATTGCCGGCCGACGGCACCATGCGCCAGATCACGCGCTTCAGCGACGGCAGCGGGCCGCATTTCCATGCGTCGTTTCGGATGTAAACGACCTCGGTGCCCGGCGTGTATTTCTCGACCTTGAAGGCGCCGCCGCCGGCCATGTTGTTCTTCACGAACTCCATGCCCCACGGATCCTTCTCGGTGGCGTTCTTCTTCACCAGGGCCGAATTGTAGATCGCCGGAATGACCACCGCGATATCCGGCATGGTCAGCGCGTCCGGCTTCACGAAGTCGATGCGGAAGGTGTAGTCGTCAATCGCCTTGAACTGGTCGGTCTTGAGCATGCTGCCGACGGCCATCTGGCTGGTCGGGAATCCGCCGACCGAAACGGCGCGGTCGAACGACCATTTGACGTCGGCGGCCTTGACCGGCGTACCGTCATGGAAGCTCGCATCCTTGCGCAGATGGAAGGTGACGCCTGTGGCATCGATCTCCCACGTCTCGGCGAGTTCGGGGGCGAGCTTGCTCTGGTCGTAGGAGGTCGAGCCGTCCGGCAACGTTTTGGTCGCATAGGTCATCAGGCGGTCGTAGCAATTCCATGACACCTCATAGCCGGGGCGATTGGTACCGACGCCCTGCACGTCGAGATTGTTGGGGCCACCCTCGCTGATGATCAGCAGCGTCTCCTGCTTCGACTGTGCTTGCGCATGCGTCAGCGGCGCCAGTGCGGCGAAGCCGCCGACGACGGTCGCGGCGGTGGCGGAATGGAGAAATTCTCGGCGGTTCATAAGATGTCGTCTCCTGATCGGCATTCGCTCAAATGGGCACGAAGCGTGCTGCGTAAGGGAGCAAGCGACGTGCCAGATCGGAAGATTCGATGCGTATGGGCGATCAAGATTCGCTGACGGACACTGCGCCAACAAAAAGCCCCGCAGCGTGTGCTGCGGGGCTTTTGCAATTCAGCGATTTGATAGTTCCGCCTAGCGGAAGCTGATCAGCTTGAACAGCGGCGTGAGGTAGCTCATCTCCTGGCCGGATGTCGGCGTGGTGCGGCTGATGAAGTCGAAAATCTTGCCGTCCTGCAGACCGTAATTGGCGAGCCGGATCACCTTGCGGTCCTTGTCGAAATAGATCGCGATGACGCGCTGGTCGGTGACCTTCTGCGGCATGAACGCGACGGCGCGTTCGGCGCGCTGCGAGATGTAATAGAACACTTCGCCTGATAGCGTGGCGACGGTGGAGGGCGTGCCCATCACGATCAGCACCTGATCCTGGCTGGCGCCGATCGGAATCTGCTCCAGCGCGCCGGGGGGCAGGATGTAGCCCTTCTGGAATTGCTCGGCGCAGGCGCCCAGCGTGACGCACAGGGCCGCGACTGCGAGTGCCGCGCGCATGCCGCGCCAGCCACGTGTCGGCCGCGCCTTCGCGCTGGTGGAGGTCGAAATTGTCATAGCGGAGGGGGTCCCATCCTCTTGCATCCCGGAAGGCGTTGACGTACCGGGCAGAACCTCTGAATGCAACATGCGCGCGCCCGAGGGGCCCGCCTGAGGAACCCAAGATGGTCTGGCCGTTCAGTCACTTCAGAAAGCCCCCGGCGCCGTTGCGCGGCACCATTGAAGCCATCTATGGCATGATCGTGGCGCAGGCGCGAGAACCCTTGTTTTATCGGGACTTGGGGGCACCGGATACGGTAAACGGGCGTTTCGATATGTTGCTGCTGCACCTGTGGCTGGTGCTGCGCCGGCTGAACCCGAAGGATGAGTTGTCGCAGGGGCTTTTCGACAGGTTCTGCAGCGATATGGACGATAATCTGCGCGAGCTCGGCACCAGCGACGTGAAGGTGGCGAAAAAGATGCGGGAATTCGGCGATGCCTTCTATGGCCGGACAGGCGCCTATGACGCAGCGCTGGGCGCGGGCAGGGAGCCTCTGGCGGCGGCGCTGTCGAAGAATATCTATTATGGCATGAATATCGAGAACGCCCGGCGTCTCGCTGTTTATGTCGAAGTGGCGAATGCCCATCTGGGTACGCTCGATACAACGACACTGACATCAGGCGCGTGGCATTTCCCGTCGCCCGAGATCGCTCTAAAGACAAGTTTGGTAACGACATGAACAGACCCGACCGTACCGTGGATCTCACGCCGCCCTGGAGCGTGCCCATCGCCGTGATCCAGATTCCCGAGACGGGGTTGGCACGCGACATCGAGGCCACCCCCGCGCAGCGCGAGGGAATCGCCGCGCTGGGCGGTCTCGTCAGCGTGGGCGCTGCCAAGGGCGAATTGCTGCTGACCCCCGTGAAGGGCGGCACGGTGCATGTCACCGGCCGCATCTGGGGCAAGGTCGAGCAGACCTGCGTGGTGACGCTGGACCCGGTGGCCGCCGATTTCGAGGAAGAGATCGATGTGATTTTCGCGCCGCCGTCGCAGATTCGCGAACTGGCCGAATCGGTGGACGAGGACATCGAGAGCGACGAGGAAACCCCGGATCCGCCGGAGCCGATCGAAAACGGCTTTATCGACCTCGGTAAGCTGGCGACGGACGCCCTGTTTCTGGGGTTGGATCCGTATCCCCGCAAGCCGGATGCGGTGTTCGAGCCCGTGGTTGAGGTTCCGGACCCCGAAGAGCACCCGTTTGCGGCCCTGAAAGCGCTGAAAGCCGAACCCGAGAAGCCGAAATCCAAAAAGCCCGGCAAAGGCTGAGTGAGGGCTGAGGCCGGGGTCCGATTCCAGGTCCGCAGCAACTGGCGGGACAAAAACGCCTGGTCAAGATGTTGTATCGGATGACGGAAACGCTATTGTCCCCGGCCGAAATCGGGTTAATGCCATAACTTCGCCGTTTGCCGCCAAATGCGGCAGACTTCGTCCGCGGCCACGAGCGTCAGGCCGCAAGAGACAGGTTTCCGGAACGTCCATGCCGAAAAAGGTTCGCATCGCGCTAGACGCCATGGGTGGCGACATTGGCGCATCGGTGGTCATTCCCGGCGCTGCGATCTCGCTGACCCGGCACCCCGACAGCGAGTTTCTGCTGTTCGGCAACAGTGCGCTGATCGAGAAAGAACTCGCCAATCATCCGGCGCTGAAAGCGGTGTCGAAGGTGATCCATACCGATGTCGCCGTCAGCATGCACGAGAAGCCGAGCCAGGCGCTGCGCCGCGGCCGCAAGGTCTCGTCGATGTGGCTGGCGATCGAGGCGGTGAAGAAGGGCGAGGCCGATGTGGCTGTCTCCGCCGGCAACACCGGCGCGCTGATGGCAATGGCGCGGTTCTGCCTGCGGATGCTCGACGGCATCGAGCGGCCCGGTCTGGCTGCGATCTGGCCGACCACCCGCGGCGACTCGGTGGTACTCGATCTTGGCGCCACCATCGGCGGCGACGCCAACCATCTGAAGACCCTCGCGGTCATGGGCAGCGCCATGGCCAGCGCATTGTTCGATCTGGCGCGGCCGACGGTCGGCCTGCTCAATATCGGCGTCGAGGAAATCAAGGGCGGCGACGAGATCCGCGATGCCGCCGAATTGCTGCGCACCGCCAATCTGCCGCAGCTCGAATTCGTCGGGTTCGTCGAGGGCGACGGCATCGGCCGCGGCGATGCCGACGTGATCGTCACGGAAGGTTTCAGCGGCAATATCGCGCTGAAGGCGGCCGAAGGCACCGCGCGCCAGTTCGCCGAATATCTGCGCAATGCCATGGCCCGCACCTGGCGCTCGCGCATCGGCTACCTGTTCGCCAAGAACGCCTTCAAGGCGGTGCGCGACAAGGTCGATCCGAACAAGTCCAACGGCGCGGTGTTTCTCGGCCTGCGCGGCATCGTGGTGAAAAGCCACGGTGGCACCAATGCCGACGGTTTCGCCTATGCGGTGGATGTCGGCTACGACATGGTCCGCTACGACCTTCTCACCAAGATCAATCAAATGCTCAACCGCGACGGCCAAGCGCTCCCTGCGAGCCCGGCTGCGCAGGAGGCTGTCTCGTGACTGCGATACGTTCGGTTGTGCTCGGCTGCGGCTCTTACCTGCCGGAGCGGATCCTGACCAATGCCGAACTGGCATCCAAGGTTGACACATCGGACGAGTGGATCGTCCAGCGCACCGGTATCAAGCAGCGCCACATCGCTGCCGATGGCGAGTTCACCTCGCATCTGGCGATCAAGGCGGCGCAGGCGGCGCTCGCCAATGCCGGCGTCGACGCGCAGTCGATCGACTTGATCGTGCTGGCGACCTCGACCCCGGACAATACGTTCCCGGCGACGGCCGTTGCGGTGCAGAACGCGCTCGGCATTACGCACGGCGCGGCGTTCGACCTGCAGGCGGTGTGTTCCGGCTTCATCTTTGGGCTGACCACCGCCGATAGCCTGCTGCGCACCGGCGCCGGCAAGCGCGCGCTGGTGATCGGCGCGGAAACCTTCTCGCGCATTCTCGATTGGACCGATCGCGGCACCTGCGTGCTGTTCGGCGACGGCGCCGGTGCTGTGGTGCTGGAAGCACAGACCCAGCCAGGCGAAGCCAGCGATCGCGGCGTGCTGACCACGCATCTGCGTTCCGACGGCCGGCACAAGGAAAAGCTGTATGTCGATGGCGGTCCGTCCTCGACGCAGACGGTGGGTTACCTGCGCATGGAAGGCCGCGAGGTCTTCAAACATGCGGTGGGCATGATCACCGATGTGATCGTCGACGCGTTCAAAGCCACCGGCGCCAGCGCCGAGACCATCGACTGGTTCGTGCCGCACCAGGCCAACAAGCGCATCATCGATGCGTCGGCGCACAAACTGCATATTGCGCCGCAAAAGGTGGTGCTGACCGTGGATCTTCACGGCAACACATCGGCGGCGTCGATTCCGCTCGCGCTATCGGTGGCGGTAAACGACGGCCGTATCAAGAAGGGCGACCTCGTGTTGCTCGAAGCCATGGGCGGCGGCTTCACCTGGGGGTCTGCACTCATTCGCTGGTGATGCGCTGGTGATGGTGCAGATCGACAACATCTCAAATTGTCATGATTTTCCATGCCTTTGCATCGATGGTGACTGTTGACCGGAGCGCGTTAACCTCCTAATTTCCGACGCGAATTTGGTTCGCCGAGAGTTTGTGGGGCAGGCGATGACGGGCACGGGAAAAACAGTCACACGCGTCGATCTGTGCGAGGCGGTCTATCAAAAGGTAGGCCTCTCACGCACGGAGTCGTCCGCGTTCGTTGAACTGGTTTTGAAAGAAATTACGGATTGTCTGGAGAAGGGCGAGACAGTGAAGCTGTCGTCGTTCGGCTCCTTCATGGTGCGCAAAAAAGGCGAGCGTATTGGTCGCAATCCGAAGACAGGCACGGAAGTACCGATCTCGCCGCGGCGTGTGATGGTATTCAAGCCGTCGGCGATCCTGAAACAGCGGATCAATGGCGACAGTGCCGCAGTTGGCAACGGTAAAGATCACGACGAGTAGCTAGAGAACCACGCTTTAAATAAAGACTTGGCGAACCACAGGGATCCTGCACTTGGACAAAGCGCCGGATGCGTTTCGAACCATAAGCGAGGTCGCTGACGACCTCGATATACCGCAGCATGTTCTGCGGTTCTGGGAAACGCGGTTCACTCAAATCAAACCGATGAAGCGATCCGGCGGCCGGCGATATTATCGCCCGGACGATGTCGATCTGCTGCGCGGCATCCGCCGGTTGCTCTACGGCGAGGGTTACACCATCCGCGGTGTGCAACGAATCCTGAAAGAGAACGGCATCAAGTCGGTGCAGGGGCTGGTCGACGGCCACGCAGCGCCGAGCTTCGCGCCGACGTCCGCAGTTGCTGCGGTCGCGCCGCGCGTCCAGGCGAAGCGTCCCGTGGTCGAAGAGGATCACGAGGAGGAAGAGACCGAGGACGAGGCTGAACGCGACGACGACATCGCGGAAGAGGCCGAAGACGAGGCTGACGCCGAGGGCGAAGAAGAGGGTGACGGCGAAGAGTCCGATGACGAAGACGGCGAAGTTGATGACGACGAGGCCGAGGAAGAAGACGATGAGGAGGTCGTGGAGGCTACTACTCCCGCCGTCGCCCGGCGCGGACCCGACCTGAACACCCGTCGCGACACGTCCATGCGCGAGGAACTGTCCGCGCGCCGTGAGCCGCCAATGATCGCCCCCGCGCCCCGTGTGGAGATCGCGCGGTCACAGGCCTCGGTACGGGCGGAGCCCGTAATGAGCCGTCCAGCGCCGGCTGCGCCGCGACCGCCGCGTCCCCTCGACCGGGAACGGCTCGAAGCGGTACTCGAGGAGTTGCTTGCCGCCCGTCAGGCACTCGATACGGCCATGAAGGACGGCTAGCGTAGGTCGCTCTGGCCTGAATTGAAGCAGCCATCACACTGGTACGGAACCGGGAGCCGATCCCGCGGTTGTAACGGGCAGATACACGTTGCGAGGTGGCTATCATGTCCCGTTGGCGTGCGGCTGCTGGAGCCCCAAACATCCAGCACACAATCCAGCATGATGACGATGTTGGCTATTACGGTGGCTGGACCATAAGCGGTCTCGCCGTTCTGGCCACGATTGGCGTGGTCTGGGTTCTGGGTATTTGACCCGAACGGCTTGGGTGCCCGGAGGCTGCCGACGAACGGTGCTTAGCCTGTAAGATTCTGATTTTGTTTAAATAAATGGTCGGAGCGAGAGGATTCGAACCTCCGACCCCTAGTCTCCCAGACATATCAGTTAGTCCGTCCCCGTCCCTCAAGCGCCCTCATACGCCTCGTTGGACTGGGAAATGTCGCCGCGCATTAGGCTTGGTTTTGCCCGAGCCATCTACGCTTGTCATTGCCGTGCTTCCCCGGTGCTTCCCGAGGCACAAATGACAGCTCAGACCATTACCAAGACCCTAGTGGACGGCCTCGAAACCAGGGGCGCCGAATATACCGTCTGGGACGCCAAGCTTACCGGCTTCGGCGTCCGTGTGCGCCCAACTGGCGCCAAAACTTTCCTAATTGTCTATCGCGCCGGGACCGGGCGAACCGCACCGTTCCGCCGCTATACGATTGGCGCCGTTGGCAAGATCGCCCCGGACGCCGCGCGCGTCCAAGCCAAGGCCCTCCTCGGTTCGATCGCCAACGGTGCAGATCCAGCATCAGAAAAGCGCGCCAAGCGTCCAAAGACCGAAGATGTGTCGTTCGAAAGGCTCTGCGAGCTGTACTTGGACGAGTACGCTAAGCCGAATAAATCATCTTGGAAGAACGATGAAGGCTACCTGAAGCGACCTCGCGCTGCATTGGGCCGCACGCTAGCGAACACCGTAACCGACGATGACATCGCGGACGTGCTCGATGAGATCGCCGAAGAGGCGCCAGTAAGCGCCAATCGCACCCAGTCGGTGCTCCACAAAATGTTCGAATGGGCTCGCCAGCCCGGGCGAAAGTACGTTTCAACCAACCCGATAAGGGGCCTCGAACGCCGCGGCGGTAAGGAGACGTCCCGGAAGCGGGTCCTTTCGGACGAGGAAATCCGAACGCTTTGGTGGGGGCTCGAACACCCAGAGGTGCCGTGCGATCGGCAAGTTGCACTGGCACTAAAGCTGGTCCTAACAACGATGGTCCGCCCATACCAGGCGGCCGGAGCCCTTCGAGCAGAGCTCCATGGCCTAAGAACAGCCGCGCCAGAATATCATATGCCACCGCACCGTGTGAAAGGCCGGCGTGAAGTAGTCGTGTCGCTATCTTCGCTCGCGCTCGAAGTGATCGACCTTACGAACAGCGAGAACCAAATACCTGTCTTTCCTTCCAAGTATGGCGAGGAGCCGCAGCCGATACGGCGATCGGCACTTTCTCAAGCCCTCAACGACAAACCATCGGAGGGGCGGACCGGCGTTCGGACGTTCTTAGGAATGGAGCACTTCACGCCACATGATTTAAGGCGGACCGCTGCCACCATCGCGCGACGTGGCGGAGCGCTCCGAACCGACGTAAAGGCCATGCTCGACCATGTGGATGGAGACGTCACCGCGGTTTACGACAAGTACGACATGCTTTCAGAAAAGCGGGTCGTCGCGAATATTCTCGCCGACGAACTCCGAAAGATCATTGGTAACAAGCCGGACATCAACAACGTTGAAATAAATCGTGAGGGACAACCGCTGCACCTGCGGCCGTTCGAAAATGAGAGAAGCCCGCTAACTTCGCAGGCTACATGCGTTTGAGCCGTTACGCATTACAAGGGTAGATGGTCGTTGCGATGTGTTGCGGCCACCCTTGTTTCATAGCAGACCTATGATACTCTTAGCCGGTGCAAAGCTAAGATGATGGCGCTAAGGGCAGCGCCGAGTTTCTCTCATTCCTTGGATAACCGGCTCGCACGTCAACGGCCCCCGATCCAAGGGATTATCATGCAGCAATTTCTCGATACCAAGGAAGCCGCTAAGCACGTGCGCCTCTCGACGGCGACTCTTGAACGCCTTCGTGTAACCGGTAGCGGCCCGCATTTCATCAAGCCGATCCCGACCCGTGTTCTTTACGACGTGGCAGATCTCGACGCCTGGATGCGCGGGCGCCGACAGCTTTCCACCTCAGAAAATCAAGCGGCATAATCGTGCGCCCCTGAGAGCGCACGAATTGACGAGGCCGTGGCATCGCCGACCACGTGCGCGAGCTCCAGGACGCAAGAGCATTCGCAGGCCCGTCGGCCAATCTGAATCGAAATCCGTTTTGCGGGCAGCCAAACAAAATGGCCCCGCCGACCTGCCAGTCGAACGGAGCCAAGGATTTGAAGTTGCGTAAACATAACACGTCCGCCGAGCGGACTCAACGAAACCCCATTGTCAAAATTCCTGAAAACCTCTCATCGGTTCTTGAGGGCAATGAAGGCGCCGATGGACGCGATTTCTCGCGAAGACTAAGCCCTGGCTTACGCCTTGCTTGCTTCAGCGACCCCGACAGAAGCTTTAAGTTGTTCGTCGCGCCAGGCGAAGGCTTTGGACGCCAAGCTCGTCGTGAGATCGAGCAGGAAATCAGAAATGTCGGTCGGCCCGATCTTTTCCCGGATACGGCAGAGTTTGAATTTACGACGTCACCGTCCTGTGTATTCCAAGCTGCCTCGGGTCTTCCGGAAGATTATCGTACTTCCATCGTAGACTGGGCTATCGAGCTCTCCCAAGCCGTGCTCATTTGCGTAGACAAGGTGCCTGGTAGACCTGCCGGTGAGCCCCATCGCGTTGTTGCACCCGTCCAAGCCAGCTTTCGCTGCTCCCCTGACCAAGTGGCTATCTGGACTGACTATCTAGGACGGCGCATTCGCCCGCGTCATCGCTTTGCTGTCGTCCGCTTCGCTGAAAGCGAGGTGGTGTGATGGTTGGCTCGACAAATCTCGATGTTGCACTCGGCCTTGCGGAGAGCGGATTCAATGTCTTCCCCCTGATTGCTGGACGAAAGGAGCCCGTGCTCGAGGAAGACTGGAAAGTTTTAGCGACAAGAGACCCGGTGAAGATCCGCGCCATGTGGCCGGAGGGAAAGGCCGACCGTAATGTAGGCATCAGGACAGGCGTTCCGCTCCTGGATGGCTACTTGGTCGTCATCGACATCGACGTAAAGGACGGAAAACCAGGTCGACGCGCCATCGCGGAGCTTGAGGCCCGACACGGGCCGATGGAGCCGACCCTGACGTTTCGCACCGCTTCGGGCGGTGAACACCGTTACTTTATCGTTCCATTCCTCGTCGGGAGCAGTAATTCCAAGCTTGGCCCAGGCATCGATGTGCGCGGGGTTGGCGGGTATGTCGTCGGGCCCGGCAGCACCGTCGGCGGTAAGCCATACACTTTGTCGAACAGCCATTCGATTGGCGTCCTGAGCGAAGTTTACGCCGTGCTGTGCGGCAGACCACGCGAACGATCAGCATTGAGCCGCGACGAGCCGCTAGTCGAGTGGGACACTGACGAGAACATCCGCGCCGCAGCTCACTGGCTCGCGACGACTGCACCCCAGCACGGAACCTATACCGTCGCCTGCCGGGTGCGAGGCTGGGGTATCAGTCGCGACAAATGCCTCGAGCTGATGATGGATCATTGGCCGCCGGCCGAGGCAAAGGGCACTGAGCACGTCGAAACGCGGGTGAACAACGCCTACACTTATGCTCAGGATCCCCCAGGCATCGCATGCGCAGAGGTTGAATTTGAGCCGGTTGAAGGTGTCGAGCTCCGCGACGATGCGCGCGAGCCGGCAGACCTCTGGGAGCATGATAGTGAACCTGGGGACGATCTTTCGGGCGTCGTACCAGATTACGTCAGTCGTTTCGCCGAAGACCGCGCGCACCGCCTCGGCGTGAGCGCCGGCGCCATGACTGCTGCCACCGTAACGGCGTTAAGCTCGCTCGTCCCAGCCGGCAACAATCTGCATTTGAGGCAGAACAGCGACTCCTGGAGCGTGAAGTGCATTATCTGGACAGCAATCATTGGAGACCCCGGAACAGCCAAATCGCCGGCCGTGAACGCGGCGATGGCTTTTCCAGAAGCGTTGGAGAAGTCTTGGCGCACTGAGTTCGCAAAAGCGCTGGGTGAATTCGAAAGAACGCAACTTGCCACGAGCCGCTCAAAGAAGCGGCCCAAAGACTTACCGAAAGAGCCCGAACCATTGACGCCAGACGTCGTGCTGTTTCCTGATGACGGTTCGGCAGACGCAACGCCGACCGCGGCACCCAAGCTGAGGCGCAAGATCGTCAACGATGCCACGACCGAAGCAATCGGTTTGGTTCTTCACGACGGCCCGGCCGAGGCTCCCGTTCTCGTTCACTCCGATGAGCTAGTGGGGTTGATCGGTGGCATGGATGCCTACCGAGTGCGCGGCAGCAAGGACAAACCGTTTTTTCTCCAAGCGAAGGAGGGGAAACCGTATGCGATTGACCGGAAATCGAGTGGGACACTGATAGTGCCATCGCTCGCCATGTCGATCTTAGGGACTATCCAAGACGAGAAACTAAGCAAGATCGCCCCGACGCTGACAGATGACGGTTTCCTCCAGCGGTTCGCGTTGGTCATCATTCGGAAGACAGGGCGGGGGGCCGACATCCCCGACAACCGGTCTCTCGACGGATCCATCGCCCGGATCGCTCATGCTCTCGCCGATCTGGAGCCGACCGATTATCGACTCTCGCCCGAGGCCGCCTGTGAGCTGGATGCGATCAATGATTTCTCTGAGCGAGAGGGCCGCCGGCCTGATATTGCATCAGGTCTTCGAACATGGCTGAGCAAAACCCCGAATGAGTTCGGGCGATACTGCCTCGCTTTCCACCTCATCGAGTGGGCCTCGAGCCTCGAGCCCGCCCTGGGCACGCCGCCGGCGGGCTTAGTTTCCGTGACCACTGCAAATCGAGCGCGCCGATACGTCGAGGAGTTCCTCTACAGCCATGCGCAGTATGTGTACGGCACGGTGATGGCCATGGGACAGGATGACGGGGACGTCAAATGGGTGGCTGGCTACATCCTTTGTCGCGAACTGAAGACGATCAACGCCCGCGAGATCGGACGCGCGTACCGATCGCTCAGAGGAGCGCAGAAGCGACCGAAGCTGTTTTCGGTTATGGCCACGCTTGCGCAAAACGATTGGGTAAAACTCACTAACCCAGTTCGGGGCGAGTGGCGCGTCAATAAGGCGGTGCACAGTGGCCGTTTTGAAGAGATTAAGCGCGCCGAGACCACCCGGCGTTTGGCCGTTCGCGCTGAAATCACCCTGGAAGCCGAACGGCGTCGGTCAGCAAAGGAGATGCGGCCATGACAGGAGGTGTCACCGCTGTCACTTGCGCGCGGGGTAATAGCTATTCCTCTCTCTTCTTATGTATCCCTCTCTGGCCAGTCCTACTCCTTGTGGCGGCCTTAAGTGACACCGGTGCCGGTTGGATGCCGATTGGGGGGCTGTTATGAAGAACAAGGTCTTTTGGCGCATGATATCGGAGATGCCGCCGATCGACTGGGAGCTTTTGGCCGCGGAGCGCCGCGGCTATCGGCACACGCCAGCCACCATCAAGAAATTCACCGAAACTAAAAAGCGCAATCTAGCTGCCAAGCGCAAAGCGCGCGCGAAGGAGAAGCCTCCACGTCCCCCGGTGCGGAAGCGCTTGAAGATTAATTCAGTGGACGTCATGCTCGGATCGATGGAGCAGGGCGCCTGGTACGGCCGAACAGACATGCAGCACATGTCGGGCTTGAAGCGCGGCACTGTCGCCACGGCGATCCTGAGGGCCGAGAGCCTAGGGCTGCTTAGGCGGATCAAGAATCCAGAGTGGGAGCGTCAGGGCGGCGCTGAGTGTGAGTTTCTGTATCAGAAATTGTCGGACCTTGGCGCACCTGTTGAAAAGTGAAGCAAACTGGTACGCAACGAGACAGAGCCCGGAATCAAAGCGCCTCTTTTCAGAATTTCGAATAAGGCCAGCGCCATATCAAGCTAAGTCTCATGTGACGCCTTCGTATGTGAAGCGGTCGCCGCCCCGATACCAAAATGCGACAAGCGCGACATTCCTCCAGCGTCCGCGCGCCTCTTTCGCGGAGTGCGCGAATTCGCGTGTCGCGTTTCGCGGGTTGGCGAACACGACATTCCAGCGGCCGATGCGATAACCCTCAGTGCCCCTTGCACATATCGAGAGTGAACGGAGATCGCAATCCCCACACGTTGACGGCCCTCTGCGACAGTGATCCGTTTTGCGCCGGGGCGCTGGAATGGAGCCAGCCATGCAGGACAAACAGCTTCTCTCGCCGCGCGACGTCGCAAAGGAACTGCACGTCACAAACCGCACGCTTCAACGATGGGCGACGGTCGGTTGGCTAACGCCGTCCCATTTCACCGCCGGTGGCCATGCGCGATATGACCGGGCGTTGATCGAAGCGGCAAAGCGAGGCGAACGGCGAGAGCCGGTCCGGACCCGGCGAGGGGACCAAACCGCCTCTCGATATGCCGGCACCGAGACCGTCGGCATTGCTGTCGTCAACGAGACCCGTCGGGAAGTCGGCCTTGTCCTCTCCGCCGAGATAGAGCGCACCAAGCGCGAGGCTACGGCCGGCGCTCTTGCTCAGCGGCGCTTGGCCAACCTGTACGATGAAGCGGTGAGGGTGCTGCTCGGGATCGAGCGCGGCGCATTGTGCTCACAGCTCTGGCGCCATCAGTTGGCCAAGGTCGCCGACGCGCTGGGCGTGTCGAGCTCCCGCCTACGCGACATATGCGACCTGTACGAAATTCCAACGCCACCGCCAGGCTACTGGCTCACGAGGCCCGAACGCCGGAGCGTGCGCATCTTGGATCAGGACCCAAATCAGTGAACGACAATCTTTATCTTCGAGGAAAGAGTTGAGGTCCACCGAGTGTCGCGGAAATTCTATTGCCTTCGCTCTCTGGTTGCGAAATCATCGTGCAGGATTGGGGCACGCGTGATGGTATTCAAGTATTTTTCTGGCATCTTATTTCTGGTGTGGTTCACGACAGGTGCCTTCGGCGCGGACGTGCGGTCCGCAGCCCTGAAAGATGGACGGATTATCATCGTGATCTCTGGGGACATTGCTCCCGGAGATCTCGATGCATTTAAAGCTGCGGTGAAAACCGCGAACGATGCCGGCAAGCTCGTTACATCAATCCGTCTGAACTCCGGTGGAGGAAATCTTGTCGAGGGCGTCAAGCTTGCCGAAGCGGTGCGCTTCGCAAAGATGGCGACTAACGTCGGACAGAACGCGACATGCGCGTCGGCATGCTTCCTCATCTTTGCGGCAGGCGAAACCAAATACGCAAACTACACCGCGCAAATCGGCGTGCATGGTGCATCTGATAAAACAGGTGAGGAGACTGTCCAGTCCGGCGCTGCGACGGTGTCCATGGCGCGCATCGCTAAGGAGCTCGGTGTCCCGCCAGCAATTATAGGACGAATGGTGGTGACACCACCTTCCGACATGGTTTGGCTAAGCCCAACGGATCTTCAATCCATGGGCACAGCGATGGTCGGCAAGCCATCGCAGATTGCCTCGACGACTTCGGTGCCGCCTATAAATGGTCAAGTACAAGCCGGGCCACCGGTGCAATTACAGCCAACCGCGAAGGCAGCGCCACCGACGTGGGCCTCACTCGTTGATGCCGGTGGAAGGCTGTCCGCAGAACAGAACGGTGGAAAGCCTCAGACGGCCCGAACGTGCCAACCTGAATTCAAAGTTTGCGTGGACGGTGTGATGTATCGCGACAGCAAAGGCGTTATGACACTCCTGAAAGTGACGCGCGATTTGAACGACAAGATTATCAGACGGGAGGCATGCACCTTTAATTCAAGCAGCGATATCCGCAAGTGCTTGAATTGGGACACCAGCGAAACACGTCGCGATATGCAGGACTCTTCTGGAAACTGGATCAAGGTTGCGGACGATTAAATGATCAAGCTCATCCTCGCCTTCGCGCTTTGCGTCTGGTCGATCGGCGTCCAGGCGGAGACAGTCGACGTGAAGTATCGTGGGGCTGTCGACCTCACGCCGTTCCGCTGCACCGACACGCCGCGGAGCAGCTTCGTGGAGCGTGTCTGTTACGATAAGCCAAACCAGTACATGATCATTCGGCTCAAGAGCACCTACTATCATTACTGCGAGATGCCCGAGGCGACATTCAACGCGTTCGTTGCAGCGAGCTCAATGGGCCAGTACTTCAACGCGAATATCAAAGGCACCGGCAAGGACGGCCTGTTCGATTGCCGAACCCACAAAGTGCCGAGCTATTGAATTCTAACTGGGGTCATTGATGGACATTTACGATCACAGCTGGACGTTCGACGAGCGTCGGTCTGATCAATACAAACATTTCGTATTGATCGGGTCAAAAGGCATGACCCAGGCATATCCCACAGGCGATCTGAAGCACCCGGAGCAATTCTACTCCCGCGAGGAGGCCTTGGCCAATGCGGCACTAGCTGCCAAGGCGCCCGATATGCTGCGGCTGCTGCGATCGGCCGAGAAGTCGCTGGAGATCCTAAGCGTGGACGATGTCGGTGCGCTTCGCCTGCTCCAGGACGTGCAGCAAGGTTTGAGCGGGATAGTCAGCAAGGTAATGGTTAGCGCGTAATTGCCTTTGGTTATCCGTCATATCCCCGATAGCAGGGCGGGCGTCATCCATCAAGAGCGCGTGTCGTCCAGTGCATCATGGGTGGGCTTTATCGCCCACCAGGCGAGCCAGCAGCCCGCGAAGCCAAATGGCAGCGTTACAAGAAGGGCTTGGACCTGCTGAGTCATTTGTCAGTCCCTAGTTGCCGTCTACGCTGAGGTGACTTTACCGATTTTGCATGTCATTTACAGTTCAAGCGGAATTGGACGTCTTCGTCCGCCTCTGCCACGATAGCGCTTCCAAGCGGCCTTTACGGCCATGAGGAGGGGCGTCTGGTCAATATGAGACACCAGCGCGATGCCCTTGTCCCGCGAGATCCGTTGTGAAGGCGCCTGCATGCTGAACGACCGAGGAAAAGTCCTGACTGCTTTGGGTCAGAAGCCGATGAAGATATTCGACGTCATGAAACGCGCTAACATTAACAATCAGGAGGTTTGTCAATCGCTCCTGTTGAAGATGCGAGACGAGGGCTCGATCAAGTTTGATATTAAGAAGGGCCTGTGGTCGCTGAATTAATCAGTCTAAACGGCGTGTCGGACGGCATTGTTTTGCTGTCTTAGCGCAGCACGGCTACTGCCCTGGCGCGCCGAAGATTACTGCAGCCTTGTCGAGAATGGCGCTGAACGCTACTCGCGATTCCTCTGCCGTTCTTTGATCATGAAAAACCATTGTCATCGATGGCGATCGGCCTTCTTGCTGCAAAACGAAGCCGGGGCCGGTGAAGCCGTTGAGACCGGTGTTAATTTGCTGAACGTCGCCGAGTTTCCAAGCCATTTCTCTTCCCCCCATTTGAGGTGCTGCCTTAGCGCAGCACCCAAGAGTGCGGAGGCGGTTTAAGCCTTCGCGTTGATGCTCATGTTGGAAATCGTAGGAATATTGCTGTTCGGCAAATGCTTCGGTGTGTCTGACATCAAGGCGAACAGAGCAAGTTTTACACTCAGGAAGAATAGATCGCGCCTTGTGTCGTGGGGGTCCAGACGAAAAGTATGAGGATCGCCAGGCAGCGGAAAGTGTGTAAGGCCCTCGTGGGCGCGCAGTTTCCCGAAGGCGGCCGTCAATCCTTTGTCCTCCGAATTGAAGGACGTATCCAAAAGGTGCGCCATCTGGTTGCGGATCTCCACAATCCCATGCATCGTCTGCCGCATTGGCTTGTCAAACACATATAAGCGATAGGCGAGTTCAATTTTCGGAGCGGTGCTCCCCAACGCGCCATTCACTCTGAACAGAGACTCGTCGGTTGTCTCCCGAAGTCGCATCTCGAGGATTGTGCGAAGGGCATCGTCAAGCATAGCGCCTCCGACAATGCCAACGATCCGATCCGAAATTTGACCGTCGATAAGCTCGCGGAGCGCGCCGTTCTGCTTCTCGTTCAGGACCGCCCAGACCATCCATTCTTCCTTCGGAAATCCACCACTTAATCGCTCCAAACCGTTCGTATTGCGCTAATGCCAACATCTAAGCTCACGCGCATCTCATGCAATGATTGCAGGCGCAAGATGCTACGGGCGTAATGATGGTAGACAATGCGCCTTCTGCTCATTCCGTCAGTAGTGATTTGCTGTTCGCTTTAAGGCACGCATAGACGAAGCGTATTGTCTTCCTTTGTTTGTAACCATCCAAACCACAGATGCGCCGCTTAATGAGCCATCAGATTGTGACTCTGGCTTTATCAAGCCGAGCGCCTCAAGTTGATCCCGAAGTCTGACAAGACTGAGCGCGTCGAGAGTGTTTGATTCCATCTCTTGCTCTCCAGCTAAGAGGAGCGCCACCGACGCAATCTTATAATCCAGTGAGTCTTCCCGCGGCCCCATTAACAGAAGGTCGTACAAGTTCACAAATAGAAGCCCAATTCTCAGTGAGAGCTTCAAAGGCGGCCGCTTTTTTCCATCATGCCACTGACTGACAGTAAGTTCGAGGTTGTCGGAGGGGCCGATGAGATCTGGATCGAAGTGGATTTCTGTCGCTTGCAAAAGCCTTAGTTGTTCGTGAAGGCGAGCATTCTCGACGTTCAGACGGGCGAGTTCTTGCATGACCTTAGGGTCTGCCGCCTGGTCTCCGCGGATCCACCCAACGGCCGGTTTCAGCGTTTTCTCATTTCCAACAGCAATGACAACTCGCGCACAAAGATCGCCTACATCGTTCCAGGTTTCCACCAACCGGTTAGATTTTAACCGATCCCGAAAAGCCACGAGTTTGTTCTCTTTTTCGGCGTCGCGATCGGTGCGATCCGATGCAATCGATCCCGGATTTCCGTGAAGGAATGCCAACACGGGGATGCCCCGTGCCTGAGCATAATCATACTCCATTTCAGTGAAGCTGATGCCTCCGCCTGATAGCGATCCATAACGAGCTGCGGTGATCACTATGTAGTAATCGCTTCGATCAATCACGGTCTTAATGTATTCGAACTGCTGCTGATCCGTTGCAGGGAACAATTCCATGCCCGCGACCATATAACCAGCCTTCGCTAGCATATTGCTAACGGCCCTTCGTTCTTCAATGAGATCAACGAATGTTGAGCTCAGAAACACTTGATACAGCTTATCCATGGTGGCTCGTGTTTAAATGCTTGCGGAGAAGAACCGCGATAGGAAGGGGCGGTGTCTGCACTGCTTTAGCGAAGCACCGTCGTTTCATCATTTTCAACAGGGTTTGATCTTTCCGCATACATCGCGGCCATGCGTTCAGGCCCGGGGTAATCGCCGTCCCATAGTTGCGGGACTGGGGCGATACCCAAAACGGTTGGTTCCAATCTCGAGATTTCAGAAGACAACAAACGTATCTCGTGCTCTACCCGAAAATAAACTGCGACGCCGCCTTGGAATGCGTTTCCCTTCGCTTCCTGCCAACGGTCTATACTGAACTCAGTCGTGTTTCCGCCCGGTAATGAAGATCTTACGACAGTCGTGGCCTCCATGGACCGATCAACGAAGTATCTTACGAGCGACTGAGCGTTCTGATCGCCCCATACCTGTGACCGATCCGCAACAAGGCGCTCGACGCTCTGCTCCAACCGTGCAAACGCCGTTTCCCGGCCGGCCATCGCACCTAAGCCAGACAAAGCAAAGGATCGATCCATCACCTCTAAGTTTGCATTCACCCGCTGCACAAGGTGATTCAGTTGAACTAGAAAAGCGACGCGCGCTCTGAGTCTATCGTAATGGTCGAAATTGTTCTGGCGGACCAGCTCGCCGAGCTGCCGCTGCATTGGAACGATTGTCCGATAGGCAGCAATGCCCGCAACAATTGCCGCTAGTAATGAAACGCCTGCGCCCAAAGCGTTGCCTGCGAAGCCTATCCAAGGATCGGCATTTCCGCTTGCTGTGGCATGCCAAATCGGACCGGCGATGCCCAGCCAAATAATTGTCGATAGTATCCAAAGGACGGCGACGGCGGTCGCGATGCCTGGCCAGTTTCGATCTTGCATTATGTGCTCGTCAGATCAAACCAGTACTGGTTGGCCAAGATGTCTGCTTGCAGATTGTTAGCCGGCGGGGGCCCCTCGTATCCAGGCGAGAGTGGCGTCTAGCATTCCCTCCTCGGTCATTTCGACCATGTTGCCCGCTGCGTCGTTCGTAACAAGAAATACTGAGTCGTTCGGTGAGGGCGATTCGAAGACCACGGTGTGAGTTTTTCCGGCCCGGTCCCTCAGCTTCACCTTCGCGCCATCAAGCAGCGTTTCAATTTTCTTACCGACGCTTACCGCAAACCTTGACGCGTCATCGCCAAATGCCTGCGCGGCAATTACTTCGCGGCCAAGCTTATCGGCCGCTGACCGGATATCGCTTGCGGCCGCTTCTCGCTGCTCTTTAGCTCTCTGTTCCAAGGTCTTCATAAGCGCCTCTCCATGGATCGGTGATCAGTTCCCGACGATTCGCCACACAGATCCAAGCGCAACTAGAACGCGAGAGCAAGGGGCGATACCTCATCCATTAGGTGAGGCTGGCTTCCTTACTCGAACGGGTGAGGAGGAAGTCTAGCGCTTTGTGGGCCGTTTCGGAGTTGGCGCCAGGTCTGCGAACATCTTCTCGATCGGACAATCGAGGAACTGACAGATCGCAAAGAGCGTACTGGCGCTGATCCGGTTGGTCCCCCGCTCGTATTTCTGGATCTGCTGGAAGGACACGCCGACGGCATCACCAAGGGCGGCCTGGCTAAGACCCTTCTCCATGCGAACTTCGCGCAGCCGTCTGCCCAAGAGAGTGTCGAGGGCCTTAGTGCTGCGTGCGATACGAGGTTTGGGCATAGGCCGGTTATCGCTCATCGCTCGCCTGGCCACCAGACAGACTTGGATGGGCCGCGCCGATCGGATTCGGTCCCAGCTTCACGAGGCACTTCGCTTGTGCGGATGAGGGCGAGCGTTGTCGCGCGTACATGGCCGATTTGGGCCTAACGGAGGAACCCGGCTAGAGGGAGCCTGCTGATCACGGCGATTCGAGCACTTTATCGGGTGGTATTTTTCTTCGATCTGCAGCATTAGACACAAAAAACCCGCCGTTTGGCGGGCTTTTCGGCTCATCTCTGAGCAGCAAAATATTAACCATTCGTCATTTTCGTTCCCCTGAACAAGTGGGACGTCTAGGCAACGATATAAGCCTGGAGTGGTTCCGAAACTAGCCCCACATCACAGCCTGACAAAAAAGCGTTCGTCAAGCGTGAACGATTAGAGCACATCCTCGTACAATATGGCTTCTCCCGCAGCCACGCAAATTAAATCGACCCATGGTTGCAGAAGGGTAAAATTCCTGTGCGTTGGTGCGATGACTGCTGCGGTTTTTACGTCACGACCGTGCGAAAGCGCGTTGCGCACCTCTCGAATGCGGTTTGCAAATGTAGAAATGCCCTGTTGGCAGAATTGCTCTTCAGTGTGCTTGCTCGTTATCAGAGACTGTAGCACGAACCCGCCCTCGAAATTCGTAGGGCTACTGTAGTTCTCAAGGTTGTTCTGGATCTCGCGCCACAACAGCTTTGCATCGACCGTGTCTTTTAGAAGTAGGTCCATTCTTTGACTTTCTTCCTGTCGGTTAGCTGCTGTTGCGGTAATAAGGTTTTCGATAACTAGCGGGATGTCATCAAGTACATTCGGTTTCGCAAGCATCTTTCGAAGAGCGTTCCGAACGGATGCGGTCAGATAGTAGACCGACAGATATTCGAGAATGCGATAATAAAATAAGAATGACTGAGCTGCGTCGCCGTCTCGCGCAGCGAGCCAAAAATGTAATAGATTCACGTCAACATTCTTAGTTCGAATAGTTGCCGGGAACGCCCCTGCACTGAAACGGGTCTGAGGTGTGAGTGTTTTTTCTGGAGGGATCGCGTGAATTATGATCCGAGGCGACTTGGTGTCGTAGTAGGTCATGTAGAAATTCAGATGGTATGCGAATTCGAGCACAGCATCTTCATTCCATTCAATATCGCGGATCCAGAAGGACATCGGCTCACCGAGCAATTCCGTTTCTTCGTGATCTAGCATCGTGAATGATTGCAGATTTCGGTAACTCGTCGCTGAGGTTCGAACGAGCAAGGCTGTGCGGCCAATTGCCAGAAGTCGCTCGCTTGAGGAGCCGAACTCGCAAGTGTAGTCCCTGTTTTTGAAATTGAACGTGAACTTGCGTTTAGAGAACTCTTTTATTGTGTCTGTTGGCGAGAATGCGGTCCAGATAATTTCAAGATCTTTTGTATCGATGTGCCAAACGGCTGAAAAACGCGGTGGAAGTATCACCTGATTGAGGACGTCTGCAAAAGCCTGCGCGTCGTCAGGCACCATCAATACCAAGGAGTCATCGCCCCACGGTTGTTCGATCACGTTGAAATCTTTTTCAGGCGCGTCGCCTGTTTGGATCGTCTCGGAATACTTTGAGAGCGGATTTGCGCTAAAAAACTTTTCGAAAAGAGCTGCTGTCACGTTTTGATCCCACCAATGTAACGTGTGGGTCATCGCGCGCCCGGAGGTTGAATGCAACGAGTTTCTTCAACCATATGCCCCGAGAGGGATAGATTTTTAAGCGAGACAGGGTGCTGAGAGATTGAGACGATAAGGCCCGCGTCGCGGAGACGTAACGAACCGTGGCGGCGTTACGAGCGGTCCTCGGCAAACAGATCGAATGCAGGGGCTGGATCACATCCTACGGCGGAAACATCCATGCCGCCGGCAGCGTACTGCGTGAGCAGCGACATAGCCTGCGCCCGCGTCTCGCATCGGTCTATCTCCGGCCCCTGAAGTGTGATGTGCGGGTACTGAGCGGACTCAGCCGCGGCTCCATCATTGATAATCCGATAGGGCATTCAACATCTCCAAGAGGCGTCGTTAGGCGGTTGGCTTAAAGGCGGGCCTTTATCCAATCGGGCATGTAGTCGCTGAGCCAGCCCTCACACGACCCCTGCCGCATCCTCGTGGGCGCTCATTGGCTCAGTACAAGCCTATCAGCGCGGCGCAGATTGTGCGTTCTCCCTCGCCCCATTGTCGGCGGCGATCAGCCGTCGCAGGTTGATGTTGTACGCCGGCACATTCGCGTTCTTGATCGGCCGCTCCAGCAAGTATGCCGCCACGTCGGGGTTAAACCAGGCCATCTGCACGATCTCGTCGGCACTCTGCTTGCTCGTCGGCAGTTGCTCGAGCAGGAGTTTGAAGCGTTTGATGAGACCGCCGCCGGCGAGGTCGCCCTTGAAGTGCCGCACGGCCAGCTGCGCCCACCCTGGGACATTCCACTTGTCAGTTGTGTTCGAACCAGAGGTGCCGCGCTTCTCGGCCTCCTTGAAATAGCCGAGGAGCTTATGCGCCTGGCGCAGGCCGTTCATTTCCTCGGGTGTGAACGTCTTAGCCAATAGTGCTTCGTTGTCTTTGAATTCCTTGGAGAGCCGCGAGAGCTGCACCTCTGGTGCTTCGCCGACCATGCGCGAGCCTTGGACCTTGTCGGTGAGCACCTCGGCAACGGCGGCCTTCCAGCCGCGACGCGCCGGCACGTCGTGCTTCACCAGCGCGATGACCTCGTCGAGCCGTTTCTCGGAGCCATAGCCACCGGTGAGCAGCTTGCTGGCGACGTCCCGTGGATCCTCACGGATAAGGGTGCCCACGGCCGAGCGGTCAATGTCGGCCTCGGTGGCCTTGAGGTTGACGCGCGCTTGCTCGAGGCTCGCCCGTGCATCGGCAGACAGTTGCTGGCCTCGTTTGGCAGCAAGCGTGATGCCGTTGAACTCGCGTTGCACGTTAGGGAATGCGGCCAGTACCGACGCGTTATGGTTGGCCCAGTTCGCCGATCTGGCCGGGTTCAGCGTTCCGTCTGGGTTGAGGACCTTCATGGCAAAGTCGGACCGCAGATAGTCACGCACCGCCTCGTGCCCAACAGCGGCGTTAGGGGCACCGTCGAGCAGGCGTTGCAGTACGGCAGAAGTCTCCGGACCGGACAAGAACCGCTTGGCCGTCTCGCTCGGTGGCGTGCTCCCGCGGTTCGGTAACCCGTCGATATTGCCGCTGCGGTCGAGCTCCTTGGTGAACTTTGCAGCCTCGTCACCAGGGGAGGGCCGGTAGCGATCCGCGAAGCTGCGATAGTTGGCATTCGCATCTGCGTATCCTGGAGCATCGTCAAGTGTTCGGTTAATCGCCGCTCGAAGCTGACCCACGTTCGATGCCAGGTCGAAGTTACCGTCCTTCTGCGCCTTGTTCTGCGCAAAGCTCAGATACTTGCGGAGGTCCGCGAGGTCCGCGCCGCTCGCCGTGCCAGTGCCGCCGACGTTCTCGCCATCGACTATATGCGGTCGAAGCCGTTCCAGGCGGTTGACGAGTTCGCCAGGCAATTGCTGCTCGATCGGGGCGAGGGGATTAGCTCCCGCCCGCATGCGATCGATGGCCGCAAACACATCATCGGCCGGCAGTTGCTCGGTACGGCCTGGAGCTGTGTCGAACTGACGGTTCTTTTCAGCACGGGCGGGGACATAACCGTCGTTCACGATCGTCTTATCGAGGCGCCGCGAGGCATTTGCCTTGTAGTCCGTATTTGCAATTGCGCTGAATTCCGCTCCGTGCTCCTGCGCCCCGAGATTGAGGTTGGCCACTTCGTCGGACCGCCGCTTCACGGTCGCATCCGCCTCGTTCATTCGTTCGTTGCGATTCTGCTCTGCGCGTCGGAATACGGCGCCAAGGTCTGCCTCGGGATCGCGCATGCTATCGACGCGCGTTGCGGCGGCTTCCTTGACGTTCTGATCGCGCTGAATGAACTCGGGGGCGGACCTGGAGCGCGAGCCGGCTTCCATCGTCACGAGGCCGGGATCTCGCGACAGCAGTGCGCTGGTCGGCAGAGCAGATGCATCGACCGGGCTCTCACCAGCAAGTTTTGGATTGGTCAACTCTCCGGCGTTCTCGCGGATGTCCTGCGCGATGACCTTCGGTGAGCCCGTTGCGCCAGCCTGCAACGTGGTCGCGGCGCGATCGACCTCGGCATGACTGTAGGGCGTCTTGTTTGGGCGGAGCGGTATCTCGGAGGGTGCCGAGGTGAAGGCGCGTTTGGCAGCATTTTTCAGCATGCCACCAAGGCCCTCCACGACACCTTGGGCCGCGTTCGCGCCGATGCCGCCAGCCAGAGGCGCCACGACGTTGGCGGTGTGCTTGACCCAGTCGCCACCCATCGGATGCTCAGGGATGGCATCCGCGGCGTTAACGGCAACGCCGGCACCAGCGCCACCGATCGTGTCGCCCACGACCGTACGCGCCGGCGCATCCTTGTAGGGGCGGGCGAGGGCGTCCAGCATGCGTCCGCCGACCGTGGGTGAGCTCGTTACTGAAGCTGCGATCTGTGGCGCCCGCGCAGCCAGCATTGCGCCCATGCCGAGTCCCTGCGTGCCGAAGCGGTTGATGTCATAGCCAAGCTTCTCCCCGCGCGACATGTCCTGCTCGGAGATGCTGAACGGCTCAGCAATTTGCTCGACCATTTTCGAGGCTGGGGTCGCCATCGGAATCTGGGTGCCGGCGACCTTGTTGATGCCAGCGGTGATGATGTTCTGCAGGCCGGCCATGAGGTCGACCGGCGAAAGCACAGTGTCCAGGAGGCCTTTGCCGACGCCTTGTGCGCCAACTGCAAGGCTGTGCAGCGCGCTTGGGGCCGCCGATGGAGCAAGGCTAGGCGGCTTACCGTCGATATAAACGCGCGGACGGCCGCTCGCCGGCGGCGCGTCAGCAAATTGCGCGAACGGGTCGTGATCGACGGGGGTGTAGGTCGGTCCTTTGGGTGCCGGCGGCGCATCTGCAAATTGCGCAAATGGATCGTGATCAACGGGAATGAGTTTAGGGCCAAGCGCGGCGGGCTGCTGAATTACGAAGCCTGGCGGCAATTCGGCCGTACCAGCACCGGCAGCCTGCGGACGGCCCTCGAGCTGGGCGATCAGCGCCGGATCAGTGACGGGTTTATCGAGTTTGAAGCCGGGAGGCAGAGGAGGTGTCGCCGGCCTGTCCATCACAAAACCCGGCGGTGGTGGCGGAATGAGATCTTCAAACATGCCGGGCTTTGACGGAAGGAGGTCGTCGAACATGCCGGCGGGAGGCGCAACCACCGCAGGCATACCTTGTCCGGAGAACGGGAATTTACGATCGGCAGGGGAGACATCAGGGAGCGGCGGTGTCGGCCTGTACTCACTTAGTGCCCGCAAAATTTGGGGCTCTGTGAAGTCGTCCGGAAATGTATGGAGCTGACCTTCGTATCGGTATTGCTTCGGCATCAATGCGCCTTCACGATCATTTTGCAGACCAAGGTGGGTGGAACATTGCGCAGTGCCTGCTGCGTAACGCCGCCGTTGAGAGATGATGTGGTGCCGGTGACAGTTGCTGTGCCAATAGACGTAATCTGGCCTTGGTGGCCGGACCCAGGCAAAAGGGCATCAAACGGGTTGTCGTTGCCTCGTGCATACGTGCCGATGATGCCTGTGACGACTTGGTTGGTTGTCGACAGGACCGACGCTGAGCCTGATGCGTTCACCGTTAGTGTCGCATTCGGGAGTTGAGCTCGATCGAGAGTCAGGTTCTCAGTACCCCCCGATGCGCCAAGGGTCGCGCCATCCACGCCGCTGCCCGCGGTCGTCAGGCGATTGGCGCCGCCATCCACGCCAGCGACGAAGCGCCCCCGGGTATCCGGCTTCTTCGGGTTGCCGGATCCGTCCTGGCCATGTGGGAAGCCGGCGCTGATGTACGCGGCGCGAAGGCTCGCGAACGGGGTGTCGGAAAGCAGAACACCGCCATCCGCCCAATCCCACCCGGCGGGCAAGTCGGGTAGCGACCACGGCAGTGGTCCCAAGCCGGCGGGCAAGATGAGGTTAGCGATCTCAACCGGCAACGTTGAATACAATTTCGCCAGAGTGACGGTGTTATCCGCGATCTTCGACGTACTCACAGCGCCGGAAGCGATCTTCGAATTAGAGATCGAGCCATCGGCGATCTTGTCGGCTGCGACCGCGCCGTTTGCCAGCTTGGCCGACGTGATCGAGCCATCGTCGATGATCGCGGCGACGGTGAAGTCGGCGATCAGCTCCCAGTTGGAGGCGTCGAATACGACACCGGAAACATGGGTGGTCGTGCAGATGTAGAACTTGGAAGCGTAGAAAACCGTGCTGACATCGGCGTCGTAGGTCGTCGATGCCTGCCAGCTGGACGGCGCCGCGAAGCCGATGCTGATGGAGCTGTCGAGCTGCGCGCGGCCGACCGAGCCGCGCTTGAGCACGCCGTCGTCGTCCTGAATCAGGCGGATGTTCTGCTGGGTCTCGTCAAGGCTAAGCTTGACCGCGTTGAACTCCGCGTCGAGTGGAATTCCACTAATAGGATCTCTAGGATTCTGAGCGCTCAGGAGCGCAAAGCTAATCTGTCTATCGTATGGGGTTGCTCTGGGCATTGATCGACCACGGGGCTGGCTCAACGGTGAGCGCGGGCGCCGGTGGCGAAGCGGCAGAGGGGGTCGACCAAGCTAAGACTATACTGCGAAAACATGCATTTTGGAAGAGGGACGCTTTTTGTAGTGACGTAGGCCCGCGAATGGCGGGTAGCCGGTGGCAGGGGCAGGTCGACGCGATCCGTCGGCAGTTGCCGCAGAGTACGAGCCCGCGCATTGAAGGATTTCTCACGCGGTACATTGATCCGGTGGAGCCCGGCAGGATCGCCGCTTTGGCATCCGACTGCGCTGGCTATTCGCATTCGCTTGATGGGCAGTTCATCGATTTTGATCCGCCGATTGAGGTCGCTGAGCTGTCGGAGCCGTGGTCGACGCTAAGGCTAGGCACCACTATGACCATCGGTGCCCTTTTGGCGGTCGGACCTTGGACGTGGGGATCTACCCGCCAAGCGGGGTCCGAATGATCACCGCTTCTCCATCCGTAGTTCGCTTGACCGCGGCTTCCAGAAAAGACTTGCGCTCTTCAGCCGTTGCGTTCTGCCACTGGGACGTCGCGGCCACCGTGCCCGATACTTCAAACTCCCCGTCGATCGGGCAAACGACTTTGTGAGCATCGCCGCTTGGATCCAGAAAGTTACAGGCGTTCCCGCAAACAGGACACGTCCCAATAGGCATAGCTAACCCCGTGTTGATCGCGGCGACATTCGCCGATTCTGTTTCATCTGCCTTAATCTGGAGATTATCACGACGACCGCTGCCCTCGTGGCGGCGGTCGTGCCTACTCGAACAGTTCCATCATTACCAGGACGTATCCGACCGTCAGGCCGACAGCGACGGAACCGATAAGCAGCACCAGGAAGCGTTTCATCGCCAACCTTTGCCCGCCTGCATCCAGCTGGCCATCACCCAGTTGGGTGAGTCTGCGCAATCTTGACTCAGAATAGGCGCGGCATGGTCACCCTTTGGTGGGCGTCAGGCGTAAACGGCAAGCGCCATGAGCACGCCCGACGCCGCGGCGCTGATGCCTGCGGCCAACCCGAATCCGATCAGTAGTTTTTCGAGAATGCACATCGGCCGTTTCTCCGACGTCCGAATCCTACGCCTGCGGAATTAGGGTCATCAAGAGTCGTATCGCGCACCCGCGCGAACCTCCCTGCGAGCGATTTCACTCGTCCGGGGGCGGACTAGGTGGTGCTGCGACAGTTCGAATATCTCGCGGAGAGTAGAGCCAGAGTTTCCTGCACTTCGGGCACTTAAGGCTGAACATCGCTGGCAGGGGATCGGGCACGTCAAGGCGGATGACAAAAGAGCAGCCCACGCAATCCAGGGCCGACTGACCATTCGCGGTCATATGAGCAAACTTTCAAAAACCTTTTCCTATCACAACAAGAGGACAATCCAATGACGTCAATCGCCGCACTCGTTGCGTTGGGACCCTTGCGCATGGGCGCAACGGGACCGGCCGTGACTGCCGTTCAGCTCGCTTTGCGCAATGCTGGATACGACCTTGAAGCCGACGGCGGCTTCGGAACCATCACGCAAACGGCCCTGAAGGCGTTCGAGGCAAGCCACGGATTGCAGCCTGACGGCGTGGTCGACAAGCCGACCGCCACCGAGCTCGACAAGATCGCCCCGCCGCCGTCGGTCCTGAAGGTCGCGCCCTGGCTTTCGACCATGCGTGCCATCACCGGCACGAAGGAGGCGCCGTCCTCGAAGGACAACCCCTTCATCATCGAGATGGCCCACGAGATCGTGCGGCGCTACCCGGACCTGAAGGGTAACGTCGGCTGGTACAATCATGACTCTATCCCGTGGTGTGGTCTGGGTATCGGCTACGTCTTCGCCGTGAACGGCATCAAGCCGGCCAGCGCGCCACTCTCTCAGCGCTCGCGTGGGCGACTTGGGGCCAGCGCCTGAAGATCCCGACACCGGGCGCCGTGATGGTCTACAGCCGCGCCGGTGGCGGCGACGTCACGCTCTATGAGTCCGAGGACGCGAATTATTACTACTGCCGCGGCGGCAATCAGTCCGACAGCGTCAACGTCACCAAGATCCCAAAGTCCCGCCCCATCAAGGCGATCCGCTGGCCTGCCGCTGCCGACGACGGGCCGGAAGATCGGCGCGACCGGGCAAGGCCGTGAAGGCGGGAAGCGAAACCTAACCTGAGGGCGCTTCATCGGTGCCGTCCGGCACCATGCCGGACCCGGGTTTCTTCTCGGGGTCGGAGAGGCGCGGGTCAGTTGTTGGTTGCTCTCGCAATTTCTCTTCGTCGCCGTCCTTCGGTTGGGCTCCCGGGATGGTCGTTCCGTCCTTCGTTCTCACGCAAATTCTCCTTCGACAAGGCGCTTCGATAAATCTCGAAGCACCGAAATCGTTCCTATTCCGCCGCGCGACGGCATCGCGCAATCACAACATGACTGGAGAACTAAAAACGAAGTGGGATAACGCCGCCTCTTTCTGCGACGTGATGAACCGACAGGGCGGCCCGGTGCGCTGGTCCCGCAACGATACGGAAGAGACTAAGAACCGCGCCGATCTGATCAACGCCGCCGGCAAGCGCGCCTGCGGATGGGGGCGGCGATGAAGACAGCGCTCAAAAGCTTAGCCGATCGAACCAACGAGTGGTTCTCGTCGCTGGTGATGATTGCATGGGGCGCCACGCTGGCGCTGCCGGGCGATCTTCTCAGCCAACCCGGTTTCGTTGCATTCCGACGGTTCGGGATGACCGAGGCTTCATGGGCCGCCTTATTCGCCTTCGTCGGCGCCGCGCGGATCGTTGCGCTCTACATCAACGGGCGGTGGCCGCGGTCACCGCATATCAGAATGGTCGGCGCTCTGTTCGGCGCCGTGTCCTGGGTGCAAGCGTCAGTTCTTCTCTACGAAGCGGCCGGAATCAACAATACCCCCGTTACCACGGGGTGCGCGGTTTACGCCCTGCTTGCAGCGTTCGAGCTTTTCTCGATCAACAGGGCGGCCTTCGATGCTCGGTATCACGTTAGCTGACGCTGCTGTCTTCTGCACGATCGCCGGCGCGATCGTGGCCATGGTCCGGGGCACCTCGCAGGGGGACAGCGCAAAGAAGCAGGCCATTCACTCGGCGCCGATGGTCAACATCGCGACCGGCATCGTCGAAGCGAACCAGTTCGCCGATTACATGAAGGTGCTGGACAAGCTGGCGATAGCGCTCAAGGGCCACGCTGAGGCGCTGGACCGCCAACATCAGGTCAAGTTCACCAATGCGCTTGAGGAACTGGCTGAGAAGGTCGACGAAGCACTCGACGCCCGGCGCGAGCACCCGCATCGGCGGAAGTGAAATAGCCCGGCGCAAGGGTAAACCTCGCGGCGAGCTGGATCAAGGTTTACAAGCGTGCGGTTCTAGCACCCGGGTAGACACTCGTTCAGTTCTTTGACGCAAACGCTATTGTTGTTCCGACCGCGACCTTCACGGCAAATGTTGTATGATACTTTGCAGTTCATTTCGCAGCGCTCAGCGCGAGACATTTGCTGCACTCGGTGGATAAGACTGCTGTAGGGCCCGTTGCCGGTCGAACCGCCCTTCGATGAGCTAAAATTGTGGATGTCCAGAGCAAAGCCTGGCGTCCAGGCAGTCACAATTCCAATCACCAGCGAGAGCTTCAACAGTGTCTTATTCATAAAAGTTTCCTCAGTTAGCGCTTCCCAATTCAAGCTATTTTAGAGTCGCCCGCATCTCGTCACCCATTTGGGGTACTCTGGCTTTTTATTTGGCACAATGTGCGACCTCGGTGCAGCGCCGCTTGGCAGTCTCGCGTGATGAAAAGTCTCGCATCATGCGGACTTTGCCGGCCTTGAAAACGCTAAGGCCAGCTGAATTGCACTTGAATCCGCTGCGCAAGCCTTGGCCGATTGCCGGCTACACACGCGGCATTCTCTTGTCGTAAATCGAAGGACATCATGATCCGCATCACCGCTATCGCGGCAGCTTTGCTGTGCGCGCTCTTCGTCACGCCTGCGTCCGCCCAGAACTTTCTCGAAGGTGTCATCTCGATCAACGTCACCATGACCAAGGAGGAGACCTGCATCGCCAGCCAATACGGGGTTGGTGACGGCTACCATGGGAGGCGGACGGCTTCCGGCGAACGGTTCAACACATACGCTTTGACGGCCGCGCACCGCACCAGGCGCTTCGGCAGCCACGTCACGGTCACGAACAAGGCCAACGGGAGGTCGGTTCGGGTTCGGATCACGGATCGCGGCCCGTTCATCAAAGGGCGGTGTATCGACCTGTCTCGAGCGGCAGCAAACGCAATCGGCATGGGCGGGACGGCGAGGGTGACCGTTCAATGATGGACTTGCTCAGCGTCGTCGCGTCCGTCCTGCTAGTTGTCGCCATCTGGGGGCTGGTCCGCTGGGCTGATCGTCAGCACGAGAAGTAATTCGGGCTGATGCCCGTCACGAGGCCCGAGAGGGCGGCTGGACCTGACCCGGTCCTGTTTGTCTCTGTAAACTTGCCCGGCTGCCGAAAGGTGGTCGGGCTTTTTTGTAATCCGCTCAATTAAGGTTACATTTTCAGTATTTACGGTGAATTGCCCTCGCATTAACCGGGCAGTGCGCGTTTGTCTGCTCACTTCGATTGAACGGCATGATACGTGGCTCCAACTCGCAACGAAGCGGGGCGGGAGCGTAAAATGCCCATGAATGTAGCGCGTGCTATCGCAGCAATCACGGCGTCAGAAAAGCTAGGCGTGGACCTTTGTGATCTGCTCGCGATGCGCCAACGCATAAAGGCCTTTGAAGCAAAGTTGGGGGCGGATCGCGCTCGATGGCAGGCCGTTCGACCGAGGGGCAATCATCAGACACGATTGGAGCCGCGTCTTGGGCGGTCAGCTCATTTAACCAAACGGAGCCGTCCATAGCCTCTGCGCAGCCGCTCCTGCGCGGCGATCACGTCTTCCCGGTCCAGTATGTCCAGCATCCTCTGCAAGACAGCCTCTGGATCGCGTGGGCCGGGCTCGATGTATGCGCCAAGCAGTGCCTGGGCGTCGTGCATGGCCTTCATGATAATGTCGATGTCTCTCATTTCATGAATCCGATCATGAAAGCGATGGTCAGATAAGTCGCGCCGATCACGCCCGCCGTCACAGCAAGAGCGAGCAAAATTCTCCAAACCTCAAACGGTCCGATTTCATCTCTCACCTCTCCCTCGCGAGCTTGGAGCAGTTGCGCCACTTCGGGTCTTTGTCGACGGAGTGATAGACGGGCGTGCCTTTGGGGTAGAGCGCCTGCATCATACCAAGGCGCGCGAACTCGATCGGCCCGCCATGATCCGCTGCCTGGATCAGAACATGCATTGCATTCTGCCATGGCGCACTGTCGTGCTGAGATTCTGGAAGGTTGGTGATGTACGCACCAGCATCTCGAAGCGTGACTACCTCGCCGCCATCCGGCAGGACAATCGGGGCGGGGAAAGGTGTCGACCAGGGTATCAGACCAGCCTCAGCGCGAGCTGGCGCTCTCTGCCGGCATGTCGGACGACGAAATCTTCGATGGAGGAAGACAGGTCTTCGTATGCCAGATCGCCACGGCGCCGGATTTCGCGAGCGATGTCGTCGGATACGTCCTGCGCCCAATTGTTTGCGGTATTGAATGCGATGACCCGGTCGGGGTCATTGTATTGGCCGGACATGAGATCGGCGATGATGGTCTCGAGGTCCGTTTTGCCGACGTCGGCTTCGCGATAAACGCAACCACCTTTGCCATAGCAATCCACCACGAGATAGACGGTCTCGTCATGACCGTTCGGCACAATGGAAGGCGTCCATTTCGGAGACATCACCCAGCCTTCCTTTTTGTGCCGGTGGTCTTTGTGCGCACCGGTGCCGCCTTGGCGTCGTCCTTCGCAGCGCGTTTTCCGCTGATCGGCAGCAACATCTCTTTTTGACCGGCGGCGCGCTTGACGGGCTTCTTAGCCTTTGCAGCGGGCGCTGCCGCGCTTCCGCCTTTCAGACTCTGCTTGAGTGCGGTCATAAGGTCGACGACGTTCGTGCCGGGCCGCGCCTTGCCGTGAGGCTTGATGGTCGCGCCAGAGCGCTTTTGGTTGATGAGATCGACAAGAGCGGATTCGTATCGGTCGTCAAACTTGCTCGGATCAAATTCGGCAGTTTTCTGCTGCACGATGTGCTGTGCGAGATCGAGCATGTCCTTCGTGACCTTCACGTCCTGGATGTCGTCGAAATATTCGTCCTCGCCCCGGACCTCGTATGGATAGCGGAGAAGGGTGCCCATCAGGCCGTTCTTGAGCGGCTCCAGCGCAATGATGTGCTCGCGGCTGGTCAGCACCAGACGACCGATGGCGACCATGTCCATGCTGCGGATCGTCTCGCGGATGACGGCGTAGGCATCGTGCCCGACCTTGCCGTCGGGAACGAGGTAATAGGGCCGGATGGCGTAGCGCTGGTCGATGTCGGACTTGGGGACGAACTCGTCGATTTCGATGGTGCGGGTAGACTCGAGTGCGATGTTTTCGAGTTCGTCTTTGGACACCTCGATGTAGGTGTCCTTATCGACGGCGTAGCCCTTCATGATGTCTTCGTTGAGGACCTCTTCGCCGGTATCGGCATCGACCTTCACATACTTAATGCGATGGCCTGTGTTGCGGTTGATCTGGTTGAAGCTGATCTTCTCGGAATCCGAGGTGGCCGGAAAAAGCGCGACAGGGCAGGTGACAAGGGAAAGGCGCAAGAAGCCCTTCCAGTTGGCGCGCGGGGCCATGGCAATACTCCAACTCAATGACGCAACTGAACAGCGGACTCAAATCGTCCAAGTATGATTCGTTCCGGAACCTATTGGTTTGAATCGAGTTTTTGCCTTTAGCGGTGCGATATTAGGGAGCCGAGGAGAGCCGATGCCAAAATACTCAGAAGAACAAATCCGAGAGTACGCCCACAAACTCTGGGAAAGAGAAGGCCGACCGGAAGGGAAGGCCGATAATTTCTGGCACCAAGCCAAAAGCGAGCTCGAAAGCGACGCGCCGGGCGACGAAGACCCGAAGCCGATGCCAGAGTAAGCTGGGCCGTGCTGGGATCGATTGTTTCAGACCATAGTTGAGGCGAGGGGGACCTTGGCGATCTCACCCCCTTCCTCGTTCATCACCCGGATAAAGTTCTCTTTGCGTATGATAGTGGGCTTCTCGGTCCCGATCCTATGGCGATGAAGCTGCCGTGATCCTTGGCCTCATGGTCACTGGCGCATTCGTGGCCGAGAATATCGTTAGCAGGGATTTGTCCGGCGAGATGAAAAAAGTATCTGGGCATGCGCGGTCAATCGACAGAAGGCGCGCTTGTTCCTGATCCCGACGGGGACTGTTAAAGACGCATTTAGGAGTGCGGCTTCCTTGCCTTTGATCGTTCAAAAATTTTATCGATCGGGTAATCGAAGAACTGACAGATGGCAAAGAGTGTACTGGCACTGATCCGGTTCGCGGCGCGCTCGTACTTCTGGATTTGCTGGAAAGACACACCGACGGCTTCGCCAAGCGCCGCTTGGCTGAGTCCTTTCTCGATCCGAATTTCGCGGATGCGCTCCCCGATCAGGACGTCGATGTCTTTTGTGCTACGCGCCGTCGCCCGAGCCGGTTTCGGCATTTATCGATCCTCGGCGTTGAAGTGGGCTGCATCATCGTTCTTCCACCTGAACATGCTGCCGCACTCATGCATCTTGATGACGCCGCTCTCGATGAGGTGGTCCCGACCGGCTGTATATTCCGCGACGGTACCGGCGCCGCCTTTCAGGAATGTGCCGTTCCATTCCCCGACGGGCATGTGGCCTTGGTCCACACGGAGCGCCTTGGCGATCTCAAGCAGTCTGGCTGCGGCGGCTTCAGGTCTGGCGTAGAGGCGTTTGTCGTCAACGTATTTCGTCATGGGAGAGACGCTTCGTCTTTCTTCTTGCCGCGTGCGACGATCTGCAGTGCGCCGTCAGGCAGCGGGCGTTGGATCTGCATCGCTTCTTCGGCTGGCGCGTTCATCCAGGCATTGAGCTCTTCAGGCCTCGTCAGGATAACGGGCATGGCTTTCGGGTGGATTGCGCCGACTTCGGCGTTCGGTTCGGTCGTCAGAAATGCGAAGATGTCGTTTGTCGTCTCGCCTTCTTTGACCTTCCGAACCGACGTCCAGTTCGTCCAGATTCCCGCGAAGAATGCCAGAGGCCGGGCCTCGCCGAACGCAAACCAGATGTCGCCGCCCTCAGCTTTATTGAACTCGCTGAAGGATGTGAACGGCACCAGGCATCGGGACTCGACACCGAGCCAGCGCTTCCAATGCTTACTTTCGAGATTGCGGATATTGGTCGTTCCACTGTCCGGCTCCATGCGGAGTAGTTCCTTGAAATCGACCTGCTTGCCCTTCTCTTCAAGCTTGGCGGCGCGTTTCTTCGCAGCCTGCATCTGGGCAAATTGTGACGATGGCATCCCCCAGCGGGCGAGCGTCAGTTCGGTCGTATCCGCCTTGTTGCGCAGGATCGGGGCTGGATAGTCGGGAAAGATGCCGGGCATTGCAGGCAAGTTTCCGGTGCTGTCGACGTCGAAGGAGAACAGCCGGCGGATGGCGTCTTGGTTCTTCGTCATCGAATACAAATTGCACATGCGCGTTCCTATCGATTACGTGCCCGGTGCTCGTCCGGTGATGTGTTCAATATGAGCCATGGTCTCTTCAGGTATGCCGGGGTCGAACGTCGCGCCGCAAGGGCAGTGGAGCGGACCTCTGCCGAGCTTGTTGCGAAATCCGGCGTCCCATAGCGCGTATTTGTTGGCGGTCCACTGTTGCTGCCGGCGCGAAGCCTCGAACTCCGCTTCGGTGCGCTTCTGCAGGAACACCTTCCACGCAGCATCAAAGGCGGCGCGGGCTGTTTCGAAGTCGAGGGCTTCGCCGCTGTAACATTCGCCAGCCTGGACCGGATAAAAGCCGCAAGACCATTTCCAGATGCACGACCTCTCGGGGGTAGGGTCCCAGTCGTGCAGGCCGATGGTACCGACCTGCACGTCGCCGTACCAGATTTCCCAGGTCTCAAAACGATCATCGGTGCGCCGCCGTGTCAGTTCCGGCATCATGGCGTCTCCACGCCATGCCGTGAGCTGGGCGCCAACTGCAGCAATGTCGCCAGCGGTCTCTTGCCGCCTTTCGCACACCGCTGGCAGCGCAGGCGGGTCGCGAGGTCGTGGATGCATGTCGTGTCGACATGCGGGAGCTCTGCCAGGCTGACGTCGCGCTTGGCCCGGCATCTTGAACATTCAATCTCGAGCCACGGAAAGCCGCCGTTCAGTGCCTGATTGACGGTCGGGGACGGATCAATCGGCTCGCCGTCCGCCCACATGCGCTCGTTCCAGCTTTCGCAGGACAGCTTGTCAGCTTCCCGGATCAGGGCTTCGCCCTTTGCGCGCAATTCGTCCGACTGACGTGCAAGCATCAGCGTCACGCCGCGCGCCTTGTTCAGCTCTTTGTTCAGAGCTTTCCTGTCGCCGCCTGAGAGGGGCGTGGGGTGATATTTCGGAGCCATAAGGGCGTCCAAGCGTGACGGTCAAAAAAAGGAAAAATCATAAGCGCTAGGTTGTCTCAAATGACGGCCAGCAGCCGTCCTCCTCGAGGCGTCCTGTGCGTTCCTGGCAGCCGTTGTCGAGCAGCTTCATGCCCACGTCTTTCCAGACCGCATGGGCCCCGTAGATACGCACCGCATCCACGGTCTGAATTTCAACGATCCGATCGCAGCGACGACAGGTCACGCGCAGGACGTGTCGGTGAATTTCGGAGAGGCGCCGCTGCTGAATGGGAACGCCGGTACGGATCTGACCGCGGGGATCTCGGACGATGGAATCCCAATAAGCCTCTGGCAGGTCGTCCGCAGGCCCGGGCATCGGAATAGGCGGGTCAGGTGGGCGGCTTGGCTTGGAGGCCAGCTTTTCCATCTGTTTTGGCGTCGGCATCCGCCAGCTTGCAGGTCTGTCGCTCATGTCCTTGACTAGAACATAAAAAGAACAAAAGTCGAGTCCGTTGAGGTTGAATTTGCCTGTTCGGACGGAGTGCGCCTGATTTGAAATTGACGAAGTTCCCGACTGGCGGCAGAATTTGGCCGCTATGGGTCAAGCTCAAAGGCCAGTCTGTCCCCGATGTGGGGCTCATCTGATTTTGGCGCTGCCGTCGGGCGGCAAAGGGCCGCGCACGTTCCAATGCTTCGATTGCGACCGACCCGACCCGCTTAAAACGGATCAAGCGATAGGCTGGTTAAAGGGTGAATTGCAGCCACCGAAGTAATTCCGGTACCTGCCCTATTTCGACCTCTAGTGGCCCGGTTTGAAATCGTCAGTGGCCTCATTCAAAAAGGGCCTGGGGGATAATCATTTTGGCTTGGACCGGTATCTGTATTATTCTGATCTGGTGACACCTTTGTGCCTTGCCGAAACGCAAAACCAATAAACCCGATGAGAGCTATCAGGGCGAGAAGCGGTCCTACCCAATTTGGCATTGTGTTCTCCGATAAGGCCGCCTCAGTGAGGCGGCTTCTAGGGCACGGTGTACGGAGCGGGCGTAAACAAGCAGGCCGATTCCGACAGCCCTTTTGTAAGTCGGCAGTCCCAGAACTTCTCCACCATGATGCCCGCGATAAGAATGGCGAGCACGATCAAACAAAACCCAGCCAGTCGTTGATCTGCTTTCATGCCCGCCATTTTATCCGATGGCGGGGAGGGCGTCATCCTTGCCCATGATCGCAGGGAGACGGTGCGGATCTGCGTTCGCGTTAGGACTTCTTGCGCCGTTGGGCGTCGACCATGTCTTGAACAGTCGCGCTGATCAGCAGTCCGTGTTGGCGCAATACCCACCAAGCCACAACAGAAAGAATAGCTGCTCCCATGACAGCGGCAGCGACGATGGCGACGAGAGAGCCGTATCTAAATGCGGGAATGATGGGGCCGCCCAAGGCGCCTAGTAGGGCGGCCAGTGCGACGTAAGGCCAAGGCCTAAGCTTCATATCTAACTTTGCACGAAATCCCATACTCCGGTCCTTACTTCCATTCGAATTAACACCACGTCAAGCGGGGCAATTGTTGATCATTGGACAAGGAGCGCGGCACCCAGCCGGATCTTTGCTACGAATTTTTGAGTATGCGAAAGAACATCTCTCTGGAATTGGGATGCTGCCGTTTGACCCAATCAAGGTTATACTCCCCATCGATCTGCACACCGCTTGTCTTGTTCGGCGCGTCTCCTCCGCTTAGCGAGTTGAACGTGCAGCTTGCCTGCTCCTGAATTACAGCGCCCACGGCATCTAGAGCCCGGTATGTGATCAGTGCTTCATACCGGACAGGCTGGTTTGATCCAATAATTGCCCTGCGATGCTCAGGAGCGACGGCCCGACGCGGATCGGCAAAAAACTCTTCTTGGCTGAGTGTTTTAATAGACCCCTGCAAGCCGGTTCGCTCGTAGCTTGCTGACTCCTTCAACCGGTCAGCAATGGCAGTGTCGCAGGTATGAACGAAGCGATGCGGAAACGGCAAGGGGCCGCGAAATAAAGTGTAGCCGATAACAGCAACACCAATGATCAAGGCAGCCGCCGCAAGAGATTTGGCTTTACGGCGACTACTTGTCATCGGCAACATCCTGCCGGCGCCAGCCGCTTTTCCAGTTCTGCTCAGACGCAGCATTAAAGCGTTGCGGGGGGAGGAGCGAGATTGCCGTGAATGTAACAATCCAAAGGAACATGAATGGAGGCAGAGTGAGGCCCTGATAGGTGGCTGACTGGCTCGAAAGGGCCCAGAAGATCGCAAAGAGACCGATCGGAACAATGAAAATTCGTTGTTTGTATGCTGGCAGAGCGAGGCCCAGTAGTAGAGCGGGCAATCCAAAAATTGCTCCCATGAACACAGTGCCGACGGCCACCCAAGCCAACTCATTTCCTTTCTCAAGTTCGATCGCCAACCCCAATACAGGCCAGCCGAAGCCGACCCACATAATTGCGAGACGAGCGACGTTGACCAACGAGGCCGACGAGAGCGCTGGCATGATTCGACTCAATCCCCGGCCGTGAATGCAAAGCTTGTTGGATCTGATTACATGAACGCATAATTGACAACGACTGCAGCGACCACAGGACAGCCGTTGCGTGACCCTTTGATGCTAGTTCGGGGTCAAACCACCTCTCGCGCCGTACAGGCGCCGCCGTGCTTTCCAGTAGCCCGCGACAAGCGCGGCGAAGGTCGGAACGAAAAGCAACATGTTTACGAAGGCACCCCCAAAACCCTGCGGGTCTTTCATGAACACCTTAAGCGAGGGTGAGGGGCCGAAAACGAAAAGCTCACCGAACATGATAGCTATGACGGCGATCAAGACTGCAAGCTGCGAGAACAAGCCGAATATCGCGGCTAGGGCAACGTAAACCACCGGATGCAGTTCGGCCGGGTTCTTCGGAGCCAACCACCTCCCTACCCAATAGGCCGGTACGAAAATCAGAGCGAACCAAATCGTCCAGAAGAAAAGTATGCCTAAGCCCAATGTCAGAGTCATTCGCCCTTCCTTTTTGGAGAAAGGATAGGCGATAGGCCTCACTAACTAGTGGCACGAATCAACGGCTTTTGCCGAATGCCGTAACGTTCGATTCACCCTACATTGTGAGATGGAAATGCTGTCGACCAGCTAATGAAACGTCTTACCTAGGGAGACAGGTAGTCGGTTATCTGGGCCTCGCGTCCGGCAGAAACTTCGGAGCTTCGTTTCGTTCCCCCTCCCGCTTCAGATCATAGTTCTCGCGTATCTGCTGTCTCTGCCGAGCCGAGCGTGAGAGATGTTGGCTCCAGTAAAAGACCATTAAAAATGCGACAATTAAGGCGCCAATAATGAGGACAAGCTCGGTCCGGCTCAACGGGCGCTTGCTCAAGGCCTCGCTCCTTCATGATGCACCGCATTCACTCCGTAAAAAAGAGTCCGTCATGCAGGGATCTCAGCCAGCGCAAAAACATTGCCCTCGCCACATAGGTTGTCGCCGCCTACTTTCATGACCGACATTCTATTAGGGTGCGTGGGGATAGTTCTCACCGAAAAAAATGAAGGATCAATGCTGGGCTTCCGGCACCGAGGGCTCCAAAACAAAATCCCACGAAACCCAGGGAGAGGGCGCCCACCCATCCGTGCTGCTGCCAGCCATAAATAGCTCCAATAAACGTGGCTACCCCGATGATCGATACGGCCCAAATAATCTGAATTGTGAGCTTTAGAAATCTGAACATCGACGTTCCTATTGCATCGCGGCCAGCGTGGGCCGCGCGGTCGAGTTGCCCACTGAACTTGATCAGATCGGTGGTCGGGAGGGGCTGCGCAGATCTTGATTCAGCGTGGGTCCTGATTCAACCTAACCAGTCATGGCGAATCCTTTGTCTTCGATCGCGAGAAGCTATTCCAACCTTGCCTCCTTCAAGGCGCGCGTGCTGAACGCTATAGTCGGACTCATTCCAACTCGCTCCTTTCTTGAGGTATTTAGCGATGCGCCTTTTCTCTCTTGTTGCGTTCACTCTTTTAGTCGGCCCCGCAATGGCAGCACCTCCAGCCAGCTGCGTGGACAGGTTCGCCGGAGTTTGGAATCACGGCGGTCTAGCCGGTGGCAACAGAGGGGCCCTCACACGTGACGGACGAGCCATCTGTACAGAAAACGCGGCCTGCCAGGCGGAGGGAACATGGACGTGCGCAGGCAACACCATGCTCTACACGACGAGCATGGGGTCTTACACATACACGCTACAGCCAGATGGCTCGATCACGGCCAATGGTGGTGCAGCGAGGGCGACGCGCATCGGGGCTGCGCCGCCGGTGCCACGCAGTCGAGACTATGGCGCGGCATCGAACGTTACGGCGGATATACTGGGCATTGATCGTTCCGAGACCAGAGCGCCTGCCACATCCGCCACCAAGCCCACATTAGCCGCGGTCAAGCCAACGGCGGCAGCGAGCACGCCAAAGGTAGACCCCCAGATCGAGAAGGAGAGAAAAGAGGGCTTCAAGCACTTTGCGGCAGGCATGGCTGCCGAAAAGCGCGGTGATCTGGCTGCTGCAACAGATCATTTTGATGTCGCTGCAGGGTCGTTCGAACGAGGCGGTCTTGCTGACAAGGCAGCGACCGCGAAGGCAAACGCAAAGATTACATACGAGCGGCAGTTTCGAAGGGCGGCCAACAAGCCCAAGCAGGTAAATTATGCGAGGGATAGCCTGAAATGTAAGCTGATCAAAAAGCAAATCGACGCTGCTGAGGGGTATGCGAAGGAGCAACAGACAATGAAAGACGCTTACAAAGCGAAAGGCTGCGAAGGTTAGCGAGCCTATTGCGCAGCTGTTTGGTGAGCACGCGACAAACCGAGGCGATGGGAAATTATTTGCACTGTCCAGTCAAACGACGGTTCGCAGTCTCTTTGGTGCAGTAAGAGCTACAGTACTTCCCGCCAGACGTTTCACATCTGGGCATACACTCCGCCCAGGTGCAAAATGCTTTGGGTGCAGGCTTCGCGTTAGCAGTGCCTGAACTAGCAATAACCAGAACAATGAATGTTGCTGCAATGCGCATTTCTACACTCCTGCAAGTGCATGCCGCCAGCAATTGGCCGTCATCATCGTCGTCCATTGCCGCTGTCTTTACAATCTCGATCACGCTTTGCGGTCGGGAATCTTTCTTTAAGGTTCTCCCGATAGCCTTCAGCTCAAGCGGCACTGTAATGCGTACCGCTAGTTGGTAGACGAAGAGACAGACCCGCCGGCTTCGTCCCCGGCGGGTTTTCTTTGGAGGCGGCAGTGGCATCAGCAATTGAGCTTATTGTCAGGGCATATATCCAGGTCGGTGATCGGGCCGCGCTGGTCGGTCTGCTGGATCATCGAAAGCGAATCGCCAAAGACCTACGAAGCCGAACCAGCTTCAATTTTGCCGTGCCGTTAGATGCCGTCGAGACTGAAATCGACGTCATAGAGGCAGGCGTGGCCACATTCGATAAATTGCCGTCCTAATATCGCGGTGCGTGCTCTTCTTGACTCTCCGCGGCTTCATGCGACGTTGTGCCGATAGCAGCAGGGAGAGCGATGTGGCGACTGGTACAGTAAAGTGGTTTAACCCTAGCAAGGGCTTCGGCTTCATTCAGCCAGATGCCGGCGGCAAGGACGTGTTTGTGCACATCTCCGCTGTAGAACGGGCGGGATTGAGCACGCTCAACGAGGGTGCAAAGGTCAGCTACGAAGAACAGGAAAACCGCGGGAAGACGTCGGCAGAAAACTTGCGCGTCGGCTGATTACGGCGACTGTTGACCGAGATTTCGACCCGCCGGATTTGTCCCCCGGCGGGCATTCATTGTCATCCGCACTTCCCGCAAAGTGAGAACTGCTGCTCGTATGTTCGTGCTTTGCGCTGTATCAAAAATTAAATGCAGCTGCGGAACGTAAGGACAACAACCACAACGCCGAAGCCTCCTCTGTTCAGAAGAGTCCCGGACTGAGATCGAGGCCATAAGTCATGGCCAGCAGCGATACGAAGAGACCCGCCGCTCCGAACCAGACGAGATGGATCCACGGTGGAGTTTTTGTTGCGGACAGGAGCGCGGCTGGCTGTTTCAGTGCGACTGGCATGGTGACCTCTGATTGCTCGCCCCATCATAGGTGCGGCAGCCTGTCGCTGAGGTTCAACCTAAAGCGACGATTTTCCCCATGAAGGCGTCTGGCCAACCTGCAAGGAGCTCGCAGGTTCGATCCTTCGTCACGAGCGTCTGTCGCCTAGCGCATCGAGCGCGGGCTTGATTGCCCACCACGCAATCCAGCATCCGGCGATGGCAAATGGAGCGGCGACCAAGAGCGCAAAGGCTCGTTCCTGCATCTGTGTGCCCTTCTAGTCAGGATCGCCGATGCTCCGTGGCGGAACTCGCCATCTCGATAATTTCGCGTAACCGAGCGTGAAGCACCTCAACATCAACGACATCGAGAGAGGCTTCCGCGATGATTCTGATAGCTTCAAGGGCTTCGGACTGGTCCATGGTCGTGTTCCTTATGCGTCAGCGCGGGAGCATAGGCAGGCAGCGAGCGAAGGTCACACGGCTTGGCCAAGCCCTTCCGCCTCGAAATATGGCGTCAGTTTTTCTAGAATTTCCTGCGCGAAGCGGTCGAGTTCCCAAGTGATGGCATCGTTGTATCCAGGTGCGTGACGGTGGACCGTGTCACGGTCAACAGCAACAACTCTCTCGATGCCGTTTAACTTAATCCTGCCGACGACATGCGTGCCGTTCCAATGTGCGCGTCCGGTCACTCTCTAACTCCAAGCTGCGATGCGTGCTCATAGCTCAGCGAAACGTCCTCGCCAACGAGCATCCCACAAGGCAGATGGAGCTCATGGCCAACTGTGGCATCGGCGCCGCAGTCTTATTCCGATGGCGGGGAGGGCGTCACGGAGATTTGGTCAGGAGCGCGGAGGCATTCCAACAAGATTCCGAACCATCGCCCCGGCAAATCAATTCAAGTGCGTATTGCCAGGATCAGGGAAAGATCACTCTGTTACGCTTGGCGCGCGTTTCAGAGTGACCACAGCGGTACCCCCGCCGGTCGCCGGTGTCGGATTCTTATACGTGAGCTCATCGTTTCTGATCGCGATGAAGCGTTTCTTATTCGTGTTGTCCCACGCGGGAAAGCTGCCGCCGATAATGTGCAAGGATATCGAATTGTCAGTTTCACTGACTTTATAATCGCCAAACATAACGATCATTCCCTCCAGAGCGGCCTTGCCTTCGCCGGCAGTCGGAAAGTCGCGGTTGCCATATTTGGCCCGTCGCGCACGTATGAGATTTATTGAGAAGTGACCTGCTGCATCGAACATGAAGTATCCTTTCGGATCCGAACCAAATACCTTGGTTGTTTTTCCGGTCTTTTCATTCTCGTTTACAAATGAAATGACGCTCCAAGTACCTACCAGCTGCTGTTTTAGCGGCTCTGCTGCCCGCGCGGACAAAGTGCAGAATGTAAGAGCTGCGACTATCGGAATCATGAATACTGCTTTCATGCGTGCTCCCTCCGTTCCTCCTCTAAATCATTGTGCCAGGCGGCCGGCGGTCAACGGAGCAATTCATAGAGCAACACGGCACCGGCGGCCGGCCATTCTGATTGGCCACATCAAAACGTGGGCATGCGTTAGAAAAAAGGCGAAAAATTCCGAAATGTGCCAACACGCCTTGTAGCCGATGGCGAGGGAGAGCGTCGTATCTGCAGTAACCCTCCGTCACGATGGGGCGCGGCATCACCCAAACGGGGTATTCTCGTTTCGCTGTGGCGTGGTAGTCGCATGGCCAACTCGCGACAAAGCGATAGCTGGGATGGTAAATGAGTGTGAGTATTGAGCAGGCCATCGCGGCCGTGGAGGCTGCTGAGTTGCTTTCTGCCAGCATGAGGGATTTGGCGGCACTTCGTCAACGTGTCGCGCAAGCCGAGTCGATCAGCCCCGCCGCGCGAGCGCGAAGACGAACTCGACATCCCAATCGATATGAACACAAGCGCAATCATGTGTATCCACGGGCGGCACTGCAGAAGTAGTAGCCGAAGCGACACAAGTGGATCACTTGGTCCTGCTGTAGCCTGCGCCTGTCAGCTTCACCTGGTCGTCCACAACTTCGACGAAGCCCATCTCCAGGAGCTCGCTTAGTTGGTCTTCCGTTATTGGAGACAACTTCAGCCGCCCACCGCTAATATCGCGGAGCGTCCAGAGAAGTTCAATATCGTCTTTCCAGTTTCTCATAACGCCGGCTGCTTGCTGCGCTGTTTGCCCTGAGGCAGCATCAAGTCGTGGCGGCGATATCGCAAGGGAAAATTGCGTAAGAACGCCGGTAGCATCTGCAGAATCGTGTGTGTCACGATGCCCGCGCTGATAAGTCGTGAACGGCGCGTAACCCAATTGGGTGATGCTTCTAAATTAGCGGCAAAGAGATCAGTTCGTTAAGCTTTGACGTACAAGATTGCTCCAAGCGGCCTTCGTATTCGCACCGCGACTAAGACCCGCCGAATTCGTCCTCGGCGGGTTTTTCTTTGCCCTCATGCGATCGGCTTTCAAGCAACCAGATCACAAGCCCCACCGCAATTCCGAACATGAGCACGCTCGCGCCCAGCGACGCCAAGTCGAAAGACAGCCAGCCTTCAGGTGGGGCAACAATGATTTGCGCTAGCGGCAAGTTGGCCTCCTTTGGAAGTGGAGTCTGCCTTCATTGGGGTATGAGGATCACCGCAGTGAACAATGGCGAGTAAAATTTAAGCGGCGGTTGCGAGAAAGGAATACCTGGAAGGTATCCGGCGACGCCTTGCGCGCTAGCCGCAGCGGTCTACTAGCCCACGACATCCCCTAAAGGGTCGAGAGTGTGCGTACATAGAATGCACTTGGATTACTTGCCATTGCAGCACAGACTGTCGATCTCAAGCGCGCTTCGTCTAGAGAGCGATGCGATTTGCGTTCTTCGAATATGCCGGTTCAAGTAATCTGAGAATGCCACATTTGCTGAGCATCGATCCGATTTCGTCGAAACAACTATTCATACCCCGCTAGCGATTTTGACAGGAGATGATGATGTCTTACGACAGCTATCGAGAATCTCTGATCGAAAGCTATTATGAGCACCAGCTCGTGAGTTTGGTGAACTCATTCGACCCAGCAAAGCCGACTGTGATTCTGCTTCCTGGAGGGATGGGTTCTCAACTCGAGCGAACTGAAGCGCCGTACCCACAGAGTCCGAACGTTATCACTGACGTCATTTGGATGGACCTGGGCATTATCCTAAGCCGGGATGCGGTCAAAACCATGATAGATGGACCAGCGCCGAGCGAGAAGGAAAAGGATATCGAGTCATACGTAGTTGCAGCGCACGGACCAATTAGCTTTGGATTTGGGGGGCAAACGCCCTACGACGAGCTTAAGGATTTCGCGGCGCAGGAAGCTTGGAATTACGGCGTTTTCGGATTTGATTGGAGACGGCCGTTGGCGGAAAGCTCACGCCATCTCCGACAGTTTATCATTTCGTTTCGAGCACGCGTTGTTTATTCGTATGGAATTGATCCGATCCCTGGGCTTACACTTGTCTGTCACAGTATGGGCGGCATGGTTTGCGTCGATGCACTCCGAAACAGTCAGTTTAGAAATCTGGGATTCCACGCGATTCTAACAGTGGCGACTCCGTTCTACGGGACTTCAACGCACCAGGAGCGTTACTACAGTGGGATGCCGGGAATACTGAACCGCATTTATTCGGCGAAGCGCGTCACGGAGATTGTGGCCTCTCTTCCCGGACCGTTCAGCCTGATGTTTTTGCCCAAAAGCGTTTATACGAGAGATGGCGCGAAACTTGGATTGACCCAGTACCCTCAGGTGGATCCTGCTGATGGTTCCGACGCGGACCCGTTCGACGCGGCAATGTTCAGTCGCTGGCCGTCCGCCGTTGCCGATCACAAGGCCTATCTTGCACGAGCAAAGCGCGAACTTGAGAATGTCTCACGACCGATTGATCCGGTCATCGCGCCATACTTCTTTAACGCACGCTCATCACTCGACCTTCAGACGGCGGTGAAAATTGAGTGGGAGAACATTGATGGTTCTCGCTTCAATCCCGGATCATCGCCGAGTCCTTTGCGCGGCCGGCCCGGTCCAGGTGACGGCACCGTTCCATTCTGGTCTGCGTGGCATGCGTACTGTCGACCGAGCAATCGGTTTGAACTGGCGATCGCCAAGGATCATGGAACTCTCTTAGAAGAGCCTGAAGTTTTGGGCTTGATCAAATTCGTCGTCGAGAACCGCAAGCTTCCGAAAGTAAAATCGCGAAAGCGAGCATCTTCGAAGCGGGCCAGCGTAAAACAGGTAGCGACGGTATTGGACGAGTGGGTGCAAACGAAGAAGCAAAGGCGAGCGCCCCCGGAAAAGTTATTTCAGAGGCCGATTGTGCGAGCGATCCTTGGGAATCTGATTGCAGGCACGAAACCGAAGATGCTTCCGGCTGAAGCAAAACGTCCGGCGCTTAAAAAGCGTAAAAGGAAGTAGCTTTGAAAGCGTGGCCGTATTTGCTGGAATTTCGGCGATTACGGCACCCCCGACCTTTTCAAAATTTAGAAATTTAGTCGGAGCGCCCTGCGACGTTTGGACTGCAGCGCCGCGCCCCCCGACCAGGGGTGGGGTATGGTGTGGGTGCCGCTGATGCGGTGGCCACAGGCAACGATCGTCGGTCACCGCAGCGCCGTCCCGCTATCCCGCCTTGCGAGCGAAGTGCTCGAGGCCGGCCGAAATGTTGTCCACCATCTATGGCGACATCACATCGCCATTGTGCATGGATTCGACGCGGAGCTTACAGTCCGAAGAGTGCTTTGATGCTAGTTGGCGTGATTGTCGGAGCCGTTTCGATGTCTGGTTCGTCTGGCATTACGACACGCAAAAATCGCTGGTGAACTACCAATTCAAGAATTCTTTCGTGATATCAAACGGACGATGTCTGGTCCTGCATGTTAGACTTTTATCGACAAAGAATTTGATTGTGAGCTGGAAAAACAAGCGCATCCTCTGCGCGGGTCGAAAGCCCAAACGTTAGCCGAATGCCATTCCGGATAGTCGGCGATCACCATTTTTGTCCAGGGGCCGCACGCGCATGTCCAAGGCGCGAGCCCAAAGGTGTGCGGGGCCGCCTAACGTCGGTCATTTCGCCCCTGGACTTTGACAGTTGCTCGAAAGGCAAAACGTTATGCGCAACTCTTCAGCTGCAACCTCCGTCAATGACGCGCCCACGACGACCCGAACCGCAATCGGCGAACTGCTGGCTCGAAGGGGAGTGGATCTAATCCTCTCCATTGAAGATCAATACGCCCTCATACAATGCCAGGTCAGTTCAGCGATGGCAGCGCGCATGCTTGCGCCGCTCAAAGGCAACGCCGTAGGCCAATTCCGGGTCCTGTCAGACAACCTGGTCGAAATCGATGCTTCGGTCACGATCGCGATGGGGCGGCGAATGCTGGGGGCTCGGGCCGCTGCGCTCGGCGAGGGCCGGCGTTTGCATTAAAATTTTGAGTGTTCGGAAGGGGCCGATTCGGTGCCTTCCGACCTCAAAAAGCCGCCTGAAACCGGCGTCGTGCTTCCCCGGTGCTTCCCCGCAACAAACGCCGCAGCATTTGGCGGCGAGATCGCAGAGGAAAATCAAATGATTTCAAAGTGTTATATGGTCGGAGCGAGAGGATTCGAACCTCCGACCCCTAGTCTCCCAGACTAGTGCGCTAACCGGGCTGCGCTACGCTCCGATGGGGCATCGTGTAGCTTCGATCCGGCCGCGGCGCAAGAAGCCAAAGGCAATTCATGGCACGGGGCAGTTCACGGATATCTCCCTGGGGATTTCTTTGAGTATCGGCTGCACGAAGCATTCGTGCAGCTCTCCGCTGGTCGATGGGGCGCCGGTCGACGAGGTGAATGGCCCGGGATTGCGCTCGGGCCTCGTTCTCGTCAGGCGGCCGCGATTGGCCTTGGCGTTTCGCTGGCCTACCACCGATAGCGCAGCGTCCCGATCACCGTGCGGCCCTGGCTCAGATAGCAGTAGCCGGCGTTGCAGACGGCGACCTTGTCATCCGCGATGTTGTTGGCATTGATCGAGGCCTGATAGCCGACAAGCTGCGGCTTGACCTTGCCGAGATCGTAGCGGAGCGCCGCATCGAACAATGTGTAGCCCGCGTTGCGCATGAGGTTGTCGTTGGTGGTCCAGGTCGAGTCGATGTAGCGCACACCGAAGCCGGCGCCGAAGCCATCGAAGGCGCCTGTGCGGGCGGTGTAATTGAGCCAGCTCGACGCGGTGTGTTTGGGCGTCACGGCTGGTGTCTTGCCGACCTCGGTCGCAATCGTGCTCTGTGTGATCTCGGCATCCGAATAAGTATAGGCCGAGACGGTCTCCAGCTCTTCGGTCAATCGTGCACGTGCTTCGAGTTCGAAACCCCGGACGCGGATTTCGCCGACCGACGTGTAATAGGCGACGCCGTTGACATAGCCCGCGAGCTTTGCCGCATTCCTTTCCTTGAGGTCGTAGACCGACGCGGTGAGCAGGACATCCGGCCGTGGCTGATACTTCACGCCGCCTTCGATCTGTTCACCTTCGGACGGCGGAAGCACGATGCCGTCGATGCCCATCAGGGTGTTGGGCTGGAATGACGTCGCGTAACTGACATAGGGCGCGATGCCGTTGTCGAACAGATAGAGCAGTCCCGCGCTGTAGGAGAAAGCCTTGTCGTTGCGGGCGCTGGTGACCGCGCCGGTCAGGGCGTTGGTCTGCGTCTGATCGGCCCAGTCCTGCCGGCCGCTGACGGAGAGCCGCCAGTTGCCGACGCTCATCTGGTCCTGCACGTAGATGCCGACCTGTTCCTGCACCGAGCGCGAACCCGATGTGTAAGCCGGCGTCGCACCGGCGATGCCATAGACCGGATTGAGCGTGTTCAGCGCGTAGGCCGGATTCACCGGGCCGAAGCCCAGGCGGAAGTCCCAGACGTTGTGATCGTAATTGACGCCGAACAGCATTTTGTGAGTGAGCGCGCCGGTAGCGAAATTGGCTTCGAGATTGTTGTCGGTCTGCCAGCTGGTCTGTTCGTCACCGACCGCAACCGCGCCGCGATCGTAGATGGTGGAGGTGGGCGTTGCGAAGCTTCCGCTCAGATAGCGCGACTCCGCCTTGAGCGCGCCGAAACGCGTATGCTGGCGGAACGTGAACACATCGTCGAAGCGATGTTCGAGCTTGTAGCCGACCTGCGCCTGTTCCTGCCGGAGATAATCATATTTTGGATCGCTTCCACGCATGTTCAGGATCTGCCCATTCCTGTTCAGAACGGCAACGCTGGCATCGGTCTCGTCCTTCTGGAAAATGCCGTAAACCGTGATCGTGGTGTCGATGGTCGGGCGCCATGTCAAAGACGGTGCCAGCATGAAGCGCTCGTCAGCGATATCGAAATTGGTGTCGCCGGCGCGCCCGACGCCGACCAGGCGATAGAGCAGGGACTTGTCGGGATTGGCCGCGCCGCCAATGTCGAAGGCCGTCTGGAAGCGGCCATAGGTGCCGCCTTGAACGGAGATCTCGTTGATCTGGTTTTCCGTCGGCAGTTTCGAGCGGCGATCGATCAGGCCACCCGGCACCGACTGGCCATAGAGCACGGCGGCCGGCCCCTTGATGACCTCGATGCTGCTGAGTTGATAGGGCTCGGTGCGAAACGTCGTAAAGCCGGCCGGGAATTGCTTCAAACCATCGCGGAAATCGCCCAACGTGGTGGTCGAAAAGCCGCGCACGTAGATCTGGTCGAAGCGGGGGTCGTAGCCGAAGCCGCCGGTGGTCACGCCCGAGGAATAGCGAACGGCCTCCGGAATGCTGGTCACGCCGCGATCGTCGAGTTCCTTGCGGTCGATGACCGATACCGAACGCGGTGTCTCGATCAGAGGCGTATCGGTCTTGCTGGCCGAAGCGCTCTGGCTTGCGACATAGCCGTTGACCGTCTGATAGGAGCGTTCGGCCCGCGATGACGTTGCCGCTGGCACGGGAATTGTTGGCGTGCGCGCCGCGCGCGTGCGGCGGGCGCCGCGCGTTGCCGATCGCGTGGTGGCGCCGGCCACATCGCGCGAACGCGGCCGAGGCGAATCCACGGTGACTGCGGGGAGCGTCGACTGTGCATAAGCATCGCGCGGAAGATCGCAGAACAGTGCCGCGAAACTGACAGAGCAGAGCAGTACGGTCTGCTTCTTGGTTTTGATAGCAAGTGATTTCATCATGACGCCCCGGTTAGCGCCGGTCACGCCGGCGTGTTTGAGCGTCTAACCAAGTTGCTCCCGGCTCGCACTATGGGGTTCGATAGAATTTATCTAGGCTCGTGCCCGAGACGATAGAATTGATCCAGATTGTGTAGATGCGCTTTGCATCGAGGCTGTGCTACACGATGCCTGCGACATTACGTCTTGTGTAAAAGTGTCGTTGCCCACGTGCGGATGCCTCGCGAACTATCATGTGCGAGGAAGAAAATTGTTGCTGTTTGTTTCGTGCTTCGCAAACGGCGCGCGATAATTGGTGAAGTGGAGCTCGCCTCAGCCAGCCATGTTTCTGGTCGCAGCTGAGATGTTTCACCCCTGCTTCTGTTGCTCTGATCTTCGTCTGTCTGCATGACGCAAAAGGCCCGGAAAAGATTTCCGGGCCTTCGCTGTGTCCAGCTAGCTGCGGTTAGTAATAGCCGTAGCTGCGATAATAACGCGGGCCACCATAGTAGCCGCCGCCGTAACCGTAGCGCGGACCATAGGCATAACGCGGGCCGTAATAGCGCGGACCGTAGCCATATCCATAGCCCGGACCGTAAGCGCCATACGCACCGGCCGCCAATGCGCCGGCCGCGATGCCGAGGCCAATTGCGGCGCCGCGGCCACCGCGCGCCTCAGCGGGTTTGGCTGTCATGGATGCCGCACCGACGGCAGCGATGGTGGCAAGAACAAGAGCTGTCTTTTTCATGTTGCTTCTCCTTCGTGTCGAGGAGTTAACGTGTCGCTCTTTTGAAGGTTCGGTTCTAAGGCGGGAACATCGCGAGGAAATTCCACGTTGTTCCGGGAACCAATTGCGTTGCGGCTTCCGCAAAAGCGGTGCCAGAAAAAACAATGGCCCGGAGCGAACTCCGAGCCATCAAACGCAGACGTACATCCGGTCCGCGCTTCCTTAACTCCACAGTGAGTCGAGAAGGTTAATAAATGTCTAATGTCGATACGTGACGACATGATGACCGATTGCGGTCATCCCGTTGGGCCATCGACTTTCCTGTGATCCCTGTCAGGCAAGATGCCGCTGCCCGGCGTCTTGTTCTCGTCGGTCAGTTCCGGCTTGTCGTGCGGACCGGCCGGCGGAATTTTCTGATCAGGCTTCGGCTGTTTGTCGAAATCGCGGTTCTTTGTCTGCTGTGTCATGCCAGGAGAACGGCTCAGTTTCTTGCGTGTTCCCTGTGATGACGAATGCCCATCGCGAATCAGGCGGGAGTCTGGCACGGCTCGGACATGCGGGCCCTGCGTCGATGTGCTCCATTTTGCGCGGAACTTTCCGGGCGGTAATGGCTTGTCCCGCGATATCTTTAAAGGAAGGAATAAATTGTCATGATCAAGAAACTGGCTCTGCTGGCGGCTGCGGCCGTTCTCTATGTCGCAGCACCTGCAGGCCCCGCGTCTGCGCAGGGCATCAATGTGCAGATCGGCGGCGGTGGATATCACCACCGTGATCGTGGCTATCATCGCGGCTATGGCTATCGCCCGAGCCGTGGCTATGTGCGTCGCGACTACGGTCACCGCAACCACGGCGGTTATTACCGCGGCGGGCGAACCAAGACTGTGATCGTTCGCTAACGGACGTAAGTGGTTTGAACGAAGCAGCCTCGCGCAAGCGAGGCTGTTTTCGTTTGCGCACTCCCGCGATGGCCCTGCGCACTCGCTAGCGCGAGAGCCAGGGCTCGGAGAGGTAGCGCATCAGCTTGGCTTCGCGGCGGCCGCGCGAGACAGTATCGAGACCGAGGCCTGCAAACAGCGACATTACTGCTACCAGCATGATGCCGACCGAGAGCACGGCGGTCGGCAAGCGCGGTACGACGCCTTGCTCGATGAAGGTGATCGCGAGCGGGATCGACAGGATCACTGACGTAGACGCCAGCGTGATGGCAATCGTGGTGAAGAATCGTAGCGGCTTCTCGGTGCGATACAGCTTGAGAATGGTGCCGAGAATGCGGAAGCCGTCGCGCCAGGTATTCAGCTTGCTGACGGAGCCCGGCAAGCGTGCGAAATAGGGCGTCTTGATCTCGGCGACCGGCATCGATAGCTCGAGCGCGTGGACGCTGAGCTCGGTCTCGATTTCGAATCCATCGGACAAAACCGGCATCGATTTGATGAAGCGACGCGAGAACACGCGATAGCCAGACAGGATATCCTCGAAACCGCGGCCGAAAATATTGGCGAGGAACTTCGTCAACAACATATTGCCGGCGCGATGGCCCATGCGATACGCGGCGTCCACCTGATCCTCGCGATGGGCGACGACCATATCGAGATGGTCCCCGATCAGTTTCTCGATCATCGCAGGTGCGCTCGCAGCGTCATAGGTCGCGTCGCCATCGACCAGCAGATAGATCTCGGCCTCGATATCGGCGAACATGCGCCGGACCACATGACCTTTGCCCTGATGCCGTTCGCTGCGCACCTGCGCGCCGGCCTCGCGGGCGATGGCGACCGTGTCGTCTGACGAGTTGTTGTCGTAGACGTAGATGTCGGCCATCGGCAGGACCTGACGGAAATCGGCGACGACCTTGCCGATGGCCGCGGCCTCGTTGAAGCAGGGGATCATTACGGCGATGCGAATACTGGCGTCAGTCATCAGGCGCGATGTCCCATCGTGTCCGCGGACGCCGCACGCAATTGCGCCGTGGCCATGTATTGTTGAGCGGCGACGAACATGCCCCACATGATGCCGAGCATCATCCAGAAATGGCGCCAGTGATCGGTGTCGATGATGAAGGCTTCACCGACGGTGCCGAGATAAGCCGCGAACACCGCGAGATAAGCGCGCTGCCAAGGCACGCGGACGAAGATGTAGCGAAAGCCGAGCAGGGCCGTGATGAACACCAGCGCGGGATAGCACACGCCCGAGATCCAGCCGCCGGACATGAAGGCGTTCAGATAGGAATTGTGGGTATCTTCAGGGAAGAATTTGGTGAATTGCAGCGGGCCGATGCCGAACGGCAGGTCGAGCGCCATCTGCGCGCCGAGGATATGCCGGCCGAAGCGGCCGAAGCGGCCTTCGTCGTATTTCTGATCGAACGAGGCGCGCTGCTTGAACATGTCGGCGATGAAGTCGAATTGCAGCAGGATCACGATCACCAGCGCCACGACGGCGACAGCCGCCAGCGCCATGATGATGATGCGCGAGCGCTGTTTGTTGGACTGGCTGGTCAGCACCATCAGCATCAGCATGAAGGCCGAGGTGATCGCCAGCAGGCCCCAGGCAGCGCGGGAGAAAGCGAGCAGGACCGCGAGCGCAATGACGCCGAGCGCAATGGCGCTGCGGAGCGAGCGACCGAAACCGTCGCTGACGACGCTCTGCAAACAGAACAGCGCCGGCAGCACCAGGAAGGCGCCGAGCACGTTGGGATCCTTGAACGTGCCGGCGGCACGGCCGTAGAGTGTAAACATCTCCGCGCCGGGGATCAGATGCAAATAGCCGAGGATGCCGGCCAACGACGCGACGAGCGCGCCGACGATCAGGCCGCGGCGCAGCAGATCGATGCGCGCCAGCGTGTCCTCCGACATCACCAGCGCGACGAATATCGCCATGATGGCCATGTACCAGGAGGTCAGGATCCAGTTCACGATCGGCGCCTTGTCGAGCAGATAGGCGGCGCAGATCGTGTAGCCGAGATTGACCAGGAACAGCAGGAGCAACAGCGGTATGAACACCAGCCGCATGCGCAGCCCCGACGCGAAGAACACGACCATCGCGGTCAGGGTCGCGATCTCGAAGGGGCTGGGCTCGATGAAGACGATGGCGCCACCGAAACCCATCGCCCACAGCAGCGCGCGCTGCAGCGTCACCACGGCGGGAGGTGCCGCGGGCGAGGCGAGGTAATGATCGGCTGAAGCGTGAGTGCTCATCGTGGCATCACTCTACGCAGGCGGGGTTGACGAGAGGTGTAGGCCGGCGGCGCGTACCAACCCTCAGTAGGCGTTCTCGTTCTTGGTCAGCAGCGACACCGGCGTCTTCAGCATGATGTAGGTGTCGAACAGCACCGACCAGTTTTCGATGTAATAGAGATCGAATTCGACGCGCTTCTGCAGTTTCTCCTCGCTGTCGACTTCGCCGCGCCAGCCATTGACCTGGGCCCAGCCGGTGATGCCGGGCTTGACGCGGTGACGGGCAAAATAGCCGTCGACGGCCTCATCCAGCAACTGGCTCTGCACCTTCTGCTGTACGGCGTGGGGACGCGGGCCGACCAGCGACAGGTTGTTCTTGAACACCACGTTGAACAGCTGCGGCAATTCGTCGATAGAGGATTTGCGGATGAAGCGGCCGACGCGTGTAACCCGCTTGTCGCCCTTGGTGACGACGGTCTTGGCCAACGGGTCGGCCTGGTCGTGATAGAGCGAGCGGAACTTGAACACGTCGATGCGCTCGTTGTTGAAGCCGAAGCGCTTCTGCCGGAACAGCACCGGGCCGGGGCTGTCGAGCTTGATGGCGATGGCCACCAGCGCCATGAAGGGCAGTGCGGCGATCAGGATCAGGCCGCCGACGATATGGTCGAACAGCCACTTCATCACCAGATCCCAATCGGTGATCGGCGCCTCGAACACGTCGAGGGTCGGCACCTTGCCGAGATAAGAGTAGGAACGCGGGCGGAAGCGCAGCTTGTTGGTATGCGCGGACAGGCGGATATCCACCGGCAGCACCCACAGCTTCTTCAGCATTTCCAGAATGCGCGTTTCGGCCGAAATCGGCAGCGCAAACAACACGAGATCGACGCGGGTGCGCCGTGCGAATTCGATGATGTCATCGACCTTGCCGAGCTTCGGCGCGCCGGAGATCGTGTCCATCGAGCGCTTGTCGTTGCGGTCGTCGAACACACCGAGGATCTGGATGTCGGAATCTTCTTGCGCATTGAGGTCCCTGATCAGCGTCTCGCCATTGGAATCGGCGCCGACGATGATGGTGCGACGGTCGAGACGGCCCTGATGCGCCCATCGCTTGATCAGCGCACGCACGACGGCGCGTTCCGCGATCAGAGCAAAGAGACCGAGGAAGAAGAACGAGGACAGCCAGACACGCGACACCGCGCCGCCGACCTTGGCGAAGAACGAAACGCCGATGAACAGCAGGAACACGAAGGCCCATGCCGACGCCATGCGCGTGAGCTGCTTGATGTGGCCGCGGAAGACCTGCACCTGATAGATGTCGGCAGACTGGAAACACACCACGGCAGCAGCAGCCATCGCGAGGATCGCGGCGAGGTATTCCCACCTGAAGCCAGCTTCCGGCGCGACATAGAGCAAGTTGAGCGCGATGCCGATGATGCTGAGCATCAGGAAATCGACCACGCGGACGACGCCCGTGATGACGACGGGCGAGTAGGCGGCGCGCACTTTCTGATCGGCAACGGCGAGCGCTTCCGGCGTGAGGCGTCGACGACGTTCGAACCGGCGTTCGCCGGGCGCGTCCGTCGCGGCCGCGTCGATCATTGAGCGTGCGTTGATCGGGTCCAAGGTGAAATGTCCGTTGTTGCGCTGGCATGCGATGTCGCACGTCAAGCCTACCGCTTTTCACAAGAATTACCGGACAAATCGGAAGATTTGGTTACAGGTTAAGGAGAGTTAACGTTTCGCAAATGCGCTGCGGTAACCTTCGAGGACCCCCTCGACCATTGCGTCCTGGGAGAAGTGTTCCGCGATGCGCTCACGGAGCAATTGGGCACGTGCGCGCGCAGCGGAGATGTCATCAAGGGCAGTTTTGATCGCTGCGGCCATGGCGTCGACATTGTTCGGCTGGAACAGTGTCGATGTGTGCGATCCGAAGATTTCCGGAATGCCGCCGACATCGGCGGCGATCATCGGAATGCCGGCCGCGGCGGCCTCGATCACGACATAGGGCATCGAGTCGCCGCGTGATGGAACCACCAGCAGGCGTCCTTTCGAGAAACCGAAACGCGGTTTGACGTGGCCGATGAAGCGCACGGCGTCGCCAAGACCGAGGCGCTGGATCTGCGCCTTCAGCGCATTGGTCTCTTCGCCGTCGCCGCCCAGCGTCAAGGTGACGGGCTGACCGTTGGCACGAAGACGCGCGACGGCATCGACCAGCAAATCCGCACCCTTGATGCGACGGAACTCACCGACATAGCAGATATCGGTGGCGTCATCGGCGGGCTCGATGGGATCGAATTCGCCTGATGTCACGCCGTTGAACACGCATTTCACGAGGCCTGACGGCGTGCCGATCATGCGCTGGTAGGTGTCTCTGGCGAAGGCGCTCTCGAACAGGAACAGTTCGGTACGGTTCATCAGCACGCGTTCGAGACGGCTGTAGAAGGCGCCTTTCGCTGTATTTTGCGGGTAATGCAGCGAACCGCCATGCGGCGTGTAGATGCGGATGACGTTGTTCGACTTTGCCTTCAGGCGCACGAAGGCGCCGGCCTTGGCGCCATGGCCGTGCAGCACGTCGGGCTTCAGCCGGCTGACGAGGCGCATGAACTGCATCCAGACCAGAACGTCGCCCGGATGTGGCTCGCGATGGATCGGTAGACGATGGGTGCCCAGTTTCAGGCGCGGGGCGATCTCGGCCAGTGCATCGCGGGCGCGGTCGCCACCGGTCAGGCTGTCGGCGACGATGCCCACATGATGGCCGCGATCGGCCTGGCCGTTGGCTACATCGATGATGTGGCGAAAGATGCCACCGACTGGCGCGCGGACGGCGTGCAGGATGCGAAGCGGCTTGTCCGAAGGTGCGCTCATAATCAGAATCGGCATTCGCTGACGAGGAGGGCGTCGCCGGGAGCTGGGACGCACATCGGAAAATCCCTGAAGCAATTGAATCCAATAAGAGGCTTCGTCGTTAAGAAATCGTGTGGACGCTGGATTCCGCTGCAACGTCCGGTATCAATCTCCGAATTAACCGCACGGCAACCTTAATCATATTTAATCGGTTCCGTTCAGTAAGCGCAGTGGCGTTTTGTAGGGGTAGGCGATGCGTTTGGCATTCTGGCGTGCAAGCAAGGGCGATGCGTCAGTCGAACGGGCCATCAAGGTCCCTCCGGCGCCCAAGCCGGCTCCGGCTCCCAAAAAGCCCGAGAAGAATTCTGAGACAAATTCAGAGCGCGTGATTGCTGCGCCGACGCCTGATCTTGGCGATCTCGATCTGCGCGCGCTGTGGCAGGCGCTGCTCCGGCGCAAGACGTGGATCATCGTCCCGACGCTGCTGGCACTTGTCGGCTCGCTCGTGATCGTCAACATGATCACGCCGCGCTACAAATCCGAAGCGCGCATTCTCATCGATGGCCGTGAAAACATCTTCCTGCGGCCGAATGGCGAGCGTAACGAGGAGCGCACGTCGCTCGACGCAGAGGCCGTGACCAGCCAGGTACAGCTCGTGCTGTCGCGCGATCTGGCGCGCGAGATCATCAAGGCAAACAAGCTTGCCGAACGCCCCGAATTCGATCCGGTGCTGCAGGGTGCGCAGCCCTGGAAGTCGCTGCTGGGATTGATCGGCATCGGCCGTGATCCATTCTCCATGACACCGGAAGAGCGTGTGCTCGACGCCTATTACGAGCGTCTGACAGCCTATGCGGTCGATAAGTCGCGCGTCATTGTCGTCGAATTCCAGTCGCGCGATCCCGAGCTTGCGGCCCGCGTCGCAAATTCAGTCGCTGATGGCTATCTGGTGATGCAGCAGAACGCACGGCAGAATCAGGCCAGATCGGCAGGGCAGTGGCTGTCCGGCGAGATCGACGACCTGCGCAAGAAGGTCAATGATGCTGAATCGCGCGCCGAGGATTTTCGCTCCAAGTCGAGCCTGTTCATCGGCACCAACAACACGTCGCTGTCGAACCAGCAGCTCGGCGAGATCAACAGCCAGCTCAACAATGCGCGGTCGCTGAAGTCTGACGCTGAATCCAAGGCGCGGCTGATCAAGGACATGTTGCAGACCGGCAAGCCGATCGAATTCTCGGAAGTGCTGAATTCCGACCTGATCCGCCGGCTCTCCGAACAGCGCGTCACGTTGCGCGCGCAGCTCGCCGAGCAGTCCTCGACGCTGCTCGACAATCACCCGCGCATCAAGGAGCTGCGGGCGCAGCTCGGCGATCTCGACAAACAATTGCGCGACGAGGCCGCCAAGCTGTCGCGCATCTTCGAGAACGATGCCCGCATTGCCAGCGGTCGTGTCGATGGCCTCACCAACAATCTTGAGCAGCTCAAGCGCCAGGCTTCCTCCAGCAACGGTCAGGACGTGCAGCTGCGCGCGCTGGAACGCGAAGCCAAGGCGCAGCGCGATCTCCTGGAATCTTATCTGGCGAAATATCGCGAGGCGACAACGCGCGAGAACATCGAGGCGGCGCCGACCGATGGTCGCATCATCTCCCGCGCCATCGTCTCCAACACGCCGGCCTATCCGAAGAAGCTGCCGATCGTGCTGATCGCGACACTGGCGACGCTGATGCTCACGGCCGGCGGCATCGTAACCAGCGAGCTGCTGCGCATGACCGCGCCGCGTGGCGCGGCGCCGTTGATGCCGACCGCGCAGGCCCGCGTGACCGAACCGGTGTTCAAGCCGTTCGTGCATGACGTACCTGCGCCCGAGCCGAAGGCGGTTACCGCGCCCCCCATCGTGCCTGAGTCGGCTCCCGTTGCCGCGCCGCAGCCTGTGGTGCGCGACAGCCATCCCGAACTGGCTGCTGGTGTCAGCGAAATCGAGCAGCTTGCGCAGGAGTTTCGTGCGGCTGGCAAATCGGCGCGGAAGATCACGATTCTCGGCACGGGCCATGATGACAACATCGCGCTGACCGCGCTGACGCTGTCACGCATCCTGTCGCGCGACGCGAAGGTGGTGCTGGTTGATCTGGCCTCATCGTCGCCGACGCTGGAAGCCGTGTCGAACGATCCGCGTGCACCCGGATTGGCCGAGCTGATGCTGGGCGAGGCGTCGTTCGGGCAGGTCATCACCAGGGACCGGATGTCGGGCCTTCATATGGTGGCCGCGGGCCGTGCCGGTGCAGATCGTTCGCTGTTGCAGTCTCCGCGTCTGACCATGGCGCTTGATGCGCTGCTGCGCGTCTATGATCACGTGCTGCTGGATGCTGGCACGGCCGCCGATCTGCCGGCGGGACTTCTGACCGATCAGGCCCGCGCCGTGGTGGTGCCGGAAGTCACCATGAGCATGGAAGCGCGCGAGTTGATGGCCGAACAGCTCAAGGCCGTCGGCTTCGCCGATGTGAAGATGTTGCGCTCAGCGCCGCCGGCCAACGATCCGATTGGACCGGGCGGTCACGTGTTTGCGGCGTGATGCTTGCTTACCTCGCCCCGCCTAGCGAAGCTTCGCTTCGCCGGGCGGGGAGAGGTAAAGAAGGAGCCGTGTTCTCTAGCGCTGAAACGCGTGGCGCAGCATCTGCGCCATCTGCAGCAGAGCGGGGGTCTGCTTCACCAGCCGCTTGGCATGGGCGAAGGACGACAGCCCCATGGCGCCGAGCTTGCCGCGTGTGGTGAGCGGCACAAAACTGTCGAAGATCGGCTCGTCATCCTTGCAGAACATCCGCTTGTAGTCGTCGCCGCCGATGCCGAGATCCAGCGAGGTCACGCCGCGCTCGGCATAGGCATCGATGATGGTGCGCATCAGAATCAGGCCGGGGCTGTATTTGGCATTCTCCGACATAGTGTAAGTGTTGAACATCATCGAGAAGCGGCTGTCATCGGCGACACCGGCGAACATCGCGATCACTTCCTCGTCGCATGCGAGCGCGTGGACATCGATGGTGTAACCATCCGCGCGGGGCGTCGCGCAGGCCTGGCGGATGAAGGCCTCGACACCGGGCTCGGCGAATACGTTGGGCAGGTTCTGTTCGGCCATGCGCAGCGGCTTGATGGCGAAGAAGGCGTCGAGCACGCGCGTGACCTCGGCCTCCGTCTTCGCGTGCATGTAGCGATAGCCGGCAAGATTTCGGTACTTGCCTTCCTTGGTCTTCAGGCGCTTGCGGAACGAATTGCTGATGCGATCTGTCGCCGCTTCGCCGGGCACCATCTTCAGCACCGGGCAATCATTGGTCGAGGCCTGGCTTGGCAGCAGCGCGAGCGGATTGTCGATGCCAATCCAGCTTTTGGGCTGACGTACCAGCGCGAGGACGTCGACGGTTTCGCTGTGCTGCTGGATGCCGTGCAGCAGCGCGTCGATATCTGCCTTTGTCGCCTGCGCTGCGAAGTCGCGCCGGAACAGCGGCATGTTGAAGGTGACGTGCTTGCCGCCGAGATAGCCGGCAACGCGCATGCCGTTCTCGCGGCTGACGGCGAGCGGCAGCAGCAGCAATGGCTGTTGCGCAGCGTCATAGGCGACGACGATGAACGGCCGCAGGCCTTCCTGTGCGCCGATATGGGTCTGCCAGGCCGACTGGAAATCGAAGCGCTGATAGGGCGTGGAGAGCTGTTCGGACGTCTCAAGGCTGCGCCAGATGGCTTCGGCGGCGCTGAAATCGCTGATCACATCGACGCGTGCGATGCGGCTCGCAGCTGCCATCGCCACAGGTGTTTCCATCACAGCAGCCATGGTCATCGCGAGCCTGTTTCAGATTTTGTTTAGATTTTCAGGTTTGGGGCGACCTTTGCAAAGAAATGTCAACAAACAGTAATGACAATAGGTGACTGGCGAGGGGCATGATGCCGCTTTGGGGGAATCTGCGGTGTCATACAGGACTGGTTGGCGCGCGGCTCTTGCCTTCGAACTGACCTATCTCAGCGGCACGCACCGTCTGCTGGAAGGCACGTATGGTGGCGCCGGTATCATTCTCAAATTCGAACGCGTGCGGCCGCCGCGGCAGGACGCATTTCAGCCGTTGAAATCCCACGAGATCACGCCGGGTTTTCTCGACCGCGCCATTCGGGCGCTGAAGCGTTGGCCGGTCGATATCGTCGGCATCGACGAGGCCTGTCGCCGTGCCAGTGCGCCGCGAGAAGGATTGCGCTTCGTCGCGCTGACGTTCGATGGCGGCACGCGCGACTTCATCGATTTCGCCTATCCGCTTCTGGCCGCGCATGAGGTGCCGTTCACGCTCTATCTGCCGAGCGCATTTGCCGATGGGCTTGGCGCCATGTGGTGGCTGGCGCTGGAGCAGGCGATCGCGACGCATGACCGCATCAGCCTGATGATCGATCACCGGCAGCGGCATTTCGAAACGGCTTCATCCGTCGACAAGTATCGCGCCTATTACTACCTCGACAGTTGGATGCGGATACTGCCGCCGCATGAACTGGCTGTCGCGACCGACGATCTCTGCAAGCGCTACTCGGTCGATCTCGCGTCGCTGTCACGCCATGCGGCGTTGAGTTGGGACGACGTGGCGACTTTCGTGTCGAACCCACGAGCGACCGTCGGCAGCAGCACCGTGAATTATCCGGCGCTTGCTAATCTCGGCGATAACGCGGCGTTGCGCGAGATCGCCATGGGGCGGGCCGTGACGCAGGCGGCACTGCCTTACGCGCCGCGCCATTTCGCTTTTCCGTTCGGCGATGAGAGATCGTTCGACCAGCGTCACATCGCGATGGCGGGGGAGGCTGGCTTCGCCAGCGCCGTGACGTCGATCCCTGGTGTCATCAGGCCCGACAGTGGATCGGATATCCATGCGCTGCCGCGGCTGGCCTGGGACGGCCGGCGGACGTCGCTGCGCGCCTTGCGGGTGATGGTGTCGGGCTTGATGCTCGGCGCGGGGGCGCGGCGCTAGCCGGCCTCGGGATCCACGGGATCGGCTTTGCCCATCCAGCTGATGATCGGCATCGCTGGCAGCACCCAGCCGAGACCGGCGATCACGTAAAAGGCGGCCTGCAGCCAGCCATTATTGGCCAGCCACGGCGTCTGCGCCACGGTCATGCCGAGCAGCGACCACATCACCACGAGGATCAGCAAAAAGATGGTTCCGAAGAATTTGCGCGTGCGGATGGTCATGACGGAAATGTGCGGTCCAAAGTCGGTTTGGCATCGGGTTGGGCAAAGTACCCAACTTTGCAGGCCTTTGCGGGCGGACTATAAGGGGCTCGAAATTTCATTCAAAGCGCTGATTTTGGCGCTGATTTCGCGGCTGTTCCCGAGACCTTTCAATGACCGCTCCGTCCCAAACCCGCCACAAGGAATTACGCCCGGTGCGCTGGTGGCTGATTGCCGTCGCCGCGATGATCGTGGCGATGGTATTGGTCGGCGGCGCGACGCGGCTGACCGAGTCCGGCCTGTCGATCGTGGAGTGGAAGCCGGTCACCGGCGCGATCCCGCCGCTGGATGAAACGCACTGGATCGCGGCCTTCGAGGCCTACAAGCAGATCCCGCAATATCGCGAACTCAACGCGGGCATGACGCTTCATGAGTTCAAGACCATCTTCTGGTGGGAATGGAGCCATCGCCTGCTCGGTCGCGTGATCGGCATGGTGTTCCTGCTGCCGTTCCTCTGGTTTCTATGGCGCGGCATCCTCACCTCGGAGCTGAAGAAGCGGCTGTGGGTGATCTTCGGGCTTGGCGGCCTGCAGGGCGCGGTGGGCTGGTGGATGGTGGCGTCAGGCCTGACCAAGCGCGTCGAGGTCTCGCAATATCGTCTCGCTGCGCATCTGATGCTGGCGCTGATCATCTTCGCCGCTATCGTCTGGACGCTGCGGCGGCTGAGCGATCGCGCGCCGGTCCTCGCAGCCAGCCGGCTGCGCGTGACGAGTTGGGTGCTGCTGGGGCTGACCTTCCTGCAGCTCTATTTCGGTGCGCTGGTCGCGGGACTTCGCGCCGGCCGTGTTTTCAACACCTGGCCGGAGATCGATGGCGCGCTGATCCCGTCTGCGTCGCGGCTGTTCTTCGAGGACCCGTGGTGGCGCAACATGTTCGACAACACGCTGACGGTTCAGTTCCAGCATCGCATGACCGCCTATGCGCTGTTCGCACTGGCGATCTGGCATGTGGTTGACGCGATCCGCGCGCGGGCAGGGACCGCTGTCGTTAACGGCGCGCTGTGGCTGGCGGCATCGATCGCGGTGCAGGCAGCACTCGGCATTCTCACGCTGCTGCATCAGGTGCCGATCGATCTGGCGCTGAGCCATCAGGCGGTGGCGATCGTGGTTTTGACGCTGGCAATCCTGCAAGTGGAGCGGATGAAGCCGCACGGGGCGGCGTTGACGGAACGTCAACTCGATCTCGCTGTCGGCAAGGCCGCCTGACGGCCGGGCGTCATTGACTAGAACGATTGTAACGGAGTTGACGCAGTCGTGTGGCTGTGCCGCTTTCGCTCATGCGCAGCGCGCAATAGATACGGCACACCGCCACACGGGATTGGGTCATGTCGTCCGTACTCATTCAGGCTGCCGTTATTCTGCTACGCGAGGGCCTCGAGGCCATGCTCGTGATCGCGGCACTGGCCGGCTACCTCAGAAAATCCGGCGGCAGCCACCGCGTGACCGCGCTCTATCTGGGCGCGCTGGCGGCGATCCTCGCCAGCCTGATCGCGGCCTGGGCGTTCGCGGTGTTCAATTCCGGCGACCACAGCGACGTTTTCGAGGGCATCGTCATCCTGTTTGCCGCGGGCCTGATGCTCTATGTTAGCGGCTGGCTGATGGTGAAGCAGGATCCGCGCGGCTGGCAGGACTATCTGGGGGCGAAAGCGGATCACGCGCTTGCGCAGGATACCGGCCTTGCCGTCGCGATGCTGGCGTTTCTCGCAGTGTTTCGTGAAGGCGCCGAGACCGTGCTGTTCATCAACACGCTTGCCACCACCGAAGGCGGCTGGAGCGTCGGGCTGTTCGGCGGTCTGGCGGCGGCGACAGCGGGTCTGGTTGTGCTGTTCTATTTCATCAATATGATCGCCCAGCGTATCCCGCTGCGGCCGTTGTTCATCATCACCTCGGCCTTCCTGTTCGTGATGGGCATCAAGTTCATCGGCGAAGCCATCCAGGAATTCCAGGAGCAGGCGATGATCCCGGTCACCGACGCGCCGGGCGGCGCATTCCTCACGGCAATCGGTTTCAATCCGACGCTGGAAGCGCTGTCGATCCAGTTGCTGGTGGTGCTATTCGCGCTGGCGACCTATTCGGTGTTCCAGCGTAATGCGCGTTTGATTCGCGAAGCGAAGGCGATGCGCGCCAAAGCGTGAGCGCGCATCGCAGTCCGGCTTACGCGTTCAGCGCCTGTTCGAGATCCGCGATCAGATCTTCCTTGTCCTCGATGCCAACAGACAGACGCACCACGTCCGGTCCGGCGCCGGAGCGCGTCTTGGCTTCGTCGTCGAGCTGGCTGTGCGTGGTCGAAGCCGGGTGGATCACCAGCGAACGGGTGTCGCCGACATTGGCGAGATGCGAGAACAGTTTCAGATTCGACACCAGGTTGACGCCGGCGTCGTAGCCGCCCTTCAGACTGAAGGTGAACACGGCGCCCGCGCCCTTCGGCGCATATTTGCGCGCGAGAGCATGATAGCGGTTATCCGACAATCCCGAATAATTCACCGCCGCCACTTTCGGATGTGCCGAAAGCCATTCGGCGACCGCCTTGGCATTGTCGCTGTGGCGCTGCATGCGCAGCGGCAGCGTTTCGATGCCGGTCTGGATCAGGAATGCGTTGAACGGCGACAGCGCCGGGCCGAGATCGCGCAGGCCGAGTACGCGGCAGGCGATGGCGAAAGCGAAGTTGCCAAACGTCTCTTGCAGCTTGATGCCGTGATATTCCGGGCGTGGTTCTGACAGCACCGGATATTTGCCGTCCTTCGACCAGTCGAAGGTACCGGCATCCACGATGATGCCGCCGAGCGAATTGCCGTGGCCGCCGAGAAACTTGGTCAACGAATGCACGACGATGTCGGCGCCGTGATCGATCGGCTTGATCAGGTATGGCGTTGCCAGTGTGTTATCGACGATCAACGGCACGCCGGCCTTGCGGGCTACGGCCGCGACTGCCTCGATGTCGGTGATCGAGCCCGCAGGATTGGCTATGGATTCGATGAAGATCGCCTTGGTCTTGTTCGTTACCGCGCGCTCGAACGACGGGATATCATCCGGATCGGCCCACACCACGTTCCAGCCGAAGCTCCTGAAGGCATGGCTGAACTGGTTGATAGAACCGCCATAAAGTTTGCGCGAGGCGATGAATTCGTCGCCGGGCTGCAGCAGCTGCTGAAACGCCACCAGCTGCGCGGCATGGCCGGACGCGACGGCGAGCGCCGCGGTGCCGCCTTCCAGCGCTGCGACACGCTCTTCAAGCACCGCCGTGGTCGGGTTGGTGATGCGCGTGTAGATGTTGCCGAAAGATTGCAGGCCGAACAGCGAGGCGGCGTGATCCGCGTCATTGAAGACGAATGAGGTGGTCTGATAGATCGGCGTCGCGCGTGCGCCGGTGGTCGGGTCGGGCTGCGCGCCGGCATGGACGGCGAGGGTGCCGAAGCCTGGAATACGATCGTTCATCATCACTCCCTGTCGAATAGTCGGTTTGTTGGCGCCAACCTGATCGGGCGCGGCGCTGCCGTCAAGGCGAGGCGACATTGTGCGCAGACTTCGCAACAGTCATGCTGCGCTGTGTCATTTCAAAGGAAATAAAATCGCGAAACGCACCGTCAGGCGGTGTCGTTCTTGTCCTTGTTATTTTGCTGCGCAACGCGATCGGCCGCAGCGGTGCTGCCACCGCCGACACTGCTGCGATTGAGCGACAACCGCATGCCCTGGGTCGGGATCGGCGCGCGCTTGGAACTGAGCGTGCGCGAATTGACACCCATCCACTGGATCTCGGATGACAGCCGGCCATATTCGATCTTGGGGCAGCGGTTCATCACAACCTTGATGCCCGCGGCTTCAAGCCTGGCGGCGGCCTCATCATGGCGCACGCCGAGCTGCATCCAGGCCACCTTGGGCAGCGGATTGAGCGTCAGTATGATGTCGACGATCGACATGACATGCTCGGCGCTGCGGAAGATGTCGACCATGTCGATCGGGCGACCGATCTCCTGCAGCGAGGCGACGAACGGCTTGTTGAGCAGGCTCTTGCCGACCTGGCCCGGATTGATCGGAATCATGTCGTAGCCGCGCTCGGCGAGATACTTGAACACGAAATAGCTCGGCCGCACGTTTTGCGGCGAGGCGCCGACCATCGCGACGGTTTTGACGGTATTGAGGATCTCGCGGATATAGGCGTCGTTATAGCTGTCGTGGTTCATTTCAATTACCGGTCTTCCCACTTCGGCTCGCGCTTTGCGATGAACGCGCCGATCCCTTCTTCGGCGTCGCGCGCCATCATGTTCTCGGTCATTACTTCGGCGGCGAAGCGATAGGCATCCGCGAGGTTCATCTCGGCCTGGCGATAGAACGCTTCCTTGCCGATCCTGACCGTATGCGCCGACTTGCGCGCGACCTGCTGCGCCAGCGCGATGGCAGCATCGCGTTCGGTGTCGGCAGATACCACGCGGTTGACCAAGCCGATTTCGCGGGCGCGTTCGGCGGAGATGGGCTCGCCGGTCAGCAGCATTTCCATCGCCTGTTTGCGCGTGACGTTGCGCGACAGCGCCACCATGGGCGTCGAACAGAACAGGCCGATGTCGACGCCGGGCGTCGCGAATGTTGCATGGTCGGAGGCGATGGCGAGATCGCAACTCGCCACGAGCTGGCAGCCTGCGGCTGTGGCGACGCCTTGCACGGCGGCGATCACCGGCTTCGGCAGCCGCACGACGGCCTGCATCATGGAGCTGCAGATCGCCATCATATGTGCGAAGTAGGCGCGACCGCGGTCAGCATCGGCGCGGCGGGCAGTCAGTTCTTTCAGGTCATGCCCGGCGGAGAATACCGAGCCGTTGGCGGCGATCACCACGGCGCGCACGGCATTGTCTTGGGCAATGTCATCGAGGGCAGCGTGCAACTCGCCGATCAGGCCCTCGGAGAGGCTGTTGCGGGCGGCGGGACGATTCAGCGTCAATACGCCGATGTTGCCGACCGTTTCACGCAGAAGAATGGATGGCTGCGCTGTTTCCGCGCGTGCTGGTTGAACCATGACTTGAGATTCCATCGCTGGGCAGGACCGTCACCATATTGTAACAGGACGGCACAAGCGAGAGCAGGGTGGAGACATGACGACTGCGAAAATGAGTGTGGCCGAACTCGAGTCGTTCCTGAAACGTGAGTTCCCGCAGGCCTTTGGCGCCGGCGATATCGCGATTGAAAGCGCTGATGGTACCACGTGCCTGCTGCGCCAGACCTATGGCGAGCGCATGCTGCGGCCGGGCGGCACGGTGTCGGGTCCGACGCTGATGGCTCTGGCCGATTTCGCCATGTATGTCGTGCTGCTGTCGGCGATCGGCCCCGTGGGCCTCGCGGTGACGACCAGCCTGAACATCAATTTCCTGCGCAAGGGTCTGCCCGGACAAGATGTCTTGGCAGCCGCCAAGCTGCTGAAGCTCGGAAAACGCCTCGCGGTGGGCGAAGTGACCCTGTTATCAGGCACTTCGGCCGATCCGATCGCCCATGTGACGTCAACCTACTCCATTCCGAACGTTGAGTAATTACAAGGGTATTATAGAACCATAATTATAATGCGATGATTTAACTGGATAATTCTGTCGTATTTGGCATTGACGGAATCCGGTTGTCTATCTAGAAACGCCCTCAGTTCGGCGGATCACCGCCGATATCCCCTTTTCATGGATATTCACAATGAAGACGTTTTCGGCAAAGCCCGCCGAGATCACGAAGAAGTGGATCGTCATCGACGCCACTGGTCTCGTGGTGGGCCGGCTGGCCACGCTGGTCGCAATGCGGCTGCGCGGCAAGCACCTCCCGACCTACACCCCGCATGTTGATTGCGGCGACCATGTCATCATCGTCAACGCGGACAAGGTGGTTTTCACCGGCCGCAAGCGCGACGACAAGGTCTACTATCACCACACCGGCTTCATCGGCGGCATCAAGGAACGTACTGCGAAGTCGATCCTCGAAGGTCGTTTCCCGGAGCGCGTTGTCGAGAAGGCTGTTGAGCGCATGATCCCACGCGGCCCGCTCGGTCGCGTCCAGTTCGGCAATCTGCGTGTTTATGCCGGTGCAGAGCACCCGCACGAGGCCCAGCAGCCGGAAGCATTCGACGTCGGCGCTTTGAACCGCAAGAACAAGAGGGCCGCATAATGTCGGATACCATGCAGTCTCTCGATCAGCTGTCGTCGCTGAAGGTGTCGGCTCCCGACGCGCCGAAGTATGTGAAGAAGATCGACAAGCAGGGCCGCGCCTATGCGACCGGCAAGCGTAAGGACGCTGTCGCCCGCGTCTGGATCAAGCCGGGCGCCGGCAAGGTCGTGGTCAACACCCGTGAAGTCGAAGTGTACTTCGCTCGTCCGGTGCTGCGCATGCTCATCCAGCAGCCGCTGGTCGCTGCAGCTCGCGCTGGCCAGTATGACGTGATCTGCACCGTTGCCGGTGGCGGTCTGTCGGGCCAGGCCGGTGCCGTGCGTCACGGCATCTCCAAGGCTCTGACCAACTTCGAGCCGGATCTGCGCGGCGTCCTCAAGAAGGGCGGCTTCCTGACCCGTGACTCGCGTGTCGTCGAGCGCAAGAAGTACGGCAAGGCGAAAGCCCGCAAGTCCTTCCAGTTCTCGAAGCGCTAATTTTTGCTTCGATAAAATTTGCCGCAAATGCGGTGAATACAATTTTGAAAAGGGCGCCTTCGGGCGCCCTTTTTGCGTTCCGATCTACCGTCGAATGCTGACAGATTGACGCAGTTTTTCGAGAAAACTTGTGCCGGCGCGCAAACGGATTTCCAATCGGTACACTCCTATGTTCGATGATGGCGAAGAGGCCAGTCCGAATCATGATGGTTCGGAAATCTCGCAACAATTGCCGGTGCTCGAATATGTCGCTCGATTCTTCCACGCTCTATCTGGTCGCGACCCTGGTCGCAGCGATGTTGGGCGGGATGCTGCTGTTCTTCGGACGACAGGAAAAGATTGCGGCCCTCAACTGGTGGGGGCTGGCTTACCTGCTCGGCGCCGTGTCGGTGGCATTGTGGACACTTGCCTCGTCGCTGCTGGGTGACGTGCTGTCGCTGGCGTTCAATGCCGTGGGCTTCGTGGCCTGCGGCATGGTGTGGAACGCTGCGCGGGTGTTCCACGGCCGCAGCCCGAGCTGGGCCGGCCTGTTTCTCGGCGCTGTCGTCTGGATCGCTGTCATCTTCAGTCTACCGGCTGAGGCGGCGTCACTGCGTATGACCGTCGGAGCCGGCATCGTCGCCCTCTATGCGATGCTGACGGCCCATGAATTGTGGAACGAGCGTCGCAAGGCCGTGCAACGCCGCTGGCCGACCATCGTGGTGCCTCTGCTGCACGGTTTCGTGCTGATGTTACCGATCCTGCTCGGCGATCTCTTGCATGGCGATCACCCCAATTTCGGCAGCAGCATCTGGGTTACGGCCTTTGCCGTCGAGCTTGTGCTCTATGCCGTGGGCACGGTGTTCCTGATCTTCATGCTGGTCTCCGAGCGGGCGGTCACGGCGCATAAGGTCGCGGCATCCTGCGACCCGCTCACCGGCCTTTTCAATCGCCGCGGCTTCTCCGAGGCTACAGCGCGGATGATCGAGCGCGAGGCGAAGGCCGGACGGCCGATCACGGTGATGATCTTCGACATCGATCACTTCAAGTCGATCAACGATCGCTTCGGCCATCCTGCCGGTGACGAGGTGCTGAAGCTGTTCGCCACGGTCATCACGCACACGCTGCGGATCACCGATCTGTCGGGTCGCATCGGCGGCGAGGAGTTTGCGGCGATGTTGCCCTGTAGCCTGGACGAGGCGATGCAAGCGGCAGAGCGCGTGCGCGAAGCCTTTGCGACCTGCGGCATCGAGGTCGATGAAGCGCCGGTGGCAACCACCGTGAGCATTGGCGTCGCCGGCGGACCGGCCGGCACTGAACTCGACGTGCTGCTCGCGGCGGCGGACACTGCGCTGTACCAGGCCAAGCGCAGCGGACGTAACCGCGTGCAGGCGGCGGAAGAAGAACCGCTGTCGCTGGAGCAGGGGCGCCGCGCTGCGGCAGTCGGACAGGCGGCTAAAGCCAAGCCAAACGTGGTACGGGCTGCCGTCACCATGACGGCGAGTGGTGTGCGGTAAAGAATCCGTTTACCATTCGATCCCTATGGTCATCGCATGATGATCTCGCGTGACTCTACCCCGAATACAGCTCTGATGTCGCTCGAAGCGGCCGCCGCTTCGGCTCGTGCCGGCTTTGGCTGCATGTTTTCGAGTTCCGCCGAATACGAGACCGCGCTGATTACCGAGCGCCGTGCGCAGGGGCGCTATGGCGCACAGCGCAGCAAGCTGCCCGTCATCGCTTTCATCGGCTGCTGCGTCATGGTCGTCGGCACGGTTTTGCTGTTCGCCTGATCACGTTTTGCGCCGCCTTCACCGACCCCCGACTTTGCGGTAAAGACACCGACCGCAAAACAAAGGGTCGGGAAACCATGATCACTGAAATCGCACAGATCGACGTCAAGCCGGGCACCGAGAAGGATTTCGAGGCCGCCGTTGCCAAGGCCAAGCCGCTGTTCCTCCGCGCCAAGGGCGGCAAGGGTTTTGAGCTGCACAAGTCGGTCGAGATGCCGTCGCGCTATCGTCTCGTCGCCAAGTGGGAAACGCTCGAAAACCACACCGTCGATTTCCGCGGTTCGCCCGATTTTGCCGAATGGCGCGCGCTGGTGGGTCCGTATTTCGAAACACCACCTTATGTCGAGCACACCGAGACTGTGCTGACCACCTGAGTTCGCTTAGCAGTAGGGCGGATCAGGCGAAGCCGTAATCCGTCCTACGCCGCCGTCGCCTTATCCGGTGTGGAGGCTTCGTCCTCTTCGCGCATGAAGTCGATGACGACCTTGACGATCGCCAGCACCGGTAGCGCCAGCGCGAGGCCCCAGACGCCGAACACCACGCCGAGCAGGATCTGGAACGCGAACAGCGTGGCGGGCGGAATATCCAGCGCCTGCCGCTGCAGGATTGGCGTCAGAATGTAGCTCTCCAGCGCATGCACACCCATGAACAGCGCAAAGGCCGACGCGGCGGCGATCCAGCCCGAGGCGAGGCTGGCAAGCACGACGATCAACCCGCCGAGCAGGGCGCCGACGGTGGGAATGAAGGCGAGCAGGCCGGCCTGAACGCCGAGAATGAAGGCGCTGGGAATTCCGATCAGCTTCAGCCCGATCCAGGTGATGGCGCCGACCACCACCATGGTGAGCATCTGCGCGATCAGCCAGCGCTGCAGTGTGTCGCTGATGCGATCGACGATGACCGTCATCGGCCCGCGATGTTTCCGCGGCGTCAGGTGCAAGAGCCCCTTGCGGTAGACGCTGGGCTGCGCGGCAAACGTTAGTCCCAAGAACAGCACGATGAAGAAGTTGCCGACCGCACCGACGGTGCCGAGCAGGATCTTCAGTGTCTGGCTGACAATAGCGCCGCCTGATGATGCGATGGCGCCGGCGCTCGGAAGACCGCTGCTGGATTTCGGCGTCGAGGTGGCTGGCGACGTGCCGGGCTCGGCGGGCGTATCCGACGTGATGCTGTTGAAATCGAAATAGCTGGTGTCGACGCCGTGCTGCTCGAGATAGGTCTTTACGTTGACGACCTGTGACTTGAGGGTGCCGGACAGCGTCTTGGCCTGATTGGCGATGGTCGCGCCACCCAGATACATCACGCCCACCAGCATCGCGGCGAGCACGATGCAGATCATTGCAAGCCGCATGGGATGCGGGCCGCCCATGAAGCGCCCGAATAATTCCGTCAGCGCATTGAGCGCCACGCCGAGCAGGACGCCTGCGAAGATCAGGAATAGCGTTCCCGAGAAGTACCAGGCGAAGCCTATGAAGATTGCAAAACTGACGGTGGCAATGCCGCCGACTGTGATCGCCCAAGTCAGATCGCTGCGCGTTGGGGCACTATTATCTGCGCTCAAGGTCAATCCTTTTCGTCAATCAATGATCCACTGTTTCTTCAAACGCAGCGGGGATCAAGACATATCGCGGGCTGTTTGACGCTGCAGCCGACATGGTGCATGGGCCATGAGGGAGACAAAACAAAAATGAACATCGTCAAATGGGTCGGGCCGCTCGGGCTGCTCGCTGCCCTGGTGATCGGCGACCAGATCCGGATCAACCGGCCGGCGCACAAATATCGCCTCGCCGTGGAGGTCGAGACGCCGGAGGGCGTGAAGTCCGCATCAGGCATCGTCTCCGTGCATCCCTATCGGGGCTACCAGCCGAGTGGCAAGGTAACGTCACGGGGCGAGGCGGTGGTCCTCGATCTCGGTGGCGGCAGGAACCTCGCCGCACTGATGCTGCACGACGACAAGGGCAGTGCCGATTTCGACGGCGCCAATTTCGTGGCGATGCGGGCCTATCAGGCCGCCGGACGCAAGATCGCGTTTCGTGACGTCAGCAGTCAGACCGGCGCTGTTCCGGTCACCGGCGAACTGATACCGGTGCTGGCCAGTTTCACAGACCTCCGGGATGCATCGACGGCGCGGCGGCTGCAACCGGACGATCTGTCGCCTCTCGGTGCTGGCACGCGGCTGCGCGGCGTCACGGTCGAGGCGGTGCCGAATGGTCTGTGGCCGATCGATTTCGGCGGAAGTCTCGGCGAGCCCGTCACGCGCGGTGTCACCGTGAAGCTGCCGTGGGCCGCCAGCGAAGGCGAGGCAGCCAGGGCGCTTGCGGCGATTGGCTTCCCGAACACGCCTGAACCGGCAATGGCTCTGGCCCGGAAATAGGTGCCAGGAGAGGCGCAAAGAAAAAAGGCGCCCCGTTGCCGGAGCGCCCTGATCGTTCGAACTGCGATCCCTGAGGGGATTACAGCGAGTAGTACATGTCGAATTCGACCGGGTGCGGCGTCATTTCGAAACGCATCACTTCGGTCATCTTCAGTTCGATATAGGAGTCGATGAAGTCGTCATCGAACACGCCGCCGTTCTTGAGGAAGCCGCGATCCTTGTCGAGGTTCTCGAGGGCTTCGCGGAGCGAACCGCACACCGTCGGGATCGACTTCAGCTCTTCCTTCGGCAGATCGTAGAGGTCCTTGTCCATCGCCGGACCCGGATCGATCTTGTTCTTGATGCCGTCGAGACCGGCCATCAGCATTGCCGCGAAAGCGAGATACGGATTGGCCATCGGATCCGGGAAGCGGACTTCGACGCGCTTGGCCTTCGGGTTGGTGGTGTAGGGGATGCGGCAGGAGGCCGAACGGTTGCGCGCGGAGTAGGCGAGCAGCACCGGGGCTTCGTATCCGGGGACCAGACGCTTGTAGGAGTTGGTCGACGGGTTGGTGAAAGCGTTGATCGCCTTGGCGTGCTTGATGATGCCGCCGATGTAATGGAGGCAGGTCTCGGAGAGGTCGGCATATTTGTTGCCGGCGAAGGTCGGCTTGCCGTCCTTCCAGATCGACTGGTGCACATGCATGCCCGAGCCGTTGTCGCCAAAAACGGGTTTCGGCATGAAGGTGGCGGTCTTGCCGTAGATGTGGGCGACCTGATGGATGCAATACTTATAGATCTGCATCTGGTCGGCCATGTAGGTTAGCGTGTCGAACTTCATGCCGAGTTCGTGCTGGGCCGACGCCACTTCGTGGTGATGCTTCTCGACCTTGACGCCCATGCGCGCCATGGCGCCGAGCATTTCCGAGCGCATGTCCTGCACCGAGTCCTGCGGCGGGACGGGGAAGTAACCGCCCTTGGTGCGGATGCGGTGGCCGAGATTGCCGCCTTCATATTCGGTGCCGGAGTTGGTCGGCAATTCGGACGAGTCGAGCTTGAAGCCGGTGTTGTACGGGTCGCTCGAGAAGCGCACGTCGTCGAACACGAAGAATTCGGCTTCAGGGCCGACGAACACGGTGTCGCCGACGCCCATGGACTTGACCATGGCTTCGGCCTTCTTGGCGATGCCGCGTGGGTCGCGGTTATAGGGCTCGCCGGTGGAGGGCTCGAGAATGTCGCAGGTGATGACCATCGTGGTCTCTGCGAAGAACGGGTCGATCGTCGCCGTTGCCGGATCGAGCATCAGCGTCATGTCGGACTCGTTGATCGCCTTCCAGCCCGCGATCGAGGAACCGTCGAACATGGTGCCTTCGGCAAACATCTCTTCATCGACCATCGAGACGTCGAAGGTCACGTGCTGCCACTTGCCGCGGGGATCGGTGAAACGCAGGTCGACGTACTTGACGTCATTGTCCTTGATGGACTGCAGGACTTCTTTGGCGGTCGTCATGGGGCTCCCTACCTTTATTTGCGGGCCGATTTCCGGGACGTAACAATCTGTCGTGACGATCAGGTCACAACGGCATGTTTTCAACAAGACAAACCGTCAACAAGAGAAGGCTGCCGAAGCAGCCTTTTTGGTGACGCCTTGAAGCGTTGAATGTCGGATAGCACCCGGCTTGGAGAGCGTCCAGTCCGTCAGATAGCGTCGAGTCCGGACTCACCGGTACGGATGCGCACGGCTTCCTCGATATTCGACACAAAGATCTTACCGTCGCCGATGCGGCCGGTTTGTGCGGCGCGACGGATGGCATCGATCGCCTTTTCGACCAGATCGTCGGAGATCACGATCTCGATCTTCACCTTGGGTAGAAAGTCGACAATGTATTCAGCGCCGCGATAAAGTTCGGCGTGGCCCTTCTGACGGCCGAAGCCCTTGGCTTCCGTAACCGTAATGCCCTGCAATCCGACTTCCTGAAGAGCCTCTTTCACCTCGTCCAGCTTGAAGGGCTTGATGATGGCTTCGATCTTTTTCACTGAACGTCTCCCCGGCACTTCCAATCAGGCCGCAAGTTATTTGCCTCAAGTGGCTTTGAACATTGCGCGTTTCGCGCACATTGTTCGATACCCAATTTCGGGCGTTATTGCGCTGCCGCCACGCCACATCGAGGAAATCTCGCCCGATGCGGTAGACGGTCGGCCACCCCTGTCTCTTAAACAGGTGTCTTTGCAACATTTGCCGGTGAGCGCGACGGACCCGAAGCTGGCTTCCCTAAAAGCAGGGTCCGTGCCAAGTTCGCTCCTCGGCTATTTTTGAAGCATTATCAGGTTATTACATCGCACCTGACGAGGTTCGCATCAAGAGTATTCGACTACTTTTGCCTACATAGTGATCAAAGTGATCGCGCGATGTGCAGTTTTACTCTGCTGCGTTCGCGTGTGACGCGAGTGCCTTCCAAAAAGGCGTAGTGAGAAGCGAGATGGATATTCTAACGACCGATGAGATGGCGCGCGCCGATCAACTCACGATTGCGGCGGGCACGCCAGGCTTCAAGCTCATGCGCGCCGCCGGACGGGCGGTGGCAGATGTGGCGGGCGAGTTGGCTGAGGAGGGGGCGATCCTGATCGTGGCCGGGCGCGGCAACAATGGCGGCGATGGTTTTGTCGCGGCGGCCGAACTCGCGGCGCAGGGGCGGGACGTTTCGGTGATCCTGCTGTGCGACCGGGCGACGCTGAAGGGCGACGCGGCGTTGGCTGCCAAGGGGTGGAAGGGCGAGGTGCTGCCTTGCGATCCCTCGCTGATCGGTCAGCCGGCTTTGATCATCGACGCGTTGTTCGGCGCCGGGCTCAATCGTCCGGTCAAGGGCGATCCGCTGATCATGATCGACGCCATCAACGCGGCCGGCGTGCCCGTACTGGCTGTTGATCTGCCGAGCGGTATCAACGGCGATTCAGGCGCCGTGATGGGCGGCGCTATCAGGGCGACCGAGACCGTGACGTTCTTCAGGCCCAAGCCGGGCCATCTGCTGGTGCCAGGCCGGGTGCATTGTGGCCGGCTGCGGGTGATCGACATCGGCATCGACGAGGATGTGCTGGGTGAAATCCGTCCACAGACCTCCGAGAATAACCCCGACCTCTGGGCCGACGCCTTTCCGGTGCCGAAGATCAACAGCCACAAATTCTCGCGCGGCCACGCCGTGGTTGTCTCCGGCGACATCGCCTCTACGGGCGCGGCCCGGCTGTCCGCCCGGGCTGCTTTGCGCGGCGGGGCAGGCCTAGTGACGGTGGCGTCGCCACGCGATGCGCTGCCCGTCAATGCCACAGCGCTGACCGCGGTGATGGTGCGCCCGGTGGATACGATTGCGGAGTTCGTGGGACTGATCGGCGGCAAGGTGTCGGCTTGTGTGATCGGGCCGGGGGCTGGTGTAGGCGAGCGGACGCGAGCTTTCGTGGAGGCGGTCCTGGCTGCGAAGCGACATGCGGTGCTCGATGCAGATGCGCTGACCAGCTTCGCCGAGGCGCCCCAACGGCTGTTCGGTCTGATCAAGGCCAGCCCGGAATCCGGTACTGTATTGACGCCTCATGAAGGTGAATTTTCACGCATCTTCAGCAAGGTGGATCAGGAACATCCAGCAGTGTCTAAACTTGAGCGCGTTCGTCTGGCGGCGAAAAAGTCCGGCGCTATCGTACTGTTGAAAGGGCCGGATACGGTCGTGGCATCGCCGGATGGCCGGGCCGCCATATCGGCCAATGCGCCGCCATGGCTGGCGACCGCCGGGTCCGGCGACGTGCTGGCCGGCATTATCGGCGCGCTGCTGGCGCAAGGCGTTCCGGCCTATGAGGCAGCTTGTATGGGCGTCTGGATGCATGGCGAGGCCGGCAGCGAGGCCGGGCCAGGGCTGATCGCCGAGGATCTGACCGAAGTGCTGCCAGCGGTGTTCCGTCGGCTCTATGACCAGCTCGGTATCCAGTACTGAGCTGCGTCGGCGGTCTCAGTCGACGCTGTACCAGCGGACCTGCCGTGGCGCGGCCCAGTCGGCCACGAAGGCCTCCATCAGCCAGCGCCCGATATGATTGGCGGCAAAGGCGATGCGCTGGGTCTGGCCGACGTCGAGCGCGAGCGTGTCGAGCCAGAACGGCTTCCAGCCGTCGTCAAGCCGATCAAGCAGGCGGACGTGATGGCCGTGAATCTGGAACACGACGGGGCTGGTGGCCCGGTTGGTCAGCGTCAGCACCACGGTCCGGCCGGGCTTGGTCCGGAAGGCCGGCGGCGTGCTGGCGGACAGATCGGCCGGCTTGACCCATTCGGGGCTGACGGCGCTCAGGGCCATATCGACGCGTAGCGCGCCCTTGAGATCGAGCTGAGCTGGCAAACCGTTGGAGGGCAACGGCGCGGCGGCCGGCAGGGGCATGGCCCGTAGCGGCGGGTCGTTGGACATTTTGATCTGGCCGATCGGCCGAGCGGCCTTGCCGTCGTGGAGCAGGATTGCCGAGGTCGATCCCGCCGGCCTGACGGCATCGACGAAGACGTCGACCCGGGTTCCGGGTGCCAGCACCACCTGATTGTTACGGGTTGGGAACGGCTCCGAGGGCTGACCGTCGATGGCCATCACGCGGACCTCATGGTCGTCGAATTTCAGAGCAACCACATTGCGTTGGCAGCCATTGATGAGACGGAGTCTGAGCCGCTCATTGACCCGGGCCGACAGCTCCAGCGTGGATTTCCGGTTGATCAGGAATAGCGCGGTCGCGTCTTTCGGATCGCTGCCGGGGGCGAGCAGACTGCCGTCCGGCTTGAGGCGGAAGTCCTCGATCAGCAGCACCTCGTCACGGTCCACCTCGACCGGATCGCTCTCCTGGACGACCAGGCTGCGGACCTGGGACGGCAGCGTCTGACCGTCGCCGAGCAGGCGCATGTCCAGATACGACGTTCCAGCGTTGTGCATCTGCAGCTTGAACGCGTCCTTGCCGCCGGCCGCGACCGGCCTGCGGTCAAGCAGTGGCCCAATACCGGACACGCCGTTAATGCCTCGGCAGTTCAGCGCGATAGGGGCAGGCAGCTGATTGGCGAGTTGAACTGTGATCTCGTCGCCGCGGTTGAAGCGCAGCGGACCCTTCTGGGCCGAATACAGCGTCCAGGCGTCGGTCGAGGCGCCGGGCTTCACTGTGAACGGGCCGGCCTTGGCTTGCAGTTCCAGCGCGGCGACGGCCTGGGCGAGGGTGGCCCGGGGCAGAATCGGAGCGATCAAGGCGCTCCCGGTGCCCGCGAGCAGGGTTCGGCGCGTGAGGGGGAGAAAGCGGTTCGTCATGTCCAAATCCCGACCATTTTGCCGCGCTAAAGTCCAGTTGGCGGGGCTGCGGCAAGTAAGCCGCTATGTGACCATTTTTTTGCTGCGAACCACGGTCCCCATGTTATAAGCCCGCCGCTCGCGACATCGCGGCCGGACATGATGTTTTAGCGGGCGTGGCGGAATTGGTAGACGCGCTGGATTTAGGTGTTAATGCCAAATTCTCCACATTTGGCAGATGAGAACGCCCCCGAAGCGAAATAGCCGAGAGCTAGGAACCACATCAGTAGATTAGTGATCCACTACGAGTGGCAGGAGCTTCTCTGGATAGTCGCCAGAGGTGACAAAACTCGGTGACAAAAGAACAAGCGCGGACTCGATAACACGATGACATCGGTCTTGGACGACTGGCACGGGCGTGACGGTAAGTGCATGGACTGCCGAACAGAGGTTACGTTCATAACGCCCGATGAGTATTACATGGTTCATGATGATCTTTGGTTGAGCGCAAATCCCACGGGCGACGGTAAACTCTGCGTAGGATGTTTCGAGGTCCGGATCGGTCGCAGGCTTGAGCCCAAGGACTTTATCGACGCTCCGGTCAATCGGCGGTTCGCCGCTATGTCCGATCGACTCAAATCTAGGGTCGTTGGATAGTCGTGCTGCCTGAAATGCACTGACTATTCATGGTGCCCGGCGAGGGACTCGAACCCCCACACCTTTCAGCGACGGTACCTAAAACCGTTGCGTCTACCAATTCCGCCAGCCGGGCACGCGGCATTCCGATACACAATTGAGCAGTGGATGTCTCGACATAATCCACTGTTCGTCGTATTGGCGTCACCGGGTGACAAATCAGGTGTGAAATGGGTGACATTTTGCACCTGATGGTGACAGTGCAGGTATCGCCGATCTAAATAAGCTCAGCGATTACGGGAGCTTAGGCGTCTCACGGTTTTGCGCCACGAGATTTAGGTTCCAGTGACGAAAGTTGTGGGGGTTCGAGTCCCTCCGCCCGCACCAAGCGCACATAGCGTTTGACCATGACGATTTCCGGACACGTTTCCGCGAAGGCAAGCCCTTCACGTGAATGGGTCCGCCGAACCATCGACGCAGGCTTTCCGGCCGCGCGTCGGACGAATTTTACAATGTCGGGCCCTCGAGCCGGACCAAGCGGGAAGAAGATTGACGCCATGCAGGTGAATGAAACCCTCTCCGAGGGATTGAAGCGCGAATTCTCGGTCAACGTGCCGGCTGCCGACATCGAAGCCAAGGTCGATGCGCGCCTCGATGACATGAAGGGCAAGGTCAAGCTCAACGGCTTCCGTCCGGGCAAGGTTCCCGTCGGTCACCTGAAGCGCCTCTATGGCCGTTCGGTCGCCGCCGAGACCGTCGATGAATTGATCCGCGACACCAACACGCAGATCTTCACCGAGCGTGGCTTCAAGCTCGCCTCCGAGCCGAAGATCACGATGCCGACCGAGCAGAAGGAAGTCGAAGACATCCTGTCGGGCAAGTCAGACTTGAATTACACCGTCGCCATCGAAGTCGTGCCGCCGATCGCGCTCGCTGACTTCAAGAGCTTCACCGTTGAGAAGCCGGTGGCCGAAGTGACCGATGCGGACGTCGATGAAGCGATCAAGCGCGTCGCCGACCAGAACCGTTCCTTCACCGAGAAGGCCGCTGGTGCCAAGGCCGAGACGGGTGACCGCGTCACCGTCGGCTTCAAGGGCACCATCGACGGCGTCGCTTTCGAAGGCGGCACCGGCGAGGATATCCCGGTTGCGATCGGCTCCAACACCTTCATCCCGGGCTTCGAGGAACAGCTGATCGGCATCGCTGCCGGCGAGACCCGCACCCTCAAGGTGTCGTTCCCGGTCAACTATGCGAGCGAGACGCTGGCCGGTAAGGCCGCCGAGTTCGAGACCACTGCGGCCAAGATCGAATCGCCGGTCGATACCGTGATCGACGACGAGTTCGCCAAGACCCTCGGCCTCGAGTCTCTCGACAAGCTGAAAGAAGCCGCGCGCGAGCGTCTGGTTGCCGAATTCGCCGGTGCGACCCGCCAGCGCGTCAAGCGCCTGCTGCTCGACCGTCTCGACGAGACCCACAAGTTCGATGCGCCTCCGTCGCTGGTCGACGAAGAGTTCAAGCTGATGTGGAATTCGATCCAGCAGGAGATGGCATCGTCGGGCAAGACCTTCGCCGACGAGGACACCACGGAAGAAGCCGCTCAGGAAGAGTACCGCAAGATCGCCGACCGCCGCGTGCGCCTCGGCCTCGTGCTCTCGGAGATCGGCGAGAAGAACAAGATCACCGTCAGCGATGACGAGGTCAGCCGTGCCGTGATCGAGCGCGCCCGCTCGATGCCGGGCCGCGAGAAGGAAGTGTGGGACTTTTACCGCAGCAATCCCAACGCGCTGGCCCAGCTTCGTGCACCGATCTACGAGGACAAGGTCGTCGACTTCATCCTCGAACTGGCCAATGTGACCGAGAAGAAGGTCTCCAAGGACGACCTCTACAAGGACGAAGATGAGAAGACCGCGGCCTGAGCCGCTTCTTCTTAGAAGACGTTAAAAGAAACGCCGGTTGGGTCCTCCAGCCGGCGTTTTGACGTTAAGGATACCGCTCGAAACAGGTTCCAAAAGGGCCTCAGCGCTTTGCGGTGGCCGTCCGAATCGGCTTGAACTGAGGTTCAGGGCGGCATGTGGACCGGTGGGCTTGTTGCCGCTCGATTGGCTCATATCTGTGGGCTCTGTTTGTTGTTCCTGCATCACGGGACGTTCGTCCTTTCCCGGCAAACCGTAACCGGTTCCAGTCTTGCCGATGGACGTGTGTCTCCTCCAACCTTTCGGGTGATCAATGCGCGATCCGGTAGAAACCTACATGAACCTCGTCCCGATGGTGGTCGAACAGACCAACCGCGGTGAACGGGCTTACGATATCTTTTCGCGCCTTCTGAAGGAGCGCATCATCTTCGTGACCGGTCCGGTCGAGGATGGCATGTCGACGCTCACCGTCGCCCAGCTTCTGTTTCTCGAAGCCGAGAATCCGAAGAAGGAAATCTCGATGTACATCAACTCGCCCGGTGGCGTGGTGACGTCGGGTCTGGCGATCTACGACACGATGCAGTTCATTCGTCCGCCGGTGTCGACTCTGTGCGTCGGTCAGGCCGCGTCGATGGGCTCGCTGTTGCTGACGGCTGGCGCAAAGGACATGCGCTTCGCGCTGCCGAACGCCCGCATCATGGTTCATCAGCCGTCAGGCGGCTTCCAGGGCCAGGCCACGGACATCCTGATCCATGCCAAGGAAGTCGAGAGCCTGAAGCGCCGGCTCAACGAGATCTATGTGAAGCACACGGGACGTCCTTACGAAGACATTCACAACGCGCTCGAGCGCGATAACTTCATGACGGCAGATCAGGCGAAGGATTTCGGGCTGATCGACAAGGTCATCGACAAGCGCGCTGAAGAATCGACCCCGACGAAGCCGGCCTAAACAAGGCCGTTTCGGCGAACATATCGAGACCGAGACAGACGGCGCCCGCGTGCCGCCTGTCCCAAGCCAGCCATATCGATCAAGTTATTCCCGAATTGGTACTATGTGCCGACGCCAGCAGACGCGAGAGTTCCGCTTTCGTGCTGGTCGGGTGGTGTCATTCACGCAACGTTCCCCAATTTTCGGGGTTCTCCCGCGCAAATGCCGCAAATCACGCTATTGTCACGCTCCAGGCGATGGAGCCGATTAGCGAATTCTTGATCATCGGCTGTCAGCATGGTTCGCTGATGCGGATCGGTTAGTATCGCGGGGATTCGAGTGAGCCGTGATTCGAGCGGCATTCTGGAACGAGGTCTTTTTTGGTACGGATTTTGCTCTATCTACGGGATACGTCCCGTAACTGGGCGACCGACAGACAAAGATCGAACGGCGGACGGAGATAGGAATGAGTAAGGTCGGTACCAGCGACTCCAAGAACACGCTGTATTGTTCGTTCTGCGGCAAGAGCCAGCACGAAGTTCGCAAACTGATCGCGGGTCCTACCGTCTTCATCTGCGACGAATGCGTTGAACTCTGCATGGACATCATCCGCGAGGAGAACAAGTCCTCGCTGGTCAAGTCGCGTGACGGCATTCCGACGCCGAAGGAAATCTGCAAGGTGCTCGATGACTACGTCATCGGTCAGTTCCATGCGAAGAAGGTTCTCTCGGTCGCGGTGCATAACCACTACAAGCGCCTCAACCACCAGACCAAGCACAACGACGTTGAGCTTGCGAAGTCGAACATCCTGCTGATCGGTCCGACCGGTTCGGGCAAGACGCTGCTCGCGCAGACGCTCGCCCGTATTCTGGACGTGCCGTTCACGATGGCCGATGCAACGACGCTGACCGAAGCCGGTTACGTCGGTGAGGACGTCGAGAACATCATCCTCAAGCTGCTGCAGGCTGCCGACTACAATGTCGAGCGTGCCCAGCGCGGCATCGTCTATATCGACGAAATCGACAAGATCTCGCGCAAGTCGGACAATCCGTCGATCACCCGTGACGTGTCGGGTGAGGGCGTGCAGCAGGCTCTGCTGAAGATCATGGAAGGCACCGTTGCCTCCGTGCCTCCGCAGGGCGGCCGCAAGCATCCGCAGCAGGAATTCCTGCAGGTGGATACGACGAACATCCTGTTCATCTGCGGCGGTGCGTTCTCGGGCCTCGAGAAGATCATCTCGTCGCGCGGGCGGACCACCTCGATCGGCTTCGCAGCGCAGGTTCTGGCACCCGAAGATCGCCGCACCGGTGAGATCTTCCGCCATGTCGAACCGGAAGATCTGCTGAAGTATGGTCTGATCCCCGAATTCGTCGGCCGTCTGCCAGTGGTCGCGACACTCGAGGATCTCGACGAGACCTCGCTGAAGAAGATCCTGGTCGAGCCGAAGAACGCGCTGGTCAAGCAGTACCAGCGTCTGTTCGAGATGGAGAACATCGAGCTGACCTTCGCCGACGAGGCGTTGGGTGCGGTGGCCCGCCGGGCTATCGAACGCAAGACCGGTGCACGTGGTCTGCGGTCGATCCTGGAGAGCATCCTGCTCGAAACCATGTTCGATCTGCCTGGTCTGGAAGGTGTCGAGGAAGTCGTCATCTCTAAGGAGGTTGTGGATGGGACGGCTCGCCCGCTCTACATCTACGCCGACCGTTCGGACCGGACTGCCGAGAGCAGCGCAAGCGCCTGATCCACGCGGCTTTCGGGCCCATCGACTTAAGTTCAATAGGCGGCTGCCGGTGATCGGCAGTCGCCTATTTTCTTGCTGCGACGCTCTGTAAACCGCCCTTGTTCATGGGTATTTCCGCGACTTGACACCCCCCGGGCCCATAGCCACCTAATGCTCTCGGCGAACACAAAATCTCCCTCAAGATTCGCCATAACGATCCGGACACGTAGAGCCTGAGACGGCCGAGCAAAGACGGAAAATCGGCACCTTGTGCGGTTGCGCCATCGGGCGGACTGCTTGCAAGGGGGCACAGCAAAAGGAATGGGCCATGACTGCCTCTAAACCCCGGCCAACCATTGTTCACGGCGAAAGCCACTCCTATCCGGTATTGCCACTGCGCGATATCGTCGTCTTCCCGCACATGATCGTGCCTCTCTTCGTCGGCCGCGAGAAATCGATCCGCGCGCTCGAAGAGGTGATGAAGAACGATGCTCTCATCATGCTCGCCACGCAGAAGAACGCGTCGGACGATGATCCAGCCCCGGACTCGATTTACGAGATCGGTACGCTCGCCAGCGTGCTGCAGCTTTTGAAGCTTCCCGACGGTACCGTGAAGGTGCTGGTGGAAGGCCTCGAGCGCGCCAAGGTCGAGAAGTATTCCGATCGCACCGAATATTATGAAGCGACGGCAGTCGCGCTGGCCGATACCGATGCGAAGAGCGTCGAGGCGGAAGCACTGTCGCGTTCGGTGGTCTCGGACTTCGAGAGCTATGTTAAGCTCAACAAGAAGATCTCCGCCGAAGTCGTCGGCGTCGTGCAGGCGATCACTGATTTCGCCAAGCTCGGCGATACTGTCGCGTCTCATCTCGCCGTCAAGATCGCGGATCGCCAGGGCATTCTGGAAACGCTGTCAGTCACCGCACGCCTGGAGAAGGTGCTCGGCCTGATGGAGAGCGAGATCTCGGTGCTGCAGGTCGAGAAGCGCATCCGCTCGCGCGTCAAGCGCCAGATGGAGAAGACGCAGCGTGAGTACTATCTCAACGAACAGATGAAGGCGATCCAGAAGGAGCTCGGCGACGACGAAGGTCGCGACGAACTGGCCGATATTGAAGAGAAGATCGCCAAGACCAAGCTGTCGAAGGAGGCCCGCGAGAAGGCGCAGCATGAGCTGAAGAAGCTGCGCCAGATGTCGCCGATGTCTGCGGAAGCGACCGTCGTGCGCAACTATCTCGATTGGCTGCTGTCGATTCCGTGGGGCAAGAAGTCCAAGGTCAAGAAGGACCTCGCCGCGGCGCAGGCCGTGCTGGACGACGATCACTACGGGCTCGAGAAGGTCAAGGACCGCATCGTCGAGTATCTCGCTGTACAGACGCGGGCCAACAAGCTGAGCGGGCCGATCCTGTGCCTCGTCGGACCTCCCGGCGTCGGCAAGACCTCGCTCGGCAAGTCGATCGCCAAGGCGACCGGACGTGAGTTCGTGCGCGTGTCGCTCGGCGGCGTGCGTGACGAAGCGGAGATCCGCGGACATCGCCGGACCTATATCGGTTCGATGCCCGGCAAGGTCATCCAGTCGATGCGCAAGGCCAAGACGACGAATCCGCTCTTCCTGCTGGACGAGATCGACAAGATGGGCGCCGATTTCCGCGGCGATCCGTCGTCGGCTCTGCTTGAGGTCCTCGACCCCGAGCAGAACGGCACCTTTGCCGATCACTATCTGGAGGTGGACTACGATCTGTCGAACGTGATGTTCATCACTACGGCGAACACCCTGAATATTCCGGGCCCGCTGATGGATCGTATGGAGATCATCCGGATCGCCGGCTACACGGAGAACGAGAAGGTTGAGATCGCCCGCAAGCATCTCATCCCGATCGCGCTCTCGAAGCATGGCCTGGACGCCAAGGAATGGTCGATCGACGACGACGCGTTGCTCTTGATGATCCGCCGCTATACCCGCGAAGCGGGCGTGCGTAATCTGGAGCGCGAGCTCTCCACACTGGCCCGCAAGGCCGTGAAGGAGCTGATGCTCTCGAAGAAGAAGGTGGTGAAGGTCACCGAGAAGAATCTCGAGGAATTCCTCGGCGTGGCGAAGTATCGCTACGGCGAGATCGAGAGCGACGATCAGGTCGGTGTCGTCACCGGTCTGGCATGGACGGATGTCGGTGGTGAGTTGCTCACCATTGAAGGCGTCATGATGCCCGGCAAGGGCCGCATGACCGTCACCGGCAACCTGCGTGACGTGATGAAGGAATCGATCTCGGCGGCGGCGTCTTACGTCCGCTCGCGCGCGATCAACTTCGGGATCGAACCGCCGTTGTTTGAGCGGCGCGACATCCACGTCCACGTGCCTGAGGGTGCAACGCCGAAGGATGGACCGTCCGCAGGCGTGGCGATGGCGACGACGATCGTGTCGGTGCTCACGGGCATTCCGATCCGTCACGATGTCGCCATGACCGGCGAGATCACGCTGCGCGGCAGGATCCTGCCGATCGGTGGTCTGAAGGAGAAGTTGTTGGCAGCGGCCCGCGGCGGCATCAAGACGGTGCTGATCCCCGAGGACAATGCCAAGGACCTCACCGAGATTTCCGACGCCATCAAGGGCGGCTTGAACATCATCCCGGTCGCCCGGATGGACGAGGTGATCGCCAACGCCCTGGTGCGGGCGCCCAAGGCGATCGTCTGGGAAGAGGACACCAAGCTGCCGGTGAAGGCCGACGGCGCAGAAGAGGCCGGCAGCGGCCTCACGGCGCACTGAGGCCCACATCCTCGACAACAATCAGCGGCGCCCTTCGGGGCGCCGTTTTTGTTTGCGGGCCATCTCACTGCTTGGGCCGCTTTCGACGTTCGCCGGCCGATGCTAGAATGATCGCAGAGGCTCCCTGATGAAGACATTGATCCTCACAGCTGTGATGTCGCTCGTCGCTGCAGATGCCGTGATGAGTGAACCGCTGGACAAGCGCTTCGGACCGGACCGCGAGCGCGGCTATCGGTCATCGCGGGAATTCGACGGCAATCGTTCGGAATTCAGGAACAGGGATCGCGCGAATTTTCTCGGGACCCCGAAGCCGGACAACGATCGGCCCGTCGCGCCACGGCAGGATCTTCAGGCGTCGCCAGTGATCGGCTTGCAGCGTTGAAGAGCGAGGAGGGGCAGCGCGATGCAGATCGACGGCCAATGCCACTGCGGCTTCATCAGCTATCGCGCGACAATCGATCCGCAAAGGGTGTCGATCTGCCATTGCACGGATTGCCAGACCATGACTGGCTCGGCCTACCGTGTCACGGTGCTGACGCCGGCCGATACGATCGAGATGACGGGCGGTGCACCGAAGGTCTATGTCAAGCGCGGCGACAACGGTCTCAACCGGCTGCAGCACTTTTGCGGGAACTGCGGCTCGCCGATATTCGCCAGTGGCGAGGAGGCTGAGGATAACGAGTGGGGTATTCGCTGGGGCAGTATCCGCCAGCGCGCCGAGCTGCCGCCACGACGTCAGATCTGGTGCCGGTCAGCCGCACCCTGGATTCATGATCTTGCGGAACTGCCCGCGCGGCTGAAGGGATCGAACGATCCGTAGGGGCGAGATGATCCACGCAGAACGCCTTGCCGCGGCGAAGTCCCGGCGTTAAAGAGAGGCCGTGAGGGCGGCTAGCTCAGCTGGTTAGAGCATCTCGTTTACACCGAGAGGGTCGGGAGTTCGAATCTCTCGCCGCCTACCACCTCCCTAAATCCATGCCCTCAGGTGTTCCGCCTATCGCGCCGCCAGCACCTTGGCTAGTTGAACGCCTTCGTTCAACAGCGCCATGCGCAGCAGATCATAGGTCGTCTCGGACCCGCATGCGTTTGCCAGCCGCAGGGCTTGCAGCATCGTGACGATCAGCTCGTCGCTGTCCTTGCCGCCCTGAATGACCTGGAACTGATTGGGGGACATCGGCATCAGGCGATCCGCCGGGATGTCGGAGGCAACGCAAAAACGCTGTCTTCGATGGCAACACTCTTGCTGACGCGGGCGAAACACTTTTCACTGACATGAAACAGCACGGCGATGGTGGCCTCGCCGTCGATCATGGCTGGCAATCCCAGCGGCTCGATCTCCAGTCCGAAGCTCTGAAGAATCGGGATGCGCAAGGGATTGATGACCGAGGTGAAGCCGGACAGGCCTTCCATCAGGCCATACTCCTGGATCGCCAGCAGCAGTTCGAAATAGTGCCGGCTGCGGCGTTCGGATTTGCGCATGGCAAAGCGCGTCAGCTCCAGTACATCGCGGCGCTGGATCAGCGCGCCGTCGACCAGCTGCGCAAAATGCTCGCTGAGCATGTGGGGCAATACGGTTGGATAGAGCCGGAAGCCGCCTGCGACAGTGCCTGCGTCGTCGGCTGCGACCAGATAGACGGCAGCATCATCGTCATACTGGTCCTTCTCGTGGATGCCATCGACATCGAAGGCAGTCCAGCCGCGCTCTCCGACGAAGACCTCGTGCCGTAACCGAAATTGCCTGTCCATGAGATCGCCGAACTGCCCAGCATTACCGCTGTGAATGACCTCGATCATAAAAAGCTCCCCACGCTCGTCTGCGTGGAGGGTTCTCATGATGAGTTTGGTCGCGATATTCCGTGGGCAGGGGATTGACAATTCAGAAAGCGATCAGTCCTTGTGTGATCGCTTCGGCCACGGCCTGCGCGCGCGTATGCGCATTCAACTTGTGCATGGCAGCGGTGACAGTCTTGTTCACCGTATCCTCGGAGATACCGAGAATGACGCTCGTATCCCAGGCGGTCTTTCCGGCAGCGACCCAGCTAACGACCTCGCGCTCCCGCAAGGTGAGGGCGATCGACTTCGCACGCTGATGAGAGCGAAGCGTTGCAAAGCGGTTGAACGCATACATGGTGACGAGCTCGATGGCGCCGTGCGCGTCCTCGGTGTCCTCGACTTCGTAGCCTGCCAGTGACAAGCCGGCCTGATAGCCGTTCATGCCGTGCACGGGTGCGCAGAGGCCGAACTTCAATCCGTAATCGACGGACGCGATCTCCATGATGGTCCGTGATATCGGGCTGACCTCATCGAGCCGGATGTCAGACCAGGTGAACAGCTCGGGTTGCCGGCGGATCCGCGGCGCAACGGGATCGGAGGCATAGAAATTGGACGCGCTATATTGTTCGGCCCATGGCTTGGGCCATACTTTCAGCAACACGCGATCTTCGAACGGTTGGTTGACGCCGGTCGAGGCCAGAAAGCAGATGTGGTTGTAGCCGAACGATTTGGCCGTAACGGCCACGATATCGCCAACCGCAGACATGGAGGCGGCATTGGCAATGCTTTCGATGGCCGACAGAGCAGTTTGAAAATGCTTGCCTTTGAATGACCCCATGACGTGCCTGCTTATCAGCTGAAATGGAGCTACGGAACAGGAATTAATTCTTGAGACGATTTGTAATGTGATAATCTATAATATGTATCGGCGGAGGATATCGTCGCCGTCCCCGCGCGCAATCCGCCATTCGTTTGACGACACAACTATACACAGTTCGCCATTCTCAAACAGCGTTGGCGCTCTACACCGCGAGGCGGTTTCTGAATACCGCCGTCGAATGGCCCCTACTAACCCCGGTCTGGCGCCAGCGGCACCAGATATCCTCTGTATCTGACGATTGGGCCGATTAACGGCATTGCGATGTCCACGTCGAATTGGAAACGGCCATTGTTATCCACGGTTTCGCGAGCGATTGAGCGCGGACACAGGAATGACGGCAGGGGTATCCCGAACAGCCGAGCGCCGATCGGACTCAATGTCAGGCTTACATCCGTCGCTCGCCATTTCAGCCTGATGGCGACTGGTCCGAATACCTCGTCCAGACATTGTGTGGATGGGTCGGCGTTACGCAGATTCGAGCGCATGGTCACATCCGGATAGATCCGGGTCCAGGTTTCGGATCCGTCGTTCTCGCCGCGCATTTCTACGCGCAGTGGCATGTTCGCGCCGCCGCGTGGAAACCGAAATACACGTGAAAATATGGCGGTGATGATCCCATCAGGACTGGTTGCGTCGGCACGGCCTTCGAGCACGAGAACGCCACTCACGTCGTGGCCATTGCGGATGACGGCAGGCAAAGTGTCATAGTCGGCGCCGAGCAGTCGTTTCATCAAAGGCGGTGGCGTCGCCGTCCCGCATTGCTTTGCCGTGATGCCGTGATGGGTAAACTGAGCAGCAATGACGTCGTACGGAATGATACCGGCGCATGCCGCAGCGCCGCGCCACGATAGACTGTTATCAGCGAGCATCTTCAGCGCCGCGAGCGCCGGCAGTGTCGGGATGTAAGGGCCGGCGCCTGCGTTTGCCGATAGTGTCCAGACCCGATGTACAAGATCGCCTTTGTCGTTAACGAGGCGTGCATCGATCCGCATGCCGCCGCGGTCGGAGCCGAAGGGCTTTAGAAGATCGGCGATGGTGCGCAGCGGTCGTGCCAATGGGGTGAGCGTCTTGACGAGGCCGAGACGGACGAACAGTCCGAGCGCGGCAACGCCATAGTGCAATAGGCTGAGTTCAAGTCCGGCGCGAAAGATCGCGTCAACCGTGGGGTGGTAGCGGGCAACGAGCAGATCGAGATCTGGCGTTTCGCACAATGCGACAGGACGTTTGCCGATGCCCGGCAATGTCACCGTCTTGCCGAGGCTCCAGCCGGCATGCTCGCTCCAGCGGCCGCCACGAAACACGCGGACCGGTTGGCCGACCGTGGAGAGGATGGCCTGGACCACGCTCAATCCGCGCGGCGCCCGGTTACCGGGCGCAATGCTCACGTCGATAGACATGATCGTACGGGCATCGGCGACAAGCCAGTCGAGGACCGCGTGCGACAGCGCCGGCGTCGAACTCGCGCCGGACAGGACGGCGATATCTGCCGAACGGGCAGCCTGATCGAGATCGCTGATATGGCCTACGAAATCGCGGGCATCGGCGAGGTCGACATAGTGAAGGTGGGCACCGATGGCCGCGCGCGGCAGTCGGTCGTCGCTGGCCTGGAACGGACCTGATGCATCTGCGACGGCATAGAGGCCGGGATGGCGGCTGCGGAGGATATTCAGGAACGGTGTGTCGATGCGGCTGCGCTCGCAGGTCTCGATTGATATTTGTGTGCCGAGCTGTCGAGCGAGTTTTTCCAACCGCGCCGTGTTGCGCGCGACCGCGATCACGGCGATGCCGGATCGGATGAGGCCCGCCGCAAGCCGCTCGCCGAAAGCGCCAGTGGCTCCGACCAGCAACACGCTGCGTTCACATGGCTGCATTGGCAGCCTGGTCGAAGCCGACAGTGGAATCGCCAGCCAGATCACTGGGTAAGCGGTGCGATAGAATGCCGGTCTTGAGACCCGCAAGTGTGTGCAGCATGTGTTGGCGTAGATAAGGTAACTTCGCGGCGCGATCAAAGGTGAGGTCACGCACCAAAGCCAGCATGCCGGAATCCGACTGAAAGAACGGTGTCATCATTCGGCTTGCCAGCTGATAGAAGCGGACATGTGCGCGTCGAACCTGTGCGTAACGCGCGAGTGCCGATGGAACATCGGTGCAAGACGCAAGCGCATCGGTCAGCGCCAATGCGTCGAGCAATCCGTTGTTGGCGCCCTGGCCGAGTTGCGGCGAAGTCGCGTGCGCTGAATCGCCAATCAGGGCCAGCGCGCCCTTGAATGGCTTTCGTGCGGTGTAATGCACGTAAGTCGCCAGCGTGAGGTCATCTGGACTGGTTAAGCCAGCGATAATCGGCGCAAGCGCAGGCCACAATTTTACGATCTGTTCGCGCCATGGTTCGAAACCATCGCGCCATTGCGGATAATCTCCGGGTTTTAGGCTCCAGAATAGCGCCGCCAGCGGCGGGCCTCCGGGCAAGGCACGGCCGACCGGCAGATAGCCGATCATGATCCGTGCAGCGACGTAACGCTGCGCCAATTGGCCGTCGGCGATGCCGATATCGGGGACTGCAGCCCATACAGCGCCATAGCTGAAATCCTGCGCGGCCGCTTGCGACACCAGCGGGCGGAAACGCGACCGGGCCCCTGACGCGTCGATGACAAGATCGAAGCCCGGTCCGTTGCGGCCATCTTCGTCCCGCAGCGACGAGCGCCCGTCGGCGTGCGCCTCGATGTCAACAATAGGGCTGCCGGTTTCCAGCGCCGCGCCCGATCGCGCGAAGGCGGCCCACAATTCACTGTGCAGCGCGGCACGGTGAATGCCGATGGCGTAGAATTCCGGCGCAAGGTCGGCATAGAGTAGGTCGAAGATCGTGCCACCGCGTTCGGTGATGCCGTGCAGGCGCCCGATGCGCGCGCCCAGCGCCTCGATCGAACTGCGAAGTCCGAGCCGGTCCAGAGCCGCCAGACCAGTCGGCTGTAGCATCAGGCCCGAACCGAGCGGTCGCGATGTCTCGAACCGCTCATAAACGACCACGCGATGACCGGCACGCGTCAGCAGCGTCGCGGCTGCAAGTCCCGCGACGCCCGCACCGATGATCGCAACGTCGAGCGGAGCGCGCATGGTTTAGCGCACGAACAGTGACGACGAACTGGCGGGACAGAGACGCGCCGTCATCATGCTTTTTCTTCCCAGATCATCGCCAGATGCACGATGGTTTGCACGGCTTTTTCCATGTCCTGGACGCTGACCCATTCGGTGCGGCCATGGAAGGCGTGTTCGCCGGCGAAGATGTTGGGGCAGGGCAGTCCCATGAAAGACAGCCGTGAGCCGTCGGTGCCGCCGCGGATGCTGCTGCGGACGGGTTTGAGCCCGGCGCGCTGAATCGCTTCCACAGCGTATTCGACCATGTGCGGGTAGCGGTCGATCACCTGCTTCATGTTGCGATATTGCTGCTTGATCTCGAGCGTCGCCGTCGAATGCGGATAGGCCGTCATCACGTCATCGACGATGGATTGCAGCAGCGCTTCCTTCTCCGCGAGGCCGTCATCCGTGAAATCGCGCACGATCAGACTGAGCGTCGCTTTTTCAAGCGCGCCCGAAATGCCGATCGGATGCAGGAAGCCTTGCTTGCCGTCGGTGGTCTCCGGCGAACAGGTGTCTTTCGGCAATCGCTCGACGATTGCGGCGGCGATCTTGATGGCGTGCTCCATCTTGCCCTTGGCAAAGCCGGGATGCGCACTGACGCCTTCGATGGTGATGACGGCACCGTCGGCCGAGAACGTCTCGTCCTCGATATGGCCGGCGGTCTCGCCATCCATGGTGTAGGCGAAGTCGGCGCCCAGCTGTGTCAGGTCGACCTTGTCGACGCCGCGGCCGATCTCTTCATCGGGCGTGAACAGGATCTTGATGGTGCCGTGCCCGATCTGTGGATTGGCAACCAGGAAACGTGCCGCGTCCATGATCTCGGCAAGGCCGGCCTTGTTGTCGGCGCCCAGCAGAGTGGTGCCGTCGGTGGTGATGATGTCATGGCCGATCTGGTCCTTCAGCGCTGGATTGTCGGCGACGCGGATGACCTGCGTTGAGTCCACCGGCAGCACGATATCGCCGCCCCGATAGTTCCTAACGATCTGCGGTTTGACGTCCTTGCCGCTGCAGTCAGGCGAGGTGTCCATATGCGAGCAGAAGCAGATCACCGGCACTTTCTTGTCCGATGTCGCAGGGATCGTCGCATAGACATAGCCATGCTCGTCGAGATGCGCGTCCCTGAGCCCCAGGTCCCGCAGCTCCTGCGCAAGCACGCGGCCGAGATCCTTCTGCTTTTCGGTCGATGGGCAGGTGGGCGAGGCGGGGTCGGACTGGGTGTCGATCACCACATAGCGCAGGAAGCGCGCTGTCACGTCATGGGCGAAATCGAAGGGAGTAGTTGCTGTCAAAGGGCACCATCTGATTGCAGAAGTCCTGACAGCTTAGAAGTTTCATTCCGGGCCGTCACGAGGACGCGGCCCGGAATGAGAAGTTCAAGCGGTCGATCAGACGGCTTCCTTGAGTTCCTTGGCAGGCCGGAACGCGACCTTCTTGCTGGCCGCGATCTCGATCTGCTCGCCGGTCGCCGGGTTGCGACCCATGCGAGCGGCACGCTTGCGGACCTGAAGGATGCCAAGGCCGACGATGCGGATACGCTCGCCATTCTTGAGGTGGTTGGTGATGCGCTCCACCATGTCACCGAGGATTTCTTCGGCCTTCTTCTTCGACAGCTCGTGATCTTCAGCCAGGGCCGCGGCGAGATGCTTCAGCGTGACGGTGGGAGGAGTGGCCGCTTTCGCGGCGGTGGTGGTTGCAGCTTTTGCCATGAATCTGGCCCTTCTCGTTGGTGGTCTGTCTTAAACCTGTGACGCAGCAGGGCTTAAACGATTCGGAGCGATGCCGCCCCGCTGTTTTGCCTGCAAACAGGGGCTTATTTGCATTTCCGGCCTTAAAACGGCCTTCTCGCAAAGCCTGCAGCGACGCCCTTTTGTGATGTCCCCGGGAATGGTTCTGCAACGTCCTTGACTTCAAAAGGACGTCCCTTTATGTCCAGCCCCACTGCGGGATTGCACACGATCCACGCGGGAGTAGCTCAGTTGGTTAGAGCGCTGCCCTGTCACGGCAGAGGTCGCGGGTTCGAGTCCCGTCTCTCGCGCCATTCCATCAGGAATGGCGGGATTAACGTCCATCCGCGGTCATCCCCGCAAGTTTCCCCAAAAGAACTATAGAGTTGCAGACGTCTCGCGCGGTATTCGACATGCCTCCGCTCAGAACGAATCCGCCAACGCGATTTCCTGCTTCAGCGCCTCGATTCGCCGCGCGGCTTCAGCGCGCGTCAGGTCCTTTTCGAATTGTTTGGGCTGATAGGCCTCGATCGCCAGCGATTTCAGCGTCAGCGCCTGGCCGCGGGACATTGGGCCGGAGAGGCGATCCGGCAGGCTCTCATACGACGATACCGATGCGGTAATCGCGGGGACGACGATCTCGCTGCGGGTGTTCAAAGCCGGGGTCATCAAAGCAAGGGTCATGGGAACCTCCAAAATCCGATCTGGGTCGAAACAATGGCTTGTCAATTTGTTCTCTTTTTGTTCTATATCGCAAATGACCAAGCTCGCCAACCTGAATTTCAGAATCGCCCGGCTGCGCTACCTGATGAAGAGGGTGCAGTCGGATATCCGGCTGCTGACCAATGCCGGGCTGGACTGTGCCCGTGCCGCCATGCGCCTGCGGCGGATGCAAGCCGATCTGCTGGGGCTCATTGCGGAGCGTGAGGCGCTGGCATGTCCGGCGTGAGCGAGCCGCCGCAGCTCAGGATCATCACATTGCGGGCGCAGATCGCGGAGCTCGGCGCGGCGATCCATCTGTTGCGACAGGCGGGCATGGACAACGCCGCCGCGGAGTTGCTGCTGGTGCGGAAACGCGCCGAGTTGGAGGGCCTGATGCTGCCGGGACGGAGCGTCAGGTCCGCCCCGCCGACGGGCGATGTTTGACGGTCCCGACCGTTGAGAAGTCATGCCGGGTTTTTGAGAATCTGCGGAAGGTTCGTCGCAGTCGGCGATGCATCGGCAAGGTTGCGTTTCAATCGTCGCGCCGCGCATGGCAGGGCATAAAACTGTCAACATCCCTTGTCTTGCATGGCTTGTTGCGCTGCGCTAAGCCTCAGAACCATTCCAATGTTCGAATCTGTGGCAAAGTCAGGGCCGCAGGAGTAAGGCTCGCCGATGAACGGCATCTTGCAGAATTATCTCCCACTTGTGGTCTTTATCGGCATCGCTTCCGTCATCGGTCTGGCCTTGCTGATCGCGCCATTTCTCGTCGCCTACCAGCAGCCGGATCCGGAAAAGCTGTCCGCCTATGAATGCGGATTCAACGCTTTTGACGACGCGCGCATGAAATTCGATGTGCGGTTCTATCTGGTGGCGATTCTCTTCATCATCTTCGATCTGGAAGTCGCCTTTCTGTTTCCGTGGGCAGTGGCCTTCGGCAAGCTTGGCGCAACCGGCTTCTGGTCGATGATCGTGTTTCTCGGCGTGCTCACCATCGGTTTCGCCTACGAATGGAAGAAAGGCGCGCTCGAATGGGATTGAGCCCAGTCATAGCCTCGGCTCCCGCGATCGCGCAGGCGCCGAAAGGCATCATCGATCCGTCCACCGGCAAGCCGGTCGGCGCGAACGATCCGTATTTTCTCGAGGTCAATGCCGAGCTGTCCGACAAGGGCTTCTTCGTCGCCGCGACCGACGACCTGATCACCTGGGCGCGCACCGGCTCGCTGATGTGGATGACCTTCGGTCTCGCATGTTGCGCGGTCGAGATGATGCAGGTCTCGATGCCGCGTTACGACGTCGAGCGCTTCGGCTTCGCGCCGCGCGCGTCGCCGCGTCAGTCCGACGTGATGATCGTCGCAGGCACGCTGACCAACAAGATGGCTCCGGCGCTGCGCAAGGTCTATGACCAGATGCCCGAGCCGCGCTACGTCATCTCGATGGGCTCCTGCGCCAATGGTGGCGGCTACTATCACTACTCGTATTCGGTAGTTCGGGGCTGCGACCGTATCGTGCCGATCGACATCTATGTGCCGGGTTGCCCGCCCACTGCAGAAGCGCTGCTCTACGGCGTGTTGCTCCTGCAGAAGAAGATCCGCCGCACCGGCACGATCGAACGATAAGACTAAGAACGCTAAGACTCGCGAACGCTTAAGGCTTTGTCATGGACGATGTGAGGCTCGACACACTGGGTCAGATGATTGTCGGTGCCCTTCCGGGTGCCGCGCTCGCGCATGAGGTGGCGTTCGGCCAGCTGACGATTGCGGTGGAAACATCGAAGATCGTCGAAGTCGTGCAATTCCTGCGCGATGACCCGCGTTGCCGCTTCGTCAATTTCACTGATGCGACGGCGGTCGACTATCCCGGCCGCGAGAAGCGCTTCGACGTCGTCTATCATCTGATGTCGCCGACGCTGAACACTCGCATCCGTCTGAAAGGTCTGGCATCCGAGACGACGCAGGTGCCGTCGATCATTTCGGTGTTTCCCGGCGCCGACTGGTTCGAGCGCGAAGCCTATGACCTCTATGGCGTGATCTTTGTCGGTCATCCCGACATGCGCCGTCTGCTGACCGATTACGGTTTCGACGGCCATCCACTGCGCAAGGATTTCCCGCTCACCGGTTTCGTCGAGGTTCGCTACGACGACCAGGAGAAGCGGGTGGTGTACGAGCCGGTCCGGCTCAACCAGGAATTCCGCAAATTCGATTTCCTCTCGCCCTGGGAAGGCGCGGATTATCCCGTGCTGCCGGGTGACGAGAAGGCAGAGGTCAAGCCATGACCGAACAACCCAACGTTCGCAATTTCACGATCAACTTCGGACCGCAGCATCCGGCCGCGCACGGCGTGCTCCGCCTTGTGCTGGAGCTCGACGGTGAAGTCGTCGAGCGCGTCGACCCGCATATCGGCCTGCTTCACCGCGGCACCGAGAAGCTGATCGAACAGAAGACCTATCTGCAGGCGATCCCGTATTTCGACCGGCTCGATTACGTCGCGCCGATGAATCAGGAACACGCGTTCTGTCTCGCTGCTGAAAAGCTGCTCGGCATTACCGTGCCGCGCCGCGGCCAGTTGATCCGCGTGCTGTATTCCGAGATTGGTCGGATCCTGTCGCATCTTCTCAACATCACCACGCAGGCGATGGACGTCGGCGCGCTGACCCCGCCGCTGTGGGGGTTCGAAGAGCGCGAGAAGCTGATGGTGTTCTATGAGCGCGCCTCGGGCTCGCGTATGCATGCCGCGTTCTTCCGCGTCGGTGGTGTGCATCAGGATCTGCCGCCAAAGCTGATCAACGATATCGACGCCTGGTGCGATGCGTTCCCGCAGGTGCTCGACGATCTCGAGACGCTGCTGACGGGCAATCGCATCTTCAAGCAGCGCAATGTCGATATCGGCGTGGTCTCGCTCGAAGACGCCTGGAAGTGGGGCTTCTCCGGCGTGATGGTGCGCGGTTCCGGCGCCGCATGGGACCTGCGCAAGTCGCAGCCCTATGAATGCTACGCCGAAATGGAATTCGACGTTCCCATCGGCAAGAACGGCGACTGCTATGACCGCTACTGCATTCGCGTCGAGGAGATGCGGCAGTCGACGAAGATCATGAAGCAGTGCATCGCCAAGATGCGCGCGGCGGACGGGCAGGGCGCTGTCGCCGTCGAGGACAACAAGATTTTCCCGCCGCGTCGCGGCGAGATGAAGCGCTCGATGGAAGCGCTGATCCATCACTTCAAGCTCTACACCGAAGGTTTTCGCGTGCCGGAAGGCGAAGTCTACGCCGCCGTTGAAGCACCGAAGGGCGAGTTTGGCGTCTATCTCGTCTCCGACGGCAGCAACAAGCCCTACAAGTGCAAGATCCGCGCGCCGGGCTTTGCGCATCTGCAGGCCATGGACTTCATGTGCCGCGGCCATCTGCTCGCCGACGTCTCCGCCATTCTCGGTTCGCTCGATATCGTGTTCGGAGAGGTCGATAGGTGACGCTGACGCCTCCCATCCAGTTTGACCGCGCGTCGGGCGTTCTCCAGGGGGTAAATCTCTGGGAGCGCGCGATGGCCTGTGCGCTGGTGGTGGGCTCGAAGATCTCGTCGTCGTTCTCGCATCGTGGCTACAACATGTGCGCCAACCTGCTGCGCAAAACGCTGCCAGTGCGCGACATCGTCGTGAAGATGAATGACGATGCATTGTTCGCGTTCCCGTATGGCGATGGCTACTGGAGCAAGTTGCTCAACCGTACCTTCTCCTACGAAGATGAGCTTGAACTGCTGTTCCGGAACTCGATCGATGTCGATTACACGCTGCTCGATTGCGGCGCGAATTACGGATACTGGTCGGTGCTGGTCTCGAGCGCGCCGTTCGGCTCGCATAAGGCGATTGCGATCGAGCCGTCGTTCGACAATTTCGCCAAGCTCGCCAACAACGCCAGGATCAATGGCGACCGCTTCGAAGTCATCAAATGCGCGATCGGCTCGCAGCGTGGCACGGCGCATCTGTCGGGCACCAAGCACGAAGCTTTTAGCATCGCGGGCGATCCAAATGCCGGCGGCGAGGAAGTGCCGGTAATCTCGCTCGACAACCTGCTCGAAGACGGCAAGGTGTCGATGGCGGGAAAATACCTGATCAAGCTCGATGTCGAAGGCGTCGAGATCGAAGCCATCAAGGGTGGCGCGCGATTGCTGCAAGGCGACTCGGTCATCATGTGCGAAGAGCACGGCAATGACCCCCAGCACACCGTTTCGCGTTATATCCTGGATCATACGCCGCTCAAGCTGATCGTGCATGATCCCGCCACCAACCGTTTCGAAACCGTGACCGAACTGTCGATTCTGGATCGCATCAAGGTGTCCACACACGTTGGCTACAATGTGTTCGGCACATCGAGTGCGTTCTGGCTCGATCGTTTCAACAGCCTGAATGCGAGCGCGGCGCGCCGCACTCATTGAGAGACTAGACATGTCCGTCCGCCGTTTGGCTCCGAAAGAAGTTCAGCCCGCTTCGTTTGAATTCACGCCTGAGAATCTGGCGTGGGCGAAAGAGCAGATCACGCATTATCCACCCGGCCGTCAGGCATCGGCGGTGATCGCGATCCTGTGGCGCGCACAGGAGCAGCAGGCCGGCTGGGTCTCGGAAGCGGCGATCCGCGTCGTCGCCGACATGCTGGAAATGCCCTATATCCGCGTGCTCGAAGTCGCGACCTTCTACACCCAGTTCCAGCTGCAGCCGGTCGGCAAGAAAGCGCATATCCAGGTCTGCGGTACCACGCCTTGCATGCTACGCGGCGCCGGCGATCTGATCGACGTCTGCCAGCATCGCATCCATCACGACCCGTTCCATCTGTCTGCAGATGGTGACTTCTCGTGGGAAGAGGTCGAGTGCCTCGGCGCCTGCGTCAACGCCCCGATGGCGATGATCTGGAGCGACACCTACGAAGATCTCACCAAAGAGAGCATGAACAAGCTGATCGACGGTTTCGCCGCCGGCACGCCGCCGAAGCCGGGTTCGCAGATCGGCCGTCAGTTCGCTGCGCCCGAAGGCGGCGCGCGCGTGATGAAGAATAGTGGCGCCGCCAGTTACACCAAGGTTCTGGATATGCCGAAGGAGCCCGCGCTCGCCGATGCCGAGCCGAAGAAGCAGACCGAGGCTGCCAATGTGCAGGAGCGTCCGGCGCCGAAGCCGCCGGCTGCCGACGCGACCAAGACCAATCCGCCGAAGGGCGGCGCTCCGAAGGAGCCGAAGAAGTGACGCGCGCGCTGTCGATGAAATTTGCAACGCTGTCGGGGGACGCGGCAATGAACAAGTGGCTCTACATCGCGCTGCATACGATGGTCGCGGCTGCGTTCATTTTCTCGCTGCAGCGGTTCTTTTTGAACGCCACGCTTGAATCCAGTCTGTTGTGGGCCGTTGTGTTCGGCGGTTGCGCCGCGATGCTCGCCTACAAGCAAACCAATCGCTGATCGAGGAAGCCATGCTCGACGACAACGACCGCATCTTCCGCAATCTCTACGGCCTCGACGACTGGGGCCTCGCCGGCGCACGCCGCCGCGGCGGCTGGGATGGCACCAAGGCCATCATCGACAAGGGCCGCGACTGGATCGTCAACGAGATGAAGGCGTCGGGCCTGCGTGGCCGCGGCGGTGCAGGTTTCCCGACCGGCATGAAGTGGTCCTTCATGCCGAAGGACAATGCTGATGGCCGTCCGAGCTATCTCGTCGTCAATGCCGACGAGTCCGAGCCCGGTACGTGTAAAGACCGCGAGATCATGCGGCACGATCCGCATACGCTGGTCGAAGGCTGCCTGATCGCCGGCTGCGCTATGGGCGCCCATGTCGGTTACATCTATGTCCGCGGCGAATTCATCCGCGAGCGCGAACATCTGCAGGCGGCGATCGATCAGGCTTATGAGGCCAATCTGATAGGCAAGAACAACATTCACGGCTTCCCGTTCGATCTCTATGTCGCGCATGGCGCCGGCGCCTATATCTGCGGCGAAGAGACGGCACTGCTTGAAAGCCTTGAAGGCAAGAAGGGCCAGCCGCGCTTGAAGCCGCCATTCCCGGCCAATGTCGGTCTCTACGGCTGCCCGACCACGGTGAACAATGTCGAGTCGATCGCAGTCGCGCCGGACATCCTGCGTCGCGGCGCAGCGTGGTTCGCCTCGATCGGTCGTCCGAACAATGTCGGCACCAAGCTTTACGGCATCTCCGGTCACGTCAACACGCCTTGCGTCGTCGAAGACGCGATGAGCATTCCGTTCCGTGAGCTGATCGAGAAGCACGGCGGCGGCATTCGCGGCGGCTGGGACAATCTGCTTGCGATCATCCCGGGCGGCGCATCGTGCCCGCTGATCCCCGCTGCGGATTGCGAAGAACTTATCATGGATTTCGACGGCACCCGCGCGGTGAAGTCGTCGTTCGGCACCGCTGGCGTCATCGTCATGGACAAGTCCACCGACGTGGTCGCGGCGATTGCCCGCATCAGCTACTTCTTCAAGCATGAGAGCTGCGGCCAGTGCACGCCGTGCCGCGAAGGCACCGGCTGGATGTGGCGCGTGCTGAGCCGCATGGTCGAGGGCCGCGCCCACAAGCGCGAGATCGACATGCTGCTCGAAGTCACCAAGCAGGTTGAAGGCCACACCATCTGCGCACTCGGCGATGCCGCTGCGTGGCCGGTGCAGGGCCTGATCCGCGCCTTCCGCCCGGAGATCGAACGCCGCATCGAAGAGTTCAGCCGCAAGGCGACGCTTGACGATCAGGGCATACTCGATCCCGCGCATCTGGTCGCGGCGGAGTAGGGCGCATGGCTATGACGAAACTGATCATCGACGGCAAAGAGATCGAGGTCCCCGCGGAATACACGCTGCTGCAGGCGTGTGAAGCCGCCGGCGCCGAAATCCCGCGTTTCTGCTATCACGAGCGCCTGTCCATCGCCGGCAACTGCCGCATGTGCCTGGTCGAAGTGAAGGGCGGACCAAAGCCGGTGGCGAGCTGCGCCTGGGGCGTGCGCGATTGCCGTCCGGGCCCGAAGGGTGAGCCGCCGGAAATCTCGACGCGGTCGCCGATGGTCAAGAAGGCACGCGAAGGCGTGATGGAATTCCTGCTGATCAACCACCCGCTGGATTGCCCGATCTGCGATCAGGGCGGCGAGTGCGATTTGCAGGATCAGGCGATGGGCTACGGCGTCGACACGTCGCGCTTTGCCGAAAACAAGCGCGCCGTTGAGGACAAGTATCTCGGCGCGCTGGTGAAGACCTCGATGAATCGCTGCATCCAGTGCACGCGCTGCGTTCGCTTCGCCGCGGAAGTTTGCGGCGTGCCGGAAATGGGCGCAACCGGTCGTGGCGAAGACATGGAGATCACCTCCTATCTGGAAACAGCGCTGACCTCTGAATTGCAGGGCAACCTCGTCGACATCTGCCCGGTCGGTGCGCTGACCTCGAAGCCTTATGCTTTCGCGGCGCGTCCGTGGGAGCTCGGCAAGACCCAGTCCATCGATGTCATGGATGCCGTCGGCTCGGCGATCCGCGTCGATACCCGTGGCCGCGAAGTGATGCGCATCCTGCCGCGCGTCAACGAGGCGGTGAACGAGGAATGGATCTCCGACAAGACGCGCCACATCGTCGACGGCCTGCGCACGCAGCGCCTCGATCGTCCGTATATTCGCGACAACGGCAAGCTGCGCGCTGCGACCTGGGCAGAAGCGTTCAGTGCCATCGCTGCGAAGGTCGCTGGCAGCAAGAAGATCGGCGCCATCGCTGGCGATCTCGCTGCCGTCGAGGAAATGTTCGCGCTGAAGCAACTGCTCGCAAGCATGGGTTCGGTCAATCTGGCGACCCAGAGCGCCGGCGCGTTCGATGCGGCCACTGGCCGCGCGTCCTACATTTTCAACCCGACCATCGCCGGCATCGAGCAGGCCGATGCGCTGCTGATCGTGGGCGCCAACCCGCGCAAGGAAGCCGCCGTTCTCAACGCGCGCATCCGCAAGGCGTGGCGGACCGGTGTGCTGAAGATCGGCGTGATCGGCGAGAAGTCCGATCTGACCTATCGCTACGACTATCTTGGTGCAGGCACTGACTCGCTGGCCGAACTCGCCGCCGGCAAGAACGCCTTCGCCGATGTGCTGAAGAACGCCAAGCATCCGATCGTGCTGGTTGGCGCCGGTGTGGCCGCACGTGCCGATGGCGCCGCGGTACTCGCGGCGGCTGCCAAGCTCGCCTCGGACTTCGGCGTCATCAAGGACGGCTGGAACGGTTTTGCGGTGCTGCAGACGGCGGCTTCGACCGTCGGCGCGCTCGATATCGGCTTCGCGCCGACATCGGGCAGCCTGAGCCTCGCGCAGATGACATCGGCCGGTTCGCTCGACGTGCTGTTCTCGCTCGGCGCCGACGACGTGAAAGTCGCTGACGGCACCTTCGTGGTCTATGTCGGCACCCATGGTGACCGCGGCGCGCATCGCGCCGACGTGATCCTGCCGGGTGCGGCCTATACCGAGAAGTCCGGCATCTTCGTCAACACCGAAGGCCGTGTGCAGATGGCGGAACGCGCCGGCTTCCCGCCGGGCGATGCCCGTGAGGACTGGGCGGTGATCCGCGCGCTGTCCGATGTGCTTGGCCACAAGCTGCCTTACGACTCGCTGGCTGCCTTGCGGCAGGCGATCTTCAAGACCGCTCCGCACCTGATGCGCATCGATCAGATCGAGGCCGGCGATGCCGGCGCGATCAAGACCCTTGCGGGCAAGGGCGGCACCGTCGACAAGACACCGTTCAAGCCCTCCGTTGAGGACTTCTACCTGACCAACCCGATCGCGCGTGCGTCAGCCATCATGGCGGAATGCTCCCGCCTGGCCTCCGGCCAGATGCTGACGGCGGCGGAGTAAACCGATGGCTGAATTCTGGACAAGCACCCTGTGGCCGCTGATCATCATGGTCGCGCAGAGCCTCCTTGTGCTCGTGGTGCTCTTGATTGCGATTGCCTACATCCTGCTGGCTGACCGCAAGATCTGGGCGGCGGTGCAGATCCGCCGTGGCCCCAACGTGGTCGGGCCATTCGGCCTGCTGCAATCCTTCGCGGACTTGCTGAAATTCGTGTTGAAGGAGCCCGTGGTTCCTTCCAGCTCCAACAAGGGCGTATTCCTGCTGGCGCCGCTGGTATCCTGCGTGCTCGCGCTGGCGGCCTGGGCGGTGATCCCGATGGATCTCGGCTGGGTGATCTCCGACATCAATGTCGGCGTGCTCTATATCTTCGCGATCTCGTCGTTGTCGGTCTACGGCATCATCATGGCCGGCTGGTCGTCGAACTCGAAATATCCGTTCCTGTCGGCGCTGCGCGCCGCTGCGCAGATGGTGTCCTACGAAGTTTCGATCGGCTTCGTCATCATCACGGTCTTGCTCTGCGTCGGTTCGTTGAACCTGACGGCCATCGTCGCCGCGCAAGACTCGAAGTGGGGCATCCTCGGCTGGTACTGGATCCCGCTGTTCCCGATGTTCGTGATCTTCTACGTCTCGGCGCTGGCTGAAACCAACCGTCCACCCTTCGACCTCGTTGAAGCGGAATCGGAACTGGTCGCCGGCTTCATGACCGAGTATGGCTCGACCCCGTATCTGCTGTTCATGCTCGGTGAATACGTCGCTATCGTCACCATGTGTGCGCTGGCCACGATCCTGTTCCTTGGCGGCTGGCTGTCGCCGATCCCGTTCGCGCCATTCACCTGGGTGCCAGGCATCATCTGGTTCGCCATCAAGGTGATGTTCATGTTCTTCCTGATTGCGATGGCGAAGGCGATCGTGCCGCGCTACCGCTACGACCAGCTGATGCGTCTGGGCTGGAAGGTGTTTCTGCCGCTGTCGTTGGCGTACGTCATCATCGTCGCTGCCGTGCTGCAATTCGGGGGCCTTGCTCCGAAATGAGGTCACTATGAATATCAGGGCAACAGCTCATTCGCTTCTGCTGGCGGAGTTCGTTTCGGCGTTCGTCCTCGCCATGCGGTATTTCTTCAAGCCGAAGCCGACGCTGAACTATCCGTTCGAGAAGGGGCCGATCTCGCCGCGTTTCCGCGGTGAGCATGCGCTGCGCCGCTACCCGAACGGTGAAGAGCGCTGCATCGCCTGCAAGCTCTGCGAAGCAGTGTGCCCGGCACAGGCCATCACCATCGAGGCCGGCCCGCGCCGCAACGATGGGACGCGCCGTACCGTGCGCTACGACATCGACATGGTGAAATGCATCTATTGCGGACTGTGCCAGGAGGCCTGTCCGGTGGATGCGATCGTCGAGGGACCGAACTTCGAGTTCGCCACCGAGACGCGTGAGGAACTCTATTATGACAAGGCGAAATTGCTCGCCAACGGCGACCGCTGGGAGCGCGAGATTGCGAAGTCAATCGAACTCGACGCGCCGTACCGGTAAGGTGACCAGATGATCCTTCCCGCACTGTTCTTCTATCTGTTCGCCAGCATCTGCGTGGCTTCCGCGGTCATGGTGATTGCCTCGCGCAATCCCGTGCATTCCGTGCTGTTCCTGATCCTGGCCTTCGTCAACGCCTCGGGCCTGTTCGTGCTGATGGGCGCCGAATTCCTCGCGATGCTGCTGATCGTCGTCTATGTCGGCGCCGTGGCGGTGCTGTTCCTGTTCGTCATCATGATGCTCGACGTCGATTTCACGCAGCTGCGCGAAGGCTTCATTCAGTATCTGCCGTTCGGTCTTGTGATCGGCGCGATCTTCCTTGCCGAATTGCTGCTGGTCGCAGGTGGCTGGGTGATGAACCCGAACGTCACCAAGTCGATCACGGCGGCGATCCCGACCAATGTGAGCAATACCGAGGCGCTCGGCCTCGTGCTCTATACGAAGTACATCCATTACTTCCAGCTGGCCGGCATGGTGCTGCTGGTGGCGATGATCGGCGCGATCGTGCTGACGCTGCGTCACAAGGTCAAAGTCCGGCGCCAGGACATCAATGTTCAGAACGCGCGCAATCCGGAACTGGCTATGGAAGTACGCAAGGTCGCGACCGGGCAGGGCCTGCAGGACGCCGACGCGGGGAGCTGGGTCAAATGACGATCGGTCTCGGACACTATCTGGCGGTCGGCGCGATCCTGTTCACGCTGGGCATCCTCGGCATCTTCCTGAACCGCAAGAACATCATTGTCATCCTGATGTCGATCGAGCTGATACTGCTCGCGGTCAACATCAACATGGTGGCGTTCTCGACCTTCCTCGGCGACATCGTCGGCCAGGTGTTTGCGCTGCTGGTGCTGACCGTGGCCGCTGCGGAAGCAGCGATCGGTCTCGCCGTGCTGGTGGTCTATTTCCGCAACCGCGGCTCGATCGCGGTTGAAGACGTCAATCTGATGAAGGGCTGAGCCAGTTATGATCCAGGCTCTTGTATTCCTGCCGCTGATCGGCGCGCTGATCGCAGGCTTCATCGCCATTCTGGGTGCGCATGGGCGTAACCCGAGCGGCGACGAGATGGACCATGCGCATGACGATCACGGTCACGGCGATGCCAGCGCCCACGCGGCGCATGCCCACGACGATCATGGCAACGATGATCACGACGATCATCACCACGTTGCCGAGCCAGCCGCGTTCGGTTCGCGTGCAGCCGAACTGATCACCGCCGGTCTGCTGGTGGTGTCGGCGGTGCTGTCCTGGATGACCTTCGTCGATGTCGCCTTCATGCATCATGATACCCGCGTCGTGCTGCTGAACTGGATCAATTCGGGTGACCTGCAGCTGTCCTGGACGCTGCGCGTCGATACGCTGACCGCCGTGATGCTCGTCGTCGTCACCACGGTGTCGTCGCTCGTGCACATCTATTCGCTCGGCTATATGGAAGACGATCCGAACCGGCCGCGCTTCATGGCGTATCTGTCGCTGTTCACCTTCATGATGCTGATGCTGGTGACGGCGGATAACCTGCTGCAGCTGTTCTTCGGCTGGGAAGGCGTGGGTCTGGCCAGCTACCTGCTGATCGGTTTCTGGTTCAAGAAGCCCTCGGCCAATGCGGCGGCGATCAAGGCGTTTGTGGTCAACCGCGTCGGCGACTTCGGTTTCCTGCTCGGCATCTTCGCGCTGTTCATGCTGATCGGCTCGACCGATTTCGACACCATCTTCGCCAGCGCGCCGAGCCTGACCGGCAAGACCATCAACTTCTTCGGCTGGCATGCCGATGCGCTGACACTGACCTGTCTGCTGCTGTTCGTCGGCGCGATGGGCAAGTCAGCCCAGTTCCTGCTGCACACCTGGTTGCCGGACGCGATGGAAGGCCCGACGCCGGTGTCGGCGTTGATCCACGCGGCAACCATGGTCACCGCGGGCGTCTTCATGGTGGCGCGCATGTCGCCGGTGTTCGAGCTCGCGCCGAACGCGCAGGCTGTCGTGATGCTGGTCGGTGCGACCACCGCATTCTTCGCCGCGACCATCGGTCTGGTGCAGAACGACATCAAGCGCATCGTCGCTTACTCGACCTGTTCGCAGCTCGGCTACATGTTTGTGGCGCTGGGGACGGGGGCTTACTCGGTCGCCATGTTCCACCTGTTCACGCACGCCTTTTTCAAGGCGCTGTTGTTCCTGGGCTCGGGCTCGGTGATCTACGCGATGCATCACGAGCAGGACATCCGGAAGATGGGTGGGCTGTGGAACAAGATCCCGTTCACTTACGCGATGATGACCATCGGTACACTGGCGCTGACCGGATTCCCGTTCACGGCCGGCTACTTCTCGAAGGACGCAATCATCGAAGCGGCTTACGCCTCGCACAATCCGTTTGCCTTCTACGGCTTCCTGATGACCGTGGTCGCGGCGTTGCTGACCTCGTTCTATTCGTGGCGTCTGGTGTTCAAGACGTTCCATGGCGAGCCGCACGACAAGAAGCATTACGATGCGGCACATGAAGCGCCACTGTGGATGCTGGTCCCGCTGGCCGTGCTGGGTATCGGATCGTTCGCCGCAGGCTTCCCGTTCAAGGAGCTCTTTGCCGGTCATCACGTCGGCGAGTTCTTTCGGGAATCGCTGAAGATGAACCCGCACATCATCGAGGAGATGCACCACATCCCCGGCTGGGTCCCCTATGTGCCGACCGTGATGATGGTGCTCGGTTTCCTGATTTCGTACCTGTTCTATGTTCGCAAGCCATACCTGCCTGTCGAACTCGCGAACCAGCATCCGCTGCTCTACAAGTTCCTGCTCAACAAGTGGTACTTCGACGAGCTCTACGAGATCATCTTCGTTCGCCCGGCCAAGTGGATCGGCCACTTCCTCTGGAAGAAGGGCGACGGCATGATCATCGACGGCCTCGGGCCTGATGGTGTGTCGGCCCGCGTGCTCGATATCACGCGCGGCGCGGTCAAGCTGCAGACCGGTTACCTCTATCACTATGCCTTCGCGATGCTGATCGGCGTCGCCGGGTTGATCACCTGGTTTATCTTCGGCCTGGGGGGCCAGTAACAATGGCGTCCGTCATGACATGGCCGGTTCTTTCGGTCGTCACCTTCCTGCCGATCGTCGGCGCGATCCTGATTTATCTCAGCCGCGGCGACGACGAGGCTGCGCAGGGCAATGCCCGCTGGATCGCGCTCTGGACCACGCTGATCACTTTTGCGGTCTCGCTGATCCTGGTGATGCGCTTCGATCCGTCGAACGGCGACTTCCAGTTTGTCGAAAAGGCGCCGTGGCTGGCCGCGACCATCAACTACCACATGGGCGTGGACGGCATTTCGCTGCCCTTCGTGATCCTGACCACGGCGCTGATGCCATTCTGCATCCTGTGCAGCTGGAAGTCGGTCACCAAGCGCGTTCGCGAATACATGATCGCGTTCCTGTTCCTGGAAACGCTGATGATCGGCACCTTCTCGGCGCTGGATCTGGTGCTGTTCTATCTGTTCTTCGAAGGCGGCCTGATCCCGATGTTCCTGATCATCGGCATCTGGGGCGGCCCGCGCCGCGTCTACGCCTCGTTCAAGTTCTTCCTCTACACGTTCCTCGGCTCGGTACTGATGCTGCTGGCCATCATGGCGCTGTACTGGAATGCGGGCACGACCGACATCCCGACGCTGATGCACACCGCCGTGCCGCGTAGCTTGCAGACATGGGCGTGGCTGGCATTCTTCGCATCCTTCGCGGTCAAGATGCCGATGTGGCCAGTGCACACCTGGCTGCCTGACGCGCATGTGGAAGCGCCGACGGCAGGTTCAGTCGTACTGGCTGCGATCATGCTGAAGATGGGCGGTTACGGCTTCCTGCGCTTCTCGCTGCCGATGTTTCCGGATGCCTCTCTCTATTTCGCGCCGATGGTCTGGACGCTCTCGGTGATCGCGATCGTCTACACGTCGCTGGTCGCGCTGATGCAGGAAGACATCAAGAAGCTGATCGCCTATTCGTCGGTCGCGCATATGGGCTATGTGACCATGGGTATCTTCGCCGGCACGACGCAGGGCGTCTCGGGCGCGGTGTTCCAGATGGTGTCGCATGGCATCGTGTCGGGTGCGCTGTTCCTCTGCGTCGGCGTGGTCTACGACCGGCTGCATACCCGCGAAATCGCGGCCTATGGCGGCCTCGTCAACCGGATGCCGATCTATGCGGCGCTGTTCATGGTGTTCACCATGGCCAATGTCGGTCTGCCCGGCACCTCCGGCTTCGTCGGCGAATTCCTGACGCTGATAGGCACCTTCAAGGTCTCGATCGCGACGGCGACATTCGCCAGCTTCGGCGTGATCCTGTCGGCGGCCTATGCATTGTGGCTGTACCGCAAGGTCGTGTTTGGTGAACTGACCAAGCCTGCGCTGCAGGGCATCAAGGACATCACGTTCCGGGAAGGCCTGGTGCTGGTGCCGCTGGTCATTCTCACCATTTTGTTCGGAGTCTACCCGAAGCCGGTGCTCGACATGTCGGCGGCTTCGATCCAGCTCCTCGTTAACAATTACGCTGCTGCAACGTCTGCCGTGAAGGCAGCCGCGCTGCTGCAATGAACGCAGCAGATCAGGATAACGCGCAATGACGATTACGACCGCCGGATATTCCCTGCTGCCCGTGCTGCCGGAGCTGATGCTCGCGGTTGGCGCCATGGTGTTGCTGATGATCGGTGCGTTCAACGGACCGAAGGTCACGGGACTGGTCACCACGCTCGCCGTCTGCCTGCTGGTGGTGGTCGGTGCGGCTGAAATCATGCTGCCCGCAGGCAAGCATGTCACCTTCGGCGGCAGCTTCATCGTCGACGATTATGCGCGCTTCCTGAAGGTGCTGGCGATCATCGCATCCGCCGTGACGCTGATCCTGTCGCGTGAATTCCTCGCGGACCAGTCCCGTCGCATCTTCGAGTACGCCATCCTGGTGCTGCTCTCGACGCTCGGCATGATGGTGCTGATCTCGGCCGGCGACCTGATCATGCTGTATCTCGGCCTCGAACTGATGAGCCTTGCGCTCTATGTCGTCGCAGCCTCCAACCGCGACAATGCAAAGTCGACCGAAGCCGGCCTGAAGTATTTCGTGCTCGGCGCGCTGTCGTCCGGCATGCTGCTCTACGGCGCTTCTATGATCTACGGCTTTACCGGCACGGTGTCCTTCGCTGGCATCGCCGCCGAAGCCAAGACCGGCAATATCGGCCTGGTGTTCGGGCTGGTTTTTCTGCTTGCCGGCCTCTGTTTCAAGGTTTCGGCTGTGCCGTTCCACATGTGGACGCCCGATGTCTACGAAGGCGCACCGACGCCCGTCACGGCCTTCTTCGCCTCGGCCCCGAAGGTTGCCGCACTCGCCGTGTTCACGCGCGTCGCGTTGACGGCTTTCCCGGGCATCATGGTGCAGTGGCAGCAGGTCGTGGTGTTCGTGTCGCTGGCATCCATGGTGCTGGGCTCGTTCGCCGCTATCGGCCAGACCAACATCAAGCGCCTGATGGCCTATTCGTCGATCGGCCATATGGGCTTCGCGCTGGTCGGTCTTGCCGCCGGCACCCAGGAAGGTGCGCAGGGCGTGCTGGTCTATATCGCGATCTATGTCGCGATGACCCTCGGCACCTTTGCCATCATCTTGACCATGAAGCGCAATGGCCAGCCCGTTGAGACGATCAAGGATTTCGCTGGGCTGTCGCGCACCAATCCGATCATCGCCTTCTTCTTCGCGATGTTCCTGTTTTCGTTGGCAGGCGTTCCCCCATTGGCCGGCTTCTTCGGCAAGTTCTACGTCTTCATGGCGGCCATCAAGTCGGGCCTGTTCGTGCTCGCCGTGGTCGGTGTGCTGGCGAGCGTCGTGGGTGCGTTTTACTACCTGTCCATCGTGAAGCTGATGTATTTCGACGAGCCGGTCGGGAAGCTCGATCCGATGCGCGTTGAATTGCGCACGGTGCTGGCCGTTGCTGGTCTCTTCAACGTGCTGTTCTTCGTCTATCCGGCGCCTCTGGTCAGCGCGGCGGCATTCGCAGCGAAGTCGCTGTTCTAGATGGCATTTTCGCTCGGTCCCCGAGCCCTCGCGGCGGGCACGAAGCTCGCCGCATTCGACACAACCGGTTCGACCAATACGGAAGCCATGGACCGCGCGCGCGCAGGCGTGCGCGGTCCGATGTGGTTTGTCACAACGGAACAGACCGCGGGACGTGGGCGACGGCATCGGCCGTGGGTCGCTCCCCGTGGGAACCTCGCCAGTTCGGTGCTGGAAGTTCTTGATGTGACGCCCTCAGTTGCGGCGACGCTGGGCTTTGCGGCCGGTGTCGCCGTCGAGAAGTCGCTCCGACAGATCAGCGTCGAAGCCGCGATTCGGGCGCCGCAATCGGCCGCGAATGACTATCGGTTGAAATGGCCGAACGACGTTCTGGCAGGCGGCCATAAGCTGGTCGGCATGAATCTGGAAGCGGAAGCAGCGCCAAACGGCCAGCTTGCCGTTGTCGTCGGTATCGGCACGAATGTGGTGGCGGCCCCCGACAACATGCCTTATCCGGTTGCTTGCCTGCATGCGATGGGCGTCGGCGCCAGCGCCGAAGACCTGTTTGCGGCGCTTTCGGACACCTGGCACGAGATGCGCGGCATCTGGGATTTGGGCCGTGGGTTTGCCGAGATCCGGCGGCAGTGGCTGGAGCGTGCAGCAGGGATCGGCCAGCCGGTGTCCGTGGACAACGGCGTGCAGACGATTTCGGGAATTTTCGATACCATTGATGAGGCCGGTTGTATGATTGTCGCGACAGCGGATCGCCGGCGAATCCCTATTACCGCCGGCGACGTTCATTTCGGATCGGCCGCGTCGACAAGGACAGAATACAAATGACGCGACCCAATGAATTGACCTTCGCACCACTGGGAGGCGTCGGCCAGATTGGCATGAACCTGTCGATCTATGGCCTGGCCGGAAAGTGGCTGGCGATCGATCTCGGGGTCTATTTCGGCGACGAGGAACATCTGCCCGGCATCGATCTGGTGATGCCCGACGTGCGCTTCCTGGAAAAGGAAAAGAAGAACCTCGTCGGCCTCGTGCTCACCCATGCCCATGAGGATCACTTCGGCGCCATCATCGACCTGTGGCCCAAGTTGAAATGCCCGATCTATGCGACGCAGTTCAGCGCCGCATTGTTTGAAGCCAAATGCGCCAGCGAGCGCAATCCGCCGAAGATCCCCGTCACCGTGGTGCCATCGGGCGGCCGCATCAATCTCGGCCCGTTCGATATCGAGTTCATTCCGGTTGCGCATTCGATTCCGGAATCCCATGCGATCGCGCTGCATACGCCGCTCGGCACCGTGCTGCATACTGGTGACTGGAAGATCGATCCGACGCCGATCATCGGCAAGCCGACCGATGAGCGCCGTTTGCGTGAGCTCGGCGATCAGGGCGTGCTGGCCATTATCGGCGACTCCACCAATGCCGTGCGGGAAGGGCGTTCGCCTTCCGAAATGGAAGTCGGCAAGACCATCACCGAACTGGTGAAGGCCGCCAAGGGCCGCGTCGCGGTGACGACCTTTGCCTCTAACGTGGCGCGTCTGCGCGCTGTCGCTGATGCGGCGCTGGCTTCGGGCCGCGAGGTGGTCGTGGTTGGCCGCGCCATGGAGCGCGTGGTGCAGGTCGCGCGCGAGACCGGTTTCCTCGATGGCGTGCAGCCGTTTCGCAATGCAGATTATTACGGTCATTTCCCGCCGGACAAGGTGATCGCGCTCTGTACCGGCAGCCAGGGCGAGCCGCGCGCGGCGCTGGCGCGCATCGCCAACAACGATCATCCGATGGTGACCCTCAACAAGGGCGACACGGTGATCTTCTCGTCGCGCACCATTCCCGGCAACGAGAAGGCCGTCGGCACCATCATCAATGGTCTGGTCACGCAGGGCATCGAGGTGATCACCGATCGCAATGCGCTGGTGCATGTCTCCGGCCATCCGCGTCAGGATGAATTGCGCGACATGATCTCCTGGGTGCGTCCGCAATTGCTGATCCCGGTTCACGGCGAGGCGTTGCATCTGCATGAGCATGCCAAGCTGGCGCGCGCCTGCGGCGTGCCGCGGACCATGATCGTCAAGAACGGCGATCTGGTGCGCCTGGCGCCGGGCGATGCCGCTGTGATCGACGAATTGCCGTCCGGCCGCATGTTCAAGGACGGCAATATCCTGGTTGATTCCAAGTCCCGTGCGGTGACCGAGCGGCGCCGGCTGTCCTTTGCCGGCTGTGCTTTCGTGGCATTGGCCGTGACCATGAAGGGCGAACTCGTCGATGATCCCGCGGTCGACCTGATCGGCATTCCCGAAAAGAACCTCAAGGGCGAGCTGATGGAGGATGTCGTGTTCGACATCGTCGTCAACGTCGTTGAGAACCTGCCCAAGGCGCGCAAGCGCGATCCCGATGCGATGGCGGAGTCGGTGCGACGCGCTGTCCGCTCGTCACTCGCCGATCAATGGGGCAAGAAGACGATGTGCTACGTTCACATCCTGCAGGTCGAAGACTAAACACAAAGAACAAAAAATACGGAGGACACCATGCTGGGCCGGCTCAATCATGTGGCGATTGCCGTCGCCGATGCGGAGAAAGCTGCGAAGATCTACCGCACCGCCTTCGGCGCTGAGATTTCCGCGACCGTGCCGCTGCCGGAGCATGGCGTGATCACGGTGTTTGCGACGCTGCCGAACACCAAGATCGAATTCATCCAGCCGCTCGGTGCGGATTCGCCGATCGCCAAATTCGTCGAACGCAATCCCGATGGCGGCATTCATCATATCTGCTACGAGGTGCCTGACATCATCGCGGCGCGCGACAACCTGATCAAGGAAGGCGCGCGCGTGCTCGGCGATGGCCAGCCGAAAATCGGCGCCCATGGCAAGCCTGTGCTGTTCCTGCATCCCAAGGATTTCTCGGGCGCCCTCGTCGAAATCGAACAGTCCTGAGGATCCGATGGCCTACACGATCTCGACGTCGCTCGCGGTCTATTTCGTCATCTGGTGGATCACGCTGTTCCTGACGCTGCCGTTCGGCGTGCGCAGCCAGCATGAGGATGGCGAGAGCACCGACGGCACCGATCCCGGTGCGCCCGTGCTGGCGCGAATGGGGCGCAAGCTGATCTGGACCACGCTGATCTCTGCGGTACTGTTCGGGGCCGGCATGTATGCGTATCGGATGGGCTATTTCAACATCGAGAGGCTCTCGAAGCTGATGGGCGTGCCGATCTAGTGCACTTGTTTTTGAGCGAGTACTGATTTGGTCCTGTGTCGTTCGGAGCAGCCATATGAAGCGCTTTCTGCTTTTTCTGTTGCTGGGACCTGCCGTCGGCTTCGCAGTTTTCGAACTGCGTGAAATTGCCAGCGGCAGGATCATCGGCGGCTTTCCCGGCTTCATCATGGGACTGCCTTTCGCCTACTGGTTCGGGCTCATCCCGTCGCTGGTGATGTGGCTCGAGGACTGGTTTCTTGAAGACAAGATGGGGTTATGGCCGAAGGTGCTGACCTCGGCGCTGACCGGTTATGTGGTGAGTATCGGGATGATGTTGATCTGGACGTCGGTGTCGATTCCGCTGCGTCAGATCCTCACATTCGGGATCGTTGGCGCGGTGCAGGGCGCGGTCTGTTCATGGTTGTCAGGCGTCAAGACGAAGAGCGGTGAGCTGTAGGACGCAACGTCATCGTCGCACAATAAAGGCCGGCATCAATGCCGGCCTTTTCATTGCGCTCTGGGCAATGGGAGTCGCGCGCGCGATGAAAAACGCCGCGCTGCTACTGTCGAAAGTTTGTTGAAAAAAAAGAGCAGGGCCGCAGCCCTGCTCGGAAAATTGTGTCGACCCTATTACCCCAAACTTTGGATTTTATCCTTGCTTAGCGGGTTGACGCTGCTTGAGCGCGTCAGGGCTCCTCCCGAGACTTGGACCACCAGACTCTGTCCTTGCGAACCGCCTGAGCTGTGAGTCGTAGCTCAACTTTTTTTGTTTGTCACCAATTTCGGCAATGTCTGTTCAAAATTGAGGCAGGCATAGAATTGGAGTCTTTTCCGCCATCTTCGGAGTGCCCTGAGGCGCTGTGAGGACCATGAATCAAGCCATTCGGCAGTCTGGGAAAGAATTCGCTAGGCGAACGGAATTAAGCCGTGATTGCTGGCTCCATGTCCTAGACTGTCCGGCGTCCGACCCGTTGCCCTTGTGTTTTGGCGGCCGATCCGGTTTCACTCGCGTTCTCCCGTGTCCCTCCGATTCCCAGGCCTAACCATGCGATTGTCGCGCTATTTTCTGCCCATTCTCAAGGAAACGCCGAAGGAAGCCGAGATCGTCTCGCACCGGCTGATGCTGCGCGCGGGCATGATCCGTCAGGAGGCCGCTGGCATCTATGCCTGGTTGCCGCTGGGCCTGCGGGTGCTGAAAAAGATCGAGCAGATCGTCCGCGAGGAGCAGAACCGGGCGGGCGCCATCGAGCTCCTGATGCCGACATTGCAGCTCGCTGATCTTTGGCGCGAAAGTGGGCGCTATGACGCCTACGGGCCGGAGATGCTGCGCATCGTGGACCGCCACAAGCGGGAGCTCCTTTACGGGCCGACCAACGAGGAAATGATCACCGAGATTTTCCGCGGCTATGTGAAGTCCTACAAGAGCCTGCCGCTGAACCTGTACCACATCCAGTGGAAATTTCGCGACGAGCAGCGTCCGCGTTTCGGCGTGATGCGCGGTCGCGAATTCCTGATGAAGGATGGCTATTCGTTCGATATCGATGAAGCTGCGGCGAAGCGCTCCTATAACCAGATGTTCGTCGCTTATCTGCGCACCTTTGCGCGGATGGGCCTGAAGGCGATCCCGATGCGCGCCGAGACCGGCCCGATCGGCGGCGATCACAGCCACGAATTCATTGTGCTCGCGGAGACCGGCGAGTCCGGCGTGTTCTGCGACAGTGACGTCCTCAATCTGCCGGTGCCGCCGGCAGATATCGATTACAATGGCGATCTCACTGGCGTTATCGATCAGTGGACCTCGATCTATGCGGCCACCGAAGACGTTCACGACGCCGCGCGCTTCGAGAGCGAAGTGCCGGCGGAGCGGCGGCTCAACACCCGTGGCATCGAAGTCGGCCAGATCTTCTATTTCGGCACCAAGTATTCCGACGCGATGAAGGCGACGGTCGCCGGCGCCGATGGTGCCGAAACGCCGATCCATGGCGGCTCGTACGGGGTTGGCGTCTCGCGGCTGCTGGGCGCGATCATCGAGGCCTGCCACGACGAGAACGGCATCAAGTGGCCCGAGGAAGTGGCGCCGTTCCGCGCCGCCATCCTCAATCTGAAGCAGGGCTCGCCTGATACCGATGCGGCCTGCGAGGCGCTCTACAAGGAGCTTTCGGCCAAGGGTGTCGATGTGCTCTATGACGACACCGATCAGCGCGCCGGCGGCAAGTTCGCCACCGCCGACCTGATCGGCGTGCCCTGGCAGATTCTCGTCGGGCCGAAGGGGCTGGCCGAAGGCAAGGTCGAGCTGAAGCGGCGCGACGACGGTTCGCGTGAGAACATCAGTGCCGCCGAGGTCGTCGCAAAGCTGACGTCCTGAGAACTTATCCACTGCGTGATCGCCGCATCGCTCACGATACGGCTAGAATAAGCCCGATTCGTATGGGAGTCGGGCGATGGATGATGCCATGAGCGAGCCAGTTCGAACCCCACCTTTCGCCGCCTTCGAATGGCTGCTGTCCGGACGCTATCTCCGTGCACGCCGTAAAGAGGGATTCATCTCCGTCATTGCCGGCTTCTCGTTCCTGGGCATCATGCTCGGCGTCGCCACGCTGATCATCGTGATGGCCGTGATGAACGGCTTCCGGAAGGAGCTGCTCGACAAGATCCTGGGTCTCAACGGGCATCTGCTGGTACAGCCACTGGAAAGTCCTCTGACCGACTGGAAGGATGTCGCCGACCGCATCAGCGGCGTGAATGGCATTCGTCTCGCGGCGCCGGTTGTGGATGGCCAAGGACTAGGATCATCCGCGTTCGGTGCTGCCGGCATCTTTATCCGGGGTATCCGCTCTGGCGATCTCAATAATCTCACGTCGATCGCCAAGAACATCAAGCAGGGCACGCTCGAGGGCTTCGATGACGGGCAGGGTGTCGCGATCGGTCGGCGGCTGGCTGATCAGCTCTCGATTCACGCTGGCGACATGATCACGTTGATCTCGCCAAAGGGGGCGGTGACCCCGATGGGTACGACGCCGCGCATCAAGCCCTACAAGGTTGCTGCCGTCTTCGAGATCGGCATGTCCGAATATGACTCGACCTTCGTGTTCATGCCATTGGCCGAGGCGCAGACATACTTCAATCGCCCCTCTGACGTGACCTCCATCGAGGTCTACACCAACAATCCCGACAGGATCGACGAGTATCGCAAGCTCGTGACCGAGGCGGCCGGGCGGCCGATCTTCATCGTCGATTGGCGGCAGCGCAATTCGACCTTCTTCAATGCGCTGCAGGTCGAGCGCAACGTCATGTTCCTGATCCTGACGCTGATCGTGCTGGTGGCGGCGCTGAATATCGTCTCCGGCCTGATCATGCTGGTGAAGGACAAGGGGAGCGATATCGCCATCCTCCGCACCATGGGTGCCTCTCAGGGCTCGATCATGCGCGTCTTCCTGATCACGGGTGCCGCGATAGGCGTGGTCGGCACGCTGGTCGGGTTCATTGTCGGGCTTCTGGTCTGCTTCAATATCGAGTCGATCCGGCAATTCATCTCGTGGATGACATCCACGGAGCTGTTCTCGCCGGAGCTGTATTTCCTGTCCAAGCTGCCTGCCGAGGTCGATGTGGGCGAGACCAGCGCAGTCGTGATCATGGCGCTGACGCTGTCGTTCCTTGCCACCCTGTATCCGTCGTGGCGTGCCGCGCGCCTCGATCCCGTCGATGCGCTAAGATACGAGTGAGTGACTGACATGGCGCAAGGGGCAGATGATGTACCGGTGGTCTATCTCCACGATATCAAGCGGCAATACACCCAGGGCGAAACCGTTCTGACCATCCTCGACAATGCGAAGCTGGCCTTGTGGGCGGGGCAGTCGGTGGCGCTTGTGGCACCGTCCGGCTCGGGCAAATCGACGCTGCTGCATATTGCCGGTCTGCTCGAGAGCCCGGATGACGGCGAGGTGTATGTCGGCGGCACCGCGACCTCGGGCCTGTCGGACACCGAGCGTACCCAGATCCGCCGCACCGATATCGGTTTCGTCTACCAGTCGCATCGGTTGCTGCCGGAATTCACCGCGCTGGAAAACGTCATGCTGCCGCAGATGATCCGCGGCTTGAAACGCTCCGAGACGGTCGCCCGCGCCAAGGAAATCTTGGCCTATCTGGGTCTGGCCGAACGCATCACCCATCGCCCTGCGGAGCTGTCGGGCGGCGAGCAGCAGCGCGTTGCGATTGCCCGCGCGGTGGCCAATGCACCGCGCGTGTTGTTCGCTGACGAGCCGACGGGAAATCTCGATCCGCACACCGCCGATCACGTCTTCAAGGCGCTGATGCAGCTGGTGAAGGCGACCAAGGTGGCGATGCTGATCGCGACACACAACATGGAACTGGCTGGCCGCATGGACCGGCGGGTGTCGCTGGAAAACGGCAAAGTCGTCGAACTCGACTGACCCTGCCGCTTGTCTCATTTGAGAGAGAAAATGCGAAGCGCCGCGAACGGCGCCGTCGCTCAGTAGCTGCTCTTACGCTTGCGCTTCGCGCGCGGCTTCTGCGGCGCGTAGGTTTGTGCATAGGCCAGCGCCGGATTGGCGAAGCAGGTCAGGCCTATGCCCGATGCCGTCGCTGCGCACTGCGCATAGGTGCGGTAGCTGCAGTCGTCGTCATCATAGAGTGAGCGCATGCAGAATGGATAACCGCTCGGCGTATTGAACGAGAACGGGCCGGGATCGGTGCGCTGTGCTGCGGCGGGCGTGACGGTGAGGGCCGAAAGGGCGCCGAGGGCGACCAGAGCAAGCAGGGCTGCGCGCATCGAATTCTCCTGCCGACTCAGATAGCCGGCTGCATGTGATCTCTGACCGGCACAAAGCCGGTCTGACCGGTATTCGTCAACTCACAAAGCCGGATTCCGCTCCGCATCTGGCGCCGGAAACATGTCGTAACGGGACCTGGTCGGCGCGTGCGACGCAATACCGCGCAACCGATCGCGGCGAGGGAAGGCGTCGGCTGGCCGGGCGCAAAGAGTGCCGGCCTGCCGTTTTAACCATCCCGAATATGAAGCGTGATGCGCCCGGATCGCCTGCTTGACTAAAGGAACAAAATGAGAACAATGTTCTTCATATGTTCCAGAGATCACGGAGGCCACCATGCTGAAGACCTTTGTTGAAGAAGCCGCTGCACTGGCATCGATCGTTCTGTTCGTCGGCATGATTGCGGTCTGGGCGCAGCTGATCCCCCAGCTGTGATCCTGCTCCGGGACGCTGGCTGCGAAGCCGGCGCCGGGACTGATAAGCATTCCCCCGGGAATGCGGGGACGTTTCCGGACCTGAGCGGGTTTCACGTGGACTCCTCCAGGAGCAGGCATCACGATGATGTTGCGAGTCGGCCCAAACGGGCCGCCGCAATCCTCATCAATGACTGCCAAGTTCCGGATTGCCCCACGCCATGAGTCAGAAGCCTGCCGCCGCGTCGAATGCCGGATTCGTACACCTCCACGTGCATTCGGCCTATTCGCTGCTGAAGGGCTCCATCAAGATCCAGAAGCTCGTCGACCTGGCCAAGGCCGACCACCAGCCGGCGCTGGCGCTGACCGACAGCGACAACATGTTCGGCGCGCTGGAATTCTCCGAGAAGCTGGTGGGCTACGGCATCCAGCCGATCACCGGCTGCGAGATCGCCATCGATTTCGGCGACCAGGATCCCAATGCCCGCAATGCGCTGAACGCGGTGATGCCGCGCATTGTGCTGCTGGCTGCCAAGGAGCGCGGCTACAACAGTCTGATGAAGCTCAATTCCCGTGCGTTCCTGGAGACGCCGGCGAACCAGACCCCGCATATCAAGCTGGAATGGCTGCTAGGCGAGACCGAGGACCTGATCGCGCTGACCGGGGGGCCCGATGGCCCGCTGAACCAGGCGCTGGTCGCGGATCACTCGGCGCTGGCGACAACCCGCTGCGACCAGCTGGCCGATTTGTTCGGCGATCGTTTGTATATCGAATTGCAGCGCCACGGTGTCGAGAAGGAGCGCCGCGCCGAAGCGGGGCTGATCGATCTTGCTTACGCCAAGGGCATTCCCCTCGTGGCGACCAACGAGCCGTATTTCGCTGCTGCCGACGACTACGAAGCCCATGACGCACTGCTGTGCATTGCTGGCGGCAGGATCATCGCCGAGACCGATCGCGAGCAACTGACTGCGGACCATCGCTTCAAGACCCGCGCGGAAATGGCTGTCCTGTTCGCGGATATACCAGAGGCTTTGGCATCGACGGTCGAGATCGCCGAACGCTGTTCCTACCGGCCACGGACGCGCAAGCCGATCCTGCCGCGCTTCACGGTAGGCGCCGGCAGCAATGCCGAAGCTGCGGCGCAGGAGGAGGCCGACGAACTGAAGCGACAAGCCCTGGAGGGGCTGCGCAAGCGCCTCGACGTTCACGGCATGGCGCAGGGCCTGAGCCAGGAAGACTACGACAAGCGCCTCGATTTCGAGCTGAACGTCATCACCCGCATGAATTATGCGGGCTACTTCCTGATCGTGTCCGACTTTATCAAATGGGCCAAGCTTCAGGGCATTCCGGTGGGACCGGGGCGTGGTTCGGGCGCGGGCTCGCTGGTTGCCTATGTGCTGACCATCACCGACCTCGATCCGCTGCAATTTGGGCTGCTGTTCGAACGCTTCCTCAATCCGGAACGCGTGTCGATGCCCGACTTTGATATCGACTTCTGCCAGGATCGTCGTGGCGAGGTGATCAACTATGTGCAGCAGCGCTACGGCCGCGATCAGGTGGCGCAGATCATCACCTTCGGAACGCTGCAGGCGCGCGGCGTGCTGCGCGACGTCGGCCGTGTGCTGCAGATGCCCTATGGCCAGGTCGACAAGCTGACCAAGCTGGTGCCGCAGAATCCGGCGGCGCCGGTGACGCTGGCGCAGGCAATCGAGTCCGAGCCCAAACTACAGGCGTTCCGCGACGAGGATCCGATCGTCGCCAAGGCTTTCGACATCGCGCAGCGCCTCGAAGGCCTGACGCGCCACGCCTCGACCCACGCCGCAGGCATCGTGATCGGCGATCGGCCGCTGTCGCAACTGGTGCCGATGTATCGCGACCCGAAGTCGGACATGCCGGTGACCCAGTTCAACATGAAATGGGTCGAGCCTGCGGGCCTGGTGAAGTTCGACTTCCTCGGCCTCAAGACGCTCACGGTGCTCGATGTCGCCGTGAAACTGTTGAAGCAGCGTGACATCCATGTCGATCTTCCGACGCTGCCCATCACCGACGCCAAAAGCTACGAGATGCTGGCGCGCGGCGATGTGGTCGGGGTGTTCCAGGTGGAAAGCCAGGGCATGCGGCGCGCGCTGATCGATATGCGGCCCGACCGCCTCGAGGATATCATCGCGCTGGTCGCGCTGTATCGTCCTGGCCCGATGGCAAACATCCCGACCTATTGCGCGCGCAAACACGGCGACGAAGAGCCGGAATATCTGCATCCGATCATCGAGCCGATCCTGAAGGAAACCTTCGGCGTCATCATCTATCAGGAACAGGTGATGCAGGTCGCGCAGGTCATGGCCGGCTATTCGCTGGGTGACGCTGACCTGCTGCGCCGCGCGATGGGTAAGAAGATCCGCGCCGAAATGGAAAAGCAGCGCGAGATCTTCGTCGCGGGCTCGGTCAAAAATGGCGTGCCGAAGGCCCAGGCCGACACGATCTTCGATCTGCTCGCCAAGTTCGCCGACTACGGCTTCAACAAGAGCCACGCTGCAGCCTATGCGCTGGTGTCGTATCACACCGCCTATATGAAGGCGCATTATCCGGTGGAGTTCATCGCGGCGTCGATGACGCTCGACATGGGTAATACCGACAAGCTGTCCGAATTCCGCGCCGAGGCACAGCGGCTGGGCATCAAGGTGGAGGCTCCGAACATCAATCGTTCAGGCGTGACTTTTGAGGTGTCCGAGAACACGATTTACTACGCGCTCGCAGCGCTCAAGGGGGTCGGTGCCGGCGCGGTCGAACAGATCGTCGAGGAGCGTAACAAGAACGGGCTGTTCACCTCGCTCGCCGACTTTGCCTCACGTGTCAGTCCGCGCGCCGTCAACAAACGCATCATCGAAACACTCGCTGCGGCCGGTGCCTTCGATACGCTCGATTCGCATCGCGCCCGCGTGCACGGCGGAGCGGATGCTATTTTGGCCGCCTGCCAAAGCGCCCACGTGGATACGACAATCGGTCAGGGGAACATGTTCGGTGGCGCGGCCGACGCTCCGACGATCATGCTGCCGCAGATCGACAACTGGTTGGCGGCCGACAAGCTGCGCAAGGAATATGATGCGATCGGTTTCTTCCTGTCCGGCCATCCGCTCGACGATTACGCCACCGCGCTGAAGCGGCTGCGGGTGCAGAGCTGGGCCGAGTTCTGCCGCGCCGTCAAAACTGGTGCGACCGCAGGCAGGGTGGCGGCTACGGTGGTGTCGCGGATGGAGCGGCGCACCAAGACCGGCAACAAGATGGGTATCATGGGCCTGTCCGACCCGACCGGGCATTTCGAGGCGGTGCTATTCTCGGAGGGGCTCGCCCAATACCGTGACGTGCTGGAACCGGGTACCGCGGTGCTGTTGCAACTCGGTGCCGAGCTGCAGGGCGAGGACGTTCGTGCCCGGGTGCTCCATGCCGAGCCTTTGGACGCTGCCGCAGCCAAGACGCAAAAGGGTCTCAGGGTGACCATGAAGGATACCAAATCACTGGATTCATTGGTAAAGCGTCTTCAACCCCAGCCCGGCAATGTGGCAGGCGGCGGCGATGTCTCGCTGGTGCTGCGGCTGGATCTGCAGACCGAAGTCGAGTTCAAGCTTGAGGGCCGCTTCATGGTCTCGCCGCAGATCGCCGGCGCTATCAAGGCGGTTTCGGGCGTCGAAATGGTCGAAACGCTGTAAGCCGGCCGCACGCGCGGTAAACCGGCGGAAGCTGCCGGATTTTCTTGCTTATCTCGGGAATCCGGCTATATACCGCGCCATCTCACACGGAAGCATGGCTTAATCGCCGTCCGGTGGCATCCGGGCCTCAGGCAGGAATCGTCCTGTCCGAACGCCTTGTTGCTCACACGCTTCCGGAGGAAACAACCGGAGAATTGATACTATGGCACTACCCGAATTTTCTATGCGTCAACTGCTCGAAGCTGGCGTCCACTTTGGTCACCAGTCGCACCGCTGGAATCCGAAGATGGCGGATTACATTTTCGGCGCACGCAACAACATCCACATCATCGACCTCGCGCAGACCGTGCCTTTGCTGCACACCGCGCTGAAGGCTGTAAGCGATACTGTCGCCAAGGGCGGCCGTATCCTGTTCGTCGGCACCAAGCGCCAGGCCCAGGACGTCGTTGCTGAAGCTGCAAAGCGTTCGGCGATGTACTTCGTCAATTCGCGTTGGCTCGGCGGCACGCTGACCAACTGGAAGACCATCTCCGGCTCGATCAAGCGTCTGCGTCATCTCGACGAAGTGCTGAACTCCGGCGACGCATCGGCTTACACGAAGAAGGAGCGTTTGACGCTGCAGCGCGAGCGCGACAAGCTCGACCGTTCGCTTGGCGGCATCAAGGACATGGGCGGTCTGCCCGACCTGATCTTCGTGATCGACACCAACAAGGAAGACATTGCGATCCAGGAAGCTCAGCGTCTGGGCATCCCGGTGGCGGCGATCGTCGACACCAACTCGGATCCGAAGGGCATCACCTATGTGGTCCCGGGTAACGACGACGCCGGTCGCGCGCTGTCGCTGTACTGCGACCTGATCGCACGCGCCGTTATCGACGGTATCTCGCGCGCCCAGGGCGACTCGGGCTTCGACATCGGTGCCTCGGCTGCGCCGATCGCTGAAGCTGTTCCGGCTCCGGAAGCTGGCTTCCAGGGCCTGGCCGGTCCGCGCGGTACCGCCGACGATCTCAAGAAGCTCACCGGCGTGTCCGGCGCGATCGAGAAGAAGTTCAACGACCTCGGCATCTTCCACTTCTGGCAGCTGGCCGAACTCGATCACGACAACGCGCACAAGATCGGCGAAGAAGTTGGTCTTCCGGCCCGTGCCGATGGCTGGGTTGCCCAGGCCAAGGCAATGACGGCGGAAGCCGAGTAACGCGCAGGCGCGATCCCGGAACCGGTTTTTCGGTTCCGGCCATGATCGTGCCGTAGCGAAGGCCAAGAAAATCGTGCGGCCGTCATTCCGGCCGCACTTTCCATCTCTACACTTCACTCGATGATAGTTCCTGCGGCGTTATGCGATTCATCAGCACCGGCTGGCTCGCAGGCGCCCTGACAGGCAAAGGGTTCAACGATGGCAACAATTACTGCAGCGATGGTCAAGGACCTCCGCGAGACCACCGGCGTCGGCATGATGGATTGCAAAAACGCGCTGGCCGCCAATGACGGCGACATGCAGGCGTCTATCGACTGGCTGCGTGCGAAGGGCCTGTCCAAGGCCGCCAAGAAGTCCGACCGCATTGCCGCCGAAGGCCTGATCGGCCTTGTTACCGCCGGCACCAAGGGCGTTGTCGTCGAGGTCAATTCCGAGACCGACTTCGTGGCGCGCAACGATCAGTTCCAGGGGCTGGTCAAGATGATCGCCCAGGTTGCGCTCAAGGTTGGCGCCGATGTTGACGCCATCAAGGCGCACAAGATCGGCGACGCCACTGTCGAGACAGCGATCACCGAAGCCATCGCTACCATCGGCGAGAACATGACGCTGCGTCGCGCCGCTACGCTGGAAGTCAGCGCCGGTGTGGTGTCAAGCTACGTCCACAATGCGGTCATCGATGGCCTCGGCAAGATGGGCATCATCGTCGCGCTGGAATCCACCGGCAAGGCCGATGAACTGGCCACCCTCGGCAAGCAGATCGCGATGCATGTCGCCGCTGCCAATCCGCAGGCGCTGGACTCCGCGTCGCTCGATCCCGTGGTTGTGGCGCGCGAAAAGGAAGTCATGGCCGACAAGTATCGTCAGCAGGGCAAGCCGGACGCGATGATCGAGAAGATCGTCGAGAACGGCCTGAAGACCTACTACAAGGAAGTCTGCCTGCTCGATCAAGCCTTCATCCACGACACCGGCAAGTCGGTGGCGCAGGCTGTGAAGGAAGCTGAAGGCAAGGTCGGCGCGCCGATCAAGCTGACCGGCTTCGTGCGTTACGCGCTCGGCGAAGGCATCGAGAAGGCCACGTCGGACTTCGCAGCCGAAGTTGCTGCCGCCAGCGGCCAGAAGTAAGACTGCAAGTTACCGAAAAATACGAAAAGACCTCCCGGCAACTCGATGCCGGGAGTTGCCGCCTCGAAAGGAAGCGATCGCATCATGGGTGAGCCGCTCTATCGTCGCGTCGTGATTAAGGTGTCGGGCGAGTCTTTCGCCGGGGGCCAGTCATTCGGCATCGATCAGCCGACCATCGACCGCATCGCCGGCGATCTCATTGCAGCCCAGAAACTTGGCGTTGAAGTCGCGGTCGTCGTCGGCGGCGGGAACATCTTTCGCGGCGTTGAAGTCTCCTCGCGTGGCGTGTCGCGTCCGACCGGCGACACAATGGGCATGCTCGCCACCGTCATGAATTGCCTGGCACTGGAAGCTGCGATCGAGCGCCACGCCGTGCCGGCGCGTACGCTGTCGGCGATGGTCATGCCGCAGGTCTGCGAACTCTTCACACGTGCTGCCGCACACAAATACCTGTCCGAGGGCCGCATCGTGCTGCTGGCCGGCGGTACCGGCAATCCGTATTTCACCACCGATACGACCGCGGTGTTGCGCGCTGCCGAGATCGGCGCGTCGGCTGTGCTGAAGGCAACCAATGTGGACGGCGTCTACAGCGCCGACCCGAAGAAGGATCCGAAGGCGACGCGCTTCGAGCGCCTCAGCCATTCGCAGGCGGTGGAAGGTAATTACAAGGTCATGGATGCGACGGCTTTCGCGCTTGCCCGCGAGACTTCGCTGCCTATCATCGTGTTCTCGATCGCCGAACCGGGGTCGATCGGCGCCATTTTGACTGGTACTGGTCGCGGCACCATCGTCGCGGGCTGATTTTGGACGGGTTCGGAGCGCCATAACCCGCTTCGCACCAGTAGGATACAAGGGAGAGCTGCATGGCCACCATGGCCCCATTCGACATCAACGACATCAAACGCCGTATGCAGGGCTCGACCCAGTCGCTGAAGCACGAACTTGGTGGTTTGCGCACTGGACGTGCTGCAGCCTCGATGCTGGAGCCGGTGCAGGTGGAGGCCTATGGCAGCCACATGCCGCTGAACCAGGTTGCAACCGTCAGCGTCCCCGAGCCGCGCCTGCTGTCGGTTCAGGTCTGGGACAAGTCCATGGTCAAGGCGGTGGAGAAGGCGATTGTCGATTCAAACCTCGGCCTTAGCCCGGCAACCGAAGGTCAGATTCTGCGCTTGCGTATTCCCGAACTGAACACCGAGCGCCGCAAGGAACTCGTGAAGGTCGCGCACAAATACGCCGAAGCGGCCAAGGTCGCCGTGCGTCATGTTCGCCGCGACGGTCTCGACATCATCAAGAAGCTCGAGAAGGCCCACGAGATTTCCGAAGACGACCAGAAGCGCCACGATACCGAAGTGCAGAAGGTCACCGACAGCATAATCGCTGAGATCGATCAGTTGCTGGCGGCTAAGGAAAAGGAAATCATGACGGTTTAAAGCGTCAGGAGCCGCTTTTAAGCTGTTGAAAAGCGTATGGTCCGCAAATTGGTCACATATGTGCCGGACCATAGGCTGGGGATTTTAATCGATGTCGAATGCCGCCGCGCCCGCAAATGATGGATCGGACCGATCCACGCCTTTGCATGTCGCGATCATCATGGACGGCAATGGACGCTGGGCTGCAGCGCGGGGGCTTCCGCGCGCCGAGGGCCATCGCCGCGGCGTCGAGGCACTTCGGCGTGTGGTGCGGGCGTCCAACGAACTCGGCATCCAGTATCTGACCATCTTCTCGTTCAGCTCGGAGAACTGGTCGCGGCCTGCGTCCGAGATCAGCGATCTGTTTGGTCTGCTGCGTCGCTTCATCCGCAACGACCTTGCCACGCTACATCGCGATGGCGTGCGCGTACGTGTGATCGGAGAGCGTCTGGGTTTGGATTCAGACATCTCGTCCCTGCTGAAAGAAGCCGAGGACCTGACGCGTAACAATACGCAGCTCAATCTCGTGGTCGCCTTCAATTACGGCTCGCGGCACGAGATCGCGACGGCAGCGCAGCGCCTCGCGCGCGAGGTTGCCGAGGGCAAGCGGACGCCTGAAAGCATCAATGTCGATACGCTTGGTCAGTATCTTGATGCGCCGGATATTCCGGATCCCGATCTGATCATCCGCACCTCGGGCGAACAGCGGCTGTCGAACTTCCTGATGTGGCAGGCCGCCTATAGCGAGTTCGTATTCGTTCCGATCCACTGGCCTGATTTCGACAAGGCCGCGCTGGAAAGTGCCATTGCCGAATATGCCCGCCGCGAGCGGCGCTTCGGCGGTCTTGCCGCGAAAACCGGTTCGTGACCGGCGTGACCCAAGACAACAGGATTGACGACAACACGCCGAAGCAGGCGGACGACCGGGGGCTGCGCAATCTGCTGATGCGCGTTCTGGCCGCGCTGGTGCTGATCCCCGTGGCTATTTTTGCAGCCTATACCGGTGGCTGGCTGTGGTTCGGCCTCGTGGCACTGGTGTCGGTGGGCCTGTTTCTGGAATGGCGGAGCATTGTCGGCAATCGTGTCGGCTGGATCGGGCTCGGTTTCGTCTATGCCTTGGCTGCGTTTGCTGCGTCCATTGTCGTGCGCCTGGATCCCGTCTGGGGCTTTTCGGCGCTGATATTCATTCTGTTGGTGGTCTGGATGACCGACATCGGCGGTTATTTCGCCGGACGCGGCATCGGTGGTCCGAAACTGTGGCCGCGCGTCAGTCCGAAGAAGACGTGGGCTGGTGCCATCGGCGGATTTATTCTTAGTCTCGCTGTTGCTGTTGGCTTTGCCACGAATGGTCTCGGCAAACTGATCCCGCTGCTCGTGATCGCAGCTGTGCTGACGGTGTTGTCGCAACTTGGCGATCTCTTCGAGTCCGCGGTCAAACGCAAGTTCGGCGTAAAGGATTCCGGTCGGATCATTCCTGGCCACGGTGGTCTGCTGGACCGCCTCGATGGCTATGTTTTTGCCGTCGTTGCGGCCGCAGTGATCGGTCTTTTACGCGGCGGTGCAGATGGCGCCGGCCGCGGTCTTATGGTTTGGTGATTTAATGAGCGCTGTTCCCCTGCGAAATAACAAGCCCGCTGCGTCCAGTTTGCGCACCATCACTGTCCTCGGCGCGACCGGCTCGATCGGCGACAGCACCATGGATCTGCTGCGGGCGTCGCCCGAGCGGTACCAGGTGGAGGCTTTGACGGCTAACGGGAACGTCGAAGGCGTGGTCAAGCTGGCCAAGGAATTCAATGCGCGCTTCGTGGCAGTCGCCGATGAATCCAAGCTAGGCGAACTCCGCGCAGCCCTTGCCGGTACCGGCATCGCCAGCGGGGCAGGGGATAGCGCCATCGTCGAGGCTGCGGAGCGTCCGGCTGACTGGCTGATGGCTGCCGTGTCAGGCGCCGCCGGCTTGAAGCCCGCCCTTGCTGCCGTCGACCGCGGCGCAACCGTTGCACTGGCCAACAAAGAATGCCTTGTTTGCGCCGGCGATTTCTTCATGGATCGCGCTGCCAAGGCCGGTGCCTGCATCCTGCCGGCGGACAGTGAGCACAATGCGCTGTTCCAGGCGCTGGCTTCCGGCAGTCGCGAGGAACTGACCCGCGTCATCATTACCGCCTCGGGCGGACCGTTCCGCACCTGGGCTGCCGCTGACATCGAGCAGGCGACACTGGCGCAGGCGCTCAAACATCCTAACTGGTCGATGGGGCAGAAAATTACCATCGACTCCGCGTCGATGATGAACAAGGGCCTCGAAGTGATCGAGGCGTCCTATCTGTTCGCGCTGGCGCCGGACGAAATCGACGTGCTGGTGCATCCGCAGTCGATCATCCACGGCATGGTGGAGTTCCGGGATTATTCGGTGATGGCGCAGCTGGGTTCGCCCGACATGCGCACGCCGATCGCGCATTGCCTGGGCTGGCCAGACCGCATCCCGGGCCGGGCCGCACCGCTCGATCTCGCCAAAATTGGATCGCTGACCTTCGAGGCACCAGATTACGCGCGGTTCCCCGGTCTGAAGCTGGCCTATGACGCGCTGCGTACCGGCAGCGGCGCGACCACGGTTTACAATGCGGCCAATGAGATCGCCGTGGCCGCCTTCATCGCCCAGAAGATCCGCTTTGGCGCCATTGCGCGGCTGGTCGAAGCAACCATGAATGAATGGGTGCGGGTAGGGAATTTGGCGCCGTTGTCATCGGCGGATGACGCCATCGCTGTTGACCATAAAGCGAGAAAAATGGCTGCCACCCTCTTGCCTCAAATTGCCGCAAAGGCATCCTAGAGCATTGGGGACGGGGCCTTTGGCTTCGCGTTAGGGGATCGGGATGCTTGAGTTTTTCCAACATAGTTTCAATACGTTAAGCCACGGCTTTATCGGCTATATCATCCCCTTTCTGTTTGTCCTGACGATCGTGGTGTTCTTCCACGAACTCGGCCACTTCCTGGTTGCCCGCTGGAACGGCGTTAAGGTCCTGACATTCTCGCTCGGCTTCGGTCCCGAACTGGTTGGCTTCAACGATCGCCACGGCACACGCTGGAAGATTTCGGCGATCCCGCTCGGTGGCTACGTCAAGTTTTTTGGCGACGAGAGCGAGGCCTCGACCCCCTCCAGCACTGCACTCGAAGGCATGACGGCGGATGAGCGCAAGGGCAGCTTCCATCACAAGCGGGTTGGCCAGCGTGCGGCCATCGTGGCTGCTGGTCCAATCGCCAATTTCATCCTTGCGATCGTTATTTTCACCTGTCTGTTTACGTTCTTTGGCAAGCCGAGCACGACGGCCAAGGTCGACAGTATTCAGGCTGGCAGCGCGGCCGAGAAGGCGGGGTTCCAGTCGGGCGACATCATCAAGGCCATCGATGGCAAGGTGATTGGCAGCTTTTCCGACATGCAGCGCATCGTCGGCACCAAGGCCGGCGAGCAGCTCGCTTTCAGCGTCAGGCGGGGCGAGGCCACCGTCGAGCTGAAGGCCACGCCAGAGCTTCGTGAAGTCAAAGATAGCTTCGGCAATGTCCATCGTCTCGGTGTCCTCGGCATTACCCGCGCGACCGCGGTTGGTGAGGCGACCACCGAGCGGGTCAATCCAGCGACCGCTTTCGTGCTGGGCGTCAAGGAAACCTGGTTCGTCGTGGACCGCACCATCGCCTATATCGGCGGTGTATTCACCGGACGCGAGGCCGCCGACCAGATCGGTGGTCCAATGCGAATCGCACAGATCTCGGGGCAGGTGGCGACAATCGGCCTGACCGCCCTGATTCACCTGGCGGCGGTTCTGTCGATCTCGATTGGCCTACTCAACCTGTTTCCGGTTCCGCTTCTCGATGGCGGTCATCTTTTGTTCTATGCCGTCGAGGCCGTTCGCGGGCGCCCGTTATCGGAGCGCGCACAGGAGATGGGCTTCCGCATTGGCCTCGGTTTAGTGCTGATGTTGATGGTATTTGCGACCTATAACGACATTCTTCACCTGGCTTCGTCATGATCGAGGCTGGGGGTAACGTGGCCGATGGGCAACGTCTTGGAATGAAATTAGAATTGCAGCGCGAAAGGTCGTTTGCCAGTCAGGTAAAATTGGCTACAAGCTGGGCAAGTAAAGGGATTCTGTCAGACCGTAGGGGTGCGGGCTGGCGATGGAATGATAAGGGCGCTTTGCGCATGATTTTTGGTTTGCGGGGTTTCCGGGGCGGCCTTCTTGCTGCTTCGCTATTGGTCGCCATGCCGGTCGCCGTTACAGCGACCGCTGCGCTCGTTTCTTCGACTGCCGTGGCTCAGACCGCCGCTTCGATTGTTGTTGAAGGCAATCGCCGCGTGGATGTGGAGACCATCCGCTCTTATTTCCGTCCCGGCCCGAGCGGCCGACTGGATCAGGGCACCATCGATGACGGCCTCAAGTCGCTCATCGAGACGGGGCTTTTCCAAGACGTGAAGATCAATCAGGCCGGTGGCCGTCTGGTCGTCAGCGTCGTTGAAAACCCGGTCATTGGCCGTATTGCCTTCGAGGGCAATAAGAAGGTCAAGGACGACCAGCTGAACGCAGAAGTGCAGTCGAAGCCGCGCGGGACGCTGTCGCGCCCGATGGTGCAGGCCGATGCCCAGCGCATTTCCGAAATCTATCGCCGCTCTGGCCGTTACGATGTCAGCGTCGTTCCGGAATTCATCGAGCAGCCGAATAACCGCGTCGACCTGATCTTCACGATCAACGAAGGCGCGAAGACCGGCGTGAAGTCGATCCAGTTCATCGGGAACAACTATTACTCGTCCTACCGCCTCAAGGATGTCATCAAGACTCGTGAATCGAACCTCCTGAGCTTCCTGGCTTCGGGTGATATCTATGATCCGGACCGCATCGAAGCCGATCGCGATCTGATCCGTCGCTATTATTTGAAGAACGGCTTCGCCGACGTTCAGGTCGTTGCCGCGCTCACTGAATACGATCCGCAGCAGAAGGGCTTCCTGGTCACCTTCAAGATCGAAGAAGGCCAGCAGTACCGCGTGTCGTCGGTCGACTTCTCATCCACCATTCCGCAGTTCGATCCGAACTCGCTGCGTAGCTTCTCGCGCGTTGGCGTCGGCTCGCTTTACAACGCGGAAGCGCTGGAGAAGTCGGTCGAGGAAATGCAGATCGAAATGTCCCGCCGCGGCTACGCTTTTGCCGTCGTGCGTCCGCGAGGCGATCGCAATTTCGAATCTCACACCGTTACCATCGGCTTCTCGGTGGAAGAGGGGCCGCGCGTCTATATCGAGCGCATCAATGTGCGCGGCAACACGCGTACCCGTGACTATGTCATCCGCCGCGAATTCGATCTCGCTGAAGGCGACGCTTATAACCGCGCGCTGGTTGATCGTGCCGAACGCCGCTTGAAGAACCTCGACTTCTTCAAGAGTGTGAAGGTGACGACCGAGCCCGGTTCATCCAGCGATCGCGTGATCCTGGTGGTCGATCTGGAAGAGAAATCCACCGGCGACTTTTCGGTCTCGGGCGGCTACTCGACCACCGACGGTGCGCTCGGCGAAGTCAGCGTCTCGGAACGTAACTTCCTTGGTCGTGGCCTGTTTGCGAAGGCATCGGTTCAGTATGGCCAGTATGCCCGTGGCTACTCGCTGTCCTTCGTCGAACCTTACCTGCTCGACTATCGCGTGGCCCTCGGCCTCGATTTCTATCAGCGCGAGCAGCTATCCAACAGCTACATCTCGTACAACACCAAGACGCTCGGTTTCAGCCCGCGTCTCGGCTTCCAGCTGCGTGAAGATCTCGCGCTGCAGCTCCGCTACTCGATCTATCAGCAGCAGATTTCGCTGCCGACGACATTGGCGAACTGTAACAACCTTCCAGGCAGCCCGACGGCAACCAACACGCCCGGCTATCTGAATTCATTGTTTGGCCCTGGCTTTGTCGATCCCGCCAATTCCGGCACGTGGGGCTGTTACGCAGATGGCGAGTCGTCGCTGCCGGTTCGCCGCGAGCTGGCCAGTGGCAAGACGCTGACCTCGGCGCTCGGCTACACGCTGAACTACAACACCCTCGACAACAACAAGAACCCGACGGACGGTCTGTTCCTGGAGTTCAAGCAGGACTACGCTGGCGTCGGTGGCGACGTGACCTACCTGAAGACCACGATCGATGCGAAGTACTACACCCCGCTGGTGGCCGACATCGTTGGTTTGCTCCGCGTCCAGGGTGGTATGCTGAACAAGGTTGGCGAAGATATCCGCATGCTGGATCACTTCCAGATGGGTCCGAACCTGGTGCGTGGTTTCGCGCAGAACGGTATCGGTCCGCGTGATATCAGCTACGTTGCGCTGGGATCCTACGGTGACGCGCTCGGCGGCACCAAGTATTGGGGTGCTTCGGCTGAATTGCAGATGCCGTTCTGGTTCTTGCCGAAGGAAGTTGGCATCAAGGGCGCTGTCTATGCCGATGCCGGCGGCCTCTGGGACTATCAGGGACCGACGAGCTGGGCTCAGACTGGCGAAGTCAACGCCGCCGGTTGTGTGGCTGCGTCTCGCACCTCGGTCGGTAACTGCGCTGGCATGACCTATGACGACGGCAATGTCGTGCGGTCGTCGGTCGGTGTGGGCCTGATCTGGCAGTCGCCGTTTGGTCCACTGCGCTTTGATTACGCAGTGCCGATCACCAAGGGCGCCTATGATCGCGTGCAGCAGTTCAAGTTCGGCGGCGGAACTTCGTTCTGAGTTTGATCTCCGGCCGGACCGCGACGGGTGGAATGGCTCTGCCGACGTTCTTCAAGCAATCGCCGTCGTTGACGCTGGCTGAAATAGCCGCGTCAACGAAGGCGCGACTGGTCGACCCGACACGGGCCGACCAGATCGTGACCGGCGTAGCCTCGCTCGACGAGGCGGGCCCCCATCACCTGACCTTCTTCGAGAATCTCCGCTACATCGATCAGCTCACCCACACCAAGGCCGGTGCTTGCCTGGTGAGCGAGAGCTTCAAGGGCGATATTCCGGCTCACGTAACGGTGCTGCGCGCCAAGCGGCCATTTGCGGCCTTCGTGGAATTGGCCTGCGAGCTGAATCCGGACGCGCTACGTCCGACTTCCGGCTTCGACATTTCGGGGATCGCGGCCTCCGCCGTCATCCATCCTTCGGCTCAGCTCGAGGACGACGTCACTGTGGATCCGCTGGCCGTAATAGGTCCCGATGTCGAGATCGGATCCGGGACCATCATCGGCTCGGGCGCCGTGATCGCGGCCGGGGTCAAGATCGGCCGCGACTGCAATATCGGCGCCGGTAGCACGCTGCAGTTCACGCTGATCGGCAATAATGTACTCGTTCATCCCGGCTGCAAGTTCGGTCAGGACGGCTTCGGCTTCGTGTTCGGCCGGGACAAGCACATCAAGGTCCCACAGACCGGTCGCGTCCTGATCCAGAACGATGTCGAGATCGGCGCCGGCACCACCATCGACCGCGGCAGCCTACGTGACACCGTGATCGGCGAGGGGACCAAAATCGACAATCAGGTCCAGATCGGTCACAACGTGACGATCGGACGGCACTGTGTGATCGCTGCGAAATGTGGCCTTGCGGGCAGCCTGACCATCGGCGACAACGTCGCGCTGGGCGCCATGGTAGGTCTCAACAATCACATTACGATTGGCGATGGTGCGCAGGTCGCGGCAATGGCCGGCGTGAAGGACAGCATCCCGCCACGTGCGCGGTGGGGTGGCATCTTTGCCCGCCCGACCAAGCAATGGTTCCGCGAGATCCTTGCGGTGGAGAGACTCGCCCGCGAGAGCATGCCGGGAACGGATGCGGCGACGCTGGATACGAAGGACGAGGGGCGGGAATGACCCAGGATACAGTAAGCGGTGCCGAGTCACCGATTGTCATTGAGACGGTCGATATCAACACCATCCTCAAGACCCTGCCGCACCGCTATCCGTTCCTGCTGATCGATCGCGTCGTGAACATCCGCAAGGACTTCAGCGGCATCGGCATCAAGAACGTCACCATCAACGAGCCGGCATTCCTGGGACATTTCCCGGACCGCCCCGTTTATCCGGGTGTGCTGATGATCGAAGGCATGGCACAGACAGCCGGCGTGATCGGTATCGCGTCGGTCGAGGGCACCGCCAAGCCGCGCGCCGTGTATTTCCTCACCATCGATAAATGCAAATTCCGCAAGCCGGTGATGCCAGGCGATACGATCGAGTATCACCTGCATCTGATCGGCAAGAAAAAGGCCATGTGGTGGTTCCACGGCGACGCCAAGGTCAATGGCGTCACTGTTGCCGAGGCTGATGTCGGCGCAATGCTAACGGACTGAGGCTATACCGCTCAGCCCGTGTTATTCGTCTAGCGCTGCCGAACGCGCATCGTGACGATACCACCGTGTACCGCCAATTCTACTGAGCTCGGCGGAGTGGCGCCTGGGCGAAGCGTATAGACGAGGCTCACAGTCGATTGGCTCTGCGTCCCGATCTCGTGGACCGCTGGTGCGTCAGGCGGATGCGATCTTTTACCCGCCGGATCGATGAGAGACAGGTTCATCGATGAGCCATCGAGGCCCGGTAAGCCAGCGGGGCGCGTGATCACCATGTGCAATTCAAGAGCGCCGGTGTCGAGATTGAGCGAGGTATGCGCACCAATGAGTTTCTCGGTTGCCGACAAACCAACCAAGGCCGGTGTTGGAGGAGTCTCTGCCACGGTCGTAGTTCCTTCTACCGTCCATCCTTTAGTTGCAAGGACGGCGCCGCCGGCTGACGTGTCGATCAGTTTTCCCTGGAATGAAAAGTAGACGACGTATCTGGTCCCTCGCACCACGTTCTTGAATCCGGGCGCATCATACATCGAGAACTGGCATCCGTCCGCACGTGCAGGGTCGTAACGATCATACGGGTGCTGTGGACAGCTTCGATGTCCGTACGCCGTACAGCTGCCCGACGGGCAGCCATCTTCCTGATATGCCGCTGGTAGCAGCACCACAGCTCCGCACAATACGAGGGCGACCACGCTGCCATTGGCCGTGTTCTGGCCCATAACATACTGGCGATATTCGCCAGCCGAGCAGGTGCCGGTGAATGTGGCGGAACAGTTGAACGGGGCGTCGAAATTGGCGCCGTGAATTGCCGGTGCGAGATTCCCTGCCGGCGTGACAAAGGATGAATAGGCTACAGCCATGTGGACCTCTTGTGATGTCAGCGTTTGAATTGGAGGGATGATTATGCGGTGCCGCCGCCCGCTGCGGCGGCACCGATCGCGACGCACATGGTGCAGATCCCGATCAGGATTTGGTGCGTGCCAGAACGCAGGCCTTCACCGACGCCGACGATCAGTAGTACTGAGGCGAGAATGAGCCGTCGGGGTTCTGCGTGACCACAGCGCTGGTTTGCGCGCGACCCGTGAAGTTGACGTTGCCGGCCTTGGTCGAGGCTGCGGTGTAGTCGATGATCTGACCGGGCGTGTATGCGCCATCGGCGACATAGAAGTTGATCACAGGTGTCACGTTGAACGTGTCGTTCGGCTCCGCGATGAAGGTCGCGACCGGTGACGGGATGCTCGGAACGTTGCCGGGACGCGCCAGACCGAACAAGTATCCGTTGGATGCGGTGAAATCGTTGTTGGCGATAATCCTGTAAGAGCCGCTCATGGCGCCGCCCGGCGTAACCGTTCCGAAACCGATGGGGGTCGTTCCGGCAAAGGTGACGCTATCCTGCAGAGTGACATCGACCGCAGCAGCGCCGCTCTGGCCCATGGTTGTCCCTGGAGCGACGGGCATGGTTGCAGTTGCCCAGTAGGCGAAAGTCTCGTCGGTGTACTCGACCGTGTCCGTCCCACCCGGCAGGATGCCGTTAAATGTCACCCACGCGTTACTGTAAACGACGGGCTGTCCGCCGGTCGATGTCACGGCGGGTGGTTGCATGAAGAGAACATAGTTCTTCGCGAACCCAGAGTTGTTCAGAACCTTGATCGTGTACTTGGCCATGTTGCTGCTCCTGGCTGAATGGTGACTGGTCGGCGACAACAAGCGGCCTTGCGAGGCGAGGAAGTATTGCGGCTTGCGTGCTGTCGTGACGATGTCGCGGATAACAACCATAGCGTGCGTCAACCGATGGTTGTGCGATATAGCTCCGATGGCGTATTGACGAAACCGAGGCGTCTCGCCGCGTCGATCAGCTCGGCAAGGCTGTGGACGTTCAGGCTGCGCATCGCGTTCTCGCGATGCTTGCGGACGGTGAGGGGGCTGATCCCGAGTTTGCGGGCGATCTGCTTGCTGGTGAGGCCAACAGCAATGAGCCGCGCGACGTCGATTTCGCGCGGTCGGAGGATGGGTCGGCTGTCGATCAAAAAGACCGGTCGTGTCTTTCTCGCTGATCGGCGCGTTGCGATGCCTCGCCGACATGCGATGTATTAGTGAAAGAGGCCTTTGCGAAAGATGTTTTGGCGAAGGCGGTGAGTTGCGCCGTGGTTCCCAGCCGCATCTTGTGCAGGATGCTTGCGCGATGTTTGCGGACGGTGAACTCGGAAATGGCGAGGGCACGGGCGATCTGTTTGCAGCTCATTGACTGGCCAACCAGCGACAATACTTCCTCCTCCCGATTGGTCAGACGCGCCATGAAAGGTCATTCCACACTGATACAAAAGGAACGTATCATGAACATTTGGAGTTCAGCAAGGTTCCAGTGGCGCTTGTCCGCGCGGTACTGGACAGTCCACGTGACGCGGGTTACGCAGCGGAAAATCCTAGAAATTTGCAGGAACTGGACTTCTCGATGAGCAAGATCGATCCAACCGCCCGCGTCGCCGACGGTGCTGTCATTGGCGAGGGCGCCGAAATCGGGCCCTTCTGCATCATCGGACCGCATGTCACGATCGGTGCAGGCACGAAGCTGCTGTCGCATGTCAACGTGACGGCGCAGACGACCATCGGCGAGAACTGCACGATCTATCCGTTCGCGTCATTAGGCACGCCCCCGCAGTCGCTCAGCTACAAGGGCGAACTGACCAGGCTGACCATCGGCAATGGCTGTACCATCCGCGAGTCCGTGACCATGAATGCGGGTACTGTCGCTGGCGGCGGCATCACGTCGGTGGGCGATCGCGGTTACTTCATGAACTGTGCCCATGTCGGCCATGATTGCCACGTCGGCAATGACGTGATCTTCGCGACCTCGGCGACGCTTGGCGGCCATTGCGAGATCGGCGATTTCGTTTTCATGGGCGGGCTGTCGGCCGTGCACCAGTTCACCCGCATTGGCTCCCAGGTCATGGTCGGCGGCATCTGCGGCGTGCGCGGTGATATCATCCCGTTCGGACTCGTGAATGGCCAGTATGCGGCGCTGGAAGGCCTCAACATCATCGGCATGAAGCGCCGCAAATTCACGAAGGAGCGCGTCGCCGCCGTGCGCTCGTTCTACCAGAAGCTTTTCCATGGCTCCGGCGTCTTCGCTGAGCGGCTTGAGCGTGTGCTGCCTTTGGCAAATGACGATCCGGCGATTGCAGAAATTCTGACATTTATCGCGGGCGCCAAGCACCGCGCACTGTGTCTGCCCGAGGATAGCAAGAACAACTCTTGAGTTCGGGTATCGCGGGGCGAACCATGACCGACCAGGCTCAAGCGCAGGATCTGCAAGAACATCCGCCGATAGGCTCGCCGTTCGGGATCATCGCCGGCGGCGGTTCGCTGCCCTTCGCCGTCGCAGCCTCGTTGCAGGCTCGCGGCATCAAGCCGGTGTTGTTCGCACTGAAAGGGTTCTGCGATCCGGCGCTGGTGGCGCGATTTCAGCACCACTGGATTTCCATCGGCCAGTTTGGCCGTTTGCTGAAGCTGATGCGCAGCGAAAACTGCCGGGACCTCACTTTCATCGGCACGCTTGTGCGGCCGGCAATCTCCGAGATCAGGCTGGACTGGGCAACGCTTCGCGTGATGCCGAAGGTGTTTCGCGCGTTTCGCGGCGGTGACGATCACTTGCTGACGAGTGTCAGCCGTCTGTTCGAGCATGAAGGTTTTCGTCTGCTGGGGATCAAGGACGTTGCGCCGGATGTGCTGATGCCGGCGGGCAGCGTGACACGTGCCGTACCGGATCAAGACGCTGAAGCCGATATCGCGCGCGGGCGCGAAGTCCTGCGCGCCTTGAGCCCGTTCGATATCGGCCAGGCGACCGTGGTGATCGACGGCCATGTGGTGGGGATCGAGGATATCGAAGGTACCGATGGATTGCTGGCCCGCGTGGCGCTTCTGCGTGAGCAGGGGCGTATTCGTGCCAAGGCAGGGCGGGGCGTCCTGGTGAAGGCGCCAAAGAGCGGACAGGACTTGCGCTTCGATCTGCCGACATTGGGGCCGCGTACGATCGAGCGCGCTGCGGCCGCGAAGCTCGCCGGCATTGCCATCGTCGCAGGCAATACGATTGTCGCCGAACCGCAGCAGATGATTGTCGCCGCCGATGCCGCAGGTCTTTTCGTGACGGGACTTCCGACGTGACGAAGACGATCTATCTCATCGCCACTGAAGAATCCGGCGACCGTCTCGGCTCCGCGCTGATGAAGGTGCTGCGCCAGCGACTCGGCGATGACGTGCGCTTTCAGGGCGTCGGCGGTTCGTCGATGGCGCGCGAAGGGCTGCAGTCGCTGTTTCCCATCGAGGAGCTTTCGATCATCGGTCTCGCGGCCGTCGTGCGGAAGCTGCCGTCTATCCTGAAGCTTATCAAGCGGGCGACTGAAGATGTGCTGCGGGCCAAACCCGACGTGCTGATCATCATCGATAGTCCGGATTTTACCCATCGCGTCGCCAAGCGCGTGCGCCAGCGCGATCCTTCCATTCCCATCGTCAATTACGTATCGCCCACGGTGTGGGCGTGGCGGCCGGGACGCGCGAAGGCGATGCGCGCCTATGTCGACCATGTGCTGGCGTTGTTGCCGTTCGAGCCCGAGGCGCACCGGCGGCTAGGCGGACCGCCATGCACCTATGTCGGTCATCCCCTGATCGAGCAGATCGATGCGCTCCGTCCCAATGCGGAAGAGCAGGCGCGTCGCGAAGCGAAGCCGCCGGTGCTGCTGGTATTGCCGGGCAGCCGTCGCAGCGAGATCCGTCATCATATGGCAACGTTCGGCGCGACGCTCGATCTGCTGCACAAGCAGGGCACGAAATTCGAACTGATCCTGCCAACCATGCCGCATCTCGTCGAGGTGATCGCCGAAGCGCTGAACGCGTGGCCGGTGCAGCCGCGGATCGTTGTGAGTGAAACAGAGAAGCGCGCCGCGTTCCGCATCGCACATGCAGCGTTCGCCAAGTCCGGAACCGTCACGCTGGAACTTGCGCTTTCGGGCGTGCCAATGGTCACCGCCTACAAGGCCGGAAGCGTCGAAGCCTGGATCATCCGTCGCCGCATCACCTCGTCGTCGGTCATTCTCGCCAATCTGGTGATCGGCGAGAACGTGATCCCGGAATTCATTCAGGAAGACTGCACGCCGGAGAAGCTTGGGGCTTCGTTGCAGGAGGTGCTCGCGGATACGCCGATGCGGCGGCGTCAGGCTGAAGCGTTGGCGCGGCTCGATGGGATCATGGCGACCGGCGAGACGTCGCCGAGCGTCGGTGCGGCGAATGTTGTGCTAGCCACGATGCGGAAGAGTTGAAGGCCTCAATTCAAGAGATTGCAGCGAAACAAAAAACGGCGGATCGCAAGACCCGCCGTTCTGATTTTCACACTCTGCGAAACCGAGGCCTTAGCTGCGCTTGGCGATGTCCACGTAATCGCGGCGGGCTGCGCCGGTATAGAGCTGGCGCGGACGGCCGATCTTCTGCTGCGGATCGCCAATCATTTCGCTCCACTGGCTGATCCAGCCAACGGTGCGGGCAACTGCGAACAGCACGGTGAACATCGAGGTCGGGAAGCCCATCGCCTTCAGCGTGATGCCCGAATAGAAATCGACGTTCGGGTACAGCTTGCGGTCGATGAAGTACTGGTCCGACAGCGCGATCTTCTCGAGCTCCATGGCAACGGCGAGCATCTCGTCGCCGCCGTGGCCGGTTTCCTTGAGAACCTCGTGGCAGGTCTCCTGCATGATCTTAGCGCGCGGATCGTAGTTCTTGTAGACGCGGTGACCGAAGCCCATCAGGCGGACGCTGGAATTCTTGTCCTTCACCTTGGCGATGAAATCCGGAATCTTATCGACGGTGCCGATCTCGGCGAGCATCTGCAATGCGGCTTCGTTGGCACCGCCATGTGCCGGTCCCCACAGGCAGGCGATGCCGGCGGCGATACAAGCGAACGGATTGGCGCCCGACGAGCCGGCGATGCGGACGGTCGAGGTCGATGCGTTCTGCTCGTGATCGGCATGAAGCGTAAAGATCTTATCCAGCGCCTTGGCGAGCACCGGATTGACCTTGAAGTCCTCGCACGGCACGGCGAAGCACATCTTCATGAAGTTCGCTGCAAAGTCGAGCGAGTTGGTCGGATACACGAAAGGCTGGCCGATCGTGTACTTGTAAGCCATCGCGGCGAGCGTCGGTATCTTGGCGATCATGCGGATCGACGCGATTTCGCGCTGCTTCGGATCGTTGATATCAGTTGAGTCGTGGTAGAAAGCGGCGAGGGCGCCAACAGATGCGACCATCACAGCCATCGGATGTGCGTCGCGACGGAAGCCCTGGAAAAAGCGGCTCATCTGATCGTGAACCATTGTGTGGTTCGTGACCATTGTGTCGAAGGCGGCCTTCTGTTTGGCGGTCGGGAGTTCCCCGTACAGCAGCAGGTAACAGGTCTCGAGGAAATCGCCCTTAGCGGCGAGCTGCTCGATTGGGTAGCCGCGGTATTCGAGGATACCGGCATCGCCATCGATATAGGTGATCTTGGACTGGCAGCTGCCCGTCGAGGTGAAGCCCGGATCGTAGGTAAACATCCCGGACTGGGCGTAGAGCTTACCGATGTCGATGACATCAGGGCCGATCGTCCCGCTGTGAATCGGAAGGTCGAAGCTCTTGCCGTCGACTGTCAGCGTTGCGGATTTGGTATTGGTTTTTGCGTCCATCGCGTGGTCCCCGATGAGATCGTTGAGGGGCCGGCAAACCACCGACATTTCAGGAGAAATGGGGAGGCTAGCCGGGAATTCCAGAGCATTCGCCAGAATGCGTAGCGTATTGCTGTGTGCGCTGCAAGGCGGGCAAAAGCAGCCTACAGCTATGCTAAATAGATGCCTGATCGGCGAGCCGGTCCAGGCATTCCTGCCTTCCCAATACCGCCAGAACATCGAAAATGCCGGGCGACGTGGTCTTGCCCGTTAGCGCCACGCGTAGTGGCTGCGCGACACCGCCAAGCTTGATGCCGGCTTCTTCCGCAAAGGCACGGGTAGCGGCTTCGGCATTTGCTGCGGTCCAGTCGGTGACGGCTTCCAGTGCCGTGCGCAACTTGCCGATCAACACGCGGGTTTCCGGCGTCAGTACGGCCTGCGCCTTCGGCTCCATCGCCAGCGGGCGATCGGCAAAGATGAAGTTGGCGCCGTCGATCAGTTCGATCAGCGTCTTGGCGCGCTCCTTCAGGCCGGGCATGGCGCGCAACAGCTGGGCGCGCGTGGTTTCGTTGAGCTTCGCCTTCAGTTCGGCGCCGCCGGGCACGTAATTCAGCACGTCCTCGAACATGGTCACGAGGGATTGATCGTCGGTGTGACGGATGTAGTGACCGTTGAGATTTTCGAGCTTGGCGAAATCGAAGCGCGCGGCGGAACGGCCGATCCCCGATAGGTCGAAGGCGTCGATCATCTCCTGGGTCGAGAAGATTTCCTGATCGCCATGGCTCCAGCCGAGCCGCACCAGGTAATTCCGCAGGGCAGCCGGCACATAGCCCAGCGCGCGATAGGCCTCGACGCCGAGCGCGCCGTGGCGCTTTGAGAGTTTCGAGCCATCAGGTCCGTGGATCAGCGGAATATGCGACATGCTGGGCACGGTCCAGCCGAGCGCGTCGTAGATCTGCTTCTGACGGGCGGCGTTGATCAGATGGTCGTCACCGCGGATGACATGGGTCACGCCCATGTCATGGTCGTCCACCACCACGGCCAGCATGTAGGTCGGATTGCCGTCGCCACGCAGCAGCACGAGGTCGTCAAGATTTTCGTTCTGCCAGACTACGCGGCCTTGCACCTGATCCTCGATCACGGTCTCGCCGGTGAGTGGCGCCTTCAGGCGGATCGTCGGTTTGACGTCGGGGCGCGGATCGGACGGATCGCGGTCGCGCCACAATCCGTTATAGAGCTTGGACTTTCCCTCGGCGCGGGCGGTCTCGCGCATTTGCTGCAGTTCTTCGGCCGAGGCGTAGCAATAATAGGCCTTGCCCTCGGCGAGTAGCTGCTCGGCGACTTCACGGTGCCGGCCGGCTCGGGCGAATTGGTAGACGGTGTCACCGTCCCACTCGATGCCCAGCCATTTGAGCCCATCTATGATGGCGTCGATCGCAGCATCCGTTGAGCGCTCGCGGTCGGTATCCTCGATCCGCAGCAGCATCTTGCCGCCGGTCTTCTTGGCATAGAGCCAGTTGAACAGCGCGGTGCGTCCTCCGCCGATATGGAGGAAGCCGGTCGGCGAAGGGGCGAAACGGGTAACGACGGGAGCGGTCATATCAGCGGGTTCGATCGAGTTCGGTGTGAGTGTTGGCGGGCGTTTATCACAACGACAGGGCGCTGTCTCACGGCGAATAAACGCGGATTTGGGGCCGGAACCGCATCGGAAAAGGCCCTTTCGCGGGACCCGGCCCCTGATCCGGCCTTGGCGCGGCCTTCCGGATTTGGCACATAGGGCGCAGCTTGAAAGGCAGAAAATGACAGACGAATCGGTATCCGACGCAGGCCGTGACTTCATCCGCGACATCGTTGCGGCGGACCTGCAATCCGGCAAGCATCCGAGTGTGGTGACGCGCTTTCCGCCGGAGCCCAATGGCTACCTGCATCTCGGCCATGCCAAGTCGATCTGCCTGAACTTCGGCGTTGCCGAGGAGTTCGGCGGCCACTGCAACCTGCGTTTCGACGACACCAATCCGACCAAGGAAGAGCAGGAATATATCGACGCCATCCAGCGCGACGTCCGCTGGCTCGGGTTCGATTGGGGCGAAGGCAATCTACATTACGCCTCGGACTATTTCGAGCAGCTGTATGGTTGGGCACAGGACCTGATCCGCGCCGGCAAGGCCTATGTCGACGATCAGTCGCAGGAAGAGATCCGCGTCAAGCGCGGCACCCTGACCGAGCCTGGCCAGAACAGCCCCTTCCGCAATCGATCGGTCGACGAGAATCTCGATCTGTTCACGCGTATGCGTGCTGGCGAATTCCCGAACGGCGCCCGCGTGCTGCGCGCCAAGATCGATATGTCGTCGGGCAACATCAACCTGCGCGATCCCGTGATCTATCGTATCCTGCATGCGCACCACCCGCGCACGGGCACCGCTTGGAGCATTTATCCGAGCTACGATTTTGCGCACGGTCAGTCGGACGCCATCGAACACGTGACGCATTCGATCTGTACACTCGAATTCGAGGATCACCGGCCGCTTTACGACTGGTGTCTGGATAACCTGCCGGTGCCATCGCGGCCGCATCAGTATGAATTCGCGCGGCTCAACATGACTTACACGCTGTTGTCGAAGCGCGTGCTGACCGAACTTGTCCGCGGCGGCCATGTCACCGGCTGGGACGATCCACGGATGCCGACGCTGGCTGGCCTGCAGCGCCGTGGCATTCCCGCTGAAGCGCTCCGCGAATTCGTCAAGCGCATCGGCGTCGCCAAGGCCAATTCGACCGTCGATATCTCGATGTTCGACTTCGCCGTACGCGAGACGCTGAACCGCACGGCGCAGCGCCGCATGGCCGTACTGAAGCCACTGAAGGTCGTGATCGAGAACTATCCGGAAGGGCAGAGCGAGCAGCTCGAAGCCATCAATCATCCTGACGATGAGGCGCTCGGCAGCCGGCAGATTCCGTTCGGCCGTGAACTCTACATCGAGCATGACGATTTCATGGAAGAGCCGCCAAAGAAGTTCTTCCGCATGGCACCGGGCCGCGAGGTGCGCTTGCGCTACGGCTATTTCATCACCTGCAAGGACGTCATCAAGAACGCCGCTGGCGAGGTGGTCGAACTGCGCTGCACCTATGATCCGGAAACCCGGGGCGGCAATGCGCCGGACGGTCGCAAGGTCAAGGCGACGATCCATTGGGTGAGCGCCGCAGATGCCGTGCCGGCGGAAGTGCGCGTCTACAATCAGCTGTTTGCCGATCCGCAGCCCAATGCGACCGAATTCGCATCACAGCTCAATCCAGACTCGCTGGAGACGCTGACTGGCGCCATGCTGGAGCCGGCGCTGGCGAGCGACAACACAAGCGATGTCGTGCAGTTCGAGCGCCAGGGTTATTTCTGTCGGGACAAGGATTCAGCGCCGGGCAAGCTGGTCTTCAACCGCACCGTCGGTCTGCGCGACAGCTACGCCAAGCTGGCCTGAGCAACCCTACGGATTAGTTTTCGTATTCTGCATCCGTTCCGCTAGTCGCCGCTTGCCCTTCCGATAGCATTCGGGAGGGCAAGCGTGCGGGCGTTCGATGGCGCGGGGCGGGGATCAGCAACAGCGGCGGGGCCGATCCGGCACGGCGACCACATGGCCGTCGCCGGCCACGGCAGGCGTCGCTGTCCCGTCAGCGACGTCGTCAACATCGGGCTTCGGGACGCTCTGGACGTGGGTGCGGGCCGAAGCTGGTCCCGGTCGCTTGCTGCCTTGGGTGCCGATCGCTTTTGGTACCGGCATTGCGCTGTATTTTGCCGCTGAGCATGAGCCGGTGGCCAGGGTTGCCGGCGCAACGGCCGGCCTTCTTTGCGTGGCTGCGTTTTTGCTGCGGCGGCAGCGATGGTTTCCCTTGATCTTGCTCGTTGCGGCCATCGCGGCCGGCTTTGCAGTGGCGGCCATAAAGACCGCACGTATCGCACATGAGGTTCTGACCAAGCCGCTCTATTCCGTTGCGCTCACCGGCTTCGTTGAAACCCATGAGGAACGCGAGCGCACTGATCGCTTCGTGCTGCGCGTCGCCACGATGGACAGTCCGCGCGCCGCGCCAAAGCTCACGCGTGTGCGGTTATCGGTGAAGAAGGGCACGGCGCCTGCCGTCGGTAGCTTCGTCGAATTGAAGGCGAGGCTGCAGCCGCCGCTGTCTCCGTTGCGGCCGGGAAGTTATGATTTCAGTCGCGATCTTTATTTTCAGGGTATTGGGGCATCCGGCTTCGTGATGGGCGGCATCAAGGCGATGGATCCGCCGACGCAGCCGAGTATGGCGCTACGCTATTCGGTGACCATGCAGGGGCTACGCGACGCCATCGATGCGCGAATCCGCACCGTGCTCTCGGGCGATAGCCGCGCCATTGCCACGGCACTGCTCACAGGCCGCCGCGATGCGATTTCGGCTGACGTCAATGATGCGATGTTCATCTCCGGCCTCGGTCATGTGTTGTCGATTTCCGGCTATCACATGGCCGTTGTCGCCGGTGTGGTGTTCTTTGCGATCCGCGCGCTGCTGGCACTGATCCCCATGCTGACGGTGACGTTCCCGATCAAGAAAGTCGCAGCTGCTGCGGCATTGCTCGCGGCACTATTTTATCTGCTGCTGTCGGGCGCCGAGGTTGCTACGCAGCGTTCGTTCTTCATGACGGCCGTCGTGCTGATCGCTGTGATGGTCGATCGCCGGGCGGTGACGTTCCGCACGCTGGCGGTGGCGGCAATGGTTGTGCTGATCGTTGCGCCGGAAGCGCTAGTGCATCCGAGTTTTCAGATGTCATTCGCGGCGACGCTGGGGCTCGTCGCATTGGTGCAGATCGGCATGCCCGCGCTGTTTGCGTCGCTCGATCATTCCGCGACGGCGCGCGTGGCGCTGTGGGGCGGACGTGAGATCGCGACGCTCGTGCTGGCCTCGCTCGTCGCCGGGCTTGCCACGACGCCCTACGCGGCGTTTCATTTTCATCGCGTCACGCCTTATGGCGTCGTCGCCAATCTCCTGGCGATGCCGGTGGTCTCGGCACTGGTGATGCCCGCGGGCATTCTCGGCTTGGTGGCCATGCCGTTCGGCTTTGACGGTGTGTTCTGGCGGCTGATGGATGTCGGCATCCAGTGGATGATCGTGGTGACGCAATGGGTGGCAGCCTTGCCCGGCGCCATTAGCCGGATGCCGGCCTTCGGCACCGGACCGCTGATATCAGCGAGTATCGGCATCATCGTGCTCGGATTGCTGCGCACGCCCTTGCGCCTTGCGGGCGTTGGCGTGCTTGCGCTCTCGATCGTCTGGGCATTGCTAGTCAGGCAGCCCGATGTGCTGATCTCGGGCGATGGTCACAGCGTTGCGGTACGGGGCAGGGACGGGCACCTGCATGTGATGCGCAGCGCCAAGGATACGTTTCTGCTGAAAGAGTGGCTTGCCGGCGATGCCGATGCACGCTTGCCGACCGATGCTTCAGTCAGCCACGGCGTGTCCTGCGACCGCGACGGATGCATCGTGCCGCTGGCCGATGGCGCTTTAGTAGCGCTGGTTTTACAGCCGGATGCCTTCACAGATGATTGCGAGAAAGCGGCGCTGATCGTCACGACGCGACAACCGCCTGAGGATTGTAGGGCGCTGGTGATCAATCAGGATCGCCTGCAACGAAATGGCGCGATGACCCTGCGTCGCACCACGAATGGTTTTGCAATCGATGCCGTGCGGCCGCTTGGCCTTGACCGCCCGTGGTCGCGCGCCATTCCCGATGAGCCCCAGCCCAACATCATCCAGACCGGGCGTACGCCGCAAAACCGGCCGGTGGATGCGACGCCGGCGGAAACCGATCTTCAACCCGAAGATCAGTAATCCGCCGAGGCAACGGCCTCAGTAGCGTCGATACAGACCGATCAGTTTGCCCTGAATGCGCACCCGGTTCGGCGGCAGGATGCGGACTTCGTAGGCGTCGTTCGCCGGCTCCAGCGCGATCGACGCGCCGCGGCGGCGGAAGCGCTTCAACGTGGCTTCCTCGTCGTCGATCAGGGCCACCACGATGTCACCCGTGTCGGCGCTCTCGTTGCGCTGGATCAGCACGGTGTCGCCATCGAGAATGCCGGCGTCCTGCATGGAATCGCCGCGCACCTCGAGCGCGTAATGTTCGCCGGAGCCGAGCATGTCGGCCGGCATGCTGATCGTGTGGCTGCGGGTCTGCAGCGCCTCGATCGGTGTACCTGCCGCGATCCGGCCCATCACCGGGATGGCAACCGTGCGGCCATTGTCATCATCGCCGCTGTTGCTGCCGATGCTGGCGGCCGGCCGCACCCTGCCGAGGGTACCTTCGATCACGCTGGGCGTGAAGCCGCGACGGCCAGTGCCGCCTGTGACTGGCGCGCCAAGTTCGGGCAGCTTGATCACTTCAATCGCGCGGGCGCGGTTCGGCAGGCGACGAATGAAGCCGCGTTCTTCCAGGGCCGTGATCAGGCGGTGGATGCCGGACTTGGAGCGCAGGTCGAGCGCATCCTTCATCTCGTCGAAGGAGGGCGGGACGCCGGCTTCCTTCAATCGCTGATCGATGAATCGCAGGAGTTCGTATTGTTTGCGCGTGAGCATCTGAAGCCATCCTCAGTTGACGGTGTCGGCCGCCGCGTGCGTTTCAAAGGGCCTTCGAACGATCGGCCTCAATCCAGAGACACTCGTTCGAAGATCGGTTGCGCGAGTTCGGGCACTCTCAAACTACTCAAAGCCACAGAATCTCGAAACAAATCATGAACGAACACTATATGTTCCATATGTGTTCTGCAATGCTTAATTTCTCGTCAAGAAGACGTATGTGGAGCTGAGCAAGGCAATGACCGAGGAAGTCGTTCCCGACCTTCCGTGAGCGCGTCAAACAGTGAAAATGCCAGAGCAGACCGCGTGCAATTACGCGGAAAGCGGCCGGCCGGAGAGTGGCAAAGGCGGTGGAGTCGTGGAGCCGGTGGCCAGCGAGCGCTGGACCATGATCGTGTCGGCCCAGCGGCCGGAGCGATAAGCGACGCCGGGCAGCAAGCCAACGCGGGCAAAGCCGAAGCTCTCATGAAGGCCGAGAGAAGCTGTGTTGTCGGCATCGATATAGCCGATGATCTGTCGGAAGCCGGCTGCCGCGCAGACGTCGATCAACTCGCGCATCAACAGGCGGCCGATACCGCGGCCGACATGTCCGTGGTGGATATAGATCGAGTGCTTGACCGTGTAGCGATAGGCCGGTCGCTTGCGGAACAGCACCACATAGGCATAGCCCACCACCTCGCCGCCTTGCGTGGCGACGAGATGCGGAAACCGTTTGCTGCGCAGGTTCTTGCGCCGGTCTCTGAGATCGTCGGGCTGCGGCGTGTCGGCGTCGCTGACGCCTTCCTCGACGCCCTGCCTGATGTGCCGGCGATAGATCGCCAGCATGGCATCGACGTCAGTGTCGCGCGAGGGTCGTATGACGACCGGCTGTTCGAGTTCCGTTTGCAAATCTGGCTCCTTACGTGCTCCCTATTCGGAGACCACGTAAGTGTAAAGCCGGATCCGGCCATTGGCGTCGACCTTGCGGTAGATGCCCTGAATCTCGACGTCGAAACCCGGGAAGGTGTTGAAGCAGGTCTCGAACATCCTGAGATAATCGATCATCGGCTTGGATCGTTCGGTGAGCCGCTCGCCCGGTACGATCGTGGCGATGCCCGGCGGATAGACCACGAACGGCGTCGTGGCGACACGCCCGAATATCTCGTCGATGGGGAGGTAGTCGACGTCGTTACGCACCAGACAGCGCGCGGCATCGTGGGGCGACATGGCGATCTCCGGCAGATGGTCGGCGGAGAATTGCCTGGTCTGGAGGTCGCTCACATTGGCCTCGCGAAAGAACCGGTGCATGTCGCCGCACAGATCCCGCAGGCGGACGCCCGCATAACGCGCCGGCCTGCGCCGCGCGAATTCCGGGATGACGTCTTCCAGCAGCGCGTTGTCGTCATGAAATTTCTTGAAGGCGACAAGGCCAGAGATCAGCGTGCCGGCCTTGCTGGCCTCCACGCCGGGCGTCAGCAGGAAGAGCAGCGAGTTGAGGTCGTTCTTCTCGGGGACGATGCGGTTCTCGCGCAGGAACTGAGCGACCACCGGAGCAGGGATGCCATGATCGGCATAGGCGCCGGTGGTGCGATCGAAGCCCGGCGTCAGCACCGTCAGCTTGTTCGGATCGGTCATGGCGAAACCGGCGACCATGCCGGGGAAGCCATGCCAAGCGGCGTCGGGCGCGAGCTGCCAATAGGACGGATTGGTGGCCAGCTGGTCAGTGCCGATACTTTCCCAGGGCACATTGTGAACAGCGCCTTCGCTGGCTGCGTCGGGAATCGCGACGCGCTCGGGCACGAAGGGTTCGAAGAACCAGCGGCGCTCGGTGCGGGTTTCCTTCTCCTCGAACTCGCGGCGCACCGCGCGCATCTTCTTGCGCAGTTCGATGCCGAGGCGGATCGTGTCGTCCCACAACACTTCGCCGGAGCGGCCCTTCATCATCTGCGCGCCGACATCCAATGATGCGAACAGCGGATAGAATGGCGAGGTCGAGGCGTGCTGCATGAAGCTTTCGTTGAAGCGCCGATGCTCGACGCGGCGCTTCTGCCCGCGGATATGCCGATCCTTCATGTGGATCTGCGACGCCTGCGAAAAGCTGGCGAGCTGCTTGTGGGTCGACTGCGTGGCGATGATGCCCGGCGAGTCCGGGCCTAATTCCTTGAGCCCCATGGCGAAGCGGCCTGCATAGAGCGGGTGGAATTTCATGAAGCCTGCCCAGGCTTCATCAAACAGGATGTAATCGCAGAGATGACCGATGCGCGCGATGATCATCTCGGCGCTGTAGATGGTGCCGTCATAGGTGCATTGTTCAACCACGGCGACGCGGAACGGCCGCGGGCGTTTCCAGGCATCGGGATCCGTGACCAGCGGATTGATACGGATGCGCTCGCGCAGTGCGTTCTCGTCGAGTGCGTCCCAGTTCATCGGGCCGATCAGGCCCCAGGGATTGCGCGTCGTCGGCACATAGATCGGCACACCGCCTGAAATCATCAATGCGCCGTGCAGGGCAGCCTTGTGGTTGTTGCGATCGAACAACACCAGATCGCCATCGGTGACCAAAGCCGATAGCGCGACCTTGTTGGAGGTCGAGGTGCCGTTGAGCACGAAATAGGTTTTCTCCGCGCCAAAGATTTGCGCGGCTTCCTTCTGCGCCTGCAAAGCAGGGCCCTCATGGGTCAGCAGATCGCCGAGATCGAGCACCGAATTGTCGAGGTCGTCGCGAAACACGGCTTCGCCGAGATGTTCCATGAACACACGGCCGATCGGGCTGCGGCTGTAGAACACGCCGCCATTGTGCCCGGGGCAGGTCCAGAGCTGGTTGCCTTCCTCGGCATAGTCGACCAGGGCGCCGAAAAACGGTGTCTTCAGCGTTTCCGCATATTGCTTCAACCGGCTGATCAGATTCTTGGCGATGAACGGTGGCGTTTCTTCGGACAGGAAGACATAGCCGTCGATGAAATCGAGCACCTCGACCGGGACGTCTTCAAACCGCTTGCGACGTATCAGCAGGATGATGGGGAAATCGAGACCCCGTTTGCGCATCAGGTTGATCAGCGCCGCGGTCTTGCCTTCCAGGCCCTTCTTGCCCCAGTCGACCACCATGCAGCCGATCGCCGCGTCGGTCTGGACTGCGATCGTAGCGTCTTCGAGCTTGCGCGCTTTGACGACCTCGAAGCCGGAACGCTCGATCTCATCGACGATCTGATTGAGGCGAATGCCCTCGAGATCGTCGGCGTCGAATGTTGGCATCGCAAACAGGAAATTGAAGCGTTTGAAATAGTCCATCTGTCCACCGATCTTGTTTCGCTGCGATGTCTCGCTGCGTTACGTGACAATTCAGTGACTGAAGCCGTGTTAAGGTATCTCAGTCAGAAAAAAGCTCAGAGAACATGCTGCGCGGTCGAGTTTCCGGTGGCCCGGCATCCCATCGCGTATCCCGGCCTTTAAACAGGCAGTCGCATGATTGCGCAGGAATCGCCAGCGGCGGCGGCGGGAGCGAATGGCTTGCGGATCAGAAGTCCTTCGGCAACAGCCAGGTTTCCCAGCAGCGACGAGTCCTGTTTCATCACCGGTGTCGCCACCACGGTGCCGTCGCCGCGGGTTTCCAGACGCGTGCGCAGGTAATCCTCGCGCTGGTCGTTGGCGGCGAGGTCGCGGCCGAGCACCGCGGGTTCGAGCGCGTGAGCGATCTCGTTTCGGCCGGATAGCGCGCGCAGCAGCGGCACCATGAACAGGAATCCGCAGACATAGGACGAGACGGGATTGCCGGGCAGGCCTATGACCCGCATGCCCTGGCGGCGTCCGTGCATCATCGGCTTGCCGGGCCGCATGGCGATGCGCCAGAACGCCATCTCGACGCCGGCATTGATCAGGGATTGCTGCACCAGGTCGTGGTCGCCGACCGACGCGCCGCCTGTGGTGATCAGCACATCGGCCTTCAGATCGATCGCGCGTTGAATGGCTGATGTGGTCGCCTCCAGCGTGTCGACGGCAATACCGAGATCGATCACCTCGGCGCCTTCGGCACGGGCCAGCGCACGCAGCGCGAAGCCATTGGAGAGCACGATCTGGCCGGGGCCGGGGACCGCGCCGGGCATTACCAGTTCGTCGCCGGTGGCGAGCACGGCAACAACCGGCCGTCGCCGCACGGGCAGTGACGGATGGTTCATGCCGGCAGCAAGGGCCAGATCGCGATCGGTGAGGCGGGTGCCGGCGCGCAGCAGAACGTCGCCTTCGTTGAAGTCGACGCCCGCCGGACGGATATGCTTACCGGAGATCGCGGCCTCGCTGATCCCGACGATATCGCCATCGCGCGTGGTGTCTTCCTGGATCACGACGGCGTCGGCGCCAGCGGGCAGCACGCCGCCGGTGAAGATTCGCAGGGCTTCGCCGGTCTGCAGCGGGCGGTCGAACGGCTTGCCTGCGGCGATCTCGCCGATCACGCGGAGCTTGGTGCCCAGTGTGGCATCGGCGGCGCGCACGGCATAGCCGTCCATCGCTGACATGGGCTCCGGTGGCTGGGTGCGCAGCGAAGCGATGTCGCGGGCGAGCACGCGGTGGAACGCGTCCTCCAGTGGCACCATCTCCTCAGGCAGCGCGTCGGCGCCCGCGAGAATCGCGGCCATGGCATCGGTAACCGGCATCAGGGCCATCGCGGGGGATCTCCGGCAGTGTGGGCGCCCGTCATAGCGGAGAGCGGGAGCGGACGCAAAACCACAGCCGCTTTGGCAGGGCAGGGAAACGCGATAGACATCGGCGATCATGACCGACAACCTCGCAGCAACCGACGATGAAGCGCCTGTCTGGCGGGTGGATGTCGATGCACTGACATTCCGGCCGTCCGGCCATCGCGGGCTGTGCATGGTGCACCGTCACGCGTTCCGGACGCTGCTCCGGCGCTACCCGTCGCCGGAGGACTGCGCGGCCTATTTCCGCGACCACAGAGAAGTGTTTCAGGCGGCGGCCAGCGCCAAGCTCGTGCGTGCGTCGGTGGCGGCGGATGCGAATTTTCATCTAACCAGCCGCGATGTCGCCCGCGCGATGTAAAATTAACGGTCGCGCCGCCGGTGCAACTCGGCTAAATTGGCGGTCTATTTCGCGAGGATTCCGATGCAACAGACCCAGACCGCCCAGATCTCCGCCGTCACCACTGACGTAAATGTCGTCGTGCAGGCCGTTCTGGCCATGGCGCTCGGTCTGTTCATCGTCGGTGTGGTCGGCTTCTCGCATATCAGCGCCGTCCACAATGCGGCCCATGACACGCGCCACGCCAACGCATTTCCCTGCCACTGAGACATGTCCGTCTTCAGGTCGATCGTTTTCTCGGCAGCATTGGCTGGCGTGATCACTGGCGCTGCCATCACCGGCGCGCAGATGGTCGGGACCATTCCCCTGATCCAGAAAAGCGAAGTCTATGAGCGCAAGGCGGAAGCTCCGGCAGCTGTTGCGCCGACGGATGCCACGCAGCCCGCCCATACCCACGACCATGGCGCCGCCGCCCATAGCCATGAGGCCGAATGGGAGCCCGCCGAGGGCTTCCAGCGCAATGCCTTCACCACCGGCGCCAATATCCTGACTGCCATCGGTTTCGCACTGTTGCTGGCCGGCATCTTCGCGCTGCGTGGCCGGACCGTGAGTTGGCGGGAAGGGCTGTTCTGGGGTCTCGGCGGTTTCGTCGTCTTCACGGCTGCGCCTGGCCTCGGCCTGCCGCCGGAGCTGCCTGGAATGCCTGTCGCGGACCTTTCACTGCGCCAGACCTGGTGGGTCAGCACCGCCTGCGCCACTGCAGCGGGGCTTGGCCTGCTGGTGTTCCGCAAGGCGTCATGGGCCGCCATTCTCGGCCTTGGCCTGATCGTGCTGCCGCACCTGATTGGAGCCCCTCAGGCGCCCGCTGGCCATACGGATGTCCCGGAAGCCCTGTCGCACAGTTTCGTCGTTGCAGCGACGCTGACTAGCCTGCTGTTCTGGGCATTGCTCGGCGTGCTCACCAGCATCGCCTTCCAGCGCATCTCGCGGACTTAAAGCCCGAGTGCCTTGAGCGCCTCGGCGACGGATGTCGGCGAGGTCACATGCACCGCCTGCAATCCGCAAGCACGGGCAGCCTCGATATTATCGGCAAGGTCGTCGAAGAACACGATGCGCTCGGCGGGGACACCGATTTCCGCGATGACGTGCTCATAGGATTTTGCATCGGGCTTGCGAAGTCCGATCGAGGACGACAGAAACACCGTTCGGAAGTGGCTGAGCAGATCGGCATGGTGCTCCGAGAAATGTGTGACATGCGCGACATTGGTGTTTGAAAACGCGTAAAGCGGCCAGCGTTTCGAGGCATGCGCGAGGAGTTCGGCGATACCCGGCATCTCTCCGACGAAGATCGCATTCCAGCCTTCGAGAAATTGTGCCGGCGTCAGATCGATACCGAGTGTGTCGTGTAGATACGCAAAGAATGCGTCGTCGGAAATCTCGCCGCGCTCGTGTCGCATATAGACGTCGCCGCGTGCAAACCGACTCACGATGTCGTCCGGTGCACAATGCGCATAGTCCGACCAGACCTTCAGCACGCGCGTGAAATCGATATCCAGGACAACGCGGCCGAGATCGAACAGCAGGGCGTCGGCGGAATTTGGCGTAAGCGACATCTGTATCTTTTGGCTCAACGATTGAACATGTTGCGGCGCAGGTTAGCGGATGGTGGCAGAAAATCCTTGCTCCCGCGTGACAAGCCGTCTCGATATTTTTGTTGCCTAGGCAACTAATTCGTGAGAGCCTTTCCAAAGAGGGCGCATACGAGAGCAGTCAACTGCCGCGCCCCGCAGGGAGAGGAACGATGGTGGACCGCTTGTGCGGCACAGTGCTTGATGCTGCGTGCGCGATCCGTGCCGGCTCAGCCGGTCACAGCGCCGAGATTGCTGTGAATGCGTCGCAGCAAGTCGATCAGCACTTCGCGTTCGCTTTCCTCAAGACAGGACAGCAGCTTTCGCTCGCGTTCCAGCGCGGTCACGATAACGGCGTCATGGGTCGTGCGCCCCTTCGCGGTCAGCGTAATCGAATGGGTGCGCGCGTCGTCCGGGTCGGCATTGATGGCGACCAGGCCGCGTTCTTCCAGCAGGGCGAGCGTGCGGCTGACCGGGCCCTTGTCAAAACCGATGACGTGACAGATGCGCGAGGCGGGAATGCCGGGTTCGATCGCCAGCAGCGACATGATGCGCCATTCCGTGACATTCACGCCAAAGCGCTTCTGATAGAGCGCGGTCGCGTTGCGCGAGAGCTTGTTCGCAATGAACGTCACGAAGGCCGGCACGTAGCGCTCAAGATCGAGCAACTGTCCGCCTTTGGCAGCGGGTGTACGCGCAGCGACGGCCCTGACATTGACCTTTGTCGCTTTCACCTTGGCGGGCTTTCGAACCGTTTTGCCCGATCCATTCTTGCTCATGCACCACGATCCTGCCTGCGTGATGCCGTCGAAATCGACGAGATCACGTGGTCCTGAGAAATAGAGATACGCAGCCACAATTGCCAACAAGAAAATACGGGAGGTTCACATGGTTGCCACGGTTACAACGGCTCCGCCCCACACCACGCAGGTACTGTCCTTCGGCGCCGTGCCGAACGACGCATCGTCTCAGCCCGTCGTCCACCTCGATGTCGATCCCTTCGCCATGGACTTCTTCGCCGATCCGCACCCCACCCACGAGGTTCTGCGTGACGCCGGCCCCGTGGTGTATCTCGACAAATGGAATGTCTACGCGGTCGCGCGCTATGCGGAAGTTCATGCAGTCCTGAACGATCCCGCGACGTTCTGCTCGAGTCGCGGCGTGGGGCTCAGCGACTTCGCCAAGGAGAAGCCGTGGCGCCCGCAGAGCCTCATCCTCGAAGCCGACCCGCCGGCGCATACGCGTACGCGCACGGTCCTCAACAAGGTGTTGTCGCCGGCAGTGATGAAGCAGTTGCGGGACGGGTTTGCTGCGGCGGCTGACGCCAAGGTCGATGAACTCCTGGAGCGCGGCAGTTTCGACGCGGTCGCGGATCTTGCCGAAGCCTATCCGCTATCGGTGTTCCCCGATGCGATGGGGCTGCAGAAGGAGGGCCGCGAAAACCTGCTGCCTTATGCCGGTCTCGTCTTCAATGCCTTCGGTCCGCCGAACAAATTGCGTCAGGACGCCATCGAGCGTTCGGCGCCGCATCAGGCCTATGTGCAGTCGCAATGCCAGCGCGAGAATCTCGCGCCCGGCGGCTTCGGCGCCTGCATCCATGCGCGTGTCGACACCGGCGATATCACCGCTGACGAGGCGCCGCTGCTGGTGCGCTCATTGCTGTCGGCAGGACTGGACACGACGGTGAACGGTATCGGCGCGGCCGTTTATTGCCTGGCGCGCTACCCAGAGGAATTCGCGCGGCTGCGCAGCGATCTGTCGCTGGCGCGCAACGCCTTCGAGGAGGCCGTGCGTTATGAAAGCCCTGTGCAGACCTTCTTCCGCACCACGACGCGCGACGTCGAGATCAGCGGCTGCCATGTCGGTGAGGGCGAGAAGGTGCTGATGTTCCTGGCCGCCGCCAACCGCGATCCGCGCCGCTGGGCCGATCCCGAACGCTATGACATCACCCGCAAGACATCGGGCCATGTCGGCTTCGGCTCCGGCATCCACATGTGCGTCGGGCAGCTCGTGGCCCGGCTTGAAGGCGAGGTCATGCTGTCCGCACTGGCGCGCAAGGTCGCGTCGATCGAGATCACCGGCGAGGTCAAGCGCCGTTACAACAACACGCTGCGCGGGCTGGAGAGCCTGCCGGTCACCTTCACGCCTGCCTGAGGATTCCATGCCGAGTATTACGTTCATTCATCACGACAGCCGTGCCGAGACAGTCAGCGCCAATGACGGCGACAGCGCCATGTATACGGCGCTGCTCCATGGCATCGACGGCATTACGGGCGAATGCGGCGGCGGCGCGGTTTGCGCCACCTGCCACGTCTATGTCGACGACAACTGGCTGGGCAAAGTCGGCGCAGTCGGTGCCGACGAGGATGAGTTGCTGGAAGGCGTCGTCAGCGAGCGGCTGCCGAACAGCCGGCTGTCGTGCCAGATCAAGATCACCGAGGCGCTGGATGGCCTCGTGCTCCGGCTACCGGAGCGACAGGTGTAACTCGCAAGCAAGACCGCGACCGGCAACGTCCGGACCCGCGTAATCAAGGTAGAGGGGAGAGACGAAATGAAGGGTTTGAAGATAGTTTTGGCAGCTGCGGCATCCTGCGTGATGGCGACGGCCGTGCACGCACAGGTGTCAGACGATGTGGTGCGGGTCGGTGTGCTCAACGACATTTCCGGCGTGTTCCAGGACACCAACGGCATGGGCTCGGTGGAAGCCGCGCGCATGGCGGCCGAGGATTTCAACGGCGGCGGCAAGAACATCAAGGTCGAGATCGTCTATGCCGACCACCAGAACAAGGCGGATGTCGGCTCTGCCATCGCGCGCAAATGGCTCGATGTCGAGAAGGTCGACGCCATCGTCGACGTGCCGAATTCGTCCGTAGGGCTCGCCATCAACAATATCGCCCGCAACACCAGGATGACGTTCCTGGCATCGTCCACGGCGACCTCGGACCTCACGGGCAAGGAGTGCTCGCCGAATACCATCCAGTGGGTCAACGACGCATGGGCCACCGGCAACACCACCGCGGCGGCGATGATGCAGCGAGGCGGTGACGACTGGTACTTTCTCACGGTGAACTATGCGCTGGGGCAGGGCATCGAGGCCGAAGCTACCAATTACATCACGAAGAACGGCGGCAAGGTGCTGGGGTCATCGAAGCACCCGCTCGGCACCTCCGATTTCGCCTCGCTCTTGCTGCAGGCGCAGAGCTCCAAGGCCAAGGTGATCGGCTTGGCTAATGCCGGCGCCGATGCCATCAATGCGGTGAAGCAGGCCGGCGAGTTCGGCATGCAGGATGGCCCGCAGAAGCTGGTCGCGTTCCTGATCTTCATCAACGACGTTCACGGCATGGGCCTGAAAACCGCGCAGGGCTTGCTGCTGACGGAATCCTTCTACTGGGACATGGATGACGACACCCGCGCCTTTGGCAAACGCTTTGCGGCGCGGCCGGGCATGAATGGCAAGATGCCGAGCGCCAATCAGGCGGGCGTCTATGCCTCCACGCTGGCCTATCTCAATGCGGTGGCCGCCAAGGGTAGCGATGATGCCGGCGTGGTCGTGCCGCAGATGAAGACCTTCAAGGGCAAGGACAGACTGTTCGGTGAGGTCACAATCCGCGCCGATGGCCGTGTCATCCACCCGATCTACCTGTTCGAGATCAAGAAGCCGGCAGAGTCGAAGGGGCCGTATGATTACTACAAGCTGCTCTCGACCATCCCTGCCGAAAAGGCGTTCCGGCCGATGGCCGAGGGTGGTTGTCCGATGATCAAGTAGCCTATCGCGCATCGATACCGGCAACATCAGTCGTTCCGGTATCGGTGTGGGGCCAGTTGCGGGCATCGGTAGATAATTTGCTGCTCCGCAGAAAATACATGCGGGCTATTTCAAACCTAAAAGGCTGTTTAACGTACCTAACGACATCGAAACCCTTTGATTTAAAGGATCTGGAATGTCGATCGTGGTTGGACTGATGGTGCTGCTGCTGCCCGCTGCGTGGCTGCTGGTCAAACGATACGAGCGGCATCTCGATGCGCAGATCGGGCCGTGGATTGTCGACGAGATGAAGCCGCAGCGCAGCCCGCAACGTCTCCTGCGCAAGCACCGCGATGACAGCGTTCGCTGAAATCCACCCCTATTTAGGTTACCGCAAAACTCACAATCGGCGCGTCTGGTCGGGTAGGGTCTGCGTCTGCGCCGGCTGGTGTTTCAGTTCGCGGCTGGACGCAGCCTCGAAGAGTTCGTGTGGATGCCGATGTGCTCGGAACGCGATGAAACGTCTCGACTAGCCCCGCACAAGATAGAACGTCGGCGCCCGAAGGTCTGCTGGATCGCCACGCGGGCCGCCCGTCTGGCTTGATTTGAGCGCGACTACACAGGCAATTGTTGCCGGGCAGGCAACTACCGTGCACTTAATTCCTAACGCAGAAAAAGACTTAACCATCTAAGATATTGACATTGCACGCAGTAGTTTTGGCTCGCTGATTGCAGGTCCGTCACTGTGAATCGGGTGCTCGTAACGCGTGTTGCGAGGCAATTAATGTCAGTTATTGCGTGAGGAATGAGACAGTGCTCGGAATGTTAAAACGCTTTATTGCCGACGAAACAGGTGCCACGGCCATCGAGTATGGCCTCATAGCCGCAGGCATCTCGCTGGCGATCATTGCTGGCGTAAATGGGCTCGGGACGAAGTTGAATACCAAATTCACCGCGATCAACACATCGTTGAAGTAAGACTACGTCAGCTGATCGCGGCGTTGTCCGTCACCAGATAGTGCCCGGACTTGCCGCCCTTTTTCTCGACGAGGTGGATGCCTTCGATACGGACACCCCGTTCCACGGCCTTGATCATGTCGTAGATCGTCAGGCATGCGACCGAGACGGCCGTCAGCGCTTCCATCTCGACTCCAGTGGGGCCCGTGACCTTCACCGACGCACGTACGCGGCAGCCCGGCAGTTTCTTGTCGGGCGTGATGTCCAGGGTGACCTTCGACAGCGCTAGCGGATGACACAGCGGGATCAGATCCGATGTGCGCTTCGCCGCCATGATGCCTGCGATGCGCGCCGTGCCGAGCACGTCGCCCTTCTTGGCATTGCCGGAGACGATCATGTCGAGCGTCGCCTTGCTCATGATCACCAGACCTTCGGCCACCGCGATACGTTCTGTCGCCGGTTTCTCCGACACGTCGACCATGCGGGCCTCGCCCGAGGAATCGATGTGGGTGAGGGCGGCAGCTTGCTTCGATTTCTTGGTCTTGCCGGCCATGATCACTGCGTTCCGTTCGCGCGCTTGAGCAGCGTTTGCGTTGCCGCTGTTACGTCCGCCTGCCGCATCAGGCTTTCGCCGACCAGGAAGGTGGAAATGCCGACGCGTTCGAGGCGTGTGAGGTCGTCCGGCGTGAAGATACCGCTCTCGCCGACCTTGAGTCGATCCCGGGGGATCATAGGCGCAAGCGTTTCACTGGCGGTCAGCGTGGTCTCGAAGGTGCGCAGGTTGCGGTTGTTGATGCCGATCATCGGCGAGCGCAGGTTCAGTGCCCGCTCCAGCTCCGGTTGGTCGTGGATTTCGATCAGCACATCCATGCCGTGGTCGATAGCGGCGTCCTCGATATCGCGCGCCTGCGCGTCATCGAGTGCAGCCATGATGATCAGGATGCAATCGGCACCATGGGCACGGGCCTCGACCACCTGATAGGTGTCGAACATGAAGTCCTTGCGCAACACCGGCAGTTTGGTCGCGGCGCGCGCCGCGACCATGAAGTCGAGATGCCCTTCGAACGACGGCGTATCGGTCAGGACCGAGAGACACGCGGCGCCGCCAGCCTCATAGGCCTTGGCCAGCGTCGGCGGGTCGAAGTCCTCGCGAATGAGCCCCTTGGACGGCGAGGCCTTCTTGATTTCGGCGATCAACGCAAACTCGTTCTTGTCGAGCTTCTTGTGGATCGCGGTCATGAAGCCGCGCGGCGCCGACGCAGCCTTGGCCAGCGCTTCGATGGAAGCGATGGGATGGGCGCGTTTCGCCGCCGCGATTTCTTCGCGCTTGTAAGCTTCGATCTTGGTCAGGATGTCGGACATCGTCGTCTCACACCTTGGCGTTGGAGACGGAGACCAGTCGCTTCAGCTTCTCCAGCGCCGCGCCGCTGTCGAGCGATTTCTGCCCGAGTGCCACGCCTTCCTTCATGTCCTTGACCTTACCAGCCACGATCAATGCCGCGGCTGCATTGAGTAGCGCGACGTCACGGAAGGCGCTCGGCTTGCCGTCGAGCACAGCCTGCAGTGAGGCGGCGTTTTCCTGGGCGTCGCCACCTTTCAAGGAATCCGGACCGGTGCGCGACAGACCCGCGTCCTCGGGCGAAATCTCGAAGCTGCGGATATTGCCGTTCTCCAGCGCCGCCACGAAGGTCGGGCCGGTAAGGGTGATCTCATCAAGGCCGTCGGAGCCGTGCACCACCCAGGCGGATTCGGAGCCGAGGTTTTTCAGCACCTGCGCCAGCGGCAGCACCCACTGCCGCGAGAACACGCCGACCATCTGCCGGGTGACGCCGGCGGGATTGGACAGCGGCCCAAGCAGATTGAAAATCGTGCGGGTCGCGAGCTCGACGCGGGTCGGGCCAACATTCTTCATGGCCGGATGATGCGCCGGCGCAAACATGAAGCCGATGCCGGTTTCCACCAGGCAGCGGCTGACATCCTCGGGCGTGAGGTCGATCTTGACGCCAAGGGCCGCCAACACGTCTGCGGCGCCGGAGCGCGACGACAACGCGCGATTACCGTGCTTGGCAACCGGCACGCCGCAACCGGCGACAATGAACGAGGCGCAGGTCGAGACGTTCACGGAGCCGGAGCCATCGCCCCCGGTACCGACCACATCGACAGCGCCGGCCGGTGCCTCGACCCGCAGCATTTTACTGCGCATCACTTCGACCGCGCCGGTGATCTCATCCACGGTCTCGCCGCGCACGCGCAGCGCCATTAGCAGGCCGCCCATCTGCGACGGGGTGGCTTCGCCCGACATCATGCTATCGAAGGCCGCCGAGGCTTCCTCACGCGAGAGGGAGGCGCCGGTCGCGACCTTGGCGATGATTGCCCTGAGATTGTCCATCGAATGCTTTCAGAGTGATGCACGCGTCATCTGAACAATTGCGACGAAGCCATCCAGTCTTCGCTTGTTGCTTCTGGATGGCTTCGCCGTGCTCGTATTGATGACGTGAGTTTCCTAATTGGTGTTGCTGTTCGCGGCGCCGGTGGCGATCGCAACGGCTTCCGCGTTGATCTTGGTGCCGATCTGCGTCTCGAGCCTGGTGACATATTGCGCGACCTGTTCGTCGGTCAGTCCGCGCTGCAACGTCTCCTTCAGCTTCTTGGCATCTTCGGATGCCATGTCGACCGTCGGTGCAGTGATATCGATGATCCGGTAGACGATCCATTCCGAGGGTGTGGCGCCCTGGGCTTGTCCGGCCGAATCCTTGACGCCGCGGAACACCGACTGGATCACGCCGGCTGACAGAGCCGGATCGCTAGCGTCACGCTTGAACGGCGCGGAGGTCACAACCTTGAGTCCGGCTGCGGCAGCTTCGTCGGCGAGCTTGGCGCCGCCTTCAAGCTTCTTCGCCACGTCGACGGCCTTGTCGCGCAGGCGCGTGGTGATCTGCTCGTCGCGCCAACGTGCTTCGACCTGCGGCTTCACTTCGTCGAGCGTGCGGTCACGCGCCGGCGTTACGCCGAGCACGTCATACCAGATGTAACCGCCACCAGCCTGCAATGCGTCGTTGTCGACGCCGACATCGCTGTTGAAGGCCTGGGTCACGACGTCCACACCCGTGGGCAGGCCCGCAACGGGCTGGCCGTCCGGCGCACGGCCGGAGCGATCGACCGCCTCGATGGTGACGGCGGTGAGGCCGAGCTTCTTGGCGGTATCGACGACATTGGCACCGCCACCGCGTTCGTCCTCGATCTTGTTGTGCATGTCCGATACGACGGCACGGGCACGCTCGATGGCAATGTCGCGCTTCAGGTTGGCGGCAACGCTGTCATAGCTCGGCGTCGTTCCGGCCTGGACCTTGCCGACCTTGATCAGCGTCACGCCGAACCGTCCGGTGATCGGCTGGCTGATGCCGTCCGGCGCCAGCGAGAAGGCGGCATCTGCGACGGACGGATCCATGATTCCCGCTTTGGCAACCATGCCGAGATCGATGTCGGACGCCGACAGGCCGCGCTCCTTGGCGAGGTCCTCGAACTTGAACGTATCGTTCAGCTTGGCGCGGCCGGCTTCAGCATCGGCCACGTTCGGGAAGACGATCTGCGAGATCTGGCGCTGCTCCGGTGTAGAGAGCTTGTCCTTGCGCTCCTCAAACACCTTCCTGGCATCGTCGTCGGACACCGTTGACCATTTGGCCATTTCATCGGGCGTCAAGGCGAGGAAGGCAATCTTGCGATATTCGGGGGCGCGGAACTGGGTCTTGCGCTCGTCGAAATAGGCGGCGAGAGCCTCGGGAGAGGGCGCATCGATGGTTCCGGCCTGCGCGGCCTCGAACTTCACATAGTCGATGGTCCGCGTTTCGTTCTGATAACGGCTCAGCGCCTCGATCATGGTTTTCGGTGGCTCGACGCCTGACGTGACGGTGCCGGCAATCTGGCGGCGCAGAGAGACCTTGCGCTGTTCGGCGATGTAGCGCTGTTCAGTGAAGCCAAGCGAGCGGATCAACTGCTGGAAGCGCGGCGCATCGAAGCCGCCGGTCGGGCTCTGGAAGTTCGGATCCGCAATGATCTGCCGCATGACTTCGGCATCCGCCACGCCCAGGCCCTTGCGACGCGCGTCCTCGTCGAGGGCGGCTTCGGCGACGACCTGCTGCAGCACCTGGCGGTCGAGACCAAAGGCACGGGCCTGATCCGAGGTCAGCGGACGGCCGAACTGGCGGCCGATCTGCTGCAGCTTGTCGTTATAGAGCTGGCGGAACTGCTCGGTCGTGATCTCGGTCGAGCCGATGGTGGCGAGCTTGGACTGTCCATAGCCCTTGAACGCGTCGGCGATGCCCCAGATGCCGAAGCTGACGATCAGCACGCCCATCACGACGGCCATAATCGTCTTGCCAATCCAGTTGGATGAGGCTTTGCGCATTCCTCGAAGCATAGGGTCTTCTTATCTGTCAGGAGGGGAATCGGCTCGCACCAGCAGCCCATGGGGCCGGAGGGCGTCGCCAAATAGGAGGCGCATCATAAAGTGGCAAAAGCCCGGTCGCAACCGGTTGGGACGGGGCGGATTGAAGCGGTTTCCGAAGCCGCCGCGAGGCATTTCCGGTACATGGAACTTTCCAGCCCGCTGCCGCTTTGTTGAGCGGGGGGTTCGAGCCTGCGGGGAGAGATCATGCGGATCGGCTGGCGATCGGGAGTTGCCGCCTGTGGCATCTGGATGGCGTTAACCCCCGTAGGTGCGCAGCAGAATCCGGTGATGGAGAATCCAGGTGTGACAGAGCCCGCGACCTCCCAGCCGAGGACCGGAACGCCACCGCTTCTGGGAGCCAATAGTTTTACTGAAGGTCAGGCCCGCAAATTGTTGGAGTCACAGGGCTATGCCGATGTGTCGCCGCTCGTGAATGACAGCCAGGGCATCTGGCGCGGGACGGCCATGAGGGGGGCGAAGACGGTTCGCGTCAGCGTCGATTACAAGGGCAACATCTCGACGAATCCGGAATGACCGCGAGGACAGCGCGATGAGCAAGGTGACGATCTCCCGGCTGTTCGACGACTACGGTGACGCACAGAAGGCCGTGGTCAGTCTTCATGAAGCGGGCGTGGCCGAAGACGACATCAGCATTATCGCCAACAATGCCGACAAATGGTACGCGCCCGACTATGCCGCAGGAGCCGGCAAGGGCGCCGCGATCGGCGCTGGTTTTGGCGGGCTCGGTGGGCTGCTGGCCGGCCTTGGTCTGCTGGCGATTCCCGGCCTCGGACCGGTGGTCGCAGCCGGATGGCTAGCCGCTGCAGCAGCGGGCGCGGTGGCCGCCGGCGCCGCTGGTGGCGTGATCGGAATACTGGCCGAAGCGGGCGTCGCCGCGAACGATGCCGAGGTTTATGCCGAGAGCATCCGCCGCGGCGGCAGCCTCGTCAGCGCCAGGGTCGAGGAGGCCGAGAAAGACCGGCTGGAGACGGTGCTGCATCCGTCCTCCGTCGATATCGCCAAGCGGCGGAGCGATCTTGCATTGTCGGGCTGGAGCAGGTTCGATCCCACGGCGCCGGACATGACCGCCGACGAGATCAAGGTCGAACGGGGCCTGCGCGGCGTCAGGCCAGCTTGAGCTGGCGGATTGCGTCTGTTAGCTCAAAGAACCTCACACAACACAGGATATTTTCATGACTGATGCCGTTCGGCCGCTGATCGCCGGCAACTGGAAAATGAACGGCCTCAAGGCGTCGATGAGCGAGTTCGAGGCGATGCTGCGCTGCGCGCCTGAGGTTCTGGATAAGGCTGACCTGCTGATCTGTCCGCCGGTGACGTTGCTGGCGACTTTTGCGTCGAAAGCATCGAGCTTCGGTCAGGAAGGGAGCCACGTCGTCTCAGTTGGGGCGCAGGATTGCCACAAGAAAGTCTCAGGCGCGCATACCGGCGATATCGCGGCGGAAATGCTGGCTGACGCCGGCGCAAGCGCTGTTATCGTTGGACATTCCGAGCGCCGCGCCGATCACGGCGAGACCGACGCTGAGGTTCGCGAAAAGGCGCTGGCTGCCTGGCGCGCCAAGCTGACCGCCATCGTCTGCATCGGCGAGACCCAGGCCGAGCGCGATACCGGCAAGACCCTCGAGGTCTGCGGCACGCAGCTCACGGGCTCGCTGCCTGACGACGCCACTTCGGGCAACCTCGTGGTGGCCTATGAACCGGTCTGGGCGATCGGCACGGGACTGACCCCGACGGCACAGGATGTCGAGCAAGTTCATAAGTTTATCCGGGATCGTTTGACTGAACGCTTTAAGAATGAGGGGGCCTCGATCCGGATACTCTATGGCGGCTCGGTCAAGCCATCCAACGCCAGGGAGCTGATGGCGGTTCCTAACGTGAACGGTGCACTGGTGGGCGGTGCCAGCCTGAAGGCGGCCGATTTTCTTGCGATCGCGGCGGGCTGTCCCTAACTCCAACCGAATGCTGCAATTTGCGGTCCGGACCGGTCGGCGCGGGGGTGACAATCCCCCGGTCGATCGTGTAGACACCGCTGGATTCAAACCCCGCAAGCTCTCAGACTGCAGCCGGCGATCGGCGCTGCGTGCTTGCGATGGAAGGACACGATGCAAAGCGTCATTATCGTTATCCACCTCATGATCGTCGCGGCCCTGATCGGGACCGTGCTGCTGCAGAAGTCCGAAGGCGGCGGCCTGGGCGTTGGCGGCGGCGGTGGCGGCGGCTTCATGTCCAGCCGCGGTACGGCGAACCTGCTGACCCGCACCACGGGCTTTCTGGCGGTTGGCTTCTTCCTGACCAGCCTGTTCCTGTCGTGGCTCGCGACCTATGAGCGCAAGCCGACCTCGATCCTTCCGGGCTCGACTGCGCCGATCTCGCAGCCGGGCTCGCCGCTGGCTCCGCCGACCTCGGGCGGCCTGCTGGATACGCTGAAGAAATCCGACGAACAGCAGGCTCCTGCAGCCCCGGCACCGCCACGCTCGCAATAAAGCAGAGGCGCCATGCAGGACGGGGACTACCGTCCTGCGTCAGCAGATCCCATCAAGGGTCTGCAATCATTTCGTTTTTCAAGTCACCCACAGCCCCACCGATTCTCGGCTAACGGCTGCGATTCGCTTTGGCGAATCGGTTTCGGAGCCTTAAAGGTTAAGTCCCATGGCGCGGTACATTTTCATCACCGGCGGCGTGGTCTCCTCGCTCGGTAAAGGTCTGGCTTCAGCGGCGTTAGGCGCGCTGTTGCAGGCGCGTGGCTACAAGGTCCGGCTTCGCAAGCTCGACCCCTATCTCAACCTCGATCCCGGGACGATGTCGCCGTATCAGCACGGCGAAGTGTTCGTGACCGACGACGGTGCCGAGACCGATCTCGATCTCGGCCATTACGAGCGTTTCACCGGACGGCCTGCCACCAAGCAGGACAACATCACCACCGGCCGGATCTATCAGGACATCCTCACCAAGGAACGCCGCGGCGACTATCTCGGCGCCACCATCCAGGTGATCCCGCACGTCACCAACGCCATCAAGGATTTCGTCCTCAGCGACAACGACGGCTACGATTTCGTACTGGTCGAAATCGGCGGCACCGTCGGCGACATCGAGGGCCTGCCGTTCTTCGAGGCGATCCGTCAGCTCCGCAACGACCTGCCGCGCGGCGACACCGTGTTCGTGCACCTGACGCTGCTCCCCTACATCCCGAGCGCCGGCGAATTGAAGACCAAGCCGACCCAGCACTCCGTCAAGGAGTTGCGTTCGATCGGCATCCAGCCTGACATCCTGCTGTGCCGTTGTGACCGCGATATCCCGAAGGAAGAGCGCCGCAAGCTGGGCCTGTTTTGTAACGTCCGCGAGAGCGCCGTGATTGAGGCGCGCGACGTCGACAACATCTATGCCGTGCCCGAGGCCTATCACGTCGCCGGGCTGGACGACGAAGTGCTTGCCGCATTCGGCATGACGCCGAAGGCGCTGCCCGAGCTGAAGACCTGGAACACCATCAACGAGCGCGTCCGTCATCCGGAAGGCGCGGTGACCATCGCCATCGTCGGCAAATATACCGGCATGAAGGACGCCTATAAGTCGCTGACTGAAGCGCTGTCCCATGGCGGTATCGCCAACAAGGTGAAGGTCAATCTCGACTGGATCGAGAGCGAGGTTTTCGAGAACGAAGACCCGGCGCCGTTCCTCGAACACGTCAACGGCATCCTCGTGCCCGGCGGCTTCGGCCAGCGCGGCGCCGAGGGCAAGATCCGCGCAGCACAGTTCGCGCGCGAGCGTAACGTGCCGTATTTCGGCATCTGCTTCGGCATGCAGATGGCGGTCATCGAGGCGGCGCGTAACCTTGTCGGCATCAAGAACGCCAATTCCACGGAGTTCGGTGAGACCAAGGAGCCGGTGGTCGGTCTGATGACCGAATGGCTGCGTGGCAACGAGCTCGAGAAGCGCCACAATGCCGGCGATCTCGGCGGCACCATGCGGCTCGGCGCCTATCCGGCGGCGCTGACCAAGGGCAGCAAGGTCTCGGAAGTTTATGGTGGCGCCACGGAGATCTCCGAGCGACATCGCCATCGCTACGAGGTTAACACCGCCTACAAGGACCGTCTGGAAAAGCACGGGTTGATGTTCTCGGGTCTGTCGCCGGATGGCGTGCTGCCGGAAATCGTCGAATACCAGAACCATCCGTGGTTTATCGGCGTGCAGTATCATCCCGAACTGAAGTCACGCCCGTTCGAACCGCACCCGCTGTTCGCGTCCTTCATCAAGGCGGCGGCGGCGCAGAGCCGGCTGGTGTAATCGCGAAGAACGGATGATGCTTCGCTCATCCGTTCTTCAGCAATCCGGAAAACGGTGTTCGCCGATCCGATGTCCACTATCGGCCGAAGTGATCGCTCACGGTTTCAGCGAAGCGAAGCGTCAGTTCGGTGAGGGGCGCGTCCAGCGGAGCCGCCTGTGACGATACCTTTGCGATGACCAGTTCTTTCGCGGGCTCGACAAAGACGTTCTGACCGTGGATGCCCAGTCCAAGTGCCATCGCGCGGTCCCTCAGGACATACCACTTACTGCGATAGTGCATCGATCGACCGCCGAAGTAGGGTGCCAGATCACCATCCGACCAGGCCGCCGGGTCACCGTTTGCAAGGATGTCATCGATCCACCCGGACGGGATGATGGACGCCCCGTTTCGGCGGCCGCCTTGAAGGATCAATTGGCCCACGCGCGCAAGATCCATCACCGTGGTGCAGATGCCACCCGCGCAACGCGGAGCGCCAAAGCGATCGACGGTGATATAGGCGGAGCGTTGCGCGCCCATCGGCTGCCACAGATGCGCGCTCATCAGATCCGCGAAGCGCGTGCCGGTCGCCCGTTCCAGTATCCAGCCCAGCAAGTCGGAATTTGTCGATACGTAATGGAAGGGGCCGCCATCCGGACCACTGCGATCTTTCAGGCTGGTCAAAAAGCTGCGCAAGTCGCTCGGGCTCTCGCCCGGGCCCAGAGGATTCCAGCCAGTTGATTTGCGATACTCGACGATAGGGCCGGAGGTTGCGAGGTAGTTCTCGTCGAACTGAAGACCGACGCGCATATCCAGCACATGACGCACCGTAGTCTCGGAATACACCGAGCCGCGAAGCTCCGGAATGATCGACACGATTGTCTGCTCCGGGTCGAGGGCGCCTTTCGCGACAAGAATGCCTGCCACAAGCCCTGTCAGAGACTTCGACACCGACATCAGAATATGTGGCGTGTTCGCTCCCATGCCGTTGGCATAGTGCTCGAAGATCACTTTGCCTCGGTGCAGGATCACCAATCCGTCGGTAGCCGTATCGCTGAGCAGTTTGTCGAATGAATATCGTGCGCCGAGATGCTCGACCGACAGTGATGAAAGGTCGCTCGGGCGAGATTCCAGTTGCCAGATATCGCCGGGTGCGTTGGGGATATCGGCAGAGGGGACGATCTCCCGGACATGATGAAACGCCCATTTGTTGTAAAGGCCGGTGCGCCAGTTGGCCAAACTGACCTGGTCTGTGGGAAGGGACGGGAAACCGGACATCAGCGCAGACGGCATTCGTATTATCTCCAGAGAACGGATCATCGCGCGAATTCTGACCGTTTACATCGGAGGCGTCGAGAGGCGCTGATCGCGCGGCGTCGGATGGGTTTTCCGGCAGGCGGAAGCAGGTCGTTGGCTTCGCATGGCCGATGCGAGAAGGCGGCTGTTGCGCTCGCGACGTGATGGAGCATTGATTGGCGCAAACCAATCATGCGAGTAACCGTGAAGACTCTGGTCTGCTGACCAGTCGAACGGACGGAAGGATGATCCATGCGTGCTTTCTATCACCCGGAACAGGCGCTTCATTCGCCGCAGCAGTTCATGCGCTATGGCCGCTTTGTGCCCGTGAAGGACACGCCGCTTCGCACCGAACGATTGATCGGGGCTTTGGCTCGTCACGGGATCGCACCCGAAGAACCTGCTGCCTACGGCACAGGGCCTGCACTCACGGTTCATACTCCGGCTTTCGTCCGCTTTCTGGAAACCGCGTGGGAGAACTGGGCCAAGTTGCCTGACCACGGACCGGAAGTGTGGCCGCAATACTTCCCTTACTGGAGCGGTCGGCCGGAAGATGCCGCGCGGCCGGATTGCCCGGCCACCGGCTTCATCGGCCAGGTGGGATGGTATCTCGGCGATCTGTCGGTGCCGATGGGACCGGATAGCTGGCTTTCCATTCTGCGCGCTTCGGAAACGGCGACAGCGGGCGCCGACGCCATCCTTGCCGGTGATCGATCTGCCTATGCGCTATGCCGCCCGTCCGGCCATCATGCCCGTGCTGATCGTGGCACCGGCTTCTGTTATCTTAACAACAGCGCGATCGCGGCGCAGCGACTGCGCAGCCGCTTCAGCAAGGTCGCGATCATCGATGTCGATGTTCACCACGGTGATGGCACACAGCAGATTTTCTACACGCGCCCGGATGTGCTGACGATCTCGGTGCACGGCGATCCCACCGACTTCGGGCCGTATTATACTGGCTATGCGAACGAGACCGGATATGGCGCGGGCGAGGGTTGCAATCTCAACCTGCCGCTTCAACCCGGTGCCGGCGGCGCCGAAATGAATGCCGCGCTCGACACCGCGATCGCACGCGTTCGCGCATTCGGCGCCGATGCGCTTGTCGTGGCGCTCGGCTTCGATGCTCATCGCGACGATCCGATCGGCATCCTGAAGCTCGAGGCAAAGGACTTCGGGAGCGTCGGGACCAAGATGCAATCGCTGGGTCTGCCGACGCTCGTCGTCCAGGAAGGCGGCTATGGCATCGACGCGATCCAGGACTGTCTCGATGCGTTCCTGACCGGATTCAAGCAAACGTAGCCTGAGTGGCGCATAGGGCGGATTACGCTTCGCTCATCCACCCTATGCGCAGCATCAGCCTAGCTCTCGAAAAACACGAACGCCGCCCAGACCGATGGATCCTTGGCGGCCGTAATCCTGCCCTGGATCGCCTCGATGCGGACCTTGCGCAGGGCACTGGCGTAATCGAGCCCGTCGTCGGCTAGCACCTGATAGAATCGCGCCATGAAATTGGCGGTGCCTTCATCGGCGACTTCCCAGAGCGTCAGCAGCGAGCGCCGCGCGCCGGCGATGGCCAGCGCAGTCGGCATGCCGCGCACGCTGCCGATCCTTGAGGGATCGCCAAGCGCAGTCTGGCAGGCGGACAGCACGACAAGATCGGCCGCTGACAGGTTCCAGTCCATCAGTTCGCGGGCATAGATCACGCCGTCGTTGCCGTCGCGCTGTGGGGGGCGGCCGAAATTGGGGCGCGAGGCGACGAGGCCGCTGCGCCACATCGCATCGGTGCGGTCTGACGCTGCTCTGTAGAAGCCGTGAGTGGCGAGATGTATCACGGCGGCGCCTTGGGCCTTCTCCTTGATCTCGGCTTCGCCGCTCTGTGGGCCGGACATCGTTACGCTGTCGAGCCCACGCTTTTTGAGATCGGCATCGACGAGATCGATCTCGATCTTCGTTGAAGGCAACTGACTCGCCGCGCCAGCATAATCAAGCCCGCCAACCAACAGCGCCTTGCTGCCTTTGATCAGCCTGGTGTCCTGATCGGTAAAGAAGATGGCATCGGCGCGGGTCAGGATGCGGGTGTCGTAGATCTCGTCGAGATAGCGGCCGGATGCATCCTGCAGCATCGCGAAGGGCAGGCTGTAGAGCTCGGCATCCGGGACAAGAAACAGCCGCTTCACGTCTGCGATCTGCGGCTTCAGCGAGCCGATGAGCGTGTCATGGAGGCGACGGAAGAGTTTGGCACGGTCAGGTGTTGTCGCGTCGATCTCCAGGAAACTGTCGAGCGGGCCGAGATCGACCAGCGCCGGCGCGGTGTTGTGGCGGCGGATCACCGCCTGCAGCCGCATCTCCGGTTTTGGCGCGATCGGATTGACGCGGTTGCGGCGACCGCTGACGAAGAAGTCGACCAGCGCGTCCGATCGTTCGAGCCTGTCTTCTATCGACGGAAGCTTGAGGTCGTCCGGCGCCTTGTTTCCCATCTTCGCGGATAACGCTAGCCGTGCGTCTTGCAATTGCCTGAGCACGTCGCGTGCGTCGTCGTCGATCTTGCCCGATGACAGTAATTCCTGCTGCTGGCCGGATAGCCGCAATACGTTCTGCGCGAGTGCCTTGGTGGCGTCATCAGGCAGCCGGTCGGCCGTCAGGCGCAGGAGTGTACGTTCACCGTCTTCCATCGTCTTCCAGCGCGACACTGCATCCGCATAGGCCATGGCCGCGGTTGGTTCGACCAGCGCGTAGCGGCCGAATTCATACAGGATGTCGTCGGCCAGCTTGCGCATGGTCTCGGCGACGTAGCGGTTACCGGCGGTGCCGACCTCGCGCAGCATCCAGCGGAACGCCTGCTGCTCGACATCCTTGAAGGTGGCCAGCGTGTCCTTGTCGCCGCGCTTCATCCGCGTCATCGCGACGCCGAGCAGGGCGTCGAACGTGATCGGGTGCTGACGCGCGATGGTCGCCTGCGAGCGTTGATAGGCGTCGACCCGCAGCGCCAATGCGCGGTCGGTGTCGCCGCGCATCTCATACTGGTCGGCGGCGAGCTGTGCCGCCTTGATGCGCAAAAGATCTGGTGCGCCGTTCCAATCCTTGACCCGAGCCATCGCCTCCAGATCGGTGCGGCTCATTTGCTGATCGGGATGGAAATAGGCTTTTGTATAGGCGATCCAGACATTGGCTTGCTGGACATGTTCAGAGGAGGGATCGGCGAGTTCGGTGGCGCACCGCTTCTGCAGTTCGAGCGCGCGTAGCGTTTCGGCTTCGTTGCCCATGGCCAGATGGTTGAGCGCGAGATTGCTGGCGCTCACCAGCGCCTGGATGCTGCCATAGCCGTAATGCGCGATGCGCTTGCGCAGCAGCGGCTCATCGATTCCCGCGGCGACGTCGGGATGCCCGACCATGCGTAGCGCTTCGGCATAGTTGTTCTCGGTCCGCCAGAATAGCGGTTCACGGTCGCCGAGCGCCTTTCGAGCATTCAGATAGGTTTCTTCGGAGAGATTGAGGCCTGATGCCACGGCGCCGTTATTGGTCAACAGCGTCGCGAGGATGTCGCCGCCGGCGATATCCTGCGCCGAATTCGGCCCATAGGCCGCGCGCATGCGTTTGCGTGCTTCAGTCGCGACTGGGATGCCGAGATCGTATTGATTGCTGCGTTCCAGAAAGCGCGCATATTCGAACCAGAACGTGATTGCATCGTTGCCGCCATCGCGTGCGGCACGGGTTCGGGCTCCATCGGCGAACAGCTCGGATGCCGTGGCATTGTCTCGCCGTCGCTCGAACGAACTGGCGGCATTGAGATAGGCCGAGATTGTGAGGCGGTGATAGCTGCTCTGCGTGACCTCGCGGAGCGCGTTCTTCAGCCGGTCGCGGCCGCTGTCGGTGTTGCCAGCGCGCAGCGCATTGAAGGCATCCTGAATCTTCGCCGCAAGCTCGCGCTCGCTTGGTGCGGGGCGATTCTGCGCTTTAGCGGCAGGGGTGAAGGCCGGCAGCACCATGACGCCGCCGGCAATGGCAACGGCCAGCCGGCCGGCGAAGCTTACGCTTGCGGCCCATCGTACCCGGGATGACAACGACATGTCCGGCAGGTCTCACTTGCAGCCCGACGTACTGTCTCCGGCACGGGCCATCGGCTTGCCATTGATGAACACGCCGGTGCTGCCCGAAATGGTCTTGCCGCCGCATTCGGTGCTACCGCCGACAACGGCTGCAGGCTTGCCATTGATGTAAACGCCTTTTGCGCCTTCGATGATCTTGCCATCGGTGGTGGTGTCACCGACGCGTGCCGCCGGCTTGCCATCGACCATCACGCCGGTGGCGCCCGACGTGATCTTGCCGGGCTGTTGAGCGGTGGCAGACACGGTCAGTGTCATCAGGATGAGTAGCGACAGAAGGGGCTTTTGCATCGTCGATCCAAGTCGGTTGCATCACGGGCGCCATGATGTAAGCCTGACGCTTCGCAGGCAAGGGACGATGCCGCAACGAGCCATGCGTTAGAGCCTTTCAAGGCTGACAAAATGGGAAGGAACCAAAGCCGATGATCTATGAACTACGCGTCTATCGCTGTTTGCCGGGACGTTTGCCGGCGCTGATGAAGCGATTTGAATCTGTCACATTGAAGCTGTGGGAAAAGCACGGCATCCGGCAGTCCGGATTCTTCACCACGGTGATCGGCGAATCCAATCAGGAACTGACTTATATCCTGAAATGGGAATCGCTCGCGGAGCGCGAGAAGGTCTGGACCGCATTCATGTCCGATCCCGAGTGGATGTCGGCGCGCGCGAAGTCCGAAGAGGACGGCCAGATCGTCGGCAATATCGTCAGCCAGCTGCTGGCGCCGACGGCCTTCTCGGCGCTGAAGTAAGCCTGGTCCCGGGGCAGAGGCTGGTCCGGCCCGGTGCCGAGGCCGCCCTGGCCGGGTCGGAGGCGGCTTCCGCCGCAACCCTGATATTCCGACCGGCGGGATGGGCCTGATCCGGCTTGCATCCCGCCCTGTCCTGCGGTCATGGTCTCGCGCGAAAAGGAGACCGTTTTGACCGCATCGTCCGCAGCCGCGCCCGTCGTCGCACTTGGCAATGTCCGCTTCGGCAACAACTTGCCGATCTCGGTAATCGCCGGGCCATGCCAGCTGGAAAGCCGGGCGCATGCGCTCGAAGTGGCATCGGCGCTGAAGGAGATCGCGACCCGGCTCAAGATCGGTCTCGTCTTCAAGACCTCGTTCGACAAGGCCAACCGGACCAGCGCCTCCGCCGCGCGCGGCATCGGTCTCGACGACGCGCTCCCCATCTTCGCCGAGATCCGCGAGACGCTCGGCCTGCCTGTGCTGACAGACGTGCACGAGAACGATCAATGTGCCCGCGCTGCCGAGGCGGTCGATGTGCTGCAGATCCCGGCCTTCCTGTGCCGGCAAACCGATCTGCTGCTGGCTGCGGCGGCGACCGGGAAGGTGGTCAATGTGAAGAAGGGCCAGTTTCTCGCGCCCTGGGACATGGCCAATGTGGTCAGCAAGTTGACCTCGTCGGGCAACGACAAGGTACTGGTCACCGAGCGCGGCGCGTCGTTCGGCTACAACACGCTGGTCTCTGACATGCGGGCGCTGCCGATCCTTGCGCGTACCACCGGCGCGCCTGTGATCTTCGACGCTACCCATTCGGTGCAGCAGCCGGGCGGCAAAGGGACATCATCGGGCGGCGAGCGCGAATTCGTGTCGGTGCTGGCCCGCGCGGCCGTGGCGGTTGGCGTCGCCGGTGTCTTCATCGAGACCCATCCCGATCCGGACAATGCGCCGTCCGACGGTCCTAACATGGTGCCGCTGCGTGACTTCGAGGCGCTGGTGAAGAACCTGATGGCTTTCGACGTGCTCGCCAAGCAGACAGCCACGGCGTGATAATGTCGCATCGGTTTGCGGTGGCGCGCTGATGCTGCCGCCGGTTCTCAACGTCATCGCGCTGGCGTCCTTCGCTGCCGCACTATCGCAGCGTGCGCTCGATCCGGTGCTGCCACATGTGGCAGACGATCTGTTGGTCACGGTCGCTGTCGCGGCGGGTCTGTCATCGGCGCTCGCTTTCACCTTTGCCATCGTGCAACCGGTCCTCGGCGCTGCCGCCGACGTGTTCGGCAAGGCGCGCCTGATGATCGTGTGCCTAGTGTTGCTCGGCATCGCCAGCATTCTTGGTGCGCTCACCACATCCTATCCGCTACTGCTGGCGACACGCGTGCTGGCCGGCATTGGGGCAGGTGGAGTGTTTCCGGTGACGCTCAGCCTGACCAGCGATCTGGTCGGACCGAAGCTGCGCCAAGTCGCGCTCAGCCGCGTGATGGCAGGTGCCATGACCGGCAATTTGCTGGGCTCGACTGCCTCGGGCGTGATCGGCGATTTCTTCGGCTGGCGCGGCGTGCTGGTGATCCTCGGCAGCCTCGCCATTGCTGCTTCGGTTGCCGTGGCGCTCGGCTTCAAAGGCGCTGCGCTCGTCAAGCCAGCCGCAAAGGCCGATCTGCGCATGCTGGCGAAGGGCTACAAGGTGATTTTTCGCAACCCGAACACGCTGATCGTCTACAGCGCGGTGTTCATCGAGGGCTGCTGCATCCTCGGCCTGTTTCCCTATATCTCATCGTTCCTTTTCGACCGCGGCGTCACAAGCCTGTCAATTGCTGGTCTCGTGCTCGCCTGTTTTGCCGTCGGCGGCCTGTTCTATACGGCGACCGTGTCGCGCATGCTGGCGCGGCTCGGTATCAATGGCATGATGATCTATGGCGGCATCCTGATCGCGATTCAGCTTGCCGCCACCGCCTTCAGTCCGAACTGGCAGATCCAGGCGCTGAGCCTGCTGCTGATGGGCTGGGGCTTCTACATGCTGCATGGCTCGCTGCAGATATTCTCGACGGAGCTGTCACAGGAAGCCCGCGCCAGCGCCATGTCGCTGCACGCGTTCTGCTTCTTCATGGGCCAATCCGTCGGCCCGATCGCCTATGGCTTCGGTCTCGCGCATGCCGGTAAGATGCCGACGCTGTTGGTTAGCGCCGCAGTCGTATTTGCGCTCGGCTTCGCGGCTGCGAAGCTGCTGAAACCGACCAAGCCGGCGGATGCGACGGCAGTACGGTAGAGCCTATAGGCTCAGCCTATTTGGTTATGGCTGCGAGCATGTCCAGCAAATTTTCCGGCCAAACGACATCCGTCGTCTGCCTCAGTTCGTCTCTCGACCACCAGCGGTGATCGGCAATCACTTCGGCTTCCTGCGGAGTCCATTCGAGACGGGATAGTGCGACTCCGTCCGATGTCACGAGATAATATTGCTCGAACGAACTGACATATTCGCCATCGGGCAATTGCAAACTGAACTCTCGGTTTGCCAAGGGCTCGCCGAGCGCTTCGCGTATCAATCCCGTTTCTTCGCGAAGTTCGCGAATTGCCGCGTCGTGAAATGTCTCGTCGTCCTCGACGCCTCCGCCCGGCGTCGCCCAGTAATCCTGGCCGGCGAGTGCGCCTGCTTTGTGAATAAACCGAAAAAGCAGAACGCGTCGGTCTTTGTCGATGACAAGCAGGCGTGCGGATTTACGCTGTCTCACGACTGCGTTCTCCTTCGTGGCTGAGGCGTTCACCCCCGCCCGCGATACGGCGCTACGCCCTGCTCGGGGACCCAGACGCCCTTGGGCAGCGTTCCGGTCTGCCAGAACACGTCGATAGGGATGCCGCCGCGCGGATACCAGTAACCGCCGATGCGCAGCCATTTCGGCTTGATGGCGGAGGCAACGCGCTTGCCGATCTCAACGGTGCAATCCTCATGGAAGGCGCCGTGATTGCGGAACGAGGCGAGATAGAGCTTCAACGATTTCGACTCGACCAGCCACTGGCCCGGTACATAGTCGATCATCAGATGGGCGAAATCCGGCTGGCCGGTGATCGGGCACAGCGAGGTGAATTCCGGCGCGGTGAAGCGCACCACGTAATTGGTGTCCTTCTGCGGGTTCGGCACCCGGTCAAGCTTCGCCTGTTCGGGGGAAGTCGGCCATTCCACGGCGCGGCCGAGCTGCAGGTCATTGGGCAATTTCGGGGATTTGCGGGGTGTTTTTGACATAAATATCTCCGTTACGGCGGTTCATAGCCAATCCCGGGGCCGCCGTCACGCCAGGCGGGGTTTTCCCGCCGGGAGGCTTGCTGTAGAAGCGGCGCCAACCACCCACCCCCCAGCACAAAGAGGGCATTCATGACCGCCATCGTCGACATCATCGGCCGCGAAATTCTCGATAGCCGCGGCAATCCCACGGTTGAAGTCGACGTCGTCCTCGAAGACGGGTCCATGGGGCGCGCCGCGGTTCCGTCGGGAGCTTCCACCGGCGCCCATGAGGCGGTCGAGCTGCGCGACGGCGACAAGAGCCGTTATCTCGGGAAGGGCGTGCAGAAGGCGGTCGACGCCGTTAATGGCGAAATCTTTGACGCCATCGGCGGCATGGATGTCGAGAACCAGGTCCAGCTCGACGAGATCATGATCGAACTCGACGGCACCCCGAACAAGTCGCGCCTCGGCGCCAATGCGATCCTCGGTGTCTCGCTGGCCGCCGCCAAGGCTGCAGCGGAATCCTTCGACATGCCGCTGTATCGCTATGTCGGCGGTACTTCGGCCCGCACGCTGCCGGTGCCGATGATGAACATCATCAATGGCGGCATGCATGCCGATAATCCGATCGACTTCCAGGAATTCATGATCATGCCGGTCGGCGCGGCGACCTTCGCCGAAGGCCTGCGTTGCGGCGCCGAGATTTTCCACACGCTGAAGAGCGAGCTGAAGAAGGCCGGCCACAACACCAATGTCGGCGACGAAGGCGGTTTCGCGCCCAATATCGGCTCGGCCGAAGCGGCACTGGATTTCGTGATGGCTGCGATCGGCAAGGCTGGCTACTCCGCTGGCAAGGACGTGATGCTGGCGATGGATTGCGCCGCCACCGAGTTCTTCAAGGACGGCGCCTATGTCTATGGCGGCGAGAACAAGACCCGCAACATCTCCGAGCAGGCGAAGTATCTCGCGCAGCTGGTGGCGAACTATCCGATCGTCTCGATCGAGGACGGCATGTCGGAAGACGACATGGATGGCTGGAAGCAGCTCACCGATCTGATCGGTTCGAAGTGCCAGCTGGTTGGCGACGATCTGTTCGTCACCAACGTCAAGCGTCTGGAAGACGGCATCAAGAATGGCCGCGCCAATTCGATTCTGATCAAGGTCAACCAGATCGGTTCGCTGACTGAAACGCTGAGCGCCGTCGAAATGGCCTACAAGGCCGGCTACACCGCTGTCATGTCGCACCGTTCGGGTGAGACTGAAGATTCCACGATCGCCGATCTCGCCGTCGCCACCAATTGCGGGCAGATCAAGACCGGCTCGCTGGCACGCGCGGATCGCACCGCCAAGTACAATCAGTTGCTGCGCATCGAGCAGCAGCTCGGCACCCAGGCGAAATATGCCGGCAAAGCTGCACTGAAGGCTCTCGCGTAAAGCGCAGTCGCGGCCTTCAGGGCCGAGCAAGGAACTACGTGATCAACGCCGTTCGCTGAAATAGCGAGCGGCGTTTTTCATTGAATATTCTTGACCGCGCAAGCCGACAACGCGATTCAATTTGTAGACGTCATCATGATACCCCATTGCGGTCGCGAAGGTATCACGTTGCGGGTTCAGCCTTCTCCAGGCAATGCTGATGGAGAGCGCGAATGCCCAACATCTTTAAGGTCCAAGGTTTCGGTGCACTGTCGGAGTGGAATGGACAGTTCTCCAGTGCGTCGGCCGATCAAGCGTTTCAGGCCATGGCGTCCTTGGGATCGAACTCGATCGCGCTGACGACGCGGATATGGACCGACAGCCGTACGGGCAATGACGTGCTCGCCGTGCCGGCCAAGACCGAAAGCGATGAGAGCCTGTTGGCTGGTTTTCAGAAGGCGCATGCCGCAGGGCTGGATGTTGTCTTCAAGCCGGGCATCACGGGTCTCGACGGCACGATCTCGCACAGTCTGGCGCCTTCGGATGTCGATGCGTTCTTTGCGTCGTACAAGGCGGAGATTGTGCATCTGGCCGAAATCGCGGAGCAGGGTGATGTCGCCAGTTTCGCCATCGGCAATGAGATGAGCAGCCTTTCGGGCGACGCCTATCGCAACTACTGGACCGATATCATCGGAGCTGTGCGCGGCGTCTATCATGGCGAAGTCACTTACGCGGCGGCAACCGACGAAGCATCCAAGGTCAGCTTCTGGGACCAGGTCGATACGATCGGGATCAACGCCTATCCACCCTTGACGGCTAGCACGACGCCGACGGTGGACGATCTCGTGCACGCGTGGAACGAGGTGCCGTACAATCCGTATTACGCCAAAGCATTCGACTATCAGTCGCCCGTCGATTTCTTTCATTCGCTGGCGCTGGAGTACGGCAAGCCGGTGCTGATGACGGAGGTCGGCTATCGCAGCATCGACGGCACGGCGATCAATCCGGGCGGAGGCTCATCCAAGGCGCCTGCGGATCTCGCCGAACAGGCTGATGCCTATAATGCCTTCTTCCAGGTCTGGAGCGCACATGGCGGCAGCTGGCTGAAAGGCGTCGAGTTCTGGCAGTGGGATCTCAACAACTTCTACTCCGAGACCGGTTATTCGGTCATGGACAAGCCGGCGCAGGATGTCGTTGACCAATACTTCCACGGCAATGGCACGATCCCTGGGCTTACGGTGACGGGATCATCGATCGGAGATACCATCGATCTGGGTAACGGCAATAACGTTATTTACAGTGGGCTCGGCCATGACGAAATTCGAACCGGCGCCGGCAACGACATCATTGTTGCAGGGCAAGCGACGGCGGAGAAACTGGCCAGCACGACGATTACGTTGACTGGCTATGGCTCCGTGGTCGACGGCGTTGGTGCGCAAGCGCAGATCATGGTGAACGGCCAGCCACTCTCTGGCACGCATGAGTTCACCTCGGCAACGGATCCATCCGGCTATCAAACCTGGACGGTGACGTTCGACAATCCAGCGCAGATCACTAGCATCGACATCAATCTGGCGAATTCTGCGCCGGGAAGGGCGCTGCACCTCAAGGACATTGCCATCAACGGCGTAGAACTCAATCCGAGCGACGGCACCAATGCCAGTTCGCCCGGCTCATTTGATCTCTATGTGCGCAGTATCCATTTTGATACTGCCCAACATCAGGACTGGTTCTTCGGCGCATCGAGTGACAACGACGTCGTCCGCGCCGGCGCTGGCGACGACATCATTACGGGTGGTATCGGCAACGATATTATCAACGGCGAGGCCGGTATCGATACTGCGGTGTACTCCGGCAATTTCGCCGACTACACGATCAGTCACAGCGGAAACCAGATCGTCGTCGCAGATGGGGTCGCAAGCCGTGACGGCACCGACTATCTTATGAATGTCGAATTGATGAAATTTGCCGATGGCACATATGCCACCGACACGCTGGCGAAACTGATCGAGGCATCGACAACGACCGTCGCGACGCCAATCGCACCGGCGGCGACGGGCGCCGCGGGGGAAGTCATCAGTCAAGCGGCCAGCGACAACTTCGCGTTCAAATCATCAGTGATGTCCGCCTCCTCCGCAAGAGGGGAAGCGGTTGAAGGGCATGCGATCGAGACAGCTACGCCGCTTTCGGACGTCGGAGTCAATGCAGCGCTTCACGTAGACGTCGCGGCTGCGCCGGATCATCTTGTTGATCACACGGCTTCGGCTTCTCCGAGCGAGACGGCAGCGTCAACGGCCCATCACGACGTCTTTCTCATATAGGACGGCTCGCAGCGGGGCTGGAATCATTCAGCCGAGGTGACGATCACCTCGGCTGAATGCGTTTCGATATTTGCCGCGTATTATTGCGGGGCAGCCGAGACCTGTGCAGGCTTCGGCGCCGCTGGCTTGCGGCGGATGCCACCGCCGGTCACGGCCATGACACGGGCAATGGCCTGACGCTGCAGGCTGTTGTCCTTGTCGATCGAGAAGTGGTTGGTGGTGGCGTTCTCGTTCACATTGGCGAGTTTGCCCTTGAAGCGGGGATCCGCAGACACCGCGCGTCCCCAGCCGGCGGGTACGTAATAGTTCACGATCTGCTTTACATTGTTGGGGACGGCATCGGGCGCCACCGGATCGAAGTTCACGATCAGCGCCACCGGGATGTTGTACTGCGCGAGCTTGCGGGCAATCGAGATGGTCACGTCGGCACCGGCCGAGTGGCCCATCAGGATGATCGGTTCGCGGTTACCGGCCTTGTACCGGGCGATCATGTCGTCCGCCTGGCCGCTCCACAGCGTGTGATTGCTAACCGAGGAGGCGACGCCGGCGGCTTCGAGCTTGTAGGCGATCTGATCCATGCCGAGCGAGAACACGTTCATGAGGCCACGATAGAGATAGACATGGCCCGGGCGACGGCCGGGCGCAGCATCGGCATCCCCGGAACTCGCGAGCGAGGCCACAAAGAGCGACGACAGAATCAGCAAAACGGCCGCCGGAGAGGTCCACGACGGCCGTTTGAAGCCCTTGAGAGCAATCGACATAGTGCTTTCTTTCTTCGAAAAAACCCGTGACATGTTCAGACATAAGGCCCTGCCGTCAATCACAGTCCTGCCTCGATTCCCGGAATTGTGATGAAGGGGGTTGCGAAAGGGCGGCTGTGTGACCTGCGGGCGACAAAATCCTGCCGGACGCTTCTGTTTTGGGCATAGGCAGGTTTGTCGGCGCAGGCGAATTTGCTATGCACCGGATCAGAACGGTGCGTGATGCACTCGGGAGCGAACGGACGATGATCGCGCGGCGACATGTCTTCCATATTGGCGGCTACGACCCGATTCTGCCGGACACGCAACTCGAGCGGTTCCGCCGTTCGCTGTCGAGTTTCGAGAAGACGTGGAGCGTGTCTGCGCATGCGTCCGGCGTGCTTGATGCTACGGATGTGAGCGCCTCCTGGCGGGCCGAGGCCTCGGGGCCTAACTGGAAGACCGAAACCACCTACGAGATGCTGCGCTGGGATGATCTGATCCTGCAGGATCACACCCGAAGCATGCTGTCGCGATTGAGCGCCGCCTTTGTCACGCTGGGCGACTGGCTGGTGACGGGAACCCTGTTCCGCTTCTTCCATGCAAGCTGGAAATATGCCGGCTTCTTCCTGTTCTCCTATCTGTGGATCGCGGGCTTTGCTGCATCTGGCGCATTGGTGGGCTATGGGCTGACTTGGCTGCTCGGCATGTCAGACGCGGCCGCTTGGATCGCCGGCGCGATTATCGCTGCTGCCGTCTTCACGGCGCTGTTGCACCATTACGGCTGGCGCAAGCCGATCAATCATGTGTTCGACGACTGGATTTTCTCGCGGCAATATGTCCATGGCCAGCGACCGAAGATGAAGGCGCGCGTCGATGAATTCGCCAAGATCATCGTAGCCCGCGCACAGAAAGCCGATGTCGACGAGGTCGTGATCGTCGGCCATTGCCTCGGCGCGGCACTGGTAATGGAGGCGGCGGCCCGCGCACTCGCGCTCGACCCGGATCTCACCAAACACGGCCCGACCATCTGCGTGATGACGGTCAGCGCGACCATCCCGAAATTCGCATTGCATCCCGCCGGCAAGAGCGTACGCGAGGCAACGCGCCTCATCGCCGATACACCGGCGATCCGCTGGACAGAATATCACGCCCGCGACGACGTCATCAGTTTCTACCGTTTCGATCCGGTGACCTTGAAACGCCGTAGCCGCGATCGCGACGAGGGCAGACCGAACATCCGGCGTGTCCAGATGCATGCCATGATGGGTATGGAGCAATTCAAGCGCTATCGCTTCAGCTTCATGCGCATCCACTATCAGATGGTGATGGGCAATCAGTGCCGCGCGCCCTACGACTATTGCATGGTGATCTGCGGTCCTCTGCCGTTCGACGAGATCACCGCGGGCGAAGGCGGCCTCAAACGCTTTGGTGCGGATGGCGCGCTGCTCGATATTCCGGCTTCGAAAACCACTTCCTCTCAATCGCAAGTCGGGGCATCCGTGAATGCCGCATGATGGCCTGATCGGACGACAATGACCGCGTCACTTCTTGGAACCTATGTCTGGGCGATCGGTCTGATCGCCTGGTTCATCATTCGCTACCCCTATGCGCGCAAGGCCCGCCGCACGGCGACATTGCGCGCGGTCGGCTGGAGCCGCGAACGCATCCTGCTGGCAATCGCCACGATCGGACTGTTCGTGGTACCGTTGATCTGGCTGCTGACAGGCTGGCCGGCCGCACTGAACTACCAGCTGAATTATGCGGCGGTCGTGGTCGGCGGCGCGCTCTATGTGCTGTCGCTCTGGCTGTTTCGCCGGTCGCACAAGGATCTCGGCCGGCAATGGTCGGCTAGCCTGGAAATCCGCGAGGCTCACCAGATCGTGCGTGCTGGCGTCTATCGCAGCATCCGCCATCCGATGTATGCCTCGTTCTGGTTGTGGGCACTGGCGCAGGCGTTCCTGCTGCCGAATGCCATGGCCGCGCTGGGCGGACTGGTCGCGATCGCGATCCTCTTTTTTACCCGCATTGATTATGAAGAGCGGATGCTAATCGAGGCATTCGGCGACGACTACCGGGCCTATATGCGTGAAACCAAGCGTATCATTCCGGGTATCTACTGACGCGGCACCAGACCGCCGGACAGATTGAGGGGAAACGACCATGACTGACATCACATCCGGACTTGAACTGCGCTCGCTCATCAAGAGCAGCGGCGAACTGGAAATCTCACTGCAGCAGGTGGCGATTCCGGCGCCTGGTCCGGACGAGGTTGTGGTGCGCATCGAGGCCGCGCCGATCAATCCATCGGATCTCGGTCTGCTGCTCGGCGCGGCCGATCCGGCGAGTGCGAAAATTTCCGGCTCTGGCGTGTCCTCGGTCGTCTCCGCAACCGTGCCGCAAGCCAATATGAAAGCGATGGGCGGCCGTCTCGACGAGTCGATGGCGGTCGGCAACGAGGGCGCCGGCACCGTGGTGAAGGCCGGATCGTCCGAAGCCGCGCAGGCGCTGCTTGGCAAGACCGTCGCAATAATCGGTGGCGCGATGTATGCGCAGTATCGCGTCATCAAGGCCAAGGAATGCCTGCCGTTGCCTGAGGGCACCACGGCCACCGAGGGCGCATCCTGTTTCGTTAATCCGCTGACTTCGCTCGGCATGGTCGAGACCATGAAGCGGGAAGGCCACACGGCACTGGTGCATACTGCCGCCGCGTCCAACCTTGGCCAAATGCTCAACAAGATCTGCCAGAAGGACGGCATCGATCTCGTCAACATCGTCCGTAGCGAGGAGCAGGAGAAACTGCTGCGCGGCATCGGCGCGAAATATGTCTGCAACTCGACGTCGCCGAGTTTCATGGAAGACCTGACCGCCGCATTGATCGCTACCAATGCCACGCTGGCCTTCGACGCCACCGGCGGCGGCAAGCTGCAGGGCCAGATCCTGCAGGCGATGGAAGTCGCGGCCGTCAAAGCCATGAAGGTCTACAGCCGCTATGGCTCAACGACGCATAAGCAGGTCTACGTCTATGGCCGGCTGGATCTACGCCCGATCGAATTCGTCCCTGCCGGCATGGCCTGGGGCATGGGCGGCTGGCTGCTGTTTCCGTTTCTGCAGAAGATCGGCGCCGCCGATGCCGCGAGGCTCCGCGCCCGCGTGGTCGCCGAACTCAAGACCACCTTCGCCAGCCACTACACCAAGGTGATTTCGCTCGAAGGCGTGTTGCAGCTCGACAATCTGCGGGCCTATGCAAAGCGCGCCACCGGCGAGAAGTATCTGATCAATCCGAACATGCCGGGATGACACTCGCCGATCAGTCTGCTGGCATGGTCACGAATGGAGCGCGGCTTTTGCTGCGCCATCCGCCGTATCTTTACTACATGGTGTCGCGCAGCTTCTCGCGCTTTGCCTCGCAGATTGCCGCTGTCGCGGTCGGCTGGCAGATCTATGATCTGACCGGCAGCGCGTTTCAGCTCGGCATGGTCGGCCTCGCGCAATTCGTGCCGATGCTGGCGCTGGTCTTCGTCGCCGGCCATATCGCGGACCGCTACGACCGCCGCCGCGTGGTGCAGATCTGTCAGATGCTGCAGGGGCTGACGGCGATCCTGCTCGCCTGGGGCACCTATGCCGGCTGGATCACGGTGCCGCAGATATTCGTGGCGTTGGTGGTGATCGGCGCGGCCACGGCCTTCGAGGCGCCGGCAGGTTCGGCGCTGTTGCCGGGCGTCGTACCGGAAGGTCACCTGCAGAAGGCCACGGCGCTCTCGACGGGCGTGTTTCAGGTGGCAATGATTTGCGGCCCTGCGCTTGGCGGCATTGCCTATGCGCTATCGCCGGCAACGCCCTATGTGCTGATGGCCGCATTCTGGCTGATCGGCGGTCTGCTCAACAGCGCCATCACACTTGCGCGCGAGGTGGCGGTGAAGGATCCGCCGTCGCTGCGGACTTTGTTTGCCGGCGTAGGCTTCGTGCGCAGCAATCCGGCCATCCTCGGTACCATTTCGCTCGATCTGTTCGCAGTACTGCTTGGCGGTGCCACCGCGCTGCTACCGATCTATGCCCGCGACATCCTGCAGACCGGCCCGTGGGGGCTGGGCCTTATGCGCGCTGCGCCGGCAGTCGGCGCGCTGCTGACGACCGTCGTGCTGACGCGCTGGTCGATCAATCGCCGGGTGGGCATGCGGATGTTCCAGGCCGTCATCATCTTCGGCCTTGCGACAGCGGTGTTTGCGGTGTCGCAATGGCTGTGGTTGTCGGTGGCCGCGCTCGCCGTGCTCGGCGCCGCCGATACGGTCAGCGTGGTGATCCGGTTCTCGCTGGTGCAGCTCGCAACTCCGGATGACATGCGCGGCCGGGTCGGTGCGGTGAACTACCTGTTCATCAACACCTCGAACCAGCTCGGCCAGTTCGAGAGCGGCGTCACCGCGGCTTTGTTCGGCACCGTCCCGGCCGCACTGATCGGCGGCCTCGGCACCGTTGCCATAGCGCTGCTGTGGATGCGGCTGTTTCCGACGCTGCGCAATGTCGAGCGGCTGGAATAGGCACGTCAGCGATCCGCCAGAGCAAGCTTAGCGCCGAGAGCGGCGAAGGCGCCAGCAAAGCTGCGGCGCATCCAGGTCAGCACGCGCGGTCGCGTGATGACGTGGTTGCGGATCGATGCAGCGAACAGGCCGTAGAGCGCAAACACCACGAAGGTCATCAGCATGAATACCGCGCTCAGCAGCAGCATCTGCGACAGCGGATGCGCTTCGTCGGCGCTGATGAACTGCGGCAGGAAGGCGAGGAAGAAGATCGACAGTTTCGGATTGAGGATGTTGATCAGGATCGCCGTGGCCGTGACCTGCAGCGCGGACTGCGCGCTGTCGTTGGTCTCGACCTTCAGCGTGCCATGCTCCTGCAGCGTCTTCCAGGCCATATAGAGCAGGTAGGCGACGCCGACATATTTGAACACCTGAAACGCCACGGCGCTGGTGTGCAGCAGTGCTGCGAGACCAAGGATCGCAGCGGCCATATGCGGAACGATGCCGAGGGTGCAACCGAATGCGGCCACCACGCTGCTGCGACCTCCGCGTGAAAATCCGGTCGCCAGTGTGTAAAGGGCGCCAGTGCCCGGCGATGCCACCACGATCAGCGAGGTGATGAGAAATTCGATGGTCATCATGACGGCTCCGGCTCGCAAATTTGGATCGTCAGAATGTCGCTTGCGATCCTGTCAGGCAAGCGCGTCGTCAGTTGCAGACCTCGACATTGGTGAGCCCGATCCGCATGTCGCGCGACACCAGCCGGCAGCCGGGACGCACCGGGCGGCAGCCGCCATTGTCACAGACGATCTGGCCAGACGGTTGCACGCGAAAGGCGCGGGCCTGCGTCTGCGGGCGATCAGACTCATCGCGTTCGCGGCGCGGCACGTTTCGTTTGGCCTCGGTGCGGCTGCGCTTCTTCTCACATTCATTATCGTCGTTCAGAAAGGTGCCGGCGCGGCAGACGATCTTCACGCAGCGGTCGCCGTTGACCTCGGAACCATGCGTGCAAACCAGCGGGCAGACCCGTGCAGACTTGGCCCTGATCGCGTCGAGCGCATCGGTGCTGGCGGTCTTGGCATCGAATTTGGTCGAGGCGTAGCGATTGAAGCGCTCGAGCGACTTGCGCGAAGCCACGGTCCATGTGTCATCGACCGATCCTTGCAGGCAGCCCACGCGCTGAAGCTCGACCTGTACCTGACGGGGCAGATCGGCTGGCGCGGGTGTTCGTGACACATCGGCCGTGGGGGCAGGGAGTGTCGCCAACTGCGGTCCGGCGGACGGTGTGTCCGGCTTGCCGGCATCGACCCTGGCTTCGGCCGCCGCGCGGGCGCGCTCGCCAGCGGCAGCGCGCTCCTGCTCGGCGGTCTTGAGTTTCTCGGCGGCGATCCGGGCGTTCTCGGCGGCCCTGGCGTCTGCCGCAGCCTTGGTCTGTTCGGCCTTTCTGGCGCCTTCGGCGGCCAGACGGGTTTTCTCCTCAGTGGCGAGGCGGGCCTTCTCGCTAGCGGCGGAATGGGCGTCTTCGGCGGCCAGTTTGGCCAGTTGGGATTTTGCCAGCGAAGCGTAGAAGCCGTCGGGATGCTGGGTCAGGAACGCGTTCCAGCCGTCTTTGGTGGCGAGCTGCAGGGCCAGTTCGTAATCGCGGCGGGTTTCGGCCTGGACATTCACAGCGGGCGACGTGGCGACGACAGCCACGGGGACCAGCGGTACATCGTCGCCGCCGAGAGAACCGTAGACATAGGGTTCCTGGCGGTTGCTGGTGTTCTTCATGACGTCGTCGCGGACGAAGCCGAAGGCTTTGCGCAGGTCGAGGCCGGGCGTTGCGATATGGCGGACCAGCGCCGCGGTGAAGGGGCTGTTCTTGCTGTCGCCGTCCAGCGCCGTCGAGCCGGCCTTGGCAGAATAGGCGATCAGCGTGTTGGGGCTCGCCGGTTCCACCTTGGCGAGGCCGCGGGGGATCGCACGCGACGCGGTCGTGCGCTTCATGTTCTTGACGAACGGATTGTCGCGGCAGGCGTCGAGGATCACCAGCCGCAGCTTCCTGGCCGGCTCGATGGTCACGAGGATGCGCTCCAGCGAGAACGCCTCGTCATAGACGTCGGTATCGCGTTCCAGCAGTGCGTCGGTCGGAATCAGGTAATTGGTACCATCAACCTCGATGCCGTGGCCGGCGAAATAGATCAGGGCAACGTCGGCGTCGCGCGCCTTGTCCGCAAAATCGCGCAATGTCCGGCGCATCTCCGTCGCCTTCAAATCCTTGCGGGCCTCGACGATATCGAAATTGGCCGCCTTCAAGGTCTCCGTCATCGCCGCAGCGTCGTTGGCGGGATTGGCGAGCTTGATCACATTCTGGTAGGCCGAGTTGCCGATCACCAGCGCGATGCGTTTGTCGGCCAGAGCGGGCTGGCTGAGCAGGCTGAAGCCGAATAGGACGGAAGCCACAAGACCAAGGTTACGCATCGGAAGCCCCGCAAACTGTGACGGTCGCATTTGAGCAGCCTGGCCAGACGTCGCAGATCAGTCGGGACTGGCGTGCGTGGTTGGTCTCGCGTGGTTTGTCGCGCAGTGCGCTCTGCAGGTTCGATCGCAGCGGCGTTCCACGCGTCATCCATTTGAGCGATATCAGCATAACGAAGATGTGTTTGGGTGGGTGAGGCGGACGTGCCGGGTTGGCCCGATTGCGGCAGTCAAATGCAATCCATGCACTTGCATCTTTTGCCGGGATAGGTGACAGGTTCCAGATGCGCTCCGCGCTTTTTGGAAGCAGTTATTCAGGGGATATCTCATGGCCACCTACAGCGTTGCCGTCATTGTCGGCAGCCTCCGCAAACAGTCGTTCTCGCTCAAGGTTGCGAATGCATTCGCCAAACTGGCGCCGCCGTCGCTCAAGCTGAACGTCATCACGCTGCACGAGCTGTCATTCTTCAATCAGGACCTGGAAGCCACGCCGCCGGCCGACTGGGTCAAGTTCCGTGACACGATTCACGCCTCCGACGCTGTGATCTTTGTCACGCCGGAATACAACCGCGGTACCTCGGGTGTGCTCAAGAACGCCATCGACGTCGGCTCCCGTCCGTTCGGCAAGAGCTGCTTCCTCGGCAAGCCGACCGGTATCGTCGGCAACGCGCCGGGACCCGGCGGCGGCGTTTCCGCCGTCATGAACCTGCGCCAAGTCCTGCCGGGCATCGTCGGACCGATCATGGGCCAACCCGAGATTTACCTGAATGCCATCGGCGATGCGTTCGACGACAAGGGCGAGATCGTCAAGGAATCGATCCGTCCGGTGCTGCAAGCCTATATCGACGCCTTCGCCGTCTGGGTCGAAAAGCTGAAGAAATAATCGGCGCAAATTCAGGTTGCGGCCCGGTTGTTAGGTTCGCCTTAACCGGGCCGTCGCATTTTCGGGCATGGTCAAGCATACCCGTCTCAAATCGATCCTCACCGGGCTCGCGCTCTATGCACTGGCGGCGATGATGATCAGCTATTTCGGGGTCAATGCCTATACCGGCAAATACGGCCTCAACGCCCGCCAGGAGCTCGACCAGGAGATCGTCGCGCTGACTTCCGAACTTGTGCAGTTGAAGAAGGAACGCACCAAGGCCGAGCAGCGCGTGGCGCTGCTACGATCTGGTGGACTCGATCCCGACATGCTCGACGAGCGCGCGCGCTACCAGCTCGACTACGCGCATCCGCGCGACCTCGTGAAGGTCATCAAGCCAAACTGAGATTCTCTCGTCGGCGGCGGTCGTCCTCGCGTGGAGCAACACAGCTTTGCATCAAAGCTATGGATCGCTCGCGCTTGTGCATCGTGACGGTAACGTGACCAAGATACGTGCTTTCATTCCTCAAATTACAAAACCGATCCAATTCGATTTCGAATGTTTCGCACCTTCGCTGCAGTGCGAAACAACCGTGTGGCATTCCGCGCGCCGCAATCCCTTTCATGGCGCAAGCACTTGGAGTAGGAAGGGCTATTCACTCTCTCATCCGGAATTTTCATGGCCGCACCGAAGAAAAGCGTCGCTCCCGCAGGGCAGGCAACGAGCAATGGCGCAACCCCGTCATCGCCGCCAGATTTCACCCGCGATCAGGAGATGCACGCGCTTCGCGACATGCTGCTGATCCGACGTTTCGAGGAGAAGGCTGGCCAGCTCTACGGCATGGGCGCGATCGGCGGTTTCTGCCATCTCTATATCGGCCAGGAAGCCATCGTCGTCGGCATGCAGATGGCGTTGAAGGATGGCGATCAGGTCATCACGGGCTATCGCGACCACGGTCACATGCTGGCCTGCGGCATGGACGCCAAGGGCGTCATGGCCGAGCTGACCGGGCGCAAGGGCGGCTACTCCAAAGGCAAGGGTGGCTCCATGCACATGTTCAGCCGCGAGAAGAACTTCTACGGTGGCCATGGCATCGTCGGCGCGCAGGTGTCACTCGGAACGGGCCTCGCTTTTGCCAATCGCTACCGGGGCAATGATCTCGTCAGCCTCGCTTACTTCGGCGACGGTGCATCGAACCAGGGTCAGGTCTATGAGAGCTTCAACATGGCGGAGCTGTGGAAGCTCCCGGTAATCTACATCATCGAGAACAACCGCTACGCCATGGGTACCTCGGTGACGCGCTCCTCGGCGCAGACCGATTTCTCGAAGCGCGGTATCTCCTTCAACATTCCGGGTGAACAGGTCGACGGCATGGACGTCCGCGCCGTGAAGGCCGCCGGTGACCGTGCCGTCGCGTGGTGCCGCGCCGGCAAGGGTCCGTTCATTCTGGAAATGCAGACCTATCGCTATCGCGGCCACTCGATGTCCGACCCGGCCAAGTACCGCACTCGTGAGGAAGTGGACAAGGTTCGCCACGACCAGGACCCGATCGAGCAGGTGCGCAACCGTCTGCTGGCCGCTGGCGTGACCGAGCAGGACCTCAAGGCGATCGATGCCGAGGTGCGTGACATCGTCAACGCATCGGCGGATTTCGCGCAGCAGGATCCTGAGCCGGATGCGTCCGAGCTTTACACTGATGTCTATCGCTAAGCGCGCAGCTTAAGACTGATCCGGAGTTATAATGGCCATTCAAGTTCTGATGCCCGCGCTGTCCCCGACCATGGAGAAGGGCAACCTCTCCAAATGGCTCAAGAAGGAAGGCGACACCATCAAGTCCGGCGATGTGATCGCCGAAATCGAAACTGACAAGGCGACGATGGAAGTCGAAGCGACCGATGAAGGAACGCTAGGCAAGATACTGATCCCCGAAGGGACCAACGACGTCGCGGTCAATACGCCGATCGCGACCATCCTCGCCGACGGCGAAGATGCATCCGCTGCAGCGAGCGCACTGGCTCACGCGAAGCAGGAGAAGGCCGCAGAATCCGCGCCGCCTGCCACGGAAGCCAAATCCGCTCCTGCTCCGAAGGAAGAGGCTGCTGCGCCAGCGGCTCCGACGACTGCGATTCAGCCCGATCCCGAAATTCCTGAAGGCACCGAGATGGTGACCATGACCATCCGCGAAGCGCTACGCGACGCGATGGCCGAAGAAATGCGCCGGGATGAAGATGTCTTCATCATGGGCGAGGAAGTCGCCGAATATCAGGGCGCCTACAAGGTGACCCAGAACCTGCTGCAGGAATTCGGCGCACGCCGTGTCATCGACACGCCGATCACCGAGCACGGCTTCGCCGGCGTCGGCGTCGGCGCGGCGATGTCCGGCCTGAAGCCGATCGTCGAATTCATGACCTTCAACTTCGCTATGCAGGCGATCGACCAGATCATCAACTCGGCCGCCAAGACGCTCTACATGTCCGGCGGCCAGATGACATGTCAGATCGTGTTCCGCGGTCCGAACGGCGCCGCTGCCCGCGTTGGCGCCCAGCACAGCCAGGACTACTCGGCCTGGTACTCGCAGATCCCCGGTCTCAAGGTCGTCGCGCCCTATAGCGCCGCCGACTACAAGGGCCTGCTCAAATCCGCGATCCGCGATCCGAACCCGGTGATCTTCCTCGAAAACGAAATGCTCTACGGGCATTCCGGCGAGGTGCCGAAGCTCGACGACTATATCGTGCCGATCGGCAAGGCCAAGGTCGCGCGTGTCGGCAAGGACGTGACGCTGGTCTCGTGGTCGAACGGCATGACCTATGCCCTGAAGGCCGCCGAAGAACTCGCCAAGGAAGGTATCGAGGCGGAGGTCATCGACCTGCGCACGCTGCGTCCACTCGACACCGACACCATCATCGAGTCCGTGAAGAAGACGTCGCGCGCCGTGACGGTGGAAGAAGGCTGGCAACAGTCGGGTGTGGGCGCCGAAATCGCCGCACGCATTATGGAGCACGCCTTCGACTATCTCGATGCGCCGGTCGCGCGCGTGTCGGGCAAGGACGTGCCGATGCCCTACGCCGCCAATCTCGAAAAGCTCGCGCTGCCGTCCGTAGCCGATGTCGTCGCTGCGGCCAAAGCCGTTTGCTATCGGTGAACCATGGCAGGTCCGAAGGAACAGCCTCTGCCGCCGGATGTCATGGACCGCGAAGACGCCACCGAGGTGTTACGCGCGTTCGTGCTGGATGGAGGGCTGTCCATCGCCTTCATGCGCGCCTTCGAGGAGCCCGACATGTGGGGGCTCCTGCTGGTCGATATAGCGCGCCATGCCGCACGCGCCTATGCGCGTGAGGCTAACTATTCCGAGGACGAGGCGCTGAATCGCATCGTCGAAATGTTCGAAGCTGAAATCGCGCGTCCGACTGACATGGGCAACGCCACGCCGCGGTCGCAACAAGGTCACTGACAATGCCAATCAACATTCTGATGCCTGCGCTGTCGCCCACCATGGAAAAGGGCAACCTTGCCAAGTGGCTCAAGAAAGAGGGCGACAAGGTCAAGTCCGGCGACGTGATCGCCGAGATCGAGACCGACAAGGCGACGATGGAAGTCGAAGCCGTCGACGAAGGCACCATCGCCAAGATTCTGGTGGCGGAAGGTACGCAGGATGTTGCGGTGAACGCCATCATCGCGGTGCTCGCCGCCGACGGCGAGGACGTGAAGACCGCAGCTTCGGGGGCAGGGGCTGACAAGCCGAAGTCCGCGCCCGCTGCCGAGACTCCGGTGCCGAAGCCTGCTGCCGCAGCACCAGCGCCGGCTGCTGCTCCCGCAGCGAAAGCACCAGTGCCTGCCGTTGCGCCAGCTCCGCAGCCTACCACCTCACAGAGCAATGGCGCGCGTGTATTCTCATCACCGCTGGCGCGTCGTCTCGCCAAGGATGCCGGCATCGAACTCGGCCGCATCACTGGCTCGGGTCCGCATGGTCGCGTGGTCGCGGCGGATGTCGAGAAGGCGAAATCCGGTCAGGGCCTTAAGCCCGTAGCCGCTGCGGGCGCTCCTGCCGGCGTGACGGCGGCGATCGGTGCGCCTGCAATGTCCGATCAGCAGATTCTTGGGCTGTACGAGCAGGGCGCTTACGAGAGCGTGCCGCACGACTCGATGCGCCGTACGATTGCGCAGCGTCTCACCGCCGCGACCAACTCGATGCCGACCTTCTATCTCACCGTCGATTGCGATCTCGGTAAGCTCTCCTCCGCGCGCGAGGAGATCAACGCCGCCGCCGGCAAGGACAAGGACGGCAAGCCGCTCTACAAGCTCTCGGTCAACGATTTCGTTATCAAGGCAATGGCCATTGCGCTGCAGAAGATTCCGGAAGCGAACGTGTCGTGGACGGAAGCGGCGATGCTCCGCCACAAGCATTCGGACATCGGCGTCGCGGTGGCGCTGCCGTTCGGCTTGATCACGCCGATCATTCGCCAGGCCGAGATCAAGTCGATTTCGGCAATTTCCAACGAGATGAAAGAACTTGCCGCGCGCGCCAAGGCCAAAAAGCTCAAGCCCAACGAATACCAGGGCGGCGCGTCATCCGTGTCCAACCTCGGCATGTTCGGCATCAAGGACTTCACCGCGGTGATCAATCCACCGCAGTCGTCCATCCTCGCGGTTGGCACCGGCGAGGAACGGGCGGTGGTACGCAACGGCCAGATCGTGGCGGCAACCATGATGAGCGTGACGCTGTCCTGCGATCACCGCGCTATAGATGGCGCGCTCGGTGCGGAACTGATCACGGCCTTCAAGAAGCTGATCGAGAATCCCGTGATGATGGTGGTGTGAGTGCGCGAACTTCGCGCGCCTTCACATTTTCATCGGCTATAAACAGATTAAGCGAGTCAACATGGCTGATACATCCTTCGACGTCGTCGTGATCGGCTCCGGTCCCGGCGGTTACGTGACGGCCATTCGCGCCGCGCAGCTCGGCTTCAAGACGGCCATCGTCGAGAAGGCCTATCTCGGCGGCATCTGCAACAACTGGGGCTGTATCCCGACCAAGGCGCTGCTGCGTTCTGCGGAAATCTATCACTACATGCAGCATGCCAAAGACTACGGCCTGTCCGCGGACAACGTCTCGTTCGACATTAAGGCGGTGATCGCGCGCTCGCGCGGCGTGGTGAAGCGCCTCAGTGGCGGCGTCGAATACCTGATGAACAAGAACAAGATCTCAATCATCTGGGGCGACGCGACGCTCGATGCGCCGGGCAAGTTCACCGTGAAGAAGTCGGAAGCCGCGGCGCCGAAGGGCGCGCTGGGGGCGGGAAGCTACACGGCCAAGCATATCATTGTCGCCACCGGCGCGCGTCCGCGAGTGCTGCCGGGTCTCGAGCCCGACAAGAAGCTCGTCTGGACTTATTTCGAGGCGATGAATCCGGACAAGATGCCGAAGTCTCTGCTGGTCGTCGGCTCCGGCGCCATCGGTATCGAATTCGCGTCGTTCTATAAGACCATGGGCGCCGACGTGACCGTGGTCGAAGTGCTGCCGCAGATCATGCCGGTGGAGGACGCCGAGATCGCCGGGTTCGCGCGCAAGCAATTCGAGAAGCAGGGCCTCAAGATTCTCACCAATACCAAGGTGACCAAGCTCGACAAGAAAGCGGACAGTGTCGTCGCCACCATTGATGACGGCAAGAAGCCGGTGACGCAGGAATTCGACCGCGTCATCTCGGCGGTTGGCGTGGTCGGCAATATCGAGGGCTTCGGCCTGGAGAAGCTCGGCGTGAAAACCGAGCGCGGCTGCATCGTGATCGACAAATACGGCAAGACCAACGTGCCCGGCATCTATGCCATTGGCGACGTCGCCGGTCCGCCGATGCTCGCCCACAAGGCCGAGCATGAGGGTGTGATCTGCGTCGAGGCAATCAAGGGCATGAACCCGCATGGGATGGACAAGTCGCTGATCCCGGGCTGCACCTATTGCCATCCGCAGGTGGCGTCAGTGGGCCTCACCGAAGCCAAGGCCAAGGAAGCCGGGAAGGACATTCGCGTCGGCCGCTTCCCCTTCGTCGCCAATGGCAAGGCGATCGCCATGGGTGAGGACCAGGGTATGGCCAAGGTGATCTTCGACAAGAAGACCGGGCAACTGCTCGGTGCACATCTGGTCGGCGCCGAGGTCACTGAACTGATCCAGGGCTTCGTCGTCGCCATGAATCTGGAGACCACCGAAGAAGAGCTCTTCCACACCATCTTCCCACATCCGACCATCTCGGAGACGATGAAAGAAGCTGTGCTGGACGCCTATGGCCGGGTGCTGAACACCTAAGCCGTCTCGCACGATCCTGAGTGAACGCCACCTCGAAGGGTGGCGTTTTCGTTTTCGGCCACTACTCCGCCCTGGCATCGCTGAGTGGTGCCAGATGCCGGACAGAAAAGTGGCCTGCGCGTTTTCGACTTTGGTCTGACTCTAAAGGGTTGCTTAGGTGCAACGAATGTGTCGCCACGGCAACAGTCCCCAAGATTTAACCCTATCACGCCCCGGGTATCGCAACCGCCGCTATTTGGCCACACGCCTTCGTGAAATCATTTCTCATCGGCCAGAAGGCTGGAGCGCTTCGGAGATCGGCGGGATGTCAGTGGGACTGTCCCGGATTGCCGAAGCGACCTGAGAAACCAGGCTCGTGATGGACGCTGGGACGAACATCAAGTGGCGCTTGCCTATCCGTCATATGACGGAGGGCCGAGAGCAGGCGTCGCGGGGCGCGCGCTCATCGGCGATGGGTCCGGCTACGCGCGGCAATCCAGCCCGGACTTCTCAAATCTTCAAAAAGACACCGTATGGTACCGGTTTGCAGCGGGTGAGCCGTTATGTCGCCTCAGACATATTGGAAGTTGCCAGCATACCGATGCCGAACGAGACATTGCTCGATCACGGCCAGCTGCAGGGAGATCGCCTCGCTGCAGACGGGAAGGTGATCGCGGAGAGTATGAAGACCGTGAAGTGGAATTCCCACCAGGACGTCATGCGTTCTGCCAACAAGTCGATCACCTGTAACGGTGACCTTGTTGGATCGAAGGGGAATGTGGCTCCCGGCATCTTCGAAGCGGTGGACGTCTGCACCATCGGGCGTAAATCCAGTGAAAGCTACCTTAACGTAAAATTGACCGACAAAGAATTGGCCGCGCACCCGACCAAAGGGAAGCGTCGCGCGACTAACCATATATCAGGGACGCTGTGGACATATGCCCGGCAGATTGGGTCGCCCATTGATTGCGCCGTGACCCGGCCCGACCGGGCCCACGAGAAATATTGTTATGCGGATAGTTGAGCGTATCATTTTTGGTGTGTTTGCTTTGGGTGCCGCGTCAGTGGTAGCGCCAGCCCTTGCCTTTGACGGTGCGCCAGTTGGCAGCAGCGACGCAGCCCTGCCGGTTGTAACGACCATTCCCGGCGCCGCGCCGGTCTTGAAGAAGTCCGCCAAGCCCGACACATCGTTGACCGCGCTACAATACGCCGCTGAGGGCGGTCATCCGATCGCCCAGTGGAAGCTCGGCCGGATGTATGCCGACGGTAACGGCGTGGCGCAGGATGACCTGCGCGCCTTCGAATATTTCAGCCGCATTGCCAATGCCCATGCCGAAGACAGCCCGTCCGCGCCGCAGGCAACCATCGTCGCCAACGCCTTCGTGGCGCTCGGCCGCTACTACCTCGACGGTATTCCGAATTCGAAGATCAAGGCAGACACCGAACGTGCGCGTGAGATGTTCTCCTATGCCGCGTCCTATTTCGGCAATGCCGACGCGCAATATGATCTGGCCCGGCTGTACCTGAAGGGCATCGGTACCCCGCGCGACACCAAATATGGCGCCCGCTGGCTTGGTCTTGCTGCGCAGAAGGGCCAGCATCAGGCACAGGCGCTGCTCGGTCAGATGCTGTTCAACGGTGAATCGCTGCCGCGGCAGATGGCGCGTGGCCTGATGTGGCTGACTCTGGCCCGCGACAATGCCGGCCCGGACGACTCCTGGATCCGCGACAGCTACAACAAGGCCATTGCCAAAGCCTCCGAAGACGATCGTGCCATGGCGTTGCAGATGCTCGAGCACTGGGTGTCTGGCAAACGGGATTAAGAGATTTCGCGAAGTTGCTCGCAGCAATGGAGCGCGACTTCTGCCTACGCCGCTTCAAGGTCCAGATCGACCCATACCGGCACGTGATCCGACGGCTTCTCCCAGGCGCGCACATACTTGTCGATGCCGACGTCGACGAGCCTGTCGCTGGCCTGCGGCGACAGCAGCAGATGGTCGATGCGGATGCCCCAGTTCTTCTGCCAGGCGCCGGCCTGATAGTCCCAGAACGTGTACTGGCCGGGCTCATCGGTAACGGCGCGCAGGGCGTCGGTCATGCCCAATCCGAGCAGGGTCTGGAAGCTGGCGCGGGTTTCCGGCTTGAACAGCGCGTCGTTGATCCAGGCCGCCGGATTATAGGCGTCTGCTGCCGCCGGGATGACATTGAAGTCACCGGCGAGAATTAGAGGTTCCTCGGTCTTCAGTCGCAGCCGGGTGAACTCCTGCAGCCGGGACATCCATTTCAGCTTATAGGGATACTTCTCGGTATCGACCGGATTGCCGTTCGGCAGATACAGGCAGGCAACCCTGACCACCCCGGATTTCAGCGACACCACGCCCTCGATGAAGCGGGCGTGGAGATCCTCGTCATCGCCCGCCAGCCGGGGCGTGGCTTCCTCCAGCGGATATTTCGAGAGCAGGGCAACCCCGTTGAAGGTCTTCTGGCCGTGGGTGACGACATTGTAGCCGAGCGCCTCGATGGGCTCGCGCGGAAACGCCTCATCGAGGCATTTGATCTCCTGCAGGCAGACGATGTCCGGGGAGCAGTCGCGCAGCCAGGTCAGCAGATGGTCCAGCCGCTGGCGCACAGAGTTTACATTCCAGGTGGCAATTCTCATTTGCTGGGATTCCGGTAACAACAATGGCAAAAATACGTCAACGTGGCATACCATCATCCCCATCAACATGATAAGCTTTAAGCCTAAAGCGCATAGACGCTGTTTTAAAGCTGTCATGGGCGGGAAACGGGGGCGACCCGATCTTCTGTACCAGGTGACATGGACCATATGAAGAAACGCACATCGATCGCTCTACTCGTTCTCGTCGGCGCCGTGGCGGTTGCTGCCTATGCGACGCGCTCCTCCTGGACCGGTGGCAATACCAGTACACAGGCCCCGCAGCGCGCGCGGATCGTTTCGGTCGAGCTGGCCAAGGCCGAACGCAAACCGGTCCCGGTCGATGTCGATTCAATCGGCACGGTAACGCCGATTTCGAGTGTCGCGCTCAAGTCGCGGGTGGAAACCACCATCACCTCGGTTCATTTTGAAGACGGCGCCAAGGTCAAGGAAGGCGACCTGCTGTTTACCCTCGATTCGCGGCAGATCGATGCGCAGATCGAGCAGGCGGAAGGCACGCTGGCCCGCGATCAGGCCCAATTGGCCGGTGCTGAACGCGACGTGCGGCGTTTTACAGACTTGATCGGGAAGGGCGCGACCACGCAGGTCAGCGTCGACAATGCCAAGACGCAGTCCGACATCCTGGCTGGAACCATCCGGGCCGATCAGTCGGCGCTGGATAACCTCAAGGTCCAGAAGAGCTACACGATCATTAGCGCGCCGTTCTCCGGCCGGATCAGTGCGGCCAACGTAAAGGTCGGTAATTTCGTTCGCCCTGCGGACACGGCGCCGCTCGCAACCATCAACCAGATGGCTCCGGTCTATGTGTCGTTCGCCGTGCCGCAGCGCGTGCTTGGCGATCTGCGCGACGCGATGGCGGCGGGATCGACCTCGGTCATTGCGACCATCCCGAACAGCGGCCGTTCTGAAACAGGCAAGGTCGCGATGGTGGAAAACACCGTGGATTCCACCACCGGGATGGTCACCGTGCGTGGCATCATGAGCAATCCGAACGAGACCCTGTGGCCGGGCATTCTGGTACAGGCCAAGCTGATCGTGCGCACGGAAGACGGCGTTGTTGTGCCAACCGTGGCTGTTCAGCGCAGTCAGACCGGGAACTTCGTGTTCACGGTGAAGGACGGCGTCGCCCATGTTCAACCTGTCGAAGTCGATCGCACCTTCCAGGGGATTTCGGTGATCACGTCAGGTTTAAAAGGGGATGAGGACGTCGTCGTCGACGGCCAGCTCTTGCTGATGCAAGGCACACGGGTTGAGGCCCGGGCTCGCAAGGCCGGGGCATAAAACATGACCCTCTCGGAGCTCTGCATCCGTCGCCCGGTGATGACCACGCTCATCACGGCGACGATCATCGCGTTTGGCATTTTCGGTTTCAGGCTGCTGCCGGTGTCGGCGCTTCCCAAGGTGGATTTTCCGACCATCGCGGTGACGGCGACGCTGCCGGGCGCCAGTGCCGATACGATGGCGGCCTCGGTCGCCGGTATCATCGAGCGTCAGCTCTCGACCATCGCTGGTATCTCCTCGATGTCGTCGAGCTCGTCGCAGGGAACGACCCAGATCATCATTCAGTTCGATCTCAACCGCAATATCGATGCGGCTGCGCTGGACGTGCAGACCGCGCTGACGATCGCACAGCGCCGGTTGCCGATCGAAATGACGATCCCGCCGAGTTTCCGCAAGGTGAACCCCGGCGACTTCCCGGTGCTGTTCATTGCACTGAGTTCATCGACTCTGCCGCTCTCGGCCGTCAATGAATTTGGTGATATCACCATTGGACAGGCGCTGTCGCAGATCCCCGGCGTGGCGCAGGTGCTGATCTATGGCACGCAGAAATTCGCCATTCGCGTCCAGGCCGACCCTGAGGCTGCTGCGGCCCGCGGCCTGTCGCTCGAAGACATCCGCACGGCGGTGTCACGCGCCAATTCCTCGACGCCCGTCGGCACCCTGAATGGACCGAAGCAGGACATCTCGCTGCAGGCCTCCGGCCAGATGTCGAAGGCCGCCGACTATGGCCAGGTCGTTGTTGCCTGGCGCAACGGCTCGCCCGTCAAGCTGAACGAAGTCGCCAAGATCTATGACGCCGTCGAAAACGACAAGATCGCGACCTGGCTGAATGGCGAGCGCGCCATCGTGCTGGCGATCCAGAAACAGCCCGATGCCAACACGGTCGCCGTGGTCGACGGCGTTCGCGCCAAGCTGCCGTCGCTGCGCGCACAATTGCCGCCGTCCGTCGAAGTCAATGTGATGATGGACCGCTCGGTGTCGGTCCGCGAGGCCGTCGCCGACGTCGAGGAGACATTGTTGATTGCCGTCGTGCTGGTGATCATCGTCATCTTCCTGTTCCTGCGTTCGGCTTCTGCGACCTTCATCCCGGCGCTAGCCGTGCCGATCTCGATCTTCGGCACCTGCGCTGCGATGTATATGCTGGACTACTCCATCAACAACATGACGCTGCTAGCGTTGACACTGTCAGTCGGCTTCGTGGTCGACGACGCCATCGTCATGCTGGAGAACATCGTCCGGCACATCGAACTCGGCATGAAGCCGTTCGATGCGGCGCTGAAGGGCGCGCGCGAAATCGGCTTCACCATCATTTCGATCACTTTCTCGCTGATCGCGGTGTTTATTCCCGTGCTGCTGATGGGCGGCATCGTCGGCCGCGTGTTCCGTGAATTTGCGGTGACGATTGCGGTGGCGATCATCGTCTCGGGCTTCGTGTCGCTGACGCTGACGCCGATGCTGTGCGCGCGCGTGCTCAAGGCCCACGATCCCGAGCACAAGGAAAATTTCATCCTGCGTGGTTTCGAGCGCATGTTCGCGGCCTGGCTGCGCGGCTACGAATGGGCGCTGGACCATGTGCTGGCGCACAAGGCGCTGATGCTCGTGGTCACCCTCGCGACGCTCGGCGGTACCGTCTATCTCTACATGATCGTGCCGAAGGGGTTTTTCCCGCAGGAAGACACCGGCTTCCTCACAGGCATCACCGAAGCCGCCACCGATACGTCGTTTGAAGCGATGTCCGCGCGTCAGCAGGTGCTGGCGGCGTTGCTGAAAACGGACCCCGCGGTCGAGTACATCAACAGCACGGTGGGGTCAGGCGGCCCGAATGCGACGGCGAATTATGGGCGTCTGTTCGTGGCGCTGAAGCCGGCGAAGGAACGTGAACCGGCACAGGTGGTGATGGCGCGGCTGCGGCAGAAGTCGCTGGCCGTTCCCGGCCTGCAGGCCTTTTTCCAGAGCATCCAGAACCTGAACATCGGTGGTCGTCCGTCGAAGAGTCAGTATCAATACGTGCTTCAAGGCAGCGACACCGACACGCTGTATCGCGTATCGCCGGAGATGCGTGACCTCATCGCCAAGGTGCCGGGTCTGCTCGACGTGACCACCGACCTTTACATCAAGAACCCGCAAATGACGGTCGATATCGACCGCGAGAAGGCGGCAGTCTACGGCATCACGGTCGATCAGGTTCGCAACCAGCTCTATAATGCGTTCGGTTCGCGCCAGGTCGGCACCATCTATATGCCGACCAACGACTATCAGATCATTCTGGAAGCGCAGCCGCAGTTCCGGATCGACCCGAGCGATCTCTCCAAGCTTTATATGAAGACCTCGAATAACCAGACCATCCCGCTGAGTGCAGTGGCACGTCTGCTGCCGACGGTCGGGCCGCTGCAGATCAACCATCAGGGCCAGCAGCCCGCTGTGACGATCTCGTTCAACCTCGTGCCCGGCTATTCGCTAGGCTATGCGGTCGATCAGATCACGCAGATCGAGGCTGATGCGAAGTTGCCGGTGACTATCGCCACGGGCTTCTCGGGCACCGCGCAGGTATTCCAGGATTCCTTGCGCGGGCAGGGCGTGCTGATCCTCGCTGCCGTGTTTGCGGCCTTCGTCATTCTCGGCATTCTCTATGAGAGCTTCATCCATCCGATCACGATCATCTCCGGCCTGCCGTCGGCGGGTATCGGCGCGATCCTGACCTTGATGTTGTTCAAAATGGAGATGTCGGTCATCGCCATGATCGGCATCGTCATGCTGGTCGGCATCGTCAAGAAGAACGCAATCATGATGGTCGACTTCGCGCTGGAGCGTCGTCGCGTCGGCCTGTCGGCTGAACACGCGATCCGCGAGGCCGCGCTGTTGCGTTTCCGCCCGATCATGATGACCACCTTCGCGGCGATCTTCGGCACGCTGCCGATCGCGCTGGGCGCTGGCGCCGGCGCCGAGTTGCGCCAGCCGCTCGGCGTTGCGGTGGTCGGTGGTCTGTGTGTCTCGCAATTGCTGACGCTGTTCATCACGCCAGTGATTTACATCTATCTCGACCGGATCGACCGCAAGCTGAAGCGCAAGCTGCAGCCGCAGCTCGACGAAGAAGACCACGACGATCGTCCGCGCGTGGTTGCGGCGGAATAGGGATGTCTTCAGTGCTGGTGAGAACGCTTACTGCGACGGCTTTGCTGGCCGCACTCGTTGTCGCACAGGTGCGTGCCGACGATCGGATCGAAATCTTCGACGCCCACATGCATTACAACTGGGAGCCGAAGCCATATTACCAGCCCGACGAGGTGCTTGAGGTTTTCAGGAAGAACCGTGTCACCGGCATTCTCGCGACCAGTCGTCCGAACACCGGCACGCATGTGCTGATGGACGACAAAGCGAAGAGCAAGGCGGGTGATCTGCAGGTGGTGCCGTTCATCCGGCCGTATTGCGTGCGCGCCGATATCGGCAGCTGGTTCAACGATCCCGTGATCTTCGATCTGGTGCAGGAGGAATTCAAACGCGGCTATTATCGCGGCGTCGGCGAATTCCATCTCACCGGCAAGGCGGCCGATACCGAGATGGTCAAGAAGACCGTCGACTTCGCCGTCGTCAACAATCTCTATTTGCACGCCCATGCCGACGACGAAGCGGTCGAGATTCTGATGCGGCAAAATCCGCGTGCGCAGATTATCTGGGCACATACCGGCTTCAGCCTCGCGCCGGACCGTGTCGCAGCGATGCTGATAAAATACCCGAAGCTCTGGGGTGAATTGTCTTACCGCAGCGGCATCGTGGACGGATCAGGCAAACTGACGCCGCAATGGCGGGTGCTGTTCGAGCGTTATCCCGATCGCTTCCTGCTGGGCTCCGACACCTGGGTGCCGGAACGCTGGGCAAGCTACGGCGATATCATGGACGGCTATCGCGCCTGGCTAGCGCAACTATCGCCGTCAGTCGCTAAGCAGATCGCGCATGGCAATGCGCGGGCCCTGTTTGCGGAGAAGTAAGCCGAGAAGGAAACTGACAGGCTCAGATCGAGAAGCTGGTCCCACAGCCGCAGGACGCCGTCGCGTTCGGATTGACGACGCGGAACGAAGCGCCGATCAGGTCGTCGACGAAGTCAAGTTCGGAGCCGGCCAGAAACGGGGCCGAAGCGGGATCGACCAGCACGACGACACTGTCGCGTTCGATCAGGATGTCGTCGTCAGCCTTGGCGCGTTCGACGTCGAACTTGTACTGGAAGCCGGAGCAGCCGCCGCCTTCGACCGAAACGCGGAGCATAGCGCCGTTGCCTTCGGTCTTCAGGATTTCGCCAATCCGGCGCGCAGCACGTGCGCTGACGCTGAGAGGGGCCTCGGTGACTGCAGTGTCTGTCATATCTGGCTCTCCGGGCACGATTCGAACCATTTGAATCTGCCGCTCCCCATAGTTAAGTGCGGCAGGCTCAGGAATCAATTGGATCAAGGATAAACACCACGTGTCAGTCGGAATGGCTGCTCCCCGCGTCCCCTATGCCTGCGACCCCGATCGCAGCCGCGGACGGCTGTTTTCCGAGGCTCCGAGCCGGACCCGCAGCGCGTTTCGCAGGGATTGCGACCGGGTGATCCATTCGACCGCGTTTCGACGCCTCAAGCACAAGACCCAGGTCTTTGTGTTTCACGAGGGAGATCATTACCGCACCCGACTCACCCACACTTTGGAAGTGGCGCAGATTGCCCGCGCCGTGGCCCGGCAACTGGGCCTCGACGAAGACCTGACCGAGACATTGGCGCTGGCCCATGACATCGGCCATCCGCCGTTTGGTCATGCCGGTGAGCGGGCGCTCGATGCCTGTCTCGAGGCCCATGGCGGCTTCGATCACAATGCCCAAACCCTGCGCCTCGTGACGTCGCTGGAGCACCGCTATCCGGAATTCGACGGCCTCAACCTGACCTGGGAAACCCTCGAAGGCATCGTCAAACACAACGGGCCGCTCACCGGTCCGTCGGGCGCGCCGGTCGGGCGTTATGCCACCCACGGCGTGCCGTTTGGGATCACCGAATACGACCGGACCTTCGATCTGGAACTGTCGAGCTTCGCGTCACTGGAGGCTCAGGTAGCGGCGATTGCCGATGATATCGCCTATAACGCTCACGACATTGATGACGGACTGCGTGCAGGCCTGTTCACCGTCGATGACCTGAAGGCGATGCCGCTGACGCAAGGCATGATCGCCGAGATCGACAGGCGCTATCCCGACCTCGATGAGAGTCGGCGTGGCGCTGAACTGGTGCGCGAGCTGATTTCATATCTGATCGGCGCAGTCATCGGCGAGACGGAACAGCGACTTGGAGCGTTGCTGCCGAAGTCCGCCGAGGACATTCGTCGCTGCGGCCGGAAGCTCGTTGCGTTTCGCGCCGACGCGGCAGAGGCCGAGGCGGGGATCAAGGCCTTCCTCTGGCAACGCATGTACCGCCATGAGCGCGTCATGCGGGTGATGGTCGAGGCCGAATGTCTCGTCACCGATCTGTTCGCGCGCTATCAGCGCGCGCCCGAGGATCTACCGCCTGAATGGCTACCGCCAGAGGATGCCGAACCGGAATCGGATGGCGAGCAGGCGCGCCGGATCGGCAATTTCATTGCCGGGATGACCGACCGTTTTGCCATTACCGAGCATATTCGGCTCTTTGACTCGACCCCCGAATTGCGTTAGGCGATCCCCGTAAGTGCCTTTCGGGGCTGTGAAATCTGCGATTTTCGGACGCCTGTAGCTGTTTGAAATCAAACAAGTGCAGCGGAACGCATACGAAACCGCTATCCATCCTTGATGCAATCCAGCCGGGAACAGTCCCGGCGCAAGTTCCGGTTCCTGTACAGCCATGGCCACATCCGCTCCAACCCCGCATCTGTTCGCCAACGTGCTCACGCGTGTTCACGCGATCTGCAATGCCCTCATGGCCGAGGGCGTTCTGCCGGCTGGCATCGATCTGTCGCGCGTCGTGGTGGAGCCGACCAAGGACGCGTCGCATGGCGACATGGCAAGCAACGCTGCGATGGTACTGGCGAAGGAAGCCAAGGCCAAGCCGCGCGACCTCGCCGAAGCGATTGCCGCAAAGCTGCGCACGGACGAACTGGTGACCTCCGTCGATGTAGCTGGTCCCGGCTTCATCAACCTCACCCTGAAGACGACCGCTTGGGCAAATGCGCTGCGCGCGGTGCTGCGCGATGGCGATGCCTATGGCCGCAGCCTCGTCGGCGCCGGTGAGAAGGTGAATGTCGAATATGTCTCGGCCAATCCGACCGGTCCAATGCATGTCGGCCATTGCCGCGGCGCCGTGTTCGGCGATGCACTGGCGAGCCTGCTGTCAACGGCGGGCTACGACGTCACCCGCGAATACTACATCAACGACGCCGGCGCGCAGGTCGATGTGCTCGCGCGCTCGGCATTCCTGCGCTATCGCGAGGCGCTCGGCGAAACCGTCGGCGAAATCCCGGAGGGGCTTTATCCAGGGGACTATCTGGTTCCGGTCGGACAGACGCTGGCCACCGAACACGCCGGCGCGCTCAATCAGATGACCGAGGACAAGTGGCTGCCGATCGTGCGGCCCAAAGCCATTTCCATGATGATGGAGATGATCCGCGGCGACCTCGCCGCGCTCAACATCACCCATGAAGTGTTTTTCTCGGAGCGTTCGCTGATCGATGGCGGCACCGACATGGTCGGCGCAACCATTGAATTCCTGCGCGGCAAAGGCGACGTCTATATCGGCCGGCTGTCCCCGCCGAAGGGTAAGCCCATCGACGACTACGAGGACCGCGAGCAGACGCTGTTTCGCGCCACGGCCTACGGCGACGACGTCGATCGTCCGCTGCTGAAATCTGACGGCGGCTACACGTATTTTGCGTCCGATATCGCCTATCACAAGACTAAGTTCGACCGCGGCTTCCTCAACATGGTCGACGTCTGGGGCGCCGATCACGGCGGCTATATCAAGCGCGTGCAGGCCGCGATCAAGGCGGTCACCGCGGGAAAGGCCGAACTCGACGTCAAGATCGTGCAGCTCGTGAAACTGCTGCGCAACGGCGAGCCTGTGAAGATGTCGAAGCGCTCGGGTGATTTTGTCACCTTGCGCGAAGTGGTCGACGAGGTCGGTTCCGACGCCGTGCGCTTCATGATGCTGTTCCGCAAGAACGACGCGGTGCTGGATTTCGACCTCGCCAAGGTCATCGAGCAGTCCAAAGACAACCCGGTTTTCTACGTCCAGTACGGTCACGCCCGCGGCCATTCGATCTTCCGCAATGCGCGGGAGATGCTGACCGACCTGCCTCTGGAAACCGAGGCGCGGGTTGCCTATCTCAAGAATGCCGTGATGGAGCGGCTCGACGATCCCGCTGAGCTGAGCCTGATGCGGCAGCTAGCATTGTACCCACGAATGATTGAATCCGCGGCGACGGCGCACGAGCCGCACCGCATCGCCTTCTATCTGTATGATCTCGCCAGCGAATTTCACGCGCTCTGGACGCGGGGGCGTGATATGCCTCATTTACGCTTCATTATCACTAATGATGCAGAACTTACCAAAGCGCGATTGGCACTTGTCCAAAGCGTCGTCTCAGTCCTGGCTTCGGGCCTCGCCGTTCTCGGCGTCACCGCACCGGACGAGATGCGATAGACAGGGGACGACCGTTCACATGGGGATCTGTGGGCGGTTCTTGATAGCGGCTGTTTCGTTTGAAAAGCGGGTTGGCGGCTTTCCCGAAGGGGATGCGACATCACAATGGCTAATCGATACCAGAACCGACCTTTCCCAGCGGATGACGATTACGGACGCGATGCTCAATCGCGCACGAAGGGCGAGGGCGATCCACTCGCAGAACTCGCACGGCTGATCGGACAAACCGACCCGTTCGCCAGCAACAGCCACCCGGCGCCCGCGCCGCGTCAAGCTGAACCGGCCTATCAGGACGAGCCGGAATATGAAGAAGAACCCGTGCAGCCCGGTCCGCCGCCGTGGATGCAGCGTGCGGCAGCCCATGAGTCGCAGCAGCAGGAATTCGAGGATCGTCATCCGGTGCAGCGTTACGGCGCTCAGCATCAGGAGCCTCAGCGTTTGGAGCCGGAGGCCGATTATCATCAGGTGCCGGGCTTTGCCGCCCATGCGGACCATCAGGCGCACGACTATCATGGTCAGTACGATCAGGCTCACGAACAGCCCGATCCCAATCGCTACGACGATGCGCTGTATGGCCGCGCCGACGGTACGCGCGCGCAGCATCCGCAGGACGATCAATACCAGGACGATCCCTACGCCTATCAAGACGGCTATGCCGAGCAGGAAGAGGCGCCGAAACGTCGCGGCGGCATGGCGACTGTCGCGATCGTGCTGACGCTGGCCGTTGTCGGTACCGGCGCTGCCTTCGCCTATCGCTCATTCATGGGGTCGGCGCGCACCGGCGAACCGCCGGTCATCAAGGCCGAGCCTGGTCCGAACAAGATCGTTGCGCCGTCCGCAACGGCATCTGCTGACGGAAAGCCGATTCAGGATCGCCTCGGTGGCGCGCCCGAGCGGCTAGTGTCGCGCGAAGAGCAGCCCGTTAACGTACAGGACGCCACAAAGGCTGGTCCGCGTGTAGTGTTTCCGCCGCTGAACCAGAATGCCAACCCGCCATCCACAGCCAGCGTGTCGCCAGGCAACAAGCCCATGGTCGGCAACGGCGCGATGCAGGGCGATGAGCCCCGCAAGATCCGTACTTTTGCCGTCAAGGGCGATCAGTCTGACGCCGGGGCCACGCCCGCCGCGCGTCAGGCGCCAGCCCGCATTGCAGCTCCGGCAGCGGTTCCTGCAGCCGCGCCCGCTGCGGCACCGCGCGCGACCAATGCCAACGCATCGGTCAGCGCCCCGATGTCGCTATCACCGCAAGCCGCGCCTCAGGCTGTAGCTGCTCCTTCGGCGCCCTCACGTATGGCCTCGACCAACCCGACCCAGCAGGCGGCCCCGGCGGCCTCCGGCGGCGGCTATGTGGTTCAGGTGTCGTCCCAGCGCTCGGAGGGTGATGCGCAGGCGTCGTTCCGTGCCCTGCAGACCAAGTTCCCCTCGGTGCTCGGATCGCGGGCTCCGCTGATCAAGAAGGCCGACCTTGGCGACAAGGGGACTTATTATCGGGCCATGGTCGGACCGTTCGGCTCGCAGGACGAGGCCTCGCAAGTCTGCGGGAACCTGAAATCTGCCGGCGGACAGTGCGTCGTCCAAAGGAATTAACGGCCGTTTCCTTGACCGTGAGCGTTGATGGGGGCTAATCGGCCCCATGAGCACACGCGCATTCATAACCGGTGTATCTGGACTGGAGCTGACCGCTGAGGAGCGCGCATTTCTGCGCGCCGAGCGGCCGTGGGGTTTCATCCTCTTCAAGCGCAACATTGATAATCCTGCCCAAGTCGCTCGACTTGTGGAGGAAATGCGCGGGACGACGGGTGACCTCGATGCGCCGATCCTGATCGATCAGGAAGGCGGCCGGGTGCAGCGCCTTGGGCCGCCACACTGGTCGCTCTATCCGCCCGGCGCTGTGTTCAGCACGCTTTACGATATAGACCCGAAAGCGGGTCTCAGGGCGGCCTGGCTGAGCTCCCGGCTCATCGCGGCCGACCTTGTGGACCTTGGCATCACCGTGGATTGCCTGCCGCTGGCGGACGTCCCGGTGGAAGGCGCTGACGCCGTAATCGGTAATCGCGCTTATGGCACGGAGCCCGGCAAGGTCGCGATCATTGCCCGTGCCGTGACCGAAGGTCTGTCGCAAGGTGGCATTCTACCGGTCCTGAAACACATTCCTGGCCATGGTCGGGCCACGGCCGACACCCATTTCAAATTGCCGATCGTGGATAGCTCGAGGAGTGAGCTCGAAGCTTCTGATTTTGAAGCATTTCGTCCACTCGCCGACCTGCCGATGGCGATGACTGCACATGTTGTGTTTAGCGCTCTGGACGCCACCCAACCGGCCACGACTTCTGCGACAATCATTGAACAGGTGATTCGCGGCAGTATCGGGTTCCAAGGTTTGTTGATGAGTGATGACGTGTCCATGAATGCCCTGGCGGGATCCATCGCGGAGCGGACGCGCGCGATCGTCAGCGCCGGATGCGACATGGTCCTGCATTGCAACGGCAAACTGGACGAGATGCGCGACGTCGTCAGCGAGACCCCGGTTCTGGTCGGGAAGGCGCTTGAGCGCGCCAAGGCAGCCGTGGCTGCCCGCCGTCAGCCGCAGCCGTTCGACCGCGCTGCAGGGCGCGCGGAACTGGATGCCTTGATCGCTCGAGCAGGAGCAAGTGCATGAGCGCAGAGATTTTGTCGTTTGAAACCGGATTGCCGGCCGAGGTCGTTCCCGACGACGAGCCGTCGCTGGTCGTCGACGTCGAAGGTTACGAAGGACCGCTCGACTTGCTGCTCGCATTGGCGCGTCAGCAAAAGGTAGATCTGCACAAGATCTCGATTCTGGCGCTGGCCGACCAGTATCTGCTGTTCATCGAAGCCGCGCGGAAGATCCGTCTGGAACTCGCCGCCGACTATCTGGTGATGGCCGCCTGGCTGGCGTTTTTGAAGTCGCGCCTGCTGTTGCCGGACACGACCGTGCCGGGCGAGGGCCCGAGCGCCGAGGATATGGCAACTGCGCTGGCCAACCGCCTTCGCCGGCTTGAAGCCATTCGCGAAGCCTCGAACCGGCTGATGACCCGGCCGCAGCTCAACCGCGATATCTTCCCGCGCGGCCTTGCCGAGGGGATCGCCGAGATCAAGCATCCGCGTTTCACGGCAACGCTCTATGACCTGTTATCGGCCTATGCGACCCAGCGTCAGGCCCGCGTACTGACGCGCGTGCATCTCGCCAAGCGCACCGTCTGGTCTCTCAGCGAAGCGCGTGCGTCGCTGGAGCGGCTGGTCGGCATGGCCGAGGACTGGAGCCGTCTCGACGAATATCTGCTGGCTTACGTTGCCGACCCCGCGCAGCGCGCGACGGTGATGGCCTCAAGTTTTGCGGCTGCACTTGAGCTGGTCCGTGAGGGCACGCTCGACCTCAGTCAGAAAGAAGCATTCGCGCCTTTGTATTTCCGCAAGCACATCGCCCAGCCTGTGCAGGTGGAGCCGGAAGTTCCGGCCGAGTAAGTGGAAGAAGGAGATCCAGACATGGCAAGCCTCGCCGAGAAACGCATCGACGATGTCGAGGATCAGATCGTGCAACCCGAGGGACAATCCGAAGTCCAGTCGGAGGCGCGCCCCGAAGAATTGCGCCTGCTCGAAGCGCTGCTGTTTGCGTCCACCGAACCGCTCGACCAGTCGGCGCTGGCCAAGCGCATGCCTGATGGCGTCGATATCAAAGCGGCGCTGGCCCGGTTGCAGGCCGACTATGCCATGCGTGGCGTCAATCTGGTCCGTGTCGCCAACAAGTGGACGTTCCGTACCGCCGGCGACCTGTCGTGGCTGATGACTCGCGAGACCACCGAGACCCGCAAGCTGTCGCGTGCGGCCATCGAAGTGCTCGCCATCGTCGCCTATCATCAGCCGGTGACGCGCGCTGAAATCGAAGACATTCGCGGCGTCATCACCTCGAAGGGCACCCTCGACGTGCTGCTGGAAACTGGCTGGATCAAGCCGCGCGGCCGTCGCAAGACGCCGGGCCGGCCGCTGACCTTCGGCACCACCGAGAGCTTCCTGTCGCAGTTCAGCCTGGAGGCACTCGGCGATCTGCCCGGTCTCGAAGAGCTCAAGGGCACGGGTCTGCTGGATTCGCGTCTGCCCTCCGGCTTCAGCGTGCCCAACCCGTCCGACGATCCGACGCTCCGCGAGGACGAGGATCCCTTGGAGGGCGGCGATCTGGAACTGGCGCTGTCGGCGCCCGATCCGGAATTCCCGGAACTGCAGCTCAAGGAACCGGAAACCGGCGCCGTCGAATTCGCGGGTGAGGCCCAGGCATTTGCGGAGGCCAAGGTTGAATTCACCGAGGTGGCTGAATTTACCGAAACAGTGGATGTCGTGGAGCCGGCGAGTGAAGTGGCCGAAGTCGCGGAACTCGAAGCCGGTGATCTTGATGTGATCGCGCCCGAGCAGGCCGAGACTGAAGCCGAAACGGCCGAGGTCGCAGAGGACAAGTCGGACGAAGACGAGACCGCAGAGCCCGAAACTGCTGAACTCGACGACGATGAAGACGATTCTGACGACGAGGAAGACGGCGACTTCGACGAGGACGAGCGGGACGAAGATGAGCCGGATGACGCAGAGCCGGACGCAAGCGGCCGGGACGACGACCACAAGAGCTGATCGCGGCATTAACGCTCGCGGCATAGCGCCGCGACATCCGCGATTCCACGGGGGGTAAGTCCTTGTTTTTGACACCCCCGCAGCCTACGTTCCGATCAGATCAGGCTGGGCGACTGGCCGCGTGTTTGGAGGGTTAGCAGGATGGGTTCACTCAGCATTTGGCACTGGATCGTTGTGATCGGAGTGGTCCTGCTGTTGTTCGGGCGCGGCAAGATTTCCGACCTGATGGGCGACGTTGCGCAGGGCATCAAGGCGTTCAAGAAGGGCATGGCGGACGACGACAAGCCGGCTGACAAGCCGACCGAGCCGGTCCGTACCATCGACCAGACTCCGCCGGCGCCGACCGCCAACCGTACAGACGTCGGCAGCAAGGCTGTCTGAGGTCCCAAGGGATTGTCCTTGGCGATCGCGGCGGCCATTGAAGGAGACGCGGGCGCATCCAGCCCCGCGTGAGCGGAATTTTTCATGTTCGACATCGGGTGGAGTGAACTGGTCGTCATCGCGGTCGTCGCGCTGATTGCCATCGGCCCGAAAGAACTGCCGGGCGTGCTGCGCATGGTCGGGCAGTGGATGGGCAAGGCCCGCAAGATGGCCTCGGAATTCCAGGGCCAGTTCAATGAAGCGATGCGCGAAGCCGAAATGGCCGACGTCAAAAAGGCCTTCGACGACGTGAAGGATGTTGCCTCCGGTTTCAGCACCAACAACATCATGACCTCGCTGACCAAAGACGTCAGCGATGCCAATTCTTCAGTCGATATGGCCATCGATAAGGCCGACAACCTCGATACGCCGCCGGCGGTGCCCACCACGCCCGAAGCGCCGACACCCGAGACCTTCGTTGAAGCCGAAACGCATGCGCAGGAAATGGCTGCCGTGAACGAGCCGTTGGCCATTACCCGGGAAGTGCAACCGGCGCCGGTTGAAACCCACACTGCCGCCAATGATGGGGTAGCAGCGTCCGATATGACCAATCCTGACGTTCTGAAGGACGCCAAAGCGTCATGAGCGCGGAAGATATCGAAGCCTCCAAGGCTCCCTTGATGGATCACCTGATCGAGTTGCGGTCACGGCTGATCAAGGCCCTGCTGGCGTTCGCCGTGGCCTTTGTCTTCTGCTTCTTTTTCGCCAAGCAGATCTATAATGTTCTGGTCTGGCCGTTCGTCTGGGTCGCCGGGCCCGAGAACTCAAAATTCATCTACACGGCGCTGCTGGAATACTTCCTGACCCAGCTGAAGCTTGCGATGTTCGGCGCCGGGTTCATCTCGTTTCCGGTGATTGCCGCGCAGATCTACATGTTCGTGGCGCCCGGCCTCTACAAGCACGAGAAGGGCGCGTTCCTGCCATATCTGATCGCGACGCCGATCTTCTTCGCGCTGGGCTCGCTGCTGGTTTATTTCCTCGTGCTACCGATGCTGATCCGGTTCTCGCTGGGCATGCAGCAGACCGGAAGCTCCGATACCGCGCAGATCGCGCTGCTGCCCAAGGTCGGCGAATATCTGTCGCTGATGATGTCGCTGATCTTCGCCTTCGGCATCGCCTTCCAGCTGCCCGTGATCCTGACGCTGCTCGGCCGCATCGGCATCTTGACCTCGAAGCAGCTACGCGAAAAGCGCCGCTACTTCATCGTCATCGCTTTCGTTATCGCGGCCGTGTTGACGCCGCCCGATGTGATCAGCCAGGCCTCCCTCGCGATCCCGCTGCTAATCCTCTACGAAGGTTCGATCATTGCGGTCAGCATGGTCGAGAAGAATGCCGCCAAGGCCGCTGCTGCCAAGGCTGCTGAGACCGGCACGGACGTGACGCCAGCGCAGTAGGGGCGTTCTCAAGCGACACTGCCGATCCATTTGATGTTCCAAATCAGCGGGTTTCGGGGTAGTCAGGGCCGCGTTGACCTCCGCCATCGACGGTGTAGGTCAACATTCCAGCGCCATCGCCAGGACTTTCTCCATGCACGACATCAAATCGATCCGCGACAATCCCGAAGCTTTCGACGCTGCGCTGAAGCGGCGGGGATTGGCGCCCCTATCGGCGTCGTTGCTGGCGATCGACGAGACCCGCCGTACGGCGATCCTGGCATCCGAACAGGCGCAAGCGCGGCGCAATGCGGCGTCGAAGGAAATCGGCGAGGCCAAGAAGACCAAGGACGAGGCGCGCGCTAATGCGCTGATGGCCGAGGTCACCGAACTCAAGACGACGATGCCGGCGATGGAAGCCGCGGTGAAGGACGCCGAGGATAAGCTCAAGGTCGCGCTTGCCGAAATCCCGAACCTGCCGCTCGACGAGGTGCCGGAAGGCGTCGACGAGCATGGCAATGTGGAGCACCATCACTTCGGCGCCAAGCGCAACTATGCCTTCGCGCCGAGAGCGCATTATGACCTCGGCGAGGCCATGGGCTTCATGGATTTCGAGGCTGCGGCCAAACTCTCGGGCGCACGTTTTGTCGTGCTCAAGAAAGGCCTCGCGCGTCTGGAACGTGCCATCGGGCAGTTCATGCTTGATCTGCATACGAACGAGCACGGCTATACGGAAGTGAATCCACCGCTCCTGGTGCGCGATGATGCGATGTTTGGTACCGCGCAGCTGCCGAAGTTTCGCGACGATCAGTTCGCCGCTGGTGCGATCGGTAGTGAAGGGCAGGGTTACTGGCTGATTCCGACCGCCGAAGTCCCGCTGACGAATCTCGTCCGAGAATCCATTCTCGACGAAAAAGAACTGCCGCTGCGCATGACGGCGCTGACACCGTGCTTCCGTGCCGAGGCTGGCGCTGCCGGCCGCGATACGCGGGGCATGATCCGCCAGCATCAGTTTACCAAGGTCGAACTGGTCTCGATCACCACGCCCGAGGAGAGCAAGAACGAGCACGAGCGTATGCTGTCCTGCGCCGAGGAAGTGCTGCGCCGGCTTGGCCTGCATTACCGCGTGATGACGCTGTGCACCGGCGATATGGGCTTCGCTGCGCAGAAGACCTACGATATTGAGGTCTGGATGCCGGGCCAAGGCGAAGGCGGTGCCTATCGCGAGATTTCGTCCTGCTCGGTTTGCGGCGACTTCCAGGCACGTCGCATGGATGCGCGCTCGCGTGGACCGGACGGCAAGCCGCGCTTCGTGCACACGCTGAATGGCTCGGGCACGGCCGTTGGCCGCGCGCTGATCGCCGTGATGGAAAATTATCAGCAGGAAGACGGCTCGATTGCCGTGCCGGATGTGCTGCAGCCCTATATGGGCGGACTCAAAGTCGTGCAGGCTGACTAGGCGACGTCACGGCTAGCCGCTCACGCGCGGCTGGCCGTTACCAGCGCGCATCTGGCTTTCTCGGCCTTGATGTTGACGAAGCCCATCAGTGTCATCGGAAACGCCTTGCGGCTTTTCGTGCTGACGGTCTCCGCGATGACGCGGCGGCGCTCCGTGACGTAGCGCCCATCCCGACTGCGGAAGGCGCAGGCGATTTCGAGGTCCTTGACCGGATAGTCATTGGCGTTGCGCACGGTGAAGGTCATGAGTGCCCGCGAGCCGAGGCCGCCACGGCGGAACGACTGGCGGGAGAGGCTGAGACGGTTGAGCTCTGCGGCATCAGGAACGCCGACGAGTTGCGAAGGCGCGGGGGTGGCGATGTCTTGTTCTTCTGGGTCATCAGGTGCTGCGATGACCGCCGTATTGAGAGTGAGTTCTGGCTTGGTCTCGGCCAGCCGGAGAGGCAGTAGCCACCCCATCAGAGCGACAACCGCGATCGCCGGCAATCCGATGATCAACACCCGTTTGAGCTGTTTCGCCATCTCCGTCGCCCTGTGGGGCGCTGCGACCAAGGCCATCCGGGTCGAGCGCACATGCTTCAGACGCAACTGGCACTCACCTACCTAAACAAGAAATCGCGGCGACGCCGAAATGTTCCGGCCTGCGGGAAAATCACTTTTCCGGGCGCTGGCTGCGCACAAACAGCGCCCAAAATGGGGGTGGCAAAAGCGGGCACATGCTGGCAAAAACCGGTGCCGGCCAGCGGCCCTCCCGATCGAAAAGGCACCTCACGAATGCGCATTCTCTGCACCAATGACGACGGCATTCACGCCCCCGGCCTGAAGATCATCGAGCAGATCGCCAAGGAATTGTCCGACGACGTCTGGGTGGTGGCGCCCGAGCTCGATCAGTCTGGTGTGTCGCACTCATTGTCGCTAAACGATCCGCTGCGGCTGCGCGAAGTCGGCCCCCGGCATTATGCCGTGCGCGGCACGCCGACCGACTGCGTCATCATGGGTGCGCGTCATATCCTAAAAGACAAGCAGCCCGATCTCGTCTTGTCCGGCGTCAACAAGGGCCGCAACGTCGCCGAGGACGTGGTCTATTCCGGTACCATCGCCGGCGCGCTCGAAGGCACCATTCTCGGTTTCCCGTCGGTGGCGCTGAGTCAGGAATTCTCGATGGAAACGCGTCACAATCCGCAATGGGAGACCGCGCTGAAATTCGGTCCGGACGTGCTGCGCAAGGTCATCAAGGCGGGCGTGCCGAAGAACACGGTGATCAACGTTAACTTCCCGGCCTGCGCGGCCGACGAGGTGAAAGGTGTTGTCGTCACCCGGCAGGGCAAGCGCAATCAGGGCTTTCTGCGCGTCGATGAGCGGCGGGATGGCCGTAACAATCCGTATTTCTGGATCGGTTTCGAGCGCATCGTCGCCGCGGAAGCCCCACTGGAGGGCACCGATCTCGCAGCCCTTGCTGCGCGCTACGTCTCGGTCACGCCGCTGCGTCTCGATCGTACGGACGATGTATTCTCCGAAGCGCTGACCAAGGCGCTTGCCTGAGATTTCGAGATAAGCGAGGGGCTCGCCTAAACCGCGACGCCCTTAAGCGTCGTGGACAGCACCTGCGCCAGCGTTTCCATCTGGAAAGGCTTCTGCAGCGTCGGGCGGTCACGAAATTCTTCCGGCAGGCCTTGCGCACCGTAACCAGTCGCGAAGATGAACGGGCGGTTGCGCGATGCGATTACTTCGGCGACCGGCGAAATCACCTTGCCATTGACGTTGACGTCGAGGATCGCAATCTCGAATTTGGCAGACCCGGCTAGCCTGATTGCTTCGTTGATGTCACCGGCTTCGGCGGCCACGCTGTAGCCGAGTTCCTCAAGCATATCGGCAACCATCATGCGGATCATGACCTCGTCTTCGACAAGGAAGACGGAGCCGCCCGGCGGGTTCGTTGCAGTCATGGCCGGTTTCCTAGCCCCAATCTTCTGAACAAAATCGCAAATTCCCGGGTTGAACGCAATCTCGACGCATTGCCATTTTCGTGACCCAAAGACGCATGTAGCGTGTTCGGTATCAGATAAAGCAAGAACTGGATTTCAGCACCCCGCCCATAACAGGCTGGTATGTTGCCGGTTCCGCGCGTGGAACAATAAAAGTTTTCGTTAGGCTATCCCGGTTCCGATCGCAGAAATACATCAATCTATCTTTGCTAGATCGAGAGTGTTTCTAACCCGGTGCTGCGTGAGGCATTTCCATGATTACCGTCGGACAGCCGCCTGAACAGATGACGTTTCAGCTTGGTCTGCGGCGCCGTGGGATCAGCGATCGGCTGGTGCTGCGCGCAATGGAGGATATTCCGCGTGATCGCTTCGTCGAGCCGAACGATCGTGCCCATGCCTGGCGGGATACGGCCTTGGCTATTGCCTGCGGCCAGACCATCAGCCAGCCCTTCGTGGTGGCCTATATGACCGAACAACTGCAGTTGAATGCTGGTCACCGTGTACTCGAGGTCGGCACGGGATCGGGCTACCAGGCCGCGATCCTGTCAAAGCTCGTCCGCAATGTGCTCAGCATCGAGCGTTATCGCACCCTGGCCGATGCCGCCCGAACCCGGTTGGAGGCACTCGGCCTCCATAATATCGAGGTCATGCTCGGGGATGGCCTCAATCCGGCTGCCAATTTGGGATCGTTCGACCGGATCGTCGTGACCGCCGCCGTGGAGGAGGTGCCCGTGGCGCTGACCGACCGGCTTGAGGACGGCGGTATTCTGATTGCGCCGGTTGGTCCTCACAATGGCGTCCAGACCCTGGTCCGGATCCGCAAAACCGGGGATGGATTGGAGCGAAAGGAGCTGGTGGACGTGCGTTTTGTGCCAGCGCTTCCGGGCATCGCGCGCGAACTCTGAAAAAAGTTCGTGAACGGCTGTCACGTGTTGGTCGCAAGGTTAAAGGCTTGGTAACGGAGACGGTGTTTACTCAATTCAGTTGTTTGTTGCGTATGAGTGAGTAACCAATGTCCAGCGTTGTCGAGTTGCTTTACTCGCGCCGCGCTCCGCAGGTCGCGGTGCTGGCGCTGATGTCTATCGGTTTTGCGGGCTGCAGCGCCGATATGCAGACACGCCTATCTCAGAATCCAAGTTTTGACTCGGGTCAGTCCCGTGGCTTTGGCTGGCAAGGCGAAACCACCGGCTCGGTGCCGCAGCGAGCGCCACGCGCGCCGGTCGAGCGCCAGGAGCTGCCGCAGTATCAGCGTCCGGCCTATAATCCGCAGCCGCAGTATCAATCCCAGGCTTTGCCGCCGCCGATCTCGGCGCCGCAGTCCTATCCGACAGCTCGTCCAGTTGCGTCGGCTGCTCCCGTCAGCGGGGGCGGCAACGGTATGTATACGCCGCCGCCCGCACGCGCGCCGATCGAAACCACCGGCTCCACGGCGCCGCGCTCGGTTGCGGCGACCAACGGCCTTGCCCGTGATGGTGGCACCTCGATCATCGTCGGCACCAGTGATACGCTCGATGGTCTGGCAAAGCGCTACAACGTCTCGTCGGCTGCGATCCTGCAGGCCAATGGCTACAAGGGTCCGCGCGCGCTGTCGCCCGGTCAGTCACTGATCATTCCGCGCCAGGGCGCCGCGGCAATTCCGGCCGTTGCCGCTGCTCCGAGCAAACCTGCCGTTGGCGCATCGACCACTCATTTCGTCAATCGCGGCGATACGCTGATGAGCATCTCGCGCCGGAACAACGTGCCGGTGGCCGAACTCGCGCGCGCTAATGGTTTGTCACCGACTGCCCAATTGAAGCTCGGCTCCAGGATCACGGTACCCGGTGCGCGTACGGCCACCGCTGCTCCCGTAGCCGCACCGCTTGCTGCGCCGGCTCCGGCAGCTGTTGCCGCGGCGCCTGCCGGCGCTGTCACGACCGCGCCGGTAACTCGTGTCGCTGCTACCGAACCCGCACAAAAGGCGCGTCTCGCAAGTGCGACGACGATGCCCGAAGAAACCACAACGGAATCGCCGACTAAAGCCGCAGACGCAACCGGCGCTTTGCCGACGTTCCGTTGGCCGGTACGCGGCCGCGTGGTCACAGGCTACGGCGCCAAGACCAATGGCAAGTCCAATGACGGCATCAACGTCGCCGTGCCGGAAGGCACGCCGATCAAGGCTGCCGAAGATGGCGTCGTTGCCTATTCCGGCAATGAGCTCAAGGGCTACGGCAATCTGGTTCTCGTTCGTCACTCCAACGGGTACGTCACCGCATATGCCCATGCGAGTGAGTTGATGGTGAAGCGTGGCGAGACCATCAAGCGCGGTCAGGTGATCGGCAAGTCCGGCCAGTCCGGTGAAGTCACTTCGCCGCAGCTTCACTTCGAAATCCGCAAGGGCTCGTCGCCGGTTGATCCGCTGCAGTTCCTCAACGGCGCGTAAGCGCAATCCACGAAGTGTAGTTCGCATTTGATCAAGCCCGGCCTCGTGCCGGGCTTGATGCGTTTGATCTCGGGGCTACGGCCCACTCCGGCTCCGGAATCTTCAACGCGCTGCTGCGTGTGGGCAGAGTTCGTCCGCGCACGCTCTGTTGACTGCCGTGCGATGTTGCCCATATGTGAAGCTGTCGTGGTTCTTCGGGAAGGTTTGCCCGAAGCTAAGAGGGAAGCCGGTGAGGCGTTAAGCCAAGGCCGGAGCTGCCCCCGCAACTGTAAGCGGTGAGCCGCTGTCCATTAAAGTCACTGAGACCTGCAAAGGTTTTGGGAAGACCGGACAGCAGCATTGACCCGCGAGCCAGGAGACCTGCCCCGACAACATAAACGTCCTCGGGCGGGGTGTCCCGGTGGTGCGGTTGCGATTCCGCGACTGCCGTCGTGGAATCCAGACGTGTCACTTTGGCCTTTTGCCCCCAATCATTGGGGTTAAGCCATGTCTACTGTGTCAAAGTCTACTTCTTCAAAATCAACTACCTCACTTCCTGTTGCTACATTGGGGACGCCACGGATCGGTCCGCGGCGTGAGCTCAAGATGGCGCTGGAAAGCTATTGGTCCGGTACAATCGACGAGAATGCACTGATCGATGTCGGCATCGGACTGCGTGCCGCAAACTGGGCGCGTCAAAAGTCGCTCGGGATCACGGTCATGCCGTCGAACGACTTCTCCTTCTACGATCAAGTGCTCGATACCAGCGTCATGGTAGGCGCTATTCCCAAAGTCTATGGCTGGACCGGCGGAGATGTTTCCTTCGCGACCTATTTTGCCATGGCGCGTGGATCACAAGGCGATGCGCATGACGAGGCCTGCACGCACGGCTCTCATGCGCATGGCGCGTCGCAAGGCGTACCGGCACAGGAGATGACCAAGTGGTTTGATACCAACTATCATTTCATGGTGCCTGAGCTGACGCAGGATCAGACCTTCAGTCTCGCATCGCGCAAGCCGATCAAGGAGTATGAGGAGGCGAGATCGCTGGGTTATCAGACACGACCTGTGCTGGTCGGGCCTGTGACCTATCTCAAACTGGCCAAGAGTATGGGTGCGTCATTCGACCCGGTAACGCTGCTCGATCGATTGCTGCCCGTCTATGTTGAGGTGCTCGGGGAATTAGCCGACGGCGGCGCCGAGTGGGTGCAACTGGATGAGCCGTGTCTGGTGCTCGATCTCGACGCGTCCGCTCGGCAGGCGCTGCAGAAGACTTATGCGGCTTTTGCCGAAGCGGTTCCGCAACTCAGGATCATGCTGAACACTTATTTTGGCGAGCTGGGTGACAACCTCGATCTGGCTTTGTCGCTTCCCGTGGCCGGCCTTCATCTCGATCTGGTTCGTGCACCCGATCAGTTCGATGAAGTCGCTGCGAAAGTGCCGAAGGACATGGTTCTCTCGCTCGGCGTGATCGATGGACGCAATATCTGGCGATCCGACCTGTCCAGTCTTCTCGATGGGTTGGAGCCCATGGTCGATCTGCTGGGACGGGATCGCGTGGAGCTCGCGCCATCTTGCTCGCTGCTGCATGTGCCGATCGATCTGAGCCTTGAGACCGAGCTCGATCCGGACGTCAATAGCTGGCTGGCCTTTTCGATCCAGAAGATGGAAGAACTGGCCACCCTCGGTGCTGCACTGGCTAGCAGCCGCGCTGATGTCGCCGCGACGCTTGCAACGTCGGATGCCGCAGCCGCCGCGCGAAAGGCATCGCCGAAGATCCACGACGTTACTGTCGCCAAGCGCGTCGCCTCTGTTGATGCAACCATGCGTCAGCGTGGCAGTGACTTTGTCTCACGGGCGGCCGAACAGCATCGACGCTTCAGGCTGCCGACATTTCCGACAACGACCATCGGCTCGTTTCCACAAACTGCGGAAGTGAGAAATGCGCGCGGGGCCCATGTCAGAGGCACACTCAGCGATGCCGCCTACAAGACGTTCCTGCAGAACCAGACGGCAAGGGCGGTGCGCTGGCAGGAGAATATCGGTCTCGACGTGCTGGTACATGGGGAGTTCGAGCGCAACGACATGGTGCAGTATTTTGGCGAGCAGCTCTCCGGCTTTGCCTTCACAAAACACGGCTGGGTGCAGTCCTATGGCTCCCGCTGCGTGCGGCCACCCGTGCTGTTCGGCGACGTGTCCCGGCCGCATCCGATGACCGTCGAATGGTGGCAGTACTCACAGTCGCTCACCGAACGTCCGATGAAGGCCATGCTGACAGGGCCTGTCACGATCCTGAACTGGTCGTTCGTGCGTGACGACGTTCCCCGCGAAGTCGCCTGTCGCCAGATCGCGCTCGCGATACGCGATGAGGTGGCCGATCTGGAAAAGGCTGGCGCCGGTATGATTCAGATCGACGAAGCGGCACTCCGCGAAGGGCTTCCGCTGCGCAAATCGGAATGGAAGTCCTATCTCGATTGGGCCGTGGAGAGCTTCCGCATTTGTTCGTCCGGCGTGCGTGACGACACGCAGATCCATACGCATATGTGTTACTCGGAGTTCAACGACATCATCGACGCGATTGGTGCCATGGACGCCGACGTGATCTCCATCGAAACGTCACGGTCGAAGATGGAACTGCTCGATGCATTCAGGACCTACAAGTACCCGAACGAGATAGGTCCGGGCGTTTACGACATCCACTCGCCGCGGGTGCCTGAAATGCGCGACATGGTTGATCTGCTCAAGCTTGCACGGCACCGGCTGGCGGACGCTCAGCTCTGGATCAATCCCGATTGCGGGCTGAAGACTCGAAAATGGGAGGAGGTGCGGCCTGCGCTCGTAAATATGGTCGCGGCAGCACGCGAGTTGCGAAGCCTGGTATAAAAGAAGACTGGCGCCGCCCCGTTGTCATGACGGGGCGGCATTTGTTTTTACTTCGTTGCTAGCTTCACGCCAAGGCGGCCGGCGAGTTCCTGCACGAACTGCCAAGCGACACGGCCCGATCGCGAGCCGCGGGTGGTCGACCATTCCAGCGCGTCGCGTTCCAGCTCGGCGGCGTCGATCTTGATGTCGTAATGGCTGCAATAGCCGCGCACCATGTCGAGATATTCGTCCTGGCTGCATTTGTGAAAGCCGAGCCAGAGGCCGAAACGATCCGACAGCGACACTTTCTCCTCGACGGCTTCGCCGGGATTGATCGCGGTCGAGCGTTCGTTCTCGATCATCTCGCGGGCCAGAAGATGGCGGCGGTTCGAGGTCGCATAGAGGATCACGTTGTCCGGCCGGCCTTCGATGCCGCCTTCGAGCACAGCCTTGAGCGACTTGTAGGAGGCATCGTTGCCGTCGAAGGAGAGGTCGTCGCAGAACACGATGAAATAGAAATCCGAAGCGCGGATCTGTTCCATCAGTGCCGGTAGGCTCTCGATGTCCTCGCGATGGATCTCGACCAGCTTGAGGCGACCGGCGACGGATTTGCTGGCATTGACCGAGGCATGCGCAGCCTTGACCAGCGACGACTTGCCCATGCCGCGCGCGCCCCAAAGCAGCGCGTTGTTGGCTGGCAGGCCGTTGGCGAAGCGCCGGGTGTTCTCGATCAGGGTGTCGACCTGCTGGTTGATGCCCTGCAGCAGGCCAATATCGACCCGGCTGACTTTGGGGACTGGGGCCAGACGGCCGTCGGGATGCCAGATGAAGGCGTCGGCCTGGGCCAGAGAATCGGCATTGGAGCGCTTCGGCGCCGCGGCGGCCATGCCGGCGGCAATGGCCTCAAGCGCGAGTGCGATCCGTTCGTCGATCCGGGGGGCGGCGGCTGGTCGCGGACGTTTTGCCGCGGTCGTGCGGACGGTCTTTGATGTGCGGGTCGCGGGAGCCTTTTTGGCAGGGCGGCGGCTTGTTTTATTGGGCTTTTTTGACATTTTTGACTTTCCTCGGCGCGCACCCATATCGAGCCCGGAACACATCCGCAAGCGGTACAAATCGCAGGCAAATCAGTGGGTTTACCGGCGTTGCAATTGGGACGCCGGCCGCTATAGTCCGCGCGAATTTGCCCAAACCGGCCGAACGCCGACGCGTCGCCGGTTATTCCCCAGCGTTCACGAGGACTTCCGATGTTCATTACCCCTGCGTTTGCCCAGGCTGCAGCCGGCGGCGACACCAACAGCATGCTGATGTCACTGCTGCCGTTCGCGCTGATCTTTGTGATCATGTATTTCCTGATCCTGCGTCCGCAGCAGAAGAAGGTGAAGGATCACGCCGAGATGGTGAAGAACATCCGCCGCGGCGACACCATCGTCACCTCGGGCGGTCTTGTCGGCAAGGTCACCAAGGTGGTGGACGACGAGCAGGTCGAGTTCGAACTCGCCGAGGGCGTTCGTGTGCGCCAGCTCCGTACGATGATCTCGGGTGTGCGCACCAAGGGTGAGCCCGCAAAGGAGAAGGCGGACAAGTCCGAGGCCAAGGACGACTCGACCGCGAGCTGACGCGTTTACGCGTCGCCATTATTTAAGAATCTGACGGGTCATCTCGATGTTGTATTTCACGCGGTGGAAGGCGCTGGCGGTCATTCTGACGGCGCTCGTGGTCTGCCTGTGCGCGGTTCCTAACTTCTTTCCCGAAGCCACCGTGAAAACCTGGCCAAAATGGGCGCAGCGCCATCTGGTGCTGGGTCTCGACTTGCAGGGTGGCTCGCACATCCTGCTCGAAGTCGACGCCAATTCGGTCAAGAAGGACAAGCTCGATCAGGTGCGCGACGACGTTCGTCGCACGCTGCGTGACGCCAAGATCGTGTACACCGGCCTTGGCGTTCGCGGCGACAATGTCGAAGTCCGCATCACCAAGGACACCGACTATCAGACCGCACTCACCAAGCTGCGCGAGCTGTCACAGCCGCTCGGCGGCCTGATGGGGCAGAGCGGCCAGCGCAGTCTCGAAGTTTCGGATGCAGGCAACGGCCTGATCCGCCTCTCGGTGCCGCCGGCCGCGATCAATGACCGGATTCGCCAGTCGGTCGAACAGTCGATCCAGATCGTCGAGCGCCGCGTCAATGAACTCGGCACCGTCGAACCGCTGATCCAGCGTCAGGGTCTCGACCGCATCCTGGTGCAGGTCCCGGGTCTGCAGGATCCGACCCGCCTCAAGGAATTGCTCGGCAAGACGGCGAAGCTCGACTTCCGCATGGTCGATACCTCGATCCCGGCCGAGCAAGCACAGGGCAGGGTGCCGCCCGACTCTGAACTCCTGATGAGCTCGCAGTCGCCGAAGACGCCTTATCTCGTGAAGAAGGAAGTGCTGGTCTCCGGCGCTGACCTGACCGACGCGCAGCCGGGCTTCGATCAGCGCACTAACGAGCCGATCGTCTCGTTCCGCTTCAACACGTCGGGCGCACGCAAGTTTTCCGACGCCACGGTGAAGAACGTCAATCTGCCTTTCGCCATCGTGCTCGACAATGAAGTGGTCTCGGCCCCCGTCATTCGTGAACCGATCACCGGCGGCTCCGGCCAGATCTCGGGCAGTTTCACGGTGCAGGGCGCCAATGATCTCGCGATCCTGCTGCGTGCCGGAGCGCTGCCTGCGCCGCTCAGCATCATCGAGGAGCGTACCGTTGGTCCCGGCCTCGGCGCCGATTCGATCGCCAAGGGCGAGCTTGCGGCCTATGTCGGGTCGATCCTCGTCATCGTTTTCATGCTGCTGACCTACCGCCTGTTCGGGCTGTTCGCCAACATCGCGGTGACCATCAACGTCCTCATGATCTTCGGCATCCTGTCGCTGCTCAACGCCACGCTGACGCTGCCCGGCATCGCCGGCATCGTGCTGACGGTCGGCATCGCCGTGGACTCCAACGTGCTGATCTATGAGCGCATCCGCGAGGAACTGCGCGCTGGCCGCACCGCCATCTCGGCGATCGATGCCGGCTTCAAGCGCGCGCTGGCGACCATTCTGGATTCCAACATCACGACTTTTATTGCGGCTGCGGTGCTGTTTTATATCGGCACCGGACCGGTCCGCGGCTTCGCCGTGACCTTCGGCATCGGCATCATCACGACGGTTTTCACGGCCTTCACCGTGACCCGCCTGATCGTTGCTGCCTGGGTCAGGTGGAAGCGGCCGACCAGCGTGCCGATCTGAGTTTACGGAGCAGACTTTGACAACGACACAAATGGTTCTCGCAGGTCTGGGCGCGCTGATCGTCGTTCTGTCGATCGTGGCGATCTTCGACCTGTTGCCGTCGCTCCGCATCGTCCCCGACGATACGAAGTTCGATTTCACACGCTTCCGCCGCATCTCGTTCCCGATATCGGCGCTGCTGTCGATCCTCGCCATCACGCTGTTCTTCACGCACGGGTTGAATTTCGGTATCGACTTCAAGGGCGGCACGCTGCTGGAAGTTCAGGCCAAGTCCGGAACCGCCGACATCAGCGCGATGCGCACGACGCTCGCAGCCCTGCAGCTCGGTGACGTACAGCTGCAGCAGTTCGGCGGCCCGGCTGAAGTTCTGATCCGCCTTGCCGAACAGCCCGGCGGCGACGCCGCGCAGCAGACGGCGGTGCAGAAGGTGCGTGCCGCGCTCGGCGACAGCGTCGAATATCGCCGCGTCGAAGTGGTGGGTCCGCGCGTCTCCGGCGAATTGCTGGCTTACGGTATGCTCGGTCTGATCCTCGCGATCATCGGCATCCTGATCTATCTCTGGTTCCGCTTCGAATGGCAGTTCGCTCTGGGCGCGATGATCGCCAACGTCCACGATATCGTGCTGACGATCGGCTTCATGTCGATCACGCAGGTCGACTTCGATCTCACCAGTATTGCGGCGCTATTGACCATTCTCGGCTATTCGCTCAACGACACTGTGGTCATCTATGATCGTATTCGCGAGATCCTGCGCCGCTACAAGAAGATGCCGATGCCGGAACTGCTGAATGAGTCGATCAATTCCACGCTGTCGCGTTCGATTATCACCCACGTCACCGTGACGCTGGCGCTGCTCGCGCTGTATGCGTTCGGCGGCCAGGCGATCCACTCCTTCACCGCCGTCATGATCTTCGGCGTCGTGCTGGTCGGCACCTACACCTCGATCTTTATCGCCGCGCCGCTGCTGATCTATCTCGGCGTCGGTGAGCACCGCGAAGACGCCGACAAGCCGGCCAAACCTGCAGCGAAATCAGCGAAGCCCTGAGATGCCTGTCGACCCCGACGCGCCGCACCTTCCGCGCTCGGCCGCCATCGAAGCCTACGGCAAAGGTGGCTTCCACTTCGACACCATGTCGCATCAGGGCTCGCTTTTGTGCCTGCCCGATGCGGTCTGGGCATGGTCGGTGACAAAGGCCAGTGATATCGACCGCCATTCGCTGCGGCGCGTGTTCGAGGGCGCTGCAGGCATCGATACGCTGATCATTGGCACCGGCAATGACGTCTGGATCGTGCCGAATGATCTCCGTAATGCCTTGCGCAATCTGCATGTGGTGATCGATGCGATGCAGACCGGCCCTGCGATCCGCACCTATAACGTGATGATGGGCGAGCGTCGGCGCGTTGCTGCCGCGCTGATTGCGGTGCCATGAGTGGTGCTGATCAAAGCTCCGCGGCGTTCTGCGCGGAGTTGGTGCGCAGCCACGACTTTGACCGCTACGCATCGACCTTGTTCGTGCCTGCGGACAAGCGCCGTTCGCTGCTGGCGCTCTATGCGTTCAATACGGAAATTACCCGCGTCCGCGAGCTGGTGAAGCAGCCATTGCCCGGCGAGATCCGGTTGCAATGGTGGACCGACATGCTGGCCGGTCTCGGCCATGGCGAGGTTGATCAGAACCCGGTTGCTGCCGAATTACTGCTGGCGATCCGCACGCATGATCTTCCCGTCGACCGGCTATCGAAGCTGATCGATGTGCATATCTTCGATCTCTACAACGATCCGATGCCGGATCTGGCACTGCTCGAGAGTCACTTTCGCGATACGCTCGGGACTTTGCTGTTCTCGTCGGCCAGGATCCTTGGCGACGGCTCGGAGGCCAGCGCGCATGTCGCCGAGCATGCCGGATTGGCCCAGGGTGTCGCGCGGATCGTCGCGCGTTTGCCTTATGACACGATGCGGCGACAACTGTTCATTCCGCAGGACATGCTCCTGCAGAACGGCAGCAGCGCCGATCAGGTATTTGCCGGGAAGTTGACGCCGGGCATCCGCGAAACGCTGGATCGGCTGATATCAGGTGCGCAGGAGCAACTCGCGACAGCGCATGGAATGCTTGCGGATGTAGCACCGGCTGCGCGCGCAGCGTTCCTGCCCATGGCACTGGTGAAATACGATCTGGCGCAGATGGCGCGACCGGATCACGATCCGTTCGAACTTCACATAAGATCGCGGTTGCGAACCCTCTGGACATTGTGGTGCGCCTCGCGGTCAGTGTGACGTCAGATTCTGGTCCGTCGTCTCGAAATTGAAACGGTCGCGCAGGTTCTTCCGCGACTCCAGAATGCCCTTCAGGAACGCGCGGTCGGCGTCGCTGGTCATCAGAGGTTCCAAGAGATCGACCTGGTTCATCGCAACCAGTTGCAGCACCTCGGTGCGAATGCGGCCTGAGGCGTCGCGGGGCAGGGCTGCGACGACCTGCAGATGCTCAGGCGGCTTTGCAGCCTTTGCGGCAGCCAATTCGCCCTGCAGCTTGGTTTCTAGCGCGACGTCATCGGCTTCGACAAAGGCATAGAGGCCCACGCCGGTGCGGCGATCGGCGAAGGCGACGATGGACGCGTCGCGCACGGCCGCATTCTTCTTGATGATTTCCAGCAGTGGCGGCGCGTCGTTGACCAGCCGCTTGCCGCCGCCTTCGCGGTCGGTGAAGTTGAAGATACCGCGGGTAATGGCGCGGTAGACTTTCTTGCCGGTCATCAGCCAGATCCGTGCCGGCAGCGACTTCTTCGCCAGGATCGCCTTTTCCTTCGGCGTTAGCAGTTCCGGCGCGTAAGTCCGCTTGTGCTTCAGGAGATGGCGCAGGTCTTCATAGGCGGCGATGCGAAACAACTGACTGCGGGACTTGAAGCAGACTGCGAGCTGGAAGTCGGTGACGTAGGCCAGACCATCGCTGCCGCGCAGCCAGTTCTGCTCCTTGGCGAGATCGTTATGGCAGACGCCCATGCGATGCAGCTTGCGCAGCGCCAGCTTCGCGGATTTGAAGTAGCGAGCATCGTGATGGGGCTTGGCAAGATGCAGTGCGACGCCGTCGATGAAGCCGCGCACCAGCGCGCGATCGCCGGCCCAGAGCAATTCAGGTCCGACGCGCAGATCGCGCGCCAGCGTCAGTGCACGGCGTTCCCGCGTGAACAGATGCAGCGCCAGCAGATATGACCACCATGGCACCTGGTCGAGCCGGCGCAGCACCGCATCGACTTCGCCCGATGACGTGCGATAGCGACCGCGCTCGACGGTCGAGAACACGTCGCGTTTCAGCAACACGCCTTCGGTCCAGGTCTTGGACAGCGCAGCGGCGTCCTGTGGCGGCAAACTCATCGAACAATCCTGAAATTCAAATTGCCAGCGTCATGCTGCGGCTGCGACGGGCAGGCTGGCGGCGATCCAGCTATCCATGTCGGCCAGCGCCCGCGCGCTCATCGCCTGCTTCTTGGCCACGGTCTTCTCATTGCCGCGCAGCCGCGAGCCGTCGGGCTTCTTGGTCGGCGCCTGAGCCAGCGGCGGGAACAGGCCGAAATTGATGTTCATCGGCTGGAACGAGCGCGGGCCCGCATCGATGGTTTCGATATGACCGCCGGTGATATGGCCGAGCAGCGAGCCCAGCGCCGTTGTCACGGGCGGGGGCGCCAGCGACTGGCGCTTGGCATCGGCCGCGGCATAGAGGCCGGCGATCAGGCCAACGCTCGCGGACTCCACATAGCCTTCGCAGCCGGTCATCTGGCCGGCGAAGCGCAGGCGTGGCTGCGCCTTCAGGCGGAGTTGTTCGTCGAGCAGTTTTGGCGAGTTGAGGAAGGTGTTGCGATGCAGGCCGCCAAGGCGTGCGAATTCGGCATTTTGCAGGCCGGGGATCATCCGCAATGCCTGCTGCTGCGGGCCGTATTTCAGCTTCGTCTGGAAACCGACGATGTTGTAGAGCGTGCCCAGCTTGTTGTCCTGGCGCAGCTGCACGATGGCGTAAGGTTTCACGAGAGGATCGCGCGGGTTGGTGAGACCGACCGGCTTCATCGGGCCGTGACGCAACGTCTCGCGGCCGCGCTCCGCCATCACCTCGATCGGCAGACAGCCGTCGAAATAAGGCGTGTTGGTTTCCCATTCTTTGAAGTCGGTCTTTTCGCCGGCCAGCAGCGCGTCGATGAAGGCCTCGTACTGCTCACGGGTCATCGGGCAGTTGATGTAGTCGGCACCGGTGCCGCCGGGCCCGACCTTGTCGTAGCGCGACTGGAACCAGGCGATCTCCATATCGATCGATTCTTTATGGACGATCGGCGCGATGGCATCGAAGAAGGCGAGTGCGTTTTCGTCGGTCAGCCCACGAATGCCGTCCGCGAGCGCTGCCGAGGTCAGAGGTCCCGTTGCAATGATGACATTGCGCCAGTCGGCCGGCGGCAGGCCTGCCACTTCGGCGCGGTCGATGGTGATAAGCGGGTGGTCGTTCAGCGCCTTGGTTACGGCATCGGAGAAGCCGTCGCGATCCACCGCCAGCGCGCCACCGGCGGGCACCTGGTTGGCATCGGCGCAGCGCATGATCAGCGAGCCCAGCTTGCGCATCTCGGCGTGCAGCAGGCCGACAGCGTTGTTGAGCGCGTCGTCAGAGCGGAAGGAATTGGAGCAGACCAGTTCGGCGAGGCCATCGGTGCGATGGGCGTCGGTCATCTGGTGCGGCCGCATCTCGTGCAAGATCACGGGAATGCCGGCATTGGCGACCTGCCAAGCGGCTTCCGAGCCGGCGAGGCCCGCGCCGATCACATGGACGCAGTCGTCTTGGTTTGGGGCTGTTGTCATGGCCCCGCATGTAGCGCGTTTCGGCGCGAAGTGGAATTCGCTTCGCGGAAATTCGGCCGGTTAGCCAGAGGTTTGAAGAGTTCTAGCTCGGAACATAGTCGTCTTGTCGGGAACCACGATCGCGCCCGCGCGAGGCGGGCGCAATCCGTGAAACGTCAAACTGGACGGGTAAACCGTCCTGACGGATCAACCGTTATAGGCGCCAGAAGCAACGCGCGGAATGTCCGAACGGTCGAGACCGATGTCGGAAAGCTCGCGATCGCTGAGCTGGGAGAGTTCGGCAACGTTGCGCTGATAGTCGCGGAACGCCTGGATCATGCGGATGAATGAAAGCAGCATCTTGGTTCTCCTTCGTTAGGCGATTCATCTCTTGCGAGGTGCTTCGCTGTTGAAGTGAATATAGATGACGATATCGCAGTGCAGCAGTGGAGATGTTGCGATGCAGCTAGTCAAGGATCGCATAGCTCACGCAAGGAATGATTAACCTCTCGGCGCTGGCAGGTGATTTTACAGGCATGGTGCGTATTAGGGCACCTCCAGTAGCCATTCTTGGGTTTAATTAGTCAGTTAAATCATGCGTTTGGAATGGTTCCTGTGGCTGAACGCGTGGACCCGCGATGCGACGCCGGATCAAGCCATTCTCTCTCCAAACTGGATGGCTGGACCGGACGCTTCACAGCTGATCATTGCCCTCGTCGCTATGCGCGAATCGCATACGCGGAGTAAATGTGAATATAAAATCATCCTTACGTGTGCCTGATCAGAAGCTTGTTCCAGGATGCTGCCGCGTGAGGATATTTATATCTGCAACTGGAAATTTCCAGACGGCAGCTATCGTGTGTTCGCGCCGCGTCGCGTCGTGTTCGGCGAGACAGATGCGCGCTCACGTGATCGCGTTTCATTGTGGGATCGGTTGCTGGCCTGCGATGGGATCATCCTTCGATGCACAAGGAAGAGCCGATACCGTGACATGCGCGATCCCCGCGCGAATTACATTTGTGTAAGTTTGTTGCTTGTGATGTCTGAAGCACCAAAAAGTTGAGTGTTCTTCGTGACGATCACAACCGCCTCACATTCAATTCACTGCGGCTGTTATTTCCTGGATCGCAGCCGGACGTATCAATTCCTTCTACAGAATCCGGCAATGGCGTCGGTTCTGTTGCGAAGGATAAACAAGATGATCACAAGATTACTGGGAGCGGCCGCCATGGCTGCTATTGCGTTCGCTGCGGCGCCGGCCTCGGCTGCGCGTATGGAAGGCTGCAGCGGCAGCAACCTGATGAAAACCGAGACCGCCGTCGAGGCGATGCCGGACGGCGATGCGAAGTGGGTTGCGTTCAAGGAAATGACGGACGCGCAGACCGCGTTGCTCGATAACAAGATGGGCGTGTGCGCTGTCCATCTGACCAGGGCGATGCATGTCGGCATGACGAAGTAGGAGATCACGGGAGGGGCCGCTTGCTGAGGAGCGGACGGCCCTTCCATCATCGCGGTGGGCGTTACGGCTCCTTGGCGAGCTGGCTGGCGAAGTAAGCGATGGTCTTCGAATAAACCTCGCTCTTGTTCCACTGCTGGATGACCGCGAAGTTCGCTGTTCCCGGAGCAAAGTCCTGATCGCGCTTCCAGCCAAAGCTGGCGAGATAGTTCGCCGTTGAAGCCAGCACATCCGGTGCGCTACGCAGCAGGTCGCGATGACCATTGCCGTCGAAGTCGACCGCGAATTTCAGGTAGGACGATGGCATGAATTGCGTCTGGCCGATTTCGCCGGCCCAGGCGCCATGCATCTCGGCAGGCGCCAGATCCCCGCGGTCGACGATGCGCAGCGCATCGAGCAATTCAGCACGAAACAACTCCGCGCGTCGGCAATCATATGCGAGCGACGCGATGGCACGGATCGTAGGAAATTTGCCGATGTTCACGCCATAATCGGTCTCCAGTCCCCAGATCGCCACCAGCACTGGACCGGGCACGCCATATTGCTGTTCGATGCGTCCCAGCACCGAGCCGTAACGCTTCAGCATGTCGCTGCCCCGACGCAGCCGTGGTGGCACCATGCGTCCGGAGAACTCCTCGAAGCTTTGCTTGAACACCTGCTGGCCGCGATCACGCGACAGCACGCTGTTGTCCAGGGTGACGCCGGTCAGGGCTGCATCGGCTGTCTTTTGCGAGATGCCTTTGCCAACCGCTTCCGTCTTGAAGGCTGCGAGCCAGCCATCGAAACTGCCGGTGCCGCAGGTAGGCGCAGCAAGGGCCGGCGCTAGCGGCGAGATCAGGACAGTACCAAGCAGGAACGTACGAAGCAGGGGGCGCATGGTCTCAAGGCTCTCATTCGCTATTGAAATGATGTCGCGACAATAGTGCGCGATGAGCCTTCCGGTGAACCACGGCCAAAACAAGGCTTGCGGGGGTGATATCAAAGTCGCCCGCCGACCTCTCGCGCAATTCTGCGAGAGGCCGGCGGTTCGGCAGGATCAGGCGACCTTGCCTGTATTACTTGTCACTGCGCCATTGAAACAGCGAGACGGGGAAATCCGCAGCCGAGCGCTTGATCTTGTTGCGCGGCGGCAGCACCGGTGGATTGGGGTTGCGCTCCACGACCTTGCGATAGAGATGCCATGTGGCGTGGCCGAGCAGGGGGATCACCACCGCAAGTCCGAGAAACAGCGGCAACGATCCCAGCACCAGCAACGCGGCGACGATCAGGCCCCATAGGGCCATCGGCACCGGATTGCGCGCGACCACACGCAGTGATGTGATCACGGCATCCATAACGCCGGCATGACGATCGAGCATCAAGGGAAATGACACGACGCTGATGCAGAGAGCGACCACGGCGAAGAGGAAACCGACGCCGCAGCCGACCATGATGAGCTGCCAGCCTTGCGGCGTGGTCAGAACCTTGGAAACGAAATCAGGGATCTCCGCAGCGGGCTCATGGCCGAAGGCCGCGACGTAGATTGATTGTGCTGTAGCGATCCAGGTCAGGAACAGCACCAGTAATGCGAGGCCGAGGCCCAGCATGGCGCCAAATGACGGTGAGCGGGTGACGTCCATCGCGTGCCAGGCGGAGGCGTCCTCGCCGCTCTCGCGTCTGCGGCTGAGTTCATAGAGGCCGAGCGCGGCAAACGGGCCGAGCAAGGCGAAGCCCGCAGCGAGCGGAAACAAGAGCGGCAGGATCGAATAGCCGAGCACGGTGCGCGCCAGCACAATGCCGACGACGGGATAGATAAGGCACAGCATGATTGCGTGGCTGGGCACCGCCTTGAAGTCTTGCCAGCCGAGCCGCAATGCATCGGTCAGGTCGGCAGAGGTGATGGTGTGAATGGCGGGGGTCGTGGCGTCAGCCGTGCTATGAGCGAAGTCGGTGACATGAACAGGGTATTGGGTCGCCATAGTCGTGAACTCCCTTTGCGCAGCCTTTGTCGCGCTCGATGGAGCGTGCAGGCCGCATTGGTAGCGATCACGAACAAACCAGACGCGCGTGTAACAAGGTGCCGAAAGAGCTGGTCTTGCCGCGACCTGTGGAGCGACCCTACGCTGATCCGATCGCGCCGTCGCTCACGCTTCGGTGAAAATGTCGTCCGATATTCACGGCGCTGCAATGCAGCGGCCGGGCTTTTGCCTCAATTCAGTCGGACTTTGCTCCTGACGCCCAGCGATCTTCCGATGACTTTGGCAGTTGGCTTGGAGTGACTATCCCCGCAGTCCGCTGTGCCGCATTGGCAAGCGGGAGGCGGGCGGCTACAAATACGGACCGGCTGGTGCAGCCGGAACCAACGCTGCACGAATTCTTCAATCCGTCACGAAAGCTATTGGGAGCGACATATGAGCATTTTCGGAAAGATCATGGGCGCGATTTTCGGCACCAGCGCCAGTGCAGCAAGCCCTGATGCCGCTCCGGCAGCCGGCGGTTCGGCCCCCGCCGCAGGCGCCGCGCCGATGGACTCGGTCGACGTCGCAGCGATCCTCGACAAGGCCGTGGCGGCCAAGGGCGAGAAGCTGGAATGGAAGACCTCGATTGTCGACCTGATGAAGGCGCTCGACATCGACTCCAGCCTGACGGCCCGCAAGGATCTTGCCAAGGAGCTCGGCTACACCGGCGACACCAGCGATTCCGCCAGCATGAATATCTGGCTGCACAAGCAGATGATGACCAAACTCGCTGCCAATGGCGGCAAGCTGCCGGCCGACATCAAGCACTAAGCTCTTCATTTCGAATGAAGCTGAAGGCCCGCGCTCGCGCGGGCCTTTTTGCTGTGGTATACCAGCGCGCATCAAAAACAAGACCAGAAAAACAAGACGAAACATACGAGGAGAAACGCCATGGACCCCATCAATCGCAGAACGATTCTGACCACCGGCGCCGTTGCCCTGGCCGGCAGCGCATTGGCCGGTGAGGCCGCGCAGGCGCAGGCCGGGCCGAAGGGCATTTTCACGGTCGCGACGGTGACGATCCCCATCGTCGGCGAGACCGACGTGTTTCCGGTGCGCCGCATCTATTGCATCGGCCGCAATTACGCGGCGCATTCCCGCGAGATGGGATCGGACCCGACGCGCGAGCCGCCGTTCTTCTTCCAGAAGCCCACCGATGCGATCCAGAACGTCAAGACCGGCGAGGTGGCCGATCACCCGTATCCGTCACTGACCAAGAACTATCATTACGAGGTCGAACTGGTCGCCGCGCTGAAATCCGGCGGTACCAATATCCCCGTCGATAAGGCGCTCGACCACGTCTATGGCTACGCTGTTGGACTCGACATGACCCGCCGTGACCTGCAGCGCGCCATGGGCGACGAGAAGAAGCCATGGGAGATCGGCAAGAGCTTCGACCACGGCGCGGTGATCGGTCCGATCCATCCGGTCAGCAAAACCGGGCACATGACCAAGGGTCCGATCTCGCTGGCGGTGAATGGCACGGTGAAGCAGACGTCCGATCTCGACAAGATGATCTGGAGCGTCGCCGAGCAGATATCGAAACTCTCGGACGCCTTCGAACTGAAGGCCGGCGACATCATCTATTCCGGCACGCCGGAGAATGTCGGGCCGGTCGTGAAGGGCGACGTGCTGCTCTGCAAGCTCCAGGGCTTGCCGGACATGTCGATCAAGATTGTTTGACGGCGTAGCTTCCCGTCGCAGCAGGCGCGTCGGATGTGAATGTCAAACAGCCACTGCGCGCGACAACACATCCCCTCTAGACATGCGTCATCGACCCTGTTGTTTGCGGCGCGGGGGCGCCGTCCTCTGTTTGCATTCCTGCCCCCTGTGAGAGGGCGTGCGGAACGCCGGGTGCCCGTTGCACCCTTGGGCCTGATGCGATGCGGTCGTCCGCAATAGTGAATGCATCAGGACTTTCGGACGCGCCGAGCAAGTGCCCAGCGTTCCGCACGCGGTGTTGTTTCGGTTGCCTGCACTTTGCCATGGTGCCGAGTCCATCACACCAATTTACAGGCCCAAGGCGAGGGGCCAGGGAGCCTCAAACAACCGGAACGGATTTCTCGGATGAGGTCGTCCGTCCCGTGATCTGCAGGTGGCCCCCAAGACAAACCGCGCCGCCTGTCCCGCGGACAGACGATCTGGCCTGCCCGAAGACAGCCGTCCCCACATATCCCGTGACGCCGCATCTCCGGCGTCCACCGCATCCCACCCCGCGAACCTGACGATCGCGATCGCCCCTCTCGGTGGGGCAGGACGAGGGGAAGATAAACCTGATGGGGATGTTGTCAACGGGAGATAGGAAAATATGTTTTAGCACTATCTTCTCGCCCCCACACTGTCATTCCCCGGCAAACCAATTGGTTTGCCGGGGAATGACGAGCCGGACGCCCGGAGTGACGGTGGCGGGATAACCGCCTAGAGCGTGTACTCATAAATTGAGGTTCGCAAGCAAGCTCAACCCGTTTCCGCTATTCGGCACATTGCAGACTCAAGCTCTACATCGCCTCAGGTCCCTTTTGTGCCAACAGGCGACGTTAATCCGCGCGGCCCACTTATCCTGGTCGCCTATGGCTTCCGCGCACTCGGAGGGCGTCGCCGAGCCACCTGCCAAAGGCGGCGATCGCGAGAACAGGCACCAGCAACAGCGGCACGGTGAAGATCGCGATATAGGCTTGGCCGGCATCGCGGACACCACTGGCGATTGCGGCGCCCCAGATGCCATGCACCATGGCGACCATCACCAACGCCATCGTGGCGACGACACCGCCGAAGCTGCCGGTTGCAGCCACGGCCCCGAACGACCACGCGAGCATTAAGAGATAGAGCCCGATCCCGACCTTGTCTGAGCCATGCGTCACAAAGAGCAGAACAAATGCTGTCGCTGCGAAGGCGATGCCGACGGCGTGCACGATTGCCGTCCGCTCCGTGCCGAGGCGTCGCGCCTCCGCTTCGATCAGGCGCACGTAGCCGCTGCCCGCCAACGCCACTAACCCGCTGGTGACGCCGTCGACTTCCAATCCGTAGAGTGCGCCCGACAAAGGGCCGTTGAGTGACAAGCGCGAGAAGTGCAACGCCCCCCAAGCGCCGAAGCCGAGAGCGGAAAGGCCTGCCGCGATCAAGTGGGAACGGGTCAGCATGAACAGGCCGGCGCCGGCGAGCAGTGGCAATAGCGGCTCGACGACAACGAGGTAGAGCAAGTCGAGGAGGGGCATTGACGATTCCAATCCGCCAAGGTGACGTCCGAACCGTCCCACAGCCGAAGGCGATGGCAATGACAACCGGCCAAACTGCTATGCATGAGTAGCCCGGTCCTGCGGTTTGGTTCATGCGGGCGAGTATCGGGGGTGGCAAGCCTGTCGGCGTCGATAGCAACGGAATGCCGGTTCGCCTTGAACTGACGACCGGTGAGGCCCACGACAACCGGCTCGTCACCGAGCTGCTGTCTGATCTAAAATCAGGCGCGATGTTGTTGGCTGATCGAGGGTACGATGCAGACTGGATTGGGGCATTCGCCGGTGACCGAGGTGCGTGGGCTAACATTCCTCCGAAGCGAAATCGCAGAGACCCAATCTGTTTTAGCCCATATCTGTATCGGGCACGCAATTTGGTGGAGCGTTTCTTCAATAGGATAAAGCAATGCCGGCGCGTCGCCACCCGATATGACAAACTCGCTGCAAATTACCTCGCCTTCATAAAGCGCGCAGCCATTCGGATTTGGCTGCGCGCTTATGAGTCCACGCCCTAGTTCACCAGGTCCGCATAGTCCGGATGCTGGCGAAGATAGTCCACCACGAACGAACAGCCCGCCACGACTTTCAATCCATCCGAACGGATCAGCGCTAACGCGCCCTTGACCAGCTCCGACGCGATACCGCGGCCACGCAGCGCGGGCGGCGTTTCGGTGTGCGTGATGATGACGCGATCGCCGGCACGGCGATAATTCGCAAAGGCGACGGATTCGCCGACATCCAGCTCGAAGCGATTGAGCGCCTTGTTGTCGCGAACGGCGGTCATGCCGCGTCTTTCAGCAGATCCTGATAGTCCGCATGTTTCGCGATATAAGCTGCGATGAAGGGGCACTGCGCCACGACCTTCAATCCCTCTGCCCGGACCGCATCGAGCGCGCCGCGGGCAAGCTGTGAGCCGATACCTCTGCCACCCAATTCCGGCGGCACGACAGTGTGGACGAAAGTGATGGTATCGGACGTCCGGGTATATTCGGTGAAAGCAATATGGCCGTCGACGGCAAGTTCGAAACGGTGAAGCGAAGTATTGTTATAAACCGCGTTGCTCATTCTCAGTCCATCCACAGGTGTCCGGGAGAAGGTAGCAGCGATTTCCAAACGAGTGCAATGCGGCCGCTGCATGCTTCATCCGATAGGGGAAATCCGTGTCGTCGCGCTGGGCCTTTTGAAGTTCTGCGCGCTGTGAAAAATGGCTTTGGCGTGGCCTTGCAAAGGCAAAGCGGGTTCCTACGTCAATTGTAGACATACGCCCCGAAGCGGCCGGATCGGTCGTTTGACAGTTGGAGTGTCATGCCAACGGCCGCTGACGTATGCCTCTTTTTGGAGGAGGTCACGATGTCAGACTCTCGGTTTCTCGGTACGCATCGCACGTGGGAAGACTGGTTTGGCATGGCGCTTGGTGTCCTGATTGCGCTGTCGCCCTGGTTTCCTACGCAGAACGGTCATCAATATACCGGGGGGACCCCCAGCACCATAATCATTAACACGGTGACGGTTGGCGTCCTGGTATTTGGCGTTGCCCAGCTTGAGTATGTCGCGCTGCAACGCTGGGAGGAGGTGGCCGCGATCGTCCTCGGCCTGTGGCTGATTGCCTCGCCACTTTTCCTTGGTTATTCCGGCGACGGCATGCTCAGATTCATCCATACCTGCCTTGGCGGCCTCGTGGTGCTGCTGGCAACACTGCAGCTGTGGCAGGACTGGGATTTGAGCGACGGGGAAATGGCCCGGCACGGGCAGTGAACAACAGGCGATCAGGCCCGCCGGTCTTGCATGAGGCCGGCGGGTCTCGTTTATCTGTCACCGGCCGTTAGCGTCCTGGCACAGGTTAGCGTCCTGGCACAGCCAGCGCCGCGATCACCTCATCGATCCGGGAAAACAGATAGTTCGGCGCGCGCGCTTCCAGCGCCGCCCCGCTGGTATAGCCCCACGTCACCGCGCCGAAATCGATTCCGGCCTCGCGCGCGGCATCGATGTCGCGGATTTCGTCACCGATGCTGATCGTGTCATCCACCGAGATGCCGGTGAGGTCGAGGATGCGCCGGAACTTGGCCGTCTTGCCGAACAGGCTGGCGCCGCAGGCGAAATAGGCGACGTGCCGGTCGAGATCGCCGAGCACGTGACGCACATTGTCCTCGCTGTCGGAGCTGACGATCGCAAGCGTCATGCCGCGCGCCTTCAATTCACAGAACATGCGGTCGACGCCGGGAAACAGATTGATGCGATCGATTTGCTGCGCCTTGCGCTTGCGCATGTCGCGCGCGATCAGCGGGATCCGCCATTTGGCGACACCGAGCAGCCGGATCAGTTCGCCGGCGCCAACGCTCCGCAACTCGTCGATGCGGTCGCGTTCGACGCGCTGAAACTTGTGTTTGTCGGCGACCGAATTGATGACGCTGAGAAACCACGGAAAGCTGTCGGACAGCGTGCCGTCCATGTCAAAGATGGCGAGCTTGTAGGGCATGGCTAGCGGGCGGAGGAGATGGCTGGGGTCTTGATCGGATGTCTGGCCGGGGGTCTGGCAGTGTGGGTCACGGGCTGGTTCTCGTCTGAGTCGTGGCCGATATGCGACCCGTCGCAAGGATGACCCTATCGGACGGGCATTTCAACCTGCATCCGCGCGGCGAAACGATGCACGACGGGCCCGGCCCGTGCTAGACGGGTCACAACAGTTTCACATCATCCGCAGGAGCCATCATGGCAGACGACAGGCCGAACCAGAAAGGCCCCAACACCAAGAAGAAGCAGAAGTGCAAAAATTGCGAAGGCAAGGGCCTGCTGAAGAAGGGCGAGAAGGTGGTGAAGTGCCAGCGGTGCCACGGGACGGGACTGAGGTGAGTGAGGCTGGTAGCCCGCATTAGAGCCGCAATACGCGGAAGACTGCCGCGCTTAAGAGTCCCAGATATTGCTTCGCTCATTTGGGCTACGCTTGCTAATGAGGCGATTTCCCCGGTTGGCCGCCTCCTACAATTTCATCAAGCACGCTTGCCTTCCAGACAATACCCAATTGCAGGCCGAACTCATCGTCTCCGATACGGCCGGAGTAAATACCAAGAAACTTGTCCGCCTGACCGATAATCTCGCTACCCGAAAGCGCACCCTCGGTCATTCGGGGTGTACCTTTAGGAACGATTATTCCAGTTTGTCTAGCGATGACAGGAGAACCCGACATGCCCTTTCGGATAGCAGTATCGATCAGCAACTTGGGTAGTTGATCAATATTGAAAAGCGGTTGGCTTGCTATCGATCCTCGCTTCCATATTGCAAGTTCATTTCCACCATCTAAGCCTCCGGGATAACCGAGGACGAAAACGTCATCTCCTACTCGTGGGTCAAAATCCACGAAATCATCGAGAGAGTTTATTGGGCGACTTACTAGGGAATCGTCTAGTTGAGCAATCTTGAGCGCGACTACATCAACTTGGCTTCCGAATACCGGATGTTCAAGCCACGCAGGCATTCCATCAATATTGTAAAGCGAAATATCGTATCGCTTGCGCGCTGCCATCGACTTACCTTCAAAGGTAATATCCGATTTCAGCAGTAATGGCATCTGTATATGTGTTGGCTGAACCGCCGACGGACTCATACTGCGGTTATTCAGTTGATCCCAGCCTGTGACGTTGTGCCAGTTGGTTATGAGATAAAAATTATCGCCATGCTTCCAGAAAAAGCCCGTCGCGATGGCGACCAAGATTTCATTAGCGACGTCAATCTTCCTCTTTATGCTTAGCTTCACAGGAGCGTAAATAAGCATTTTTGGGTCCATTACAGTTTGGCGCCGTGTGTCACTCCGCCGCTTCGCTCGTCGCCTTCCGCTTCTTCGGCTTCCCCGCCTTTTCCAGCACCGGCTTCAGGAACTTGCCCGTATAGCTGCGCGGTGCCTTGACGATATCTTCCGGTGGGCCCCAGGCAACGATTTCGCCGCCGCCGTCGCCGCCTTCGGGCCCGAGATCGATGACCCAGTCGGCGGTCTTGATGACTTCGAGATTGTGCTCGATCACCACCACCGTATTGCCCTGTTCGACCAGCTCATGCAGCACTTCGAGCAGCTTTGCGACGTCGTGGAAGTGGAGTCCGGTCGTTGGCTCGTCTAGAATGTAGAGCGTGCGGCCGGTGGCGCGCTTCGACAATTCCTTGGCCAGTTTCACGCGCTGCGCTTCGCCGCCGGATAGCGTTGTCGCCTGCTGGCCGACATGGATGTAGTCGAGACCGACGCGATGCAGCGTCTTGAAGGTCTCGCGCACGCGCGGCACCGCCTTGAAGAATTCGGCGGCTTCTTCCACGGTCATGTCGAGCACGTCGGCGATCGACTTGCCCTTGAACAGGACTTCCAGCGTTTCGCGGTTGTAGCGCTTGCCCTTGCAGGTGTCACAGGTGACATAGACGTCGGGCAGGAAGTGCATCTCGATCTTGATGACGCCATCGCCCTGGCAGGCCTCGCAGCGACCGCCCTTGACGTTGAACGAAAAGCGCCCGGGCTCGTAGCCGCGCGCCTTGGATTCCGGCAGGCCGGCGAACCATTCGCGGATCGGCGTGAACGCGCCGGTATAGGTCGCGGGATTGGAGCGCGGGGTGCGACCGATCGGCGACTGGTCGATGTCGATGATCTTGTCGATATGCTCGAGACCCTCGATGCGGTCATGCGGTGCCGCGCCTTCGCTGGCGCCGTTGAGTTTTCGCGCGATGGCCTTGTAGAGCGTGTCGATCAGCAGCGTCGACTTGCCGCCACCGGACACGCCGGTGATGGCGGTGAACAGGCCGAGCGGCACTTCCGCCGAGACGTTCTTGAGATTGTTGCCGCGCGCATTGATGACCTTGATGGTGCGGCGATGGTTCGGCGGACGTCGTTCCCGCACCGGCACCGACATTTCGCCGGTGAGATATTTGCCGGTCAGCGACTTCGGATTCTTCATCACCTCGGCGGGAGTGCCCTGGGCGACGATATTGCCGCCATGGGTGCCGGCGCCGGGGCCGACATCGACCACGTAGTCGGCGGCGATCACCGCGTCCTCGTCATGCTCGACCACGATCACGGTATTGCCGAGATCGCGCAGCCGCCGCAGCGTATCAAGTAATCTGGCATTGTCGCGCTGATGCAGGCCGATCGATGGCTCGTCGAGCACATAGAGCACGCCCGTGAGACCTGAGCCGATCTGCGACGCCAGGCGAATGCGCTGGCTCTCGCCGCCGGACAGCGTGCCGGATGAGCGCGCCAGCGTGAGATAGTTCAGGCCGACATCGAGCAGGAAGGAGAGGCGCTCGCGAATCTCCTTGAGGATGCGAACGGCAATCTCGTTCTGCTGCTTGTTGAGGAGGTCCGGCACGGTCTCGAACCAGTCGCCGGCCTTGCGTACCGACATTTCCGAGATGTTGCCGATATGCTTGCCGCCGATCTTTACCGACAGCGCTTCCGGCTTCAGCCGATAGCCCTCGCAGGCATCGCAGGGCACGTCCGAGAAATACTTGCCAAGCTCCTCGCGCGCCCATTCGCTCTCGGTCTCGCGGAAGCGGCGGTCAATATTGGTGACGACGCCCTCGAACGGCTTCTTGGTGTCGTAGGAGCGGACGCCGTCTTCATAGGAGAACTTGATCTCGTCATCGCCGGAGCCATGCAGGATGGCGTTCTGCGTCTTCTTCGGCAGGTCCTTCCACTTGGTGTCCAGCGTGAACTTGTAGAACTTGCCGAGCGCGGTCAGCGTCTGGATGTAATAAGGCGATGACGACTTCGCCCAAGGCGCGATGGCGCCCTTGCGTAGCGTCAGCTCCTTGTCGGGAATGACCAGATCGGCATCGATGGTCTGCTCGACGCCGAGGCCACCGCATTTCGGGCAGGCGCCATAGGGGTTGTTGAACGAAAAGAGCCGGGGTTCGATCTCGGGGATCGTGAAGCCGGACACCGGACAGGCGAACTTCTCGGAAAACAGGATTCGTTCGGCACCGGTCTTGTCGTGAATCTTCGCGACCTTCTTGTCGGTCTTCTTCGCGGTGTTGTCTTCGGCGGGAGCGCCAGGCGCATCGGCATATTCGATCACCGCGAGGCCTTCGGCGAGCTTCAACGCGGTCTCGAAACTTTCCGCGAGGCGCTGTCCGATATCCGGGCGCACGACGATACGATCGACGACGACGTCGATGTCATGCGGGAATTTCTTGTCGAGCACCGGCGCTTCCGCGAGTTCGTGGAATTTGCCGTCGACCTTGATGCGCTGAAAGCCCTTCTTGAGATATTCGGCGAATTCCTTGCGGTACTCGCCCTTGCGGCCGCGCACCACGGGCGCCAGCAGATAGAGGCGGGTGCCCTCCGGCAGCGCCAGCACGCGGTCGACCATCATCGTCACGGTCTGGCTTTCGATCGGAAGACCCGTCGCCGGCGAATAGGGAATGCCGACGCGCGCCCACAGCAGGCGCATGTAGTCGTAGATCTCGGTGACGGTGCCGACGGTCGAGCGAGGGTTCTTCGACGTCGTTTTCTGCTCGATGGAGATGGCGGGCGACAGGCCGTCGATCTGGTCAACGTCCGGCTTCTGCATCATCTCGAGGAATTGCCGGGCGTAAGCCGACAGCGACTCGACATAACGGCGCTGGCCTTCGGCATAGATCGTGTCGAAGGCGAGTGACGATTTGCCGGAGCCGGACAGGCCGGTGAACACCACCAGCTTGTCGCGCGGGATGGTCAGGTCGACATTCTTGAGATTGTGCTCGCGCGCGCCGCGGATGGTGATGCTGCGCATGTTCGCGGCGGCCTGCTGCCGCTTCGCCTTGATGATCTCGTCCATAACAGGCAATTCCCCAGCGCGCGAGGCGCGCACATCCGGGCGCGCACCGCCGGCCGGGCCGGGATCAACGCCGATTGATTGTCATCGGAACATAGGAAGAACGAGAACGGATTTCCAGTGCTCCGCACCAGCCTTCAACGGTTTGTTGGCGGAGGGGTTGCAGAGAGGGGGCTGGTCAGTCTTCCAAAAGCAAAAAGCCCGGCGCGAGGCCGGGCTTTTCGGTTCAGAGGTAAATCTGAAGCTCAGTACTTGGCGACGACCGGGCCACCCCAGTTGAAGCGGTAGTTCAGGCCGGCCTTGACGGTGTGCTCGTCGTTGCGGGACGACACGCCAGCCAGCGCGACCGGGGTCGTGAAGGTGGTCTTGCCGAAGTCGTAGTACTGGTACTCAACCTTGCCCGACCAGTTCTGGGTGAACATGTATTCGAGGCCGGCGCCGACGGTGTAACCGTCATGCTTGGTGCCAGCTGCGAAGGCAACCGGAACAGCGCCAACGGTCGTGACCAGCGATTCGCTGTAGTCGGAGTAAGCGTAGCCGCCCTTCACGTAGAGCAGTGCCGGACCCCAAGTGTAACCGATGCGACCGGTGACCGAGGCGAGGCCCTTCTGGTTCAGGTTGTAGGTGACGCCTGGCGTGGTGAGGAAAGCGACGTTGGTGTTGTTCGAACCAACCCAGCTGTACTGACCTTCGATGCCGAACACCCAGTTCGGAGCGAACTGGTAGTCATAGCCGATCTGCAGACCGCCGAGGAAACGGCCATCCGAATTGTCGGAGGTGCCGCCGAAGCCGTTCGAACCGTTGAACGCGCCGCCGACGTGACCGCCGATGTAGAAGCCGGTCCAGTTGTAGATCGGGGCCGGAACATAGGCCGGAGCCTTGGTGTAGGGACGGGCGGCCAGGTCAGCGGCCATTGCCGGAACCGAAGCGCCCAGAGCGATCAGGGCAACGGTGCCCAACAGAAACTTCTTCATGTGAATTCTCCCCTTGTCGCTTCGCGTTGGCGAAGCCTCATGTCCCGGCGCAGGCGCCAAATGCAATTCAGTGATCGAAATATACGCAACTCTGCGAAAAAGTCCGTCACCCAAATAACACACTCGTTCGCGATGTTTGGTCGTTTCTAAGTTAATGAAAGGTATATGGATTTTGGCGGAGCATGGGTTCCCTTCGGGTTCCGCTATTGCTCCACTCAGGCGCGAGAGCGACGACTCGGCACTTCGTCGTCGCCCAACAATTCACCAAGGGGTGTTCTTGAGAACAAAAATGGAACATGCTATATCGGACGCTGATCAATAAGAGATCGTGGATAACCCGGTCGCGGGGGCCTGCGCGGAGCGCGGACCGTATAGGGTCCCATTATCAGCGGCTTTGCGCGCGGGCCGGGGCCTGCGCCGGCGGCCGATCAGCAAATTCAGATTCGAGAGTAGGAGAGTGGCATGGCGGGTAGCGTCAACAAGGTGATTTTGGTCGGTAATCTCGGCAAGGATCCCGAGGTTCGCCGGATGCAGAACGGCAATCCGGTCGTCAACCTGACTGTCGCGACGTCGGATACCTGGCGCGACAAGGGCACCGGCGAGCGCAAGGAAAAGACCGAGTGGCATCGCGTCGTGATCTTCAGCGAAGGTCTCGCCAAGGTCGCCGAACAATATCTGAAGAAGGGCGCCAAGGTTTACATCGAAGGCGCGCTGCAGACCCGCAAATGGACCGATCCGCAGGGTGTCGAGAAATACTCCACCGAGATCGTGCTGCAGGGCTTCAATTCGACGCTGACCATGCTCGACGGCAAGGGCGGCGGCGCGGGTGGTGGCGGCGGTTACGGCGGCGACGACATGGGCGAAAGCTTCGGCGGCGGCCAGTCGAGCGCTCCGCCGCAGCGCCGCGTGGCCGCACCGGCCGGCGGTGGCGGTCGCGGCAGCGATATGGATGACGATATCCCGTTCTAGGGCACCGTGAACGACGGAGCGTCAACTATCCTGAGGGAAGTTGTTGGAAGGTCAATGAAATCGGGTTGACGAGCGGCATTATGAGCCGTCGTCAATATTTGCGCTGGGGCGGAGCCGGTATCTAATATGTAAACTAAGGTCCGCGACAAAGTACGGACGGTAGTGGAGAGCGGGCCTGCGCAGCGGCTCCCCAAATAGCAAGCAAGCAGGCCCGATCTTTGCGCTGTACTGTTATTCAATCGGGATGGACGTTGTTCGCTGCGATTGAAGAAAGTCGAGTGTTGCTCCAAGGCAACCTGAAACTTATTCCGATAAGCGTCGGCCCGATCGCGGGCTGGATCAGCGGCGCTACCTTTGCAAGTGTATTACGCAGGAAGCATGATTGTAGTTGGCTCGCCTAACACCACGGTCCACTTCGATTGCGCGTTGGATTGCCGCAAGATTCCTAAAAGCTGATCTCAAATCATTATCACATGCGATTTGGTCGATGTGTGCCCGCCCTGAACGTCGCCCGTCAAAAAGAAGCGAGAGCGGGCGGTGAGTCGGTCTCATAAGCTCCGATTCCATTTGTATGTGCGGCCCTCAATGAGGCCAAGCAAACTGCACCAGGTGCATTCGGATATCCGCCTCCGTGGATGGAGTCATCCGAAACGGTGGATTCAAATTCCGCAAATGTGACTTGCCGGTTTGCTTGCGCTCGAAACTGTTACCGGCGCTTTCGAACTCCTGTTCGGCGAATTCTGCAACCCTTCACATCATCAATCAGTAGCGCCATTGGTAATGCCTCTTGGATCGTTAGAGCCCGCAATCACCCGCGCAATATTGTTTTCTTCGTTCCGATAGTGGCTTTCCTTGAGAGGGCTATCTGCTGTTCGCTTTCTTGATTGGATGCGACTCTGACATGTGGCCAGAGAAACTATACCAGAGTGGCTGGTCCTGCGTCAGATCGTAGCAGATGAGGCCATTGCTCAACGGCGTGCGTAAGTCAGCCGGTTTGATCTGGTGGTGTAGAGGAGTGACTACTCGAAGGATCGAGTCCTTCGTAGATTGGTTGCCGAGAGTGCCGTCCATGACACGAGTCCTTTCAGAACTGCTTTCGCGTAAGAACTCGAGCGCGAGTCAGTGAATGATAGCGTTTCGCTGTTTTGTTAGTTGACCGTACGGTTGACTCCTGCGGTCGGCCATCGAGGAACAAACTCAGTTGACGAACCTCCAAGGCATCGACATTCTCGCGCGAATGGGAGGCGTTCAACGATGGACGTTGGGAGTAGGAACCCTTACGCAGTGAGATGGGCGACGTTCGCATCCGGCGAAAGAATGCCGTTTCTCATTCGCGTGCAGGACGGGCTTCCGTTGGAGGAAGTAACCTATTGGGTCACAGCATCTCGTCGACCAAAAGGGGTGCAACCGAATACACTTGCCAATGAACTACGCGTTTTGGCGCATCTATACGTATGGGCGGACGCAAGGGGCATCGATATAGGTCGGCGTATACGAGAGGGGAAATTTCTTCAGATGCCGGAGCTTATCGATCTGGTGCAGTCGTGCGGTCGCCCGATCTCTGCGTTGATCAACGAAATCCCATCTTCCGTAGTGGTGGACACCAGCATGCGTTACAAAGGCACATTTGAGCCCTCTCAGTTAGAAGAGAAGGGCAAGCGTCTCGCAACGATTCTGTCGTTCGTCGAGTTTGAGAGTTCTGAGGTTCTTTTGGGATTGGCGGCGTGGCCGGAACGGCGCGATCAATACAGCGCTGTTCGTGAACATTTCATCGGGATCGTGCGAGGCTATACCCGAGGAGCCGCTCGCCGATACGTTAGAAATCATCACGATCTTCCGGAAGGGCTTTCAAAGGAGGCCGTTGAGCGTCTTCGACAAGTGATCGATCCAAATCACCCCGAGAACCCGTTCACGTCAGCCGTACGGTTTCGGAACTACGTGATTGTACGCTTGCTTCTGGAGTTGGGGATGCGGCGTGGCGAACTCCTGGGAATAAAACTCGGCGATTGTGCTATTAATTCTGCATCGACGATAACGTTGCATCGTCGGCCCGACGATCCTGAGGATCCTCGACCATACAAACCTGCTACGAAAACCTTGCCAAGAAAATTGCGGCTCAGTGGAGAATTGGCTGAGCTTTTGTACGATCTCATTATGCGTGATCGGCGGGAGATACCTGGAGTTCATCGGCATCCATTCCTCATTGTGAGTAATCAAGATGGAGCGGCGATGTCGCTATCCAACATCAATAAGATATTGACGGACATCCGAACTCGGGTGCCTGGGCTACCCGTCGAGCTCTCGCCGCATCTTCTTCGTCACACGTGGAATGACGAATTCTCCGAGGAGATGGATCGAAAGAAGGTCACACCGGAGATGGAGTTGAAGTACCGCATGTATTTGATGGGGTGGAGGAGCGAGGATACGGCAGCAATATATCTCCGTCGAACGGTGCGCCGCCGAGCGAACGAAGTGCTCGCTGAAATGCACGGAAAATTGCTTTTGGCTCCAAGGAGCAAGGAATGAAGCGGCTACCACGGGCTTTCCGATCGAAGGTTGAACGGCGGAGTTTGCCCAAGTCGGCACGATCGAGGGACGGAATCATATTTAACCCGCGTTCAGACGTGTGGGTACTGTGGTCACTGGTGAAAAGTCCGCGCGCGCTCCGTTTCGATTGCTTTCCGAATCTGTGTGGTGAGCTGATCGACAGCCTCAAATGTGGCATGCTCCAATATGTCCAGAACCGCTCGTTTAGTTACGCGAGGAACATGCTTTACAATTTTCGTGCGTTCTACCTCGCGCAATTGCACGGAAAGCCGGAAGAGTGCCTGCAAGTCGAATTGGAGGATGTCCTCAACTATCGTTCTGGACTAAGTCTGGAGACGGAGTGGCAGCTTGGCTACGTGCGAACGCTGCTTGACTCGATGGATAACTCTGGTTTCGGCGTCGCAAGTCTAGAGGCTTTGCAGTACCTGCGCGGTGCGCGATTCCGCCGGAATGTTCGGGGGACTGCTATTCGCACGAGGGATCCGGAGACTGGAGCCTTCGAGGACACGGAGCTGTTATATATCCAGTCGTGCTTGAATGATTGTTACGCGGATGGGCGCATAACGCTCTATCAATTTGCCGTAGCATGGTTGCTGATCGCGTACGGCTCTAGGCCGTGTCAGATCGCAGCGCTCAAGGAATGTGATCTGGTCGTCTCCAATGGAAGCGACGGTAAGGCGTATAGCCTGAGAATTCCTCGAGCTAAGCAGATTGGCCAATCTGAACGAGGGGAGTTTAAACTGCGCCACTGCAGTAAGCCGATCGGTCAATTAATTGAGGAGGTAATCGACTGGAATAGCCGAGAGTTCCAAGGGATCAATCTCGAGAAGGAAAAATGGCCTCTGTTCTTTGCAGATAGGCGAGAGCGGTTCAGTGTCGATCACCATATTTCCGCCGAGAGGGTGTACTATATATTCAACGACGTGATCAGCCGAATCTCGAACTTGAAGACGAACGCAAAGCGATTTCGGTCAACTATTGCACAGCGTGCCGTCGATGACGGAAAGGACAAATACACCGTCGCCGAACTCCTCGATCACTCAAGTACGCAGAGCGTATATCCTTATTTCGATGCAAGTCCGAAAATTGTTGCGCGGCTCGATCGCGCACTCGCTATGGAGCTGGCGCCTTTAGCGCAGGCGTTCTCTGGAGCAGTCGTGCATAATGAGAATGATGCAGTTCGAGGAGGCGACCGTTCGAGTCGGATCTATGATCGAACCCTGCAGGACAATGTTTCAGCTGCACTTGGAAATTGCGGTCAAACGGGGCTGTGTGAGCTGTCTGCTCCTTATGCTTGTTATACATGCCGCAGGTTTCAGCCTTGGATCGACGGGCCGCATGACGAGTTTATGGAAAAGCTGATCGCAGATCGCCAGCGGATGGTAGATAACGGGTACTCTCCAAGGATCTTTGAAATCCGCGACAGGACTATTTTGGCGGTCGCACAAGTAATTCAGTATTGCGACGGTAAGCTTGACGTACCGCTGGAGAGTTTAAAGTGAGCGCGCACATCACCTTCATATCGAAGGCAAAGCGGCCAGATCAACGGTTGTCTGACTTTATCGATCTTTCTCGCAACAAAATTCATGCGCTTATCGATGATAATGAATGGGACAGGGATCTGTGGCAAGTCGGCGATCAATTCGTCCTTAAGGGACAAAACCCGTCGGAGAAGGTGCTATCATTCTACAATAGAGAAGCAGTTTTGGGAAATCGGCACTCCATAGCTGGGGAGCCGCTGGACGACGCATTCAAAGATTTCGCAAAGGCCTATATCCGCTACAGGCACTCCGCAGAGCCCGTTGGGTTCGGGAGTACTAAGCACCGATTGGTCGGCCTAGCTATAATCGAGGCAGGTTTCCGTCGTCTGGGTCTGGAACCAAAGATTGAGAATTTAACCGCGCATGTTCTTCATGCGGGCTTATCTCAAGCGCGAGATGAGGTGAGCTCGTCGCGCTTCTATAAGTTCGCGGTGTACGTGCAGCAAGTGCTCGAATTCTGCAAAGAGCGACAATTTCTTAACGCACCATTCAATTGGAAGCATGGGGTCAGGAAGCCCGAAGAAGCGAGAGAGACACTCGGGCGTGAAGCAAAGGACCGACGCGATAAGATCCTGCCGAGCCCAGAGGCGTTTCGTGCATTGGGGCACGTCTTCTGTAACGCCGAAACTTTCGCGGATCGCTTCTACTCGGCGATCGCAGCGATTTGTGTTTGTATTCCGGTTCGTGCGCATGAGGTGTTGGAATTAAAGATCGATTGCGAGGTGCTTGGAGAGACTCAAGAGGCGGACGTGTATGGGATACGCATCCGGCCCGGAAAGGGTAAGGCACCACAGGTGAAGTGGGTGCCCACCCCAATGGTGTCTGTAGCACGTGAAGCGGTGGAGCGTCTTAAGGAGCTGTCAGCAGAAGCGCGTAATGTCGCGAAGTGGTACGAAGAGTCGCCTGACGAACTATGGCTACCACGAGAGCTTCGGCGTTTCCGGAAAGAGGGGTTTATCTCGCTAACGGACGTGCAGCGTCTGATTGTTGGCGCGGAACTGTCGCAGCTCCCCGTTGTTTTGCGTCGTCGAGGTATTGAGTTGCGCGATAGTGACCGAAAGGTTTCGTTGTCTTCTTTGGCTTCGAATCTCCTCTCTTACATGCCCCAGGGGTACCCTTATCTCAACGGCAAGCGAGGGCAGCGTTACAGCGAGACACTCGCGATCCTTCTTCGCAATCAAGCGGGCCTGCAAAAGCCGACGTTCTCGTGTCTCGTTGCGAAGGCGACCGTTCAGTCATTTGAGCGGTGGCTATCCGGTATCACGGGGCGCGATGATAGCGTCTTTCAACGTTGGAAATTTCGCGAGCGAGATGGTGCAGAGATCAAAGTCACGACAAAGTCGTTTCGGCATTGGATTAATACTATTGCGCAATTGAAAGGCTTGAGCGAACTCGACATTGCGACGTGGAGTGGGCGAGATGTTGCGCAAAACCAAGCGTACGATCATGTTACTGCGGATGAAAGATTGTCTCAGATCTGGCAAGCGATTGATGACGGGAAGACCATTGGTCCTATGTTTGAGGTGCCGGCGGAGGTCGGAGTTAACCCACCAGTTTCACTTCAAGATTTCTTGAATGCGCAAATCGGTTCGGCGCATATTACGGACTATGGCATTTGCGTGCATGACTACACCCTCCAGCCGTGCGGGGTGCATGGCAATTGTTTCGATTGCTCGGAAAGCGTCTTTGTGAAGGGCGATGTCGCGCATGCGGAGAAAATTCAACAGCAACTCGATATTGCGAGCCGCCAGGTGACGGAAGCAATGGATAACATCGATAGCGCGTTCTCCCAGGCCGACCGGTGGCTCGCTGCGCATCATAAGAAGGTTGATCGTCTTCAGTTAATCATTGGAATTCATCAGAACGATTCAGTTGAAGATGGCACGATCGTCAGCCTTCCGAATGCGACGCGTGATAGCGAAGTTGCGGTCGCGTTACGCGAGAGATCAAAGCAGGGCCTTATGGTGACATGATCGAGTCAAGTAAGGCATCGGCAAACAGGTCCACGGATTGAAAGAGAGAGATTCGTCTTGGCTAAGGCTAGGCTCAAGGGTGGCGAAATAGAGGGAATCCTGTCAACGCTCATTTCCTGGGACGGGGAACTGAGTTGGGAGCTCTTATTGCGTCATACCGAAATCCTCCTTGGTCGGCGCTTCTCGCGGCAAGGACTTCACAAGCAGGCGTCGATTGCTGCCGCCTTTAGGCAAGCCAAGGCTCGTCTAAAGTCGAAGCCTGCAGAACCGGTTAAAGCTAGCGGGGGTTCGCGAGAGTTGGTGGTGATGCAGGAGCGCATCGATAGTCTGCTTGAGGAGGTCAGATTTTTTAAAGCGCAGCGCGACGGATTCTTCGAAAAATTCGCTACGTGGCAAAACAACGCTCGTACGTACGGCCGACTATCGGTGGATCAGCTCAATATGCCTCTTGATCGCGTTGATCGCGGCAGCAGTGATCGTGCCCGAGCGAAGTAAGCTGAGTTCAGTTGCGCGGTCCGATGCTTACGGCCGGGTGTCTCGTATTTTCTCGGCGGTGTCGGAGGCCCGAGCCAATCCTCCCTATGGGCTGCGATTTCAGTTTGCCGCGCCGGTTTCAAGACTTCATCCCGAACCGCGCCGTCGGCCAGCATCTCTGCTTCGTGGTGCAGATTTTGGGCCTCTTCTTGCAACCGATCTTTCAAAGACATCGATTGTCTAAAACGACGCCGAGGGACATGGCGCGCAGAGGAAGGCGGGAGCGCAACTGGCATTCTCATCACCGATAAAAGCCACCTACAGGGCGGTGAATGGTGACCTGAGCCCCAAGCTTCATCCAGCGACGGGAAGAATCCTTTGATTATTTGAAGTGCACCCCGAAACTAGGCCAGCCAGCGCTGGAATTTTCCCGGGTTAGGCTCATGCCGGCGGGGGCGCCGATGAGCCATTCAACAGCGATATCGGCGTCTTGTTACCGATTGCGCTATGTGGCCGGACTTCGTTGTAGTCTCTACGCCAATCCTCCATTTTCTGGCGTGCGTCGTCAAGGCTCAGGAACCAGTGCGTGTTCAGGCAAACTTGGTGGTATGCGACTTATGAGCATCGCACGTTCGTGGCGCGCTTCAATGGCTTACCGAAAAAAGGGGCGTTAGCATTCTCGGGTGACTGGAATTTTCAATATACGATTCCGCGTCTTTTTCGACTGATGCTTGCTCGTGGGCACCCACTGTAGGTGGCAGGATTGGAAAATGCTTTTTCGCCAAGAAGTCGAGAAATACGCGGAGGCGTGGCGAAAGGTACTGGCTCGTCGGCCACACGGCGCAAAAGGCTTGGTCAATCGGCAAATGGTTCGCCATGACTGAGACGAGTGTCCCGGCGGCGATCTGTTCTCTGACGGCAAACTCGGGCACGCAGGCAAGTCCGTGTCCGCCCACGGCCAGAGCGATGAGGGCTTCGAAGGATGTCGTCGTGATCGTCTCGGGCAGTTCCAAGTCGTCATCGCAGCACACTGGCCATGGATTGATCCGCCCCAAGCGAGCGCATTTTCTTCGCAGGCAAGCATGTTGAAGAAGCTCATGCGGAATCGACGGTGTGCCGTTCCGTTCGAAGTAGCCGGGCGATCCGACCATAGCCCAGTGATAGCGGCCCATTTGCCGGGTCATGAGTCTGGAGTCGTTTGCGGCCCCAGCGCGCACCACCAGGTCGTAGCCGCCTTCGATGACGTCGACGTGCTCGTCCGTAAACTCGATATTGAGCCCGATGTCGGGATATTTCGTCATGAAATCGCTAATCGAACTCACGAGCAGATTCGACACCGCTGGCAGGCTCACCCGCAGCGGCCCCCTGGGCACGCATTTCGTCTGTTTGAACTCCGCTTCCACTCGCTTGAATTCTGCGAGAATCCTTCGGCAGCTATCGAGGAAGAACCTGCCTTCCTGGGTGAGGGTCACGGTGCGCGTGCTCCGGTGGAAGAGCCTGACACCGTGGCGCTCCTCCAAACGGGAGATCGCTTTTCCGATGGCCGAAGACGACAGATTCAGCTGGCGTGCGACATCGGTGAAATTCCGGAGCTCGGCCGCCCTGACGAAGACCGTGAGTGCGCTAATGCTGTCCATGCTGATCCATTCGGCTTTGAGGCGACGGCAGAGCGGCGGTCGCCGTTCCCGGACCCGGTGTAAGGTCTCTGTGTTCGCGCCGCCACGCAGCAGGGGTCGTCCCCGTCAGATCGCGGAAATTGCGGCAAAGGTGGGCTTGGTCCGAAAAGCCGCTTGCAAGCGCGATCTCGCTGAACGACATGGGTGTCGTCAGCATCAGATCGCCGGCGTAGCGGACGCGACAGCGCGCGACGTAAGCGCGGGGAGACTCTCCGAACGTGGCTCGGAATGCCCGAGAGAAGTAGCAAGCACTGCGGCCGGCTATTTGGCTCAATTCCTCGATCCTGATCTGGCGGTGCAGATGGCCGTCGACGTATTTTGTAACACGCCGTACCTGCCACTCAACGAGACTGGCGGTCTGCCGGCTGTGCAGTTTCACCGCAGCGCGAGGCCCGACCTGGTTTTGTAAGAGTTGTGAAACGTGGGCGATGGCTGCCTTCGCCGATGACCTGTCGGTATCGATGGCGCGTGCGGCGTCGGTGAGAATATCGATCAGGCTCTCGGCGAGGTCGCCAAGACGTCCAGCCTTCGGGTCGGACCGCCGCAATGCCGTTGCTTGGGAATTCATGGTTCCGATCCTCCGGGGGAGAAGGAATGCAGGATCGGCGAAGCAAGCGGGGATGACCAATCAATCGGCGTAAAATGGCGTTAATTCCCGGCGAACCGGGAACTTGAAAGGCTGGACGGCTTCCTGTCCATTCGTATGGGTGGCATATCTAGCCCGCCGCCGGGTGGCTTGCCCTCATGACCTTCCTTGCGCTGCGGAGGTCCCGGCTTTCGAAGCCTTGCGTGAAGCGGTCGTAGACGGGCGCGAGGGTGTCGAGCGCTTCCGAATGACGACTTTGGCGATTCAGAAGGCGAGCAAGACTGGTGGCGCTGCGCAACTCCCAGCCGAGGGCGCCTTGATTCGCTGCCAGGCGGGCGGATCTGACGAACATTTCCTCGGCTTTCGCCATTCCTTGTTCACATCCGGGCGCCGCAAGCTGTTCGCCTATTGCGCGCAACATCTCCGGCGCGCTCCACCGTTCCTCGCTGACCTCTATGGGGACCAGAGCTTCCGGGAGGACCAGAGAAGGGTGAAGGGAGCCGACCAGTTCGAGCACGTGCAGCGAACTCGGAGTCCAAGTCTTGGCGGCGACCGGCACGTCGTCGGCCTCGTCCGCCGCGAACGAGAGCACCCACTCGAAGATCTTTCCGTAGGACTGCCAGCGGGGAAAATCGTGGGCGACGGCGTGGGCGTAGAACGTAGCGACCCTGTCCTTCGCCGTATTCCAGTCGCCGGACCAGAATGCGACTGGAATGGCGCCGATCGCCATCACGAACATGGCACTCGCGGGCTGTCCGGAGGCCAAGACTTCGGTTACCGCGCGATCTGCTTCGGAGAGCGCCGAGTCGGGATAGCCTAGGAGCCAAAGAACGCGGGACGACGTCGCCCGCGCAACCGGCATGTGGTCGTACACGAAGGTGTTGCGCTGACCCGTAAGGTCGTTTGCGCCGACATCGAGCGCCGTCTCACAGAAGCGGCGGGCATCTAGGTGCCGACCGGCAAGGGTCGATTGAAGTCCCATCATGCGGTAGGACGCGTGGATGGCGTTGATGTCGGACGTCTGCGCAGCGGCGTGCTTGAATTTCATGGCGTAGGAAAGCGCCTCGACGTAATCTGCGTTCAAGGTCGAAGAGCCGGTGAGCGCCCAGAGCGCGCGCAGTTGATGCCTGATCTCTCCCAGCTCCTCCGCCAACAGTAGGCCACGTTCACCCGCGGCGCTCATCTCCGGCAGGAGACGGCCGCTCGTGAACAGCGAGACCGCCAAGGCGCATTGCAGCTGCATCTCGTGCAACGGATTTGGCACGCCTCGGATTTCCAAACGCTGCAGAGCGAACCGCAGATGCTCCTGATATTCATAGAGCAGGCTCAGATGAAACCACATCGGAGCCGAAGCGGCGGTCAGGCGGATGCCCGTTTCGTCGTCGACCCGCTGGAATGCCCAGTGAATCGCCGTCCGGACGTCGTCGACGGCTATCCGGTAGAACCGCAGCACGTCGGACGGCGGTGCCTTGTCCCATTCCACGTCTTGGGTCTGAAAGACTTTCAGAAAATGCGCCGCGTGCCGTGATCGCACGTCGTCGGCCTCACCCGCTTCACCCAGCTTTTCCAACGCGTAGGCGCGGATCGATTCCAATAGGCGGTAGGTGACTTCGTCCTCACCGAGATCGACGGCGATCATGGATTTTGCCGCCAACTCGGCGATGGCATCGATGACCAAAGCGGAGGCCGATCCACATGCCACCACGCCTTCCGCGTCTGCTAGATTGAACCTGCCGGAGAAAACGGCCAACTGCCGAAGGGCCGACTGCTGGTCGGGAGTGAGGAGGCGGTAGCTCCAGTCCAGCGTCGCCTTCAGGCTCATTTGCCGGCTCGGCGCGGTTCGACGACCCTGCGTCAGTAGAGAAAACCGCCTGTCGAGCGCGAAAGCCAAGCCCTTTGGGTCAAAGCTCTCGACGCGGGCGGCCGCGAACTCGAGCGCCAGGGGATTCCCGTCGAGCCGCCTGCAGATCTCGGCGACGTCGCGCGCCATGGTATCAGTGATCTCGAAAGTCTGGAGCACCGATCGCGCGCGCTGGGCGAAAAGCTCGACGGCGGGAAAGGCCATGGCGCCCGCCGCCGACAGGTCAGATCCTGCTTCCGGGAAAGGTAGAGGATCCAGCCGGTGGACCGCTTCGTTCTTGATACGCAGAGGCTCGCGGGAGGTGGTGAGCAACCTGACCTCTGTCGCCTCGACCAGCACTTCGGCAAGGTTCGCGATGGGATCGATGAGATGTTCGCAGTTGTCCAGGACGAGGAGCACATTGCGGGTCTGGAGGCTGCCGATGATGGCGCCGAGCACGTCCTCGGAGGCCGAACGTATCGACAGAGGCGTGGCGACGGCCGCGTATACGCGGCTCGGGTCCGAAACGGCTCCTAGATCGATGAAGGCGACTTCCGCCCTCTCATCGAGCTCCCACTCCTGCGCCACTGCTAGGGCCACGCTGGTCTTGCCGATGCCTCCCGTCCCGGAAATCGTGATCACTGAGTGAGGGGCAAGCGCCGACGAGATGCGCGCGACGACCTCCCTCCGGCCGACTAAACGCGCCGGCGCGAAAGGCATGTTCGATCGGAATCTGGCTGCGGTCGCTGGAAGCCTCGCGGTCGTCTCTAAGATCTTTACGGGCGCAATGAACTGATAGCCGCGACCGATCGTGTTCGAGACGAACCGCCCGTGGTCGCCGAGCACCTTGCGGAGCGCCGCAACGTGGACCCGGATGTTTGCCTCTTCGACCTGGACGTTTGGCCACCCCGCTGCGAGCAGTTGCGCGTTGCTCACGCACTCGTCGCGCCGCTCGATGAGCGTCCGGAGGACGCTGACCGCTCTGCTGCCAAGGACAATCGGCCTGCCGTCCCGCGTCAGGGTGCCGGTCCCGCCGTCGAATTCGAAATCTCCAAAGCTGAAAATGGTGGGCATCTTTGTCCGTTCAGCTTCCGCGGAGTGCGATCACCAGCCGCGACGGCAAAGCACCGAGGCGCCAAAAGTATCGTCATCTTCGCAGTAAAGTCGACTTTGACTTTAATCCCGTCCATCACTGGGCAATGTCGTGTAGGTAACAAAGTAACCGGGCTCTGCCAACGTGACAGCTCCCATGCCAGCCCTGCGTCGGGCACTACCCCTTGCGGACGATATCGCCGACAAGGTGGCCGAAGGTCTCCCATCGCTTGCCGTCGAAGCGTTTGAGCAGAAATTGCTTGATCGGAAAATAATCGGCGGACGTCGTGTTCGCGGTGATTCCGGGAAGCACCATGTCGAGCTCGACATGCCTGAGGTTGGCGGCCTGGCGCATGACGTTCTCCCGCGTGAGGTCGTCGCCGCATTGCTTCAGCACCTGGACGAGCGCTTGCGCCATGCAATGAGCAGCGACGTTCAGATTGCTGTTCAGGTCTCCCGCGGGGTTGTACTTGGCCATGTATTCCGACCACTCTCGGACTTTTGGATCGCCCGCCCACGCCGGATCGGTCGGATCCTTGACGAACTCGCTGGAAATGATGCCGACGGCGTTTTCCAGACCTGCGGGTGCGATTACCGCTCCGATGGAGCTCGATGGCCTGATGATGATCTGTACCGGCTTCCAGCCGATCTCTGCGGTCCTGCGGATCGCCTGCGCCGTGAATTTCGGTGTCCCAACGTTGAAGAATATGTCCGCGCCCGACGACTTCAGTGTCACGATCTGGGAATCCACGGTTGGCGAGGTCGCATCGTAGACTGCTTCCGCAACGACAGGGATCTTGCCGTCCAAGCCTTCCTTCATGCCTGCAACGTAGTCGCGCCCGAAGTCGTCGTTCTCCGAAAGGATCGCGATCCTGCCGCCCGGATGGTTCCGCAGAAGAAATTTCGCATAGCCGCGCGCTTCGTCGCGCGAGGTCGGCTGGAAGCCCATCGTCCAAGGATAGTTCTCGGGATCGCTGAAACGGGTAAGGCCCGTCAGCACGAACAGCTGTGGCGTCTTCTTCGAGTTCATGTACTTCTGGATCGCGGCGTTCGACGCCGTGCCGAGCGTAGCGAACAGCAGCAGGACTTCGTCGCCCTCGACCAGTCTGCGCGCCTGTTCGACCGTCTTCGACGGGACGTATCCGTCGTCGTACGAGATGAACTTGATTTTGCGTCCGTTGACGCCGCCCTCGTCATTCACTTTCCGGAAATAAGCGTCGATCGCGGTACCGATCGCGCTGAATGCGGATGCGGGCCCGCTGTAAGGCATGATGTTGCCGATTCGAATTTCTTGCCCGCCGGCGACGCCCGCCGGCTGAGTTTGAGCGATCGCCGGCCAGAACGCCGTGCCACCGAGCAGCGCGAGCAGGTCGCGTCGTCTCATGTCGCTCCTTGTTTCAGTTCGACGTGTTCAGGATTGTCGGGCCAAACGCGTCTTTGCGTTCCACATCTCGTCTGCCCAACCGTGTATAGACGGTTTCTTCGGAGCCAACTAGCGTTGAGTGTCGCAAAGCCGAAAGATGCATCCTAAAGTGGCCAATATTATTCAGATCATCAAAGTGCGTTTTGTGAGGCGACTATTTGCGCGATATCGTTCAAAGCGCCTGTGAAAGCTTCAATATCGTGGCGAATTCGATTGCAATCATCCTCGCACCGCCATGCACAAATTCGATGGTGGCCGAAGAAGACGGAAACTCGGGGCCCGGAAATGTTGCATCATGCCAAACGAGCCCCGATGGGCGAAGACGTCGAAACGTCCGGAGATGATCTGGAGACGTCCAGAGAGCGCTACGAACAATTGCTGGTCCGCGAAATTCTGCATCGCGTGAACAGCGAGTTCGCGTCCGCCGTCAGCCTGATCTCGCGGACTACCTCCCGTGCCGTGAGTGTCGAGGCAAAGGTCGCGCTGGGTGTGGTCGCCGATTGCATCCATGCGCAAGCGCGTCTGAACCGTGCTCTCCAAATGCGTGACAGCGGGTTGGTCATCGACGCGACCGAGTATTTCCGGGAACTGTGCGAGGCGCTCGTCGATGCGCGGCTGGCGTCCACCCAGGTGAATCTGACGCTGTCAGCAGGACCTGTCCTTCTCGTCAGCGATGTCTGCTGGAAGGTCGGCATGATCGTCGCCGAGCTCGTGACCAATGCCTCACGGCATGCCTTCGGAGCCTCGGGCGGCAACATCCTCGTCGAACTGACGATATCCGGAGGCACCGTCGAATGCCGAGTCAGCGACGACGGCAGTCCGCATAAGCCGCTCAGATCGGGACAGGGATTGAAGCTGATCGAAGGTCTGACGGACAGCTTGAAAGGATCGTTCGTCCAGCGCTTTGAACCGTGCGGGTCGACCTCGGTGCTCTTCGTCGGCGCGAATGCGGAAGCTCGCACCGCGACGTGCTGAAAACAGATCATTCGCCGGGATTGTAGACAACGGTGTCTGCATTGTTCGTACACGCAGCCACCTTCCGAACAGCTGGCACGTCGTGCTTTCATCCAAGCCGCACGGGGGCGAGCGGGCATTTCGTGCAGGCTCAGACAGAGAATAGCATGGCAGTTCCGGACGCATCAAAGGTGGGCAGTTCAAGATCGGCGGCGAGGTGCCGATCAATCGCCTCGGGTTCGGCGCGATGAGGATAACGGGCAGGGGGATCTGGGGTTCTCCGTCGGGCCGCGCTGAGGCTTTACGCGCCCTCGCGAGACTATCCGAGATCGGCGTAGATTTCATCGACACCGCCGACTCCTACGGCCCAGATGTCTCGGAAGAGCTCATCGGAGAGGCGTTTCCGGCGGGCAAAGGCATGTTCATCGCGACGACTACTGTGAGGCCCACGACATCGGCTTCATTCCGTGGCATCCGCTCGCGGCGGGGCACTGATGCGGCTGGGGTCTTCGCTCGACCGAATGGCGAAGAAGCGTGGCGCGACGTCGGGCCAGATAGCGCTCGCATCGTTGCTCAAGCGGAGTCGGGCCATGCTGCCGATCCGGGCACCTCGAAGGTCGCGCATCTCGACGAAAGGGTTGGCGCGGCGTCCATCGAACTGAGCCAGGACGATTTCGCGAGCTTGAGTGGCGCTTAATACTCGCTGAACGCATGAACCGGGTCGGTCCACACGAAATTAAACGACAGGAATTGACGGATGCCGCTTTTGCGCTTCGATCTCGCCGAAGGATGGTCAGATACCGACTTGAAGAGCATGCTCGACGTGACCCATGAGGTGATGGTGGCTGCGTTCAAGGTGTCCCCCCGGGACCGCTATCAGATCGTCCACGAGCATCGGCCGACCCGCATGATCATCGAAGACACCGGTCTTGGCATGAAGCGGACGAACAAGGTCGTGATGTTGCAGATCACGACGCGCCCACGGACCAAGGAGGCAAAGCAGCAATTCTATGCTTCGCTCGCCGGGGAGCTTGCTTCCCGCTGCGGCATCCCCTCCAGCGATCTCGCCGTGAACTTTGTGACGAACGCGGACGAGGACTGGTCATTCGGTCTGGGACGGGCACAATTCCTGACCGGCGAGCTCTAGAAACTGCCTAGTGTTCCGGATCGACGAAAAGGTGTTCGGCGAGGAAGTCGACGAATACCCGGACCCTAGGAGCCAGGTGCCTGCTTGTCGGCCATAACGCCCGGAAAACCCCCTCATGCTCCGTGGAGTCCTTCAGCACCGTCACGAGGGCGCCGGCCTTGATCTGGCTGCGTACGGCGAAGTCGGGCACGCATGCCAGCCCGACGTCGTTCTCGGCCATGGAGACGAGGGCCTCGATGGTCGTCGCCATAGCGGAATACGGAAGGACGAGGTCCTTCGCGGCGTCCGCCTTGAACGGCCAGGCCTGCAGCTTGCCCGAAGTCGGATATCTGTGGTGAAGGCAGGAATGGGACAGCAAGTCCTGCGGGACGCGGGGCGTTCCCGCGTTCTTGAGGTATGCCGGCGATCCCACGATCTGCAACTCGTAGCGTCCGAGATGGCGCGACATCAGCCTGGAATCCGTGGACTGGCCGGACCGGACGACGACGTCGTAGCCGCCGTCGATGACGTCGACGAGATGGTCGGTGAATTCCATGTCGAGCTCAACGCCCGGATACGCTTTCAGGAACCTGGCCACCGTGGGCATCATGAGCATGCCCACCAGCGGAAGGCTGACGCGCATCCGCCCCTTGGGGACCCCGGTCGATTGCGCGAACTCCTTTTCGACGTTCTCGATCTCGGCGAAGATCCGGCGGCAGGCCTCCAGGAACGTGGTGCCTTCCTGGGTCAGGGAGATCGTCCGAGTGCTGCGGTGGAAGAGCCGCACGCCCAGACGATCCTCAAGGCGCGAAATCGTCTTTCCGATCGCGGAGGATGACAGACCCAACTGCCGACCGGCGATCGTGAAGCTGCGGGCTTCAGCTGCCCGGACGAATGCACTTAGCGCGCTCAGACTGTCCAAATTCTCGAATCCCATTCCGGACAGCAGCGTCCACTCTCTCCGACGATAACCCAAAGATAGCCGAGAGCAATCGACCCTAAACGACCCCGAGGTGGCCCGGAGACACAACCACGTCCTCCCAGCTCCAGAGCACCGGTTGTACGGCCACCATCACAGATTCGATCGGAAGCGGTATGACATGTCATATCTCAACTTGGCGCCGTGCTTCCTCACTCAGCAATTGCTGCCCTGTTCGCGGAAGAATCGAGCGTTATCCTGGTGTCGTCGCTTGCCGCCCCGCAGTCGGGGCGACATCTCGACGTACTCTGCGACCATGGGCGCCATTCCATACGATGGTGAAGCAACTGGCGCTGCTGCTGGGCGCGAAAGGCATCCGGGATCAATCCCATCGTGCCGGGCGTCATCGACACCGACGTGTCCAGCTTCGTGCGGTCCGACGATGGTCGGAACGAAGTGCTCAGCTTTCAGACGTTGAAGCGGGACGGCCGACCGCACGACGTCGCGGACGTGATCGCCTTCTTGGCCTCGGATGCATCGCGGTGAGGTGTCGGACGTCCATCGGCGTAGCGGCGGCTCGAAGCCCAGCTAGGCGTCAGGCGCGGGCTCCCGATAGGTGAACGCAAGCGCGGCAGCCAACGCGCTGATGGCGGCGACAAAGGCTGCTCCGAGGTCGATGGCGGCTTCCAGACCCCAGGCGGTCGCCGCCAACCCGAGCAGGAAGGCGACCGTGCCCTGCAGCAGATAGACGATGAGGTAGAGCGCTGAAAACGCGCCAGCGCGATGATCCGCCGCCGCGTTGGCGTTGATGAGAGACAGCGCGCCGAACAGAAGATAGCTATAGCCGATCCCAGCTAAGCTCGCCGAGGCAAGGAAAAGCCACAGTGAATGTTGAGCGGTCGAAAGCCCGAGCGCGCCCATGCTCACGATCGACGACCCCGCTCCGATGACGACGGCCCATCTGGCAGCCACGCGTCTTGCAAATATGCTGCAGACGCCCCACACGACCGCGAACAGTGCTATGGCCGCTCCATTTACGAGGATGTTGCTGGAGCCGACGAGATCGCGCGATATCCTAGCCCCCAACGACAGCATCAGTCCGCCGATGACCCAGCCGACGATCCCTGCGGCGGACGAGGTCGCCAAGGTCATCCGGAGCCTTCTCGGAATGCATGGCGCCTTCAGCTTCCACGGAGTCGCAGCGTCCGCCTTCGTATGTCTTGGTAGAAACCAGGCGAATGCGATCGTGGTCGCGATGACGAGGGACAGGACCCAGAAGTTCAGCCGGGTAGGATTTGGAGCGTACTGAATGAGTGCGCCGCCGATGAGTGTCGCCAACGCGAAGCCGACGGCCTGTGACGCGGTGGTCGCAGAACTGGCTCGATCTGCTTGGCCGGGACCACTGAATTCGATTATGGCGGCCGTGCTCGGACTTGCGGCGAGACCCACTCCGATGCCCATCAGTACGCGGCCGACGAAGATCCAGGCGATGTCTGGAGCGAGGGCGAACAGCAGGGCGCCGAGCAGCGCGGCGCTTAGCCCCATCAGCATCGTTGCGCGGCGGCCGATGTGATCCGACAGATCGCCAAACAGTATCAGGACCGCAACTACAACGATCGGAAACACCGCATAGATCATGTTTGTGACCGTAAGCGTGAGGTGCCATTCGGCCGCGTACAGCGGGTATGTCATCGTGGGCGCGGCACTGGTCCAAAGCGTCTGGACCACGACCGCGGCCGAGACCCAGAACGATGCGCGCTGCCCGAGCGTCGGGACCGATTTCTGTTGCATAGGGTCTATCTATTCCGGATAGGCCTAAGCAAGGATGAGCCCTTTGTCCGAACATTGCGGACACCTGCGTCGGGTGTTGGACTATCATTCTCTTTGCCGATTTGAGACCTTCCGTCCTGAGTGAGAGGACAGTAACCCGCATTGCCGGCTTCCGCGCCTGCGCTATTCCATCACTGTCGCCGACTTGAACGCATAAACGGAGTGGAACATGGCAACCAGGCTCAACGATGGACTTCCGGATACGCTTCGTGCGGTGAAGAGCCGGCCGCTCTTCGTCATGCGCCTCGACGTCCGACCTTACCAGATAATAGGGGGACCGGATGGAGCCCTGAGAAGGATTGGCGTCGTCCCTGGCGGCGTCTTCGAGGGCGAGCGTCTAAACGGAAAGGTCAGGGAAGGCGGCAACGATTGGCAGATCGTCAAGGCCGACGGGAAAGTCGAACTGGATGTCAGGCTAGTCCTTGAGACCGACGATGGCGCAATGATCGGAATGACCTATAGGGGCATCCGCCGAGGACCAGCCGATGTATTGAAGCGCCTCGATCAAGGCGAGATTGTCGATCCCGCCGCATACTATTTTCGCACCAATCCGATCTTCGAGACAGCGTCGTCGTACGACTGGCTGAACGGCGTTCTGGCGATCGGCATCGGTAACCGCACGGCCGAAGGCGTGGTTTACAGCGTGTTCGAGATTCTCTGACGCGGTCGCTTTCCACACAAAATTCTACGATGAACAGATCCGAGCAATCGGGCTGCGGCCGGACACGCGGCTGCCGCTACAGGCAAAAACAAAGGAAAACGCAGGCACTTCATCAATTTGAAGATGATAGGATAGGCTCTGACGAGCGACCAAGTGGCTCGTATTCTGCAAGACGGGACGCGCTTCTCGCGGACATTCAACGCAAAGATATCGACCGGATCGGAATGCTTATCGAGCAGTATCCGAATGATGGCGCTACCGCCATCGCATTGAGGCGGTTCGACGCTAAATAGAAGCCAAGGACAAACACATGGATCGGCTTGCGCCGCTGAACGCCTTCATCCAGGCGGCAGAGCATAGAAGCTTCACTACGGCGGGGCGCGAATTGGGCATCTCCGCTTCGGCCGTCGGCAAAGCGGTATCGCGCCTGGAAGACCGGTTAGGCGTGCAACTCTTCCACCGCAGCACACGCAAGATCACGCTCACGTCGGAAGGCGCATCCTTTCTCAAGCGATGCCAGTTGATCTTCAGCGAGATCGAAGCGGCCGAAGCGGAGATCGCGCAATCGACCCTCTCGCCCCGTGGAAAGCTGAAAGTGAGCATGCCCGCGATCGGGATGCTCTTGATGCCCTCGTTATCGGCGTTCGCCGAGGCGCATCCGAACATCGAGCTCGAGCTCGATTTCTCGGACCGTCTCGTCGACGTTATCGAAGAGGGTTTCGATGCAGTGATGAGAACCGGGAAGGTGAGCGACTCGCGCCTCAAGATCAGGTCTCTCGGTACGTACTCTTATGTGATCGTCGGTTCTCCCGCCTATCTCAAGAAGCGTGCTGCGCCGAAGACACCGGAGGAGCTGGCCCAACACGCCTGTCTTTTTCATCGCTGGGCGGCGACCGGAAAGCTCGAACGCTGGCAATTGAGCCGGGGCGGAGCGGATATTGAAGTCGAGCCTGCGCCGACCATCGTGGCGAACACGATGGAACCGCTCATAGATATGGCGGAGAGGGGGCTCGGGCTAATGTATACGCCCGTCTTTACAGTTCGCCGCCAGCTCGCCTCCGGGATGCTTGTCTCGGTCCTCGACGAGTATCTGCGCGCGACGGGTACGCTCCAGATCATCTGGCCGTCGAACCGCCATCCCGCGCCGAAGGTGAAGGCATTCGTCGACTTCATGGCCAAGAACCTCTTCGTCGTCACCGCCTGACGAAATAGATCAAGCATGGCCGCAGCTCGCGCTGCGGCCATGCTTGATTCAGGCCAGTTCTGCCTGCTCTTCGAAGGCGGGGAAGTCCGTGTATCCGCGGTGATCGCCGCCCCAAAACGTATCCCGGTCGTAGGGCGCGAGGGGTAGATCCCGGCGAAGCCGCTCCGGAAGATCCGGATTGGACGAGAAGTGCCTGCCGAACGCCACGAGATCTGCGTCGCCACTGTCGACGATCCGCTGCGCGCCGTCGCGGTCGAAGCCGCCGGCCGCGATGATCGGGCCGTTGAAGATCGCGCGTATCTGGGCGGCGGCAACTGGCGGCTTCCCCTCGACGGGAGCCTCGGCGCCGACGATGCGGGGCTCGACGATATGAAGGTATGCCAGACCGAACCGGTTCAATTGTTCGGCTACATAGCCGAACGTCGCGTCCGGATCGCTGTCGGACATCGATGCCCAAGTGCCGCTCGGCCCGAGGCGCACGCCGACGCGGTCGCCGCCCCACACGGACGCCGCAGCCTCAACAACTTCGAGCAACAGCCTCGCCCTGTTTTCGATGGGGCCGCCGTAGATGTCGGTGCGGGTGTTGCTGCCGTCCTGGAGGAATTGGTCGATCAGGTAGCCGTTAGCGCCGTGAATCTCGACTCCGTCGAAGCCGGCATCCTTGGCTCGCTGGGCGCCGCTGCGGAATTCTTCGACGATGGCCGGAATTTCGCTGAGCGCGAGTGCACGGTGGGGCGATACTGGCACCCAGCCGTCACTGGTGACCACGACCTGTTCGAAGGGCATCACGGACGGAGCGACGGGCGGCACTCCGCCGGTCATTTCGACGTGGCTTTGGCGCCCGACGTGCCACAATTGCAGGAAGATCTTGCCGCCCTTCGCGTGGACCGCCTTCGTGACCTTGCGCCAGCCGGTGACCTGATCGGCCGAATAGATGCCGGGAGCGCCGAGATAGCCGCGACCGTGAATGGAGACGGTCGTCGCCTCCGCGATCTGCAGGCCGCCCTTGGAGGCACGCTGGCCGTAATGCGTGGCCATGAGGTTGCCGGGGATGTCGCCTGGCTGTTCCGAGCGCAGCCGCGTGAGCGGTGCCTGGACGACGCGATGGGTGAGGGCGATGGGGCCGATGGTGACCGGAGTGTAGAGCTTCGTCATGATGTACTCCTGTTGCAGGATCAAGCTGATGGAATCCTTGCAATCGAAAATACGGACCGACGCTCACAATAAAATCCCTCTGCAGGTTGGGATCGGCTGGACTCAAATTCCGCAATCGTCGCCGTGACGCGACGAGTAAGTCGCCAATTGCGGAACTCCGCGTCCAGAGTGTCTGGACAGGCCTGCGCCTACCGGTGTCCAGACGGCTTTCGTATCTATGTCGGGCAACGCCGAGATAGATACGGAAGGATGACTTCGATGTGCGACGATTTGAAGACTGCAGAACGAGCGACGAACAGTGGCAACGACGTCCCGCGCCTCTTTTCTCCGATCCAGATGGGTCCGGCTTCGCTCCTTCACCGCGTCGTGCATGCTCCGACGACGCGCCTGCGGGCGGAGGCGGACGAGACGCCAAGCAAGATGATGGCTGAATACTACAGCCAGCGTGCGTCGAAGGGCGGACTGATCATCACCGAGAGCGCGCATCCTTCGCATGACAGCCGAGGATACGAAGGCGCGCCAGGCATCTACACGGATTCACACGTGAAAGGATGGCGGGCGCTAACGGACAGCGTCCACGCCAAGGGCGGCGTCATCTTCATGCAGATCGCGCACGACGGCAGACAATCCCACGTCGATCTGAGCGACGGTGCGTCGCCGATCGCCCCGTCGGTGGTCCCCTTCGAGGGCGAGGCGCTGACCAAGAACGGCTGGGTGCCGGTTTCGCCACATCGTGCGTTGTCAATCGAGGAGATTCCAGGACTGGTCGAGTCCTTCCGGAAGGGCGCAGAAAGGGCGAAGACCGCGGGCTTCGACGGCATTGAACTCCACAACGCCAACGGCTATCTGGCCGATACCTTCCTGCAGGACGGTACGAACAAGCGGACGGACGCATACGGCGGCAGCATCGAGAACCGCGCGCGCTTCTCGCTCGAACTTCTTGAAGCACTCGTCTCGGTATGGGGACCTGGCCGCGTCGGCATCCGGATATCGCCGAGCGGGCAGTGGGGCGCCATTTCGGACAGTGATCCGGAAGCCACCTTTGGTCATTTCGCCAACCGGTTGAACGGGTATCCGCTGGCGTATCTCCATATCATCGAGCCGCGCGTGAAGGGCGTCGAGACGATCGATCAGACGCAGGCGCCCGTGGCTTCGGCGACGCTTCGAAAGATCTATAAAGGCACGATCATCTCCGCCGGCGGCTTCGACCGAAAGGGCGCAGAGGCCATACTTGAGCGGGGCGATACGGACCTTGTCGCGTTCGGCCGTTTCTTCACGTCGAACCCGGATCTTCCCGAACGCCTGCGCGGCAACCTGCCGCTCACGCAATATGAGCGCGAAGCCTTTTGGGGTGGAGACCAACACTGGTACACCGACTTCAAGTCCTACCAAGCGGCGGCAACCGTCTGAAGCACGTTCAATTCAGGTGAACACATGAGCGAAACGACAGAAAAGAACAAGGCGCTGGTGCTTGAGGCGTTCGAGACTCTCTTCAACAAGAGGGACTATGCGACCGCCGAGACCTTCTGGTCGCCGAACTACATTCAGCACAGCGCGCATATCGGGCCGGGCAGGGAAGGCCTTTTCGACCTGATCAAATCGGCGCCCGCCGAGCTCAAATACGAACGTGGCGCAATCGCTGCGGAAGGCGACTTGGTGTTTCTGCACGGACGCTTTTCGGGAAACGGTCGTCCCGCTCCTTGGATCGCGGTCGACATCGTTCGCGTCGCCGGCGGTAAACTGGCCGAGCACTGGGATGTCCTCCAGGACGAAGCGACCAAGGTCGATTCGGTAAGCGGGCTTCCCATGTTCGGAAGCGAATTTCCCGGGTGAGGACATCATCGCGCCGGGCGACGGGGGCGTTTGCGTCGTCGAAGCGTACAGCATGATGACGCTCGAACGGAGAACGAGAATTGTTAAAGAACTTACGCGCGATTTCAGCAGGATGAAACGCCGAACGCGCAGCAACGATAACGATAGAGCTCAACCCCAGGCGAGTGACCGTGATCGTCGGCGGAAACACCGTCGAAGACACACGTGATGTGCTGATCCTGCGGCAGGCGTCTATCTCTATCTAAGGCGCTCGTCGGCTGTTTCCTGGATTCGAATACGCCCGACCAATCACCGTCACATCAAAAGAAGGATTCCACCCATGCCGATGATCGACATCTACGCCACGGCCGGCACGTTTTCCGACCCCCACAAGCTTGCTATCGATGCGGCATCCACCGTGAAGGCAGTAGAGCAGGTTCCTGACATTTCGATGTTCCGGAAGAACACCGCCGCATTCGTGCACACTCTTCCCGTCGGATCGTCGTCGAACGTGGATGGCGACGGCAACTACGTTCGCGTTCAGGTACTCACCAACGCCGGCGCGCTCGATCGGGACAAGCAGATCGCGGTGGTGCGCCAACTTACGGATCTCGTTGCGGCGGCGGCAGGCGATCCGACGCTGACCGACCGCACGTGGGTACTACTAACGGAAGCGATGCCTGGCGGATGGGGGCTCTGGGGCCATGCGCACACTAACGACGAGATCGTGGGAGCGGCCCGCGCCGAGATTAGTAAGCTGCGCGACTGAGCCAAAACATGCGGGTACGCCACGAATTTCCCGCTCGCCTCCGCGCCTCGACTGACGGCGATTATGCGCCGTCAGGTGTTCTGAGCGAACACTTCATCCGAAGCATTTAAAGGGACAGAAATTATCCAATACGTCCCGTGCCCAAGTTGCGATGTTTTACCGTCGCCCGACTCGGCGAGCCTGCCCTGGGGCTGGCGAAACGTGCGAGATCCGAAAGCCGTTGCAACGGAATGCAGATGTCCGACGGAAAGCTCCTTCGCTTCACTATGCAACGGCAAGGCCAGTCGTTGACGACCTCAACATCAAGACGCCAGATCATCGGGGCCGGCGCTGCCGCAGGAGATCTGGCCGTGCGAGAAGCTGGCGCATTTTGACGTGAGGTCATTCCGGATCGTCGGATGCATTCCAAGGGAGGGGCGGCCTACGGCGGCCTCGCGGTCGAAGCGTCAGTAGTGCGGTGCGGATTCCGGACGATGACGTCCTCATAATCCAGATTCCTGCACCAATTATCGGCGGCGCAGATTTGCGTTTAACTGATGTACGGAACGAGACGACGCCAATTTTTAGTGTAAAGGAAACCGTGATGACAATGACTGAGCCTGACCGAAAGAGCGGTTCGAACATCCGGGTTGGGATCATCGGCGCGGGCAATTGGGCGAACCACGGTCACCTCCGTGTTCTGAGTCTTTTGCCGGACTATGAGGTGGTCGCCGTCCAGGCACGGCGCCGACATGCTGCGGAGAAGGCTGCGGTCGCCCACGGAATTTCGCGCGTGATGGACAATGAAGCCGAACTGATTGCTCTTCCGGAGGTGGACATGGTCTGCGTGCTCAATACCGCTCCGCAGCATGCGGACACAGTGCGGGCCGTCATCGCTGCAGGAAAGGATGTGTATTGCGAGTGGCCGCTGACGACGAGCGCATTAGTTGCTCGGGAGCTTCTGCATCTGGCTCGCGAAGCAGGCGTTCGGGCGGTGGTCGGCCTCCAGCGAAGGTTAGCACCCCATAACAGATTCGTCCGGGACCTTATCGCCGATGGATATATCGGGGAATTGCGGTCGGTCCGCATGCACGTCAGCATGAATTACTTTCAGGCGCTCCGGTCTCAGTCGCTTCGCTGGACAGCGGCGCCTGAGAATTTCTCAAGTGTGATCGCGATCTATGCGGGTCACTTTCTCGACATGTTGTTCTTTTCCGTTGGTCGGCCGAAACAACTGGACGCTCTTATGGTGAACCAGTTCGAAATCGTGACGATCATTGAAACAGGCGAGACGATCGCGACCACGACGCCCGACCAGTTGGTGCTTTCGGCGCGAATCGGTCGGTCGGCGGTGTTGGTCGTCCACATTGAGGGCGGCAAACGCAATGGTTCCGGTGTCCAGATCGACATCACGGGAGATCAGGGCGATCTGAAGATCGTGAACAATTCGGCCTTTGGGGATGTCGGCGACGATTACGTCGTATCCGGCGCCCATGGTGACGCCCTGCCGCTGCAAGTCTTGCAGGTCCCCGGCAAATACAACTGGCTCCCCCAGTCCGACCTCCCTTCGGCGGTCCTCGAACTTGCCAACCTCTATGCAGCCCACGCGATCGACGTGGCCCAAGGCACCCACGTTGCCCCGTCCTTCGACGACGCGGTTTGGCTCCATGGTCTGTTCGATCTCTTCGAGACATCGAATACATCAGGCTCGCGCGTCGATGCACGGAAACTTTCCGCCGCGTCCCGGCGCGCCTTCGACGCGGCTTCATTTTGAGCAATGATGGAGAGGGAGTGGCAATGACAAATTCGTAACGGATATCCTCAAAAGCGTTCCACATGTGCACATCCTCGCGACTAACCGAGAGCTGGTGTTCATCGGTGGAGGAAGCGCGGCGGCTCACGGCACCCGAGTTCCCGAAACGGTTTGGGGTATCGCGTAGTCGATTCTGACGGATCCGGCGGCGACGTAGGCCCTGGCTTGTGGAACGATGAGCCAGCGATCGTGATCCACAGCATACGTATACCCGGACGCCCATAAACTCCGGCGATTGCGGACGAGGCTGTCCGAACTCATTGGAATATCGGCCCGTTAATCCGGCTGGTTACCGAGAGTATCTCGTGGATATACCGACGCCGAGATGTGGCCTCGGTAATCACGGGATATAATCATGAAGAACAAGATCGTTCTGATAACTGGCGCGCTGACCGGAATCGGACGGGCCGCGGCGCTCGAGTTCGGACGTCTCGGCGCGAAGGTAGTCGTGTCTGGCCGACGCAAACCCGAGGGAGACGAGCTCGCCGGAGCGTTGCGCTTGATTGGCGCGCAGGCAGAATTCATCCAAGCCGACGTCCGCTTCGAAGAGGACGTCAAGAATCTGATTGACGCGACCGTAGCGCGGTTCGGGCGTCTGGACGTCGCGGTCAACAACGCAGGCACCGAAGGCAAGTTCAGTCCACTGGTCGAGCAGACCAAGGAGACGTACGCGGCGACATTCGACACCAACGTTCTCGGCGTCCTGCTCAGCATGAAGCACGAGATGCGGGTGATGCTGGCGCAGAAGAGCGGGAGCATCGTCAACTTGTCCTCCACCATGGGCCAGCGGGGTGCCCCGAACGCTTCCCTGTATACGGCGAGCAAACACGCGGTGGAGGGGCTGACCAAAGTGGGGGCCCTTGAGGCCGCGGCTGTGGGAGTCCGCATCAACGCAGTCGCGCCGGGTCCGGTCGAGACCGAGATGCTTCAGCGCATCACGGGGTCAGAAGAACGTCTGGCCGGAATGATCGCTGGCGTCCCACTTAAGCGGGTCGGCAAGGTCGGCGAAATCGCCGACGCAATCGTTTTCTTGGCATCCGACAACGCGAGCTTCATCACTGGCCAGATTATCAACGTCAACGGCGGCAAGACGGCATCGTAGGTGCCTCGGCGCGCGGCGGCCGCGCGTCACCGGTTTTATCCGAAAGGTACTTCATAGTGACTACACATACCCATGACTGGTCCAATGCAATTTTCATAGCCCGATCTAGAATTGCGCGCTGTGCCATTGTGAGCACGCTACCGCTGCTATTGAAGACTTCGCGATGAGAGCTTTCAAGCAATCGATAATCAGCGAGCGGTGGGGCGTAGAAGCGGCGCCAACGATACTGGCAGACAATAAGTCAGGATCGCCGATTTCCATGAGTCACCTGTTGGGAGCATCGCCACGTAGCGAAGTCGTAGTCGTTCCAGAACCTGCCTTTGTCTTCTTGGTTCCTCTCGACATCCTGGCGACAAGCTCGAAGACCGGTGGACAGCATGGCATCGTAGACGTGAAGGCGAAGCCAGGCGACGTTTACCTTTTGGACCTCTCCAAAAGTTCAAAAAACGCGATAAATACACCGTTCAACATCATGCGTTTATACATTTCCACACGGCGGTTGACGGAGGCAGCCTATGAAAAGGAATTGCCGCTGGTGCAAGGCTTGTCGCTATCCTCGCTGTCCGGCCATGATCCCATCCTGTATCAGCTCGCTCAGACCATGGCATCGGTAATCTCTCGCGGACAGTACGCACCAACTCTGCTCACGGATTACCTTGCGCTTGCATTCCACGCGCATGTCGCAGGGACGTACGGGGGAGCTACGAGTGATCGACTCACCGTCAAAGGCGGTCTGAGTCCATGGCAACTCCGCAGGATTTACGAGTTCGTCGAGCAACAGTCAGGCATGAATCCGTCAATTTCGGAGCTCGCGAGCGAATGCGGGATCTCAGCGAGCCACTTCGCTCGAGCCTTTCGCCGTACCGTAGGGACGGCACCGCATGAATGGTTGATCAAACGCCGAGTTCAGAAAGCCAAGGAACTGCTGATGATTGCCAAGGGACTGTCATTGGCCGAAATCGGTTTAGCATGCGGATTCGTGGATCAGAGTCATTTCACACGTGTGTTTTCAAAGCACGAGGGAAAAAGCCCGGGAACCTGGCGAAGGCACTCCGCCTTTCACTACGCCCACTAGGCGCCGGCGCCCATCTTTACCGACCGAACTTCCTCCGCTGGTGGGGTCAAAAGAACTACGGGATTCGTAGGCTAACGGCGCGATTGGCCTCGACACAGTTCGCACGAACATCTCCGGATACTGATGCTGACAGCAGTCGGCTTCAAAATACAAGATCACTGAGCGCTCGTATTATTCTGCTGGAGGACGAGCGAGTTTATCCCGATATTTAGCTGCTTTACGCATGAGAGCGTATTGGGCGGATTTATGCAAAGTGCACTGGCTTTGTTCAAGCTTATCACCGCAATCCGGTCTCTACTGCTCTCCGAGACGACAGAAGCCGTTGTCGAGCACATCATTCGGAAAGTTCCCCCAATGAGCGACCTGTTGGACTTTGCATTGGAGGCGCACGGAGGACTGAAGCGCTGGAATGAATTCCAGACGCTTCGCGTTGACCTCTCAATTGCCGGCGCCATCTGGGAGATTAAGCATTGTCCAGGGCTGCTGACTGATAAGAAGTTTGAGCTGCAGACTCACTATGAGAAGCTCTCCATCACTCCTTACTTCAAGCCAAACTTGCGGTCCGTGTTTGTCCCGGACCGCCAGACTCTCGAGACGCTGACGGGCAAAATCGTGGAAGCCCGCGAGCATCCAGAAGCCGCTTTTGCGAACCAAGAACGCGAGATGCCGTGGGATAAGTTTCACGCAGCGTTTTTTGCCAGCGAAGCTCTATGGACCTATCTCACATCGCCGTTTCTCTACACTTATCCAGGATTTGAGAGCGAAGAGATCGAGCCCTGGTACGAGAACGGCGAGCAGTGGCGGCGTCTGCGTGTGACATTTCCTGATCACATCGTCAGCCACACCAAGACGCAGATCACCCATTTTGGGCCAGACGGCCTTATGCGCCGACACGACTACACGGTCGATATCCTGGGCGGCGCCACGGGTGCGAACTACACGACGGATTACCAAGATTACCAGGGCCTAATGATGCCGATGACTCGGCGCATCTATGCCTATGACGAGGCGATGAAGAAGGTGCTGGAGCCGCTACTGGTCTCCATCGACTTCCGCGATTTCATGTTCATTTCGTAGCCGCAACGAGTTTGCGGCGGCGTTGGAACGTGAAGACGGATCATCATGAGATAACCAGCAGCACCATGTCGCCGCTTACACAATTTCAACAGTCAAGGAGACTACAATGACCAAGACCTCGCAACGCCTTGCCGCGATCGCACTTTCTCTGATGTCGGGCGCCGCTTTCCCCGCCAGTGCGGCACCCGCCGACATCACCAAGAATATCGTGCTCGTTCATGGCGCTTTTGCTGATGGATCGGGATGGGCCGCGGTGAAAGCCATCCTTGAAAAGGATGGCTACAAGACATTCATCGTGCAGCCGCCGGAAACCTCGCTGGAAGACGACGTTGCCGCCGCCAACCGCGTCCTAAATACTCTCGACGGGCCGGCCGTTTTGGTGGGGCACAGTTACGGTGGCGTCATCATCACGGAAGCCGGCAACAATACGCATGTGAAAAGTCTCGTCTATATCGCGGCCTTCCAGCCGGACGCCGGCGAGAGCCTAGGTTCGCTGGGTGCAAAGATGCCGCCTGCGTCCAAGGCGATACAGCAGACGTCCGATGGCTTCCTATATCTGAATCAGGCACTGTTTCATGCCGATTTCGCAGCCGATGTTCCGGCCGCGCAGGCCGATCTCATGAGCAAGTCGCAGGTATTCCTAGCAGGCAAGGCGGCTGGCACACCGGTGACGTCGCCGGCTTGGAAGTCCAAACCCAGCTTCGCAATGGTCGCTACAAAAGACCGTTCAATCAATCCCGAACTTCAGCGCTTCATGTACAAGCGGTCGAACGCGCATGTGGTCGAAGTCGCGTCGAGCCATGTTGCATACATCTCGCACCCGGCGGATGTCGCAGCGCTGATCGAAAAGGCTGCCCGCTAAATCCCCTCCGGGCAACCCGGCGGCGGACAACGCCCGCGTCCGCCGTCACGTTTTCGCTCCCCATACGAACGAAAGATCACGCTATGACGATGCTCGCCCTTGGCGCCGCGACACTGCTCCTTGCCTCTGCGTTTGGTGCTTCGGCCCATGCCCAATCGCTAACGCCGCAGCAAGCCCGAGCGATCGTGGCGCCGCTTTACGACGCGCTTAATGAGCCACTGAAGAAAGACGTCTCCGCGTTGTTGGCAAGCGCCGCCAACGCTGATTATCGGTCCTGCTCGACAAACCAGGACTGCCTTGGGCGAGAAGAGTTAGCCGGTCAGTTCAAGGTGTTCGGCACGATCATCCCCGATCTGCACTGGACCATCAAAGATATCTGGACATCAGGCAACCGCATCGTGGTGCGGGGGGAGGCGTCGGGCACGCCCGTGCAACCCCTCTTCGGCGTGAGGCCGACCGGAAAGAGCTTCCGGACAATCTCGATCGACATGTTCACCGTCCGCAACGGCAAGCTTGCCAGTGCCTACCATGTGGAGAACTGGGCCGCGGCCATGCAGCAGATAGGCCAGTAGCCCTTGAAGTTCACATCCGCGATTTAAGCTCCATCTCATCGTTCAACTCAAAGGCTCGCCATGACGGATCCCAATTCAACCGAGCGTGCACGTGCATTAGTCAAAACGTTTTACGACGGCGGCGCCCGTGGCGAGATCACGGGCTTCGCAGGCAGCCTGTCCGAAGACTTCGAACTGTTCGTCCCTCCGCAGCTCCCTTGGGGCGGCACCTTTGATAAGCAGCAATATATCGATCTGCTCCCGCGGGTCGCGGAGGCCCTGGATTTCGCCAACATGACGTATCTCAGCCTCACAGCCGAAGACGAGCATGTCGTCGCCCTGATCGAGATCGGTGTGCAGGGCACGGATACCGCAATCATCATTTCCGAGCATTGGGATGTGCGGGATGGCAAAGCCGTCCGTCTACGCGTGGCCTATTTCGATCCGACTCCGCTATTGCGTCAGGCCGCCGCCTGAATCCCCTCACTTCGTCGAAGGAGACAATCATGTCGACTGATTATTCGGATCGCGACAAAACGGTGCGCCACAATGTCTACGCCTCGGTCCGCCGCCGGGATGGCCTGCCGGCAGCGCTTTTCGCCAATTACTGGCGCGACGTCCATTCGACACTTTGCTCACGGCTTCCAGGCCTTGGCTTCTATGTCCAGCAGCATTTCGACCGCGACCACACCGCCAATCTCTGGCCCATAGCCGATGGTGTCCACCGGATTGAGGCCGTCCTTGACGGGTCGGCAGAGTTGGGATTTGCCAACCAGGATGATCAAGCCGCCTTCGCCAAGGCAGGGACGATACTTTATGGCGACGAATTCAACCTGTTCAGCGAGGCCGTAGCTTACTACCTGCCCAATGGATCGACCACCTTTGTCGATAGGGAAGAAGACGGAGTGCGCAACGGACCGGATCGACTGCACCGCGTGCACGTCTATATGAACCGCAAGCCTGGACCAGGCGCCGATGCGTGGCTGACGGACATCAGCGCCGAGCTGGTCGGAGATGATGCGGTCCGCAAATGGAAGCTGCACCTGCCGCAAGCTTACGACAATGCCAACCCTGCGCCGCCATCGCCCGATGTGGGGCATTTCGTCGGCGCCGACCGGCTCAATCTGGCCGTCGTTGAAGCCGCTTTCGATAGTGCGCGGTCGGCGCGGCATTTCTTCGCTGCCAAGCGGTTTCAAAAAATGTTGAGCGCCCAAGAAAAGCACATCGACGCGCTTGGCGCCTACCTGGTCAAAGGCTTTTACACCTTTGTGCGGGACGGCAAGCCGACCATCGCCGGCATCAGAGGCAGCAGGGCGGCAGAATTGATCGAGCAGGTCGGTGCGGCCAACCAAACCGCCATTGAAATCAGCGAGCGGTTCTTCGCAAAGGCCTAATCCGCCATTCCGTATGGCTTCAGCATCGCTCTAGAGATTGTTGTCCATGTCCAACAAGAAAATGATCGAGCGGACTCGGAAGGGCAATCTCCTTCGACGTGATCTGGGAAGCATTCCATTGCTACGTCACGTGGTGCGCGCATCTACTATCTGGTCGTTCATTCCGACGGGCAGAAACCGGAGGAAAATCTGATGAGTAACATCTCGAATATCGTTCTGGTTCATGGTGCTTGGGCTGATGCCTCAAGCTGGTCGAAAGTCATTCCTCTGCTTGCGGCTGAAGGGTTGAATGTGACCGCCGTGCAGTTACCACTCAATTCCTATGAGGCAGACGTCGCCGCGGTGTGCCGAGCCATCGAGTTGGAAGACGGCCCGGTTGTGTTGGTTGGCCACAGCTACGGTGGTTCGGTAGTGACACAGGCCGGTAACCACGCGAAGGTCGCGGCGCTTGTTTACATCGATGGCTTTGCGCCGGATGCAGGAGAGTCGGCCGGCTCGTTGTTTGCACAATTTGAATCAGCGCCGTTGAATCCCGAAATTCGCCCTGATGCTGCAGGCTTTCTGAAGCTGTCCGAGGCTGGGATATTCGATGTCTTTGCACAGGACCTGACAACGGCGGAAAAATCACTGCTATTCGCGACCCAAGGTCCAATCAGCGGTGCTGCGCTCGGCGGGGTCGTGGCCGAAGCGGCTTGGAGGACTAAGTCGTCCTGGTATCTCGTCGGCGATCAGGACAGGGCTATACCCCGCGGTGACCAAGAAAAAATGGCAACGCGGATGAACGCCACTGTCGCACACGCCGATGCCAGTCATGTCGCAATGCTGGCCAAACCCAACGCGGTCGCCGACCTGATTTGCAAAGCAGCGGGCTAAACCGCCGTTCACAGCCTCAACCGTCGGCGAGGGATCGATTGGTTCGCGGTCGGCCCGCGTCTGCTCGTTCCAGCTTTCGCACGACATCTTGTCGGTCTTCTGGATGAGGGCTTCTCCCTTCGCTCGGTATTCTTCGGCTTGGCGCCCGAAAACCGTGGAAGCAGGCCGTCGACGGCTTCGCCGATGCGGGGATGACTTTCGGCAATCCGGATTTCGTCGCCTACGCGCAGTCCTACGGTGCCCAGGGTCATCGCGTGACCGAGGCAGGCGGTCTGGCGCCGACACTGGAGAAGGCCTTTGCGGCCGGTGGCCTCCACCTCGTGGTGGTGCCGGTGGACTACAGCGAGAATGTTCGTGTTTTGGTGGACGAACTAGCCGACATGCAGCACTAGGCCGCCTGTCGTCCTCTGCTGGCCGCCTATCGCCAGCGGGAATTCTGTCTGGCATGCAGGGTCCTCAATTAGTCGGGACATCGGTCATTGGCAATGGCGGCGATGACAGAGACTGTCCTATCGGCGCCCCCGCCGGTATGAGCCTAACCCCGGAAATTTCCAGCGCTGGCTGGCCTAGTTTCGGGGGGCACTTCAAGAGTAGGACGGTCAGTTTTCATATGTGGATTCTCCGTTGATTGCAGGAGAATCATGCGCCAACCATCTGTGGCGTCAAGCAAAAATAGGATTATAAGCAACAACAACGAGCAGCCCGACAAAGTGCAAACAACGGCGGGACTGCTCAAATGCCTAGCAGGCGAAGCCAAGCTCTCACAGCTCTTGAATTCTGGCACCCCCCCCCTTTAAGCTTATTGGGTCGCTTAAAGGGCCACATGAATAAACGTCCGCACGGTACGCCGCCGAAAGAAGCCGAAGCCGGTCAGAAGGTCATCCAGGCCTTCATGGGCCTCGGCGTGAACAATATGAAATACTGCCTCGACGCGATGCAGAAAGGGTATCTCAAAGCCCTTAAGCAACACCTTGCCATGCTTGAGCGCGAATATCGCAGCGTAATTGCGGCCGAGAAAAAGACGCGAGCGAAGCCGGCGCCCACTCATCGAAGCAAGAAAAACAAAAGTCTTACCTGGTCTGGCAGGGGATCGACGCCAACTTGGATGCGTCAGGAAATGAAAGAGCTGAAGCTGAAGCCGAACGCCTTTCTCATCGATCGGCGTGCATAATGGCATTTAAGGTAAAGATCACGAAGGACGTTTTCGTGGAGAACGGTACTCTCCATCTAGGAAAGCAGACTGTTGATCGCTTCGTAATCCGGGGCATCCTCGGTAAAGGAGCGAATGGCGTCGTCTTTGACGCTCACCATCTGGTCTTAAATCAGCCTCGCGCGATCAAGGTTTGGTTGAAACTCGGGGGTACGGACACCAGAGACAAAGTGACTCAGGGTATAGCGGAGGCACAAAAGCTAGCAGCTTCTGATCCACGTCACGTAGTAATGATATACGACGCCGAGACGGCGGGCCAATACCTCTATTCTTCGATGGAGAAAATAACCGGTAGGACACTTGCAGAGACGCTTAAGGATTCAGATGACTTGCATACCCGATGGATGTTAGCCCGGGGATACATTCATGCAATTCAAAGCACCACGACCTCGTCGCTTTATCATGGAGATGCGCATCCCGGTAACGTGATGGTTTACGACGAGGATGGGGATTACGGCACAATGATGAGGATGAAACTTCTCGACTTCGGCACTTCGTTGTTTTCAGGGAAAGAAAATTCGAGAGCTCGGCATTGGCGGATCGTCTACGAAACTTTTGTTAGAATTATTGCACCGTTTAATTCGAAGGACTGGGCTCTGGAGCAGAGTATCCCATACGAAGGCAGAGAGGATGCGCTGCGTTGTGCATATTTTGATGATGTCATCGATGGTCTGGGAATGGAGCTCGGGCACTTAGACGGCCTCGTAGGTTTCTCATTGGGAGCGAAGCTGCGTGGTGAACCGTAGTGCCTACCAAAATCTATTGAATAACAAGTCACAACACCTAGTCTGCCTCCAATGAAGGGCATGCATAAGTAAAGTCGTTTCAGATTTCAAAGCACTTCCGCTGAACGCTCAAACTGAGGCGTACCCACAGATAATGGCGGTCTTCAACGCCGCAAAGGATAGCCGGCGCCAGCTGCTTGAGGCAGAAATTCGCGCGCTTGCGTAATCCGCCACCGGGAAGACCTGCACGTCCGTGACTATCATTACTCAGACGAGTTTCTATCACGATGAGGATCGTCGGCTCGCGAAGGGAATAAGCTGGCCACCGGGTTTGCTGACCGCCGTCCTAGATGATATTGCATCGCGAGAAATCAAGCCATGCTATAGTGTCATCGCCTGCGCGAAATTTTATTTCGGAGACATTGGATGCGTGCGATGGTCCCAATTTTTGAACAGAACGAAGGACGTAGCATCGGTTATGAACTTCCGGATTTTCTCAACAGATTTGATCAGATCTTAAAGTCCCATCTCGACGAAGGACGGGCGCGCGCCTTCGCGTTCCTATTTTATAATTTCGAGCAGAAGGAATTTAAGAATCTCGTCTTAGATCCAGAAGTGATGATCTCATTGGACAGACTGACAGGTAAAGAACTGAGTGTTTTCTTCTTCGATGAGGGGAAGAAGCGCTCCCTGGCAACCTTCAATAATAAATTCACAAAAAAACTTGGTTTTGAGGGGACGTCGAAAACGCCCTGTATCGTTTTTTTCAAATTCGAAAAAGGCGTCGTGACGGGAACCTCGATGGCAGTTCTGTCTAGCCATCAGCATTTGGGGTTCAACACTATAAAAGAAGCGATCGATGCCTATCTCGGCAAGACACCAAAGAAAACGACTGCGTCTTGGAAGTGGCTTGCACCGACATCATTATCGATCGGTGTTGTTGCTATCAAGGAAGCCATCAAGTGGATTTTTTCCTGACCTGAAGCGACGATCGTTGACGCTTGGTGCGAACTGCCTCACGATTTCGCAATGCAAAACGAAACTGTCAAACGTGGTGCGCGCTGTCGGGGTGTTGGTCGACCACGCCGCTATGACGAGCCGACGGTCCCTTTGCGAATACCCGTGAGCCTTCTTACATCGGTGAGCCGTCTCCTGGAGCACGGCACGCGCAAGCTTCCCCTTTGCTCTGTCGGAAAACCAAGTGAAGCCGCCGTGAGTGCCAACGCCTGAAGGGCAGGTGCTCAAGGCTGTCTGCGCCTATCTCGATATCCAGGAACGCCTTGGTTGCTGGTACTGGCGCCAAAACAACGGCGGTGTCTGGCACCCAACTCGTCAAATATCCGGCGGACCCAATCTATTTCGGTTGGTTCGCCATAATATAGGGAAGGGAAGGCCGGAAGAATTTCTGGATCTTGTCGAACTCGGTTTTGTCATTTCCACTGAATGTCGTGAGAAGAGGCCTTCGTGATGCTCCGATAAGGCTGTTCCGAAGCTCGTCGTACAGCATATAGGTGCTGCCGTTATCCGTTCCGCGCTGGTCTATGACATTCACGCCTTGAAAATCGATGATGTAGATCTGCAAACCTGTCTTGGCGGCGGCGAGAATGATCTTGTTGATGTGGTCGTCCAGGAAGCTGTAGCCGATAACCATCAATCGCGTGAACGGTGTAAGGAGCTGTTGCTCAAACTGTTCCATCGACCATTTCAGAAGCGGCGTTTTCTGAATAGCATCCGATTTGCCCGTGCCCATGATCATTGTAATCAACCTCTCCTGGATGAGGTCGGAAGATCCGTGCAATTTGAAATACGGCTGCAGGTTTGGCACCAACGAGTAAGGCGGTTGAGCTGGTCGAAAAAGTGGTCTGATCAGACCTCCGATCGATACTCCTTCATCGTGAGCCTCATATCCCGGTCGATAGCACGACGTAAACTTGCCGCCGATTGCATCGCCAAGGTAATGCGCCTCCAGCAGAGTGTCCTGGTTCAGCGTGAAGATCGCGTCGAACTTCGACAGAAGAGTAGTGACAGATATTGAGAGATCAAAGCTGTTTGGGTTGAATTGTTGCCGGTCGAGGGCATCGTTCATCTCCGCAAACATACGCTGCAGACATCCGGTGAGATTTCGTAGATCTTCTTCGGCATCGTAGGAGTGAGGTCGTTCCGCTTCCCACTGAAGGGAGGCCAAGACATCTTCGAACCCTTCGCGCCGGTCGCGGTGAGCCCAAAGCCTGCCCTTTAGGCGCGGTCCGACTTCTTCTTGCCCTATCAGATATTCGAAGACTTCCTCGGCCAGCCATCCGCCCCAATTTCGGCTAAAGCCGGCACCAGTGAGGAGGACATACTTCATAGCGTCTGGCGTTCTTCGATCAATTTTATGAACTGGCCCACGTCCATGAGCCACTTCTGCTGCGCTTCTTTGAAGGTACCGTGAATCGACTTCGGCACGATGAGCTGCAGGTTGCGATGTTTCATGGCGTCGGTCTGGCTCTCCGAAATGCCGGGCTCCAGTGTGAGCAGGTGTTTGTGAGTGATGCGGTCTGCTTCGTCCAGAACCTGGCGCCACCTGTCCTTGAGCGTGGACTTCGACCCAAGCATTGTGAGCTTCTCGATCTTGAACTTGGCATCGTGGTATTCGGCCTGCCCGGGAAACAGGAAGTCGGGCTTGCTTTTACCCTCGGTGACAACCTGCCGCTCAAACTTGATGCCGCGGGCTGTCAGCAGAGCGTTGACGTGGTGCTCAAGCGAGTGACCGGCGCGTGACTTTCGACGGTTCTGCACACTCAGGGAGAACGAGATAAAGCCGTCAACATCCGCGATCTCCTCATTCATGAAACCCGTCTTCAAACGGTCGGATACGATGTGTCGCTCAAGCCTGCGGAAAAGCAGTTCTTCCCGTTCCAGCCAAGCCATCAGAACGAGGTCGGCATCATCCTTCGCGTTGATATCTTTCAGACTGTCACGGGCCAGCTTGGCGAACTCAAGGGTGGTGGGAAATTTTTTCTTGTGCTTGTCGAGGATGGCATCGAGCTTGTCAGCATCGGGCTCTTCAGCCTCGATGCCTAGCTCGTCGAGAATATAACGCGCGGCAAAATCAAGCTCAGAGTCGTCAACTTCGTCTTTCGCGAAAAAGTCACCTTCGGAATCTGTCCCGATTCCAAACAGCCATGTGAGCTGGCTTTCAACGGTACTCCCCTTCGGCACCACGATGACCATGACGGTTGTCATTCGGCCTGCAATATTGACCCCGTAAGCCGGGGGATCGGCGTCCAAAATTGACCCCCTACCATTGGCCTGTTGCGCTGCCTGCTTCGTAACAGAGCAGGTGGTCGGAGATGCTGATCGTGGA
>NZ_NPKQ01000023.1 GCF_008329525.1 Tardiphaga sp. P9-11 | reverse complement strand
GCACAAACGCAAAACGCCGCGCTCATGAGAGCGCGGCGTTTTGTTTGAGATATCGTAATTGAGGATAACTTTGTCCTTTGCAGGCCTGGCAGCGACCTACTCTCCCAGGGCTTAAGCCATAGTACCATTGGCGCTGAGGAGTTTAACGGCCGAGTTCGGGATGGGATCGGGTTGAAGCTCCTCGCTAGAACCACCAGGCCGGCGAAGGACAAAGATACGAAGCAAACTGTTTTGGGTCTTTCTGTTGGATCGCGATGCGATCCTCTGAGTGCGCATTCTGTATTTACAGAGCGCAGTCTCATTTTCATCTCAGACTGATGTCTGGACATTGAAAATGAGAGCAATCAAGCCAATCGAACGATTAGTACCGGTAAGCTACATGCGTTGCCGCACTTCCACACCCGGCCTATCAACGTGGTCGTCTTCCACGGTTCTCAAGGGAATACTCGTTTTGAGGTGGGTTTCCCGCTTAGATGCTTTCAGCGGTTATCCCGTCCGTACATAGCTATGCTGCACTGCCGCTGGCGCGACAACAGCTCCACCAGAGGTACGTTCATCCCGGTCCTCTCGTACTAGGGACAAATCCTCTCAATATTCCAACACCCACGGCAGATAGGGACCGAACTGTCTCACGACGTTCTGAACCCAGCTCACGTACCACTTTAATCGGCGAACAGCCGAACCCTTGGGACCTTCTCCAGCCCCAGGATGTGATGAGCCGACATCGAGGTGCCAAACGACGCCGTCGATATGGACTCTTGGGCGTCATCAGCCTGTTATCCCCGGCGTACCTTTTATCCGTTGAGCGATGGCCCATCCACGCGGGACCACCGGATCACTATGACCGACTTTCGTCTCTGCTCGACTTGTTGGTCTCGCAGTCAGGCAGGCTTATGCCATTATACTCAACGAACGATTTCCGACCGTTCTGAGCCTACCTTCGCACGCCTCCGTTACTCTTTGGGAGGCGACCGCCCCAGTCAAACTGCCCACCATGCGCTGTCCCGATCCCAGCTAATGGGATGCGGTTAGATATCCATAACCATTAGGGTGGTATTTCACATTGCGACTCCACCACGGCTGGCGCCACGGCTTCAAAGTCTACCACCTATTCTACACAAACAGTCACGAATACCAGCGCAAAGCTACAGTAAAGGTGCACGGGGTCTTTCCGTCTGACCGCAGGAACCCCGCATCTTCACGGGGAATTCAATTTCACTGAGTCTATGTTGGAGACAGCGGGGAAGTCATTACGCCATTCGTGCAGGTCGGAACTTACCCGACAAGGAATTTCGCTACCTTAGGACCGTTATAGTTACGGCCGCCGTTTACCGGGGCTTCAATTCAGTGCTTGCACACCTCCTCTTAACCTTCCGGCACCGGGCAGGCGTCAGACCCTATACGTCATCTTGCGATTTCGCAGAGCCCTGTGTTTTTGTTAAACAGTTGCCACCCCCTGGTCTGTGCCCCCCCTATGCACTTGCGTACATAGAGGGCCCCCTTATCCCGAAGTTACGGAGGTAAATTGCCGAGTTCCTTCAACATAGTTCTCTCAAGCGCCTTGGTATACTCTACCAGTCCACCTGTGTCGGTTTCGGGTACGGTCTAATGTGGGGGCTATTTCCTGGAACCTCGTCGAGGCCAGATCAATCCAATAAGATCTGACAACATAAGAGATCCGTCACCACCCACTGGCTCACGAATATTCACGTGATTCCCATCGACTACGCCTTTCGGCCTCGCCTTAGGGACCGGCTAACCCTGCGAAGATTAACTTTACGCAGGAACCCTTGGACTTTCGGCGACACTGTCTTTCACAGTGTTTGTCGTTACTCATGCCAGCATTCGCACTTCTGATACCTCCAGGCGCTCTCACGAGTCGCCCTTCGCAGGCTTACAGAACGCTCCGCTACCGCGTACCAAATAAATGGCACACCCTAAGCTTCGGCTCGTGGCTTGAGCCCCGTTACATCTTCGGCGCAGGAACCCTTATTTAGACCAGTGAGCTGTTACGCTTTCTTTAAAGGATGGCTGCTTCTAAGCCAACCTCCTGGTTGTTTTGGGATTCCCACATCCTTTCCCACTTAGCCACGAATTAGGGGCCTTAGCTGTAGGTCCGGGTTGTTTCCCTCTCCACAACGGACGTTAGCACCCGCTGTGTGACTCCCGGATAGTACTCTCAGGTATTCGGAGTTTGATTGGGGTTGGTAAGACGGTAAGTCCCCCTAGCCCATTCAGTGCTCTACCCCCTGAGGTATTCATCCGAGGCGATACCTAAATATCTTTCGCGGAGAACCAGCTATTTCCCAGTTTGATTGGCCTTTCACCCCTAACCACAGGTCATCGGAGTCTTTTTCAACAGACACCCGTTCGGTCCTCCAGTGAGTGTTACCTCACCTTCAACCTGCCCATGGCTAGATCACTAGGTTTCGGGTCTAATACAACGAACTTAACGCCCTATTCAGACTCGCTTTCGCTGCGCATACACCTATCGGCTTAAGCTTGCTCGTTAAATTAAGTCGCTGGCCCATAATACAAAAGGTACGACGTCACCCAGAACGTATCTTGGGCTCCGTCTGTTTGTAGGTATCCGGTTTCAGGTCTATTTCACTCCCCTCGTCGGGGTGCTTTTCACCTTTCCCTCACGGTACTAGTTCGCTATCGGTCAATGAGGAGTACTTAGGCTTGGAGGGTGGTCCCCCCACGTTCAGACAGGATTTCACGTGTCCCGCCTTACTCAAGGACATATCATTGCATTACCCGTACGGGACTATCACCCTCTGAGGTCCAGCTTTCCTGACTGGTTCCGGTTGTCTTTGATATGCCACTGGCCTGGTCCGCGTTCGCTCGCCACTACTAACGGAGTCTCTGTTGATGTCCTTTCCTCCGGGTACTTAGATGTTTCAGTTCCCCGGGTTCGCTTGAAACCCCCTATGTATTCAGGAGTCTCATACCTTCAACTGATAACCGAAAATCCAAAACCACCGTTACTTGCGTAACGATGACCTTAGAGTTTCGGCTATCGAAGGTGGGTTTCCCCATTCGGAAATCTATGGATCAAAGCCTCTTCGCGGCTCCCCATAGCTTATCGCAGCGTAGCACGTCCTTCATCGCCTCTCATTGCCAAGGCATCCACCGAATACCCTTAAGACACTTGATTGCTCTCATTATCAATATCCACACACTCGGCAGAGTTTGCTGCATGCTGCTTGATGTCGAAACACCAAATCCGCACGCCCGCAGTTAAGCGAGGCGCACTTCATGCAGCTGGATATGATTAAGAAAGACCAGTTTGCTTCGTAAGATCGAACCGACAACGAGGCGGTCAAGCTTCGTTGAAAAGGAATAAAGATGCGGAAGCTTTGCAAGCAAAGCGTTCGCACTCAATTCCTGGAGATTATGATATCGGCACCCGCAATTGATTGCAGATCCGAACCTCGGAACGATCTCCTCTTTACGATGTCATAAATCCCGCAAGCGACGTCCACAGACTGTCGCAAGCGAAGTTATATACGCGGACTAACCAGGAGCAGCTCATATAGCGCTCACTGTGAACACACTGAATGTTTGTGAAGTTGTTTTGATACCATCGCCAACACCCGAGTTTCTGGTGGAGGCAGACGGGATCGAACCGACGACCTCATGCTTGCAAAGCACGCGCTCTCCCAGCTGAGCTATGCCCCCGTTCCAGAAGACGAATGCTCAACGTTAAAGAACACGTTTTGCAGATGCGATGCTTGCGCATGTGATGTCGACGCGAGCAGCAGCTTCAATTCAAAGCGCGCAAATATGGTGGGCCTGGGAAGACTTGAACTTCCGACCTCACGCTTATCAAGCGCGCGCTCTAACCAACTGAGCTACAAGCCCTAACAACAAAGGACTGCGCTCGGCCCATCGACATGATCTTGCGATCAAACGCCAACAAGCAGCACGAGCACGCCCCAGCGTGTGTTCGTCCGCGAAGAAAGAGAAACGAAGACGGCGGTGTCCCGCCTATGCAGCTCAAACATTGATCCAATGTCTGGCCACTGATGTTTCAAAAGAGGATCGATAGAAGCAAGCTTCTGAAGATCCATCCTTAGAAAGGAGGTGATCCAGCCGCAGGTTCCCCTACGGCTACCTTGTTACGACTTCACCCCAGTCGCTGACCCTACCGTGGTCAGCTGCCCCCTTGCGGTTAGCGCACTGCCTTCAGGTAGAACCAACTCCCATGGTGTGACGGGCGGTGTGTACAAGGCCCGGGAACGTATTCACCGTGGCATGCTGATCCACGATTACTAGCGATTCCAACTTCATGGGCTCGAGTTGCAGAGCCCAATCCGAACTGAGACGGCTTTTTGAGATTTGCGAGGGGTCGCCCCTTTGCATCCCATTGTCACCGCCATTGTAGCACGTGTGTAGCCCAGCCCGTAAGGGCCATGAGGACTTGACGTCATCCCCACCTTCCTCGCGGCTTATCACCGGCAGTCTCCTTAGAGTGCTCAACTAAATGGTAGCAACTAAGGACGGGGGTTGCGCTCGTTGCGGGACTTAACCCAACATCTCACGACACGAGCTGACGACAGCCATGCAGCACCTGTGCTCTATGCCCCGAAGGGAAGGTTCCATCTCTGGTACCGGTCATAGACATGTCAAGGGCTGGTAAGGTTCTGCGCGTTGCGTCGAATTAAACCACATGCTCCACCGCTTGTGCGGGCCCCCGTCAATTCCTTTGAGTTTTAATCTTGCGACCGTACTCCCCAGGCGGAATGCTTAAAGCGTTAGCTGCGCCACTAGTGAGTAAACCCACTAACGGCTGGCATTCATCGTTTACGGCGTGGACTACCAGGGTATCTAATCCTGTTTGCTCCCCACGCTTTCGTGCCTCAGCGTCAGTTATGGGCCAGTGAGCCGCCTTCGCCACTGGTGTTCTTGCGAATATCTACGAATTTCACCTCTACACTCGCAGTTCCACTCACCTCTCCCATACTCAAGACTTTCAGTATCAAAGGCAGTTCTGGAGTTGAGCTCCAGGATTTCACCTCTGACTTAAAAACCCGCCTACGCACCCTTTACGCCCAGTGATTCCGAGCAACGCTAGCCCCCTTCGTATTACCGCGGCTGCTGGCACGAAGTTAGCCGGGGCTTATTCTTACGGTACCGTCATTATCTTCCCGTACAAAAGAGCTTTACAACCCTAGGGCCTTCATCACTCACGCGGCATGGCTGGATCAGGCTTGCGCCCATTGTCCAATATTCCCCACTGCTGCCTCCCGTAGGAGTTTGGGCCGTGTCTCAGTCCCAATGTGGCTGATCATCCTCTCAGACCAGCTACTGATCGTCGCCTTGGTAGGCCTTTACCCCACCAACTAGCTAATCAGACGCGGGCCAATCTCTCGGCGATAAATCTTTCCCCGTAAGGGCTTATCCGGTATTAGCACAAGTTTCCCTGTGTTGTTCCGAACCAAGAGGTATGTTCCCACGCGTTACTCACCCGTCTGCCACTGACGTATTGCTACGCCCGTTCGACTTGCATGTGTTAAGCCTGCCGCCAGCGTTCGCTCTGAGCCAGGATCAAACTCTCAAGTTGGACTTGAAACTTTAAACCGGCTGATCACAACGTATTGACGAGGTCCCACCATACTAAATCAAACAAACCGAAGTTCATCTGATCTGCTGACCGCGCTTCACAGCGCAGACAACGATGGTGTTAACCTTTGTATCAAAACGTGTACCGCCGAAGTCTTTCGTCCGACCTCGCTTCAGAAGCCGAAGCTTCATCAGACGAGATCCGCAAGGACTCCGCCGTCCACGTTTCTCTTTCTTCAATTTAACTTGTCAAACAGCCCAACGCCGAAGC
>NZ_NPKQ01000022.1 GCF_008329525.1 Tardiphaga sp. P9-11 | reverse complement strand
CTTACCAATATCGATGCCGATCGAGGCGAGGGGCGCAATGGTCGTATCCATGGGCTGCTTCTCCGGTTGAAACGCAGCAGTCTAGGCCGACTGCCGCGCGGGGGAAGCAGCCGGTCCATCCCATTAGCGGACGTCCTCCTGCTGCTGCGGCGGTGTCTCACAGGGATGCAAAATCCGGAGGGGCAATCTCGCCGGTTCGGTGGCAGGCGACAAAGTGCCCGTCGGCCTTAACCTGAAGGACCGGCAATTCCTCGCGGCACCGCTCCACCACGAACGGACAGCGCTGGGCGAAGCGGCAGCCGGGCGGTGGATCCACCGGGCTCGGCGGGTCGCCCTTGATCAGATAGTCCTTCTTCAACCGGTCGCGCAGCGGGCCGGGCGGTGCGGCGGCTGATATCAGCGACCAGCTATAGGGATGCGAGGGTGCCGAGAAGAACACCTGTGCCGGCGCCTGTTCGACGATGCGGCCGAGATACATCACGGCGATCTCGTCGCAGAAATGCTGGATCACACCGAGATCGTGCGAGATGAAGATATAGGTCAGTCCGCGTTCGCGCTGCAGCTTCTTCAAAAGATTCAGGATCTGCGCCTGAATGGCAACGTCGAGTGCTGACACCGCTTCGTCGCAGACGATCAGTTCGGGCTCCGGCGCCATTGCGCGCGCGATGCAGAGACGTTGGCGCTGGCCACCGGAGAACTGATGCGGGAACAGGTCGGCGGCCTGCGGTGGCAGCCCGACCTCTTCGAGCAACTGCGTCACGCGCGCCTCGCGCTCGCGCGGCGAGCCGATGCCCAGCAGATCGAGCGGTTCGCGGATCAGGTCACCGGCGCGGCGTCGCGGATCGAGCGCCGAAAACGGATCTTGGAATACGATCTGGAACTTGCTGCGTGCCAGCCGCAATCTCTCGCCGCGGTAGTCAGCGATGTTCTCGCCGCTGAACACGATCTGGCCGGAAGTCATCGGGATCAGCCGCATCACCGCCTGCGCAGTGGTCGATTTGCCCGAGCCGCTTTCGCCCACGATGCCGAACGTGGTGCCTCGGCGGACGCGAAAACTCACGCCATCGACGGCATGGATCTTTGACGGTGGACCGAACATGCCGCGGCGTCCCGCCGGGAAGTGCACCACGAGATCGTTGACGTCGAGCAGGACGTCTGCGGGGGTGGAGATATTCAAACCGTCACTCACGGCGCAATCTCCTGATGGCGCCAGCACGAAACGGCGGCCCCGGCATCGATGCGCTCGAGCGGCGGCTGCGGTTGGGCGCGGCAGATGTCGCCGGCAAAGGCACAGCGCGGCAGGAAAGCGCAGTCCGGCCCGCGTGCGCCGAGCGGCGGCACCATACCCGGGATTTCGTCGAGCTCGGCTGAGGCATGGTTGCTCATGCGGCCAAGCTGCAGATGCGGCACGCAGGCCATCAGCCCGCGCGTATAGGGATGCCGCGCACGGGCGATGATCTCGTGTGCGGCGCGTTGCTCGATGCAGCGGCCGGCATAGAGCACCGCGACGTCGTCGGCGAGTTCAGCGACGGCGCCGAGATCATGAGTGATCAGCACAATGGCTGTGTCGGTGTCATCCTGCAATTCGCTGAGCAGGTCGAAAATCTGCGCTTGCACCGTAACGTCGAGCGCGGTTGTCGGCTCGTCTGCAATCAGAAGCTTTGGTTTGCAGGCCAGTGCCATGGCGATCATCACACGTTGTCGCATGCCGCCAGATAATTGATGCGGATAGGCATCGACGCGTTTGTCGGCCGCGGGGATCTGCACCGCCTTGAGGAACTGTATCGCTTGCGTATGGGCATCACGGCGGCTGAGGCCGCGATGCTGGCGCAAGACCTCGCCGATCTGGTCACCCACCGTGTAGAGCGGGTTCAACGCCGTCATCGGCTCCTGGAAGATCATCGACATCTTGTTGCCGCGCAGGCTGCGCAGCTCCTTGGGTGATGCGGACAGAACCTCGACGCCGTCCAGAAGGATGCTGCCCGAAGTGACGTGAAAGTCTTCGGGCAACAGCTGCATGATCGCCAGCGCAGTCATGCTTTTGCCGCAGCCGGACTCGCCGACCAGCGCCATGGTCTTGCCTTGCGCGACGTCGAAGGACAGATGCTCGAGCACCGGCACCATGCCCCTGGTGCCGTTCATCGAGACGCTGAGATCCTTGACGGAGAGAACGGGGGGCATCGCTCAGCCTCGCTTTCGCAGGCGCGGATTGATGGCGTCATTGACGCCGTCGCCGATCAGGCTGATGGCGAGCACCGCGATGAAGATCGCCGCACCCGGAAAGGCCACTGTCCACCAGGCATTGAGCACGTAATTGCGGTTCTGCCCGAGCATCAGGCCCCAGCTCATGGTGTTGGGATCGCCGAGGCCGAGGAAACTCAACCCGCCCTCGAACAGGATGGCCACGCCGATGGCGAGCGTCGCCGAGACGATGATCGGCGGCAGCGCATTGGGCAGTACGACGCGCAGGATGAGGTGGCCATTGCCGGCGCCGGCGGCGCGCGATGCCTTGACGAAATCGAGATTGCGCAGCCGCAGGAATTCCGCACGGGTCAGGCGCGCGGCAGACGGCCAACTGACAACACCGATGGCGATGGTCACGGTCGTCAGCGTCTGCCCGAACAGAGTGACCAGCACCATGGCGAACAGCAGCGGCGGCAGGATTTGGAAGAACTCGGTGATCTTGGTCAGTGCCGTGTCGATAGGGCCGCCGAAGAAGCCGGCCAGCGAACCGATCGTGACGCCGATCATGATAGTGATGATTGCTGCCACGCCGCCAACCGTCAGCGTGGCACGGCCGCCTTGCAGCAGTCCCGCCAGGATATCGCGGCCGAGATAGTCGGTGCCGAGCCATGTGTCCGCATCCGGCGGCGTGAAGGGCGCGCCAGCAATGTCGAGCGGATCGACGCCGTAGATCGACGGCCCGAACAGGGTAGCGAGTATCAGAAACAGCAATACGACCGCGCCGACGACGCCAGCCGGGCTGCGGGCAAACTGGCGCAGCGCAGCCATCGTGGGCGATGCCGCGGCGCTCACGGGCAGCACGGTCTTGTCGGTCTTGACGGTAGTGGATTCGACCGCGGTCATCGGGCCCCCGAACGGATGCGCGGATCGACCAGGCGATAGACCAGATCCGTGACGATATTGGCGGCCATGACCAGGACCGCCGAGAAGAACAGCACGGCGAGCAGGGTCGGATAATCGCGGCGCAGGATGGATTCGAAGACCAGCCGTCCCATACCGGGCCAGCTGAACACCGTCTCGACTAGCACAGCGCCGGCAAACAGATGACCGAATTGCAGTCCGGCGACGGTAACGATCGGGATCAGCGTGTTGCGCAGTGCATGTTTGCCGATCACCACAAACTCCGGCAAGCCCTTGGCGCGGGCAGTACGGACATAGTCAGCCGTCAGCGCATCGATCATGTTGACACGGGCGAGCCGGCTATATTGCGCGATGAAGACGAGCGCGAGCGTGGTCGCGGGCAGTACGAGATGTTGCAAGATGTCCACGACATGCGCGAAGCCGACCTTAGGCCGTGCGACGTCGGTCATGCCCGTCACCGGCAGGATCGGCCACACCGAGCCGAACAGCAGCAGCAACATCAGCCCGGTCCAGAACACCGGCGCGGCATAGCCTGCAAGGGAGATGACGGTGACGCCCTGGCTGAACAGCCCGTTCGGCTTGCGTGCGCTGACAACACCGAGCAGCGTGCCGATCACCACCGAGATCGCGAGCGCCGACAGCACCAAGTATAGCGTCGCGGGAATGCGCTGGGCGATCAGGCCAGTCACGGGGGCATTGAAATAATAGGAATAACCGAAGTCGCCGGTGGCGACACTGCCGAGATAGGTGAAGAGCTGTTCGATCAGGCTCTTGTCGAGACCGTATTTGACCCGCAGCGCAGCGATCACGTCGGCCGACGCGCCACCCATCTCACCGGCGATTACCAGAGCGGGATCGCCGGGCGCGGCATGGATCAGACAGAAATTGAGGACCAGCACAGCGACGAGAAGGCCAACCGCATTGGCCACCTGACGCAGGATGTGAAGAGCGAGGTTCATGGTGCTGGTCCGCCAGACGCGCCGATGACCGTCAGGTCTTCGGCGGCACTTCCCAATAAAGCTCGTCAAGCGGCGACATCATGCCCCAGATCGATGTCGGCAGACCGCTGAGGCCCTTGCTGAAGGCGTTGCGATATGGCGCGCCGTTGATGAAATAGATCGGCACGTCGTTGACGACGATCTTCTGGAACTCCGAATACAATGCCTTTCGTTTCTCGGGCGAGGTTTCCTGTGCGCCTGCGGCCAGCAGTTCGTCGACCTTCGGGTTGCTGTATTGCTGGGTGTTGGACCAGATGATGCCCTTGCGGATATTGCTCGAAAGATAAGTGCGGTTGACGCCGATCACCGGGTCGCCCCAGTTAAAGACGTTGTCCATGGTCAGATCGAAATCGTAATTCGCGATGCGCTGTGCCCAGGTCGGGAAGTCGGGCGCCGCACGGACCTCGAGATTGATGCCGACGCGCTTGAGCTGCGAGCGCAGATATTCGGCGACATTGCGCTGCTGCTCCTCGTCGCCCGGGATGTAGTCGATGGTCAGCGTCATCCGCGAGCCGTCGGCGGCTTTCGGATAGCCGGCCTCATCCAGCAGCTTCTGCGACTTGGCGATATCGAGCTTGTACATCTCGACGCCGGGCTCAAGCAACGGCGAGCCCGGTGCAATCGGACTGGTTGCGGTCTTCGCCTTGCCGCCCATCAGCTTGCCGGTGATGAATTCGCGATTGGCTGCAAAGGCGATGGCCTGACGGACGCGCACGTCATCGAGCGGCTTCTTCTTGGTGTTGAAGGCGAGCCAGTTGATCGGACCGATGCCGGCAAAGCCCTTGTCGATGACCATCACATTCGGCATTTTCTCGATACGTTCGATGTCGCGGCTGTTGGAGACGAACGGCAGCACGTTGACGTCACCGCGTTCGAGCGAGACCACCGCCGCATTGGAATCCGACACCAGCTTAACGACGATCTTGTCGAGCTTGGGCTTGCCGGCGATGAAGAACTTGTCGAACTTCTCCAGCGTGTAATATTCGCCCTGCTTGTATTCGGTGAGGCGATAGGGGCCTGAGCCGACCGGCTTCAGATTCGCCGGATGCGCCTTGATGTCCTGGCCATCGCCATAGACGTGCTTCGGCAGGATCGGCATTAGCGCCGGCGACATCGCCAGCAGCAATGCCGGATGCGGATGCTTGAGCCGGATCACGGCGGTGAGCGGATCGGGCGTGTCGACCTTGTCGACGGCGGCCAGCATGCTCTGGAACGGATGGTTCGCCTTGATGGTCATGATCGAGAAGGCGACGTCCTCGGACGTCACCGGCTTGCCATCGTGGAAGACGGCGTTGTCGACGAGCTTGAGCGTCACCGACAGGCCATCAGCCGAGGTCTCCCATGACTTCGCGAGATAAGGCTGCGGATTCCAGTTATCGTCATAGCGCAGCGGGCTGGCGAATATCTGCGTCGACGGCATCGCTGTGGCGAGACCGGATTGCACGGCGCCATTGAAGTGGCGCGGCACCTGTGTGGAGGCGATCACCAGCGTGCCACCGTCGGCGGCGAGCGCCGGCTTGATGCTCGGCGCGATTGCGGTTGCGACGAGGGCGAGGCCCAGGGCGCAGGTCAGAAGAGACGCTTTCAGCGAACGGGGTCGTCGTGACCAGATCGAAGACATCATGTCGGTCCTTCTCTCAGAGGATGAATGTGGCCTGCCGGCGGTTGAGGTCCGTCGTTGTCGGGGGTGTTTGTGAAACCGGGGTCAATGCGCCATCGAGAATGGCGTCGAGCGCGCCGGCATCGGGCAGGGCATCGGTACCGACGCCGACCAGCATGATGTCGTCCTGTGCGGTCATGTCGGCGGGAGCGGGCGTCAGCGCCCAGTCTTGCCCAACCATCTGCAGTAATGCCGGCGACGCATCATCGGCGATCCGGCATGGACCTTTGAGGCGCAAAAGCTGTGGCGGCAGTGCGGCAAGCGCTGCCGCAAGCCGGGCCCCATCGAACGTGCCGCTGCGCTGATACGACCAGCGGCGGAACGCGCTTTCATGATCGGCGCGGTTGTCCACCGCGGTCGCGGCGAAGCGCAAGGTCGCCTTGACCTCGCCGTCCGGCAAGGTGGGCAGAGTATGTTCCGTCGTCTCGATGATCTGGATGTCGGGACGCAGCGCCGCGACCGTGGTGCGGGCCGCATCGAGCGCGGTGCGGTTCAGCAGGTCGACCTTGTTGAGCAGCACAAGGTTGCAGCGATCGAATTGATCGCGCACGGTGTCGCCGACACGCGCGTCGACCAGCAGATCGGCAATGCGCGAGGCATCCGCCACCACAATTACGGCGTTCAGGCGCAGGCTCGGTTCGACCAGTGCGATCTCGGCGATGCGCCAGGGATCACCGACGCCCGACGCTTCTATGATGATGTGATCGAACGGGATGTTGTCGTCGAGCACGCGGCCGAGCGTATCCAGAAAGCCGCCGCCGATGCTGCAGCAGACGCAGCCATTGGTCAACGTCATGGTGGTGCCGTCGTGCTGGGCGATCAGGCCGACGTCGACGTTCACCGCGCCGAAGTCGTTGACCAGCACGGCATAGCGGGCGGAGCCGGTGCGCAGCAGGTGATTGAGATAGGTTGTCTTGCCGGCGCCGAGAAAGCCGCCGATCACCGTCACGGGAATTTTCACTGATGACGCTGCCGTCATGCCCGTGGCGCCTCCCGCACGTGGCCGCCGACCACAGTGCCCCAGATGGCGATATCCTTGAGCTTCTCCGGCGTGACTTCAAGCGGATCTTCGTCCAGGACCGCGAAGTCGGCATATTTGCCGGCCTCGATACTACCGACGATGTGATCGAGCTTCAGCGTATAGGCAGCGTTGATCGTGATCGCGGCAAGAGCCTGTTCGACGGTCAGCGCTTCGGTTTCTTTCCCGAGTACGCGTCCGCTCGACGAAATGCGGTTGACGGCACACCAGGCGGTGAACAGCGGGCTCAGCGGCGTCACCGGGGCATCGGAATGGATGGCGAAGGGAACGCCGGTGCGCAACGCGGTACCGGTGGCATCGAGCCTGTTGGCGCGTTCCGGCCCCATGGTGAGGTCGTAGTGCGAATCACCCCAATAATAGACGTGATTGGAAAACAGGTTGACGCATATGCCGAGCGACTTCATGCGCTTGAACTGCGCGGCGTCCGCCATCTGGCAATGCTGCAGCGTATGGCGATGATCGGGCAGCGGCTTAGCGATCTGGGCGGCCTCGATGGCATCGAGTGCCACTTCAGTGGCTTCGTCGCCATTGGTATGGATGTGCAGCTGGATGCCGGCATTGTGGTAAGCGGCGACGATCGACGGCAGTTCTTCCGGCGCGATGTACCACAGCCCGTTGGGCGCGCCGTTGTGATAGCCCGGCCAGCGCAGCCGCGCGGTAAAGCCCTGGATCGAACCGTCGACTACCAGTTTGACGATGCCGTAATGGAGCTTGTCATTGTTTGACGCCTTCAGCGCTTTTATCTTCTCGACGCCCTGTTCCGGGCTGTGCGACACCGAGGCCATGGCCGGGACAAGGCGCACCGAGAAATCATCGCGCCGACTTGCGGCGCGATAGACCTCGATGGTCAGGTCGGCAAGGTCGTTGTGCAGGTCGGTGATGGTGGTCACGCCCTGAATGCACGATGATGCCGCGTAGCGATTGACGTCATCGGCGGTGAGATTGCCGGACAGCGGATTGGTGCCGAGCACGCGAAACACGCGAAATCGGGCGGCAATGCCCTGGACTTCCCCTGAGGGCTCGCCATCCTTGCCCATCACCACGCCGGATATGTTGGTGGTGCGATCGAGCTCAGCACGCTGCAGCACGATGGTGTTGACGTTGCTGATATGGAACGAGGCATGCACGACCATGATCGGCCGCGTGGTCGATACGCGGTCGAGATCCTGCCGCGTCAGGGAAACGCTGCCGATATGCAGGGGATCGAAACCCCAGGCGAAGAGCGGTGCCTCGGGATCGGTCATCGCTGCCTCGGCTTCTTGCAACCGCGCGACGATGGCGTCGATATCCGACAGGCCCTTGACGAGTTTGCCTTCGGGCGAACGGCGGTCGAAAGCGCCGACATAAGGCAGCGACCACATCATGCCTTCCATGATGTGGCTGTGGCCTTCGACGAAACCGGGCAGCAGCACCTTGTCCTTGAAGCGATCGTCAACCCTGACGCCGCTCGCTCCGACGATCTCGTCGAAACTGCCGACAGCCACGATCCGCCCTTCGCGCACTGCAACATGCGTGGCGGATGGGCGTGACGGGTTCATGGTCACGATCTTGCGGGCCGAAAAAACAATCGTATCCTGGCTCAATGGACTACCCTCAAAATTCCGTCATCGAAGCGTGAGGCCTCGCACCACTCCGAGCCAGCGCCAGATCGGATGCACGAATGGGGCCAGTCCCGGTTGGGCGTGGTCGTCCACCTTGGCGCGGCTTTTGCTTAGTATTTTCTTCGGTCCAGCGACGGGTGAGGCAGTGGTTTCGGGATGAGTGTGGAGGGCGCGATGGAGAATCCCGGAGGTTCAGTGAAAGCCGCCCGTGCAGACGGGCGTCCGGCGGCGTCCGGCATTGGGGATGCGCTATTTTGGGGCTCGCTGTTCCAGGGACTCGACCGGCGCGGTCCCTTCCTGCAGCTCCAGATACGCCAGTTGATTTGCACCGCCATCGAAGAGGGCCGGCTGGCGCTTGGCGTGCGCATGCCGTCAAGCCGCGAACTGGCGACGCTGCTTGAAGTGTCGCGCAATACCGTCGTGATCGCCTATGAGCAGCTGGTGGACCAGAATTTCCTCATTTCGCGCGAACGCAGTGGTTTCTTCGTGGCCGGTCTTCCGAAGCATCTCGGTACCCAGCACGACGTCCGCGCGGCGCCCGACGAGGCTGGCGCCGCGCGCTGGGCCGAGCGTTTCGCAGTGCGGCCGTCGGCCAACCGGAACATCGTCAAGCCGAGCAACTGGCAGGACTATCCGTATCCCTTCATCTTCGGACAGTTCGATCCAAGCCTGTTTCCGACCAATGACTGGCGCGAAAGTGCGCGCGCCGCGCTCAGCGTGCCCGAGATCAACAACTGGGCACGCGATCTGATCGACGAGGACGATCCCGCGCTGATCGAGCAGCTCCGGCTGCAGGTGTTGCCGCGTCGCGGCGTCCGCGCGCGGCCCGACGAGATCATGATGACCATCGGCGCCCAGCATGCGCTGTATCTGATCGCCCGATTGTTCGCGAAACAGGGCACCCGGGTCGGTATGGAAGATCCCGGCTATCCCGATGCCCGCAACATTTTTGGTATGCAGACCGACAATATCGTGCCGCTTGCAGTCGACGGCGAAGGCATGGTGCCCGATGCGAACTTCGAGAGCTGCGATCTCGCTTACGTCACCGCAGGCCATCAATGCCCGACCACGGTGGCGATGCCCGAGCAGCGCCGTCTCGACGTGCTGCGCAAGGCACAGGAGTGCGACATCGTCCTGATCGAGGACGATTACGAGAGCGAGCTGATCTCGGAGGGGCCGGCACTGCCGCCACTGATGAGCCTCGATCGCAATGATCGCGTACTCTATGTCGGCAGCCTGTCGAAGGCGCTCGCGCCCGGACTGCGGCTCGGCTATGTGGCCGCACCGGCGCCGGTGATCCGCGAATTGCGTGCGCTGCGGCGCCTGATGCTCCGCCATCCACCGCTCAATAACCAGCGCGTTGCAGCGCTGTTCATCGGCCTTGGCCATTACCGCTCGCATCTGCAGCGCGTCTCGCGCGTGCTGCTGGAGCGCGCTCGCATTCTCGATCAGTTGTTGCCGCAGCATCTCGGCGATTGCAGCTTCGTGCGCGGCGTCGGCAGCACCAGCTATTGGGTGACATGTCCGCCGGGCTGCGACGCAACGGCGCTAGCCACGGCCGCGTTGGCAGAAGGCGTGGTGATCGAGCCGGGCGATGTATTCTCGATGACGAAAGGTACCCATGCCAATTGCTTCCGGCTCGGTTTCTCGTCGATCCGCAATGACCGGATTGAGCCCGGCATTGAACGTCTTGGTCGTATCATCGCGCGCATGAGTTGACGCCGCTCAGGTCAGTTCGCTCACGCCCTTGACGGCGCTGACGAGGGCGATCACGCCGAGGCTGATGATCGAGACCTGGCGATGCAGCGCGTCGTCGCCGCATCGAAATGCGATCTCGCCAAGTCGGGTGCCGAGCCACATCACCGGCAGGCCGAGCAGCGACAGGCCGATGGAGTGGACCGTCAGCAAGCCAACGCTGACGAAAGTAATCGTCGCCGTGATTGAGGTCATCAGAAAGAACACCATCAGCGACGCACGGCTGGCCAGGCGCGGCATCGGAACCGACATATAATAGGCCACCACTGGCGGTCCGGGCATCGCAGCGAGTCCATTGAACAGGCCCGAGAAGAAGCCGGTGATCGACGTCACCGGGCGTGGCGGGATCACGGGTAACGCGAAGCCGCGACCGAGCGCGACCACCGCCAGCAGCGTAATCGAACTGATCACCAGCCGCGAGATCGGCGCCGGAATCTCGGTCAGGATCAGGGTTCCCAGCGGCGATCCGACCAGCGCGCCGATCATCAGCCAGCGCAGCGATGGCCAGTCGCAGCTCCGCGATGCCATGGGGAAATCGAGCAGGCTGCCGGCAAGCTGCAATCCGATCGCCACCGGCACGGCCTCGGTCGGCGCCATGAACAGGCCGAGCAATGGCACGGCGGCAAGGGCAAAACCAAAGCCGGTAAAGCCGCGTAGCACCGCCGCGACGAAGACCGAGGCGATTGACAGCAAAACCAGTCTGGGCGTCAGCGTCGCGCCGAGGTCGCCGATGGCGATCGTCAGGTCATGCATGTCACGTCGGTCCGTCGCTTCGTCGTGCGGCCACCATGGCAACATCGGCCAGCCCGGGGAGGGCCAACCCGCGTCAATCTTTGGGCCAGTTCGGGGCGCCAACCGTTCCGCTCTGGACGGGTGCTTCGCCGCAACTGGCTCTAATCGTACGGCAGGGCCGCTGGCAGTTTCATCACCATGGCTGGCACGCAGTGCCCGCCGTTATTGAAATGATCGAGAGAGCTTTGCAATGTCCGAGCAGCAGACCCAGCGCCACCAGCTTCTCGTTACGCTGTTTGAGGCGTTCAACCGTCACGACGCCGATGGCGTCATGGCCTGCATGACCGATGACGTGGTGTTCGATACTGCTGTCGGTCCGGAAATGTACGGCAATCGCATCACCGGCACCGCCGATGTGAAGGCGGCATTCGAGAAGGTCTGGGGCGGTATGCCCGATGTGAGCTGGACCTGTACGTCGCACAGCGTATTCGGCGATCGCGGCCTGTCGGAATGGATTTTCCGCGGCACCGCGGCGAATGGCACGCGGATCGAGGCCGAAGGCTGCGATCTCTTCACGTTCAAGGGCGACAAGCTCTCGCGCAAGAGTGCGTTCCGCAAGGATCGCCCGCCACTGCCGGCGAAGTCGTGATGGAGGCTGTTGCGATGTCGATTGCTCCCTACGACCAGCATTACGATCCACTCGTATCTTCGGGGCCCGGCACCAATCGCGACTATGCACCGACCTACTGGGCTGCGACGGCAGGCACGCCGCCGCCGGACGATGGCCTGATCACGGGCGATGTCGATGCCGACGTCGCGATCGTCGGCTCCGGCTATACCGGGCTCGCCTGTGCGATCTTCCTCGCGCGCGAATTCGGCATCAAAGCTGTGGTACTGGAAGCCAATCGCGTCGCGTGGGGCTGCAGCACGCGCAATGGCGGGCAGGGCCAGAACGCTTCCGGCCGGCTGTCGCGCTCACAATGGATCGAACGCTGGGGCCGCGACGTCGCGCTGCGGCTGCATGCGGAAATCCAGGACGGGTTCGAGACTTTCGAGGACTTGATCAAGACCGGCAATATCGATTGCGAACCGCAGCGCGGCGGCCACCTCTATCTCGCGCATCGCCAGCGCATGTTCGAGAAGATCGTGGCCGAGTCGAAAGTGCAGAACGAGGTTTTCGGCTACAAGACGCGCGTGCTGTCGGCTGACGAAGTGCGCCGCGATTACGTCAACGAGGCCGAATGTGTCGGCGCGGTGCATGAACCACTAGGCACCGGTGTGCATCCGTCGAAACTCGCTTTCGGCTATCTGCGCATGGCACGCGAGCTCGGTGCCAAAGTGCATCCCGGCAGCCCGGTGCTGGAGATCACCACACGTAACGGCGTGCATCACCTGCGCACCCCCGGCGGCACGGTGCGTGCCCGCGCGGTCGGTATTGCGACCGGCGCTTACACGTCGCTCGGCTTGACGCCGTTGCTGCGTGGTCGCTGCATGCCGATTATGTCCAACTCGATCGTGACGCGGCCGCTGACCGAAGCAGAGTTGGAGGCGACCGGCTTCAAGACTACCGAAGTCATCACCGACACCCGCACGCTGCGCTTCTATTATCGCCGCCTGCCGGACAATCGCGTGCAGATCGGTAGCCGCAGCGCCATCACCGGCGCGGACGCCGCAAATCCGCGACATCTGCAGCTCCTGATCGACGGGCTGTACCGCAAGTTCCCGGCGTTGAAGGGCATCGAGATCGACTACTCATGGTGGGGCTGGGTCGATGTCAGCCATGACATGATGCCGCGTATCTTCCGGCCCGATCCGTCGCAAACTCTGTTCTATGCGCTGGGTTACGGTGGCAATGGCGTGTCTTATTCGGCGCAGGCCGGCCGTCGCATGGCCGAGATGATCGCGGGCAAAAGCTTCAAGGGGCAGGACCTTCCGATCTTCGCCTCGCCGCTGCCGACGCATCCGTTCTCGCCGTTCCGCCGTATCGGGCAACGCATGCTGTACCGGCTTTATCAATCGCGCGACGAAGCAGCGTAAGTCTTTCTTAGCGGCCGTCAGACGTTGATTGAGGAACCCATAGATCGCGGAGCACGCAGGAACAATCGAGGTCCGCTGTTGGCGCTCATTCAGCTATTCTGACTGCGCGCCATCACTCGCATGATCTGTTGCTGCCATGCATCGCCAGATGCAGAAGCTGCCCTTTTATCATAGCTTCGGCGGCAAGTCGCACGACACCGCCGTTGAGCTCGCCGGGCGTCTGGTCGATCTCGCGCCGGTTCCGATGAGCAAGGTGTTCTTCGCCAATTCCGGGTCGGAAGCCAACGATACTGCGATGAAGATGGTCTGGTACTATCACAACGCGATCGGTAAGCCGAACAAGAAGAAGATCGTTTCGCGCATGCGCGCCTATCACGGGATTACCATTGCGTCGGCGAGTCTCACTGGCCTCGTTAACAATCACCGCGATTTCGATCTACCGATCGATCGTGTGCTGCACACCGATTGCCCGCTGCACTACCGCTACGCCAATTCCGGCGAAAGCGAAGAGGACTTTGCGACCCGGTGCGCTGACGCGCTGGAGCAACTTATCCAGAAGGAGGGGCCGGACACGATTGCCGCACAATGTCTTGCGCTGACGCTTTCAATTCCTTGAGTGCGGCGGCGAGGCTGGCAGTTGCAAGCTTTGCCTGGCCAGCGGGGTGTTCGGGCACGCCCTCACTGCGAGGCGGCGAGGCGATCTGGCCGGACAGGAAAGCGAGCCGGCCTGGTTCCGCGACACTGATATGCGTGTCAATCGGCGTTCAAATTTGACCCCGGATCGGCGTCCAATTTTGACCCCTTTGAGCGTGCTGGTTTGGGGGTAGCGCTCGTCTCGTCGGAGCTGGCCGGGGTTGCGGAGACGAGACGAGCGCGGG
>NZ_NPKQ01000020.1 GCF_008329525.1 Tardiphaga sp. P9-11 | reverse complement strand
GCCAAAGGCGCGTGCGTATCCCCATCAAGGCCACGGCCCGCGAGCCGATCAACAGGCCGGATACATATCAGCGACTTCCGCTATCTAAGCATAATCTCACTTGCGATCAGCAGCCGGTCCATACATTTGCGCCAGTGGCCGACATTGAGGTCGTATCGGTACGGCTACATCTTTGTCCACTTCTTCGCTGATGCCCCGCGCGAATGCAATCTGCTTGTTCAGACGACTGCAGGATGGCGAACGAGCCTGCAATTCAGTGGCTTCATTCGATTGTCTCCGAAGAATTGCGCAGTAGAGATCCCGCGCTGGCGATGTCAGCGGGATATGCGGATTCTCGCGCAAAGGGCAAAGTCGTTTAGTCGGGACGAACCATCCGCGGTCACTGCCAGGGCGATGGCTTTCGGATCAGTTTTGACGCAATTTTTCATAGCGGTTTGTCCTTTCGAACGAATGTCACATGTGCGACTCCACCGGGAGAGGACGTGGTCTCGATCTCGTAGTCCTTCTCAAGACCCTCCACGCCATCCCACAGGCGTACGCCTCGGCCAAGCAGGATCGGAACCACCACGATGTGCATGTGATCGACGAGCCCGGCGGCAAGGAAGTCGCGGATTGTGGTGGGACCTCCGCCGATGCGCACGTCCTTGCCACCCGCAGCCTCGCGAGCCGTCTTAAGGGCCTCGGCAGGCGAAGCGTCGATGAAGTGGAACACCGTGCCGCCCTCCATGTCGATCGACGCGCGCGGATGATGGGTGAGGACGAAGACCGGCGTGTGGAACGGCGGGTTGGAACCCCACCAGCCTTTCCAGTCCGGATCCTCATGCCATGTAGGGGGACCGAACTTCCTGGCGCCCATGATCTCGGCGCCGATCCCGGGCGCGAACAGCCGCAGGAACGCATCGTCGATGCCCGCCGTGCCGCCGGGTTGGCCGAGCATCTGGCGACCCCACCGGGTCGCGAACATCCATTCGTGCAACCGCTCGCCGGCATGACCGAACGGCGCATCAAGGCTCTGGCCTTCGCCGGTGGCGAAACCGTCGAGCGAGACGGAGACATGTTGAACACGGGCCAATGACATGGCTGGCGCTCCTTCCAGTTATTGGTCGAGTTCCCCCAAAGCCGTTCCGGAAGCGACGGCGCTACTGCTTGATCTCGGGCTCGACGAGTTTCGTAAGCTTCCGGAGGGATTCCTGCCAGCCGAGATAGCAGGCCTCGGCCGGGATCACGTCCGGTACACCCTGCTGCTCGATGTTCACCTCCGTTCCGACAGACACGGCCTTCAATGTGACCGTAACCTTCATCTCGCCCGGCAGGTTAGGGTCATCGAAGCTGTCGGTGTAGACGAGACGCTCTCCGGGAACGAGCTCCTGATAGGTCCCGCCAAAGGAATGACGGCCGCCCGTGGTGAAGTTCCGGAATGACATCCTGTGATGGCCACCGACCTTTGCATCCAGCTCATGGACGGTGCAGGTGAACCCGTAGGGTGGGAGCCAGCTCGCAACCGCGTCAGGTTCGAGAAACGCGCGATAGACCTTCTCGGGTTTGGCGGCAATGACGCGATGCAGACGGATCGTGCTGGGCATGGGTTTCTCCCTGGTTCGGTTTCATTCGGTTGTATTCTGGCGGGCACCTTCCGCCCAATACACCCAGGACGAACGGCTCCGTCAGGCCCCGACATTGCAGTGGAATAAAAATCGAAAGCACATGCACGGCCTCATCATCGGCCCGCGGTCACCTCGGGTACTCGAGCTGCATGGCGACCACATGGCTGGTAGCGTTTCCATGTCGCGCCGCGATGGCGAAGAGCATGGTCGGGCGTACCGGTTGGTCGCCGATCGGAGACGATCGGGACTGCGTAGTGCCAAGCCACGCCACCGAGCTCACGGCGATATACCTCGATCGCAATGTCGCTGGCGTTCTCACCTTCGCGTCCGGCACGACAGCAAGCCCGCAACAGGAAGCCAGAAACTAGCGATCCTGGTCACGGCTGCACCAGGTAATGGCCACGCCGCAGTCGCACCTTCGCCATTTCTGATGTTCCCAAGCCGTGCTAACCAGCTGTCGGGTCTACAGCGGAGAAGCCGTCTCTCGGGTCGAGGGGATACCCGCACTGGAGTCGGTCATGACCGGTCAAATTCCCTTCTTCGTGCCTAAGCGCACGATCGCCGCAAGTGAGGTCGCAGGCATCGCGGGCTTGCTTTTTGTTACAAAGGATTTCCTCATTTCGGCTGGAGCAGCGCTGGAGACAGCGTGCCGCAGCGAGCTTAGCTATATGGACAATCACAAGTATCTTGAGGCCTTGAGGCAGACGAATGCAGGCGCTTGTCTCGTCTCCCCGCGCTTCAGCGCATCCGTTCCAAAGGAGACCTACTCTTTTGTGACACCTCAGCCGTATTTGATTTACTCAAGAATCCTCGCATTGCTCTATCCAGGGGCGGCTATCCCGGGGTCACTTTTCGAGACCGACGGCATTTCTCCAAACGCCACGATTCATACTTCGGCCATCATCGATTGCGGAGTTACCGTCGATCCCGGCGCAGTGATCGGTCCCCGGGCCAAGATCGGTGAACGCACTTATATCGGCTCAAACGCCGTGATCGGTCCAGACGTCACCATCGGGAGCCATAGCTCAGTCGGTGCCGGCGCTATCATTGCGCACGCAACTGTCGGCAATCACGTCATTGTCCATCCAGGCGTATCGATCGGGCAGGACGGCTTCGGCTTCGTGCCCGACAAAGGCGGACATATAAAAATTCTCCAGGTCGGAGGCGTCATTATTGAGGACTGCGTCGAAATAGGCGCAAACACGACCATCGATCGCGGATCGACCCGTAACACGTTTATCGGCGAAGGCACGAAGCTCGATAACCTCGTACAAATCGCCCACAACGTGACGATTGGCAGGCACTGCCTCATCGCCGCACAAGTCGGAATCGCCGGGTCCGCAACTCTCGGGAGTTTTGTTGCAATAGGCGGTCAGACTGGAATTGCTCCTCATCTGACGATCGGCGACGGCGCACAGATAGCCGGTGCAAGCGGCGTCACGCGTGACGTACCCGCAGGAGAGCGGTGGGCAGGATTCCCAGCCCGGCCCAGCCGCAGGTTTTTCCGCCAATACAAGGCTATGGAAATGCTTGCGGCCGGTTACCGCGAGACAAACGATCGATGAACCTGCAAACGGGTGGTCACCGCGGCGGAATGTCGCCGCGCGCCCAGCATTCACGCGTCTGCGCGCGAAACTCTTCGAACGTGCCGGCCTCGATGGCTGCGCGGATGCCCTGCATCAGGCTCTGGTAGTAGGCGATATTGATTTCCGACAGCAGCATCGCGCCGAGGGTTTCACCCGATCGCACCAGATGATGCAGATAGGCGCGCGAGTAATCGCGTGCCGCCGGCCAGGTGCTCTCTTCGTCCAGTGGCCGCGGATCATCCTGATGCCGCGCATTGCGCATGTTGATCTGGCCGTGGCGGGTGAAGGCCATGCCGTGACGGCCGTTGCGGGTCGGCATCACGCAGTCGAACATGTCGACGCCGCGCGCCACCGCTTCCAGCATGTCGTCCGGCGTGCCGACGCCCATCAGGTAGCGCGGGCGGTCCGAGGGCAGGATCGGCACCACCTCCTCGATCATCGCCAGCATCACGGCCTGCGGCTCACCGACCGCAAGGCCGCCGATCGCATAGCCGTGAAAGCCGATATCGATTAGCCCCTGTGCGCTGGCGCGGCGCAGCACGGGCACATCACCGCCTTGCGCGATGCCGAACAGCATATAGCCCTCAGGCGCCGTCTCGAAGGCACGCTTGCAGCGCTCGGCCCAGCGCAGCGACAGCTGCATCGCGCGGTCGATGTCGGCGTGTTCCGCGGGCAGCCGTACGCATTCGTCGAGCTGCATCGCGATGTCCGAATTCAGCAGCCGCTGGATCTCGATGGCGCGCTCCGGCGTCAGTTCAAACTTGGCGCCGTCGATATGCGAGCGGAACGTGACGCCCTGCTCGGTCACTTTCCGCAACTGCGCCAGTGACATCACCTGGAAGCCGCCGGAATCGGTCAGCATCGGCCCGTTCCAGGTCGTGAATTTCTGCAGACCGCCAAACGACGCGACGCGTTCCGCGCCGGGACGCAGCATCAGGTGATAGGTATTGCCGAGCACGATATCAGCGCCGGCATCGCGCACGTCGCGCCAGTGCAAGCTCTTCATCGCACCGAGTGTTCCCACTGGCATGAAGGCCGGCGTACGCACCACACCATGCGGCGTCGTCAGCTGGCCCCTGCGTGCCGCGCCGTCAGTGCGCAGCAGTTCGAAATGATTGGCGACGGTCATGAATTGCTTGTGTCCCGAAACAGCAGACTGGCGTCGCCGTATGAATAGAAACGATAGCCGGTCGCGATGGCATGGGCATAGGCCTGTTTCATCGTATCCATGCCGGCAAAGGCCGAGACCAGCATGAACAGCGTCGAACGCGGCAGATGGAAATTGGTGAGCATGATATCGACGGCGCGGAAGCGATAACCCGGCGTGATGAAGATCGCGGTCTCGTCGGCGAACGGATGAATAACGCCGTCCTCGGACGTCGCGCTTTCCAGCAGACGCATCGAGGTCGTGCCGACGGCGACAACGCGTCCGCCGGCCGCATGCGCCGCATTCAGCTCATCCGCCGTTGCACGCGAGATCGTGCCCCATTCGGAATGCATCTTGTGCTCGGCGGTGTCGTCGACCTTCACTGGCAGGAACGTCCCTGCTCCCACATGCAGCGTGATGCGATGCAAGCCGACGCCACGCGCTTTCAGCGCAGCTTCGAGCGCCGGCGTGAAATGCAATCCTGCGGTCGGCGCTGCGACAGCGCCGTCATTGGCGGCGAACATGGTTTGATAGTCGGCCGTGTCACGCTCGTCCGGAGCGCGTTTTCCGGCGATGTAAGGCGGCAGCGGCGGCGCACCCAGTTCGGCAATCGCCTGGTCCAGCGCCGGGCCGTGAAGCGAGAAGGAGAAGATGATCTCGCCGGCATCGCCCTTGTGCTCGACTTGGGCGTCGAGGTGCCCAAGCAGGCAGACGCGGCCTTCATTGCCGAAGCGCACCGTGTCGCCTTCGGCCAACTTCTTTGCAGGCCGTACCAGCGCCTGCCAGCGCGAACCATCGAGCCGCTTGATCAGCGTCGCATCGATCTTCGGTTCGGTCTCGCGGCCGATACGGCGGCCGCTGAGCTGCGCCGAGATAACTCTGGTATCGTTGACGACCAACTGATCGCCGGGCTTCAGCCAGGTCGGTAGATCCGATACGACATGATCCTGCACGCCGATACCCGGTTGAACGACAAGTAGCCGCGCGGCGTCGCGCGGGCTGGCAGGCCGCAGCGCGATGTTCTCGGCCGGAAGTTCAAAATCAAAAATGTCGGTACGCATGGCCCTAAATGGCATTGCCGGGCATCGCCCGGCAACCCACCCCATTCGTCAGATGATCCGGGCCGAAGCCCGGCATTCGCCTTTGTCAGGCGGCAGCGTCAGCAGCCATGGTGGCCTTGACGATCTTGTCGGGGTTCTGCACCGGCTCGCCGCGCTTGATCTTGTCGACGTTCTCCATGCCTTCGGTGACCTTGCCCCAGACAGTGTACTGCTTGTTGAGGAACGACGCGTCATCGAAGCAGATGAAGAACTGGCTGTCGCCGGAATCCGGGCTGGCCGCGCGGGCCATCGACAACGTGCCGCGGACATGCGGTTCGTTGTTGAATTCGGCCTTCAGCTTCTTACCCGAGCCGCCCGTGCCGGTGCCCTGCGGGCAGCCGGTCTGCGCCATGAAGCCGTCGATGACGCGATGGAAGACGATACCGTCGTAGAAGCCTTCGCGCACGAGCTCCTTGATACGGGCGACATGGCCCGGTGCCAGATCCGGGCGCATCTCGATGGTGACGGGACCCTGGGTGGTTTCAAGGATCAAAGTATTCTCGGTAACAGCCATGCTCGTCTCTCTACTGGTTTGGGTTGGTTTCGGCGGTCGTCAAACCGCACTCGGAAGGGGCGTCCAGCGACCGCGTCGCCCAGGCCCCCGGTAAATGGCATCGGCGTGCAATGTTGCAATGTCTCCATCACAGCCGTTCGGTAGGCAACGCTGTCGGCCTCGGAGGCATCCGGCGTTTCGAAGGTAATTCGCGGCCTTCCGAGAAGTTCACCGGATCGTTTGAAGCTGAACAGCACCGTGATCTCCATGCCCGGATGGCCTCGCGGCAAGGCAGGTGGATGCCAGCACGCTTTCAGCCTTCCGAACATGCCCTCCAGCGTACTCACGCCTTCAGACTGAGCCGATGCCGGATGCGCCTGAAGGACGCCAGACAGCAATAATGCCGCGAGCAGAGCAATCACCCTACATCGCGGCATCATGGTGTTTACTTGATATCCGAAGCGACCTGGACCTTGACCATCTTGTCAGGGTCGGTCACAGCGCCGCTGGCCGAGCCGGGAGGCGCCTTCTTGAGCTTGTCCACCACGTCCATGCCGGCGACGACGTCGCCCACCACGGTGTACTTGCCGTTCAGCGACGAGCCGTCGGCGAACATGATGAAGAACTGCGAATTGGCTGAATTCGGATCACCCGCACGGGCCATACCGACCACACCGCGCTTGAAGGGCACCTGCGAGAATTCGGCCTGCACGTTAGGATACTTCGATCCGCCGGTGCCGTTGAAGTTCTTGCCGTCGCCGGTCTGCGCCATGAAGCCGTCCATCACGCGGTGGAACGGCACGTTGTTATAGTAGCCTTCGCGGGCGAGCAGCTTGATGCGCTCGGCGTGCTGCGGGGCGATATCGGTGCGCAGCTTGATGATGATCCGACCCTTGGTCGTGTCGATCACGACCGAATTGGCCTTGTCGAGGCCAGCCGGAAGGGCTGCCGGAGCCTGCGCGAAAGCGGGAGCCGCGAACATCAGCGCGGCAGCAAGTGCGACTATACGGATCATGGAAACTCCGGATCAGAGAAAGCCGGGCAGCCGGCCAGGATAGTTATTTGGTTTATGCGGCGAATTTGGACTTGAGGCTCTTGGCGACCGCGTCCGGGACGAAAGCCGAAACGTCGCCGCCCATGGCGGCGATTTGCCGGACCAGTGTGGCGGTGATCGGGCGGACACTCACCGAGGCCGGAAGAAATACCGTCTGCACATCCGGCGCCATGGTCTCGTTCATGCCGACGATCTGCATCTCGTAATCGAGATCGGTGCCGTCGCGCAGTCCGCGGATCATGATGGTCGCACCGATCTGCTGCGCCAGTGTGGTGGTGAGATTGTCATAGGTCGTGCAGTCGAATTCGCAGCCGGCGGCCGAGGCCAGCGGTCCAAACACCTGCTTCACCATCTCCAGCCGCTCGTCAGTCGAGAACAGCGGCTTCTTGCCAGGGTGGACGCCGATCGCGACCACGAGCTTGTCGCATAGGCCAACGGCGTGGCGGACCACATCGAGATGGCCATTGGTGACGGGATCGAATGAACCGGGATAAAGCGCGATACGGGGCATTCCCCCTCCTACCCCGCCCCCGTTCGAGCCGCAAGCCGACTTGGTTCCGTCCACCGGGGTCGAATGGCCAGTGTTTATTTTTGCCCCGGATTCGAACCGGAAGGCAGGTCAGCGCGTCTACTGGGTACGCAGCGACGGTACTGAAAACATTGGGTTTTCCGGCCTCATGTGTCGTCAAGCGCGTACGGACGAAACACAAGCCGGGTCGGATGAAACCACTTTGCCCGAACACGACAACTTCCTGAAACCGGGTCTGATTAATCAGGCAGGCACAGGAAGCGACAAACAAACCGGGCCAAAACGGCCCAAATGACAGGGGACCGTCATGATCAAGGCTCTTTCAGCCGTTGCCGTCGCAGCTTTCATTGCAGCCGCCCTCACCGTTCTCCCGGGCTTTGCCCCGAAGGTCGAAGCGTCGGTGCCCGTAGCTCTCACCAAGTCCGATCGCCTCGACATCCGCACCGTTGGCCGTAGCTGCTCGGAGCAGGCCTGGCCTAATTTTGAGGCCTCCTGCCTGCGCAACGCGGAAGCCAGGGCCATCAAGATCCGCGAAGTCCGCCTGGTGACCACCGAGCGCCGCTAAGCGGAAAACAATACCGCCCCGGCCAAAACCGGGGCGTACCGATATTCAATCTAGGCAATCGCGATACTTCCCAGCCGGGCGCGACGCACAGTTCAGTGAAATTCTCACGACACCTGCTTCAACTAATTTCATAGTAATCAGCGACGCAACGTCGCAGACTGCCGGTTAAGCGCGATTGTAACGCGCGAGTCCCACGAGGGCTGCCTGTGACCGCCATCCCCGCCGCATCGCCAGGACACTCTGGCGGACTTCCTCTCACAGCAACGATCGGCGCGCTCGGCGTCGTCTATGGCGACATCGGCACCAGCCCCCTCTACGCATTGAAGGAAGCCGTGAAGGCAGCGGCCCATGGCGGGCCTCTCACGTCCGAAGCAACGCTCGGCGTGGTGTCGCTGATCCTCTGGGCGTTGATCCTGATTATCTCCCTGAAATACGCGCTTCTGATTCTGCGTGCCGACAATCGCGGCGAAGGCGGTATCGTCGCCCTGCTGGCACTGCTCCACGCGCGCGATGCAAAGCCGGGCACATGGCGCGTACATCTGCTGATCGTCGGCCTCGTCGGCGCCGCCCTGCTCTACGGTGACGGCGCCATCACGCCGGCGATCTCGGTACTATCAGCCATTGAAGGCCTCAAGGTCGATGCACCTTCGCTTGCGCCGGCCGTGGTCCCGCTCACCGTCATCATTCTGATCGGGCTGTTTCTGATGCAGAGCAAGGGCGCCGGTTTTATCGGCGGCATATTCGGGCCGGTGATGCTTGGCTGGTTTGCCGTGCTCGCGCTGCTCGGCATCCACGGCATCGTGCAATCGCCCGGCGTGCTCGCTGCGCTCAGTCCGCTCTATGCCTTCGAATTCCTGATCCACCAGGACTTCCACATCAGCTTTGCCATTCTCGGCGCAGCCTTCCTTGCCGTGACCGGCGGCGAAGCGATGTATGCCGACATGGGCCATTTCGGCCGGATGCCGATCCGGCTCGCCTGGTTTGCCATCGCCCTGCCGGCGCTGGTGCTGAACTATTTCGGCCAAGCGGGACTGCTGATCTCCGACCCCACTGCCATCGACAACCCGTTCTATCAACTGGCGCCTGATTGGCTGCACTATCCGTTGGTGGCCTTTGCCACTGTCGCGACGGTGATCGCCTCGCAAGCTATCATCTCCGGCGTATTCTCGCTGACGCAGCAATCGATCCAGCTCGGCTTCCTGCCGCGGATGCAGATCCGGCACACCACCAGCCACGCCATGGGCCAGATCTATGCGCCACTGGTGAACTGGCTGCTGGCGGCAGCGACGCTGGCCGCCGTGCTCAGCTTCGGCACGTCGGACGCGCTGGCAGGCGCCTATGGCATCGCCGTGTCGCTGCTGATGGCGATCACCACGCTGCTCGCGGCACTGGTCGCGCTGCAATGGGGCTATCCGCCGCTCCTCGTCGTGACGGTGAACGGCTTCTTCTTCATCATCGATTGCATCTTCTTCGCCGCCAATTCGACCAAACTGTTCGAAGGCGGCTGGTTTCCGCTGCTGTTGGCCGGCGCAGTCGCGTTTCTGATGTTGACCTGGCGCAGCGGCGTCAAACTCGTTGAACACGCCCGCGCCAAACTGCGTCAGCCCGAAGAGGACCTGATCGAGACGGCTGTCAGTCGCTGCCATGCGCGGCTCAATGGCACCGCGGCCTTCCTGGCATCCACGCCGAATGGCGTGCCGCTGGCGCTCACACAATTCGTCAAGCACAACCACGTTCTACACCAGCGCGTCATTCTGGTGACCGTGCTGATCTCCGAAGTGCCGCGCGTCCCCGATGCCGATCGTGCCGAGATCATCGAAGTGATCGAAGGGATCACGCGCGTCGTCCTGCATTACGGCTTCATGCAGTATCCGACGATTTCCGATGGACTGAGACTCGCCTGCGAACAGGGCAAGCTGCCCGGCATCGACCTTGACGATATCACCTATTATATCGGCCGCGAGACCATCATCCCCAGCGACAAGGTCGCCGGCATGGCCGTGTGGCGCGAAACCGTATTCGCATTCCTGCAGCGTAACGCCGAACGCTCCGCAGCTTTCTTCGACGTGCCGACCAGACAGGTCGTCGAGTTCGGTACCGAAATCGAAATTTAAGCCGCGCGCGACGACAGACTATCTCAAAATCAAAAGAACCCGCGGCATGACCGCGGCTTTTCGATTCCACGCCGACCGTTGCAAAAATCGTCCGGTGGGTTCGCGCTCTAGCGATCGACACCCGGAATGAGCGGAGCCTCCGCGAAACACGCGATCAGCATTTCGGTGAGGACCCGCACCTTTCGCGGGGGATGCTGACCTGGCGGACGGATGACATAGACACCTGCCGGAGGTGGTGGATAGCGCGTCATGACCGGAACAAGCGCGCCGGAGGCGACGTGCTCATTGGTGATGTCATCGGGGATCCAGGCAACGCCGAGTCCTGCGAGCGCCGCGGCGCGGAGAGCCGTGCCGTTGTCGGCTTTGAAGCGCCCTTGCGGGCGCACCGTGATTGTCTTGTCGCCATCCATGAATTGCCAGGCTTCTGTGCCCTGCATGAGAGCCTGATGCGCCAGGAGTTCGTCCGGCGTCTCGGGCGAACCATGCGCTTCGATATAGTCCGGGCTTGCGACCAGTTTTCCATAGATGGGCCCGACGTGCCGCGCGATCAGGTTGGAGTCCGGGAGATAGCCAACCCGGATCGCGCAATCGAAACCTTCACCGATGAGATCAACGAAGCGATCACTGTAAACCGTATGGATGTGGAGCAGCGGGTGCCGTCGCGCCATGTCCGCAAGCACGGGAGCAAAGTGCGTCGGGCCGAACGTCAGCGGCACGGCAATGCGCAAGCGGCCGCAAAGCTCACCATCTGGCAACAGCAGTTCCCTGGCCGTGTCCATTTCGGCGCAAGCGCGCGCCGCATGGTCGCGAAACGCAGTTCCCGCTTCGGTGAGCGCGGCACCGCGCGTCGTGCGTGCGAGAAGCTGCACGCCAAGTTCCGCCTCGATGCGGGCAAGCTGCCGGCTGACGATTGATTTGGAGACGCCGAGCCGGCGCGCGGCGGGTGAAACGCCCCCGGCATCGGCAATTTCCACGAATGTCCGCAGCTCTTCGATGTCCATTCAGCGTTCCCCGTTTCGCGACACAGCTTGGCACGGGAGGGCACTACCCCATCGCGCCCGGAGACGGCAATACCCCCTCAGGCAACGTCGCCGTTGGCGCATGTCTGCCGAAAACCCAAAACCAATCTCGCTCACAACGGCAGCAGAGGATGTATTGATGACCTTTCGTAATGGCCTTTCGTCGCTTCTTCGTCCCGAAGACTCGGTCCTCGTTCTGATCGACCACCAGCCATTCCAGCTCACGAACCTTAACAGCCACGACCCGCATGCCGTCGTCAATGCGGTGACGGGCCTGGCGAAGATGGCCAAGGTCTTTAACGTTCCTACCATTCTTACAAGCGTAATTGCGCAGCGCGGCGGACTAATCTTCCCGCAGATCACCGATGTCTTCCCCGGCCAGGAAGTGATCGACCGGACCTGGGTCAACACCTGGCAAGATCCGAAGGTGGTGGACGTGGTGAAGGCGACGGGCCGCAAGCAGTTGATCATCGCAGGTCTTTGGACGGAAGTCTGCGTTGCAATGCCGACAATCCAGGCTCTCGGCGAAGGCTGGGACGTGACCGTCATCACCGACGCGTCGGGCGGCATATCGCTCGAAGCGCATGAAGTCGCGATCCAACGCATGATCAGGGCCGGGGCCAACATGATGACCTGGTTCGCGCTGGCGGCCGAGTGGCAGCGTGACTGGGCCCGGCTCGAGACCGCGGGCGCGATCACTGAAGTGATGGTCCAGCACGCGGCCGGAAGCGGCATCGCGTATCTGTGGGAGCAGCAACTGCTCAATACGCCGGTGCCGAAGGGCTAACCGATCGGACGAAGACGGCGTTGCCGCGAGAAGGAAGACGTCCTTCTCGCGGCCTCGTCGTTCGCCTTGGCAGGAATGTCGTGGCCCGGACTCGCTGACGACGTTCAAGAACGTCATCGCTCTCAAGGGCAGAGCTATCCCACCTATGGACCGCCATCGTCGATGAAACGCAGAATGGTCAATTTCAGCCTCGTTTGTGCGACGGCGATCGTTGCCACGACCTCTTTCGCGCGGGCCCAAGTTAGGACGGACGTCGAGCGGGCGCCCACGCTGACGAACGAACGGTACTCGGAAGATTGGATCTATCTCGCCGATCCATCCAAACGGACCGGCCATTGGACGGAGCCGTTCAAATATATTCGATTGGACGAGAATGGAGCGGCCTATCTCTCAACGGGCATGGAAGTTCGGTCACGCTATGAGGGGTATACCAACGTCGGTTGGGGATCGGCACCGAACGACGGTTATGTCTGGAATAGGTTTATGCCCTATGCCGATCTCCATGCAGGACAAATGAGGTTCTTCGCGCAACCGATCGTCTCCGGAATCACCGGGACCGATCGCGCCCTGACGCCCCCAGACACGACGGGCGCCGACATGCTGCAGGCATTCGGCGAGATAGAAATGCAGCTCGGTGACCGCACCTCGCTGCGCACCTCTGCGGGGCGCAAAATGATATCGCTCGGGGCGGGCCGTTTCATAGACACGCGCTACGGTCCCAACATCCCGCGGGCCTTCGACGGTGTCGATGCGATCGTGACGGCGCCGGATCGGCAGGTCACCCTGATATATGCTCGCCCCGTCGATAATTTTCCGGGAGATTTCGATGATCGTACGTCGAACCAGAAGGCGTTCTGGGGCGTGTATGCCACGCACTGGCTGAAGGAGAACAGGTCGATCGGCTTCGACATCTACTATCTCGGTCTTTTGGATCGCGAAGCTGTCTTCGATCAGGGCAACGGCAGAGAACTGGCGCATACTTTCGGCACGCGGGTGTTCGGGGACACCGGCGCCTGGTTCTGGAATTTCGAAGGCGCCGTGCAGCGAGGAACTTTCGGAAATGATCGCGTGGCGGCATGGGGAGTTGGCGGTGAATTCGGTTACCGTTTCCTTGAGACGCCACTTCAACCCGAAGTCAGGCTCACGACCGATGTCATTTCGGGAGACAAAAACCCTGATGATCACGAACTCGGTACGTTCAACCCGCTTTTTCCGCGCGGAAAATACTTCGGCGCACTTTCCCCTATCGGGCCACGCAACCTCATCCAGGTACGACCAACGATCACTGTCTATCCGCAAAAGGACGTCGCGGTCTCGCTTACCGGGGGTGCCTATTGGCGGCAGAGCACGGCCGACGGGATCTACGGGATCGCGGGAAACCTCGTGCGAAGCGGCAAAGGCAGCGACGCGCGCTTCATCGGAAATCTCCTGGAATTCTCGGTTGGTTGGCAAGCCACGGCTGAACTCAACCTGTCGGCATCGTTGAGTGCCTTCGAACCTGGACGCTTCATAGCGGACACCGGGCCCGCGCGCACAATAACAATGGTGAGCGTCATGTCGAACTTCCGATTCTAGCGAAGCAGATGCAGCCCGCCTCCTGTTTCGATCATCGACCTGACCGAGCTCGCTTTGGCGGATGGGTCGACGTAGTTCCTCCTCGACGCGGGTAAAAACCGACCGCTGTGACTACCGGGCGTTTTCCGGTTGAATAGCAGTTGGATAAGACAAAAATTCCGACCACCTGCCTCAGCGCTCGCCGCCCGGCGGGGTCCACTAACCAGACGAGGAGTTTCCATGGAAATCGGTATCGACAGTTTTGCGGCCATCCTCCCCGATCCGGCGACCGGCAGGCTCCCCTCGCCGACCGATCGCATGGCCGACCTCCTCGATGAGGTCGAGGTCGCCGATCGGGTCGGACTCGATGTCTTCGGCATCGGTGAACATCATCGCGCTGAATTCCTCGATTCCGCACCGGCGGTCATTCTGGCCGCAGCAGCGGCCCGCACCAGCCAGATCCGGTTGACGAGTGCGGTGACCGTGCTGAGCGCCGCCGATCCCGTGCGGGTGTTTCAGGAATTCGCGACCCTCGATCTGATTTCCAAGGGCCGTGCCGAGCTCGTCGTCGGCCGCGGGTCGTTCGGCGAGGCCTATCCGCTGTTCGGTCTGGATACGCGCGATTATGACGCACTCTTTGCAGAGAAGCTCGATCTGTTCCGAAAACTTGGTGAGACGAGCCATCTCGTCTGGAAAGGCCGTTTCCGTCCCGCGCTTGAGGGCCACGGTGTCTATCCGCGTCCGCATCAGCCGCGGCTACCGCTGTGGATCGGCGTCGGCGGCACGCCGGAATCTTTCGCCCGCGCCGGCGCGCTCGGCATTCCGCTGATGGTCGCCATCATCGGTGGCACATTCGAGCGCTTTCGTCCGCTCGTCGATCTCTATCGCGAGACCGGCACGCGCGCCGGGCATGGTCCCGACAAGCTCAAGGTCGGCGTCCATGCGATGGGTTTCGTCGGCGAGACCAATGCGGCAGCGAAAGACGCCTTCTTCCCCGGCTGGGCGCATCTGACTGCGAAAGTCGGCCGCGAGCGCGGATGGTCGCCGCCGACGCGCCAGCAATTCGAAGCCATGGCCAGCCCGGAGGGCGCTTTCCTGATCGGCGATCCCACGACGGTCGCCGCCAAGATGCGCCATGCCAGTGACGCCCTCGGCGGCGTCTCGCGCATCACCTTCCAGATGAGCACCGCCTCGCTGGACACGGCAGCAATGAAGCGGTCGATCGAACTTCTGGGCACCGATGTCGCGCCGATCATTCGGGCCGCGCAAGCAACGACATGACGGGCTCCCCATTTCCATCATGCGACGTATGACGGCGCTTATCACTATCGGGGCGTGACGCGCTCAATTGCCGCACACATGGCGGCATCGCCCAAAGCCGCCAGAGTCATCTACTGTATCCCGACGCGCTGCGTGAACATATGCAGCCAAGTGCAAGGCGCGCCGGACCAAGCAATCCGGCTCATTAACGAAAGAGGGTTCATGGCAGACGCTGCCGGTTTTGGCTTGGGACATGCGATCGTCCTGCTGGGTGCGGCCACCATCGCGGTGCCACTGTTCAAGCGCCTAGGGCTCGGCTCTGTCCTCGGCTATCTCGTCGCCGGTCTGGCCGTGGGACCGTTCGGCCTAGGATTATTCAATGATCCCGAGACGCTGTTGCATACGGCCGAACTCGGCGTCGTCATGTTCCTGTTCATCATCGGGCTGGAAATGCGCCCGTCGAAATTGTGGACGCTGCGGCGGCAGATTTTTGGCCTCGGCGCGGCACAGGTCGTCACCTGCGGCTTTCTGCTCACGCTGGTCGGAATGGCGGCGAGCCTCAGCTTCCCCGTCGCCATGATCGGTGCGATGGGCTTCGTGCTGTCATCCACCGCCGTGATCATGCAACTGCTGGAGGAGCAGGACGAAACCACGTCGCCGGAGGGACAACGCGCCATCGCGATCCTGTTGCTGGAGGATCTGGCGATCGTGCCGCTGCTGGCGCTGGTCGCTCTGTGGGGCGCGGTCGACAGCCCAGCAGCCGCAGCTGCGAAACCAATGTGGCAGAGTGCCGGCATCGCCGTTGCCGGTCTTGCTGCGCTGCTGGCAGCGGGCCGCTGGCTGCTCGACCCGTTCTTCCGCGTCATCGCACGTGCCGGCGCGCGCGAGGTGCTAACGGCCGCCGCATTGCTGGTCGTGCTCGGCTCAGCGGTGTTCATGCAGAGCGTCGGCCTGTCGATGGCGATGGGCGCCTTTCTGGCGGGCGTGCTGCTGTCGGAATCCAATTTCCGGCATCAGCTCGAGGCGGACATCGAGCCGTTTCGCGGCATCCTGCTCGGCCTGTTCTTCCTCAGCGTCGGCATGTCGTTGAATCTCCGTATCGTCGCCGACGAATGGATGATGGTGCTGGGCGGCGTCGCGGCGTTCATGGTGGTGAAGGCGATCGGCATCTATGTGATCGCGCGCCTCGCGCGGTCGGATCACCCCGCCGCCACCCACCGCGCAGCGCTGTTTGCGCAAGGCGGCGAGTTCGCCTTCGTCCTTTATGCGGCGGCGATGACGGCCGGCATCTTCGACGTCCGCGCCTCGGCCGTCATGAGCGCGATCGTGATCCTGTCGATGGCACTGACACCCGTCGTGCTGCTGGTCCATGGGCGGATACGGCGCGACGCGCCGGTGTCGATGGACGGCATCGACAAGGCCGATGGGTTGCGCGGCCGCGTGCTCTTGATCGGCTTCGGCCGCTTCGCGCAGGTGGCGAGCCAGGCTCTGCTGGCGCGCAATGTCGAACTCTCGGTGATCGAGAACGATGTCGACATGATCCGCATCGCCGGCACCTTCGGCTTCAAGGTCCATTACGGCGACGGCACCCGCCTCGACGTGCTGCACGCCTCGGGTGCGGCCACTGCCGAGGCGATCCTGATCTGCATCGACAAGCCCGAATCCGCGGATCACATCGTCGAACTGTGCCGCTCGGAATTTCCGCTGGCCAAGCTCTATGTCCGCTCCTTCGACCGCGGCCATTCGCTGCGGCTGATCCATGCCGGCGTCGACTTCCAAATCCGCGAGACATTCGAATCCGCGCTGCTGTTCAGCGAGACCGTGCTGACCGGCCTCGGCCTCGACGAGGATGCGGCGCGCGACGCCATCGCCGACGTCCGCGACCGCGACGCCCAGCGCGTCGAGCTGGAAGTCATCGGCGGCGTCGAAGCCGGCCGCAAACTGCTCCGCGGCAATGCCGAGACGCCGGAGCCGAGCCCGTTCTTCAAGACGCGGCCGGCGAATGCGGAGAGTACAGTCACGGGTGAGTTGGAATCAGCAGCCAAGCCGTAGCGTCGATTGAGCACAGCGCAACCCGGGGACTGGCGTTTCAACGCGTTCGACTCCATCGCTCTTGGAATAACGATGAGCAAGTGAAGGCAACGCGCAATGAGGTTGGCAACTTGAAACCGTCACGAGCGAAGTGGGTGGCCGCTGTGCTTGTTGCTCTCGCGGTACTGGCAGCTTGGGTGATCTACTCCTTCGCTGTTTACGACAACTGTCTCGATCGGATCGACTACGACAGAGCCCGACGGCACCTCTGCAATGCGGACCCAACGAAGAGCTACCCTCGTATTCCCGAACGATGATGGTCGAGCTCCACACGCTGACTATGAACTCGCAGGCGAACGCAGAGGCGTCGTAGGACGGGGTGAGCGCTGCCAGCGCATGGGAGCGATATCATCGTCTCAACGAGGTGTGCCGCGAATACGTGCCGGATTATGCCTGCTGCGGCTTGGACTTCAAGCTCGTGCTGCCCAGGCTTTCTTTCAATTTGGCCATCGGCGTTTCAAGCAGGTGATAGGACAGGAATGGCAGCGCGAGTATAATGGCCAGCGCGAGACAGACCTGCAGAACCGGCACCTTGGCGCCGTTCAGCGCAGCCTCGTTCAGGCCGAGATAGAACAGAACCGGCAAATGAAAAACATACATCGCGTAAGACATCTGGCCGAGCTTGCGCATCAGCGAAATCGATAAGAACGCGGCTATCATCCGCTGAAGCAGACCGCGATCGAATACCATCGTGGCGATGAACGATACGCTGATCATTACATAGCCAATCAATGCGACGGTCCAATATACCGGTTGCGAGCTGATGATGCCATGATCGCGCCCGACGCGGTCGAGCGCAATGACGACGAGTCCGCCAACCAACAGCGCAAGGCATCGCCAGCCACGCAGTGGCTTGTTTTCGAATTCCCGCAGCGCCAACCAGCCGCCAAGGGACAACGACAGCATGCGCGTGAACAGCGACATATAAACGACGTCGCCGGCCATGCGTGCGTCGTCATTGAGCAGAATAACCGCGAGCACCAAGCCGCTGGACACGGCCAGCAGCGGCACGATGCATCCCATGACGGCATTCAGCCAGCGCGGTGGCACCAGCAGGGTGGCCAGCGGCCAAACCAGATAGAATTGTTCTTCGACCGATAGCGACCAGCTGTGCTCGAGCGGATTCGGCGTCGCATGAAGCGGATGATAGAAATTGAACGTATAGGTGAGCAGGCTGATCGAATCAGCCGTTTCGAGCCTGAAGATAACGATGCAGGCCACAACGGCGAGGTAGTACACCGGGAAGATGCGGAGCGCTCTGCGCATGTAGAAATTTGCGAAGGAAATGCTCCCGGTCTCGAAGCGCTCGCGCAACAGCAAGCGCGTGATGAAGAAACCGGAGACGACAAAGAAGACATCGAGCGCAACGAATGCCAGGCGCGCTTGTTGATTGATCTGCCAAATAGCGTTGTAAAACCGACTATCCAATGTCTGTGGACAATGGCTTAGAATGACTACTAGAGCCGCAACGGCGCGGATCCCGTCGAAGGCAGGAAACCTAGCAAGTTGCCCGCGCGGGCGTTCGATATCCGCCATACCTCAACTCCAATTGAGGTATGACAGCTAGCATGCAATCCGGCGGCCCAGAGCATACATACGCACCTGCACTGCAACTGATCTGCACATAAAGTAAATTTGCCCCGAGCCCGTCGAAAGAAGCCGCCTGCGCCGCTTTCCACTCCGGCAAGCTTTCGGGCGCTCCTGGCGGGATGCAGCTGGGTCTGGTGCCCTGCCGCATCACGCATTTCGTGACTTCGGCGCCCGCGTTTACCAAAAGGCTGGGGCCGGAGGGCCTCAGCCCTCCGCCACCGGCGTGCCGTTGCCGTTCTCGCCCTCTTCGCCCTCGCCGATATGCTCGACCGAGACCACGTGCTCGTCGTCAGCCGTGTTGAACACGATGACGCCCTGGGTGGAGCGGCCGGCGATGCGGATGCCTTCGACCGGGCAGCGGATCAACTGGCCCTTGTCGGTGACCAGCATGATCTGGTCGCTGTCCTCGACCGGGAACGAGGCGATCAGCTTGCCGTTCCGGCCATTGACCGACATGGCGACGATGCCCTTGCCGCCGCGGCCGGTGGTTCGGTACTCGAACGACGAGGTTCGCTTGCCGTAACCGTTCTCGCTGATAGTCAGTACGAACTGCTCGGAGGCCGACATCTCGACATAGCGCTGCTCACCGAGCTCGATGGCGCCGGTCGCCTCTTCGGTCTCCACGGCAGCCGCTGCTTCATCCGCGACATCGGCACGCTCTTCGGCACCGCCGCGACGCACCGCATTGGCGCGGCGCAGATAGGCGGCGCGCTCGTCGGAGTTCGCCTCGAGATGGCGCAGGATGGTGAGCGAGATCAGCTTATCGCCCTCCGCCAGTGAGATACCGCGCACACCCATGGAGCTGCGGCCCTGGAACACGCGAACATCTGTCACCGGGAAGCGGATGCACTGGCCGCCGGCAGCGGTCAGCAGCACGTCGTCATGTTCGGTCGCGATCTGAACGTCGACGATGGCTTCGCCCTCGTCCAGCTTCATCGCGATGATGCCCGAGCGACGGACATCGACGAAGTCCGACAGCTTGTTGCGGCGGACATTGCCGCCGGTGGTCGCGAACATCACGTCGAGGGTTTCCCACGTCGCTTCGTCCTCAGGCAGCGGCATGATCGTGGTGATGCGTTCGCCCTGCTCCAGCGGCAGAATGTTGATCATCGCCTTGCCGCGGCCGTTCGGCGGCGCGACCGGCAGACGCCAGACCTTTTCCTTGTAGACCTGGCCGCGCGACGAGAAGAACAACACCGGCGTATGGGTCGAGGCGACGAACAGACGTGAGACGAAATCCTCGTCGCGCGTCGCCATGCCCGAACGTCCCTTGCCGCCGCGGCGCTGCGCCCGGTAGGTCGAGAGCGGCACGCGCTTGACATAGCCATGATGCGACACCGTCACCACCATGTCTTCGCGCTGGATGAGGTCTTCGTCCTCGACCTCGCCTTCCTGCTCCATGATGACGGTCTTGCGCGGCGTCGCGAATTCCGCCTTCACGGCACCAAGCTCGTCCTTGATGATGGTCTGCACCCGCGCACGCGAGCGCAGGATTTCCAGATAGTCGGCAATCTCGATAGCAAGCTTGTCGAGTTCGTCGGAAATTTCCTCGCGGCCCAGAGCTGTCAAGCGAGCCAGTCGCAGATCGAGAATGGCCTTGGCCTGTTCGAACGACAGCCGTGCCGTGCCGTCTTCCTCGAGGCGATGACGCGGATCGTCGATCAACGTCATCATCGTCGCCACATCCTGCGCCGGCCAGCGGCGCTCCATCAGGATATCGCGCGCGGTGGTCGGATCGGGCGAGGTCCGGATCACACGAATGACCTCGTCGATATTCGCCACGGCGATGGCGAGACCAACGAGGATATGCGCGCGGTCGCGCGCCTTGTTGAGCAGGAACTTGGTACGGCGCGTGACGACCTGTTCGCGGAATGCGACGAAGATCGTCAGCAGATCCTTCAGGTTCATCAGCAACGGACGGCCGGTGTCGAGCGCCACCATATTGGCGCCGAAATTGGTCTGCAGCGGCGTGAACTTGTAAAGCTGGTTGAGCACCACCTCCGGCACCGCATCCCGCTTCAATTCGACGACGACGCGAAAACCGTCGCGGTCGGATTCGTCGCGCAGATCGGAAATGCCTTCGATCTTCTTGTCGCGCACCAGTTCGGCGATGCGCTCGACCATGGTGGCCTTGTTCACCTGATACGGGATTTCCGAGACGATGATCGCTTCGCGGTCCTTGCGGGTCGGCTCGATCGAGACCTTGCCGCGCATCACGATGGAGCCGCGGCCGGTGTGATAGGCCGTACGAATCCCGGCGCGGCCGAGAATGATGCCCCCCGTCGGGAAATCCGGACCCGGGATGATCTTGTTCAGATCGTCAATGGTGAGTGACGGATCATCGATCAGCGCGACGCAGGCGTCGATGACTTCGCCGAGATTGTGCGGCGGGATGTTGGTGGCCATGCCGACGGCAATGCCGCCGCCGCCATTCACCAGCAGATTCGGGAACTTCGCCGGCAGCACGCGTGGCTCACGGAACGAGCCATCGTAGTTGTCCTGATAGTCGACCGTATCCTTGTCGAGATCGTCGAGCAGCGACTGCGCGATCTTGGTCAGGCGCGATTCCGTGTATCGCATCGCGGCGGCGGCATCGCCATCGACCGAGCCGAAATTGCCCTGACCGTCGATCAGCGGCACGCGCATCGAGAAGTCCTGCGCCATGCGCACCATGGCGTCATAGACCGACTGGTCGCCATGCGGATGATACTTACCGATGACGTCACCGACGGTTCGCGCCGACTTGCGATACGGCTTGTTCCATTCGAAGCCGTTCTCATGCATCGCGTAGAGAATGCGCCGATGCACCGGCTTCAAACCATCGCGCGCATCCGGCAGCGCACGCGCCACGATCACGCTCATGGCGTAGTCGAGATACGAGCGCTTCATCTCATCGAGGATGGATACGGGACGAATATCCGAGGGGGCCGGTGGCTCCCCAGGCTTCTGGTCTTCAGTGTCGGACAAGGATGATTTCCGGTCAGGTTTTGCTGGGAATCATATAGCGCATCGCGCGCCTTCAAGCCACCCTCTCGGCGACGCCGGAAGTGCTATTTTCCTTCTTATTTTTCAAATGCTTACGGGAGGCGCAAGGGGCTTGTGAAGTGACATCGAATAAGCCAGCCCAAACATGCCGAATCTTGCGAAAATCCTGGGGCCGTCTTGCGGCAATCTAGCGACCGAACACGACGGTGTGCATGACACGGCCGGGTACGAGCGTGAACACGCCGGCGATCACCAGCGCGCCGGCGAAAATCGAAATCATGGTGATGGCATGTGCCCTGACGCGATGCCGGCGCGCCGCGATTACCGCGACCACCAGCATCACCGGCGCCAGAATCGACAACAGATGGATCGGGCTCCATATGTCCCAGAGCCGATAGCTGTGGCCATGAATCCAGAACGAGCTGATCGCGACAGTGGCGAGCAACGCCACCCAGATCCAGCCAAGTGTCTTGTGTGGCAGCGTACCCTTGGGCGCGATCAGTTGGACCACGCCGAGCACGAACGCGGCCATGGCCGCAAAAGCATGCAGCGGGATCGGGGCAACGGCATCAAGCAGCGGCTGCAGCGACATGGTGGTCCTCGCATTGAGGAGGCAGTGTCAGCTCACCATCGCAGAAATCTTTCCGTTGTAAAGATCGTATTGCCCGCCGCATTGCCGCAGCTAACCGCCCCCTCAAAACGCAAAACGCGCTGCAAGCAATCAGCTCGCAGCGCGATGCATAAAGTCAGGACGTTCTGACAGCAGATCACTCTGGTAATGCGGAGCTAAGTTTGTAAAGAAGCCAAAATTCCACGCTCTAGCAATGTCTTGCCGAGACATCGTCGTTTAAGCGAAAGCATTTTGTAAAGTAACATGTCAATAAGGCCGCTAAATCGCACGTAAGTTTACATTTACGCTTTGCAGGGCTGAGCAAGGGGTGGCAGGCACAGCTTCTCGTGACGGCAGGCCAAATAGAAAACCTGAACCTATCGGCGGCAGCGCGGTCGCATCGCCGTAAAATCTGTTCAACGCGCCCGCGCGGAACGACTCCTTGCTGAATTATGAGAGCATGCTCGCGTCGGCGAAGACAGAGCTCGACGAAGAGACTGTTGGCGCAGCCGGATGCTGAGTCAGGAACAAGCGGTCGCAGTGAGGGAGATCCTGTCTCGCCCCCTTTCCCGTCTGGTTGGCGGTGGAGGCACGGGAAAGACACAAGCTTGCAAAGTGATCTGCGACCTTTGGGTAACTAACATCCGTAATGAGGCCGATCGCGGAGCGCGCGCCCCAATGGCGCCGTAGCGAGCGAGCGGCCGACGGGACTAGGCTCACTTCCGCTTTGATCCTGCCCGGGATTTGGAAATCGGTCGGTCACCCTTCGCCTTCTTCTGCCCAAATCCACGGGGAAGCCGGAAGCCAGCACCAAAGGTCTGGTCTTCGCCTAAAAACGTGACCCCGTACGTTTGGACAAGCGCAAATTGGACAGCCTCAATTGTAGCGAGTGTTGCCCTGGGTTTATTGGCCTCCAACGCCGCGAGGGAACGCACGCTGACGTCCGCCGCTGCCGCCAGGTCACTCTGGGTAATGTCCAGCGTCTGTCTGGCCGCCTTCAAAAGCTTGGGATGAGCGTACATCCCGGTACTTTCGAAGTAGGCATTCGCTTGTCAACAATTACAGGTAATGGTCATCAGTTTGCATATTATATGTATTTAATTGCATCGAATCCCTTGTCGTGGCTACTGTCGCTCCCGGCACTTCCGCCTGACAAAGGATTCGTCGATGTCGATGTATATTTTGCAAGGGTCCAAGGGGGGCGCGGGGCGCACCGTGTCCAGTGTCGTCCTGGCGACAGGTCTCGCCGCCATCGGCCTCCGGCCGCTGCACCTGCAGGTGACAATGTCAGGCATTCAGCCGGTCATCGCGTTCGCCAAGGGCGTCCCGTTCTCGACTGCCGCGCTTGCGGAGCACGCCGCGACGCCGGAGGCGATCCGGCATACGATCGCGGCGCATCCGGAATGTTCGACGGTTGTCATCGATATGGTCAAACGGACCGTTTGGGATACGGTCTTCGACAATCCAACATCCGTGGTGCTGTTTCCCATGAGGCCCGCGGCTGTCGAGATCGAAGTGGCGGTTGGAGACTACCGGGACCTTCAGACGCATCAGGCGTCGGCCTCCGATCCACACTTCCGCCTTCATCGCCAAACTGCGCGTCCGCGGTATAACGCACGACCTCCTATTGCTTCCCTCGCCCGTGGCTGGCTTCTACCGGTCGCTTGGCCCGAGGACATGGATGATCATGCTGTCGCGGCCAAAGTGGAGCGGTTTGATGGTTTCATGCGAGCTGGCCTGCCCGGTCCGTCAATTTTGAAGCGAGGGATCCCCGATATTTCGAGAGAGCACCTCGACGATCTCATAAACACGTCACAGTACGTTTGCAGCCGAACTGTCGAGGCAACGGCAGTAGCCGTTGCACAATCGGTGGCAAAACTTCGTGTCTGATCACGGATAGATGCACCGGGGCCGGTTCGTTTTCATTAGTTCTGGAGAAGACATGTTTGAAATTGGAAATGGACGTCCTGCAGACCTTCTCGCGTTGGCGTCAGAGGTGGATCGCCTTCAGCGGCTGGCGACAGACTTGATGCTTTTCACCGATGGCTACCTTAACATCGGCGACCATGCTCCTGTTCTCGACAATTGGATGCGGACATCTCGGTACGCCGCCTGTCTGACTGGCATGGTTTGGGATCATCCGACCTTGCCGGGCGACGGGCGTTCGATCGTTACCAGCGATCTTTGCCTGCTCGTTGAAGATCTGGGGGTAGCTCGCACGAATTCGCGTTGGTATCGATTAGGACGCCCTTATGGCAGCACGCGTTCCTCCTGATCTTGAGCGTGCGGATATATGCGCTCTCGCCGCTGACGTCTTTGGCTCTGAGGAGGAAGCTCAATGGTGGTTACAGAGTCCAGCATTCGGACTTGAGCGACGCCACCCTGTCGATCTACTTGATACGGAAACAGGCATCGAGCTGGTCAAGGACTACCTCATCAGGATTGACAGAGGCGTCTATAGTTGAAGTCGCGATAAATGGATGAAATTTAGAACGTACCTATCTCGCATTCATGCTCACCAACTCGGCACTCGCGTTACCGATCGCCTATCTCGACAATCAAGTCGGGAATGAACCCGACGTTCTCTGGCAATCCGTTTCCCCGCTCGTAACCACGGGGATTGCAGACAACCCTGGTTCCTCCCACGATATAATTGTGCGTGTCATGAACATGACCGTGGATCCACAGGGTTGGCGCATATTCTTTGATGATGCCTCCCATATCCGAGATGAACGACGCGTTCACTGGCCCGGAATCTACATGTCGCGCATGAAGCGAACCGGGATGAATGGCGTGGTGGTTGATGCAGACGGTGGGACCCTCGTGCCCCTCGGCCAAACGATCAATCAGCCACTGGCGTTCTCTCCAGTGCCGACGGAAAGATTCCCTTGGCGTAAATGGGCGCGGAAATTCGGCGCCGTCCGCGGTCGTAATGAAGCGATAATCATTGATTGACGCTCCGGCACGGAAGCCTTCGATCTGACTACGTGCCATAAACAAGTAGTCGGTCCAGAGTGTACACCCAAGAAATCGAACGTTATCGATCACGGGCACAGTGTCTGTCAATCGGCGTTCAAATTTGACCCCGGATCGGCGTCCAATTTTGACCCCTTTGAGCGTGCTGGTTTGGGGGTAGCGCTCGTCTCGTCGGAGCTGGCCGGGGTTGCGGAGACGAGACGAGCGCGGG
>NZ_NPKQ01000001.1 GCF_008329525.1 Tardiphaga sp. P9-11 | reverse complement strand
GCCAAAGGCGCGTGCGTATCCCCATCAAGGCCACGGCCCGCGAGCCGATCAACAGGCCGGATACATATCAGCGACTTCCGCTATCTAAGCATAATCTCACTTGCGATCAGCAGCCGGTCCATACATTTGCGCCATAAGCGGTCGTCGAGCCACCGGCTCTGCCGTTTACATCGATCGGTCAGATGGAAAGATGATCGGCGGCACTTGCGCGCGAACAACCAGCGACCCCGGCATATTTCCATTGGCTTCTTAATTTACAACGAGAATTCACCGGCAAAAGTGCTCCTTGGCTACCGCGCAATTTGGCACTTTTGAAAATCAGAAGCACCGCTCTCAAAATCGATAATTTATCGCAGTCATGGGTTAGGCAAATCTGGCGCGCGAAATACCCATCCGCGGGTCGGCTGCGAGCAGCTCAAAGGTACTCGTGAAGGATACCGCTCGCTCCGAGCGGTCAACTCTTCAAAGGTACATAACCATGGCACTGCGCGATCAGTTCTTGGCCAGCATGGGCAATGCGGCCTGCACTGTCAGTATCGTGACGACGGATGGCACAGCTGGCCGCGAGGGCGCGACGGTATCGGCAATGTCGTCCGTCTCGGCTGACACGCCGCAGCCGACCTTGCTCGTCTGCATCAATGAGACCAGTGCGACCGTCCAGGCGATCAAGGTGAACGGCGTGTTCTGCGTCAACCTGCTGCGGGACGTCAGTGCAACGTGTCTGATCAAACGGCCAGGCGCCGGCTAGAGGATTTTCGGGCTGCCATCAACGCGTACCACGCGGAGCACACACTCAGCGTCGTTCCGAAGATTACACTGCCTCCCAAGGCGGAAGGCCGACACCGCTGGCTGACACGCAATGAAGCCGCACGTTTGCTCAGTGCCGTGATCGGCTACGTGTGGGACAATGAGCGGGGTGCCTGGAAACGCAAAGAAGATGGCACGCTATTGCGCCGTGAGCGGTGGCTTATCCGCCGCCGTTATCCGGCTGCCCGCTTTTGCTTGATCGGTATTTGCAGCGCCCGACGGGAAGAAACGATCCGCCGCACGCAATGGCTCCCGACCACGACCCATCCGTGGGTGAACTGGACGCCATGGTCTACCAGGGCAAGGGCGCCCTTGAGCGGTCAACCAAAAGCGACGCCCTCCGGCAAAGATCGCTGCGCGCTTGCGTCCCCACATGGTTCGCTGGTGCAGGATCGATCACAAGCGATCGGCCGAGCTGCGCGCGGCAGGCATCATGAACGACGGCGAGTAGATCCGGTTTGTTGTCAACCGCATGAACGACGGTCAGCCTCTTGCCGGTAAGATTAGGTCGGCCTGGGAAGGAATTTTAGAAGACGCCGGGCACGGCGACGACGTCGTGCGTCATTCTCTCCGGCATACCGCAGCGACATGGCTGATGCAGGCTGGAGTCGATCTGTGGGAAGCCGCCGGCTGGCTTGGGATGACGGTGGAGCAGTAGGAAGCCAATTAACGGCCATCACCACCCGGATTTTCAGAAAGAAGCCGCAGAGGCCTTTAGCGGGCGGCGGGGCTAAATTTCTTCCGAGATTTTCTTGTATGCGCACAGCGAAGCATTTTCGCGCCAAAGCCCGCTGTGCCGTACCGGATGAAGCACCTTCGACAACGTCGAGAGCAGCCCTCACAGCCCGCAATTCTTCGAGTCGCGACTTCTACTTGAACCAGCGCGTATAATCTTCGACAGCCACGGGCCAATTTCATTGCGCAATTCGTGGCGCCATAAGATCGTGAAAATGCTAAGCTATTGAAATCGTGGTCGGAGTGGCAGGATTCGAACCTGCGACCCCTGCGTCCCGAACGCAGTGCTCTACCGGGCTGAGCCACACTCCGACTAAGAGCGCGGCTTATAGCCTTGGGTTTCGCATCCTGCAAGAACCCCGGTAAAGAAGCCTGACCAATTTTGAAGACAAGGATCCGCCCTGCATGGCCGTAGGCCTGACCACCCGGATGAGCCCCGCCGACGCCGCCCATATCGCGGAGGCGGCGCACTGCCTGCGCGCGGGCGGGCTGCTGGCGTTTCCGACCGAGACGGTCTACGGGCTCGGGGCCGATGCGGCCAATCCGCGGGCCGTGGCGGGGATCTATGAGGCGAAGGGCCGGCCGTCGTTCAATCCGCTGATCGCCCATGTAGCCGATCTCGCCGCCGCGCGGCGCATTGCCCGATTCGATGCGCGCGCGCTGGCGCTTGCCGAGGCGTTCTGGCCGGGGCCGCTGACGTTGGTGCTGCCCAGAACCGCGGATTGCCCGGTTGCAGATCTGGCCACCGCCGGGCTCGATACGGTCGCCATCCGCGTGCCGGCCCATCCCGTGGCCCATGCGCTGCTGCAGGCCTTTGGCGGCGCCGTGGTGGCCCCATCGGCCAATATCTCCGGACACGTCTCACCGACCACCGCAGCCCATGTGCTGAGCGATCTAGGTGGCCGCATCGACATGATTCTCGATGGTGGCCCGGTTGAGGTGGGTGTCGAATCCACCATCGTCGGTTGCCTCAAAGTGCCGATGTTGCTGCGACCGGGCGGGCTGCCGCGGGAGGCGATCGAACGGGTGTTGGGCGGGTCGCTGGCGAGCCCGCCGGACGAGCCCGCAAGCGATACGAACCAGCCGCTGGCGCCGGGCATGCTGGCCTCGCATTATGCGCCGCGGACGCGGGTGCGGCTTCTGGCTGAGGACGTGAAACCTGGCGAGGCCTTGCTGGCCTTCGGACCGGCCCTGCTGCCGGGTATGGAGGCCGCTGCCGCTGTCCTGAATTTGTCCGAACAGGGCGATCTCGGGGAAGCCGCCACCAATCTTTTCGGCTATCTTCGCGCGCTCGACGCCGCTGCCATGGCTTCGGGCGCCAGCAGCATCGCGGTGATGCCGGTGCCGAACCATGGACTCGGCGAAGCCATCAATGACCGGTTGCGCCGCGCCGCCGTGTAAGTCGAACGCAAGACCAAGAAACTCGAAGAACGCGCCAGGGAATAGTTATGAATATCGTCCAGCCGAAGCCGCCCACGCTCTCTCCCGAAACCATCGCGCGCTTCCGGGCCATCGTCGGCGACAAATACGCCATCACCGATCAGGCCGATGTGCATCAATACGTCACCGAGGATCGCAACCTGTTTTTCGGCACCTCGCCGCTGGTGCTGCGCCCAGGCTCGACCGCCGAAGTCGCCGCGATCTGCAAACTCGCTACCGAAACACGCACCGCACTAGTGCCGCAAGGCGGTAATACCGGCCTGGTCGGCGGCCAGACGCCCTATGGCGGCGAGGTGGTGCTGTCGATGCGCCGGATGGACAAGGTGCGCGATCTGGACACGTCGTCCAACACCATGACGGTCGAAGCCGGCCTTGTGCTGCAGGTCGCGCAGCAGCGCGCCGCGGAAGCCGGCCGGCTGTTTCCGCTGTCGCTGGGCTCGGAAGGCAGCTGCACCATCGGCGGCAATCTCTCCAGCAATGCCGGTGGCACCACCGCGCTGGCTTACGGCGTGGCGCGCGAGATGGCGCTCGGTCTCGAAGTGGTGCTGGCCGACGGCCGCATTCTCAACGGCCTGTCGAAGCTGAAGAAGGACAATACCGGCTACGACCTGCGCAATATCTTCATCGGTGCCGAAGGCTCGCTCGGCATCATCACCGCCGCGACGCTGAAATTGTTTCCGAAGCCCCGCGCAGTCGAGACCGCGTTCGTCGGCCTGAAATCCCCGGACGATGCGCTGAAGCTGCTCAGCATCTCCCGCTCCGAGGCCGGTGGCAACCTCACCAGCTTCGAACTGATCGCCGATATCGCCGTGGATTTCAGCGTGCGCCACGGCATCGGCATTCGTGATCCGCTCGCCAGCAAGCACGCCTGGTATGTGCTGATGGAATTGTCGTCGGGACGCGACGACGCGCGCGCGACGCTGGAAGCGATACTGGAGCGCGGCCTGGAAGACGGCATTGTCGATGATGCCGTGATCGCCGAGAACATCGCCCATCGTCAGGCGTTCTGGAAACTGCGCGAGGAAATCTCGCCGGCGCAGAAGCCGGAAGGTGGATCGATCAAGCACGACATTTCGGTGCCCGTGGCCTCAGTGCCCGCCTTCATCGCGGAGGCCAATGCGGCCGTCGTGAAGCTGCTTCCCGGCGCTCGTCCGGTGCCGTTCGGCCATCTCGGCGACGGCAACATCCACTACAATGTGACGCAGCCCAAGAACACGCTCGGCGACACCGACGGCCGCGAGAAATTTCTGGCGCGCTGGCACGATGTCAACGAAGTCGTCTTCGAGGTCGTGCTGCGCATGGGCGGCTCGATCTCGGCCGAACACGGCATCGGCCAGATGAAGGCGGCTGAGCTGCCCTCGGTGAAGGACCCCGTGGCCATCGAGCTGATGCGTAGCCTGAAGACGATGCTGGACCCGCTGAACATCCTCAATCCGGGCAAGGTGCTACTGCCGGTGCAACATTGAAAGTTGCTCCGCTCGTCGACGCAGATATTCAGGCCGTCATCCAGCTCTGGCTGCGTTGCGGACTGGTGCGACCCTGGAATGATCCGGAAGCCGACATCAGGCTGGCGCGCACCGGCACCAACGCCAATGTGCTGGTCGGTCGTAAAGGCAAGACCATCGTCGCGTCAGTGCTGGTCGGCCATGACGGCCATCGCGGCTGGGTCTATTACGTCTCGGTCGATCCGGATCGGCAACGCCAGGATTTCGGCCGCGGCATCATGACGGCAGCCGAAGACTGGCTGCGCGAGCGCGGCATCGAGAAAATGCAGCTGATGGTGCGCTCAGATAACACCAAGGTGCAGGCGTTCTACGAGTCGCTCGGCTATGGCGAACAGAAGCGTGTGATCTATGCCAAGTGGCTCGATGGTCGACCGCTGACGCCGTGAGCTAGAACAACGAGCCCTGCCCGTCATTCTCGCTCACCGCGACCTTGCGCGGCGCTCGCATCGGCTTCACCTGCTCCACGGCAGCTTCTTCCGCCGAGATCGGCAGGATCAGTTGCGCATCGTCATCGGCCACCTTGTTGACGGCCATCGCCACAGGATGCCAGGCGAAGGTGCCGTCAGGCGGCGCGGCGAGCATCGTCATCACGTCAGACGCACTATCCGAACTGCAATCGAGCCACTGGCCGAAATGATCCGGCGCGATCGTCACCGGTACGCGATGGTGCAGAACCGACATGCCCGTGCTGGCTTCTGCAGTGATGAGCGCGACCGTATCGACCTCTTCGCCGTTCGGCCCCATCCAGGTCTCGGCCAGACCCGCAAAGCCCATCGGACCGCCTGCACTTGGGTGGATAAAATACGGCTGTTTGCGTTCACCGCGATTTTGCCATTCGTAGTAGCCATCGGCCGGAATCAGGCATCGACGCCGGCGAATCGCGTTTTTGAAGGCCGGCTTTTCTTGCACGGTCTCGGCGCGAGCATTAATCAGAAGGGTAAACTTCCGCGGGTCCTTGACCCAAGAGGGCAAAAGGCCCCATCGCATCAGACGAAAATGCCGGGCTCCGTTTTCAACGATGACAACAGGAACCGGCTGCGTCGGCGCAACATTGTATCTGGCTGGAAGATTCGGCTGCTCAATATAGCCGAATACCTGCCGTAACGCTTCCGGCGCCGACGTAATGACAAACCGCCCACACATTCTCGATCCGCAATCCTGCCTCTTCAGGCGGTTTTAACCCAAAACACCAACAGTGCGACATATGACCCTGACGGCCCTGCAATCGGCGCAGCATGACCATCACGACCTGGCCGGCGTCGGTGCTGGCCCCGTCGCGTCTGCTGCCGAGCTGATGGCCGCGAATATCAATCCGCGCACAGGCCTAGCGACCGACTATCTGAATCACTTCAACGAAGCCATCATGTTGCTCGAGCTGATCCCGGACATGCCGGACTGCTATGAGCTATTTCTGGAATGGCAGCCGCTCAGCTATGCTGAGCACTTCATCAAATCCAACTTCAAGGCGCGAGATCTCGCAATCGCATCCTATCAGGCTGCACGCCCCGATATCCGCGCCGAATTCGATGCGCTGGTCGCGAACATGACGCAGATTCTGATTACCGTCGGTGAAGCCATGCGCACCGTGCAGCAGGACCGGACGCGCGCCATGCTGGCCGAACAGGCTGCCGGCTGGGTCAAGCCGATGGTCGGAACGGCCGGTGGCATCATCAACGGCCGCGATCAGGAATCCGACGTTGACAGCATCATGGCGCAATGACCTCGTGACCGACACGCCTCCCGCTTATCCGCAACTCGCCACCAGCGCCGCCATCTTCCGGGACGGCAAGGTGCTGCTCGTCCGCCGCGCCCGCTCGCCCGGCAAGGGCTTCTATTCACTCCCCGGCGGGCGCGTGGAATTCGGCGAATCCCTTGCCGTCGCCCTCGCCCGCGAGGTGATGGAGGAAACCGGACTGACGATCGACATTGTCGGCCTGTCCGGCTTCCGCGAAGTGCTGCCAAACGACAAGGTGGCCGGGCACTACCTGATCATGTCCTTTGCCGCACGCTGGGTGGCCGGCGAGCCCGAACTGAACGACGAACTCGACGATTTCCAGTGGGTCGCGCCGGACGATCTCGGCGCCTTCAAAACCACCGATGGCCTTGGTCCGATCCTCGCCATGGCGGAAGATCTGGTCGGACCATAGATGGCTCCTTGCCGCGCCAGCAGCGTTGCCTTGCTTCAGACGCCTTGAAAAGGCATATCAGCCGGGTTCCGGGACCATTCATGTTGAAGCATCTGCTCATCATTCTGACCGTCATTACGATCTGCGCTGGCTCTGCCCGGGCACAGGACGCGGCTGCGCCGTTCGACAACGATCTGCAGCGGATGTCAGAAATTCTCGGCGCGCTGCATTACCTGCGTGGCATCTGCGGCAACAACGAAGGCAACAAGTGGCGCAACGAAATGCAGGCGCTGGTCGATGCCGAAACGCCGTCAGGCGAGCGCCGCGCCCGCATGATTGCCGGCTTCAACCGCGGCTATAACGGCTTCCAGCAGACTTACCGGACCTGCACGCCTGCCGCCACCATCGCAATCCGCCGCTATATCGACGAAGGCTCGCGGATCTCGCGCGATCTCACCGCAAGGTATGCAAACTAGATGAAGCCACATGCGACCGACACGGTCTTTTTCGATCTCGACGGGACGCTGACCGATCCCAAAATCGGCATTACGGGTTCGATCCAGTATGCCCTCGACAAGCTGGGCTTGCCCGTGCCGACGCAGGACGAACTGACCTGGTGCATCGGGCCGCCGCTGCGCGCCAGCTTCGTGGCGCTGCTCGGTAGCGACAAGGACGCCGATCGCGGCGTGGAGCTTTATCGCGAACGCTTCGGAACCATAGGCCTGTTCGAGAACACACTCTATGACGGCATCACCGCAACGCTGGAAACGCTAAGTGCTTCCGGACGCACGCTGTTCGTCGCCACCAGCAAGCCACATGTATTTGCCGACCGCATTATCGACCACTTCGGCCTGCGCAGATACTTTACGCGCGTGTTCGGCTCGGAACTCGACGGTACCCGCGTCGACAAGAGCGACCTGCTGCGCTATGCGCTCGACGAAACCGCGACCGATCCTGCCCGAGCGATCATGATCGGCGACCGCAAGCACGATATTATCGGCGCAGCGAATAACGGAATTCCGGGGATCGGCGTGCTCTATGGCTATGGCGGCCGCGAGGAACTGACGAGCGCCGGGGCGAAGCATCTGGTGGCCTCGCCTGCGGAGATTCCAGGCTACATCGACTGACGCAGCACATCAGTGCTTGTTGACGCCCATATAGCCGAACAGGAATCCCGCGACCTTGCGCTTCTGGATTTCTTCGCTGCCTTCCGTGATGCGATAGCGGCGGTGATGGCGATAGATGTGCTCGAACGGCTTGTGCCGTGAATAGCCCATGCCGCCATGCACCTGCATCGCGCGGTCGGCCGATTCGCAGCACAGCCGGTTGGCCCAGTAGTTACACATCGACACCTTGTCAGACAGCGTGTGCTCGACCTGCGCCTGGGTGAGCTGGTCCATCTCCCACGCGGTCTTGCGGATCAGCAGCCGCAACATCTCCGCCTGCGTCGCCAGCTCGACCAATGGAAACTGGATGCCCTGGTTGCGCGCCAGTTCCTCGCCGAACGGCTTGCGCTCACGCGCATACTTCACGCTCTCATTGATGCAATAGACCGCGGCGCCAAGTGAACTCGCCGCTTGGCGAATGCGGTTCTCGTGCACGAAGCACTGCGCCAGCGACAGGCCGCGGCCGATCTCGCCGAACAGCGCGTCATCCGGCACGAACACGTCAGTGAATGACACACGCGGATGGTCCGTGGGCATATTGAAGGTCCACATATATTCTTCGATCTTTACGCCAGCGGCCTTGGCCGGCACCAGGAAACAGGTGATGCCGCGCGCGTCGCCGTCATCCCCCGATGTGCGCGCGAACAGCGCGCAATGCGTGGCGACATGCATGCCGGTCGTCCACATCTTCTCGCCATTGATGACCCAGCCCTTGACGCCATCGCGTGTCGCCTCGACCGCCGTGGTTTCCATATGCGTGGCGTCCGAACCGTGCTCGGGCTCTGTCAGACCGAAGGTGATGCGATATTTTCCTGATATCGAGCCCTCGATCATTTCCTTCTGGTCGTCGCGGCCATAGCGATCGAGCATCGTCACCAGCGGCAGATTACCGACGATGGAGTGTTCGTTCTGCAGATCGTTGTGCAGGCCGAGGCCCTTGGCGGCGAAATGCTCGCGGATCACGGCCATCCAGAGATTGCTGCCGTCCTTGCCGCCATAGCGCTTCGGAATCGCAAAACGTAGATGCCCGGCCTTGTCGGCTATATTCTTTACCTGGCGCAGCAGCGCTTCCCATTCATGCCGCGGCAGGCCGCCATTGTCGAAATCGGTGCGCGCCCATTCGCGGCGATGATCGAAGAAGCGGATATTGTCATCTCGCTCTTCGAGCGGCTTGATCTCGCGCACAATAAAACTGTCGAGCTCGGCGAGATAGGCGACCAGATCGGCCGGCAGGGAAAAATCCAAGGCGCTCTCCCGATTATTCTGTGAGCTTTGTTGCTCTTGTTAATCGAGCGATTAAGATAGCATCGTCCGATCAAGTCAAGCGCGGCCGCGCCGCACATATTCCGCCGATATTCTGCACAACGAAAAACAAAAGGGAGGCCGCGATGGCTCTGCAATTCTCAACCGTGACCCGCAAGGGACCGATCACCATTGTGACGCTGTCGCGCCCGGAAGTGTACAACGCGCTGCACACCGACGCGCATAACGAACTGCACGAGGTGTTCAACGACTTCGCTAGCGATCCCGAACAGTGGGTGGCGATCGTCACCGGCGCCGGTGACAAAGCATTCTGCGCCGGCAACGATCTGAAATGGCAGGCCGCCGGTGGCAAGCGCGGCTGGAACACGTCGGGCTTTGCTGGTCTGACCGCGCGCTTCGACTGCGACAAGCCGATCATCGCCGCTGTCAACGGCGTTGCCATGGGCGGCGGCTTCGAAATCGCACTGGCCTGCGATCTCATCATCGCTGCAGAGAATGCGACATTCGCCTTGCCCGAGCCGCGCGTCGGCCTCGCTGCGCTGGCCGGCGGCCTGCAGCGCCTGCCACGCCAGATCGGCATGAAGCGTGCCATGGGCATGATCCTCACCGCGCGCCATGTGAAGCCGCAGGAGGGTTATGAACTCGGTTTCGTCAATGAAGTGGTGCCGCAGGGCGAGGCCTTGAATGCCGCGCTACGTTGGGCCGAAACCATCTGCCAGAACTCGCCGATGTCGATCCGCGCCTCCAAGCAGGCGATCCAGAAAGGCATGGCGGTGTCGCTGGAACAGGCGATCACCGAGCAGCGCGAATATCCGGCGGTGAAGGCGATGGCGGCATCGGAAGACTATATCGAGGGGCCGAAGGCATTCTCGGAGAAGCGCAAGCCGAACTGGAAGGGGAAGTAGCGCTTCGGCGCTTACTTCGATTCCAGCTCGCGCTTGTAGGAGCCGTAGTTCGGCTGATCGACGGCGAGCTTCGCCAGTGTCGTCTGCCACAGATGCTCCTTCACACCGGGTGTCGTGAGATCGACATCACCTTGCGCGATGCGGTCGGCGAGATCCCGGTTCAATCCCTCTAGCGTGCCGTGAACACCGAGCAGCAGCATCAATCCATGAAGCTCGGCGGCATCGCTGTCGCCGGCGAGCGTCAGCTGCCGGGTCACAAGGTCAAGCGCATTTATCGCGACCCGCAGCTTGAATGCTGCATGGCCCGAGATTTGAGGTGCAATGTCGTTGCGAAGAAACTCCGCAACGGCCTTCACCAGCTCATCGGGCCTCGGTTCGTCCTGCATATCATCACCTTTTTTGCATATGATCTGATCCGAAAACCGGTCGCCACTTTTCGGGATCATGCGCGCGGTGCCAGCAAACGCAATAAATCGATCTCGGTTTCGGACGATCGTCGCCCGATCATCGCCCGCTCCATCGAATGATCCGGCCCCAGACGAAATCGCTGCATCATCCCGACGCACATCACGCCCCAGCGCAGTGTCCCGATCACTTCCCAGAATTTGACGCGTGCCACATCGACCGCAATGCCGCTGGCCGCCTCGTAACCCGAGAACAACTCCTCATAGGCGCCAAACCCGCCGACCGGCTTGTCGATGACACCGAAGCGCCAGGAATTAACGCAGATCCAGCCGAGATCCTCCATGGGATCACCGAGATGGGCCAGCTCCCAATCCAACACCGCGCGGACGCCATCGGACCCGATCATCAAATTGCCGTGGCGGAAATCGCCGTGCACCAAAGTGACGCGTTCTGATGCGCCGGGATCGTTGTCGCGCAACCAACGTAGCGCCAGCTGGAACACCGGACGCGGCCCGCCAAAACCGTCGATCTCACGCTGCAATTCGACGATTTCTGCTGCGGCATTCATGCGGCGCAGTTGCGGCAGGCTTGCAGCGGACAGCCCGTGAATGCCAGCGAGGATCTCGCCGCATTGCCGGGCGAGTTTTGGGCGCGCCTGCGCGAATTCATCGTCGCGCAAAATCTTGCGCGGGATGGTTTCGCCAGCGACCCGCTGCATGATGAAACCCGTTCCCAGATCGTCGTCTGGTTTGAGAACGTGCAGCACCTTCGGCGACGGCACGCCGGCATCATGCGCAAGCTGCATCAGCACCGCTTCGGCATCGAGCCCGGCGGCACGGCCGGGAGCGGCGCCATAGCCGGGCGGCGCGCGGCGCAAGATGGCGCCGATGGCACCATCGGGATGCGTGATGTCGAACGACCACGTCTCCTGACTGGCGCCGCCGGATAGCCGCGCTGCCGCGCTAACCCCGGTCGTGCCGGGGCACCATATCATGACGCTGCGTGCGAGCAGCGCCTCGACCGCGCGCTCGCTCAAGGCCTACTGGCCCGTGAACTTGGCCGGGCGCTTTTCCAGGAAAGCTGCGACGCCCTCCTTGAAGTCCGGCGAAGCACCGGCGGCGCGCTGCGATTTGACCTCAAGATTGATCTGATCCTCGAAGGAATTCTCCGGGCTTTCCCAATAGAGTTTGCGGATCAGCGACAGTGCGATGGTCGGGCCGTTGGCGAGTTCATGGGCGAGCTTCATGGTTTCATCCATCAGCGCCGCATCGTCATAGACGCGATTGACGAGGCCCCATTCCAGCGCCTTCTCGGCCGGCAGCTTTTCACCAAGCAACGACAATTCGACCGAACGCGCCTTGCCGATCAAGCGCGGCAGGATCCAGGTCGAGCCGCAATCGGGCACCAAGCCGATACGGCGGAACGCCTGCAGGAAATAGGACGAGCGTGCACACAAAATGAGATCGCCCATCAGCGCGAAGCTCATGCCGGCGCCGGCGGCAGGGCCATTCACTGCGGTGACGATCGGGCAATGCAGGTTCTGCAGCCGGCGCAGGAACGGATGGAAGGCCGTCTCCAGCGTGGCGCCGGCGTTGCTGCGCGCCTTGGTGAGCTGATTGTTCCGCCCCTGAAGATTGGCGCCGGTGCAGAAGGCACGGCCGGCGCCGGTGAGAACCACGCAGCGCACGTCCGCCTTGCGATCGTCGATCTCGTCCAGCGCCTCGCCGAGGCCGCCGAGCATATCGACCGATACTGCGTTCATCACCTCCTGATGATCGAGCTTCAGGATAGCGACATTACCGTCGAAATCGAGGGTGACGTGTTTGAACTGCATGGTTTCCTCACGGGATGGTCCGCGTGTTTATTCCGCGGTGTGGAAGCTCTGTCTGGGCATGATCTGATCCGAAAACCGGTACCCACTTTTCGGGATCATGCGATTATATGTCAGGCGGCATATTTGATTTTTCGGACGCGCTTGTCCATGCTTCCTGGGGAACACCAGCCCACCAACGGACGCACGGCATAACGTGCGCCAAACAACGGAAACGCTGACATGGCAACGCCAACACACATCTTCGACCTCAGCGGCCGCGTAGCCATCATCACCGGCGGCAATGGCGGTATCGGCCTCGGTATCGCACAGGCGCTGGCCGCCGCCGGTTGCAATGTCTCGATCTGGGGCCGCAACGCCGAGAAGAACAAGGCGGCCGCCGCCACCATGGCGGACTGCACCGGCAAGGTCGATACGCTGGTCTGCGACGTCACCGACACCGCTTCGGTGAAGGCGGCGATGGATGCGACGCTCAAGAAATTCGGCCGCGTCGATGGCTGCTTCGCCAATGCCGGCATCGGCGGCGGCGGCCGGCACAATTTCATCGACCGCACCGAAGAACAGTGGCGCACCATGTTCGCCACCAATCTGGACGGCGTCTTCCATGCCTTCCAGGTTGCTGCGCGGCACATGACCGAACGCGCCGAGGCCGGCGACAAATTCGGCCGTCTGGTCGCGACCTCAAGCCTGGCCTCGATCTTCGGCACTGCGCGCAACGAGCACTATGCGGCAACCAAGGCGGCGATCAATGCGCTGGTGCGCGCGCTCGCGGTCGAACTGGCGCGTCAGGGCGTAACAGCCAATGCGATCCTGCCCGGCTGGATCAAGAGCGATATGACGGCCGGGATCATGGGCAACGAAAAGTTCGTCGCCAACGTGATGCCACGTATTCCGGTCAGACGTTTTGGCGAGCCATCGGACTTCGGCGGCATCGCGGTTTATCTGATGAGCAAGGCGTCGTCGTATCATACGGCAGATACGTTCGTAATCGACGGCGGGTATACGGCGTTTTGATTTCCTCCTTTCCCTCTCCCCCACGCGAAGCGCAGGTTCGCTAGGCGGGAGAGGGAAGAACGTCGCCCCTCTGCTAGGAAGCCACGGCCTCCCTCGCCCGTGTCCCCACCGTCATCGCGAACCCCTCATAGTCCTTCGCGGCGACTTCGTTGCAGATCTGCCGGTAAACGCCGACGCCGCCAATATAGGGCATGAAAATCTGCGGCTTGCCGGGGATGTTGGCCCCCATGTACCAGGAATTGGCCTGCGGGTAGAGCGTGCCGGCCGCCACCTCATTGACGTGCGCGACCCATTTGTCCTCGGCAGGATGCGTTGCCTCCATCACCTCGGCGCCGCGGTCGCGCATATAAGCGAGGCAATCGCTAATCCAGTCGACATGCTGCTCGATGGACACGATCATGTTCGACAGCACCGAGGGCGAGCCGGGACCGGTGATGATGAACAGGTTCGGAAAACCGGCGCTCATTAGGCCGAGATAGGTTCGCGGGCCTTCCGCCCATTTGTCATTCAGCGTCTGGCCGCCACGGCCGCGAATGTCGATCTTGGCGACCGAGCCGGTCATCGCATCGAAGCCGGTGGCGAGCACCAGCGCGTCAACCTCATAATCCTTGCCGCCGGTGCGCACGGCATGCGGCAGGATCTGTTCGATGGGATGAGCCTTGATATCGACCAGCCTTACATTCGGGCGGTTGAAGGTCGCGTAGTAGTCAGTGTCGACGCAGATGCGCTTGGAGCCGACCGGATGATCCTTCGGCTGCAGAAGTTTCGCCGTCGTCGGATCGCTGACGACCTCTGAAATCTTCTCGCGGATGAAATCGGCAGCCGTATCGTTGGCGCCCTGATCCAGCACCAGATTGTTGTAAACGCCCATGAAGGTAAGACCGCCCGAGGTCCAGCGCGCGTGATATTTCTCACGCCTTTCATGCTCCGGATCGTCGAGCGCGCCGCGGTCCGGAATCGGCTGCACGATGCCGTTTTTGAAATCCTCTCGCGCGCGGCGGCGGATCTCCGGATAGTTATCGCGGAACGACTTGCGCTCTTCATCGGTGAGCGGCGCATTGCGCGCCGGCACGCTGAAATTGGCGGTGCGCTGGAACACATAAAGCTGGCTCGCTTGTTCGGCGATCAGCGGGATCGACTGGATTGCGGACGATCCGGTGCCGATGACGCCGACGCGCAGGGCGGTGAAATCGACTGCCTCATGCGGCCAGTTGCCAGTGTGATAGACCTTGCCCTTGAAATCCTTCATGCCCCTGAATTCGGGCGTGCGGGCATTCGACAGACAACCCGTCGCGAGCACAACATGCTGCGCGATGCTGGTCTGACCATCGGAGGTCGTTACCGTCCATCGATTGGCGCGCTCATCGAAAACTGCGGATTTGACGGTCGTGTTGAACTGAATGTCCTTCCGCAAATCATAGCGATCGGCCACATGGCCGGCATAGCGCAGAATTTCGGGCTGCGGCGCATAGCGCTCGCTCCAGTCCCACTCCTGCTGTAACTTCTCATCGAACGAAAAGGAGTATTGCATGCTCTCGACGTCGCAGCGCGCGCCGGGATAGCGGTTCCAATACCAGGTGCCACCGACATCCCCACCCTGTTCGAATACTTTCACGGACAGGCCGATGCCACGCAATTTATGCAGTAGATAAAGCCCGGAAAACCCGGCACCAACCACGACAACATCTGTCTGCGCACTTTGATGTGAGACGGATTGCGGCTGTGCAGCGGCCATAAGTTCACTCCCGTATTTTTTGCTTTACTTGTTACCGACAGCATTTCCCGCATGACGCGAAAGCGCAAGCAGGAAATCGGGCATCGTCACCATTGTATTTTGCCAGGCGGAATGCCGCACGCCCGCTTGGCATCGCCCTTCCCCTTACGCTAGCGTTGATCGCGAACTCGCCACATGAAGCGGGTCAGAAGAGTTTCAGGGAGACACGCCGATGAAGTCGCCAATCTGCGAGATGCTGGGCATCGAGTTTCCCCTGCTCGCCTTCAGCCACTGCCGCGACGTGGTCGCCGCCGTCAGCCGTGCTGGCGGGTTCGGCGTACTCGGCGCGACCGTGCACTCACCGGAGACGCTGGAACAGGAACTCAAATGGATCGACGAACACGTCGATGGCAAGCCCTATGGCATCGACGTGCTGATCCCGGAGAATATCTCCACTGCAGGCGAAAAGGACGTGACATGGAAATCACTTGAGAGCCGCATCACGCCCGAACATCGCGACTTCACCCGGAGCCTGCTGAAGAAATACGGCATCGAGCTCAAACACACCGACGTGCCGGCCAATCAGCCTCAGCCGTTCGATGGCGAGACGGCGCTGCGGCTGCTGGAGATTTCATTCGATCATCCGATCCGGCTCATTGCCAATGCGCTGGGCGTGCCACCGAAGGCGATGATCGAGATGGGAAAGGCGCATGGCGTGCCGGTGGCCGCCCTCGTCGGCGCCAAAGAACATGCTATCCGACAGGTTGCCGCCGGCGTGGATATTCTCGTCGCGCAAGGCACCGAGGCTGGCGGCCATTGCGGCGAGGTCTCGACCATGGTGCTGGTGCCGGAGGTGATCAAAGCCATCAAGCCGATGCGCGAGGTGCCTGTGCTCGCCGCCGGCGGCATCATGACCGGACGACAAATGGCCGGCTGCATGGCGATGGGCGCGGCCGGCGTGTGGACTGGCTCGGTGTGGCTGGCGACGACGGAATCCGAAACCTCCGAGATATTTCGCGAGAAGATGATTGCCGCCTCGTCGCGCGACGCGATCCGTTCGAAGGGACGCACCGGCAAGCCCGCACGCCAATTGCGCTCGGTCTGGACCGATGCCTGGGATCGTGGCGAGGACAGCCCCGGGGCACTGCCGATGCCGCTGCAGAGTCTGATCAGCCGCGACGCTTTCGCCTCCATCGACCGTTCGGCCGCGGCCGGCAATGCGCAGGCGCGGGATCTGGTCAGCTATTTCGTGGGCCAGGGCGTTGGGCTGATTGACAGCGTCAAGTCGGCGGGCGCAGTTGTGCAGGAATTCAAGGAGGACTTTGCCGAGGCGGCGGAGCACCTCGCCATGCTGGTTTCCGAATAGAGGCAAGAGCAAGAACAATGGCAGTGTCGAACCTAGCTGAAGACCGTATACCCGTCATCGTCGGCGTCGGCGAATTCTCCGATCATCCGAAGGAGCTCACCGAAGGTCTCGAGCCGCTCGCGCTGATGATCGAGGCGCTGAAGCGCGCGGAGCAGGATTCCGGCGGAAAGCTGCTTGGAGATATCGACTCGCTGGACGTCGTGAACTTCCTGAGCTGGCGCTACACCGCACCGGAAAAACAACTCAGCGAGAAGCTCGGGATCAATCCGAAACATGCCTATTACGGCCCGGTCGGCGGCGAGAGCCCGATCCGCTATATCCATGAAGCCGCGAAGCGCATCGCGCGCGGCGTGTCTCAAGTTGCAGCGATCACAGGCGCGGAATCGCAGGGCACCGCGACCAAGGCCGAGCGCGCCAAAGTTGACCTGCCATGGACGCCCTTCGCCAAGGACGCACCCGAGCCGCTGCGCGGCGCCAACTATCAGAAGCCGATGGCCACCAAGCTCGGCGTCGCCAAGCCGGTTACGGTCTATCCGTTCTATGAGGCCGCCTCTGCCGCGCATTGGGGCCAGACGCCCCGCGAGGCGCATCGCGAATCCGGCGAGCTGTGGTCACGCTATGCGGGTGTTGCCGCGAGCAATCCCGAAGCCTGGATCAAGAAAGCCTACACGCCCGACGAGATCACCACGCCGACGCCGGACAACCGGCTGATCGCGTGGCCCTATACCAAGCTGATGGTCGCTAATCCGATGGTGAACCAGTCGGCGGCGATCCTCGTCACCAGCCTCGCGAAGGCACGCGCTGCGGGCGTGCCCGAGGATCGCATCGTGCATATCTGGGGCGGCGCCTCGGCCGAAGAGCCGCGCGACTATCTCGACCGCGACCAGTATGTGGAGAGCCATGCGCAGAATGCGGTGTTGAAAGTCGCGATGGATCTGGTCGGCGGCTCCGGTAAGAATTTCGGCGCCATCGAACTCTATAGCTGCTTCCCTTGCGTGCCGAAGATGGCCCGCCGCACATTGGGATTGGGTGCCGATGTGCAGCCGACGGTGACGGGCGGCCTGACCTTCTTTGGCGCGCCACTGAACGACTACATGGCGCACGCCGCCTGCGCGATGGTGCGCAAGATCCGCGCCGGTACCAGGACGGGATTGCTTTACGCGCAGGGTGGCTTCGTCACCAAGCACCACGCACTGGTGGTGTCGAAGGAGGCCCCAAAGGAGACGCTCGCACAGGATACCAATGTGCAGGCAGACGCCGACCGCAGACGCAAGCCCGTTCCGACATATGTCATCGAGGCCTCGGGCAACGGCACTGTCGAAAGCTTCACGGTGATCTACGGCCGCGGTGGCGAGATCGAGCACGGCGTGGTGATCATGCGCACAGCGGCCAATGAACGCGCGCTGGCGCGGGTGCCGGTGCAGGACGGTGCTACGCTGGCGTTCCTGATGGATCAGGACCGGACGCCGGTGGGGGCTTCCGGCGCGATCAGCACGGCGGACGATGGCGTGCTGGAGTGGCGAAAGGCGCTGTAAAGCGAGATGAGCAAATTCATTCCAAAGGATGCAAACTTCGAGGCTCGCGTCCAGGCGAGCTTCGCACGTCAAACGGCAATGGCAACACTGGGCATTGAGGTCGCTCGCCAGGCTGCCGGCGAAGTCGAACTAAAAATGCCGTACAACACTGCCTTTACACAGCAGCATGGGTTCATTCATGCCGGCATCATCACAACAGCGCTGGATACTGCCTGCGGATATGCCGCCTTCTCGCTGATGCCCGACGATGCCGCGGTGCTGACCGTCGAATTCAAGACCAATTTTCTGGCCCCGGCCCGCGGCGAGCATTTCCTGTTTCGGGCTCATGTTCTCAAGCCCGGCAGAACCATAACGGTTTGTGAGGGCCAGGCCTTTGCGGTGGAGCGAAGCGAGGAGAAGCTGATCGCAACAATGAGCTGTACCCTGATGGCGCTGTTCGACCGCGAAGGCATCACGCACTAGACGGTCGCAAACGCAGGGGTCGCTATGCCGGACATACGAGCCCGGCATAGCGAGGCATCAGCGCCTAGCCTTTCACTTCCTTCTTCTCCGTCTCCGCCGTCGGCTTACCGCCCTTCGGAGCGCCGCTGCCGCCGGTGATACGGACCTTGTCGCCGTCGTTGAGGCCATCCGGCGGCGCGATGACGATACGGTCATCTGCGGTGATGCCCGACGCGAGTTCGATGTCGCGACCGAGGTCGCGGGCGATGGTCACGGTCTTGAACAGGATCTTGTCGTCCGGTCCAACCGTCGCGACGCGCAGGCCGCTCTTGTTGAAGATCAGCGCCGAGGCCGGCACATGCAGCGGCGCGGAATCGCGCGCGAGGCTCATCTTCACATTGGCATAGCCGCCCGGCAGCAATTCGCCGTTGGGATTGTCGAGCACGAGCTGCATGCGCGTGGTGCCCGATGCCACATCGACCGATTGCGACGAGGCTTCCACCGTGGCCGGGAACGTCTTGTTCGGATGATCTGGCACGCTGATGATCGCTTTGGCGCCCAGCCTGATCGCCGGCACATAGCTCTGCGGCACGTCGACATAGACGCGCAGCTTCTTGATATCAGATACCACGAACATCGCGGCACCGGTGCCGGTGCCGCCCGAGATCAGCGCACCAACGTCGGTGTTGCGCTGGGTCACAACGCCATCGAACGGCGCGGTGATCTTCTTGTAACCGGCCAGCGCTTCCAGCCGCTCGACATTGGCCTGGCCGGAATTCACCGCGGCGCGCTTGTTGTTCAGATCGGCGGTGCGTTCGTCGATTTCCTGCGCCGAGACGAAATTCGACGCGACGAGCGTCTTGCGGCGGTTCAGCGTCGCTTCCGACAGTTTGGCGCTGGACTGCTGGCTGACAAGGTCAGCACGGGCCTGCAGCAACTGCTGATCGAGGTCCGGGGCTTCGATCTCGGCGATCACCTGGCCGGATTTGACCTGTGCACCGATATCGGCGCTCCAGCTCTTCAGATAGCCCGAAACGCGGGCGAAAATCGGCGCACGGTAATAGGCCTCGAGCCGGCCCGGCAGATCGAGCGTGGCTCTGAGCACGCGTGCATCGGGCGGCGCGACTGCGACGCTGGGGATCGCCTGGTCGTCTGTCCAAGCCTTCAGCTCGGTCTCGGTCTTGGCGCGGGCCATGATGCCGGTGACGACGATGGCGCCGGCGGCGCACAGGCCAATCACTCCGACCAGGCCGAGCTTGCGGCGTGATACCGGGGGGGTCTGCTCAGTGGGCATGCAAAGTCTCCGAGGTAGCCACGTCAGCCGCAGGCTGATTTTCGGGCTGCTGTTTCTTGTGAACCATGCTGAAAACCACCGGCACGAACATCAACGTGGCGATGGTAGCAAAAATCAGGCCGCCGATGACAGCGCGGCCAAGTGGCGCATTCTGCTCACCGCCCTCACCGAGCCCCAGCGCCATCGGCGCCATGCCGATGATCATGGCCAGGGCCGTCATCAACACCGGCCGGAAGCGGACGAAACCGGCTTCAGACGCAGCCTTGATGGGATCGCCGAGGATGGCGTAGCGCTCGCGGGCAAAGGAAATCACCAGCACCGAATTGGCCGTGGCGACGCCCATACACATGATGGCGCCGGTCAACGCCGGTACCGACAAAGTCGTCTGCGTCGTGAACAGCATCCAGACGATGCCGGCCAGCGCCGCCGGCAGCGCGGTGATGATCACGAACGGATCGGACCAGGACTGGAAGTTCACCACGATCAAGAGATAGATCAGAACGATGGCGCCGAGCAGACCGAACAGCAGGCCGGCAAAGGCACTGTTCATGGTCTGCACCTGCCCCAGCAGCGCCACGTTACTGCCCTTCGGCACGTCCGCCTTGGTCTCTTCCAAGACTTTGTAGATATCGTTGGAGACGGAGCCAAGGTCGCGGCCCTGCGTCGTGGCATAGATCTGCACCATCGACTGGATGTCATATTGCGACACCACGGCATTCGAGGTCGAGCGATTGATGCTGGCAATGCCACCGAGCATCGGGGAATTGTTGCTGGCATTCACGGCCGTGATCGGCAACGTCTCCAGTGCACCCAGCGTATCCAGTTTGTATTGCGGCGTCTGCATCACGATGGAATAGGACACGCCGTTATCAGGACTGAGATAATAGGTTGGCGCGACTTGCGACGAACCGGCGAGGTTGACCACGAGGCTGTTGGTGACATCGCGCTCGGTCAGGCCGACATATTGCGCACGGGTGCGGTCGACATCGATGTTGAAGCCGGGATTGTTCGGCGACTGCTGGAGCCGCGCGTCGGCAATGCCGGGGATGCGGCGGATCTTGCCGAGCAGCTTGTTAGCATATTCGAAGTTCGCCGCTAGATTCGCGCCACGGATCTGCAGATCGATCGGGGCCGGGGCGCCGAAGTTCAGGATCTGGCTGACGATGTCGGCAGGCAGGAAAGCGAAGCTGACACCGGGGAACTGCCGCGGCAGTTGCTCGCGCAATTGCCGCACATATTCCTCGGTCGGTCTGTGGTCTTCCTTGAGCTTAATCTGGAAGTCGCCATCCTGCGGGCCGATCACGCCGGTGTTGTTATAGGTGAGATTGATGCCGGAGACGGGCATGCCGATATTGTCGGTCATGGTCTCGATCTGATCCGGCGGGATTATCTTGCGCACCGCCTTGGTGATATCGGCGAACTGGTTCGCGGTTTCCTCGATGCGGGTACCGACCTGCGCGCGGACATGCATCAGGATGCTGCCGCCATCGACCGACGGAAAGAAGTTACGGCCGAGAAACGGCACCAGTAGAAACGATACCGCGACCACGCCGAGGAAGCCGATTACAAAGATTGGCCGCCGCGCCAGCGCCATGTCCAGCAGGCCATGATAGCCGCCACGGATACGCTCGAAACCCGCCTCGAAGCCACGCTGAAAGCGCACCAGCGGGTTGCGGGTCGGCGGTTTCTCGCCCTCATGATGGACATGCGGCTGCAGCAGATACTTGGCCATGGTCGGCACCAGCGTGCGCGACAGCAGGAACGACCAGACCATCGCGAACATCACCGCTTCGGCCATCGGCACGAACAGGAAGCGCGCAACGCCATCGAGGAAGAACATCGGCACAAAGACGATACAGATGCACAGCAGCGACACGAAAGCCGGCGTTACGATCTGCGCAGCGCCGTCCATGATCGAGGTCTCGACGTCCTTGCCCTGCTCCAGATGGTAATTGATGTTCTCGATGGTCACCGTGGCATCATCGACGAGGATGCCGACTGCGAGCGCCAGACCGCCCAGCGTCATGATATTCAGCGTTTCGCCAATCATCGACAGCATGATGATTGCGCCGAGCACCGCAAGAGGGATCGATACCGCGATGATGACCGTGGAGCGCCAGCTTCCGAGGAACAGCAGGATCATCACCGACGTCAGCAATGCGGCGATGACGCCTTCGATGGCCACACCCTTGATGGCGCCGCGCACGAAGCCGGACTGGTCGCCGATATAGCTGATCTTCAACGCATCCGGCAGCGCGGCGCGATAGTCGATCACCTTCTGCTTGATGCCGGATATGATATCCAGCGTGGAAACCGAACCAGCCTTCAGCACCTGCATCAGCACCGAGCGATTGCCGTCTACATGCACGATATTGGTCTGCGGTGGATTGCCGTCGCGCACGGTGGCAACGTCATCCACATAGACCATGGCGCCGTTGACGCTCTTGATCGGCAGCCGACCGAGCTCTTCGATCTTCAGCGGCGAATTGTTGAGGTTGATCGTGTATTCGAACTCGCCGATCTTCTGCGTACCGACCGGCGTAATCAGGTTCTGCGCCGCCAGCGCATTGGCAACGTCCTGCCCCGAGAGACCACGCGCCTGTAGCGCGCCGGGATTGAGGTCGATCTGTATCTGGCGTTGCTTGCCACCGAACGGATATGGGATCGCGGCACCGGGCACAGTGACCAGTGGCGTACGCAATTGATTGATGCCGATATCGGCGAGGTTCTGTTCGGTGAGACCGTCGCCTGACAATGCGACGTTGATAATCGGAACCGTCGAGGCCGAGTAGTTCAGGATCAGCGGCGGCGTGGCACCGGGCGGCAGCTGCTTGATCAGCGTCTGCGAAATCGCGGTGACCTGCGCGTTGGCGGTACGGATGTCGACGTTGGGCTGGAAGAAGATCTTGATGATGCCGAAGCCGGCATAGGAATTCGCCGTGATGTGCTCGATGTCATTGACCGTGGTGGTCAGTGCGCGTTGGAACGGCGTCGTGATACGGCCGGACATTTGGTCCGGCGGGAGGCCCGTATATTGCCAGACCACGCCGATGACGGGGATACGGATATCAGGGAAAATATCGGTTGGCGTGCGAAGCGCAGCCAACGGCCCGACAATCAGCAACAGCAGGGCCAGCACCACAAAGGTATAAGGCCGGGTCAGGGCGATGCGCACCAACGAAATCATGAACGGGCAGTCCTCAGTACATTAACGAGAGGGGCACGGCGGAAGGCCCGCCTGCACACGGTCGAATTCACCTGTTTAGAGACATCACCCGTATTCGATTAGGGAGCCGCGCCGGCATAAGCTTATCGGCTCGGTTCATGAATGAACGGGCGATCCTCTTTGCATGAAGGGCTGCGAACAAGCGGTTCCGCGCCTGTCCACGCCAGCAGATTTAGCCGAACTGCGACAAAATAGCTAACACGCGAAGCCTCACGGCCCTTCACTTCGGCGGTATTGTTAATTGTTTCCGGGTCGCCGTGGCGTCCGCACAACAGTTTCAGACTTAAAGGAACTTGTTGCGGCCCACGATGCCGAAGGCGCCACGGGCCGGTCAAGATGAACTATCTGTAATGCGCGTCGCACGAGCAGCGCCCTGCCTATTCGTGCAGCCCATCGCCCCTGGATTGGGCGAGACCCATTACGTCATCAGACCAAGTGCATCTTCAAAGAAAGACGGCCCGCCGAAATTGCCGGACTTCAGCGCCAGCAGCATCTGGCGCTCCGCCGCACCGACCGCGCGCAACACCGGCACACCGGCAGCGATTTCCGCGCCGACCAGGAAGCCCGGAATGCCCAGCCGGTCTACGACGGCGCCGGATGTCTCGCCGCCAGCCACGACGAGCCGTTGCACGCCGGCCCGGACGAGACCGTCAGCGAGATCGGCCATCGCCTGCTCGATGGCATGCCCCGTGGCGTCGCGGCCGTGACGCTTTTGCAGCGCTGTCACCTGATCCGGCGTCGAACTGCTGGCGATCAGGACCGGGCCCTTACCCAACCGCTCCGTCGCCCAGCCGAGCGCGCGCTGGACCTCCGCGCCACCAGCAATCACCTGTTCGGAATCGAGATGCAGCACGGGCATCACCTGCTCGGCGCGCGCGATCTGCTGCAGCGTCGCCTGCGAACAACTGCCCGCGAGACAGGCTGCAGCGCCGCCCACGGGCGTATCCTTGATCGAGGTCGCGGCATTCGCCTTGACGCGCCCCGACGCGACCAGTGCACGCGCCAGACCAAGCCCCATACCGGACGCGCCGACTGAGACGCGATGACCGAGCGCAACCGCACCGATGGTTTCGAGATCGCTGGCAAACACGGCGTCGATGATCGCTGCGCCAAAACCATTCTCCGACAGTCCATCGAGATGCGCACGCACCACATCGGCACCGCAGGCCACAACTCCGAGGTCGACCAGCCCGATATTTGTCGCGCTCTGCCGCGCCAGCACACGGACGAGGTTGGAGTCATGCATCGGATTGAGCGGGTGATCCTTCAGCGGGCTCTCATTCAGCGGCACGGCGCCAACGAACAGATTACCCTGATAGACCGTCCTGCCGGTCTCGGGGAATGCCGGCGTCACCAGCACGATATTGTCACCGGAATCGAGCCGCAACGCGTCCATCACCGGGCCGATATTGCCCTTGTCGGTGGAGTCGAATGTCGAACAGATCTTGAACAGCACATGATCCGCGCCGCGGCTGCGCATCCACTTCTCGGCGGCGCGCGACTTTTCGACTGCTGCGCTTGCCGCAATCGAGCGGCTCTTCAGCGACACAACGACGGCATCGACCTCCGGCAGCTTCAGATCGTCGGCAGGAATGCCGATGGTCTGCACCGTCCGCAAACCGCAACGCGTCAGCGTATTGGCAAGATCGGATGCCCCCGTGTAGTCGTCGGCGATGCAGCCCAGCGCCAGCGTCATGTTTTCACTCCGGCATAGGGCTTGAACCAGCCAAGTCCTGCGACCGTAGCGCCGGCGGGGCGATATTCGCAGCCGACATAATTGTCGTAGCCGATCCGGTCGAGCTCATCGAACAGGAACGGATAGTTCAGTTCCTCGCCAGACGGCTCATTGCGCGACGGCACACTGGCGATCTGGATATGCCCTACCCACGGCAGCATCTCACGCAGCCGCATCGTGACGTCACCATGAATGATCTGGCAGTGATAGATATCGAACTGCAGTCCGACATTGGGAATTTTCATGTCAGCGATGATGTCGCGCGCAAACATGAAGTCGTTGAGAAAGTAGCCGGGCACATCGCGCGGATTGATCGGCTCGATCACCACATCGATGCCATGCTCGCCGAGGAAGTTGGCGGCCCATTCAATGGATTTACGGAAGGCCGCCACGGCCTTTGGATCGCGGCGATCGGCAAGACCCGCCATCATGTGCAGGCGACGGACATTGGTGGCCAGTGCATAAGGCAGCGCCGTGTGAATGCTTTGCCTGAGGTCATCGAACTTGTCGGGACGTGCGGCGAAACCCTTCTCGCCTGCATTCCAGTCACCCGGCGGCAGATTGAACAGCACCTGCTTCAAGCCATTGCGTTCCAGCCGTTCGGCGATCGCTTCCGGCGGATGCTCATAGGGGAAGAGGAACTCCACCGCTCTAAAGCCTGCCTTGGCCGCGGCATCGAAACGATCGAGGAACGCGTGTTCATTGAACATCATGCTGAGATTGGCGGCGAAGCGGGGCATCGATCTTCCTCTTGTTCTTAGTTCGGGTCGCCCGGCAGTTTGGTGCCGGTGACCTTCGCATACATCCGTGCCACCGACGCATCGTCGTCGCGGCCCATGCCTGACGCCGAAGTCATCAGGAACATCTGCAGCGCCGCGGCAGAGACCGGCACCGGGAATTTCGCCGTACGCGCCATATCCTGGATGATACCAAGATCCTTGACGAAAATATCGACCGCGCTGCGCGGCGTGTAATCGCCATCGAGCACATGCGGCATGCGATTCTCGAACATCCAGGAATTTCCGGCCGAGGCGGTGATCACCTCATAGACCTTGCGGATGTCGAGGCCCTGCTTGGCGGCAAACGCGATGGCTTCCGAGGCGGCGGCGATGTGTACGCCTGCGAGGAGCTGGTTGATCATCTTGAAAGCCGCGCCCTGCCCGGCTGCGTCGCCGAGCTCGTAGAGCTTGGCAGCCATCGCATTGAGCGCCGGCCGCGCCTTGGCAAAGGCGGCCTCGCTGCCGGATGCGAGAATGGTGAGCTCACCTTGCGCCGCGCGCTGCGCACCGCCGGAGATTGGCGCGTCGAGATAGTGCCGACCGGTAGCTTCAAGATCCCCAGCGAGACGGCGCGCGACATCGGGATCCATCGTGGCGGACGAGACGAACACTGCGCCTTTCGGCAGTGTTTCGGCAACGCCATCGGTCCCGAACAGGATGGTCGCCGTCTGCGCGGCATTGACGACGACGCTGACGACGATATCCGCGCCCTGCGCCGCGCCAGCCGGGGTGTCCGCGCCCTGCCCTCCGTCAGCCACGAAGCGCTTCACCGCATCCGCCGAGACGTCGCAACCGGTCACCATGAAGCCGGCCTTCTTGAGCGACAAGGCCATGCCATAGCCCATCGATCCCAGACCAATAACGGCGACGCGTAGTTTTTCAGATGCAGGTGACATGGGCAATTCCCTAGGGTCCTCGATAGCCAGCTTGGGGCGGCCTTGCGTCTCGGTAACACGGCTTGGCCATCATGCCAAAGCATGGGAAAATACGTGACAAGGAAATGCCAAGAAAAGACCGAGGACATCTGGTGACCGACACAAAGCTGCGTGAAGAGATTTGCCGCCTCGGCCGCTCGCTGTTCGATCGCGGGCTGACGCCTGGCTCGTCGGGCAATATAAGTGTGCGCTGCGATGATGGCGGCTGGCTCGTGAGCCCGACCAATGCGTCACTGGGCTCACTCGATCCGGCCCGGCTGTCGCGCCTCGACAGCAACGGCCGCCTCATCTCCGGCGATGCCCCGACCAAAGAAGTTCCGTTGCATACGGCACTGTATGAGACCCGCAGCGCCGCCCGCGCCGTGGTACATCTGCATTCGACCCATTCGGTGGCGGTGTCGATGCTGCCGGAGATCGACCCGCGCGCCGCGCTGCCACCGATGACGCCCTATTATCTGATGAAATGCGGCGCGACGGCTCTGGTGCCTTATTATCGGCCGGGCGATCCGGCGGTCGCCGATGCCATCAAGGGCCTCGCCGGTAAATATTCATCCGTGCTGCTGGCCAATCACGGCCCGGTGGTGTCCGGCGACACGTTGGAAGCAGCGGTCTATGCCATTGAGGAACTCGAAGAAACCGCGAAACTCTATCTGCTACTCCGCGGGCTCAACCCGCGGCATCTGTCACCAGAGCAGGTGAAGGATCTGGTGACGACGTTCGGGCTGGTTCTGCCAAAACATGAGGGACATGGGCACTAGTCGCCCACGTCCTTCGACAACTTACAGCCCCAGATAGGCCTTCCGCACATCCGGATTGGTCGCGATCTCCGAGGCCTTGCCCTGCATCTGGACGCGGCCGGTCTGCAGGATATAGGCGCGGTCGGCGATCTCCAGCACTTCGGCCATACGCTGCTCGACAATCAAGACGGTCATGCCGGTGTTGCGTATCTTGACGACAGCCTGGAAGATTTCGTCGACCAGTTTCGGCATGATGCCCTGCGAAGGCTCGTCGAGCATCAGGAGCCGCGGCCGGGTCATCAGCGCGCGGCCGATGGCCAGCATCTGCTGCTCGCCGCCGGACAACGTTTCGGCACGCTGTTCGAGACGTTCGGACAGCCGTGGAAACAGCTCGAACACCAGCTTCAACGGCTCGTCGCGGTCGGCCTTGCCGCGATACATGTAGCTGCCGAGGCGCAGGTTATCCTCCACCGACAGCCGCGGAAACAGCCGGCGGTTCTCCGGCACATAAGCGATGCCGCGCGCGGTGATCAGATGCTGCGCGATGCCGTTGATCTGTTCGCCATCGAAGGTGACGGTGCCCGAACGTGGACGCTCCGCACCGGCGATGGTCTTGATCAGTGTCGACTTGCCGGCACCATTGGAGCCGCAAACGGCGACGATCTCGCCCTTGGCGACGTCGATGGTGACGTCTGAAATGGCGACCAGCCCCTGATAGGCGGTGGTGGCTTCACGCACCGACAGCATGACGATCCCCGAGATAAGCGCTGATGACTTCCGGATGCCGCACGACATCGGTGGGTTTGCCCTCGACAAGCTTCTTGCCGAGATTGAGCACGATGGCGCGATCGACCAGCGGCATCACAATTTCCATGACGTGCTCGACCATCAGCACGGTGACGCCGGTCTCGCGGACCTTGCGCACCAGAGCGACACCGGATTGTGCTTCCAGCGGCGTGAGCCCGGTCAGGCACTCGTCAAGCATCAGGAGCTTGGGCTCGGTGGCGAGTGCACGGGCGACTTCAAGCCGGCGCTTCTCCGACGGAATGAGATCGCGGGCGAGCTTGTCGGCTCGCGGGGCGAGCCCGCAGAACTCGAGCACCTCATGAGCCTTGCGGCGGGCGTCGCGCATCTTGTCATTTCGGATCAGCGCACCAACGATGACGTTGTCGATGACAGTCATCGTCTCGAAGCTCTTCACGACCTGAAATGTCCGCGCAATGCCGAGCGCGCAGCGTTCTGCGGCGGGCAGCCTCGTGACGTCCTTGCCGTCGAACCAGATCGTGCCCTGGGTCGGAGGCAACACGCCCGCGATCAGATTGAACAGTGTCGACTTGCCGGCGCCGTTCGGACCGATCAGGCCGACGATCTCGCCAGCAGCGACGGATATCGAGACGTCGCTATTGGCGATCAGGCCGCCGAAGCGCTGCCAGACGCCGCGGGTTTCAAGCAGAGGCGCGCTCATTGCGACACTCCCTTCGAGGCCGGGCGGCGCGAGAACAGGCCGAGCAGACCATCCGGCCGCGCCAGCGAGATCACGACGATCACCGCACCATACAGAATGAGATCAACGCCGCGGCCGGAGCCGCCGATGAAGGAGCGCGTCAGCTCTGTCATCGGGATCAGGATGACCGCACCAAGCACCGGACCCCACAGCGTGCCGATACCGCCGAGCACCGCAGGCAATGCCATCAGCAGCGAGAACTGAAAGGTCATGACGCTTTCGGGGTCGATATAGGACACGAACTGGGCGTAGAACGCGCCGCCGATCGCGGTGAGGAAAGCCGAGACAGCCGCTGCGCCCATCTTGGAATTGAACACCACGACGCCCAAGCTTTCGGCGGCATCGGGATTATCCTTCACCGCGCGCCACCAGAAGCCCCACTTGGAGTCTTCCAGCCACCAGGTGATGAACCAGGCAACGCAGCAGAACACGAGGGCGAAGTAATAGAATGGCAGCTTGCTGCGGGTGAACTGAAACTTGGCCCAGCTATCGCCGCGTACCGGGATGTCGATGCCCAGCGCCGCGCCGGCATAGTCCCAATTGTGGAACAGCAGGAAGCCAATTTCGGCGATGACGATGGTGGCGATGACGAAATAGTGGCCGCGCAGGCGGAAGGTCGGATAGCCCAAGGCGAGCGCGATCAACGCAGAGATCACCCCGCCGCCGAGCATGCCAAACCACGGCAGCACGCCGAATTTGGTGAACAGCAGCGCCGTCGTATAGGCGCCGAGGCCGAAATAGAGCGCGTGGCCGAGCGAGATCTGGCCGCAATAGCCGCCAAGGATATTCCAGGCCTGCGACAGGGCCGCATACATCAGGGTCAGCACCATGATGTTCTGGACATAGACGTCCTTGACGAAGAACGGCACGCAGGCGGCGATCACCGCGAGTGCGGCGGCGAGGATAAGGTCGCGGCGGCGCCGCTGGGTGAAGCTGTCCATCAGATCGATCCGAACAGGCCGCGAGGCCGGACAAAGACGACGAGGAGATAGACGGCATAGATGCCGACCGATTTGAGCGACGGCGGCAGGATCATCGCCGTGGTCGCCTCAACGAGGCCGACGATGATGCCGCCCGCGAAGGCACCGAACACGCTACCGAAGCCGCCGAGCGCCACGGTGACGTAAGCGATCAGCGCGAAGGACGCGCCAACATCGGGGTAGATGTAGAAGAAGATCGCCATCACACCGCCGGCGAGACCGATCAGCGCGGAGCCGAGGCCCCAGCCGAGCGCGAACACCTTGTTCTTGTCGATGCCGACCAGCGCCACGGCCCCCGCATCTTCGCGCGTCGCTTCGAGCGCGCGGCCGAAGTCGGTCTTCTTCATGAAGAAGTAGAGTGCACCGAAGGCCAGGATCGAGATCAGCGCACCGACGAGCTGTGGCACCGGCAGGAATACGCCGAAGATCGAGATCGTCTTGCCGCCGAGGAACGAAGCAGGGATGCTGCGATAATCCGGGGTGAAAAAGAACTGCGCAAGACCGCGCATCAGAATGGCGAGACCGAAGGTCGCGAAGATCTGCACCATGCCGATATTGGCCTTGGCCCGCATCGCGAAGCGTATGATCACGAGATAGATCACCGCGCCGAACACGAACATGCCGGCCGCCACCAGCGGGATCGACAGCAGCGGATCGACCGCCCAGAACATGAACAGGAAGAAGGTGAGGTACATCGCCAACATCAGGAATTCGCCATGGGCGAAGTTGGTGACGTCCATCAGGCCGAAGATCAGCGCGAGGCCGACCGCAAGCAGGCCGTAGAGCAGCCCCATCAGCAATCCGCTGGCAAGGCTCTGGATGATGGTCGCGGCGGTCAAAGGCTTCCCCTTCTCAACTCGTCGGAGCGTGGCGATAAGACGCCAACACTCTCAAATGTCATCCCCGCGAAAGCGGGGATCCATAACCACCGCCGTCATGATGAGCGACGATGGAGGGGCTATGTTCAAACCAGTTCTTCGGAGCATATGGGTCCCCGCTTTCGCGGGGACGACACCGAGTATGAGACTGCCTTACGGCATCGGCCAGATCGCATCCGCCACGGCGGCCTGCGGTGGGAAGATGGTGACGAACTTGCCACCGTTATACTGCAGCAGCACCGGATCGGCGTTGTTGTTCTGGCCCATCTCGTCGAACTTGACCTTCGCCCACGGCATGATCGTGCTCTCGCCCGGCATGTCGGTCGCAACCAGTGCTTCGCGGATCTTCTCGCCGTCGGTGGACTTGGCGCGGTTGATGGCGTCGGCCATCACGATCAGGCCCATGAACTGGCGCGACGAGTAGTCGTTGAAGTCCTTGCCGGATTTCTCCTTGAACATGTCATTGATCTTGCCGACCATCGGACGCTTGGCGGCGAGATCGAGCGAGAACGAACCGCGCGAGATCACGCCCGGAATCTTGTCGCCGACGGCATCATACAGTGCCTTCTCGGAGAAGCCTGCGTCCTGCGCGACGATGTTCTTGGCCTTGTAGCCGAGTTCGCCCATGGTCTTGATGAGGAGAATGCCGTCGGTGGTGTAGCTCGACGGCATCAGCACGTCGGCATTGGCGGCCTTGAGCTGCTGCACTTCGGCAGTGAGCGACGGCGAATTGGCGCGATACTTGATGTCGGCGACGATCTTGTAGCCGCGATCGGCGGCGAGCTTGAGCTGTGCGTTGGCCGAGTCGGTGCCAAAAATCGTGTCCTCGTGGAACAGCGCCAGCGTCTCGATCTTCTGGCCCTTCTTCTTCTGCGCATCGAAAAAGTCGAACATTGCGGTCGAGAACATTTCGTCATGCGGCGCGGCGCGGAAGTAGTATTTCAGACCGCGGCGATGCAGGCTCGGCGACGAGTTGTCGGCCGACAGGAACGGGATCTGGTAGCGTTCGCAGATCTGGCTGACGGTGACGGCGACGGCACTCTGATAGGTGCCGACGATGGCCGAGACCTTCTCCTGGGTGATGAGGCGCTCGGCTTCGGCCCGGCCCTTTTGCGGATCGGCCTGGTGGTCGGCAAACACGAGACGCACCTTGGCACCACCGAGACCCGAGAAGCCCTCGCCCTTCGCCATCGGCAGCGCGAAATCGTAATCCTTGTTGATGATATCGGCAGCAGTTTCGAAAGCCTTCTGCGCGTCGACACCGATCTGCGCACTGGCGCCGGACAGCGGATAAATCACGCCGATCACGACTTCCTTGACCTGCGCGCGCGCAGGCTTGGCGAGAGGCAGCAGCGCGGCGGAAGCGGCGCCTCCAAGCAATACGTTTCGGCGAGAAATCGTCATGTCTTTAGTCCTTTGTGACCGGCGGCTATCGATGAAACTAATCAAGGTTACGGTAAAGCTCGAAAGATCGGCAAGCTGCTTCTTATAAAACAGCCAAATGCATATTCTTGAGGTCGGTGACGAGCATGACGCCCGGCGCATGCGTGATCGCAAACGGCACGCGCGCTGCAGCAATAACGGCTTGCGGCGTGACGCCACACGCCCAGAACACCGGAATCTCGTCATCATTGATGCGCACCGCATCGCCGTAATCGGGCTTATTGATATCCTTGATGCCGATCGACTGCGGCAGACCGAGATGCACCGGAGCACCATGCACTGACGGGAAACGTGAGGTGATCTGCACGGCGCGGATCGCATCGGCCGGCTTCAGGGGGCGCATCGACACCACCATCGGGCCGGCAAAAGGACCTGCCGACTTGCATGGGATGTTGGTGCGATACATCGGCACCAGCACATTCTGCTCGATGTGACGGATCGGCAGGTCGTCGGCCATCATTGCTTCTTCGAACGAATACGAGCATCCGATCACGAAGGACACGAGATCGTCGCGCCAGTATTTCGTCACTTCGTAAGGACGATCGATCGCCTCGCCGTCCTTCCAGACGACATATTGCGGAATGTCAGTCCGGATATCGAGATCGAGACCGAGGGCGGGAATGCTGGGATTGCCAACATCCGACATGCCGATGATCGGGCACGGCTTCGGATTGAGCTGGCAGAAGCGATGGAAGGCGCTCGCCTGAGCTTCCGGCAAGATGACCAAATTTCCCTGGACGTATCCGGGAGCGACGCCGGCGGTGCTGCCATATTTGCCGGCGCGATATTCGCGGCGGGCGACCACGCTGGGCAAATCCGAGGATCGATCGTCGCTTTGCTGCGCTGCCGAAGAAATAGCCATCTTAGCGTCCTGCCTAATTCTGCCTCGACACGCACTGAAACTCAGGCCTAGTATAATGTCTAATCGTTGTTTTTAATCAACATACATAAATTTTACTTATCGAAAACTGGATCGCATCCATGGCGGACTTCAAGGCGCTGGAGACCTTTCTCTGGGTGGTCAATCTCGGCAGCTTCCGCGGCGCCGCCCAGAAACTCAACACCACCCAGCCCGCGATCTCCCAGCGTATCGCGCAACTTGAGCATGAGATGGGCGTGCGGCTTCTGCAGCGCGACCGCCGCATCGCCTCGCCGACGCCGGCCGGACGGCAGATGCTGGTTTATGCCGAAAAGCTGATCGGCCTGCGCTCCGAGATGATGGCAGCGGTTGGCGATCGCTCGGCAATGCGCGGCGTGCTGCGGCTCGGCGTCGCCGAGACCATCGTCCACACTTTGCTGACGCGGCTGATCAAGCACGTCAACATCTCGTATCCGAACCTGTCCCTCGAAATCGAGGTGGACATCACGCCGAACCTGAACGCGCGACTGCAGGCGCAGGAGATCGATCTCGCTTTCGTGCTCGGGCCGCTTTCAACATCAAACATTCGCAACCGTGTGCTGTGCGACTACCCCGTCGGCTTTCTCGCCAGCCCCTCACTGGGGCTCGGCAATGATCTGCTCTCGATCCACGACCTCGCGAAATTTCCCATCATCACCTTCTCGCGCAAGACCCGGCCCTACGAGATAGCGCGTTCGCTGTTCAACCGGCCCGACCTGCCACCGATCCGGCTGCACGCCAGTGCGTCGCTGTCTACCGTGATGCATATGGCGATTGATGGCTTAGGCATTGCACTGATCCCGACAGCCATCATCGAGAACGAACTCGCGGATGGACGCCTGCAATTACTCAACACCGACCTGCAGCTTCAGCCGCTGACATTTTCGGCAAGCTGGCTCGCATCACCCGATACGGCCGCGATCGAACTCGTCGCGGGCATTGCTGCGCAACTGGCGCAGAACAGCTCATTGGTTGACGAGCCGGCATCGTCGGGTCATTGAAAAGCAGCCCTCTTCAACACAAACTTCTCGGGACAGACCGCATGACCAAGCTAGGCGACAACCTCAAAATCGATTCCGCGCGGCTCTGGGACACCATTAACGAGACGGCGAAATTCGGCGGCACGCCAAAGGGCGGCGTACGACGCCTGACACTCGGGCCCGAAGACAAACTGGTGCGCAACTGGTTTCGCAAAGCCTGCGAAGATGCCGGCCTGGAGGTGCATGTCGATGCCCTCGGTTCGATGTTCGCGCTTCGCAAGGGACGTGACATGTCGAAGGCGCCAATCGGCATCGGCTCCCATCTCGACACCCAGCCGACCGGCGGCAAATTCGACGGCATTCTCGGCGTGCTTGGCGCACTCGAAGTGCTCCGCACACTGAACGATGCCGGCATCGAGACCGAGATGCCAATCTGCATCGCCAACTGGACCAACGAGGAAGGCTCGCGCTTTGCCCCTGCAATGATGGCGTCGGCCGCCTATGTCGGCGACTTCACCACCGACGACATTCTGTCGCGTAGGGACATCGCAGGCGTCACCGTTGGCGATGCGCTGGATGAGATCGGCTATCGCGGCGACGTGCCGGTGGGCACGCAGAAATTCTCGGGCTTCGTCGAACTGCATATCGAGCAAGGCCCGATCCTGGAGGCCGAAAGCAAGACTATTGGCGTGGTCGAAGCTGGTCAGGGCGTGCTGTGGTTCGACGGCAAGATCACCGGCTTCGAGAGCCATGCCGGCTCGACGCCGATGCCCCTGCGCAAGGATGCGCTGGCAACTTTGTCGGAGATCGTGCTGGCTACTGAGCGTGTGGTCAGCAACATCGGCGCGCTCGGTACCATTGGCGAAGCCGTGATCGCCAATCCTTCACGTAACGTGATCCCCGGCGAGATCGCCTTCACCATGGACCTGCGCAGCGCCGACGCCGGCAAGCTGGAAGCCATCGAGAAAGGCGTGCGCGATGCGATCAAGGAGATCGCGGCGCATCGCAAGGTCGATGTCGCGTTCGACAAGGTCTGGCACAAGCCGCCGACGCACTTCAACAAGGACTTCGTCAACGCGGTCGAGACTGCCGCGACGTCGCTTGGCTACTCGCATCGTCGCATTACCTCCGGCGCCGGTCACGACGCCTGCAACCTCAACAACATCATGCCGACCGCGATGGTGTTCATCCCGAGCAAGGACGGCATCAGCCACAACGAGCTGGAATCCTCCGCGCAGGACGACTGCGCTGCCGGCGCCAATGTGCTGATGCATACGGTGCTGGCGCTCGCCGGCGTCGCATCGAAGTAACGAAGACAGACAGGGGATAGTGATGCGGGGTGTATTCGTCGATGCCAGCGAAGAACTGGCGAAGATCATGGAACGGCTGACGAAACCGGGCGACATCGCGGTGAAAATCAACCGCGATGAGGACATCAAGTCGGCCGATTTGCCCAAGGTATTGGATGGCGCCGAGATCGCTATCGTCGATCACACCTATCTGCCGACCGATGTCGCCAAGCAGTGCACCGGCCTCAAGCATGTGGTGTTTCTCGGCACCGGCGCACGCAGCTACATGAACCCGGATGAGCTTGCCGCACTCGGCATCGAGGTGCATTTGATCCGCGGCTATGGCGACACCGCCGTCGCCGAATGTGCCATCGCGCATATGTGGGCTGGCGCGCGCGGCCTTGCCGAACAGGACCGTGAAATGCGCGCCGGCAATTGGTTGCGTGACGAAGGCATGGAGCTGACAGGTAAGACGGTTGGTCTGATCGGCTTCGGCGGCATTGCCGCGGAATTCGCACGCATCGCGCTCGGCTCGGGCATGAAGGTGCTCGCTTGGAATCGCTCGCCGAAATCCCATCCCGGTGTGGAATTCACCGACATGGAGACGGTGTTGGCCAAGAGCGATGTCGTCTCGATCCATCTGCTGCTGAACGACGAGACCCGCGGCATGATTACCCGCGAGCGCATCGGCCAGATGAAGAAGGGTGCGATCCTCATTAACACCGCACGCGGCGCTGTGGTTGATGAAGCGGCAATGATCGATGCGCTGCGTTCCGGCCATCTACGCCATGCCGGTCTCGACGTTTTCGACATCGAGCCGTTGCCGGCAGGCCATGTGCTGACGACAATCCCGAACGTGACGCTATCGGCGCATTCTGCCTTCCGGACGCCGGAGGCCAGCGTGAATCTGATCGCGGCGGCGTGGAAGCATTGTCGGCGGATTGCCGCCTAACCTTCAGTCGTCTGAAACGAAAATACCCGGCATGAAGCCGGGCATTTTTTTGCGCCTCAATAGCAGCAGCTTACTCGATCATCTCCGCGACGGCCTTGCCGCACGCGCCGGTATCGGCCTGACCGCCGAGATCGCGCGTGCGCAGCGTGCGTTCCCCGAGGGTGCGTTCGATCGCCTTGACAATGGAATCCGCTGCAGCCTTCTCGCCGAGATGCTCCAGCATCATCGCGCCGGACCAGATCATGCCGATCGGGTTGGCAATGCCCTGCCCGGCAATATCGGGCGCCGAGCCGTGCACCGGCTCGAACACGGAGGGGAAATCGCCGGTCGGGTTGATGTTGCCCGAGGGCGCGATGCCGATCGTGCCTGTGCAGGCCGGGCCCAGATCAGAAAGGATGTCGCCGAACAAATTGGAGGCGACGACGACGTCAAACCAGTCTGGATGCATAACGAAATTCGCGGTGAGAATATCGATGTGATACTGGTCCCACTTCACATCGGGATAGTTCTGACCCATCGCCTTCACGCGCTCGTCCCAATAGGGCATCGTGATCGAAATGCCGTTGGACTTGGTCGCCGAAGTCAGGTGCTTCTTCGGCCGCGACTGGGCAAGATCGAACGCGAATTTCAGGATGCGGTCGACACCGGTGCGGGTCATCACGGTCTGTTGGGTGACGAATTCGCGGTCGGTGTCCGGAAACATGCGGCCGCCGACGGATGAGTATTCACCCTCGGTATTCTCGCGCACCACCCAAAAATCGATATCGCCTGGCTTGCGGCCGACCAGCGGACAAGGCACGCCGGGCATCAGGCGCACCGGACGCAGATTGACGTATTGATCGAATTCGCGCCGGAACTTGATCAGCGAACCCCACAACGAAATGTGATCCGGAATTTTTGCCGGGAGGCCGACAGCGCCGAAATAGATCGCGTCGTGCTTGCCAATCTGCGCCTTCCAGTCGTCGGGCATCATCTGGCCGTGCTTCTCATAATAGTCGTAGGACGAGAAGTCGTAATGATCGAAATGCACCTTCACGCGATGCTTTTTCGCTGCCGCTTCAAGGACGCGCAGCCCTTCCGGCATGACTTCCTTGCCGATTCCATCGCCGGGGATGACTGCGATCCGATATTCTTTTTGTGAGCTCACGACAGGTTTCCTTCGCCAGTAATTCTTCCCGCAGATGTGGACCAAAGCCGGCCCGCGATCAACGCTGCACTGCAATGTTGACCGATTTTGCCGCAGGGGCCTAACTCTGTCGCAGATATTCTCTCCTGCGATTCAGAGGCATTCCATGGATCTTCATCTGCGCGGCAAGCGCGTTCTGATCACGGGCGCATCCAAGGGTATCGGCGCGGCGGCCGCGGAAGCGTTTGCCGAAGAAGGCTGCGATCTCCGCCTTGCCGCCCGCAATGTGGAGCAGATGCAGGCGCTGGCGGACCGGCTGCGCTCCAGCCACCAGATCGACGTCGCCGTGCATGGCGTCGATCTGCGCAAGCCGGAAGATCTGGCGTCACTGGCGGCTGCCGCCAGCGATATCGACATCCTCGTCAACAATGCCGGCGATATTCCCGGCGGATCGCTCGACAAGATCGACGAGCCGACCTGGCGCCATGCCTGGGATCTCAAAGTATTCGGCTTCATCAATCTGACGCGCCTCGTCTATGCGCAGATGAAGGCCCGCGGCCATGGCGTGATCGTCAACGATATCGGCGCGGCTGGCGAGAAGTTCGATGCCAATTACATCTGTGGCAGCGCCGGCAACGCGGCGCTACTGGCGTTTACGCGGGCGCTGGGCGGCAAGAGCCTGAAGGACAATATCCGCGTTGTCGGCATCAACCCGGGCCCGGTAGAAACCGAGCGTCACGTCACGCTGATGAAGACGCGCGCCAAGACCCAATTGGGCGACGAGAACCGCTTCCGGGAATTGCAGCAAGGCTTGCCGCTTGGTCGCGCGGCGAAACCACGCGAGATTGCCGACATGATGACGTTTCTGGCGTCTGATCGCGCGGGCTATACGACCGGCGTGATCTACACGGTGGATGGCGGCTACAGCGCAGGCTGGAGCAGCTAGCGCCACGGTTGGCGTGCTAGCTCAGCGCACCGGCATGCACCCACCACAACGGGTGCGCGAGTTGAATGGTTCCGGCGGCGCGCTGCGCGTCGGTGTCATTGCCGAACAGCGCAAAGCAGGTCGCGCCCGAACCCGACATGCGGGCCAGCCGAACGCCTTCAGCGTCCCGCAAGGCCGACAGCACCGTGTCGATCACAGGCTCGACCTTCAGTGCGGGCGCTTCAAGATCATTGGTGCCGGCGTTGAGTGCGCTGATCCAGGCATCAATTGAGCTGCCTTCATTCGGCCAGGTCGCGCGCTTCAACACGTCCTTGACGCCGACACGCAGCTCGCCATTCTTCAGGCCGAGCTCCTTGAACACATCCTTGGTGGCCACCGGCACGCGCGGATTGACCATCACGCAGGGCAAACGCGGAATGCTGAGCGGCAGCAGATTTTCGCCGACGCCCGTCATCACGCAGGCGTGCGACGGCACGCAGACCGGCACATCGGCGCCGGTGAGACGCGCCACTTCGAGCACGCGCGGATCGTCCATTTCGAGATTGTTGGCGCGCGCCAGAAGACGCAGCGCCGCAGCAGCATCCGCCGAGCCGCCACCGATGCCAGCGGCAACCGGCAAATGCTTGTCCAGCGCGAAGCGCCCGAAGGTCAGGCCGTCGACCCGCTCACCGAGCAGGCGCGCGGCCTTGATGACGAGATTGTCGGCCGTATCGCCGCATTCCTGCGCGCGCGGACCGGTGGCCGTCAGCGACAAGTCGCCGCCGACATCCAACATCAGCCTGTCGGCGCAATCGGCAAAAGCCACCACGCTTTCGAGATCATGATAGCCGTCAGCCCGACGACCGATGACGCGCAGGGTCAGATTGACCTTGGCGCGCGCATCTTCTTCCAGAACCGGCTTTGATGAACCGGTCGTGCCCCCAACCATTGAATTAGCCGCCTTTACCGTCTTCTTTTTTCTTGTCGTTGGATGCGGCCGACGACGATGGCTCGTCCGACAGACCGTTTTCCATCTTCGCTTCGATCTTCGGAATCTCGTCAGCTTCCGGCTTCAGATCCTTGGCGTGCTGCCACTGGAACTTGGCTTCCAGCTTGCGACCGACGCGCCAATAGGCATCGCCGAGATGGTCGTTGATGGTCGGATCTTCTGGCTTCAGATCGATGGCGCGTTCGAGCTGCTTCACGGCATCGTCGTAATTGCCGATGCGATAATAGGCCCAACCGAGCGAGTCGACGATGTAGCCATCGTCCGGACGCTGATCGACGGCACGCTTGATCATCTTCATGGCGTCGTCGAGGTTGATGCCCTGATCAATCCAGGAATAGCCGAGATAGTTCAGCACATGCGGCTGCTCGGGCTGCAATTCGAGCGCCTTGCGCATATCGACTTCAGCCTTGGCCCACTGCTTGGAGCGCTCAAGGCAAATGCCGCGGAAGTAGAAATACACCCAGTTCGGTTTGTCCTGGTTGGCGGCGATGACGTCGATGCCCTTGGTATAGGTCTCGGAGCAGTCGGCAAACTTCTTGCGGCCACGCTCGATATTGCCGAGCGCCATGATGGCTTCGAGATCCTTCGGATCGTCGGCGACGACACCCTTCAGAATCTTGATGCCTTCGTCGCTGCGGTCGGCTGCGTCGAGGTCGGTGGCCTGCTGGATTTGAGCGTTGCGCTTCAGCGCCGAATTGGCGGGCACGCGCTCATAGACCTTGATGGCCATCTGCGGCTTCTTCACCGATTCATAGAGGTCGGCGAGCGACAGCAGCGCCAGCGAGTGGTCAGGCTTGAGATAAAGCGAGAGCTGCAGATAGACCAGCGCGAGATCCTCGCCGCCGCGGCGGGTCAGCGACGCGCCGATGCCATAAAGTGCTTCAGCAGCGCCAGCCTGCGGGCTGTCAACCAGCGGCGCCAGCTTCTTGCCGGCCTTGGTCTCGCGGATGCCTTCCAGCACCAGCGGATGACGGGCGAGCTTCTTGTTGAAGGTCTCGTAGATGCCAAGCGCCGCAGCATCGTCCTTGTTGCGCGAGGTCCAGCGGCCATAGGCATCGACCACGCGCAGTGCGGAGTCGTCGAGCTTGTAGGCGCGCTCGAAACGGGCGCCCGCGTCCTTTTGCTTGTTGGCGAGATCAAGGATCAGACCGGCATGCAGATCCTTGAAGATCGGGTACCATTCGGGGCCGGCCAGCTTGTCGATATTGGCAATCGCCGCCTTGCTTTCGCCCGCGCCATAGCTGGCCCAGGCTGACAGCAGCGTCGCCACGAGGTCGGTGATCGGGCCGCGCACCGACTGGTTGATGTTGGTTTGCGCAGCCGAATATTTTTTCAGCTTGAGATCGCGCACGCCCACGACGAGACGGGCTACCCGGTTCGACTTGTCGATGGTCAGGATGCGATCAGCGAGCTTCACCGCCTCATCGATATCGCCATCGGCGAGCGAGGAGATGAAAGCGCGATCGAGCAGTTCGTTGTTCTTCGGATCGGTGCGCAGAGCAGAGCGGTAAAACGCCGCAGCCGAGGTGGCGTCGCGCTCGACGCTGGCATGGCGGGCGGCAAGATAGCTGCCGGCGGTGGTAAGCGACTTCAGATCACGGGAGGTGGGAAACTGGGCAGCCGAGCTATCGCCGGTATGATCCGGGGTTTGCGCCAGCACCTGACCGGGCATCGCGAGGACGGCGAGCGTGGCGGCAGCGAGCGTCAAACGATTGAAACGGATGGACAACATAGGGTTCGCCTAGCTCCAGGATTTACGGGCAAGATATCGAGCAGGAACGCGCGCGGGACTGCGGGACAGGCTCGGATGCGCAGCCGACCGGGCAACTTAGCGCACGCCGACAATGCCGCGTTTGGCGGTCAATCGCAAGGATCGGGGGCCGCGATCGCACCAGTGGCAACTTGAAGCCTGTCAGCAGTTGGGCCGCCGGATTGCGCCACTATCCCTGAAAACGCTCGCACTGTGGCGTTATCGTGACATCAGGCCCGTGTGGCGGCCCGCCGACAGGCGTCGCCGCTCACACAATCGTAATCGGGCGTGCGGTTACATCGCCTCGTAATTAGGCCCGCCGCCACCTTCCGGTGGAACCCAGGTGATGTTGCCGTTCGGATCCTTGATGTCGCAGGTTTTGCAGTGGACGCAATTCTGCGAGTTGATCTGGAAACGCGGACCGGTCGATTCCTCGACCCACTCATAGACGCCTGCCGGGCAGTAACGGTTCGACGGGCCGGCAAAGACGTCGTGCTCTGACTTCTTCTGCAGCTCGATATCCGCAACCTTGAGGTGGATCGGTTGGTCTTCCTCGTGATTGGTGTTCGACATGAACACCGAGGACAGGCGATCGAACGTCAGCTTGCCGTCGGGCTTCGGATAGGGGATCGGCTTGTATTCTTTCGCCGGCTTCAGTGTCTTGCGATCCGACTTGGCGTGGCTGAGCGTACCGAACAGCGAGAAGCCCAGCGTATTGCACCACATATCGAAACCGGCCAGCAGCATGCCGATCCGGTTGCCAAATTTGGAGAGCAGCGGCTTGACGTTGCGAACCTTGTGCAGGTCCTGACCGATCGCCGAACCGCGCCAACCAGTCTCGTATTCCGTCAGCTCGTCATTGGCGCGACCGGCGGCCAGCGCGGCTGATACCTGCTCCGCGGCCTGCATGCCGCTAGCCATGGCATTATGCACGCCCTTGATGCGCGGCACGTTGACGAAGCCTGCGGCGCAGCCGATCAGCGCACCACCCGGGAAGACCAGCTTCGGCACCGACTGATAGCCACCCTCGGTGATCGCGCGTGAACCATAGGCCAAGCGCTTGGCGCCAGCGAAGGTGTCGCGGATCATCGGATGGGTCTTCATCCGCTGGAATTCCTCGAACGGATACAGATACGGATTGTCGTAGTTCAGATGCACCACGAAGCCGACCGCAACGAGGTTGTCGTCGTAGTGGTACAGGAACGAACCGCCACCGGTGTTGTCGTCGAGCGGCCAGCCAAGCGTATGCTGGACCAGGCCCTTCTTGTGCTTGGCCGGATCGATCTGCCAGATTTCCTTGAGGCCGATGCCGAACTTGCCGGGCTCGCAATCCTTGTCGAGCGCGAACTTGGCGATGACCTGCTTGGTCAGCGAGCCACGCGCGCCTTCGGCGAACAGCGTGTACTTGCCGAGCAGTTCCATACCACGGGTGAAGGAATCCTTCGGCTTGCCGTCGCGGCCGATGCCCATGTCGCCGGTGGCGATACCGCGCACGGCGCCGTTCTCGTCATACAGCGTCTCGGTAGCCGCAAAGCCCGGATAGATTTCGACACCGAGCGCTTCGGCCTTGGCGCCGAGCCAGCGGCACACCATGCCGAGCGAGGTGATGTAGCAGTGATGATTGTTCATCAGCGGCGGATTGATGAAATTCGGCAGGCGGATGCCGCCTGTCTCGCTGGTCAGAATGAACTGGTCGTCCTTGACTTGGGTCTTTAGCGGGCAGTCCGCGTCATCGCGCCAGTCGGGAATCAGCTTGTCGAGGGAGACCGGATCGATCACTGCGCCGGACAAGATATGCGCACCGACTTCGGAACCCTTTTCGACCACCACGATGGACAGGTCCGCATTAAGCTGTTTCAGCCGGATTGCAGCCGACAGGCCCGATGGTCCAGCGCCAACAATCACGACGTCGAATTCCATGGACTCGCGCGGCGGTAGTTCTTCAGTGCTCATGATATTGATCTCAGACCCGTTTCCAACCCGATCAGAACGCTTCTAAGGGGTGTTGTTTCCCATTTTTGAAGTAAGAACAACCACGGAAATGCCATAGAGGCATTCCGCGGAGGGACAATCCGTCCTAGATTGCTGGCATGCCTGTGATCCCCAGCCATGACGCCTGAGCCCCATCCAAGTGTTGCGCAACTGCTCGCCTTCTATCTGGAGGCCGGGGTCGATTGCGCATTGATGGATGAGCCGGTGAACCGGCTGTCCGACGACCTCCCGCCGCCTGCCCGGGAACTGTCCGATAGCGCGCCGAAGCGACCACCGCTGAATGGCATTCCGCCGCCCCCAGCACGCCCACCCGCCCGCGTCGAGGTCGCCCCGGATGTGGCCATTGCCGCCGCCCGCGACGCTGCGCGCACCGCGCCCTCGCTTGAGGTGCTGCGTGGCATGCTGGATACATTCGACGGCTGCGCACTGAAATCGACTGCGACCCAACTGGTGTTTGCCGACGGCAATCCACAGGCACGGATCATGTTCGTCGGCGAGGCACCGGGCCGCGACGAGGACATCGAGGGCCTGCCGTTCGTCGGTCGCTCCGGCAAACTGCTCGATCTGATGATGGGGGCGATCGGGCTGAAGCGCACCGACGTCTATATCGCCAATGTCATTCCATGGCGCCCGCCGGGCAACCGCACGCCGACGCCGCAGGAAACGCAAATCTGCCTGCCGTTCATCCAGCGCCAGATCGAACTGGTGAACCCGGATATTCTGGTCACGCTCGGCAATCCGTCGACGCAGACGCTGCTGCAGACCCGTGACGGCATCATGAAGTCGCGCGGCCGCTGGGTCGACTACGACACTGGTACCCGCAAGATCAAAGCGCTGGCTACCTTCCACCCCGCCTATTTGCTGCGCTCGCCGTCCTACAAGCGGATGACCTGGATGGATCTGCGATCTATCGCGAAGGCGCTGGAAGCGCCGTCGGGGAAGGCCGGCTAAGGCTAAGGCGCTTTCGGCCTCACAATCGCCCAGCCGATCCGCAGCAACGGCTGGCGGCCATTCACCAGACGCTCGAACGCGCGCGGCACTTCCGGCACGAGATCAGGGAAATGCTGGGCGATATCGGCGGGCGGCGTACCGATCGTATCGGTCGCACGCCACACCACAACGCCGCCGGTCTCGGCGAATTTTGCTGGCGTGATCCAGGGTGTGCGTGCAGGTGCGGCAGCGTTCAGCACATGGGGACGCGAGGCGCTCATACCGATTAGCACGGCCAGTTGCGCATCGCCTGCCACCGCAGATAACGGATGATTGGTCCGACGTTCAAAACTTTCACCGAAGAAACGACCAATTTCTCGGGCGGGTAACGCGGTCACATCCTCCGGGCCATCGACCCAAGGCAAAATCACCAGGCTGGCGAAAGCTGCCAGCGCCGGCGCGATGATGGCGAAGGCCCAGATCTTGCGGAGCACACCCTGCCGCCGTAGCGCGATCAGATCGCCCGACGCCACGACGACGCCCAGACCCGACATGACCAGCGCGATGCCGGCGCCGCCGACCACGCGGTCGAGACCGTAGAGTGCGGCGAACAGGCTGCCGAGCAATCCAGGTGCAAGGGCGAAGAAGAATACATAACCACGCGCGAGCCGGTCGACGGGCGGACGGAAGATGATCGGCGCTTCCTCGGTCTTCGGAGCGATACGGCTCCAGTTCATCACCGCGAGCACGATCACGCCCGTGATTGACGCGAGCAGCCAGGAGATCAGGATGCCCCACTGCCGTGCTTTGCCGGCAAGATCATCCAGTTGCGGAAGCGCCGGCAAGACCGGTGCACCCGCCCGGATCACCCACATTACCCATGGCAATGTCAGGACGACGATAACCAGCAGCGCATAAAGCGGATCGAATGAAGCGAGGTGGCGCCGACCGCGCGAGGTCGCGAGACCGAAGATGAGCGGCAACGGCAGCAGCCACATGGCATGGGGCGTGGTCAGCAACAGCAGGCCAGCCTCTATGGAGAGCGCGAACCAGGCATTGCGACGGCCCTGACCGATCGCCAGCCAGGCATGCAGCAGGAACATTGCCCAGAGCGGACGCGCCAGGATCAGCGGGCCGAATTCGATGCCGGGCGTACTGAAGGCCGTGACCGTCATCGTGAGCAGCACCGCGATCACCGCCTGCGGTCCGCCGACAATGGCGCTGCCCAGCTGATAGACCGCACGGAAGGTGAGGACGGCGCAGATCTGCGCCAGCAGATAGACGCCGAAGACGTGGTTCCCGGCGGCCCGGAAAGCGATATCGGCCAGCCAGAACGCCAGTGGCGGACCCATATGGGTGCCGACCTGATATTCCCGTCCATAGGCCAGTACCGTCGCCAGATCGCCTGGCGGCCCGCGATACAGCAGCAGTGGGACAACCAGCCAGAGTGCGGCCTGACACAGCACGACGATCCAGAACACCAGCCGCGGCCGGGCGCGGATCAGTTCGACGATCAGAGAGGTAAAACGCATTGAACGTCTGAACCGGCCAGCAGGAAATGAAGCGTGCTCAGGTGATACGGCGCGCAGCCAGGAGAGGCAACCGCCTGTGAGCTCAGGCGGATATCTCGATATCGGTAGTGGTTTGGACCTTGATCAGGTCCGCCGCACGGCCACCCGCCTGATGTCGCAAGCGTGCCGCAACAACCGGCGCGAACAGGCTGCGATGATGAATGCTGGGCCCGAGTTCATTCAGCGCGGCCATGTGTTGCGGCACGCCATAACCCTTGTGGACCTCGAAACCGTAACCCGGGCAATCCTCGGCAAGCCGGCACATCATCCGGTCCCGCGACACCTTGGCGATGATCGAGGCTGCTGCGATGGACAGGACCAGCGCGTCGCCACCAATGACGGCGTCGCAATCGGCCGTCGTGTCGATCCGGTCGCGGCCGTCGACGAAAACATGCTTCGGTGCTTCCGGCAGCGAAGCGACCGCACGGGCCAGCGCCCAGAGTGAGGCCCGCAGGATATTGTCGCGGTCGATCCGGGCGGGTGATGCGTAGGCGACGGCAAATGACGACGTGGCGCAGATTTCCTCGAATAGCGCCTCGCGCTTGCTCTCTGTCAGTTTCTTGGAATCGTCGAGACCTTTGGGAATGCGCTTGGGGTCCAAGATGACGGCGGCTGCAACAACAGGGCCTGCGAGCGGACCTCGGCCCGCCTCGTCACAGCCGGCCACCGGCCAAATGCCCTTCTTCAGCAGCGCGCGTTCGCGTGTGAAGCTCGGCGCCACTACGATCTTGCGCGGCTTGGCCGGCGGCTTCTTTTTCTCATCCCGAATCATCGGAGGATCCTGCTGAAGCCGACCTGCAGGCGCAACCGGGAACTCGGGATCGTGCCCGCTATTCAGATGGTGCTAATCGTCCAGATGCACGCGCCGGTCGTCACCGACCTCGATCCCCGGAGCCACAACCACGTCCCAGGCGTGCCCGTCCGGGTCCGCAAAGTAGCCGGAATAGCCACCGTAATCGGTCTTTCGCGCCGGCTTTAACAGCGATCCGCCGCAATCGATGGCGAAAGCGAGAACCGCATCGACCTCGTCCTCCGAGCGGCAATTCCACGCCAGCGTGCTGCCGCGAAACGCCTGCGGCCTTGGATGGTCAGGCAATGTCGCGTCCTGCGCCAGTTGACTCCACGGAAACAGCGCGAGGACGCTGGCGCCGGTGTCGAAAAAGGCGATGGCATCGCCCGAGGCACGGGCCTTTCGCGTAAAGCCCAGCGCTTCGTAGAAAACAATGCTCCTGCGCATATCCGCGACGCCCAGCGTGATCACCGTCATGCGCGCGATCGGCACTGGTGGTTTTTTAGTTGTCATGCGCGTCACTCCTGTACTCACTCTATAAATCGAAAAGAGGGACGTTGGCAGGCTCTGGTTTCCTGCCAACGTCCCCTCTCCACCACTCCGTACGCTGCGAGACCTGCGGAGTTAGAACAGATTCAATTGCTGGCCGGCACCGGCCGGCTTCTCGAAATGGTCGAGGGTGAGCTTCGAACGACGCTTGTTGAGACCGAGTTTCGTGCAGGCGATCTCGAAGCGGCGGCCAATCATCCAGGCCATCGGTCCGGTGCCTTTCATGCGTGTGCCCCATTGCGAGTCGTAGTCGCGGCCACCGCGCATTTCGCGGATCAGCGTGAAAACGTGGCGATAGCGGTCCGGATAATTCGCCATCAACCACTCGCGAAACAGATCGCGCACTTCCATCGGCAGTCGCAGCAAAACGTAGCTGGCTTCCTTGACGCCGGCATGAGCGGCGGCATCGAGAATGCGTTCGATCTCGCTGTCATTCAGCGCAGGGATCACCGGCGCCACCATCACCGTGGTCGGAATCCCGGCCTCCGACAGTTGGCGCAATGCTTCCAGCCGCTTCGACGGCGTCGAAGCACGCGGCTCCATGGTTCGTGCGAGCTTCGGATCGAGCGACGTCACCGACAACGCCACCTTGACCAGGTTGCGCTGCGCCATCCGAGCCAGGATATCGATATCGCGCGTCACCAAAGCCGACTTGGTGACGATGCCGACGGGATGACCAGTCTTCTCCAGTACTTCGAGAATGCCGCGCATGACCTGACGCTCGCGCTCGATCGGCTGATAAGGATCGGTATTGGTGCCGATCGCGATCATCTTCGGCTCGTATTCGGCGGCGGCCAGCTCCTTCTCGAGCAGCGCCGGCGCATCGGGCTTCACGAACAGTTTGGATTCGAAATCGAGTCCGGGCGAGAGACCGAGATAGGCGTGGGTCGGCCGCGCGAAACAATAGACGCAGCCATGCTCGCAGCCGCGATAGGGATTGATCGAACGGTCGAAGCCGATATCCGGCGATTCATTGCGCGTGATGACCTTGCGCGCGGTGTCCGTCGCAACAGTCGTCTTGAACGGCGGCAATTCATCGAGGCTCTGCCAGCCGTCATCAAAGGCGACCCGGGCCTCGGCCTCGTAGCGCCCGCTGTCGTTGGACTGGGCACCGCGGCCTCGCCGCCGCTGCTTGTCGATCGCCACCGCGATCTCAGGAAAAGGGGAAAGCGCACCCGCCGGTTCATCGGAGGGCGCCGGGACCGGCGGGTGCTTGAGGGCAGCGATCTGGCGACTCATGCAGCCACGATAGCGCAGACAAGGAACAAAGCAAGAACATAAATGGGATGGCGCGCAGGGCAGGCACTGTGCATTCTCCGACCGCCCTCAGGACTACCGCCTAGGCGTGCCCCAAATTGCCGCGGTTGAGAGTGCTGCGTAGAGTATGACGAAATGATAACGCAGTTGCGGACTTGTTAGAGGTATCAATCCGAAATCCATGCTGAGCGTGATTATCCCCACCGAAGGCGTCGAACAGCCCGCTGTTGCCACACTGGCAGCGCTGGTCCCGGGCGCGGCTGCCGGTGTGATCCGCGAGGTGCTGCTGGTCGACCGAGCCGGCACCGATGTCATCGAACGCGTCGCCGATGTCGCCGGCTGCGGCTTCCTGACCTCGCAGGGATCGCGCGCCGCGGCGATGGCCGCCGGCGCCAAGCAGGCACGCTCCCCCTGGCTGATGTTTCTGCATGCGGGTGCCGTGCTCGACGCCGGCTGGATCGAGGAGACCCAGCAATTCATTCAGCGCGTCTCGACCAGCAATCGCCCCCGCGCGGGCATTTTCCGCTATGCGCGCTCGCCCTATGACGAGGCGGGATTTGGCGATGGCCTGAAACACATGATCCGCGTGATCACTGGCCCCAAGGCCGATCAGGGCCTCTTGATCGCACGCGACCATTACGACCGGCTCGGAGGCTATGCACCCGATGCCCGCCGATCCGAAGCGCGGTTGCTGCGTCAGCTTGGCCGCTCCTCCCGCACATTGCTCCGTAGCCGGATCATCGTCGCCTGACCATGGCAGCCGTGTTACGCGATCTCCAGCCTGGCGACATCGACTGGGTCATCCGCAGCCACGGCGAACTCTATACGGCCGAATACGGATTCGATGCATCCTTCAAGGCGCTGGTGGCTGACATCGCCGCAGAATTCGTCGCGTCATGCGATCCTGCGTGCGAGCGCTGCTGGATCGCTGATATGGATCGCGCGCCCGTCGGCTCGCTGTTTCTCGTGAAGGCATCCGACGACGTCGCCAAATTGCGGCTCTTGCTGATCGATCCCAAGGCGCGCGGACAAAAACTCGGCCAGCGCATGGTGACGGAATCCATCGCCTTTGCGCGGCAATGCGGTTATCGCAGGATCACACTATGGACCCAGAGCAATCTCGGTGCTGCGCGAAGAATCTACCAGGATGCCGGCTTCACGCTGGTCGCCACCGAGCCGCATCGCAGTTTCGGGCAGGATCTGATGGGAGAGACCTGGGAGCTCGTGCTCTAGACCGACGCGCCCTTCGCCTTCGGACGTCGCAGATGCTCATCGAGACGCGGCATGATCTCGACGAAATTGCACGGCTTAGTGCGGTAATCCAGCTGCGCGGCGAGAATGCCGTCCCAGCCATCACGGCAGGCGCCAGGCGACCCCGGCAGGCAGAAGATAAATGTCGCGCCGGCGGTACCAGCAGTCGCGCGGCTCTGGATCGTCGAGGTGCCGATCTTGGCGTGGCTCAGCATGTGAAATGCAATCGAGAAGCCATCCATCCGCTTCTCGAACAAGGGCTCGATGGCTTCCGGCGTGACGTCACGGCCAGTGAAGCCCGTGCCACCGGTCGTGATGATGGCGTCGACGCCGGGATCGGCAATCCATGCGCGCACGATCGTCCGGATCGCTTCGACATCATCTGTGACGATCTCGCGCTTCGCCAGCGTGTGACCGGCCGATGTCAGCCGATCGGCCAGCGTCGCGCCGGACTTGTCGTCATCGAGCGACCGTGTGTCGGAAATGGTCAGTACCGCGATATTGAGCGGCACGAAGTCTTTCGTCACATCGGTCGATGACATCACAGCCGATCCGTCGCAAATGTGTTGCAGGCCTGCACGGTGCCCTGCTGATAGCCAGTCATGAACCAACGCTTGCGCTGTTCAGCCGAGCCATGCGTGAACGAGTCCGGCACGACGCGGCCCTGTGCCTGACGTTGCAGCGTGTCGTCGCCGATGGCAGACGCGGTCTGCAGCGCGGCATCGATGTCACCGGCTTCAAGGAAACCAGGACGCTTCTTCGATTCGCGGTTGACCCAGACACCGGACAGACAATCCGCCTGCAGTTCGACGCGGACCTGCAGCAGATTGGCCTCCGCCTTGCTGCCGGCCTGCTGCTGCAGCCGCGTCACACGCGGAATGATCCCGAGCAGATTCTGGATGTGGTGGCCCGCTTCATGCGCGATAATATAGGCTGCGGTGAATTTGCAGGCATTACCCGAGCAACCGCGAAATTTGGTTTCGACCTGACGGAAGAAGCCGGTGTCGAGATAGATCTTCTTGTCGGGCGGACAGTAGAACGGCCCCATCGCCGACTGCGCATTGCCGCAGCGCCCGCCATTGGTGGCATTGCGAAACAGCACGATCTGCGGCCCTGTATATTTCTGTCCGCTCTCCTTGAAGATTTCATCCCAGCGGTCGTCGATTTCGCCGAGCACGCCCGAGATCATACTGCCCATTTCGTCTGATGGCGCACCACTCTTGGTCGGTGCTGACCGGCGATCGGTCTGGTAGGTCGGTGCCTGTTGTCCGCCGGTGAGAATCTCTGCGCCACCGATGAGAATGCGCGGATCGATGCCGAACGCCCAGCCAACCAGTCCGAGCACGATCACCGTGCCGATGCCGAGGCCACCGCCGCCACCGGGAATACCGAAACCGCCGCCCCCGCCGCCATATCCGCCACCGCTATCGTCACGACGGTCGTCGATATTGTCGCTGCGACGGAAGTCATCGTAACGCATGGGGCAATTCCTTCATTTCAATTCGCAGCATTTTAGACGAGTTGCGGACGATCCCGCACACATAACGCAGTTGCGACGCAAAATTTCCATTGCATTAAGCATTACCCTGCCCGGCAAAACTTGCCTAGTTCGATCTCGTTACCAATTAAGTCGATTTTTACTTTGCGCGGTCAATGTCTGCCTGTCGGTTGTTTAGTCCCGCGTCGCCGACAGCGTCGCCTGAGTCAGAGTAATTGAGTCATGGTTGTTTCGCGTCGCGGGGCGTCTGCAAGGGCGCCCCGCTCTCACTTCGAAGCCTCTCCGAGCAGCAGCATCGTCATTGGTGATTGCGTCGCAGAGATGTCAAAACTCCCGGCAGGGTCGGTCGATCTGGTGTTCGCAGATCCGCCGTACAATCTGCAGCTGAAGGGCGACCTCAAACGCCCCGACGAATCTCATGTCGATGCGGTGAACAATGACTGGGACAAGTTCTCGTCATTCGCCGCATATGACGACTTCACGCGCGCGTGGCTCCTGGCCGCACGCCGTATCATGAAGCCGTCGGCGACCTTGTGGGTGATCGGCTCGTATCACAACATTTTCCGCGTCGGCGCGATCATGCAGGACCTCGGCTTCTGGGTCCTGAACGATATCGTGTGGCGCAAATCGAACCCGATGCCGAATTTCCGCGGACGTCGTTTCACCAATGCGCATGAGACCATGATCTGGGCCGCGCGCGATGAGAACGCCAAGGGCTATACGTTCAATTACGAAGCCCTCAAGGCAGCCAATGAAGACGTGCAGGCACGTTCCGACTGGCTGATCCCGCTCTGCACTGGCGACGAACGCCTGAAGGGCTCGGACGGCAAGAAGGTTCACCCGACGCAGAAGCCGGAAGGCCTGCTCGCCCGCGTGCTGCTGTCATCGTCGAAACCCGGCGACCTCGTCATCGATCCGTTCAACGGCACCGGCACGACCGGCGCTGTCGCCAAGCGCCTCGGCCGCAATTACATCGGCTTTGAGCGTGACCGCGAATATGCCGCGGCTGCCGAAGCACGCATCGCTGCGATCGAGCCGCTGCCGGAAGCCACGCTGGCCCCGTTCATGACTGCTCGTAGCGCGCCGCGCGTCGCGTTCTCCGAACTGGTCGAACGCGGCATGATCTCACCCGGCACTAAGCTGGTCGATCTGAAGAAGCGTCATGGTGCGCTGGTGCGCGCCGACGGCGCCATCATGTTCGGCGACAAGGTCGGCTCGATCCACCGCATGGGCGCGATGGCCCAGGGTTCGGCCTCCTGCAATGGCTGGACGTTCTGGCACGTCGAGACCAAGAAGGGCCTGCGCCTGATCGACGAGCTCCGCGCCGAAATCCGCAGCGAGATGGGCGCGGGATAGAGCCCCACCGCATCGCCAAGGCAAGTCTTCTTGCGCACGCCGGATTTACGGCGCGCGCCGACACGCATCCAGAAACACGCGTACGAGAGCCGACGTGTCCCGCGCGGCCACAGCATAGATACGCATGCGTAGCGGAAATGCGCCCGGCATTGCTCGCAACACAACACTGGGCGCTGCCCGATGCCGCAGACTCGCCTGCACGATCGCCAATCCCAAGCCTGCCTCTACGAATCCCAGTGCTATGGTCGGATTGTCGGCCTCAAACTGGATGTTTGGCATGAACCCGGCCACGGCGCAGGCCTGCAGGAAAGCCTGTCGCGTCTGCAACGACCGGGATTCGGGCGCGGCAATGAACGTCTGACCATGCAGCCGCTGCGGCAAGAGCCGGCCTGTGGCAAGTGGGTGTCCTTCGGGGACGGCAAGCAGGAATTTCTCTTCGGCGCAGAGATGGCCGACGAGAACTCCGTCCGCTGAAGGCGCGGAGTAAGCCAGGCCAACGTCGAGATCACCTTGGCTGATCGCTGCAAACAGAGGAGCCGAACGCAAACTGCGCAGTTGCAGTCGCACGTTCGGAGCCCGATCGCGTAACGCCCGCAGACCCGCCGCGATAACGCCGCTGTGGATGGCTCCCTCCACATAGCCGATCGCTAGACTGCCTGCGCGACCCTGCGCAATATCCTGAGCGCCGTTCTCCACCTTGGCAGCATGCGCCAACAGGGCGCGTGCCTCCTTCAGGAACGTCCGTCCCGCAGTGGTCAGGCGAAGCCGTTTTTTCTCGCGAGCAAACAATGCAAGCCCCAACCGGGCCTCCAACTGCTGCATCTGCCGGCTGAGCGGCGATTGCGAGATGTGAAGCTGCGTTGCGGCCCGCCCGACATTTTCCGTTTCCGCAACAGCGACGAAGTAACGCAATTGCTGCAAATCCAACATGAGACATATCCGGTCTGAAGTTCTGCCATATCAGTCTTGGACGACAGCATATGCCATCTCTAACGTAGGGTCACCGTAAGGAGAATTGCGATGGCTCTTGTCAAATTCGGCTTTATCGTCTCGGGCGCCCAACTCGACCCTGCGCAGCACCGGATGTCGATGGCTTCACCTGCATTCGAAATGATTGCCGTCGGCGTGGACGAGCCTGGTCAGGCTGTCGCGATCGCGCAGCAAATGGTAGAAGACGGCGTACAGCTCATCGAATTGTGCGGTGGTTTTGGCCCGCGATGGACTGCAAGTGTCCTCGAAGCCATCCAGCATCGTATCCCGGTCGGCTCCGTCAGCTACGGGCCGGAATCCATCGACGGCATGCACGCCCTCTTCAAGGAGTGATCAATCGCGCGGGCGCGATATCCCAAGGTTTCGCAGCCTGCAACCGCTCCATATTCTGGTATGTCGAGACCGAGATAGACGCGGGCTAAATCTCGATCTTCTCCACGACAAGCCCGGCCACGACGGAAGTGAAGATCCGGAGCTCAGCCCGGCTTCACTAAAACGTCGCTTGCACTCTCCCTGAATTCCAAGCACGAGACGACGGTCCGCATCAGCGGCCCCGCCTCGTGCTTTGACGTATAAAATCCAGGGAGACTTGAGATGCTGAAATTCTATTTCAACGGTTCGCCGAATCCGACCAAGGTTGCGCTGTTTCTGGAAGAAGCTGGGCTGGCCTATGAGCCCATCGCCGTCGATACCCGCACCGGCGCACAGTTCAATCAGGATTTCCTCAAGGTCAATCCGAACGGCAAGGTTCCGGCGATCGATGACGACGGCGTCAAGGTGTTCGACAGCAACGCCATCCTGCTCTATCTCGCCGAGAAGACCGGAAAATTCCTGCCGCCGGCAACGCAGCGCGGCGAGCTCCTGTCCTGGCTGATGTTTGTCGCCACCGGCGTCGGTCCATTCTTCGGTCAGGCTGTGCACTTCAAGCATTTCGCGCCCGAGAAGATCGATTACGCGCATAACCGTTATCAGTTCGAGGCCAAGCGCCATCTCGGCGTGCTCAACGAGCGCCTCGCCGGACGTCAATACATGGTCGGCGACACCTATACGATCGTCGACATGGATGTCTGGGGCTGGGTGAGGATGACCAATTTCATCCTGGGCGACGAAGCTTTCGCCCAATTCCCCAATGTGAAGCGCCTGCATGACGAAATCTCGGCGCGCCCCGCTGCAGCCAAAGCCGTCGCGCTGAAGGACACGTTCAAGTTCAAGGCCGAGATGGACGACGAAGCCCGCGCCGCCATGTTCAAGCACCTGGCGACCAAGGTCGCCTGAGCACGAGCCATTCGACGAATGCCAGGCGCAACACCGCGCCCGGCATTTTGTTGTGTCAGGTGGGCACCCGTGCCATTTCTTCGGGAAACGGGCCCAGCACCCGCTCGACCAATGCCGTGTCGCAATATTCCTTGATCATGGTGATCTTGCCGTTCTCGACACGCCACACCATGCAGTAGTCGTTGTCATAGCGGTCGCCCGCCTTGGTGACATTATCGCCCTTGGCCTCGACAACCACCAGATTGCCTTCCGCAATGAAATTGGACGCGAGTGTCCGCGGCCGTATGTCGAGTAGCGACCGGAAATGCCCCATGAGGCCGTTGAGGATGGCGTCCTTCCCCTTGAACGTGCGCCCCCAGGAATACTGACCGACCACGATCCAGCATGCATCGTCGGCGAGATGATCGGCAAAGGTTGTGCCGCTGCGGTTGGCTGAATCGCTATAGACCTGCTGAATAAGCTTCTTGTTGTCTGCGGTGCTCATGGCATCTGCTCCATCGATCAAACGATGACGCAGTATGAGTCGGACAATCCACATTCTTCCAATCGATAGTCCGTATGATATATATTCACCCCATGAATTTGGCTACGCTCGATCTCAATTTGCTGGTCGCGCTCGATGCATTGCTGCGCGAAGCTAGCGTCAGCCGCGCCGCGATGCGGATCGGGCTATCGCAGCCGGCCGCCAGTCATGCGCTGCGGCGACTACGCGATCTGCTCGGCGACCCCCTGCTTGTCCGCGTCGGCGCGCGCATGGAATTGTCGCCGCGGGCGCAGGCCATGCGCGGTCCACTCGCCCAGACGCTCGAACAGGTGCGCGGACTGTTCATCCCGGATGTCTTCGATGCCAGCCAGAGCGACCGACACTTTCGGCTGATGATGCCGGATCTGGCCGTCGAACTGCTGATGCCGCCGTTGATGAAGAAGCTCGACAGCGTCGCGCCGGGCGTCCGAATCAACGTCGTGCCATGGCGCGGCCCGTCGATCATGACGGCGGAATTCGCCCGCAGCCTCGACATGGTGATCAGCATCGGCAACGCCTTCAATGGCTTCCATCGCCAGTTGCTGTATGTCGATTCCGACGCCCTTGCCGTCCGCAAGGGCCATCCGGCGGCGGCGCGCCTGAAAAGCACTGACGGATTTCTCAAAGCCCGCCATATCGCCGTCGTGCTCAGGGGCCAGAGCGAAGACCTTATCGACGACTGGCTGCGCAGCAAGAGACTGGAGCGACAGATCGCCCTCGTCGTGCCGAGCTATATCGAGGCGCTGCATGTCGTGGCACGAACCGATCTCGTCGCCTTTGTGCCGCGCCGCCTGATTGCCGCACTGGCTCAGCCGCTGTCGCTCACGACAATTGCGCCGCCATTCGATCCTGGCAACGACGAACAGTTCATGTTCACGCCGACACGCGCGCAATTTGATCCCGGCTCGATCTGGCTGCGCAAGATCATGCTGGAGACCGGCCGTGAGCTCGATCCGCCGAAACGCCGCGCGACCTGACGCAGCACGCCCCGGTCAAAATTGCCGGCAAAGCTTGCCGGGAGGCAATGCCGCGGAGCAACCTCAGATACCCAAGTACTTATGATGTCTGAATATTTCTGATGGCCTGGTTTTTGCGTAGTTGAGCGCAAACATCTCGTAGCAAGAGAATTCCGATGTCGAACTCCATCATCTCGAGCCTGCAATCCTTTACGCTTCCGAGCCGGCTGCAACCATCCGACAAGGCCGAGAGCGGCCTCGGCAATGCAACGACGGCATCAAAATCGCCGGAAGAGAAATTCCTCGACTACGCAAAGAAGACTCCGGCTGAAAAGATGCGCGATGCGTTGCTGTCGAGCATCGGCGTGACGGAAGAAGAACTGAAAAACATGTCGCCCGAACAACAGCGGGAGATCGAGCAGAAGATTGCCGACAAAATCAAGGAGGCCGTGAACAAGAAGACCGAGAATGGCGGCAGCGCCAAAGGCTTCTTCACGGATATCAGCGCGTAAAGGCGCGTTCCTCAACGCAAAGAATTGGCGCCACAAGGGCGCCAATTTCAGATTATTTGATGAAGGAGGACGAGCTCAGCTCGCCACGGCCTGACGCACCAGATTCTGCCGGGCCTCGCCGAGATAGCCGCGGATTTCCTTGGTCAGCAATCCCGACTGCGACGACAGATCGCCTGACGCGACCATGGTCGACGTGGCGAGCTGCTCGGTATCCTTGGCCGTGGTCGCCAGCGACTGGATGTTGGTCGAAATCTCGCGCACGACGGCAAAGGCTTCGTCGATATTGCGAGCGATATCCGCCGTTGCTGCCGATTGCGCTTCCGAGGCGCTTAGGACCTTGCCGGTGATCTCGTTCACTTCCGCAATCACGGTGCCGATCTCGGTGATCGACGAGGATACCTTGTCGGTCGCAGATTGAACCTGGCCGATTTCCTTTTCGATCTCGGCGGTGAAGTTCGCGGTCTGTGTCGCCAGCGCCTTCACTTCATGCGCCACTACGGCGAAACCACGACCGGCATCGCCTGCGCGGGCCGCTTCGATCGTTGCGTTCAGCGCCAGCAGATTGGTCTGGCTGGCGATCACATTGATCGAGGTCACGACTTCGCTGATACGCACGGCGACAGCGCGAAGCACGTCGACATTGCTCGCTGCATCGGCGACGCGTTCGACAGCGCGACCGGCAATCGCGGCTGAGCGATTGACGTCGGCGCCGACCTCGCTGGCACTGGACGACAGTCGCGCCGTGGCCGAAGCCACCGATTGCATGTTGGCGGACGCCTGTTCGGAAGCCGCCGCCACCGACGTGACGCGGGTCAATGTCGAGGATGCGCCGGTCCGCAGATTGCCTGCGGTGCTGCTCATCTCGACCGCGCCGCTGTCGAGTGCGGAGACGATGCCGCCCACGGTGGATTCGAGCTGGCTGGTCTGGCGCTCAAAATTTTTGATGCGGTCGGCAATATTGTCTGTCGCCGCATTCATCGCTTTCGCGCCGTGTAGCAGGCCACCGTGCAATCCGCCCGGCAGGATGCGCCGGTAATATTTATTGTCGTTGAGCGCCGCCATCGCCGCGGTGGATTCACGCACGAAGGCATCGCAGCCGTCGATCATGTCATTGACGCTATGCAGCAGTTCGCCGGTGACACCGCGCACAGGAATTCCCAGAATGCGGGCCTCGAAGTCTCCCTGCGCGATGCGCTGGCAGGCGATGCGTGCCTTCTCGATCAGGCGTACCGTCTTGCCCATCAGGACAAGCGCGACGACCGCCGCTGCAATCGCTGTGGCCTGAGAGACCATCGCAGCGAGCGAAAGACCGAAGAACTGAAGCACCAAGGCAAGCGCAGAGCCGGCGATGACGACGAGCGTGCTAAGCTGCGCTCTTGAGAGAAAACATAAGTTCGTCATAGCTGACCTTCTGGGATGCAACGAAATCGGTAAGGGCCTTGTAACCGGCGGCGAGGGATTCCTTGCCATTCACGTGTCGCTTCTCGATTGCCAGAACGTCGGCATAAAGAGGCGCAATCGTCTTCTTGATGAGATCCGGCGGCGGAACGCGGCGATTGGAATGATAGCCGGCGACCTTGCCGTCGGGGCCGTAGGACGGCGTGACATGGGCGAAGACCCAATAGTGATCGCCATTGCTCGCCATGTTTTTCACGAAGGCGAAAATCTCGCGGCGGTCCTCGACCGTGTCCCAGAGCAGCTTGAAGACGCTGCGCGGCATATCGGGATGACGAATGAGGTTGTGCGGCTGACCGAGCAGCTCGGCTTCGTTGTAACCGGCCATCTTGCAGAACAGACGGTTCACATAGGTCATGCGCCCCTTGAGATCCGTCTTGGATACGATGAGCTCCGACGCCGGAAAGAAAGTCTCGCGGCCGCTCGGCTTAATCTGGTTGGACATCATTGACCTGTCGGTGACCGATTCACCCAAAAACTAGTGCCACCGGTATTAGGGAACGCGGCTGAATTTTGCGTTAAGGTTCCGTCCACCATGAATTCACCGCCGGCGGACGATCCGGACGCGTTTTTCCGTGACGATCGTCCCAGTTGCCGCGATTGCCTTTCCCGTGCCATGACCTCGATCAAATCGAGGGGGAGGCAACAACATGACCGTTCTCATTGCAGGCGGCGGAATTGGCGGACTGACGCTCGCGCTCAGCCTGCACCAGATCGGCGTACCATGCCGCGTATTCGAAAGCGTACCAGCGCTGAAGCCGCTTGGCGTCGGCATCAATGTGCTGCCGCATGCGGTACGCGAGCTGATCCAGCTCGGCCTGCACGACCAGCTCGACGCGTCCGGCGTGCGCACCCGCGAACTCGCCTTCTTCTCCAAGCACGGCAAGCCGATCTGGAGCGAACCGCGCGGCATCGAGGCTGGCTACAAATGGCCGCAGTTTTCGATCCATCGCGGCAAGCTGCAGCAGATCCTGCTCGATGCAGCCACTGAGCGACTCGGCGCCGAGAACATCCTCACCAGCCATCATCTGACCGGCTGGACGGAAACGCCGGACGGCATCCGCACCGATTTCATCGACAGGGCCACCGGAAAATCCGCCGGCAGCCATGACGGCACGCTGCTGATCGCCGCCGACGGCATCCATTCGGCGATCCGGCAAAAGCTTTATCCGCAGGAAGGCGCGCCGCTGTGGAATGGCCGCATTCTCTGGCGCGGCATTACCAGGAGCGATGCGTTCCTGACCGGCCGCACCATGATCATGGCTGGCCACGAGATCCTGAAATTCGTCTGCTACCCGATTTCGCAGGCGCCGGAGGCCGACGGCAAATACGACATCAACTGGGTGGCCGAACGGCACATGCCGCCGACCTATGAATGGCGCCGCGAGGACTACAACCGTGCGGCTCGCCTCGACGAATTTCTGCCCTGGTTCAAGGACTGGACTTTCGACTGGCTCGACGTGCCCGGCCTGATCAGCAACTGCCCGCACGCCTATGAATATCCGCTGGTTGACCGCGATCCGGTCGATCGCTGGACCTTCGGCCGCGTCACATTGATGGGCGATGCCGCGCATCCGATGTATCCGATCGGCTCCAACGGCGCGTCGCAGGCCATTCTCGATGCGCGCGTGCTGACCCGCGAGATTCTTGCGCTTGGCGAAGTGCCGGCCGCGCTCGAAGCCTATGAAGCTGAGCGCCGTCCAGCGACCACCGATCTCGTGATGCTGAACCGGCGCAACGGACCGGAACAGGTCATGCAGATCGTCGAGGAGCGCGCGCCCGAAGGCTTTAACGTCGTCACCGACGTGCTGTCGCAGCAGGAACTCGAAGACATCGCCGCCAACTACAAGCGCGTCGCCGGTTTTCAGGTTGAAGGGCTGAATGCGAAGCCGCCGATCGTGACGCTGCCGCAATCGTCGCAACTTTCCAGTGCGGACTGATACAGCCCACACGCTGTCGCGCATTCAGGCGTCTGGCTTCAAACTTCAATCCAGTCCGTGCGCGATGACCTTGCGCATCACGTTCGGCAGAGCTTCGTCGTCCAATGTTGCGATCGGGACCCAGCGCATGCCCTCCGGGGGGCGGGTGCGGGGCGGCACGTGCGCCGTATAGACGGTGAGCTCCAGCGGGAAGTGTGTGAAGATATGGGTGACCGCGCCCGCTTTGCGATGCCACGCCGTGAGATTTTTCAAGGTCGGCGCCTGCTTCAACGCGTCCTTGTCGTCGTGACCGGCCAGCCATTCCGATGACGGCACTTCGGTCATGTTGCCCAGCAAACCCTTTTCCGGGCGGGTGCGGACCAGCAGATCGTTCCCGCGCGTCACCACGAAGGCCGCTCCCCGCCGCAAGGTGCCGGCCTTCTTCGGCAGTTTGCGCGGAAACGTCTCCTGATCGCCGCGGGTCCTGGCCGCGCAGTCGTCATTGATCGGGCACAGCGCGCAGGCCGGTTTCTTCGGCGTGCAGATGGTGGAGCCGAGATCCATCAGCGCCTGGGCGCTGTCGCCCGCCCGCGTGGGTCCGAGCAGCGTCGCGGCCAGCCCCACGATGACAGGCTTGGATTTCGGCAGCGGCTCTTCCACCGCATAGAGTCGCGACGTGACGCGCTCGATATTGCCATCCACGGGCATGCATTGGCGGCCGAAAGCGATCGCGGCGATCGCCGACGCCGTATAGGGCCCGATGCCCGGCAGCGCGCGCAGGCCGTCCTCGGTATCGGGAAAGACGCCGCCGTGGTCGCGCAATACGGTGACGGCGCAGGCGTGGAGATTGCGCGCGCGGGAGTAATAGCCGAGCCCGGCCCACATCCGCAGCACATCGTCCTGCGAGGCGCTGCCGAGATCGCTCACCGTCGGCCAGCGCGCCAGGAACTTGGCGAAATACGGCCCCACCGCCTGAACCGTGGTCTGCTGCAGCATGATTTCGGACAGCCAGACCCGATAGGGATCGACGCCCTCGCCCGGCAGCGGCCGCCACGGCAGCCTGCGGCGATGTCTGTCATACCAGTCGAGCAGTTGCGCCGGACGCCTGGCGGCGGCGCTTTCCCCGCTATCCCGTGCGGAAGGTTTCTTTCGTCGGGTGGCGGCGGCTGATAGACTCATGCCGACCATGTATCCAAAACGCCCGACCATGAACAAGCCCGGCTATATCTCGGCGAAACCGCTCTCCGTCCTGCTCGGCGGGGTGTTTGCCGATGCCTATGCCAAACAGGGCTTTGCCTCGCGCGAGCTGGTGACACGCTGGGCCGAGATCGCCGGCCAGCAGGTGGCGAACTTCTCCGAGCCCTTGAAGATCCAGTGGCCGCGCCCGGTGGAAGGCCAGCCGCAGGAGCCGGCGACGCTCATCCTGCGCGTCGAGGGGCCGATGGCGCTGGAGATCCAGCATTCGTCGGATGCGATCCTGCAGCGGGTGAACCGGTTTTTCGGCTGGAATGCGGTCGGCAAGATCGCGCTGCGCCAGGCGCCGCTGTCGCGGCCGCAGCCTCGCCGCACCGTGAAGCCGCCGGACGCCAAGGCCATCGCCAAGGTCGCGGAAACGCTGCCGGAGGTCGAGGACGAGGCGCTGCGCGAGGCGCTGGCGCGGCTCGGCGCCTCGATCAAGCGAAGTTGAGGCTTTCCAGCCCGGCCGGAACCGGCGCGTGCTTGCCACATTTGTAGTTTCAAGTTAGCGAAGCGAACCTTGTCCCGGCGTCCGCCGCCGCTCTGGAGCATTCCTTTGATCATCACGCGCCGTGACTTCACCGCCGCCCTTGCCCTGACCGGCGCCGCCGCAGCCATCGGCCTGTCGCCGCTGCAGCTGATCTCCGAGGCATTCGCGCAGAACGCGACCGATGTCGCCAAGCCGGTGTCGCTGCCCGACATGGTGCTCGGCCCGAAGGATGCCGCCGTCACCGTCACCGAATATGCCTCGATGACCTGCCCGCATTGCGCGGCCTTCACCGAGCAGGTGTTCCCGAAGATCAAGGAAGCCTTCATCGACACCGGCAAGATCCGCTTCGTGTTCCGCGAATTCCCGCTCGACATCAAGGCTGCCGCCGGCTCGATGCTGGCGCGCTGCATCGCCAAGGACGACGCGGGCAAGTACTTCGCCGTCATCGACATGCTGTTCAAGCAGCAGAACGACTGGGTGATGAAGGACACCGCCGCGACCCTGACCCGCATCGGCAAGCAGGCCGGCCTCAGCCAGCAGGCCGTGGAAGAATGCCTGAAGGACCAGGCGCTGCTCGACAAGATCGCCGCCGACCAGAAATACGCCAATGAAGTGCTGAAGGTGAACTCGACGCCGACCTTCTTTATCAATGGCGAAATGCTGAAGGGCGAAACCTCGTTCGAGGAATTCTCCAAGAAGATCACCCCGCTGCTGAAGAGCTGAAGTTTTCTTCGCGCGCATCCGTCTCGTCATTCCGGGGCATGCGCGCGAGATGATCTCCGGCCTGCATTTCAAACAGCCACACATATCCTGTCTCGCGGCGCTTGCGCGTCCGAGGTGTGAGCAGTCCCCCTCGAAGATATGAGGGGTGGCGGCGCGCCGTCAGGCGCAAAAGGTGGTGTGTGTCGCGATCCGCTTCGCCGTCGGCGACAAAGCTGCAACCGCGCAACGCCTTGAGGGCGCGCCACCGCGGCGATTTCTGGCCGGGGACCGTTCTTCCTGGGACGTGGTGGTAGCGGATTTCCCGCGCCTACCTGTCCCAGTCCAGCCGCACGCTAGCGGCAGACCCCCGTAGTGGGGTCGGACGGTGACCTCCGAGCCTCCCGGGTGCGCGAGGGAACGTCTCCCTCATGCCCGCAGGCGCCGCAATCCAGATCCCACTTCAAGACGCCTCATGAAGCGCCCCTCGCGAACCGGATAAGACTTGATTATAATCTCATAAGAAAATTGTCAAGCGCTCGGCGGACATTTTTCCGATGCCGGATGCAACCGAAACCGCGCTCATGCGTTTGCGTAACTCAACCCACAGGGACAATTGCGCTCCCCTCGTCCAACTCGATGAGTCCCGCCCCATGCCGATACGCGCCAGCCACCTGCCGCATTATGTCGAGCGCACCGTGCTGCAGAAACTCCGCGCCACGCCGGGCCTGCCTGCGGTGCATCTGATGCCTGCCGGGCCGAAGACCCTGTCCAAGATGGTCGAAAAGACCTGGATCGCACCGCTGGCCGGATCGCCGGTGCGTTATCGCATCACGCCCGAAGGCGAAGCCGCGCTGAAGGCCGAAATCCCGATGCCGCGCAGCGCGCAGGCCCGCGCCCGCTGACATCCTGCGATAGCAGACCTGCGATAGCAGACCGGCGATAGCTCCCCAGCGATAGCCGCGCTTACGCACCTCCCGGATATTAACGGATGATGCGCTTGCGGATTAACCCTGATTCGAGGTGTAAACGCGCATTAAGGAACGCTTAAGCGCCATCTCCGCATTCTCGATACATCTTTAAGGGGTGCATCATGTTTGAAAATTTCATCTGCGAGATCATCGGCCTGGCATTTCTCGGCCTCTGCATCGCCGTGCTCGGCGCACCGCAGCAGCGTCGGCCGAATGGATATGCGCGGGATTTATAGATTTCAGCGTCCATGCGCGAGTAATCTCGTCGCAAAGATCGCGTGGGTGCTAAAGAACAATTCTCATGCAGTAGCTTCCATAAGAAATGGAAGAACGAAGTACGATAACGTCGATCGGAATACGATCTTTCGGCTTTGAGCCGAAAATTATCGCATTGGAAAATAACAGCGGCACTATTCGTGCCGGTGCATATTACGTCATTGGATCGCATCACTCTTCCTTCAGGAATTTTGGATCCAACCTGCCGGGCACTTGTCGATCTATCTCAGCTTGCACAGCTTTGAGGATGTCGCCCTTTATGGCTGGCGACTGGACCAACTCTCGTTGCTTGGAAGACGAGGTCGCTAGATCCTGAAAATCTTTCTTGTCTTTCAGGATGCCGGGCAAGCTTGCGATTGGACCTGAGCCCTTTCCTATGTCGAACTTCTTCGTTAGACCGAATGAAAAGTTCTTGGAAACAAGATCAGCAACATTACCTAACTGGGTAGCGAATTGCTGTTCTATAACCGGGGTAAGCACAGCTTCGAGCGTTGCTACAAGCTGCTCGCTGCTCTCTTTCACATGCCATTTCTGAGGCATGTTCACACGGCCACCGCGATTGGCGACATAATGTTTCTGCACGCCCCCACCAAAGCAATCACGGAATTTGCTTGGGTGGGTATCTGGACTTGAGCAAACTCCCTTGCCATCGCTTCCAGTGAAGAATGCCCATCGGTATGCAAACCCGGCAACTCCAGAACCTTGCGATGAGTAATATTTGAAGCCGGCAACCTCGCTGCTGAAGTTCTTTAGCTCGTTGTATTCTTTGTCGAGGTAGCTAATGAATATGACAGAATGACCGCTATTATTTCCTCGGTCAAAGCTCAGAAAATCGCCAGGGCGAAGATCCGGGAAATCCAGCTTTTGGCCAATCCCGAATTTATCGAATGCGTATCCTGCACTATGCGAACCTCTATTTTCCCACATGTAGTCGCGGATATCGCGAGCTGACCAGCCATTCCATCTAGCCGCAGGTAGGTCGTCGAAGGGCTTCGTATCCTTTGTATTGTTGTAGTAGATGTTGAGTGCGGTAATCAGGGTTTCAGAAACTGCTGCGACGCACATCGTGTTGGGTTTTTTGTTGGATGCTTCTATGGCGTTCGCTGCAGGACCGTAGTCGAGATCCTTGGTGAAGTAAGCGTCGGAGTAACCTTGGCCCTCGCGGGAGCCGTGTATCAGATCAACCGCCGCCAGAATGCAAACATTGAAGTCATCGGTCTTCCCGCATTGCTCTTCTAATTCCGAAGAAAATGCTGACGCATTTGAGAAGACGAACAAAATCCAACCGACAAACAAATTTACCAGCAATCGTTTCATCCAATCCTCAATCTCTAGGAGTGCAATTTAGATACACTACCTTAAGGAGGGTAAGTGCACCAACGGATTCGACTGCCCTCCCTCACTCCTCACCCCGCGCTTCTCCCAACCTTCCCCACTAGAAAACCTACGAGCCGCCGCACACGGACGATACCGGCGCTACTGCGGACGATCAGCATCTTCAGCGCCACTGTTGGCAATGCATCCTCCGGCGGAATGACCTCGATCCGGCCTGACGTGAGCAGATCATCCGTCAGCATTAGATCCTGGGCCGAAGCCACGACCGCTGCGGCCGGGCGTCGCGCTCCACATAAATGGCGAGGCATAGCGGACTTTTCCCGCCCTCCTCCCGCATCCCCCTTAAAACAAGCCCTTTTTCACGCCCTCCCCCACCTATCCCCCGCAAAACCCTTGGGAAAAGCGGGGTTCCGCGGTTGCGCGGCTGCCCTCGTCTCGCCATTGTCCGGGCCAATGAGAGCCGCGACCAGCGAGTCTCCACCCGCGCGGCAGATGCATTTATGCTATTGTTCGTGTTGGGGGATTCGCGCTCTGCCGGGGCTTTTTGAATAAAGTGGCCTGTCGGCTAACCAGAGTACCGTATCCATGAAACTCACGCGCCTGCGCCTGCACGGATTCAAGTCGTTCGTCGAACCGACCGATTTCATGATCGAGCCCGGTCTGACCGGCGTCGTCGGCCCGAACGGCTGCGGCAAGTCCAATCTGGTGGAAGCGCTGCGCTGGGCGATGGGCGAAACCTCGCACAAGTCGCTGCGCGCCGCCGACATGGACGCCGTGATCTTCGCCGGCTCCGGCAACCGCGCGTCGCGCAACCACGCCGAAGTGGTGATGACGATCGACAATACCGATCGCACCGCGCCGGCGATGGTCAATGACGCCGAAATTCTCGAAATCTCCCGCCGCATCGAGCGCGAAGCCGGGTCGCAATACCGCATCAACGGCCGCGACGTACGCGCCCGCGACGTGCAGATCCTGTTCGCCGACGCCGCCACCGGCGCGCGATCGCCCGCCCTCGTCCACCAGGGCAAGATCGGCGAAATCATCCAGGCGAAGCCCGAGCAGCGCCGCCGCGTGCTGGAAGACGCCGCCGGCGTCGCCGGCCTGCATGCGCGCCGCCACGAGGCCGAGCTGCGCCTGAAGGCCGCCGAAACCAACCTCACCCGCGTCGAGGACGTGATCGGCCAGCTCTCGGGCCAGATGGAAGGCCTGAAGAAGCAGGCCCGCCAGGCGATCCGCTACCGCGAAGTTGCCGGCAAGGTGCGCAAGGCCGAGGCCATGCTGTTCCACCTGCGCTGGCTGCAGGCGCATCAGGACAATGCCGAAGCAGCGACCCTGCATGACCAGTATGTCCGCGATCTCGCCGAACGCACCCGCGAACAGGGCGAAGCCGCGCGCATCCAGGCGATCCGCGCCAGTGAATTGCCTGCTTTGCGCGAGGCGGAAGCCGCTGCTGCCGCCGGCCTGCAGCGCCTGACCAATGCCCGCGACATGCTCGACCGCGAGGAAGAGCGCGCCAAGGAGCGCGCCACCGAACTGGATCGTCGTCTGACGCAGTTCGAGAGCGACGTCGCGCGCGAGATGAAGCAGTCGGAAGACGCCGAATTCGCGCTGCTCCGTCTCGAAGAAGAAGACGCGATGCTCAAGGAAGAGATCATGCAGCGCGTCGAGCTGCGTGGCGGCGTCGATGACCGCGTCTCCGAGGCCGAAGCCGTGCTGGCCGCCGCCGAGCGCACTTTCACCGAACTCACCACCGCCCATGCGGACATGACCGCCAAGCGCAACCAGCTGCAGTCCAATGTGCGCAGCCAGGCCGATCGCCTGGCGCGTCTCGGCCAGGAAATCGCCAGCGTCGAGGCCGAGATCGAGGCGCTGACCGCGCAGACCTCGGGCTTCGGCGATCTCGACGAACTCGCAGCCCTGATGGAGACCTCGCAGGAAATCCTGCTGCAGGCCGAATATTCCGTCAGCGAAAACGAGGCCGCACACGTTGCCGCGCGCCAGACGCTGGAAGCCTCGCGCGCGCCGCTGAACGAAGCCGACAAGAAGGTGCAGCGGCTCGAGACCGAAGCCCGCACAATCTCGAAGATCCTCAACGGCGAGACCAAGAACCTGTGGCCGCCGATCATCGACGGCGTCAGCGTCACCAAGGGCTATGAAAAGGCGCTGGGCGCCGTGCTCGGCGACGATCTCGACGCGCCGGTCGATCCCTCCGCGCCGATGCGCTGGACCAATGCCGGCGACCACGCCAACGACCCGGCGCTGCCGGCTGGCGTGGAATCGCTCGCATCGCACGTGAACGCCCCCGCCGAGCTTCAGCGCCGCCTCAAGCAGATCGGCGTCGTCTCCAAGGATCAGGGCGCGGCTCTCGTCTCGCAGCTGCAGACCGGCCAGCGGCTGGTGTCGCTGGAAGGCGACGTCTGGCGCTGGGACGGTTTTGTCGCCGGCGCGCATGCACCGACTGGCGCGGCCCGCCGTCTCGCCGAACGCGCGCGCCTGACCGATATCGAAGCCGATCTGGAAAACGCCAAGATCGACGCCATTGCCAAGCGCGAAGCGCTGGACAGCGCCGAACAGGCATTGAAGTCTGCGGCCTCGGCCGAAGGCGCATCCCGTGAAGCGCTGCGCAACGCCCGCCGCGACGTCGACCAGGCCCGCGAGCGCCATGCCAATGCCGAGCGCGAGATCAACCGCCATGCGGCCCGCCGCGCGACGCTGACCGAAGCACAGTCGCGCCTGTCGAACGATCGCATGGAGGCGGAAGCCGCCCATGAGAGCGCGCATGCCGCGCTGGAATATCTGCCGGAGAGCTCCGACGCCGAAGCCCAACTCGCCACCGTACGCGCCGAGATCGAAGGCCATCGCCGCGGCGCCGCCCAGGTGCGCGCCGAAGCGCAGGCACTGGCCCGCGAGGCCGAACTCGCCGACCGTCGCCTGCAGGCGATCATCGCCGAACGCACCGACTGGCAGAACCGCAAGACCTCCGCCGCCTCGCAGATCGAAACTGTCGCGGCGCGCGTCGCCGAAGTGACGCGCGAACGCGCCGAACTCGAAGACGCCCCGGCGCTCTACCTGCAGAAGCGCCGCGCGCTGATCTCGGAAGTCGAAAGCGCCGAACAGGCCCGCCAGCTCGCCGCCAACGCCCTCGCCTCGGCCGAAAACGCGATGCGCGAGACCGACCGCGATGCCCGCGGTTCACTCGAAGCTCTGTCGGCCGCCCGCGAAGCCTGCGCCCGCACCGAAGAGCGCATGGAAAGCGGCAAGCGCCGCCTGGAGGACATCGAGCGCGAAATCCGCGACATGCTGGAAGTCGAGCCGGAAGGCGTCGCGGCGCTGGCCGAAGTCCGCCAGGACGATGCGCTTCCGCCGCTCGCCGATATCGAAGCCGATCTCGAAAAGCTGCGCCGTGATCGCGAGCGTCTCGGTGCCGTCAACCTGCGCGCCGAAGAAGAGCTCAACGAAGTCGAAGGCACGCATAACGGCCTCGCTGGCGAGCGCGACGACCTCGTCGAAGCCATCAAGAAGCTGCGCACCGGCATCCAGAGCCTGAACAAGGAAGCCCGCGAACGGCTGATGACCTCGTTCGACATCGTCAACGGCCACTTCAAGCGCATGTTCGTCGAACTGTTCGGCGGCGGCGAAGCCGAGCTGAAGCTGATCGAGAGCGACGATCCGCTCGAAGCCGGTCTGGAAATCGTCGCCAAGCCGCCCGGCAAGAAGCCGCAGACCCTGTCGCTGCTGTCCGGCGGCGAGCAGGCGCTGACCGCGCTGGCGCTGATCTTCGCGGTGTTCCTGACCAACCCGTCGCCGATCTGCGTGCTGGACGAAGTCGACGCGCCGCTCGACGACCACAACGTGGAGCGCTTCTGCAGCCTGCTGCATGAAATGTGCGCCTCGACCGAAACCCGCTTCATCACCATCACCCACAACCCGATCACCATGGCGCGCATGCACCGCCTGTACGGCGTGACGATGGCGGAGCGTGGTGTGTCGCAGCTGGTCTCGGTGGATCTCGAAAACGCGGTGAAGATCCTCGATCAGGAAGTGGCGTAAGCTGGTTCTTGGTCAAACGCCGACGGTAATCGCCCCCTCCCCCAAGCGAAGCGCGGTGGGGAGGGTCGGCCGATAGGCCGGGGTGGGGCGCACCACGTGACATAGAGCGTGCTGAACCACCCCACCCGTTTCGATGCTTGCTGAACGCTCGCATCGATCCACCCATGGCGGACGAATTCGTCCGCCAGCCCCCACTGCGCGGCGTCGCCGCTTGAGGGAGGGACACGAGGAGCGTCGCTTCATCCATGACCGCCCCCGATCTCCCCGCCGAACTCACCGCGGCTCTCAACGCCCGCCTGCACGGCTTCTCGCGCAACGATGCGGCTGCGCGCTCTGACACCATCTCGCAGACCTATCGCTCGGGCGGCGGCTCCACGGCCATCCGCAACGCGACCGACGCGCTGGCCTACGCGCTTGCCCGCATGCCCGCGACCTACGCCGCCGTGATCGCCAGCCTCAATGCGCTGCAGGAGACCCGGCCGGATTTCGCGCCGGCCTCGCTGCTCGATTGCGGCGCCGGACCGGGCACAGCGACCTGGGCCTGCGCCGAAGCGTTCCCGTCGCTCAATGCGTTCACGCTGCTCGATGCCAATCCCGCTCTGCGCACGCTGGCACTCGGCCTGGCGCAGGACAGCCACCGCATCCCCGCAATGCGCTACGAGCTCGGCGACGCTGCCGCGACAATCGCCGACGCGCCGTCCGCCGATCTTGTGATCGCGAGCTACGTCATCAACGAACTCAACGATGCCGCGCGCTTGAGGCTCGTGGCCGCTATGTGGGCAAAAACAAACGACACATTGCTGATCGTCGAGCCCGGCACACCGGCCGGCACTCAACGCATCCTCGACGCACGTGCGCAGCTCATTAATGCCGGCGCGCACGTGATCGCGCCCTGCCCGCATGACGAGGCGTGTCCACTGGTCAAACCGGACTGGTGCCACTTCAGCCAGCGGCTGCAGCGCTCCCGTGTGCACAAACAACTCAAATCTGCAGAACTTCCCTATGAGGACGAGAAATTTATTTATGTCGCGCTGTCGCGTGCGCCTGTCGCGCAGCGGCCTTCGCGCGTGCTGACGCAACCGGTAACGACAAAGATCGCAATCACGGCAAAACTCTGCACAAATGTAGGCGTTATCGCCGCAAACGCACCACGCCGCGACAAGGCGCTGTATGCAAAGTTCCGCAAGCTCGACTGGGGCGATGCGGTTTTCGATTCATCGGCATCATCCACGGAATAATTCTCTACAGCTGGCGTTTGTTCTCCTGACGCGACTGCGTCGCCCAATCATCAGGAGTAACGCTGCAATGACCAAATCATTCGCCGCCCTCGCGGCTCTGACTCTCATGCTCGCCTCAAGCGCCGCCTCGGCGCAGATGCTGAAGACCGCCGACACCGCCAAGGGCAAGACCTTCGTCGATGCCAAGGGCATGACGCTCTACACATTCGACAAGGACGCTGGTGGCAAGTCGATGTGCAATGGCCCGTGTGCGGAAAACTGGCCGGCGCTGATGGCCGCCGACGATGCCAAGCCGACCGCCGACATGACCATCGTCGTGCGCGACGACGGCAAGAAGATGTGGGCCTACAAGGGCAAGCCGCTCTACACCTTCAAGAAGGACATGGCTGCCGGCGATACCAATGGCGACGGCTTCCTGAACGGCGCCTGGCACATGGCGAAGCCGTAAGTCTCTCCCCTCCCTCAGCGCAGCTATGCTGCGCCGGGGGAGAGGGTAAAAATCAGAACGAATGCCGGATGCGGCCCATCACCTGATGCGCCACCGCGTCGTTGCTGCCGACGATCGCATCATAGTTCACCGACAGCACCGTGAGCGGCGCAAGCTTGCCGGACAGGCCGGCACCGATGACGCCGCGATCGCGCAGCGCACTGCCGGTCGCGGTGATGAACGAGCCCGGCAGCGTGGTGTCGGCGAAACTCGCATTGATGCCGCGCACGCCGTCGCTGAATTCATGCAGCCAGGCCAGCCGCAATTCCGGCGTCAGCACGCCGCCGTTCAGCGCGTAGTCATAGGCGAAGCGTGCGCCAACGCTCGAGCGCAGCGATTCCGAACTGTCCGAGCCGACCACCAGCGCCGCAGCACCGCCGCGCTCCGCAAAGCCATCGGTCATCACCCGCGTATATTGCAAGCCGATTTCCGGCGTGACGACCCAGCCGCTGACGCGCAGATCGGTGCCGACCGTGCCGCGGATCGAATAGTGATCGCCGCTGAAGGTCGCGGTGTTCGTCGTGCCTAGCGCCATGCGCGTGGTGTCGTAATCGCTGAAGCCATAGAGGCCCATGGCGGTCGCGAACCAGCCGGGTGCCTGATAGGTGCCATAGCCGCCGATGGTTCCGGTCGAGATCTTGGCGTGGCTGCCGACATTATCGATATCGCCGCGGGTCAGCGCGTAGCCACCGAACACACCGGCGACGATGCTGTCCGTGATGCGCCGGTCGTAGCCGGCGAGCACGTTGACCGTGTTCGACTTGAAGCCCGGTGCGTCAGTTCGTGCGCCTTCGCGCGCGAAGCTCGCGCCCGACGTGATGAACAGGCCCTGCTCGGCAGCGATGGCCACCGGACGCAGGCCCGGCAGAGCCTTGGTCACGGGCGCGTAGGCCATCGCATCGGCCGCATTGCCGCCCCAGCCGGCATCGGCCAGCGCAGAACTTGCGCTGCCAGGGAATGCCGTCACCGCGGCCAGCGCACGATCGGCGCCGAAGTTCTTGTCGAACATGCCGCCGTCGAACATCGCCAGCGCGTTGCCCACACCGGACATGTCGGTGCCGAGGCCGCCGAGGCGGTTCTGCGTCAGGTGCTGGCCAACCAGCGAGGTGGCCTGGAACGCGTCATTCATGGTCATGCGGCCGAGGCCCTGATAGGCCGCAGGCGTGAGCTGTGCCAAGGCCGCGCCGACATCCGCTGAGCTGGCAACGCTGTCGAGCAGATTGACCACCGAACTGCTGGTGGCGGTGGCCGGCAGATTGTCGAACAGCGAGGCGACGCCCAACGAGCCCGCGCTGGCAAAGGATGCGAACGAAGACGACGTTCCGGTGATCACCTCGAACGACGTATAGAGCGTACCGCCGATATTCACGGTCTGACCCGCCTGCAGCGCGGCGCGCTTGGCGTCGGTGAGGCCGGCCTTGTTGTAGTTCAGCGTGTCGGTGCCGACGCCGCCATCGACCAGGCCGACAATGCGCGAGCCCTTCATGATGTTGACGGTATCGTTGCCGCCTTCCATGTTCACGGCGCGGCCGTTATTGCCGATGATCGTGCCGTAGTTGGTCAGCACGTCATTGCCTTCGCCCATCTGGATGGCGGAGCCGTCACCGCGAATGAAGCGGGCGGAACCGGTGCCGGTGTAGGTGACGCCGTTGAGGGTGCCGACCGAATTCGGGTCAGCGACGCCTGTGTTCATCAACACGATCGCGTTTGGATCGGGGATCGCACCGTTGCCGATGATCGTGCCGTAGTTGACGATCGTGTCGTTATTGATCGCCGGCGTCGCCGTGCTCTTGTTTTCGAGCCGGATCGCATAACCTGTCTGGCCGATGATCGTGCCGCTCGCATAGTTGATAATTGTGGTCGCTGCGACGCCGCTGCGATCCACATTGGTGTCCTTATTGACGACGATCGCAGTATTTGCACCGCTTATGGTGCCGTAATTGGTGATCGTGCCGCCGCCGATGGAAATGCCTTCGCTGGCATTGGCGCGCCCGCCGCTATCGAAACCGCCGGCGCCGGTACCTTCGATGATGCCGTAGTTGATGATGGTTCCGACATTGTCGATATCGACGCCGTCGCCATCGCCATTGATCTGCGCGATGCCGTCCGAGTTAAAGATGTTGCCGACGCCGGCATAGGTGCCGGTGATGCGACCGTAGTTGGTGACGGTACCGGCGCCGTCGGAACCGACGCCCGAGCCGTTGCGGCCGAGGATCGTGCCGCCGGCCGCGTTGTTGACCGTGACGTCATTGTCCGCAGTGATGCCGTGGCGCGCACCGGAAATCAGACCACCGGCCTGATTGTTGACGACAACGCCGAGATTGCCGCCGGTGTCGATGCCATCCGATGTGCCGTTGGCACCACCGGATGTATTGGCACCGAAGCTGCGGATGATGCCGAAATTGTTGATCACAGCGTTGGCGCCGGGCCGGACCGCATCATCGGTCATCGCTTCGATCACGCCGGTCGCACGGTTGATGATGGTCATCGATGCCGCGCCAGTCATGCCGCGGAAATCGAGCGCCTGCCCGAGCGCGGCATAGCCGGTACCGCCGGCCTGGATCAGTCCGGCATTGTCGATCACGATCGTGCCAGACGTCATCGCCAGGTTGAAACGAAACGCGTCGTTCCGCGTCGTTCGCACGATCGCACCGACATTGTTCAGGAATGTGAGCGTGCGAGGACTCAGCACTGCGGTGCCCGACGTATTGACGATGTCAACAGTACGACCTGTGCTGGTGTTTTCGATGATGCCGGAGTTGGTGATAACTACCCCGGTAGATGCGCCATTCCAATCAACTGTTGCGGTGCTGGTGGTCGACCGCAGGGTCCCACCCGCCTCAACAGTTCCCGTCTGCGTTCCGTTGAGTGTCTTCGGCACCGAGTCCGTTGTGCCCGCAGGAACAGTGAATGTCTGCGCCTCCGCCGCCATTGGCGCGAACAGCGCCGCCACAACCACACCCATCGCAAGCCGGCTCGCGCCGTTACGCCATTCCAACATCAGAAATCCCCAGCCTCAAAAGTTAGGGTTTCATTAGGTTTTGCGGATGACGGCTGGATGACGAGGGAGTGCGACGCTAACCCGCAGGCGCCACATGCAAGTTTTGCTGAGTGATGCATTGCTGCAACGATACGGATCGGGACGGCTGCTGCCCGGCAACGCCTTTTGAACGTATTCCATCCCCGCGACGACTAATCCGTGCCGCGACATGCCCTGCGGCCCCTGCCGTGTGGCCGCATGATCGGCTAAGCTTTGGGTTTGATGGTTTCTTTTGGGGGTTTTCACATGTCGACCGGCTGGATCGTTCTTGGCGTCATCGTTGTCCTGATTGTCCTGGCATTTGCTGCCTACAACCGGCTGGTGGCGCTGAGCCAGCGGGTCAACCAGTCCTTTGCCGATATCGATGTGCAACTCAAGCAGCGCCATGACCTGATCCCGAACCTGATCGAGACCGTGAAGGGCTATGCGGCGCATGAGCGCGGCACCCTCGACGACGTCATCAAGGCGCGCAATTCGGCGATGAGTGCACAGGGCCCGGCGCAGGTCGGCGCGGCCGAGAACCAGCTCTCCGGCGCGCTCGGTCGGCTGATTGCTTTGTCCGAGGCCTATCCGGACCTCAAGGCCAACGCGAACTTCCAGCAGCTGCAGACCGAGCTCTCGGACATCGAGAACAAGATCGCCGCCTCGCGCCGCTTCTTCAACAATGCCGTGTCCGAATACAACACCGGCATCCAGCAGATGCCTGCGGCTCTGTTCGCCGGCACCTTCGGCTTCCACCCGAAGGAGTTCTTCGATCTCGGCGAGACCCGCAAGGACGTCGAAGCCGTGCCGCAGGTCAAGTTCTGATCGCAGCCTGAACCGAGCAGCGCATCATGGCCGCCTATGGTCTCTATACGCATATTGCCTCGAACAAGACGCGTTCGATGCTGCTGCTCGCAGGCTTGTTCCTGCTGATCTACGTCATGGTGTTCGCCGGCGCCCTGATCGGCGAGGTGGTGGTCAACAGCAACGGCTCGGTCGCCTATTATATCAACGCGGCGACGCGCGACCTGATCAGGGCCTTGCCGTTTGCCACCATCGGCGCGGTGTTGTGGATCGTCATCGCCTATTTCGGTCATCAGAAGATGATCGACGCCATCACTGGCAGCGAAAGCGTGACACGGCAGCAGCAACCGCGGCTCTATAATCTCCTTGAGAACCTCTGCATCTCGCGTGGCATTCCGATGCCGAAGCTGAAGGTGATGGATAGCGATGCGCTCAACGCCTTCGCCACCGGTCTGAACCCACGGCAATATTCCGTCACGGTCACGACGGGCCTTCTGCGCGCGCTCAACGATGACGAGATGGAAGCGGTGCTCGGCCACGAGCTGACGCATATCCGCAACGGCGACGTGCAGCTGATGGTGGTGGCCGTCATCATCGCCGGCGTGGTCGGCTTTGCCGCTGAACTGTTCTTCCGGATATTTATCAATTCCGGTTTCCGCTTCGGCGGCAGCCGATCGTCGCGATCGTCTTCCTCGTCTGACAGCGACAGTAAAGGCTCCGGCGGCGGCGCAGTCATTGTCATCATCATCGCCGTGGCACTGATCGCGCTGGCTTGGGCGCTGTCGCTGGTGGTGCGCTTCGCGCTGTCGCGCTCGCGTGAATTGCTGGCAGATGCGGGTTCGGTGGAACTGACCAAGAATCCCGACGCCATGATCTCGGCGCTGCGCAAGATCGAGAATCGCGGCGAACTGCCCGGTGCCACGTCAGCCGTGATGGAGATGTGCATCGACAATCCCCGCGAGGGTTTTGCCGATCTGTTCGCGACGCATCCGTCGGTGGATTCGCGGGTCGCGGCACTGGTGAAATTCGCGGGCGGGCACGATCCCGGGCGGATGGCGCTGCCATCGGACACGGACGAGACAGCGGCTTCGGACGGAACGGAAACGCTACCGCTGCCGCCGCGCTCTGGCCCATGGAGCGACGGCAAAACGCCAGCCGGCGGCGCACAGGACCCGCTACGGGCCCCGCTCAAAGGACCTTGGGGACGCCACGCCTAGCTTGCTTAGTTGGTGGATTTGCGCAGTTCGAGCGCTTCGGTCTTTTCCGGCTCGGGCGCTTTTGCCGGCTCGGACTTGATCGATCCGACAGCCTCGATCTTGCTGCTCTCGACGCGCGGCGTCGAGACGCGGGTCACCGTATTGTCGGCGCCAGCGGAGGCATCGGCCGAACGGGTGGTGGACGGCGCGCGCAATGAGCGCGGCGCCGACAGCGAGCGGGCCATCAGCATCTGACCACGGCCGCCCTGGTGGCGGAAATCGCAATACGCGAAGCCCATGCCTGACACAGCGCCACGGAACGAGCGCTCATCGTTCTTGACGAGGTTGAAGCAGGGTTCGAACGGCAGGCCCTTGATGGAGGCGCAGATCGCCTGGCCGCGCACCTGCAGCGTATTGCCGGGCAAACGCATGTTGCGCGCAGGGCCCGAGCCGGAGAACTGCACCGCGCCAGCCGCACCGCCATCATCGAACACACGGCCTGCGCCGCGGGTGCCGTCGAAACAGGTGAAGGCAAAGACTTTGCCGGCGACGAACTTGCGGGCCTCATCGGCCGTCATCGAGTCTGCCAATGCAGGTGTCGCCAAAGCAGCCGCGACAACAGCTCCCCATACAAAACGCGCAACCATAGGATACTCCGAACAACCGAGCGCGGATGACCGCCAGATGTCTTTACCCGCTGCTTACCATACCAACCGTGGCAACAATGGAGCAGGTTGGTTGGTAAAGTCTGAACGTCGTTAGCCGATCTTTACCACGATTCTGCCGCGGACCTGACCGGCGAGCACCTTGGCGCCGGCGTCGATCACCTGGTCCAGCGTTATTTCCTGAGTGATTTCAGCAAGTTTTGCATGATCCAGATCAATCGCCAGCCGCGCCCAGGCCTGCTGTCGCAGCTCGATCGGGCACATGACAGAATCGATACCGAGAAGACACACGCCGCGTAAAATGAACGGTGCAACCGAAGATGGCAGGTCCATGCCGGCTGCGAGGCCGCAGGCGGCGATGGCGCCGCGATACCTGGTCATCGACAGGAGATTCGCCAGGGTGGTCGAACCGACGCTGTCGATGCCGCCAGCCCAGCGTTCTTTCGCCAGCGGCTTGGCCGGTCCCGACAGTTCGTTGCGGTCGATGATCTCGCTGGCGCCGAGGCCCTTGAGATAGCCCTCCTCCGAGGTCCGGCCGGTCGAGGCGATGACCTGGTAGCCGAGCTTCGACAGCACGGCGATCGCCACCGAGCCGACGCCGCCGGCGGCGCCCGTGACAACGATCGGACCGTCAGCCGGCTTCAGCCCATGCTTCTCCAGCGCCAGCACGCTGAGCATTGCGGTGTAACCGGCCGTGCCGACCGCCATGGCATCGCGGGTGGTCATGCCATCCGGTAACCGCACCAGCCAATCGCCCTTCACGCGGGTCTTTTCGGCATAGGCACCGAGATGGGTTTCGCCCGTGCCCCAGCCATTGCCGATCACCTTATCGCCGGGCTTCCAGTTTGGATTGGATGAGGATTCCACCGTGCCGGCGAAGTCGATACCGGCGATCATCGGGAAGCGGCGCACCACCGGCGCCTTGCCGGTGACGGCGAGGCCATCCTTGTAATTCACCGTGGACCATTCGACCCGCACGGTAACGTCGCCGTCCATCAATTCGGATTCGTCGAACTGCGTCAGCGCAACCGTGGTGCCTTTATCAGCCTTGTCGATGCGGACAGCCTGGAACGTTCCCAACACGCCACTCCCGAATTTTACTTGTGATTTCTGCTGCCGAATTATGCCGCGCCATGGCGCGAAACGCCACCCGCGCCAGCCGGTCAGGAGCTCTGCAGCCCTGCCCGGCCTTAGCGGTATGACGCGATAATTACGGCGATCAGGCGGCCAGTTGCCGGGTCGCCGCGATATTGGCGATGGTGGCCGCACAGGCCGTTGCCGCCTCGGTGCCCTTCACGACGAAATGCTCGCGGAAGAATCTGACATGCTCGGCATGTTCATGGAAATGCTGCGGCGTCAGCACCGCCGAGATCACCGGCACATCGCTGTCGAGCTGCACCCGCATCAAACCGTTGATCACGGCCTCAGAGACGAATTCATGGCGATAAATGCCACCGTCCACAATGAGACCGGTCGCGACGATCGCGACATAGCGCCCAGTGCGCGCCAGCAATTTGGCCTGCAACGGAATTTCGAAGGCGCCGGGCACTTCGAAGACATCGATCTGGCTATCGGGCACACCACGCCGCGCAAGTTCGGCGACAAAACCGACACGGCATTGATCGACGATGTCCTTATGCCAGCACGACTGGATGAAGGCGATGCGCCCGGTCGCTGGTGCAGAGTTGAGGGAAGAGGAAGCTTTGAAGTTCATCACAGGCTGATTCATGGATGCTCTCGCGGTTTGAGACCAGAATCAGGACGTACGGTCACACGCCGAGCATCCGCTTGAGGCGGTGACCCTGCGCATACCCGTTCTCTTTCATCCGGACTATGACCGTCGGCTCCGGCATCGCACCGGATCTGCTGACCCTGCTGGAGCGATCCAGCAGGCGCTCGCGGGCTTCTGCACTTTCGCACAGTTACCGCCGGTGGGGATTTTCACCCCGCCCTGAGAACGAAGGCCGCCCCGACTGGGACGGCCGATATCAATTTTTATCGCTGGAGATCAGCGAGTCAACAACAGGCTCATGCCGGCTGCGCCATCGGACGCTTCACCGGCTCTTCCACGATCGGCAGGTTGATCAGCGCCGACAACACGCCGAACAGCACCGACAGCCACCACACCGGTGTGTAGGAGCCGAACTTGTCGAACACGACACCGCCCAGCCACGCGCCGAGGAAGCCACCGACCTGATGGCTGAAGAAGGCGAAGCCATAGAGCGTTGCCAGCCAGCGCGTGCCGAACATCAGCGACACCAGGCTCGATGTCGGCGGTACGGTGGAGAGCCACGCAAGGCCGCTGATGGCGCCGAAGACGAGCGCCGAGGTGGTGGTCAGCGGCAGCATGATGAAGGCCACGGTCGCCAGCGCGCGGGTAAAATAGATGAAGGACAGGATATAGCGCTTCGGCAGTTTGCCCTGCACATAGCCCACCGTCAGCGAGCCGATGATGTTGAACAGGCCGATGATGGCGATCACCCAGCCGCCAACAGCCGCCGGCAAGCCGCGATCGACCAGATAGGCCGGCAGATGCATGGTGATGAAAGCAAGCTGGAAGCCACAGGTGAAGAAGCCCAGCACTAGCAGCACATAGGAGCGATGGCCAAAGGCTTCCGTGAGTGCGCTCTTGAACGACTGCTTCTGCGCTACCGGCGCGTCGGCGGATGTCGTGGCGGTCGGAGTCGCCAGGGCAAGCGACAACGGGATCACCAGCAACATCAGCACCGCAAACACGGTGAGCGTTGCCTGCCAGCCGGTGTTGTCGATCATTGCCACGGTGAAGGGCGCAAAGATGAACTGGCCGAATGAGCCCGCGGCTGTGCCGGCGCCGAGCGCGATGCCGCGCCATTCCGGCGGCATCAGCTTGCCGAAGGCAGACAGCACCAGATTGAACGAGCAACCCGACAAGCCAAAACCGACCAGCAGTCCGGCGCTGATATTCAGCTCGAGCGGGGTCGAGGAGTAGCGCATCATCAGCAAACCAGCCGCATAGAGGAAGGCGCCGACGCAGATCACGCGCACGCTGCCGAACTTGTCGGCGACGGCGCCGGCGAAAGGCTGGCCGATGCCCCAGAGCAGGTTTTGCACGGCGAAGGCGAGCGCGAAAACGTCACGGCCCCAGCCGAACTCCTGGCTGAAAGGCTGCATGAAGAAGCCGACGCTGGAACGTGGGCCGAAGGTCAGCATGCCGATCAGCGATCCGCAAATGATGATCACCAGCGGCGTACGCCAGCCAAAACCCGATGCCGGGCGCGTCGCGCCGTCAATTGCCGCCATGTCGTTTCCCCGGATCAAATTCGGATTGAAATTTCAGCCAGCCCAAGAGCGCAGGCCCGGGCTGAATTGCAGGAGAGATTAATGCATTCGCATGTAAATCCCAATGGGGATGATCGGGATTTCGGGGAATGCATTGCTGGAATGCAGGGCCACGCAGACATCATCGCAGCCCAGAGCCGGGATGACATTTTGCGGAATCCGGAATGGAAAGAGCGATGCCGGGCATGGCATCGCTCTGGGCAGGCTCGGAGGTAAAGTCGCGGCTGCTACGGCTTGATCTCGGAGAGTTTGGCGGAAATTTCCGCCGTCTGTGCCGCTGTGCCCCAGGTCGGCGCCTCGCTGCCGTCGCCCCAGGCGCGCGGCCGATAGAAGGAATGCACACCGGTCTTGTACATCTTCTTCATTTCGCGAACCCAGGATGGGTGCACCCAATAGGCATGGTAATGCGTGGACTTCGCGACTTCCGGAAGCCAGATCCGGCCGTCGAGCGTCGCCTTCGCGATCTTGCGGGCGCGCTCCCACATATCAGGCTCTTTCACCACGTCGGGAATGCCGTCACAGGCGAAGGTGAACTGGCAGGCCAGGCGGCGATGCTTGTTCTGATAGACGACGCCGCAAACAGTCGTCGGATAGAAGCCCGAGAACACGCGGTTCATCACCACCTGCGCCACCGCCATCTGGCCGCGCACCGCTTCACCGCGAGCCTCGAAATAGACGGCTTCCGTCAGGCATTTTTCCTGCTTGCCGCGGGTCTGCTCGGTCAGGCCCATGCGTTCGGCCGGCGTCTTCACACGCTGATTGGCGCTGTTGACCTCGCCCTTGCCGGCAACGCTTTCGCCGCCATCACTCGGGCTGATCGCGGCCTTCGGCAAGGCTGCCGTGGCCTTCATGTCAGGATCGACGCTCAAGCCCGGCATCACGATGGTCGGCTCTTCGCCGGGCTGCCAGCGCTCCATCGTCTCGACGGATGCGCCGAGCGACGAGCTGCCAAAAAACAGGCTGGCGGTCTTCACCGAGAAGCCGTCCTTGGCCGGTGCCGGCTCCACGGGGATTACTGCTGCATCGGTCTTGGCGTCCTCGGTGGGCTGCACGGGCTGCGATGCGTCGTATTGCGCAAGCGGCGGGGCACGCAGCGCTTCATCCAGCTCGGGATCGAGGGGCGCATGCTGCGCGGATGGCAGCGCATCGACGGTCTTCGCGCCCATCACCGATCTGTTGTCGTCGAATGAGTCCTGCTTTGCCGGCTCATCGGGCGTCACGGGCTCGGGCGCACGCATGGCCAGGCGATCGCCTTTCAGCGAGCGATCCACTTTCGGAAAATCGGCGGTTTCATAGCGGCGCGGCGGCTGCGCCAGCGGATTACGGGTCAGTGCACCGGTAATGTCGATGCCGGAGTTGTCGAGGCTGGCGAGTTGCAAGGTCGGATTGATCGAGGCGGTGCCGATCGGGCGGCCGAATGAGAACGTCGCAACCTGGATGGAGCGGACGGCGGGCGCGAAGACGCGCTTCTGCCAGCGTTCGGTCACGCCCGGCTGGCGAGCCAGCAGCGAGGCGATGTCCTGATAGCCAGATTCTGTCGGGGCCAATGCGAAGACGCAAAGACCGAAGCCGAAGAACGCGCCACGCGCGCCCTTCGGCCGGTTACGCAGTACTAACATCGATACGCTCACGCAACGCTTACACCAGCATCGTCCTGTACGGCACTAATCAGCACATCCGTACATTTCGATCTATTTCGTTAGTACGAAATCAAAGTTGCCGCGGAGTTAATCGGCGATGCGCAAACGCCACACGCAAGCTGTACGAACGCAGTGCGAAATCATTCGAAAGCCTTGGTAAACCGGGGCTCCACAAAAGTAGTAAACATCGCGTTGACAAAGATGATGAAGAGAAATTCGCGTAAGCCTGAAAATGTTTGCGAGTTCCATGGCGCTGAGTGCGACATACACTCCGTGTCGCCCCCGCGAAGGCGGGGACGACTACAGAGGATGACGTAGCCAAAAGAAATGGCCGGGGAACTCCCCGGCCATTTTTCAGATCATGAAATCGAAAAGCACTTACGCCTGGCTGGAAATTTCCTTGCCGAGCGCAGCCTGTGCGGCAGCGAGACGTGCGATCGGTACGCGATAGGGTGAGCACGATACGTAGTCGAGGCCGATCTCATGGCAGAAGGCTACCGATGCCGGATCGCCGCCGTGCTCACCGCAGATACCAACCTTGATATCGGGGCGAGTCTTGCGACCACGCGCGACGCCGATCTTCACCAGCTCGCCGACACCGCTGCGATCGACCGTGATGAACGGATCGACGGGCAGAATGCCCTTGGCGATATAAGTACCGAGGAAGCTTGCAGCGTCGTCGCGGCTGATGCCGAAGGTGGTCTGCGTCAGATCGTTTGTACCGAACGAGAAGAACTCGGCGGTCTCGGCGATCTCGCCGGCCAGAAGGCACGCACGCGGCAGTTCGATCATGGTACCGACGGAATAGTTCAGCTTGCCGCCGGTCTCCTTCATCACCGCAGCCGCAGTGGCATCAATACGCGCCTTGATGAGATCGAACTCCATCTTGGTGACGATCAGCGGCACCATGACTTCGAGGCCGACCTGTTCGCCAGTGCGCTTGCCCGCTTCGATCGCGGCTTCGAACAGCGCGCGCGCCTGCATCTCGGCGATTTCCGGATAGGCGATCGCAATGCGTACGCCGCGGAAGCCGAGCATCGGATTGAACTCGGCGAGATCGCGCGCGCGGTCCGCCAGCTTGCGCGGATCGGTGCCCATCACACGGGCCACTTCCTCGACCTCACCCTGGGTATGCGGCAGGAATTCGTGCAGCGGCGGATCGAGCAGACGGATGGTAACCGGCAGGCCCTTCATGATCTCGAACAGCTCGACGAAGTCGGCGCGCTGCATCGGGAGCAGCTTGGCGAGCGCGGCGCGGCGGGCCTGCTCGTCTTCGGCGAGGATCATCTCACGCACGGTGCGAATGCGGGTCTCTTCGAAGAACATGTGCTCGGTGCGGCACAGGCCGATGCCTTCGGCACCATACTTGATGGCGGTGCGCGCATCTTCCGGCGTGTCGCCGTTGACGCGGACCTTGAGCTTGCGGACCTTGTCGGCCCAGCCCATCAGGGTGGCGAATTCGCCCGACAATTCCGGCTCGATCATCGGCATGCGGCCTGCCAGCACATGGCCAACCGAACCGTCGATGGTGATGACGTCGCCTGCCTTAAAGCTGCGGCCACCGACGGTCATGGTGCCGCGACCGTAATCGACGCGAACGGTGCCGCAGCCGGAAACGCAGGGCTTGCCCATGCCGCGCGCGACCACCGCCGCATGCGAGGTCATGCCGCCGCGTGTGGTGAGAATGCCTTCGGCGGCATGCATGCCGTGAATGTCTTCCGGCGAGGTTTCGACGCGAACGAGAATGACCTTCTTGCCATCGGCCTGCAGCTTGGCGGCTTCATCCGACGAGAACACGATCTCGCCCGAAGCAGCGCCCGGCGATGCCGGAAGACCCGTCGCGATGACGTCGCGATTGGCCGATGGATCGATGGTCGGATGCAGCAGCTGATCCAGCGAGGCTGGATCGATGCGCGACACCGCGTCCTTCTGCGAGATCACGCCTTCATTGGCGAGCTCGACCGCGATGCGGATCGAGGCCTTGGCGGTACGCTTGCCGTTCCGAGTCTGCAGCATCCAGAGCCGGCCCTGTTCGACCGTAAACTCCATGTCCTGCATGTCGCGGTAGTGCTTCTCGAGCTGCATATAGATGCGGGTCAGTTCGGCGAAGGCCTCCGGCATGGCGGCTTCCATCGAAGCCTTGTCCGAACCGGATTCCTTGCGCGCATCTTCGGTGATGTCCTGCGGCGTGCGGATACCCGCCACCACGTCTTCACCCTGCGCGTTGATCAGGAATTCGCCGTACAGCTTGCTCTCGCCGGTCGACGGGTTGCGGGTGAACGCAACGCCGGTGGCCGAGGTCTCGCCCATATTGCCGAACACCATGGCCTGCACGCTGACGGCAGTGCCCCAGGATTCCGGAATGTCATGCAGGCGGCGATAGGTCACCGCGCGGGCATTCATCCAGGACGAGAACACGGCGCCGACGGCGCCCCACAGCTGCTCATGCGGATCCTGCGGGAAGTCCTTGCCGGTTTCGCGCGCGACGGCTTCCTTGTACTGGCCGACAAGCTTGACCCAGTCGTCACCATCGAGATCGGTGTCGAGCGTGTAGCCCTTGTTGTCCTTGTAGGTGTCGAGAATGTCTTCGAAGTGATGATGTTCGAAGCCGAGCACCACGTCGGAATACATCGTGATGAAGCGGCGATAGCTGTCATAGGCGAAACGCTTGTCGCCGGAGAGTTCAGCGAGCGCTTCCACCGTGGTGTCGTTGAGGCCGAGATTGAGGACCGTGTCCATCATGCCCGGCATCGAGGCGCGGGCGCCGGAGCGCACCGAGACCAGCAGCGGGTTCTTCTCGTCGCCGAAGCCCTTGCCGGTGATCTTGCCGACGGCCTCGAGCGCCTTCTCCACCTGCGCCTGCAATTCCTTCGGATAGGATTTGCCGTGCGCGTAGAAGTAGGTGCAGACCGAGGTCGGAATCGTGAAACCCGGAGGCACCGGCAGACCCAGATTGGCCATTTCGGCGAGGTTCGCGCCCTTGCCACCGAGCAGGTCGCGCAGGCCGGCCTTGCCCTCGGCCTTGCCGCCGCCGAACGAATAAACCCACTTGCCGGCCTTGATGACGTCAGTCACCGGCTTGCTGGTGGCCTTCTTGACGGCCTTGGTCACCGAAGTCTTGGCTACAGAAGATTTGGCCACTACCGCCTTCTTGGATGCGGGAGCCTTTGCAACCGGCTTCGCAGCAACCTTTGCTTTCACAGCCGTCTTGGCCTTCGCCACGGATTTCGCTGCAGGCTTGGCAGCTGGCTTCTTAAGCGCCTTGCGGACCGGCGGCGCAGCCTTTGAGGGCTTTGACTTCGCAGGGGCTTTCTTGGACTTCGAGGCGGTTTTGGCCATGGTTCTCAATCAATCCGCGAGAGGAAACGACAGGGAAATGTGCCGCGTTACACCACGTTTCAGGGACGTGGCGCAAGCAGCCCGGAGGTACCCGTGTAGGTAATAGCCGTGTCGAAATTTAGCCGATTTTGAGCAGCTTGAAGACGCCGAGTCCGGCCAGTCCGATGAAGATCAGATAAATCGCCACCACCAGATTCAGAAATCGCGGCATGATCAAAATCAGAACGCCAGCGATGAGCGCGACGATCGGCTGGATATGAGCTGCCGTGATGACCATGGAGTGTCTCCGTGAGGGAATCGATTCGGGTGCGATGCGCCGCGGGATTTAGCAGCATAAAGACGCCCTGCCCATCAATGGGTTCCCGCATACCTGCCTGCAGTGCATCAAAAACCAGCAATTGCGCGTGGAAAATTCCGGAACGATCGCTGGCGGCATGCATTGGCGGACGGTGAATAAATCAAACCAGGCTGGATGGCACAGACCGGCGCGGCAAGCCGGACATCGTTCACGAAGGAGAACACCATGCGTAACAAACTCATTGCAGCGGCGGCTCTTGTCGGTGCGCTCGGCGCGCCACTGGCCGTGCAGGCACAGGGCGTCACCGTCGGTGTATCGGGCGGCGATCGCGTGATCCTTGATAACAACGATCCGGATGGCATCACCGTGCAGGAACGCCCGGCATTCCGTGAATATGTGGTGCGCGAACGCGTGCCGACCTTCACCGTGCCCGATCGCATCGTGGTCGGCACCACGCTGCCGGAAGCCGGCGTGACCTATTACGACGTGCCGCAGACCGTCGCGACGACGCCGTATCGCTACACGGTGGTGAATGGTCAGACCGTGCTGGTGGAGCCGCGCTCGCGCCGCATCGTGCAGGTCATCGACTAGACCGTCACGTTGAAGAAGATTCGTTCGGGCGCCGCGAATGGCGACCGGGCGAAGAAGCCCCGCCCCGGTTATCCCCCGCCGGGCGGGGCTTTTTTATTTGCGCGCGACTACGAGCTCTTCAGCAGCGACAGGATGTGGTTGGTCGACTTGTAGCTCGCGACCGCGTTATCGCGGAAGCTTGGCGTCCAGTTCGACGCAGTGCGTTCCTCGTCGCTCATCGCCGAATAGGTGTTGAGAATGCCGAGACTGAACTGGGTGGGATCGCCGCTTTTCTGGCTTGCCTGTAATGCCTCGAGAATGCTGGTGCGATTACGTGAATCGAGCACCTGCTTGGCGGCGAAGCTCTCTTCCTTCGAGAACAAACCGTTCTGATTGAGCGAGATCGCCGAGAGCGAACGATTGTCGACGGCGGAGAAATCCGCAAGCTGGCCGGTCTTACGGCGGCTGTCGTAAACGAGTTCGCCCTTGCCCGACTCGAGCGCCGCCTTGGCCTGCGCGTCCAGCGCCGCGCGCACGCTTTTTGCCACCGTCGCAATATCCTGCACGGGCGTGGTCGTATCGGGCTGCGCGAGATAGGCCGCGACGGGATCGTTGACGATGCCTGACGGCGCCTTGGTCGGCGTCTGCTGCGTCGCCTGAATGCCCTTCAGCACGGCCTCGCGCTGCGCGGACCATGTGGCCGTCGCCTTTTCTTCGCTGCCGGCGGCATCGAGATAGTCCAGCGCGGCCTTGTAGATGCCACTGAAATCGCCTGTAAGCTTGGCCGTGCCGGCTGCAGGCGCAAGCGCCGCATTGAGGCGATTACCGAGCTCGGTCTTGGCGACGCTCTGTTCGTCGGCAGTGAAGGTGCCGCCATTGTTGGTGGCCATGGCATAGAGCGAACGGCGATCCAGCGTCGAGAGATCGATGGTCAGCTTGCCATTGGCATCCAGCGGCCCAGTTGCTTTCGCAGCAACATAGAGACCCGCCAGCTTTGCCCTGAGGTCAGTGACAACAGTCGCGATATCCTTGTCCGGGCCTGAGCTCGCAAGCTTCGCCCGGGCCGCATCCGACAGCGTTAGATTTGTCGCCGCGTCGGATGAATACGAGGATGCGCTCTCATTGGCATTCAGCGCATTGGCCAGCGACGGCGGCGCCGTGGCGGCAGCACGCGCATAGGCGGAGCCGTAATTGGCATAGGGATTGAGGCCGGTATTGACCGAAGTCATGGGCAGTCCTGTCCGCGCTTGGAGCGACGGTTAAGAAACCGTTACAGGACCGGACCATTTCAAGTTGTGGTTAAGGGAAGGTAAATGTTTCGGGAGATTGCTGGAAATATCGTGGGGGGCTTGTGCGCGATGCCTGGCGTCCGCCTCAATCAAGCTCGTCATTCCGGGGCGCGATCTCAGCATCTGAGAACGAGAGCCCGGAATCCCGAAGTGTTCAAAACATATCGGGATCCCGGGTTCGACCTCCGCGGCTTCGCCGCTGCGGCCGCCCCGGGATGACGATTAGGGGCGCACACGCGCGCGCCTAATCGTCAATCCTGGATCTTCGAAAAATCCGCCACCGCACGCGTTGCCGCGCGGATCTCGTTCAGCAGCTTCAGACGGTTTTCGCGGACCGCCGCGTCGTCGTCATTGACCTTCACCTTGTCGAAGAACGCATCCACCGCCGGCCGCAGCTTGGCCATGGCCGTCATCGCGCTGGCGAAGTCTTCCTTGGCGACAGCCGCGCTCGCTTCCGGGCCGACCTCGGCAATCGCCTTGGCCAGTGCCTTTTCTTCATCGAGCTTGAACAACGCAGCATCAGGCGCGCCGTCGAACTTGCGTTTGTCCTTCTTCTCCTCGATGGCGAGAATATTGTTGGCACGCTTGGTGCCGGCCAGCAGATTCTTGCCGTCGTCGCTGTCGAGAAACTTGCCGAGCGCCTCGACGCGGCGAACGACCATCAGGAGATCGTCCTGACCGCCGAGCGCAAACACCGCATCCACGAGATCATGACGGGCGCCCTGATCGCGGAGCTGACCTTTGAGGCGGTCGGCGAAGAAGGCGAGCAGGTCGGCCGGTTTGCCCTCGTCATAGCTGGTCATCGTCGATGCATGAGACAACGCGACAGACTTCAGCTTGAGGCGCAGATTGTTTTCGATGATCAGACGGATCACACCGAGCGCCGCACGACGCAATGCGAACGGGTCCTTCGATCCCGTCGGCTTTTCGTCGATCGCCCAGAAACCCACCAGCGTATCGAGCTTGTCCGCTAGCGCCACGGCGACACTGACGAGATCACCCGGCACGCGATCGGTCGGCCCCTGTGGCTTGTAGTGATCCTCGGATGCAGCAGCGACGGCGGCGTCTTCGCCTTGCGCTAGCGCGTAATACTTGCCCATCAGGCCCTGCAACTCTGGAAACTCGCCGACCACTTCGGTGAGCAGATCGGTCTTCGCGAGCTGCGCCGCACGCTTGGTCTTTGCCGGATCGGCGCCGACCAGTGGCGCGATCTCGGCAGCGAGCTTTTCGATGCGCGCGATACGCGCGGCCTGCGTCCCAAGCTTCTCGTGAAACACGATCTGCTCGAATTTCGGCAGCCGGGCTTCCAGCTTCGTCTTCAGATCCGTCTCGTAGAAGAACTTCGCGTCCGACAGGCGCGCGCGGATGACACGCTCGTTGCCGGCGATAATCGCCGTGCCGCCGTCGCTGGCTTCGATATTGGCCGTGATGACGAACTTGTTGGTGAGCTTCCCGGTCTTGGGATCGCGCACCACGAAACATTTCTGATTGGCGCGAATGGTGGCGCGGATCACCTCGTCCGGGATCGACAGAAACTCTTGGTCGAACGAGCCCATCAGCACCACCGGCCATTCGACCAGACCAGACACTTCGTCGAGTAGCGCGGGGTCTTCGACCAGCTCATAGCCCTGCGCGAACGTCAGCTGCCGCGCATCGGCCAGGATGATCTCCTTGCGGCGCTCGGGATCGAGCACGACCTTGGCGACCTGCAGCTTCGCCACGTAGTCATCGAAGCGACGTACCTGGATCGCATCGGGCGCAAGGAAGCGATGGCCGTAAGTGGTCTGGCCGACGCTGACGCCGCTGAGGTCGAACTGCACCACTTCCGGTTCTTCGGTCTCGATGCCGAAGGTCGCGACGATGGAATGCAGCGGACGCACCCAGGTCAGCGCACTTGATTTCGCGGAAGCCGCGCCCCAGCGCATCTGCTTCGGCCAAGGGAAAGTGCGGATGATGATCGGCAGGATTTCGGCTAGCACATCGACCGTCGGCTTGCCCGGCTTCTCCGTCAACGCGATGTAGAAATCGCCTTTGGGATCGCGCTGGATCTTGGCTTCATCCAGCGAAGCGAGGCCGGTCGCTTTAAGAAAGCCCTGGATCGCGGCTTCGGCGCCACCGACGCGCGGTCCCTTGCGCTCCTGCTTGAGGTCCGACTGGCGCGCCGGAATGCCATGCACCGTCAGCGTCAGACGACGCGGCGTCGCGAAGGCCTTGGCGCCTTCATAGACAAGGCCTTCGGCGACCAGACGATCAGTGACCATGCGGCGCAGGTCTTCCGCCGCCTTGGCCTGCATGCGGGCGGGGATTTCTTCGGAGAACAGTTCGAGAAGGAGATCGGGCATCAGGCAGCACTTCCGGCTTCGGTATGCACCCACGCTTCGCCGCAGGCCTTGGCCAGCTCACGAACGCGCATGATGTAGCTCTGGCGTTCGGTGACCGAGATCACGCCGCGCGCATCGAGCAGATTGAAAACATGGCTGGCCTTGATGCACTGGTCATAGGCTGGCAGCGCCATCAGATGTTCTTCGCGCTTGCCGCCCTTCCAGCCGGCGTCGAGATACTTCCTGCAGGCGGCCTCAGCCATCTTGAACTGCTCGAACAGCATCGCGGTGTCGGCATGTTCGAAATTGTGCCGCGAATATTCCTGCTCGGCCTGCAGGAAGACGTCGCCATAGGTCACCTTGTCGGCGCCGTCACGGCCGTTGAAGTTGAGATCGTACACGCGATCGACGCCCTGCACATACATTGCGAGGCGTTCGAGACCGTAAGTGAGCTCGCCGGCGACCGGCGCGCATTCGACGCCGGCGACCTGCTGGAAGTAGGTGAACTGGCTGACTTCCATGCCGTCGCACCAGCATTCCCAGCCAAGGCCCCAGGCACCCAGCGTCGGACTTTCCCAGTCGTCCTCGACGAAGCGCACGTCATGCAAGGCGGTGTCGATGCCGATGGCTTTCAGCGACTGCAGGTAAAGATCCTGCAGGTTCGGCGGGGACGGCTTCATAATCACCTGGAACTGGTAATAATGCTGCAGCCGGTTCGGGTTCTCGCCGTAGCGGCCATCCTTCGGCCGGCGCGACGGCTGCACATAGGCGGCCTTCCAGGGCTTAGGCCCCAGCGCGCGCAAGGTCGTCGCGGGATGGAAGGTACCGGCGCCCATTTCCATGTCGTAGGGCTGCAGGATCACGCAGCCCTGCTCGGCCCAAAACCGCTGCAGAGCGAGAATGAAGCCCTGGAACGAACGTTCCGGGCGCATGTGCGGAGGCAGGGAGTCCATGGTGGTTTCTGGGCCGTTTTTCGGGGATTCGCCAAGGGGATCAAGGCGGATCAAAGCGCGCGGACCGTATCGGCGCGGCCCCCCGGAATCAAGGCAATGCGGCCCGATTTGGCGGTAACCGGCGGGTAACCGCACCGGCACATGGCCCGATCAGGTGGGATAGTCGTTAAGTCACGCGCGCTATCCTGATGGCATCGGTGGGAACGAACCCGGTCATCGGGACTTACCCCAGCGAAAGGCTCGAACGATCCAAGTCGCGCGGGCCGAAGACCTCCAAGTCTTTAAGTTGTCCAAATCTCCAGGGCCAAGGGACCTCCAAGCCTGAAAGCCCAACTTTGTCGCCGGCCTCAAGGACGTGCCCCGTCCTCGGGCCGGCGCAAATGTTTTGGGGGCCGGCTTGTGGTGTCTAGCCCGGCCGATACGCGCCCGTGACGGGATCGCGTCGCAGGGTCGGGACTTCCGTGGTCCCGCTGCGTTCAGCCACCCGCGCCTGGCGGGCTTCTTCCAACTCGTGATTGATCCGCTTGGCGGTTCGGTAAGCCCAGCGGACGACGGCTGCGCTCCCAAGCGCGCCTGCGAGTGCGACCAGCGGCGGCATTTGTCGATTCCTGTCGTTCATCTCAAGCCCCCTGCCGATAGTCTTGCGCAACCGCCGGTTTCCCGCAATCGGCATTTGCTGAGCCAAATGCCGCGCAATAACAACCCGCTAAAAGCCGTATTTGGACCACAGCGCGCGCGTCTCCAGCGCCGAGATCAATTGGTCCGGCAGTCCCGACAGACCGTCCATCGAAAGCTGCGAGCCCGCTCCCGATTTGCGGCCGAGCAGACCCGACAACAAGCCGGTCGGCTGCGCGATCACCGGCATCTCCACCTTGTCGCCATAGCGCGCGCGCAGCACCGAGCGCAGATCGCCGATGGCATCGCTGAGACCAAGCGCGATGGATTTTTCACCGGCCCAGTATTCGCCGGAGAACAACACATCCTCGGCACCCTTCAGCCGAGTGCCGCGACTTTCCTTCACGAGGTTGATGAAGATGGCGTGGATTTCGCGCTGAAGCGATTTCAGCCGCGCCACATCATCGGGATCTTCCGGCAGAAACGGATCAAGCATCGCCTTGTGCTCACCCGCCGTATAGAGACGCCGTTCGACACCGATCTTCTTGATCAGTTCCTGAAAACCGAAGGTGCCGCCGACCACACCGATCGAACCGACGATGGACGAAGGATCGACGAAAATTTCATCGCCCGCGCAGGCGATCATGTAACCGCCGGATGCAGCAACATCCTCGACGAACACATACACCGGCAGTTTCTTCTCCGCTGCGAGCTGGCGAATGCGCAGATAGATCTGCCGCGACTGCACCGGCGAGCCGCCCGGTGAATTGATCACCAGCGCAACGGCTTTGGCATTCTTGGTCGCAAACGCCTTGTCCAACAATTTTGCGACACCCGCGAGCGATAATCCCGGGCGCAGCGGCGTCACCGCGCCGATCGTGCCGGACAGACGCACCACCGGCACCACTGCGGAGGCGCGACGGAAACGCGCAGGCAGCAGCCTTGTGATCGCCGTTTTTAGATTGGATTCGCTCATTCGAATTTCCTCAACATTAACCAACTTTTATCACGCTGCTGTCATTGAACCGAGAGACGCTTTCAGCGTTGGGAAACCATAACAGCCCACAGCGCCACAGCGGGAGAAGACATGAAGATCTATCTGCTGATGCTGATCATCGGTACACTGCTCACGGCGATCCACTTCACGTCGACGCCGCAGAAACGTTCCGAAACAGCTCCTCAATAAACCAACACGCTGACTGCGGCATCGCCTAAAGCGATGCCCAGGCTAAAGCTGCCTGCCCAGCCAGCACCTGCTGGATATGGAGATCGGGCGCGCCATTCGCATCCCGTAGAAAGATGCCCGGCTCAATTGCCGCAGGCGCACGACCACCCTTCATAGCACGCACCAGCACCCTGATGGCCGGCGCTGCGATGTCTCCATACACCGGCATGATCGCAACACTGCCAAAGCCGCGCTCCAGCGCCGCCAGAACATCAGCCAGACCATCAGCACGCCAGATCAATGTCAGCACGCCGCCGGATTTCAGTAGACGGCGCGCCGCGTGAATCCATGTTGGCAGCGTGTCTTCCGTCGCAACATGGGCGATCTCACGCGACTTGTTCGGCGAAGCGCGATGGCGCGCTGGATCGTTGAATGGCGGATTCATCAGCACCGCGTCGGCGCTGTCTTGCGGCAAACCTGCGGCAGCGAAAATATCGGCGCTCGACGCAACATCGAGCGTGACGACGTCCGCCGTAATATCGTTCGCCGCAGCGTTTTCTCTCGCCAGTTCAGCGAGTTGCGGATCGATCTCGACCAGCGTCAGGGACACGCCGGAGACCCGTCTGGCCAGCGCTAAACCTGCTGTCCCGACACCTGATCCCAAATCGACGACTTTATGGCCGGCTTGCGCTGACGTTGCGGCAGCCAGCAAAATCGCGTCATGGCCGGCGCGATGACCGGATTTCGGCTGGCGCAGCCTCAATTGGCCGCCCAGGAAGCCGTCCTCCGTGGTCACGATCGCGTCAGCCATAAACTCAGTCCTGCACCCGCAGCTCATGGGCCAGACCGGCATCGGTCAGCACCCGGCGCGCCTGCAGGTCATCGTCCTCATGCACCAGAATCCGGCGCGGAATGATGCCCAATGATCCCTCGATCACGCTCATATTCTGGTCCAGCACCAGATGGTGGATATTCGCGCCATCGAGCAACGCGCCCACGGCCGAGACCAGCACCACATCGTTCGTCCGCATGATTTCGCGCAATTGGGGGCGCTCCCTGTCAGTAGCCGGGTGTGTATCTGGATGAAGTCAAGGTTCCGATGCCCTTGCCGCGCCGCTGCGCAGTTTCTATTGTGCGGGCCAATATCATTCTCGGGTCAATTCAGCAGATGGGACCACCTGTTTTCAACCTGAATTCGCCCTATTTGAACTTGAGCTCTGCCGGTGCCGGGTTTTTCCATGGCCCGACGAAGCGCCCTTATCATTCGGAGACCCCAGCGTGGCGGTGATTGTTCCCTTCGAGAGTCACGCGACAGCGTCGATTGACCAGTTGGTCAGCCTTGTCGCCTCTGACATGGAGCGCGTCAATGCGACGATCCTGTCGCGGACCGGCTCGGAAGTCACCATGATCCCCGAGGTCGCCAACCACCTGATCTCGTCGGGCGGCAAGCGGCTACGGCCGATGCTGACGCTCGCGATGGCCAACCTCACCGGCTACGTCGGCGATGGCCATATCAAGCTCGCGGCCTCCGTCGAATTCATGCACACTGCGACGCTGCTGCATGACGACGTGGTCGACCAGAGCGAATTGCGCCGCGGCAAGCTGTCTGCGCGCATGCTGTGGGGCAACGAGGCCAGCGTTCTCGTCGGCGACTTCCTGCTCGGCCAGGCCTTCCGCATGATGGTCGAAGTCGGCTCGCTGCGCGCACTCGATATTCTTTCCTCGGCAGCCGCCACCATCGCCGAAGGCGAAGTGATGCAGCTCGCCGCCGCCAAGAACACCGCCACCACTGAAGACGAATATCTCGCGGTGATCCGCGGCAAGACCGCTGAACTGTTCGCCGCCGCCTGCGAAGTCGGCCCGGTGATCGCCAACCGCCCGAAGGCCGAGCAGACCGCGTGCCGTTCGGTCGGCATGAATCTCGGTATTGCCTTCCAGCTCATCGATGACGTGCTCGACTACGGCGGCAAGGCCGCCAAGCTCGGCAAGAATGTCGGCGACGATTTCCGCGAGGGCAAGATCACGCTGCCCGTCGTGCTCGCTTTCCGCCGCGGCAACGATGCCGAGCGCGAATTCTGGATCAAGGCGCTGGAGCGCGGCGAGATCGGCGAGGGCGATCTCGACCACGCCATCGGATTGATGACCAAGCACCGCGCGCTGGAAGACACGATCAACCGCGCCCAGCATTACGGCGCCATGGCCGTCGATGCGCTGGCGCTGTTCCCGTCATCGCCGATGAAGACCGCGCTCGAGCAGGTCGTCGCGTTCTGTCTGGCACGCACACATTAAGGGCCAAACGTCACTGCACCGTGATGACGACCTTGCCCTTCGCGCGGCCGGTCTCGACATAGGCCAGTGCATCCCCGGTGTTCTCGAACGGGAACACCTTGTCGACGACCGGTCGGATCACGCCGGCTTCGATCAGGGACGTAATTTCACTCAACTGCTGCCCCTGCGCGCGCATGAACAGGAATGAATAGCGTAGGCCGAGGCGCTCGGCTTTTTTCCTCACGCCACGGCTCAGCAGACGCATGACCAGTTTCAGGAACAGGTTCAGACCGGCTTCCTTGGCGAAGGCCGGATCGGGCGGACCGGAAATGGAAATGAGCTGGCCGCCCGGCTTGAGCACACCCAGAGATTTATCGAGCGTCTTTGGATCCTGACTATTCAGCACAAGATCGTAGCCCGACAGGACCTTCTCGAAGTCCTGCGTCTTGTAGTCGATGACCACATCCGCCCCGAGACTTTTGACCAGTTCGGCATTCTTTGCACTGGTCGTCGTCGCAACTGTCGCACCGAGATGCTTGGCGAGCTGGATTGCAAAAGTCCCGACACCACCGGAGCCGGCCTGAATGAAGACCTTCTGGCCGGGCTTCACCTTGCCCACTTCGACCAGCGCCTGCCACGCCGTCAGCCCCACCAGCGGGATGGATGCCGCTTCCGCCATGGTGAGGTTTTTCGGCTTCAGCGCCACGTCAGCTTCATTGATGGCGATGAATTCGGCGAATGTACCGCCCCGATGATCGCGCGGCCGCGCATAGACTTCGTCGCCCACCTTGAACCGGCTGGCCCTGGGTCCTGTCCTGATAACCGTTCCGGCGACGTCGTGACCCAGGGTGAAAGGCGGACGATAGGGAAGAATAAGCTTGAACTCTCCATCCCTGAGCTTGGAATCCAGCAGGTTCACAGCCGTGGCGTGAATCCCGACTAGGACATCAGTGTCCTGCACCTCCGGTTCGGGCACGTTGGCCAGACGCAGAGCGCCTTTCTTTTTGTACTTATCAACGACGAATGCCTTCATGGGCTTTCTCCAATCTCAAGTTAGCAGCGGCGCCAGTCGCTCAGGAAGGAAAGAGCCTTCGGCACGAAATCGGCGTGGTACTGGAATATCCCGCCATGCCCGGCGTCTTCGTAGATCACCAGTTGTGCTCCGGAGATGCGTTGGGCCATGTCGGTACTGTTCACGGTCGGCACCATGATATCGTTGTCGCCATTCGCGATCAGAACCGGGATCTTGATATCGGCGAGATTTTGAGGCGCCTGCTGGCCCCAGGCTTTGATTGCCCTGAGTTGGCGCAGGAAAGCGCCGGGAGTCGGGCCCTTGTCCCTGTCCGCCTTGCGTTCTTTCAACCGCTTCAGAAAGGCCTTCGCGGCCTGGCGACCATTGGCCGTGGATGTGAAAAACAGATAGAATTTCGGGTCGCGCAGCGTCAGCAGACCCTTGATCATGAGCGGCCAGGACACCGCTCCGACCTTGTCGATACCTGTGCCGCCCGCAGGACCGGTACCAGTCAGGATGAGTTTCCGCACGAGGCCGGGAGCCTTCAGCGCAACATCCTGCGCCACAAATCCTCCAAGGGAAAAACCGAGCAGATCGACTTTCTCGAAACCCAACGCGCGGATCAGGGCAATCGCGTCGCGCGCCATTTCGTCGATGGTCACTGGCGCAGTGCCGGCCGACGCACCGATGCCGCGATAGTTGGTCGCAATCACGCGATGCTTGCTGGCGAGACCATCGACTATCTTCGGATCGAAATTGTCCAGCACCGCGCCCCAATGGTTAAGGAGAATGAGCGGCACGCCGCCCCGGGGGCCCAGATCTCGATAGGCAAAAGCAGTCCCTTCGACGTTGATGGAGAGATTGGGCGCCTCAATGTAGCGCGCGCCCGATCCGGCGTTGCCAGGAGCATTCGTCATTGCTTGCCCCATTGCCGCAACACCTGTGCTGTCACCAACCCGACACGGCTGCGCTCTCCTATACTCATCGCTTCTGCCTTCATTTTATCGTGGAACATCCTTGGAAGCGGTGTTACTATCAAATCAATAGTAAGTCACTACTAAAAAGATACCAACATGAAGAATCTTTCGGATGAGCCATGCCTGATTGCCCGGAGCCTCGCGGTAGTGGGGGACGCATGGAGCATGCTGATCATGCGCGACGCCCATGCGGGGCTGACCCGCTTCGATGATTTCCGCAAAGGCCTCGGTATCGCGCCGACGATGCTGACGGGGCGTCTTTCAGCGCTGACCGACGAGGGGCTGCTGGAGAAGCGCCGCTATTCCGAGCGTCCGCCACGGGACGAATATGTGCTGACGGAAGCTGGCCGCGACTTTCTGCCGGTGCTGTTTGCGATCGGTGCGTGGGGACGCAAGCATCGCGGCGGGGGCGACGTTACCCGGTTCTTCGACGCAGAGACCGGAACAGAGATCGATCCCGTTACCATCGATCGCGCAACCGGCGCCCCGGTCGGAACACGTCCCATTCGCGTCGTCGCAGTCGAATGAATCGCGCGCTACAGCCGATGAAACAGTGCAACAAGCGCTGCACCGCGTCCGCAATACACTTCCGGTTTGAGGTGTTGCTCGATTTTAAATCCGCGCGACCAATTCCTTGATCAGCGTCGTGATCCGCCCCGTCGGCGATTCCAGCTCTTTCATGATCGAGAAGTGATCCGCGCCCGGGATCTCCTCGTAGCTCACCGGCAGGCCATGCTGCACGCGATGTACGGCGAGGTCTGCGGTCTGCTGGCGCAGGATAGGCAATTCGCCACCGCCCACGACCAGTGCCAGCGGCTTGTTGGGGCCGCCATCGACCATCAAGGGCGACTGGCGCTTCGACATGGCTTCATCGAGCTTCAGCTTCTCGTTGAGATAGGACGCGCGGATCGGTTCGAGATCGTAGATGCCTGAAATGGCGACGCCGCCCTTCACCTTCGGATGCGACAGCGTTGTCGAGGTGAGGTGGCCGCCGGCGGACCAGCCGGACACCACGATCCGGTTCGGATCGCCACCGAGCGAGCGCAGCTTTTCGACCAGCGCATCGACGCCGGCATGCATCTCGGCAACGATCTCGTCGAGCGTCGCGTCCGGCGCCAGTGTATAGCCGATCGCGGCGACGTTAATACCATGGGCGATTGGGCCGGCGGCGAAGCAGGTGAAGAAGTCCTTCGAGCGCATCTGCCAATAGCCGCCGTGAATCAACAGCAGCGTCGGCCCGCCGTCGGCAGCCTTGATGAAATCGAACTTGTTGCGCTCGCGTGGGCCATAGGCAACGTCGAGATGCGCGGGATACTTCGCCTTCATGGCATCGGAGCGCTGGCCCCATCCGGCGGCGATATCGGCGCTGCCCGCAACGGCGGTCGAGTTGTTCAGGCCGGCATCGAGCTGTTCGCGTGACATCGCGCGCCAGTTGGAATCGCCGAAAGGCTTACTCATGGTTGCATCCCTGCATTGTGTACGGCGAGACTGCCTGCGAGTCCCATTTATCCAGAAAATAGTCTACACGGCTACGTCGGGATCGACATCCCAAGCATACGAATTGCTCTGCATCCAAAATTGGAGACGTGCGTGGCCTCTCAGCAAGACCTCATCAAAGCAACGGCCTGCGCCGTGGTCGATCAACTCAATGCCGGAACGGTGACGCCGCTCGACCTGCTGGACGCGCTGGAAGCCCGCATCAAGGAGGTCGATGATGGCCAGGTCAACGCGCTGCCGATTTTGTGTTTCGATCGCGCACGCGATGCTGCGAAAGAGCTGATGAAGAAGCCGCTCGGCCAGCGCGGCATCCTCGCCGGCCTGCCGGTGCCGATCAAGGATCTCACTTCCGTTGCCGGCGTGCGCACCACGCAGGGGTCGACGATCTACAAGGATGTGGTGGCGGCCAAGTCCAACGTCCTCGTCGAACGCCTCGAAGAAAACGGCGGCGTGATCTATGCGAAATCCAACACGCCTGAATTCGGCGCGGGCGCCAATACGTTCAACGAAGTGTTCGGTGCGACACTGAATCCGTGGGACCTGTCGAAGTCGGCAGCCGGCTCCTCGGGTGGCGCTGCCGCGGCGCTCGCCAGCGGAACAGCCTGGATCGCGCATGGCTCCGACATGGGCGGTTCGCTGCGCAATCCCGCCAGCTTCTGCGGCATCGTCGGCCTGCGTCCGAGCGTCGGCCGCGTGGCGTCGACGCCGTCCGTGGCACTCGCCCGGATGGTGAGCGTGCAGGGCCCGATGGCCCGCAATGTGGAAGACCTCGCGCTGATGCTCGACGCCATGAGCGGCGAACATCCTGCCGATCTGATCTCGCTGCCGAAACTGCCGACCTCGTTCCGCTCGGCTGTGCGCGCCGGCACCAAGCCGAAGCGCATCGCCTACTCACCTGACCTCGGTATCACGCCGGTCGATCCGGAAGTGGCAGCGCTCACCCGCAAGGCTGCCGAAAAGTTCGCCGAAGCAGGTGTCATCGTCGAGGAAGCGCATCCTGATCTCCGCGAAGCGCACGAATGCTTCCACGTGCTGCGCGCCTATGACTTCGCGATATCGAAACTCGGCCTGCTGCGCGACCACCGCGACAAGCTGAAGCCGGAAGTGATCTGGAATATCGAGGAAGGCCTGAAGCTCAGGGTCGAGGATCTTGCCAAGGCGGAAGCACAGCGCGTTACGCTCGCGGCGCGCGCCTACGAGTTCTTCCAGAAGTATGACCTGCTGCTTTGCCCGGCGACCATCACGCCGCCGTTCCCGATCGAGCAGCGCTATCTCGCCGAATGCAACGGCACCAAATTCGACAACTACGTGCAGTGGCTGGGCATCGTCTATGCGATCACGCTGACCTGCTGCCCGGCACTGTCGATGCCCTGCGGCTTCACTTCGACCGGCCTGCCGGTCGGATTGCAGGTAGTCGGCCCGCCGCGCGGCGAAGCCTCGTTGCTCGCCGGTGCGCGCGTGCTGGAGGACATTCTGGGCCTGCGCGATTCCACGCCGATCGATCCGCGCCCGGCGAAGTAACGCAACGCTGTCATCGCCGGGCGAGCACGAAGCAAGGCTTCGCGCTTTAGCCCGGGCATGACGACTGAGAGGATGGCGGTCACCAAGACCGTATCCAGGAAGCACCGGAGTGCTTCTCTATTCGACTTTCGTCGATAGTGCGCCGCAACAATCCCACGATATCGCGACATTGCGCCGCAGGCTGCCTGTGCTACAGGCAATCGGAGGTTCTTTTGCCACCAGCAATGCATTCCGCGGCATTGGCTTTTCGTGCCGCGCGTGGCAACGGAGCATTTCATTTCACGGAATATGAGGGCTTTACGTGGCTGAACAATTCGCACCCCCGGCGGACGGCAAACTCCACTTCGACGATGCGAAAAAGCGGATCAAGGCGATCTTCATCGGCTCGATGGGCAATCTCGTCGAGTGGTACGACTTCTACGCCTATACCGCCTTCGCATTGTATTTCGCGCCGGCCTTCTTCCCGAACTCCGACCCTGTCGTTCAGCAGCTCAATGCGGCCGTGCTGTTCGCCGCAACCTTCCTGATGCGGCCGCTCGGCGGCTGGCTGTTCGGCTATCTCGCCGATGCCTATGGCCGTCGCCTGTCGCTGACGATCTCGGTGCTGTGCATGTGCTTCGGCTCGCTGATCATCGCCTGCACGCCGACTTATGCAACCATCGGCATCGCGGCGCCGATCATTCTCGCCTTCGCCCGCATCATCGAAGGCCTCAGCCTCGGCGGCGAATACGGCGCCAGCGCTACCTATCTCTCGGAAGTTGCCGATCCCAACCATCGCGGCTTCTATTCAAGCTTTCAATACGTCACGCTGATCGGCGGCCAGTTGACCGCGATCATCGTCCTCCTGTTGCTGCAGAAGGTGTTCCTCACCGAGCAGGAACTGAAGGACTGGGGCTGGCGTACTCCGTTCGTGATCGGCGCCGCGCTAGCAATCTTCGCCGCCGTGATGCGTCGTGACATGCACGAGACCGAGCAGTTCATCGAAGCCAGGAAGCTGAAGAAGCCGCGCGGCTCGCTGCGCGCGCTGCTAGCCTATCCACGCGAACTTCTGCTGGTCGTCGGCCTGACCGCCGGCGGTACCGCTGCATTCTACACCTTCACAACCTACATGCAGACCTTCGTGAAGCTGTCGGTAGGCCTTACCGCCGACCAAACCACCACGGTGATCTTCGGCACGCTGGTGTTTGCCTGCCTGCTGCAGCCGATCTATGGCGCCATTTCCGACCGCATCGGCCGCAAGCCGCTGCTGATCTTCTTCGGCGTTGCCGGCACACTGGCAACCGTTCCGATCCTCACGACACTGCAGACCACCAAGTCGCCGTTCACAGCGTTCCTGCTGATCTGCGGCGCCTGGATCTTCGTCGCCGGCTATACCTCGATCAATGCGGTGGTGAAGGCCGAACTGTTCCCGACCAATATCCGTGCGCTGGGCGTCGGCGTGCCCTATGCGCTGACGGTGTCGATCTTCGGCGGTACGGCGCCGGCGATCGCGCTGTACTTCAAGCAGATAGGCCATGAACAGTGGTTCTACTATTATCTGTCGGGCATGATCTTCCTGTCACTGCTGATTTACGCCACCATGCGCGACACCAAGCACAAGTCGGCGATGCATCGTCACGAGTGATAGTCACAGTCTGAACACGGAGCGTCAGCCATGACCGAGGACCACACCCCGCCGGATTCCAAGCTGACGCAAACCAAACAGCGCTGGGCGCGCGAGGGCCGGTTTCTCACCGGCAAGATTGCGCGCCCGGAAGACCAAAGACTTCCACCCGGCCAGCACCTCACCCAGGACTGGCCGGTGCTGGATCTGGGCATTACGCCCAACATTTCCCGCGAGCGCTGGCGCCTCGATGTCTATGGCGCCGTCGAGACGCCGCTGTTCTGGGATTTCGCGCAGTTTTCCGCAGCACCGCAATCCACCTTCATTTCCGACATCCACTGCGTCACCACCTGGTCGCGTTACGACAACCAGTGGGAGGGTCTGTCGACACGTGCGTTGCTGGATGCCTGCCAGCCGAAGCCGGATGCCCGCTTCGTCGTACTGGAATCCCATGACGGCTACACTACGAACCTGTCGCTGGAAGATTTCGCCGCGGAGGACGCGCTGCTGGCGCATTCGTGGCAGGGCACGCCGATCGAGCGCGACCATGGCGGCCCGGTGCGCGTGATCGTGCCGCATCTGTATTTCTGGAAGAGCGCCAAGTGGCTGCAGCGCATCGAATTCGTCGGCGACGACAAGCCCGGTTATTGGGAAGTCCGCGGCTACCACAACCGCGGCGATCCGTGGCAGGAGCAACGGTATTCGGACGATTGATGGCGACGCGTTGATGAAACTCTATTTCAGCACTTCGCAAACGCTGCGATGGTCCTGACGCATGAGCCCCTCGCTGCGGCAGGAGACTTTCGCCCACCAGCCATCGAGCGACTCGCGATCGCAATGCAGCTTGACGCTCATGCCATCGGCAAACTCGATCCATTCGGGAAAGCGATGCGACGGCACTGCGATCACCACGGGGATATCGCTCGAGAGTGCGCGTTCGATCAGATAGGCCAGCCCCTTGCCCTCGCGCTCCTGCTTACCGAACCGGTTGATGATGACAAGATCTGCGCCCTGGTCGATAGCGTCGGCGACCTGCGTACCCGCATCGAGCAATTGTCCGACGTCCAGCTTGCAGCCCTTCGCGCCGGGGCCGAGATCCTGAAACAAGCGCACCTGCGCACCGGTATGCAACATCACTGCGGTCAGCTTCGGCACATCGAATTCGCGATGCCCGAGCTGCACCAATCCAACAGCGCGAATGCCCTGCTTGCTCAGATTTGCCGCGAAAGCGTGCAGCACCGCGTCGGGATCCTGATCTTTCTCATAGACCAGCGCAGCCAGATCGCATTGGGCATCGAACATTGCGGGATTCCAGTTGAGACCCAGCACGCCGGGAACGGCCGAGGACAGCACAATGCTAGTCCAGAATAGAGGCATTCGAAAGCGCGATCGGCATCACGGTCGCGATATATTTATCTGGATACAACGGCGGAACCGGCGGGTGGCAAGCTAGAACCTGCGCTTCTTGCCAATGTCGCCCTTCAGCGCCAGCAGCTCCTTGCGCGCGGCGGTGGTCGCAGCGTTCTCGATGCCGCGATAGCGCTTGATGAGCGTCAGGCCGAATGGCGTGAGGATAGCGCCCCCACCATTCTTGCCACCGGTCTGGCGCTCGACGGCCGCCTGCCCGCAGATCCGGTTGAGTTCATCCACCAGATCCCAGGCGCGTTTGTAGGACATCGCCATGGCGCGGCCGGCGGCCGAAATCGAACCGGTGGCGTGAATATGTTCGAGGAGCTGGATTTTGCCCGGTCCGATCCGTCCCTCGGGATCGAGGTCGATGCGGATACTGAGGACTGGCGCGGGCGAGCTGGCTGGTTTGGACATGACCCAAGTCTACGTCCCCGGACGTAGCGTTTCCAGTCTGACAATCAAGGAACGTCTCAGCGTTGGCGACATTCGGGGCAAACAACTTCGCCCCTGGTCACATGCGCGATGCCGCGACAAACCCATTTCCGCGCGATCGCGTGCAACGGCCGCCGAGCCAGCTGATAAATGAAATACACGTCGAGCATGATGAAATCGAATCCGTTCGTCCCGGCATAGATAGGGCGGCGCTCTGCAATCAGAACGCCGCCTTTTTCGTATCTGCTATCCGTTTTGGTTAGCCATGCAGCTTCTTGGCGGTTTCGGCGATCACCTTGCCCTGATAACGGGCACCAGCCAGCTCATTGGCCGAAGGCTGGCGACTGCCGTCACCACCGGTCAGCGTGGTCGCGCCATAGGGCGAACCGCCGGTGACTTCATCGAGCTTCATCTGGCCCTGGAAGCCGTAATTGAGGCCAACGATGGTCATGCCGAAATGCAGCAGGTTGGTGATGATGGAGAACAGCGTGGTTTCCTGGCCACCGTGCTGGGTCGCGGTCGACGTGAAGGCACCGCCGACCTTGCCATGCAGCGCGCCCTTCATCCACAGGCCACCGGCCTGATCGAGGAAGTTGGCCATCTGCGAGGCCATGCGGCCGAAGCGGGTGCCGGTGCCGACGATGATCGCGTCGTAATTGGCGAGATCGTCGATGGTCGCGATCGGCGCTGCCTGGTCCATCTTGTAGTAGGACGCCTTGGCGACCTCGGCAGGCACCAGTTCAGGCACGCGCTTGATATCGACAGTGGCGCCGGCTTCGCGGGCACCTTCGGCGACGGCATTGGCCATCGCTTCGATGTGGCCATAAGCGGAATAATACAGAACGAGTACTTTGGTCATGGTCAGTCTCCGTTGGATATCTGATTGAGGGGGGTGGGTTGATGATCGATGGGCGCCGTCAGGCCGCGTCCACCAGAACGAGTTCGGAATCTTCCAGCGCGGTGATCGTGACGTTGGCTTCATCACGGATGGCGACGCCATCGCGGGCATTGACGCGAATGCCGTTGATCTCGATCGCGCCGGCGGCCGGCACGAGGTAGCCGTTGCGCGCGGCACCGAGCGGATATCGCGCAGTCTCACCGGCCTTCAGTGTGGTTGCCAGCACCCGGGCGTCAGCCCGGATCGGCAGTGCCCCGGCGTCGTCCTTGAAGCCGCTCGCAATGGTCACGAACTGGCCCGAACGATCGGCCTTCGGGAACGGCTTGGCGCCCCAGCAGGGCTGGCCGCCCGTTTGGGTGGGCTCGATCCAGATCTGGAAGATCCGCGTGGTCGCCGGCTCCAGATTGTATTCGGAGTGTCGGATGCCCGAGCCCGCGCTCATCACCTGGACGTCGCCAGCCTCGGTGCGGCCGGTATTGCCCAGACTGTCCTGATGCGTGATCGCGCCTTCGCGGACATAGGTGATGATTTCCATGTTGGAATGCGGATGCGCAGGGAAGCCGGTGTTCGGCGCGATCTCGTCGTCGTTCCACACGCGCAGGCTGCCGTGACCCATATTCTCGGGGTCGTAGTGACTGCCGAACGAGAAATGGTGCTTGGCTTTGAGCCAGCCGTGGTCGGCGCCACCGAGTTTGTCGAAAGGTCTGAGGTCGATCATGACGAAATCCTCATCTGGTTACTTGCGTTTGATGCATTTGCATCCTGGGCATCTGGATATGTCCTCACAGATGGCTCATAAATAGAAATGATTGAAACTCATCGTTTCGGATTTTGACATGCCCAAACTCCCCGATTTCGAGGCGCTGGCGATTTTCGCCAAAGTGGTTGAGCTGCGGTCCTTCGCGGCGGCGGCGACCGAATTGACCCTGTCCAAGGCCACCGTCTCCAAGGCCATCAGCCGGTTGGAGGATCGCCTGGGCGCGCGGCTGTTCAACCGGACCTCGCGGCGGCTGGCGCTGACGGACGCCGGCAAGACGCTGGCGGTGAAGGCCGCGCAATTGCTGGTGGACGGCGAAGCGCTCGAGAACGAGGCGCTGGCGCAATCGGCGACACCGCGCGGGCTGGTACGGCTGGCCGTGCCGATGACCTTTGGCACCAATACGGTGGCGCATTTGCTGCCGGAGTTCCTCGCCAAATATCCGGAAGTCTCCATCGACCTCAGCCTCAGTGATGCGACCGTCGATCTGATCGGCGAAGGTTTCGACGCTGCAATCCGCATCGCCACGCTGCCGGACTCATCACTGATCGCGCGGCGGCTCTGTCCGGTGAAGCGCCATATCGTGGCGGCGCCGTCCTACTTCGCAAAATACGGTCGGCCGACGCATCCCATGCACCTCGCCGACCACAAATGCTTTGGCTACACCTATCTCTCCACACCCGGCGTCTGGCACTTCACCAATGCGGCCGGCGAACAGGCCAGCGTTCGGCCTGCCGGGCCGCTCCGCGTCAACAATGGCGAGGCGCTGCTGCCTGCGCTGATTGCCGGATTGGGGATCAGCGACTTGCCGGATTTCATCGTCGGCGACGCGTTGGCAAGCGGCGCGCTGGAAGCCGTGTTGCAGGACTGGTCGCAATCGTCGAGCGGTGTCTATCTCGTCACGCCGCCGGGCGGTCCGCGCCCCGCCCGCGTCGAGGTGCTACTGGAATTCCTCGCTGACAAACTCGCCGCGACCGGCAAGCGCGCACGCCGGACCTGAACTAGCTCGCCTTCATCATCTGCCCGTAGATGCCGAAATACTGGTCGCGCATTGTGGCAATATCGAATTCGGTGACGAAATTCTTCGCGGTCTTCGCAATTCTCTCCGCGACCTTCGGCTGTGCTGCAAGCGCCACAATCTTGTCGGCAAGATCCTCCGCCGAACCGACCTTGAACTTGATGCCGTTCAAGCCGTCCACCAGCAGTTCCGCAGGGCCGTCGACATCTGCGGCGATGATGGGCAGGCCGACGGCCATGGCCTCCAGCAACACCAGGCCGAAACCTTCGAAGCGTGACGGCAACACGAAGATGTCCGCCTCCTCCAGCGGCCCGCGCACGTCGGTATGACCGCACAGAAACCGAACGCGATCGGCAACGCCTTCGGCAATCGTCAACGCCTTCAGGCTGAGCAGCGGCCCCTGATCGTCGCGCGGCGGACTGCCGACAAAGTCGCAGCGGAGATTGAGCCCGCGCGCCACGCAGAGACTGATCGCTTTGATCAGGATGTCCTGACCTTTCTGTTTCGGATAGATTCGGGCGACATTGATCAATCGCAACGGTGTACCAAAGCGACGCTGTCGCGCGACCGCGTCGAATGTCGCCAATGGAATACCATTATGCACCTTGAAGAGGCACTTCAGTTTGGCGGCTTGGCACTCGCGCTCGACCGCCGCCGAAATTGCGATGTTCCAGTCGACGAAACGCTGATGGAGTCGAAGCTTCACGCGGTCCCATGCATTGACGAGGCCTGTGTTGTGGATCGTGTAGCCAACGCTCATTGGTCGGTAGAGTTTGCTCAGCATCGCGAAGTGCTTGGCGCCGCTGTCATGCGCATGAATGACGCGAACGTCGTGCTTGCGTATGATGTTGAGCAGCGTCAGGATGATGCGTGGATTGCGGTTCCCGGGTGCACGCTTGAGGAAATAGACGGGATGACCGGTGGCCGCCAACTCGGCGGCGAGATCGGGATGGAACCAGTCATTGATGACGACGAAGACCTGCGGAACACCCTCCTCCGACGTGCAGCTAGCCGCAAAATTAATCAGCAATCGCTCTGAGCCGCCCACTGTCAGCGACGAAATCAACTGAAGTACAGACGCCACTTTGAAATGCTCCCGGCCCGAATGCCGGGCGACTTCCAAATCCGTCGCACTCCAAACGGCCCGATTGCGAAATAGCGCGAGGGCTTTTGTCTGTTCAGAGTAATCCATTCCCTATTTCTGCTGATGGTCATGGCTATTCTGCGGCGCACCAAATGCGTCGCGGAAGCGAATTCTGGCGGAAAGGCGGCAGAGTTGGGCGGGAATGCGCACCCAGGTTGACGGTGCGCCAAAACACATCAGATTTTCCGAAAGCGCAAAACTTCCACGCTATTTCCAGCAACGCTACATTCGTTGCTTTCGCTCGATGATATTCAGTCAGCCATTTCATTGACTGAATCCGTGTCGGACGTAGCTTTGATGCTCGCCACTGCATCAGAGAAAGTGACCATGACCGCCTCTTCCACATCGCGCCGCTTGCTTTCAACGCTCATCGCCACCGCCTTCAGCGCAGCACTCGCCACCTCCGCCTTTGCAGCCGATCAGATCACGCTGCGCATCGGCGACCAGAAGGGCGGTAACCGTTCGCTGCTGGAAGCGGCTGGACTCACCAAAGACCTGCCTTACAAGATCCAGTGGTCGGAATTCCCTGCAGCCGCGCCGATCCTCGAAGCCATCAATGCGGGCGCGCTCGATGTCGGCCACACCGGCGATCTCGCTTTCCTAACGGTGTTTGCCAACGGCTCGCCGATCAAGGCGATCGGCGGCGTGCGCGCCAATGCCGATACGCAGGCAATCCTCGTGCGGCAGGACTCGCCGATCAAGACCGCGGCCGACCTCAAGGGCAAGCGCCTCGCCGGCACGCGCGGTGGCTGGGGCCAGTTTCTGATCGACGCCACGCTGGAGAAAGCCGGCTACAAGATCACCGACGCCACCTTCGCGCCGCTCGGTCCCGTCGATGCCAAGATCGCGCTGGTCGCTGGCTCCATCGATGGCTGGGCGGTCTGGGAGCCCTATGTCTCCTATGCCGTGCTGAAGGACAACGCGCGCGTCGTCGCCGATGGCGCTGGACTCACGCCGACGCTCACCTTCATCATCGCCTCTGACCAGGCCATCGCCACCAAGCGCGAAGCAATCGCTGACTTCCTGCGGCGTCTCGACAAGGCGCGCAACTGGTCGCGCGAACACATCGAAGACTACGCGAAGAACACCGCCGAACTGACCAAACTGCCGGAAGATGTGCTGGTGCGTGCCTACAAGGCACAGGACACCCGGCCGATCGCCATCGACGACGGCGTGGTGAAGGAGTTCCAGGAGGCGTCGGACCGCGCCACACGCTACGGAATCCTGTCGAAGCAGGTCGACGTCAACAAAGCGGTGGATCGCAGCTTCACACAGGCTGCGCCGGCGTCGAACTGACGGAGGGCTGCGCGGCGAGAATGCGCATCGTCGCAATCGCCGCGATCAGCGACAACACTGTGGCGACGCTGAACAGCGTCCCATAGCCGAGCAAATCGGCAATGCGGCCCGACAGCATCGAGCCAATGAAATAGATAATGAGCTGGGCACATGCTAAAATCGTGAAGTCGGTGCCCGGCTGATCTTTCGAGGCCGCCGCCATGAACAGGCTGTAGAGCGCCACAATCTCCATATAGCGGATCAGCGTCTGGAATCCGGCCGCGCCGAGGATCGGCCAGATGCCGCTGACCACGCCCAGCGCATGCGCCGTGAACAACGCAAAGCAGATGGTGCGGAGAATGCCCAGCAAGCCGAGCGTCCAGCCGGTGCCGCAGCGTTGCAGCAGCCACGCCGCACCGGCAGCGCCTGCGAGACCCGCCGTCGTCGCAGCACCACCGGAGAGATAACCGATCTGTTTGAGCGGCACGCCGGCATCGACGAGGTAACTGCCCTCCATCGCCTTCACGAGGCCCTCGCTCATCCGGTAGATCAGCGCGATCCAGAGAATGTTGCGCACCTCGCGGCGGCGCAGGAAGGCCATCACCGACGGCCGCGGCTTCGCGGGATCCACATGTTCGGCTTCGTCCTCGCGCATGGCGAAGGCGGCAAAAAGCGGGATCAGCGAGAAGCCGGCGATGGTCAACAGCATGCCGGCCCAGCCGATATGGGTATACAGCACGAGACCCAGCGTGCCGCCGATCACTACGCCGAAGGCGACGGATCCACCCTGGATCGCATTGCCGATGGCGCGATCTTCCGGCGCGAGATACTTCGCGGCATAGCCGTCGGTGGCAACGTCCTGCGTCGAGATCAGCAACGAACCGAACAAGCCGACGGTGATAATGCCCCAGATATTAGTTGCGCCGAGCGGGATCAAACACAGCAGGCTGACAATCACGCCGGCCTGGGTCACGATCACCCAGCCAGCGCGATGCGCGCGCGCGAAGGGACGAATGCGATCGACGACGGGAGCCCAGAAGAATTTCAGCAGCAACGGCAGGAACCAAAGGCTGAGATAGCCGATCTCGCTGCGCGAGACTCCGGCCTCGCGCATGATCGGTGGCAGGGCTGCGGCGAACAGATAGGACGGGATCGCCTGCGCCAGATACAGCCCACCGAGCACGACGAACAGGCGCTTGCGTCCCATAACGGCAACCGGCGTGGATGCGTGAAGCCCCGCGGCGCTCATGCGGGGTCGCGATGGTCGGCGAGAAAGGCGCGCGCGGCGGTCTCGTCCTCGAGTACCACCAGCCGCATTGGCCAGAGCTTCTGAAACGTCTCTTCCATCTTCCTGTTGGCTCCGGGCCGTACGATCGCTGCCGCGCGGCAGTGCGCCGAGATATGACTGCGGGTGGCCTTGAACCACAGCGCCTGTTCGCGCTCGCCCGCGACCGACAGTTTGCCGCCGCCACCGAAGATGGTGAGCAACTCGAACGGTTGGTCGTGCTGGCCGATCCGGACCAGCGCGGCCAGATAGTCGCGCTCGTCCGTATCGGCATAGGGCGGCAGAAACCGTAGCGTCAGCAGGCTACCTGCGATATCCAGATCGACCATGATGGCAATTCGAACTCCCTGGGAAGTGGCCTTGGAAGGTTTGTCTTGTTTGAGCGTGATCTGATCCGAAAGCCGGCGACCACTTTTCGAGATCACGCCTAGAATGTCTTGCGATAGCCGACAGTCACCGTACGCCCCCATGAATAGACCGGCAGGTTGCGCACCGACGTCGCGGTCGGATTCTGCAACTCCGCATCGAACAGGTTGTTGACGGCTGCATAGGCCTCGCCGCCATAGACCGGTCCGCTCAGCGCGGCATTCATCGTAAAGCCACCCTCGATGGGATAGACCGTATTGGTCAGGTTGATGCCGCGGTTGCGGCCGGCATAGCCCTCGCCCTCGATGCGCAGCTTGATGCCATTGTCGAAACGATAATCGCCGAAGATCAGACCACGCACCGGGCTTCCGATCCGGTTGTTGGGCAACCACGAGTCAAGGACGCCGTCCTTGTTGGTGTCATAGCGGCCTTCCTTGTAGCCGATCGTGGTGCCAAGCGTGAAATTACGATTGATCGCCATCTCGCCGATATATTCGACGCCGTAGATCATTTCCTTCTGCTGCGAGATCAGGTTGGTGACGGGATCGAAGGTCACGCCCTTCTCGGAGGTGCTGACGAAGCCGGTGATGCTGCCCTTGTAGGGGCCATCGCCGCCACGGATGCCAATTTCGTAATTGTTGACGATCTGGGCTTCCGGCGCGATCGAACTGAAGGAGATAGTCTGACGTGCAACCGGCAGACAGTTCGGCGTCGCCACCGGACAGGCATAGGCCGTGGACGACAGGCCGGCACGGCGCGTATAGGCGCCGACATCAGGCAGCGCATAGCCCTGCGAGAAGCCGCCGAACAGATCGATCTTGTTGTTCAGCTTGAAGGTGGCGCCCAGATTATAAGTTGGCGAGGCATATTCGTACTGTCCGCCAACGACGTTGAGCTGCGGCAGCACCAGCGGCACGACGCCGAGGCCTGGAAACGCGACAGCCGCATAGGCCGATGGGCGGAGGAAGTTGTCGACGCTGAGATCAAAATGTTCATAACGCACGCCACCGCGCGCGGTCAGGCGATCGGTGATCGGTACCTGCAGCAACGCAAAGCCGGCGGTCGTCACCTGCGTCAGCGGCGTGAACACGTCGCGGCCATCGGTGAGCGTCTGCCAGGTCTTGTCGTGAGTGACGTCGCTACCCCAGGTGATCTTGGCGCCATTCCAGATGCGGTCGAGCGGCGTATCGATGGACAGATTTACGCCGCCGCGCTCCGAATACAGCGTGGTCTGGTTGGCCGAGCTGGTCGGGCTCCGCGGATTGCCGGAGTAATAGACCAGCGAGTTGTAGGGATAGGAGAACTCCGAATAGTTGAACCGCTTCTTGATGTCGTTATAGAAGCCGACCACGCTGAGATTGCCGAGCACGAAGTCGGTATCGCTATAGCGCAATTGGAACGAGCGCGAATCTTCCAGCACGCTCTGCCCGGTATAGGGCTTAGTGAAATCCGGCTTCGCATAGGCGCCGGAATAATCGGTGAGATATTTCGGCGTCTGGTCGAGATAGAACTGGCTGACCGACGCTTCGATGCGCTTGCCGCCGTCGAAGTCGTAACCGATCTTGCCCAGGAAATTTCCGCTGACGAGGCGATCGCCGCCGCCCTGGCCGAGCATCGCATCCGATGGCTGCTCGCGGCCCGCGCCGTCATAGGTTTTCTGCGCGCCGCGGCCGCTACCGACGAACACATAGTCGATGCCGTTGGTACCCTTACCACTGACCGTCGCCGACATTTCCGGCGCCAGCGAACCGCCGGGATCCGCCGTGAAGGTGCGCAATGCAGTGTTGACGCTGACGCGCGGACCGCCCGGCTGAGCCTTCTTGGTGATGAAGTTCACGGTGCCACCGGTGGCGCCGGCGCCATAGAGGCTGGAAGCACCGGCGACGAGTTCGACCCGCTCGACCGTATTCAGGTCGATTAATGCCAGGATGCGCGAGACATCGCGCAGCGGCGTTGTCAGCGGCACGCCGTCCATCAGCACCAGCAGGTCGCGGCCGCGATAGCTCTCCGAGGCGCCGGAGATGGTCTGGTTCGAGACCGAGAAACCCGGCAGCAGCTTGGCAAGCAGCGCGGATGCGCTGCCGTTCTGCTTGAGCTGTTCCTCAATCTCTTTCTGTTCGACCACCTGCACCGTCTGCGGAATATCTGAGATCAATCGTTGCGCACGCGCGGCGGTCACCGTGATCTCGTCGAGCGTGACGCCCGCGCTTTGCTGCGCGACGGCCTGCGATGACATGAACCCGACGACGGGGATGAGAACGAATTTGCTGTAACGCATGGGCTCGGGGTCTTCCGTTTGTTCGTGGCGACGAAGCGCTGGAGACATCGAGCCGGTCAACTCGACCAGGGGCCGCAGCAGTTTGGAATCAATGTAAATTCCAGACGCGGCTTTACTCTTCTTACGCCTGCGCATTCCGTCTATCGTTACAGCGATACGGCACAGCCCATGGCATGACTTGGACTCGATGAATTGATAGTCGGACTGGAGCGAACGAAGCGGTTTGGATTCGATGCTGTGGCAAACGCGCATCAGTCACGGTCTTCGTCCTGCGCCGATGCCGCTCCCGATTGCCCGCTGGTGCCGCTCTGGCTCGTCGCCGACGATATCGACGACAGCTTGCGCAAGCCGTTAGAAAGCCGCCTGCCGTGGAAGAGCGTACAGCGCAATTCGCTGGGATCGTTTCGCGCCGCTCCGTTCCACTCGAAGGCGATCCTGCGAATGCAGCCGCATCTCGGATTGATGTCGTGCTTCGATCCGGCGCCGCTCTGGACCATGCCCGACGACGATAGCGCCACGACTGGCAACGACACACCGCAGGACATCCTGGTGCTGCGTCCATCCGATGGCGTGGTGATCGTCCAGCAGGACGGCCAGCGCCAGATATGCATGCCGCGCGAGGCGATCATTCTGGATCCCAGCCGCGCCACCACCTTCATCATGAAGGATGTGAGCCGTGTCGATTGCCTGCTGCTTGCAGGCACTGGCCATACCGGGTTGCGCCACATCGCCCACGACAATGGCGGGCTGATCGCGCTCGGTCACTACGCCGCCGCAGTGATGCGCGGCTTGCTGCCGATGAATTCGGCGGCGCTCACCGGCCTCGCCATCGACTACATGAACGGCCTCGTCGGCACGATAATCGACGAGGCGGATGCACCGGAACGACGCGCGGGTCTGCGGCAGGACCGGCCTACCATCAGTCTGCTGTCCCTCAAGGCCGATATTGAGGCCAGCCTCAGCCAGCCGACGCTGTCACTGGAACGGCTGGCGACGACACATGGCGTGACCGCGCGCTATTTCCAGAAACTGTTTGAGGCCGAAGGCCGCACATTCTCGGATTATCTGCTGGAGCGTCGGCTCGAGCGCGCCTTCCACATGCTGCGCGACGGCCACCGGATAGACCGCACCGTCAGCACCATCGCCTTCGATGTCGGGTTCGGCGACCTGTCTTACTTCAACCGCACCTTCAAGAAGCGATTCGACGCGACACCCCGTGAAATACGGGCGCGGTTTGAAACGATGCTGCTGGATACGATGCCGGACGCGGACGCCTGAAGCGTCAGTTCACCTTAGCGACCGTCGTGTCCTTGCGCGGCAAGATCTCCACCGTCGCCGTGCGGCCCGCGACCAGCGTCGCACCTGCCTGAACAGCGTCGAGTGCGATGCGCACCGGCACGCGCTGGGCGAGACGGACCCAACTGAAGGTCGGCGTCACATTGGCCAGCAAGTTGCTGCCCTCTGCCCGGTCGCGATCCTCGATGCCCGCAGCCACGCTCTCGACATGGCCAGTGAGTTTGGCGGCATCGCCCATCAGATGAATATGGACGGAATCGCCGACGTGAATGCGCGACAGCTTGGTCTCCTCGAAGTATCCATCAACATGCAGACTCGATGTATCGACCAGCGCCATCACGCCCTTGCCGGCGGCGACATAGGTGCCGGGACGCAAATCCATGTTGGAGATCACGCCGGAGACCGGAGCATGAACCTCGCTGCGATCGAGGTTGAGCTGCGCCACCGCCTGATCGGCGACAGCCTGATCCAGTGACGCCTTGGCCAGGAGCTGCGTTGCCAGCACCTGCTCCTTCTTCTGCTGCGACACCGCCGCAGTGGTAAGGTCATTGTAGCGCTTCAGATCGAGATCGGCCTGCTCGAGGCTGGCCTTGCGGCCGGCCACGACCGCCTCGGCCTGCTGCAGTGCCAGGGCAAAGCGCGCGCGATCGATCCGCATGATGACATCGCCGCGCGTCACTTTCTGATTGTCCTTCACCAGGATCTCGGTGACGAAGCCGGACACATCTGGCGCCACGGTGACCACATCAGCGCGGACGCGGCCGTCGCGCGTCCACGGCGCATCCATGTAATAGATCCAGAGATAACGCCCCACGGCGAGCGCAGCGACAACCGCCAGCGCGGTGACGGCGAAACGACGAACAAAACTCACAGTGTTTTTCATGACAGCAATCCGGAGGATAAATAGACCACGCCGCCGAGCAGGCAGACGTACAGAGCAAGATCGAACAGTGCGCGGTGCCAGACATAGCGATAGAGGCCCGAGCGCTCGATCAACGGGCGCAGCAGCGCGCCCATGGCGTAAGTGATGACCAGCCACAGCATCAGCGATGGCATCAGCACACCGAACAGATCGATTTCATATCTCATGCCGCCACACTCCCGGCGAGAAGGCCCGGTTCGGGCAGATAGGCGGGCGCGGATGGAAACAGTCCACGGCGAATGCCGACGAGTCCGATCAGCGCATCCGCGCGCCCGGCCCCGCGCTCGCTGATGGCCTCCGACAGCGCGTGATCGACCTTCGCCAGCAGCGGCTCGGGCATCGCGCCGCCTCTGTAATTGCGGAAGCTCACGGCCAGTTCGTCCAGCATCGTGTCCATGGCACTGAGGGTAGGTGACGACAGGTGATGCCGCGCGCGGCGCAGATCGACGATATTCAGTCCGACGCGCAATTCGCGCAGGTTATCGACCGTGCGCAGTTCGGAATCTTTCAGCGCCGTCAGCCGCGGCGCCAGCAGACCGATACGGTTCAGCATCAGCCCGGCAAAGGCGGCACGATCGCGATTGCCGCGCTGTTCGGCGGCCTGCGCGATGGCGATCCAGCCGCGCCGCATCAGTCGCTTGACGCTCCATTCGGCGCCGACCGAGCGGATCAACTGGATCGAGATGACAGATAGTTCGGTGCCGACGAAGAAGGCGACGCTGGAATTGGCGAACGTCGCGAAGTCCGCGTTATAGGTCGTCTGCAGCGCCATCAGAGTCGCGGTATTCGCCGCCAGCAGCATGCCAATGAAGAACGTCGCCGGACGTGCGATCAGATAGCCAAACAGCAGGAAGGTTGGCGCCAGCGCAGCGACCAGCAGTTCGACATCGGTAATGGCCGGCAGGATGGCGAACAGATAGATCGCGATGATCACCATCGCGACCAGCGTCCATTTGGCGAACCCGCGCAAGCCGACGGCGGGATCATCCATGCTGGCGAAGAACGAGCAGCCGACAGCCGCCATGGTCGGCGCCGTCGCGCCATCGGTCCAGCCAGTGGTGATCCAGAAGGCACAGCAGACCAGAATGGTGATGAACACGCCGGCTGCGGACCACAGCGCCATGCCGTGATCGACATGCCGCACCGGCGCGACGCCGGCTTCGGCCTGAAACGCAAGTTTCGCGCCCGGCGGACGGCCGCCTTCGGCAATCGCCTGATTGAGGACGCGGCAATCCGCGGAAATATCGACGAGCTCGCGCATCCGCAGCAACAGGCTCGCGATCATGATCTCGTTCCACGACGACGACGCGCTCAGCTTCGGCTGCTGCGCAGCGATCATGCTGCGTAGTTTGTCGGCGGGCTCTCGCGCCGTGCCATTGTCGGCAATCCAGGCGGAGACGTCGTCGACCAACGCCATCAGTTGCGGATAGGTCGTCCGCGCATCTTCGCCCAAAGCGTCGATGCGGTCGCCCATGGATGACAGCAGCGGCAGGAATGTCAGCATCCGCGTGCGCAGCGCGCGCATCCAGCGCGAGGCCTCGCGTCCGCCGAGCCGGTCATAGGCCAGATGATCGGCCAGCGTATCGATATCGACGGCATCGGCCGCAAGCTTGAGGCGTAGATCGCGGGTCGCCGGATCGGCGCTTCGGCCGGCGAGCACGTCTTGCGTCAGCCTGCGCGCGTCGGCAAGCCAGCTATCGACGCGCGCGGCGACGGCAGGGCCGACGCTGCGCGGCAGCAGAATGGTCGAGACCAATGTCGCGCAGAGGATACCGACGATGATCTCCTCACTGCGCGCCACGGCGGTATCGAAGATCGCGGCGGGTTCGTTAACTGAGGGAAAGCTGATCAGCGCGCAGGTGTAGCCCGCCAGCATGAACATGTAGCCGCGCGGCGCCTTGTCCAGCAGCGACACATAGAGACAGAGGCCGACCCACAGCGCGATGGCCAAGCTCAGCAGTTCCGGTGAATTGACGAGGTTTGGCACCAGCACGACGCTGGCGGAGGCGCCGACCAGAGTGCCGATGACGCGAAACAGCGCTTTCGAACGCGTCGCGCCAGCCAGCGGCTGCGAGGCGATATAGACCGTGGCCAGCGCCCAATAGGGCCGCGGCAGATCCATCGCAAAACCAATCAGCAGCGCCATCATGCCGGCGATAAAGGTTTTCACGGAGAAGATGATATCGGCGTGACGGACAAGAAACGGCGGTTGGGCAGCAGTGGAGGTCATGGCAGTGCGTCCGCCTCCTCGGCGGCCTCATACAGGCGATTGGCCGATTGCTCGATCCGTCCGAGCACATCGAAGGCGATCGCGAGCTCGTCCGGCGCAATGCCTGTCATCAAGTCGGCGCGCAAGCGGCGCATCACACGCTTGATTCCCTCGGCCTTGGCCTGGCCAAGCTCGGTCAGATGCAGCACCTTGGCGCGGCGGTCGGTCGGATCCTCGCGGCGCTCGACCAGCCCTTCTGCGGCGAGCAGATCGATCAGCCGGACCACCGATGGACCTTCGAGCCCCATTTCATCCGCGAGCACGCCCTGACGCACATTCTCCCGCCCGGCGCGTGACAGGATCAGGAGCGGATGGGCCGTCGCCTCGGACAGGCCATGCGCCGACAGGGTCTGGTCAGCCTTGCGGCGCCAGACCCGTGCCAGTCGCGCAACCAGCAGGCCCAGTTCGGCCTGGATATGTGCTTGGGAGTGGGGCATGGAATTTAGATAGGATGCTATCGATTAGGCTGCAATCGATTTTGTGCGGCGCGTCAATCACGCTGTGGTGAGGATTCGACGACGGGCTGGCAGACGCGTGAGCCCGGCCGGCAAGCCTGGATTGTCGAACGGCGCCCGCGGCCGAAAGAGGGAATTTTCTTAATGTTTCCCGTGGGCCGCGCCTTTCAGCGATTGAAATCCCCCTTGTTTCTGCCATGTTCGCGCCCAAAGCAGGCATCGGGTAGTGTTCTCAAGCGCGCGAATCTCCATCGCGCGGATGCTCCATTTGAAAGCGGCAAAGGAATTCCATGGCGAAGCCAGCAGTGATTGTCGTCGGCGCGGACAAGGGTGGCGTCGGTAAGACCACAGTGTCGCGGACGGTTCTGGATTATTTCAGCGCCAACAACGTCCCGACACGCGCTTTCGACACCGAAGCGCCGCGCGGCACGCTGAAGCGGTTCCATTCGGACATCACCGAGATCGTCGACATGACGACCACGGCCGACCAGATGAAGATCTTCGATACGCTCAACAGCGCGTCCCCCTCGGTGACCGTGATCGACGTCCGCGCAGGCCTGCTGTCGCGGGCGTTGGCCGATCTGCGTGACATCGGTTTCCTCGATGCCGCCAAGTCCGGCCAGATCACCTTCGCCGTGTTTCATATTTTGGGCCCATCGATCGCCTCACTGGACGAAATCGCCGAGACCGCCGGTTTCATGGACGGCGCCAAGTATTTCCTGGTGAAGAACTTCATCAACAACACCAGCTTCTTCGAATGGGACCAGGCGACCTACAACTCCTATTTCCACCGCATCAAGGGTGCCACCGAGATCACCATCCCGAAGCTGAACGAAATGGCCTATGAGCAGGTCGAAGTCTCCAGCGTGCCGTTCCTGAAATTCGTCGCCAACAAGGGACCGCAGGACGAGGCCGCGAATTACTCGTTCGTGCTGCGCGGCTATGTCCGGCACTGGCTCGCCAATGTCTGGAGCGAATTCGACCGCATCAAGCTGACCGACATCGTCCACGACAAGCCGGGCGCCCGCACCCCCGGCGAGAAATAACCCGATTATCGATTGGATGGGCGGCGGTTTAGCCTGATATTACGCCGATGCGCCGCACGCCCGTCTATATCATCTGCTCAACGCGACCGATGGTCGGCAAGACGCTGCTCGCACGTCTGCTGTGCGAGTTCCTGAAGCTACAGCGCGGTGATGTCATCGGCTTCGATGTCAGCCTCAAGGAGCCCTCGCTGCTGGATTTCCTGCCGAAGCTGACCGAGACCGCCGACGTGGGCGACACCTTCGGCAAGATGTCGCTGATGGACCGGCTCATCATCAATGACGACGTCGCCAAGGTGATCGACCTCGGCTACCACGCCTTCGACGAATTCTTCACAATGACCGGCGAGATCGGTTTCGCCAAGGAAGCCGCGCGCCGCGGCGTCGCGCCGATCGTGTTCTTCATGGGCGACAGCAATCGGGCCTCATTGCGTGGCTACGAGATGCTGCAGCAGCAATTCTCCCGCAACTCGCTCTATGTGATCGACAACGAACACGTGCTGCGCGGCGAGATTCCGGTCGCACTGGCGCAGGGCCGCCTGCTGCGCATTGCGGCACTGCCGGTATTTCTCAAGACCTATATCGACCGGCTGAATTTTTCCTTCACCGGCTATTTGCGCTCGGAACAGGATTCATCGACCGAACTGCACCAGTGGATCCGGAAGAACTATTTCAGCTTTCGCGAGATCGAGCTGGGGCTGTTGCTGCAGGGGTCGTGACGGGCAATCAATGCCCGTCAAACGTCATCAACGTCCGCACCGGCACGTTCATCGCACGCAGCTTCGCAGCACCACCGAGATCCGGCAGGTCGATGATGAAACAAGCCGCCACCACCTCCGCGCCGATCTGGCGCATCAGTTTCACGGCGCCTTCGGCGGTGCCGCCAGTGGCGATGAGGTCATCCACCAGAATCACGCGCTCGCCGGGCTTGATGGCATCGGCATGCACTTCCATCTCGTCGATGCCGTATTCCAGCGAATAGGCAATGCGCACGGTCGTATGTGGCAGCTTGCCCTTCTTGCGGATCGGCACGAAGCCGGCCGAGAGCTGATGTGCCACCGCGCCGCCGATGATGAAGCCGCGCGCTTCCATGCCGGCGACCTTGTCGATCTTCAGCCCCGCCCAGGGCTGCACCAGCTCGTCCACCGCGCGACGGAACGAGCGCGCATCACCGAGCAATGTGGTGATGTCGCGAAACAGGATACCCGGCTTCGGATAATCCTGGATGGTGCGGACAGACGCTTTCAGATCGTGTGCAAGTTCGGGTGTCATCAGGGTCTTTCGATTCTTCAGATGGAATCAGCCGGGGCGTTGCCCCAGCCGAAATGCGTTTTCGACGATACGTAGACCGACCTCACCGCCAAGCGACATCAGCGATTCCGGGTGGAACTGTACGCCGCCCACGGGAAGCGTCTTGTGTTCGATGGCCATGGCGACGCCGTCTTCGGTCGAGGCCGTGACGGTCAGTACATCCGGCATGCTATCCTGCTCGACGAACAACGAGTGATAGCGGCCGATGACGATCTCATTCGGCAAACCGTTCATCAACCGCCCGCCTCTCACCTGCACGCGCGACGGGCGGCCGTGGGCCGGCTGCGCGAGTTGTCCGAGCACGCCGCCGAAATATTCGCCGATCGCCTGCACACCCAGGCACACCCCGAACACCGGCAGCTTCTTTTCCATTGCTGTATCCAGCGTCTTGCCGATGCCGAAATCGGCGGGACGTCCCGGCCCCGGCGACAGCACCAGAAGATCGAAGCTCTCGCGGTTCAGCACGGTCTGCGCGTGGACATGCCGGACCACGCTGACTGTTGCACCAACCTGACGGAAGTAATCCGCCAGCATATGCACGAAACTGTCGTCGTGATCGATCAGCAATACCTTCTTGCCCGAGCCCGACGCATCGGGCGCGAAAGACGACAGCGACTTCGGCGGATCGCCGCGGAGCGCCTGGAACAAAGCCGCGGCCTTGGTCTGGCATTCCTTTTCTTCGGCGACGGGATCCGAGTCGAATAGCAACGTCGCGCCGACGCGGACCTCGGCGAGGCCGTCCTTCATGCGAATGGTGCGGATGGTGATGCCGGTATTGATACCGCCATCGAAGGACACCGCACCGATCGCGCCAGCATACCAGCGCCGCGATGAGCGCTCGTTGTCCTCGACGAATTGCATTGCCCACAGTTTCGGCGCACCGGTCACCGTCACCGCCCAGGCGTGCGTCAGGAACGCATCGAGCGCATCGAAACCGGGGCGCAGCATGCCTTCGACGTGATCGACGGTGTGAAACAGCTTTGAATAGGTCTCGATCTGCCGCCGCGCGAGAACCTTGATGGTGCCGGGAACGCAGACGCGCGCCTTGTCGTTGCGGTCGACGTCGGTGCACATGTTGAGTTCGAATTCGTCTTTCTCCGAATTCAGGAGCTGGCGAATCTGCTCGGCATCGCCGATGGCATCGACGCCGCGCGCGATGGTGCCTGAAATCGGACAAGTCTCGACCCGACGGCCATCCGAGCGCACGAACATCTCGGGCGAGGCGGCGACGAGAAACTCGCCATCGCCGAGATTCATCAATGCGCCATAAGGCGACGGATTGATGACGCAGAGCCGCTGGAACACTTCCGCCGGCGAACGTTCGCAAGGCTCTGCGAACAACTGGCCGGGCACGGCCTCGAACAGATCCCCGCGCGCGAAGGCAGCGCGGGCATTCTCCACGGTGCGCTGATATTCGCCGGGCGCGTGATCGGCAAAGCCCTGGCGCGGCGCCTTGTTGTAGCCGCTGTCCGGCGTATCGCGCGGCAGGCCCTCGGTCGAGCGATCCTTCCAGCTGAAGTCGTAGGACAGCAGCACGCCGCGGCCGGTGGCGCGGTCATAGGCCAGCAGCGTATCGGGCAGATACAGCACGATGTCGCGCTGATCGGCCTCGCGCGCACGCTTCTGCTTCAGGTCTTCCATCTGGAACACGAGATCGTAAGCAAACGCGCCATAGAGGCCGAGCATCGGATCATCCGACGAGAACAATTGCGCGACCATGTCGCGCACCAGCGACATCACGCTGGCGCGGCGGGTGCGCTGGTCTTCCTCGACCGGCGCCTCGCCACGGATGATGTGGCCCGTGAGCTTCGACATCGTCCGGCCATCGAGCGCAATGCAGGGATCGCGCAGCGTATCGGCAAGGAAGGCGATCAGCACCTGGCCACGCTTGTTCAGCGCGGTCAGCGAGAAGTCCGTTCCGGTGGTTTCCAGCAGCAGCGGCGGATCGGAAAAACCGAGATCGAAGCTCTCATAGCGCCCGGGCACGGTGGTGCCCGACGACAGCACCACGCCGCGACGGTGATCGAGCCGGACGATCAGATCGTCCAGCGCGGTGCCGCCGGTGAAAGTTTCGACATGGCGCGCCACGGAGAGACCCGCACGGGTCTTGTAGGTGCTGTCAGCGGGGAGTGAAAAAACCGACCTGTTCATGGTGTCCTCTTAGGAAACGTGCCGGAGGGGCGCCACACAGGACAAACAAGCCAAAAGAACAACAAAGGCCGTCGCACTGCGATGGCGGCCTTCGACGATTGAAAAAAAGCAAATCGCACCGACCACCTCTTCAGGAGGTGCGCCACCAACGACGGCTGTTGCGGACAGGGGTGCTCATGGCCGGCAAATCACCATGGCCGGGCCGGAAGGTCAAGGGGTCAGAGGATTTGCGGCCATTCCCGCATGAATACCGTCAGTTTCAGCGGCCCGACGTCATCCTCGACAGGCGTCCAGCCAAGGTGCTCGTAATATGCCCGGCGCGGTGGGGCGGCGCAGAGGTAGACACGCGAATGTCCCCGTTCAAGCGCCTCCCGGCAGGCCCGATCGATCAATGCGGGTGCCACCCCCTGCCGGCGGGCTTCGGGCTCGGTCCAGACTGCGGCCACCCATGGCGTGTATTGCGGACGTTCGTCGAGATCAGACACCAGCAGTGAAGCGGTACCGAGAAAGTCGCCCTCACGATGTGCCACCAGCGCCACCGGCAATCCCGCGCCGACCATGTTTTCGCGCAGCCGCTCGACGATATAGACCTCCGGCACGTCGTGGCGTTTCCACCACGCCTGCCAGATGCGCTCGGCCACGATATCGAAGAAATCGGGCCGCCGGCGCAGGTCGGAGATGGTGAAATCTGGTGTCATGGGATCCGACCTACAGTGTGATCCACGCAGCAGCAAGCTGACATGGGGCCACACATCATGGCTTGGAGGGCCGGGCGACAAGCCGCTTCAGCATGGGAAAGGATGACGTCGTGCCGAATTTTCCCTGCGGCACCCCGCAATCTTCATAGCCGGCAGACAGATAAAGCCGATGGGCCGTCTCGGTGCTGATCAGATGGCAGACGTCGTTGCCATGGTCCCGTGCGGTCGCCTCAAGCTGTGCCAGCATCGCCTTGCTGACGCCTTTGAAGCGCGCATCGGGCGAGACGTAGTTGCACGTAATCTCGCCATCGTGTCTGACGATGCCGACGGCGAGCACGGTTTCTTCCTCGACCGCCACGAGAACGAAATTGTCCGGATGGGCAATCCAGCTCCCGACCACCGCCGGCGTCTTGTTGGCGAGCCAGCGCCTGAGGATCGCCGGATCGTCATGATGGTCGGCACCGCAGAGCTCGGCGATGGAGCGGCGCAAGACATCGCATATCTCGGCCGCCTCATCGAGTCGCGCTTTGCGGATCAACATCCGATCGAAAAACCTCAGCCCAGATGCTTCTTGAAGAACGCGGTCGCGCGGCCCCAGGCGAGCTCGGCGGCTTCGCGGTCATGCACGCTGACGCGCTGTTCGTTGACGAACGCGTGGTCGGCGTCATAGCGGAAGAACTCGGCCGACTTGCCGGCGGCCTTCAGGCCGTTCTCGAACGCATCGACCACGGCGGGCGTACACCAATCATCGCGATTGGCGAAATGGCCCTGCAACGGCACCTGCACATCGGCGGGCTTCGCCGCCTGCTCCGGGGGGATGCCGTAGAATGCCACGGCGGCCTTCAATTCGGGAAGCTTGCACGAACCGATGATCGTCACCGCACCACCAAGGCAGAAGCCCGTGAGGCCGACCTTGGCGCCGTTGCGCGACAGATACTGCGCGGCACCGCGCACCGTCTGCGTGGTGGCATCCATGAAATCCAGCGAGTTCATCTCTTTGCCGGCGGCGTCCGTGTCATGATAGGGGACGACCACGCCATTATAGAGATCCGGCGCCAGCGCATCGAAACCGGCCAGTGCGAGGCGGTCGGCCAGGCCCTTGATCTGCTCCTGAAGGCCCCACCATTCCTGGATCACGACGACACCCGGTGCATTGCCGGTCGAGGCGTTGGCGAGATAGCCCTTGGCTTCCTTGCCGTCCGGCCGCTTGAAGCTGATCGATGTTCCCATGGTGTCCTCCGCTTGGAATGGCTCGGGGCAACTTATAGACCCCTCACGTGTCAACTCAACCGGGCCAGCGCGCGCTGCAGGTCTCGTTTGTAGGTCAGAAAATCAACAAATAGTCCGTGCTCGCCGCCGTCGCGCCGTACCGGCTGCGCGAACCATTGCGTGATCTCTTGCCGCAGATCCGATGCCGCATCCGGCCGTGCGGCGCGCGCAGCAAGATAGGCCGCGATCACGCGGGCCTGCAGCGCACGCCCCTCCCATCCGACGCCTGCGCCTTCCAGCAGCCCGGCCACATACAGGCCGTTATCATCGGACGGGAACATGTTCATGAACAGCCTGGGTGCGCTGGTTGCGTCCTGCCAGTCGAGTGCATTGAGATCGTCGAGGAACGGAAACGTGATCCGGTAACCGGTCGCGAGCAGCACCAGATCGACCTCGTCGCGGCGGCCATCGGCAAACACGACCAACTTGCCGTCGAATTCTCGGACCGGCTTGCGCAGGGCAACATCGCCCTGACCGAGATGCTGCAGCACCAGCGAATTGACGATCGGCGTGCGGTCATAGAGCCGATGCTGTGGCTTCGGCAGGCCGAAGCGCTCCGGCGCACCGACGATGAAGCGCAGGATCGGCTCATGCAGCCTTGAGCGCAGGTTCTTCGGAATGACGAAGCGCTTCGGCTTGTGATTGCCCTCATCCGCCGGCTTGCCGCCGAGAAACTTTGGCACGAAGTGGTTGCCGCCGCGCACGCTCCACAACACCTTGTCGGCGCGATGAACCGCATCGACCACGATATCGCAGCCGGTATTGCCCATGCCGACCACCAGTACGCGCTTGCCCGCGAAGATGTCGGCGCTCTTGTAATCCTTCGCGTGCATCACCGGGCCATCGAACGTGCCTGAGGTCTTCGGGATCAGCGGATCGCTGAGGTGGCCATTGGCGATGATGATGCCGACATAGTCGGACGCCGTGCCATCGCTGAAGGTTGCACGCCATCCGCTACCCAGCCGCGTCAGGCTGCGCACGCCAGTGTTGAAGCGGATGAGCGGATAGAGATCGAAATGCCGGGCATAGCTCTGCAGATAATCCAGCACCTGACGATGGCCGGGATAGGCCGGCCAGTCCTCCGGCATCGGGAAATCCGCAAAGGCCGTGGTGCGCTTCGACGAGATCAGATGCGTCGAGGCATAGACGGCACTGGGCGCCGCGCCATACAGCCACTGGCCGCCGACATCGGCATTCTGCTCCACGGCTTCGACGGCATGGCCGGCCGCCTTCAGGCTCTGGATTGCGGCCAGACCCGCAGGGCCCGCGCCGATGACGAGAAAGGTCATGACTTTGGCTCCAGGCGCTCATCGCGATAGCGCTCGAACACCGCGCGCGCATCAAGACGTGGCGTATATCCGAATTCGGATTTGAGGCAGGCGTTATCGAGCACCGGGCGGTACTGGATAAACTTGACGTTTTGCGGTGTCAGTTTTGTCAGGCCGAGCGCATGGAGTATCCACAGCACGCCCTTCATCACCGCCGGCGGAATTGGGATGAATGGCTTGCCGTTGAGGCGGGCGATCTCGCGCAGGCTGAGCGTGCCATCGCCGGCGAGATTATAGATCCCGTCTCTGCCGGTACGCACAGCCTGTGCCAGCGCCGCCACCACATCGGAATCGGCGATCAGCGAGAATGGAGTTGCGGTGCCGCTGAGGCCGGTCACAACGGCGCGCTCGAACAGCGCAGTGATCTGGTTGTTCGTGGTCGGCCCCAGCACCGTGCAGGGGCGGAACACGGTCTGCCGCAATTGCGGATGGTCTTGCCGCCAGCGCGCCAGCATCTCCTCGACCTCGCGCTTGTTGCGCGCATAAGAAAAGTCCGCGTTGCCACGCAGCGGATCTGTCTCGCGCAGCGGGACGGGATTGTCGGCGTGATAGCCATAGGTCGCGCCGCTCGACGTGACGATCAGATGGCCGACGCCGGCCGCAAGACACGCCTCCAGCACGTTAAGCGTGCCCAGCACGTCGATCTCGTAGTCACGTCTGTCGTCACCGCCGACAGCCACGACGGAGGCCAGATGCACCACAGTGCGCGGCTTCACACGGGCAACGATCTCTTTCAGTCCGGGATCGCGAATGTCGCCGTGTTCATAGGCAATGCCGGACAGACGTTGCGGCGGCGGCACCTCGCGCAGATCGAGCGCCGTCACGGGATCGTCGCCACCAGCCAGTTCGCGCAACAGTGCACTGCCGATAAAACCCGCAGCACCGGTGATCAACACACCGCTGTTCGTCATCGCGTCGCTCATACTGCACCACCCGCACGCAGGTGGTGTGGATCGCGCCGTTTCCACCAGGCCGCCAGCGCCCAGCCTGACACCAGATGCCAGACGCCCCATCCGGCTGCGACCAGTGCCGCACCGCCAAGGCCGTCGAACTGCGTCAGGATCAGCGCCAGTCCCAATCCGGAATTATGCATACTGACTTCGATGGTGAGCGCGCGTGTATCGTAGTCGCTCAGCCGCAGGATTTTCGCGACGCCCCAGCCGAGCGCAACCCCGATGGCGTTATGCAGCACGACAAATGGCAGCACCGACGTCGAGAACACCGAGATGTAACGCCAGTTGGTGATCGTCGCCGCGAGGATGAAGCCGATCAGAAAGACAAAAGACAATATCTGCAGTGGCCGCCGCAATCGATCGGCGAGCCCAGGCAAATAACGCACCGTCAGCAGACCCGCGACCATGGGCACGCCGAGCAGCAGCAAGGTCGATCCGATGAAGGACACCGGATCGACGCTGACCTGCTTCAGCAGCGCTGCGGTCTGCGGATTGAGCCCGGCCCAGAACAGAATGTTCAGCGGCGTGGTGATCACCGCCAGAAGACTCGATACGCCGGTCATCGACACCGACAGCGCGGTGTTGCCGCGCGCCATGTGGGTGATGAGGTTGGAAATGTTGCCACCGGGACAGGCCGCCACGACCATCATGCCGAGCGCGATGGACGGCTGCGGCTTCAGCAGCATGATGATGGCCCAGGTGACCGCCGGCAAGAACAGCAGTTGCGAGACAAGTCCGGCAATCGGTGCAGCCGGACGCCGGAACACATCGACGAAATCGGCTACGCGCAGATCGAGCGCAACGCCATACATGATCAGCGCCAGCACGATGCCGAGCGCCAATTGCCCATTCGGGCTGATGTTCAACAGAATATCGTCGATCCCCGCGCCCGGCATCCATCCCCCTGATAAGCGTGGATGTTCGTGACGCTCACCGAGCCCGCGCCTCCCGCCTTAGCGCGAAGCTTAGTCAACGGTTCCCCGGGAATCCATGGTCCGTGCGCGCAACGCCTGAGAACGAAAAAAGGGCCCCGTCAGGGGCCCTTTTCAAAGCATGGTGCCTGCGCTCAGTGAGCGTTGGCCCAGACCTTCTTCTTCGTGAAATACATCAGGAACGCGAAGATGATCAGGAACACCATCACCTGCAGGCCGAGACGCTTGCGGGCCTCGAGATGCGGTTCGGCCGTCCACATCAGGAAGGTCGCGACGTCCTTGGCGTAGTTCTCGACCTTCTGCGGGGTGCCGTCGTCATAGGTCACCTGATCGTCGGAGATCGGCTTCGGCATCTTGATGGCGTGGCCGGGGAAGTACTTGTTGTAGTAGGCGCCTTGCGGCAACGCGAAATCCTTCGGCGCCGGATCGACGTAACCCTGCAGCAGGGCGTCGATGTAGTTCGGGCCCTTTTCCTGGAACTGGGTGAAGAAGTCGAACACGAACTGCGGAAAACCGCGATCATAGTTGCGCGCCTTGGCCATCAGCGACAGATCCGGCGGATAGGCACCGCCGTTGGCTGCGCGTGCCGCGTTCTCGTTCGGGAATGGCTTCGGGAACGGGTCTGCGAGACGGCCAGGACGCTCGAACATGTCGCCGGCGTCGTTCGGACCGTCCTGCACCTTGATCTCGGATGCGACTGCCTGCGCCTGTGCTGCCGTGAAACCGGGACCGCCTTCATCCGCGAGATTGCGGAAATGCAGCAGGTTCATGGAGTGACAGGTCGAGCAGACTTCCTTGTAGACCTTGTAACCGCGCTGCAGGGCACCGCGATCAAACTTGCCGACAGGGCCCCAGAAGCTCCACGACAGCGACGGCGGCGTCGGGCCACCATGCTCGTCGGCCGCCTCGGCCTTCTGCGTGCCGCCGGCCATCAGGCCACCGGCGAGAACCAGCGCGACGATCGCGGACACAGCCTTCTTGCCGTATTTCGCCAACACATCATCGGCGATCGAGTTCGGTATCGCACGCGGCGTCTCGATACGGCTGAGAATCGGCAACACGATCAGGAAGTAGGCGAAGTAGCAAAACGTCAGGACACGGCCGGCGATGATGTAGATGCCTTCCGCGGGCTTGCCGCCGAGCCAGCCGAGCAGGACGGCCACCACGACGAACATCCAGAAGAACTGCTTGGCCAGAGGACGATACTTCGACGACTTGGTCTTGGCGGTATCGAGCCATGGCAGGAAGGCCAGCACGATGATCGCCGAGAACATCGCGATGACGCCGCCGAGCTTGCTCGGGATCGAACGCAGGATGGCGTAGAACGGCAGGTAGTACCATTCCGGCACGATATGCGCGGGCGTCACGCCCGGATTGGCCATGATATAGTTATCGGGATCGCCGAGATAGTTGGGGATGTAGAACACGAACCAGGCATAGAAGATCATGAAGCACACCATGCCGAAACCATCCTTGATGGTCGCGTAGGGTGTGAACGGCACGGTATCCTTCTCGGTCTTCGGCTCGACGCCGGCCGGGTTGTTCTGACCGGCGACGTGCAGCGCCCAGACGTGCAACACGACGACACCCGCGATCACGAAGGGCAGCAGGTAGTGCAGCGAGAAGAAGCGGTTCAGCGTCGGATTGCCGACCGAGTAGCCGCCCCACAGCAGCGTCACGATGCTCTCGCCCACATAGGGAATCGCCGAGAACAGGTTGGTGATGACGGTGGCGCCCCAGAAGCTCATCTGGCCCCACGGCAGCACGTAGCCCATGAAACCGGTCGCCATCATCAAGAGGTAGATGATCACGCCGAGAATCCAGAGGATTTCGCGCGGTGCCTTGTACGAGCCGTAATACAGGCCACGCAGCATGTGGATGTAGACGGCGATGAAGAACATCGATGCGCCGTTGGAGTGCAGATAACGCAACAGCCAGCCGTAATTCACATCGCGGACGATGCTCTCGACCGAGTTAAAGGCCATGTCCACATGCGGCGTGTAGTGCATCGCCAGGATCACGCCGGTGACAATCTGCACGCCGAGCATGAAGGACAGGATGCCGCCGAACGTCCACCAGTAATTCAGGTTACGCGGTGTCGGATAGGCAACGAAGGAGGAATGGACGAGGCCGATAATTGGCAGACGCTTTTCAATCCACTGCAGGGCAGGATTGGTCGGCTGGTAGGTGGATGGTCCGCTCATGATGCGATCCTGAGAAGAGAAAAAACGTTATCGGCGCGAGTTCGGATGGGCTCCGACGCTCAGCCGATCTTGATTTTGCTGTCAGAGACGAAAGCGTAGGGCGGGATCGGCAGGTTGAGCGGAGCGGGCCCCTGGCGGATGCGGCCGGACGAGTCGTATTGCGAGCCGTGGCACGGGCAGAAGAAACCGTCGTAATTGCCTTCATGGGCGATCGGGATGCAGCCCAGATGGGTGCAGATGCCGATGACCACGAGCCACTGGTCGTGGCCTTCCTTGACGCGGGCCTGGTCGGTCTGCGGATCGGGCAGGCTCGCCACCGGAACGGCACGCGCCTCGTCGATCTGCTTCTTGGTCCGGTTCATGATGTAGATTGGCTTGCCGCGCCAGAACACCTTGATGTCCTGCCCCTCGGCGATGGGGGCCAGATCGACCTCGATCGGCGCACCCGCCGCTATGGTCGAAGCATCTGGATTCATTTGAGAAATCAGCGGCCAGACGGCGGCCGCGGCGCCAACAGCAGCCACTGCCCCAGTGGCCACGAACAAGAAATCACGGCGCGTGTGTTCCGCCGAAGACGTTGTCGTCACGATCCCAACCCTTTCTTATCTGCAGCCGGCTTTGACACCCCTGGTCACGTCTTTGCGTTGACCTGAAGCAAAAACCGACGCCCGCGATTCTCCCCACGGCGGCAGAGGACCACTTATCCTTGCCTAACAGGCAGAACACGCAGTCCAGAATCGTTCTATTGGCACCCTTGGTGCGGCAGTGCAAGCCTACGATCGGTGAAGCAGGATGCGATGCACCAGAGATTGCCCACCTTTCCGCGCGGCGGATAATTTGGCGCACCACGAGCCGCCAAGCTTCTGATCGCACGCGCAGCGGCAGGCTCGGGAGCGGCGCTCGGATTCGCCGGCCCTCGATCCGTTTCCGTTCGGTGATTTCCTGGTAACGCTGTGCGGCGATTCGTCGAGGTGGTCTATTCGCCCCGGTGCCCCCCCTCACGGGGGGCACAACGCCGACAATTCATGACCGTGAATAATTCTGCGTCGTTTCTGCAACATTTCTCGTCGAAGCAGCGCGTTTGCAGAGGTTCTAAATTCCTAATTCTATTCTAATTTTTCCTCTGCGCTAAAGCGACAGCATCCAAATCTTACCGGTAGAGCCGGCCTAACTGGGGCATCGCAGCGTCATGACAACACCACACCTCATCGAATCGACAACTCGGCTTCAGGCGCTTCGGGCTCTCTGTCTTTGCGCCGTCAGCGGCTTTGCTTTGTCGATCCCGACGGGTGCTGCCGAGGCGCAATCTGCCCTGCCGCCCGTGACCGTGGATGCGCCGCAGCAGCGTGTGCGTCCGGCGGCGGCCCGGCCGACCCAGCGCGCATCCACCAGCCGCGCCGCCCGCACCAATCGCGCAGCCCGTACACCGCAGGCCGCGCCAGCGGCGACGCCGAACGATCCCGCCGCCCGCGAGCGCGCCGGCGGCCCCGTGGTCGGCTTCGTCGCGACCCGCAGCGGCACCGGCACCAAAACCGACACACCGCTGATCGAAACCCCGCAGTCGATCTCGGTGGTGACCCGCGATCAGGTGAGCAATCAGGGTGCCGGCTCGATCGGCGAAGCACTGCGCTACACCGCGGGCGTCAGCGGCGACGTCAATGGCGGCTCCGACACCCGTTTCGGCGGCTTGCAGATCCGCGGTTTCGACATGACCATGCCTGGCCTCTACCTCGATGGCCTTCGCTTGCCGAGCAGCCAGTACGTCCACTTCCTCGGGCTTGAGCCCTACGGCGCCGAGCGCCTCGAAGTGTTGAAGGGCCCCTCCTCTACCATGTATGGCGGCAGCGGCACCGGCGGCCTGCTCAACTATGTCAGCAAGCTGCCGACGGCCAAGGAATTCGGCGAAGTCTCCATCTCCGGCGGCAGCTTCAACCGCTTCCAGGGCGAGTTCGACTTTGGCGGGTCCGCCAACAAGGAAGGCACGGTGCTGTATCGCCTGACCGGCGTCGTCCGCGACAGCGAGACCCAGGTCGATTTCTCCAAGAACAACCGCGTCTTCATCGCACCTGCGGTGACCTTCAAGCCGAATGAAGACACCAGCATCACATTCCTGTCGAACTATCAGAAGGACACCGCGGGCTGGGGACTGCAGTTCTTCCCTCCGTCCGGCACGGTTTGGGCGAACAACGGCCGCTACATCCCGAACACGCGTTTCGGCGGCGAACCCGGCATGAACCAGTTCGATACCGAACAGGCCTCGGTCGGCTACCTGTTCTCACACAACATCAACGACGCGCTGACGTTCCGGCAGAACCTGCGCTATTCCTACATGTACAACCAGCAGGCCAGCTTCTACGGCACGGGTTACGCCTCAGCTGCCGACGAGGCCGCCGGCCTGATGGGCCGTGGCGGCAGCGCCGGCACGTCAACGATCAATTCCTTCGCCGTCGACAATCAGTTGCAGGGCAAGTTCACAACAGGCATCCTGAGCCACACCGCACTGTTCGGCATCGACTATCGCAACACGTCATTCCGCGACAATGCGACGGGATATACCACCGGCAAGATCAACATCTTCGCGCCCGTCTATACCAACACCTGGACCAGCACGGGCCCGGCCGACGACACCGGCGTCAAGCAATCGCAGGTCGGCATCTACCTGCAGGATCAGATCAAACTCGGCCGGCTTTCGTTCCAGCTCGGCGGGCGGCAGGATTTCGTCACCACCGATGTCGATGCCTCTCTATTGAACTCGAAAGCTTCAACGGATGCCTCGGCCTTCACCGGCCGCGCCGCGGTCATGTACAATTTCGACAACGGCATCGCACCGTATTTCAGCTACTCAGAGTCGTTCCTGCCAGTGCTCAACACTGACGGCTTGGGCAATCTGCTGAATCCGGAAACCGGCGTGCAGTACGAAGTCGGCGTGAAGTATCAGCCGGTCGGCGTCAACGCCCTGATTACCCTGGCCGCTTTCGATCTGACGCGCGCCAATGTCGTCACCTTCCCGCCTCCGACCTACGCCGCACAGCAGACCGGCGAGATCAGGTCGCGCGGCATCGAACTGGAGGGCACAGCCACCCTCGCGGAAGGCTTCAACATCCGCGGCGGCTATTCCTACATTGACGCCGTGGTTACCAGGGATCCGGTGAATATCGGCAAGGCTCCCCCTACCGTGCCGCTCAATCGCTTCTCGCTATGGACCGACTATACGCTGCAGGGCGGCCCGCTCAGGGGCGTCCAGATCGGCGGCGGCGTACGTTATGTCGGCTCGACCTTCGGTGATGACGCCAACACCTTCAAAGTATCAGCTTCAACCGCCATCGATGCATTGCTGGCCTACAGCAAGGACAACTGGCGGCTGGCGCTCAACGTTACCAACCTCGCGGACACCCGCTATGTTGCAGCCTGCTACGGCTATAGCAGTTGCTTCTATGCCGAAGGGCGCAAGGCAATCGCGAAACTCACCTATCGTTGGTGATCTTTAGAACCCTCCTAAAACGCGACAATACGTCACCGCCGGACTCTCGACCGACGGTGGCGACACTTGGTAGTTAAACGCGACGACAACAACACGGGCGGAACGCCATGAGATTGATCTTCGGGCGCCTGCATCGCTGGGCTGGACTCCTCACCGCCGCCTTCCTGTTCTTCTCGGGCGTCACTGGCGCGATCATCTCGTGGGATCACGAACTCGACGATCTCCTCAACAGCAAGTTCAAGAACGTCACGACGTCCGGCCCCGCCAAGCCGTCGATCGAACTCGCGGCCCTGATCGAGCAGCGCGATCCGCGTGCGCGTGTGATCCACATGTACATGACGCCGGAAAAGAATGAGTCGCTCTCGTTCTTTGTTCTGCCGCGGATCGATCCCTCGACAAGCAAGCGTTACACGCTCGACTACAACCAGATCTTCCTCGATCCCAACACCGGCGTGGAACTCGGGCGGCGCTATTGGGGCGCGGTGTGGCCGGTCACATCGGAGAACTTCGTCTCGTTCCTCTACAAGCTGCACTACACAATGCACGTCCCGGAATTCTGGGGCAGCGACCGCTGGGGCATGCGCATCCTCGGTGTCATCGCCATCATCTGGACCATCGATTGCTTCATCGGATTCTATCTGACACTGCCATCACGCAAACGCGTCAAGGCGGGAGCCGCTCCCGCCGTCGCCCGCGAACTCGGCAAGGGTTTCTGGGCGCGCTGGAAGCCGGCCTGGATGATCAAGACCTCGGGCAGCCCCTACCGGATCAATTTCGACATCCACCGCGCCTTCAGCCTGTGGACCTGGGGTTTACTGTTCATCATCGCCTTTACCGCGTTCTCGTTGAACCTCTATTTCGAGGTGTTCTCGCCGCTGATGAAGAAGATCTCGGACTACACGCCGACGCCTTACGAGCAGCGTGAGTATCGTCACCTCGATAATCCGATCGAGCCCAAGATGACCTGGGCCCAGATTCTCGAGCGCGCCACCGCCGACGGCAAGGCGCGCGGCTGGACCACTCCGGTCGGCTCGCTGTTCTACGGCCCGGCACACGGCGTGTATCAGGTGTTCTTCTTCGAGCCTGGTGACGATCACGGCGCCGCAGGCGTTGGCCCGGCGTCGCTCTTTTACGACAGCGAAGACGGCCGTCCGCTCGGCGCCAAATTGCCATGGGTCGGCACCGCCGCAGACATCTTCGTGCAGATACAGTTCCCCATGCATTCGGGACGAATCCTGGGCTTGCCCGGCCGCATCCTGATTTCGGCGATGGGTCTGGTCGTGGCGGCGCTGTCCGTGACCGGCGTCGTGATCTGGTGGCGCAAGCGCCGCGCGCGCGTCAGGGTGCGCGAAACGACGGAAGAACGCTCGAACACGCGGCTTGCACCGGCGGAGTAGATCTGCCGGTCTTGTCCGGCTGCACGTCAGGCGCTATCGCCTGACTCGGGCTGCGTAATCACGCCGTAGCCGGAGACAGTCCCCGTGCGTATCGCTCTCTACCAGCCAGATATTCCGCAGAACACCGGCACCATCCTGCGGCTCTGCGCCTGCCTCGACGTCGAGGCGCATATCATCGAGCCGGCGGGCTTTCCGACATCCGACCGGCACTTCCGCCGCGCCGGCATGGATTATCTCGATCAGGTCTCCATCGTCCGGCACGATTCATGGCGGCACTTCGAGAACTGGCGGCGCGAAGCAGGCCACCGCCTCGCACTGTTCACGACCAAGGGCGCTGTGCCCTATCTCGAACACCGCTACGCCGATGACGAGATGCTACTGTTTGGCCGCGAGAGTGCCGGTGTGCCGGAGGATGTCGCCGCGGCGGCCGAGAGCCGCGTCGTCATTCCCATGCGCGAGAGCCTACGCTCGATCAATCTGGCGATGACGGTGGCCATGGCGCTGGGCGAAGCGCTTCGGCAAACGCGCGAGTAACTACCGCCCGCTCGGTACCCGCGTGGCGATGTAGTCCTTGCCCTTCGCGGTAAACGTCTCGCGGATGATGAAGCCATCCGCCGGCGACATCGGGCCTATCGGGACCGGGCCGGTGGGCATGATCAGCGTGGCATTGCCGCCGACAAAGATCAGCAGGTGGCGACGTTCGGCCAGCAGTTTCTCCGACCACATGATCAGGCCGGAATAGATCGGCTCCTTCTGCCAGGCGAACGGTGTCCCGGGATCGACCTGGCCATAGATGAAGCCGGTGGTCGGATAGACAGAAAACACGACCTTGGAATTTTCCGGCTTCCAGGATTCCGGCATCTCGTCGTCCTGGATCCAGACGCAATCGAAGGCGCGGCATTGCTGCGGCCGGGTGTCGTAGATCTTGCAGCCCTGAGCGATCGCGCAATGCTCGCACCACTTACCGGCCGGCTTGGCGAGGTCGTCGATACGATAGACCTTGCAGCACATGGTGCAGGTCCCGCACGTGCGCTTAGTGGCGGCAGAACTGCCGGATGTGACGAGCGACGGCTGCATGGTATCCAGATGCGACAATTTGACGTGATGTCATCGACCTTTGGCCGCCGCAGCCCGACATCGCAATTGACATGTCGGTGATCGACCGGGACATCCACGGTCCAGCCGTGCTAAGAGCCGCCGCTTACCCCATATGGAACCGAGATGTGGCCCGAGCCGGATCGGGCATGCCGGTTTTAGAGAGCTGAAACAGTGAGTTACGCGGTCAAAGAGATCTTCCTGACGCTGCAGGGCGAAGGTGCCCATGCCGGCCGTGCGTCGGTATTCTGCCGGTTTTCCGGCTGTAATCTCTGGACCGGCCGGGAACAGGACCGCGCGGAGGCCACCTGCCAGTTCTGCGACACCGACTTCGTCGGCATGGACGGCACGCTAGGCGCCCGTTACCCCACTGCCGAAAAGCTCGCCGACACCATCGCCGCGCAATGGGTCGGCCCTTCCGACAATCGCTATGTGGTGCTGACCGGCGGCGAGCCGCTGCTGCAGGTCGATGCCGAGCTGATCGACGCATTGCATGATCGCGGCTTCGAAATCGGCGTCGAAACCAACGGCACCGTGGCGCCGCCCGAAGGCATCGACTGGATCTGCGTCAGCCCGAAGGCCGGCGCCGAGCTTGTGATCCGCCGCGGGCACGAATTGAAGCTGGTCTATCCGCAGGCGCAGGCGATGCCGGAAAAATTCGAAGGCCTCACCTTCGAGCGTTTCTCATTGCAGCCGATGGACGGGCCGGACGCCATCCGCAATACCGCGCACGCGGTGGACTACTGCCTGCGCAACCCGCAATGGCGACTGAGCGTGCAGACACACAAGACACTTGGGATCCGCTAAGGACCAGGACTTCAAGGAAGACGACTTCCAATGTGGGAATTGACCAAATCGTTTCGCTTCGAGGCGGCGCATGCGCTGTCTCACACTACGCTCGGCGAAGTGAGCCAGGAAATCCATGGCCACTCCTTCCGTGCCGAAGTCACCATTCGCGGCGTGCCTGATCCCGTGACCGGCATGGTGATGGATCTTGGCCTGCTCGACCGCAGCCTCGATGAACTGCGCAAGACGCTCGACCACAAGTTTCTCAACAAGATCGAGGCGATCGGCATTCCGACACTGGAAAATCTCTCGCGCTTCATCTGGGACCGCGTCGCCGACAAGGCTCCGGTGGTCCGGGTCGGCGTCTTCCGCGACAGCTGCAATGAGAGCTGCGTCTATTTCGGGCCAGCCAGCTAGTCTTTCCCTGTGATCATGCAGGTGGCAGTGGCATGCGCGCAAAGCCTGCCATCCTTGTCGGTCAGGGTCCCCTCCGTCGCGGCCATCCTGCGCCCCATGTGAATGATGCGACCCTCGGCGCGGATCGGCCCTGACGCGGCCGTCATGGCACGGATATAGGTGACCTTGAGATCGAGCGTCGCGTAACCGGTGCCGGCCGGCAGCGACGTCTGCACCGCCAGCGCGATGGCGCCATCCAGCATGGTCGCAGCGTAACCGCCATGCACCGTTCCGAGCGGATTGTAGTGATCCTCATTCGGCGAGCCGACCAGTACGACCTTGCCCTGCTCCGCGGACTCGCCCTTGATGCCCAGCGTCCGGCCGATGCCACGGGCAAATCCGCCTGCAGCAAAAGCCCGCTGCACAAGCTCGAGACCGCTACCCGTGTCACCAATCTCATTCGTCATGTTCGCCTCCGCTGTCCCTGAGCGTCCTTGTTATGGGACCGGGATGACAGAGCGCATTTCTCAAGTCAATACTATTGACCTTAAGACATGGAACCTGACGCTAGTCGCGTGCCGCCTCCGCCATCACCGCCGACCATGCGGCCTGACTGCCTTCCCCTGCTCTCTTGAAGGCGCGTGCCATGATCTTGCGCTCGTGGCCGGATGCAATGCGCTCGACCGTGCGGCCGGCGGGCGTCAATTCGAGAAGCTTGAAACGGTGCCGCGCCGGATCACGCTTGACGGCCACATAGCCTTCATCGAGCAATTGCTTCATCGGACGATGCAGCGCTTGTTTCGAAATCTGCAGGATCGCCAGCAGATCCGACATGGTGATGCTGTCGCCCCGCAGCACGGTATAGAGGATGCGATGGTGAACCCGCGACAGGCCGACTGTTGCCAGATACTCGTCAGCCGCTCGCGTCATTCCGCGCCAGCCGAAATACATCAGCGCCAGCGCGTCATCGAGCGGATCGAGTTTCCTAAGGTCAACGACATTGACTTGAGAAGCGGCGATGCTAGATTTTCTGGGAGATGGGCTCATCGAAGGCTCTCGATAGGGAGACGGGACGCGTGTTGAGGCGGCAGGACGCGATGGCATTCGCGCAGCAATGGGCTGCAGATTGGAATCGGCTCGCGATCGATACGATCGTTGATCATTTTGCTCCCGAAGGCGAGATGCGCAGCCCGCTGGCGACGAAATTCACGGGATCATCCATCATAAAGGGGCGCGACGCCATTCGCACCTATTGGCACGCCGCCTATGGCGGACTGACCGAGCCAAACCTCACGTTGGAAAGCGCCGCCTGGGATGGCGAGTTGCAGCGCCTGACGATCTGGTGGAGCGCGCCGCTGCCCGGTGGACCGACCCGGGCATGCGAAATGATGGATTTCGATGCCGATCACCAGGTCGTTCGCAGCGAAGCCTATTATGGCGCGGGCAGCTAAGACGACCGCTGGCGACACGTCATGCGCCCCCGCCTGGATGCGGACTATCGCCGTGCATTTCCCACGCTGACGCCTATAGTGGACGGACTCATCGAGAGCCCATCCCGTGCGCATCCTGCTGATCAATCCCAACACCACCGAGAGCGTCACCACGCTCGTAAAACGGCATGTCGAGGCCATCGCCGGCGATGCGGCGACCTTCGTGCCCGTGACCGGCCGGTTCGGAGCGCGCTACATCTCGACACGCGCCTCGGCGGCCATCGCAGGTCATGCCGCGCTCGACGCATATGCTTCCCATGGAGGAGACGTCTGCGATGCGGTTTATCTCGCCTGTTTCGGCGACCCTGGCCTGCTGGCGTTGCGTGAAATCGCCGATATCCCGGTGGTCGGCATGGCAGAGGCATCCTGCATCGAGGCATCCAGACGCGGCCGCTTCGCCATCGTCACCGGCGGCGCACTCTGGGGGCCGATGCTCCGGGAATTCGTCGGCAGTATTGGTTTGGGCGACAAACTCGCTTGCGTTCGCACCATCGCGCCAACCGGCGGCGAAATTGTACGGAATCCCGACGCAGCACTGGCCGCACTTGCAAACGCCTGCACCGCATGTGCAACGGACGACGGCGCCGAGGTCGTGATCCTCGGCGGCGCGGCACTTACCGGCCTGGCGTCGCGCATCCAGTCCGAAGTGCCGGTGCCTGTCTTGTGTTCGGTGGAGACTGGCACCCGTGCCGTGATCGCCGCGGCAACAAAAGGTTTCGACAGCAGCCGGCCGCCTGCGCTGGAGAGCATCGGCCTCGGCGCGGAACTCGCAAAACTGCTTCAGCAAAAATAGCTGGCAGAAACATCCCCGTGTTCGGCCTGTCATGACGCGCAGCTAGACTCGACACGCGTCAAACACATTTCGGGAGCCGACCATGGAATTGAAATCAGGCGATGTCGTCATGCTGAAGTCGGGCGGTTGCCCTCTGACAGTGGCCGACGTTGACGGCGACAACATCGAATGCATCTGGCTGGGCGAGGAAGGCGATTTGTTCCGCGAGACCCTTCCGCGTGCCGTGCTCGAACTCGCCCTCGTCGTCCCGCATGACGACGAAGACGAGAGCGAAGACGATGAGACTGAAGAACACGACGACGAAGAAGAAGAGCACAAGAGCAAGGTGGCCTGATCAGGCCTTCCGCCGCCGGGCGCAAATGTCCGGCGGCAGCTTGTTGCTCACCTTTGCAGACCGAGTTTGAAAGCGTCCGCCTCGATATTGCCTGCAGCACCGCCGGTCGCGAAGACCGCAACGGTTGCATGCGCATGTTCGGGGCAATGATAGACGGCAATGCCGCTGCCCGGACCTCCGCCGGTATGTCCGACCACGCGCAGAGCGTTGACTGTCGTTCCGGTCATCACGCCAAGACCATAGGCCGCGTGTTGCCAGGGACGCCCTGCGCCGGGATCGCCCACAGCGAGCCCGTCGCACATTTCTTTGTGCAGTGCTGCCGGCAGCAAGTCCGTCGTCATCAATCGATGCAACAGCGTTGCGGCATCGCGCAAAGTGCCGACCGCCAGCCCGTGATAGACCCAGCGCGGGTCGTAAGACTGCGCATCGCCCATACGCACGTTGGCAAGATCGCTGCGCTGACCGGCGATGCATGGCCCGACCACGCCAAGCGGTTCGAACAGCCGGCGTTGCATCAAGGCATCGAGCGGAAGCCCGCTCATGCGTTCGAGATGTTGTCGGATCATGAGATAGCCGACATTCGAATAAGCGAAATCACCCGGTTCCATTCCGGCATGCAGAGCAGCGACCGATTGCAATAACCGTTCCGCGGGCCACGCTTCTTCATCGGCGGCAACTGCGGCATGATAGGCCGGAAGTGAACCGTAATCTGCCAGACCGGCACGATGCTGCAGCAACTGGCGAAGCGTGAAGGTCTCGCCCGGCAACGCATCATCCAGCGCCAACTGACCATCGCGCACCATGGTCAGTACCGTGGCGGCAATCAGCGTCTTGGTGAAACTCCACCACGGCACAACGACATCGGCATCATCGCTGGTATCGACGGAACCGGGGCGAACGACATGCTTCATGACGCCGTCGAGACCTAGAGCTGATGGTCGTGCTTGAACCGCGCAATCGTCTGGTCGGCGATGACAGTCATCACATCGACTTCCATTGGAAAGTCCAGCGCCAGCCAGGCATCTTCCGCCAGCGCCAGGACATGGCCGAGCGCCGGGCCCTTGGCGATACCGCGCGCCATGAAGTCGGCGGCCTTGAGCGGAAATACCGGCGGCGTCCATCGCTCCGGCAAGGTCACGAGTGCTTTCCACGCCGCCACATCGGCATCGCTGCCGGCGCGCGCCCAGGCCAGCATCATGCGATTACGATAACGGACCTCGCCGAGCCGATAGAGCCGCCGCCGGGCGTGCGGTTCATCCATGCCCTTCAGCCGCCACCAGCGATGGCCCATGGAATCCAGTGCCTTGGTTTCGTCATTGGATAGACGCAGCTTTTGCGCAAGCCGGCGCGCGTCTTCGGTGACAGCCACGCCAAGCGCGCCAAGCCTCAAAACCGCATCTGGTTTTAGCTCCAGCGCCTGCTCGATAGCGATCATCGCCGCGAACGACCCTTTATAGGTGACACCGCCCATGACGCGCAGCATCAGCCCGGCATCGACCATTGCATCCACCGCCGCGAAGGCCCCATCGGCCACCAGCAGCTTCAGTAACTCCATCCTGATACGTTCGGCCGATATTCCCGCCAGTCCATCGCGGCCACGAATGCTGGCGAGAGTGCCCTCGCGATCCGGCGCCCCGGCGCCATAGGCGGCATGAATGCGGAAGAACCTGAGAATGCGCAGGTAGTCTTCGGCGATACGCCGATCGGGATCGCCGATGAAGCGTACGCGCCGTGCATCGAGATCGGCGAGACCGCCGACGTGATCATGCACCACACCGTCGATCGACGCCGACAACCCGTTTATGGTGAAGTCGCGGCGCTCCGCATCGCGTTTCCAGTCGCGCCCGAACGCCACTCTGGCCTTGCGGCCGAAGGTCTCGACGTCTTCGCGCAAGGTCGTGACCTCGAACGGCGCGCCATCGACCACCAGTGTTACCGTGCCGTGCTCGATGCCCGTCGGCACGCTCTTGATATGCGCCACCTTGGCGCGACGGATCACTTCGTCGGGTGTCGCCGTCGTGGCGATGTCGATCTCGCCCACCGGTAATTTCATCAGCGCGTTGCGTACGGCGCCGCCAACGACGCGGGCTTCCTCGTCATGGCCATTAAGCAGCGCCAGTACCTGCCCGGACGGTCCTGACGTCAGCCACGGAGCGTCGTGCAGCTTGCGCGCACTCATTTTTCCACCCCGGGAACGAGCCTGCCATTTTCGATATGCGCGGGGACATAGGTCGAGCCCGGCGGCGCACCGGAAAATTGCGCGAGTAGCACGAGGCTCACGATCACCAGCACGGAGGCGGCGATGGCAAGCCTGATCATCACCGCCATCGGCCATGACGACTTCAGCACCACGCCGTTTTTGGTCGCGAACAGAAACAGGGCGTAAAGCGCAAACGGGATGAGAAAAATGCCGACTTCGGTCAGAACCGGACGGATCATGTCAGCACGATCCGTTCATACAGCACGCGCAGGATGCCTGCGGTGGCGCCCCAGATGTAGCGTTCCGCAAACGGCATCGCGTAATAGGACCGCTCCATGCCGCGGAATTCCTTGCTGTGCAGCTGGTGATTGGCCGGATCCATCAGGAACGCCAGCGGCACTTCGAAGGCGCTTTCGACTTCATTCTCATTGATGGTTAGCTTAAAGCCCGGCTTCACACGCGCCAGCGTCGGCAGGATGCGGAAGCCGAAGCCGGTCGCATAGAGATCGAGATAGCCGATCGGCTCCACGAAAGAGCGATCGAGGCCAATCTCCTCCTCGGCTTCGCGCAAGGCTGCGTCGAGCGGCGAGGCATCGGTCTGGTCGATCTTGCCGCCGGGAAACGAGATCTGCCCGGCATGGTCGTTGAGATGCGCCGAGCGCTGGGTGAGCAGCACGGTTGGCTTTTCGTGTTCGACGATGCCGATCAGCACCGCGGCGGGGCGGACTGGCCGCTCCTGCGCTACGATCTGGATCATGCGGTCGTTGCCGGCATCGCCCGTGACGGGAATGATGCTGGCGTCGGTGAGCCCCTCGGGCACATCGAAATTCAAACGTGCCTTCGCCCGCTTGAAAAACTCAACTGAACCGATATCCACGGCATCCGCGTCGGTCTTCAGCATCGGCTCATTCGCCCGGCTCACTTCAATCCGCTCACTTAGGTGGCTTCCCTGACCTGCTCCGCATTGGCCATGGCGAAAAACGCGCCCGCGGAGGCAATGCCGAACATCGCAGTACCATCGACCATCCGCTCCTCACCCATGTCAACCAGATCGTAATAGATCGCCCGCGTCACCTTGGCCCACAAGTCGCTGCGCACATGCAGATAGGGCGTCAGCCCACCGTCCTCGGCCATCTCGAATCGCAGCTGATGTTCGCCGTCACACGCCACCCAATCGTCGACATTGGTGCGAAACTTCAGTGTCGTTCCGCGCGCGTCCTGCTCCTTGAGCATCTCGACGGCGAGAAAAGGCGCATCGTCGACGGTGATGCCGACCTTCTCCACGGGGGTCACGAGAAAGTGCTTGCCGTCCTCACGCTTCAGGATGGTCGAGAAGAGCCGCACCAATGCCGGCCGCCCTATCGGCGTTCCCAAATAGAACCACGTACCATCGCCAGCGATTCGCATGTCGAGATCACCGCAGAATGGCGGATTCCACAGATGCACCGGCGGCAGGCCCTTAACGGCTTTACCATCAGTCGCTGCATCCCTTGCCGCTGTGGTCAGGCCATCCAGCCCCTGATTTGCGATCTGCCCTTGCTTCGCCATTGTTTGCCCTGACTTTACCACTGCCATTTGGCACGTTTGGTGCAAGCCTTGAAACTCAAGTCTTGAAACGTGCGGTGTCACAATCCAACTCGCCACAACGTGATGCAGTTCATAGCCGCATCCCGATATTGTGGGGATAGTTTAATTCAACAAATACATGGCCTTCGCTTAAGTTTAGCATCAGGTTCATGGAATACTAAGATGGCGTGACGACAAATGCGGCGGCGTATTTCAGGCGCCGTTCACCCGAAGGAGCAATGGATGGCTGGCGCTGACAGTGTCGAGAAACTCGAAGACGTGATTGTCCGCTCCGCGGAACAGGTGGCTGGCCAGATGCGCGCCGCCAAGGAAGCGATTTCCACTGTCATCTTCGGCCAGGAACGCGTCGTCGAAAACACGCTGGTGACGATCCTGTCCGGCGGCCATGCGCTGCTGATCGGCGTCCCAGGCCTCGCCAAGACCAAGCTGGTGGAAACGCTCGGCGTCACGCTCGGCCTCGACGCCAAGCGCATCCAGTTCACACCCGACCTGATGCCATCGGACATTCTCGGCGCCGAAGTGCTCGACGAGAGCGTGGCCGGCAAGCGCTCGTTCCGTTTCATCTCGGGACCCGTGTTCGCGCAGCTTCTGATGGCCGACGAAATCAACCGCGCCTCGCCGCGCACGCAATCCGCCTTGCTGCAGGCGATGCAGGAACAGCACATCACCGTCGCCGGCGCACGGCACGACCTGCCGAAGCCGTTCCATGTGCTGGCGACGCAGAACCCGCTGGAACAGGAAGGCACCTATCCGCTGCCGGAAGCGCAGCTCGACCGCTTCCTGATGGAAATCGATGTCGATTATCCCGATCGCGATGCCGAGCGCCGCATCCTGTTCGAAACCACCGGCGCCGAGGAGACCATCGCCAAGGCCGCGGTGACCGCCGACACGCTGATCACCGCACAGCGCCTCGTGCGCCGCCTGCCGGTCGGCGACAGCGTCGTCGAAGCTATCCTCACGCTCGTGCGCTCCGCACGTCCGGGACCGGACGCAGGCGATGCCTCGAAGCTGATCGCCTGGGGTCCTGGCCCGCGCGCGTCGCAGTCGCTGATGCTGGCGGTGCGTGCGCGTGCATTGCTCGATGGCCGTCTCGCACCGTCGATCGACGACGTGCTCTATCTCGCCGAACCGATCCTGAAGCATCGTATGGCGCTGACCTTCTCGGCGCGTGCCGAAGGCCGCACGGTCGCCGACGTGATCCGTCAGCTCAAGTCGCGGATCGGTTGATGGCCGCAGCGCCGGATCACGCCACACAGGAAATTCTGGCAGTCCGCCGCGCCGATGGCGAAAGCCGCTCGCTTGCAGCAAGCCTGCCGCGTTTGGTCCTGGAAGCCCGGCGCATCGCTGCGACCGTGATCCATGGCCTGCATGGCCGGCGCCGCGCCGGCCATGGCGAAAGCTTCTGGCAATATCGCCGCTTCGTCTCCGGCGAGCCGTCGCAGAATGTCGATTGGCGCCGCTCGGCACGCGACGATCATTTGTATGTCCGCGAGCAGGAATGGGAAGCAGCGCACACCGTCTGGCTGTGGCCCGATCGTTCTCTGTCGATGGCTTTCGCATCGAAAGGCGCACGCGACAGCAAGCTCGAGCGCGCCTTGATCGTGACTTTTGCCCTGGCTGAACTTCTCGTCGCTGGCGGCGAACGCGTCGGCGTGCCCGGCCTGATGAATCCGACCTCCAGCCGCAGCGTCATCGACAAGATGGCGCAGGCGATGCTGCACGATACATCGAACCGCAACAGCCTGCCGCCGTCATTCGTGCCGTCTGCGCTGGCCGAGATCGTGGTGCTCGGCGATTTCTGGTCGCCTATGCCGGAGATCAAGGAAATGCTGGCGGGACTTTCTTCATCCGGCGCGCATGGCGCGCTGGTGCAAGTCGTCGATCCCGCCGAAGAAAGCTTCCCTTATTCGGGCCGCGTCGAATTCGTCGAGCCGGAAAGCGGCAATGTCATTACTGCCGGCCGGGCGCAGACCTGGGCCGAGGATTACGTCGCCCGCGTCGCCGCGCATCGCGAGGAAATCCGTGCCGAGACGACCAAACTCGGCTGGCTGTTCTCGACGCACACGACGAGCCGCTCTGCGGCTGAACTGCTGCTGTTCCTGCATGGCGGCATGATGGTCAGCAAATCTGCCGGCGGCGGCATCATGGTCAAGGCAGGACGTTCAGCATGATCGGTGGTTTTCCGCTCGCTTTTGCCCAACCGCTGCTGCTGCTCGGCCTGATAAGCCTTCCGGTGCTATGGTGGCTGCTGCGCGTGATGCCACCGCGTCCGCAGCGCATCGCGTTTCCGCCGACACGCCTGCTGTTCGATATCACGCCCAAGGAAGAGACTCCATCGCGCTCGCCCTGGTGGCTGACGCTGCTGCGCCTGCTGGCTGCGGCGCTCATCATCTTCGCCGCCGCCGGCCCGATCTGGAATCCGCAGACCGGCACCGCGGGCAGCAACGCACCGCTGACCATCCTGCTCGACGACGGATGGAGCGCCGCCGCGAGCTGGGACGCACGCGTCAAGGCGGCGGATGAGCTGATCGCCAATGCCGACAGCAATCGCCGCGGCGTGGCACTCGTGCCGCTGTCGGAGCCGAACCGCGACATCACACTGCTGCCCGGCGGTACCGCGCGCGTGACACTGCGCCAGCTTTCGCCGAAGCCTTATGCCATCGATCGTGTCGATACGCTGCCGGCGCTGGAGCGTTTTTTGAAAGCCACCGGCGACAGCGAAATTGTCTGGCTCTCTGACGGAGTCGACACGGGCCGTGGCGCGGACTTCACGCAGGGCCTTGCAAAGACCATCGGCGACCGCACACTGACCATCTATGACGGCGGCGCCACGCCGGCCCATGCGCTGGTCGCAGCGGAGAATGCCGCAGCCAAAATGACAGTGAAGGTGCTGCGCGCCAATAGCGGCGGCCCCGACGGCGGCATCGTGCGCGGCCTCGACCAGAAGGGATCGCCGATCGGCGAAGCCAAGTTCCTGTTCACGCCGAGTGACCGCGAGACCGAAGCCTCGTTCGATCTTCCCGTCGAGCTGCGTAACGACATCGCACGGCTGGAAATCACCGGTGAACGCTCCGCCGGTGCCGTGCAACTGCTCGACAAGCGCTGGCGCCGCCGCGCCATCGGCATCGTATCCGGCGCGACATCAGACACAGCGCAGCCGCTGCTGGCCTCGACCTTCTATCTCACTCGCGCGCTGGCACCTTTCGCTGATGTTCGCCTTGGCGACCGCGGCGCGCCACAGCAGGCGATCACGCAGTTCCTCGATCAGAAGCTGCCGATGATCGTGCTGGCCGATGTCGGCACGCTGTCGCCGGAAATCCGCGAGCGCCTGAACACCTGGATCGATGCCGGCGGCGTTTTGGTACGCTTTGCCGGTCCGCGCCTCGCGCAGGGCGATGACGATCTGGTGCCAGTGAAACTGCGTCGCGGTGACCGCAGTCTTGGCGGCAGCCTCACCTGGGAGAAACCGCAACATATGGCGTCGTTCTCCGCGGACGGTCCGTTTGCCGGTCTGACTGTGCCGAAGGACATCACTGTCAATCGTCAAGTGCTTGCCGAGCCTAATGCCGCACTGGCCTCGAAGAGCTGGGCCTCACTGGCCGACGGCACGCCGCTGGTCACTGGCGAGCGTCGCGGCAAGGGTCTTGTCACCCTGTTCCATGTCAGCGCCGATATGCGCTGGTCGGACCTGCCTTTGTCTGGCACCTTCGTCGAAATGCTGCGCAGAGTCGTCGATATCTCCGGCTATACGTCCACCCCCGGCGCAGGTGTCGCGGGCGAGACCGGCGCGGAGACGGTTGCGCCGCTGCGCACGCTGGACGGCTTCGGTGCCTTCACGCCGCCGCCGTCGACTGCAAAGCCGCTCGCGGCCGATTATCGTGACCGCGCCACGCTCGATCACCCACCGGGTTTCTATGGCCCTGCCGATGGTCCGCTTGCCGTGAATGCGCTGGCATCGGCAGATCGCATTGGCCCGATCGACTTCTCGGCGCTCAGGGCCAACCGCGCCAGCTACACAAACGCCGAACCGCGCGACCTTCGCGGCATCCTGCTCTCCACGGCGCTGGCGCTGTTTTTGGTCGACGCGATCATCGTCGCGCTGCTCGGCGGCGCCATCGCCGCGATGTTCCGCCGCCGCGCTGTGTCGACCGTACTCGCGGTGGCTCTCGCGCTAACGACGGTGATGAGTACCCCTTCGCCATCGCGTGCCGACCAGGCCAGCGACGATTTCGCCATCAAGGCCGTGTCGCAGACCCGGCTCGCTTATGTCGTGACGGGGAATGCCGACGTCGACTCCATCGTGAAGTCGGGCATGACAGGACTGACGCTGTTTCTGGCGCAGCGTACGGCGCTGGAAGCCGGCGAACCTGTCGGCATCGATCCGGCACGCGATGAACTGTCGTTCTTCCCGCTGATCTATTGGCCGATCATTCCCGGCACGGCCAAGCCGCCGCAGGAAGCCATCAACCGCATTGACGCCTACATGAAGCAAGGCGGCACGGTGCTGTTCGACACCCGCGACGCCGTCGAGGCGCCCCCCGGACCGAATGGCGAATCACAGACGCCGGGCATGCTGACGCTGCGCAACATTCTCTCGTCGCTCGATGTGCCCGAGCTCGAGCCGGTGCCGCGCGAGCACGTGCTGACCAAGACCTTCTATCTGCTGCGCGACTTCCCCGGCCGCTTCAATTCCGGACCGACCTGGGTCGAAACGCTGCCGCGCGACGACGGCGATGACGCTGCCTCGCGTCCGGCCCGCGGCGGCGACGGCGTGTCGCCGATCATCATCACCTCGAACGATCTCGCCGGCGCATGGGCGATGCGCCCCGATGGCCAGCCGATGCTGCCGCTGACGCCCGGCGAACCGCGCCAGCGCGAATTCGCATTCCGGGCTGGCGTCAACATCGTGATGTACACGCTGACTGGCAACTACAAAGCCGATCAGGTGCACGCGCCGGCGCTCATCGAACGTCTCGGACAATAGGAGCGCGACATGCAATACGGCATCGCGTTTACGCCCCTCGTTCCGACCATCGTGCTGTGGATCGGCCTCGCCGCCATCATGGTGATCGCTGCGCTGCTGCTGCTCGGACGCGCCCGTGGTGCTGCTATACGCGTGGCAGCGCTGGCGCTGATCCTGCTGGCGCTCGCCAATCCGTCCTTTACCCGCGAAGAGCGCGAACCGCTGTCCTCGGTCGCCGCCGTCGTGATCGACAAGAGCCCGAGCCAGAATTTCGGCGAGCGCACCAAGGAGACCGAGGACGCGCAAAAGCAACTGGTCGACCGGCTGAAGCAGGTCAAAGGCCTCGAGGTCCGTGTTGTCGAAGCCGGACAGGCCGATGGTGAGACCGACGGCACCAAACTGTTCGGGGCGTTGTCCTCCGCTCTCTCCGACGTGCCGACCGATCGCGTCGCCGGCGCCTTCCTGATCACCGACGGCCGCGTCCACGACATTCCCGCCAATGTCGCCGGCCTTGGCTTCAATGCGCCGGTGCATGCACTGATCACTGGCCGCAAGGACGAGCGCGACCGCCGCATCGCCATTACGGCTGCGCCTCGTTTTGGAATCGTCGGCCAGTCGCAGAAGATCACCTTCCGGCTCGACGATCAGGGCGTCACAGGCGAGCGCGCCCGCGTCGCCATCCGCCGCGACGGCGATACGCTGAGCGAGCGCACGGTGCTGTCCGGCCAGACCGTGTCTGTCGATATCGACATCAAACATGCCGGCCCGAACATCGTCGAGATCGAGGCCTCGCCACTCGACAACGAACTGACGCTGGTGAACAACCGCGCCGTGGTTGCCATCGATGGCGTGCGCGACAAGCTCCGCGTGCTGTTGGTGTCCGGCGAGCCGCATTCCGGCGAGCGCACCTGGCGCAACCTGCTGAAGTCCGACGCCTCGATCGACCTCGTGCACTTCACCATTCTGCGCCCGCCGGAGAAGCAGGACGGCACGCCGATCAACGAACTGTCGCTGATCGCTTTCCCGACCCGCGAACTGTTCCAGCAGAAGATTCACGAATTCCAGCTGATCATCTTCGATCGCTATGCCCGCCAGGGTGTGCTGCCGATCGCCTATTTCGACAATATCGCGCGCTATGTCCGCGCCGGCGGCGCTGTGCTGGTCTCGGCCGGCCCCGATTACGCATCGAACACCTCGATCTGGCGCACGCCTCTGGATTCGGTGCTGCCCGCCGAGCCCGTCGGTGTCAGCGAGAAGCCGTTCTATGCGCATCTCAGCGATGTCGGGAAGCGCCATCCGGTGACGCGCGGCCTCGAAGGCTCCAGTTCCGAGCCGCCGAAATGGAGCCGCTTCTTCCGTACCGTCGAGACCCGCAACACCACAACCCCACCGGTGATGACCGGCGCCGACGGCAATCCCCTGCTGCTGCTGTCGCGCTCCGGCGAAGGCCGTGTCGCACTGCTGCTGTCGGATCACATCTGGCTATGGGCACGCGGCTATGAAGGCGGCGGCCCGCATCTCGATCTGCTGCGTAGGATGTCGCACTGGCTGATGAAGCAGCCGGATCTCGACGAGGAAGCACTGAAGCTGCAGAGTCAGGGCAAGGATCTCGTGGTGGTCAGGCAGACCATGGGCGACACAGTCCAGCCCGTAACCGTCACCTCGCCTTCCGGCAAGACCCGCGAACTGACGCTGTCGGCCGGCGAGCCGGGTCTCTGGCGCTCGACCACTCCGGCGGACGAACTCGGCCTGTGGCAGGCCACCGACGGCACGCTGAAGGCGCTGATCAATGTCGGCCCGATCAACCCGAAGGAATTTTCGGAGGTCACCTCGACCACCGAAATGTTGAAGCCCCTGGCACTGGCCAGCGGTGGCGATGCCCGACGCATCAATGAAGGTTCGGGCATCGAGCTACCGCGCATCGTGCCGGTGCGCTCCTCGACGGTGTTCCGCGGCGATGGCTGGATGGGCGTGCATATGCGCGACGCGAGCGTGGTCCGTGGCGTCGGCGTGCTGCCGATGTTCGCCGGCCTCATCGGGCTCTTGCTGCTGCTCGGCGCTTTTGCGGCGACGTGGTTGAGAGAGAGCCGGTAATACGAACGATCGCGGCGCGGATCATTGCGCCGCGAGGTTCATCTCCCGCGTGAGGCGCCCCCATTTGGCGCTTTCCGAGCGGATATAGGCGGCGAAGGCTTCCGGCGTCGTTGGTGCCGGTTGCGCACCGATCGTCCGCAGCTTCTCGATCACGTCCGGATCTCCCAGCGCCTTGACGAAGGCGGCATTCAAGCGCGCAACGATGTCGCCAGGTGTCGCGGCGGGAGCGACGAGGCCGAACCAGCCCGTCGATTCAAACCCGGCAACACCTTGCTCATCAAGTGTGGGCACTTCGGGAAGGAACGGCACGCGCCTGCCGCTGGTGACACCGAGTGGTTTTAACCGCCCGGCACGGATCAATTCCAGTGAACTGGGGATGTCCAACACCGCAAGCGGGATATGCCCGGCAAGGACATCGGTCACCGCGGGCCCCGTGCCCCGATAGGGAACCAGAGTCAGTTTGACATTCGTTGTTTGGAGAAACAGCGCAGCCGTCATGTGCATCACGGTGCCATTGCCGCCATAGCCCACCGATAGTTGCCCGGGCTTCGCGGTAGCGACCGCAATCGCCTCTTTCAACGTGGCAAATGGGGCGTCAGCCGCTGCGACCAGAACAAACGGAATGTCTGCGAGCAGCGTAATCGGCGCCAGATCCTTGATAGGATCGAACGGCATCGACGGATTGATATGCGGGTTGATTGTCAACACACCGGCGGGCGCGACACCGAGGGTGTAGCCGTCAGGCTTGGCCTGCGCCACCGCCTGCATACCGATATTGCCGCCCGCGCCGCCGCGATTTTCGATGACGAAGCCCTGCTTCAGATCTGCAGCGATCACCGGTTCGAGTGCACGAATAAAAATATCGGCGCTGCCGCCCGGCGGAAAGGTGACGACAATCTTGATGAGTTGGTCAGGATAGGCGGCCCACACAGGCGTCGTCGTGCCGACCACGATCGAACTGGCCGTGCCCGCAAGCAACATCCTGCGGGTAGGAGTAAATACGGTCATGCGATAGCTCCCGAAACAGTATGCAAAGCCGGGCTTTCCTGCGCACCTCTACCGGTGATCAGATGAATCAACGCCTCGGGATTCGTTGGCGGGAGATGGCCACGCCAGGCAATGTGCTGATCCGGTCGCACCAGCAGAAGCGCTTTGGCCGGCTGCCCTCCGCTGACCTCCACCATCGACAGATCGATCACCGTCAGGGGAACTCCGTTGCGGCGCGCGGCCTCACTCAGTGCCGTGACGTCGCAAGCCGGGTCGTAGCGCAACAGCGTATAGCCGGGCCCCATCGCGTCGAAGATCGAGCGACCATCGCTTAGCCAGACATGCGGCATCCTGGCGCCCGGTGCCGTCGAGGGTTCGAAGTCGCCCATCGTGTAGGCCGGAGGTGCCTCGCCATCATAGGCGATGACCGGTGACTGGTCGTAAAAATAGCCGAAATTGAGCCCGGCGCAGCAGTACTGCTTCACGTTCAGATCATAGGCGGCACGGCCGACCGCGGTACGCGCCGCTGCACCAGCCTCGCTGTCCTCTTCAATCACCGCAGGTACTGCGCCGCGCTGACTGATGCTGGCAAGCGCATGCTCCATCGCAAACCGCGACACCTGATCGGTAATCGGCTGACGTTCGGCCGCATAGGCATCGAGCAGACCGGCATCCGCCCAGCCGTTGAGATGCGCTGCAAGCATCCAGCACAGCGAAACCGCATCCGCGATGCCGGCGTTCATTCCATAGCCGGCGTAAGGCATCCACAGATGCGCAGCATCGCCGCAGATGAAGGCACGCCGGTCACGGAAGCGGTCAGCGACGAGACGGCGCCCGACCCAATCTTCCTTGCTGACGACCTCGTATTTGAAATCAAGCGCGACACCCAGGATTGTTCGAATCGACCAGTCGCGGTCGACCGAGTCGAATTCCGGCTCGTCCGGTTTGAGGTGATTGTGAATCAGCCATCGGTCATGCCCGTCGATGGCAACGACAGTGCCGGTCCGGCGCGGATTGAGCGCCAGCACCATCCAGGCTGGTGTATGCGGCTGCATCAGGGTCTTCAGATCCGGCGCATCGATGAGTGTCGATTGCACCCGCTGGATCACAGGCGTGCCGACGAAAGACGCGCCGATCAGTTTGCGCGTCAGCGAGCGGCCGCCATCGCATCCGACGAGGAATTTGGTGCGGATGCTGAAAGATCGGTCCTCATCGAGCGCGCGGGCCTCGACCGAGATACCCGATATGTCCTGATCGAAATGCATCATCTCCGTGCGGGACAGAATCGTGATCCTGGGATTGGCGGCAGCGTTCGCAAACAAGACGGGTTCGAGATAGATCTGATTGATGCGGTGCGGCGGCTCAGGTGTCGGCCACCAGGTGTCAGGTCCATCGCTCGCGGTGTAGCGCGTTGCACGCGACGGGATGACGATCCGACTGAGCTCGATGCCCGTTGCGGTGGTGCGATACGAACAATCGTTGGGAAAGTCGGCCGGCAGACCGGCGTCGCGGATCTGGGCCACGATGCCAAGCCGGCGAAAGACTTCCATCGATCGCGCCGAAACATGATTGCATTTTACATTGGGCGGCTCGCCGGCGTGCCTCGTTTCGAGGACAATCACGTCGATTCCTCTGGAGGCGAGGTCCAGGGCAGCGGTGAGACCCACGGGCCCTGCACCGACAATCACGACGGATGTTTCATAGTCTTGCATGGCTGGCTCCCTCGACCGCGTCTGCGCGCGTTACGTTGAAGCTAGCTCAAACTCTTGATAAGAGAAGTCGCTTTTCGAGCATGGATTGATAAGATCAGCTCATGAATATCACCCTTCGCCAACTGGAAGCATTGGTCGCGGTCAACCGCACAGGCTCGATGACGCGCGCAGCGCAAGAACTTCACATCACTCAGGCGGCAGTCAGCCTGCTGCTCCGCCAGCTTGAATTGCAGCTGGGTCTGTCCATGTTCGACCGCACGACACGGTCGTGTATACCGACCGCAGCCGGGCGCGACGCAGTACGAGCCGCGGAGCGCATGTTGGGCGACGCGCTCGGCCTCACGCGTCAGATGCGCAGTTTGTCGGAAGCACGGAGCGGCACAGTCGTCTTCGTCGCATCGGCCGGTGCAGCCTCCGCGCTGATGCCGGCCGTGCTCGCGACATTCAGCACCGCATATCCCGACGTCGATGTCATCATGCGCGATGTTGCATCCGATCAACTCGTAAGCGCGCTGCTGGCGTCGGACGCCGAATTCGCCATCGGCAGCGTGGATGGCCCGGTGCCCGAGGTGGCGCTGACGCCTCTGGTCAGAGGACGTCTCTGCGCCATTGGCTGGCCAGGTTGCCCGATCGCGGCGATGCAAACGTTGTCGTGGGATGAACTTGCGACACTGCCGACCATCGCAATGCGTCGCAACACGCTGATCCGCGCTCAGATCGACAAACGACTGGGTCGCGATGGCAAGACGCTCATCCCGACCCATGAAGTATCCCTCATCAACACGGCGCTTTCGATGACGGCGAAGGGCATCGGCTATGCGATTTTACCCTCATATATGATGCCGACCGAGCAGTACCCGGGTCTGATCGCTCTTCAACTGGTGCGACCGGCGATCACGCGGCAACTGTCCTGGATTCAGCAGACCGGCCGCAGTCTGTCGCCGGCAGCGCTCCAATTTCAGAAGACGGCGGCGCGTGTATTGGCCGGCGCACACGCGACAGCCGTTGCAAGACGCGCGACGGTGTAGCCGACAACTTTGATGTCTCTCGTTATCAGCGTGGATTGGCCGCCATCCGTCGCCGCGAAACGTTGCCGTAATCCCACAGCAAGCCCCGTTTCTGTGTCTGGAGATGACTGGCCGTTGACACCCGGCCGCCTGCCGCGCGATGTTACATTATAACATCGGGCATGGCAGACCTCTCCGCCGGCCGATGCAAGGCGGCCTGTCGGCATGAAGTGGTTTCGGACGAATATCAGACATGGGGCAAAGCTGGCGCTGTTCGCGCTGGCGGTGCAGCTCATCCTGTCGTTCGGCCATGTCCATGGCGGAACGGTCCATGCGGCTCCGCTCGACGCGACCTTCGCGCGCGCGGCGAGCGACGCTGTGCAGACACCGGCCGCTCCCGATACCGACCACCATCATCGCGCTGCCGATCCCTGCGCCATCTGCGCCGTCATGGCGATGGCCGGCACGGCGCTGTTTGCCGCACCGCCAGTCCTACTGTTGCCGCAGGCTGCCGTTCTGCTGCAGCGGATCACCACAGCCGAATTCGAGCATCTCGACGCCATCAGCGGCGCATCGCAGCCGCGCGGCCCTCCCGTTTCCTGACATCACCTTTGACGATCGCTGCCGCGAATTCCTCGCGCGCAGCGTAACCGAAGTGAGATTCGCATCATCGCGAGTCCCGGCCCAAGCGCAACGATGCGCAGCCGGTAAAGTCAGGACAACCCCATGTCGATTCAAGTCAAGCGCGCCCTCCTGCTCGGCACATCCGCTGCGGTGGGACTGAGCTGCCTCCCACAATCTGCACTGGCGCAGACGCAGCTTCCCGCCGTGGAAGTCACAGCACCAAGCCCGATCGTGCGCCGCAAGCCGGTGCCGGCACGCACCGCCCACACGCATGTCACGCGCGCCGCCCCCAACCGCAATGCCGCACCGGTGCCCGTCGAGGCCGAGCCGCCGGCTCAGGCGCAGCAGGGCGAGTTGCCCATCGTCACCGATCAGTTCGCCACTGTCACCGTGGTGCCGAATGACGAGATCCGCCGCTCCGGCGCCTCGACGCTCGGCGACCTCCTCGCCAACAAGCCCGGCATCACCGGCTCCGGCTACGCACCGGGCGCATCGAGCCGCCCGATCATCAGGGGTCTCGACGTCAACCGCGTCGGCATCGTCGAAAACGGTATCGGCAGCAATGGCGCTTCGGACCTCGGCGAAGACCATTTCGTGCCGGTGGATCCGTTCGCTGCCAATCAGGTCGAAGTCATCCGCGGCCCGGCGACGCTGCGCTACGGCTCGCAATCGATCGGTGGCGTTGTCAGCTCATCCAACAATCGTATTCCCGACGCGCTGCCGAACTGCGCCGTTGCATCCCCGTTCCAGAGCTATGGCCTGCCGGCGAAGGCACCGGCTGCCAATCTTGCCGCGCCGGGCTGCATGAATGCTGAAGTCCGCACCTCATTCAGTTCGGTGGACCGCGGCGTCGATGGCGGCATCCTGCTCGATGCCGGCGGCGGCAATGTCGCCGTTCATGCCGACGTCTATGGCCGCAAGGCCGGCGACTACAATGTGCCGAGCTATCCCTATGCCGCCCCTGGGTTGGCTTTCAACGGAAAACAGCCGAACTCGTCGATGCAGTCGGGCGGCGCGTCAGTCGGCGGATCATATTTCTTCGATGGCGGCTATCTCGGCGCAGCGATCACCCAGAACAATACGACCTATCGCATCCCCGGCGTCGAGGGTGCGCAGGTCGGAACGCGCATCGCCGGTCAGCAAACCAAGTTCACGGCCAAGGGTGAATATCGCCCGGATGCCGCCGCCATCGAGGCGATCCGCTTCTGGGTCGGCGCAACGAACTACAAGCACAACGAAATCGGCCTTGCCGATGCGACCGATCCGACCAGCGACGGCGTGCGCCAGACCTTCACCAACAAGGAGCAGGAAGGCCGGCTCGAAGTGCAGATGATGCCCTTCAATGCACGTTTCGCCACGATCACTTCGGCCTTCGGTCTGCAGGTCAACCACCAAGAACTGACGGCACCGAGCCCCGATGACATCGGCAGCCCTCTCAATGGTCTGTGGGATCCGAACAAGAACACCCGGGTCGCGGGCTACAGCTTCAACGAGTTCAAGTTCACCGAAACCACGAAAGCCCAGATCGCCGGCCGCATCGAGCATGTTGAATTGTCCGGCACGACACCATCGTCTATCCCGAACGAGTTCGATCTCAATGCCGATCCCGGCGCAATCGGTCCCTCAGTCGGACGCAACCTGACCTTCACGCCGAAGAGCGGCAGCATCGGCCTGATCCAGGATTTGCCCTGGTACGGCCTCTCCGCCAGTATCACCGCGCAATATACCGAACGCGCACCGAAGCCCGCCGAACTGTTCTCGCGCGGAGGACACGATGCGACCGAGACCTTCGATATCGGCAATCCCAATCTCGGCATCGAGACGGCGAAGTCGGTCGAACTCGGCTTGCGCCGCGCTGCCGGGCCGTTCCGCTTCGAGTTCACCGGCTACTACACGCAGTATAACGGCTTCATCTATCGCCGCCTGACCGGCAACACTTGCGGGGATGGCGTCTGCCAGGCGGGCCTCGGCCTCGAACTGAACCAGGCGATCTATTCGCAGCGTGACGCCACGTTCCGCGGCGGCGAATTCCAGAGCCAGCTCGACGTCGCGCAGATCTATGGCGGCACATGGGGCATCGAGACCCAGGCCGACATCGTGCGCGCGACCTTCAGCGACGGCACCAATGTGCCGCGGATCCCGCCGGTGCGTGCCGGCGGCGGCCTGTTCTGGCGCGATGCCAACTGGTTTGCGCGCGTGAACATGCTGCATGCTTTCGCGCAGAACGACATTGCTCCCATCGCGGAGACACCGACATCGGGCTACAATCTGCTGAAGGCGGAAGTGAGCTACAAGACCCTGCTCGATCCGCGCATCTACGGCGCCAAGGAAATGACCCTCGGCGTGGTCGGCAACAATCTCCTGAACGAGAACATCCGCAACGCGGTGTCCTACAATAAGGACAACGTCCTGCAACCCGGGCTCAATGTGCGGGCGTTTGCGAGTGTAAAGTTCTGATTTCCACACACACTCGTCATTCCCCGACACGCCAATTGGCGTGTCGGGGGCTGCGCCGACTTCGGCGCAGACCCGGAATCCCGTGCGGCTCTGGCACTTAGCGATTCCGAGAATCCGGGTTCGCATGCCGCTCGCGCTGCCTGCGCCCCGGAATGACAGCGTTTGGTGGAGAAGCTACTTCGCTGCGTCCCAGTCCGGACGCACGGCGCCCGCGAGACCCGCAGCGGCACCTTCGACCAGCTCCAGCACCAGCAGCCGGTTCTGATCCACCGGACCCGGCATGGTTACATTGCCCTTCGGGATCGCCTTGAAACCGACCCGGCTGTAATAGGGCTCGTCGCCGACCAGCACGATGAGCCTGTGGCCCTTCGTCCGCGCATCGGCGATGGCGCGATCCAGCAGCTTGCGGCCGACACCACGGCTGCGGAACGGCGGCTCCACGGTCAGCGGCCCGAGCAGCAGGGCCGGCGTATCGCCCACACAGATAGGCAATTGCCGAACCGAGCCGACCAGCAATGTGCCGATCCGCGCGGTGAACGACAGGTCGAGCAGATGACTGACATGTTCGCGCAGCCGGTAGGCTGACAGCACGTAACGGCCCGGGCCGAAGGTACGGGCGTGCAGCCGTTCGATGATCTGGGCGTCATTGGCGGTTTCCGCCAGGATGGTCAGAGAGAGGTCATTCATGTCGGGAGGCGGGATAGCATCTGGCGGGCGCGCGGTCCATTGCCGGGCGCGCCGGGACTATCCCCGCCAGATGGCGCTGATCGGCTTGCCGTCAAAGACCTCGGCCAGCCGCAGCCTTGTGCCCTCTGTGGTGTCGTGGGGCAATGCGTCCAGTGCGAAGAAGCCGGTTTCGGCGATCTCGCGATTGGGCTCGGGCAGCCGGTCCTGCCGGAATTGCCTGACCACATAGACCACCACATGATCGCGGATCGAGACATGGCTGTTGAGAAAGACGCCATGCAGAACCGGCTCGCCCGTGAGTTCGATGCGCCCCTCTTCCCGCAGCTCCATATCCAACGCCTCGCGAAAGGTCTGGCCGACCTCGACGCCGCCGCCGGGCAGATACCAGCCGGTGACATACGTGTGCCGGACCAGAAACACGCGATTATCGGCATCGAGCACCACGGCGCGGACGCCCAGCGTCATCCCGCGCGCGAAGCGGAAATACAGATGCACGAATTTGCGCAAGGTCGGCTCCAGCCGCTGCCGCAACGTCGGTGAGGTCATCGCGGTAAATTCCTGGCTGGCGACACGGTGGGTGCTTGCGTCATATGCCCCACCTTGCCAAAACATGCAGGGATTTCACAGGCATGAGGGCGCATTGATCCGGCTTGTTCACACACGCGCAGGGGCAGATTGCTTCCGATGACGGCCTTCACCCTCGCCCATCTGTCCGATCCACATGTTCCGCCGATGCCGGAGCCGCAATGGCGCGAGCTCCTGGGGCAGCGCGTGCTCGGCTACCTGAACTGGCGGCGCAACCGACACCTGATCCACCGCCGCGACATGCTCGATGTCATCGTCAGCGACATGCAGGCGCAGCAACCGGACCATATCGCCATCACCGGCGATCTCGTAAACCTTGCACTGACTGCTGAATTCCCGCGCGCGCGCCGCTGGATCGAAAGCGTGGGGACACCGGACAAGGTCTCGCTAGTCCCCGGCAATCACGACGCCTATGTGCGCGGAGCACCCGAACGTTTCGCCGAGACATTCGGCGACTATATGCGCAGTGACGGCACCCCCGATGCGCGCTTTCCGTTCCTGCGTATCCGCGGTCCGCTGGCACTGATCGGCGTGTCCTCCAGCGTACCGACCGCGCCCTTCATGGCAACGGGCTGGCTCGGCGACGCGCAACTCAACGCGCTCGGCCTTATGCTTGGAGGCCTCGCCGACGCGCATCTGTTTCGCGTATTGCTGATCCATCATCCACTGCGCTCAAAGCATTGGCACAAGAGCCTGACGGATTCAGATGCGCTGCAGGCCTTGCTGAAGCGCCATGGCGTCGAACTGATCCTGCACGGTCACGACCATATCCATTCGACCATGTGGTTCGACGGCCCGCAGCGCCGCATTCCCGCTATCGGCGCGCCGTCGGCATCGTCGGTTGCGCACGGCCACAAGCCGGCATCAGCCTACAATCTCTTCGCCATCGAACGCGACGGAGAACGCTGGCGTTGCGAGCAAACGGTGCGGGGATTCGGCGACAGCAATATGGTGCATGAGATCAAGCGGGTGATGCTGGTGTAACACGCCTCGGAATGACAGTGAGATTAGTGCCCGCGCACTGAGACGAACAGCGCCAGCGCAAACAGGCCGATGACGCCGACGAGAATTCCAAACACAAAACTCCAGAACCGGCTGCGCGGCTTCTTCACCGATGTCGGCACCTGCGGCGGCAGCATCGTCACCAGCGCATGCTCACGCTCGATCATGCGGCGCGCGATATAGTTGGTCACGGCTTTCACGATGGTCGGAACGTCATGCGCCTCGGCCAGCACCACGCGGCCATGGCGGGTGTCCTGCACGAAGCGATACATGCGCTTGTCGCGCCCCATCACCACATGGGCGACCATGTCGATCCACAGCCGCGGCGTGTCGCCCTGGCTGACGCCTCGGTCGAACATCTCGATTCCTGGAGGAATTTCGGCGAACAGCGGATCGAGCGCCTCGTTAAGAATCTCCAGCCGCGCCACTTCGGCGTCGCGCAGCTCGACGACGACACCGGTGCGATCGGCCGCCTCGATACGGGCCTGACGCAGGGCGTCGCGCAGACGCATCGGCTTGGCTTCCTCGACAGGCTTCGTCCCGTTACTCGCCACGCTGGATCTCTTTCTGACCGCCTGAGCGCGCCATCCACCGGCAGTAACCTATCAGTAACTACGAGTGCCGGAAAGACCGTTTGTTTCCAGAGACTTGCCTCCTGAACGCGTCAACGGCCCCACCCGGTTGCCCGGATGAGGCCGTTGACGTCCTTGGACGTCTTCTTATGACTTTCTAGCGGCAGGCTTGCGCCAATCCAGAGGCGTGGACGCGTCCGGCGCTAAGCTCAGGCGACCTGACGGCTCGGCTCTTCGACGATGGAGAAGCGGACGCCGGCGCGGTGGCGATTCTCTTCCGACACGGTCTTCCAGGCTTCTTCGGCCTGCTTGCGCGTCTTGAACGGGCCCTGCACCTGGGCCGAGCCCTCGACCAGCTTGTGGAAGTTCATCGAACCAAACTCACCGCCGATGACCCAGAAATTGCTACCGTGTGACATGTCGTGCTCCTGTATATCTTAATATCGACATTCGTGACATGCGATGCATTCACCGTGTGATGAGATAACGCCATATCGGCCGAAACCGCTAGCTGCCTTGTGTTTGAATGGTGATGTGATGTAACATCACGACTTGTAATAAATGTCATTTTGTAAATTTTGTCACAAACGAGTGATGCGGCGATGGCAGGCGAGTCCGGCAAGAAACTGTTCGTGGGGCCGCGCTTCCGGCGCATCCGGCAGCAACAGGGCCTGTCGCAGACCCAGATGGCCGAGGGCCTCGGGATTTCGCCGAGCTACATCAACCTGATCGAGCGCAACCAGCGGCCGGTCACCGCGCAACTGCTGCTGCGTTTGGCCGAGACCTACGACCTCGATCTGCGCGATCTCGCAACGGCGGATGAGGATCGCTTCTTTGCAGAACTGAACGAGATTTTCTCCGATCCGCTGTTTCGCCAGATCGATTTACCGAAACAGGAATTGCGCGACCTCGCCGAACTCTGCCCTGGCGTGACGCATTCGCTGCAGCGGCTCTATGCGGCCTATACCGAGGCGCGGCGCGGCGAGACGATGGTGGCGGCGCAGATGGCCGATCGGCATGAGGGCGCGCAGTTCGAGGCCAACCCGATCGAGCGCGTGCGCGACCTGATCGAGGCCAACCGCAATTACTTCCCCGAACTCGAAGCGGCTGCCGAGAGCCTGCGCGACGAGATCAATGTACCCTCGCAGGATCTGTTTGCGGCGCTGAGCACGCGGCTGCGGGACAAATATTCGATCGTCACCCGCATCATGCCGGTGGACGTGATGCGCGAAACGCTGCGGCGCTTCGATAGGCATCGCCGGCAATTGTTGATCTCGGAAATGGTCGATGCACCCGGCCGCGCGTTTCAGGTCGCGTTCCAGATCGGCCTCGTCGAATGTTCATCGCATTTCGAGACCATCGTCGGCCGCGCCGGCCCGCTGGACGACACGCCACGCCGGCTCTATCGCATTACGCTTGCAAATTATTTCGCCGCCGCCGTACTGATGCCTTACGGCGCGTTTCACGCCGCCGCGGAAGCGCTGAGCTATGACCTTCAGGTGCTCGGTCAGCGCTTCAATGTCGGCTTCGAACAGATCTGCCACCGCCTCACCACGCTGCAGCGGCCGAATGCCCGCGGCGTGCCGTTCTTCATGCTCCGCGTCGACAATGCCGGCAACGTGTCGAAACGGTTTTCGTCGGGCACCTTTCCATTCTCGAAATTCGGCGGCACCTGTCCCTTGTGGAATGTGCATTCGACCTTCGATACGCCGGATCGGCTGCTGCAGCAGGTGATCGAACTGCCCGATGGCAGCCGCTACTTCTCCATTGCGCAGACGCTGCGCCGGCCCGCGGCTCCGCATCCACAGCCGCAACCCCGCTTCGCCATCGGCCTCGGCTGCGAGATCCGTCACGCCGGCAAGCTGGTTTATTCGGCGGGCCTCGATCTGGAGAAGACCGAAGGCACACCGATCGGCGTCAACTGCCGGCTGTGCGAACGCGAGAACTGCAGCCAGCGCGCCGAGCCGCCGATCACACGGAGCCTGATCCTGGACGAGAACACACGGCGGGTGTCGAGCTTTGCGTTCAGTAATGCGCGAGAGTTGTAACTCATAGCTATCTGGGCACAGAGAAAAGCCATGCTATACAGACCGCATGGGATTTGGGGTCTTCATTCATCGTACGGATTCGATCTACGACGACAGCCCGGCTGAGCAGTATCAATTTCCCAGCCAGTATCTTAGTCGCGCGGAGAACTTCGTTGGCGATTGGATCGTTTATTATGAGCCACGTAAGGTCGAAGCGACGCGTGGTTACTTTGCCATTGCCAAAGTTCAGCAGATCATCCCCGATCCTTCAGCAGCGAGTATGTACCTCGCGTTAATCGAGCCATCGAGCTATCTCGAATTCGCGACCCCAGTTCCATTTTCCGATACTGACGGCGTCGTTGAACGCGGGGTCCTCAATGAACAGGGGCGGATTTCAGGACGAGCCCAGTCGGCAGTTCGTCCAATAAACCCTAGCGATTTCGAACGCATTATTACGCGCGGGCTAGATGAGACCGTTCAGATCCTGCCAAGAATTGGTGACATCGCGTCGCCTCCCCATCTCAATGAGGAGCAAGCCCCCTTCCAATTCGAAGAAACGCGAGATCGCCTGAGCTTCCTTACCTCAAGAACTGTGCGGGATCGGACTTTCCGCCGCGTTATCCTTGATGCTTACGACCGACGCTGCGCAGTAACCGGACTGAAGTTGATCAATGGTGGCGGTCGGGCAGAGGTCGATGCGGCTCATATCCGACCGGTCGAAGCGAATGGCCCAGATATCATCAACAACGGAATCGCTCTTTCGGGCACTGCTCACTGGATGTTTGATCGTGGGTTAATCAGCCTTTCGGACGATCTCGAAATCATGATTTCGCGCCACGTGAATGACTTTGAGAGCGTGCGCGCTCTTGTGAACAAGAACGGTCGTGCACTTCCACCTCAGCGAGCGTCTCAGCGCCCGCATCCACATTTCCTAAGTTGGCATCGCGATCATTGTTTTAAGCAATAGCCGTTGTAAGACGTGGATGCCCGGGTCAAGCCCGGGCATGACGTGAAGAGAGGTCTGCTCATGCTGCGAATATCGGTGTTGAAGCAAGTTGCGGCAGTCGTCGCGGTCTTGACTGCTACTACTCTCGCCTCCCCCGCCTCCGCCCAGCGCAGCGCGTCCTGCCATGGCGGCCAGAGCTTCGATCAATTCCTGGCCGGGCTGAAACAGCAGGCCGTCGCCGCCGGCGTGTCACCGCGCGCGATGGCGGAGGCTTCGCCCTACCTCGTTTACGACCAGGGCATCGTCAATCGCGACCGTGGCCAACGGGTGTTCGGGCAATTGTTCACGCAATTTTCCGGACGCATGGCGGCGGACTACCGGATGCAGAACGGGCAGTTGAAGATCAAGGCCAATGCTGCGGCCTTTGCACGCGCCGAGAAAGAGTATGGCGTGCCGCCGGCCGTGATCGCCGCGTTCTGGGCGCTGGAAAGCGACTTCGGCGTGCAGATGGGCAATCTGCAGACGCTGCGTTCGCTGGTGTCGCTGGCTTATGATTGTCGGCGCTCGAAGATGTTTCAGGACGAGACCATCGCCGCGCTCAAGATCATCGATCGTGGCGATCTGTCGCCGGCGGAGATGATCGGCTCATGGGCCGGCGAACTTGGCCAGACGCAATTTCTGCCGACACACTACTTCAACTATGCCGTGGACTATGACGGCGATGGCCATCGCAATTTGCTGCGTAGCCCTGCCGACGTGATCGGCTCGACTGCGCATTACATTTCCACCGGCCTGAAATGGCGGCGCGGCGAACCGTGGCTGCAGGAGGTCCGCGTTTCCGACAGCGTTCCCTGGGATCAGGCCGATCTCACCATTCAACTGCCACGCGCCAAATGGGCGTCATTCGGCGTCAGCTATCCCGACGGGCGCCCCCTGCCGAACGACAGCATGCCGGCCTCGCTGCTGCTGCCGATGGGCCGCCACGGCCCAGCTTTCCTCGCATATGCGAATTTCGCCGCCTATACCGAATGGAATAACTCGCTGATCTATTCGACCACCGCGGCCTATCTCGCGACGCGCATCGCCGGCGCATCGAAGATGCGGCAGCCCTCCGCCCCTGTCGCGCAGTTGTCACATCCTGAATTGCGCGAACTGCAGCAATTGCTGGCCAAGCGCGGCTTCAATGTCGGCAAGATCGACGGCATTCTCGGACAGCAGAGCCGCACCGCCGTCAAGGCGATGCAAGTCAAGTTCGGCCTGCCGGCGGACTCGTGGCCGACGGCCGAATTGCTTGCCGCATTGAAATCCGGGCGCTAGGTCCGATCCGAGAAACGGTATCCACGTCTCGGGATCACGCTCGAAATTTCTTCTCTTTTGTGAGGCCGGGGCGGTTGAATTCGGCTGGCCGCGCCCCAAGTCCATGCAGCAGCATCTTTCTGATCGCCCGCCGCTGCACGCCTCGAAACGCCTCACAAAAGAGCATCCCATGTCATTTTACGATTCCGCCGTGCCTGCCTATTTGCAGATGCTCAGCAGCCTCTCGGCTATTCTCGACAAGGCCGAAGCCCACGTCGCGGCGAAGAAGATCGAGCCGGAGGCACTGCTCGGCGCGCGGCTCTATCCGGATATGCTGCCGCTCTCTCGCCAGGTTCAGGTCGCCTGCGACCAGGCGATGCGCGGCTGTGCCCGGCTCACCCAGAACGAGCCGCAGTCGGTGCCAGACACCGAGAAAACCTTCGGTGAATTGAAGCAGCGGCTGGCCAAAGCGATCGACTATGTGAAAGGCTTTACGCCCACGCAATTCGAAGGCGCCGACGCACGTGAGGTCACGTTTCCGATCGGGGGCGGCAAGACCACGACCATGACGGGCCAGCAATATCTGAGCAGCTTCTCGCTGCCGAACTTCTACTTCCACATCGCCATCGCCCACGGCATCCTGAGGCATAGCGGCGTCGAAATCGGCAAGCGCGACTTCCTCGGCGCGCAGTAAGCCGGACCATCATCAAAGGATATTCGACTACTGGCCGGCCGATAGGGAGATCATGATCATTCAATCCGTCGTCGCCACGATCGCTTTATCCTGAACCAACGACATGCAGCGCAGCGATATTGCCAATGCGCTGCATGATGCCCAACTCGATTTCACCTTTCATCGCTGGATCATTCAACATGAGCACGTCCAAACTCTTCGAATCCTACAAACTTGGTAAGAACACGCTGACCAATCGCACAGTGATGGCGCCGCTGACGCGCAATCGCGCATTGCCGGGCAACGTACCGAATCCGCTGGCGGTCGAGTATTATAGCCAGCGTGCCAGCGCCGGCCTTCTGGTGACCGAAGGCACACCCGTGTCGCAGCAGGGCCAGGGCTACCAGGACGTCCCGGGCATCTACACCAAGGAGCAGATCGCCGGCTGGAAGAAGGTGACCGAGGCCGTGCATGCCAAGGGCGGTCACATCTATATGCAAATCTGGCACGTCGGCCGCATCTCGCATGTCAGCCTGCAGCCGAATGGCGGTGCGCCGGTGGCCCCTTCGGCGATCCGCGCCAACACCAAGACCTTCGTCAACAACACCTTCACCGACGTCTCGGAGCCCCGCGCGCTGGAGCTGGGTGAAATTCAAGGCGTCATCGACAGTTTCGCACGCGGCGCTGCCAATGCAGTCGAGGCCGGTTTCGACGGCGTGGAGATCCATGGCGCCAACGGTTATCTGCTTGAGCAATTCGCGCGTGACAGCACCAACAAGCGCACCGACGCCTATGGCGGTTCGCTGGAGAACCGCGCCAAACTGATGCTGGAAGTGGCCGCGGCAGTTGCCAAGGAGATCGGCGGCGACAGAACCGGCATCCGCATCTCGCCGGTGACACCGGCCAACGATGCTGCCGCCGACACGCAGGCGCAAAAGCTGTTCGACTACATCACCGACGGGCTCAGTGCTGAGAAGCTGGTCTATCTGCATGTCGTCGAGGGCGCGACCGGCGGCCCGCGTGACAACGCCCCGTTCGATTACGCCAGCCTGCGCAAGCGCTTCAGCGGAACGTATATCGCTAATAACGGCTTCGACCTCGCACTCGCCAACAAGGTTCTCGAAGCGAACGCGGCTGACCTGATCGCCTTCGGCAAGCCGTTCATCTCGAACCCGGATCTGGTGGAGCGCCTGAAGACCGGTGCACCGTTGAACGAGGCCGACAAGGCGACATTCTATGGCGGTGGCGCCAAGGGCTACACGGATTATCCCGTGCTGGGCGCGAAGCAGGCGGCGGAGTAAGCACGTCATTCTGGGGCGCGCACGCCTCTTTGCGGGCACGACCCCGGAATGACAACAAGAGAAAAGGCCGGGATCGCTCCCGGCCTTTTTGTTTGTTCAGGAAGTTCGCCTCAGTTCGCCGACGCGCGCTTCTGCGGCGGGGTCGCGGGCCACGACTTGATCAGCGTGTCGTAGTCCACCGTCTCGCCCTTCGGCTTCTCGTTGGCCAGCTTGCGCTGGGGCGCGATGTTGCCGTCCTTCGCCGACTTCGCGTACCAGAACTCGGCGGTTTCCTTCTTGTTCAGCTTCGGTCCGCATTCGCCCTGAACCTTGGATCGTTCAAGACGCTCAAGCACCGAGTCCTGCGCCGCGGCCAGCGAGTCCATCGCCTGCTGCGGAGTCTTCGCACCGGACGACGCGTCGCCGATGTTCTGCCACCACAATTGCGCCAGCTTCGGATAATCCGGGATGTTGTTGCCGGTCGGCGACCATTGCACGCGGGCCGGCGAGCGATAGAACTCGACCAGACCGCCGAGCTTCGGCGCACGTTCGGTGAACGACTTGTCCCAGATGTCGCTCTCACGGATGAAGGTGAGACCGACATGGCTCTTCTTCAGCGACACCGTCTTCGAGGTGATGAACTGCAGATACAGCCACGCTGCCTTGCGGCGATCCGGCGGAGTCGATTTGAGCAGCGTGCCCGAACCAACGTCCTGATAGCCGAGCTTCATGCCTTCCTTCCAGTACGAGCCATGCGGCGACGGAGCCATGCGCCACTTCGGCGTTCCGTCGGCATTCATGACCGCGAGACCCGGCTTCACCATGTCGGCGGTGAAAGCGGTGTACCAGAACATTTGTTGGGCGATATTGCCCTGTGCCGGCACCGGACCCGACTCCGAGAAGGTCATGCCTTGCGCCTGCGGCGGGGCATATTTCTTCATCCAGTCGAGATATTTCGCGATTGAATACACGGCGGCCGGACCGTTGGTATCGCCACCGCGCTCGATGGAGGAACCAACCGGACGGCAGCCTTCCATGCGGATGCCCCATTCATCGACGGGCAGACCGTTCGGAAGACCCTTGTCGCCGTTGCCGGCCATCGACAGCCAGGCGTCGGTGAAACGCCAGCCGAGCGACGGATCCTTCTTGCCGTAGTCCATGTGGCCATAGACCTTGACGCCATCGATCGTCTTGATGTCGTTGGTGAAGAACTCGGCGATATCTTCATAAGCCGACCAGTTCACGGGAACACCGAGATCGTAGCCATACTTGGCCTTGAATTTTGCCTTGTAGTCGGGATTGGTGAACCAGTCGTACCGGAACCAGTAAAGGTTGGCGAATTGCTGATCGGGTAGTTGATACAGCTTCTTGTCGGGCGCGGTGGTGAAAGGCGTGCCGATGAAGTCCTTGAGGTCGAGGGTCGGGCTTGTGACGTCCTTGCCTTCGCCGGTCATGTAATCCGTCAGCGCGATGGTCTGGCCGTAGCGGAAATGCGTGCCGATCAGATCGCTATCGTTGATCCAGCCGTCATAGACATTCTTGCCGGACTGCATCTGGGTCTGCAGCTTCTCGACCACGTCACCTTCCTGAATGATATCGTGCTTCAGCTTGATGCCGGTGATCTCGCTAAACGCCTTGGCCAGCGTCTTCGCTTCGTATTCGTGGGTAGTGATGGTTTCGGAGACGACATTGATCTCCATGCCTTTGAAGGGCTGCGCGGCCTTTTCATACCACTGCAGTTCCTTCAGCTGCTCTTCCTTCGACAGCGTCGATGGCTGGAACTCGCTGTCGATCCACTTCTTTGCGGTCGCATCGTCGGCGCGCGCCGGTGCGGCGAGCGTCACGGTCGCGACGATCAGCGCAGCGGCGCTGGTCATCATGACCTGGCGTGTCGGCCCACGACGGACCTGTGATATCAGTTGTCTCATAACGTCCTCCCTCGTTCATGTTTTCAGCCCCGGATTGATCCCGGACCTGACCTTCCTCACTCGTCAGACGGTGCGAAAAATCGCCACGGCTGATATCAGCGAAATCACTGTCGCGAACCACAGGTTCGAGATCTCAAGCCCTTCCTCACCGATCGGCAGCGTCGCGATCGGATCCGAGCCGACGAAGCCAATCCACAACAGGTGGATGACGGCAGCCGCGATCAGCGACAGGAACAGCCGGTCGCCGCGCGTTGTGGGAATGCGCAGGATGCCGACGCGCTCGGCCTCGGGATAGACGACCGCGAGCCATGTCATCGTGCCCAGCGTGATCGCCAGCAGCGCAAAGAAGATCGCGGTCGGCGGCGTCCAGGCCATCCATGCGATGTTTTCCATGATGACCTCCCTAGACTCTGCCGAGCGCGAAGCCGCGCGCGATGTAATTGCGGACGAACCAGATAACAAGCGCACCGGGGATGATGGTCAGCACGCCGGCTGCAGCGAGCAGACCCCAATCCATGCCTGAGGCCGACACCGTGCGCGTCATGACAGCCGAGATCGGCTTGGCGTTCACCGAGGTCAGCGTGCGCGCGAGCAGCAGTTCGACCCAGGAGAACATGAAACAGAAGAACGCGGCGACGCCGATGCCCGACGCGATCAGCGGCACGAGGATCTTGATAAAGAATTTCGGGAACGAATAGCCGTCCAGAAACGCGGTCTCATCGATCTCGCGCGGCACGCCGGACACGAAGCCTTCAAGAATCCACACGGCGAGCGGAACGTTGAACAGGCAATGCGCCAGCGCCACTGCCCAAGGCGTATCGAACAGGCCGATGGCCGAATAGAGATTGAAGAACGGCAATGCGAACACCGCTGGCGGGGCCATCCGGTTCGACAGCAGCCAGAAGAACAGGTGCTTGTCGCCGAGGAAGCGATAGCGCGAGAACGCATAGGCCGCGGGCAGCGCGAAGGAGATCGACAGGATGGTGTTGATGATGACGTATTTCAGCGAGTTGATGTAACCGGAATACCAGCTCTCATCGGTGAAGATGCGCGTGTAATTGGCCAGCGTCGGCGCATGCGGCCACAGCGTCATCGTCGAGACGATCTCGCCATTGGTCTTGAAGCTCATATTCACGAGCCAGTAGATCGGCAGCAACAGGAAGATCAGGAACAACAACAGGATAATGCGGCGTCCAGGGATCGTATGCATCAGACCGCTCCCTCGCGTTTGGTGTGATCGACGCCGACATTCGTCATCACCGTGTAGAATATCCAGCACACGATCAGCACGATGATGTTGTAGACCAGCGACAGCGCCGCGGCCTTGCCGAGATCGAACTGGCCGAGCGCGATCTTGACGAGCTCGATGGAGACGAAGGTGGTCGAATTTCCGGGGCCGCCGCCGGTGACCACGAAAGGCTCGGTATAGATCATGAAGCTGTCCATGAAGCGCAGCAACACGCCGATCAAGAGCACGCGGTTAAGCTTCGGCAGCTGGATCGCACGAAACACCGCCCAGCGTGATGCACCGTCGATCTGTGCCGCCTGATAATAGGCATCGGGGATCGACTTCAGGCCGGCGTAACACAGCAGCGCAACGAGGCTGGTCCAGTGCCAGACATCCATCACGATGACGGTGGCCCAGGCATCGAATTCGTTCGACACGTAATTGTAGTCGATACCCATATGATTGAGCGTGTAGCCGAGCAGACCGATGTCAGGGCGCCCGAATATCTGCCAGATTGTGCCGACTACGTTCCATGGAATCAGTAGCGGCAGCGCGAGGATCACCAGACACGCGGCGACACGCCAGCCGTCACGCGGCATCGACAGCGCGACCAGAATACCGAGCGGCACTTCGATGGCCAGGATGATCGCGGAGAAAGCGAGATTGCGCGCCAGCGAGGCGTAAAAGCGCCCGCCGAGATCACTGGAGGGATCGAGCAATTCCTTGAACCAGCCGACGCCGTTCCAGAAGAACTGGTTGTTGCCGAAGGTGTCCTGCACCGAATAGTTCACCACCGTCATCAGCGGCAGCACCGCAGAGAATGCCACGATGAGAAACACCGGCAGAACGAGGAACCAGGCCTTTTGGTTGACGGTCTTGTCCATCATGCGGTCCCTTCAACGAGACGGCTGTCGGCGTAAACGTGCACCCGGCCGGGATCGAACACCAGCCCGACCTCGCTGCCGACGATAGAAAATCCCTGCGGCACGCGCGCGGCGAATTTGACCCCGCCGATGCGAACGCGCGCGAAGCTAATGCGGCCGAGATCGTCAACGCGCTCGACCTGCGCCTGCAGCAAGCCCGGCGCGGGCGTTGCAACATGGACGAATTCGGGGCGAATGCCGATTTCGATCGTCGCGTCTGCGGACATCCTGTCGTAGCTGCGCTGGAGCGCGATGACATGACCGCCAATACGCGCCTCGCGGCCACTGACTTCGGCGGGAACGATATTCATCCCAGGCGAGCCGATAAAGTAGCCGACGAATGTATGCGCCGGCTTGTCGAATAGCTCCTGCGGCGTGCCTGATTGTACGACGCGACCGTCATGCATCACCACCACCGTATCGGCGAAGGTCAATGCCTCGGTCTGATCGTGAGTCACGTAGATCATGGTTAGATCCAGCGCGCGGTGCAGCGCCTTGAGCTTGGAGCGCAGCTCCCATTTCAGGGCGGGGTCGATCACCGTCAGGGGTTCGTCGAACAACACAGCGGCAACATCGGAGCGCACCAGGCCGCGGCCGAGCGAGATCTTTTGCTTGGCATCCGGCGTCAGCCGTGTCGCCTTGCGACCGAGGTAAGGCGTGAGGTCCAGCAGCTCGCTGATCTCGGCGACGCGCGCATCGATCTGCGCCTTCGGTACGCCACGATTCTTCAGCGGGAATGCGAGATTTTCGCCGACCGTCATGGTGTCGTAGATCACCGGAAACTGGAACACCTGCGCGATGTTGCGCTTTTGTGTTGACAGCGGCGTGATGTCCTTGCCGTCGAACAGGATCTGGCCACGCGTCGGGGTGACGATGCCCGAAATAAGATTGAGCAGCGTGGTCTTGCCACAGCCGGATGGGCCGAGCAACGCGTAGGCCCCGCCCTGGCGCCAGGTCATGGAGATCGGCTTCAGTGCAAACGATTCCGGATCGGCATCGTTGCCGCTATAGGACTGCGCGAGATCGACGAGATCGATGCGGGCCATGTTTACGCTCCCTGCGTCATGTTGGGAGCGGCGACCAGACGATCGCTGCCATCGAAGACAAACAGATTGGCGGGATCGAGCACAGCGTCGAGCATGTGGCCGGGCTGGAATTCATGAACGCCCTGCAGCACCGCGACCCAGTTCGATGCACCGCGCTTCAGATGGACGAAGCTTTCCGATCCGGTGATTTCGGTGACGGTCACTTCGGCCGAAAACGCATGCCGTCCAGCGAGACCGCTAGCGACTTCGAGCTGATGCGCGCGGAAGCCGACGCGGTAGCTGCCGTCGGCCAAATCTCCATAGAGCCCGCTGGCGGGCGCCGTCGCGCCACCGGCATAATGCACGTTGCCGTTCCTCTTCTCGATCGCAACGAGATTAAGCGGCGGATCGGAGAACACTTCGGCGGCCTTGAGAGTCTCGGGATGGCGATAGACTTTGGAGGTCTGGCCGACCTGCAGGACCTGGCCTTCCCACAGACACACGGTGCTGCCGCCCAATAAAAGCGCTTCAGAGGGCTCCGTCGTCGCATAGACGAAGATCGCGCCGGAGGCCTCGAATATCTTGGGCAGTTCGGTGCGCAGCTCTTCGCGCAGTTTGTAATCAAGATTCGCCAGCGGCTCGTCGAGCAGCACCAAGTCGGCACCCTTGACCAGCGCGCGCGCGATCGCTGTGCGCTGCTGCTGGCCACCGGAGAGCTGCAGTGGCGTGCGCTTCAGATAGGGCTCTAGCTTGAGCAGGGCCGCGGCCCCGCGCACGCGCGTCTCGATCTCTGCTTTCGGCTTGCCCTGCACGCGCAGCGGCGAAGCGATGTTCTCATAGACCGTCAGCGACGGGTAATTGATGAACTGCTGATAGACCATCGCCACCGAACGCTTGCGGATATCGACGCCGGTGACGTCCTTGCCATCGACCAGCACACGGCCCTGGACCGGCTTGTCGAGCCCGGCCAGCAACCGCATGATCGAGGTCTTGCCGGCTAGCGTTGGCCCGAGCAGCACGTTGAGGGTGCCGCGTTCCAGCGTCAGCGACACGTCACGGATCGTCGTGACGCCATCCACCATCTGCGAGACGTGATCGAGCGCAACGCTCATGATCGCGCTCCCGCTTCACGCATCGGATTTACAGGCTGGGTGCGATTGACCTGCAGCCACTGATCGAGCGACGCGATCTCATCCTTCGACAAGCGCAAGCCGAGTTTCGAGCGACGCCAAACGATATCCTCGGCACTGACGGCCCATTCATGGGCCATGAGATAGCGTACTTCCCGCTCGGTGAGCGTTGCACCAAAGGCCTGACCGAGATCGACCGAGGACTTTGCAGTGCCCAGCATCTTCGCCGCGCGCGTGCCATAGGCATGCGCCAGGCGGTTGGCATGGGCCGGCGTCAGGAACGGATAGTCGCGCAACAGCTCTGCGATGAGCGCGTCGACGGCAGAGACGTCGAAATCGCCACCGGGCAGCGTGGCGTGGGCCGTCCAGCCCTCCTTCGCTTTGCTGCCCTTCAGATACGGCGCAAGCTTCTGCAAGGCTTCTTCGGCAAGGCGGCGATAAGTCGTGATCTTGCCGCCATAGATCGACAGCAACGGCAAGCCTCCGGGCAGATCGAGTTCGAACACATAATCGCGCGTCGCCGCCTTGGCCTCATTGGCGCCGTCATCATAGAGCGGACGCACGCCGGAATAGGTCCACACCACGTCTTCGGCCAGCACGGGCCTTGCGAGATATTCGCTGACCGATTTGCAGAGATAGTTGATTTCGTCGGCAGAGATTTTCACATCGGCAGGATCGCCGTGATAATCGATATCGGTGGTGCCGATCAAGGTGAAATCGTCCTGATAGGGAATAGCGAACACGATACGGCCATCGGCATTCTGGAAGATGTAGGCACGGTCGTGGTTGTAGAGTTTCGGCACCACGATATGCGAGCCCTGCACAAGGCGGACTTTCGCCTTCGCATTGACGCCGGCACCGACCGCCAAAACATTCTCGACCCACGGGCCGCCGGCATTGACCAGCGTGCGCGCGCTGACGGTCGAACGCTCCCCGGTCGACGTGTCCTGCACCGTAACCTGCCACAGGCCATCGGCCTGTCGAATCTCGGTCGCACGGGCGCGCGTGCGGATCACCGCGCCACGGTCGGCGGCATCACGCGCCGTCAGCACCACGAGGCGCGCGTCGTCGACGAAACAATCGGAATATTCGAAACCGCGCGTGAAGCGCCCGGGCGCCAGTGGCTTGCCGGTCTCGTCCGTCGTGAGATTGAGCGTCCGCGTCGCCGGGAGAAGTTTTCGGCCGCCGATATAATCGTAAAGGAAAAGGCCGAGCCGCAGCAGCCAGGCGGGACGCAGACCCGCGTGATGCGGCAACACGAAGCGCAGCGGGCGGATGATGTGCGGCGCGATCTGCCAGAGGATTTCGCGCTCGAGCAGCGCGTGGCGGACCAGTTTGAAGTCGTAATATTCGAGGTAGCGCAACCCGCCATGGATCAGCTTGGTCGACCACGATGACGTGCCGCTGGCCAGATCGTTCATCTCGCAAAGGAACACGGAATTGCCGCGGCCGACGGCGTCGCGGGCGATGCCGCAGCCGTTCACACCGCCACCAATGATTGCGAGGTCGTAGATCTGACCCACCCCGTCTCCCCTCCTGCGCCAGTTGTCTGGCGCCTTCCTTCGGACGCGCCATCTTCGCTTTCAGCGATTTGGCTTTCGTTTTCGATTAAACCACAACCTAAAGCGAAAGCAACCGGCGTTTTTGGGGTCTGAACAGGCTCTAAAGCGGGGTCGGCTCGGGTTCCGGGTCGTCAGAATCATCCGCTGACCCCGGCAAGGCAGCGATGACCTGGACGCCCCGGCTCCGGCAGATCTCCTGCAGTGACGGCGGCAGCGGCACATCGGTGACGAAGGTCTGGATCTGGCTAATATGGGCAATGCGGACAGCCGCCGACCGCCGCAGCTTGGTCGAGTCGCAGACCAGCATGACGCTGCGGGCATTGGCGATGATCGCCTGCGCCGCCTGCACCTCGCGATAGTCGAAGTCGAGCAGCGCGCCCTCCTCGTCGATCGCCGAGGCGCCGATGATGGCGTAATCGACCTTGAATTGACCGATCAGCTTGATCGCCGTGGAGCCTATCACGGCGCCATCGGACCGGCGCACGGTGCCGCCAGCGACGATCACCTCGATATGCGGATGCCGGTACAGCATCATCGCGACATTGAGGTTGTTGGTGATGACCAGCAGGTTTTCGTGATTGGTCAGCGCACTCGCGACTTCTTCCGTCGTGGTGCCGATATTGATGAACAGCGACGAGCCATTGGGAATCTGTGCGGCGGCGGCGACGCCGATCGCCTTCTTCTCTTCGGCGGCCACGAATCGCCGCGCTTCATAAGCAAGGTTTTCCACGCCGGAGGCGACGATGGCGCCGCCGTGAATGCGCGTGAGCAGGCGCTGGTCGCAGAGATCGTTGAGATCCTTGCGGATGGTCTGCGCGGACACCTCGAAACGGCGCACGAGGTCGTCGACCATTACGCGCCCGAAGGCACGCGCATGATTCAGAATTTCGGATTGGCGATGGGTCAGGCCAGCAGTCACAACGGCACCTCGGAGCGAACAGTTCCATGGTGCGGGTGTTGGCGGCGATGGTCAACGCATCAGCGCTGACGCGCGGCCATGCGATTTCGCCGCCGTGATGTCTTCAGGGCGTCGCCGTTTAAGGCGTCACTGCCGTCTGACTGCCCTGTGCTGCGAACTGGAAAGCAGCGCGTTCAGCTTCGCGAGCATTGCGAAACAGCTGGCCTTCCATCGGGTTGAAACGGTGAGACGCGGCGAAGAACCTGTACCCACCGGGATCGCGAACGACGATGCCGGCAGCCTGCGATGAGACTTCGATGATGTAAGTGTCTGACATGGCGGCCCCCTACGCGATAGGCGATGCATATTCCGGGCCACCAACCTGGAAGGGGGTATTTCGTTCCCGTCGTCAGTCTGGAATCGTTCAGGTCGCGATCGTCGCGTCCGGGCGTGTGATCGGTTGGGGCCGGCCGGCCTCGTCGATGGACACGAAGGTAAAATTGCCATCGGTGACCAGGATCGGGGCGCTTTCGTTGCGACGAAGCACCCAGGCCTCTATATGCACGGTAAGTGACGTACGGCCCATCCGCACCAGTTCCGCATGCACGGACACGACGTCACCGACATGAACGGCCTTGCGGAAGGTCATCGCCTCAATGGCAACGGTGACCGTGCGCGTCTTGGCCACTTTGGCGGCAAAGATGCCGCCGCCGAGATCCATCTGACTGAGCAGCCAGCCGCCAAAAATATCGCCATTGGCATTGGTATCGGCCGGCATCGCCACCGTGCGGATGGTGAGATCGCCAGTCGGTTCCGCATCCAGCCCCGTCACTGGCTGCATCTTTGATTCAGTCATGAGCAAGGCCTGCCGCAAATTGAGTCATTACTTAAAAGTTTCCCAGCCGGCATCCGGCGCGAAGCGATCGCCGAACCTGGCGGCCAGCGTGCGCAGCGTGGCGGTGATATTCTCGGTTCCGCGCGTCCGCGCATAGTTCAGCGGGCCGCCGCGAAACGGAGCATAGCCGGTGCCGAAGATCATTGCGCCATCGACCACATCGGGATTGTCGACGATGCCTTCGCGCAGACACGCAACACAGACGTTGGACATCGGAAGCACCAGCCGATCGATCATCTCCTGCGTCGGCCGCGCTGTGGCGACCGCGCTGGAACTCTTCTCGGCCTTGCCGTCGCGCCACGTATAGAAGCCCTTGCCAGTCTTCTTTCCGAGCTCGCCCTTGTTGACCTTCTCGCGGAGCCAGGCAGGTGTCGGCGGCAGCAGGTCGCCGAACTTGGAGCGCAGCATGTCGCCGACGGCAAGGCAGATATCAAGCCCTACCTGATCGGCCAGCTCGATCGGTCCCATCGGCATGCCGAACTGTTCGGCCGCGGCATCGATGGTCTCCTTGTCGACCTTCTCCTCCATCAGCATCATCGCCTCGAGCATGTAAGGCGTCAGCGCGCGGTTGACGAGAAAGCCCGGCGAGCTCTTTACCGGCAACGGCAGGCGATCAATGGCGCCGACAAAGGCTGTTGCCTTCCTCAGCATCTCCGCATCGACACCGTCATGGCTGACGACCTCGACCAGTTGCAAACGCGACACTGGATTGAAGAAATGCAGGCCAAGCAACCGCTCCGGCCGCGCCAGTGTGCTGCGTAGATCCTGCAGTGGAATGCTCGACGTGTTGGTGGCGAGGATCGCATCCGGCTTCATGCGCGGTTCCAACCCCGCATAAACCTTCTGCTTCAGTTCCAGTTTTTCAGACACCGCCTCGATGATGAGATCCGCATTGCGCACGCCCTCGCCGTCCATGTCGGGGATCAAGCGATCCAGGGCATCGCGTACATCGGTGCGCTTGCGGATAATCTTACCGAACAGATCGGTGGCGCGTTTGATGGCGCCGGCGATCGGTTCTGGCTTCATATCGGCCAGCGTGACCCGCAGGCCCTGATTGGCACACCACGCCGCGATATCGCCGCCCATGGCACCGGCACCGATGACGTGGACATGTTTGATGTCCCCGTTACCGTCGCCCGCGAGTTTCTTCATCTGCTCGCGCAGGAAGAACACCCGGATCAGGTTCTGCGCCGTCGGCGTCACCATCAAGCGGGCAAAGGACGCCTTCTCGGCAGTCAGCATCGCGGCACGATCGCCGCCATGCTTCTCCCAAAGATCAATCAGCGCATAGGGCGCGGGATAATGCTCACGCGGCGCGGCTTTCGACGCTTCCGCCACCATGCGCGAGGCGAGAATGCCGCGCACCGGCGAGAAGTTCATGATCGGGATCAGCGCGCTCGGCCTGGCGCACTTGAGCTTGCCGAAAACCGCATCGCGCACGGCGTTGCGGACATGGCACTCCTCGGTCACCGCATCGACGAGACCGATCGCCTTCGCCTTGCGTGCGTCGATGGTCTTACCGGTCAGCATCATCGGCATCGCCTGCATCGGATTCACCAGATGCGTGAAACGCGCGGTACCGCCAAGGCCGGGATGCAGACCAAGCATGACTTCCGGAAAACCGAAGCGCGCGCCATCGATTGCGATACGCATCTGGCAGGCCAGCGCGACTTCGAGACCGCCGCCCAGGCAGAAGCCATGAATGACGGCCACCGTCGGAATCTTCAGCGCCTCGAAACGATCGATCACCGCATGAGCGCGGCTGATCTGCGTTTCGACTTCCAATGGGTCGCTGGCGCCGCGAAATTCATTGACGTCGGCGCCGGCTATAAAGCCGGAAGTCTTGGCCGAACGAACCACGATGCCGGTCGGGCGCTGGGCTTCCAGCGCGTTCAGCACTTGATCGAATTCTTCCAGCACCACAGCCGACAGCGTATTGGCGCTGGCATCGGCGCGATCGAACAGCAGCCACGCCACGCCATCGGCATCGCGCGTCAGCTTGAAGTGGCGATAGGCACCGCTGTCATCAGGCTTGGGGCCTAGTTCGAGCACGCGATCCCCGAGAACGTCCATGATCTTGCTGTCCATGACGCCCTCACACCGTCTCGATCAACATCGCACCACCGAGGCCGCCACCGATACATTCGGTGGCGATGCCTCGTTTGGTGCCGAGCCGCTTCATCGCATTGACGAGATGCAGCACGATACGATTGCCGGACGTGCCGACCGGATGGCCGAGGCTGATGGCACCACCATCGACGTTCAGCTTCGCGCGATCGATCTCGCCAGCCGCACCATCGAGGCCGAGCACCTCGCGGCAGAATTTTTCATCATTCCACGCAGCGAGACAGCCGAGCACCTGCGTGGCGAAAGCTTCGTTCAACTCCCAGGTCTCAATGTCCTGGATCGTCATGTTGTTGCGCTTGAGGAGGTCGTTTGACGACAACACCGGACCGAGCCCCATGATCGATGGATCGAGCGCCGACCACTGGCTGTCGACGATCACAGCCTTCGGCGTGAGACCATGTTTCGCCACCGCGTCTTCGGACGCAAGGATCGTCCATGATGCGCCATCGGTGATCTGCGAGGAATTTCCGGCGGTGACCTGCCCCCACGGACGTTCGAATACCGGCTTCAGTGTCGCGAGCTTGTCGACCGACGAATCCGCGCGGACGCCGTCATCGTGGTCGTAGAAATTGCCCTTGCGATCGAAGGCGGTTTCGACCTCGCCTTTCAGCCAGCCCTGTTCCTGCGCACGCGCAAGGCGCTTGTGACTTTCGACGGCATAGGCATCGGCCTGCGCGCGCGTGATACCGAACAGATGCCCGACCTTTTCGGCAGTCTGGCCCATATTGAGGTCGGTGATCGGATCGGTGAGACCGCGTTCGAGGCCGATGATCGGCTTGAAATAAGCCGGCCGGGCTTTGGCGATCGCCGCCACCTTGCCGAGCACACCCTTGGCCATGGCAAGCCCGGCGAACCAGCGCACACCGTTCTGCGGCCACACCAGCGGCGCGTGGCTGAGCGCTTCGGCTCCGCCGGCCAGAATGAGATCCGCATTGCCTTCGCGGATATAGCGATAGCCGGTATCGATCGACTGCATGCCGGAACCGCAATTGATCTGCACCGTGAAGGCCACCATCGCCTCGCCCATGCCGAGGCGCAGCGCGGCCACGCGGGCCGGATTCATCTCGTCGGCGATGACATTGACGCAGCCGAGGATCACCTGATCGAACGCGTCAGGCGCGAACGGTTGCCTCGCCAAGAGAGGTCGGCCGCATTGCACGGCGAGATCGACCGGGGTGAACGGGCCGGGGCCGCTGCGCGCCTTCAGGAACGGCGTCCGGCTGCCGTCGACGATATAGACCGGCCTTGTCATGAGAGTCTTGCCATCAGCTTGCTGCCCGCTGCTCACCAAGTTCCTGGAAGAACTGGTGCACGTTATCGGACTTCTTGTAGCCCGGCGACAGCTCTTCCGGCGCGAAGTGATCGACCTCGATCACCAGCTTGACGGCTTCCTGCGCGGCGGCGAGCTTCTCGCCTTCCGCCTGGGTGATGACGCCCTGTGCCACTGCATCCTTCCAGTTCTTCAGCTTCGCCGTCCGGATGCGCTTGGCAATATCGTCACTCGATGTCACCAGTTTGAACGCCTTCTCCAGCCGCGCCAGCCCGCGATCGTCGTCAACATGCGAAAGGTCCGGCGTCAGGCGATCGCGTGTGGCCGATGGCTCCAGGATCATCTGGGCGCAGCGATGCACCACGCGATCCGAAGGCCCAAGTACCGAGGCGCCATAGGGCTGCACGATGAATTTGAGGATGCGGGCGACAAAGCGGTTCGGCAGGTTGGCCAGAATCTCCGCAAAGCGGTTCTCGATGGTCTTGAAGCCGGACGCCATACACCATTCAAGCGCCGGCAGGTCATCCTGCTGACGGCCTTCGTCCTCCCAGCGCTTCAGCGCAGCCGAGAGCAGATAGAGCTCGGAGAGAATATCGCCGAACCGCGCCGACAGCATTTCCTTGCGCTTCAATGCTCCGCCAAGCGTCAGCAACGCCATGTCGGCGCAGAGTGCGAATGCCGACGAATAGCGCGAGAGCTGGCGATAGAACTGCGTGGCATCGCCCGCATCCGGCGCCGGCGCGAACATCCCGCCAGTCCAGCTACGCGCCCAGGCGCGGAACAGCGTGATGACGCTGTGGCCGATATGTTTCCAGAACGCGGTGTCGAAGGCGTCGAGACCCTTCGCCTTGTCGGGATCGCCGAGCGCATTCATTTCCTGCAGCAGATAAGGATGCGCACGGATGGCGCCTTGTCCGAACACGATGAGATTGCGCGTCAGGATATTAGCGCCCTCAACCGTGATGCCCACCGGCACCGCGCGATAGAGATTGCCCATATAGTTCTGCGGCCCATCGATCACGGCCTTGCCACCATGGATGTCCATGGCATCGTCGATGGCGAGGCGCATGCGTTCGGTGGCATGCAGCTTCATGATGCCGGAGATGACCGCGGGATGATGGCCCAGATTGAGCGCTGCCGAGGTCAGGCGCCGCGCAGCGTCGAGCAGATAGGCCGTGCCGGCGATGCGGGCGAGCGGCTCCTCGATGCCCTCAAACTTGCTGATCGAAATGTTGAACTGTTCGCGGATGCGGGCATAGGCACCGGTGGTGCGCGCGGCATAGGCGGCACCGGCCGCGGACAGCGACGGCAATGAGATGCCACGACCGGCGGCGAGCGCCGACATCAGCATCTTCCAGCCCTGCCCCAGACGTTCCTGACCGCCGATGATGTAGTCGAGCGGGATGAAGACATCGCGGCCCCAGTTCGGACCGTTCTGGAACACCTGCATGGACGGCAGATGACGCTGACCGATCTCGACACCCGGCAGGTTGTGCGGGATCAGCGCGACGGTAATGCCAAGCTCGCCCTGATTGCCGACCAGATGATCGGGGTCATAGGCCTTGAAGGCCAGACCGATCAGCGTCGCGACCGGGCCGAGCGTGATATAGCGCTTGTGCCAGTTGAGGCGCAAACCCAGAACCTCCTGGCCTTCGAACGTGCCCTTGCAGATGATGCCGCTGTCGATCATCGACGCCGCGTCCGAGCCCGCTTCCGGGCTAGTGAGGCCAAAGCAGGGGATGTCGCGCCCATCGGCAAGGCGCGGCAGCCAGCGTCGGCGCTGTTCGTCGGTGCCGAATTTCATCAGCAGTTCGCCGGGGCCTAATGAGTTGGGCACCATCACAGTGACAGCGGCAACTACTGAGCGCGACGAGATTTTGCGTACCACTTCAGAATGGGCATAGGGCGAGAAGCCGAGGCCGCCAAATTCCTTCGGAATGATCATGCCGAAGAATTTTTCGCGCTTGATGAAGTCCCAGACCTCGGGCGGCAGGTCGCGCAATTCCCAATTGATCTTCCAGTCGTCGATCATCTCGCAGAGACGATCGACCGGCCCGGTCATGAAGGCCTGCTCTTCATCCGTGAGCTTCGCCGGCTTCACCGCGAGCAGCTTAGCCCAGTCCGGATTGCCGGTGAACAGATCCGCATCCCACCAGACGTCGCCGGCTTCCAGCGCCTCGCGCTCGGTGTCCGACATCTTCGGCAACGCGCTCTTGGCCCAACCGAAGATCGGCTTGGTGAGATAGTCGCGGCGCAAGCTGGATGAGCTCATGGAGGCTTCCTCTCGATCGAGGCGACCGGCAGTCCAGGCGGACCGCGGGCGCCAAAAGGCGGACGCTCTTAGCAGGACGGTATCCGTGTCACCTTAGCTTTCGCATTGATATTTAAGCGAAAACTGACAGCATCGAGCCATCATTAACGGCAGGATACCGCAACGGTTCCCGAAAGGCGATTTCTCACCGCGTGACCAGTGGTCGCGCGACCCAAACGCCGGAAGAATAGCCAGCCTCAGTCCGGGCGGGCCATCTCGAACATGGCATCCTGCTTGATGTGGAAGTAATCCCCGCGGCGACCGGCGCGCAGGATCGGGCCGGCGAGCGCGGTTTGGTACACGCCATCCACGATCAGGGTCTTGTCGATATGGACGGCAACCACCTCACCCATGGTGAGGAAGGCGTTGGCCGAAGCACCGTTGGCGCCCTTGAGCTCGATGATCTGGGTCACTTTGCATTCGAAGGCGACCCGGGCTTCGCCGACACGGGGCACGTTCACCAGCTTGCTCGGCACCGGCGTCAGGCCGGCGATCTCGAATTCATCCACTTCCGGGCCAACACTCGCGGCCGTCGCGTTCATCTGCTTCGCCAGATCCATGGTGGCCAGATTCCAGACGAATTCCTTCGTCGCCTGCATGTTGCGGGCGGAGTCCTTGATCCCGATGCTGGAGAAGCCGATCAGCGGCGGCGTGTAGTTGAAGGCGTTGAAGAAGCTGTACGGCGCCAGATTGACGTGTCCATTGGCATCCCGGGAGGAGACCCACCCGATCGGACGCGGACCGATAATGGCATTGAAGGGATCGTGCTTGAGGCCGTGGCCGTTGACGGGCTCGTAGGAATGCAGATCGAATGCGGTCACGCGGAAGATCCCCTGAATTAACGTCAGAGAGATCGTCTAGCCCCGCGGGGCCAACCCGGCAAGAACGAAGTCGATCATCTGGTCCAGGCTCGGCCCCGGCTTGGTAGCGCATTGGGCGATCATCTGCGGATGGAAGAACCGCATCATCGCGGTGAAGGCGCACATCGCCGCCAGCTCGACATCGGGGGCGTGGAATTCGCCTTTGGCTGCGCCCTGCGCGATCACGGCGCCGATGGTGCCTGTGATGCGCTCCATATGGGCGGTGCAGACGTCCCAGCTCTCTTCCATGGCGATGGCGACCATCTCATGCAGCTTGGCGTCGCCGACATAGCGTTCGGCATTCATTTGGTGGATCGAGGTCAGCAATTCGCGCAACTGCTCGGACGCCGGCTGCGGGTGGGCAATGATGACCTGCGCGGCCTCCTCGACCTCGCCCATCAGCCGCTGCGCTACCGCCGAAATAATCGACCTCTTCGAATCGAAGAAGCGATAGACATTGGCCGGCGACATCCGCAGCACCTTCGCGATATCCGCGACGGTGGTCTTTTGGTAGCCGAGCTCGCGAAACAGCTTTTCCGCGACCACAACGATGCGGCCCCGCATATCGGCTTCAACGTGATCAGAAATCAGAGTCATCTCGGAGTGCAATCTTCAGTTATTCGGCAGCAAGCGGAAAGGCCTGTTGCTTGTCATGATGTTGCGGTGCGTGATGATCGACATCCTCGCCCGATCCGCGTTCATCCAGACTCTTGCGAAACCATAGGGCATAGAGACCCGGGAGATACAACAACGTCAAGAACGTCGCCACAAACAATCCACCCATGATGGTGACCGCCATCGGGCCCCAGAAGGCCGAGCGCGACAGCGGGATCATCGCCAGAATGGCCGCCAGCGCTGTCAGGATGACCGGACGCGCACGGCGCACGGTCGCCTCGACGATGGCTTCACGGCGGGTCAGGCCGTGCCGCACATCGGTTTCGATCTGGTCCACCAAAATGACGGCGTTGCGCATGATCATACCCGCGAGTGCGATCAGGCCGAGCAGCGCCACGAAGCCGAACGGCTTGTTGGCAACGTTCAGCGCCAAAGAGGCACCGACGATGCCGAGCGGCGCCGTCAGGAACACCAGGATCAACCGCGAGAAGCTCTGCAACTGCACCATCAGCAGCGTCAGCATGATGATCATCATCAGCGGAAACAGCACGGCGATCGAGGCATTGCCCTTGCTGGATTCTTCCACCGCGCCGCCAATCTCAATGCGATAGGCCGGCTGCAGGCTGTCGCGGATCTGCTGCAACTGCGGCCAGATCTGGTTGGTGACATCCGGCGGCTGCACGCCATCGACGACGTCGCCGCGCACGGTGATCGCCATGTCGCGGTTACGGCGCCAGAGGATCGGCTCCTCATGGGCGTATTCGATCTTCGCCACCTGCGACAGCGGCACCGGGACGCCGTTGCGCGAGATGATGGTGAGATCGCCCACACGGCCGAGATCAAGGCGTTCCGACGGAACGGCACGGGCAACGACGCCAACCTTCTCGATGCCGTCACGCACGGTCGTGACCGACGCGCCGGAGATCAGCATCGCCAGGGATTGTGACAACTCCTGCGGCGTCAGGCCGAGCGCACGGGCGCGGTCCTGGTCGACCACCAGCCTGAGAGAAGGCGTTTGCTCGTTCCAGTCGAGCTGCGGATCGACCATATTCTTGTTGGCGCGCATTACTTCGCGCACCTTGTAAGCGATATCGCGCACGGTCGCGGTATCTGGCCCGATGACGCGGAACTGGACGGGGAAACCGACCGGCGGACCGAAATTGAAGCGATCGACGCGCACGCGTGCTTCCGACAGCTGGCCATCGGCGACGGCCTTCTCGATCTTGGACTTGATGCGCTCACGTGCCTCGACATCCTTGGACACGATCACGATCTCGGCGAAGGCCTCGTTCGGGAGCTGCGGATTGAGGCCGAGCCAAAAGCGCGGCGAGCCGCGGCCGACATAGGCCGTATAAGTGGCAATGTCCTTGTCGTCCTTGAGCAGCTTCTCGGCGTCCTTGACCGCCTTTTCGGTAACGCCAAAAGCCGTGCCTTCCGGCAGGCGCAGCTGCAGGAACAGTTCGGGGCGCTCAGACAGCGGGAAAAACTGCTGCTGGACATGGCCGAAACCGACAATGGCGGCGATGAAGATGCCGACCGTGGCAGCTACCACCTTGATGCGGTGCGTGACGCACCACTGCACGACGCTGCGCAGACCGCGATAGATGCGCGTCTCATAGACCGCATGCGGATCGTGATTGGCCTTGCCGTGAGCGGCGAAGTTCGGCAGCAGCTTGACGCCGATATAGGGCGTGAAGATCACCGCGACGAACCATGAGGCGATCAGCGCAATCGCGACCACCCAGAAGATGCCACCGGCATATTCGCCGACTGCGGAATTGGCAAAGCCGATCGGCAGGAAACCGACAGCCGTGATCAGCGTACCCGTGAGCATCGGAAACGCCGTCGACTCCCAGGCGAAGGACGCCGCGCGGACGCGGTCCCAGCCCTGCTCCATCTTCACCACCATCATCTCGACCGCAATAATCGCGTCGTCGACCAGAAGGCCGAGCGCGATGATCAACGCGCCGAGCGTGATGCGATGCAGGTCCATGCCCATCGCATTCATGACCATGAAGACAATACCGAGCACCAGTGGCACCGACAGTGCGACCACGATGCCGGTGCGCCAGCCGAGCGCAAGGAAGCTGACGAACAGCACAATCCCCAGGGCCTCGATGAACGAGTGCGTGAATTCGCCAACGGCATGTTCGACCACCAGCGGCTGATCGGCGATCTGTTCGACCTCGACGCCCTGTGGCACCGCCCCCATGAATTCGTTCTTGGCGTTCTCGACGTCCTTGCCGAGTTCGAGAATATTGGCGCCGTTGGCCGTCACCACGCCAACGCCAAGCGCATACTTGCCCTTCTGGCGAACCTTGAAATCCGGCGGGTCGACGAAGCCGTGGCTCACCGTCGCGATATCGCCGAGGCGGAACGTGCGTCCGTTGCTCTCCACCGGCGTCTCCGCCACCGTCTTCACGCCATCGAGCGCGCCGGTGACGCGCAGCGGTACGCGCTGCGACGAGGTTTCTACCGTGCCTGCCGGCTGGATCGCGTTCTGCTTGGCAAGCGAGTCGAACAGCGTCTGCGGCGTGATGCCGAGCGTTGCCAGCTTGGCATGGGAGAATTCGACGAAGATGCGTTCGTCCTGGGTGCCGTAGAGATTGACCTTGGTGACACCCTTCACCTTCAACAGACGCTGGCGCAGGCCTTCGGCAACCTTCTTCAACTGCGCGAAGTCGGCGCCATCGCCAGTCATCATGTAGAGAATGGAATCGACGTCGCTGAACTCGTCATTGACCGTTGGCCCGACCAGATTGGCCGGCAGGCTGCCCTGCACGTCGGCGAGCTTCTTGCGCAGCAGATAGAACAGGAACGGCACGTCCTTGGCCGGCGCGTTGTCCTTGAATGTAACCTGCAGCGCCGTGAAGTTCGGCTTGGAATAGGTCTGCACCTTGTCGAAGTAAGGCAGCTCCTGCATCTTTTTCTCGATGGGATCTGCAACCTGCTCCTGCATTTCCTTGGCGGTCGCGCCCGGCCAGATCGCCGTGACGTTGACCACCTTCACCGTGAAGGACGGGTCTTCGGCTCGGCCGAGCTTCTCGTAAGAGAAGAAGCCACCGACGCCGAGCGCGATGATCAGAAACAGGATCAGCGCGGGATGAGCGACGGCCCAGGCGGAGAGGTTGAAGCGATGCATCGGCTTCGTCCTTTGAATGCGAGCGTCTTAAAACGACAATGCGGAAACGACATGGACCTTCAACGCAGGGTCCAGTTTCTGCACCCCGAGCGTCACGATCTTGGCACCTTCATCGACGCCACCCGAGATGATGACGTCGTTGCTCTCATAGGACTTCACCTTGACCGGCTGCAGTGCGACATCGCCCGATGCGCTCACGACGTAGAGCGACGGGGTGTTGCCTTGGCTGAACAGTGCCGAGAGCGGCACGCGCGCAACGCGTTCGGTGGCGGGATCGGAGAGTGTCAGCGTCGCCGTCATACCGAGCGAGACCTTGTCGTCGGCCTCGGGCAGCGAGAACTTGGCGAGATAGGTACGGGTCGCGGTGTCGGCATTGGGCGCGAGTTCACGCAGCTTGGCGGCATATTGCTTGCCGGGCTCGGACCACAACGTGACGCTGGCCTTGCCTTCCTTGGCACGGCCAACCAGCGTTTCCGGAACGGAGACCACTGCCTCCTTCTCGCCGAAACGCGCGACACGGATGGCGGCCTGCCCCGCGGCAACGACCTGACCGGCATCGACCAGCGTCGCGGTGACAACACCGCGGGTGTCGGCGATCAACGTCGCATAAGAGAGGCTGTTCTTGGTGAGTTCGACCGAGCGCTCCGCACGGTTGAGGCGGGCACGAGCTTCGTCGCCCGTAGCTTTAGCCTGATCGAGCTGTGCCTGGGTGGACCAGCCCTTGGCGCGCAGCTCGGTTGCGCGGCCCTCGGCGGCACTGGCATTGGCCAGCACACCCGTCGATGCGTTGAGTTCGGCGACAGCCTGCTCGGCCTGCAGCTTTAGATCGACCTCATCGAGCGTGGCCAGCGGCTGGCCGATCTCGACGGTCTGACCGACCTCGACAAGACGCTTGGCGACCTTGCCGGTCACCCGAAAACCCATATCGGTCTCGATCCGCGGGCGAATGGTGCCGACGAAGCTGCGCTGCGGCGATTCCGGTTCGTAATGGACGGTCGCGACCAGAACGGGGCGCGTTGGCTTAGCTTCCGCCTCGGTTTTCTTGCCGCACCCAGCCAGAGCCAGAGCAGGGATCAACAGGAGCGCGGCGGCAAATGGCTTGCGGAAAGCGTTGACTTTGGTGTGGCCGAGCATCGCGAGGCGTCCTTCGAATGGCTGTTCGGAGGACACTTAGGCCTGACCAATGACGAATGTCAATAATCGTCAGTGGTCACAATCCCGTCAGATTGACGCACCGCAACATACCTCACTTCGCCTTGGCCGGCTTTCCTGCCGAGGTAAATTCGGTGGTGGTCCCGTGATTGCCGGCCAGCACAAGGATGCCGGCCACCAGCGGCATGGCCGCCAGCACCAGAAGCCCGGTCGAGGTGCTGCCCGTCAGTTCCTTGACCCAGCCAATCAGATAGGGACCGCCGAAACCGGCAAGATTGCCGATCGAGTTGATCAGTGCGATGGCGCCGGCCGCCGCCGTGCCGCTAAGCCACGCGGTCGGCAGCGTCCAGAACAATGCAAAAGTGCAGAACACACCGATCGCGGCGACCGTCAGCGCGACCATGGTCAGTGTCGGATTGGTGGAAATGCCGGACAGCGCGAGCGCCACGGCGGTCAGCAGCAGAGGCAGGCCGACATGCCAGACGCGTTCGCGGGTTTTGTCGGAATGCTGAGCCCACAGCACCATGGCAATGGAGCCGAACAGATAGGGGATCGCAGTCACGAAGCCGGTCTGCAGATTGGTGAAGCCGAACGCCTTCACGATCTGCGGCAGCCAGAACTGCATGCCATAGAGGGCGCCGACGAAACCGAAATAGATCACACTCAGCATCAGCACCTTCGGCGACGACAGCGCCTGCCTCAGTGTCATGCCATGGGCGCTCTCCTTGGCGAGACGCTCGCCTTCAAGCTTGTCGGAGAGCCACATCTTCTGGTCGGGCGTCAGCCATTCGGCCTTTTCAGGCTTGTCGGTCAGGTAGAACCAGGTGACCACGCCGAGAATGACCGACGGAATGCCCTCGATGATGAACAGCCATTGCCAGCCCTTCAGGCCCGTGACGCCGTCGAGCCCCAACAGCATCCCGGAGATCGGCGCGCCAATCACCGTGGATACAGGGACCGCAATGGCGAAGGCGGCGAGGAAACGCGCGCGATATTCGGCCGGAAACCAGTAGGTCAGATAGAGGATGATGCCCGGGAAGAAGCCGGCCTCGGCCACACCGAGCAGAAAGCGCAGCGTGTAGAAGCTCCACGGACCACTGACGATCGCCATCAGCGCGGAGATGATGCCCCAGCTCACCATGATGCGCGCGATCCAGCGGCTGGCGCCGAATTTCTCCAGCGCGATGTTGCTGGGAACTTCAAAGATGAAATAGCCGATGAAGAAGATGCCGGCGCCCCACGCAAAGACCGTCGGCGAGAAATTCAGCTCCGCATTCATGGTCAGCGCGGCGAAGCCTAGATTGACGCGGTCGAGATAGGCCAGGAAATAAGCCAGCACCAGAAACGGGATCAGCCGCCACGAAATGGCGCGGATGGTCGAGGTTTCGATGTCGGATTTTGCGCTGCGTGCGGCGCGTGCGCCGACGGCGGTCTGGCTCATGATTCACTCCCGGTCGTTTGTTGTCGGCAACGGCCTCTGCGGGCCGCGCTGTCATGTCGCACGGTTTAGCGAAACAGCCGGGGAGCGGCAATGTCTGTGCAGAGCAGCAATCAGCTCAGCGCAGCACCTGTGTGAACAGCACCTGCGCGAAGCGCTCGATCGGCGCCGGGCTGCGCTCGGCTTTCGACAGCAGGTTGGCGCCCTGCAGCGACGAGACGATGAAGCCCGCAACCTCCGCGCATTTGAAGTCGACCGGCAGCTCTCCGGCTTTCACCGCGGAGGTCAGGCATTCGGCGATACTCTCCTGAACATCGGCGAAGATCGTCAACAGCCGGTCGCGGATCAGGTCGCTATGGTCGCTGGCTTCCGCGGTGAAGTTGCCGAACAGGCAGCCATTGCACATCTGGTCTTCGGTCAGCCGGGCCACATTGGCATCGATATAGGCGCGCAGCCGTGCCAGGGGTGAAAGGGCCTCGTTGCGCAGCGTCTGCACCATCAGCTCACGGCCTTTGGCGAAATAGAGATCGATAATCTCGAGGCCGAATTCTTCCTTGGAGGTGAAGTGATTGGTGAAAGTGCCCTGCGGGACGCCGGCGGCATGCACAATGTCGCGAACGCTGGCCCCCGCATAGCCGCGCGCATGCACGACCGCGAGGCCTGCGGTGAGAATCCTGTCGCGATTCGAGAGCTTCGCCATGGGCCTAATATGGCTGCGCCCGGCGCCGGATCAAGCGACAGCAGCGCATAGCCACACGACGTTCGAGCCGTATTTCGGCTTTCGGACCTAGCCGGCCCCGTAGCGTCGGGCGGCCTCGACGGTCAGGCCCTTGCCGACCGCCCCGAACGTGTCGCCATCGATGGCGCGGGCGGCCGGCAGAGCCGCCGTGATGGCCTTGCGAACATGGGCGAGTTGCACCGACCCGCCGGTCAGGAACACCGCATCTATCGCTTCCGGCTTCAGCCCGGCCTGAGTCAGGCAGATCCTGATCCGGGCAGTGATGCGGTCGGCCAGCAATTGCGTATGGCTGACGAGTTCCTTGCGGGCAACGCCGGCAGCCAGACCCGGCTCGATCCAGTCCAGCGCGATGCTCGATTTCGGCTTGTCGGACAGGCCTATCTTGGCGCCCTCGACTTCCATCGCCAGCGTATGGCCGCGCTGCTCGTCCAGCACGCGCACCAGGCGATCCAGCAACTCCGGCTGCTGCGCCTCAAAGCGCACCTGCTTGACCTCGTTCATGACCTTGGAATCGTACATCCGGTTGATGCTCGACCAGGTCGCCAGATCATGGAAATAACCCGACGGCACATCGAGCCCGGCGCGCTTCATCGCCGAGCGATAGCCGAGCAGCGGCATGATCACACCAAGGCTGAGATGCCTGTCGAAATCTGTGCCGCCGATACGCACGCCGTCATTGGCAAGAATGTCGTCCTTGCGGTCGGCATGACGATGTCGCTCCGGCGAGAGCCGAACGATGGAAAAATCCGACGTGCCGCCACCGATATCGGCGATCAGCGCGATCTCTTCCGAATTGATCTGCCGCTCGTAATCCAGCGCCGCGGCGATCGGCTCGAACTGGAACGTGACGTCCTCGAAGCCGACGTCTTTGGCGATGGCACGGAGCGTATCTTCGGCCTTGGCATCGCCCGCCGGATTGTCATCGACGAAATGCACGGGCCGGCCGTGCACAACCTTGCGAAGTTCAAGCCCCGTGGCCTGCTCCGCACGACGTTTCACCGTACCGAGATAATAGGCGATGACATTGCGGAAGCTGACGCGCTCGCGACCGACGCGCGTCGTCTCGTCGATCAGCGACGTACCGAGCACGGATTTGAGGCTGCGCATCAGGCGCCCCGGTGCGCCCTCCACATAGGCCTCAATGGCCTTGCGGCCGATGAAGGCGCCGGTATCGGCCTTGTAGAAGATAGCGCTCGGAATTGTGACATGATGGTCTTCGAGCGCCGCCAGTACCGGAACATCATTGATGACGGTACCGAGCGTCGTGTTCGACGTTCCAAAATCCAGACCACAAACCGACATTGCCGCTCCCGAAAGGAACGTCCGTCTACACAGTTCGCAGGCTCCGATCTAGCATTATATTTTTGCACAGCCGCACTGTCCGGAAGCGCTCCAATCACTGGAATTTTCGAAGCAAAACAACGTGATCCACAGAACAATCGACTGCGTTTGGCGGGGTTGATGAATCGTGCGGCATCGGTCCATAAGCGTTTTGCGACGGCGGTATGACCCGCCACAGAATTCGAAGGAATCTCCAGGCGTGGCAAGCATCAATCAGAAGATCGCAGACGAACTTGGCGTACGCGAGCAACAGGTCACGGCGACCGTCGAGTTGCTGGACGGCGGCGCGACGGTGCCGTTCGTTGCGCGCTACCGCAAGGAAATCACAGGCGGTCTCGATGACGCACAATTGCGCACGCTGGAAGAGCGGCTGACCTATCTGCGCGAGCTGGAAGACCGCCGCAAGGTGATCCTGGAATCGGTGCGCGAACAGGGCAAGCTCGACGCGACGCTCGAAGCCGCCATCATGAGCGCCGACAGCAAGGGCCGCCTCGAAGACATCTATCTGCCCTACAAGCCGAAGCGCCGCACCAAGGCCGAGATCGCCAAGGAAGCCGGCCTGGAGCCGCTGTCGGAATTGCTGCTCACTGAGCCGCAGAACGATCCGAAGAAAGTCGCTGAAGCTTTCGTCAATGCCGAGAAGGCCGTCGCCGATGTGGCTGCCGCGCTCGATGGCGCGCGCGCGATTCTGGTGGAGCGCTTCGCCGAAGACGCCGATCTGATCGGCGCGCTGCGCGAACAGATGTGGTCGAATGGACTGATGGCCTCGACGGTGCGCACCGGCAAGAAGACCGAAGGCGAGAAGTTCAAGGACTATTTCGAATTCAGCGAACCGCTGCACAAGCTGCCGTCGCACCGCATCCTCGCGCTATTCCGTGGCGAGAAGGAAGAGATCCTTGATCTTGCGATGCAGCCCGAGCCGGTGCCGACCACACCGGCCCCGACGACGATACCCAGCTCCTATGAGCTGAAGATCATGCAGCGTTTCGCGATCTCTGATCAGGGCCGTCCCGGCGACAAGTGGCTCACCGAAACCACGCGCTGGGCCTGGCGCACCAAGATTCAGGTGCATCTCAATATCGATCTGCGGATGCGGCTGTGGACCGCGGCTGAAGAAGAAGGCGTGCGCGTATTCGCCTCGAACCTGCGCGACCTTCTGCTCGCCGCGCCCGCCGGCGCCCGCGTGACCATGGGCCTCGATCCCGGCTTCCGCTCCGGTGTGAAGACCGCGATCATCGACGCCACCGGCAAGGTGGTGGCGACCACCACGATCTATCCGCATGAGCCACAGCGTCAGTGGGACGCGTCGCTTGCTGTGCTTGGCAAGCTCGCGGTCCAGCACAAGGTCGACTTGATCGCCATCGGCAACGGAACGGCTTCGCGCGAAACGGACAAGCTGGCGATGGAGCTGGTCAAGCTGCTGCCCGATCTGAAGATGTCGAAGATCGTGGTATCGGAAGCCGGCGCGTCGGTCTATTCGGCCTCGGCTTTCGCCTCAGAAGAATTGCCTGAGCTCGACGTGACGCTGCGCGGCGCCGTCTCGATCGCTCGCCGCCTGCAGGATCCGCTGGCCGAACTGGTGAAGATCGATCCCAAGGCCATTGGCGTCGGCCAGTACCAGCACGATCTCGGCGAGAGTAAACTGGCGCGTTCGCTCGATGCCGTCGTGGAAGACTGCGTGAACGGCGTCGGCGTCGACGTGAATACCGCATCGGCTCCGCTGCTGGCCCGTGTGTCGGGTATCGGCACTGGTCTGGCGCAGAGCATCGTGCAGCATCGCGATGCCAATGGCCCGTTCAAGTCCCGCAAGGCGCTGAAGGAAGTGCCGCGGCTTGGCCCGAAGGCGTTCGAGCAGTGCGCGGGCTTCCTGCGCATCAATGACGGCGAAGATCCGCTCGACAAATCCGGCGTGCATCCGGAAGCCTATCCGCTGGTAAGGAAAATTCTGGAAGCCACCAAGAGCGACATCAAGGCGCTGATCGGCAATGCCGAGATCCTGCGCAAGGTGCAGCCGAAGAGCTTCGTCGATGACACTTTCGGTCTGCCGACCGTCACCGACATCCTGAAAGAACTCGAAAAGCCTGGCCGCGATCCCCGCCCCGCCTTCAAGGCTGCGGTGTTCATGGAAGGCGTCGAGAAGCTCAGCGACCTCAAGCCCGGCATGGTGCTCGAAGGCACCGTCACCAACGTCGCAGCCTTTGGCGCCTTCGTCGATATCGGCGTGCATCAGGACGGCCTGGTGCACATCTCCGCAATGTCGAAGACCTTCATCAAGGATCCGCGCGAAGTCGTGAAATCAGGCGACATCGTCAAGGTGAAGGTGCTGGAGGTCGAGGTCGCCCGCAAGCGCATCGCGCTGACGCTGCGCATGGACGATCCCGTCGGTGCCAAGGCCGATCGCCCGCAAGCCGATCGCGGCCCGCGCTTCAACGAACGCCAGATGACGTCGCGTGCACCGGCCAAGCAGGAAAGCAGCGGGGGCGGCGCGTTCGCCGAGGCGTTGCGCCGTGCGGCCGAGAAGGGTGCGGGGAAAGCGAAGTAATACTTTAACCTCTCCCCGCCTAACGAAGCAAAGCTTCACTAGGCGGAGAGAGAGAGCCGGCCGCCGGTGTTTAAAGACTAGCGGGCCAGCTCCACAGCCAACTGCAAAACATCCTCATCGCAGTTTCTCCCGCCCATGATCGACAGTCCGATCGGGCAATCGTCGAGCTTGGCGACAGGCAGCGACACCTGCGGCGTGCCGGCATGGCCGGACACGCAAAGCAGTTCGATGGCGCGAGCACGGAATACATCGAGCATCGCGTCCGGCGTGTTACGCAGTGGCGCGATGCCCGGCGCTGTCGGCAGGACCAATACGGTGTCTTCCGTCAACAGCGACAGCACCCTCTCCACGATCGCCTTGCGCATCACTTTGGCGGCCGCGATCTCAGCGGAGTCCATCACCGCAGCAGCAGCAAAACGCTCCTTGACGCCGGGACCGAGCTTCGGCTGCGTCGCCTTGATCCAGTCGCCCTGCGCTGCCCAGGCTTCTTCCGATTGCAGCACGCGGAACGTATTGCGCCAGGCGGCGAGTTCACCGCCAGCGACATCGACCTGTTCGCTGTTACCGACGAGCTTCACGAGGCGATCGACCGATGGCTGCAGCAGATCCTGCACCTTCTGATCCACCGACGCGAACAGATCGCTTGCGATCAGCAGCTTCTTCACCCGACGCGGAGCACGCGCCTTGTCAAGCAGCACCTTGCCGACCTCGACCATCAAATCCGGCGCGCGCGCGAACCAGCCGACGGTGTCGTAGCTCGGCGCCAGCGGTACAGCACCATCGAGCGGAATACGTCCATGCGTAGTGCGAATGCCATAAATGCCGCAATAGCTGGCGGGCAAACGCACTGAGCCGCCGGTGTCGGAGCCGATGGCGAAATCGACCAGCGCGCCAGCGGTCGCAGCGGCCGACCCGCTCGACGAGCCGCCGGGGATGCGGCCGGGCGCGGCGGGATTGATCGGCGTGCCGTAATGCGCGTTCTCGCCGTTGAGGCTCCAGGCCAGTTCATCCGTGTGCGTCTTGCCGACGAGCTTCGCGCCGGCATTCAACAAACGATCCACGACCGGCGACGATTTTGTCGGCACTGGATGCGTCGCCAGCCATTCCGGGCTGCCGGCACCGGTCGGCACATTGGCGAGATCGAAGAAATCCTTCAGTGCAAAGGTCAAACCCGCGAGAGGCCCCTCTGTCGTGGTCTGCACTTCGATGTGGCCATGATCCACAAAGGCGTTGAGCGTGTCATTGATCGGCATCGAAGTCTCCGTACGACAAAAGGACGCCCGCTTCAGTGGGGCTTGAGCAGACTCGCAGCCGGCCTGATAAAGGTCCTGATTCCGTTCTTGAAACCGAACAGCGGCTGCGCGATCTCGCATACCGCCTCTGCCTTGGTCTCGCAATCGAGCACCACGAGATCGGCGAAATTGCCGACGGCGATGCCGTAGTGCTTCAGGTTGAGCAGCTTTGCCGAAGCCGACGTCACCAGATCGAGACATCCGGCGAGTTCGTCCGTCGCGCCGACCTGCAGCACATTGGCATAGAGATTGATCATGCGGATCAGCGAGACGTCGCCGAACGGCGTGAACGGATTCAGCACATTGTTGGTGGAGATATTGGCGTTCACGCCCAAAGCGCGCAGTCCGTGCGCCGATGTCACACCGCGCGGCACGTTGTGATCGCTGTCGCGGCCTGTGAGGAACAGGTCGGTCGCTGGCAATACGGTGACGGCGACACCGGCATCGGCGAGCCGCTTCGCAGCGGCCTCGAAATCCGCTGGCGGCATCGCCGACAGCTTTGTGGCATGGCCGATGGCCACGCGACCGCCCCAACCGGTCGCTTCCGTCATGCGGCAGACCTCTTCAAAATCTGACCGCGTGGGATCGAGATCGAAATCAAGGTGGAAATCGATATCGACGCCGAATTCGTTGGCTATGGCGAAGATCTTCGCGATCTGGCCATTCGCATCCTTGTCGATATAAGGCACGCCGCCGATCAGATCGGCGCCTTCTTTCATCGCTTGCAACAGAATTTCCTCGCAACCGGGATCGTCGAGCAGGCCCTCCTGCGGAAACACGCAGAGCTGCAGATCGATCGCCCAGGCGTAGTCCTGCTTCAACTTCTTCAGCGCGCGAAAACTGGTCAACCCGACACGCGGATCGACCTCCACATGCGTGCGCATGCGATTGGTGCCGTGGGTGATCGCCTTCTCGAGGGTCCGCGATGCGCGCGCATAGACGTCTTCTTCGGTGAAGTCGCGCTTGGCGCGGGAAACTTCGCCGATCACCTCCGCGAGCGTGCCGTTCGCACAGTTGCAGCGACCAAGCAGACAGGATTTGTCGAGATGGATATGCGTTTCCACGAAGCCCGGTACGAGCAGGCGTCCATTGACGTTCTGATCCGGCGCATCGCCCTTGGGGAGATTGATCTCGATGGCCTCGAAGCGCCCGTCGCGAATGCCGATATCCACCGGGCCATCTGGCCGGTCGGCAATGCGCGCGTTGCGCAGGATGAGGTCAAAGCTCATGGGAGGACTCCTGAAGAGGCCGCGTCACCTATCGGGCGCAGCAAAAGCATATGTGCCGGCAAGCAAGGCATGTGCCAAGGCGCATGCGATCCAATCAACTGTTAAATAGCTGAAGATAATGGAATATTCTTAGATAACCCTTCACAAAACGCCTAATAATCAGCCGCCGCGCACAATAATTGTATACGATCTGATGGGTCCACCGAATACAATTTGGCACTGAATTTGCTATGATGACGCCAGTGTCTGCCTGCAGGAGAAACCCGATGTTGCCGTCCCCCACCACGCTTGCGCCCGCCACCGACGAGACTGCCAAGGCGGCAGATCTGGTCGAGCGATTTCTCGTGGCCTCCATGGTGCCGGACCCGGAAACCGCCGGCACTTTCATGTCCGCCGATGTGGCGATCACCTTCACAGGCGGCCGCAAGTTCAAGCATCCGCGCGACGCCACCGCCTTCAACGCCATGCGCTACAAATGGGTGAAGAAGAAGATGGAGCGTACCGACGTATCGCCAGGAAACGGCGAGACCATCGTCTACAATACCGGAACGCTTTATGGCGAATGGCATGACGGCACGGCGTTCGAAGGCAATCGTTATGTCGATCGCTTCGTGGTGCGCGAGGGCAAGATCGTCAAGATGGACGTCTGGAACGACAGCGCCGAACGCATCCTTGTGCGCATGGATATCGAAGCGTAACGCGAACACGGCGGCTTGATCGCCGCAGGTGTTCAACACCTCGAAATGTCGACAATCTGGCACCCGGCTTGCATACAAAATGCAAGCTGAGTGTAACCAGGGAACGTCGATGTTGCAGGGATTCTCCAGAACGATGATGACAGGCGCAGCGCTGCTGTGCCTGATCGGTGTCACCAACACTGCCAAGGCCGATGTGGCGGCCTGCCCGGCGACGATCCCGTTAGGATTGACCACGCCGCTGACGGGCAACCTCGCGCTGCTCGGCACGCAGGCGCGCAACGGCGCCGAATTCGCCGTCGATGAAATCAACGCGGCGGGCGGCATCGCCGGCAAGAAGATCGCGCTCACCACCGAGGACACCGGCGCCTCTTCGACCGACGCGCTGAATGCGATGAACCGCATCATCGAGAGCAAGCCGCTGGTCATCATGTCGTCGATGATCTCGCCGCATGTGTTCGCGCAGACCGAGAGCGTCAACAAGTCCGAGACGCCGTTCATCGTCGGCGCGACAAATGCCAAGGTGACCGCGCAGGGCTCGAAGTGGCTGTTCCGCACCCATGCCCATGACGGTCAGCTCGCCGACCTGATCCCCGAATATCTCGTGAAGTCGCTGAAGAAGACCAAGCCCGGCATTCTCGTCGTAGCCGACGATTACGGCCTCGGCGCGTCGAAGGGCATTCAGGCGGCACTCGCCAAACTCAATGTCACGCCGGTCGCCACGGCGTCCTACGCGCCGTCTGACAAGGACATGAGCGCACAACTTCTGGAGATCAAGGACAAGGGCGCCGATAGCCTGATCCTGTTCGGTCGTCCCTCCGACATCACGCTGGTGCTGAAGCAAATGGGTGATCTCGGCATCAAGCTCACCACCATCGGCAATACCAGCATCGTCGCCCAGACAACACTAAACAATCTCTCCGCGGCCGAGGCCGATGGCAATTATGCGATCGGCGGCATGATCCCGCAGACCTCGACCGATCCGAAAATCCTGGATTGGGCCAAGCGCGTGCAGGACAAATACAAGGTACCTGCCGACAATTTCACAGTCTCCTACTACGACTCCGTCTACATGCTGAAATCGATCATCGAGAAGGTCGGCTGCGACAAGCCGGCGATCCGCGATGCATTGGCTGCCACCAAAGACTTCAAAGGCATGCTGATTTCCTATCAGGCGGACGCCAATGGCGATCTCACCCATACACTCGGCATCTACCGCAACAAGGGCAAGACCCCCGAATTCACCGGACCGATCAAAGAGAGCGGGTTCTAAGACTTCATGGGCCAGCTCGTCGTCAACGGCCTGGCGCTCGGGAGCATCTACGCTCTCGTGGCACTCGGCCTGCTGCTGATTTTCAACACCGTCCAGATCGTCAATTTCGCGCAGGGACAGTTGTTGATGCTCGGTGCCTTTATCGGCATTTCGGGCGCGGTGACGCATGAGCTGCCGATGGCGCTGGCTTGGGCTTCCACCATGTTGGCAATGGCGCTGATCGGCATCGTCTTCATGGTGCTGGTCTACTTCCCGCTGCGCGGCCGTCCGCCATTCCTGGTAATCCTCACCACCATCGCGATGGGAATCGTTCTTGAGAACATCGCGCTGATCGTCTGGGGGCCGTTGCCGGTGTCGCTGCCCTCGCCGGTGCGCGGCCCGCCGCTGCGATTCGCAGGCGTTATCATCTCGATGCATCAGCTCTTCATCTTCGGCACACTGGCCGTGATTCTGCTGCTGCAGTATCTGATGCTCACCAGGACACGCTTCGGCATTCTAATGCAGGCCACCGCGCAGGATCTGCACACCGCACGGCTGGTCGGGATTCCGGTCAACCGCACCATCGCAGTGGCCTTTGCGTTCGGCGCGATCCTGTCCGGCATTGCCGGCCTTCTGGTGGCCCCAATCTTTCTCGCTGAGCCCACCATGGGCGGAAGCCTCGGCCTCAAGGGCTTCGTCGTCAGCGTGATCGGCGGATTCGGCAACCTGCCGGGTGCCGTGATCGGTGGCTTGTTCCTCGGCCTGATCGAAACCTTCGGCGCGCGCTACATCTCCTCGAACTTCCGCGATGCCTATGCCTTCATCGTGATGATCGGCGTGCTCGTGGCCTGGCCGCGCGGATTATTCGGCGAGAAGAGCAGCGAGAAGGTGTGACGGTGAAAAACTGGCTTCCGCTCGCACTTGGCGCTGTCGTGGCGCTGCTGATCCCGGCAGCGACCCATGACAACTACGTCATCCAGCTCCTGAACATTGCCATCCTCAATGCCATCGTCGTGCTCGGCCTGAACTTCGCGACCGGCTGGGTCGGCCAGATCAATTTCGGTCAGGCCGCATTCTACGGCCTCGGCGCCTACACGACAGGCATCGCAACCAAAGCCGGCCTGCCCTGGATCACAACGCCGTTCCTGTCGGTCATCATCGTGATGACCGCCAGTCTGGTACTTGGCCTGCCCACCTTGCGGTTGCGGACCTACTATCTCGCAATGACCACGATCGGCTTCGGCGAGATTATCAGATTGATCATCGTCCATTGGGAGCCTGTGACCGGTGGCACCTCGGGCCTGCGCGCCATTCCCGGCATCAGCGTGTTCGGCATCGGCCCGCAGGGACAGATCCAGCATTACTACTTACTGATCGTAGTGCTGGGGCTCGCCGCATTAGTCGCCGCCCGTATCCGGCAGTCGTCGCTCGGCCGCGCCATGATTGCCACCAAGGATTCCGAGATCGCCGCTGAACAGAGCGGCGTCGACACCACGCGCACCAAGCTGATCGCCTTCATGATCGGCGCGGTCTATGCCGGCCTCGCCGGTTGCCTCTATGCCTCATCGATCCGCTTCATTAGCCCGGACAGTTTCTCCGGCACCCAGGCCATCCTGCTAATGACCATGTTGATCGTCGGTGGCATGGGCTCGATCCCCGGCTGCATCATCGGTGCTGTCGGCCTCACCATCCTGCCGGAGGCGCTGCGGTTTCTCGGGCAATGGTACCTCGTGCTCTACGGCCTCGGCGTCATTGCCATCATCGTGCTTGCTCCCGGCGGCCTCGCGTCTCTGGCCGCGCGACTGCCGCGCTGGGCAGGTGCGCGATGACGGATCAGGCGATCATCACCGCACGCGGCGTGACACGCCGCTTCGGCGGCCTTGTTGCGCTCGACAGCGTCGATCTCGATGTCCCCAAAGGTATCGTGCAGGCGATCATCGGCCCCAATGGGTCCGGCAAGACCACGCTGCTGAATGCACTGTCGGGCGCCTCGCATGCCGACGCCGGTTCGATCCGCATTGACGGCAAGGAGATATTTCGCCTCAGGCCACATCGCATCGCGCGGCTCGGGCTGGCGCGCACATTCCAGAACATCCGGGTGTTTTCCAATCTCACCGTGCTGGAAAACGTGAAAGTCGCCGCCGCCTGCAACGCGCCGATGTCGATGTGCGACATCATGCTGTCGACCGCGACTCAGCGGCAGCACGAGGCGGAAATCGAGAATACCGCGCGCGAGGCGCTGGAGATCGTCGACCTCGCCGGACGCGCGGATGATCGTCCCACACAACTTCCTTACGCGCAGCAACGCCTGCTGGAAATTGCGCGCGCGCTGGCTTCGAAACCGAAGGTGCTGTTGCTCGACGAACCCGCGGCCGGCATGAACATGACCGAGAGCATGACGCTGCTCGATACCATCGCGAGGCTGAAGGGTAAGGGCATCACCGTATTGCTGGTCGAGCACAATGTGCGACTGGTAATGGGGATCAGCGACCGCGTTGCCGTCCTCGATTTCGGCAAGAAGATCGCGGAAGGCGCGCCATCCGACGTGCAACGAAATTCATTGGTGATCGAGGCCTATCTCGGCAGGCGGCACCGCCATGCTTAAGATCGACAACCTCCGCGTCTCCTACGGTCATATCGAGGTGCTGAAAGGCATCTCCTTCAGTGTCGAGATGGGCGAGATCGTTGCCCTGATCGGCGGCAATGGCGCCGGCAAGACCACGACGCTCAGCACCATCTCCGGCCTGCTGCGGCCGACATCGGGCACGATTTCGTGGAAGGGCGAAAACATTCACGGCACGGCCGTGGAAACCATCGTTGGAGCCGGCCTCGCCCATTGTCCGGAAGGTCGCCGGATTTTTCCGGGGTTGACCGTGCGCGAAAACCTGATCACCGGCACGGCATCGCGGCCCTCCAGGAAGGCCGAAGTCGAAGATGATCTCGCGCTGGTGTTCGAACTGTTTCCGCGCCTGAAGGAACGCATCAAGCAGGGAGGCTGGTCACTTTCCGGCGGCGAGCAGCAGATGCTGGCCATCGGGCGCGCGCTGATGTCGCGGCCGAGCCTGCTGATGCTCGATGAGCCGTCACTCGGCTTGGCGCCTATCGTGATCGAGCAAGTGTTCGACAAGATCGTCGAACTCAACAAGCGCACGGGTCTGGGCGTGCTGCTGGTGGAGCAGAATTCAGCGATGGCGCTGGAAGTGGCTGCACGTGCCTTCGTGCTTGAGACAGGCTCCATCACATTATCAGGCCCAGCTGCGGTCCTGGCAGACGATCCGCGAATCCGCGAAGCTTATCTCGGCGGATAGATCTGACCTCTCCCGATTGCGGGGAGAGGTCAGATCGCCCTGTTACTTTACATTCTTCAGCAACTCGATATTCGCAGCGACTTCCTTCGCAACGAGGTCGTCCATCGCATTCGGCTGCATCGGCACAGTCTCGACGCCGATCTTCTTCAGCGCTGCCTGCATCTCCGGCTTGGCCAGCACCTTGACGCCAGCATCATGCATCTTGTCGACGATCTCGCGCGGCGTCTTGGAGGGCACGAATACGCCGATCCAGCTCTCGCTGACACCGTCCTTCAGACCGACTTCCGTCATCGACGGCACGTCGGGCAATTCATTGCTGCGCTTGTCGGTGGAGACGACCAGTGCACGCACTTGCCCTTCGCGGATCAGCGGCAAAGCGGTCGCCGCCGGGCAGAAGTAGAAGTCGATGCGGCCACCGAGAATATCGGCGATCACTTCCGGACCGCCGCGATACGGCACGTGGGTCGCTTCGAAATTGGCAGCGAGGCGGAATTTCTCGGCACTGATATGCACGGCGCTGCCGACGCCCACCGAACCGAAATTGATCTGCGATCCCTTGGCTTTCGCATCCTTGAGAAAATCGTCCACGGTCTTCCAGGGCCGCTCCTTCGGAATGATCATGATTTGCGGGCTAGAGCCGATCATGATGACCGACGACAGGTCCTTCGACGTGTCATAAGGCAGGTTCGGAAAGATCGCCGGCGTGATCGCCAGCGCTGAGGAGTGCGCCAAGATGCTGTAGCCGTCCGGCTCCGCCTTCGCCACCGCGTTGGTGCCGATCGAACCGCCGCCGCCAACACGGTTCTCGACCACGATCGTCTGACCGAGTTCGGGGCCAAGGCGCTCAAAGAAGATCCGCGGCACCACGTCGGTCGCGCTACCGGGGCCGAACGGGATGGTGGCCTTGATCAAGCGGCTCGGCCAGTTGCTTTCGGCCTGCGCCGCGACGGACGACAACAGCACACCGGCGAACACACACGACCACCGCATAAGCTTATTCATTACTTGCTCCAATAATACCATCCACAGGGAATGGCGGCCCAGTGATCGGGCCAATCGGCGACAACGAAGCAAGTTTCGGACCGTTTGAAGCCTAAAACAACGCCCAAACGCGCGGTGATCCAGCCCAGACAAAGGACGATGCCGGCCTCACCCGTACTGACAAGGCCGGCAGCCTGCCTACTTGGCTACGACCTCGCTTTTGAGCAGCACCTTGTTGTCGGCGATCTCCTTGACGAGCAAAGCATCCATCTCGGATGACTTCATGGGCATCGGTTCGACGCCAATCTTCTTCAGCGAAGCCTGCATGTCGGCCGTGTTCAGCACCTTGGTGCCGGTCACATAGAGTTTCTCGATGATCTCCGGCGGAGTCTTCGACGGGACGAATACGCCGAACCAGATCGAACTGTCCGCATTCTTGAGGCCCGCATCGATCGGCGTCGGCACATCGGGCAGATCACGCACCCGGGTCGGCGTCGACACCACCAGCGCGCGAACCTGGCCTTCACGAATGAGTGGAAGTGCCGTAGCCAGCGGGCAGAAATAGAAATCGATACGGCCGCCGATGATATCGGTGATCACTTCGGAGCCCCCGCGATAGGGAATATGCGTGGCCTCGAAACCGGCGGCGGCGCGGAATTTTTCCGAACTGATATGCACGGCACTGCCGACACCCACCGAGCCGTAATTGATCACGGTGCCCTTGGTCTTCGCTGCGACCAAGAAATCCTGAATCGTTTTCCACGGCCGCTCGTTCGGTACGATCATCACATTGGCCGCATAGCCAATCATCACCACCGAGGACAGCTCCCTGGTGGTGTCGTAGTTAAGGTTGGGAAAGATCGCGGGCGCGATGGAGATGGCGTTTGTCTGCGACAGCAAGGTGTAGCCATCCGGATCGCTCTTCGCGACCGCGCCGGTGCCCACCGAGCCGCCCGCACCCACGCGATTTTCAATCACGATCGGCTGCCCGAGCTCCGTGCTCAGTTTTTCGAAGAAAAGGCGCGGGACCACGTCACCCGCACTGCCGGCACCGAACGGATTGACTGCCTTGATCGGCTTCATCGGCCAGTTGGTGTCGGCCAGCGCAGTGCCGGACATCAACACAGCGGCCAATACGCAGGACAATCGCCAGGACTTGTTCATCGCTCGCTCCAGTTGCGCCATTCAATGGAATGGCAGCTCATGGAATAAAGCAAAAGCAAGAACCGGACCGGCTGAGGGCTAGAACGACGTCCCGGCCCGCGGCTTTTTCTCCGGCACTTCCGGCTCGGTCGGCACCGGCCCGATGCGCAGCGCGGTGATGCGGTTGCGCTCACGGCGCAGCACGCGGAAGCGGAAGTTGTAGAAGGTAAAGCTCTGCCCGCGTTCGGGGATGGAACGTGCCTCGTGAATGACGAGACCGGCCACCGTGGTCGCTTCATCATCCGGAAGATGCCAGTCCATGGCGCGATTGAGGTCGCGGATCGGCACCGAGCCATCGACCACCACCGAACCATCGGCCTGCGCGCGCACGCCTGCGACGACCACGTCATGCTCGTCCGAGATGTCGCCGACGATCTCCTCGAGCAGATCCTCCAGCGTCACCATGCCTTCGACTTCGCCATACTCGTCGACGACGAGCGCGAAGTGCGTCTTGCGGCGGCGGAACGCCTTGAGCTGATCCGACAGCGGGCGCATTTCCGGCACGAACCACGGAGGCAGCGCGATGCTGGCGACATCGATCTTTGCGGTCTCGCCATCAACGGCGCGGATCGCGCGCAGCAGATCCTTGGCGTGCAGCACGCCGATGATGTTTTCCGGCTTCTCGCGCCACAGGGGAATGCGGGTGTACTCTGTGGCCAGCACCTCGCGGACCAGTTCTTCGGACGGCAGATCGGCATTCAGCGTTACCATAGCCGTGCGATGAACCATGACGTCGGACACCGCGAGATCGCCGAAACGGAACACGTTCTGGATATATTCGGCCTCGCCTGACGCGATGCCGCCATGTTCGGCGGATTCGCCGACAAGGCCTTCGATCTCCACACCGGTGAGGATTTCATGTGGCGATGCTTCCTGCACGCCGAGCAGGGCCAGCGTGCCGCGCGACGCCGCATTGAGCAGCCAGTTCAGCGGATAGAACAGGATGTAGGAGGCGTAGAGCGGATAGGCGATCCATTGCGACACCGGCTCCGGCTGGCGGATCGCCAGCGTCTTCGGCACCTGCTCCCCGATCACGATGTGCAGCGACGAGAAGACAAGGAACCCGGTGATGAACGAGGTGAAATGCAGCGCGGATTCCGAGAGGCCGAGCGGATCGAGCACCGGCTTCAACAGTGCGGCCACCGTGGGCTCACCAACCCAGCCGAGTCCCAGCGATGCCATGGTGATACCGAGCTGGCAGCAGGCCAGATAGGCTTCAATATTGCCCATCATATTCTGCAGCAGACGCGCGCCGAAGCGGTTTTGCTCGACCATGCTCTTGACGCGGAAGCCGCGGCTTTTGACCAGCGCAAACTCCGCCGCCACGTAAAACGCGTTGGCGGCGAGCAGGAAGATCGCGATCAGCAGATTGACGGTAATCGAATTCATGAAAGTCCTGCGACGGTGCCGGCGTTGGTGACTCCCAAGCCGGACACGATCAAATCTATCCCGTCAGCTTCTGATGCAGAAAGGCGCGAACCGTCGCGGGATCGACATCGTTCGCGATGACGGCCTGACCGATGGCTTCGAGAAGAATGAACGTGAGCTTGCCGCGCTTGACCTTTTTGTCCTGCGCCATCAGCGCCATCAACGTGTCCGCGTCCGCGAGACCTTCCTGCGCAAAGCCGGCGATGTCCTGCAGCTTTGTCGGTAGGCCCACATCGGCGAGATGATGTTGCACTCGGGTCGCATCCTTCTCGGCGATCATGCCGAGCTGCGCGGACAGCTCCGCCGCCAGCACCATGCCGACTGATACACCCTCACCATGAAATAACCGGTCGGAGAAACCGGTCACCGCTTCCAGCGCATGGCCGAACGTATGGCCGAGATTGAGCAGCGCGCGCTCACCATTCTCGCGCTCGTCACGCGACACGACGCCAGCCTTGGCGCGGCACGAGGTGGCGATGGCGTGTTCGCGCCCCGCACCACCGCGCATGATGTCAGCATGATTGGCCTCAAGCCAGGTGAAGAACGCCGCATCGCCGAGCACGCCATACTTGGCGACTTCGGCATAGCCGGCGCGGAACTGCCGCGGCGACAGTGTATCGAGCACGGCCGTATCGGCCACCACCAGCACCGGTTGGTGAAACGCGCCGAGCAGATTCTTGCCCTGCGGCGAATTGATCCCGGTCTTGCCGCCAACAGACGAGTCGACCTGCGCCAGCAGTGACGTCGGCACCTGCACGAAATCGACGCCGCGCCGCACGACCGCCGCGGCAAAGCCGGCGAGATCGCCGACAACGCCGCCACCCAGCGCGATGACGAGATCATTGCGCTCGATCTTCGCCGCGATCAGCGCTTCGGAGACTTTTTCGAGCCCGGCATAGCTCTTCGAGCTCTCACCTTCATCGACGACAATATGCGAGGTCGGAATATCAGCGGCCGCAAGCGAAGCCTCAGTCGCGGCCAGCCAGTGCTTGGCGACGGTCCTGTCGGTCACGATCGCAGTCCGCACGCCCGGCCGCAGCTTCGCGATACGCGCACCAAGCGACGGCAGCACATTGCGGCCGATGACGATGTCATAGGCGCGGTCAGCAAGTGCGACGTCCACTGTGATCGGGTCGGAATGCTTCAACGGCGCAGTCATAGTTGAGAACTCAAGGGGTCGCCTGTCGGTTCGGAAATGGCGGAGGCCGCGTGCGGGCGGAACAGATGTTCATGCAGCGCGATGATGCTTTCCTCGACGATCTTCTCGTGCGGCACGTCGCGCGAATCGATCGTGATGTCGGTCTGCTCGTAAAACGGATGGCGCGCCTCGATCAGCCGCGCGATGGTCGCGGCGGGATCAGCGGTCTTCAGCAGCGGACGGTTTTCCCGGCGTCTGACACGGCGCAGGATCACGTCGGCATCGGCTTTCAGCCACATCGAGATCGCCTTGTCCCGGATACGCTGCCGGGTGTCCTCGCGCAGGAAGGCGCCGCCGCCGGTCGCCAGCAGGATCGGACCGCTGTCCAGCAGCCGGGCAATCACCCGTGCCTCGCCGTCGCGGAAATGCGGCTCGCCATGGACCTCGAAAATGTCCGGGATCGACATCCCGGCGGCCGCCTCGATCTCATTATCGGCATCGACGAAAGGCAGCCGCAGCCGCGTCGCCATGCGTCGGCCGATAGTTGATTTACCCGCGCCCATCATGCCCACCAGCACGACCGAGCGCTTTCCCAGCGCCGCGGCGATGGCGGCCTCCTGGGGTGCGCTGGCAATCGCCGGCAAGATGGTCTCGGACATCAAAAACACCTGCAAAATCAGTGAGCGACAAGGGATCGCAGAGGTTTGCCGCATTCCGGTCACCTATACTACCCCCAGCGCCAGCGTTGCCAGCACCTCTTGCAGTCTGTATCCGAACAGGGTGACCGCCCCCGGCGGAACGAATCACCCCATTTCGCCGCTGAGTTCCCTGATCATGCCCAGCCTGTTCCGCTTTTTGACGGTGGTCGCGGTGATCGTCGGCGTGGTCTATGGCGTGATTTTCGCGCTGGCCAATTTCGTCAATCCGAAGCCGCGGGACATGACGGTCACCATCCAGCCGGACAAATTTCTCAAGAAATAGCCGTGCGCAGCAGCCGCATGAAGAGCTGCATGTCCTCAGCGAATTTCGGGCCAGCCCCTTCCGCGTGCTTGATGCCATCGATCGCGGCGACGATAACGCTCGCCACGTCCGCGGGCCGGGCTTGTAATGAGCCCAACGTCACCGCCCCGGCGACCTCCGCATCGCCAAGCGCCTGGGCCAGCAGAGCGACCAATCTGTCGCGCGCGGCAAGCGTGATATCTTTGGCCAGGGCCATGTTGACGTCGAACAGTTCAATGGCGTCGGCGCTGCCCGCGAAAGGGGCGATCAGTTCGCGCTGAAACACGGCCATCGCGGTCTCGATGCGGCCAAACACATCGCCATCGCCGGAGAGTGCCGCCTCGACATCGCGCATGGTCCGCGCATGGGCGCGCATCGAGCCCGCCCGAAACAATTCTTCCTTGCTGTTGAAGCTCAGATAGAGCGACGCCCGCGAAATTCCGGCCGCGCGCGCGATATCGGCCATGGACGCCTTGCGAAAACCGTGTCGGACGAACACCGGCAGCGCGGCATCCAGAATGTGATCGGATTTGGCATCTCGTTCGCTCATTCAGACAGATTGACATTTCATGTCTAAAGCGTCAAAAGACAAATAGACAATAACAGTCCAATTGTCTAATTTGCGCATTCGATCACCTGACGGGAGCAAACATGCATTCAGGATCGGCCGACAACCACGAGATCACTGTCCTTGTCACCGGCATCGGCGGCTTTCTGGGTGGACATATTGCCCGGCAGTTGCTGGCCAAAGGCTACTCTGTTCGCGGTAGCGTTCGTCGCATGAGCGGCTGCGACCAGATCGCGAAGCAGATCTGTGCGGCGCCAACCGACTCGCACTCGCTCAGTTTCGTCGAAGCCGACCTCTCCTCCGACATGGGATGGGATGCCGCCGTCACAGGCTGCAGCTATGTGATCCACACGGCATCGCCGTTTCCGGCAGGCCTTCCGAAGGATGAAAACGAACTGATCCAACCCGCGCGGGACGGTGCATTACGGGTGCTGAGCGCCGCGCATCGAGCAGGCGTGACGCGGGTGGTGCTGACCTCCTCGATTGCAGCCACCAATCACGGAAACGGCAAGGCGCCGTATACCGAAGAGAACTGGACCGATCCGACCAGCAAGCGGGCAACGCCCTACTATAAATCCAAGACGCTGGCCGAACGGGCCTCATGGACTTTTGCCGCGGAAACGGGCCTCGATCTCGCCGTCATCAATCCCGGCATCATTTTCGGACCTCTGTTGGGTCCGGACTACGGCACGTCGATCGCGCTGGTTCAGCAGATGATGAGCGGCAAGCTCAAACGCATACCGCGCTTCGGCATAGCTGTGGTCGATGTCCGCGATGTCGCCGACGCGCATATCAGGGCGATGACCCATCCGGATGCGTCAGGTCAGCGCTTCATCGCGGCCGGGCAGTTTTTATGGATGCGCGACATGGCGGCGGTATTGGCGCAGTCGTTTCCCAGTTTTGCGCCAGCGCTGCCGTCTGGCGAGGTGCCAAACTGGATGATCAAGGCAATGGCACCGTTCAGCGCCCGGTCGCGCATGATCGTCCACGAACTCGACGTCGATCTGAGTGTCAGTGCCGAGAAGGCGCAGCGAGTGCTGGACTGGCAACCACGACCGGCCGAAGAGGCCATTCGCGCCAGCGCGCAAAGCCTGATCGACCACGGTCTGCTCGCGACATCCTGAATTCTCACACCTGACAACAACGGAACAAGCCTATGACCTCATCCATCGTCGATCCAACAGAGCACCCAGATGCGGAAGATATCCGCAGCATCGAACGCGGACGGCTGCGTGCGCTTGTCAGCGCCGACATGGCAGCGGCCGAGCCGCTGCACGCCGCAGACTTCCAGCTGATCACGCCGATCGGCGCGGCTCTGTCAAAAGCCGAATATCTTGGCGCCGTTGCAGGTGGCCACATCAAGTACCTAACATGGACGCCCGGTGACATCGCCGTGCGGCTGTATGGCACGAGTGCCGTGATCCGATATCGCGCCCGCATTGAGGTGGTTTTCGGGGGCCACAAGGTCCCGCCAGGCGACTATTGGCACACCGATGTTTATGAAATGCGTGACCGGCAGTGGATGGTGATCTGGTCGCAGGCCACATCGATCACACAGCTTGCCTGATCTTTGTGGATCTGCATTCGCTCCGGGTTGCTGTAGCCAGTGAAAACCGCTGCTGCAGCCCGGATCATGGGTTATGATGGCACATGACCACTTCCTCAGACGCCAAGCTCTCCAATCTGTTCCTCGACATGCTCGCCGCCGAACAAGGTGCTGGCGTCAATACACTGGACGCCTATCGCCGCGACCTCGAAGATTTCTCCGAATTTGCTGCCGGGGCGAAATCCAGTTTTGCCGGTGCCGACACCCAGTTGCTGCGCGACTACCTGGAAGACCTCGACGAGCGCGGCTTCAAATCGACCACCGTGGCGCGGCGGCTGTCCGCCATACGGCATCTGTTTCGCTTTCTGCTCAGCGAAAAAATCCGCACCGACGACCCGGCTGCCATCCTGTCCGGCCCGAAGCGTGGCCGCAGCCTGCCCAAAGTGCTGTCGATTGCCGATGTCGACCGCATGCTGGTACAGGCCCGCACGCAGGCACAGAATGCCGAAGCCTCTGCGCAACAGCGGCTGCGTGACGCCCGGCTCTATTGTCTACTCGAAGTGCTCTACGCCACCGGGCTTCGTGTCTCCGAGTTGGTCTCGCTACCGCTCACCGCGGCGCGCCGCGATGCCCGCATGATCGTGGTGCGCGGCAAGGGCAACAAGGAGCGGCTGGTGCCGCTCAACGAAACTGCCAAACAGGCGATGGCCGAATATCTCGCCGCGATGGCCGAGTTGCAGAAGTCTCAACCAAAAAAGAGTGCCGCCTCGAAGTGGCTGTTTCCGTCTTTTGGCGAGAGCGGCCACCTCACCCGACAGCATTTCGCGCGCGACCTGAAAGAACTCGCGGCGGCATCCGGCATTGCGCCGCGGCTGGTGTCGCCGCACGTGCTGCGTCACGCCTTTGCGAGTCATCTGCTGCATAACGGCGCCGATCTTCGCATCGTGCAGACGCTGCTCGGCCATACCGATATTTCGACAACGCAGATCTACACCCACGTGGTGGAAGAGCGGCTCAAGAGCCTGGTCCGCGACCTGCATCCGCTCGCTGAGAAATAGCCTTCAGCGCGGCAGCGGCTCCGCATCGCCGATATCGTCCGCCTCATCGTCGCGTCGCATCCCGGAAGTCGGCACCAGCACCGGCTGCAGTGCCGGAATCAGCCGCGTGCGCTCGCGCTTGGCGGGGATCGCGCGATAGACCTGTTTGGTGGCTTCAACGATATGCACGCCGGCAAACGGCAGCGACAGCGCCGCACCGATGCGCTCCCAGGCCATTGCCGAGCGCAGGAACCAGCCCATACCAACGGGCGGCATGAACAGCGCCTCGCTCCACGCTGTCGGCGTAAACCAGGTCTGCCGCAGCAATTGCGTGATCTGCGAGCGTGAATAGGGTCGGCCGTGACCGAACGGCGTCGAGTCCGTGCGGGTCCAGACACCCCGACGATTCGGAATCACCGCCATCATCCGCCCGGACGGCGACAACACACGCCAGACCTCACGCAGCAAACCTTCGGGGTCGTCGGACATTTCGAGAGCATGCACCAGAATGATGCGATCGACGGCGGCATCCGGCAACGGCAGCGAAAATTCGTCCACAAGTGTGGCCAGCGCGGGTTTTGCTGTCGGCCATTTCAACACGCCCTGCGCAGCCGGCATGAAAGCGATGCAGCGCTCGGAATTTTCGCGAAACAGGCCAAGATAGGGCGTGGGGTAACCGAGGCCAAGCACGCGCTGGCCCTCGGCATTCGGCCAATGCGCCTGAATACCGCGATTGATCAGCCGCCGCGCCACGATGCCAAGGCGGCGCGAATAAAAATCCCGGAGATCGATCACATCGATGGTCATGATGGCTTTCTAACACGTCACGACGCGCTACGATCCCCCGAATCGCGCATTGCCCGGGAAGCGTTAACGCCATATGTCAGAAAAGCCGTTGGCGATTACCGGACGATTTGAATTACGGAGATATCATGGCTGCTGAAATTCGTGTTTTCCCCTGCCTGTCCGACAATTTCGGCTACCTGATTCATGATCCACAGAGCCTGAAGACCGCCGCCATCGATGCGCCGGAGGCCGGTCCCATCATGAAGGTGCTGCAGCGCGAGGGCTGGAAACTTACGGATATTCTGGTGACGCATCACCATGCGGACCATGTCGGCGGCATCGCCGAGCTGAAGAAAACCTATGGCTGCAAGGTCACGGCACCGCACGATCAGGGCACAGCAATTCCCGAAGTCGACGTCCGGGTCGCCGAAGGCGATACCGTGCAGGTCGGCGCGCTCACAGCGCGAGTGTTCGAGACCCCCGGCCACACACTCGACCATATCTGCTATGTGTTCGACAGCGAGTTGGCGCTGTTCTCGGCCGATACGCTGTTTTCGGGCGGCTGCGGCCGGGTGTTCGAAGGCACTTATCCGATGATGTGGCAGTCATTGAAGAAGCTGCGCACGTTGCCTGACGACTACCGTGTCTATTGCGGCCACGAATACACCGCGGCCAACGTCAAGTTCTGCCTCGGTATCGATGCCAACAACGAGGCACTGAAGGCTCGCGCCGAGGAAGTGACGCAGTTACGCGCCGTCAACAAGTCGACTATCCCGGTGCTGTTGGGGCTTGAGAAAAAGACCAACGTGTTTCTGCGCGCCGACGACCCAGCTATCGCCGCGGCCGTGCGCCTCAAGGGCTACAGCGAAGATGACGTGTTCGCTGAACTCCGCGAACGTAAGAACAAGTCCTGATGGCAAACAAGATGCCGACTGCGGTCGAGGTCATCGCGACGCTCGGCCTGCAGCCGCACCCCGAAGGCGGACACTATCGCGAAACGTTTCGCGATAGCCGCATCGACGCGAACGGGCGCGCCGCCTCGACGGCGATCTATTTTTTGCTCGCGCGCAGCGAACGTTCGCACTGGCACCGCATCGATGCCGTCGAGATCTGGCACTATCATGCGGGCGCTCCGCTTACGCTGGAAATCGCCAGCGACGCCGGCCAGCGCACGATCACGCTCGGGCCGGACATCGCCGCTGGACAAGAGCCACAAGGCATTGTCCCACCCCATGCCTGGCAGGCCGCCTCCACCACTGGCGACTGGACACTGGTCGGCTGTACCGTCGCACCGGGTTTCGATTTCGCGACGTTTGAGTTGGCTCCGAAGGGCTGGACGCCCTACTAGCTCGGCTTCCAGATCATATCCTTCGCTGCGTTCAAGCCGCCACCTGCGATCAACGCTGCCGCGACAGCAATATTCGCGTTCGCCTCCGCGAAGCCGCCCACAATCAAGAACGCCGTCGATAACAGCGGCGGCGCATCGGAGGCGGCACCGAGCGCGATGATCGCCGCACAGGCCAGCGGGCTTGATGGCCATGCGGCGTCCTCCGTAAAGCGATGTACGGCGAAGGCCAGAAACGCGGCGGTAGCGCATGTCCCACATCCTTCGAGACGCCCGCAAGGGCGGGCTCCTCAGGATGAGGTCCGAGCTTCGAGGCCCGTTACGCGTGATATTGCCCGCCATTGATGGTCATGGTCGAGCCGGTAACGAAACCGGACTCATCGGCGGCCAGGAACACGACGGCACGCGCGATTTCCTCGGGCTCGCCGAGGCGATTGACCGGGATCTGCGGCAGGATGTTCTTCTCGAGCACGTCCTTCGGCACCGCTTGCACCATTTCGGTGTTGATGTAGCCGGGGCAGATCACATTCACCGTGATGCCGAGCTTGGCATTCTCCAGCGCCAGCGCCTTGGTGAAGCCGATGTCGCCGGCCTTTGCCGCGGAATAATTGACCTGGCCGAACTGGCCCTTCTGCCCGTTGATCGATGAAATGTTGATGACGCGGCCAAACTTGCGCGACCGCATGCCCTCGATCACCTGGCGGGTCACGTTGAACAGCGAACCGAGATTGGTGTTCACCACCTTGTTCCACTGGTCGGGCGTCATTTTGTGGAACGCGCCGTCCATGGTGATGCCGGCATTGTTGACCAGCACATCGACCGGCCCGAGTTCGGCCTCGACCTTCTTCACGCCTTCGGCGCTGGCTTCAAAGGAAGCCACGTCCCATTTGAAAACGGGAATGCCGGTCTCGCTCTTGAATTTCTCGGCGGCGGCATCGTTGCCGGCATAGCTCGCGGCAACCTTGTATCCCGCAGTCTTCAACGCCTTGCTGATCGCAGCGCCAATCCCTCGTGTTCCCCCGGTCACCAATGCTATGCGCGCCATGATCGATCCCTCCAAAAGCACTTTATTATTTATAGCTACGAATTAATCCGGCGATACGACGAACATCAAGTGGAATTGGGCCACCAAGTGAAAATGCCCGACGCAAACGCGCCGGGCATTCTGTTGTAGCAGTGTGTGCAGTGCACTCGCGAGCTGATGTTTTCAGCACGCAGCGCGCAAAGTTTGCGCGGCGTGTTGCGATCAGTCGCGGGCGAGGCACATGGCGATGCCCATGCCGCCGCCGATGCACAACGTGGCGAGCCCCTTCTTGGCATCGCGCTTTTCCATTTCGTGCAACAGCGTCACCAGCACGCGGGCGCCCGATGCACCCACCGGATGACCGATCGCGATCGCGCCACCATTGACGTTGACCTTCGACGTATCCCAGCCGAGGTCCTTGTTCACGGCGCAGGCCTGCGCAGCGAAAGCCTCGTTGGCTTCGATCAGGTCGAGATCATTGATGGTCCAGCCGGCCTTCTTCAGCGCGGCGCGCGATGCCGGGATCGGACCAGTGCCCATGATCTTCGGATCGACGCCGGCCTGGCCCCACGACACGATGCGGGCGAGCGGCTTGAGGCCTTCCTTGGCTGCCTGCTTGGCGGTCATCAGCACGACGGCAGCAGCACCGTCATTGATGCCCGATGCGCTGCCTGCAGTGACGGTGCCGTCCTTCTCGAAGGCCGGGCGCAGCTTGGCCATCGCCTCGATGGTGGCGCCGTGACGCGGATATTCGTCGTCGCTGACGATGACGTCGCCCTTGCGGCCCTTGATAGTTACAGGGACGATCTCGTCCTTGAACTTGCCTGCCTTCTGCGCCGCTTCTGCCTTCTGCTGCGACGCAACAGCGAACTCGTCCTGCTGCTGGCGTGTGATCTGGTACTGCTTCGCCACGTTCTCGGCGGTGTTACCCATGTGATAGCCGTTGAAGGCATCCCACAGACCGTCCTTGATCATGGTGTCGACGAATTCCACCGGACCCATCTTCACGCCACCGCGCAGATATTGCGCATGCGGGGCCATGCTCATGGATTCCTGACCGCCGGCAACGACGATTTCCGAATCACCATTGAGCAGCGCCTGATAGCCGAGCGCGACCGTGCGCAGGCCGGAGCCGCACAGCATGTTGACGCCCCAGGCCGACGTTTCCACCGGAAGGCCAGCAGCGATCGATGCCTGGCGCGCGGGGTTCTGGCCCTGCGCCGCAGTGAGGATCTGCCCCATGATGACTTCGGAAACGCGCGCGGGATCGATCTTGCCGCGCTCGAGCGCTGCCTTGATGGCAATGGCGCCGAGATCGTGCGCCGGCATGGTCGCGAAAGCGCCGTTGAAGCTGCCGACGGGTGTGCGGGCAGCGCTGACGATGACGACATCGTCTGACATGGACATCTCCTGTTGTTGAGGTTTTTTCGACGGTCAGAGCCAGAATGGCGGGGCCCGCGTTGCAAACTATCCTGTTAACTGAGGGTTGGACTGTCAATTGGTCAGAGGCCAAATTCCGGCCGCAACGCACGCAAAATGGCACGGATGTCGCTTTGCATAGCACAATGCTGCTGCCATTTTAACCGTGACGCACAAAACGGTAGCCGAGCCCCTTTGAAAGTGCTTACTTTATTGCATTGCGTTGTTCGACAACCTTATGGCGCGCTGCCGTAAGGTTCCCTGTCCTCGGTCCGTATGTGTGAGCCCCCATGGCGAAATCAGATCAACCCACGACAATCAAAAAATATGCGAACCGCCGGCTTTATAATACCGGAACAAGCACTTACGTGACGCTTGAGGACCTCGCTGCGATGGTGAAGGACGGCGAGGATTTTCTCGTCTATGACGCCAAGACCGGTGACGATATTACCCGCTCGGTGCTGGCCCAGATCATCTTCGAACAGGAAAACAAGGCTGGCCAGAATCTCCTGCCAACCACTTTCCTGCGCCAGTTGATCCGCTTCTATGGCGACAGCATGCAGATGGTGGTGCCGAAGTATCTCGAGCAGTCCATCGACAGCCTGACGCGTGAGCAGGAAAAATTCCGCAAGCAGATGACCAACACATTCAGCTTGACGCCGTTCGCGCCGCTGGAAGAAACCGTCCGCCGCAACATGGAATTGTTTCAGCAGACGTTCTCGATGTTCAAGCCGTTCGTGCCACCGCGCGGCGGCGCTGCCTCGCCGGAGCCGGAAAAGACGCCGGAGCCGACCTCTGAGCCTGCCGACACCATGGACGACCTGCGTCGCCAGATGAAGGAAATGCAGGAACGCCTCGAGCGCATGTCGCACGAGCCGAAGCCGGAATAATTCGCGGCTCACTTATCGGAAATCGGAATGACGCCGGCCGTGGCTAAACCTACGGTCGGCGTTTCCATTTGATGAGCGCAACATCGCCATGGCGAAGCAACCCACCCCACTCACTCTCGACCGACTCGACACCCCGATCGGCATCGCACTGATGGTGACGAACCACGGCGGCGCACTCTGCGCACTCGACTGGATCGATTACGAGGAACGCCTGCTGACTTTGCTGCGTCGTTACTATGGGCCGGTGGAACTGATCGAGAACTCGGCACCATCCGAAATCCGCAACGCACTCTCACGCTATTTCGACGGCGACCTTGACCAGCTCAATGGCATCACCTGCCACATCCCCGGCACGCCGTTTCAGAACCGTATCTGGACGGCACTGCGCAAGATCCCTGCGGGCAGCACACTCAGCTACGGCACGCTCGCAGCGCAACTCGGTGTCCCCACCGCGATGCGCGCGGTCGGCCATGCCAATGGTGCAAATCCCCTGAGTGTCGTCGTGCCCTGCCACCGCTTGATCGGCGCTAACGGTTCGCTCACCGGCTACGGAGGCGGCATCGCCCGCAAGCGCTGGCTGCTAGAGCATGAAGGCGTTGCGGTGAAGTAACTACGCCGCCGGCTTCTCCGCCGCATCGCCATTTGCCAGCAGATGGATCAGCGCGCGCTTGATCGCCGCCTGACGCGTCGGGGCGTTGATCTGCGCGCCCAACAAATCGGTGACGTAGAACACGTCTCGCGCGCGCTCGCCGAAGGTCGCGACATGCGCCGAGGCGATATTGAGGTTCAGCTTCGAGATCGCCGTGGTGAGCTGATACAAGAGGCCCGGCCGGTCGAGGCCGGACACCTCGATCACCGTGTAGCGATCAGACCACTGGTTGTTGACGATGACTTCCGGCTCCACCGTGAAGGCCTTGATCTTGCCTTTGGTCGAGGCGCGCTTGGCCACGGTTTCCGGCAGCCGCACCTTGCCTTCAAGCACGTCCTCGATCATGTCGCCGATTCGTGTTGCACGGCGGCCTTCGTCGTCATCGCGATCGTATTCCCGGGAGATCGCGATGGTGTCGAGCGCGCGGCCATCGGTGGTCGTGTAGATCTGCGCGTCGACGATATTGGCGCCGGCCGCAGCGCAGGCGCCTGCGATGATCGACAGCAGCCAGGGATGATCGACTGCCAGAATCGTCAGTTCGGTAACGCCGCGGGCTTCATCGAACCCGACATTGATCGCCAGCTTGTGCCCGGCCTCTTCCGATGCCCGCAGGAAGCGCGCGTGGCGAATCTTGCGCTCAAGTTCGACCTTGAGCCAGTACGCCGGATAGTGCCGGAGAATATAGGCGTTGAGATCCTGCTCGGGCCATTCGGTGAAGGCCCGGCGGAATTCCGCCTGAGCCGACGCGATGCGCTGGGCGCGATTGACCTCGGAGAAGCCGCCGGTCAGCACCGGCTCGGTCTCGTAATACAGCGTCCGGATCAACTGCGCCTTCCAGCCGTTCCAGACGCCGGGACCGACACCGCGAATATCGGCGGTGGTGAGAATCGTCAGCAGCTTCATTTGCTCCACCGACTGCACCACGGCAGAAAAATTCTCGATAGTCTTGCTGTCCGACAGGTCGCGCGACTGCGCCACCGTAGACATGGTCAGATGCTCTTCGATGAGCCAGGCGACGAGCTCCGTGTCGGCCGCATTGAAGCCGAGCCGCGGGCATAGCCGCCGTGCGACCTTGGCGCCGGCGATGGAGTGATCCTCCGGACGTCCCTTGGCGATGTCGTGCAGCAACACGGTGATATAGATCACCGCCCGATGTTCCGGACGTATCTTGCGCATCAGATCGCTGGCGACAACGAACTCGTCATTCCCGCCCCGCTCGATCTCCTGAAGGATACCGACACAGCGCAGTAGATGCTCATCCACCGTGTAGTGATGATACATATTGAACTGCATCATCGAGACGATGCGGCCGAAAGCGCGAATGAAATGACCGAGCACGCCGGTCTCGTTCATCCGCCGCAGCACGATCTCGGCATTGTCCGAGGTCAGTATCTCCATGAACAGCGCATTGGCTTCGGCGTTCTCGCGAATCTCGGGCGTGATCAGCCGGAGTGAGCGCGTCGCGGTCCGCATCGCATCCGGATGGAATGCGAGATTGTGCTTCTGCGCCAGCCGGAAGAACCGGATCAGGTTGATCGGGTCTTCCTTGAACACGTCAGGCGCAGCAAGGTTGATGCGGTTATTATCGACGATGAACGCGTCGCTGTCCGGCAGCCGGCGGCGATGCATCTCGGGCCGCAGCTTGGCCATCATGCGCGTCAGCGCTGGGGCCGGCTTGGCCTGTTGGTCTTCGAGCTTGGCGCACAGGATTGCAGTGAGATCGCCGACTTCCTTGGCAATCAGGAAGTAGTGCTTCATGAAGCGCTCGACGTCCTGCATGCCGGGATGCGACGTATAGCCGAGGCGGACCGCAATCTCGCGCTGCAGGTCGAAGGACAGCCGCTCTTCCGGCCGCTTGGTCAGGAAGTGGATATTGCAGCGGACCGACCACAGGAAGTCTTCGCAACGCTTGAAGGTGCGGTATTCCTGCGGATCGAACACGCCCCGCGCCACCAGCTCCTTGCTGTCGCGCACTCGATAGACGTATTTCGCGATCCAGAACACAGTGTGCAGGTCGCGCAACCCGCCCTTGCCGTCCTTGACGTTGGGTTCGACCAGATAGCGCGACTGGCCGCCACGGCGATGACGCTCCTCGCGCTCGGCAAGCTTGGCCGTCACGAATTCAGCGGCCGTGCCCTGCACTACTTCTGCATCGAAACGTGTGACGAGTTCGTCGTAGAGCGCCTGATCACCTGTAAGGAAGCGCGTTTCCAGAATCGCCGTGCGGATCGTCATGTCACCGCGCGCCTGGCGGATCGATTCATCCACCGACCGCGTAGCGTGGCCGACCTTCAGGCCCATGTCCCACAGGCAATACAGAATGACTTCGGCGACCTGCTCGCCCCAGGCGGTCTGCTTGTAGGGCAGGATGAACAACAGATCGATGTCGGATTCCGGCGCCATCAGCCCGCGGCCATAGCCGCCGGTGGAGACCACCGCCATGCGTTCGGCGCCGGACGGGATTGGCGAATGATACAGATGCTTGGTCGCCGCGGCGAACAACATGCGGATGATCTCATCCTGCACGTGGCAGAGTTGCTCGGCACAGCGTCGGCCGTGGCGGTCCTTTAACAGGACGGCTTCGGCGGCTTCACTGGCCTTAAGCAGTTCCGCCTTCAGCAGCTTGGCGACCGCGGCGCGAAACAAATCGTTCTTGCCGCGATGCTGCGCTGCAAGCGCATCGATCTCTGCGGTAATCCGCGTCGTGTCGAAGTCGGTTTCGGTTGTTGGTCTGTCTTGTGTAGCAACGCTGTCCATGAACAACCCGGATATCGGACGGCGCAAGCGCTGTCACGGTGATTGTAGCCCTACAGCTAGTCCATGCTGCCTTTTGCGCAATCCGGGCAACAACGTTCTCGCGGCGGTGTCCTTGGCGCATCATATCTTCTCGTTGACGGAACGCCATAACTAATTGAAATTAAAGCACGTTTTCGCAAACAGAGCGACCCCGGCGTGGCGCCATGACGCCTGCAGGATGCAAGTCGCCTTCGAACCTCACGTTTCGACAGTCCATCAGGGAGAGACCAGAATGTTCACGATGTCACGGCGCGCTGTCGCCGGTCTGATTGCTGCGGCTGCACTGCTGCCCGGAGCTACGTTCGCGGCCGAGCCGCTCAAGGAAATCCGGCTCGACTGGGCGACCTATAATCCGGTCTCGATCATCCTCAAGCAGAACGGCCTGCTGGAGAAGGAATTCGCCAAGGACGGCATCAAGGTCGTCTGGGTGCAGTCGGCCGGCTCCAACAAGGCGCTCGAATTCCTCAATGCGGGGTCCATCGATTTCGGCTCGACCGCCGGCTCCGCCGCGCTGGTCGCCAGGATCAACGGCAATCCGATCAAATCGGTTTATGTCTATTCCCGCCCGGAATGGACCGCGCTGGTGACCGGCAAGGACTCCAAGATTGCCTCCGTCGCGGATCTCAAGGGCAAGCGCGTCGCGGTGACCCGCGGCACCGATCCCCACATCTTCCTGGTCCGCGCTTTGCTCGGCGCCGGCTTGACCGACAGGGACATCACGCCAGTTTTGCTGCAGCATGCCGACGGCAAGGCCGCGCTGATCCGCGGCGACGTCGATGCATGGGCCGGTCTCGACCCGATGATGGCGCAGGCCGAGGTCGAGGACGGCGCCAAACCGTTCTTTCGTAAGCCCGACGCCAACACCTGGGGCATCCTCAATGTGCGCGAGCAGTTCCTGAAGGACTATCCGGACGCGGCGCGCCGCGTCCTCGCCGTCTATGAAGACGCCCGCAAATATTCGCTGGAGAACTATCCGGAGCTGAAGAAGGCCTTTATCGGCGTCACCAAACTGCCCGACGCCGTGGTCGACAAGCAGCTCAAGGAACGCACCGAACTGACCCACAGCCGCATTGGCGCACCACAGCGCGAGTCGATCCTCGCCGCAGGCCTTGCCTTGCAGCAGGCTGGCGTGATCGACGCCAAGGTCGATGTGAAGGCCACGGTGGATGCGCTGATCGACGATCAGGTCCCACTGCCAAAGAGCTGACGCTTTCGCATCTGCGAAGCCACCCTTCACCCTCCCCGCAAAGGGAGGGTGAAGCTTTTGAGTATCTTGCAAACCAAATCGAGACGCGCTTCAGCTATGGCCATGACGCTCGACACGACCGCACCCGACGTAGCGGAGACGCGTGAAAAACCCGCATCCAACAGGCGTTGGCAGCGTTTCGCGCGGCCAGCGCTCGGCGTTGTGCTCCCGCTCACACTGGCGCTGGCATGGGAGCTGGCTGTCTGGTCCGGCTGGTCGAACGGCCGGCTGGTGCCGCCGCCGTCGCGCGTCTTCACGACCATCATGGAGCTGGCACGGACCGGCGAACTCTCGCGCCACATCACCACGACGCTGTCGCGCGTTACTGCCGGCTTCGGCCTCGGCGTTGTCGCCGGCACGTTGCTCGGCGCTATCTCCGGCTATTGGGGCATCGCAAGGCAATTGCTCGATCCGACCATCCAGGCGCTGCGCGCGATCCCATCCATCGCCTGGGTGCCGCTGTTCATCCTGTGGCTCGGCATTTTCGAGACCTCGAAAGTCGCGCTGATCGCCGTCGGCGTGTTCTTCCCGGTCTATCTCGGCGTGATGGGTGCGATCCTCTCGGTCGATCGGAAGATCGTCGAGGTCGGCCGCACCTTCCGCCTCTCCGGCCCCGCCATGATCCGTCGCATCCTGCTGCCCGCGGTGCTACCAGCCTATGTCGTTGCACTCCGCGTTGGCCTTGGACTCGGCTGGATGTTCGTGGTTGCCGCCGAATTCATGGGCGCATCCGAAGGCCTCGGTTATCTCCTGATCGACGGCCAGCAGCTCGGCAAGCCAGCGCAGATCCTCGCCGCCATCACCATCTTCGCGCTGCTCGGCAAGACCACCGACTGGCTGATCGAACTGATCACCACGCCACTGCTGCGCTGGCAGGATGCGTTCCGACCGGGTGGAGAGGCCTGATGCTCGCCCTCGACAAGGTCGGCAAGACCTATCCCAACGGTGTCCATGCGCTGGAGCGCTTCTCGGCCGCGATCCCGCAGGGCGAGATCGTCGCCATCATCGGCGGCTCCGGCTGCGGAAAGTCGACACTGCTGCGCGCCGTCGCCGGCCTCGATCGCGCTTCGACCGGCAGCATCCGCATCGACAATATCGATATCACCGCGCCGCATGAAAAAATTGGCATCATCTTTCAGGAGCCACGGCTGCTGCCATGGCTGAGCGTCGCCGACAATATCGGCTTCGGCCTGTCCGACCTTCCCGCCGCCACACGCCGTGAGAAAGTCGCGCAGGCCCTGGCGCGCGTCGGGCTGTCGGATAAAGCCAAGGCATGGCCCCGCGAATTGTCCGGCGGTCAGGCGCAGCGCGTGGCCATCGCCCGCGCATTGGTGCCGCAGCCGGAGGTGCTGTTGCTCGACGAACCATTCTCGGCGCTCGACGCCTTCACGCGCCGCGATCTGCAGGATCACCTGCTGGATCTGTGGGCAGATACGCGACCGACGCTGATCCTTGTCACCCATGACGTGGATGAAGCCGTTGTGCTGGCAGATCGTGTGCTGGTGATGCGGCCACGACCCGGCCGGCTATTTGCTGAAATACAAGTCAACCTTGCACGCCCACGCGACCGCGCCTCGCCGCTGTTCGAAGCGGTGAAGCGCCGCGTGCTCACTGCGCTGGATCGTTCGCTCGATCGCAATGTGCCTGATAGCGCACCTGCCGAGACCGTCGGCGCGTGGTGGTGACAACATCGCCGCAGGCGAATAAAAGCTGCAACTAACAAAATTCAGGGAGAGATATCATGGATGCCGCCACGCTTCGCGCCACACAGGCCCCCATCAAGGAACTCTACAAGACCGATCCCAAGGCTGCCTTCATCACGCTCAAAGCCAAGGGCTCGATCGACAATGACGGCATTGCCTGCAAGGTCGAGACCGGCCGACAGATTGCAGCCGCTGGCCTGCATCCGGCCACAGGCGGCTCCGGCCTCGAACTCTGTTCGGGCGACATGCTGCTGGAAGCGCTGGTGGCATGCGCCGGTGTCACGCTGAAGTCGGTGGCAACCGCCATCGAAATCCCGCTGAAGTCCGGTAATGTGACAGCCGAGGGCGATCTCGATTTCCGCGGCACGCTCGGCGTCGACAAGGAAGCCCCGGTCGGCTTCGCTGAAATCCGTCTGCGTTTCGACGTCGACACCGACGCGCCGCAGGACAAGCTCGACCTGCTGCTGAAACTGACCGAGCGTTATTGCGTGGTCTACCAGACCATCAAGCATGGCCCGAAGGTTTCGGTGTCCCTCAACAGAGTGTAAGCAGGCTGGACGATTCATAAGGAAAGAGGAGGCCAAGTACCTCCTCTCGTCTGGCTGCCATGTCCCCCGAACTTGCCTTCATCCTGACGCTCACTCTGCGCATGGCGATCACCGCCGCCTTCGTAATCACTGCTTCCATCATCACCGAACGCTCCGGCCCGGTGATCGGCGCATTGGTGGCGACGCTACCAATCTCAGCGGGTCCGTCCTACGTTTTTCTCGCCATCGATCACGATGCCGCCTTCATCGCGCAGGGCGCGCTGACGAGCCTGCCGATCAACGCCGTGACAATGTTCTTCGGATTGACATACATCTACCTGGCCCGACGCCATAACGTCGTTGTCAGTCTCGGCACGGCGATGGTGGTGTGGTTCGGCCTTGCCATACTGGTCCGGCAATTCGAATGGTCATTGCTGGGAGGTCTCCTTGCCAATGCGGTGGCCTTCAGCATCTGCCTGCCGCTGATGGCGCGGTTTCGCCACGCGAAGATGCCGCTCATCACACGGCGCTGGTACGACATACTGCTGCGCGCGGCACTGGTGTCCTCGTTGGTCGGCGCAGTCGTCACGCTATCCGCAACCATCGGCCCGGCCGGTAGTGGCATCCTTGCGCTCTATCCCGTGGTGTTCACCAGCCTGTTGCTGATCCTGCATCCGCGCATCGGCGGTCTGCCGACCGCTGCGGTAATGGCCAATGGCGGCTGGGGTCTCATGGGCTTCGGCATCGCCGTCGCTACCCTGCCCTTGACCGCGCCACGCTTCGGCTCGGCGATCGCGCTTAGCGTCGCGCTGGCAACTTGCGTGATGTGGAATCTCGGCCTGTGGTCGCTGGGCCGCAGGAATATTCGCAGCGTTTAGCCTTTGGGTAGCTTGGCCTTCAGCGCATAGAGAGCATCCAGCGCCTCGCGCGGCGACATCTCGTCGGGATGCAGCGCCTTCACCGCATCCATCAGGAGTTCCGCCTCGCTCGGAGGAGCCGCCTCGGCCGGCGCACGCGCGGTGATCGCAAACAGCGGCAAATCATCCATCAGCGCCTTGGCGCTCTGACCACGATCCTGCGCCTCAAGCTTGGCCAGCACCGACTTCGCGCGCGCGATCACGGCCGGCGGCAGGCCCGCGAGTTTGGCCACCTGAATGCCGTAGGAACGATCCGCCGAACCGGGCAGCACCTCGTGCAGGAACACCACGTCGCCGTGCCATTCCTTGACCCGCACCGTGGCATTAAACAGCCGCGGCAGTTTCGCCGACAGCGCCGTGAGCTCGTGATAATGCGTCGCGAACAGCGCACGGCAGCGGTTGCTCTCATGCAGGTGCTCGATCGCCGCCCAGGCAATCGACAGCCCGTCGAAGGTCGCGGTGCCGCGGCCGATTTCGTCGAGGATGACCAGCGCGCGTTCGGTGGCCTGATTGAGGATCACGGCGGTTTCGACCATCTCGACCATGAAGGTCGAACGTCCGCGCGCGAGATCGTCCGCCGCGCCGACGCGCGAAAACAGCCGGTCGACGATGCCGATGCGCGCCCGCGAGGCCGGCACAAAGCTGCCGATCTGCGCCAGCAGTGCGATCAGCGCGTTCTGACGGAGGAAGGTCGATTTACCCGCCATGTTCGGACCGGTGATCAGCCAGATCTGCCCGGATTTTTGCCCCGGCCCCGGCGACAGGTCGCTGGCATTGGCGATGAACGACTGGCCGTCGCGCTTCAGCGCCTGCTCGACGACGGGATGCCGGCCGCCTTCGATGGCAAACAGTAGCGAGTTGTCGACTTCGGGGCGCACATAGTTGTCATCGACCGCCAGCTTCGCCAGCGCCGTAGCGACATCCAGCAGCGCAAAAGCATGCGCCGCTGCTCTGAGATCTTCCGACGCCTCAGCCACCATGCCCGACAGTCGCTCGAAGATTTCCAGCTCAAGACCCAGCGCACGGTCGCCAGCATTGGCGATCTTGGCTTCGATCTCGCCGAGTTCAGACGTCGTGAAACGCACCTGCCCCGCCAGAGTCTGGCGATGGATGAAACTCGCATTCAGCGGCGGCTGCATCAGCTTGTCACCGTGCTGTGCCGTCACCTCGACGAAATAACCGAGCACATTGTTGTGACGGATCTTGAGGCCCTTCACGCCGGTGTCATCGGCATAGCGCGCCTGCATCGCGGCGACCACGAGGCGCGAGGCGTCGCGCAGATTGCGGGTCTCGTCGAGCGCGGCTTCGAAGCCCTCACGCACGAAACCGCCATCGCGCTTCAACAGCGGAAGATCTTCGGCCAGTGCCCGCGCAAATGTCTGGGCGAGTTCGCGCGACGGCCGCTGCAGCGCAGCCATGGCAGCAGAGATATCCGCCGGCAAATTGTCGATGGCACCGAGGCGTGCAAGCACCTGATCGGCCGCAATTACGCCGTCACGCAGGGATGCCAGATCGCGCGGGCCGCCGCGACCGACCGACAGACGCGCCAGCGCACGGGACAGATCCGGCGCGGCGCGCAAGGCGACGCGGAGATCGTCGCGCAAGCCGCTATCGGCTACGAATGTCGTGACCGCATCGAGCCTGCGGCCGATGGCCACGTCATCGGTCAGTGGCGCGGCGAGACGCTGCGCCAGCAGGCGGGAGCCGGCGGCCGTCACGGTGCAATCGATGGCGTCGAGCAGCGAGCCTTTACGCTCGCCGGCCAGCGTCCGTGTCAGTTCGAGATTGGCGCGCGTCGCCGGATCGATCGCCATGGTGGTACCGACCGCCTCGCGGGTCGGCGGCGACAGCGGCACGCGTTTGCCGACCTGAGTGCGCTCCACGTAAGTGACGCAGGCAGCAGCCGCGGTCGCTTCCAGCCGCGACATCGCGCTCAGACCATCCATCGTGGCGACGGCAAAATAGTCGCACAGCCGGCGTTCGGCAGTGGCGCCGTCAAACACATCGCGGGTCAGCGGCGTCACGGCGGATAATTCGCGCAGCAACTGGCTGAGGTCCGGATCGCTGTAGAGCGCGTCCGTGACGATCACTTCGTTCGGATTGATCCGCGCCAGCGTGGCGCCGAGTTCGCCGGTCGCACATTCGGTGACAATGAATTCGGCCGTCGAAATATCGATCCAGGCCAGACCGATGCGATCCGCGCCCGATGAGCCTTTGCTGCGCGCGATCGCCAAAAGATAATTATTGGCGCGGGCGTCGAGCAGATTCTCCTCGGTCAGCGTGCCGGGCGTGACCACGCGCACGACGTCGCGACGGACCACGCTTTTGTTGCCACGCTTGCGCGCCTCGGCGGGATTCTCCATCTGCTCGCACACGGCGACGCGGATGCCGAGCGCGATCAGGCGATGCAGATAGTCGTCGGAGCGCTCTACCGGCACTCCGCACATGGGAATGTCGTTGCCCTGGTACTTGCCGCGCTTGGTCAGCACGATGCCGAGCGCCCGCGAGGCAACTTCCGCGTCCTCGAAGAAAATCTCGTAGAAATCGCCCATCCGATAGAACAGCAGCAGGCCGGGATTGGCGGCCTTTATTTCAAGGTACTGTTCCATCATCGGCGACACCTTCGTGGTGTCTTCCACGCGGGCGGCCGGCTGGTCCGGGGCGGTAATGGCTTGCTGGATTGTCATGGCGGCGGACGCTAGCAAATTTTACCCGGCCGATCCCACCCGCCCTGGTTTCAAATCCCAGTTTTCCCCATTGAGCGATCCAGTTGACAAGTCAACTGCGATTTCATATCCGCAAATGGAGGGACAGGCCTGCCATCTGGTGGGCGCATTTGACCGGGTCAGTGGGGGTTCTTAAAACCACCGCGAAAATCCGGCAATCGAGCGCGGATGCAGTCCCCCAGGGAGAGAATTGATGAGCGATGTCTTCATTTGCGACGCCGTCCGCACCCCCATCGGCCGTTTCGGCGGCTCCCTCGCCAAAGTCCGCGCCGACGACCTCGCCGCCGCCCCCATTAAAGCCCTGATGGACCGCAATCCTGGCGTGGATTGGACTGCCGTCGAGGAAGTCTATTTCGGCTGCGCCAATCAGGCCGGCGAAGACAACCGCAACGTCGCCCGCATGGCAGCGCTGCTGGCCGGCCTCCCCGATTCCGTCCCCGGCGCCACGCTGAACCGTCTCTGTGCCTCCGGCCTCGATGCCGTTGGCGCCGGTGCCCGCGCCATCCGCGCCGGTGAAATCGATTTCGCCATTGCCGGCGGCGTTGAATCCATGACCCGCGCGCCGTTCGTGCAGGGCAAGGCCACCGAAGCCTTCTCCCGCTCGGCGGAAATCTTCGACACCACCATCGGCTGGCGTTTCATCAACCCGCTGATGCGCGAAAAATACGGCGTCGATGCGATGCCTGAGACCGGCGAGAACGTCGCGCAGGATTTCCAGATCTCCCGCGCCGACCAGGACGCTTTCGCGATCCGCTCGCAGCAGAACGCGGGCAAGGCGATCGCTTCGGGCTATTTCGCCGAGGAAATCGTCCCAGTGATGGTGCCCGGCGGCAAGGCCGGCCCGACCGCCGTCGACAAGGACGAGCATCCGCGCCCCGAAACCACACTGGAAGGCCTCGCCAAGCTGCGCCCGATCGTCCGCAAGGATGGCACAGTCACCGCCGGCAACGCCTCGGGCGTCAATGACGGCGCCTGCGCCATGATCCTCGCTTCCGGCGCCGCAGTCGAGAAGCACGGCCTAAAGGCCCGCGCCCGCATTCTGGGCCTCGCCTCGGGCGGCGTCGCGCCGCGCATCATGGGCATCGGCCCCGTACCGGCGACCAAGAAGCTGATGGAACGTCTCGGCCTCAAGATCAGCGACTTCGACCTGATCGAGCTCAACGAGGCCTTCGCGTCACAGGGCATCGCCGTGCTGCGCCAGCTCGGCGTCAAGGAAGATGCTGATTTCGTCAATCCGCACGGCGGCGCGATCGCGCTCGGCCACCCGCTCGGCATGAGCGGTGCCCGCCTCGCGATGACGGCCGTGCACGGCATGGAGAAGCGCGGCGGCAAGCTGGCGCTCGCCACCATGTGCGTCGGCGTCGGTCAGGGCGTCGCCATGGCCATCGAGAAGCTGAACTAAAAAACTACGTCCACAAGCAAGCCGCCGCGGGATCCGCGGCGGCCAAAGGGGAAACCAGCATGACGCTAATCTATCCCGTCGAAAGCAATGCGGCCCACGCGCCGCGGCTGTCACCCGGCTACAAGAGCACCATCAAGCGCGCCCCACAGAAGCCGCTGATCATGATCAAGCAGTCACTGTCGGAACTGACCGGCCCGGCCTATGGCCACGAGACCGTGCGCCCCGGCGATGCCGACCTCACCACCATGCACGCCGGCGAACCGATCGGCGAACGCATCATCGTGCACGGCACCGTGATGGACGAAGATGGTCGCGGCGTGCCGAACACGCTGGTCGAACTGTGGCAGGCCAACGCCTGCGGTCGCTATATCCACGTCGTCGATCAGCACCCCGCCCCGCTCGATCCGAACTTCACTGGCGCAGGCCGCGCCGTGACCGACGCCAAGGGCAACTACAAATTCGTCACCATGAAGCCCGGCGCCTATCCATGGGGCAACCACCACAATGCCTGGCGCCCCGCCCACATCCATTTCTCGGTGTTCGGCCACTCCTTCATCTCGCGTCTGGTGACGCAGATGTATTTCCCGAACGATCCGCTGTTTGCGTTCGACCCGATCTTCAATTCGGTGACCGACGAGAAGGCGCGTCTTCGCATGGTGTCGGATTTCGATCTCGACGCCACCGAGCCCGGCTGGGCGCTCGCCTATCGCTTCAACATTGTGCTGCGCGGCCGCAACGCGACCCCGATGGAGAACAAGTCATGACCGGCATCACGCCATCGCAGACTGTCGGTCCTTTCTTTGCCTACGGCCTGACGCCGAACGGCCAATACGCCTGGAACGACGCCTTTACCAACAACTTGCAGACGTCGGACGTATCCGGTGAAAAGATCCGCATCGAAGGTGCGGTCTATGACGGCGACGGCGCGATCGTGCCGGACGCTATGCTGGAAATCTGGCAGGCCGACGCGCAGGGCCGCTTCGCCGACCCGCAGGATTCCCGCGCCATCCCGAACGCCTCATTCAAGGGCTACGGCCGCTGCGGCACCCATGTGACCGGCGGATACTCGTTCGACACCATCAAGCCCGGTAGCGTCCCCGGCGCCGACGGCAAGCCGCAGGCACCGCACATCCTGTTGTCCGTGTTCGGGCGCGGCATGACCATGCAGTCGACCACGCGTATCTATTTCGACGACGAAGCCGCAACCGCAACGGATGAAGTCGTGAACATCGTGCCGGTCGACCGCCGTGCAACGATCATCGCGAAGAAGACTGCGCCTGGTGTGTATCGTTTCGACATTCACCTGCAGGGCGACAACGAGACGGTGTTCTTCGACGTGTGATGGCGCTACCCACGCGATACAAAAGAGCGGCCCGCGGGCCGCTTTTTTTATTCCATCACCGCCGGATGCTCGTCCGCGCCCGGCTTCGCCGCCTGTGCGCGCAAGGTCGCCTTGGACGAGCCGATAATCAGCGCCATCGGAATCGCGCAGAGCGTCACCAGCATCACCATCTGATAATCCAGCCCGAAGGCGATGATCGTTGCCTGCAGCGTGACGATGGCGTCCATCATGGCGCGACCAGAGTCGGTGGCGAGGTTGATCGCGCTGGTTACATTGGGCATCTGCAGCGCGTTGTTGAACGGTGTGATGTGCTCGACCAGTACCGCATGAGCCATCCGCGTGCCTGACGTCAGCTGCGCGATCACGATGGAAATGCCGATCGAGCTCGCGACATTGCGCAGCAGCGTCAGCATCGAGGTGCCGTCGGTGCGCAGATGATTGGGCAGCGTCAGGAACGCCACCGTGGACAGCGGCACGAAGACGAGACCAAGGCCAAATCCCTGCGCGATCGAGACGATCACGATCTCCGGCACACCGGTCTGGTCGGTCCACATCGAGGTGAAGAACAGCGACACCGACATCAGCGCCATTCCCACCATGATCAGTGTACGCGCCTCGACATATTTCATGATGCGCCCGACCAACATCATCGCCACGAAGGTGCCGGAGCCACGCGTCGCCAGTAATAGACCTGCCGTGAGGATCGGATAGCCGATCACGTTCTGCAGATAGGGCGACGACAGCGCCATGGTCGAATACAGCACCAGCCCCATGACGGCCATGAACACGCAGCCACCTACAAAATTCTTGTCCTTGAAGATCGCGAACTGGATGAACGGCTTCGACGTCGTGAAGGAATGCGCGAAGAAATAATAGAAGCCGATGACCGAGACGATCGCCTCGATGACGATTTCGTTGGATTCGAGCCAACCGAGCTGCTCGCCGCGGTCGAGCCCGAGTTGCATCGCGCCGATACCGATGGCCAGCGCCCCGAAACCGAACCAGTCGAATTTCAGTTCTGCATTGGTCTTGGTCTCGTCCATGAAGGCCAGCAGGCCAAACACCGTGACGATGCCGAAGGGTAGATTGACGAAGAACACCCAGTGCCAGGAATAGGTTTCAGTCAGCCAGGCGCCCAATGAAGGCCCCATGATCGGGCCGAGCATCACGCCCATGCCCCAGATCGACATCGCCTTGGCGCGTTCATGCAGCGCGTAGCTGTCGAGCATCACCGCCTGCGAGAGCGGCACGAGTGCCGCGCCGAACACGCCCTGCAACAGGCGAAAGCCGACCATCTGGTTGATGTCCTGTGCGAGCCCGCACAGCACCGAGGCGACAGTAAAACCCGCCGAACAGACGATGAAAATCTTCTTGCGGCCGAACCGGTTGGCGATCCAGCCCACCGGCGCGGTCATGATCGCCGCGGCGACGATGTAGGAGGTCAGCACCCAGTTGACCTGATCCTGCGACGCCGACAGCGTGCCCTGCATATAAGGCAAGGCCACATTGGCGATGGTGGTGTCGAGCGCTTGCATGATGGTCGCGGTCATGGCGCAGATCGTCACCATGTTCCGGCGAAAGCCGGGGACCGCACTGGGGGATGGCGCCGACGTGCTCATGGGATCAGTCCTGAGCAGCCTTGGCCGACGACAGACCGAGCAGGCCCGCCAGCGACCGATGATGCTTGGTATCGATGGTGGTGTAGGTGCTCATGCCGGCCTTGAGCCGCTTCACGAACGGATCCGCGTAATCGAGATAGATTCGCACCGGTACGCGCTGCACGACCTTGATGAAATTGCCGGTGGCATTCTGCGGCGGCAGGATCGCGAATTGCGCGCCGGTGCCGGGGCTCAGCGAACCGACGGTACCCTTGAAGGCATGGTTCGGAAACGCATCGACGTCGATCTCCACGGTCTGGCCGACGGCGATGTAAGTGAAATCAGATTCCTTCAGATTGGCATCGACCCATGGCCTGTTGTCGTCGATCACCGTGAGGATCGGTGTGCCGGCCATCGCGAAGCGGCCGAGCTGGATGTTATCGACCTGCGTCGCGACACCGGAGATCGGCGCCTTCAGCACGGTGTGGTCGAGATTGCGCTGCGCCTGATCGAGCGCCGACTGCGCCTGCGCGTAAGGCGGAAACTGGGCCAGCGGCAAGTCGGGATTGCCGAGCAACTGGTTCATCGAGGTCGCGAGCTGCTGCTTCAGGAGTTCGAGCTGTGCTTTCGCAGTCACCGCTGCGGTCGCCGCATTATCGAGATCGAGTTGCGAGCCGAAGTTGCTCTTGACCAGCGTCGACTTGCGTTCGACGTCGCGCTGTTTGAAGTCGACGCCCTGCTGCGCCAGATCCTGCATCTGGCCGTAGATCTTCACGTTGCTGACGAGATTGTCGTAGGTGGTCTTTGCCTGGGCCAGCTTGGCCCTGGCATCGTCGAGCGCCAACCGGAACGGGACCGGATCGATCTCGAACAGCACATCGCCTTCCCTCACGTGCTGACCTTCACGTACGACGACCTTGTCGACCTTGCCGGAGATGTCCGGTGTGATCAGCACCTTCTGCGCGCCGACATAGGCATCGTCGGTGCCGACATAGCGACCGCCCGACAGATAGAAGGCGATGCCGCCGACAAGAACGATGGCCGGCAGTACGACCAACAGCAGCGTTCGCCGATAGCGCTTTAGAAATCCTGTCAGACCCTGACGCTGCGTCGTCGCGGCGCCATCGGATCCGCCCTCGGGCGCATCCTTGTCGGGAAATTTCAGCACGGGCTCAGCCATAGACTTGTTCCTTGGTCTTTGTGGCTGCGGGGTTCAGCGCAGCGCGGATATTGTCTTTGATGGTTTCGAGATGCGCGACCAGCTGGTGCATGTCGGCCTCGCTCACGCCCTCGAACGCGACCTGCATCAGGTTGCCGCGTAGCACCGCCAGCTTTGCCGTCAGCGGGCGCGCGGCCTCGGTGAGATAGAGGCGCTTGATGCGGCGGTCGGTGTCGTCATTGCGGCGTTCGATCAGGCCACTGTCGCAGAGCTTGTCGATCAGTCGCGTCAGGCTGATCGGCGCCATTTCCATGGCGTCGGCGAGATCGGTCTGTTTTTGCCCCTCATTGCGCTCGACCTTGGCAAGCACTGCCCATTGGGCGCGGGTCATGCCGAACTGGCGCGCTTCCTTGTCGGCCAGCAGCCGCAACATGCGCTGGGTCTCGAACAAAGCGGACAGGAAATCGGTGCCGGTGTCAGGCTGGCAGGACATTGATGCGCTCCGTAAACTTAGCTTATTGTAAGCAAGCTTATGAATAACGCATCGCTGGACGATACGACGCAGCCCCGCGACTAGCGCATGGCTGGATCTTCCGACAGCAAAAAGCCCGGCTCGAAGGCCGGGCTTGAAGTTTTCGGGAGCGATCGAAAGGATCAGTATTTGGCCACGACGGCCGGGCTGAATGCGTAATTGATGCCTGCGCGGAAGATATGGTCGTGGAAAGCGACCGAGGTCTGGTTGGCGGTGCCTCCGAAATAGGTTGCCGAGCCGAGGTCGAGATACAGATATTCCAGTTTGGCCGACCAGTTGGTGCCGAACTTCTTTTCCAGACCGGCGCCCAGGGTCCAGCCGACTCGGGTCTGCGATTCCGACAACAGCGTGCCGGGAATGGTCACGGCGGCGCCAGCAGGCGTCGTACCTGCAGAGCCCGGCCCGAAGATCTGGCCCGTCACTGTCGTCTGGGTGGAATACTTGACCTCGCCGACAGCGAGACCGCCGGTGCCGTAAAGCAGCAGGTCCGGCGTTGCCAGCAGGCCGACCCGCCCGCGGAAGGTCGCAAACCACGGGAAGCTCCACGAGCTGGTGGCCGACGTCTGCGTCAACAGATTGAAGTCACCACCGGGCAAGGTGGTCCGGAGCGAACTCACCGGCGACGTGGCGCTGCCTCGTTCACCGGTCCCCTGGATGTCGGCTTCGAGACCGACGACCCATGTGCGGTCGAGCTGCCAGTTGTAGCCGATCTGGCCGCCACCGAGGCCACCATTGACGTCCTGCTTGACCGGCGACGCAAAGGCGGTGCCTGGCAGGAAAGTGGCGTCGCCCTTGCCCCAGCTATAGCCGCCATTGAGGCCGACATAGAAGCCGGTCCAGTTGACGCCGGGGTCCACCAGAACCGGCGCCTTGGTGTACATGCGGGGCGACAGATCGGCGGCGCCCGCTGTGGACGAAAGCGCCATGATGGCGAGGCCTGCAGCGGCCAATACGGTGCGTTTCACCATCAGTCTCCTCAACAACAGATCGACAAAGGCAGGCCGAAGGCCCTGCTTCGATGATGTGTAGTTGAATAAGACATCCGCGACTTGGAACGGACGCGACGCGGCAGGACTGGGCGAGACAGCCACGGCAATTCGTTTGACTTGTTGCGTTCAGGCCACATGGCGCATCGCGAACTATCAAAGACAGAAATACCAGAAAACGCGCTGGCGGCGATCATTATGAACGTGATCCGGCACTGGCACGACCAAGATATAGTTCAATGCTTGCAGGACTGATCCTCGTGACTTCAAGGCCCGGTCCCGAAATGCCCGATTCGTTCATCGCGACTGCTTCTGAAAATCTGCCGGCGCCGCAGCTACAATTCGGGCGTCTGACATTCAATGTCGACTCCTCTCTTCCGACGGACGCCCCGTTTTCGCCCAGTGCTGCATTTCGCAGGTTGCCGGGCACCATCGTCTTTATTGGCGCGGGATTTCCTGCGGATAGCCACATGCCGGATGGCACTATCGCATCACCTGCCGACGACGTTGTCTTTGCGGCTGTTTTGAAGGGCTCCGCTCGCGCATCGCAGCATGGTCGCGAAGAGATTATCGAGCAGGACCATGCGGTCTTGATGACAACCAGGGACGTCGGTTGGCATACGTCATCTCGTGGGACGCAGCATCTGATCGTTCAGGTCGACCGTGCCGCGCTGGCGATCAAGCTGGCGAATCTCAGCACCTGGCTCATGCGACCTGTCCTTCTGGAGGCTCAGACGTTGCGGCTCTTGATGGCGCATTGTCAGGCAGCGATCGACCTCGACGGGTCCGCCCCACCCCATCTTCAGCACCATGTCATAGCCGATCTGTGTAGCCTGATCGCACTTCTGACAATCGGTTGGGAGGACCACCCCGAGACATCTCCACCTTCCAGTACCCGCATGCTGCGCTTGCACGCGATCAAGACAAGTATCGAAGCAGGCCTCGGAAATCACTGCCTCTCAGCCGAAACGCTGGCGGCGGCTCAGCAGATATCTCCCGACTATGTCCGCAAGCTGTTTCGCGAACACGACCTGAGCCTGTCGGAATATTTGCTCGAGAGGCGTTTGGCTTTTGCTCATGCACTCTTGCTCGACCCGCTTCGCGCCAATGAGCGAATCGGGAAGATCGCCGACGAGGCCGGCTTCAATGATTTGTCTTATTTCAACCGGACGTTCCGGCGCCGATATGCCACCTCGCCATCGGATTTGCGCCGGGAGCGCAAAAGCTCCACCTGATCCGGCTCTGTATCGCCCATTCAACCTTTGCAATCGCCCGGCTGTCCCCCATCTGCAGGGGGCGCTTGTCGTTTGGCAGCGCTGGATCTGGTGTAAGACTGGGGCCTAGCGCCAAAAAGACGGGCACAATCACACCTAACGGGTTAAACTACCTCCATATGGCAGTTCCGAAACCAACTTTCCCGGCTCCGGGCCACGATCACGACCGCTGTACGGCGGACGCGATGCATCATGCCGAGCATGTCTGTGCGGCCCGGTCGCAAAAGCTGACCCCGATCCGCCGGCAGGTGCTTGAAGCGCTGCTCGCAAGCCATCGGCCGCTTGGGGCCTACGAAATCATCGATGAGCTTGCCAAGACCATTTCGCGGCCGGCACCCATCACCGTGTATCGCGCACTTGATTTTCTGATGGAGAACAGCCTCGTTCACCGCATCGAGAGCCGCAACGCGTTCCTGGCCTGCGCGCACGACCACGGCACAGCCTCGATGGTCGCGTTCCTGATCTGCGACCAATGCGGGTCGGTCGGCGAGGTACCCGCCACGAAAGTTGCGCAGAGCCTGAACGATGCCGCACGGACGACTGGCTTCGTCCCGAAACTGTCTGTTGTCGAAATCACCGGAACCTGCGCGCACTGTCAGGCGTGACGATCCCATAACAACACGGCGATCAAGCCGGGCCCGAGGCTTCATGTCTGCAGAAACCATCATCAGCCCACCCGGCGGACGCGCACTCACCGCCGGCGCCATCGCCCTCGTGCTGATGCTGTGCCTGACCTGGGGCTTCAACCAGATCGCCATCAAGCTGGTGCTGCACGATATCCCGCCTTACACGCAGGCGATGCTGCGCTCGGCCGGCGCGCTGCTGGTCATCCTGGCCATTGCGCGCGTGCGTGGCGTCAAGCTGTTCGAGCGTGACGGCACGCTGAAGGCAGGCCTGTTCGCCGGCGTGCTGTTCGGCATCGAATTCGTGCTGATCTTTCACGGCCTGCAATTCACCACCGCGAGCCGCGCAGCGGTTTTCCTCTACACGATGCCGTTTTTCGTCGCCTTCGGCGCCTATCAGTTTCTGGGAGAACGTCTGCGCCCGATACAATGGGCCGGACTCGCCGTGAGCTTCGCCGGCGTCGCCGTGGCCATCGGCGTCCCGCAACCCGATGTCACCACCGACGTCCTGATCGGGGATCTGATGATCGTGGCCGGGGCCGGCCTGTGGGCTGCGACCACGCTGGTGGTCAAGATGACCCCGCTCCTCTACGTCCCACCTGAGAAGGCATTAGGCTACCAGGTGGGGCTTTCGGTCCCGATTCTGGGTCTGGCCGCGCTGCTGGCCGGTGAGACCATGACCCGGGTTCCCGGCCCTCTGGCGCTGTCCCTGCTCTCTTTTCAGGCCTTTTGGGTGGTCGGATTCACGTTTTTGCTGTGGTTCGGGCTGATCAAGACCTATTCGGCCAGCAAATTGTCGGCTTTTACCTTCATCACCCCTTTGTTTGGCGTCGCGGCGGGCTATCTCATCATGGGCGACCATCTGACGCCCGCCTTTGGCGTCGCCGCGCTATTGGTCATCGCGGGACTAATTCTCGTTAACCGACCGGCCAAGGCCTAGGCCACTGATCCATTGCTGGATGTCATCTAAATCTGATATTCGAGACCCCATGAACAAGTTTGAAAATCCGTCTGATATCGCCGGTCCGGCGCCCCGCCACCTCACCACCCAGGTCATGGTTGGCAACGTCGCCGTTGGCGGCGGCGCGCCGATTGTCGTGCAGTCGATGACCAACACCGACACCGCCGACATCCAGGGCACCATTGAGCAGGTCGCAGCGCTGTCGCGCGCGGGCTCGGAAATGGTCCGCATCACGGTCGACCGCGACGAGGCGGCAGCCGCCGTTCCGCATATTCGTGAGGCGCTGGACAAGCAGGGCATCACGACGCCTCTGATCGGCGACTTCCACTATATCGGCCACAAACTGCTTGCTGAATTCCCGGCCTGCGCCGCGGCGCTCGACAAATACCGCATCAATCCGGGCAATGTCGGCTTCAAGAACAAGCGCGACAGCCAGTTCGCCGACATCATCGAGATCGCCAACAAGAACAACAAGGCCGTCCGCATCGGCGCCAACTGGGGTTCGCTCGATCAGGAGCTGCTCACCAAGCTGATGGACGAGAACGCGCTGTCGGCGCAGCCAAAGGATGTTCGTGCGGTGACGCGCGAGGCCATGGTGCAGTCGGCATTGCTCTCGGCCGCGCGTGCGCAAGAACTCGGCATGCCGAAGAACAAGATGATCCTGTCCGCCAAGGTTTCGGCGGTGCAGGACCTCATCGCGGTGTATCAGACGCTGGCTTCGCGCTCCGACTATGCGATCCATCTGGGTCTGACCGAAGCCGGCATGGGCTCGAAGGGCATTGTTGCCTCCTCGGCCGCGCTCGGCATCCTGCTGCAGCAGGGCATCGGCGACACCATCCGCATTTCGCTCACCCCCGAGCCCGGCGGCGATCGCACGGTTGAAGTTCAGGTTGCGCAGGAGCTGCTGCAGACCATGGGCTTCCGCACTTTCGTGCCGCTGGTTGCGGCATGCCCGGGTTGCGGCCGCACCACCTCGACCACGTTCCAGGAACTGGCACGTTCGATCCAGGACTTCATCCGCGACTCGATGCCGGGCTGGAAGACGCAGTATCCGGGCGTTGAGAACCTCAACGTTGCGGTCATGGGCTGCATCGTCAACGGCCCCGGCGAATCCAAGCACGCCAATATCGGCATCTCGCTGCCCGGCACCGGCGAAAGCCCGGCCGCACCAGTGTTTGTCGACGGCGAGAAATTCCGCACGCTGCGCGGCCCCAGCATTGCGGCCGACTTCAAGGCACTGGTGATCGACTATATCGACCAGCGCTACGGCGCCAACGCCAAGGCGCCGGAAGTGGTGACTGCTGCGGAGTAAGTCTCCGCTCACGCAGATTTCGAATTGAACGGCCGGGCATTGTCCCGGCCGTTTTCGTTTCATCGCTTTTACAGCGGAATCCGCCGAAACTCGCGATTGGTCAGCCCGGCTTCTTCCAGATCCAGATCGCGCTCGATCCGCCGCCGGCTTTCGTCGGTGATCTTGCCGTCGCGCAATTGCGTGTGGATGAACTTGCGCTCGGCCTTGATGAGTTCGCGCACCAGATCGATCCCCACCGCCGAGACGTCGACCTCGGGATCGAGCTCGCCCGGCAACTGGTTCGACCGGCTTTCATGACGCGCGCGCAGCAGTTTCACGACTTCGTCGGAGAGCTCACGGTCGTCGGTCATGGCATCGAGCCGCGCCAGTGCTGTAGCCAGCGCCTCACGGCGTGTCGCGAGTTCGGCCTCGTGTTCGGCGATATATTCCGCGCGGCCGATCCTGGTGACGCCGAGCCACTTCACCACAATCGGCAGGCACAGGCCGAAGCCGACCAGCGTGATGAGAATGATGTTGAAGGAGACGAACAGGATCAGGTCGCGCGCCGGGAACGCGTCGTTCGAGACCATCGTGAACGGCAGCGCTAGCGCGGCGGCCAGCGACACCGCGCCGCGCACGCCGGTGAAGGCGATAACGAAGGTCCATTGCCAGTTCGGAGCCGGATCGCGTTTGCGTAGATCCGCGCTCAGCCAGCGCGGCACATAGACCGCGGCATAGACCCAGACAAAACGCGCCACGACGATCACGACGGTGACCAGCGCCGTGGCCAGCATGATGTCGGCGAATGGAAAGGCTTTCGACTTTTCGACGAGCGCCCGCATCTGGAAGCCGGTCAACAGGAACAGCAGGCCCTCGACCAAATAGATCACCAAATCCCAGAAGAAGATGCCCTGCAGGCGCGTCGCCGCCGAGATCAGCAGCGGACCGTTCCAGGAGATGTAGAGGCCGCAGGCGACGGTGGCGATGATGCCGGAGCCACCGAAATGTTCGGGGATCAGATAAGCGACATAGGGCGTCAGCAGCGACAGCGTGATCTCGACCTGAGGATCGCGCGCACGGTGACGCATGCGCAGGCTGAGCCAACCGATGGCAAGGCCGAAGACGAGTTCGCAGGCGAGAATGGCGACGAAGGTGCCCGCCGCCTTTGACATCGAGAACGCTCCCGTGGTGATCGCCACCACCGCGAAGCGATACAGGATCAGCGTCGTCGCATCATTAGCGAGACCCTCGCCTTCCAGCACCACCAGAATCCGACGCGGCAGGCCAATTTTTCGCGCAATCGCGAGCGGCGCCACCACATCCGGCGGTGCGACGATGGCGCCGAGCAGGAAGCCGACCGACCATGGCAGGCCGATCAGGACATGCGTCGCGGTGGCAACCAGGCACGCCGTAAAGATCACGCAGCCGACAGCGAGCAACGTGATGATGCGCAGATTGGCGCGGAATTCGCGCCAGCTCATGGCGACGGCGGCCGAATAGATCAGCGGCGGCAGCACGCCGAGCAGCACCACATCGGGCGGCAGCTCGATCGATGGCATGCCCGGCACGAAGGCCAGCGCAATGCCGGCCAGCAGCAGCAGGATCGCCGGAGCGATGCTGATACGCTTCGCCATCCACGCCGTGCCTGCGAGGGCTGCGATCAGGACCAGGAAAATTTGAAACTTGGCTTCCACGCGGGCGGCATCCTCGATGGGTCTAATTTGCCCGGCGCAGCGGCAAGGTCAATGCGGGCGCATGCTGAACTATCAGATCGCGCTTGCCGCGATATTGACCATCAACGCCACCAGCGCAGTGTTGAAGATGAAGGAAACGATGCCGTGGGCCGTGGCGGTGCGGCGAATGGACTTCACGGTGATGCCGACGTCGGAGACCTGCGCGGTCATGCCGATGACGAAGGAGAAATACACGAAGTCCCAATAGTCGGGCTGTTCCTTCGTGTCGTCATCGCCAGACGGAAATGCCAGCCCGCCGGGTTTGGCTCCGCGATAGAACTGATGGGCATAATGCAGCGAGAAGGTCGTGTGCACGGCGGCCCATGACGAGGCGATGGTGACGATGGCCAGCGTCAATTCCCAGGCCGTGCGATGGCCCTCGCCGAGTTCGAACACAATGGCCGCGATGCTGGCGAAGGCACCCAGGGCTGCCACCAGCAGGATGATGAAACTGCCATCGTCCTGCAAGGCGGCGTTGCGGCGAATGTGTTTCTGGCCGCCACTGCGCAACATCATGCCGTAGACCAGCACGAGATAGAACGCGATGAACACGTCCCAGCCGATCAGCAGGCGCGTCACCAATCGCAGCGAGGATGGCAGAATGAAGAACGCGATGACGCCGATCAGAAGCGCCAGAAACGTGCGCGGCCGCCCGTAAACAACGCGGATCGGCGCCGGCATCTTGCGAAAACGGACAAGGAGCTCATCGAGATCCTTGCCCGTCTCCGACATGATAAGGACTTCCTTAGTTCTTGCGCTCGGCCACGAAGCGCGCGGCAGCGCGCAGCACGTCGCCCTTGTTGCCGAAGATCGACAGCGAGGCGTCGGCGGTGGCGATCAGGTCGGCGACGCGCTTCTTGGCACCGTCGACGCCGAGCTGGGTGACGAAGGTGGTCTTGTTGAGCGCGGCGTCTGCACCGGCGGGCTTGCCGAGCGTCGCCGCATCAGCTTCGACGTCCAGCAGGTCGTCGGCGATCTGGAACGCTTCGCCGAGCGCGCGGCCGTAATCGTCGAGCGCCTTGTATTCCTTTTGCGTGGCCTCGCCGAGCAGCGCGCCGGCGATGACGCCGTAGCGCAGCAGCGCACCGGTCTTCATCTGCTGGACACGCGCGACGTCGACAGGCCCCTTGTCGCCGAAGCGGCCTTCGCCGGCGAGATCGAGCATCTGGCCGCCGACCATGCCGCCCAAACCGGCACAGCGCGCCAGCGCGCGGGTCAGCAGCAGCCGTACCGTCGCATCGGAATGAACCTCATCGCGGGTGATGATGTCGAAGGCCAGCGTCAGCAGCGCGTCGCCGGCCAAAATCGCGGTGGCATCGTCGGTGGCCTTGTGCAGGGTTGGACGGCCGCGACGCAGGTCGCTGTTGTCCATCGCCGGCAGATCGTCATGGATCAGCGAATAGCAGTGGATGCATTCGAGGGCTGCGCCGACCAGAAGGGCCTGGTCGCGATGCACGCCGAACACCGCGGCGCTCTCCACCACCAGGAACGGACGCAAACGCTTGCCGCCGCCGAGCGAGGAGTAACGCATCGCATCCATCAGCCGCTTCGGCCGGGCGATTTCATCGGGCAGCACGCCATCGCCGAGCACACGGGTCAGTACGGCTTCAGTATCGTCCGCGGTCTGGTCCAGGCGCGAGGCAAAATCTTTGGTGGAAGCACCGGTCGACATTAAGAATAGCTCCAGAACAATTTGGCCGGACAATCCTCTATGGCAAAGGCCACGTCAATTGCGCCTGCGGCGTCCCGCCGCGATTGGTCGCGGCAAGCTTAACCGGCTTGAAAAGCAGCCTTGCTGTCTTGAAAGATATCTGGAAACCCCGCTCTATCAGCGGCATAGCTCCGACCGGGAACGCCCGTCTTGCGCCTTATCCGCCGCCTCATCCTGATCGGGATTCTGCTCCTCGCGCTGCCCTATCTGCTGACGCCGCTTTATGCCGTCGGCCAGCCGATTTCGGCGCTGATGGCCTGGCGCTGGATCACCGGTTCCCCCGTGGTGCGGATCTGGGTCGATCTCAAGACCATGTCGCCTGCCCTGCCCCGCAGCGTGGTCGCGTCCGAAGACGCCAAATTCTGCAGCCATCGCGGCATCGACTGGGATTCCCTGCAGAACGCCATCGAGGATGCCCAGGATGGCGAGGTCTCCGGCGGCGGTTCCACCATCACCCAGCAGGTGGCGAAGAACCTGTTTCTGTGGCCGGGCCGCAGCGTGGTCCGCAAGGGCCTCGAAATCCCGCTGGCCATGTGGGTCGATCTGGTGCTGACCAAGCAGCGGATCCTGGAAATCTACCTGAATATCGCCGAAATGGGCCCGTCCGGGCAATTTGGCGCCCAGGCCGGCGCCCAATATGCTTTCAACCGGCCGGCCTCAGGCCTGTCGGCCCGGGAAGCCGCGCTTCTCGCGGCGATCCTGCCCAATCCGGTGACCCGGAGCGCCCGGACGCCGGGACCGGGGGTGCGGCGTTTGGCGGGAACCTATATGGTACGGGCGCAGGCGGCGGAGCTGCAACGCTGCTGGCTGGACAACCGCGGTTCTTGAGGCTTTTGCGGCCAATATCGCGCAAAATTCTCGAACACCCGCCCTAGCCATGTCGTCGTCATTCCGTTATAAGCCGGCCCTTATCAGCGATTTTGCCCGCGCGATCCGTGCTGGCCGCCTGTCACCGGGCGCCGATCGAAACCATCTGCCAAAGAATCAAGGATCTTTCCTATGGCCGTTCCGAGAAGAAAAACATCGCCGTCGCGGCGTGGCATGCGTCGTTCGGCTGACGCGCTCAAGACCCCGACTTATGTCGAGGACAAGGACTCCGGCGAACTGCGCCGTCCGCACCACCTCGACCTGAAGACCGGCATGTACAAGGGTCGCCAGGTTCTGAAGGTGAAGAAAGAATCCTGATCCCTGGATGGAGCGCAGCGCCACGTCAGGTGGCGCCGCCTTCGCTCATCCACGGAAGGTCCGGATCAAGCGGGTCGAAGCGCCAACGGGTCATCGAGAAAGCTGTTCAGACAATAATTCTGAACTGGTCTTCCGCCCGAATTCGCTCCAACTCTGGAGCTAATGCGTTGTCCCGGTGATGCCATGGCGTCACCTCGGTGATGTCGTCACTTCGGTGACGTCTTGCATCGCCAACATACGTTCTGGTTCTCTCGCTCGCAAAGAAGGCCTTCGATGGCGTCGATCGGTTTCCCGCTGCTGCTGATCCCAGTAGCGATCTGCAACATCATCGCCTTCCTGATGCCCGACCTCGCGCTGTCGGGCCCGATCCCCCTCTTCCCGATCACGCTGATGTCCAAGGACATCTGGATGGTGACGCTCAACGACCTGCTCGTTGCGCTCAGCATTCTCTTGTTGTGGCTCGAAGTGATGCGCGCTGCGCGCCCGGCGCCGAAATATTTCACCGACCATTTCCTGTCGCTGCTGGTGTTCGGCGCTGCCGCCGCCGAGTTCGTGATGCTGCCGAAATTCGGCAACGCCACCTTCTTCCTGATCACGCTGACGGCGATGGTGGATTTCCTCGCGGGTATCTCGCTCCGCGCCCGCCGTCCGCGCCGCGTCGCGGCTCCGGTCTATGCGCCCGAGCCGGTGCGCGCCGAGCCAGCCCCACGTCATGAACCGGTACCGTCGCCGGTCGCACCGACGCCGCCCGCTCCCGTCCCAGCCGCGACATCAGTCGCCGAAGCCGTGCTGACCGATCGTCCAGAGCCCAGGATGGAATCGAGGATCGAGCCGAAGCTCGAAGCAACTCCGGTCCCACCGGAAGTCGTGGCGCATACGTCACCGCAGATTCAGTCGCCGGATTTGCAGCCGGGCGGCGTTGCGTCGCCTGACGACAAGCCGAAGACGTAAGCGGTCTTATCCCTCCCCACTGCGCGCAGCTTCGCTGCGCTTGGGGAGAAAAGTCAGATCACGCGCTGCGTCCGGCCGCTCGCCGATCCCGCAACATACATATTTGCCACTGACCGGTAAGCCGCCTCGACATCGGCCACATCCGCGCGGCGCAATGTGCGGGTTTGCGGCGCCTGTTCGGCCGTCGCGATCAGATGCGCGATGAAGGCAGCGTCGGGCCGTGCCGTGCGCGACGACACCGGCGCACTGCGTTGCACCGGCTCGGTCCGCGTCAGCGCGACCGTGTCCACGACATCCGCATTTTTCTCGACCACGAAATCGCCGGCGCGCCGCATCGGATGCGGCGTCGTGGCGTAAGCTCGGATCGCGGAAATCGACATCGTTAACAGCGCTCGCGTCTCAATTCGGGACGAGGGTTGCCCCTCCACCCTCTGCGTCGCAAGGGTCGTGCCGCGGCTCTCCACAACTCAGATCGGGGCCTCATCAGGTCTGCGAAGGCCTGCCCGGCTACACTTTCTTAAGTCTTTAGGAACTTTGACTAACGATTGTGGCGATCTGAGCCGTATTGTTGGGGGCGAATCACCCGACGGCGTCCCAAAACGAGGCGACTTTGACATCCGCTGTTTCCCAGAGCGCCGGTTCTTCCCCGAAGGACTCCTCCGCTTCCGAGCCGCAGGCGGCAGAGATTCTGGCCGCACTCGGCCAGGCCGCCTTCATCTGGGACATCGCCAGCGACCGGATCACCTGGAGCAATCAGGCGAGCGCGATCTTCACCGACATTCCCGCCGCGACCATCGCCAGCGGCGCCGAGCTGGCGACTCTCATTGAGCCTCAGCGCGGCATTCGCACCGAGGCACTGTCCAAGGCACTCGCTTCCGGCGGCGGCACCTACCGCATCGAATACGGACTACGCGCCTCGACCACCGCCACCGTGCTGTGGATCGAGGAAAGCGGCAACTGCCGTGCCGATGCCGCCGGCAAGGCAGTACGTGTCGAAGGCGTCGTCCGCATCGACAGCGAACGCCATGCCCGCGACGAGCAACTGCTGAAACTGGCGCAGAACGATCCCGTCACCGGCGAACTCAACCGCGCGCATCTTCTGGCATCGCTTGCCGAAGCCATCGAGGAAGCGACGCGCTTCCGCTCGTCCTTTGCCTTCATGCTGATCGGCATCGATCATCTGGCGCGGATCAACGACGCCTTCGGCTTCGATATCGCCGACGAGGTGATCGTCGAGATCGCCAGGCGGATTCGTGCGCGGCTGCGCGGCGGCGACGTGATGGGCCGCTTCTCCGGTAACAAGTTCGGCCTGGTCCTGAAGAACTGCACGGTCGACGATGCCACGATCGCCGCCGAGCGCTTCCTGGCCGGCATCCGCGACGAGGTGATTCCGACGCAGTCGGGCCCGGTGTCGGTGACCGCCACCATCGGCGCAGTCAGCGTTCCCCGCTATGCGCAGAACGTCAACGAAGCCGTCAACCGCGCACAGGAAACCCTCAACGGCGCCAAGCGCCGCCGCCACGGCAGCTTTGCCATGTGGCGGCCGAATGTGGAGCGCGATGCGCAGCGCCGGGTCAATATCCGCGTCACCGACGAGATTGTTACCGCGCTGAACGAGCGCCGCATCGTCACGGCCTTCGAGCCCGTGATGCATGCCGACAGCCGCACCCCCGCTTTCTACGAAGCGCTGGTGCGCATGAAGCAGGATGACGGTCAATTGCTGCTGGCGCCGGATATCGTGCCGGTCGCCGAGAAACTGGGGCTGATCCGGCTGGTCGATCACCGTGTGCTCGAACTCGTCGTTGCCGAGCTCGCCGCCGCACCGGATGTGCAGCTCTCGCTGAACATCTCGCCGGATACCACGATGGATCCGGACTGGTGGACCTCCATCGAGTCGATGATGGCGGCGCATCCCGGCGTCGCGCAGCGGCTGATCGTCGAGATCACCGAGACCGTCGCCATCCAGGACCTCGACGATGTCCGCGGCTTTGTCACGCGGCTGAAGAATTTCGGCAGCCGCATCGCCATCGATGACTTCGGCGCCGGCTATACGTCGTTCCGCAACCTGCGCAAGCTCGGCGTGGACATCGTCAAGATCGATGGCGCCTTCGTGCAGAATATCGCGCATTCCGCCGACGACCGCGCCTTCGTGCAAACCCTGATCGACCTGTGCCACCGGCTCGGCATCAAGACCGTCGCCGAATGGGTGCAGGACGAGGCCTCTGCCGTGATGCTGCGCGACTGGGGCTGCGACTACATCCAGGGCCGCTTCACCGGCCTCGCATCATCCGCACGTCCGTGGCTGGACCCGGCATCGCTGCCGAAGCCGGCGGTGGGATAGTTCACGCGTCATTCCGGGGCGAACGCAGCGTTAGCTGCGGGCGACCCTCAGCCACTCCAATGGGAGTGGCGGGGAATCCCGATATAGTATGAACACATCAAGATTCCGGGTTCGGTCCCGTCGCCTTCGGCGCCGGCCCGCCCCGGAATGACAGCTTCTGGGGGGACGCTCATGATCTATCTCGGCAATCTGCTCACTGCGCTGGTCGCGGCATTGCATATCTATTTTCTCGTGCTGGAAATGTTTCTCTGGCAGAAGCCGCAGGGCCTGAAGACCTTCAGGAATACGCCTGAGAAGGCCGAGATCACCGCGGTGCTCGCCGCCAATCAGGGCCTCTATAACGGCTTCCTCGCCGCCGGCCTGATCTGGGGCCTGCTGCATTCCGCGCCAGCCTTCGCATTCCAGATCAAGGCATTCTTCCTGCTCTGCGTGATCGTGGCCGGCGCCTATGGCGCAGCAACGGTGAGCAAGCGCATTCTCTATGTGCAGGCCGTGCCGGCGGCGCTGGCGCTGATCGTGTTGTGGCTGGCGACGTAGGCAGACCCAAGCCGTCATTCCGGGGCATACGAGCCCTTGCTCGTGCGAACCTCAGCCACTCCCATTGGAGTGGCTGGAATCCCGCAATGAGTCACACTTCGAAATTCCGGGTCTGAACGTCAGCTGGCTATGCCAGCTGACGTTCATCCGGGAATGACGAGCTTGTTGCCAACCTCAAATCCTTGCCTCACACTCCCCGGTAACGACGGCGCCCGCACGGGAACGACTGTCGAGTGACATATCATCAGGGAAGGCAACGACATGAGAACTTCGCTTCTTCATCGCTTCGCCACGACGACCCGATTTGTCGGGATGGCGGCGATTGCGCTGACAGCCACATCCGCCGCGATCAATCCGGCAGCCGCGCAGAAGAAATACGATCCCGGCGCCACCGATACCGAAATCAAGATCGGCCAGACCGTGCCGTTCTCGGGCCCCGCCTCGGCCTATTCGTCGATCGCCAAGACGCAGCTCGCTTATTTCAAGATGGTCAACGAGCAGGGCGGCATCAACGGCCGCAAGATCAATCTGATCCAGTATGACGATGCCTATTCGCCGCCGAAAGCCGTCGAGCAGGTACGCAAGCTGGTCGAGAGCGACGAGGTGCTGCTGACGTTCCAGATCATCGGCACTCCGTCCAATGCCGGAGTGCAGAAATATCTCAACCAGAAGCAGGTGCCGCAACTGTTCGCCGCCACCGGCGCCAGCCGCTTCACCGACCCCAAGAACTTCCCCTGGACCATGGGCTACAATCCCAACTACCAGAGCGAAGGCCGGATCTACGCCAAATACATCCTGAAGAACCACCCCAACGCCAAGATCGCCATCCTCTGGCAGAACGACGACCTCGGCCGCGACTATCTCACCGGCATGAAGGCCGGCCTCGGCGACAAGGCCGCGTCGATGATCGTCTCGGAGGCGTCCTATGAGCTCACCGACCCGACCATCGACTCGCAGATCGTCAAGCTGAAGTCCTCCGGCGCCGACCTCCTGTTCAACGCCTCGACGCCGAAATTCGCAGCGCAGGCGATCAAGAAGGTCGCCGATCTCGGCTGGAAGCCCACCCATATCGTCGACATCAATGCGACGTCGGTGGGCGCGGTGCTGGTGCCCGCTGGGCTCGATAACTCCAAGGGCCTCATTTCGACCAATTACGGCAAAGACCCGCTGGACCCGCAGTGGAAGGACGATGCCGGGATGAAGCGCTACTTCACCTTCATGGAGAAATACTATCCGGAGGGCGACAAGAACTCGAACTTCAACACCTATGGCTACGGCAATGCGCAGCTGATGGTGGAAGTGCTGAAGCGCTGCGGCGACGACCTCACCCGCGCCAACGTGATGAAGCAGGCGGCGTCGCTGTCCAACATCCAGAGCGACATCCTCCTGCCCGGCATGAGCGTCTCCACCTCCCCCACCGACTACCGCGTCAACAAGCAGCTGCAGATGCAGCGCTTCAACGGCGAGCGCTGGGAACTGTTCGGCCCGATCATCGAGGATGATGTCGCGGGTTAGGCTCCACACAATAAAGCCACGCGCGGGTGTCACCTGCGCGTGGCTTTTTTCGTAGGGCGGATTAGCGAAGCGTCATCCGCCACCTCGATGCTGCAACGGCGGATGACGCTTCCGGCTAATCCGCCGTGAACATTGATGCCCGCCTACGCTGTCTTCGCAAACATCGTCAGCACGCCATCGGCGATATTGATCGCCACCACCTGCGCCGAACTGATGCCCTTTTCCTTGAGCGCATTGGCGGCCGCCGGCGAGGCGTCGATCGAGGCGCGCAGCGCCTTCAAATCCTCCTCGCTGGATTTCGATACAACCTCCTCGACCTGCTTCTTCACCGCCTCCGGCAATTGCTTCACGTCCACCACCTGGATGCTGGAGATCTTGGCGCTGGACCGCTCGCCGGATTTGGCCGGCGCATTTTCAGCCTGGTTCGCAGCTCCCTGTGCGAGCACAAAACCCGGCGTGCCGAGCGAGAGAACTGCCGCGAGGGCCGTCGCTGCCATGATCCGCATGGTTGGTCCTTTCCAGTTGAGGAGGGACGAACCATTAGCGGCGAAGTGTGCGGAAGGTCTGGAGTCGGTGCGGCAGCGAGATGAAAGGAATGGGGCATTCATGTGGGCTATCTAAACCAAAGCAGAGTCACTACCCCGCCATTGACGCTCCCCGAGGCCAAATCAAGCATGACCCGGTTCGTGGCGGCTGAAGGCGCTCGCACCGGTTTAGATCCACCACCATGATGAATATTCTACAGCCCAGAACGTCGCTGGCTGATCTAACTGGATCGTCTGAGCTTATGCACCTTCAGACTGCGAGTCGTTCCAACGGTATGCTCAACTTCAGCCTAAGGCCATTTCGCCGCCAATCGTGCTCGATCTGGCCTCCCAGTTCACCGGTCACACTGCGCTCGCTAAGAATGCTGCCAAAGCCGCGAGCCTGCGGTTTCTCATCTATTTCCGGGCCGCCAATTTCGTTCCACTCAAGACGGAAGTCGTTATCGGTGGTGCCCCATGTAACGCGAATAGAGCCATCCGGCCGAGAGAGAGCCCCATACTTGACAGCATTCGTCGCGGTCTCGTGCAACACTAAAGCAAGGCCCGTTACGGCCTTCGCTCCGACAGGCACATCAGGTCCTTCCAGGACAATGCGGTCTGGGGAGCCATCTTCATAGGGATGCAACACTGTGCGCACGAGCGCATCAATCGTTGTCTGCTCGCTTTCGTGCTCTGTGCCCATGATACCAGGACGGACAAGGTCCTTGGCCCGCAAGAGCGCGTCCAATCGACCACGAAGAGCATGGGCCATCTCCTTCGGGCTTCCGGCAGACCGAACACTGAGACTAATCATTGAGTGGAAATTGGCGAAAATGTTCTTTACTCGGTGATCCGCTTCCCGAGCAAGCAACTGTTGACGCTCTTGCGCATTCTTCTGATTGGTTACGTCCACCACCACGCCAACGAAGCGATCCGGCTTACCGTCCGCGCTATACAAGCACTCGCCACGCGCTTCGACCCAGCGGATATTTCCATCCTTTCGTAATACCCGGTATTCTTGCACATACTTCTCTCGGGTGACTACGGTGCGGTTGACAGCGTCAGCGACCCGTTGGGCATCCTCGGGATGAATGCCCGCATAGTACTCCGACAACGGCGCTCCCTCATCTCCTTTGGCAGGATCGACCGAGAACATTTCCGCAAATCGAGCATCGGAATAGAAGGTGTCGGACTGCACATGCCAAGCGAATGTACCCACCATCCCGGAAGCGTTCAGAGCTTGGCGCAATCGCTCCTCGGCTTTCGCTAAAGCACGCTCCGCCAAAACCTGTTGCGTCGTTTCCACGACAATAGCGAGAACGCCTTCCGGACGACCATCTTCGCCCAGCACGGGGCTGTAATCGAGGTTCATCCAGACTTGCTCGGGAACGCCTGAGCGATGAAGTGTTAGCTCTTGATTGCGGTAAGAAAGCGTATCCCCACTCAAGCCCACCTTCATCACCTGGTCGTTGAAGTCCGCGACCTCAGGCCAACCTTCCCGCACTTTAGACCCAAACAGGAGGGGATGACGGCCTCCTGCAAAAATTGAGTAGGCGTCATTGTAGATCATGATGCCGTCTGGCCCCCACAGGAGCACGATGGGGATTGGTGAGCGCAGCAATATGCCAACCGTGGTCTTCAGGCTTTCAGGCCACTCAGAGATTGGCCCCAAGCTAGTGTTCGACCAATCGAGCGCACGAATAAGAGCGCCATTTTCACCGCCGCCAAACGGGAAACGTTCGTCAGCCTCCGAGCCGTTCACGTGGGCTACACCTCTTTGATGCCTGTTCCTTTGATGATCGACCATCTTCCAATTCCTCGATCCTCGCGAGTCCTAAATTTTCTTTGCCGTTTCGACCTTTGGGACGGCTCAAGCTATGGTCATGTCTGCCTTTAGGTCATTCACGCGCCAAAGGCATTTCGGCCTCAGATCTGGTTCTTGAGAACTCAGGCCGAGTGAAGGACTTTGCGAGCATTCTTCGGCAGGCCTGAAGAGTTCGTCTCAAGCTCTTCAGCCATACCCTACGCAAGCGTTCACATTAGAAGCCCTCGAACTCTGAACTTGTCTCGCTATACCAAAAATGAAGTCCTCCACTTCCAAAATGCTCGTTGTATAGCTCCCAATTGGTCACCTGACTGCTATACGCCATTGACTTGACGCTCATCTAGATTATATTCCCACGCATCCTACTCACGAGGGGCGCTTCTCGAGGGCGCTTTCGAAGTGGAGTTTGGATGCGGCGCCTGCGGACGTGCCTCGCAAGCACGGACTCGGGAGGTCGGGGGTCACCGTCCGGGCCCACTACGGGGCTCTGCCGCTAGCGTGCGGCTGGACTGGGACAGGTAGGCGCGGGAAATCCGCTACCGCCACGTCCCAGGAAGAACGGTCCTCCACCAGAAATCGCCGCGATGGCGCGCCGAAAGGCGATGCGCGGATCGCAAGGGCCTTCGCAAGGCCGGAGCGACACGCGAGAACGACCCAGTTGCGCCTTTCGGCGCGTCATCCCCCTCATTGTCGAGGGGGAAAACCGGTCCACCCGCTTTGCGCCGAGAGCGCGATACGGACGGCGCGTGGGCGCAGATCAGATTTTCCTTTTTCAGAGCGTGGCTGTTTGACAGTTGCAACGGTGCGCGCGCGTGCGAGGCGGGTCCTCTTAACCTCGCCCCGCTCTTTGCGGGGAGAGGTCGGAGACGGCGCGAAGCGACGACTCCGGGTGAGGGGCGTGGCACAAGGTCTCCGCGAGGGATCACTCTCGGATCGGCAACGCTCTTCGTACAGAACGACCCGCGAAGACCGCGCATCTGTTGCGCATCGTGCATGGCCCCTCACCCGAAACCTTCGCTACGCGAAGCTTTCGACCTCTCCCCGCAAAGCGAGGGGAGAGGTGAGAATGGAACCGCGTTTCCCTTACGTTAACTTCTGCGTAACTGCGCCTTAAACCGCGCCCGCTAGGCTCCGCGACATCTGATGGCGTGGTGTTTGCGTATGGCGTGGGGCAAGAAGAAAAGCGGGCGCAAGGAGCCGACCTTCGGGTTCAGCGCGGCGCTGTCCGATCTGCGCCTCACGGCGGATGATCGCGTGCCCGGCGGCGGCGATGACCGGCCGAAGAAAACGCCCAAACAGGCGCCGAAGCGCGAGTCCAATAGTGGCGGCGGCGACAAGCCGCGCAAATCCCGCACATCGAGCAAGGCGCGCAGCTCAGGCGCGTTCGGCAAAAGCATCAAGCGGCTGGTCTACTGGGGCGCGGTGCTCGGCCTGTGGGCGGCGATCGCCATTGCCGGTGTCGTGATCTATGTCGGCGCGCATCTGCCGCCGATCCAGTCTTTGGAAATTCCCAAGCGGCCGCCGACGATCCAGATCGTCGGCATGGACGGCACGGTGCTGGCGACGCGCGGCGAACAGGCCGGCGCCAATGTCTCGCTGAAGGATCTGCCACCCTATCTGCCGAAGGCGTTCATCGCCATCGAGGATCGGCGGTTCTATTCGCATTACGGCGTCGATCCGATCGGCATCGCGCGCGCGGCGGCGACCAACCTGATGCATCGCGGCGTGTCGCAGGGCGGCTCGACGCTGACGCAGCAGCTCGCCAAGAACCTGTTCCTGACGCAGGAGCGCACCATGGCGCGCAAGCTGCAGGAAGTGGAGCTGGCGTTCTGGCTGGAGCGCAAACATTCCAAGGCCGAGATCCTCGAACTCTATCTCAACCGCGTCTATTTCGGTTCCGGCGCCTACGGCGTCGAAGCCGCCGCGCAGAAATATTTCGGCAAGCCTGCGAAGAACGTCACGGTGGCGGAAGCGGCGATGCTGGCCGGGCTCGTGAAGTCGCCGTCGCGTCTCGCACCGAACCGCAATCCGGAAGGCGCGGAAGCCCGCGCCAAGGTGGTGCTGGCGGCGATGCAGGACGCCGAGTTCATCACCGCCGCGCAGGCCAAGGGCGCGACGGGCGTGCCGCAGTACAACGTCAAGCCGGTCGGCGCCGGCACGGTGAACTATGTCGCCGACTGGATCGGCGAAGTGCTGGACGACCTCGTCGGCCAGGTAGACGAGAGCATCATTGTCGAGACCACCATCGATCCCAAGCTGCAAAGCGTGGCCGAAGCCGCCATCATCGACGAGCTGGCGGCCAAGAGCGTGAAGTTCAACGTGACGCAGGGCGCGCTGGTGGCGCTGACGCCGGACGGTTCGGTGCGCGCCATGGTCGGCGGGCGGAACTACTCGGAGAGCCAGTTCAACCGCGCGGTGACCGCGAAGCGGCAGCCGGGATCGAGCTTCAAGCCGTTCGTCTATCTCACCGCCATCGAGGCGGGGCTGACGCCGGAAACCATCCGCACCGACGCGCCGATCGACATCAAGGGCTGGAAGCCCGAGAACTACACCCACGAATATTTCGGCTCGGTGACCCTGACCCAGGCGCTGTCGATGTCGCTGAACACGGTGGCTGTCAGGCTTGGACTCGAGGTCGGCCCGGCCTCTGTGGTGCGCACCGCGCATCGGCTGGGCATCGCCTCGAAGCTCGAGGCCAATGCGTCGATCGCGCTCGGCACCTCGGAAGTGTCGATGATCGAACTGGTCGGCGCCTATGCGCCCTTCGCCAACGGCGGCCTCGGCGTCTCGCCCCATGTGGTGAACCGGATCCGCACGGTGGAAGGCAAGAAGACGCTATATACGCGCCCGGTCGAGACGGCGAGCCAGGTGATCGACGCCCGCGCCGTGGCTGCCATGAACACGATGATGCAGCAGACGATTTTGTCGGGCAGCGCCAAGAAGGCCGAACTGCCGGGCTGGCAGGCCGCGGGCAAGACCGGCACCAGCCAGGATTTCCGCGACGCCTGGTTCATCGGCTACACCTCGCAGCTCGTCACCGGCGTCTGGCTCGGCAATGACGACAATTCGCCGACCAAGAAGGCGACCGGCGGCGGACTGCCGGTGGAGATCTGGTCGCGCTTCATGAAGACGGCGCATCAGGGCCTGCAGCCGCAGCCGGTGCCTGGATTGGCGCCGTCGAATTCGTTCAGCACCAATCCGATCGGCCAGGCCTTGTCGCAACTACTGCCCGGATCGAACGCACCATCGCCATCAGCGCCACCGGAACGCGGCTATGTGCCAAGCGCCCCGGTCTATAACGGCACTCGCGCGCAACCCAACGACGCGCCGACGCAGGCGAATTATCCGGCGCAGCAGCGCCAGCGCCCGCAGCAGAATGTGCGGCCGGAAGCCGCGAGCGGATTGGATGGCTGGCTGACGGAGCGGTTGTTCGGGAGATAGCGAGCGAGCGTCCCGGACACGCGATGCACAGCATCGCGGCCGGGACAGGAAGCTCAGTCCTGCACACCGAAGCGATGCAGGTCGTTGCCATGGGTATCGAGCCAGGCCTTGGCACGTTCGGTCGCCGGGCAGATCCGCCCGACCACGCGCCAGAACTTCACCGAATGGTTCATCTCGACGAGATGCCCGACTTCATGGGCGGCGAGATAGTCCAGCACGAAGGGCGGCGCAAGGATCAGACGCCACGAGAACGACAGCGAGCCCTCGGTGGTGCATGACCCCCAGCGGCTCGATTGATCGCGGATCGAGATCCGCTTCACCTTGACGTTCAACTGCGCCGCATAGCGGTTCGATGCCTTGACGAGATCGGCTCTGGCTTCGCGCTTGAGGAAATCGTGGATACGTCGGTCGATATGCTCGACATCGCCGGCGACACAGATGATCCTCTCGCCGCTATCGCGGGTCTCGGTCCACACCGTCCCCCGCCCTGCACGGTGCACGATTCTATGCGGAGTTCCCCGCAGCGGAACCGTTGTGCCGTGTTCGAATGGTGCTGCCTTCGGCAAACGACCGAGACGCGCGGCGATCCAGGCGCCATGACGCTGCGCGAAGTCCTTTGCATCTGCCAATGACCCGCGCGGCGGCATGGTCAGGATGGCTTCGCGCTCGCTCGGATGAATGCGCAGCGTATAACGCGTCGCTCGGCGGTGCCTGCGCAGGCGTATGGCGAAGATTTGCGAGCCGTGTTTGACGGCAAGCGTGTCTGGTTCGGTGGGGCGGCGATAGAGAAGTGCGCGGAAGGCCATGTCAGTAGTCCCGGTCGTCAGTAGATCGACCGGATTCTGCCATAACCGCCGCCACGGGAATTGCTCGGCGCAAAAACAAATCATTTGCCCAATATACGGGGTCAAAAGGCGATTTGTCCCCTACCGGATGGGGTCCGGAACAGGAATCTTGATTCAAAAGAACGCTGAATTTCGGAATCTAGGAGTGAATCGCGCACCGCTGCTAGAAATAGGCGGAAAATCCGGTTTCCGCGCCTGTTTTCAAGGGCTTAGAAAGCGCGCCAGCGCAACTCACACGCGATCATCGCGCATTTCAACGACACTGTTTTTGATTCAACGATGTTGATCGCGCGCATGCGATGACAATGCATCATCATCGCACGCGCTTGTAGTGAATCACTCTGCAGCGGCGGCGCGATGCCGTATGTTCGCCGCACTCAGCATGAAGTCAGATACGCGCGGCACGATTTCAGATTTGAATCGCGATCCATTGAACACGCCGTAGTGTCCGACGCCCTTCTGAACGTAATGCACACGACGATCATCGGGGATCGAACTGCACAACATATGCGTCGCTTCGGTCTGACCGAGGCCGGAGATGTCGTCGTTCTCACCTTCGACGGTCATCAGCGCAACGTTCACGACCTTCGAGGGATCGACGAGCTTGCCGCGATGGGTCATCTCGCCCTTCGGCAGCGCGTGTTTGACGAACACCGTGTCGACGGTCTGCAGGTAATACTCTGCGGTCAGATCCATCACCGCCAGATATTCGTCGTAGAATTCGCGATGCTTGTCGACGAGATCGCCGTCGCCCTTCACAAGATTCTCGAACAGCTTCTTGTGTGCTTCCACGTGGCGGTCGCGATTCATGCTGATGAAGCCGGTGAGCTGCAAAAAGCCTGGATAGACGTCGCGCATGATGCCTGGATGCGGAAACGGCACCTTGGTGATCACGTTGTTGCGGAACCAATCCATGCCCTTTTCGGCAGCGAGATTGTTCACAGCGGTCGGATTGCGGCGCGTATCGATCGGGCCGCCCATCAGCGTCATCGACAGCGGCACATAGGGATCGTTCTCGGCTTCCATCACCGACACCGCAGCAAGCACCGGCACCGCGGGCTGACAGACGGCGAGAACATGGACGTTGCCGCCGAGCACGTGGAACATCTCGATCACGTAGTCGATGTAGTCCTCGAGGTCGAAGCGGCCCGCGGCCAGAGGTACCTGACGCGCATCCGACCAGTCGGTGATGTAGACCTCATGGGTCGGCAGGAAGGCCTCGACGGTACCACGCAGCAATGTCGCGTAGTGGCCGGACATCGGCGCCACGATCAACACGCGCGGCTGCGGTGCGCGTAGCGGACGCGGATGCTTGCGATCGAAATAAAGAAGACGGCAGAACGGCTTTTCCCACACCGAGCGGATCTCGATCGGCGTGCGTACGCCGTTCACGTCGGTATCGTGAAGGCCCCATTCCGGCTTGCCGTAACGACGCGTGGTGCGCTCGAACAATTCGCAGCCCGCCGTCACCGACTTGCCGAACTCGGTCTGCGAGAAGGGATTCAGAGGATTCTGAAACAGCATCCTGGTAGCGTCTGTCATCGCGCGCGCCGGATTGAGCGACGCGTAGGCCATCTCATACATCCAGTACATCGGCGTGGTCAGAGCCGGGCTCGTCTCGGACGGCAGGGCTGGCGGCCTGCCAAATTCACCTATCGGCATCTGTCCTCACTTGTTGGCGTCTGCTTTTGCAGTGCACTATAGTGGGGGTTGCGTAAGAAAGCGTCAATGCGCCGCGCGCATGACTTGCAGGCGGCTGACGGTAAAAATGGCGCTTATCCCTTGATAAATCGTCTTATTCGCCGCCGGAGATCAGTGTTCCCGCGCACCTGGCACTGTTTAAAAGCCCAAGAAATATCGCGAATGAAACAATAAACAGCACGACGTTGATGGCGAGCGCAGTGAGCATCAGGTCGGCGCGGAAGGTGTGGTCGAACAGCAGCGCGCGCATGCCTTCGAACACATAGGTTGGCGGCAAGATCCAGGCGACAACTTGCAGCCAGCTCGGCAATACCGAGACTGGATAATAGACACAGGCCAGCGGCATCAGCCCGAACATCAGCGTCCAGACGATACTCTCGGCGCCGAGGCCGTTACGCAGCACCAGACCGGAGACGAAGATACCGAGCGACCAGCTGGTAAAGATCAGATTGCAGAAGAACGCGATCAGCGGCAGGCCGAAGGCGAACAGGTTGAATTTGAAGAACACGATCGCGAGGATCACCATCGGGATGATGCCGATGGCGAGGCGGATCAGGCTCATGATCATCAGCGAGATCAGAAACTCGATCGGCTTTAGCGGGCTCATCATCAGGTTACCGAGATTGCGCGCCCACATTTCCTCAAGGAAGGAAATGGAGAAGCCGAGCTGGCCGCGAAACAGGATATCCCACAGGATCACCGCGCCGATCAGCGTACCGCCCGCCTGCGCGAAGAACCCGGCATTCTGCGAGATGTAGTTCTGCAGGAAGCCCCAGGTGATGATCTGCAACGCCGGCCAATAGACCAGCTCCAGCATCCGCGGCCAGGACGACACCAGCAGATACCAGTAACGCAGCACCATCGCATTGATGCGATGCATGGCGATGCCGCGTGAGTGTTCCATGAGGCTCATGACGCCTGCTCCCGGTCGCGACCGCGCGCGACGTCGAGGAACACGTCTTCCAGCGTCGTGCGATTATAGCGCAGCAAGATCTGCTCCGGACTGTCGTCGTCTTCGACGCGGCCTTTCTTCATGATGATGACGCGGTCGCACAGCCGTTCGACTTCCAGCATGTTGTGCGACGCCAGGAGGATCGTGGCGTTGCGGTTCCGGCGATAGGTCTCGAGATGCTGCCTGATCCAGTCCGCGGTATCCGGATCGAGCGAAGCGGTCGGCTCATCGAGCAGCAACAGCTCCGGCTCATTGATCAGCGCCTTGGCCAGCGCGACACGCGTTTTCTGACCTGCTGACAGCTTCCCGCTGGCGCGATCGAGGAAATCGGTGAGGTCGAGGTCTTCGGCCAGTTGCGCGATGCGCCCCTTCAAATCCGCCACCGCGTAGAGCTTGCCGAACACCGTGAGATTCTGCCGCACCGTGAGGCGCATCGGCATGTCGACATAAGGGCTTTCGAAATTCATCCGCCCAAGCACTTCGGCTGATTGCGCCGGCATCGCGCAGCCGAGCACCGAGACCGTCCCGGAGGTCGGCAGCGTCAGCCCCATGATCATGGCAATGGTGGTGGTCTTGCCCGCGCCGTTGCCACCCAGGAGACCGGTGATGCTACCGCGCGCGATCCTGAAGGAGATGTCGTCGACAGCACGGTTGGTCTTGTAGAGTTTGACGAGATGCGCCACGTCGATCGCCGCCGCAGCACTGCGATCAACTGTCGCCGCATGACCTGACTTGATGTCTTCAATCGCCATTGCGGCCGTTCCATGCGGCATTGTGGCGACGAAGGCAAGCTTGGGCGCTTCAAGTGGCCGCAGCCCGCATGGGTTTGTGGTCATCGCCCGGGACGTCTAATGTCCTGATATGACCGATATTTCCGCCTCCGATTTTCGCCAGCCGCGCCGCCATGTTCGCCTCGACACGATCCTGCGGCTGCGCTGGCTTGCGGCGCTCGGCCAGTTGGCCGCGATCTTCGTCGTGGTGCAAGGCCTCGAATACGACGTCGCCATCATTCCCTGCGTGACGATCATCGGCCTGTCGGCCACCCTCAATCTCGTGCTGCAGACGCTGTTCAATCCGGTTCACCGGCTGGAACCGGTCTTTGCAGCCGCCCTGCTCGCGCTCAACATCATCGAGCTCGCGGGCCTGCTCTACTGCACCGGCGGATTGCAAAATCCGTTCTCGTTCCTGTTCCTGGCTCCCGTGCTGATCTCGGCGACGGCCTTGCCGACGCGCTTCACCATCGCGCTCGGCGTTCTCGCGGCAGCCTCTGCCACCGTGCTGGCCTTCTTTCATCTGCCATTGCCGTGGGACTCTGCAGAACCGCTGGTGCTGCCGCAAATCTATCTGCTCGGCGTCTGGTTCTCGATCCTGACCGCCATCGGCGTGACCAGCCTCTATGCGTTTCAGGTCACCGAGGAAGCCCGCAAGCTTTCGGATGCGCTTGCCGCCACCGAACTGGTGCTGACCCGCGAGCAGCATTTGACCCAGATCGACGGTCTCGCCGCCGCTGCCGCGCATGAATTGGGAACGCCGCTGTCGACCATCTTCCTGATCTCCCGCGAACTCGAGAAGAACATCCACAACAACCCGGAGCTCGCCGACGACCTGAAGACCGTCCGTGAACAGGCCCAGCGCTGCCGCGAGATACTTTCGAAGATCACGCAGCTGAATTCGAGCGGCGCACCATTCGATCGCATGCCGCTCTCGCAACTGATCGAGGAAGCCGTGGCGCCGCATCGCGATTTTGGCATTGCCATCAAGATACGTATCGCCGTCGCCAATGCGCCCGAACCGGCCGGCATGCGCAATCCGGCGATCCTCTACGGCGTCGGCAACATTCTGGAGAATGCGGTCGACTTCGCGCGCGAGCAGGTCGAAGTGAACGCCTGGTGGAATGTGGAAAGTATCGTGATCTCGATCTCGGACGATGGCCCGGGCATTCCACCAGACCTGCTGAAGCGGATCGGCGAGCCCTATCTGTCGCGTCGGCGCCCCGCCGAGGAAGGCGAACACCGCGGCCTCGGCCTTGGCGTGTTCATTGCGCGCACGCTGCTGGAGCGCACCGGCGCCAGAGTGACGTTCAGCAATCGCGTCTTTCCGGATCACGGCGCGGTGGTGCAGATCTCTTGGCCGCGCGACGCGTTCGAGACTATGGACCAGCTGGCCGAGGTCGACTGATACAATTCTCACTGTCGCGTGAACCCAGCCGACAGTTGCATCTCATTGACAGCTAGACGCGTTTGAGCCAATTTTATCTTGGTTGATACGACCTGCCGGTTGCGCCCTGAACGGGACGGTGAACGTATCACTTCCTTTGCCGACACCCTTTGTCCGAGCGACCGGGTCAGCAACGCAACCACCTGATGCCTCCTGGTTCGCTCATGCAAAGGACGAAACAGATGCGCGATTTTCGCGATGCAAAGGCTATGGCGCAGACCCTGCGCGAAAACCTCTCTACCAAAGCCGTCACGATCAGTCACAGCGAAAGCCTGGAGCTGATATCGAGAATATTGGGTATCGCTGACTGGAATACCTTGTCGGCGATGCTGCAGGTCGGTCGAAGTTCGCCGCAAACGCCGGTTATCAAGCTTCAAACCGGAATAGCAAGTTACCCGGCCATTCCGCTGAGAGATCTCGTTCCGTTCCCGACAACGACCTACCCGCTTTTTGTCGGACGGGAGAAAACGATACTCGCTCTGAAAGATGCCTTCGAGCGGCAGCGAGAGGTCGTGCTTGCTATTCAAAAGAACGAAACTGTTGATGAACCTGGTTTCGAGGACATCTACGACATTGGCGTTCTCGCCCAGTTGCTTGAAATTCAAAGACTTGATGACGGCACGCTCAGGGTTCTGGCACAGGGACGCCAACGCGTCGTGATTCAGCGTTTCGTAGGCGAGACCGGCTCGTACAGAGCCGACGTTACAGGCGTGAGTGAGGGTCCTATTCCCGATGAGCCCGAACTGATCCAGCAGGCAGTCAAACGATTCGAGAGCTACGTTGCGGCTCACGACATGCGCGTACCTCCGATTTGGCCGCCACTGGAAAGAACCCTCGACCCCGGACGGGTTGCCGATGTCATCGCCTCGCATATCGTCCTGCCGATCAGCGAAAAGCAGAAGCTGTTAGCGACCCTCGATCCAGTGAAGAGGCTGAAAAGCGCCGATGCCCTTATCGACCTGTCGACGCTGCCGCTTTCGCCCGCGCTTCACGCGACACGGCGACGCGCTATCGAATATGCCGACCAGAGAGGCCATCAATATGCAACATTGGAGCACCTGTTGCTTGCACTGGTCGATGACACCGATGCTGCGGCGGTGCTGCGAGATTGCAATGCCGATTTCGGCACGTTGAAAGCCGACCTGATCCGCTACCTCGATAAGGAACTCAAAAATCTGATGATCGAGACCGGCAAGAACGGTCAGCCGACGGCAGCATTCGTGCGTGTGTCTCAGCGTGCTGCGGTTCACGCGCAGGAGCTCGGCTGGTCTGAAGTGAAAGGGTCAAACACCCTGCTGGCCATCTTTCCCGAAACAAGAAGTCCGGCTGTCCGCCTGCTGAGCGGACAAGGCATCACCCAGAAACTGGTGGCTGCCTCGATCGCTGGAAACACAGGATCGGTCTGACGACGTCCGGACGTCCCAGAGTGTCGTTCACAAATGCCGGCTTGGGCGATCGTGATCGCCAGGCCGGCAAGTGTGTGATGCGCCTTGGTTAGACCGCCGGATCTGGAAAGGCCGCGGCCTGCTGCGATGCCCGGCGCTTGATGAAGCCGGCCATAATCAGCGCCACCAGACCGAGAATGACCGGCGGGAAAACAACGGCATTGACCGTGGGCCACCCATAATTCGCCAGCAACTGGCCGGACGAGAACGAGCCCACGGCCATCAGGCCGAACACCAGAAAGTCGTTGAAGGCCTGCACCTTGTTGCGCTCCTGCGGCCGATGGGTCTCCAGCACCAGCGCGGATGCGCCGATGAAGCCGAAATTCCAGCCGATGCCGAGCACGACGAGACAGACCCAGAAATGCATCGCGCTGATGCCGGCGATGCCGATCACCGCGGCGATCGCTTCCAGCGCCAATCCAGCGGCCACGACCTTCGATGCGCCGAAGCGCGCGATCAGCGATCCCGTGAAGAAACTCGGCCCGTACATCGCCACGATGTGCCACTGCAGGCCGAAATTTGAATCGCTGAGCGTCAGCCCGCACAGCTTCATCGCCAGCGGCGCCGAGGTCATCACGAGGTTCATCATCGAATAGGACACCACACCGCAAATCGCGGCGGCGATGAAGCGCGGTTGCCGCACGATCTCCAGCAGCGGCCTACCACCATGCATGTCCGCAGGCGCGGGCTTCGGCGCGTCCACCGTGGAGAGCAACGCCATCGCGATCAGGGCAACCACCGCCTGCGCCGCGAAACTCGCGGCAAACAGATAGGGCGACCAGATATCCATGGTCCATTGCACGAGTTGCGGCCCCAGTACGCCGGCGAACACGCCGCCAGCCATCACCCAGGAGACGGCTTTCGGACGATAGGCCGCGCTGGCGCCATCGGCGGCGGCAAAACGATAGGACTGCGCGACCGCGCCATAGAAGCCGCCGAAGAATGTCGCACAACAAAACAGCGCGAAGGACGCTTTCAGGATCGCGATGGCGCCGAGCAGGCCGCAGATTGCGCCGGCGCCGCTGCCGATGATGAAGGCGACGCGGCGACCATAGGCGCGCGAGATCATGCCGACCGGCAGCGTTCCGCAGGCAAGGCCGACGACATAGATGGAAATCGGCACCGTCGCGAGCGACACGCTCGGCGCCAGCGTAGCGCCGACAATCGCGCCGGTGGCGAAGATGACAGCCGAATTGGCGCCGCCGAGCGCCTGCGCCGCCGCCAGCCGCAACACGTTGGAACGTGCGCGTGCATCATCGTGAATCTCTGGGGTGGCCGCGTCGATCATGGGGAAATCCGCCCGGATGTGGCCCGGTTCGTTCCGGAGCCTTTATTCGGACCGACTATGCCGACCGCCCTGCGGCAGATCAACACACGCCAGCGCGCACGCACCATGCGCTGATCATCCGGGCGGCCGGGCAAATACCAGGATCAGATTGTTAGCGGGCATCTCGATGACGTCTGCCAGCTTGAGACCGACGCCCTGCGCGACGTGCTCCAGATCCTCGACATCCCGCACGCCCCATTCAGGATTACCGTCGCGCAGACTGGTGTCGAACACGGCATTGCTGACGGCCGTATGTTTGCCGCCACGCTTGAACGGACCGTACATAAAGAGACGCCCGTCCGGCCGCAGATATCTTGCTGCGCCCGCAATCAAGCCTTCCGCGACGGGCCACGGCGCGATGTGAACGACATTGGCGCAGAAAACCGCGAGCAGCGCGCCCGGGCCAGTGCCGTTCTCCATCTCCGGACACCATGCGGGATCCAAGAGATCGATCCGCAGTGGCGGCCTGACATTCGTCAATTGTGCATGCGCGCGCCAGGCGGCGATGCTTTTCAGATGGGCGTCGTTGAGGTCGCTCGGCCACCAGGTGATATCGGGCGTTTGTCCAGCGAAGTGAATGACATGCTGGCCGGTGCCGCTGCCGACTTCCACAACGTCACCGCATGACTGCTGCAGGAAAGTCGCAAGAACCCGCCAGATCGCCTCGTGGTTGCGATGGAACGCTGCGGCATCGAGCCGGCCATCATCTTCCACGCGTCGGCCATCCCTGCCGAATTCGACCACATATTCCGCCATCAGGCCCTCACTGCTGCGGGCAGTATCCCGAACTTGCGTTCACGAACAAGAGAAGAAAGAGGTCGTCCCAACACCTGTAATTGGGTTATTATTCTGGCGAATACCCGATCTGAAGAAGGATCGACCGCAAAATTGGTGCGCCCATGATCTTCCGTCAGCTGTTCGACAGTGTGTCCGGCACATATAGCTACCTGCTTGCGAGCCGCCACGGCGGCGAGGCGCTGATCCTCGATCCGGTCCTGGAAAAGGTCGATCGCTACTGTCAGTTGCTGCGCGAGCTCGACCTGAAGCTCGTGAAGGCGGTCGATACGCATCTTCATGCAGACCACGTCACCGGCCTCGCCGAGCTGCGCGACCGCACCCATTGCGTCACCATCATGGGCGACCAGAGCAAGGCCGACGTCGTCGCCATGCGCGTCAGCGACGGTGACAAGGTGACGATCGAGGGCGTCGAGCTCGATGTGATGTATACGCCCGGCCACACCGACGATTCCTACAGCTATCTGATGGGCGACCGCGTCTTCACCGGCGACACGCTGCTGATCCGCGGCACCGGCCGCACCGATTTCCAGAACGGCAGCGCGCGGGCACAATATGATTCACTGTTCAACCGCCTGCTGAAGCTGCCGGACGAGACCATGGTGTTCCCCGCACACGACTACAAGGGCGACACCGTCAGCACCATCGGAGAAGAGAAGCGCTACAATCCGCGCCTGCAGGTGAAATCCGTGGAGGACTACATCGAGCTGATGGGCAAACTCAATCTGCCGAACCCGAAACTGATGGATGTGGTCATCCCGGCCAATATGAAGGTCGGGCTGAAGCCGGATACCCTGAAGAAACAAGGCCTGGCGCTGTCTCCGCAGGAGGCCATTGCCCATCTCGGCGATCCCGCCATCCTGCTGGTTGACCTGCGCGAGAGCGGCGAGCGCGCCAAGCACGGCGTGCTGTCCGGCGCGCTGCATGCGCCCTACCCGACGATCTCGGATAGTCTGCAGCCCGGCGGCATGTTGCGCGAGGTCGCCATTGCCACCAAGCGCCGCATCGTATTCTTCTGCGCCTTTGGGGAACGCTCGGCGATGGCCGTCACTGCCGCGAAGGATGCGGGGATCGACAATGCCGCACATCTGGACGGCGGCATCGATGCGTGGAAGAAAGCTGGCGGCCCGGTATTAGCGGCATGATATAGCGAGCACGGCGGATCAACCGCCGGTTCGGCAATGGGGAGGACTACAATGGCGTCGACACGATCGGCTGCGCCAATGCTGCTGGCAATGGTGTTCGCACTCTCCTTGCAACCGGCCTCCGCACAAACCGCAGCGCAGGCCCCCGCACCAACATCTGCCGGTCCCGTCGATCCGGCATTGATGCAAGACCTCGTAGTGGCGAACCGCGTCCTCACCGACCTCAATGTCATCGACGGGTTCGGCCATGTCAGCATGCGTCACCCGACCGATCCCAACCGCTATTTGATGGGACGCTCGCTAGCTCCGGCGCTGGTCACCGCCGACGACATCATGGAATACGACCTCGATTCCAATCCCGTCGATGCGAAGGGACGCGCGAGCTTTCTCGAGCGCTTTATCCATGGCGAGATCTACAAGGCGCGGCCGGACGTCAAAGCCGTCGTCCACACGCATTCGCCCGGGATCATTCCCTTCAGCGTCAGCAGCACGCCGCTGCGGCCAGTGTTCCACCTCGGCGCATTCCTATTTCCCGAAGTGCCGGTGTTCGAGATCCGCGACAGCGCGGCATGAGCAATATGCTGGTCAGCAACGCACAATTGGGCAAGGCGCTGGCCACAACGCTCGGCGACCGCAGTGTGGCGCTGATGCGAGGCCATGGCAGCGTCGTCGTTGCCGCCACCATTCCAATGGCGGTGTTTCGCGCCCATTACAGCAATGTGAATGCACAGTTGCAGTCACAAGCGCTCGCGCTGGGCGGATCGGTGAGCTATCTGCTGGGCGAGGAAAGCCAGAAAACGCTTGGCGTCATCGACCAGATCCATGGCCGGGCCTGGGATCTGTGGAAGCGCGCAGCGCTGGAGAAGATGGCGCCCAAATAGCGACGCATTGCGTCAGGCTTCGTGAACCCGAACCTCGATGTCGTCATAGCCTTTAGCGCGATAGACGATCACCGAGATCATCCAGCTAAGGATGAAAATCGCGATAATGAGATAACCGAGCGCGCCGAAATTTTCGTTCAGCGCCTCGATGCCGTCCCAGAAGCTGCCTGACAGGTCGAGCTTGCGGCCGATCAGGCCAAGGGCCTCGACGCCGCCGATCACCAGCGCCACGATCACCGACACCAGCGTGATGATCATGTTGTAGTAGAGCTTGCGGATCGGCTTGACGAAGGCCCAGCCATAGGCGCGCACCATCAACACCGAGTCCGTCGCATCGACCAGCGACATGCCCGCCGTGAACAGCGCCGGAAATACGAGGATCGACCACATCGACATGCCATCTGCGCTTTGCGAAGCGGAGATGCCCAGCAGCGCGATTTCGGTCGCCGTATCGAATCCGAGCCCGAACAGGATGCCGAGCGGATACATGTGCCAGCTCTTCGAGATCACAGCGAACACCGAGCGCAGCATGCGGCCGATGACGCCGCGCTGCGCGAGCAAGACATTGAGATCTTCATCGATGAACCGCTCGCCGCGCTTCACCGCCTTGAACAGCCGATATACCGAGACGAGAATGAAGATATTGGCCACCGCCACGATCAGCAGGAAGAACGCCGAAACGCTGGTGCCGATCAGGCTGCCGATTTCCTTGAAATTCGCAAACCTGTCCTGCAACGCCGACACGGCCAGCGCCACGAAGATCGAAGCCACGACCACCACGGTGGAATGACCGAGCGAGAAGAACAGGCCCACCGACAACGGCCGCTTGCCAGACTGCATGAGCTTGCGCGTCACATTGTCGATGGCCGCGATATGATCAGCATCCACGGCATGGCGCAGGCCGAACGTGTAGGCAAGCAGCGCGGTGCCCAGCAGAACCGGCTGGTCACGGAAGGCGATCAGGGCCCATATCCAGGCCAGCACATTGGCCGGGATCAGAATGGCGTAGATGGCGATGATGCGGCCGCGCAGGTTGTCGGCGCCATCGTTGAACAGTGTGCGGATCATGGAGATTCTTGCAGTCCGGATTACCACCGGATTGTCTCAGGAAGGCCCGTCAGACGCAACCTGGCCTCATTCGCGTCCAATTCGCCGCATTTCCGGCCCAAAGCGATTAACCGCAGCGGCCAGTTAGGTGGCAGCAGGGGTGCCGCTTCCTATATGTATGTGATAACAATGACACAAAATTCGCTGCGCGCCGATCGCGCGGAGCCAACCTGAGGCATTGATGGATACCGAACAGGAACAACAGAAGACGCCTGCTGAACTGAAGGAAATCCGGCTCGCACGCAAGGCGGCGCAGGAAGCTGAAGGCGTGAAGGCCATGGCCGAGATTGCAGCGGCTGATGTTGCCATCCGCAAGCGGACCGAAGAGCTGCGCACGCTTCGCCTAGCCCGGGAAGCCGAAGAGCTGGCTAACCCGCCCGAGCCAAAGCCGAAAGCTACCAGAAAAAAGAAAACGAGCTGATGCCAACTGACGACAAAGCAACGAAATCCGAACGCGACGCCGCGGCCAAAGCGGTTCTCGACAACATGGCCCGATTGAAAGCCATGCGCCTTGCCCGCGAAGCCGCATCGCCCCCCGCTCCGGCCAAAAAGAAGGCCACTGCAAAATCGGGCAAAACTTCTTCAGGCAAGACGTCTTCCGGCAAGACATCGTCGAGCAAATCGGCGGAAAAAGCGCAGGCTCTGGCAGCGTGGCTTGCCGATCAGCGCAGCGGCGGTCGCAGGACCTGATTATCGCAAACGTTGACTGTCGCAGGACCTGCTTTCGCAGGGCCTGATCTATCTCAGGCCGCGGTCGGCGCCGGCCACTCGATCATGGTGCGGGTCTTGGTCGCGGAATCGTAAACCTGAATCTGAAGCATCTGAAACTGGTTCTTCAGTTTCATGCCGGCTTCCTCTGCGGCCTCGACCGTATCGTGATGCGATTTGAAATGGCCATCCACCACCAGTGAATAACCTTCGGTCGGCGCCCTGTCGGCGCGGATGAATTTGCGCGCCTGCGGTTCGTCGAGCTCTAACTTCGGCTTTTTCATCGTCACTCCAGAAATGGATTGGCCAGATTTTGAATCGGGCAGGATTAGCCCTCGTTTACACGGTCATGCGGAAAAGCACAGGGCAATTGCGGGATTACGTCAATATCTGCTTCAATCACGGTCAGAATGAGGTCAACGCAAGTGATCCTGCGGGGGAAACGATGAGCGGACGAGTGGGTCGACCCGGCGACGACGAACCGGCCAAGGACGATCCCAAGAAGCCTAAGCCCGCGGCACCGCGGCCTGAGGACGACGAGGAAGACGGTGATATCGCCACGCCGAAGCGCGATCGCGACGACGAAGATATTTAGAACCTGATCCGCAGGCACGGAGTCGCATCGCCAGGCAGAGCGCTGCTATTCGCTTCAACGATTCCGGATCAGACTCTGGCACCGTGAACACATCGCCACATAAGATAACGGCGCGCCATGACTGACGCGCCGTTGAACTTTCAATAGTAGCGATCGCCGAGCGTCAGGCTGCCTTGAGGCCGACATCCGGCAGCGTCGGGCGGTGACGCAGCGCCTTGGCCATCATCCCCTCCACTTCCGCCTTTTCATGCGGCAGCAGCGCCAGGCGCGGCGGACGCGTCAAAGCGGTGCCGCGGCCCATGATGTGTTCGCACAGCTTGATGCACTGGACGAGGTCGGGACGGGCATCGAGATGCAGCAGCGGCATGAACCATTCATAGATTGCCATCGCTTCATTGAGCCGGCCGGCCTTGGCCAGACGGAACAGCGTCTCGCCCTCGCGCGGAAACGCGTTGGACATGCCGGACACCCAGCCGACCGCACCCATAGCCACACTCTCGACGATGACGTCATCGAGGCCTGCGAACAGCACGAAGCGATCGCCGACCATGTTGCGGGTGTCGATGAAGCGGCGGGTATCGCCTGAGGAATCCTTGAAGCACACCACCGTCTCGACATCGGCCAGCGTGGCGAGAATGTCGGGGGTCACGTCGTTCTTGTAGATCGGCGGGTTGTTGTAGAGCATGACCGGCAGATCGGTCGCGGTCGCCACCGCACGAAAATGCGCGGCAGTCTCATGCGGCTTGGACGAATAGACCAATGCCGGCATTACCATGATGCCATCGATGCCAACGCGCGCGGCTTCCTTGGCGGTGTCCACGGCGAAGGCCGTGGTGAATTCGGCGATGCCGCAGAGCACGGGTACGCGGCCCTTCGCGACTGACTTGGCCGTCTCCATGATCGCGACCTTCTCCTTCCGCTCCAGCGAGGTGTTCTCGCCGACCGAGCCACAGATAATCAGGCCGGACACGCCGTCGCGGATCAGACCATCCATGACCTTGGCGGTGGCATCGAGATCGAGCGACAGGTCGTCATGAAACTGGGTGGTGACAGCCGGGAAGACGCCTTCCCAGGAAATGCGAGGACTCATGGCAAAACTCCGTGTAATGCCGGCGCGCGTAGCGCGCCGGTTGATGAGGATAATGGGCGAGAATTAGAGGATCAGAGCGTCGCGCCGACCTTGCGCAGCTCGGCGAGCACCGGCGCTTTCGGCAGCCAGATCTTGTCGAATTCGGCGATCACGGCTTCGGTGTCCTTGACGGCCACCTGACGCACCGGCACCGACGTTGCCTTGAAGTTCTCGATCAGTGCCGGCTCACCAGCAGCCAATTCGTCGATCTGCGCATCGAGAGTCGACTTCACGGCTTTGGTAATCAGCTCCTTGTCGGCGGCGGGCAGCGACTGCCAGACGCGGCCGGACACGACGGCGGCCATCGGCATGAAGACGGCGTTCATCTGCAGAATCGATTTCGACACCTTGTCGAAGCGCTGGTTCCAGGAGAATTCCAGATCGGCTTCCAGACCATCGACCTGGCCATTCGACATGGCGTCGAACACCTGCGGCGTTGGAATCGGCGTCGGCGCGGCGCCAAGCGACGAATAGAAGTCGCGATAGACCGGGGTCGGATTGATACGCAGCTTCATGCCCTTGATGTCGGCGAGGGTGTTGAGATCCTTGACCGCGAAGACCGCGCGCATACCGGTGATGCCCCAGCCGAGGCCGATGGTGCCGGTTTCCGCAGGCAGCACGTCGAACAGTTTGACAGCCGCGGGATGACGCACGAATTTCGCCACGGCCGGCGTCGAGCGCACGATGTAAGGCGCATTGATCGCAGCAATATGCGGCACGCGCGAGCCAAGCTCGGCCGCCTGGATGAAGCCCATATCGAGCGCGCCGGTCTGCAACTGCTGCATCATCGCTGCCTCATTGCCGAGCTGACCGGAATGAAACACCGTCATGGTCAGACGGCCCTTGGTCTCTTCCTTGAGCTGATCGGCAAGTTTGAGTGCAGCCTTGTTCCAGGAATGGCCATTCGGTGTGATCAGGCCGAGACGTAGCTCCTTGGCCTGCGCCAATGCGAGGGACGGCGCCGAGAACACCGATGCAGCTGCTGACGCAGCAAGGAAGCGACGACGTGAGATGGTCATGACGGAGGCTCCTGAAGTTGATGTGTTACTTGATGAGGGCGAGAGACAGATACGGATAGAGCGAGAGCAGCACCAAGAGGATGCAGGAGATGAAAAAGAACGGCAGCGTCACCATGAACATCTTGCCGGGCTTGGCGCCGGTGACGGCTGCAGCGACGAAGAAGCAGAGCCCAACCGGCGGCGACAGCAGGCCAAGCACGAGGTTGATCACGACAACCACGCCGAAGTGACGCGGGTCGATGTGATAGATCTCGGTGGCGACGGGGAGCAGGATCGGCACGGTCATGATCAGGCCGGGCACGCCGTCGATCACCGTCCCGATGACCAGCAGGATGACGTTGCAGATCAGCATGAAGCTGATCGGATCCTTGGCAACGGTCTGGATCCAGGCCGCGGTCTCCTGCGGCACCTTGCCGAAGATCAGAACCCAGGAGAACACGGCAGCCGCGGCAACGAGGAACAGCACGATGGCCGAATAGATGCCCGAGCGCAGCATCATCTGCGGCAGCTGGGACCACTGGAATTCCTTGGTCCAATATCGCCCGACCAGCGCAGCGGCGACAGCGCCGACCGCCGCGGATTCAGTCGCATTCGCCAAGCCGCCAAGGATGGAGCCGACGATGACGATGGGAATGAGGAGCGTCGGAGACGTCCGCAGGATGGTCGCGATACGCTGTTTCGGCGTCTGATAGTCGGCACGCGGATAGTTATAGACATAGCCCATCAGCGCGATGACGACGCAGAACATCACGGTGAGGATGACGCCGGGAATGATACCGGCGATCAGCATGTCGCTGACCGACACCTGCGCCAGCACGCTGTAGACGACGAACATCACCGAGGGTGGAATGATCGGCCCGAGCATGCCGCCATAGGCCGTGAGGCCTGCCGCGAAGGTCTTATCGTAGCCCTTCTTCTCCATCTCCGGCACCATGATCTGCGCCATGATCGCGACCTGCGCGGTCGCCGAGCCCAGAATGGAGGAGATGAACATGTTGGCGAGAATGTTCACGTAAGCGAGGCCGCCTTTCAGCGAGCCGATGAACGCCATCGCCATATCGACGATGCGCTTGGTGATGCCGCCGCCATTCATGATCTCGCCGATCAGGATGAACAGCGGAATCGCAATCAGGCCGTAGCTATCGACGCCGCCGAACAGTTGCAGCGGATAGGACTGGAACAGCACCGGATTGCCGGATGCCATGATGTAGACGAAGCCAGCGAGGCAGAGACAAAGGCCGATCGGCACGCCGACCAGCATGATGACCATAAAGGCGCCGAGGGTGATCATGTCAGTTCACCCCGTCGAGTTCGGAGAGCTGGAAGCCCTTGGATGGCAACCGCGGGACGAGACCGAGATCCTCGAGCAGATTAGCCGTCCCATGGATGGTGATCGACACGGCGAAGATCGGCAGCGTCAGATAGAGCAACCATGTCGGCCAGTTCAGCGTCTGGGTGCGCTCGGTGTAGAGAAAGTTGAAGGTCTGCCCGGCAAATTTCTTCGCGTCGAAGCCGGCGCTCACGATGCCGACAGGGTCCATCCACAGGATGCAGGTGACGATCAGGCCTAGGCCGAAGACGACGACCATGCTCGTGGCGATAATCTTGAATATCCGCTGGCTTTTGGCTGACAGACGCTCGGTCATCATGGTGACCGCGAAATCGAGCCGCAGGCGGGTCATCGCGGAGGCGCCGATGAAGGTCAGCCAGACCACCGAATACACCGCGGACTCGTCGATCCAGTAGATCGGGAAGTGCGAATAGCGGGTGACGACGTTCACCAGGATCAACGCCGTCAGCAGATACATCATGCCCATGAGGGCTACGCGCTCGATGGCGAGCAGCCCGGAGGACGCCGCCATGATGACCCGGCGGGCCCCCATGGCTGGGGCCGTCGACATCGTCTGGTCACTCATCAACGGCCCCCAACTGTCACGATTGTGATATGATTTTCAGATCGTATAATTTATACATTTTCTCTGTCAAACGCTGATTTGCACAAATTCACGGCTTGAGGATTTTTTGTGCGACAGCGAAGACGGAGTGACATCCGAGATCAATCCGGGCGAAAGCCGGAGAAAAGGCTCGATAAATCAATGAGCGCGCCGTTAAAGCACCGCACCCTGTCGGCCATGATCGCCGATCAGCTCCGGCAGGCGATTCTCGACGGTACCCACCCGGCCGGCGCGCAGTTGCGCCAGGACGCGCTGGGGGAGGCCTATGGTGTGAGCCGAATCCCGGTGCGGGAAGCCCTGTTCCAGCTCGAAGCCGAAGGGCTGGTGAAGATCGTCCCGCAAAAGGGCGCCATCGTCTCGGAACTGTCGCTCGACGAGATCAACGACGTGTTCGATCTCCGCATCATTCTCGAACCGCGGATGTTGGCGCAATCCGCCCCCTATTTTGCGGACAACGACTTCGCCGCGCTGGACGATATCCAGCGCCGCTTCGAAAGCGCGATCGCTGCGGGAAACATCAGCGCGTGGGGTCAACTCAACGCCGACTTCCACATGGCGATGTATGTCCATGCGCGGCAACCGCGCACGCAGACGATCGTGATGGCGCTGCTGCAAACCAGCGATCGCTATACGCGCATGCAACTCTCGACCACCACCGCAATGGGCATCGCCGAGAAGGAACACGCCGAGCTCATCGCGCTGTGCCGCAGCCAGAAGATCGACGACGCCTGCCGTTTCCTCGAGCGTCACATCGAATCGGTCCGTGCCGATCTTCTGCGCGTCATCGGCCGCACCATTCCGAAGAGTGGCGCGGCCTAGACGGACCGCTCAAATCACGATGATTGCGGTTTATGCGAGCTCCTGCTCCACCAGCCCGGCAAGATAGCTCGCGCCGATCGGCAGCAGATCGTCGTTGAAATCATAACCGGGATTGTGGACCGGTACGCCGCCTTTGTCCGCGCCGCGCTGGCCGAACATCAGATAGGCACCGCGGTTGCGTTCGAGCATGAACGCGAAATCTTCACCGGCAAGAATTGGATTGCCTTCGCGCAGCACTTCAGTGACGCCCGGCACCGCCGCCGCGGCTTCTGCCGCACGCACCGTCTCGTCGGCCGTGTTGATCGTGGCCGGATAGGCGTGGCGATACTCGATCTCCGCCGTGCCGCCGCAGGCTTGCGCAGTCAGCGTCACCGCGCGCATGAACAACTCCTCCACGCGTTCGCGTACCTCGGGCTTGAGCGTACGTACCGAGCCGCGTAACTCCACCGTCTCGGGCAGAACGATGTCCGAGGTGCCACCATGGATCTGGCCGATGCTGATGATGGCGGATTCCAGTGCATCGACCTGACGGGACGGAATCGCGTTCAGCGCATTCACCACCTGTGCGGCCATGGCTACCGTATCGATGCCCTGATGCGGATGCGCACCGTGCGAGGAACGGCCGCGCAGCGTCACCTTGAAATAGTCGATCGCCGCCAGCGCCGTGCCGGTCAGCGCCTTGACGGTGCCGAGCGGCATGTCCGGGCTGTTGTGGATCGCATAGATGGAATCGCAGGGGAAACGCTCGAACAACCCGTCGTCCATCATCGCCTTGGCGCCGGCAAGCCCTTCTTCGGCCGGCTGAAAGATCAGATGCACGGTGCCGGCGAAATTGCGCGTCTCGGCAAGATACTTGGCCGCCCCGAGCAGCATGGTGGTGTGACCGTCATGGCCGCAAGCATGCATGCGGCCTGGATTCTGCGAGCGATGATCGAAGCCATTGCCTTCGTCCATCGGCAGCGCGTCCATGTCGGCGCGCAAACCAATGGCCCGGTTGCTGCCGACCGCCTGATGGCGGCCACGGATCACGCCCACCACACCGGTGCCGCCGAAGCCGCGATGCACCTCTATGCCCCACTCCGACAAACGCTCCGCCACGAGCGCGCTGGTGCGCTCCTCCTCGAAGCCAATTTCCGGATGTGCATGGAAATCCCGGCGCCATGCCGCCATTTCCGGGTGCAACTGATCGAGACGTTCGCGCGGGCTCATGAGCACTCTCATCGTGGTGATTGTTACGCCGGGTAACCTAGCGGGGTGCTTATGGTCTCGCAACCAAACCAGCGGCATAAAGCAGCTCACCGCCGGAGCCGTAGATCAAGCGGAGCATTCAGGATCAGCAGGCGCGGAATCGTCACGCCACCAGATCATCGACGTCTGGCGTCGAGCCGTTTTGACACGCCATGCAATGCGATTTGGAAAAATCGCCGCGCTATTCAGAACAAAAAACGAGAACTCAGATAAAATTGAAATTGTTATGCAATTTCAATCACTATCCCGACATATGGCTGGTTCGTCTGTCACCACTTCGCGCGGAATCCGGCCGTGCCGCCAACGCTATAATTATCGTTGAAACTGGTCTTGACCAGCGCTTCACCATAAACCGTGTACTTGTCGTTGCCCCAGTTGTAGGTGCCGCCGAATCCGAAACCCGCCGCAAGCTTTTCGTAGCCGCCCGTGAAGTTCGTTCCGGCCACATCGACGCGCGTACCATCCAGGAACTCGTAGTACACATTTGTGATACCATAGACGTTGGCGCGAGTGATCTCGCCGCGAGCATCGCGCCAGTTCCGCTGATGATCAAGCGCAACACCGAGCCGGCCGTTCAGACTATCGCTGCGGCCGAGCGAGATCTTGTTGGCAAAACTGTCCGCGAAGTCTACATCAAGCGCCGAATAGACCAGTTGCGCCTGCGGTGTCAGCGCCCAGGGTCCGTTGACGCCGAACCGCTTGCCGGTCTCGATACTCGTTGCATAGCCGACGCCACCGATCCCGTTCGCCATGTCACGGCCAAACACGTCCGATTTCAAATTGCTGTTAAAGAAAGTGGCTTGCGCCTGACCGTCGACATAGAAGCCGCTCTCGCCATACCAGGTCAGCGTTCCGCCGAAGCCCGTGCCGGTGGCACTGACGCGGCCATCGCCGTATTTGGAGCGGATATCAGCGATGGCGGTGCCAAAGTGTGCGGTGACGCCGCCGATCAACGTGCCGTCCTGATTGACGTAAAGCTGGACATCGAGTCCGGTGCGCGCCTTCCATTGTCCGATGTTGGTGCCGCTCAGGGTGGTCGAACTGGTCGGTTTGAAGCTGCCGTAAGAGCCTTCCGTGCGGCCCCAGAATGCACTCCGCTCCGTCATCGGTTCACCGCCGGGTGAGGCCGCTTCTCCACCGTCAGCGCTGGTGTCCCAATAGCGATTGCCGACGCGCTGCTGCAACGTCGATAAGCCGTTCAGAGCGTGCAGCACCTGCGGCATGGCTTCATAGAGCGGCACACCTGGCTGATAGATCGGGCCGGATGGAGCGGCGGGCGGAGGATTGAACAGACTTGAGCGCAGATACCAGTCGCCATCCGTCGGTATTGTGACGCCGTTCTTCTGCAGCGTGTAGGCATAGGCGCCGGCGACTATGGCCTGCTGCCCGTAGAAGGTGTAGTCGCCTTGCAGGGTGAACGCACCGTTGGAAGCGCCGACGACATCGACGATCTTGATGCCGTCGGTGGTCGCCGCGCCACCACCACCGAGATTGGTGACTCTCAAAGTGGTTGAGCCGGAGGTGCTACCGTTCACGACAACACGATCGGTCATGGAGGTGTCGCCACCGAATTTGGCGTTGAGGTTAAGGATGCCGCCGTTGCCGACATAGTTGCCGGTGACCGTCAGCGTCGTGCCCGGCGCGCTGCCGAATGTCACAAGGCCGGCATTGTCCAGCGATACGAGGGTCTGGTTGAAGCCGTTGAGCGCGAGTGTGCCGCTGCTCAGAACGGTGTGAGCGGAGGCCGAACTGAAGGCGTTGGCAGCTCCTGCTGCCAACGTGCTGTCTGAGACGATGGTGCCGCCGCTATAGGTGTTCGCTCCGCTCAGGGTTTGCGTTCCGCCGGTAAGCGTCAGCCCGCCGGTACCTTGAATAATACCGGCGAAGGTGTCGTGTGCGCTTGTCAGCGTCAGTGTTTGCGCGCCGAGTTTGACCACGCCGGTGCCGGACAGGGTTTTAACCGACGCACCGGCCGTGGTCGCCGCGATATCGACCACGCCGTCATTGTGCAGTCCGCTTGACGACGCGATGCTGCCGCCCCCGGTCAGCGCCAGCGTGCCGGCGTCAATGGTCGTGCTGCCGGTGTACTGGCTGACATTGTTGATCGTCAGCGTGCCTGCGCCAGTCTTGATGATATTGCCGGCCCCCTGGATGATGGAGGTGCTGCTGAAAGTCATCGTATTCACGGCATTGACGGTGTCAAAGGTCGCGGTGTGGCCTGCGAGGTCGATCCCGACCCATGCGCCTGCGATTACGCTGCCTACGGTCCAGTTGAATCCGCCTCCCGCGGCATTGGATGCACGAAAGATCAGGTCGTTAGCGAGGATGGTCCTCTGGAAAAAACCAACAGTCCTGCTGCTCTCGTTCAGCGCAGCGATGCCGTCGGTGCCATAGAAGCGTATAGCGTGCATCGAAGCGTTACTGAAGTTGCTCAGAGTCGCAGTCGATGTGAGCCAGAATGAGCCGAAGTCCTGGACGTCGGTCCAAGGACCGTTGACGAGAATGGTCGCCGGGCCGCCTGTGATGATCGCGCGATCGTTTTTCCCCGGCACGACGCCACCGACCCATCCCGTCGTTAAGTCCCAGCTGTTATTTGGCGCGTGGGTGATGTCCGCGGCGAAGGCAGGCGTCACCAGCGACGTCATCAAGGCAGCGAGGGCCGCTCCCGCAAGAAGGCCACTTTTCCGAGTCTTAACAAAGCCTAAACGTCGCGAAGATGCGCATGCCCGCCCACTCGAAACTTTCAATTCCCAGCCCCTTCATTCCAGCCCGCTTGCATTTTCAACGGCGGGACGTTGCGACCGCACCGATACAATCGCCACACGCGCGGCGCGACGAGATACACACGAATACGAGGTATGCGCTCCGCGTCCTGTCTCATTTGTTCGAGCGCTGCATTTCAACCGGGCGACGCCCCGTCGTCACGTGACGGCAACGGACGTATGCGAAGGTGCAGAGCTAAAATCGAAGCGAATCATTTTACGTTTGATTCACCTCTGTTATCGTAGTCACAATGCGCGGCATGGTGAGCCGGAAGAAGGGCATTCCATCATACCGGACGATTTGTTTCTCTCGACGGATATGATCGAAACAAGTCTTCGCACCGAAGTCTGGCGCGAGATCACACGGCCATACTTTGAGACCACGCAGAGTGTGGACGACAGTGTTTCCACGCTCGAAGGCTCGGTCCGCGTGCGCACCGCGGGCACGCTGCTGATCGGCCCGACCAGTTTCAACCGACAGCACTATAGCCGTGACCGTCGTATCATTCGGCAAAGCGGGCTCGATCAGTATCTGATTCAGTTATTCGTTGCTGGCGCACTTGAAGGCGACTGCGGCGGTCAAGCGATATCGGTCAAACCCGGCGACATTTGCGTCTTCGATCTTGCCCGCACATTCACAAGCTCTGCATGTGCTGGCTCCACCATGTCGATCACCCTGCCGCGCGAGCAGATCGACAAGGCAGCAAGCGGCCGCAGCCTTCACGGCGTGGTGCTCAAGGCCGGCGATCCGGTCACCCGGCTTCTCTCCGAATTCATTGTCAGCCTGTTTGACACGGCGCCAGACATGGAGAGCACTGACACGCTGGCCATCGAAGAGGCGGCGATTGAGCTGCTTGCCTCGGGGATCGCGCGGCGCGATCCCGAGGGGACAGTAGGCGACCCGTTGCTTGCGCAGGTACTGCGACGGCGCATGCTGGAGTTCATCGACTCGAATCTCACCGAGCCGGATCTTGGTCCCGCTTTGCTCATGCGCCGTTTCCGCGTTTCACGCGCTCATCTCTACCGGATGTTTTCTTCCGATGGCGGCGTAGCCAAGCTGGTGCGTGAAAGACGGTTGGAGGCCGCCTATCGTGAGCTCATGCGATCTGCCAGCCCATCGCGCCCGATTACAGAAATCGCCTATGACCTTGGCTTTTCGAGCAGCGATCAGTTTCTGCGCGGCTTCCGCGCGCGCTTTGCAATGACACCGAGCGACGCCCGGGAGAGAGGTCTTGCGCTTGCGCACGCCGACAGGTCGCTTTCAGATGTGCGCGCGCACTTTGCCGAACAAACGAAATGGCTCGACGCGGAAGGTCGCCTTCACCGTGTCTGATCAGGATAGCCGTGGGATTCCGTTGAACCCCAATTAATAGCGAGCGACGTTCGTCCGAACAACAATAACTTGGCGCCTTAATTCAACACCGGCTGAAGCACCAGTAGTTCATCAGCGATAATCCGTTGACGACGGGCTATATTCCAAAAAAGCGCGTTACCCGCAAATGACGACTCGAAGATTTGTCCTCACGCCGGCACGGGCCGGGGCTCCGCTTTCGCAACCGGCATCGGCCTGAATGTCATTGCGATCAGGAAAGCGCCGAGCCCCATGATCCAGGAGCCGATATAGAGCCAAGCGTAGCTGGCGAACGCGTCGTAGATCAAACCTCCGGCGAGAGGTCCAGTCGCCATGCCAAGGCTGCCGGCCATGGCCGTTCCGCCGATCACTGTGCCCATCATCCGCAGCGGAAAGTTTTCGCGCGCGAGAACGGCGTAGAGCGGCATGGTGCCGGCGTAGATGAAGCCGAAGACCGCCGCCACGGAGTAGAACCCGCCAAGCTCGCGCACGAAGATAAAACCGAGCGCGCCGAACGCCTGGGCGAGCAAGCCAAGGACCAGTACACGTTTGGCGCCGAAACGGTCACCGAGCAGGCCGAAGGCGATACGACCGCCCATCCCTGCCAAACCTTCGACGCTATAAATCGTGACCGCGGCGACAATCGGTATGCCGCAGCTGATCGCGTAGCTCACAGTATGGATGATCGGCCCGGAATGCGTGGCGCAGCAGAAGAAATTCGTCAGCAGCAGGATGATGAACTGTGGCGAGCGTAGCGCCTGCGCGCGCGACATCTCTGCTTGCACCGGCTCGGCGGACGGAGCGGCAGGCGCGCCCTCCAGCGCCGGCGCGCGGCGCACCAGCAGCGAGACTGGAATCATGATCGCGGCCACGACGAGGGCCACGATCTGCATCGAGGTGCGCCAATCGTGGTTCGAAACGAGCCAGGCCGCCAGCGGCGACATGGTCATGGGCGCCATGCCCATCCCCGCCGAAACCAGCGAGACGGCCAGGCTGCGATGCGTATCGAACCAGCCGGTCACCGTCGCCATCATCGGCGCAAAGATAGCGGCGGTGGCGCCGCCGACCATCAGCCCAAAGATAAATTGAAATGCGACCAGAGATGTCGCCAGGCTCGCCAGCGCCAGGCTTGACGCGAGCACGACCGACCCGGTCAACACCACCGGGAGTGGCCCCAATCGGTCGGACAAGGTGCCCCAGATCATGCTGGTGACAGCCATTGCGAGGAAGCCAATTGTCATGGCGCTGGATATACCGGTGACTGACCAGCCGGTGTCCCGCGCGATCGGCTGCAGGAACACCGGCAGCGAAAACATGCCGCCGATCGCGACGCAGCCCAGAAGGCCGCCGGCGGCGACGATTACCCAGCGATAGTGAAAATTGGACATTTCTGGTCTCCACGTTAGCGCTCTCTGAGTGGAAGACGCACGGGACGAGCCGAAGCCGACAGGCCGAGGGATGTCGTAGCTCACGTTTTTGCGAGCGCGTACAGTGGTTCGTTGCCGCGATGATGGTGATCCTGCGGGCCCGCGGACCGATTCGGTTGATCGCTGACGAGAACATCTCTTGTCGCTCGGCGGTTTATTAAGTCTAACAGATCCAGATTGCCCCGAGGCCTCACCGGGGCTTCAAGCGTGCGAGATCGAAATGCCCAGCCTGAGCAGACGAGCCATCCTGACGGGAGGCGCAGCATCGATGATGCTGCGCTCCGGTCCGTTGGCCGCCCTGCCGCTTCCAGGCCCGTCAGACACCTTTACCGACAGTGTCGGCGTCAATGTGCATATCAGCAGCGAGCCATATGCGAGTCATTTCGACCGGTTTCACGATCTGCTCGCGGCCAGTGGCATTCGCCATCTGCGCGACGAGTTGAGGCCAAGCAACGATCTCGATCGCTGGCGCACACTGAACAAACGCTCGAACATCCTGTTCAATCTTGTGGTATCGCCCGCGACCAACACCGTGCCGGAGATGATGACTTACCTCGCCGCACTGGGCATCGAGCGCATCTCGGCGATGGAGGGCCAGAACGAGGGCAACAGCGACTGGTTCCTGTCGCTGCCGCTGGCGAAGCCGGGCTGGAGCAATGTCGTCGTGAACTATCAGCGCGAGGTGCACGCTGCGCTGCGCGCGCGATATGCGGCGGCGGAGTTGCCGCTGCTGTCGCCCAGCGTGATCAACTGGAAGCCCGCCGACGTCGCGCTGCTGCGCCCGGCCGCGCAGTTCAGCGACGCCGTCGCGATCCACTCCTATGTGCAGAAGGCACAAGAGCCGGAAACAACCAACGATTACGCCGCAGTGTCGTGGTATCTGCACAATATGCGCGACGCGTTCAAACCCGGCGCGCCCGCGCTGGCAACCGAATGCGGCTACTGCAACGTCGTGAAGCCCGGCACCTCCGGCGTTTCGGAGACAGCGGCGGCGATCTATCTGCCGCGGCTGCTGCTCAACAACTTCCGCCTCGGCATTCTCCGGACATTCCTCTACGAATTTTTCGACGGCGGTACCGATCCCGACGACGGAGAGCATCATTGGGGCCTCGTCCGCAATGACGGCTCGCCGAAGCCCGGCTACCATGCGATCCGGAATCTCCTGTCCGCATTAAAAGGCGCACGCCGCGCCAAAAACGATCTGCCGCTACGCGTGGCATCCACGGCACCGGACCTGCGGCATATCGCGTTTCAGGATGCGCAGGGACAACCGCTGCTTGCGGTGTGGCGCGCCGTGCGCTGCTGGAATGTGGAGAAGGCCGAGGACATCTCGCTGCCCACGGAGCCGATCGATATCGCCGTCGATGGTCCGGCCACTTCGCTCTCGTTCAACCGTCCGAATGATAGCGCCGACTGGCGGCGCGTGCCGGTAACCAACGGGCACGCGACGATCCCGCTCGACGGGCGCGTGGCGATCGTCCGGCGTTCCAGCTGAGCTGGTATGACCTGCTGTGGCTTGAACCGCCCCGCCGCGCTTTGTAACCTGCATCTGCATACGAACTGACGGTGAGCAGCGAAGTCTCTTAGACTCTGCGGTCCGGCCAAGCATGCGACAGCTTCGCCTTCTGCTCCGAAATATAACGGATTCACCCCCATATGGACTATGCGCCTTCCGCTCCGGCCCTTGCGGCCGAGACGCACGCTTTTCAGGTTCTGCTCGAAGACGGCGCCACAGCCAGCGTACGCGTCTATGGGCAAGGCCCGCGCGTGATCTGCAGCCATGGCAATGGTCTCGCCATCGATGCCTTTCAAAGCTTCTGGCGTCTCTTCACGGATGACTACGAGACTGTGGTGTTCGACTTCCGTCATCACGGTCGGAGCAGTCCGTATCGCCAGCCCATCCCGCATGTCTGGCCGCAGCTTATCCGCGACTATGAGGCGATCATGCAAGGGATCACCCGCGAACTCGGCGCGGCGCCGAGCCTCGGTGCATTTCATTCGATGAGCGCACTGACGACCCTGCTGCATGCCGCCGAATATGAGACGCCGTGGATCGGTATCGTCGGCTTCGAGCCGCCGGCGACGCCGCCAGCGAGCTATCCGGAGTTCCAGAGTTTCCGCACAGAAAATGACAGGCTAGCCGGACGCGCCGCGCAACGTCGCACCACCTTTCCGAATGTACAGGAGCTGTTCGAGTCCTATCACCGCAGCTCGGCATTTACCGGCGTCGACGATGCCGGACTGCAGGCACTCGCCGCATCCACGCTGCGCTGGAACGACGACAGGCAGCTCTATGAACTCGCCTGCGCCAGGGAGTTCGAGGCCAGCATCTTCACCATGCAGGATCTCCCGGGCGCCTGGGAGCGGATGTGCAGTGTCAGGCTGCCGGTGCAGCTCGTCGCCGGTGAACCGAAGACGAGAACCAGCCCGTTCGTCGACATGGAGCGTGCCTTCGCGCGCGACGGCGGCTTCTCCTTTACCACGGTGAAGGATGCCTCACATTTCATGCAGATGGAAAAACCGGCCGAATGCGCAGCGATCGTCCGCGCCTTCCACGCGGGTCTGACCTGACCGCTCGGGGGTAACGCCGGGCTGCCATGCCGGTCGCGCAACCGGCTGGCAATCCGCCCCCGCCATGCCCACATGCCGAGGGCAATGGGAGCTCCGTCATGACTGCACTGTCTATCCTCGACCTCGTCCGCGTCACCCAGGACACCGACGCGCGCGGCGCGCTCGATAATTCCCGGGATCTGGCCGGCCATGCGGAGCGATGGGGCTATCAGCGTTTCTGGGTGGCCGAGCATCACAACATGATCGGCATCGCCAGCGCGGCGACCTCGGTGGTGATCGGCCATATCGCGGCGGGGACCAAGACCATTCGGGTCGGCGCCGGCGGCATCATGCTCCCGAACCATGCCCCCATCGTCATCGCCGAACAGTTCGGCACACTGGCGCGGCTGTTTCCCGGCCGTATCGATCTTGGCCTCGGCCGCGCACCCGGCACCGACCAGATGACCATGCGAGCACTCCGCCGCTCGCTTCAGAATTCAGACAATTTCCCGCAGGACATCCAGGAACTGCAGGCCTATTTCGCCCCGGCCGGCCCAAACCAGCGCCTGCAGGCCGTACCTGCCGCAGGCACCGACGTGCCGCTGTGGATTCTCGGCTCCTCGACCTATGGCGCGCAGCTCGCCGCGGCGCTCGGCTTGCCCTACGCCTTCGCCTCGCATTTCGCGCCCGACCAGTTGCTGCAGGCGCTACAGATCTATCACCAGCATTTCGAAGCCTCCGAACAGTCGACGAAGCCCCATGCGATGGTCGGCGTCAACATCATCGCCGCCGACACCGACGCGGAAGCGAAGCGGTTGTGGACCACGCAGCAGATGTCGTTCACCAACATGTTCCGGGGCACCCGCGGGCTGAGCGCGCCGCCGATCGACGACATCGAGACCTATTGGTCGCCGGCCGAGAAGATGCAGGCGATGGGGATGCTGCGTCGTTCGATCATCGGCTCGAAGGAAACGGTGCGCGCCGGAATCGCTGCGCTGGTCGAGGAGACCGGCGCAGATGAGCTGATGATCGTCTCGGACGTCTACGACCACGCCACGCGGCTGAAGTCCTATGAGATGATTGCCGGCGCCGCTGCAGGCCTGAGCAAGACGCCGGCCGAAGCTGCCTGTTGAGACGTTTCAGAAATTGATGGTGGTGCGGACGCCGAACACAGCGGCGTCCTTGATGCGCTTCGTCTGCGTGGCGTCGTTGGGATCGACGGCGCCACCAGCCGGATGCATCACATATTGAAACACCGGCTGCACCGCGACACCCGGAGCGACCGCAGCGAGATAGGTTATTTCCAGCACGGCTTCGAAATCGCGAACAGGCGACTGAATGCCGGTGAAAAGCTGCACGTCACGATCAAGCCCGCGCGCGCCCTCCGAAATGCGCGCATAGGTCATGGCGATGCCGAACTTATCCTCCGGCCGCTCTGCCGAGAAACCCGACACCTGAATGCCGCCATCGAGATAGAAGCTGATCAGATTGCGATCCGACGGGCTGATCGACGTGCGTGCAAAGAAACCGATGCCCTTGTCAGGCCCGAGTGTGCTGAAGGCGAGCCGCTGTTCGTAAACGGCGAAAACACCGCGATTACCACGCCGCATCAACGGCTCGCCGGTGCCGGCCGGATCGGCCTGCGACAGGCCCTGTGCGGTCCAGCGCTCATCATCGAATTCGGCCAGATGCACCCAACCGCCGCCGGTGATTGATCCCGGCAGATCGGACGGCCCGAGCTTGTAGCTATATTTCAGCTGCCCAATGATCCACGGCGGATCGTTGACGCGAAATGCGAGGCCGTGCGCGTTAGCGATTTGCGGATCATTCGGGCCGGGCGCAGCCGCACTGCCATTGAACACGGCCAGATAGGCCGTGAACGCGTCCGACAGATTGGCCTTGAAGCGAACACCCGGCACAGCAAGCGGCGGCGATGGCCCGCCAGCCGGGAGGATCACGCCGGTGATGCCGGGCCAGCCCAGCGCCGAGTTGACGAAGATATCGTCGTATTTGCTATCGATGAATTCGATATCGGAGGGTTGCTGACCGACCTTCACCAGCAGCTTGCCGCCGAACAGCGACTGCTCGATCCAGAATTCATAGAGCCGCGTCGCCGGCAGCGCCTCGATGCCGCTGACCAGCATCAGATTGCCGATATAGTCGCGCGACAAGCCGTTGCCGTGGATCTGATAGACATTGGCGTGAAAGGTCGCGCCGCTCCAGCCGACCGCCTTGTCGAGATCGACATCGACGCCAAAATCGAATCGCCCCTCATAGACCGCACCACGCCGGATGCCGCCAGAGGCATTGCCGAGCGCCTCGCCGATATAGGTGGCTGACAACGCCACACCCCATTCGGCAAGCCGGTCATTGATCGGCTTCAGTCCGGTGTCGCGCCAATCGCCGGCATGCGCCGATGACAGCGAGATCACGCAACAGGTGGAAAGGCCGGCGAGCACCATCATCGCACGGGCCATCCAGCACGGAAACACACCAACCATGACAGCTACCTGATGATCTTGAGGCGCTTCATCACGGCATAGGCCGACGCCGACGACACCAGGATCAGCGCGCCCGCCCAGAGAAATCCGGTTTCGACATCGGTCAGCGGCAGTCCCTTGGTGTTCATACCGAAGATGCCGGTGACCAGCGTCGGCGGCAGCAACAAGGCTGTCAGCACCGAGAGCACACGCAGGCTTTCATTGCCGCGCTCCTCGATCTGCAGATGCAGCTCTTCCTGCAAGAGGCGGCTACGCTCGCGCATCTCGACCACATTGTGATCCAGCCCGTCGAGCCGCTGCGCCAGTTTGCCTGCGCGCAGCTGCAACGCCGGTTTCAACTCGCGCTGACCTTTGGCCTCGAGCCGCTGGAATACGATGCGCAGCCCGGAAAGCTGCCTATGCAGTCGCACACAGGTACGGCGCAGGCGGCCGAGCTTCTGCAACATGTCACGGGAGTCGCCGGAGACGACCTGCTCCTCGATCCCGTCGAGCGATAGCGCGAGGCTGTCGGCGACGCCGTCCATAGTGTCGCAGACATTTTCGACGATGGTTTCAAGCAGCGCGGCCATGCTGTCGATGCGTTGGCCCTGCTCAAGCGAACGACGCGTGGCATCGACGGCACACAGCGCATGGTGACGGCCGCTGATCAGTAATCGCTCTGTCATTACGAAGCGCAGATAGCCAGTATCGTCCGTTGCCTCGTCGATGTCGCGCAACAGGTCCGAGATGACACCATAGATGCTGTCATCGGTGGCGTGGAGCTGCTGATATGTGTCCTTCGACAACAGCAGCGTTCGCGCCTGCTCGGGCGCATGGAGCGGAATTTGCGCCAGCCACTGCAGAGCGCGCGTGTCAGTGAGATTGAAGTGCAGCCACAGCAACCCGCCATGGACGAGATCGATGCCGGCATCGACCGGCAATGGCTCCGGCTTGCCATCGGAATGGATACGGAAGGCCCAGACCAGACCCGGAATTGGATCGGACACGCCTGGTATGGACGTCACCTCTGCAGATGTGACCGACACTTCAAGCTGCATCGGACACCCACCGTTCTTCACGCCACGCAATACGCATGCGCCACCAAAAAAATAAAATATCTGCTTGCGGCTCTCTGACTGTGTCAGTCCGCCGCGGGCACTTAATGACACCCTTGTTACAGCGGTATGTCAGCCGCCGCTTTGCTTGCGCATGATGCGTTCGGAAAACCGGTTTCCACTTTTCCGGATCATGCTCTATTCGGCGGCTTCGGCGAGTGTATCGCTCTGCTTGTTGTAGTCATGGACGACACGGCCATAAGGCAATGTCAGATCCGCCAGGAAATGATGCGCACCGATCACGCGGCGCACCGGAAAGTCGGCGACCGGCGCATTCACGTGCGGGACCAGATGCAGACGACCCGGGCCGAACCACGAGCCCTTCACGGTGATATCGGTGAGGTTGATCGCCACCAGCTGACAGACTTCCGCGCTGCCATCGACGCCGGGGATCAGCTTCAGATTGATCTGGGTCTTGGACAGCGTGGCGTGCGTCGCTTCGCCATTGCCCGCCATCGCGCCGTGCTTGTAGGCCATGGTGCCCATGGCAACCTGCTGCCCGGCATATTCCAGCGTGCCGGTCAGCGTGTCCTTGACCACTTCGAGTTTCGGATGGGCGTATTTCTTCGGGAAGCCCCAGATCTCGCGGCCGGCAGCGATCGGCGGATCATCGTCCAGATACATCTGCGAGACGAAATTGACGTCCTCGCCCTTGAAGCGTGCGGGGATCACGAGACCCGTTTCCGTATAGCTGCCGAAGCCGGACGAGTCCGGCATCTTGATCCACTCATAGTGGACGATGGGCTGTTCGATCGGCTCCAGCGGCTCCGGCAGGCCCATCCGGATCAGATCAGGATCGGTTTCGTAGGTGATGACGAGGAATTCGCGATTGATGAAGCGATAGGGACCGGCGGGATAGCTCGGGCCGGCCATCGGCATCGACGGCAGTCGGAGGATGTCTTCCTGGCGCATCGGAAACTCCTTGGGTGGGAAATCGCTGGTTTAAACTCAGTGCGCGGTCCACCCGCCATCGACCGGCAGCGTGATGCCGGTGATCGAACGGGCATGGTCTGTGCAGAGGAAATTGACGACCGAGGACAGTTCTTCGACCGTCACGAAACGTTTGGTCGGCTGTGCCGCCAACAGCACGTCCGAGATCACCTGCTGCTCAGTGATGCCGCGCGCCTTGGCCTGCTCCGGGATCTGCTTCTCGACCAGTGGTGTCATCACATAGCCCGGGCATACCGCATTCACGGTAATGCCGTGTTCAGCAACTTCCAGCGCCGCCGTCTTGGTCAGGCCGGCAATGCCATGCTTGGCCGCGACATAGGCCGACTTGAACGGCGAGGCGACCAGTGCATGGGCCGAGGCGATGTTGACAATGCGCCCCCAGGAATTCGCCTTCATGTGGGGGATAGCGAGACGCGTGGTGTGAAACGCACTCGACAGGTTGATTGCGACGATCGCATCCCATTTCTCGACCGGGAATTCCTCGAGCGGCGCGACGTATTGAATGCCGGCATTGTTGACCAGGATATCGACGCCACCGAATTCCTGCTCGGCCTGCGCCATCATCGCTGCGATATCATTGCCGTCAGCCATGTTGGCGCCGCTATAGAGCACCCGGACCTGATGGCTGTCGGCGATCTCGCTGCGGATCGCCTCGATCTCATTGGTATCACCGAAGCCGTTGAGCACGATATTGGCGCCGCTGGCCGCGAGGCCGCGCGCAATACCAAGGCCGATGCCGCTGGTGGAGCCGGTGACGATGGCGGACTTTCCAGACAACATGCGCGCGACCCTTTGTAAGCAATCGTTAATATGTGCCTTTGCTAACGACGGTGTTTGACGACGGTGTGAGGAATTTCCTTCAGCCGCGTGACGCGCCCCATGGGCTGATGCGCAGTCATCGAATTTGCTATTTGTCACAACGCCGTCACTGCTCATCTGAATTCTGCCGCCAACATCATGCGATCGTTGAGGAGAACACCCAGATGGATGCGCGGACACCCGATTCAGACGTGACGACCGAGATCGGCTGGCGCCCCGACCGCTGCGATCGTGTCGCACTGGTGCTGCAGGGCGGCGGCGCGCTCGGCGCCTATCAGGCCGGGGTGTATCAGGCGCTGCATGAAGAAGGCATGGAGCCGGACTGGGTCTGCGGCGTATCGATCGGCGCCATCAATTCGGCGATCATCGCCGGCAATCCGCCGGAAGATCGGCTGGAGAAACTGCAGATCTTCTGGGACCGCATCACCGCCCGCAAGGTCTGGCACTACACACCGGACGGCGACGTCTACCGCAAGGCCCGGAATCTCGCGAGCTCGTTCATGACCACGACCCTCGGCCAGCCCGGCTTCTTCAAGCCGCACGAGGTCAATCCGTGGTTCAGTCCGGCCGGTGCCAAGGCCGCGACGAGCTACTACGACACTTCGCCCCTGCGCGACACCTTGCTCGAACTGGTCGACTTCGATCTGATCAATTCGCGCAAGACCCATTTCGCCGTCGGCGCAGTGAACGTCATCAGCGGCAACTTCCTTTATTTCGACAACAAGAAGGAAGTCATCGCGCCCGAACACGTGATGGCATCGGGCGCACTGCCGCCGGCCCTGCCCATGGTGAAAATCGGCACTGATCATTTCTGGGATGGCGGCATCGTCTCCAACACGCCGCTGCAGCATCTGCTCGACCAGGAAGACAAGATGAACTCGCTCGTCTTCCAGGTCGATCTGTTCAGCGCCCGCGGCGTGCTGCCGCGCGATATCCGGGAGGTCCTGGCCCGGCACAAGGACATTGTCTATTCGTCCCGCACACGCCACAACACCGACATCTACCGGCGCATGAACAATCTGAAATCGGAGCTCTACAAGGTTCTGCTGCGCATTCCCGACGACCAGCTGAGCGAGGAGGAACGCGCGCGACGTGACAGCCTGTCGGATCTGCCGGAGATCACCATCCTGCAGATGATCTATCAGCAGAAGGCCTATGAGGGCGATTCCAAGGACCACGAGTTCTCGGCGACCTCGATGCGCGAACACTGGCAGAGCGGCCTCGACGATACCCGCCGCACCCTCAAGCGCCGCGACTGGCTGGCCCTGCCGGAGCAAGGCAAGGGCATCGTGGTCCATGACGTGCATCGCGAGAGCAGCTCCTGACCGACGATACGTACAAATAAAAAAGGCCCGCGCAGATGATGCGCGGGCCTTTTCTTTTGGCGGTTTGAAAGAGCGAGGCCGCGGCGTTTCCGCAGCGGCCTCGCTGTTCTCAGAACAACTGGCTGAACAGCACGTAGAGCGACGCAGAGAGCATGATGGCGCAAGGCAGCGTCAGCACCCAGGCCATCAGCAGGTTGCGGATGGTGGCCATCTGCAGGCCCGAACCGTTCGCCGCCATGGTGCCCGCAACGCCGGACGACAGCACGTGGGTGGTCGAAACAGGCAGGCCGAATATGTCGGCCGCACCGATGGTGGCCGCAGCCACGAGTTCAGCGGACGCACCCTGCGCGTAGGTCAAATGCGTCTTGCCGATCTTCTCGCCGACGGTGACGACGATGCGCTTCCAGCCGACCATGGTGCCGAGGCCGAGTGCGATGGCCACGGCGATCTTCACCCAATCCGGGATGAACTTGGTGGCAGCATCGAGCGAGCCCTTATAGGCGTTGAGGGTCGCGACCTCTTCCTTGTTGAGGTCGTTTTCCTTGTCCTTCATCAGGAAGCGGATGGCTTCCGATGCGAGATACATGTCGTTGCGGGTGTTGCCGACGGATTCCGCAGGCACTTTGTCGAGCGTGCCGTAGGTACGGACCTGATCGCCGACCTGCTGCACGAGAACGGCGAGCGACGGATAGGTGCCTTCGTTGATCTTGTGCTGCGATACGTAAGTGGTCACTGCCGGGCGGGGATCGCCGATAATGCTATGGCCGGCACCCTTGGCTGCGATCACCTTGGCCGCCGCCGTCGAGGTGGTCTGGAACTGCACGATCTTGGATTCCGGCAATGCACGGTTCAGTGCATAGGCGGTCGGCACGGTGCCGATCAGCACCAGCATGATCAGGCCCATGCCCTTCTGACCGTCATTCGAACCATGCGCGAAGGACACGCCGGTGCAGGTCGCGATCAGGATGCCGCGAATCCACAGCGGCGGCGCCTTGTTGCCGTCGGGCGCTGCGTACAGAGCAGGATTGCGCACGACGAATTTCAGCACCAGCAGCAGGATGGCGGCGCAGGCGAAGCCGAACAGCGGCGACAGCAACAGCGCGTAGCCGATTTCGGTGGCCTTGCCCCAATCCACGCCCGACGTGCCGTCACGGCCACGCATCAGCGCGTTGGCAATGCCGACGCCGATGATCGAACCGATCAGCGTGTGCGAGCTGGAGGCCGGCAGGCCGAGATACCAGGTGCCGAGATTCCAGATGATCGCCGCGATCAGCAGCGCGAACACCATGGCGAAGCCGGCGCCGCTGGAAACCTGGAGGATCAATTCCACCGGCAGCAGCGAGACGATGCCGAAGGCCACCGCGCCCGTGGAGAACAGCACGCCGAGGAAGTTGAAGAAGCCCGACCACATCACGGCGAATTCCGCCGGCAGCGAGTGGGTGTAGATGACCGTGGCTACCGCATTGGCGGTGTCATGGAAGCCGTTGACGAATTCGAAGCCGAGCGCGATCAGCAGCGCCACGAACAACAGGAGGTAAGGCAGATAGCTGGTGACGCGGGTGCCAGTGGCATTGACGTCGACATAAATGCTGTAGGCGACGAACAGCAGGCCAGCCGCCAGGACCCCGAAAAACAGGATCATCGTCAGCGGATTGAAGCCCTTGTCGAGATTGGGCCGGGACGCCGGTTCAACAGCCGCGCCTCCGGAAATGGATTGATTGGCAGTGAAATCGGTCATGAAACGCCCCCCATACAGGTTAAGAGGCGTTAATCTCTGCACCACGGATGCGAAGCCCGGATGACAGGCGCGACAATTTGTCTGTTACGGGTTGTGACAGTCATGCGTCGCCGACGGGCCGGCATGTGACAGGCGTTCAGATCGCCGAAGCGACTTTTTCAAGTCCGATCATGCGCGCCAGTGCACGGACTTCGCGCTTCTGATCCTCACGCAACTGGAACAGCAACGGCATCGCAGCGGACTTGAGCTGCTGCACCTCATCGCTATCCGGATCGATCGGCGGCGCGCCAGCTGAAGGACTCGCCTGCTTGGTCTCGTGGATCCTGCGCGCCACGTTGCGCAGCGCCGCTTCGACGCCGGGCCAGTAGGATTCCTGCGACGCGGTTAGATTGAGCCGGCTCTTGATCGCCGAGATCTGCGCATCGCTGAGCAGCGTATAGGTCTTCTGTGCCGGCTTGGCTGCGGCCTTGGGCTTGGCGGCCGGCTGCGGCACCACGATCGGCGCAAGCACCGTCGAACCGGGCGCTTCGATCGGACTGTCGGATGCAAAGGCCTGGCGCAACGGACTGCCGTCAACGCTCGGGACCTGCTGCGGATCAAGCGACGCCATCATGGCGCCGGCCACCGGCAGCTTGTCTTTCTTGCCTTGCGTATTGGAAATCGGCCCGCGCGAAACGGCGACCGAATTTTGCGCCGCACTGTCGCCATATGACAGGGATGGGATGCTATCGCGACCGAGGATGCTCGCAACAGCCACGCCGGTGAGCAACAGGCAGCCCAGCACAAGAAGGGTCAGCGCACGCGTCAAGCCAGTCTCCGAAATTCAGGACCACCAGAGGTACCTGTCCTCACAAATGGAGATTAATTAAGGCCTAACCATACCGCAACGGTGCGATAATACTTGCAGACGCTCAGGCGGCGTTGGCGAGAACATAGGCTTCCTGGATGTCGCTCACGATATCCGAGGCTTCCCACAGCGCATCCGGGGCGACGGATTGCATGCTGATGGTCCAGTTTGCGCCCTTTCCGGCGCGGGGCGTGCTGACGATGTCGAACTGCACCTCGCGGCACAGCGGATGACGGCCGAAAGCTGCGGCCACGCGTGCCTTGATCTCCTCGATCGTGGCCGGCGTCTTCGCGAAATAGGCTTCGATATCCATGATGGCCCCTGAATCGGTTGATTCCCGATCGGGGTATTGTTGGTTCCACAGGATTTAACGAATGGTTAATTTCGCTGTGCTGCGAGCAGATTGATACCTCCGCTGCGGCAGGCTCAGCCCAGCAGTTGATCGAGCCGATCCCGAAGCTGATCCTGATGATACGGCTTGGCAAGCCGCGGCAAATCGAGCTGAGCGCCTTCGGGCAAATCCGCATAGCCGGTAGCAAGCAGGATCGGCAGCGACGGCCGCATTTCACGGGAATAAGCCGCAAGCTCGATGCCCGTCATGCCGGGCATCATGTGATCGGTCATCATCAGATCGAGCGGCTCGTCGCTTTTCAGAATCTCCAGCGCATGCCGCCCCGAATTCGCAGGGATCACGCGATGGCCGAGATCCTCCAGCATCTCCGTCGTCGACATCGCGATGAGGGGATCGTCATCGACGAACAGGATCACGGCAGAGCGCGCGGCATGGCGCATGACATTGGCCGTATCGACCGCCTCCGGCTTCCTGTCGGTGACCGGCAGCACGAGGGTCGCCGTCGTTCCCTTGCCGACGACGCTTGAGAGATCGAGCGTGCCGCCGAGCTGTACGGCCAGACCGTGCACCATGGACAAACCAAGACCGGTACCCTTGCCGACGGGCTTGGTCGAGAAGAACGGCTCGATCGCCTTCTTCAACGTCTCCGGCGACATGCCGGCGCCATTGTCGATGATCGACACCTTGAGATAGTCGCCGGGCTTCAGCACCGGGTCGCCCTTGCCGACCCGGTGCTTCTTCACCTTGATATCGATGGAGCCGCCCTCCTGCATGGCGTCGCGCGCATTGATCGCGAGATTGAGGATGGCGAGTTCGAGCTGATTGGGATCGATCTGCGCCCGCGGCAGATCGTCGGGAATATCGAGACGAAGCGCGACGCGCGGCCCGAGTGAACGCTCGAGCAGATCGCTCATGCCGCGGACCAGCGCACCGAGATCGACGGCCACGGCTTTCAGATCCTGCTGCCGTGCGAAGGCCAGTAGCCGCTGCGTCAGCGAGGCGCCGCGTTCGGCGCCTTGCATCGCGCCATCGACGAGACGCTTCAGGCGCGGATCATCCGGCATGCGCTTGCGCAGCAGATCGAGATTGCCCATCACCGCCATCAGCAGATTGTTGAAGTCATGCGCGACGCCGCCAGTGAGCTGGCCGATGGTCTCCATCTTCTGCGCCTGGCGTAGTTGGTCCTGCGCCTTCTCGCGCGCAGCGACTTCCTTCATCAGGTCATTTGTGCGTTCCCCGACGCGCTGTTCGAGCGTCGCCGTGAGTTCAGCGAGCGCGGACCGCTCTGCCGTCAACTGCTCCAGCAAATTGTCGCGATCGATATCGGCAGACTTCCGCGCCGTGATATCAACGGAGACGCCGACGAGTGTTTTCGGCTTGCCGTCGGGCCCACGAACCATGCGCGCACGCGTCTCGACCCAATGCACCGAGCCGTCCGGCCAGATATTGCGGTATTCGACATTGTAGTCCGCGCCGGCCATCAGCGTCGCATCGAGCGCCTGCTGGCGTTGCTCGCGATCATCGGGATGAACCGCGGCCTGCAACTCGCTGAACGTGAACGACTGATCCGGCCGGCGGCCGAAGCATGCCTTGGTCGTATCCGAGACCTCAAGTCGAAGTTCGGGCAGATGCAATTCGAGCGTCCCGAGCCGTCCTGCATCGAGCGCCGTCTGCAGCAGCCCCTGACTGTCGCCAAGATCTTCGAGAATGGCACGCGTCTGATATTGACGCCGGCGCGCGCGGACGGCCGAGCCGACGACCGATATCAATGTGGTCGGATGAAACGGGCGCTCGATGAATGTCACATTGCCGAGCAACTGTCCGAGCCGCGCGGCATCCGGGTTGCGCTCCGGTCCGCCGCCCTGACGCGTCAGCAGCACGATCGGAAAATCAGACCACGACGGCTGATCATGCAGCCAGTTGCCCAGGCCGCGCAAATCGACAGTCTTGATCGCCTCGTCGGCGATCACGGCGACACCTGCGCCGCCCCGGATCTCCTCGAGCAGCGACGGGAAGTCCGTGCAGGATTGCGCGTAGAAGCCGGCTTCGCGGATCAAGGCTGCAGCGACTGCAGAATCGCGCCCTGTGGGAGCAAGGATGACAGCACGCTCGGAGGAACGCCCCGGTTTCACGCCGAGGATCCCTCGAGCAGAGAACTTTGACCACTATAAATGGGCACGCCGCGCAACACACCCTGGAACTCGCTGAGCGGCGCACCAATTGTCAGCCCTCGTCCGTCGATCCGGTATTCGCGAATGGTCGCCTCATGCGCGCTGGTTCGTTTCTTGATCACCGAAATGGCGCGACGAACACTGCCCCGAGCTTCGAAATAGCGAAGAAGAATGACGGTATCGGCGAGATACGTCACGTCCACCGGCGCCTTCATGTCGCCGACGAGCCCGTGCTGCGCCACCGTCATGAAGGTCGCTGCACCCCTACGATTGAGATATTGCAGCAGCTCATGCATGTGCAGGATCAGCGAGTTCTCTTCCGGCATCGAGGCCTGATAGCCGTTGAGACTATCGATCACGACGGTCTTGATGTTGTGCTCGTCGATCTGACGACGGACGCGATGCGCAAATTCACCCGGCGACAATTCGGCAGCATCGACCTGCTCGACGAACAGATGACCGCTCGCCTGCATGGCGGCAAGATCGATTCCGATCCCCTTCATGCGATCGAACAGCAGTCCAAGCTCCTCGTCGAAGACAAACATTGCGGCCTTCTCGCCCCGCTTCACTGCTGCGACCACATTGACGATCGCAGTCAGTGATTTGCCGGTGCCAGCAGGCCCGAGAATCAATGTGCTGGAGCCTGTTTCGATCCCGCCGCCGAGCAGTTGATCGAGCTGCGCAATGCCGCTCGACTTGGTCGTGCGATCCATGCTGTTGCGGAATTCGGATGCGACCAGCCGTGGAAAGATATTAAGGCCGCCCGTGGTGATGGTGGCATCGTGATATCCGCCGCGAAACTTAACGCCGCGATACTTGATCACGCGCGCGCGTCGGCGCTCGGCACCGTAGGATGGCGCCAGCTCTTCCAGTCGCAGCACACCGTGGGCAACGCTGTGAACTGTCTTGTCGGCCACTTCGGCCGTGAGGTCGTCGAGTAGCATCACCGTGGTACCGAATTGCGCGAAGTAATGCTTGATAGCCAGGATCTGACGACGATAGCGCAGCGAGCTTTGCGCGAGCAGCCGGATTTCGGACAGGCTGTCCAGCACGACCCTGGTCGGCTGGGTGCGCTCCACCGCCTCGAATATCTGCTTGGTGGTTTCGCCGAGTTCGAGGTCGGACGAATAGAGCAGGCTCTGTTGCTGATCCTCGTCAAGCAGGCTTTCCGGCGGCAGGAGCTCGAAAACTTCAATGCTCTTGTCGAGGGTCCAGCCATGAGACGCTGCGCCATCGCGCAACTCGCTATCCGTCTCGGATAGCGTGATGTAGAGACACTTCTCTCCGGCCCGCGCGCCCTCCAGCAAGAACTGCAACGCGACCGTGGTCTTGCCTGTCCCCGGCGCGCCTTCGACCAGAAAAATGTGACCTCGGGAAAATCCCCCGGAGAGGATATTATCCAATCCCCAGATGCCGGTTCTGGCTTTGGTGTCCTGCACGTGCGTCGAACTCATACTGCCCCCTGACGCGCGATAACCGGGGCAATATCAATCGGTTCCCTGTCCGAGACAAAAATTCTAAAAAGCGCGTCAGTCGTCAACGTTTCTCAATGACCAAGCTCTGCACTGCCCGGCCGAAATAGCCATTGATATCGGCGAGCTTCGACGCAGCAAGACCGGCGCCGTCCGGCCCGATCCAGCTTTCCCCGTCCAGCAGGATCCAGTCGCCGACCGGGGGACGCGACAGGCTCACGGTGAGGTCGGCATTCAGGAAGGTCCAGTCGTCGAAACTCAGCACGGGGGAGGAGCCGTTGCTGAAATCGGCCGCGATCACCGCGCGCATCACCTGAGAGAGGCCGGCGCCTTCGACGATCGGCCGGTTGGCCCGGTACCAGATCGCGCCCGGCCCCAGCGACAGGAAGCCGCCGCGCACTGCGCGAATGGTCATGCCGGTGACGAAGGGACTGCTGGCGTAGCGCGGCTCGAGCAATCCGCCCTGATCCGGCGGCGGCACCGTGACCGGCGGATCAGTGACCTCTGGCGGCAACGGCTGCGCCTCCGCCCTGACCTTCAGCACCGTCGCACGCACCACGACTGTGCCATTCGCCATCAGTCTGACGCCAACGAGCTGAATCTTGCGGCCTTCCCGCAGCACCTCGGTCTCGAAAGTGAGCGGCGCCACCGGCACCGGCCGCAGCAAATCGATGGTAACGCGCGTCACATGCATCGGGCTTGCGGTGGGCATCTGCTCGGCAAGCCATGTCACCAGCGCCGACGGTGCGGAGCCATGCTGCATGGTCTCGTTCCATGGACCCGCAGCATGCGGGCTGGTGACGACATGGTTGCCGTCCACGCGATAGATGGCGTCCATCAGATCGGCCTTCTCAATGCAGGATCAGAGCGGCGGATCGATCGCTTCGTCATATTCCTTCTTGAAGCGCGCAACGAGTTCGGCCACCGGTACGACCTTCGACACGCTGCCGATGCCCTGGCCGCTGCCCCAGATTTCCTTCCAGGCCTTTGGCTTGGCGCGCTCGCCACTGGCGTCGGTGCCGAAATTCATCTTGGTCGGATCGGACTCCGGCAGATTGTCGGGATCCATACCGGCAGCGACGATGGACGGCTTCAGATAGTTGCCGTGAACGCCGGTGAAGAGATTCGAATAGACGATGTCTTCTGCGGCGGAGGACGCGATCATATCCTTGTAGCCCGGCACGGCATTGGCTTCGGTCGTCGCAATAAAGGCCGAGCCGATATAGGCAAAATCAGCACCGAGCACGCGCGCAGCGCGGATCGCGCGGCCATTGGCGATGGCGCCTGACAGCGCGATCGGGCCGTCGAACCACTTGCGGGTTTCGGCCACAAAAGCCAGCGGCGAAATTTCGCCGGCATGACCGCCGGCGCCCGCCGCGACGAGGATCAGGCCGTCAGCGCCCTTCTCGATCGCTTTATGCGCGAAGCGCTGGTTGATCACGTCGTGAAATACGATGCCGCCCCAGGCATGCGCGGCCTGATTGAGCTCTTCGCGCGCACCAAGCGAGGTGATCATCATCGGCACCTTATGCTTTTCGCAAAGCGCCATGTCCTGTTCGAGACGGTTGTTGGATTTGTGAACGATCTGGTTGACCGCGAATGGCGCCGAGAGACGATCCGGATGCGCCTTGTCATGGGCGGCGAGTTCTTCCTTGATCCGGTGCAGCCATTCGTCGAGGAGCGCCGCCGGACGCGCATTCAGCGCAGGAAACGAGCCGACGATACCGGCCTTGCACTGCGCGATGACGAGATCCGGCACCGAAATGATGAACAGCGGCGAACCGATCACGGGCAGCGACAGGCGGTTCTTGAACAAAGCCGGCATCGACATGGGAAATTCCTCGACTGCTTTTCTTGATTTATGCGCGATCGAACGCGCCCGCCCCCGGTCAATCCCGGGGGCAGGCGGACGATGCCAGAAGCAGGGGCCGGATGGCAATTGCGCTGCGGTAGAAAAAGCCGGACCTGAGCGGCGTTCGGTCATGACGCGGAATAATCGAACATCACATGATCCGGATGATTGCCCCGTTATCGGGATAATCGATCGATTGTCGGCAAGCGCCCCACTCAAGCGGGTTCTGACATCGTCACACGGTTCTTGACGCTGGGGCGCTCGTTCATCCTTGCGTACCAGGCATGAAGAGCCTCGTACTCCGCGGGCACCGCCAACTCCACGAGTCCTGCGAAAATCAAACCACCGATGAGCGTGATGTCCGCCATCGAGAAAAACGCACCGGCAACGAATGGCTGCTGTTTCAGAACGGCATCGAAATAGGCCATCCCCCTGAGGGCCTTGTCGCGCTGGCGGAGCCCCCATTCGGCGTTCTGATAAATCTCGACATCGGGTCCGAGTCCCGGTGTGGCGTGGTGGAAATAGACGCTGATGGCGTCAAGCAGCTCCAGTTCGGCACGCTTGCTCATCATGTGGATCGCGCCCTTCTCGCGCGGCGTCCTCCCGGTGAGCACGGGCGCACCGTCAAGCGCGTCGAGATATTCGGTAATGGCCGTGCATTCAGCGATGAGGGTCCCGTCGTCGAGTTCGAGCACCGGCAACGTGCCCGAGTAGTTCTTGGCGAGAAACGCGGGCTTCTTGTGCTCGCCTTTCCAGAGATCCACCGACACGAACTGGACGCGCGACTGAAGGTTCTTCTCCGCCAGAGCGATCCGGACGCGCGCCGGGTAAGGCCCCGTGCTCCAATCGTGAATTGTCATAATCGGAAGCTTGGTCGTGTCGCCATTGGAGATCTGAGCGTTCATTAGTTTATCCTACCTATCAGTTGGTAGGGTAATTTACGTCTTTGATTTACAGGCGTCAACGCCTATCTATCACTTGGTAGGCTGCAGACACGAGGTTGTGAGACCGGGACATGAGTTCGAATTCCAGGGAAGCTATTTTGGCCGCGGCGAAACTGACCGCGCAGACGCGGGGCTATGGCGGCCTGAATTTTCGTGATCTCGCGGCGGAGGTCGGCATCAAGGCTGCGAGCATCTACCATCACTTCCCGAGCAAGGCCGATCTCGGCGCCGCGGTCGCCCGGCGCTATTGGGAGGATACTGCGGCCTATCTGGAGGCGCTGCTGACCGAGTCCGCCGATCCCCTCCTCTGCCTGCGCCAATATCCCGAGACCTTTCGCAAGGCGCTCGAAAACAACAATCGCATCTGCCTCTGCAGCTTCATGGCTGCCGAATATGACGACCTGCCGGAGCCAGTAAAAAAGGAAGTCCGGACCTTCACCGACGTCAATGTGGCATGGCTGAGCAGGGTTCTCATCGCAGCGACAGCGGCCATCCCAGAGGAGAGCGAACGGCGCGCCCGCGCGATCTTCGCCGCCATTGTCGGCGCTCAGCTGATGGCGCGAGGTCGCGCGGATATCGCGCTCTATGACACGCTCATCGAAAGCTATCGCGTAGCGGGTCTGTTGCCGGCATAGACCTATTGGCAGAGCGCCTGGGTGACGTAATTCTCCGTCTTGCAGTCACCCGGCTCCGGCGCGCGGCCGGGGATCATGGCCTTGGGCGAGCAGCTTTGCGCTGCGTCGGTGTCGAGGCTCTTGCCGTCCTTGAAGCCCTTGCTCTGGCACAATTTGTCGGACGCTGCCTTGCAGTCGGGTGCGCCATTGGCAGCGACCGGACAAGCCACCCTTCCCTTCACAACCGTGTTCAGCTTGGTCAGGCTGTCGGTGCCGAGCGACGGCATCGCGGGGAGCGATGGCAGCAGCGAGGTGGAATTCTTGAACAGCTTTCCGATCTCGTTGAACAGGCCGGGATTATCGGGCGCCTGGGGCGGTGACGGCGGCGGCGCCTGTTCGGCCATCGGCGCTGGCGCGAAAGCCGCGGCAGGCGGGGGCGCCGCCGAGGGCGCCGGCATGACCTGAATGGTGATCGACTTCTGCGGCGCCGGTTGCTGCTGCATGGCCTGTGACCAGGCGCAAACGGTGGCCGCGCCCACAGTCAGCACCGCCACCGCAGCGACGATGCAGTTGCGAGATGCGGGAGCGAATAGACGGGTCAAATCAGACATGATGCGAAACGTATCCCGGCACCTGCGCCGGGGGAAGCATCCAGATCTAGAACAGCCGGAATGCAATGATGAAGCCGAGCACCAGAACGCCGACGCCCAGCCCCACCCACAGACCCAGACGCTTCTCGATGGTCTCGCGAATCCACACGCCATACCGGTTGAGCAGGATGGCGACGACATAGAAGCGTACGCCGCGAGCAACCACCGACAGCGCGATGAACATCCAGATATTATAGTTCGCGAAGCCTGACGTGATGGTGACAAGCTTGTAGGGGATCGGCGTCAGCCCCTTCAGCAGGATGATCCATGCGCCATATTCGGCATAGCCGGCGCGAAATGCCTCGACCTTGTCGCCATAACCATAGAAATGAATGACCCATTGGCCGACGGAGTCATACAGCAAGTGGCCGATCAGATAACCGACCACGCCGCCGGCCACCGAAGTGATGGTGCAAATGCCCGCATAGAGCCAAGCCTTTTGGGGCCGGGCGAGCGCCATCGGAATCAGCATCACATCCGGCGGCACCGGAAAGAACGAACTTTCCGCGAAGGACACGATGCCCAAAATCCAGAGGGCATAGGGCTTGTGGGCGGCGTCGATACACCAGTCATACATTCGTCTGAGCATGGTTCGCGATGAACCATCCTGACGCCGATTTGTCTATGGCCGGGCTGACACGCGCGAGACCAAAAGCTCAACTCAACTTGCGAAGGCGACGACCTTCGAGCGCGACAATTGGCCGCCGCGCAGCGCTTTGCTCGATGGATTTGGGGCGTTTCGGCGGTTTCGGGAGCTTTTCAGCGATACCGAGCATATCTTCGCGCCGGTTCATCTCAGCCCAGACCTGCTCCGGACGCACACCCGCGGCAGCCCACAATACGGTCAAATTGTAGAGAAGATCGGCGCTCTCGCGGATCACGGCGTCCGGCTTGCGGTTAACCGCATCGATAACGACCTCGATGGCTTCTTCGGCAAGCTTCTTGGCCATCTTTTCCGGCCCCTGCTGAAACAGCCGTGCCGTTCGCGAGGCCGAGGGATCGAGATCCTTGGCCGCGATCACCGCCTGATAAAGCCGGTCGAGCGAATCACTCATGCAACTACACTAACGTAAAGCCGTGGCCAGCACGTTAACGGCCGGCATTCAACTGTCTGCAACGGCAAACGCCGGCCGCTAAGGCGACCGGCGCTTGATAGCAACATGACAGTCAGGTGACAGATCCGATTGTTACCAGGTCATGCGACGCGAGTTATCGTAACCATGGCCACCGCCGTATCCGCGATACGGGCCTCCTCCGTAATAGACCGGGCCGCCGCCATAATAGGCCGGGCCACCGCCGTAGTAACCGTAGCCCGGACCGTTGTCGTAGTAATAGTCACGACGGCTCTGCGTGGCAGCGATTGCGCCGATGGTACCGACGATGGCGCCAAAGGCCGCGAGGCCGGCGGCATTGCCACCACCACGGTAATGGCGACGGCGAGCGCTGCTGAAATCAGTGGCGCCGCTGGTGCCGTGCGTGGCCGCGGCCTGACTCGTGCTCTTTGCCGCAGTCGCTGCGAATGCTCCGGTCGGCGCAATTGCCGAGATGGTCACGGCCGCAACGGTCGCCACGATGGCGGCGCGGCCAGTTTTATTAAACAATCCATTTCGTACGAACATCTCAATGTCCTCCGTGGTCGTCTGGCCCTGTGGGCCTCTGTATAGCCAACCACTTCGGGCACTATGGGTTCCCCAACCCCAACGGCAGCTGAACGATCGGTGTCGAAATCGGGGCAGTCATCTCCCGTTCAGCGTTTTACGGGTAGAAACGATGCGCAAGATGTCGCACCGTCGCGCCATCAATCAAACATACCCGGCGGAGTAACTGCCGGCTCGTCAGTCGTTAAGTATCTTATGCGCAGAACCCCGACCAACATTTCCCGGCGGCATGTCCTCCTCTCACTGAGTGCGCTGGGCTCCGTGACTTTTTGCGCATCATCAGGGCAGGCAGCCGACGACGACAAGACACCTGACGACAAAACATCGACCACTATCCAGTTCGCGCTCGAGCGCGCAGTCGACGCGATTGCCGCACCCTTCGTACTGGCCGATGTCCGCGGCCTATACCGGGCCGAGAACCTGAATGTGACCACCACCGTCGCCGGAGGATCGAAGGAGACGATCGCGCGGGTCGCCTCCGGTGCCAGCGACATAGCGCTGGCCGATCTCAATGCGTTGATCCGCTATCGCGGCGATTCCGATGCCGCGCCGGTGAAAGCCGTCTTCGTGCTGCTCAACGTGGCGCCCTATGCCATCGTCGCGCGCAAGAGCCGCGGCGTGATCTCGCTCGGCAGCCTCGAGGGGAAAGTGCTTGGGGTCGCTGACCGCGATCTCGCGATCCGGCTGTGGCCGGCGCTGGCCAAGCGAAACAACATCAAGCTTGCAGCCGTGAAGCAGGAGAGAATCAGCGCCGCGGTGCGCGAACCGATGCTCTCGGCCGGTCAGGTCGATGCGGTCACCGGCTTCTCCTATCTCTCGGCCGTCAATCTGCGCGACCGCGGCGTCCCCGCCGATGACCTGGCAGTGTTTCGTTTCGCCGAATTCGGCTCCGCCGCCTATGGCCTCGCGCTAATTGTCAATCCGAAATTCGCTGCCACCAGGCCCGAGGCCGTGAAAGCGTTCATTCGCGCCGTCACCGCCGGGACGCAACTGGCGATCAAGGATCCGGCCAAGGCAATCACCGACGTCATGACCCAGATGGAGAATGGCTCGCGCGAGCTTGAACTGGCGCGGCTGCGCGTTGCCATGACCGACAATATCCTGACCGACGACGTCCGCCGCGACGGTCTGGGTGGCATCGACGCTGCCCGCTTTGAGGCATCGCTCAACGAGATCGCCGAGGATTTTACCTTCAGGAAGCGCCCCTCGGCCGCGGACATCTTCGACGACAGCTTCCTGCCGGGCTCGGTCGGCCGCAAAATCAACTAAAGAAGTTCAACTGAACAACTTTTCCTGAAGCTGTATTCGGCTGCTATCCCCGCTTAGACTATGCGCAATCGGTTATCCCGTTCGCGCTGCGCTGAGTGACCTCCCATGATCCGTCTTTACACCCGTGTGCTGGAGCTGCTCGGCAAGGAGAAGCGCCTCGGCTGGATACTCGCGGCCGCCAATCTGTTGCTGGCAGGCGCGCAATTCGCCGAACCGGTGCTGTTCGGCCGGATCATCGACGTGCTCTCCGGCAATCTCTCGACGGCCGCGATGCAGACGGACAGTGCATCGCCCTGGCCGCTGCTCGCGGCCTGGGTCGCGTTCGGCTTGTTCACCATCGTCTGCGGCGCGGTGGTGGCGCTTCATGCCGATCGCCTCGCGCATCGCCAGCGTCAGGCGGTGCTGACCGATTACTTCGAACACATCATGCAATTGCCGCTGACCTTCCACACCGGCACGCATTCCGGGCGCCTGATGAAGGTGATGCTGGCCGGTACCGACGCCCTGTGGCGCGTCTGGCTCGGCTTCTTCCGCGAGCATTTCGCCTCCATCGTCTCGCTGTTCGTCCTGCTGCCGCTGTCGATCTATCTGAACTGGCGGCTGGCCATCCTGCTCGTGATCCTGTGCGTCGTGTTCACGGTGCTGACCACGATGGTCGTGCGCAAGACATCGGGCATGCAAAGCGACGTCGAGGAACATTACGGCGACCTCTCCGCGCGCGCCTCCGATGCCCTGGGCAATGTCGCGCTGGTGCAGAGCTTCACGCGCATCGATGCCGAGGTGCAGGGCCTGCGCGGTGTCTCCAGCCAGTTGCTCGAAAAGCAGATGCCGGTGCTGTCCTGGTGGGCACTGGTCTCGGTGATGACGCGCGCCTCCACCACCATCACGGTGCTGGCGATCTTCACCGTCGGCATTGCACTGCATCAGCAGGGCCTCACCACCGTCGGCGAGATCGTGATGTTCGTCTCGTTCGCGACGATGCTGATCCAGAAGCTCGAACAGGTGGTCTCCTTCATCAACACGATCTTCATGGAAGCACCGCGGCTGCGCGACTTCATGAATGTGCTCGATGCCGTGCCTGCCGTGCGCGACCGCATTGATGCCATGGATCCCGGCCGGCTGCAGGGTATGGTCGAGTTCAACGACGTGTCGTTCTCCTATGACGGCAAGCGGCCGGCGATCGCGGATCTGTCCTTCACCGCCTTGCCCGGCGAAACCATTGCGCTGGTCGGCGCGACCGGTGCCGGCAAATCCACCGCCATCGCGCTGCTGCACCGGGCCTTCGATCCGCAATCCGGCATCATCAGCATCGATGGAATGGATATCCGCGCGCTCACGCTGTCGGGCCTGCGCCGGAATATCGGCGTCGTGTTCCAGGAGGCGCTGCTGTTCAATCGCTCCATCGCCGACAATCTGCGCGTCGGCAAGCCGGATGCGACGGACGAAGAGTTGCGCATCGCCGCGGCGCGCGCCCAGGCGCTCGATTTCATCGAGCGCAGCGATAACGGTTTCAACACCAATGCCGGCGAACGTGGCCGCATGCTGTCCGGCGGCGAGCGGCAACGGCTGTCGATTGCACGTGCACTGCTGAAGGATCCGCCGATCCTGATCCTCGATGAGGCCACCAGCGCGCTCGATGCCGTCACCGAGGCCAAGCTCAACGTCGCTCTCGATGAAGTGATGAAAGGCCGCACCACTTTCGTGATCGCGCACAGGCTGTCCACCATCCGCAATGCCACGCGTATTCTGGTGTTCGAGAACGGCCGCGTGATCGAAGCGGGAACTTTCGATGAACTCGTGATGCAAGGCGGCTATTTCGCCAGTCTGGCCGCCGCCCAGTTCATGGTTCAGGAAGACGCACGCGCCAGCATGGCCCTGCCCGATGCTGCCGAACCCCTTTGATGTCTTTGGAGAACGGTCGAAATTTGGCCCCTTTCATCACCGATTTAACCGGCTCGCCACTGTTCTGATGCTCTCGACCGGTATAGGTTTGCGGCCGTCACCGCGTGACGGCAGACCGACACGAGAGCCCCGAACCTCAAATCCAAGAATTGCTGCGCGCGGTGCTGGAGCACTGCAGGCGGGCCGCAAAGGACCGGAATCGGATAGTGCAGTTTCACTTCGCATCGCGCCGCCTGCTGTCATTCAACTGGTTCGTCCTCGCCGCGGCACTTGTGCTTGGCATAGCCGCGCCTCGGTCGGCCAGCGCTGAAGCGCTGCTGCTTGTCGAAGCCGATAGCGGCAAGGTGCTGCAGGCCGAGAACGCGACCTATCCGTGGCATCCGGCATCCGTCACCAAGCTGATGACGACTTACGTCACGCTGCAGGCGGTGAAGCAGGGACGCATCAGCCTCGATACGGTGGTGACGGTGTCGCCGATCGCGGCTGCGCAGTCGCCGTCGAAGATGGGCTTCAACGCCGGCACCCAGGTCACCATCGATAACGCGCTGAAGATGATGATGGTGAAGTCGGCCAACGACATGGCTGTCGTGCTCGCCGAAGGCGTCGGCGGCTCTGTCGATGGATTTTCGGCGATGATGAATGCCACGGCGCAGAAGCTCGGCATGACACAGACCCATTACGTCAATCCGAACGGCCTGCCCGCCGACGAACAGGTGACCTCGGCGCGCGACCTGGCGATCCTTGCCCGTGCGATCATTCGCGACCTGCCGGAATACGAATATTTCGTCCACATTCCCGCGATCAAATTCGGCCGCCGCATCACCCCGAACTTCAACCGCCTGATCGGCCGCTATCCCGGCGCCGACGGCATGAAGACCGGTTTCATCTGCGCCTCCGGCTACAATCTCGTCGCCACGGCTACGCGCGGCAACAAGCGGCTCATCGCCGTGGTGCTCGGCGCCTCATCTGGCCAGGCCCGCGCCGTCAAGGCCGCACAGCTTCTGGAGCGCGGCTTCAACACCGGCGGCGGCCTGACCTGGCTGCAGCCGGCGCTCGGCACTGTGGACGCCCTCGCACCGATCGACGCCGCACCGCCCAACCTGCGGGATGAGATGTGCGGACCAAAGCGCAAGCGTCCGGCCAGCGATGCCGACGAAGAGACTGTGGCAAGCGAAGCTGGCAGCCAGGCCATGTCGTTCTTCACCGCCGGCCTGCAGCCGCCGACGCTGCGCCCGGTCGACATGATCGCCGCAGCCGCAGCCCCGGTCGAACCGGTGATCGTCTATACCGGACCGAAAAAAGTGGGGGCCGACCTGATCGCCGCCAATGCGGTGGAAGAAGCCCGGCAGACGCCGAAACCCAAGGGCAAGAAGGGCACCAGGACCGCCGCCAAAAAACCTGACGCAGCAACCGACACCAAGAACGCCAAACCCGCAGCGTCCGCCGAAGCGAAAGCAGCGGCCAAACCGGCTGCGAAACAGGCAGCGGTGAAGCCAGATGCAGCCGCGCCGAAACCGACCGCTGCAGCAAAGCCAGCCGCCGCCAAACCCGCAGCAGCCAAACCTGCAGCCGGCAAGCCTGCCACGGCAGCCAGCGCCGCTCCGGCCACAACGCCGGCCAAGCCGAAGGCAGCGGCCAAGCCCGCACCGAAGGCTACCACCGGCGAAGCCAAGCCGGCTGCGGCAGCTCCGCGCACCTAGACCTTCGTCGATGATGTCCGATGACCATCGTTAACGCGGCTGTTTCCGGCCGCGGAATGCTGCGCCGCGCCTTGCTATCAAGGACAGCTTTGCTCAATACTTCCACGAAATAATCAAATCGAGGGGGAAGTGTCATGGAGCGTATCTGGCTCAAACAATATCCGGCAGGCGTGCCAGCCGACATCGACGTCAATCTGTATCCGTCGCTGGTCGATCTGCTCGAAGAGAGCTTTGCCAAATTCCGTGATCGCAAAGCTTTCATCTGCATGGACAAATCGATCACCTATCGTGAGCTCGACGAAATGTCCGTGGCGCTCGGCGCCTATCTGCAGAGCAAGGGCCTCGCCAAGGGCGCCCGCGTCGCGCTGATGATGCCAAATGTGCTGCAATACCCGATCGCGACCTCCGCCGTGCTGCGCGCCGGCTATGCGGTGGTCAACGTCAACCCGCTCTACACCCCGCGCGAACTCGAGCACCAGCTCAAGGATTCCGGCGCCGAAGCCGTCATCGTGCTGGAAAACTTCGCCTCCACTGTGCAGCAGGTGATTGCCAAGACCAATGTAAAGCACGTCATTCTCGGCAGCATGGGCGACATGCTCGGCTTCAAGGGCGTGATCGTCAATCTCGTGGTACGCCGCGTGAAGAAGATGGTGCCGGCCTACGAATTGCCCGGCGCCGTCTGGTTCAACGATGCGGTCTCTGCCGGCCGCAGCATGAAGATGAAGAAGCCGGTGCTCGGGCCCGACGACGTCGCCTTCCTGCAATACACAGGCGGCACCACCGGCGTGTCCAAGGGCGCGACGCTGCGCCACCGCAACATCCTGGCCAATGTGCTGCAGAACGATGCCTGGCTGCAGCCGGCGCTGCGCAAGCCGCCGCATGTGGACCAGCTGTTCATCGTCTGCGCGCTGCCGCTGTATCATATCTTCGCGCTGACGGCCTGCTTCCTGCTTGCCGTCCGCGCCGGCGGCGTCAACCTGCTGATCCCGAACCCGCGCGACATGCCGGGCTTCGTGAAGGAGCTGATGAAGTATCAGGTCAACAGCTTCCCGGCGGTCAACACGCTCTATAACGGCCTGCTGAATACGCCGGGTTTCGACCAGGTGGATTTCTCCAAGCTCAAGATCTCCAACGGCGGTGGCATGGCCGTGCAGAAGGCCGTGGCCGAGCGCTGGCTGAAGACGACCGGCTGCTTCGTCGCCGAAGGCTACGGACTGTCGGAAACCTCGCCGACGCTGACCTGCAACCCCGCCGATGTCGACCAGTTCAACGGTTCCATCGGCGTACCGGTGCCATCGACCTATATCTCGATCCGCGACGACGACGGCAACGAAGTCCCGCTCGGCGAGCCCGGCGAGATTTGCGCCAAGGGTCCGCAGATCATGTCGGGCTACTGGAACCGGCCGGACGAGACCGCCAAGGTGATGACCGCAGACGGTTTCTTCCGCACCGGCGACATCGGCATCATGAGCCCCGACGGTTTCACCAAGATCGTTGATCGCAAGAAGGACATGGTGCTGGTCTCGGGCTTCAACGTCTATCCGAACGAAGTCGAAGACGTCATCGCCAGCCATCCCGGCGTGCTGGAATGCGCCGTGATCGGCGTACCCGATCCGAAGACCACCGAGGCGGTGAAGGCCTTCGTCGTCAAGAAGGACCCGAACGTCACGGCTGAGGACATCATCAAGTTCTGCGGCACCCAGCTCACCAATTACAAGGTGCCGAAACAGATTGAATTCCGCACCGCCCTGCCGAAGACCAATGTCGGCAAGATCCTGCGCCGCGAACTCCGCGACGAGAAGAAACAGGCGTCAGCGGCGTAAAGCGGCATTGTCGCCGGGTGGGCAACGGCGTATTGCGCCCTGCCCACCCTCTGACAATTGCGAGACCGATCCGGAATGAACGACGCTGCGTCCGGCACCACGCCGACTGATATCCTGAACTTCTGGAAAGACGCCGGCTGGGACCGCTGGTACGCCAAGAACGATGATTTCGATGCCGAAGTCACCCGACGCTTCCGTACGCTGTGGGACGAAGCTGTCGCGGGCGGACTCGCGTCATGGGAGGCCAGTGACGACGGCACGCTCGCTTTGATCCTCGTGCTCGACCAGTTTCCCCGCAACATGTTCCGCAACGACCCGCGGGCCTTTTCCAGCGATCGCCTCGCCCGCGACCTCTCGGTCAGGGCCGTCGCGCTCGGTGTCGATCAACGGGTTGAACAGCAGATGCGGCAGTTCGTTTATATGCCACTGATGCATTCGGAAGACCTTGCCGATCAGGAGCACTGCTGCGCGCTGTTTCGCGCCACCGGCGAGGCCGACAACCTGAAATTTGCCGACGAACACGCCGACATCATCCGACGCTTCGGCCGCTTCCCGCATCGTAACCGGGTGTTGGGGCGCAGCACCACGCCGGAGGAACAGGCCTTTCTCGATGCCGGTGGCTTCGGCGGCTAACGTCATCGTGATTGTTGCGGCAGACCAAGCTTTGCGCAGCACCTAATATTGTGCGCGTCATGCGGCCGGTCTAAACACACTCACCCGCATTTCAGGAGAGACCGACGATGACCATTCAAGTTGGCGACAAGCTGCCCGAAGCCAAGCTCCGTGTCATGACCGCAGAAGGTCCGGCCGTGAAGACCACCGACGACGTCTTCAAGGGCAAGAAAGTGGCGCTGTTCGCGGTGCCCGGCGCCTATACCGGCACCTGCCACAAGATGCATCTGCCGAGCATCTTCCTCAACGCCTATGCCATCAAGGACAAGGGCGTCGACACCATCGCGATCATCTCCGTCAACGATGTGTTCGTGATGAACGCCTGGAAGAAGGATACCGATCTGCGCGATGAAGCGGTGTTCCTCGCCGACGGCAATGCCGACTTCACCAAGGCCATCGGCATGGAGCTCGACGCATCGGGCAACGGTCTCGGCATCCGCTCGCATCGTTATTCGATGCTGGTGGAAGACGGCAAGGTGACCAAGCTCAACCTCGAGCCGGCACCGGGCAAGGTCGAAGTCTCTGGCGGCGACACGCTGCTGGGTCAGCTCTGAGCTAAGGCTCCGAAAACACGTACTGTCGTCGCCCGGCTTGACCGGGCGACCAGTAGACACTGGCGCCAGTGATCATCGCGAATGTGGGCGTTTACTGGATCGCCCGTTTTCGCGGGTGATGACAGCTAGAGTCCAGGAGCGCATCAGCGCGCCAACTCACTTCTTATTCCGGTTCTCCGCCAGACCGTCGCGCGACAGCTGATCCGCGCGCTCGTTCTCGGCGTGGCCGGCGTGGCCCTTGACCCAGTGCCAGCGGATATCATGCGTCTTCAGCGCATCATCGAGGCGCTGCCACAGGTCGACATTCTTCACCGGCTTCTTGTCCGACGTCTTCCAGCCGTTTTTCTTCCAGCCGTGAATCCAGCTCATGATGCCGTTGCGCAGATACTGGCTGTCGGTGTGCAAATCGACCGAGCACGGCTTCTTCAACGCTTCCAGCGCCGAGATCGCCGCCATCAACTCCATGCGGTTGTTGGTGGTATGCGCCTCGCCGCCCTTCAATTCCTTTTCGGCGTCGCCGAAACGAAGGATCGCGCCCCAGCCGCCGGGGCCGGGATTTCCCGAGCAGGCGCCGTCCGTATAGATCGTCACAGGCGTCGCAGCGGTCACGCGGGCTGCCTCGCCGCTTCGACACCGTAATCGGCCATCGACGTCACCGACTGGTGGAAGCGCAGCTTGCGGACATACTCGACCGGATCCTTCGGCTTCACGAAGGCGCCTTCCGGCACGTTGAGGAAATCCACCAGCCGCGTCAGCAGGAAGCGGATCGATGCACCGCGCGCCAGCAGCGGAAACGCCGCACGCTCGGCAGCGGTCAACGGACGCACCGCTTCATAGGCATTGAGGAAAGCGCGCGCCTTGGTGGCATTGAACGACAGGTCCGGCTCGAAGCACCAGGCGTTCAGGCAGATCGCCACGTCGTAGGCCAGCATATCGTTGCAGGCGAACGGGAAGTCGATCAGACCGGAGAGCTTGTCGCCGAGAAAGAACACGTTGTCCGGAAACAGGTCGGCATGGATCACGCCGTCCGGCAGATCGCTCGGCCAATGTGCCGCAAGATAATCGAGCTCGGTCTGCAGAAAATCACGCAGGCCGGGCTGAACCGTATCGGCCCGCGGTGCCGCGAGGTCGAGCAAACCGCGCCAGCCATCGACCGACAGGTTGTTCTCGCGCACCAACGGGAAATCGCGCCCGGCGACATGCATCCTCGCCAACGCTTCGCCGACACCGGCGCAATGCATCGCGTTGGGACGGCGCGGCCACATACCTTCGAGGAAGTTGATGATCGCGGCGGGCCGACCGGCGAGCGATGCGTAGACCGCGCCGTCGCGATTCTTCTGCGGCTGCGGGCAGTTCACGCCGCGCGCGCAGAGATGCGCCATCAGGCCCAGGAAGTACGGCAGGTCGTCCGCCGCCACGCGCTTCTCATAAAGCGTGAGGATGTAGGCGCCCTTGGAGGTGTGCAGCAGGAAGTTGGAATTCTCGACGCCTTCGGCGATGCCCTTGTAGGAGAGCAATTCGCCGACATCGTAGCTTTTCAGGAAGTCCGCGAGATCATCGGCGGCGACATCGGTATAGACCGCCATCGCGGTTACGCCGCGGCCTCGGGACGCAGTGAGCGCGGCAGCGGGAAGAATTCGTTTTCTTCAGCGGCCGAAACCGTCTCTACATGCAGCTCATAACGCTGCGCGAAGGCATCCATGATCTCTTCGACGATCACTTCCGGCGCCGAGGCGCCCGCGGTGATGCCGAGGCTCGTGATCCCCTTGAACATGCTCCAGTCGAGATCGCTGGCGCGCTGCGCCAGCACCGAAACCTTGCAGCCCTCGCGTTCGGCCACTTCGCGCAGACGCTGCGAGTTCGACGAGTTCGGCGCACCGACCACGATCAGCGCATCGACCACCGGCGCCACCTTCTTCACGGCAAGCTGGCGGTTGGTGGTGGCGTAGCAGATGTCTTCCTTGTGCGGCCCATTGATCGTGGGGAAGCGGCTCTTCAGCACTTCGACGATCTCGGCGGTGTCGTCGATCGACAACGTCGTCTGGGTCACGAAAGCAAGGTTGTTTGGATCCTTCGGCTGGAAGGTCTGGGCGTCTTCCGCAGTCTCGATGAGTTGGACAGCGCCGGGGGGCAACTGGCCGACGGTGCCGACCACTTCCGGGTGATGCGAATGCCCGATCAGCAGGATTTCGCGACCGCGCTTGAAGTGGATGGCGGCTTCGCGGTGGACCTTGGTCACCAGCGGGCAGGTCGCGTCCAGCGAGAAGAAATTGCGCTCCTTTGCGTCGGCCGGAACCGATTTCGGCACGCCATGAGCGGAAAATACTACCGGCGCAGAGGTATTGTCCGGAATTTCGGCCAGTTCCTCGACGAAGATCGCGCCCTTGGTCTTGAGGCTGTCCACCACATACTTGTTATGGACGATTTCGTGCCGGACATAGACAGGCGCGCCATGGATGGCGAGTGCGCGTTCGACCGTATCGATCGCCCGGACGACGCCTGCGCAGAAGCCGCGTGGCGAACAAAGAACGATTTTCAGGGACGGTTTGGTCGTCATATCGGGGCGATCCAGGGGCCTAGGCACCAAAATGGCAGGTGCGATTGGTCAGATTGGCAAAAATCAGCCAAAGGGCTTGTTTGAATAAGGACTTGGGGCCGGTTTGCGGCGCTGTCAAGGCCGAACTGCCGGGCATTGCGCGGTTGCCCCCGGACAGCTTATATAGAGGCTTAATTCCCGTCATCACCGATGACCAGACGGCTTCGCCTCCCAAAGAGGTGGGCGAAGCGCAAAGGAGATGTGCCATGAGCAATGCCCCGCTGATGCCAAAGGCGACGGCCGTGTGGCTGGTCGACAATACGGCGCTGACCTTCGATCAGGTCGCCGATTTCACCAAGATGCACCCGCTCGAGATCCGCGCCATTGCCGACGGCGACGCCGCTCAGGGCATCAAGGGCATGGATCCGATTTCCAACGGGCAATTGACCCGCGACGAGATCGAAAAGGGCGAGCAGGACAAGAATTACCGGCTCAAGCTCGAAGAGAGCAAGGTGATCCTGCCGCCGGCCGCCAAAAAGAAGGGCCCGCGCTACACCCCGGTATCGCGCCGCCATGAGCGCCCGAGCGCGATCCTGTGGCTGGTCCGCAACCATGCCGAACTGAAGGACAGCCAGATCATGCGTCTGGTTGGCACCACCAAGACCACGATCGCCTCGATCCGCGACCGCACCCACTGGAATGCCTCGACCCTGACCCCGATGGACCCGGTAACCCTCGGCCTGTGCTCGCAGATCGAACTCGATTTCGAAGTGCAGCGCGCCGCCAAGGAAAAGCCGACCGATCACGCCTACGGCGGCGCGACCCTGCTGCCGGCTTCGGAAACCACCCGCAAGGACGAGTTCGAAACCGCCGAAGGCGGCAGCGGCGACCTCAATGTCGACGCCGTGTTCGCCAAGCTGAAGGGTATCGGCGGCGGCAAGAAGCAGGACGACGAGGAAGAATAGACGCCTGCGCTGCACATAGACGCGCGGTGATCCTCACAGAATAAAAAAACGCGGCGGTTCATCTCGCCGCGTTTTTTTATTTCAGGTTATGCGCCGCCCGCTCACGCCAGCGGGCGGCGGATGCCGACATTGATACTGCCATCATCGTCATAGACCACAAGCTTGGCGAGGAAATCCGAAAACGACGTCGCGACTTCGATGAAGCAGCCCTGCTGATGGATCATGTAGGCAAGGACGTCGTCGGCATTCTGCAAATCGACGCCGGCGTCGGCAAGCTCGTCGATCTCCGGAATGACTTCGTGATCGACAAAATAGATCCTGCCCTTCGCCTTGCCCTCGAATATCTCGACGACCGGATTGCCGCCGTGGCTTTCCGCCACCGGATAGCAGAACGCACGAAACGCCTGGTGCCAGAGATCAGCTTTGGCCAGGAATACCCCTATGTCGTTATATTCGAAGCCGGTATCGAGGCCGTGCAGATAGCGGATTGAATCAAATGTCTCCACGCCCTCAGCAAGGGGTTTCGCGCGATTGAGATCGAAATAGAAGCCGTTATGCGTCTTGAGAAAGGCAGTGTAATCGGGCGAGAATTCGATGCCCTGCCGTGCCGCAAAAGCCTTGATCGTCTTGTCCGTGACAGGCTTGAACGTCATCGCATCCGTATAGTCTTCAAACCTGAACTCGTTCGCCATTATGTACTCCGCTGATTCGTAAGGGTCCCGCCTGAGCGGTGTCACCCTTGGTGCTGCAGGGGTAACGCGAGGTTCATGGCCGCGACCGACGCATAATCTTCACTTTCCAAACGCCATCGAATCCTGCGACATCGTGCATGAACGGCAACGCATGGAGCATCGACGATGGCAACTCTCTGGCTCGGTCTGGTGCGATTGCTGGCCGGCTTCCGCCGCGGCCTGCGCGATCCGGAATTTCGCGCGATCCTGTTTCTGCTGGCCATCGCCATGACCGGCGGCGCCGTGTTCTTTCACGCCGTGGAAGGCTGGCAGTGGATCGACGCCGCCTATTTCAGCGCGATGGCGCTGACCACCGTCGGCGATGCCACCCTGTCACCGACCACGGCCATCGCGAAAATCTTCACGATGCTATTCTCGATATCAGGCATCGGACTGATGCTGGCATTTCTGTCGCGGCTCTCGACGTTCCGCGAGCGATACGACGATCGGAAAGATCAGGAGTAGTCCTCACGCCTTCTTCAGAAACTCCGTGCGCAGCACCAGGCCCTTGACCTTGTCGGTGCGGCCTTCGATCTCATCTTCATTGTCGGTCAGATGGATGTTCTTGATCACGGTGCCGCGCTTGAGCACGGTGGACGAGCCTTTCAGCTTGAGGTCCTTGATCAGCGTGACGGTGTCGCCCTCGGCGAGCAGCGCGCCGTTTGAATCCCTGACCTTGATGTCCATGACGTTGTCCTGATGATGCGAGGATGTGGAGCCGCGCACCCAACAGGATGCGGGTGCGTAAAGCAACAGCTCTACGGCAAAACCACGAAAAAGAAGGGCCGACAGACATCGGCCCTTCAGTCACGCAGCGAGAGATCGGAAAGATCAGAACTTGTAGGTGATGCCGGTGCCGATCAGCCACGGATCGAGCGTGACCTTGCCGGTGACCGGCGTGCCACCGGCCAGCGTGCCTTGCCAATCCGGACGCAGCCACAGCTTCTTCACGTCGACATTCCAGCCCCAATACCTGTCGATCATGTAGTCGAAACCGAACTGCACGACAGGCGCGGCAGAGTCCTTCAGATGGCTATTGATGACGGAGACACCGGCACCGTTCGGCGTATTGCCGGCCGACTGGCTGAAGAACCAGGTGTAGTTCACGCCAGCACCGATATAGGGCTTGAACGCGCCAAGTTCAGTGAAGTGATACTGCAGCGTCAGCGTCGGCGGCAGCAGCCAGGCCTTGCCGACATCGAGGCCGGCAATCGTGCCATCGCCGGTGATGTGATGCTTGGTGACGCCGAGGACCAGTTCCGCCGCGATGTTCGGCGTGAAGAAGTAGGAGATATCGAGTTCGGGCACGACCTGGTCCGACGTCTTCAGGCTGGAACCCGGCACCTGGTTGACCGAACCGCCATTCTCCGGAATGACGCCGAGTACGCGCAGGCGGATCATCCAGGGATTCCACGCCTCAACGACGGGCGCTTTGTAATACGCCTTCGCCGGAAGATCGGCGGCGCCCGCCGTCGTCGCTATGCTCGTCATCGCCGTTGCCGCCATCAGCAACGACACGGTCGTCAGAATTCTCTTCATCGCGAAGCGCCCTGTCTCTCGATTCGTTCGGGGTGAACGATCTCACCCGATCCCATCCGAAAGACGCCTGCTGCGGCGCTCACACGTTGATCTCAATCAAAAGCAGACGGCCGCGAGACATCTCGCTGTACGGTCGTTGCTTTTGGGTGACACAGTCTTGCGGAATATCAATCCGCCGGTGTTACGGCCGGTTCGGATTGTTCAGCATGTACTCACCGAGATTGCGCTGTGCACGATCGGCGCGCTGAATGGAGTTGCTGCGCTGAACATCGCGATCCTTGCGGCAGCTCGCATATTGCGGCGAGCCGACGACGACACCATTGGCGCGGCAGATCGCGTCGTCATCATCGCCGAGGCTTGAGATCGGGACGTCAGTGCGGCGCGCGCAGGCGCCCAGCAATGTCGCTGCCAGCGTCAGCGCGATGAGGGATGTCGAAGTCAGTCGCATACATGGTTCCTGTCACATGAGTGACGCCGTGTTTAGCGCGAAATGCGGGATTTGTAAGGTGCGCTTACACCCTGCCCTTCAATGCCGTACCGATTTCGTCGAGCACCTTGGGGTCCTCGATGGTCGCCGGCATCGCCCAATCCTCGCCATCGGCGATCTTCTTGATGGTGCCGCGCAAAATCTTGCCGGACCGCGTCTTCGGCAGGCGACCAACGGCAATGGCGAGCTTGAACGCCGCTACGGGACCGAGCTTCTCGCGCACCAGAGCGACGACCTCTTTCTCGATTTCGGCCACCGGCCGTTCCACACCCGCCTTCAGCACCAGGAAGCCGCATGGCACCTCGCCCTTGATCGTATCCTTGATGCCCAGCACGGCACATTCGGCAACATCGGGATGCGATGCCAAAATCTCCTCCATGCCGCCGGTCGAGAGCCGATGGCCGGCGACGTTGATGATGTCGTCGGTGCGACCCATCACATAGACATAGCCGTCCTCGTCGAGATAACCGGCGTCAGAGGTTTTGTAGTAGCCGGGGAATTCGTTGAAATAGGCTTCCTTGCAGCGCTCATCCTGCTCCCACAACGTCGGCAGACAGGCCGGCGGCATCGGCAGCTTGATGACAATGGAGCCCATGGTGCCGGCGGGTAGCGGCTTCGCGGCCTCGTCGACCACCTCGACCTTGTAACCGGGCATCGGCACCGTCGGAGAGCCGTGCTTCACCGGAAGCTGACCGAGGCCCACCGGATTGCCGGCGATGCACCAGCCGGTCTCGGTCTGCCACCAGTGATCGATGACCGGCACCTTCAACTGCTTCTCGGCCCAGTCCACCGTCGGCGGATCGGCGCGTTCGCCGGCCAAAAACAGCGTGCGGAATTTCGACAGGTCGTATTTTCGGATGAACGAGCCGTCCGGATCTTCCTTGCGAATGGCGCGAAACGCTGTCGGCGCGGTGAACAGCGCCACCGCCTTGTGCTCGGCGATCACGCGCCAGAACGCGCCGGCATCGGGCGTACCGATCGGCTTGCCTTCATACATGATCGAGGTCGCGCCATGAAACAGCGGGGCGTAAATGATGTAGCTGTGACCGACCACCCAGCCGATATCGGATCCGCACCAGAAGACCTCGCCGGGCGTGATGCCGTAGAGATTGTACATCGACCACTTGAGCGCGACCGCATGGCCGCCATTGTCGCGCACCACACCCTTCGGTTTTCCGGTCGTGCCCGACGTATAGAGAATGTACAGCGGATCGGTCGCCAGCACCGGGACGCAAGCTGCAGCTTTCTTCGCCGCGATCGCCTTGCTGCGCAGCTCCGCCCAATCGTGATCGCGCCCGGCAACAAGACCGCAGCCGTGCGGCGGACGTTGAAGAATGATGCAGGCATCCGGTTTCACGCCGGAGAGATTGATCGCTTCATCGAGCAGCGGCTTGTACTGCACGATGCGGCCGGGCTCGAGCCCGCAGCTCGCCGAGAAGATCAGCTTCGGCTTGGCGTCCTCGATGCGGGTCGCGAGTTCTTTTGCAGCAAAGCCGCCGAACACTACCGAATGCACCGCGCCGATCCGTGCGCAGGCAAGCATTGCGATCATGGCTTCCGGCACCATCGGCATATACAGAATGACGCGATCGCCCTTGCCGACGCCATGATCCTGCATCACGGCGCCGAGCATCTGCACTTCATGCAGCATTTGCGCATAGGTAAATTTGGTGACGCTGCTACGTCCGGAAGAATTTGCCAGCGGGGAATCGTGAATCAGCGCGACCTGATCGGCCCGACCGCCGGCAACGTGGCGATCCAGCGCGTTGTAGCAGGTATTCAGCACACCGCCGACGAACCAGCGACCATAGAGGCCCATCGAGGGATCGAACACTTTTGTCGCCGGCTCGATCCAGTCGATATCCCTGGCGGCCTCACCCCAGAAACCCTCGGGGTCCGCGAGCGACTGCGCGTGAACCTCATGATAGCGGCTGGAATTGAGATTTGTCATTGGCGTCTCTCCCGCCCCGGCTGTGCCGCCAAGGTTCATTGTTTCGTCATTGTCACGGGATGACAGGCTATTTCAAGGGCGCCTTTGGTTGTGGTTTGACTGACATCTCGACGCCGATCCGTTCGATCTCCTGCGCCAGCGCCTTGTAATTCGCGCGCGCCGCTTCGAGTTGCGGATCGAGCTTGATCGCCGCGCCGAAATCCCGAATCGCGCGCGGGCGATCGCCTTTCTTGCGCCAGAGTTCACCCCGCGCATTGAACAGCGCCGCCTGCGTGGCATCCAGTCTGATTGCGGCGTCGTAATCCGCGATGGCACGATCGGCCTGATCCTTGCGCTCATGGATGCGGGCGCGCGCGACGAGTGCCTTGAGACGATCCGATGCGAGCGTCTTGTCGTGCCTGATCAGAACCGTGCATTTGTCGAGCACGGCATCGTCGTCATTTGCGGAGATCGCCGACATGCATGGCGCTGGATCGGGCTGTGGCTCGGGCGGCGGCGTGTCACCGGCGGCCAGTGCACCGTGCTGAAGCGCTCCCCACAAAGCGACGACCAACACATGATGGCGCGTAAATCGTGTGGGATTTCGGACACCAGATCTCATGCCCGCACCTACCGAACGCTGGCATCGGTCGACGGATGCAAGCCGATCGCTGGCTTGCGCACGGCGACGGCTGTCCGGCCCAGCTGCTGCCGATGCCGGATCGCGATATCGAGCGTCGGATCGATTCGAACCGCCGCCTCGAAATCCGCGAGCGCGCGCATCGTATCGCCCTTGTCGCGCCAGGCGACGCCGCGATTGTTGTAGGCCATCGCCAGATCGGGCTGAAGCTGCACGGCGATATTGTAGTCGGCGATGGCGCGATCATATGCGCCGCTGAGGCTGAAGGAGTTGGCGCGGTTCATGAAATAGCTGGCCTTCGGCTCCCGCCTGATCGCCTCGTCGAAATCCGCAACCGCACGGGCATAGGCATTGTTGCGCGCATAGGATTGCCCGCGCGCATCGTAATGTTCCGCAGTCGGCTCGAGGCGAATGATGTTGCTTTGGTCGTCGATCACCAGATCGAAACGCTTGACCTTGGTATAGGCCGCGGCGCGATCGATCAGGCCCTGCACCCGCGTCGGATCGAGCCGGACCGCTTCATTGTAATCGCGAACCGCCAATCGATTTTCATGCATAGATGCGAAAGTCGCGGCGCGGCTTGCAAACAATCGAGCCTCGTTCGGCCGCAGTCTGATCGCGCGATCGAAGTCATCGAGTGCACGGTCGAACTTCTTGCCGGCTGCGAGCGCCTTGCCGCGCGCCTCGAGCGCTGCGGCCGAGAGCGGATCTAGCTGAACCGCCAGATCGCCATCCGCAACGGCGAGATCGACCTGGTCCAGCCTGAGTTGCAACCCGGCACGCACAATCAGGGCATGAAGGCGGTCCGGCAATGCCGCCGTCGAGCCGATCACCAGGCCGCAGATGCCGAGCATCTGTTCAGGCGGCTGGGCATCGTCATTCGCACAGGTGGCAGCGGCCTCCGCCGCGCCCTGCGCGCGGGCAGCCGCATGGGACAGCGATGTTGCCGCAATAGCAGCGCACAGAACCAACGTCCGAAACGGATGACCCATAAAAGCCCCAGCAAGCCCGCGGGAGCACTCTACCTGATCAGACCCCGCTCCCGATAGTAGCGCAACGCGCCGGGATGCAGGGGCACCGGGCTCTTGCTCACAGCGTTGGCGAGCTTGATCTCGTGGCCCGCGCGGTGGGCAACGGCGAGTTCGTCAAGCCCATCGAACAGCCGCTTCGTCATCTGATAGACGAGGTCGTCGGACACCGCGCTGCTCGTGACCAGATAATTCATCACCGATGCGGTAGGCACGGGTCTGTTCTGGCTGACATAGGTCCGGGCCGGAATGGCGTCCGGCTTGTAGGGCGCGCCGATCTTTCTGACCATCGCGGGCGGCACCGGCACGATGACGATATCCGTGGCCTCGCTGAGCTCCTTGATCGATGTCACGCTGAGACCCGCAGACTGCAGCGTGGCATCGAGCTTCTTCTCGATCATCATCGTGGTGGATTCGGAGAAGGAGATGTATCTGATCTCGCCGAGATTCTCGTAGCGCAGCCCGGCCGCGCCCAGAATGGCGCGGGCGTTCAGCTCGGTGCCCGATCTCCGCTCGCCGACCGAGAGGCTTCGGCCCCTGAGACCGTTCAGCGTCCTGATGCCACTAGCCTTGGTGGCAACGATCTGGATGTAATTCGGATAGAGCGCGCCGATCACCCGCAGCCGATCCTGCTTGCCGTCGAAGCCCGCCGTGGCATTGCCGGTCCAGGCGGCCTTCAGAGCATCGCCAAGCGCAAGAGCCACCTGCCCGGTACCTTGCTGCAGCCGCGAGAGGTTCTCGACCGAACCATCGGTTGTCTGCACCTGAACTTTCGCGCCGGGAATATCCGCATAGATCATCGCGATCGAGACGCCGAGCGGAAAATAGATCCCGGACGTATTGCCGGTCAGCAGCGTGATCGACGGCTCGGCGCATGCCGCTGCGCTGCACATGACGACCGCAGTCGTCATGGCCGCTATCAGACGCTTCCCCATACTCATTTTATTCCTGTCATTCAGCCCTGCGAAAGTGAACCGCGGGCCTCATGCGGTCAACGGCGTTCCCGTAGCGAACGCCCTCGCCGCGACGAAAGTTTCACCGGTAAGCCCTTGCGCCAGCCGGGTAAAACGGCATGAATGCGCCGCACTCAGAATAATAAAGCCGGCCAAGCCGGCTGCGGGAAATATCCCGGGGGAAGAAACATGGCTGACCAAAAATCAAACGCGAGCGATGAGACCATTGCGGTCTCCGATGAGGCATTGGCAAAGGCTGAAGCCTTCATCGAAGCCGATGAAGGCGCAACAAATCGCCTGCTGGGCTGGGCCGGAACGATCTCCACCGGCATCGCCGTCGTCATGAGCCTGTTTCATCTCTACGCTGCTTACGCGATCGTGCCGACGCAGGAACTGCGTTATGTCCACGTCGCCTTCACACTGATCCTGAGCTTCCTGCTATTCCCGGTGTCGGCGCGCTTCCGCAACCGCGTGCGCTGGTGGGATATCGTGCCGGGCATCGTCGCCATCGCCACCATCGCCTATGCGCTATGGGGCGGCGACGATTTCACCGACCGCGCCACCGTGCCAGATCATATGGACGTCCTCGTCGGCATCGTCTTCATCGTGTTGCTGCTGGAAGCGACCCGCCGCACCACGGGCCTGATCATGCCGGTCGTGTCCGTGTTCTTCATCGCCTATGCGATGCTCGGCCCGCATCTGCCGGCGCCATGGACCCATCGCGGCTACGATCTGCCGCGCCTCGTCGGCCATCTTTTCATCACGCTGGAGGGCATTTTCGGCGTCGCGGTCGATGTGTCGGCCACGCTGATCATATTGTTCACGATCTACGGCGCCTTCCTGTCGATGTCCGGCGCCGGAAAGTTCTTTATCGATTTCTCGCTCTCGTTGATGGGGAACAAGTCGAACGCCGCGGGCCGCACCGTGGTGCTGTCCTCGTTCCTGCTCGGCGGGCCTTCCGGCTCCGGCGTCGCCACCACGGTGATGATCGGCACCGTCGCCGCCCCGATGCTGGCCAAGGCCGGTTTCGAGAAGAACGCTGCCGGCGGCCTGCTGGCCGCGGGTGGTCTCGGCGCCATCCTGTCGCCGCCGGTGCTCGGCGCCGCCGCGTTCCTGATCGCCGAATTCCTCAAGATCAGCTATCTCGACGTGATCTGGATGGCGACCATCCCGACCTGTCTCTACTATCTGTCGCTGCTGATCATGGTCGAGATCGACGCCAAGCGGTTCGGCGCCCACAATGTCAATGTCAGGCCCGAGCTCAGCCTCGGCGTGATGATGAAGCGTTACGGGTTCCACTTCATTTCCCTGCTCGCCGTCGTCGTCTTCATGATCATCGGCTACTCGCCGTCGCTGTCCGTGTTCTACGCCACCTGCGTCACCTTCGTGCTCAGTTTCCTCCGCAAGGACACTGCGCTGGTGCCGAAGAAACTGGTGAAGGCACTGGCCGATGGCTCGATCGGCGCGCTCAACGCCGCCACGACCTGCGCCTGTGCCGGCATCGTGGTCGGCGTCGTGACGCTCACTGGTCTCGGGCTCAAGTTTTCGTCGATCGTGATTTCCTATGCGGGCGGCAGCCTGCTGCTGACGGCGATCTACACGGCGTTGATCGTCTGGATTATCGGCCTCGCAGTGCCTGTGACCGCCTCCTACATCATCTGCGCGGTGATCGCAGCACCGGCGCTGATCAAACTCGGCGTGCCCGACTACGCCGCACACATGTTCATCTTCTATTACGCGGTGCTCTCGGAAGTCTCGCCACCGACTGCGCTGTCGCCCTTCGCGGCCGCCGCGATCACCGGCGGCGATCCCTACAAGACCACGCTGCAATCGTGGAAATACACGCTGCCGGCCTTCCTGGTGCCATTCGTCTTTGTCTGCGACCCGCAAGGCGTCGGCCTGCTGCTGAACATTCCGAAGGGCGGCTCGTGGGTGGATATCGTCGAGATCACCTTCAAGACCACTTTGGGATTGCTGGCACTCGCCGCCGTCGCGCAGAACTGGGCGCTGCGACAAAATACACCGATCGAGCGCGGCCTGCTTCTGCTATCGGGATTACTGCTGGTGTTCCCGAGCCTGATCGAGGCAATCATCGAATCGATCATCGGTCGCGACATCAGCTATACATTCGTGCCCGGCCTGGTGATCGGCCTCGGCGTACTACTGTGGCAGGCAAGGACGAGGGTGCAATCGGTACCGGCATGAGCAACGACAGAAACGAATAACGTCAAGTTATCGCACGACAGCGGACGCCGCAGATAAGCGGCGCCGCCGACTTCAGGGGAGTGAAGCGATGAAATGCAAGGCTCAGGGATACAAGGCTCTGAAATACGCGACTTTGCGCGACAAGGCTTTCAGCCTTGCCTTGCTCGGCATCGCCTGCGCGAGTGGCGCGGCCTCGGCTGAGGAAAAGACCATCGCGATTGCCACCGGCGGGACCGGCGGCATCTTCTATCCGCTCGGCGGCGGGCTCGCGAACCTGCTGTCGAAGAAGCTCCCCCACACCCAGGCCACGGGTGAAGTCACCGGCGGCAGCGTCGATAACATCAAGCTGCTGGAGACCGGCCAGGCCGATCTCGGCTTCATGACCGGCGACGTCGCATCGGACGCCGTGAAGGGCGAGAACAAGTTCAAGAAGCCCGTCCCGTTGCTCACCATCGTCGCCGTCTATTCCAGCCCGGTGCATGTGGTGACCATCGTCGGCACCGGCATCGAGAAGTTCGCCGACCTCAAAGGCAAGCGCATTTCCGGCGGTGCGCCAGGCAGCGCCACCGAGGCGCAGACCTTCCGCCTGCTCGAAGCCGCGGGCCTCGACAAGGACAAGGACGTCAAGCGCGAACGCCTGTCGGTGGCGGAATCCGCGTCCGCGCTGAAGGATCGCAAGATCGACGCCTTCTTCTGGGGCGGCGGCGTGCCGACCGCAGCCGTCGTCGACCTCGCGGCCTCGCCAGGTGTCACCATCAAGCTGATCGACATCGATTACCTGCTCGAGCCGATCGTGAAAAAATACGGCCAGATCTTTGCGCCGAGCGTGATCAAGGCCGGCAGCTATCCCGGCCAGACCACCGACAGCAAGGGCTTCGCCGCCTGGAACCAGATCATGGCCACCGACAAGATGTCTGACGAGACCGCCTATGCGATCACCAGGACGATCTTCGAGAACAAGCCCGATCTCGTCGCCGTCCATAAAGAGGCGGAGAACATCAATCTCGCCACGCAGACACCAGCGCAGTCGCCGGCGCCCTATCACCCCGGCACGCTGAAATATCTCAAGGAAGTCGGCGCGGTGAAATAGTCACCGCGACATCATCAAAACTGGAGGAGAGGACAACCCATGTTCAAGCGTTTCAGAAAGACATCGATTGCCGTGGCGCTGGTCGCCACTGCCGGCCTTGCCGGCGCGGCCATCGCGCAGCAGAAGACCATGGCGATCGGCACCGGCGGCACCGGCGGCGTCTATTATCCGCTCGGCGGCGCCATCGCCAATGTGCTGTCGAAGGCACTCCCGAACACCCAGGCCACCGCGGAAGTCACTGGCGGCTCGGTCGATAACCTCAAGCTGATCGCCTCGGGCCAGAGCGAGATGGGCTTCAGCATGGCCGACGCCGCGCTCGACGCCTTCAAGGGTGAGGACAAGTTCAAGAGCGGCAAGGTCCCGCTGCAGACGCTGCTCGTGGTCTATCCGAACCGCATGCATGTGGTGACCGTGGATGGCACCGGCATCGAGAAGATGTCGGATCTCAAAGGCAAGCGCGTCTCCACGGGTTCGCCGGGCAGCGCCACCGAGGTGATGGCGTTCCGGGTGCTCGAAGCCGCCGGTCTCGACAAGGACAAGGACATGAAGCGCGAGCGGCTCGGCGTCGCGGAGAGCGTCAACGCCATCAAGGACCGCAAGATCGACGCCTTCATGTGGGTCGGCGGCGTGCCGACCGCTGCCGTCACCGACCTCGCCGCAACACCCGGCCTGAAGATGAAGCTGATCGACCACGCCGACCTCGCCGACAAGATGAATGCGAAATACGGCAAGCTGTATTCGCCCTCGAACATCAGCAAGAGCATCTATCCCGGCATGGACAAGGACAATGCCAATACCGAAGTCTGGAACATCATCGTCACCGGCAACAAGATGAGCGATGACGACGCCTACAACATCGTCAAGACGCTGGTCGAGAAGAAGGCCGACATCGTCGCCGTACACAAGGAAGCCGAGAGCTTCTCGCTCGACAACCAGATACAGGAGCGTTCACCGGTGCCGTTCCATCCGGGCGCGCTGAAGTACTTCAAGGAAAAGGGCATCGGCAAGTAAAGCCGGCCCACAAGACCCGATTTCAGGCCGCGATGCGAGAGCATCGCGGCCTTCGTTTTTAAACGGTTGATCGCGGACCTCCCCTCTGTCATCTCCACCTGGGCGGGGACGCCGGCAGACAGGACGGCGCCCACGCCGAATACCGCGGAACCGGATCAACCAGCCGCCGTTGCCTGCCGGGCACCTCACGTGCCGTGAGGACCACGCGTGCACGACGCCGACAAGATCAAACATCCGCTCGACGCACTGAACTTCTTTCTCGCCGATGTCCGCGATGGGCTCGGGCCCTATCTCGCGATCTATCTGCTGACGGTCCAGAAATGGGATGAAGCCTCGATCGGCGTCGTGATGTCGGTCGCAGCCCTCGCCGGGATCGTCGCGCAGACCCCCGCTGGCGCCCTGATCGACAAGACCACGGCCAAGCGCGCCATCGTCATTCTTGGCGCCGTCATCGTGACACTGGGCTCGATCGTGCTGCCGCTGTATCCGGGCTTCGTCTTCGTTGCCACGATGCAGGCCCTGACCGGTGTCGCCGCGGCCGTCTTCGCGCCGGCACTGGCAGCGATCACGCTCGGCATTGTCGGCCCCAGAGCCTTTGCCCGCCGGATCGGCCGTAACGAGGCATTCAACCATGCCGGCAATGCGACGACGGCCACATTGGCCGGCATCTTCGCCTATGCCTTCGGGCCGATTGTCGTGTTCTGGCTGATGGCCGCGATGGCTGTGGCGAGCATCCTCGCGACACTGGCGATCCCCGCTGACGCCATCGATCACCAGATGGCCCGCGGCCTCGGCGATCTCGACGAAACGCACGATCACGATGCCGCCGACCGGCCTTCCGGCTTTCAGGTGCTGCTGACCTGCAAGCCGCTCCTGATATTCGCCGCCGCCACCGTGCTGTTTCATTTCTCCAATGCAGCCATGCTGCCGCTGGTCGGCCAGAAACTCGCACTGGTGAACAACGAGCTTGGCACCACGCTGATGTCGGTCTGTATCGTCGCGGCGCAGCTCGTGATGGTGCCGGTCGCCATGCTGGTCGGCCGCAAGGCCGATGTCTGGGGCCGCAAGCCGCTCTTTGCCTGCGCGCTTGCCGTGCTGGCGCTGCGCGGCGCGCTGTATCCGCTCTCGGACAATCCCTACTGGCTGGTCGGCGTGCAGACCCTCGACGGCGTCGGCGCCGGAATCTTTGGTGCGATCTTCCCGCTGGTGGTCGCGGACCTCACTTACGGCACCGGGCACTTCAATATCAGCCAGGGCGCGATCGCCACCGCCGCGGGATTGGGCGGCGCTCTCAGCACGGCCATTGCCGGCGTGATCGTGGTCAAGGCCGGCTACACCGCGGCATTCCTGACGCTTGCCGCTTTGGCGGGGATCGGCCTAATCCTGTTCATCGCCGCTATGCCGGAAACGCGACCTTCCGACGCACGTCATCAGCCGTTAGTACCGAATGCTTAAGGATGGTATTGCATTGCGGTAGCAACGCGCAGTGCAACATAGTACCATCCACGCAGCACATTCCCATGCATGTTTTTCCATGGGAATGCTTGATCGGGAGAAGCTTAAAGTACCTGCCGGTTGCGCAGATGAGTCGCAGGAGCGGACCGTCGGGTTCGTTGCCCCAGCCGTGCCGGTTCCCACTTGATCCCGGCCTCCCGTCATTGTCTTAAACACCCTCAACCAGATCGCGCGTCGCAGCCGCGCGGCCTGTCCGACACGCAAAAGGACTCTTCGAGATGTCATCATCGATCCGCTTCCCGTCCCGCCGCTCCGTGATCCTCGGCGGCGCGGCTGCCCTCGGCACCCTGCCGATCCTGTCGCGCCGCGCCAGCGCCGCAGAGTGGCCCACCAAGCCGGTGAAGTTCATCGTTCCGTTCGCGGCCGGCGGCACCACCGACATTCTGGCCCGCGTCGTCGCGCAGAAGATGTCCGAAGAGATGGGCCAGCAGTTCATCGTCGAGAACAAGGCCGGCGCCGGCGGCAACATCGCCGCTGATTTCGTCGCCAAGGCCGAAGGCGACGGTTACACCTTCCTGGTCGGCACACCCGGCACCCACGCGATCAACAAGTTCGTGTTCAAGAACATGACCTATGATCCGGTCAAGGATCTGGCGTCGGTGATCGTGATCGCCAAGGTGCCGAACCTGTTCTCGGTCACCAATGCGCTGCCGGCCAAGAGCGTCAAGGAATTCATCGAACTCGCCAAGGCCAAGCCGGACGAATATTTCTACGGCACGCCGGGCCTCGGCTCGACCGCACATCTGTCGACCGAACTGTTCAAGTCGATGACCGGCGTGAAGCTCACCCACGTGCCTTACAAGGGCAGCGCGCCCGCGCTCACCGACCTGATCGGCGGCCGCGTCCATGTGATGATCGACAACCTGCCGGCGGCACAGCCTTTCGCGGAGAGCAACCAGATCCGCGCGCTCGCCGTCTCCACCAGCAAGCGCTGGGAGCCGATGAAGGACATTCCGACCATCGCCGAATCCGGCGTGGCCGGCTACGACGCCGCCTCCTGGTTCACCATCGCGGCGCCCGCCAAGACGCCGAAGGAGATCATCGCCAAGCTTAATGCCTCGACCGACAAATTCATCAAGTCGGCCGACGGCACCGCCCGCCTGATCAAGCTCGGCGCCGATCCGACCGGCGGTTCGCCGGCCGACATGGATGCCTATGTTCAGTCCGAAATCGAGAAGTGGGGCAAGGTCGCCCAGTTCGCCGGCATCAAGCCGGAGTAAAGTCGCGCAGGCTTGGCAGGGCGTTAGACGCGCCTGCCTGTTTTGCTCTCTTCTTGAGTTCAATACATCGAAGGGCACGCGCCGAAGCGCGTGCCCTTTTGCTTTTGAGGCTGGCGACTGCTCATCGCTGGACTGAGCCCGGAGTTTCCGCTGTCATTCCGGGGCGCATGAAAGCGGCGCAGCCGCTGCAGTGCGAACCTCAGCCGCTCCACTTGAAGCGGCGGAGGTTCGGTCCCGTCGCCTCCAGCGTCGGTCCCGCCCTCAGGCAAACCAATTGGTTTGCCGGGGAATGACAGTGTAGGGCGGCAAGGCAGCACCAAACATTTTTTCCTATCTTCCGTTGACATCATCCTCATCAGGTTTATATTCCCCTCGTCCTGCCCCACCGAGAGGGGCGATCGCGATCGTCACGTTCGCGGGGTGGGATGCGGTGGACGCCGGAGATGCGGCGTCACGGGAGATGTGGGTGACGGCTGTCTTCGGGCAGGCCGGATCGTCTGTGGTCAGGATACCACTGGGACAGGCGGCACGGTTTGTCTTGAGATGGCAGAAACCTGCAGATCACGTGACGGACGACCAAGTCAAAACGCGTTCGGCTTACTCGCTTGAGGCACCCTGTCCCTTCGCCTTGGGACTGTAATTTTGGTGATGGAATCGTTCGACAGAACCGTTCGCCATGGCAAAGCGCAAGCAACCGAAAAAACACCGCATGCGGAACGCTGGGCACTTGCCCTGCGCCTCCGAAAGTCCTGATGCACTACCTTGCGGAAGACCGCATCGGCATCAGGCCCAAGGGTGCAACGGGCACCCGGCGTTCCGCACGCCCTCTCACAGGGGGCGGGAATGCAAACCACGACGGCGCCCCCGCGCCGCAAACAACAGGGGTGATGTCGCATGTCTGAAGAGCAGTGGCTGTTTGACTTTCGAATCCGCAATAGCGCTCGGAGGCCGGAAGTATCCCTCCCTCAAGCCGCGTAGCGGCGCAGTGGGGAGGGTCGGGCGAACGAGGCGATGCGAAGCATCGACGAAGTGGAGGCCGGGGTGGGGTGTCTCCGCACACTCCGAGCTTGTTGCACTACCCCCACCCGACCGGCCAAGCGGCCGGCCACCCTTGTAACTTGCGGAATGCCGTTTCTGCTAAGCTTGGCGGAGCGGTGGCAGGCGGGAGACCGCATCACCCGAGGGACACCAAGCCCGGTGGGGAGCATGGGTCTTCGCTTGCCGTTCCATCGAACCCGGACAGTCGCTTGGGCCGCTTGGCGAGCCCGGTTGCGCAAGGATGGGATCTGATGGACGCGATTTATGTTGGCATCGATGTATCGAAGGATCGGCTGGACGTGGCGGTGCGTCCATCTGGTCAGAGCTTCGCGGTTGGCCGCCACGGGGCCGGCATCGACGAGCTTATCGAACGGCTGAAGACGGTCTCTCCGCAACGCGTGGCCGTCGAGGCCACGGGTGGCTTCGAGACGGTCGTGGCGGCAGGCCTGGCTGGCGCGGGACTGCCGGTGGTGGTGGTCAATCCGGCGCAGGTGCGCGCCTTTGCCAATGCGCTTGGCAAGCGGGCCAAGACCGATCCGATCGACGCCATGGTGATCGCGCATTTTGCCGAGGCGACCAAGCCGCAGTTGCGTGAACTGCCCGACGAGATGACGCGCCTGCTCGCCGACCTCGTCGCGCGCCGGCGCCAGATCGTCGAGATGATCGCTGCGGAAAGCCAACGCGCCCGCCGCGTCAGCAATCCGCGCCTGAAGAAGAGCATCGCGCGGTTGCACAAGGCGCTGGAGAAAGAGTTGTCCGAACTGGACGGCGATATCGGCGATCACGTGCGGGGGTCACCGGTGTGGGCTGAGAAAGAGGACCTGCTGGCGTCAGTGCCCGGCGTCGGGCCGGTCATCGCACGCAGCCTGATTGCCGAACTGCCGGAGCTGGGCACGCTTGATCGCCGCCAGATCGCAGCGCTCGTGGGTCTGGCGCCATGGACCCGGCAGTCCGGTCAATGGCGCGGCAAGAGCTTCATCGGCGGCGGAAGAGCAAGCGTCCGCGGCGTGCTGTTCATGGGCGCCATGGTCGCCGCACGCTTCAATCCAACACTCAAAGCTTTCCGCGACAGGCTCGTCGCTGCCGGCAAGCCAAAGCTCGTGGCCATCATCGCCGTCGCACGCAAGTTGCTAACGATCCTCAACGCCATCCTCCGGGACAAAACGACATGGCAACCCAAAAACGCTTGACCCGAAAGACAGTCGCTCCCCACGCAAGCGCGGGGGAGGGAAAAGGGAGACCGTCTATTCGAACTTCATATCGATACAGCGCGACACGTCCGAGCCGAGTCCCGACGGAATCGTGACACAGCCGCGGACTTTCTGCTGGGTATTGTCGCTCACCCACATGGCAAAGCCGCCGTTGCCGAAGAACGAATTGGTATTCGGCGGTTCGGTCTCGGTCGCATCGAACGAATAGGTGGAGTCGGTGTCAAACACGCGCGGCTTCTTCACGCAGGAGCCGTCGCTCTGCACATTGATGACTTCCTTGGCGTCGCGCGTCATCGACAACGACACAGAGCAACGGAAATATTCGGAGGTCTTGGCGTTGAACAGGTAAGCATAGGAACGGCAGGTGGCCGTGCTCAGCTTGCCGGCGCTAAGGCCACGGCTGCAGGAAATACGCTGGTTATGGCTGAGCTTGTAGTCATCCGCCGCAGCAAGACCGGGCGCCAATACCACCGCGCCCACAACCAAAAGGCTCTTCACGATCGTTCGCATTGTCGAATCATCCCCATCGCCGCATTCAACCTGGACCGGCTTAGCCCGAATGCGGAAGATAGTCGCCCGGCGGGACCTGCAAAATAACAAACTCTTTCGCGACCGCATTGACGGACTATCGCCGTTCGTGATTTGTTCAAGCCTGCCGCACCGTCGCGATGCATGTTTCAAAAAACACTTTTCGGAGAACTGGCGATGACCGCTCGCGCTTTTACGATGCTGTGCGCCACCGCGCTGGTGACATCGGCCCTTGCGGGTCCGGCCTTGGCTCAGGCACCCACCCCCTGGGTCCTCGCTCCGGACATGGGCTATGGTTACGACGCCTCCGGCAAGACCTTCGCGTACAAGATGGGCACCAGCAATGCCAAGTTCCTGCTGAACGGCGCCAAGAAAGTGCCGAAGAACACGCTGTTTTTCATCGGCGAGAATGGCCAGCTCTATATGCGCAGCGGTCCGTTTCTTGAAGAGAACGGCAAGTTCAAGTTCGGCCCGGGCTAGAGCACGATCCCGAAAAGTGGGTAGCGGTTTTCGGATCAGGTCATGACCGAGTAAATAAAAGTCCTCCGCATGACGGAGACATGACACTGGCCACCGACGCCATCTGATCATGAAGCCCTCTCCCACCACGGTGGCAGAGGTGATACAGAGCGCTTCATCTTTTTACGAAAGCTGAAAGCACTCATGGCCAAGCCATCTCCCATCTCCCCCCTCGCCCCGACCAACGTTCCCGAGCTGCCCGCCATCGCAGGCGTGCGCCTCGCCACGGCCGCCGCCGGGATCCGCTACAAGGGCCGCACCGATGTGCTGCTCGCGGTGATGGACAAGGGCACGACGGCGGCCGGCGTGTTCACCAAATCGAAGTGCCCGTCGGCACCCGTCGAATGGTGCCGCGCAGTGCTGAAGGGCGGCAAGGCGCAGGCGCTGGTGGTCAATTCCGGCAATGCCAACGCCTTCACCGGCAAGACCGGCAAGACCTCGACCAAACTCACCGGCGACATCGCGTCCAAGGCTGTGGGCTGCAAGCCGAACGAGATCTTCCTGGCCTCGACCGGCGTGATCGGCGAACCACTCGACGCAACCAAGTTCAACGGCGTGCTCGCCACGCTGGCGGAAAGCGCCGGTCCCGATGGCTGGATGGACGCCGCCAAGGCGATCATGACCACCGACACCTTCCCGAAGGTCGCCACCGCCACCGTGAAACTCGGCAAGGCCAAGGTCACCATCAACGGCATGGCGAAGGGCGCCGGCATGATCGCGCCGGACATGGCGACCATGCTCTCGTTCATCTTCACCGATGCGCCGATCAGTGCGCCCGCATTGCAGGCACTGCTGAAGGCCGGCGTGGAAGATTCGTTCAACGCCGTGACCATCGATGGTGACACCTCGACCTCGGACACGCTCTTGATGTTCGCGACCGGAGCGGCAGCCGCACAGGGCGCACCGAAGATCACCAAGGCGAGCGACATCAGGTTGAAGCCCTTCGTGAAGGCGCTGAACGTCATTCTCAACGACCTCGCCGAACAGGTCGCACGCGACGGCGAAGGCGCCCGCAAGCTGGTGGAAGTCGTCGTCGAAGGCGCGACAACCAAGGCCTCGGCACGCAAGATCGCCATGTCGATTGCCAACTCACCGCTGGTGAAGACGGCGATCGCCGGCGAAGACGCCAATTGGGGCCGCGTGGTGATGGCCGTCGGCAAGGCCGGCGAGCCCGCCAACCGCGACAAGCTCTCTATCTCCTTCAACGGCATCCGCGTCGCCAAACTGGGTGCGCGCGATCCATCCTATGACGAGACTGAAGTATCCAACGCGATGAAGAATCCGAAGGTGCAGATCAAGGTCACGCTCGGCCTCGGCAAGGGGCGCGACCGCGTGCTGACCTGCGACCTCACCAAGGAATATGTCGCCATCAACGGCGACTACCGGTCGTGAAACTCGTCCTCGTCGTCGCCTGTGCATTGATCGATCCCGACGGCCGCGTGTTGCTCGCACAGCGGCCGGAGGGCAAGACGCTGGCCGGTCTCTGGGAATTTCCCGGCGGCAAGCTTGAGCCCGGCGAACGGCCCGAAGCGGCGCTGATCCGCGAACTCGATGAAGAACTCGGGATCACCGTGAAGGAGGCCTGCCTCGCGCCGCTGACCTTCGCCAGCCACGCCTATGAGGATTTTCACCTGTTGATGCCGCTCTATATCTGCCGGCGCTGGGAAGGCCTCGCGATGTCCAGGGAAGGCCAGAACCTTGCCTGGGTGCGGCCGAACAAGTTGCGCGACTATCCGATGCCGGCTGCGGATATCCCGCTGATCCCGCATCTGATCGATCTGCTCTAGGGCTTCAGCCCCTTCACAGCATCCGCGAGACTCGCTTTCGCCGAGCCAGGCTTCAATGGCTTTTGCTGGCTCTCATGCGGCGCCCAGCCGGACAGCCAGATGACGTCGAAGGTCGCGCGGATGCGGCCGTCGGGATCGGCGAAACGCTCGCTGTAGATCTGCGCCATCCGCAGCAGTGTCGCGCGGCGGAGCGGCGCCCGGCGGCGCTCGACCAGCACATTGGTGGCACCCATCCTGCGCAGATCCTGCATCAGACCGAAGGCGCTGTCATAGCGCACCACGACGCGATCGACATCGGTCACCGGTAGCGCAAATCCCGCGCGCTGCAGAAGCGCACCGACATCGCGCAGATCGGCCGACGGCGCGACACGCGGCGAGATCCCGCCTTCGAGCTCGGCTTCGGCGGCGGCAAACGATTGTCGCAGTTCGGTCAGCGTATCGCCGCCAAGCATCGCCGCCAGCAGCAGACCATCCGGCTTCAGCGCACGGCGAACCTGCGCCATCACGCCCGGCAGATCGTTGACGAAGTGCAACCCGAGCGCCGAGACGACGAGGTCGAGTGACGCCGGCGCGAGACCAAGGCCATCGCTCTCGACGTCGGGCACGTCGACATGCGCGAAATGGCCGACACGCCCGGCCACAACATCGCGCAAACGATTGCCCGGCGTTGCCACATCGACGGCATTGTCGAACTGGCGCAGCACCGCCTGCAATCGCTCGTCCATGTCGGCGACAACACGATCCAGCAGAAAGGTCTCGACACCCAATTTTGACGCGCGCGCCTGCCGCGCCCGCAGCAGCGCGCGGTCGAACAGGATCGGTGCAGTATTGGAGGTCTGAGCCATGCGGCTTGGTACGCCGAAGACCCGGGATCTGGCAATCGCGCTTGAGATCAACGCAAGAGGGCTCTAGCCTTCAACCTATGGACGCAGAGGCGACAGTGTCGTGGTCCCTCCCCGCGCAATTGCGCGGCGCGCTGAAGCTTTGCCGCTCTGCATGGACGCAGACCGCCCGTCTTGCGCTCGACATCGCTCTGCCGACGCTCTGCGTCGCCTGCCGGGAACCCGTCGCCGGCGAAGGCGTCTGCGCGGGCTGCTGGGGCAAGTTGTCCTTCATCGCGCCGCCGTTCTGCAGCCGGCTTGGCATTCCGTTCGTCTACGATCCCGGCCCGGGAATCCTGTCGATGCAGGCGATCGCCGATCCGCCGGCCTATCACCGCGCCCGCGCAGCCGTGCGCTACGACGATGTCGCCCGGGCGCTGGTGCATCAGTTGAAATATCATGACCGGACTGACCTCGCGCCAACCATGGGCCGCTGGATGGCGCGTGCGGGGAAGGAATTGCTCGCGGATGCCGATCTTCTGGTGCCGGTGCCGCTGCATTGGCGGCGCGGCTTCAGCCGGCGCTTCAACCAGTCCGGCGCGCTGGCGCGGGCAATCGGCCGGCAGAGCGGCGTTGCGATATCCCGCGACGCCTTGCGGCGAATACGCCCGACCGAACACCAGATCGGCCTGTCGCGGGCCGAGCGTGCCAGTAATGTCCAGGGCGCCTTCAAGGTCCCGCCCGAACGCCGCGCTGAAATCCAGGGCCGCCGCGTCATTCTGGTTGACGACGTACTGACCTCCGGCGCCACGACGGACGCCTGCGCACAGGCGCTGCTGCGCGCCAAGGCCGCCCAGGTCGATGTGCTGGTCTTCGCGCGGGTTGTGGAGGCCCACAAGGTCCCCATATAATCAGGCACTTCCCTGCAACTGGAGCACCCGATGGCTGCCGCGATTGAAATCTACACCCGCCCCGGCTGCGGCTATTGCAGCGCCGCGATCTCGCTGCTCCAGCGCAAGAAGGCGGCTTTCACCCATTTCGACACGGCAACCGATCCGAACCTGCGCCAGGAAATGTTCGACCGGACCTACCCCGGCGCCACCTTCCCGCAGATCTTCATCGACGGCACCCTGATCGGCGGCTGCGACGATCTCTATGCATTGGACCGCGAAGGCAAACTCGACACCATGATTGCAGGCGAAAAGGCCACCTCATGAGCCAGGTATCCCCGGCCTCCGAGCCCCAGACCTTCACCGCCGCCATGGTGCAGATGCGTACCGGCCTGCTGCCGGAGCCGAGCCTCGAACAGGGTCGGCATCTGATCCGCGAAGCCGCACTCGCCGGCGCCGACTATGTGCTCACACCGGAAGTGAGCAACATGATGCAGCTCAATCGCACCGCACTGTTCGAGCATTTGCGCCCGGAGGAAGACGATCTTTCCCTCAAGGCCTATCGTGCACTGGCCGCAGAGCTGAAAATCTATCTGCATGTGGGATCGCTGGCCGTGCTGGCCAACCCGGAACGCGCCGCTAATCGCTCGTTCCTGATCGGACCGGACGGCAATGTCCTGGCGAGCTATGACAAGATCCATATGTTCGACATCGACCTGCCGAACGGCGAGAGCTATCGCGAATCCGCGAATTATCAGCCGGGCGAGACCGCCGTCATCTCCGACCTTCCCTGGGGGCGCATTGGCCTGACCATCTGCTACGATGTGCGCTTCCCGGCGCTGTACCGCGCACTGGCCGAAAGCGGCGCGTCGTTCCTGACGGTGCCCTCAGCCTTCACACAGAAGACTGGCGAAGCCCATTGGCACACGCTGCTGCGCGCCCGCGCTATCGAGACCGGCTGCTTCGTATTTGCGGCCGCGCAAGGCGGCGTGCATGAGAACAAGCGCGCGACTTATGGCCACTCTCTGATTATCGACCCGTGGGGCGTGGTTCTCGCCGAGGCGACCGGCGTCGAGCCGGGCTTCATTCTGGCCAAGATCGATCCTGCGAAGGTGACGGAAGCGCGCAACACCGTGCCGTCACTACAGCATGGCCGTCGCTTCAGCGTCAGCGATCCCAAGTCAGGTCCGGACTATCTGCATCTCGTCCGGGAAGCGACATGATCCGTTACAATTTGCGCTGCGAGAAGGGACACGCTTTCGAAAGCTGGTTCCAGAGCTCTGGTGCGTACGACTCCCAGGTGAAGCGCAAGCTGGTGAACTGCCCGAATTGCGGATCGGTGAAGGTCGAGAAGGCCATTATGGCCCCGCGCATCGTGGGCAATAGCAAGAATCGCCTGGCCCCCGCGGAGGCCCCCGCCCCTGACGCGGGTTCCGAGACCACAGCCCCGCTGATGATGGCGCCACAGGAAGCCGAGTTGCGCGCCAAGCTGAAAGAACTGCGCGATCACGTCACCAAAAACGCGGACAATGTCGGTGAAAGCTTTCCGACCGAAGCCCGCAAGATGCATTATGGGGACATCGAACATCGTCCGATCTACGGCGAAGCGACGCCGGATGAAGCACGGTCGCTGATCGATGAAGGTATCGAGGTGACTCCGCTGCCTGTCCTGCCCGGCGATCGGAACTGAGCGCAACCTCCGCCCACCAGCATTCTTGTGCGCGTTTCGACTCATCCAAACTGCGCCGTCGGTACATGATTCCGAAAGCTTCCAACATACGGCAACTTTGTGGCGCGCGAGTCACAGATGCCGACAATCGCTCAGATAGCCCTTGAGACATGGCGAAACTCGCCTAACTTATATGCATGTGCCTTAATATGAGTCGCGCGATGCACTCAGATCGCATTGCGCGATTTCGGACCTGGATGTGTCCTGAAGGCTAAGTGCTGATGTTGAGTCGCGATCGGAAGACGCGTTCCGTTACCACGCTAGGAGTAGCGCGACCAATAGGACGGCCGACCAGCAAGGAGAGGGATCATGTACAACGATTCTCTGTTCAATGCGTTCGCTCGAACTTACGAAGCCCGAAGTCAGACCGACATGTCGATGTCCGAGTATCTGGAATCCTGCAGAGGAGACCCGATGCGATATGCCAACGCGGCGGAACGCCTGCTGGCGGCGATCGGCGAGCCTCAAATGATAGATACGGCCAAGGATCCACGCCTTGGCCGTATTTTTTTGAATCGTACCATCCGTAGCTATCCAGCCTTTGCCGGCTTTCACGGCATGGAAGATACGATCGAACGCATCGTCGCCTTCTTCCGCCATGCGGCGCAGGGCCTCGAAGAGCGCAAGCAGATTCTCTATCTGCTCGGCCCGGTCGGCGGCGGCAAATCATCGCTTGCCGAACGCCTCAAGGCTCTGATGGAAGTCCATCCTATTTATGTGTTGAAAGCTGGCGACGAGCTCAGCCCGGTCTATGAAAGCCCGCTCAGCCTGTTCGATCCTGACACGCTCGGCCCGATGATCGAAGAGAAGTACGGCATTCCGCGCCGACGGCTTACGGGTCTCATGAGTCCATGGTGCTACAAGCGACTCGAAGCTTTCGGCGGCGACATCTCGCAATTCCGAGTCGCCCGCATCCAGCCGTCGCGGTTGCGCCAGATTGCCATCGCCAAGACCGAACCCGGCGATGAGAACAACCAGGACATTTCCTCGCTGGTCGGCAAGGTGGATATCCGCAAGCTCGAAATCTTCGCCCAGAACGATCCCGACGCCTACAGCTACTCCGGCGGCCTCAACCGCGCCAATCAGGGCGTGCTTGAATTCGTCGAAATGTTCAAGGCGCCGATCAAGATGCTGCATCCGTTGCTGACGGCGACGCAGGAAGGCAACTATATCGGCACCGAAAATATCGGTGCAATTCCGTTCACTGGCGTGATTCTCGCCCACTCCAACGAGTCCGAGTGGCAGAGTTTCAAGGCCAACAAGAACAACGAAGCCTTCATCGATCGTATCTGCGTCATCAAGGTGCCGTACTGCCTGCGCGTCACCGAAGAACAGAAGATCTACGAGAAGCTCATTCAGGGTTCCGAACTCGCCACCGCACCTTGCGCTCCGGCGACGCTGGAAACCCTGGCGCGCTTCTCCGTGATGTCGCGGCTGCGTAAGCACGAAAACTCGACCACCTTCGCCAAAATGCGGGTCTACGACGGCGAAAGCCTGAAAGAGTCTGACCCGAAAGCCCGCAGCGTTCAGGAATACAAAGACGCCGCCGGTGTTGATGAGGGCATGGACGGTGCATCGACGCGCTTCGCGTTCAAAGTTTTGGCCGCGACCTACAATCACGACACGTCGGAGATTGGGGCAGATCCCGTTCACCTGATGTATACGCTGGAGCAGGCGATCCGCAGGGAGCAGATGCCTGATGAAGTCGAAAAACGTTACCTCGAATTCATCAAGGCCGAACTGGTGCCGCGTTATGCGGAGTTCATTGGTCACGAAATCCAGAAAGCCTATCTGGAATCCTATTCGGACTACGGCCAGAACCTGTTCGATCGTTACGTCGACTATGCCGATGCCTGGATCGAGGATCAGGACTTCAAGGATCCTGACACCGGACAATTGCTCGATCGTGAATTGCTCAATCAGGAACTGAGCAAGATCGAAAAGCCGGCCGGAATCGCCAACCCCAAGGACTTCCGCAACGAAGTCGTGAAGTTCTCGCTTCGCTCGCGGGCACAGAACGGTGGAAAGAATCCGACCTGGACGAGTTATGAGAAGATCAGGGAAGTCATCGAAAAGCGCATCTTCTCTCAAGTTGAAGATCTGCTTCCGGTGATTTCCTTCGGATCGAAGAAGGACGGCGAGACCGAGAAAAAGCACGACGACTTCGTCGCGCGGATGGTTGATCGCGGCTACACCGAGCGCCAGGTTCGCCGTCTCGTCGAATGGTATATGCGCGTGAAACAGGCCGGCTGACGCAAGGAGCCAACATAACGTGGCCATGCATATCGTCGATAGACGCCTGAACCCGAGCAGCAAGAGTCTTGAGAACCGCCAGCGGTTCTTGCGGCGCGCGAAAGCTCTGGTTCAGGGAGCCGTCAAGAAAGCCTCCCAGGACCGCGACATCAAAGACGTCCTGGAAGGTGGCGAAGTGTCCATCCCGCTCGACGGGATGAGCGAGCCCCGGTTTTATCGCGAAGGCGGGATTCGCGACCGGGTGTTGCCCGGCAACGTGAAATTTGTGGAAGGTGATTACCTTCAGCGACCGCAATCGAAGAGCGGCAGATCGAATGATGCCGGTGAAGGCGACGGCGAGGATGCGTTCCGATTTGTGCTCAGCCGGGATGAATTCGTCGACATGTTCCTCGACGACCTGGAACTGCCGGATCTTTCCAAGCGCAAGCTGGCCGAAGTCGAGAATGAAGGCCTGCGCCGCGCCGGATATACGACGTCAGGCTCGCCTGCCAATATCTCGGTCAGCCGCACCGTGCGCTTGGCCATGGCCCGACGCGTCGCATTGCAACGCCCGCGGCCTGAAACCATCGCGCAACTGGAAGCCGAACTCGAGCATTGCAGTGACGAGCGCCGCCCCGAATTGCTGGCAGAAATCGAGCGGCTGAAATCCAAGATGCGGCGGATTCCCTTCATCGATCCCATCGATATCCGCTATCGCCGCTTCGAGACCGTGCCAAAGCCGGTGGCGCAGGCAGTGATGTTCTGCCTGATGGACGTCTCCGGCTCGATGTCCGAGCACATGAAGGATCTCGCCAAGCGGTTCTACATGCTGCTCTATGTCTTCCTGACACGTCGCTATCGCAAGGTCGAGATCGTCTTCATCCGTCACACCGACCGTGCCGAGGAAGTCGACGAGCAGACCTTCTTCCACGGCCCCGCATCGGGCGGCACGCTGGTTTCCAGCGCACTGCAGGCCATGCATGAGATCGTGCAGTCACGCTATCGCCCCGCCGACTGGAATATCTATGCCGCACAGGCCTCGGACGGCGACAACTCCTATGCCGATGGCGATCTCTCCGGCCGCCTGCTCAAGGACATGATCCTGCCGGTGACGCAATTCTTTGCCTATCTGGAAGTGGGCGAATCCGGCAGCCATCCGTTCGAAATGTCGGAATCCTCACTGTGGACGCTGTATCAGCGGCTGCGCGCGGAAGGTGCACCGCTGTCGATGCGCAAGGTCAACGACCGCAGCGAGATCTTTCCGGTGTTCCACGACCTGTTTCAGCGTCGCCAGGCCAAGGAGAGGGTGGCTCCATGACAGACCGTCTCTACGAAGGCGCGGACTGGGACTTCACCACATTGCAGCGCATCCACGATGCCTGCGAGGAGATTGCCGAAAAGGAGCTCGGCCTCAACGTCTACCCGAACCAGATCGAAGTCATCACCGCCGAACAGATGCTGGATGCTTACTCGTCCGTAGGCATGCCGCTGTATTACAAGCACTGGTCGTTCGGCAAACAATTCGCCCATCAGGAAGCCTCCTATCGCAAGGGCCTGATGGGCTTGGCCTATGAGATCGTCATCAACTCGTCGCCATGCATTTCCTACCTGATGGAGGAAAACACGGCGACCATGCAGACGCTGGTCATTGCCCACGCCGCTTTCGGTCATAATCACTTCTTCAAGAACAATTATTTGTTCAAGCAGTGGACTGACGCCGACGGCATCCTCGATTATCTCGATTTCGCCAAGGGCTATGTGGCGCAGTGCGAAGAAAGGTATGGCCGGGCAGCAGTGGAGCAGACACTCGATGCCGCGCACGCGCTGATGTCGCACGGCGTCGATCGCTATCCCGGCAAGAAATCGCTGGATCTGCGGGCCGAGGAAAAGCGCGCCCGGGAACGCCGCAACCACGAAGAAACATCGTTCAACGATCTATGGCGCACGGTGCCAACGGGGCCAACGAAGAGCGCGTCATTGCTCAGCGTGGAGCGCCGGCGTGCCCTGCTCGGCCTTCCGCAAGAGAATCTGCTATACTTCCTGGAAAAGGCGGCGCCCCGCTTGCAGACCTGGCAACGTGAACTGCTGCGCATCGTCCGGAATATCTCGCAGTATTTCTATCCACAGGGCCAGACCAAGGTGATGAATGAGGGTACGGCGACATACGTGCACTATCGCATCATGACCCGACTGCATCAGACCGGTCAGATATCGGACGGCAACTTCCTGGAATTCCTGCAATCGCACACCAATGTCGTGTTCCAGCCAAATTACGACGACCGGCGCTTCTCTGGCTTCAACCCCTATGCGCTCGGCTTCGCCATGATGCAGGACATCGAAAAAATCGTCACCGATCCAACCGACGAGGACCGCGCGTGGTTTCCCGATATCGCAGGCAAAGGCGATGCGATGGCGGTCCTACGCGATATCTGGGCGAACTACCGCGATGAGAGCTTCGTCAGCCAGTTCCTTAGCCCGCGACTGATGCGCCACATGCGGATGTTCCACCTGCATGACGATCCGGCCGTGTCGGAAGGCATCCGTGTCGACGCCATCCATGACGAGCGTGGCTACCGTCGCGTCCGACGTGTGCTGGCGCGTCAGTACGACGTCGGCTTGATCGACGCTAATATCGAAGTGGTGGATGTCGACCTCGCCGGCGATCGCCGGCTGATGCTGAAGCATTCGGTGCTCAATGGCGCCCTGCTCAACGAAGCCGACGCCAAGCGGGTGCTGCAACATCTCGCCGATCTCTGGAGCTACGACGTCTCGCTCGCCGAGGTCGACGCCTCCGGCCTGGTGCTCAAGGAACACGTCGCCCACCCCCGCGTGATGGCCGCAGCGGCCTGATCGATTTCCCCGTTTCCTCCCGCAAACTCCCCCGCCCGGCTTCTCGCCGGGTGGGGACTTTCGTTTGACGGAAATATAGGGTAGGGGACTATTCTATGTCGCACCTCACCGCTAACAAGACCAAACTGCTCGCCCGGGTCCGTCGGCTCGCCGGCCAGATGGCCGCCATTGAGAAGGCCATCACCGAAGACGCAGGCTGTGCCACGATCCTGCATCAGGTCGCAGGCGTGCGTGGCGCCGTAAGCGGGCTGATGGATGAACTGATCGAGGACCATGTCCGCGAGCATGTCGCCCATCCCGGTCTCAGCACGGACGACCGTGCGGCCGGCGCCGAAGAACTCATCGCCGCCATCCGGCGCTACACGAAATAAGGAGCGGCAGCATGCACACCCACGCCGACATCGACGCCCTGTCCCACGAGCACCTGTTTCTGGGCAACAATCATGACGAGAACACTCGCCGCACGCTGTGGGTGGTCGTCCTCACGGCGCTGATGATGGTCGGCGAAATCGTTGCCGGCACGATCTTCAATTCGATGGCGCTGCTGGCGGACGGTTTCCACATGGCGACCCATGCCGGCGCTCTGGCCGTTGCAGCCGGCGCCTACGCCTTTGCGCGGCGCAACGCGCACAACCGCCGCTTCACTTTCGGCACCGGCAAGGTCGGCGATCTCGCCGGCTTTGCCTCGGCACTGATTCTAGCTTTGATCGCGCTCGCCATCGCGGTTGAGTCCATCATGCGATTGCTCGACCCCTCCCCTGTTGCCTTCAACGAGGCCACACTGGTCGCGATCTTGGGCCTCGTCGTCAATATCGCCAGCGTCTTTCTGCTTTCCGGCGGCTACGGTCATCGTCATGGCCATGATCATCACCACGGCCGCGCGCACGATCATGGGCACAGCCACGATCACAGCGCACATCATCAGGACAACAACATGCGCTCGGCAGCCCGTCATGTGATGGCCGACGCGCTGACATCCGTCCTTGCGATCGCGGCTCTGCTCGCCGGGCGTCATCTCGGCTGGGTCTGGCTCGATCCCGTGATGGGCATCGTCGGCGGCATCGTCATCGCGTCCTGGGCCTGGAACCTGCTACGCGACACCTCGGCCGTGCTGCTCGACACGTCAGATCCGCATCTCGAACAAGAAATCCGCGACGAGGTCGAGCGGCCCGGCGATGCCCGCATCTTCGACCTCCACGTCTGGCGCATCGGCCCCGGTGCGCATGCTGCGATCGTCGGCTTTGCCGGCGCAGCGAGTGTCGAGGCGGTGCGTCAGCGCCTTACAGCCGTGCATGAATTACGGCATGTGACGGTGGAAGCGCGCTAGCGCCGGACGCACATCTCACGCGTTACGAGCCATGCGGCGACGCGGGTTGGCATTCGCCGCATGGCTGATTAACCTGACGTCATCATCGCCAGCCAAATGGCGGGGCGTGCCGATTGCGGCGCGCAAAAACGTCTGGGATGGACATGCAAGGACAGATCGCGCCGGGAACCTCGATGCCGGCGACACGCCACGAAGTTCTCTACGGCGAACGCGTCGTCACCTGTTTCCTGGACCGTCCACTGAGCCTCGACGCCATGCTGCGCGCCGCTGTCGCGCGCAAGCCCGATGGCATAGCACTGGTGCTCGGCGAGCAACGCGTCACTTATGCGCAGCTTGACCGCATCGCCGAGAATATTGCGCGCAATCTCATCGCCGCCGGCTTCCAGAAAGGCGAGCGCATCGCAATGCTGCTCGGCAACTGCCTGGAATTCGTCCATCTCGCGCTCGGCGCCAGCCGCGCAGGGATGATTGTCGTGCCGCTCAACACCCGGCAACGCATGCCGGAGATCGACTACGTGCTGCAGCAATGCCAAGCCTCGGCGCTGGTCTATGACGCCGACTGCGAGGCCAACCTGCCCGCACCGCGTGCGGACTTGCGCAATCAGTGGGTGGTCGGCAGCGGACGCGCAGCATCGTTTGCGGAATTGATGAAGGATGCGCCTGCCGCTGCGCTTCCCGAACTCCATCAGGAAGACACCGCTTTTCTGCTCTATACGTCGGGCACGACAGGCAGCCCGAAAGGCGCGATGCTCACTCATGTGAGCATCATCCACTCGGTGCTCAACTTCCAGCATGGCTACGGCCTGCGCGACGGCGATGTCAGTATGCTGGCGGTACCGGCCTCGCATGTCACCGGGCTGGTGGCGCTGATCCTTGCGACCATCAATGTTGCCGGCACCACCGTCATCCTGCCGACCTTCAAGGCACCGGAATTTCTCACCATCGCGGCACGCGAGCGCATGACTTATACGCTGATGGTGCCGGCGATGTACAATCTCTGCCTGCTGCAGCCGGACTTCGACAGGCACGACCTGTCGGCCTGGCGCATCGCCGGCTTCGGCGGCGCACCGATGCCCGAAGCGACCATCAAGCGGCTCGCCGAGGCATTGCCGAGCCTCAATCTCTGCAATGCTTATGGCTCGACGGAGACATCGTCACCCGCGACGATCCTCCCGCCCGGTTCGCCTGCGAGTAAGATCAACACCGTCGGACAGCCCGTGCTCGGTGCGCGCATCGTCGTCGTCGATGACGACGGCCGCGAGGTGCCTACCGGGCAAGACGGCGAGCTGCTGATCGCGGGCGCCATGGTCGTGCCTGGCTATTGGGACAATCCGGATGGCACGCGCAGCGGCTTCGTCGGCGGCTACTGGCGCTCCGGCGACATCGGCCGCATCGATGCGGATGGGTACGTCTCGGTGGTCGACCGCAAGAAGGACATGATCAACCGCGCCGGCTTCAAGATCTACTGCACCGAAGTCGAGAATGTGATGTCGCATCATCCTGCGATCGTCGAGAGCGCAGTGATCGGCAAGCCGGATCCGGTGCTGGGCGAACGCGTGCACGCCTTCGCCTACAGCCCCGATGGCGGCAACGAAGCCGACATCCGGACCTACTGCGCTGAACGGCTGTCCGACTACAAGGTGCCGGATACGATCACCTTCCTGAAGGAGCCGTTGCCGCGCAACGCCAACGGCAAGATCCTCAAGACCGAGCTACGCAAGATGATGGCGAGCTGATCACCAAGCGGCGACGGCACCATCCGAGCGCGGGTCTGTCGCACCTTCGAGCACGCCGTTGGCGTGCAGCACGATGGCGCCGGCATGGCCCATGGTGCCGGTATAGCTGCCGAGCACCTCGACCACGTGTCCGGCATCCCGAAGCTGCTGGATCAATGCGGGATCGAAGCGGTCCTCCACCTTCAGCGTGACGCTTTCGTCGCCCCAGGTCTTGCCGAGCAGCCAGCGCGGCGCGGTCACGGCCTGCTGCAGCGGCATGCCAAACATGCCGTAGCGCGAGAACACGGCGGACTGGGTCTGCGGTTGCCCCTCGCCGCCCATGTTGCCATAGACCATGCGGCGGCCATCATCGAAGATCGCCATCGCCGGATTGAGCGTGTGGAATGGCTTGCGGTTCGGCTTCAGCGCATTCCAGCCTGACTCCTGCAGCCGGAACGAAGCGCCGCGATTTTGCCAGCAGATGCCGGTTTCGGGCAGCACCACGCCGGACCCGAATTCGAAATAGACCGACTGGATGAACGACACCGAGCGGCCGTGGCCGTCAATGACACCGAGCCAGATGGTGTCACCGGGCTTGCGGATATGCGGCCACGGCAACGCAACCTTGCGATCGATGTGACGCGCAAGCTCGTCCAACTTGGCATCGTCGAGAAAAGCCGCGGGATCGACCGTCATGTGATCGGGATCTCCGACATGCTCGTCGCGCACGATGAAGGCCTGCTTGGTGGCCTCGACCAGACCGTGGATGTGGTCGAATCCCTCGGCCTGGGTGACGCCGAGACGATCGAACATCGCCAGAATCATCAGCGACGACAGGCCCTGCGTCGGCGGCGCCATATTGAACAGCTGCGCGCCGCGCACAGTGGTCGAGAGCGGCGGACGTTCGGTGGCTTGATGGTTCTGCAGGTCAGCGGCAGTGACAGGCGATGCAACCTTGGCGAGGTCTGCGGCGATCGTGTCGGCCAGCTTGCCCTTGTAAAAGCTCTCGAAGCCCTCAGCAGCGAGACGCTTCAGCGTCGCGCCGAGCGCCGGCAGCTTCATGACATCGCCTTCGGCTGGCGCCTGACCGTTCGGCATGAAGGTTTCGGCGAAATTCGGCTGGTCTTTCAGTTCTGCGAATTTCTCGGTGGTGAGTTCGGACTGACTGCGCGTGACGACGATGCCGTTCTCAGCGTAATAGATCGCGCTTTCCAGCAGGCGTTCGCGCGACAACGGCGCTTGCCAATGCTTCGAGACGTCCAGCGCCTTCTGCCAGCCGGAGACGGTGCCGGCGACGGTATTGGCGGCGAGCGGCCCGCGGAACGGGATCGTCGCAGCGCCCTTCGCGGCATAATAAGCGAGATCCACCGCCGCGCCGGCGCGGCCGCAGGCATCCACCGTGGTCGGCGCCTTGCCCGGCTCGGCGATCAGCCAAAAGCCGTCACCGCCAATACCGGTCATGTGCGGATAGACAACCGCAAGCGCAGCCGCCACGGCGATCGCCGCCTCCACGGCGGTGCCGCCGTCCTTGAGCACATCGAGACCGGCCTGCGACGCCAGGTGATGCGGCGAGGTCACCATGCCCCGTCGCGCGCGCGGTGTTTCAAGCATTCATCGTCTCCAGAGTGTCTGGCACGCCAGCATATATTTGAGGCCAGTCGTAGCGAGTTTGACCGATGATTCAAGCCTTGCGGGCGATCATCTCCCCATCCCGCGCCACCAGCCGGCCGTTCTTGTAGACCGCGCGGCGCTTCGGCAGATCGACCACCGCCTGCGGAACATGAGGCGCATCCAGCGCGATGAAGTCGGCCTTCGCGCCGGCTCGGAGGCCCCAGTCGTCGAGCCGCAATGCCTGCGCGCCGCCAGCGGTGACGATGTCGAATGCCAGCATCAGATCGGCATCGGTGTTGAAGCCGGAGCGATAGCCGATCATCATCGCGCGGCCGAGCATGTCGCCATCGCCATAGGGCCACCAGGAATCGCGGATATTGTCGCAGCCGCCGAATACGATGACCCCGGCTGCGCGCAACAGTTTGACCGGTGGAAAAGGCCGCGCACCCGGCGCATTGGTCATGATCGCAACGCCACTCGCAGCCAGCACGTCGGCGGTGCGCTGAACAACGTCGGCCGCAACATCGCCCAGCGAATAAGCGTGGCTGATAGCGACATGGCCCTGCATGCCGAGCGCACGCGTGCGCGCGCAAATCTGTTCGATCTCGAAAATACCGAGCATGGAGGGATCGTGCAGATGGATGTCGACATCGACACCGCGTCGCTCGGCGATTCCGAACACCACATCGAGATGTTTCTCGACATCGCGATCGAAGCCGCCGGGATCGAGACCGCCGATCACATTGGCACCGAGATCGAAGGCCGCGTCGAGCAAGTCCGGCGTGCCCGGACTGCGCAGGATGCCGCTCTGCGGGAAGGCCACGAGCTGGATGTCGATGACGTCGCGATACGCCTCGCGAACGGTGAGGATCGTCTCCAGCGATTTGAGACCGACCGAACCATCGACCATCACATGGCTACGCATCCGCGTGCTGCCGTGACCGAGGCAAAGCTCAAGCTGACTGCGCGCCCGCTCCGCCATCGGCGCGGCCTTGGCCATGTTGTCGGCTTGAAAGGCAACGCGTTCCTGCACGCTGAAGCCGTTGGTGTAAGGCTGATGCGGTCGCCAGACATCGCCATAGAAGCTGGTATCGAGGTGGACGTGGCCTTCGACCAAGGATGGCACCACCAGCGCGCCACCGAGATCAATCGCCCCCGTGGCCTGCGGCACGAGATCGCTGGCCGGCGAGATCGAGACGATGCAACCGCCGCTGACGGCGATCGTGTTGAGACTACCGTCGGCGAATTTCGCTGACGTAAACACGATGTCGATATCAGCCATCCCTAGGCTCCGCTACTGATAGGTTGCCACGATATCGGCGACGGCGCGCTCGAGTTGCTGCGCCGTCGCGCATTGGCGAACGACATTACAGAAGGTTGCATAACGCGGCATTTCGGAATCGCCGAAGCCCCAGCCCATCCGCCCTTCCGGATTGAGCCAGACCAGCCGCTTCGAGCGCTCGCCGATACGGCGCAGGATGTCGGCGCGCGGATCCAGATTGTTGCTGCGGGCATCGCCGAGCACAATGACCGTCGTCTGCGCCGTGATCGCGCTCATGAAACCCTTCTCGAAATCGACGAAGGAGCGACCATAGTCGGACGAGCCGTAGCCAACCGACGACATGATCTGCTTCATCGCCTCTTCAGGTTTGTTCTTCTCCAGGACTTCACTGACTTCGATCAGGTTGCCGGAAAACGCAAAGGAGCGCACATCGGACACCACTTCATGCAGGCTGTGGATCAGCAGCAGGAAGAAGTCGGAGACCTGCGCCACCGAGCCCGAGACGTCGCAGATGGCGACGATCTTCGGTTTGTCACGATGACGGCGCTTCCATGCCGTCATGAACGGCACGCCGCCCCAGGCGGCATTGCGGCGGATGGTGCGGCGGACGTCGAGATGGCCACGGCGCTGCCGTTTGCGCGGCTTGCTGAAGCGCTCGCGCAGTCGTCGCGCCATCTGCCGGATCAGAACGCGCATCTGCGCGATCTGGCGCTGCTCCAGCCGCGCCATCGGCGCATTGCGGAGTATCTCATTGCGCAGTGCCTCTTTCTCTTCGCGGCCATAGAGCAGGAGCGCCTGCGCGACCATTTCGCTGACGGTCTCGCGCAGGCTGCCGAGCGCCGTTGCAAGCCGTTCTGCATCTGCTGGATTGCGGGTCGTGAGCGCGTCGATGTCGTCGCGCAGTTGCGCGATCCCGAGCTGCTCGAGCACCCGGCTGGCAAACAGCCCCCGCTGGGTGAAGACACGGATGTCGGCCAGGCCAGCGGCATTCGATGCGTTTGAAAGCGCAGCGGCAATGGCGGCGCGATCCTGCGCCAGCAACATCTGCGCGAGCGGACCAAGTTCGGTCGAATCCTGTGCCGACGCGGTACCTGCCGCGGCTTCGGTCCCGCTCTCGCTTGCCCCCTCGCCAGTCTCGTCGTCGTCATTTGCCGCGGACGGCGCGTCGAAATCAGGATGGGTGAAGAACGTATCGAAACAGACAGCAAGCGCCGCCTTCTCCTCGCCGGACTTCGCCATGGTCAACAGCAGCGCATCGCGCAGGATGGCGCGATCGGCGAGACCCACTTCGGCGGCGGCACGCATCGCATCGATACTTTCGGCAGGCGAAATCCTGACACCGGCGCCGCGCGCCGCCCGAAAGAAGCGATGCAGTGTGTCGCGCATCGCCTAGCCGAACACGCCTTGCCGGCCGGACTTGGCGACGAAGCCAGAGACCTGCGGCAGTGTCGCTTCGATATCGCCCTCGTATTTCAGCAGCACATTGAGCGTGTCCTTGACCATCTCATGGCCGAGCTCGGACGCGCCGAGCAGCACCAGCACCTTGGCCCAGTCGATGGTCTCACTGACCGACGGGAGCTTCTTCAGGTCCAGCGTGCGGACCTGATTGACGAAGCCGACAAGTTGCTTGCGCAGCGTCGCGGAAACACCGGGCACGCGGGTTTCGACGATGCGCTCTTCGAGCTTGGGTTCGGGAAAGCCGATATGCAGATGCAGACAGCGGCGCTTCAAGGCATCGCCGAGATCGCGCTCACCGTTCGAGGTCAGGATCACGGTCGGCGGTACGATGGCCACGACAGTACCGAGCTCGGGGATCGTGACCTGGAAGTCGGACAGGATTTCGAGCAGCAGCGATTCGAATTCGGCATCAGACTTGTCGATCTCGTCGATCAGAAGCACGCAGCCCATCGGCTGTTCCAGCGCGCGCAGCAACGGGCGAGGCTCGACGAACTCCTTGGAGAAGAACACGTCGCCGAAATCGTGCAGCTGCTCCAGTGCCTTGGCGAGCGTATCGGCGCCGCCCAGCACTTCGCCGAGCTTGTCTTTCAGTATCTGGGTGTAAAGTAGCTGCTTGGCATATTTCCACTCATACAGTGCCTTGGCCTCGTCGAGACCCTCGTAACATTGCATGCGGATCATCTCGAGGCCGCGCGACGCCGCGATCGCCTTGGCGAGTTCGGTCTTGCCGACGCCCGCCGGGCCTTCGACCAGGATCGGCTTCTCGATCTTCTCGGCGAGATAGACAGCGGTGGCGATCTGCCGGCTGGCGATATAGCCGGCGGAGGCCAGACTGCGCTCAACGGCTTCGATCGATGCTGACGAACTGTTCTCGGCCACGCGCTTCACTCCGGATTTCGCATGCTGGAATAAGCCGTGACGTGGGCGCCCGGCTCATTCCGGCGTCCTGATTTGCTACGTGGTTCAGCCCGCGGCGTCCAGCGCCACCGGCTCATCGCTCAGTTGCGGCGACTGGGGGCCTGACAATTGAGCGCCTTGCGGTAACCCGCGGCGCGGGCGTCGTCCTCGCTGCAGAACCAGCGATCCGGCTTCGGCTGGGTCGCATAATTCTGACACTGGGGGATGAGATAGACGCCGACGTGCCCGGTAAACTTGGCCCGGCGGACCTGTTTCGCCCGGATATTGCAGCCGGTTGGCATCGTGAGATCGACAGGAAATAGCGCCGCGCGCAACTCCTTGTCCTTGTCGCTCCGGCAGGCCGAACCGAGCAATGGGCTGTCGCTCGCCTTGCCGCGGAACTCCGCGGGCGTCACGAAACACCCGCGCCACAGACCTTGCCGCTTGTCCCTGGCAGCGGCCTCGTCGGTTTTGAAATTGGCCCTGGCGCCCGCCTTAACGGTCGTCTCGATGTTCACGGCGTAGCCCGACCGGATAACGGCCTGATTGAGGCTGATGGCCTCGCCCGCGATGCTACAGAGGCCTGCGCGGCGGTTCTTGTAAATCGCATCCTCGCCAAGGTCCTCGCAGCGAACCTCGCGCTTGCCGATCAGCTTCACGAGCTGGTCTCTTGCCTCGACGCCGCAGGCCCAATTGTCGGCATGTTCATCGACACATGGCTGATCCACCTCCGGCGCGTCCACGCCGGCAAGCTTATAGGCGACATTGCCGATCTGGATGGTGTCGCCGTCCTTGACGATGGCTTCGACCGCCGAGACCGGGGTGACAACAAGCAGCAGGAAGAGCAGGGACAGGATGCGCATCAATCTGGTCTCGGGATCGGCACGGGGAAGACTGCGATCAGTCCTATCGCAGCAGGCGTGCCCACGAAAGAGACATCACGCGCACTGCGCCGTCACACTGCAACCAGTATCGCCACGCCGACAACAATCAGCGCGATCCCCGACAATTCGCGTGCCGAGATCGGCTGCTTGAACGAATAATAGGCGACGGCCTGCGCGAACAGCACCTCGACCAGCGCCAGCGTCCGAACATTCGCAGCGGCCGTGAGTGCAAAAGCCAGGAACCAGAATTGCGAGGCTGCCGCACCCATGAAGCCGGCCAGCATCGATGGCTTCCACAGGCCGAGGATATCGCTCAACACCTTGGGGGCACGGGCCAGCAGATAGATGGTCAGGATCAAGGTCTGCACGAACAGCGCCCAGACCAGCGCATAGGACGCCGCCGTGACGAAGCTGACACCGGGCACCGTGATGATGGCGCCGCGAAAGCCGACGGCCGACAGTGCGAAGGCCGCCGCCGCGACCAGCCCGAGGATGGTCGGCCGGATGCTGGCGATATCTCTGGTCGCGCCGGGCCGCAGCGCAGTGACCACGACGCCGACGGTAGCAATCAGGATCGCCGCGACCTTTGGTGCCGTCAGGTGATCGCCAAGAAAGACGAAACCGAAAATGGCGGTCTGGATCGCCTCGGTCTTGAGATAGGCTGTCGTCACCACGAAGGAGCGATCATTCATCGCCGCCAGCATGAGCCCGGTAGCGAAGATCTGGCTGAGCGCGCCGAGCAGCAGCCACGGCCAGAACTCAGCATTTGGCCACTGCACCCGATCACCCGTCGCCAGGATGATCACCACGAAAAAGACGATCGAAAACGGGAAGCCGAACAGAAAGCGAATATTCGTCGCGCCCCAGGTGCCAAGCGGCCCTGTCAGTGACCGCTGCATGGCATTGCGCGCCACCTGCCCAAGCGAGGCGATAATGGTGAAGGGGATCCAGAGCGAGGCGATGGTAAACATGAGGCAGGATGCGTCCGCGTGCGATGGCGCGGAACCTGACTGCACCGCGCCGCAGGGTCAAGCGGCCTATGCCCATGCCTGCGATGCGACCGCGGTCCCCTCAGTCGCCGCTCACCAGACGAAGCGAACGACGCCTTTGCCCGCGTGGCTGCGGGTGAGGTTGGAGAACTCGCCCTCATAAGTCGCCGCTACCGACAACCCGCTGCCGAGCACGACCTCCGCACCCGCGCTGGTCAGCGCCGCATCGGGCGCCAGCGTCGCGCCGTTCACCACGAAGCTCGCGCCGCGTAGTGACTGGAACGACGCCTGTGCGAAGCGGTCGCGGTTGAAATCATGCGCCCAGGCCGCGCGTCCACGCAGCGTCAGCAATGCGCCGTCGAGTGCGAATGACTTGTCGGTGCGGAAGCCAAGCTCGCTACGCGTGGCAGTGACGTTGCGTCCGGTGTAACTAAGCGCGAAATCATTGCCGCCAGAGACAAGCGTCTCTGCATAGGCTGGCAGTTCGATATTCGTAACCTGGCCCGCGGCATAAGGCGTCAAACCCATGCCGCCAAGCCACGGCAGCACGCTCCGATGACCGGCTTCAGCGCGCGCCGAGAAAGCGTGCGCGGTGAAGTTCGCGCGCAGCCGGTCGGCATCGACGATGGTCACCAGCCGCTCGGTGGTGATGTTCTGCCATCCGTAGGCGAGCGCAGCTGTAATATAAGCGGGGCCCTGGTGATGGCGGATGAAACCACCGATCTGGAACAGGTCCGAATGACCTGAACCGAGATTATCCGACAAGCCAAAATTGGTTCCGCCGCCGGCCACCGCGAAGCCGGCAAGCGTCTGCGACGACAACAAGGTATCGGCACCGACGGCAATACCGCCGATCCGGCTGCTGCTGCTATGCGAACCGACGACCATATTGCCATCGGTCGCCTGACCACCGCCGAAGCCCGCAGCCCAGACGTTCCAACGCGCTTCGAAACTCGCCGTCGCAGGTGGCGCTTTAGTGATCGCACCGTAGGCGTCGCGCCACGACGTCGCCGAACGATTGGCCGACGTGAAGGCGTTTGACTCTGTGCCCACCATTGCGAGGCCGCGATTGGCAGCGAAGGGATCGGTCAGCACTCCCATGAATTGCGTCATGGCCTGCACGGTGTTCTGTTGCACGCCGGTCGAGAGTTCGCCAGACGAGTGCGTCAGATCTTCAGGTGCCATCGCGCCGAGCGCATAGGGGATGCCGCCATGGCTGCCGAAATAGGCATTCAGCGACGAAGCGATGTTGTTCTGATTGATGTTGAGACCAGTCAGTTTCAGATCGACATTGAGATAGACGTTTTGAGCATCGTAGCTCAGCGTCGTGATGAACGAGGGCGGCTCGTCGCTGACGATATTCGGGCTGAACCTGCCTGCGATGCCGCCTGCGGCATTCAAAATGGTGTAGCGTTCACGTACATAGGCCGCGGGATCGAGGCTGACGCGAACGCCTGCATTGTTGAGCGACGCGGTGCCTGTGACATTGGTCCGGTCCGCCGCCGAGCCAGATACCTCGACCGTGTAGCTCGAAGCAGCGGCAAACGTCAGATTGCCTTGTACGGACAGCAGCCCGACCGAATTTCCGGGCGACAGCATGCCGCCATCCTGGATCTGTGTGGTGCTGACGATGCCGTTGCCGCCGAGCGTCGCTCCGCGTTCGACACTCACCAGCGACGACGCGGCGATCGAGCCGTTGACGCTGAGCGTTCCGGCCTTGACGTCGGTGGCGCCCGTATAGCTGTTGAGTCCGTCGAGGCGCGTAATGCCCAAGCCGCTCTGCGTGAATGAACCGCTGCCCGAGATGGCACCCGCCAATGTCAGCAGCCCGTCGCGCTTCGCGACAAGCTCGCCATTGTTGATGACATTGCCGATGATCGATCCTGTGAAACCACCATCGCCGATCTGCAGAATGCCCCGCGTGATCTCCGTGCCACCGCTGTAAGTATTGTCTGCCGTTAGGACCGTCGTGCCCGTGCCGACATGCCGGAACATGCCGCTTCCCGTGATCGTGCCACCGAATGTGTAGACATCGGAACGGAAAATCTGGAGCGTGCCATTATTGATGGCATTGCCAATGATAGAGCCTGCTGTGCCACCAGTGCCTAGCTGCAGCGTACCGGCAGAGATCAACGTGCCGCCGCTGTAGGTGTTGTCATTGCCAAACGCCGTGAGGCCTGCGCCGACCTGAATGAAAGCGCCAGGACCGGAGATGACGTCATTATAGGAGAAATTATCGGATCGGTTGAATGCCAGAATACCATTGTTCGTGACGTTGCCGGACAGTGTGCCGGTGATGCCCCCATTGCCGACCTGCAGCGTACCGGCATTGATCGTCGTGCCGCCGCTAAAAGAGTTGGCGCCTGCCAGAACCAACGTGCCCCAGCCATCCTTGGTCAATACGCCGGCGCCCGAGACATCTCCCATAGTCGAGAATGTCGTTCCGAACAACGTCTCGATTGTGCCGTTGCCGGAAAGCACAATACTTCGCGCGGACGTGATATCGGCGAGCGTGAGCAGCGTGCCACCCGAGAGCGTTAGCGTCCCCGTGCCGAGATTAGCGTCCGCGATGACTGCAATAGCGCCGCCGGAAACCGTCGTGCCACCCGTGTAAGTATTCGCTCCAGACAACAGCAGCGTGCCACTGCCGGATTTCACGAGGCTGCCGCCCACGCCCGTGATTGTACTTGTGATGACCGTATCGCTTGCCTGATTGAGCGTCAGTTGTGCGCTTGCAAGCGCAATCTCGCCACCGAAGCCGATCAGCGAATGCGTCGTGGTATTGTAACCGTTGAGATCGAGCTTGCCGCCATAGACGATCACGTCACTACCGTTGGGCAGTGCACCGGAAGCGCCAAGCTGCAGCGTACCGGCTTCAAGCACGGTGCCGCCGGTCCAGCTATTAACGTTCGACAACACCAGTGTGCCGTCGCCGGCCTTGATCAGGCTGCCCCCGCCGGACACCGTGCCGGTGAGCACCAGCGTCGTTGCAGCGTCGGTGTCGATCTCGCCGATCCCGAGCAGCGAGACGTTCCGCGCTGAGGCGATGTTTGCAGTCGTATGTAAGATGCCGTTATCGAAGCTGAGACCGCCCGTTGCGGCACCGAGATTTGCATTCGACGAAATCTGCAGCGTGCCTCCGCTGATGGTCGTGCCGCCAGTATAGGTGCTGGTGCCAGCGAGCACGAGCGTGCCGCCACCCGTCTTGTTCACACCACCGGCACCTATAATCGGAGCCGAAATCGTCGCCGTCTCGCCCGAGAGAACACGCAGCTCACCAATACCGTCTGAACCGCCCAACGCGGTTGGCCGCAGTTCGCCAGTACCTTGAACAAGGTTGTAGAGACCGCCGACGAATTGCAGTCCGTAGAATTTCTGCGATCCATCTATCGTGACCGTGCCGCCCGGGCCGTTGAAGACGCCATAAATGGATCCCCACTGGGTATTGGCAACGCCGCCCAGATCAAACCAGTTGTTGTTAAGCGCATTCCAGGTTCCGCTGCCACCCGCGGTACCGCTCGACGCATCATCCCAACGTTGAAGGATGTTGGTGCCATTGGGCGAAGCAATGAGATCGACCACATGGAGCCGTGAGCTGTCGATCGAATAGGTGACGGGAAACAGGCCCGAGATCGGAGGCGTCGTGCCGGTGGTTAGTCCGGAGATTGACGAACCGCCGGTGTAGCTAACCATGCGATAGTAACCGACCGGTGGCGCACCCGTGCCGCTGATGTTAAACGTTACGTCGTGGAGCGAAACATCGCCGTTGACGAAGACACTCGCTGACGTCGTCGAAGCCGCTCCAGCCGAGAAATGACCCAGATTGAAATCGAAGGCGCTGCCGGCAAACATCGACAGGTTGCCGTTCACCGTCAGACGGCCCGAGCCATCAGGCGCAAGGGTGCCACCGTTGAGCACCGTGGTGGCACCGACGGAGCCATTACCGGTAAGGCCTCCGCCCGCATCGACATTGACCGTACCACCGAGTTGTCCGGTCACACCAAGCGTTGCGCTCAGGATTTCCGTGGTGCCCGCGAAAGCGACGCTGCGACCTGACAGAACCGTGGTGCCTGACAGCACATTGATCGCGCCATTGCCTGTGATGAGGTTGTTGAAGAGATAGTCGCCGCTCGTATGGTTGAAATTGAGCGTGCCGCTTTGTGCGAGTTCAACCGGGCCTGTCACAACACCAGGCGCCAAAGCCGCTGCCCCGGGCTCGGATCCGATACTCAACGCACCGCTGACACCAGAGGCGCCTACTTGAATCGTACGCGCTTTCGCAACGCCCCCATTGCTCACCGTCAGCGCGCCGACGGACGCTGCGCCGATCTTCAGGGTCTGGGCATCGAGCATCGACCGAGTGCCATCGACCTTCACCGTACCGTGCGTGACGTAGGGCGCATCGTTGCCAATTGAAGCGGTAGCTGCAGTCACATGCATGCCATCCGCAATCAGCAACGACCCGTTGCCGCGATAACCGACGAATAGATTGGTATTGAGCCACGATGCGCCTGGGCCAGAGACGACGACATTGGCGTCGGTACCGCTGTCATAGCCAATATAGCCATTGGCCGTCGTCAGTCTGGCGCCGCTGGCGAAACTCAGTGTGCCGGCATTGGCGTGCAGATCACCGGCGAAGGATGTCGATATGCCCGAAAGTGTCCAGCCAGCGTCGCCATTCTTTTCCAGCGCCGAGAAGCCACGATACTTGGTGCCGAGCGCGGAGAGATCAAAAGTCCCGTCCTGAGAACCACCCAGCGCCAGGATATTGGGATTGCTCGCATTCGGGCCGACAACGACATCGCCTGTAATGTTCGCGCCGGACCATAACTCCAGCCTGTTGCCACCGCCGGTGAACAAAACCGCTGCGGCGCGCGATCCGTCGATATTCCGCCCGCCCTCGATCGTCCCGCCTGCAACAACCGTTATGCCGGCGCTCTGCCCAAAGATGCCGGCTCCCGCCGCTCCATTCGCGCCGGCGTGACCGCTGCTTCCATTCCCGAGTTCCCAGCCGCCGCCGCCCGGGCCAGCGGCGCCGCCGCCCCCCGCGTCGCCGCCTTGCACCAGTCCGCCACGCTCGACGCGTATGGTGCCGGGGCTCGTCAACACGACGCCATCTCCGCCGCTACCGCCAGCACCGCCATTGCCACCATTGCCGCCGGAAACGCCCTGGCCGCCAGATCCACCGACCCCGCCGCCGCCTCCGGCTCCACCAAGCACCGATGCACCACCTTCAACGACAGTCATGCGCGCTCTTGAGACGACGATGCCGGCGCCGCCGTTGCCACCATTGCCACCACTGCCGCCATCGCCTCCGATGCCGCCGTCGGTCGCAGTGGTGATGCAGGGTGGCTGTCCGCCGGGACAGTAATTGCCGATAGCATCGGGGGCGCCAGTGCCTCCACCGCCGCCGGCGCCGCCCCAACCGCCGAGACCGCCTCTGATCATCGGTGCAAGCGTTTCCAAAGTGTCTCCGCTGGAGAAGAGACCTATGCCGCCGCCACCGCCGCCGCCGCCTCCCCCGCCCCCACCGCCGTAACCGGGCTCCATGAAGGTGCCATAAAAGGCCAACACGCCATCGCCACCATTGGCACCGACGCTGCCGTAGCCGCCTGTGCCGCCTGCGATGAACTGATTGCCGGGAACGAATGACCCGCTGAAGATCGCGCCAGTGCCGCCGCCGCCTCCGCCGCCACCGCTGCCGCCGTCATGACCCATTCCGTGAAACCAGTTGGTACCATCGGCCCCTTTGCCCTTCTCGGGAAACAGGCCGTATTGTCCCATCTCGCCCTGGATATCGCCGCCCTGGAGCTGAGCGCCATTGAAGCCCGGCGCGCCGCCCTGCCCGCCGAGTCCTCCGCCTTTGGCATTCGCGCCGCTGCCACCCTTGCCGCCGTTGCCGACGTCGGCATCTTTCGGATGTTTCTTGTCGGCATCCCGGCCGCCGCCGCCACCGCCGCCGCCGCCATTAGCCGGGTCGATCACACCGCCTGTCCCGCCCGCTTTCGGATTGCTGGATGAATGTGCTCCGCCATTTCCGCCGACGCCCGAGGCCTGCGCATGAACCGCCTGCGACGAGTTAATCGCCGCAACCAGCAGTACCGGCGCGGCAAGCGACAGCATCGTGGCTGTCGACGACATCAATGTGTTAGCACGGCGCGCGCGGGTGCCGCCGCTCATACCCGAGCCGCTGCGGCATGCTGCGCTGACGACTAAAAATACTGGGAGCTTCACGATTCGACTCCAGCCCGCAGATCCACGCGAGTGAAGTTCCATGAGACACGCGATCGCATGACGAGTCGCAATCAAAGATCGACGAATCGACCTATAGGTTCGACGAACGCCCTCCGAGTTTCTCGCGTGTTGAAATGCAGCAACACATAATGCGAAAAATATTCAATACACTGACGTCACTAACGATTTGTTAAGCCGTGATCAGCATGCGATTGATAGCAATCGGCAACGGAATGTGAGTCGTCAACGTGCTCGCATTCATCTCGCCTGGTGTAATTCAAATGCCAAGGTGCGCACGTAACTCGGCTCGACCGGCGCGCGACACCGGCCAATGGTCTTCATAATCATGCAAGCGCAATTGCCATGCCCCGCTCGACCGGCGTACGACCTCGCGCACGAACTGATGATTGACGACGGCCGTGCGATGAATGCGCACGAACCAGCCCGGTGGAATCAGGCCCAACCACTGGGTCAGAGGCCTTGGATCGAGCACCATCGCGCCATCCACCAGCCACACCTCGGTATAGTCTTTAGACGAGCGCAGGCCGACGATTTCGGTCAATGGCGTGCCGAGAATGCCATGCGCGCGGCGTAGATAGATCAGTGCGGGATATGCGGCCCGCGAATCCTCCCCTCCAAGGGCAATCGACGAACGGCCATAGCGCGCCGCCGCTATGAGATCGGCACAATGAAACAGATCAGCGATTTCAACCGACCATCGTCGCGGCGCCTCGACGGCATCGAAACCGATGCATGCGACAAGCCTGCCGTCATGAAACACCGGCACACTGAGTACGCTTTTGTTGTTCTGCCGGATAAACTCAGCGCGCAACGCACCGGCGCTGCGTGGCAGCGCCTCGATGTCGTTGACCATCACAGCCTGCCCCAGGACCAGCCGTTGATGCAGCCAGCCGATCATTGTGACCGGCACATGCTGCAGGTCCTGCACAAAGGATCCGACCCCACCGCGACTCCACTCATGGGTGTTGCGAAAGCGCAGATGGTCAGCGTCGTATTCGAACATCCATGCACGATCTGCTTCGGCGTCCGCGCCTATGACTTGAAGTATCCCGGCAATCGCCGCATCGAGCCGCCGCGTCAGCAGCAGCATGGCCGTGTCGAACACCCAGCCGGATCGCGACGCCGCAACACGATCATCGCGGCTGACGAATTCCCAAGGTGGGACTGAATCGGATGACAACTGCAATGCTCACGGTGTGATCACAAGACCTACCCAACCACCTTACCTTCTGCAACGTGTCAATCCCTGCAGCATCGCGACTATTCCATCACGACACCCAGGCATCCAATCCTGCGATGCGCCGCGATCTTGGGCAGCTTCCGGCGCCACAACCAGCATTGCAGGGCCCGCTTTTGGCGATACATTGAATCAAAGCGCATTCGGAGACTGCCGGATCATGCTGCGATTTCTGCCTGTCGTCCTCAGCGCCCTGACTTGTTGGGCAATGAGTTGGCTCGTTACCCCGGCACTCGCGCAAAATGCCCCGCGCGGCAGTGAGTGTCTGGCGATGGCCACACGGCCACCACTCGCGGTTCCGGTCAGTTTGCGTCGGACCGCGACGAAGGCCGATGAGGTCGTCATCACCTATGCCGGGCACTCCACCTATTACATCGACACACCCGGCGGCGTGACGATCGCCACCGACTATAACGGCATATACAAGCTCGATCGCGTCCCGGACGTGGTGACGATGAATCGGGCGCACAGCACCCACTACACGCTGTACCCCGACCCACGCATCAGAACCGTGTTGCACGGATGGGGCGAGAGCGGGCAACCCGCACAGATCCATGAACGCATCGGCGACGTGCTGATCCGCAACGTCACAACGGACATCCGCCGTTACTATGGCGATGATGCGGGCGGCGAGATGGTGAAGGACGGCAATTCGATCTTCATCTTCGAGGTTGCCGGCCTGTGCATCGGTCATCTGGGCCATCTGCATCACAAGCTCGACGAAAGCCACTTCGCCGCGATCGGCCGCCTCGACATCGTGATGGTGCCGATCGATGGGAGCTACACAATGTCCCTCGACGGCGTATCCGAAATCACCAAGCGGCTGCGCGCTTCGGTGGTGCTGCCCATGCATCGCTTCATGACACCGCTCAGCGACTTCATGACGAAGATCGGAAAAGATTTCGAAATCGACCAGCGCAGCGCCCAAACACTGACGATATCACTCAATGCGCTGCCCAAGGCACCGACGGTGATTATTCTCAACGGGGTTTGACGACCTGTCGAGGCGGACACAGGCGGAACAGAAAAGCTACACTTCTTCCGCGACCACCATATAGTTCACGTCCATATCGGATGACAGCGTCCAGCGGTCACCGAGCGGATTGTAGACCACGCCTGATTGTTCTGTGATTTCCAGCTTGTTGCGCGAGAGATGATGCGCGAGTTCGTCCGGGGTGACGAATTTGTCCCACTGATGGGTGCCCCGCGGCAGCCAGCGCAGTACATATTCAGCGGCAACGATACCGAGCGCAAAGCTTTTCCAGTTTCGGTTCAGCGTCGAGACCACCATCAGACCACCGGGCTTCAGCATCGACGCGCAGCGATCGAGGAAAGCGCCGACGTCGACCACATGTTCGATGACTTCCATCGCCAGCACGATGTCGAAGCGCTCACGCACATCGATCTCCTCGACGGTGGTGCAGCGATAGTCGATCGACAGATGCCCTTTATCGGCATGCAGCTTGGCGGCAGCGATGTTCGTAGCGGATGGATCGATACCGATCACTTGCGCACCGAGCCGCGTGAAGGGCTCGCACAGCAAACCGGCGCCACAGCCGATATCGAGCATACGCAGTCCGCTGAGACAGTTCAGACTGCGAACGTTGCGGTCGAACTTGCGGCAGGCGGCATCGCGGATATAGGTCAGGCGCAGCGGGTTGATCTTGTGCAGCGGCGCCATCTTGCCACGCGGGTCCCACCATTCCTCCGACAGCTTCGAGAATTTCGCGACTTCGCTGGCATCGACGGAGGATGCGGAGGCGTCGGAGAAGTTTGCTTGGATGGCCATTGTGGAGCCGTTGTCCTATCGGGCGGTAATATTGCTGCGAAATGCGAGCGGCGACGCGATGGTCTCAATCGGCTGTGCATCATTGCCCATGTTCTCAATAAGTACGTCGCCGTAGTTCAGAATGCGCCCCATGATGCTCTGATTGACGCTCACGCTGGCAACCTTGTCGAGGCTGATCTCGAACGTTTCTCGCGTTATGAAACCGGTCTTGTGGACCACCCGCAGATTGGTGACATCGGTTTCCGTGGTCCAGCGCCGAAACCAGGCGATCACGAACCAGTAGAGCCCCGCCAGGGCGACGATGGCCGCGCTCGCTAGCAGGAACAAGACCAGGTTCTCATTGAGCGTGGTCCGGGTCAGAACCAGCAGGACGATGGCGGCGATCCAGGCGGCGATCGCCCGGGCATAGATCACCCAATGCAGATTGCTGGAATACAGCACCTTCTCGCCCGGCTGCAGGATATCGTCGATATAGCGCCCCATAAGCCGTCCAAAATGCCCTGTCTCGGCGCGTTCTAAGGGACCAGGAACCCGGGTTGCTTGCCCCCACCCTCGCCGCTATGTATACGCGCGTTTTCGCCCGCGTGCGTCATGCGCGGTATCTTTACCCACTGTCGTCAGGGAATGCACCACTCGTCATGGGCCGGCTCGTAATGAAATTCGGCGGTACGTCCGTCGCCAATATCGACCGCATCCGCAACGTCGCGCAGCACGTCAAACGCGAGGTCGATGCCGGTCATGAGGTCGCGGTCGTGGTGTCGGCGATGTCGGGCAAAACCAACGAACTGGTGGCCTGGTGCACCGAGGTGTCGCCGATGCATGACGCCCGGGAATACGACGCCATCGTCGCCTCCGGAGAGCTCGTGACCGCCGGCCTGCTGGCTATTGCGCTGCAGACCATCGGTATCCAGGCCCGCTCCTGGCAGGGCTGGCAGATCCCGATCAAGACGTCAGACGCCCATGCCTCGGCACGGATCGACGAGATCGACGGCGACAAGCTCATCAAGCGCTTCAAGGAGCGCAAGGAAGTAGCCGTGATCGCCGGCTTCCAGGGCATCCATGAGCCGACCGGGCGCGTGACCACTCTGGGCCGCGGCGGATCTGACACCTCGGCGGTGGCGATCGCTGCCGCGATCAAGGCCGACCGCTGTGACATCTATACCGACGTGGACGGCGTCTACACCACCGACCCGCGCGTCGTGCCTAAGGCACAGCGCATGAACAAGGTAGCGTTCGAGGAAATGCTGGAACTGGCGTCGCAAGGCGCCAAGGTGCTGCAGGTCCGCTCCGTGGAACTCGGCATGACCCACAATATGCCGATTTTCGTGCGCTCAAGTTTCGACAAACCCGAAGACATCGACCCGCACGGCACCCCGCCGGGCACGCTGATCTGCAGCGAGGAGGAAATCATGGAAAGCCACGTCGTCACCGGAATCGCCTTTTCCAAGGACGAGGCCCAGATTTCCGTCCGCCAGATCGAGGACAAGCCGGGCGTTGCTGCCTCGATCTTCGTGCCGCTGGCCGAAGCCAACATCAATGTGGACATGATCGTCCAGAACGTCTCTGAAGACGGCAAGACCACCGACCTGACCTTCACCGTGCCGGCAACCGACTATGCCCGGGCCAAGGAGACCATCACGGCGGCCAAAGCCAAGATCGGCTATGCCCGCATCGACAGCGCCACCGATGTCGCCAAGGTCTCAGTGATCGGATCGGGCATGCGCAGCCATGCCGGCGTCGCCGCGCAAGCCTTTGCCGCCCTTTCCGAGCGCCAGATCAATATCCGGGCGATCACCACCTCCGAGATCAAATTCTCGGTCCTGATCGATACGGCCTATACGGAACTGGCGGTTCGCACCCTGCACACGCTGTATGGTCTCGACAAAGCGTAGAAAATTTTTCCTGAAACATCCGTTATTTTGATGTGAACGGTGTGTTTCTTGTCTGGCAGGTGTTTTGCTTGGCAAAACTCGCCTCAATTCGCTATACGGCCTGCATGGGCAGCCGTCGCGGCTGAGGGCGCCGTTTCGGACAAATCTGATACGGTTCTGTCGCTGCGCCTCTTGTTGCGCGGCGGTGCAAATTCTATTGTTTTCTGAGGCTTAGCGTCGGCGCACGGCTTTTGTCAGGTGTCGGGCTCGTGGGGAGGGTGTCGGCACATGCGGAGCGCGTCGGGCGGCCCCCGAGTCTTGCTGAGACGGCTCCGCGAAGTGATGGCGGAGCAGGTCAGCGCTCAGGAACGCCTCGACAAGATCGTGGTGCTGATCGCTGCCAATATGGTGGCGGAAGTCTGCTCGACATACGTGCTGCGCGTCGACAATACACTCGAACTCTATGCCACCGAAGGTCTCAACCGCGACGCCGTCCACCAGACCGTGCTGAGCTCCCATGAGGGCCTGGTCGGCCTTGTCGCCTCCGAAGCCACACCGCTGAATCTCAACGACGCCCAGAGCCACCCGGCGTTTTCGTTCCGCCCGGAGACCGGCGAAGAAATCTATCACTCCTTCCTAGGCGTGCCGATCCTGCGCGCCGGCAATACGCTCGGCGTGCTGGTAGTGCAGAACCGCGCCAAACGCACGTATGTCGAGGAAGAAGTCGAGGCGCTGCAGACAACGGCGATGGTGCTCGCCGAGATGATCGCCTCCGGCGAGCTATCGGCGCTGGCCCAGCCCGGCGCCGAACCTGCTGCGCGGCATTCCCTGCACAAGACCGGCGCCATTCTCTCCGACGGCATCGCGCTCGGACATGTAGTGTTGCACGAGCCGCGCGTCGTCATCACCAATTACATCGCCGAAGACCTGCCGAAGGAAATCAAGCGGCTGGACACCGCGCTGACCAAGCTGCGCTCGGACCTCGACCGCATGCTGGAACGCGGCGACGTCGCCGACGGCGGTGAGCACCGCGATGTGCTCGAAGCCTATCGCATGTTCGCCAACGACCACGGCTGGTCGCACAAGCTGCACGAAGCCGTCGCCACCGGCCTCACCGCCGAAGCCGCCGTCGAACGTGTACAGTCGGATACCCGTGCGCGCATGCTGCGTTCCACAGATCCCTATCTGCGCGACCGGTTGCACGATCTTGAAGATCTCGGCCATCGCCTGATGCGGCAGTTGGTAGGCCAGGATCACGCGCCGTCGCGTGAACAGATGCCGGACAATGCGATCCTGATCGCACGCGCGATGGGCCCGGCTGCACTGCTGGATTACGACCGCAAGAAGCTGCGTGGCCTGGTGCTGGAGGAAGGCACGGCCAATTCGCACGTCTCCATCGTGGCCCGCGCGCTCGGAATTCCCGCCATCGGCGAAGTCGCCAACGCACCGGGCATTGCCGATCCCGGCGACGCTATCATCGTCGATGGCACGTCCGGCTCAATCTACATCCGGCCGTCGCAGGAGATCGAATCCGCCTATGCCGAACGCGTTCGCTTTCGCGCACGACGGCAGGCACAGTATTCGGCACTGCGCGACCGTCCCTGCGTCACCAAGGACGGCCAGAAGGTCGACCTCCTGATCAATGCCGGACTGATCATCGACCTGCCGCATATCGACGACACTGGCTCAGCCGGCATCGGCCTATTCCGCACCGAACTGCAATTCATGGTCGGCGAAAGCCTGCCCCGCTCCAGCGATCAGCTAGCGCTCTATCGCGCCGTGCTCGATGCCGCCGGCCCGAAACCGGTGACGTTCCGTACCCTCGATATCGGTGGCGACAAGGCGCTGCCGTACATGGAGACCATCGTCGAGGAAAACCCGGCACTCGGCTGGCGCGCGATACGTCTTGGCCTCGATCGGCCGGGCCTGCTGCGCGGCCAGATCCGCGCACTCCTGCGCGCCGGCGGCGGGCGAGCTCTACGCATCATGTTCCCGATGATTTCGGAGGTGGCCGAATTCGATCAGGCCAAGGCGATTGTTGAGCGTGAACTGACCTATCTGCGCCAGCATGGCCATGCCCTGCCGGAGCGCATCGATGTCGGCACCATGATCGAGGTACCGGCGCTGGTCTATCAACTCGACGAACTCCTGAAGAAGGTCGATTTCGTTTCGGTCGGCTCCAACGACCTGTTCCAGTTCCTGTTCGCAGTCGATCGTGGCAACGCCAAGGTATCGGAGCGCTTCGATACGTTGTCGGCACCTATCCTGCGTGTGCTGCGCGAGATTGTGCAAAAGGGCGCCATCGCTAAGCGTCATGTGTCGCTCTGCGGCGAGATGGCCTCGCAGCCGATCGGCGCGCTGGCGCTGATTGGCATGGGCTATCGCTCGCTGTCGCTGTCGGCCACCGCACACGGTCCTGTGAAGGCGATGATTCTCGATCTCGATGCCAAAAAGGCCGAGGTGTTGATGACACAACTGCTCGACGCCCCCTCGGGTAGCGTCTCAATCCGGCAGAAGCTGACCGAATTCGCCGAGGCCGAGGGGCTGTCGTTGTAGCGAGGCTCTGCCCGCGCGATGCGCCTTTCCCTCTCTGCGATCTCCGAGACGTCCTCATGTCCATGCTGCCCGAAACCAAACTTGACGTGCTCCTCGCCCATCACGCCTCGCTCGAGGCACAACTGATGGGTCAGGTCAGCGCCGAGAACTATGTGAAAATGACGCGCGAGCTGTCCGAGCTCAATCCTTTGATCGACGCGGTGAAGACCTATCGCGGTGCGCTTGCAGAGATCAAAGATATCGATGCGATGATCGCCGATACGGGCACGGACGCCGAGATGCGCGAGATGGCACAGGCCGAGCGCCCCGCGCTGGAAGAACGCATCGAGGCGCTGGCGCAGGAAATCCGCGTGGCGCTATTGCCAAAGGATGCAATGGACGAGCGCAACGTGGTGCTGGAAATCCGTGCCGGCACCGGCGGCGACGAAGCCTCACTGTTCGCCGGTGATCTGTACCGGATGTATGAGCGCTTCGCGGCGCTGGCCGGCTGGAAGGTCGAGGTGATTTCGGCCTCCGAAGGCACCATGGGCGGCTACAAGGAGATCATCGCGGAGGTAAAGGGCCGTGGAGCCTTCGCCAAACTGAAATTCGAGTCCGGCGTGCATCGCGTACAGCGCGTGCCGGATACGGAGACTCAGGGTCGCATTCATACGTCGGCGGCAACAGTCGCTGTGATGCCCGAAGTCGAAGAAGTGGATATCGACATCAAGCAGGACGACCTGCGCATCGACACTATGCGCGCCCAGGGCGCGGGCGGTCAGCACGTCAACAAGACCGAATCGGCGATCCGCATCACGCATATCCCGACCGGCATCGTGGTGATGATGCAGGACAGCCGCTCGCAGCATAAGAACCGTGCCTCGGCGATGAACATCCTGCGCTCGCGCATCTACGATGCCGAACAACAGCGCCTCGACGCCGCGCGCTCGGCGGAGCGCAAGGAAAAGGTTGGCTCGGGCGACCGCTCCGAGCGCATCCGTACCTACAATTTCCCGCAGGGCCGCGTCACCGATCATCGCATCAACCTCACGCTCTACAAACTGTCGCAGGTGATTGCCGGCGAAGCACTAGGCGAACTGGTCGATGCGCTGACGACTGAGCATCAAGCCGCACAGCTCGCAGCTCAGGGCGACGCGGCGTGACCGCCGGCGACAGGTTCGCCGGACAGAGCATCGAGACTGCACGACGTATATTGACCAATCTGCTCGGCACCCAGCGCATCGATTCCGCTGAACTCGACGCGCGCTTGCTGACTGGCGCCGTGCTCGGACTCGATCTAACCGGGTTGATCTCGGCTGCGAAGCGCATCCTGACGTCCAACGAAGCGGCCCAACTTGCGCGCTTCGCCCAGCGCCGCATCGATGGCGAACCCGTTGCCCGCATCCTCGGCGCGAAGGAATTCTGGGGTCTACCGCTCCAGCTATCGGCGGACACGCTGGTGCCCCGGCCAGATACCGAAACCATCGTCGAAGCGACGCTCGAATTGCTCGATACGAATGGACGTCGCGACCGTCCGCTGATTATCGCCGATCTCGGCACCGGCTCAGGCGCGATCCTGCTGGCCCTGTTATCCGAACTCCCCAACGCCACAGGCATTGCGACTGATATTAATCTCGACGCCCTGCGAACGGCTCGCTCCAACGCTGCTCAACTCGGCTTGATCGAGCGCGCCCATTTCATTGTCTGCGATTATGCCTCGGCCCTCACCGGCGACTTCGACCTGATCGTCTCCAATCCGCCCTATATTCCCTCGGCGGATATCGCCGGCCTCGACATCGAAGTGCGCAAACACGACCCGCTCCGTGCCCTGGATGGCGGGAAGGATGGATTGGATGCCTATCGGGTGATTGCTCCGGAAGCCGCCCGGTTGCTGGTGCCCGGCGGCCTCCTGGTGGTAGAGGTCGGGCACGACCAAAGCGACGATGTCACCCGTCTGGTGGCGATCTCGGGATTAGCCCTGCCCGCCCCCCCAAAAGCCGATCTGGAGGGCATCCGGAGGGCAGTATCGGGTCAAAAAAAGCCCTGATAAAGCCTTCTTAGGACAGAAAAAACCACTTGGAATATCCCCGGGGAGCGACTACCTTCCTGTCACAACATCGGTTCAGGGTTGGCTCGCCCCGTAGTTTTACGGCTGGAGGCCAGAATTCTCGATAAGAGAGCCCGTCCGGGTGAAAGGTTCCAACAGGCAGGTCTGGTTAAGCGCGAGGGCTGAGAAAGCTGCGCTGCTTGCGACCGCAAAGCGAACGAAAGCCTGATATTGCGCTTTAATCTTCACGCACAGAAAACGTCACGCGATGAAGCTTGGCCTTGTTTCGGCAGGTGAGTGATTTGGTCCGACTGGCATGGTCAGCGGGCGGTTGGGGAACGCCTCTTTGTTGAGCGCGAATGACGGCAAGATCGATGCAGCAAAGGCCTGCACGACGATTGGGACGCTTGACGCGTCCGAATCCCGCAATGTGCTGCGGCAATCATCTCTTTGAAACATAGCTCTGTGACACTCTGGATCGATAACTGAAGGCGACACATGCGAAACGGTCAGAACAACAACAAGCGGATGCGGAACAACAACAACAACAACCGCAACAACAATAATAATAACAATAATCGGCGCGGCCAGAACCCGATGACCCGGGTCTTCGAATCGAATGGCCCCGATATCAAAATCCGCGGTACTGCCTCCCACGTCGCAGAGAAATACGTCCAGCTCGCCCGTGATGCGCGCAGCTCCGGTGATCCCGTTGCTGCCGAGAACTACTATCAGCACGCTGAGCACTATTTCCGCCTGATCGCCGCGGCGCAGGAGCAGTTCCGGCAGAATCAGCCGCAACCACGCACCGAGAACGAGATGCCGCCTGAGGACAACGATGACGAGAGCGAGAGCTACTCGAACTTCGGCGCCGAGCCCGGTTTCGTGCCGGTACAACAGCAGCCTTTTGCGCAACGCGAGCAGCCTCCGCAGCGTGAGGGTGGTCAGCCCTATCAGCAGCGTGGCGAACAACCCTATCAGCCCCGCGAGAATAATCATCGCGAACACCGCCAGCAAAATCAGCCGCAGGCCCAACCGCAGTATCAGCCGCAACCGCAGCCGATGATGCCGGTCGGCGATGTCGATCGTCTGCCGTCTTTCATCACGGGTGGTGCGCAGCCTCAGCCGGGTGCTGTTCCAGGAGGCTTCGAACAGAATGGTGGCGGAGAGCGCTTCCCGCCGCGTCGCCGCCGCCGTCCGCACGGTCCTCGCCCCGACGTTGCCACAGCTGGCGCGCCGGCAGAGGCACCAAGCGACGACTTCAATCCGGGCAATTCATAAGCCCAATCGCTCTCCGGCGAGAGCGCACATCACTAGCCATAGATTGGCCGCGGCTCAAAAAGCCGCGGCCAATTCTTTTGCGCCTGGCAGATTACTGTTGCTGTCCATCCGCGCGTTGGTGACCGCGAGCAGCTTGGCCACGGTATTGTGGCGAATCGCCACCGGATTGCGCTCATAGCCGCCGCGCTGGAAGAAGTTCGCGGTCGGCACCTGTTCGCGCATCGCCAGCGGCATGGTCACCATGTCGAAGCCGTTGCCATCGCCAGTGAGATTCATCATCTCGAGCTCGGCTGCACTGAGCGGGCGATCGAAGCCGCGGGCACGCGCAAAATTCACCGAGGTCAGCAGTTTGTGGACCTGCAATTGCGGGCCGATATCCATATCCAACACCAGCGCATGCATGGCCCAGCCCTGCGGCGTCGTGCCGAGCTTCTCAAGCGCGCTCCAGTTCTGCGGGACAGTGCGCACAGTCGCCTGCATGCGCTTGAAGACCGCAATCTTGTGATCCATCGCCTTGCGCTGTGTGCCTGAGAGCGTCGACGCCTTGTCCGTCAGCACCTTCAGAATCTGCGGCCCCTGTTCGGCAACGAGTGTTGTCGTATTGGCTGTGAGCAGCTGATTGTAACCGACCGCGGTGGAGATCGCGCGCGATCCCGGACGCGACGAGCTCAAGCCCGACTGCATGTCGTGACCGCCATTGCCACCGGTCTCGAACGAATAGACGCGCACCGCAATATCGCGTGTCAGCCCGGCCTGCAGCGCGGCGCGGGCATAAGCACGCTTGAATTCCATTTCACTGGCAGGACGCTGCGGCACGAACTCGAATTGCTCCCTCGCCGCCGCAAGAAAATCCGCCACCACCGGAAGATCCTTGCGCACGCGCGGACCGGTATCCTCGGGCTCCGGATTCACCGGGCGCTTCGGTCCGTCATAGAGCGGCGCCTGTTCCAGAACATAATCGTTGAGCTTGATCTGCTGACGCTCGCGGCGCTTGGCATTGCGGATCTTTCGCTTTTCGGAGATCGCATCCCAATAGGCACTGGCCTCCTGATCGAAGGCTGCACGCGCTTCCTGATATTCCGCAAGCTTGCGGCGGTATTCCGCGACGGCTTGCGGCGAGGCACCCTGCGCCATCGCATTGGCAACGCCCGCGGGCAACTTGGTCGAATCAAACGCATATGCCGGTGATGCTGCCAGCAGCAGAACGACCGGAGCCATGACGGCCAATGAGCGAGTTGAATGAGACATGAGACCTGTTGAGATAACTGCAGGCCCAAGCCTGCATCAATACAAATGACAGAGATCGAACGCCGCCCCGCGCCTACCCCCGTGTGAGCCACTGGTGTTCCCGTCCGAACGACGTTGGAGCAGTTTGGTGAAGAATGTCTTTCCACTGTTGATCGCAACCGTGACCGCAGCGGCGGCTTCCGCCACTGATCTGCGCGTCAACCGTTTGGAATGACTCACTCTTCCTTGGCGCCGCTGGTCTTGACGATCCGGGACCATTTGGTCTCGTCCTGATCGATGAAGACCGCATAGTCTTCCGGCGTTCCGGGCGTCGGCTCGGTGCCATCCTGCTGCAGGCGTTTCCTGACCTCGTCGGAGGCTAACGCCGCCCGCAATTCCCTGTTGAGCCTGTCGATGATCGACCGCGGCGTCCCGGCTGGCGCAATCAGGCCGTAATACAGCGATGCATCGAAACCCTGTAGTCCGGATTCGGCAATGGTCGGCACATCCGGAAGCAAGCTCGTGCGCGTAAGGCTGGTCACCGCCAGCCCGCGCAATTGTCGGCCCGCGATATTGGCATGAGTCGCTGGGATCGGCGCGAAAGCCATCGGGATATGCCCGCCGATCAAATCGACTAACGCCGGCCCGGTTCCCTTGTAAGGCACATGCACCAAGGTGATACCCGCGGCATGACCGAAATACTCGCCAGTGATATGGCTGGCAGTGCCGGCCCCAGCCGAGCCAAAATTGAGTTTGCCGGGGTTCGCCTTCGCATAGGCAATCAGTTCGGCGACCGTCTTTGCCGGGAATGACGGGTGCACCACCAGAGAATTCGGCGAGTTGCCGATCATGCCGATCGGCGCGAAATCCTTGCGCGGATCGTAGCCGGCCTTGGTGTAGAGCGTGGGTCCGATCGCCAGCGTCCCGGTATAACCGAGGCCGATAGTATAACCGTCCGGCGCGCTCTTGGCGACGGCGCGCGTCCCTACAGTGCCGCCGGCGCCTGCCCTATTATCAACGATGATTTTCTCGCCAAGCGTTTCACTCATCTTATCGGCGATGACGCGCCCAACAATCGACGTGCTGCCACCGGGCGCGAAAGGGATGATCAATGTAAGGGGCCGTTCCGGATAGTTCTGGGCCCGTACAAGGTCCGTTGAGCCGTGCCACGCACATGCCGCCATGGCGGCGCACAGCCATCTTTTCCATGTCACCATGGCGAACATCCTCCCGGAACGCATTCTTGTGGCCGGCATCGTTGCCGAAACGACGCCCATTCGCAACAGGCACGCTACTTCCAGGCGAAGACCGGCTGTTCCAGTTCGGCCACGCGGGTGGTTCGGCCTGCAAGCAATTCGCTGAACTGATAGATCAGCGCTGCTGTCGGCGCATGGATCCTGTGCCCGAAATGGCTGTAGCGGATCACGCGGCGGTCGCTCTCGGGAATAGCGACAAAATCGAATGCCTGCGGCCGCGAGATCTCCGACAGCGCGATGCGATGAACCGATGCGACCTCGTCGGGGTTGGGAGCCAGTTGCGTGCTATCTTGCGCCCACATCACAACCGGCGTGATCAGATAGCCGGAGCGGGTGGGATAGTCATCAAGGATACCGATGACATCGTCCCGTGTGAGCTGCAGGCCGAGTTCCTCATGCAACTCACGGAGTGCAGCCTCCGGCGGCGTCTCGCCAGGATCACAGCGGCCGCCAGGAGGCGCCCATTGGTTGCTGTGCGCACGAAGGTTGGATGCCCGCAATGTCAGCAGCAGTGAGGTCTCTCCAGCGTTTTCCGCTTCGGCCATCACGAGGCCCACCGCCGCCCGTTTCAGCCCGGACGCTTGCGGACCCTCATCGACCCGCGTGAATGCGGCGACGCGTGTTTCGATCATGTTTCGGGTAGCGGCATTAAACGGCAGCATCATCCGCGATTGATAACATAATCACGGATGATGCGACAAAGCGTTACGAATACAGCACTCTAGGCCAGTTCGGATGCCGCGCGCTGCATGTTGTCCGACATATCTGATGTCACAGTGCTCTGTTCTTCAACGGCCGCCGCCGTCGAGGTCACGAACTCATTGACATGTTCGATGGCCTGCTTGATCGAGACCAGCGCTCCAACCACGTCACCGGAGATGCCGTTCAGGGCCTCGATTTCGCTGCTGATCTTGTCGGTCGCCTGCTTGGCCTGGTTGGCCAAATTCTTGACCTCCGCCGCTACCACCGCAAAGCCTCGCCCCGCCTCACCAGCGCGAGCCGATTCGATCGTCGCATTGAGCGCGAGCAGATTGATCTGGCCGGTAATGTCGCCGATGAGCCCAACGATGCCTCCCATGGCATGAGCAGCCGAGGTGAGCCGCTGCGCCTGGATGTCTGCCGTCTCTACCTGTTGCACCGCGGACTCTGCCGTCTGCCGCGACTTCACCATCGTCTCGGAGATTTCGCGGATCGATGCATTCATCTCTTCGCTGCCGGCTGCAACCGACTCGATCAAGGAACGAGCGCGCTCGGCTTTCAGGCGAGCCATAGCCTGCGCGGTGATATCGACAGCGTATTTGACCACTTTGAACGGCTTGCCGTTGAGATCGAAAATCGGATTGTAGGATGCCTGGATCCAGATCTCCCGCCCCCCTTTCCCGATGCGCTTGTATTCCGCCGCCTGATAGGTCCCGCGATTGAGGCTCGCCCAGAATTCTACATAGGCTGCGCCAGATCGCTCCATCGGATCGACGAACATGCTGTGATGTCGGTCGCGGATCTCGTCGATCGTGTAACCAACCGCATCAAGAAAATTCTGGTTTGCCGTCAGAATGGTGCCATCCATGCGAAACTCGATGACCGCCTGCGACTTGCGAATAGCCGCCATCTGCCCGTTGCTATCAGCGGCTAGCAGCTTTTGTTGGGTCACGTCGGTCGCGAATTTCACAACCTTGAACGGCTTGCCTATATCATTGAGAATCGGATTATAGGTTGCGAGAATCCAGATTTCCCGGCCACCTTTACCGATGCGCTTGTATTCAGCCGCCTGATACTCACCCCGACCGAGCCGCGCCCAGAAATCCCGGTAGGCTGCGCCATCGCGTTCACCGGCTTCCACGAACATGCTATGATGCCGCCCCTGTATTTCGGACAGTGTGTAACCAACCGTGTTCAGGAAATTCTCGTTGGCGACGATGATAGAGCCATCAAGATTGAATTCGATGACTGCCTGTGCGCGACCGATCGCGGCCACTTTTCCAGAGATTTCGAGGTTCTCGAGTTTCTGCGCCGTGATATCCGTAGCGAATTTGATGACTTTGACCGGCTTTCCGCTCTTGTCCATGACCGGATTATAGGAAGCTTCGATCCAGATCTCCCTCCCCCCCTTGGCAATCCTCTTGAACTGCCCTGCCTGAAATTCGCCCCTGTTAAGGTTACCCCAGAACTCCCGATAAGAGGCATGCTCGCGTACGGCAGGCTCGACAAACATGCTGTGGTGCTTGCCCTTGATTTCGTCGAGCGTATAGCCGAGCGCTTTGAGAAAATTTTCATTTGCCTTAATGATCGTACCATCGAGATTAAACTCGATGACGGCCTGGGAGCGACTGATGGCGGTCGCTTGCGCCAACGCATTCTGCAAATCCGTCTTGCTCTGTCGATTAAACATCTGTCGCTCCGTGGCCAAAACGGCCGTTGTTTAAAAATAGTCGGCGATACGACATTGCGCGGCACTGCGCGTCGTTTCCTCAAATAAAATAGGCGGGAAGGTTCGAGCAGCTGACCTAATCGGCCAACTGCTGATTTTGTGATCCCACACGTCCCCAATAGGCTGCGACCTTTTCGGCCAGTTGGTTGTGGTTGTCATGCAGCCTGGTATTGCTGCTCGCAGCCGGCTGATCGGCGGTACCGGCCGTCAAGCTGCGTGCAGCGATCTGCTGGAAATATTCGAGTACAGCGATACGCAGGTTGGACGACAAGTTGGGTGTTTCGCGCTTGCGCTCGATCTTCTCGATATAGTGCTCGATGGTGGTATTCTCCATGCGAACGATCGCCTGCAGGCTGGCCCAGAAGCTATCTTCCAGGCTGACGCTAGTGCGCTTCTTCGAGACGACAACCGAGCGCTTGCGGTTAACGTTGGGGCGATTCATTGCGGCTTCGTATCCCATTTTATCAGTCCTCTTCTGTTAAAGGTGACGTTGAAGTTCACTCGCTACTAACTCAGTTCACCAACACTGCCCCGTCACAGCGAATGCCGGATACCCACACATCGGCCTGTCCGATTCCGACGCCGAGACTTGCCAGCGTTGCCGCCAGCAGTTGATCGATAGAGCTGGTTGCGCCGCTGATGATGCTAGTGACGAGTCCCCCAAGGCCTGGGATCGCCAAACCCAACCCAAGAACACTGATGTTGAGGTCGCCAAGCAGACTGCCCGTCAGGGACGACGTAAAGTTTGTCGTGTTCACGGTCTTCTTCGTCTGCGAGGTGATATCCGAATAGCTGAAGTCGACACTGACCGGTGTGGTGTTGCCCATGCCCGCATGAGCCTTTGCCGTTACAATTGGAATGCCCAGGAGGTTCACAAGTGGTGCCGGCCCTGGATTTGGCTTGGTCGTAACATTGTTGAGATCGGCTACAGTGACGTTACCTATCCATGCATCGACAATGCCTGGCGTGACGCCAAGTGTGACGCTCGATGTGTTGACGTTGGGATAGCCGCAACTGACCTTGTTCAACGTCGCTGTGCCCGACGCGACCTCCACATAGACCGGCAGATTGACCAATGACGCCGAGCCACTTCCGAGCAACTGGATGGATAGCAGCACTCGTGTCTGGGCTGTATGGACACTGATGCCCTGCGTACCCACGGCAATCCAGCCGGATCCCTGCGGCCGGGCGCCAATGGTCGCCGTCAATGCCGCACTGGCAATGCCTGGCAGGCCCAAACTGACGGATGCGGCGATCTGGTTGGTGCCGTTGGCGATTCCAGCTGTCGCCTGCAGCAGGTCGTAGAGCGAGACGTTCACACCGTTTTTGGGCTTTACACCCACGATCAGGTTCGCGTAGGGGCCCGCATCGATCAGCGTGCCAGGCGCTATCTTGGTCGTCATGGATGCCGAAGCCTGCGATATCGTCGAGAGTGCGGTGGTCGCCGTCCCGCTGCCATTGGCAGCCTGCTGCGCACTCAACGCCGCGGACAGAATGTCTCCGATCTTGATGTTCGATTTCAGCAGCGTGTCATAGGTAACGCCGGTTAGACCGACGCGCGTCGCGAGCGCCGAGAGGAAGGTGAAGGCATCGATGCGCGCGCCAAGAAGCGCATTGTAGTCCATGACCGAGAGCGACAGGGTGGTACCCAGCATCGATCCAAGAACGCTGTTCAACAAGCCGCCATTTAGCGACGCTAGCCGCGAACCGATCGAGAACGACGCGATCGCGGTTGTAGTTGCGGTCGCCGTCGTCTTGATGGTGAAGTTATTGCTGCCGGTAAAGAAATGGCTGAAGTAAAGCGGTGTCGCCGTCTGAAGACTGACCCGTGCCGCATTGGCCGTTCCAGTCGCTGGTGTAACAAAGCGGCTTTGCGCAGCGATGGCCGAATTAGCTGTGTAAGTTCCGAGTTCAACACCGACCAGGGCACTGGCCGGATAGTTATTGCTGGTCACCGCCGCCTGCGCGGCGTTCGTCGCATTGCTCAGGTTGCTCGCGGCGACGATCGCGGCGAGATCCGCAGCGGCCTGCGTCTTGCGTCGATCGGCAGCAATGGTCCCGATATCGACCCCCAGTGCAGCACAACAAATGGCCAGGATCATGCCGCCTGCAGACATGATGGCAATATTTCCACGCTGGTCGGCGCGAAACCTCTTGAGAAGCGTGCGCATCCGTTCCATCGCTCAAAACCCTCCGTAGGGAATGGCGGCAGATCGCGTGACTTGCGATGGAGGCATCGGCACGAAAGGAAGCGAATAAATGAACATGGTCGACGCGTCGTAGTTGACCGTGACCACGAAGACGTTTGCATTCGATGACGACGTTGCTGCATTGACGCTCAGCTTCGACGCATTGATCAGCGGATAAGTCGCGGCATTCGACGTGACATAGGTCGATGCGATCGTACCGCGCTCTGTCTCGGTCAGGCCTGCGATAGAGGAGCGTGCTGCCTCGGCAGCAAGCTGTTGAACACCATGAACGACCGCAAAGTATGACCCGAAGACGACGATGCCGAAAACGATCGATAGAAAGACGGGAAGCAGCATCGCGAACTCGACTGCGGAAACACCGCGTCGACACGACAGAAGTTTTCTCATGCTGGCATCGAATCTCAACATGTGCTGAGCTTCGCAAGGCCGCGTGAAAACTACCTATACAACTTCTGCTACCACCTGGTGGGATTGATCACCTCCAATGCCCGCATAGTGTTGGATGATGGCATTGGATTTGATGAGGACATCACGTTTTCTGATGCGTGCGCCAATGGGAGCTATATACCGAAGAATTTAACGTGCAGTTCCTCTATTAGAATACTGTGTTTCTTGCGAATATCCTCGCGCGCGCATAGCACGAGTTTGGGTATCGCCAGCTTCGGAAGATAATACTCATTGGCAGCCAGGAGCGTCGCAGGGATCAGAGCCGTTGGCAGCAAGGTTAAACCGATGCCTGCCCTCGCAGCTTCGATCCGTGCATGATGGTCTGGGCTGGAGAATGCGATACGATAGATCATGCCTTTGCGCTCAAGCGCCTGGATCATGACATTATGCACGATGTGCCCCGGCCAGGTCAGCAACGGAATGGGCGCGCCAGGACTTAACGTAAAATCCCTGGAGCGGACCCAACTCAGCTCGTCGTCGCGTTGCGCGACGACATCGGTGGTCGCATCCACCGGCACCTCGGAAATGCTGAGAAACACGCCGATATCGACGTAGCCGTCGAGCATGCTTTTTGCGATCTCGGACGAATTATCTGAATAGATGCAGACATTGCTCATCGCCGCCTTGCTCATCCCTTCCATTGCGCGTTGCGCATAGAAGTTGGCCAGACCAAGCCGAATAGTCTGATCTTCGGGCGAAGCCCCACGCAGCAAGAGCAACTGGTCGTTCGCCTCCAGAATCTTCTTGGCCTGGATCAGAACGAGCTTTCCGAGCTCTGTCGTCGATGAGCCGTTGGCAGACTTCTGGAAGATACTGCCGCCGACCGCGTGCTCAATCCGCTTGATCTGCGAGCTGATGGCAGGTTGGCTCAGACCGAGCAGCTTTGCGGCCTTGGTGATGCTGCCGGCTTCGGAGATACCGACAACCGACCGCATGATTTCGGTTGGGATACTGGAATGCTGGTATCGCCGATGCATAATACGTTGTCCTTTGAGATCGACATCTTCTCCACGCAACAGAATTGTCCGCTTCGAGACATCACACCAAAGTCATCGGCCAACTACACCAACCTGACCGAACCGTTTCTTGGCATCGTTGAAATTGTGAACACTGCGACACACACCCTCCTTCAAGTTGTATCGGTGTCTTTTTACACATGCCAAGCATTTTCGCGTGGAGGCGTGTGTGATTTCTGCCATTCGCGGTCTCAATGAGGGTTCGCGGGTAGAGAGCTACCGTGATTATACGGATTCTTGTAAGGCCACGAGATGCAGAACATTCAAGACGGCGCTTCTCAAGTTTGAGCAGACGTGATTCGCAGAGAGAGCTGATGCACCCTCAATGCGATAGTTCAGACCACCATCAACTTAAGGTGATAAATCGCTTTAAGGTCTGATGAAGCGCGAGCGATATCCCGATACCCGTGACGCCGCCTGCAAGTTTGACCAGCGCATCCCGCACCTCGCCGTGCCGGTCCGGCGTCAAATGTTGCAGCACCTCGAGTCCGACTGCCGCTCCCCCAACGAGCGTCAGAACAAGCCAGAGATGACGCGGATAAGCGAGGCCGAACAAAAGGCCCACGAGTGCAAATGCACCGAAACGCTCCAGGCTGACGCCGGCAAAATGCGGCCGCAGCCCGATCGGTGACAGAGTCGCAAAAGCAATCAATGCAAGTGTAGTCCACGCAATAACAATGATGGTTTTCCGATACATCCAGCAGTCATATCCCATGCAACCGCAGGAGCGGCGATTTCTCACCTGTGACGGTTAATCGAACGCGCAGAGAACTACCACCGGCATTCCAACGCACTCCCGGACAAAACCTCCCTCAACGGGGGCTACGGAGTTGCCAAGTCTCAAAACTGTCGGGCTTGATTTCGAAACGATCCTGCATCCGCGCATACATGGTTCCCGCGACGCGCCCGACCGGAAGATAATGATCATAATCCGTACGCAAGGTGACGGGGTCGACAACACCATCGCGAACCTGAATGCCCAAGACCTCTCCGACCAGTAAGTCGCGTTCTGCGCCAAAGTTCATCATTGTCACTTTCCGGCATTCCAGTGCCGCAGGTGCCTTCGCCAAATGCGGCACCGGCACATTAATGCCAGCCGTCATTGGAAGCTGCAGGGCGTCCAGTTCGCCGATGTCGGATGGAAAGCTGATCGAACAATCGACCATATCGTTGGCGAGGGCCTCATCCACCATGTTGATGACAAACAACCCATTGGCGCGAACATTGCGGGTCGTGTCCTTGACCGACAGGTCGGGCCTGGCCTGTAGGCCAACTACCACCAGCGGCGGCTTCTCCGAGAACACATTGAAGAACGAAAACGGCGCGGCATTGACCACACCAGCCTCGGAAATGGTTGTAATCAACGCAATCGGTCGCGGGACAACGAGACCACAAAGCAGCTTGTAGCGCTCCGGCGCGCTAAGCTTGGCGAAATCAAAGTGGATCGTCATCGCGGGTCTTGCCTCTTGTGCCGCACCTTGCCACAACGAGGCAGGAGCTTATCCGATCTTGAACAGCCGGCTCGCATTGCCGAACAGGACTTTCTGACGGTCAGTTTCCGATAGCTTAGCCTTGTTGACCAGCCCCACCGGATCGGGGTCCCCCATGTCGAACGGATAGTCAGAGCCCATCATGACGCGGTCAACGCCCACGGTTTTGACGAGGCTGTCGATCAGATCGGACGAGAACACGCAGGTATCGAACCACAGCCGTTTCAGATAGGTCGATGGCGCATCCGCCGTCAGCCGCCGCACTTCCGGGCGCACCTTCCAGGCGTGATCCAGACGGGCCGCGTAAAACGGATAGAAGCCGCCGCCATGGGCAATCACCACATCGAGATCGGGATGCCGGTCGAGAATTCCCCCCATGATAAAGTGGGAGATCGCAATGGTTTCTTCGATGGGCTGGCCGACGCTGTTGACCATGAAGAAATCGCCGAGTCGCTGGCCATGGGAGAAGCCGAGCGGATGCACGAACAGCGGCACCCGCAATCTGGCGAGCCGGGCGTAGAGCGAATCGAAAGACGCATGGGACAATTCAAGATTCTCAATGCGGGTGTCGATCTGGAAGCCGCGGAGACCAAGCTGCTCAACCGCGTATGCCGCTTCTTCCGCCGCGCGCGCCGGAAACCGCATCGGCAGTGTGCCCATGCCGGCGAAATGCGCCGGGTCCTGCGCCACGAGTGCGGCGATATCCTCGTTCTGCACGCGCGATAATGCACATTGCAGATCTTCATCGGCCCAATAGTTCTGCTGTGCAGGCGCTGGTGCGATGACCTGGAAGTCGACGCCCATCTTCGCCATCATCTCGCGGCGCTTGGCGAGAACGAGCATCAGGCCCGGCAGCAGTTTGCCTTGCTCCGCATCGGTCTCACGGCTCGCAGGCGACATGTCACGCCGATAGGGGTTATCCATTGGATCGTAATGCCCGGCCACCAGCGGCTCGACGCGCTTGCTGAGGGCATGGGTATGCATATCGATGATGGGCATGGAGATCTCTTCTTAGTTCAGTTCGGCACTGGCGGGCACGCGCAGATGCCAGTCTGTCGTGCCCTGATAGGCATGCGCGACACGGAGGATGTCGACTTCGGCAAAGGGGCGACCAACCAGTTGGAACGCGATGGGCAGACCTGCCGCATCGAAGCCGCACGGAACCGACGCAGCTGGTAGACCGAGATAGTTGACGCCGCGGGTGCAATGGGTGAGCTGGCCGATGACGCGGGCGACATCGGCTGGGTCACCTTCGGTCGTCGCGGCAATGGTCGGTACCGGGATCGAGATCGCCGGCAGCAACGCGAGATCCGCCGTGCCTATGCAAGATGCGATCCATTGCTGGGTGATCTGCGCACGCAGGGACAGCGCCTCGACATAACGCGTTGCGGGATAAAACAAACCGGGCTCGATGCGCGAGCGCACCTGATCGGCATAATCCTGCGGTCGCTCGATCAGCCAGCGGCGATGGATCGTCGCGGCCTCGACGCTCATGACGACTTGCATCAGCGCGTTGATCAAGACCATGTCCGGCGGCGAGGTCTCGACGATGGTGACGCCGAGCGACCGCAACGCCTTCACGGCTTCGTCCAGCGCAGTCACGACATCCGGATGCACGAGTTCGCGGTAATACCCACCGGGAATTGCGATGCGCATCCCGGTCACACCCGTATCGAGCGTCGCTTCATAGTCGCGATCCGCGATCACCGAGAGCAATCGCGCGACGTCCCGCGCGGTACGGGCCAGAGGTCCCGTGCAATCCAGTGAGGCAGATAGCGGCATTACACCATCGGTCGGCACCAGTCCCCAAGTGGGTTTCAACCCGATCAATCCGCACATCGCTCCAGGATGTCGCAGCGAGCCGCCAGTGTCAGTACCGAGCGAGCCGGCGACGAGGCGCGCAGCGACAGCGGCGCCCGACCCGGACGACGAGCCGCCCGGCACATAATCCGGATTCCATGGATTGCGCGCGTGGCCCAGCGACTCGTTGTAGCCAGTCGGGCTCATGGCGAATTCGGCAAGTTGCAGCCGGCCGAGATCCAGAGCGCCGGCTGCATCGAGCCGGGCGATCACCGTCGCAGTGACATCGGCGCGAAAGTCCGCACGGATCTTGGAGCCACCGCCGGAGAGATCGCCCTTGCGATAGAACAAGTCCTTATGTGCGAGCGGCACGCCGTGCAGCCGCGGCAGCGATGCACCCGACCCGCGCAGCTTGTCCGCGGCCTGGGCCGCCTTCAGCGCGCGCTCGTCATCGAGCCGCACGACTGCATTGAGTTTGCGGCCGATCAGATCGAGGCGTTCCAATGCAACGGTCGTGGCCTCGACGGATGAGATGTCGCCCGTGGCGATGGCGTCGGCGAGCATGCAAAGATCGAGACCGGCAATGGCGCTCCGCATCAGTTTTTGTCCACGGCGGCGAGCCAGGCCTGATAGGCGTAAGGCGAGGAATCGAACGACATGTTGGTCACCGCTTCAGTGGCGATGCGCGTGTTGTTCTCCGCAACTAATGCCGCCACGCGCGGCGCGCGGTCGGCGGCAGCGGGCGCCTTGTTCAATTCTGCAGCCAATTGACGCAACAGATCTTCTCTCATGATCACCTCAATGCACGCCGAGGCGCTGGAACAACACGTCGGTCTGCTGGCTCAGTTCTTGTGACGTGCCATGATGCACGATCTGTCCGGTCTCCATAATGTAGACGCGGTCCGCGACGGCCAGGGCGCTGTAGAGATTCTGCTCGACCAGCAGAATCGACAGCCCTTCCTTCTTGAGATCGAGAATGATGCTTTCGAGATGCTGCACCATCACCGGCGCGAGGCCTTCCGAAGGCTCGTCCATCAGGATCAGCTCCGGATCGATCATCAGTGCACGGCCGACCGCCAGCATGCCGCGCTCACCGCCCGACAGCTGCCCGCCACGGTGATGGCGGCGTTCGGCGAGGCGTGGAAAAATGCCGAATACACGATCGAGCGTCCAACCGTTCTTGGCGCGCGCGTTCTTCAACATGGTCAGATGCTCGGTGACGGTCAGTGACGGGAACAGACGGCGGCCCTGCGGCACGATCGCGATCTTGTGGTTGGCAATATCGTGCGGGCGCAGACCGACAAGACTGTCGCCACGCCAGGTGATTGTGCCCGAGCGCGCCTGCGGCGGCGTTAGGCCCATGATGGAGCGAATGAAGGTGGTCTTGCCCATCCCGTTGCGGCCGAGCAACGCCACGATCTCGCCGGGACGAATCTCCAGCGACGCGCCGCGCACCACGACCGCGTCGCCGTAACCGCTGTGCAGATCCTTGACCTCAAGCATGGCGCGGCTTCCCGAGATAGACTTCCCGGACCTTGGCGTTGCGGCGAATGCCTTCCGGCGGCTCCTCCACCAGCACACGGCCCTCAAACATGCAGGTGACGTAGTCAACCAGACCGAGCGCCAGATCCATGTCGTGTTCGATCAGGATCACGGTAATTGCCGGGTCGAGCGAGCGGATCACCTCGGCAATCATCGAGCGCTCCGACGGCGACAGGCCGGCCGCGGGCTCATCCAGCAGCAACATGGTCGGCGTCGTCACCAGCGCAATCGCAATTTCAAGCTGCCGCTGCTCGCCATAGGACATTTCCTTGACGATGATCTCGGCCCGCCCAGCGATCCGTGCGGCGTTCAGAGCTGCCGCGATGCGCACGGCCTCGTTGTCGTCCGGATCGGGCGAGCCGAACAGCGAAAACTTCTTCGGCTTCAGGCCACGCAGCGCCAGCATCATGTTGTCCTGCACGCTCAGCGTGGGGAACAGGTTGGTGATCTGGAAAGTGCGCGAGATACCGAGCTGCGCACGCCGGTGTGGCGGCAGTCTGGACACATCATGCCCATTGAACCTGATCTTGCCCGATGTCGGCGGATGCGCGCCGGCGATGGCATTGAACAACGTGGTCTTGCCGGCGCCATTGGGGCCGATGATGGCGCGGCGCTGGCCCCGCGGCACGGTCAGGCTGACGCCGTCGACCGCCTTCAAGGCGTCGAAAGCTACCGTTACATCGCTCAGCGTCAGGATCGGTTCGGACACAAAAATTTCCTGTTAGGCGGAGCGCGGCATGGCCGCGCTCCGATGTCAGCGTTGGAGATCAGGCCTTCTTGATGCCCTGGAAGGTTCGCGAGTAAGCCGGCTGCTTCAGGTAGGTCGCCGGATCGTATTTCCAGAACTGCGAGACATTCGGATAGGTCTCGATCGGCACGTTCCAGTATTTGCCATCGGCGCGCTTGACAACCTTGCGAATGTAGACGTCGTAGATCGGATTGCCGTAGTCGTCGAACTTCACGGTCTTGCCAAGCGGCGAATTGTCCAGCTCGGTCTTGAGCACCGTGTCGATAAACACCTCACGATCCTCGACCTTGCCACCCATCTTCTTCAATGCAGCGTCGATCCACATCATGCCGGAATACATCGAGAAGCCGTAAAGCGACGGGATCTTGCCGTACTTCGCCTCGTAATCCTTCTCGAACTTCGCCGTGGTCGGGACGTCGGAGCCTTCGGCAAAATGCGCCGCTGCGATGATGCCTTCGCATTCGTCGCCCATGGTACGAATCACCGACTGGTCGGTGCCGTTCATCGCCATCAGCAACGGCGTCTTCGCCTTCAGGCCGAAGGACGCATATTGCTGGATCAGGCGAGTAGAATCAGCGCCCGTCTCCATCGCGAAAATCGCATCGACCTTGAGGTCGGCGAGCTGGCCGAGATAGGGGCTGAAGTCGGCAGTATTCAGCGGATGCCAGAACTGCTGCACAATCTGCCCGCCGCCTTCGGTGAAGACCTGGGCGAGACCGCCACACTGTTCATGGCCGAAGGTGTAATCCTGGCTGATGGTAGCGATCTTCTTGTAGCCCTGCTTCAGGGCCCAGTCACCGAACGGATGGGTGAAGGCGCTCGCAGAATAGCCGGCGACGCGGATCACGTTCTTGATGCGGGCACGCTGGGTGAGATCGTCAGCCGCGATAATCGGAATGAAGTAGGGCGTGCCGGTACCCTTGACGTAGTTGGCGACAGCAAGGCCCGTATTGGCGAGCAGGTTGCCGATCAGCATGTGGCAATTGCCCTGCTCGACCAGACGACGCGCTTTCTGCAGAGCGGTGTCGGGATTCGACGCGTCGTCCTCGATCACCAGCTCGACCTTGCGGCCGCCCATCTCGTTCTTCACCTGATCGAGATAGAACTGCACGCCCTCGACCATTTCCTTGCCGCCCGAAGCGACAACGCCGGTCAGCGGCGCCAGCAGACCGATCTTGATCGGGCCGGCCTGAGCCTGAGCCGAGCGCCACGGAGCGACGCCGACGCCCGCGGCAGCGACTGCTGCCGTAGTGTTCTTGAGAAATTGCCTGCGATCCATCTCAAAGTCCTTTCGTGAGCAACCCGATTGAAACGTAAAACCGACTTATCGCGCCTTGCGCGAGGTGATCGCGCGCAGCTTGCCTATGATACCCTCGGGGGCAAAGATCATGATCAGAACGAATGTGATGCCAAGCACCATCAACCAACGCTCAGTGTAGGAGCTGACGATATTCTCCAGCACAATGATCGCCGCTGCGCCGACGAAAGCGCCAAACAGCGTACCGACACCGCCTGCGATCATCATCAACACTCCCTCCACTGATTGCGCGAGCGCGACGGTCGAAGGGCTGACGAAATTATTGAACATCGCATAGAGCCCACCAGCAACGCCCGCGAAGATGCCGGACACAGTGAAACCGATGAACAGATGCAGCGGCACATTGTAGCCGAGACTGCGCATGCGGCTTTCGCTGTCGCGGATGCCGCGTAACGTCAGACCGAAGGGCGAACGAACAAAACGCCACATGGCAAAAGATACAATGACGGCGCCGGTGAGCACCGCCCAATAGAACGCGCTGTGGCTCATCAGGATCGCCGGACGCACATCGGCGCGCATACCATTCTCGCCGCCGGTGACCTGCGTCCAACGCAAGCAGACGCCCCACACGATCATGCCCAGTGCCAGCGTCAGCAGCAGGAAGTAGACCCCGGAGGTGCGCACGGCGAGCAGCGCAAATACCGAGGCCACCGCGGTCGCTGCCAGCACACCGAGCGCGAAGCCCGTCCAGAGTGACAGACCGGCCTGGCCGGTCGCGTAGACGACGACATAGGTCGAGACACCGAAGATGGCGCCATGGCCGAGGGAAGTCCGGCCGGCAAAACCGGCGAGAATATCGATCGACATGGCGAGGACACCGAAGATCAACACTTCGGTGGCGAGGCCGACCTGATAGCTCGACAGCACCATGGGAAGGCAGGCCGCGACGATCACCACCAGCCCGGCGATGACGAGCGCGCGGCCAGTCATGCCGGCGAGAATTGAATTTTTGGATACGGGCTGCGTCATGTGGCACGTCCGAACAAGCCGAGCGGACGGAATGCGAGCAACACCGCCATCGGGCCGAAGATCACGAAATAAGCGAGCTCGGGGAACATCACCTGGCCGAGCGTATTCAGGAGCCCGACCAGCAGGCTACCGACACCGACACCGACAAGGCTGCCACGCCCGCCGATGATGACAACGGCGAGACTGAAGGTGAGGATTTCCGCGTCCGCCGAGGGATAGAGCGACAGGAACGCGCCTCCCATCAGACCACCGAGACCAGCCAGCGCCGAACCGAACAAGAAAGTGAAGAGGAAAACGCGGCGAATATTGACGCCGGATGCCTCGACCATCTCGGCATCGTCGACGCCAGCGCGGATCAACGCGCCGAGCCTTGTATGATTGAGCAGCACCCACAGGCCGATGAAGACGAAGATGCCCATCCCCAGCACAAACAGCCGGTAGATCGGATAGAAGGTACCGAACACCCGCGTGCCGCCGCGCAACATCTCCGGGATCGGCACCGTGAAACTGTCGCCGCCCCAGATCACCAGCGCGAGGTCATTGAGAAAAAAGGCGACGCCAAGGGTCAGCAACACCTGCCGCAACTCGTTGCCGCGTACGAAGCGCAGCAATCCCTGATCGAGCACGAAGCCGATAGCCGCAATCGCCGCCATGGCGCCGATACCGCCGACGACAAAGCTACCGGTCTTCACCGCAACGCTATAGCCGATATAGCCGCCGAACAGATACAGCGCGCCATGCGCGAGATTGACGATGCGCAGCAGGCCGAAGATCAGCGTGAAGCCGCTCGCCACCACGAACAGCAGTGCGGCGAAGGTCAGGCCGTTGAGGAGTTGAAAGAGACTCATGCCCTGCTGCTTGCCTGATCTATGCTTCTGGCGCCTTCGGCCCGACCGAAAGATACCAATCGAGAATCTGTTCGCCGGTCATGAAGGCTACGTCGGATTTCTTCTGGATAGTCTCGAAGATCCGGCGGAAGTGCTTCAGGCGATGCGGTGCGCCCATGATGTACGGATGCACAACCAGTGCCATGACCCGGGCCGATTGTTCTGAATCTTCGTAAATCTGCTCAAACTGGTCGATTGCCCGGTCGTAATATTCCGACGCCTTGTGATGCTGGATCAGCATCATCGCGACGTCGTTACACTCCTGCGTATAGGGCACATTCACGATCGGCGTCGTCGTGGTCTTGAGCCATACGGGCTGGTCGTCGAGCACCCAGTCGGCGACGTAGTCATAGCCTTCCTGTTTCAGCAGATCCGGCGTTTCCCAGGTCTCGGTCAGACCCGGCCCGAGCCAGCCTCGCGGTCGCTTGCCGGTGGCCTTCTCGATCACGTCCGCAGTCTTGCGGATATCCTCGCGCTCGTTCTCGACCTTTTGCATGTTGCGCTGGGTAAAGCCGTGCCCCATGAACTCCCAGTTACGCGTCTTCGCCGCCTCAACGATAGGCGGATAGGCCGCCAACGCCGCACCGTTGATCGCCAACGCCGCCGGAATCTTGTAGTCGTCGAACACTTTCAGCATGCGCCAGAAGCCTACGCGATTGCCGTATTCGTGCCAGGCCCAGTTCGGAACATCCGGCGACGGCGAGCCGCCGGCCGGCGGCGTCAGCACCGTGCGCGGCATCGGCTGCTTGGCGTCCCATTCCTCGACATTGACGATGATCCACACGGCCATGCGCTTGCCATTCGGCAGCTTCAGCGGCGGGCGAGCGTCGATCGGCGAGTAGGAAATGCGTTCAGTCGGCAACATGATCAGACCCAATCCTTAGTCTTGCGCCTCGACAATGGTGATGCCCAGCGACGGCAGACCTTCGATCCGCGCGTCGATGACGTCGCCCGGAACGACGGGGCCCACGCCGGCAGGCGTGCCCGTATAGATGAGATCGCCCGGCTCAAGCCTCATCTGCTTCGACAGCTGCGCTACGATCTCCGGCACGCTCCAGATCATTTGGCCGATATCGCCGCGCTGCTTCTCGACGCCGTTGACCGACAAGGTGATCGCGCAATTGTTGAAATGCCGGGCATCACGTGCCGGCGCAATTTCGCCGCATGGCGCCGACGCATCGAAGCTCTTGCCCATTTCCCAAGGCAGCCGCATGTCGCGGGCATCGCGCTGGCGGTCGCGGCGAGTCAGGTCTATGCCGACAGCATAGCCCCAGACATGATCGAGCGCATCCTCCACCGCGATATCGCGGCCGCCGCGTCCGATCGCCAGCACCAGCTCAACCTCGAACTGGAAGTCTTCGGTGAAAGCCGGATAAGGCACGCGCGCGCCATCTGGCACCACGCTATCGCGCGGCTTCTGGAAGAAGAACGGCGGATCGCGCTCGTCGGCTTCCTTCATCTCGCGGATGTGGTCGAGATAGTTGCGGCCGACGCAATAGACGCGGCGGACGGGGAAAAAGCCGCCGCCTACAACCGGAACGCCGGTGATGGGGATGGCAGGAAGCATCTGCTGGGACGTCACGCTCACTTGGTCACCTGGGTATTGTACCAGTCGAGGATTTGGGCACCGTTCCAATGCACCACGCCTTCGAATTGGTTCACATAATCATAGATCGCTTCGAGATATTTGATGCGGAACGGCTGCCCCGAAATATACGGATGGATCGCGATCGACATGATCTTCGGCCGCTCGGCGCTTTCGGCATAGAGGCGATCGAACTGGTCCTTGGCGCGGTTCAGGAGCTGTGTGCTCTCGTGATGCTGCACCATCATCATCGGAATATCGTTCATCTCCACCGTGTAAGGCAGCGTGGTGAGCGGCCCCTTTTCGGTGCGGATCACCGTCGGCTCGTCGTCATAGACCCAGTCACCGATATACTTCACGCCGGCTTCGGCGAGGAGTTCCGGGGTCTCCAGCGTCTGCGTCAAGCCTGGCCCGAGCCAGCCCACCGGACGCTTGCCGGTGAAGTTCTCGATCACATCCATCGAGCGGTTGATCATCGCTTTCTGGTCGGCCTCCTTGTGGATGGGCCCCTGCTCATAGGCATGGCCCATGAACTCCCAGCCAGCGTCCTTCGCCTGCTGGGCCACGCGCGGATAATCCTCGCAAACACGCGCGTTGATCGACAGCGTCGGCTTGATGCCGAGCTTTTTGTAGAGATCGAAGAAGCGCCAGACACCGACACGCATGCCGTATTCGTGCCAGCCCCAATTGGCGACATCGGGCAGCAGCGGAATGCCGGTTGGCGCTGGCAGCACCTGACGCGCCATCGGCTTGGCAATATCCCAGACCTCGAGATTGACGATGGTCCAGACGATCATGCGGGCATTGCCCGGCAGTTTCAGCTTGGGACGATCGACGATGGCGGAATAGTCGCAACGCTCGCGCGGCTGCATGGGACCGGTCATGGCTGGATGCCCTTCGAAAGTGGGGGATTGTGGGAGATCATGCGGCGCGTGCGCCCTTGAGGCCATCGAGCTGCATTACCGCATCGGTATCCATCACGAAACCGAAGGCGGTGCGGATGCAGGCGAGGCCTGCGGCATGCAACTCTGGCCCGTCCATGCTGTCGACGCAGTCCTCGACGACAATCACCGAATAGTCCCGCACATTGGCAGCCGTCGTCGTCGCCAATACGCAGGAGTTGGTGTTCACGCCGGTGATGAGCAACGTATTGACGCCGTGCGAACGCAACACGAAATCGAGATCGGTGCCCAAGAAGCAATCGTAGCGCTTCTTCGTGTTGACGATGAAATCGCTGGGGTCCAGCAGCTCCGGCATCACGGTGCAGCCGGGGCCGCCCATGATGTTATGCCGCATCACATTCTTGCGCGTCGCTTTTGGATCCTCGGCGCGGGTCCGCCAGAACGGGTTCGCGCGGATTTCTTCTTCGTCGCGATAGGATGTGACCTGATGGATCACGGGGATGCCGACACTACGGCACCAGTCAAACAACCGCTTGTTGGAGGCAATGACCTGTTTCGCGACATCCGGCGTCGTCGGCATAGTCGCCACCGACATGTCGAGATGACCGCGATGCAGGTCGATCGCAACGACGGCCGCCTTGATTGGATTGACACCGAGATTCATGATCACACCAGCGGATTGAATGAGGTCTTCAGCAGCGCGCGCTGATCGATCTTGAATTTATCGGCGAGCCAGTCGGCAAGCACTTCCTGACCAATCGTCGGATTATCGTGCTGACAATGTTCGGCGCCAGTCTCATCCGGCTCAAGCACGCGCAGTGTCGCATCGACACCATTGGCAATCGCGTGGTCATAGGTCGAGCGTGCTGCGGTCACCGTGAGCACGTCGTGACCGCCATGCAGCACCAGATAGGGACACGTCATGTGCTCGAGATGGCCCTTCAGCGTAAAGGGCTTCATCAGCTCATGGGCTTCCTTCATGGTCTTGGCGCCGAACACCCAGCGGATATGCATCGCCAGACCGAAGTCGTCGCCCTTCTGACCCCACATGTCGTGGACGGACCAGACGGCACCGTGCGAGATCACCGCCGCGAGGCGATGCTCGTAGCAACCGGCGCGCGCGGCGTAGTAGCCGCCCATGCTGGAACCGCAGACCGCGATGCGGGAGCTATCGACATCGGCGCGCTTTTCCAGCCAATCGATACATTTGCCGACCGGCACTTCGGTATCGGCGCGGGTCGCAAGACCGTGGCGGCGCAAGGTACCGCCCTGCCCGGGCAGATCCACCATCAGCACCGAGATGCCGCGCTGCAGGCAGCCATGGGCCTGCATGAACCACATCTCGTCCTTGATGGAGTCGAGACCGCCCATGCAGATCAGTACCGGCAGCTCGTCGCCCGCAAATGGCGCACGGATGAAGTAGCCGCAAATCGGCTTGTCCGGCTCATAAGGGATTTCGACCACTTCGCCGGGCGGATTGAGATAGGAAATGAACTTGTGCGAGCAGGCCTCCATCTTCTCGAAGGTCGGCAGCCGCCGCGGGTCGGTCGGCTCGAGATGGAATTCTGCCTGGCGGTAGTAGTCGGCGGCCCGCAGGAAGCAGTTCATCGCCGTGCGGATATGGCCGAGCTTCTCTTCGGAAAGGCCGCGCTGCCAGTTGGCATCCGCGATCACCATCCACTCTTTATGCCAGCTTTCGAGGTCGCCCGGGATCATCCGCGAACCGGCCAACATCACCTCGGACACGCTACCGCCGCCCTCCTGGGTCTCACCGAGACCGCGGCGGAATTGATAGGCAAGCCAGGGATGCTCCGGCCAGTGATGCCAGCCAAACGGCTCATAGTGCGGGGTACGATCCGCCGTGATCTCCTCGATGGCGTTTTCGCCGATCGACTTCCCTGCCGCCATGAGACGCGTACCGCTTGCTTCTTGTGAACGTGACCGCATCATTGCGGGTTCAGGTCACGAGTCAATCAGAATTACATACACTTTTTCCGATGCTCATCATTTCCGCGAACTGCCTCGCCTTTATGCGCGATATTTATGCAGCTAAATCATGTTTTTTGGTATGCTGAGTAGCAAAGACCCGCCACACTCGGATTTAATTGTATTCACTTTGCTGCGGAGCACCACCGATGCCCGACTCATCCCTCTCGCCGCTGCCTGAAGCTGCTGGCCCCGGCCGCGTCGCCAACCGGTCGCTGTCGGTGACGGACCAGATCCGCGACGCCATTCTGGGTGGCACGGTCAGCGCAGGCGAACGGATCAACGAGGTCCGCTTCAGCAAGACGTTGGAGGTCTCTCGGACCCCCGTCCGAGCCGCCCTGCAGGCACTGGCCGGTGAAGGCCTGCTCGACTACGCGCCCAATCGCGGCTTCACCGTCCGTGAATTCCCACTCTCCGCTATCGTCGATGCTTATGAAATTCGCGCATCGCTGGAAGGTGTGGCCGCACGCTTCGCCGCCGAACGTGGACTGAGCGCCGAGGAGCGCGCCATCATCGAGGAAAGCCTTGTCGCCGGCGATAAACTGCTCGCGCGCGGTGAGTTCGCGGAAGGCGATCTCACCATCTATCGCGGCATCAACGGCGACTTCCACGACACCCTGCTGGGCGCCGCCCGTAACCGCATGCTGGCGGAGATGATCCGGATCTGCCACCACGTGCCGATGTCATCGAGCCGCAACATCGTGGCCTTCGAGCATCGCGACGTGCGCCGCCGCCACGACGATCATCACCGGATCTACGAGGCCATTATGGCCCGCGAGCCCTGGCGTGCCGAAATCCTTATGCGCGAACACGTCTCCGGCGTGAAATCCTCGCTGGTCAAATCGCTGATCGAGCGCGGCGAACAGGCCGATATCGTCAACGGTTCGGCAGCGGGATAGGCCGCCGGAGCTACATCGAAATCGTCGCGATCACCTAGCGTCTTAACGCATCGTTCACCCAAGTTCGTAACGGCGTGTTGGCGGTCCCACGGTACAAAACTACACATGGGGCAAAACGACGCAAAGTCGGGGGAACGGTCTGATGACGCTGGCGGCCTTGCTGGCTTCGCCGCGCTGCGCCGTTTCCGATTTCAAGGCGGGCCGATCCAAGGCCTCATCCTGTGCGGCTGCCTGCTGATTACCGCCATCGCCATCGGCACGGCCTACATCACCGTCCATTTCAGAGACCGCGCCATCGAGAGCAAGAAGCGCGAACTGGAAAACACGGTTCTGCTGGTCGCACGACACTTCGACCAGCAGTTCGGAGACCTGCAGGGCATCCAGAACGACGTCATCACCTATATGAAGTCGGCCAACATCCAGAACAGCGCCGCCTATCAGCATCTGATGTCGGGGATCGACGTCCACCGCATGCTACGCACCAAGCTCAGCAGCCTGCCCTATGTCGGCGGCATCAACCTGTTCGATTCCGAAGGCAAGCTGCTCAACTCGTCGGAAACCTGGCCGGTGCCTGCCATCGACATTGCCGACCGTCAGCATTTCCAGACGCTGCAGGCCGACAACGGGCCCGCGATCGTATTGGCCGAACCCGTCATCAGCAGGGTGACTGGTGCATGGACCGCCGTGTTTTCGCGCAAGCTGATCGGACGCCATGGCGAATTCATGGGCATCATCAGCCGCGGCGTCGAGCCGGTTCACTTCGAGAGCTTCTTCGCATCCCTCGCGCTCGAAAAAAACGCCAAGATCTTGATGATCCACCGCAACGGCACCGTGCTTGCTCGCTATCCGCAGAACGAGACCGTTATTGGCCAGAACCTCAGCAACAGCTCAGTCTTCAAGGACCTCTGGTCGACGGGCGGAACCTCGACGGGGCACTATATCAGCCCCATCGACGGGGAAGACGAATTGGGCTCTGCAAGGCGCCTCGCGGCGGCTCCCGTGATGATCGTCGCGACCACCAGCATGCCCGCGGCCCTGCATGACTGGCGCGAGCAGACCAAATATCAAATCATCGGTGCGACACTTGCCGCATTGGTGATCCTGGCGACGCTGTTCCTGATCGTCCGGCAGCTGAACCGCCAGCACCGCTCGGCCGAACGGATGCTGGCGCAAAAATCGAAACATCTCGATACTGCAATCAACAATATGACGCAGGGCCTGCTGTTGTTCGATGCCTATGGCCGGCTGGTCGTCTGCAATCAGCGCTTCATCGACATGTTCGGACTATCCGACAAGATAGTGAAGCCAGGCTGCTATTTCCGCGACCTCATCCAGCATCGCAAGGACAACGGAACCTTCATCGGCGATGTCGACGAATACTGCACGTCGTTCTTGCGAAGCGTTGCTGAAGGCCCTGTCCACGATACGCTACTGACCACGCCGGATGGTCGTTCGATCCAGATCCTCGTTCAGAGATCGGGGGACGGCGGTTGGGCCTCGACGCTCGAGGACATCACTGATCGCAAACGTTCGGAAGAGCGCATCGCCCATCTTGCGCATTACGATGCTCTGACAGATCTCCCCAATCGGGTGATGTTCCGTGAGCGCCTCGAAGCGGAAATCGCAACGCTGCATGACGGCGCGCGATTTGCGATTCTCTATATCGATATCGATGAGTTCAAGAGCGTCAATGACACGCTCGGTCATGCGATCGGCGACGAACTGCTGAAAATCGTGGCCACGCGGCTGCGCAGCTGTGTCGGTAATGCGGGCTTTGTCGCGCGACTTGGCGGCGACGAATTCGCCATCGTGCATACGGGAATTGCCCGCCGCAGCGATGTCACCCATCTGGTGGTGCCGCTCTACGACGCCATCCGGCAGCCCTATGAATGCCTTGGCCACCAGATCACGACCGATGCCAGCATCGGAATCGCTGTAGCCCCCGATGACGGCTCCGATCTCGACGAATTGCTGAGACATGCCGACCTTGCAATGTATAGCGCCAAGGCCGCCGGACGGCGCACCTTTCGCTTCTTCGAACCCGCCATGGATGAGGACGCACGCGCACGCCGCGCACTGGAGCAGGACTTGCGCAAGGCGTTCAGCGAAGGCGGGCTCGAGGTTCATTATCAACCAGTTATCGATATCGCCAGTAACGAGATCAGCGGCTGCGAAGCGCTGCTACGCTGGCGGCATCCGCTTCGCGGCATGATTTCGCCGGCGGAATTTATTCCCGTCGCCGAAGAAACCGGCCTGATTACCGAACTCGGCGAATGGGTGCTCCGGACAGCGTGCATGGAAGCCGCTTCATGGCCCTTACCGATCAAGCTCGCCGTCAATGTCTCGCCAGTTCAATTTACGTCGCAGACTCTGGCACTGAACGTCACGCGAGCCCTTGTGACAGCGAATTTGCCAGCGCACCGGCTAGAGCTTGAAGTCACGGAAACAGTGCTGATTCGCGACGACGAGGCTGCACTTGCCATCCTCCATCAGCTTCGCGGCATCGGCGTGCGTATCGCGCTTGACGACTTCGGCACCGGCTATTCGTCGCTCAGTTATCTGCAGCGTTTCCCGTTCGACAAGGTCAAGATTGACCGCAGTTTCATCCGGGACATCTTGGCTCCGGACGGATCTTCGTCAATCGTGCAGGCGGTCGTGACCATCGCTGCCGCGCGCAACATGATGACCACGGCGGAAGGCGTCGAAACGACCGATCAACTCGACGCGTTGCGTGTGCTGGGTTGCACCCAGATGCAGGGCTTCCTGTTCAGCGCTGCCAGGCCGTCGCACGAGATCCGGGCCATGCTTCGGCAACGCGACGCCGCCGTCGCCTGACGCCGAGGACCTGAGGTCGTCGCGAAAGGGCCATTTCAGACAAACAGGAGAAGAAAGCTGGCGATCCCGGCATGACTCGAACATGCGACCTACGGTTTAGGAAACCGTCGCTCTATCCGGCTGAGCTACGGGACCGCTATCCCGGGTCATGAATACCGGGCATGGACAGTTCCATACCAGAGCCGTTTGATCATCGCTACCCGTTGATGGTTCATACAGGACGGGTCTGGAGCTGACGTCACGTTCCTTTGAAAGGCCCGGACATCTATTGCGGAACGTCTCGTAGCGCCCATCGTTGGCTGGTTGTCACAATAAGGATGGAGAATCCCGCATGACAAAGATGAAACTTCTTGCTGCCGTTGCCATGGCCTCTGGTTTGATGGCCGCGCCGGTGATGGCAAAGGATCCGATGAATCGCCGCGCGCAGGCCACGCAGGAGTATCAAGCGAGCACAGTCGATAACGGCTATCGTGATTCGGGCTTCTGGCCAGGTGACGTAGCGGCAGGCGTGGTTGGCGGTGCGGTGGGGGTGGCAGGTGCGGCAGTGGGTACGGCCGGGGCCATCGCAATTGCTCCGTTCCGGAACAGCTACAATTCCTATGATGGATACAATGGCGTCCCGCGCGATTCCTACGCGCAGCGCATGGGCTTCGTTTGCCAGCCCGGAACCTGGTTCCGCGGCGAAGATGGCCGACGACACATCTGCCAGTAATACAACTGACATGAGGAAAGGGGCGGTCCAAACGGACCGCCCCTTTCCGTGTGTGTTATCCGGCAGAGTCGTAGCCCCGCGAAAGGAAACGGCACCACCACTCTCGGACGCGAGTCGATCGCGAACGACGTGTGGTCCCGTGTAGGTGATTGCGCATCGTAGACACGCGACGCGAAACTACTGTCGAGAACGTCTCAAAACTGTGGTGTCATCAATTTCAGCCATATCAGAGCAGTGGGAGCTCTCCGGCTAGAAACACTTCCATATCAACGCTGTATCGCGAAATGGCGCTAATCTGCTTACCACATGACCGTACTGATGCAGTCATGCTGCACTTGCTCCAAAAGCGGGGAGAAGTAACACATCCGAGGTTGAAAAACGGCCCACAAATGGCGAGAATTGGGCTTGTTACCTATATCGGAACCCAAGTGACTCATTCGTCCGCATACAAGTCGCTCATATTTGCGCTAATGACGGCCGCATCACTCGTCGGTCTCGCGCTAATGTCTTCGCCTGCTCTTGCGCAATGGTGGACTGCTGCGCCGGCGGACTATGAGGACTGCGCTGAGCGCGTCGAAAAATCGACAGCATCAAAAGACGTGAAAACTACAGCGCTGTCGGATTGCGAAAGCAAGTTCGCGGGACGGCGCAAGCGCGGTGGCGGCTATACCTATCACGACTTCATGCAGAACCGCAGCTTCGATATCGCTGGCCCGAACCCAACCACGGCCGAGCAGAAGGCGATCGACGAGCAGTACAAAAACTATCTGGACAGTCAACGCCGCAGCGTCATCGTCGCGGCCTTCGCTGAGAAGCAGCGCGAGGTGCAAACCCAGGCCGCGCTCGAAACGGACTTTCGGCAGACTGTGGAAGCCCCAAGCGACGTGAAACCTGTCGTGCTACCTCGGCCTCGGCCCAAAGTGCGCGCCAAGGAACCGGACTGCGCGATCGAGCCGCTTGCCTGCGGATGGTCCAAATTGTCATCGGGGCTGAAGGACATCAAGGACGCGCTATTCGGCACTCCCGCGCCGGTCAAGACCAAGCGCACCTGAACCATAACAACCCGTGAAGTATCAATCCGTGATGACCATCGCCCAGAACATCCTGTAGGGCGACTTGGGATTGGCCGCGTAAGCGACGCCGACCTTGCGCGCGCCGGGCATGAGCAGGTTCTCGCGATGACCTGGGCTCTCTTCCCATTGCTTCAACGTTTTGGGAAATGTCAGGAACCCCGCCGCGATGTTTTCAGCTGCTTTGGATTTGCGAAGCTTTCCCACACGCGCGGAGAAGACCCCGCCTACCTCATGACTGACCTTGCCGCTGGATGACATCGCCCGCGCCTGAGCAAGCGCGACCGCATTCAGTTTGCTGTCCAGCGTGACAGACGAGAGTTTGTGTGCCCGGCGAAAGGCACTGATCTGGCTCGCATAATCCGCCGCTCCGACCTCAACTATGGTCGCCGCGATCAACGCGGCGCACAGCGCAAATAGCCTGAAGAGGCGGCAGCTCATGACGATCGCTTCACGAATCAAATTCAATGACTATACCGACGACGTTGCACAGGAGGTCGCGGCAACGCGCTTGCGGGCATTGGCCGGGGCCTGCGTTTCAGCCGCACACCATTGGCTCGACGATCCGAGCATCATACCCCAGCGAACGGGGCGACCGTTAGCAGGTCGCAAATGCAGGTGCGATGGCACCGATGTTAATATAACCATGGCCACGGGGATGGCGGCGAAGGATTTTCGCTTCAAGAGCTTCAAAAGCAGCGTTCACATCGATCACTCCCCTCAAGAAAACGGCCTGAAGCGTCTAACGCGCTTCAGGCCGGCTCCGTTCAGAACGGAAGATTACTTCTTGGCCTTCTTGGCCTTCGCGGTCTTGGTCACCTTGGCGGCCTTCGTGGCAACCTTCTTCGCCTTGCGACGACGATGACCGAGCGGAATGCCGAGCTTGATGGCTTTTTGACGCAGCGAACCACCGGTGCGCTTCATCTCCTTGGAAATCTTCTCGAGCGGGGTCTGGGCCTTCGAATGCGCCTTCAGGATCTTCACGTCTTCCTTGGTGTATTCGCGACGGACGAGTTTCTTTTTTGCTTTCTTGGCCATTGTAACTCCGATTGTTAGTTGAATAATTCGACCGGCACACGCTTTGCCGATGATATGAAAGGATCAAACGCCCGGCCCGGCGCGCGAAGCGCGAACCACCGTCAAATCACGCGGCCTTCTATACTAAAGATGTGGCGAATGACATAGCCCCTGATGTCACATCATAATGCTCAGTATCGAACTGGCCGTGCTCTCCCAGCCTTCATTCACGACGAGGATTGCTACTTGTTTGCGAATGATGGGCTAAAAGACTCTTTGCATCTCATTTACTGAGAATTCTCCGACGCGTATCGGCAATTGATATTTAACGGATAATCATCGGCCTGACGCGAATGCAACGGATAATGGTACCATTGCATTGACGGCAAGCGCAATTTGAGCATTCGGATAGTTGAGTCCGCCGATTGTAGCCGAAACGAATAGTAACATTCTCGTAATGATAGCGCCGGGGCCCGGTCCAATACTCCCTTCGGCTCAATCAATGCCGTGCCGACTGCGAATCTGATCCGGCGTGAATGCGGGCGCCCCCCTGCCTGACATCTCTGTGTGCTTGATCAGTGTCATCACGCGCAGCGAGAGTGGAGCCGCGATCTGATATTTCGCCGCCAGCTCAACGATGACACCCTGCAAATAATCAATCTCGGTACGGCGATGGCGCTGCAAATCCTCCCACATGGACGAGCGCGCATTTGCATCGATCTTCATGGTCCGCCCGAGCAGCATATTGAATAGGCCGTCAGGAAGCCGCAGCAAATGCGGCGTAAGCCGCGCGGGGATCGGCGTCGCTGAGATGGGCTTGATGCCGGCGACTTTCAGAACAGTAAGGCCTTCCGCCATTTGATCGGCGAATAACGAGCGCCACGCGCGCTGTGCAAGCTGCGACCGCAGCGGTATATCCGACAGCGCATTCAGGGCGTTATTCAAATTGACCAGCAGCTTGCCCCACTGAACGCCGACGATATCGTCGCTAGCAAGGACGGCAAGGTGCGGTACGGATAGCAACGAAGCGGTATCGGCCCCATCGCGTTCGACTATGATGTTTCCGGACGTTGCGCGATGAACATGACTATCGCCCTTTGCGATGACATTAAATGGCACCATTCCACCGAGGATGCGGCGCCCGGGCAGAGCAGCGCGCAGGACCCCAATATTGCCGACGCCGTTCTGCAGGCTAACGACGATAGCGTCTTTCGCAGCATGATCCGCGATCAGCTTCGCCATCTCCGCCGTATCGCCGCTTTTAACCGTGACCAGAACGATCTCCGCCTCACTCATGATTGCGGGGTCATCCGACAGCTGCAGCTGACCGGGGGCGAGGCATTGATCGAGGCCATCGAAGCTCGTCAGCCTCAAGCCGTGCGTCTCGACGCTGTCCACGATGCGCCGCCGCGCCAGTATGGCGACGTCGCGACCGGCTGCCGCCAGGGCGCCCCCCACGAAACAGCCGATACTGCCGGCACCGGCAATACAGATGGGTCGCGTTCCGATCACGTCATCTCCCGTTCATCCAGCACCCGTTACTAGCAAAATGCCGCAGCGTTGCCTATCGGCGGAACCGACGCGCCTTGTAGGCGTCATACCGCGCAGCTATGCTTTCGCCGGGCTGGCAGAACAGGAGATGATCATGGGTTTACTCGACATTCTGAATGGCATGGCCAACGGGCCGCGTGGCCCCAGCGATCCCAATGACAAAAGCGGCGGCATGTCGCCAATGACAATGGCGATCCTCGCGCTGCTTGCCTACAAGGGCTACAAACATTTCACCGGCGACCAGCCGGCGCCGCAAGGCAACCCACAACAGATCCCGCCGCCGAATACGACGCAGGCCAGCGCCCAAGATAGTGGCCTCGGTGGTATGCTTGGCGGCCTCCTCGGCGGGAATTCTGGCAGCGCAGCAGGCGGCGGTGGCCTGGGGGACCTTCTGAAAGGCCCGCTCGGCGGGCTGTTGGCGGGCGGTGCCGCCGGCAGCGTGCTCAGCGGTGGCCTCGGCGACCTGCTCAAGCAGTTCCAGCAGAACGGCCATGGCGACGCCGCGGATTCCTGGGTCAGCTCCGGCCCGAACAAGCAGATCTCGCCGAACGATCTTGGCGCCGCGCTGGGGGCGGATCAGATCGCACAACTGACGTCGCGCACCGGTATGTCACGTGAACAGCTTCTCTCCGAGCTGAGCAACGAGCTGCCCGATGCCGTTAATCAGTTCACACCGCATGGCCGACTACCCACAGAGGACGAAGTTAAGTCCAGCTGGGTTTAACGCGCACTTGAAAGAGGGGATATTGCTATGATCTGGATTCTCGTTGTGGGCTTTGTCGCAGGCATTATCGCCCGCCTTCTGTCACCGGGGCCAAACAATCCCAGCGGCTTCATTCTGACCACTATCCTGGGTATCGCCGGCGCATTCCTCGCAACCTTCATCGGCCAGCAGATCGGCCACTATGGACCAAACCAGGGCGCCGGCTTCATCACGGCAACGATCGGTGCGCTTGTGGTCCTGTTCATCTGGAACAGGCTAGTCGCCCGTCGGATGATTTCCGATCCCGGCAATCGCTGATCCGCTGGCAACCACTAATGAAAAAGCCTCGGGCATCACCCGGGGCTTTTTTTGTTCAGTCTTTGATGTCAGCGCGTCGACTGCAGATGCATGCCCGCATCCATCCGCACCAGTTCGCCCGTCATATTGCTGGAGGGCGAGGTGGCGAGGAAGCAGATCAGCCCGGCGATATCCTGGGCCGTCGAGGCGATCCGCAGCGGCACTTTCGCAATCACCGCCTCGCGCACCTTGGCCGCCGCTTCCGCGCCGCGTCCCTTGGTGAACCAGGGCGTGTCGATATAGCCCGGGCAGACCGTGTTGACACGGATCAACGGCGCCAATGCACGCGCCAGCGACAGCGTGATTGAATTCAGAGCGCCCTTGCTCGCGGCATAGGCGACCGAAGAGCCCGCGCCGGTGAGACCGGCCATCGATGAGACATTGACCACTGCCGAGGATCGACCGGATGCCCGCGCGCCGGCTTCCAGCAGCGACCGCGCAGCGCGCACCATCTGATACGGTCCGATCGTGTTGATGCCGTAGATCCACTGGAAGTCCTCGGCAGACAGACCGTCGAGATCGTCATGCGGCACGTGCTTTGTCACACCGGCATTGTTGATCAGCGCATCGATCCGCCCCCAGTGCTGGGCGGCCGCGACGATGCTCTTGCAATCGTCGTCCTTGGACACGTCGCCTTGAACCACGATGACTTCGGTTGCACCCGCATCGCGGCACAGCTCGGCAGTGGCTTCGGCTTCCTTCTGACTCGACGAATAGTTGATGACGATACGGGCGCCGTCTCTGGCGAGAATGGCCGCAGTCGCAGCACCAAGCCCCGATGCCGCCCCTGTAATCACGACGCACAAACCGTCACTTGCCATCTGCATTTCCTCTGCTTCGTATCGAATCTTGACGCGATCTAACATAGAGCGATCGCGCTGGTATACAACGCGACGCAAGTTCGTTTCGCGGAATTAAATTGCACTGCAACAGGTGCATATCATGTCGCCACCGCAGGTCCCTCTGCGGCCAGCCGGCTTGTCTTCGCTCCGCCTTTTCCGCATCATGATTTCAAGAAAAGTGGCAGCACCCCATGCCCGGCATTTCCTGCCGAATGAGATGCGCTAGCACACGGGGAACGCCTTGACGGACACAGACAATATCGTTGCGGAAACTGCGGAACGTATTTTCGCTGATCTCGCTGACGCGCAGACCATCAATCACGACAAGAACGGCAACTGGAAAGCACCGCTTTGGCAGGCGCTGACTGATGCCGGTCTGCCGCTGTCATGGGTGCCGGAAGAATGCGACGGCTCCGGCACCAGCATGGCCGAAGGTTTCAGCGTCCTCAGTGCCGCTGGCCGCGCCGGCGTTGCGGTGCCGCTCGCCGAGACCATGTTGGCTGGTTGGCTGCTCGCGCAGGCCCATATCAAATCGCCGGAAGGCAGGATGACGGTCGCACCGGCAAGCCCGCGCGACCGTCTCAAGCTCAATGCCAACGGCACGATCACAGGCCGCGCGCGCGGCGTCCCCTTCGCGAAGGATGCTGAATACATTGCCGTCGTCGCATCGGGCATCGGCAGCACCTCCATCGCTCTGGTAGAAGCCAGCGCCTGTCGCATCGAAGCCGGCCTTGGGCTGGCGGGAGACCCGTCCGATACGGTGCATCTCGACTCCGTGAAGCCGGTCGCCATTCAGTCAGCACCGTCGGGCTTTGACCAGAACACGCTCCTGCTGATGGGCGCACTGGTGCGCAGCCAGCAGATTGCCGGCGCATTGGAAACGATGCTGGGCATCGGCGTGAACTATTCCGGCGAGCGCGTGGCGTTCGAGAAGAAGATCTCGAAGTTCCAGGCGGTGCAGCACAATCTGGCGAAGCTAGCGGGCGAGACCTCGGCGGCGCTCGCCGCTGCCAGCTCAGCAGCTGACGCCTTCTCCAGCGGGGCACCGCTCGACGACGCACTCTTCCTCGAAGCCGCCGCTGCGAAGATCCGTTGCTCGGAAGCCGCCGAAAAGGGCGCGGCGATTGCGCATCAGGTGCTTGGCGCCATCGGCTTCACCCAGGAGCACATCCTGCATCGCTACACGCTACGCGCGTTGGCATGGCGCGACGATTTCGGCAGTGAAAGCTATTGGGCGGTTGAGCTCGGCAAACTCGTCGCCGCGCGCGGCGCCGACGAGCTGTGGCCCCTGGTCGCTTCGCGCTGATCGCACACAAGAAACGAGATCTTTGACATGACCGCAGCCCTTCGTTTCGACCCGATCCGCCTGCCGCCCGAATGCGAGCAGCTCCGCAAGGAAGTGCGCGCCTTCCTCGCCGAGGAGATCGCCGCCGGCACTTTCGATCCGCACAAGCCCCAGCGCGAGGACTCGGACAATCCCGCATTCAGCAAGCGCGTTGGTGAGCGCGGCTGGCTCGGCATGACCTGGCCCAAGAAGTATGGCGGCCATGAACGCAGTTTCCTGGAGCGCTATGTCGTCACCGAAGAAATGCGCGTCGCTAATGCGCCGGTGCGCCGCTTCTTCGTCGCCGACCGCCAGAGCGGCCCGGTGCTGCTGAAATACGCGCCCGAGCACATCAAGATGGACATCCTGCCGCGCATCTGCCGCGGCGAGGTCTGCTTCTCCATCGGCATGAGCGAGCCAAATTCGGGCTCCGATCTGTTCGCTGCCAAGACCAAGGCCACCAAAACCGACGGCGGCTGGCTGATCAACGGCAGTAAGATCTGGACGACCTCGGCGCATATGGCCGATTACATGATTGCTATCTTCCGGACGTCGCCGTCGACCAAGGAAAATCGCCGCCACGGCCTGACCCAGTTCCTGGTCAACATGAAGAAGCCCGGCATCACGGTGAATCCGATCGCGCAGATCACCGGCCAGTATGAATTCAACGAGGTGGTTTTCACCGATCACTTCGTGCCGGACGACCACATGCTGGGCGAGATCGACAGTGCCTGGAAACAAGCCACCAGCGAACTAGCTTATGAGCGATCCGGCCCCGAACGTTTCCTTGAGACCTATTACGTGCTGACCGAGCTGGTTCGGGCTGTCGGCCCGAAGCCTGACACCCGCAGCGCCGAAGGCATCGGCCGCCTCGTCGCGCAGCTGCACACGATGCGGCGCATGTCGGTGTCGGTGGCCGGCATGTTGCAGGCCGGCAAGGAGCCGGTGGTTGAAGCATCCATCGTCAAGGACATCGGCACGATCTGGGAACAGCAGTTGCCCCATCGCGTGCGCGAACTGGCGGCTTTCGTTGACGACAGCGCTTCCAATCACGCCACGCTGGATGAGATGCTGGGCTTCGCTATCAAGACTGCGCCGAAACTTACCATTCAGGGCGGCACCACCGAAGTCCTGCGCGGCATCATCGCGCGCGGACTTGGCCTGCGCTGATCCATCCATTCAACAGAGAGCCATCATGACCACCTACAAAGATATCGGCGTCGAAACCCGCGGCCACATCGCGATCATCGAGATCCGCAAGCCGCCGCTGAACTTCTTCGACATCATGCTGATCCAGCAGATCGCCAACGCGCTCGATGAAATCGACGCCAATCCGGAAATCCGCGCCACGGTTCTGTGCGCGCAGGGCAAGGCGTTCTGCGCCGGCGCCGATTTCAGCGATCCGAACCGCAAGGAAACCGAGGCCGCCGCCAAAAGCGGCGACCCAGCCGATAATCTCGGCTCCATTGGCCATCTCTACATGGAAGCCGTGCGCATCTTCCGCGCCAAAAAGCCCATCATTGCTGCCGTGCAGGGCGCAGCCATCGGTGGCGGCCTCGGGCTTGCCGTGTCCGCGGACTTCCGCGTCGCCTGCCCAGAAACGCGCTTCGCAGCCAATTTCACCAAGCTGGGCTTCCATCCCGGCTTCGGCCTGACGGTGGCGCTGACCGAGCTGATCGGCAAGAACAATGCTGAGCTGATGTTCTATACCAGCCGCCGCGTCGGCGGTGAGGAAGCCCTGAAGATGGGCCTGGCCAATGTGCTGGTGCCGCAGGCGGAAGTCCGCGACGCCGCCATCAAGCTCGCCGAAGAGATCGCCGAATGCTCGCCGCTCGGTCTGCTGTCGACCCGTGCCACCATGCGCAACGGTCTTGCCGATCGCGTGGCGAAAGCGACCGAGCACGAACTGGCGGAGCAGACGCGCCTGCGTGCGACGGATGACTTCAAGGAGGGCGTTGCGGCGACTGCCGAACGCCGGGTGGCGAACTTCAAGGGGCGGTAAGTCCCCGTCGGGTTTGTTTTCAAACCTCACCTGGAAATGGCCGGGTTCATCCCGGCCATTTTATTGATGACACCAAAGCAAAGCGCCGCTTCTTAGCCCGGTTGGAACGCAACCTAGTCCGGGATTGTGTATGCGCTGAACTCCGCCCCGAATTGCGCTACGCTCCATCCGGGCTGGGGCTTCCTCACCACCAGCGCATCGACGATCGTGACGCCCTCTCCCACCGGATGCATCAGCACCGGATTGAGCTCGATCTCGGCGATCTCGCCCTTGAACCGCGCCGCAAGCTGCGAGATCTGCGCAATCAGCTCCGCTGCCGAGAACACGTCAGCCTTCGCCGCCCCGCGAAATCCGTTCAGCAGAGGCGCGGCCTTGAGCTCGCCCAGCATGGATGCAGCCTCATCGGCACTCACCGGGGCCGGGCGATAGACCACGTCCCTGAACAATTCCGCCGTCACTCCGCCGAGGCCAACCATCACCATTGGTCCGAAAGTCTTGTCCAGCAGTGTGCCGACGATGATCTCGACGCCCTTCCTGGCCATCGGCGCAACGAGCACGCCCTGTAATGTGGCCTGTGGCCGATGCTGGCGCGCATTCGCAAGCAGAACGTCATAGGCTGCGGCCGCTTCGTCCTTCGTGGCAATGCCAACCCGCACGCCTCCCACCTCGCTCTTGTGCGGAATGTCGCGCGACTGGATCTTCATCACCAGCGGAAAGCCGGTCCTGGCAATCGCGGCATCGAGCGCCGATCTTTCGGTGACCAGAACCTCGCTTGGCAGCGCGACACCGGCAATCTGCAGCAGCGTCTTGCTGTCATACTCGGAGAGCGTCGGCGCGGTCAGATGCTCAGCCAGATCACTCGCTGTAGCCGGGGCTGTCGCAACAGGTTCGGCCAGCTTGAATCCCGCGTGATCGACCAGCCGCCGCAACGCGACGCTGACATGTGTGAGGCCGGATAATACGACGACGCCGGATTCGGCCAGACCGGTGCGCGCGAAATTTGACGGCAATGTGTAGGACCAGAACACGACCGGCTTGTTCTGTGCCGATATCACCGGCTTCAGCTCGAGCGTCTTGAACGGCATCCGCGTCTCGCTGGAGAGCGAGATCACAACCAGGATTGCATCGATCTCGTCAGACCTGTTGAGCAATTCAATGGTCTTTTGCAGCCCGCCGCTGTGTACCGCCTGGGCCGTGATATCGATCGGATTGCGCGGCGATCCATAGGATGGGATCAGACCACGGATGGTCGCCTGAACGCCGTCAGACAATTCCGGCACTTGCAGCCCCTGCGCCGAGACCGCATCTGCACCCCAGATGCCGGCGCCGCCGGAGACGGTGACAACAGCGACTCGGTCGCCTTTCGGCAGCGGTGACGTGGTCAGCACGGCGGCGATGGTCACCGCTTCGTCGAGATCGTTGGAGACGATGAGGCCATAGCGCGCGAACACCGCATCATAGGCGGCCGTCCAACCCGCCATGCTGGCCGTATGCGAGGCTGCTGCGCGCTCGCCGGCGCCGGAGCGGCCGACCTTGGTGACAATGACGGGCTTGCCCGTCTCCGCGGCTTTCTGTGCCGCGGAGAGAAATTTGTCGACGTCGCGAACACCCTCAATGAAGAGCAGGATCACATCCGTCTGCGTATCCTGCACCAGGTATTCAAGGAATTCGCCGGCACCGAGATCGGACTCGTTGCCGGTTGAGATGACTGTGCTGAGCGCAATACCGAGCGCCTTGGCGCGGTTATAGATCGCAAAGCCGATGCCGCCGGATTGCGCGACGATACCGATCCGCTTTGTGGTGGCGACCAGGCGCGGCTGATCCGGCCTGACGTCGACGGTCGGGCTGAAGGTCGCGGCGATACCGGCAATCTGGTTATAATAACCTTCCGCATTCGGCCCCGAGATCCGCATTCCCGTGCGTTTCGCCAGCGCCGCGATCGCGTCCTGCATCGCGATGGAATCGCCGCCTTCTTCTGCGAAGCCGGAGGAGATGATGATCGCATGTTTGACGCCGAGTTTCGCACAATCCTGGAGCGCGCCGAGCACGACGCGCGCAGGAATGATCACGATGGCCAGATCGATCGGCTGCCCGACCGCGTTGATGGTCGGATAGCAGGTGAGCCCGTCGATATCCGGATAGTTCGGATTTACCGGGTAGATCGCACCGGAAAAATGGTTCTTGCGCAGGAAGGACAGCAGCAGGCCCGGGATCTTCGTGACATCGCGGGAGGCGCCAATAATGGCGATGCTGGATGGATTGAAGAAAGAGTCCAGCGGATGCGGACATGTCACAGTCATGGCGTTTCCCGTTATTGTTATTGCCGGAGCATTTCCGAGCGAAGCGGATACGGTTCGCATGCAGGAAACGCGTCAGAACAAGAACGGATCGTGCGGCGATTGCCGCGATCATGCAACGACGCGAAACGTGACCCCGGCCAGCAGAAATGCATCGCCGGCGCAGGGACAGCCCCGCGCCCGCGCACTGCCCAGCACCTGCGCGACATCGTTGACGCGAAAGGTCAGCCCGGTCATCGCCTCGGCCTTGCCTTTGGCGAAGCGCAAGCAGCCATTGGTGAATGCGATCTGCGGATCGTCATTGCGTGCCGAGGTCAGTGGAATGCCGATGATGTTGCTCCAGTGCTGCGCGAGATCATAGTGATCGGGGCTCTGCAGCTCGACCTCGGTGAGCGCGCGCGTGATATCGTGGCGGATCGCTTCCTGCCAGTCCGGACCGGCCGGCGGATACGGCCCGAAATCGTCGTCACTGCCGTCGGTGTGATTGAACTCGATAAAGGCAGCCCGGCAATCGCGCGGATGTAGCTGCACGCCATGATAGGGTGGATGATCGATCACATTGGCGGTGCGGATGCCGATGCTGGCGGCGAAGCGCCCGCGCTCGTCAGGATCCTCGCAGGACAGGATCACCATATAGCCGCCGCGGCCGCCGTTCTTCTCCATGAACCGTCCGGCCGCCGTGCCCGGCTGTGTCGGCGCCACCACTTCGAGCAGCGTCACATCGACTGGCAGCAGCGCATTTTCGAGCCCATATTTTTCAACACGGGGATCGCGGTAGCAGATATCGAGGCCGAGAATGGCCGCAATATCGCTTACCACGGGCTCCAGATGCGGAGCGACCAGACAAACTTGCCGCAACCGCATCTGGCTCATGGTCATTGCCCTCTGAAAACCGGCTTGCGCTTCTCGACGAAGGCCTTGGCGGCCTCCTTGTGATCGTCGGTATCGCTGCAGCGGGTGTGGTGAATCGCCTCGGCGTCGAAGCAGGCTTCCAGCGTCATTGTTTCGGCATTATTGATGTTGGTCTTGATATAGCCGTAGGTGATGCTCGGCCCCTGCGCGAGCGACATCGCCAGTTCGCGTGCCGCTGCCTCGACCTCGGCGTCATCGACGACCTTGGTCACCATGCCGAGCGCCAGCGCCTCCTGCGCGCTCAGCACCGGCGACATCAGATAAAGCTCGCGCGCCTTGGCGTTGCCAAGCATCTTGGTGAGAAAGTAGGTGCCGCCATAATCACCGGAGAAGCCGACCTTGGCGAAGGCCGTGGTGATCTTCACCGAGCTTGCGGCGACGCGGAGATCGCAGGACAGTGCAATCGAGAGACCGGCGCCTGCTGCAGCGCCATCGAGTTGCGCCACCACCGGCTTCGGCATCTGGTGCAGGATGCGCGACACTTCCATGCCGCGGCGCAGATTGGCTCGCTTCGCTTCAAACGACAGCGGCGCGCGGCCGGCCGCCATCGACTTGACGTCGCCGCCGACGCAGAACGTACCGCCTGCGCCCTTGATGAGTACGGCGCGCACGTCGTGATCTTCCTGCGCGCGACGTGCTGCCGCGACCAGGCCCTGTGTCATGTCCGGATTGAGCGCGTTGCGCCGATCCGGACGGTTCATGGTGATGGTCAGAAGACCATTGTCGAGGTCCTGCAGGACGATGTCGCTCATGATTGCGCTCCTTCTTGTTGTTCTTGATCGCCCGGCAGATCTTGGGCCGTGACGGTTACTTCTTCACCAGCGGGCAGCGCGAGGCTTCCAGCGGCTGGAAAGCCTGTTCCGCGGGGACAGTGGCGAGCAGCTTGTAGTCGTCCCAGCGGCCCTTGGATTCCGACGGCTTCTTCACCTCGAACAGATACATGTCATGCACCATCCGGCCATCCTCGCGAATCCGGCCATTCTTGGCAAACATGTCATTGATCGGTGTCTCCTTCATGAGCTTCATGACCGGCGCCGAATCCGTGGTGCCGGCAGCCTTCACCGCCTTGAGATAATGCAGCACCGATGAATAGACGCCGGCTTGAGCCGATGTCGGCACGCGCTTGGTGCGCTCCTGGAAGCGTTTGGTGAAAGCGCGGGTCTCGTCATTGAGATCCCAGTAGAACGCTTCCGCCAGGATCAGGCCCTGCGCGGTATCGAGACCGACGCTGTCGATGTCGGAGATGAAGGCCAGCAGCGGCGACAGCTTCTGGCCCCCACCGCGCGTAAGACCGAATTCAGCTGCCTGCTTGATCGCGGTGATCGTATCGCCGCCGGCATTGGCGAGGCCGACAACCTTGGCCTTGGAGCTCTGCGCCTGCAGCAGGAACGACGAGAAGTCCGATGTGTTCAGCGGGTGCTTGACCGAGCCGAGCACCTTGCCACCGGCCTTGGTGACGACAGCCGTGGTGTCCTTCTCGAGATCCGCACCGAATGCATAGTCGGCCGACAGGAAGAACCAGGTGTCGAGGCCGTTCTTCACGGTGGCGAGGCCGGTCACATTGGCCTGCGCATAGGTGTCGAACACATAGTGCACCGTGTAGGGGCCGCAGGCCTCGTTGCTGAGACGGATCGAGCCCGGGCCGTTGAAGATGATGATCTTGTTGCGCGCGCGTGCGATTTCGCTCGCAGCCAGCGCGGTCGCCGATGCCGCGACGTCGATGATCGCCTCAACACCTTGGTTGTCGAGCATGTCGCGCGCGATGTTGGCGGAGAGATCAGCCTTGTTGAGATGGTCGGCGGCAATGATCTCGATCTTCCGGCCCAGCACTTCGCCACCGAAATCTTCTGCAGCCATCTTGGCAGCGGTCTCGCTGCCGACGCCGGTAATATCGGCATACAGGCCCGACATATCGAGAATGGCGCCGAGCTTCAGCGGCTTGGTCTGCGCCATGGCACTGGTGGCCGCGAACGCCATTGCTGACGCCAGCAGACCTGAAATGATCTTCTTCAAAAGTCCCTCCCTCAAAACGTGCCGCAGCTTTTTGCGCGGTATTCGTTGTTGTTATCGCGATCATGCAGCAATGACACAACAGCGGCAAGCGGCGGCGCTGCCAAGAATCGCTGCAAAGACACACAGGTTTTCCGCAAAACGGAATGGATTGTTGTCTATGATAGACGTGAGGTTGATCGGAGCTCACGAGGTGATGTGATGCGTGCCGCATCTGCAAAGTGTGACGTGCCGTATGCCGCAACGCTGTTGCTGGCAGTGATCGGCATTTCGACATCCGTACAACCCGTGTCTGCCGCCGGCTGCATGTTCGCCGCTCAGGGAGAAGGCCGCGTCGCCGATGTCATCGATGTCAGGACATTGCGCTTGAGCGACGGCAACGAAATCCGTCTGGCGGGAATCGAGTCGATTGTAAGCTCATCTAAGCCGAACGACCTCGCCGCATTGATTGCCGGTCGCGACGTCATCTTGTACGGCGAAAACGACATGCCGGATCGCTACGGGCGACAACCGGCTTTTGTCTTCGCCGATCCCGCTGAGCCGTCGCTGCAGGTCCAGCTTCTGGCGCAGGGCGCCGCCCTCGCCTCCGGCACGATTTCCGACACAGCCTGTGCGGCGGAACTTTCCGCTGCCGAAGGCTCGGCCCGCCGGCTGAAGCGCGGAATCTGGACTCAAACCAACGCCATAAAAAACGCGGAAAGTCCCGGCGATATCTTGGCCGATGTGGGGCGGTTCGTGCTGGTCGAGGGGCGGGTCCTGTCGGTTCGCCAGGCCGGGACGGTGACCTACCTCAATTTCGGGCGTCGCTGGACTCAGGACTTTGCGGTAACTATTTCAAGGCGCATGATGACGGCCTTCGAGACGGCTGGAATCACGCTTAAGTCCCTTGAAAGACGACATATTCGCGTTCGGGGGTGGGTCGAGAAGCGCGGCGGACCGCGGATTGAGGCGCTCGCGGTGGGGCAGATCGAAGTGGTCGGGGACAATTAGACCACTTGGACGACAAGATCACTTGGACGACAAGATTTGGACGGAAAGGCTGCTTGGGCAGAGAGTGAACGGCGTGACGGGTGTGGGACGGCAAACCAACTTGAGCCGCCGCCTTTGGGCGGCGCCAGTGGTGCTGTGCGCTGTCTTCACTTTGTCGGCCTGCGGCGACGCCAGCCGGTTCGAAGCCGCCTCCTCCGTGAAACCGATGGTGGCGGCCAAGCCACCGAAACCCGCCGTGGTACAGACGCCGGCCGCCGAGAAAGAGCACGAGCGTATCCTCGCATCCTATGGCGGCGCCTATGACGACCCGCGGCTGGAGGCACTGATCACCAAGACCGTCGATCGGCTGGTCGCGGCGTCCGAGCGGCCGGACCTCGCTTACAAGGTCACGATCCTCAACTCGGGTGCCGTGAATGCGTTTGCGCTGCCGACCGGGCAACTCTATGTCACGCGCGGCCTGATCGCGTTGGCCAGCGATACGTCCGAGATTTCGTCGGTACTGTCGCATGAGATGGCGCATGTACTCGCAAAGCACGCGTCCATCCGCGAGGAGCAGGCGCGGCAGGCGTCCATCGTCACTCGCGTCGTCACCGATATGGGCAGCGATCCCGACCTCACCGCACTCGCGCTCGCCAAATCCAAACTGACGATGGCGAGCTTCTCACGCGCTCAGGAATTCGAGGCTGATGGCATTGGCGTCGGCATCTCGGCCCGCGCCAAGTTCGATCCCTATGGCGCATCTCGTTTTCTCGCAGCGATGGAGCGTAACGCAGCACTGAAAGCCAACCGCACGCCGCTCGATCCCCGTGCGCAGGACTTTCTGTCGTCGCATCCGGCAACGCCAGAGCGTGTGCAGAATGCGCAGGCCAATGCGCGGCAATATTCCTCGCCGGATGGCGGCGAGCGCGACCGCGAAACCTATCTCTCGGCAATCGACGGCATCGTCTATGGCGAAGACCCCAGCGAAGGCTTCGTACGTGGCCGCCGCTTCCTGCATCCCAAGCTCGGCTTCACATTCCAGGCGCCGGAAGCATTCACGCTGGACAACACCGCGCAAGCGGTGATCGGCGTGCGCGAAGGCGGCAATCAGGCCATGCGCTTCGACGTGGTCCGCGTGCCATCGGAGCAGACCCTGAGCGACTATCTCAATTCCGGCTGGATGGAGAATGTCGACAAGGCCACCACGGAAGAACTCACCATCAACGGCTTCCCCGCAGCCTCAGCGCTCGCGCGCGGCGACCAGTGGCAATTCCGCGTCTACGCGCTACGCTTCGGCAGCGACGTCTATCGGTTTATCTTCGCCGCCAAGCAGAAGAGCACCGAGAGCGAGCGCAACGCCCGCGAAACCGTCAACTCGTTCCGCCGCCTGACGCTGGCCGAAATCCAGGCCGCCCGCCCGCTGCGCATCAAGGTGATCACCGTGCAGCCCGGCGACACAGTGGAATCGCTATCGCATCGCATGAACGGCATCGATCGCCCGCTGGAGCGTTTTCGCGTTCTGAACGGGCTTGAGAACAATGCCAGCGTGAAGGCCCGCGACCGCGTCAAGATCGTGGTGGATTGAGGCTTACAGACCTCTCTCTGCACATAGTCGGCGCAACGGAGATATCCTTGTCGTTCACCGAAACAAAAAAGCCCGGCCTCTCGGCCGGGCTTTTTGTATTCAACCTGCGAAAGGCTGCTTACGCAGCCTCGTCTGCGGCGGCGACATCATCGTCACCATCGCTGTCGGCATCGTCAGCACCGGCTTCGGCGCCCGCTTCAGCCTTGGCGCCGCGGCGCGGGCTCTTGGCGAGCTGGCCTTCGATCTCCTTGACCGCTTCGGTCTCGGTGACGTGCTGGACCACAGCGATTTCGCGCGACAGACGATCGAGTGCAGCTTCATACAGCTGACGTTCGCTGTAGGACTGCTCGGGCTGCGAGTCCGAACGGAACAGATCGCGGACCACTTCGGCAATCGCGACGATGTCGCCCGAATTGATCTTCGCTTCGTATTCCTGTGCACGGCGCGACCACATGGTGCGCTTGATGCGGGCACGGCCCTTCAGTGTCTCGAGCGCGCGCTTGACCAGCGCCGGCTCCGACAGCTTGCGCATGCCGACATTCATGACCTTCGCGGTAGGAACGCGCAGGGTCATCTTGTCCTTCATGAAATTGATCACGAAGAGTTCGAGCCTGGCGCCTGCAATTTCCTGCTCCTCGATGGCGAGGATCTGGCCAACACCATGCGCCGGATAGACGACGAATTCGTTGGTCTTGAAGCCCTGACGCTGGGTCAACGGCTTCTTCGGCTCTTCGGCTCGCGGGGCCGCAGCGGGCGCCGGCTTGGCAGCCGCGGGCTTCGCAGCAACCTTGGCAGCTTCCTTCGGCGCAACAGTCTTCACAGCGGGCGCAGCAACCGGCGCCTTGGCCGCAGGAGCCTTCGCAGCCGTCTTCGGCGCAGCAGGCTTGGCAGCAGTAGTCTTCGAAGCAGCAGCCTTCGGGGTAGGTTTGGCAGTCTTATTTGGCATTGCACTTCTTTTATTTTTGGAGGACTTTTCAGCCGCAGCCTTCGCGGCGGTCCGGGTGTCCTTGACAGGGGCCCGGGCACGGCCTTTGGTGACAGAATTCTTCGCAGCAGGACCCTTTACAACGCGGCTGGCCGCAGTTGTCTTTTTCGAAGCCTTCGGATCCAAGACCTTCGAAGAGGTAGCCTTCTTCGAAGAGGCAGCCTTGGAAACACTCTTTTTACGCGTTTTCTGTGACACAGCCTGCGCGTGGAAACCGCCACGCCCCTGTTTGATGTTTAAACGGGAACCTGGCAGGGCCAAATCGAGCGGCACCACACGGTCCAGCTTCTTGAATTGTGCCTATTATAGCACATTTCCCGCAAAAATCAATGGTTTATGCCCCGTTGCGACCGTCCGACGGCCGCTGACAGGTCATAATCAGGGGTAGGGTAAATTTCACGTGGCGCCGGTAAACCGGCAAGAGAACCGAGTCGCTTAGTCGCCGGTACCGGGTGCAGCCGAGAAATATTTCTCGAATTTACCTTCCTGGCCGTCGAATTCCTTGGCGTCGTCCGGCGCTTCTTTTTTCTGAGTGATGTTCGGCCACGTCTTGGCGTGTTCCAGATTGACCTGCAGCCACTTCTCCATGCCGCCTTCGGTGTCCGGCTTGATCGCGTCAGCGGGACATTCCGGCTCGCACACGCCGCAATCGATGCATTCGTCCGGATGGATGACCAGCATGTTTTCACCCTCGTAGAAGCAGTCCACGGGACAGACTTCGACGCAGTCGGTGTATTTACATTTGATGCAATTGTCGGTGACGACGTAAGTCATCCAGCACTCCGGAAACGATCGATATTCAGTGTTTGCGTAGCGCACCAACCCCGCTGCCGCAAGGGATGCGGCCGGCATAGGTCAGGGCATTTCGACCAAGGGAAAAGCCTGCCACAAAACCACCGTTGGACGCGGCATATGGCCTAGATAGTTACTCTGGAAGGTGTTGCAAATCAGTATAGAGCACGCGCGCTGCCGTGGCATCGCCGCGCCGCTCGGCGAAGGCTTCGACCTTCATCACCCGCACGGTGCGATCCAGCGCCACCGTGAGTACGTCGCCGATCTTCACACCATGGCCCGGAGACTTCTCGCGTTCGCCATTGATGCGCACTTTGCCGCCTTCCACCAATGCAGCAGCACTGGTGCGAGCTTTGACCACCCGCGCATGCCACAGCCATTTATCGAGACGCTGGCGTTCCAATCACCACCACATCAATTGACGGCACGGCGCCGCCCTGCGTGACCTGCATCAATCCTTGCGGCCGCTGAGTTGTTCCTTGAGCGCAGCGAGTTTCGCGAAGGGGGAGTTCGGATCGATCGGACGGTCCCTTTCGCGCGGTGCGGCCGATGTGGCGAACGGACGGGTCGCACCGCCGCGATCGTTGCCCCGGCCCTCACGGCCCTTGTCGCCGCCCTTGAAATTACCTTTGCCCTTGCCCTGGAAGCGCTCACGCGGCGGACGACCACCCTCGCCCGGCTTGTTATCCCGGTTACCGCGATTGCCACGGTTGTCGCGATTCGGCGCGCCTTCGGCGGAGGCAGTGGCCCCCGGCGCATCGCTGCGCGGACGACGGAACTCGTTGTTGTTGCGATCGCGACGGCCCTGGCCACCACGGTCGTTACCGTTGCGGTCGTTACCGTTGCGATCGTCCCGCTCGCGCTTCTCGCCATCGGCCACAGCGCCTTCGGCCGGAGCCGACTGCGCAGCGCCCTGCGGAGCGTTGGTGTTGCGATGGTGGCGATTGCGGTTGCGATCATGGCGCGGCGGGCGGCGTTCTTCCGAACGGCCACCGGGGCGCCAGACTTCGACCAGTTCGGGCTCTGCAGCGACCGCGCCTTCGGCGGGTGCAGCAGCAGCTTCAGTCGCCTCGCCCACGACAGCGGCGGGCGCCTCGACAACCTCTGCGGCGGCGGCAGCTTCAGGCTGCGTGTCCGCGACGGCGGGCTCTTCAACTGCAGCCGTCTCGGTCTCGACGACCGGGACCAAAGCGACTTCAGGCAGCAGTGACGCGGATGAAACCACGGCAATTTCTTCAGCCGGCGCTGCATCGGCAGCGATCTCGGCGGTCTCAGCCGCTTCGGCGGTCGCTTCAGCAGCAACAACCGTCTCATCAGCGGGTGCGTCGGAGGCAGCGAACCCGGCCGTGGCATCGGGCTCATCGGCAGCCACGCCCTCCGCCTTGTCGTCAGTCTTCGGCTCGATCGGCGTCGTCGCAGCGACCGGCTTCGGCGGTACCGGCGGCAATGGCGCCTTCTTCTCCATGCGATAGCCCAGGGCACGCAGGATCGAGGCGAAGTCTTCGCCGGCCGAACCGGTGAGCGAGGTCATCGCCTGCGTCACCACGAAATGGCGGCCATCGAAAGCACCGGCAGGCTTGTCGCCCGGCGAGGCTTCGCGCCAGGCCAGCGCCGGACGGATCAGATCGGCCAGACGTTCGAGAATATCGACGCGCACCGCGCGCTCGCCGCACTGGCGATAGCCGAGCACGCGATAGGCATCGCGATCGAGCAGCTTGTCGACCGGGAAGGACGTACGGCCGGAGCCTGCGAGATGCTGCGCATTGGACAGCGCCGACATGTCGACATTGTCCTGCTTCTGCGCCCACAGCAGCGAGGCCAGCGAACGCGCCGCAGGCTTCAGCAGACCGGGGATATAGATGTGATAGGCGCCGAAACGCACGCCGTATTTCCGCAACACGGCACGCGATGGCTGATCGAGATCCTTCATCTCGGTCGCGATCTTCTGCCGCTCCAGCACGCCCAATGCTTCGGTGAGCTGGAAGGCGATTCCGCGCGCGATGCCGGTGATATCTTCGGCCTTGGTGAGATCGAACAGCGGCCCGAGCAGCTTCTCGATATGCGTCTTCAGCCAGAGATCGAGGCGAGCCTGAACGCTATCGCGCGGCGCGCCGGACAGGCGATCGTCGGCGATGATACGGAGACGGGGATGCAGCACGTCATCGGCGGCGACCAGACGCGCCACTGCGTCGCCGGTCCAGCGCATTGTGCCGTCGGAGGCGAGCACGAACTGATCGTCTGCCGCATTCGCCAGTTTCTCGGCGCGGGCGTCGATCTCACCGGCCAGCGCCTTCAGCGCCGTAGCCTGCAAGGCCTTCGCATCCGAGCCAGCCTCGGCCGCATCGGGCAAAAATGTAAATCCGTCGAGACGGCCAATCACATGGCCCTCTACGATCACTTCGCCCGTCTTACCAATTTCAGTATTCAGCATCGTGTTTTCCCGCAAGCGGCGCATCAATACACTGGTACGACGATCAACGAAACGCTCTGTGAGCCTCTCATGAAGGGCATCTGACAGTTTATTTTCCAATTCACGCGAAATTCCCTGCCAATGATCAGGATCTGACAGCCAATCCGGCCGATTTGCCACGAATGTCCAGGTCCGGATTTGCGCGATTCGGCCCGATAACGTGTCGATATCGCCGTCTGTTCGATCCGCTTGCGCGATTTGAGCGCCAAACCAGGCATCGGGGATGCGCCCGCGCTGCATCAGGAAGTTGAAGATAGTGACTACCAGCTCTGCGTGTGCAGCGGGCGCGATGCGGCGGTAATCCGGAATCTGGCAGGCGTCCCACAGCTTCTCCACTGCGGCCTTGCCGACCGCCATATCGCGCACATCGGGATCGCGGGCGGCATGATCGAGCACGCGGAGGTCTTCGGCGATCGGCGCGCGGGTCAGCGCCTCGTGGCGCGGCACCTCGGCCAATGACACCTGCAGCGAGGCGATGGACGAGAAATCCAGCTTCGAATTGCGCCACTGCAGCACCTTCACCGGCTCGAAGATGTGGTTCTGCAGCTGATTGACCAATTCAGGCTCGAACGGTTCGCAGCGGCCCGTGGTGCCGAAGGTACCGTTGCGCGTGGCGCGGCCGGCGCGGCCGGCGATCTGTGCGAATTCCGACGGCGTCAGGCGGCGGAATTGATAGCCATCATATTTGCGGTCACTGGCGAACGCGACGTGATCGACGTCGAGATTGAGGCCCATGCCGACCGCATCTGTTGCCACCAGGTAGTCAACGTCACCGTTCTGGAACATCGCGACCTGCGCGTTGCGCGTACGCGGCGACAGCGAGCCCAACACCACCGCAGCGCCGCCGTGCTGGCGCTTGATGAGTTCGGCGATCGCATAAACTTCGTCGGCGGAAAACGCGACAATCGCTGTCCTGCGCGGCTGCCGCGTGATTTTGCGATCGCCGGCAAATTCCAGATGCGACAGCCGTGGCCGCGTCACGATGCTGGCGCCGGGCAGCAGACGCTCGATGATCGGGCGCATGGTGGCGGCGCCCAGCAGCAGCGTTTCGTCGCGGCCGCGGCGATGCAGGATGCGATCTGTGAAGACGTGGCCGCGCTCCAGATCGGCGGCGATCTGGATTTCATCGACGGCCAGAAACGACACGTCGAGATCTCGCGGCATCGCCTCGACGGTGGACACCCAATAGCGCGGTTTGGCGGGCTTGATCTTCTCTTCGCCGGTGATCAACGCAACAGCTTGTGGCCCGACGCGGTCGACGATCTTGTTATAGACCTCGCGGGCCAATAGCCGCAGGGGCAGGCCGATGATGCCTGACGAATGCGCGAGCATGCGCTCGATGGCGAGATGGGTCTTGCCGGTATTGGTGGGGCCGAGCACCGCGGTGACGCCGGCGCCGGGGGCCCTGCCGTTGGACAGCGTGGGCGGAGAAGACGAAAAGGCCATGTTTTTCAGATATTTCCGCGTCGCCTACTGTCAAGATGGAGACAGCTTACGACGCTTCAGAGCCGCGTATTTGGATGGTCTGGAACGAGTCCGGAACGAAAGCGGCCCGAATCGACGACTCGGCATCTCCATGGCCGCATCACCCCAACATCTCGCGCTGACATTCTCCGAGACTGACTAGATCAAGTTTGTGACAGCGCAACAAGGGCCGACAAATCCCTCAAGTTATGAACAGCGCACGGACTCCGAACCGGCTGTGAGTCAAGCGCCCGGTCGCGAGAAAGTCGCAAGCCGGCTGCAGGAAAGTCGCAAGAAAAGCGGCGAAAAGGCCCTCCATGGGGGGTCCGGTCTTGCGGCCAAGCTGCGGCCATCCGGCGGCAACAAACGCGCCGTTCCACGGCGATTCCACAGCGCCCATCGCGCCTCTGTCCGCCCGGTCGCCGTCTCAGGTTCTCAGTTCAACTCAGTTCGTCTTCGCCACGGCCTTGGCCGGCGCGGGGGTGGTGACGAATTCAGTGGCTTCCAGCATGGCGACGCCGAGCGGGGTCGGGATCGTCATGCGATACGGCACCAGCACGCGGGTTCCGGCGATCGGCACCAGGGTCACTTCGATATTGCGCTGGGCGGCAATATATTTGAGGGCGGCACGATCAGGCACATAGCCGGCGATCGGCGTAAAATAGACGGCGCAGACGATCGCCGGACCGCGATAGCCCTTCTCGGCCTTCACGCTTTCCATGCGTTTGTAGTCGAGCTTGAGATCGTAGCGCATGCGGCCGTCGAAGATCGACGTGCCGGTGCGGCAGGAATCCGGCGTCATCAATTCGCCTGACCCGGCGACGCGCAGCAGCGAGCCGGTCATCGGATCGATCACGTTGCGGCGATGCGCATCGGTGATCGGAATCTTCTCGGGATCGAGCGGCGGCTCCGGCTCGATGGAGAACTCCTTCACATAGCCCGGCGTGATCAGCATCTTGATCGTCTCGGACTTCTTCGCGGAGGTCGTCGTGGCATTATAGGTCGACGGCACCAGCGCGCCCGCGACCACGCGGCCGGTGGACTGGCCGGAGCCCGAGCCGCCGGAAAATGCTTTCAGCAGACCTGCGGTGCCGCCACTGGCCGTCGCGGAATACTGGTCTTCAGTGATGTCGATGGCCCACTGGCCCTTGCCGACCGCGATGCCGGCGAGGCTGGCTTCATATTTGGCCTCCAGCTTGCCGCCCGCCATCACCGCCTGCGCGGGGGCCTGAACCGGCACGGCGGCCGGGGCCTGGCCGAGAGTCTGACCCTGGATCTGGCTTTGCGCCTGCGCCGAGGCCTTCACCGGAAAAACCGGCAGCATCAGGCCCGCGGCGACGGCGAGTTGCACGCCCAGGCGCGCCTGGAAAAGCCAGGCAAACCGCCATCTTGCAGACGTGGATGTCCGCGCGGGCGTCACCGGTCGGGTCACAAAGCGGGGCGTGCGAAGGCTCACTTGCTGATATCACCTGGTCGGCGATCCCCGGCTCAAGGCGCAGGGCCGCATCGCGTCATTGGGCTGGAGAGCCTGTTTCCAGCCCGAATACGTCGTTTATATGATGGGAACGGCGTTGAATTCCATGTGGTTTCCGCTCGCAGGACGGGTTATACCGCGGGCGAAGACAGCGGTCTTTGCCGGTTTGCCGCGACTTGAGCCGGCCGGTATCTTGGCCTGTTATCTTGGGCCAGATATCTTGACGATCGTGGCCAAGCCCCCTATACGTCCGCCACTCCTGAAATGGACGTGATTTTGAACCCCTGCCCGGCTTTGGGCTCTTCGCCTTTTAGCTGCGGGGATGACAGAGGATTTTCGCCATGTCTCGGCGCTGTGAACTGACACTGAAGGGCCCCCAGGTGGGCCACAAGGTGAGCCACTCGAACATCAAGACCAAGCGCCGGTTTCTGCCGAACCTGGTCAATGTGACCTTCCTGTCCGACGTACTCGGCCGCGGCGTGCGTCTGCGCGTGTCGGCCAATGCCGTGAAGTCGGTCGACCACCGCGGTGGCTTCGATGCCTATCTGATCAAGGCCCGCGAGAGCGAGCTGTCGCAGAAGGCCGTGCTGCTCAAGCGCGCCATCGAGAAGAAGAAGGCGGAGACCGCAACAGTCGCGGCCTGAGCCCTTCGATCAGACTTTAAGTTTCCAAACACAGAACGGCCGGATCGCGAGATCCGGCCGTTCTGTGTTTGAGGGGTAGGAAAGAATTGCTCTAAGAAAGGCTTCGCTTCAAAGATTTAGCAACTGCCCTCAACGTCTCATCGTCACCTGTATTCCAACACATATTCTTAAGATCAGCGACCGTTACTGCCTTTGGCTTTTGAGCGGCCGCCAGAGTAGCAGCCTTCGATGGGTCAGAAAGCTCGGCCTGAAGGCCGCTATCTTTGGTAATTGCCCACCGGACCAGCATTTCGTCCAACGTACTTAGCTGGAGCTTTGTTCGAGCAACCGTCCGAATCGATTGGCAGAGATCATAAACCTTCGATTTTCGGCCATCGGTTGTTAGGTCAAACACTTGCGCCACCGGCGATGTAGCCACTATCGCGTCATCAACCGCTTTTAGGGCTGTAGCAACAGCCTCTCTAACTGAACTGTTAGTAGCGTCACATCCCGAACTAGCTATCTTTTGAGGAGGACACTGGCGACTTGCGAGTTCTATGCTCGTTAGCACGTCGTCAGGCTTGATCGGAGTCGGATCACCCGCCAAGCCGATTGAAGCCATGCGTTTTATATAGATAGCCAAGCTACCGTTTTGTGGATTTCCACCAAACATTGCTGGGATCGTTATGACAACTCGATTGTCGTCGGGATTTCCACGCGCACGCATCGTGTGGATGACCGAGACTTGATCCGCGTACGTACCCGCAGCATTCAAGTTCTTTTGAAAATTCTCAGCAATATTCTGAAAGGCCTTGAAGGCAGGACTGGCCAACCCAGCAAGCCCAACATTATAGGCGCTCGCCGCACTGACATCACTGAAGATCGAGGTAACATTGCTTACAATTTTGTAGTCTTGGACCGCCGCTGCTTCGACACTCAGCTTGAGCTGAAAGTCATCAAAACTACTGTTAGCATCGCCACCGCGGTACTGCACAAGCGGAAATGTTGGTCGCTTGGTGTGGTCGAAGTAACACCCGCTTCCAATTGCCGCCTTCGTGGAATCTGCACCAGTAGCACTGAGAATTAGGGCGCTCTTGTCCGGCAACAAAGAAATACTAGATCCTGTCGCCCAGCGATAATCGATGGACGTGCGAATAACCATGATAGAGCCGCGCGCGATACCAAAGAAAGATTTTACATAGCTCAGAAAATTCGGATTGCTCTTGCAGTCTTTATAGTCAGGAGAGAATTGCGGCACGATCTCCAATGAATAGTAGAAGTCATACTTTCCCAGCCCGCCCTTCTTAAAATCATCGAATGCTTTGTATGTGTTATCTGTGTGAGCCTTACGATTCCATCCGCCCGCCACAATCTCAACTCCACTACTTGCGCTATTATCGCGATCAATAAGAACCTTTTCTGCGTGGGCGCTACTTGGCAGAAGAACGGCAAGACAAGCCAAATGGAATTTATTCATGGCGCTCCCTCGTTAAAAAAATATGGCAATCCATTAGCTATAAGTTGCGCGATTCTATTACACAACCAAAACGATCGCCCAAGCGCCGAATGAGTTGGTGCAGGTTACTTCGGGAGTCGGTCGATCACCGCGGCTGCTTCGACGCCTACCTGATCAAGGCGAAGGAGCGCTAACTCTCCCAGAAGGCCGTGCTGCTCAAGCGCACCATCGAAAAGAAGAAGGCCGAAACACCGGGTCAATAATAGCGACTGGGACCCAATGTGGGTCTTCTATGACCCCCGCTTCAGTCTGATGAATGGCGATGACGACGCTTACCTTACCTTTTTATGTGAGACCCTACATCCGATCGTGCGGTCGGACGTGACGGAAGTTGAACGCTTCAAGCAGCTATTCAACCAATACCTTGATAATGACGGTTTCCAACTAGTCGAAAAGGCACATCTGTCCGGAAAACCGGTATTCGCCGGTCGCTATGTGGGAACATCGGCAGCACCTGCGATCAAGGCAGCAAACGAAGTGATAGGTGCAACTGACCCAGGCTATCTAACGCGACAGATCACAAGAATGGAGGGGGCAACTAATGCCGACCCTGACCTCGCAATCGGGACAGCGAAGGAATTGGTTGAATCGGTATGTAAAACAATTCTCACAGAACGTAGTGTTGTCTACAGCAAGAGCGCTGACCTGCCGGAATTGGTGAAGCTTACCGTCAAATCCCTTCAGCTCACGCCGTCAGACATTGCCGACCAAGCTAAAGCATCTGAAATTATCAAGCGGCTTCTGAGTAATCTAGCGACAGTCGCCAATGGCGTTGCCGAACTGCGCAATCACTACGGAACAGGCCACGGTAAACCTTCGCGATCAACAGGTCTCGGACCGCGCCACGCTCGGTTGGTGGTCAATGCCGCATCCACGCTCGCAGTGTTTCTGGTAGAGACTCACAATGAGAAGTGAAGCCACATTTCAGGCATAAACGGGCAGGCCAGCGAAGCATCGTGAAGAAAAATCCGATGCCTGATCTTTTCCGTCCCACAACATCGCCTCATTTCCTCCGGGAACGCAGTGCAGCGTGCATCGTTCTTAACCCGGCTGCGCCGCATGCGGCGCGTGGGACAGATGAGGAGATTCCGATGCAACAGATTTTGAAAAGGGCCGTGTTTTCGAAGGCCTTGCTTCCGCTGGCACTGGCGGGCGCGATCGGCACAGCGACGCCTGTGCTCGCCGCCGACGTCTATGTCCGCCAGCCGGCCCCGCGGGCGGCCATGATGCCGGTACCGTCCGGCCCGCTGACGCTGCAGGATGCGCTGGCGATCGCGTCGGGGATCGGCGTGGTGACGGTGCAGAACACCCATTACGACGACAACGAATGGGAGATCGAGGGCCGCGACAGCTACGGCAAGTGGATCCAGGTCGATATCGACGCGCGCACCGGCGAGGTGCGCCACGTGGATCGTTCGATCATCTGATCGGGTGGGATGTGAGCAGGCGGCGCGCGATGAGCGCGCCGTTTGCTTTTGTGTATTTGATCAAAGCGTGACTGCTCATGGTGTCTCCCCTCCCCACCTAGCGAAGCGCAGCTTCGCCTGGGGGGAGCGACATATCCGCCGGTGCGTGCGGCTTTACGTCAGCTTCAATCCCGTCGCGGCTTCCAGTTCGGCCAGCGCCTGCGCGGCACTCGTCACCTTGATGGTGGTCATGCCCAGCTCGCGCGCGGGTTTGAGGTTGACGCCGAGGTCGTCGAGATAGACGCAATTTTTCGGATCGACCGACAGCTTGTCGGTCATCATCGTGTAGATGCGCGGATCGGGTTTGCGCAGGCCGATCTTGGCGGATTCGATGACGTGATCGAACAGCACCATCACCTCAGCCACATAGAGCGCGCGGCCATCGGTCGAGCCCATCGCATTGGCCGGCAGGTTGTTGGTGATGCAGCCGGTCTTGAACGCCGCCTTGATGCGGCGCAGCGCCTCGACCATTTCGGGGCGGATCTCGCCCTTCAGGAGCTTGACCACATCGCGGCCCGGCACTTCGGCGCCGAGCGCTTTGGACTCGGCCGCGAACAGCGCGTCGAAAGTGGCGAGATCGACTTCGGCGCGCTCGAATTTCGCCCAGGCGTTCTCGAAATGGTTTTCGGCATTGGTGCGGCGGATGATGTCCTTCGGCAGATTGTTGGTCTGCTCGTAATGCGCAAAGGCCTCGAAGGGCGAGGAAGTCATCACCCCGCCGAAATCAAAGATCACCGCCTCGATCATTCCCGCCCCTTGCGTGTGCGTTGCTGTTGCATGAGCGCTAGCACGCGACAATGCGAGGGACCAGACTCACCCCGCGACGCGGGCCTCGCCTCCGAGCACGGGGCCGCGCGCGGAGCCGACGTCGCGGATCGGCGGCTGGCCGTAGAGCCGGGCATATTCGCGCGAGAATTGCGACGGGCTCTGATAGCCCACCGCGTAGCCGGCGCTGCCGACGTCGAGCCGCTCCACCAGCATCAGGCGGCGCGCCTCGTGCAGGCGCAGCTGCTTCTGATATTGCATCGGCGTCATCGCGGTGACGGTCTTGAAATTGTGATGCAGCGACGATTCGCTCATGCCGACGCGGTCGGCGAGATCCTCGATGCGCAACGGGCTGGCATAATTGCTGCGCAGCCAGGAGATCGCCTTCGCGACCTTGTTGCTCGGGCTTTCGGCCAGCGCAATCTGCCGCAGACGCGCGCCATAGGGGCCGACGAGCAGGCGATACAGCACTTCCTGCTCCAGTAGCGGCGCCATCACCGGAATGTCCTGCGGCCGGTCGAGCAGGCGCAACAGCCGCAAGGTCGCGTCGAGCAGATCGGCGGAGGCCTTGGCGACGACGACGCCGCGTTCCGGGAGCTGCGGATGCGCGGGACCATGGGCCTGGCCGTGACCGCCGCCCTGGCCGAACCGGCCGAGAACATCCTTGAGATGCTGCGGATCGATGGCGAGGCCCATGCCGAGATGCGGCTCCGCCTCGGAAGCCTCGACGATGCAGGACGACATCGGCAGGTCGAGCGACACCAGCACATAATCGCCGGCCGCATAGTCATAGGTCTCGGTGCCCAGTTGCAGCCGCTTGGCACCCTGCACCACGAGGCCGAAGCACGGCCATTGCGCGGTATGCACGAATTGCGTCGGCTCGGCCTGACGCTTCAGGAACAGGCTCTTCATGCCCGCGGCGTAATCGCTGCCATTGGCGGCGTAACGGGCAATGATGTCGGCAATCTCACGAATCGTCTCGGTCACACGCAAACCCCTCACGCGGCAGGCCTTTTATGCCGAGGTGTATCTAGGTGCAGTGCCGTGGCGGGGAAATGGCTGCGTCATCACTTTTGCAGGATCGTGCAAAACAGATGCAGGATCGCGCTAACGCTGGCGCGCCCGCATTTGCGATAACACCATCAGCCACAGAGCAGATCGGCGAGCCGCCCGCGGGCCTCGGATCTGCCAGGGCCTAAGGCACCACCAGCACGGATATCGGGTCGAACTCCCCGCCTTGCGCGTCCAGACTGCGGTCGGGACGCGATTGCGCCCGGATGGATCGACGCCGACACACGTCAGACAGACCGATCAAGACAGACATCATCCCAATTCAAGGACATGCCATGACAAGACTGGCAGGAAAAGTTGCGCTCGTGACCGGCGCCGCGGACGGCATCGGCGCGGGCATCGCACGGCGCTTCGGCGCGGAAGGCGCGGCGGTGATCGTGCATCACGCAAATGATCCCCGCGGCGCGGCGCGGGTCGTCGCCGAAATCGTATGGCGCGGCGGCCGCGCCATCGCCGTACAGGGTGACATCGCCCGCTGGCAGGACATCCGGCGGCTCTATGAGGAGATCGCGGCGACCTTCGGTCGGCTCGATATCCTCGTCAACAACGGCGCCTTCGCGTGCAGCGAGATGCAGGACGCAGGCTCGGATGACGACCAGTGCCGGCAGCGCGAGCTCAAGGTGTTCGGCGCCATGCTGATGTGCCAGGAGGCGGTGCGGATGTTCGGCATCGACGGCGGCAGCATCATCAATCTCACCGCGCTCGACGGCATTCCGACAGCGCCCGCAGCGATGCCGGACCCCGGCGCGGACGCCGCCATCGATGCCATGACACGCGGGTTGTCGCGCGCCTATGGCACGCGCAACGTCCGCGTCAGCACCATCGCGCCGGGGATGCTCGGCCCCGAGGAACCCGCCGCCATCGACGTGCTCGACGGCAGCGTGCGCAACCGGCAGTTCATCGCCCTGCCCGCGGCGCGCAATCACGCAACCGACGGCATCGCCGACATCGCCGTGGCGCTGACCTGCGACGACAACGCGTTTCGCTCCGGCCGCGACAGCATGGTGGCCGGCGCCATGCAGTGACGCCGGGAAGCAGCTTTCCAGGTTCCCACCGACATTGCGGGCGTGTCCACACGGCACGCCCGCATTTCATATGGCGCGTTCGCCGACCAAAGCCTGCGAATTTTCTTCACATCCCATTAACCGCCCGCCGCAAAACGGCGAAACGAAGCTGTTGATCACCGCGTAGCTGTCAAAGAATTACCGGTTCTGATGCTATGCGTCGGTAATTGTAACGCAGTCCTTTTTGATCGACGAAAGCCAATGCTGGCCCGTAATACATCTGAGACGACTCGCCGGATCTCCCCGCGCTGGCTGCTGGCCGCTGCGGCGATCGTCGTTGTCGGCTTCACCGCGATCTGCGGCAGCGTGCTGATGAGCATGCGGCGCGGCGACGAGAAACTGGCGAACCAGACGCTCGGCAACCTCGCCTCCAGCATCGATGCCGATGTCGCCCGCAATGTGGAACTTTACGACCTCTCGCTGCGTAATGTGGCCAGCAACATGACCACGCCGGAACTGGTCGAGATTTCGCGGCCGATGCGGCAGTTGATCCTGTTCGACCACGCCGCCACCGCACGCCATTTCGGCGCCATCCAGGTGATGGATGTGGCCGGCAATGTGACCCTGGATTCGTCGACGCTGGATCCGAAGCAGCAGAATTTCGCCGACGACGAATTCTTCAAGGTCCACAAACGCGATCCGCTGTTCGGCCTCTATATCTCCAAGCCGATGCTGCATCAGGGCAGTTACGGCATCGTGCTGAGCCGCCGTATTGCAGCGCGCGACGGGACTTTCATCGGCGTCGTCTCCGGCTTCATCCGCTACAATTATTTCCACGAGATGGTCGATCGCCTGCAGCTCGAACCCGCCGACGTCATCACCGTCCTGCGGCAGGATGGCGTCATCGTCATGCGTGCGCCGTTCGACATGGACGTGATCGGCCGCGACGTCAGCAAAATGCGCGGCGTGCAGAAGGCCCTGGCCTATTTCTCCGGCTCCTATGTGGGGCGCGCCTCCAATGACGATATCGAGCGGCTGTTCGTCTGGCGTGAAGGCGCGCATCCGCTGATCGTGATGGTGGGGCGGTCCACCGACGTCATCTTCGGCCAATGGCGCAAGGATGCACTGCAGATCGGCGGCGCCATGGGTGCGCTCGGCCTGATCGCCTGCGCGCTGATGCTGATCCTGGCGCGCGAGATGGGCAAGCGCGGCGAGATGGAAGACAGGATGGCGCGCCTCGCCATGACCGACGGCCTCACCGGCCTCGCCAACCGACGTCATTTCGATGTGGTGCTGGAAAAGGAATGGCAGCGCGCCCAGCGCACCCGCGCGCCGATCTCGCTGCTGATGATCGACGCCGACCACTTCAAGGCCTTCAACGACAGTTTCGGCCATCAGGCCGGCGACCTCGTTCTGTGCGGGATCGCCTGGAGCATCGCCCGGCATGCCAAGCGTGCCAGCGACTGCGCGGCACGCTATGGCGGCGAGGAATTCGCGCTGATCCTGCCGGGTCTGTCGCTCGCCGAAGCCATCGACCTCGGCGAACGGATTCGCATCGATGTGGCCAATCTCGAGCGTGATGGCACGACCACGACAACGATCAGCGTCGGCGCAGCGTGCCTGATGCCTTCATCGCTGACGACCTCGAACGACCTGGTCAGCAATGCTGACGGTGCGCTCTATACCGCCAAGGCGCAGGGCCGCAACCAGACCTGGCCGGCCGCACCGCAGCAAAAAGACCTTGCAGCGTAACGAGATACCGCTTTTACGGTTGTAATTAATCCCTGATTCACCTGACTTGCTAACGCGTCTTCCACCCTTGCCCGGTATCCCTATGCATAAGGGGTAGGGATCCATGCGGCTGCTGGGGAGGTCAATGACGAACGACGTGCGCGATTCAGCGCCGCGCTCCGCCGAACATGGCGATGGGCCATCGACCATGCGTCGTGCGCCTGTACGCTGGCTCGTGCTCGCCGGTGCGGCGTTGATCATCATCATTGCCGGCGGCACGGCGATGACCGTGAACAATTTCCGTCAGCGCACGCTCGACAATTCCAACCGCGAACTTGAAAATACCGTACTGCTGCTCAGCCGGCATTTCGATCAGCAATTCCAGGATCTGCAGCGCATCCAGAAGAGCCTCACGGCTCATCTTCTCGCCAACGGCGTGATGTCGGTCCACAGCTTTGCCAGCAGCATGTCGAGCTACGAATCCCACATGATGCTGAAGTCGAAGGTGGATGACGAATTCGCCGGCGACATCACTGTGCTCGATGCCGACGGCCGTCTGGTCAGCTGGACGGGCGCCTGGCCGGCGCCGGATCTGATCCTTAGTGACCGTGAATATTTCCAGACACTGAAATTGCAGGGCTTCGCCAATGACGAAGAGATCGTGCAGCCCGTCCTGAGTCGCATCACCGGCCGGTGGAAAACCCTTTTCGCACGTCGCATCTCAGGGCCTAAAGGCGAGTTCTTCGGCATTGTGACGCGCAGCGTCGAAGCCCATCAGTTCGAAAAATTCTTTGCATCTGTCACGCTCGGCGGGAACGCGACGATCGCGATGTTCCACCGCAACGGCACCTTGCTGGCGCGCTACCCGCAGATGCCCTCGTCGATCGGCAAGGTCATCAATAGCGGCCCGCTCGTGCAGCACCTGCGCTTCAGCGACGCGCCCGCGACCATCCGCACCGTCAGCCCCATCGACAATATCGATCGCCTTGGCTCGATCCGCCTGCTGCAGAACTTTCCGATCGCGCTGATCGCGACCACGACGGTGGACGGCACGCTGGCCGACTGGCGCGACCAGACCAAATTTCTCGTGACCCTCGCGACGCTGTCGGCCTTGATCCTGGCGGGCCTGATTTATCTGATGATCCGCCACATCAAGCAGCAGAACCTCGCCGCGCAGTTGCAGACGACGCTGGAGAAAATGCGTCTCGACACTGCCATCAACAACATGACGCAAGGTCTGCTGCTGTTCGATGCGCAAGCGCGCGTGGTGGTGTGCAACCAGCGCTATCTCGACATGTACGGGCTGTCGCGCGACGTCATCACAGCCGGCCGTCCGTTCCGGGACGTGATCGCGCATCGCAAAGAAACCGGCTCGTTTGCGGGAGATGTGGACGCCTATGTCGCGGAGGTGATGCGCGACGTCGGGCGTTCGAGCGTCAATGTCATGCACACCGCGGACGGCCGGGCGATCCAGATCTCGTCGCGGCCGGTGGCCGATGGCGGCTGGGTTGCGACCCATGAAGACATCACCGAGCGGCGCAATGCCGAGGAGAAGATCGCGCATCTGGCGCATTACGATGCGCTGACCGACCTGCCGAACCGCACGCTGTTCCGCAACGAACTCGAACGCGAATTGACGCGGGTCGCGCGCGGCGCACAATGCGCGGTGCTCTATATCGACATCGACGAATTCAAGGGCATCAACGATTCGCTCGGCCATCCCGTCGGCGACGAACTGCTCAAGGGCATTGCGCTGCGGCTGCGCGCCTGCGTGCGCGGCTCCGATGTGGTGGCGCGGCTTGGCGGTGACGAATTCGCCATCGTGCAGACCGGCGTCGAAACCCATGCCGACATCACCGATCTCGTCGGCCGCATCTATGATACGATCCGCCAGCCGTTCGATTGTCTCGGTCACAGCCTGCTGACCGATGCGTCGATCGGCATCGCGCTGGCGCCACGCGACGGTACCGATCTGGATACGCTGCTCAAGAACGCCGACCTTGCGATGTATGACGCCAAGGCCGATGGCCGCCGCACCTTCCGCTTCTTCGAGCCCGAAATGGATGCGCGGGTGCAGGCCCGCCGCACGCTGGAGCTTGAACTGCGTCACGCGGCCGGCGATGGCTTCGCCAAAGGCGGGTTCGAAGTCTATTATCAACCGCTGCTGACGCTGCGCGACGACACCGTCGTGGGCTGCGAGGCGCTGCTGCGCTGGCGCCATCCCGAACGCGGCATGATCTCGCCGGCCGAGTTCATTCCGGTCGCCGAAGATATCGGCATCATCAATGCGCTCGGCGAATGGGTGATGAACACCGCCTGTGCCGAGGCTGCCAACTGGCCCTGCGGCATCCGGGTGGCGGTCAATGTCTCGCCGGTTCAGTTCCGCTCCGCGTCACTGGCACTGAAGGTGATCTCCGCTCTCGCCGCATCCGGCCTGCCGGCGCAGCGGCTGGAGCTCGAGATCACCGAGGCCGTGCTGATCCGCGATGACGACACTGCGCTGGAAATCCTGCACGGGCTGCGCGAGATCGGCGTGCGCATTGCGCTCGACGATTTCGGTACCGGCTATTCCAGCCTCAGCTATCTGCAGCGCTTCCCGTTCGACAAGATCAAGATCGATCGCTGTTTCGTGACCGACATCGCTGACGCACAGTGCTCATCCTCGATTGTACAGGCCGTCGTCAATATCGCGACGTCGCGCAACATGACGACCACGGCCGAAGGCGTCGAAACGCTCCGGCAGAAGGAGTTGCTGCGCGCGCTCGGCTGCACCGAAATGCAGGGCTATCTGTTCAGCGCCGCCAAACCCGCGAGCGAAGTACGCGAGTTGCTGATCGCGCATCAGGCCAAGGCGACCGAGGCGGCAGCTTAGGCGTTTTTCGTAGCCCGCCTTCTTCACCTCTCCCCTCTAGCGAAGCTTCGCTTCGCGCAAGGGAGAAGTGTTAACAGCCCCTCACTCCACTAATACAAACTGCATCAGCAGGGTTCGCTGCAGCATCGAGAAATTGTCGTCCGAGATCAACGTCAGCACCGTCTCGCCTTCCGACGTGACATGCACGTCGAGCCCTTCGAAATTATCGATCTCATAACCCAGATCGGCATCGAAGATGGTGGGGCCGTCGATGACCGCGTCCGGCACGATCGATGCGAAGGGAATGCGGCGGATGCGAACGCCGGTGTCGCCGAACAGCGAGAACTTGCGTTCCAGCAGCAGCAGATCGCCGGATGGCAACAACGCCGCATCGCTGATGTCATAATTCTTGGTGCGGCGGACCGAGAAGTTCGCCGGCGCCTTGCCGCCGATAATCCAGGCCGAGATGTTGCCGGCGCTGTCGAGCCCGCGCTCCGAGATCGCCAGCAGCATGCCTGCCAGCGGCGACGTCTTGAACCTGTCCTTGCGCACCATCACCAGTGCTTCGAGACTGCCATTGTTCGGCAGCTTGCGCATACCCGGCGGTTGCGGAATCGGCTCGCCTTTGGCACGCACGCCATCGCGGCCGAAGTCGAATTTCAGGATCTGATGCACGCGTTCGAGGCCGATATAGACCGTCGGCCCATCCACCGCGATGGACTCGGTGTCGTACCAGCCGCGCGCCGCGATCGACTTGCCATCGGTACCCAGCATCGGCGCCGCCTCGACATCGACGATGCCGACCATGGTATCGCCGCTATAGGCAATCTTGCCGGTAAACCAGTTGCCCTTGTCGCTGATGGCAATGAAACCCTCGCCCTTGTCATCCAGTCGAAGACCGGAGATACCGCCGAAATCCTTGTATCTCGATGTCAGGACCAATCCGCTGCGATATTGCAGCGACCCGAAGCGGGTATGCGCATGGTCACGCGTATCGAAAGCAGGAATTGGCCGCGCGTCGATCTGGATAGAAACCGGCGCACGGGCCGATGGCGGTGCCGGCACCGGAACGGGTTGCGCGCGGGCGAGCGATGGCAGCGTGGCTGCTGAAGCCACAACTGCAAGAAAGTGACGACGGGTGAGATGAGCGGTCAAGCGATGGCCATGGGGGATGGGTAGAGCAAAGCAAAACCCATCCTGTAAAGCCTAGTTCTTTTTGCGTCGCCGACCATGGCTCGGTGCCGGCCCTGCCGTTTCGCTGAACAGCTCCGCCAGCTTCTCGGTGATGGCGCCACCGAGTTCTTCGGCGTCGACGATGGTCACGGCGCGGCGATAGTAGCGCGTCACGTCGTGGCCGATGCCGATGGCGATCAGTTCGACCGGCGAGCGGGTCTCGATCTCTTCGATGATATAGCGCAGATGGCGCTCCAGATAGTTGCCGGGGTTGACCGACAGTGTGGAGTCGTCGACGGGGGCGCCGTCGGAGATCATCATCAGAATCTTGCGCTGCTCGGGACGGCCGAGCAGGCGCTTATGCGCCCAGTCGAGCGCCTCGCCGTCGATGTTCTCCTTGAGCAGACCCTCGCGCATCATCAGACCGAGATTCTTGCGTGCGCGGCGCCACGGCGCATCCGCCGACTTGTAGATGATGTGGCGGAGATCGTTGAGGCGGCCGGGATTGGCCGGCTTGCCGGCGCCGAGCCACGCCTCGCGCGACTGCCCGCCCTTCCAGGCGCGCGTCGTGAATCCCAGAATCTCGACCTTGACGCCGCAGCGCTCCAGCGTGCGCGCGAGAATGTCGGCGCAGGTCGCCGCCACCGTGATCGGGCGGCCCCGCATCGAGCCGGAATTGTCCAGCAGCAGCGTGACGACCGTATCGCGGAAGGTAGCTTCCTTCTCATGCATGAAGGACAGCGGATGATGCGGGTCGGTCACCACGCGCGACAGGCGCGCGGGATCGAGAATGCCTTCCTCGAGGTCGAAGTCCCAGGCGCGGTTCTGCTGCGCCATCAGCTTGCGCTGCAGGCGATTGGCGAGGCGCGCGACGACGCCCTGCAGATGCGCGAGCTGCTTGTCGAGATAGCTGCGCAGCCGTTCGAGCTCATCGTGATCGCAGAGATCTTCGGCGGCGATGACTTCGTCGAATTTCGGCGCGAAGGCGTGATATTCAGGGCCGCGCGGTTCGTTCTTGCCATGCGAATTCGGACGCGTGGCTTCGCCAGGCGTGTCCTCGTCGCCCATCTCGCCATCTTCGTCGAACGTGTCCGAAGCGGAGGCCTGCGCGCTCTCCATCGAGCTATCCGACATTTCCTCGGACGACTGCTGCGCCTGATCGGCGCTCATTTCCTGCGCGGCGTCGCTTTCCGGCGAGCCTTCGGCGCCAGCCTGATCGTTTTCGCCCTGACGCTCGTCGTCCTCGCTCTCCTCGTCATCCGGCTCGGCATTGCGATCGTCGCCAAGCTCCAGCGCCGACAACAGGTCATGCACGGCATCGCCGAACTTGGCCTGGTTCTCCGCGAACTGATCGAGCTGGTCGAGGCGACCGCTGATCTTGTCTTCGAGGACCGGTCGCCAGAGGTCGACCATCTTCTTCGCGGCGGCCGGCGGCGCGAGACCCGTCAGTCGCTCGCGCACCAGCATCGCCAGCGCATCGGCCAGCGGCGCATCGGCGCGGTCGGTGATCTCGTCGAACTTGCCGCGATGGAAATGATCGTCAAGCATCGCCGTAAGATTTTTCGCCACGCCAGCCATGCGGCGCGAGCCGAGCGCTTCCACACGGGCCTGCTCGACGGCTTCGAACACGCCACGCGCCTGCGGATTACCCGGCATCAGCTTGCGGTGAACTTTTGGATCGTGACAGGCGAGCTTGAGCGCGATGGAGTCGGCATGGCCGCGCACGATGGCGGCATCGCGTTTGCTCATCTTTCGCGCAGGTTCGGGAAGTCGGGCCTTGCCCGGCGACAGGCCCGGCCGTTCGGCCGCGAAGGTCACTTCGAGCTCGGACGATTTGGCAATCGCGCGCAAACACGACGTTACCGCACGTTTGAACGGCTCGGTCGGCGCTTCCTTGGCGCCGGTGCGAAATTTATTGGTCGTCGTCGTGCTCATCGCAGCCTTTGCGCGGGTCGTCACCGCGCATGCGGGGCAACCGATTGAATGCGGAGGTGCATTCCCCTCTCTTGGGAGAGAGGGGAAGAAGACGTCTTAGGTCATAGCCACGTTGACCGAACTCTCCGGCAGCTCTGCATTGAAGCAGCGCTGATAGAATTCGGCGACCAGCGGACGCTCGAGTTCGTCGCACTTGTTCAGGAAGGTGACGCGGAAAGCGAAGCCGATATCGTTGAAGATGTCGGCATTCTCGGCCCAGGTGATCACCGTGCGCGGGCTCATCACCGTCGACAGGTCGCCGTTGGCAAAGGCGTTACGCGTGAGGTCGGCGAGGCGCACCATCTTGTTGACGATGTCGCGGCCTTCCGGCGTCTGATAATGCTTGGCCTTCGCCAGCACGATCTCGACTTCCTCGTCATGCGCCAGATAGTTCAGCGTGGTGACGATCGACCAGCGGTCCATCTGGCCCTGGTTGATCTGCTGGGTGCCGTGATAGAGGCCCGACGTATCGCCGAGACCGATGGTGTTGGCGGTCGAAAACAGGCGGAATGCCGGATGCGGCTTGATGACCTTGTTCTGGTCGAGCAGCGTCAGGCGGCCGGAGACTTCCAGCACGCGCTGAATGACGAACATCACGTCCGGGCGGCCGGCGTCGTATTCGTCGAACACCAGCGCGACATTGTGCTGCAGCGCCCAGGGCAGAATGCCGTCACGGAATTCGGTGACCTGCTTGCCGTCGCGGACCACGATGGAGTCCTTGCCGACGAGGTCGATACGGCTGATGTGGCTGTCGAGATTGACGCGGACACAGGGCCAGTTGAGACGTGCGGCGACCTGTTCGATATGGGTCGACTTGCCGGTGCCGTGGAAGCCGGTGACCATCACGCGGCGGTTGCGCGAGAAGCCCGCGAGAATGGCGAGCGTGGTGGCGCGATCGAACCGGTAATCGGGATCGGTATCCGGCACATGCGGGTCGGATTCGGAGAACGCAGGCACTTCGAGGTCGGAATCGATGCCGAATACCTTGCGCACCGACACCATCTTGTCGGGTATGCCAGTCAACGCGTCGGGCTTTTCTTGCAGTTTGGTCGAGGCGGCGGTCATCAATCCTCCGTGGTCCCGGATATCCCGAAACCAGTCTAAAAACGGCTGCGGATGGGGTGCTTCGTGGAACGTAGCAGAGAGCCGCGGCGGGACAAAGCCCAGCTCTTCATCAAAGTTCCCGAATGTTATCATTGAGATAGGTTGTCATAGCGATTTTTGGAAGTCTGCCCTGCGAATCAGCCGATGCTCCATGTCGATGAATTTGCATCCGAATTCATCGGTCCGACCGTCCCGACCCCATTTTCAATCCCTATACTGTGATGACCATTGATTGAGGCGCCTGGCGCCGGATCGGATATGCGTGACGTCCTTCATTGAATCCCTGACCCAATTTGTCGCCGCGCATAGCTGGCTGGGTTACCTCACTGTCTTCCTCGCCGCCTTGCTCGAGGCGGTGCCGGTGCTTGGCACCTTCATCCCCGGCACCACCATCATTCTCGCGCTGAGCGCTCTGATCCCGGCGGGTGACCTCGATCTGGTCGCGGTGCTGGTGGCCGCCGTGGCGGGCGCCGTACTCGGCGACGGGGGCGCATTCTGGATCGGGCATATCCGGCAGCGGCAACTGCTCGATGCGTGGCCGCTGTCGAGCTATCCGGGCGTCGTGGCGCAGAGCGAGGCTTTCTTCCACCGTTTCGGCACGCTGGCCGTCTTCTTCGGCCGCTTCGTCCCGCCGATCCGCGCTTTCGTGCCGGTTACGGCCGGCGCGCTGGGAACTACGCCGGCAAAATTCTATGCCGTGAACATCCCAGCAGCACTGCTCTGGGCGCCGGCGCATGTGCTGCCCGGCGTGCTCGCAGTATCGGTCCTGGATCGCTATGGCGGCATCGCCGGCCTCGAAGGCCAAGCCAAACACTACTGGATTCAGGCCGTGGTCGTAACCGCCGCGCTGACCGGCGCCGCCATCTGGTGGTGGCATCGCCGCAAGCGCAACACAGCAATGGAATCGTCATAAAAAGGCGCTTGAACGTTGAAATATCTCTTTGATTTTTCAGAGCAAATGACGCCCTCGCGGCTTGACTTGCAACCCCGATTGACTTGAAAAGCCTGCACCGGCAGTTTCGCCCGCCGTCTGTCCTTCCCATATCCAGTGAATGTCCGAACCCATGCGCAGCTATCTCGACTTTGAAAAGCCCGTCGCCGAGCTGGATTCCAAGATCGATGAATTGCGCACGCTGGCTGCCGGCGGCAGCGACATCGGCGAGGAGATCGTGCGCATCGAGGACAAGGCCGTCGCGGCGCTGCACGAACTGTATGCGAACCTGACGCCGTGGCAGAAGACCCAGGTCGCGCGACATCCGCAGCGCCCGCATTGCATGAATTACGTGGAAGCGCTGATCACCGAATTCACGCCGCTGGCCGGCGATCGCAAATTCGGCGAGGACGAAGCGCTGGTGGCCGGCTTCGGCCGTTTCCGCGGCGAGAGCGTCTGCGTGCTCGGCCAGGAAAAGGGCAACACCACCGAAAGCCGCCTCAAGCATAATTTCGGCATGGCCCGCCCCGAAGGCTACCGCAAGGCGGTGCGCCTGATGGAGATGGCCGACCGTTTCGGCATTCCCGTGCTGTCGCTGGTCGATACCGCGGGTGCCTATCCCGGCATCGGCGCCGAAGAGCGCGGCCAGGCTGAAGCCATCGCGCGCTCGACCGATGCCTGCCTCGGCCTCGGCGTCGCCAATGTCGCCGTGATCATCGGTGAAGGCGGTTCGGGCGGCGCGATCGCGATTGCCACCGCCAACAAGGTGCTGATGCTGGAACATGCGATCTACAGCGTGATCTCGCCGGAAGCCGCGTCCTCGATCCTGTGGCGCGATTCCTCGAAGGCGCAGGAAGCGGCAACCAACATGAAGATCACCGCGCAGGATCTGCTGCGCTTCGGCGTGATCGACTCCATCCTGAAAGAGCCGCCGGGCGGCGCCCATCGCGATCCCGCCGCCATGATCGCCACCGCGGGCGACGCCATTGCCCAGGCCTTCAACGACATGCGCGGCATGGATGCGACCACCATCCGCCAGCAGCGCCGGCAGAAGTTTCTGGATATCGGCCGCAAGATCGGCTGATCTGACGTTCGTCTCACACGTCGATCTGTAACCTCGCACTGCGGCGGATCACTTGCGGCGGCTGGCCGTAAGCGCGCAGAAACGCGCGGCGCATGCGGTCACGATCGGCAAACCCCGTCAGTTGCGCGACGGTGTCGATGGGATGCCGGCTCTGCTCCATCATCAACCGCGCGGCCTCCAGTCGCAGATGTTCGATGGCCTTTGCAGGTGACTGCCCGGTCTCGGCATGAAAGGCGCGGCTGAACTGGCGCGGGCTGAGACTGGCGGCATCGGCGAGATCATTCACCGTCAGCGGCTTCTGCAGGTTGTCCTGCGCGAAAGCGAGCGCCTTCTGGATACGGTCCGACTTCGGCGCCAACTCCAGCAGCGCGGAAAACTGCGACTGGCCGCCGGCGCGGCGGTGATACACGACCATCTTTTTCGCGATGTTGCGTACGACGTCCTCGCCGAGATCGGCCTCGACCATCGCCAGTGCGAGATCGATGCCCGCGGTCATGCCGGCCGAGGTCCAGACCGGACCGTCATTCACGAAGATGCGGTCTTCATCCACCTTCACTTTCGGAAATTGCTTCTGCATGTCGCGCGCATAGAACCAGTGCGTGGTCGCGCGCCGTTGATCGAGAATGCCGGCTTCGGCGAGCACGAAGGCGCCGATACAGATAGACGCAACACGCCGCGCATGTTTGGGCGCCTGTCGCACGAAATCGATCAGGCCCGGCGTCGCGGATTCGACCGTCAGACCGCCGGCAATGATCAGCGTGTCATAGGCATCAGCCGCATTGAACGGTTCGGTGGTCAAACTCATGCCCAGCGAGGTGCCGACCTGACCGCCCCGCTCCGACAACACATGTAGATCGTAGGTGGGTGGATCGGTCAGCATATTGGCCAGCTCAAAGACCGACATCGCCGCAAGGCTGATGGGCGAGCACCCCGGGGAAACAACAAGGCCGATGCGCTGCATATGCACACTCCCGCGGGACAATACGTCCTAAAACGTCGTTTATATGACATTTGAGACGCGAACGCGCAAGACTAGGTTTCCTGACACGGCTGCGACGGCCGAGAGCATTCAGGAGAACGACAATGACTGTTTCACATCAGGGTACGGGACTGATTACGGGCGCTTCGACGGGCATTGGCGCCGTCTATGCGGACCGCCTGGCCAAGCGCGGCTATGATCTCATTCTGGTGGCACGCAATCAGGACAAGCTCGCGGCACTCGCCAAACGGCTGACCAGCGAGACGGGACGATCGATCCGCACGCTGGCCGCCGATCTCGGCGACAAGGCCGATCTTGCCAGGATCGAAGCTGTACTGCGCGACGATGCGAGCATCACAATGCTGGTGAACAATGCCGGCGTCGGCGCGGTGGCACCGTTGCTCAATGCCGATGTCGACAAAATGGAAGACATGATCACGCTGAACGTCACCGCGCTGACACGGCTGACCTATGCCGCGGTACCCGGCTTCGTTGCGCGCAACACAGGCACGATCATCAACATCTCCTCGATCGTCGGCATTGCCGCGGAGGTGCTCAATGGCGTCTACGGAGCGAGCAAGGCTTATGTGCTCAGTTTCAGCCATTCGCTGGTGCATGAACTGGCCGACAAGGGAGTCCGCGTACAGGCGGTGTTGCCGGGTGCAACGGCCACGGAGTTCTGGGATATCGCGGGCTTCCCGCACCAGAATATGGATCAGGCCATCGTCATGCATGTGAACGACATGGTGGATGCGGCGCTGGCCGGTCTCGATCAGGGCGAACGCGTCACCATTCCGGGTCTGCAGGATGGCGACGACTGGACCAGATTTGAGGCCGATCGCCGCGCCCTCTCCGCCAAGTTTGGCCATTCGAAGCCGGCGCCGCGCTACCACGTGACGTAGCGGCAGCGTGTCGCCGAGACACAGACCTGAAACCGCGCGCAGGCAGCAAAAAGCCCGCCCTCTCGAAAGAGGGCGGGCTTCTCAATTCCCGAACTTACTTCTTGGCCGGGGCCATCTTGCTGTCGGCCGGCTTCGGCGCGTCCTTGGTGGCAGGTGCAGGTGCCGCAGCATCAGCAGGCTTGGCAGGCGTCGCAGCAGCCTGGTCCATGCGCTCGACCTTGGCGCCTTCACGCAACTTGGTGACGTAGTCGGCCTGCGCCTTGCGCACCACATACTGCTCGATCTGCGGCTTCACCTGATCGAATTCCGGCGCCTTGCGGTTGCGCTTTTCCTCGACCTTGATGATGTGCCAGCCGAACTGCGACTTCACGGGATCCGAGATCTTGCCCGGCTCCAGCGTGAAAGCGACCGCCGAGAATTCCGGCACCATTTGGTCCTTGGTGAAGAAACCGAGATCGCCGCCATCGGCCGCGCCCGGATCCTTCGACTTCTTCTTGGCGAGCTCGGCGAAATCGGCGCCCTTCTTCAGCTCGTCTGCGACCGTCTTGGCCTCGGCTTCGGTCTCCACCAGAATGTGGCGGGCATGGACTTCAGCTTCGCCGGTGATCTGTTTGGCCGCGTCCTCATAGACCTTCTTCATGTTGTCGTCGGTCATGGCTTCCTTGCCCTCGACGGCCAGCAGGTTGTCCATGAGCAGGCGGTTACGGGCGAAGGCCAGCTTGGATTTGAAGTCGTCGCGGTCGGCGATCTTCTTGTCCTCGGCGGCCTTGGCGACGATCTTCATGTCGATCAGGAACGACAACACGTTGTCCTTGCGTGTCGCCGGATCCATCTGGGCGAGGCTCGGGCCGAGCTCTTCCTCGGCAATGGTGACGTCACTCTGGCGGATTTCCTGGCCGTTGACCTTGGCGAGGACCGGATTGGCGTCCTGCGCGTAAACCGGGAAACTGGTGAGGAAGGCCACCGCAACGGCGCCGGTCAGGGCAGCCAGAGTGCGGCCCGGGCGCAGGCCCGGCTTAAGAGCGGGCGATACGAAGGTCATGGAAAATCCTTATCTCGGATAAGAGCCTGTTGGGGACGGCGGACACTCTCCCAAACGTACCGTCTTGGCAACGCGAAAACTCTGTCAAAATGATGAAATCCTTGACAGGTTCGCGCCGTTGACAACCCCCCACACGGGCCATATCTCTCCCCGACCGGGCCGGTGGCGAAGGCGCGATTTCGGCCGCGCCGTGGTCATTGAACCCCTGATTGCCCTGCTCTCACTCATCTCCCGGGGTCTTGCTTTTTTGGCTCTCCCCATTGGGGTCCAGACGGCAATCCGCCACAGACTTTGGATATGACGAAGCTGGGCGATCCGCTGCACCATTCCACGGCCCTCGGGCCGCACTGCTTTCCACGGCCTCCGGGTCGTACTGCTAAAGACAGGATTTCGTGATGATCGGCGCGCTCGCCCGCAAGTTCTTCGGCTCTGCCAACGACCGCCGCGTCAAGGGATATCAATCGCGCGTCGCCGCGATCAACGCGCTGGAGCCGGAAGTCTCGGCGCTGTCCGACGATGCGCTTAAAGCGCGCACCACCGAGTTCAAGGAACAGATTGCCGCAGGCAAGAGCCTCGACGACCTGCTGGTTCCCGCTTTTGCCACCGTCCGCGAAGCCGCCAAGCGCACCCTCGGTCAGCGTCACTTCGACGTCCAGCTGATCGGCGGCATGGTGCTGCATGAGGGCGACATCGCCGAGATGAAGACCGGCGAAGGTAAGACGCTGGTTGCCACCCTCGCCGTCTATCTCAACGCGCTGGCCGGCCAGGGCGTGCATGTCGTCACCGTCAACGATTACCTCGCCAAGCGCGATAGCGGCTGGATGGGTCAGATCTACTCGTTCCTGGGCCTCACCACCGGCGTGATCGTGCACGGCCTTGACGATGCCGAGCGCCAGGCGGCCTACGCCTGCGACATCACCTATGGCACCAACAACGAATACGGCTTCGATTATCTGCGCGACAACATGAAGTACCGGCTGGAGGACATGGTCCAGCGCAAGCACTTCTATGCCATCGTCGACGAAGTCGACTCGATCCTGATCGACGAAGCGCGTACGCCGCTGATCATTTCCGGGCCGCTCGACGACCGCTCGGAATTCTACAACACCATCGACACCTTCCTGCCGAAGCTCGAAAAGATCACCGACTTCGAGGTCGATGAGAAGCAGCGCACCGTGACGCTGACCGAAGCTGGCATGGAGAAGATCGAAACCCTGCTGCGCGACGCCGGCCAGCTCAAGGGCGAGACGCTATACGACGTCGAGAACGTCTCCGTCGTGCATCACATCAATCAGGCGCTGCGCGCCCACTCGCTGTTCACCCGCGACAAGGACTACATCGTCCGCGACGACGAAGTGATCATTATCGACGAGTTCACTGGCCGCATGATGCAGGGCCGCCGTTATTCGGAAGGCCTGCACCAGGCGCTGGAAGCCAAGGAACATGTGACGGTCCAGCCGGAAAACCAGACGCTGGCCTCGATCACGTTCCAGAACTACTTCCGCATGTACAAGAAGCTGGCCGGCATGACCGGCACGGCGTTGACCGAAGCGGACGAACTGTTCGACATCTACAAGCTCGAAGTCGTCGAAGTGCCGACCAATGTCGGTATCGGCCGCCTCGACGAGGACGACGAGGTCTATCGCACCCAGGACGAGAAGCATGCGGCCATCATGGCCGAGGTCGAGCGCGCCAATGCGCGGATGCAGCCGGTACTGGTCGGCACGGCGTCGATCGAGAAGTCCGAAGTGCTCGGCGAGTATCTCCTGAAGCACGGCTACAAGCTGATCGACTTCACCAACCCGAAGGCGATGGACAAGCTCTACGCGGCTGCGCGTTCCGGCAAGCCAGCGAAACTGTTCGCGGTGCTGAATGCGCGCTTCCACGAGCAGGAAGCCTATATCGTCGCCGAAGCCGGCGTCCCCGGCGCCATCACCATCGCCACGAACATGGCCGGCCGCGGCACCGACATCAAACTCGGCGGCTCGCTGGAGATGCGCGCGCAGATCGAGACCGCCGACATCGCCGACGAGGCCGAGAAGGCCGCCAAGATCGCCGAGATCAAGGCCGAGATCGAGAAGTTCCGCGAGATCGTGCTGAACGCCAAGGAAGTGGTCGAGATCGAGCCCGCCAAGGGCAACAAGCCGGCCAAGACCGTCGAGAAGCCCGGCGGCCTCTACATCATGGGCTCCGAGCGCCATGAGTCACGCCGCATCGATAACCAGCTCCGCGGCCGCTCCGGTCGTCAGGGCGATCCCGGCCGCTCCAAGTTCTTCCTATCGCTGGAAGACGACCTGATGCGCATTTTCGGTTCGGATCGTCTCGATACGATGCTGACGCGGCTTGGCCTCAAGGAAGGCGAGGCCATCATCCATCCGTGGATCAACAAGGCACTTGAGAAGGCCCAGCAGAAGGTCGAAGCGCGCAACTTCGACATCCGCAAGAACCTGCTCAAATATGACGACGTGCAGAACGATCAGCGCAAGGTGATCTTCGAGCAGCGCGTCGATCTGATGCAGAACGACAGCGTCGCCGAGACCGTCAACGACATGCGCCGCGCTTTCGTCGAGGACCTCGTCACCAAACACGTGCCGGAAAACCAGTATGCCGAGCAGTGGGACGTGGCCGGCCTGAAGGAAGAGCTCAAGCGCGTGCTCGATCTCGATCTTCCGGTCGACGAATGGGCCAAGGAAGAAGGCATCGCCGACGAGGAACTGCTCAACCGCATCGAGCAGAAGGCCGACGAACACATGGCTGCGAAGGTCGCCCAGTGGGGCCCCGACGTGATGCGTTATGTCGAGAAGACGATCCTCTTGCAGACGCTCGACCATCTGTGGCGCGAGCATCTGGTGATGCTGGATCACCTGCGTCAGGTCATCGGCCTGCGCGGTTACGGCCAGCGCGATCCGCTGCAGGAGTACAAGGCGGAAGCCTTCAACCTGTTCGAGGCCATGATCTCCAATCTGCGCGAAGCCGTCACCGCGCAATTGATGCGCGTCGAAATCGTGCCTCCGGACGTGCAACCCGAACTGCCTGTCATGGAAGCCCACAAGCTCGACTACAACACCGGCGAAGACGAGATGGCCTTCGCCAATGCAGCGCTCACCCCGATGGGCCAGCAGCAGCCGGCCGTCGCCCGCGATCCGAACAACCAGGACACCTGGGGCAAGGTCGGCCGCAACGAGGACTGCCCCTGCGGCTCCGGCAAGAAGTTCAAGCACTGCCACGGGCGGTATGCGTAAGCAGACCACCGGGTAGATCGCGAAACCATCTGAAATCCCTCCCTTGCGGGAGGGATTTTTCTTTTGGGCTGTTGGTTCCACGCATTCGCGCAGCAAAGCACTGCGCTGGAGAGCGCCGACGACGATTGGACAACACGTCGCAGAGGATTAGCCTGTTCATCGCGCCGACACGAACGGCCGCAGGAATGAGGGGGCGTGCCGATGATGTCCAATTCCGAAATGCTGATCCGACTGATCTCCGCCGCCGCGCTTGGCAGCCTGATCGGTTTCGAGCGCGAGCGGCTGCTGTGGGCCGCGGGCATTCGCACCCATATGCTGGTCTGCGTCGGCTCCTGCCTGATCATGCTGGTCTCGCAATATGGCTTCTCGAACATCCTGCTCACGCAATCCAATGTCGTGCTCGATCCATCGCGCATCGCAGCGCAGGTCGTGTCCGGCATCGGCTTTCTCGGCGCGGGATCGATCCTGGCGCGCGGCGAAATCGTCAAGGGGCTGACCACGGCGGCAAGCATCTGGACGGTGGCGGCGATCGGCCTTGCGGTGGGTGGTGGATTGTATCTCGCGGCCGGTGCATCGACGGTGATCATCCTGATCATCCTCGTCGGTATCAAGCCGCTTGAGGAAGCCTATCGCTCGCGCAACCAGACCTGCATGCTGAAGGTGGAGGTCGAGAACAATGGCCTGACACCGGAATTGCTGCGCGAGACATTGTCGCTGCGAGCTGGCCAGGTGAAACGCTTCCTGGTGGAGAGCCGCGATCCCCAAGGCAGCGACCAGCTTTCGATCCTGCTCAGCAAGGTGTCGTCACAGGATATCGCGAGCTATCCTTCGAAGCTGCAGGAGCTTGATGGCGTGCGTCAGGTCAGTATCGTCAAACGCGTCAGCGACAACGGCGCCAACCACACGTGAGCGATATATCTGCGGGGAGCGAGGCGCGCTTAGCGCGTCGCCGAGAAGCGATCCGAGAACGAATTCGCCGAAACCACGGGAGCAGCGCCTGACAGCGCTATGCCGGCGCCGCCACCGGAGGCCGGAGCGGACGGTTCGGCCGACAGCGTCGGCTTGAGCGGCGGGCGCGCGGTGGCAACGACAGGCGCTGGGGCCGGCTTCGCGGCTACGGCGGGTGCAGGGGCAGCCTTGGCAGCGGTTGGAGCCTTCGGCTTCGCGGCCGGTGTCGGCACAGCGGTGGCTGGCGCCGCAGTCGTCGTGGTCGCTGTCGTGTCCGAGCCGCCGATACCGACCTTCTTGGCGAGATTGCTGAAGAAGCCGCCATCCGACGAGGCCGAAGCAACGCGGGTGGAGGGCGCTGCGACGACCGGCTCTTCCGATGCAGCGAACAGCGAGGCCGAATAGGAGGTTGTCGTCGCAGCCGTCGCCTTCGGCGGATTGACGTGCGGCGGAATGGTGCCCGGTGCACGCGAATAGGCGGCGGTCTGCACACCCGACGGCTCCGGATCCGACAGGCCAGTGGAGGCATCAGGCAGCTTGGCGGCGAAGACGCGGTTCATGCCACCGTCGATATCGGGACGGCGTTGCGCGACCGGCGTGCCCTTGGCAACCAGTTCGGCGACCTTGGCATCGTCCTGCGCCTGCTTCGCGCTGACGGCATCGGCGATCTCGGCAGGCACCTGATAGACGGGGCACTTGGCCGAGGCGTTGAACACCAGCGGCTTGGTCGATCCCGCAGGCGCGGCCGGATCGAACACATACTTGTTCTCGCAGAACTCGACCTTCGGCTCCTGCCGCGTCACTTCGAAATGATCATAGCCCTGCTTGATCATCTTCCAGAACGGCATATTCGGGTTATTGCGATGCTTGGCCATGTTGACCGGCGTCATCTTGAACGGAAACGCCGCGAACTGGAACGAACGCTGCCCACCGAAGAATGACTCGCGCCCCAGCGAATAGATCTCGGCGATCTGTTCGTCGGTCATGGCAAAACAGCCACGCGACGAGCAATCGCCATGCACCATCAGTTGCGAACCGGTGCGTCCCAGCGACTTGTCGAAGGCGTTGGGGAAACCGGTATTGAATGACAGATAGTAGGCCGAGCGCGGGTTCATCTGCGCCGGCGTGATCGCATAGAAACCTTCCGGTGCCTGACGATCGCCTTCCTTGACCTTCGGGCCGAGATCGCCGGACCAGCGGCAGATCGGATAGGTTTTCAAGAGCGCGAACTGGCCGGAGCGGTTCTGCTTCCAGACTTCGAGTTCGGCTTCCTGCTTGAACACACGGACCAGCATCGGCGACTGCAGGTCCATGTCCTTTTCAGTCATCTCGGCAACGAGCTTGGGAGGAACGGGCTGGTTGGCCTTCGCATTGCTGGCGAGCGACATGTCTTCGCCGTTGCAGCCGGCCAGCACCACGCCTGTCGCAAGTACGACTGACGTCAGCAGCGCGCGAACAAGCGAGCGATGTTTCAAAGCTAAGCTCCGCAGCCGGCAGGACGCCGACACCCCAAGTTCAGAAGTCCCAGAATAAAGACAAATTGGCCCTTATTCGTACGCAAATGTTAGCCTTAAGGCCCCCTGCTCGCAAGGCAACTGGCCGTGAGCGGCAGGTTCCATTCCAGCGATGGTCAACAGAGATTGAAGATCTCGGGCCGGGCGGAATTGCGGCGGTATCTGGCGGAGAAGCAAATAAAGCGGGCGTGGACTGGTTATGCTTAATGGTTCGGCGCCCGCCTGTCGTCCCGGCGAAAGCCGGCGCCCATAACCTCAGGCGTCCTCGTTGGAAAAAGGCCTCAACGTCCTGCCTGGACTTGGCTCGACGGCTTATGAGTCCCGGCTTTCGCCGGGGCGACACCCGGAGCGTCGCTTATGCCCCCCGGACCACGGTCTTCAAGTAGTTGTAAGCCTTGATGATTTCGATCAACCGGTCCTCAGTGGAGCGGTCGCCGCCATTGGCGTCGGGATGGTGCTGCTTCACCAGCGCCTTGTACGTCGCCTTGACGTCGTCCAGCGTGGCGCTGGGGCCGAGACCCATCACCTGCAGCGCCTTGCGCTCCGCATTGAATATCTTGCGGGTTTCTTCCTTGATCGGCGCCTGCGGCTTGCGGGCCCGGCCACGGCCCATACCCATGCCGTTCATTTCGTTGAACATGGCGAACGGATCGATCGCACCGTCGAGGTCGGGCTGCCCGGCCTTTTTCTCCGGAGAGCCGTTGGCGCCCATCTTCCAGGTCGGACGGTGACCGGTCAGCGCGTCCTTCTGGTACTTGGCGACCGCATCCGGCGCCATGCCCTGGAAGAAGTTGTAGCCCTGATTGTATTCGCGGACGTGGTTCAGGCAGAAGTGCCAGTATTCCTTGTCCTGCGCGCGGCCCTTCGGGGCACGGTGTGGGCCCTTGTTCTTGCACTCGGGCCATTCGCACATAATAGCTTCCTCGCGCGCAGCAGCTTGCTGCTTCGCGCTCAGCTTGTTCGGCTTGATACGGATGCTGTCGAAGAATTTGGATGAGTCGATGGGCATAGCTGACTATGACAACGCAACGCAAAAAGCTTCAAGTCTTGACATTCCGATTACCTCATTCGGTGCACTGCGCCGCACCAATATGGTCGCTACATCGTGATTGACCATGAGCGGCGCAAACCGCTAAGCCGGCCATCATGACCATGAAAGATAACATCACAAAGAAGCTGACAGAGGCTTTCGCGCCCCAGCGCCTCGACGTGACCGATGAATCGCATCTGCATGCCGGTCACATGGGCCATCGCCCGGAGGGTGAAACCCACTTCAGGGTCAATATTGTGTCGGAGGCCTTCGAAGGGAAGAGCCGGATCGACCGTCATCGCATGATCAATGAACTATTGACGGCGGAACTCGCCGGAACGGTCCATGCGCTGGCGCTGAAACCGCAAACGCCGAAAGAAGCGGGCTAGGCTTCGTTCAGGCGCCCAACACTGTCATTCCGGGGCGCGGGCGTTCGACATGGCTGAACACTACGGGATTCCGGGTCTTCGCTTACGCCGGCCAATGCCGGCTGCGGCGAAGCCCGGAATGACGAGTGTAGGTTGGGCTACTTCTTCAGCAACGCGATCGCCTGGAGCACATTCGGCTTCAGCCCGGCGCCGCCAGCATCCAGATGCTCGAAGATCTTCTTGCGCATGCGCGGATCCCAGAACTTCTTGATGTGCTCGGCGATCCCGGCCACGGCGTGATCGTGGCCCTGGCTGTTGAAGAAATCGCCAATCTGGTTGGCCATGTAGATCAGCCGGTCAGGCGACGTCGATGTGTGGGTGTCCATGCTCTTGTCCTGATGCATCCGCGACCGCGTGCGGAAGCACGCGATGCGGATGTGTGAAAACTTCAAAACCGTCCGCTCGCGCGATAGCGGCGAGTGTAATACCCGCGGCGTCGGCCAAACGGATCGCCAGTGCGGTCGGCGCCGACACCGACACCATGAGCGGCGCGCCGATGGCGGCTGTCTTCTGCACCATCTCCACAGACACGCGGCTGGTCAGCAGCACCATGCCCTGGCTGGCATCGACCTTTGTCTGCGCCAGCGCGCCGGCGAGCTTGTCCAACGCGTTGTGACGGCCGACATCTTCCCGCAAAGCGACGATGCCATCTGCGTCAGTCCAGAACGCGGCAGCGTGAACCGCGCGGGTCTGGATGTTGATCTTCTGCAGCGGCGACAGCGTCTCCATCGCCGCCATGATCTGGTCGAAGGAGAACGTGCCGCCGGGCGCAACGATGGCCGCCGGCTTAACGGCTTCCGAGATCGAGTCGATACCGCACAGACCGCAGCCCGTCGGCCCGGCGACCTGCCGGCGCCGCGCGCTGATGCTCTCGGCCTTCTCGCCTGCAAGCCACATCCGCAGCTCAACGCCATCGTCGAACTCGACGGCCTCGAAACTCTCGATCTCGTCGATCGAGGCGACCACGCCCTCGCTCAGGCTGAAGCCATAGGCGAAGTCGCGATAGTCCTGCGGCGTCCCCATCATGACGGCATAGGTGCCGCCATTATAGGTGATCGCCAGCGCAGTCTCTTCCGGCACCACGCGCAGCCCCTCGCTGACGCCGGAATGGCGCCAGATCTTTCGCGAGGCTTTGCGAACCGGATCGTGCATGTCTGGCCTCCAGACCTACTCCGCAGCTTCCACAACAGGCATGGCGATCCGGCGCGATTGGCGGGCCTGCTCGTCATATTCCTTCTGCCACTCGGACGGACCGTTCGAGGGCGAGATCTGCACCGCCGTCACCTTGTATTCCGGACAATTGGTGGCCCAGTCCGAGAACTCGGTGGTGATGACGTTGGCCTGCGTGGTCGGGTGGTGGAACGTCGTATAGACCACGCCCGGCGCCATGCGTTCGGTGAGCAGCGCGCGCAATGTGGTCTCGCCCGCACGGCTCTGCAGCTTCACCCAGTCGCCATCGCGGATGCCGCGCAGCTCGGCGTCGTGCGGATGCAGCTCCAGACGATCCTCTTCATGCCAGACCACATTCTCGGTGCGCCGCGTCTGCGCGCCGACATTGTACTGGCTGAGAATACGGCCGGTGGTGAGCAGCAGCGGAAAGCGCGGCCCGGTACGCTCGTCGGTGGCAATGTATTCGGTGAGCATGAACTTGCCCTTGCCCCGCACGAAGCCGTCGATGTGCATGATCGGCGTGCCCAGCGGTGCCTTCTCGTTGCACGGCCACTGCACCGAGCCGACTTCGTCGAGCTTCGCAAAGGAGACACCGGCGAAGGTCGGCGTCAGCGCTGCGATCTCATCCATGATCTCCGAAGGATGATTGTAGTGCATCTCGTAGCCGAGCGCCTTGGCGAATCCCAAGGTCACTTCCCAGTCTTCCAGGCCATTCTTCGGTGACATCACCTTGCGGACGCGCTGGATGCGGCGTTCGGCATTGGTGAAGGTGCCGTTCTTCTCCAGGAAGGTCGAGCCCGGGAAGAACACATGGGCGTAGTTTGCGGTCTCGTTCAGGAAGAGATCGTGGACGATGACGCATTCCATCGCCGACAGAGCCGCGACGACATGCTTGGTATTCGGATCGGACTGCAGGATGTCTTCGCCCTGCACATAGAGACCCATGAAGGTGCCTTCCGTGGCTGCGTCGAACATGTTCGGGATGCGCAGGCCCGGCTCGGGATTGAGCTTCACGTTCCACATCGACTCGAAGGTCTCGCGGACCGCATCACCCGAAATATGCCGGTAGCCCGGCAGTTCGTGCGGGAACGAGCCCATGTCGCAGGAGCCCTGCACATTGTTCTGGCCACGCAGCGGATTCACGCCGACGCCGGGACGGCCGATATTGCCGGTAACCATCGCCAGGTTGGCGATCGCGATGACGGTCGTCGAGCCCTGGCTGTGCTCGGTAACACCGAGGCCGTAATAGATCGCGCCGTTGCCACCGGTGGCGAACAGACGCGCGGCGGCACGCAGCTCCTTCGGATCGACGCCAGTCATGATGGCGGTGGCTTCCGGGCTGTGGTTGGGCTGCGCGACGAAGGCCGCCCAGTCCTCGAACTCGCTCCAGTCGCAACGCTCGCGGATGAAGGCTTCATCGGCGAGGCCTTCGGTGACGATGACATGCGCCAGCGCAGTAAGCACAGCTACGTTGGTGCCGGGCATCAACGGCAGATGATGCTGTGCCTCTATATGTGCCGAGCGCACGATATCGGTTTTGCGCGGGTCGACGACGATCAGCTTGGCGCCGGCGCGCAGACGCTTCTTCAGGCGCGACGCAAACACCGGATGACCGTCGGTCGGATTGGCGCCGATGATCATCACGACGTCAGTGTCTTCCACGGAATCGAAGTCCTGGGTGCCGGCCGAGGTGCCGAAGGTCGAGGACAGGCCGTAGCCGGTCGGCGAGTGGCAGACACGGGCGCAGGTATCGACATTGTTGTTGCCGAAGCCGGCGCGGATCAGCTTCTGCACCACGAAGACCTCTTCGTTGGTGCAGCGTGACGAGGTGATGCCGCCGATGGAATCTCGACCATGTTTGGCCTGGATGCCCTTGAACTTCTTCGCGGCGAAATTGAACGCCTCATCCCACGACACTTCCTGCCACGGATCAGTGATCTTCTCGCGGATCATCGGATTGAGGATGCGCTCCTTGTGGTTCGCATAGCCCCAGGCGAAGCGGCCCTTGACGCAGGAATGGCCGCGATTGGCCTTACCGTCCTTGTACGGCACCATGCGCACCAGCTCCTCGCCGCGCATTTCCGCCTTGAAGGTACAGCCGACGCCGCAATAGGCGCAGGTGGTGACGGCGGAGTGCTCCGGCTGGCCGATCTCGATCACGGCCTTCTCAGTCAGCGTCGCGGTCGGGCAGGCCTGCACGCAGGCGCCGCAAGACACGCATTCCGAACCCAGGAAGCTCTCGCTCATTCCCGGCGAGACGCGGCTCTCGAAACCGCGGCCGGAGATCGTCAGCGCGAAAGTGCCTTGTACTTCTTCGCAAGCGCGGACGCAGCGCGAGCAGACGATGCACTTCGAGGGGTCATAGGTGAAGTACGGATTCGACTCGTCCTTCGCCATCCAGTGATCGTTTTCGCAGGCTTCCGGCGAGTTGTGAGTATGCTTCGGGCCGTTCTTGGCGAAGACATGGTTCTCGCCGTCATAGCCGTAGCGCACGTCGCGCAGACCGACCGCACCGGCCATGTCCTGCAATTCGCAGTCGCCGTTGGCGGCGCAGGTCAGGCAGTCCAGCGGATGGTCGGAGATGTAGAGCTCCATCACGCCCTTGCGCAGCTTCGCCAGCCGCTCATTCTGGGTGTGGACCACCAGGCCTTCCATCGCCGGCGTGGTGCAGGAGGACGGCGTGCCGGCACGGCCCTCGATCTCCACCAGACAGAGACGGCAGGAGCCGAAGGCGTCCACCATGTCGGTGGCGCACAGTTTCGGGATCTGCGTGCCCATTTCCATCGCAGCGCGCATGATCGAGGTGCCCTCGGGCACCGAGACGCTCTGCCCGTCGATGGTCAGCGTGACCATCTTTTCGGACTTCGAGCGCGGCGTACCAAAATCGATTTCGTGAACGAGCGACATGTGTTGCTCCTTTACTCTGCGGCCTGAAGGCGCGTGGGCGCCGGGCCGAAATCATCAGGGAAATGCTTCAGCGCACTCATCACCGGATACGGCGTGAAGCCGCCCAGCGCACAGAGCGAGCCGAATTTCATGGTGTTAGAGAGATCCTGCAGCACGGCGATGTTCTCGGCGACGCGCTCACCGCGGCGGATCTTGTCGATGGTCTCGACGCCGCGGGTGGAACCGATGCGGCACGGCGTGCACTTGCCACAGGATTCGATGGCGCAGAATTCCATCGCGAAGCGCGCCTGCTTCGACATGTCAACGGTGTCGTCAAACACCACGATGCCGCCATGCCCGATCAGCCCGTCACGCTTGGCAAAGGCTTCGTAATCGAACGGCGTGTCGAACAATTCGCGCGGGAAATACGCGCCGAGCGGACCACCGACCTGCACCGCGCGAACTGGCCTTCCGGTGAAGGTGCCGCCGCCGATATCGTCGACCAGTTCACCCAGCGTGATGCCGAAGGCGACTTCGAACAACCCGCCGAACTTGACGTTACCGGCGAGCTGGATCGGCATCGTGCCGCGCGAACGGCCCATGCCGTAATCCGCATAGGCCTTGGCGCCATTGTCGAGAATGAACGGGATCGCGGCGAAGGACAGGACGTTGTTGATGACGGTCGGCTTGCCGAACAGGCCCTTATGCGCCGGCAGCGGCGGCTTGGCGCGGACGATGCCGCGGCGGCCTTCGAGTGACTCCAGCAGCGAGGTCTCCTCGCCGCAGACATAGGCGCCGGCGCCGACGCGCACTTCGAGATCGAACGCATGTGCTGAGCCACGGATATTGTCGCCGAGATAGCCGGCGCGCGTCGCAGCCTGAATGCCCGCACTCATCGCCTCGACGGCATGCGGATATTCCGAACGGATATAGATGTAGCCCTTGGTGGCGCCCACTGCGATGCCCGCAATGGTCATGCCTTCGATCACCACGAAGGGATCGCCTTCCATGATCATGCGATCGGCGAAGGTGCCGCTGTCGCCCTCGTCCGCGTTGCAGACGATGAATTTGCGATCGGCTTTGGTATCGGCCACCGTCTTCCACTTGATGCCGGTCGGGAAGCCAGCGCCGCCGCGACCACGCAGGCCGGACGTGGTGACGTCGGCTATGATGCCGGAGCTATCCAGCGTCAGCGCGCGGGTGAGCCCCTTGTAGCCGCCATGCGCGATGTAATCCTCGACTGACCGGGGATCGACGACGCCGCAGCGCACAAAGGTCAAACGCGTCTGCTTCTTGAGCCACGGAAGCTCCTCCGCGACACCAAGACGCAGCGCATGCTGGCCGTTTGCGACCATCGCATCGAGCACCGACGCAACGTCTTTCTCTTCGACCGGTCCGAAAGCGATGCGGCCTTCCGGCGTCGCGACTTCGATCATCGGCTCCAGCCACAACAGGCCGCGCGAACCGGGGCGAATAATCTCGATGGCGAGCTTGCGCGTCGCGGCCACGCTCTCGAAAGCAGTAACGAGTTCATCGGCACCGACGGAAACGGCAGCCGCATCGCGCGGAATGTAGATCTTCAAAGTTTTATCAGACGATGTCATCGCTGTGCCTCCGCGACCAGCGCATCAATGCGCTTCTCATCGAGGCGACCGACCAGACGGCCATCGAGCATCGCCGATGGCGCCGTGGCGCAGAGCCCGAGGCAATAGATCGGCTCCAATGTAACGCGCTGATCCGCCGTCGTGTTTCCAAGTTTTACGCCCAATTTCGCTTCCGCGCGCGCCGCCAGTGCATCGCCGCCGGCCGCCTGGCACGCCTCGGCGCGGCAGATCTTCAGCACATGCTTGCCAGCAGGTTCATGCCGGAAGTCATGGTAGAAAGTGAACACCCCATGGACCTCGGCGCGCGACAGGTTACGCGCCAGCGCGATCATCGGGATTGCCGACTCTGGCACATAACCGAAGGCCTCCTGCATCGCATGCAGGATTACGATCACACCGCCTTCCACATGGGACAGGCTCTCGATGATCTCGGTGCCTCGGTCGGCACTCCAAGGCTCATAAGCATTCGGCTCGTAGGCTGCGTTCATCCCGGTACTCAATTGATCTTATGACTGGAGAACCAATCAAAATTGGAATCGATCCAAAGATCAATAAAGCTGTCTCATGCTGCGATACGGAAACGGTATCGACACCCCGGCGAAATCGATGAATTTGAAATGGTTAGCTTGGTTGCAACGCAGCAATTACAGCGCCCAAAACGAAGGTCTTACGCCTCCAGCGACGGCGCAACCTCCCGGGCGATCTGCACCAGCGTCGCCACCAGCGGGGTCATGGGATCGCGCTGGGGCACCACGAGGCCGACGCCGTAATTTACCACGGGATCGACAATCGGGATCATGCGAACGGAGTCGTTGGCCGTGAGGCCCAGGGTCTCCGCGAGTTTGGCCGGCATCACGCTGGCCCATCGGCCGGTCTTCACATGGGTGTAGAGCACGATGATCGAATTCGACGTCAGCATCGGCATCGCCTCGGCGCCCACCGACTTCAGTGCGCGGTCGATGATGCGGCGGTTCTGCATATCGGGGGTCAACAGGCACAGCGGCACCTGGCCGACTTCGCTCCAGGTGACCGTCTTGCGATCGCCGAACATGCTGTCGGGCGAGGTCAGCAGCCGATAGCTTTCTTTATAAAGCGGGATTGAACGCACTTTACCGAGCGGTTCGTTCTCGATGTAGGTGAGGCCCGCATCGACTTCGAGATTTTCAAGCAGACCGAGCACCGCCGCCGAGGTGCAGGACACGATGCGGAAGCGCACATCAGGATGCCGTGCGCGGAACGGCGTCGTCAGCGAGGCGACCATGCCGAGCACGGTGGGAATCGCGGCGATACGGATCTCGCCTGACAGGCTGTCCTTGAGGCCATTGATCTCCTGCTTCATAGCGCGGGCGTCGCCGACGATGCGCCGCGCCCAGTCGAGCGCACGTTCACCTTCCGGCGTAAAGCCCTGGAAGCGCGAGCCGCGCTGCACCAGCATCACGCCGAGCATATCCTCGAGCTGCTTCAGGCTGGTCGACATCGTAGGCTGCGTCACGCCGCAAGCTTCCGCGGCGCGGCCGAAATGCCGCTCCTTCGCCAGCGACAACAGCAGTTCAAGTTTTTCGATCAAGGGACGGCCCCGCTCTGACCACATCATTATTGCCGAGGTGCGGCGCGACGATCGCGTGTGTGGCCTTCGGTATCCGCCCTCGGGGCAGAGCATATGGTGCGAATCCGCCTAGCCGCAACCATCGCAGCGACGCAGGCAGAGATCAGCCCCGGCCAAGCTTCCTGCTTCAAGATATAATCTGGTTAGGGTCTTTGCGGCGGTCTGCTTCGTCGCGGGGTCCAAGGCCCCGGCGACGACAGCAAACGGCAGATATGATCGGAGAAGACTCCGATCGGGATCAACCGAGGCGGCTGATCTGTTCTTCGGTCACGACACGCTCGACGTTCTCGGACTTGCTCTTGATCCGGTAACGCGGGCGACCATCGGCTTCGATCGGAAGGCGAGACGTGATGGTGTAAATGCTGCGCTCCTTGACGGTGGAGCGGCCCTGCGGCCCCTGCAGCTGGTGGTGAACGTCCTCATTAATTGCGTAGTTATGCGCCATTATTCATACTCTCCACGATGAGCGGCTTTTAGCCACAACTTGCTCAAAAAGCAATAAATCTCTAGCAATTTCGGTCAGATAGCTCGTCAGTCCTGATATGCAACGATGGGCAACAGGTCACAATTTGGATGCCTCTGCGACAGATTCCATCTCATGCTGCCAATGTGATCAGCAGCAATTCCGTCGTTTTCAGAGGGGGTTGGACCGATTCAAGGGCGTGCCTCTATGGCACGGTTCCCGCGCCCTTTCCGCGTTGGCAATGAAGCATGGAGTACCAGCCGCGCTTGCTCGAATTGGGTCACAAAAAACCGAAAAACCACCGGCAGGGCATTGCCGGTGGTTTCGGAGATTTACAGCAGAGTGCGCGAGTCTCCTTGAAGACCTAGGGCCGTCAAAAATTTGCCGGCTGCGCACGAAAATATTACATGAGCCAGAATGTTGAGTGCAATACCTGATTTGCTCAATCAAAATTATTATTGCCCGCTATCGCGAACAGGGACTGTTATATGGCCCGGCGCGAGGCCTGCCCGGCCCCGCTCGGTCATTTTGAGGAATGCCGCTTCGATATCACGCGTCAGACGCCCGGTGTCGAAGGTCGGCATTTTCAGACGATTGGCCGACAACTTCTCCCGGATCGCCAATAACCGCTCGGGATTTTGCGCCAGTTCGATCGCAACGCGCTCATAGTCACCACGATTTGTCGCAATCAGCTCCGGCAGCCCCAGATTCTGCAGAAGACTCGCGGCGACGCGCCCTGCAAAGGTTAGTCCACGACACGTCAGCACAGGCAATCCAGCCCACAGTGCGTCGCTCGCTGTCGTATGCGCGTTGTACGGCAAAGTATCCAGAAACAGATCCGCACAACGATGTCGCGCCAGGTGCTCGGCTGGCGACATACGCACGGCAAAGACCAGACGCGCGGAGTCGATGCCCCGCACTTTCGCTTCGCGGCGCAGATTCGCCACAGCGGCAGCGCTGTCCTCCAACAACCAGAGAACGCTACCGTCGACGGCGGCGAGAATGCGCATCCAACTGTCGAAGACGTCCGGCGTGATTTTGTAGGCATTGTTGAAGCAGCAAAACACAAAGTCCTGCCGGGGCAAACCGACCTCCTCGCGCGTGAATGCGCGCGCAGAGATCTCCTTGCGATCGTCATTGGCCTGATAGCAATGCGGCAGCCAAGCGACTTTCTCGCTATAGAACTGCCGGTGCTCGGGCGGCAGCACATATTGGTCGGCGAGGATGTAATCCATGAAGCCGGCACCGAGCGTGCCGGGAAAACCGAGATAGTTGACCTGGATCGGCGCAGCCCTGCGCGCGAATACGCCGGTGCGCTGTTCGCCGAAATAGCCATTGAGATTGACGAGAATGTCGATGCGCTGCGCACAAATAGCGTCCACCGCCTGCGGATCGCTCAGTGTGGAAATTTTGACGATACCATCAACCGCACGCTCGATGCGCCGCCGTATATCGCTGTCGTCATCATAACCGTTGTCGATGGCGAATATCTCGAACGCGCTCCTGTCGTGCTGCTCAAGCACGCCGACGAGCAGCAGCGAGGTCGCCTGCTGTCGAAATTCACCGGACAGATAGCCGATGCGAATTTTTGCATCCGGCTCGGTCGGCGAAGCACGCAGCAATGGGGCTTGCATGGGAAAACGCGAGGCGTTGGTCAGTTCGGCGCAGCGTTGCAGGCTGCGTTCCGAGGTGGCGACGCCCTGCCAGCCGAATGGCTCGGCGGCCAGTTTGCCGGCAGTAAGATCGGCCTCGATCTCGGCAATCAGAGCATTCGTGTCATGCCAGTCGCAGACCAACATCTTCTGGTGCAACAGATTGCCTTTCAGCAGCGGCATGTCCGGATTGAGCCGGCGCGCGCGGCCATAAGCCTCCACCGCTTCAGCCGGCATCCGCATCTGGCCAAAGATGTAGCCGCGGCCAAACCAGGCTTCCGCCAGATCTGGCTGCAAGGTGAGCGCCGCCTCACAGGCATGCAGCGCCTCAGCATAGCGCTTCAACTCGGCAAGCGACTTGCTCTTGTTGAAGAAGGCGCCGGCATAGCGTGGATTGAGCGCAAGCGCGCGATCGAAATCCGCCAGTGCAGCCGGGTAGTCCCGGAGGTCGTTGAGGACGGTGCCACGATTATTCAGCGTTTCGGCATTGCCGGGGTTGAGCGCCAGCGATTCGGAGAAACACCGCAACGCCTCGTCCGGCCGGTTCAGCGCCTTCAGCACCAGCCCGTAATTGTAGAAAGTGGCATCCGACGTCGCGTCGATGCGCAGGGCCGCTTTCAGATGCGGCTCAGCCTCCGCATGGCGCTTCAGCGCGACCAGCACGATGGCGAGAATATTCAGTGCTGGAAAATGCTTCGGCTCTTTGCGCAGAAACTTGCTGAAGCCCCGCTCGGCCTCCTGGAGGCGACCATGCTGGAAGGCGGTGAATGCGCTTTGAAACAGTTCAGCTGGAGACGCCATGATCCTGAGGACTTCGGGCTTTGCGGCTTGCATTGCCGGGGGCAACACCGCCGGTATAGACGCCCGCCTCCTTCGCGTCGAGAACGCCCGGCGCAGCCGCTTAGCCAAGCCAGGATGTCGCTTCAGAAAGCAAAAACCCCCGGCAGTTTCCTGCCGGGGGTCTTTGTTTCAAAGACTGGTCGTCGTGAGACGATCAGAATTAGAAGGAGCGCAGGATCTGCACCGAACCGTTGTAGAGGTTCTGGTCGGCCGTGTTGAGAACGGTACCGGCAGGCTTGCCCGACATGCTCGTCACGGTGTACGTGCCGTTCAGGTTCTGATCCAGACGGCTGTAGGTGAACTGAGCCGACAGGGTCAGGTTCTGAACCGGGGTCCAGGCGGTACGGGTGCCGATCTGGGCGAGACCCAGGTCGAAGTTACCCGTGCCAGCGAACACACCTGCACGAGAAGCAGCAGTTGTGGACGAGCTGGCACCCGGGCCACCGGTGGTCAGGCCCTGGAAGGACGCCATCATCAAGTCGTTGCCGGAGCCGTACGAGATGTGGCTGTAGTTGCCGAACAGCGACGTGCGCCATGCCGGGTTCCAGTAATGCTCATAGAAAGCGCTGACTTCCCAAGCGGAGCTCTGGATGATCTGGCCATTGGTGGTGTAGACGCCGTCGAGGACGTAGCCGAAGCCGAGGCTGTTGCCGTCAACCTTGGCGTAACGGCCGCCACCGATGGTGTCGGTCGTGCCACCGAAGACGTACTTGGCAGCACCCTTGCCGTACGATGCTTCGATCTTCAAGCTGTCGCCTGCGCCGGTGGGCAGGTTCTTGAATTCGACCGCACCGGTAACCGCAAAGCCGTACTTGTCGTCAGCATGGCCGGTTGCTTCGTTCGCGCCGTAGAAGCCCGGGGTTGCAGCGTGCATTGCTGCGCCGAAGTGCAGGGTACCCCAAGCCTGATCGAGGCGGATATTGCCGACGACGTCAGGAATGTGGTTGCCGCCGTAGGCGTTGCCCAGGAAGGTGTTCGACGCCGAACCGTAGAACGTGCCGGTGAACGAAGCTGCACCCGGACCGACGATGAACGAGTTGGTGTTCCAGAGGCCGGCGTTGCGATAGGCCGAAGCGTTCTCGAGCGAGATCGTGCCCGACACGCCGTTACCGAACGAAGCGGTATAGGCGATCTGCGGGATACCGGTCGCGTTGTTCGAACCAGCGTTGAAGCCCGACGAGATGTACGGCTTGGCAAGCGCCCACTGGGGATCGAACTGCGAGACGGCCTTACCGAAGGTGAAGCCGGCGAACTGGATGAACGCATAGTCGACTTCGGTGTAACCACCAGCGATCGATTCACGATCCTGGAGGAAGTCGAACTGGATGTTCGCGTAGGTACGAACCACGCCGTATTCGGTCGCGGTGCGGGTGTCCGTCGTCAAGTTGACGCGTTCACGGGTCGAGAAATAGTTCTTGGTCCAGAGATTGTTGCCACCGGCACCACCCTGCCAGAACGGAACGTCGTAGGTGCTGCCGTTGAAAGCAGTGTCCAAACGAATCGCGCCGCCGATCTTGATGCAGGTATCGGTGCCCGGGATGTAGTAGAAGCCTGCGCCGTAGAGCGAGCAGATCTTTACGTATTCAACTGCCTTGGCCTTTACCGGAAGATCGGCTGCCTGAGCTCCGCCGATGGCGATCAGACCCGCCGCCGAGCCGAGAATAAGGCTCTTAATCATCGTCATGTTAAACCTCCAAGTTGTCCAAAAGGGAAGGTTCCGGATCTGCCAGGCACGAACGCCCGAAGATTTAGTCCCCCAAGTCCCCAAACTAACCGCCTAAGCACTTCGCGCTTTCGGAAACACCCGCATAACGCGAGGCACTCAAGCGAACTACTTCAACGGGACGATCGAGGGTTGCCCCATCGCCGTGATCGACAATGCATGCGCAATTCTTAGAAGCAAAATACTTTATGAACTCAGGTAACTTTATCGCGATGCAGTGTGGTTTCCCTGCAACACACGAAATCGTGGTTTGCTCGTCACAATTCACTGATACAATTATACAATTCTGAGAAGTGTGAGACGATGGGAATGGCCGGCGGGACAATAGCGACTATGCGTGGGGGATCTGCGGGCTGGAACGAAAACGAGCTTTCGATTTGGGTGACCGGCCAGAATCAGGAAGTCATCCGACAGTTCATCTGGGACATCGCTTCGATCAACGTTCACCTTGAGGGAATCCGCCAATTCTGGGCCAAGGAGCTTGGCATCAGCGGACCGCAATGGATGATCCTGATGGCCGTCAGCGACCTCGATCGCGGCAACGGCGTACCGGTCAAGGACGTCTCCGCAATGCTCCATGTCGACCCCTCTTTCGTCACCACCCAATCCAAGATGCTCGAGAAGAATGGCTTCATGCGGCGCGTCGCGTCCCGCGAGGATGCCCGCGTCGTGCTGATGTCGCTGTCCGACAAGGCCAGCAAGAAGATCTCCGCCCTATCGACCCGCAGGGAGTCGCTCGGAGATTTCATTCTCGGCGATTTCGACGAGCAGGCCTTGAAGGAGATCGGACAGCATATGTCCCGACTCAAGAATCGCCTTGAGAAGGCGACACTGATGCTGGAAGTCGAGAGCTGAACATCGCCGGATGAGCGGTGGGTCAATCGACCACGCCGTACCTGTCTACTTCGTCCTCGAGTTCAAACGATCGATAATCCAGTCGAAAATGAACTCGTTGCCCACCGTCGGAATATCTATCTGGGCGGGCGGGGCCACCGTTTCCGACGCGCGGAAGATCTTCAGTTCGATGTCGAGGCCGTTTTGTTTCATGACGCGGCAACATTCCGTGACGTGATCGACATCGAGCCAGTCGCGCTCCCCCATCGCAACCAGGACCGGGCATTTGATATTGGCGGCAACGCTGCCGCTGTTGAAGCCCTCGATTTCACTCGGACAGCCCAGACCAGCCCGGCCCGAAATGCGGCTGGCAATAAACGCGCGCTCGTGAAGTTCCCAGATTCCGGCATCGCAAACAGCTGCTGCAAAGCGGTCGTCGAGATTGGCGCCACGCGTCGCAAAGGCGGCTCCGAGGCCGTCTCCGAAGATCGCAATTCGCTCCTGATCGATATCGCTGCGATCGGCCAGGAAATCGACCCAGCCGCTGATTGCCGTTTCGACCTCATACCGACAAGGCGACCCGACCATCTCCTGGCTATAGGATTGACCGGGTAAATCGACAAGCAACAGCGCGAGACCGCGTTCCAGCGCGTAGCTGGGCACCCTGTGCAGATGCTCTTCCTTGTAGTGGCCCTGCCCGACGACGCAGAGAACGACCGGCAGCGGCCGCGTCGCCGGCGGCGCAGGGACGAAGTATCCCTGCAACACCCCGTCCCGCCACGGGATCTCGACGACCTCGCCGGCAGGCGTTGCATGCTGCACGTAAAGTCGGGCGCAATCCTGCATCAAGGCAATGGCGGCGGCCTGCCGCGGATCGCTGCAGGCGAGCATGACCTGAGCAGTGCGATAGTAGTTGGCTGCGCGCAGCCAGTTGCTCAGCGCCGTCGGGATGCGGCCGCTGGCCAGCGCCTCCGCGGCGCGCTCACGGTTGATATCAGCCGCACTATGCCATTCGCGATACCAGCTCTCGTCATCGCGCGGATTGATGCGTTCCGCCGCCAGGAAACATTCCGAAACGGTACTTCCGCCTTCCTGCGCCGCGCGCAGCACGCGCAAGAACTGCAGCGAAAAGTCTTCATGGCCAGGCCATTGCTGCCAGCCACGCGCCTGCGACGACGGGATGGCCCTGCCGAAATCGATAATGGTCACATCCCTAGCCCTTGACGGAGATCGCTTGAAAGATCGACGAGAAGCATGGGTCTTGCGCCCATTTGTGTACCGCCAGACACACTCAGGAGTCTGACTTTTCAGCAGTATTATCCGCGCTTTACGAGGGGGCAAGCATGATTATTATACCGCAACTGCACCAATTGAATGCTGCAGCGCCAACTACCTCTGCTTACAGGCCCGAAGCCGGGTAACTGCCGCGAGGTTCGTTACTTTGGGACGATGGCTGCTACGTCGACCCAGATTTGCGCATCGTTTTCGCGCACGGGATAGCGTCGCAAACCCCGGCTCGGCCAGCCCGGCGACATGCTGCCGTCGGCGAGGCTGAACCAAGCGAGATGGCGCGGACAGTGCAGCCGGCCATCGGCGATGCGGCCAAGGCTGAGATCCGCCTGCTCATGGGGACAGGCGCGCTCGCAGGCGTAGATCGTCTTACCATCCTGCACGATAAGAATACCGATGCCAGCTAGGTTGACACAGACGATCATCTGTTCAGTCAGGCGCTCGCGCGAACAGACCGCGACCCACCGGGCGGGTTCGCCGTCATCCGCCAAGATAAGCCCGTCGCACATGCTCGTTCTCGATCAGCTCCGCTCCCGCGCCGGACAGCACGACACGGCCGGACTCCAGCAGATAGGCGTGATCGCACATCTCCAGCGCGGCGAAAGCATTCTGCTCGACCAGCAAGACGGTCGTGCCCGCATCGCGGATCGCACGGATAATCGCAAAGGTGCGCTCGACGATGTTCGGCGCGAGACCAAGCGACGGCTCGTCGAACATCACCAGCCGCGGCCGTGACATCAGTGCGCGACCGATCGCCAGCATCTGCTGCTCGCCGCCGGACAGCGTACCAGCCGCCTGCTTACGGCGTTCGGCGAGACGCGGAAAATCGCTGTAGATGCGATCGCGATCGACTGCGACTTCAGATGTGTCGGAGCGAAGATAGGCGCCCATGTCGAGATTCTCTGCCACCGTCATATGCGGAAACACACGACGGCCTTCCGGACAATGCGCGATGCCCTTGGTGAGCACGCGCTGCGGCCCGACGCCGGTGATGTCCTCGCCATCGAAATGCATGCTACCAGAGCGCGCGGGCACAAGGCCTGAAATCGCACGCAGCGTAGTGCTCTTGCCGGCGCCATTGGCGCCAATGAGAGCCACTAACTGCCCGGCCTTCACGGAGAGCGTCACGCCTTTGAGGGCTGTGATCTGGCCATAGCCGCAGACCATATCGCGAATCTCAAGCATGCACGGCCTCCTGCTTGACGATCTGCTTGGCGCCCTGCCCGAGATAGGCTTCGATGACAGCGGGATCGTTGCGGATCGTCTCCGGCGGTCCCTCGGCGATGATGCGGCCGTAGTTCAGCACCACGATGCGATCCGACACGCTCATCACCATCGGCATGTCATGCTCGACCAGCAGGATCGTAACACCACGATCCCGGATATTGCGGATCAACTGCACAAATGTGTGCGTCTCCGATGCGTTCATGCCGGACACCGGCTCGTCCAGCAGCAGCATCTTCGGCTGTGCTGCCAGCGCCAATGCAACACCGACCAGGCGCTGCTCGCCATAAGATAGCGAACCTGCGAGATCGTTGGCCCGTGCGTCCAGCCCAATCCAGCGCACCAGTTCGGCCGCGCGTTCGCGTTGCGCCTTCTCCGATGCGCGGGCGCGCGGCAATCCGAGGATCGCCTCGACAAGCCCGACCTTGCCCTGGCGATGCAGCCCGATCAGGACATTGTCGTAGACGGTATCGTTGGGAAACACGCTGGTGCGCTGGAAGGTACGGATCAATCCGAGATCCGCGATCTCATGCGGCTTCTTGCCCTTGAGATCAGCGCCGCAGTATTTCACCGCGCCCTTGGTGGGCGTCAGAAAGCCGGTCATGACGTTGAAGGCCGTGGTCTTGCCGGCGCCGTTCGGCCCGATCAGGCTGACGATTTCGCCTTTGTCGACATGGAAATTCATGTCCGAGATGGCGACGAGGCCGCCGAAATGAACGGCGACGTGTTCGATGCTGAGGACTGTCTCGGCCATCACGCATGCTCCTCGGCGGTGCGTTCGGAAACGGCACTGGACGCCCGTCTGGTTCCGCCGGCACGGGCCAAACCGAGTTTTGCGGCAAGCGACGGCACGATGCCGCGCGGCATCACGAACAGGATGACAATTAGCACCACGCCATAGGTGATCCACTGTGCCTCCGGCGGCATGATCGGCCGCAGGAACACCGGCAGCAGGCCGAAGATAATGCCGCCGACCACAGGTCCGGCCAGCGAGCCCTTGCCGCCCGACACCACCATGATCACCATTGTCACCGTCGAGATGAAGGCGAAGACGTCGGGATCGATAATGCGAATGTAGTGCGCATAAAGACTTCCGGCAGCGCCGGCGATAGCCGCAGAGATCACGGCAGCCAATGTCAGCGTCCTGGTGACGTCGATGCCGACGGCGACGGCCAGCGTCTCGTTCTCCATCAACCCGCGCATGGCGCGGCCGTAATGCGAGTGAACGAGGCGCGAGATCAGAAAATACGAGAGGGTCGCGACAGCGAGCACAAGATAGTAATTGTGAAACTTGGTCTTCAGCACGAGATAACCAAGCCCCGGCAGACCAATGGTGATCGACGGAATGTTGGTCAGCGCCAGCGGTCCCTGCGTGAGTTCGACCCAGTTCAGCGCGACGAGTCGCACGACTTCAGCGAACGAAATTGTGACGATGACGAAGTAAGCGCCGCGCACACTGAAGGACAATCGCCCGACCAGATAGCCGCAGAAGCCCGAGATGAGGATCGCCAGAAAGAAACCTGCGATCGGCGGCCATGGCACATGAACGATGTGGAAATCGCCGTAGATCGGGACATCGAAGCCCAACGATGTCAGCGCACTGACATAGGCGCCGATACCGAAGAAGGCGATATGGCCAAGACTCAGCTGTCCGGTGAAGCCGAGCAGCAGGTTGAGGCTCATTGCGCCGATGATGAAGATGCCGGTCGTGATCAACGCATTGAGCAGATACGGATCCGTCAGCCACATGGGCACGGAGACGAAGAAGCCGAGACAGAGGAGCGTGACGATCTGCTTCATCCGACGCGCTCCGCCCGTGCGAACAGCCCGGTGGGTTTGAAGATCAGCACCATGATGATGATCAGGAAGCCCATGGCATCGCGATAGCCCGACGAAACGTAACCGGCGCCGAGTTCTTCAGCGAGCGCTAGAATGAAACTGCCGATCACGGCCCCGGTGATATTGCCAAGGCCACCAAGGATGACGATGGCGAAGGCCTTCACCGCAGCGAGATCGCCCATCTGCGGAAACACCACATAGACCGGGCCCAGCAGCGCGCCGGCAGCGGCGGCGAGGCTCGAGCCGATGGCAAAGGTCGAGGTGTAGATCAGGCTGACATTGACGCCCATGAGTGCGGCGGTGTCGGAATCCTGGAAGGTCGCGCGCATCGCCTTGCCTAGTTTGGTGAGATTAATCAGCGAATAAGCCAGCACGATCAGCAGCGCGGCCGCAAACAGCACGAACAGCCGCAACCAGGACACAGACACCGGTCCGATCACCAGCGGTGCGTCGGGAAACGGATTGTCGATCGACTTGGCGACGCCGCCCCAGATCCACAGCGCGCCAGACTGCATCGCGATCCAGGCGCCGATCATCACCAGCATGGTGGTGTCGATATCGGCGCCGCGCAGCGGCCGCAGCAGCGTGATTTCGATGAGCGCGCCCAGCAGCCAGCCGGCGACGATCGCCACCGGCAGCGCGAAAAAGAAGTTCAAGCCGAGCTGATGCACGACGATGAACATCATATAGGCGCCGAACGTGTAAAGAATGCCGTGGGTAAAATTCACCACGTTCATGATGCCGAAGATCAGCGTTAAACCGATGCCGAGCAGCGCATAGGTGCCGCCGAGCACGAGCATGTTGACGAGGTGTTGCAGGAGCTGGTCCACGGATGTTCCCTTTTATGTCATTCCGGGATTCGCGGCAGACGGCTTGCCGGCTGCTGCGAAGACCCGGAATCTCGCAGTAGTGAATCTCACTTCGAGGTTCCCCGCCACTCCAACCGGAGTGGCTGAGGCTCGCTCGCGCAAAGATGCGCGAACGCCCCGGAACGACCAGCTTGGATCACAGATCCTTCATCACGATCTTGCCACTCGTGATTTCGATCAGATAGACGTTGGGGAAGCTCTGGCCGCTCTCCGAACCTGCCGGACCAGACTTCTTGAACACGATGTCGCCGTTCAGACCCTTGACGTCGATCTTCCAGAGCGCGTCCTTGATCGCTGCAGGCTCGGCCTTGCCGGCCTTTTCGATGGCGGCCGCAATGGTGCGAATGCCATCATAGCCGCGGAAGCTCTCGGTGCAGCCGGCGAAATCGAAGCCGCGCTTCTTCCACTCACCAATGAAATAGGTGGTGGCTTCCGGGTTCGGCGTCTTTTCCGGCATCCAGGGCAGGAAGGTGGTCAGATGCATGGTGTCGTTCGCAGCAGCACCGGCCTGCGCGATGATCTGGTCGGGGTTCTGCGAACCACCGGTGGTGATGATCCGCTTCTTCAGGCCGAGCGCTGCAGCCTGCTTGAAGATCAACGTCAACTGGTCAACCGCGGCCGTGATAATCACGGTCTCCGAATCCGTTGCCTTGATCTTGGCTAGCTGCGCGCTCATGTCCTGCGCCGACTGGTCCATGGTCTCGACCAGACCGATGGTGATGCCCTTTTCCTTCATCATCTTGCTGAAGTCCTCGGCGGTGCCGCGGCCCCAGTCATTGTTGATGACGAGGAAATCCACCTTCTTCAGCGCCAGCTTGTCGACGATGTTCTTGAACGCAGCCGCTTCCACGAAGGACGGCGGCGAGATGCGGAACACGTAAGGGTTACCCGAGGTGGTGATCTTGCTTGCCGACGAGGTCTCGACGACCATCGCGGTTTCGTATTCGACCAGCTTCGGCATCACGGCGAGGGTGAGGCTGGAACCCCAGGCGCCCAGCATCACCGGCGTCTTGTCGCGAGTGATCAGCTTCTCGGCGACGGCAGCGGCTTCCGTCGGGTTGCTCTTGTTGTCCTCGATGACGAGCTCGATCTTCTTGCCGAGCAAGCCGCCCTTGGCGTTGATTTCGTCGGCGGCGATCTTGGCGCCGTTGACGACATAGGTGCCCGATGCAGCGAAGGCTCCTGTCAGCGGCTCATTGACGCCGATCTTGATGGTTTGCGCAGTCGCGGCGCTGCTCAGGAAAGCAATTGCCAGGGCTGTCGCCGAAGCTGCCTTGATGGTCCGTATCATGTGGTCCTCCAGTGTTACGCTGATGAAGCTTGCGCAGTCCAAACCTCGCCGTTCGCATGTCCAAGCGAACGTCGATCTCTCACGCCGATCCTCCACGCCCGGTGAGGCGGCGAACAAAATTCGTCGCGCGCTCACGCAGGAGACCGAGGATCAGCGAAACACCATTCAGATCGGCCGCCGCAGACGGCGCCGATATCACATCGCCTCTTAGGCGACGATCGAGATTGCCCGCGAATTCCGCGACCAGCCGGCTTGCGAGGTCGCGCACGAGGCCGCTGCGGCCGACCTGCGCCAGCATGCCGGTGAGGCTGTAACCGATGGTGAGTTCGACTCGCGTCGCTGCGCCGTTATCAAGCGGCACGAGCCGGTAGCGGATTGCTCCCTGGGTCGTGGAGCGGCTGCGTTGGTCGCTACCAACGCCGAGAATGCGCCCCGAAAGATTGGCTTCGTCGCGTTCGACCCGCGCGGCACCGTTGAAGTTCGCGGAGATGGGTCCAATCTTGACGCGGATCGCGCCTTCGACGCGCTCGGGCTTTGGCGTGCCGACCAGCGTAGCCCCAGGCAGGCAGGATGCGACGGCCGCGATGTCGTCGAACAGGGCGAAGACTTTTGCAGGTGCATGCGCGACCGTGAATTGCTGCTCGATCGTGGTCGATGGCGTGAAGTCTGGAATGTCCAGTGGTGCGCCGGCGGCAGCGGATTCGGATACAGCAGGCTTCGCGGACATCAGCTTCTGGAAGCTGACACACGCATTGTGCCCCGACCCGGCCGGCCCCAGCACCTTGCGGCCACCATCCGGCTCCGGCGCAATATCGCGCGCGCGGCGTTCGGAGATCACCGACTGCACGGCACGGACGATGCCGACATAGCCGGTGCAGCGGCAGAGATTGCCTGACATGCCGATGCGGATCTGCTTCTCGTCAGCATCCGGCAGGCGCTTCACCAGATCGCGTGCGGAGACCAGCATCCCCGGGGTACAGTAACCGCATTGCAAGGCATGTTCGCGCGTGAAGGCCGCACGCAATTCGCCAGCGATCTCGTCGTCATCGAGACCTTCGATGGTGGTAACGTCAGCGCCATCGCACGCCACTGCATAAGTGATACAGGACCGCGTCGGCACGCCATCCACCAGGATCGTGCAGGCGCCGCAGACGCCATGCTCGCAGCCGAGATGGGTGCCGGTGAGATCCAGCGTATCGCGCATCATGTCAGCAAGGCTGGTGCGCGGCTCGACCACCTTCTGGACCACGCGCTTGTTGACGGTGAGTTCGACCGAATTCATGCCGCAGCCTCCGCAACGGCGCGGCGCAGCACCGTGACATGGATGTGCCGGTCCGCGGCATCGCTCATGCCGGCCTTCGACAGCAGGGCGTCGGCGACGCGCGCATCGAAGCGCGTCTTGAAATCGCCGGTGATGCGCCCACCGAACATCTCGTTGGTATTCTCAACGATGATGGGAGCGGCCTCGACTGCGCCGATGACGATACGCGCGCTGCCTGCCTCGGGATCGATCAGCACAGCACCAATGGCGTGGGCGAATTCACCTGTTTTGCGGCAGCTCTTCACATAGCCCCAGCGCGCTGAGCGAGACATCACCGGTACGCGCACGGCTTCCAGCATCTCGCCGGACTGCAGCACGCTTTCCAGCGCACCCAGCATGAAATCCTTCATCGCGACCAGACGCGCGCCCTTGGCGCTACGCAGCGACAAAGTCGCGCCAAGCGCTGCGAAGGTGGAGACCCAATCGGCGGAGGGATCGGCATGGCTGAGCGAGCCGCCGACGGTGCCGCGGTTGCGCACCGCGCGATAGGCGATAGCTGACGCCACGCGCTGCATCGCACCGCGCGTCACGTCGGGAATGCGGCCATCCTCGATATCGGCATGGGTGACGCAGGCACCGATCACCAGCTCATCACCGGTGACTTCCACATGCTTCAATTCAGCGAGCCCGGTGATGTCGACGATTGTGTCAGGCGCCACCAGACGCAGATTCAGCATCGGCCCCAGCGACTGGCCACCGGCCATGATCTTAACAACGCCCTCGGTACCGGTCATCACTGCCAGAGCCGAGGCGATATCGCGCGGGCGCTCATAGGCGAAAGGTGCCGGCTTCATGCGGCGGTCCTCTTCGCATCGCGCGCGGCCAGAATGCCTTCGAGCACGCGGCGCGGCGTGATCGGCGATTGCAGCATTTCGACGCCGAGCCTGCGCAGCGCATCGTTGACCGCATTGCCGATCGCGGCCGGCGGCGCGATGGCGCCGCCCTCACCGATGCCCTTGACGCCAAATTTGGTGTAGGGCGACGGCGTCTCCATGTGATCGAGCCACGGCATCGGCACTTCAGTCGGGCCGGGCAGCAGGTAATCCGCGAGCGTGGTATTGAGCGGCTGGCCGGCTCGATCGAACGGCATTTCCTCATAGAGCGCCGTGCCGATGCCTTGCGCGAGGCCGCCATAGATCTGGCCGTCGACGATCATCGGATTGACCAGCACACCACCGTCTTCAACGATGACGTAATCGAGAATTTCCACATCGCCGAGATCAGGATCGATGGCGACGGTGACCGCATGCGCAGCGTAGCTGAAGGTGCCGCTGTCGCGCTGCGGCTTGTAGCCGGAGGTCGCTTCAAGCCCGCCTGGGTCGACATCGCCCGGCAGATCCTGCGGGCGGCGATACCAGGTGTGCGCGATTTCCTTCAGTGTCACGCTGCCGTTGGGCCCACGGATTTCGCCGTCCACCAGCACGACATTGGCTTCGTCGACCTGCAGCAGCTTGGCGCCGATCTTCTTGGCGCGTTCGCCGAGCTCGTGACAGGCCGTCGCCACAGCGCCACCGGCCATCACCATGCAGCGCGAACCCCAGGTGCCGGTCGAATACGGCGTCATCGCCGTATCGCCATGAACGACCCGGATCTTGCCGACATCGACGCCGAGCATTTCGAACGCGACTTGCGACAGCGTCGTCTCAAGCCCCTGCCCGTGCGAATGCACACCGACCTTAAGTTCAAGCCCGCCATCCGGCGTCAGTCGCGCGGTGGCCTGTTCGTGGCCAGGCACCATGGGAATGCCCCAGCCGGAATAGACTGAGGTGCCGTGCGCCGCCTGCTCGCAATAGATCGACAGGCCGACGCCGATCAGCCGCCCGTCCTCCTCGCCTTTGCGCTGGCGCGCGCGAATGCCGTCGATATCGATCTGCGCCACAGCGCGGCGCAGTGCTTCGGGATAATCGCCGCTGTCGAAATGCTTCTTGGTGATGTTGTCGAACGGCATCTGCTCCGGCCGCACCAGATTGCGCAGACGGACGTCGCCGGGCTCAAGGCCCGCTTCCGCGGCGACCAAATCAAGCATCAGCTCCAGCGCGAAACACACACCGGTACGTGCGACCCCCCGATAGGGCAGGATCGGACATTTGTTGGTGGCGACCGAATAGGTCCGGCAGCGATAGGCCGGCATCTGATAGGGGCCGGGCAGGATGCTGACCACCTGCGCCGCCTCGAGGCAGGCCGAGAACGGATAGGACGAGTAGGCACCGGAATCGACCGTGGCTTCGCAATCGATGCCGCGCAGCGTGCCGTCGCGATCGGCATAAACGGTGATCTTGTAGTGATGTTCGCGGCAGTTGGAGCTTGCGACCAGATGCTCGCGGCGATCCTCGATCCAGCGTACCGGAAAACCGCGCTTCATGGTCAGCCATGAAAGACAGACTTCTTCCGGCAGCAAGATGCCCTTGTGACCGAAGCCGCCGCCGACATCGGGCGAGACGATCCTGATCTGTCCTTGATCCATCTCAAGGCAATCGGACAGGCCGTTGCGCACAATGTGCGGCATCTGACTGCCCGTATAAAGCGTGAGTTGATCGAGACGATGATCGAACGTGGCGATGACACCCCGGCCTTCCAGCGGCGACATGCATTGTCGCGCGGTCGAGATCTCGCGCGTCACTTTGATCGGGGCATCGAGCGCGCTGGAAATATCGAGCTCGAAGAAGCTTTCGAGAAAGATGTTGTCGCCCCAGGGCTCGTGCACAAGCGGCGAGCCGGGTTCGCGCGCTTTCAGCATGTCGTAGACGGCGGGCAACTCTTCGAGATCGAGCGTGACGGAGGCCGCGATATCCTCGGCCTCGGCGCGCGTGGGCGCGACGCACATGGCGACGAGTTCGCCGACCTGTCGGATTTTGTCGGTTGCCAGAATCGGCTGGTCGGAGGGCTTGAAGCCCGCAAGACCGGTGATCGCGCGAATCGGCTTGATACCGACAAGATCGGCGGACGTGAACACCACATCGCGATAGCGCTCGGGAATATGGATCGCCCGGATCCGCGCATGCGCCAGTGGACTGCGGACGAAAGCGACGTCCTGTAATCCAGCCAGCCTGATATCGCCGACGAATTGCCCGCGCCCGCGCATGAGGCGATCGTCCTCCTTGCGCGGCACGCGCGCGCCAACGCCCTGCTTTGACGCAGGTGCAACAGAAGACAGATCGCGCTCATTGCGCATCGACGAACCCCCGGCGTCTCTCACGAGTATGCGTTTGATCTCAGGCCGCGACGGCCTGAGGCAGGATCGGCGCGATCGGCTCAAACCGAACGCCTTCACGCAGACAGAAGGCCGGCTGCAGAAGGCCGTTCGCAATCACATCGGTGTTCTCGTTGTCGCGCAGGACGTAGCGGCCGGGTTTCTCGACCAACACCGAGACATCAGCGTCCATGCCGACCTTCAGCGAGCCGATCTTGTCCGACAGACCGATCATCTTGGCCGGGTTCGACGTCACCATCGGCACCACCTGCTCGAGCGTGAGGCCCAGCGAAATCATCGAACTCATCGCCTGCACCAGGCTGAACTTGGCCTGGCCCTTGAACGGATGGTTCTCGTCATCCTCGTGCTCATCCGGCGTGCCGGCAGGCGCAGGCACCTCGGTGTTATAGCCATGAATATCGGCGCCGAGCGTGTTCGGCACGATACCAGCAGCGATCGCCTTCTTGGCGAGGCGATAGGAGAAGTGGCTGCCATGGCCGACATCGATCTTGAGGCCACGATCGATCGCGGCCTGGATCACCGGATGCACCACACCTTCGCGATTGACGAAACCGCCGGGATGGCGCGTGAACGGATGCGCCAGCACGTCGCCTTCCTTCAGCAGCGGAATCACGCGCTCCAGAATCGTATCGACGTCCTCGCCATTGTTGCCTGACTCCGGCAGGCCCCAGAGCTGGCCGAAATGCACATAGACCGGCAGCTCGGCGCGCTTGCCTATCTCCGCCGCCATCTCCATCACGCGAATGCCCCAGCGCGCGAAGCCGCCGATTTCCGCATGAGCCTTGATGCCGCGCACCAGATCGCGATTGGCGATCGCCGACTTGGTGGTCGCCTCGATATCGACGCCGTCCGGGCTGTAGAGGTTGGGATAGAAGTGCCCTTCGAGACCGCCGACGAGATAGGCGGACAGAAACGCGTAGACCCTAGATTTCGCGGGCTCAGCGATGAAATGACGAAAGCCGGGCAACGTCATGCAGGACGGGCCACCCTGATCGATCAGCGTGGTGACGCCGGACTGCACGCCGACCATGTCGGGCTGCATGCCGAAACGACCGCTGACATACTGATAGACATGCGCATGGGTATCGATCATGCCCGGCAGCACCAGCTTGCCGGAGACATCGACGACTTCCTTCGCGCTGGTCGGCAGAATGTCGGACTGCACGGCGGCAATCTTGCCGTTGCGAATGGCGACATCCTTGATGCCATCGATGCCGGCTGCGGGATCGATAACGCGACCACCGCGCAGCAGCAGGTCGAATGAGGCAGTAACAGACATGGCGATCTCCTTACGCTTTGGCGACCTCAATTTTAGAGGCCCACCAAAATACGAAGCATACTTCGTATTTTACAAAAGCAAAGTCCGTGCCATAAACATTGCGATGCGGTAGTTTTTGAGCGCGCTCGCACCATACGAGCAGCAGCCGACACAAGGAGAGACTGCGTTGCCCCAGGCGAAGCCGCGCCGTGACAAGCCCGTCCACAAGCCCTGGCCGCTGGCCCAGCGACCGGGATTTTTGATCCGGCGGTTGCACCAGATCCATGTCGCTCTATTCCAGGAGGCGTGCAGCGCTTTCGAAATGACCCCACTGCAATACAGTCTACTGTCGGCACTCGCGGCGCGCGGAACAGCCGATCAGACCACCTTAGCCGCTGATATTGCTCTGGATCGCACGACAACAACCGGCGCGCTGAAACGGCTCGAAGTCCGCAAACTGGTCGAGCGCCCGGTCAGCGATGACGACCGCCGCGCCCGCATCTGCCGGCTGACACCTGCCGGCGTCGCATTGCTGGACAAGATCGAAGCCGGCGCCCGCGAGGCGCATAAGGCAACGCTGGGCAACCTCACCAAGGCGGAACAGACAGCGTTTATCGCCATGATGCAGCGCATTGTCGCAACGAACAGCAGCCGCGATGGATCGGCCGATTTGGCGGAATAAGGCCGGCTTCCTCAGATTAGAACGACTATAAATTAATCAGTCTGACCGCGCGGCAGGCAGCAACCGTTTCAAGATCGCGACATCAAGCGTTCATCCGGCGGCGCGATCTCGGTGACGAGATCGCGGATCAGCGCCTTCTTCGGCAGCGGTGCCAGCGTCGTCATGCCCTCTTTAAGCCGAACCGTGCAGGCGTAATCGACCTTGCCATCGATCAGCATCATACATTCCTTGCACGCATTCGCATTGATGCAGGAGAAGCGAAACGCCAGCGAGGGATCCATGCTCCGGCGAATGGCGCGCAACCCATCGAGGATCGACTGGCCGTGTTCAAAGGGGATGTCGAACGCGTCGTGACGCGGCGCTTCGCCGAGCGCACCGCGCTGAATGCTGAGTGTCGCTTTCATGCGGCAGCCTTTCCGGTTGTGGGCATCACTTTGCGCAGAGTTATGTCGCCGTCCGACACAGTAACGATCTGGTTGACGCTCCAGGCTTCATCGAGACCAAGATGATCGTCGCGCTGATGCGCACCGCGGCTTTCGGTGCGTGCGAGTGCCGGTACGGCTACGGATTGCGCGACGGCGAGCATGTTGCGGAGATCGAGCCAGTCGGCCAGCACGGGATCGAAGGCTTTGGCAGACGCAAATGGTGTATTGCCGATATCGGCCTTCAACTGCGCAATGGCTGATATGGCCGAACGCAATTTCACATCGGTCCGGAACGGGCCGACATCATCGGCCATCACGGCCTGCAACTTCACGATAATCGCAGCGGGATTTGGTGCATCGCGCTTGCTGGCGCTACGCAGTAGATCGAGCGTCGGCTGCGCCGCATCGGCAGTCCACATCGACGCGCCCTGCTTCGCGCGCTCCGCAGCGCTGCGTCCGGCCCGCGCGCCGAACACAAAGGCTTCGGTGATTGCATTGCCCGACAACCGGTTCGCCCCATTGGCGCCGCCGACCGCTTCGCCGCAAGCATAGAGCCCGGGCACGCCGGTCTGCATCATCTCGTCCACGCGAATGCCGCCCATATGATAATGCGCGATCGGCGCAACCTCGACAGGACGCTGCGCCAGATCGATGCCGTTTTCGGCGAGACGATCCACCACCGGGCCGAACGCCTTGCGTATCTCGGCCTCCGGCACATGCTGGAAACTGAGATAAGCGCCGCCGGCGGGACTTCCCCGACCGGCCTCGACTTCCTTGGTGATCGCATAGGTCGCGAGATCGCGCGTGAGCTTGTAAGTGCCATCGCTACGCGCGTCCTTGGTGGCGTAATCCATCTCGAATTCGCGCATTTCGGAGTTGAGCAGCTTGCCACCGAGCTTGTAGCGAAACGGATCCCACATGATCGGATCCATGCCGACGAGGCGCGGCGCGAGATGGCCGATCGGGAAGAACTGCACGAATTCCATGTCGATCAGATCGGCACCGGCGCGCAATGCCAGCGCATAACCATCGCCGCCCATATTCGACGAGGCGCTGTTGCGGCGATAAAGTCCCGTGAGACCGCCGGTCGCGATGATCACCGCCTTTGCAGCCAATGTCACCGTCTGCCCGGTCGGCAGATGCAACGCGGTTGCGCCGCAGGCCTCGCCGTCGCGCAATGCGATATCGACGATACTGAGATCGCCGATGCGGCGAATGCCGCTCGCATTGTTCAACTGCGTGCGTAGCGTCTTCGATACTGCAGGACCCGTGGACAGAAAATCCACATAAGCGCAGCGCGGGCGGTCATGGCCCGGCGCTTGTGCCTGTTTGATATGGCCGTCTTCGCGCGCCCAGCCGACCTTCCACGCATCCATCTCGCGCAATCGCTGCGGACCATCTTCGCAGAGCAATGCCGCGAGACGCTCGTCGCAGAGCCCGCGGCCTGCAGCGAGCGTATCGGCGAAATGATGCTCCCAGTGATCTGGCGTCTGCTCGCCCAAGGCGGCGGCTACCGTCATCTGCGCCATCACGGTGGCACCGCCGCGCCCGATCAGGCTGCGGTCGGCGAGAATGACCGAAGCGCCGCCCTTCGCCGCTTCCAGCGCGGCATACATGCCGGCGCCACCGGCGCCGACCACGAGGACGTCGGATTCGAGATGGATGGGAACCGAGATAACGGGAGGGGATGATGTCATGGTCAGGCGAGTGTCTCTTCAAACAATAGCGTTGTCAGCAACCATCACCGTGCCAGAACCATGCCACGCTTTGCCTTTCGTCAAATCTCCGTGCGCAGGATCGCCCGCGCCAGCGTCTGCGCACGTGGAACAATACTTTCGATATCCAGCCACTCCAGGTCGGTATGGACATTGCCGCCGACGGGGCCGAGGCCGCAGAGCGTCGGCGTGCCGACGCTGGCGGTGAAACCTGAATCCGCACAGCCGCCGGCAAATTCACCGGTCAGGGTAGCAAGGCCGGAATCCACTGCTGCGGCTTGATATACATCGAACATCGCCTTGGCGGCTGCGTCCTGCACCAATGGCAGGAATTCGCCGTTGATATGCAGCTTCGCCGTCGTGCCCGGCACGGTCGATGTCGCGATGATCTTTTCGATCGCGTCCATGACGGTCGCGCGGTCGGCCGGCTCGATATAGCGGAAATCGATCTCGCCTTCGGCATGGGGCGCCGTGGTGTTGACCGACTGGCCACCCGAGACCAGGCCGACATTCAGCGTGATGCCCTTGTCCATATCGGTCAGCGCATGGATCTGCACGATCTTGTGCGCGAGTTCGCCGATGGCGCTGATGCCGACGGAGAAATTATTGCCGGAATGCGCGGCCTTGCCAAAGACTTCGAAGCGCATGAAGACGCCACCCTTGCGGCCCGTCGTGATATTGCCGGTCGGACGGCCAGGTTCGGAATTGTAGACAGCGCGAGCGGCACGCCCCTCGCGCTCGATAATCGGCCGCGACGAGCGCGATGCAATCTCCTCGTCGCCGGTGATCAACAGCTTGATCGGGCACGGCGCTGCATCGAACTTCTTCAGCGCCGCGGCTACGAACACGTTGATGACGACGCCGGCCTTCATATCGGCGACACCCGGGCCATGGGCAAGATTGCCTTTGATGGTGAAGGGCCGCTTGGCGACTTCGCCCTTGGGAAACACTGTATCGCGATGACCCATCAGCAGGACCGGCTTTTCATTACTGCCGGGCTTGCCGATCAGCCCATGAACCGCATCGCCATAGACATCATGCGGCTCTCGCCAGGTCTCGATGCCATATTCAGCGAAGTGCTGCTCAAAGCGGGCGCCGACGGCATCGACGCCTTCCTTGTCGAAGGAGCCGGAATCGATATTCACGACGTCGCGCAGGAGATCGATCATCGGCTGCTTCTGTGACGCCAGCCATTCGATGATCTGGGCTTCGGTATTTTTTGACATGCATCGTCCTTCGCTCATTCTTGGGGCGCTTACGTTGCGCATTCTTACTTCGCCATCGCCACGGCAGGTGCGGCACTGTCCTGCTTGCGCATCATCATCCGCGCAATAGCTTCACCGATCACCACCGCGGTGAAGTGGGTGTTGGCGCGACAGTCGGCCGGCATGATCGCAGCATCGGCCACCCGCAGGCCTGCAATACCCTTCACCGTGCCATCCGGATTGACGACGCCGTCAGTCATATCGAAGCCCGTCATGCGGCAAGTGCCCGAGGCGTGCTGGATGTCGCCGGTGTCACGGCGCAGCAGAGCCTCCAGCTCATGCAACGGCAGCGCTGCCGCCTGCGGCAGTGTGAGGTCCGTATCGGTAAGGCGAATCCAGTCGGCTATACCGGCAAGCGCCGGCTGCGTGGTGATTACAGCAAGTCGCTTCACCGCGTCGACCATACGCGCCATGTCGCGTGGATCCGACAGCATGTTCTCTTCAACGATCGGATCGATCGTCGCATCGGGTGACGCGAGCTTCAGTGTGCCGCGAGAATAAGCGCGATACAGCCCCGCGCCGATCGCGCCGGGGTTGCCAATACCGCGATGATTGAAGGCGATCAGGATCATGTCGCGCCGACCATCGTCGAGGCCGGACGAATAGGTGACGCAGCAATTGGTATGACGCGTATCCTTGTCCTTCGGTTCAACGTCGTCATGCAGCTTGATGGTGGTGCGGAACAGCGGATGATCGAAGAAGTTCTGGCCGACGGGCAGGTCGCGTTGAACGGCAATACCCATCGCCTTTAGCTCAGCCGCGGGGCCGACGCCCGAGCGTAGCAGGATCGCCGGGCTGTGGATCGAGCCGCCGCACAACACGATCTCGCGCGCGCTGATTTCCTGCGTGCCCTGGCCCCCAAAGTGCACGATCACACCGGTGGCCTGACCATCCTTGATCACAACGCGATCGACCAGCGCATGACCGCGGATCTCGAGATTGGTGCGGCCGCGCGCCGGCTCAAGATAGGCTTCATTGGTCGAAATACGCCGCAGATCGCGGCTGTTGATCGGATAGCAGGCGACGCCTTCGCCATCCGGACCATTGACGTCGTCGCACCACGCATAGCCTGACGCCAATGCGGCATCGCGCAGACCCTTGTCGATCGGGCCCCATGTCTCCGGCGGCGCACGATAGACCGGCAGCGGCCCACCGCGGCCATGGCCGGGCCTGTCGCCGAGGTCAAGATCATCCTCAATCACCGAGAACAGCGGCATGATCTCCTTGGCCGACCAGCCGGTGCAGCCCATCGACGCCCACTCGTCGAATGCATCCGCAACGCCGCGGATCGCGATCTGTCCGTTCATCATGGAGGAGCCACCGAGGCCCTTGCCGCGCCAGTAGAAGCGCTGGTCCTGCCCCGCGACGCGGCGCGAATGCAGTTGTGGCCACTGCCACTTCTCCTGGAATTCGCGTTGGTGAATGATCGGGATCGGATTCGGCGTGGTGACTTCCCACGGCGCGTCGGCCGCGCGCCAGTCGAGACCGGCTTCGAGCAGCAGCACGCGGGTGGCCGGATTTTCGGAGAGTCTGGCAGCCACCGCAGCGCCGGCAGATCCACCACCGACGACGATCACATCATACATAGTGCTTCATTTCTCTCTGCTGGGGCGTATCGCGCCGGTCTTGACCGGGCGAAGACGTGCAAAATCCGTTCCCGGCAGTATGCGCCGGGCGCACAGCAGACGCCAGCCGGCCCACTGCAGGGGCAACACGCGGCAAAGGCATGACGATAAAGTTGTAACGGCGAGAAAATAAACGGCGAACGGTTCAGACGGGGTCGCCGGGCTTCTTCGTCGGGGAATCATCATCGAGGATGGCGCGCCATCCTGCGCCTTCCAGATCCTCATACTGCCCGCTTTTCAGCGACCACAAGAAGGCCCAGAGGCCAAGCAGCCCGAGCGCGAGTGCCAGCGGCACGAGGATGATGAGGGACTGCATGTCCGGGCCTATTTCAGCACGAGTCGGTTCTTCGACAGGAACATCCGTTCCCCACCCGCCTCACCGTCAAGCACCAGATCCCAGAGACCCGGCGCAAGTTCGGTGACCTTGCCGCGATAGATTGCGTCGCCCATGTCGACCAGCTCAACCGACCGGTCGGCACGACGATCCGCCGGCCGCTCCAGCCGCCCGGTGAAACTCAGTCCCGTGATCGGATTGCCGTTGCGATCCTGCGCTTGGACGCGGACGGTGGCATCGCCTGCAGCGTCGCGCTCGACATGCGCGCTGACCTTCCATCCGCGACTGCTCTGCCCTCGAGCAGCCGCGATCTCGTTCCCGTAAGCGAGACTGGCCGCATAAGGGCTGTCGACTTCGACGCCCGGCAGCGTCTCCAGCGCAAATTTCATCATGATGACGTTCACGGCGATGATCATGCCGAAAAACAGGATCAGGCAGATCAGAACGAACCGGCCGGTGATGGGACGAGCTCCGACAACAGCACTATTCATGCGGTTCTCCTTCACGGTGCAACGAAATGATCGGTGGCCGATGCCACGTCGCCATGGGCGGCATCGCTGACGCGCATCACCAGCGGGATCGACCTGTCGGGATTGCTTGCGGCGGGTGCCGTCACCAGCACGCGCAGCTCCGTGGTCTGGTCGCGGCCCAGCACGATCTCCGGCCGGTCCGTTGACACCGCATCGTTGCCCACCACATGGATAGTGGCATTCACCGGGCCGCTGACATCGAGCATGACCACACGCCCGGTGCCGCGCTTGTTCAGCAAGCGTACCGTATAGGCATTGCGGATCGAACCGTCGCTCAGACGTACGGCGACCGGATTGCGATCATGCAGCACATTGATATCGAGCAGCGAACGGGTCAGCAGCGCATAGAGCATGACGAGACCGACGACGGCGATGAGGCCGGCATACACGATTGTGCGCGGCCGGATGATACGCGTGATCTCGGCCTTGCCCGCCTTGCGTCTGGCAATGTTGATGTCAGTGTCATAGCCGATCAGCCGCGTCGGACGATCGATCTTGCTCATCACGGTATCGCAGGCGTCGATGCACAGTCCGCACTGGATGCAATCCAGTTGCGGCCCATTGCGAATGTCGATACCGGTCGGGCAGACGGCCACGCATTGGAAGCAATCAATGCAATCGCCGGCGGGCTGGCCGAGCGCACGCAACTCATTGGCCTTCTTCAGTGACGTACGCTGCTCGCCGCGATCAGCCCTGTAGGTGACATTGAGCGCCCACTCATCCGTCAGCGCCGCCTGGATGCGCGGCCACGGGCACATATAGAGACAAACCTGCTCACGCATCCAGCCCGCGAGCGTGTAGGTCGTCGCAGTCAGGATCGCGATCCAGATATAAGCCAGCGCGGGCGCCTGGAACGTCACGAGTTGCGTCACCAGCGTCGGCGCGTCGTTGAAATAGAGTACCCAGGCGCCGCCGGTCCACCACGCGATCAGAAGCCAGATGGAGTGCTTCATCGTCAGTTCGACGATACGCTGCAGCGTAAGACCCTCGGCCTCCTTCTTCATCCGTTCACGCCGATCACCTTCGATTAGGCGCTCGACGGCGAAAAACAAATCGGTCCAGACCGTCTGGGGACAGAGATAGCCGCACCAGACACGACCGCCGACGGCATTCATCAGGAATAGGGTCAGCGCGGCCAGAATCAGCAGGCCTGTGAAGAAATAGACCTCCTGCGGCCACAGCTCGATGATGAAGAAATAGAACCGGCTGTTCGGGAGATCGACCAGAACCGCCTGATCGGGCGCACCTAGGCCGCGATTCCAGCGCACGAACGGCAGCAAATAATAGATGCCGAGGCAGACCGCCATCAGCCCCCATTTGATGCGGCGGAACGTGCCGGAAACCTTCTGCGGATAGACCTTCTTCTGCGCCGCATAAAGCGGGCCGTAGTCGAATTCCTCTGGCGCGACAGGCTTGTTCATGGAGTCACTCTCGTCTCTGGAATGACCCTAGACTTCGCCGGTGCGCTGCAATTGATGTACGTCAAAGGCATCGCGGATTCGCCCCCGCGCGACTATGACTTATTGTCCACCCCCCAGTGAATGCACATAGACCGTCAGCGCCTTGATGGTTGCCGGATCGAGGCGTCCGATCCAGGCTGGCATCACGCCGTTGCGGCCATTGCTGATGGTCTCGACGATCGTCGCCTCGTCCGACCCGTAAAGCCAGATGTTGTCAGTCAGGTTCGGGGCGCCCATCTCCGGATTGCCCTTGCCGGCATCGCCGTGGCACGAGGCACAGTTGTCGGCGAACAGCTTATGGCCGGCATTGGCGTCATAACCCTTTGCCGCCGGCAGGCCTGATAGCGACCGCACATAGTTGGCAACGGTCTCGATCTCCGGCTTCTTCAACATGCCATCGCGGCCGAAGGCGAGCATCGCTCCCTCATGGGTCTCAGCATGGCCGGACCGCGCGCCGAACTGGATCGTCTTCTCGATCTGCTCAAGCGTACCACCCCACAGCCAGTCGTCATCGTTCAGGTTGGGAAAGCCCTTGGCTCCGGCCGCACCAGTGCCGTGGCACGGCGCGCAGTTGTCGCCGAACACGACGCGGCCCCTGGCACGCGCCAGCGCCAGCAACGCCGGATCCTTCTCGATGTCGGCAAGTGGCGCAGCGCCCAGCGCCGCCATCTTGCCCCCACGGATCTTTTCGAGATTGGCGAGACCGACGGCAACATCCGCGCGTGACGAGTAACCCGCGATGCCCTTGCTGTAGCCCCAGATCATCGGCCAGGTCGGATACACGACCCAATAACCGATCGCCCAGATAATGGTGAGATAGAAGGTCATCACCCACCAGCGCGGCAGCGGCGTGTTGAGCTCCTTGATGCCATCCCAGGAATGACCTGTGGTGGTCTTGCCGGTGGGCTTGTCGACTTCGACTTGATGATCGCTCATGATCTGATCAATCCTCTCGCAACGGCTGACGCGATGCCGCGTCAAACATCGCCTTGTTGCGGGGCCACAATGCGTAAGTCAGAATTGCGATAAAGATTCCGACGAACACCGGCGTCCAGAATGTGAGGACGAGGTTCGACGCGAAGTTCTCGACGGTCAGGATTGCGCGCATACTTCCATCTCCTCAGCGGAGGTTTGCTTTTTCGTTGTAGAGCTTGAAGTCGACGAGGGTGCCCAGCATCTGCAAATAGGCGACCAGTGCATCCATCTCGGTGGGCATGCCGGGCTGGCCATCGAAGTTGCGCGCTACCGACTTCGGGTAGCGCTTGAGCAGGGCATCGGTGTCGCCATTGTCCGGATCGGCCTGGGTCTTCAGGTCGGCCACCGCATTGGCGATCTGCTCGTCCGTATAGGGCACGCCAACAGCGCGATTGGTGCGCAGATGATCGGCGATATTCTGGGTGCTGACGGACGCCTCGGCTAGGAACTTGTAGGACGGCATCACCGATTGCGGCACGATGGAGCGTGGATTGCTCAAATGCGTGACGTGCCACTCGTCGGAATATTTGGCACCGACACGGGCGAGATCCGGGCCGGTGCGCTTCGAGCCCCACTGGAACGGATGGTCATACATGCTCTCCGCCGCCAGCGAGTAATGTCCGTAGCGCTCGACCTCGTCGCGCAGCGGCCGCACCATCTGCGAATGACAGAGATAGCACCCCTCACGCACATAGACGTTGCGTCCCGCCAGTTCGAGCGGCGTGTAAGGCCGCATGCCGTCGACAGCCTCGATGGTGCTCTTGAGATAAAACAGCGGCGCGATCTCAACGATGCCGCCGATGGCGATGACGAGAGTGATCCCCACGATCAGGACGATCGAATTCTTCTCGAAGATTTGGTGCCGGCTCCAGAAAGACATGATTGATCCTCACTCAGCCGGCTGCAACGTGGCGCCGGGGGTCGACAGTGCGCCCTCTTCGGCTTCACCGACGCGCACGGTCATCCACAAATTCCAGGCCATGATCAGCGCGCCGATCAAGAACAATCCGCCACCAGCTGCGCGGATGATGTAGAATGGATGCATCGCCTCGACGCTTTCGATGAAGGAATATTCAAGGAAGCCCAGCGATGTGTAGGCGCGCCACATCAGGCCTTGCAGGATGCCCGACACCCACATCGCCGAGATGTAGAGAACGATGCCCAGCGTCGCGATCCAGAAGTGCCACTCGACGAGCTTCAGGCTGTAGAGCCCTTTGCGATTCCACAGCCACGGCACCAGGCAGTACAGCGCGCCGAAGGACACGAAGCCGACCCAGCCGAGCGCACCGGAATGCACATGGCCGATGGTCCAGTCGGTGTAATGGCTGAGCGAGTTGACCACCTTGATCGACATCAGCGGACCTTCGAAGGTCGCCATACCGTAGAACGCCACCGACACCACCAGCATGCGCAGCACAGGATCGGTGCGCAGCTTGTCCCACGCGCCGGACAGAGTCATCAGGCCGTTGATCATGCCGCCCCAGGAGGGCATCCACAGCATGATCGAGAAGGTCATGCCGAGCGTCTGCGTCCAGTCGGGCAATGCCGAGTAGTGCAGATGATGCGGGCCAGCCCAGATGTAGAGGAAGATGATCGCCCAGAAATGCACGATAGACAGGCGATAGGAATAGACCGGCCGCTCGGCGCGCTTCGGGATGAAGTAATACATGATGGCGAGGAAGCCCGCGGTGAGGAAGAAGCCCACCGCGTTGTGGCCATACCACCACTGGAACATCGCATCCTGCACGCCTCCCCAGGCGACATAGGACTTGGAGCCGAAGACCGAGACGGGCAGCGCCGGGTTGTTGCCGAGATGCAGCACCGCAATGGTGACAATGAAAGCGAGATAGAACCAGTTGGCGACGAAGATGTGCGGTTCCTTGCGCTTGACCAGCGTCATCAGGAACACCAGCAGATAGGTCACCCACACGATGGTCAGCCAGAGATCGGCATACCATTCCGGTTCGGCATATTCCTTGGACTGCGTAACACCCAGCAGATAACCGGTACCGGCAATGACGATGAAGAAATTATAGCCGAGCACCACGAACCACGGCGACAAATCGCCGGCGAGACGAGCACGACAAGTCTTTTGCACCACGAAGAATGATGTCGCGATCAGCCCATTGCCGCCGAAGGCGAACACGACAGCCGACGTATGCAGCGGTCGCAAGCGACCGAAACTAGTCCAGGGCAGGTTGAAATTCAGATCCGGCCAAGCGAGTTGCATGGCGATCAGCAGGCCCACCGTGAAGCCGGCGATGCCCCAGAACACAGACGCCGCCGCGGCGAATTTGATCGGACCGAAATTGTAATTCGGGCGCCCGCCGATCTCCTGCGGCGGCAGATCGCCGCGCCCGAAATAGCGATTGAGGATGACAAAGATGGAAGCGAGGCTCGCGAAACCCGCCAGCGTCACATGAAAGGCGTAGGCTGTATCCTCTGCCTTGGCTGCGGCGATGATGGAGAGAAACACAGTTGCCGCGAGGATCATGGTCAGACCGGCCTCGCCGATCGTCATCCACTTCACGCTGTCAGTCTGCTTCGTCATGATGATTCTTCCCCGAACACGCCTCCATCAATCACGGCGCTGCACTCGGCGAATTGATTGAAATCAAAAAAACAGGAGAACGCCGTGCGCGCGCGACGCTTCAGGCGAAAGCGGGAGCTGCAGCAGCTTCGCTATCCAGCAGCCGGATTCGCCCGGGCAAGATTTCGAGGACGCCGCGCCGTTCGAGTTTGGCCAGCGTCCGGCACACCGTCTCGACGGTGAGACCGAGATGATCGGCGATATCCCGCCGGCTCATCGGCACCGGCAGCAGATCGACATCGCGCCCAAGCCGCACCAGCCGATCGCGCCAGGACGTCAGAAACACGGTGAGCTTTTCTTCGGCCGCGCGGCGACCGAGTGAGAACATCTTGTCATGCGCGTCAGCGATCTCGGCCGCCATCAGCGTGACTATCTCGCTCAGGACATAGGGCCGGTGGCTGGCGAATAGCGCGAATTTTTCACGCGGGATTTCCCAGACCAGCGCAGGGCCGATGGCTGCGGCCGACACGTCATGGTGTCCCTGCGTAGCGATCTCCAGGATATCGCCCGGCAGCGCGAAGCCGGTGATCTGGCGGCGGCTGTTGAGTTCGGTTCTGTAAAGGCAAACCAGCCCCTCGACCACGCTGAAGCACCTGCCGGCGGGCATGCCCTGCTTGAACAGAATGTCCTGGGCCGCGTACGCCACCCGTTCACCGAGGGCCATCAACTGGCGCTGATCCGTGCCCCCCAGACGCTCCAGAAAGCCGACCGGCTGCGCAGCCGCATTCGCACAGGGCGTCGCGAAAGACGATGCAGCCATCAGCTTTGTCATACGCATCCCGGGTTTCTGTCGACCTCGCAGGGTTGCGGGCACTTTAGGGTAGCCGGGCAACACCGACGCGCATTGATACACATCAATCCGTGCGTTCGTGGCTGCTAGAATGTCTCGCTTTCGATGACCGCAACCGTCCTGGCATCTAGCAGATGCGCGCCCCACCCCCGCTTCACCAGCACATGCGACAGCCTCGGCGACACCAGCAGCAACAACGCGGTCATCACCAGCGGTATGGAGCTGATCCAGTCCATGTGCACCGGCGTGAGTTCTTCCGTACTGCCGCCATAGTCGCCACGTTGGCACCAGATATCGCGGCAGATGCGCAACAGATCGCGCCTAGCACCACCGCGCTGCGCCCCGCCGAGCAACGCCTGCATCGCCTGATGCGTGATGACACCTTCGCGCGTCGCTGGCGCGACTTCCGGCGTTTCGCCGAGCGAGACACGCAGCAAGGGGTCGACCAGATCGACGCCGGCGAGATACGCCGCCATCGGCTCCACCAGTCGCGGATTGCAATCAACATAGAGCGGTCCGCTGCCGTCATGGGGCATGATGAAATCGATCGACAGCGCGCCGTGCCAGGCGAGATGCCGGCCAATGGCCGCGAGATCGTCGCGCACGCGATCGCGTCTTGCACTGCGTTTGATGGCATCGCCGCCGCCGGCGCCCTCCATGATTTGGCGATAGGCGTGAAAGCCGATCAACTCGCCATGACAGAACACGCCCTGCGCCTTCTCGGTTGCGCCCGCGACAAGCGCCTGCACAAGTACCTCGCCGGCAAAGCCGTTGCCGGACTCCAGTTCCACCGTTGTCGCCGCAAGGTCAGCATCGTCGCGCACCATCCAGACGCCACGGCCGGCGGTGCCGATCGCCGTCTTGATGACGCATGGATAACGAACAGCATCCCGGAGCGCATCGGCGCTGGAGACGATCCACGTCTCCGGCTGCGGCAGACCAAGCTGACTTAGCATCCGGCTGAAGCCTGCCTTGCTATGCGCCGTCCGGTAATTCTCGAAGGACGGCAGCGCGAGGCCCGTCCGCGCCGCCAGCCGCGCCTGTACCTTCGCGAACAGAAAGCCCTGCTCGTGGATCGGCAGCAGCACGTCATAGCGGCGCTCCGCCAGCAAGCCTTCGATGAAGCGCAGGAAGCCGCCGGGATCGTCGCGCATTCCCGGGCAGCGATGATAGGACCGGGCAAATCGCGAGAACCGCGCCAGCCCGGCCGTTGCGGGATCGCAGACATCCACCACATGGCCGGCGAGCCCGAGCACGGTGACCGCTTCCCGCGCGGAGGTGCTGGTACCTTCCGACAGCAGGATGCGCAGCGGCCTAAAATTCGGGCGCCCCGTCATCATGCCCAATCATGTCGCATTATCAGACCGCCGTCGCGCGTCCGGATGCCGCCCTGCATGAGCCGCAACTCCTGCATGTCGCAGCGCTCATGGACTTTAACCTGCTGCGAACGTAGGCATAACGCATCTTTTCGAGGCTGCAACAAGCGGCCGTCAGCCGCCTTGGGTGGAAACGCATATGGTCGATATTCCGGCCTCGACCTCGCATTTGGCGTCGCGCGACCACGCCCCTTCGGCGACGCGCACGCTGACGGCGATCTCCACCGCGCATTGGGTCAGTCACTTCCACATCTTCGTGCTGCCGATGCTGTTCCCGTTCCTGAAGGATCGGCTCGGCGTTGGCTATATCGAACTCGGTTTCGCGCTGACCACCTTCGCCGTTGTGTCCGGCCTCACCCAGGCACCGATCGGCTATCTCGTCGATCGCATCGGCGCGCGCAAGATCCTGATCCTCGGCGTCATGCTCGGCGGCTGCGCACTGATCGCGCTCGGCCTGTTGCTGAGCTATCCCGCGCTGATTATCTGCGCCGCGCTGCTCGGCCTCGCCAACAGCGTCTATCACCCGGCCGATTACGCCATCCTCGCCGCCCATATGGACGAGTCGAAGATGGGCCGCGCATTTTCGATCCATACCTTTGCCGGCTTTGTTGGCGGCGCCGTCGCGCCTCCGCTGATGGCTGCGCTGCTGGTCGGCATCGGCGGTCGCGGCGCGTTGATCGTGGCCGGCGGGATCGGCGTGGTCATAGCACTGATGCTGGTCGTGGTCGGTATCCCCGATGCCGGCGCGATGGCTGATGGCGACGCCGCCAATGGCGCCGAGTCGCCGAAGGTCAGCATGATGACCCCGGCGATCCTGATGTTGACGCTGTTCTTCACGCTGCTGTCACTGTCGCAGAACGGCATCAACAGTTTCGGCATCGTCGCGCTGATGAACGGCTACGGCGCCACGCTGTCATCGGCGAATATCGCGCTGACCGCCTTCCTCGCCGCCAGCGCGATCGGCGTGCTGGCCGGCGGCTGGCTCGCCGATCGCACCCGGCATCACAGCCGCGTTGCCGCGGTGTGTTTCACCGTCAATGCTATCATCATCTGCGCCATCGCAGTGTTCACCTTGCCGACGCCGGTGATCGTCGCGGCCATGGCCACCGCCGGCTTCCTCGGCGGCGTGCTGACGCCGTCGCGCGACATGCTGGTGCGCGAGGCTGCCCCGCCCGGGGCTGCCGGCCGCGCCTTCGGCATCGTCTCCACCGGGTTCAATTTCGGCGGCATTATCAGCCCGATTCTATTCGGCTGGTTCATGGACCACGCATTGCCGCATTGGGTGTTCGGCGCCTCTGCCTGTTTCATGGCGGCGACCGTGCTGCTGGCGCTGGTGTCGGAACGTAAGCGGTAACGTCGGCGTCATCGCGCAGGCGATGTGCTTCTGTTATGATGGCTCCGCATGCTCACGGTTCGCCATCTCACCAAATCCTATCGCTCGGCCCAGGAACTAGTCGCGGTGCTGCGCGGCGTCGATCTCGACATCGCCGCAGGTGAAAGCGTGGCGCTGACCGGCGAATCCGGCAGCGGCAAGAGCACGCTACTGCATCTGATCGCCGGTCTGGATGAAGCTGACAGTGGAGCCATTCAGCTTGGCGAGATCACCATCACCGGCCTGACCGATTCCGCGCGCGCGGCCCTGCGCCGGCACCGACTCGGCCTCGTATTCCAGCAGTTCAACCTCATCCCGTCGCTGTCGGTCGCCGATAATCTGGCATTTCAGTCGCGCATTTCCGGCAAGCATGACGCGGCCTGGCAAAGCGAGCTCATCGAACGCCTCGGCCTCGGCGCGTTGCTCAAGCGCTATCCCGAACAGCTCTCCGGCGGCCAGCAGCAGCGCGTCGCCATCGGCCGTGCGCTGGCCTCGAAACCGCTGCTGCTGCTTGCCGATGAACCCACCGGCAATCTCGACGAGGACACGGCTGACGAAGTCTTAAAGCTCGCGCGCGATCTGGTCGCGCGCACCGGCTGTGGTTTCCTGATGGTGACCCATAGCGTGCGTCTCGCCGCCACGCTGGATCGCCACGTCCACCTCCATGCCGGACTGATCGCGTGAAACGCGCGCTCTGGATCCTCGCCGTGCTGCTCAGCCACTGGCGCCGGCATCCGATGCAGTTCGCGACGCTCCTGATCGGCCTGATCGCTGCTACCGCGCTTTGGAGCGGCATACAGGCGCTGAACCAGCAGGCCCGCACTAGCTATGACCGCGCCGCGGCGGCGTTCGGCGGCACACGCACGCCGATGCTGGTCGCCACCAGCGGCGGTGCGTTTGCACAGCAACTCTTCGTCGATCTGCGCCGCGCCAGCTGGCCGGTCTCGCCCGTCGTCGAAGGCCGCGCGCAAATCGGCGGCCGCTCGGTGCGCCTGCTTGGTATCGAGCCTGTCACGATGCCTATCGAAGCCAGCGCTGCGACGGAAATCGGCAGGACCGGCGCGCAGGCGTTTCTCACGCCGCCCGGTCAGGCGTTGATTGCACTGGAAACGCTGGCCAGCCTCGGCCTCACCGAAGGCGCAACGCCTGCGCTCAGTGACGGCACACCGCTACCGCCGCTGAAACTGCAGCCGCAGCTCGCGCCCGGTGTGGTGGTCGTCGATATCGGTATTGCGCAGAAGCTGATGAAGATGCCGAACCAGATCTCGCGCCTGCTGATCGGCAGCACCAAGGGTCCTCGCGCATCGCTCGAGAGCGTCACCGGCAATCAGTTGCGATTGGTGCAGCCGGATGCAGAGACCGATCTGGAGCGTCTCACGGACAGCTTTCATCTCAACCTCACCGCCTTCGGCCTGCTGTCCTTCTTCGTCGGCCTGTTCATCGTCAATTCCGCCGTCGGCCTCGGCTTCGAACAACGACTACCCATGCTGCGCACGCTACGCGCCTGCGGCGTCTCGGCGCGACAGCTCAACAGCGTGCTGGTGCTGGAGCTTGTCAGCATTGCACTGATCGCCGGCGTCATCGGTCTCGTCTGCGGCTATTTCATTGCCGCATCGCTGCTGCCCGATGTTGCGGCCAGCCTGCGCGGGCTCTATGGCGCGCAAATCCCGGGGCAACTTACACTAAAGCCCGAATGGTGGTTCGCTGGTCTCGCGATTTCCATCATCGGCGCGCTGCTGGCGGCAACATCGAGCCTGCTGAAAGCTGTCCGTCTCCCCCTACTCGCCACCGCGCAACCCTATGCCTGGCAACAGGCACAGCATCGCTGGCTGCGGCTGCAAGGCACGGGCGCATTGCTCGTGTTCATCGCTGCCGGGCTCGCGCTCTGGCTTGGCGATTCACTGATTGCCGGCTTCTTCGTGCTTGCCGCATTGTTGCTCGGCGCGGCGCTCGCATTGCCGGTCATCCTCGGCATCGTCCTTGCCGGCGGTGAACGCAGCACGCGACGCCCGCTCATCACATGGTTCTGGGCCGACAGCCGACTGCAGCTTTCCGGCCTGTCGCTGGCGCTGATGGCACTGCTGCTGGCGCTCGCCGTCAATGTCGGCGTCGGCACCATGGTGGAGAGTTTCAGCCGCACCTTTACGGGATGGCTCGACGGGCGGCTGGCGTCCGAGATCTATCTGAACGCGGCGAGCGAGAAGCAGGCAAGCGAGATCAAGACCTGGCTGAAGACCCGCCCCGACGTGCAGGCAGTTCTGCCCGGCAGCCGCACCGACGTGCAGTTCAACGGTGCGCCGATCGAGCTTCTCGGCTTCGCCGATCACGCCACCTATCGCGATCAATGGCCACTGCTGGATTCCACCAGCAATGCATGGGATCGCGTGCGCACCGGCGACGGGGCGCTTATCAGCGAACAACTCTCGCTGCGCATGAAGCTCAAACTCGGTGACCATCTCGACGTGCCGACGCCGACCGGCAACTGGCCGCTCGACGTCGTGGCGATCTATGCGGATTACGGTAATCCGAAAGGACAGATCGGCGTCAACGTGGATGCACTGGTCAAACATTTCCCTGACATTTCGCAGACCCGCATGGGCCTGCGCGTGACGCCTGGGGATGTGCCGGCGCTGATCACAGCCATTCGTACCCGCTTCGGCCTTGATGGTCGCAATCTCGCCGATCAGACGACGGTGAAATCGGAGTCACAGGCGATCTTCAATCGCACCTTCGCGGTGACGGCCGCGCTCAACGCCTTCACGCTCGGCGTCGCCGGAGTTGCGCTGCTCACCAGCCTGCTCACATTGAGCAATTCGCGCCTGCCCCAGCTGGCGCCGCTCTGGGCCATCGGTATCACGCGCCGGCGTCTGGCCGGCATCGAATTACTAAAGACGCTGTCGGTCGCCTTGATTACCTCACTGCTGGCGCTGCCACTCGGCCTCCTGGTGGCTTGGTGTCTCATCGCTATCGTCAATGTGAAGGCATTTGGCTGGCGCCTGCCATTCCATGTGTTTCCGTTGCAACTCATCCAGCTGCTCTGCGTCGCCATTCTGGCCTCGCTGCTCGCAGCTCTGCTGCCGATCATGAAGCTGCTGCGCATGCAACCAACCACGCTGGTGAAGGTGTTCGCCAATGAACGATAGCTTGCTCACACGTCGTAGCTTGATCGGCGCCGCCGCATTGCTCGGCCTCGGCGGTTCACGCGCATTCGCCCAAGGCTTTGCCGGCCTCGGCCGCGACGCCGAAGGCTTTGCCAGCGTCGTGCCCGGACGCCCCCTCGCCTTTCCGGCCGATCACGGCCCGCATTCGGACTTCCGCATCGAGTGGTGGTACCTCACCGCCAATCTCGCGGACGCATCAGGCAATGCCTATGGCGCACAGTGGACGCTGTTTCGTCAGGCGATGGCGGCGGGCGCAGAAGGCGACGGCTGGGCGACGCCGCAGATCTGGATGGGCCATGCAGCGGTGACATCGGCGACGACGCATCATGCGACCGAAACCTTTGCCCGCGGCGGCGTCGGTCAAACCGGTGTCACGATAACGCCGTTCCGTGCATGGATCGATGCATGGGAAATGCGCGAGCTTGAGAACTTCGACGACAAGACAGTTGCGCCGCTCGATGTGTCGGCATCGTCAGCGGATTTCAGCTACCGCCTGCGCCTCGATGCCAGGCAGCCACTCGTACTGCAGGGCGACAACGGCTACAGCCGTAAGTCGGAACGCGGACAGGCGTCGTATTATTACAGCCAGCCGTACTTCACCGCGCAAGGCATGCTAGCCGTCGACGGCAAGGAGATCGCCGTCACCGGCCACGCCTGGATGGACAGGGAATATTCGAGCCAGCCGCTCGCATCGGACCAGACCGGCTGGGACTGGTTCTCACTGCATCTGCCTGACAATGCGAAGCTGATGCTGTTTCGTCTCAGGCAAAAAGATGGCGCACATTATTTTGCCGGCAACTGGATCACCGCGGACGGAAAATCAGAACAGCTTGCCTCAGGCACCATAGATATGACGCCGACTGTCATGACAGAGATCGCCGGTCGCAGGATCCCTACGTCATGGAAGGTATCGATCGCATCGCGCGGATTACAGATCGCAACCTCGCCGCTGAATGCCAAGAGCTGGATGACGACGAGCTTCCCGTACTGGGAAGGGCCGGTGAGCTTCACGGGAAGCCATAGTGGCGTTGGTTATCTGGAGATGACGGGATATTGAAGACGCTGTTTTCTTAACCTCTCCCCGCAAGCGGGGAGAGGTTAAGAAGCGAAGCTTACTTCATCAGCGGGCAGCCGCTATCCTTGGCGCTCGGATAGGCCTTGTCGCCGGGGACCACAGCAAGCTGCTTGTAGTAGTCCCAGGGCTTCTTGGATTCCGACGGCTTCTTGACCTCGAACAGATAGAGGTCCTTCACCATACGGCCATTGGCGAGCACCTTGCCGCCCTGCGCGAAGGCGTCATCGACCGGAAGCTCCTTCAGCTTCTTCACCACCGCTTCGGAATCCTTCGTGCCGGCCGCCTTCACCGCCTTCAGATAAGACAGCGTCGACGAATAGGTGCCAGCCTGGATCATGTTGGGCATACGCTGGGTGCGCTTGAAGAAGCGATCGGCGAATTCACGCGATTTGTCGTCGCGGTCCCAATAGAACGATTCCGTCAGCACTAGGCCCTGGGCGGCCTGCAACCCGAGGCCGTTCACTTCGGCGAGCGTGAGTAGGAGACCGGCGAGCTTCTGACCGCCGGCGACGATGCCGAATTCGGCGGCCTGCTTCACGGCATTCGTTGTATCGAGACCAGCATTGGCCAGGCCGATGACCTTGGCCTTGGAAGCCTGAGCCTGCAGCAAGAACGACGAGAAGTCAGACGAGTTCAGCGGATGCCTGACGGCACCGAGCACCTTGCCGCCCTTCGATTTCACGATGTCGCCGGTGTCCTTCTCCAGCGAATAACCGAAGGCGTAGTCAGCCGTGAGGAAGAACCAGGTGTCACCACCGGCCTCTGTCAGCGCGCCACCGGTGCCGACACCCAATGCTCGCGTATCGAACGACCAGTGAAAGCCATAGGGCGTACAGGCATCGCCGGTCACCCGCGATGAGGCCGCGCCCACCACGATGTCGATCTTCTTTTCCTGTGCCGAGAGTTCCTGTACCGCGAGCGCCACCGAGGAGGTGGTGAGTTCGGTGATCATGTCGACGCCTTCGACGTCATACCAGCGGCGCGCGATCGAGACGGCGAGATCAGGCTTGTTCTGGTGATCGGCGGTGATCAGTTCGATCTTCTTGCCGAGCACTTCCCCGCCGAAATCCTCGATCGCCATCTTGGCGGCTTCGACCGAATATTTGCCGCCGTAGTCAGCGTAAACACCGGACTGGTCGTTGAGAATGCCGATCTTGACCGCCTGGTTTGCGCCTTGCTGCGCAAAAGCGGATGTCGCGAAGAGAAGACTGCACAAAGCAGCCGTCGACAACAGTCCAAATTTCATCAATGCCTCCCAGATTTTAATTTGGGCGCACGCTATTTTAGAAGCGGAGGCCGAACCAGATAATCTTTCGGCCTAGACAGAATTTGCAGATCAGCTTTGCGTCATCACGGAGCGCAACCCGTCTCGCACGTGCTGCAACGCACTCGGCTAATGCTGCTTCTTCAACGCCGCTTCGATACAGGCCAGTTCCCGCTCGATTTCGGCGACCATCGACACCGGATCGGCGTCGGAAATAAGGTGCATCTTCTCGTAAGTGCCATCCTGAATACTCTTCAGGATGGCCATGCGGTCGGTCTTGTAGGCCGTCAAACGCTCGAAATCGCCACGCTCGGCATATTTCGCGATGAGTTTCTCGAAAACAGTGCTCATGGGTGGAGTTCCTTGGCATCAAAAGCGCGGGGACGAATGCCCCGCGCCGTGAATGATCGGCGATTACAAACCGCGCAGGACCAGCCGGTTGAGACGGCTTGCAAACGCCGCAGGATCTTCCGGCAATTCGCCATCGAGAATCTGCGCCTGCTCGAGCAGCAGGAACGAGATGTCCGACGCCTCGCCGCCGGTCGCCTTGTCGGCGCCGGCGATCTTGGCCACCAGCGGATGGCGCAGATTGATTTCGAGGATCGGTTTGGTGACCGAACCGCGGTTCTGCATCGCCAGCATGCGTTCGAGCTCGCGGTCCGGGCCGGCACCGCCGGCGACCAGGCACGAAGCCGAGGTCGTCAGACGCGTCGAGACCTTCACATCGGAGACACGCTCGCCAAGCGCATCCTTGATGATGGCGATGGTCGCAGCCTCGTCGGTCTCGGTCTTCGGCTCGTCCTTGGTCGCTTCGTCGTCGATGCGCGGGATGAGATCGAGATTGACCTCGCCCTGGCTCAGCGACTTCAACGGCTTGCCGTCGAAGTCGAGCGGGGCCGACGACCAGAACGCATCGACGGCATCGGTCAGCAGCAGTACTTCGATGCCGCGCGACTTGGCGGCTTCGAGTTTCGGATTCGACTTCAGACGATCGAGGCTGTCACCGGCCAGATAATAGATCTCGGTCTGGTTCGGCTTCAGGTCCGCGACATAGTCCTTCAGCGAGCGCTTCTCACCCGAGGTCGTGGTGAAGCGCGACAGCGCGAGCAGCTTCTCGCGGCGCTCGAAGTCTTCATAGATGCCTTCCTTGATCACCGGGCCGAAGGCGTCCCAGATCTTGGCGAAGGTCTCGGCGTCCTTCTCGCTCAGCGTCTCCAGCTCGCCGATCACGCGCGTCGCCACGGCCTTCCTGATCTGCGCCAGCTGCGGATTGTTCTGCAGCATCTCGCGGGAGAGGTTCAGTGGGAGGTCCTCGGCATCGATCACGCCGCGGATGAAACGTAGATAGGACGGCAGCAGGTCCGCATCGTCGGTGATAAAGACGCGGCGCACATAGAGCTTCACATGGCCCTTGCGGTTCGGCTCGAACAGGTCGAACGGCTTCTGCGACGGCGCGAACAGCAGCACCGCATAGGAGTAACGACCCTCGGCGCGGTAATGCAGCGTCATCGCCGGCTCGTCATAGGCATGCGCAATGGACTTGTAGGCCGCGCTGTAATCTTCCGGCGTTAGTTCGGACTTGGAACGCTGCCACAGCGCGCTGGCCGAATTGATCTGCCGCGGCTCGGCATCGCCGTCCTTGAGCATGATCGGAAACTGAATGTTGTCCGAATAGGCGCCGACGATGCGCTCGATCTCATAGGTCTCGAGATAATTCTTCGCGTCTTCTTTCAGATGCAGCACAATGGACGTGCCGGTCGGCACGCTTGCAGCGTCCGCGACCTGGCCGATCTCAAAACCGGCGCCGCCGGTCGAGGTCCAGGTGAAGGCATCGTGGGTGCCTGCGCGATGGCTGGTGACCACGATCTTTTCGGCGACCATGAAGGCCGCATAGAAGCCGACGCCGAACTGGCCGATCAGGTTCGAGCCGTCCTTGGCCTCGGTCAGCCGCGACAGGAACGACTTGGTGCCGGATTTCGCAATGGTGCCGAGATTGTCGATCAGCTCCTGGCGGTCCATGCCGATACCGGTATCGACGATCGACAGCGTATTGGCTTCCTTATCGGGTACGATGGTGATGTTGGGCGACTGGCCGTCGGATATCAGCGAGGGATTCGCGATCGCCTCATAGCGCAGCTTGTCGCAAGCGTCGGACGCGTTGGAAATCAGTTCACGCAGAAAGATGTCGGTCTCGGAATAGACCGAGTGAACCATCAGGTTCAGCAATTCGGCGACTTCGGCCTGGAACGGCTGGGAAACGGGTGCAGCGGTGTCAGTGGTCGTCATGAAAAGTGCCCGATACTGGTAAGGGAGAGATCACGCATATAGCGACGCGGATTTGCCGAGTCCATGGTGCGAACCGATGGTTTCCGCGCGAAAAAGGCCGATTGGGAACTACAACTGACGACGCTATTCTGAAGCTGCGACCTGCGCGGCCAGCAGTATGGTCGTCGCGTCGAGATCGACCAGCGGATAGACCTCGAATTGGGCCGGAATGATATCGGCCCATTCGTTCAGGATGCGATGCAGGACGTCATTGCCATCGACCTTGAACACGGCCACCGCGCCGCGGCCGACGCGGGGATAGATGTGCTGGCAGATACCGGAGGCCTGATAGCGGGCCATCCACGGCCAGAAGCTCTGACGCGTGGCCGCCATATCGGACGGCCGATCCGCGCGCGGATTCGAGATCACCAGAAACAGCATCGCTGATTTTCTCTTCTCTGAATCAGAATGCGTCAGCGGTGCAGCGCGCCGGCATAGGCGCTTTCCAGCATGGCCAGGCATTCACGCGCACGTGCCTGCGCGATGTCGTTGGCGGTCTGGGAGATTTCACGGAGATCGCGGATCGCCAGATCGACAGCGCTCAGCAGATCAATTTCGCACTCATCGGCCTGGGGGGCCACCGCACGCATGGGGAAAGGAATAACTACGCTCACTGGGACGCCCGCTTTTCACTATGGGAACGCTCGAATCACTCGGGAGCATTTGGCCAGCGAATAGTTAAGCCAATCGGTAGGAAGCAACGGATCTGATGTAAAACTGCCGCGCCGCCGTCAATCCTGCCAGCGCACCTGCGGGATCAGGCTGACGGACAGGTCCCCGCACGGGTCATCCGACGGCTGGATCGCCGGCGCCTCGTCCGGTTCGGGCGCCGCGTCGATGATTATGGCCGGTGACGGAAGTCGTGGAACGGCCATGCTCTGCTGCCCGCGCCGATACGCCTCGAATTCGAGCTGTTTGGCGAAATACCGGAACAGCTCGGCCGCATGTTTGCGCTGCTCCGGGCTGGACGCCGAGGCGATCAGGAAGATCAATTCGTCGGATAGCTCCGACGTGGTCGCACCGGTCAGGTCTTCGAGAACACTCATCACAATGGCTCAGCTATGAAGCTTTGAGCCTGCACGGGTGTGGTTGATATCACGTTGTCCGTCACACAATCGAGGAGCGCGCGCGTAAGCATCCCTAATGACGCCCTAATTTGACCGTTAGGGCACCGCCCTGCGAATGCGCCCCGCGTGATCGACGCAATGAGAATGAGACGGTGCCTACTGCGCAGTCCTGCCGCTTATTCGTGCAGAGCGCCGTAACCCACCACGCGGAAAATTAAGCCGCGATTAACCATAGCGCAGCGATAAACGAGAGGTAACCGATTGCTGTTAGTGGGGACGCGACAATGGTCTTGGCGATGAATCGCAGCAGCAGTTCTGCGCATGCCAATGCGCCTGAAGAGACCGACGACAGCTCCGATATCTCCGCGCTGATCGGACGATTGACCGCCGAGGTCAACGAGATCGCCTGCGAGAAGACCCGGTCGATCCAGCACATCACCAACCAGATGAAGATGCTGGCGCTGAACGCGCTGATCGAAAGTTCGCGCGCCGGCGCGCAAGGCGCCGGCTTCGCCGTCGTGGCGCAGGAAGTGCGCAATGTCGGCCAGCAGGTCGAGACCATTGCGCGCGATCTGGAATCTCAGCTCACCGCGCGCACCGGCAGCCTGATGTCGTCGATCGAGAAGATGACCGAACGCTCGCGCGGCGAACGCATGGTCGACCTGTCCCTCAACGCCATCGAGCTGATCGATCGAAATCTCTATGAGCGCACCTGCGATGTTCGCTGGTGGGCCACCGACTCCGCTGCGGTCGATTGCGCGGCATCGCCTGATGACGCCACCGTCGCTCATGTCTCCGAGCGGTTCGCCGTGATTCTCGGCGCCTACACCGTCTATCTCGATCTCTGGCTGTGCGATCTCAACGGCAATGTCATCGCCAGCGGCCGCGGCGACCGGTTCAATGTTCGTGGCCAGAACATCGCCGGCACCGCATGGTTTCGCGACGCACGCACGCTACGCTCCGGCGACGATTACACCGCCGGCGACGTCGAGCGTCAGCCGCTTCTGGATAACGCGCAGGTCGCGACCTATTGCGCCAGTGTGCGCGAAGGCGGCAAGGCCAATGGCCGCGCCATCGGCGTGCTCGCGATTCATTTCAACTGGGAAGCCCAGGCCCGCGCCATTGTCGAAGGCGTACGCGTCGATGACGACAAGACCCGCGTACTGTTGGTGGATTCAAATTTGCGCGTGATCGCTTCCTCTGACGGTCAGGGCCTGCTCACCGAACGCATCCTGCTGGCCCTGAACGGACGCCGCAGCGGCTTCTATCACGACCGTTCGGGAGGCCTGGTCGCCTTTCATGCCACACCGGGTTATGAGACTTACAAAGGTCTCGGCTGGTACGGCGTGATCATGCGCGGCGCTTAGGACGACGGCACTAGCCGTTCAGCCAGTCCTTGATCTTCTCAAAGAAACCCTTTGCGCGTTTCTCGCTAACAGGCCCCGCGGTGATCGGCCTAGCCGGCTCGCCGGCCACGACCGCATCAGTCCGTGCGGCCGCCAGCGCCATCGGCCCGACCTGTGCCAGGAACGCGTGTTCGTGGCTACGCGTCAGCCGCGCCAGCGCAGCGTCGAACGGCAGCCACGCGACTTCGCTGATATCCTTCATCAGCTTGCGAGATGGCAGCGGCGCGGCCTCCATATGCCAGAAATGCACGACCTTGGTGCGTTCACCAAGCGGATAGGCCAGCGCGCCGAGATAGTCATGCACCGACGCACTGTGGCCGGTCTCTTCCAGCACCTCGCGCTCGGCTGCATCGCGCGGCGTCTCGCCGTCGTCGAGCTTGCCTTTCGGAAGTACCCAGTCGCCGCGCTTGCGCAGGCAGACAACGGCGAACAGCGGCGTTTCGCCCCGCTGCACAACAATGCCTCCCGCCGCCATGATGATATCGTGCGCCATGACTGTTCTTAACCGCTAGCGCCCGAAGACGCCATCGAGGTCATCCTCGATATGAGCACGAATGATGGAATCGAAGCTTGGTTCCGCCTGGAAACCCAGCGCCAGCGCCCGTTTGGTATCGAACATCGTGGGCCACCCCGCGACAATCGCCATCACGGCGGGATCGGGCACGCGCTTAATGCGTGTCACAACACTGTCACCTGCTACGCGGCGTAGCGCCGCAATCATCTCGGCAACGGACGCACGCACGCCTGGCATCATCAGTGTGCGGCGCGCACCGAGCTTGGCGCTGTCGAGCGTCGCGCCATGAAGCAGGAATTCCGTCGTCGCGCGCGGACTGGCATGTGTCTGCCCGACATCGTCGGACACCGGCAGCACCGCCTCGCGTCCGGCCAGTGGCTCCCGGATGATATTGGAGAAGAAGCCCGAAGCAGCCGCGTTAGGCTTGCCCGGCCGCACGCAAATGTTCGGCAGGCGAATTCCGATGCCGTCGAAGAAGCCGCGCCGCGTATAGTCCGCCAACAGCAATTCACAGATTGCCTTCTGCGTACCGTAGCTCGACAGCGGCGTGTGAAAGAAATCGTCGGCGATCGGCCCGTTATAGGGCGCACCGAAGGTCGCGATTGACGAGGTGTAGACGATGCGAGGCCGATACCCGTCACCCATCGCGCGGACCGCCTCGAACAGATTGCGCGTGCCGTCGAGATTGACCGCGTAGCCTTTGTCGAAATTCTGCTCGGCTTCACCGGAGACGACCGCAGCAAGATGGAAGATCAGGTCCGGCTTTGACGCCAACAGGACTGCTGGCGCATCCGGTTTCGCGAGATCGACCATGATGCTGCGCGCGCCGACCAGATCGCCGGGGACCGCATCGGCCATCGCCAGATCGCCGATTTCGCCGCCACCGACATGACCGTCCTTCAGCAACCGCTCGCAGAGCTTGCGGCCGATCATGCCGGCCGCGCCAATCACCAGAATCTTCATTCCCTGATCTTCACTCTCTGGGGGCCGACAGCTTGTAAATCTCGAGCGCGTCCGCATCGGCGCCGCGCACCGCCTTGCCCATGCGGAAAATCTGCGCCGCGAGCGCAGCCATCGGTACCGGCGTCGAGGTGTCCTGCGCCACATCGACCACCGTATCGAGATCCTTCAGCATGGTATGAATATGCCCGAGCGGCGGCGAGTGAATACCTTGCGCCATGCGCGGCACGAACAATTGCAGCGGGATAGAGTCTGCAAAGCCGCCGGCGAGTGCTTCCGGCAGACGCTTGGCGTCGATACCAGCATTCACGGCAAGTCGCGTCGCTTCGGCCAGCACCGCCATGGCGCAGCCGACGATGACCTGGTTGCAGAGTTTTGTCATCTGTCCGGCGCCGGTGGGACCCATATGGGTGAAGTTACGCGCCATCGCCAGAATATAGGGCCTGATACGTTCGACATCGGCGACCTCGCCGCCGGCCATGATGGCGAGCGTGGCTTCCTCCGCACCCTTGGTGCCGCCGGACACCGGCGCATCGATCCAGCCCATCCCGTTGGCCGCCTTCAACCGTGCCGCAATGGACCTCGTCTTGTCCGGATGGATCGAGGAGAAATCGACGACGAGCTTGCCCTTGCCATCGGTGCCGGACAGGCCGTTGTTGCCGAACACAACCTCTTCCACCGCCGATGCATCGGTGAGACACATGAAAATGATGCTGGCATGGGCGACGACATCGCGCGGGCTAGCGGCCGCTTTCGCGCCGGCGTCCACCAGCGCATTGGCCTTGCCGGGCGAACGATTCCAGACGGCCACATCGTAGCCGGCGCCGAGCAGCCGTTTCGTCATCGGCATTCCCATCAGGCCGAGGCCAAGATAACCGAGCTTCTCTTTGCCGCTTGTTGCTTGCACCATTCTGAATTCCTTACATTCGCACGTAGCGCCATACGCGCTCGACAAGTCTGGCTCTGTTCCGGAAGCTGCTGCTCTGTGTTCTGAGCAGACGATTGCTACAGCTCCATATGCACGATCTCGATGGGATCGCCACCGAGCCCGTGAGAGAAGGTCCCTCGCCCCACTGACTTGAAGCCGTGCCGACGATAGAATCCCTCGGCATTGAGTGTGGCTTCCAGCCGGACGGGGCCGACATGTCCGGATCGGGCCTGATCGACGCCAATGTTCAGCAGCTTGGCGCCCAACCCCAACCCCGTTGCTTCCGGCAGAATGAAAAGACGCGTGACTTCGCCGGGATCAGCGTCCACGAACGCCACGACGTTTCCGTCGCGCTCGGCCACGAGCATGCGGCCATTGGCAATCAGGGTCTCGTAGAAGGCGGGCGTGCGGTCTCCCATCCAGCCCGCAATCTGCTCGGCTGAATAGTCGCGCGTCGCGAGGCCCTCGACCGATCGCCGCGTCACGTCGAACACTACCTGACCGTCTCCCGCGCGAGCAGCCCTCAGCACTACGCCACTATCTTCTCGCATCGCCATCACTTCAAAAGTGCCATCTGCGAGCTATCTACGCTGCGCCCGCACCCGCAGCAACGGTGATATTATCGCTGGCAAGACTGCTAATTGTTGCGCCACAGCACGAATGAATGTTGAGCATGGACCGCGCTTGCCAGAATATTTGAAGCATGAAAGGCTTCAAGGCAGCGGGGCTTTCCAAGTGGCCGAGTCCGGCCATCATCCATTCATGGCCGTGTCTGGCCATCATCAAACGGAGTGAGCGGGCATGAAGCTGGGTTCTTCGAAGTGGCTGATGGCGACGGCTGTCGCGGCGGGGGCGCTGTCGGGCGCGGCGCAGGCGCAAACGATTCCCACGATCAAGGTCGGCTGGACCATTCCAGCCGAAGAATCCAAATACTGGATGATGAAGCGCCCGACCGAATTCACCAATCTCGGCAAGACCTACAATATCGAATGGACCCAGTTTCAGGGCACCTCGCCGATGACCCAGGCGCTTGCGGCGGGCGCACTCGATTGCGCCACACAGGGTGTGCTGTCGCTCGCCAACGGCGTCAATGGCGGTAACCTCAAGGCCTATATCGTCGCGCAGCACGTGTCGGAAAAGCCTGGCAGCTTCTCCGTCTATTGGGCGGTGAAGGATGACTCGCCTATCAAGACCATTGCCGACCTCAAGGGCAAGAATGTCGGTATTTCGGTCATCGGCGGCGGTACTTATGGTCCGTTCAAGATGCTGCTGAAGGGCGCCGGTGTCGATCCCGAGAAGGACATCAAGCTGATCGAGATCGGCTTTGCCGCCTCCGAAGATGCGCTGCGCCAGGGCCGCGTCGATGCGATCAACATGAACCAGCCGTTCGCCGCGCGCATGGAAGCCAAGGGCGGCACGCGCAAACTGTTCTCGCTGAACGAAGCGATGCCGAACATCGTGCATATCCTTGAAGCCTGCCGCGCCGATTTCGTCGACAAGAATCCCGAACTCGCCAAGGCCTATGTTGCCGACATCACCCTTGGCATGAAGAAGGCGCTGGCCAACCGCGAGGAAACGCTGAAGGTCGTCAACGAAGTCATGAAGGCGCCGATCCCGGTGCTGGAGACCTATCTGCTGAAGGAGAACGACTTCGCCCGTGACCCGGGCGCAGCACCGAACTTCCCGGCCATGCAGAAGATGCTCGATATCTATACAGAGGCCGGCATGCTGCCGAAGATGGACGTGATGCAGTTCAAGCATCCGACCATCGTCGCGCCGATCCAGTAAGGCAAGACACGACACTCATTGTATGATGTCCTGAGGCCACGCCCCGCGGCGTGGCCTCAATGCATTGGACGACAAGACCAAGAAACGGAAAGATACGGCCCATGAAGAAATTGCGATCCCGCATCACCACCGACGGCCTCGACCGCGCTCCGCACCGCGCATTCATGCGCGCCATGGGCCTCGACGACGAGGCGATCGCCAAGCCGATGATCGGCGTCGTGTCGATGAAGGGCGAGCAGACGCCCTGCAATATGACCCACGACTTTCAGGTCGACGCCGCCAAGACCGGCATTTCCGAGGCCGGCGGTACGCCGCGCGAGTTCTCGACCATCTCCGTCTCCGACGCCATCAGCATGAACCATGAGGGCATGAAGTTCTCGCTGCTGTCGCGCGAGATCATTGCCGACAGCATTGAGGCTGTGATGCACGGCCTCGCCTATGATGCGTTGATCGGTTTCGGCGGCTGCGACAAGACGCTGCCCGGCGTCATCATGGGCATGGTCCGCTGCAACGTGCCGTCGATCTTCATCTATGGCGGCAGTTCGCTGCCGGGGCTCCACAAGGGCAAGACCCTCACCGCGCTGGATTCCTATGAGGCCGTCGGCGCCTTCATGACCGGCGACATCGACAAGCAGGAACTGGAAGCCATCGAACGCGCGTGCCTGCCGACCATCGGCGCTTGCGCCGGCCAGTTCACCGCCAATACGATGGCGATGGTCTCCGAGGCGCTGGGGATTACCATGCCTAACGTCTCGATGATCCCCGGTGTCTATGCGGAGCGCGCACAATTCGCCCGCCGTGCCGGACGCCTGGTGATGGAGATGCTGCGCAACGATGGCCCGCTGCCGCGCGACATCGTCACGCGCAAGTCTCTCGAGAACGGCGCCGCCATCGTCGCCGCTACCGGCGGCTCGACCAATGCCGCACTGCATCTGCCGGCGATCGCCAATGAGGCCGGCATCAAATTCACCATCGACGATGTCGGCGAAGTGTTCGCGCGCACGCCGCTGATCGGCAATCTGCGGCCGGGCGGCAAATACGTCGCCAAGGATGTCTACGATATCGGCGGCACGGCGGTCGTCATTCGTGCGCTGGTCGAGAGCGGCCATATCGACGGTTCTTGCCTGACCATCACCGGCCGGACCATCGCGGAAGAATACGGCAATGCCAACAAGGCCGATGGCGAGATCATCTATAGCTCAGCGAAGCCGATCCAGCCGGATGGCGGCGTCGCGGTACTGAAGGGGAATCTCTCGCCGGACGGCGCGGTGATCAAGGTCGCTGGCCTGAAGAAGACAGTGTTCGAGGGCACGGCGCGGGTGTTCGAGGACGAAGAGAGCTGCGTCGCCGCGGTGAAGGACCGCAGCTACATGGAAGGCGACGTGCTGATCATCCGCAACGAGGGCCCGGTCGGCGGCCCCGGCATGCGCGAGATGCTCGGGGTCACCGCGCTGATCTATGGCCAGGGCATGGGCGAGAAGGTCGCGTTGATCACCGACGGCCGCTTCTCCGGCGCCACGCGCGGCATGTGCATCGGCTATGTTTCCCCGGAAGCCTATATCGGCGGCCCGCTGGCGCTGGTGCGCGACGGTGACCCGATCCGCATCGACGCGCCCTCACGGCGACTGGATCTGATGATCGACGAGACGGAGTTTGCGGCGCGCAAGGCGGCCTGGCGGCAACGCCCGCCGCGGCATCGTGCAGGCGCGCTGGCGAAATACGCGAAGCTGGTCGGGCAGGCACCCGGCGGCGCCGTGACACATGACGGCGGCGCGGAATGGCCGTGGTTTGAGTAGAGCCCTAACTGTCATTCCGGGCGCGGGCGGATGCTTGCGCACGCGAACCCGGAATCCAGAAGTGTTCATCCATGTCGGGATTCCCCGCCACTCCAAGTGGAGTGGCTGAGGTTCACGCCGGTCCGCTTCGCGGCCCGGAATGACAGCTGGAATTACTCCGCCGTCGCGGCGCGCAACTCGTCCGCCGTCGCGTGCTTCAGCCCGACAGCTTCGATCGCGTGTCTCGCCGCCGCAACCAGATCGTGATTGCCTTTGGCGCGGCAGCCATCCGGCAACAATTCGTTGTTCTCGAAACCGACGCGGATATGGCCGCCGAGCAATGCGCCTGCGGTGACGCAAGCGGTCTCCTGCGCGCCGAAGGCGCAGACGCTCCAGTGTTCAAATCTCGGTGCGGCCGCATCGACGAACGGCAACAGATCAACCGGGCTTGAGGTCTGCCCCGTCGTATAACGACCGAGCACGAACAGCACCGGCAGTTTCTCGAACGGCACCAGTCCGCGCTTGCGAAATTCCGCCAGCCGGATGGCATCCTGCGCATCATAGAGAATGATCTGCGGTGTCACGCGCTCGCGCTTCATCCAGCCGAGCAGATCGGCGAAGGCCTGCTCCTCGCCGGCATCGGGCACCAGTTCGCGCAGTGCCAGCGACGCCGCTTCCGGCTTCACCGCCTGCACCACCGCGCGCTGCTGCGCCGGCGTATATTTGCCGAGCGCCTCGGAGGTGATCTGGATGACGAGTCTGCCGCCGACTGCGCTACGGATCGCCGCGATGGTGTCCTGATAGGCCGCCGCATCGAGCAGGTGGCTGCCGTCGGGATTACGCACATGCGCATGGATCATGGACGCACCTGCCTCAAGGCAATGCGCGGCCGCCACCGCCAACTCCGCCGGCGTCAACGGCACGGCGGGGTTGTCGGCCTTGACCTTGCGGCCGCCGTTGGGGGCGACCGCAATAGCTATGGGGATCACTTACGGAATCGCTGCGATGACGGCGATCTCGACCTTGATGGCAGGGTCGGCAAGCTTGGATTCAACGCAGGCGCGCGCCGGGCCAACGGCAGGCACCCACGCATCCCAGATCGTGTTCATCGCATCGCGATCGTTGATGTCAGGCAGCCAGACGGTTGCGCTGAGGATGTTGTTCTTGTCGGTGCCGGCTTCCTTGAGCAGCGCGTCGATCTTGTCGAGCACCTGCTTGGTCTGCGTCTTGACGTCACCCGAATATTCATCGGGTACCTGACCGGCGAGATAGACAGTGTTGCCATGGATGGAAGCCTGGCTGAGACGCTTGCCGGGACCGAGACGCTTGATCATGCAGAAGTCTTTCTTGAGTGTGGGACAGAGTAACCGGCCGCGACCATCTCCGCTCGGAACTGGCGCGTCAAGTGCGTGAAGCCAGACCGTATAGTGGCCCGCGTGGACCACTTCTACTATTCGGCGGCACGGGCTCGGCGCACGGCGTCATCCATCAGCGCCTTCGGCGCCGGCAGCCGCAGCTTGCGGCCGTGCTGCAGATACAACAGCGCAACACGCTTCGGATCGGACAGGTTCCAGATTTCGACAGCCGGCAGCCGCCCCACCAGCGTCACGGGCGGCCGATGCGCTATGACATGGGACAAGATCGCGGTTTTCGGACCCTTCCTGAATTTCCGGCGCACTTTTCGCGCGGCATTCTCATTGGCCGCCTGCCAACGGATCTTGGGTCCGCGGCGACCGTTCAGAAGCCATGAAAAGATTCGCAAAATGAATGGCATACGGCTCTTCTTTTTGCCCGGTTGCGGCAAGGCTGGCGCGCTCGCGCTGTCCTGTCTTAGACCGGTTCATCGACAGGGGTAAAGCGGCGCGATCAAGGCGAAACGTCGCGATGTCCTGTCCATACGGCCCGCGAAACGCAACTGGCGGTGACGATCATGATCTGTTTGTGCAAAGCCGGCTCATAGCGACACGGTACGCCCGTCGGCCGCGCCGCAAAACCTGCCGCCCGCTACAATTTTAGATTGCAACCAATGCGGCTTTGTTTGATGCTCGGATTTTATCGATAACGACACGGTTCTTCGTCGGGCCTTTCTGCGTTTTATCGTCCAACATTCGATTATTCATTTTCGGGGGATTATCATGCTGCATGCAGCATTACGCGTTTGTCTTGCAACCTTGTTGGGCGTGACGTCGACCTGCGTGGCCGTTCACTCCGCCCGTGCGCAATCTTCACCAACCGAGCGCATCCTCGCAGCCGTCCGAAAAATGCCCAAACCCGTTCCCGTGAAGGGAGCAGGCGACTATGTCTATTACGAACTCAAGATCGAGAACCTGTGCGGCGCCGGCAGCATCACGGAGGCAGCAACTGCCTGGGTCGACGAGATGACAATCACGGAAAGAGCGGTCGCCATGTCGGTGACCTATACCTTTCCGAACAGCTATCCAAACCTGTCCGACATCACGATTCCTTTGATTGCGGTGGCAAACAGTGGCGACCGCGGGGTCCAGAACTGTGCACCGATCACCGTCAAGGATATTCCGCGGAATCAGGAAGCGACCGCGCGTTTCGATTTTTCGACAAAGGAAGGTTTCCGCTTTCTCGATGCGTCGGGTGTCCTCGCGTCGTTCGGCAAACTGGCAGGCGCCGTCGGCGGCATCGCGGCTCCAGGCGGCGGGATCGTGTTCACGGGCGCTGCCGCCGCGGTCTCGTTTCTCACTTCAAATACAAAGCCGCTGAAGGATTTGACCGACTCCACCAATGAATTGCTCAAACTGCTTGATCGTGATCGCAAACCGCGCGGAGTCGTGTCGGTGATCGCCCGCTCGACCGGTCGCGCGAGCTATCTTGCGGAACGAAAAGAGGTGTTTGCGGTCCAGAAATCCTACTACGATACGTTGATCAAGTCCGAGCCATCGCAACCGTACTGGGCCATTCCCGCAGACTTCAGCCGAGTCGCCGGAAAGGATTGGAATGACGTGGTGCGCGATGTTCTGAACGCATATCCCGCGTTCTGGGAGAACATGGCGCGTTTCTGCCCGGCGCTACGCAACACGCTGTCGGCGGCGGCACATTCCGACACAATCTCGATTGCCGTCGGGCTTTACTATCACGCTGCAGCCAATTCCGATTCTTACGGACAAATCGCCAAGCGCACGTGCCTCAATACGCAAGAGTTCAAGCAGCTCGCGACGCGCGGTTGGGGAAGACCATTCGATGGCGCTCTCTCATTTCAGAACGTGCCATGGCCCGGCACTCCACAGGTCGTTGCTGCCAGCACCCCGCGATAGATCGATCGCGCGACAACCGGACAGCCGCTCTTGTTCGATCGGCTGATCGATATTTTAGACGTTTCATTTTTCAAGCCCCCGACAAGGTATTTCCGCACAAAGGCATTGCCATGAAAAATATACTGCAGGATGCCGGCCCATCGATGGTCAAGATTCCGGTCGTCGGACCTCGCGTTGTCGAACCCGGTGTCGGTCGACCCGGCGCCCGTGGACCAAGCCTACTTGTATCCGGCTTGCTCGGACTTGGCTTGCTCACATTAGTGACCAGTCTCACGTCGCCTGCCGTAGCGGCGAAAGGCCCGAAATGCGATTGGGAGCAGGAGGCCGCCTATGTGCGGGCGACGACCCGCATCGCCGAAGCCGACATTGAGACCCCCGATCCGCCGCCGGCGACGACGACCTATGCGCCGACACTCACCCAGGGCTGCGGATTGAGGACCGAGCTGGTCGATACGCTGGGCGCAGGCATCGTGCGCATCGGCCTCCCCAACGGCAGCTCCGCCAATTTCTATCCGATCCTGACAACGGACAAAATCGATGGCGAATGGCGTTGCAATAAGGTGAAGGTCCGCACCGCCTGCGTCGTCAAATCGGAAGTCAGCGGTGACGCGACGCTCGTAACGATGCGCGTGGACATGACCCGCAATGCGAGCGAAGAAATCCTGAAGGTTGACAAGAATGGAGACGTGACGTCGCCGCAGAGCGGCAAGTATTTTGCGCTGCTTCCACGACGGCGGATCGATCGCTACGGTCGCAAGCGCGATGAAGGCGCGATCGCGCTGCAACGCGCCGGCGCGATCACGTGCGGTCGCGGCGCTACCTGTCGCAACAAGAAGATTGTCGCCGCCGAGAAATCGCTCCTGACGGCGCTGCGGCAGCATCGGCTTGGCGCACTCCCCGTCGCTGACCGCCGCGAGGATATCCGCGGCTTTCTGACGACATTCCACGATCTGACGCTTGGGCAGAAGGCGCTACACCGCGCGATCATGCTCAACGAAATCAGCGTGGCCGACGCTGCGGTGCCGGATAACAAGTTCATCTACGCGTCGCCCTTTGAACTGGTTGACGCTGTGCTGTGGAACAGCGCTCCCAGCTATGGCGCACATCAGATCGACATCGGCTCCAACGATGGCGACGATCTGGGGCCGTTCCGGACGTCGTTGACACGCGTCCTCGCCAGACATGATGCGGGAACGCTGAGCGCGATCCGTGACCGCCCCGCCGGCGGCAAGACCGTGCGTCCCCTTGAGACCTGGGGACGGGTCTATTCGATAGCGACCTGGGGCGATTTCTATCGTGTCTCGGACGAACTGACCAAGGATCTGCGATCGTCGCAGGGCCGGGCAGAATATGCCGGACTGTATCGCAAGTTCCTCAACACCAGCACGGGCTGCATGGCCGTGCTGCGATCCCGCGGTGGCGTCTTCGCGAAAAGCTCGTTCGCCCAGCTCTATGTGATGGACGTTGCCAACCAGAAAGGGTCGACAGCGGCCCTCAAACTTGCGCGCTACGCCCAGTCACTCGCACGCTCGCAATCTGTCGAGGATATCGAGAAAGCCATGATCCAGCGCATTCTCGACGCCAGTTCAGGCAGCGACCATGCCGTCGACGTCAGGCGGCGGTCGGCCAATGTCACGGCAATCGGCAAGCTATTTCCCGACCTCGGTGGCGCCCTGCCCGCAACCTGCGACGTTGCAGCCTATGGGAGCATCGAGAAAATCTAGCAGGTTCCTGTCCGCACGCCGGGATGCACGACAGCCGAATCAGGGTTAGACGTGCAGAGATGATGACGTCCCCCGCCGCGATTCGCTATTCCGACAGCATGCCGACAGCGCTTTCCGTGCTGCATTCGGTGTTCGGCCTGCCGGGTTTTCGCGGCGCACAGGAAGATATCGTCCGCCATGTGACCGATGGCGGTAATTGCCTCGTCCTGATGCCCACCGGCGGGGGCAAATCGCTTTGCTACCAGCTGCCGGCCCTGCTGCGCCCGGGCTGCGGTATTGTCGTCTCTCCGCTGATCGCACTGATGCGCGACCAGGTCGCCGGTCTGTTAGAGGCGGGCGTCAAGGCGGCGGTGCTGAACTCCACCCTGTCATGGGACGAAGCCAACGAGGTCGAGCGGCAACTGCTCGCCGGCGAACTGGACCTTCTCTACGTCGCACCGGAACGTTTGGTCACACCGCGCTGCCTCGCCATGCTCGGCCGCGCCCGGATCGCCCTGTTCGCCATCGACGAGGCGCATTGCGTCTCGCAGTGGGGCCACGATTTCCGGCCGGAATATATCGGCCTCTCGGTGATCGCCGAACGGTTTCCAAATATCCCGCGCATTGCGCTGACCGCCACCGCCGACGACCTCACCCGTCAGGAGATCGTGCAGCGGCTGGGACTCACAGACGCGCCGAGCTTCGTTGCCAGCTTCGATCGTCCCAACATCAAATACGAGATCGTCGACAAGACCAATGCGCAGAAGCAACTGCAGTCTTTCATCAGCGACCGGCATTCCGGCGAAGCCGGCGTAGTCTATTGCCTGTCGCGCGCCAAGGTCGAGGACACCGCTGCGGCGCTGAACAAGGCCGGCATCTTCGCGCTGCCCTATCATGCCGGACTCGACGCGCGCTTGCGCGAGGCCAATCAGGACCGCTTCATCAATGAAGACGGCGTGGTGATCGTCGCCACCGTCGCCTTCGGCATGGGCATCGACAAGCCCGACGTGCGCTTCGTCTGCCATCTCGACCTGCCGAAAAGCATCGAGGCCTATTATCAGGAGACCGGCCGCGCCGGCCGTGACGGCAAACCGTCCAATGCCTGGATGGCCTATGGCCTCTCTGACATCGTGCAGCAGCGCCGTATGATCGACGAATCCACCGGCTCCGAAACTTTCAAGCGCGTCTCGATCGGCAAGCTCGATGCACTGGTCGGCCTAGCCGAGACCGTCGATTGCCGGCGCACACGGCTGCTGGGTTATTTCGGCGAAGAGGTCACTTTCGGCAAGGAAGGCTTGGGCATCCGCTGCGGCAATTGCGATAATTGCCTGACGCCGCCGAAGGTCTGGAACGGAAGCGTCGCCGCGCAGAAGCTGCTGTCCTGCGCCTATCGCACCGGGCAGCGTTTCGGCGCCATGCATCTGGTGGACGTGCTGATCGGCCACCTCACCGACAAGGTCAAGCAATTCGGTCACGACCAGCTCTCCGTATTCGGCATCGGTGGCGAACTCACCGAGAAGCAATGGCGCGCGGTGATGCGGCAACTGGTGGCGCGCGGCTATCTCTATGCGGATGCCGATGCGTTCAACGCGCTGAAGCTCACGGAGGATGCCCGCCCCGTACTCAAGGGCGAGATCGAACTGATGTTCCGTGAGGAAACCGGCGGCACCGGCCGCGCCCCGCGCAGCAAATCCCGCCGCGGCGATCTCGCGGCGGCGCGCAGCGACAATGCCAATCCCGACCTACTCGACGTGCTCCGCGCCTGGCGCTCCGAAGTGGCAAAGAAACGCAACGTCCCGGCCTATGTCGTGCTGCACGACGCCACCATCGACGGCATTGCCAGCGCGCATCCGACCACGCTCAGCCAGCTCCGCGAGATCCCGGGGATCGGTGACAAGAAGCTGGAGCATTACGGCGACGAGATCCTCGCTTTGGTGAATGCGACGCCGGGACGATAGGGACGGTTCTGAGCTCAGAGCACAGACTTCTCCGGCCACGAAAGGCCAACCGACCCGAATGCGGGTGATCGAAGCCATCGATTTCTATCGGGCGGGCTTGTAACCCTTGATGACGGACTCCGACTTCTTCAGGGCGGCCACAAGTTCCGCCCCGGTCATCAATGCGGTCGTATGGCTGGACTTGATTGCACCACCGGCCGCAATCGCGACGGCGATGGCCGCCATGCTCTCGATATCCGGCACATCGGCGATCAACATCACGTCATATTCGCCCAGGCAATACCAGCCACCGATCAATTGTCCTCCTACGACCTCCGTCGTCTGCCGTCCAACGGATTCAACGCGGTTTTGCGGATTCTTCATTTGCGCGGCCCATGATTCCGGCGTGTAGGCAGCCTGATACATATAGAGCGGCATGTTCAACCTCCGTCAGTCGAGATTGTCCTGACCTTTCACCGGAAGAAGAGCGCGAGCTTCGCCATTTTCACGGCACGGCCCAACGTTATTCGCGCGATGATGCCGGCGGCGATCTGCATGCTGGCGCCGATTGCCCAGCTCACACAGATGATGCCAGCCGTGCGGGCACCCATGGCTTCATTGAGAATAATACTGGAGACTGACGTGATCGCCGTCACCGACGTTATGAAGGTACCGGCCGCAGTGAGCAGCTCCACCATATCCGCACTGTTGCCCAGCCCGCGCCATATCGGCCGACGCGTGCGGTAATCGGGAGGAAGCTGGGGCAGATCGATCCCCAGATAGAAGCCGACAGCCCCGTAAATGATCATGGCGAGCACGGCTTCACCCGAACCAATGAGGTCGATGAAGCGACTGGCCTCGGCAACGAACAACCCGCAGGCAGCCCCGAGCAAAGCGAGTCCGATCCGTTCGAGGACGTGCGCCAACCTGCTGAGGGGCGAGCGGCTGTGCCATGATGTGCTGGGCTTGATGATCATTCTGATCCTCGTCTGCCCATGATCTTCACGGGGGGAGGTTTTAGGTCCGCGCCCCGCAATGACAAGCAGTAGTACTTACCTAAATCCATTGGGCTGACGACCCTTGATTTCGGTGAAGTGAAAATATGTATTCGCATTCTCGCGGCGCTTGCGCGTCCGAGTTGTGCGCATTCCTTCCCGCCCCCTTGTGAGAGGGCTTGCGGAACGCCGGGTGCCCGATGCCCCCTTGGGCCTGATACCGATGCGGTACTCCGCAAGAGTGTGCATCAGGACTTTCGGAGTCACCGGGATCAACCCGGCGTTCCGCATATGGTGTTTTGTCGGCATATCGATGCCTGCCCACACTCGTCATTCCCCGGCATTGAAGAATACGTGTGACGCAAATGCCGCCAAAGGCGCCAAAAAACGCCGCATCCGTAAGTAGCCGGTTACGCGACGAAACAAATCTCTGCACCCACGAAACAATTTTCCACACGGACGCCATCGGCTGGAAACCGGCCGGGATTACACCTCCATGCAACAAGTAGCCGCGTAGACGGCAGGAGGCCGCCATGAACCATTCGATCCACAGCGCAGACCGCAGCACGCATCTGAAGATCGTCGTTGTCGCCCTGGTTGCCGGCATCGCGGTCGCTGGTTTCGGCATCGCCGCCCGCACGGGCACTAGCGACAGCACCCAGACGGCGCGCGTCATCAAAGCCGGCCAACCGACCGCGCTCACCAGCTCGAACACGACGGCGGTTCGCTGATTGCCGCATCAGGACACCGGACCGGTTTGACCTCAATCAGCGTGATGTGCCGGTGCCCCCCGGATCAGCGGCATGCGCCCGGTGATCCCGGCGCACCGCGCGATTCAACCCTGGCACCCTCGACAGTCCCTCTGCACTGCCATAGTAAATTCTGAGCGAAACCTTGGGCGCATCGACGCGCCGAAGATGCAGGACAGACCGTTGACTGTAACAGATGTGACGCCGGGTGCAGGCGAAGCCAACAGCACCATTCGTCAGGCTTCCGCGACGAGCCACCAGACTGCAACCGACGCGATCATCAACTCCTATGCCGGCCGATCGATGCCCATCGATCATCTGCGAACCTTCGTCACGCCCGAGATGAATTTCGCGACGCGCATCATCAAGGCGGGCGCACCGGTGCGGCCGCTGACTTACGGCAAGCGCGCGCTGCCAGACTTTCCGATCATCTCCACCGCCGGCACCTTCGACATCTACGACTATGTCTCGCGCAACCGCGTCGCCGGACTTCTGGTGATGAAGGACGACGAGGTGCTGCTTGAACATTACGACCTCGGCATCGATGCCGGTACGCGCTGGCTGTCGATGTCGATGGCGAAGTCCTTCAGCAGCACGCTGGTGGGCGCCGCCATCCAGGACGGCTACATCAAGAGCGTCGACGATCTGCTGACCAGGTATCTTCCGGAATTTTCCGGCACCGCCTTCGAGGGCGTCAGCGTGAAGACGCTGATGCAGATGACGTCGGGTCTGCGCTGGAGTGACGACCAGACCGATGCGAATTCCGAGCGCCGCAAGATGCTCGCATTGCAGGTCGGGCAAGAGCCCGGCGCCGTCATGCGCTACATGGCTGAGCGCCCGCGCGCCGCGGCGCCCGGCACGCAATGGACCTATTCGACCGGCGATACCCATGTGGTCGGCGCACTGGTGAAGGCCGCCACCGGCAAATGGCTGAGCGATTACCTGTCCGAGAAAATCTGGTCGAAGCTCGGCATGGAGCAGGACGGCGCGTGGTGGCTGGAAGCACCGGGCGGGTTAGAGGTCGCTGGCAGCGGCATGTTTGCCACCCTGCGTGACTATACCAGGTTCGGCCGGTTCATTCTCAACGACGGCGTGATTGACGGTGAACGCGTGCTGCCGGAAGGCTGGGTGCGCGAGGCCGGCGCGGCTCGGCAGATCAACGGCCAGCGCGTCGATTACGGCTATATGTGGTGGATCGTGCCAGCGCCCGACGGCACGCTCGATGACGGCGCCTTCGTCGCGCGCGGCATTTTCGGCCAGATGCTGTACATCAACCCGAAGCAGCGCGTGATCTGTGTGGTCCTGAGCGCACGCTCGAAGCCGACGACGCTGAACGCGCCGATTCTGGACAATGATTTCTTCAATGCGGTGGTGACGGCGCTGGCGTAATCGCGCGACCGCTAGACTTGATGCGCAAAATCCGACGGGGTCAGTTCGATCGGCTGGCCATGCGGTGTGCGATCGGCGGCGTGATCCCAGGCATCGCGGTAGCGATGCAGCGCATCCGCCGTCGTCACACCCTTCTCGGCGATCAGGTTTTCCAGCGTCGCCAGCCAGTGCCGGTAATAGGTCTCGCCGGTGTCGGCATCGCCAGCAGCCTGGGCGCGCTTGATCTCCGCCGCCAGCGCCGCAGCCCATTCCGTCCAGGTGAACACGCCGCGCTCATGCAGTGTCACAGCCATGGCAAAGGCCTGGGCCTCCCACGGCTCGCGAAACACCGGACCCTCGGCGTCACAGGGGATGCTCGGGATTTCGACCGTCGCACGCGTTGCAGCTTGAGTATTGGTCGTCATCACACCGGCTCCAGGCATCCTGCCGAATCCTACACCGACGCGCGCATCACGCAAATGCCGCTGCGTGACGCGCATGGCAGGTGTCTAATTCCTGTCCTGCGAGAAAAATTCGAACATAAAGCGCGATATACGGCACGTTGCTCCGTCTGCAGGCTCACACTGCACAATCTGCGATCTTGCTCCGCTCAATATTTTTGGCGTACCCGTCGCGGCAATGGATCCCGCGAATAAAAGGTAGACTTAAGATGGAAAAGCCAAGCCTCATCCTGACCGGAGGACGCGTGTTCTGTGGTCTCAACGAGGGCTTTGTCGAAGCCATCGCGATCGCATCGGGACGCGTGCTGGCGACCGGTTCTGCCGAAAAGATCGCCGAGCTTGCAGGACCGGATACGCGCATCATCGAACTCGCCGGTCGCACCGCCATCCCGGGCCTGAACGATGCGCATATGCATCTGCTGCCGCTCGGCCTGACCATGACTGAGATCAATCTGCGGCCGGAGACCGGCGCCAACAGCATCGGCGAGATCCTGCGCCGCGTCGCCGAGAAGGCCAAGACCGCCAAGCCCGGCGAATGGATCAATGGCCGCGGCTATGACCATTACGAGCTCGCGGAAAAGCGTCATCCCACCGCGGAAGAGCTCGACCAGGTCGCGCCGAACAATCCGGTCTATCTCAAGCGGACCTGCGGCCATGTCGCCGTCATCAATACACAGGCGATGCGTGCAGCCGGCATCGGCCATAACACGCCGCAGCCCGACGGCGGCATGATCGAACGCCGCGACAACAAGCTGACAGGCCTGCTGGCCGAACGGGCTTTGCGCCTGATCGTCGATGCCGCGCCGAAACCAAGCGCCGAGCGCTTGCGAGACGCGATCGATAGCGCCGGCCGCTTCATGCTCTCGCAAGGCTTCACCAGCGTGATGGACGCCGCGGTCGGCATGACCGCGGGTATGGCTGAGATCGAGGCCTATGAAGACATGGCCAGGGACGGCTCGCTGCCGCTGCGCACATGGGTCTGCATCTACGGCAACACCGATGGCATCGGCGATCAGGCACATGCTGCCGGCTATCGCTTCGGCCGCGAGGTCGGCATGCTGCGCTACGGCGCGATGAAAGTGTTCGGCGACGGCAGCGCCGGCGGCCTCACCGCCGCGATGTCAGAGCCCTATCTCGTTGGCGATCCCGACAACCGCGGCATCTTCTGCTACACCGACAAGGAAATGCACGACTATCTCGCGCATTATCATGGCCTCGGCTACCAGCTCGCGATCCACGCCATCGGCGATGCCGCCATCGAGCAGGTGCTGTCAGGTATCGAGAAGACCAGCACGGCGGACAATCCGATCCTCGGCCGTCGCCATCGCATCGAACATTGCGGCTTCCTGAGCGATAGCCAGATCACACGCATGGCAGCCTCAGGCATCGATCCGGTACCGCAGCCGGTCTTTATGTATGAGTTCGGCGAACTCTACATCACCAATCTCGGCCAGGCCCGCACCGACGTCGCCTATCCCATGCGCAAGTGGTTCGACGCCGGTCTGCGTCCGGCAGCAAGCTCCGACGCGCCGGTGTCCACCACCGACCCGTTCAAGAACCTGTTCACGATGACGACGCGCAAGTCGAATCGCCATACGGTGCTGGGCGAAGGGCAGAAGCTGTCGATGGAAGAGGCCATCCACGCCTACACTTACTTCGGCGCCTATACGCAATTCGCCGAAGATCGCATGGGCCGCCTCATTCCGGGCCAGCTCGCGGATATCGCCGTGCTCAGCCACGACGTCTTCACCTGCGCGCCCGAGGAAGTCGAGAAAGACACGCGCTGCGACCTCACCATTCTCGGTGGCGACGTTGTCTTCGACAGATTGGGTCAGATCGCGGTCGCAGCCGAATAAGAGGAGCGCGAGATGCTTCGCCTTGCAAGCGGGCGTATCTCGACATCAAGCTGAAGTGCCAACGCATACGGGGGATATCGCCATGACAATCACGGTCATCCGCAACGCCGACTATGTCGTAGCATGGGACGCTGCGCAAAACAGCCACACCTATGTCATAGGCGGTGACGTCGCCTTCGATGATGGCAAGATCGTCTTTGCCGGCCGCGACTATCAGGGCGAGGCCTTTGATACCATCGATGGCCGCGGCTTCATGGTGATGCCCGGCCTCGTGGATATTCACTCGCACCCTTCCAGCGAACCGCTCAATAAGGGCTTCCTCGACGAGATCGGCTCGCCGGGGCTCTATAATTCGTCACTTTACGAATACATGCCGATCCTGCGCCCGGATCCGGAAGGCGCGCCGGATTGCGTCCGCGTCGCCTATTCGGAACTGCTGCTCTCCGGCGTGACCACCGTCGCAGATCTTTCGATTGCGCATCCGCAATGGCTTGATCTCGCCGCCGAGAGCGGGTTGCGCGTCTGCCTCGCGCCGATGTTCCGCTCGGCGCGCTGGTTTACGCCGAACGGCACGCTGGTCGACTATGAATGGAACGAGAAGGCCGGCGAAGATGCCATGATGCATGCCTTCTCGGTCATCGACGACGCGGAGGCGCATCCGTCAGGCCGACTTTCGGGCATGATGTGTCCGGCGCAGATCGACACCTGTACGCCGGCATTGATGCGCGACAGCTATGCCGAAGCCAAACGCCGCGGCATTCCGTGGCAGACCCATGCCGGCCAGTCCGTGTCGGAATTCCACGAGATCGTCCGCCGTCATGGCGTGACGCCGATCCAGTGGCTCGGCGAACTCGGCGTGCTCGGCCCGACCACGCTGGTCGGCCACACCATCTTCGTCGACGATCATCCGCTGACGCCGTGGCACACGAGGCGCGATCTCGCGCTGCTGGAGGAGACCGGGACGACCGTCGCGCATTGCCCGACCGTCTTTATGCGCCGCGGCATCGCGCTGCGCGACGTCGGCCGCTACAAGGCCGCCGGCATTTCAGTGGCGATCGGCACCGACACCTATCCGCACAACATGATCGAGGAAATGCGCAACGTCACCATGACCTCCCGGCTCATGGCCGGGCATCCGCGCGGACTGAACTCGACCGGGCTGTTCGAGGCCGCCACCACGGTCGGCGCCAAGGCGCTCGGCCGCAACGACATCGGCAAACTCGAAGCTGGCTGCAAGGCAGACCTCGTGATGGTCGATGTCACGCATCCGATGATGCAGCCACATCGCGACCCCATCCGCAGCATGATCTATGCCGCCGCCGAACGCGCCGTGCGTCACGTCTATGTCGACGGGCAGCACGTGGTGAAGGACGGCGTGGTGCAGACTTTCGATTATCCGGCCGCCGCCTTGAAGGTCCACGAAGCGCAGATCCGCGCCGAGGAACGCGTGCCCGGTCTCGACTGGGCCAAGCGCAAGCTGACGGACATCTCGCCGCTGTCGTTCCCGCTGGCCTGACAGGGCGCGCAAGTTTCAGTCTTCAGCGCTTTGCAACCGACACATTTTCGACCGAACCCGCAACGCGAGTGGCCTATATAAGAGATCCCGCAGCGCTGCTGCCTAAACCGCAAGCGGAGGCGCGATCTCGCTGGCAGAGAGAGTGACCAAATCTCTCTGTCGCGTCCTCGATCGCATACGTTCGCCGACGCTCAAGGAATAGGTGCATTAGGGGCATAAGCCGTACACGGCCCTTCGCCGGTTCGCCCAAATTCGCATTGGCCATCGCCCGAATATGGGCTGGCGTATGGGCCGGAATCGTTCGACGGAAGGTTCATCGTCACATATTCACTTCACTCGAATATGACCCAGCGCTGACCCGATACTGCGTGCAGCTTCCATAACGTGCACGGAATATTCCTTGATCTGCTTCCGCTTGACCCGGATGTCCGGGCCAGACATGCCGATGGCCCCGACGAGTTCGCCGGAGCGTCCGACGATGGCGCAAGCGCAGGCAGCGATACCTTCCCGCCATTCGCCATGCAGCACTGACGAATAGCCTTGTGCCCGTGCAGCATGGATATCTTCGCGCAACTCCTCGATGGTCGTTCGCGTCGTATCCGTATAACGCTTGAGATGCGGGCGAAAGCTCTCCAGATACTCGTCTGGCATTTGCGCGAGCATCGCCTTCCCGGTTGCCATGGTGAATGCGGGTGCGCGCATGCCGACGCTGGTATGCGCGCGGATATGATGCGCGCTTTCAATCTTGTCCACATAGATAACGTCGGTGCCCTCGAGGACCGATAGATGAACGGTCTCTCCGGTAACTTCGGCCAGCACCGTCATCGCCGGGCGTGCGATACGGATGAGATCCATGCGCTGAATGACCTGGTTGCCGATCACCCATAGCTTGGTTGTGAGTTCGTAGGTGCTATGCGGCGGAATCTGGCGAACGTACCCCTGCGATTGCAGCGTCGCCAGCAGTCGATGCACATTGCTCTTGGTGAATTTCAGCTCATTGGCGAGATCGGTGACCCCACGCGGCTGCTCGCTCATCGCGAGCGCCTCAAGGAGCCTCAGTCCCTTGATAAATGCCTTGTCCATTCAAGCGGCCAATGTGGGGGAGTTCCCTGTTGCTAACAGACCGGCGGCTCCGGGCCGCCGGTCTCATTGTTGTATGGCTCGATTTACTGGGCAAGCAGCGCGTTCAGCTTTTCCTGCGCATATTCTTCATTGGTGGAATTGCCCGCAGGCGATGGCGCCCCCCAGAAGTCCGGGCTCCATTCGATCGCCTTGGAGATGTTCTCAGGATTGTTCGCCCAATAGCGTGCGATGTTCTTGTCGGTCGCCGCATCGAACACGACCTTCGAAGGAAGCGCGACCGGGAAGGTGGAGGTCAGCTGGGCCGCGCGCTTGGGGTCCAGACGCCAAGATAGCAGCTTGAGCGCGTTGTCATAGTTCGGAGCGCCCTTCGGGATCGAGAAGAAGTCGTAATAGACGAAGCCCTGATTGAAGGTAAGATCAATCGGAGCGCCTTCCAGTGCCAGTTTGCTCATCGAGCCCGTATAAGCCTGGCACATATCGGCTTCGCCATCGAGGAGCAGCTGCGGCGGCTGTGCGGCGGTGGTCCACCATTTGACGATATGCGGCTTGATCTCCTTGATCTTCTTGAGCGCGCGCTCCATGTCGATCGGATACAGCTTGCTCTTGTCAACACCGTCGGCCATCAGCGCGGCCTCGAAGGTGAAGCGCGGCCAGGCTGGCATACAGCGGCGCCCCGGAAACTTCTTCACGTCCCAGAAATCGGCCCAGTTCTGCGGTGCCTTGTCGCCTTTGAACTTGTCCTTGTTGTAGACGAGGCCGACGCCGATCACCTGCAGCGCGACGCCCTTCTTGCGCTTCAGATTGTCCGGCATCGCCGCCAGAGTCTTCTGCGCGGATTCCGACAGTTTGGAATAGTCGATGTCAGCCAGGCAGCAGTCGCCAAGCAGCTTGGTTTCCTGATCGAAGATGAAGGTCAGATCCCACTGCGCTTTGCCGGCTTCGCCCTGCGCCTTGATGCGCGGACCGCTACGTGCTTCCTGCACGGTAACGACCTTGATGCCGGTTTCCTTCTCGAACGGATCGTACATCACCTTGCGCAGCGCATCGCCATAGCCGCCGCCTGGATCCTGCATGATGACGACATTGCTCTGGGCAACGGCCAAACCCGTCCCCATCGCGATGAACGCCGCCGAAGCCAAGGCCGGCAGCCTGAAGCGTTTCATTCCCAGCATAGTGTGTTTCCTCCTGTTTGATCGTTTGTTATCAGGTCGCTTTTTGCGACGTTGCGAGCGCTGGCCGGGCGAGGAACAGTCCTCCCACGACCAGCAGCACTTCGAGCGTGGACACGACAGCCAGTACCGGGTTGAGCCGGTAATTGATGTCGCCCCACAGCATCAACGGAAGCGTCTTCAGCTGCGCGCTCGACAGGAACAGGGTCAGCACCAGTTCGTCGAACGAATGCAGGAACGCGAAGAAGGTCGCGGCCGCAAGGCCCGGCATAATGGCCGGCAGCGTGACCAGCCGCAGCACCGTCAGTGACGATGCACCGTGGACGGAAGCGGCCTGTTCGAGCCGCGAGTCCACACCCTGCAGCGCGGCCGACAGGATCACCACCACGATCGGCAGTCCGCCGATCGCATGCGCCGCCGCCAGACCGAACACCGAGCCGACCAGATCGAACTTCAGGAAAAGCGTGTAGAGCGACAGGCCTAGCACCACCGGTGGCACGATGATCGGGCTGACCAGCAGCAGCATGATCGCGGATTTGCCGCGCACGTTACCCCTGACGATGCCGAGCGCCGCACATGTGCCGAGACCGACCGCAATGAAGGCCGAGACTGCCGCGATCAGCGCGGATGTCCAGAATGCGCGCATCCAGTTGGTGTCGGAGAAGAACTGCTCGTACCAGCGCAACGAGAAGCCCGGCGGGGGGAAGGTCAGATAGCTGGCGCTGCTGAACGAGATGATCATGACGACGACGATGGGCAGGATCAGGACCGCGACCACCAGGCCACCCATCAGGCGGACAGTCCATGTGCCGCAACTGGCCGGCAGCATGCCGAACAGCCGGAGCAGCGGCCAGCCGATAGCGTCGGCGAATGCGCTGCCGAAGCTGCGACGTGCAGTGCCAGACGTTGCCGCTGGCACGGCCTTCCCTGCTGTCGTCTCGGTGAGCTTGCGCCCGCCCCAGATGAATTCCAGACCGAGGAAACGTCCGGCAATGGCGACCACAAGCAGCGTGATCAGCAGCAGCACGACGCCGAGCGCCTGAAGGAAGCCTTCCGACGTCACCGAGTCCGCCTGCTGCGTAATATGCATGGCGAACATCTGGTCACCCGGCCCACCGAGCAGCGTCGGCGTGATGAAGAAGCCGATCGCGGCGACAAACACCAGCAGAAAGCCGGCGCCGATACCGGGCAGCGTCAACGGAAGCAGTACCCGCCAGAACACGGCGATGGGGCCGGCGCCGCTGGCCAGCGCCGCGCGGGTCAGGCCGGGATCCAGCCGCGACACGCTCGAATAGATGGTCAACACCATCAACGGCAGCAGCACAGCCGTCATGCCAAGCAGCACGGTGCCGCGGTGAAATAGCAGCTGGACCGGCTCACTCAGGATGCCGATCGAAACCAGGAACTTGTTCACCGGGCCGTTGCGGCCGAGCAGCACCATCCAGGCATAGGTGCGGATCAGGATCGCGATGAAGTATGGCAGCACGATCGCGGTGGCGATCAGAGCACGGGTAATGCCGCGGGTGCGATGGATGAGCAGCGCGGTAGGATAGCCGAACAAAAGGCACAGGAATGCGACCGTGACCGAGATTTGCATGGTCCGGACCAGCGATTCCCAATACAGCGGCACGGCAAAAACACGTTGGAAATAGGTCAGCCAGCTCGGCCCGCTGATGCTGATACGGACAAGATCGATCAGCGGCAGCAGATAGATGAACGACAGGAATGCGACCGCCGGTAACAGCAAGAGCGCGGGGTTCTTGAGCTTCATGGCCAGACTGGAACTGGCCTGATGCCGCGGCTCCTCGGACAGCGAGATCGTCGTCATGTCAGCACCCAGCAGTCTTCCGAGCCCCAGCTCACATGCAGGCAGTCGCCGACATTGGGCAGCGGCCGCCTGGCGGTGTCGGTACAACGAATCAGCAGCGTGTCGCCGCCGTCCATCTGCGCCTCAATGCGCAGGATCTCGCCGAGGAAGATCGCCGACGTCACAGTCACCGGCGTCGAGCTTCCGGTCGGCTCATTGGCAATCGCGATGCGCTCGGGCCGCACCAGCACGGTGACGCGGCCGACATCGATCGCGTCACGGCTCTCGGCATCGAACACATAGCCGGCGCGGTTCTTCAGCGTCACGGTGGTGCCGCGCTTCTGCATGATCTCGGCTTCGATCAGATTGCTCTCGCCGACAAACGACGCCACGAAACGATTGGACGGGTGGCGATAGATGTCGAGCGGGCGGCCGATCTGCACGATCTTGCCGGCATCCAGCACGGCGATGCGGTCGCTCATGGTGAGCGCTTCGCCCTGATCATGCGTCACGAACAGGATCGTGCTGCCGATCGTCTGGTGCAGATCGCGGATTTCGATCTGGATCGATTCGCGCAGCCGGCGGTCGAGCGCGCTGAGCGGCTCGTCCATCAGCACGACCTTCGGCCGCATCACGATGGCGCGCGCAATGGCGACGCGCTGCTGCTGTCCGCCGGACATTTCCGACGGCGATTTGTTCGCATGATCCGACAGGCGCATGATTTCCAGCGTCTCGGCGACGCGCCGCTCGGTGGTAGCGCGATCGACGCCGGCCATGCGCAGCGGGAACGCGACATTCTGTGTCACCGTCATGTTGGGAAACAGCGCATAGCTCTGGAACACCATGCCGAATCCGCGCTTATGCGTGGGCACGTTGTGCACCGGCTTGCCGTCCACAAGAATCTCGCCGCCGTCGAGACTCTGGAAACCGGCCAGCAGGTTCAGCAATGTGGTCTTGCCGCTTCCGGATGGGCCGAGCAGCGTAATGAATTCGCCCGGCTCGATATCGAGGTTAATGCGATCGACGGCACGGAACTGGCCGTACCGTTTCTCGGCCCCCCGGACCGCGATGCTCGAGCCGATGACCTGGCTCGCGCGCGTGCCGCGCGCCTGCGATGTTGCAACACCCGCGCCGCCGGAAATTCCCGCGCGAAGAGCCAATGGCTCAGCCATCCTCGATCTCCCTATTCGTTCTATATTATGGAACGTTATTCCAATTATTGTTGGCATAGCGCGTGGCCTTGTCAAGTGAACGGGTGGCGCAGCGAAGTGCAAACTCTGTCGGGATGCCCACCGACTGGCTGTCGATGCTGCTCCCAAAGCATCTTCCGGCGCAAACTCATTGACAGCCACACGAACTCCCGACTAATTTTATTTAGAACCACGTTCTATAATGCAGAACAATAAGATTGGGAGGCGAATTGTGGTGAGCAATCTTCGCGCGCTGGCGGAGTATGTCGAGCCGGGAGTCCGGTTGGCACTACCCGTCGATTATGCCGGGGTTTCGATGGTGATGACGCGCGCGATCATCGAGCGCAACACCTGCAATCTCGATCTTGTCTGTGTGCCAACCGGCGGCCTTCAGGTTGACCAGCTTATCGGCACAGGTCTGGTGCGGTCGGTCGAGACCAGCGCGGTGTCGCTCGGCGAAGCTGGTGGCGCGCCACGCTTCAACGCATCCGTCAAGGACGGCGCAATCGAACTGAAGGACGCCACCTGCCCTGCCATCCATGCAGGCCTGATGGCCGCGCAGAAAGGCAGCCCGTTCATGCCGATGCGCGGGCTGATCGGCAGTGACCTGCTTCGCCATCGCGACGACTGGCGCGTCATCGACAATCCTCTGGCAGGTGGCGGCGATCCCATCGTGCTCATTCCAGCCATCAAACCCGACGTCACGATCTTTCACGCACCGATGGCCGACCGTTTCGGCAATGTATGGATCGGGCGACGCCGCGAACTCGCCGCGATGGCCTATGCATCGGCCACCACGCTTGTCACTGTCGAGCGTATCGTGGACGAAAGCCTGCTCGCCAATGAAATGAGCGCGGCGGGCGTACTGCCGGCGCTCTATGTCACCGAAGTCGCCGTTGCGCCGAAGGGCGCGTGGCCCTACGGCCTGTGGGGCGAATATCCGACCGACACGGCCGAGATCCTGCGCTATGCGCGCGCCGCGCGCAGCGCCGAGGGTTTTGCCGACTACATGGCGAATGCGCAGATGGAGCCCGCATGATGAGCGAGGTTCACCCGCGCGAGATCCTGATCTGCACCATCGCGAAACTGCTCGACGGCGTCCGCCATGTCGCTGTCGGTGCGTCCTCGCCGCTCCCCGCGGCCGGCGCCATGCTGCTGCGGGCGCTGAAGCAGCAGGCCGGCGAGAAAGGCCCGCGCATCTCGATCCTCGGATCGGTGGAGCACAATTTCTTCACCAATGGCTCGGCCGAACTGTTCGATTGCGCCGGCCAGGGCCGCATCGATGCCTTCTTCCTCGGAGGCGGCCAGATCGACGGCCGCGGCAATGTCAATCTGGTGGGCACCGGCGATTATCCGCAGACGCAGGTGCGATGGCCCGGCTCGTTCGGATCGGCCTATCTGTATTACGTCGTGCCGCGCGTGATCTTGTTTCGCGAGGAGCACACGCCGCGCGCTTTGGTCGAGAAGGTGGATTTCATCAGCACGCCCGGCGTCAGCGACGACGGCGTTTACCGCAGTGGCGGCCCGATCGCGCTGTTGACCGGCAAGGCACTGTTTCGCTTCGACAAGACGCGTCCAGGCTTCGACCTGCAGAGCGTCCATCCCGGCAATAACCTCGCGGACATCAAGGCCGCTACCGGCTTCCAGTTCGCCCATGACAGCAACCCGGAACAGACCGCGCTGCCGGATCCGCTGACCCTCGCTTTGCTGCGTGGCCGCGTTTATGACGAAGTCGCGGAGACCTATCCGGACTTCGCCGCCCAGATGCGGCGCGAGATCGAACGGCCGCTGTGCCATGCATCCTGACAGGACTGGCGAGCAACGATACGGAGACGACGCGTGAGCGAGATCAAGCGGATCCAGCATTGCAGCCACTGGGGCGCCTATACGATCCTTGTGCAGGACGAACGGATCGTCGGCATCGAGCCGTTCGCCCATGATCCTGCCCCCTCGCCGATCATCCATTCGGTACCGGAATGGGCCAATCCTGAACGCCGCACTCTGCGTCCGATGGTGCGCAAAGGCTGGCTCGAGAAGCGTGAACACAGCGACCGGCGCAAGCGCGGCGAGGAGAAATTCGTACCTGTCAGTTGGGACGAAGCGACGACGCTGGTAGCCGACGAAATCCGCCGCGTCTCCAGCACCCATGGCAATGCGTCGATCTTTGCGGGTTCATATGGCTGGACCAATTCGGGCCGCCTGCATCACGCGTCGTCTTTGCTCAAGCGCATGCTCAATCTGGCCGGCGGCTTCACCCGGCATGTGGACACATATTCCATTGCTGCCGGGCCGGTGATCCTGCGCCATACGTTGGGGAGCTCGGATGCCTGCGATGGCCAGGCCAATACGCTCGACACCATCGCCGAACACACCGAGACGCTGGTGGTGTTTGGCGCGCTGTCACCGCGCACCGCGCAGACCGAAGCCGGCGGCATCGGCGCTCATCGCCTCGAAACCTATCTCAGGAAAATCGCCGACCGCGGCATCCGCATCGTTCACGTCTCGCCGCTGAAGGACGATATGCCGGATTGGGTCGATGCCGAATGGTGGCCGATCCGCCCGAACACTGATGCGGCGCTGATGCTGGGCCTCGCCGGCGAGATCGTGAAGGCTGACCGCCACGCCCGGGATTTCCTGGATCGCTGCACCAGCGGCGCCGGGCAACTGCTCGACTATCTCGATGGCTCGTCCGATGGCGTCCGCAAGGATGCAGCCTGGGCCGCGGAGATCTGCGGGCTCGATGCCGAGGGCATCCGCCAGCTCGCGCGGCGCCTCGTCGATACCCGCAGCATGCTGACCGTGAGCTGGAGCCTGCAGCGCGCGCATCATGGCGAGCAGCCGTTCTGGGCAGCGCTCGGCCTCGCCTCCATCATCGGCCAGATCGGGCTGCCGGGCGGTGGTGTGGGCTACGGCTATGCCTCGCTCGGCGGCGTCGGCTCGCCGTTCAATCTCGGCAAGTCCCCGGCCATCTCGCATCTCACGCGCCCGATCGACAGTTTCATCCCGGTGGCGCGCATCAGCGACATGCTGCTCAATCCCGGCGCAACCTTCACCTATGAGGGCGAGACGCGAACCTATCCGGATACAAGGCTGGTCTACTGGGCCGGCGGCAATCCCTATCATCACCATCAGGATCTCAACCGGCTGTCCGAAGCCTGGACGCGGCCCGAGACCATCATCGTCCAGGATCCGATGTTCACCGCGACGGCGCAGCGCGCCGATATCGTACTGCCGGCGACCACATCGATCGAACGCAACGACCTTGCCGGCAACAGGCGCTCCGACTTCATCATCGCGATGAAGCAGGCCATCAAGCCGGTCGGAGACTCGCTGCCCGACTTCGAGATTTTCAACCGCATCGCCGGCAAGCTTGGCGTCGCCGACCGCTTCAACGAAGGCCGCGACGAAATGGGCTGGGTGCGCCATCTCTATGAAGAGAGCCGCAAGGACGCCTCCGAGCGCCTCGGCTTCGAGATGCCGGACTTCGACACATTCTGGCACGACGGCTACGCGCGCTGTCCGGTGCGCGCCAATCACACTTTCCTGGCCGATTTCCGCATCGATCCCGAGGCGCATGCGCTCAAGACCGAAAGCGGCAAGATCGTGCTCGGCAGCGAGACCCTCGCCCGGCTCGGTTATGCCGATTGTCCGTCGCATCCGGCCTGGGTTGAACCGGCGGAATGGCTCGGCAACGGCAGCGATGCGTCCGACTTGCACATGATCTCGCATCAGCCGGCCGGCCGGCTGCACAGCCAGATCGAAACCGGCGTCGCCAGCGTGGCCAACAAGCGCAACGGCCGCGAACAGGCACGGCTGCATCCCGACGACGCTGCGGCGCGCGGCATCAGCGACGGACAGACCATCCGCATCTGGAATACACGCGGCGCCTGTCTCGCCACCGCCGATGTCACCGACAGCGTGCGCTCCGGCGTGCTGGTGCTGCCGACCGGCGCCTGGTTCACCCCGCGCGCCGAGACCGGTCTCGAAGTCGCCGGCAATCCGAACGTGCTCACGCTCGACATCGGCACCTCGCAATTCGGCCAGGGCTGCTCGGCACATACATGCCTGGTCCGCGCCGAACCCCATATTGCAGATCAACGTGACGCTTTTGAAGAATACCAGGACAGACTGGTTGCACTCGCGACCGCCTGAGAGGAAACAGAAACCATGACCACCCCAGCCATCAGCCGCTTCCCCGTCCCCGAAATCTCCAGCCTGCCGGATGACATCCGCACGCGCATCCTCGCGGTGCAGGAAAAGTCCGGCTTCGTGCCCAACGTGTTCCTGACGCTGGCGTATCGGCCCGAGGAATTCCGCGCCTTCTTCGCCTATCACGATGCGCTGATGGACAAGCCAGGCCCGATCACCAAGGCCGAGCGCGAGATGATCGTGGTGGCCACCAGCAATGCCAACCAGTGCCAGTATTGCGTGGTGGCGCATGGGGCCATCCTGCGCATCCGCGCCAAGAACCCGCTGATTGCCGACCAGATCGCGGTGAACTATCGCAAGGCCGACATCACGCCGCGACAGCGCGCGATGCTCGATTTCGCCATGAAGGTCTCGATGCAGGCTTACGAAGTCGGCGATGCCGATATCGAGGCGCTGAAGCGCCACGACTTCACGGAGGACGACGTCTGGGATATCGCTGCCATCGCCGCCTTCTTCGGCATGTCGAACCGATTGGCGAATGTCACCAGCATGCGACCGAACGACGAGTTCTTCGCCATGGGGCGCTGACGCGCCTCGCACCGCATAGAGCGATCACCCGCAGCGGCCGGTAAGCGCCGCAGCGACGACTTTCGAGGAAACAAGCCATGACGCATCCGAGCGCCACAGACGTCGCACCCCGGCAGGCCATCATCGATGCCTGTCGGGAAATGTCGGCCGTGGGCATTAATCAGGGCACGTCCGGCAATATCAGCGTTCGCACCGACGACGGCATCCTGCTGACGCCGTCCGGTGTTCCCTATGACAGCATGCGGCCGGAAGACATCGTCGCGATGAAATGGGACGGGTCGTGGACGGCGCCGCAGGGCCGCGTGCCCTCGACGGAGTGGCGCTTCCATCTCGACATTCTCAAGGCCAAGCCCGAGACGAATGCCGTGGTACACGCACATCCGATCTTCTGCACGATCATCGCGATCATGAACCGCACCATTCCTGCAATCCACTACATGATCGCTGCGGCCGGCGGCAACGACATCCCCTGCGCGCCCTATGCGCAATACGGCACGGCAGAATTGTCACAAGCCGCGCTCGACGCGCTGCGCAATCGCCGCGCCTGCCTGCTCGCCCATCACGGGCTGATCGCCATTGGTCCCAATCTGCGCAAGGCGATGTGGCTTGCAGTGGAAGTCGAGGTGCTCGCCAAGCAGTATCATGGCTGTCTGCAACTCGGCACGCCGCCGCTGCTGCCGGATGCCGAGATCGACAGCATCCTGAAGCGATGGGGGCAATACGGCCTGCGCGACAGCGACGGCACGCCGAAAAGCTCGACCTAACAAACCAGCACCAACAATTGCGAGACTTGCCACATGGCCCATCCCCACGACGTCAGCGTCTGCGGCACCTACATCCTGGACATCCTCGGTGTCCCCGTTACTGAAATCCCGGCTGGCGGCGGTCGCGCGCTGATCGATGAAATCAAGCTCACGGTCGCCGGCACTGCAGGCGGCACGGTCGTACCCTGCGCCCGCCTCGGACTGAAGGCGCTCGCCGTCGGCGCGGTCGGCGCCGACGAGAAGGCCGACTGGGTGCTGAACGCGATGGAGCGCGAGGGCATCGATACTTCGGTGATGGAGCGGATGGCTGGCGTGCCGACCTCCGCGACCATCCTGCCGATCCGCCCCGATGGTTCGCGCCCCGTGCTGCATGCGCGCGGCGCCTCGGCGCGCTGGAAAATCTCGCCGGAAGCGCAAAAGGCCGCCTGCGGCAGCAAGGTGCTGCACCTCGGCGGCGTCGGTTCGCTGCTGGCGATGGACGGCGAGCCGACAGTGGCGCTGCTGCGAGACGCCAAAGCGGCCGGCTGCATTACTACAGTCGATCTTATCCAGGCCCGCGGCGAGACACTTGCGCTGGTCGAACCGCTGATGCCCTATACGGACTTCTTCATGCCCAGCATCGACGAGACCCATGCGCTGGTCGGCACGGATGATCCTGCGGCCTGTGCGCAATACTTCATCGGCAAAGGTGCCGGCGCCTGCGCGATCTCGCTCGGCGAGCACGGCTCATTCGTGATGACACGCGACGGGCGGCAGTTCACGGTGCCGGCCTTCGAGGTGACGGTGCGCGATACCTCGGGTTGCGGCGATTCCTATACCGGCGGCTTTATCGCCGGCCTCGTCCGCGACTGGGATTTGCTTGACTGCGCAAAACTGGCGACAGCCACGGCTGCCATCGTTGCGACGGGGCTCGGTTCCGGCGCCAATCTCGTGTCCTTCGAGGAGACGGTCAAGGCGATGAACACGCTGCCCGTCCGCGGCGCGCGCGCCTCATCCGCTCAATAGCAGCCTTCACTGAATCAGAAAACGTCTCGAGGAAAATCACATGACCAGACATGCCATCGTGACCGGCGCGAGCCGCGGCATTGGACGCGCCATTGCTCTTGGCCTCGCCGAGCGCGGCTACAGCCTCGCCCTCACCGACATCGCAGCGATGGAAAGCACGCTGCTGGAAACCGTCGCCGAGGTGAAGAAGCTCGGCGGCAAGTGCATCCCGGTGCTGGCGGACGTCAGCAAGCTCGAGGATTGCCAGCGCTCGGTTGCTGAAGCGGTCGCGGCTCTCGGCCATGTCGATGTTCTCGTCAACAATGCCGGCATCCTGCGCCTCGCCACGATCGAGGAGACCACGCCCGAGCATTGGGACCAGACCTTTGCCGTCAATGTCCGCGGCGTGTTCCAGATGACCCAGGCCATGGTCGTCCATATGAAGGAGCGAAAATACGGGCGCATCGTCAACATCGCCTCGCTCGCCGCACGCACTGGCGGCCCCGGCCAGTCGCATTATGCGGCGTCTAAATCCGCGGTCGTCGGCTTCACGCGCGTCTCCTCGATGGAATTCGGCGGTTTCGGCATCACCGTGAATGCCGTCTGCCCGGGCATCATCCTGACCGAAATGGGCCGCAACAATCTGCGCGATCCGGAGCGGGTCACCTATTTTGAAAAGATCACCGATCTGCATCGTCTTGGCGAGCCTGAGGATGTGGTCGGCCCGGTCGCGTTCTTCGCGTCCGACGATTCCGCCTTCGTGACGGGTCAGGCGCTCAATGTCGATGGTGGCATCTTCTACAGTTAAGCTTGCAACAAGAATAAATCAGGAAGTAACACATGGCGACGTTCAAGGCTATCCGGATCGATAAAGCGGAAAAGGGAACCACGGCGGCACTGGTGCAGTTCGACGAGGCGGACTTGATGGAAGGTGACGTGACCGTCCGCGTCGAGTGGTCCACGCTGAACTACAAGGACGGTCTGGCCCTGACCGGCACGTCGCCGGTGGTGCGGCGTTTCCCGATGATCGCCGGTATCGATTTTGCCGGCACTGTTGAGTCCTCTACCAATCCGAACTGGAAGTCCGGCGACAAGGTCATCGGCAATGGCTGGGGCATGGGCGAGACCCATCTCGGCGCCTATGCCGAGAAGGCCCGCGTCAAAGGGGACTGGCTGGTGCGCCTGCCGGACGGCATGAGCGCACGCGACGCCATGGCGATCGGCACCGCCGGCTATACCGCGATGCTGTCGGTGCTGGCGCTGGAAAATCATGGCCTGAAGCCGGCCGATGGCCCGGTGGTGGTCACCGGTGCTGCCGGCGGCGTCGGCTCGGTGGCGATCGCCGTGCTGTCGCAGCTCGGCTACCACGTCATCGCCTCTACCGGCCGCGCCTCGGAGGAGGGCTACCTGAAAGGTCTCGGCGCCGCCGAGATCATCGACCGCAACGAGCTCTCCGCACCCGGCAAGCCGCTTGGAAAGGAGCGCTGGGCCGGCGGCGTCGACAGCGTCGGTTCGACGACACTCGCGAATCTCCTCGCCATGACCAAGTATCGCGGCGCCATCGCTGCCTGCGGTCTGGCCGGCGGCATGGATCTGCCGTCTTCGGTTGCGCCCTTCATTTTGCGTGGCGTGTGTCTTCTCGGCATCGATTCCGTGATGTGCCCGATCGAGCTGCGCAAGCAGGCCTGGGCGCGGCTGTCCCGCGATCTCGATGCGGCCAAGCTCGCCGATATCACCCAGGAGATTGCGCTCGATCAGGTTATCGACGCCGGCGCCAAAGTGCTGGCAGGGCAGGTTCGCGGACGTACCGTCGTGAAGATCGGCTGACTGCCAACGGCGCGACATGCATGAGCGGGAAAGCCGTGGCCGATCTCGGCTACTCTTTCCCGCCGGCCCGCGGCGGCATATCCTTGATGCCGGGTATCATGGCCAGCGAAGCGCCGGCGACGCCGCCGGCTTCATAGGCCGTCATCGACACCATCCGCCTATTGCTGCGCTGTGTCCGCAGTTTCAAATCGAGCTTGTCGAACTCTGCATCGACTACCGAGGTCTTGAGGACCACCAGTCCGCGGCCGGTACTGTGGTTGACCTGATCGCGGCTGGCCTTCATCGCCGTCAGCTTGTCGGCGATCGACGCGACCATCCCCAACGCAAAGGAGGCGTTGGCCAGGTGCCGCTCCTGATGCCGGAACTGGCTATAAGCCGCTGAGGTTTTGAAGCGACCCAACTCTGCACGCACCGCGCCGTCGATCAGTTCCGTCAGGTAATGCGCGACTTCGATATCCGAACGCAGGCCGAAGAAGACATAGCTGCTCTCGCCAGCCACATTCTTCTCGCGCCAGACCCGGCAGTCACAGAAATTCGCGATGGCACCGATGCAGTCGTCGAGCGGGATTCGCTTCTTGCGGTGGGTCTCATACGCGCGCCGCTCGCACGGTGCCGCGCGTAGCTCCACATCGGTCAACGACAGGTCATAGCGATCGAGCAGCTCTGCGACCTTGGCCGCCGCAGACAGCGCCTCGTCCTCGGTGCAGCCACTATCCACCGTCTTGGCGCGCAACGCCTGGATGCGGAGCTTTAGCTTGTCGAGCTCGGCAAGATTGGGCTGCTGGTTCACGTCTCATAACCCCGGGATGGTCCGACCAACTGACGCCGGACGGGGTTGGCATGGCGGAGGGAGAGGAACTGGGCTCAAACCTTCTCCACCTGCCGACCGCCTTCCGTTAACAGTCCTGGCTAAAAGCCAAATCGTCGCAAATGTGCCCTCTGCAATAATATATCAGCCGAACGCCGTTGATGCAGGCACCAATTTGGCACGGTTTGTCTTCGCTGTCGTCGTCCGCGCAGTTAACAATACGAGGATCGCGATCGCGTCCATGAGTTTTGTTCTGCAACTCTATCGGGAAATCCTTCTCCCTACGGGCCGCAATTTCGTCGGCAGATGCGCGCTTGAGACCGAGTTGTTCGGCCTCTTTGACGCTTTGCGGAATTGCTGGGTCGCTCATGGCATCCTCCTATCGTCGTTGCTGACTGCGGATGGCGTTGGCGGTCGCCTGTCCGAACACGGCGGCCGCGTGAATACTTTCTCCTTCATCGCTCAAACGGACTATGGCTCTTTGCCTGTAACGCGAGGGTCGTTCGAGGGGCGCAATAGTAATCGTGGCGGTGTGTGTCTTTGTGCGGGACACGTTAACAAAGGGATTGCCTGTACCGGCAGTGACATCGATGAATTCATAGGTGGGCGTGGCGCTTGCGCCATACACGACGATGAAGCTGACCTTCCAGCTAAAGACACTGAACGGCATTCTCGCCACGCCTGGCGCTCCGGCTAGATCAGCCTTATTGTTGATAAAGTCGCCGATCTTGAGATTGCTCTTAATAAGAATGGCGTCTTCCGGCGTGCAAGATTTTGGGCTTTGGGCCAGCAGCTCGGCGAAAGCGTATGTAAATTCGACAGTCTCGTCGCGGGTCGCATTAGATGAGAGGTCGAGTCCTCCCCCGAACGTGAATTTGTTCAGCCCGTACATCTGAGTGAGAGACGCTCCGGGAGCCAAGCTTCCCTTCTCGTCTGCCACAATGTTGAGGTTGACCTTCGCGCCCCAGTCGATGAGCCAATCGACGGTCGGACCGCCAACTTTGTCACGCTGCGCCTTAATCGCACTGCGGACCCCCTCCCGTAGTTCACACTGAATCTGGCCGATGATACGCCGCTCGTTATGCCGCTGCTGCTCCGGTCTTTCGTAGAATTCGTTCATTTCTGGAACGACGGCACCACAAGCGCTCAAAAGCAGACAACCAGCGAGTAAACACACTTTTGAATATGTAATCATGGCACTCCCCCTTCCTCACTGTTGATTTGATCAAAAGCAGAGGCAATAGGGGGGCGCTTCAAGGAACCAAACTTATAGCGATAGTGATTGATCTGCCACACCCTGAAGTAGACAGGGGCTAGTCAGCGTTGAGCGCACCTAATGCGTCGGCAAGCTCTCTGACTCGCCGCTCGATGTCGGCGACCCGGTGGCCAACCAGCAGCTCTCGTCGGCCCATCATGACAATCATGGCGTCCAGGACCTGATCGCAATGGCGCGCCAAGATCAAAAGGTGCTCCCCATTGGGCCCATAAGTTCCCGCAAACCAGTTTTTGACAGTCCGCTCGTTGGCACCCGTCCACCCCGCGACCGTTTTAACGTGCACAGCGCTTTCGACAGACGCTCTGTTCAAAGCCGCAGCAATCTCTTGCGCAAAGGTTCGCCCGTTTGGAGGGAAGCCCTCGCCAGGAGCGCTGAGAAAGAACTTACCCATCATTGGAAACGACATTCCGCACCCTGCTCGCTACCATCTGGCTGCAGCAAGCCAGGTGTCCTCGGGGGAAGGCACAGCAGATAATCCTACAGGTGCCCGCTTGATCAGGCGAACCCGCGCCTCTGTTGTCAGCACAAGCTCAGCGGACACGCTGTGTCCAGCAGCCGCGTACGTGAGGATGTCAACAGAGCACCAGGACTACTCGACGGAAAATCAACTCGATACGATTAGTCGCTATGCTGAACAGCGTGGTTTTGAGATTGTCCAAGTTTACGAGGACTCTGGGCGGAGTGGCTTGAGAATTGACGGCAGAGAGGGTCTACAAAGCTTGATGAGGGCAGTGCAAAGCCAGCAGGCGGCGTTTAAGGCTATTCTGGTTTACGACGTGAGCCGATGGGGACGGTTCCAGGATGCGGATGAAGGCGCCTATCACGAGCACCTCTGCTCCAGGGCCGGCATCCGTGTGCACTACTGTGGGGAGCAATTCGACAACGACGGCAGCATCGGCTCCATCCTGCTTAAGAATGTAAAGCGGGTGATGGCGGGAGAGTATAGTCGCGAGCTCTCCGTTAAAGTGTTTGCTGGGCAGTGCCGATTGGTTGAATACGGATTTCGCCAAGGCGGCCCAGCTGGTTACGGTCTGCGTAGACTTCTCCTCGACCAAAGCAGAGCCCCGAAGGGCGAGCTCGCCGCGGGGGATCGCAAGAGCCTCCAAACAGATCGGGTCGTTCTGACCCTTGGTCCGTCAAACGAGATTGAGCAAATCAACCGCGTCTATTCGCTCTTCGTCCACGCTGCGATGTCGGAGCGCGAGATTGCGACGCTGCTCAATAATGAAGGCCGCACCACTGAGCGCGGGACGCCTTGGAGCCGCGCCTCGATCCACCAAATCCTCACCAACGAAAAATACATCGGCAACAACGTCTTCAACCGCGTGTCGTACAAACTGAAGCAACGCCGCGTCGTCAATCACCCAGACACATGGGTCCGCGCCGACGGCGCCTTTCCCGCTGTCGTCGATATCGCGCTATTTGAGCGGGCGCGGGCGATCATTGACCAGCGTAGTCATTATTTTTCCGACGAAGAGCTTCTGGCGCTCCTAAGATCAGTACTGACGGAAGAGGGATCACTCTCCGGGCTCGTGATCGACGAACGCGAGAATATGCCGTCGTCGAGCACTTATCGATATCGATTTGGCAGCCTGACGCGCGCTTACGAACTGATCGGCTATGAGCCGGACCGTGATTACAGATACATCGAAATTAATCGGAACCTACGGCGATCGTATCCGGATGTTCTCGCGACCGTCACCGCCGGCTTGCGGGAGGCGGGCGCCGATGTCGCGTTTGATGCCACGACTGATTTACTGACAATCAATGACGAGTTCACCGCATCCTTGATCATCGCGCGATCCTTCCAGACCCAAGCGGGCGCCCTGCGCTGGCGGCTCAGATTCGATACGGGTCTGGTTCCCGATGTGGTCGTTGCCCTTCGCATGGATGCGGCCAATGAAGTGCCGCATGACTATTATCTGTTTCCGAGCATAGACCTCAACGCCAGTCATTTGCGGTTGCAGGAGGACAACCCGTTAGCATTGGACGCTTACCGCTTCGATTCACTCGACTTCTTCTACGCGATCGCAGCTCGTACCAACTTCTTGGAGGATGCCGCATGAGCAAGTCTGCAGCTACCGAAAACGGCAAGACGATCAAGATCATTCCCATCGCTGAGATCCGACTGCTGAACCCGCGGGCCCGCAGCCGGCGCAATTTTCAAGAGATCGTCCGCAGCATCGCCAATGTCGGGCTGAAGCGCCCGATCACCGTAAGCCCGCGTGAAAGCCACTCAGATAGCGCGCGTTACGATCTGGTATGTGGGCAAGGCCGCATTGAGGCCTTCATTCAGCTCGGACAGTCCGAAATCCCGGCGATCGTGACCGAAGCGGAGGAAACTGATTGCTTGGTCATGAGCCTCGTTGAGAACTGTGCACGGCGACAACACCGTGCTGTCGATCTGTTAGAGGATATCAGTACCCTCAAAGGCCGCGGCTATAACGATCGAGAGATCGCCGCAAAGATTGGTGTGACCCCGGAGTATGTGACGGCAATCGCCAAGCTCTTGGAAAATGGCGAGGAGCGCCTTCTCGCGGCCGTGGAGAACGGCCTGTTACCCCTCAACATGGCGATTGAAATCTCGAAGTCGAGCGACGAAGAGGTGCAGCAGGCGCTTACGCAAGCCTATACGGAGAAGAAACTGCGCGGCCGCAAGCTTGTTGCCGTGCGCCGCTTAATCGAGCAACGCCAACGACGCGGCAAGCACATCCGTGACATTCCCAACGGGCGCCGCGACAAGTCGAAGCGCCCGTTGACCAGCGAAGCCATCATTCGCGTCTATCGACAGGAAGCTGACCGTCAAAAGCTCCTGATCAAAAAGGCTGAGGTCACCCAACAGCGGCTGCTGTTTGTGGTTGAGGCGATACGATCACTGCGCGACGACAGCAATTTCACCAATCTGCTTCGCGCCGAAAAGCTCGATTCGATGCCGGCGTTCCTGCAGGAACGCCTCACATCGGGGTTAGCCGCATGAGCACCTATTCCGAGCCCGGTCCGATCGATGCCGTCATTCAGGGATTTGACCCGACCTGCAGGACAATTCCCCTGACGGCCATTTTGCCGGTCAGAGCGATCGGAAAGACCGTCAAGACGAGTCACAAGTACAAGCAGATTGCAGCGTCCATTCGTGAGATCGGATTGGTTGAGCCGCCTGTCGTCACCCCGGCCGCGCGCAGCCCGCAGATATATTTGCTGTTAGACGGACATCTTCGGGTCGAGGTTCTGCGCGATCTTGGGGCGGCTGAGGTGGAATGCCTGATCTCCCGGGATGACGAGGCGTTCACCTATAATAAGCGCATCAACCGTCTGTCGCCGATACAAGAGCAGCGGATGATTGCCAAGGCGATCGAACGCCAAGTCCCCAAAGACAAGATTGCCCGTGCCCTCGACATCAATGTCCGCAGCATTTCGCGGAAGATGCAGATGCTGGACGGCATCTGCGGCGAAGTCACCGGATTGCTGAAAGACAAATTCTGTCCACTAGCCGTGTTCGATATCTTGCGCAAAATGCGCCCCTTGCGGCAGATCGAAGCGTCGGAGCTGATGATCAACGCCAATAATTTTGCGGTCAGTTACGCGTCGGCGATTCTCACCGCCACACCTCAATCCGAGCTCGTGGATGCCCAGACCCCGAAACGATTAAAGGGCATGACAGCCGAGGCGATTGGCCGGATGGAGCGTGAGCTCGCCCGCCTGCAGGAGGCGACCTCCTCCATTCAGGACACTTATGGTCAAGACCACCTGCATCTCACGGTCGCCAAGGGCTATCTCGGAAAGCTGATCGGCAATGAGCGCGTCGCGCGCTATCTCGCGCAGCATCAGCCGGAAGTATTGGGGGAATTTCGCAAGATTGCCGACATGACCTCGACGCTGGCGAACGAGGCGGCCTAACGGCGGGCACGCGTTCGGGTCAACGAGTCGATTCGCGTATGCGATGTTATGGAAAAACTCGGCCACTGGCCCAATCGCCGGCAACTTAAGAGCGCCGCGCGGACAGAGCGACGCCGCTAGGCCGCGGCCCTGACGAACAGACCACGTCGCCCGCCCCCGTCAGCCGACCGATGCCCCCGCTTTCGCCCGGCTGATCCCCAAGGCCAAAATGCGATGCAGCAAGCTCGGATAGTCGATCCCGTCATGTAGCGCCGCCTTGGCAAATTCCTGGCTTTGCGCGATCTCAGGGTTCGGGTTCGCTTCAATGAAATACGGCGTGCCGTCGGCAGACAAACGAAAGTCGATGCGCGCATAGCCATCTAGCCCCAATGTTCGGTAGATGCGTTTGGCAGTCCGTTGGATGCGAGCCGTGACTTCTGGTGCCAGATCATCAGCCGGCCCATCGACAATGCCGACGCGCTCTTGATAATCGGTATCGTGTTTGGCCTTTTCGGTGGCGATCTGCCGCGCACCTTGACCACCCAAAGTGCCGAATTTGAGCTCCCAGACCGGCAAGGCCCGCAGCCGGTTGTTGCCGAGCACCCCCACATAAAGCTCACGGCCCTCGATATACTGCTCGGCGATCGCGGCCGTCTGCAGCCGCTCGTGAACAAAGGCGACGCGCTCGCCAAGTTTCTCGTCGGTATCAACGATCGAGGCCTGCGAAATCCCATTGGACCCATCTTCACTGAGGCTCTTGACGATCAAGGGCAGAGCGAGCCGCGCGGGGCGTTTAACCTTGCGGTGCATCGGAAACACGCCAAAGGCCGGCACCGCGATTCGGCGATTTTGCACCAGCGTCTTGGACAGGTCCTTGCCACGCGCCAGGATCAGGCCGCGCGGGTTGCACCCCGTATATGGAATCCGCATCAGCTCGAGCAAGCTTGCGATGTGCTGATCAAACGTGGTCGTGTAGTGAAATTCCTCCAGCAACGTATAGACGACATGGGGTTTAAAATTTTCGACCTCATCGCGTATCGGTCGGATTTCCTCCTGAACCGCGAGCGGACGAACATCGTGGCCTGCAGCACGCAATGTGCTGACGACGTCAAATTCTGTTTTCCATAAGTTAGTTTCCTGCGCGCTGTAACCATCGGTTGTCTCCGGCGGCACGCAATCGGGATGCATGAGAACGAGCACGCGAAGCCGCCTCATAGCGCAATCCATTTGCGCCTGGACGGACCAAACAACGCGTGCATGGTCTTCGCCGTTAAAAGAATGGTGAAATTGACCAGCAATTGTTGTTCGGATCCCAAGGCACGCAGGTCAAGCTCGCGGCAACGTGAAATCATGTCGTCCAAAACGGCGTCAAGCGTGAGCTGGTTTTCACCTGTCCATCGCGCGACCATCTGCCTGACCTGCGCGCGGTGCCGCCTGATGAAAGACGCCGCCGATTGCGCGCGTCGATGCCGCGGATCGGCCGAGAAAAGGCGGTTGAGGTCGCGGTCGTAAGTCTTCGGCGGCGTAAATGCGTAGAACGCTTGCTTTGTCTGGTAATGCTCGCCCAGCGTTTGGCTCAGCTTCGACAGAGGTTCAACACGCTCGCGTGTGGTGATTAGTGGCTTTTCGCCCGCGATCTCGCTCATCAGCTCGTCGACATATTCGAGCTTCTTTAGCGCCGGCCAGTCGGCATATCGGGTTCGCCAGCTCGACCGCGGTCGCAGCCACACCGCAAAGGTTTCTGCGAAATCCTCGTCTGGGTGGCTTTGTGCATACCAGCGCCGAAGGTGCTGGACGTAACGCCGGCTGGCCGGATTTGGCCGGTAATAAAGTGGGTAACGCTTGGACGACAGGCCGAACAGTTGCTGCCAGCGCCGGCGACGTTGCAATTGGTAGGCATGCTGCACGGCATGGCCTGTCTCGTGACGGAGAATGGCCATGCACTCTGACCGGGTGCTGCCTTCGGCCTCAAACATCATCTTCTTCTCGAGCTTCATGAGGCGGGGATGAGCGAGGTAGAACGGGATGGCAATGCCTGGCACATCGGCCGGACTGAACCATTCGCTCGAAATCCATACATTCGGCCGAAGCCGAATACCGCGATCCTTCAGCTCTTCATACAGAGTGTAGATACAATCCTCGAGCCAAGTGCCTTTGATCGTCACCCTCAAAGTACTAAAGCGTTGCTTGAGCAACTGCTCATCCGACAATTGTTCCCAAGGATGCTTCCGAAGCGGCATAAGAGTCCATGGCGATAAAAGACACGACTTGGATCGTGTCATAGGTTGCCAGTCGCAACAACCACCGAGGCTTCGCGGATAGCGTGGCCCGGGGCGGCTATACAACACAGCAAAAGCGCCGCGTCCACGGAGGTCAATTTACGCATCTCAACCGTTTAGCGATGAGGCAACGCGCCGGACTGGACTCGGAAAAGAGGCATTATGGAATATCGAACGCGTGCGCCGCAGTATTTCCTCGCGCTTGCCAGGATCTGTTTTGACAGACGGTCCGCAGCATGCCTCGCTTCATAGCGCAACTAGTCGTAACGCGATCGGTCAATGACCGACTAGACGCAATCAAAGTGCAGGCGGTCGCAGGTCGATCTTCCATTCGAAAGCCTGATCGGCTGTAATCCCGTTGCGCTCGAGCGCATCGAGCAAATCATTTGCTCTAGGCAAACCTATAGCGAGACGGTAGGTCGCCAATCGGGCACGCAACCGGGGCCAACTGTCTTGTTCACGGCTGAAGTTCAAGAACGGTATGATTCTTCTGATCTTTGTCGGCTTTGTACCTTGTTCAAATAACCAACACGGAGACAGCTCGTTATCAATATCCACCGTTGATGCGATTTCGAAAAGCTTCTGCCAAGGATCAGAGCCTGGAGAAGGGCATGCTGCCGCCAGACCAGAAAGCCCAATAAAACTTGCAACGTTCAAGCGCACGGCGTGCCCCTTATATCGATGGACACGACCTTCACGCTGTTCAAGTTCGACTGGTGACCGAGGCAGATTCCAATGAACCACCGCATGACACCACGGATGAAAGTCCAACCCCTCTTGCCCGACCGCGGTGGATGCCAAGATGAACGGCTTGAAGGGAGAATTAAATGCGGCGCGCACCGCGTCGAGACGGCTTACCGCACCGTCAGCCTCTTTCACCTCAGCAAATCGTGCACTATGCCGGCATCTTAAGCGCACCAGATCAGCGGTAGATTCAGCTTTGCGACTACGTCGCCGTTCGAGTCCAAGCACATCGATAGACGACCGCCGAAGTGTAAGCGAGGTGTGGACAACCGTCGCGGCCTTCTCAAGTTTCTCCGCGTCCGTTCCATCGAACATCGCCAGACCGTCAGCTTCGAAATGCAATTGTTCGTCCAGAAGCGACTGAAGATTTCCTGCGATACAATAATCGAGCGCTTGATCCCAATATATACGCTTTCGGCCCGGCTGTTCGAGTTGAACTGCGGCGGCAGCTTCGCCTTGGTTGAACAGACTCTGAAATCCGCGCGCCACGTGGAAAGCGCAACGTTTGAGCTCTGACACTGTCACAGGTCCAGATGCGGTTCGCGACAGCGCACGAAAGGCGCAGTTACCGGGTCCTGCCACCGCAAGCTTTGCGAGCACTCGGACCAGATCTCGGGGACGTTTTCCCAGGCTCTCAGGGCGGTCAAGAACCGCGGAAATTGCGTCATTCACGCGGTCTAAGTCTGTAGAGGCGGTCTCCTTCGCGGCGAGAAACTGATCGTCCATCGACAACCACTGTCGATTCACCGTTTCACTTTCTAGAAGAAGAGGAGCTGCCCAGTACCAGCGGTCGTCGACACGACCCACCTGGGATCCCAGCGGTAGAGTTTTGAGCGACGGCCGTATTCTGGCTTCAGCGGCTTTCAGAACTTGCGATGCCTCGACCGGTGCCCCTGCGGCGATCGCGGGCGGCAGAGGGTCCCCCCACCTTGCCATGTTCGGCCCGGATAAAAGAAGGGCGAGGGGGACCATCGATGACGTCGCATCGTCCCCTGCCCGATTAGCGCGGCCCAGCCGAAGCATATTCCCGAGATCGCCGAAACGCTTATGACGTAGGCCAGGACCGCTATCCGTGCGCGAATTTCGCTTAGTGCGCGAAGCTCGCATCCCTGCTGCAAGTCGCAACTCGAGCTCGTACGATGTAAGCGCCGTGATCGCGTCGGGTGCCAACCGCCATTCAGTAAAAATGAGCCGCTTCAAGTCCGGCGCAGCCTCAGAGAACTGCCCTGCCGGCCTCAGATAAGGGAGTGACGGAGGAATCCAAAGTAGCCGCTCGACGCCATCCGGCATCGCGCTCTTTATTAAGTGGCGCAAGCGCGCCGACGGAGAAACCAAAGGGTCAAGACGTTTGAGCGCCCGCTGGTCGAGCAAAAGCTCGCCGCGTTTCGCTTCCTGCGCAACAAATCGTCGATCCTTTATTTGCGCAACCGCGATTGCTGCATCCCGAAATTGATATCCCCTCATGAAGTCAAGGAAGAAGGGAGCTGACTTCCAATATTCGACCGGGTCACGGACCCGAAGTCGCCGCGCGATGCGACGCGCGGCCATTGCTCCTCCAAGATCTTGGACGTCAGGCTGCAAACCCAAAACCTCTTCGTCGACCATGGCATTCGAGTCAGTCATCGAGCCGGTCCGCTCAGTGCGGCACATAATCTTTCGCAGGATCAAGCGCGCATGATTGCGCGCTGTTATGACCGCATTCGCTTCCGGCGGATTGGCCCGCAAAGCCCTTGAATAACTGCTGAGTGAATCTGAGAGCGCAGCGGATGAATCAGCACCTGCAAGGAATCGTACTAGCGCAACAAAGTCAGCATAAGGCTTCTCGTCCGGGGCGAGTTCCCCGCCCGCGATGCGATACGGAGTGGCGGAAAGAAGAAGGACACGGCGCTCGGGAATTTTTTGCGTTAAGAGGCGCTCGGCCAAGCGCACACCGAAATCGCGTTCCGCATTCGCAAAGTCGAAGAGCGGCGAGAAGCGCTGAAACTCGTCGACGATGATCAGACCATTGCTCGCTAGCGTCCCAGCACTCTGAAGGGCAAGTTCTTTGCGCAATCGACCGACGAGCTCATCCTGTTTCTTCTTAAGAATTCTCTTTGCTTCTTTGCTCGGCCCAACTGTCGGGGCTTCAACTGCGGTATTACGGATTTCCGTCAAGAGCGACTGGTCTCCTCGGACGGCGCCCCTAAACGCCCGAATTACGATTGGATCGCACTTTGTAATGTCTAGTCCATCAAGCACTCGCGCCCAGCTAGCGTCAGTGACTTGCTGCATGATCGTCAAAAAACCATCGCTCTTGAACGTAGAGCGCAAGCACAGGTATATGAGAGCTCGCTCACGAACCGTGCCCGAGCGTCCACTCACCTTGAAGGACGTGCTTGGCGTGAGCGCGAGATAACGTACACCTCCCTTGGCGGGAGGTTCGGCCGCAAGCAACGTCAGCCGGGTTGCTTTTGTGGTCCCACCATGGCCGTGAACCTTTAGCCGCTTTAAATTCTGACTCGCGACAGGCTGGCTTGAGCAGAGGTAGACAATGTCCGTGCTTTCACCGGGTCTACGCCGCAGAGCTTCGGCCACAACCTCTCGAGCTACTATAGTTTTTCCAAGACCTACTTCGTCGGCAACAAGAAAACGACGGGCGGGCACCGCGTCTTCCCAGAACCTCTTAATGACGTATGCAATCGTCCGCTTCTGAAACCGAGTCGGGTCGCTTCTGCGGGCCATTTCGATCATCGTTTTGTCCTGGTCATTTTGAGGATGGCTAACCAGAGCTCTCGGAATTCCAACGGAGCAACTGCTTCGAGCTCCTCGGGACTAAACGCCTTTAAAGTTTCTTCAATTGATTGCAGTCGAGCAGGATTATCGGCGGCGCAACTAATCAACATTTCGAGGATGCCCGATCGGTTTGTGGGCCCCCAAATGGTGGGTTGACCAGCCGCGCCGTTTGCGGCGTCGATCGCGTCAAGCGAAGTAAAATCCCCTAGGAGGCCCCTAAGAAAATCCGAAAAACTTCTGTTATCTGGGATCAACGCCTTGAGCGCCGCATGTCGCCGCGCCTCATCCTCGACTCCACGCACCTCAAGATTAAGAATGAATGCGATCGGCCCGCTGGAGGTTTCGGCTTCAAAGACGATAAAGCCGGTTATCTCAGCCAGTTCGAGCGTACCCGGAAGCCTGGCCGGCTTCCCCGCCGCCAGTGACGTGCCACATGCGCCCGAGCGGTTGCCGGCGAGCGTAGCCGGGCGAAAACGAAGGTTAGGTAACAGCGCTTCTATATCTGTGTGGGCAATCCGGGGTGTCAAGCTCAGCTCCCAGCCACTTGCACCAAGGTTACACTCGAGATGAAGCTGCGCTGCGAGCAAATAGGCCCGCGCGGGGCGATCATCGAAAGGTTCGGGAACGGGTTCATTTCTCTCATCCGGCTCGAAGTCCGCGAGCACGGAGCCCATGCTGCGGGGGTCGAGAAGCGCGTCGATACCCGCTTCACCGATGGCAGCGGTGCAATCGAAGCTAACCATGAACTCTACATTTCGACCGCTGGTAGCCGCGGAAGTGGCATTCATCGACCCGACGGCAATGCGAACCTTCGCCTGGCTTTCCCAGATGAGAAATTTGGCATGGAGACCCATGGCACGTGTGCCCTCGGTGGGTATTTCGGGTAGCGCCAGAACCATCTTCCGGTCAGCATTGCCGCTGACAGCTTGCCAGCATCGCTCTAGGGCATCCGGCCGTGACACGATGAGGGGTATTGTGTCCACCGACTTGCCCAGGTCCTTAATCGCTGAAGCAGTTAGAAAGGGAGAGACAATAGCAAGCCGCTTGCTTTTTGGCTGGAGCCAAGGACTTCCGACCTGATTACCGACCACATGGAATGTAGGTGTGCCTGTCCCTGCGGGCATCTTCCATTTAACCGCTTCTATCTCGCTAGCAAGTTCAAAGAGCAATTTGCGACGACCTGCATCAAGCGGACGAACGCACCGGGTCGGGAGCAGGCGCAATAGCACACCGAGATCATTCGTCTTGGGCGTTCCAAGCGTTGACTTGCTGTCCAACACTACGCCAGCATCCCAAGACGCGTCGCCTGTGAGATTGCGGCTCATGATAGCCACGCGTAGCAGCGATCGCTTCGCCTCACTATGCTTGAAACGCATCACCCACACCTTGGGGTGGAAGCTCCCTCCGTTTGGCGCCGACACTTCGTGGACCATCTCTTCAGCTTCAATAATTGCGGGAGGCACGAGCTCAGCCGGTTGGATTGCGGCGCCTTGACAGAAGATGGCTGTGCGGCCGCAGACACGTTTAAGCGCCGCCAAGTCGGCGGCTGTGACGCGTCCGGCGCGTCTTTTGCCCGAGTCCGAAGCATCGACAAGCATCGCGGCAGGCAGTGAAAGGACGGTGTCTAGCGACGCCGAATAAGTCGTAACAACCAGACAATCAAGAGCGAAACCATCGGGCGGACGTAGGATATCGTAAATCGACAACCGACTTTGCGGCTCAAGCATTTTCGGGCGTCGCTAAGTCGTTGAGGCAGCTCCGCGCCGTATTCCACCGGTAGTCCATTTGCTGGCTTCCCGACTCGCCCCCCCAACGGTCTCGTTGCTTACTGAAGCGAATGCGAGATGTGCCGCTGCTGGCCTTCAAGAAGACTTCCCGGTCGCTCACGAGTCGGCTCGCCGCCGAACTCGCGAGCAGCTTCTCGGGCTCGTCGCACAATTTCGTCCATTGGCGTACGAACGAGATAGACTGGAGGTCGATGCGGTGGCGGGTCATCGTTCCCAGCGCGGCTAGCTCCGGGATGCGCCTGGCCAGCAACGAGACGTCGGCGGGGTTGAGGCTCTTGACCCAATTTGAGAGTGCTGTGACATGGCTGGAGAGAGTACGGGTCGCAACATCACTGGCAGGCATCAATCGCGAAACGCACACGTTATATAAAATGACCGCGCCGTGCATAATCTGGGCAAATGCTGCGGCCAGCAGTAACATATCGCGAGCTTCGGACCTAAGATTACTCATCCGGGGATGTTCCCACGGAGCCTGAGCGTTCGTTCTACGCCGGTAACGCAAGAAGGTCCCGAATAAATTATACTCATGGCCGCGCCCAGTTGGGTTCACGCAGGCGTCTGCCAGGCGCGTGCGAAGGAAGGCGGCTTCGTCGCTACTCAGCGTGAAGTCGAGGCCATCGACCTTTGGAAACCCCTTCGGGGGCGGCGGACGATCAAGATCAAACCCGAGATTGATCGAAACCTTAGGGCCATCCTCCATAAGATTATCAGTTCGAGCAGCGCTCCTGCCTGCTGCAGCCTGTCGCGCCCACCGCTGGCGGCTCCCGCTAGTAAGACGCATTCCGAGCACCATTAGCCCATTCCAGTATATTTCACTTGGCATGCGCTCGAGATCTTCTTGGCTCACAATTCCGATAACACCTTGGCCCTCGCCGAGGTGCTTGAGTGAATGGATCAGGGCCTCTTCGTTCGTCCGGAGCCTGCCAAGAATTCGATCGGCCTCTCCTTGCGAGGCAGCCACCTCGCAGCACCATTGGACAAACAGAAAATAACGAACACGCTGCTGGATAGTCGAAAGGCCAGGAAAAAAGAGGTCGGCGAAGCTGTCCCTGATGGTGCCAAGGCCCAATTCGTCACGTGCGTCTTGCCCTTTGGCCGCACCTAAAGCGCGAAGGATTGCATCTTCCTGTTCAGCGTCATGGTCAATCCAGCCCAGAAAGTTCATTATCTCCCCCTTGCGCTTCGACATCGCGATGCTTTGAAGCCTCTTGCGATCTATTACTTTTATCGAAGCGTAACTACGTGAAAATCGGAATCTGCGTCTTAGGACGTCAGAGAAGTAAACGGCCCATCTGAGCGGCATCGTCAACAAACTTGGCAGAGTCAACGGTTACTATCTTGAGCGGATGAGCGGGAATCGCTTATTCAAACATCCGATAAGCGCAGTGACCTTATTTCCTCCACAACATTCGGGCCAAAACGGAGGTCGCTTCTTCGGCTCGCGAGAAGATCATCAAGTAGCGCGGCCATATTCGCCCATCGCAGCCTTGTGCCGCCACCGGCAGCTCTCATTCCTCTGCCGTCCACAAGATCAATAAGCTTATCCTGGGCCTCCAACGACAGACCCAACGCATTGGACGTATAAACGAACTGTAGTCCCGTCAGCTTCTCGACGCTCTCGATCTCCTCAGCCGATTCGAATTCAGGCAAGATTTCGGGAACACCAAGGAGCAGCGTCGTGTCGATGCTTTCGACCTCGCTCCAAAGGTCCGTTCCGATCGTTGAGGTCACTGCCCTTATCCACGGGCTGAGAGAGCCGTGAAACGACAGAATAAGTTCTCGTTTCGCGCGGGTCATGGCCACGTAGAGCTTGCAGGATGCGCGGAATTCCTCCTCCTTCGGTGCGTCGTGCGGAGGGAGGATTCCATCCGAGCACTGTAGAATGATCAGCGTATCGAACTCGTATCCCTTCGTCTGCTCTAGATCGCAAAACACTAGTGGGTCGATTCCAGGATCATAAGTCCCATCAAGCGCTGTGACACCGCACTTTTTCGCAAACCCTCTAACGTCACGAGCGGAGAAGCCGGCGAAAGCGATGCATACCGATTTTGCGCCCTGTCTCAGCCTCGTCGCGGCGTATGTTCTTGCGTAGGCAACCTCCTCCTCAAGCGTCGCAGCGGCCAACGCCATCGGAACCGGCCCGCTAAAGTTAGCAAACTTCGGGTCTAGAATTTCTAGATCTTCATCACCAAGGATCTCCTCGTACAGATTGTTTTTGAGGACATCATAGGCTGCGTGAAGGATTTCCCTGCTGTTCCTGTAGTTTTGTCGAATACGCTCCCGAGCGACCCCCGTGATTCCGGCCTCTGCAAGCGAGCGGTGTTTCGGAAGGATCGTCTGCGCAATGTCTCCACACAAGAAAATGTCGTTTAGGCCGCTTGGCACCAGCTTGCGGACCACGCGCAATTCCGTTGTTCCAAAATCTTGCGCTTCGTCGACTAGGACATTTGTAAACAGCGGCTCAAGCCGGTCGAGATGGTTGGCCAAAGCCGAAGTCAGTCCGAGATAGTCGATGACCCCAACGTCTCGCATCTTTTTTTCCCAACCTTCAAGCCCTCGCAAGAGGTCCTGTCTCCGTTCATCGACGATCGGAAACTTCCTTCCCTTGCGTTCTTTTGTGAGATAGTCGGTGCGCGCGCTCGGCTCGACTGCGCTTCTTATCCAGTCGAATTCCTCTCGGACGTATGCCTCGCCAGCAACACGCCGCGCGGTGATGGATCGATGCAACGGAAGGAGGACCTTACCGTCCGTGTTATTCGTCCAGCATCGGTAATATTCCCTAAATACTTCATCGACGTGCTCACTCAGCTTCCAGGTGACGTCTGCAAAGATCCTGTCGTTCTCCGGCTCAAAGCGATGGAGCAACTGTTGTGCAAGTTCGAAGAACGAGGTGACCTGGATACGGCCCAAGACGGCAGGATCGGTGCAGGCAGCCTCGACGAGTTGCTTGAGCAGACAGGCTAAACTCCGGTTAAGCGTCAGTACAAGGACGCGCGCATCGGGACGTCCAGCAAGGCGAAGTGCTCTACGAACCGTCACGCAGGTCTTTCCGGACCCCGATACGCCAGAGAGTTGAGCAACGCCCGAATATTCCGCTTTTACGACCTTGTCCTGCTCCGGATGCAGGTAGAGAAACCACTCATACCAAGGCGTCCGTTTTTCGAAGGCGGCCAGCCAAGCGCCATATTCAGGCGATCCTATGCGAATGCGCTGGACATCTTCCCCGTCAATCACCTCGATCGTATCCGTCTCGTCCCAATTCTCGACTTCTTTAATCCGGCCAAGACTGACGTCGACGTGCGCTTGCGCCCCGGCGTGATCTCCGACGCTCAGGAGATTGAAGACTGCCCTAACAAGTTCAGCTTTTCTAGCATCCTCGATTTCACGGAGAATGCTTTCCAATTCTTCAGCTGTGGACCTGCCATCGAAAGTCTCCAGCCTCTTGGCTATGCTTCGTGGCAGGTCCAGAACATGATCCATGGCTTCAATGTCGAGCCAATCGGCCAAAGGTTTATCGTGATGGTCCGCATGGTAATGTCCTACGTGCCCTATCTGATTGCCGATACCCGGAACGAGAATGGTCCGGCCATCCCTGATCCCGAACCGCTGGCCTTGGTGCCCATCCAGCCAATGATCGACATCGTCGTGATTTCCGACAAAGAGGAAAAAGCAAGTCTTTTCGGTTTGCTGAGTCACGAGGCGCCAGCCGTCACCAAGTTCGTACTTCACACAATGAGGCATTCGGTTTTCACCGTGCTTGGTTACGGGGAATCCCCTGAATGGATCCGGATCCTCCACGCCGCCGACGATCGCACGAACCTTCATTGCAGTCTTTTGGCCCCGCCCGCCTCCCTGAATTGCTCCGTTTAGGGACCGATCGAAATCCTTCGTTTTGAAATACTCTATCGCCATCGAACGAATACCTTGGAGTTAAAATGTAAGTTTGGGGCATTTTTGGTTTTGGCGTGCATGCCTTAGTAAATTCAGAGAACTTTTTCGTCGAACTTCGCTAGGACGAGCTAAGCGCCGGGCAAAAAGTATTTCAGGTATAAAAATATGGAGCACCGGCAGGTCCAACAGCACCCTCACATTCAAACGGCCACTTCAATTACTTGTCCGGTCGTTATCAACACCACAAGCGCTCTCCTGGCATGCAATAGCTTGCAATAGTCGCGCATCTGCTGACGGTAATGATCGAGTGTTGCAGTATCGGGCGTAACGTCGCTCTTCCAGTCAATGACCACGTCAATGGCGCCTTGTTCATCGAGGGCGACGGCGTCGGCAACGCCTGAGATTAGCGTCTCGCCATCAACGGTGACAGAGCTTCCGAACACCGGTAATTCTGCGACTAGTCGATGACGCAGGTCCTTTATCTCCGGCAGCGCGAGCGCCCTCAAAACCGTGGCGGATAGTTCGGCGGGTGAGATAGCCCCCTGTGCACCTTGCGCGACCTCAGTTCCGATTTGCTTCAGCAATTCTTCGGCCCGAACTTCGATCTCCTCGGATGTTTCCTGTGTCTCTCCCATCAGTATTTCCTCGAGGAGCTTATGCAGGATGACGCCCCGGGTTGAGCTCCCGACGACCACTGACGGCGGAATTTCGACCGCTTCGGTCATCACTGCAGCTTCAACAGCGTTGGATTCTTGGAGATCTAGCTCTGCGCGACTTGGGCGGCGCCATGTCACGGTCTTCCTGTCGGCCACAATTTTCGCTGCCTCGGCAGCGAACATTTCGCGGGTCTGCAGATTTTCCCCGGATCTCGCCGACACTTCTCCCTGTGCTCCGAAAGCGGCCGCGTCCAAGGCCGGCAACTCTTCCATTCCGAGGTCGACGATGCGGGCCCAACTTTTTTCCGACAGCTTCGCAGAATGCCGCGGCAAGATCAGGAGGTCGCGTGCACGCGTCGTCGCGACGTACCAGAGCCGAACTCTCTCCCTCGTGGACTCGATGACGTTCTTTGCCTTTATGCCGTCGTAGTCTGGAGGATCGCTCCCCAGCACGGGGATGGAGAACAGATTGCTCGACCTGTCGTGAGCCAGGCCGCTCTCCGGCTGCGGGGTGCCCGTCATGTTCAGCGGGATGACGACGGACCATTCCAGCCCCTTTGCGGAATGCACCGTGATCAGCGAGACGGATTGTTCTTCGGCATCTGGACGACCTTCGACCTGGCGAACGGTGTCCTCCCATTTCGCCCTCATGTCCCTCGCGAAAGCACGCAGGCCGCGAATGTCATATGCCCGGGCTAGTTCGAGAAATAAGTCGACGTTCGCAACCGCCCGCTCCGTACCTTCCTTGAATCGCTGACGCAATTGAGGCCGAATGTGCAGAGCGGCAACAGCGTCAGAGAGGAGCGAATACGGCGTCGTCTTGCGGCCTTGGCCGCGAAGGAATGCGAGGATGCGTATGGCATTGCTCGCGGTTGCGTTGGCTATCTTGTCCGGATCCGTCCGGAGCGAAAGCATCGGCAGCCGATCGGGCTGCTTAGGATCGACCGGCAACTGTTCGACGATGTCGAGAAGTTCGGTCTCGGTCAGTCCGACAATCGGGCCTCGCAAGAACGCTCCAAGAGCCAGGCTGTCCCTCGCATCCGCCAAGGCGCAGGTAAGTGCGATGAGATCCTGGATTTCCTGGCGCCGGAAGAATCCCTTGCCTGCCTGTGTCGACACCGGGATGCCGAGGTCCTCGAGGGCTTCCTCGAACCGCCATAGATCTGTGCTGGCGGGTGCCAGGAGAGCAATATCGCCCAAATGGCACTTCCTAAGCTCGTTGGTGTGCTGATCACGCACCATCAGATTTCCCGCCAACCGGCCACAGAGGTCCGCGACCGCCATCGCTTCGGAGTCTCTGATCGCACCGGCGCTCGGCTTCTCATCATCGATGGTCACGTCGAGCGCCACGACCGCGGGATCGGCGCCGGCAGGATGGATCGGCGACAGTTCAGAGAAGCCGGGTTGCCCGGCGCTCTCGGACAACACCTGTTCGAACTGCTTGTTCACGAACTTGAGGATCGGTTCGACCGAACGGAAATTCGCGGTGATCTTCAGCAGCGAATCTGGTGCGATCGCCGCCCGGGCCGCGATGTACGCGTTCACGTCGGCGCCACGAAAACGGTAGATAGCTTGCTTTGGATCGCCAACGAGAAACAGGGCGCCGGGCCGCAGCGGACGAGACAGCGGCTCGCCCGCGCCGTCATCGCCACAGAGGAACCATAAAATCTCGGTCTGAAGCGGATCGGTGTCTTGAAACTCGTCGACTAGGACATGCCTGAAGCGTTTGGAAAGCGCATTGCGAACTTCGGCGTTGTTGGCGAGAAGGTCTCGGGCCTTGTAGAGGAGATCGTCGAAATCCAGTAACGCGGCAGCCCTTTTGTATCCCCGCCAATCTTCTCGCAGTCGTGCCATCTCGTTGCAGAGACGAAGAAGAAGCTCTCGCGATACAGCGCCGATCAGGGTCGCAATCGCCTCATGGCAGGCATCATATCTGAGCACCATGGCTTCTGATGCCAGCTTTCCCGCTGCCTTGGGCTTGCCCGCCTTGGCCGCTGCCTGCTCCCACTTCCCGGATGCGCGGAGCAACCTTCTATTGCCACTTTCAATGAAGCATATCTCATGCCGGTGAAAGCCAAGCGCCGCGACAAGCGTTGCGTTGCTCGGATTCGGCACTGAGAGCCCGTGCCCCTGAAGTATCGCTGCAATATCTCCGAGCACTTTGCATTTTTCCGAGGTCTGCTCTTCCAGGAAGCCGTAGCTGGCCAGATCCTTTTGGAATTGGCCCACAGCGGCAGTCAGGTCGGCCAACCCCTGGTGCGACCAAGCTACCTGCGCGCAGGTGGCGTCGCGGTTATCCCGGAGAAATTCAGCGACCTCCGCAATGAACTTAAGTCCGCTGTTTACATCGGAAAGCACGATCTGAGCGACCAGACCATCGTTGTGTTCGCCGGAAAGCTGCGACCTGAGCCAGGCGTCGTAATGCTCCTGAAATGCGAGCTCGGCCTCCGCAGGATCCACGATGTCGGCGCCAGGATCGATATTCGCCTCTGCGGGATACGGTTTGATCAGCGCCTGCGCAAAACCGTGGATCGTGCCGCACATCAACTGGTCGAACGCGCCTAGCGCCTTCGAGAGATTCTCCCGTTGTGCTACATCCACACCGTCAGGAAATGCTTGACGCAAGTCCTTCGGGACCTCGCCGAGCGACAGTTGGGTGGTGAACCGCTCGATCCGTTGCCGGAGCTCGCTGGCCGCGAACTCCGTGAACGTGATGGCCGCGATATGCTTCGGCTCCGCACCGTTCGACAGCAGCACCGCGACGCGTCCCGCCATCACGGAAGTCTTGCCGGAGCCTGCTCCTGCCTCGACCAGCAGTGTACGGTCCACGGCGGTCAGCGCTGTCTTTCTCGCTTCGGTATCGGGAAGCACGGTCATGACTCGCTCCAGACGTTGGCGGCTGGTCCGAGGCGCGCCTGCGCGAGCGGCATCTTCCGGGGCAGATAGCCGGCGCTGGCTGGGAGCGCCAACGCAAGGTCGTTGTACGTATCCTTCGCGTCCGTGCCGATCGCCGCGAAACCCGACATCAACATGTCATGCGCAAGCGCCGCAGCCGCGGCCACCTTTGTCAGGGCCGCATCGACGTCATCCAGGGGATAGAGCCCCTCGCCTTCCGGCGCCTTCGGAAACAGAAGGGCGGAATCGATGGCTACGCCGCCGCCGATGAGCACCTTGACCGCAAAGGCGTAGAGGCACCTTTGCAATTCACTGCCGCCTTTGATCGTCGTCTCCGACATCTTCTTGTTCAACTTGCCGGTCTTGTAGTCGATCACGCGCGCGTTCTTCTGGTCCTCGGAGAGATCGAGGCGATCAATCAGGCCTTCGATCCTGAGCTTGGTGCCTGGCATCTCGACCGGCGCCTCGCGCTTCCACGGGAGATCCCGCACGCCGTCGTCATGGATATCGGGCTTGCCGAACGGGATCTCCGTCCATGTCCGCTGTCCCGGCAGATGGGGAAACGAATAGGAAAGCGCCGCCAGCGAGACCGAGCGCGCTCCGTCGATCGCATCCCGCCAGATCACATCGGGCGGAATTGGCAGTTGGCTCTCCCAATCCGAGGCGGCGGCGGCCAGGGCAGAATCGATGGCGGCGCTCAACTCCGCCCGGCCCGCGCCCGCCAATCCTCCTGCAGCTTCCAACTGGTCGACCGCGCCGCGGAGCGATGCGTGAACCAGATTGCCAAAGTGAAGCGGGCTGAACGACAGAGGTTCGTCGGCTTCTTCCGGAGCCCTCCAGCCGAGCGCGTAACGCCACACGAAACGTAACGGATCGCGCAGAAGCAGCTTCAAGGAAGTCGCCGACATCGGCCGTTCGAACAGCTTGCGCAGCCGTTCGTGTCCCGGTGCGATCAGTCCGTCATGAGGGGTTAAATCGTCGCGGTACCAATCCCGCCAACAACCGAGGCCGGACACCGCGATAGGCATGCCCGCGAATTCCTGGGTCCGGGCGAGCAGGCGGTCCGCCTCGCTAAAAGCATGCTCGGGAGTGCGTGCACGATCGAGGTGAAGGTCTTTTATCGCCGAAATCAACGGTGACCGCCCCAGCAACCGGCCTCCCACGTCGCGTCTGCTGAAGGACGTCACCACATTCGTGGCACTGGCGACGATCGTGGTGAAATCGCGCCTGTCGCCATCGGCCACGGGAAGCGGGTCCAGTCTCTCGATCGAAAGGACGTGATCCGGTATGAGCCGATCTTCCGATATGCGGCGTGGCCAACTGCCCGCGTTCAGGCCCAGAAGCCAGACGTTCGGCCGGGGCGACGACGCGAGCGCGATGGCCGAGGTCCACAGGACGTTCGATGCAGGTTCGACACCGTCGTCCACCCGCAATCTGCCCAATGTGACCGGAAGCGCCGCTGCCGGACCATCCAAGAGTGCCCTTCCCCATAGAGACTTCTGGGTGCCGGCGAGCAAAGTCTCTCCGACTTCCCCGGCGCGGTCCGCCCCTCCGGCGAGCAGGCGCAGCACGTCCATCACTTCCGCGGAACGGTTATGCCCATCTGGCCAATCCGACGGATCGACACGTTTGAACGCGCCCTCCCATCGCTTCAAAGTCGTCAGCGGCGCATCAGAAGGAACAAGACGAGACCATTCGCGTAACAACGCGTGAAGCGCCGGGGCGCCCTTTGCCAGCGAAAGATATCGCTTCAAACGTTCCTGGGAGATGCCTTTCAGCAGTATCTCGCCGAGTGCGGCGACCGCCTGTCCGTCGGCCACCGTCACGGCCTTTACGCCGTGCACGAAATGGACCGGAAGAGCGCTGTCGGAGGCTTGAGCAAACACGTGATCGTCATAGTCGCCCGGGCTTGAAGCGACGATCGCGATGTCCGATGCGGGCGTCCCTCCGGCCAGCAAGGAGCGCACCCACCGGAACGCCTCGATGACCTCGTGCTGCTGATTCGCGCAAGACCGCACAGCAACGGGGGCCCCCGAGGCCTTCGCCGTTTCGACGACGACCTTTGTCGCCGTCAGCCATGTCGGCACGTGACGCGCTCCCGCCACCCATTTCACCGGGACCACTTCGGCCAACAGCGTGAGGAATGGCCTCCAGCACGGCGACATCTCGCTATGGCCGTGAACCTCCACAGGACCGATCAAGGTCGTTGCGAGCTCAAGGCGCCGCGACGCCAAGTCGACCAGCTCTGAGGGCCTCCTCATAGAGGCGGGCAAGCGGCCCACGATCTCCTCCTCCAGGCGAGCCAATGCAGCTAGGCGGGGATGATCAAACTCGGCGAGCCAAACATCAGCGCGCCAGACTTTGTCGAGCGTGCCGGCGACCGCGCTCGGCATGCCCGGTAGACCCTTGATGGGCTCGAGTTCTCCCATGCTTACCGCGGGAAGCGCCTCACGCGCTGTCTCGAGCAGGACATCCGGATCAACCGGCCGCAGCACCCCGCCTGCCAGGCGGGCGACCAACTGACCCATGGTCAGAACTTGCACGCCATTTTCGCTTCGTCGAGCGAATTGGACGCGCAACATGTGGCCTGCCAAGTTCGTATGCACGACTACGCTTCGCCGCAACGCAGACATTGTCTCGCCCCCTGGCCACAAGCAAAGACTTGCAGCGTGTCCCCAAGCTCACTGGCCCGGTTAAGCCCCTTCTCTTTACAAAAGAAGGCGCGAATCATCACTACCTTTCGTTGTAGGTAATTCGTCTACCAGCGTCGAGCGGCGCTCGCTTGTTTCCAGATAGCCAGATGCATCGGTCGGATAGCGCCAGCGGCTGCGCCCAATATTCCAACCATCTCGTCGCAAGCAGCAACGCCCACGATTCGCACATCAGTTGTTATGGAAGAAGTCAGTCAGTGGCCGACCCAACCGATATTGTCTACTCATGGCTGCGGTCCCCGGCGTTACCGTAGGACGCGACCAGACTTACGCCTGGGGTTTCCGATAATAAGCTCGTCAATTTGCATACGCCCATACACAAGCGATGGCGCATGTGTCAGCTCTGCATCAAGCGAAACTTCCTGTTTCGGGTGGTCGGCATTCTTCAAGGGGTGACATCATTCTTCGTATTTCATTCCAAACAAAGTGTCAGCCAACGGCAGAAACATGCCAGCTATCACGACACGCGTCAGGCAGCGCGTCCTACGATATCCATAAGCTTTGCGTAGTCAGTCACGATATCGTACTTCACGCGAACCTCAGAAATCCTGCGACCAATCTCATCAAAGAACTTCCGCGCGCATGCGATTTTGATGTTCTCGATCTCACGTAATTTCATGGATGACATCGTGCCTTTCGTCTCAGCCACAAAATAGATGTGTTTGACGCTTCCTTGTTTGAAAGAAATCGCCCAATCGGGGTTGTAATCACCAACCGGCGTCGGGATCAGGAAACCGCGGGGCAGCTTCGCGTAGACCACCACTTCATTGCTGGTGTCGAGATCAGCGACAAAGCGCCTTTCGACATCGGAATCAGTTACCACATAATCATAAATGTGATTCTTGAGCTTGGCGCTTGCCTTCGAGAAATCTTGCCCGGTCTGATTGGCGGTGAAGATATCAACGTCATACCGCTCGGTCAGGCCGTTGTAGGCAAGGCGCTCGATCACCATTGTCGCCTTCTGCTCGGCGATGATCCGGGACGCCTCCGAGATGAAATGCTCGGGATTTTCCTTGAACTGACCGAACACGGCCGGTGCAATTCCTGTCAGGATTTCCGCTACTGTCGTGCGCGTAAGCTGCACAAGTTCGCCAATTTTTCCGATCAAGTCGTATTTCACAAGCGAATAGACGGAGCCGCCCCGCTCGGTCGCGGTGTTGGTGACTTGAAACCCGTCGCCAGACCTTAGCTGCTCATCGGCAACTTCGTCAGCCTGGATGCCCGTCTGAACCGTATATTGCAGCGGCGTCACCCTCAGTTGGCTGTCCAACGCGCCCACACACTTGCGGACAAGTTCGTCGGAATCGAACTCGACCCGGTAGACCGCCCTCTGGTTGATCCGCGACCACAGCGCCTGGAATTCCTTCTTGTCGAAATTGGCGTTTAGCGGATTGGTCTTTGGCTTGCGGCCGTCGTCAATCTTCGGCAACTGAGCGTCACTGAACACGCTTTCGATCAGCTGGAATACGTGGTCGGCGTATGGCTTCAGTTCGTCAGGCAACGTAGCGAGCGTTCCTGTCGCCTGGGCTTCATGGTACGCGCTGGCGATCTGATCGGAGTCATCGGTATAATCGTTCTTCACGAGATACCGATAGATTTGCTTGGCGAGAGCCGGACTGACTTCGACGGGGCCAGTGGCGGTGGCAAACGTCTTGCCCGTGAAAAAGGCCTCCGTCGCCTTTCGTGGCCTAGAGGAAAGCGTCTCAGCGATCTCCTTTTGCAGGCCGGCGACGAAGTCCTTGTAGCTCTCGCTGGCGACGACGGTCAGCACATTGATGTCGTGAACGATAGCCAGTTGATCCATGCGATCGCCGTTCTGATTGACCGACAACCGCAGGCCGCGGCCCACCTCCTGGCGACGCGAAATCATATTGTCGCTGTGCTTGAGCATGCACATGACGAAGACATTTGGATTATCCCAACCCTCGCGGAGCGCCGAGTGCGAAAAGATGAAACGCACTGGTTCGTCTTGCGACAGCAGGCGCTCCTTGTTCTTCAGAATCAGATCATAGGCGTCCGTATCGTCAGAGAGCCCCTTGTCCTCGCCAGTTTTCTTGATGTCGGGATCGACCAGACGCTTCTGCTTGTCGATCGCGAAATAGCCCTCATGGACCTTGGAGATCGGGTCGCGTTCAAGGAAGGCGCGATACTTCTCATTATCCAGCGCAAGTTCATCCAGATATTCCGCCTTGAGCAGTCCATATTCCTCTTCGAAGACGCGGGCGTACTCACCCTTTTCATCGGCCTGGCTGTAGTCCCGGTACTTCACCACCTCATCGATGAAGAACAGCGAGAGCACCTTGATGCCCTGCGCGAAAAGCTGCTTTTCCTTATCGAAATGTGCCTTGATCGTTTCACGGATCTGGATCCGTCGAATGTCACGCTCAGATACGTCGCCCGTCGCCTCACCAGCTTTCAGCACAATGCCATTGGTGAACTCGACGGTGTCGTTGTTGTAGTCGATCTGGGAGATAGTGAACCCGTCCCGGTATTGATCCAACTCCCCGGATTCTGTGAAAAGGTCGTCCCGGAACTCCAGCCGTTTGAGCTGGCGCTTGATTTCGCCAGACTTCAACCGCACCTCGAGCTCGAGCCGGGCGACGGGCGCTTTTTTGGAAATCTCTATTGCTTCAAGATAGAGGTAGGCATTCGTCCCTGCGAGGCCGCGGGTTTGAATGCCGCGCACCGCAATCTTCTTCACCAATTTCTGGTTATAGGCATCAAGGGCGTCGAGCCGATGGATGCGATTGTGCTGCGTCTTATGGGTCGCCGAATAGCGCAGGATCGCCAGCGGCTTGAATTTCGGCAAGGCCTCAATCGTCGCCCTGCCTTCCATCTTTTGAGGCTCGTCGAGGATCAAGATGGGGCGGTTCGACGCGATGACATCGATCGGACGGCGTGACTGGAAGTCATCCAGCTCATCGTAAATCCGTCGATTGTCCGCGCCCTTCGCGGCAAACGCCTGGATGTTGATGACCATAACATTGATGCCGGCGTCGGACGAAAAGCTTTCCAGCTCGTGGAGCCGCTTGGAATTGTAGATGAAAAATCGGGCCTTCTTGCCGTAGCTTTCAGTGAAATGGTCGGCCGTGATCTGAAGCGACTTATAGACGCCTTCGCGGATGGCGATGGACGGCACCATGATGATGAACTTGGACCAGCCATAGCGCTTGTTCATCTCGAAGATGGTCTTGATATAGCAATAAGTCTTGCCCGTACCGGTCTCCATTTCGACATCGAGATTGAATTTGCAGCCCGCGCTGACAACCAGCTTGTCAGACAGCGGCAGGTTCTGGCGCTTTTGCACATCGCGGACGGTGGCCAGCACCTGACCGTCAGCCAATTGGAGGTCAGCGTTCTTGAACCCTTCCTCAAGGGCGCTGGCTTGCGCTTTCCGGCCGGGATCGATCCGATAGCTTGTGCCGCTCACCAATGGCTGGCCGGCGAAGCAATCGACGACAGATTCCACCGCACTCGTCTGGTAAGACTGGACTTTGAATTTCAGCTTCATGTTCAGCCTCTCAAATCGACTTCACATCGGTGCTGGGCGACAGCTGCGTAAAAATCTGTTCAACATTGACCTTCACCGCGTCGGAGATAAAGCCATTGTCGCGGAAGACGACGCGCAAAGGTTGATGACCGGCCAGCACCTTGACAAGATCCTCAGTGACGCCGGTTTCAAAGCATGCGACGAGGGCGTTGTTATCCACGAAGAACACCGCCTTGCCCAACGCCGTCTCGCGACGGATGGGCAGCGTCAGGTCAACGCCCCAATCGACCAGAACTTGAAAAAGAAGATCTTCGGCGGTTCGATCAGCTTTGATGTTGTCAACTGCCGCAAGCAAGTCGCCCTGCTTGACCTCGTCAGGACGGTAGTAGACATCCTTCATATTCGAGGCGTCGATCTTCAACATCCGGAAACCTACATCCAAATTTGGACGATCCGCATTATCGCGTTTGATCTTGTCGCCAGCGCGACGGATGCGTTCTTTGCTCAACTCGGCAATCGTGGCGAACTCACCGTCCTTGATTGGTTCCGGAATTTGGATCAGAATAAAGCGGCGATTTCCCCCATCTGCCGCGTTCTGAGCAAATACAGCATGAGCTGTGGTTGCTGAGCCTGCGAAAAAATCCATAATAACGTCGTCCCCTTCAGACGCCATTTCGACCAGAGTTTGAATGGTCGTTTCATCCTTGGGGAAGTCAAAGTTCGACGAGCCTAGAAGTTTGCTTAGACGCTCTGACGCTGATCGCGTTGGCTGATAGAAAACGCTTTGCGGGGTGGCAGTGTCGGTTTCGTGAAGATAAAGGCGAAGCATGATGCTGTCTGACGAGATGAAGCTAATCCGACCCTGTCGAACAAGTTCGTCGAACTGGGTCTGATCGAAGCCCCAGCCACGTCCTTTGGTCAGTTTGATCGTCTCCCCGGTATCCGGGTTCTTGAGGTCAATTTTTCGCCCGCCAGGAGCAGTTGGGTTTTCTTCTTTGTATAGACCATTCTTATCGATGTAACGGTACCGCCGGTGGGCGTATGATGGCGTAGATTTATTTGCCTTGTACCAATTGGCCATGGCGTCTGACGCCGCATCATAGTTGTCGCCGAAATCTTTGTTTAATCGCGCGACTTCCCGCATGATCGGTTCAACGCCGACCTTTGCGATTGTCCATTCGCGTTTAGTTACATATCGGTTCTTTGCGTAAACAAGTATATATTCGTGATTTACGCCGATTTGGCGTGCATCATTTTTCCCGGCGCTTTCCCATATCATCTCGGCAATGAAATTATCTTCGCCGTATATTTCGTCGCAGACCTTGCGGAGATTGTGAACTTCACTGTCGTCAATAGAAATAAATATGACGCCATCGTCACGAAGCAGATTGCGCGCCAGACGGAGGCGCGGGTACATCATTGACAGCCAATTCGAATGAAAACGCCCATTCGACTCGGTGTTCGCGACGAGGCGCAGCCCTTCGTCATCGCGCTGACCCGAGCGAGCCTGAAAGTCGCTCGAATTCTCTGAAAAATTATCCTTGTAAATAAAATCACTGCCGGTGTTGTACGGTGGGTCAATATAAATCATTTTTACTTGGGCCAGGTAGGTTTCCTGAAGTATCTTTAGTACCTCTAGATTGTCACCTTCGATGAAAAGATTTCGAGTGTTTTCGAAATTTACACTTCCGTCACGCACTGGCCGAACAGTCTTGTTTATCGAGTTATTGGCGATCAATAGCGCCTCGCGCTTTCCAGGCCAGTTGAGCCGGAAACGTTCAGCCTCTGCCTCAACGACATGGTCGCTCAGTTCCTGCCGGAGTTGATCGAAGTCTACCGCAAGCCGAACTTTTCCAGTCTCATTCATGGCCTCGGTCACACAACCCGGAAATAGGTCTCGAACCTTGGCGATGTTGTCCTGCGTCAGATCCGGGGTGTGCATTTTGAGCTTATCCATCATCTCTTCCTTTTACTCGCTGGCGGTAGACTGGCGACTGTCCGCCTCGGCGAGCCGAGTTTGCTGAAGTTCGACCAACTGCTGCTTGGCCGCGCGTAGCTCGGAATTTATAGCCACACGCTTGTTGAACTGCTTTTCCCGGTCCAATCGCACTTTTATGCGCTCGATTTCGCGGATCTTGCCGCGGACGGCTTCCATGCGTGCAACCCGCGCCTGGATGTCCTCATCTGGAGCCGCCCGTTCCGGCATCAAGGCGGCGAGCAATTGCTCGTAGAGCGCACCGAGATTGAGGGATACGGGGAGCGATTGGCGAGGCGCCCCCTCGTCGACCCACTCGCTCTCGAAATATTCGCTCACCACCCATTTGGAGGAGTCCGCCTCGTTCGGCCGCTTGAATGCTGCAATCACCTTCTGTTTTCCCGACCAGCTCAGCTCGAAAATGAGGGGGAACGGAATGGCGCGGTCGATGGCGCGCAGCATGTCGAGGTCCAGATCCGCCCTACGCAGGCTAACGCTGAAAATCTGAATCTCTGAAACGGAGCGCGTCGCCGCGAGATTGATCGTCTCTGGCGCCAGCTTGTACTTCCAGACGATCTGATCGACTTGGGTAATGAAAAGGTCTTTCAGCGCGGCGCTCGCACCCGCGTGTTCATAAATCTTGCTCTTCGGGACAACACGACCGAAGGCGGCGCCCTTGGGGTAGTCGAAGAAAGCTGCCATCCCGTCGCTCACTCGATCACAAGGAATGCGATTAGCTCAAAATCATCGAGGCCGGCGATGGTGTGAACCAAGGCCGACGTCCGACCGCCACTGAACAGACTGTCGAGGTCCTTCTCTTCTTTTACGTCAATCATCGACCGGATCGCCGCACTCAGCAGGTTGGAGCATTGCTCCATCTTGCGACCGTCCTGCGTCCTCTCGTTGAACAGACGACACACTTCCTGAACGGGATTGGGGCGCCCCTTGCAGCTTGAACGGATTAGGTCAAGCAACCGTTTGACCTCGGTGTGGTCAACCACGATCTGGCCATCGTTGCCGACATAAACGAGATAATAGGGATGTAGGCGGTTCTGCTGATTAATGTTCACACTGTCGTGAATGTTTTTAAGTGCGAAAACCACGCCGGACACCAGACCCACGGACGGGTTCGCTGGAACCACGGCATGCATGCCGCTCGGCAGTTTATCCAGCTCACCATTGGTTTTAATGTAGTTCAATAAATCCATCCGAAAATCGTTGAGACCGAGATCCGTGATCGAAATACCCGTCCGCACATCCTCCAGCTCAATCACCTCCTCCTTGAGGCGTTGAAGCTGCTCCTTGCGATAAGCAATATCGCTGCTCTTGGCCGTGAGCACGTTATCATCGCCAGTCGCCGTGACGTCCGCGATCATCATCCGATTTTCGACGCGCTCTTTGAGATTAATATATTCATCGAGCGAGATGTCTGGCCAATAGTTGACAAGCTGAATCTGGCCGTTCAATGAACCAATGCGGTCGATACGTCCGAAGCGCTGGATAATGCGCACTGGATTCCAGTGAATGTCGTAGTTGACGAGATAGTCGCAGTCCTGAAGATTTTGGCCTTCCGAAATACAATCGGTGCCAATTAGGATATCGAGCTCTGCAGGCTCCTCCGGCAGGATCAGGTGCTTCTCCTTGGACCTTGGAGAGAAGAGCGTGAGAACCGACTGAAAATCATAGCTCTTCTTCAACGTCGTCTTTGGCGACTCCGAGCCCGTCACCTTCCCGGTATGAATGCCGTTCGAATGCAGAAAGGCCTGCGCAAGATTAGCATAGAGGTAGTTGGCTGTGTCGGCGAAGGCCGTAAATATGATGACCTTCCGGTTTCCCGGATTAAGCGGCTCGGCCAGTTTGTCGGAAATGATGCTCTTCAGATGCTGCAGTTTCGCATCGTCCTTAGGGCCAACCAATTCCATTGAGGCAGTCAGCTCGCGGATCAGAAACAGATCCGCTTCCAGATCGTGCTTCCAGGACGGAACGTCCATGTCCGACAAGCTTATCTGCACCTTCTTGCCGACGGTGAACTCATCAACACTGCCCAGATCATCATCCTCCTCGTCCGAGGAAACATCCGTCAGATAGTCGCTGACGGTCTGAGTTCCACCGGATCGCTCAAATTCGATGATGGCCTTCAACGTCCGGGTAATATTGCCGCTAAGCGCTTGCAGGGTGAGCCGAAATGCTTCGACCGAACTCTCCAGTCGCTTCAGAAGGTTCGTGGTCATAAGCGCCTGCAGGCTCCGCTCGCGATCGACCTGGCGCAGCTTGCCTCGCCCACCCTCCACCTGGGTGTCGTAAATCTCTTCATATTTCCGCAGGCGGCTCGGCAAGATGTAACCGATGGGAGCGTATACGGCGAGCTTTAGCATCGAGAGGCGACCGAAAATATCGTTGAGCCCGAGCACGTCGGCACGGTGGGTAATCGGGCATTGATATGACAGCGGCTTGCGGCGCTGCGGGAACTTTCCGATGTCCTTGGTATCGTAAAAGGTCTCGATGTGCTTGCGTGACCTGGCGATCGTCACCGCATCGAGCAGTTCGAAGAAGTCGAAATCGAGTGCTTTGAGGATCGCCGATGCCGTGCGTTCTTCAGACGGCAGGTCGGTCCAAGCGTTGAACGCCTTTTGGGCGCGCCGGAAAATCTCCTCAACACCAGTCTTTGCCTTCAAATTCTGGCTGAGGGTGTCCGACTCCCCCTCGTAGGCAAGGGCCAGCTGATTGCGTAGATCGTTGAAGCGATTGTTGACCGGCGTTGCCGACAGCATGAGAACCTTGGTCTTCACCCCTTCACGAATGACTTTGTTCATCAACTTTTGATAGCGGGTCTCCCGATCCTTATAGATATCGTTGTTCCGGAAATTATGGGACTCGTCGATGACAACGAGATCATAATTGCCCCAGTTGACCCGGTTCAGCGGAATGCCAAAGGATTCACCCGATGTGCGTGACAGGTCGGTATGGCAAAGGACGTCATAATTTAGCCGATCCTTCGCGAAGATGTTGGTCTTGAGGTTGGTGTTGTAGTTGCGCCAATTGTCCGCCAGCTTCTTGGGGCAAAGCACCAGCACAGTCCGATTTCGAAGCTCATAGTATTTTACGACAGCTAATGCAGTGAAGGTTTTACCAAGCCCAACACTGTCAGCCAGGATGCAGCCATTATGCGTTTCCAGCTTATTGATGATGCCAGTTACTGCATCACGCTGGTAATTGAACAATTTATTCCAGACCTGGCTGTCCTTGTACCCTGTTAGATCATTCGGCAATGCATCTTGATCGAGGTCTTCCAGAAAGTCCTGGAAGACGTTGTACAAGATCTGGAAGTACAGGCGCTCCGGCGAGTTCTCCTGATAGACAGACTCGATATGGTCACAGATCGACGCAGTGACGTCCTGCACCTTTTCAGCGTCATTCCATATCTGATTAAAAAGCTGAAGATAGATATCGGTGTGACTGGGTTCGTCGACACGCGTAACAAAGTTCGATACCGCGCTACCCTTTTGATAGCCGAGGTCAACCGCAGTGAAGCCACTGATCGGCAAATATGCGGCTCCTCGGCCTTCAGCCGCGACATGCATGAATTGCTGCATTGGAGAATTTGTCGAATTTGACTTGAAGCGAGCCTTCTTGCGAATCCAGTCCGCGCACTCCCGGGCGACCGCCCGCTGTGTCAGCTTGTTGCGTAACTGTACCTCGAACTCCGTCCCGTAAAGTTTGCTCTCTCCTCGCGATTTCGGAATGAAAAATTCGCGCCGTTCCTTCCGAAGACGGTCGGTCACTTCCGTCGGAATGAACGTCGGCGAGGTAAAAATGAACTGCATACTTTCCACTTTGGAAAGTTCTGATTTCAGAACCTCAAACGCATAGATCGAGAAGCAGGATGCCGCGACCTTCAATCGAGAGCCCCGAACAAGCGTGTTTTTCAGATCGTCGCCGAACAATTGCGACGTGTTGTCGATAACTTTCATCCGAGCCCCGTCCACTTAAATAAGCGACCGACTTGTGCTGCGGCAGTTTGGCACCGTGCATCGGTCGGTTACGATCTACTTCGCCACCGGCAACGAAGCCCGCAAGCTCATTGGTTACCGGTGCTGCAAAACACAAAATATGGTTCGGGTAAGCAAAAGCTCGACCGAACGGCGAATGCCTCGGAACCGAGATCGTCGCAGCGCTCTGATTGTCCGTATGCTTTAGAAAATGCATGCTTTTCCTGACAACATCGGAAGATATGCCCAAACGCACTTAAAGTTGCAACGGTTTTGCCTGGCGCGCCACCAGCATTTTCTGGCCATGCCATTGATTATCCCTGAGGCATCGATTCGAATCGACGCGATTGACATCGCTCCAGCGATAATCACAAGGCGGCAACCAAGCAACGTCCCGCCTTTTTTGATCTAGTTCGTCAGTTCGACCAATAGGTCGATACTCTTTAATTCACTGACCTCACAGCTCGACCACGTGCGCATTGCGGTTGGCAAAACGATTTTACGGTATTCACCTGTCGCGACCTGGCCGAGCATAAACTCGCATCAACATTGGAAGGCAAGTCCTCACCGAGGCAGTAAGGCGCTCCGCTCCTATGCGTCAATCTTGATCGGATTTGCCGCGTTACCGCGAAACGACGCGATGGTTCAACATGCAACTGTGACGGCGCTCTTCACAAGATTCTGCGGGGGGTTAACGGTTAGAAGCAACAAATCCACGTCCGGCCCAGAGTTGTAAGATTTATACAAACGACCGCAGGCATTTTAGACGCGGAATAGGCGAGTTCGACCAGCCGGGCAGTATGTCCGGGCATTTCAAACGTCAGAACAATGTGGCTTTCCCTATTTAATTCCAACTTTTTACGCGTGAAGCACCCTAACCGGTCCGGCCTCCCAAAGGGCCAGACATTTCGCCCCCCCCCGAGGGGCACGACTGCGCTTCGGGCTAGCTATGGGCGCGACGCGCTTCAAGCTCGGATAGCGTGCACCCAGCATAGCTCTGCGGTTCGCAGTCCAGCTCCCAGAAAATGGCACAGACTCAATCCGCGCCTTGAGCTCGCCAAAGGCCGGTGACAGGCTCAATGTTCGGCAAAACCCGCCCCGCCAGTCCGCCACCCACCCAAGCCGTTGAGGATCGCATGACAGCTATCGATGCCATCTGCGCTCCGCGTAAGTTAAAGCCGATCACGCGCGAGCGGATAGAGCGTGCACAACTTGCGCTCGCCGGAATCATTTCACGCCGCGATAACGAAACGGCGCGGCGTCTAAAACCGCTTTGGGATCGATTTGAGGCCGAGTTGGCGAGCTTTGACGAAGTGGAGAGTCTTCGAGCCAAGGCCGAACGATTGCTTGCATCTCGGACATGACTCTAGATTTAGCCCTAAAACAACGCGGCTTCGGACATTTAGCCCTAGCAGCGTGCCAGGGCTAAATAGAACGGGCGACAGCTCTTCTCCGCCAGCGATGCGATCCAGTTAGGATAGAGCATAATCGAAAGTCCATGGGACAATCGCCATAACCGTCGGGCGCACCATTTAGCCCTAGCAGGCTGCGAGGGCCAATGAGCAGAAAGCCAATCGCGTATTATGATCCGATCCACTGCGCAGCGCGCAAGCGCTAAGGGTCGCGTAGCAATGGGATGAGGCTGGATAGTTCTTTCATCAGAAAGGTTAATCCAGAACCGCGTCGCTGCATCTCGGCTCCTGTCGCGCGCTCCAGCAATTGAGGACTCACAGCCTCAACGATTCGACCATACACCGACGCGTCATGGCCAAATTGGATTATGAGATCTTCATTCCAACGCTTCTCGGCAGCCGATCTAGCTGCCTCGACGGATAGCGTCGTTGCATCCCACTGCTTACGCGGCGCCGAAGCGACTGTGACACCAGTGTAAGACCTACTCGACTGGCCTACCTGCGCTGGGCTTGGTTGAACTTTTACGGAGGTTAGTAGAATCGAGTTGCTGGGATTGGTTTGGTAGACAGGTTCGTCACTGGTTAGCGGACAGTTTTGACCAGAGCTTGGTGCCAACTTTTGTTGACCGGTTCTTCGGGAGCAAGCGACGCGCCGCTTCTTCCAAACCTCTTCGAGCTCACGGTATAGGCGCCAGTTTGGACAATAGCTGTTGCAATTGTAGTACCCACCATGCCTGGCGATCTTGAACAGGCGCGTTCCGGTCAGTTTGGAAATCGAACGGCTTACCGTTCGAGGGGTGATGTTCACCAACTTGCTTAGCGTTTCTCGTGACGGGTCACAGCGACCCGTGCGCCTGTTATAGTGGTCAAGAATGGCGAAAGCGACCTGCTTGTCAGAACCGCTAAGCTGTTCTGAAAGCCCAATCGCTTTCATTGCAAACATTATGTCGTATTTTTCCGGTGGCATTTGACGATCCGAATTTGAGGCAACGAGGGCCTGCTAAAGTCGGATTACGCTAAGAGCAGCGGGTCATGACCGTCACGGTGGTGTACCCGGATTAATTTAAGGGTCCACTCCCTCGGAATCCTGTGAAGCAGTTGCAGTTGCATCTGGAAGCTTCAACACACCATTCGGCCCGAGCCGTTCTTTGATAAATTCATACAGGCTCGATTCCCCTTTATCAGATCCCGTCGCATATAGATGGATGTCACTGACAAAGCGGTGGAATGCGCCATTCTCGGTCTTTCGCGCGGCTTCGGGCTTGAAATAGTCGTAGATATGATAAGCCCCCAGCACGAGCTTCTCGGTCGGCGTTCCGTACCATTGCGTGACAATGTTTGTGCTGCCTCCGACGTCATCGATTGGAAACGGCGCGTTGAGCTCTCGCCATTCTTCAAACTGGTCAGCCATTAGGTTGGCATAATTGCCAAGAGCGGTTAGCTGGGCGACCAAAGGTCCGTCCCCCGTTAAGATCGTCGATGGTGTCGGCAGATCCTGCGTCTTGGCGTGCAATTGCAATAGCCGCACATCCAGCTGACCAGGAGACGGCTGGCGAGATTTGGAAAGCCAATCTCGCGAATAATCATCTAGTCCGCTCAGGGTCGCAGCCAACTGGCGGGATTGTCGTGCAACCTCTTGGAGATTTCGGGTGATATGTGCAGCCCGCGGCGCACCTTTTGCCATGTAGCGGAGGGCGTTGCATTGCTCTGCGAGCTTCTGGACACGCGATTCCGCACATCGCTCGCACCGACACACCTCATCTTCGAGATGCGTGTCGACAAAAGGGCCCAGGGCATCCTTGGCACGCGACATTGCCTCCGGAGGTCCGGCCGGACGCAGCTTGTGCTCTGGGACTTTGATCGACCAAGGCGTTGATTTTGTCATCTCAGGGAAACAACCATCTACATTGTCTGGGTGACCTCCTTGGACTTGGATGTCACCCTTCCGGATTGTCGGGGAATGATACAGCCCCGCAGAGCCGATTCGGCAGATACCAGCGAGAAATTAGGGGAAATCGGCGCCCTTCTGGCGGCCGCCCTTTTGCGTCTTCAAGACCGGAAGTCCAGTCAGAATTCAACAGCTTATCGAAATAATCCGCTCGACTTCGAGGCCGGGTCGGACGGTCATGTCGCCAAAACCCCCCGGGAATTGCGACCGTGACAGACACTGTTTTAAGCCAAATTACCGCGCTGAAAGACGCCTCCGCCGATGCCCTGCGCACTCGCTGGCGGGAACTGTTCGACAGCGAGCCTCCGCCCTACAACCGGCGCTTCCTGGAAAACCGGCTGGCCTACCGGATCCAAGAACTGGCCTATGGCGGGCTCAGCAAGGCCACCCTCGACCGGCTCCAGGCGATGGCCAAGCAGTACGAGAGCCAGACCGTCGCTGATCGCAAGAAGCGCCAGCCGATGCGGCCGATCGCAGGCACCAAGCTGATCCGCGAATGGCAGGGCATCGAGCACTGCGTCACGGTCCGACCCAACGACTTCGAGTATCTCGGCCGCCCATTCAAGTCGCTGTCCTCGATCGCCAATGAGATCACGGGCACCAAATGGAACGGCTGGGTCTTCTTCGGCCTCAAGAGCCAATAGGGACGGCCATGCTCAAGACCAGCCGGGCGAAAGCGCCACGCAGGACCGCTGAGACGTTCGCCGCATACGCGACCGACCGCGGCAAGATCACGCGGAAGCTTCGCTGCGCCATCTATACGCGCAAATCGAGCGAGGAAGGTCTGGACATGGATTTCAACTCGCTCGACGCGCAGCGGGAGTCCTGCGAGGCATATATCTCGAGCCAGAAGGCCGAGGGTTGGCTGGCGGTTGCCGACGACTATGACGATGGCGGCTTTTCCGGAGGCACCTTGGAGCGCCCTGCCCTCAAACGCCTCCTGGCGGACGTCACCGCTCGCAAGATCGACGTGATCGTCGTCTACAAGATCGACCGGCTTTCCCGTTCGATGCTCGACTTCCTCAATCTGGTCGAGCTGTTCGAACGGCATGGCGTGACATTTGTATCCGTCACCCAGTCGTTCAACACCAAAGATGCCATGGGCCGCATGGCGCTGAACATCCTGGTGACCTTTGCCCAGTTCGAACGTGAACTGATCGGGGAGCGCATCCGCGACAAAGTGGCGGCGTCTCGCAAGCGCGGCAAATGGATGGGTGGCTGGACGCCGCTCGGATATGAGGTCCGCGACCGGAAGCTCTGGATCCATGAAGCCGATGCCGAGCGCGTGCGCACCATTTTCCGCCGCTTCGTCCAGCTTAAGTCGGCGACGCTCCTGGCGCGCGAACTGATCGCGGCAGGTGAGCGGAACCGGTACGGCCATTTGCTTGACAAGGGCGTCTTATACAAGCTGCTGAACAATCGCGTCTATATCGGCGACGCCGTGCACAAGGGCACAGCGTACCCAGGCGAGCATGAGCCCATCATCGACAAGAAGCTTTGGGATGAGGCGCACGTAATCCTCAAAGGCAATGCGCGGACGCGGGCCGGTCAAGCCCGCGCACAGACGCCCGCTCTCCTCCGTGGCAAGCTGTTTGGCGCCGACGGCGCTGCAATGTCGCCGACGCACACGCGCAAGGCTGGAAAGATCTACCGCTACTATATGAGTCAGACCGCCATGAAGCGCGGGGGATCGGATTGCCCAGTCAGGCAAGTGCCCGCCGCCGAAATCGAGAAAATCGTAATCGATCAGATCCGCTCGCTGCTGCAAACACCGGAGGTCATCGTCCAGACATGGCGCGCCGCGCGCAAGTTACGGCACGATCTCACCGAGAATGATGTTCGTGATGCGCTAATAGCTTTTGACGAGCTATGGACCGAGCTATTCCCTGCAGAGCAGGCCCGCATCGTAGAGCTGCTCGTCGGCCGGATTGAATTGTATCCTGATCGGATCGACATGGAGCTGAAGGTCGAGGGCCTGACGTCACTTTGCAGCGAGCTTGGCGCCCCTATCACCATCCAACAGGCCGCAGAATGAACACCCCATCGGATATCGTCGCCGGACCAGTTGGCCTTCCTCAGCTCAGCCGCGACGGAAAAACCCTGATAGTCAGCATTCCAATAGCCCTGACGCGCCAAGGTGGACAGAAGCGCGTGGTCACGCCCGATGCCGAACCCTGGACCCGAGCTCGGCGTGTCGACAGCACGATCGTCAAAGCGCTAATCCGCGCTCATCGCTGGCGTCACATGCTCGAATCGCAGAAGTTTTCGACCGTGCGGGAGCTGGCCAAGGCCGAGAAGATCAATGAGTCCTACCTGTGCCGAACACTTAGGCTAACTCTGCTCTCGCCCGCACTAATCGAAGCTCTACTGGATGGTCGGCAATCCCAGAGCCTTTCTCTTTCTCAATTGCTCAAGGTTCTGCCGTCGATCTGGGACAAGCAAGAAGCCGCCTTAGCGGAATAGCGTGGTGTAACTGACGACGCGCACATCGAATGTTTTGGAATTCAACGGTTGGTAAATTGTCGACCCGCGGTTTTGACGTCTTGCAGCAGAAAGTCAGCAAAGCCGCTATGCCGGCCGAGCTAAACATCCCATAGACCGGAAATCGATCGGGATACCGGCGAACGATCAGAGCCCTCAACGCAACGTATTTGTGGGCAACCGTTACACCACCAGTTAGGGAGAACTCCTAGCCGTTTGAGGCCGAGCTTCTCCCGTGCCCTATCAAATACTCTTTGACAGCTTATGACCGAGATATCACCATGTTTGTGGTGAATTGAGATACGCGCGGCGGCATGCCCGCAGTCTCCTGTGCTGCCGAACGCGCGCTCACATCTTCAATCAATACATTGGTGCCTGAATGAGCGAACCCCAGATCGTATGCCCGAATTGCAGCCACGAGATCAAACTTACCGAATCGCTGGCCGCACCGCTGATTGAGGCGACACGCAAACAGTTCACTGTGCAGCTGGAGGCAAAAGACGCTGCCATCGCCAAGGAGAAGGAAGCGTTGCGCGCGCAGCAGGAGCAGCTCGCTCGTGATCGCGAGAACGTCGAAGACCAGGTCGCTGCCCGACTGACCGCGGAGCGGAGCCAGATTGTCGCGGCCGAAACCAAGAAAGCCCGTGAGGCTGCTGCCGCCGAGCTGTTGACCAAGACCAATGAGGTCTCGGAGCTGCAGCAGGTTCTGACCGCCAACAATGAAAAGCTGGCAGCCGCGCAGCAGCAGCAAGCCGAGCTTATCCGCAAAGAACGCGCGCTTGATGAGGAAAAGCGCGAAATGAATCTGACGATTGAGATGCGCATCCAGGCGTCTCTTGCTGAGGTTCACACCAAAGCCCGTCAGGAAGCTGAAGACGCACTGAAGTCGCAGGTATCGCAGAAGGACACTCAGATCGCTGCCATGAACCGTACGATCGAGGAGCTCAAGCGCAAGGCGGACCAAGGCTCGCAGCAAACTCAAGGCGAAGCGATGGAGCTTGAGCTCGAAACTTTGCTACGCAACAAGTTTCCGCTCGATCGCGTCGAACCGGTCGGCAAGGGCGAGTTTGGCGGGGACATCGTTCATCACGTCAGCGGAGCTACGGGACAGCCGGCTGGCGTGATCCTGTGGGAATTTAAGCGGACCAAAAACTGGAGTGATGGTTGGCTCGGGAAACTGCGCGAGGACCAGCGCAACGCCAAGGCCGACGTCGCGTTGATTGTCTCGCAGACACTGCCGAAGGACCTCGAGACTTTCGATCTGATTGATGGCGTATGGGTTGCCCATCCGCGATGTGCAATTCCCGTTGCCATTGCGCTTCGGCATTCCCTGATCGAGCTTTCCGGTGCCCGTACTTCACAGCTTGGTCAACAGAGCAAGATGGAGCTTGTTTATCAGTATCTCACCGGGCCCCGATTCCGGCAACGGCTGGAGGGCATCGTCGAGAAATTCGACGAGCTGAAGGAAGACCTGGATAAAGAGCGTAAATTCATGAACCGTGTTTGGGCAAAGCGTGAAGGACAGATCCAGGGCGTGCTGGATTCGACCGTCGGCATGTACGGCGACCTGCAGGGTATCGCCGGCAAAGCGCTTCCCGAGATTGCGAGCCTTGATACACCGTTACTGGAAGGAAGTGGTGGCGGACAATGAAGCCCGACGTCCCGAGCTGCCGGAGGTGGATGGGCCGCTGCCCTGTAGAGGCTGCGCTTGGACTTTGTCTTTCTTACCGCAATGAGCTGACGGGAAGGGGATCAACGTGGTGATCGCCGAAGGTCTATTTGTTTCAGGGAGGCCTGTTGCGTGAAGTCCGCCCTTGATGGTGCCGGCCGCATCGCTGCTGGCTTGGACAAATTGTTCGACACAACCGAGAAAGAACGCATCTCGCTATAGGAGGCGGCGCTCATCAGATATTTTCAGCCACCCTATAATTCCAAACGCAACGATAGCTTTCCCTCGACCAACATGGCGCTGCTTAAAGAATGCTACAGCAAGGACTTCTCCGCTGTGATTGCCGACGTCGGCTTCGATGAGCGACCTTATGAGCTGTTCAGCGCATCTGTTGATGCCGAAGCATCATCACTTCGCAACGCATAACTTGCAGAGCGCCGACGATCGCACGATTTTCTTTCTCGGCGTGTAGCTTTCGTTGACTGAGCCATGATGCCATGCTCTGCCGGGCCGAAGCATCCGTCTAAGTAGCTGATCATTCTGATTTCATGCTTTTACAGCCGGTACATTCGCTTGCATCCCAGCGCAACCTCAGAGAGTATGCCGCAAATTTGCATTGGGGATTCTATGGCCTATCAACTGGGGCTTCATCCGGGGACGGTTTGGCACAAAAGCGACTTTCAATGTCATACGCCGCGCGATCTCGCCTGGTCAGGCTCGCCTGACTTACCAGGCGGAGGTGAGGCCGCAGAGACAGCACGCATGGATTGGGCCAAAAGCTTTCTGAAAGCCGCCGAAGATGCCGGCCTTCTTGCCGTCGCGATATCGGATCACCACGACATCTGCCTCTCAAAATACGTGATGGCAGCGGCAGCTGAAACGGGATCAGCGGTGCGCGCATTCCCCGCAGTGGAAATCACGCTTGCGGACAATGCCCAGTGCCTCGCGATCTTCGATCCATCTCTCGAGGCGGACACCCAGAAGCTTGCGCTAGCGGCCGCCGGCAATCTGCTGCCTGCAGCTGATGCCGATTCGAAGACCTGCGCCATTGTCCCAGCTCGGGAGACGGTCATGGGCTTTGTTCGCAATATCGCTGCAGAGCAGCATCTGAAAGATGTCTGCGTCATCCTTCCGCATTTTAGCCGGCAGGACGCGCATAAAAGCCTGAATGAGGCTGGGCATCACCCGCGCTTTGCCAACCTGACCGTCGACGGCGTCTATATCGAGCAGCCTTACGGCGACCTCGATGAGGTTACCATCCAGAAGATCCACGGCAAGATTGACGATTGGGGCCGGCGGCGCCGGGCCGTTGTCGCAACCGGCGATAATCGGTCAGCTGACTGGAATCGCCTGGGTAAGCATTATTGTTGGATCAAGCTTGGCGAGCATTCGATCGAAGCCTTGCGGCAGGCGTTACTGGCAGACGAAGCGAGGATCGTCTACGAGACGCCGGAGTCTCCTGCAGAGCGGCTGGTCGAACTTCACGTGAAAAGCACCTTAACAGGCGCTGTGCCCGTTGCTGTGTCGTTCAACGACGGCTTCAACGCGATTATCGGCGGCCGAGGCGCCGGCAAAAGCGCGTTCCTAGAATATCTCCGGTTCGGATTGGGTAGAACCGACCGCGATCTCGGGACCCGAAACGAGGACGCGAATGACCGTGAGGTCAAGCTCATCGATGAGACCCTTGCTGGCGACGGATATGTGGAAGTGGTGCTCGAACGCGAAGGCGTACGGGAGACTTGGCGACGCACTGTTGTCAATCCTGAGGCGATCGTTGTCTCAAGTGGGGGCGGATCGACAACGCTGACGACCAAGACCGCGCGCGAGCGCTTTCGCTCCCGCGCATTTCGGCAGAAGGGCCTGTCGAGCACGATGAACGATCCATCGACCGCGTCCGAGCAGATTACGAGCATCGCGGCGGCCGAAGAGGTCGATAAGCAACGCGAGATAGAACAGCTCATTGAAAATGCGCGGCGTGACGTCACCACTGCCCTGCAGAACTTGGCCAGTTATTGGCAATCCAGGCTTGAACATCAACAAGCGAAGAGCAAGGTCGACGATCTGCGCCAGCGGCTTACCGCGCTTGCGCAGCGGCTCGAGGCCGAAGGTGCGTCTGCTGAACACCTGAAAACACTCGAAGATGCGCCGAAGTACTCGCGCACGGCCGATTATATTAATCAGGTCGCCGATCAAGCTATTTCCGGACTTGCGGATTTGGAGGGGCTGGAAGATTCATTGCTGCAGGTCGACCTTGCGGATTATGAAGGCGCCGCCGAATTTGAAGATGCAGTCGGGCTGAGAGATCTGACTGTACAGACGAAGGCCGCGGTCTCAACTGCGATCGCTGGCGCAAAGCGGGGGCTTAACACTCTTATAGCTGGGCAGGCGGCTGCCAAAGAGGCATTCGCCCTCAAGCATACCGCCTTCAAGGCGACTTACGACGCCGCCCTGGTAGAGCAGGGCAAGCATAAAAACTTGATCGACGACAGCGCGCGGCTGACGGCGGAGTTGCAGACCGCGGAAGGTGTCTTGTCGCGGGCAAGAGCTGCCGAAACTTCCAAATCTCCATACGTGAAGGCCTACGACGACGCTGTCACCAACCTCGATGAGCTGGTGGAACGGCGTCACCAGATTCTCAAGACCGCCGCTGATAAGGTTGCCGGCAAGTCGAGCGATTTGCTCAAGGCGAGGGTTAAAAAAGACCGTCTGCCCGCTGCCTACGTTTCGACACTCGCAAAGCTGTTCGAAGGGACAGGCACACAGCAGGTCGACGAAGGCTGCTCGGAGTGGGTTGGCGCTATTCTTACCGAGGATCAGGCCAGCGGCTGGCAAACGCTGCGGAAGTCGCTGCTTGAGATCTACGAAGCCAAGATCAACGCGGGTTCACCGCCTGAGGCAAGTGAAGGACTGCTTTCGGCCTTGCAGTCCGTGCTGTTCAAAGGCGCCCGGACTCTAACAGAGCGTCAACGCAAGCGCATTTACATCAACCTGAGCGATGCCTCGATATCTGCTATTGTATCAGCCGTGCCCAGAGATTCGATTATTCTGTCGTATATGGACGATGGACGGGCGATTGATTTCAAGATGGCGTCGCCAGGCCAACAGGCGTCCGCTCTTCTGGAACTCCTGCTCAAGCAGTCGGCGGGAACGCTGATTATTGACCAACCTGAGGATGACCTGGACAACCGGGTGATCATGCGCATCGTTGAGCTTCTGAGAAAATCGAAGACCACGCGCCAGCTGATCTTCTCGACACACAACTCTAACATTGTCGTCAACGGCGACGCAGATAAGGTCATCGCGCTGAAATCTGCCGAACCGTCATCGAATCCGAATGTGAATTCAGCCCGAATTCAGATCGACTGCGACGGGGCAATCGAGACTCCCTCGATCCGCCCAGCCATTACATCAATCATGGAAGGCGGTCGGGAAGCATTTGATCTGAGAGGCCGAAAATACGGCTTTGAAACTGCCTAATTTTAAGAGCCCGTGCCGCGGAGACGACTTCACCGGCTTTCCGCCACGGCCGTGGGAGTAGCTCAAGCGATTTCGGAGGGTGTCCATCCCGTTGACCAGGTTCACTGCGCCTCCACGAATAGCCTTGATAGGCTCTTCAGTGTGCTGAACGGGAGCCAGATTATCCGAACTTTGAAATACCGAATTGTTACATGGGCTTTGCCCGAGGGAGATGGCTTCGAAACAACCCACTAGGCAAGCATTGAAATTGCTCTCTTTTTCGAAACCGTGCCGATCACGATAGTACGAAGGTTTTGGAGAATTTGGCATTCTCCGGCCGCGAAATTCCTGGGCAGCCGTGATCTCCGAGCTTCTCCGCCGCGATAACTATTGAAAATACCGCGGGAATTTTGGCCTATTGTAAACCATCGCCACGGTAGGGCGACTTGGACTGGCGGAGAGAGTGGGATTCGAACCCACGGTACGGTTTCCCGCACACACGCTTTCCAAGCGTGCGCCTTAAGCCACTCGGCCATCTCTCCGGCGCGCCTTCTCATGACGGGCCGGAGCGAGATTTGCAAGGGACCGGCGGCTCGACCCGGCGGTTTTTCTCAAATTATTGAAGGATATAGGGAATTCGGGTCAGCCCTGGCGCCGCCTGCCCGCCCTGGCGAGCGGCGAATCGGCTTGCAATGGGTCGGCACGGCAATCCAGGCATCAGCGCGCCCGGCAGACCTTCCCATTGGCCTGCCCAACGGCCCGGCTCAATGGAATCGGCTACTTACCTCAGCGCCCAGCGACCGCACCGGCCAGACCACGGGCGACTCGACGACCGGCAGCGTCTCCACCGGCAACTTGTCATTGGCGACGTGGGCTTGCCCAAGCGCATCGACGAAATCGGCGAACCAGTCCTGGATCGTGCCGGCACGCAGCTTCGCCATCATGGCTTCCCAGCGCATGCGGCGCTCCAGCAACGGCATCGACAGCGCAGTCGCGATGGTGCGCGCCATGCCGTCGATATCATGCGGATTGACCAGCAGGGCCGTATCGAGCTCGTTGGCGGCGCCTGCATATTTCGACAGCACCAGCACACCGGGATCGACCGGGTTCTGCGCAGCGACATATTCCTTGGCCACCAGATTCATACCGTCATGCAGCGGCGTGACCACACCGACCTGCGCGGTGCGATAGAGGCCGGCAAGAACGGTCTGGCTAAAACCCTTGTTGAGATAGCGGATCGGCGTCCAGTCAACTTCACCGTGGCGACCATTCACGTCGCTCACCAGTCTCGCAAGCTGGTTCTGTAGATCGCCATAGGCCTCGATCGTGCCGCGCGACAGCGTCGCGATCTGCAGCAACGACACCGTACGCTTCAACTGCGGTTGCAGCTCCAGCATGCGATCGAACGCTTCGATACGATTGACGAGGCCCTTGGAGTAATCGACGCGATCGACGCCGATAGCAAGCTTCTCGCCATTCAGGCTGCGACGCAGCCGCGACACATCGGGATGCGACGCGGCCTTGGCGGCATGCGTAGCAAACTTCGCGGGATCGATGCCGATCGGAAATACTGCACAGCGCGACGCGCCATAACGCGACATCACCACGCCACCCGTCGTGTCCAGGCTGAGCTCGCCATCGACATAAGACAGGAAGTTGTCGCGATCACCCTCGGTCTGGAAGCCGATCAGATCGTAAGCGAGCATTGCCTCGACCAGTTCGCGATGATGCGGCACGCCGCCGAAGATATCGCGCGTTGGCCAAGGCGTGTGCAGGAAGAAGCCAAGCGGATGCGTCACGCCAAGTGCGCGCAATTCTGCGCCAAGCGCAAGGAAATGGTAATCCTGAATCCAGAACGCGGTATCGGGCTTGCGGAACCGCAGCAGCGCGCGCGCGAAGAACGAATTCACTTCGCGATAGGATCGATAATCATCCTGGCAGGTGCGGATCAGGTCGGTACGGGAATGCAGAGCAGGCCAAAGCGCCGAATTGGCGAAACCTTCGTAATAGCCACCGTAATGCGCAGCAGGCAGATCGAGCATCGCGAGCGCACCAGCGCCCAGCGCCTCAATTTCGGCAAACGGCTCCTTTTGCGCGCCGTCGCGCACGCGACCACTGGAACCCACCCAAATCGCACCGGATTTCTCCACCACGGGCAGCAAGGCTGCTGCCAGACCGCCGGTCATCGGCTCATTCGCCGAAGCGCGCGATACTCGGTTTGAGACTACGACGAGATTCACAGGGTCCCCTCCTGATTGCACATATTCATAAACGTCCGTTCATCAATATGGTTCCTCGTCACCATTCGACCCAATTGAAACCAAATTCGGGCATGCGGCGATGGAACTCACTCTTTCGCGAGTTCCATCCGCATCGGCATCAATGACTTGAGGTGATTCACTTCGATTTCGCGGCATCGTCGATCAGTAAGCGCGCAAGCCACGCGCGCACATCGCGCGGCTCGTCGAAGTGACCCGACACGCCTTGCGCGCGGCGACCGACGGAGAATGCGAGACCATTCATGCCGGACATGATCGCGAAAACCGATTCATCGGTGACGTCGTCACCGATGAAAATCGGGCGACGTCCGTTGAATGGTTCATGCGTCATCAATTCAATCACACCCGTCGCCTTGGTAAAACCGGCCGGCTTGATCTCGCACACAGCCTTGCCGGGCAGCACTTCAATCGGCGCGTTAGGCAGGTCTGCGCGGATCGCCGAGACCGCATCATAGATCGCCTTCTCGGCATGCGGCGCGAGGCGATAATGCAGCGCGAGCGAATAGCCCTTGTCCTCAAGCAGAATGCCCGGGCTCAGCTTGGCGATAGCTGCAAGCCGACGCTTCAATTCCTTGTCCATCGGCGGCGCAGCGGTCGCAACCGATTCATTTTCCGCCGACAGACGCATCTCGGCACCGTGACCGCCGACCGCAGGAAACTGCATCGGTGCGAAGATCAGATCGATATCGTTGACCGAACGGCCGGAGACGAGAGCCATCGCGCCATTCGTGCGTTGCAACAGTTTACCCATGGACGTCGCCAGATCCGGCGGCACCCAGACTTCGCGCGGTGTCGGCGCCATGTCGAGCAGCGTACCGTCAATATCGAGCAACAGCGCGCATTCGCCGAGCCGCGGCAATTCCGCGCCCGGATACAGCACTTCCTCGGAATGCGGTGCATCATCGACAGGGATTTCAATAATCTTCTGTGGCATGTTCATGATATTACTCCATCACGGCCAGTGGCCGTGCAACTGATTCAAGCGGCTGACGTTCTGCCGCGATGGCATAGCGCCAGCCGATGATCGCAGCCGCGATCATAAGACCGGCGCCAAAGAGGTATCCGGCAAACACGCTGTTGCGCGAGCCGGTATCGATCAGCACGCCAAACAAAGCCGGGCCAGCAACACCGCCGATCCCGGTGCCGATCGCATAGAACAAAGCAATCGCCAGTGCACGGACCTCGATCGGGAACGTCTCGCTGACGGTGAGATAGGCCGCACTCGCCGCCGGCGACGCAAAGAAGAAGATGATCATCCAGGCGATGGTCTGGGTCTGTGCACTCAATACATCGATCGAAAACAGATAGCCGGAAATCGCAAGCAATATGCCCGACATGCCATAGGTAACCGCAATCATGACGCGACGCCCGAGCGTATCGAATAGCCGGCCGAGCAACAGTGGTCCGAGAAAATTACCTGCGGCAAACGGCAGGATGTACCAGCCGACATGATTGGACGGGATACCGAAGAAATCAGTCAAAATCAGCGCATAGGTGAAGAAGATCGCGTTGTAGAAAAACGCCTGCGACGCCATCAGCACGAGTCCGACCAGCGATCGCTGCCGATACAGCACGAACAATGTCTGGGCGACTTCCTTCAGCGGCGTATGATCACGCATCGTCAGCCTGATCTTCGGCAGCGCGGCCAGAACCGATGGCTTTGCCTTCTGATGCGCGGAGATTTCGATCTCAGCCACGATCTCCTCTGCGCGCTGCGGCTGACCATGGATCATCAGCCAGCGCGGGCTTTCCGGAATCCACATCCGCATGAGCAGCACGATGAGACCCAGAATCGCGCCGGTGAAATAGGCCAGCCGCCAGCCATAGGATTGCGAGATCACTGCGGGGTCCAGCAAGACGATAGCACAGACCGCGCCCATCGCCGCGCCGAGCCAGAAACTGCCGTTGATCACCAGATCGGTCCAGCCGCGATAACGCGCCGGGACTAGCTCCTGAATCGTCGAATTGATCGCGGTATATTCCCCGCCAATGCCGGCGCCCGTCAGGAATCTAAACAAAGCATAGCTGGCAAGACTCCATGACATCGCCGTCGCGGCAGTCGCCGTGAGATAAAGCGCAAGCGTGATGAAGAACAGCTTCTTCCGGCCGATGCGATCCGTCAGCCAGCCAAATCCCAGGGCGCCGATCACGGCGCCGGCGAGATAGGCACTGTTGGCAAAGCCGACATCGAAGTTCGAAAACCTCAGCGCCGGATCTTCCTTCAATGCGCCCGACAGCGCGCCCGCCAGCGTCACCTCAAGGCCATCGAGAATCCACGTGATGCCGAGGGCCAGAACCACACGTGTATGAAATCCGCTCCAGCGCAGTGCATCAAGGCGAGCGGGAATATCAGTTTCGATCACACGACTTGAACCAGCAGGAGGCCCCTGACCTGACGTCGGCGAAGCCGTGATATCCTCACTGCTCAACTGGGCCATGCCGCCGTGCTCCAGAGCATTTGTTCGATACCCCACGGACGAGCGGCAATCGACATCAACGCCAAAAGCCCGGAACCTCGCGGTGACGGGAAATTCAGCGCCAAAGGGTTACATCCTATGTGAAGCAATCCACTAAGGACGTGTTGGTTCCCATTTTATCCGGGGAGTTGGGGCTAGAGCGAGACGGCGTAATGCTCGTATTCGCCGCGGACCAGTTCGATATGGGCGCGCATGGCAGCGGCAGCGCCGGTGCGATCACCACGCATGATGGCAACGACGACACAGTCGTGCTCGGCTTGAGACTTTGCAAGACGACCAAGATTGCGGAACTGCGCGCGCCGAAACGGCTGAACGCGAACCCGGGTCGCGAGTGTGATCTCCGCGATATATTCGTTCTGCGATCCCGCATAAATCGCGTTGTGAAAACGCTCATTCACTTCGTGGAAGCGATCCGGATTGCCGTCATAGCTCAACACCCGCAGCTCTTCGTGAATGGCCTCCAACCCGTGACGCTGCACGGCCGGCATTCGTTCGGCCGCGAGGCTTGCACAGAGCGCTTCGAGCTCCGCCATCGCCTCGAACATCCCCGTGAGACGATCGATCGATGGCTGCGCCACGACCGCGCCGCGATGCGCGCGCGATTCGACGAGGCCGCTCGCGGTGAGTTGACGCAGCGCTTCGCGTACTGGCGTCCGCGAAACATTGAAACGTTGTGCCAGGTCGGTTTCGTCGAGCGGCGTGCCCGGCGCCAGTACGCCGCGTACTATCTCGTCGGCCAGTTGCAGGCGGAGTTCTTCGGCGCGCGTCATTTTGCCGGTGATAGTCCCGGCACGGTCAACCCGGCTGACCGGCCCGGCGATGCCTGCCTTGCGGCGCGGCTTCCCCGGCTGGATCAGCATGTCGTCGAAACTCATCCCTTGGCGCCCTGCGGTTCGTCGATCAGGCTGACAGACGCCGCCACGATTCGCCAGCCTTCCGGAAAGCGGATCCACGTCTGCATCTGTCGACCGACCTTACCCGGAGCCGTGTCGCGATAAAATAGCGTCGAGGCGACCGCAGTGTCGCGGCCATAGGATGAAATCACCGTGCGTGCGGTGCGGCGCATGAGACCGACCGGCGAGCGTGCACCGCGAAAGGCCTGGATCTCGTCATAGCCGTAGAGGTTTTCGCCCATGCCGTAACGGAGCGTCCGCGGATCGTTGCGAAACAACTCGCCGAGTACCGCAGTGTCGTTGGTCGTCAGCGCCTTCTCATAGCGTGCTAAAGCGGCACCCACTTCGGCGATGACGTCCGGCAGATCAATGTCCATGTCAGAACCCTTTTGCTGATGGAGCGGCGACGACGCCGGCCCGCTCCAATGCATAAGCGACACGCAGCGCGATGTCTTCCCGCCACGGCGCCGCAATGATCTGCACACCGATCGGCATCGGATCGAGCGGCACCGGGACAGCGACCACGGGCAGACCGATGAAGGAAATCGGCTGGGTGTGGATGCCGATATTGGCGCGCACCGGCAATTCGACACCATCAAGCACGAAAGTCGCCTGCCCCAGCTTGGGCGCGATACAAGGCGTCGCCGGTGCGATGATCACATCGACTTCCTTGAACAGTTCGAGCACCTTCGCGCGGTACCAGCGGCGGAATTTCTGCGCACGATCGACCAGCGGCGCCGGCACCATCGCGCCCGCCAGCAAGCGGTCGCGCACCGCGGGATCGAAATCATTGGGACGCGTGCGCAAGCGATCCAGATGCAACGAGGCGCCTTCGACGGTCGAGATGACATAGGCGGCGGAGCGCGCACGGGCGACCTCGGGCAGCTCGAAATCGCGTGTGACGCCGAGCGCCTTCGTGACACGCGCGACCGCCTCCTGTGCCTCCGGAAACAGGTTCTTGCGGAAGTATCCGCCAGCCGCAGCGATGCGGAGAGAGCCGATATCCTGTCCGAGCAGCGCCGTCACCGGCTCGATGGCGCGGGTTGAACACGCGGCATCCTCGGCATCGGGTCCCTGCATGGCGTCGTAGGACAGCGCGAGGTCCTCGACCGATCGTGCGAACGGGCCAAGGTGATCGAAGCTCGCGACAAACGGAAACGAGCGCGCGCGCGACAGCCGGCCATAAGTCGGCTTCAGGCCGAAGATGCCGCAAAACGACGACGGCACGCGGATCGAACCGTTGGTGTCCGAGCCCAGCGCAAGCGGCACGAGACTGCCGCCGACGGCGCCGCCGGAACCGCCCGATGAGCCGCCGGTCATCCGGGTCACGTCATGCGGATTTCGCGACGGACCATCGTGAAAATTCTCACCGGTGAAGTCATAGGCGTATTCGCCCATGTTGAGCGCGCCGACCAATATGGCGCCGGCAGCTTCCATGCGCTCGACCAGCGTCGCATCACGCGTCGAGGCCGGGCGATCACGATTGATCCTGGAACCGGCGCGGGTTGGCAGACCCGTGACATCGAACAGGTTCTTCACAGCGAACGGCACGCCGGCAAGTGGCCCGACACTTTGGCCGGAAGCAATTGCGGCATCCAGCGCTTTCGCCGTGGCGCGCGCGCGATCGGCGGTGACGTCGGTGAACGCGTTGAGGACGGGATCGTGCTCGGCGATCCGCGCCAGCGCCGCTTCGGTGACGGCAAGGGCAGAGATTTTCTTCGCGGCGACCGCCTGTGCGATCTCCGACGCCGGGCGCCAAGCGCCATTGGGTTGAAAAATATGGGGCGTGACGACAGGATCAAGCTGCATAGATGCTCGCCGGCTCGGTTTCATCTGGCAGCGGAAATTCGTCGACCATTTTTGCCATTTTCAGCGTCACCGCGAGATTGGCACGGACGGACGGCTTCCACGCGTCTTCGATCGGCAGTCCCAACGCCCCGGCGACGGCGTCGATATAGTCATCAAGCGGTTCGGCCACGGTCCCTCTCTTGATCTGTCTCAATGAACCGGCAACGGCGGATGCGGGATCGCCGACAGCAGTTCCTTCGTGTAGTTATCCTGCGGTGCATCCAGCACAGCCTCGGTCAGGCCCTGCTCGACGATCCGCCCCGTGCGCATCACGATGACACGATCGCACAACAAGCGCACCACATTCAAATCGTGCGATACGAACAAATAGCTCATCCCCATCGACTGCTTCAGGTCCTGCAACAGGTTCAGCACCACTGCCTGCACTGACACATCGAGCGCAGCGGTCGGCTCGTCCAGGATGATCAGCTTCGGCTGCAGCGCGATGGCGCGGGCAATGCCGACACGAGCCTTCTGGCCACCGGACATTTGGTGCGGAAAGCGATCGAGCAACTCGAGCGGCAGCCCCACCTGTCGCGCGAGATCCTCGCATTTTGCACGCAACGCATCGCCGCCCTTGATGTCGCCAAGCTGCATGATCGGGTCGGCGATGGCGCGCGCCGCCGTGAAGCGCGGGTTGAGACTGTCGGTCGGATCCTGAAACACCATCTGGATGCTCTTGCGCAGCGGCAACCGCGCAAAGGAATTCGGCGCCATCTCGCCGATCTCGTCGCCATCGAAGGCGATGCGCCCTGAGGTCTTGTCTATCAGCCGCATCACCATCATCGACGTCGTGGACTTGCCGCAGCCGGATTCGCCGACCAGGCCGACGCTCTCGCCATGGCCGACCGTGAAGCTGATGCCATCGACGGCACGAAACTTGTCCGGCTCGGTCGGCGGCTTGCGCGAGAACAGTTTTGCCAGAGAGGCCGTCGCCCCCTGGCGAGCGTATTCCTTGACCAGATTTTCGACCACCAGCAGCGGCTTTGCGGCGGTGTCGGCACTGGCGCTGTCTGCAATCGTCGGCTGCACCGGCATCGCCGCGCGCTCTTCGGCGGGCAGGAGATCGCGCAGCGAGACCCCCAGCCGCGGCGTCGCCTGCATCAGTTTCTTGGTATAGGCGTGTTGCGGATTGGCGAAGATATCCGCCGACAGCGCCGTCTCGACCACCCTGCCCTTTTCCATCACCACGACACGGTCGCAATAGGCGGCGGCCAAGCCGAGATCATGGGTGATCAGAATCGTGGACATGCCGCGACTCTTGGTTAGCTCGACGACCAGATCCATCACGGCCTTCTGCGTCGTGACATCGAGGCCGGTGGTCGGCTCGTCGGCAATCAGGAGCTGCGGATTGCAGGCAAGCGCCAGCGCGATGACCACGCGCTGGCACATGCCGCCGGAGAGTTCGAACGGATAGGCGTGATAGCGCTCGCGCGGCCGCGCGATCTTGACCTGCTCGAGCGCCTCGATGGCCTTCTCGGCACGGTCCGCGCTGCCGGCCTGCGCATGCTGACGCAAGACGTCCTCGATCTGGTCGCCGACCTTGCGGATCGGATTCAGCGCCGCCCGTGGATTCTGGAAGATCATCGAGATTTCGCGGCCGCGCAGGTCGCGCATCTGGTTCTCGGTCGCTGCCTTCACATCGACGCCGGAGAACATCACCGAACCTTCGGCGATCTTGCCGGCGCGGTCGAGAATACGCATCACCGCATAGGACGTCACGGATTTGCCCGAGCCGGACTCGCCGACGATGCCCAGCGTCTCGCCCTTGGCGACAGAGATATTCACGTGTTGTACGGCCTTGACGATGCCACGCCGTGTGGCGAATTCGACGGTGAGATCGCTGACGTCGAGAAGCGGTTGAGCGGTCATGTCCGGGCCCTCACGTCCGTCGCTGCGGATCGACGATATCGCGCAGACCATCGCCGAGCAGATTGAAGCAGAACACCGCGATCATTAGAGCCAGACCCGGAAACAATGCGATCCACCATTCGCCGGAGACCATGAATGACGCGCCTTCGGCGACCATGATGCCCCATTCCGCGGTTGGCGGACGGACACCGAGACCGATGAAGGAGAGGCCCGCGGCATTGAGGATCGCGTAGCCCATGGTGAGAGACATCTGCACGATCATGATCGGCATGATGTTGGGCAGGATATGCACCAGTAGGATGCGCATCTCGCTATTGCCCGACAGCCGGGCCGCCTGCACGAAGCCGGCCTCGCGGCGGACATTGGCTTCGGCGCGCGCAACACGCGCATAGAGCGGGAAATTCACAATCGCCGTCGCAATGATGATGTTTTGCACGGTGTTGCCCAGCGCCGCGACGATACCCATGGCCAGTACGAACAGTGGGAACGCCATGATCGTATCGGCGATGCGGCCGACGATGCGATCGGTCCAGCCGCCGAAATAACCCGACGCGATACCGGCAAGGCCTCCCATGGCGAACACCAGGATGACCGATGCGATGGCGATGAAGAAATCGAGCCGTGTCGCCACGATGACGCGGCTGAAAATATCGCGGCCGAGCTGATCGGTGCCGAACCAGTGCGCCGCAGACGGCGCCTTCAGCGCCTGCGCCGTATCACTGGCGAGCGGATCGTAGGGCACGATGTAGGGGCCGAACAGCGCTGCGAACACGATCAGCACCAGCAGGCCGAATGCAAACGCCGTAACGCGATTCTCGCCGAGAATGTAGCGCGTGTGCTGCAGCGTCGCGGCAAAGCCGGAGGTGCGTTTTGCGAGCGCAGGCTGCGGCGCGGGAACGGCTTCGGTATCGACAGGCGTGACAGCGTTCATGGTTTACACCTCACCCTTCCAGCCGCACGCGTGGATCTATTACGCCGTAGAGAATGTCGATGATCAGATTGATCAGGACGTACATGACGGCCATCGTCAGAACGAAGCCCTGCACCGGTGCGAAATCCGACGAGATCAGTGCTTCGACGGCATAGGAGCCGATGCCCGGCCAGGCGAACACCTTCTCGACCAGCACATTGGCGCCGAGAAGAAACGAAAACGTCATCGACAGCGTGGTGATGACCGGCAGCATGGCATTGCGGAAAGCGTAGGTGACGATCACCGCGCGCGGCGACAGGCCGCTTGCCCGCGCCGTGCGCACGAAGTCCGATGACAGGATCGCCAGCATCGACGCGCGGGTCATGCGGGCGATCGGTGCCAGCGAGAAGATCGCCAGCGTCGCCGTCGGCAGAATCAACTGGTTGAAGGCGGACCTGAAAGCTTCCCAATCTCGGGCAATGAGACTGTCGATCAGATAGAAGCCGGTCACATTGGGAGGGGTCGATGCGAACACGTCGAGCCGGCCAAGCGGCGCCGGCGACCAGCCGAGCCTGAAATAGAAAACATAGACCAACACCAGTCCGGTGAAGAACACCGGCAGTGATACACCGGCTGTCGTCGTCACCCGGCAAAGATGATCAATCCACGAGCCCGGCCGGGTGGCAGCAAGAATGCCAAGCGGAATAGCGATCATGACCGAGACCATGAGACCGAGCAGCGTCAGCTCCGCCGAGGCCGGCAGGCGATTACGAATTTCGGTCGCCACCGGCTGGCCGGTGGTCAGCGAGTTGCCGAAATCGCCTTTGGCCAGATCCGCCGTATAGCGGAAGAACTGCTCGATCAGCGGCTTGTCGAGGCCGAGCTTCTTGCGGATCTCCTCGATCGCCTGCTTGTCCGCCGACGGTCCCGCGAAATAGGCCGCGGGATCGCCGGGCAGCGCCCGCGTCAGCAGGAACGTCACGATCACGACCCCGATCAAACTCGGGATCGCGAACATCAGTCGTTTGCCGATCAGGCCCAGCATGGATTGCGCCCCCGCTCTACATATCTCCCCGGTGAAAGCGGGGACCCGTAACCATGAAAATCAATGCAAGAACAAGGCCGCGCCGCCAGCGTGACGGCGCAACCCTCACATCACGCCTTCACGAGCGCGCGGTAGTCGAGCCGGCGGTGGAACCAGTACTGGTAGCCAGAGATGTTCTTCTGCATCGCCACGTTGACATAGGGCTGATACAGCGGGATGCGCGGCACATCGGTGAACGCAAGGTCGACGAAGCCCTTCACGTCCTTGTCATAGGCCGCCTTATCGCCCGACGCTGCCGCGACACGCGCGCCATTGATGAGCTTGTCCATCTCCGGCGACTTGTAGCTCATGGTGTTGAACACCGAATTGTCGCCGTGATAGCACCAGTAGAAGAAGTATTCGGGGTAATCGAGCCAGCCGGAGAACACGTTGGTGTAGAACGGCATCTCCTTCTTGTTCAGCTCGGTGCGCCAGTTGGCGCCGGGGATCTTGTTGATGGTCGTCTTGATACCGATCTGGCCGAGGCTTTCCTGCACCAACACACATAGCGGCTCGTTGACAACGGCAAAGCCGAGATCGAATGAGATCGTGGTCTCGAAGCCGTTGGGATAGCCGGCCTCGGCCAGCAGCGCCTTCGCCTTCGCCATGTCGGTGTTGTATTTGGTCGGCTGCGGCCAGGCGACTTCGGTCGGCTTGTCGGCCGACGCGCCGAACATCGGATTGGCGAGGCCAAACAACACGGCATCGACGATCTTCTGATAGGGCAGCGCATAGGCCACGGCCTGACGCACCTTCGGATTGTCGAAAGGCGGCTTGGTGACGTTCATGCCGATATACTGGATGCCGTTGGAGAACGGCAGCGACACGACATTCATCTTGCCGTTGGCCTTGATCTCCTGGAAGTCCTTGTAGGGCAATTCATAGGACATGTCGGCGTCGCCGCGCTCGAGCAGCGCGCGACGGTTACCGGCCTGTGGCACCATGCGCCAGATCACGCGCTTGATCTTCGGCATCGGACCGGAGACCCAGTCGTCATTGCGCTCGAGGATGACTTCGGTGCCGGCGGTCCACTTCGTCACCTTGTAGGCGCCGCCACCGGCGGTCTGCATCTTGGTATATTCGAGACCCCACGGATCCTTCTCGGTGGCGTTCTTCTTCACCAGCTCGGAATTGATCACGCAGGGCACGATGACAGCGAGATCCGGAATCGTCAGGCGATCCTTGGTGGCGAAATCGACCCGCACGGTGTGATCGTCGACGATCACGAACTGCTCGGGCTTTTTCAGCGAGCCGGCGCTCATCTGGAAGGTCGGAAAACCGCCGACGCTCACCGAACGATCCAGCGACCATTTCACGTCCTTCGCCGTCACCGGCGTGCCGTCGTGAAATTTCGCGTTCTTGCGCAGCTTGAAGGTCGCCGACATGTCCGAGATGGTCATGTCCTCGGCGAGTTCGGGCTTGAACTTGTCGCGGTCGTAATAAGGCACACCGCCGGGGCCCGCCTTCATCTCATGACCGATCAAACGGTCGTAGCAATTCCAGGACACTTCATAGCCGGGCACATTGGTGCCCACGCCATGGATGTCGAGGTTGTTGGGGCCGCTTTCGGAGACGATCAGCAGGGTTTCGGATCGGGCATCCGCCTTGGCGGACGAAAAGATCGCCGGACCGGAGACCATCGCGCCGGCGGCGGCGCCTGTGGCGGTTTTCAGAAAATCACGACGCTTCATTCTGGCTCTCCCCAAGGGCGCGAGTGGATCGGCTTGGGAACAGACATCGCAAACTTCGTGCCAGAGCTTAACGTACACCTAATTAGCACATAAGCATCTGATAAATCTCGCATTTTTGTAACGCGTCGGACGGTCGGCTTTGCCAGAGACTCAGCCTCATTGCATACAAAGATATTGATATGCATAAAATTTAGACTACCGCGCGTGCTTGCCCGGTCATTACGCGCCGATTCCAGCTTGACATAAACGGCTCACGCCTCCTTATTGCGAATAGTTCGCATTAGCATTCGCATCAGATCAGTAACCTTGGGGAATGGCGTGAGTTTGAGGTTGTGGGCGTCTATCACGGGGGCGGCGTGCCTCTCATCAATCTGGATTGGAGAGGCAAAGGCCCAGGAGGGGCAAACGCTGTCGGAAATCGTGGTCAGTGCGGAGCGGCAGAAGGAAGCTGACGCCTTCCAGTCCACCACCCTGCTCACCGGTGAGGCCCTGCAGCGCACCACCTCGGCCTCCATTGCCGACTTACTGGCCACCCAGCCGGGCGTTGCCGCATCGACCTTTGCGCCGGGCGCGAGCAGGCCGAATATCCGCGGCCTCGATGACTATCGTGTTCGCATTCAGGAGAACGGCATCGGCAGCCAGGACGCGTCGGATTTCAGCCAGGACCATCAGGTCCCGGTCGATCCGCTATCCGCCGACAAGATCGAGGTGATCCGCGGCCCGGCGACGCTGCGCTACGGCAATCAGGCCATCGGCGGCGTCGTCAATGCCAGCAACAACCGCATTCCGGAAAATCTCGTGCCGGACAATTTCAGCGCGCGCATCAAGGGCGGCGGCTCCTCGGTGGATAGCAGCATCGACGGCGCGGCCAGCATCGATGCGTCGGGCAACAATGTCGCCATTCACGTCGACGCCTTCGGCCGCAGCGCCGGCGATTACAGAATTCCCGGCGGCGGCGTCCAGGCCAATACGAGACTGCGCTCGGAAGGCCAATCGGTCGGCGGTTCGTACATCTTCGATGGCGGCTATATCGGCACCGCGATCCAGCACATCACCAGCCTGTATCATATCCCCGGCATCGCCGAATCCGCGTCCCGGACTCGCATCGATCTCGAACAGACCAAAGTCACCAGCAGGGGCGAATGGCGTGCGCCCACCGAAGGCATCGCCGCGATCCGCTATACGTTCGGCGTCAGCGACTACAAGCATGGCGAGCTCGGCATCGGCAGCAATGGCGTCGATGGCCTGCAGAACACCATTACCAACAAGGAAATCGAAGGCCGCTTCGAACTGGACCACGCCGCGGTCGCAACACCGCTCGGCGCATTAACCGGAAGCTGGGGCGTGCAGGCCAGCAACCGCAAGCTCGGCACCGCGGGCCTGCTCGGCGGGTTGCTCGCACCGACCAATACGGACACGGTCGCAGGCTTCGTGTTCGAGCAATTGCAGCTCTCGGACACCCTCAAATTCCAGGCGGCCGGCCGTATCGAAAGCCTGTCAGTATCCGGCATGGCGCCGATCTTCCCCAGCAATTTCCTGCCGCCGCCCGACACATTCTCCGAGACCGCAGCGACACGCGATTTCACACCGAAGAGCTTCAGCTTCGGACTGCTGAAATCACTGCCTTGGGATATGGTCGCCAATCTGAGCGTACAGCGTGCGCAGCGCGCACCGGCCGCGCCCGAGCTTTATTCGCGCGGCTCCGATGGCGCATCCGGCACCTTCGTCATCGGCAATCCGGATCTGAAAATCGAAACCGCAGAGTCGGTTGAAGTTGGCCTCAAGCGCAGCAGCGGTCAGCTACGTTTCGAGGCGAGCCTCTACTACACGCGCTATCTCGATTTCATTTTCAAACAGGTAACCGGCAATTTCTGCACCGACACGTTCGCAAGCTGCGGCGCGACAGGTCCGCTTCTGCAGGTCGCTTATGGCCAGCGGGATGCCAATTTCCGCGGCGCCGAGCTGATGGCGCAACTTGATGTGACGCCGCTCAGCGACGGCATGCTCGGCATCGACACCCAGTTCGACGTGGTCCGCGCGACCTTTGCCGACGGCAGCAATGTTCCGCGCATCGCACCGATGCGCGTGGGCGGCGGCGTCTGGTGGCGCAGCGCCGAATGGTATGCGCGCCTGGGCGTGCTCCATGCATTCACGCAGAACGATATTGCGCTCAATGAAACGTCGACTGCCGGCCACAATCTGCTGAAGGCCGAGGTGAGCTACACCCACACATTCGCGAAAGTGGATGGCGGCCTGCGCGACATCACCTTCGGCGTCACCGGAGTCAATCTGCTCGACGAACAGGTCCGCAACCACATCTCCTTCAAGAAGGCGGAGGTGCTGCAGCCCGGACGCGGCGTGCGGCTCTTCACGAGTATGAGATTTTGAGCCCAATGACCTTGGAATCGCTCCAGTTTAGGCCTCAACTCGCCCCCCGGAGGGCGACATCGTTCACATGCGAAGCTATTCTGGGTCAGCACCCCACAATGCAAACTTCCACCGACGGAATGCAGCCTCTATGACAACGCACCGATCCCCCCTCACTGCTGTTTTCGTCGCGGTTTCCGGCACTGTCGTGGTTCCCCATGCTGCCATGGCTGCAACCGCGGAAGCCTTGCTGCCACACAATTTGCTGCCACATAATCTGTCCCCATGGGGCATGTTCATGAATGCCGACATCGTGGTGAAGGCTGTCATGATCGGTCTTGCCATCGCCTCGCTGGTGACCTGGACGGTCTGGCTCGCAAAGACTATCGAACTCGGTCGCGAAACGCGGTCCGCCAAGCGGCGACTCGACATACTGGAAAGCGACACGACGCTGTCCCAGGTCGAGCGCGACAGCGCTGATGCCCGCGATCCCGTGGCCCAGCTCATTCATTCGGCAGTGCGCGAGACTGCCCTCTCCCATGGACTGTTCGATGACGGCTTCAAGGAGCGCATCGCACTGCGTCTTGAGCGCGTCGAACAGGCAATGTCGCGCCGGATTTCCCGCGGCATCGGCGTCGTCGCGACGATCGGTGCGACTGCGCCCTTCGTCGGCCTGTTCGGAACCGTCTGGGGCATCATGAACGCCTTCATCGGCATTTCGGAAACCAAGACCACCAACCTTGCGGTCGTCGCGCCCGGCATCGCCGAAGCGTTGCTCGCGACAGCACTTGGTCTCGTCGCAGCCATTCCGGCCGTGGTGATCTACAACCAGCTCGTTCGCAACATCACGACCTATCGTGCACTACTCGGCGACGCCTCGGCGCAAGTCATGCTGCTGATCAGCCGCGATCATGGCCGTCGCGGCATGCCGATCTCGCGCGCGGCGGAATAGATCATGGCTACGAGACTTGGTGGACGCTCAAGCGGCGGTGATGACCTCGAGGTCAATCACGAAATCAATGTGACGCCTTTCATCGACGTGATGCTGGTTTTGCTGATCATCTTCATGGTGGCAGCACCGCTGGCGACGGTCGACCTCGGCGTCGATTTACCTGCAAGCGCCGTAGAACCGCAGCCGCGCCCCGACAAGCCGGTCTTCGTCACCGTCAAGCCTGACCTGACGATCGCCGTCGGCGAAGACATCGTCCCGCGCGATACGCTGAGCGGCACGCTGGATGCTGCGACCAAGAACAACAAGGACGAGCGCATCTTCCTGCGCGCGGACAAGGTCGTGAGCTATGGCGATCTGATGGAAGTGATGAACCTGCTGCGCAACGCAGGCTATCTCAAGATCGCACTGGTCGGCCTCGACGGACGAACCTCCACGCCATGAACGTCTTTGCGCTACATGCGCCGACCGACAGCGTCGGTCTTCGCTGGACCGGGTCGGCGATAGCGATCGTCGCGATCCATGCCGGCCTGATCGCCGCAGGCATCTGGTGGTACCATCAACCAAGTCCTCCGGGCGTTACGATGCCCGCCATCATGATCGACATGGCGCCCGCCACCGCTGCACCTGAAACGCAGCCGCTGGATATCGCGCCCGGTCCCGAGATGCAGCAGTCGGACGCACCGTCCGAGCCGCCGCCCGAACCGGTTCAGCAGAAGCAGGTGGAAGAACAGATCCCGCCGACGCCGCTGATGGAGAAGCCGGTCGTCGAAGCGCCGCCCGAGCAGAAAACCGAGCCGACGCCTCCCCCGCCCGAGCCCGCCAAGATCATTCCCGATCCGCCAAAGCCGGTGCCGGAAAAGCCCAAACCGAAGCCGATCCGCGTCGAGGTCAAGAAGAAGCCCAACGATACGCCGGCAGCGCCGCAGACCACCGCAGCACCGCGCGCGGAACGCATTGCGCCGGCAGCATCGGCTGCAACGGCCGGTGCCTCCAGGGCAGCGTCTGCGTCTTACAATCAGCTCGTTCAATCACACTTGCAACGCTTCAAGCAATTTCCCGAGAGTGCCCGCACCGGTCAGTCAGGCACGGCAGTCGTCAGGATCGCCTTTACACTCGATCGCGGCGGTCGCGTGCTGTCTTCTCGCCTGCTGGGATCCTCAGGAAATCAAGCGCTCGATGCCGAAACGCTCGCCATGGTTCGTCGCGCACAGCCATTCCCGGCATTTCCGCCCGAGAAGACCGGCGCCACGGAGGCGTTCAATGTTCCCTTGAGGTATGATCTTCGTTAACGACTAACGAAGATCATGATGCGCCGCTACCCGACTGATATCACTGCACGGGATTGGCGCGCTCGAACTGGCGCAGCAATTTGTTGCCACGCTCTGCTGCAGCGTCGAGGGCCTCCTGCGCTGGCTTCTTGCCGCTGAAGGCCTGTTCCAACTCATCCTCGATGGCGTCACGGATCAGCGTGAACGAGCCGAGGCGCAATCCCTTCGAATTTTCCGTCGGCGCTTTGAGCGTAATCTGCTCGATGGATTTCACCGTACCGGGGTTGCGGTCGTAAAAGCCCTGCTGGCGCGTGAGTTCATAGGCCGCGCGCGTGATCGGCAGATAGCCCGTTTTCTGATGCCAGGCCGCCTGCACCTCGGGCTGCGAGAGAAACGCGAAGAACTTCGCGACGCCCTTGTATTCTTCGCGCGGACGATCGCGCAGCACCCAGAGCGTGGCACCGCCGATGATCGAATTCTGCGGCGCTGCCGTGACGTCCGGCCAATACGGCATCATGCCGTAGCCGACCTCGAATTTCGCATTGGCGAGAATGTCGGCGCGGGTCCCCGACGAGCCCAGGAAAATCCCGCATTCGCTCTTCTGAAAGCGTGGCTCAGCCGCTGTCGCGCGGCCGCTGTAGTCAAAAACCTTGGTCTTCTGCCATTCGGCGAGTTGCGTAATATGTCGCACCATCAGCGGATTGTTGAAGGTGAGCACCGCGTCCAATCCACCAAGGCCGTTGGATTTGGTGGCCACCGGAATGTTGTGGAATGCCGAAAAATTCTCGACATTGATCCATGACGGCCACGCGGTCGTGAAACCGCAAACTGCGCCTGCCGTCCGCAATCGCTTGGCAGCGGCGCCGAGTTCGGGCCAGGTCCGCGGCGGCTCGTCCGGATTGAGCCCGGCGGCCCGGAACAGATCCTTGTTGTAGTAAAGAATCGGCGTCGACGCATTGAACGGGAAGGACAGCATGTTGCCGGCCATGTCGGTGTAGTAACCCGTAATGGCTGGCAGATAGGCCGACGGATTGAACGCCTCCGCCTGATCGCGCATCAGCTCATAAACGGGATAGGTCGCACCTTTCGCTGCCATCATGGTGGCCGTCGCAATTTCATTGACCTGGACGATGGCCGGCTGGCTGCGCGACCGGAAGGCAAAGATCGCCGCGGTGACGGTCTCGGTATAGTTGCCCTTGTAGACAGGAACGATGCGGTAACCTGTCTGCGTGGCGTTGAAGTCCGCGGCCAGCTTTTCGACGTGCCGGCCGAGCTCTCCGGACATCGCGTGCCACCACTGGATGTCGGTCGCGCGGGCGGGCGTCGCCATCTGGCTGACCGTCACCACAAGCGCGAGATATCCGAGCGCCGCCTTCAACTTCATCTCATCCTGCCCTTACAATGCCGCCAGCTGCCCGCCTGCCGTGCGATCAATCTTATTGGGAGGCACAACGCTCCACCCAATAAAATAATGATTCCACTATCGTTTTGATTGAAATAGCCCCGCGCAGCGGCGTGCACCGGACGCTGTTTGCCACAGCACTCTGTTGCGTCTGCGCGAAGGTCGGTTCAATCGGACCGGCCACAATTCAACCAGCTGTTGCAGACCAATAGCCAGCTACACCTCTATTTGCTACATTGAACTGTCTCGCAACCTCAACGAAACTCTTTCAGACTATAAAAATCGAGTTGCCGGGTTGTGACGCACGGCTGTCTCACCGATTGAACCTTTCGCAAGGCGAAATGACACACCTGTGGTGACGAGCCCGCACAACGGAGTTTCTGACGGACAGGATGAACTGGCGGCGCGAGGCCGGACCGGCATCGTTGCGGCTGTCCGTGCGATTCCGATCCGCTGGCGCATCCTGTCGATCGCGGCGCTGAATTCGGCGGTCGTCCTCGTCCTGGCCGGGTTGATCTGGAGCGGCTCGCGGGTGCTGTCCTCCGCTTGGGACGACGTGCGCCAGGTTCGACAATCCGATCAGGTGCTCGCCTTGCTCGAAAGCGAAACCGGCCGGCTGCAGAATCTGATCCATCGCTATATCAATCAGCCCAGCCCCGAACTGTTCGCTGAGATCTTGCTACTGCGCGAGGCTGTACTCGGCACATTGAACACCCGCGCCTCGACCGATCCGATGTTGTCCGGCTCCGTTGCCGAGCTCGAGCGTGTCACCGAGCGCTTCCTCAGCGGCTTCGGCGAGTTACGGACGCTGCAGACCACCATCACCAAGACCTATGAGGACCAGGTGCTCGGGCCTGCCAAGGACATGGCGGGCCTGTATTCGATCATCGAAGGCGCCACCGGCCAGCGCGACGCGTTGATCTGGCCCGCACTCGGCAAGTCGCGTGAGGCATTTACGGCAATGCTGGTGGCCGCCAACGCCTATTATCTGTCGCTGGCCTCGGCCTCGGCCGAGGAGGCGCGGCGCAACACCGAGACGATCGAGCGCACCATTCCGGTCATGACCGATCTCGCCGACAACGACCTGCAGCGTATTGCATTGCAGCGGCTCAAGGGTCGCGCAGTTGCATTGCGTCAGGGACTCGCGAAACTATCCGAGCAGCTCTCCGGCCGCACGGACCTGCTGCGCAATTCGATCGACGCCAGCCAGGCCGATACTATCGCGGCGATCGACGGCCTGTCCGTCAAGATGCGGCAGCGCGAACAGTCTGCGCAGGCCACCTTCGACCGTACGCTGACGGCGATCTCGCGTAACGTGATGGTCATCGCCGCGGCCTTTCTCGGGCTGATCATTACGGCTGGCATCATCATCGCGCTGAGCATCCGCCTGCCGCTGCAGCAGATCATGGCCTCGATGCGCGCGATCACCTCGGGCGACTATGATCGCAAGGTGCAAGGGACAGCCGCCAAGGACGAAGTCGGCGCCATGGCCCGCGCCGTCGAAGTGTTCCGCGAGAACGCCGTCGCCAAGCGCGAAGCCGAGAACGAGCTGCGCGCATCGAAGGAGAAGGCCGAGAGCGCCCTGCTTGAACTGAATGCCGCACAGCAGAATTTGATCGACGCCGAACGGTTGGCCGCCCTCGGTGGTCTGGTCGCGGGGGTCGCCCATGAGGTCAACAATCCGATCGGCATCAGCCTGACCGTGGCATCGAGCTTTGCGCGGCGCTCGGAGATATTCGAAGCCGAACTGCGCTCCAATGCCCCGCTGCGACGCTCGCAGCTCGAGGAATTCGTCAAAACGTCACGCGATGCGGCGCAGCAACTGGTCGCCAACCTGCATCGCGCCGGCGAACTCATTCAATCCTTCAAGCAGGTCGCCGTCGATCGTTCCCATGCCGAGCGACGGCAATTCAGCCTCTCCGAGGCCACCGATCAGATCATCGCCAGCCTACGCCCCGTCCTGAAGAAGGCTCCGATCACGCTGACGGTGGATGTACCGGACGGGCTTATGATCGACGGCTATCCCGGTTCCTACGGCCAGATCCTGACCAACCTGTTCCTGAATGCGGCCAATCACGCATTCCCAGACGGCAAACCCGGCGCCATTTCCATCACGGCGAAGCCACGCGGCACCGACGATATCGAGATCAGCTTTTCCGACAATGGCGCCGGCATGAGCCCGGACGTCCAGCGACAGGCGTTCGATCCGTTTTTCACCACGCGCCGCAACGAGGGCGGCACCGGCCTTGGCCTCCATATCGTCTATAATCTGGTGACCCAACAGCTGGGTGGCCGGATGATGCTGGAGTCAAGATCGGGACAAGGCACGACATTTCGCATTATCATGCCGCGGGCCGCCACTGGCGCCGCCGGATCATTTGACGGGACGACGCAATGGCCGACCAGGACGATGTCCTCTACCTGATTGAAGACTCCGGTGATGTCCCGGAAGAATCCAATAACCGAAAATGGAAGATCGCGGTCATCGACGATGACCAGGCCGTGCATGAGGGCACGCGTTTTGCCTTGAGCGATTACACGCTGAACGGCCAGTCCCTGGAAATCCTGTCGGCCTATTCTGCCGCGGAAGGCCAGGCCCTGATGCGCGCGCATCCGGATATCGCAGCCGTACTGCTCGACGTCATCATGGAGACCGACGCGGCCGGCCTCGAACTGGTCGAGTTCATCCGCAATGAACTGCACAACGAAACCGTTCGTATCATCCTGCGCACCGGCCAGCCCGGCCAGGCGCCGGAGCGCCGCGTCATCGTCGACTACGACATCAACGACTACAAGGCGAAGACGGAACTGACCGCCGACAAGCTGTTCACCTCGCTGACAGCGGCGCTGCGCAGCTACCAGCAGCTTGAGCGCATGGTGCAGACACGGCGCGGCCTCGAAATCATCATCGATGCGGCCTCGACGCTCTACGATTTCAAATCGATGCAGCGGCTTGCCGAGGGCGTTTTGACGCAGATCGCCTCGCTGCTGAATGTCGATTGCGCGGGCATTCTGGTGCTGCGAGACGGCGGCATTGTCGGCGACGACTATGCCGTCCTCGCGGGATCAGGCTGCTACAGCCGCTTCATGGGCACCGCCACCACGCATTCGCTTGATCCGGACCTGCGCCAGATGGTTGAAGAAGCCTTCAAGCGCCGCAAGCATGATTTCGCCGACCATCGGACGGCGCTCTACATCCGCACCGGGAGTGGCCGCGAGGTTGTCGTGCTGCTGCAGGCGGAGCGACAGCTATCGGAGACCGATCGCTCGCTGGTGGAGATCTTCGGTAGCCGGCTGTCGATCGCCTTCGACAACGTGATCCTGTACCAGCAACTGCATGAGGCCAATACGCAGTTGGAAGACCGCGTGGCGCAGCGCACCCGCGCGCTGATGCAGGCCAATCGCAGACTTTCCGCACAGTGGCTGCGGCTGCAGCGCGCCAACGGCTTCAAGAACGAGATTCTGGGCACTGTCGCCCATGACCTGAAGAATCCACTCGGCGTGATCCTCGGCCGTACCGAGATGCTGACCGAATTGATATCGGCGGGATCACCGAAGGAGAACGTTTCCGCGCAGGTCGATCACATTCGTGACGCCACCAAGCGACTGACCTCGATGGTCGATCACCTGATCTCCGACGCCATGGCGGACGCCTTCGATATCACCATCCGCCGTGAGCCGGTCGATCTGGCGACGCTGATCCGGGACGTCGCGGAAGCGAACCGGCCGTCTGCGGTGAACAAGCAGCAGGACCTCTCCGTTTCCGCGCCAGATCACCGCGATCTCACGATGTGCGACGCCGACCGGATGCGCGAAGCCATCGATAATCTCGTCAGCAACGCCATCAAATACAGTCCGATCGGCGGCAAGATCGCGTTGCTGATTGCCGGCGACGCCGATTATGTGCGGATCACCATCAGCGACGAAGGTCCCGGCCTGTCGCCGGAAGATCTCGACCGGCTGTTTGGCCGCTTCCAGAGGCTGTCAGCCAAGCCGACCGGTGGCGAAAGCTCGACGGGCCTCGGCCTGTCCATCGTCAAACGCATCATCGACATGCATGGCGGCGAGGTGAATGCACATAGCCCCGGCCCCGGCCAGGGCGCGACCTTTACCATCCTGCTGCCAGCCACCAGTGAGGGCCTGTCATGAGCCAGAGCCCGCATATCGTCATCGTCGACGACGAAGCACCCGCCCGCGAAATGGTCGGCGACTATCTCAAGATGCACGGCTTTGCCGTGACCCTGTGCGACGGCGGCAAGAGCCTGCGCAACGAGATCGAGACCAAGGTGCCGGATCTCGTGGTGCTCGACCTCAACATGCCTGAGGAGGACGGGCTCTCGATCATCCGTGACCTCAAGAGCCGCATCAATGTGCCGGTGATCATGCTGACCGCCACCGCGAGCCCGATCGACCGCGTCGTCGGCCTCGAACTTGGCGCTGACGACTACGTCGCAAAGCCTTGCGAGTTGCGCGAACTGATGGCCCGCATCCGCTCGGTTTTGCGGCGGAGCACATTGGCGAAGAGCGCAGCGGCCGAGGTTGCCCCCGCGAAGGAGAACAAGGACCATCTCGTTCGCTTCGGTACGAAATGGCTCGATCTGGAAGCGCAGGCGCTGCGTGATGACGAAGGCAACGAACATCCGCTCACGGCCTCTGAATTTGGCCTGCTCAAGGTATTCGCCGCCAATCCGAAACGCGTGCTCTCGCGCGAACGGCTGCTCGAACTGGCCAACGCCCGCGACGCCGAGGCTTTCGACCGGGCGGTTGACCTGCGGATCATGCGAATCCGCCGCAAAATCGAGCCCGATCCGACAAAGCCCGCCGTGATCCGTACAATTCGCGGCGGGGGCTATTTGTTCTCCCCGGCTGGCGAGAAGGCCTGAGCGCCCCTTTCAGAACTTATCCCGTTCAAGCTGCACGCATTTCACCCCTGAATGTTTCGTCGCGCCCCCCTGCGACGAAACAATTCTCCGGTTCCATGAAACCATTTTCCGCTTTTGAAGCAGACGCCCTGAAACCCGGGCTCCTTAACAATCCTCCCAACGAAGCCGCCACGCGGTCTCTTACGGGAGTTAGCCATGCAGAACGTCATCGCCCTCAATGCCGCCGGTCAGCAGGGTATCATTACAGCCCGCGCCACCTCGGACGAGATGCTGCTGGAGAATATCGCTGGTGGCGACCGCTCGGCGATGCACACGCTCTATGCCCGGCACAATGTGCGGGTCTATCGTTTCGTTCTCCGCATGCTGCGTGACACGTCAGCGGCGGAAGATCTGGTCAGCCAGGTATTCCTCGATGTGTGGCGGACCGCCAGCCAGTTCGAAGGCCGCTCGCAGGTCTCCACCTGGTTGTTGTCGATCGCACGTTTCAAGGCGCTGACTGCGCTGCGGCAGCGCAAGTATGAAGACATCGACCAGGACGATGTCATGGAAATCGCCGACCAGGCCGATACACCCGAGGCATCGCTCGATCGCAGCCGCACCAGCGCCATTCTCCGAGCCTGTGTCGCCAAGCTGTCGCCGGCACATCGCGAGATCGTCAACCTCGTCTATTATCACGAGAAGTCAGTTGAAGAGGTCGCCAGCATGATCGGCATCCCGGCTTCGACGGTAAAGACCCGCATGTTCTATGCCCGCAAACAGCTCGCCGATCTTCTGAAGACCGCCGGCATCGATAGCATCGCAGCGTAATCCGTATTCGTTCCGCGTTTCCTCCCCGAGTAAACCTCCAGCGACCCGGACGGGATGCCCCCTTCCGGGTCGTTCTTTATCTGACCATATAAGCGAGAACACGAACACGTGACGCCCGCCGCGTAACATCCGCCCAGCATCAGCCGAAGACCATCTAGCGCGCGTCATGCCAACAGGCCTGATCGCCGACGCTGGATGGATAAGACCGATGCTCAATCTTCTGCTCGCTGTGCTTGCCGGCATCGTAACGATCGCAACGCCCTGCACGCTCCCCGTCTTGCCGATCCTGCTCGGCTCGTCTGTAGGTCAGACCAGCCGGATTCGCCCGGCGCTGATCGCCTTCGGCTTCGTGGTGTCGTTCTCGGCCGTTGCGTTGCTGCTTGGCGGGCTGACACAAATCTTCGACTTCGATCCGAATATCCTGCGGACCGCTGCCGCAGTGCTTCTGCTCGGCTTTGGACTGCTGATGATCTTCCCGACGCCCTTCGAATGGTTGATGGGCCGGATCGGTGGGCTCGCCGGCCATTCCGCCACCACGGATCTCAGCAATTTGGGTGGCTTCGTGCTTGGCACCACGCTGGGCCTGGTCTGGACGCCCTGTGCCGGCCCGGTCCTCGGCTCGATCCTCACCATCATCGCGACATCAAAGGATATCGCTTGGGCGAGCATGCTTCTCATTGCGTACGCGATCGGTGCAGCCATCCCGATGCTGATCATTGCCTATGGCGGACAGGCCGTCACGGCGCGCGTGCGCAGCCTCGCCCGCATCACGCCCCGGCTGCAGCAGGCCTTCGGCGTCATCGTGATCGGTTTCGCGATCGCCTCCTACTTTCAGTACGACACGCTGATAGTCGCGTGGCTGACAGGATTTTACCCAAGCGGCCAGATTGGCCTTTGACACCCTGAGACAATGGAGATCGCCATGACGATACGTTCGCTCGCGACATCAGCCTCACTGATCGCGCTATGCCTGTTTGGCGCGACAGCACCGGGATTTAGCGCCGAAACCTTACCGGTACAGATGGCTGCCGTACAAGGCAGTGCGCCGAATTTTACCGGCATCAGCAACTGGTTCAATTCAGCGCCGCTCGATATCAAGGACCTGCGCGGCAAGGTCGTGCTGGTGGACTTTTGGACCTACGGCTGCATCAACTGCGTCAACACGCTGCCGCATGTCACAGCGCTTCACGCCAAATACAAGGATCGCGGTCTCGTCATTGTCGGCGTGCACACGCCTGAGTTCCCGTTCGAGAAATCCGCTAGCAACGTGCAGAACGCATTGAAGCGCCACGGCATCACCTATCCGGTGGCGCAGGACAATGAGTCCAGGACCTGGAACGCCTACAGCAACCGCTATTGGCCTGCGCAATATATCGTCGACCAGAGTGGACAAATTGTCTACCAGCATGACGGCGAAGGCCAATACGAGCAGATGGATAGTATTATCAAGAAGTTGCTGAGCGCGAGCAGCTAACGCGACAAACCCGCGTATAGTAGGCTTGGCGAGAACAGCGTGATAGCATCCGTCCAGTACGTAGAATTGGACGGATGCAGATGTTCGAAGGCTTTGACCCCGTCATATTAGCCCGAGCGCAATTTGCGTTCACGATGTCATTTCACATCATCTTTCCCGCGTTCTCGATCGGGCTCGCGAGCTATCTCGCGGTGCTCGAAGCACTATGGCTGTGGACCGGGCGCGACGTCTTCCTCAACCTGTTCAATTACTGGCTCAAGATCTTCGCCGTGGCCTTCGGCATGGGCGTGGTCTCGGGCATCGTGATGTCCTACCAGTTCGGCACCAACTGGTCGGCCTTCTCCGACAAGGCAGGACCGATTATCGGCCCGCTGATGGCCTATGAAGTCCTCACCGCCTTCTTCCTCGAAGCGGGGTTTCTCGGCGTCATGCTGTTTGGGCTTCAACGCGTTGGCCCCAGACTGCATTTCTTCGCCACGCTGATGGTCGCAATTGGGACGCTGTTTTCGGCGTTCTGGATTCTCTCGGCGAATTCCTGGATGCAGACGCCAGCCGGCTACAGCATCAATGACGCCGGTCAATTTGTTGCGGCCGACTGGTGGAAGGTGATCTTTAATCCGTCCTTCCCGTATCGGCTCGTGCATATGGTGCTGGCGGCCTATCTGACCACGGCGTTCGTGGTGGGCGCGGTCGGCGCCTGGCATCTGCTCAAGGATACGCGCCTGCCCGGCCCGCGCGTGATGTTTTCCATGGCGATGTGGATGGCCACTCTGGTCGCGCCGCTGCAGATTCTTGCCGGCGATCAGCACGGCCTCAACACGCTCGAGCACCAGCCAACCAAGATCATGGCCATGGAAGGTCATTTCGAGAGCCATCCCCATGGTGCGCCGCTGATCCTGTTCGGCATCCCGAGCCAAGCCGAAGGCAAAGTGAACTATGCCATCGAAGTGCCCAAACTCGGATCGCTGATCCTGAAGCACGACCTGAATGCGCCGATGGCCGGGCTCGATACGGTTCCGCGCGAAAACTGGCCGCCGGTGCCGGTGACCTTCTGGTCGTTCCGCATCATGGTCGGCATCGGCTTCCTGATGCTGGGACTGGGACTGCTCAGCCTGTTCATGCGCTTCCGCGGCAAATTCTATGAGTCGCGGCTCCTGCACGGCTTCGCGCTTGCCATGGGACCAGCCGGCTTCATTGCCGTGCTGGCGGGCTGGGTGACAACCGAAACCGGCCGGCAACCCTTCACCGTGTTCGGCCTGTTGCGGACAAGCGATTCAGTCTCGCCACTCGCGGCGCCGGCCGTTGCATCGTCGCTGATCGCATTTGCCATCGTCTATTTCCTGGTCTTCGCAGCAGGCACGATCTATCTGCTGCGGCTCATGGCCGTGCCGCCGCATCATGACGAGCAAGGCCCAGCCGGCCACGTGCCGAGCCATGCAGCAGGCATTACGCCGGCTGTCGGCGCAACCGCATCGGGGCACGCGTCATGATCGATATCGCGGTCATCTGGGCGTTCATCATCGCCTTTGCCGTTTTCGTCTATGTCGTCATGGACGGCTTCGATCTCGGCCTCGGCATGCTGTTTCCGCTATTTCCGAAGAAGGAAGACCGCGACGTCATGATGAATTCGGTCGCCCCGGTCTGGGACGGCAACGAGACCTGGCTGGTGCTCGGCGGCGGCGGGCTGATGGCCGCGTTTCCGCTGGCCTATGCGGTGCTGATGCCCGCGCTCTATACGCCGATGATCGTGATGTTGCTGGGCCTCGTGTTTCGCGGCGTCGCATTCGAGTTCCGCTGGCGCACCACGCGTGAGCGAAATCTGTGGGACATCGCCTTTGCCGGCGGATCGCTGATGGCCACACTGGCGCAGGGCGTGGCGCTCGGCGCAATCCTGCAGGGCATCGTCGTCAACGGCCGGCATTATGGTGGCGGCTGGTGGGACTGGCTGACACCGTTCAGCGTCCTCACCGGCCTCGCGCTGATGGCCGGCTATGGCCTGCTCGGCGCCACCTGGCTGGTGATGAAGACCGAAGGTGAGCTCCGCGATCAGGCCTATCGGCTGAGCTGGTGGCTGCTGTTCGCCATGCTCGCCGCCATCGGCCTCGTCAGCATCGCGACGCCATTTCTGGATGCCGAATATGCAAGGCGCTGGTTCGCCTGGCCCAACCTCATCCTGACCGCGCCGGTGCCGATCGCCGTCGCTGCCGTCACCGCGCTGTTGATGCGCAGCCTCGCCGCCAAAAAGGACTACCGGCCGTTCTTCCTGTCGCTGCTGCTGTTCGCGCTATCCTATGCGGGATTGGGCATCAGCATGTGGCCCTATATCGTGCCGCGCAGCATCACCATCTGGCAGGCAGCGTCCCCCGACAACAGTCTGCATTTCATGAGCTACGGCGTCGCCGTGCTGGTGCCGATCATCCTCGGCTACACCGCATGGGCCTATTACGTGTTTCGCGGCAAGGTTCGCGCCGGTGCCGGCTATCACTGATGAATCCTGCACCGCGGCAAAAGCCCGATTCTTTGGACAAGCGCCCGCTGATGCAGCGCCTGCTGTGGTTCATAGCGCTGTGGCTCGGCGGCGTCGCCAGCGTCACGCTTCTCAGCTATGCGCTGCGCCTCTGGATCGCGCCGAAATAAACACGGCGGCTTTTAATCAAATCGTCACCCGCGGCCGGCAAGACTTGCGCGCGAACCCAGCGCGCATGCGCAGCACTGTTGCAGTGCCTCATGATTTCATGTTCCCGTGATTTGGCTGGGGTGGTACAGAATTAACGGACGCAAAAACGGAGTTCCCTGCGATGATCAACATCCGCCGCCTGCTTGGGCTTCAGGTTATCGTCGCAGCCGGTCTGATGTTGTCGATCACGCAAGGCTTCGCCCAGCAGCCGCGTGCAGATGTCGGTGACGAGCCTGGGCTGATGGCCGACGACTCCGTTCAGCTTGAGCCGGAGTTCCAGAAGCAGATGGTGCTGTACCGCACCACCGAGGCGCCGGGCACCATCATTATCTCGACCGCCGACCGCCATCTCTACGTGGTGCAGGGCAATGGCCGCGCGCTGCGTTACGGCATCGGCGTCGGCCGCGACGGCTTCCAGTGGCAGGGGCTCTTAAAGATCTCGCGCAAGGCCGAGTGGCCGGACTGGACACCGCCGCCGGAAATGATCGCACGCCAGCCCTATCTGCCGCGCTTCATGGCAGGCGGCCCCGGCAATCCGCTCGGCGCCCGCGCGCTCTATCTCGGCGCCACCGTCTATCGCATCCACGGCACCAACCGGCCCGACACCATCGGCACCGCCGTGTCGTCCGGCTGCTTCCGGTTGGTCAATGCGGATGTCGCCGATCTCTATGAGCGGATCCCTGTGGGCACCAAGGTCATCGTGCGTCAGAAACCTGAAATCTGAGCCCGAAATATGAGCCTGCGCGGTCGCGCAGCTCTTCGATCCAACTTTTCTCTGACATACCTTTCACCGACGATGGGGCGGACTACTCATGGGGATGAAGCGGACTTTCACGACCGGACTGGCCATCGGCCTAGTGGTTGCCACTGCAGTGGCTGCAGCTGCGATCACCTATGAGCGCTACGACACCAAGACGCTGAAGCGCACAGTCAAACGCGACGCCGTGCTGTGCGGCGTCAACACCGGCCTGCCGGGCTTCTCGTCTCCGGATGCGCAGGGCAACTGGACCGGCTTCGATGTCGACTTCTGCCGGGCCGTCGCCGCAGCGATCTTCAACGATCCGAAGAAGGTGACCTTCGTCCCGCTCGACGCGTCAGACCGCTTCAAGGAACTGCAGAGCCGCAAGGTCGACATCCTGTCGCGCAACTCCACCTGGAGCATGTCGCGCGAAACCAATTACGATCTCTATTTCCCCGCCGTATCCTACTATGACGGCCAGGGCTTCATGGTGCCGAAGTCCCGCAAGATCGATTCCGCGCTGGAGCTCGATGGTAGCAAGGTCTGCGTCCAGGACAGCACCACGACGGCGCTGAACCTCGCCGACTACTTCCGCAGCAACAATATCAAATATACCGAAGTGAAGCTTCCCAAGCTGGACGATGTCCTCAAGGCCTATAATTCCGGCCAGTGCGACACCTTCACGGCGGATGCCTCGCAGCTCTATGCGCTGCGCATGACCATGAGCAAGCCCGACGATCACGTCGTCCTGCCTGACGTCATCTCCAAGGAACCGCTGGCGCCGGTCGTGCGTCAGCGCGACGACGACTGGATGATGATCGTGAAGTGGACGCTCTACGCCATGATCAATGCCGAGGAACTCGGCATCACCTCGAAGAATATCGACGAAGCCTTGAAGTCCAAGAAGCCCGACGTGATGCGTCTGGTCGGCACCGAAGGCGCCTACGGCGAAGACCTCAGCCTCTCCAAGGACTGGGCCGCGCGCATCATCCGCCATGTCGGCAATTACGGCGAAGTCTATGACCGCAACATAGGCGAAGGCTCGAAGCTGAAGATCCCGCGCGGACTGAACCAGATCTGGAGCGCCGGCGGCATCCAATACGCGCCGCCGATCAGGTAAACTGCTTCTTCCTTACCTCTCCCCGCAAAGAGCGGGGAGAGGCCAGAAGAGCCCCTCAATAATTCTTCAGCCGCGCCAGTTGATCCGCGTGGTAATTGCTGTCCCCCAGCAATTCCTGACAGACCCGCGCGCGCTTCATGAAGAAGCCGATGTCGAACTGGTCGGTCATGCCCATGCCGCCATGCATCTGCACGCCTTCCTGCACAGCCAGCGTCGCCGTGGTACCGGCCTTGGCCTTGGCGACGGCAATCGCAGCCGGCGCCGTCGGCGCGCCGTCATCAATGAGCTGCAGCGCCTTCAGCACCGCCGCGCGGGTGACTTCGATCTCGGTGTAAAGATGCGCGGCGCGATGCTGCAGCGCCTGGAATTCACCGATCAGTTTGCCGAACTGCTTGCGCTCCTTGAGATAGGTCACGGTGCGACCGAAGACTTCGTCTGACAGGCCGACCATCTCCGCAGCGACGGCGCCGCGGCCGATATTCAGCACGCTGTCCAGCAACGCGTTACCCTGATCGACATCGCCGAGTACGCTGTCAGCCGTGACCTCCACATTCTCGAACGTGATCCGCGCCGCATTATGCGAATCCACCATCGCGGTGCGCTCAAGCGCGATACCCTTGGCCTTCGGATCGACCAGAAACAGCGTGAGCCCGTCACGCTCGCCCGGCGTACCTGCGCTGCGCGCCGCGACAATCAGAAGATCAGCGGTGTGACCATCGATGACGAAGGCCTTCGCACCATTCAGCTTGAAGCCGTTGCCTGAGCGCGCGGCCTTCATCGCCGTCTGCAGCGGGCGATGCTTCGCGCCTTCGTCGATGGCAAGCGCGGTCAGCAGCGCACCATTGGCGATTTTTGTCAGGTATTCCGACTTCTGCGCGGCGCTGCCGCCCTTCAGCGCCGAGACACCGAGTACGCCCGTGGACAGGAACGGCGACGGCATCAGCGTGCGGCCGATTTCCTCCATCACCACGCCGGCTTCGACGGCACCTAACCCGCTGCCGCCGAATGCTTCCGGCACCAGCAGCCCGGAAAAACCCATTTCGGAAAACGTTCGCCAGTAGTCGTGTGAAAAGCCGGCCGCGTCCTTTGCATCGCGCAGCTGCCGGAAATGACTGATCGGCGCCTTGTCGCCGATGAAGCCGCGGGCGCTGTCGCGCAGCATGGTCTGTTCTTCGTTGAGGAGGAGAGGCATGGGTGTGATCCGAAATTTGAGAGCTAAGGTGCTAGTTGCTCGTCATTGCGAGGAACGAAGTGACGCGGCAATCCAGAAACAACGAAGGAAGGAAGAACTGGATTGCTTCGCTGCGCTCGCAACGACGGTGGAGCGGCCGGCGTGTCACGCCCCCGGCAAATCCAGAATGCGCTTGGCAACGATCCCCAACATCACCTCGCTGGTGCCGCCTTCGATCGAATTCGCCTTGGTGCGTAACCACGCTCGCGGACGTGCGCCTTCATGCGAGCGCTGACTTTCCCATTCCAGCGCATCGATGCCACCTGATGACATCAGGATTTCGTGGCGACGCTTGTTGAGTTCGGTGCCGTAATACTTCATTGCCGACGAAAATGCCGGATGCGCCTGCCCGGCCTTGGCCAGATCGACCGCGCGCTCTGCTGCGCACGCCAGTGCCGCTTCATCGACTTCGAAGCTGGCGATCTGCCCGCGCAGCATCGCGTCATCGAGACGGCCCTGCGCATCGGCGCCGATGGAGTCGGCAGCGATCTGGCCGAGCGGCCGGCCGGCGCCGCGCTCGCCCATGCCGGAGATCATCGCCCGTTCGTGCTGCAGCAGATATTTCGCGACATCCCAGCCGCGATCGACGGTGCCGAGTACATGCGACTTCGGCACGCGGACATTGTCGAAGAAGGTTTCGCAGAAGGGTGACTTGCCGGAGATCAGCAGGATCGGCTTGGTTGAGACGCCCTTCGACGCCATGTCGAACAGGATGAAACTGATGCCGTCATGCTTCTTGCCGGATGCATCGGTACGCACCAGGCAAAATATCCAGTCGGCGTAATTTGCGTAGGACGTCCAGATCTTCTGACCAGTGATGAGATAATCATCGCCGTCGCTCTCGGCGCGTGTCTGCAACGAAGCCAGATCGGAGCCCGCATTGGGTTCGGAATAGCCCTGGCACCAGCGGATCAGACCCGCAGCGATCTTCGGCAGATGCTCCTGCTTCTGCGCATCGGTGCCGTATTTCAGCAGCGCCGGCCCGAGCATGGAAATGCCGAACGACACCAGCGGCAGGCGGGCCGAGATCGCTGCCATTTCCTGCCGCAGGATTTTGGTTTGCTCGCCATCGAGTCCCCCGCCGCCATATTCCTTTGGCCAATGCGGCACGGTCCAGCCCTTGTCGCGCATCCGCTCGAACCAGACACGCTGCGGCTCCGATGAATATTTCGCATTGCGGCCGCCCCAGAAAGTATCCTCGTCCGAGCTCATCGGCTTGCGCATTTCGGGCGGGCAATTGGCCTCGAGCCAGGCGCGGGTATCGCTGCGGAATTGTTCGAGATCCGACATCAGGGTTTCCATCCACTTTGGCGCAGGATGCTGGCGCATCTGCTTTGTTGTTACCGGCGAGCTTACTCGCCAGTTCGTGGAATTCAATGGCCTGCTGCGAGGCGCATAGAGTGTGGCCAGCACCGGAATTCCGGTGTATCGCGGAAGCACAACGAACAAAAATACACAAGGAAACAACATGCGCATCAAGCTGCTTTCGCCTGGCGAAATGTCCGAGGATCAAAAGTCGATCTATGACGAGTCGATCGCCAGCAAGCGAGGACGCCCGCCGGAGCCGATGATGGCCTGGCTCGCCAGCCCGAACATGGCGCGGCATGCGGCGCGCCTCGGCGCCTTTCTCCGCTACGACACCACGCTGACACCCGCGCATGCCGAGCTGGCGATCCTCGTCACCGCCCGGCACTGGACCGCGCATTTCGAATGGTATGCGCACAAGAGGATGGCGCTCGATGGCGGCCTCGACTCCGCAATCATCGAAGACATCAAGAACCGGCGGACACCAACCTTCAGCGAAAAGAAGGCACGGGTGATCTATGATGTCGCCAAATCGCTGCACGAAGCGCAGGGCCTCTCCAAACCGCTCTATGACGAAGCTAACGAGACACTAGGCGCGCAAGGCCTCGTCGAGATCATCGGGTTGTGCGGCTATTACACGATGGTCTCGATGACGCTGAACACCTACGAGTTCGGCCTCCCGGACGGGCTGGTCTCCGAGCTTGCATAGACAGCACCCGTTGGGGATGGATGAAGCGCAGCGAGACCCATCTATCCAGTTTCCGGAAACGATGGGTTTCGCTGGGATGCTCTACCCATCCTGCGATGCCGTGACTAAATCTTCCTGAGCGTCACCCATTCAGGAGCTTTCCATGCCCGACCAAACCCGACCTATCCCTGCAGGCACACGGATCGGGCATGTTCATCTGAAGGTTGCCGATCTCGAGCGCGCGCTCGGCTTCTACCGCGATGTGCTCGGCTTTCAGGTCAAGGCGCGCTATGGCGATCAGGCCGTGTTCATCGCCGCCGGCGATTACCATCACCACATCGGCCTCAATACCTGGGAGAGCAAAGGCGGCCAGCCGCCGGCGCCCGGCACTACTGGACTCTTTCACACCGCCATCCTGTATCCAACCCGCGCAGCTCTGGCCGATGCCCTGCACCGCGTGCTCTCGGCCGGCATCCAGCTCGACGGCGCCAGCGACCACGGCGTCAGTGAGGCGCTCTATCTGCGCGATCCCGACCAGAATGGCGTCGAGCTGTATTGGGATCGCCCCGAGGCGGATTGGCCGCGGGACGGCAACGGCGGCATTGCGATGTTTACGAAGCGGCTGGATGTTGAGGACCTGCTGAAACAGCGGGTGAGCTAGATGCTCGCCCTTTTCCCCCGCACCATGATCAACACGGCCGCGGCCACCTGCAACGCCATGCAGACATAAAACGGCACGGCATAACTGCCCGAAAGATCGCGCAGCCAGCCGACGATGCCCGGGCCGAAAGCGTAAGTGATCTGCGTCGCCGCCGTGATCAGGCTGACCAGCACGCCGAACGACCGCGCATCGAATTCGCGCTGTACGATCAGCGCCGGCAGCGTGATGAGATTGCCAACCGAAAAACCGAACAGCGCGCAGGCGAAGAACAACAGCGCCTCATTGCGCGAATTGATGACGATCGCGAGCGCGACGCCCTGACTGAGAAACGACAGCGCCGAGGCCAGTCGCTGGTTGAGCCGGTCGATTACAGTCGAGAACAGCACTCGCCCGACCACCGCCATCAATGTCAGCAGCGATACCGCAGCCGCCGCACGTTCGCGGCCGACCACCGGATCGAGAAACGAGATCAGGTGAACGATGAAGCCGACCTGCGCAAATAATCCGAACGCAAAAGCAATGGTGAGCGTCAGGAACGCCACGTCGCGCATCGCCGCCGCGCGAATGCGTGTCGAGGATGGCGCGGCAGCCGTCGCGGCAGCGCCACCCTGCGCGGCGGATGCTGCGCGATGCGGTGGATGACCGACGAAGACGATGATCACCGGGACGAGCAGTACCAACATTGCGACAGCTGCGGCGATGGTCGCGCCGCCAAAGCCGAAAGCATTGCTCGCCGCCACCATCAGAGGCACGCCGACGATGCCGCCGAAGCTCGCACCATTCAGCGCAAGGCTGATGGCCATGCCGCGCTTCTTGTCGAACCACAGACCAAGCGTGTTGGTGATCGCACCGAGGCTGGTGCCGGCCCAACCGAATGCGAGCAGCACATTCACCGCATAGAGCTGCCAGGGCGAGGTGATCTGTCCAAGCAGGATGGTAGCAAACGCCATCACGCCGACACCCGCCAGCAGACAGTTGCGGGGCCCGAGTGCACGCATCGCCTCGCTCACGAATGCGACCAGCAATGCGCCAACAAGATAGAAGAAGGTTGTGGCCGTAGCGATGGTCGAGGCCGGCCAGCCATGTACGCGTTGGAGTTCCGCAAGATAGACGCTCTGACCATAGAAGCCGAGTGCCCAGCCGAATGTTGCGAGCAGGAAACAAACACCAACGATGCGCCAGCCGTCGTAACGTGCCGATGTTTCGTCATTCACCTTGGTTGAAGTCGCGTCCATTCCGGATCTGCTTTCATTACGTTTCGTCCATCATGCTGCTCTGCGACAACACGCCGCGCTGATGTACCATCCTGATTGGAATTAACCACCCGTTTTACCGGCCAAAACACGTCTGGATTAACTTCACAATCAAGCCATTCAAAACTTCACACCCTTGGCAGCTGCATTCAGCAGCGCCATATGGTAGGGTATTGAACATGGAGGATTGTGAACCGTGAATGCGCTCGCCGAAGTGACTGAACAGACCGACCGCTCGCTCCTGATCGTGGAGGACGACAAGCCGTTTCTGGAGCGTCTTTCGCGTGCGATGGAAACACGCGGCTTCACGGTCACGTCCTGCGACTCGGTTTCCGAAGGTCTCGCCCAGATCAGCAAATCGGCGCCCGCTTTTGCCGTAGTTGATCTTCGTCTCGGTGATGGCAACGGCCTCGACGTCGTGTCGGCATTGAAGCAGCAGCGTCCCGATGCGCGCGCCATCGTGCTCACCGGCTATGGCAACATCGCCACAGCCGTGACCGCGGTGAAGATGGGCGCCGTCGATTATCTATCGAAGCCGGCCGATGCCGATGACGTCGTTGCGGCGCTGCTCGCGATCGATAACGACAAGTCCGAATTGCCGAACAACCCGATGTCGGCCGACCGCGTACGCTGGGAACACATCCAGCGCATCTATGAGATGTGCAATCGCAACGTCTCGGAGACTGCGCGTCGTTTGAACATGCATCGCCGTACGCTGCAGCGCATTCTCGCCAAGCGCGCGCCACGCTGAGCCTTCTCTAAAAGCTAGATTTCGTTCGGCAGGGCTGCATGACCTTGAGGGTCGTGCAGCCTGTTCAGTCTGTGCGCCGCGGTCATCGCAAAGCGCAGCATCATGCCCTTGCGCGTCGGCGCCGGCAGGCGATGCTCCGGTGCGTCGCAATGCACATGCGCTCCATAGGCATCCGCGACGATCAGGCCGGTGTCGCCGGGAAAAATCTCGCAGGGCAGATCCTGCGTGAAGGCGAAAAACAGCCGGTCGCAATGAGCGCGATAGTCCGGCCATTTCTGATCCGCCCGCAAATCCTCGATCGATGACTTGATCTCGACGATCCAGATATCGCCGCGCTCATTCAGCGCGACCAAATCCGCACGCCGTCCGGACGGCAGCGGCAATTCGCTCACGCACGAAAACCCGAGCGATCGCAATAGCCTGATGGTGCCGCGCGCAATCGCCAGCGCGGTCTCCGACTGGCGACGATCGAAAATCAGCGCGGGGGTGTGAACGGCATTCGATTCCATGGCGACAAACTTAGCCGATTTCGGCGGGATCGCCCATCACGTCTCCCGCAAGTCAGCCGCACGAGAGTCGCAAGCCGGACGCAAGTTTTCCGCAAGCGACGACGTGCGCCGAAAATCATCGCTGCAGCCCGGATTACGGAGATATCCCATGAGCTTAGCCCATCTCGGTCGCGTTGCCCTGCTTGCGGCTGCCGCAACTTTGCCGCAAGCGATTTTCGCCGGTTCGGCGCAGGCCAAGCCGACCGTCGAGGTCGCCTTCGTACTCGACACCACCGGTTCCATGAGTGGGCTGATCGAGGGCGCCAAGCGTAAGATCTGGTCGATCGCAACCACGATCCTCGACAGCAATCCCGACGCCGACATCCGCATGGGCCTCGTCGCCTATCGCGACATCGGCGACGAATACGTCACCAGGTCCTTCGAGCTCACCACTGACATCCAGGATCTCTATGCCAACCTGCTGCAGGTGCGCGCGCAGGGCGGCGGCGACTGGCCGGAAAGCGTCAACGAGGCGCTGGATGTCGCCGTCAACAAACTGCAATGGACCAAGGGCAATGACGCACGCCGGGTCGTCTTCCTGGTGGGCGATGCGCCGCCGCATATGGACTACGCGCAGGACACGAAATACATGACCACGCTCGATGTCGCGAAGCAGAAGGACATCATCGTCAACGCCGTGCTGGCTGGGGGCGCCCGCGATACCGAGAAGGTCTGGCGCGATGTCGCGCAGCGCGGTGATGGCCGTTTCATTGCGATCCCTCAGGACGGCGGTCAGGTGGTCATCATCGAGACGCCGTATGACGAGGAGATCATTATTTTGCAGAACGACATCAACAAGACGGTGATCCCCTACGGCCCCCGCGCGCTACAGAAGCGCACGGAAACCCAGACACGGCAGCTGTCGGAAGTTGCGGCCGCAGCACCGGCCTCGGCCTCCGACATGGCGAGCTACATCAATAAGCGCGCGAAAGTATCGTCGGAAGCCGTCACCGGCGGTGGCGATCTCGTCAGCGATGTCTCAGCCGGCAAGCAGAAGCTCGACAGCGTGAAAGAGGATGAGCTGCCGGAGGCCATTCGCAAATTGTCGCCGCAGCAACGCGTTGATAAGCTCGGCAAGCAGATGAAGGATCGCAAGGCGCTGAACGACAAACTGACCGCGCTGGTAGCGAAGCGCGATGCCTATCTCATAACCCAGCGCGACAAGGCGCCAGCAAAGGCATCGTCCTTCGATCGCGAGGTGGAGGCGACGCTGAAGGTACAGTTGAAGAAATAATTTATCTCAATTGTCATCCCCGCGAAAGCGGGGATCCAGTAGAAGCAGGCGTCACGTTTTCATCACGGAAACCGGCGTTTACCGGGTCGCCCGGTCCAAGCGCGCAATTGCGCGCCAGGCCGGGCGATGACGGCGGGAGCATGTTGCAAATTTTGCTTTTCCCCTTTTCTCGCCCGCAAAAATCAGCATTGTGGCGCGATGACAGATGAAACCGCACATAAAGCCCAGGCCGGGGGCACCATCATTCCGGTGACCCTGTTTCAGCAGAACTGCATGTTGCTGTGGGATGAAGCCACGCGGCAGGCCGTGGTGATCGACCCCGGCGGCGACGTGCCGTTGATCCTGGATGCCATTGCCAAGGCCAATGTGAAGGTTGAGCAGATCTGGCTGACCCACGGCCATATCGATCATGTAGGCGGCGCCGACGAACTGCGTGAGGCGCTGAAGGTCGAGATCATCGGTCCGCATATCGCCGACGAGTTCCTGCTCGATCATGTCGAGGACAGCGGTGCGAAATACGGCATGACCGGTACCCGCAACTTCAAGCCGGACCGCTGGCTCAACGAAGGTGACAGCGTCAGCGTCGGCGGCCTCTCCTTCGATATCCTGCACTGCCCCGGTCATTCGCCTGGCAGCGTGGTGTATTACAGCAAGGCGATGAAATTCGCCCATGTCGGCGACGTCCTGTTCGCAGGCTCGGTCGGGCGCACGGATTTCCCCGGTTGCAGCCACGAGGCGCTGATCAATTCGATCACGACCAAGCTGCTGCCGCTTGGCGACGATGTCGGCTTCATCTGCGGTCACGGCCCGGGGTCCAGCATCGGCCAGGAGCGCATGACCAATCCGTTCCTCACCGGCCAGGCATAATTTCGCCATGGCAGCGCTCTGCCACCTCGCCCCGTGGGGATAGAGTGATCGAGCTCGGCGATGTGGTTCCACGCTTACGGATCAGGCTTTAGCCGGCTTGGCCGGGATCGACCCAGTCGTCGATCTGCGATGCGGCAATGGTGCGCTTCGGCTGGTGCGGGTTGAGTGTGCCGGCCGTCGCAGTCCAGCCCTTGGCCAGGATTTCCCGGGCGAACAGCTTCGCATCGATTTCGGACTTGAAGGTCCTGGTCGTGCGGACGCCGCCAATAACGCGGGTATCGGACCTCACTGATTTGTCCGGGCCAAATGCCACGTACCAGATATCGGGCTTCGTCATCATGGTGGCATAACGCCAATTGTGACGAAAAGTTGCACCTCGTGTGGCATGGCCGAACGCGAACTCTCGTCAGCTTTTTTTCATATGCCGCGGCTGAACAATGTCAGATACCAGCCCGAGCTTCTCCAGCAGGCGAATAGTCAGGTAGGTCGTATCAAACTCCCACCAGCGATGACCGTGACGCGCTGAGCGCTGGTCGGCATGATGGTTGTTATGCCAGCCCTCGCCATGGGCGAGGTAGCCAATGAGCAGGTTGTTACGACTATCCTCATCGGTCGCGTAGTTGCGATAGCCCCAGATGTGCGTCACCGAATTGACTGCCCAGGTCTGATGCCAGACGAAGACGGTTCGCACGAAGACCGCCCAGATGACGATGCTGAGAGCGAACTGCACCGCCTCGGACCATGAGCCACCCCACAGTAGTTTGCCTGCGAGGCCCGCAAAGAAGAAAGCATTGATCTGGATGAGCAGGATTTTCAACTGCCAGAGATTGCGTTCCAGCGCGACATAGAACGGATCGCGCAGAACGTCCTTCGCATAACGCTCATAAATGCCAAGGCGGGAGAGATCCGGATTCTTCACCAGCAGCCAGCCGACATGGCCCCAGAAGAAGCCGGCGAGCGGACTGTGCGGGTCCGGTTGTTCGTCGGACTTCTCGTGATGACGGCGATGAATGGCCACCCAACGCGCCGGCGTATCCTCGGCACAGCAGATCGCCACGACAACGAAGGCGTGCTCCAGCCATTTCGGGCACTTGAAGCCGCGATGCGTCAGCAGCCGGTGATAACCGATATTGATGCCGATGAGGCCGAACAACCGCGCTGCGATGACCGCCACAATCACCGCTGTCCAGTTGAAGAACATCGGCATCAGCGCGAGCAGTGCGAGTGCGTGAAAGGTAGCGATGGTGAGCGTATTGAGCCAGTCGATCCGATAAGGCTGCACGCCGTCCGGCAACGCGAGACCTGCCTCGGTACGATCGGCAAGGGGAATGTCCAGTGCGATGGCAGGGGCGATCTGATCGCGATTGCTGGCGGCCATCGTTCTCCGCATCCGGGCGATTGATCGCCGCGTGGTGCTCGTGTGATTCCCCGGCACTTCTCTACGCGAGAACATCGGGGCTGACCATAGACACGCTGTCAGCAATAAGGCGGAACAAAACAGACCGCCCAAAGGCGGCCTGTTCGATAAGTCATTTATTGATCGGCCTAATCGATCACTTCGACAATGCGGTGGGTGCGCGGCTCGACGAGAACCGTGCGACCATTGACCACGGTGTAGCGGTATTCACGGGCGGAGTTATATTCGGCGGGAACCTCGTAATAGGTCACACCGCTCTCCGGCAACACGGCACCGACACGGACTTCGTTGCTATAGGTGTAGGACGGGCGACGCTGTTCCACGACATAGTTACGGAAACGCGGACGATCGTCGACGCCAAGCACACCGGCGACACCACCGACGACACCACCGATGGTGCCACCAACGATAGCGCCAACAGGGCCGGCAGCGCGCTCGCCATCGCGCGCACCACGCTCAATACCTCCGGGAACACCCTGAGCCTGAGCAATAGCGGGAAGAGCCATCACGGCAACGACGGCAGCGGTTCCAAGAAGACGGCGGATCATGATGATCTCCAGTTCTGATTGATCGGTATTGCGCCGATACAAGTTCGCGGTCGCACATTGGTTCCGGCGATTGAACTGTCCGAACACGCGCGCAGCGGCTGAAATATCGGGAGATGTATGGAACCGAAAGCTACGCCTTTTATTTTGACGCGCTTTCTTGACGCGAACCGCTATCCACTCCGCTTGAAAACGCTTTAGTTCGTGACCATCGCGCGGATGCGCCGCGAGAGATTGTCCAGGTCGAACGGCTTGGTGATCATTTCCATGCCGGGCAGCAGAAAGCCCTTCGCCATGGCAACGCTTTCCGCATAACCGGTAATGAACAGGATCTTCAAATCCGGCCGCGTCTCGCGCGCCTGATCGGCGAGTTGACGGCCGTTCATCCCGGGCAGGCCGACATCGGTAACCAGCAGATCGATCTGCGGCGTCTCGCGCAGGACCCGCAGGCCCGATGGCCCATCGACAGCTTCGAGCACGCGATAGCCTTCGTCCCGCAGCATCTCGATGATGACCGAGCGCACCACCGGCTCATCCTCAACCACCAGTACGGCTTCACCGGCAGCGATATGCTGATCGCCCTTCAGCGGATCGGCATCGCGTGCGGCAGCGTCTCCCTCGTGGCGCGGCAGATACAGTTTCACGGCCGTCCCGACACCGAGCCTGCTGTCGATGCTCACATGTCCATTGGACTGACGCGCGAAGCCGTAGATCATCGACAGGCCGAGGCCCGTGCCCTGCCCGATCGGCTTTGTCGTGAAGAACGGATCGAAGGCGCGGGCCACCACCTCCGGACTCATGCCCGTACCAGTATCGCTCACGCTAATGCAGATATAGTCGCCGGGCGTCAGGGCCGGCGCATCGGCATTGATGGCATCGACGCGCACATTCCGCGTCGCGATCTCCAGGTGGCCGCCATCAGGCATCGCGTCGCGCGCATTGATCGCCAGATTGAGCAGTGCGCTCTCCAGCTGGTTCGGATCGCACAGCGTGCACCACAGATCCGGTGCCGCAGCGATATCGAGATCCAGCGTCTCACCAATGGTTCGGCGCAACAGATCTTCCAGCGACACGACCAGCGCATTGGCATCGACGCTTTTCGGAATCAGCGGCTGCCGCCGCGCGAAGGCCAGCAACCGATGCGTCAGCGCCGCTGCACGATTGGCCGAGGTCATCGCAGCGTCGATATAGCGCGCGATATTGTCGGTGCGGCCCTGACCGAGCCGCGTCTGCATCAGGTCGAGCGAGCCGACGATGCCCGTGAGCAGATTGTTGAAATCATGCGCGATGCCGCCGGTGAGCTGACCGACGGCCTCCATCTTCTGCGACTGCCGCAGCGCCTCTTCAGTACTTTTGAGGCGCTCGGCGGCGGCCTTCTCGGCAGTAATATCGCGCGCCACGCAATAGATCTGGTTCCGATCCGGCACCGCCGTCCAGGATAGCCAGCGATATGAGCCATCCCTGTGGCGGAAGCGATTCTCGAAGCGGATCGTCAGTTGACCGGCGGCCAGCTTGTCGATCTCGGCCATCGTCCTGGCTTGGTCCTCGGGATGTTCGAGCCAGCGCGAGGTCTTGTTCAGCAGCTCCGCTTCGCTCCAACCGAGCGTGCGTGTCCAGGCAGGATTAACCGTTCGCCAGATACCGTCGTAATCGGCGACCATCAGCAGGTCCTGCGATACGCTCCAGATCCGGTCGCGCTCGCGCGTCTTGTCGCGCACGCGCTGCTCCAGCGTTTCATTGAGATCCGCAAGCTTTGCCGCGAGCTGCCGCGCTTCTTCTTCGCTCTTGCGCAGCGCCTGCTCGGCTAGCACCTGATCGGTCACATCCGTATGCGCGCCGACCAGCCGCAGCGGCTTGCCCGCTTCATCGCGCTCGATATAGGACCGCACTGAAATCCAGCGGGTCTGGCCATCGCTCGGGCGAATGATGCGATACTGCACCGCGTAATCGCGCACGCCGCTTTCCACGGCCTCGCGAAATTTCTGCTCAGTCGCTTCGCGATCCTCGGGATGGATACGGCGTACCCAATCCTCATGTGACTCGTTGGCGGCCTCCGGCGGCAGACCGTGAACGATCAGATATTCAGGCGAACGGCGATTGCGAAAGCCGGTGCGCAGATCGACTTCGAGGCCACCGATCTGGCCGATCTGCTGCACGCGCGCGAGCTCGGCCTCGCGCTCACGCAAAGCGATGTTAACTTTGTAATCTTCCGTGACGTCCCGGCAGATCACCAGCACGCCGCCAACGCCGCCATCGAGGTCGAGCGGACTATAGCCATAGGTCCAGTAGCTATTTTCCAGTTTCCCGTTTCGGGTCATCGGCACCAGTTGGTGCTCGTGCCAAGTGGCGCCGAGTCCGCTCATCACGTGCTCGATCTGCGGACCGATGATGGGCCAGATCTCGCGCCAAAATTCGCGGCCACGACTCCCCAGCGCACGCGAATGCTGTTGTGCATCCATCGTCTCGCTATAGGCATCGTTGTAAAACTGGATGAGCTCTGGCCCCCACCAGATGAACATCGGATGGCGCGTATTGAGGACGATACGGATCGCGGTGCGCAAACCTTGCGCCCAGGTATCCGGCGTGCCGAGCGGGCTGTTCGCCCAGTCGTAAGCACGCATGTGCGCGCCCATCTCGCCGCCACCGGCAAGGAAATCGACTGAGTTCGATGAGTGGACATCCAACATGCGCGGGCAATCGGTACGCAAGACTCGTCTGACGTATCTTGAGAACTTAGCGCCCTGTCAGACCCGGCGCAAATCGTCGCCGATCACCCCGTGTTACTCGTCAGGGTGACTTGATGAGACCGGCAGCCGTAAGTGCCCGGGTAATGGCACCATTGATATCGAGGGCACGACGCCCTGCCGGATCGCGGCGTGCGGTGCGCCGATCATCTGCTACGCGCGGTTTCTGCGTCACCGACGAAACGATGGCATCCGCCGGAGCCGCGGGTTCCGCGGCAGCAGCTTCGACATTGCGTGGCGCGAGTTGCTTCGTCAGGCCGAAGAACTGCGCGATATGATAGGACGATGAGATGCCGGCTTCGAGCAGGAAGGCACCGGCGGCACCATAGGGCTCATCCTGTCCGGCAATCGCCAGCGGCGTGCCATGCGCCATATCGGTGATGGTGTAGGATTCCACGACAGTTTCGCCGTCAGTGTTCCACCACACCTCGCGCGGATAGCCATCGACATCCACGGCGGACATCGGTGCAGGCGGCAGGCCATGAAGATGGAGCCATTGCTTGACGATCTCGCCCGCATTGGCGGGGTTGACGGTGCGATCGGCACTGCCGTGCCAGACCGATACCTTCGGCCACGGCCCGGTATGGGGCGATGCCTTGCGCACGAGATTGCCGAGATCACTGGCGGGGCGCGATGCCGCGCGATACATGCCACTCAGTGCGTCCTGCATTGTGGTGGCGATACCATAGGGTAGACCCGCGATAATCGCGCCGGCCGCAAACACATCGGGATAGGTCGCCAGCATCACCGAGGTCATCGCACCGCCGGCCGACAGACCCGTGACGAAAATGCGCTTGCGGTCCACATCGTGGTCCACGGCCATCTGCTCGATCATCTCCCGGATCGAGAGCGCCTCGCCGCTGTCGCGGGCGATATCGTCGGCGCTGAACCAGTTGAAGCAGGCGTTACCGTTGTTGGATGACTTCTGCTCGGGCATGAGCAGCGCAAAGCCATAATGCTCGGCGAGGGCAGACCAGCCGGAGCCGGCATCATAGCCCGCCGCAGTCTGGGTGCACCCGTGCAGCACGACGACCAGCGCCGGCTTGGCGGTCAGCGTGGCTGGCACGTAGCTGAACATCCGGAGGTCGCCGGGATTGCTGCCGAAGCCCGTTGATTCGCTGATCGGGCTAGGGCCCGCAGCCGCACGGCCGCGCGCAATCCCCTCCAACGTGTTGATTCCAGGCAGTTTCGGGAGGTTCCGGAGGAAATCGATATTATCGGCGAGAGACACGGCAACTCCTGGGTCGTCAGGCTTATACAACAGCACCGCCGACATATGGTTGCTGCACTGCAAAATAAAACAAATACGGTTTCAATATACCTATCAACCAAATGAGAGGCGCCACTGACGCTTCAAATATTACCTATTTCGCAAAGGAAGCCCCGCACGCCCGACCTCATGTGGCTGGCCATGCGGGGTGAGGCGGGAGAATCGACGAGCTATTTCTTCATCTCGTTCTTCATCATGTGGTCTTTCTTCATGCCGTCCTTGTGCATGGAATCCTTCTTCGTGCCGTTGTTCGACATGCCTTGAGTGCCCGTCGCCCTGGATTCGCCGTCCTTGGCCGTCGTGCCGGTACCCATCTTGGTCGAATCCTGACCCGAGGGGCCGGTCGCCTGTGCGAAGGCTGCGAACGGGGTGGCGCCAATGGCCGTGGCGCAAATCGCAGCAAGCATGGTTTTCCGCATAGTCAGCTCCTGTTGAGTGAACAATGCCTCCAACGCCACGTCTTTCGAAACGTTCCTGTTCCGTCAGCCGCTATTTCATTCTCCAGCACACGGTTTCGCGATGGTCATACCAGGCCGGCGAGATGCAAAAGCACGCCCGTGCCTGCACAGGCCAACAGGATCTGCAGCAGACCAATCCTCAGATAAAATACCCCGAGCATGGCTGCGACCGACAACGCGACAGCCCATCCATTGACGCTGTGCAGAACCGGCATGTCGAAGCTGATTCCGAGCGCACGAACAGGTTTCACGTCGCGAAACATCGTGTGGATGGCGAACCATATCGCGAGGTTGAGGATGACGCCGACCACTGCGGCGGTAATCGCCGCCAGCGCGGCGCTCAGCGCACGGTTGCCACGAAGCGTTTCGACGAACGGCGCCCCGAGGAAAATCCAGAGAAAGCACGGCGCAAAGGTCACCCAGGTCGCGAGCAATCCACCAAGCGTGCCCGCCAGCAGCGGCGGCAACATCCCCGGTGCGCGGAAGGCAGCCATGAAGCCCACGAATTGCAGCACCATGATCAACGGACCAGGCGTGGTTTCGGCCATGCCGAGACCGTCGAGCATCTCGCCAGGCCGCAGCCAAGCGTAATGATCGACGGCCTGCTGCGCGACATAAGCGAGAACCGCATATGCACCGCCAAAGGTGACCATCGCCATCTTGGAGAAGAAAACGGCAATCTGGCTGAACACGTCGCCGCTACCGAGAGCTATGAGCAGCACAGCGACGGGCGTGAGCCACAGCACTAGCCAGACGGCCGCAACGACGAACGACTGCCGGACGCTCGGCCGGGCATGGGGAGGAAGCTGATCTCCAAGCAAACTATCAGCGTCGGCACCACCTGATGACCCGTGGCCCGCACTCACCGTGAAAGCCGGCAGGCCGGCCCGACCGCCGAGAAAGCCAATCGCCGCCGCACCGAAAACGATCACCGGGAACGGCACATCGAAAAAGAACAGCGCGACAAAGGCAATCGCCGCCAAAGCCCGCATCATGTTGTTCTTCAATGCGCGGCTACCGACCCGCACCACCGCCTGCAGCACGATCGCGAGCACTGCGGACTTCAAGCCGAAGAACAGCGCCGCGACGATGCCGACATTGCCGAATGCCGCATAGATCCAGCTCAGCACCATGATGCTGATCGCACCGGGAAGGATGAACAGCCCGCCGGCCATCAACCCGCCAGCGGTCCGGTGCATCAGCCAGCCGATATAAGTCGCAAGCTGCTGCGCTTCCGGACCGGGGAGCAGCATGCAGTAATTCAGCGCATGCAGAAACCGACTCTCCGACACCCAGCGCTTTTCGTCGACGAGGATGCGATGCATCACCGCGATCTGCCCGGCCGGACCGCCGAACGACAGCAGCGAGATGCGCAGCCAGACCGCGAAAGCCTCCGAGAAGGAAACGCCGTGGGTCTGCGGCTGGGGAATGGCCGGTGGTGTGACCGTAGTTGCTTCCGCCATCTCAAGCTTTCGTCTTTGCTGTAGGCCAGTTGTGGGTTTCGGCGCTCGCATCTCGGCACCAGCGATAGAACGCATCGTACAGATTCAGTCCAGCCTCAAGCTGCTCGAGATCGTCGGCATACATCCGCGACAGCCCGAGTGACGCCGCCAGCAGGCCCGGCGCTTCCGGGGCGAGATCGAGCCGCGCTGTATCCGCCGCGCGGACAATGGTAGCCAGCCGCAGCAACGGCGGCGTGGCGAGGCCGAATTCCTCGATCATCACATCGAAGGTACAGAGCTCGCCGCGATGGCTCCAGAACACGCCTTCGATATCGAAGGGCGCAGCATCGAATTTCTCGCCGACGGCCGACACTTCCGACGGCGCAACGAACATGAACAGCGCCGCCGGATCAATGAAACGCCGGATCAGCCAGGGACAGGCAATGCGGTCGATCTTTGGGCGTTCGCGCGTCACCCACAGGGTACGGCCCTGCGTGTTTTGCGGCGGTAACTTGCCGGTGGGAACGCGCGGCAGGCCTGCACTCTCCCATCCGAGATACCCGCCTTCCAGAACCTCTGCCGGGATACCGCCATCGCGCAGTAGCGCGGCAACGCCGTGACTGAGCTTGAGATCTTTCTGGCAGATCACCACGGCGGATCGACCGCGCAGCGCCGCGGCCCAACCATTCACGTCGCCGAATGGCCGCCGGACCGAACCTGGCAGGAGAAACGGCGACAGCGCGAAATCCTCGTCGGTGCGGACGTCGACGAGCGCGGGACATTTCGGGGTCCCGATCAGGCGAACGAGTTTTCCAACGGAAATGCTGTTAATCGATGACATGGCGCGTCCTTGCAGGAATGCGGGACGCGATACTTGGGCATGTCGCCTCGTGGGGAGATCGCTTTGTCCCCATGCCCCAATATCAAGCCATCGCGATTGACCTGTCAAGGCGCGTGCTGGACTGTCAAACGCCGTGCTGGAATTCTATGCGTTGCCCGCGCGGCGCATCCATAGCAGAAAGCCCGCACAGGCGGCGACCGACAACGCGCATAATGCAAAGCTTGCGAGCAGCGCGATGGCTGCCGATGCTGCGGATTGCACCGCGAAATAGACCGCGCCGATCGCAGCAACGCCGGCTGCGTTGGCGATTTGCGCCGCGGTGCCGTATATGCCCGAGCCGGCTCCCGCGCTCGACGGCTGCACGGTCGACAGCACGGCACTGGACAGCGGCGCCATGACCAGACCCTGGCCATAGCCGAACACGGCAAGCGGCACCGCCAGCAGCGATGCTGACGACGCGTTCGAGGCCAGCACCATCGCGGCCAGCGCGGCGAGACCGATGACCTGCACCACGCAACCCTCGATCAGCACCAGGCTGCCACGATGGCGCGACCGCCTGCCGCTGTGACGCGATGCGACAATGAAGGCCAGCGCCAGCGGTATGAACATGAGACCTGCCCGCATCGGCGGAATGTGCAACGCGTTCTGCATGAACAACGTCATCACGAGGTAAAATGACAGATTGGCGAAGAAGAAAAAGAACACCGCGCATAGCCCACGCATGAAAGCAGCATCCGCGAGCAACGCCAGATCGATCAGCGGCATGCCCCCGTGCAGCGCGACGCGGCGCTCCAGCCTGACGAAGCCGGCGATCACTGCCGCGCCCGCAACCATCGCCAGCCACACCGACGGTGCCCAGTGCAGTTCGTGCCCGAACAACAGTGGGCCGATCAGACCGAGCAATCCGGCGAACAGCACCAGCGCGCCCGGTATATCCAGCCGCGTGCCTGGATGGCGGGGAACGTACGGCATCAGCCGCCACGCAGCTGCGATGATGACAAGCCCCACCGGTTCATTGACGAAGAACACTGCACGCCAGCCGAGGCCTGCAAGGTCCATCGTCACCAGCAGGCCACCGAGCAGAAAGCCCGCAGCGCCGGCAAGGCCGAGCACGATGCCGTAGATGGCGAAGGCGCGGGCGCGGGTTTCGTCTGCAAACAGCACATGGATGGTGGCCAGCACCTGCGGCACCATCAGCGCCGCAGTCGCGCCCTGTGCCAGCCGCGCCAGAATCAGCTCCGGTCCGGATTGCGCGAGCCCGCACCACAGTGATGTCAGGGTGAAGCCGAGCACGCCGGCGAGAAAGGTGTTCCTGGTGCCGTAGATATCACCGAGCCGGCCACCGGTGATCACCAGCGTCGCATATCCGATCAGATAGACCGCAATCACGGCCTCGATCTGCGCCGCGCTGGCACGAAGCTCGACCGCGATGGTTGGGACCGCGACATTGACGATGAAGGCATCGACCCCAAACATGAATTGCGCCGCAACGACGATCGCCAGTACCCACCAGCGGTGCGCGGAGTCGACAGGATTGGCCACGATCTGGTGCATGGTAGCGCCTCGCTCAACGGTTCGGACTGAAGCAGCCGTCCACTTTGATCCCAGCTTCCGGTCATCGCGTCGATTACCTCGGAGGTAGCTTTATTCAATTGAGCCCTCCCGCCGGAATTGGTCGGCGCGCTGACCGCAGGCCGGCTTCGCAAGTCCATCTCACCGTCCAAGTCACACCGAATTTGCATTCCTCGTGCAGGAAGAGACCGCCTGTGGCCCGATTGCTGCATGGAAAAGCAATTGCATATGCCGGCCCTTCCGGTTTTGAGGCCTCTTCGATGTATGACTACGACATGATCGTGATCGGCTCCGGCCCCTCTGGCCGGCGCGCAGCCGTCCAGTTCGCCAAGCTCGGCAAGTCCGTGCTGGTGGTGGAGAAGGGCCGACGGGTTGGCGGCGTCTCGGTCCATACCGGCACTATTCCATCGAAGACCCTGCGCGAGACCGTGCTCAACCTGTCCGGCTGGCGCGAGCGCGGTTTCTACGGCCGCTCCTATCGGGTGAAACAGGACATCAACGCCCACGACCTGATCGTGCGGCTGCAGAAGACACTCGACCACGAAGTTGAGGTGCTGGAACATCAGTTCAGTCGCAATGCCGTGAAAACAGCGCTCGGTGAGGCACGCTTCACCGGACCGCACCAGATCGAGATCGCCAACGAGAAGAACGAGATCAGGAATGTCACCGCCGGCCATATCCTGATTGCCTGCGGCACGCGACCATTCCGGCCCGATTACGTACCGTTCGACAACAAGACAGTGTTCGACAGCGACGAGATCATCGACCTGCCGAAACTGCCGCGCAGCCTCGCAGTGATCGGTGCCGGCGTGATCGGCGTCGAATATGCCACCATCTTCAGCGCACTCGATGTCGCCGTGACGTTGATCGAGCCGCGGCCAACCTTTCTCGATTTCATCGACAAGGAGCTGATCGACGAATTCATGCATGAGCTGCGCGATCGCAATGTCGCGCTGCGGCTCGGCTCCAAGGTCAATGCGATCGAGCAGAACGCACATGGCCAGATCGTCACCCGGCTCGCTGACGGCCGCAACGTAACTTCGGAAATGCTGCTGTTCGCCGCCGGCCGCGTCGGCGCCACCGACCGGCTCAATCTCGAAGCCGCCGGTATCGCGGTCGATCACCGCGGCCGCATCACAGTCGATCCCGTCACACTGCAGACCAGTGTGCCGCACATCTATGCCGCCGGCGATGTCATCGGCTTTCCCTCGCTGGCCTCCACATCCATGGAGCAGGGCCGTGTTGCCGCCTGCCACGCCCTCGGCATGGACCCGCTGGCGCCGCCGGAGTTCTTTCCCTACGGCATCTATTCGGTGCCGGAGATTTCCACGACGGGCCTGACCGAAGAGGAAGTCCGCCAGAAGGGCATCCCCTACGAGGTAGGCGTCGCGCGCTTTCGCGAGACCTCGCGCGGCCATATCATGGGCCTGGATAGCGGCATGATGAAGATGATCTTCTCCACCAAGACCCGCCGCCTGCTCGGCGTGCATATTTTGGGCGAAGGCGCGACCGAGCTGATCCATATCGGCCAGGCCGTGCTCAATCTCAAAGGCACGATCGACTACTTCATCCAGAACACATTCAACTATCCGACGCTGGCCGAGGCCTACAAGATCGCCGGGCTGGATGCATGGAACAGGATGACAGCAAGGTAGCGTAGAAACGCCATGGCCACATAGATTCATGGCCTGACGTCACGCGTGGCATGCCTGGGTCCTAGCCACGCTTTCCGCCAATCGAAATAAAGGCCATGAGGCAGGGCTCCGGCAACGGATTGCGCCAGCGATGGCGTGTCCCGTTCTGCACGACGCAATCGCCCTGACGTAAATGGACTTTCTGTCCATCGTCCAATTCCAGCGTCATCTCGCCGCGAACCACGACTCCATAGTCGATGGTATCCGACGTGTGCATGCCCGGAGCATCGCGCTCGAAATGGTCCCCCATGCCAGGGACCTTGTCCGACATTTCTTTCAGCCCGCTCTCGAACGTGACGCCGGGCGGCGGCTTCCAGCCTTCGGGTCGCTTGGGCGGATACGAAATCAGGCGAAACATCGTTCCTCCCGGGCCGGGAAAAGCGCGCGTTCCCTTGAGCATCGGGTCAGGCTCCAGGCCTGTGAGTCCAGGCACTCTCTCGGTCATGTAGAGTTCGTAGAACGTCAGGCCGGGATTGGCATCGATCTCCACAACCTTGGACGTGACGTCGAAGGACTTGAACACCGACTTGCCTGATTCATCACGGCCGGTGAGTGCCCGTTTGGGACGTGGCAGGTCGCTGGAATCTTTCGCCTCCGAGCTTTGCGGTATCCCGGCCAAAGCGCCACCAGCAGCGATGGCTGACAGCGCGTGGAGCAACTGACGTCGATCTCCGCCTTCAAACCGTTCACAAGAATGCACGCCGGCATCCGGGGATTTGGACTTCTGTCGTGACAACCAACGCCAAGAGAATTTGCCCATCTGCATTCTCCATCGCGACGTATCATCGGCGCGTCACACACCAATCCGCATCGAACGGCCGGCGGACGTAGCCTGCCCGCAAGCACGTTCACCGCCTCTTTTCGCAAACCTGATCAAGTTGACATGACATAGGGGATGCTCCCCAAGACCACGGCAAGTTGGAGTGCATTCGACACCATGCCACCCCAATGCATCCGTCGTAGCCGGCGCACCGCGTCGGCATCACCGGCATCTCTGGCGCTCAGCTGGCTATCCATCCGTCGCAAGAACCAGCCCCGCGCCCAGATCGCAAAAGCCGCTATCAAGCCGATGCCGATGGTGAAAACCAGTCGACCCGCCAGTGCAAAGGCCATTGTCGCGATGACACCGGCGATAGCGACCATCAGGAAATAGGAGCGGAACAGGCCCCGCAGTAACTGAGTCACTTCCGGGATATCCAGCCTCACCAATAGAAAGGCCGGTGACGACAGCAGAAAGAAGCCCATCGAGAAAATCAGAAGGACCATAGAGGCCAAAGCGACGGCATCGGGCGTCATGCAATCACCCTTCTATCTGTCCGGGCAACAACCTTTCCATCAACTTCCGATACCAATATCCCCGTTAGCCTCTTCGACACTATTGGGCTTTGGTCGAATTTGGAGAATGCCTGGCCTTCACGTGGCCATCAGTTTAGCTTCACGACTTCCACACGGCGATTTTTTGCGCGGCCGTCATCCGCATCGTTCGATGCTGCGGGTGCGAGCATGCCGACACCGGCTGCGCGCAGGCGCTTGCCGTCGGCGCGGAAGCTCGTGGTGAGCGCGGCGACGACCGATTCCGCACGACGACGCGACAGATCGAGGTTGTAGTCATAGGCGCCCTGATTGTCGGTATGGCCAACGATCAGCACGGCGAGCTTCGGATCCGACGACAGCAGACCCGCAATCTCCTGCAGGGTCGGCGACGATTCCGGCTTCAGATCGGCTTTGCCTGTGTCAAAGAATATTCCGTAAAGAGCAACGCGGCCGGTAGAGCCGATGGTCTTCGCCATCTCGTCTGCTTTCACGACCACCATCTTCTGCTCGCGCGGCTTTGGCTCGACGATATGCACGACGGCAACCGTGCGCTCGTTGAAGGCCTTGCAATACAGATCATCCTTCACAAGATAGGTCTGCACGGTGACATAGGCTTCGCCACCGGGTTGCGGGATTTTGGCGGCAAAAAAACGCTGATCGTCCAGATGGGACGCCATGGCGCATTTGCCGTTGGAGAAATCACCGTCCTTCAGCTGCGCCTCAGCGACGAAATACATCAACAGGCTCATATCGCCGCCGCCGCCGGCAGCCGAGCGCGTCGGATCGCCGCCGCAGTCATCGGTCTTGCAGTTATAGAGCACTTCGCCGCCGGCTGCCTTGACGACATCCTGATAGTTCCGCAGCACTTCGAGCGGTGAACGATTGGCCGGCAGCAGATAGGTGATGCGCGTTCGTGCGCCTTCCACTTCAAGCAGCTTGTTCGGCTTGTAGACCTGATTGTTCATGCGATCGCGGTCGCTATCGCCGGTCTTTTCCAGCTTCGACAGCGGGATCGTGAAGTCGGTAAAGGCGAGCCGCTCATAGCTGATGATGAAGGAGCCGTCGTAACGTTTCAGCAACGCATTATCCCGGGCACCGGCAATATCCTTGTTGGGAATAGTCGCGTCGGCCTGTGCCGCACTCATGCCGAACAAAATAAACAAGCCAACTGTCAGAATGCGTCCGAGCATGAGTCATGCGTCCCCGTTTCAGGAACGCATACGATGACGATTCAGAACGCGGAAACAAGCGGACTAAAGCGCAGCGAATAGCCGCGCAGCCATGCCCGGCTTTCATTGAACCGGACAGTGCTGCGCGGCGACAAATGCTGTTAAGTCGAAGTGGCTTTCTAGCCCCACGGACCGCGCGGACGTGACTGACCACCGTTCCAGAAGCCGCTGGCAGCCGGAGCACTGCGCGTCGGCGCATTCGACTGCGCACCCATCTGACCCGCAAGCTGCTGCAGCGCTGCGATTCGGTTCTGCGTGGCCGGATGCGTGGTGAACAGGTTGTCCATGGCGCGCCCTGACAGCGGGTTGATGATGAACATATGCGCGGTCGCGGGCGCGCGCTCGGCATCCTCGTTGGGAATCCGATGCGCGGCGTTGTCGATCTTGGCCAGCGCCGAGGCAAGCCACATCGGCTGGCCGCAGATCCGCGCGCCCATCTCGTCGGCGGCATATTCACGTGTCCGGCTGATCGCCATCTGCACCAGCATGGCGGCGAGCGGCGCCAGGATCATCAGCGCGATCTGACCGATCATGCCCGGACCATTATTGTTGCGGTTGCCGCCGAAGAACATGCCGAACTGGGCGATCATCGAGATCGCACCGGCGATTGTCGCGGTGATGGTCATCAGCAGCGTATCGTGATGCTTGATATGCGCAAGCTCATGCGCCACCACGCCGGCAAGTTCTTCGCGCGTGAGCTGCTGCATCAGCCCCGTCGTCACGGCAACGGCAGCGTTCTCCGGATTACGACCGGTTGCAAAGGCATTCGGCTGCGGATTGTCCATGATGTAGATCTTGGGCATCGGCAGGCCGGCGTTGTTTGCGAGCTCGCCGACCATGCGATACAGGTCCGGAGCGTTACGTGGATCAACCGGCTGGGCGCCGTGCATCGACAGCACCGCGCGGTCCGAATTCCAGTAGGCGAACATGTTCATGCCGGCAGCAACCACCAGCGCGATCATCGCACCCGACGCGCCGCCCATGAGATAGCCGACGCCCATGAACAGGGCGGTCATGCCAGCCAGCAGAATAGCGGTCTTGAAGTAGCTCATTGGTCCTCCTGCCCGCCTGCGGGAAACGCAGCGGTGCAGGCATCAAATGGTGATCCGCCCAATCGTTCCGCAAGACGGCATTGTGCGGCAGCGCGTCGCGGCCATGCAGCGGATTGCATTGAATGCCGCGACATGTGGCCATAGGCTGCGCGCACCGAGAACATTAAAAAACATTACAAAGAGGAAACATTTATGGCTCGCGTAAAGTTCGGCGCCTTTCTCGCACCCCATCATCCGATCGGCGAACATCCGATGCTGCAGTTCCGGCGGGACCTCGATCTCGTCGAGCAGCTGGATGCGCTCGGCTATGATGAATTCTGGTGCGGCGAGCATCACTCGTCCGGCTGGGAGATGATCGCCTCGCCGGAGATGTTCCTCGCCGCGGCAGGCGAGCGCACCAAGCGCATTCGCCTGGGGACCGGCGTGATCTCGCTGCCCTATCACCATCCCTATAATGTCGCCCAGCGCATGGTACAGCTCGATCACATGACCGGCGGCCGCGCCATCTTCGGCTCCGGCCCGGGTGCCCTCGCTTCCGACGCGCATACGCTCGGCATCGACCCGATGAGCCAGCGGGATCGCCAGGACGAAGCCATCGCCATCATCCGCCGGCTGTTCAACGGTGAACGCGTCACCGCAAAGAGCGACTGGTTCACCATGAACGACGCCGCACTGCAGATCCTGCCGCTGCAGGAGGAGATGCCATTCGTGGTGGCGTCGCAGATCTCACCGTCTGGCATGACACTGGCCGGCAAATACGGCATCGGCATCATCTCGCTCGGCTCGATGTCGACGCAGGGCTTGATGGCGCTGCCGACGCAATGGGGTTTTGCAGAGGACGCCGCGAAGAAGCACGGCACCACGGTAGATCGCGCCAACTGGCGTGTGTTGCTGTCCTGGCACATTGCCGAGACGCGCGAACAGGCAGAGCGCGAGGCCGGCCCCGGCCTGATGCGCTGGCACAACGAATATAACGTCGGCACGCTGCAGCGGCCGGGCCTGCAACCCTTCACCTCGCCCGAAGACGCCGTGGAAAAGACTGCAGGCGGCGAGAATGCGGCCTCGACCATCGGCACGCCGGATGATCTCATCAAGACCATCAAGAACCTGATGCAGGTCTCGGGCGGCGTCGGCACCATCATCGGCTTCGTGCATGACTGGGCCAATCCGGAGAACACACGGCGCAGCTGGGACATGGTGGCGCGCTATGTGGTGCCGGAGATCAACGGCCACATCGCGTCGCTGCGCAAGTCACAGCAATTCGTGATCGAGAATCGCGAGGTGTTCGAGCGCGCCGGACAAGCCGTGATGGCCAAGATCATGGCCAACGAGAAAGCGGCGGCGGCATTGCCGCTGACGGGGCCGGGACGCGTGGCGATCCCGCTCGTGAATGCGCCGGATCTGCAGAAGAAGGGGTAGCTATCTTCCGGGCTCGCCAGAGTGCGTCACCCTCCTGATCGTCATCACCCGCGAAAGCGGGTGATCCAGTCAACGCAGGCGCTGATGTTCGATATCCGCGTCAGCGATTACTGGATCGCCCGGTCGAACCAGGCGACGACAAACATGGGCGAAAGCGTATCGCGCGAGTAACTCTCACTTCCCGTAATAGTCCTGCACCGTTTCCCACGCCGCCGTCTGCAGCATCTTTGCAGTCGCGTCATCGAGACCCGCGAGATAGGGATTGCCCACCGGCGAACGTCCCGTCAGCGCGCTGAATATGACGCAGGACGCGAGGTACGTGCCGGCCATGCTCGGATGGCGCCTATCAGGCTGATACAGATTCAGCTCGGGCTGTTTCGCCCGCATCTTTGCGAAAGCGAGACCCGCCGGAATCACCAGCGCATCATTGGCATTGCCCGCGACCGTATACGCTTCGGCCAGTTCCGCCGTCATCTCCGGCTTGTCTGCATAGGCCCAGGACATGAAGAAGATCGGCTTCGCTCCATGCGCCCTGACGATGTCCGCATCCTTCTTCGCATATTCAGTAAAGACCGACTTCAGCTTGGGATGGATCGGGCACTGGCTGCAATCCATCATGATCGCGGCGTCGAACAGCCGCTCGCGCTTGCTGAAGATGATGTTGTTATTGTCGTCGAAGGAATAGGACGCGATGGCGTTGGGGCGGAAATAGCTCTCGACATCATGCCATTCGAAGCCAGAGCCGCCGATGGTCACCGAGGTCGCCTGATAGCTCGTCCTGTTGGCGGGGTCGGCAGCACGCACCAGCGCGAGCACGTGGCTATGCATGCTGTTGTTGAAATAGAAGAAGCTGTTGCCGATGAAGATCTCGGTCTTCGGAAAATCGGGGCCCAGCGACGTGACTTTGGGCTTGGTCTGCGCTTGCACCGCACCGGGCGCACTGGCTGCGGCAGCAAGGGTTGCCACAGCAACAAGCAAGACTCGCAAAATTCTGGACATGGAATGTCTCCCGGTTCTTATTATGTGCTTATATGCGTATGGATAGCACAGGGCGGTGCGGATTGCGCCGGCCCCGATCACGGGAGGCAAACAATGCCATGCCCCATGACCTTGATGTCCCTCAGCTCGATTCCCATGACCTCGATCCCCTGATCCTTGATCTCCTGGAATGGATCGCGCGCGAGCCCAGATCCCATGCCGACGTGCTCGATGCATGGCGAACATCCTGTCCGCGATTGACGGTGTGGGAAGACTGCATCGACCGCGGATTTGCCACGCGCATGCACATCACCGGACATGGCTCCATCGTTCAAGTGACGGCCGCAGGTTTGTCCTTCCTGCAACGGCATGGCCGCGTCATGCCAAAGGCGCCAGCCTTGACCACCGCAACTAGTCCAGCGGCATCGTAAGCTGCGCGCCTTCATCGGCCACAAACACTGCGATCAGCTCGGCCGGCTCCGTATTGCTCGCATTGGCCGAAACGAGATGCGTCGCGCCCGGCGGCTCGAAGAATGACTGCCCAACCTTGAAGACCTCGACCGGCCCGCCGCCGAGCTGCGAGCGAATCTCCCCCTTGGTAATATAGGCTGTCACCGTGCCGGAATGACGATGCGGCGCGCTGAAGCCGCCTGGTCCATAGGACACGCGCACAATGGTCACGCGCTTTCCCGGCACATTCGGCAGCGCATGCGACGTGATCAGTTCCACCGCATCGCCGGGATTGGCGCTGGCGCCATTACTGACGGCGCAGAGCGGCGCAAGAACGGTCGACAAGGCGTCCATCGTCGCCGGAAGTGCCTTGCCAAAGGCAATCGCACACATCAGTCCAGCGGCAACTGCAACAGGCACGTACCGGGTTTCAGGTAGTCTCGGTGCGATCGCATCGCATGTGATGGACATTCTTCGCTCCCCTGCCCGTCAGCCATTGTCCTGGCCGAACGCCTTGCGCATCGCGACATAGCCCTGCTGCTGCTGGCTCCAGTTGCGACCGCCTGTGACGCCGCCATCGACCACCAGATCGTTGCCATTGACGAAAGACGACTCGTCGCTCGCCAGAAACACCGCGGCATGCGCGATATCGTCCGGCAGACCGGCGCGCGGGATCGGCTGTGCAGCCTTGAACACCTCGCGCATCTGCGCCGGCGTTTGCTCGGCTGCTTCCACCGACAGTCCCAGCGCCTTGCCGAAGATGCCGGTCGCAATGGCGCCTGGCGAGATGCTGTTGACGCGCACGCCGCTCTCACCGAGCTCCATCGCCACGCATTTGGTCAAATGGATGACCGCGGCCTTGGCGGCACCATAGACCACCGAGGACGAATAGCCGGCGAGCCGGCCGGCAATACTGCCATTGTTGATGATGCTGCCCGAGCCCTGCTTCTTCATATGCGGGGCGGCGTGCTTCATGCCGAGCATGACGCTGCGCACGAGTGTCGCCATCGCCGCATCGAAGCGATCGACGTCGAGGCCCTCGATACCACCGGTTTGCGCCGGGCCACCGGCATTGTTGAACAGGCAATCGATGCGGCCGAATTTCTCGACTGCATGATCGATCAGTGCGCTCATCTGCGCTTCATCGGTAACGTCGGTCTGACGGAAACTGCAATTTGCGCCAAGCCTCGAAGCAAGCGCCTGGCCTTCCGGCGCACGACGCCCGGCAATCACGACTTTCGCACCCTGCTCGATGAAGACTTCCGCTGTACGGAACCCGATACCGCTCGTCGCCCCAGTGATGACAGCGACCTTGTTGTCGAGACGCCCCATATCGTTTCCCTGTTATTTGTTTTTGTAGTTCGCATTTGACGCCGCGGAGGCGCCCCCGCGCAAGGCGTATTTTAAGCGGGCAAACACGCGCAGTGCACTGAAATTGCGGGAGAAGTCGCTCGGCTTCCAACACGCGACCTAGTTCGCGGCGCCGTTATCACGATTAAGGAAGTTCTAATCGGCACATGCATATTGTGCAGCATTGTACCGCCATCGCTGCATGGCTCGCGACGTTGCTGGAGATATTTGCTGTGAAGCTGTTCAATAACCTGCCGATCTCTGCGAAGCTCGGACTTCTGGTTGGTGTTACCCTGCTGGGCCTCTGCTTGGCAGGTGTGCAGGCAACCCGCCTGGTCAGCATGGAGATGCGAAGCGCGCGCATGGAGCAGGTCCACGCCATCGTCGATACCGCGCGCAATATGGCGCTCGGCCTGCAGAAGCAGGTAGCTGCCGGCGAGATGACCAAGGATGCTGCCATCCAGGAGTTCGTCAAGCGCGCACGCACGATGACCTACGACAGCGGCAACGGTTACGTCTTCGCCTATGACATGAACGGCATCGCACTGGCGACGCCAGATCCCAAGCAGTTCGGCACCAACCGCCTGGACGTTGTCGTTAATGGCCGCTCCCTGACCCGCGAATTGCGCGATGGTGTTGCCGCCAAGGGCGATGTCACGCTGTACTACGAATACATGAAGCCGGGCACGACCGAACCTATTCGCAAGTTCTCCTACGCCGTGGCGATCCCCGACTGGAACATGTTCGCCGGTACGGGCGCCTATCTGGACGATCTCGATACCAAGATGACGCCGATCATCTGGTCACTGGCAACAGCGATCCTCGGCATCGCTGTTATCGCCGGACTGATCGCCTGGTTCATCGCCCGTAGCATCACGAGGCCGCTGGCTCAGCTCGGCACCCGCATGCAGGATCTCGCTGACGGCAAGCTGGAAGCCGAAATTCCCGGCGCCGGCCGTCGCGACGAGATCGGTGCGATGGCCACGACGGTGCAGGTGTTCAAGGACAATGCGATCCGCATGCACGGCCTCGAGCAGGAAGAGGTAGCCGTCCAGCAGCGCGTCGCTGCAGAACGCAAGTCGGCGATGAACAGCCTTGCCGATGGCTTCGAGCAAAGCGTCAACGGCGTCGTGAAATCGGTTGCGACGTCGGCGGCCGGAATGCAGGCCACCGCGTCGTCCATGACCAACACCGCAACCGAAACCACCGATCGCGTCGCCAGCGTCAGCATGGCGTCGGAGAAGGCACTGAGTAACGTACAGACCGTTGCCGCTGCAGCGGAAGAACTGACCGCGTCCGTCGAGGAAATCTCGCGGCAGGTCGCGCAATCGACCGAGATCGCGCGGCAGGCTGTCGGCGAAGCAGACCGAACGAATGCGACGGTTCAGCTCCTGTCTGGCGCAGCTGAGAAGATCGGTGTTGTGGTTCAGCTGATCGACACGATTGCAGCACAAACCAACCTCCTGGCGCTCAATGCCACCATCGAAGCCGCCCGTGCGGGCGAAGCGGGGCGTGGTTTCGCAGTCGTCGCCTCGGAAGTGAAGGCCCTGGCAACCCAGACAGCCAAGGCGACAGAGGAAATCTCGGCGCAGGTCGCCAGCATGCAATCGACGACCGGCGATGCCGTTTCGGCGATCGGCAATATCAGTGCAACCATCGAGAAGATGAGCGAGATTTCGATGGCGATCTCATCCGCCGTCGAAGAGCAAGGCGCTGCGACCCGCGAAATCGCCCGCAATATTCAGGCGGCGGCGACCGGCTCCAGCGAAATCGCCACCAATATCGGCAGCGTCAACGCAGCAGCCTCGGCCACAGGACAAGCGGCCGGCCAGGTTCTCAGCGGCGCGCGTGAGCTCGACGGACAGGCCAGCATGCTGCAATCGGCGGTGACGGACTTCCTGACCAAGGTTCGCGCCGCCTAAAACAGGCGGCCGACTGAAGCTTCGATCGATCGGGCCGTTCCGCTTACAGCGCGGGGCGGCCCGATGTCCTTTTGGCGCTATAGGCCAGCGTGGTCAGCGCTGCTTCATCCGTAACGGGACGCTGCGTAGCCGCCAGCAGCGGGGCATCGACATATTGCCGGATGCCGTTGTGATCCATCACGAAGAGCGGCCTGGTATTCTTCATGTTGACGTCCTCGATCATAGCCATGCGCCGGTTATCGAGCATGAACCAGCGGCCATCGAGACGGGCGGCAGCCACGGCGTGGTCTTCCTGGCGCAGCGTATCGCGCAGAATCACGACGCGCAGATCCTCGGCCGCGACGCCGGCAGCACGTAATGCGGTGAATTTCGCGATGGCGTAGTCCTCGCAATCGCCGGCACCCGTGGCGAACAATGCCAGCGGCGAACGCCAGACATCCATTGCGCCATAGAGCACAAGATCATCGCCGGGCCGAACCGCCAGATTGATCGCGCGATTGACCTCACCCATACGTGCGCGACCGTCGCGGGCACTGGCATCGCCAATGATATCCAGAAACTTCGCTGCCTCAGGCGAGCAGCGGACGGGCGTCTCGGCACAAAGCTCGAGGGCAAGCTGCTCGTCGTCCTGCTCGCGTTCCACCCCACGCCACTTGGCTTTGAGCTCGCCTTCCGGCAGCGCAGATGTGGTGAGGCCAAACGGCTCCGCAGGCCGGTCGACAGCGCCGATCGCCTGGTCAGGGAAGGCCGTTCCGGCCAGGAGATCCGTGGGTGCCGCGAAAATCACCAGCCCCAAGGCCAGTACAGACGCGCGGCGCACCCGCGCAAAAACAGAAGTCCACATCATAGACGCCCCGTCTGTCCGGGCATCGGCAAGCAGGGCTGCTCGCACGTGACCGGATCATTTGTGGGGCCATCTTGAGGCGGCTGATTTTCGACGGAATTAAAAGGGGTTAGCCGGGTCGGCGAAGTTCGCGGACAGGCTGAAAAGGGGCTAACCGGCTTGACGACAATTTTATCGAAATGGCCAAAAGCCTCGTGCGGGAGGGATTATATTACCTCATGCATTCGTTCCGGCGACGTCGATTTCCGGAACCGGGAACACAGCCTGAACTCGGAACATCGTTAACAAAAATTCAATATATGGATCAATGGTATCTGGATGATTTCACAAAATAGCCGATAGTCTGAAAAATGATGCGCAGACGTCCACTATCGCATTGCACCCCGCGGTGGTATGCATGGCTCATAAATTAGCTAATTAATAACCATAACCATGCGCGGTAGACATTGAACTACGCGGGTCCATTCGAGTTTTCGCAATCTGCCGATGCACCGGCCGAACCAACGGCTGGCAACGGCAGTATTGGCCATACGCTTTCCGCTCATGCAGCCGGTTCCACGATTGTCGTGCAGGATGCTAACCTGCTGTTTTCCGGCGACTACAAGCGCTCCGGCGTCGATCTCGTCCTGTCAAAGGACGGACACGAACACGTCGTCTCCGACTATTTCAAGGGTTCGCTGCGCGCAGCTCTGTCGTCGCCCGATGGCGCGCAACTGTCCGGCGATCTCGTCACTGCCCTTGTTGGCGAAGTGCAGCTCGCCCAGCTCGGCGGCGGCGCCAATGCTGCAGCCCAGGTCATCGGTACCATCAGCAAGCTAGCCGGCAGTGCGACTGCGATCCGCAATGGCGTCTCTGTGATGCTCAATGTCGGAGACCAGGTGCAGAAGGGCGACGTGGTCCAGGCTGGCGCAGACTCATCGCTGACCATGACTTTCATTGATGGCACCGTGTTTGGCCTCTCGGCCAACGCACGCATGGTACTGAACGAGATGGTCTACGATCCCAACGGATCGTCGAATTCATCCCTGCTCAGCCTCGTGCAGGGTACGATCACCTTCGTTGCCGGCGAAACAGCCAAACATGGCAACATGCGCGTCGATACGCCGGTGGCGACGATGGGCATTCGCGGCACCGCCGTGCTGGTCGAAATCGGTTTCGAAGTGCCCGGACAGGGCGGTGCACCGCCGGTGAAATTCCAGGTTCTGCTCGAGCCCAACGGCGCGACCGGCTCCTACGTTTTGTATAGCAAGACCAGCGGCCAGGCGATCGGCACAGTCAATACGGCCGGTCAGGTCACCAGCGTGCTCGGCAATGGCGATACATCCACGGGCATCGCAGATCCGCTGTCGCCGACCGCCCAGGCGATCATCCAGCAGACTCTGCAGCAGTACTTCCCGAACTACCTGCCGAACGCCAACCCGCGCAGTAACGGATCCGGTGGAGGCTCCTCGCCGTCCGATCCCAATTCCGGCACCAGCCCCGATCCTTTGAAGTTCATTCTTCCGGATTATCTGCCCAACCAGCCGTATACTGTCCCGATCAAGCTGCAGGGCGATGGTTCTACTACGCCACCGATCGATGTCACCTTCACGCGCTTCAATACCGCGCCGATCGTCACCGTCGCTCCGGTTGTCGTGATGCTTCCGGTCGACAAGACCAGCTTCGACATCAAGGATCAGGTCCAGATCACCGATCCGGATAGCGGCGACGTTGCGACACCCTATGTACCGGGCACAGCGCATATCATTTCAGCGAGTGGCCCGAGCGGCACGCCCACGTCGCTTGACCTCAAATCGCTGATCACCGTCGATCCACAAACCGGCCATGTCAGCTACGATCCGGCGGCGTTCAAGTTCCTCGCCGCAGGACAGAAGGCCATCTACACTATCGGCTTCGACAGCCAGTCCGGGCCGGACACGACTCACGCGACTCTGACCTTCACGGTCGATGGCTCCAATGATGCGCCGGTCGTGCTGTCAGCGCTAACCGCTGCAGCGAGCCAGAATGACGGCGCGCAGAGTTTCAATCTGCTCGCCGGCGCGTCCGATGCCGATCTCGGCGAAACGGCGACGCTGACCGTCGGCAACGTCAAATTCGCGCTAAATGGCGGCACCGCACAACAGGCTGCACCGACCGGCGTGACTCTGACCGGCACGACGCTGCATGTCGATCCCAGCGCCTTTGCCTATCTCGGCGAAGGCCAGACCGCGACCATCACAGTCACTTACAACGTCATCGATGCCCATGGGGCGACCGTCGCGCAGACCGAGACGATTACAGTTACGGGGACGAATGATGCGCCTGTCGTCAGCGGGGCCGTCCTCGGCACAGCGATCGAAGACGCAGCCTCTCCTGTTACGCTCGATGCGCTGGCCCATGCGACGGACATCGACAACGGCACCACGCTGACGGTCGTCAATATTCCGACGAACCTGCCTCCCGGCGTGACCTTTGACTTGGAAACGCATTCGTTCTCGCTGGATCCAAGCGTCAACGCCTACCAATATCTCGGTGCAGGTGTAGAGACCATCGTCACCGTTACTTATGGTATCTTTGACGGTCACACGACAACGGCAGCTTCGGTGTCGTGGACCGTGACCGGCACCAACGATGCTGCTGTCATTTCCGGCACCACGACGGGTTCCGTTGCCGTAGGAGGAGAGACAACAGAAGTCAGTGGCACACTCACTGACACCGATGTCGATAATGCGCCGAATACATTCCAGGCAGTTTCAACGCCTGCATCGACCACCCATGGCTATGGCACTTTCACGATCACTGCCGCCGGGCAATGGACCTTCATTCTCGACGGATGCAACGCAACTGTTGCGGCTCTGGGTCCAGACGATACCCTGAACGAAACCTTCACGGTGAAGACGGCTGACGGTTCCGAACAGCAGATATCCATCACCATCAACGGACCACCCTACACCGGCACGAGCACCTGGACCGGACAAACCGGAAACGACAACTGGTACGATCCAGCCAACTGGTCACCAGCGCACGTGCCAGGCCCGACCGATACCGCTGTTTTCGACACCGCGAGCATTACACTCATTCTGGGCATCGCGATCGACGTCGCCAGTTTAGAAGTCGCGTCCGGCACGACGATCAATCTCACCGGCACCGGCACACTCAGCATCGGCGAACTGACGAATGCCGGCAGCATCATCCTGAACCCAGGAACCACGGTCGAAGTGAATGGCACTGTCCAGAATCAAGGACAGCTCATCGTCGATGATCACACCGCCGGAGCGACCCTGCTGATCCACGGCACCGTCACGCTCGAGGGCGAAGGTACCGTGACCCTCGACGGCACGGCCGACAAGATCACCGGCGACTCCCTGAATTCGAAACTCGTCAATGCCGACAACACGATCAACGGCTATGGCCAGCTCGGCGCCGGCAAGCTCAGCATCGTCAATGAATGCGACGGAAAGATCATCGCATCCGACTGCTCGCACGCGCTGATTATCGACACCGGCAAGGGCAGCCTGATCAATTTCGGCGTCATCGCGTCGATGGCCACCGGCGGCCTCGAAATCAAGGGCGATCTGGTCAATTACGGGACCATCGAAGCCTATGCCGGCCTGTTCGAGATCGACGGCAATGTCACCGGTCACGGCACCGCGAAAATCAGCGGTGGCACGCTGGAATTCGGCGGCTGGTCGGACGCCAATGTGACATTCTCCGGCATCAGCAGCGACGAACTGATCCTGGATCGCGGCTCTCACTTCGTCGGGACCGTTTCCGGTCTGTCTTATGGCGACTCGATCGAATTACAGGGCATTTCACCCTGGCAGCTCTGGTTCGACCAGCACAACGGCGTCGTCGATGTGCATTACGGCTGGGGCAAGAACGACTATTTCACGCTGACCGATCCAGGCGTGCTGAAGCATCTCGACATCGACTCCGACCATCACGGCGGCACCGAAATCACATGGAGCAATGACGCGCCCGAAATCGATACGTCATCGGCTGAGCTTTCCAGGCTCCACGACGGCTATTTCAAGATTTCCGACGTGTCGGTGGGAGACAAGGATTGGTCCAGCGGTGAGAGCTATAAACTGGATATCAACGGCACGGTGGTGAAGTCGGGATCGCTGTCCTCGATAGACCACTACCTCGAAGACGGTTTCACCTTTAAGCCTTCCGATTCAGACGCGCCTCAAGCCACCGTTGCAGTCACCGTCACTGACGGATTCGGCGCCAGCGAGCATGTCAATTTCATCTTCAATACAGCACCTCTCCTGTCCAATACTCAGGTGTCACTGAACGGTACGGACGGGCAGGACGTCATCTTCGCGACAGGCAATAGCGACACGTTGACGGGTGGCAAAGGTGCCGATCAATTCGTCTTCGGGCCACATAGCGGCTGGGCTGACAAGGATATCATCACGGACTTCAAAGTGGGCACCGACAAGATCGTGCTCGACCACATTCGTGGCGTGCCCAATCTTTCAGGCCCCTTCGGCGATCTGAAGCTGACCCTTTGGGAACTGTCCGGCGGAATCGAGCAAAAGGGAGACAATACCCTGATCCACCTCGATGGCGGTGACACGCTGCAGCTCACCAACGTGCACATGTCCCAGTTGCACGCCAGCGACTTCATCGTCCACCCCTATTCCAGCGTGGCGTAACGCGGCTCCGCCGTTAACCGTCCCGCCGACAGCACCTGCACAAATAGCCTGACTGATGGCATAGTGGCTGTCAGATCGGCGCCTGACGAGCGGCCGTCCGCATGATCCGCAAAGGCTTGACGATGCAGCGTGGCCTGTCACGAACTTCCAGCCTGCCGGCGCGGACCGAGCTCGGCGATGCCTTGCGGGCCTGCCGCGGCGCCTTTCTGGGCGTCGGGCTGATGAGCTGCATGATCAATATCCTGTATCTGACCGGCTCGTTCTTCATGCTCGAGGTCTATGACCGCGTGCTGCCGAGCCGCAGCGTGCCGACTCTCGTCGGTCTCGTCGTCCTGGCCGGCGGGCTTTATGTGGCCCAGGGCATTCTGGACCTGCTGCGCGGGCGCATTCTGGTGCGGATCGGCAGTTCGCTGGATGAAGCGCTGAGCCCCCGCGTATTCCAGACCGTGGTGAGGCTTCCGCTCATGGCCGGCGGCCACAACGAAGGTCTGCAGCCGCTGCGCGACCTCGACAACGTTCGCTCATTTCTTTCCGGCATGGGACCGAGCGCGCTGTTCGACCTGCCCTGGCTGCCGCTCTATCTGGCGATCTGTTTTGCGTTTCATCCGATGATCGGCGTCACCGCGCTGGTCGGCGCAGTGCTGCTGGTGGGTCTCACGATCCTCACTGAAATCATGACCCGCGAACCTGCGCGCGAGGCCAACGGTCTTGCGGCACGCCGCAGCGGCATCGCTTCGGCCAGCCGGCGCAATGCCGAAGTCGTCGTCGCGATGGGCATGGCCGGGCGTCTGACACAGCGCTGGCGCGAGGCCAATGAGACCTATCTGGCCGGCAACCAGCGCACCAGCGATGTCGCCGGCGGTCTCGGCGCCATCGCCAAGGTCATGCGCATGATCCTGCAATCGGCGGTGCTCGGCGTCGGTGCTTATCTCGTGATCAATCAGGAAGCCACCGCCGGCATCATCATCGCCGGCTCGATCCTCAGCGCTCGCGCGCTGGCGCCGGTCGACCTCGCGATCGCGCACTGGAAGGGTTTTGTCACCGCCCGGCAGAGTTGGCATCGGCTCAACGGGCTGCTGCACGCTCTACCGGAGCAAACAGCACTGACCCAGTTGCAAGATCCGTCGCAGAAACTGACCATTGAAGGCGTCAGCATTGCCCCGCCGGGTGAACAGAAGATCACCGTCAGCGACATCACCTTTGCGCTCAATGCCGGCAACGGCCTCGGCATCATCGGACCGTCGGGCTCCGGCAAATCATCGCTGCTGCGCGCATTGGTCGGCGTCTGGAAACCGGTTCGCGGTCATGTCCGGCTCGATGCCGCAGCACTTGAGCAATGGGCGCCGGACGATCTCGGCCGCCATATCGGCTACCTGCCGCAGGACGTCGAACTGTTCTCCGGCTCCATCGCCGATAATATCTGCCGCTTCAATCCCGATGCGAAGGATGACGATATCATCGCCGCGGCAAAGCAGGCTGGCGTCCATGACCTCATCGTCGGCATGCGCGAAGGCTACGACACGCAGGTCGGCGATCACGGCGGCGTTCTCTCCGCCGGTCAGGCGCAGCGCATCGCGCTGGCACGTGCGCTTTACGGCGATCCGTTCCTGATCGTTCTGGACGAACCCAATTCCAATCTCGATACCGAAGGCGACGAAGCGCTGACCAAGGCCGTGCGCGCGGCCCGTACGCGCGGCGCCATCGTCATCGTCGTTGCACACCGGCCGATCGGCATCGAAGGCGTCGACATGCTGTTGGTGCTGAAGGATGGTCGCATGCAGGCCTTCGGGCCGAAGGAGACCGTGCTGGGTCAGGTGCTGCAGCGCCCGGCAGCACAGCCGATCAAGATCGTCGCCGACGGCGGAGTAGCCAAGCCATGACTACGCCGCTGACAGGATCGCGCCGCTCGATCCGAATCCACCTCATTATCGGCCTCGTCGTTGTGCTTGTGCTCGCAGGCGGTTTGGGCGGCTGGGCGTCGACCGCGCAGATCTCCGGCGCTCTGATCGCGCCGGGCTCGGTGGTCGTCGATTCCAATGTCAAGAAAGTCCAGCACCCGACCGGCGGCGTCGTCGGCGAAGTGCGTGCCCGCGACGGCGACGTGGTGAAGGCTGGCGATGTCGTCGTGCGCCTCGACGACACTGTGACCAAAGCCGGCCTCGCCATCGTCACCAAGAACCTCAACGGATTGTGGGCCCGCGCAGCGCGGCTGGAGGCCGAGCAGCGCGGTGCTGAATTCATCACCTTTCCGCCGCTGCTGCTGGAGCAACTCGCCGAATTCGACGTGAAGAATGTCATCGCCAGCGAGACAAAACTGTTCAATGTGCGCTCGACCGGCCGTGTCGGCCAGAAACAGCAGCTGCGCGAGCGCATTGCGCAGCTGAATGAAGAGATCGCCGGCCTGACCGCACAGGAGACGGCCAAGACCCGCGAGATCGCGCTGGTCGAAAAGGAACTGGTCGGCGTCCGCGGACTGTTCGATCAGCAACTAGTCCAGATCTCGCGCCTGACTGTACTGGAGCGCGATGCTGCCCGCCTCGCCGGCGAACGGGCGCAGTTCATCGCCGCCCGTGCCCAAGCCAAGGGCAAGATCACGGAGATCGAGCTGCAGATTTTCCAGATCGACAAGGATCTGGTCAGCGAAGTTTCCAAGGATTTGCGCGAGACCAATGACAAGATAGGCGAGTTCGTCGAACGCAAGGTCACCGCCGAGGACCAGTTGCGCCGCATTGATATCCGCGCGCCGCAGGACGGCATGGTGCTGCAATCCACCGTGCATACGGTTGGTGGCGTCATCACCGCCGGCGATGCGATCATGCTGATCGTGCCGCAGACCGACAATCTGTCGGTGGAAGCCCGGGTCAATCCGCAGGACATCGACAAGCTGCAGATCGGCCAGAAGACACTGTTGCGCCTCTCCGCCTTCAATCAGCGTACTACGCCGGAGCTCAACGGCGCCGTCAGCCGCGTCTCCCCGGATACGACGACGGATCAGCGCACCGGGCAGAGTTACTACACGATCCGGATTTCGATGCCGGCATCGGAAGTCGCCAAGCTCGGCGATGTACGCCTGATCCCCGGCATGCCCGTCGAAGCCTTCGTGCAGACTGGCGACCGCACCATGCTGTCCTATCTCGCCAAGCCGCTAAGCGATCAATTGATGCGCGCCTTCCGCGAGAAATGATCCGACAACCATGAAACGCATGCGGCGAGTGAGACGGCTGGCGTGGCAGTTTGGTCGGGCACGTGCGTTCTGTCTTGTCCTGCTGCTGAGCCTCGCGCTGCTGCGTATCGCCGACCCGCCCGCCATCGAGGAATTGCGGCTGCGGGTCTTCGACACCTATCAGGTGATCCAACCGCGCGTGAAAACGGCGAAGCCGGTCACGATCGTTGATATCGACGAGAAGAGCCTTGCAAAATATGGTCAGTGGCCGTGGCCGCGCACGCGCATCGCCGATCTGGTCACTAGGCTGAACCAGCTTGGTGCTGTGGTCACCGCTTTCGACATCGTGTTCCCCGAACCGGACCGGCTGAATCCTGCTCTCGCAGCCGAGAGCTTTTCCGGAATCGACGACGAGACGCGCACCCGGCTGAAGGCACTGCCCAGCAACGATCAGATTCTTGCCGACGCCATCCGGCGCTCGCGCGTGGTCCTTGGCGAATCCGGCCTGCCCTATGTCGTTTCGGAGCTCGACAAGTCTCTGCCCCTGACGGGATTGGCCACGCTCGGCGGCGATCCGCAGCCGTTCATGCTGTCGTTTCCCGGACTGATCCGGAATATCGACCTGCTGGAGAAGGCCGCCATGGGACGCGGCCTGTTCACGATCAGCCAGGAGCGCGACGGTCTCGTGCGCCGCGTACCCGTGATGATGCAGGCGCAAGGCATGGTCATGCCGTCGCTGAGCTTCGAGATGCTGCGCGCCATCACTGGCACCGACACGATCCTCATCAAGTCGGACCGCGCCGGAATCAAGAGCATCCGCGTCGGGAGTCTGGAGATTCCCACCGATAGCGAAGGACGGATCTGGGTGCACTTCGCCAAGCGCGATCCCAGCATCTATGTGTCGGCATCTGACGTGCTCGACGGCACTGTGCAGCCCGGCATGATCGCACGGCATCTGGTGCTGATCGGCACCTCGGCGGTCGGCTTGCTCGATACCAAGACGACACCGCTCGATGCCGTGATCCCCGGCGTCGAGGTTCATGCGCAGGTGCTGGAGAGCGCGCTGACAAAAACCGTTCTGTCGCAGCCGGCCTATGCGCGGGGCGCCGAGCTGTGCATCGCGATCATTCTCGGCATCATCGTGATCTGGTTGGCCCCGATGTTCGGACCTGTCACTCTGGTCATCATGGGCGCCGTGTTCGCGGCGCTGCTTGCCGGTACGTCCTGGTATTTCTACACGCAGCATCGCCTGCTGATCGACTTCACCTATCCCCTGCTCTCGACTACGCTGATTTATCTCACGCTGATCTTCAGCAATTTCGTGCGCGAACAGGCACAGCGCCGCCGTATCCGCTCGGCCTTCAGCCAGTATCTGTCGCCGGCGCTGGTGGCTCAGCTTGCGCAATCGCCGGAGAAACTGGTGCTTGGCGGCGAAGAGCGTGAAATGACCATCATGTTCTCGGACGTGCGCGGCTTCACCACGATCTCGGAATCCTACAAGCACGATCCGCATGGCCTGACCACGCTGATGAATCGTTTCCTGACGCCGATCACCAATGCAATCCTCGATCGCAAGGGCACCATCGACAAATACATGGGCGACGCTGTCATGGCGTTCTGGAACGCGCCGCTCGACGACGACCAGCACCAGATCAATGCGTGTCATGCGGCACTCGACATGCTGGATCGTATTGATGCGCTGAACCACCTGCGTGAAGACGAAGCCGCGCAAGGCGGCCACGTTTATATTCCGATCAATGTCGGCATCGGCCTCAATACCGGCATCTGCGTGGTCGGCAATATGGGATCAGATCTACGTTTCGACTATTCAGTGCTCGGCGACAGCGTCAATCTGGCCTCGCGTCTCGAAGGCCAGTCGAAGGAATACGGCTTTCCGATCATCATCGGCTCGAAGACCGCGCTCGCCGCCAAGGACAAGTTCGCCATTCTCGAACTCGACTTCATCATGGTGAAGGGCAAGAAAGAGCCGGAAGTGATCTACGCCATCGCCGGACGCGAGGACGTGATGCAATCCGAACGCTTCCAGACGCTCCGCAACCTGACTATCGAGATGCTCGCCTGTTATCGCGGCCGCGACTGGGACGGTGCGCTATTCGCGATCGAACGTGGCCGTCATTCGGATGTCGCCAATACGCTCGAACAACTCTACGGCCTCTATGAAAAGCGCATCCGCAGCTATCAGGAGAATCCGCCGCCAGAGGATTGGAGCGGAGCGTTTGCATTACTGACGAAGTAGTCCCACGTAGGGCGCACAATAGCAAAGCGTATTGCGGCAGCGGCCGGTGGGTTACGCTGAGCTAACCCGCCCTACAATCTACGGATCAAATCTCCCGGAGCGCTCGCATGCTGGGCACGCTGACTTCGGCAAGCTTCAGATTGTCTTCGTTCTGGTCGATCGCCACATATTGCCCGTCCCAATAGGTCAATGCGGTGTGCGGGACCGAGGTGATGACATCGCGGACACGGCCGATGACGATGGCGTGGGAGTGACGCTCGATGACTTCCTCGACGTCGCAATCGATCGCCGCGAGACTGTCCGTCAGTAGAGGCACGCCGGTGGCGCGGGTGACCCATTGCGCGCCAACAAAACGCTCGGCACCCTTCAATCCGCCCTTGCCGGAGAAACGCTCAGCCACGTCGAGCTGTTCAGCTGACAGAATGTTGACGCCGAAGGCACCGTAGCGCTGCAACAGCGGCCAGGACGACGACTCCCTGTTGACGCTGACGATCAGCGTCGGCGGATCAACCGACAGCGACGAGACCGACGTCACCGTCATGCCGGTGATGTCCTTATCGCGCCCAACGGTGATGACGCTGACGCCGCCGGCCAGCACCCGCATGGCGCCGCGGAATTCCTGCGAAGAGACCTCGCGATCGGAGGAAAGTTCACGATCGACAACGATGTTACGAACGACGGAATTCATGGCAGCCTCGCAGGTCACAATAGTCTCACAAGCCGGTGGCGTCGGCTCCCGGGCCGAGCAGATTGCGCAGGATCGACCCTTCCAGCGCCGCAAGGTCCGCTGAGCCGCGCTGCCGCGGCCGGGCGATATCGACATTGATATCGTGCGCGATGCGTCCGTCTTCGATCACAAGCACGCGATCAGCCAGCGCCACGGCCTCGGACACGTCATGCGTCACCAGAATCGAGGTGAACGTCTGATCGTGCCAGACGCGGCCAAGCAACTGCTGCATCGAAATACGGGTGAGCGCATCGAGCGCACCGAGCGGCTCGTCGAGCGCCAGCACGCGCGGATGGCTGACCAGCGCGCGGGCCAGTGCAACGCGCTGCTTCTGGCCACCTGACAAGATGGACGGCCATTGATCGCGCTTCTCGGCGAGACCGACTTCCGTCAACGCGCTTTCAGCGCGCGCTTTGGCATCGGCCGACACCCGATCACGGCCGAGTCCGACTTCGACATTCGACAGCACGTTGGCCCAGGGCAGCAGACGCGGCTCCTGGAACATCACGCGAATGTCCTCCGCGCGGGTCTCTTCACCGAAACTGATGGTGCCCGCCGTCGGCTTGTCCAAACCTGCGATCAGGCGCAACAACGTGCTCTTGCCGCAGCCGCTCTGGCCGACGATGGCCACAAATTGCCCGGCAGGAATATGCAGATCGACGCCGCGCAGCACTTCATTGCTGCCGAAGGATTTCCGCAAACCGCGGATGGTCAACGACAATCCGCGGGACTTCTGCTCCGATGGGCGGCGCGCCTGCGCGGTGCGCGCCTGTTCGAAATCGACTGGCGCATCAACCAGCTGAGCATCGGCATGGCTGAGGCGAAGGGACTGCTGCACGGTCATTTCAAACTCTCGCTTTCAACTTCGCTCAGTGTTTCTGGAAGGCCGGGTGCCAGGACAGCGTCAGGCGCTCCAGCGCCCGCGAAGCGCTATCCGCGACCTTGCCCAGCAGGGCGTAGATCAGGATGCTGAGCACCACGACATCGATCTGCATGAATTCACGCGCCTGCATTGCCATGTAGCCAAGGCCCGAGGAGGCGGCGATCGTTTCCGCCACGATCAGCGTCAGCCACATGATGCCGAGTGCGAAACGGACGCCGACGAAGATCGACGGCAACGCGCCGGGGAAGATCACGCGACGGAACAACTCGCCATTGCTCATGCCATAGATGCGGCCCATCTCGATCAGCTGCGGATCGACGGTGCGGATGCCATGCAGCGTGTTCAGATAGATCGGGAAGAACACGCCGAGCGCAACGAGAAACAGCTTGGCTGATTCATCGATGCCGAACCACAGGATGACCAGTGGGATCAGCGCCAGATGCGGCACATTGCGCACCATCTGCAGCGTCGTATCCGTGAGCTTGCTGCTAAGCTGCGACAGACCGTTGGCGAGGCCGAAGGCAAAGCCGATGCTGCCGCCGATCAGAAAGCCGATCGAAGCACGCCAGAACGACACCCAGATATTCTGGACGAGTTCGCCTGAGAGCAGCAGCTTCCAGCCAGCCAAAGCGACATCGGTTGGCGCCGGCATCACCCGCGCAGGCACGTAACCGGTTACGCAAGCGGCCTGCCAGGCCAGCAGGATAACCAGCGGCACGATCCACTGGGTCAGGCCGTCGATGCGTGGCAAGCGAAAGATGCGAACGCGGGGGAGAATTTCAACGATGCTCATGATAGGGTGCCTGTCGGAATTACGAGGCGCTCTGCGCGCGATGCTCATTGGCGACGATTTCGCCGACCGGACCGGTGCGAGCGCGTAGCGGCGTGACGTTGTCGTGCTGTTGCAGCGACAGCAGCGGGAAAACGAGTTCGGCGAAGCGATAGGCCTCCTCGAGATGCGGATAGCCGGACATGATGAACGTATCGACGCCGACGTCCTGATATTCCTTGATGCGCGCCGCCACCGTCTGCGCATCGCCGACCAGTGCCGTACCCGCTCCGCCGCGCACGAGACCAACACCGGCCCAGAGGTTCGGGCTGATCTCGAGCTTGTCGCGACGTCCGCCATGCAGCTGCATCATGCGCTGCTGGCCGACCGAATCCTGCCGGGCCAATGTCTTCTGCGCGTTGGCGATGACGTCGTCGGTGACATATTGAATGAGTTCGTCGGCGGCCTTCCACGCGGCCTCGTTGGTCTCGCGCACCACCACATGAAGACGGATGCCGAAAGACAGCTTGCGACCGCGCTTTTCGGCAGCAGCCCTGACCCGCGCGACCTTCTCCGCGACCTGCGCCGGCGGCTCGCCCCAGGTGAGATATTTGTCGACAGTGTCCACCGCGACATCGATGCCGGCGTCCGACGAGCCACCGAAATAGAGCGGCGGACGCGGCGACTGCACCGGCGGGAAGATCAGGCGGCCATCCTCGATCTGGATGTGCTTGCCCTGGACATTGACAGTCTTTCCAGCGAGCAGATCACTGTAGACGTTGAGGAATTCGCGGGTAACCGCATAGCGCTCGTCATGCGGCAGAAAGATGCCGTCGCCTTTGTTCTCGACGGGATCGCCGCCGGTGACGACATTGATCAACAGGCGCCCGTTGGTGACCCGGTCCAGCGTTGCGGTCATGCGCGCAGCAACGCTCGGCGACTGCAGGCCAGGGCGCACGGCGACGAGATAGCGAAGCTGTTCGGTCCAGGGAGCCACAGCCGATGCGACCACCCATGAATCCTCGCAACTGCGCCCTGTCGGCAGCAGCACGCCAAAATAGCCCAACTGATCGGCCGCCTGCGCGATCTGACGGAGATATTTGAAGTCAATCTCGCGCGCACCATGGGTCGAAGCGAGATAGCGTCCATCGCCGTGGGTCGGCAGGAACCAAAGAACATTGGCTTTAGACGGATTGCTCATTGGCGACATCTCTCTCGCATCGGGCGACCATTGCGGCGTCGCAGAAGGATGGTGTCGTGGCATTGACCTGTCGAGTGGTCCGGGAAAATAGCGATGCACGCACTGTGACTTACGCCGATGACGGCGTGTTCCTTTCAAACTTCACCGCATATGCAGTGCATTTTTCTCTGCGGATTTGACTGATCGCAGCGATCACGGACACGTGCGCCCCGGCGGACGGGTTGGGGTGGCGAGCACCACGGTTGAGCCGGAAATTTCCTGCTGCGACGACGGCGCCAAACGCCAACATTGTTTCGCGTGGTGGCTTCGCATGAGTATGATCTCGCCTGGCCGAATGGGAGAATTCGGCGCTTTCGTCGCGCCTATTGACGCTTTGTTAATGACGTCCAGATCGCCACCAGCCCAAATCATGCGTCATTTACACAACTACCGCGGTTTTCGAACCCGATTTAACCAAATCGACAAGGCGTTTTGCGAGGGTCGGCCACCATGCAGAATGCATCCGCCTCAGGCGTGTTGACCCCACCGATGGACAACGACGGCCCTACCGCAACCTCTTCAACCGAGACCGCCACCGGATTCGTGGATCGCGATGCCGCGCACGAATTGGAGATACTGCGCGAGATCGTACGTATGCTGCCGGCGTCCGTCACCGTGCAGAATGATCAGGGCGACTTCCTGCTGGTAAATGACGCGGCGGCAATCCAGTTCAATGCATCGGCGGATCAGTTCAACAGGCCCGACCCGCAATCGGATTTTCTGGCGCAGGCACTGTCACATCGACGCGCTACCGCGCTCGACCTGCTGCAGTCCGGCCGCTCCGCCGTCTTCGAGGAACGCGTCAATTCCGAACTCGACAGACGGGTGTTTCTAACGACGCATCGCCCTGTACGGATCGGCGACCGCAACGTGCTGCTGTCCAGCGCCAGCGACGTCAGCCGCCAGAAGGCGATGGAAGAAGAGCTGTTTCGCCGCGCCTATTACGACGAGCTGACCGACCTGCCGACGCGGCGGGTGATCGAGAAACATGTCGGCGGCGTCATCGGCCAATCTGACGGCACGTCGCGTTTCGCGCTGGCGTTTCTCGACATCGATAATTTCAAGCACATCAACGACTATTACGGCCACAGCGTCGGCGATGCGCTGCTGGTGCAATTCGCCAAGCGACTAGCGCTCGACCTGCGTGGCACCGACATGCTGTCGCGCATCTCCGGTGACGAATTCCTGCTGCTGCTGAATCCGATCCAGAGCCAGCAGGAGGTCGCCGAATATCTGGAGCTGCTGGTCCAGCGGCTGCGCGCGCCGTTCTACATCGACGGCTCCGAAGTGTTCGCCTCGGCCTCGATCGGCGTCAGCCTCTATCCGCAGCACGGTGGCAACTACGACGCGCTGCATCAGAATGCCGATATCGCAATGTATCGCGTGAAGAACGGGACCAAGGGCGCCGCGGTGTTCTTCGACTCCAGTATGGAGAGCGAGGCGCTCGCCCGGATGGCGACCGAACAGGCGCTGCGGCTGGCGATCCTCGACAAGCGCTTCTGCTGCGCGTTTCAACCCAAGGTCGACATTCGGACCCAGGAGATCAAGGGCATCGAGGCTCTGGTGCGATTGCGCAACGATGATGGCGTGATCCAGGCGCCCGGCAGTTTCGTCAATCTGGCGGTCGAGCTCGGCCTGATCGACGAGCTTACCCATCTGGTGCTCGCCGAGATCATGAAGTCGATAGACCAGATCGATGAGACCTTTGGCGCAGGTGCCAGCATCAGCATCAATGTCGCGGCCAAGCAGGCCGGCAACCCGGAATTCATGCGCGCCTTTGCCAAGGCGATTGAGGAGACCGGCTGCCCGACGCGTTTCATGGTCGAAGTGACCGAAGACGCATTCCTGGCCAAGACGCATTTCCAGGACGACATCCTGCCGATGTTCCGAGCGCTTGGCGTCGGCATTTCCATCGACGATTTCGGCGTCGGCTATTCGTCGCTCTCGGCGTTGGCGGATATCACCGCCGACGAGATCAAGATCGACCGCTCCTTCATCACGGACATCCACAAGCGCCCGCGCAGCCAGGGCATCCTGCGCGCCATCGAGTCGCTCAGCGAGGCGCTGGGCATGACCGTGATTGCGGAAGGCGTCGAGACCTTCGAGGAACTGGCCTATCTGCAGGCCGCGACCAAGATTCGCTATGCGCAGGGCTATTATTTCTCAAAGCCGATTTTTCTGGAAGAACTCGCACCGCAGGCGCGCAGCGGCACCGAGGCCATGCGCGGCACATCGGCGCGGCCGACGGACAATGCCCGCCCCTCCTACTCCCGCGCCGGCGGACGGGGATATTGAGGCACTGCCCTCGCCCCGTCATTGTCATCCTGTAACCGGATCCTATCTGTTAAGAGGTTGGAAACAACGCCGTCTACCGCGCATCACCAGAGAGCCACCATGCCCGTCCTGCCGCTGTTTCTGAATATCCTCTGGATCGTGTTCGGCGGGTTGGGGATGGCAGTCGGGTGGCTGATTGCTGCGGTCGTCATGGCCATCACCATCATCGGCCTGCCCTGGGCCCGCGCCGCCTTCAACATTGCCGCCTATACGCTGCTGCCCTTCGGCCAGCGCGCAGTCGACCGCGAGGCCGTCACCGGCCGCGGCGACATCGGCACCGGCGTGTTCGGCCTGCTCGGCAACATCATCTGGCTGGTGCTGGCGGGCTGGTGGCTGGCGATCGGCCATCTCCTCGCGGCGCTCGCTTTGGCCATCACCATCGTCGGCATTCCCTTCGCCTGGGCGCATCTGAAGCTCGCCGGCATCGCGCTTTGGCCGATCGGCAAGGTTATCGTACCAGCCTGACGCGCATTGCGTTGAACAAACACGAATTTTCTCGTTGAGAGTGCGTCGCGCATACGCCTGATTAACTATTTCGCTCAATGGTGAAACGAGGTGGGCCTCGGGCGCCGGAGTGGATATGCGTAAACTTCCTTTTTTGATTGTTGCAGGTTCTTTCACGGCGGTTGTCGCCGCGGGCGCTGGCGCGTGGCATTTTTTCGGCCCCGCCGCCGCACAAACTGCCGCCAAGGCAAAATCTGACAAGGGCGAGCTGACGACCGCTTCGATTGACACGCGCGCGTCGAAGCCCGGCGCGTCCGCCGAACCCGCACCGCGTGTGCAGGCGGTTGCGACTGCACCGATCGCCGCACCGACGCCGCCTCCGGCCGTCGAAAAGCGTCCGACGATTGCCAAGCCCGTCTGCAACAATCCCAATGCACTTGGCGTATCGCGCACCGTGCAGATCGACACCACCGGCGGCCCCGGCCTCGGTATGTCGCAATATCGCGATTACGACTTCCTGCAGCCCGGCGAAGTCGTGCTGACTTTCGATGACGGCCCGTGGCCGGTGACCACGCCTGCCGTGCTCGCGGCGCTCAGCGCGCAATGCGTGCAGGCCGTGTTCTTCCCGATCGGCAAGCACGCCACCTGGCACCCCGCGGTGCTGAAGCAGGTCATCGCCGCCGGACATTCGGTCGGCACCCATACCTGGTCGCACCAGAATCTTGCCAGCAAGACCCCGCAGGAAGCCCGCGACGAGATCGAGCGCGGCATCAGTGCCATCACGCTGATGGCCGGGCAGCCGCTGTCGCCGTTCTTCCGCTTCCCGCAACTGCGTCAGAATGCGGATCTCAAAGCCTATCTCGCCGAGCGCAACATCGCGGCCTTCTCGATCGACATCGATTCCGAAGACTTCCGCATCCATAACGCCGGCAAGCTGGTCGCCTCGGTGATGGAGAAGCTGAAGAAGAAGGGCAAGGGCATCATCCTGATGCATGACCTGCACAAGTGGTCTGCGGCCGCAGTGCCGGACCTGCTCGCCCAGCTCAAGGCCGGCGGCTACAAAGTCGTGCATATCCGCGCCAAGGACACGCTGCCGACGATCGCAAGCTACGACGCCGCCATCGCCGCCGAACTGCAGCCGGTGAAAACCAGCAATGCGCGCCCGATTTCCAACGTGATCCAGACGGTCGACTAACACCTGAACCACTCGGGTTGAACCCAATCGAGGCCGGGGCGGCACCGCTGCCCCGGCCTTTTTGTGTTTCGTGGCGAAGCGCGCGGCGAAACAAAACTGTCCCCCGACGAAACCATTATTCGCCTCGACGCAGACCGGCTGAAACCGGGTATCGTTATCCATCTGTCCAACGAAGCGGCACACAGCGCCGCCCAACAGGGACAGTCACATGCGCATCATCGGCTTCATCGTCGCCTTCTCGTTCGCCTTTGCCGGCCCGTCATTCTCCGGCATCGCGATGAACGACATGCCGGGCATCGGCACCTTTTCCTACAACGGCGTACAGATCACCTCCGATACGACGACGGCGAAGTTCGCCTATCTGACGCTCACGCGTCGTGCCTGATCGCATCCCTCCCCTCCGACATCCCCAGACACAGAAAGCAATCACCATGACCTCATTCAGCGCAAATCTGATCGGACATACGCTCAAGGCCGCAACCGTCGGCGCAATCCTGATGCTGTCGGCAACAGCGAGCCAGGCACAGTCGGCGAGCCCTTTCGCAGGATTTGATGGAGCCTGGAGCGGCAGCGGCACGGTGTCGCTGTCCGATGGGTCCTCCGAGCAGATCCGTTGCCGCGCCACCTACAATGTCGTTGGCGGCACTGCGCTAAAGCAATCGCTGCGCTGCGCCAGCGATAGCTACAAGTTCGAACTCAGCAGCGATGTGAAGAGCCAGGGCAACCAGGTGACCGGCACCTGGGGTGAGGCCAGCCGCAACATTTTCGGCAATCTGCAGGGCAGCGCCGGCGGCGGCCAGATCGATGTCTTCGTCGAAGCCGCCGGCTTCGCAGCCAACCTGACGTTGACGACCAAGGGCAACAAGCAACTGGTCTCGATCAGCTCCAAAGGACAGATCCGCGATGTTTCGATCAATATGATCCGAAGCTAACGCGCCGCCGATGCGGCTTGATGCGGTCCTGCGGCATCAAGCCCGTTGCCTGACGCGAATGTTTGAGTGCCCGGCTGCCGCTTGCGCCTGATCAGGCGCAGCAGCGGGTTTTCGATAGCGAGATGCACGATGACGCCTGCGACGCCGGCCAAGGCGACATAAAACAGCATCATGGTCGTCGATGATTCAGGCGTCGGCAACTGAAGCCATCGCTCGTTGCTGGTCTTCATGATTTCGAAGACGATCGGATGCGTGAGATAGATAGCGTAAGACGCATCACCGATCAGGATCAGCGGCCGCCATGTTATCGCACCGCCGGCATATTCGACGAACAGCGCACTGGCGACGATCACTACGGGCGCCGCTGCGGCAAGCGTCATATAAATCGACGGTGTAACGCTGTTCGCCCATAGCGGCCCCACGAACTGCGACCCATAGCAGAGCGCGATGAGAGCGACGCCGATCCAGACGACGGTGCGTCGTGGCGCGGCGGGAGCAAACGTCTGCAGCGCATAGAAGATCGCGATCCCGGCGATGAAGAACTTCGTATAGTCGAGCGACAGATAGTGGCAAGCCGCAGCCGTGCAGACGGTATCGGCCGCATGGTTCAACGCCACGAGGCATCCGACGACGATCAGAGGCGCCAGACGACGGCTGATCGCAAGCGCTGCTGCAAAGATCAGATAGAAATACATCTCATAATTCAGCGACCACCCGACATTCAGGATCGGGTATTTGTCGCCGATCGGCAAAAACAACAGGCTGCGGCCAACATAAGCCCAGAGCGGTTCACCCGGTCGACCGTCCAGTGGACTCCGCCACGTCGCGGAGTCGAACAGTGCAAAGCCGAACATAACGACGAGTATGACCAGCGTGCACAGCCAGTAGAGCGGTGCGATCCGCACCAGACGCTTGGCGAGAAAATCGTCGGCCCCCTTCTGGGTGATGAAACACATGATGAAGCCGGAGATGACGAAGAAGGTGGAGACCCCGAAGAATTCGGTGTGCCAATCGCCCGCGAGTTTGTAGCCGGTGTGGAAGAACACCACACCAAGCGCAGCGACGCCACGCAACACCTGCAGATTTGACAGCATGGGGCTCCCTCGACCGCCCGTCGCGGTCGGGGGCAAACCTTTGGCAGAGACGAGTGTTCCGCCGATCCGGGACTCTTGAGGAGAAACAAGGCGGCGCGGTGACGCCCGTCATCAGAATCCGTAAAGCCGCGCCGGATTGTCGACCAGTATCTTCTTGCGAATGCCCGCGTCAGGCGCCCAGACCGCGAGCTGGTTCAGCAGGCGACCGTCGTCGATCTGGTAGAGTGGCGTGACTTCGGTGGGCTTCCTGCCGGCCGGCGTCACCGAATCCGGATGTGGCCAGTCGGTGCCCCAGATGATCCGCTCCGGATTGGCTGCGATCAGCGCCTTCGCCAGCGGTGCGACGTCGGGATAATCCGGCCCTTGCGTCGACGCGCGGTAGGCACCGGAAATCTTCACATAGGCCTTGCCGGTTTTGACGAGGTCGAGCAGGTCCGCAAAACCCGGCTGATCCAACCCGAGCTTGGCTTCCGCGCCGCCGAAATGATCGAACACCAGCGGCATCGGTGCGCTCGCGACAACATCCTTGATCGACGATACCAATGGCAGATTGGTGAACATCTGGATGTGCCAGCCGCGCGTCTTCATCCGTTCGATCGCCGCCTGAAGGCGCTGCTTGCCGATGGCGGGATCGCTTACGCCGCTGGTCGCCAGATTGATCCGCATGCCGCGAATGCCGGCCGCCTTCATGGCGTCGAGCTCGCTCTCCGGCGTCTTGTCGTCGATGACGGCAACCCCGCGCGCGTCGCCGCCACGGGCCTTCATGCCGAACAAGGTCGCCGAATTGTCCGTGCCATAGACGCTGGGCGTGACGATCACCACGCGCTTGATGCCAAGCGCCTTGTGCAGCGCGACCATTTCCTCCGGCGAGGCCGGTTCGGGCGTATAGACGCGGCCCGGAAAAAACGGGAATTTCTCAGGATCGCCGTGAATGTGAGTGTGGCAGTCGCAGGCGTCCGCAGGGACCTCGAAATTCACCGGCGTCGCCGGCTGCGCGGCTTTGCCAAACGCAAATCTGTTGTTGAGCACGACCGCTCCCGCGATTGAAGAGAGTAGAACACCGCGTCTTGTGAACATTGGTTCCTCCCTGATGTCGTGACGCCATTTGACCGGCGTTCACTTGATTGAGGTAAGCGTGATCGCTTCGCGAACCATGCGCAAGGCGCTCTCGCATGTTGCATAGCGAAGAAGATCTCGGATTGCCCGCCACGTGGCGGGCTTCTCATTAAGTATCGGAGCCTCCTCGGAGGTCAGACAGCGGGAAGGTCATCCCATTTCCCGGCGACAGACGACTGCGGTGGCCCTGTTTCAGGTCCCTGTCCACCCAGTCCGCGGGCTTGAGCCCAGCCGCCCAGTCCGATCCAAATATGGGGGCCCGATAATGTGCCGCCGGTCTGCCCAGCCAACGCATTTTCATCCAAACCAGCCCCGGCCAGCCGTTGCCGCCGCCCGGCCAATCGGCTAAATGGACCCCAAGCACCCGTAGCTCAGCTGGATAGAGCGTTGCCCTCCGAAGGCAAAGGTCACACGTTCGAATCGTGTCGGGTGCGCCAGTGAAATCAAGTAGTTACCGAGCGCGCATGCTCGCTATTTGTCAGGTCTTGGTGGCCAACTTAGCCGGCTCTATCGCTAAAGAATTCGGTGCAGATTTTCCGGTCGCATAGCGGCTTCGTCCGAAAGCGGGCTGTCATCTGGACAGACCATAAACAGAGACGCGTGCAGATACGCCCCGCAGTTCGTGCTCACCTAAATGCTGGACCTCCTTAGGAAGATGCCGCGCAACTGCCTCCGTCATGAGTAGGTCCCTGCCTATTGTCTTAGTTAGCGCTTCCACCCGGCAGGCCTCGTTGACAGCAGTACCAATCACGGTGAAATCGAGACGATCGGGTGCTCCGATATTGCCGAAAAAAACCTCGCCTTCGTGCAGGACGATGCCAGCCTGGAGTTCGGGGCCAACTTCCGTGGACTGGAGAGCGGGGCAATCAGCGTTGAAAGACACAAGGCGTGCGATCGCGTCTTTTGCAGCCAGTACAGCCAAGCGTGATGCATCCTCAACGCCGTCCGTCACCGGGAAGACAGCAAGCATACCGTCGCCGATGAATTTGAGGATCTCACCACCGCGGGCGACCACAGCGCTTGCCATCGCCTCAAAGTAAGCATTGAGCAATACGAGCATATCGGCGGGATGTAGGGTATCCGACATTTTTGTGAAGTTTCTCAGATCAGAAACCCAAATGACCGCACGGATCGACTCGCCGGCACCACGTTTGATCGCTCCCTTAAGCACCTTGGCTGCGGCGCCATTGCCCAAATAGGCACTTAAGGCATTTTCGGAGATCCTCAGTTCGCTATGACGTTGCACATGCAGCGCGAACAGTTTGAAGAGGCCGGTCAACGAAGCAGTCTCCTCCTTAGAGAAACCTCCGACTGCCTTCGTGGCAAACGTAATGACGTTGCGGGTATCCAGACCGGACAACGGGATTGCCACATAGTCTGTCATGCCAGCAGAGGCCAGTTCGACCATGATGGGGAACTCTGCTTGGGCTGTGGCGGATTGCGGCGCCCGGCGGATCGTCTCGCCGGTCTCAAGTATCCGCTGCAATGGATTGAGTTTGTAGGCATTTGAAACGATTACTGCATCGGCGACGCGCACTTCATCGCAGAACCCATCTTCGGAATTCCAAATCCAGGCGAAGCCGACAAGCTGAGGATGAAGTGTCCCGATGTGCAGTGTGAGGCGGTCGATCGAAGAGCCGGCGGCCTTCATTCCGGCAATGAGTTTGACCAGTAGATTGATCATCTCACATTCCGCGGAAGCGTGTTCCAGCAGCCAGTGTTGAAGCCCCTCAAATGTTTCGGCAGGCCGGGCGCTCCTGTCGATCGGCCCGGACCGGCGCACGAACGAAACCGATTGAGGATAGGATCGGGTTGGCGATCCTGGTTCTTTGTCATTCATCGAAGTTCAGGTTCCTCGGCTCCCGTGTCGCTCTTGCGCATCATTTCAAATCGAACTCCGCCAAGACAATCGCCGGCAACGCGATCACGGAGGTAGGACGAACGACGACGTTCCGAATCGCTTGGAGAAGTGCTTCTGCTCTCCCCCAACGCGAGGCACGTTACCATCCGTATTTGAGCTCAAGGCCGAGATAATTGCTATCGTGTCCACCCGCATTCCGCACGGTGTCGCCGATGGAGTAATGCACCGCCTCAAGCGCACCGGTCAGATTGGCATTAAAGATGTAATCCGCGCGGAGTTGAGAATAAACGCCGGTCCAGCGACTACCGACCCCAGCGGTGCCGGCGACGGCGACATTCGGCTGAACATAGACTGCATCGGCCACCGTCTGGCGCCACTGCATGCCGACACCGGCCGTCACCGTCAGATTAGCGATGGGCTTCACCGTCAATGTCGGCTTGAGATGGATCAGGTTAGCGTAGCCCGTATAGCCGGCCAGCGAGAAATAGTAGCCGTTCGGGAACAGCGGATTGAACGTGCCGATGGTGTTGTCACCCGCGCGGCCGTCGCCCGATGCGGCATCCGCCTGCAAGCCTATCCTCGGCGTCCACGCGACGTTAGAGAATGTGTAACCAGTGCGGCCACCCAGCGCCCAGCCTTCGATGTCCTTGGCGCCGACATGACCGCTCTGGCCCATCGCTTCGAGATCCCAATCGAAGCCGTTGGCATTACCGGCAAAGCGGACGTCGAAGACATGACGGGTCTCTTTACCCAAGGCGTCGAGATAGCGCGCAGACGACCGCTCGAACAGCGAATAGTAACCAGACAGCTCGTTGTCGCCGAACACCTTGCGTTCGACGCGCGCGGTACTGAAACGGAAATTCTGGCCGGAGAAGTCGTCGAACACATCGCCGAAGCGATATTGCACCGGCTGGCTGACGAAGCCGATGAAACGCCACGGCCCGTTCTCGTAATCCGCCCAAACCGCATCGAAGGATTGACGCACATTCGGTCCGTCGCGTGACGACACGAAGCGTTGCAGATCGAAGGCAAAATCCTGCCGGCCGACGCGGGCTTTGAAGGTGCCATCACCAAGCGCGCCGCTATAGGCGATGAAAGCCAGTCTCAGATCGAGCTGGTTCTGGTCGACCGGCGAGATGCTCGCCTTGTCGATGGTTCGCACATCTTCAAGCTGGGTGAAGATCTGCCAGTTCTCGTTCAGCCGGATATCAACATGCATCTGCAGCCGCTGCAGCAGGTAGGAATCGCTGCGCGTGTTGCCGATGCCGAAATTCGGTGCGTCGTTGATCTCGAACCGCTCGCGCAGATTGGCACCGAGCGAGATGTAGCTTTTCGGATCGGTGACGAAGAGCGGGATATATTTCAGCGCGTCGAACGGCCCGGTGCGCAGCGCCGGATTGGCAAGCGCGGACCAGTCTTCCTGCCAGCGATTGGTGAGAATCTTCGGGCGCGCCGGCGTTGCCGCTGAATCGTCGGCATGCGCAGGCAGCAGTACCGCACTGAAGGCCAGCGCGGTCGCGGCTGCCCAGGCCTTACCTGCCGACGGCAGAGTGAATCTCGGCAACATAGCCTCCGGGGAATTTTACCAGCGCGGCGCGCCGTGCATCCGCGGCATAGGGCTCAACCAGCACCGCGGCACCGGCCATCTTCGCCTTGGCCAGCGTCTCGTCGAGCGATCGCACCTCATAGCCGGTCAGCTCATGGCCATAAGGATAAGGAAGTACGCCGTCGGTTACCAGCACAGTCATCTTGCCGAACTTCGACGCGATGCGAATCCGACGATAGGTATCGTTGGGACGACCTATCTCGATGCCCGGCGCCTTCGCCGTGTCCGACACGACGCTGCCTTTCGAGAAAGCGACAAAGCTCTTCACGAACTGGTCGGCCCGGCCGGCCGGCACGTAGACGCGATTTTCCGGGATCGTCTGCAGCTCCGGATAGGACGGCGCCGTCGTGTGCCAATAGAGCTGCATGTTGATGCCGCCCGGCCATTGCACCACCACGTCACGTCCGATCGGATCGGGGAATGTCTTGACCAACACATCGGCGCCCGCGCTTTGCGCGGCTTTGACGGCCGCGTCGATATCGGTGACGAGATATCCGGTACGCTCATGACCGAATGGATAGGGGATCGGCGTCTTGAATCCGAACACCGAGACCGAGCCCGCCGGCGTCAGCAGAAGCTGCGACGTCGTGCTGCTCGGCGTCGGCGTCACTGTCGCGACCACCTGTTTGGTGCTCTTGCCGCCAAAGGTAGCGATGAAGCTCTCGACAAAGCGATCGACCTCGTCAGGCGCAACATAGACATGTGTCGTGTCATATTGCGCGCCGACGGCAAAGCCGGCCTTCGCTGGCGCCGCACGAGACCATGCATCTTGCGGCGCGGCCGATAGCAACGCGACGGAAACAATAGCGGCGGTGAATTTGAACAAACGCATCATGGCAGTCCTTGTGGCGACTAGTGCTGGTTGACCAGTTCGGGCTTTGACATCGGGTTTTTCAGATCCAGCGTCAGAAAATGCCTGACCACGGGGGCGGCGGGCCCGATGTGATATCGCGTCATCTCGCGCTGCACATCGGCATCAGCCTTCGAGACGCGGTGATGCTGCCGCAGATGCTCCGCCCATGATTCCACCAGGAACCATTCGACGATCTTCTCCGGGTCGGCGGCATCCTCGGTGATACCCCAGCCATAAGCACCATCGCGACGACGCGCCTCGGAGAGGCGCTTGAGCCCGGTGAAGAACGGCGCACGGTTTTGACGCGCGATTCGGTACTCAATCAGGATCAGGACCGGGCCGCGGTCATGTTCGACCTCGTCCGACGTCAGCGGCTCCGGCCAGTAATTGGACGGCGCGAGATCGGCTTCGCCCGTCGGCAGCTTCACCCGGTGCATGATGAAGGCGGCAACGGCGAGACCGCATGCGCTGACCAGCAGTGTCGCCGGCAGGCTTAGCGCTTGGGCCACCGCACCCCAGCCGAGGCTTCCAGCAGCCATGGCACCATTGAACACCATCAGATAGACGGCGAGACCGCGACCACGCACCCAGTTCGGCAGTACCGCCTGCGCGACGCCACTGAACGTCGTCAGCGCCGTGATCCACGCAGAACCGAGCAGCAGCAGAACCGGCAGCGCAACCCATTTCGGCGGCGCAAAGGACAGTACAGCCATCACACACGCCGACAACAGCGCGGCGATCAGCAGCAGCGCGTCGGAGTCGAACTTCGCACGCAGCCGGGGTAGCACCAGCGCACCACCGATCGCGCCTGCGCCAACCGCACCAAGCAGCACGCCGTAAAAACTGGCATCGCCACCCAACAGATTACGCGCCACGAGCGGCAGCAGCGCCCAGATCGAGCTGGAGAATGCAAAAAAGATCGCTGCCCGCAGCAGCACGATGTGCAGTTCACGGCTGGAGCGTGTGTAGCGTAAGCCCGCCCGGAACGCGCCGAAGAACTTCTCCGACAACACGTCGTTCTCGGCCTTCGCGCGCGGCCACCACAGCAGCGCCGCGATGACGAATATGTAGCTGATGACATCGGCGCCATAAGTGACGGCGGCGCCAAAGCTCGCGAGCAGGATACCGCCAGCCGCGGGACCAATCGAGCGCGAGACATTGATGCCCAGCGAATTCAGCGCGACCGCACTCTTGATGTCCTGCCGCGGCACGAGCTCCGGCACAATCGCCTGCCAGGTCGGCCCGGCCAGTGCCGCTCCGACGCCGCCAATGAAGGTCAGGCCGATCAACAGATTGACCGTCAGCAGCCCGTAATAGGACAGCATCATCAGCGTCCCGCTCACCAAGGCGAGCAGCACCTGCACCGCGATCAGGAATTTGCGGCGATCGAGAATATCGGACAGCACCCCGGCGGGGATCGCAAACAGAAAAATGGGCAGCGTGCCCGCGGCCTGGATCATGGTGACTGCTGCCGGCGCTGCCGACAGGTCGGTGACGAGCCATGAGCTCGCCACGTCGCGCATGAAGCTGCCGGTATTACCCATCACCGTCGCGAGCCAGATCACCGCAAAGACGGATTGGCGAAATGGAGCGAAAGCACTGGTGTTCGGCATGGGAGGAGCCGGGCTGCTCATGGTTTTGTCTTCCCGGTCCGGTCATTGAGGTCTTGCCATGCAACAAGCAAGAACCCGCCGCACAGGCCGATATGTTCGAAGAACGAATTGGCGCTCATGAAGCGCTCCGGCGGCGCCAGCTCCCAGAACCGATTCGCCAGAAACGTTGCCATCAGCGTGAAGCCTGCGAGCGAGAGTGCGCCGAGCCAGCGCAGAACGCCACCGAGAATCAGCAGTGATGCCACCAGTTCGAGCCCAATCGTCATCAATGCGAAGGGCGCTGCCGGCTGTAGCCCAAAATGGTTCATTTCGGCGATGGCGCCGGGAAGGTCGAACGCTTTCATCAGCCCACCCTGCAGATAGGCCGCGCACAGGCAGAGCAAGGCCAGCCAGTGCACGACAGGCGCGCCAATGACTCGACGCACAAGATTCGTAATCATACGGCCCAGCATGCGCAACCGAGTGCACCCCAGAAACTCTTGAGATCGGCGATCGGCAATTTGCTGGACCAAGCTGTGGCGTGATCGTGACCATGCACGCCGCATGAATTGGCGCAGCCGCAGCTCATGGCCATCTTCTGCGCGACCATTTTGCCGTTTGCATCGGGCACAGCCCAAGCACCGTAACCGCCAAAGGTGCGCACCGGCGACCAGTCCGGCATGGCGGGCGGCGGCGCATTTTCGTCGAGCTTGGCGAAATCACCGACGCCATAGACGACCTTGCCGCCGACGATTGTCAGCACTGCGCTGGTATCAGCGATCTCGTTCTCCGAGCACGAGAAAAAATCACGATCCGGTACCACGATATCGGCGAGCTGCCCGACCTGGATGCGGCCCTTTTTGCCTTCTTCGTTGGAGAACCAGGTGACGTTCTCGGTCCACATCCGCAATGCCGTCTCGCGGTCGAGACAATTGCGCTGCGGATAGAGCTGCATTCCGCCGACGGTGCGGCCCGTGACGAGCCAGGACAGCGACACCCACGGGTTGTAAGAGGCGACGCGCGTCGCATCGGTGCCAGCGGACACCTTGACGCCCTTGGCGAGCATCTTCGACACCGGCGGCGTGGCTTCGGCCGCACCATGTCCGTAGCGCTCGACGAAATATTCGCCCTGATAGGCCATGCGATGCTGCACGGCGATGCCACCGCCCAAGGCGGCGATGCGATCGATGGACTGGTCCGAAATCGTCTCGGCGTGGTCGAAGAACCAGTTCAGTCCTTCCAGCGGCATGTCCTGATTGACGCGCTCGAACACATCCAGCGCCCGGCTAATAGTCTCGTCATAGGTCGCATGCATACGCCACGGCCATTTGTTCTGAAGCAGAACGCGCACGACCTCCTCGAGCTCGCCTTCCATCTCCGGCTCCATGTCTGGACGTGGCTGACGGAAGTCCTCGAAGTCGGCGGCGGAAAACACCAGCATTTCGCCGGCGCCGTTGTGGCGGAAGTAGTCGTCGCCCTGCTTGTACTTCGACGTCTTGGTCCAGTTCAGGAAATCGTCCTTCTCGCCCTTTGGCTTCTGGGTAAAGAGGTTGTAGGCCAAACGAATGGTGAGCTGGTTCTCGTCATGCAGTTTCTGGATGACGGCATAATCTTCGGGGTAGTTCTGGAAGCCGCCGCCGGCATCGATCGCGCCGGTGACACCGAGGCGATTGAGCTCGCGCATGAAATGGCGGGTCGAATTGACCTGATAGTCGAAGGGCAGCTTCGGTCCCTTGGCCAGCGTCGCATACAAAATGCCAGCATTGGGCTTGGCCAACAGCATGCCGTTCGGATTGCCGTTGGCATCGCGAATGATCTCGCCGCCCGGCGGGTTCGGCGTATCCTTGGTGTAGCCGACAGCACGGAGCGCAGCGCCGTTCAGCAGCGCACGGTCATAGAGATGCAGCAGGAACACCGGCGTATCAGGCGCAACGGCATTCAGTTCGTCGATGGTCGGCAGCCGCTTCTCGGCAAACTGATGCTCCGTGAAGCCACCGACCACGCGCACCCATTGCGGCGCCGGCGTGATGGCGACCTGACGTTTCAGCATGTTCATGGCGTCGGAGAGCGAGCGCACGCCATCCCAGCGCAGCTCCATGTTGAAGTTCAGGCCGCCACGAATGATGTGCAGGTGATTGTCGATCAGGCCAGGCAGCACGCGTTTGCCCTTGAGGTCGACGACCTTCGTCTTCGGCCCCGCCAGCGGCAGGATTTCCGCGTCATGACCGACATGCGTGAAACGGCCATCTTTGATAGCCACCGCACTGGCGACCGGGTTGGAGCGATCGAGCGTCGTGAACAGACCGCGATGGAGAATCAGGTCGGGGGTCTGCGGCTCGGTCATGGGAGCTCCTTTCAGCGGTCGCGAATGGAATGGTCGATGTAATCGTGAGGCGGGTGCCGGCGACTATCCGCCGGCTGGCGGCTGCGGTGTTCTGTCGGCAGCGACGCGTGCATCGGAACGCTGGCCCTTTGGCAGATGGCCGAACATGTGTGGTTTCACCTGGTCGAGCCAGGACTGCACCATCGGCTCCTTCTGCCAGAGCGTGCGCACCAGCGGCGGCAGTTGCTCGCCGACGAGAATGCCGAGCAGGCCAACCAGCGCCACCACCGGTGGCGCCGGAGAGCGCACATTGATCAGACTGTAGATGACGCCCACCAGCAGGCCTGCGCCCAGCGAGATCATGTGCGCTTTCATGTCGTTATCCTTGGTTATGTGACGCGACGGCTTACTTGGCCGGGCCGCCTTCGCTGGCATGCTCGCCAAGCGCCCACTTCGAGAAGCGGATCTGGATGCCGTAAGGCGAGTGCGCGCGCTGGATGTCCATCATGCCCTCATAGGTTTCGCTGCGCGCCCAATCCTGCTGCAGCTCATAAGCATATTGCGAGGATGTGATCGGCACGGCGCCGGCCTGGATGGCGCGCTGCATGGCTCGCTCATGCGCTTCGGGCGAGAGATCGCCGCAAGCGTCGGCGGCAATGTAGATTTCAAAGCCTTCGCGCAGCATGTCCAGGGTCGGGAAGATCACACAGGCTTCGGTCCACAGACCGGCAATCACGAATTTCTTGCGGCCGGTGGCGGCGACAGCTTTGCGGAAGTTGGGATCGAGCCAGGAATTCATCGAGGTGCGATCGATGATCTCCTGCCCCGGAAACAGCGACACCACCTCGGGGATGAACGGGCCAGAAAACGACTCTGCTGCAACGGTGGTGAGAACGGTCGGAATCTTGAAGAGCTTGGCAGCTTTAGCGAGGATCTGGACGTTGTTGAGTGTCACAAGACGATCATGCGACTGGACGCCCTGAAACATCGCCGGTTGGTAATCGATGAGTGCAATGGCGCTGTTGTCTGGGGTGAGCATATCGAGTTTGGACATCGGGAGATTCTCCTTGTGATCGGTGGAGTCGATCAAGCAACAGGGATTGAAAGAGTGTGCTCATCGTGAACCATGGACGTGGATCAGCGCTTGGACGATTTCGTCATGGCTTGGACTCTGCCCCGATACTCGCGGCGGAGCGACCACTTGGCGATCGAGTGACGCCGAGTGAGCTTCCGAGGTGGAGCAGCCAGCATGTCCAAAGGACGCTCGGACCGTCCAAGCCAACGCGCCTTTCGTCCGCGACGTTGCGTTAGGGATGTTCGGAGGCGGTCAGACCCCGACGCCCGTTCCCCATAAATTCGTCACAGGAGCGAACGATGGCCTTGCTGAAACTGCGGGACGGTACCGAGCTTTACTACAAGGACTGGGGCAGCGGTAAGCCCATCCTATTCAGCCACGGGTGGCCTCTGAGCGCAGATATGTGGGACGCACAGATGCTCTTTTTTGCAGAGCATGGCTATCGGACCGTCGCGTTCGACCGCAGAGGCTTTGGTCGATCGAGCCAGCCTTGGACAGGCTACGACTACGATACCTTTGCGGACGACATCGCCGAGCTGGTCAAGCATCTTGACCTGAACGATGTGACACTTGTCGGCTTTTCGATGGGCGGAGGAGACATCACGCGCTACGTCGCGCGACATGGAACGTCGCGTGTGTTAAAATTCGTGCTGATCAGCGCCGTGACACCACTCTTCGTCAAGACTGCCAGCCACGACGGCGTCGATAAATCAGTCTTCGACGGCATTAAGGCCGGCCTGGTCAAGGACCGTCCCCAATTTCTTGACGACTTTAGCACTCTCTTCTATGGCACGAACCACGGCACGAAGGTCTCTCAGGGGGTATTCAAGCAGACGCTGCAGATCGCCCTTCAGGCATCGGTCAAAGCAACCATCGATTGCGTTACGGCGTTCTCTGAAACCGATTTTCGGCCAGACATGGCCAAGATCGACGTCCCTGCATTGGTGATCCACGGCGAAGACGACCAGGTCGTGCCATTTCCCTACACCGGCAAGCTGGCCGCCGAGTTGATCAAGGATGCCACGCTCAAGACCTATCCCGGCGCCCCACACGCGACGGCGACCACGCATGCGGATCAGGTGAACGAGGACCTCCTCGCTTTCCTTAAAGCTTAGCCTGCTCTGGAGTGGCATGGATGACTTCGGATCCTCTTCATCTGCTCGAGCCAAAGGATTGCGCTCTGCTCCTGATCGACCAACAGGCCGGTCTCGCTTTCGGAGTTGGCTCGATCGATCGACAGGTCCTCATGAACAACGTCGTCGCGCTCGCAAAAACCGCAACGGTTTTCAACCTGCCCGTCGTCGCCTCCACGTCGGCGACGAAGGTCTACAGCGGGCCCCTGATGCCCTCGGTGAAGGCAGTATTGCCCGGCATCGTGCCGATCGACCGGCACAACATGAATGTGTGGGAAGACGACAAAGCACGCGAAGCCGTCCTCGCCACCGGCAGGAAGCGCTTGATCGTGTCGGGCCTGCTGACCGAAGCTTGTGTCACGTTCGCGGTACTGTCGGCGCTGTCAGCGGGTCTGGAAGTCTATGTGATTGGGGACGCGTGCGGAGGGCTCACAACCGCAAGTCATGACCTGGCCCTGAACAGACTCCAAGCCGCAGGCGCTCACCTCTCGTCTTGGATCCAGGTACTTCTGGAGCTGCAGCGCGACTGGACGAGACATGAAACCTACGACAGCGCACGCGCGATCGTCGAAACTCATGCAGGGGGTTACGGAATCGGCCTAGCCTATGCCCGCGATATGATTCATCCTGTCTGAGTCGCCACGGCGAGGTCGGCTTCAGCCTTCGGACCGAGCCCGCCGCCAGACTCCGGGGCTGGCACCGACGCTGCGGGTGAACACTCTGGTGAAATAGCTTTGATCGCCGAACCCGCAGATCAATGCGATATCGGCAAGCGGAAGTTTCGTCGTCAGCATCAAATGCTTGGCCTCGTCGACACGGAGACCGGAAAGAAATTCGTGCGGAGCCACACCCGTGCTGCGACGGAATGAACGCGCAAAATGGCTCGCCGACAGTTTGCATTCTGCGGCGACGTCGGCAATCGTCAGTTGGCTATTAAGCCGCGCACGCATGATTTCCTTGGCGCGACGCTCCTGCCAAGGCGCCAGACCTCCGCTGCGCCCGCTATCACGTGGGCGCATGCCGCCATAAGTCTGCGCGAAATGGGCAAGTAAGCTCAAACCGATCTGATCGACGAACAGTTGGTTCGTCGTCGTCTCCTGCTCGACCGCGCTTAGTAGGACACTCGACAGCGTCGACACATAAGGGTCTCGCTCATCCCTGCTCCATCTCAGCGTCGAGATAGGCTTAGCTCTGTGTTCATGAGCAAAATCGTCGAGAGCATTACGCGGAACATAATACTGGACAGCATCGAACGGCCCTCTGAATTCGCATTGCGGATTGTCTCGAAGATCGATCACGCTGACCGTTCCCGCGGCGAAAGCTCCCGAGTACCTCGCCTGGCCGGCGAGCCAGCACGAATGCTTTTCGAGGTCACCGAGTTGATGCAAAATGCTGAATGCGGGTTCGGAAGGGATCGGAGCACTCCGCTCTCTTATGAAGTGAGAACAGGAGAGCCGAGTCACCGCAACGGCCAATTGCCCTTCGCGTTTGACGCGTAAAAGGCAGTCCCCATCCATTCCAAGATGCTGACTGAGACGACGACCATAGAAGCCGTCGGATTCAACCTGAGAGTCATGCCTCATTGGAACTCCAAAGCCATCCTTCGTTGGACAACCGAACAGCCGATACACCCTGACGAACGATCACGCCAGGTGGTCGAATCGTCCAAGACCGTTGAAATAATGGAGACTTTTGCGACCTTATTTAGTTGGCAATGCCCGCCAAAGGTACATCCGACTACTTACACACTCATCGTAGCAAAGGCGACAATACGCAACCCAGAGCTGGACCTCGCTTTTGACAACCATAGAAGACGGTTTTGGACTTGATAATCCGCTGTAGTTCCACATCATCTGTGAAACAATTTCATAGGTGAGACGTGGCGATCGATAATCGAGTCGGCGAGATGCAGGTCTTCCTGCGCGTGGTGGAAATTGGGACATTTTCGGAAGCGGCCCGTCTCCTTCTGATGACGCCATCCACCGTCAGCAAGCTCATCGGAAGGATCGAGGCGCGGCTTGGCGTGAGACTGTTCGAGAGATCCACGCGGCGGTTGTGTCTGACATCAGAAGGTCAAGTCTACTATGAGAAGAGTATCGCTCTTCTTGCCGAACTCGACAACATTGAGCGGACCATCTCTCAGGGGGCGCTGATGGCGGGTGGGACAATCCGCATCAATGTATCCGTCGCCTTTGGAGTCCTCGCCCTTGAGCCATTGCTCCCAGCCTTTTGGCAGGCTCATCCTGACATCGTGGTCGACATCTCCCTCTCCGACGAAATCGTCGATCTATACCTCGACCGGACCGACATCGCCTTCCGTGTAGGTCCGTTGCAAGACTCGACGATAACCACCCGACGGATCGGCGTTGTCAAAAGGAGGATCGTGGCCTCTCCTGACTACCTCGATCGCCGCGGCACGCCGATAAGGATCGACGATCTTGCGGATCACAACTGCCTCGGATTCAATTTCCGCCGCTCCAACCCCGTTTGGCCTCTAAAGGAAAGTGGGCGCATCGTTGACAGGGCGGTCAACGGAACGCTCGTCGCGAATAACGCTCAAACTCTGCACCGAATGGCAATCGCGGGCATTGGGATTGCTCGGCTGGCCGACTATCATGTTCGCAACGACATCGCGGATGGCCGCTTGGTCGAAGTGCTTGAGGGCACTGTAGGCGACGAGGAGCAGATCCACGCCCTCTATCTCGGAGGCCCCCGTCAGCCCTATCGTGTCAGGGCATTCCTCGACTTCGTCTGCCCTCGGCTTGGCGAATTCATGCAGGGCAAGGGCCACTAGGCCGCCGCTGAGAGCGCTTGTCGCAGTTCCACCGATCGGTCGTTGCTGTGGCGCATCGCTTAATCGAGTGGTGGCAGAATCGCCTGCAGCTCAGAACGGCGCGCTTCCAGAAAGACCGGAAGTTGAAGGTTCTCACCGAGCTTCTCCGGCGCCTCGTCGACCGTAAATCCAGGACCTTCGGTGGCAATCTCGAACAGAACGCCGCAGGGCGCCCGAAAACCGACGGCGTTCAAGTAGGTCCGCTCAATCGGGTCGCTAACTGCAATACCATATGCCAACCGAAGTTTCTCGACCATCTCAGAACGATCATCGGAGTTCGCTGCGCGGAAGGCTATGTGTCTAATAGTTCCGCCGCCAAGCTTGCCTCTCGATGATTTTCCGATGATACGCAAAGTGAGCGAACCGCCCGGTCCGTCGTGAGCAACGAAGCGCATCGCTCCATCCGACTGAGATACGATTTCGAAATCGAGGACATTCTGAAGTATGTCGATGGTCGCGTCCCGCTCTCGGACATTGAGGGTAACGCTGTGAAGGCCAGGCAGTGAAGGGCGGGACCCGAGGGGTTCACCGGCCATCGGCGGCGACTCTTCCCCCGACTCTACAAATGCCAGCGCGGTGCCATCCGGATCTGCGAAACAAAGTGTCCGTTCACCAAACGGCGACGCCTCCAATCGATGGTATACGTTGAAAGACTTGAGCCGATCGCTCCACCAGTCGATAGAATTCGGTGCCACGCGAAACGCCGTCTGGACCACCTCACCGACGCCCGTTATTCCTGGGGTGACGCAGTTCCAAGCCAAGGTGCTCACGAATGCACCTGGGCTGCCAGCATCGTCGCCGTAGTAGAGATGGTAGCTCCCGGGATCATCGTAGCAAACCGTCTTCTTGACACGCTTCAGCCCCAGCACGTGGCCATAAAAGGTGGCTGCGCGCCTCACATCGCTAATGATTGTCGTGACGTGATGAAGTCCGCGTGGGCCCACGTAATTTCTATCCGATCAGCGGTCTGAACGAGCGTTTCAGCTTTCCCTGGCATAGCAATCGGTTGCCGGCGACCTGGAAAACCAACACGAACGACATTCGCGTGTCTTGGATTTTTCCCCGACAATGAGCAGGGAAAAAAGAAAAATTTTAACGTCGCGGAGCTTTGCGGCCCGACCGTGACGCAATCGTACAAAGTGACGCGAAAGCCTGCAATCCCAGACAGGCCCGCCCGCCCTAAAGATACCAGCGGATACAGAGTTAGGGGCGAGATCGATGACTGCCGTTCGCCGAACCACTTGCCGGGCAAATAGCATCCGACAGTTCTATCTAGAAGCCGGTGCCGGATCGCCTGTGGTCCTTCTGCACGGCTTTCCCGAGACGAGCTTCGCCTGGCGTTTCCAGATCCCGGCACTTGCTTCACGGTATAGAGTAATTGCGCCGGATCTGGATCGGGCACGTGCACTTCCTTGTTGGTTATTTTGAGTGGGTATCAGCCAACTATACTACGGTTCTGCTATCGAAGAATTGAGGATTGCAACGATTGTAACCCTAACAACTGGTGCAACGCTGCCGCCGCACGAGCGCGTCGAAATGCGCTGCTCATGACGGCTCAACGCAGCCATTCTTTGCGGGAAGCCTCGGCGTTATATCTCGTGGCTATCTGTCGCCAGGGCAATCCAGGCACACCTAACCTAGGTCGTACCTTTCTTGCCACGATGTCCGCTTAGCGGCATGAACTGCCATTCGCTCGGTTTTCGAGGATCTTGGCACCGTAGCGCAAGACACTGTGCGGTCTCTCAGCGATGGCAGAACAATGCGCTGGTCGGATATGTTAAATCCCGGCCTATCGCATCAGGTCGGGAGTCGTTTTTCTCAAGGCTACGCCATTCATCCGGTTCGCTGCGGTCGCATTTATCGCGTGCGGACATAGACGTGGACACCGGCCGCAAATAGCGCGAGTGCAGCGCCGAACATGCTCACGGCAATCCAACCTCCCTCGTTCCAGGCGATCGTCGCACCGGCCGATCCCAGCGATCCGCCGAGAAACATGCCGGTCATGAAGATCGTGTTGATTCTTCCGCGAGCCTGAGGATGAAGCCCGAAGACGACGTGCTGGTTGGAGATCAATGCACTAGTCACCCCGAAATCAAGAACGACCACGCCCACGATTAGCCCAAGCAGGCTGCTCCAGAAGCCGAAGATGAACCACGAGGCAACCACGATCGCGATGCCGACACCGGCGACCATGCGCGGTCCGCGGCGATCCGCAAGCCGACCGGCCATCGGGGCCGCAAAGACGCCGACGGCACCCACGATCCCGAAGAGGCCCGCGACATCCGCGCCGAGAGCGAAATGTGGCTCGCGTAGATGAAGCGCGAGGATAGTCCAGAAGACCGTGAAAGACGCAAACAGAGCGGCTTGCGCGAATGTCGCCGAACGAAGTGTCGGCTCGGATCTCCATAGCTTTGCCATGGACCTCATGGCATCGGCATACGGCATCGCGACGTGGGGGTGATTTCGAGGAAGAGCGATCGCCATCGTTGTTCCGGCAACGATTGCCAGGGGGGCGCCCAACCAGAACATATCCCGCCATCCTGCATGGCTCGCGACGAAGCCTGCCAATGTGCGGCTAAACAACAACCCGCACAGCAGTCCAGACATGATCGTGCCGACGGTCTGGCCGCGCCGCTCCGGCGACGCCAGAGATGCCGCGAACGGAATAATCTGTTGCGCGACAGTCGACGTCATTCCGACCACCAAGGACGCCGCGACCAGCCCCCAGGCGGTCGGCGCCATGGCGGCAAGTGCGAGCGCCATGGCCAGCAAACCGAATTGCACGATGATGAGCCGCCGCCGATCCATCATGTCCCCCAGGGGCACCAAGAGAAACAGGCCGGCCGCGTAGCCGATCTGGGTGGCCGTCGGGATCAGCTCCGCGGCGCGCTGCCCGGGAAACGCGGACTGAATTACCCCGAGCATCGGCTGGTTGTAGTAGATGTTGGCTACCGCGATGCCAGTCGCCGCGGCCATGACAAAGGCCAGTGGCCGCCCCAACGGTCGAGTGGCGGCTTCGACAGAGGGAGTTGCAAGTTCGGACATCGGAAACTCCTTGAATGCGTTCCTGAACCACAACTAGCGCTGCATCGATTTCCGCAGTAGTGTCGGACATTGAGAAGCCGTCATATCGGATTTCGATACAATGGACACCGAAGCCGTCGCCGTTCTGGTCGATGCAGCCTTGGCGGGAAGCCTCGCGGGTGCCGCCCGGCGGCTGCGCATTTCTCCCATGGTGGCGACACGCCGGCTAGCCGCCCTCGAACAGGATCTCGGCGTCCGGCTGTTTCACCGAACGACCCGTTCGATGTCGCTGACGCCGGAGGGCGAAGCCTTCCTGCCCTACGCGCAGGCGCTCGTCGAAGGCGAGCTCGCTGCACGCGCCAATCTTCGTGCCGCCAAGGAAGGCGTCTCCGGAACGCTGCGGGTGAACACCTCGACGGCCTTCGGGCGAAAGCTCATCGCTCCCATCGTTCCACGCTTGCTGAAGACCCACCCTTCACTTCGGATCGACCTGGAGCTGACCGACGACGTCGTGGACATCACGGGGACCGGGATGGACCTCGCGATCCGATTCACGGAGCCCAGAGAGAATAGCCTAGTGGCCCGCCCACTCGGAATCAGCCCCCGCGTGCTGGTGGCGGCTCCCAGCTACATCGAAGAATTCGGGCGGCCTAGCACCGCTGCGGATCTGAAGCACCACGCCTGCCTCTCGCTCTCTGGAATGAACCGTTGGCCACTTCTGATCGACGGCCGCGAGCGGCAGGTGGCCATAAATGTGCGACTGGCCGCCACCGCCGACGCCGTGCATGATGCCTGCGTGCACGGCGCGGGGGTCACGCTCCTTTCTCATTGGAACGTCCGCGAGAATCTACTGGATGGCACGCTCGTTCGCCTCGAACTCGACGGCGCCAGCCCGGGTGATTACACGATCTGGATCGTTTACCCGAGCGCTAAACTTGTGTTGCCGAAAGTCCGCATGTTCATCGCGGAACTCGAAAGCATCCTCGCGGCGGAATACGCGGGACGGCGGTAGAGACCCTCAGTGTGCCACATCCGTATGCAACCCTTATCGTCTATTTGGGCCGGGAGCTTGAGAGGATGCTCTGGCGACCGGCTTTGCTTCGCCGACCGCCTGTCATCTGATCCTGCCAGATCGCGCTAGACACCCTTTCAGCCGGTCCAGCCGAGTGACCCCACGGATGGCGGCGCCGGACCTCGGCGGCGTCAAGACCTTCGGTCAGCGGCGTGCAGCGTGTCGTCGATCACATAATCGACCATCGCTTCCTGCAGATGATATTTGAGAACGTGATTGCGCAGATCCAGTGCCATCTGGCGCAGACGCGGCTTGTCGCTCAGGCCGCGCTCGATGACGGACGACAGACTGCCTGGAGTCACGTCGTACAGCAGAACATGCTCGTGTTCTCGAACGGGCGCGTGACGTTCGACCGTCGGATAGTTGAGAACCGGAACGGTCAGGCATTGCGCCGCCTCGGCGGTCCGATAGCACTCCCAGCTATAGCCCGACGGTGACCATGCCAGCCATGCGCTCGAAAGCCGCCGCAGGAATTCGCCATGCGGTAGCCTCTCATGCGGAATATCGATCTTGAGGCCCTTGCTTCTCAACGCCTCGAGTTCTGAAAGACCGACACGGCGTACCCACGAATTTTCCGCGACTTCGCCAACGAAAAACACGTCAGACGTCTTTTCCGGAGGTTCGCTATCGGTATCGATCCTTGCTGCAGGAAGCGAAATGGGGCGTATCTTCGCCAGACGTTCGTTCCAGCGTCGATTGCGCCGTATGCGCCGCGTCGGAAGTGCTGGATGGGCCGAGTGGCAGAGAATGTGCCACCGATCGACGGGAAGCTCGCGCTTGAAAACCGCGGCGGCCTTGTCGAGCAGAAAGAAGTTATGCGAGCCGACGATGAAGGCGTCGTTCATATCCAGAACGGCGATCGGCACGGGAGGCTTCACGAATCTTAGCCAGGAGACGCCCAACACTCTCGTCATCGCGGATAGCGGGCGGAGCGGTTGCCGGAAGAAAGCGCGTAGCCAATAGCGCGGATGCCACGCTGGGCGTAGTGGCATATAGACAATGATCAGGTCGTATTTTCCGCGTCGCGCCTCACGCATCGCCTTGATGAATCGCCAGGGCGTGCAGTCCGCGAAGCCTTTCGCCGCTCGCCCGCGAGGGATCGGACGTTCCCCCGTCCAAAGCACATCGGTCTCTTCGGGATAGATATCCTTGCAGTAGTGCCAGGAGCCCAATTCGAGAATTCTCGGTCTGCTCCTATTTGGGCTTTCTGCCGTCGCACTCACCGATGGAATTCCTTAACAGACGAGGCCAGCTCACAGGAGTTACAATAGAACGGGTATCGCCATCACGGATTGATGCGCGACACGACATGAATGCAACAAAAAAGCGCGTCTGACGAGAGCGAAGAAGGCTGTAACTTGCGAAGCTTCCAAGCGTTTTTGGCAAACTGGCCTCAAGGCGCCTTTCAGCCTCTCCCGGAGTGCCTGCGATCGGACACCCTTCATCCGCGGCTGCGTCAGTCTTGGGACCGCTGCTCGACCTGTTGAAGGTCGCTTGAGCATTTCCAATTTTCACTTTCCACGCCCCGCGACCGTTGACACTGCAGGATCAGTTGATGAGCGCCCGAACTGTCAGTGCTGAAGGACAGGCGCCGCACAAGACAGTCAACGTCGAGCGAACGCCAAAGGCAGAGCGCATGCCGCAACGCGGCAGGAGCACCATGCCTATCCTCTTTCTACTCGATTCACTCCAACGACCTTGGTGACAGAAGGTCGTCAAGGTCATTGGAGTGGATCGAACTTGACAATTCGCAACGAAACTCAGTCGGCAGTGCCTTGTGGTTCGGGCGGCTCCTGATCAGGCGCATCAACGAACGCCTTCCCCCGGGCGAGACTCCGTTCTTCCTGCACCCTGATATTATGCATCAGAGCTGTGAGGCGACGGCCAGTGATGGGCTGACCATCACCCTGGGTAACGCCCTGCGCAGCAAGGCCCGCAGCAATTTCGGTCCACGTCGCACCGTCTTCACGGTGCATCCGCTCCAGTTCCCGAAGGTTCTTTCGAATAATTTCAGTCGCGCCGGATTTGATCTTGCCGATCGGCGAATCCTGCCGTTCGGCTTTCAACAATTTCACGTAATCGCGAAGGCTTTTGAGATCGATATCCATGGCCACGGCAATAGTGTCGGTTTCTTAAAACGCCACTTCATCAACCGATGAATAGCCCCTATCGATCTATTATCAAGATTTACGGCATTTAACTCAATGCGCGGATTTACCGATTTGATCTGATAGATTTTGGAGTGAGGCAGCTCGACTCATCTATATTTTTACGAATCAATTTCAATATTTTTGGGTCGACTTTGATTTGATTGTCTCTCATCTCGTTGATCGTGCCTGCGCCATTTTCCATTCCTCGATCAAATCGCCGCTCCGTGACAGTCGTGAGATGATTGGCTAGCAGCTCGCTACCACACGAAGACCACACCAATAACTACACAACTCCTATGCGCTCTTGTGCACGACATGTCGGCGCGGACAGCACCCGATCATCGTTCAAACGATATGCATAGTCGCGCGATGGAGATCGACCGTCGGTTGATCGTTAGCACACAGATCTATCTCGACGGCTTCGCGCAAGCTTCGCTTGTTACGCCGCTCTTACGATTTGATTGCCACTACAGACAGTCATGACCAATGCAAAGATCAGCATGACGATGTCCAAGATACCGTCGGATTCACGGTCAAGCGCTGTGGAAAACGGCAGCCTGTTTCGTGAGCAATCAGCGAATTCACACTCCACGCCAAAACCTCATATTGCTGCTGCCGCCGCGATCGACGAGCTTCTCGCCAGCGAGGCGCGGGCAAATATGCAACGCGCTCGCGTTTCCACCCGCGAAGAGCCGATCAAGGCAAAGGTGCGCTTCACTGTGCCGCCGGCCCGCATTGTCGCAAGACCGTTACAATCACCTGCATGGAGAGCTCCTTTTTTCTCTCTTGCAATAGTCGTAGGCCTGTCGACACTCGTTTCCGCCGGTGCGATTGCCTATCTGCTACTGCGGCCGATCACCTCCTCGACTGTATCCGACGCAGATATTCGCAACATTCGCGATTCCGTCGCGCAGTTGCGGCGGCAAGTTGCAGATATGACCAACGATGTGGCGACCAGTCGTGCTGCGGCTGAGGCCGCGCGTACGCAAGCCGCCCAGCAGGCAAGTCGCGCACAGGATCGCGCCGAGCGCGAGCAAGCAGCGTTGGCTGCGAAATCTACGCGCATCGCTGAAGAGAAACCGCCGGTGATGCAGGCCACGGCAACGCTAGCGAATGCTCCCGATATCACCGGTACGGTGCAGCCCCAGGCGCAACGGCCAGCAAGTACTTCTCGTGAAGTCATTCCCGGTTGGCACGTACGACGCGCCTATGACGGCGCCGCCGTGCTCGAGGGGAAGACCGGCGTGATCGAAGTCGTGCCGGGGCAGGATGTCCCTGCTCTCGGCCGGGTTCAGGAAATCAAGAACGAAAACAACCGCTGGCAGGTTCTGACCAGTAGAGGCGTCATCCTCTCGGGTCGCTGAACTTTGACTGATTGACGCTACGGCCACGCACAGGCAGGACGCTCGTGACACGCTGGATGACTATTGAAGACGACGCCGACAAGATCGGCAACTTCGGATTCGCATCGAGCGATCCGATTGCCCGATACGGCACACTCCTGAGATTGGATGTCCGTATTGACCGATCCGAGCAGGCATCCTGCCCGCGTCATCGCATGTTGCTACCCAGCTCATGACGAACAGATTCTCGCTTCATATGTCTGCGCACGATAATCGATGCGTTTTTCCGTGTGGTACTTCACTGGTTCCGCACGACGGCGTCGCAACTACGTTTGCAACGGCAGGTCGCGGGACAGTCCAGCACGAGAAAAATCCGGCGATCGCGTGGCCCCTCACGAATTATCCACTTGTTAGTTTGCGTCAACTGCATGGTTCGCGAGCACGACTCTTTGCAAATTTGTGCAGCTCGATTACTTGATGATGCGGTATCATCTTGATGATCCGTACGCCGATTCGTGTGTGTGACAATTCGGGTAAGTTCAGCCGATCAAAGCGCCAAGTATCGACGACACGGCACGCGATCAGCCATTTCCCCGATTTTGACATTACCGCGGACTCGGTTCGGCCACCGACCGTGCACGACCATGAGATGTCATATCGTGTTCACATAATGAGAGGGAGCTCTCTGGAGCTACGGATGAATGCCAGCCGGAGAACGTAAGCTGACCGCATCACAGCATTGGGTATCCCGTAAAAGCGACCGGGCCTCCTATTTGCAAGTCAGCGAATCGCTCAAAGGCCCATCCATCCGCTAAAGTAACTGTTGTGTTGCGTCTTCAAGACAAAAATGGGGCGAGTGCGCCTAATTCGACCCCATAACGATATCAAGGCGAACACGCAGGGGATTAAAATGTTTGTTGTAATCGATGACCGAGAGGGCGTCACACAAGGCTATGCGGCCGGGTTTGATCGCGAAGGGGTTGTATCGATTGGCTTCACTTCCACAGACTTTCGCGATTGGCTGGAATGTGCCGTTGGTAATGATTTGACTGTCATTCGGGCCTTTCTGCTCGGCGATTGTCCTGACCGGACGAGCATCCCGTCCAGCATCCGCAACAGGTCACGGGCGCCTATCATTGCGCTCAACAGCCTGAAGCATCTCAAGCAGACCATCGAATTGTTCGAAGCCGGCGTCGATGACGTCGTCCATGCTCCCGTTCATGTCCGTGAGATCATGGTACGGACGGCCGTCATTCGCCGCCGCACCATCGATCAGCACGAGCCCGCGCAGACAAGCGTGATCCGCGTGTTTCTCGATGGCCGCGACCCCGAAGTCGCCGGCCGAACATTGATTTTACCGCGGCGTGAACTACGCATTCTCGAACACCTGGTCGGGCATCAGGGCAAGTGGCTGACGAAGACGCAACTCTTCAATGCCATCTATGGTCTGTTCGATGCCAGCTTTGATGAGAATGTGATCGAAAGCCACGTCAGCAAGCTGCGCAAGAAGCTACGCGATCATCTCGGCTTCGACCCCATCGAATCGAAGCGTTACATGGGCTACCGGCTAGACGATCTGAAGTCTCGCCCCGCTAACGAGGCGCCTGTTTCGAAGGCGAACTAAGGCTCGCGCCTTACGCGAAAGAGGACGCCAATCACGGCGTTGGCGTCCACCGCCTCCTCCTGAATTCCTGTGCAAGACACAGAGATTCTCGCGCAACAAAAAGTACCACACATTCACCACGCCAGATCATTCTGCATCACTGTACCACAGCGATGACCACTCGCTGCAGTGTCAGCGGCGAATCTGATCCTTCGAAACATAATTGAAATCCTGCACCAGGACTTCCTGCAGCGCTTCCGTCTGCAGACGCTTGTTGACCTGCGCGCGCACGGTCTGTGCGAATTGCGCGAGGTCGTAACGGCCGAGATTCTTAAAATCGAGCCTTTGATCGCCATAAATCGTACGAAATGCTTCATCAACAACGAAGGGTTCCGGTGGCACCGGAAGCTGGCGCAGGACTTTGGCATTTGCAGTGAAGACAAGTTGCGCGATGACGTATCCCTGAACGCTGCCGTCCGCGATCATCGGCACATTGATCACTTTAACCTTTTCATAAACTAGTCCCTCAGGCTGATCCTGCTTCGCGGGCAATGCGGCCGCCGTCTCCTGCCAGTAGGAGATCCCGAAGCTTGTGCCCACGGTGACGAGGCAGGCCCAAATGCCAGTGATCAGCAGCTTCATCATTTACGCTTGCCCGCAATCGTCAGTGAATAGGTGCCGTCCGATTCAACCTCCTGTATCGAATGTGCGATGATTGCTGACACTTCGCGTACGGCATCGAGATGGATCTGCAGAGCGGCCTGATTACGGATCAAGCTCGCGCGCAACTGTGTCAGTTGCGGTGTGATGCGGGGATCCGTCTTGACGTCCTGCATCAGCCGCATTGCGCGGGTTAATTCAAGCAAACCGCGATTCTTGCGCTGGCTGAATCCATCGAAGTCCACTGTAGCACGGGCTTCAAGCTTGTCCGTCTCCTCGTCGATGGTCGCTTTCAACCGATCGATCGCGGTCAATGTGCTGCTCTGGGTGCCGAGCCATAAACCAGGCGCCTCGCCTCCCTCGCCAGAAACAGAGGCTTCTTGCGTAGCCAGTTCGGAAAGGTCGGCCTCGGACAAAGCCAGGGCCTGCGCCTCGACGGCGATAACTGAGGTCTGATGTTCGATCTGTTCCATGTCGATCTCTACTGTCATGGCCGGAAGCGGCCGTTAGCCTTCGGAAGTGGGTGCCGATGTCGGGCGCGATTTCGTCAGCTGCTTGGCGATACCGACGCCATTGCCCTTTGCCATTTCATTGCCGATCTGCTCGGCGAGCATCGAACGCCAGATGTTGCCGGCGGTGCCCTTACCAAACACGTCCTCGGCGTCCTTCGGCAGCATCGTTTCCACAAACATCTGCAGCACGAACGCTTCGAATTTCCGGTAGACCGGGTTGCTTCCCTCGGTCTTCCGGATGATCGGCGTCGACGCTATCTCTCCGCCGTTGATGGGGGTAGACTTCGCACTCTGCGCGGCCTGCCCTGCAGCGAACTCGCCGGCGACCGCAGATGCAAAATTCGCCTCGCCTGCCGGCGCCATACGCTCGAGCCTGGTTGCCGCGACGCGTTGAGCGGCCGGATCCGCCGCCTTCATGACCTCCGCGATCAGATCGTTCGATACTGGAGCAACTGTCATGACATGCCCTGCGCAATTGTCAGATTTCTCATCGCCCTATGCTCCCTCGATCGACCGCCGAACGGCCTTGTCGACCTCATCGTCCAGAACCCGTTTCTCATCGGCCCGAACGGTGCGTTCGACCGCCGACTTCACCATCTTCAGCGCGTGTTTCAGCTTGCGGCCTTCATCGCGGGCATGCGCTGCCAGTCTTTCCTTGGTCTTGGCCACGACGCCTTGTTCGATGCTCGCGGCGCGCAGACTTTGGCTTGCCGTCTGCACGGCCAGATCCGGAAGCTTGCTCTCGTCGTTGAACCCTTCAAGAATGAGGCGCTGCTTCTCCTCGAGTTGGTTTTCCCGTGCCTGGCACTCCATCAGCTGCCATTCGGCAATCCGGTGCAGCCTGGCCTGCACGGCGGCAATACGGCGGATCTTACTGTCGCGCTTCTGCATAGCTCGTCACCCTGACAGCCAGGACGCGAAAGCGATGCTGAACTGCAGCACCATTTCGCGGCCGGTGAGATAGAGCAACAACAAGCCACCGGTGAGGACGAATGGAATCGAGATGAAATAAACGGGGATGCTCGGCGTCAGTTTGTTGGCGAGTCCGACCGCGAAATTAACGATGACCGCATAGACAACAAAGGGACTGGCGACGCGGAGCGCCAGGGTGAAGGCCATGGAGAGATGATCGACGAGTTGCGTTAAGCCGCCCTCAGCGCTGATCCCGGTCGCCGGCAACCAGATCTGATAGGACCCGACGAGCCCCCGCAACAATTCCCAATGCTGGTCGGTCACAAAGAAGACCACCGTCGCAGTCAGTGTAATCAAAGGCACCAGCGCCGGTACATGCTCGCCATCGTCGGCAACACCGGGAAGGGTCAAACCGATCCCGGAAGCGACGAATGTGGCCATCGTCTCCAGCGCCGCGAAGAACATGCGCGCCGTGAGCCCGATGACCAGGCCGACCATCAGCTCGGACATGATCAGGCGGAGGAGATCCGGCGCCGTTGCCGCTTCCACAGCCGGCCGGACCGTCGGCTCCAGCAAAGGCGTGAGCATCAAGGTGACGCTGATAGCGAGGAATAACCGGATCTGCGTCGGGATATTCACGCGGGAATAGCCCGGCGCCACCATCATGCAAGTCCCGATGCGGCAAAAGATCAGGAACGTAGCCAGGATGGAGACGGAGGTGCCGGCAATCAAGATACCGCTCCGAGTGACATCACTTCGGCTCCACGCGCTATCTCGACGTGCGACAACACCGGCAGTGTGGGGAACATCCGTTCGGTGATCATGCGCACATAAGGCCGCACATCGGGCGGCGCCACCAGCACCGCGGTGTCGCCATTTGCAGCCGCCTTGCGGACCGCAACCGACACGTCATCCGCAAATTGCTCGACCAGCCGCGGATCGGCGTCGAATTCCACGATCTCGCCCTTGCCGTCGCGCTTGATGCTTTGATGGAAAGCGAGATCCCAGCGATTACCGAGGCGGAGCACCTTGAGCACGCCATTGTCGGCGAAATCGCCGCAGATCTGCTGCGCTATACGCATCCGCACATGCTCGGCCACATGTTCGGAACGGCGCACATGGGGCGCGATCTCGGCGATGGCTTCCAGGATGAGATGCAAGTTACGGATCGAGATACGTTCGGCAAGCAGCAGCTTGAACACCGCCTGCAGCCCGGAATAGGAAATCTGCGACGGCACCATATCCTCGATCAGCCGCTTGTATTCGGGATCAAGCCGATCGATCAGTGCGCGGGTGTCCTTATAGGTAAGGAGCTGGGCCAGATTGTTACGGACGACCTCGCTGAGATGCGTGAGCAGCACCGAGATATTGTCCGCAATCTTGAAGCCATCCTGTTTGACTTCGTCGATAAACGTCTCGGGAACCCACATCGCCTTCATGCCGAAAGCGGGCTCGATTGTCTCGTCGCCCGGCACGTCCGGCTTCCGATCGCCATCGAACAGCACCAGAGCTTCCCCGATGCGCAATTCATGATGGGCCACAACGGTGCCGTAGATCTTGATGCGATATGATTTCGGACCGATCGACAGATCGTCGGTCAGCTTAATCTCGGGAATGACGAAGCCATATTGGGCGGCGAAACGCCGTCGAACCTTGGCAACACGATGCGCCAGTTCTCCATGGGCATTGAGCATCTGGATCGCTAGCTGGCTGCCGACGCAGAGCTCGACATCGGAGGTCTTGAGCAGCTCCTTGACGGAATCCTTGTTCTCGATCAGCGCTTTTTCCTGAACCTGCGCGATGCGGGCCTGTTCTACCTTCGCGCGAGCGGCTTGCTGACGTGGCAGTGAGAAGCTCATGAAGGCCATTGCGCTGCCCAGCAACGCAAAGGGCAGGAACGGCAGGCCGGGGAGCAGACCGAGCGCGAACATCATCATCGCAGCAACTGACTGGGCGCGCGGATATTTCCCGAGCTGCTTCAGCACCATCTGCTCGGCAGAGCCGCGCGTGCCGCCCTTGGAGACGAGCAGGCCGGCCGAGAGCGACACGATCAGCGCTGGAATCTGTGACACCAGGCCGTCACCGACCGAGAGTTTGGTGAAGACGTCCGCGGCGCGTGACAGCTCCATGCCGTGATGGGTGACGCCGATGATGATGCCGCCAAAGATGTTGATGGCTGTGATGATCAGGCCGGCAATGGCGTCGCCGCGCACGAATTTCGAGGCACCGTCCATGGCACCGAAGAACGAACTCTCCTCCTCCAGCTCGTGGCGCCGACGCTGCGCTTCCTTGTCATCGATCAGACCAGCCGACAGATCGGCGTCGATCGCCATCTGCTTGCCGGGAATGGCGTCAAGCGAAAAGCGCGCGCCGACTTCGGCGATACGCGTCGCCCCCTTGGTGATCACCACGAAATTTACGGTAACGAGAATTGCGAAGATGATCAGGCCGATGACGAAATCGCCGCCCATCACGAATTTGGCGAAGCCGGCAACGACATAGCCGGCGGCGTTTTCTCCCTCACCGCCATGCGACAGAATCACGCGTGTGGTCGCCACGTTGAGCGCCAAACGCAGAATGGTGGCGATCAGCAGCACAGTGGGAAATGCCGAAAAATCCAATGGTCGCTGGATCCACAGCGACACCATCAGAATCAGCGCGGACAGTGCGATCGAGAAGGCCAGGCCGAGGTCGATCAGGATCGTCGGAACCGGTAGCACCAGCATCACCAGAATGGTGACGATGCCGAATGCAAAGGCGACGTCCGTGCCGGCTCGCCGTTCGGCCGGCAGGGCTGAAATCATTACGTCGGCCATGGAAATTCTCGCGCGAATATCATGGCCATACTGTGCAGCGCCGACCTTGCGTGAAGATGGTGGAGGCGCTGACGGCTAGAAGCCGCGCTCAATCCGGCCGTAGAGCACTTCGGTGAAGGCGAAGATATGGGCTCCCATGAAGGAGCCGGTGACGGCGACCACGATCAGCATCACCACGATCTTGGGGATGAAGGTCAGCGTCATTTCCTGCACCTGGGTCAGCGCCTGCAGGAGGGCGATGACGATGCCGACGAACATCGCGGCACCGACCGCCGGGCCGGCGGCAACGATGATGGTCCAGATCGCCTGTTGGGCGATATCAAGGGCGTCGCGCTCGTTCATGGTTCAGCTGATCGTGATGCCAGGTCCGAGAGAAACCTTAACCCCGTTCTCGAGCGTCGCGACCGCACCGCCCTGGATGATATAGACTTCCTTGATCTTGCCAGTCGTGCTCGTACCGGATTCGTCCGTGAACGACGCAGTACGCCCGATCAACCCTTCAGCCTGGGACATCGCGCTGGTCGACAACAGCGTATCGAGCTTTGCATTGGTCTGAACCGCCTGCTCGACCGACGACAGTTGTGCAAGTTGGCTCATATATTCAGTTGAATCGGTCGGATTGGTCGGATCCTGATTACGCATCTGCGCAATTAGGAGCTGCAGGAACCCGTTATAGTCGATCATGTTGGTCGACTGCGACGACGTGCCCGACGTCGTGTTGGTCGCGGATTTCGCGGTATCTACGCCGTTGACGATCATCTCGTTCTCCTTAAGTTCAGGCCACGACCGGCAGCAGCATATCGGCGCTGCCCAGGATCGCCTGCTCGATCTCGAACAGGGTCCGGATTTTCCGTAGCGCTTCGTAATAGCGCTTCGCTTCGACCAGCTCCTCGATCGCATCGAGGCCTTGCAAGAGCTCCTTATTGTCGGCCGCCGCGTAGATCGCGCAGCGCTGATGCCCGAAGACGGCACGCGCCTGCTCGACATCGCTCGGGCTCATCAACATCAGCTGCACAACGAAGTAGAGCTGCCGAAGCGGCGTGGTCGCGTCGGCGACCTGCATGACCTGACTTTCCAGCATGAAAGTCACGTCGTTAATCAATTCAAGCGTCACCTTGCGATCGACCCGCAACACCGCGCCATTAATATAGATCTTCTCGCCTGACCGCAGCGATATGCACATCGGCTTCTTCATGCCAGCGAGTCCCGAATAACGATATTGATGGCAACGAGATCAGACACATCGGACAGTTGCGCGTCCCGGAGGCGCTCGGCTTCCTTGATCACCCAAAGACCAATCGAGATCAGCTGAACCCGCAATTGCTCCGGCAGCCCGTTTCGCGGGCTCGACAGATCCTGAATAAAGAAGGTCCAGAGATTTCGGATATAGAGCAAGGCGTCGGCCTCTTCCGATGGCTCGAGGACACCGCTCTGGATCTTCTGGAGCAGCGCAATGCCATGATTGAGCGCCTGCTGCTCGCGGGATCGCGCCTCGCGGCCGCTATCCTCAATTTCCGCGTCGTAACTTGCCAGTGTCATTTCAATCAACAACCTGTTGCGTCATAAAATAAGCCGCCGATCAGAGATAGTTGAGGATACTGAGGTTCTGAATCTGCGCCGTCAGCGCATGCGACATCTCCAACTGGTTTCTCAGGGACGTAACCCGGACGGACGCTTCCTCCGGATCGACGACTTCCATCGCATTGACCTGCTTGTTGACGATATCGATCTGGACCTTGAGACGGCTGGTCGCATTCGTCGTCTGCTCCTGCGAGGTGCCGAGACGAGCACCCACGCTCGCCAGATCCGAGATCGAGTCGGCGACCAGCAGCAGCGCCTTGTCGGTGACTGCCTGAAACGTGCCCTGATTCAAGCTTTGCAGATCGAGCCCACTAAGCATCGTGTAGGTCATCGTCAGCTTCCGGAACGCCTTGTCATTAGCACTGACGGACGAGTCGACGGTTTGTGTCGTCGAGATACGACTGCGCATGACCTGATCAGATGCCGAGGACCAGTTCGTTCCCCAGGCCGGATCGGCGAACTCGGTCGCAAATGCATTGTCGAGAAAGTTTTCCATGGCAGCGGGGGTGATATTGACGGCGGCCACATCTCCCGGTGGAAAGCCGAAAGTGGCGGTAAAGGCCGCATCGATCGCCGTCTTGCTGGGCGAACCTGCTTCATACGGCGTCATCGGCTGTTGCGCGGTATTGATGCCGCCGAACAGATACTGTCCGTCCATCGCGACATTGAGCGTCGTGAGAAGCGACTGAAGATTGGACGACGCCGACTGCCCGATGATTCCGCCGCCATTTGCTGAATTGCGGGCTGCCAGAAGATCTTTCTGGAAGGACTCCGCAGTTCCAATCAATTGCGAGATGCGCTCCTGTGCGACATCCAGACGGCCGCCTACGAGCGAGTTGGTGTCAACGATTTTCCCCATGTCGAGAAGCTCGGCACGTAGCGTCACGTCGCGGCCGGCCAGTGCGCCAAGCTGTCCGCCCACGTCGGCCAGCCGACCGGTCGTCGCCTCCTTGACAGCCTTGGAGATCGCTACCTGGCTTTTCGACGCGGAGATGCGCAGGGTGGTCGAAATCGAGTTCGACGAAATGAAATTTGTAGCCATACCGATTACCCCACCGCCATCAGAAGTTCTTTCAGCATATCGTCGATCGTTGAGATCAGCTTCGACGATGCAGAGAAGGTCCGTTCGACCTGCAACATGAAGGTCATCTCGTCATCCATGTTGACACCATTGACGTTCGACAGCGCGTCGGCGCTGCGCTCCAGAAGCGTCTGGCTATAGGTAGCGTCGTCGCCCACGCTCTTGCGCTGCGATTCCAGCCAGCTCACCGATGAGCCGGCGAAATCGATGAGGCTGCCGCTTGGCTTGCCGAGAGCGGCCGGGTCGTAGGTCCGGGATGCGGCCATGCCGTCAACGACGCCCTGGATGCGGGTGAAGAATCCAGCTTCGCCGCCGGTATTGTAGACGTAATTGACGCCATTGATCCCACCGTCGCGGATCAAGCTGGGATTACCACCAAGCGTCTGATCGACCAGATCGGTGACCTTGATTGTGCCGGCGAGCCCGGTATTGATCAAGCCCGTGGTCGGCAATCCCGGCCCACCCGCATAGGTGAAGAGGCCGGTGCGGTCAGGGCCAACACCGCCGGTTTGATCCTTCTCGGCAAATATCTCGATGACAGAGCGCGCGACCTCGTCGAGCTGGTTCTGATAGGTCACCATCTTGTCGTCGCGGAGCGTCGCGAGACCGACAAGCTTTCCGGAATTGAGCGGCATCACCGCGGTTGGGCCCGTCACCGGGACGCCGTCGATGACGACGGCATTCCCCGTGGTGCCTGGCGTGTAGGAGTTCGTCGCATCGAAAGTGACGGACCGGGCGGTGCGTTCGAACATCGTCACGCCGGAATCCGTGTAGATCACCATGTCGTTATTCGCCCGGGTGGCGAAGGTGATCCCGACCTCCTGCGACAACTTCGACAGGATGCTGTCGCGCGTGTCGAGATAGTCGGTGACGTCAGATCCAGCGATAGTCCCCTTGATGACAGCCGTATTGACCGTCTCGAACTGTGCCAGAAGCTGGTTGATGTTCTGGACCGATGTTGCCATTTCGGCATCGGCATCAGCGCGGACCGTTTGTACGGTATTGGTCGATTCGTTCAATGAGGCCGCGACATTTTTGGCCGCCGTCACGGCAGAATTGGCGAATGTCACGTTGTCGGGTGCCGAGGCATATTGCTGCAGGGCGCTTTTCAGTTTTGCCAACTGCGCCGCAGCGGACTGGTCAAGCTCCGGATCGTCAATGGTGACAGCCGCGACTTTCTGCAGACCGTTATAGAGCGCGTCCTGCTGCGCCGTGGTCGACACCGCCTTGACAACATTGTTGAACAGGCCGGCGCTGGCGGCACGCTGAATGCCGCTGACATAGACACCGCTGCCCGGCTGGGAAACGATCAGAGCATTCTTGCGCGAGTAACCGTCCTGATGCAGGCCCGCGACGTTGCGCGAGATGACGGAAGACTGCACGCCCGACGCCATAAGCGACGAGCGGGCCGAATTGAGTGCGACCGTAAGTGACATTGGGAACTCCCGTCAGTGATCCGCGCTGTGCGTTAGCGCTTCAGGTTGACGAGCACGTCGAGCAGATCTGCGCCGGTCTGGAACACCTTGGAATTCGCGGTGTAGCTGCGTTGCGACTCAATCATCGCGGTGAGCTCGTTGGCCAGATCGACGTTGGATGCTTCGAGCGCTTCCGGCTTGATGGTACCGAGGCCGCTATTGCCCGCGAAATCGACCTGGATATTGCCGGAGTTGGTGCTGATCGAATAGACGTTCCCGACTTCGGGCGAGAGATTGTCGGGACTCGGTACCGTCGCTAGCGGGATCTTGTAGCTCGCGATTCGCGTGCCGTCGTCGAAGATCGAATACATGGTGCCGTCCGAGCTCACCTCCACACGGTCGAGCGCGCTCGGCGCGTTGCCGTTGGTCGTGGCCTTGAACTGGAACTCGTCCGCTACCTGCGTCATACTCGACATATCGAAAGTGAAGGGCGAGCCGCCCGGGATTGTGAAGTTTATGGAAGTCGGGCTCGCGGCAGCGAGGCGACCCTTGCCGGTGGCGCTGACGTCGAAGGTAAATGTCTGGGTGGTGCCCAGCTGCGACCCGGCTGCATAGGGGAAGCCTCCGCCTGCTGCCGCGCCTGCGCTGTTGTAGATCTGCACATCCCATGTATTGGCGGCTGTCTTGAACATGTACATGTCAAGTTTCACCGGATTTCCAATATTATCGTAGGTGATGACCGACGTTTTCGACGTAAAGTTCGGCGGTCCGGCGCTGATCGCAGCATTGGAATCCAGGTTGGCGCTACTGATGCCTGCCTGGGTCGTCGGATTTCCCAGCAAGGACTGCTGCGCGATGTTTACGACCTCGAGATTGCCGAGGCCATTGGCAACGACGTTCGGCTGGGCGCCATTCTTGATGTTGTAGCCCATCAGATAGTAGCCACCGGTATTGTAGAGATTGCCCTGGCCATCCGGAACGAAAGAGCCAGCGCGCGTGAGGTAAGGCGTGCCTCCTGCGTCGCTGACGACGAAAAATCCGTTGCCCTGGATCGCCAGATCGGTCGCTGATGTCGTATAGTTCAGCGTTCCAGGATCTGAAATGGCGTACCTAACCTGCGTCTCAACGCTGCCGGAATTGTAGTTTCCTGTTCCGCTGCGAAGGATAAGAGAGGAGAATTCCGTCGAGGCGCGCTTGTAGCCCGTGGTATTCACGTTGGCGATATTATCCGCGACCGTCGCCAGTTTGTTCGACTGCGCGTTCATGCCGGAGCCGCCTGTGCGCATCACCCCATACAGACTCATCGATTATCCTCCGTTTCACGTGTGAAGTATTAGAATTGAAGTTGCTTGTGCGAGGCTGGCGGTTATCCACAGGGTCATCGTGACGCAGTGCGTTCCGCGCAGAAGTCGCGTGCCTTGCTCGTCCATGACCCGAAACCGCTTGCGACAAGACTGCCGATAACGCTGCAGATGTAGCGTTTCTGGCCGACGACATTGGTCGGCCCGGCATTGTAGCGCGCGACAGCCATCGTCCAGTTTCCCTCGCGTTCCCGCAGATCTTTCAGGAATCGCGCGGCATAATCGACATTGCGTGCGGCATCGAACATCGCCTCCACGTTGGGGAATTTCTCGCCGTGATAGCGATGATTGATCTGCATGCAGCCGAGATCGACCAGCTTGGCGCCCTTGCTCTTTTCTTCTGTAAAGCGCGCAACGGCATTGCGCAGATCGGTGGCCAGCACTGTCCTGCCATCGACATTGAGCGCATAAGGATTCAGCACGCCCTTGCGTCCGGTCTCGCTGAGCCCGACAGCAAACAGCACGCCGAGTGGCACATTGTGGCGGCGTGCCGCGCGTGCCATCTCCCGTTCGCATGGGCCTTCGGCCCGAGCGTCAGTCGCAGCGCTAGATATAAACAGTGCTGCTACGAACCCGATTGTTAGCCTGGTCCTGCTGCCGCTCTGACGACCTTGGCGATTGCTCATGATCCTGCCTGTTATGCCGTGCGCCGCTCTGCGCATCGCCGGACGACCGGCCCGAAGAACCGCCGTCCGCCTGCGATCCGCCTGACGATGGCAGCGAAGAACGTTGATCGGACGGCGCTTGCTGTTGCTGCTGACCGTTGTTCAGATTTGCGTCGGGGGTTTGGGTATGATCGATCGCCGCGATGTCGAAGGTATAGCCAGCCGACTGCATGGCGTCGGTGAGCGCTCCGCGCTCCTGCCGCAGCATCTGCGTGGTCTCGTAGCGATCCGCGGTGAGGTGAATCTCCACGGAATCGCCGGCAAGTCGCATCTTCACGGTGACAGAACCGAGATTCGGCGGATCGAGTTCGAGCGTCATCATGCGCACCGGCCGGCTATCCGCAACCTTGTGCGCTTCGGGCCCCGGCGCGTCAGCCGCGCGAGCGCCTTCAGGTGATGCGACCGCCGCGAGATCGGTCGCCATCCGATCGACGATCTTTTGCAACGTCGTAACCTGCTGCACGGGCTCGAAATGCGTCTCTTGTTCACGAACGACCGCCTTGGCAGCTGGAAGCGGCTTGGTATCCGTCGTCTCGACCGTCAGCGTGAAGCGTTGCGTGGCAGCCGTATCAGCATCAGGCTCATCAGCTTTTGCGGCATGAATGAGCTTTGTGGGATCGAGCGAAGCATCATCTGCCTTCACGTCCGGCACCGAGATGCGGGACGCCGCCTTGTCATCGCTTGGCAAAGGTGAGTGTGCGTGATCGAGTTTGGCCATTACCGCGCTGAGCGCGGGATCCGGCCCGCGCCAGGGTGCAGATTTTGTCGCGCTCTCGTCGCCCTTCGTGGCCTTTGAATCGTCATCATCGGTTTGATCGTCGCTGACATTCGGTTTTTGCGCGACTTCACTCGTCAGTTCCGCAAGAACGGATGCCGCGTCGAGCATCGGCTTTGCATCAACGATTTTCGCGTCATCAACTGTCTTGGCCGCACGCGGCGTGACTGTTTTGGTCTCCTTTGAGACCAGGCGGAGCTGCTCGCGAAAATGATCGGCCTTCTCCTTGCCGTCCTTGGCATGGGCACCGCCATTCAATCCGCCTTTCGCCCCGGCCTTTCCGGCCGCTGTCTGGCGAAGCGCTGCCATCAGGAGATCGGCATTGTTCATCGGGTTTTCTCCTTTAATTGCTCTTGCGATGCATCGAGCAGCTTTTGCGCGCGATCGACGGCGGCAAGAGAGCGGCTGAAATCAATGCGCGGCCGCATGGCCGTCTTCGCTTCGCTGCTTCCGTCGCTCTTGGCCTTAGCCTCCGGCAGCGCCTTTCGAACATTCAGTCCAATAGCGAGCGCCGCAGTTTGCAGTTCGACATCTCGTTCGGACAGTTTTGCCTTGTCGATCTGCTCAAGCTCGGCAATTGCAGTACTGTGTGCAGATGTGGCAACGCGTGCCGCGGCACGATACAGGCGCGCGCGCACGCGCTCGGCGCTGTCGTCATCGGACAATGCGAATACACGGTCGGCAGCGAGTACTGTCATTTCAGTCTTGCCACGAACCAATGCCGTTCTCGCAATCAGAAGATAGAGTGCACGCTGGCTCGCCCGATCGAGGTGATCGAGTACGGCGACGAGGCGCGGGAAACGATCGGGACGTTGCACGAAGCTGAAGCGTGCAACAGAGAGCGCGAAGCGCTGGCGGAAATTTCCTGCATAGATAGAATGCCGATATCGGCGAAAGTAACGCACCGCGAGGGCTTCAAACTTGTCGAAGTCGTCGTCCTGCCCGACGATGAAAATCTCTCGACGCAGTGCCGCTTCCTCGACCAGCGTGCCCGGCATCATCAACCGCACTTCGTCGAGCAACGCGATCGCGACCTTCAGATCGTCCTGTGCAACCAGTGCCGATTGAACCAGCGCAATCTCGGCACCGAGTGCCGCAGGCAGACTGCGTGGCTTGATATTGGCGAGCTTTGATTTCGCTTCGTCCGTACGCCCTTCGACATAGGCGATGGCGCCATCGACAATCGCCTCGTCAATATTCAATACGTTGCGGGAGCGGAGGCTCGCAACCACTTGCGGCGACCCACCACTCAGGAGAAAGGTGACAGCTGCACGCGAATTGCGCGGCTCCTTCCAGACGGCAGCATCGGCTTTCAGGAAGCTCTCACCCAGGCGCTTCAGCAGGGCGGGTTGGGAATTGTGCGCGTCGAGATCACCGCGCGCAATCTGATCTTGCAGCATCTGCAATGAACGAACCATCTGATACGGCTCGCGCATTTGGTCGTCGGCCGGCTGCGCATGTGCGCTGCCAAGACAGGCTAGAAGCGTTGCTGCAATGATCCTGGTGCTGGTCATAGCACGGGAGCACGGATCAGAAGCTCGATCCGCCGATTCTGCGCGGCGAGCGGATCATTCTGAATTTTCGGCCGGCGGTCTGCATAGCCCTCGATGCGTTCGACTCGCCCGGCATCGAGGCCGCCGCGCACCAGCATGTGATATGCCATATGCGCACGCGCGGTCGAGAGTCGCCAGTTGTCATATTCCGACGTGCGATAGACGCGGCTATCGGTGTGACCGCGCACAATGACCTGACCGCGGTTCTGCGCGATCATCGGTGTGATCTTGTCGAGTGCGCGAACGAGACCGGGCGTGGGCTCCGCCGAGCCGCTTGCAAACATTCCGTAATTCACGTCATCCGTCAGATTGATCAGGAGTCCTTCGGGCGTTTCCCTCACTTCGGCCACGGGACGGGCCGGTCCAATGGCGGCCAGTGCCGCCGAGATTGCGGCCTGGAGCTTGGCAGCGTCCATCGGCTGGGCTTTTTCTGCCTGGGCGGGCGCCTTGTCAGGCTGCGTTTGGGATTTGTCAGCCGCCGCCGCCCTGTCTGCCTGCGCCGGTTGCGGGCGGCCCGCTGCCGGGTTGGACTTGTCGCCGTCGTCTGCAAACAACCCGGCGGGCTTCGGCGCCTCCTGCTTGTCGGATTTCGCAGGAGTTGAATTCGATCCGGACATTTCCTGACCCGGAGACCCGGTGGCATCAGGCTTGGCATCGAGCGGACGTGGCTCCTGTCCTTCGCTCGCTGCAGCAGCAACATCCTCACCGAATGGAAGGCTGCCGGCATCCTTGCGCCCCGACAGCTTCTTCTCAAGCGACGAGATCGACGCCATCGGCCAGTTGATCGGGTCGAACGGATCGCGATAGGCCTCTCCGCCCTTCAGCCCTTCTTTGCGGCTTGGATCGAGCGCTGCGCTGGTCTGCCCGGGACGCGGGGGACCACCGGCGATTTCCGACAGCACCGCATAAGGATCGCGAAACAAGCTCGCCTCGCCATAGCGAGGCTGCGGAGGTTGCGGACGCGCAAGCGCATCCGTCGGCTGACCTGGCTCCGGATGCGGCCACTTGCTCTCGCCTTCTACGGCCTTGCCAGGGTCAACCCGCCGGGCATCGTTGATGCCTTTACGATCCGGGGTTGAGTCCGTCAGCTTGATCGGATTGAAATAGGTGGCAACGCTCTCACGCGTTTCCTGATTGGTGGCATTGATCAGCCACATCACCAGGAAGAACGCCATCATCGCCGTCATGAAGTCGGCGTAGGCGATTTTCCAGACACTGTTCTTCGTCTCGCCGCTCTCGAGAGAACTCCGGCGGCGGATAATCACTATTTCGGTTGGAAGCGGATCGGCCATCTCAGCTTTGGACCGCCATCTTCAATCGCTCGGTCCAGACCTTGAGCTGAGTCTCAAGCACGATCTGATCAACGACAATCGACGCTTCCGCTTCGGGGCCCGCACGCAGTTCCGATGCAATGGCGCGTACACCGAGCTTGCTGCGGATCAGGTCGAGCAGTTCCGATGGGCCAGTGATGCGCAGGACCGGGCGGCGGCTATCGGTCGTAATCGACGACAGATGCTCGATGAATGACGTAACTGCCTGTTTCTGCACAGCGTTACTAATGAGCGGTTCGAGAAGTCGGGCGGCTACGCCGGCGATTCTTCTCTGTAACTGGTCACCCATTTCGGCAATGTCGCCGGCGAGCTTGGCTGCAGTCTCGTTGAGCAGTTGCTGCCGTTCCTCGGCGGCCTGTGCCGCAAGTGCCTGCTTCTCGTGCTCCAGGCGTCGCTCGAACTCGGCGAGCGCACTCGCATAGCCTTCGGCGCGACCGCGCTCATAGCCATCATCCTCCTGCACGGGGAGTGGCTTTGGTTGCGTCTGCGGCTGCGGCTGAAACGACGGTTGCTGTTTTGCCTTCTGCAGAAGCGGCTGATGTTGCGGCTGCACGCTGGAGTGATGCAGATGATCGAACGGAACGACACGGCTGCGTGTCTTTGCCAGCTCCGGTCGATCGAAATCGGCGATCAGACGTGCGACTTGCTCTGCGCTCATACCGCTTCCTCTTGTCTGATCCATTGTTTCAGAATCGCTGCCGCCTGCTTCTCATCGAGCTGGATAATCTGTTCCAACCGCTTCTGCGGTGTATTCTGCATACTACTCGAGACATCCTGGATAAGATTGGGCGGAGCCTCGCCTCCTGACAGAGCCGCGGTCGCCATCGTGCTGCCGCCACTGAGCAGCGCATTCGTCTCCGCCTGGAACTGCGTTGTCTCGTCGGTCTTCGCGCTCGCCAGAATCGTATTGATTGCCGGGCGCAAACCGAACCAGATCAGCATGCCGGCCACGGCCAGGATGGTGATGGCACTCACGAGACTGCCTGCCTGACGCATCATCACCTCGGTGAAGGTGATCGACGGCACCGGCGCGAGATCGCGCGCACCTTCTATGAATTCAACCGCCGAAACCTGAATCTGGTCGCCGCGCGGGCGATCGATGCCAGCTGCGGTCGCAGCAATCTGCGAGATCTCCGCGACCTTGGCTTCGATCGCAGCATCGCTCACCTTGTCGCCAAGGCTCGCAATGAGACGCGGCCGGTTGACCAGAACGGCGAGAAACATCTTGTTCACCACGAAACCATCGCTCGTGGTCGTCACCGTCTTCGACGACACTTCGTAATTGGTGATGTCTTCGCGGCGTTGCTTCTCATCATTCTGATTCTTGGCACCGGTCGCATTGACCTGCTGGTCAGGCAGGTTTTGTTGAACCGTCGTCGGCTGCTGGCGATCGAGGCTCTGTGACGTTTCCTTCTCGCGCACAGCGCGCACAGAGCGCTGCACCCGCGAATCCGGATCGTAGACCGTCTCGTTGGTCTGTTTCTTGTCAGTCGACAGCTGGGTCGCAACACTGACCTCGAAATTATCGAGCCCCAGATAGGGTGTCAGTGCCCGACTCACATTCTCTTGGATCGAGCGGCTGACGACCTTCTGCAAATTGGCCATCGTGGTCGGCGTTGCCCCGACGCTGCCGCTGCCGTCATCGTCCGAAAGCAGCGAACCGTCACTGTCGAGCACGGTGACCTTGTCCGCGGTCATTCCCGGCACGGCCGCGGCTACGAGATGACGCACGGAGCGTGCCGTGCGTGCATCCGCCGGACCATCCGTTCGCAATACGACCGAAGCCGACGGCGGCGACTGCTCGCGCCGGAACGAGCCGCGCGCAGGCATCACGATATGGACGCGCGCCGCCTTGACTCCTTTGAGAACCTGGATCGTCCGCGCGATCTCGCCCTCAAGCGCACGCACGCGCGTGATTTCCTGCATGAATGACGTCAGGCCGAGAGAGCCAATCTTGTCGAACAGCTCATAACCGCCGCCGGTGGTGCTGGGCAGACCCTTGTCGGCTAGCAACGTACGCGCCTGCGCCGTCTGTCCGGGACGAACATAGACGGTATCCCCCGCCGTATTCAGATCGAAAGCGATATTCGCATCGCGCAGCACCGAACTGACACGCGTGACGTCTTCGCGGCTCAGGCCTGAATAGAGAACGTTGTATTCCGGGCGGCTGATATAATAGGCGCCGCCGCCAACACCGCCGAATACGGCGAGGCCAACTACCGCAAGCAGAATGAGACGCTTCGTACCCAGCTCAAGCAAATTGTTCCAGAGCTTCTGCGCGTGCTCGCGATTGACCATAAATACCTCTGCCCACTTCCGAATCGATCATCGATTGTGAAGCTTGTCCGAGGGTTACGGAGAGCTAGAAAACGAAATGGCCGCGACCATGACGGTCGCGGCCATTCCTGTTCACGATGCGAGAGCGATTAGCCGCGGAACAGCGACAGGATGCTCTGGCTGCCCGAGTTCGCGATCGACAGCGCCTGGATGCCGAGCTGCTGCTGAACCTGCAGAGCCTGGAGGCGGGTCGATTCGGCGTTCATGTCCGCGTCGACGAGCTGGCCAATACCGCGATCGAGCGAGTCGGTCAGGGTCTTGACGAAGTTCTGCTGCAGGCCGATGCGGTTCTTGATGGCGCCGAGGTTGGTGGCCGAGTCGGTGATCTTGGCCAGCGCTTGATCGGTGCCCGCGATGTAGGTCTCAAGCTTGGCGAGGTCAGCGGCGTTATCCGTAAGCTTCGAGATGTCCATCGACGAAACACTGAAGGTTTCCCAGGCAGTGCCGTTATAGGCGTCCATGGTGCCGTCGAGAACGCCCTTCTGAGAAGTGACGGGCGCGGCAAGCGCGGTCAGCGTGACAGCGCCGCCAAGGCCGGCAACGCTGGCATCGATCACGACGTTGGCGGCGTTGCGGCTCTTGAATTCGAGCGTGGTGCCGTTGGTTCCCACGCCGACCGTCAGACCGTCGATGCCGAGCGAATTGATCGCCGCGGCAACGTCTTCACGTGACGAGCCCTTGGCGATCGAGACATTGACCGCCGCAGCGCTACCGACTGTCACCGTGATATTGCCACCGACGTCGGTGGCAGCAGCATAGGCCGTGGTGGTGCCCGTCGGGAACGTCTGGGCATTGTAAGCTGTGTCGACATTCGCGTCATAGAGCTTGATGGCGGCGAGATCGACCGAGAGCGTATCGATCTTGACTGCGCCACCGGCGCGGGAGAACGACGACACGACGCTCTTGGTCGCGTTGTAGCTGGCGCTGCTCGAATCACCCGAGATCCAGTTTTCACCGTTGAAAACCGCACTGTCGGCGGTGTTCTTCAGCTGCTTCTGCAGCTCGGTGATTTCGCTCTGGATCTTCGCGCGATCGACGCCCGGCGTACGGGCAGCAACCAGCTTGGCCTTGATTGACGACACGACGTCGACCGTGGCGCTCAGGCCGGTATACATGGTGTCGATGGTCGCGGCGCCGAGGCCGAGGGCGTCCTGCACGGCACCCAGAGCCTGAACGTCCGAACGCATCGTGGTGGCGATCGACCAGTAAGCGGCGTTGTCCGAAGCGGTCGACACGCGATAGCCCGTGGAGATGCGGTTCTGGGTGGTTGCAAGGCTATCCGTGACCGACCGCAGGGTCTGGAGTGCGGTCATGGCGGATGTATTGGTCATCAAGCTAGACATCGTATGTCCCTTTAATTTGATTGATTTGCTGGGGACATACCGGACTTTCACCGGTACGAGAGGGCGGCATCATGCCTTTGGAATGTCGATCTGATCGACCCAACCTGTCGTGAATTGCAAGCTAGCCGCCAAACCTTACCCAAAGCTGAAGGCGGCGGCGGCTCGTATAGTTAACAGCGATCATTTGATTCGTCACTTACATCGTGATGAATCAAATGATCTATAGAAACGACTTCACAAGACCAACGGCGAGCAAATTCCAGCCGTCGATCAACACGAAGAATAGTACCTTGAACGGTAGCGCGAACACCGTTGGCGGCATCATCATCATGCCCATCGACATCGTCAGCGTTGCGACGATCATGTCGATCACCAGGAACGGCATGACGACAAGAAAGCCGATCTCGAATGCGCGGCGGAGCTCCGATACCATGAATGCTGGAATGATGATTCGCAGATCGACCCGCTGACCTTCGAGTTTGATCTTCATGCTCTCGGCAGCGAGGTTCTCGAAGGTCTGCAGATCCTTCTCACGCACATGCTGCAGCATGAAATCCCGGAACGGATCTGTGACCCGCGAATAGGCTTCCTGCTCGGTGATCTCGTTCTTCATCAGCGGCTGAAGGCCGTTCACCCACGCGCGATCGAAGGTCGGCGCCATCACATAAAACGTGAGGAACAGTGCGAGGCTGATCATCACGATGTTGGCCGGCGTCGTCTGCAGACCGAGACCGGTACGCAGGAACGAGAGCGCAACGACGAATCTCGTGAAACTCGTCACCATGATCAGCAAGCCCGGCGCCAGTGACAGCACCGTCAGCAGCGCGACCATCTGGATGATGCGGCCGCTGGCGCTGCCTTCACCCTGCGGAAGCAGGGTCGACAGATCCGGCACCTGCGCCACTGCGGCAGTCGGCAGTAGCATCAGAAGCAGGATCGGAATGAGACGCTTCATTGCACCACCAGGGTTTCGATAATCAGCTCACGCACCTTGCCGCTCGAACGCGTGAGTGCGCGCTCGTTCAGATCTTCGCGTAGATATTGCAGGCCACGGGCGCCCTCGATTTGCGCGGGCGTCAGCGTGCGCAGATAGGCAACGAGGTCTTCGCCGATGCGAGCGACCACGATACTCGCCTCCTCTTCAGTCAATTTGTCGGTCACGATCGATGCTTCCATGCGGATCCAGGCGTTCGGCGGCGCTGCTAGATTGGTCACGACCGGTGTGATCCTGCGCAGGCGATCATTGGCATTGAAGGCGGACAGGATCGGCTTTTCGGGCGCCTCCTTCTGGTTCTCACTGATGCGCTGGAACGTCGACATCAACTGAACGCTTGCGAGAGCTCCTGCCCCCACCGAGAGCGCGGTGACGAGCAGCAGGGCGCCAAGCCACTGCATGAAACCGGGGCGTTGACCATCATTCGCGACATTATCAGCCATGATCGTTTCCCATCAGAACGGCGCGACCTGGTCGTAAACCTGCTGACCCCAGTTCGGTTGTTGCACTTCCATCGAACGACCGCGGCCGCCATACGAAATGCGCGCTTCGGCGACTTTCTCGTAGGCAATAGTATTGTTTCGGCTGATATCGATCGGGCGCACGATGCCGCCGACATTGACAATGCGCATCTCATAATTGACCCGCATCTCCTGCGAGCCGCTGACCAGGAGATTGCCGTTCGGGAGCACATCGACAACGACGGCAGCAACCGAGAAACGCACTTCTTCATTACGATCGATCTTGCCGGCGCCTTTGTTCGACGATTGAGATTTGACGTTGGTGTCGAAATTTCCGGCAGAAAGCCACTTAGCGATATTGGCCGAGTAGTCGGATTCCACCTTGATCTGCGAGTCACGCGACCGATCCGTCTTGTTGTCGAGGATTGCCTTGTCGTTCATCAGGATATTGACGGTCAGGAGATCGCCGACGCGCATAGCGCGCGAATCGCGATAAAGGTCCTTACGATCATTCCAGATCGACTGAGGGCCCGCGCCGCGGTAGGCGCGTCTCTCGATTGGAATTGCGCGCGCATCGATCTGCATACCGTTGCCGATCGGCGACATGTAGGGTGCCTGGCCAACCTCGGCGAGATTGCTGGCGCATCCCGTTAGGCAGGAAAGGGCGACCGGGATCAGAACCACTCTCAACCACGTCATTTCTTGGCTTTCCCGTCGTCTGTGCGACGCATACCAGCGAGCGTATCGGCGAGATGTGCACCCCGTGCCGGCTCCATCTCATTGAGGATCGCGCTGGCAACGCGGACTCTCAGCTTGGCAAGCACGGCAGCTGCCGTATCGTCAGCCATGCTGGCGATCTGCTGTGCCGCAGCTTCCGGATTCATGCGCGAATAGATTTCGACGACGCTGTCTTCCGCCTTTTTGAGGAATTCTTCGCGCAGCTTCAGCCATTCCTCATATTCGGCGCGCTTGGCCTCAAGTTCGGCGATACGTAGCTTCAGCTTGGATTCGGTGGCTTCCAGCTCTTTCTGCTGCCACGCCACACGGGCATCGAGCGCCTGGTCTGCGATGTTACTGCAAAAGCGGGCGACGTCGGATTCCTGCGAGTTAGCGACCGCGCTATCCTTCTTGTCGATTGCGCCCGTGATCAGCGCCGAATCAGCAAGCGAACGCGCCACAAGGTCTTGCTTGTTTGCGGCCGGGCGGGGGCGTGCAACCTGCGGCGTCTTCGCAAATTCACCAAGGTTGAGCGGCTTCGAGAGCTTCTGCTCGGGCTCGGCAAATGCCGACGTCGACATCACCATGCCGATCAGCAGAAGAGACTTGATCGATCGATTTCCGGCGCGCACCATTAGTGTTCTCGTGATTCAGCTGAGCGAGCCTTGCACGCTTTGGCTTGCGTGACGCTGACCCGGGTCTACTGGATGACGAGTTCTGCCTGCAGCGCGCCAGCCGATTTGATCGCCTGCAGGATCGCGATGATCCCCTGCGGCTTCAGACCGATCTGATTAAGGCCGCGCACCAGTCGCTGCAGATCGGCGCCGCGCAGAATAGCGATCTTTGCGCCAGGCTCATTCGCTTCGATGAAGGTCTGCGGCACCACCACAGTCTCGCCACGACGGGCAAATGGTGACGGCTGCGACACGATCGGCGCTTCGGTGATCCGCACCGACAGATTTCCATGCGTCACGGCGACGGTCGAGATCTGCACGTTGCGGCCGATCACCACCGTCCCGGTGCGCTCGTCGACAACCACCCGCGCGGGTGTATCCGGCTCGACCAGTAATTCTTCGATCTCGGCGATGAACCGCACCGGCGACGTACCGCGTGGGCGCGACAGCACGATCGTCCGATAATCGCGCTCAAAGGCCACGACCTTCTGGTAACGTCCATTACCGTGAGCGTTGATCGCATCCATGATGCGCGTCGCGGTCACAAAGTCAGGATTCTTCAATTCTAGAATAAGCGATTCCATCTCGCTGAAGCGTCCCTTCACTTCACGCTCGATCAGCGCGCCGTTGGGAATGCGGCCAGCCGTGGCCACCCCCTGGCTAAGCGTTTGTGCAGCGCCTTCGACGTTGTAGCCGCCTACAGCGATAGCGCCTTGCGCGACGGCATAGGTTTCGCCATCGGCGCCGCGCAATTGCGTCATCACCAACGTTCCACCAAGCAGGGATGAGGCGTCGCCCAGCGACGAAATCGCGACGTCAATTCGCGAACCGCCCGCGACAAACGGCGGCAGATCGGCCGTCACAACGACGGCGGCAACGTTGCGCGTACGCAATGAGGTGCCACGGATATTGATGCCCATATTGTCGAGCATCGATTGCAACGACTGTTCAGTGAACGGCGCGTTGCGCAGCGTGTCACCGGTGCCCTTGAGGCCGATCACAAGGCCATAGCCGAGGATCTGATTCTCGCGCACGCCCTTGAGATTGGCGATGTCCTTCACACGCACGGCGGCATCCGCCGTTGAGATCGAAAGCGAAAGCAGGAGACCACAAAGGAGACGCAGCATCATCCGTTCTGAATCCGTACTGATCCGTCCTGCTGGACGATGCCCCGGATGGTGACGCCGGTATCGAGATTGCGAAGCTGCACCATCATGCCAGCGCTGCCCGACTGCAGGGATGTCGCGTAGGTGACGATGATCAGCCCATCATCCTCGACGAGCACCTTCACCACAGCCCCGCGGGTGACGGCCTTCAGATCTTCGAGTCCGTTGATCGGGATCAAGTGCCCCGCCAACAGCGTACGACGAGCGATACGACCAACGAGGGACGCACGGTCGTTGATGAATGCGCTTGCGCCCTGAATATTGGGCGCAAAGTTGCGATCCATGATCATCTCATCCCGGATGACGTCGCCGGGATAGATAGCCGTGGCTGGCACGGGATAGCGGACGGCATCTTCCGCCGCATTCGCGACGCCTGCGATGCTAGCCGCGAGCACGAAGCTCGCGAGCCAGCGGGTGACGATAGTGACTGCGCGCATCAGGCCGAGATCCCGTTCTGTGGATTTACCGCATGCCCTTCGAGATGGTCGACGCCATCTCGTCAGCCGCCTGGATGACCTTGGAGTTCATTTCATAGGAACGCTGCGCCGAGATCAGCTCGGTGATTTCCTTCACCGGATCGACATTCGAGCTCTCAAGGTAGTTCTGATGCAGCTTGCCATAGCCGATATCACCCGCGAAGCCGACAACCGGCACGCCGGATGACACTGTCTCGCGATAGAGATTTCCGCCCAGTGGATCCAGACCGGCTTCATTGGAGAAGTTCGCGAGCGAGAGCTGGCCGAGCTGAACGGGCGCGACGTTGCCATCAACCTTCGCAAACACCTGGCCGGACTCGTTGACGATCACGTCCACGGCATTTTGCGGAACGACGATCGCTGGCGTCACCAGATAGCCATCTGCCGTCACAAGCTGGCGATTTTCATTCAGGTTGAACGCGCCCGCGCGCGTGTAGAGCGTCTCACCGTTGGGACCGGCGATCTGGAACCAGCCGCGACCATTGATGGCGAGATCGTAGGTATTGCCGGTTTGCGCCATGGCGCCCTGCAGATGCAGTTTGCGCACGGCCGCGGAACGCACGCCGAGACCGAGTTTCGCGCCCTCCGGCACCGCGCCTTCACCACTTCGGTTGGGCACACCCTGCGCACGATCGATCTGATAGAACAGATCGGTGAATTCCGCGCGGGATCGCTTGTACGAGGTCGTATTGATGTTCGCGATATTGTTCGCGATCACTTCGACATTAAGTTGCTGCGCGCCCATACCGGTGGCAGCGATGGCCAGAGCTCTCATGATTGAACCTCAAATCGCCATTCGGCTGACTTCTTGATACGCCGCAACGACCTTGTCGCGGACGGCGACAGCCATCTGCAACGACCGTTCAGCAGACATGACTGCTTCGACCACCTTCTGTGCCGAGAGCTTGCCGTGAATAGACTGGATCGACGCGGCTTCGCCGGCCTTGATCGAACCGATGGCATCGGCGGCGACCTGTTCGAGGACGTTGTTGAAGCCAACGGTGGATGCGCCCGGCTGCACCGCGGGCGTAGCAGCATTTATGACTTCGCTGGCTTTCGCGAGCTCGCCAGCACTGCTGATGACTGAGGATACCGCTTCAAGCATTGTTAGCTCCTCAAGAGATCGATGGTCATCGAAACCATGGACCTCACCTGTTTGATGACCTGAAGATTCGCTTCGAAGGACCGATTGGTTTCCCGCATGTCCCCCATTTCGATTAGCGAGTTAACATTGGGCAGCCTCACATAGCCGGTTGCATCGGCCGCCGGATGGCCTGGCTCGTAATCCACGCGGAACGGCGCCTGATCGGTTCCGATATCTTTGACCTTGACCATGCGCACGCCGGCGGCACGATCCATTTCTGCCGTGAAGGTCGTCGTCTTTCGACGATAGGGGTCGGAGCCGGGCGTACGTCCAGTCGAATTGGCATTGGCAAGATTCTCCGAAACCACACGCAGGCGAGTTGATTGCGCCTCGAGGCCAGAACTTGCGATCTGAACGGATGCCTGTAATGGGTCAATCATTGTCAACTCCCTCAGGTCTTCATGCTTGTCATGAACATGCGATGAAACGATTTGACGATCGCCGTATTCAGCGAGTAGTCACGATTGATATCGCCGGCCTTCAGCATCTCCTGCTCAAGGCTGACGGAGTTACCGGAGTGAACGGTCTCCCAGCTCTTTTCCTTGCGCATGCCTTGGGCCTCAACCGATGAGCCGGTCGTGATATGCGCCGGCGACGTCACCGTTACAGGCACGACTTTCGAATCGAGGATCTTGTTGAACGGCTCAATGTCCTGCGCGCGATAGCCGGGCGTGTTCGCATTGGCGACATTCGCCGAGATTGCGGACTGTCGCAGCGACAGCCATCGCTCATGCGATGAGGCGACGTCGAAGAGATAGACGGGTCCCACTTATCCCCCAGGCGAACATGATTCCTTCGTCATGGTATACAAATGGAAACTTGTCCGAGGCTGGAGATGCGCATCACGACATGCGCAGAGCACTTACGCGTTTGTCTTCTGTTTGCGCGAATGCAGGAAGTAGATGATTTCTGCAACAGGGCGAAAGAACTCTGACGGGATCATTTTGTCGATGTATGCAACATCATACATCGAGCGCGCCAGCATTTTGTCTTCCACCACGGGTACGCCGTTCTTCTCGGCGATTTCCCTTATCTTCAGCGCAACCAGATCCTGTCCCTTTGCAAGTACCGTCGGCGCAGCGTCTTCGCCCTGCTTGTACTTCAGCGCAATCGCGTAATGCGTGGGATTCGCGATCACCAGCGTGGCGCGCGGCACGGCCGCCAGCATCGACTTGCGGGCGCGGTCACGTGCCAGCGAGCGTAGCCGCGATTTAACGATCGGATCGCCTTCGGCCTGCTTGAATTCATCCTTGATTTCCTGCTTCGTCATCCGCAGTTCACGGCGCCAATGGAAGCGTGCCCAGACGAGGTCGAGCGACACCAGGACAATGGTCGCAATGCTGATGGCGGATACAAGCCGCATTGCTGTGGTCAGCACCAATTCCGGAACAGCCGCCGGATCGCTAAACAATGCATTCACGGCCACGGCCTCCTCAGCCCGCAAGACGATCATCACAACCAGACTGATAGCGACGAACTTGAAGACCGATTTTCCGAATTCCACACGTCCCTGCGCGCCGAAGATTCTGCCCCATCCCTTCGCAATCGAAATGCGCGAAAGTTCCGGCTGGATGCGATCGAACACAATTCGCGGCGCGTTCTGCAGGAAAGATGACGCCAGCCCGGCCAGCATCAGGACGATAACAATCGGAATAACCAGTCCCGCCGCACTCATACCGACCGCGGAGAGCAACCCAATAGCATCCGTTCCATTACGGATGCGGATGCCCGACGGATCGTCGATCAATCGGGCTAAAGTGAATGTCAGCCTTCTGACGTTGTCGGTGGTCAAGAAGCTTTGAATAATCAATAGCGCGAGCATAGAGGCGAAAATCGGCGCTTCGCGCGAGACCGGGATTTGACCCTTCTCAACGGAATCACGAACCTTCTTCTCTGTCGCCTCTTCGGTTTTACTGTCCTTGTCGGGTTCGTCAGACACAATGCTCTATCTTCAGGTGAATACCGGCTGGTCTTCTTGATCGGGATTGAGTTCAATTTCGCCGCGCCCGGCCATATCGAGCGCAAGGTCGGTAATGGCGCGCCGCGCGTCCAGGATCTCGCGCTGATTTGCGGGGATGCCGTTAGCCAGTTCGTGGTCCACCAGACGACGGGTGCGCGACGCCAACGACGACAGAATGAGCTCGCGGAATGTCGTATCCGATCCCTTGAGCGCCATCACCACGCGGTCGGTTGGCACCTGATCGAAGATCAGCATGCGCGCTTTGGCCGTAAGGTTGACGATGTCGTCGAAGGTGAACAGCATACCCTTCAGAATCTCGGCCGACTTCGGTCGCGATTCGGTGAGGTTCTTCAGCGATTCCTCCATCTGCGTCCGCTCCATCTTGTTGATGATGTCAGCCATGCGCGGATAGGTGTCGGATGCCAGGTTGCGAGCGAAGTTGATCATGAAGTCTTCATGCATCGTTTTCTCGATAATGCTCATGGCATCCTCGACAACAGGCTTGAGGCTGAGCATACGTCGCATCAGGTCGTGACGGATATCCGGTGGCAGATGGCTCATCACGCGGGCAGCGCAGGCCGGCTTTACCCGCGAGAGAATGAGCGCGGCAGTTTGCGGATGCTCTTTGAGAAGATAGTTGGCGAGCAGACTTTCCGAGACGAGCGAGATGCGCTCCCACACCGATTTCGTCTTGTTGCCCAGAACTTCGGAAATGATGTCAGTAATCTGTTCCGGCGGCAGCACACCATTCAACAGCTTCTCCAGCTCACCGACAGTGCCGAAGATATTCGGACCTTCCGAGAAATTCTGTGCGAACTCCTCGATGATCGCCTCAAGTTCAGGCCCTGAGATGGGCTTGAGCTCGGCCGCAGCGCGCGTGACCAGTTTGATCTCTTCGGGATCGAACTCTCGAAGCAGGCCGCCCGAGAGCTCACGCCCCATGGCCAACAGAAGAGCTGCCGCTTTCTCGGTGCCACCCAACGGTTTGACGCTGGTGCCGGCGCGTTTGGCAGGTGCATTGAATGCCATAAGGAATATCTCTTTGGGAAAATCTCTTTAAGCGTCCGAATCCCCGGCCGCTCCTCCGACGATTTCCGTCAGCGATACACCAAAACGCGAATTTTCATCTTCCACGACGACTACCGCGCCACGCGCGACGATGCGTCCGTTGACGACGACCTCGACAGGCTCACCCACACGGTGGTCGAGCGGGATCACAGCGCCACGGCCGAGTTTCATCAGATCCGCAACCGGCATAGTCGCGGAGCCGAGCAGCACCTGCACCGTGACCGGGATGCGCAGGATCGGCTCGAGATTCGTCAGCCGGCTCGTCTCCTCGGCAGCGCGCGCCGCGAGATCAGCCAGTTTGCCAAACGACGCGCCGTCAGCCTTGAGCGGATCGGTGGCGGGTGCCGCGCTTACTGGATCGATATCGAATGGTTGCTTCATGTCCCCTGCCTTCTTGAAATCTCAGATCTTGGCCTAAGCCGGATTTTGCGCCGCAGTGCGAGTATCGATTTCCACGATGGCCTTGCGCGCCTCGTCGATCTTGTCACCGAGCGCCTGGACCATTTGCCGCCCGTCCGAGCTGAATTCGCGCACCATCAACACCATGTCGTCCACCGTCTCATTGGTCTTGCCGACCACGGCGGTGAACTCGCCCTGATGGGCACGCAACTTGACGAGCTCGCGATGCATCTTGGTGACGCGAATGCTCGTGAAGAGCAGGGCTGCGAAAAGGATGATGTCAACGAGCGAGGATACCATCGATAAATTCCCGTTTTTGGTCGGCCGATTCCTTGACCTGCAGTGAGTAGACGCCGTTCATCTGGCCGAGCTGACACCAGAACAGGCGTTGATCATTGCATTCGAGGCGAACCATGGTGTCCGGTGTGGCGTTGAGCTTGAGTACCTGGCCGACGTGAAACTTTGCGACCTCGCCGAGGGTAAACTGTCGCTCTTCGAGAACCGCCTTCAGCACGACTTCGGTTCGCTTGATTTCGCTATGGAGCTGGCGGCTCCAGTTCGGATCGGTGGAAGCCGATTCACCGGATACGATCTGTGACAGCGCCTGCCGGATTGGATTAAGCGCGGCATGCGGAATGACGATGAACATCTCGCCGCCGCGATCGAGACCCTGCAACAGGATCTTCGCGCAAACAGCCATGTTGTTAAGGCGACCGATCGCGAGGTAATCCATGCGCGTTTCGACGCGTTCCAGATTGAACGTCACGTCGGAAGCGCGATCGAATGATGCCTGCAGTGCCTTACCGAAGCGCTCGAACAGCGACTGCGCGACATGCAGTTCCACATTCGAAAACACCCGGGGCATATCCAGCGGCGGCTCCGCACCATCGGCGCCGAATAGGAGCTCGATCATCGTATAGACGAAATCGCGATCGAAACCGATCAGGATGCGCGCATCCCATGCTTGCGCATAGAACACCGCGGCAATGGCTTCGCCTTCATAGCGATCGAGGATATCGGAGAGACGATCGCTGCCCACGCTGCTCAACGAGAAATACGACTGCGACGGCGACATAGATCGTAGGCTTTCGGCGCAGAGATTCGTCATCTGGTCGAAAATCACATGCAGCATGGGCATGCGTTCGACGGAAATTCCGGCGGCTCCTAGAAGTTGATCCGATCCTTGATCCACGCGGCCTGACTTCACTTCTGACATCAGGCCCGTGCTCCCGCTTTCGCCGAGGGTTCAGCTGGTGACGCCTTCGCAGGACCGCCGGAGATAGTTTCGCTTTCGACGACATCAATCGACGGGCGTTCACCGGGGCCGATCATCTTGCGACCATGCTCGATCGCGATCTGTGGCAAAGCCCCATTCATGAAGGCCAGCAGCGACTGCTTGACAATCACATACATCCGGGCGCGCTGCTCGCGCACCAGCTTGATCTTGTGCGCGAGCGGCGCAACGAGTCCGTAGGACAGAAAGATGCCCGCAAAGGTGCCGACCAGAGCCGCTCCGATGAAGCCACCGAGCAATTTCGGAGACTGATCAAGCGCACCCATCGCCTTGATGACACCGAGCACTGCGGCGACGATGCCGAGGGCCGGCAGGCCTTCAGCGACCATCATCAACGAGCCGTATGGCTTCATCTTGCTGCGGATGATGGTCTCGATCTCTTCGTCCATCAACGCTTCGATCTCATGCGGCCGCGCACTGCCCATGATGATCAGGCGAAAATAGTCACAGATGAAGTGCAGAAGAGGCTCGTTGGCGAGCACCGTCGGGAAGGCGGTGAAGATTTCAGATGACGTCGGGTCATCGATATGGGCCTCCACCTCGTTGCGGCCCTTATTCCGCACTTCACGCATCAGCGAATGCAAAAGCCCGAGTAGATCGAGGTAATGACGCTGCTTCGGCACTGCGACAGTCAGGGCCTGCACGGTGGCGCGGCCGGTATCGACGACAGTCTTCCAGGGGTTCGCGATCACATAGGTGCCCAGCGACATCCCCATAATAATGACGAACTCCCAAGGCTGCCATATCACGCTGAGATGCCCGCCCATCGCGGTGAAGCCCCCGATCAGACTGGCGAGTGTGATTATGACACCAAAGAGAATGCTCAAGCGCACCGCTCCAAATTGAGGATGCAATTCACTTAGGCAACGATGCTTGCACGAGGCTGACATGTGTCTGCGGCGGCCAGCCCCGCACAAGCTTGTCCGGGGAGTTTGAGGCCAATCTCGCTCCCGTGCACCCGCAGACTGGGAATTCCCTGCCGATGGTCTCGACAATCGCAAGTTATCAATGGGCCTGAGCACAGACTTGCTGGCCACCCTGCAGAACCTGAAACTCGGACGATAAAATGCAATCAGCACTCTATGTCAGCCTCTCGGCCCAAGTCTCGCTCGAGAAGCGACTTGAAACCATCGCCAATAATATGGCCAATATGAAAACGGCGGCGTTTCGCGCCGATGCCGTGAAATTCGAGACTGCGATGTCGCGCGCAGCAACGCAGGCAGTCGCGTTCTCCTCGCCTGGCGAAAATTTCATCTCGCGCAAGGAAGGCGCTATCACCCAGACCGGCAATACCCTTGACGTGGCGGTGACAGGAAACAGCATGGCCGCGTATCCCGGCGGCCCGGATCCCGGCAACACGACATGGATGGCGTTTGCTGGCCCGAACGGCCCCGTCTATACGCGCGACGGCCGTATGCAGATCGATATCAACGGCCAGCTTCAGACACTGACCGGCTATCCGGTGCTCGACTCAGGCGGCACGCCGATCATCGTCGATCCAGATGCCGGCCCGCTAACGATCGTGCGCGATGGGACGATTTCGCAGGGCCGCATCCAGGTCGGTCAGCTCGGCTTGTTCGATATCGCACCGGACGCAAAGCTGGAACGTTTCGGAACGTCGGGCGTGATTCCGAGCAAGCCAGCGACCACCGCGCTCGATTTCGTCACAGTCGGCTTTCAGCAGGGCTATGTGGAAGGATCGAATGTCGATCCTCTGACTGAACTCACGCAGATGATGACCGCCCAGCGCACCTTTCAGAGTGTCAGCTCATTGATCGACAATTCCGAAAGCACCATGCAGGGCGCCATTCGGACCTTGGGCGATCCAAAGGCCTGATGCCTGACGTGAACGGCGGGAGAGCCTGATGAACGCGCTTGAGAAACTCGAATCGACCATCGCAACGCTACGCCGGGATGTGCCGACGGTGCGTGTTGGCGGGATGGTGTCCGAGGTGACGCCGACGCATTTTCGTGTCTCGGGCCTCTCGCGCTACGTCAAACTCGGCGAGCTGATCGGATTGGAGATTGATAAGCAACTCCATCTCGGCGAAGTCGTGCGAATCGATAATGACGGCGTCACGGCCAAGCCGTTTGATTCGCACTTCGCGGCGGGTCTCGGGGTTCCCGCCTTCCGGATGCCACCCAAGACGCTGTCGCCGCACCCGGCGTGGAAAGGCCGTGTCATCAATGCGCTCGGTGAGCCGCTGGATGGTGCCGGCGACATGCCGGTCGGCGAGCGTGAAATGCAGACCGACGCCAATCCTCCGCCCGCAATGAACCGTTCGCGCGTGAGCAAGCCGCTGCGTACCGGCGTCCGTGTGGTCGATCTCTTCACACCGCTTTGCATCGGCCAACGCATCGGCGTTTTCGCCGGTTCCGGCGTCGGCAAGACCACCCTGCTCTCGATGCTCGCGCGCGGTTCCGGCTTCGACACCGTCGTCACGGCACTTGTCGGTGAGCGTGGCCGCGAAGTGCGTGAATTTCTCGAGGAATCGCTGATCCATCACAAGACCCGCGCGATCACAGTCGTCTCGACCAGCGACGAAAGCCCGATGATGCGGCGGCTGGCACCGAAGACGGCGATGACCATCGCCGAATATTTCCGCGATCGCGGCGAATCGGTGCTGTTGATCGTCGATTCGGTAACGCGCTTCGCCCATGCATCACGCGAAGTCGCACTCGCCACCGGCGAGCCGGCGATCGCACGCGGCTATGCGCCAAGCGTGTTCAGCGAGCTTCCGCGACTGCTGGAGCGTTCGGGACCGGGCCTTGAAGGCCAAGGCTCCATTACCGGCGTCTTTGCCGTACTGATCGACGGTGACGATCACAACGAACCCGTTGCAGATACGGTGCGCGGTACGCTGGACGGACACATCATGCTGGACCGCGACGTCGCCGATCAGGGCCGCTATCCCGCGGTCAATGTGCTGTCATCGGTGTCGCGCCTCGGCCAGCATGTGTGGTCGCCGGAAGAAGCCAATTTGGTGCGCAAGCTGCGCGCCATGATCGCGCGTTTCGAAGACACACGCGACCTTCGCCTGATGGGCGGCTATCAGCCCGGTCGGGACAGCGAACTCGACCAGGCCGTTCAACTCGTGCCCAAGATCTACGACGTACTGCAACAGCACCCGACCGACCCGTCCTGCGCGGAGCCGTTCCAGGAATTGCTGAGTGTGATCAAGACTGCGATCGGGTGATCGCTCTCCCGCGCTCTAGACACCCGGAATCGATTCGAGATTTGCCGCCGCGACGATTGCTCCGGATCGTACGAGACCGATCGATTTCTGAATGTCGTCATGGAAATATCGGTCGTCGTCGAGATGGGCGACGTCGGCCCGGATACGTTCACGAACCCCTTCAAGGCGATCGCTGGACTTGAGCGGCGCATGAAAATCACAGCCTTGCGCACCCGCTAGCAACTCGATGGCAATGACGGCCATCGCATTCTCGATCATCGGCAGCAGCCGACGTGCTGCATGGGCAGCCATCGAGACGTGATCTTCCTGATTGGCCGATGTCGGAATCGAATCAACACTGGCCGGATAGGCGCGCTGCTTGTTCTCCGAAACCAGCGCTGCGGCAGTGACCTGAGCGATCATGAAGCCCGAATTGAGCCCTGGCTTCGGTGTCAGGAATGCGGGCACACCGGAGAGTGCCGGATCCACCAGCATGGCGATCCGGCGCTCAGAGATCGACCCAATCTCACAGATCGCAAGCGCCATCATATCCGCAGCAAAGGCAACCGGCGCCGCATGGAAGTTGCCACCGGAGATCGCGATATCGTCGTCGGCAAAGATCAGAGGGTTGTCAGAGACGCCATTCGCTTCAGTGAGAAGCGTGGTGGCCACCTGCCGCAAAACATCCAGCGCGGCGCCCATCACCTGAGGCTGACAGCGGAGGCAATAAGGATCCTGAACACGCACATCACCGGTGCGGTGTGACTCGCGAATCGCGCTGCCGGCGAGAAGTTCCTTCAATGCCTGGGCCGAAACGATCTGCCCTTCATGCTTGCGCAGTTGATGGATGCGTGGATCGAACGGCGTGTCGGACCCCCGCGCGGCATCGGTCGAGAGCGCCCCACTGACAATGGCGGTCTTGAACAGGATTTCGGCCTCGAACAATCCCGCAAGCGCATAGGCCGTCGAAAACTGCGTGCCATTGAGCAGCGCCAGTCCTTCCTTGGCTTGCAATTCAATCGGCTGCAGACCAGCACTGGCGAGCGCCTCCATCGCCGGCAATCGACCGGACGTCGTCAGCGCCTCGCCGACACCGATCATGACCGACGCCATATGCGCGAGCGGGGCCAGATCGCCCGAGGCGCCAACCGATCCCTGCGCCGGCACGATGGGCGTGATGTCATGCGCGATCATGGCGCTAAGCAACTGGACCGTCTCCATGCGGACACCAGAGAAACCCTGCGCCAGACTCGCAAGCTTGAGACACATCATCAGCCGCACCACTGGTGCTGGCGCCGGGTCACCGACGCCAACGCAATGCGACAGCACGATGTTTTTCTGCAGGGTCGTGATGCTTTCGGCTTCTATGCCGACATGAGCAAGTTTTCCGAAGCCTGTATTGATGCCATAGACGGGCTCGCCCTTGGCGACGATCCGGGTAACTGCCGCAACACTGGCATTAATGCGGGGAATACACCTCTGATCGAGAACTGGTACAACCCCCCGATAGATCGACCGCCAGTCTGCCAGCGTCACCGCACCCGGTGTGAACCGCATCGTCATAAAAGGTATCTCCAGGCCATCGATAGATGGACCAAGGCAACACATTAAACACTGCGCTTCAATGTTTGCGCAACAGAAAGGCCAGCTTTGAGGCTGGCCTTTCAGCTGATCGACATTCAGATGGTGCGACGTGCGACGCAGCGTCACGTTTGGCTTACGGCTTCCACCCGTCGCCCGGGAACGGGCCGTAGTATGGTGTATAGCGGCAGCCACCATAAGGACCGCGCCAACCGAGTTGCATGGAGCCCGGTTCTCGCGCTACCACCGGCCGCGTGCAATCGCTTGACGAAAGATACCCGTGCTTCCCTGGAAACTGATCGATACGACCGAAGTACCCGGCGGCGGCGTGCCGCTGCGCCTGATGCAGCGCGGGCACGAATTCACCATTAAGCTCGGCCAGAACGAACTGATGAGCAGTCGGCTGTTCGGCTCCGAGGAAGCGCTGGCTACGCTTACCTGTTTCCGTCTCAAGGACATGCAAGCGCCGCGGCTTTTGATCGGTGGCTATGGCATGGGCTTTACATTACGCGCTGCGCTAAAGGTGCTGGGACCGACGGCGAAGATCAGCGTGGTCGAGCTGGTGCCCGCAATCGTCGCTTGGGCACGTGGCCCAATGGCCGAGCTGTCCGGCGACAGCCTGAGTGATCCACGCGTAGAAATTATTGAAGGCGATGTAGTCAAGGCCATCGCCAGCGCGCGCGGCAAATATGATGCGATCCTCCTCGACGTCGACAACGGACCGGAAGGCCTGACGCGAAAATCGAACGATGCTCTCTATGATCTGAACGGGTTACGCGCATCTCACGCTGCGCTCAGTCCCGGCGGCGTGCTCGCGGTATGGTCGTCATTTCCATACGACAAATTCACCGCTCTCTTAGGCAAAGCAGGTTTCAACGCGGAAGAGATCAAGATTCGCGCAACCGGCACACGCGGCGGCGCCCGTCATGTGATCTGGCTGGCGAAGAAACCGAAGCCTTAGCATCCGCCGTCCTGCCGTTTCGCTTTAGTACGCAGCGGAACGTCGGCTGCGGCGTGGTTCGCCGTAAGGCTGCGGGCTGAACGCCAGGCTCGGATTAACGATGCAATCGACACCACGGCCTGATGCAGTTGCTCGGCACGCTTCATAGCTCGGATAGGAACAATCAGTCCCGAAGGCCTGCGACTGGATGCAATAGGGATAGGCCGGGGCGGCAGTTGCAGAGCCAGAAGACATGGCTGAAATACCACCAACAGCCAGCACGGCCAGCATCAGATTACGCATCATGTCTTCTCCTCCGCGGGCAGCGGTCCTGTGATGTCTTCGGAAAGCAACAGAGCCTGCGGATGAACGTTCCCGCAGGCTCCGGTACATCCCAGTCTCGTGATCACGCGCTTATGCTGGCGCAATCACGAGGATTAGATACCGTAGTGCCGCATGGGTTCATTCGACCTTAAGGCCCGCCGCCTTGACCACTTTTTCCCATTTCTCGGTCTCCGCGACGATCATCTTGCCGAAGGCTTCCGGCGGCCCGATCAGCGGCTCGCCGCCGAGATCGATCAGCTTGGCCTTGACTGCCGGATCGGCCAGCACCGCATTTACGTCGGCGTTGAGCTTGGCGATGATCTCCGGCGGAGTCTTCTTCGGCGCACCCATGCCGAACAAGGCGCTGGCCTCATAACCCGGTACGGTTTCGGCGACGGTCGGCACATCGGGTAACAGCGATGATTTCTCGGTGGTCGTCACCGCCAGCGCACGCAGGCTGCCCGAGCGGATGTGCTGGATGATTGACGGCATGTTGTCGAAGATCACCTGGACCTGACCGCCGAGCATATCGGTGATCGCCGGTGCGGCGCCGCGATAGGGCACATGCTGCATCTTGGCGCCCGACAGCATCATGAACATCTCGCCGGACAAATGCACCGAGGTGCCGTTGCCCGACGACGCCATATTCACCTTGCCCGGATTGGCCTTCACATAGGCGATGAATTCCCCGACGGTCTTCGCCGTAATATCCTTGTTGACGGTCATCACATTGGCAGTGCGATGGAAGGCGGCGACAGGCGCGATGTCGCGCACGAAATTGAAGTTCAGCTTCCCATACAACGTCGCATTGATGTAGTTCGCCGGATTGACCAAGAGGATAGTGTAGCCATCGGGCTCTGCATTCACGACGGATTCAGTACCGATATTGTTGCCGGCGCCCGGCTTGTTCTCGACGACAAATTGCTGACCGGTTCGCTCGGATAGCTTTTGCCCGATCAGGCGGGCCAGAATATCTGTTGCACCGCCGGCGGGGTAGCCGACGACAAAGCGAACCGGCCGCGTCGGATAATCCACGGCCAGCGCCGAGCTGACAGGAACGAGAGCGGTCGCAGCAAAAACAGAAAAGCCAAGCGCAATCAGACCGATCGCGGCACGACGTGACGTCATATTTTATTCCCTCCGGCTGCCGAAACTTTGCGCGCGGTCAGCGTGTGTTGAATTGACAACGGCCGTATCTACCAAACAATTCAACTATCGACCAGTGCGACACTACTGCGGCACCAGCCCAAAGAAGCGTCAAGAGAAAGCCAAGGACCATTTCATGTCCCTCACCGTCACGGCCCTCGATCATCTCGTCCTGAATGTCACTGATGTCCAGCGTTCCGCCACCTGGTATCAACGCGTCCTGGGCATGGAGGTGAAGGTGTTCGATCCCGGTCCAGACAAGTTGCCGCGTACATCGGTGAGTTTTGGCGCGCAAAAGATCAATCTGCGGCCAATCAGCGCCCATAAGGTCGAGTGGTTCACGGCGGATCATGAAATGGCCGGCAGCGATGACCTCTGTTTTCTCACGGCATCGCCGCCTGACGCCGTGGTCGCGCATCTCGACGCTTGCGGCGTCGCCATCGAGGAAGGCCCGGTCGCCAAACAGGGCGCGCGCGGTACCTTGCGCTCGATCTATTGCCGGGATCCCGATGGCAGCCTGATCGAAATTTCATCTTACGAAATAGGTTGATCCTGCACGCGGCCGCGGTTTGCGCCGCCCCGCCGCCGATGGCACAACATCCTCAGCAAAAACAATAATAAGAAAGCCGCACCGCACAGGCGGGCCTTGAGCGGCTTCCATTGGAGGATACATGCCCCAGCCCGCCACGAATCCCGTCATGATTCCCGGCTCGATCAGCCCGTTTGACGGCATGGACGTGCCATGGCTACTGCGCATGCGTGCGGAAACGCGGCGCGATCACCCCTTCATCATCTGGTCGCCATTCGACGCACCGGCGCGGCCATGGACTTATGGCGAATTCTACGATCGCGTCGGCGCACTTTCCGCAGGCCTCGCCAGACGCGGCATCGTCAAGGGCGACTATGTGTTGATCCATCTCGACAACTGCGTCGAGATGCTGCTGGCCTGGTTCGCCTGCGTCGAACTCGGCGCCATCGCCGTCACCACGAATACCCGCTCGTCAGCCGCGGAGATCGAATATTTTGCGGATCACTGCGGCGCGGTCGCGGCGATCACGCAACCATCCTATGCCGAGCTCGTCGCCGCTAATTGCCGGAAACTGCGCTGGATCGCCGTGACCTCGCACAATGCCGGCGCGCTGGCCGATGGCTACGCGGTCGGCAAGGCCGAGCGTTTTGATGCGCTATTCGCCGACAGTACCGACCGCCCGCGCCGCCCGGTCGATCCCTGGGCGCATTGCAGCGTGCAATATACGTCGGGCACTACGTCCCGGCCCAAGGCCGTGCTGTGGACCCATGCCAATGCGCTATGGGGCGGCAAGGTGAATGCTGCGCATCAAGACCTGCATGCGTTCGATACACATATGACCTATCTGCCGCTATTCCATACCAATGCACTGGCCTATTCGATGTTGGCGACGCTGTGGGGCGGCGCCTCCATCGTGCTCCAACCGCGCTTCTCCGCGCGCCGGTTCTGGTCCGTCGCCATCGAACATCGCGCGACATGGCTTTCGACCATCCCGTTCTGCATGAAGGCGCTGCTCGAATATGAGGTGCCGAAGCATCATTTCCGAATGTGGGGTGCGTCGTTCTGCGATCCGCCGGCCTTCGCCAAATTCGGCGTCAAGATCATCGGCTGGTGGGGCATGACCGAGACCATCACCCACGGCATCATCGGCGAGGTCGATCAGCCCAACACGCCCATGTCCATCGGCCGCACCGCAACCGAATACGGCATCCGCGTCACCAATGACGACGGCACGCCGACCGCCGTGGGCGAGACCGGCAATCTCACGATCAAGGGCATTCCCGGCCTGTCGCTGTTCAAGGAGTATCTGCACAACGAAGCCGCGACCTCAGACAGTTTCGACACCAACGGCTTCTTCATCACCGGCGACCGCGTCACGCTGCTCGAGCGCGGCTATATTAAGTTTGGTGACCGCGCCAAGGACATGTTGAAGGTCGGCGGCGAGAATGTCGCGGCTTCCGAGATCGAGCAGGTGGTCATCACCGTGCCTGGCGTGCGCGAAGCTGCCGTCGTCGGCAAAAAACATTCCATGCTGGATGAGGTGCCCGTGGTTTTCATCATCCCGCACGCCGGCGTCGCGCAGGCGCCACCGGCGCTGCATGACAATGTCATGGCGGCCTGCAAGAGCGGGCTGGCGGATTTCAAGGTGCCGCGCGAAATCCACTTCGTGGACGAGATGCCACGCTCGACGCTTGAAAAAATCGCCAAGGCCGAGCTGCGTAAGCTGCTGGCCTGAGGCGAACGGGCGTTTATGCGCCGAGCGCCACCGGACGGAATACCTGCAGGAGTTGCTGGTCGATCTTGTCGCCCATCTGCTCCATGATCTCGAACGCCTTCGCATGCGTGAAAGCCATGCGATAGGCGCGCCGTTCGACCAGAGCTGCGTGGATATCGACGATGGTCATCAGGCGGACAATGTCGCTGATCTGATCGCCGGCCAACGCATCGGGGTAACCGCTGCCATCCAGGAATTCGTGGTGATGCAACACCACGTCGAGCATCTCGCGCGGGAAGCTGCCCTGCGCCACCAGCGCTTCGAAGCCGAGACGCGGATGTTTGCGGATTTCGAGCGTCTCTTCCTCGGTGAGCTTGCCCGGCTTGTCCAGGATCGCGACCGGGATAAACGCCTTGCCCACATCATGGACGAGGGCTGCGCGCGTGAGACGGCGCTGATCTTCGTCGCGCATGCCGAGATGCTGCGCAAAGGCCACCGCGAAACCCGTCACGAACAAGCAGTGACGATAACTGTGATTATGATGACGGCCGACGGCGGCCAGCCACTCGCGCAGCGACGTGCGCTTGATGGCCTTCAGAATTTGGTTCTCAGCCTGCATCACATCGTTGAAGGTGAGCGGCACGCCGGCGGGCAGCTTCTCGAAAATCTTGACCATGACCGCATGCGCCGCCTCGACGCCGCGATTCAGCGCCTTGCCGCGGGTGGAGAAGTCCTCGTCATGTGGATTCGGGAATGCGGCGCGGATGCGCTGCATGACGCCACGCGCATCGAACGGCCGCGCGATCGTATCGGTGGCGCCGAGCGCCCAGGCCTGCATCGATCCGTGATGCAGCGCATCGGCCAGCACGAACAGACGCGGTATCGCTTCATAGGATTTGTGGCGCAGTTTGTGGCGCACGCGCTGCACGGCCTCTGCCGAACGCAGATTGATATCGACCACAATGCCCGACAGTTCACTGGGCGGCATCTCCGGAATGGCTGACGTTGGGACAACATCGACCTCGCCGACCTTCTGCAGGATGTCGAGGAGTTCATTGCTGCTATCGCTACGGTCCGATGCCAGCAGCAGTCGGCGGCGCGCCGGCGATGGTTTGACTGAAGTGGTCATATGCCCTCGATCTATTGCGGCGAACGGACCGCAAGCAGGACATACATACCTTGGAACTGGGTTCCTGAAGCTTAATGGGTATTGTTAATGCTTCCTGATAGGTCCGCGGAAGGTTTCATTCCGGCGGGCAGCACTATCAGTCGGTTAGGGCCTTCGTGAAAACTTTAAGCAATGCCGCCTTGCGCCGGTACCCGATCCGGAAAACAATCGCGCCATGAAGATTTCGGTATTCATCCTTGGCTTCGAGAGCGTGCTCGCCGTTATGGTTCCCGCCCATGGGCAGCCCATCGGGACGGCGCCCGATCTGCCATTCACGGCAACTCTGTCGAATGCAACGCCGCTCGCTTTCGGCATGGCCACGGATGATGCCGCCCGCGCTTTGGGCACCCCGCTGGCCTATATCAGCGGCCGGCCGGGGCATGAGATTTATCTGGCGATCCGTAGCTTCGGCGGCAGCGGCTTCTTCGACCGCGGCGACCGCCTCTATCTCCAGTTTCGCAAGGGACGCCTGACCGGCTGGAAGGGCGACTGGGGCCGGAACTGGATGTGGCGGTAGCCGCTTTGTGAGTGGACCAGTGCTGCCGTCCGCGCCAAACAGACTGCACCCCTCAACAACGATATGGAATACCTCGTGGGACAAGACATCACGCTGACTGCATCTGACGGCTTCAAGCTCGGCGCCTACCACACCCAGCCTGAGGGCAAGCCCAAGGGTGCCGTGGTGGTGATTCAGGAAATCTTCGGCGTAAACAACCACATCCGCACGGTCTGCGATCGTTTCGCCGTGCAAGGCTATGTGGCGGTCGCACCGTCGATCTTCGATCGCACCGAGCCCAACTTCCAGTCCGGCTATTCGCCCGAGGAAATCGCCATCGCGCGCAAGTTCGTAGCCAATCCGGATTGGCCCGCGATGCTGCGCGACACCCAGGCCGCGATCGATTCAGTGAAAGATGTCGGCAATGTCGGCATCATCGGCTTTTGCCTCGGTGGCAGTGTCGCCTTCGCCGCCGCGACGAAACTGACTGGCCTGAGCGCCGCCATTGGCTATTACGGTGGCGCCGTGGTGCGCTTTGCCGACGAGAAGCCGACCGTGCCGACACAGCTGCATTTCGGCGAGAAGGATCACGGCATTCCGCTGTCGGATGTCGAGACCATCCGTGCCAAACGGCCGGATGTGGAGATCTTCGTCTATGACGGTGCCGAGCACGGCTTCAATTGCGACCAGCGCGCCAGCTACAACAAGGCGAGTGCCGACCTCGCCAGGGAGCGCAGCCTGAACTTTCTTGCCAAGCATCTGGTGAAGTGAGAGACGCGGGAGCGTCTCTCCTCATCACACTCTCGGTGTGATTGCCCAGCCTGGCCGGGCGATCACATATAGGTTGTCACCACGGGCTAATCACGGAACTCCGTGTTTACCGGACCACCCGCTTACGCGGGTGGCGACAGCCGAGACCGGCCCGCGCTAGTCCGCGCCAACTTACTCGCCTTTGACGCCCGCGGTCTTTGCCACCGTCGCCCAGCGATCGAAGTCGCGGCGCAGGTTTTTCTCGAAGGATTCGGGGCTGTCACCGACGGGAACGAGATTGACCGCTTGCAGGCCGGCCGTCCCTTCCGGCGAATTGATGATGCGACCAAGCTCAGCGGACAATTTGTTGACGATGTCCTTCGGCGTCGAAGCCGGCACGAAGACGCCGACCCAGCCTTCAGCCTCAAAGCCGGGATAGCCGAGTTCGGCCATGGTCTGGACGTTCGGCAGCTTGGGCTTGCGCTTTTCACCGCCCACTGCGAGCGGACGGATCTTGCCGGCTTCGAGCTGCGGTCCGGCCGTGGTGAAGTCAAGGAATGCGGCAGTAACCTGATTGCCGAGCAGGTCGTTCAAGAGCGGCGCGGCGCCGCGATAGGGCACATGCGTCATGTCGATGCCGGTGTTTTTCTTCAGGAGCTCGCCATAGAGATGCGACGTGGTGGCATTACCGAAAGTGCCGTACGGATATTTTCCGGAGCCCGCCTTGGCGAGATCGACCAGTTCCTTCACGGACTTGATCGGCTGCGCTTCAGGGACGACGAGCACGATCGGCGAGATCGCGACCTGTGTCACCGGGGCGAGATCCTTGAACACGTCGTAGGGCAGTTTCGACATCAGGCTTGGTGCCTGGATAATCTGCGTGATGGCAATAAGCACCGTGTAGCCATCACCCGGAGCCTTGGCGGCGAAGTCGTTGCCGATCACACCGCCGGCTCCCGGCTTGTTCTCAACGGTGACGGTCTGCTTCCAGGATTCTTGCAGCTTCTGCCCCAGCAAGCGCGCGGCGACGTCAGTGGCACCACCGGGCGCATAGGGCACGACGAAGGTGATGCGTCGATCGGGATAGGATTGCGCCGTCTGGGCAGAAGCTTGCGACGATACCGCTCCCAGCGCCACGATAGCTGCCAGAGCGACACCGCGCATGGCCTTGATCGACGGACTCGTCTTCATCTATTCCCCCTGAAATCTGGTTGCGCCGACATGGCGGCGCTCCGGCGAGTTGGCCTCGCTTGATCATGGCTTACAGTGCGGGAGACGATTCTGATACGGCGCAACGCGTATCCTGACGCCAATGCGCCGATACATCGCAGCCTTTAACGATCGGGAGTACGCCGACCTATTCCGCAAAGCGGAGAAAGTCACGCTTGGGGTGACGACGGCACTTGATGCGCGCGATCAGAACCAGCGCTCGCTGACCAGCACTGTATCACCGGGACTGATCGGCGTGCCCAGCGGCACTACGGCGCGATACGAGCCCTCAACGGCGGTATGGGTCAGCGTGACTTCATCACGCTTGGCGCGCGGCGAGAAACCGCCGGCAATGGCGATCGCGCTCTCGACGCTCATATTGGGCACGTATGGATACTGTCCGGGAGCGGCGACTTCACCGAGAATGAAGAACGGACGGTAGGCTTCGATTTCGACAGCCACCGACGGTTCACGAATGAAGCCATTGCGCAGGCGGCCGGTAATGCTCGCGGCCAAGGCAGCGGGCGTCATGCCGCGCGCCGGCACGCGGCCGATCAGCGGCATAGTGATCGCGCCACCAGCATCGATGGCGTAGGAATTGGTAAGACCTTCCTGGCCGTAAACCACGACGCGCAGCTTGTCGCCAGCATCGAGCTTGTACTGCGCATCATAAGTCGAGACGGGGGGAGCATAAGCGACCGGGACTGGTGCCGGACCGTAACCCGGGCGGCCGTAAGCAAGCGTATCGAGATCTGCAGCCGGCGCGACCACTGCGACAGGGCCCGGTCTGCGCATGCAGCCGGAAAGAGCCAGCGCGGCAACCGCGACAATCATGGGCAGACGAAACGCGCGGGCAAACGACACTGGACATATCCCTCATAGAGGCAGCTTCGGTTTTGGCCTCTTATGGTTAAAATTCCGTTGTCATAGCCTTCCATCAGGAAGCAAAAAGCCCGCCTTCGGGAGCTCCGAAAGCGGGCTTTTGACGTTGTTTATCTACACTTAGCCGTGGTCGGCTCAGGCCGTGACGCCGACCCCGATCGGGCAGGACACGCCGGTGCCCCCGAGACCGCAATAGCCGCCAGGATTCTTCGCCAGATACTGCTGGTGATAGTCCTCGGCAAAGTAGAACTTCCCGGCCGGCGCGATCTCGGTGGTGATGGTGCCGAGGCCCTTCGCCGACAGCGCCTTCTGATACGCAGCCTTCGAGGCTGCGACCGTATCGAGCTGCGCATCGCTGAAGGTGTAGATCGCCGAGCGGTATTGCGATCCGATATCGTTGCCCTGACGCATACCCTGGGTCGGATCGTGGCTTTCCCAGAACGTCTTCAGGAGCTGCTCGTAAGAGATCCTCTTCGGATCGAAGACCACCAGCACCGCTTCGGTATGACCGGTGCGGCCCGAACAGGTCTCTTCATAGGTCGGGTTCGGCGTGAAGCCGCCGGCGTAACCAACCGCCGTCGTATAGATGCCGTCGCCCAGCTCCCAGAACTTGCGCTCAGCCCCCCAGAAGCAACCAAGCCCGAACACCGCCTGCTCAAGCCCTTCCGGGTAAGGCGGCTGGATGTTGCTGCCATTAACGAAGTGATGCTTGGCGGTGGGGATCGGCGTATCGCGACCGGGCAGTGCTTCGGCAGCGGTCGGCAATGCAGTGGTTTTACGCATGAACAGCATGGATCATCTCCCTGCGCGTTCGCGAACGAAGTGGACTCCGGTTCGCTGGACGAACGCACGCATCTGAGGGCCAACAACGCGTAACGACAGAACCGGGTTCACTCCCGCCGCACGGCGCGTATCTCGAATGGCAATATAGGTATCTACGACGGAAACGGCAGGTCTGTTACGCCGCTTGGTGCGCCGTTCAATTCCGCGAATAACCGATCAGAGGCTTGCTTGGCCGGAACAGCAGCATCAGCACGATGCCGAGCACGCCCATAACGGCCCAGGCCGGCTGATTGAGCAGCAGGTTCAAAAACCCGCTGAGGAACGGCGCATGGGCATCGATCAGTGCCTGGAAGGAGCGCTGGCTGACCTGGTTGATGTCGTTCCAGAACTCCCCGAGCCGGGTCAGCCGCAGCGCCTGATCGGCAATCGAGCGCGCCCCGTCATAGACCAGGAACACAAACCCGCCGGCCAGCAACAACAGCCCTATCAGGCGGAAAAACCCGCGGATCATCCGAATCCCCTCATCGCTCTGCCCCCGGCAATACCGCCCCGGAGCCAGAAATTCAACCTCTTCAGCAACTTAACCGCGGCCTTGCGACGGTTTTCCATCTAAAGACACAGCCAGAAAGCGTTGACGGTGGAAATTGAGCCCTCTATAAGGAGCGCCAATGGCGGTGGGCGAAATCCCGCCGCCGCTGTTCTTTGAGCGGCGCGCTCTCGTGAGTTTCAAAGCGTGTGCGCTTTGCCGCTCCGGGGATAGCATTTTCAGGAACACCCCGGAAACAGATCAGCGTTGGCCGCAGTCGAGCGGCAGACGTCAATCAGCCCGGCGCCCGAGACGGGACGCTGCTGAAGGATAGTGAGATATGGCCAATACGACCTCCGCCAAGAAGGCGACGCGCAAGATTGCCCGCCGCACCATCGTCAACAAGTCCCGCCGCACCCAGATGCGCGGTGCAGTCCGCACCGTCGAGGCGGCGATCAAGAGCGGCGACCGCGAAGCGGCGCTGAAGGCGATGAAGCTCGCCGAGCCCGAACTGATGAAGGCTGCTCAGCGCAACCTCGTTCACAAGAATCTCGCAAGCCGCAAGGTCTCGCGTCTCGTCCATCAGATCGCGAAGCTCGCGCAGTAATCTGACGACAACATTCTTTCTAAAAAGCCCGGCTTCGCGCCGGGCTTTTTTTATGCCGCAATGCGTGCGCGCTATCGCGTTACAAATTCTGATGAAGCGCAAAGACTGCCGCGCGCTTGCGCGATGCGCGTCTCGCCATGTCTCTTCAACGGCACAGCCGGAACGCACAACGCATCACACCGGGTGCCAATCCGCGTTATCGCTTGCGTCAGCGTGATTCTGAAAAAGCAACAGCGTTACGCCGCCACCGCGAGTCCGATGTCTAGGGTTACCCTGACTCAACGCACAGAAAAAAACGCGCGGCTCTAATCACTTATCGGCATAGCGAAGCGGACCAGTTTGAAAACGCAGACTCGGCGCCTTCATTCGTAAATGAATTATGAATTTCTTTTTTCGCCCGCTCGAATTTGCAACGGCACTGTCACATTGCGATTCAGCGCGTTGATTCAAAACCTTGACGTATCGCCAAAAAAATCACGATACGATCCGGGCTGCTCAAGTGAGGCTTTTACGGGGCACCTGAAAAATGATTCCGTTGCGAGAAACGGGGCGTGCTGTATTTCTTTAATCATTCGCGGCGCCCGCGGTTCTTGAGATCAGAGCGATTTAAGAACCAGGACGGACCTTAGGATCAGCGACGGTCTTCAGGTTAGCGACTGTCTTCAGGTTAGTGACACCTTCCAAGCTTTGATCGGATCGCAGCCCATAGCAATATGGGAAGGGTTGTTCTGTGTCGAAATTTCTCGGGTATCCATTCGGATGCTTTGAAAAGAAATGCGCACCGGCCAATCGCAACCAGCAAAGCTGACGGTGCGGAAGTAAGCGGGCAGACGAGCGGGCAAGACGACCATACCGGATGTAACCCTGAACGAGTTTCAGTATTCAGCGTTGCAACTGACTTTGAACCACATGTGAACTGACACCTTGCCGCGAGCGACCGTGGCAAGCGGGGGAGGCTTTATGCGCAAATCGACCACGACAGTAATCGAGCAACTGCGATCTGCGTCTCGTTCAGATATGGCGGTACATGCGGCGAGCCGCTCCTCCGCCCACGCGCCCGACAGACCCTCCAGTACGCGCTGACCTCGCGACGAGGTCCTCTTCGACATCACTGATCTGACCTCGGCAGGATGGCCGTTGGCGGAGCTGTGCCCGAAGACGACGCGTCACACGAGGTCGCGCCGCGTCTCCATACGCGGACATTCAATCAACGGCGCTGTGCCGGACATCCACTCTATCTGAAAAGTTCTCTGACAATGGCTAATATGGAACAGGATCACTGGTCTCGCGTGAAAGGTCGGCTACGGTCGACGGTTGGCGAAGACGTTTACTCCAGCTGGTTCGCGCGGATGGATCTCGAAAGCGTGCAGGACGACAGCGTCCATCTTTCGGTACCCACCCGATTCCTGAAGAGCTGGATCCAGGCCCACTATGCCGAGCGCGTGCTGAACGCGTGGCAGGCCGAGATGCCGCAAGTTCATCGCGTCGACCTCACCGTGCGCTCCGCAATGCGCAACGTGGCGCCCGCCAACAAGGAAGCCGCAGCGCCGGCCGAAGCGCGCCGCACCGAGACGTCCAACAACCGTCACGCGCCCGAACTCCGCGCCACAGCCACCGCGCCGGTGTCCGCAAGCCATGAAGCACTTGGCGGCTCGCCGCTCGATCCGCGCCTGACTTTTGCGAGCTTCGTGCTCGGCCGCGCCAACACGTTGGCCCATGCTGCCGCGCGTCAGGTCGCCGAAGGTCGCCGCGGCGATCCGGTGATGTTCAACCCGCTTTACATCCATGCCGGCGTCGGCCTCGGCAAAACCCATCTGTTGCAGGCCGTGACCTGGGCTGGCAATTCCGGCCCAGACCGCAAGGTGCTGTATCTCACTGCCGAAAAGTTCATGTACGGCTTCGTCGCTGCGCTGAAGACGCAGACGGCGCTCGCCTTCAAGGAAGCGCTACGCGGCATCGACGTGCTGGTGATCGACGACATGCAGTTTCTGCAGGGTAAGACCACGCAGGCCGAATTCTGTCACACGCTGAATGCGCTGATCGATGCCGGCCGCCAGGTGGTGATCGCCGCTGATCGTCCGCCGTCGGATCTGGAAAGCCTCGACGAACGCGTGCGTTCGCGCCTGGCCGGCGGTCTCGTCGTCGAAATGAGCTCGCTCGGCGAAGAGCTGCGCCTGGGCATCCTGAAATCGCGCGTTGCCGCCGCGCGTGCACATCACGCCTCGTTCGAGGTGCCGGAGCCGGTGCTGGACTATCTGGCCCGCACCATCACCCATAACGGCCGCGACCTCGAAGGCGCAATCAACCGCCTGCTGGCGCATTCGAAGCTGAACGCCACGCCGGTCACGCTGGAAATGGCCGAGCGCGAAGTGCGCGACCTGATCCGCCCGCAGGAGCCAAAGCGCATCAAGATCGAGGACATCCAGCGTGTCGTCGCGCGTCAGTACAATGTCAGCCGGTCCGACCTCCTGTCGTCGCGCCGCACCGCCAATGTCGTTCGCCCCCGTCAGGTTGCGATGTATCTGGCCAAGACCCTGACGCTGCGCTCGCTGCCGGAAATCGGTCGCCGCTTCGGTGGCCGCGATCACACGACGGTTCTGCATGCCGTACGCAAGATCGAGGCGCTGGTCGGCAAGGACGTGGCCCTGCAGGACGAGGTCGAAACGCTGAAGCGCCAACTGCAGGAGTAAAGCGTCCCCGCCCCCGGTGCGCCAAAGCATGCGCCGGGGCAGGACGAGGGTGTTAACCGTCAAAACATTGGGGGCCGGAAGCGCATCTCTCTTGCGCTTCCCGGCCATCCACGCCACCTTGCGGTCCCCCGCGGGATTGAGCAAAATCCACTTGATCGAGCTTGCGGGTGTCATCGCCGCGGCGCCCATTCGGGCTTCCGGGCATTTCCACACGACACCGGATTGAATCGGGCGGGTTTTGTTATGAAGGTCACCGTCGAACGCGCGCAACTCCTGAAGTCGCTGAGCCACGTGCATCGCGTGGTCGAGCGCCGCAACACGATTCCGATCCTGGGAAACGTGCTGATCCGCGCGGAAAACGCCCGACTGTCGCTAAAGGCCACCGACCTCGATCTCGAAGTGACAGAAACCCTGGCCGCCGAAGTCGGCACCGCTGGTTCCACCACCGTGCCCGCGCATATGTTCTACGACATCGTCCGCAAGCTGCCGGATGGCTCGCAGATCGTGCTCGAAGCCGATGGCGACCGCTCGGTGATGGCGATCCGCGCCGGCCGCTCACGTTTTACCCTACAGACCCTGCCGGAGAATGATTTCCCGGATCTCGCCGCCGGCGAAATGACGCACTCGTTTGCGCTGCCGGCCTCCGACGTCAAGCGCCTGATCGACCGCACGCAGTTTGCGATCTCCACCGAAGAGACCCGCTATTATCTCAACGGCATCTATCTGCATGCCGCCGGCACTGCGACCGCGGCGACGCTGCGTGCCGTCGCCACCGACGGTCATCGTCTGGCACAGATCGACCTCAAGCTCCCCAAGGGCGCCGACGGCATGCCGGGCGTCATCGTGCCGCGCAAGACGGTCGGTGAAGTGCAGCGTCTGATCGAAGATCTGGAAGCAGAGATCACCATCGAACTGTCGCAGGGCAAGATCCGCTTCACGCTCGGCAATGTCGTGCTGACCTCGAAGCTGATCGACGGCACGTTCCCCGACTATGGCCGCGTGATCCCGCAGAACAACGACAAGGAACTGATTATCGACAAGAAGGATTTCGAGAACGCGGTCGACCGCGTCTCGACGATCTCCAGCGAACGCGGCCGCGCCGTGAAGCTGGCACTATCAGCGGGTAAGCTGGTGCTGTCGGTGACCAATCCCGATTCCGGCAGCGCCACCGAAGAACTTGAAGTCGAATATGCCTCGGACGCACTCGATATCGGCTTCAATTCGCGCTATCTGCTCGACATCGCTGCCCAGATCGAAGGCGAAGTCGCCGTACTGCGCCTTGCCGATCCCGGCTCACCGACGCTGGTGCAGGACAAGGACGCCAAGGGTGCCCTGTATGTGCTGATGCCGATGCGGGTGTGAGGCACTTCTGTTTTTGAATGCACTCACTAGATTGCGTCATGGCCGGGCTTGTCCCGGCCATCCACGTCTTTGGGGTTACATCAAGAAGGCGTGGATGCCCGGCACCTCCAGCGAAGCACCGCTTCGCGCTTGGTCGGGAATGACGACAGGGTTTCACCCATGACTGCCTCCCGCATCCACCGCCTGTCGCTGACCAACTTCCGCAATTATCGCGCGGCAAGTCTCGCGACCGATCGCGACATGGTCGCGCTTGTCGGGCCAAACGGCGCCGGCAAGACCAATTGCATCGAGGCGATCTCATTCCTGTCACCCGGGCGCGGCTTGCGTCGAGCCACACTGGATGACGTCGCCGACATTCAAGGCGACGGCTCATGGGCCGTCTCTGCCACGGTGGAAGGCGAAGTCGGTCTCGCCACACTCGGCACCGGCATCGACGCGCCATCCGCAGAAGGTGCGTCCACCAGCCGACGCTGTCGCATCGACCGCGAGCCGGTTGGTTCTGCCGCAGCATTCGGCGATCACCTCCGCATGGTGTGGCTGACGCCAGCGATGGACCAGCTGTTCATGGGCGCCGCCTCCGAACGCCGGCGCTTCTTCGACCGCCTCGTGCTGGCCATTGACAAAGATCACTCCGGCCGCGTCTCCGCGCTCGAACGCAGCCTGCGCTCACGCAACCGTTTGCTCGAAAATCGCAACAGCGACGGCCACTGGCTCGATGCCATCGAGCGCGAGACCGCCGAACTTGCGGTCGCCGTCGCCGCGACACGCGGCCAGACCGCGAAGCGACTCGCAGAGATGCTGCGTCTGCGCGGCGAAGCCTCGCCCTTCCCATCTGCCCTCATCATGCTCGACGGCTGGATGGAGAATGCGCTGGTCAATGAACCGGCCACAACGGTCGAGGATCGCTATCGCCAGATCTTGCGCGATGGTCGCCCGCGCGATGCCGCCGCCGGCCGCACGCTCGACGGCCCGCATCTCACCGACCTGCAGGTGATCTATGCGCCGAAAAATATGCCGGCGCGCGATGCCTCCACCGGCGAACAGAAGGCTCTGTTGATCGGACTCATCCTCGCCCACGCCACGCTGGTCGCCGAGATGACCGGCATCACGCCGCTCCTGTTGCTTGACGAAGTCGTCGCCCATCTCGATCCAGACCGTCGCAAATCTCTGTTCGGCGAATTGTCGAAACTCGGCGCCCAGGTCTGGATGACTGGCGCCGACCCGGCGGCTTTCGCGGATATCGGTCCCTCAGGCGAGATTTTCGACGTCGCCAGCGGACGGATCGCGCGGCGCCAGTCGGCCGGTTGAACCAAAGCAGCGCCTCCCACAACTCACTTTGAGTGCCCCGCGCCAATGATGTCGCGGCCCTTGTGGCGCGCCCTTTTCGTGCACACCCGCGAACGCCGGAGACTTTCAGTGATTTTTTCGAGCAAGCGCGGGACGCAGGTCCGGGCCAGACGCTATCTGTTGGCGCTGCTGGTCAGCACGGCCATCGCCGGCGGCTCGCTGGCCTGCCGCGCGGAAGACGGCCTGGTGGATGTGAGAACGCTGCCGCATATCGAAGGCGCGACGGCCCGGCCCGACGATGCAAAATATCCCAATCTCAACGCCAGCTATTTTGGCGCGGGCAGCGTCGCGGACACCATCGCCAACACAGGTAAACTACTCGCCGCCGATGGCTGGATTGCCTACACGCCGCCATTCGAGGCCTCGAATCGCAGCCGCTGGTACAAGAAGGGTGCACAGGGCGTGTCGGCATCCTTTATGACCGACGGCAGCCGAACGGATCGGTCGGGCGTCAGCTACAGCGCGCAGCGCCTGGAAGTGAACCTGCCTTTCCCCGATCGCGCGACCGACATCGTCTATGACGAGCGGCGACCGTATCTTGGATGCACGACGGCTGAAACTGTCGATGCAACGCTGGCCTTCTTTCAGAAAGAACTCGCTGCATTGGGCTGGTCGCCGTTATCCGCAAGTGGCGCGGAGGCCCGTTGGCCGGACGCAAAAATCGACGAGACGATCGCGAACGGCATACGTGTCTATTTCACCCGTGACGGCAGTAGCCGACAGTTGCCGGTGATGCTGACCTTGCAGCGGAGCACCGATAACAAGACCGGCGTCGAGATTCGCGTCGCGCCCTTCGCGCTTCCGCAAGATCTAGCCGCGGGCCCTGAATCCATAGGCTTACCGCGGCCGGAACGCATCAAATCCGCAGGAACCACCGGCAGCGCGGATTCCATCAAGCGCGAAGCCCATGCGCTGATCCCGGCGGAGCTTGGCCCCGTGCTCGCCTTCTATCGCCGCGAACTCGGCAAGAATGGCTGGATCGAGCAGAGCAAGGACACCGTCGTCACCGTCAACAGCGCCTCGCTCGCATTCACCTCCCCGGAGGAAACTGCGACGATGCGGATCGGCCGCAAATACGATCTGACCACCGTGCAAATCGACGTGCAGGTTCTGCCATCGGTAATCGCTGCGCGCGCCAAGGCCAAGAAGGAAGCAGACGACCGCTTCGTGAAGGATGCACTTTCATTTGGCCAGGCTGTGATTACCGAAGACAATGCGAGACGCGCCGCAGCGCAAACCGCACGTGGGCCAGAAGCTGCATTGCGCGCAATGGACGGTTCGAGCACACCGATTCCCGTACCTGAGACCGCCAGCGAGATCGATTTCGATGGCGCCGATGGCAGGCTCGCATTCACCAGCTCATCAAGTGTCAGCGCGCTGGCGGATTTTTACCGCAGCGGAATGAAGACGCTCGGCTGGAAGAGCACGCCGTCAGTCATCAACAACCCCAATATGGTGGTGTTGAATTTCAGCAAGGCCAAGCAGAGCATGTCACTGACGGCGATGCAGATGGGCCCGAAGGTCAATGTCACGGCGACAGGCTCGGGCCTGAAGGGCGCGCCTGTCGCAGCCGTTGCCAGCAACACAAACACGACGGACAGCGCCAAGAGCGTCGAACAGGTTCTCGAATCCGACGGCGATACCGATTATCCCACGCCGAAGCAGCGGACATTGCGATCGCTCGGTACGTCAGGGCTGCCCGGCGGCGCGCCGTTCAGACATGAGCTAAGTGCATCTGTGCCTGCGGGACTCGACTCGGTTCTGGCGTTCTACCGACGCGAACTCACGCAACGGCAGTGGCAGGAAGACACGAAGAGCACGGTCATCAAACCTGGCAACGCCATGCTGGCCTTCAAGGCGCCCGATGGTCCCGCCATGCTGAAGCTGGAACGCCGCAACGACGAGACCACGGTCAGTCTGGTGGTGCGCCATCCCGCAGAAGCGACGAAGGCGGGCATCCTGCCCGCACTGGGCAAGGTTCGACTGCTGTTCGGCAATATGGGCGACGCGGAAGTGTCGGTCAGCGTCAACAACAAGACGATCAGGGTCGCGCCCGGCGTGGGCGGACCGCAGAATCCGAACGGGCCGACGATGGAACTGCCACCCGGCGCGTACAAAGTGACGATCAAGACCGCTGGCAAACCCGCACATGACAGCACGATCAAGGTCGCGGCCAATGACAGCTGGGGCCTGATGGTCGGCCCTGACGGTCGGGATATCCTCCCGCTGCAACTCTACTGAGGACAAGGCGTGCGGGCGCGCCAGCGCGCACGTCCGCCGCTGCATCGGGCCATGAAAAATCGTCTGTTGTAGACTGCATTCGACGACGGAAATATCTGGCCATGCTGGTATTTTTGGCCATTCATCTGTCGCGGATCGCGCGCGCGTTCGGAAACGAAATGCGTTCGCTGCCGATCCCCGGGCCGCGCATGATCGACGAGGCCGAATGCATCTGTTCGGTGCTGCTGGCCATCGTCTTGTCGCACGCCATCGGCGCCGAGAATGTCGGCTGGGCCGCGTTCTCCGGATACATGGTAATGCGTTCGCATGTCGCCGAAAGTTTTACGCGCGGCATCCTCCGCGTGATTGGGACGCTTGCTGGCGCAGGACTCGCACTTGCCGCTGCGCCCTTGCTGCTCCGGCAGCCACTCCTACTGAGTCTCGGTCTTCTGGTCGGCGGCGGCGTCACGCTCTATTTCGCCATCGTCGGCCGCCGCGCCTATGCTTGGCTGTTCACCGGCCTCACCTTCCTGATGGTACTGATCGAAGGCATGGAACATGCGCGGGAGCCGATCCTGCGCTTTGCTTCCACGCGCGTGCTCGAAGTGCTGGCCGGCACTACCGCTTGCGTCATTGTCAGTGCGATTTCGACCTTCACGGTCCGCCGCGCACTTCCCAATCCCGATCTCAATCTGCGTGCCAAGCCGCAGGGCCAGCCGGCGCGGCAATGGCACGTCACGGTGGCGCGTCACGTTTTGGTCGGCGGCATTGCACTGGCGCTGATCCCCTGGGCGTGGCTGTGGCTCGGCATCCCGTCACTCAGCCAATCCAGCATCACGATTTTCGCGGTCATGCTGGTGCCGGCAGCGTCGCTGGCGGAAGGGATGCTCAGCCCGGTTTCCTCGCGCATGATGAACCGGCTGGTCGGCTGTCTCGCCGGCGGCTTGCTCGCCAGCGCGATCCTGCTGGTCAGCCACCATTCGCCTGTGGTGATGACCATCGGGCTCGCGCTCGGCGTCATGATCGGCCGTCACATCGAAAATGGCCCACCCTCCATGAGTTATGCTGGCCTGCAGTTCACTTTGGCCTTCCTCGTAGTGTTGGTGCCCGACAACTACGCCAATGCCGCCCTGGAGCCCGGTTATGACCGCCTGTTCGGCATTCTGTTCGGCATGGTTCTGCTGGAGCCGGTGGTGCTGATCGCCCATCTGATCGCCCGGCGCGGCCTCAGGGAGAACGTCGCCAAACCGGCTGCGGGACTGAGCGACAAATAGCCTCTGGAATGCACGCAAGCCGGGCATTTTCGACGCCCGAAACAGGCGCGAAATCAGGCCGTGAAAACGGCTCTAAACAGGCTTGAAATAGCGCCAAAAAATCCTATTTATTCAATAACTTGCTGCGCGTTACTTTGCGCTAGGCGCAATGCGCCTTTCATGGCACAAATAGAGCGATTCAGGCGCCGTTTTCCGCGCTGATTCGGCACACCTTCGAAGGCCCCACCATGACTGAACCAGCCCGGCAACCGATCGCCGACACTGAGCATGCCGTTCCCGCCGAATACGGTGCGGAATCGATCCGGGTCCTGAAGGGACTCGACGCCGTCCGTAAGCGGCCGGGCATGTATATCGGCGATACGGATGACGGTTCGGGCCTGCATCACATGGTCTACGAAGTCGTCGATAACGCGATCGACGAAGCGCTCGCGGGTCACGCCAGCGCTGTCGAAGTTATTCTGAATGCCGATGGTTCGGTGACGGTGCGCGACGATGGTCGTGGCATTCCCGTCGGCATCCACAAGGGCGAAGGCATCTCGGCAGCCGAGGTCATCATGACCCAGCTCCATGCCGGCGGAAAATTCGACCAGAACTCCTACAAGGTGTCCGGTGGTCTGCATGGCGTCGGCGTATCCGTCGTCAACGCGCTGTCGAGCAAACTGATCCTGCGAGTCTGGCGCGACGACAAAGAGCATCGCATCGAATTCGCCCATGGTGACGCTGTGGCGCCACTCTCGGTCGTCGGCGACGCCAATGGCAAGCGCGGCACCGAGGTGACGTTCTATGCCTCGGCTGAAACCTTCACCACACTCGAATATGATTTTGCGACGCTTGAGCATCGCCTGCGCGAACTCGCCTTCCTGAATTCCGGCGTCAACATCCTGCTCTCGGACCTGCGTCATCCGATCGAGAAGCATGAGAAGATGATGTACGAAGGCGGCGTCGTCGAGTTCGTGAAATATCTCGACCGCAACAAGAAGGCCGTGGTGCCGACGCCGATCATGGTGTCCGCCGATCTCAACGGCATCAATGTCGAAGTCGCCATGTGGTGGAACGACAGCTACCACGAGAATGTCCTCTGCTTTACCAACAACATTCCGCAGCGCGACGGCGGCACGCATCTGGCCGGCTTCCGCGGCGCGCTGACGCGCCAGGTTAACGGCTATGCCGAAGTCGTCGCCAAAAAGGAAAAGATCGCACTGACCGGCGACGATTGCCGTGAGGGCCTCACCGCCGTGCTCTCGGTGAAAGTGCCGGATCCAAAATTCTCGTCGCAAACCAAGGACAAGCTGGTGTCCTCGGAAGTACGCCCGGTGGTCGAGAACGTGCTGAACGAGGCGCTTGCCGCCTGGTTCGAGGAGCATCCCGCCGAAGCCAAGGTCATCGTCAGCAAAGTGATCGAAGCCGGCGCTGCCCGTGAAGCCGCGCGCAAGGCGCGCGAACTGACGCGCCGCAAGGGTGCGCTGGATATCGCATCGCTGCCCGGCAAGCTCGCCGACTGCCAGGAACGCGACCCCGCCAAGTCCGAACTGTTCATCGTCGAGGGTGACTCGGCAGGCGGCTCTGCGAAACAGGGCCGCAACCGCGAATTCCAGGCCGTGCTGCCGCTACGCGGCAAGATCCTCAACGTCGAGCGTGCACGCTTCGACAAGATGCTGTCGTCGGAGCAGATCGGCACGCTGATCACTGCGCTCGGCACCGGCATCGGCCGCGACGACTTCGACCTGTCGAAGCTGCGCTATCACAAGATCATTCTGATGACGGACGCCGACGTCGATGGCGCGCATATCCGTACGCTGTTGCTGACGTTCTTCTTCCGGCAGATGCCGTCGCTGATCGATGGCGGCTTCCTCTATATCGCGCAGCCACCGCTCTACAAGGTGACGCGCGGCAAGTCCGAGCAGTACCTCAAGGACGAGCGCGCGCTGGAAGACTACCTGATCGCAACCGGCCTCGACGAATGTATCTTCAAACTCGCCTCCGGCGAGGACCGCACCGGTCGCGATCTGCTGGCGCTGGTGGAAGACGCGCGTGTCATCCGCTCAACGCTGAACAACCTGCATTCGCGGTATAACCACAAGGTCGTCGAGCAGGCGGCCATTGCCGGCGTGCTCAATCCGCGCGTCACCGCCGATCTTGCCACAGCCAATGCTGCTGCCGATTACATCGCCAAGCGCCTCGACGCGCTGGCTGACGAGGTCGAACGCGGCTGGATCGGTCAGTTCCGAGAAGGCGAAGGCTTCTTCTTTGAGCGCACCATCCGCGGCGTGAAAGACGTCTCCATCATCGACGACGCGCTGCTCGGCTCCGCCGATGCCCGCAAGCTCGACGAATATGCTGCCAGCCTGCAGGAAGCCTATCCAAAGTCCGGCATTCTGCGCCGCAAGGATCTCGAATTCCCGATCCACGGCCCGGTCACGCTGTTCGATGCTATCACTGACGCCGGCCGGAAGGGCTTGGCATTGCAGCGCTATAAAGGTCTGGGCGAGATGAATCCTGGCCAGCTCTGGGAGACCACGCTCGACACCAATGAGCGCTCGCTGCTGCAGGTCCGGGTTAAGGAAGTCGACGAGGCCGATGATATCTTCACCAAGCTGATGGGCGATGTGGTCGAACCGCGCCGCGAATTCATCCAGGACAATTCGCTCAGCGCGAATGTGGACGTCTAAGTAAAGACAGCCACGCTGCCGAGGCCACTACGTCGCTTCCTCGGCATAGGGGGCCAATACGTCGAGCAGATCCCGGCCCCGCGCCGGGGTCGGCTCCACCAGCGCGCGGTTGGCGACCGAGTCCAGATGCGAATGCATCAGCGACATCGCCTTGTTGGCATCGCCATCCTGCAGCGCTTCAATGATCGCTATGTGCTCGCTGATGCCGCATTCCGACGAATGCGGGCGACTGAACAGCGACAGTGTCAGACAGCAGCGATAGGCGATCTCGCTGACATAGCGGACCAGCACCGGGCTGTTGGTCATCGACGCCAGCATGATGTGGAATTCAGTCGCTAAGCGAATGGACACGGCGTTCGGCCCGTCATGCGCCTCGCGCTCCGCCTCAACATGCGCCTTGAGGCGCGCGATCTGGCTGCCGCTAAGCTTGCCGGCGATCTTGCGGACGATCAGCCGTTCGAGATCCATCCGGATGTCGAAGATGTCGCGCGCATCCTGCCAGCTCGGCGTCACCACCACGGCAATACGGTTACGTCGCAGCTCCACAAGCCCCTCGGACGCCAGTTGCCCCAGTGCGTAGCGCGCGATGGTACGGCTGACGCCGAAGCGCTCACCTAGGGAATCCTCGGGAAGCTTGGCGCCAGGTTCCAGAGCTTGCTCGATGATCGCCCGCCGCAACGCGCGGCAAATCATCCCGACCTTATCTTTCGAATTCGGCGCTTCTGGCATTCAATCAAACCTGTCGCGATTTGAGCATTCCAGGCCGTGCCCGAAGTGCATGCAATCGAAGAGAGTGGTTGCCCAATAATTCCTCAGGGAATGGCGAGCCAACGTAAAATGACAACGTTTCATCCCAGACTCAAGTGGCATCCCAATTGCATGCACTTATCGTTATGACAAGTATGCAAGAAAATGGACCCAGCGAAGGCCAACGCAGGCCGACCGCCATTGAACTGTCCGCGACCTCGGTAACGTTCGGCCGTGGCCCGACCGCCACGCCGGCGCTGGCGGAGACCAATCTTATCATCCCCGGCGGCGAGTTCCTCGCCCTTGTCGGCCCCTCCGGCTGCGGCAAGTCGACAATCCTCAAGCTCGTCAGCAATCTGCTCCGCCCCACCACCGGCGTGGTTATCGTCGGCGGGCGTGAGGTCGCCGCCAAGGCGTTGCGGATCGGCATGGCGTTCCAGAACCCGACCATGCTCCCCTGGCTGACCATCGAGCGGAACATCATGCTCCCGCTCAAGATCGTGGAGCCGTTCCGGTCAGAGTATCGGCAGAAGCGCAACGGCGAATTTCGCGACAAGGCCCATGCATTGCTGGCCCAGGTCGGCCTCAAGGGTTTCGGCAGCAAGTATCCCTGGCAGTTGTCCGGCGGCATGCTGCAGCGGGCCAATCTGTGCCGCGCGCTGATCCATGAGCCGCGCATGTTACTGCTCGACGAGCCGTTCGGTGCGCTCGACCAGTTCACCAAGGAAGAGCTCTGGTCGATCCTGCAGAGCCTCTGGCTGCAACACAAACCGACAGTGCTGCTGGTCACGCACGACCTCCGCGAAGCCGGCTTCCTGGCCAGCCGCATCTGCGTGATGAGCGCCCGACCGGGCCGCATCCTCGACGACAGCCCGGTGGACTTCCCGCGCCCGCGCACCATCCCCATGACTTTCGAGCCTGATTTCGTCGCACTCAATCAGCGCCTGCGTGAACTCATCGTCAACGCCCGGAGCAACGCTCCCGAAGCGCAGGAGGCATAGGTCATGAGTGTAGGCCTACGTCAAAAACTCTGGTCGTTCGGACTGATCGTCATATTCTTCGTGGGATGGCAGTTATTCTGCGCCCTCTCCGGCGTCTCGGATCTGGTTCTTCCGCGTCCGACGGAAATCATTGCGACGCTGATCGCGCGCTTCCCGATCCTGTGGCCGCATATTCTGCAGACGCTCGGCACGACCATGGCCGGCTTCGTCCTCGGCGTCGGCCTCGGCGTGGTGCTGGGCGCGGTCATCGGCGTCTCGAAAGTCGCCTATGACACCGCCTATCCGCTGCTGGTCGGCTTCTCGTCGATTCCGAAAGTCGCCGTCGTGCCGATCTTCGTGCTGTGGTTCGGCTCCGGCTCCGTGCCCGCAGTCCTCACTGCACTCTCGATCTGTTTCTTCCCCATCGTCGTCAATATAGCGACCGGCCTCGCGACCACCGAACCAGAACTGGAAGACGTGTTGAAGGCGCTCGGCGCCAGCAAGATGGACATTCTCTGGAATGTCGGCCTGCCGCGCACCATGCCGTTCTTCTTCGCCTCGCTGAAAGTCGCCGTCAGCTACGCCTTTGTCGGCGCTGTGCTCGCCGAGACCGTCGCGTCCAACCGCGGCATCGGCAATGTGATGATGAGTGCATCGTCAAACTTCAACGTCCCGCTGGTGTTTGCCTGCCTGTTCATTCTCGCGATCCTCGGCGTGGCGCTCTACGTCATTTTCTCTCTGATCGAGGCGCGCGTGACCGGCTGGGCCACACGCAAGAACGATCTCGTTGCGACCTAATCCACTCACATCAACCAGGAGAACGTCATGTTGAAGAGATTGACCGCCCTCGCCGTCGGCAGCGTCCTGCTCACAGGCTCCGCCTTCGCTCAGGAGACGACTATCAAGTTCACGCTCGGCTGGAAAACCCAGGGCAGCGACGCGGCGTTCTTCTATGCGAAGGACAAGGGCTTCTTCAAGGAAGAAGGCCTGAACGTTGTCATCGATCAGGGCGAAGGCTCCGGTGCAACTGTAACCCGCATCATGTCCGGCGCCTGGGATGCCGGCTTCGGCGACGTCAACGCCATCATCCAGAATGCGTCGACGCGTCCGCAGGACGCACCGGTGATGGTCTATATGATGTGGAACCAGCCACCCTTCTCGATCGTCACTAAGAACACCAGCGGTATCAAGACGATCAAGGATTTCGAAGGGCATACGCTGGGTGGCGCGCAGGGCACGCCGACGACCCGCTTGCTGCCTGTCTTCATCCAGAAGAACGGCCTCGCCAGCGATAAGATCAAGGTCACCAATATGGCTCCCAACCTCCAGGAGCCGATGCTGATCAAGGGCGATATCGATGCCGCGCTGGTGTTCAACATCACCAGCTACTTCAACCTCGTTCTGAACCGCCAGGATCCCGAGAAGGACTACAAGTGGTTCTCGTTCGGTGAGTTCGGCCTCGACCTTTATTCCAACGGCGTGATGGTGTCGCAGAAGCTGCTGGCATCCAACCCGAAGGCGGTTGCAGGTCTGGTTCGGGCCATCAACAAGGCCAACATCGCAACCGCCAAGGACCAGAACGCAGCCATGGCCTCGGTTGTCGCGTTCGACAATCTGGTCGATGTCCCGGTTGAGAAGCGCCGCATGCAATACGCCTTCGAGAAGCTGATGGTGTCGCCGGAAATGAAGGAAATCGGTGTCGGCGACATCAAGGACGATCGCATGGCACGCGCCATCGGCATGGTCGTCGAGGGCTACGACCTGAAGCGTACACCGACGCCCAAGGAAGTCTTCTCGCGCGAATTCCTGCCGCCACGCACAGACCGTGAGCTGGTCTACACGGCGAACTAAGCAGGCAGATGGCATGACCGAGGTTGCGTCTGCGACGAATATCTTCACCGGTACAGATCGGGGCCTCGTGCCTCAGGCCAGCATCCACCATTCGGATGGCCTGATCACGCACGTCTCGACCGGCGCGAAAATCTTGCCGCAGACGAACCATCTGATCATTCCCGCACTGGTCAATGCCCATGACCACGCGCGACCGTCCATGACGTCCTTCGGCGCATCGAATATGCCGCTGGAGTCGTGGATCGCTCGCTCGGCCTTCGGCACGCCGCCCGATCCTTATCTCGCCGCCGCTGTCTCGCTCGCCCGTTCAGCGCGTGCAGGCTGCGGCGGCGCGATGATTCATTACACCCGCCCGAGCGGGAAGATGCCGATCCTCGATGAGGTGATCGCCATCGCGAAAGCCGCTGATGATGTCGGCATCAGGCTGGCATTCGCACTCGCCGTGCGCGACCAGAATCCGATCGTCTATGGCGACAGCGCTGACGTGCTTGCCGCGCTGCCCGACGATCACCGCAGCACGATCCAGGACATGTTCATTCGTCCGAGCCCGGCACCATCGGAATATCTCGATCGCGTCGAGGCCATTCATGCCGCCATTGCCGGTCCGATGATCGACGTGCAGTACGGTCCGGCCGGCGTCCAGTGGTGCTCGCCTGCTCTGCTCGAAGCCATCGCCGAGCGCTCCGCCGCCACCGGCCGGCGCGTACACATGCATCTGCTCGAAACCATCTATCAGCGACAATGGGCCGATCGCGCCTTTCCCGGCGGCGTTGTGCGCTTCCTGAAAGATATCGGCCTGCTGTCGAACCGGTTGACGCTGGCGCATTGCATTCACGCCCGGTCGGACGAGCTCGACATCATCGCCGAGTCTGGTGCGACCATTGTGACGAATTTCAGCTCCAATCTGCACCTGCATTCCGGCCTCGCTCCGATTGCCGACGCGCATCGCCGCGGCTGTCCGATTGCCGTCGGCATCGACGGTGTCGCGCTCGACGAAGACGACGATGCGATCCGCGAGATGCGCCTCGTGCAGATGGCGCATGACGGCCTCGGCTTCGATCGCACGTGGAGCCGGTCGGAGTTTCTCGCGCTCGCCATCCGCAACGGCCGCACGTCGATCGGCGCGCCGGGACCAGGCACGCTCGCGGCGGGCGAAGCCGCGGATTTCGTGACCCTCGATATCGGCCAGCTCGACCGCGATGCCATCATACCGGTCGATCCGATCGACATGCTGTTTGCGCGCGGCAATGCGAGCTGCATCCGCGATGTGGTCGTCAATGGACGCACCATCAGTCGCGATGGCAAGCCAACCGGCGTCGATCTGGAGGCCATGGAAACCGAGTTGCGCGGGCTCTATCGCAAGAGCGTGCCGCAGTTCAAGGCGTTCGAACAGGCCTGGGCCCCGTTTGAAAGTGCCGTGTCGCGCTGGTTCCAGCAACAAGGCTGTTGCTGACGCGTTGAGCGTTGAAGCCGTTCAATTCACCTGACGTTTCTCAAGCTTCCGTGCCAGCGTGCGGCGATGCATACCGAGGCGGCGAGCGGTCTCCGAAATATTGAAATCGCTTTCCACCAGCGTCTGGTGAATACGCTCCCATTCCAAGGTCTTGATCGAGGTCGGGCGTTCCGTGAGCGCGACCTGCACGTCGCCCGTGGCTTTCTGGAACGCTTCCTCGATATCGTCGGTATTCGAGGGCTTGGCGAGATAATGACACGCGCCGAGCTTGATCGCCTCCACCGCCGTGGCGATGCTGGCGTAGCCGGTGAGCACCACGATCAGCATCTCAGGGCTCAGCGCATGCAGCGCCTCGACGCAGGCAAGGCCCGAGGCTCCGCCGAGCTTGAGATCGACCACCGCATAGCCCGGCACCTTGTCGCCAAGCACCTCGGTCAGCGTCTCGAAGCCGTCGGCGTGCAGCACAGTGTAGCCCCGGCGCTCGAACGAGCGCTTCAATGTGCGCGCAAAACCTTCGTCATCCTCAACAATGACCAGCAGACGTTCATCCGACATGTTTGCGCGCTCCAATCGCGAGGGCCGACAACGGCAGCGACAACGTCACGAGGGCACCGCCCACGGGACGATTCTCCGCCACCACCGTGCCGCCCAATTTGCGGACGGCATTGACCACCAGAAACAGACCCAGCCCACGCCCGGACTGGCCCTTACTTGAATTATAGGGCTTGCCGAAATTCGCCAGCATCTCCCTGGCGAAACCCGGCCCCATGTCACTGACTTTCAGCACCAGCGAATCGCCATCGCGTTCGATCGCGAGGCGAACCCAGAGCGGCGACACTTCGTTGGCATTGTCGAGCACGTTGAAGATCATCTGCTTCAACGCCGAGTCCGATACGATCGGCATGTCTTCGCCAAACCGGTTCTCGTAGACCAGCGTGTTGATCGAGCGCGCCGCGCGCCAGTCCTCGACCAGCTCGCCAAAGAAGCCGTTGACCGTGGTCACCACCGGCGCCTCGCCACGCATGTCGCCGGCCGACATCAGAATGCCAGTGACGATCGATTTACATCGCTGCACATCGGCCTGCATTTCCGCGATTTCTTCCATGAGTCCAGAATTATCAGCAAGTTCCGGCATCCGGCGCCAGTCGCTCAGGATCACCGACAGCGACGCCAACGGCGTACCCAACTCATGCGCAGCGCCGGAGGCAAGCAGACCCATGCGCACGATATGATCTTCCTCTGCGGCCTGTTGGCGCAGCGCTGCCAGACCGCTGTCGCGCTCGCGGAGGTTTTCTGCGATGCGCGTCATGAAAACGACGATCAACGCCGCGTCCAGCACGAAGCAGATCAACATGCCGATGACGTGTAGTTGGAACAGATCGCCGCGCAGCGCGTCCGGCAGTTCGAGCGGACGATGAAACACAATCAGCCCGGCGAAGCACAGACAGGCGACAACAACCACGATCCAGGTCGAGCGGCCGTTCAGCAGCATCGCGCCGAGGGTCACCTGTAAAAGATAGAGCGATATGAATGGATTTGTGGCGCCGCCGCTGAGATAGAGCTGAGCGGTCAGCGCAGCGACGTCGAGCAACAGAAGCAGAAGCAGTTCGCGGTCGCGCGCATCGGTCTGCTGGCGCAGCCACTCCTGGCTGATGACATTCAGGAAGACCGAACCGCACAGCACCATGACCATGGCCATCAGCGGCAGCGAAATGCCCATCACCAGATGCACGAAGCCGATGGTCAGGACTTGCCCGACCACTGCGATCCAGCGTAGCTGGATCAGCAGATTGATGTTCTTGATATTGGTGGTCTCGTCGAGCGGCAGCGCCGTGATTGCAACGGGTGTGGTGGCTCCCGCGGCGTCGATGGGCGACGCGGCCACCGCACTGACACCCGTGACGGCTGGTGTGCCCACCTTGCTCTCTGCTCCCGAACCCGGCATCTCGCCCCGTCAGCTTGATCGGCCAGCCTCAATCGGACCGGCGTGTCATCCATGACGTCATACGCGAGGTAGTGATTTTTTCCGAATCCGCCACTCGTCACAGGCGACGAACAGGGCGCCACCGGCCAACATCAAAGCCAGGCCGAACCAGGTGATGGCATAGACCACGTGGTTATTCGGGAACGCGATCACGGTCAGGCCGCCATGAGGCTGACCCGGGGCATCCAGCGCGGTATTGGCATCAATGAAATACGGCGCGACGGCGCCCAGCTTCTGGCTCGCGGCAATGGCCGCGACGTCGCGGGAATACCAGCGTCCTGCCGCGGGATCGTTGGAGCGCAGGAACCCGCCCTTGGGCTCGGTGATGCGCAAGAGGCCTGTCACCGACACCGGCATTGCAGGCGCCACAAAGCTACCGGCCTTGCGTTCATCCGGGCTGACGAAGCCCCGGTTCACCAGCACAGTGTATCCGGCCTCGGTGCGCAGCGGTGTCAGCACCCAGAAACCGGCGCCGAGATCCGAGACGGCCTGAACCAGCACGTCAGCGCCCGGCACGAACCGTCCGGTGAGGCTAACGCGGCGATATTCATCGTCACCGCGATTGATCGCAAGCCACGCCGCAGGCCCGGGTGCAGCTTCGGGCGCGGCGTGGCTGCGCTGATCGACACGTGCGATCAGATCCAGTTTCCAGGCATGGCGTTTAACCTGCCAGATACCCAGCGCGGTCAATCCCACGATGCCGAGCAATGCCGGCAGAACTAGCACCGTGAGCGTCGTCGCGCTACGCGGCGACCGCCCGGATTCCATTTTCGATTCGGAGGACTCCTGACTGGCCGGGCGGCCCACGACGATTCCGTCGTTGGCGCGCACCATGGCCATCAGGGCATATTCCTCATGTCGTGAACCGGCATCATGTTGACGTTGAGGTGATACATCACCCAGAGCGAACCGCTCAGCGCGATCACAACGATGATGATCGTGAAGATCAACGCCATCATGGTCCAGCCGGCGTCCGACGTCGTGTTCATGTGCAGGAAGTAGATCATGTGAACCACGATCTGCACCACAGCGAACGCAACGATAATCGCGATGGTCCAGTTCTTGTTCTCGATCGCATTGGTCATCACCAGCCAGAACGGAATGGCGGTGAGGACAACCGACAGGAAGAAGCCGATCAGATAGGACTTCATCGAACCATGATCGCGGCCGTCATCGTGGCCGTGGTCATCGTGACCATGTCCGTGCGCGGCATGTGCATCGGCGCTCATCGCAGCACTCCCAGCAGATAAACAAAGGTGAAGACGCCGATCCAGACGACGTCGAGGAAATGCCAGAACATGCTCAGGCACATCAACCGGCGCTGATTCGCCTCGATCAGGCCAAAGCGAGCGACCTGCACCATCAGCGTGACCAGCCAGATGATGCCGAAGGTGACGTGCAGACCGTGGGTCCCGACCAGCGTGAAGAAGGACGACAGGAAGGCGCTCCGCCAGGGGCCGGCACCTTCATGGATCATATGATGGAACTCATAGAGTTCGATGCAGAGGAATGCGAGGCCGAACAGGCCAGTGATGCCAAGCCACATCTGGGTCGACTTTACTCTGCCCTTCATCATCTCCAGCATCGCAAAGCCGTAGGTGATCGACGAGAACAGCAGCATCGCGGTGTTAAGCGCAACCAGCTTGAGGTCGAACAGATCCTTCGGTCCAGGCCCCGCAGCATAGCTGCCGCCGAGTACGCCGAAGGTGGCGAACAGCATCGCGAAGATGAGGCAATCGCTCATCAAATAGAGCCAGAAACCCAGCATGGTGCTGGAACCGGCCGGATGATCGTGTTCGTCGACCACGTAGAAGACCGGAACTTCAGTGCCGTTTATCGTTTGGATTGGTGCGCTCATGACGCGGCCTGTACTGCGAGAAGTTTTGTACGTTCGCCTTCGGTGCGGATGACGTCTTCCACCGGAATGTGGAAGTCACGGTTGTAGTTGAAGGTGTGGAAGATCGCGACGGCGACGATGGCAACGAAGCTGAGAGCTGCGAGCCACCAGATGTACCAGATCAGGGCGAAGCCCATCGTCGTGGCGAGCACCGAGAGGATCACGCCGGTACCGGTGTTCTTCGGCATGTGGATCGGCTTGAAACCTTCCAGCGGACGAACATAACCGCGGCGCTTCATGTCCCACCACGAATCATTGTCGTGAATGACCGGGGTAAAGGCGAAGTTGTAATCTGGCGGCGGCGACGACGTTGCCCATTCCAGCGTACGTCCGTTCCATGGATCGCCCGTGGTATCGCGCAGCTTCTCGCGATTCCAGATGCTGACAGCGATCTGGACAAGGAAGGCACCAATGCCGATGGCGATCAGGACGGCGCCGAAAGCCGCGATGATGAACCAGATCTGCAGCGACGGATCGTCGAAGGTCCGCAGACGGCGGGTGACGCCCATCAGGCCCAGCACATAGAGCGGCATAAAGGCGAAGTAGAAGCCGAGGACCCAGCCCCAGAACGACACCTTGCCCCAGAACTGATCGAGCTTGAAGCCGAAGGCCTTCGGGAACCAGAAATTGATGGCCGCGAAGATGCCGAACACCACGCCGCCGATGATCACGTTGTGGAAGTGAGCGATCAGAAACAGGCTGTTATGCAGCACGAAATCGGCCGGTGGCACCGCGAGCAGAACACCGGTCATGCCACCGATCACGAAGGTCAGCATGAAGGCGATCGTCCACATCATCGGCAGTTCGAACCGGATGCGACCGCGATACATCGTGAACAGCCAGTTGAATATCTTCGCGCCTGTCGGGATCGAGATGATCATCGTCGTGATTCCAAAGAAGGAATTCACGCTGGCGCCCGAGCCCATGGTGAAGAAGTGATGCAGCCAGACGAGATAGGACAGGATCGTGATGACCAGCGTGGCGTAGACCATCGAGGTGTAGCCGAACAGCTTCTTGCCCGAGAATGTCGAGGTCACTTCCGAGAACACGCCGAACAGCGGCAGGATCAGGATGTAAACCTCCGGATGGCCCCAGATCCAGATCAGGTTCACGTACATCATCGGGTTGCCGCCGAGATCGTTCGTGAAGAAGTTGGTGCCGACGTAACGATCCAGCGAGAGCAGCGCGAGAACGGCAGTCAAAATCGGGAAGGACGCGACGATCAGGACGTTGGTGCAGAGCGAAGTCCAGGTGAAGATCGGCATCTTCATCATGGTCATGCCCGGCGCACGCATCTTCACGATGGTTGCGATCAGGTTGATACCTGACAGCGTTGTACCAACGCCGGCCACCTGCAGCGCCCAGATGTAATAGTCGACGCCGACATCCGGACTGTAGCCGATGTTCGATAGCGGCGGATAAGCCAGCCAGCCGGTCTTGGCGAACTCACCGACGAACAGCGACATCATGACAAGGATGGCGCCACCGGTGGTCATCCAGAAGCTGAAATTGTTCAGGAACGGGAACGACACGTCGCGCGCACCGATCTGCAGCGGCACGATATAGTTCATCAGGCCGGTGACCAGCGGCATCGCCACGAAGAATATCATGATCACGCCATGCGCCGTGAACACCTGATCGTAGTGATGGGCGGGCAGGAAGCCGTCGGAGCCGTTGAAGGCCATGGCCTGCTGAGCGCGCATCATGACGGCGTCGGCAAAACCGCGCAGCAGCATGACGATGCCCAACACCATATACATGATGCCGATTTTCTTGTGGTCCACGCTGGTGAACCATTCCTTCCAGAGATAACCCCAGAGCTTGAAATAGGTCAGTGCGCCGAGCAGCACGATGCCGCCGAGCGCGACCATCGCGAACGTCGCGACCAAAATCGGCTCATGATAGGGAAACGACTCGAGCGTCAGGCGGCCGAAGATGAACTTCGCAAGCCCGGTATTTGCCAGTGCGGCTGTATCAGACATTTAGATCAACCCGATCAGGTGTTGGAAGCGCGCCGCTCGGCAGGCGCTGGCGTGAAATTGAACGGCGCGGGAGCAGCACCCGGGCGCGCGAGACCAGCACCGGTGACCGGTGTCGGGTCGAGAGGGGTCGTCGTCGAACGAAGATCAGACACTTCGCGTGCAGCCTCGGCGAGGGTGCAGACACTGGCGACGTAGTTCTTCGTCGCGCTGGTGCCGTCGAGCATCGAGATATTGTACTTCAGCGGCAGGATATTGCGGGCGCTTGCGAGGCCGAGGCCCCCCTTCGCGTCCATCGCCATCATCTCGCTCATGCACATCTTGCCGGGCTGGGCGCACATGTTGAGGATCGCCTTGTAGAGATCAGGCGCGACTTCCCGGAAGCGACGAACCGGCACATTCTCGCTCGGCTTTTCGAGCTCCAGATAGGCCTCGCGGCTCAGCGTTTCGCTGCTGGCCTTGGCCTTGGCGATCCAGGCATCGAAGCCGGCCTGATCGACGCCGTGGAACTTGAAGCGCATGCCGGAGAAGCCGGCGCCGCTGTAGTTCGCCGAGAAGCCGTCATAAACGCCGGCCTTGTTGATGACGGCGTGCAGCTTCGTTTCCATTCCGGGCATCGCATAAATCTGGCCGGCGAGCGCGGGGATATAGAATGAGTTCATGACCGACGACGCGGTGATCTTGAAGCGTACCGGACGATCGACCGGCGCAGCCAGTTCATTGACCGTAGCAATGCCGTATTCCGGGTAGAAAAACAGCCACTTCCAGTCGAGCGCGACGACTTCGACCTGCAGCGGCTCGTTGAGGGTCGCAGCATTGCCGGGCGCGATCCGGTCGAGCCGGCGATAGGGGTCGAGCAGATGCGTGCTGGACCAGGTCACGGCGCCGAGACAGATGATGATAAGGAGGGGCATCGACCAGATCACCAGCTCGAGATGAGTCGAGTGATCCCAGTCCGGTTCATATTTGGCGTCGGTATTCGACTGCCGGTATTTCCACGCAAAGAACACGATCAGGGCCATCACCGGCACGATGATCAGCAACATCAGCACGGTGGAAATGATCACGAGATCGCGTTGCTGCACTGCGATGTCACCCGCAGGATTCATCACGACGAAATTGCATCCGCCCAGCAAGGCAACCAAGGGCAGCAAAAGAAGGATCCGTAGGCGGCTCAAGGCGTTACCCATTTCATAGTGGCGGTTCGGGCGCACGGTTAAGCGCATTTGCTGCAGGGCAACATTGGACAATTTGTCCAATGGTCCGGAGCCGCGGTTCGCGACAAATCGTCAACCTGCCAGCATCGCGTCTCGATGCCGGAAGCAATAGATGCAACCTACGATACAAATGGATTGAAGATATGGCGCAGACGTCATCGACGATGGAACGGGACGCACGCCTTCTGCACGCGGACGGCCATGGCGAGGTCAACCCGGGCGAGATCGCCATCGGCGTGATCATCGGCCGAACCTCCGAGTTCTTCGACTTCTTCGTCTATGCGATCGCCTCGGTGCTGGTGTTTCCGAAGCTGGTCTTCCCCTATCTCGATCCGCTGACCGGCACTCTCTATTCCTTCGCGATCTTTGCGCTGGCCTTCATCGCCCGCCCGATCGGCACGATGATCTTCACCGCCATCGACCGCAGCCAGGGCAAGGGCGCCAAGCTGACCATCGCGCTGTTCCTGCTCGGCGTTGCCACTGTCGCCATCGCGTTCCTGCCCGGTTACGAATCCATCGGCGTCGCGTCAGCCTGGCTGCTGGCTGCAGCGCGTATCGGCCAGGGCATTTCCTGGGGCGGCACCTGGGACGGCCTTGCTTCACTGCTGGCGCTGAATGCACCGGAGGGCAAGAAGGGCTGGTACGCCATGATCCCGCAGCTCGGTGCGCCGATCGGTTTGCTGGTGGCCAGCGCGCTGTTCGCCTTCTTCGTCGATACCCTGTCCGCTGAAGACTTCCTCGACTGGGGCTGGCGCTATCCGTTCTTCGTCGCTTTCGCCATCAACGTCGTCGCGCTGTTCGCGCGTCTGCGCATGGTGGTGACGCCCGGCTACACGGCTTTGTTCGAAGCCCGTGAACTCGAACCGTCCTCGATCACCGAGACGATCGCCCAGCAGGGCCGCACCGTGGTGATCGGCGCCTTCGCACCGCTGGCGAGCTTCGCGCTGTTCCACATGGTCACGGTGTTTCCGCTCTCATGGGTGTTCCTGTTCACCCGCGAAGCACCCGGCCGCTTCCTGCTCGTTGAATGCATTGGCGCCGGGTTCGGCATCATTGCCATGATCGTGTCGGGCTACATCGCCGACAGGGTCGGCCGCCGCACGCTGCTGACCGGTTCGGCGATCGCCATCGCCGTGTTCAGCGGCTTCGCACCGCAGATGCTGGATGGTGGCATCGTCGGCGAACTGGCCTTCATGGTGACCGGCTTCATCCTGCTCGGCCTGTCGCTCGGTCAGTCGTCGGGTTCGGTCGCATCGAGCTTCTCGAAGCGGTTCCGCTATACAGGTTCGGCGCTCACGACCGATCTTGCGTGGCTGTTCGGCGCCGGCTTCGCGCCATTCGTGGCGCTGGTGATGTCGAGCCGCTTCGGTCTGTCCTCGTCGGGCGTCTATCTGCTGTCGGGCGCGGTCATGACCCTGCTGGCGATCTCGATCAACCGGCAGTTCGCCAGCCGCGACGCTTCGGCGATCGAACCGTAAACAGCACGGTCGCTAATAAAGGAAGAGCCTCGTTCTGATCAGAACGAGGCTCTTCCTTTTTGTTCTGACACATTCACATTTCCCTGACGCGAACCGGCATGCGCTCGCTTGAAAGCGCCCTAATGCGACAGCGGCACGTCAGCCTGATGCAGGATGCGTTCGGAAGCACCCTGCAGATCGTCATGTTGACCTGATTTCAGCGACCATAGAAATGCAGCGAGGCCGCACAGGCCAAGCCCGACAGTAGTCGGGATCAGATAGAAATAATCCATCATTCCGCCGGCTCCATTCTGACCGACATCCGCGGTGTTGATGCGCTTGCGTCCTGAGGCTTGTCTAACTTGCCGCGGCCACGCAACCGCAGCGCATTGGCCACCACCACGATGGACGAACCGGACATCGCGATGGCTGCAACCAGCGGCGTGACATGGCCCATGATCGCAATTGGCACCGCTACAAGATTGTAACCAACTGCCAGCGCGAGATTCTGCCGCACCAGATGCCCGGCCTCGCGGGATACTACGATCGCCTGCGATACCGCCGACAGATCCTCGCGCAAGAAAACGAGATCGGCAGCGTTGCGCCCCACATCGGCAGCCGAAGCCGGCGCCATCGACGCATGCGCGGCCATCAGCGCCGGCGTGTCATTGAGTCCGTCGCCGACCATCAGAACCTTCTTGCCGGCGGCCGCCAGCTCCACCACATGCGCCGCCTTGCCACCGGGCAGCACGCCCGCGAAATACGGCACGCCCATGCCACTCGCAAGCGCGCGCACCGGCATCTCGCGATCACCCGACACAACCTCCACAGCAAGACCATCGCGCTTCAATGCGTCAACTGTCTCAGCGGCACCTGCGCGCAAACGATCCTCGAAGCGGAAATCCGCCAGGCATCGCCCATCGCGCGACAGCACGACGGAGGAACCATCGAGATCCATGCCGCGGGTGTCGGCGAGGGCCCATTCCGGTCGACCGAGGCGCAGCACGCTGCCGCCCAGACGCGCTTCCATGCCGCAACCGGGATGTTCGGAGACGTCATCGAGCGCAATCGGAGCCTGCGCCCTTACCGCAGCCGCGAGTGCGCACGAATAGGGATGTCGCGAATGCACGGCGATCGCGCCGGCCAGCGTCAGCGTCGCCGAATCAATCTTCTCTGCATCGATAACACGGGGATTGCCGAGCGTTAGCGTCCCCGTTTTGTCGAACACCACCGTATCGACCTCGGCGAGACGCTCCAGCGCGCCGCCATCCTTGATCATGATGCCGCACTCGAACAGCCGCCGCGCGGCGACCACCTGAACCATCGGCACTGCGAGACCGAGCGCACAAGGACAGGTGATGATCAGCACCGCCACCGCAATGGTGATGGCGCGATGCACATCGCCGGACACGATGAGCCAGCCGACCAGTGTGATCGCCGCGGTGAGATGCACGACGGGTGCATAGAGCCCTGCCGCACGATCGGCGATGCGACGATAGACCGAACGGCCCTGCTCCGCGGCTTCCATCATCCGCAGCATTTCCGCGAGGAACGAGTCATTGGCGGAGGCCGTCGCCGTGATGGTCAGAGGTCCCGTCAGATTCAGCGTGCCGGCGCGCAGAACCGAGCCCGGCAGCGCCGGCTGCGGCACGCTCTCGCCGGTCACCAGCGAGACGTCCAGCTCGGACAGTCCTTTGGCCACCTGCGAATCCACCGGCACGCGTTCTCCGGCGGCAAGCATGATGGTCATACCCGGGGTGATTTCGCCGACCGGCAGATAGGTCTGCGCGCCGTCATTCTGCAGGACCAGCGCGCCGCGGGCCGCGAGGCGTGCAAGCCCCCTCACCGCGACACGCGCGCGCTCGCGCATCATGTGGTCGAGGGTACGGCCTATCAAAAGGAAGAACAGCAGCGTCACGGACGCATCGAAATAGGCGTGCGGTCCGTGGATCGCGGTCTCGTACAGGCTCATCCCGAAGGCCAGCAGCACGCCGAGCGAGATCGGCACATCCATATTGGTGCGGCCGTGGCGCAGCGCCTGCCAGGCCGAACGGAAGAACACCCGGCCGGAATAGATCAGCGTCGGTAGCGCGATCAGCGCGGAAATGCCGTGGAACAGATCGCGTGTCGCAGGCTCTGCACCGGACCATACGGAGACCGACAGCAGCATGATGTTGCTGGCCGCAAAGCCCGACACCGCCAGCGCGCGGATCAGTTCCGACAGCGTGGTGTCCTTGGCGTCGCCATCGACGTCGAACAGATGCGCCTCATAGCCAACATTACCAAGCGTTTCGACGAAAGGCGGCGGCACGCGATCGGCGCGCCATTTTATGGTGACACGCTTGGTGGACAGATTGACCCGCGCCCATGTCACGCCATCGAGCGCGCCGAGCGCCTTCTCAACAGTGCGAATACAGGCGCCGCAGTGAACATCCGGGACCGAGAGATCGGTCTGCCTCAGACCGCCGGCAATGGCCCGGCTGACCAGCAGCACTTCGCGCGGATCCGGCGCCGCCAGCGCTGCCAATTCTGCTCCAGAGCCACAGCAACTCATCGGAGACTCCCATCCTGGTTACCATTTTACTGGCCAAGGCTGGCATACGCCGATGCGGCGCCTCATCGATTGATCTGCGTCAATCGACAGACGTTTCCCGATCGCCGCATCGAACCCGCGGGTGCGAGCAGCTGCGCTCTAGATCCGGCTTCAGTCGCGGAGGTCGTAACGATAGGATTTCGAGACGATCTGCCAGCCATCGGCGAGTTTCATCGCGATCAGGTAATCAGTGAAGTAACGCGGCGGCAGCTGGCAGCGCACCTTGATGAAGGCCGTCTTGTCGTCGGAACGGTCGATGGTGACGATGAAGTCCTCGCGCGCCTTGCCCTCGACTCTGCCCGACGTCCGCGAGCGAACCATCGCCATCCAGTCCGGCATGGTGAGCACTTTCAGCTCACCCTTCTCAACCCAGCGCAGATCCGCACTCGGATGAAAGATTGCACCGAGCTTGTCGGCATCGGCTTCATAGAGGCCGTCGAAATAATGCTGGATGACCGCTTCAACGGTCGAACGATCATAAGCCAACGCATTCCCCCACCGGCAACCAGACTGGAACCTCTATAACATGAAAGCGACGACGGTCATACTCTACCGTCGCATAGGTGATCCAGTTTTAGATCACTTGCCGTCGCCGAGCATCTTGCGAAATCGCTCAATCTCCTGCGGCACGAAGGCAGCGAGATAGGCCGGCGCCATTTCGGCATCGCCGGCGGGCACGGAGCCGAGATCGTCGAGCCGTTTCTGATAATCGGGATTCGCAACAGCAGCGCGCATCGCCGCATTGAGCTTCTCGACGATCGGCGCGGGCGTGCCCTTCGGCGCGAACAGCGCATACCAGCCGGATATTTCGAATTGCGGCAATCCGGCCTCGCTGGCGGTCGGAACGTCAGGCAGATGCGGCAGGCGTGTTCTGGATGCCAGCGCAATAGCGCGAATGAGACCGCTCTGGATTGCCGGCGTCACCGATGCCGAGGAATCGCAGATGCCGTCGATCTGTCCGCCGATCAGATCATTCAGGGCCGGACCGCCGCCGCGGTAACCGACCAGCGTGACATCGATCCCTGCGGCCTGAACGAAAGCCTTGCAGAACAGATAGTTCTGCGACCCTACGCCGGAGTGACCGATATTGAGGCGGCCGGGATTCTGTTTCGCATGTGCGATGAATTGCGCAAGATTGTCGGCCGGAAAGTTGCGCCGGATGGCAACCATGGCCGAACTCTTGTTGAACATGCCGATGCCTGCAAAGTCCGACGGCGCGAATTTCACATCGGGCGTGAACAGGTAGACCGCGGTATTGGTGCCGCTATTGCCTTGGACGATAGTGTAACCGTCAGGCGGCGCCTGCGCGACGCGGGCTAGTGCCACGGCGCCGCCCGCACCGCCGATATTTTCGATCACGATAGGCTGACCGAGATGCCGGCTCATCTGCTCGGCAATCAACCGCGCATTGACGTCGGAACTGCCGCCTGCGGCGAATGGCACAACGAGCGTGATGGGACGGGTGGGATAGTCCTGCGCGTACGCGCACAGCGGCGCGATCAGCACCAGACAGAGCGGAGCAAGCCTGAACCAAGCCATTCCAAATCCTCCCTGATCAGGTCTTGTCTAAGCAGGTCTTTGCCTGATTTTTCCGTGATCTTAGGGAGTATCCGGCGCCGGACGCAAAGACATGTTATGCTGCAGAGCGGCGTAACCGATGGCGTGCGGCGCCGCGTTTTGACGTCTATGGAGGTCCTGATGACCGTCTCGATGGTTCACCCGACAATCGACACCAACAGTTTGCTAAGCGGCGCCCAATTCGCCGATGCCTTCAGCATCTCCACCGAGACGACGGATCTGACTGCCCGCGATGCCGCCACCCGCATGCTCAGCCATTCTCCACCCTGGGTGGACGCTCTGATGCGGCTGCGGGATTTGATCGTTGCGCCCTTCGGGCTGAAGACGGCACACTCTGCGCGTCACATGGATGTCGACAAGGTCGGCTTTTTCCCTGTGCTCAGCGAGACGCCGCAGCGTCTGGTCGCGGGATTCAATGACAATCATCTCGATTTCCGTGTCGTGGTCGATGTCGCAGCGGACGGTATCGGCCAGCGCGTTACGGCAACGACTGTCGTGCTGATGCATAACTGGCTCGGACGCATCTACCTGACGGTCATCAAGCCGTTTCACCGGATGGTGGTCCGTTCCATGTTGCGGCAGGTCACGCTCTGAATTTGCCGCGGCGGCCGTGGGGAACTTGGGTCATCGTAGCCCGTTAGCCCATATGCCATTTACCGAGATCGATCCGCAGAACGACGAGCTGAAAGTCACGCTGGCGCATGCGTTTGACGCCGCTTGGCAGCCCTTTGTGACGCATGAAGGCGAGTCCGCAGACACGCCAGAGAACCGCCGCCGCCTTGCCGCTCGGATTGTCGCCGTGGCGCGGTCAGGACAGACCGATGAAGAGGCGCTCAGCGAGGCCGGATTGATTTACCTCCGCGTACTCGCCGAGGCGGCGCGGCTATCGGCCCGTATCCGTGACGTCGCATCTCCCGATCTGGCTCCTCAGGCTGACGACCAACGAAACCAGTCGTTTGGCCCGGAGACCGTGGCGGCTATGTCCATAGCGCTGGATCGCTGCCTCGATGAATTGCCGCTACGGATCTCGTCGGATGCCGTGCAGTTGCTCTCGAGCAGCATCCTCGATGAGGCCACGCGCGGCGAACGCGATCCCGAAAAGCTGCAGCTCCACGCCTTGGCATTGCTCAAGTCGCGTCAGTAGGCTCCTTGCTCACCGAATCCGTCTCGGCCCATTCGGCGACGCAACGTTCGAGATCTTTCAAATTCTGCCGCATCTGTTCCAGCGAGAAGCCGATCGCAAAGAAGCGCTCGGCCACGTCGCCGGGTAACCCGCGCGTTAGTCCCTCTTGCCGAAGCGCACCGACTTCTCCCGCATAGGCCTGCAAGGCAGTCTGCATCGGCCAGATCGCCGGCGCTCCAGTGCCACTGCGCAACGCCACGGCGGTCGAATGCAGAAATGTCGTCATAGCATCGCTGACCCGCGACAGCGGACCAGCCAGCCTGACCTGCAACGCGGATGGCAACGGCACCACTGTGGACCGCCCGATCATGACCAAATCGTGCCGTAACCGCAGCGTTGTGCGCAGCAGCGGGCCGGTGTCAGGACCACTGGACAGATGCGCCGCACGCTCGCGCTCGGCCTCCGCACCGATAGCATTCAGATTGGTGAGCGCATGGCCGATGCCGTCCTGCAGCCGGTGCAGCGCTTCGTTGTCGCGACCGCGCGTCAGCGATGCCAGCAGTTCGGTGAGCGCCGTTGCGATCAGATCGAGCGCTTCGGCCGAACTGGCGCGGACCTGACTATGCGCCCGCGACGGCAGCACCAGGAACGACACCAGAAGACCTGTGACAGCACCAACCGTAACTTCGAGTACGCGGTCGATCGCAGATTCCAGCGGCGTGTTGTGATTCATCATCGGCAGCAGCAGCACGATGATCGCCGTCACCGTCGCTACATTGAGACTCGGATTGATCGCCGCGATGAAGGCCAGTGGCGCCACGGAGAGCACAAGCACCGCGAGCAGCGCACCTTCATTGGAATGCGGGATCAGAATCGCCACTGCGCCGCCATAGATGGCACCGCCGATGGTGCCGACCAGATAATCGCGCGTCGCCTTCAACGATCGCCCGACGCTCATTTGCGTCACGATGATCGCGGTCAGCACCGCCCAGAGCGGCAGTTTGAGCCCGATGGTCAGGGCCACGATCAGCGCGGCAAGCGCCGCTGCGGTCACCCGGATGCCGAGCCCCAGTTCGACCTTGCGCGCCCGGAGAAAAGCAACCACCCGCTTTAACGATCCGAGGATTTGCTTCGATGCGGACATGTCTCAAATTGATCCTTGAAAGGGATATCGGCGAACGGCTTTCAGCATGGCTGCCCCCCGCGTCGCCCTGCCCGCTTGAAACACCGATTTGGTCCGCTTAAGGCTATTTCAATAAGAGCGAGGAAACACAATGGCTAACGAGACTGCAACGCTTGCCGCCTATGTCGCGGACCTGAAATTCGACGACATTCCGCAGGACGTGCTGGAACGCGCCAAGGTTCTCACCCTCGATTATCTCGGCAGCACCATCCGTGCCCGCAGCGAGGCCGAATCTACCCCCTCACTGCTGAAAATGCTGGAAGCCCTGTCGCTCGACGGCAAGGGCGAGTCGACCGTGTTCGGCGACAGCAAGACCTGGACGCCGGCCGTGGCCGCGCTGCTCAACGGCGCGCTCGGCCATTCGCTCGATTTCGACGACACCCATGCCGATTCCTCGCTGCATCCCAGTGCTCCCGTGGTTCCTGCCGCCTTCGCCGTTGGCGAAATGGTCGGAGCATCGGGCAAGCAGGTGCTGACGGCCATCGTCGCCGGTTACGAAGTCTGCTGCCGGCTCGGCAACGCGCTCGATCCAACCTCGCACTATGCCAGGGGTTTCCACCCCACCGCGACCGCCGGCACCTATGGCGCTGCGGCTGCGGCCGGCAAACTGTTCGGACTCTCGAAGGATCAGTTGATCTCGGCCTTCGGCGTGTCGGGCAGCCAGGCCGCGGGCTCGCTGCAATTTCTCGTCAACGGCGCCTGGAATAAACGCTATCAGGTCGGCGCGGCGGCCATGAACGGCGTGATCGCGGCGACGCTGGCGCGCAACGACTTTGTCGGCGCGACCGAATCCGTTGAAGGCAAGCATGGCCTATTGGTTGGCTACAGCGACAACGCGCATCCGGAAAAGGCCGTTGCCGATCTCGGCTCGGTCTATGAGACCATGAAGATCGGCGTGAAGCCGTATCCGAGCTGCCGCTATACACATGCCGCCATCGATGCGTTGGTCGCGATGCGGCGCGAGCACAATCTGACGCCCGAGCAGATCAAGCGTGTCGAGATCGGCCTGCATCGCAATGGCATCACGCTGACCGGCGACGCCGCCACCAAGCGCCACCCGACCTCCATCGTCGGCGGGCAGTTTTCGATGTTCTTCACCGGCGCGCTGGCCCTCGACCAGGGCTCATTCGGCTGGGATGACTATAAGCGCCTCGGCGACGGCGCGATCAACACGCTGGCCGACCGTTTCGACGTGGTTCAGGACGAACGCCTCGAAGGCAAGCGCCACCCGTTCGGCGCACGCGTCTCGATCACCACCGAGGACGGCGTGCATGAGCGCATCTATGCCGATCCGTCGGGCGAGCCGACATCGTTCCCGGATGCCAACGCGATGCAGCAGAAGTTCCTGCAGCTCGCACGCCCCGTGCTGAACAATCGTGCGGAAAAATTCGCCGATGCGATCCTCTCGCTTGAGACTTTCGACCGCGTCGCAACGGCGACAGCACTGGGGCGGTAACGGACATCAGGCGCCGTCGATGATGATGAAATCGGCCTCGGCGTATTTCCGGCGGATGGCTTTCGCAGCTTCGTATTCCGGACTGCGGTAGCAGGCCGTCGCTGTCGCGCGGTCGGCGAATTCCACCACCACATTGCGATCCCGGGCATCGCCTTCCATGGTTTCGAAGGCGCCGCCACGCACGATGAACCGGGCGCCGAATTTGTCGAACGCCGGCTTCGCCGCAGCGAGATAGTCCGGATAACGGGTCTCGTCGCGCACTGATACGCGAACAATCCAGTAGGCTTTCGACATCATGGCTCTCCAGTTTTGGTGTGATCGTTGTGGTGCGGCCTGCGTCGCATCGTCGTTGCCGTGGCGGGTTACGGCATCAATGTTGGCGCGGGTCACGCCGATATCGCGCAATTCATAGTCGCTCATCGAGCGTAGCTGGTCACACGCCTGTTGCCGCTCGCGCAGGCCGCGCCAGCCGTGACGCAAGGCTGCGACGACGGCGATTACGACCGACCGCAACATCCGGGCACGCTCGGCATGGGCACGCTGCACGACGGATCGTTTCAGCGCCGTCCATTGCAGCGGCGTCAAGTGGTGCGTGTGGTGCGCGTGCGGCTCGCGTTCGCTGTCGATCATGTCCGCCCCTTTCCGCTGATGGGTGACGTCGGTCATGACGGTTTACCCGGCGCCTTTCATCCCATAAAATGAATAATCAAGATCATTTCGATCTCAGGGAGAGATGCATGAATCTATCCGAGCTGCGTATCTTCCGCGCTGTGGTGCACGAAGGCGGCGTGACGCGCGCCGCGGAGCGGTTGCACCGCGTGCAGTCCAACGTGACCACGCGGGTGCGTCAGCTCGAGGACGATCTCGGCACCGCGCTGTTCGTGCGTGAAGGCAAGCGCCTGCACCTGACGCCCGCGGGCCAGACGCTTCTCGGCTATGCCGACCGACTGCTGACGCTGGCCGACGAGGCCCGCGACGCGGTGCAGGACCCGCGACCACGCGGCGTCTTCCGTCTTGGCGCCATGGAAAGCACCGCGGCGGTGCGGTTGCCCGGACCGCTCAACGAATTTCACCGCCGCTATCCCGACGTGCAACTCGAAATGCGCATTGGCAACCCGGAGACGCTCGCAAAGGGCATCCTCGCCGGCGATCTCGATGCCGCCTTCGTGGCCGAGCCGATCGCCGCGGCGCCGTTCGACCGCGTGCATGCGTTCGACGAGGAGCCGGTGATCGTGTCCTCGGCAGGCCATCCGCCGATCGGCCGCAAGGACGGCGCGCCGCGCTCGGTGCTGGTGTTCGAGAACGGCTGCCCGCATCGCAAGCGGCTGGAAGACTGGTATGCGAAGCGCGGCGAGATGCCCGAGCGCACCATTGAACTCGGTTCCTATCACGCCATGCTCGGCTGCGTCGTCGCGGGTATGGGCATCGCACTGTTGCCGGAAAGCGTGCTGTCCACATTTCCCGAAGGCAAGCGGCTCACCGTGCATCGCCTGCCGCGCGGCGAGAATCACGCCGAGACCGTGCTGATCTGGCGCAAGGGCGCGGCTTCGCCGAACGTCCAGGCGATGCAAAAAGTACTGCTGGACGAACGAACGGCACGCGGCTCGGGAGTCAGGCGCAAGGCATCAAGCGTCAGCGCACTGCACAATGTGAAGTAGATTTACACCCCATTCTCCCGTGGCTAACGTCACGCCAATAAAAGCAAACGGGAGGAGACCTTCATGATGCGCGTTACAGCGATCGCGGCCGGATTTGTCATCGGCGTTGCGGCTCTTACGACAATCCAGCCTGCTTCGAGCCAGTCTGACGGCTGGGTCACGCTGGTCGATAGCACCAAGATGGGTGACTGGGACAAGGTTGGCGACGCCAATTGGGCGATGAAGGACGGCGCGCTCGCCGCCGACAAGCTGCTCTCCGGCAAGGATCTCGCTTATCTCGTCAGCAAAACACCCTACAAGGATTTCCAGATCAAGGCCGAGTTCTGGACCGACGCCGAAGCCAATAGCGGCATCTTCATCCGTTGCGATAACCCGAAGGTGATCGACGGCAAGACCTGCTACGAGGTCAACATCTTCGACAAGCGGCCCGACCCGTCCTACGGCACCGGCGCGATTGTCGATGTTGCCAAGGTCAATCCGATGCCCAAGGCCGCGGACAAGTGGAACACCTATGAGATCACGGCGAAGGGCCCGAAGCTCACAGTGATCCTGAACGGCGAAAAGACTGTCGATGTCGAGGACACCAAGCACGCGACCGGCCCGATCGCCCTGCAATACGGCTCCGGTGTGGTGAAATTCCGCAAAGTCCAGATCAAGTCGCTGTAAGTAAAGCCATTCCTCGGCCCGGCCGGAGCAATCCGTCCGGGCCGATGCCCTTTTACCCGCCCCCCTAAATACTGCTATGATGGCCCCAAACTTACGGAGCCCTCATGAGCTGGCAACCATCAGAAGATCCGATCCTCGGCGACGCGCAGACCTGCGACGCCCTGGAGCTTGTAATCGTGCCGCGCACCCGCGATCTCGGCGACGGATTCCTCGTCCGCCGGGCACTGCCCCACGGCAAGCGCCAGATGGTCGGCCCGTTCATCTTCTTCGATCATTTCGGTCCGATGCAGTTCATCTCCGGCAAGGGCATGGATGTGCGGCCGCATCCGCATATCGGCCTCGCCACCGTCACCTATCTGTTCGACGGCGCCATCATGCATCGCGACAGCGAAGGCAATGTCCGCGAGATCCAGCCCGGCGCAATGAACCTGATGACAGCCGGCAAGGGCATCGCCCATTCGGAGCGCACCCCTGATGTGCAGCGCCGCGACGGCCAGAAGATGCTGGGCCTGCAAAGCTGGATCGCTCTGCCCAAGGGCTCCGAGGAAATCGCGCCGTCATTCCAGCATTATGCCGCCGACAGCCTGCCGACCATCACGGACACCGGCTTCACCGCACGCGTGATCGCCGGCAAGGCGTTTGGCAAAGCGTCGCCGGTATCGATGGTGTCGCCGTGGTTCTATGCCGAAGTGGCGGTCGAGGCGGGCACCAGCGTGCCGCTCGATCCCGACCATGAGGAACGCGCGGTCTATATCGTCGACGGCGAGGTCGAGATCGCCGGCGACCGTCATGAGGCGCCACAACTGCTGATCTTCCGGCCCGGCGACGCCATCACCATCAAGGCTGTCAGCAACACCCGCATGATGTTCCTCGGCGGCGATGCGCTGGAAGGGCCGAGGCACCTGTGGTGGAACTTCGTGTCCTCCAGCAAGGAACGCATCGAGCAGGCGAAAGAGGACTGGAAGACCGGCCGCTTCGCCCATGTGCCCAACGAGCACGAATTCATCCCGCTGCCGGAATAGGCTCACTCCTTCATCACGCCGCCGCCGGCCAGACGCCGGACGGTTCTGCTTTCGAAAGACCCTGACATGACCGCGATGGCTACCAGCGACCTGCCCCTCCCCAAGATCGGTCGCGGCAAGGTGCGCGATATCTATGCCGTCGGCGACGACCGCGTGTTGCTACTGACCACCGACCGCATCAGCGCCTTTGACGTAGTCATGAACGAGACCATCCCGATGAAGGGCGCGGTGCTGACCCAGATCAGCGCCTGGTGGTTCAACCAGCTTGGCGGCGTGGTCCCGCATCACATGATCTCCGCCGACGCCGACGAGATCATCAAGCAAGTGCCGGCGCTCGCAGGCCACCGCGCCGCCTTGGCCGGCCGCGCGATGTTGTGCCGCCGCACCACCGTGTTTCCGATCGAATGCGTGATTCGCGGCTACATTTCGGGTTCAGCCTGGAAGGAGTATGCCGCGAGCGGTACCTTGGCCGGCGAGAAGCTGGAAGCCGGACTGCTTGAGAGCCAGAAATTCGCCGAGCCGGTGTTCAGCCCTGCCACCAAGGCCGAGACCGGCCATGACGAGAACATCACCATTGCCCGGATGCGCGAGATTATCGGCGAGGAAGATGCCTTCACGCTCGAGAGCATGACCCGCGCCGTCTATACCCAGGGCGAGGAGATCGCCCGCGAGGCCGGCATCATCATCGGCGACACCAAGTTCGAATTCGGCAAGGAGGCCGACGGCCGCATCATCCTGATCGACGAGGTGATGACCCCTGACAGCTCCCGTTTCTGGGCCGCTGACGTCTATAGACCGGGTCAGCCGCAGCCGAGCTTCGACAAGCAGCCGCTACGCGACTATCTGGACATCGAGCGCAGCGCTGGCCGCTGGAACGGTGAAGCACCGCCGCCGCCACTGCCCCCTGAGGTGATCGACGCCACCAGCAAGCGCTATTTGGAGGCCTATCGCCGCCTGACCGGCACGAAGCTGGTCATCGACTAACAAACGGACTGTCTTTCCCGCGGACTGTCATAAAAATAGTCTTGTCCGTCCATCTCCCCGTCGTCTACCAGAGACGGCGGCGGTTGCGCCTGTCGCGCAGCGCTCCCACAGGTTCGCGCGTGACACACTCCCGGCCCGCCCCCACCATTCTGGCCGCCTTGAAAGCAGCCGCCCATGGCTGACTCCCGTGTCAGCCCGGACGTGTTGCGGGCGTGGCGCAACGACGTGTTCGGTGGCCTGATCGCCAGCGTCCTCACCATCAGCTTCAGCCTGTCCTATTCGGTGCTGATTTTCACCGGGCCATTGGCCTCGTTCCTGCCCTATGGCATCGCCGCCACTTTCATCTCCGCGAGCGTCATCGCCGCCGTGATCGCGCTCGGCAGTTCATTTCCCTTCGCCGTGGCCGGTCCCGAGAGTTCCACCGCAGCCGTCACCGCGATCCTGTCGGCAGCCTTGGTCGAACACATCGTCACGGCCGATGCATCGCCCACTTTGCTGGGTCCAGTGCTCATCACCCTGTGCTCGGCCACGGTCGTCACGGGCATCGTGCTATGCGGCTTCGGGATTACGCGCATGGGGCGGGCGATCCGCTATGTACCCTATCCGGTGATCGGCGGGTTTCTCGGAGCCACCGCCTGCCTGATCGTCGCTGGCGCCATTCAGGTGATCACGGGCCACAAGCTGCAATGGACGAACCTGACAAAGCTGGTCAATCCGATAACGCTTTACGAATTACTGGCTGCGGCTGCCGTGGCAGTGACGATCTACATTGTCTGGCATCGCTCCCGTAAGCCGCTGGCGTTGCCCATGATCCTCATCGCGAGCGTCATGGCGGCTCATCTCGTCTTCAAGATCGCCGGAGTGTCCGTAATCGAGGCACAGGCTATGGGCTGGACCTTCGCATCGCCGCCCAAGGCCAGTCTGACCTTGCCCTGGACCTTCTTCAGCGAAGGCTATCCATGGCAGGCGCTTCCCGGCCTCATCGGCAATTTCATTGCTGTGATCTTCGTGACGGCCGTGAGCACCCTGTTCAATACGACCGGCATCGAAGTTGCAGCGCATCGCGAAGCTGACATCGAGCGCGAACTCAATGTGACCGGCATCGCCAACATTCTGGCTGGCGCGCTCGGTGGCTATGCCGGCTGCATCTCGATCAGCCGCTCCATCCTGAACCGCAACAGCGGCGCTACCGGTCGTTTGTCCGGCCTGACCGTCGCCGCGGTGGCCGCGCTGATGCTCGTCGTCGATCCTGCATTACTTGCCTATATGCCGCGTTTCGTACTCGGTGGCCTGCTGCTGTATCTCGGCCTCGAACAACTTCATCGCTGGATCGTCGACTCCCGTAGGCGGCTCTCGCTGCTCGACTACCTGTCGCTGCTGGCGATCATCGTCATTATTCTCACATGGGGTTTCGTGGCTGGCGTGCTGATCGGCATCGTCATCGGCTGCGCCACCTTTGCGCTCAGCGTGTCGCGGGTCTCCTCGATCAAATACGGTTTCGACGGTTCGGAATATCGCAGCTCGCTGGACCGCTCGCTGGACGACCAGCGCACGCTGGCGGCGCATGGCCGAGAGATCCAAGGCCTCAATCTGCAGAGCTATCTGTTCTTCGGCTCTGCCAACCGGCTCTATTTACACGTCAAGGCACTGCTGCGCCGTCATCCCGAATGCCGCTATCTGGTGTTTGACTTCAAGTTGGTGACGGGCATTGACTCGTCGGCGGCCCACAGCTTCGCCCAAATCAAGCGCATTGCCCAAGGCCACGGCACCACGCTGGTGCTCGCCAATCTTCATCCCTCAGCCAATCGCAATTTGCGCGCCAGCCTGTTCATCGATGACACCGTCGAGGTCATGGGCGAACTCGATCACGCGCTGGAGTGGTGTGAAAACGAGGTGATCGTCAGGCATCGCGGACTCGCCGAAGAAGAAGCCAACTTGCGCGATTGGTTCACCAAGATTCTGCGCACCGCCGACGATTCCGAAGAACTGATGCGACGCTGCCAACGCGTCGAAGTCAGCGCCGGCGAAATCGTCGTTCAGGCCGGCGACGCTGCCGATTCCATGCACTTCATTCTCGACGGCCGACTCGGCATCATGGTGCCGGCCGGCGACGGCAGGCTGACGCGGGTGCGCAGCCTCGGGCGTTACACGACGGTGGGTGAAATGGGCCTCGTCGCCTATGCACCACGCAGCGCCACCATCCAGGCAGAAATCGCCAGCGTCCTTTATTTGCTCCGCGCCGACGCTTTCGAGGACATCAAGCAGAACCATCCCGCTCTAAGTCAGAAGCTGCTCACTTACTTCGTCTCGGTCATGGCCGAGCGACTGGCTTTTGCGAGCCGGATGATTGCAGTCTTGCGAAGGTAAGCACTCCGCAGCGTATCCGAAGCGAGCGTCATGACCGGTCTAATGGCTTGCGTCGCTAACGCCGACCGTCGAATTGGCAGGCACCGTTGCCTTCGCCTTGCGGCTGGCGCGCCAGTTCTCCCACCCCTGGACGACGATAAAGAAGGTCGGAACGAACAGCACCGCGAGGCAGGTCGACGCGATCATGCCCGAAAACACGGTGATGCCGATCGACTTGCGGGCACTGGCGCCGGCGCCGGTCGCGAGCACCAGCGGCAGCACGCCAAGAATAAAGGCGAAAGACGTCATCAGGATCGGCCGGAAACGCGCACGCGCCGCTGCGACCGCAGATTCGAGCAGCGGCTTGCGATCATGCACATGCAGCTCGATCGCCACCTCGACGATCAGGATGGCGTTCTTCGCCGACAGAGCGATCAAAAGGATGATGCCGATCTGCGTATAGAGATTATTCTCGATCCGCAGCGCAGTAAGCACCGCCATCGGGCCAAGCAATGACAGCGGCACGGCCAGGATCACTGAAATGGGCGCGTACCAGCTTTCATACTGTCCCGCGAGCACCAGATAGACGAGCAGCAGCGCAAGGCCGAATACATAGTACAACTGATTGCCGACGATCTTTTCCTGGTACGACATCGCCGTCCATTCGAAGCCCGCTCCCGGAGGCAGGGTCTTGGCCGCGATCTGCTCCATCAGCGCCATCGACTGCCCGGAACTGTAGCCCTGCGCCGGCAAGCCGATCACCATCGCCGACGGATAGAGATTGTAAAGACTGATCAGCGACGGCCCCACCGCTGGCGTAATCTTCGCCACAGTGCCGAGCGGGATCATGCTGCCCTGCTGGTTGCGGACCGTCAGGTTCTCGATGTCCCGGGCGGTCAGCCGAAATTTGGCATCCGCCTGTGTATAGACCTGAAAGGTGCGACCGAACTTGTTGAACTGGTTGACGAAGGACGATCCTAGATAGGACGACAGGGTCGAGAACACCTGATCCGTCGTGACATGCAGCGTCTGGGTCTTAATGCGATCGATCTCGATATCGAATTGCGGGACCATCGACCGAAATGGCGAGCTGACCCGCTGCAACGCGCTTTGCGTCTGTGCATTGGCCACGACCGCCCCGGTGATCGCCTGCAGCTTGCTGTAATCCGCATTGCCATCGCGCAGTTCGATCTGCATGGCGAAGCCCGCGGCATTGCCGATGCCCTGAATTGGCGGCGGCGGGATGACCAGAATGCGCGCTTCCTGGATTTCCGACATGCTTGCATTCAATTCGACGAACAGCGAGCGAAGGTCCTGACCCGGTCCGCGTTCGCTCCATTCCTTCAGGATCAGGTAGGCTACACCGGCATTGGCGAGGCTGGAGCTGCTGTCCAGTGCCGAGATGCCCGCGATGCTGACGACCTGTTCCACCGCCGGCGTTTTCGCCGCCAATTCGCTGACCCGATCAAGCACCTGCTGCGTCCGGTCCAGCGCGGCGCCATCCGGTAGTTGCACGGCGACCAGGAGATAGCCTTGATCCTCGATCGGGATGAAGCCCGTGGGAATCCGCGACAGGCCGTAGCCGGCGATGCCGATCAGGATGAGTGCCAGGACAACCGAGAGATTGCTGCGCGCGACCATGCGCGTGATCAGGGCGGCATAGCCCCGTTCAAGCCGGTCATAGACCCTGTTGAAGCCGCGATAGAAGAAATTGCGCTTCTCGGGCGGCACCGGGCGGCGCAGCCACAATGCGCATTGTGTCGGCTTCAGTGTGGCCGCATTGACGGCGCTGAGCAGCGCCGTGGCCGCGATGACCAGCGCGAACTGCGCATACATGCGCCCGGTCAGCCCGGGCAGGAACGCCGCCGGCAGAAACACCGAGATCAGCACCAGCGTGATGCCGATGATCGGACCGAACAGCTTGTCCATTGCGCTGATCGCAGCGTCGTGACCGGACATGCCTTGCTCGATATTGTAGGCCGCGCCTTCGACCACCACGATGGCATCGTCGACGACGATGCCGATCGCCAGCACGATCGCGAACAGGGTCGACAGATTGATCGTGAAGCCAAGCGCCGCCATCGCCGCAAAGGCGCCGATAATCGTCACCGGCACCGTGGTCGCCGGCACCAGCATCGCGCGCCAGTCCTGCAGGAAGATCAGAATGACCACCAGCACCAGCAAACCCGCTTCGAACAGCGTCTTATAGACTTCGTTGATCGAGGCCGAGACGAATTTCGTGGTGTCGAACGGCGTGTCGTATTCGATATCGTCGGGGAATTGCCTGGCCAGCGCCGCCATCTTCTTCTCGACGGCCTTCTCGACCTCCAGCGCATTGGCCCCCGGCGACTGAAACACGCCGATGCCGACCGCCGGCTTTTTGTTGAGCGAAAAAATCTGACTGTAGGTCTGCGCACCCAGTTCAACATGCCCGACGTCACGAACCCGCGTGACATCGCCATTATCGCCGGTCTTGACGACGATGTCCTCGAACTCAGAGGGATCGTTCAATCGTCCGTTGATGTTCAGCGTGTACTGAAATGCCTGCCCCGCAGGCGTCGGCGGCATGCCGATCTGGCCTGCCGCGACCTGCTGGCTCTGCTGCTGGATGGACTGGATGACATCCTGCGGCATCAGCCCGCGCGCTTGCAGCTTGTTCGGATCGAGCCATATCCGCATCGAATACTGACCAGCGCCGAACACCGTCACATTGCCGACGCCAGACAGACGCGACAGCTCGTCCCGGATGTTGATCGTGGCGTAATTGCTCAGGAACAGGCTGTCATAGGTCGACTTTGGCGACGACAGCGTCACGAACAGCAGGATCGCCGTCGATTTCTTCTGAACGGTCACACCCTGATTTTGCACGGCGGTCGGCAGCGACGACAGCGCGCTCGACACGCGGTTTTGCACTAGCACCTGCGCAAAATTCAGGTCGGTGCCGATCTTGAACGTGACCGTGAGTGAATAGGTGCCATCGGCAGCGCTGAAAGACTGCATATAGAGCATGTCCTCGACGCCATTGACCTGCTGCTCGATCGGCAGCGCCACCGTGTCGACGATGGTCTTGGCGCTGGCGCCGGGATAACGCGTCGTCACCTGGACGGTCGGCGGCACCACGTCGGGATATTGTGCGACAGCCAGGTTGTAGAGCGAGACGCCGCCGATCAAGATCATCAGCAGCGCGATGACGTTGGACAGGACGGGCCGCTCGATGAAGAACTTCGAAATCATGGCCTGTCCTATTTGGTCGGTGCTGGCTCTTCGATCTTTCTTAGTTGCGGATCGACCTTCTGCCCGGGAATGGCACGCAGCAGACCTGCGACAACGACGCGATCGTCCGGCTTCAAACCGCTTTCAATCACGCGAAGTTCACCCTCCAGCGGCCCGGTCATGACCTTGCGTTGCTCGACGATATTGTCGCCATTCACAACCAGCAGATAACGTCCGGCCTGATCGCTGCCGAGCGATACATCCGGCACCAGCAGGGCGTTGTCCTGCCGGTCGATGGGCACGCGAACACGCACATAGAATCCCGGGAGCAGGATGCGATCCGGATTCGGCAGCATGCCACGCACGGGCAACGTTCCCGTTGACTGGTTGATGGTCGGCGAGATGTAGTCGATCTGGCCCTTGTGCGGAAATCCAGCCTCGGTCTGCAATCCGATCTCGATCGGCAGCTGCCTGAGATCGCTCACGGTCAGTCCGCGCCGCCGCGCTTCGTCCCGGATGCGCAGCACATCCTGTTCATTGACGTTGAAATTCACGTAAATCGGGTCGAGCTGCACGATCGTCGCAAGTTGCGTCGGCGATGCAACGCCGACAAGCTCACCCACTGACACCAGATGCGCGCTGACGATGCCATCAAACGGCGCCATGACATTGGTATATCCGTAATTGACGTCAGCAATCTTGGTATTGACCTGCGCTTGCTGCAGACTGGCTTGCGCGTTGTCGCGCGTTGCCGTCGACTGATCGAGCGTTGACTGAGCAACGACCTGCCGGGACACGAGGTCCGTCTGGCGCTTGAAATCGGCTTCCGCCTGTTTCACGGACGCCTGCGCGCCGGCTTCCGCGGCCTGCGCCTGCTCAAGTTTCAATTTGTATGTTTCGGGCTCGACCGTGAACAGCGTCTTGCCTTGTTTGACAAAGGAGCCATCCTGATAATCGATCGACTGCAGGACGCCTTGAACGCGCGCCACGAGATCGACATTCTTGATCGGTGCAGTGTTGCCTGTTGCTTCGAGAAAGCGCGTGATACCGCGCTGCACAGGGACCGCAACATCGACTTTCGGCGGCGGTGGCGGGACGAAAGCGTTTTGCTCGCAGGCACTTAAAAAGAAGCTCGCTAGTGCAACGCCGGCAACGCGCATGGCCGTAACATGTTGCGGTCGCTCAGTGTGGGTTTTCGGTCGAGATGAACAGGCGCGCATAAACCGCATTGTCCTGCCTCAATCAAACGAGTCTCTGAAAAATCCTTGGCCAAAAAAAACCGCCGACCATCCGCATCAATAGCAACAATCCACTTGTAGTGAAACCGAAACCGTCAAATGATGCCGAACCGAAGTTGTTGTGCGAATACCTTTCAGAACTAACACCTTTTGAAAATTTTACGCAGTTGCCTGGTTGGATGACTTGGCTGACCGGGCAGCGACAACAAGGATTTCATCGATGAATTTCATAGTCGCTTCGGCCGCGCGATGTCGCGTGCCGATGGTTGCGGTACTCTTCGCAATCGCAAGTCCCGCCTTTGCACAGGCCCCGAGCCAGGCACAGCGTGACGCGGTCAAGGCGCAATGCCGTTCGGATTACATCGCGCATTGCTCGAGCGTCCCGCCTGGCGGGGAAGCCTCGTTGCAGTGCCTGCAGAAGAACATGTCGAGCCTTTCTGCAGGATGTGCAGGCGCGGTCCGCGCGGTCCAGGCGCCAGCTGCTGGGCCTAAAGCCGCCGAACCAACACCCGCAGCAACACCCAAGACGGAAGCCGCTCCACCGACCACCAAGCCAGCCGCTGCCGCGCCGAAGGCAGCTGCGAAAGGCACGACTGCGGCTCCGGCTGCAGCAACCACGACCGCCACACCTGCTGCGGCCGCCGTCGCTCCCGCAGCGATAGTGCTACGGCCCATGCGTCCACGCGAAGAATTGTTTGTGATGAGATCAGCATGCGGTGGCGATATCAGATCGCTGTGCGGCGGAATTGCGCCGGGTGGCGGCCGCATCGTGCAGTGCTTGGCCAGCAACAGCGCATCGCTTTCGCCGGCTTGCACCAGCGTCCTGGCGCCGTTCGCTCGACGATGATTGAGGCTACGCGACAGTGCTTCGCCGACTGCGTCCGTTACTCCCCACGAAAGGCAAGGATCAGCTGTACCAACCGGACAGATAGAATGATGTAACAGAGCGACATCGCGATCTGAAACGCGACATGCCACTCCAGCTTTGCAAGCTTGTAGAAGCCATCGATGAAATTCAGCAACAGCAGCGCGATTCCGAATAGTTCGACGCCACGACCGACAAGACCGTGGCGCAGGTATCCGAACAGAACGATAGAGGGCTCATTGCTCGATACATGTGCCCCGGCCGATATAATCAAAGTTCCGATCACCATCTTTTCGACGTGACTGAATATTTCCTTTGAGACGGGCTCGATATGTCGATTGTGAAAGGCAAACCATCTGGCTCTGAAATCCGACATGCTTTCTCCTGCTGAGGCAACAACGGGCAAAACAGTCCCGCGGCATGTTTCAAGTCGGCAAGTATCTGCGAGATTTAATAAACGTTTTGCCGCATCAGGATGCAAGGCGCCGTTGCAGGATTTCTGATCGCTCACGAGATTTTTGCGTGTCCTTGCGAACTACTCTTTGTAACTGGATCAACTTCCGAGACACTTGTTTCGTATTCCGCTTACGTCGCCACTGAAGCCAACGAACCTTACTATTCAAGTCCTTTGACAACCAACACAGCCGGGAGATCACCATGCGTACTTTCTTGATGATGGTTGCAGCCGTTCTTGCATTCGGTACGACAATGACGTTTGAAGCCACCGACGCCAACGCCGTCGTCTGCGCACGTGGCGTTTATCGGGCCGGCTGCGCCGGCTACCGTGGCGCCGCCGTGGTGCGCCGTCCGGTGGCAGTCGCGTGCCGCACCGTCTGGGTCAATGGCGTGCGTGTCCGTCGCTGCTACTGAGCGACGCTGGCTCGGACATTGGCACTGCCAACCCAAATGCAAATGCCCGGCGCATCTAGCGAAGCTTGCTTCGCGCTGGCCGGGCATGACGCATAAGGAATTTTTAATGGGGTCGGAGGTGGCGCCTCAGATCCCCGACATCATGATGTATTTGATCTCGACATATTCTTCCATGCCGTGATGCGAGCCTTCGCGGCCCAGACCTGACTCCTTGACGCCGCCGAAGGGGGCGACTTCGGTGGTGATCAGGCCGGTATTGACGCCGACCATGCCAGACTCCAGCGCTTCCGCAACGCGCCAGACGCGGCCGAGATCGCGCGAATAGAAGTACGATGCCAGACCGAACGGCGAGGCGTTGCACATGGCGATGACGTCGGCTTCGTCCTTGAAGCGGAACACCGGCGCCAGCGGGCCGAAAGTTTCTTCCTGCGACACCAGCGCATCCGGCTTCACATTGGCGAGCACCGTTGGCTCGAAGAACGTGCCGCCCAGCGCATGGCGCTTGCCGCCGGTGACAATCTTCGCGCCGCCCTTCACCGCATCCGCGATGTGGCGCTCGACCTTCTCGATCGCCTTTTCGTTGATCAGCGGGCCCTGGGTGATGCCCTGCTCGGTACCATCGCCAACCTTCATGGCCGCGACCTTCTTCGCCAGCTTCTCGACGAACTGATCGTAGATGGCGTCCTGGGCATAGAGGCGATTGGCGCAGACGCAGGTCTGGCCCATGTTGCGATACTTCGACACGATCGCACCCTCGACGGCGGCATCGATGTCGGCATCGTCGAACACCACGAAGGGCGCGTTGCCGCCGAGTTCGAGGCCGAGCTTCTTCACGCCGACCGAAGCCTGCTTGTAGAGGATCTTGCCGACATTGGTGGAGCCGGTGAAGCCGACGAAGCGTACGGCCGGATGCTCGCACAATACGAGGCCGATGGCCGATGCGTCGCCGGTGATGATGTTCAGCACTCCCTTCGGCACGCCCGCGCGCTCGGCCAGCTCAGCCAGCGCCAGCGCCGACAGCGGCGTCTCGTTGGCGGGCTTGATCACCACGGTGCAACCGGCGGCCAGCGCGGGCGACACTTTGCGGGTGATCATGGAGTTCGGGAAATTCCACGGCGTGATGGCGCCGCAAACGCCGATCGGCTGCTTGATCGCCAACAGGCGCGCATCGGCACGCTGAGTCGGGATCGTCTCGCCGTACACACGACGCGCTTCCTCGGCGAAGAACTCGATATAGGCAGCGCCGATATCGACCTCGCCCAGCGCTTCCGCCAGCGGCTTGCCCTGTTCGGTGGTCAGGATCAGCGCAAGGTCTTCGCGGTTGGCAATGATCAGCTCAAACCACTTGCGCAGGATGTTGGAGCGCTGCTTGGCGGTGAACTTGGCCCAGATCGGAAACGCCTTTTCGGCGGCCTCGACGGCCTGTGTCGTTTCCTTGGCGCCCATATTTGGCACCTTGGCGATTTCAATTTCATTGACCGGATTGGTCACCGAGGTCGCGCCGGTGCCGACCCAGGCGCCATCGATGTAGCACTTGTCGCGCAGCAGCGAGGGGTCCTTGAGGCGGTCGCGCAACGATGGAGCGGAAGTCTTAGATGAATCGCGTGCGGTTGCGGTCGGTGACATGGGCGGTTCTCCTGCGGAAAGTGTCGCGAACGTATAGCCGCGGACTTGTAGAGGAGTATAGACCCGAAAGCGCCCCCTGGCAGCGAATGGCAGCTATCGCTGACAGGGCCGTTTAGCGCTCGAATTCAACAAACGCAGACTGCGACAGATGCGATCAGGCCGCGCCGCGCATATAGGTCTCGCGCCGGTCAATCATCCGCTCGAAAGCGATCCGGGCATTGGCGCGGGTCGTCGTCGAGAAGGTGCGGTATTCCAGCTCCGGCAGCATCGCCGCGTCACTGCGACCGAACCAGGAGATGAAGGATTTCGGCGGAGCCGAGATCTTGGCCAACGCCTGCGCCAGATTTTCAGCGGCGTCGAAAGCGAACAGGGCGCCGGTCTGGGCAATCCTGACCTCGAAAATTCCCGGACCGATCGGCGCCTCGATACTCTCGCCACGGGAAGCGCGGGGATAATGTTTCCAGTCGGTCCAGTTCGCGATCATCGTCCGTCTCCGCAGCTGACACGCTGCACCTGTTACGCATGGTCTTACGGGTTAGTGTCGGAAAGCGCTTTGACGTTCACGTCATTTTTTGAACACAGCTGCGCCAACTTCGTTCCGGGCCGTTATGAAGTTTCCGGCCAAACCGGAAATAGTTCCGCTGAGACATTAAAACCAGCGCAAGTGTAATCACATCCGCGAGATCGGCTGTCTCGCGCTCAAGTTGAAACCCGGTAAGATAATAAGAGGAAATTGGAGGGAAACGGATGTCTGCCCAAGTCGAGATCGACCAGATTCTAAAGAAGGCCAGCGAAGGCGGCGCGATTCCCGGTGCGGTTGCGATGGCTGCGACGCGGAGCGAGGTCGTTTACCAAGGGGCGTTCGGCAAGTGTGACGTATCCAAGGATACCACCATGACCCCGGACAGCGTGTTCTGGATCGCTTCCATGACCAAGGCGATCACCGCTGCCGCAGCGATGCAGCTGGTGGAGCGGGACAAATTGACGCTGGATGCACCGCTTACGATGGTCCTCCCGGATCTCGCGGAAACGCAGGTGCTGGATGGCTTCGACGTCGACGGGACCCCAAAGCTGCGTCCGCCACGTCAGCCGATCACCTTGCGGCATCTGCTGACTCACACCGCCGGTTTCTGCTACGACATGTGGAACGGCGACATGGTGCGCTATCTCGAGACAACCGGCATTCCGCCGTTTCGCTCCGGACTGAACGCCGCCATGAAGGTGCCGATCATGCGCGATCCCGGCACGCGCTGGGAATACGGCACCAATCTCGACTTCGTCGGCAAAGTCATCGAGGCCGTCAGCGGCGAACGCCTCGACGCCTATTTCCTGAACCATTTGCTGGCACCCCTTGGGATGACCGACACCGCCTTCGTGATTGGCGGCGACCAGCGCCAGCGCCTCGTTGCCATGCACAGCCGCGGCGCCGACGGTGCGCTGACCCCGATCCCGTTCGAGATCAAACAGGATCCGGAATTCTTCGCCGGTGGCGGCGGGCTCTACGGCACCGCACCCGACTATATCAAGTTTACGCAAATGATCCTGAACAGCGGGAGCGGCAACGGCAATCGCGTGCTCAAGCCCGAAACCATCGCGCTGATGAGTCAGAATCACGTCGGTGAGCTCTGCATGACGACAATGACGTCAGCCGTACCGACCGCTAGTAAAAATGTCGACTTCCTTCCGGGCATCGACAAGAAATACGGCCTCAGCTTCATGATCAACACCGCGCAGACAGCCGAAGGCCGCAGCGCCGGTAGCCTCGCTTGGGCTGGCCTCGCCAACACCTATTACTGGATCGATCCCGTGCGCGATATCACCGGCGTCATCATGATGCAGGTGCTGCCATTCGCCGACCCAACTTGTTTGAAGGTGTTTTCGGATTTCGAACGCGCGGTCTATGCGGGGCTGGACGCAAAGAAGGCGGCGTGAGACGCATCTTGATCCCTCCTCACGCAAGCGCGAGGAGGGATCAAGCGGCGACGCGGATACTTAAACCGGCAACCCGTTCTTGACAGCCAGCTCCTTCAGCGACACCTGCGGACGCGCGCCGATATGCTGGATAACTTCGGCAGCGGCCATCGCGCCGAGCTTGCCGGCATTTTCATAGCCGGCATTGCGCACAAGGCCGAACAGGAAGCCCGCCGCGAACAGATCGCCTGCGCCCGTGGTATCGACGAGCTTCTCGATCTTGTGCGCGGGCACCGCGACGACGCTGTCGCCGGATGTCACAACACAGCCCTTCTCGCTGCGGGTGACGACACCGAGTTTGGTGTCATTGCCGAGCTGCTTGAGCGCCGCATCGAAATCCGCGGTCTCGTAGAGCGAGGTCAATTCGGCCTCATTCGCGAAGATCAGATCGACAGTGCCCGATCGCATCAGGTCGAGAAACTCGGAACGATAGCGACCGACGCAGAAAGCGTCCGACAGTGTCAATGCGACCTGACGCTTGGCGTCATGGGCGATCTTCGAGGCCTTCACGAAGGCTTCCTTGGCGCTGGCGGGATCCCACAGATAACCTTCGAGATAGACGATCGACGAGGCTGCGACTGCAGCGGCGTCAATATCGTCGGGCGTCAGGTCCTGCGCAGCACCGAGATAGGTGTTCATGGTGCGCTCGCCATCCGGCGTCACCAGGATGTAGGAACAGCCGGTGGCCGGACCGCCGGTGGCGGGTTTGGTGTCGAACGCAACGCCGGCAGCACGGATGTCGTGGGTGTAGAGCGTGCCGATCTGGTCATCCTTGACCTTGCCGACATAGGCCGCGCGGGCGCCGAGACTGGCGAGGCCGACGATGGTATTGGCGGCCGAACCGCCGGACATTTCGGTGGCAGGGCCCATCGCCTTGTAGATGGCAGTGGCGCGGGCTTCGTCGATCAGCGCCATGCCGCCCTTGGTCATCTCATGCGCGGCGAGAAACTTATCGTCGGCCTGCACCAGCACATCGAAAATCGCATTGCCGATTCCGAGCACGTCATATTTCGCTGAGGTCATTAAGAATATCCCGTTGCGGCAATTGCGATGACGCTGAAAATCCGTTTCAACTCGTCCCGCGGTCGCCCAAGTTAAGCCGTCGGTGAAGGCCGGTGTGATGGCTGCAGCGACTATCACGTTCTGCCCCGCGCCAGCAAGGACAGCCCCTGACGATGGTTCTATGATCCGTTCCATCCTGACCGTTTCCACGGGCACGCTGGCGTCGCGCCTGCTGGGCTTTGCCCGCGACGCGATGGTCGCCGCGCTGCTCGGCGCAGGCCCGATTGCGGATGCGTTTCTGGTCGCGTTTCAGCTCGTCAATGTGATCCGCCGCCTGCTCACCGAAGGCGCACTGAATGCGGCGCTGATCCCGGCATGGCTGCGTATCCGGACGACGCAAGGCGCCGTCGCAGCCGCGGCCTTTGCCGGGCGCGTGCTCGGCACCATCAGCGTGACGCTGATCGTCGCGACGATCCTGATCGGTTTTGCGATGCCCGTGGTCATCGCATTGCTGGCTCCCGGTTTCGTCGGTCAGCCGACGCTGCAGTTCGCCGTCGACAATGCGCGATTGATGCTGCCGTATCTGGCCTTCGCCGGCCCCGTCACTGTCATGATGGGGCTTCTGAATGCGCAGCAGCGCTTCGCGTTGACCGCATTTTCGCCTGTCCTGTTTAACGTCGCGCTGATTGTCGTGATGGCACTACTGCTGGTGTGGCGGCGGGAACCAAGCACTGCCGCTATGGCCATGGCGGCCACCGTCGGCATTGCCGGGCTGCTGCAGTTGCTGATGCTGACCTTGCGACAATCTAGCGGCAATCTTGCGGCGCCCTTGCGACTGTCGTTCGACAGCGAGATGCGCGGCTTCCTCCGCAAGGCGCTGCCTGGCATGTTCGCCAATTCCGGGCCGCAGCTTCTCATCGTCATCGGCGCGATCATCGCGTCATCAACTCCGGCTGCAGTATCGTGGCTTTATTTCGCCAATCGCTTGATCGAACTACCGCTCGGCATTGTCGGCACAGCCATGGGCACGGTGCTGGTGCCAGCATTGACGCGTGCGGTGCGCGACGATGATCACGCAGCGATCGCGCAGGCGGAATCGCGCGGACTTGAACTCGCTGTGGGTCTCGCACTGCCAGCCACGCTCGGACTCATGGTGCTGAGCCAGCTTATCGTGCCGCTCTTGTTCGAACATGGCGCATTCAGTGCCGCTGATGCGAGCGCGACTGCAAATGCGCTGCTATGGCTGGCGCTGGGCTTACCCGCGCAGGTGCTAGTGAAAGCCTTGTCGCCGGCATTCTTCGCGCGCGAAGATACGATGACGCCGCTGCTGGCAACGCTCATCGGCATGGTCGTCGCAATCATAGCCGCCTTGGTTTTGAATGCTCCATTCGGCGCAAGCGGCATCGCCGCCGCGATCGCTCTGGCCGCTTGGAGCAGCGCACTCTTCTTGATCGCCCGAAGCGCAGCCGCCTTCGGCTTCTCACTCGACAATGATGCATGGCGCCGGCTCCCGATTATCATTCTTTCCTCGCTGGCCATGGGCGGACTGCTGTGGCTGGCCGCGCATGTCGCCTTGCCCTGGACCACGCAGGTCCACAGCCTCGCCCGGGCTGGTCTGCTGGGCCTCCTGGTGCTTTGCGGGCTGGCTATCTACGCAGCACTGCTCACCGTCTCCGGCGCAGTGCGCTGGGCCGAGATCCGCGGCGCCCTCAAGCGATCACCCGCGACCGGCTAGGGCAGATTGGCAATGGACGCCGCCCGGCGCCTATGGCAAGTCACGCCCCTTGCCCGCATTCCACCACGGGCGCACAGGAACTTGGTTATGGCTTTTACCCAACGGGTCTTTTCGGGCGTCCAGCCGACGGGCAATCTGCACCTCGGCAACTATCTCGGCGCAATCGTGAATTTCGTCAAACTGCAGGAGACGCATAACTGCATCTACTGCGTGGTTGATATGCATGCCGTCACCGTGCCGATCTCCGTCTGGGGCGGCCCCGATGAATTGCGCCGCAACACCCGTGAAGTGACCGCGGCCTTCATCGCATCGGGCATCGACCCGAAGAAGCAGATCATCTTTAACCAGAGCCAGGTCTCCGGCCACGCCGAACTGGCCTGGATCTTCAACTGCGTCGCCCGCCTCGGCTGGTTGAACCGCATGACCCAGTTCAAGGAGAAGGCCGGCAAGGATCGCGAGAACGCGTCCGTGGGTCTTTACGATTATCCGGTGCTGATGGCTGCGGACATTCTGCTGTATCGCGCTACGCACGTTCCGGTCGGTGAAGACCAGAAGCAGCATCTCGAACTGTGTCGTGATATCTCGCAGAAGTTCAACAACGACTTCTCCGAGTCCATCGCCGCGCAAGGCCATGAAGGCCCCTACTTCCCGATGCCTGAGCCGGTCATCACCGGTCCGGCGACGCGGGTGATGAGTCTGCGCGACGGCACCAAGAAGATGTCGAAGTCGGATGCGTCGGACAATTCGCGCATCAACCTCACCGACGATGCGGACACCATCGCTCAGAAGATTCGCAAGGCGAAAACCGATCCGGAACCGTTGCCGTCGGAAGAGAAGGGCCTGGAGCCGCGTCCCGAAGCTGACAATCTCGTCGGTATCTATGCGGCGCTGTCCAACAGGTCGAAGGCTGACATTCTCACAGAATTCGGCGGCGCGCAGTTTTCGGGCTTCAAATCGAGCCTCGTCGATCTCGCTGTCGAAAAACTGTCACCTATCGCCGGTGAGATGAAGCGACTGACGACATCCGATCTGACCTACGTCGATCAGGTTCTGGCCGATGGCGGCGAGCGCGCCGGCATCATTGCCGCCGAAACCATCAAGTCCGTGAAGGACATCATCGGCTTCGTCCACAAGCGGTAATTTCACGATCGCATTCCTTGTCTCCGCCACAATCGACGCGACGCAAGTGCTTCTTGCGTCGCGCTTGTCGAACGCGGCTGCGCCGTGGCAGCATGACGCGATTGCCAAGCCGCTCACATTCTGGCGCAGCATACGCGCCGCAGCATCGGGACATGCATGAGCACCCAGAGACGTAGTTATGAAAGCGGCCACAAGCCGAAATGCCTCGTGGTCGTCGATGACAGCGAGGAATGGGACCGCGCGGTGTATTATGCCAGCCGCTGGGCCATCCGCGTCGGTGGCGGCGTGGTAATGCTGCGCATCATCGAGACGGAGGATCGCAACCAGCAATGGCTGGGTGTCGCCGACATCATGCGCGCCGAAGCGGAAGAAGGCGCCAATGCGGCGCTGGATCGCGCCTCCGGCCGCGCCAACGGTATCGCCGCGATCACCCCCGAACGCGTGATCCGCGAAGGCGATCCCACCGAGCAGATCCTCGACGTGATCGACAAGGACGTCGATATTTCCATGCTGGTACTGGCTGCGTCGGCCGGCGCGGAGGGCCCCGGCCCGATCGTCACCATGATGGCCAAGCTGGTCGGCTCGTTCCCGGTGCCGGTCGTCATCGTGTCGGGCGCCCTGAGCGACCTCGACATCGACGCGCTGTCGTAAGCAACCTTCCGAACCGCTAAGGGGCTGCGTAACAGGCCGAATTCGGCGATTTTATGCCTTGATCGTGCGTTTTTCGTCGCCATCTGTTAGGGGATACTCACGCGCCGGCCTTGAACCGGCGACGCAGGAGAGACCAATGTTTATCCAGACTGAAGCTACCCCCAATCCCGCCACGCTGAAGTTCATTCCCGGCCGCGACGTGCTCGACAGCGGCACTATGGAATTCACCTCGCCGGAAGCCGCCACGCGTTCGCCGCTGGCCGAAAAGCTGTTCGCCGTGAAAGGCGTCACGTCAGTGTTCTATGGCTCCGACTTCGTCACCGTGACCAAGGACGACAGCGACTGGCAGCATCTCAAGCCGGCGATCCTCGGCGCCATCATGGAGCACTACATGTCCGGCGCGCCGCTGATGGCCGACGGCAGCGTGAAGGGCGACGTGATCTCCGACGACGAAGCCGAGTTCTTCAATGAGGCCGACGCCGAGACAGTCGATACGATCAAGGACCTGATCGAGACCCGCGTGCGCCCGGCCGTTGCCAATGACGGCGGCGACATTACTTTCCGCGGTTTCAAGGACGGCATCGTCTATCTGAACATGAAGGGTTCGTGCGCCGGCTGCCCCTCATCGACGGCAACGCTGCAACACGGCATTCAGAATCTGCTGAAACATTTCGTACCGGACGTGATCGAAGTCCGCCCGATGTAAGCTCGCTTCTTCCAGACCGATTGCAAATTCAGAATCAGAATACGTCATGGCCGGGCTTGTCCCGGCCATGACCGTTTTTAAAGCTGCCAGGACGTGGCCGATGCTTGAGCTTCCACCACCGCACGCTCGACCTTGCCGGCCGCCGACATTGTGACGCCCTTCGACTTCATCATCGCCCCGGAGATTTTGCGCACCGACCTCCGGAGAACCAACTAAATTAGGAATGGTCGGCCCCATTGCCTGCACCCGAATATTCTGCGAGTGGCAGGCGCAAACCCTCGCAAGCCGTGGTAGCGTCCATTTATGCTGATCCTTGCCATCGATACCGCTCTCGACGCCTGTGCGGCAGGCATCCTCGATACCCGCACCAGCAAGCTCATTGCGCATGAGTCCATGCCGATGAAGCGCGGCCACGCCGAGGCGCTGATGCCGTTGCTCGCGCGCGTCATGGCAGCCTCCAGCATCGCCTTCGCCGATCTCGATCGTATTGCCGTCACCACCGGCCCCGGCAGCTTCACCGGGCTGCGCGTCGGTCTGTCGGCGGCGCGCGGCATCGGCCTGGCCGCCAACAAGCCGGTCGTCGGCATCACCACGCTGACGGCCTATGCGGCGCCCGTCGTCAGCGAAAACCTGGATGCGCCTGTTATCGCCGCCATCGATGCACGGCATGATCATGTCTATTTCCAGGTCGTCAGCGGCAACGGCACTTCGCTGGTGCGGCCGGGCGTCGTCCCGATCGACCAGGCTCTTGAGGCCGCGCAGTTCGGCGCACCGCATCTGGTCGGCAATGCCGCGGAAATTATCGCTGCACGCTGGCCCTCCGATGCGCCAGCACCGTTGCGGGTCGATGCGCAACCCGCCCCCGAGATCTCATGGGTGGCGTGGCTCGGCGCCGCGGTGAATCCGGAGACCGCATTGCCGCGCCCCTATTATCTGCGTGCACCCGATGCCAAGCCGCAAAGCAGCCTGATGCAGCAGGCCGCGCAAGCCGCATCGTGATGCCGGCCTGGTGGTCGCACCTGTTCGGCCGCGGCAATGCCGTGGTCGAGCCCGCCACGTTGCGCGATGTGCGCCAGCTCGCACAATTACATGCGGCATCGTTCCATCGCGGCTGGGGTGCGGGGGAGTTCGAGCAGATGCTGCGCGAACAAAACACGCTCGTGCATCGGCTGAAGTTGCGCGGCCACCTCATCGGCTTCGCCGTCTCGCGAATCGCAGCCGACGAAGCCGAGATTCTGTCCATCGCCGTATCGCCGGCCTATCGCGGCCGCGGCCTGTCGCGCGACCTGTTCCTCACCCATCTCGGCCATCTGGCCGGTCGCGGCGTACGCACGGTGTTCCTCGAAGTTGAGGAAAACAATCAACCGGCGCGGCGGCTCTATGACAGAACCGGCTTCACTGTCGCGGGACGCCGGGAACGCTACTATAAGGAAGCGGACGGAGTGGAATTGAATGCGCTGGTGATGCGGCGCGACTTGTCCTGACGCCTGCGGAGTGGCAAAAGAAGCCACGATGGGACCCGGATCATGACTGCACTGAAATCATCTGCGATGAAGTCTGCTGGTATCGAGGCGCGCTGCGCCGCGACCGGCATGCGCATGACGGAACAGCGCCGCGTGATTGCACGCGTTCTGGCCGAAGCCGACGATCATCCCGATGTCGAGGAATTGTATCGTCGCTGTGTTGCGGTGGATGACAAGATCTCGATCTCGACGGTGTATCGCACCGTGAAGTTGTTCGAAGACGCCGGCATCATCGAGCGTCATGATTTTCGCGAAGGCCGCGCACGCTATGAGACAATGCGTGACAGCCATCACGATCATCTGATCAACTTGCGTGACGGGACAGTCATCGAATTCACGTCTGAACAGATCGAGAAATTGCAGGCTGAGGTCGCCGCGAAGCTCGGTTACAAGCTGGTCGATCACCGGCTGGAGCTGTACTGCGTACCGCTCGATGAGGACAAAACCACCAAGTGAGCACATCAACCAAGTGAGTTTAGTTTCTTCGCGCTTCGATCTCGTCATCTTCGATTGTGACGGCGTGCTCGTCGACAGTGAGTCCCTCGCCTGCGTCGTCCATGCGGATGTCCTGACACAGTTCGGTTATCCCATCACCGCCGATCAGGTGCATCAGCGCTTCCTGGGCCGCTCCGCACGCGAGGCGCGCCGGGAAGTCGAGACCGAACTCGGCCGCGTGCTGCCTGATGATTACACCGCAACGCTGAAAGCCACGATCGACGAGGTGTTCGGCGCGAAACTGCAGCCGATCCCGCATATCGCCGAGGCGCTCGCGATACTGTCACACGCGATTTGCGTGGCGTCATCGGGCACACCGACGCGCATCCGCAGCAGCCTCACGACCACCGGCTTGCTCGACCGTTTCGATCCGCACCTGTTTTCAGCTCTGCAGGTCGAGCGCGGCAAGCCGCAGCCTGATCTGTTTCTGTTTGCCGCCGCGCAGATGAACGCCGAGCCGGAGCGCTGCGTGGTGATCGAGGACAGCATTCCCGGGGTTACGGCGGGCGTAGCCGCCGGGATGACCGTGTTCGGCTATCATGGTGGCGGCCATTGCAACCCGGCCACGGCAGCAGCCCTGATGGCCGCTGGCGCTCATCTCGTCTTCGACGACATGCGGCAGCTTCCAGGGTTGGTGGCGAGGGGCACACTGGCTGGCGAGCCCGCGAGCCTCGCCTAAGCCATTGCAAGCACTTATATTTTGTAGAAATGCTGGATTTTCCGGGCGTTAGCCTATAATTGAGCGCTGCGCAGCAAGCGCGTTTCCAGCCCATTACAGGTTCCATGACCGCGCCGCGTAAGCTGCATATCAAATCCTACGGCTGCCAGATGAACGTCTACGATGCCCAGCGCATGGTGGACACGCTGGCGCCAGAAGGCTTCGTCGAGACGGCCAATGCCGACGACGCAGATCTGGTGATTCTCAACACCTGTCACATCCGCGAGAAGGCGTCCGAGAAGGTCTATTCGGAGCTCGGCAAGCTGCGCGTCGCCAAGGCTGAAGCAGCGCAGGCCGGACGCACGATGAACGTGGTCGTCGCCGGCTGCGTCGCGCAGGCCGAGGGCAATGAGATCATTCGCCGCGCGCCGGTGGTGGATGTTGTGGTCGGGCCGCAGAGCTATCACAACCTGCCGGCACTGCTGAAGCAGGCCAAGGCCGGCGGCCGCGCGCTGGACACTGAATTTCCTGTCGAAGACAAGTTCAGCTTCCTGCCGCCGCCGAAACCGGCAGCGATTCGCGCCCGCGGCATTTCCTCCTTCGTCACCGTGCAGGAAGGCTGCGACAAGTTCTGCACCTTCTGCGTGGTGCCCTATACCCGCGGCTCCGAAGTCTCGCGCCCGGTGGCGAAGATCATCGACGACGTGCAGCGGCTCGCCGACAACGGCGTGCGCGAAATCACGCTGATCGGCCAGAACGTCAACGGCTATCACGGCGACGGCCCCGACGGCCGCCCATGGGCGCTGGGCACACTCCTCTATCGCCTCGCCGAGATTCCCGGCATCGCCCGGCTGCGTTATTCGACCAGTCATCCCCGCGACGTCGAGGACACGCTGATCGCGGCGCATCGCGATTTGCCGGCGCTGATGCCCTTCGTGCATCTGCCGGTGCAGTCGGGCTCGGACCGCATTCTGGCGGCCATGAACCGCAAACATACAACGGAAGATTATCGCCGCGTCATCGACCGTTTTCGCGACGCGCGGCAAGACATTGCTTTTACTTCCGATTTTATCGTGGGCTTCCCCGGCGAGACCGAGGAAGATTTTGCGGCCACGCTCGCACTCGTCACACAAATCGGATACGCTGGCGCATATTCGTTCAAGTATTCGCCGCGTCCGGGAACGCCGGCCGCGGATTTGCAGGAGACGGTGTCACAGGCTGACATGGACGAGCGATTGGTGAGGCTTCAGAACCTGATCGACAGCCAGCAATCGGCCTTCAACGCGGCCACGATTGGACGCACTGTGGATGTGCTGTTCGAACGCCCCGCGCGCAATCCCGGCCAGATCGTCGGCCGCACCGCTTACCTTCAACCAGCCCATGTGATGGCCTCCGACGACATCATCGGCCAGGTGCTTCCAGTCACCATCGAGAGCCTCGAGCGCTACAGCCTGCTCGGCTCGCTTGCGAGAGATTCGCTCGCATCAGCTCCAGTTGCTAATTCTCCAGTACCACCAGTGTTGCAGCCAGTAGTGTCGCAGTCAGTCAGTTCTCACACCGTCACGGGAGCCTGAATTCTTGGCCAAAAGCGCATCGGATTCGTCTACGCTCGCAATTCGTAAAATCGATACTCCACCGCAGGCCGAGACGCAGGTCGTCATCGACTTCGATGACAACCGGGCAGCCTCCTCGCTGGTCGGGCCCTACGGCCAGAACCTCGCGATCATCGAACGCCGGCTGAATGTCGTCGTCGATTCCCGCGGCAACCACATTACCCTCACCGGCACCCGTGACGCCTGCGACGCCGCCCGGCGTGTGCTCGAAACGCTCTATGCGCAGGCGGTGCAAGGTCAGGATCTTGCGCCCGGCGATGTCGAGGGCACGATCCGCGCCACGCTGGCGCAGGGCACGCTGTTTCCGTTCGATCCCAAGGGATCAAAAACAGCCGCTTCGAATTTCGACACCATCAATCTGCGCAAGCGCCCGGTGCGTGCACGCACTGCGATGCAGGACGCCTATATCCGCGCGCTGAAAAGCAATGAGCTGGTTTTCGGCATCGGCCCCGCCGGTACCGGCAAGACCTGGCTCGCCGTCGCCCAGGCGGCAATGTTATTCGAGCGCAAGGAAGTCGACCGCATCATCCTGTCGCGTCCGGCGGTGGAAGCCGGCGAACGGCTCGGCTTCCTGCCCGGCGACATGCGCGAGAAGGTCGATCCGTATCTGCGGCCCATTTACGACGCACTGTATGACCTGATGGACGGTCGCATCGTTGAGCGCGCACTACAGACCGGCGAAATCGAAATCGCACCACTCGCCTTCATGCGCGGCCGCACGCTGACCAATGCCGCGATCATCCTCGACGAAGCGCAGAACACCACCTCGATGCAGATGAAGATGTTTCTGACGCGTCTCGGCGAGAATAGCCGCATGATCATCACCGGCGATCCCTCGCAGGTCGACTTGCCCAATGGCCAGACCTCGGGTCTTGCCGAAGCCGCACGTCTGCTCGACGGCGTGCAGGGTATCTCGCAGGTGAAATTCACGGGCGAAGACGTCGTCCGCCACGAACTCGTGGCCCGCATCGTCGCCGCCTACGAAGGAACGCCGCAGAAGGCGGCTGCTACAAAGATCTGATGACACACTCATACGCTAACGACGGACCCGTAATCGGGTCCGTTCGTGAAAGAAGTTCGATACCGATGCCGACCTATTCATCTCCCGCGACAGAGGTTCTCGTTGTCGCCGATTGCTGGTCTGTGGAGGCCGATGCCGACGCTGTGATCCACCGCGCCATCGAAGCTGCCGCCGCCATGATCGATACCGATACGGCCGACGCCGAACTCGCCATCATGCTCACTGACGACGCCGGTATCCGCACACTGAACCAGAACTGGCGTGGCATCGACAAGCCGACCAACGTCCTGTCATTCCCGGCGCTGCAGCCACCCGAAGGCGCGGACGAGCCCGACGACATGCCGCGCATGCTGGGCGACATCGCCATCGCCTACGAGACGACGCGCCGCGAGGCTGACGAGGAAGATAAGGCCTTCGCCAACCATCTCAGCCATCTTGCCATTCACGGCTTTCTGCATCTCGTCGGCTACGACCATGAGAAGGACGATGAAGCCGAAGAGATGGAAACGCTGGAACGCGAGATCCTGGCGACACTCGGGATCCCGGACCCCTATGCAAATCAGGATCGGGTGACCTGAGATGCCGGACGGCGACACTAGAAGCGATCATTCGAAGACCTCAAGCAATCTGCCTGCGGTGGTTCACGACGGCGAGGTCATGCGCCCGACGTCGGAGACCTGGCTAACCCGCGCGATCCGCTCGCTGTTCGGCTGGAAGCCAGGCTCTGTGCGTGCCGACCTGCAAGTCGTACTCGACGCCTCCGCGCCGGACGAGACCGGCTTCTCCACCATCGAGCGCACGATGTTGCGCAACATTCTCGGCCTCAACGAGCGCCGCATTGCCGATGTCATGATACATCGCGCCGATATCGTTGCGGTGAAGCAGGACATCTCGCTCGGCGAACTCATGGGCCTGTTCGAGAGCGCGGCCCATTCGCGCCTCGTCGTCTTCAACGAAACCCTCGACGATCCCGTCGGCATCGTCCATATCCGCGACCTGCTGGCCTACATGACGGCGCGCGCGCGCATCGAGGTGCCATCCAAGGCAAAGCGCAAGAAGGTGCTACCCGCAGGCCTCGATCTGCGCTCCGTCGATCTGGCACAAACCGTGGTTGAGACCGGCATCATCCGCAAGCTGCTTTACGTGCCACCATCGATGCGTGCGATCGACCTGCTCGCTCAGATGCAGGCGGCGCGTATTCATCTTGCACTCGTTGTCGACGAATATGGCGGCACCGACGGCCTTGTTTCGATCGAGGATATCGTCGAGCAGATCGTCGGCGAGATCGACGACGAACACGACAGCGACGAGCCGCCATCCATCGTCAGACAGGGCGATAGCTTCATCGCCGATGCCCGCGCCAGCCTCGATGATGTGCGCGCCATGATCGGCGAGGAGTTCGAGACGGGCGAAGACGGCGAGGAAGTCGAGACTCTCGGCGGATATCTCGTCACCCATGTGGGGCGGCTGCCCGTGCGCGGCGAAGTGATTTCCGGTCCCGGCAATTTCGAAATCGAAGTGCTCGATGCCGATCCGCGCCGCGTCAAGCGTCTGCGTGTGGGTCCGCGCAAGGAACGACCTGCGCCGCGTACGCGCGAGCCTCGCCGCCGCGATGCAGCGTCTGATACCGGCGCAGCACCGTCCAGTGACAATCTGAATACGCCTCCATCAGGCGACAGCGCGGGAACGCCGTGACATCACGCAGCCTGCGCTCGGTCGCGCTCAGCATTATTCTCGCATGGGGTTGGAAGCGCGCAGGCATTGCGCTACTGGCCGGCGCAGTGTCGTCGCTGGCGATGGCGCCATTCAATGCTTGGCCGGTGCTGTTCATCACCTTCCCCGTCGTGGTCTGGCTGATCGATGGCGCTGCGGCCGGCAAGATGCGCGGCATTCCTGCGGCCGCCATGGCTGGCTGGTGGTTCGGCTTCGGCTATTTCGTGCCGGGCCTGTACTGGATCGGCTACGCGTTCCTCGTCGACGCGCAGACCTTTGCATGGCTCCTGCCCGCCGCGATCTGCGGCCTACCCGCTTATCTCGCCCTGTTCACCGCGATCGGTTTCGCACTGGCCCGCTTGCTCTGGACCAAGGATGTCGCGCGCATTTTCGCACTCGCCGCCAGCCTGACGATCGGCGAATGGCTGCGCGGCCATGTGCTTACGGGCTTTCCCTGGAACGCTTTCGGTTATGCCCTCACCGAACCGCTCGCGCTGGCGCAGAGCGCGTCGCTGGTCGGTCTGTGGGGACTGACATTTGTCGCTGTGGCGATCTTCGCATCGCCAGCGGTGCTGATCGACGGACGCTCGCGTACGCAGCGGCCATGGCTTGCCCCGACGCTTGCGCTGGTGCTGCTCGTCGTGATGGGCGCCTATGGCATGGCCCGGCTGTCGCGTACACCGACGCAGCTCGTCGCCAATGTGAAGCTGCGCATCATGCAGCCGAACCTGTCGCAGGACACACGTTTCAACTATTCCGCCAAGGCGGATGTCATGAGCAGATACCTTGCGCTGTCGGACCGCGCGACGGGTCCGCAGAATTCAGGCGTGGGCGCAGCCAATATCCTGATCTGGCCGGAATCCGCTTTCCCGTTCTTCCTGTCGCGCGAACCCGATGCGATGGCGCAGATCGCCAATCTGCTGCCGAAGGGCACCGTGCTGGTCACGGGCGCGGTGCGACCGCCCGACGCGCCGCTCGGTGTGCGCATCACGCAGGCGTATAACTCTATCTATGTGATCGACCATGACGGCAGCATCCTGTCGACCTACGACAAGCTGCATCTGGTACCGTTCGGCGAGTACCTGCCATTCCAGAGCTTCATGGAGAAGATCGGTTTCCAGCAACTGACCAAAGTCCACGGCGGCTTCATTCCCGGCACCCGTCGCAAGCCGATGGACATTCCCGGCGCGCCGCCCATGCTGCCGCTGATCTGCTACGAGGCGGTTTTCCCGGACGATATCGCCACACGTAACGATCGGCCGGGCTGGATCGTCAATCTCACCAATGATGGCTGGTTCGGCATTTCCACCGGCCCCTATCAGCACCTGCAGCAAAGCCGCGTCCGTGCCATCGAGGAAGGCCTGCCGCTGGTTCGTGCTGCGAACACCGGCATTTCGGTCGTAGTCGACCCTGTCGGCCGCATAATCGCGCGGCTCGATCTCGGCGTCGAAGGCGTGCTGGATTCGGCATTGCCCGCGGCGATTCCGCCGACGGTCTACTCGAGAATCGGCGATATTCCCGCCGCGATGTTTGTCGCGCTCGCGATTATTTTCGCTGTCCGGCGGCGTGCGAAGACGCATCATTAGCTTGATACCTGAAGCGTTTGATATAGTTTGTGCGCCAGCTTTCGCCGCCTACCGAACAACCTGTCCGAGGTGATTGCTTTTTAAGCTAGCTTTGTAAGCTTTATTTCTCACCTATTGAGAAATAAAGGTACGGTGGCTTAAATTTTCCGCTTAGGAAAATTTGCGCGGTTGTTATAATCCACTAGGATACCTTTAGTTACAACCGAAGCCGCCCTAAATGACGGATTGCCACGCATGATCCGTCTCCCCTTGATGTGATCCAGGAGTAATTGAGATGTCGACGAAAGCGCCCAATCCTGTTGACAAGTATGTCGGCAGCCGTGTGCGCATGCGGCGCATTATGCTCGGCATGAGTCAGGAAAAGCTGGGCGAAGCCCTCGGTCTGACGTTTCAACAAGTTCAGAAATACGAGAAGGGCACCAACCGCGTCGGCGCCAGCCGGCTGCAGCAGATTTCGGAAATTCTGCAGGTCCCCGTCTCGTTCCTGTTCGAAGGCGGCCCCGGTGCAATTCACAACGGCGAAGGCTTCGCTGAAGCTTCCTCACCTGCCTATGTCTCCGACTTCCTCGCCACGTCCGAAGGCCTCGCTCTGACCCGCGCCTTCACGCGTATCACCGATGCCAAGCTCCGCCGCAGCATCGTCGACCTGGTCGAACAGATCGCCTCGCGCGAAGCCCCGGATCAGCGTTAAAATCACGGTAGTTCCAACGGAAATTCGTCATCGCGCCTGATGGCGCCGATAGCGTTTCAGCTGTATCACTCGCGCGCGATGACCACAGCCAATTCCAACCATAACGATCACGATGCCCCCGCTAATGCGGAGGCGTCCACGCATGCCGAGAGCGGCCACTACACCGGCTCGTTCTTCGGACGTCGCAAGGGCCACAAGCTGCGCGACCATCAGGCCGACCTGATGGCGACACTGTTGCCGGCACTCACCGTCGACATTGCCCATCCGGCGCCTGACGATATCCGCACGCTGTTCGGCACTGACGTCGAGACCGTGCGTCTGGAGATCGGCTTCGGCGGCGGCGAACATCTGGTCGCGGAAGCGCTGGCGCATCCGCATATCGGCTTCATCGGCTGCGAGCCTTACGTCAACGGCATGGCGAAGATTCTGACGCAGATCGAGGCGCAGAATATAGGCAACATCCGCCTCGTCGCCGGCGATGCCGCCGAGCTGCTCACATGGGCGCCAGCGCAATCGCTGTCGCGCATCGACCTGATTCATCCGGATCCGTGGCCGAAGAAGCGTCACTGGAAACGCCGCTTCGTACAGGATGCGACACTCGCTGCGATGGCGCGCGTGCTGAAACCTTCCGGCGAATTTCGTTTCGTGCACGACATCCCGGATTACGTCGCGTGGACGTTGTGGCATGTCTCGCGATCGCCGGATTTCGCCTGGACCGCGGAACGCGCCGACGACTGGCGTTTGCCATGGCCGAACTACACGATGACGCGCTACGGCCGCAAAGCCACGCGCGAGGGCCGCATAGCGGCCTATCTCATCTTCAAGCTGATCTCGTAAAGTAAGCGCGCAGCCTTACAGCATCGCCGGCAGCACGCGATCCGGTGGCTTGTGATTGTCGAGAAAGGCGCGGATGTTGATGATGACCTTCTCGCCCATCTCGACACGGCCTTCGATCGTCGCCGAGCCCATATGCGGCAACAATACCACCTTGCCGGCGCGCGCGAGCCGCACCAGTTTCGGACTCACCGCGGGCTCATGTTCGAACACATCGAGCGCGGCACCGGCGATGTCGCCCGACTCGATCAGCTTGATCATCGTCTCTTCGTCGATCACCTCGCCCCGCGCGGTATTGACGATATAGGCGTCCTTGCGGATCAGCTTGAGACGACGTGCTGACAACAGGTGGAACGTTGCCGGCGTATGCGGACAGTTCACCGAGATGATGTCCATGCGCGCCAGCATCTGGTCGAGCGAGTCCCAATAGGTTGCACCGAGTTCTTCGGCGATCTTCGGAGCGACAGGCTTGCGGTTGTGATAGTGAATCTGCAGCCCGAAAGCGCGGGCGCGGCGCGCAACGGCCTGGCCGATGCGGCCCATGCCGATGATGCCGAGCCGCTTGCCGCCGAGCCGCCTGCCCAGCATCCAGGTCGGCGACCAGCCGGGCCAGTCCTTGCCCTCGGTCAGGATCGAGGCGCCCTCGATCAGCCGACGCGGCACCGCGAGGATCATCGACATGGTCATGTCGGCGGTGTCTTCGGTGAGCACCTTCGGCGTGTTGGTGACGGTGATGCCGTGGGCATGGGCGGCGGTGACATCGATATTGTCGACGCCGTTGCCGAAATTGGCGATCAGCTTGAGCTTGCAGTCGGGATGATCGAGCAGTTCCTTGGTGATTTCGTCGGTGACGGTCGGCACCAGCACGTCGGCGGTGCGGGTCGCTTCGGCCAGTTGCTCGGGCGTCAGAGGTATGTCGTCGAGATTGATGCGCGCGTCGAACAGTTCGCGCATGCGGGTCTCGATGGAGTCCGGCAGCTTGCGCGTGACGACGACGAGAGGCTTTTTCTTGACCGACATGTCCTGCTCACTCGCGCTTTGGCTAATCCGTTCAGTCCGCATTAACCCGGTTGTTCGAAACTGCCGCAGCTGCGAATTCACCGTTTCCTCGGGTTCCCCGACACCCTTTTTGGTGCCTTGGCCTTGGGTCCTCTCTAGCAGAAGACCGAGCCAAAACAAGAACCCAACAGATGCGTGCGACGCGGCGACACTTGCGTTCTTTGGATTGGGTTGAGGTGGGTTTGATGGCGTTCCGGCGGTTTGCGTATGCGATGTTGGCGATGGTCACCCTGATCGCGGCAGCAATCGATCCGGCTCTCGCCGCCAAGGACACGCCGCTGGGCGCCAGCGGCCTGCCAGTGCCGCGCTATGTCAGCCTGAAGTCGGACCACGTCAATGTCCGCGCCGGCCCCACCAAGGACAATGATGTCGCCTGGGTCTATACCCGTTCCGGCCTGCCGGTCGAAATCACGGCCGAATACGAGAACTGGCGCCGCGTCCGCGATTCCGAGGGGGCCGAAGGCTGGGTCTATCATTCGCTGCTGTCCGGCCGCCGCACCGCGGTCGTGACCATGAAATCCAAGGACGAGCTCGCCTCGATCTATGACAATCCGGACGCCACGAGCGCCGTCGCAGCGCGGCTGCAGGCCGGCGTGGTGGCGCAGGTAAAGCGCTGCAGCAATGGCTGGTGCCGGGTGATCGGCAACGGCTTCGATGGCTGGATCGAACAACAGCGGCTATGGGGCGTCTACGCCGACGAGAAGGTGAACTGAGCGCATCCCGCATCAGGAGCTTGGCCCACGTCGGCGCAGTGATCGCCGTGGCAGCGCTGTCATGGTCCGGCCCGGCATACGCGCAATCCGCCACTGAAACCTGCCTCGCTGTGGATCAACGGCTGTCAGCGGATGCGACCCTTTCGCACACTGCAGCTGCACTCAAAGCCAATGGCCCGCTCAAGATCGTCGCCATGGGCTCGTCCTCGACGCTGGGCCTGTGGCAATCAGATCCTGCAAAAACCTATCCCGGCATGCTGCTGAGCGAGCTCAAGCGCCTCAAGCCGGAGCTGCGACTGGAGATCATTAATAGCGGGCGGAACGCCGACACGATCCCCGGCAACATCGCCCGCTTCGACCGCGACGTGCTGGCGCATCGGCCAGATCTGGTGATCTGGCAGATCGGCACCAATGACGTGACTTGGCTGCAAAGCGCGGACAGCCTGACCAGCAGGATCGTCGAGGGCATCCGCCTGCTGAAGGCGGATGGCGCCGACGTCATCCTGATGGATCAGCAATACGCGCCGGTCATTCTCGCATCGCAATATTCCAAGATGCAGGCGAGCATAGCTGAGGCCGCCCGGCAGGAACGGGTGCCGCTATTCTCGCGCTTCGAGCTGATGCGTCGTGCAGTTGACGCAGGGATCTCCATGAGCGCGCTGACGGCCTGGGACGGACTACACAATTCCGCCGCCGGCTACGAATGCACAGGACGTGCACTGGCCCGTGCTATCGTGGCAACAGCTGCAATTGGCGAGCAAACGCCAGCGAAACCGGTTCGGCGGCGCAAATAACTTCGGAACTTGGATGAAACCGTTAGCGCTTCTTGCGCAGACGGACGACCATGTCGATGCGGCTGATCTCGAAGCCCTCTGGGACTTCCGGCATCTTGGTCAGCACGAGGTTCTGATCCGGAATATCGACCAGCTCGTGATTATTCTCGAGATAGTAGTGGTGATGCGACGTTACGTTGGTATCGAAATAGGTCTTCGTACCATCGACGCTGACCTGACGGAGCAGGCCGGAATCCGTGAGCTGATTGAGCGTGTTGTAAACGGTGGCAAGCGACACCGGCACCTTGGCGTGGGTCGCTTCCTCGTAAAGCATTTCCGCGGTGAGATGGCGCGCGCCCTTGCCAAACAGCAGCCAGCCCAGCGCCATCCGCTGACGGGTGGGACGCAGGCCGACCGACTGCAGCATCTCGTTGACGTCATGCCACGGGCAACCCGTCAGAGCCGGCTGGCGGCCATGATTGATTTCCGCAACCGCAGCTGCGTCATCCAAAACTGAAACGCTGTCGCTCATATCCACGTCAGTAATCCTGCCGTTCATACTCAAAAAGAACACTGAATTAGCCTTCTATTATAGAAAGCCGGGGCCTTAGATGCAAGGTTTTCGCAACTAGGAGCCATGCATCAGAAGGGAAGCTTCCGTGGTGCATCGCAACATGGTCAATAACCCACCAAAAGCAGGCGATCGGCCGCTTTGCCGCCCCCTTAGCCTATGATAGAGAGCGCCCAACCGGGGCAAGTTCCCGCGTCATTTGGAACAATTCTATATGCGGCGACTCGACCCCCGGGTAGCCACCACCATCGATGGACCCAGAAAGCCGGCATGATCCAGGAACAACGCAACAGCTACGCATATGAAGACCTGCTGGCCTGCGGCCGCGGCGAGCTGTTCGGGCCCGGCAACGCGCAATTACCACTGCCGCCAATGCTGATGTTTGATCGCATCACCGAGATCACCGCAGATGGTGGCGAATTCGGAAAAGGTCTCGTTCGTGCCGAACTCGACGTCAATCGGGACCTCTGGTTCTTTGCCTGCCACTTCAAGGGCGATCCAGTGATGCCGGGCTGCCTCGGCCTCGATGCCATGTGGCAAATGGTCGGATTCTTTCTGGGCTGGTCCGGCGGTATCGGCCCTGGACGCGCGCTCGGACTTAGCGAGCTGAAATTTTCCGGCCAGGTTCTGCCTGGTGTCAAAAAGGTCGTGTACACCATCGATATCAAGCGGGTGATGCGTTCTAAATTGTGGTTGGGGATTGCTGACGGCTCGCTTTCGGCAGATGGCGAGATTATCTATCGCGCCAAGGACCTGAAGGTCGGCCTGTTCAAGCAGGAAGCGCCTGCCGCATTGCAGCCGGGAACGTAATCTACCGGGTGCTATTCAACGGCGGTCTCCGAGGGGGCGACCGCCAGTTCCATAACAATGTAGTTCAAAGGGCGAGGCGATCATGAGGCGAGTTGTCGTCACGGGGATGGGCATTGTCTCATCTATCGGAAACAACACTCAGGAAGTGCTTGCAAGCCTCCATGAGGCAAAGTCGGGCATCACACGTGCCGACAAATACGCAGAGCTCGGTTTCCGTTCGCAGGTGCAAGGCGCACCCACCATCAATCCGGCCGATGTGATTGATCGCCGCGCGATGCGCTTCCTCGGCGAAGGCGCCGCATGGAATCACATCGCCATGGAGCAGGCGATCCAGGACTCCGGCCTCGAAGAGTCGGATATTTCCAACGAGCGCACCGGCATCATCATGGGCTCGGGCGGACCTTCCGCACGCACCATCGTCGAAGCCGCTGACATCACGCGCACGAAGGGTCCGAAGCGCGTTGGCCCGTTCGCGGTGCCGAAGGCGATGTCCTCGACGGCATCCGCTACGCTCGCAACCTGGTTCAAGATCAAGGGCGTGAACTATTCGATCTCGTCGGCCTGCGCGACCTCGAACCATTGCATCGGCAATGCCTACGAGATGATCCAGTGGGGCAAGCAGGACGTCGTGTTTGCCGGCGGCTGCGAAGAGCTCGATTGGTCGCTCTCGGTGCTGTTCGATGCCATGGGCGCAATGTCGTCGAAATATAACGACACCCCATCAACGGCCTCGCGTCCCTATGACGTCAGTCGTGACGGCTTCGTCATCGCTGGCGGCGCTGGCGTGGTCGTCATCGAAGAACTCGAGCATGCGAAAGCACGCGGCGCCAAGATCTACGGCGAGATCATCGGTTACGGCGCCACCTCGGACGGTTACGACATGGTCGCGCCGTCGGGCGAAGGCGCAGAGCGCTGCATGAAGATGGCGCTGGCCACCACCGGCGGCATCAAGATCGACTACATCAACCCGCATGCGACCTCGACGCCGGCCGGCGATCCGCCGGAAATGCAGGCGATCCGCAAGGTGTTCGGCACCGGCGAGAAGTGTCCGCCGATTTCGGCAACCAAGGCCCTCACCGGCCACTCGCTCGGCGCTACCGGCGTGCAGGAAGCGATCTACTCGCTGCTGATGATGCAGAACGGGTTTATCTGCGAGAGCGGCAACATCACCGAACTCGATCCGGTGTTCGCCGACATGCCGATCGTGCGCAAGCGCATCGACAATGTGAAGGTCGGCACGGTGCTGTCGAACTCCTTCGGCTTTGGCGGCACCAACGCCACGCTGGTGTTCAAGCGGATGGATGCATAACGCGATGCAATCACTGATGCAGGGCAAGCGCGGACTGATCATGGGCGTCGCCAATGATCATTCGATCGCATGGGGAATCGCGAAGGCACTCCATGCGCAGGGCGCTGAACTGGCTTTCACCTATCAGGGCGACGCGCTCGGCAAGCGCGTCAAACCGCTGGCAGAATCGCTCAATGCGGATCTGATCCTGCCCTGCGACGTCGAGGACATCGCCAGCGTCGACGCGACTTTCGCTGCGATCAAGGAGAAATGGGGCGGACTGGATTTCCTGGTTCACGCCATCGGCTTCTCCGACAAGAATGAACTCAAGGGGCGCTACGCCGACACCACGCGCGCCAATTTCTCGCGCACCATGGTAATCTCCTGCTTTTCCTTCACCGAAGTCGCCAAACGCGCGGCGGAGATGATGAAGCCCGGCAGCGCCATGATTACGCTGACCTTTGGCGGTTCGACCCGCGTGATGCCGAACTACAATGTGATGGGCATCGCCAAGGCCGCGCTCGAAGCCTCGGTGCGTTATCTCGCCTCCGACTTCGGCCGTCAGGGTATCCGCGTCAATTCGCTCTCGGCGGGCCCGGTGCGCACGTTGGCCGGCTCCGGCATTGGCGATTCCCGCGCGATGTTCGCCTTCCAGCAAAAGCATTCGCCGCTCGGCCGTGGCGTCACCCTCGACGAACTCGGCGGCACCGCACTGTATCTGTTGTCGGATCTCTCCGGCGGCGTCACCGGCGAGACCCACTTCGTCGACTCCGGCTACAACATCATCTCGATGCCGCATCCGGACGCTTTGAAGGCAGATACCGGCGAGTAATTCGCCTTACGTCTTCTCTCCCGACGCGAATTCCATCGCGCGCTGGAATGCCGGACGCGCAGAACAACGATCCAGGTAACGCTCGAAAGCCGGGCGCGACGGCACCATCTTGAAATTACGCACGGCAAAGTTCAGCCCTGAACCGATGGCGATATCGGCGGCAGAGAATTGTGCGCCGAGAATCCACGGACCTTCTTCCAGCGCAGCTTCCAGCACGTCGAACACGCGTTGCGCATCGCCCCAACCAGCAGCGACAGGGTTCAGCTCCATCTTGGTCGCTATCTGTGCGATCGCCGGCTCGATGCAGCCCGGCGCGAAGAACAGCCAATAGAGATATTTCGCGCGATGCGAGTCGCCCAGCGGGGGCGCCAACTTCGCTTCGGGATAGCGCTCGGCCACGTAAGCGCAAATCGCCGCAGCCTCGGCCATGGTGGCATCGCCGTCCTGCAGAGCCGGAACCTTCCCCATCGGATTGACGGCAAGAAATTCCAGCGTGCGCTGCGCACCGGTGGAGATATCCGTCAACACGCGCTCATAGGCGACGCCGGTTTCCTCCATCAACCAAAGCGCCGTGAATGAGCGCGAGCGCGGCGACCAGTAGAGTTTCATCATCTGGAGATCCTCCGGAGAAACATTTCGCCATTTGTGCGGGGATTCGGAGAAAGCTGCAAGACGCAGAGCACTCAGACTGTCTGAAACTCTCATCCCCACAAAAGAGGGGATCCAGTATCCGGCGACGCAATGATGGAGCGTTAACGACAACGTCCACCAGCTCGCCCGAGTGTGTCGCGACGCGACAAGAAAAAGCCCCTGCGACATAATCGCAGGGGCTTTCATATTCACGATGGCGGGCCGAGGTTACTCAGCCGCCTGCAGCGTCGCCTTCTCGACGAGATCGAAGCGATCTGCATTCATCACCTTCGTCCATGCCTTGACGAAGTCCTTCACCAACTTCTGCTTGGCGTCGGCGCTTGCATACACCTCCGCGAAGGCACGCAGCTGCGAGTGTGAACCGAAGACCAGATCGGCGCGTGTACCGGTCCACTTGACCTCGCCGGTCTTGCGATCACGTCCCTCGTACACGTTGTTCGAGCCGTCGATCGCCTTCCATTCCGTGCTCATGTCGAGCAGGTTGACGAAGAAGTCGTTGGTCAACGTCTCCGGTGTCTTGGTGAAGACACCACGCACGGACTGCCCGGAATTCGCACCAAGTACTCGCAGACCGCCGACGAGAACCGTCATTTCCGGAGCAGTCAGCGTCAGCAGTTGTGCGCGATCCACCAAGGATACTTCGGCCGGTACGGCAGACGTGCCCTTGAGGTAGTTACGGAAGCCGTCCGCGACCGGCTCCATCACCTCGAAGGATTCAGCATCGGTTTGCGCCTGCGAGGCGTCGGCGCGTCCCGGCGAGAACGGAACAGTCACATCCACGCCAGCATCCTTCGCGGCTTTCTCGACCGCCGCGCTACCGCCGAGGACGATCAGGTCGGCAAGCGAAACCTGCTTGTCACCAGATTGCGTCGCGTTGAACTCCTTCCGGATTGCATCGAGCGCCTGCAACACCTTGGCCAGCTGTGCCGGCTGGTTGACCTCCCAGTCCTTCTGGGGGGCCAGCCGGATGCGCGCGCCGTTGGCACCGCCACGTTTGTCGCCGCCACGGAAGGTGGAAGCCGAAGCCCAGGCCGTGCTGACTAATTCGGACACAGTCAGACCCGAGGCCAGCAACTTGGCCTTGAGCGCAGAGACGTCGGTGTCGTCGATCAACGGATAGTCAACCGCAGGAGTCGGATCCTGCCAGATCAACTCTTCCTTGGGCACTTCCGGACCGAGATAACGAACGCGCGGTCCCATATCGCGATGGGTCAGCTTGAACCAGGCGCGGGCGAAAGCTTCGGCGAAGGCCTGCGGATTCTGAAGGAAGCGGCGAGAAATTTTCTCGTAGGCCGGGTCCAGACGCAGAGATAGATCCGTCGTCAGCATGGTCGGCTTGTGCTTCTTCGATGGATCGTGCGCGTCGGGGATCACTTCCTCGGCGTCCTTCGCCTCCCACTGGATGGCCCCACCTGGGCTGCGGGTCTGCACCCATTCATATTTGAACAGGTTCTCGAAGAAGTGGTTGCTCCACTGCGCCGGCGTCTGCGTCCAGGTGACCTCAATGCCGCTGCCAACGGCGTCTGCACCGGATCCAGTGCCGTAGTTGCTCTTCCAGCCCAGGCCCTGCGCTTCAAGTCCCGCAGCCTCGGGTTCCGGACCCTTGTGGGATTCAGGCGCGGCGCCGTGGGTTTTGCCGAAGGTGTGACCGCCGCCGATCAGCGCAACGGTTTCCTCGTCGTTCATCGCCATGCGCTTGAAGGTCTCGCGGATGAAGGCGGCGGCAGATACCGGGTCGCCGTTGGCACCGGGACCTTCCGGATTGACGTAGATGAGGCCCATCTCGGTGGCACTGAGCGGAGCTTCGAACTTGTCGAGCGTCCTGTGGGACAACCACGTGGATTCGGGACCCCAGTTCACGTCCTGATCGGGTTCCCAGACGTCGGCACGGCCGCCGCCGAACCCAAAGGTGCGAAAACCCATAGTTTCCAGCGCCACGTTGCCGGTGAGGATCAGCAGGTCGGCCCACGAAATCTTGTTGCCGTATTTCTGCTTGATCGGCCACAGCAGACGGCGCGACTTGTCGATGTTGACGTTGTCCGGCCAGGAGTTGAGCGGAGCGAAACGCTGCTGACCGCGACCGCCGCCGCCGCGACCATCGCTCAGACGGTAGGTGCCGGCAGCATGCCAGGACATGCGGACGAATTGCGGGCCGTAATGACCGAAATCGGCCGGCCACCAGTCCTGCGAGTCGGTCATCAGCTTGCGCAGGTCATTCTTCAGCGCTTCGTAGTCGAGCTTCTTGAATTCCTCGGCGTAGTTGAACGCCTCGCCCATCGGATCGGACAGCGACGAGTGCTGGTGGAGAATCGACAGGTCCAACTTGTTGGGCCACCAGTCGCGGTTGGCCCTGGGAGCCGCCGTATGCACGACGGGGCACTTGCCGGCACTATTCTCATTGGTCGTGTCCATAAGTCTCTCCTTCTGGCAATTTGGAATATGAGCCGTCCCAGGCAATACCGACACACCGGATCGCCTTCAAAAACCCGCTCAAATTTTCCAAAAGCTGTCTAATTTCAATTGTCTGCCGAATTCCTCGGCGAGCTTGGCGCTCACCCTAAACGGATTTCGTGACGAGAGATTGGAAGAATTCTTAGATCAGGTCCAGTCGAATTGTCTTCCCTCCTCGATCAGTTTATCTGATGGGTCATGATCACGCTGCGTCAGCTCCGCTATCTCGCCGCCCTCGCCAAGCACGGCCATTTCGGCCGTGCCGCCGAGGCCTGCAACGTCACGCAGCCTGCGTTGTCGATGCAGATACGGGATCTCGAACGGACACTGGGCGTCCAGGTGGTGGAGCGCCGGCCCGGTGAGGTGATGCTGACCGATGTCGGGCGTGAAGTGGCCCGGCGCGGCGAGGACGTGCTGGCGGCCTCGCGCGATCTGGTCGATTTCGCACGCCATCGCAGCGGCTTGCTGACCGGGCGGCTGACACTCGGCGTGATTCCATCACTTGCGCCCTATCTGCTCCCACGGATCCTGCCGGTGCTGCAGAAGCAGTTTCCGGAATTGCGGCTGGAGCTGCGCGAAACCCAGACCAGGCAACTGGTCGACGATATCAAGTCAGGCGCACTCGATGCCGCGATGCTGGCACTGCCGCTTGGCGAGCCCGAGATCGACACGGCCAAGCTGTTCGACGACCTGTTTCTGCTCGCGGTGCCGGCAGACGATCCCCGCCCCGCCGACAAACGCATCAAGGCGATGGAGATCGACCAGAGCCGGCTGATCCTGCTGGAAGACGGCCACTGCCTGCGCGACCAAGCGCTGGCGTTCTGCGCCACCGCAGCGCGCGGCCATCAGTTCGGCAGCAACGGCATGGCCTTCGCTGCGTCCAGCCTCTCCACAGTGATGCAGATGGTCGCCAGCGGCTATGGCGTGACATTGATCCCGCAAATTGCCGCCGATGTCGAACAGCGCGACCAGCGCGTCAAATTCCTGCGGCTTGAGAATCCGCAGCCCGGCCGCACCATCGGCCTCGCCTTTCGCCGGACATCGCCGCGCAAGGCGGACTTTGCAGCTTTGGGCGACGTGGTGAAAGACAGCGTCATCGGCTGACGATACTCGCCGTCTATAGAAAGAAAACGCATCGGCGCGGTTGCGCCGATGCGTTTCGTAGAGAGTAGAGCGACAGGACTCAGCTCTTCTGCTTGGCGATCACCTTGTCCTTGATGCCATCATAGGTCTTCTCGGGCACGATCTTCTTCTGCACGAGTTCGTCCTTGCCCTTATACGGACGACCTTTGACGATCGCCGCCGAATAGGCCTTGCCGATACCAGGCAACGCCTCGAGCGCCTCGACGGTCGCCGAGTTGAGATCGAGTAGTTCAGCTTTCGGTGCCGGGGCCATCTTCGATTCACTGGCAGGCGCCATCTTGGATGTGGCAGCCGGAGCCATCTTGCCGGCGGGAGCAGCAGGCTGTGGCGACTGCGCCATCGACGGCGCGGATGCGAGCAGACCCAGCGTGAGAACGGCAGCGGTCAAAGTAGCAAATTTGAAATGGCGCATCGATTTGTCCCTCCAAGGACGGTTAAGTAACGCACCCAAGCTAGCTGCGGATTCATGGCGACGCCATGGCGCGAAAATGAACCGCAGATAAAAGCTGAAATTTATTTCGGTAGTTAAGATGGCTTCTTCAGATGAAGACTGTACTTAGGACCCGGCCTGTAGCGCCTTGTCGATCTCGACTTTCAGCACGCGCTCATAGTTCTCCTGCGTGATACCGCCGACCATCTTGTAGGCGATGCGGCCGTCGCGGCCGACGATGAAGGTTTCGGGCACGCCATAGACGCCCCACTCGATCGCGGCGCGGCCGTTGCCGTCGACGCCAACCATGCCGAACGGATTGCCGTAACGACCGAGAAAACGGCGCGCGTTGTCAGGCGCATCCTTGTAGTTGATGCCGACCAGTTGCAGCCGTTTGTCCTTGCCGAGTTCTGTCAGCAGCGGCGCTTCCTCATGACACGGCACGCACCACGACGCCCAGACATTGACGAGACTGACCTTGCCCTTGAAGGCTGCGGGATCGAGACCCGGCACTGGCACGCCACTATCGGTGAGGCCCTCCACTGCCGGCAATGCCGTCTGCGGCGCAGCGCGGCCGATCAATGCCGAGGGGAGTTTCGCGGGATCGGCACCGAGCCGAAACCAGAACAGCGCCGCCAGTGCGGCAAAGATCAGCAGAGGCAGTGCCAGCACCCAGCGGCGCTTCGGGGCGACTTGCGTGGTCATGTGAGATCCGTAGCTCCACGGCCGGAACGACGCGCCACGCCAGAGGATTCAAGCTCATGCAGCCGCGCACGAACGCGGCGATGATCGATGGTGATCCAGACAATCAGGATGAGTACCACCACTGCAACCAGTGCGTAGGACGTCACGATGAAGGATGCGTAGGGACCAAGCGCCATCACGGGAGCGCCACCGGCTTCGAGGCCTGCAGCATCTGCAGCGCGCGCAAGCGACGACGGAGGATCTCGTTACGCATTGCGGCGAGATGCAACGTAATGAAGAGCAATGAAAACGCCACGGCCATCACCAGCAGCGGAACCAGGAACGACTTGTCGAGCGACGAACCGCCCATCTTCATCACCGACGCCGGCTGATGCAGCGTATTCCACCAGTCCACCGAGAACTTGATGATCGGAATATTAATCGCGCCGACCAGCGTCAGTACTGCGGCTGCGCGCGCTGCGCGCGACGGGTCTTCAACAGCACGCCACAGCGCGATCAGGCCGAGATACATCAGAAACAGAATGAGCACCGAGGTGAGCCGCGCATCCCATTCCCAATAGGTACCCCACATCGGCCTGCCCCACAGCGATCCCGTGACCAATGCGAGAAAGGTGAAGGCCGCGCCGATCGGCGCTGCCGACTTGGCGGCGACGTCCGCAAGCGGATGCCGCCACACCAGCGTGCCCAGCGAGGCCACGCTCATGACACCCCAGACGAACATCGACAGCCAGGCATTCGGCACATGGATGAACATGATCTTGACGGTAGCGCCCTGCTGATAGTCGTCAGGAGCCATGGCCGACTGATACAGGCCAATCGCGAGCAGAACGACCGTCAGCATCGCCAGCCACGGCAGGATGCGGGTGGCGAGCGACAGAAACCGGGTCGGATTGGCGAGTTCGGTCAGCGTCATGGCATTTCCAATAGTCGCGGCTTTGTCCGCGATCAATGCAACTTATTCTCGTTCAACACAGCTCGCGACGAGTTGACCCAGGTCAATCCATTGTCTCAGCCCGTCGTGATCAATCCAACCGCCTCAATCCAATCCATGCCGCAGGCTCGCCGCCGCCGCGAATGGTCCGATCACAAGGCTCGCCAGTGACAACGCGCAGAGGATCGAGAACGGCGTCGAGAATGACAACTGCCCGGCGATGGCCACATTGGAGGCCGCGACGCCAAAGATCAGCACCGGAATCGAGAGCGGCAGGACCAACACCGCCAGCAACAGCCCGCCGCGCTGCAGCGTGACCGCCAGGGCAGCACCGATCATGCCCGTGAAGGTCAGCGCCGGCGTGCCCGCCAGCAGCGTCAGCGCCACTGCCAGTGTCGCCGGACCATCGAGATTGAGCAGCAGCCCCAACACCGGTGTGGCGACGATCAGCGGCACGCCTGCGGCCAGCCAGTGCGCGAGCGCCTTGGCGGCGCAGACCAGTTCCAGCGGCGTCCGGCTCATCAGGATGAGATCCAGCGAGCCGTCGTCGTGATCGGCGGTGAACAACCTGTCCAGCGTCAGCAAGCTCGCCAGCAGCGCCCCGAGCCACAAGATCGCAGGCCCGAGCCGTGCCAGCAGCGCCAGATCCGGTCCCAGCGCGAAGGGCATCAGCACGACAACCGTCAGAAAGAACAGCACGCCGATCAGTGCTCCGCCGCCAACCCGAACAGCGATACGAATGTCGCGTCGAATCAACGCGCCAAGGACACTCACGTCTCGCCCCCGATGCGCAGTTCCCGTGCGGGAATACCGAGCGGACCGTGGGTCGCAGCGACGATCAGACCGCCGGTTGCGAGATGCTCCGTCATCAGCCCCGCGAACACCCGCTGGCTGGCGAGATCGAGCGCCGCGGTCGGCTCGTCGAGCAGCCAGATCGGACGGCGGACGGTCAGCAATCGCGCAATCGACAGTCGGCGCCGCTGGCCTGCCGAGAGGAAGCCCGCGGGCAGTGCTGCGGCATGGGAGAGGCCCACTGCAGCAATGCACGCGGCTGGATCAGCCGGCGCGCCACCTAGAAATTCCGCCCAAAAGGTCAGGTTTTCCGTCACCGTCAAAGCCGGCTTCATGGCATCGCGGTGACCCAGGTAATGGGCCTGTTCGGCGACCGTCATTTCGCTGTCACCACCCTCAAGGGTGATGGTGCCTTCAGCCGGCGTCAGCAGGTCGGCGATCAGCCGCAGCAATGAGGTTTTGCCCGCTCCGTTAGGACCAACGATTGCCACGACCTCGCCTGCCGCAGCATCGAAATCCAGCCCGGCGAAGACTTCTCGGCCACCCCGCAGGCATCTCAAATTGCGCCCCGAGAGCCGCATCCTAACCCTTCCATGACCATCTGATTTGGCTCAGAGATCGTCGCGGCGTTGTTGCACTATTTCGCAAGGCTGCAAACGATTGTCGGTGTGGCAGCGCTTCTAGAAAGATTCTATAAGGCGGAACTTGATGCAGCACACAATCGACGTCTGCAAGCCATTCGGACTTCTCGTCGACGGTGTTTTGATACCTTTATCCGGGTATCGGTCAACTGAACTGGGACACCTCACCATGACCTCGCTCGACAGCTTCAAATGCCAGAAGACCCTCAAGGTGGGCGCCAAGACCTACGTGTACTACAGCCTGCCGCTCGCCGAGAAAAACGGTCTGACGGGCATTTCGAAGCTGCCGTATTCGATGAAGGTCTTGCTTGAGAATCTGTTGCGCAATGAGGACGGCCGCAGCGTTAAGAAGGAAGACATCGTCGCCTTCTCGAAATGGCTGAAGAAACGCAAGCTTGAGCATGAGATCTCATTCCGCCCGGCGCGCGTGCTGATGCAGGACTTCACCGGCGTTCCCGCGGTGGTCGATCTCGCCGCGATGCGTAACGCGATGCAGGCGCTGAAGGGCGATCCCAAGAAGATCAACCCGCTGGTCCCGGTCGATCTGGTCATCGACCACTCGGTGATCGTGAACTTCTTCGGTGACAACAAGGCGTTCGGCAAGAACGTCGCCGAAGAGTACAAGCAGAACAAGGAACGCTACGAGTTCCTGAAGTGGGGCCAGAGCGCGTTCTCGAACTTCTCCGTCGTGCCGCCCGGCACCGGCATCTGCCACCAGGTCAATCTCGAATATCTGGCCCAGACCGTCTGGACCAAGAAGCAGAAGATGACCGTCGGCCGTAAGACCGGCACTTTCGAAATCGCCTATCCCGACACGCTGGTCGGCACCGATTCGCACACTACGATGGTCAACGGTCTCGCTGTACTCGGCTGGGGCGTCGGCGGCATCGAGGCGGAAGCCGCGATGCTCGGCCAGCCGCAGTCAATGCTGCTGCCCGACGTGGTCGGCTTCAAGCTCTCGGGCGCACTCAAGGAAGGCGTCACCGCGACCGATCTCGTGCTCACCGTGACCCAGATGCTGCGCAAGCAGGGCGTGGTCGGCAAGTTCGTGGAATTCTACGGCCCCGGCCTCGACTATCTGTCGGTCGCCGACAAAGCCACAATCGGCAACATGGCGCCGGAGTACGGCGCCACTTGCGGCTTCTTCCCGGTCGATTCCGAGACTATCGACTTCCTCAAGACCACTGGCCGCAAGGCACCGCGCGTGGCACTCGTTGCCGCCTATGCCAAGGCGCAGGGCCTGTATCGCACCGCCAAGTCGCCCGATCCGGTGTTCACCGAAACGCTGAAGCTTGATCTCGGCGATGTCGTGCCGTCGATGGCCGGGCCGAAGCGTCCGGAAGGGCGTGTCGCACTGCCGGCCATCGCGGAAGGCTTCAGCGCCGCACTGACCAGTGAATACAAGAAGCCCGACAATCACGACCAGCGCTTCCCGGTGGAAGGCAGGAACTTCGATCTCGGCCATGGCGACGTGGTGATCGCCGCCATCACGTCCTGCACCAACACTTCAAATCCCTCGGTGCTGATCGCCGCTGGCCTGCTGGCGCGCAACGCGGTCGCCAAAGGCCTCAAGGCCAAGCCGTGGGTGAAGACCTCACTGGCCCCCGGCTCCCAGGTCGTCGCCGAGTATCTCGCAAATTCAGGCCTGCAGCTCGACCTCGACAAGGTCGGCTTCAACCTGGTCGGATTCGGCTGCACCACCTGTATCGGCAATTCCGGCCCGCTGCCGCCCGAGATTTCGAAGTCGATCAACGACAACGGCATCATCGGCGCCGCCGTGCTGTCAGGTAACCGCAACTTCGAAGGCCGCGTCTCCCCGGACGTGCAGGCGAACTATCTCGCCTCGCCACCGCTGGTCGTCGTCCATGCGCTCGCGGGCACCGTCACCAAGAACCTCGCGGTCGAGCCAATCGGTGAAGGCAAGGATGGCAAGCCGGTGTTCCTGAAGGACATCTGGCCGACCAGCAAGGAAGTGAACGCCTTCATCAAGAAATACGTCACCTCGACGATCTTCAAGAAGAAGTATGCCGATGTGTTCAAGGGCGACACCAATTGGCGCAAGATCAAGACGGTCGAGAGCGAGACTTACAAGTGGAACATGGGCTCGACCTATGTGCAGAACCCGCCCTACTTCGAAGGTATGAAGCAGCAGCCAGAGCCGATCGTCGACGTCGTCGACGCGCGAATTCTCGCGCTGTTCGGCGACAAGATCACCACCGACCACATCTCGCCGGCCGGTTCGATCAAGCTGACTTCGCCCGCAGGCAAGTATCTGTCGGAGCATCAGGTGCGCCCCGCCGACTTCAACCAGTACGGTACGCGCCGTGGCAACCACGAAGTCATGATGCGCGGCACCTTCGCCAACATCCGCATCAAGAACTTCATGATGCAGGGTGCTGACGGCAACGTGCCGGAAGGCGGCATGACCAAGCACTGGCCCGACGGCGAGGCGATGTCGATCTACGACGCCGCCATGAAGTATCAGGCCGAGCAGGTGCCGCTGGTGGTGTTTGGCGGTGCCGAATACGGCAACGGTTCATCGCGCGACTGGGCGGCCAAGGGTACGCGCCTGCTCGGCGTTCGCGCCGTGATCACCGAGAGCTTCGAGCGTATCCATCGCTCCAACCTTGTCGGCATGGGCATTCTGCCGCTGACCTTCGAGAACGGCTCGTCGTGGAAGAAGCTGGGCCTCAAGGGCGATGAGAAGGTGACGATCCGTGGTCTCCAGGGCGACCTGAAGCCGCGCCAGCAGCTCACCGCGGAAATCGTGTCGGCCGACGGCTCGCTGCACAAGGAAACGCTGCTCTGCCGCATCGATACGCTCGACGAGCTCGAATATTACCGTAATGGCGGCATTCTGCATTACGTGCTGCGTCAGCTCGCAGCCTGACGCCCATACGTGGTGTGACATAGTGCCTCACTGCGAAGTGAGTGGCTAGTGAACAGAAGGCGGCCTATGAAGGGCCGCCTTCTCGCGTTTGAGGGCATGAACATGTTAGCGACACCAATGTGCGACACGGTCTGTTATGTGTCCCACCTCGAGCGTGGCAAAACCTCATGAAAACCTTTGGTGGCATATCGCAATGGACTGGCGCGCTTAGCGTGTGCGCCGCTATTGCAGCGAGCGGTAGCGCGATGGCCCAGCCCCGGGCTGTAGTTGAGCTGTTCACCTCGCAAGGTTGTTCCTCCTGCCCGCCCGCAGACAAGATCATCGGTGACCTCGCCAAAGACCCGTCCGTGATCGCATTGAGCATGCCGATCGACTATTGGGACTACTTGGGCTGGAAGGACACGCTGGCCGACTCACGTTTCAGTGCACGTCAGAAAGCCTATTCGCAGATGCGCGGCGATCGCGACGTCTATACGCCGCAGGTCGTCGTCAACGGCGCCACGCAGGTGATCGGCAGCGACGCGGATCGAATCAATGGCGCGATCAGCGAGACGAAGAGAGGCGCCGTGATGACCGTGCCGGTGTCGATGTCGGTCTCCGGCAAACACGTCAACGTGTCCGTTGCTGCATCGACCAGCGCACCGGATACGGCGCATGGCGAAGTCTGGATCTGCTCGGTGTCGAAAGCTGTACCGATCACAGTCGGTCGCGGCGAGAATCGCGGCAAGCAACTGACCTATTACAACGTCGTCCGGAACTGGCTGAAAGTCGGGGACTGGACCGGCAATGCCGCCAACTGGACACTGCCACTGGAGAACATCTCCCGGGATGGCGTCGATGCAGCCGTCGTCTATGTGCAAGACGGCACGCGTGAGAGGCCGGGCGCGATGCGCGGCGCAGCGTATACGTCGCTGCAGTAATTTTTTATCTCAGCTCGTCATCAACAATCTCGTCATTCCCCGATACGCCAACCGGAGTGTCTGAGGGCGAATGCAGCAAGAGCTGCGGGCGCCCCCGGAATCCGGATGTGCTCTTACTACTTCAGGATTCCGAGTTCGCGCTTCTGTGGGCTTTGCCCACGACATTACGCCCTCAGGCAAACCTATTGACTTGCCTGAGGGCGCCGGGAAGCAGCTCCCACTAAAAAGAAAAGGACCAACTTGCGTTGGCCCAGTGGGGATTAACTTCCTGCGTAGGGTCCGATCCCAACGACCGCGGGGGGCTGGGGGCTGAGGAATCCGAGACCGGAAGAACCGGACCCGACGCAGTATCTTCTTGTCGCAATCCAGAAGGGCGCCCGATGGGCCAAAATTTGGCGGCAATAAGATTCACCTGACGTTCCCGTGACGGCAAATTTCTACCATCAGGCTCGCGGGTCGGCTCTTGCAGAGGGCCGCCGTCGGCGCGATCATGTCGGGGGTATGACAGGAGGCGCTGCATGAATGTGATTCCGGGAGATACTGAGCCCACCGAGAATCGCGTGGCGACGGGCTCTGCCTCCGCCGCGCCTGTCGTCAGCTTCGATCGCCTTGAACTCAGCCGCATCCTCAACCTGTACGGTCGTATGGTTTCAGATGGCGAGTGGCGAGACTACGCCATCGACTTCTTGCGCGACCGCGCGGTGTTCTCGGTGTTCCGCCGCTCGTCGGAAGTACCGCTCTATCGCATTGAGAAAGATCCGCGACTGGCGCGCAAGCAGGGCATGTACAGCGTGATTTCGGCTGGCGGCATGATCCTACGCCGTGGCCACGAACTCGACCGCGTGCTCCTGGTGATCGATCGCAAACTGGCGGTGGTGTAGGTCGATTCGCGATTGTCAGGGCAACGTGCGGGCACCGTCGCCCAGCGCAAGCTGCATCGAAACGGTGTCGAGCCAACGGTCGAACTTGAAGCCGACATCGGCATGCACGCCGATCAACTGGAAACCGGCATTGCGGTGAACCGCGATGGAACCGGCATTGGCGCTGTCGCCGATAACAGCCACCATCTGGCGATAACCGCGGCTTTCGCATTCTGAGATCAGACGCGCCAGCAGTCTGCCGCCAACGCCTCGCCGCTGTGCTTTCGGATCGAGATAGATCGAATTCTCGACGGTGAAACGGTAGGCCGGCCGCGGGCGGTGCGCGCTGGCATAGGCGTAGCCTACGACCCGACCCTCCAGCACTGCCACCAAATAGGGGTAGCCGCCACTCATCAACGCCTCGAAGCGCCGAGTCATCTCGGCGAGATCGGGCGGGATCAGTTCGAAGGTGGCCGTGCCGAACTGCACCGCTTCCTCATAGATCGCAGTGATCACGGGCAGATCTGCCGCCGTGGCGGGCCTGATTTCAATATCGGACATGGCGTGGAGACTATTTTTGCCCACCCCAAAAAGAAAGCCTTCGCAAAAGAAAAGCCCCGGCCTTTCGGCCGGGGCTAAGATCTTCTCTATGTCCTGAAGCTACTCTCTCTGTCCGAGCAGCTGCAGCAGCAGCGTGAACAGGTTGATGAAGTTCAGGTAGAGCGACAGTGCACCGGTGATCGCCGCACGCTCGGCAATGTCGCCGCCCTGCGAGGCGTAACCGTAGATGTAGTCGTTCTTCAGGCGCTGGGTGTCGTAGGCGGTGAGGCCAGCGAAGATCAACACGCCGACAACCGACACGATGAACTGCAGCATCGACGACGCCACGAAGATGTTCACGACGCTCGCGATGATGATGCCGAACAGGCCCATCAGCAGGAACGAACCCATGCCCGTCATGTCACGCTTGGTGGTGTAGCCGTAGAGGCTCAGCGCACCGAACGAGGCCGCGGTAATGAAGAACACCCGTACGATCGAAGTGTGCGTGTACACCAGGAAGATCGACGACAGCGAGATGCCCATCAGAGCCGCGAAGGCCCAGAACAGCAACTGCGCGGTGGCCGGCTTTAGCCGGTTGATGCCGAACGAGATGGCAAACACCATGACCAGCGGCGCAAGGATGAACACCCACTTCAGCGGACTCACGAACATCGCGTAGCCGAACGGCGTCAGATAGGAGCTGCCAATCCGGGCCGCGGCGCCCGAAGGATCCGCAGTCACGGCTGCCATGTACACGCCGAGCGCGGCGAAGCCGGTGATGGCCAGACCGATCGTCATGTAGTTGTAGATGCGCAGCATGTAGGAGCGCAGACCTGCGTCCACCGCGGCGGTATCGCGCGCGGCCGCACGGCCAAAGGGAGAAACATAGTTACGGTCTAGATCCGACATGGTCGAAACCTCGTGTTGTCCGGCTGATCGCAAAGGGTTCGCGTCGCCGGTTCGAATTGTATCCCAGATATCTGCGCTTCCTGACACTAAATTCGATTTCATAAAAAATCGATGTCATCTGCGCTCGATGCCTGACCCATAGGGTATGTGGTAAACTAACACATTCGCTGCAAGCTTCCACGCGTGGCGGAATGTCGCTCCGATTTGCATTAGGCAACCTGGTAAACTTACAGCCTGACGCAAGCTTGGCGGTTTCTCAGTCTTTTGGCACGAATCAGCCAGCGCAAAGGCCGCTTCGTGTCAAAACGGGTCACAAATTCCGCAACACGGTGGCAGGCTTCTGGTTCAAGGCTACCAGCGTACCCGCCAGACCTAGCCCGACTGTGACAATAAGCGCCGCCAGAACCACTCCTGCAGCACTGCCGGCCTGCCAGACGAAGCTCAGCGTCATCAGACGCGTGACGATCAGCCACGCCGCCACCGAACCGGCCATGACGCCAAACACCGCCGTGGCCAGGCCAATCATCAGATATTCGAGCGCGTAAGCACCAAGCAGCCGCGCCCGGGTGGCACCGAGAGTCTTGAGGATCACCGCGTCATAAACGCGATGCCGATGACCAGCGGCCAGCGCGCCACCCAGCACGAGGATCGCCGACAGCAGCGTGACGGCGCTGGTGCCGCGGATCGCCAGCACGAGGTTGGTGACCACGGATCCTACGGTATCGAGCGCCTCCCGAACCCGCACGGTGGTGATCATCGGGAATGCGTCGGCCACCGCCTTGACCAGACCGGCATCCTGGGACGGATCCGACTTCGATTCGGTCAGCGTGGCGATATGGGTATGCGGCGCACCGCGGAAGGCATTGGGCGAGAACACCAGCACGAAATTGATGCCGAGGCTCTGCCAGTCGACGGACCGCATGTTGCCGATCCTGGCGGCGATATCGCGGCCAAGCACGTTGACCACGACCTCGTCACCAAGTTTGAGCCCGAGCCCGTCGGCCAGCTTCTTCTCGAACGACACCAGCGGCGGCCCGCTATAGTCGGGTGCCCACCATTCGCCCTCGACCAGCTTGGAACCGCGCGGAACCTCGTTGGTGTAACTGAGGCCGCGGTCGCTCTGCAGTACCCATTCGGCATCGGATGACGGCTTGAGGTCTTCTGCCTTGACGCCGCGCGCGGCGACAATCCGACCCCGCAACATCGGCACATCCTCGACGGTCGATTGCGGCTGCTTCTCCTTGAGAAACGCGCTGAAGCGGTCCGCCTCGGTAGAGGGAATATCAATGAAATAGAACGACGGCGCCTTCTCCGGCAGCGCTGCCATGAACTGCCGGCGCAGATTGCCGTCGATCTGGGTGACGGTCACCAGCACCGTCAGGCCGAGCCCGAGCGACATCACCACCGACGACGTCAGCGCGCCCGGCCGGTGGATATTGGCGATGGCCAGCCGCAGCATGGTCATCCTTGGCCGCGGCAGTTTGCGTGCAAAAGCCATCAGTGCGCCGGCGATACCGCGCAGCAGGGCGAACACCACCATCGACGACACCACGAACACGGCAGCGACGCGTTTGTCGTAAGCGAGCCCGACCACCACGGCGATCAGCACGCCAACGACAAGTGCCATCCAGAGCATGTAGCGCAGCTTCGGCCGGTGCGATTCGGTCAGAGCCGCATCACGGAACAGCGCCGCGACCGGAACGTCATGCACGCGCGCCAGCGGCCACAGCCCGAAAGCGAGCGCCGTCAGCAGCCCATACAGCAGCGACAATGCCAGATCGCCGAAATGAATGGCCGGCACCACCGGTAGCGGCAGCAGCTTGCCGAACAGGCCGACAATGGCGAACGGCAGCGATGCGCCGACTACGATGCCGATCAGCGAACCGATAACCGCCAGCACCAGCACCTGGGTGAGATAGATCGCGAACACGTCACGGCCGGTCGCGCCAAGCGCCTTCAACGACGCGATGACGTCGCGGCGGCGATCTATATGGCTCTTCACGGCATTGGCGACACCGACGCCGCCGACCAGCAGCGATGCGAGGCCGACCAGAGTGAGGAACTGGGTGAACCGCGTGATCGTGCGCTCAAGTTGAGGCGACGCATTGTCGCGCGAGCGGATTTCCCAGCCCGCTTGTGGCAATTGCGCGCGCGCATCGTCGGCCAGCGCCTTGGCAGCGCGATCGCCCGACACCGTGTCCGGCAGGCGAACACGATAGATCCAACGCACCAGGCTGCCGGGCTGCAGAAGCTTGGTGGCGCGCAAGGCGTCCTCGCTGGTGAGGAAGCGCGGCGCGAAACCGACGCCGCCGGCGAGCTTGTCCGGCTCCGCCGAAATCTCGCTGCGTATCTGGAACGTCGCATTACCGACCGTGAGGCGGTCGCCGATCTTGAGGCCGAGCCGCGCCATTAGTGTCGTATCCGTTGCGGCGCCATAGGCGCCGTCGCGTTCGGCGAGCAGATCGTTCATCGGCATGTCAGGCGCCAGGGTCGCCTTGCCGAGCAAGGGATAGCTGCCATCGACCGCCTTGATCTCGACCAGAGCGAGATTGCCGTCTGGCGCGCGCGCCATGCCGCGCAGCGTTGCGGCGACGGACACCACGCCGCGTGAGCGCAGAAAGGCGAGTTCTTCCGGCTTGGCCTCGCGCTGCATCAGCGAGAATGCCACGTCGCCGCCGAGCAGTGTACGGCCTTCGCGCGCCACGCCCTCGCCGAGACTAGCCGCGACCGAACCGACGCCGGCAATAGCCATGACACCCAGCGCAATGCAGGCGATGAAAACATAGAAGCCGCGCAGGCCGCTGCGCATTTCGCGGAAAGCGTAACGCAGCGCCAGCGACGGGCCGCGGCTATTGTGAGCAGTATCGGTGATGGTGGTCATCGGATCAGGCCGTCTCGACCCAGTTGCGCTCGGTGGCGGGCCCATCGATCCGGCCGGAACGTAATCGCACCACGCGGTCACATCGCTGCGCCAGCGTGTTGTCGTGGGTCACCAGCACCAGCGTCATGCCGCGCTGGGCGTGCTGCGCGAACAGGAGATCGACGATTTGGCCGCCGGTGGATTCATCGAGATTGCCGGTCGGCTCGTCGGCGACCAGGATCGCAGGATCCGGTGCCAATGCGCGCGCAAGCGCGACGCGCTGCTGTTCGCCACCAGAAAGCTGGGTCGGATAGTGATGCAGACGGGCGCCAAGGCCGACCGCTTCCAGCTCGCGCGCCGCACGGCCGGCCGGATCGGGATGACCGGCCAGTTCCAGCGGCACCGCGACATTCTCCAGCGCCGTCATAGTCGGGATCAGGTGAAAGGACTGGAAGACGATGCCTACATGGCGGCCGCGAAACCGCGCCAATCCGTCCTCGTCGAGATCATTGAAAGAGGTGCCATTGACCACCACCTGACCTGAGTCAGGACGCTCCAGCCCCGCCATCACCATCAGCAGCGTGGACTTGCCGGAGCCCGACGGGCCAATCAGCCCGATCGCTTCACCCGAGCCGACGCGCAGGCTGATATCCTTGAGGATGTGCACGCGCGCGGCACCAGTGCCGAGCGAGAGGTTGATGTTCGAGATTGAAATGGTGTCCGGCGCAATGCCGGCCGATGATGAGGCTTCAATGAAAGTATCCATGCGAGCTTCATATGGCACTTCGTTTGCGGCGGTCGAGGGGCTGTTGCGCACGTTTATGTGGCTGGTCGCGGCGGGACTGATGGTCGCACTTCCGATCCCCGCCGCCACGGCACAGACGACTACCACCACGCCGGCCAAGCCCGTCAAGCTGGTGGTGCTCGGCGACTCCCTGAGCGCCGGTTACGGGCTGCCGGCCCCGGCCGCATTTCCGGTCCGGCTGCAAAAAGCCCTGAAGGACAAGGGGATAGAGGTCGAGATGATCAATGCCGGCGTATCCGGAGACACCACCTCGGGCGGCCTCGGGCGGCTCGACTGGTCGATCCCTGAGGGGACGCAGGGCGTGATCGTCGAGCTCGGCGCCAACGATGCGCTCCGCGGTACCGATCCGAAAGTCCCACGGGCGGCGCTCACCGAGATTCTGACGCGACTGAAGGCCCGCAACATCGCTGTGCTTCTCTGCGGCATGGTGGCACCGCCGAACTACGGCGCCGACTATGCGGAAAAGTTTAATTCGATCTATCCGGACCTCGCCAGGCAATTCGGCGTGCCGCTCTATCCGTTCTTCCTCGAAGGCGTCGCCGGCGACAGCAAATTCAATCAGGCTGACGCGATGCATCCGACAGCAGAGGGCGTCGACATCGTCGTGAAAAACATCCTGCCCAGCGTCGAAGCATTTGTCGGTACGATCGCTGGGCAACGCAGTTGAAAAACGGGCAATCTCAAACTTAACCAGTCGATTTTCACGGAACGTTCATGCGCCGACTGCGGCATCTGCTTCGCAGAGTCACAGAAGTCGGGTAAAAAAAGACATCGGTGATTCGTCACCGGCTCGTTTGTTCGGGCATGATTTTCGCCGAGGGGTGCGGGCGTGCGCAAGCACACCGTAGTCAGCACCTTTCGGCGAAAATCGCGCCCCGGCAAAGAGGAGCTGACTATGCCGCGTTTGTTCGCCGGACTGGAGATACCAGCCGAGATAGGCCAGACATTGGCCAATTTGCGTGGTGGCCTGCCAGGCGCACGCTGGATCGACCCCGAAAATTATCATGTCACGCTGCGCTTCATCGGCGACATCGATGGCGTCTCCGCCAACGAGATCGCCGATCTGATGTCGCGTGTCGAGCGCAGGCCTTTCGAGGTCGCGGTCCGCGGCCTGTCGAGTTTCGGCGGCAAGAAGCCCCGCGCCGTTGTCGCGGCGGTAGAGCCGAGCCGTCCATTGATCGAGCTGCAATCCGAACTCGAACGCCTCGTGCGCCGCTGCGGGCTTGAACCCGAAGGCCGCAAATTCACGCCTCATGTGACGCTGGCGCGGCTGCGCGATTCCTGCGATCGCGACGTCGCCGACTATCTTTCGGTGCGCGGCTACTTCCCGACGAAGATCTTCACCGCCTCGCGCTTCGTTCTGTTCTCGTCGCGGGCGTCCACGGGTGGCGGCCCCTATCTGGTTGAAGATTCCTACGCGCTCAGTGCGTGAGTGCATATCCGCTTCGACCAATTCGCATCTTGCATTTTCCGGGCGCATGGGGCCGTTAGGGCCCCATGTCGTCCAGCCCTCCGCAATCCTTCCGCGAACAATATCAAGCCCTCGTAGCCTCCGGCGCCATCGAGGCTGACCCGGCGCAGGCCGGCGCCGTCGAGGCTATTGCCGCGCTCGACGCCGCGCTGTCCACCTACAGGCCACAGCGCAAGCAGGGCTTCTTCGGACGCCTGTTTAGCGATAAGGATGCGCAGCCACCGCGCGGTCTTTACGTCCACGGCGAGGTCGGCCGCGGCAAGACCATGCTGATGGACCTGTTCTTCGAAGCCAGTTCGGTCTCGCACAAGCGACGCGCACATTTTCACGAATTCATGGCCGACACCCATGAACGCATCTACAATTTCCGCCAGAAAATCGCGAGCGGCGAAATCCCGGAAGGTGATGTCATCGCGCTGACGGCGAATTCGATCTTCGACGAAGCCTGGCTTTTGTGCTTCGACGAATTTCATGTCACCGATATCGCTGACGCGATGATCCTCGGCCGGCTGTTCGCAAGGCTGTTCGAACTCGGCACCGTCGTCTTCGCAACATCCAATGTCGAACCCGTCAATCTCTACAAAGGCGGCCTCAACCGCGCACTGTTTCTACCGTTCATCAAGCAGATCGAAGATCACATGGAGGTGCGTAAACTGGATTCGCGCACCGATTACCGATTGGAAAAACTCGCTGGCGTGAAGAGCTGGCTGGTACCGGACGACGATGCTGCGAAGGCAGCGCTAGACCAAGCCTGGGCGAAACTCACCGGCGGCGCGCCGGCCAGGTCGCGTGACATTTCGATCAAGGGTCGCACGCTGCATGTTCCCCTGGAGGCACAGGGCGTTGCGCGCTTTTCATTCGGCGACCTCTGCGAGAAGCCGCTCGGCGCGTCCGACTATCTGAAACTGGCGCACGACTATCACACGCTGTTCATCGAGCACATTCCGATGATGGACTACGGCGACCGCAACGCTGCCAAGCGCTTCATCGCGCTGATTGACACGCTCTATGACAATGCCGTGAAGCTGATGGCCTCGGCCGCCGGCGAACCGCACGCGCTGTATCAGGCCAGCGAAGGTTTCGAGGCAATGGAATTCGCGCGGACCGCGTCGCGGCTGTTCGAGATGGGTTCAGAAACATATCTGGCCCTACCCCACGGCCGCAGCGATTCCACGGCGTCTGGCGCCACCACCGGACTGGTCGAAACCTGACGCGCGCTATCAGATCGATATCAAAGCGGGATCAGTACTTTCGCGAACGATCCCAATTTCGGGTTTGGTCATAATAATCTGCATTGCAGGCCAGCGCTCGACAAATGGGCAGGCCCTGACTTGAACGGTGTCCGCGAAAGGGATAACCAGCCTCTCAGCATTTCCTGCTCCCTCCCTACCCCTTCGGGCTTAAAGGATAAATTTCCCATGGCGCGTAACAAAATCGCATTGATTGGTTCTGGTCAGATCGGCGGAACGCTCGCTCACCTCGTTGGCCTGAAAGAACTCGGCGACGTCGTGATGTTCGACATTGCGGAAGGTGTGCCGCAGGGCAAATCGCTGGATCTCGCGCAGTCCTCGCCGGTTGACGGCTTTGACGCGAAGATGACCGGCGCCAACTCCTATGAAGCGATCGAAGGTTCGGACGTCATCATCGTCACCGCCGGCGTGCCGCGCAAGCCGGGCATGAGCCGCGATGATCTGCTCTCGATCAACCTCAAGGTGATGGAGCAGGTTGGCGCAGGCATCAAGAAGTACGCCCCGAACGCCTTCGTGATCTGCATTACCAACCCGCTCGACGCGATGGTCTGGGCGCTGCAGAAGGCCTGCGGCCTTCCCGCGAACAAGGTGGTCGGCATGGCGGGCGTGCTGGACTCGGCGCGCTTTCGTTACTTCCTGGCCGATGAATTCAATGTGTCGGTCGAAGACGTCACCGCTTTCGTGCTCGGCGGCCACGGCGACACCATGGTTCCGCTGGTCAAGTATTCGACCGTTGCCGGCATTCCGCTGCCGGATCTGGTGAAGATGGGCTGGACCTCGCAGGCCCGCATCGACGAGATCGTCGATCGCACCCGCAACGGCGGCGCCGAGATCGTCAACCTCCTGAAGACCGGTTCGGCCTTCTACGCGCCGGCTGCATCGGCCATCGCGATGGCCGAGAGCTATCTCAAGGACAAGAAGCGCGTTCTGCCCTGCGCCGTGCACCTGAACGGTGAATATGGCGTCAAGGACATGTATGTCGGCGTTCCCGTCGTGATCGGCGCCAAGGGCGTCGAGCGTATTGTCGAGATCGAACTCGCCGGCAAGGACAAGGAAGGCTTCGACAAGTCGGTCGCCTCGGTGGTCGGCCTGATGGACGCCTGCAAGAAGATCGCTCCCGACCTGCTCGGCTAAGATCAAGTTCACTTCACCGGCACCCTAGGGGTGCCGGTTTTGCATTTGACGACGTTGGCAAACACTGCAACGAACCCTTCAGCCAATTCGTCCGCCACGCGGAATTATCGTCGGCTTTGACATGCAGCATGCTTGGTATACGGTATGCCAGTTCAAAGAAAACGACGTGAATTCCAAGTTCACCAACCGGGGTTCGGGAGCAACTTATGAATATCCATGAATATCAGGCGAAGGCCGTGCTGAAGGAATTCGGCGTGCCCGTTTCCAAGGGCGTGCCCATCCTCAAGGTCGAGGAAGCGGAAGCTGCCGCCAAGCAGCTCGGCGGTCCGTTGTGGGTGGTGAAGAGCCAGATCCACGCCGGCGGCCGCGGCAAGGGCAAGTTCAAGGAAGCATCGGCCGGCGACAAAGGCGGCGTCCGCCTCGCCAAGTCGATCGACGAGACCAAGCAGTTCGTCAAAGAAATGCTCGGCGCGACGCTCGTCACCGAACAGACCGGCCCGGCCGGCAAGCAGGTCAACCGGATCTACCTGGAAGACGGCTCGGACATCGAGAAGGAATTCTACCTCTCGCTGCTCGTCGACCGTGAAACCTCACGCGTGGCTTTCGTGGTTTCCACCGAAGGCGGCATGAACATCGAGGAAGTCGCGCACAACACCCCGGACAAGATCGTGACCTTCTCGGTCGATCCGGCCACCGGCGTGATGGGCCACCACGGCCGCACCGTGGCTCAGGCGCTGGGCCTCAAGGGCGATCTCGCCAAGCAGGCCGAAAAGCTGATCACCCAGCTCTATACCGCGTTCATCGCCAAGGACATGGACATGCTGGAGATCAACCCGCTGATCATCTCCAAGCAGGGCGAGCTGAAGTGCCTCGACGCCAAGATGTCGTTCGACTCGAACGCGCTGTATCGTCACCCGGAAATCGTCGCGCTGCGCGACACCACGGAAGAAGACGCCAAGGAAATCGAGGCGTCGAAATATGACCTCGCTTACATCGCGCTCGACGGCACCATCGGCTGCATGGTCAACGGCGCCGGCCTCGCAATGGCGACGCTGGACATCATCAAGCTGTACGGCGAAAGCCCGGCCAACTTCCTCGACGTCGGCGGCGGTGCCACCGAGGAGAAGGTGACCGCAGCGTTCAAGATCATCACCTCCGATCCGAACGTGAAAGGCATCCTCGTCAACATCTTCGGCGGCATCATGAAGTGCGACATCATCGCTGCCGGCGTCGTCGCCGCGGTGAAGGCTGTCGGCCTCAAGGTGCCTCTCGTCGTCCGCCTCGAAGGCACCAATGTCGAGGAAGGCAAGAAGATCATTCGTGAATCCGGCCTGAACGTGCTGCCCGCCGACGACCTCGACGACGCCGCGCAGAAGATCGTCAACGCCGTGAAGGGAAAGTAAGCCGATGTCAGTTCTCATCGACAAGAATACCAAGGTGATGTGCCAGGGCTTCACCGGCAAGAACGGCACCTTCCACTCCGAACAGGCGATCATCTACGGGACCAAGATGGTCGGCGGCACCTCGCCGGGCAAAGGCGGCTCGAAGCATCTGGACCTGCCAGTGTTCGACACCGTCGCCGAGTGCCGTGACAAGACCGGCGCCGATGCGTCGGTGATCTACGTGCCGCCGCCGGGCGCAGCAGACGCGATCTGCGAAGCAATCGATGCGGAGATTCCGCTGATCGTCTGCATCACCGAAGGCATTCCGGTGCTCGACATGGTGCGCGTCAAGCGTTCGCTGTCCGGCTCCAAGTCACGCCTCATCGGGCCGAACTGCCCGGGCGTCGTCACCGCTGGTGAGTCGAAGATCGGCATCATGCCGGCCAACATCTTCAAGCCTGGTAGCGTCGGCATCCTGTCGCGCTCCGGCACGCTGACCTATGAAGCCGTGTTCCAGACCACCCAGGCTGGCCTCGGCCAGAGCTCGGCGGTCGGCATCGGCGGCGATCCGGTCAAGGGCACCGAATTCATCGACGTGCTCGAGATGTTCCTGGCCGACCCCAAGACCACCTCGATCATCATGATCGGCGAAATCGGCGGTTCGGCGGAAGAGGACGCGGCACAGTTCATCAAGGACGAAGCCAAGCGCGGCCGCAAGAAGCCGATGGTCGGCTTCATCGGCGGCGTCACCGCACCTCCCGGCCGCCGCATGGGCCATGCCGGCGCCATCGTCTCGGGCGGCAAGGGCGACGCCCAGTCGAAGATCGCAGCCATGGAAGCCGCCGGCATCCGCGTCTCGCCGTCGCCGGCGCGCCTCGGCACCACGCTGGTGGATGTACTGAAGGGCTAAGCCAAGCTCGACAGACTTGAGAATAAGAAAGGCCCGCTCGCGAGAGCGGGCCTTTTGCTTTGCGTTCTACACTCGTCATTCCAGGACGGGACTGGCGCCAGAGGCGACAGAACCGGGCCCGGAATCTCGCGGTGTGACTCACATCGGGATTCCGAGCTTGTGCAAGGGCGCCCTCGGAATAACGGCGTCAATCCTACGCCGCCACGGCCTGCTTCTCACCCACCAGCGGCAAGCCTTCCTCGATCGGATATTTCACATCGCGGCTCCATTCATTCCAGGATCCGAAGTACATTCTGACGTCAGCAACGCCGGCATTCTTCAGCGCAAGGAACGTGTTCGACGCACGCGCGCCCTTGAAGCAGTAGAGATACACCGTGGTCGACGGCGTGATCCCGACAGTCGCGCATTCGGCGAGAATCTCGTTCTTCGACTTGAAGCGCGGGCCTTCTGATGTCGGCTTCATCATGCGGTACCACTCGATCCAGACGGCGCCGGGAATGCGGCCCATGCGCGGGCAGAAATCCCGGCCATAGGGCGACGAGCTTTCGCCGATCCATTCATCGACATCGCGCACGTCGAGGATGGCGATCGACGGATTGCCGAGCGCGCCCTGCATGGTGGCGGCATCGATCAGGATCGAACCGGCTTCCGGCTTGATGGCGAACGAAGCTGCCGTGGGCGTCGGAACATCCGTGGTGGTCGGCAGGCCCTTCATGGTCCAGGCTTCATAGCCGCCATGCAGAACCTTGATCCTGGGATAGCCGAGAAACTCCAGCAGGAAGTAGCCGCGACAGGACTGGCCGAATCCCGAATTCATCGACTGTTCGTAGATCACCGCAGTCTCGCTGCCGGACAGGCCGGCACCGCCGAAGGCGGCAGCGAACTTCTTCTTCAACTCGTCCATGCCTTCGGGCGTCGAGGTGGCGAGGAACGTAAAGATCTCATGGAGATTGACGGCGCCGGGGATATGCCCCGCCGCATAGGCGTCGGGATTGCGCGTGTCGATGATGACACAAGGCTCTGACTTCATGAACGTGACGAGGTCGTCTGCGGAAATGAGAACTTCAGCCATTGAAAGCCTCCACTGTGTTGAACCGTCGTTGTTGAACCGTTTGTGCTGGATCGCCTGTCGTTTCGCCGTGACTTAAGTCAATTCGCTTTGCGTTCGCATGATCGGAATCACGCCCCGCCCTGGTCTCCCTGATATTCGCGCGCATTGTCTGCGAGCATTTTTCTGAGCTGCTTGGTGGCGGGGGTGACGATCGCCACGAAGTAAGACTCGCGCAGCCGGCGCTGGGCGCGGTGCGATTTGAGGTAGCCGCGTGCGCCACAATGCAGCATCGCTGCATGGGCTGCGGCAACGGCGGCGTCACCCGCGCGCAGACGCAGCTCGACGACGCTGCGCCAATAGGCGTTGCTGGTATCAAAGGGTGTGGCCGCGAGCATCATCGTCTCGGCTTCCATCTTCGCGAGAAGCCCGGCGAAATCCTCGGGCTGCTGTGGCAGGAAGCAATTGACGTGGGCGAGCGACGGCTTGACGCTGTCCATGATGGCAATGCAATCGCGCACCAGCCCGAGGCCCATGCCCATCTGCATCAGGATGAAGCCGGCGCGGATCCTCTTCACGAACGGCATCGCCGGTGCCGCGAGCACCTGATCGTCTGGGATGAAGACATCGCGAAATTGCACGGCGTAGGTGCCGGTGCCGTCCATCGCGAGGAACGGCTTGCATGGCGTCAGCGAGAGATTCTCGTCGGCGCAGTCGGCGAGGAACATCACCTTCTCGCCGGAGCCGTCATCGAGTTCAAAGATGGTGCCGAACATATGGTAGAGGCCAAGATTCGATACCCATGGCAGAGCACCGCGGACGATGTAACCGCCGTTGGTGCGGCGACCTTTCAGCTTGAGCTTCTCGATGCCAAAGAAGCTCTTCATCGGATTGGACAGGCCGGTGCCGCCGAGCAGCTTGCCGCTCGCGGCATCGCTCAGATATTTCGCCTTCAGCGCGGCGTTGTCGGAATTGAGAATGTACCAGACCAGCGTGTTCTGACACCACGCCATGAAGGCCGTGGAGCCGCAGGTTTCGCCGATGGTGGTGATGCCCGCGATCGTCTCGCCGAGATCCGCGTGTGCTGACCAGGCACCGACATCGCCGAGATGACGTAGCGCCCGATCTGGATAGATCGCGCCTTCGTCGATCTCCAGAGCGATCGGTGAAAGATCGGTGCGCGCGACGGCGGCTATTCGTTCGACAAGCGACGGTGTGTCGCCCGCCGCTTCAATATCGTCAGATTTCCGCAGCACTGCCGTCGTGGTCATGTCGATCTCCGTCACGCACAAGGAAGAGAGACTGCGGCCGCATCGCTGCGGCCGCGCTAACTCACATTCAGGCAGAGACTTCGAGATTGACCGGGCGCGTAAACGTGTTGGCGACGGGCGACCATTTCTTGACGTGGGTGATCAGCGCATCGATCTCGGCCTGCGGAACGCCTTCGCATTCCATGTCGACCTTGATGCGCACATCGGTGAAGCCGACCGGCTTCTCGCTGATATCGCCGGTGCCCCAGACAGCCGTGATGTTGAGATCGCCTTCGAGCTGCAGTTCGAGTTTGTTGACGGTCCAGCCGCGATGCACGGCATTGGCGTGCAGGCCGACGGCGATGCAGGAACCAAGCGCAGCCAAGGACGCTTCCGACGGATTTGGCGCGGTGTCGTCGCCAAGCAGGGCTGGCGGCTCATCGACGATGTAGGGCGGCAGGTTGCGGATGTAGTTGGCGTGGCGGAACTTGCCCTCGGCCACCGTCTTGCACTTCAGCGTCTTGATGACATTGGGATTGGCTTTGCCGTTGGCGATCAGCTGTTCGAGTCCGCCTTTGTCGATCGGCGCGAGGCAGCCGGTCAGGGCGGTTTTGGCGGCAACAGCAGTCATTGGTTTTCTCCCTTGGAAAGGTGCAAAGATACAGAACGTTCTGTAGCTTTGCAGAAAGCGTGCCAGCGCCCGCTAATGGATAAAACATCGCGATATCAGTGAGTTGGGCGCATGGTGAAGAAACGTGCAGCGGCTGAGTTGCCGCTTAACGCGCCAAATCGGCGCTTGCCGGCTCGAATATTGGTCAGGAACCGATGACCGCTTGCGCGTCGCGCGCCGCATGACATATGACAGGGCATGACCGATGCGATGCCGCAGGCCGTCGACAGCAGTAATCCGCAGGTGACGCCGCGCGAGCGGCTGATGGTCGCAGCGACAAGGCTGTTCTGCAAAAATGGCATCAATGCCACCGGCATCGACGCCATCGTAAGCGAGGCCGGAACGGCCAAAACCACGCTCTACAAGAACTTCAAATCCAAGGACGATCTGGTCGACGCCGTGCTCAGGGCAGAGAGCGAGACCTGGCGTGGCTGGTTCATTGCAGCCGTGGAACGCGCCACAACTCCGCGCGAAAAGCTGGATTCGATCTTCCCCGCGCTGAAGAGCTGGTTTGCCGAAGAGACCTATTATGGCTGTGTTTTCATCAATGCAGTCGGCGAGCACTCCAAGGACGAGACCCGGCTGCGCGACATCACGATCCGGCACAAATCGTTCATTCTCAAGCACATTTCCGGACTGGCCGAGGCTGCCGGCGCCAAGAAGCCGGACTTTCTCGCGCACCAGATCGGCCTCTTGATGGACGGCGCCATCGTCGCCGCCATGGTGACCCGCGATCCCTCGGTTGCGGACGCTGCCGGAATGGCCGCCAATGCCCTGCTTGACGAGGCCTGCGGACCGCCCAAAATCCGCCGCACCCGGCGCGCCGGACTGCAAGGAGGCGCTGCCGCTTTGGCCAAGGAAGACCTCAGTGTCGTCGACTGAAATCAGCGGACAAAATCTCGCGCACAAAGAATTGACGAAATATTCAGTTCTTCGTGCTTTTCAGGGCGCACATTCGGATTAAATAGGGTAGAAGCTCGCTCGACTTTAGGATGATCCGGCAACCGGATCGGCCCTCGTTAAAATTTCCGCGCGATACCAAATCAGGACGCCATCATGTCTCGCCAGGACGCGAACGCCGCCTTTGCACTCTCCTCATTTCTGCAGGGCGCAAACGCCACTTACATCGACGAACTTTACGCCCGTTACGAAAAGGACCCCTCCTCGGTCGACGCCGAGTGGCAGGAGTTCTTCAAGAGCCTGAAAGACTCGCCCGCCGACGTTCAGAAGAACGCCGAAGGCCCGTCCTGGGAGAAGGCCAACTGGCCACTGACGCCCAAGGACGACCTGACCTCCGCCATGGACGGCAACTGGGCCCAGGTCGAGAAGGTGATGGGCGCCAAGCTCGCCGCCAAGACCGCGCAGCCCGGTGCTGCGGCCCCGACCGGCGACATCAATCAGGCGACCCGGGACTCTGTGCGCGCCTTGATGCTGATCCGCGCCTTCCGCATGCGCGGCCATTTCCACGCTAATCTCGATCCGCTGGGCATCGAAGGCCAGAAGGATCACGAGGAGCTCGATCCACGCTCCTACGGCTTCACCGATGCCGACTACGACCGCAAGATCTTTCTCGATAACGTCATCGGCCTCGAATACGGCACCCTGCGCGAGATCGTTGCGATCCTGCAGCGCACCTACTGCCAGACGCTCGGCGTCGAGTTCATGCACATTTCCAACCGCGCACAGAAGGCGTGGATCCAGGAACGTATCGAAGGCCCGGACAAGGAAATCAGCTTCACGCCGGAAGGCCGCCGCGCCATTCTCCAGAAGCTGATCGAAGCCGACGGCTTCGAGAAGTTCTGCGACGTCAAGTTCACCGGTACCAAGCGCTTCGGCCTCGACGGTGGCGAATCGCTGATCCCGGCGCTGGAACAGATCATCAAGCGCGGCGGCAGCCTCGGTGTCCGTGACATCGTCGTCGGCATGCCACATCGCGGTCGCCTCAACGTGTTGACCCAGGTGATGGGCAAGCCGCACCGCGCGCTGTTCCACGAATTCAAGGGTGGCTCGGCCAATCCGGACGAAGTCGAAGGCTCCGGCGACGTCAAGTATCACCTCGGCGCGTCGTCGGATCGTGAGTTCGACAACAACAAGATCCATCTGTCGCTGACGGCGAACCCGTCGCATCTCGAAATCGTCGATCCGGTGGTACTCGGCAAGGTCCGCGCCAAGCAGGATCAGAATGGTGATCCGCCGGATCAGCGCATTTCCGTGCTGCCGCTGCTGATGCATGGCGATGCGGCCTTCGCAGGTCAGGGTGTGGTCGCGGAATGCTTTGCGCTGTCGGACCTCAAGGGTTATCGCACTGGCGGTTCGATCCACTTCATCGTCAATAATCAGATCGGTTTCACCACCTATCCGCGTTACTCCCGCTCGTCGCCCTATCCGTCCGATGTGGCGAAGATGATCGATGCTCCGATCTTCCATGTGAACGGCGACGATCCGGAAGCGGTGGTGTTCGCCGCCAAGATCGCGATCGAGTTCCGGCAGAAGTTCCACAAGCCTGTCGTCATCGACATGTTCTGCTATCGCCGCCACGGCCATAACGAAGGCGATGAGCCAGCGTTCACCCAGCCCGTGATGTACAAGAAGATCGGCGCACATCAGTCGACGCTGGATATCTATGCCAAGCGCATCATCGCCGATGGCGTGATGACCGAGGGCGAAGTCGATAAGGCAAAGGCCGATTGGCGCGCCCGTCTCGACGCAGAACTCGAAGCCGGCGCAGGCTACAAGCCGAACAAGGCCGACTGGCTCGACGGCAAGTGGGCCGGCTTCAAATATGCCGACCAGGAGGAAGATCCCCGCCGTGGCATCACCGGTGTCGACGTCAACACGCTGAAGGCGATTGGCGCCAAGATCACCAAGGTGCCCGATGGCTTCCGCGTTCACCGCACGGTGCAGCGCTTCCTCGACACCCGCGCCAAGGCGATCAACACTGGCGAAGGCATCGACTGGGCAACCGGCGAAGCGCTCGCGTTCTGCACGCTCATGGAAGAAGGCCACCACGTTCGCCTTTCCGGCCAGGATTCGGAGCGCGGCACCTTCTCGCAGCGACATTCGGTGCTGTTCGATCAGGAAGACGAGAGCCGCTACACGCCGTTCAATCACCTCAAGCCCGATCAGGGCCACTACGAGGTCATCAACTCGCTGCTCTCCGAAGAAGCGGTGCTCGGTTTCGAATACGGCTACTCGCTGGCCGAGCCGAAGGCGCTGACGATCTGGGAAGCGCAGTTCGGCGACTTCGCCAACGGCGCTCAGGTGCTGTTCGACCAGTTCATCTCGTCGGGCGAGCGCAAGTGGCTGCGCATGTCGGGCCTGATCTGCCTTCTGCCGCATGGCTATGAAGGCCAGGGACCGGAGCATTCCTCCGCACGCCTCGAGCGCTTTCTCCAGATGTGCGCGGAAGACAACATGCAGGTGGTCTATCCGACCACTCCGGCGAACTACTTCCACATGCTGCGCCGCCAGCTCAAACGTGAGATCCGCAAGCCGCTAATCGTGATGACGCCGAAGTCACTGCTGCGCCACAAGCGTGCGGTGTCGAAGCTGAGCGAACTCGGTGCCGACACCTCGTTCCATCGCGTGCTGTTCGACGACGCGGAGAAGCTGCCGGACGAGAAGATCAAGCTCACCGCCGACAACAAGATCCGTCGCGTCGTGCTGTGCTCCGGCAAGGTCTATTACGATCTCTATGAGGAGCGCGAGAAGCGCGGCATCGATGACGTCTATCTGATGCGCATCGAGCAGCTCTATCCGGTGCCGCTGAAGACGCTGGTGCAGGAGCTGACCCGCTTCAAGGGTGCGGAATTCGTCTGGTGCCAGGAAGAGCCGCGCAACATGGGCGGCTGGCACTTCATCGAGCCGTATCTCGAATGGGTGCTCAACCAGATCAACGCCACCCACAAGCGCCCGCGTTACGCCGGCCGTGCTGCGTCGGCGGCGACTGCTACCGGCCTGATGTCCAAGCATCTCGCCCAGCTCAAGGCCTTCCTCGACGAAGCGCTCGGCTAAGCCCCCATCCCATTGGCGAATGCCCCGCACCCGCGGGGCGTTCGCATATCCGCATTGATTTCAAGTTCAGGCAGGGATGACCGAGCGGGTCGCCACGCCACAAGAGGAAGTAGACAATGACTGAAATTCGCGTTCCCACGCTCGGCGAGTCCGTGACGGAAGCTACCATCGGCCGCTGGTTCAAGAAGGCCGGCGACGCCGTCGCTGTGGACGAACCGTTGGTTGAGCTCGAGACCGACAAGGTCACCATCGAAGTGCCGGCCCCCTCCGCCGGCGTGCTCGGCGAGATCGTTGCCAAGGATGGCGAGACCGTCGCCGTCGGCGCGCTGCTCGGCCAGATCACCGATGGTGCAGGTGGCGCCAAGCCGGCTTCTGCACCCGCCAAGCCCGCTGCTCCGGCTCCAGCCGCAGCACCTGCTGCTGCACCTTCTCCCGCTCAGAAGTCCGCACCCGTCGATGCGCCGCTGGCGCCGTCGGTCCGCAAGATCTCGGCCGAGAGTGGCATCGATGCCGCCACCGTGCCCGGCTCGGGCAAGGATGGCCGCGTGACCAAGGGCGACATGCTCGCTGCGATCGAGAAGGCTGCGTCGGCACCGACGCCGATCAATCAGCCTGCCGCTGCCGTGCAGGTTCGCGCGCCGTCGCCCGCTGACGATGCCGCCCGCGAAGAACGCGTGAAGATGACGCGTCTGCGCCAGACCATCGCGCGCCGCCTCAAGGACGTGCAGAATACCGCCGCGATGCTGACGACCTTCAACGAGGTCGACATGACCAACGTGATGGCACTGCGCTCGCAGTACAAGGATGTGTTCGAGAAGAAGCACGGCGCGAAGCTCGGCTTCATGGGCTTCTTCACCAAGGCCTGCGTGCAGGCGCTGAAGGATATTCCGGCCGTGAATGCCGAGATCGACGGCACCGACCTGATCTACAAGAATTACTATCACGTCGGCGTGGCCGTCGGCACCGACAAGGGCCTCGTGGTCCCCGTGGTACGCGATTGCGATACCAAGTCGATCTCCGACATCGAAAAGACCATTGCGGACTTCGGCAAGCGCGCCCGTGACGGCCAGCTCAAGATCGACGAAATGCAGGGCGGCACCTTCACCATCACCAATGGCGGCATCTACGGCTCGCTGATGTCGACGCCGATCCTGAACGCACCGCAGTCCGCCATCCTCGGCATGCACAAGATCCAGGAACGTCCGGTCGTGGTCGGCGGCAAGATCGAAATCCGCCCGATGATGTATCTGGCGGTTTCCTACGACCACCGCGTGATCGACGGCAAGGAAGCCGTGACCTTCCTCGTCCGCGTCAAGGAAAGCCTGGAAGATCCGGCCCGTCTCGTTCTGGATCTCTGATCTTTCTATACTTCCTCCTGTCAACCGGCGGCGGCGGCGCTGCCGGTTGATGACCAAGAAGCCTTGATATCCGAAGCCTCGATACCTGAAGTCTTGGCACCTCAGCGAAGCTGGAGCAGGACATGACCGACAGCGTTGTGATCGTCACCGGCGGCAGCCGCGGCATCGGCCGCGCCACTGCACTTCTGGCGGCGGCGCGCGGGTTCAAGGTCGTGGTCGGCTATGCCAGCAACGAAGCTGCCGCCAACGAGGTCGTCTCGAAGATCGAAGCGACCAACGGCAAGGCTATCGCGGTGAAATGCGATGTCGGCTCCGAGGCTGACATTCTCGCGCTGTTCAAGGCTGCCGACGCCTTCGGACCGCTCGGTGCGCTGGTCAACAATGCCGGTATCGTCGGCCCTTCCATCCGCGTCGATCAGATGACTGCCGAACGCATCGCCAACATGATGACCGTGAACATCACCGGCAGCATTCTCTGCGCCCGCGAGGCCGTGAAGCGCATGTCGACCAAACACGGCGGCAACGGTGGCGTCATCGTCAATCTGTCATCGGTAGCCGCCAAACTGGGCGCGCCGAACACCTATGTTGACTATGCCGCCTCGAAGGGCGCGATCGATTCCTTCACCATCGGATTGGGACACGAAGTCGCAGCCGAAGGCATTCGCGTCGCCGGCATTCGGCCGGGTTTGATCGATACTGATATTCACGCGTCAGGCGGCGAGCCCGATCGCGCACATCGTCTTTCCGTCAACGTGCCTATGAAGCGCGTCGGCACTGCGGATGAAGTTGCCAATGCCATCGTCTGGTTGCTGTCGGACGAGGCTTCTTACGTCACATCCACCATTCTCGACGTGTCCGGTGGCCGCTGAGGCCCTGACACCCCATATCATCTGAAGACAATACAGGACTCCATCATGGCTTCTTACGACCTCGTTGTTATCGGCACTGGACCCGGCGGTTATGTCTGCGCGATTCGCGCGGCGCAGCTCGGCATGAAGGTCGCCGTCGTCGAGAAGAACAGCACGCTGGGCGGCACCTGCCTGAACATCGGCTGCATGCCCTCGAAGGCTTTGCTCTATTCGTCGGAGCTTTTTGAGGAAGCCGGCCACTCCTTCGCCAAGATGGGCATCAAGGTATCCGCTCCGACGCTCGATCTTCCCGCGCTGATGAACTTCAAGCAGCAGGGCATCGACGGCAACGTCAAGGGCGTCGAATTCCTGATGAAGAAGAACAAGATCGACGTCGTGATGGGCACCGGCCGCGTGCTCGGTACCGGCAAGGTCGAAGTCACTGGCACTGACGGCAAGGCCCAGACGCTGGAAACCAAGAACATCGTCATCGCTACCGGCTCTGACGTCGCGAAACTGAAGGGCATCGAGATCGACGAGAAGCGTATCGTATCGTCCACCGGCGCGCTGTCCCTCGACAAGGTGCCAGGAAAGTTGATCGTGGTTGGCGCCGGCGTCATCGGCCTCGAACTTGGCTCGGTGTGGCGCCGCCTCGGCGCTGAAGTCACCGTGGTGGAATTCCTCGATCGCATCCTGCCCGGCATGGATGGCGAAGTGGCCAAGCAGTTCCAGCGCATGCTCGAGAAGCAGGGCATGACGTTCAAGCTCGGTGCCAAGGTCACCGGCGTCGATACGTCGGGCAAGACGCTGAAGGCACAGATCGAGCCGGCTGCAGGGGGCGCTCCTGAAGCACTCGAAGCCGACGTGATCCTCGTGGCGATCGGCCGCGTGGCTTACACCGAAGCGCTTGGTCTCAAGGAAGCCGGCGTCGAGCTCGACGCGCGCGGCCGCGTCAAGATCGATCATCACTTCTCCAGCAATGTGAAGGGCGTCTACGCCATCGGCGACGTCGTCGCCGGCCCGATGCTCGCTCACAAGGCGGAAGACGAGGGCGTTGCCTGCGCAGAGATTCTCGCAGGTCAGGCTGGCCATGTGAACTATGACGTGATCCCGGGCGTCGTTTACACCACGCCGGAAGTCGCTGCGGTCGGCAAGACGGAGGAAGAGCTCAAGGCAGCCGGTATCGCTTACAATGTCGGCAAGTTCCCCTTCACCGCCAACGGCCGTTCCAAGGTCAATCAGACAACCGATGGTTTCGTAAAGATTCTCGCAGATGCGAAGACGGACCGCGTGCTGGGCGTGCATATGATCGGCCGCGAAGTCGGCGAAATGATCCACGAGGCGTGCGTACTGATGGAATTCGGCGGTTCGGCCGAAGACCTGGCCCGCACCTGCCATGCCCATCCGACCCGTTCTGAGGCGGTGAAGGAAGCGGCATTTGCAGTAGCCAAGCGCGCTATCCATATGTGAGTCACGGCCGGCGCTGAGCCGGTTGGGAGACGAACGCTATGATGCGACGCGTGCTGCAGCCGGTATGGTTCCTTCTCGCTTTGGTCTTCTTGATCGAAGCGTGGCTGTGGGACCATCTCGAACCGGTCGTTGCGCGCATCGTTGCAGTGATTCCGCTGCGCGCTTTCAAGGAATGGCTGGCCGCGCGAGTCGCTCGGCTATCGCCGATGTTGACGCTGATCGTGTTCGTTGTTCCGGCGATCCTGCTTTTTCCGTTAAAACTGGCCGGCGCCTGGCTGCTCATGCGGCAGTATTGGATCAGCGCTTTCGCGCTCATCGTGTTCAGCAAGTTTCTCGGCGTCGGCGTCGCCGCGTTCATCTTCGATGTGACGCGGCCGAAGCTGCTGCAGATGAACTGGTTTCGGAAGCTCTACGAATTCGTTCTCGACATCCGCCGCCGCGCCGGCGAATTGGTCGCGCCCGTGATCGCAAGTATAAAAGCGACGATGGCGATATTCCGTTCCAATTCATCATCGCGTTGGATGCGGCTGGTACAGCGGTTGCGTCATCGGGCGCATTCGGCGCGGTAGACTTCAATGGGGGAGCAACTTGGCTGAACTGGCACGCATCCAGACTCCCCTTCTCGACATTGCCTATGAACAGAGCGGACCGGAAGGCGGCCTCCCCGCCCTGTTGATGCACGGTTTTCCCTATGACGTCAGAGGCTATGACCACGCGGTCGACATCATCAACGCCGCCGGCTTTCGCACCATCGTACCCTATCTGCGTGGCTATGGGCCGACGCGGTTTCTTTCCAGCGCGACCATACGCTCCGGGCAACAGGCCGCGCTTGGGCAGGATCTGTTGGAGCTGATGGACGCACTGCGCATCGGCAAGGCCGTGGTTGCTGGCTACGACTGGGGCGGTCGCGCGGCCTGCGTCGTCTCGGCGCTATGGCCCGAACGCGTACACGGTCTCGTCAGCTGCACCGGTTACAATATCCAGGACCTGACGAATGCGGTGCGGCCATTCGCGCCCAAGCAGGAGGCACGGCAATGGTATCAGTATTACTTCCATACCGAGCGTGGCCGTAACGGCCTGATCCAGAACCGCAACGCTTTAGCCAAGCTGCTGTGGCAGATGTGGTCGCCCAGTTGGGTTTTCGACGACGCGACCTTCGAACGGTCGGCGCTTGCTTTCGACAATGACGATTTCGTCGATGTGGTGGTGCATTCCTACATGCATCGCACTGGCAGTGTCCTCGGCGATCCGAATTACGCTTTTCTGGAAATACAATTGGCGGCGCAGCCGAAGATAGATGTCCCGACCATTGTGCTGCATGGCGCCGACGACGGCGTGGGGCCGGCGGAAAACTCGGAGAATCACGGCCAGTATTTTACGGCGGATTATGAGCGCCGTGTGATTCCCGGCGTCGGCCACAACGTGCCGCAGGAAGCGCCCAAGGAATTTGCCGAAGCGGTCCTGCAACTATGCCGAACCGCTTCGGCGTAGACCGCTACATAATATGCACTGCATGCGGCGCGAACAGGCCGATCGCGGTGAAAACGATGCCGGCCAGCGCGAGTGCACCTGACACCCAGGCCAGCGCAATCATGCCGGTGATGATCGTGGCCGACGCCAGCACGATACCGATCTGGAATGCGGCGGACGCCACTTCATAGTGATGATACCGCGCCATCGAGAGGTCGCGCGCGTGCTCGGCCTCCTTCGCCCGGGCGGCGAGCTGTTCGGAGCCCTCACCGGTTTCCGGTTCGGAACGATAGCGATCTGCCGTCTTCTTCCATTCGTCGATTTGCTTGGATAGCGCCGCCTTGGCGGCATCGTCGCCCATCTGACCGAGGCTAAGTCTGGCCTGGTCCGACGTCGCCTGAACAACCGTGCGGCGGATACTCTTGGCCTGGAAGAACGCCCAGAGGTTCGACGCCTCGACGTTCTTGCTGATCGATTCTGTCTGCGCGCCCTTGCCGAGGGTCTCGGACAGCGCGAGAAACAGCGCGATCACCGCAATGAGCAGTGCGATCTTCTTGTTCGAGCCAGACGCATGCTCGGCATGCTCCGCATGCTCCATACTTTCGTGTGCGCTCATGGTGATCCCCTCCGGTTGGTCGATGTGTCGATTTGACCGAACCGCGGCGACTTCGCAAGGGGCAGCTCAATGACACTTCTACTACAGCTGGGGCTTGCCTGGCCTTACGCTCGCGGGTGTGCTGTCTTGTAGACCTCGAACAGCCGCTCGGTGTCGATGCCGGTATAGATCTGTGTGGTCGACAGCGAGGCATGGCCGAGCAGCTCCTGGATCGCGCGCAAATCGCCGCCACGAGTCAGAAGATGCGTCGCAAAGGAATGGCGCAGGGCATGCGGCGTGGCGCTGTCGGGCAGGCCGAGCGACCCGCGCATCCGCTCCATGGTCAGCTGGATGATCCGCGGGCTGAGCGGGCCGCCGCGGGCACCGACAAACATCGGACCATCGGCGGGTAATGGGTGCGGAGACTGCGCGGCGTAGTCGGCGATCAATTCCAGCACGTTCTGCAACACCGGTACCATACGGGTCTTGTTGCCCTTGCCGTTGACGATCAGCACATCTCCAGCACCGGGCGCCGGCACATCGCGGCGCTTCAGGCCAAGCGCTTCGGAGATACGCAGGCCCGACCCATAAAGCAGCGCCATGACCGCGGCGTCGCGCGCCCAAATCCACGGATCGCGGTTTTCACCGGCACGTTCGTCGGCGTCGGCAAGGCGTTTGGCGGATGCCATCTGCAGCGGCTTCGGCAGGCTCTTGCCGATTTTCGGGGCACGAATCGCACTGAGCGCACCGACGGTGCCCTTGCCTTCGCGCTCCAGAAATCGCCCGAACGAGCGCAGACCGGCCAGGGCGCGCATCAATGAACGGCCACCAATATCATCGCCGCGCCGCGCCGCCATGAAGGCTCTGACATCGCTGGCTTCCAGTTTGGCGAAGCGCGGCAGCGAGACGAGCGCGCCCCAGTGTTCGGCGAGAAATGTCAGGAACTGCCGGACATCGCGCGTATAGGCTTCGAGCGTCTTGGGTGACAGCCGTCGCTCGGCACGCAAATGCGACAGCCAGCGCGTCATCTGCAGCGAAACATCGGTATCGGCGCAAATGAGGTCGATAGGTGCGGGTGAGCTTGGTTTCTTGTCGGAAAGCTTGGCCATCGGAATGCCCTGCGGTTCGCGTTGTGCGAACGGGCGAAGATTATCACACCCTGCTCGTTTCACTTTGGTGAACCGCTGGCCTCGTCAATCCGGGAACCGCTTCAACGGCTCTGCCACGCCTGCGGATAGGCCCGTTCGGGCCGCATTCATCGCCATGGCCAGAAAGGTGTAATAGCCGTTGATCCCGAGCAGATCGATGACACCCTGCTCGCCGAATTTGGCAATGGCCTTGTTCCAGGTCGGATCGCTGACACGCTTGGTACGCTGGATCTCGGTCGACATATCGTAAGCCGCTTCTTCGTCATCGGCCATGCCGACGGGGCGACGACCGTCGGCAATCGCATCAGCGATGTCCTTGCGCAAACCGGCCTTCATCGCGATGTCATGATGGGCAACCCACTCATATTGCTGGGTCCATTCGCGCGCAGTGATCAGGACGATCATTTCGCTGAGCCGCGGAGTGAGCACGCTCTTGAACCTGAGATGATCGCCCATCGCTTTGGCACGGAGCATCACTTCCGGACTGCGAATCAGTGGCACGAAGGGGCCGCGAACCTCATAGCCGCGCCCGCCGGCGAATTCCTCAGCGGCTTTCTTCTGCGCTTCGGTGTATTTGTCGGCCGGGATCGGCGGCATCCGGTCCTGCGCCAGCGCAGCTCCTGCAAAGGCCGAAAGCATAATGAATGAGGCGGCTGCCCCGGCTAGCCTGTGGCCCATATGGTTCTCCCTTTGACTTATGTTCTTGCTTCATTGTCGTAGCCGCGCGTCGGTCATAAGACCGGGCCACCAGCCGGCACTGGTCCGGGCCGCATCGCGAGCTTAAGTTAGCGGGTACCTCAATTCGAGTCTGAATCCCCCCGATGGACGAAGCTGCGCGCATCAAATCAACGTCTGGCGTCGTCGACGTGCTGGTGCCGGTCGCGCTGAACCAGGCCTATTCCTATCGCGTGCCGCGTGGCGTCGACCTGCAACCCGGCGATATCGTCAGCGTGCCGCTGGGCGCTCGTGAGGTCATCGGCGTGGTCTGGGCGGAAAACGCCAATCCCGATCCGCGACTGCATAACCGGCTCAAGGAAGTCGGCGAAAAATTCGACGTCCCGCCGCTGAAGCAGGAATTGCGCAACCTGGTCGACTGGGTGGCGAATTACACTTTGTCCGCCCGCGGCATGGTCATGAAGATGACGCTGCGTATGGGCGAGCATCTCGGCCCGGAGCGGGTGCGGATGGGCGTCCGTCTGGTCGGCGAAGTGCCGAAGCGCATGACCTCTGCGCGCGCACGGCTGATCAAAATTCTGTCGGACGGCCTGCTGCACGCGAAATCCGAAGCTGCCAAGGAAGCCGGCGTCAGCGCCGGTGTGATCGACGGGCTGGTCGATGAGGGCACGCTTGCGATCGAGGTCATGCCCCGCGCCTTGCCGCCGCCGGCGCCCGATCCCACTTTCGCCGAACCGGACTTCTCGCCGGACCAGGCCGTTGCGGCCGAAGCCATGCGAACCTTCGCCGCCAAGGGTGATTTCCATGCCGCCCTGCTCGACGGCGTCACCGGCTCCGGCAAGACAGAGGTCTATTTCGAGGCGGTTGCCGAGATCATCCGGCGCGGCGAGCAGGTGCTGATCCTGATGCCGGAGATCGCGCTGACCGGGCAGTTTCTTGAGCGCTTCTCAAAACGCTTCGGAGTACGCCCGTTGGAATGGCATTCCGAACTGACGCCTCGTACCCGCGCCCGCAACTGGGCGTCGATCGCCAATGGCGAGGCCCATGTCATCGTCGGCGCGCGCTCGGCGCTGTTTCTGCCTTACGCGAAACTCGGCCTCATCATCGTCGATGAAGAGCATGATCAGGCCTACAAGCAGGACGAAGGCGCGCATTACCACGCCCGCGACATGGCCGTGGTGCGGGCATCAATCGCAAGAATCCCCATCGTGCTGGCTTCGGCTACGCCGTCGGTCGAGTCCGAGGTCAATGCGCGCAAGGGGCGCTACCAGCGCATCGCACTGCCGTCGCGTTTCGGCGGCCAGCACATGCCGCATATCGAAGCCATCGATCTGCGCCGCGAAGGCCCGATGCGCGGTCGCTTCATCGCACCGCGCCTTGCCGAGAAGATCCAGATCGCCATCGAGCGCAAGGAGCAGGCGCTGCTGTTCCTCAATCGCCGCGGCTATGCGCCGCTGACGCTATGTCGCGGCTGCGGGCATCGATTCGCCTGCACGATCTGCGATGCGTGGCTGGTCGATCATCGTTTTCGTCAGCGGCTGGTTTGCCACCATTGCGGTTTCTCGATGCACCGCCCGCATCAATGCCCCCATTGTCAGGCCGAAGAGTCGCTGGTCGCTGTCGGGCCGGGCGTCGAGCGACTGCAGGAGGAGGCGGCGAGCCTGTTTCCGGATGCGCGCACAATGGTGCTGTCGAGCGACCTCATCACCTCGATCGATGCGATGCGGACCGAACTGACGGAGATCGCCGAGGGTCGCGTCGATGTCATCATCGGCACGCAGCTCGTCGCCAAGGGCCATAACTTCCCGCGGCTCAATCTCGTCGGGGTCATCGACGCGGATCTGGGCCTCGGCAACGGCGATCCGCGCGCGGCCGAGCGCACCTATCAGATGCTGAACCAGGTAATTGGGCGCGCCGGACGTGAACAGGGGCGCGGCATCGGCTATCTGCAAACCCATCAGCCGGAGCATCCCGTGATGAAGGCGCTGGTCGCAAACGATCGCGAAGCGTTCTACGCCAGCGAAATCGAGGCCCGCGAACGCGCCGGCTATCCGCCCTTCGGACGGCTGGCGAGCCTGATCATTTCAGGCGGCGACCGGCCGACCACCGCAGGCTATGCACGCAAGCTCGCTGCCGTGGCGCCGATCGACGAGCGCATCATGGTGCTCGGCCCGGCCGAAGCGCCGCTTGCCGTGATCAAAGGCCGCTATCGTTTTCGCCTGCTGGTGAAGTCAGCCCGCAATGTCGACCTGTCGCACTATCTTCGCGACTGGCTGGCGCACGGCCCGAAGACGACGGGCAATCTCAAGCTCGAAGTAGATGTCGATCCACAAAGCTTTCTGTAAGAAACGCCCGATGACAGATAAAAGAAAAGCCTGCCGTCATTGCTGACAACAGGCTTTTACTGAACGCGGACACAACGCAACGCTTACTAAACTTGAGAGATCAGTATCGCAGCGTATTTCTGCGCTTACATGACTTCCGCAACGACACGGCCGACACCACGGCTGGTCAGACCGATCGCGCTCGCTGCACCCTTGGACAGGTCGAGTACGCGGCCACGGATGAATGGTCCGCGATCATTGACGGTGACGACAACACTGCGACCGCCGTGAGTGACGCGGAGCTTGGTGCCGAACGGCAGCGAACGATGTGCGGCGGTCATCGCATTCTGATTGAAGCGCTGACCCGACGCAGTGCGGCTGCCCGACTCACTGCCGTAGTACGATGCAACGCCCGAGAAGCTGCGACCGCCGGTGGTCGGAGCGATCGATGCGTTGGCCTCGAACAGCGACGGCTGGCTGGCTTGATGAGCGTGATGCTTGTGATGATGGCGATGGTGCCGGGATTTGGCCGAAGCCTCTGAAACCGTTCCCCCGAGAACAAGAGCGGCAGTCATGACAGCGATTGCCGTACGCGGCCGAGCGATAGCGCTCAGCGCCGATTTTCCGTAACGCAGCATAAGTTGTTGTCCCTCAGACAGTATTACCGCGAAGGCGGTAAGTGGACCCCCGTCCCAATTTCACTGACTGAGCGTTTGCCCACGTAATGAGGCGTAAAATAGGCAACGTAATCGTTCCATGACCAGATGAAATATCTTGTGATGGAACACAACAAGGCTAAGCAAGGCCTTTAACAATTTATTAACTGATTAATATACTATATATTACATTGATATACTGAATAGCAAAGTGATCGTCACGCATGGATAGCATTCGGTAAGTAAATGTTAAGCAGTCGGAAAACGGTGATCGGTCGCGGACCGACCACGCGCCGCCGCCCGCCACCCCCTTGTGAACCACGCCACCACGCGCATTGCGCATCCGGTGAAAATCGGCGCCTTAGTACCGTCATGCGGAATTAAAAATTCCGCCTCGGAGACCCGCGACGAAGTTGCCCCTCGAGCCTCAATCGACGCACCGCATCTCCCTGAAATGATTCTTTGCGAGGGCCTGCGACAAGGCATCATCAAACGCTTTCGTCGCGTTGCACCCGCGCGCGCGCTATGTTAGCAAAGCCGCGATTTGAACGGGTCACGACATTTTGTTGTGACCTCAAAATCGAAGTCCCGCTTGAATTCCAAGGACTTGGATCGCTAGGCGCCTCATTCGGGCGATAGTTATTCCCTTGCGAGTTTGACAGCCTGAAGAGCGTAATTCGTGGCAACAGAAGATCCGTCGGTTTCGGGAATGTCCGGTCGTTATGCAACGGCTCTGTTTGAGCTGGCGCGCGACGAGAAGTCCGTCGATGCGGTGAAGGCCGATCTCGACAAATTCGCAGCGATGCTGGCCGACAGTGCCGATCTGGCGCGACTGGTTCGCAGCCCGGTATTCGCCGCAGAGGTTCAGGGCAAGGCTCTGGCCTCGGTACTGGAGAAGGCCGGAATTACCGGCATCACCGCCAATTTCCTCCGTGTCCTGACCGCGAACCGTCGCTTGTTCGCGGTGAATGACGTGATCCGCGGCTTCCGCGCACTGGTCGCCAAATTTAAGGGCGAAGCAACCGCCGACGTCACCGTCGCCGAGCCGCTCAGTGACAAGAATCTCGACGCTCTCAAGACCGCGCTGAAATCAGTGACGGGCAAGGACGTCGCGCTCAACGTGAAAGTCGATCCGTCCATCATCGGCGGGCTTGTCGTCAAGCTCGGCAGCCGCATGGTGGACAGCTCGCTTCGCACCAAACTCAACTCGATCAAGCACTCGATGAAAGAGGCAGGCTGATGGACATCCGCGCCGCAGAAATTTCCGCGATCCTCAAAGACCAGATCAAGAATTTCGGCCAGGAAGCTGAAGTTTCTGAAGTTGGACAGGTTCTGTCCGTCGGCGACGGCATTGCCCGCGTCTACGGTCTCGACAACGTCCAGGCCGGTGAAATGGTCGAATTCGAGAACGGCACCCGCGGTATGGCGCTGAACCTCGAAACCGACAATGTCGGTGTCGTTATTTTCGGCGCTGACCGCGAGATTAAAGAAGGCCAGACCGTCAAGCGCACCCGTTCGATCGTGGACGCACCGGTTGGCAAGGGTCTGCTCGGCCGCGTCGTCGACGCGCTCGGCAATCCGATCGATGGCAAGGGACCGATCCAGGCCGACAAGCGTATGCGCGTCGACGTCAAGGCGCCCGGCATCATTCCACGCAAGTCGGTCAACGAGCCGATGGCAACCGGCCTGAAGTCGGTCGACGCTTTGATCCCGGTCGGCCGTGGCCAGCGCGAGCTGATCATCGGTGACCGTCAGACCGGCAAGACCGCGATCGCGCTCGATACCATTCTGAACCAGAAGTCGCTCAACGGCGCTGGCGCTCCCGAAGGCCAAAAGCTGTACTGCGTGTATGTTGCGGTCGGTCAGAAGCGTTCGACTGTCGCGCAGTTCGTGAAGGTGCTCGAAGAGCAGGGCGCGATGGAATACTCCGTTGTCGTCGCCGCAACCGCTTCCGATCCGGCTCCGATGCAGTACATCGCGCCGTTCACCGGCTGCACGATCGGCGAATTCTTCCGCGACAACGGCATGCACGCCGTCATCATCTATGACGATCTCTCGAAGCAGGCCGTTGCTTACCGTCAGATGTCTCTGCTGCTGCGTCGTCCTCCGGGCCGCGAAGCCTATCCGGGCGACGTGTTCTATCTTCACTCGCGTCTCCTCGAGCGCGCTGCGAAGCTCAACGATTCCCAGGGCAATGGTTCGCTGACAGCTCTGCCGGTCATCGAAACCCAGGCCAACGACGTGTCGGCTTACATCCCGACCAACGTGATTTCGATCACCGACGGTCAGATCTTCCTTGAAACTGACCTGTTCTTCCAGGGCATCCGTCCTGCCGTGAACGTCGGTCTGTCCGTGTCGCGCGTTGGCTCTGCCGCGCAGACCAAGGCGATGAAGAAGGTCGCCGGCAAGATCAAGGGTGAGCTCGCGCAGTACCGCGAAATGGCGGCGTTCGCGCAGTTCGGCTCGGACCTCGATGCCTCGACCCAGCGCCTGTTGAATCGTGGTGCACGTCTGACCGAACTCCTGAAGCAGCCGCAGTTCTCGCCGCTGAAGATGGAAGAGCAGGTCTGCGTGATTTGGGCCGGCACCAACGGCTATCTCGACACTCTCCCGATCGCCAAGGTTCGCGGTTTCGAAGACGGTCTGCTGTCGCTGCTGCGCGGCAAGAACGTCGAGATCCTCAATGCGATCCGCGACAGCCGCGACCTCAAGGACGACGTCGCCGCCCAGCTCAAGGCCGTCGTCGAAGGCTTCGCAAAGACGTACGCTGCCTAAGACACGTCATGGCCGGACCCGCTCCGGCCATCGACATGTTTGGATGTGAATCGAACTGAAGACGTGGATGCTCGGCACAAGGCCGGGCATGACGAATGAGATGATTGCGATCGGATCAAGCATTCGATCGCCGGGGTGGACTGAGAATGGCCTCACTTAAAGACATGCGTGTCCGCATCGCCTCGACCAAGGCGACGCAGAAGATCACCAAGGCGATGCAGATGGTCGCAGCGTCGAAGCTGCGCCGTGCGCAGACCGCTGCCGAAGCTGCCCGTCCCTATGCCGAGAAGATGGATGCGGTGATCGCCAGCATCGCCGGCGCGACCACCGCAGGCTCCGGCCCGGCACTGCTGGCCGGCACCGGCAAGGATCAGGTTCACCTGCTTCTTGTCTGCACCGGCGAGCGCGGCCTGTCCGGCGCTTTCAATTCCTCGATCGTCCGTCTGGCGCGCGAACGCGCGCTGGCGTTGATGAACCAGGGCAAGACGGTCAAGTTCTTCTGCGTCGGCCGCAAGGGCTATGAACAGCTGCGTCGTAACTTCGACAAACAGATCGTCGGTCATCTCGAACTGCGTTCGGTGCGTCAACTCGGCTTCATCAATGCCGAGGACATCGCCAAGAAGGTTCTCGAACTCTTCAATGGCGGTGAATTCGACGTCTGCACGCTGTTCTATTCGCGCTTCAAGTCGGTGATTGCGCAGATCCCGACCGCCCAGCAGATCATTCCGCTGGTGGTCGAAGCGCCTGCCGCTGATGCCGGCCCGACGCCGAGCTACGACTACGAGCCCGCCGAGGATGAGATCCTCGACGGCCTGCTGCCGCGCAATCTCGCGGTGCAGATCTTCCGCGCTCTGCTCGAGAACAACGCTTCGTTCTACGGCGCGCAGATGAGCTCGATGGACAACGCAACGCGCAACGCGGGCGACATGATCCGCAAGCAGACATTGATCTACAACCGCACCCGCCAGGCGATGATTACGAAGGAGCTGATCGAAATCATCTCCGGCGCCGAGGCGATCTAACAACAACCTTCCGGCCTCATGGGCCGCCGTTCAAGTTTCGGACTTCCGAGTCCTTGAAGTTTATGGAGAAGTTTTTCATGGCCGCATCAGCCAACCAGACCGGACGTATCACCCAGGTCATCGGCGCCGTCGTCGACGTGCAGTTCGAAGGCTACCTGCCCGCAATTCTGAACGCGATCGAAACCAAGAACGGTGGCAACCGCCTGGTTCTCGAAGTCGCGCAGCACCTCGGCGAATCGACCGTCCGCACCATCGCGATGGACACCACCGAAGGTCTGGTCCGCGGACAGGAAGTCACCGACACCGGTTCGCCAATCCAGGTTCCAGTCGGCGTCGGCACCCTCGGCCGCATCATGAACGTGATCGGCGAGCCGATCGATGAAGGCGGTCCGATCGCTTCAGAAGGCAACCGCGCTATCCATCAGGAAGCGCCGATGTATACCGAGCAGTCCACCGAGGCTGAAATTCTCGTCACCGGCATCAAGGTCGTCGATCTGCTCGCGCCTTACGCCAAGGGCGGCAAGATTGGCTTGTTCGGCGGCGCCGGCGTCGGCAAGACGGTTCTCATTCAGGAACTGATCAACAACGTCGCGAAGGCGCACGGCGGCAACTCGGTGTTCGCCGGCGTCGGCGAGCGTACCCGCGAAGGTAACGATCTCTATCACGAGTTCATCGAGTCCAAGGTGAACGCCGATCCGCACAATCCGGATCCGGCCGTGAAGTCGAAGTGCGCTCTCGTGTTCGGCCAGATGAACGAGCCTCCGGGCGCCCGCATGCGCGTTGCTCTGTCCGGTCTGACCGTCGCCGAGCACTTCCGCGATCAGGGCCAGGACGTGCTGTTCTTCATCGACAACATCTTCCGCTTCACCCAGGCAGGTTCGGAAGTGTCCGCTCTGCTCGGCCGCATTCCTTCAGCGGTGGGTTATCAGCCGACGCTGGCGACCGACATGGGCGCGCTGCAGGAGCGCATCACGACCACGCATAAGGGTTCGATCACCTCGGTGCAGGCCATCTACGTTCCGGCCGACGATTTGACCGACCCGGCGCCTGCTACGTCGTTCGCCCACTTGGACGCTACGACCGTGCTCAACCGCGCGATTTCGGAAAAGGGCATCTATCCCGCAGTGGATCCGCTCGACTCCACCTCGCGCATGCTGTCCCCGTTGATCGTTGGCCAGGAGCACTACGAGACCGCGCGTATGGTCCAGCAGGTGTTGCAGAAGTACAAGTCGCTGCAGGACATCATCGCCATTCTCGGCATGGACGAACTGTCGGAAGAGGACAAGCTGGCCGTGGCCCGCGCCCGCAAGATCGAGCGCTTCCTGTCGCAGCCGTTCTTCGTCGCTGAGATCTTCACGGGTTCGCCGGGCAAGTTCGTCGAGCTTGCCGACACCATCAAGGGTTTCCGCGCGATCTGCGAAGGCAAGTACGATCACTTGCCGGAAGCCGCCTTCTATATGGTCGGCGCGATCGAAGAAGCGGTCGAGAAGGGTAAGAAGCTGGCTGCTGAAGCCGCTTAAGATCTAGAATCATCATTGCCGGGCCTGACGCGAAATGCATCTTCGCTAACGAGCCCGGCAATGAGTTTTGACATTCTGACTGATAGACCGCGGGCAACACTCGCGGAGAACAGCCAAGAGAGTAGTTACGATGGCCACCTTTCATTTCGATCTCGTCTCGCCGGAGAAGCTCGCTTTCACGGGCGAGGTCGATCAGGTCGACATCCCGGGCACCGAGGGTGATCTCGGTGTGATGGCGGGCCACGCACCGATGGTGGCCGCACTTCGTCCAGGCATCATGACCATCACATCGGGTGGTTCGACGCAAAAGATCATCGTGCTCGGCGGCCTCGCTGAAGTCTCCGACAAGGGCCTCACCGTACTGGCCGACGTCGCCACCTCGCTGCAGGATCTCGACCGTGAAGCCTTCGCCAGCGACATCGCTGCGATGGAAGAGAAGCTGGCCGAGAAGGAGGGCTCCGCCCTGGACCGTGCTATTGAGCGTCTCGACCACTTCAAGACGATCCAGCAACACGTCGTCTCGACGGCGATGCACTAAGCGCTATAGCCCGGATAGCGCTTAGCTTCATCAGGGCTTCGCTTCAGATGAATCTCGCAAATTCTACTGCCACCGCGCGATAGATATCGCGCCGGAACGGCACCACGAGATCGGCGACGCGATCTAGCCGCTCCCAGCGCCAGGCATCGAATTCCGCCGGCTGGCCATTCCGCGGTGTCAGCGGATCGACTTCGGCATCTTCCCCAGTGAATTTCAGCGCAAACCACTTCTGCCGCTGCCCGCGAAACTGCGCGAAGCGGTGAGTGGGATCCTCGAACGGGATGAAGTCATAGGTCATCCAGCCGGTCTCGCCGAGATAGGTCGCGTGGCTGACGCCGGTCTCTTCCCATAATTCACGCATGACGGCGACGCGAGGGTCTTCATCGGCATCGATGCCGCCCTGGGGCATCTGCCACTCCAGGCCCGGCAGTACGATCTCCGGCCCGTCGTCCTTGAAGCGGCGGCCGATCAGAACCTTGCCGTCTGCATTGAACAGTGCGACGCCCACATTGGGACGATAGGGCCGATTATCCGTCATTCCAGAACTAGCCGTCCGCCAATTTGGCAAATTCCTTCACCACCCGCTCATAAACCGGGCGCTTGAACGGCACGATCAATTCCGGAAGGTTTTTCATCGGCTCCCAGCGCCAATTGACGAATTCGGCCTTGTGGCCACCCGGCGGATGCGTGACGTTGATCTCCTTGTCATCCCCAGTGAAGCGCACGGCAAACCATTTCTGCCGCTGGCCGCGATAGCGACCCTTCCAGGCGCGTCCGGCTACCGTGCGGGGAATGTCGTAGATCAGCCAGTCCGGCACTTCACCGAGCTTCTCGACCGATTGGACGCCGGTCTCCTCATAGAGCTCGCGTTTGGCGGCCTCCCAGGTGTCCTCACCGGGATCGACGCCGCCCTGCGGCATCTGCCAGACATGCATGTCATCGACGTGCTCGACACCGCCGGCGCGGCGGCCGATAAAGACGAGCCCTTGCGGGTTGATCAGCATCATTCCGACGCAAGTTCGATAGGGCAGGTCTTCGTAGCGCGCCATTCCGTCAATGCCTCTCGCGTCCGTTCGAGCACTCTTTACGCAGCGATTCGACTTCGCAGAATCGCAACGATTCGGCGGCGCCGAATTCAGCCTAGCCCAAAGACGCTAGCTTGATTTTGATTTCAGCATCGCGGTTGTCAATGGCACTAGCATGACTCCACGACTTTCAAGGGTTTTAGCCCAGGCGCTGATGCGTTCGATGGAGATCGGCAGCGCCGAAGCGACGCCGACAGCCACACCACGTTCCTTGGCCAGCCCCTCGAGTCGTGCCAGCGCCTTGTCGATATCTGCGGAGGTTGGCACTGCGTCGATGGCGACATCGGAGCGTGCGAAGGGCATGCCCTGCCCTTCGGCGGCCGCAGCAGCGACACTGCGCGGCGTCGAGCCATCGTCGAACAATGCGAGCCCGCGCTTGCTGGCTTCACGCGCAATCGGCTGCATGGCCGAGTCCGTGGCGATGAAGCGTGCACCCATGAAATTGGCGACCCCGACATAGCCCTGAAAGCGGCTCATATGCCACATCATACGATCGAGGTTCTGCTCGGCCGTAGCAGAGGATAGCAGCGTCTGCGGGCCGGGATCGTTGTCGGGATAATCGAACGGTTCCATCGGGAGCTGCAGCAGCACCTCGTGGCGTTGCGCCCTGGCGCGCTCGACCAGCTTGCCGGGATCCGAGCCGTAGGGCGTGAAGCCCAGTGTCACCGCGGGCGGCAATTTCATGATGGCATCAGTGGTCTTGGCCGCGCCGACGCCGAGGCCACCAATGACGATCGAAACGCTCGGCATCTTCATCGCCCTTGCGCGCTCGGCTTCGGAGCCTGCCGCATAGGCCGTGACCGGCTTCAACGCACCGATGGCAATCGGCACCATGCCGTGGCGGGATTTCTCCAGCAGTTTCGAATCAATTCCCGTCATGACCGGCGACGGCGCGTCGGGCGCCGCGCTATCCGAGCCGTCACTCGACACCACGACATCCTTACGGGCGCCGCTGGAGCCATCGATGATGGTGATGGTCTTCTGGCCGGGAGCCTCGGGCGCCTTGGCGGTCTCGGGCATGCCATGCTTGACCTCGACCGGCGGCTTCGCAGCAGCCTTTTCCTCGGTCGCAACTGGCACCTTGATGGCGACACGCGCAACCGGCTCGCCGCCCATCGGATTGCTATTGAAAATGGCCACCCCGCCAAAACCGATCAGCAACAATGCCAGAATCGTGGCAAGCGCCTGCGTTCCGGAAAAAGGCAGCCGGAACCGCCGCTTACGCGTCGATTTTTGTCCAAGCGGGGCGCTTAGGTCGTCCGCCGACACTGCCATGGATCTCCGAATCAGCCGAGTGGACAATAACACGCCCGGTCTCGGCCGCCGCACCCGGAAGGGTGCTATATCCGTTGGAAGAGTTGCAACAAAAAGGGCGACCCGAAGGCCGCCCTTTCCGCAGAACTGATGTTCCGTCGCCGATCAGTTCGGCTTGGCAGCGGGCTTGTCGTCGGCCGGCTTATCTGCAGCAGCAGCAGCGGCTGCCGGCGGCGTGACGGTTGTATTCGATGTCACCTTGATGCCATGGAGCAGATCGGCTGCTGCCTTCAGCGCCTTGTCGTTCTTGGCATCCGGCGGCACGTAGGACTGCGAACCGGTCTTCTCATCGCCATCGTTCTTCAGATGGCCACGCAGCGAGGCTTCGCCCTTGATGTCGCGGGACTTCAGCTCATCCGGCACATCCTGCACGATCTCGATGTCCGGGACGATGCCCTTTGCCTGGATCGACTTGCCCGACGGCGTGAAGTAACGCGCCGTGGTTAGACGCAGCGCACCGTTGCCGGAGCCCAGCGGGATGATCGTCTGCACCGAGCCCTTGCCAAACGAGCGCGTACCGATGGTGATCGCACGCTTGTGGTCTTGCAATGCGCCAGCGACGATTTCCGATGCCGAAGCTGAACCGCCATTGATCAACACAACCACCGGCTTGCCCTTGGTCAGATCGCCGGCATGCGCCGTGCGACGCTGGGTTTCTTCAGCGTTACGACCGCGGGTCGAAACGATCTCACCGCGCTCAAGGAACGCGTCAGAAACGGTAACGGCTTCTTCAAGCAGACCGCCCGGATTGTTGCGGAGGTCGATGATGAAGCCCTTGAGCTTGTCGGCACCGATCGCCGCGGTCTGGGCCGCGATCTCGCGCTTCAAGCCTTCAGTGGTCTGCTCGTTGAATGTCGTCACGCGGATATAAGCGATATCATCGCTCTCAACGCGCGCACGCACCGAACGGACACGAATGTTGTCGCGCACGAGGGTCACGTCGAGCGGATTGTCCTGACCCTTGCGGATGATCTTCAACTTGATCTTGGTGTTGACCGGGCCGCGCATCTTCTCGACAGCCTGGTTCAAAGTGAGACCCTGCACCGCTTCTTCGTCGAGGCTGGTGATGATGTCGTTGGCCATGATGCCGGCCTTCGATGCCGGGGTATCGTCGATCGGCGACACTACCTTGATCAGGCCGTCTTCCATCGTGACTTCGATGCCGAGACCACCGAACTCACCACGGGTTTGCACCTGCATATCGCGGAAGCTCTTGGCGTCCATGTAGCTGGAATGTGGATCAAGGCCGGTGAGCATGCCGGAGATCGCCGACTCGACCAGCTTGCTGTCGTCGGGCTTCTCGACATAGTCGCTGCGCACGCGTTCGAACACATCGCCGAACAGGTTGAGCTGGCGGTAGGTGTCCGAGGTCGCAGCGCGGGCGCTGGTGCCCATGAACACGGCGCGTGGCTGGGTCACGAAGAGCGTCAAGGCGGCGCCAGTGGCAGCACTCAGCAGAATTATGGAAGTCTTGCGCATCATCCGCGAACCTTTTCGCCTTCGTTAGCGGCCCACCATGGGCCTGGATCAATGGGAGTCCCGTCTTTCCGGAACTCGATATAAAGCACAGGCTGGCTGGCATTGGCCGCAAGGACGGATGCTACCCGGGATGTTGATCCCATGACAGCGATCGGTTCCCCGGTAAGGACGAACTGACCAATGTTCACCGAAATACGCTCCATCCCGGCGATCAAGACATGATACCCGCCCCCAGCGTTGAGGATCAAGAGTTGTCCATAGCTACGGAACGGACCTGAATAAACAACCCAGCCGTCACACGGTGTTGTGACCTGCGCACCGGCTCGCGCGGCCAACGAGATGCCTTTTTCGACGCCACCGACACCGTCGGAACCGCCGAAATTGCGAATTTTAACCCCATTGACCGGAAGTGCGAACATACCCTTCGCCGCGGCAAAGGCGATCGCCGGGCTGAGCCGGCCAGGATCCTTGAAGGCACCGATATTCGGCTTGCCGTTGCTGAGCGCCGCTGGCGTGCCCTGCAGACTGGCCGTGGCTGCTGCCTTCGCCGCCGCCTTGGAGTCCTGCTCCATCTTCGCGATCAGGCCCTGCAGACTGTCGACTTGACGGGACAGCGTCAGCGCACGCGCGGCTTCCGCTTCCATGTCCTTTTCCGCAGCCGACTGCTGCTTCTGGCGTTCGTCTGTGAAGGATGCGAGGCGCGTCTGTTCCTCCTTGAGCTTGTCGCGATCGCCGGCAAGCTGATCGCGCTCGGTCGAAATCGCCTTGCGCAGATTCACGAGCTCACTGAGGTCGGCCACGAGCTGCTCAGCGCGCGCGCGCATCTCGGGCACAACGGAGCCGAGCAGCATCGCGGTACGCAGCGACTTCAGCGCATCTTCGGGACGTACCAGCAACGCCGGCGGCGCACGGCGTCCGGCGCGCTGCAAAGCCGACAACACTTCGACGATCTCGCCGCGGCGCGATTCCAGCGTGCCGCGTATCTTCTGCTCGCGCGCATCCAGCGGACGCAGCCGCACCTCGGCATCGTCAATGCGGGATTCAACGCCGCGCACGCGGGCGGCAATATCGATTAGCTGCTGACTGAGCTTGCCGCGGTCCTGTCCGATCGCCGCAATATCGGCTTTCAGTTTTGCCTGCAGCTCCGCGGCGCTCTTTTGTTGCGCGCGGATCGCTTCGAGCTCCTGCTCGCGCTGGCGAATGATATCGGGCGATGGCGCATTAGCCTGCTGGACGGGTGCAGCGGTTTGCGCCCGGACCGAGCTCGTCATTAAACCTGCAACAGTCACCGGTATAAAAGTTGCTGATAGCACCATCATCGACAGCGACGAAGCGCCCGACATCCCGCGGCGAACGGCGGCGTGTTCAGATGGAATGGACCGCGGTGACAGCATCGTGGTTTCGACAACGCCTTGTTTCAAAACGCGTTAAGCTTGGTAAAGTAAGAGCTAAACGCGGTGATACGGGTGGCCTGCCAGAATTGTAGCAGCCCGGTAAATCTGTTCCAGAAGCATGACGCGAACCATTTGATGCGGCCAGGTCGCCGAGCCGAATGCAATGCTCAATTTGGCTTTGCGCCGCAATTCGGGCGAAAGTCCGTCCGCCCCCCCAATGACGAAAACATTATGTGGCACTGATTCGTCCCGCCACTTACCGATATGGCGAGCGAAACTAGCGCTGTCGACACTGCTGCCGCGCTCGTCAAGCGCTACGACCACAGCCTTTTCCGGAATCAGCGCCGAAATCGCCGCGGCTTCCTCATTGATCCGGGTCGACGCGTCACGTGCGCGGCTTTCCGAAATTTCATGAATCGCCAGGCCGCGGAAACCGAGCTTGCGGCCGATATCGTCGAAACGATCACGGTACCGTTCCGCCAGTTCGCGTTCCGGACCCTGCTTGAGCTTGCCGATAGAAATCACAAGAAGATGCATCGGCGCAGACTAGCATGTGTCGCGCCGTTGCCGAATGCCTGCTGGCTCAAACAGCCTTGAGATCGATCCGCGGTTCATCCGACGGACTCTGCGTCCACAGCCGTTCAAGATTGTAGAACTCACGAACCTCTGGCCGGAACACATGCAGGATGACTTCGCCGGTATCGATCAGAACCCAATCGCAATTGGACAGGCCCTCGACATGTAGCTTCTTCTGACCGGCTTCCTTGAGACCCTTGGCGACATTCTCGGCGACTGCGCCGACATGGCGGTTCGAGCGACCGGTGGTCACGACCATATAGTCGGAGAACGCCGACTTGCCGCGCAGGTCGATCGTCACCGTTTCCTCGGCCTTCATATCTTCGAGGCGAGCGAGAACGAGCCTGAGGGTTTCGGCCGCGCTATCGCGCACCGCTGCAGGCTTCTTCGCCTTGGGCGAAGCAACCTTCTTCGGAATGGCAGGCTTCGGTGGGGCCTTGGCAGCAACAGGCTTCGTGACTGCAGGCTTGCTTGCGGCCTTCGGCTTTGCGGATTTTGACGCGGCAGCCTTTTTGGGCGCGGTAGCCTTCTTTACCGAAGCGGGCTTCTTGGGCGAGGCGGCCGGTTTGGAGGAAGCGGCCTTGGACGAGGCTTTCTTGGCGCCCGTTTTGGTCAATACAGAAGTGGCCAGAGGACCATTCCTTTCACTGTATTGGGACGCCGAATCCGGCGCCCGGTGAGATCAAGTATGCATGTGGGAATGCCGGATTCAATATTCCAGCGCCCGCCCTATAGCACTTATCGGGTGAGTGTTGTGGAATTACGTCTTCCAGCTGCCATCCGGGTTCCGCAGCCGGGTAGACGACAGATTCAGCTTCAAACCGGTCAAAAATACCCATGCGGGGGGCTTCAGGTCGGCCAGTGACCCAGCCTCCTGCTCCGGTATCCGGTAGCGGCCGAGTGCGTGGGCGGCGGTCGACGCCAGTCCCTGAAAGCTCTGCGGCGGCCGGTCGATGACCGCAAAGGGCACCTCCCCGGCAATGACCTGCCAGCTCTCCCAGCGGTGAAACTGGGCGAGATTGTCGGCGCCCATGATCCAGACAAATCGTGCTTGCGGACATCGACGTCGGAGGTAGCTGATCGTGTCGACGGTATAGCGCGTACCGATGACACTCTCGAGACAGGTGACATCGATGCGCGGATGATCGGCCATTGCCTTCGCAGCGGTCGCGCGCTCGGCGAGATCGTGCAGATTGCGCTGATCCTTGAGCGGATTGCCCGGCGACACCAACCACCAGACGCGGTCGAGCTGCAGCCGTTTCATCGCAAACAAGCTGATGGCCCGATGTGCGGCGTGCGGCGGATTGAACGATCCGCCGAGCAGACCGATCCGCATGCCGGGACTATGCGGCGGTATGCCCTGCGCCGGCGGGACTGAATACGACTCCAATTCAGTCTCCACGCGCCCGCGCGCTCATCATCACGGCCGGGTCTGTCCGGTGCCGTGAATGCGATATTTGAAACTGGTGAGCTGCTCGGCGCCGACCGGGCCGCGTGCATGGAATTTGCCGGTCGCAATTCCGATTTCCGCACCGAAGCCAAACTCGCCGCCATCGGCAAACTGCGTCGAGGCGTTATGCAGCACGATCGCGGAATCCACCTCGTTGAGAAACTTCGTGGCCACCACGATGTCCTCGGTCACGATCGCATCGGTATGGTGTGAGCCGTGATCGCGGATGTGCGCAAGCGCATCATCGACGCCGTCGACAACGCGCGCCGAGATGATCGCGTCCTCGTATTCGGTGTCCCAATCGGCTTCCGTTGCAGGCTTTACGCGCGCGTCGATTTTCTGCACGGCGTCATCGCCGCGCACTTCACAGCCTGCATCGATCAGCATTTCCACCAGCGGCTTCAGATGCGTACCCGCCACCGCGCGGTCGACCAGCAGCGTTTCGGTCGCACCGCAAACGCCGGGACGGCGCATCTTCGCATTGAGCACGATCGACTTCGCCATCTCGAGCGAAGCGGCGTGATCGACATAGACGTGATTGACGCCTTCGAGATGTGCGAACACCGGCACGCGGGCTTCAGCCTCGACGCGGGCGACGAGGCTCTTGCCGCCACGCGGCACGATCACATCGACGCCGCCATTGAGGCCGGTCAGCAGCAGCCCGACTGCCGCGCGATCGCGCGTCGGCACCAGCGTGATGCAGGCCTCGGGCAGACCGGCTTCGCGCAAGCCCTGCACCAGGCAGTCATGGATGGCACGGCAGGAGCGGAAGCTGTCCGAACCGCCACGCAGGATCACCGCATTGCCCGATTTCAGGCACAGCACACCGGCATCGGCGGCGACGTTCGGACGGCTTTCGAAGATCACCGCGACGACGCCAAGCGGCACGCGCACGCGCTCGATGGTCATGCCGTTTGGCCGCTGCCAGCTCTCGGTGATGCTGCCGACGGGATCGGCGATGTCATGGATGACACGGATGCCATTGGCCATCGCCTGCACGCGCGCGTCGGTCAGGGTCAACCGGTCGATAAAGGCCGACGTCGCGCCATTGGCGCGGACCTCGGCGACATCCTCGGCGTTGGCCGCCAGAATCGCCGGCGCACCGGCGCGGATCGCGCGCTCCATGGCCGCAAGCGCCCGGTTCTTCTGCTCCGTTGGGGCCACCGCCAACGCACGCGCAGCCGCACGGGCGCTCTGGGCGAGGTCGTTCATCAGGACGGGCAAGTCAGCCGATCCGTCGATGGCTTTCAGCGAGGCGGTCATATGGGGCTCAAACTAGCGGAATAGGATTATTCTTCCTAAAATAGGGACTCATGGGAGCAACGTCAAAGCGTGTTCGCTACCATCCGGCGGCGGTGCGCTCCCGGATCGATTGCGCGACGAGCTGGATGCCGCGGTAAAGCGCCCGCCCCGCCGGCGACAGGTCACGCCCCACACGCCGGATCAGATACAGATCACGCTCGATGACCGGGTCCAGCAGCTTGCGGAAGGTCAGCACGGGGTGGTCCGTCGCCGGCAACGCCAGACCGGGTAGCGGCGCCACGCCGACGCCGGCTTCGACCATGGCGAGCAAGGTCGCCGGATGTTCGGCCTCATGCAGCGGGCTGCTGCGCCCCAGTTCCTGCAGTCCACGTTCCATTTCAAGCCTGATGCCGGTGCCGGTCGCCATCGCGACCATGCCTGCGGCCACACCGTCCATCCAGCTCACCGCGCTTTGTGACGCCAGCGCGTGGTCCCGCCGCATCACCAGCGCAAAACGGTCGGTCAGCAGCTTCGTCGCGTCGAGATCGGCGTCTTCCCCGGGCACATTGGCAATACCGAGCTCGGCATCGCCGCTGCGCAGCCCGGCAATGATCTGATGTCGCGACACTTCCTTGAGCGTCACGCTCACCATGGGATATTCGCGCTGGAAATTCGCCAACACTTCCGGCATCAGGCGCAGCGCCACCGACGGCACGCAGGCCACCGTAACATGGCCGCGGCGATGCTCGCGCAGATCGCGTAAATCCTGAAGCTGGTGATCGAGATCGGCCAGCAGGCGCTGGATCCCCGGCAGGAATTCGACGCCGACCTTGCTGAGCTGAACGCTGCGCGTCGTCCGGTCCAGCAGTCGGACCTGCAACTCGTCCTCAAGCTGGCGAACGGCCTGGCTGAGCGCAGACTGGGAGACACCCAGTTTCCGCGCGGCCCGGCTGAAGCTACCAGCCTGAACCACCTCGACGAAGCCACGGAGTTGCCGAAGGTCGATATTCATAAGCATTACAGATAAATATATCTGTTTTTCCTGACTTGTTAATGAAATTAACGAGTGCAACAATTTTATGCGACGAAATACTGCGGTTAAAAACTATGCAGTACACCATCTGACATCGGCAATGGCGGCGAGGGACAGAGGCATGATCGACAGGCGCAACCTACTCAAATATTCGCTCATCGGCGCCGCGACGGCACCGTTTGCAGGCCTGGGCGGTCCGGCCTTCGCCGCCGGCCGCAAGGTTCTGGTGTCGGAAGCCATCCGGCTCGGCATGTATGCCTCGCTCTATGTCGCCGCCGACAAGGGGCTGTTCGCCAAACACGGCCTCGACACGGATCTCTCGACTGCCGGCGGCATCGCCCTGCCGGTGCCTATCCTCCTGTCCGGCCGCGGCCAGATCGGCGTCACCAGCCCCGGCATGTCGGTCAATGCCACGCGCGAAGGCGGCAAGATCAAGAACATCGCCAAGATCGTCGGCGGCGTGTCGATGTGGGGGATGACCCGTCCGGACACCAAGATCACCACTATCGATGATCTGCGCGGCAAGACCATCGCGACGCTGAAATTCCCGTCCTCGACGATCCAGGTCCCGACCTATGCAATGAAGACGGTTGGCAAGTTCGATCCCAAGGAAGCCGGCGTCACCTTCCTGGAATTGCCGCCGGGCGCCCAGGCCGCAGCCGTCAAGGATGGCCGCGCCGACATCGCCACCGCATTCGAATGGGACATCAGCATCGGCGCCGAACAGTTCGGTCTCGTGCCGTCACTGTCATTCGCCGATCTGCTCGGCCCGCTGTGTTTCACCACAGCCATGGCCACCGAAGACGTGATCGCCTCCAACCCGGAGGCGGTGCAGGGCTTCTGTAATGCCATCGCCGAGGCGCAGAAGATGATGCACGAGAACAATGCCGTCTTCACCGAGGTCGCAGAGAAGTACTTCCCGAAAGTCTCACCGTCGGTGGTCGGTAGCGCGACAAAGAACTTCTTCGGCAGCAAGACGGCGATCCCGAAAAACCCGACCATCTCCACCGAGGAATGGGATCGCGCGATGTTGCTCGAACAGGGCGGCGGCGCCGTCTCCACGACGCTTCCCTATACGCAGATGGTCGACAATCGCTTTGCCGAGAAAGCGACCAAAGAATTCGGATTGGCGTGATGTCGGTTTCAACCAGCTTTCCGCCAGAACGGCGCTATGTGACGTTGCCCGCCCGCCCCGAGCCGTTGCGGCTCGCGGTCGAGGAGACCGCAGTCATCGTCGTCGACATGCAGAACGCCTACGCGTCGCCGAACGGCTATCTGGATCTCGCGGGCTTCGACGTCACCGGCGCCAAGGCTGCGATCGTGGCCGTCAAGGAAACGCTGGAGGTCGCGCGCGAGGCCGGTGTCACCGTGATCTATTTCCAAAACGGCTGGGACGCCGACTATGTCGAGGCCGGCGGTCCGGGATCCCCGAACTGGCACAAATCGAACGCCCTCAAAACCATGCGCGCGCGCCCGGAATTACAAGGCAGCCTGCTCGCCAAGGGTGGCTGGGACTATGCGCTGATCGATGAACTCCAGCCGCAGCCCGGCGACATCGTGGTGCCGAAGCCGCGCTACAGCGGCTTCTTCAACAGCCAGTTCGACAGCATCCTGCGCGCGCGCGGCATCCGCAATCTCGTGTTCTGCGGAGTTGCCACCAATGTCTGCGTGGAATCGACCCTGCGCGACGGCTTCCATCTCGAATATTTCGGCGTGATGCTCGAAGACGCCACGCACCAGGCCGGCCCCGACTACGTCCAGAAGGCGGCCGTCTTCAACATTGAAACCTTCTTCGGCTGGGTTTCCAGCACGGCCGATTTCCGCCGCGCATTCGCGCAGACCGAACCATCCACGAAAGCCTGAGGATCCCATGACAGATCGCGCGATCATTCCGCCCGGCACTCATCCACCGCTCGCACCTTACTCACCCGGCATGATGGCCGATGGCGTGATCTATGTGTCCGGCACGCTGGCCTTCGACAAGAACAACGACGTCGTTCATGTCGGCGACGCGGCTGCGCAGACCCGGCACATCCTCGAAACCATCAAGAGTGTCCTGACCGCCGCCGGCGCGACGATGGCCGACGTCACCTTCAACTCCATCTTCGTGACCGACTGGGCCAATTACGGTGCCGTCAATAAAGTCTATGCCGAATACTTCCCCGGCGAGAAGCCAGCCCGCTACTGCATCCAGTGCGGATTGGTGAAACCGGATTGTCTCGTCGAAATCGCGTCGATTGCACATAAGCGAGCTTGATGTGACGGCTATCGAAGCCACCCAGGCCAATGTCGAACGGCGGCTGATGCCGCCGGTCCTGCGGATCGCGCTGCTGCAAGTGGCACTGCTAGCTCTGTTACTTGCAGCCTGGGAAATTGCGATCCACTTCAAATGGATCGCCGTCTATCTCTATGGGCGTCCCAGCGGCATCTTCGCCAAAGCTTCCATCCTGATCGCCAACGGCGAACTCCTGCGCGACTCCGCATTGACTGCCTGGGAAGCCATCGCCGGATTCCTGATCGGCACTATCGCTGGCAGTGCGGCTGGCCTGCTGCTCTGGCTATTTCCAACCAGCGCAGCCGTGCTGCGCCCCTATCTCATCGCGCTCAACGGCCTGCCGAAGATCGCACTCGCGCCCTTGATCATCGTGTGGTTCGGAATCGGCATCTCGTCTAAGATCGCCATCGCCGCCATCATCACCTTCATCGTCGCAGTCATCACCGCGCAGCAGGGCGCCAAGGAAGTCGATAGCGACCTGATCAAGTTGATGCGCTCGCTCGGCGCCAGCCGATGGAAGACCTGGCGCACTGTTGTCATTCCTGGCGCCATGCCGTGGATCGTGTCCGCCTTCCGTCTCAATGTCGGCTTCGCGCTGATCGGCGCAGTGGTCGGCGAGTACATCGCCTCGAAAGAGGGCCTCGGCTACATGATCTACTACGCCGGCGTGCTCTACGATCTGAATGCCGTCTGGGTCGGCATCGCTGCGCTCATGGCGGTAGCACTGCTGATGTACGGCGCGATCGACGTGATCGAACGGCGCCTCCGCTTCTGATTTCCATCGCTCGAACCTGCAAGACCAGTCATGCCTTATGCAAGCGGCGGCAACGCCGATATCTATTACGAAACCCATGGACACGGTACGGCGATCCTCATGTCTGCCGGCATGGGCGGCAGCGGGTCGTTCTGGACGCCACAGGTCGCAGCACTCGCGCAGCGTCACCAGGTCATCCTCTACGATCACGTCGGCACCGGCCGTAGTGCCGATAACACTGCGCCATCGCGATCGATCGCCGGCATGGCCGATGACATCACGCATGTGCTCGACCACGCCGGCATCGAAAATGCGCATGTGGTGGGCCATGCCATCGGCGGCATCGTCGGAATTGAACTTGCCCTGCGCGATCCCGCGCGCCTGCGCAGCCTGGTGGTGGTGAACGGCTGGGGCCGGGCCGATCCGTTCCTGCGGCGCTGCTTTGAGGTCCGCAAACAGATACTGAATCAGTCTGGTCCGAAAGCCTATGTGCGGGCACAGCCGCTGTTTCTCTATCCGCCACAATGGATTTCCGACAACGCCGCGCGGCTCGACGCGGAAGAAGAGCGCATCCTCGCGCACTTCCCGGCAGCGGCGACGATGAATGCGCGCATCGACATGTTTCTCGCCTTCGACCCCGGCGACGCTCTCGCGACCATTGCTACGCCCACACTGCTCGCCTCGTCGCGAGACGACAGCCTGGTACCGGCCTATCTCACGCGACAACTCGCCGCCGCCATTCCTGGCGCGCGCGTACGCGAAGTAGAATGGGGCGCCCATGCCTTCACCGCCGTAACCCCCGATGTTTTCAATGACATGCTGCTCGGCTTCTGCAGCGAGGTTGACGCATGAACGCCATGACACCAATTGCACCATCGTCGTCGACCGCATCCGCTGTGCTCAGGGCCGAACAGGTCGGCGCATCGTTCGGAACCGGCAAGCAATATGTCGAGGCCATCCGCGACGTCAGTTTTGAATTGCGGCAAGGCGAAACCCTGGCCATTGTCGGCCCATCTGGCTGCGGCAAGTCCACATTGTTCAATGTCATCGCCGGTTTGCTGAAGCCGACGCGCGGCCATGTCGAGGTCGCAGGCATCCGCGTCGATGACGCCGCAGGGCACGTCGGCTACATGCTTCAGAAGGATCTGCTGCTGCCGTGGCGTTCCGTCATCGACAATGTGATGCTCGGCTTGGAGGTGCGCGGCGCGCCGCGACAGACCTCACGCGACATCGCCATGAAATTGATCCGCGCCTATGGCCTCGCCGGCTTCGAACATGCCAAGCCGGCAACGCTGTCAGGCGGCATGCGCCAGCGCGTCGCGATCATGCGCACGCTGGCGTTCGATCCGCAGGTGATCCTGCTGGACGAGCCGTTCTCGGCACTGGACTTCCAGACCCGATTGCTGCTGCAGGCCGACGTGTCACGCATCATCGCCGAAAACGGCAAGAGCGCCATTCTGGTCACCCATGACATCGGCGAGGCCATTGCGATGGCCGACCGCGTTCTGGTGCTCAGCGCACGTCCGGCGACGGTGCGGGCACTGCATGTCATCGACCTGCCCAAAGCAGGTCGCGATCCCGTCGCGCTACGGACCGACGCTGCTTTTCAGGCCTATTTCGCGAAAATCTGGGCCGATCTGGAAATGCCTGCCACGGCTGCGTAAGGTGCCAAGGCTACGGCTAATTGTTGCGATTTAGACGGGTGGCGCCGGAGCGCAAATGGTGCCGCAAACAGGACTCGAACCTGTGACCCCGTCATTACGAATGACGTGCTCTACCAACTGAGCTATTGCGGCGAACCAAGCGGCGATTCGGCTTTTCGGCCGAAAACGCTGGGGCATCTGATATCGCCCGGGGCTCCGCTTTGCAAGAAGCCGAGACGTCTCCGGCGACCGAAAAGCGCGACGAACCTTCCACCGAAACCAGGCATTTCGGCCTGAAACAGGGCTTCAGCCGCCCCAACGACGCAGGAAACCGCGCCAACCGCCCTGTTGCTGACCTGCATTCAGTTCGGCAAATTCATCGCGATAATCGTCCGCCTCATCAACGCCGGGATCGTCCGGAGGCCGGACGATGGGAATGACGGCCGGAATGGTAACTGCGGACCTGGCGGCACTGGCGATATCGCTGCGGTCGCGGAACAACGGCGGCGGAGCGGGGGCCGGTTTCGGCGGCGGTGGCGGCACTTCGGCAGGTTCAAGCGCGGCTTCGGCGGCTGGTTCGGACTGTATTGCAGCCTCAGGTTCCTGCGCGGGTTCCTGAACCGGCGCAACGGGCATGACTTCGGGCGGCACCGGCACCGCCGGCTTCGGCATCGCGGGCGGTGGGGCTAGCACGGTTTCGCGCAAAATCTCGGTCTCGATGGTCGAGGCTCTGTCCGACGAAGGCAATGCCGCCAGCGGCGTCTGCCACTGGAATGCATCGATCCGGCCGGTGACCGGCGACACCGGCCGCCAGCGATCGGACACGTAGCCGTCCGCAGTCCAGACCGGATCGTGCAGCGCGCGCACGGCCCGCAGCGTCCAGGCGCGGGCCCGGCCGCTGTCGCCGTGTTCGGTACGCTCGATTTCCGCCATCAGCATCGCGACGCGCTGGGTGGAGTCGGCCGTGAATGGCGCCAGCGCTTCGCGCGCGCGCGTGAATTCGGCGGCATCGATGGCGGCGCGGGCAATCGCCAATGCGCCTACGATATGACCGGGCGCTTTCGACGCCAGCGTCTCGACGCGCACCAGCCGCTGCCGCGCGGAATCGCCGAGTTTCACATGCGCATAGGCATCGGCGAGATCCGGATGCGGCTGCGCCAGCCACGCCGTCTCGATGATCTTCATCGCGCGGCGGATCTGATGCGCCTCGCTCTGGAATCGGCTTGCAAGCACTGCGGCTGGCACCAAGGTCGGCGCCAGCTTGATCGCCTCCGTCACGCTCTCACGGGACAGGTCGCGATCCGCTGTCTCGAGCTCCAACGCACGTGCCGTCAGCAGCACGCCGCGCTGCCGACGAAATGTCGCGCGATCGATCAGTCCAGAGGCGAAATTGTTGTCGAGAATCTTCAGCGCGCCGGTCCAGTCGCTCTGCGCGCAGCGGAAGCCGAGCACGGCCTGCGAGGCCCATGTCGATGCCGGCGACAGTTTCAGCGCTTCTTCAGCGATCGTGACGGCGGCAACGGGATCATCGCTGCGCTGCGCCTCGATGAACAGGCCGCGCAGACCCAGCAGCCGCGTATCGCCACGCTCGGCCATCGCCTGAAAGGCGCGATGCGCACCGTCGCGGTCGCCATCGAGCTGGGCTGACTGGGCATGCAGCAACAGAGCCAGCGGATCGTCAGTCGTCAGACGCTTGGCGACATCGGCATGACGCCGCGCGGCATGACCATCGCCCTGCCCGATCGCCAGCAAACCATGAGTGATGGCATGACGCCCGCGCGCCTGACGCTTCTCGTGACGGCGCCGGCGCATCCGCTGCGGCGCACGCCACAAACCACGCAGGAGCGACCAGGCGAGCACCGCCGCGACGATTGTCAGGCCAAGCACCAGCACGAACACCGGCACCGACGGTGAGGCGCGCCAGACGCCCCACGATATCACGACATCGCCGGGCTGATCGGCGACCCAGGCGGCACCCGCGGCCGCAAGCGCTATCAACACAAGAAACAGAATGATGCGAAACATCGGATTCCTACGGCGCCGGTTTGGAGAGCGCCGCCATCGCGTCGGCTGCGAATTGACGTGAAGCCGCCAGCGCTGCATCGCGCATATCGACTTTATCGAGCCAGGGCTGAACCGCCGCGCGATCTGCCGGCGACAGTGTGAGCAATTCACGCCTGGCCGCGGCGATATCATTGCTACGCGCAGCGGCCGCCGCGCGCGCAACGGCGCCGCCGTTACCTGCGCCGACAGCGTCGGTGCGCTCGATGCGGACCAACTTTGCCGCACCGGTCTGCAGACGATCCATGAAACCTGCGCCCGCGGCAGATGCGGCCGTCGGAGCGGGCGTGAGCTTCGGCAGCAATGCGAGTAGCTCGCGGCTGAGCGCAGCTGCATTCGGCACGCCCGTCGTTGCAAACGCATCGAGTGGCTTTAGCTGATTGGCATTGCTTGCAAGCGGTTTGACGGCCGCAAGGGCTGCCGCATACGGCTCGCTTTGGCGCACCGACGTATCGAGCAGCGACGCCGCAACGACACGACGCAAGGCGGCGTCATCGACCGGCTTAGCATTCTGTTGCGCAGCCGCTGACTTCAGCTCGCTGGCGGTACGTTCGATCTGTCCGAGCCGCTCATTGATCGGCTCGAGATCGACCACCCCATCCGCCGTGCGCGGCGCGGATTTGAGTTGATTGAGATCGGCAACGACACGATCCGATTGCGTCTTCGCGGCAGCAAGCTCGCCGCGCAAGACAGCGATAGATTTCTCGAGCGTATCGATCCGCGTCGCCAGACTCCTGTCCGGCGCGGCGACCGGACGCGTTTCGATCTGCGCAACGCGAGAGGCCAGCGCATCGACGTCAGCCTTGTCGCTCAAGTCGAGGCCACTCAAGCCGAACCACGCAATCCCCGCCACAAGCGCACCGGCGACGGCGCCAACGGCTGCGGGAACCAGGACAGGTGCTCGCGCAGGCGCCGCGGGCTTACGCGCTTCGGCTGCAGCTTCTTCAGCGGGCTCGAATGGCGGCATGTCCGACGGCGCGGTATCGATTGGCTCAGATAGCGTTTCCGGTGTCGCGGGCTCCCCAGCAGCCGGGCGCTCGGTGACCTCGCCCGCGGTCAATTCGATGGTCGGCGGCGGGCGCTTGGGCCGGCCCGCACCCAGAGACGATCCTGTCTCGTTATCGTCGACCATGGCGTCGGTTTCCTTGTGACATGCCCGATCCCTAGCGGGATTTGGTCACAGCAGTCTTAACGCGATAATGGCGCGATGGCACGGTCCAGTGCCGCGAACAGGGCATTTTCGTCCGGGGTCTGCGCCACCACAACCTGAGTGGCCCCCGCATCATGCGCGATCGTGCCGACGGCAGCCGACAGGCAATAATGTGGAACTGCGAGCGCGGCGATTTCGACGCCCGAAAGCCCCGCCGCCTGGAAGAATGCCCGAGCGCTCCGCCGCGAATAATGCAGGACGGCCTCCACCTTGCCGGCCACGAAGGCCGCGGCGACATCATCGGGCAGATCGGCCACCGGCATCATCCGGTAGGTGGTTTGTGTCACCACCGTAAAACCCCGCGCGCCGAGTTCACCGGCGAGATCCCGCGCCAGATCGGCGCCCGCCAGATACAGAAGCGGACGGTCTTTGTTCAGAAGCCTGCTCTTGCTGCTCTCCGTCAGGAGCTCACGCAGCGCCGCGGCATCACCATCAGCCGACAGGACCTTGGCGAAGCCAAGATCGCGCGCGGCCAGGGCGGTCTTGTCGCCGACCGCGAATAACGGCAGATGAAGCAGGGTTGCCTGCACCGGCTGATCGGCGAGCGCGCGCAGCGCATTGGCCGAGGTCACGATCACGGCCCCGAAATCCGCGTCCGTATCGATGGATAGCATCACCTTTTCGAAGCGCAGCATCGGCGCCGCCAACACGGCGGCGCCCCGCGCGCGCAAGGCGGCGGCGGTACTCGTATTGTCCGGCTGCGGGCGAGTGACAAGAATAGCCATATCTGAGGTCCGGTTTCAGGGGCTCGCAGGCCATAGGGCATCGAGTGATTGCACCTTGCGACCCCGCAATGCTACGCCGGGGACAGAAAAAGCCCGGATTTGGCTGATTTAGCAAGGACCGATAGTGACCACCGACCAACCGATGCTGGTGCTGGGAATCGAGACGACCTGCGATGAAACCGCAGCCGCCGTCATCGAACGCCAGCCCGACGGCAGCGGCAAGATCCTGTCCAATATCGTCTATTCGCAGACCGACGACCACGCGCCCTATGGCGGCGTGGTCCCGGAAATCGCTGCGCGCGCCCATATCGATCTGCTCGACGGCATTGTCGGCCGCGCCATGAAGGACGCCGACGTCAATTTCGCGCAATTGAGCGGCGTCGCTGCGGCCGCCGGGCCCGGCCTGATCGGCGGCGTGATCGTGGGTCTCACCACCGCAAAAGCGATCGCGATGGTGCATGATACCCCACTGGTGGCCGTGAACCATCTCGAAGCCCATGCGCTGACACCGCGGCTGACCACCGCGCTGGCGTTTCCGTATTGCCTGTTCCTCGTGTCCGGCGGTCATACCCAGATCGTCGCGGTGCTCGGCGTCGGCCAATATGTCCGGCTTGGGACCACCGTCGATGACGCCATGGGCGAAGCCTTCGACAAGGTCGCCAAGATGCTCGGCCTGCCCTATCCCGGCGGCCCACAAGTGGAACGCGCCGCATCGGGCGGCGATCCCAAACGCTTTGCCTTTCCGCGGCCGATGCTCGGCCGGCCGGACGCGAATTTCTCGCTATCGGGTCTCAAAACTGCTGTCCGCAACGAGGCGAGCCGGCTGATCCCGCTGGAAGAGCAGGACATCGCCGACCTCTGCGCCAGTTTTCAGGCGGCGGCGCTGGAATCGACGGCGGATCGATTGAGCGTCGGCCTCAAATTGTTCGAAGCGCAATTCGGCCCGTCGCATGCGCTGGTCGCGGCCGGCGGCGTCGCCTCCAACCAGGCCATCCGCGGCGCGCTGCAGGCAGTCGCAGCCAAAGCGCAGACGACGCTGATCATTCCACCGCCGGCACTGTGCACCGACAACGGCGCGATGATCGCTTGGGCCGGGGCTGAGCGTCTGGCATTGGGACTGACCGACACGATGGAAGCACCGCCTCGCGCGCGCTGGTTGCTCGACGCCGATGCCAAGGCGCCGGCCGGCCATTCCAAATCCCGCGCGGCTTACTGACGGACACACCATGGCCGACTTCAACTCAGTGGCGGTAATCGGCGCTGGTGCTTACGGCACAGCGCTGGCCGATGTCGCTGCACGTGCTGGCCGCGAGGTCGTGCTCTATGCACGCTCCGCTGCAGCCGCGGAGCTGATGCAGTCGTCGCGTGCCAACCCGCGACTACCCAGCACTGCCATCGACGACTCCGTCTTCGTCACCGCCGACCTTTCGCTGGCGGCGCGCGCCGATATCATTTTGCTCGCGGTCCCATCGCAGCAGTTGCGCGAGGCACTGACCGCGTTCGTGCCTTTATTGCCGGCGGGCATTCCGGTGGTCGCCTGCGCCAAGGGCATCGAGCGCGGCAGCCACAAATTCATGACGGAAGTCATCGCCGACGTCGCGCCGCAGGCGATCCCGGCCATCCTGTCGGGACCGAATTTCGCTAACGATGTCGCGGCTGGTCTACCCACAGCAGTAACACTCGCCTGCGCCGACGAGGACATCGCTATCGCACTCGTACAGGCTTTGGGTTCGGCGACGTTCCGTCCCTATCACTCCACCGATGTGCGCGGCGTCGAGATCGGCGGCGCGGCCAAGAACGTGCTGGCTATTGCTGCCGGCATTGTCGCGGGCAAACAGCTCGGCGCCTCGGCCCTCGCGGCACTGACCACGCGCGGCTTCAGCGAATTGCTGCGACTAGGCATCGCATGTGGCGCGCGCACCGAGACGCTGTCGGGCCTGTCAGGATTGGGCGACCTGATCCTGAGCTGTTCAAGCGCGCAATCGCGCAATTTTTCACTCGGCGTCGCGCTCGGCCGCGGCGAACAGCCGGCGCGCGACAAACTCGCCGAGGGTGAATTCACGGCGCCGGTGCTAATCGAGCTTGCAACATCGAAGGGCGTCGATATGCCGGTGGCAAAAGCCGTGGCGGCAATTCTGGCCGGCGGAGCGACCATCGATCAGGTCATCGAAGGCCTGTTGACGCGACCATTCAAGGCAGAAGGTTAGAGACGGGATGAAATACTGGCTGGTGAAATCCGAGCCTTCGGTGTGGTCGTGGGATCAGCAGGTCGCGAAGGGCAAAAAGGGCGAAGCCTGGACCGGCGTGCGCAACCACAGCGCCAAACTCAACATGATGGCCATGAAGAAGGGCGATCGCGCCTTTTTCTATCACTCAAACGAAGGCAAGGAAGTCGTCGGGATCGCCGAGATCGTGAAAGAGCACTATCCCGATCCGACCGATGAATCCGGCAAGTTCGTCTGCGTCGATATCGCCGCCGACAAGCCCCTGAAGACGCCGGTGACGCTGGTCGCCGTAAAGGCCGAACCGCGCCTCAGCGAAATGGCGCTGCTGAAACTGTCGCGATTGTCGGTGCAGCCCGTGACACCGGAAGAATGGAAACTCGTCTGCAAGATGGGCGGATTGTGACCGCGCGCATACGCGCTCGTTCGGCATGGTCATGAGCGCCAACGGCGCGGCTAAACCTGCGATCACCGATCCCGTTGCTTTCATCCGCGCCAATACGCGCCTGCTGCCGGTGCCCCTGGTGCCGGACATTGTGCTACACACGGCCGACGAAGCCGTGCCGCTATGGAGCAAGACGGAGGAGGAACTCGGCGAAGCCGGACTGCCTCCGCCATTCTGGGCCTTCGCCTGGGCGGGCGGTCAAGCACTGGCCCGCTACATCCTCGATCATCACAAGCATGTTGCCGGCAAAACTATCATCGATCTCGCGTCAGGTTCGGGGCTTGTGGCTATCGCTGCGATGAAGGCTGGGGCTAACCGCGTCTTCGCCTATGACATCGATGCCTTCGCACGAACAGCGATCGTGCTGAACGCTACTGAGAATGGTGTTGCGATCGAACCGCGTGGCGATGACCTGCTTGACGGCTCATCTGCGCCCGATACACAAACGATTCTGGCGGGAGATATTTTCTACGAACGCGACACCGCAGAGCGCGCTTTCGCTTTTCTGTCCGCGCAAGCGATGCGGGGCACGACAGTGCTGATCGGCGACCCCGGCCGTACCTATCTGCCGAAAGACAAGCTGCGCAAGCTGGCCGAGTACAAGGTGCCGGTGACACGCGATCTCGAAGATGCCGAGATCAAGAATACGGCGGTTTGGACGCTGGCGTAACTACCCCGCCTCTGCCACCACCTGCGCCAGAAGGTGCTCGCGCTTCGATTGCGAGCGATAACCCGTCTGCGTCGCAGCGAGGCGGGCGAGAAGACCATCCTCGAAAGCGGTGACGATGGTGTCATGCACATAGCTCTTGCGACAGATCGCCGCCGTATTTTGCAACTCGTCCGCCGCTGAACGCACGGCGTCGAGTACCTGCTTCTTGCGACCACGTGCGCTTGCTGCCGGCTCGATCCGCGATAGCGTCTCAACCACCGTCGCCGACGCCATCAGCGTGCGGAAATCCTTCAGCGAAATCTTGATGCCAGCTATATCGCGCAGAAACGCGTTCACTGCCGCCGTGTTGACCTTGTGAATGCGACCCGCATTGTCGCGATACTGGAACAGGCGCTTGCCCGGCACGTCGTGCAGGATGCCGATGGCGCGGACCAGCTTTGTAGCGTTGGTTTCCTTGCGCACCGCCTTGCCGCCCTTAGCCTTGAAGCTCAGCACGATGCAGTCATCTTCGAGCTGCACATTCGATTTCATCAGCGTGGTGGCGCCGCGGGTGCCGCTGACCTTCATATGGCTTTCGTTGCCGGCGCGAATTGCCGTGCGTGTCACGAGCTCGATCACGGTTGCCAGCGCAAACTCCCGCGTCGGTTCATCACCAGCCAACAGGGCCGAGACGTTGCGGCGAATCTTCGGCAGTGCCGCCACCAGCTTGGCCAGCCGATGCGCCTTGCGTTGCTCGCGGACCTTCTCCCAGTCCGAGTGATAGCGGTATTGCAGCCGGCCGGCCGCGTCGCGGCCTACGGCCTGCAAATGCGATGTAGGATCAACGGCATAGCGGACCTCGGCATAGGCCGGGGGCACCGCCATGGAGTTCAGCCGCTTGATCGTGCCGATATGCTTGATCGGGGTGCCGTTGGCCCTGACGAAGGAATAAGATTTTCCGCGCTTAAGCCGGCGGATCGTCAGCTCGGACTGATCTCCAAGCGTCAGGCCCATTTCACGGGCCAAGACCTCCACACTTGCGGGGCTTGGCTTGGTGGACATACGAGCTGGCCGCACGAGGGAACGGGCGGAAGCGGCCCGAGAAGGCGCGAAATTCTGCTGTTCCATCATAGCGTTATCTGCCTCGTCGGCCCTGTGTCTCTGCTAATGCCGTTTATTGATTTTTGGTTCCGGGCCGGCTCGCCCATCCGTGCGAGGGCGATTTAGGGGCTTCCCGCAACTATTGCGAGTCCACAGGCACGCACCTCCGGTTGCCGGCTACCGTTTTTGCCGTGAATTGGCTTTATGATGAAGGTTTGGAGGCCGGTGAAACGCGAACGTGATCGGGACCGCGACCTTGCAGACCGACCAAAGGCCTAGTCCGTTCCGGCTTGTCCCGCTATCTCGCCCCGGCGCATATTGCGCGCAACGAGAACCGGCTGGCGGCGAATTCGCGCAGCGGTCGCACGGTGGTGGAGGGGATGATGTCCGACAAGATTTACGACGTACCGGCTGAGTGGACGACGCGCGCCTTCGTCGACGACGCGAAATACAACGAGATGTATGCGCGCTCGATCAGCGACCCCAACGGCTTCTGGGCCGAGCAGGCCAAACGCCTCGACTGGTCCCACGCCCCAACCAAGATCGAAAACACGTCCTTTGCCCCAGGCAAGATCTCGATCAAGTGGTTCGAGGACGGCGTGTTGAACGCCGCCTATAACTGCATCGACCGCCATTTGCCGAAGCGCGCCAATCAGACCGCGATCATCTGGGAAGGCGACGACCCGTCGCAGTCGAAGCACATCAGCTATCAGGAACTGCACGACGAAGTCTGCAAGATGGCCAACGTGCTGCGCAACCGCAATGTCGGCAAGGGCGACCGCGTCACCATCTATCTGCCCATGATTCCGGAAGCGGCCTATGCGATGCTCGCCTGTGCACGCATCGGCGCGATCCACTCGGTGGTCTTCGCCGGCTTCTCGCCGGACTCGCTGGCGCAGCGCATCACCGACTGCCAGTCCAAGATCATCATCACCGCCGATGAAGGTCTGCGCGGCGGCAAGAAAGTGCCGCTGAAGAACAATGTCGATGCAGCGGTTGCCAAGGCCGGCGGCGTCGACTGGGTCGTCGTGGTCAAGCACACCGGCACGCCGGTGAACATGGATCCCGCCCGTGACTTCTGGTACCGCGAGGCCGCCGAAGTCGTCACCACCGAATGTCCGTGCGAGCCAATGAATGCGGAAGATCCGCTGTTCATCCTCTATACGTCAGGCTCCACCGGCCAGCCCAAGGGCGTGCTGCACACCACCGGCGGCTATCTGCTATTCGCGTCGATGACTCATCAATATGTGTTCGACTATCATGAGGGCGATATCTACTGGTGCACCGCCGACGTCGGCTGGGTCACCGGTCACAGCTACATTCTGTATGGACCGCTGGCCAACGGCGCGACCACGCTGATGTTCGAAGGTGTGCCAAACTATCCGTCGATGTCGCGCTTCTGGGAAGTGATCGACAAGCATCAGGTCAACATCTTCTACACCGCGCCAACCGCAATCCGCGCGCTGATGCAGGCCGGCGACGAGCCCGTAAAGAAAACCTCGCGCAAGAGCCTGCGCCTGCTGGGCTCTGTTGGCGAGCCGATCAATCCGGAAGCCTGGGAGTGGTACTATCATGTCGTCGGCGAGGCGCGCGCGCCGATCGTCGATACCTGGTGGCAGACCGAGACAGGCGGCATTCTGATCACGCCACTGCCCGGCGCGACGAAGCTCAAGCCCGGCTCCGCGACGCGGCCGTTCTTCGGCGTCGTGCCCGAGATCGTCGATGCGGACGGCAAGGTGCTCGACGGCGAGACCTCGGGCAATCTCTGCATTGCCAAGTCATGGCCGGGTCAGATGCGCACGGTCTATGGCGATCACGCCCGCTTCGAGCAGACCTACTTCTCGACCTACAAGAACAAGTACTTCACCGGCGACGGCTGCCGCCGCGATGCCGACGGCTATTACTGGATCACCGGCCGCGTCGATGACGTAATCAATGTCTCCGGCCACCGCATGGGTACCGCCGAAGTGGAGTCGTCGCTGGTTGCGCATGAGAAAGTGTCGGAAGCCGCCGTGGTCGGCTATCCGCACGACATCAAGGGGCAGGGCATCTACGCTTATGTCACACTGATGAACGGCATCGAGCCGACGGAGGAGCTGCGCAAGGAGCTGGTGGCCTGGGTCCGCAAGGACATCGGCCCGATCGCCTCGCCGGACCTCATTCAGTTCGCGCCCGGCCTGCCCAAGACCCGCTCCGGCAAGATCATGCGCCGCATCCTGCGCAAGATCGCGGAGGATGAACCGTCATCTCTGGGTGATACATCGACACTGGCCGATCCCGCCGTGGTGACCGACCTCGTCGAGCATCGGCAGAACAAGAAGCCAGGCGTATAAACTAACGCCCACGCTGACCGGCAAACACGGAGCGATGTGATGGACCGTCGGTCATTCGTGTTGGGAAGTGCTGCAGTTGTCGCGGGCGGAGTCTCCGCCCGCGCGCAACATGCTGGTCATCCAGCATTGCCTGCGGCGCCGTCGTCGAAAGAGCCCTACGCCAAATTGCAAGGTGGCGTGCCGCATCACATGACGCCCGAGCAGGAAGCACAACGCGTCACGGAGAGTCCGGCGCCGAAAGGGCCGCAAGGCAAGTGGATATCGCGTGCGGCGCTGCCCTTGCCGCGCAGCGAGATGGCCTGGGCGACTTCATGGGCCGATCGCATGCATATCGTCGGCGGCTATGGCGAAGGCCGCGTCGACCGCCCCTATCACCACGTCTACAATCCCGCTTCGGATCAATGGCTCGACGCCGCGCCGCTGCCGCGCGGCGCCAACCATGTCTCAGTCGCAGCCGATGCCGGACGCGTCTATGCGCTTGGCGGCTTCATGCAGCAGAACCGCGGCTCGGATCAGAACGCTTATGCCTACGATGTAGCCGCCAACCGCTGGGACAATATCGCGCCTTTGCCGCGACCACGCGGTGCCGGTGCCGCCGTTGCGCTGAATGGCAAGATCCATCTGATCGGCGGCGCGTCGGAACCGGCGGCCGAGCGCGCCAGTGTCAGCTGGCACGAGGTCTATGATCCCAAGACCGATAAATGGGAGACCCGCAAGGCACTGCCCGGCGCGCGCGACCATGTCGGCTGCGTTGCCACCCGCGGCGTAATCCATGTGATCGGCGGGCGTTTCAATACGTTCGAGTACAATACCGATTTGCATCATGTGTATCTGCCTGAGCGCGACACATGGGAGCTGCGCGCTGCACTGCCGACGACCCGTTCAGGCCATGGCCTTGTCGTGTATCGCGACCGGCTGTTCGCCATGGGCGGCGAATCCGGCGTGGTACAGAACGGCCAGCTCACCCAGGGCAAGGTGTACGGACAGATGGAAAGCTACGATCCGGTCTCCGACACCTGGCAGAGCCACGCACCGATGCTGACCCCGCGCCATGCGGTCGGCGCCACGGTCATTGGCGACTGGATCTATGTGGCTGGCGGCGGTGCCGTCCTCGGCGGCGCGGTACAATCCGCGGTCCATGAGGCCTTCACGTTAGCCTAGTGACCTGCAACGCATCGCATCGCTGCTCTCACGCGATTGTCAGGGCCGTATGGCCGCCGCCCGGCCATTTTAGGGCGAGTGTTGTTTTCCGGGCATTTACTTTGTTCAGCAGATTTCCTCTTTAGGCCCTCGTTGGCGCGGTCCCTCGCGCCGGCAGAGACCGGTTGTTTACGCGACTGGTTGAGAATTTCCCGTGTGCAATTGTTTTCGCCGCCTTGAGGGCGGCACGACCTCGTCGGCCACAACGGCCGGGCCGAACTGGAGAGCTCGATGTCCTTGAAGATTGCAGGTGCGCTGGCAGCCACCGTTGTCGTTGGCGCCCTGATGATCCCTGCCGCGCAGGCGGCGCCCAATCTGGTTGGCTTCCACGGTGATTATGCACCCGGCACCATCGTCGTGAAGACGAACGAGCGTAAGCTCTATCTTGTGCTCGAACAGGGTCAGGCGGTGCGCTATCCCGTCGGCGTCGGCAAACCCGGCAAACAGTGGGCCGGCGCCACCAAGATCGATGGCAAGTACCGTCAGCCGGCCTGGGCTCCGCCCGCCGACGTCAAGCGCGACAATCCGAGCATCCCGGACGTGATCGCTGGCGGCTCGCCAGCCAATCCGATGGGCGTTGCTGCGATGACCCTCGCCGGCGGCGAATATGCCATCCACGGCACCAACCGGCCTAATTCGATCGGCGGCTATGTCTCTTACGGTTGCGTGCGCATGTATAACGAAGACATCACCGACCTCTTTTCACGGGTCACCGTCGGCACGCCGGTGATCGTCACCCAGCGTTGATTGCTGTCAGCTTCGCCATTCTGAAAAGCCGCGCATATGCGCGGCTTTTTCTTGGCGTGACGCGGGCATTCAGTTTCCAGTGCACCAGCCGCTGCGATGACCACCACCATACGGGCGCGCGTGCCCTGCGTTGAGCATTGCTGCAGACACGTTTGGCGTTTGCCTGGTCGCTACATCGGCGACCACGCGGCCGGGATATTTGTCAGCCCCGATATTGTAGATCGTGAGGCTTCCCTCGCGGAGCAACTTGGTCAGTGCGCCCGTCGCGGTTTCTGCTTTCTGAATCTCGCGCGCACATTGCCCCTTCAGCTCCGGCGCATCGATGCCCCGCAAACGAATGCGTACGCTGACGTCTTCACCCGAGCCAAGGTGAACGCGCGCGCCAAAAGTATCGCCGTCGATGGCATAGCGCATCTCGATCGGGTAGCGCGCCTCGGCATTGCCGGCGCGCCTGATGATCGCCTCGGAATCGCGGGCGGCCTCGGTCTGATCCACGCCGGGCAGGAACGGCAGCCAACGCTTCACCGGCAGCGTGGTGCCGGCGGCCAGGCCAAGCACGAATACCCACGGCATCGCCGCAGACATGCGGGATCGCCACGGCGACGCACGGTGAATGCGCGATGCTGGGGTCATCGTCCTGCGATAATGTGAGTCGAAACAACCAGCCAGAAGAATCTGGCTCAGTGATCCGAAGAGTTAGAAGTCGGACGCAATGCCCTTACGCTCCCAGTCGCCAAAGCGCGTGGGCTCCGGGCCTTCAGGTCCCTGAAACTCTTTCGCTTTCGCCGCAGTATGTGCCGCTGCAGCTGCAGCCCGACGTTCTTCTGCCTCGGCCAGTGCGCGCTGCGCGGCGGGCGTCAAAACTTTCTTCGGTGCCGGCTCAGGCTCGGGCAAAGACGTTGCGGACTCGGAAGGAATGTCGTTCATCTCAGGTTTCCTGCTGAACCGGCAAGGGCGGCACGCGTTACATAAATCAATGTCGAACAGTTGCCGTTCGACTATGAGCATATAAGGGCGATTCTTACATTTGGCATATTCGCATGCGACAGAATCGCTCCCATCCAGTGGCCGCATGCTGAGCCTGCCAGCGCCATTGCCCGCCCTCCGTCGTGATGTTTTAGCATGTCGCAAGTAAGATACGCACCGCCAACCGAGGTCCCCGGCCTCGCCGCGCGACGGATTGCGGCGGATATTCTCGACGGCGTGTTGCACAAGCATCGGACCCTCGACGACCAGCTCGAAGGTGCGGCCGCCCATCCCGGTCTGAAAACCTTATCCGACCGCGACCGCGCGCTGATGCGACGTCTGGTTGCGACGATCCTACGCCGGCTCGGCACGCTCGGGCATATTCTCTCCCGCCTGCTCGACCGTGGTGTTCCCACCGATGCCCCGCGTGCGCAAAGTGCGCTCCTGATCGGCGCGGCCCAGATCCTCTGGATGGATGTGCCGGATCATGCCGCCGTCGATCTGTCGGTCCGCATGGTACAGTCCGATCGCCGTGCCGCGAAATATGCCGGACTGGTCAATGCCGTATTGCGGCGCTGTGCGCGTGAAGGGCAGCCGCTGATCGACGAAGTGGCCGCCCAGACTCTCGACATCCCGCCATGGCTGATGGCGCGCTGGACGGCGCATTACGGCGAGACGGCCGCGAAGGAAATGGCCGTGGCACTGAGCCATGAGCCATGTCTCGACCTCACCGTGAAATCCGAAGCCGATGCCTGGGCTACACGCCTGCACGGCGAAGTGCTTCCAACGGGTTCCGTCCGAACCTTGCTGCAGGGGTCGGTGACCATGCTGCCCGGCTTCGATGACGGCCAATGGTGGGTGCAGGACGCAGCGGCGGCACTCCCAGCTCGGCTGTTCGGCGACCTCAAGGGCAAACGCATCGTCGATCTCTGCGCCGCACCGGGTGGCAAGACTGCACAATTGGTCCAGGGCGGCGCGCAGGTCACTGCCGTTGACCGCTCGCCGAACCGGGTGGCGCGGCTGCGCGAAAATCTGGCGCGGCTGTCGCTGGAAGCCGAGACCGTCGTCGTCGATGGCGCTGAATTTCCCGGCGAGGGCTTCGACGCGGTGTTGCTGGACGCGCCCTGCTCCTCGACCGGCACCATCCGGCGGCATCCGGACGTCGCCTGGCTGAAACAGGACTCCGACATCGTCATGCTGACTGCGCTGCAACGGCGGCTGCTGCAGAAGGCCGCCTCCATCCTGAGGCCCGGCGGAACCCTAGTCTATTGCACCTGTTCGCTGGAGCCCGAAGAAGGCGAACAGGCCATCGCTGACCTGCTGGCCAAGGACTCCAGCATGCGCCGCGCCCCGGCCGACGCCAGCGAAGTGGCAGGCTTGGCCGAGATCGTCACCCCCGAGGGCGATCTGCGCACTTTGCCGAGCCATATGCCCCATGCCGACCCCCGGCTCGGCGGGCTCGACGGCTTCTATGCGGCGCGACTGATTAAATCCTGATATTCACAGAGTAATCTCCCGATTCGCGAGGCTTCCACAGGGGGCCTCCTTGTACTGTGTGCGGACCGCGTTTCCGGCTAAAAGGATTCGCAATAACCCTTTCTCTCCAGTTCAAGGCGCGCGTGGTCGCTCATCGCAGACGTATCTCGGGGCTAATCCTCGGCCGCTTCGCGCGGAGCGCGATGTCGCGCGCGTCTGGAGGATCGGCAGCGCTGGCGAGGCTGTGGCCCGGACGTACCGATCGCCTAATCATCGCGCCGCATGATCTGCGCACCACCGACGCCACTCGTGCAGCCGAGATCTACGCCGGGCGCTTCGTCTTCGCCGGCAAGATCGTTACCTGTCACGGCCGCTCGATCTTCGATTTGGAGCCGCCGTCGGAAGACTGGGAAGTCTCACTACTCGGCTTCGGCTGGCTGCGCCATCTGCGCGCCGCCGACACCGCCATCACGCGCGCCAATGCGCGTTCGCTGATCGATGACTGGATGTCGAATCCGTCGCGCAAGCGCCCCATCGGCCGCCGTGCCGATGTCATCGCCCGCCGCGTGATTTCGCTGCTGTCGCAGGCGCCGCTGGTGCTCGGCGACACCGACGGCAAATTCTATCGCCGCTATCTGCGCTCGCTCAGCCGCGAGATCCGCTCGCTTCGCTACGCGCTGTCGCACGCCCCCGATGGCGTGCCGAAGCTGCAGGTGCTCATTGCGCTGTGTTACGCCTCGCTCTGCCTTGCCAACCAGGCGCGCCAGATCCGCACCGCGACGCGCAAACTCTCCGACGAATTGCAGCGTCAGATCCTCCCCGATGGCGGACACATCTCGCGCAATCCCGGTGCACTGATCGAGCTGCTGATCGATCTGCTGCCACTGCGGCAGACCTTTGCTGCACGTAATATAGCGCCGCCACCCGCGTTGCTGAATGCCATCGATCGGATGATGCCGATGCTGCGATTCTTCCGCCACGGCGATGGATCGTTCGCGCTATTCAACGGCATGAGCAATGCGCCGTCACATCTGCTGGCAACGCTGCTGGCCTATGACGATACCCACGGCGTGCCGATGGCACATATGCCGCATACCGGATTTCAGCGCCTCGAAGCGGGCCAGATGACGGTGATCATCGACACTGGTCCGCCGCCGCCGCCGAGCGTTAGCCATGACGCGCATGCTGGCACGCTGTCATTCGAACTCTCGTCTGGCCCGAGTCGCATTGTCATCAATTGCGGCATGCCATCCACCGGACGCGACAACTGGCGCGCTTTCGCGCGCGGCACGCCCGCGCATTCGACGATGACCTATCACAACACCTCGTCGTGCCAGTTCATCGAACGCAGCGCGATGAAGAAGTTTCTGCAGGGCGCGCCGATCGTCAACGGCCCGCATGTGGTGGAGAGCTATCGCGAGATCAACTCGAACGGCACCATACTGACCACCTCGCATGACGGCTACCAGCCGCGCTTCGGCATCACACATCGGCGCGTGCTGATGATCTCCGAGGACGGCTCGAAGCTCGAAGGCGAGGACATCGTTGCGGCAGCGCCCGGTGCACGACTCAAAGGCAGTAACACCGACTACGCGCTGCGCTTCCACCTGCATCCCTCAGTAAAGGCCAGCCGGCTCAGCGACGCCCGCGGCGTCATGCTGGTATTGCCGAACCGCGACGTCTGGACCTTCGAGGCGCTCGACGACAAGGTCGAGCTGGAGGACAGCGTATTCCTGGCCGGCAATGACGGGCCGCGCCGGACCGCCCAGATCGTGATCCACCAGAACGCCCAGCAGACCTCCAGCATCCGCTGGAGTTTTGCCCGCTCGGCCTCCTCGCCGTCGCAGACCACGGCCCGACGCAACGCCCGCCGCGAGCCGGAATTGCCGTTGTAAATCAGGCCCTCACGACGAAATTGCTGGCATGCAAGCCCTTGCGGTTTCTTGCACCGCGAAACCATGCTACGCGGCGGTCTTCTCCCACGGGATACGCATCATGACCGACCATCCGCGCAAGGTTACTCGCGCTCTATTGTCCGTTTCCGATAAGTCCGGGCTGATCGAATTTGCACGCGCGCTGTCCGCCCACGGCATCGACCTGGTCTCCACCGGCGGTACCGCCAAGGCGATCGCTGCGGCGGGCCTGAAGGTCTCCGATGTGTCCGATCTCACCGGCTTCCCGGAAATGATGGATGGCCGGGTCAAGACGCTGCATCCCAAGGTTCATGGCGGCCTGCTCGCGATCCGCGACAATGCCGAACACGCCAAGGCAATGAAGGATCACGGAATTTCGCAGATCGATCTGCTCGTCGTGAACCTCTACCCGTTCGAGGAGACTGTCGCGAAGAACGCCTCCTATGAGGATTGTATCGAGAATATCGACATCGGCGGCCCGGCCATGATCCGCGCAGCCTCCAAGAACCATGACGACGTCACCGTCGTCGTCGAGCCCTCCGATTATCAGTCGGTGCTCGATGAACTCGCGACCAACAAGGGCGCGACCACGCTGACGCTGCGCCGCCGTCTGGCAGCCAAGGCCTATGCCCGCACTGCCGCCTATGACGCCGCGATCTCGAACTGGTTTGCCGATCAGTTGAAAATCACCGCGCCGGATTTCCGGGCCGTCGGCGGCAAGCTCGTCGAAGCGTTGCGTTACGGCGAGAACCCGCACCAGACCGCCGCGTTCTATCGCACGCCCGAACTGCGTCCCGGCGTGTCCTCGGCGCGGCAGGTGCAGGGCAAGCAACTGTCCTACAACAATATCAACGACACCGATGCGGCCTATGAATGCATCGCCGAGTTCGATCCCAAGCGCACCGCGGCCTGCGTCATCGTCAAGCACGCCAACCCCTGCGGCGTCGCTGAAGGCAGCAGCTTGGTTGAGGCCTATCGCAAGGCACTGGCTTGCGATTCCACCTCGGCATTCGGCGGAATCGTCGCGCTGAACAAGACGCTGGATGCAGATACCGCGCGCGTGATCACGGAGATCTTCACCGAAGTGATCGTCGCGCCTGACGCCACCGAGGAAGCCATCGCCATAGTCGCCGCCAAGAAGACCTTGCGCCTGCTGCTGGCTGGCGCATTGCCGGATCCGCGCGCACCGGGCTTCACGGCGAAGACTGTCGCTGGCGGCATGTTGATCCAGAGCCGTGACAATGCGGTTGTCGACGACATGGTGCTGAAGGCCGTGACCAAGCGTCAGCCGACCGACGCCGAACTGCGCGATCTCAAATTTGCGTTTCGCGTGGCCAAGCACATCAAGTCGAACACCATTGTCTATGCCAAGGACCTCGCTACCGTCGGCATCGGCGCCGGCCAGATGAGCCGCATCGATTCCGCGCGCATCGCAGCCCGCAAGGCGCAGGATGCGGCCATCGAGATGAAGCTTGCACAGCCGATGACCAAGGGATCGGTGGTCGCCTCAGACGCATTCTTCCCGTTCGCCGATGGCTTGCTCGTTGCCATCGAGGCCGGAGCCACTGCGGTTATCCAGCCCGGCGGTTCGGTCCGCGACGATGAAGTGATCAAGGCGGCCGACGATGCCGGCATCGCCATGGTGTTCACCGGCGTTCGCCACTTCAAGCACTAGTTGCGGTCCTGAGGAGCCCGGCTGCGAAGCCAGCGGCTCCCCAGCCGACCGATACACGAAGGCGCTTGATCGTCGCATCGAGCGACGCAATCAGGCTACGGAGCCAAGGCCTGCTGGACCATGAGCGTATCGACATATTGCGTCATGCGCGCGATCTTGCCACTCCTTACCCGATAGAGGTGTGCGAAGGCGGCCCGCATAGACTTGCCTGTCGCCTTGTAGGTCCCGGAGTAAATGCCAAAGGCGGCGACACGGTCGCCGTCTTCAAGATATTCGTGAACGTCGGCGCGGTAGCCTATCCACTCAGTGGCAAGGCGCTGGAACACGCCCGCCACAATCGCCTCCGGTCCCAGGTTCCTGCGTAAGGGAAGCCCTCGGCTTCGGTCCACGCGGCATCAGGGGCGAGAGCGGCCAGCAGATTGCGGCCGTTCTCTTCCGACGATGATCCCTCATAGGTAGCCCGGATCAGATCGAGATTGGCACCCATCTCAGCCCCACTTCATCTCGCCGGTGGCGACCTTGGAGCCGATGTCGAGGGCAACACCCATGCCGAGGCCTGGGAAGCGGGCTTCCATGGCGCTCTTCAGCGTGGCCGAGCTTTTGGCCTTGGCCAGTTCTTCCTCGAAGGCGATAAGGTAAGCCTTGGTGTGCGCAACGCCCGAGAGGTCAGTGGCGGCGTCCGGCGTCATGTGACCGGGCACGACGATGGCCGGCTTGCGAGCGGCAATCTTGTCGAGATTGGCCACCCATGCAACGCGCTGTTCCTTGGTCGGTGAATCCGCGGTCCAGACATACACACCCGCAAAGATCATGACCCCGCCAAACACCCCGTTCAGCGACGGCACGAAGAGATAGCGCCGGCTGGCCAGCCCTTCAGCATCGACGATCTCGATGGTCTCGCCATCGACGCTGAGTTTCTTGTCGTCGAAAGCCTTGGGAATGACGACATCGGCAAGCGTCTGCGGGCCGTTTTCCTTGAGTTGCGGCCCCCAGGCGGCGAGTTTCTTTTCCACATTGCCGTTGATGGCGGCCACCGTATCGGATGCTGCAATCACCCGCGCGTCGGGGAAAGCTTCCTTGATCGGCTTGAGACCGAAGTAGTAATCCGGGTCGGCTTGGCTGACATAGATGCTGGTGAGCTTCTTGCCCGTCGCCTTGATTGCGTCGGCTACGGCCCGGCCGTCTGAATAGGTAAAGCCGCCATCGATCAGAACAGCCTCGGACGCGCCGGTAATGAGCACGGGGGCGCGAAAGAAACCTTTTGGTCCGGCGGGGAAGTGCTTCCACGAAAGCCCACCGGCCGCGTTGCCCGTTCCCTCCGGAGCGAACACAGCGGCTGCGCCGGCGGCCAGAGTTGCTTTCACGATGATTCTCCTGGTGAACATGGATATCTCCTGTGCGAGTGGGTCATGAAAATTCAGGCGTGGCCCGCCTGTCGTTATTGATCGCCAGAACTCAGGCTGCCTTCAGTTCGTCGACGAGCATCTCGATGCTGCCGAACAGACTATTCGTGCTGAGAAGACGTCGGCTGTCCCCGTTGCTCGCAATGAGGGCTGGGACACCATCGGCGCCAAATCGGCGCATCTCGGCACGTGCTGCATCGAGGCGCGTGCGGTTAGCAGCGAGCAACGCCTCGTCAGGAACAGCCAGGCGATCGGCAATCTCCGGCAACTGCAACGCGCGCAGCACATCCGAGAGAACCGAGATGTCCGTGTTGTCACGGCCCTCGACATAGCGTGCATTCTGGATGGCCCTGAGAGCATCGAACTCCCGGTCCGGGGCAGTGAGGGCGACAGCGGTGATCGCGAGCGTCGCCGGGCCGGAATCGAACAGCCGCGTGTGATCCCCAGGGACATTGCGGCGATAGGCTTCGCTGAAGGGCTGTCCGCTCAGGCGGGAAATGCGCTGGTCATTGGCCCAGGCATAGGCGGCAAAACTGTCGTCCATCGGCCTGGCACCAGACCCGGCAAAAAGGCCGGTTGGAGCTAGCGCTATGGTGAAGTCCGGCAGAGCGGCAAGCTTTTCGAGAATCGCGGAAGCGCCGTAGCACCAGCCGCAGAGCGGATCGAAGAGATAGGTGATCTGCGTGGTAGCGGCCATATCGGTCTCCTTGGACGCGATGTATGGCACGCGCCGAATGATCGAATAAGGCCAACAAACCTGACAGAATGTATGCTATTGACTTACAATCTGTCCATTCCTCACGGTCATCACGATGAACCTGAACCGGTTGGCTTATTTCGCCGCGGTCGTTGATACGGGCTCATTTACGCGCGCGGCAGAGCGGCTCGGCATCACCAAGGCCGTGGTGAGCCAGCAGGTGACGCAACTCGAACAGGAGTTGCGGACCAGCCTTCTCGTCCGTACCACGCGGCGCGTCCATCCGACCGAGGCCGGCCGCATGTTTCACGCACGTTGCGTCATGATCTTGCGGGAAGCGGAGGATGCCTTCAACGAACTCGCCCAGGCGGCTGCCGAACCGACCGGCACCCTGCGCATCACCGCACCCAATGACTACGGCATCGCAGTGGTCGTTCCGGTCGTCACGGCTTTCACGGCACGCTATCCCCGCTGCCGCGTAGAGCAGACGCTAAGCGACCAGACAATGGATCTCACCTCCGGCAAGATCGACATGGCGATCCGGGTCGGCTGGCTCGCAGATTCCAGCCTGCAGGCTCGCAAGATCGGATCCTTCCAACAATTGCTGGTCAGTGCTCCTGCCATCGCGGATCGGATCGCGGCCACCCACGATCCAAAGGATCTCGCCGCTATGCCGTTCATTGCCAACATGGCGCTGCGCGAACCACTACTCTGTCAGTTCTCGCGCGGCGACCTCGAACGACGGACGGTGCGCATGCAGGCAAGCATTGCCATCGACACGACCCCAGGAGTACTCGCGGCAGTCAAAGCCGGTGGCGGGCTTTCCGTTTTGCCGGATTTCTTGGTGGCCGAAGATCTGGCCTCGGGGCGTCTGAGCCACGTCCTCCCGGAATGGCAGCTGCCGTCCGGCGGTATCTACACAGTCTACCCTGCGGCACAATTCCGGCCGCGCAAGGTGACCGCCTTTGTTGAAATGCTCATGGCCGCTGAGCGAAAATAAGGAATCGCGTGCAGATATCCGGCACGCGCACCCTAGTCTTCCCGAACGCGCGCGAGCAGGCCGAGGCCTGCGACGAAGAACAGCACCAGCACCGCCATGCCGGCCTTCTGGCTGGCGGTTACCGCGGTCACGAGGCCGATCAGCAACGGTCCTATGAAGGATGTCACCTTCCCGGTCAGCGCGAACAGACCGAAGAACTGCGCAATGCGATCCTGCGGCGCCAGCCGGATCAGCAGCGTGCGCGACGCCGCCTGCAGCGGGCCGCCCGCCATGCCGATCAGGCAACCTAAAACGAGATAGGCCTTCTCTGCAGGCGCCGCGAACAAACCGCCACCAGGCACTGGCGGCCTGACCTTGATGAAGAAGATCGTCTCGCTATCGATCAGCAGAATAGCGATGATCGAGATCAGCAGCAGCAGGATGCTGCCGGTGATCACGCGCTTCGGTCCCAATGCATCGTCGAGCTTGCCGCCCATGAAGGCGCCGAAGGTGCCGGCGATAGCAAGAACGATACCGAAAGTGCCAATCTGAATCGTATTCCAGCCGAAGGTGCCGGCCGCGTAGATGCCGCCGAACGCAAACAGCGACACCAGCCCGTCGGTGTAGATCATGTTGGCAAGCAGGAACGCCATCATTGAGCGATGCTTCGGCAATTCAGCGAGCGTGTGCTTGAGATCGGCGAGACCCTCCCGCACAGCGCTCCGCGCAGAAACCTTCGCGGGAAAGTCGGGCGTCAGCAGAAACATCGGCAGCACGAAGACGACGAACCACAATCCCGACAGAGGTGCCGAAATACGATCGCCCTGGAATGTCGTGGGGTCGAGACCGAGGATCGGGACCAATCCGAATAGCGTGCGTCCCGTGGTGGGGTTGGCGGCCATGAAGCCGAGCACGATGATGAGGCTGAGAATGCCGCCGACATAACCGAGCGCCCAGCCGGAGCCGGACAGGCGACCGATTTTATCCAGCGGCACCAGCGTCGGCATCATCGCATTGTTGAAGACAGTGGCGAATTCCACGCCGATGGTCGCGAGGCCATAGGCGATCAGGAGCGGCAGGATGATAGCGGGATCGCCGGGTTTGCCTATCCACATGATACAGGCCCCGATCACAAAGATCGCGCCGAAGCCTGCGATCCACGGCTTGCGGCGACCGCTTGCATCAGCGATCGCGCCGAGCATCGGCGATGCCAGCGCGATGATCAGTCCGGCGGCGGCGGTCGCGAAGCCCCACAGCGATTGCCCGGTGGCGGCGTCGGATGCCACGCGCGTGGCAAAATAAGGCGCGAAGACAAAGGTTGTGATGAGACTGAAGTAAGGCTGGGCTGCCCAGTCGAAAAACATCCAGCTGATCACCGCGGAGCGCGGTGGATAGGTTTTTGGCACGGCTGTCACAGAGGCTGATGAAGCGGCGGCGACCGCCATGCGTGGTATCCCCCGCGAATCACAGAGTGTTGTCTCGTACGTTTCACAAGCCATATAGCATTCGAGACGGCGATGCGATCATGTTCGCTGTCAGCCGGAGTGATCGATGGCACCGTTTGATTTTCTGCGTTGTACGTGCGTCGCAGCACTCGCGTTTATACTCATCCTCCCAGCATCGACAAACGCGCAACAGACGCGTGACATCTATACTCCTGCACCGGCGGGCACACTCAAGCCCGTCACTGCCAAACACGGCATGGTCGTCGCCCAGGAGAAGATCTCCGCCAAGGTCGGAGCGGATGTCATGGCGCGGGGTGGCAATGCGATCGATGCAGCTGTTGCGAGCGGTTTCGCCATGGCCGTCACCTATCCGCGCGCCGGCAATATCGGCGGCGGCGGTTTCATGGTGATCCATACGGCTGCCGGCGAGGACATCACCATCGACTACCGCGAGACTGCGCCGGCCGCCACCACCCGTGACATGTTTCTCGGCAGCGACCGCCAGCCGGATATCGCGAAATCGCGCGACTCCGCATTGGGCATCGGCGTCCCCGGCACGGTGGCAGGACTTGCGCTGGCGCTGGAAAAATACGGCTCCGGCAAGTTCACCCTGGCGGATCTGTTGCAGCCCGCGATTGCGCTGGCGCGCGACGGCTTCGTCGTGGCGGACGATATCGCCGCCACGCTGCCTGACCTGCAGCGACGCACCGCGCGCTGGCCGTCATCGGTCAAGATCTTCTCACGCACCGATGGCACAGCGCTGCAGCCGGGCGATACGCTGATCCAGAGCGACCTTGCTGCGACATTGACGGCGATCGCGGCGCAAGGACCACGCGGATTCTATGAAGGCCCGGTGGCGCAGAGGCTGGTCGATGGCATCAACAAGGCTGGCGGCATTTTCGCGATCGAAGACCTCAAGACCTATCAACCGGTGATCCGCCAGCCGGTGCGCGGCAGCTATCGGGGCTACGACATCGTCTCGATGCCGCTGCCGTCGTCCGGCGGCACGGTGCTGTTGGAAACACTCAACATCCTCGAGGGCTTTCCAGTGGCAACCTTGCGGCAAGGTTCGGCGCCGTCACTGCATCTGCTGATCGAGGCGATGAAACGCGCTTATGCCGATCGCGCGCGCTATCTTGGCGATCCCGCATTCGTTAACGCGCCGATTGCGATACTGACATCGAAAGACTACGCCGCCAAACAGCGTGCCTCGATCGATTCCGACAAAGCGACGCCATGGACCGATGCGCTTTCTGCGGTGCCGCCGCGCGAAGGGCAGAATACAACCCACTATTCCGTGGTCGATGCGGCCGGCAATGTTGTGAGCAATACCTATACGCTCAACTTTCCCTACGGCGTCGGCCTCGTCGCCGATGGCACGGGCGTGTTGATGAATAACGAACTCGACGATTTCACCGCGGCACCCGGCGCCTCGAATGCCTTCGGTCTGGTCGGCTTCGAAGCCAACCTGCCCGGCCCGGGCAAGCGACCGTTGTCATCGATGTCGCCGACCATCGTACTGAAGGACGGCAAGCCGGTGCTCGTCACGGGGTCCCCCGGCGGCAGCCGCATCATCTCGACGGTGCTGCAGGTGATCGTCAATGTGATCGACTACAAAATGGACGTGATGTCAGCCGTGGCCGCACCGCGCCTTCACCACCAGTGGCTGCCCGATGAAGTCCGCATCGAACGCGGCTTCAGCGAGGAAGCTCTCAATGCACTGCGTGCGATGGGCCATAAGGTGATCGAGCCCATGGGACAGACTTCGGCCAATTCTATTCTGGTGACGCCGGACGGCTTGCTTGGTGCTCCTGATCCGCGTACGCGTGGCGCTGAGGCATCTGGATACTAACGTCCGAAGACATATCCGGTGCTCCCAAGGGGGTACGGATGGGCGCCCCCGAACCAAGACCACAACAGGGGGGGAACGATCTTGAGCAGCAACAGACCAGCCGATCCCGGCGCCATCGAGCGCGCGGAGATTGAAGACACCAGCCTTCTGGCTTTCTATCGCGACATGAATCCGCCGGAGCGTCGCACGTTCTGGGCCTGCGCCACTGGCTGGGCGCTCGATGGCATGGATTTCATGATCTATCCGTTGGTGATCGGCACCATCATCCTGATGTGGAAGGTCGATCCCGGCACCGCTGGTCTCGCCGGCACCGTCACACTTCTCGCATCCGCCATCGGCGGCTGGCTCGGTGGATATCTCGCCGACCGTATCGGCCGCGTGCGCACGCTGCAGCTCACCATCCTGTGGTTCTCGTTCTTCTCATTGGTCTGCGCCTTCGTGCAGAATTTCGATCAGCTGCTGGTAGCGCGTGCGCTGCTCGGCCTCGGCTTCGGCGGTGAATGGGCCGCCGGCGCGGTGCTGATGGGCGAAGCGATCCGCCCGCAATATCGCGGCCGCGCCGTCGGCTCGGTGCAATCCGGCTGGGCAATCGGCTGGGGTCTCGCCGTGCTGTCGCAGGCAATCCTGTTCTCGTACATGCCGCCAGAAACCGCATGGCGCTGGATGTTTGCCATCGGCGCACTCCCGGCTTTGCTGGTGCTGTATCTGCGTCGCTATGTCGAGGAACCGGCCATCGCCGTCGAAACGCGTGCCAAGCAGAACGCCAGTGGCGACCGGCCGAAGCTCAGCGAGATCTTTGCCGGGCCGATGCTGAAGACCACGATTCTCGCCTCGCTCGCTGCGACCGGTTGCCAGGGCGGCTACTACGCCATCACCTTCTGGGTACCGCGCTTCCTCACCACCGAGCGCAAGCTGTCGATCGTCTCGTCAACGGGCTATCTCTCGGCGCTGATTATCGGCTCCTTTATCGGCTATCTTGTCGGCGCCTGGCTTGCTGACCGTATCGGCCGCCGCAACCTGTTCCTGACATTCTCGCTCGGCGCCATCGCGGTCATTCTGGTCTACACGCAAGTGACGCTGACCAATGAAGTGCTGTGGATCCTCGGCTTCCCGCTCGGCTTCTTTGCGTCGGGCTACTTCTCCGGCATGGGCGCGTTCCTCACGGAGCTCTATCCAACGCGTCTGCGCGGATCGGGGCAGGGCTTCTGCTACAATTTCGGCCGTGGCATCGGCGCGCTGTTCCCGTTCCTGGTCGGCGCGCTGTCCAACACCACCAGCCTCGGCAATGCCATCGCGATCTTCGCGGTGCTGGCTTACGGCCTGTTCTTCCTCGCAGCCTTCGCGCTGCCTGAAACCCGCGGACGTATTCTCTATGCAGACGCCTGATTCATCCTCCAGCGAACCTCGGGCTTGCCCGGGGCCGCAACCGACCCAGCGCAGCGCGACACGGTTCACCGTGCCGCGTGGCGCCGTCGATACCCACGCCCATGTGATCGGTCTGCCACCAGACTATCCGTTCGTCGCCGGCCGCAGCTACACACCACCGGAAGCCACAGCTGCATCTTATCTATCGATGCTCGATGCGACCGGCATGACTTACGGCGTGCTGACGCAAGTCAGCGTGCACGGTACCGACAACCGCCTGCTGGTAGATGCGCTCACTGCCAATCGTCAGCGGCTGCGCGGCATCGCAGTGATCGGGCTGGATTGCCCGGAGAAGGAAAAGGCCGCGTTGAAGGAAGCCGGCGTCGTCGGTCTTCGCCTCAATGTGCTTTATGGCGGCGGGATGGGTTTCACGCAGCTTGAGAACTACGCCTCGCTCTGCCGCGAAATGGGCTGGCATCTGCAGTTCCTGATCGATGCCAAAGATATTCCGGCGCTGGCGTCACGCTTTGCGAAACTGCCGGTGCCGTTCCTTGTCGATCACATGGGACATTTCCCAACATCACGTGGCATCGACGATCCGGGCTTCGATGCCCTGGTCGGACTCGTTCGCGACGGCGCATGGGTGCGTTTGTCCGGCGCTTATCGCACCAGCGTCCAGGGCGGCCCGCCCTATAGCGATACGATTCCGTTCGCGCAGAAGCTGATCGCCGCCAATCAGGATCGTTGCATCTGGGGCTCCGACTGGCCACATGTGGCGAACTGGGATGTGATGATGGGCGTCAGCGATCTGCTCGACCTGCTCGCGGACTGGGTGCCGGATGAGGCGGTGCGCAATCGGATCCTCACCTACAATCCGCAGAAGCTGTTCGGCTTTCCCACGGTCTAGCGTCCCACCGAGTACGGCCCGCCTTTCTGCAGCGCGCGTTGATAGGCGGGCCGCGCGTGGATCTTTGTCAGCCAGGCCATCGCCTTCGGATGGCCTTGCTCCAGCCCCGCGCGCGCCGAGGCAGCCTCGAGCGGGAAGCTCATCTGGATGTCGGCCGCGGTGAACTCGTTACCGGCGAACCAATCGCTCTTCGACAGTTCGCCCTCCCAGAACGCCATATGCTGTTTAAGCTGCGGATCGACCAGTGTGTTCAGCGCTTTCGCCGCGATGGCATTGACCACCGGCCGCATCAACAGTGGCGCGCGCTTCGGCAGCATCATGAAGATCAGCTTCAACAGCAGCGGCGGCATCGCCGACCCCTCGGCATAATGCAGCCAATAGGTGAAGCGCAGACGCTCCGGCGTATTATCGGGCGGGACCAGCCGGCCATTACCATAGGTCTTGACGAGATATTCGACGATCGCACCGGACTCGGCGATCGTGTTGCCATTGTCGGTGATCACAGGCGACTTGCCGAGCGGATGGATCGCCCGCAGCTCCGGCGGCGCGAGCATGTTGGGCTGCCGATTGTATCTGATGATCTCATAGGGAACGCCGAGCTCTTCGAGCAGCCACAGCACGCGCTGGGAGCGCGAATTATTGAGGTGATGGACGGTGAGCATGGCGGTCCTCTGGGGGTCTGGCGTGCAGAAATATCACCCGGGTAATATTGACAGATATATTATCCGGGTATAATTAGCGTCGATCTTGATGATGAGACGGGCTGATTCCCATGACTGAAATGACCGTTCCTCCGTTTAGCGCTTTTGCTGGTCCGAAGCTGCTGGCTTCTGGGCCATTGGCCGAGGTGGCCATCGCAATCAAGATCGCGACTGGAGCAATCGCCGACCCGATCATCATTTTCGACAATGCCACTGGCAGGTCCCTGGATCTCGATTTGCGCGGCAGCCATCGCGAGATCATCGCCCGCCTGCCCCAGCCACCGACAACCGAACCGGATACCGAGGCACCCACCGAGCCCCGCGGCCGCGGCCGGCCGAAACTCGGCGTGGTTGCCCGCGAGGTGACGCTGTTGCCGCGCCATTGGGATTGGCTCGGCGCCCGACCCGGCGGTGCCTCGGTGGCGCTGCGCAAACTTGTGGAAGACGCGCGCCGCGCCAATGGCGACCGCGACCGCCAGCGCGCAGCACGCGATGCCGCCTATCACTTCATGTCGACGATGGCCGGCAATCTGCCGAACTTCGAGGAAGCCTCGCGCGCTTTGTTCGCCGACGATCGCCGGCGCTTTGCCGGCCTGATCGCCACATGGCCCGAAGATATTCGCGATCACATCATCAAGCTCGCCTTCAGCGATCGCGCAGAATCGACCTCGGCGTGATCGACCGTTACGTCCATCCCAAGGAAATGCCTGTGTCGAACACTCCGCCCCTCTGGAAGAGCTTTCTCGCCTTCCTCGCACCGATGATGCTGAGCAATATTCTGCAATCGCTGTTCGGCACCATCAACAGCATCTATGTCGGCCAGATGATCGGCACCAATGCGCTCGCCGCGGCATCGGTATTCTTTCCGATGATGTTCCTCTTTGTCTCATTCGTTGTCGGGCTGGGCTCGGGCGCATCGGTGCTGATCGGCCAGGCCTGGGGCGCCGGCGAGCGCCACAAGGTAAAGGCCGTGGCGGGCACGACCCTCGCCGTTGCCATTCTGCTCGCCGTGATCATCGCCGTGTTCGGCGGAGTGTTCAGCCGGCCCTTGATGATCGCACTCGCGACGCCGCCGGACGTTCTCGACCAAGCCACCGCCTATGCCCGCATCATGATGCTGGCCATGCCGGCGACCTTCATCTTCATTCTGATGACATCGATGATGCGCGGCGTCGGCGACACGGTGACGCCGCTATGGGCGCTCGCAATGTCCACGGTCATCGGCCTCACCGTCACGCCGGCACTGATCCAGGGCTGGCTCGGCCTGCCGCGGCTTGGCGTCGCCAGCGCCGCCTGCGCCTCGGCGGTATCGGGCGTAGTCACGCTGCTTTGGCTTGCCATGTATCTGCGCCGCAAACATCACGCACTCGCGCCGGACGCGGAATTCCTGCGCAGCATCCGGCTGGACGGCGCGCTGCTGCGCAAGGTACTGCGGATCGGCATTCCCTCCGCAGTCGGCATGGCCGTGATGTCGCTGGCCGAACTGGTACTGCTCGGCCTCGTCAACGGCTTTGGCTCCAACGCCACAGCCGCCTATGGCGCGGTCAACCAGGTCTTGAGCTATGTGCAGTTTCCCGCCATCTCCATCTCGATCACAGTCTCGATCTTCGGCGCGCAGGCCATCGGCCGAGGCCATACCGACCGGCTCGGCGCCATGGTCCGCACCGGATTACTGATGAACCTCGTCCTGACCGGCGGGCTGGTGACGATCGCCTACCTGTTCTCCCGCAGCCTGATGAATCTGTTCATCATCGATCCCGCGGTGCTCGAACTCGCACAACGATCCCTTCACATCGTGCTGTGGAGTTCGGTTCTATTCGGCATGGCCACCACCTTCTCCGGAATGATGCGCGCCAGTGGAACGGTGTTCGCACCATTGGCACTGCTGGTCTTCGCCATCGTCGCCATCGAAGTGCCGTCGGCTGTCATCCTTAGCCGCACCATCGGTCTCGATGGCGTCTGGGCCGCCTACCCCATCACCTTCTGCGCCATGTTCCTTCTGCAGATGAGCTATTACATGCTGGTGTGGCGCAAGCGGAGCGTGCGGCGTCTGATCTGACACCGCACGCTCGCAGAGACGAATATTACGGTCATCATAAAATGGTGGACGCATCGCACGCGACGCGCCACAATAAAGCATAAAAAATCCGGGAGGCCGCCTTGACCAAGACACCGCCACAATTCCTGTTCGATTTCGGCAGCCCCAACGCCTATCTCAGCCATCTGGCGATTCCGGCGATCGAAGCGCGCGCCGGCGCGAAGTTCGAATACATCCCGGTGCTGCTCGGCGGCATCTTCAAGGCCACCAACAATCGCTCGCCGGCCGAAACCTATGCCGGCGTCAAGAACAAGCGTGAGTTTCATCAGCTCGAGACCGAGCGGTTCGTGAAACGCTTCAATGTGAAGCCCTACACGATGAATCCATTCTTTCCGGTCAACACACTGAACCTGATGCGCGTCGCCATCGCAGCACAGCTCGACGGCGTGTTCGAGAAATATGTCGAGGCGGCATTCCATCATATGTGGGATGAGCCAAAGAAGATGGATGACCCCGAAGTGGCCATCAAGGCGCTCACCGACTCCGGCCTCAACGGCGCAAGACTTTTCGCGCGCGGTCAGGAGCCAGAGGTGAAGGCGGTGCTAGTGGCGAACACACAGACCGCGGTCGAGCGCGGTGCTTTCGGCTCGCCGACCTTCTTTGTCGGCAACGAGATATTCTTCGGCAAGGAACAGTTGCGTGAAGTCGAGGAATTGATTTCCGGTACCGGTAAATAGCGGAGAGCACATCATGCAGAAGCGTAACGCGACTGTCGCAGTCATCGGCGCCGGTGATTTTATCGGCTCGGAGATCGCCAAGAAATTCGCCGCTGAGGGTTTCACGGTGTTCGCCGGTCGTCGTAACGGCGACAAGCTGGCGCCGCTGGTGGCTGAGATCGAGGCGATGGACGGCACGGTCGTGGCGCGCTCACTCGATGCCCGCAAGGAAGACGAGATCGCCGCTTTTCTGAATGACGCCGATGCCCATGCGCCGTTGGAAGTCTGCATTTTCAATATCGGCGCCAACGTCAATTTCCCGATCCTGGAGACCACCGAGCGGGTGTTTCGCAAGGTCTGGGAGATGGCGTGCTATTCCGGCTTCCTGGCTGGCCGGGAGGCGGCACGGCTGATGATGCCGCGTGGTCAGGGCAACATCTTCTTCACCGGCGCCACCGCAAGCCTGCGTGGCGGCAATGGCTTTGCCGCGTTCGCATCGGCCAAGTTCGGATTGCGCGCCGTGGCCCAGGCGATGGCCCGCGAACTCGGCCCGAAGAACATCCATGTCGCCCATCTGATCATCGACAGCGGCGTCGATACCGCTTGGGTACGCGAGCGCCGCGAGCAGCTATGGGGCAAGGATGCGCTCGACAATCCCGATTTGTTGATGCCACCGGCGTCGGTGGCTCAGTCATACTGGCAGCTCTATCAGCAGCCGCGTAGCGCCTGGACGTTTGAGCTGGAAATTCGCCCGTTCGGGGAGAAGTGGTAGCGCTCTACTCGCAGCCGTCATGGCCCACAGCTCTTGCGGCGAAGCAATACAGCCCTGCGTGATCGAAGCCCTGGACTGCTTCGTTTCATGCGCATTCGCGGCTACGGTTCCATTCGATCAAGCCTCACACCAAACGGATCTCATCAATGCGTATTCTCGTGGTCGGCGCCGGCGCCATCGGCGGTTATTTCGGCGGCAGGTTATTGCAGGCCGGCAATGACATCACTTTTCTCGTCCGCCCAAAGCGCGCTGGTGAGCTCGCCACGGCCGGCCTCATCATCAAGAGCCCGCATGGCGACGTCACGTTGAAGAATCCACCCACCGTGCAGGCCGACGCGATCAAGGAGACATTCGATGTCGTGCTCCTGAGCTGCAAGGCGTTCGATCTGGACGATGCCATCGCCTCCTTCGCACCGGCCGTCGGACCGAACACGGCCATCATTCCGCTGCTCAACGGCATGAAGCATCTCGACGTGCTGGAGGAGAAGTTCGGCGCCGAGAGCGTGATGGGCGGCCAGTGCCAGATCGCAGCGACGCTCAACGAAGCGCGTGAGGTCGTCCAGATGGCGCCGATGCAGTTGCTGAGCTTCGGTGAGCGCAAGGGCGGCAGCTCCGACCGCGCCAAGGCGATTGCCGCGATCATGGCGACCGGCAACTTCGGCGGGTCGGCCTCCGACAACATCATGCAGGACATGTGGGAGAAGTGGGTGTTCCTGGCGACAATTGCCGGCTCCACCAGCGCGATGCGCGGCGCTGTCGGCGACATCGTCGCCGCACCGGGCGGCCGGGACTTCATCCTCGGCGTGCGCGATGAGATGAGCGCCGTCGCCAAGGCCAACGGCTTCGCACCGCGTGCAGCGTTCCTGGAACGCACCGAGGGCATGTTGACGGCAGAAGGTTCGAAGATGACCGCTTCGATGTATCGCGACATCCTCAACAAGGCGCAGATTGAAGCCGACCAGATCGTCGGCGATGTCATCGCCCGCGCCGATGCCGCCAAGGTCCCTGTGCCACGGCTGCGAATGATCTACACGCATCTCAAGGCGTATGAGCATCAGCGGGTAGCGTAAGACGTTTTGTGGCCCGGACGGAGTAAAGCCTAGTCCGGGTTACACCCTCACAAGTGCGACAGGTAATGCGCCAGCGCGGCGATCTCTTCCTCGCTGAGCGAATAGGCAACCTCGGCCATCGCGGCCATGCCGCCGCCAGCGCGGACGCCGGACTTGTAGTCGCGCAGCGCCTTGACGAGATAGTCTTCGCGCTGTCCAGCGATGCGTGACACCGCCTTGGTACCGGCATAACTCTCCGTGTGACACGATGCACAGCGCCGGCCGGCGGCGGCCTGCGCGCCCTTGGCCGACAGATCCGGATTGTCATCGGGCTTCTTGCCCTCCGGCGGCTTCAGCGAAGCGAAATAGGCCCCGAGATTGCGGATGTCGTTGTTGTCGATCTGCTCCAGGATCGGCTGCATCTGCTCGTTCTTGCGTGTGCCCGAGCGGAAGAACACCAGCTGCCACTGGATGAACAGATCCGGCTGTGCGGCGAGCGAAGGGATGTTTTCCATTTGCGAAATGCCGTTTTCGCCGTGACAGCCGCTGCAGAGCTCGGCCTTCTCCTTGCCCGCGCCGATATCGGCGGCATCAGCCGGACTGGACCCAGAACCAAGAGATAGAAAGACAAGAACAGCCGCGATTGCAGAACGATGCATGAGTCACATTCCCATTCCAGAATGCACGAGGCTGGAGCCGCTCATGAAGCGACTCCAGCCTCGCGTGACGCGTGACTTACTTGGCGTAGCTGATGCGATAGATCGCGCCTGCCCAATCATCGGCAATCAACAACGATCCATCCTTGGCCAGAACGATATCGGCAGGACGGCCGAGATACCCCTGGTCACCCTCGATCCAGCCCGAGGCGAAGATCTCCTGCTTGGCGTTCTTGCCGTCCGGCCCAGCGATCACGCGCTTGATCCGTGCGCCCTGATACTTGTGCCGATTCCAGGAGCCGTGTTCAGCAATGAAAATGTTGTTCTTGTACTCGGCGGGGAACATGCTGCCGGTATAGAATTTCATCCCCAGGGGCGCGACATGGGCACCGAGATTCAACACCGGTGGCGTGAATTCCGAGCACTTGTGACCCATGGCGAATTTCGGATCCGGCATGTTGCCTTGATGGCAATGCGGATAGCCGAAATGCTCACCGAGTTTCGAGATCATGTTGAGCTTGTCGCTCGGCATGTCGTCGCTGATCCAGTCGCGCGCATTTTCGGTGAACCAGTATTTGCCGGTGCGTGGATCAACGTCACCGCCCACCGAATTGCGCACACCGAGTGCAACGATTTCGGCATTGCCGGTCTTGGGATCGACACGGCGGATCTGCGAGAGACTGGTCGGCGGAATGCCTATATTGAAGGGGGGTCCGAACGGAACGTAGAACCAACCGTCTTTATCCGGCGCAAGATACTTCCAGCCATGCGCCGCGAATGACGGCATGTCGTCATAGACCACCTTGCCGTCACCGAGCTTGTCGAGGTTCGCCTCGGCGTTCTCGTATTTGATCAGCTTGTTGATATCGATCACATAGAGCGCGCCGTCCTGGAAGGCGATGCCCGTCGGCATCTTCATGCCCTTGATGACGGTCTTGACCTCTTTCTTCCCGCCCTTGTCAGTGATCGCATAGACGTTGCCGAGGCCGAACGAGCCGACAAAGAGCGTGCCCTTGTCGCCCCAGGCCATCTGCCGCGCCGCCAGCACGCCGGATGCATAGACCTCGATCTTGAACCCGGCAGGCAGCTTGATCTTCTTCATCATGGCTGCGAGTTCGGCATCGGATGCACCGGTCGGTGGACCCGACGGCGGCGCCAGGCCCTTCTGCGCCTCGGTCTCGTCGCCGAGGAACCAGTCGTCCGGTGGGTTGGTCCAGAATTCCTTGGTATCGGATTTGTAGCTCTTGAGCTTCTGCTGCGCGTTCGCTTGATTGAGCGAAGCCATGCCGATCGCCGTGGCGAGGATGGCGGCGCACGCAACAACGGATCGACCAGTCATCGATTTCATCGCGTCACTCCCTGTGCAGCTTATTGCGGCTGCTATGTCTTATTGAACGTTCGAGATGAACTTTATTGGTCTGTGATTTTCTCAGACAGTGAGATGCTAGCACAAATGCCGCGGGTGAAAAGCGCAACTAACGCTCGCGCAAACGAAAGACGTCGCCATCACGACGACATCCTGAAAAAGTTACTTTGAAAGTTAGTTCCAGCGGCCTGATGCGGTTGGCGCATCGCACCGCATCATGGTGCTATCACTGCTACGCTTTTTAAAGGCCGCCCTTGCTGAGATAGCGCCAGGCCACAGCCAGCACGATCAACCCGATGAAGATCAGCGCCACCGGCAATTTCTTTTTCTCGCGCGGGGGTGGCGGCGTGTTGGGCTTGATCCGGCGGAAAGGCGTGACGTTGTTATTGTTGTCGTCGGGCATTGGTCTTGATCTCGAAGCCATCTTGATGATGGGCGGGGTGCCGGTGCCGCCCATGCGGGAATAGTAGCTGCGGTAGACAATCTGGATGGTGGCTTCGGCCGCGGCTGGTTCGGATTGCTTGCCACGCGCGAGCAGCGCGAGATAGCCTGCATAGAATGTCTGGGCTTCCTGCGGCAGCGCGTCGAGACTTTTCAATTTGGCCATCATCAGCCAGGTCGCGAAATCCGCCCGCGCCTCGTCATTGGCGCGCTTGGCAATTTCCAGGTTGGAATCCGTAGTCGACGGCATCGTCACTCTCGTACCCGCTGCGTCCGCGATTGTCTGCCCAACCCCGATCGATTTCAAGCGATCCGGATGCATGGCCCGGTGAACGCCATCTCTGAAACGACAAAGCCGCCTTGCGGCGGCCTGTGGTCGTTCGAGTATGCCAAAAAGTACCAGGAGATATTCTGGAGCGGGCGAAGGGATTCGAACCCTCGACCCCGACCTTGGCAAGGTCGTGCTCTACCACTGAGCTACACCCGCATCCGAGAAGACAGGCGGCGATTGCTCGCCGCCGACGCGCAGACCTATGCCAAATGCCGGTGGCGAATGCAACAGTTAGACTGCATCTCAGATCACGCTGGGTTAACCGGTATTTACGGCCGTTTGAACCCGATTTCGCTCGGAAAATGGGCCAAAACCGCCAAATGTCGCCTCCAGAGACGAATCGGTCCCTGCCAAGCTTATTTCGCCGGATTGCAAATTACTGTCACGAACGCCATTTAATCGCTCAGGCCATGCTAGAAGCGGCCAAATTTTCAGACATCGAGCGAGGTTCACGTGACCATTATGGATCAGGGCGGCGCCGGGGCGCCGCAGGCAGATTTGTCGCCGCAGGCGGGTTCGACGCCGCAGGCAGCAACCGCTCTCATTAAGGACACGACCACTCGCACCTTCGTGCAGGACGTCATCGAGGAATCCAAGCGCCAGCCGGTCCTGATCGACTTCTGGGCGCCCTGGTGCGGCCCGTGCCGCCAGCTCACCCCTGTGATCGAGAAGGCCGTGACCGCCGCCAAGGGCAGGGTCAAGCTGGTCAAGATGAACATCGACGAGAATCCGGAGATTCCCGGCCAGATGGGCATCCAGTCGATTCCGGCCGTCATCGCCTTCGTGAACGGCCAGCCGGCCGACGGCTTCATGGGTGCGGTTCCGGAGAGCCAGGTCAACGCATTCATCGACAAGCTGACAGCCGGCATGCCCGGCGCCGAGCCGACGGCTGCCGAATTACTTGATGAAGCCGAAGCCATTCTCGCAGAAGGCGATCCGGCCGCCGCCGCTTCGATCTACGGCGAGGTGATTGCCGCCGACGCAAGCAACATCGCGGCCATCGCAGGCCTCGCCCGCTGTTACGTCGAGACCGGCGCCATCGAACAGGCCAAGCAGACCCTGGAACTCGTCCCCGCTGCCAAGCGTGAGGACGCCGCGGTCAAGGCGGTGCAGGCCAAGATAGACCTGGTCGAACAGGCCAGTGCGCTCGGTCCGGTCACCGAACTGGAACAGAAGGTCGCCGCGAATCCGCTCGACCATCAGGCGCGCTTCGACCTTGCGATCGCACTCAATGCCGCTAACCAGCGCAGTGAGGCGACGGGTCATCTGCTCGAAATCGTAAAGCGTGACCGCAAATGGGATGACGACGGCGCCCGCAAGCAGCTGATCCAGTTCTTCGACGCCTGGGGACCGGCGGACGAGGCCACCGTTGACGGTCGCAGGCGGTTATCGACTATCCTGTTCTCGTAATTCTCCTCACGTGACGAATCGGAACCGGACATGCCCATCAATGCTGACTATCGCGGGCCTGCCGAACTTCCCGAGGTGATCCCGGTGTTTCCATTGCCGGGCGCACTGCTGTTGCCGCGCGGCCAGATGCCACTGAACATCTTCGAGCAGCGCTATCTGGCGATGATCGATGATTCGCTGCGCGACGGGCATCGGCTGATCGGCATGATCCAGCCCGATGCTGCGCACTCGCCCGACGAGAACAAGCCGAAACTGTTCAAGGTTGGCTGCGTCGGACGCATCACCCAGCTCGCGGAATCCGGGGATGGCCGCTACATCCTCGAACTGACCGGCGTTTCCCGTTTCGAAGTGGTGCAGGAGCTCTCGGTCAAGACGGCCTATCGGCAATGCAAGGTCGACTACTTCCCCTTCATCGACGATTTCACGGCACGCAAGGGCGAAGACGATGTCGACCGGGCCGCGCTGCTCGCGGTGCTCACCGACTTCCTCAAGGCCAACAACCTGAAAGTGGATTGGGAAGGCATCGACAAAGCGCCTAACGAAGCACTGGTGAATGCGCTGGCGATGATGTCGCCCTATGGCCCACCAGAGAAGCAGGCGATGCTGGAAGCTCCCGACCTCAAGACACGCGCCGAGATCCTGATCGCCGTTACCGAAATGGATCTGGCCAAAAAGCGTACCAGTGGCGACCCACCGCTGCAGTAATTCTGACAATCGGCTATGATCAACGACCACATCACCGGAGCGCAGTCATGACCACACCGCCAATCGAGCGCGCCGAAGGCACCGTCGACGCCAAGCTGCTTGAGATTCTGGTGTGCCCGCTGACCAAGGGGCAACTCGAATTCGATGCCGGCCGCCAGGAGCTGATCTCGCGCCAGGCCAAGCTTGCTTATCCGATCCGGGACGGCATTCCGATCATGCTGCCGGAAGAAGCGCGGAAGATCGATTGAGGGAAACGGCGCTTATAGCGCCTCGCCCTTCAACAGCCGCGGCACTTCGCCCGACAATCCCGCAGCCTGCTTGATGAACGCACCCTTCAGCGGCGGCAGGCGATCGACAATGCCGAGACCGATATCGCGGATGCTGCGCACGAAGGGCAGGTCGTTCGAGAACAGGACGTTCAGCACATTGGTGGCGACACCCATCGTCATGGTGTCGAAGCGGCGCCAGCGCTGGTAGCGCTCCAAGACATCGCTCTGGCCAAAATCCATGCCGAGCCGAGCGGCGTCGACGATGGTCTCGGCCAATGCCGCGACATCCTTGAGACCCATATTGAGTCCTTGCCCCGCAATCGGATGGATCACGTGCGCGGCGTCGCCGATCAGCGCCAGCCGCTCGCCGATGAAGGAGCGCGCGACGAAGTAGCCGAGCGGAAAGGCGCGCGGCTTGTCGAGCGCTTTGATCTCGCCGAGATGCAGACCGAAACGCTGTTCGAGCTCCGCATGGAATTCGTCATCCGGCAAAGCGACGATGCGCGCGGCTTCCGCGCGCTTCTCGGTCCACACCAGCGACGAGCGCTTGCCGGTTAGAGGCAGAATTGCAAACGGCCCGGCGGGCAGGAAGTGTTCTTCAGCACGCCCTTCATGATCGCGCTCATGACCGACAGTGACAACGATGCCGGACTGGTCGTAGTCCCAGCCATGGGTCGCGATGCCTGCACGCTCGCGCAGCTTCGAGCGCGCGCCATCGGCGGCGACCAACAGGCCAGCCTCGATTACACTGCCGTCCCCGAGCGTGACGCTGACACCGTCGGCCCGTGAATCGAATGTCGTCACCGCAGTCGCACGCAGGTCGACGCCCGCCGCTTCGGCGCGAATCACGAGCTCGTCGATCAGCCGGCGATTCTCGACCATATGGGCGAACGGTTCGCCCGGCTCCACATGCCCCCCGAAGGTCAGGAAGGTCGGACGGGTAGCGTCTTCCAGCTTGGAGTCGGTGACGATCATGTCGAGGATCGGCTGACTTTCGGCGGCTACGGTGTCCCAGACACCCAGCGCATCGAACAGCCGCCGGCAGGCAGCGACGATGGCCGTGGCGCGCGGATCGCGGCTCGGCCTGACCGCCAGCGCGGGATCGGCGACAATAATCGGCAGATCGGGGCCAAGCCCCTGGCGCAACGCCAAAGCCAGAGCCAGCCCGGCAAACGCTCCGCCGCCGATGACAATGCCTCGCTGTGCCGCCATGATATCCGTTCTCGCTGTTGCCACGCGCTTATAGCTGGGCGAAACAGGAACGCGAAACAAGGGCGGCAACGCGACCGGGGCCTGCATGGCCAAGGTCTTGGTAAACCTCCCTTAATATTGCCGCCGACCGAAAGATGCCGACATGTCCAAGAGCCTGATCGATCTGATCGATATCCTCGATCTCGAGACCATCGAGGTGAACATGTTTCGCGGCCGCAGCCCGAAAACGCGCTGGCAGCGAGTGTTCGGCGGCCAGGTGATCGGTCAGGCCATGGTGGCCTCGTGCCGCACCGTCGAAGGCCGCATGCCGCATTCGCTGCATTGCTATTTCATCCTGCCCGGCGACCCGCAGATTCCGATCGTCTACGAGGTCGAACGGTTGCGCGACGGCAAGAGCTATTCGACCCGGCGGGTCACCGCGATCCAGCACGGTCACGCGATCTTCTCGATGATGGTGTCGTTCCACGCCGAGGAAGAGGACTCGTTCAACCACCAGGATCCGATGCCGGACGTGCCGCCACCGGACAAACTCACTGCGGAAGAACTCTCGAAACACCCGATCATCGAGAAAATGCCCGACTTCATCCGCCGCTACTACGAGTCCGACCGCCCGATCGAGCTGCGCCCGGTGGAATTCCAGCGCTATGCCGGCGAGAAGATTCCGGAGGGCCGTATCAATTTCTGGATTCGCACTGCCGCGAAGCTGCCGGATGATCCGGCGCTCCACATGTGCGCGCTGGCCTATGCGTCGGATTTCTCGCTGCTCGATTCCATCATGGCCCGCTACGGCCGCACGCTGTTCGATGGGCAGGCGATGGCAGCCAGCCTCGACCACGCTATGTGGTTTCACCGTCCATTCCGCGCCGACGAATGGCTGCTTTACAGTCAGGATTCGCCAAGCGCCCAGAATGGCCGCGGCCTCGCGCGCGGCCTGATCTTCAAGCCCGACGGCACGCTGGTGGCTACCGTGGCGCAGGAGGGCTCGGTGCGGGAGCGACGCGAGAAGCCGACGAGTTAGGCTCTCCGCTTCCAGTCCCCGCTACCGCTTCGCCGCCTTGGCGAGCAACCGGCCCACCCCGAAGGCAGCGTGGCCGCCCAATTTCCACGCGCGATGCCAACAGGGATGGCATAAAGCCGCATGATTGCGTAAGCAGGGTCGTCACCGCCCCGAAGAGGAAGCCTGCATGAAGCTCGTGGTCGCGATCATCAAACCCTTCAAGCTCGATGAAGTGCGTCAGGCTCTGACGGCCATTGGCGTCCACGGCATGACGGTGACCGAGGTGAAAGGCTATGGCCGGCAGAAAGGCCATACCGAGATGTATCGCGGTGCCGAATATATCGTGAACTTCCTGCCCAAGCTGCGCCTCGAAATCGCTGTGGCATCCGACCTCGCGGCCAAGGCGGTCGAGGTCATCTCCACCGGAGCCCGGACCGGCCAGATCGGCGACGGCAAGATCTTCGTGACCCCGATCGACCACGCCCTGCGTATCCGCACCGGCGAGACCGACAGCGACGCGCTTTAAGCAGCAAGCCATCGCCTCCCGGGCTTTCAGCCAGAGCTGCTCTCAGTCCCCTCGCATAGGCCCGAAGAGCCTCTACGGCTTTGCTCGGTTGAGCCATGTCAATTCTGCGCGCGCCAGTTGGAAGGCCTGCAGATTAGACAATCTCGAGTTTTTTGCCTCGAATTGACGTAGTTGGACACCTCCGAGCTGCCCGCGGCCTGAGCAGGAATATGTCGAGAGCCTGTCATGCTTCCATTTTGGGCATAATTGACTAGAGTTTGGGCGCGACCGAATAGCGCACTCTGTCTCAATGCGTGAGAAACGCGAAAAGCTGGGGATTCATAAACCGTTAGAGAATTCCACCGATCTGGCACGGCATTTGATTCTATCTGGTCTGGCTGTGCCCGCGTAGTGAACTTCTCCGCGTGGTGAACCTCAGTCGAGATCGCCCGGTCGGTTTTCGGTCGGGCCCAAGCGGGGATAGGACCCATGAAAATTGTTATGGCGATCATCAAGCCATTCAAGCTTGAGGAAGTCCGTGATGCCCTGACCGCCATTGGCGTTCATGGTTTGACGGTGACGGAAGTCAAGGGATATGGCCGACAAAAGGGCCACACGGAAATTTATCGCGGCGCTGAATATGCGGTGAGCTTCCTGCCCAAGATCAAGATCGAGGTAGCTGTCGCCTCCGATCAGGTCGACAAAACCATCGAAGCCATCACCACGGCCGCCAAGACCGGCCAGATCGGCGACGGCAAGATCTTCGTCATCAACCTCGACCACGCGGTTCGCATCCGCACCGGCGAGGCCGATGCTGCAGCCCTCTAAGTCGAATTCCTCGGATTTCGCGCTCACCCATTATTCAATCAGGAGTCAAACACAATGACGTTTAAGCGTCCCTCTGGCGCGGGATTGGCGGCACTTGCCGTCGGCCTGTTCGCCGCAACTGCGGCCTACGCCGATCCGACGGTCAACAAGGGCGATAACGCCTGGATGATGACCTCGACGGTGCTGGTGCTGTTGATGACAGTCCCCGGTCTCGCATTGTTCTATGGCGGCCTCGTCCGTTCCAAGAACATGCTCTCGGTGTTGATGCAGGTTCTCTACACGGCCTGCATTGTGATGGTGATCTGGGCTCTCTACGGCTACAGCATCACCTTCACTGGCGGTTCGGCCTATATCGGTGGTTTCTCGAAGGCGTTCCTCGCCGGCGTGACCCCTGATTCGATGGCTGCTACGTTCACCGCAGACGCCAACATCTCGGAGCTCGTCTACTTCTGCTTCCAGATGACCTTTGCCGCCATTACCCCCGGCCTGATCGTCGGCGCTTTCGCAGAACGCACCAAGTTCGCCGCGATTGCACTGTTCATCCCGCTCTGGGTGACGTTGATCTACTTCCCGATCGCGCACATGGTCTGGTACTGGGCTGGTCCGGACGCCATTGTCGCAGCTGCCAAGGCTGTTGCTGCAGCAGCTCCCGATGCGAAGGCTGCGGCTCAGGCCAAGCTTGATGAAGTCATGGCCGATGCCGGCCAGGTGTTCCTGTGGGGCGCTCTCGACTTCGCCGGCGGCACCGTCGTTCACATCAACGCCGGCATTGCTGGCCTCGTGGGCTGCCTGATCATCGGCAAACGCACCGGCTACGGCAAGGAGCTGATGGCTCCGCACTCGCTGACCATGACCATGATCGGCGCATCCTTGCTGTGGGTTGGCTGGTTCGGCTTCAACGTCGGTTCGAACCTCGAAGCCTCGGGCACTGCCGCTCTCGCGATGACCAACACCTTCCTCGCAACTGCGGTTGCGGCGATGGCCTGGATGTTCGCGGAATGGATGACCAAAGGTCACCCGTCGCTGCTCGGCGCAGCATCGGGCGCGGTTGCCGGCCTCGTCGCCGTCACCCCGGCTTGCGGCTTCTCGGGTCCGATGGGCGCGATGGTCCTCGGTCTGGTCGCTGGCGTCGTCTGCCTGTTCTTCTGCACCGTCGTGAAGAACTCGCTCGGCTATGACGACTCGCTCGATGTGTTCGGCGTCCACTGCGTCGGCGGCATCATCGGCGCGCTCGGCACCGGCATCCTGGTCAACCCGGCCCTCGGCGGCACGGGCGTCATGGACTACGTCGCCGGCAAGATCGGTGACTACGACATGGTCACCCAGATGATCGCGCAGTGTAAGGCTGTCGCGACCACGCTGGTGTGGTCGGGCGTCGGTTCGGCGATCCTGTTCAAGGTCGTCGACGTGATCGTCGGTCTCCGCGTCAATGTTGAAGTCGAGCGCGAAGGCCTCGACGTCACCGAGCACACCGAACGCGCCTACAACATGTAAGCGCCAAAACGCTTCGGACGAGTGATCGCCCGGAGCGTTTCAAGAGATCGGTTGGGGCACATACCCGGCAATGCTCCATCCGTCGAAGGGCTCCAGCGCAAGCTGGGGCCCTTCACTTTTTGGGGTGACATCCTGTTTGCGCGCCCGCTTGGACGGCCGCTGAATGTACGATCGCAAGGCGCATACCTCGATGGTTAATCGCGTCTTAACCTCGCCGTATCTATGGTGGTTTGATCCCGTTTCAGCCGATCTCATGGGGCGATCGGCTGCCTTGAAAGTACTGGCGTTTTCCTGATGGCACTCTCCGCTCCTCCTTCCGCGGCGCAAGGCGCCGGCAGCCGGACCTCGGCTGGGCCCGATGGCGAGCGTTCGCCGTTTGCGCGGCTGACGGAATTGCTGGCGCCGTATCAGCCCGGCCAACCGCTGATCACACTGTCACTGGGCGAGCCGCAGCACCCGGTGCCGGATTTCGTCGGGCCGGTCCTCGCCAAGCACATTACAGATTTCGGTCGCTACCCGATCGCCAAGGGCATCGAACCGTTCCGGCGCGCCGCCGCCACCTGGATGGGTACGCGCTTCGATCTCCCGCGCGCCCTCGATCCCGAAACCGAAGTGCTGGTGCTGAACGGCAGCCGTGAAGGCCTGTTCTTTGCTGCAATCACGGCCGCGCGCTTTGTCGGCCCACGCAAAGGCACGCCGGCGATCCTGCTGCCGAATCCGTTCTATCCGGCCTATGGCGCCGGCGCGCGCGCGGCGGGTTGCGAGCCGATTTTCATGCCGACCACAGTGGCCAACGGCTTCCTTCCCGATCTCGACGCGCTCGATGAAGCGACGCTGGCGCGCACGGTGGCGATGTACGTCGCGTCACCCGCCAATCCGCAAGGCGCTGTCGCGACACCCGCTTACTTCAAGAAATTGCACGACCTCGCGCTACGCTACGGCTTCATCGTGCTGTCGGACGAATGCTATTCGGAAATCTATACGCAGGCCGCGCCTGGCAGCATGCTGGCGTCAGCCGGACCCGACTATGCCAATGTCGTTGCGTTCCAGTCGCTGTCCAAGCGCTCGAACCTGCCCGGCATGCGCGTCGGCTTCGTCGCCGGCGACAAGAAATTCCTGAGCGCGTTTCACGAACTGCGCAATGTGGCCGCACCGCAGGTCCCGGTGCCACTGCAGCAGGTCGCGGTTGCCGCCTATAGCGACGAAACACATGTGGAAGAGAATCGCAGGCTCTACCGCTTGAAGTTCGATCTCGCGGATCAGATCCTCGGCAATCGCTACGGCTACAAGCGACCGGCCGGCGGCTTCTGTCTGTGGCTCGATGTCTCGGCATATGGCGGCGACGAAGAGGCAACCGTGAGACTGTATCGCGATGGCGGCGTGCGCGTGGTGCCCGGAAGTTATCTGGCGCGCCCGCAGGCCGACGGCAGTAATCCCGGCGCCGGCTATATTCGTTTGGCCATGGTGCAGGACAGTGAAACGACAGCCGAGGCCTTGCATCGGCTGGTGAAGATTTTGAATTAGAGATCCTGGATTAATGCAGGGCGCATGAGCACGACCGTATGAGCACCACGATCGAACGCGTCATTCCTCTCGTCGGCCACCTGCCCGCGTCAATTCGCGAGATGCTGGGACGACGGCTGCGTGAACTGGCGGGCTTTGGCCTGGTCTGCGCCGCAGGTGTCGCGGCGGCGGCGATGATGACCTGGTCCGTGCAGGACCCGAGCCTGAGCCATGCCACCTCGCGTGCGATCCGCAATGTCGCCGGTTATCCCGGCGCGATCGGCGCCGATCTGCTGATGCAGATCCTCGGCCTTGGCGCGATCATGATGATTCTCACCGTCGCCGTCTGGGGCTGGCGGATGATGACGCATCGGCATTTCGATCGCGAAGCGCTGCGCATCGGTTGCTGGATTCTCTGCACCATCATCGCATCAGGCTTTGCGAGCTGCTGGCAGCATGGTGGCTCATGGCCATTGCCAACCGGCGTCGGCGGCGTGGTCGGTGACGCGCTGTTTCGCGCCCCCGCGGTGATCTTCGGTCCCGTCGGCTTTATCTATCGCTTCGTTCTCGGCTTTCTTCTCTGCGCGGCGATGATCGTGACCTTCTTCATCGCCTGCGGTTATGGCGCGCAGGCAAAGGAGGAGTTTGCCGAGATCGACATCGAGGAAGACGACGAGCCATTCGAGGAAGATGAGACCCGCGATCGCGGCTCGATCGCGGTTTCGCTGGGCTGGGCCGCCCATGCCGTGATGAGCGCGAAGGCGCGTCTCGGCCGTCTCCTCTCGTTGGTCTATGGCAAGATGGTTGCAAGCGAGCCCAAGGCGCGCGCGGCGTCCTTCGAGCGCCAGGAACCCAATCTCGGCGGTCGCCGCAACAGTCCCTCCATCGCGCCGCATGATGACGACAACAGCGGTCACGACGAGGACGAAGAGCACGACTACGAGGAAGAGGAGGAAGAGGAGCCGGTCGCGCGCGCCCCCCGCAAGAAATCTGCCGGCAAGGAGCCGGCCCGCAAATCGAATGGCAAGTTCGAACTGCCCTCCGTCGGCATGCTCACCGCGCCGAAAGCCGCAGATCGCAAGCCGCTCAGCAAGGCCGAGCTCGAAGCCAATTCGCGCGCGCTGGAAGGCGTGCTGCAGGATTTCGGCGTCCGCGGCGAGATCGTCAAAGCCAATCCCGGCCCCGTCGTCACGCTGTACGAACTCGAGCCCGCACCGGGCATCAAGTCGTCGCGCGTGATCGGCCTCGCCGACGACATCGCACGCTCCATGAGCGCACTGTCCGCGCGCGTCGCCGTGGTGCCGGGCCGCAATGCCATCGGCATCGAATTGCCGAACGCACATCGCGAGAACGTCTACCTGCGCGAGCTGCTGACCGTGCAGGACAACAACGAGGGCATCAAGCTTCCGCTCTGCCTCGGCAAGAATATCGGCGGCGAATCGATCATTATCGATCTTGCGCGCACACCGCATATGCTGATCGCCGGTACCACCGGTTCGGGCAAGTCGGTCGCCATCAACACCATGATCCTCAGCCTGGTCTACCGGTTGAGGCCGGATCAGTGCCGCCTCATCATGGTCGATCCGAAGATGCTCGAACTTTCGGTCTATGATGGCATTCCGCATCTGCTGACGCCCGTCGTCACCGACCCAAAGAAGGCCGTCGTCGCTCTGAAATGGGCGGTGCGCGAGATGGAAGAGCGCTACAAGCGCATGGCCAAGCTCGGCGTCCGCAACATCGATGGCTACAATCAGCGCCTCGTCGAGGCCAAGGCCAAGGGCGAGGAGCTCTCGCGTACCGTTCACACCGGCTTTGACAAGGAAACCGGCAAGGCGATCTACGAGGAAGAGAAGCTCGATCTCGCGCCGCTGCCCTACATCGTCATCATTGTCGACGAAATGGCCGACCTGATGATGGTCGCCGGCAAGGACATCGAAGGCCTGGTGCAGCGCCTCGCGCAGATGGCACGCGCCGCCGGTCTCCACGTCGTCCTCGCGACGCAGCGTCCGTCGGTGGACGTCATCACCGGCACGATCAAGGCCAACTTCCCGACGCGCATCTCCTTCCAGGTGACGTCGAAGATCGACAGCCGCACTATTCTCGGCGAGATGGGCGCCGAGCAGCTGCTCGGCCGCGGCGACATGCTCTATATGGCGGGCGGCGGACGCATCTCGCGCGTGCACGGACCTTTCGTGTCGGACGAGGAAGTCGAGAAGGTCGTTCGCCATCTCAAGACGCAGGGCGAGCCGGAATATCTCGAGGCGGTCACCGCCGAAGAACCGGAAGAAGGCGAGGACGGCGCGGTATTCGATTCCACCGGCATGGGTGCCGATGGCGGTGGTGGCGATCTGTTCCAGCAAGCCGTTGCCATCGTGAAACGCGACCGCAAGGCGTCGACCAGCTACATCCAGCGCCGGCTGCAGATCGGTTACAATCGCGCAGCGTCGTTGATAGAGCGGATGGAGAATGAAGGCATCGTCGGTCAGCCCAACCATGCCGGTAAACGCGAGATTCTGATCGAAGAAGAAGAAAGCGGGTTCTGAGATTTTGACCCTGCCGATGGACAATCCCGCTTTCGAGTCGCGAAATCGCCACAGCGAGGGGTTAGCGCCTGCGCTGGCGGCGCCAGCCGCGACGGAGGCGCAAGAGACCACCGGCCAGAGCGCAAAACCGGTACCCATTCTGACGCAAAGCGCGGTAAAATGCGCCGAATTCGCCGAGCAGGACGACGCCTTGATGAGACGCCCGACCAATCACGCCGCAGACCGGTCTTTCCTGCGCGTCGGCGCAGCCGGCCTTGCTGCGACGCTTGTCACCACCATTCTGGCGCCTTCGGCCTTTGCCCAGACAATCCCACTGCCGCGACCTGCGCCACAGGCACGCGGCAATGCCAGCCTCCAGATGGCAGCCTCCGAGCCGCAAGCCGTTCGGCCGCCGGTTGCAATTGGCCCCAAGACATCGGCGACAACATCCACGCCGCCGAATCCGATCATTCCGGATCCGCGCCGCAATGTTCCCGCCAGTATTTTCATGAGCTTCGACGCCAATCAGAAGGCCCAGGCAAGCAAGGTCAGCAGCTATCTGTCATCGCTCAGCAATCTGAGCGGTAATTTCGTTCAGGTCGGTCCCGATGGCAGCCGCACTACCGGCGACTTCTTCATCCAGAAGCCTGGCAAGGTCCGCTTTGAATACGATGCGCCGACCACCATCGCGATGGTCTCCGATGGCCAGTCGCTCGCCGTTCGCGATTCCAAACTGGCGACCCAGGACATCTACCCGCTGTCGCAGACGCCGCTGCGCTATCTGCTGTCCGACCGCATCGACCTGATGAAAGACACCAACGTGGTCGCCGTTACCGCGGACGATCTCTATACGTCGGTGACCATCGAGGAGAAGAATGCGCTGGTCGGCACCTCGCGCCTGATGCTGATGGTCGGCACCAAGGACGGCCAGCTCAAGCAATGGACCGTCACCGACCCGCAGGGCTATGACACCACGGTGGCGATCTACAATCTCGATACGGCGAAAAAGCCCGATCCAGGGCTGTTCAAGATCGACTTCACCAAGTATCCCACCAGCGGCGCGAATTAGATTTCGCAACAGGCGATGCCCTCATGGTGAGCAGGCGCGCTTGCGCCGTCTCATCATCGGATCTCCATGCGTTTTTCCTTGACCACCTGGAATATCAATTCGGTGCGATTGCGCATCGACCTCGTCGCCAAGTTTCTGGAAGAGATGCAGCCGGATGTGCTGTGCCTGCAGGAAACCAAGTGCCCGGATGACGCATTTCCGCTGAAGCGCTTCAAACAGCTCGGCTACGATCACGTCGTGCTAAACGGGCAGAAGGGCTATCACGGCGTCGCCATCGTCTCGAAGCTTCCATTCGAGAGCAGTGACATCCGCGTGTTCTGCAACAATCTGGACTCGCGCCACATCTCGGTGTCGTTTGGCGAAAAGGCCGGCATGGCCACACCGCTGGTCGTGCATGATTTCTACGTGCCTGCCGGCGGCGACGTTCCGGACCCGGACGTGAATGTGAAGTTTGCGCACAAGCTCTCGTTCCTCGACGAGATGAAAACCTGCGAGCCGTTGCATCCGCGCGGCGACGCGCGTCACATCCTGGTCGGCGATCTCAACGTCGCGCCCCATGAGAACGACGTGTGGTCGCACAAGCAGATGTTGAAGATCGTATCGCACACGCCGATCGAATGCGAAAAGCTGCTGGCCGTGCAGAGCGAAGGCAACTGGATCGACGTTGCGCGCGAACGCATTCCGCTGTCAGAGAAAATCTATACGTGGTGGAGCTACCGCGCCGCCGATTGGGCCGCGTCCAATCGCGGCCGTAGGCTCGACCACATCTGGGTCTCGTCCGCGCTGAAGGATTCGATCCGCGACTACACCGTCACGTCCGATGCACGCGGCTGGGAACGGCCGTCGGACCACGTACCGGTTACAACCGTTCTGGAGCTCTGAGATCAGTTACTGGCTGAGCTTGGCGCCGACCAATGTCACGTCGCTGGCGAGCTGACTGACGCGGGTGGCCATGTCGTCACGCAGCCGGCGCGCTGCCGCAGGATCACTCTCGAGCACGCGCTGAAACAGGCTGCGTGTGATGCGGATCGTGCTGGAATATTCCGTGGCAACCGCCGTCGATGGCCGCTGCATCGCCACCAGTAGTGCGAGTTCACCCATCAATGTGCCGGGGCCTGCGATCACTTCATGATCGCTGCCGTCGTCGAGACTGATGCGGAATGCGCCGTTCTGGACGACATAGCCGCAATCGGCATCGTCGCCCTGCCGAAACAACACGGACCCCCGCGAGAATTCCTGCTGCTCGGAACCGATCGCGATCACGCGCAAGGCGGCGATACCCAACAGGCGCAATGTCGGGACGCGCTCAAGCAGGGCTACATCATCATCGATCGACATGCAGAACCGTGTGATCGGGACGCGCGAAGGAGGACACCGAACAGCTAATGGCGAATCGGCTCCCGAATCGTATCACGGCACCAACTTGTAGCCACCGGCTTCCGTCACCAGGATTTCGGGGTTGGCGGCGTCCTTCTCGATCTTCTGGCGCAGCCGATAGATATGCGTTTCCAGCGTGTGTGTGGTGACACCGGAATTGTAGCCCCAGACTTCCTGCAGCAGCGTCTCACGCGAGACCGGCAACTGGCCGGCGCGATACAGGAAGCGCAGGATCGCGGTTTCCTTCTCGGTCAGGCGGACCTTCTTGGCATTGGCGCCCGTGAGCATCTTGGAGCCAGGCCGGAAACTATAGGGACCGACGGTGAAAACAGCGTCTTCGCTGGCTTCGTGCTGGCGGAGCTGGGCGCGGATACGCGCCAGCAGTACGGCGAAGCGGAACGGCTTGGCGACATAATCATTGGCGCCGGATTCGAGACCGAGAATGGTGTCGCTATCGGTGTCGTGGCCGGTCAGCATGATGATCGGCGCCTTGAAGCCGCCCTTGCGCAGGCTGCGCACGACTTCGCGACCATCCGTGTCGGGCAAGCCGACATCCATCAGCACCAGATCGGGAGAATTGGCTTTGGCTGCAGTGGCGCCCTTGGCGCCGGTGTCGACGGCTGAGGCCTCGAACTCTTCATGCAGGGACAGCTGCTCGACCAGCGCCTCGCGCAAATCAGTATCGTCATCCACGATCAAGATCTTGCGGGCATTGGGCATTGCGACAATCCTTTGAACGGCTGCGGCGGAGCGTTGTTCGCCGCGCTGAAACAGTGGGCCAGAAATCGTGACAGGCTTCGCCGTTAGCGCATATTCTAGCGCAAAATCAGCGACATTCCCGGTGAATGTACTGCTGCAGCGCGAAATAGAACATTTGCGGTAAATAGCAAGGCGGAGTTCGCGATTCGGATGGGAAGTCTCGTTATTTCAGACACTTATCGAACAAGCTTGCGTGATCGACCGCTAACTATGGTTCACATTCGCGCGTCAGCCGGAGACAGACTCCGTGGATGGCTGACGACCGATCACGCAACCATACCCGTCGCGCTCGGCCGCGGCGGAATCAAGGCGAACAAACGCGAAGGCGATGGCGGAACGCCGCGTGGGACGTTTCGCCCTATCCGGCTGTGGTGGCGAGCCGACCGCAATCCACGTCCGCGTAGCTTTCTGCCGATCCGCCCGATCACCCCCGCGGATGGCTGGTGCGAAGATCCATCAGACCGTCACTACAATCGGCCTGTCCGGCTTGATCGTGGAAATGACGGCGACCGACTGGCCCGCGAGGATCATCTCTACGATTTCATTATTGAGATCGACCAGAACACCCGGCCGCGGATCGCCGGACGGGGAAGCGCGGTTTTCCTGCATCTGGCCCGCCCGAAATTCGCGCCGACCGCGGGCTGTGTGGCGATGACCAAGCCGGCCATGCTGCGGCTGTTGGCCCGGATCGGACCGCAAACGCGCATCGTCATCGGCTGAAGCTGATGCAGGCTCAGCCGTCAGACTTTTAGAAGAAGCGTGAAGATCTGACCGGGGCTTGAATGACCCGGCCAGACCGATCGGCTACTCCGGCTTCCTGTGCGGATCGTTATGCGGCGGCGCCTTCGGCCTCGCCGGAGGATGAGGAGCCAGCCGGGGTGCCGGACGAGCTGCGACCGGATGTGGCGCTGGCCGCGCGCCGGCAACATGCGGCGGGGCCGGCGGTTTCGCGACAGCGGCCATCCTGGGAGCCGCCGGGTGCGGGGCGACAGGCGGCCTGATCGCAACCGGCCTGGCTGCCGTGTTCAGCGGTTTCGGCGGGACTGCGCCATTGGTCATCGCACGTGCGACGACCGCCGGTGGCCCCTTGTTCTCAGGCGTTGCGCTCGCAACCGGCCTGTTTGCAGGCGGTTTGGCGCCGGCCGCAGGAAGTGCCGCGGGCACGGACGTCGCCGCCGGCCGCGCGGCAGCCGGTCCAACTTCCCGCGCTGCCACGACGCCCTTGCCGGTGAACTCACCAGGCTTGGACGTTGCTGCAATCGCCGGATGGCCATGATTTTCGGACACGAGCAGCGCTCGGTTGGTGCTCGCGATATGTTCGTGCTGGGTCTGTACGGCCGTCGCCGCGATATGCGGTTGATGCACGACGGCCTGCTCCTGCGGCGTGGGCCGCGCGGTTGTGCCGCCAGTGCCGCCGTTGAAACTGATTCGTGTGATGTTGGTCGTATTGTTGACGATGGTCTGGTTGTAGACATTCGTCACCGCGACGCCGCCGAAATTGTTGACGGTCCGATTGTAGGCGAACACGCCGTTATTCCAGCGGCCGCCAGCATAACCGACACCGCTATAGCCGTAGCCGTAATCGACGCCGCCATAGAAGCCGACTTGGGTTCCCCAATAGCCCGCATTCCAACCGTAATAGCCATCACGCCAGCCCCAATAACCCGGCGTCCACAACAGGCCGACCTGGGGCGGTTCAACCCAGGTGCCGGGCACCCAGTAGTAACCGTCCGGACCATAGGCCCAGAAGCCGGGCGTCCAGATATAGCCGGGCGCGGGAATGGCGGGCTGCTCGTAGACCGGCAGTTCCGGCGGAGCAATCGTGATGCTGATGATCTGCGCCACAGCAACGACCGGCATGGTCAACACAGCCAGCGTGGCCAAAAGCCGGGTAACGGAGCGAAAGTCTCGCATGTCTGTCCCTCTCGCGGGAGCGGGGTTCCCACGTCCGGATACAGTCGAGACGGAATGGTGCGACATTATGGCGCATGCTCAGGCGCCCAACCCGAAACTTCCCAGTTCGGGCAAAGCGCGAACGGCCTTTACCGGGAAGTGAGACGAAGAACTACCGCTTCCCGAAAATCGCCGAGCCGACGCGGATATGAGTGGCACCGAATTGAATCGCGATGGCGAAATCGGCACTCATGCCCATCGACAACTCCGTCAATCCGTTACGTGCGGCGATCTTCGCTGTCAGTGCGAAATGCGGCGCCGGCGCATCGTCAACCGGCGGAATGCACATCAGTCCGGAAATCGTCAGCCCAAAAGTGTCACGACAGCGGGCCAGGAAATCATCGGCCTCGCCCGGCGCAATGCCGGCCTTTTGCGGCTCCTCACCGGTGTTGAGCTGTACGAACAGTTGCGGCGTCCGCTGCTGCGCCTTCATCTCCTTGCTTAACGCTTCGCAAATGCTTGGACGATCAATCGAGTGAATCGCATCGAACAAGGCGACCGCTTCCTTGGCCTTGTTGGACTGCAAAGGCCCGATCAAATGTAACGCAATCGCGGGTTGAGTGGCTATCAGCGCCGGCCACTTGGATTTGGCTTCCTGAACGCGGTTTTCGCCAAACACCCGCTGTCCCGACTGGATCACGGGCGCAATTGCGTCAGCCTCGAAGGTCTTCGACACGGCGATCAATGTCACAGAACCGCGATCCCGCCGCGCTTCGTTACACGCGCGGAAAATATCATACTCGACCGAAGCGAGTCCGTCGGTTGGTAAAGAAGGCGTTACGCCTGATGACTCTTGCACTGATTTATTTTCAACCAAGACGCGAACTTTCTTGAGATCCATTGCAGTTTAACGAATCCGGGAAAGGCTTTTTGAAGGCTTTGGAGTACCTATGTCCGCGGGGCTTAGGGATCGAAGATGTCACGCATCGGTATCAACCGCAATAAAGCGAGGCTCAGGGGAGCTCTCGGTATTCGCGCTCGACTGGTCTTGCTGGCCCTCATTCTGGTCGGGCCATTGATGGCTGAGCGTATCCGTTCGCTCGATGCAACGCGTACTCACCAGATTGCGATGGCCGCGCGTGATTTTGCTGGCATTGCCCAGCACAGCGCCGATGCACAGCGCGAAGTCTTTGCCTCCATCGAAGCCGTGCTGAAATCGTCTGCCTACATCTATACGTCGGCCGCTCAGGTGAATCGGAGCTGCGCTATCATGCGGGCAAGCCTGCGCGGAGACATGCCGTGGCTGCGCAGCCTGACGGTGGCCGGTGCGGATGGCATCGCCAAGTGCTCGACCTGGCCGGAAGTCATCGAGCAGAGATTCGATTTCAGCGATCGCCCCTATTTCAAGAAGGCCGTTGAGACAGGCGAATTCGTCGTCAGCGACTACCTCTTCAGTCGTCTCACGAATCAGCCGACGATCATGGCCGCCTACCTCGCGCCCGGACTGACAAAGGACGACGATGCCGTGGTTCTGGCAGCGGTGAATCTCGACTGGATGTCGAAGATCATCGGCAATCTTGGCGATCGCCCTGGCGTGAGTGCATTGCTCGTCGATCATGCCGGCACCGTGCTCGCAGCACCGCCCTCCGATGCCAGCGCGATCGGCCGGCCGATGGAAGACCTCGCTTTACTGCCAATGATCGAAGCGCATTTGCGTAATACGGATAAACAAACCGGTTCACTGTCATTCAACGCCAGCGATGGTTCGCAGCGCGCCGTGTCGTTCGCCACCATTCCCGGCACGGGCGCACAACTGATCGTCAGTATCGACGAGGCCCGGGTCTCGGCCGTTGCCAATCATGAGATTCGCAACGCCTATCTGCAACTCGCCTTCGTCTGCCTGTTCGTGCTGCTCGGCGCGCTCGTGGTTGCAGAGCGATTGATCATCAAACCGATCCAGATGATGGAGACCATGGCGAAGCGCTTCGGCCGCGGCGACTGGTCGGCACGGGTCGCACGTAACACGCTGCCGGCGGAATTCGTGCCCCTGGCGCGCGCTTTTTACGGCATGGCGGCGCAACTGCGCGGTCGCGAACGTGAGTTGCGGGCCAGTAATGAGCAGCTCACGGTACTTGCCTCCATCGACATGCTGTCCGGCCTGGCGAATCGACGCGGGTTCCAGAGCCGTCTCGATTTCGAATGGCTGAGGGCCCAACAGTCCGGCGACCATCTGACGCTGCTGATGATCGACGTCGATCACTTCAAGCTCTTCAACGACACCTATGGCCATCCCGAAGGCGATGCTTGCCTGGCGCGCGTCGGCGAAGCTCTCTCCAGCCTGGCCGATCGCAGCTCGGGCTTTGCCGGACGCTATGGCGGCGAGGAATTCTGCCTGCTGCTGCCGGGCACTGAGGTCGCCCGCGGCATCCAGATCGGCGAAATGGTCCGCGCGGCAATCTGGAACCTGTCGGTCTCTCACGCGACCAGCGCACATCAGCGGGTCACGGTCAGTGTAGGCGTGGCCTCGGCAACGCCGGCGGCGCTGGAGACGGCAAACGATTTGATCGAGGCAGCCGATGCCTCGCTCTACGCCGCTAAACGACGCGGCCGCAACACCGTGGTTGAGCACGGCTTTGTCCGGGCCTACGGCACCGCCGTGTCGCTGGCGGGGTGAGACGGCGGGACCCGCCCCTGGCTCGTTTCTTGTCTTAAACCATTGACCTAACGCGGCCTTTTATGGCCTAGTCCCCCGCCTCAAGCGCGAATTCAGCCCGAGCAAGCACCGGTTTGCGACCTCGTTCGCGCGTCCATGATCTGAGAAGCGCTCGAACCGGCCGGCGGATTTCAAAAGCACCATGAGCAACGAACGTTACAACGCCCGCGAGACCGAACCGCGCTGGCAGCGCGTCTGGGACGACAAGGCGATCTTCGCCACCAAGAACGACGATCCGCGCGAGAAGTATTACGTGCTCGAGATGTTCCCCTATCCGTCGGGGCGCATCCATATGGGCCATGTCCGCAACTACACCATGGGCGACGTGGTCGCGCGTTTTCAGCGCGCGCAGGGCAAGAACGTCTTGCATCCGATGGGCTGGGATGCGTTCGGCCTGCCCGCCGAGAACGCCGCCATCGAGCGCAAGGTCGCCCCGAAGGCCTGGACCTACGAGAACATCGCATCGATGAAAAAGCAGCTGCAGACCATGGGTCTGTCGCTCGACTGGTCGCGCGAATTCGCGACATGCGACCCCACCTACTACAAACATCAGCAGAAGATGTTTCTCGATTTCATGCGGGCAGGTCTGGCCGAACGCAAGAAATCCAAGGTGAACTGGGATCCGGTCGATCACACCGTGCTGGCCAACGAGCAGGTGATCGACGGCCGCGGCTGGCGCTCCGGCGCGCTTGTTGAACAGCGCGAGCTGACCCAGTGGTTCTTCAAGATCAGCAAATATTCCGACGAGCTGTTGTCTGCGCTGGATACGCTGGACCGTTGGCCCGACAAGGTGCGCCTGATGCAGCGCAACTGGATCGGCAAGTCGGAAGGCCTACACTTCCAGTTCGGACTGATCGGCGCGCCCGCCGGTTTCGATACGCTGCCCGTGTTCACCACGCGCGCGGACACGATGTATGGCCCGACCTTCTCGGCCATCTCGCCGGATCATCCGCTGGCGAAAGCGCTGGCGGAGAAGGATCCGAAAGTCGCCGCCTTCATCGAGGAATGCCATCGCATGGGCACCTCGCAGGCCGAAATCGACACCGCCGAAAAGCTCGGCTTCGACACCGGTATTAAGGTCACGCATCCAGCCGACGCGTCATGGACGCTGCCGCTTTATATCGCGAACTTCGTGCTGATGGATTACGGCACCGGCGCCATCATCGGCTGCCCGGCCCATGACCAGCGCGACCTGGATTTCGCACGCAAGTATGATCTGCCCGTGCTCGACGTGTTCGTGCCGGTCGGCAGCGACGAACGCGTGCAGGATATTGCTTTCGTTCCGGCGAAGACCGACTCGGTGCAATATATCCGCTGGGTTGGCGAACCCGACGTGATGACCTGCGAAGAAGCCATGAAGCGGTCGCTCGAAATCTTCGAGAAGGACGGCTGGGGCAAGCGCGAGATCAATTTCCGCCTGCGCGACTGGGGTATCTCACGGCAGCGCTATTGGGGCTGCCCGATTCCGATCATCCACTGCCCGAGCTGCGATATCGTACCGGTGCCAGACAAGGACCTGCCGGTCGTGCTGCCGGAGGATGTCTCCTTCGACAAGCCGGGCAATGCGCTTGATCATCATCCGACCTGGAAGCATGTGAAGTGCCCGAATTGCGGCGCGGATGCGCGGCGCGAAACCGATACCATGGACACCTTCGTGGACTCGTCCTGGTACTTCACGCGCTTCACCGATCCGTGGAATACGACGGCGCCGACGACGACGTCTGTCGCCAATCGCATGATGCCGGTGGATCAGTATATCGGCGGTGTCGAACACGCGATCCTGCATCTGCTCTACAGCCGCTTCTTCACCCGCGCCATGAAGGCAACCGGTCACGTTAATTTCGACGAGCCGTTTGCCGGCATGTTCACGCAGGGCATGGTGGTTCACGAGACCTACAAGAAGCAGGACGGCACCTTCGCCTCACCGGCCGAGATCAACATCGAGATCGGCGGTAACGGCCAACGCGCTACGCTGATCGCTACTGGCGAAGACATCACCATCGGCCCGATCGAAAAGATGTCGAAGTCGAAGCGCAACACGGTCGACCCCGACGACATCATGGGCACCTACGGCGCCGATACCGCCCGTTGGTTCATGCTGTCGGATTCGCCGCCGGACCGCGACGTCATCTGGAGCGAAGAAGGCGTCAAGGGCGCCTCGCGTTTCGTGCAGCGCCTGTGGCGGCAGATCAACGAATCAGCCGCGCACGGCAAATCGGCACCGGCAGCCCGTCCCGCCGAATTCGGCCCCGATGCCCTGGCGATCCGCAAGGCCGCCCATGGCGCGCTCAGCAAGGTCTCGACCGAGATCGAAAAGCTGCACTTCAATGTCTGCCTGGCCCATATCCGCGAATTTTCCAACGTGTTGGGCGAAGCCTTGGCGCGTCCGGGAACCCCGGCCCCGGATGTCTGCTGGGCGCTCCACGAGGCCTCGGTCATCCTTGTTCAACTGTTTGCGCCGATGATGCCGCATCTGGCCGAGGAATGCTGGGGCGTGCTCGGGCAACCGGGCATGATCTCGGAAGCCCGTTGGCCGCAAATCGAGCCCAATCTGCTGGTTGAAGACACCATAACCCTGCCCGTGCAGGTCAATGGCAAGAAGCGCGGAGAAGTCACAGTGGCCCGGGAAGCGACGAACCCGGAAATTGAGGCTGCCGCTCTGGCGCTCGATGCTGTAAAACAGGCTCTCGACGGCAAGCCCGTCAAGAAGATCATCGTCGTCGCCCAGAGGATCGTGAATGTTGTCGGCTAAATCTCGCATCGCCGCCCGGCTCATGGTCGTCGCCACCCTGGCGGCGCTGACGGCCGGCTGCTTCCAGCCGATGTATGCCGACCGTGGCGACGGCAAACCCGGCTTGCGCGAGAAGCTGCTAGGCGTCGAAGTTCCGCCGCTGGACTATCCCAATGCGTCGCCGCAAGCCCGCGTCGGCGTGAACATCCGCAATGCGCTGATGTTCAAGATGTATGGCAGCGCCACCGGCCTGCCACCGACCTATCAGCTAAAGATCCGTTTCAACCCGAGCCGGACCTCGCTGATCGTCGACCCGAACACCGCGCTGCCGACCAGCGAAAACTACGGTATCGACGCGACCTATGGCCTGATCGAGATCGCCACCGGCAAGCAAGTCCTGACCGGCAGCACGTTCTCCCGCGTCACCTACGACATCCCCGGCCAGCTTCAGCGCTTCGCCAGAGCACGCGCCTATCGCGATGCCGAGGACCGCGCGGCGGGTGAGATCGCCGACAATATTAATACCCGTCTGGCGTCGTTCTTCTACGCCGGCACCTAAGCACGCCGCGTGGTCGCGCTTCGCGGAAAAGAGATCGACGCGTTTCTGGCCAGGCCAGATGCCGGCCGGCCGATCATCCTGCTCTACGGCGCTGATGCCGGTCTTGTCCGCGAACGCGCCGACGCGCTGATGAAATCCGCCGTCGACGATCCCAACGATCCATTCTCGCTGGTCCGCATGGACGGCGACGATCTCGCTGCCGAGCCATCGCGCCTCGTTGAGGAAGCCATGACGGTGCCGCTGTTCGGCGGCCGCCGCGCCATCCGCGTGCGCGCCGGCTCGAAGAATTTTTCCAGCGGTGTCGACACGCTCGCGGATTCCAATATCAAGGATTGCCGTATCGTCATTGAAGCCGGCGAACTCAGGCCGGAATCGCCCTTGCGGAAGGTTTGCGAGAAGGCCAAGACCGCGGTGGCCATCGCCTGCTACCCCGACACCGAACGCGATCTCGCCAAGCTCATCGATGACGAACTTCGCGTGTCCAATCTCCGCATGGCGCCCGATGCACGCGCCACGCTGATGTCCCTGCTCGGCGGCGACCGGCAGGCGTCGCGTAACGAACTCCGCAAGCTGACCCTCTATGCGCATGGCACCGGCGAAGTCACACTCGACGACGTGATGGCTGTCGTTGCTGATGCGTCCGAATTGAAGATCGATCCGATTGTCGACGGCGCCTTTGCTGGAAACCCGACGGCGGTCGAAGTTGAGTTCAACAAGGCGATGGTCGCGGGGACTTATCCTGGCATGATCATGATGGCAGCACAGCGCCAGGCCGCATTGCTGCACAAAGCCAGCCTGTTGGTCGAAGCAGGCAGCTCAGCGTCATCTGCCGTCGAGAGCGGATTTCCGCGGCTACATTTTTCCCGCAAGGGAACGGTGGAAGCAGCGCTGCGAAATTTCTCGGCACAGCGGCTGGTAAATATCATCGATCAGCTCGCCGTCGCCGCGCTCGACGTGCGCAAACAAAACGCCCTCGGTGCGGTGATCGCACAGAGGGCGTTGATGTCGATTGCCGTGAATGCAAGGCGGCGCGGTTAGTTCTCAGAATCCAGCCGCTTCAGAATTTCGTCGAGCTGATCCAGATCACGATACTTGATGATCACGGTGCCGCCGGGATCGCGGTGATCGACCGACACCTTCAGCCCAAGCACATCGCTCACCCGCTTTTCCAGTGCGATCGTGTCAGCATCCTTCGCCGCCTTGGGAGACGAGGTGCGTGGCTTTTGCGGTGCGCGTTCCGGCACGCCCTCTTCATGCGCGAGTGCTTCGGTCTGACGAACGTTCAGTCCCTCAGCAATGATCCGCTTCGCGGCACTCGACGCATCCGGCAGATTGATCAGCGCGCGGGCGTGACCGTTGGAGAGCTGACCCGATGCGATCAGATCCTGCACGTCGACTGGCAGCTTGGTGAGGCGCATCATATTGGCGACATGGCTGCGGCTCTTGCCGACGATTTTCGCGATGTCTTCCTGGCTATGCTTGTAGGTCTCGGCGAGCGCGTGATAGCCCTGCGCCTCTTCCATCGCATTGAGATCTTCGCGCTGCACGTTCTCGATAATCGCGATTTCCATCGCGGCCGAATCCGTGACGTCGAGCGGCACGATCGGCACTTCATGCAGACCTGCGATCTGCGACGCGCGCCAGCGGCGCTCGCCGGCAATGATCTCGAAGCGATCGTTCGAGCCCTTCACCGGACGTACGACGATCGGCTGGATCACGCCATGCTGCTTGATCGACGATGCGAGTTCGGCGAGCTCAGCATCGGCAAAAGCCCGACGCGGGTTGCGCGGATTGGCCTTGAGGAATTCGATCGGCACCTTGCGCTGATTGCGTGAAGGACGCTCGACATGTGCGGCCTCACCCCCGACATCGCCGATCAGACTTGCAAGGCCGCGGCCCAGTCGCGAACGCGCTTCATCAGCCATCGCCAATCCCTTCGAACTCATCCGGGTTACTCCGTACTCAAACTAGAAATTCGGTGGTCGGGTGGGCAAAGGCGCGCTTACGTCAGGCCCACCCCACTTGCTCAGTGAGCGGTGCGCAGATCGCGCTCGCGCTGGATCACTTCGGTCGCGAGCCGCAGATAGGCTTCAGAGCCCGAGCACTTCAGATCATAGACCAGCACCGGCTTGCCGTAGGACGGCGCTTCCGAGATGCGGACGTTGCGCGGGATCATGGTCTCATAGACCTTGCTGCCCATGAATTCACGGACGTCGGCAACGACCTGGTTCGACAGGTTGTTGCGCGCATCGAACATCGTCATCACGATGCCATGGATCGAGAGATTCGGGTTCAGCGTCGAGCGCACCTGCTCCACGGTCTGCAGCAATTGCGACAGACCTTCGAGCGCGAAGAACTCACACTGCAACGGAACGAGAATCGCATCTGAGGCGGCCATCGCATTGACCGTCAGAAGATTGAGCGATGGCGGGCAATCGATCAGCACATAGGTGTAGTCGGAGCCCGGCGAGACATTATTGTTCAATTCGCCAATCGCATCGCGCAGCCGGAAGGCGCGATCGCGGGCCGAGCCGAGTTCGAGCTCGAGGCCCGAAAGATCCATGGTCGATGCCGCGATATGCAGACGCGGCACCGCCGTGACGACGACTGCATCGCGCAGCGGGGCTTCGCCGATCAGCACGTCATAGGTCGAGCAGTTACGATTACGGCGATCGATGCCGAGACCGGTGGACGCATTGCCCTGTGGATCGAGATCGACGATCAGCACGCGCTCGCCGATAGCAGCGAGTGCCGTACCGAGATTGATCGCGGTGGTGGTCTTTCCGACGCCGCCCTTCTGATTCGCCAGCGCCAGAATGCGCGGATGTCCAGGCACCGTACTTGACGTATGCTCTTGATATTCCTGATCAATTACGGTCATTGGCGTAGCCATTTTGGTTTGCGGACGGGGGCAGTCGCTCGATCCGGTCGAGTTCGACGATCCAGCCTTGTCCACCGGTCAGGCTGGCATGCAGGCGCGGGTTTAGTTTCCAATATCTAGTAGCTTCGGTCAATTCCGATTCTACATCTTGACCCTTGAGGAATAAGGCTTTTGTGCCCGCCTTCATGAAGGGTTCGGCGAAACCGATGACGATATGTAACGAGGCAACCGCACGAGCGGTGATGCAATCGACATGCGCGGGAAATCTATCCACATTATCCCCGATGTCAGCGAGGTGAACTGTACCCGGGGCTTGCGTCAAACGTAGCGCTTCGCGCAGGAACGCTGCCTTCTTGGCGTTGCGCTCGACGAGATGAACATGTCCGCCGGCAAGATCACCCATGGCGCAAGCAAGCACCACACCGGGAAAGCCGCCGCCGCTGCCGAAGTCGAGCCAGGTCTTTGCGCCCGGCGCGAGGTTCAGAAGCTGCAACGAATCCGAGATATGGCGCGTCCAGAGATTTGGAAGCGTCGCCGGCGAAATCAGATTGGTCTTGGCCTGCCACTGCAGCAACAGATCGACGTAGCGATCAAGTCGGTCCTCCGTTTCACGTGAAACAGGTGTCAGCCGCAGGGCCGCAGCCTTGTCGGCATCGAGCCGGGGTGCGGGAGCAGCTTGCTGGGATCGTTGCGCCATTGGATTGTCTGAAAAGCTATTGGGACCCATCCATACTCTGAGTCCATTTTTCCGGCTATCGAATTGCGCGGCAGCGGCGACGAATCCGGACAAAAAACACCCGATGATCGAGCGACAAGATTACGGGAGGTCCGAGGGCCTACGGATGCGCTTGGGCTCCTGGCGCCATTCGATCCGCTCATTGTCGGCACAGTCCGGTTGGCTTGGCCAGGCCGTGACATCGATATCGTCTGCAGCACCACGGATGATCTTCCGTCGCCACCCTGCTCCGGGGGCACTTTCGCGAAGCCAATGGCGCCGCGATCTATCAACGGTCGGCCAGCGGCCGACCTGTCGTCGCTAGGTTCGAAGCTTAGGCTAACCCATTCGAGATCTTCATCGACGCTGATCCTATGCGACACCAGCTTGGCTGGCAGCGCTTCGCAGCCGAGCGGAGGCTTCTAGGCTTGGGCGGACCAGGCTTTCCAGACGTAAATCATGATGCTTCGAGCAAAGGGAGCGAAGACCGAACCCGCTTTCGCCGTCGCATTGAGCACGGGCTCGATCCGGTATGAGCGATCTGGTCGACGCTTCTGATGGGATGATGGGAGTTTGGCTGCCTGCTCACCGCAAAAGGTTTCGTGCTGCGGAAGAGAGAAACGCCGGCGGCTGATTGACCGGCATCAATGCAGGGTAAGCAGGCCCGTCCTCCAATCGATTGATCGTTGGAGGACTATGACCATGGGTTGGATTGCACAGCTTTTCCTGGTGCTCGCGGCCCCCATCACCGCCTTGTTAGTCACGCGTGACGCGATCAACTTTAGCGTCGTGCAAATGATTGTCGCGGTGATCTTGTTCGCGAGCCTCGTTGGGGTGCTGGCTTTCTGGCCTCGCGGACGGAGTAAGCCGACTCCAACGGAGTAGTCTCCGGCGCAGCCGGGTTGTTTCACGTGAAACAACCAATCAGGCCAAAGCGACCTTTGGCCTACGTGCCTCACGGCGCAAATAGGAAGCGAGGATTGCCAGTGCAGCCGGGGTCATGCCATCGAGACGTCCCGCCTGCCCCACAGTGTGCGGGAGCGCTGCCTTGAGCTTCGCCCGGGCCTCGTTGGACAGTCCGGGGACCGCATCATAGTCGATATCCACCAGCAAGAGACCCTCGTCGCGGCGAAAAGCCTCCACATCTGCGGTCTGACGTTTTAGATAGACATCATATTTGGCGTCGATCTCGATATGGGTGCCGATCGCTGGGTCAATGGCCGACAGTTCAGGCCAGATCCGCGTCACGGTGGCCCATTCGGTCTCCGGATAGGATAGGAGATCGAATGCGGAGCGTCGCTGGCCATCGTGATTAAGCGTCAAACCATGCTTCGCTGCCCCATTCGGTGTGATCGAAAGTGCCTGGCTCAGCACCTTTCCGGCCGCAAGCGCCTCCATCTTGGCGACATGCCGGGTAGCGCGGACGCTGCCGACACATCCGAGTGCGATGCCCTTATCGGTCAGACGCTGATCAGCATTGTCAGCTCGCAGCGTGAGACGGTATTCAGCCCGCGAAGTGAACATCCGATAGGGCTCAGTGATCCCGCGGGTGACCAGATCGTCGATCATCACGCCGAGATAGCCGTCCGCACGATTGAATACGGTCAGTTGCGCCCCGCTGGCAGCCAAGGCTGCATTCAAACCGGCGACCAGACCCTGGGCGGCGGCTTCTTCGTATCCGGTGGTGCCATTGATCTGCCCAGCCAGAAACAGGCCGGGAATACGCTTGGTCTGCAGGGTCGGATCGAGTTCACGGGGGTCGACATGGTCATATTCGATCGCATAGCCCGGGCGGACCATGCGGACCCGCTCAAGACCCGGGATCGACGCCAGGATCGCAGCCTGAACTTCCTCGGGCAGTGAAGTCGAGATGCCGTTGGGATAGACCGTCGAGTCATCGAGGCCTTCCGGCTCCAGGAAGATCTGGTGGCCATCGCGATCACCAAAACGGACGATCTTGTCCTCGATGGACGGGCAGTAACGAGGCCCCGAACTCCTGATCTGACCGGAATACATCGGCGAGCGATGCACATTGGCCCGGATCACCTCATGGGTGGCCGGTGTGGTGCGCGTGATGCCGCACTGGATCTGCGGATTGGTGATCCGGTCGGTCATCACCGAAAACGGCTCCGGGGGATCGTCGGCGGACTGCATCTCGACCCCGGCCCAGTCGATGGTGGTCCCATCGAGACGCGGTGGCGTACCTGTCTTGAGCCGTCCGAGGGTAAAACCGACGCGCTCGAACGCCTTGGACAGGCCGAGCGCCGGGGCTTCATCGATCCGGCCAGCCGGCCAGTTCTTCTCGCCGAGATGGATCAACCCGCGCAGGAAGGTGCCGGTGGTAATGACCACGGAGCCGGCAGCAAGTTCGTGGCCATCGGCCAAACGGATGCCGGTGACCCGGCCATTGACCATGAGCAGATCGTCGGCCTCGCCTTCGATCACGTTCAGATTGTCGGTGGCAACGATCGCCGCCTGCATCGCTGCGGCGTAAAGCTTGCGGTCGGCTTGGGTGCGCGGGCCGCGGACGGCCGGGCCTTTTTTGCGGTTGAGCATCCGGAACTGGATGCCGCCGGCATCGGCGACACGCCCCATCAGCCCGTCCAGCGCATCGACCTCGCGGACCAGATGGCCCTTACCCAGACCGCCGATGGCAGGGTTGCAGGACATGGCGCCAAGGGTCGCGAATTGGTGCGTGACCAGGGCGGTGCGTGCGCCTAGGCGTGCAGCGGCCGCAGCAGCCTCGCAGCCAGCATGGCCTCCCCCGATGACGATGACGTCGAACTTGTCCTGCATGGGCGGAGCTTCTAGCGCGGGTGACGCCGGGATTGAAGAGAAATCCACAGGAGCTGTTTCACGTGAAACAACGTCAGAACTGAATATTCACTCCGGCTCGCCAAAGCTTGTGTTTCACGTGAAACACTCGATCTTTCGACCGCTACTGCAAGAAGCGTCTCGCGGCAAAGCTATTGGGTCGTTCTGCAAGTTTGCGTGTACTATTTGGGCGCTGCGCCTTGCTCAAAACTATGGCGGACTGGCGATTATTAAACTGAATTATGATTCATAATAAATATAAATGAATAAAGAAATATTACTTACCTATGCAAAAGTCTCGAAAGATGCTATCGAGAATATCCTCGACATCCACCCGCCCGAGCAACCGCCCTAATTGCTGCGCTGCAGCACGCATATCTTCGGCAACGAACTCTTCGCCTTGCTCAGCCGATGCTGCAGCATGCTGCAACAAACCCGACGTGCTGCGCAGCAAAAGACGCTGCCGCTCCCGGGTAATCAGTCCGGCCTCTCCGCTCCCGAAATATCGACCGGCGAAATCGACAAGCAGGGCCAACAATTGCGCGAGGCCATCACCGCGCTCTGCGGAGATTGCAATTAACAGGTCTGGCCCGGCCGACGCATCCCGGACCAGATCGACCTTGTTTCGGACCACCCAGACCGGCGTTTCAGATCCCGCCAGCCATTGCTCCGGATCTGACGCTCCCGCGCTGGAGTCGACCAGCCACAGGACCAAATCCGCCTCGGCCGCCCGCCTCCGCGCCCGGCGTACGCCCTCCTCCTCCACTGGATCAGCCGTCTCACGAATGCCGGCGGTGTCGATGATCGTCACCGGATATCCGTCCAGATCGAGCTGCATCTCGATGATATCCCGCGTGGTCCCCGCATGCGGCGAGACGATCGCGACGTCTCGCCGGGCGAGCTGATTCATCAGCGTCGATTTCCCGACATTTGGCTCGCCGGCGATGGCCACTACCAGCCCGTCACGCAACCTCTCGCTTCGGCCCTGCGCCGCCAGCACATCTTCGATCTCGCGATGGAGCGCCGATGCTTTTGCCAGAGCCGGTGCCATCAATTCGGCGGACACATCGCCCTCGTCGGAAAAATCGATGCCGACCTCGACCAGCGCCAGGGCTTCGATGATCTGCTGGCGCCAGTTGCGTGCCTTGTCGCCGAGCAATCCCTTCAATTGCCGCAGCGCCTGACGGCGCTGCCGGTCGGTATCGGCATGGATGAGATCGTCGAGACCTTCCGCCTCGGTCAGGTCGAGCTTGCCATTCTCGAAAGCGCGGCGGGTAAACTCGCCCGGCTCGGCCAGCCGCAAGCCGTCGATCCCCGCCAGTGCTTCAAACAAGGAAGCCAGCACTGCGCGTCCGCCGTGAATATGAAATTCGGCGACATCTTCCCCGGTTGCACTGGCCGGTCCCGGAAACCACAGCACCACCGCATCGTCGATCGGGCCGAGTTGTTCGTCCGACAGAAGAACATGGGTCGCCACTCGAGGTGTCAGTGGCCTCTTAGCGAGACGCTCCAGCGCCTGGCTGGCCTGCGGACCCGACACGCGCACAATGGCAATCGCCGTTGGCGGACGGCCGGAGGACAGTGCGTAGATCGTCTGGTCGCGTGGATGCATCGCCTATTTGCCGATGGGCTGCAGGTGGCGCAATGAGATTCTTGCGTCGCACCTACCAAGCCAAACGGGTCGTTCCGGGGCGGGCGCAGCGATAACTGCTAGTGAACCTTAGCCACTCCAATTGGAGCGGCGGGGAATCCTGAATTGTTTTGAACATCTCGGGATTCCGGGTCCACACTCTGGTTGGCTGCGCCGACCGACGTACATCCCGGAATGAAGGTTTATGAGCTCATAACAAAAAAACGCCGCTGCTTTCGCAACGGCGCTCCTTGCAAACCTGAAGCTGTTCCTACGAACAGCCTGAAACTTACGTATTCATTGAATCGAAGAATTCCGAGTTGTTCTTCGTGTTGCGGAGCTTGTCGAGCAGGAAGTCGATAGCGTCCATCGTGCCCATTGGATTGAGGATGCGGCGGAGCACATACATCTTCTTGAGCAGCTGAGGATCGGTGATGAGCTCTTCCTTGCGGGTGCCCGAGCGCGAGATATCGATCGCCGGGAAGGTCCGCTTGTCCGAAACCTTGCGGTCCAGGATGAGTTCCGAGTTACCGGTGCCTTTGAATTCTTCGAAGATGACTTCGTCCATACGGCTGCCGGTATCGACCAGCGCGGTGGCGATGATGGTCAACGAACCACCTTCTTCCACATTACGCGCGGCACCGAAGAAACGCTTCGGACGCTGCAGCGCATTGGCATCGACACCGCCGGTCAGCACTTTGCCGGACGATGGCACAACGGTGTTGTAGGCGCGGCCGAGGCGGGTAATCGAATCCAGCAGAATGACCACATCGCGGCCATGCTCGACCAGGCGCTTGGCCTTCTCGATCACCATTTCGGCGACCTGAACGTGACGCACTGCCGGTTCGTCGAAGGTCGAGGAGACGACCTCACCCTTCACCGAGCGCTGCATGTCCGTGACTTCTTCTGGACGCTCGTCGATCAGAAGAACGATCAGATAGCATTCCGGATGATTAGCCGTGATCGAATGCGCGATGTTCTGCATCAGCACGGTTTTACCCGTGCGCGGCGGCGCAACGATCAATGCGCGCTGACCCTTGCCGATTGGCGCAACGATGTCGATGACACGCGCCGAGAGATCGCGGCGGGTCGAATCTTCCAGCTCGAGGCGGAAGCGCTGATCCGGGAAAAGCGGAGTGAGGTTATCGAAATTGACCTTGTGCTTCGACTTCTCGGGATCTTCGAAGTTGAGCGTATTGACCTTCAGCAAAGCGAAATAGCGTTCGCCTTCCTTCGGGCTGCGAATATGGCCTTCGACGGTGTCGCCAGTGCGCAGGCCAAAACGGCGGATCTGCGAGGGCGAGACGTAGATATCGTCCGGACCCGGCAGGTAGTTCGCATCGGGCGACCGCAAGAAGCCGAAGCCATCGGAGAGAACCTCGACGACGCCTTCGCCGATGATGTCAGTTTCCTTGATCGCCAGCTGCTTCAAGCTTGCGAACATCAGCTCCTGCTTGCGCATGGTGCTGGCATTTTCAACCCCGAGCTCTTCCGCAAACGAGACAAGCTCGGCTGGCGTCTTGGCCTTGAGGTCCTGGAGTTTCATTTCCCGCATTGGGAGGGATCCTGTGGAAAGTCGGGGAGGGAGCGCGAGGTAGCCAAGACGGATGCGGACGCTGGAAAAGATCAGGAAAGTCCGCAGGTCTCTGGCCAGGAAGTCTTGAGCGAGGAAGGTGCTGAAGGAGCTTCAAACCTGATGCGGTGGCCGGTTCAAAAAGCGAAACCGGTACAAACCACATCCGCCTGCGTGGGGTGGGATGACGCGAATATAGAAAATCGCAGGGTGTCGCGCAAGGAGCCGAAATGGCGGTTGTGATGAGAAATTTCGCCTAGAACGGCTTCACGATCACCAAAATCACGATCAGGATCATCAAAAGCGTCGGTATCTCATTGATAAGGCGATAGAATTTTGAAGATCGTGTATTTTTGTCCTGAGCAAAATCACGCACCCGGGCGCTTAGGAAGCCATGAACGCCGGACATCAGCAGCACCAGCGTCAGTTTGGCGTGAAACCAGCCCGCACTGAACCAGTGACCTGCCCAGGCGAGATACAAGCCAAGGATCCAGGTGGCGATCATCGCTGGATTGATGATCGCCTTGAGCAGGCGACGCTCCATCAACTTGAAGGTTTCGGATTGCTTCGAGCCGATCTCCGCATCGCAGTGATAGACGAACAGTCGCGGCAGATAGAGCATGCCTGCCATCCAGGAGATGACGGCGATCACATGCAGCGCCTTGGCCCATTCATACATTCGAAAGTTCTTTCCAGCATCACTGCATCACACCGTACGTGCTGACAACGGAACATTTCACCGGAAAGCCACGTTGCAGGATGCGCCGATACAGAGCGGATCACCGCACTATCCGCAAGCCATCCTTCTCTTAAATAATATTTATAGAATCTTAGGTTTGAGTCTAAGTGACAGTGGATTGTGGCCGCCCAAAACAATCCCGGAACTGTCCCGCGCTTATGCACATCACCGCGTGATTTCCCCAAAGTCGCCTGCATGCAAGTTCAATATGCAGCGCAAGGGCTTACCGTTGTCGTGCACTGGATTATCCCAAGACAAACCGGGATAACCCCATTATCATTCAAGGCAACCTCAGAGCTTTTCCTCTTCATGAGCCCTGTGAAGAAAAAACCGAGTTATCCCGGGCCCGCCGAGGCGATGGTCGATATCCCGGAAAAGCTCCACAGAGATTCACAGGACATACACGATCATGGTGCCTACCACCGGCAGCTATTTTCATCTCCATCTGGTCTCCGATTCGACCGGTGAGACGCTGATCACGGTGGCTCGCGCCGTTGCGGCGCAATACGCGAATGTCACGCCAGTTGAACATGTCTATCCGCTCGTGCGGAGTCAGAAGCAGCTTGATCGCGTGCTTTCCGAAATCGAGGAAGCGCCAGGCATCGTTCTCTTCACGCTGCTGGAAAAAGATCTGGTCGGCCGGTTGGAAGCCAAGTGCCAGGAGATCAACAGCCCGAGCCTGTCGATCATCGGGCCAGTGATGCAGCTGTTTCAGGCCTATCTTGGTGCGTCCACCACCGGCCGTGTCGGTGCACAGCACACGCTCAACGCCGAGTATTTCAAGCGTATCGACGCGCTGAATTATTCGATGATGCATGACGACGGCCAGCACGTGGAAGGCCTCGAAGAAGCGGACGTGGTTCTGGTCGGCGTCTCGCGTACATCGAAGACGCCAACCTCGATCTATCTTGCCAATCGCGGTGTGCGCACGGCCAATGTGCCGCTCGTCCCCGGCATCCCCATTCCCCATCAGCTTGAGACGTTGAAAAATCCGCTGGTGGTCAGCCTGCACGCGACGCCGGAGCGCTTGATTCAGATCCGCCAGAACCGGCTTCTGAGTATTGGTAGCGATACGACCAATGACGATTATATCGATCGCCAGTCGGTCACGGATGAAGTGACCTATGCGCGCAAGCTGAGTGCCAAATACGGCTGGGCTTTGTTGGAAGTGACACGTCGCTCCATCGAGGAAACCGCGGCAGCCATCATGAAACTGCTGGCTGATCGACAGCGTCAGAGGATGTCCGAATGACCATTTGGCGCGGCGTGCAACCGCTGATCCTGGCGTCGCAGAGTTTAGCGCGTCGTGAGTTGTTGGCGAATGCTGGCATTACGTTTGATGCGATGCCGGCAGATATAGACGAGCGCGGCATCCAGCAGAAATCCAGTTTGACGGCGCCGGGCGAGATCGCAGCCTTGCTTGCTGAGCGCAAGGCCGCCTTTATTTCGCTGCGTCATCCCGGCCGCTATGTTCTTGGTGCCGATCAAACCCTGGCGCTGGGCGATCGGATGTTCAGCAAACCTGCCGGCCGCGAACAGGCCGCCGAACAACTCGCCGCACTTGCTGGCCGGACTCACGAATTGCATTCAGCGCTTGCCGTCGTTTGCGATGGCGCGACGTTGTTTTCCAATGTCTCCGTGGCGCATATGACCATGCGCAAGCTGGATGGTCAGGCGATCAATGCCTATCTGGATGCTGCGGGCGACAAGGTGACGGCAAGTGTCGGCGCCTATCAGCTCGAAGGACTGGGCGTGCATCTGTTCGAGCTGATCGAAGGCGATCACTTCACCATTCTTGGTCTGCCGTTGCTGCCGCTGCTGAGTTTCCTACGCGGCGAAGAGATGATCGCGATCTGATTTTGACGAGGGCTTGATGCGCGTATTGGGGTTGACCGGTTCGATCGGAATGGGGAAATCGACCACGGCGAAATTGTTCATGGAAGCCGGTGTGCCGGTCTATGACGCCGATGCCACCGTGCACATGGTTTATGACGGCGAAGCTGCACCGCTGATCGAGGCCGCGTTTCCCGGAACCACCGTGAACGGCAAGGTCGATCGCGCAAAGCTATCGCCGCTGGTGGTGCACGACGCGGCCGCGATGAAGAAGCTCGAGCAGATCGTGCATCCCCTGCTGGGCGCCTATCACAGGAAGTTCCTGGACGATGCCGAGAAATCCGGCGTCCCGGTGGCGGTGGTTGATGTGCCCCTGCTCTATGAAACTGGCGGCGAAAAACGCGTCGATGCGGTGGTCGTGGTATCGACCAATCCCGAGCAGCAGCGTGAGCGCATTCTGGCGCGCGAGGGTATGACGGCCGAAAAACTTGACGCCATTCTGGCGCGACAACTGCCTGACGCCGAAAAGCGCAAGCGCGCCGACTTCGTGGTGGATACATCGAACGGATTGGACCCTGTACGGGAGCGGATCCGTGAAATTCTCGCCGAGGCTGTTAAGATGCCGCAACGGCGGCCCTGATCGCCCACTTTGATTCGATAACCGGCTGACAACGATGCGCGAAATCGTCATGGATACCGAAACCACCGGCCTCGATCCCCTCCGGGGCGATCGGTTGGTGGAAATCGGTTGCCTCGAAATCTTCAACCGGATGCCGACCGGCCAGACCTTCCATGTCTACGTGAATCCCGAGCGCGACATGCCTCAGGAAGCGTTCAACGTACACGGTCTGTCTGCCGAGTTTCTCTCGACCAAGCCGCTGTTCCACGAAGTGGTCGACGACTTCATGGCCTTTATCGGCGATTCACCGCTGGTCATTCATAACGGCATGTTCGATCTCGGCTTCATCAATGCCGAACTCGACCGCATCAAGCGCCCGCCAGTGCCACGCGACCGTCTTGTCGATACGCTGCTGCTGGCGCGCCGCAAGCATCCCGGTGTGTCGAACAAGCTCGACGATCTCTGCGCCCGCTATGCGATCGATAATTCCCGACGCACCAAGCATGGCGCGCTGCTCGACTCCGAATTGCTGGCGGAAGTCTATATCGACCTCATCGGTGCCCGGCAGTCGCAACTGATCCTGGCCGATGAAGCGCCTGCGCAGCGCACCGGTAGCATCAATGATGCCCCGCGCCGCCAGCGCGAGATCGCGCTTGCCCCGCGCGTGACCGAAGCTGATCGCACCGAACACCGCGCCTTTGTCGCGACCATGGGCGAAAAGGCGATCTGGAATGAATTTCTGGGACCGGCTTCGTAAAACGAAAATGGCCGGGACAAGCCCGGCCATGACGTAAACTGGTTAGTTAAACCGCTGAACTTAGTTCGACTTGCCAGCCTCGACCTGAGCCTGGCGTTCCATGTTCTGGCGATACAGACCGACGAAATCCACCGGATCGAGCATCAGCGGCGGGAAGCCGCCATCGCGCACTGCAGTGGCGATGATCTCGCGCGCAAACGGGAACAGTAGGCGCGGGCATTCGATCATGATCAGCGGGTGCAGGTTTTCCTGCGGCACGTTGACGATGCGGAACACGCCGGCATAGGCCAGCTCGAACGAGAACATCACCGAGCCGGCGTTCTCGGCCTTGCCCTCGACCGACAGCGTCACTTCATATTCGCTCTCGGAGAGATTGTTGGCGCCGACATTGATCTGGATGTTGATGTTTGGCTGCTGGGCCTGCGGTGCCAGCGAGGCCGGCGCGTTCGGATTCTCGAAGGAGAGATCCTTGGTGTACTGCGCCAGTACATTGAGTTGGGGGGGGGACTGCTCCGGAGGGGTACCGTTGCCGTTTGCCATCGAAAGTTCTCCTGAAGCGCTGCCGGGCGGGTGGAACCGGTTCGTCGCGGGCCTCCGCACGAACGGTCGAATGAGGTGATCGCGGCGAGTGGCTATCATAGGCCTGCGGCACTCCACAAGGATGCCCCGCCACAACTTGGACGCTAGAAAATCGCTGGTTTGATCCACCACTTGGACATGCAGGCGCAAAACCGGTCATATTCGTCCCGAATTCGCGTTAAATGACTGAAAGTGCGGGTTTTCCTCGCCGGATCCGATTTCCTCGGTCGGACAAACACGCTAGAATTTATAGAAGCGGTCGAGGCTGCCGGCGCGAAGGCCGCTTTGCCGCAGCCCGACACGATGGCGCGCCATTGGCTGGGCTTAGTTTCATGTCTACATGAGGCAGGCTGGCCCGTGACGCGATCTCCCGACCTTGCGGGAGCCGATTTCAGAACCGCGATGGGCGGCATAGTCTTCCGCCGGGCATGCCCGGCACCGATCAGAAAGCAATAAGACGTGGACATTTACACCATCATCTTCCTGGCACTGGCGGTCTTCATTTTCATCCGCCTGCGCAACGTGCTCGGACAGCGCACCGGCGGGGAGCGTCCGCCCTTCGACCATGCTGCGCGTGATGTTTTGCCGCCCGAAGGCAACGTCGTGCCGATGCCCGGTGGTCCCGTCGACCAGGCAGCGCCGGCCCCCGCTGCGGACGTTTCTCCCGCCGAGCGCTGGAAGGGCATTACCGAACCGGGAACGCCCCTCGCGACCGGTCTCGATGCCATCGTGGAACAGGATTCGTCGTTCGATCCGCGTCATTTTCTCACCGGCGCCAAGGGCGCCTACGAGATGATCGTGCTGGCCTTTGCCAATGGCGATCGCCGATCGCTGAAGGATCTGTTGTCGTCTGAAGTGTTCGACAGCTTCGACGCGGTCATCAAGGACCGCGAGAAGAACGAGCAGAAGACCGAGACCCGTTTCGTATCGATCGACAAGGCCGAGCTGGTCGGCGCCGAAGTGCGCGATCGCGCGGCCCAGCTCACTGTGCGTTTCGTCTCGCAGATGATCTCGGTGACGCGCGACAAGACCGGCGCGGTGGTCGACGGTAATGCCGATAAGGTCAGTGACATCACCGACGTCTGGACCTTTGCTCGCGATATCACCTCGCGCGATCCGAACTGGAAGCTGGTTGGCACCGGCAGCGTGCAGTAACGCTGCCAGGCTCGGCCGGCTTGCCGCGCTGTGCGTGATAGCTGCTGCGTTGGTTCCTGTCTCAGCGGACGCACGACTTCGGCGTCACGCCGAGCACGTCAAGAACGATCCCGCAAAATTTGTGTATGTCCCGCGGCATAATCCACCGCGGGAATGGCCGTTCGAATTCACCGGCAGCCAGTATGAACCCGTTGCCTTTGCCGATATTGCCGGTTGGCGCGAGGACGATCACCTCCTCGCCTTCCAGGCGTTTCGTACAAGCTGCAAGCCGATCGTTGCTCAACGCAATCCGCCAACTGATTCGAAGGCGCTCGGCGCGACGCTCCGTGATCCCTGCCGTGCAGCCAGGAGCGCCGATATTTCCGATGGCGCCAAGGCCCGCGCTTTCTTCGAAGAGCATTTCCTGCCGCTGCGAATCTCGCGTCTCGGCGAACCCGAAGGTTTCGTTACCGGTTACTACGAGCCGGTGATTGACGGCTCCCGTACGAAGACCGACGTCTATACCGTTCCGGTATATCGTCGGCCCTCGAATCTGTTCGTGCGCGGCTATAGCCAGTCATCCGCCAGCATGCCGAATGGCGGCGATGTGTTTCGCAAGATCGGCCGCCGTAAGCTCGTACCCTATTACGATCGCGGCCAGATCGAGGATGGCGCCATCGCCGGGCGCGGGCTCGAAATCGTCTGGCTGAAGAGCCAGACCGATCTGCTGTTCACGCAGATTCAGGGCTCGGCACGCGTGCGCCTCGAAGACGGCGGCACGGTGCGGATCAATTACGATGCCCATAATGGCTATCGCTACACGCCGGTCGGCCGCGTGCTGATCGATCGCGGCATTATTCCGCGTGAGCAGATGTCGATGCAGCGTATCCGGCAATATATGGAAGAGAACCCGGACGCTGCGAGCGAACTGCGTCGGCAGAATCGATCCTATGTGTTCTTCCGTGAGGTGCAGCTGTCCGACAAGGACGAAGCCGTCGGTGCGCAAGGCGTGCCGCTGACGCCTGGCCGCTCCATCGCCGTCGACAAGTCACTGCATGTCTATGGCACGCCGTTCTTCATCGAAGGCGATCTGCCGATCGAGTCCGACATGGCAAAGACGCCGTTTCGACGCCTCATGGTTGCGCAGGACACCGGCTCGGCCATCATCGGTCCGGCACGTGCTGATCTGTATTTCGGAGCCGGCGCCGAAGCAGGCAAAGTTGCCGGCCGCATGAAAAACGCCGCGCGTTTCGTGATGCTGGTGCCGAAGAGTCTCGATCCCTCCAGGCGTGGCCATCACATGCCACTCCCCGACGCGCGGCCATCGGCCGAGATAGCAAAGCTATTTCCGCAGACCGCGCCGAAGCCTGCCGAAGCACCGAAGGTCGAAACTTCCGCGATAGATAACAAGGCTGCAGCAAAGCCGGATGCCGTGGCAGTAAAGCCCACGGTGTCGGCCGTGACAGCGCCATTGCCGGTCGCGAGACCGGCTGCGGTCGTGCCCACCCCGGCGATGCCTCGACCAGCGGCAACGACAGTGCCGTTGCCGGAAGCGCGGCCTGCAGTCGCGCCTGAGGTAAAGCCCCAGGTAAAAAGTGAAGTAAAGACGGAGGTAAAAACTGAAGCGAAGGCGAAGCGTGCCAAATCCCGGCACCGCGTGTACCGTCGTACACCGAAGCAGCCGCAGTCACTCTTCCGTTTCCCCTGGCAATGAAGCGTTCACGTCCACCGCAATTACCCGATCCGCCTGCTCCACGCCGTCGCCGCGTACTGAGCGAGGAGGAGCATGCATTGTGGGACAGCGTCGCCAAGCAGATCAAGCCGCTGCGTAAGAAGCCGCGCGTCGCGAAAGTGCAAACCGTAACGGAAGACGTGCCGGTCGCAGCAAAGCCCCCAGTGTCGCGCAAGCCGTTGGCGTCCGCGATACCTGTTCAAACATCAAAACCATCTCCGCCACCAGCGCCGCCTTTGGCGCCGATCGGCCGGCGCGAGCGCTCGCAACTGTCTCGCGGTCGGAAAGAAATCGATGCCCGCATCGATCTGCACGGGATGACGCAGACGCGCGCGCACGGTGCTCTGTCTGCCTTTCTGCATCGGGCCAGTCATGATGGCATGACTTTCGTTCTGGTGATCACCGGCAAGGGCCGCACAGTGGGTCCTGAGGCAGAACGCGGCATTCTCCGTCGCCAGGTGCCGTTGTGGCTAGGGCTGCCGGAGTTTCGTTCTTTGGTGGTGGGATTCGAGGAAGCGCATATCGGGCATGGCGGGGCCGGTGCGCTGTATGTGCGGATCAGGCGGGCAAGGTAGCCACAAACTCGTCATTCCGGGATGCAGCTAAGGCGGCGGAGCCGACTGAAGTGCAGACCTCAGCTACTCCAATTGGAGTGGCGGAGAATCTCGCTGTAATTGGGCCGCACGAGGTTCTGGGTTCGCGCAAGAGCGCGCCCTCAGCCACTCCAATCGGAGTGGCGGGGAACGACGAGATTGGCGAACTACAAAATAAACCGGCTCAGATCCGAATTCTTCGCGAGATCGCCAACATGCTTCTGCACATAGGCCGCATCGACGCGGATGGTCTCGCCATTGCGATCCGGAGCCGCGAAGGAGATCTCGTCGAGCACGCGCTCCATCACCGTCTGCAGACGCCGCGCGCCAATGTTTTCGACGGTTGAGTTCACGGCGACGGCAACATCCGCCAGCGCATCGATGGCATCGTCGGCGAATTCCAGCGTAACGCCTTCGGTCTGCAGCAACGCCACATACTGCTTGATCAGCGACGCCTCCGGCTCGGTGAGAATGCGGCGCATGTCATCACGGGTCAGCGCATTGAGCTCGACGCGGATCGGCAGACGGCCCTGCAATTCCGGCAAGAGGTCGCTCGGCTTGGCAATATGGAATGCACCGGAGGCGATGAACAGGATGTGGTCGGTCTTCACTGCGCCGTGCTTGGTGGACACTGTCGTCCCTTCGATCAGCGGCAAGAGATCGCGCTGAACGCCTTCGCGCGAGACTTCGCCGCCGCTGCGACCGTCGCGCACGCAGATCTTGTCGATCTCGTCGAGAAACACGATGCCATTGTTTTCGACGACCGAAATCGCCTCCTGCACCAGCGCATCGCTGTCGAGCAGTTTGTCGGCTTCCTCATTCACCAGCGGTTCATGCGCATCTTCCACGCGCAGGCGGCGGGTCTTGGTGCCCTTGCCCATCTTGCCGAAAATATCGCCAATCGAGATTGTGCCCATCTGCGCGCCGGGCATCCCCGGGATTTCGAACATCGACGGGCCGCCGGACGACTGCACCTCGATCTCGATTTCCTTGTCGTTGAGTTCGCCGGTACGAAGTTTTTTGCGGAACGACTCTTTCGTAGCCGCGCTCGCGGTGGCGCCGACCAGCGCATCGACCACGCGATCCTCAGCGGCGAGCTGAGCCCGAGCCTGAACATCCTTGCGCTTGCGCTCGCGGGTCAGCGAGATCGCGACCTCGACGAGGTCGCGGATGATCTGCTCGACGTCGCGGCCGACATAGCCGACCTCGGTGAACTTGGTGGCCTCGACCTTGATGAATGGCGCGCCGGCGAGCTTCGCCAGACGGCGTGCGATCTCGGTCTTGCCGACGCCGGTGGGCCCGATCATCAGAATGTTCTTCGGTAATACTTCCTCGCGCAGCGACCCGGTTAGCTGCAGGCGCCGCCAGCGATTGCGCAGCGCGATCGAGACCGCGCGTTTGGCATCGTGCTGGCCGACGATGAACCGGTCGAGTTCGCTTACAATTTCGCGGGGAGAAAAGTCAGTCATGTCACTCTACGTAGGTTGAGAAGGGCGTTGGGACAAGCGGATCAGATAATGGATGGCCCGGCCTGCCAGGTGCGGATCGCTTCAAATGGATGAATCAGCATGATCACGTTCAAAGTGAGATTGTCGCGAATGTGCAGCCCGACCAGAACCTCGAACAAAAGCGCAATCGCGACTGTAGCAGTGACCGGTAGCTTCCGGGCAAGAATGAAGCCGGCGATCATCGACAGCGTGTCGGCCAGCGAGTTGACGATGCTGTCGCCGAAATAATCCAGCGACACCGTTCCGGCGCGGTAACGCTCGATGATCCAGCTCGAATTTTCCAGCAGCTCCCAGCCGCCTTCGATGAGCATCGCAATGATCAGGCGTGCGATCCAGGACAGACGTGGAAACAGCAGCCAGGTGGCGGCGTAAAACAGAAAGCCATGAATGATGTGCGAGAACGTGTACCAGTCGGTGAGGTGCTGCGAGTTCTCCGAACTCAGCACCACGCCATGCCAGAGCTTTACATAGCCGCAAGCGCAGATAGGCAGTCGGCCCATGGCGTAAAGAAGTGCGGCCTGCAGTGCGAGCAGGCCGACCGCAATTAGGGCGCCCTGCTTGACCGTGAGACCGGTGACGGACGGCGCGCGGGTATCGTGACCCGCGACGGTCATGCCTCCAGCATTTCCAGCGTCACGTTGCGGTTGGTGTAGACGCAGATGTCGGCGGCGATATCGAGCGACTTGCGCACGATGGTCTCGGCATCCTGATCGGTATCGACCAGCGCCCTTGCCGCTGCCAGCGCGTAATTGCCGCCCGAGCCAATGGCCATCACTCCGGCTTCCGGCTCCAGCACGTCGCCGGTGCCGGTGAGCACCAGCGAGACGTCCTTGTCGGCGACGATCATCATGGCTTCCAGCCGGCGCAGATACCGGTCGGTGCGCCAGTCCTTGGCGAGTTCGACGGCGGCCCGGGTCAATTGGCCAGGATACTGCTCCAGTTTGGCTTCCAGTCGCTCGAACAGAGTGAAGGCGTCCGCAGTGGCGCCGGCAAAGCCGCCGATCACGTCGCCCTTGCCCAGTTTACGGACCTTTTTGGCGTTGGATTTGATGACCGTTTGGCCGATCGAGACCTGGCCGTCGCCGCCGATCACAACTTTACCGCCCTTCCGGACGGTCAGGATGGTGGTGCCGTGCCAGACCGGGGACTGGTTATCGTGGGAGGCGGAATAAGATGCGTTCATATTGACCCTTTGGAGCCCTCTTGAGTGCCTGATCTAGGCACGGACGCCGGCCGTTGCAAATCCGGCTCATGAGGCCGATCAGCGCGGATTCCGGTCACCATAGGCGGAAAGATCGGTCCGGAATCGGCTCTCCCGCGGTAGCGAAGGTGTCATCTCCCTGTTAAAAGGACGCGTTTTCAGCAGGCGGAGAGGCGTTTTCATGCGCACGGCGACAATCAAGCGCAAGACCAAGGAAACCGATATCGAGGTCTCCGTGAACCTCGACGGCACCGGCGTGTCCAAATCGACCACCGGAATTGGCTTCTTCGACCATATGCTCGATCTGCTCGCTCGCCATTCCCGCATCGACATCACCGTCAAGGCGGTCGGCGACCTCCACGTCGATTACCACCACACCACCGAGGATGTCGGCATTGCGCTCGGCCAGGCGGTCAAGCAGGCGCTCGGCGACATGGCCGGGATCACCCGCTATGCCTCGGTCTACATGCCGATGGACGAAACCCTGACCCGGGTGGCGCTGGATATTTCCGGGCGGCCGGTGCTGGTGTTCAAGTCCGCCTTCCCGACCCAGAAGATCGGCGAGTTCGATACCGAGCTGGTGCGCGAATGGTTCAACGCCTTCACGATGCAGGCGGGCGTGACTTTGCACGTCGAAACCCTATATGGCGAGAACAGCCATCACATCGCCGAATCCTGCATCAAGGGTCTGGCGCGGGCGTTGCGGACGGCCGTTGCCATCGATCCGCGCAATGCCGGCGAAGTGCCATCCACCAAGGGTCAGCTCGGCGGCTGATCGCCTCTACGGTTCCGGGCGGAGTTTGCCATGCCGGTCTACACAGTTCACGCACCTCGCGGTGCCGACCCTGAGCCGTTTTCAGCGACGGACAGGTTTGAGTTCGTGCGCGATGGATTCCATTTCTGGGCCTTCGTCGCCGGACTGATCTGGCTGATCTATCACCGCCTTTGGTGGGCGCTGCTCGGCTATGTCGTGTTGTCGGTTGCGGGCGAAGTCGCGCTGTCGATGCTGCAGGTCAATATCGGCGCCCGTTTCGTCGTGATGCTGTTGTTCGCGCTGCTGATGGGCTTCGAGGCCGCCAGCCTGCGACGCTGGACTCTGTCGCGCGGTAAGTGGCGTCAGCTCGATGTGGTCGTCGCGGATAACAAGGATGCTGCCGAACGTCGCTTCTTCGATCGCTGGACCGCGCAGCACAACGCCGTCAACGACCAGTGGGCGAGCGATCGCGGCGGTCCGCCGCCGACCCGTCACGTGCCCGGCCAAGCATTCTCGCGCCCGCCGTCTCCGGCACAAAACGACATCATCGGGTTATTCCCGCAACCGGGAGTGACACGGTGAGCGTTGCCATTATCGATTACGGCTCCGGCAATCTTCACTCGGCCGCGAAGGCGTTCGAGCGCGCTGCGCGCAGCATGGACGTGCCCGAGAAAATCATCGTCACGCGCGACCCCGAAACAGTGTTCCGTGCCGATCGCATCGTGCTGCCCGGCGTCGGTGCGTTCGCCGACTGCCGTCGGGGACTCGACGCGCTGGATGGCATGGTCGAGGCCATGACCGAAGCGGTGCGCGACAAGGCCAGACCCTTTTTCGGCATCTGCGTCGGCATGCAGTTGATGGCGACCAGGGGCAAAGAGCACGTCACGACCGACGGGCTGGGCTGGATCGCCGGCGATGTCGAGAAGATCAAGCCGCGTGAAGAAAACCTGAAAATCCCGCATATGGGCTGGAACACGCTCGATATGGTGCGTGAGCACGCCGTGCTGGAGCGCCTGCCGCTCGGGCCGAAGGGCCGTCACGCCTATTTCGTGCACTCCTATCACCTGAATGCCGCTAACGAAGCCGACGTTCTGGCGCGCGCTGACTACGGCGGTCCCATCACCGCCATCGTCGGCAAGGACACCGCGATCGGTACGCAATTTCATCCCGAAAAGAGCCAGCGCTTTGGCTTGGCCCTGATTTCGAACTTTCTGAAGTGGAAGCCGTGATTCTCTTTCCTGCCATCGATCTGAAAAACGGCCAGTGCGTTCGCCTCGAACAGGGCGACATGGCGCGCGCCACTGTGTTCAACCTCGATCCCGCCGCACAGGCGCGCGACTTCGAGACGCAGGGCTTCGAATATCTCCATGTCGTCGATCTCGACGGTGCCTTTGCCGGCAAGCCGATAAATGCGCAGGCTGTGGAGTCGATGCTCGCGACCGTCAAGATGCCGGTGCAGCTCGGTGGTGGCATTCGTGATCTCAAGACGGTGGAGGCCTGGCTCTCCAAGGGCATTACCCGCGTGATCATCGGTACCGCCGCGGTGCGCGATCCCGCTTTGGTGAAGGAAGCCGCGAAGAAATTTCCAGGCAAGGTTGCCGTCGGCCTCGACGCCCGCGCTGGAAAGGTCGCAGTCGAAGGCTGGGCAGAGACCTCGACCGTCACCGCGCTGGAAATCGCGCAACGCTTTGAAGATGCCGGCGTCGCCGCCATTATCTTCACCGACATCGCGCGCGACGGTTTGCTCAAGGGGCTTAATCTCGATGCCACCATCGAACTCGCCAACGCGATCTCGATTCCCGTCATCGCCTCGGGCGGCTTTGCTTCCATAGAGGACGTGAAAGCGATGCTGGAGCCGCGTGCCAGGAAACTCGAAGGCGCGATCTCCGGCCGTGCGCTCTATGACGGTCGGCTCGATCCGGCGGAAGCGCTCGCTTTGATCAAGCAGTCACGGGCGGCATAGGAGCTGGTATGTTCAAGGTGCGCGTGATTCCCTGCCTCGACGTCAAGGACGGACGTGTGGTCAAGGGCGTCAACTTCGTCGACCTGCGCGATGCCGGCGATCCCGTCGAGGCGGCGATCGCCTATGATGCCGCTGGCGCCGACGAACTCACTTTCCTCGACATCAACGCCACCCACGAAAACCGCGGTACCATGATGGATGTGGTGCGTCGGACCGCCGAAGCCTGCTTCATGCCGCTGACGGTCGGTGGTGGTGTGCGGACGGTGGACGATATCAAGACGTTGTTACGCGCTGGTGCTGACAAGGTCTCGATCAACTCTGCGGCAGTCGCTAACAAGCAGTTCGTCAAGGAAGCCGCCGAGAAATTCGGCGACCAGTGCATCGTGGTCGCCATCGACGCCAAACGGTCCGGCTCGCGCTGGGAGATATTTACCCATGGCGGTCGCAAGTCGACCGGCATCGATGCTATCGAATTTGCCCAGGAAGTCGTGTCACTCGGTGCCGGTGAAATCCTGCTCACTTCGATGGACCGCGACGGCACCCGCTCCGGCTTCGATATCGAACTGACCCGGGCCATCGCCGACAGCGTCGGCGTACCGGTCATCGCCTCGGGGGGCGTCGGTAATCTCGACCATCTGGTTGAAGGTATCAGGAGCGGCCACGCCACTGCGGTGCTGGCGGCCTCGATTTTTCACTTCGGGGAATTTACCATTCGCGAGGCCAAGGATCATATGGTCCGGGCCGGGCTGCCGATGCGGCTCGACCCCTAGTCACTCGACCCGTAAGTCAAAGTCTGGCAGGAGTTCGCGCTGCCCAGCCAACAAGGCGCCGAAATGGCTTTTACGCTTCACGATCTCGCCGACACCATCGACGCCCGCGCGGCGGCGGGTGGCGACGCGTCCTATACCCGCAAGCTGCTCGACAAGGGCGCCGAGCATTGCGCCAAGAAATTCGGCGAAGAGGCCGTCGAGACAGTGATCGCGGCGGTCGAGAACGATCGCACCAATCTGATCAATGAAAGTGCCGACCTGCTGTTTCATCTGCTCGTGCTGCTGAAGGCGCGCGGCGTGACGATCCAGGAAGTCGAGACTGCGCTCGGACTGCGCACCAATATGTCCGGACTTGAAGAGAAGGCTTCGCGCAAGAGCGAGTAGCAACATAGATCAACACGGGGACCGCTTCATGGATATGCGGGCAGACCAACAATACAATCCCTATCGGAACTTTTCGCGCGAGCAGTGGGCCAAACTGCGCGACGATACGCCGATGACGCTGGAGGCCGGCGAGATCGCCGCCCTGCGTTCGATGTATGATCGCCTTGACCTGCGCGAGGTCGAAGAAATCTATCTCCCGCTGTCCCGCCTGCTCTCGATCTATGTCACGGCGACGCAACGTCTGTACTACGCGCAGCGCAAATTCCTCGGCATCGAGGATCGCAAGATGCCGTATATCATCGGCGTCGCCGGGTCGGTGGCTGTCGGCAAGTCGACCACCGCCCGCGTGCTGCAGGCACTGCTCGCAAGGTGGTCGCCGCGCCCGAAAGTCGATCTCGTCACCACCGACGGCTTTCTCTATCCGAATGCGGTGCTCGAGCGCGAAGGTATCATGCAGAAGAAGGGCTTTCCCGAAAGCTACGATCTGCCGACGCTGCTGCAGTTTCTCAGTGACATCAAAGCCGGCCGCAACGCCGTCCGCGCGCCGGTGTATTCGCATCTCACTTACGACGTGGTTCCAAACAAGTGGGTCGAGGTCGACCAGCCCGACATCCTGATCGTCGAAGGCGTCAACGTGTTGCAAACCGGCCGCTTGCCGCGTGACGGCAAGGCGGTGCCTGTGGTGTCCGACTTCTTCGATTTCTCGGTCTATATCGACGCCGATGAACCAGTGCTGCGCGACTGGTATGTGCGTCGCTTCCTGGCGCTGCGCGACACCGCATTCCACGATCCGCGATCCTATTTCAATCGCTACGCGCTGCTGTCGGACGAAGAAGCGACGGCGACGGCGCTGGCGATCTGGGAGCGCACCAATCTGGCCAACCTCGAAGACAATATCCTGCCGACGCGCCCGCGCGCGACGCTGATCCTGAAAAAGGGCGCGGACCACGTGGTGGAGAACGTCGCGCTGCGTCGGCTGTAGGCGATTACGCCGCGTGGCGTGAGGCGTCCGTGCTGAAGTGCTCGATATAGCGGGCGCCGATCGAGGTCACCGGCATCACGATCAGGACATCGGTGGTGCCGAACTGATGATCGATCACGGCGCCATCGCCAATCATGGCGCCGATGCGAAGATAGCCCTTGATCAGCGGTGGCAGCGCACGGAGCGCCGCCTTGGTGTCGATGGCATCGGCGGCCATCCGGTTCATTTCGACATAGCGCGACGGATGCGCGCGGGCGCGCCAGGCTTCGGGCGCGCGCGCATTGTGGTGCAGGAACGACAGCGGCAATGCCAGACGATCCGGATCGGTGCCTTCAAAGCTGGCGCAACCGATCATGACGTCAAACTTGTTCTGTCGCACATAGCTCCAGATGCCCTGCCACAGCAATTCGACGGTGCGCTTGTTGCGGTAGCGCGGCAGCACGCAGGAGCGACCGAGTTCGAGAAAGCGCAGACCCGCATGGCGCTCGATCATCCCCGACAGATCGAATTCGCTATCGGTATAAAAGCCTCCGTTCTGCATGGCTGCCTCATGGCGTAGCAGGCGATAGGTGCCGACCACCGGCTGTTTGCCTGATAGCGTGGGCTTGGCATCGTGATCGACGACGAGAAGGTGATCGCAGATTTTGTCGAATGCATCCTTGTCACGGCGTGCCAGCATGGTGGCCGCGTCGGCGATCGCGGTGCCGTTCTTGTAGAATACCTTATAGCGCAGGCGCTGCGCGCGCTTCACGTCGCGCTTGTCCTGCGCGAGGCGAACTTCGAGCGGGCCCATCCGACCCAGCGTACTCGTGGCGATCGGAATGCCGTTGGCGGGATGGAGATGCAGCGGCGGCTTGAACCAGGTGATCGCAGTCTGCGCGGCGGCGCTCATGTTCTGGGGCCGCAACATCTGCATGAAACCCTGCTTCGGTCGCACCAGTTCGTTGCCGTGCATGGCCATCCCCAACTCAATCGCCTTGTGCCGCGGCATCACGCGAATCATCGATGCGGCCTATCCGCACCAGACATCACGGGCGCTCAACAGCCGTGTGACGGGCGTGTTGCGGGGGTATGACAGCGAGAGTGGAGCTAGGCGGCGATATGCCGCGATGTAGCAAGTCCCTTGAGGGCTTCGGCGAGTTTATCGCGATCCAGCGGCTTCATCAGGAAGCCGTCCATGCCGGCCTCGAAACAGGCGTAGCGATCTTCCACCAGCGCGTTTGCAGTGAGTGCGAGGATCGGCGTGCGCCTGACGCGCTGACCGGCCTCGCGCGCGCGAATGCGTTTGGTAGTCTCGATGCCGTCGAGCTTCGGCATCTGGATATCCATCAGGACGAGATCATAGGGCGTGCCGGCGGCGTCGGAGGCGAGCCAAGATTCCAGCGCCTCATCGCCATTGGTAGTAACGACGGGCTTGTGGCCAAGTCGCGTCAGCAGCGAGCGCATCAGCAGTGCGTTGATCTCATTGTCTTCGGCAACGAGAATCGAAAGGCCGCGTGCCGTCGCCTCTGCCGATGCCGGTGCGACGAGATCATGTTCCTGCAGATCATCGGCGGAGATCGCCGGTGAGTCGGTCTGCAATGTCAGGCGCGCAGCGAGCGAGGCAGCACGTAGCGGTTTCACCAGATAGCCGGTGAAAGCGCTCGGCGCCGCGGGCTGCAATTCATGACGCATCGCAGGCGTGAACATGACGATCCGCCGCAGCGCGTGCGAAATCGCAGCGTTGGCAAGGCGTTCGGAAGCTTCCGCGCCAAGAGCGCGATCGATCATGACGGCATGCCACGAACGCTCAGGCAGCAGTGCTTGCGCGACGGCGAGATCGGACACGGTGCAGGTCTGTGCCCCCCAGCGCCCGAGTCGCAAGGCCGTCAGCGAGGCCTCGATGGTTTGCGGCGCCACCAGCATCACCGAAAGGTCGGTGAGATCGGGTGCCACAAAGGTCGCGGTGCCGCTGTCGGATGCGGCAAGCGGGATCAAGACTCCAAAGGTTGAACCGGCGCCGAGCTTGCTTTCAAGTGTAATGCGGCCGTTCATGCGCTTGACGATGCGCTCGCTGATGCTGAGGCCAAGACCGGTTCCGCCATAGTGGCGCGCAGTGCCCTCGTCTGCCTGTTCGAATTCGTGGAAAATGCGCTGCTGTGCATCCGGCGCGATGCCGATGCCGGTATCGCGTACCAGGAAAGAGATTTCGTTCGGCCAGATGCCGGGCTCGACGATCAGCGCTACGCCGCCCGTCGCTGTGAACTTGATGGCATTGCCGGCGAGATTGAGCAGTACCTGGCGTAATCGCGCTGCATCGCCCATGACCGTCAACGGGAGTCGCTCGTCGATATAGGCGGCGATCTCGATATTGCGGGCCTGCGCGCGCGGCGCCAGCAATTCCGTGATGTCCTCGATCAATCCAGCGAGTGCAAAGGGCCGATGTTCCAGATCGATCTTACCGGCCTCGATCTTGGAGTAATCCAAGAGCTCCTCGATCAGCGACAGCAGCGCATCGCCGGATGTCTTCACGGCTTTGGCGTAAGTGATCTGTTCGGGCGTCAGCGGCGTATCGAGCAGCAAGCCGCTCATGCCTAGAATGCCGTTCAGTGGCGTGCGGATTTCATGGGACGCCATGGCCAGGAAACGTGACTTGGCGCGGTTGGCGGCATTGGCATGATCGCGCGCTTCACCAAGGGCGCGCTCGGTCTGGGTACGGTCGGTGACATCGCGGCCGACGCATTGCAATTCGGCGGGCTGGCCTGCATCGATCCGCACCAGACCTTCGCGCCAGGCGATCCAGCGCGGCCCGGTCGCTGTGGCGATCTTTTGATCGTGTATGCTGGTGCCATTCGACTCATTGGCGATGTCGCCCTGCTCCAGCAGCGTGAGCTCGAAACGGCTTCCGAGCAATATCTCGCGCGATCGTTCCGCCAGCGCACAATAAGCATCGTTGACGAAGGTGATGCAGCCTTCGTTGTTGCGGATCACGATCAGATCGCCTTGCGCTTCGAACAAGCTGCGCGCGCGCTCTTCGGCTTCCTTCAATTCCCAGTTTCGATCGACCAGGGCTTCGTTATGCGCAGTCAGTTTGCGCATCCGCTTGCCCATGAAGCGCATGCGGATGCTCATGGTTGCCAGGGCGACACAGGCCAGCGCGAACAGGAAGCTGGCGCCGATCGCAAAAGCGTGCGGGTCGTACCCAGAGTCTTTCGAAGTCGAAGCTGAGATGAAACCATAGGCGCCACCGAAGGCAGCCGAGAACATCACGAGGGAGCGGATGACGAAAGCAAGCCATGGAAAACGGCGCGTGAAGCGGCGGAAGTAGACCTTGATCCGGAATACACCCTTCGCCACAGATCGGTACTCCGGCTTGGTCACATCAAGGCTCGCAATTGCACGCGACGACACCCGCAATCAGGCGACCGCGGATGTCGGAGACAATGCGGATATGTTGTTGCCAAGTGCTTGCGTGGCCGTGGCTTTGAATCTGCCGGCGCAGACATGATTAATGAAGCGTTAATTCGTGCTTTAGAGGCTGGCCGCCGCCATCCGCGCCGGGCTGCGACTGTGGGCGCTGACGATCAATGCTGCCGCATCGCGCACTGTGAAGCTGCGTGACTTCACGAAGATCCGGTAGTCGGCGTCGCCCTGCTCTGACAGGTAGATGACGGGCTCAGACGTCGCCGGTGTGTCGGCAATGCCGATGAAGCGCGTCGCGGCCGTGACGGGACAGGCATCGGGTTCCGCTGCGTCGACATCGTCGAGCACGACGAAGTCGGCGGTCTCGGCGCTATCGACGATCTGCACACGGACGGTTGCCTGCAAGGGATCGTCAGTGAAGCTGACGTGCGATTGCGCCTGCCACGGCATGGCGGCGATCTGGACGGTGGTCTCACCGGTGGAGATGCAGGGGTGCGTGCCGGTCACGAGATCGCCGCGGGCAAGAAAAGCCGCCAGCGCCAAAGGGATCGTTGAGGCCAAAATCTTGAAACGCAACATGACACGGTACTCGCCCTGGCCCCGTAACACGGGATTATGGTGAGCAGAGCGTAAACAAAACTCGTTACTATCGCGTTGACGCCCACATCAGCGGTGAAGACAAGACGTCAGGCCGCGCGGCGAACGTCTTCCGCCAGCGCGCGGTAAGACAATGCCTCGGCCAGATGCAGCCGCCCGATTTTCTCCGCGCCGTCCAGATCCGCCAGTGTTCGCGCCACGCGCAGCACGCGATGATAGCCGCGCGCGGTCAGCCGCATCGTCTCGGCGGCATCGCGCAGCAGCGTCAGTCCCTGCGCATCTGGCTGTGCCACGGTTTCCAGCACCGAGGCCGGTGCGGAAGCATTGGTGTGGGTGCCTGGCAATCCCGCCGCGGCATAGCGCATGGTCTGGAGATCGCGTGCAGCAGCGACGCGCGCCGCGACTTCGGCGGAACCTTCCGACGGTGGCGGCAGAATGAGATCTGCCGCGGTTACCGCCGGCACTTCGATCCGCAGGTCGATGCGGTCCATCAAGGGGCCGGAGATGCGCGATTGATAGTCAGACGTGCAGCGATCGATGCGGCCACGCTTGCAGGAGAAGCCCGGCTCGAATGCGTGGCCGCAACGGCATGGATTCATTGCTGCGACAAGCATAAAGCGCGCGGGATAGGTGACACGGTGGTTAGCGCGCGACACCGCGACCTCGCCATTTTCCAGTGGTGCACGCAGCGAATCCAGCACGCGCGGATCAAACTCCGGCAGTTCATCGAGAAACAGCACGCCTTGATGCGCCAGCGAAATCTCTCCGGGTCGTGCACGCAACCCGCCGCCTGTGAGTGCCGCCATACTGGCCGAGTGATGCGGTGCACGGAACGGCCGCCGCGCGGTGAGTGCGCCGTCCTTGATCTCGCCGGCCACCGACGCGATCATCGAGACTTCGAGGAGTTCCGCCGGCGATAGCGGTGGCAGGATCGATGGCAGCCGTGCCGCCAGCATCGATTTGCCGGAACCTGGTGATCCCGCCATCAGTAGATGATGGCCGCCGGCGGCAGCAATCTCGAGCGCGCGCTTGGCGCTTTCCTGTCCCTTGATGTCGCGCAGATCCAGCGGCGTCTCCTCGCGCGCATGAATCTTCGGCTGCGGTCGCGACAAAACCTGCGTGCCCTTGAAGTGATTGGCGATCTGGATCAGCGACGTCGCCGCGATGATCTGGATATCGGGACTGGCCCAGGCGGCTTCCGCGCCACAGGCGGCCGGGCAGATCAGGCCTTCATCGCGTGCATTGGCACCGATGGCAGCGGGCAGCACGCCGGCCACCGGCGCGAGCGAGCCATCGAGACCGAGTTCGCCGAGCACGGTGAAGCCTGCCAATGCATCCGGCGGAATTGCGCCGATCGCAGCCATTAGTCCCAACGCAATTGGCAGATCATAATGGCTGCCTTCCTTCGGCAGGTCTGCCGGTGCGAGATTGACGATGATCCGCCGCGCCGGCAGTGCCAGACCGGAGGCGACCAGCGCAGCGCGGACCCGTTCGCGCGCTTCGGACACCGCCTTGTCGGGCAGGCCAACGATGAGGAAGTTCGGCAGACCGGGCACGACCTGAACCTGCACGTCGACCGCGCGGGCCTCGATCCCCTCAAAGGCTACGGTGGAAACACGTTGAACCATGCCGCCCTCATTCGAGATGAGAGCCTAACCTAAGGTTGCTTTCATATCAAGAACAATCAGTGAACGAAGTGGAGCGGTAACGTATGCCGATTTTGGCTGAAGTCGGCCAACGGCGTAGGAAATCTTAAACACGTCATGCAAAACATCCTATCAAGAGCTCCGAGACGAAGACCGGGTGCCCGCAGAATGTCAGATCGCTTGTCGATGCCGCCGGACGCTCCGGATGACGCTGTCCTGATCGCCGAGCTGAAGGCACAGATCGAAGCCCAGCAAGCCATCATCGACGAACAGGCTGCTTCGCTGGCGCATAGCCGGAAGATCTTCGATCGCTCCTCTGCCGCCGCGCGAATCGGCGTCTGGGAATGCGACCTCTCCGATGAATCGCTGGTCTGGACCGATGTTGTCTACGACATCTTCGATCTGCCGCGCGGTTCGACGCCGATTCGCGGGCAGGCGCTTGCCTGCTATCCCGAAGAGTCCGTCAGGGAACTGACGAAGCGGCGCAGCAAGGCCATAGAGGATCGCACTGGCTTCAGCCTCGATGCGGAAATCGTCTCCTTCAAAGGTAACCGGCGCTGGATCAGGATCACGGCTACCGTCGAGTCTGTCGATGGGGTCGCCGTGCGTATCTTCGGGATGAAGCAGGACATCACGGAAGAAAAGATTCTCGCGGACCGCAATCGCTATCTCGCCGAATTCGATACGCTGACCGGGCTTGCCAATCGCGGCCAGTTTCAAACCAGGCTGTCGCTGTTCGACGCGGCATCGGCCAGCAAGGCAAAGCCGTTCGGCGCGCTGTTGCTGATCGACCTGGATGAATTCAAGCCGGTCAATGACTGCTTCGGCCATGCCGCCGGCGATGCCTGTCTCACTGTCGTGGCAAATCGTATCCGCAACATTTGCGCGGGCGCCGAGCTGGTCGCACGCCTTGGCGGTGATGAATTTGCGGTTCTACTGGGACCCCACGCGCAATTTGAGGAAGCCTCCGAGACAGCGCGCGCCATCGTCACGCAGTTGGGCCTGCCGATCGATCATCGCGGGCAACAGTTGCGCGTCGGCGCATCGGTCGGCATCGCGCTGGCGGACAATTGCACGTCATCGCAACTCGCGGCCATGGCCGACTCGGCGCTCTATGCAGCGAAGGATGCCGGCCGCGGGACGTTCCGAATCTACAAACGCGGTGCGGAGAGACGCGCGAGGGATGCCTCATCCGCGGCGTGACGATATGTTCGCTCAGGAATGTCTGCGGCGGTCGTTGTCTCAAGATCGCCGCAGGAAAGTCGCAAGATTTCCGCTAGAGATTCATTACCATCGGCTCGGCGATATAGCGGAAGCCATCGCCTGATTTGACCACATGGCCATAGCCCGGCCACGCGAAGTGATAGGACATCACCGCGGTCTTGTTGGCTGCCAGCATGTCGAGCATCTTCACCCGCGTCGCTGCCGCCATCTTCGGATCGGAGTCATAGGCGAACTCCATCCGCGGCTTCTCCAGTAACAGCACCTGATGATGGGTAAGGTCGCCGAGGAACGCGAAGGACTTTCCGTCCGACTGGATCATGAACATGTGGTGGCCGAATGTATGGCCAGGCGCATGCATGGCGGTGACGCCCGGCAGGAACTCCTGTCCGTCCTTGAAGAACACCAGGCGATCTTTCACCGGCAGCAGGTTCTTGCGCGCATGGACGATGAAATCCTTGAGCGGTGAACCGAGCTTGCCTTCGTCGGTCCAGAACTTGAAGTCTTCTTCGCTGAGATAGACCTGCGCGTTGGGAAACAGCGGCTTGTCATTGGCATCGACGATGCCGCCGATATGATCGATATGGGCGTGCGAGCACACCACGGCGTCGATATCCCCCGGCTTGATACCCGCTTCGGCCATGCTCTTCTGCAGGCGGCCCGTGGTGTTGCCGAACAGTTGTGACGTGCCCATGCCGGTATCGAACAGGATCAGCCTGTCACCCATGTTGACGATCGGCGCGTTCTGTTCGAGCACGACGTTGCTGCTGCTGAGGAAATTATCCGTCAGCATCTTCTGCACGTCTTCCTTCGGCACGCCGACGAAGGTGCCGGAGGGATCGCCGAGCGGCAGCGGTCCGTCGGAGACAACGGTGACTTCGGCGCTGCCGAGCATGAAGCGATGGAAGTAGGGCGCCTGCGTGCCGAGCTTCGGTGCCTTGGCCGATGCGCTGCCGATGAGGCCGGGAGCGAGGAGATTTGCGCCGATGCCTGCGCCGAGCGCGAGCAGGGACCTTCGCGAAACGTCTGAAGTCATGCGTTCCTCCACTACTATGCTTTTGCTTGCCGCCACATATGACGGGCCGCCCGATTAGTCGGGCGTGCATCGGCATGCTGCGCTTGCCGTCCATGACTGGCAAGCAAAAGCAGCAGGCCGAGAATTGCTAAAAATGGAATTCAAACTGCTGCGTCAATGATTGACGCAACGCAGCGAATGACGCGCGCGGAAGTTTACTTCCGCTTCGCTTCGATCACGTTCCAGACCCGCGCGGCCACATCGGGCCCGCCAAGCTTGGCGATAGCGCGAATGCCCGTTGGGGACGTGACGTTGATCTCGGTGAGATTGCCGTCGATCACGTCGATGCCCACAAACAATAAGCCGAGCTCGCGCAGAGCCGGTCCGACGCGCGAACAAATCTCGCGTTCACGTGGCGAGAGTTCGGTGGCCTTGGCAGCGCCGCCGCGCACCATGTTGGAGCGCAGGTCATCCTCGGCCGGCACGCGGTTCACGGCGCCGGCAAACTCGCCGTCGATCAGGATGATACGCTTGTCGCCATGTTTCACTTCGGGAAGGAAGCGCTGGATCACCCACTGCTCCTTGAATGTCACGGAGAACAGATCATAGAGCGAGCCGAAGTTCATGTCCTGCGGCAGCACACGGAACACTGCCGCGCCTCCATGGCCGTGCAACGGCTTCATCACCACGGCGCCGTGTTCGGCGCGAAATGCATTGATCTCGTCCTTGTCGCGCGAAATCAGCGTCGGTGGCATCAGATCTGAGAATCCCATCACGAAAATCTTTTCCGGCGCGTTGCGCACGGACGCCGGGTCATTCACCACCAGCGTCTTCGGATGAATGCGCTCGAGCAGATGCGTCGAGGTGATGTAAGCAAGGTCGAATGGCGGATCCTGGCGCAGCAATACCACGTCGAAGGATTCCATGTTGGTGCGCACGGACTCGCCGAGGGTGAAGTAATCGCCTTCGACATCGCGTACCGACAGCGACTGCACCGCCGCTACCACGTCATTGCCGCGCAGCGAGAGCTTGTCCGGGGTGTAATACGACAGTTTGTGGCCGCGCTTCTGGGCTTCCAGCAACATCGCGAAGGTCGAATCGCCCTTGTGATTGATGCGCGCAATGGGGTCCATCTGGACGGCGACGTTCAAGGTCATGCTGGGGGTCCGGAATTGTGGTCGGGAAGGCGAAAACTCGGGAAGATATTGGAGTCAGGTAGTGGCGTCGAATGCCGCTAACAGATGGCGTGGCAAATGTCTTGGCGCAATCAGCACGACATCAAAACGCAGGTCGAATTCTGCATGTTCGGGATGCGCCATCAGCCAGCCCTGGGCGGCATCCATGATCCTGGCCTGCTGGCGCGGCGTCACCGCATAGGCGGCCTCGTCCAGGCTGGCGCGGGCCTTCACCTCGACAAAGGCGATCAGGCTGCGCTTTCGGGCGACGATATCGATCTCGCCATGGGGCGTGCGAAAGCGGCGAGCCAGGATGCGGTAGCCCTTGGCCAGCAACAGAGCGGCGGCACGGGTTTCGGCAGAGAGGCCGGTGTTGAACGCGGCGAGGCGTTCCGGCGCAGCCGGTCTGGCCGCGGGCTTCGGTGCGGAGACTTTGTCAGTCTTCGCCATCGCCCTTGATCTCCTTGGCCAGCTCCAGTGCGCGGGCATAGACGGCGCGGCGCGGCCGTCCGGACAATTCGACCGCGTGCGCCACGGCATCCTTGACGCTGTCGCGCTGCAACGACGAGCGCAATAGCGCATCGAGATCGTCTTCTGTCATTGCCTGCGCATCGGCAGCCGGTGGCCCGATCACCAGCACGAATTCACCGCGGGTCTCCAGCCCATCGGCTTCCCTGGCCAGATCGGCGATCGGCCCGCGATTGACCTCTTCATGCATCTTGGTGAGCTCACGGCAGATCGCCGCATCGCGGTTGCCCATGATGTCTGCGAGGTCGGCCAGCGTGTCCTGCACTCGGTTGCCGGAGTCGAACATCACCAGCGTGGCATCGATAGCTGCCAGCTCGGTCAGCCGCGATCGCCGTGCCATCTGCCGCGACGGCAGGAAGCCCTCGAAGAAGAAACGATCCGTCGGCAGGGCAGAGACGGCCAGCGCAGCCAGCACAGAGGACGGCCCCGGCAGCGAAATCACATTGAAGCCTGCGGCGGTCACTTCCCGCACCAGTTTGAAGCCCGGATCGGAAATCAGCGGCGTGCCAGCATCCGACACCAGCGCGATGGACGCACCCTGCGACAGCTTTTCGAGAATCTTCGGCCGCGCCTGTTCGGCATTGTGCTCGTGATACTGCTTGAGTGTACCGGAGATCCCGTAGCGCTCGGTCAGCCGGCGCGTAATGCGGGTGTCTTCACAGGCGATGATGTCGACCCCGGCGAGGGTCTCCAGCGCACGCAGGGTGATATCGCCGAGATTGCCGATCGGCGTTGCCACAAGATGCAGCCCCGGAACAGCTTTCGGTGCCATGAGCAGATGGCCGGAGACCGTGAATGTCCGGGGCGATGGCACCGCGGCGTCCGCGGGTGATGAGGGTAGGGGTGTTGCGCGCATGGCGACAATGTAGAGCGAATTGCGCCAAAGGGGGACAGCCGTTTTTCTGGCGTTTGGCTGCGGTTCATTCCCGTCGTGCTAATCCGGCAGGGGTGACGGGGTATGGCCGAGCATAAAGCTTTTGTTTTGGTTAACTTTTTGCCGACAATATGTCTGAATCCGCGCCTCACACTATATAGTGGGTGATGAAGCGGGCCGATGTGATGCGGCCGAAAGAAGAGAAGTGATGGCGGATCCGTTCGACTCCAAATCCGGAACCCGAGGTGTGACTCCGGGTGCGACGCGGCGGGCTGCTGTCGGCCTGCTGCTCGGCGCGCCACTGCTCGGGGCCTGCGCGGGTGTGCAGTCGACGCTGACCAATGCCTTCGGCACCGGACCGGCCACACCATCGGGACCTCCCGCGGGACCGGCGCAGCAGCCGCAAGCCGTCGGCACCGGCGGCACCAAAGTGGGGCTGATCCTGCCATTGTCGGCATCGGGCAACGCCGGCGTCGCCGCGCAGTCGATGAAGAACGCCGCCGAAATGGCGCTTGCCGAATTCCAGAATCCCAGCATTCAACTGCTGATCAAGGATGACAATGGCAGTGCGCAAGGCGCGCAGCAGGCGGCCCAGCAGGCGCTCGATGAAGGTTCCGAGATCATTCTCGGGCCACTGTTTGCACTCTCGGTGCCGGCGACCGCGCAACTGACGCGCGCGCGCAACGTGCCGGTAATCGCCTTCTCGACAGACTCGAGCGTCGCCGGCCGTGGCGTGTATCTGCTCAGTTTTCTGCCCGAGTCCGACGTCAATCGCATCGTCGATTACGCCGCGGGCACGGGCAAGCGCTCCTTCGCCGCAATGCTGCCTGAAAATGCCTATGGCAATGTCGTCGAAGCAGCTTTCAAACAGGCTGTCGCGCGCAAGGGCGGCCGCATCGTCGCCTTCGAGCGCTACGGTGCGGATCGCGCCAGCGCCGCGCGCAACATCGCCGCCTCGTTGACCGGCGCCGACGCGCTGTTCCTTGCTGACGATGGTGACGCGGTGGTCGCAACAGCCGATGCATTGACAGCGGCCGGCGCCAATCTGCGCAATGTGCAATTGCTCGGTACGGGTCTGTGGGACAATCCGCGTGTCTTCAACAGTGCTGCACTACAGGGTGGGCTTTACGCTGCACCGGATCCTGCAGGGTTCCGTGCCTTCGCCGGCCGTTATCGCGCGAAATATGGCGGCGACCCCGTGCGTACCGCGACGCTTGCTTACGACGCCGTCGCGCTGGTCGCCGCTTTGGCGCGCACCCAAGGCGGGCAGCGCTTTGCACCCGAGACGCTCACCAATCCATCCGGCTTTGCCGGCATCGACGGCCTGTTCCGGTTCCGCAGCGATGGCGGCAACGATCGCGGGCTCGCCGTGATGAAGGTCGCATCAGGTGGCGGTCAGCCGGTGGCGGGCTCGCCGAAGAGTTTTGGGGCGTAGCGCCTACGCCGCCAGATCGGCAACCACTGCATCGAGCACTGGAAACCCTTCCTGCGTCACGCGCAAGCGGCCGTTCGCTTCGACGACGATCGCGCCTTCTTCGCGCAAGATATCGATGCGCTTTTCATCGAGCGCACGACCGGACAGCGTCTGATAGCGCGCGGGATCGATACCTTCGGCGAGGCGCAGACCCATCAGGAGATATTCGTCGGCGCGTTCTTCGCTGTTGAGTAATTCGTCCGACGTGACGCCGTGCCCGTTGTCCTCCACGCGCATCACCCAGGCTTCCGGGCGCTTCTCGGTGGCGATGGCATGGCGGACACCGTCGATGTCGAGGCGGCCATGGGCGCCGGGGCCGATGCCGGCATATTCCTGGCCGCGCCAGTAGACGAGGTTATGTTTGCACTCCGCGCCCGGGCGGGCATGGTTGGAAATCTCGTAGAACGGCAGGCCCTGTTGCGCGCAGACTTCCTGCGTCACGTCATAAAGCGTACGCGCAAGGCTTTCGTCGGGCGTCTTGAGTTTGCCGGCAGCATGCAATCCGAAGAACGGCGTGCCTTCCTCGATTGTCAGCTGATACAGCGACAGATGTTCGGCGGCTTCCGAGATCGCGAGCTTGAGTTCGTCGGTCCACATCTGCGGGGTCTGGTCGGGGCGTGCATAGATCAGATCAAACGAATACCGATCGAACGCGCTGCGCGCGATGGCCACGGCATCGAGTGCCTCGCGCGCCGTATGCAAACGTCCGAGCGACTTCAGCGATGCATCGTCGAGTGCCTGCACGCCGAGCGAGACGCGGTTGACGCCGGCCTCGCGATAGCCGTGAAAGCGTGTCGCATCGACGGATGTCGGATTCGCTTCCAGTGATACTTCGACGTCGGAGGCGACATTCCAGTATTTGCCGATCGAATCGAGGATCGCACCGACGGTCTGCGGCTGCATCAGCGACGGTGTGCCGCCGCCGAGAAAGATCGATGTCACCGTGCGGCCCGGGGTACGGGCAGCCGTGGTTTCGATCTCGCGCGCAAAAGCGCGCGCGAAACGCACTTCATCGATGGCGTGATGACGGACATGGCTGTTGAAGTCGCAATACGGGCACTTCGACAGGCAGAACGGCCAGTGCACATAGACGCCGAACGCGTCCTGTTGTGCGTTAGCGGGCTTCAAGGCAGATCTCCGCGAGTTTCACGAATGCCCTGGCGCGATGCGACAGGCCCTCGCCGAGTGGCGGCAGGCCATGTTTTTCGACCGCGGTCATCTCGCCATAGGTGCGGGTGTGACCATCCGGCAAGAAGCTGGGATCGTAGCCGAAGCCGGCAGTGCCGCGCGGCGGCCAGACCAGCGTGCCATGGGCATGGGCTTCGACTTCCTCGAGGTGACCGTCGGGCCAGGCCACGCATAGCGCCGAGACGAAATGCGCGGTGCGCTTGTCAGGCGTCGTCGCGCCGCGCTCTTGCAACAGACGCTCGATGCGCGTCATTGCGCCGGTGAAGTCCTTGGACTCGCCGGCCCAGCGCGCCGAGAGAATGCCGGGCGCGCCATCGAGGGCATCGACGACCAGACCTGAATCATCCGCGAAGGCCGGCAGTTGTGCGACATTGGCCGCGGCAATTGCCTTGATCGCCGCATTGGCCTTGAAGGTGTCGCCGGTCTCGTCGGGTTCGGCGAGCCCGAGCTCACCGGCTGATACTGCTTCGATGCCGTAGGGAGCCAGCAGATCGCGCATCTCGGCAAGCTTGCCAGGATTGTGGGTGGCGATGACGAGCTTCCCGGTGATTCGACGATGCATGATGCTGAGTCTATGCCTGCTTGAGTGATTGCGAAATCAGGTGATCGCCATCTTCTGCAATTCGACCAGACGGCCGACGCCCTTCTGAGCTAGCGCCATCAACTTCAGGAACTCGTCCTGCGTGAACGGCGTCTTCTCAGCAGTTCCCTGCACCTCGATGATGCGGCCGTCGCCGGTCATCACGAAATTGGCGTCGGTGTCGGCTTCGGAATCTTCCGCGTAATCGAGATCGAGCACCGGGGTGCCCTGATAGATGCCGCAGGAAATCGCCGCGATATTGTCGCGCAGCACCTTGTCGCCGCTGTTGTTCTTGAACATGTTGCGGGTCTTCATCCAGGAGATGCAGTCAGCCAGAGCAACCCATGCGCCGGTGATTGAGGCCGTGCGGGTGCCACCGTCAGCCTGGATGACGTCGCAGTCGATGGTGATCTGGCGTTCGCCAAGCGCTTCGAGGTCGACGGCAGCGCGCAGCGAGCGGCCGATCAGGCGCTGGATCTCGACGGTACGGCCACCTTGTTTGCCTGATGCGGCTTCGCGGCGGGTGCGTTCCAGTGTGGCGCGGGGCAGCATGCCGTATTCGGCGGTGACCCAGCCGCGACCCTGGCCCTTGAGCCATGGCGGCAGGCGCTCTTCCAGCGTGGCGGTCACCAGCACATGGGTGTCGCCGAATTTCACCATGCAGGAGCCTTCGGCATATTTGACCACGCCGCGTTCCAGCGACACGGCGCGCAGTTCATCGGGCGCACGACGGCTTGGCCGCATGAGAAAATCCTTCCAAATGTCCAGAGAAAGCCTGTTCGCGGTGCTTTTAGGGGGCACAGACCGCAGCGGCAAGGGCAGGGAAGGGGCAAGGCAGGTTCCACAACCGCAATGGTGCTTGTATCCGGACCTCCAGAGCGACAGATTAGGTCCTCAAGGAGTGACCTGTGGCCCACCACGATCCGATCGGCCTGATTTCGCCGCATGCCGGGCTTGCCCAGCTCAATGAGCGATCGCGCGAGATTTTCCGGCAGATCGTCGAGAGCTATCTCGCCACCGGCGAACCTGTCGGTTCGCGCAATATTTCGCGCCTAATCACGGTTCCGCTGTCGCCGGCCTCGGTCCGCAACGTCATGTCGGATCTGGAGCAGCTTGGGCTGATTTACGCGCCGCATACCTCCGCCGGCCGGCTGCCGACCGAACTTGGACTGCGGTTCTTCGTCGATGCCCTGATGCAGGTCGGTGACCTCACCGAGCCCGAGCGGCAGTCGATCCAGCAGCAGCTGTCTTCGGTGGGGCGCTCGCAGACGGTGGAGGCTGCGCTTGGCGAGGCGCTGACGCAGCTGTCCGGGCTGACCCGCGCGGCGGCGGTGGTTCTGACTGCGAAGTCCAATGTGCGGCTGAAACACATCGAATTCGTCCGTCTGGAGCCCGAAAAGGCACTCGTCGTGCTAGTCGCCGAGGATGGCCAGGTCGAGAACCGGGTGCTGACCCTGCCGCCCGGCGTGCCGTCGTCGGCCCTGAACGAGGCCTCGAATTTCCTCAACGCCCGGATTCGCGGCCGCACGCTGGCCGAGGCCCGGTTGGAGCTCGAAACGGCGCTGACCCAGAACCAGATCGAGCTCGATCAGCTGACCCAGAAGGTGATTGCCGCCGGTATTGCCAGCTGGTCGGGTGGCGAGAAGGATGATCGTCAGCTGATCGTGCGCGGCCAGGCCAATTTGCTCGAGGATCTCCATGCGCTGGAGGATCTTGAGCGCGTTCGCCTCCTGTTCGACGATCTCGAAGCCAAGCGGGAGGTAATCGACCTTCTCGGCCGGGCCGAGAATGCCGAAGGCGTGCGCATCTTCATCGGCTCGGAAAACAAGCTGTTCTCGCTGTCAGGCTCGTCCACGATCATTGCACCCTATAGCGATGGCGCCGGCCATATCGTCGGGGTTCTCGGCGTGATCGGGCCGACCCGGCTGAATTATGCGCGGGTGATCCCGATGGTGGATTATGCCGCCCGTATCGTCAGCCGCATGCTCGGCGGTTGACGGGGCTGGCTACAGATCCTGCTATTCCGGCCGGTTGCGCTTGATTTTCGGCGCCTAAACCCCGATATCCCGCTCAGCAATCCCACCATTTTGGCGTGTTTTTGAGAAGGCAGCGTGATGACTGATTCCAATGGGCAGAACGACAATCAGGACAAGACGGCAGCGGCCGCCGATCCGGTGGTGTCCAAGCCCTACATCATGCCCGACGATCCGGAACCGAATTCGGTCGAGGCCCTGACCAAGGAAGCCGCGGACGCGCGCGACAAGATGCTGCGCACGCTGGCGGAGATGGAAAATCTGCGCAAGCGGACCCAGAAGGAAATCGCCGATGGCCGCACCTATGCGATCGCCAATTTCGCGCGCGAAGTGCTCGATATCGCCGACAGCCTGCAGCGTGCCCTCGATGCCGTGCCTGCCGATACCAAGGCCGCGGCCGATCCGGGCCTGAAGGCGCTGCTCGAAGGCGTCGAGCTCACCGAACGTTCGTTGCTCAACACGCTGGAAAAGAACGGCGTGAAAAAGTTCGATCCATCGGGCGAGAAGTTCGACCCCAACTTCCAGCAGGCGATGTACGAAGTGCCCGATGCATCGGTGCCTGCCGGCACCGTCGTCCAGGTCGTGCAGGCCGGTTACACCATCGGCGAGCGCGTGCTGCGCCCGGCGTTGGTCGGTGTCTCGAAGGGCGGCGCCAAGGCTGCGCCGGCTACGTCGGAGTAACAGAGCCGCTGGCTGTCATCACCCGCGAAAGCGGGTAATCCAGTACACGCTGGTCTCAGTAAGCTATCGCGAGCGCCGGTGATTACTGGGTCGGGCGATGACAGTGGGAGTACGGGTCAAGCCGCCAGGTCGCCCGACTGAATCCGCTTCACGCCGGCCTTGTTCATGTCGGCCCAGGCTTTAGCGAGCGAGCCCTGCGTGTCGATGCCGCGGCAGGCGTCCTCGATCACATAGACATCGAAACCTGCTTTTCGCGCATCGAGCGCCGACCATGCGACGCAGAAGTCGGTGGCGAGGCCGGCGATGAATATGCGCTGCAATTTGCGGGCTTTCAGATAGGCGGCGAGACCGGTGGTGGTCTTGCCGTCGGCCTCGGTGAAAGCCGAATAGCTGTCGACTTCCTTGTTGAAGCCCTTGCGCAGGATCAACTCGGTATGCGGGATCGCGAGATCCTTCGACAGCGCAGCTCCTTCAGTGCCTTGCACGCAGTGATCCGGCCACAATACCTGCTTGCCGTACTTCACCTCGGTGGTCTCAAACGGCTTCTTGCCGCTATGGCTTGACGCGAATGAAATATGGCCCGGCGTGTGCCAATCCTGCGTCATTACGACGTCTGCGAATTTCCTGGCGATGCCGTTGATGACCGGGACGACCTTGTCGCCGTCCTTCACCGCGAGACTGCCGCCGGGCAGGAAGCAGTTCTGCACATCGATCACCAGCAATACTGATGTGCGATCGAGACTCACCTTGCCTGCGGCGGATAAACTTTTGGGGGCTACGCTGGTCATGGCAATTGTCCCCAACCCCGCGAGAATCTGACGTCTGTTGAGCATCGTGGAAATCCCCGTACCGGATTGTCCCAGCAAATCAGGTCACGAGGAGATCGTAAAGCGGGCCGTCAGCCGGCCCGGCTCCATTTATCAGCGCGGCTCGATACCGTCGCGCACAGCGCGGAAGCGGGGAAACGCCTTGGCCCAATCGTCGCGCGGGGCGCTCGCAATAATACGCATGGTGACCTTGCCGCCGCCGAAGCGCAGCCACTGCACGACGCTGACCGGCGTGTTGTTCTTACCGCTGACGGCATCGATGCGGGTCTCCCAGCCGGCCATGCCGTCGATGCGCTGCGGCTCCGACATGGTGATGCGGCCCTCGCGCAGACCAGGGATCGAGCCTGCGGCCTGTTGGGCGAAGCGGCCACGGTCTTCGGCCTTTTCGGGCGCCGAAGCGAGACTGCCGATCACTACGAAAGGACTGGTTTCGATGCTGTTCTCGTCGCTCGAGTCGGCCAGGAGCAACGCAGCACCTGGCGCCAGCGTGCGGACAGTCTTGAAGTCGCTCATTTCAGCGACCTTGAACGGCATCAGGCCGAGCTGCTCGTCGAGCGGTACCTCCTTGCGCACCACGATGGACGAGAACATCTGGCGCACCGCGTCGTCGGTGTAGATCTTCTGTGCGTTTTCCGGGACCTGCACGGCCACATAGCCGGAGAAATTCCCGCCGCCGCCCACGATCATCGAATAGCGCCTGACATTGCCGGTGGCGTCCTTGGCGTTCTCGATCGTGTAGAAGGCTTTCCCGGCTGTGGTCTCGATGCTTTCCGGCTTTACGGCCATGCCTGCCGGGTTGGACTTGAACGCAGTGTCGACCTCGTTGAAGGCTGCAGCCGGCAGTTCGGTCATGAGCACCTTCACGCCCTGATCGGAGGTCTCGAAGCCGGTAAAGGTCTTGGCCGGGACGAGGCCGACCAGCGGGGCCAGACCCACGCGAACACCCGGCGGAAACACAGGATCGGCCGCAAAAGCGGGGCTGAAGGTGGCCGAAATGGCCGTCAGCATGGTCAAAGCGAACAGGGGCGCAGCATGTTTCATGAAAAATCTACTGGGTTTGCATTGAGGCTGTTCGATGGTGCGGGACGCCGGCTTTGGCCGCCGCAAGCCCTGCCGAACGGCGCTCACGGTTGCCCCGTTCCGCCAACAGATCAAGCCATAAATCTGTTCCCGGCGGGGGCCGCGCCGATCCGTCGCGTATCGAAGAAACAAGGTCCAAAGGTCTGTTTCACCAAATATTAATTTCGCGCATCGGTCGTGTTTTCATGGGCCCGGAGTGTGCCAGATGCCTTGCGGCCACCACCCCCCCTCCTATATGAGGCCTACCGTCGCAATATCGCGAATAGTTGATGTTTGGGGGTTGGGAGCGGGGTGCCGTCAGGGCCCAGCCAACCTGCCGCAGAAAAAGGATATGAGAGCATGGGAAAGGTCATCGGTATCGACCTCGGCACGACGAATTCGTGCGTTGCCGTCATGGACGGCAAAACGCCGAAGGTCATCGAGAACGCAGAAGGCATGCGGACGACGCCGTCCATTGTGGCTTTTACCGATGATGGCGAGCGCCTCGTCGGCCAGCCGGCCAAGCGCCAGGCAGTTACCAATCCCGAGCGCACCATTTTCGCGGTGAAGCGCCTCATTGGCCGCCGCTACGACGATCCGACCGTCGAGAAGGACAAGAAGCTTGTCCCGTACAAGATTGCCAAGGGTGGCAATGGCGACGCTTGGGTCGAAGTCGATGGCAAGACCTATTCGCCGTCGCAGATTTCCGCCTTCACGTTGCAGAAGATGAAGGAGACCGCGGAAGCTCATCTCGGCCAGAAGGTCGAGCAGGCCGTCATCACCGTGCCCGCCTACTTCAACGACGCCCAGCGTCAGGCCACCAAGGACGCCGGCAAGATCGCCGGTCTCGAAGTGCTGCGCATCATCAACGAGCCGACCGCGGCTGCGCTGGCTTACGGCCTCGACAAGTCGAAGACCGGCACCATCGCGGTGTACGATCTCGGCGGCGGCACCTTCGACGTCTCGATCCTCGAGATCGGCGACGGCGTGTTCGAAGTGAAATCCACCAACGGCGACACGTTCCTCGGCGGTGAAGACTTCGACATGCGTCTGGTCGGCTACCTCGCCGACGAGTTCAAGAAAGAGCAGGGCATCGACCTGCGCAACGACAAGCTGGCTCTGCAGCGCCTGAAGGAAGCCGCTGAAAAGGCCAAGATCGAGCTGTCGTCCACCACCCAGACCGAAATCAACCTGCCATTCATCACGGCGGATGCCTCCGGTCCGAAGCATCTGACGCTGAAGCTGACCCGCGCCAAGTTCGAAGCGCTGGTCGACGATCTCGTGCAGAAGACCATCGAGCCCTGCCGCAAGGCGCTCAAGGATGCCGGCCTCACCGCTGGTGAAATCGGCGAAGTGGTTCTGGTCGGCGGCATGATCCGTATGCCGAAGATCCAGGAAGTCGTGAAGCAGTTCTTCGGCAAGGAGCCTCATAAGGGCGTCAATCCGGACGAAGTCGTAGCCATCGGCGCCGCCATTCAGGCCGGTGTGCTGCAGGGCGACGTCAAGGACGTGCTGCTGCTCGACGTGACCCCGCTATCGCTGGGCATCGAGACGCTGGGTGGTGTGTTCACCCGCATCATCGAGCGCAACACCACGATTCCGACCAAGAAGAGCCAGGTGTTCTCGACGGCCGAAGACAACCAGAACGCCGTTACCATCCGGGTTTTCCAAGGTGAGCGCGAAATGGCGGCCGACAACAAGCCGCTCGGCCAGTTCGACCTGATGGGCATTCCGCCGGCACCGCGCGGCATGCCGCAGGTCGAGGTGACCTTCGACATCGACGCTAACGGCATCGTCAACGTGTCGGCGAAGGACAAGGCGACCAACAAGGAACAGCAGATCCGAATCCAGGCTTCCGGCGGTCTGTCCGAGTCCGACATCCAGAAAATGGTCAAGGACGCCGAAGCCAACGCAGCCGACGACAAGAAGCGTCGTGAGGCTGTTGACGCCAAGAACCACGGCGATGCTCTCGTGCACTCGACCGAGAAGGCTCTCAGCGAGCATGGTGACAAGGTCGGTGAGCCCGAGCGCCGCGCGATTGAGGATGCCATGAGCGACCTGAAGGAAGCTCTGAAGGGTGACGATGCTGAGGCCATCAAGGCCAAGACCAACACGCTGGCGCAGGCTTCCATGAAGCTCGGCGAAGCGATGTACACCCAGCAGGCCGAGGCTGACGCCAAACGCGATGCCGAGAAAGATGACGTGGTCGACGCCGAGTTCACGGAAGTCGACGACGACAAGCCGAAGAAGTCGGCCTGATAGGCGAGCAGAACAATGGCCCTCATCCTGAGCAGCGCAGTACGCGTTTCGAAGGATGAGGGTCATTTTTGTTAGTGCGGGAGTTGCATCTTCATCGATGCGTTCTTCTGGGATGCTCCTCGGGATGAGGACCAATTTCGAGCGGATCTGACTGATGTCCACCAAGCAATGTTACTACGACACGCTGGAAGTCGAGCGCACCGCCAATGATGCGGTTCTGAAGACGTCGTTTCGCAAGCTTGCGATGAAGTGGCATCCGGACAAGAACCCGGGCGATACCGCCGCTGAAGTGAAGTTCAAGGAAATTGCCGAGGCCTACGACGTCCTCAAGGACGGCGACAAGCGCGCGGCCTATGACCGCTATGGCCATGCTGCCTTCGAGCAGGGCCACGGTGGCGGGGGTGGTCCGGGCTTTGGCTCCGGCTTCGCCTCGTCCTTCTCTGACATTTTCGAAGACCTGTTCGGCATGGCCGGGCAGCGCAGTGGTGGCCGCAGCGGCGGTCGCGAACGCGGAGCAGATCTCCGCTACAACATGGAAATCACGCTGGAGGAGGCTTACTCCGGCAAGACCGCACAGATCGAGATTCCGGTCGCAGTGACCTGCGAAGCTTGCTCCGGTACCGGCGCCAAGACCGGCACCAAGCCGAAGGCCTGTTCAACCTGCGGCGGCGCTGGGCGCGTCCGTCAGGCCCAGGGCTTCTTCACGTTGGAAAGGACCTGCCCGAGCTGTCAGGGCCGCGGTCAGATGATCGAGGACCCGTGCCCGAGCTGCTCCGGCGCGGGCCGCGTCGAGCGTGAGCGCACGCTCTCGGTCAACATTCCGGCAGGCGTCGAGGACGGCACCCGTATCCGCCTCGCCAATGAAGGTGAAGCCGGCACGCGGGGCGGCCCGTCGGGCGATCTGTACATTTTCCTGTCGCTCGCTTCGCACGACTTCTTCCAGCGCGATGGCGCGGACCTGCATTGCCGCGTGCCGATCTCGATGGTGACTGCTGCGCTGGGCGGCGAATTCGAGGTGCCGACCATCGAGGGCGGTCGCAACAAGGTCAAGGTTCCCTCGGGCACCCAGTCCGGTCGCCGCTTCCGCGTCACGTCAAAGGGCATGCCGGTGCTGCGCTCGCGCCAGACCGGCGACATGTATGTGCAGGTTGTCGTGGAAACACCGCAGAACCTGACGAAAAAGCAGCAGGAGCTGCTGGCCGAATTCGAAAAACTGTCTTCGGGTGCAACGCAACCTGAGGCCGCGGGTTTCTTCACTAAGGTCAAGGACTTCTTCGGAACGCGGGCTGGCTCCTGACGTTGGAAGCTTGACCGTTTCTATTGTTGCCTATACCTCTTTATGACGAAATTCTGACGTTCCGCACGTTCCGCGGTCTGCCTGGAAGCGACATGCCTCTGCACTCGTCCGCGCGTCCGTTGAAGAAGCCACTCCGTCTGGACGACGAGGTCCGCTTTCTCCGTTCATGGATCGACAAACCGCTGCACATGGGCGCGGTGATGCCATCAGGCAAAGCCCTCGCCCGCACCATGGCGCAGTATGTCGACAATAACACGACCGGTCCGGTCATCGAACTTGGGCCCGGCACCGGCGCGATCACCTCTGCGCTCATCGCGCATGGGGTGGACCAGAAGCGACTGGTGCTTGTCGAATTCAATCCTACCTTCTGCGCACTGCTGCGCGAGCGCTATCCGCAGGCGACGATCGTTCAGGGCGACGCCTACACATTGCGGGATACGCTGTGGGACGTACTGAAAGAACCTGCTTCTGCCGTCGTCTCCGGCCTTCCGCTGGTCACCAAGCCGATGCTGACGCGCCTCAAGCTGATCCGCGATGCCTTTTCGGCGATGTCGCCGAACGCGCCATTCGTGCAGTTCACCTATTCGGTGGCGCCGCCGATCCCGAAATCGCTGCCCGGTGTGTCCACAGAGGCTTCGGAGCGGATCTGGATGAACCTTCCGCCGGCCCGCGTCTGGGTGTATCGCAAAGGCTAGTACCGGCCGCGATCGCGCGGCGGCTTCGCCCCGACGATCGGAATCATGGCCGCGATCAAGATCCTCGTTATTCCCGGCTCGCTGCGCACAGGGTCGCTGAATGCGAAACTGGCGGCTGTCGCCATTGATGCGCTGGTCCGCGCCGATGTCGATGTCACAAGGATTTCGCTCGGCGACTTTCCGCTCCCGATCTATGACGGCGACCTCGAGATCAATTCCGGCGTGCCGAAACAGGCGTTCGATCTGAAGCGCATGATATCGGCGCATGATGGTGTGCTGATCGTGACACCGGAATACAACGCGTCGCTGCCGCCGCTGCTGAAGAACAGCATCGACTGGGTATCGCGCGTCGTGGATACCCAGGAGAGCAAGGGCCAGGTATTTCGCGAGCGGCCGTTTGCAATTGCGGCGGCCTCGAATGGACGGCTTGGCGGTGCGCGCTGTTTGCAGGCCTTGCGGCTGGTGCTGTCAGCCTGCCGCGCGATGGTGATCCCGAACCAGCTCACGCTGGCATTCGCGGACGAGGCCTATGACGATATGGACCGGTTGAAACACGCCGCCGACAAGGATGCGATGGCGGCGATGGTACGCCAACTCATCGACGTGGCGCAGCAGATGAAGTGAGACCAGATGACGTTGCAGACCATTGATCCCCGCGACCGCCTGATCGTCGCGCTCGACTTGCCGGATGTTGACGCTGCCGAAGCGATGATCGCGCGGCTTGGCGACAGCGTGACTTTCTACAAGATCGGCTATCAGCTCGGTTATGCCGGCGGCCTGCCGCTGGTGCGCAAACTCGCCGATGCTGGCAAGAAAGTATTCGCCGATCTGAAGATGCATGACATCGGCAACACCGTTGCGCGCGGTGTCGAGAGCGTGGCCAAGCTCGGCGCGAGTTTCCTCACTGTCCATGCCTATCCGCAGACCATGCAGGCGGCTGCCAATGCCAGCAAGGGCTCGGGTCTGAAGATCCTCGCCGTGACGGTGCTGACCTCCTACGACAACGAGGATCTGAAAGCTGCCGGCTACCAGCTCGGTGTCAGCGATCTCGTCGCCGCGCGGGCGCAGCAGGCGCAGGCGCTTGGCATCGATGGTCTCGTCTGCTCGCCGGAAGAGGCCGCAAACCTGCGCAAGCTCATCAAGGCCGATATGTGCCTGGTGACGCCGGGCGTGCGACCTGCGGGCAGCGATACCGGCGATCAGAAACGCGTCATGACTCCGGCACACGCCATTGCCGAAGGTTCGGACTATCTGGTGGTCGGCCGTCCGGTGATGGAAGCCGCCGATCCCAAGGCCGTGGCCGAGGCGATCGTGGCCGAGATCACGCAGGCGCTGGCGAATAAGTAACAGCGAGACGAGGGAGAGAAAGACCGATGGCCAAGGCTTACTGGATTGCGCGCGTCGACGTGCACAACATGGATGGTTACAAGCAATACGTGGCCGAGAACGGCCCGGTCTTCAATAAATTCGGCGCCAGGTTCCTGGTTCGCGGCGGCCAGTTTGAGGCCAAGGAAGGCACCTCGCGGTCGCGTAATGTCGTGCTCGAATTCAAGGACTACGCGACCGCGCTGGCCTGCTACAATTCGCCGGAATATCAACGGCTGGTGGCGATGCGCAGCCCGCATGGCGAGAGCGACCTCGTGATCATCGAGGGGTATGACGGTCCGCAGCCTTGAGCCGCTGGGCCTTAAGCATGTGTTTGATCTGATTGGTATCTAAGGACTTTAGGTACCGTGGGCGTGTTGCCGCCGCGGCAGCGCGCCGCTATACCGCCTTGAGATACTGAGGATCGTTCAATGTCCGATATGAGACTGATCGTTGCAGGCGCCGGCGGCCGGATGGGCCGCGCGCTGATCCGTACCATTTCCGAAACCCCGGGCGCAGTTCTCGCGGGCGCGCTGGAAGCGCCGGGCTCGGAGCTGCTCGGGCAGGATTCCGGCGTGCTTGCCGGCCTGCCGGAAAATGGCGTCAAGCTCTCGGCCGACCTCTGGACACTGTCGAAGGATGCCGACGGCATTCTCGATTTCACGGTTCCTGCGGCAACCATCGCCAATGTCGCGATCGCAGCCCAGCGTGGCCTCGTCCACGTGATCGGCACCACTGGCCTGTCGCCGTCGGACAACGCGGTGATCAAGAGCGTGACAGGTCAGGCCATCGTCGTGCAGTCGGGCAATATGAGCCTCGGCGTCAATTTGCTGGCCGCGCTGGTGAAGCGCGTCGCGCGGTCGCTCGATGACGGCTTCGATATCGAAGTATTGGAGATGCACCACAAGGCCAAGATCGACGCGCCGTCGGGCACTGCCTTCATGCTGGGGCAGGCTGCAGCCGAAGGCCGCGGCATTTCGCTGGACGAGCATTCCGCGCGTGGCCGCGATGGCCTCACCGGCGCGCGCAAGACCGGCGATATCGGCTTTGCTTCGCTGCGCGGTGGCACTGTCGCAGGCGATCACACAGTGATCTTTGCCGGTCCCAATGAACGCATCGAGCTGACGCACAAGGCCGACGATCGCATGATCTTTGCGAACGGCGCGCTGAAGGCGGCGATGTGGGCGCATGGAAAAAAGCCGGGTTTGTACTCGATGGCTGACGTGCTCGGCCTTGGTGAAATGTAAGAAGAACGAAACGGAATTCTCGATGAACGAACGTCTTCTCGTCCTCGTCCGTCACGGACAGAGCGAATGGAATCTGAAGAACCTTTTCACCGGCTGGAAAGATCCTGATCTCACCGAGAAGGGCGTCGCCGAGGCCAAGGAAGCCGGTCGCAAGCTAAAGGCGCAGGGTTTGACGTTTGACGTTGCGTTCACTTCGGCGCTGACCCGTGCGCAGCATACACTCGATCTCGCACTGGAAGAGATGGGCCAGAGCGGCATTCCGATCACAAAGAACCTGGCGCTGAACGAGCGCGATTACGGCGATCTTTCCGGCCTCAACAAGGATGATGCCCGCGCCAAATGGGGTGAGGAGCAGGTCCATGTTTGGCGCCGGTCTTACGACGTGCCGCCGCCCGGCGGCGAAAGCCTGAAGGATACGCTGGCACGTACGCTGCCGTATTTCGTGCAGGAAATCCTGCCCTGCGTGCTGCGCGGTGAACGCACGCTGGTTGCTGCGCACGGTAACTCGCTGCGCGCGCTGATCATGGTGCTGGAGAAGCTGACGCCGGAAGGGATTCTGGCTCGCGAACTCGCGACCGGCGTGCCCGTGATCTACCGGCTCAATGCCGACGCGACGGTGGCGTCGAAACTCGATCTGGCGGGTTGATCGACGCGCTCGATTGCGTGGCGCGGTTAGCGCGCCATCGCAGCCGATACGAAATCCGAGATCGCATCGAGAAAGACGTCCGGCTTCTGCAATTGCGGGACATGCGCGCAGCCCGGAAGCACGATCAGCCGTGCATCAGGTAGTCCGGCAGCAAGCTCTCTGGACATTGGTGGTGGCGTCGCTTCATCGTGCTCGCCGACCAGCACCAGCACCGGCACTTTGACAGTCCCGATCTCGGGGCGCAGGTCCAGCGTCGCCAGGGACTCGCAGGCACTCTGAAACACCCGGGGATCCGTGCGCAAAAAGGCCTCGCGGCGACCCCGCATCAGCTCCGGGTTCTGCTCCTGAAATTCAGCGGCGAACAAGCGTCGCATCGCGACATCGGTGACCGCAGGCAATCCCTTGGTCGATGCTGCCATCGCCATGTTGCGAAACGCCTCGCGGCCGGGTTCGGAAAACGCGGCGCCGCAATCGGCGAGAACCAGCCGGCCTGCGATGCCAGGGTGGCGGATCGCCATCTGCAGGGCGACGAAACCGCCATAGCCGTTGCCGAGCACGATCGTTTCCGCGCCGTCGCCACAGTCCCTGACGGCTTCCGCCGTCCGGTCCGCAACCGCCGCCAGTCCGCCGCTTACGGCGTCTGATCCCCCAAAGCCCGGCAATTCGGGAACAATGACACGGTGGGTTTTGGCCAGTGACGGCACGATCCCGTCGAAGCTTGCCCGGTCAGACAGCAGCGAATGAAATAGCACTATGGCCGGTCCCTCACCGAATTGCGCTGCATTGACGGTGCCGTTTGCCAAGCGTCGATCTGCCATTTTGCCTCTCCCGTCAAAAGCTTGCAGCCCGCAGCCTGATCGGCTGTCGCATCTGCCTGCCCTGTTGTGTCCCGGACTGGAGGCCAAAAGCAAGTCTCCGATCTCGTAAATCTGACTTGACGTGATATTTCACGAGATGCATCTTTGTCGGAGAATCAGAGGAAATTTCCGTGCTTCTTCGAGATAATGTCTACAATAGCCTCAGGTCTGATATCCTGATGTGTCGCTTTCTGCCAGGTGATGATATGCGGGAGCAGGAGCTGGCGGAGCGCTATGCGGTCAGCCGCCAGCCCGTACGTGAGGCTCTGCTGCGGCTGGAGCGAGAGCATCTCGTGACGGTCCAGCCGCGCCAGGGTTATCGGGTCAATCCGATCTCGATCTCGGACGCCCGGGACCTGTTGCGGTTTCGCTATGCGGTCGAGCCGGCCTGTGTGTCGGAAGCGATCGAGCACGCCTCGGACGACATCCTGCGCGGATTGGACCAGTACCGGTCGTTCGACGGCTCGGCGGAAGGTTTCATCGATTACAACCGCGCCTTCCACATCGCGCTGGCACAGGCGTCCGGCAACCGGCGCATGGCGTCGGCCGCGCGCGATTTGATCGAACAGGCCGATCGGCTGGTGCGTATCAGCATCGCCAACGTCAAGGGCCGCGATCACATGCAGCTCGTGGGTGAGCACGTCAGCCTGATCGACGCCATACAGCGCCGCGACCAGCGCGGCGCTGCGCGCATCATCAAGGCCCACATCGAGAAAACAGAAAAGCGCGTGCTGCCTGCCCTGGCGCGTAACGCGATCATCGTCGAAGGGAGAGATCTATGAACATTTCAGCGAAAACCGGCTCCATCGATGTCGAGATTCACGGCAACTTCGTGGATGGTCGTGAAGTCGAAGCCGGCAACGGCGAGATGATCGATGTGCGGAATCCGGCTACGGGCGACGTCATCGCGCGAATTCCCAATTCAACCGCGGCCGATATCGATCATGCGATGAAGAGCGCGCGTGCGGCGTTCGAAGGACGCGCATGGGGCGGCATGGATACGCGCGCCCGCGCCCGCCTCATCAACAAGCTTGCCGATGCCTTCGAGGCCAATCTCGACACGCTATACCGGCTGGAGACGTTGAACAACGGCCGTCCGGTCAACGAGACCCGTGCGCAGCTTGCGCGTCTTCCTGATTTCTTCCGCTATTTCGCCGGCGTTGCCTTGGCGCGGCGCGATTCGGTCATCCCGGTCGAAGGCGCGTATCTCAACTACACATTGCGCACGCCGATCGGGATCGTGGCGAACTGTACGCCTTTCAATCATCCGCTGATGATCCTGTGCAAGTCGCTGGCTGCTGTACTGGCCACCGGCTGCGTGACGGTCGTGAAGCCCTCGGAATACACGCCTCTGACCACGCTGAAGCTCGCGCAGATCTTCACCGAAGCTGGCCTGCCGCCGGGTGTGTTCAATATCGTGCTGGGCTACGGCCCAAGTGCCGGCAAGATGCTGTCCGAACACCCTGACATCAACAAGCTGGTGCTGACCGGTGGCACTGAAGCGGGGCGCATCGCCGGATCATCCGCGGCGAAAGTGTTCGCGCATCAGACCATGGAGCTCGGCGGCAAGACGCCTGTCATGGTGTTCGACGATTTCGATGTCGATCAGGCAGTGAACTACGCTGCCTTCGGTGCCTTCATCGGTGCCGGCCAGACTTGCGTCTGCGCTTCCAGGCATATCGTGCAGGCCTCGATCTACGACGAGTTCGTAGCGAAGCTACAGGCCAAAACGAAGTCTATCCGTATCGGCGATCCGTTCGATCCCAACACGCAGCTCGGCCCGGTGATCTCGGCGCGCCAGCGTGACCGCGTGCTGTCTTATGCGCGTTTCGGTCACGAGGATGGCGCCCGGCTGGTTGCTGGTGGCGTTGCGGCAAAGATAGCCGGTCACGAAAACGGGTTCTTCGTGGAGCCCACGGTGTTCGCGGATGTTCGGTCGGACATGCGCATCTTCCAGGAAGAGGTGTTCGGTCCGTTCACCTCTGTCACGCCGTTCAAGGACGAGGCCGATGCGTTGCGTCTGGCCAATGATTCCCCGTTCGGGCTTGCAGCGGCCATTCGCACCCGTGATGTCGCGCGCGCGCATCGCGTCGCTGGCCGCGTCAAGGCGGGGATCGTCTGGATCAATGATCATCATCGCCTCGATCCCGCATCGCCCTGGGGCGGCGTGGACGACAGTGGCATCGGCCGTGAATGCGGCACCGAAAGCTTCGATGATCACTTCAACACCAAGAGCGTAATGGTGGCGACGGGCGATGGCCCGTTCGACTGGTATCGCGACACGGCGGGGCAGAAGCGGCTGAACTAGAGCAAAGCGATCGCCAACAGATCCCCCACAGAGGGACGGCGCTAATCGACATGGAAACAAACAGGGAGAGACGACGATGCCGACATCAGTAAATGCGGGCGGCCGGTTGGACCGGCTGCCGATCGGACCGTTCCACTACCGCATCATGATGTTGATCGGGATTGGAATGTTCTTCGACGGCTTTGACATCTACATCGCAGGAACAGTGCTCGGCGTGACGCTCAAGAGCGGATTCTCGACGCTCGCGGAGAATGCGCTGTTCATTTCGGCGACCTTTTTCGGAATGATGCTCGGCTCGTTCGGCACCGGCTTTCTCGGCGATCGCTACGGCCGTCGGTTCTCCTACCAATTCAATCTGTTGCTGTTCGGCGTGGCATCGCTTGCGGCGGCATTCGCGCCAAACATGACCATCTTGATCCTGTGCCGCTTCGCGATGGGCCTCGGACTCGGTGCCGAAAACGTGGTCGGCTACTCGACGATGACAGAGTTCGTCCCCGCGCGTTCGCGCGGCAAGTATCTGGGGCTGATGGCGGTTTGCGTCGTCAGTGGCCTGCCGGTGGCGCTACTGGTGGCCTCGTTCGTGGTGCCGATGTTCGGATGGCGCGCCATGTTCGTGCTTGGCGGCATCGGTGCGCTGGTGGTCTGGTACATGCGCAAGAACCTGCCGGAGTCGCCGCGCTGGCTCGAGGCCGTTGGCCGCCGCGAGGAGGCAGAGGCGCTCATGCAGAAGATCGAGAGTGAGGCCGCCCAGGGCAAGCCGCTGCCGCCGGTGACCACGGTCCCGACCGTGCAGGCTTCCGGGCAGCTGTCGTCGCTATTCGCGCCCCCGCTGCTGTCGCGCATGATCGTCGGTTCGGTCTGCCTGATCACCATCAATACATTGCTTTATGGCTTCGTGACCTGGCTGCCGGTGTTCTTCATCAAACAGGGATTGAGCGTCGCGACGTCGTTCAGTTACTCGCTGCTGATGGCGCTGGGTGCTCCGGTCGGTTCGGCCATTGGCGCGTTGACGGCCGACCGTTGGGGCCGCAAGCCGACCATCATCGGTTCGTCGCTAATAGCAGTCGTACTGGGTATCATCTATCCGATGATTTCCGATCCGCTACTGCTGCCGGCCGTCGGCTTCGCGCTTACGATCCCGATCTATGTGCTGGTTGCACTGCTGTTCGGCATCTATATCCCGGAGCTGTTCCCCACGGAAGTGCGGTTGCGGGCGTCGGGTATCGTCAACACGCTGGGGCGTGGTGCTACCATCGTGACGCCATTCCTGGTGGTAACACTGTTCGAAGCGCGCGGCGTTGCGGGCGTAATGGCGCTGATGATCGGATTGCTGGTGCTGCAGATCATCACGGTGTGGGCTTTCGGCATTGAGCCGCGGAACCGCAGCCTTGAAGAAATGAAGACCGACGAATCCTCAGCGCCCGTGCTGAAGGAAGCATCTTAGTCGTTCAGTCCAATGGGTCGCACGAAACTGCGGCCCATTGCTGTTAATTCGCTCCCACATGCCCGGCTTCCCAGCCGATCATCGCCTGCTTCCGCGTAATGCCCCAGTGATAACCCGTCAACGCGCCGGATTTGCCGAGCGCACGGTGGCACGGCACCACGAAGGAAATCGGGTTCTTGCCCACGGCGGCCCCGACGGCGCGTGAGGCCTTCGGGTTTTCGATCTTGCAAGCGATATCCGAATAGCTGACCGCACGGCCCATCGGAATCTTCAGCAGCGTCTCCCAGACGCGGACCTCGAAATCCGTCCCTATCAGCACCACACGCAACGGCTGGTCCGCGCGCCACAGCTTGCTGTCAAAGATGCGCTGCGCCAGTCCGGCTGTGCCGGCAGAGTCCTCGACCAATGTGGCCGCCGGCCAGCGCCGGACCATATCGTCGAAAGCGGACTTCTCATCGCCCGGGTCCGAGAAGGCGAGGCCTGCAAGGCCACGATCGCTGGCGATCACGATCGCGGTTCCGAACGGCGAGGGATGGAAGCCATAACGCAGCTCCATGCCGGCGCCGCCGGTCTTCCATTCGCCGGGCGACATCGCCTCATGCGTCACGAACAGATCGTGCAGACGGCCGGGGCCTGACAGACCGGAGTCGAGCGCTGCGTCGAGCACGCTGGCAGAATCGCGCAGCAGGCCCTTGGCATGGTCGAGCGTCAGCGCCTGCATGAACGCTTTCGGCGTCAGTCCGGCCCAGCGGCGGAATAGGTGGTGCAACTCGTCCGGTGTCAGGCTCGCAGCGTCCGCCACGGCCTCGATGTTCGGCTGGTCCCGCCACTGTGAGTGCATGAAGCCGATGGCACGGCGCACGGAATCGTAATCGCGCAGGGCCGCGTCGCGCCGGCCCGGTTTGATCGGGCGATGGTCAGTCATCGCTAGGTCTCTGGCAAGATTCATCATGACATCGATGTAGGCCCGCGCCCGTGCGCAAACCACCCGATTTCCGACCTGATATCACCACAGGCATCATGCCACCGGGTTGTAGGTCGGGCCGCGTTTGGCGGCTTGCAGCGCCTCTGCCAAGGCTTTGACGAAGCTTGCCTTTTCCTCCGCGCCAAGGAACCGTGCAATCGACACGCGGCGGCCGCGCGAGACCAGAAAAAGCTGCTCGATGCCGAACTCGGCGTGGCAGACCTGATCCAGCTGCACCCAGAGCGGATTGAACGCCCATTCCACGACATCACCTGATGGGCTGACCCGGCGCACACGGATTTCCGACGGCGTGACGGTGATCTCCTCAGTTGCCTTTGCGCGCCGGTCGTAGACCTTGAAGGCGATGTGGATCGCCAGCACGTCGAGGCCGAAGAAGCCCAAGACCGGCCAGGCGCCCATCAGCAGGAAGGCCATTCCCGCGCCGAAAGAGACAGCGCTGACGAAACCCATCAGCACAAGAAAACCCTTGCGGCCCAACGCGCGATGCGGACGCAACAGCGCGGTGAACAGGGTCGGCTCTTGCATGGAGTCAAAGTCGTTGCCTGATGTCATCGTCTCTCAGTATATCCCTTTGATGCCGAAAATCACCCGCAAGCTCCCTGCCAGCGTGAAGTCCAGCCCTGCAAAGAAGGTCGTGGTGAAAGCGGCAAAGGCTCCCGTAAAGAAGATTGCGAAGCCGAAAGCCGCCAAGCTGAAGCCGATCAAGTTGAAACCCTGGACCAAAGCCCAGGTGCATGAAGCCTTCTCACGCTTCCGCAAAGCCAATCCGGAGCCCAAGGGCGAGCTCGAACATCTCAATCCCTTTACATTGCTGGTGGCCGTGGTGCTGTCGGCGCAGGCGACCGACGCAGGCGTTAACAAGGCGACGCGCGCGCTGTTTCCGATTGCCGATACGCCGCAGAAGATGATCGATCTCGGCGAAGAGACGGTGCGCGAATATATCAAGACCATCGGTCTCTACCGCACCAAGGCGAAGAACGTCATCGCGCTGTCGGAAAAGCTGATCCGCGATTTCGGCGGGGTCGTGCCGCGCACCCGCGCCGAGATCGAGTCACTGCCGGGAGCTGGGCGCAAGACCGCCAATGTCGTGCTAAACATGGCGTTTGGCGAACACACGATGGCGGTGGATACCCATGTGTTCCGGGTCGGCAATCGCACTAACCTGGCGCCAGGCAGGAACGTGTTGGACGTGGAGCTCGAGCTGGAGCGCGTGATCCCCGACGAGTTCATGTTGCATGCGCATCACTGGCTCATCCTGCACGGCCGCTATACGTGCCTTGCACGCAAGCCGCGCTGTGAGGTGTGCCTGATCAACGATCTCTGTCAGTGGCCGGAGAAGACGGTGGCTTAGGTTGCCGTTAGTTTTGTCACGCGTCCCGGCTCGATCAGCTCCGGCCGCGGACCGCTCAATCGCTTGTGCATGTGAACCATAAAGGTCATGCCGAATAGCGGCGTGGCGAGGTTGACGATCGGAATCGAGACGAAGGCTGCGATGAACAGTCCGGCGGTGAACACTGTCGCGGCGTGATGCTTGCGCATCGCCTTGGCGTCCGCGGGCGAGCGGAACCGCATGGCGGCGAGCTCGAAATATTCGCGGCCGAGCAACCATGCGGTGGCGATGAAGAAGACGATGAAGCCAATGCCGGCAAAGAACACGAAGGGCAGCGCGACCAGATAGACCGCGATGGTCAGCAGCGCCGTCTTGCCGCCTTCGGTGATGGCGAGACCAAACGGCAACGCGACGCCGACGCGCTCCGCGGGATAATGCTCACGCTCGACGATATCGGCGACGTCATCGACGAACACGCTGGCGACTAGCGACGTGATCGCCGGCATCAAAAAGATCGCGCCCGCAACGACACTGAGCCCGGCAGCGATCGATAATATCCAGGACAGGACGTTGATCATCGTGTGGTAGTCGGAACCGATTGTGCCCTCGGCCCAGACGCCGCCCAAAGTAGCGGCCCAGTTCATCAGGCGCTGCATGCCGATCGCCAGGACGGTGATTAAAACCAGGGCAAGCCCGATCGACTTCCACAGGATGCTGCGCATCGGTGGCGACAGAATTTGCGATAGCGCCTTGGCAGCAGCGACAAGCATCCAATTCTCTCCTTCAATCACGAACAGGTAACCCTTGCAAAGTTGTCAGACAAGTGCAGCGCAGCATCGACTTCTTCACTAGACGGATAAATAGAAACCGGTAGTCTCAAGAAAAATAATCATCAGGGAGGACGACGTCTTGATCACCAAGGGTACCCGTGCGCTTGTTTTAGCCACTGCCGCTTCCGGCCTGTTTCTGACCACAGCGCCCGCTTTCGCGCAGCAAAGCATTACCGTCTGGTTCAGCAAGGGTTTCTACAAATCCGAAGATGAATCGCTGCTGGCGGCGATCAAGAAGTTCGAGGACAAGACCAAAATCAAGGTCGAACTCTCGCAATACGCTATTCAGGATATGATCCCGAAGACCGTGGCAGCGCTGGATTCCGGCACACCGCCGGATGTCGCCTATGCCGATACGTATGACGTGCAGGCGTCGGGAAAATGGGCCTTCGAGGGCAAACTGGAAGATCTCACCGACATTCTGGCGCCGATGAAGGACAAGTTCGCGCCGAACACGGTCGAGACGGCCTATCTGATGAACGGCCAGACCAAGAAGAAGGCCTATTACGGCTTTCCTCTGAAGCAGCAGTCGATGCATGTGGAAATCTGGAGCGATCTTCTCGAGCAGGCCGGTTACAAGATCTCCGATATTCCCAAGGACTGGAAGGGCTATTGGTCGTTCTGGTGCGACAAGGTTCAGCCGGCCTACCGTAAGGCATCAGGCAGCCGTGCCTATGGCGTTGGTCAGCCGATGGGGGTGGAGTCCACGGATTCGCTGCAGTCCTTCTACACCTTCATGGATGCCTATAACGTCAAGCTGGTTGATGATGAGGGCAAGCTTCTGGTGGACGATCCCAAGGTCAAGGAAGGCCTGATCGGTGCGCTCAGGGATTACACCGACACCTACATCAAGGGCTGCACGCCGCCGTCCTCGACGACGTGGAAGGACCCCGACAACAATGTCGCCTTCCATAACAAGAGCATCATCATGACCCACAACTTCACGATCTCGATCGCGGCGAAGTGGTACGAGGATTCGCAGAATCAGTCGCTGACGCCGGAACAGCGCGCAGCCGGCAAGAAGGCCTATGAGGAAACGATCGTCACGGCATCGTTTCCGCTGAAACCGGACGGCACGCCGATCAAGTACCGCTCCGACGTCAAGACGGGCATGATATTCTCGCAGTCCAAGAACAAGGCGGGCGCCAAGGAGTTCGTCAAGTTCCTGATGGAGGAAGAAAACCTCGGCCCCTATGTCGAGGGCGCGCTCGGTCGCTGGTTCCCGGTGACGAAGGCCGGACAGGCAAGCCCGTTCTGGCAGGCCGATAAGCATCGCAAGGCCGTCTACACCCAGTTCACGGGTGGTACCTCGTCGTTCGATTTCGTGAAGAACTACAAATTCACGATCCTCAACAACGAGAACGTCTGGGCCAAGGCAATGAATCGTGTGGTCAGCGAGAAGGTGCCAGTCGAGAAGGCTGTCGATGAGTTGATCGCCCGTATCAAGGAAATCGCGGGTTAATCCGAGACAAAGCCGGCCGCACCTCGCGGCCGGCTTTTGCAATGGTGTACAGCATGGCCACGATCACCTATCCCGCTCCCGCCGATACGCTGCCACGCCGGCCATGGTCGGCGCGGCTGAGCACGCCGCAGGTTTGGGGCATCGTGATGATCGCGCCCTATCTGCTCGTGTTCGCTGCTTTCGTGGTCTATCCGATCGGCTATGGTTTGTGGCTGGCGCGACATCCCGCCAGCTATGTGGCGCTCTATAACGACCCGGTATTCGCCCGCGCAGTCGTCAACACGTTGATCTTCCTGATCATCGGCATCAATTTCAAAATGCTGGTGGCGTTGTTCCTGTCCGGCTTCTTCGTGCAGTCGCGCACCTGGATTCGTTGGCTGTCGGTGCTGTTCATCCTGCCCTGGGCGGTGCCGTCGATCCCGACTATCCTCTCCGTGCGCTTCATGTTCAATCCCGAATGGGGCGTGATCAATAATCTGATCTTCAAGTTCACCGGTGAGGATGGACCCAACTGGCTGAATGACCCCGCCATGGGCCTGACGCTGGCGATTCTGGTACACATCTGGAAGTCGCTGCCGTTCTGGACGCTGATTCTGATGACAGGACGTCTGGCGATCTCGACGGACATGTTCGAGGCCGCCGATGTCGATGGCGCCAGCTGGTGGCAGAAATTCCGCTTCATCACCTGGCCGTCGATGCAGACGCTGTATCTCACCTGCACGCTGCTTTCGATGATCTGGACGCTCGGCGACTTCAACAGCGTCTATCTGCTGACGGGCGGTGGGCCAGCCGATCTCACGCATGTTCTGTCCACATTGGGGATTCGCTATCTCCGCCTCGATCAGCTCGACATGTCGATGGCATCGATCGTTTGCGCTATGCCGCTGGTGCTGCCGCTGGTCTATTTCATGATGAAACGGCTCTCTCGGTAAAAGGGCTCGGTCGATGAAAAGGTTCGTTTGATGAGAGTGCCATCCCTACGCGAAGTCGGCACCGAAGCGCGGCTGCTGCTGATCGGCATTCCCGTGCTGATCTGGACACTGATTCCGATCTATCACATGTTCCTGTTCGCGATCTCACCGAAGCAGGATGCGTTCGCTGGCAAGCTGTGGCCTGACCATCCGACGTTGAACAATTTCAGGATCGTGTTCAATCAGCAGCACTATTTCTTGCGCGATTTCTGGGCGCAGTTCTTCAATTCCGTCGTTATCGCGGTGGCTGTTGGTGCGCTGACGCTGGTCATCGCCACCGCTGCGGCCTTTGCTATCAGCCGTCTCCGTGTGCGCGGTGGACGGACGGTGATGAATATGGCGCTGTTCACCTACTTCATTCCCGCGGCGTTTCTCGCAGTGCCGATGTATCGCACCATGGGCAATTACGGTCTGCTCAACAATCACTGGTCGCTGATCCTGGCTATGGTCACCATTGCCTCACCTTACGCGATCTGGGTGCTCAAGCAGGCGTCGGACAAGCTGCCGCTTGAGCTCGACGAAGCTGCCATCATGGACGGCGCAACACCACTGCAACTGTTCCGTATGGTCTATGTGCCTTTGATGCTGCCGTCGCTGGTCGCGATCGGGACCTATGCGTTGCTGTTGGCCTGGAATGAATATCTCTACGCCTTCCTGCTGCTATCGAAGGACACTGAGATCACCTTACCCGTAGCACTCGGCAACTTCCTCGCAGCCGACGATTCGCCGTGGGAATTATTGATGACCACGGGCTTCATCTACGCGCTCCCGCCAGCCGCCGTGTACTACGCATTCCGGCGCTACATGGTCGGCGGCCTCACGGCGGGTGCAGTCAAGTCCTGACTCGGCGGATTAGGCGACCAGCCTGATCCGTGGCCCGCTCACGTCTTCGTCAGCCACTTCCGCTTCCGCGTCAGTCGTTTCAGGAATGAGCGGCGGCGTGCCGAAGACGTCCGGAAATGGATCGAAAGTACCCGCCACCTCCCGGAGCGGCTTTTGCTTGTCGGCCCAATGCAGCGCAGTGTAGTCGAAGCCGAGTTCGATGGTCGGCTTCACCACTTCGAAATAGGGCGAGATATCGAAATCCCTGGGCATATACAGCGAGGAATCGCGGATATGCAGAATCTCGCGGCGGGCCTGTCGGCTGCCGGCGCGCGTGATCTTCGGCAGGATCGGATAGCGCACGGCGTCGAAAGCCTGCGCGATCAGCGCCGAACAGATGATCTTGGTGGGATCGCCGGAGCCGAAAGCGATCATGCGTCGCCGCCAGCGTTGCGGTATCGGCAGCGGGATGAGAAAGCGCATCAGGTCGAGAATGTTCTTGGTGTCGTAACCAAAGCCAATCCGGTTGATGGCGTAACGACACACAGTGGTACGGTCCTCATAGGACAGACCCACCGGGCGGCACAGGCGGGTGTGGAACGGATAATATTTCGACAGCGGTGCCGACGTGACGCCTTCGCCGATATTGGCCTCGATCAGCACATGCGGTTCGCCATCCGGTTCTGCGGCGCCGTCGATCGGCCCGACATAAAGCGCGGCATGCGACCAGGTCGATTGCGTGAGATACTTGATGATGCCGGAGACGCGATTGTTGCCTTCGACCAGCAGCACATCGCCTTCCTGGATGATACCGCGCAGGCGTTCGGGGTCGCTCGGCGTGAACGGTTCGTAGCCGGGCAGCTCCTTCTGCAGATATTTGGCGATCAGTTTCCCGACCGTATCGAGCATGAGGCCCATGATCGTGACTCCCCCAGCGCGGTTCATATCGACCGCTTTCCCTGGCTCCATCATGGTCGAGAGCCATTGCCATTTGGTTCATGCCCACGCGGCGCCGGTAACGATTGATTCACCACAACGGTTGCCGCACATCCCCGAATACGGCAAGGTTCGCGGGACGTTCTCATGCATCACAAAATTTCGGAAACCATGTCATGACAATTTCACGCCGGGATTTCCTGTCGGCGTCCGCAGCATTGACGCTTGCGCCGGCGTTTGGCGCAAGGGCATTGGCCGCGCCGCTGCCGCGAGATGCTGACATTGTCGTGATCGGTGCGGGCGCTGCGGGTATCGCTGCCGCCCGCCGCATCCAGGCGGCAAATCGCAAAGTGATCGTGGTCGAGGCCTCGGGCCGGATTGGCGGACGGTGCATAACGGACGCGACAAGTTTTGACGTCCCGTTCGATCGCGGCGCGCGCTGGCTGCACACGCCTGAAACCAACGCATTGGTGAAGCTTGCGCGGCCGGCGGGAATCGATGTCGCGCCATCACCGCCGAGCCAGAAGTTGCGCATCGGGCGTCGCAATGCCCGCGCCGGCGAGACCGAGGAATTGCTCGCTGCGGTGGTGCGCGCCAACCGCGCCATCGACGAGGCAGCGCGCCGGGCCGACATAGCATGCGCCGCGGTGCTGCCGAAGGATCTCGGGGACTGGGCGGGCACGATCGATTTCGTGCTCGGCGCCTATGCGACGGGCAAGGATCTCAAGGATCTCTCGACGTTGGATCTTTCGCGCGCGCAGGATCGTGCCATCGATGTTGCCACGCGCCAGGGGCTCGGCGCGTTGATGGGTAAACTTGGCGATGCCGTCCCGGTGGCGCTGTCGACGCCTGCGACGCGTGTGACCTGGAGCGGCCGTGACATTGGCGTTGAAACGGCATCGGGCCGTATCGCCGCGCGCGCTGTGATCATCACCGCGTCGAGCAATGTGCTGTCGTCGGGTGCGATCAAGTTCACGCCGGAACTGCCGAAGCGTCAGCTCGATGCTGCGGCAAAACTCAGTCTCGGCAGCTACGACCGTATCGCGCTGCAGTTTAACGGCAACCCGCTTGGGCTCGGGCGCGATGAGCTGATGATCGAGCAAAGCACCAGCACGCGCACCGGTGCGCTGTTTGCGAATATTGGCGGGTCATCGCTGTGTACCATCGATGTCGCCGGCGCATTCGGCCGCGATCTCGCAGCACAGGGTGAAGCTGCGATGGTGGCTTTCGCAGGCGAGTGGCTGACGAAGCTATTTGGCTCCGATCTCAAGGCCGCGATCAAGCGTTCGGCAACCACGCGCTGGGATGCATCGCCGTTCGTGCTCGGTGCGATGTCAGGCGCAGCGCCGGGCGGGCAGGCGTCGCGCCGTGTGTTGGCCGAGCCCATGGGTAATCTGTTCCTCGCGGGCGAAGCCACACATGAAACGCTGTGGGGTACGGTCGATGGCGCGTGGGAAAGCGGCGAGCGTGCAGCGGAGGCGGCTTTGAAGAAGATCGGCGTGCTGAAGGAACCGGAGGCCGAGAAGCCGGTGCGCAAGCCGAAACGGCAACAGCGCACGACCGGCGATATTTCGGGCGGCGCGGGGAGGTAGGGGTTGAATGATCCCTCCCCTCGCGAGACCGCGGGGAGGGATCAAAGGTCTTACACCGGCAGCGCCAGTTGCATCAGGTCCTTGGCAACAATGATCCTGCCGGAGAAATTCTTTTTCACGTCCTGCATCCATTCGTCGTCGGTGACGTTGAGATCGCCCGGTACGAAGTGGCTGAGTACCAGCGTCTTGACGCCGGCCTGCGCGGCGATCCTGCCGACATCCTCGGTCGTGGTGTGGCTTTCCAGCAGGTGCTTCTTCAGCGTCGTACCGTTGGCAGTTCTGGCGACGAGACGATCAACCGCCGGCACGTAAAGACATTCATGCACAAGCACGTCGGCACCCTTGGCGAACTCGGCCAGCTTCGGATTATAGGCGGTATCGCTGGAGAACACGATGGTGCCATCGGGCGTCTCGAACTTGTAGGCGAAGTTTTCGGTGATCGGCGGATGCGGCGTACGGAACGCGGTGACTTTCACATCCGCGGTCTGCAGCACTACGCCGTCGTCGAGAATATCCTTCGCCACGAGCAACGGGCGCGGATCGGGCCGGCCTTCGTCGTCGATGCGGGTCTCGACGTCGAACCGGTTCAGCTCCCAATAGGTCTTGGTCATCGCCTCCAGTCCCCTGGGGCCGAACGACTGGATCGGTGTTTTCAGGCCGGCGGCCCAGGCGTTGTAGAACAGGTTTCCATATTCGAGGCTGTGATCGGAATGGTGGTGGCTGATGAATATGTATTTCACCGAGGGGATCGGGATGTCGGCATTGACGAGCTGGCGCGAGACGCCCATGCCGCAATCGACGACAAAGGGCGTGCCGTTGACGATGACCGCATTGGCGGGATTAGATGCACCGACGCCGACGCGTGGGCCGCCCTTAGTGCCGAGAAATATGATCCTGGTGCGCGGTTTTGCCGGCGTCTGCGCCAGCGCGGGGCGTGCCGCGAAGACTATGGCGCCGGCAGCGGAAAACTTCAGCATGTCGCGGCGATCAATCATGGTCTTCTCCCGTTGTTCTTGAATTGGAGAGACGTTAACGCCGGGTCGGCTGGCGCCGCAAGTCACGCAAGCGTCAGTGAAATATCCCGTCGAACAGCGGTAGGCTGATCAGCGCCGAGACGGCGATCAGTGCGTAGCAGATCTTGCGGAACAGCTCGTCGCTGGCCTTGCCGAACAGTTTCGAGCCAATCCACAGGCCGAGGCCGAACAGCGGGCCGGTGACGACCGCGAGCCCAAGGATGGCCGTGCTCCACAAACCACCGATCGTATAGCTGATGATAATCAAGACGTCTGCGACCGCGAAGTACAGAATGATATTTGCGCGGGTGACGGCAGCGACTGCCGCGTCTCGCAGCCAATACATCACTATGGGCGGGCCGCCGAGTTGCGCCAAGCCACCGAAAAAACCGGCGAGGCTGCCGACGCTGACAGTCACCGGTACGGTCGGCTTACCGGGGTAGCGCCAGCCGGAGATCAGCAGTGTCAGCATCGTGACGATCAGCGCAACGATGCCCCAGCGAACAGTCAGCGGATCGGCCCAGGTCAAGGCCATCGTGCCAAGCGGCACGCCAATAAGCGCGCCCAGCGAAATGATGCTGACGTCGCGCCTGTCGGCTCGTCTTGCGGCGTTCGGGATCAGCGTCAGCGTGGTCGAGAAGTCGATCAGCAGCAGCAAGGGCGACGCGACTTGCGCGCCGGCCACGCTTGAGGCGAGCGGCATAAAGATCAGCGCCGAACCGAAGCCCGAAAACCCGCGGGCCAGTCCGGCGATGAAGGCGGTGACGGTGATAAAAACGAGCGACGTGGTCGAATACTGGACCAGGCCGAGTGCTTCCATCATGCGCGCAACACGCCGCCCGTCTTCTTCGTTACTTCCGCCACGATCTTCGCTGCCACCGCATCGATCTCCTGATCGGTCAGCGTCTTCTCGCGTGGCTGGATCGTGACAGCGATGGCCACCGACTTCTTGTCGTCGTCGATGCCCTTGCCTTCATAGATATCGAACACCGTCACATCGGTGACCAACTTCTTGTCCACGCCGGCTGCCGCACGGACGATGTCGACGGACCTGACCTTGCGGTCGACGATGAAGGCGAAATCGCGCGACACCGGCTGGAACGCCGAGAGCTCCAAAGTCGGTTTGGCGCGGGTCGCCTTCTGCTTGGCGTCGGGAATGCGATCGAGGATCACTTCGAATGCCATCAGCGGACCGTCGGCACCGAGTGCTTCGAGCGTACGCGGGTGCAGTTCGCCGAAATGACCGAGGACGTTCTGCGGGCCGATCTGGATCGTGCCGGACCGGCCAGGATGTAGCCAGTCGGCGCCACCAGCGACGATCTGCAATGCCTGCATCGGCGCACCCGCTGCTGCGAGAACCGCAAATGCATCGGCCTTCGCGTCGAGCGCATTCGCAGCACGGGCTCCCGACCAGTGACGGCCATTGCCAGCAGATGATGCGAGGCCACGCCGTACGCCGGATGCCGCGATGAACTGATCCTGCGGACGATCGCCACGGAAGATCTGGCCGACTTCGAACAGTGCGAGGTCGGACGAACCGCGATGCGCATTGGCCTGCGCCGCTGCGATCAGGCCTGGCAACAAGCTCGGGCGCATGTCTGAAAGATCGGCGGCGATCGGATTGGCCAGCGCCAGTTCGGGCGCACCGCCGCCGAAGACTTCGGCATGCGGCTTGGAGATGAACGACCACGTTACGGCCTCGATGAGGCCGCGCGCTGCAAGGCCACGCTTGGCGCGGCGGGTGCGTTGCTGGATCTGTGTGAGCACCGGCTTGCGCGGGGCATCGCCACGCGGGAACGGCGTCATTGGTACCTTGTCGACGCCGAAAATGCGCATGACTTCTTCGACGATGTCGGCTTTGCCGGTCACGTCGCTGCGCCAGGACGGCACCGCGACCTTCACCAAGGGGCCGCTGCCGGCCACCATGAAGCCGAGATGGGTCAGGATGCGCCGCATCTCCGGGAATGGCACGTCGATCGCGGCGAGGCGCTTCACTTCGGCCACCGGGAAGTCGATGATGCGGTCGTCGCCGTAAGGCTTGCCGACCACGATGCTTTCTGACGGCGTACCGCCGCAGAGCTCCATCACGAGCTTTGTCGCCAGGTCGAGGCCGGGCACCATGAAGTTCGGGTCGACGCCGCGCTCAAAACGATAGCGCGCATCGGAATTGATCCCAAGCTTGCGACCGGTCTGCGCGATGTTGATCTCGTTCCACAACGCCGATTCGATCAGCACGTCGGTGGTCTCTTCCGAACAGCCCGAGGCTTCGCCGCCCATGATGCCGGCCAGTGACTCCACGCCATGATCATCAGCGATGACGCAGTTCTTGCTGTCGAGTGTATAGGTCTTGCCGTCGAGTGCGAGTAGCGTTTCGCCATCGTGCGCGCGGCGCACGGTAATGTCGCCCTTCACCTTGGATGCGTCGAACACATGCAGCGGGCGCGCGCGATCGAAGGTCAGGAAGTTGGTGATATCGACCAGCGCATTGATCGGGCGCAGGCCGATCGAGGTCAGTCTGCTCTGCAGCCACTCCGGGGAAGGACCGTTCTTGACGCCGCGCACGAGACGCAGCGCGAAGCCCGGGCACAGCTTGGCGTCTTCGACGGTGACATTCACTGGGCAGGGGAATTCCCCCTTGATTGGCTTGATGACCGCGCTCTTGACCGTGCCCATGTCGGCTGCGGCGAGGTCGCGCGCGATGCCGGATACGCCGGTGCAGTCCTGGCGGTTCGGCGTCAGATTGATTTCAATAACGGGATCACCGAGCTTGGCCCAATCGGGATAGATCGCACCGACGGGCGCATCGGCGGGCAGTTCGATGATGCCGTCGATCGCGTCAGGGAGTCCGAGTTCACCCGCCGAGCACAACATGCCCTGGCTTTCGACGCCGCGGATATTGCCGAGACCGATGGTGAAATCCTTGCCCGGGATGAACGTGCCGGGCCTGGCGAGAACCGTCTTCAGCCCCGCACGCGCATTCGGCGCGCCGCAGACGATCTGCAACGGCTTGTCATCGCCGACATTGACGGTGCAGACGCGCAGGCGATCGGCATTGGGATGTTGCACGGCCGTGACGATCTCGGCGATCGTGAACGGCTTCAGCAGCTTCGCCTTATCGTCGATATGTTCGACCTCGAGCCCGATCATGGTGAGCTTGTCGGTCAGCGTCTCGAGCGACTCGTCGGTGTCGAGATGATCCTTCAGCCAGGAGAGGGAGAATTTCACGTGCTCAGTCCTCCGGCTAGCGTCGGTACTTCAAGCGGCTTGAAGCCGTAGTGATTGAGCCAACGCACGTCGCCTTCGAACAGCTGACGCAGGTCGGCCATGCCGTATTTCAGCATCGCGATACGATCGATGCCCATGCCCCAGGCGAAGCCCTGATACACGTCGGGATCGATGCCGCAGGCGCGTAGCACATTCGGATGCACCATGCCGCAGCCGAGAATCTCGAGCCAGTCTTCGCCTTCTCCGAAGCGAATCTCGTTCTTGTCGCGGCGACACTGGATATCGACTTCCAGCGACGGCTCCGTGAACGGGAAGAATGACGGGCGGAAACGCATATTGACGTTGTCGACCTCGAAGAACGCCTTGCAGAACTCGTGCAGGATCCATTTCAGGTGGCCGAGATGCGAACTCTTGTCGATGACGAGGCCTTCGACCTGATGGAACATCGGCGTGTGGGTCTGGTCAGAGTCGCTGCGATAGGTGCGGCCCGGACAGATCACGCGGATCGGCGGCTGCTGGCTCAGCATGGTGCGCACCTGCACCGGTGATGTATGCGTGCGCAGCAGCAGGCGCGAGCCGTCTTCCTTCGGATTGAAGTAGAAGGTGTCGTGCATCTCGCGGGCGGGATGGCCCTCGGGGAAATTCAGCTTGGTGAAATTGTAGTCGTCGGTCTCGATATCCGGACCTTCGGCGACGGCGAAGCCCATATCGGCGAAGATCGTCGTCAATTCGTCCCAGGTCTGGCTGAGCGGATGGATGCGGCCGAGTTCGGCCGGGCCATCGCGCAGCGGCAGCGTCACGTCGATCGTCTCGGAAGCGAGGCGTGCATCGAGGGCTGCGGATTTCAGCACATCGCGGCGCGCAGTCAGTGCCTGCGTCACGGCGTCCTTGGCGAGGTTGATCGCGGCGCCCTCGGTCTTGCGTTCTTCCGGCGTCATCTTGCCGAGAGTCGACAACAGCGCGGAGATCGAACCCTTCTTGCCGAGCGCGCCGACGCGCACGGCTTCCAGGGCGGCTTCGTCGGAGGCATTGGCAATATCGGCCAGAATAGTCTGTTGGAGCGTCGTCAGATCGGACATCAGCAACCTCGATGAGAGAGGCGGGCGCCTCTTGCTGTCTGCGCGTCCGACGGAAGGCCGGGCACCAGCTTCTACAGCACGGGTATCACAGGGATTAAGACGTCAATGGCCGGGACAGGAGCGTGTGAACGCTTCTGCCCGGCCATGACAATGTCGATGAATACGCGGAGTGGAGAGCTCAGGCCGCCAAGGCGGCCTTTACCAGCTTAGGCTGCGAGTGCAGCTTTGGCCTTCTCAGCAATCGCGTTGAACGCCGCCGGCTCGTTGATCGCGAGATCCGAGAGCACCTTGCGGTCGACAGTCACGCCGGACTTGGCGAGACCGTTGATAAACACGCTGTAGGTCATGCCGAGCGGACGGACGGCAGCGTTGAGACGCTGGATCCAGAGCGCGCGGAACGTACGCTTCTTGCGCTTGCGATCGCGGAACGCATATTGGCCGGCCTTATCGACGGCGGCCTTGGCGGCGCGGATGGTGTTCTTGCGGCGACCACGGAAACCCTTGGCGGCCTTGTAGACTTTCTTATGCTTGGCGTGAGCCGTCACACCGCGTTTTACGCGAGCCATGACTGATCTCCTTCATCTGAAATAACAAAAGGGGTGATATCCGCCGCAATGAAGCGGCGTAAGGGCGATCAGGCGTTTGGCAGAAAGTACTGCTTGATGTTGTCGCCATCGGTCTTGAACAGCACGCGGGTGCCGCGGAGCTGACGAATCTGCTTCTTCGTCCGCTTGATCATACCGTGGCGTTTACCGGCATGGGCGGCCATTACCTTACCCGTTCCGGTGACTTTAAAGCGCTTTTTAGCGCCCGACTTGGTCTTCAGCTTGGGCATTTGGCTCTCCTATGGCCACGCAGAAAGCGCCCCGAGGGGTGTTGCGTAGGCTAAAATGCTCGTTAGAGCGTTGAAAATGCTCAACTAACCGCCGTTTGCGAGAAGTCAGCACAGTCGTCGACACGGCAGCCCTTAATCAGCCGGGCGACGAAGGTTGGGCTTATGGCAGAGGAATGCCCCGATGGCAACGATTAACGCGGCTCAACACTCTGTTTAGCGCATGGCTTCAGACTGGTCGGAGCGGCCTAGGATGCCTATGTGATCGAGGCCAGACAATATAGAGGGACGACGATCATGGCCCGGAATGCACGTACCGCCGCAAGGGCGGTTGCCATCCAGCAGAATGAAGTAGCTCAGACCGCCACCCGTTGGATGTTTGCTGCTGCCGGTCTTGCCGCCGCTCTCGCGCTGGCCGGCGCTCTTGCTGTGATCTCGGGCTGAGCCTTTCGATTTCAGCCGATCTCCGAGAACTTCTCAAAAGACGAGCACTTCTCAAAAGAAAAAGGCCCGCCAGAAATCTGACGGGCCTTAATGTCTCAATGCTGGGTCGCTGCTGTGATCAGCGCGGTGCCAGCACCATCACCACCTGACGACCTTCGAAGCGCGCGTCCTGCTCCACCTTGGCGTATTCGGCAACGTCTGCTTTGACCTTGTCGAGCAGCTTGGTACCGATTTCCTGGTGCGCCATTTCGCGGCCACGGTAGCGCAAGGTGATTTTGACCTTGTCGCCTTCTTCGAAGAAGCGCTGCATTGCGCGCATTTTCACATCGTAGTCATGATCATCGATCATCGGGCGGAGCTTGATCTCCTTGATTTCGACGATCTTCTGCTTCTTGCGGGCCTCGGCGGCCTTCTTCTGCGCCGAATACTTGAACTTCCCGTAGTCCATGATCTTGCAAACGGGAGGGCTCACATTCGGCGAAATCTCGACCAGATCCATACCGGCTTCCATCGCCATCTTGATCGCAGCAATGGTTTCCACGGTGCCGTGGTTGAGGCCGGTCTGATCAATCAGCTGGATCTGCAGATTGCGAATTTCATCGTTGGTGCGCGGCCCGTCTTTTGTTGCGGCGGGCGGGGCTCTGTTGGGACGGCGAATGGGTAACTCTCCAATGTTGTTTAGGAAGGCCGCAGTGTGCAGGAATAAGGTGTTTCGAGCAAGCAAACTCACGCAACGCAGCGTCAGATCACTCGAATACGAGGCAATTTCGTCACGCGAAAGGGCATCAAGCGTCGCACACCGCTGACGTGGCTCACATAAAGTTCCCCGGCCCGTTCTGCAAGCCGTGGTTGACAGGAGCGCAACGTGGCACCCGGGTGGACGTTCCCCTTGGCAACAGCCGTTGACGATCCCGGCCTGCTCAATCAAACAGCAAACAGCATTTCAGGGTCGAGCAAGGATAGTTTGATGAGCACAACGGTATCGAGCGACCCCACTTTCGTCACTGTCGGCACTGGTGAGGACAGCCGCCAGATCGCCATCCGGGTCCGCGACGGCGATGCACCTGGTCTGTTCTGGATGAGTGGCTTCAAATCCGACATGCAGGGCGGCAAGGCGGTGGCGCTCGATGCCTGGGCTGCCGACCATGGCCGAGCCTGCGTGCGCTTCGATTATTCCGGCCACGGCGAATCCGGCGGCAATTTCGTCGATGGCACCATCGGTCAATGGCTGGAGGATAGCCTCGCGGTGTTCGATGCGGCCTGCCAGGGTCCGCAAGTGGTGATCGGTTCGTCGATGGGCGGGTGGATGGCGTTGCTGCTGGCGCGTGCGCTCACCCGACGCGGCAAAATTGGGCGCGCGACGCTGAAGGGTCTGGTGCTGATCGCGCCGGCGCCGGATTTCACCGAAGAGCTGATGTGGAAAGGCTTCTCGCCGGAAATTCGCATGGAGATCGAGACCTCCGGCCAATGGCTGCGCCCGTCGGAATATGGCGAGCCCTATCCGATCACGCGACGGTTGATCGAAGAGGGCCGCAATCATCTGCTGCTCGGAGGCATGATTGATCTCGGTTGCCCTGTGCGGATTCTTCAAGGCCGGCAGGATCCCGACGTGCCGTGGCAGCACGCTTTCCGTCTGGCCGAACGGTTGCCGAGCGAGGATGTGGTCTTGACCATGATCCAGGACGGTGACCATCGGTTGTCGCGCCCGCAGGATATTGCGCGACTATTGTCTGCTGTGGCGGAGTTTTGATTGCATCACCCGTATCGTTGAATAGGCTCGCCTGAAAAGGGCTCTCATCAATGGGAGGAAGCGGGATGGACGTTGCGGCACTCTTGCGCGCATTCTGTGACGCGGTTGAGCAGCGAGACGGTCAGAGCTTTGCAGCACTGTTCGCCGAAGACGGCGTTTATCACGATGTCTTCTATGGCGCGTTCGAAGGCCGCGCGAAAATCGCCGACATGGTCGATGACTGGTTCTACCGGACCGCGGAAGACTTTCGCTGGGACATGCATACGCCTGTCAGTGACGGCGCCACGCTCTATGCGCGCTACACGTTCAGCTATCGTTCGAAACTCCCGGAAGCCAATGGCTGCCGCGCGATGTTCGAGGGCGTTGCCATCATGACGCTGCGTGACGGCAAGATTGTGAGTTATCACGAAGTGGCCAACACGGCGCCGGCTTTCGTCGATCTGCATTTCGCGCCTGAACGCATCGCGAAGATCGTCGGCAAGCAGGGCGTAGCGCTCAAAGCACGGCCGGAGATGGCGCGACATCTGACGAACTGAGCGCGAGTTGCCATTCGTCGCTGACGCTCTCGTCCTGTTCGGTGTCGACGAGTTGCGTGGCTAGGGCAGCAAATTCGTCCGCAGGCATCAATTGCGATAGCGCCCATATCGCAGCCCCGCGCACCACGGGGCTTTCGTCAGCGAGCAGTCGCTGTGCTTCGCTCATCAGCGTGGCGTCACCAGAATTGCCAATGGCGATCAGTACATTACGGATAAAACGGTTCCTGCCGATGCGCTTCACCGGCGACTTTGTGAAGAACCCGCGGAAAGCAGCATCATCGAGCCGCACAAGTTCGGCCAGCAACGGCGCGCGCAATTCTTCGCGCGCAGCGAGCTTGATCTCGCGTCCTTCTTGCGCAAACTTGTTCCACGGGCAGGCGGCGAGGCAATCGTCGCAGCCATAGATGCGGTTGCCCATGGGTTTGCGGAACTCGTGGGGTATTGGGCCTTTGTTTTCGATCGTGAGATAGGAAATGCAACGCCGCGCATCGAGCTTGTAGGGCGCGGGGAAGGCAGCGGTCGGGCAACTGTCGAGACAGGCCTGGCACGAACCACAATGGTCGGCCGTGGGCGCATTGCGCGGCAGTTCGAGCGTGGTGAAGATCGCGCCGAGAAACAGCCACGACCCGAATTCGCGCGAGACGAGGTTGGTATGCTTGCCCTGCCAGCCCAGACCGGCGGCGCCAGCGAGCGGCTTCTCCATCACGGCAGCCGTATCGACGAACACTTTCACATCGCCGCCGGCCTGTGCGATCAGCCAGCGCGCCAGAAGCTTCAGGCGCTTCTTGATAAGATCATGATAGTCGTCGCCGCGCGCATAGACAGAAATTGCGGCATGCGAGCGCTGCTTGAGGATCTCGAGCGGATTCTCGTCGGGGCCATAATTGACGCCGAGCATGATGACTGACCGAACGTCCTGCCACATCACCTTGGGATCGGCGCGGCGGTCCGGATTGTCGGCAAGCCACTCCATGTCGCCATGAGCGCCGGCATTGAGAAATTCCTGCAGCCGCTCGCGCACGCCGGCGATGGCATCAGGATCGGTGATCCCGATTGAATCGAAGCCCAGCGCCTTCGCCTCGCGCGTCAGCCTATCCTTGAGATCGGCGGGAAGCGTGGCGCGGTCGTCGTCAGCGGATGGGCTCAGAAATCGAGATCCACATAGGTCCGCGATGCCGGCACGCCCGCCAGCCATTCGCTCAGCAGCGGTCGGAACGACGGACGGGATTTCACCCGCGCGTACCACGCCTTCGCCGCGTCGTCCTCGCTCCATGGCACATCGCCCAGATAATCGATCGCCGACAGATGGGCTGCCGCGACCAGATCCGCATAAGTCAGTCGGTCACCAGCCAGAAAATTACGCGTCCGCGCCAGCCAGCCGATATAGGCCAGATGATAGCGCACATTTGCGGTGGCTGCCCGAATCACATCCATCGCCGGTGCGCCGCCGCCGACCTCTTCGCTCATGAAGCGCTTGTAGATCCGTTCGGTGACCAGCGGATTGGACGCTTCCTCGAAGAATTTTTCGTTGAACCACGCCATCAGTCGGCGCACTTCGATGCGTTCTGCCATTGATACGGGCAGCAGGCGACGATCGCCCATCTCCGGTCCATGTGTCTCGTCAATATATTCGGCGATGATCCCGGCGCCGGGAATCGGCGGGAAGCCATCGGTGAGCAGCACAGGCGTAGTTCCCGCGGGATTGAGCGCCAGAAATGCCTCGCGCCGATCCCACGGCCGCTCGTCCACGAGCGTGAGGTCGAGTCCGTATTCGCCGAGTACGAGACGAATGAAGCGGGAATGCGGACAGAACGAGTGATGGTAAAGCGTATACATGCGGGCCTTGATAGTTATGCGGTCGTTAAGAAAACGTCTCGGTTGCGTCGGTGGTAAAACTGTCACGCGGCGCACGCCAAACTAGCGAAGCTTGGCCCCGAGGCAACCCGCGAATGTGATGGTATTTGCGATTGCAGCAATGGTGGGAATAGGCGAGAAGAACCCGGCTTTTTCAGGCCCACACTGACGAAGGACAGATAAGCAGATGATGTCTGATGCGATAAGGGCGGTGATTCTCGGCATTGTCGAGGGTGTCACCGAATTCCTACCGGTTTCCTCCACGGGGCATCTGCTGCTCGCGGAACGCTTCTTCGATCTGGGCGAAGATAATTTCTGGAAGAGTTTCGCTGTGCTGATCCAGCTCGGCGCCATTCTGGCAATTCTTGCACTGTATTTCGGCAAGTTGTGGCATATCGCGCTGAACCTGTTCAAAGGCGACGTTGCGGCGCGCCGTTTCGTGATCGGTGTGCTGGTCGCATTCCTGCCCGCCGCGATCATCGGCGCCGCCGCCGGCGGCTATGTGAAAAGCTATTTGTTCAACCCGTGGGTCGTGTGCTTCTCGCTGATTGTCGGCGGCGCGATTCTGCTCTGGGTCGATCAGCTCGATCTTGAGCCAGTGCATTACGACGCCACGACGTTCCCACTGCCGATGTATCTGAAGATCGGTCTGGCGCAGTGCGTGGCCATGATTCCAGGCGTGTCGCGCTCCGGCGCGACCATCGTCGGTGCCATGTTGCTCGGCGCCGAAAAGCGCGCCGCGGCGGAGTTCTCGTTCTTCCTGGCGATCCCGACTATGGTTGGAGCTTTCGTCTACGATCTCTACAAGAGTCGCGCCGATCTCTCGGTCGATCACGGCATGATCATCGCCATCGGCTTCGTGGTGTCGTTCATCACCGCGATCATCGTGGTGAAGAGCTTTCTGGGTTATGTGACCCGCCACGGCTTCACGCTGTTCGCATGGTGGCGCGTGATCGTCGGCACGCTCGGCCTGATCGCGCTGGCGTTGGGCTACTAAGAGCTCTGTGATCGTCCCACCTTTGCGGGGACGGTCTGTGAAGAGCTCAGACCTCAGTTCACGCCGTTATGCGCGAACTGGCCAGTGGCGCGGAAACGCCAGAGATATTGTGGCGCAATCGCTTCCAGCGAATCCGCCGGAATGCCGAGGCCGCCCAGCGTCAGGCCGGCGGCCTTGGCGGCTTCCGACACCACATTGTCGACGCGCAGCATGGCGACCTGATCTGGCGTCAGCTTGAAGTCGCCGGGCGCAAATTGCAGGAAATAGGACTTCAGCTTAGCGATGCCCATCGGTACCGGCAGCGTCATGCGCTTGCGTTCGATGGTCTTGAGAATGATGTCGACGATCTCATTCATTGTCAGCACCTCGGGGCCACCGAGTTCATAGGTGGCGCCTGGCTTGGTCTTGCCGTCGACCGCATCGGCCGCCGCCTGGGCGACATCGCCCACATAGACCGGCTGCATCTTGGTCGTGGCGCCGAACACCGGCATCACCGGGGCCATCCGGGCGAGATTGGCAAATCGATTGGTGAACTGATCCTCGGGGCCGAACACGATCGACGGGCGCAGGATGGTTGCCGATGGCACGGCCGCCAGTACGGCCTGTTCACCGGCCGCCTTGGCGCGGGCATAGGCCGATTCGGAATTGGCGTCGGCGCCGATGGCCGAAAACTGCACCATCCGCGCGCCGATCTCGCCCGCAGCCTGCGCCACTGCGCCGGCGCCCTGTGCCTGCACGGCATCAAAGGTCTGAGCGCCGCTTTCGGTCAGGATGCCGACCAGATTGACGACGATGCTGGCGTCGCGCATTGCGGCCTTGACCGAGGCCGGGTGGCGCAGATTGGCCTGAACGATATTGATCTGCCCGACGCGGCCAAGGGGCTGCAGATGGCCGGCCAGCTCCGGACGACGCACGGCGACCCTGATCCGATATTCGCGCTTGGCCAGCGCGCGGACCACATGGCGTCCCACGAAGCCGGATCCGCCGAAAACCGTAACGAGGGTGTCGATGGGGGCAGCCATGGATCAGTTCCTTGAGTCAGTCATGCAAGGGCAAAACGGGGGAATTTAGACCAATTCGCGATACGCCAACGCGCGGGGCCTGTACAGCGGATTTGGAATTCAACGAAGCAATTTGACAAGCGCGTAACGGCCCCCTACTAACCGCGCCACGTGCCCCGCACGTGCCCAGGTGGCGGAATTGGTAGACGCGCTGGCTTCAGGTGCCAGTGGCTTAACGGCCGTGAAGGTTCGAGTCCTTTCCTGGGCACCACACTATTCGAAATCCCCAATATTCGAATTAGTTAGGTCCTTTCAAAGCATTGCGCTTGCCCCACTGTGCTACATGGGTGTGCGTCAATGCTCTATCGAATGGTCCGTCCGGTGCTCCGCAAGGGCTCTCGCAATCGTCAATTCCATCAGCGAATTCCCACCGATATTCGGTCGAGGATAGCGGGCCTGAGGCTCGACATTCCGCTCGGCAATTCGACGGTCTCCCGTACGCTTTCCGCCGATACCGAGACCGTTCGGTTATCGCTGCAAACGGACGACCCTAACGAGGTCAAACGGCGTCAGGCCGGGGTGGCAACCTACCTCGCCAGCGTTTGGGCAGCCGTCCGTAAAGACCGTCCCGTCTCATTGACTCACAGGCAGGCCACAGCGCTCGCTGGAGAGCTTTTCCGCGCTTGGGCGGACGATGGGGCGGCCCGGAGCTTGGCCATTGAGCAGGCCCCGGAGGGCGGCTGGAGGCGCGTTCAAAACGAGACCGACGAGGACCGCAATGCCGAGTGGGCGGCCGTGAATGCCTATTGGGCAAAGGTCGGTTCGACCGGCCGAAGCGAGGACCTTGAAGCGCCTCTCGGGCCTCTAATTAAGCGCGTGTTGCTGAAGGAGGGCGTCGGAGAGGTTGATGAACAGTCGCGACTGATGTTGCTTGAGGCCTTCTGGAAGGCGCTTCGTGATGCCTTTGAGATTCGTGAGCGCTATTCGCAGGGGGACTATCGGGCGGACCCAAAGGCCGACAGATATCCGGCTTGGATACCCGGCGGAGCCGAACCGAAAGCTTTGGATCGCGGCAGCGCCGTTTCACAAGGGAAGCGCACAGGGCTAACTCAGTTAGTTGCCGATTGGTGGAAAGAGGCCCAGTCATCGGGTCTCAAGCCGAGCACCCACGAGAGCTATCGGAATACGATGGCAAAGTTCGTCGCCTTTTTGGGCCATGATGATGCCAGCCGCGTGTCGAAAGACGATGTATTGGCTTTCAAGAATGATCGGCTCGCGTCCGGAGTGAGCGCGAAGACGGTCAAAGACAGCGATCTCGCTGGATTGAAAACGCTCTTGGGCTGGGCGGTGTCGAACAACCGACTCCCGGACAATCCTGCTCAAGGGGCGACGATCAAGCTGGGCAGACGATTGAAGCTTCGCTCCAAGGGGTTTACCGATCAAGAAGCATTGGACGTTCTTCGGCATGCAATGGCTTACAAGCCCCGTGGTGACGCTCCGAAGCTAGCCGCAGTCAAGCAGTGGGTGCCGTGGCTTTGTGCGTTCACTGGCAGTCGTGTCGGCGAGATGTTGCAATTACGGAAGCAGGATGTTCGCCTTGAAGGCGGGCATTGGGTTGCGTTGATCACGCCGGAAGCCGGCACCGTAAAATCAAACGAGGCCAGAGAAGTTGTGCTGCACCCGCAGCTCGTTGAGCTTGGGTTCGTCGATTTCGTACAGCAATCCGACGTAGGCCATCTGTTTATCACCCCTCGGCCTCGCGACGGTGACCTTATGGCCCCGATCAAGACGGCGAGAAATAAGTTGGGGGCTTTCGTTCGGGAGGTAGTGGCTGACCCTAATGTCGATCCCAATCACGGATGGCGGCATCGATTTAAGACAGTCGGCCGGGAATGCGGAGTTGCGGACACGGTACTCGATGCGCTGCAGGGGCATGCTGCCGCGACAGTTGGCGACAGATATGGTGATGTGACCGTTAAGGCCCGAGCGGCGGCTATCGCCAAGTTTCCTCGCTACGATCTTGAACGGAAAGCTGCAGATGGGGTCGTCAAATGACCGTCGAGGTTTTTGCGCGAGAGCTTGGTCGAGCCGTTAGGAAGTATCGTTCCCGGCTCTGCATTCGAGAATGGCTCATCGTTCTACTTTTCGGGCTTAACGCGGCAGGCCTCACAACGCTTGTCTGGATGCAGCGTTATGACATCAGTGGCTCGGGCCTAGTGCTGGATAGGCTTTCACAGACCGTCTACACCTGTAACAACGGGAGACACACAGGTGATCCCTCCCGTTGCTACCAGCTCTATCCGCCTCGGTACTCGTATTCGCAGGATGGCATTCAGCTGCCCTAAGGCACTATGGCCGCGCAACCTTGAGGGGGGTCTTATCTAAGAGCTTTAGTATGTTGCGCAGGAGGCGGGCATACTCGGCTCGACTGATATCGAAGTCGAGTTGGTGCCTGTTCTTGTCGAACGTATGAAGTGCCATTGCTATCGCGAACCCTCTGCCCAGACGAGGTGACTTGGTGGGCATGCCCTCGGCGGTCAACTGCTGGCTTGAGACATGCTCTTTGTGGGCGGGTAGGTCTTCTCTGCGGTACGATAGGTGGTTGTCAGCGCTCGGTGTTTGATATCCCGGTTGCGTATCGGCGATGATACGGGACACCGGGACCTTGGGGTTTCTCCCGTTCATCGTAGTACGGTAGTGAAGATAATCGCGTCGGCCCGGCTTATGCACTTCCTTTCGGTTGAGCCCGATTGACCCGCCGGCAAGGGTTAGGGCGCGCATCAGAGCTATCCCTGACGCATCGAGTACCGCCACGTAGTAGTCGCTTGAACCTTTTGACACCTGCCTGAGCCAGCCGACGGCCTTCGCACAAAGTAGGTATCGATTGATCTCAGCCTCACGCTTGCGGACGTTCAATAGACCGAGCAGCTCTTCAATTTCGTCAACCTCCAGTGCGCCATACTCTTGAATGAGGCCGACGACTAGCTTGATGACGTGACCGGATCGATTGGCGTCGAATGTCGATGGCTCGCGCGGCTTGTCCAAGCGAATCGAGATCGGCGAGTTGAGGAGCGCCTTTAGCGTGTCCTTGTTAACGAACGCTGACGAGTCGCCTCGCATTCCGACCTCGCCATCGTTGATCACAAAGATGGACTTTCGGCCGTAAAGCTTCTCCAAGCGACGTAATGGGCCAAGCTTGATGAACGATGGCTCATTCCAATGCTTCTCACGAACAACAACAAACAGCCGGGTTGCTATTTCAGAGATGACGGCAAATGCACCGAGTTCGGCAAGGCTGCCCTCGCTCTCACAAAATAAGATGATCAGCTCTACTATCTGGGCAAGATCGGTCTCAAACTCTAGAATGTCCTCGTACGTGCTGAAGAAATCATACTTGCCGGTGATGTCTTCAGCTTGAACAAGCTCTCGTTCACGAAAGATCGGGAAATCGAGGATTTTCAGGAACGCATCCCGAAGAGATAACGGTATTGGCGCCGATAAATCAGACCGTTGACCACCGCACAAAAACACAATGTTCGACGGCGCCTGCACATGGATCTTTGCGGCGTCCAAATCCTGTGCAAATGGGAGGAACAATGAAGGCTTACCCTAGAAGCCCCAAGCGATAGTGACAGGCTATCGAGCGGAGCGTCCCCATGGGCGATAGCATGGCACTATCGGTTGGGGCACCAAAAGTAGACAATCGAATGAGGTCCGGCGAAACGCCCGACCAAGCACTAAAGTGGGAAGTGCTTTACACGTAAGCCGGGAGAAATTAGGCGACAACGCCTTTAGTAGTCAACGTGGTTCAGATTGCTTATTGACATTTAACGCGGGAAATCTTCGATCGTCGGAGGAGCTGTCTCGAAGCTGAGGGCAGACAGTGCCAACCATCTGATGGCACTGGATGGGATATGTGCCGCATAGGCAGATGGTTCGTGTTCGACAAATAGACTCGAAGTACATCCGCAGTTTCGGCACGGCGCAACATGCGCGGCGGGTCGTCAGATCGTGTAACACTGGTGTGCAACATTGACACGTCGCACCTTGTAATTCTGCAATATTTGCAATAGGTTGGTCACTAGCAAGCGCAATCCTTTCCTGGGCACCACGGTGCTCCTAAGTCTCTGATATTCAGAGAAATTCAGTGAATTTGACAGTTTTGGGGCCGCGCGGTCGATGCGTGCGGGCGCGGAGATGTTCTTGCCCTGCCGTCCCCCTCGAAGCGCGCGATAAACGCAAACAGACATTGCACTCTGCTTCTAGCGGGCCATCGCCTGATCATAAGCCACGACAGATGCCTGCGCGGTCGCCTTCACCTCGATAGCGCTCATTCCCGGTCGATACAGGCTGCTGCCAAGGCCGAAGACCTGTATGCCGGCGGCGATATAGTCCGCGAAGTTCCGGTCGGAAACACCACCAACAGCGCCGATCACGGCATCCCTGGGCAGAACCGCGCGAATGGCGGCGATGCCGGACGGGCCGAGGGTCGACGCCGGAAAGAATTTCAGTGCGGAAGCGCCCGCGCGCAGTGCGAGGAAAGCTTCGGTCGGCGAGAACACGCCGGGCATCGTGACCATGCCGCGGCTCGCCGCCATAGCCAGCACATCGACATCGACATTCGGGCTCACCATCAAACGCCCGCCGACATCGGCGACGCGGGTGCAGTCGTCTGTGGTGAGCACGGTGCCGGCGCCGATCAGGGTGTCGCTGCCAAAGCGTTTGCAAATCCGCGCGATGGAATCGAACGGGTCGGGCGAATTCAGCGGCACTTCAATCATCTCGAAGCCGGTGTCGATCAACCTCTCGACGATGCCCTCCACCTCATCGGGCTGCACGCCGCGCAGGATTGCGACGAGCGGACGCTTCACGGTGGGCCAACGGATCGGCTGGTTCATGCGAACTGAGCTCCCCACAGATGGATTGCGGCTTTGGTCAGGCCGTGTTGCGACGCGCGTTCGGCATCGACGATGGCGACCTCGAAGCCGGCAACGGCAAGCGCTGCAGCATAGAGATCCTTGAGCGCGCCGGCGCCGATCAGGCGCACCGGATGCCGCGTGCCATAGCGCGATCCGGCATCGGCGATTTCCGTGCCGATCAGGAGGCCAGACAGGTGTGCAGCGCCATCCGCCTGTTGCTGGAAGCCGAGCAGTTGCGCCGCGCGCAAACTGAAGAGCGAAGCAGTCAAGCCAGCCGGCGCATCCAGTGCGCGTTGCAGGCCATCGCGGAACGTGTCATTCGCGGCGGGCGACGGCGCGTCGTGATCCACAGCGTGTTTCAGGATGCTGTGCTGAGTAATGACCGAAAAGAGCTCGCCGGTCATATAGGTCGTGAATGACACCACGCTGCCGGCGTCGATCCAGACCCATTTGCTGTGGGTGCCGGGAATGCAGACCAGACCGGTGAAGCCGGGTTCAGTCACGCCGAGCAGTTGCGTCTCCTCGCCGCGCATGACGTCGGGCGCCGCGGCGTCGGCTTGGGCGATGCCTGGCAGGATACGCACGTCGCCTTGTGTATCGACACGCTTCGCACCGTCGTGCAAGGCGTCGAGCCGTGTCGGTGTGTGCAGATAGGGCGCCTCGATCCAGCCCTGCCGTGCGCCGGCCATGCCACAGATCAACACGGGCAGGTTCTGCATTCCACCAAGTTTGGCAAGATGGTCAGCGAGCACCGGAGCGAAGCCGGCAGCCGCGCAATGCAACATGCCTTCAGGCCCGCGGGTCTCCGCAAGCGCGCTGCCGTCGGCGGCCATCAACCAGCCGCGGAAGCTGCTGGTACCCCAATCGACCGCGACGAAAGCCGGTTTGTCTGCTGTCACGTTTTGCTCTGGCTTGTCATGGCACGAATTTGTGCCGAGCATAGCCGAAAGTCTCACTCTTGGAAGGCTGTTTGCGGCGGTCGAGTTACAGCATTTCGCACCGACCCTCTTCGCTCAACAGTAATTCTCACACAGCATCGGCTCGGAATTGACAGGTGGGATTGAGTACATAGGCACCTGCGTCAGATGCGGCGTGTCTCCACGGTCAACAACAGCGCGAAATGCGTCCAGAAGTGCCCGCGCCATGTCCGGATGATGCGCCTCAACGGCATCATCGAGCCAGTCAGGCATTTCGCGATGATCGGACAGCATGCAATGCCACTCGCCTTCATCGTAAGCGAGGCGGCGCAGCTGCCACCGCGGCAGCTCGATGGCGATCAGGGCAAGGACGGCGTCGGTCCAGGCGCCAGCAGCGACCATGCGATCGAGGCGCTGGGCCTCCGCTGTGCGGCGCATTGCCGGCAGGTGCTTGCAGGTGGCGAGGCAGATCGCGGTGAAACTCGTAGCGTCAAGCGGAGCCGTTTCGGATGACGCATCGGAAAGGGGCGTTCGCTGAATCGAGATGAACGACATGACGGGTCTCCATGAACAGCGCGATCTTCGGAAGACCGCATCATGCAATATCCGTAGTCCGTCATTTGAATACGAGGCAGCTTCGGGCACGAAGGTATAAAGGCTGCATAAGCGCCCGAGGACTAGCGGCGCACGCGAATGCGCTCCGCCGCACCTTATGAGATTCCTATAAGTTCGCTGCTGGCCCCATCTCGAAAACCTACGTCCTGAATGGCACCTGATTGTGCATCGGGCGCGAGAGCCATTTGCTCTGCGCCGCTGCAGTCACTGCATCAGGAGCATTCCATGCTGGACGTCGTCATGCTGGCCCTCGGGCTAGGCTTTTTCATTCTCACCCTGGGCTACGCCTATGCCTGCGAGCGGCTGTGAGGAGCGCATCATGATTTTCGATTACACGCTCGCCGGCTTCGTGTCCGCGGCATTGCTGATCTATCTTACTTACGCGCTGCTGCGGCCCGAGCGGTTCTGAGCGCGCACTCCAAAAGGTCCACTGACATGACAACAATTGGCTGGATTCAAATCGCTTTGTACTGCGCGGTGGTTCTCGCGCTGGTGAAGCCGCTCGGCGGCTACATGACATCAGTCTTCAACGGCGAGCGTACGTTCCTCTCTCCGATTCTGCGGCCGGTCGAAGCCGGGCTGTACTGGGTCGGTGGCGTTGACGAGAAACGCGAGCAGCACTGGCTGACCTATACGGTTGCCATGCTGCTGTTTCATGTGGTCGGCTTCCTCAGCCTGTACGCGATCATGCGGCTGCAGGCCGTGCTGCCGTTCAATCCTGCGGGGCAATCCGCGGTCGCCGAAGATCTCTCCTTCAACACCGCGGTCTCTTTCATCACCAACACCAACTGGCAGAACTACGGCGGCGAAAGCACCATGTCGTATCTGACCCAGATGCTGGGTCTGACGGTACACAACTTCCTGTCGGCTGCCGCCGGCATCGCGCTGGCCGTGGCGCTAATCCGTGGCTTTGCGCGGTCGTCGATGCGCACCATCGGTAATTTCTGGGTCGATATCACCCGTTGCACGCTCTATGTGCTGCTGCCGATCTGCATCGTGTATGCGCTGTTCCTCGTTTCGCAGGGTATGCCTCAGACGCTCGGCGCCTATGTCGATGCCACGACGCTGGAAGGTGCGAAGCAGACCATCGCCGTCGGCCCGGTGGCATCGCAAGTTGCCATCAAGATGCTCGGCACCAATGGCGGCGGCTTCTTCAACGCCAATGCGGCGCATCCCTTTGAGAACCCGACTGCACTGTCGAACTTTATCCAGATGATCTCGATCTTCGCGCTGGGTGCAGCGATGACCAATGTGTTCGGCCGCATGGTCGGCAACCCCAGACAGGGTTGGGCGATCCTGGCCGTAATGGGCGTGCTATTCATTACCGGCGTCGCGATCACCTATGGCGCCGAAGCATCCGGCACCACAGGCCTCAACGCGCTTGGCCTGACCGGTGGCAATATGGAAGGTAAGGAGCTGCGCTTCGGTATCGTCGCCTCCAGCCTGTTCGCGGTTATCACCACGGCGGCTTCCTGCGGCGCGGTCAACGCGATGCATGACAGCTTCACCGCGATCGGCGGCATGATCCCGCTGATCAACATGCAGCTCGGCGAGATCATCGTTGGCGGCGTCGGTGCCGGTCTCTATGGCATGCTGCTGTTCGTCGTACTGGCGATCTTCGTCGCTGGTCTGATGGTCGGTCGCACACCGGAATATGTCGGCAAGAAGATCGAGGCGCGCGAAGTAAAGATGGCGATGCTTGCCATTCTTGTGTTGCCGCTGATGTATCTCGGTTGGACCGCGGTGGCGGTGGTGCTGCCCTCGGCCGTGGCCTCCATGGCCAATGCCGGGCCGCATGGCTTCACCGAGGTGCTCTACGCTTTCACCTCGGCAACCGGCAATAACGGCTCGGCTTTCGGCGGGCTCACCGGCAACACCTTCTTTTACAACCTTACACTGGCGAGTTCGATGTTCGTCGGCCGCTTCTTCATGATCGTGCCAGCCATGGCGCTGGCCGGATCACTGGCCGCGAAGAAGTCGATCCCGGCTTCGGCCGGCACCTTGCCGACCACCGGCGGATTGTTCGTCGGCCTCGTCATCGGCGTGATCCTGATCATCGGCGGTCTCACCTTCTTCCCGGCACTCGCGCTGGGGCCGATCGTCGAGCACCTCGCGATGACCGCCAATACCCTGTTCTGATCGGATTTGGAGTTATGTCCATGGAAACGTTGAAACTGCAGAAGCGAGTGCCGGTCTCGGCCATGCTCGATTCGAAAATTGTCATCCCAGCCATCGGTTCGGCTTTTACCAAACTCGATCCGCGACTGATGATCAAGAACCCTGTGATGTTCGTGGTCGAGGTCGTCGCCGCACTCACCACGGTGATCTTCATCAAGAACGTCATCACCGGCGGAAGCGATCTGGGATTTGCGTTCCAGATCATCCTCTGGCTCTGGTTCACGGTGCTGTTCGCCAACTTTGCCGAAGCCGTCGCCGAAGGGCGCGGCAAGGCGCAGGCGGAATCACTGAAGAAGACCCGCACCGAAAGCCAGGCCAAGCTGCTCACCGGCAGCGACAGCGGCGACAAGAGCTACCGCATGGTCTCGGGCACCAGCCTGAAGGTCGGAGATGTCGTGCTGGTGGAAGCCGGCGACAATATCCCGTCAGACGGTGAAGTGATCGAAGGCGTAGCTTCAGTTAATGAGGCGGCGATCACCGGCGAGTCCGCACCTGTCATTCGTGAGTCCGGCGGGGATCGCTCGGCGGTGACCGGAGGCACGCAGGTGTTGTCCGACTGGATTCGCGTCCGCATCACGGCGGCGCAAGGCTCGACCTTTATCGACCGCATGATCAAGCTGGTCGAAGGCGCCGAGCGGCAGAAAACGCCGAACGAGATCGCGCTGAACATCCTGCTGGTCGGCCTCACTATCATCTTCGTTTTCGCGACGGTGACGATCCCCAGCTATGCGGCCTATGCCGGCGGTTCGATCTCGGTGGTGGTGCTGGTGGCGCTGTTCGTGACGCTGATCCCGACCACGATCGGCGCGCTACTTTCGGCGATCGGCATTGCCGGTATGGATCGCCTGGTGCGCTTCAACGTGCTGGCGATGTCCGGTCGTGCGGTGGAAGCTGCCGGCGACGTCGATACGCTGTTGTTGGACAAGACCGGCACCATCACGCTCGGCAACCGTCAGGCGACAGCCTTCCGTCCGGTGCGCGGCGTGACCGAACAGGAACTGGCCGATGCGGCGCAGCTTGCATCGCTCGCGGACGAAACCCCGGAAGGCCGCTCCATCGTCGTGCTCGCGAAAGAGAAATACGGCATCCGTGGCCGCGATATGGCCGAACTGTCGGCGACTTTCGTGCCGTTCACCGCACAGACCCGGATGAGCGGTGTCGATGCTGGTGGCTCGTCGGTCCGCAAGGGCGCGGTGGATTCGATACTCGCTTACGTCAACGGTGGCGCGTCGTTCGCCGTTGCGTCCGGCAACACCGTGCGTGCGATGCAGCCGGCCGCGATGTCGGACACGGCACGTGAAATCCAGGCAATCTCCGACGAGATTGCAAAGGGCGGGGGCACCCCGTTGGCGGTTGCGCGCGATGGCAAGCTGCTCGGCGTCATCCATCTGAAGGACATCGTCAAGGGCGGCATCCGTGAGCGTTTCGCCGAACTGCGCCGCATGGGCATCCGTACCATCATGATCACCGGCGACAATCCGATGACCGCTGCAGCCATCGCAGCTGAAGCTGGCGTCGACGACTTTCTGGCGCAGGCGACCCCCGAGGACAAGCTGCAGCTCATTCGTGACGAGCAGGCCAAGGGCAAGCTGGTGGCCATGTGCGGCGACGGCACCAACGACGCGCCGGCACTGGCGCAGGCAGATGTGGGAGTCGCGATGAACACCGGCACCCAGGCGGCGCGCGAAGCCGGCAACATGGTCGATCTTGACTCCAATCCGACCAAGCTCATCGAGGTCGTCGAAATCGGCAAGCAGTTGTTGATGACACGGGGTGCGTTGACGACGTTCTCGATCGCCAATGACGTGGCGAAGTACTTCGCTATCATCCCGGCGATCTTTCTCGCCTTCTATCCGCAGCTTGAGGCGCTCAATGTCATGAAGCTGGCGAGCCCGCAAAGCGCCATCCTGTCGGCCATCATCTTCAACGCGATCATCATCATCGCGCTGATCCCGCTCGCCCTAAAGGGCGTCGCCTATCGCCCGATCGGCGCCGGCGCACTGCTCGGCCGCAACCTGCTGATCTACGGCCTCGGCGGCATCATCGTTCCGTTCATCGGTATCAAGGCAATCGACCTCGTTGTCACCGCTCTGCACCTGGTTTGAGGAGTTACGTTATGTTGAGAGAAATTCGTCCAGCCATCGTTCTGCTGCTCGGCCTCACTGCCATCACCGGCCTTGGCTATCCGCTCGCGATGACGGGCATTGCGGGGGCGATCATGCCAACCCAGGCGCAGGGCAGTCTCATAGAACGCGATGGCAAGGTTATCGGCTCGTCCCTGATCGGTCAGGAATTCAAGGGTGAGGAATACTTCCACGGCCGTCCGTCGGCGACCCTGGGTCCCGACCCGCAGGATTCCACCAAGACGGTGCCGCAGCCTTACAACGCCATCAACTCGATGGGCTCCAACCTTGGTCCGACCAGTAAGGCGCTGATCGATCGCGTGAAGGAGGATGTTGAGAAATTGAAAGCGGAGAATCCGTCGATGCCGGTGCCGATCGATCTCGTCACCGCGTCCGGCAGCGGACTCGACCCGAACATCTCGCCGGAGGGCGCGTTGTTTCAGGTCCCCCGCGTCGCCAAGGCGCGCAAGCTGCCTGAGGATCGCGTCCGTCAGTTGGTGACCGAGAAGACCGAGGGCCGCCTCGGCGGTCTGCTGGGCGAACCGCGCGTTAACGTTCTCGCGCTGAATCTCGCGCTGGATGCCGCCGCACCCAAATAGGCCGTCTAGGCCGCAGCCGTAGCGGAGACTATATTGCCTTATGGCAAATCAGCGCCGCGATCCCGACCAACGACCTTCGCCTGAGGCCTTGCTGGAAACAGCAAGGCGCGAGGAAGGTGCGGCCGGGCGGCTGAAGATTTTTGTCGGCGCCGCCCCTGGCGTCGGCAAGACCTACGAGATGCTGCAAAGCGCCCATGCCAGGCGCAAGGCGGGTGTCGATGTGGTGGTTGGCGTGGTCGAGACTCATGGCCGCGCCGAGACCGAGGCGCTGCTCACGGGCCTCGAAGTCATTCCCCGGCGCCGTATCGATCACAAGGGCCAGGTTCTCGAGGAAATGGACCTCGATGCGTTGATCGCACGGCGCCCGCGGATAGCGCTTGTCGATGAACTTGCTCATACCAACGCGCCGGGCAGCCGGCACCCGAAGCGCTATCTCGACGTCGCGGAATTATTGGCCGCCGGGATCGACGTCTACACCGCAGTCAATATCCAGCACATCGAAAGCCTGAACGATGTGGTCGCCCAGATCACTCATGTGCGGGTGCGCGAGACCGTGCCGGATTCGGTGTTCGATCGGGCTGACGCCATCGAGTTGATCGACCTGACGCCGGACGATCTGATCCAGCGCCTGAGGGAAGGCAAGGTCTACGTTCCCAAACAGGCCGAGCGCGCGCTGGAGCATTATTTCTCGCCCGGCAATCTCACGGCGCTGCGCGAGCTAGCACTGCGCCGCACGGCGGATCGCGTCGATGAGCAATTGCTCACTCACATGCAGGCCAATGCCATCGCCGGTCCATGGGCTGTCGGCGAGCGTATTTTGGTCTGTATCAGTGAGGACCCGCGCTCTGCCGGGCTGGTCCGCTACACCAAGCGTCTCGCGGATCGGCTTCACGCGCCGTGGACAGCGGTCAGTATCGAAACGCGGCGCAGCCTTCAGCTCACCGAGGAACAGCGTGACCGACTGGCCGATACGCTGCGGCTCGGCGAAGCACTTGGCGCAGAAGCCCTGACGATTCCTGGGGCTGGACGGCGGATCGCCGACGATCTGCTCGGCTATGCCCATGCCAATAACGTCACCCAGATCGTGATCGGCAAGGCGTCGAGATCATGGTGGTTCGAACTGGTGCGCGGTTCGGTGGTTCATGATCTCGTCCGGCGCGCCGGCAATATCAGCGTGCATGTGATCGCGGGTGATGCACTGCCGGCCGAACCCGCCGCGAAACGTGCGCAGATGACCGATCGCGTCGAGCCGTTCGATGCAAAGCCATATATTGCGGCGCTGGCGGTCGTGGCGGTGGCTCTTGGGGCCGCAACGCTACTGCGTCCGATCTTCGGGATCGAGAATGTCGATCTGATGTTTCTCACCGCCGTGGTCGGCGTCGCCGTGCGCTTTGGTCTCTGGCCTTCGCTGCTGGCGAGCGTCGCGGCATCGCTGTGCTATAATTTCTTCTTCCTGCCGCCGGTCTATACGCTCACCATCACCGATCCGACCAATGTCGCGGCGTTCTTCTTCTTCATGCTGATCGCCATTCTGGTCTCCAATGTCGCGGCGAGGGTACGCACCCAGGCCGTCTCGGCCTTCGGCCGCGTGCGGACAACCGAGTCGCTTTATGCTTTCAGCAGAAAGCTGGCGGGCACGGCGGCGCTCGACGATGTGCTGTGGGCGAGCGCCTATCAGATCGCATTGATGCTGAAGGTGCGGGTTGTGCTGCTCCTGCCGGAGCAGGGCGTGATCACCGTCAAGGCCGGGTATCCTCCCGAGGACGAACTGGACAAGGCCGATCTGGCCGCAGCCAACTGGGCCTGGAGCAATGATCGCCCGGCCGGTCGTGGGTCCGAGACGTTACCCGGCGCGAAGCGGCTGTTTCTTCCGATGCGTACCGGCCGCGGGCCGATCGGCGTGATCGGGATCGATGACGATCGCACGGGACCGCTGCTGACGCCGGACCAGCGCCGGTTGCTGGATGCGCTTGTGGATCAGAGCGCACTCGCCATCGAGCGCGTGCAACTCGTCGAAGACATGGACCGCGCCCAGCGCAACGTCGAATCCGACCGGCTGCGTCAGGCGCTGCTGACCTCGATCTCGCATGACCTGAAGACGCCACTGGCCTCCGTGCTCGGCGCGGCCTCCACACTGCGTGATCTGTCGCCGAAGCTCACCGAAGCTGAAAAAGCCGATCTGCTCGGTACCGTGATCGACGAATCCGAACGGCTCAACCGCTTCATCGCCAATCTGCTGGATATGACCAAGCTGGAATCCGGTGCAGTTGTTCCCAACACAACGCTGCACGATCTTGCGGAGATCGTCGGCAGCGCGCTGCGCCGGGCCGGCAAGATCCTCAGCAGGCATCGCGTCGCGCTCGATCTGGCGCCAAACCTGCCGATGCTGGAGCTTGATGCAGTGCTGTTCGAGCAGGTGCTATTCAATCTGCTCGACAATGCCGCGAAATATGCTCCGGATGACACCACCATCACGATCAGGGCCATGCGCGATGCGGACTCAGTCTCGCTGCAGGTGACGGACGAGGGGGCGGGCATCCCACCCACGGATCTCGAGCAGGTGTTCGATAAATTCTACCGCGCCAACAAGGGCGATCACGTCAGGGCGGGTACCGGCCTCGGCCTTGCGATCTCCCGGGGCTTCGTTGAGGCAATGCATGGCACTATCTCGGCCACCAATAGCGCCGATCGATCAGGCGCCGTGCTGACCATCCGCCTTCCCATCCCGCCGGCCTCCGAAGCTCTGGACACCGCTGCATGAATACCGCCGCCATCAAGGTCCTGGTCATCGATGATGAGCCGCCGATCCGCAAATTGCTGCGCATGGGCCTCAGCACCCAGGGCTATGACATCCTTGAGGCCAGCAACGGCAAGATCGCGCTGGAGAAACTGGCGGAGAAGCCCGCTTTGATCATTCTCGATCTGGGTCTGCCGGACATCCAGGGCCACGATCTGCTGCAGATGATTCGCGCCCGCGACGACAGTGTGCCGATCGTGGTGCTGTCTAGCCGCGGCGATGAAGCCGGCAAGGTGCAGGCGCTCGATCTCGGTGCCGACGACTATCTCACTAAGCCGTTCGGCATGGATGAGTTGCTGGCGCGCATGCGGGCTGCGCTCCGGCATCAGCTACAGGTTCACGGCGAGCGGCCGGTATTCCGCTCCGGGGAATTGTCGGTCGATCTGGTGCGCCGCATCGTCAAGGTGGGTGACCGTGAGGTGAAACTGTCACCAAAGGAATATGAGTTGCTGCGGGTCCTGGTCCAGCATGCCGGCAAGGTGCTGACTCACCGGTTTCTGCTGAAGGAGTTGTGGGACGAGCTCACCGACGCGCAATATCTACGCGTCTATGTCCGCCAGCTCAGGCAAAAGATCGAGCTTGATCCGGAACGCCCGCAATTCGTCCTGACGGAAACGGGTATCGGCTATCGGCTGCGTGCCGGAGATTAGCCGACGAGAAAACCGCCAAACAGCAGGTTATTTGGTCTGCCGGGAGACCGATGCCGGTGCGTTGTAGTCCAGCAGGCGGATCGCCTCGTCGGCGGCTTCCACCATCTCCGACATCAGCTTGCGCGTTCGCTCGAAATCCGCAGCCGACATGCTGCGAAACAGCATATCGTTCACCGGACGCTGAACGGGTGCCAGTTCATTGAGCAGCGCGCGCGCTTTCGGCGTGATGGTCAGGATGACGCGGCGACGGTCTTCCTCATCGGTCTCTTTTTCAACAAGGCCGTTTGATACCAGCTTGTTGATTTCGATCGTAATGAACGCGCCGCTGAAGTGCAGATGCTCGGCGACCTGATTGACGCCGATCTTCTCATCTGTGCCGCTCAAATGAGCAATGGCGATCAGCACGGTGTATTGCGTGCCGGACAGGCCTATCACTGCGCCGAGTTGCCCGCGCACAGCCTGAAGCCGCGCCGAAAACGCCAATGTGTCATGCACAAATTGGCGGAAAGCCCGATCCGATCCGTCGACCATCAATTGTGGCCGCGAAATCGTCGGTTCTACCTTCATTTTACGTGATTTGCTTCTAGTCGCCATCAGGTCCCCGCACACCTATGAGTCGTATAGCGGCGGCGTTACGCACAAACAAGTTGGAACCAGTGCGGTTTGATAGCAGGTCAGCCATGCTTGACAGCGCGCTCTTTCGTTCGATAATATAGCTTTGTTATAAAGCTAATGCGCGTCGTTCAGGTTTCGCGATCAGGAGATGACCATGGGCGCCACTGCGGACGTGGATCCCCGCGCCTTCCGACAGGCGCTCGGACAGTTTGCCACCGGCGTCGCCGTGATCACGGCGGAAGCGGCCGATGGCCAGGCGATCGGCTTGACCATGAGTTCGTTCAACTCGGTCTCGGTGGACCCACCGCTGATCCTGTTCTCGATCGACCGCAAGGCCTTCAGCCTCAAGGCGATGACCGACGCCAAGGGTTATGCCGTGAACATCCTCGGTCGCGACCAGGAGCATCTGTCGAACAAGTTCGCCAGGGCGCTCGGCGACAAGTGGGCGGCGGTCGAGCACACGCTAGGCCATGAGGCGGCGCCCCTGATCGCCGGCGCGCTCGCGCACTTCGAATGCGCGCCGTACGCGCAATATGATGGCGGGGACCATGTGATCTTCGTTGGCCGGGTGGTGAAGTTCACCGCCTATCCGGCCAACGAACCGCTGATTTTCTTTCGCGGAGCCTATCGCAGCCTCGCGAGTAGCGAGCGCAGCCCGGAATGGCCGCTGCCGATGCACTACTGAAATAACGCACCTGAAATGCTACTCATGACTGAAAGTGACCGAGGCAAACCATGATCAAGACCGGCGAACAGCACATCGCGAGCCTGCGCGACGGCCGTGAAATCTATCTCGATGGCGCACTGGTGGATGACGTGACCACCCATCCGGCGTTCCGGGGGGCGGTGGCTTCGATCGGGCGGATGTTCGATTTCCAGAGTGCGCCGGAAAATCGCGATCTGATGACCTTCGAGACCGAGACGGGCACCCGCGCCAACCGGATCTGGGAATTGCCCGGCAACTATGACGCGCTGGTCAAGCGCCGCCGTGGCCTGGAAGCCTGGACCGATCTGCATGCCGGCTTCATGGGCCGCGCGCCGGATCACGTCGCGTCCTGCGTCGCTGGTATGTATATGGGCGTTGAGGTGTTCGAGGCCTACGACAAGGATCGTGCCAAGGCACTGGCAGACTACTATCGCTACGCCCGCGACAACGACCTCTACCTCACTTACGTCATCATCAATCCACAGGCTGATCGCTCCAAGAGCGCGGCCGAGCAGGCCGATCCATTCCTGTCGGCAGGCGTGGTGTCGCGCGATGCCGAGGGGCTGACCATCCGGGGCGCCAAGATGCTGGCGACCGGTGGCATCATGGCCAATGAAGTGTTCGTCACTTGCATTCAGCCGCTGCAGCCCGGCGATGAGAAATATGCGGTGTCCTTCGCGATTCCGATGAACACCAAGGGCCTGAAGGTCTTGTCGCGCAAGTCCTACGAGGCCGCGTCGCCGTCGGTGTTCGACAACCCGCTGTCGAGCCGGTTCGATGAAAACGACGCCGTGCTGTATTTCGATGACGTGAAGGTGCCGTGGGATCGGGTGTTCATCGATCAGGACATCGCGATGTGCCAGAAGCAGTTCCACGCCACCCCGGCGCATGTGTACCAGAACTACCAGGCCATGATCCGGCTCTCGGTGAAGCTGCGCTTCCTGACGGGCATCGCGCGCCGGACTGCCGAGACGAATGGTGTTGTCGGCTTCCCACAGGTCAAGGAAATGCTCGGCCAGCTCTCGGCCGAAGTCTCGATGGTCGAGGCCTTCGTGGTCGCGATGGAGACCAAGGGCGCGCAGCGCGGGCCCTATTTCGTGCCGGACCGGGCGATGCTGTATTCGGCGCAGGTCCTGACCCAGCAGCTCTATTCCAAGATCATCAACACCCTGCGTGAACTCGCCGGCGGCGGCATGATCATGTTGCCCTCGTCCGTGAAGGACTTCGCCAATCCGGAACTGGCGCGCCTGATCGGCAAGACCCAGCAGTCGCCGGCCGCGAGCGCGACCGAAAAGGTCAAGTTCTACAAGCTGGCCTGGGACGCAGTCGGGTCCGAATTTGCCTCGCGTCACGCGCAATACGAGATGTTTTTTGCCGGCGCGACCTTTGTCACCAAGGGCCATGCCTTCCGCACCTATGATTGGATGAAATCGGCGGCGTTGCTCGACAAGATGTTGTCTAGCTATGACCTTGCCGATGAAGTCTCCACTTCTGCGCCGGCCGCTTCGCCGCGCGCAGTCGCTTGATCCGTCCCTTCAGGAAACCTGACCATGGCCATCAACAAACTTCACGATGAATTCCGCACCGTCGATATGTCCTCGGGATGGGAGACGCCCACGGGCTATCCGGCCGGCATCCAGCAGAAGATCCTGTCGGGCGCGCTCGACGAGGCGAACAAGCGTGGCAGCCGGACTCGCCTGCTGCGCTTCGAGCCGGGCGTTTACACCACCGAGCCGTTCGTGCACGAATACTGGGAAGAGGTGTTCCTGTTCACCGGTGACCTGATCGTCGGCAACGACAAGCAGGGCAATGGCGGCGAGTCTTTCAAGCCAAACACTTATGCCTGCCGTCCCCCCGGTGCCTATCATGGCCCGTTCAAGTCGGTCGGCGGTTGCGTTCTGATGGAGATCCACTATTTCGATCCAGCCTGACATAGCGCCGCGGCGTCTGATCGTTGGCATCACCGGGGCATCGGGCACCATTTATGGTGTCCGTCTGCTGCGGCTGTTGCAGGCAACTGACGTCGAAACGCATCTTGTCCTGAGCAAGTCGGCCAAGATCACGCTGACCCAGGAGCTGGATATCAAAGTGTCTGACGTCGCCGACCTGGCCGACGTCGTGCATCAGGCGGACAATATAGGCGCGACGATTTCCTCCGGGTCGTTCAAGACCATAGGCATGGTGATCGCACCGTGCTCGATGCGCAGCCTGGCGGAGATCGCCAGTGGCGTGACCTCGTCGTTGGTGACGCGTGCCGCCGATGTTGTGCTGAAGGAACGTCGTCGATTGGTGCTGATGGCGCGCGAAGCACCGCTGCATCTCGGCCACCTGAAATCGATGGCGGCAGTGACTGAAATCGGCGCCATCGTCTATCCGCCGGTCCCGGCCTTCTACGCCAGGCCTGCCAGTATCGAACAGATGGTCGACCAGACGTTGGGGCGCGTGCTCGATCTGTTCGATATCCAGACCGATGTGGTGAGCCGCTGGAATGGCCTCAATCCCGCCAAGACCAGGGATATCCCATGAACGCGGTATTGTCGGCTTCACCCGATCTGGTGGCATGACGACAATGACGGATGACGGGCCGCTCACCGCACGTGAAAGTTGGGCCTTTGCCCTCAAGCTTTATGCGGAACCCGGCGTGTCGGACGCTTGCCTGAAGCTGCAGGCTGAGGCGGGCGTCGATGTGATGCTCCTGCTGGTTGCTACTTTTGCGGTGGCGCAGCGGCGTATTCCTCTCACTCCTTCCGACATCGAGAATATGGATCGTGCCTGCCGTCCCTGGCGCGAACAGATCGTACAACCCCTCCGCACGATCCGAACCGCGTTGAAGTTGGGGCCGGCGCCCGCGCCATCGGTCGCCAGCGAACAGTTACGCGTGCTGATCAAGACTGGAGAGCTCGCCGCCGAGTCGCTGGAGAATGATCTGCTCGTCGCATGGTTGGGGCAGTATGCCTCACAGCAGCGCAGATCGACGCGTGGCGAGGTGAGTGACGTCCTGCGCCATGTCGTTCGTCATGCGCTGGGCAAGGAGCATCATCGCCGGATCGAAGGGCTGTCGCCTGCGATCGGGGCAATCCTCTCAGCCACTGATAAATTACTGCAATGATGCAATGCACGCATCGAAATTAGTCAGTCCGTGCCTAGGGAGCGTGCTTGACTAGCTTTGGTACTTAGCTATCTTTCTTCGCATTTACGTGATCAGGCGAAAACGAGAAAAAGATCGACATGCCGCATCCGCAGATTCTCGATACACGGTTCCGTTCCGCATTGGCGCGCTTGGCCAAGAATGATCGCATCCTGACATTCGAGAAGCCTGCTGATCCGCATCTGGAGATCGCGGCAATCCTGAAGAAGCACGATGGGCGGCAAACGCTGCTTTTTCCGTCCGTGCAGGGCTATGACGTTCCGCTGGTCGGGAATCTGCTGAGCTCGAAGGAAAATTGCGAGGCCGCGTTTGGTCTCGATTTCAACGGCATCCGCGGTCTCGTGCAGCGCGCGATGGGAGGTCCGTTGCCGCCGGAAGTCGTCACCACCGCGCCGTCCCAGGAAGTCGTGCTGAAGACCGGTTTTGATATTACCAAGTTACTGCCAGCGCTGTTCCATGCACCGGGCGATGCGGGTCGCTACATCACCGCCGGTATTGTGATCGTAAAGGATCCGGAGACCGGCATTTACAATGCGTCCTATCACCGGCTGCAGCTATTGGGGCCGGATCGCGTCGCTATTAAACTCGATTTCGGACGCCATCTTCGCCTCGCATTCGAGCGCGCCAAGGCGCGCGGCACGTCACTGCCGGTCGCGGTCTGCATTGGCACCGATCTCGCGCTTCATTTCACGGCGGCGACGATGGGCTCGCAGATGCCGGAAAGCGCCGATGAGCTGGCTGTTGCCGGCGGTCTCTCCGGCAAGCCGCTGACGGTGACCAAGGCCGTCTCGCAGGATATGATCGTGCCGGCCGAATGCGAATTCGTGCTGGAAGGTGAGATCCTGGTCGATGACGTTGCCCCCGAAGGTCCGTTCGGCGAATTCGTCGGCTTCGCCGCGCCGGCGGCGGATGCACCCGTTTTGAAAATTACGGCCGTTACGCATCGCATGCGGCCGATCTATCACGTCATCAACGGCTTCGGTCGCGAGACCATCATCCTCCGCAAATACGTGCTCGAGGCCAGCCTGCTCAAGGTGCTGCAGTCAGCGATTCCGATCGTCACCGACGTCGAAATGACCTCAGGTGGCCTGCATCGTTTTCATGCGGTCATTCAGGTGAAGAAGCAGAGCCGCCAGCATAACGGTCTGCAGCGCAATGCGATGATGGCCGCCTTCGGTGCGCTGAAGGATCTCGATCTGATTACCATGGTCGACCATGACATCGATATTCGCGATCCCATCGATGTCGAATACGCTGTCGCAACGCGTATGGAGGCGTCGAGCGATCTCATTCTGATTCCCGGCGCGCGCGGCCATGAATATGTGCGTGTCAGCAAGGAAGGCATTCGAACCAAGCTTGGCATCGACGCCACGGTGCCATTCGAAGATCAGGACAAGTTCCGGCGCGTTGAGTTCGCGAAGACCGATATCGAGCTCAGCCATTTTGCCGCGGGTGAAGACAAGGCGACCCAGGCACTCGGGCTCGTGGGAACGAACATTGCATGAATAGTTGAAGCCCTCTCGACATTTTCTCAATCACTAGGAAAAACCGATGAAGCGACTTCTGGTAGCGGCCCTGCTGATGGGCACCGGATTGAGTGCCACCACTGCCTCGGCGCAGGAGTGGCCGACGAAGCCGATCAAACTCGTGGTGCCCTATGCGCCGGGCGGCTACACCGATGCGGTCGGTCGCATCACCGCGCGTTTCCTTGAGAAGGAGCTCGGCCAGACGGTGATCGTCGATAACCGCGCCGGTGGCGGCGGAATCGTTGGTTCCGATCTGGTGTCGAAGTCACCGGGTGATGGTTACACGCTGTGCGTCTGCAGTGTCGGGGCAATCTCGATCGCGCCGGTCGCACAGACCACGTCTTACGATCCGATCAAGAGCTTCAAGCCGATCAGCGTCGTCAGCACGATTCCGCAAACCGTGATTGTCAATCCATCCCTGCCTATCAATTCGATGGAAGATCTCGTCAAATACGCTAAGGCCAATCCGGGCAAGCTGACCTATGGCTCCAGCGGTGCAGGCGGGCTGATGTATTTCTCGGTCGCGCTGTTCGATGCGCGTGTCGGCACCAAGATGACTCACGTGCCGTTCAAGGGCGGCTCGCCGGCAACCGCGGCCGTGGTCTCGGGCGAAGTCAATTTGTCCTTCACCAACATGACCGACGCGCTGCCGCAGATCGAGGCCAATACCGTCCGTGCACTGGCGGTGACATCTGCGACCCGTAGCGAGTTCACGCCGAAGCTTCCGACGGTCGCGGAGACGGTGTCGCCTGGCTATGCAGTGGAGTCGTGGAACGGCGTCATGGCGCCGGCATCGACGCCGGATGCGATCATCGCGAAAGTGTCAGACGCCCTGAAGAAAATGGCCGCCGATCCGGAAGTGAAGAAGAACATGGCCGTCGCAGGTGCGTCGACGATGTTTACTACGCCTGCCGAGTACACGGCGCAGATCACCAGGGAAGTCGATCAGTGGCGCACGCTGCTCAAGGAAATCTCCGAGAAGAAGACCTGAGCGCGTAATCCCGGGTAGTGCCTGTTTCACACAGGTGCTGTCCGGTCTTCGTTTCGACGGTAGACGGCATAAGGGCCCGCCATGAAATCAATCGCGCAGCGTGGAAATTCGGACTTGTACACGGGCTTGCTTCTCGTCGTGGTTGCCGCCGTCGCCTTGCTCTATATCCGCACGCTGACCGTCGGCACCGTGCTTGAGATGGGGCCGGGCTACTTCCCGCTCGGATTGGCTTTGATTCTGCTGGGCATGGGTCTCACTATGATCGTTAAGGGGCTGACGACTGCAGGTGCTCCGGTTGGTACGGTCCATCTGCGTCCCTTGTTCTTCATCCTGCTGTCCTTCGCCGCGTTCGGCTTGCTTGTCGAGCGGGCCGGGCTCGCCATTGCGATCCTGGTGCAGGTTGGTCTGGCGCATTTCGCGTCGCGTGAATCCACATGGCAGGCGACTGCGATTACCGCTGTCGCGCTGGCGATCGCGTCCTCAATCATCTTTGTCTGGCTTCTCAAGATTCCGGTGAGCGTGCTGCCATGATGGATGTTTTCTCCGCGCTCGGACATGGTTTTTCGGTTGCCGCGACACCGCTCAATCTCTTGTTCTGCCTGATCGGTGCAGTCTGCGGCACGCTGATCGGCGTTCTGCCCGGCCTGGGTCCCGTGGCCACCATTTCACTGCTGCTGCCGGCCACCTACGCGCTCGATCCGGTCGGGGCCATCATCATGCTCGCCGGTATTTACTACGGCGCGCAATATGGCGGATCTACTACGGCGATCCTGGTCAATATTCCGGGCGAGTCCACGTCCGTCGTCACCGCCATCGACGGCTACAAGATGGCGCAACAGGGTCGGGCCGGCGAGGCGCTGGCGATTGCTGCAATCGGCTCCTTCATCGCCGGCTGTTTCGGCACCGTGGTGATAGCGCTCCTCGGTCCGCCACTGGCGTTGATGACGCAGAAATTTGCGTCGCCCGATTACTTTTCTTTAATGGTGCTCGGCCTCGTGTCCGCGGTGGTGCTGGCCAATGGTTCGGCATTCCGCGCCGTGTCGATGATCTTCCTTGGCCTGCTGCTTGGTATGGTTGGTATGGACATCAATACCGGCGAAGCGCGAATGACGTTCGGTCTGATCGAGTTGTCCGACGGCATCAACTTCGTCGCACTGGTGATGGGTCTGTTCGGCGTGGCCGAAGTGATCTCGAATCTCGAAGGTGTTTCCACCCGTATCGTCAACCATTCGAAAATCACCAGCATCTGGCCATCGTTCAAGGTGTTGCGTGGAGCCTGGGGCGCAGTGATGCGTGGCACCTTGCTGGGCACGCTGTTCGGCATCCTGCCCGGCGGCGGTGCCACGATTGCATCATTCTCGTCATATGCGCTCGAGAAGCGGGTGTCGAAGACACCGGAGCGGTTCGGTAACGGCGCTATCGAAGGCGTTGCAGGTCCGGAATCGGCCAACAATGCCGCCGCGCAGACATCGTTCGTCCCTCTGCTGACCATGGGTATTCCGACCAGCGCCACGATGGCATTACTCGTCGGCGCACTGACGCTGCATGGTATCGCTCCGGGTCCCACCATCATCTCGCGTCAGCCGGATCTGTTCTGGGGCCTGATCGCCAGCATGTTCATCGGCAATGCGATGTTGGTGATCATCAACCTGCCAATGATCGGGATCTGGGTGCGGCTGCTCAATGTGCCTTATCGTATTCTTTATCTCATTATCGCCGTGGTCTGTGCGATCGGCGTGTTCTCGGTCAATAATTCGAGCTTCGACATCTACATGACCGTCGGCTTTACCGCGCTCGGCTACATCCTGCGCAAGCTGGATGCGGAACCTGCGCCATTGCTGATGGGTTTCGTGCTCGGTCCGATGGTCGAGGAGAATTTCCGCCGCAGCCTGATCACCTCGTATGGCGATCCGATGGTGTTTCTGCAGCGACCGATCAGCCTCGTCCTTCTCCTCCTGTCGGCAGCTCTGCTGATCTCCATCGTGATGCCGTCGATCAGCAAACGTCGGACCGAAGTGTTCCAGGAGTGACGCGGATCACGCCGGTGGTTGCGCGGATGAAGTGAGGACAAAAGACGCCATGAACAAGCACGATCCGGTTTCATCATCTGTCGGTCAGACCGGTCAGCGCAATGGCGGAGAGATTCTCGTCGCCGCACTCCGCCGCAATGGCGTCGATCGCATGTTCGGCGTGCCGGGTGAAAGCGCGCTGCCGATCTTTGACGCGTTGTATGAGCCGGATGCCGGAATCCGCTTCATTGTCTGCCGGCACGAGACTACGGCGTCTCACATGGCTGAAGCCGACGGCAAGATCTCGGGGCGGCCCGGAATTTGTGTCGTCAGTCGCGGTCCGGGGGCCATGCAGGCCGCGCTCGGATTGCATACCGCGTGGCAGGATTCCACACCGATGATTCTGATCGTCGGTCAGGTGCCGCGTAGTCATCTGGGCCGCGAAGCCTTTCAGGAAATGAACTACGTCCGAACCTTCGACGATATGACGAAATGGGTGGTCGAGATCGATTCCGTCGATCGCATTCCGGAACTGGTCAGCCGTGCTTTCCACGTCGCGATGCAGGGACGTCCGGGGCCGGTCGTGCTTTCGATCCCCGAAGACGTGCTCAGCGCGATGAGCGACGTAACCGACGCGACCTCTGCGACAGTGATCGAAGCTTCGCCGTCGGCGCCGCAGATGGCCGAAGTGCGCGCGCTGCTGCAAACCGCGCAGCGGCCGCTGGTGATCGTCGGCAATCTCGGCTGGACCTCGGCCGCAGCCGAACAGTTCAGGGCCTTCGTCGAACGCAACGATTTGCCGGTCGTCGCCGGTTTCCGCTCACAGGATGTGCTCGATAACCGCAGCGACCAGTATATCGGCGATATCAGTCTCGGTTGTAGCCGTCCGTTGATGGCGCGGGTCAAGACGGCGGATCTGCTGCTGGTGATCGGCGACAGGCTCGGAGACGTCACGACCAATCACTATTCGCTGTTCGACGTGCCGACTCCGAAACAGACTTTGATCCATGTTTTCCCGGGACCCGAAGAGCTCGGCCGCGTCTATGTGCCGACTCTCGGCATTCCCGCTAATTCCTCGCGCTTCGTCGAAGCGCTAGCCGATCTGCCGGCGCTGGACAGCGAGGCATGGGCGGGCTGGCGCGCGGAGTTGCGTCAGGCTTATATCGACTATCAGGCGTCGCGCGCTGATGCGCCGCCATTCGATCTCGCTATGGTGGTCGATCACCTCAATACCGAATTGCCGGACGATGCCATCGTCACCAATGGTGCCGGCAACTACACGATCTGGCTGCATCGCTATTATCGCTACAGAAAGCTGGGTACCCAGATCGCGCCGAAGTCCGGCTCGATGGGTTACGGCCTGCCGGCTGCGATTGCCGCGCAGTTGCGCTATCCCGAGCGCAAGGTTGTTTGCCTGGCCGGCGACGGCTGCTTCATGATGGCCTCCCAGGAATTCGCCACCGCGGTCCAGCAGCGACTACCGATCATCGTGATCATCGTCAATAATGCGATGTATGGCTCGATCCGAATGCATCAGGAGCTGCATTTTCCGAATCGCCCGAGCGGCACGGATCTGCTCAATCCTGACTTTGCGGCACTCGCCCGATCCTACGGCGCCCATGGCGAGGCCCTCGAAACGCATCAGGAATTTCCCGCGGCTTTCGCCCGGGCGGTGGAGGCCAAGGGCCCCTCGATCATCGAATTGCGCGTTAATCGCAATCAGTTGACGCCTGACAGACGCATCTGAGACTGGTCCGGAGCTTGGCGTTGAGCTGGAAAGTCGCTAGTTCGAGCTGGCGGCTTTTTCGCGGTCCCTGGCAGATTTCCTGGCGCGTCCGGCTGTCGCTCTCCGTTTCGTCTTTGTTTCCGTCGGCTTCGGTTCTGCCGGCTTTGCCTTCGGCTTGGCCCGAAGCCTCAGGCGCCCGGCCTCGGTCTTCTCGATCTCAAAGATTTCAGTCTTACGCACGAGATCGCTTAATTTTCTGAAACCGTAATTCCGGACATCGAAATCGGAGACGAAGTTCGGAAGCTGCTCTCCGACGCGGTCCAGATTGACCCAGCCGTCCTCATTGCCAAGCTGGGCAACGACCCTTTCTAAAATGGGAATCGCTGCAGCGGGGGTCTTCGGGGTGGCCGCCGCCGGCGGCTGCTCGGTCGTAGTCGTCGCACGCTCGGCGATCAGGTTTTCCGTATAGACAAAGCGCCGGCAGGCCTGCCGAAAGCTCTCGGGTGTCTTGCGCGTGCCGAAACCGTAGACGTCAGCGCCTTGCTCGCGCAGCCGCGAGGCAAGGCGGGTGAAATCACTGTCGGATGATACCAGGCAAAATCCGTCGAAGCGTCCGCTGTGGAGCAGGTCCATCGCGTCGATGACGAGCGCTATATCGGACGCATTCTTGCCTTTCGTATAGGCGAACTGCTGGTAGGGATCGATCGCGTGCTTCTGCAGGATATCGGCCCAGGATCTGAGTTGCGAACTCGAGAAGTCGCCGTAAATCCGTCGAACGCTGGCTTCGCCGAACTTGGAGATTTCCTCGAACAAGCTGCCGGCGATCTGCGGGGACGTATTGTCGGCATCGATCAGCACCGCGAAACGGGGCAAACGCTGCTGTGCGACGTTCATCTGCGACCTCTGCCCGTTGGCGCGATAGATGATGGCCCGCTCAGTCTGTCAGCTTTTTGCTGCAGGCGAAACATACCTGAGGGAGCGTATCCCTCGTCAGCCCCGCCATTGCGCGGTAAAGTCACCCAATCCCGCGAATCGCGGGCGCTGAAAGAGGCAATTGAGACCATGACCATCCGCCTGCATCGCGGCGATCTGCCAGATCTGAGCCGCTACACCGATTCAGTTGCGATCGACACCGAGACCATGGGTCTCAATCCGCATCGCGACCGGCTATGCGTGGTGCAGCTCTCGCCCGGCGACGGAAGCGCGGATGTCGTCCAGATTCCGATGGGCCACACGGGTGCGCCGAACCTGAAAAAGCTGCTCGGCGATCCCAAGGTCACCAAGATCTTCCACTTCGCGCGTTTCGATCTCGCTGCGCTCTACAATGCGCTCGGCGTGATGCCTGCGCCGGTCTATTGTACCAAGATCGCCTCTCGCCTGTGCCGCACCTATACCGATAGGCATGGTCTGAAGGATCTGGTTCGCGAAGTCCTTGGTGTCGATCTGTCGAAACAGCAGCAGTCGAGCGACTGGGGCAATCAGACCCTCAGCGAGGCCCAGCTATCCTATGCCGCGTCGGACGTGCTGCATCTGCATGGGCTGCGCGAGCGCCTGAACCTGATGCTGGCGCGCGAGGGCCGCACCGAGCTGGCACAGGCCTGTTTCGAGTTCCTTCCGACCCGGGCCAAGCTGGATCTGTCGGGCTGGGAAAACGAGGACATTTTCGCCCATTCATGACCCGCCTGCGGCGAAGTGACTTTCGGAAACACTTGAGGGTCACCCCCGCCGCGTTTCGGTCATACTCCTCGTTCTGGTGGGGCGGGGCTGCCAATCGGTGCATTTCAGCGTAGAATGACGCTGGTTTGGCATGCCATGTCGGTTTGGCCCGTTGGAGCGTCGGTGAGTTCAGTTCAGGTCCCCAGCTATCAGGCGGGTATGGATGCGCGGTTCAGGGCCGCTGCACGCCATAGCCGTTTGGTGCGTGTGCTGCGGATCGCTGTCCCTGCCGTTGTGATTCTATCGATGGCGGCGATCGTCAGCGTGTCGATCTTCAATCCGTTCCGGATCCTCGCCAAGCTGCCGCTCGACATGGGTAATCTGGTCGTTTCAGGGACGAAGATCACCATGGAGACGCCGCATCTGTCAGGCTTCTCGCCGGACGGGCGGCCCTATGAATTATGGGCCAAGGCAGCGACGCAGGATCTGACGGACCCCGACAATGTCGAACTGACGACCTTGCGCGCCAAGGTGATGATGGAAGACAAGTCGACGATGACGATGGATGCCCGTACCGGGAAGTTCAATTCGAAATCGCAGATGCTCTATTTGTATCAGGACATTTTCCTGCAAACGACGACCGGCTACGAGGCCAAGCTGACGCAGGCTGACATTGATATCGGCAATGGCACCGTCACATCGAACGAGCCGGTCGATGTCAAACTTCTCAACGGTACTTTGCTCGGGCAACGGATGCGTATTACGGAACACGGTGAGTTGGTGAGGTTTGAGGGCGGTGTTTCGATGAACCTGAAGATGGACCCGCCTTCGCCGGATGCTTCGGCTCAGCCTGAGTCTGCGGCAGAGCCCGAAGTCGCGCCGGAGCCCGTGAAACCGCGGGCCGTCAACGGCAAGCGCGCCAACGCGAAATGAATGTGATGATATTTCCCATCAATAACTTCCGATTGCTCGGATTGACCGGTGTTGTGATCGCCGTGCTCGTGCTCACTCTGATGGGCGATGCAAATGCGCAGAGCGCGGTGCAGGGTGTGCCGAATGCGATGCAGGGCTTCTCGCAGAATCGCGACCAGCCCATTCAGATTGAGGCCGCATCGCTGGAAATGCGCGACAAGAAAAAGGAAGCCACCTTCGCGGGCGATGTGAAGGTCGTGCAGGGCGACACCACGATGAAATCGAAGACCCTCGTGGTCTTCTATGACGGCGGCGGTTCCGCGAATGAGTCGGCTGCCAAGGCCGCGCCCAAGGCGCCGATCAAGGCGGCGCAGCCGGGCCCCGGCGGTTCGTCGGCGATCAAGCGGCTCGAAGCACGTGGCGGCGTGATCGTCACCCAGAAAGACCAGGTTGTGACTGGCGAAACGGCGGTGTTCGATACCCGGACCAATCTCGTCACCATGCAGGGCAACGTCGTGCTCACCCAGGGCAAGAATGTGCTGCGCGGAGATCGCCTGACTGTGGATATGACCACGGGGACGTCGCGCGTCGAATCCAACAGCGGCAGGGTCCAAGGCATGTTCGAGTCGTCCGGCCAGCAAAAGGGTGGTGGTGGCCCGACCTCGATCATCCCAGGCCCCGGAGGCGGAAAACCCAAGTAACTCGAATGGCTTGCAGCCAGGGATGACCGGGCCCCGGTTGAATCTGGTCGCGGAACCCGTTATCGCCATTGTTTTAATCGATATGGAAGGCTTGGCGTTCGGCTGGGCAATGGACATCTAGTCCGCCATGTTGTTCCCAGTGGATCGAACATGCCGCGACCTGGGCGCGGATGATCTCTAAAGGCTGATCGAAGCGCGAATGGTTGATTTCCTCGGCATGTTCCGTCGGCGCGCTCCGAAACGCGGTCCGCAAGGCTTTGCGCGCTCGCCAGTCGATATCACCGCGCTCGGCGACAGCATGGGCGACATGCTCGGCAATCCGGGCCGCGAGGCGCCGCCGCTGGCGCGCACCGCTCCGGATAGTCCCCAGGTTCCGCAAGCCCGGGCGGAAGCACCACGTGCTCCGCAGCAGGCGCCGGCCCGCCGTCCGGAGAGGGCACCGCCGCGGCCCAGAACCAATGGCGCCGCCGCGCCAAAAGCTACCCCGCGCGCGGGCTATCTGGCCGTCCACAACATCAAAAAGAGCTTTGGCTCACGCCAGGTCACCCGCGGCGTCAGTATCTATGTTCGCCGCGGCGAGGCCGTCGGTCTGCTCGGACCGAACGGCGCTGGCAAGACCACGGTGTTCTACATGATCACCGGCTTGATCAAGCCCGACAGCGGCGCCATCGAGCTGGATGGCCACGACGTCACGCAGCTGCCGATGTATCAGCGTGCCCGCCTTGGCATCGGCTATCTGCCGCAGGAAGCTTCGATTTTTCGCGGCCTTACAGTCGAGCAGAATATCCGCGCAGTGCTGGAAGTCGTCGAGCCCAGCCGCAAGAAACGCGAGCGGGAACTCGACGGGCTGCTCGAAGAGTTCAACATCCAGAGACTGCGGAAGTCGCCGTCGATCGCCCTGTCCGGCGGTGAGCGCCGCCGCGTGGAAATCGCGCGCGCGCTGGCAACTCGGCCGAATTACATGCTGCTCGATGAACCTTTCGCCGGCATCGATCCGATTGCAGTCGGAGACATTCAGGATCTGGTCCGTCATCTCACCAATCGCGGTATCGGCGTGCTGATCACCGATCACAACGTCCGCGAAACGCTGGGGCTGACAGACCGCGCTTACATCGTCTATGCTGGTGAAATCCTGACGGAGGGATCTCCTGAGGAGATCGTGGCTGACCCGGACGTGCGCCGCCTTTACCTTGGCGAGGAATTCCGCCTCTAGACCAAATTTACAATTCGTCAAGCCGTGTACATCAGGCCGGGAACGAGATAAGCAAGAAACGGACCAACTTTTGGATCGGTTTTTGCCTCCATGGCGCTGACGCAGAGACTAGAGTTCCGGCAATCCCAGTCGCTGGTGATGACGCCGCAGCTGATGCAGGCCATCAAGCTGCTGCAGCTGTCGAATCTCGATCTCGCAACTTTTGTCGAAGATGAACTGGAGCGCAATCCGCTGCTGGAACGCGCCAGCGATGGTCCCGAGCCGCCGGTGGCCGGCGAGGCCAGCCCCGAGCGCAACGAGTTCTCCGGTCACGACGACGCGGGCTATGCCTCCGGCCATGACGATGGCGGCGACCATTCCGATTTTTCCGATCGTTCGGCTGGTGGCGGTGACAGCTTCGATGCGCCGGCGCCTGACGAGTGGATGAACCGCGAGCTTGGCACCCGCGCCGAGATCGAACAGACGCTGGACACCGGGCTCGACAACGTCTTCTCCGAAGAGCCGGCCGAAGCCGCCGCACGCAATGCGCAGGACGCTGCTCCGACCGCCTATACCGAATGGGGCGGCGGTGCCTCCAACGACGACAGCTACAATCTCGAGGCCTTCGTTGCCGCCGAGGTGACGCTCGGCAGCCATCTTGCCGAACAGCTCGCGGTTGCGTTCTCATCGCCCGCGCAACGCATGATCGGTCAGTATTTGATAGATCTCGTCGATGAGGCCGGCTATCTGCCGCAAGATCTCGGCGACGTGCATGAGCGGCTGGGCGCTTCTACTGGCGATGTGGAAAGTGTTCTCGGTGCGCTGCAGAAATTCGATCCGCCAGGGGTCTGCGCGCGCAGCCTCAGCGAATGTCTCGCGATCCAGCTGCGCGAACAAAATCGCTACGATCCCGCGATGCAGGCGCTGGTCGAGCATCTCGATCTTCTGGCCAAGCGTGACATCGGCAACCTCAGAAAGATCTGCGGCGTCGACGACGAAGATCTGACCGACATGATTGGCGAGATTCGCAGGCTCGATCCGAAGCCCGGTCTGAAGTTTGGCTCGGCGCGCACGCAAACCGTGGTGCCTGATGTTTATGTCCGGCCGGGCCCTGATGGCGGCTGGCATGTCGAGTTGAACAGCGACACGCTGCCGCGCGTTCTCGTGAACCAGGTTTATTATTCCGAACTGTCGAAAACGATCCGCAAGGATGGCGACAAGTCGTATTTCACCGATTGTTTGCAGAACGCGACGTGGCTAGTGCGTGCGCTCGATCAGCGCGCGCGCACTATCCTGAAGGTTGCGACCGAGATCGTCCGACAACAGGATGGCTTCTTCACGCAGGGCGTTGCTCACTTGCGGCCGCTGAATCTCAAGGCCGTCGCCGACGCGATCCAGATGCATGAATCGACGGTATCGCGCGTCACCGCCAATAAATACATGGCGACAAATCGCGGCAGCTTTGAATTGAAATACTTCTTTACGGCGTCGATCGCATCAGCCGATGGCGGTGAAGCGCATTCAGCTGAAGCTGTGCGACATCACATCAAGCAATTGATCGATGGAGAAAGTCCTTCTCTTATACTTTCGGACGACACGATCGTGGAACGCTTGCGCGAAGCCGGAATTGATATCGCGCGTAGGACCGTTGCCAAATACCGTGAAGCCATGCGTATTCCGTCTTCGGTTCAGCGCCGTCGCGACAAGCAGAGTATGCTCGGCAATGCACTCACGGCGCCCGCCACTCCGTCCGATAGGACACAGTCCGACAGAACACCCGACCGATCCCGCGACACTGCACCAGCTTGATTGCACTCCCGTGGAAACGGGATACTGTCGGTTCAACGCAGAAGAATCGAGGCATCAGCATGACCCTTCGTATCTCGGGAAAAAGCATCAGTGTCGGAGACGCTTTGCGAGGCCGCGTGAGCGAGCGGACCGATGAGGTCCTTCGTAAATATTTCGATGGTAACTATTCCGGCCACATCACGCTTAGCAAAGACGGCTTCGGCTTCCGCACTGATTGTGCGTTGCATCTTGATTCCGGAATCACGCTCGAAGCGGACTCCAATGCAGCGGATGCTTATGCGAGTGCCGACCAGGCGCTGCTCCAGATCGAGAAGCGGTTGCGTCGCTACAAGAGCCGACTGAAAGATCGTTCCGCGCGCAAGGCGCATGCAGAAAATCAAGCGATGGCCGAACTCACGGCCCCGACTTTGGATGCGCCCAGCTACATTATCGAGGCGCCCGATCATGAGGACGATGCCGATGGCGGCTACGATCCGGTCATCATTGCCGAATCGACCAGATCGCTGAAGCGGTTCTCGGTCAGCGAAGCTGTTATGGAACTCGACTTTACCGGCGCTGCCGTCGTGGTATTTCAGCATGGAAGTACCGGCCGGCTAAATATCGTTTATCGACGGGGGGACGGTAACGTGGGTTGGGTTGATCCGCCGGCGGTTAAACCGTCCTGACGGCCAATTCTCTTTAACAGGATTGACGCCCAAACGGCCCCTCCCTATGGTCCGCCGCCTTTGACAGGTTATACCGGTCAATGGATTTCGCATGGGGGGTTCCGGTGCTAGAGTACGTCCGGGCGTTCGCGCCCGGCGCGTTTTCCGCCACAGGGAACGATGCCCCTTTCCAGTCTTTCTTGACGCTGCCGGTTTTGGTTCTAACTACCCGCTGACGGTCAAACATCCTCGGAACGGTCAATGACGATTACCGATCTGGTCGCGCCCGAGGCGATAATCCCGGCGTTGAAGGTCAACAGCAAGAAGCAGGCTCTGCAAGAGCTCGCTGCGCGCGCTTCTGTGCTCACCGGTCAGAATGACCGCGCCATCTTCGAGGTGCTGTTGCAGCGTGAGAAGCTCGGCACGACGGCCGTGGGCTATGGCGTTGCTATTCCGCATGGCAAGTTGCCGAAGCTCGACAAGCTGTTCGGCCTGTTTGCGCGCCTCGATCGTCCGATCGATTTCGAGGCCATGGACGGCCAGCCGGTCGATCTGGTGTTTCTGCTGCTGGCGCCGGAAGGTGCCGGCGCCGATCATCTGAAGGCGCTGGCGCGGATCGCACGTCTGCTGCGCGATCAGGACGTCGCGAAGAAACTGCGTGCCTCCCGTGACGCGCAGGCAATCTATTCGGTGCTCGCTTTGCCGCCAGCGACAGCCGCCTAAACGTCTCGCCCGGCAGCTTGCGCTGGAAGCGCCCGGCTGGACCGGGCGATTCTCTACTCTGAACCAGATCCCTGCGTGCGTGGAGATAGAAGGCTGGTTGGCCTCGCCAGCTTACGCCGCGAATTCCTTGGCAGAGATTGGAGCGAGCGACTCGTTGCGCACCGCCTGCCGCGCGGTGATCGATGCGAGCTCGTTCATGGCTGCAGAGGTAGCTTCCGCCTGCGTTTCGACACGGATCGATTCTGCTTCTTCCGCTGCGGCAACTGCGCGCGATGCGGCTGCCATCCGCAGCGCCGTCTGGATCTCACTGGAATCCGCGCCGCTCTTGAGTAGCAGCAGTGTCAGCAGCGCCTTGACGTCGGAATTCATCGCCTCTGCGCTCTGCTTCATGCGTCGCACTGCTGCAGATGTTTCAGGAACGTTGACGGCGGCTACGGGGCGAAGTTTGGCGACGTTGCTGCTCGAAGCTTCTGTGGCCTGCATGCGCGTCGGATTGGCATGTTCTTCCGCCATCATCACCCGGGATGCAGCAGCAAGCTGCAGAGCATTGTGAATCTCCGGCGAACTGGTGCCGGTCTTCAGCAGCAACAAAGTGAGGAGGGCTTTGACGTCCGAGTTCATCGCGGCAGAATTTTGCATTGTGTTCCTCGCTTGTAAGAAAAGTGACTGGTTAGTTGAAACGTTGTCCGAACAGTTTTTCGAAGAAGGTTGGTCGTTGCGGCTCAGGTTGAGTGATTTCGGCGACGAGTTTGGGCGGCCGGGGGCGCCGGATGTCACGCTTCAGCCGCGGCTTTGACTGCAGCATGATTGGCTCCGCCACGACTGCAGGCTCGGTGAAGGTCGTGAGCGTACCTTCCTCAAGGCTGCCGCGGATCAGGATTGGTGAGAGAAATGTGGGATCTGCGACAGCAGTCGCCGCCGTGAGGCGCGCGCCATCCAAGGCGCCGAGGTTCTGAACGGCCTCGGCGCTCCATTGTCCGACCGGTAAGCGGTCTGACTTGGTCACGAAAGGCGGATTGCTGTTGGGCGCGATGATGGGAGGGACAGTGCCGTCGGCGCGCATCAGGAACACGGCGGCGGCTGCACAGCCCGGTGCAAAAACAAAGATCGCGAAACAGGCTGCGATCACCTGCCGGCTATCGAACCTCCAGGAGCTGGACCGGGGAACTATATCTGCCTTCGGAATGGTGACCGTTGCTCCGACGTTCCGTAGCAAGTCTTCGATTTGAACGATCTGGGCTTGTGTCGATCCGCTCATGGCGACCTCGAATCTCAATACGACCAGATTTTCTCAAGTCATGGTGAATGCGTGGTCACTGTTCTCTTCTGTGAAAGGACAGCAGCGATCAGGCGCAATGTTGCCATCGCGTCGGATATACAGATTGCTATTGATGGAGGGATCAATTTTGTAGATGGCACAGCGGATGAGCGGTCGCGTGCGAATCGATTGCGTCTGATGTGCGTTCACGATGTTGACGACGGGTTAAACAGTACCGCGTCATGCAAGCCGAGCGACCTGCGCGTGATGACCGTCGTTTGGACACTAAGATGCTGAACATTGGGATACGCGGCTGTCACCGCGTATCCTGACGTCTGCATGTCAGCCAGTTCGCATTAGTGAACGCTGACGGCCTGCAATTCCTGGCTCCATGCGTTCGCGATGGCCGATTCACGGCTGTCGGTGAGCATGATGGGTGTGCCGTCGGCGGCGTGCAGTGCAAACAACTGCAGTCCCGGCGCGATCTGCGGTGCCTGCGGGAACAGTCCCGGTACGTCCTCCGAGCGAACGGGCTTCACGTAGGCGATCATACCTTCGCCCAGATGCGCCAATGCTTCGGTGGTGACAGCGGCATTTTCAGTGATCGTAACAACTTCAGTCATCGTCTCGACTCCTTCTATGAGATCAAGCGGTCGAGTCCGCTACTCGTTCCATATTCAGGATGCATGACCTGATCGAAAAACCGGGAACCCAATTTCCCGGTCATGCATTATTCGTGTTCATTGATAGCGATTGTCTTAATGACCCTTTCAGGCTCAGGCCTGGCCAGATCAATCGACAACAACCCGTTCTTCAGATCCGCACCCAGCACCAGCATTCCCTCCGCCAGCACGAACGTGCGCTGGAAGTGACGCGCGGCGATGCCGCGATGGATGTATTGCCGGGTCTTGTCGTCCTGCTGGCGGCCCCGGATCACGAGCTGGTTTTCCTCGGTGGTCACATCGAGCTGATCGCGGGTGAAACCTGCGACCGCCAGCGTGATCCGCAGGCGTTCGGGTTGACCGTTGTTACGGTCGCACCGCTCGATGTTGTAAGGAGGATAACCGTCGGCGCCTTTGACGACGCGATCGAGCGCACGCTCAATCTCGTCGAATCCCAAAAGGAACGGACTGGATAGCGAAGGAACACGAGACATACCTACAAAGCCCTCTCGAAGCGACTTTGAGGGGCCCTTACGGCACCCCTGGCCAGTCGGCACTCTGCCAACCGGTCAATCAACAATATGGGCATGCCAAAGCCCGGTTCAAGCACCTGTAAATTGCAGGGAAACCGTTACTAAGACCTTGAACCTGATCAGATATCGATCCGGTTGCGGCCGTCAGCGCTGAACAGGTGCAGTTTGTCGCGGTGGGCAGCGGCGCGGATCGAAGCACCAATGGCCGGGGCATCCTGGCCAGGGATACGCACGATGACCTCGCCCTCGGGCAGCTCGCCCGGAGTGGCGCTGACCGCCTTCTCGGCCCGCGCACGGGTGCCGTAGACAAAGGTTTCCGCGCCGACGCGTTCGATGGCCTCGACCGTCAGGTTCAGCGTAATGCCGCCGTCAGCTGTGGCCGCGCCGGAGATCGAAAGGTCTTCCGGCCGGACACCCAGGATACCGGCCTCGGCAGCGCTGCGGCGGTCGCCGGCGAATTGCGCACGGATCTCATCGCCGCTCAGCTTGATCAGGTTCATCGGAGGCGCGCCGATGAAAGAGGCGACGAAAGTGGTTGCTGGCCTGCGATAGATATCGAGTGGACTGCCGATCTGCTCGACCTGGCCGCCATTCATCACCACCAGAATATCCGCCAGCGTCATCGCCTCGAGCTGGTCGTGAGTGACGTAAATCGAGGTCGTCTTCAGACGACGTTGCAGCTTGCGGATTTCGACCCGCATGGCAACGCGGAGCTTGGCGTCTAGATTCGACAGTGGTTCGTCGAACAGGAACACTTTCGGCTGCCGGACGATGGCGCGGCCCATGGCGACGCGCTGGCGCTGGCCGCCAGATAATTGTCTGGGCTTGCGATCGAGCATGCCGGTGAGTTCGAGTGTCTGCGCGGCTTCGCGCACGCGCGTATCGATCTCGGGCTTCGGCATGCCCCGGTTGCGCAGCCCATAGGCCATGTTGTTGTAGACGCTCATATGCGGATAAAGCGCGTAGTTCTGGAACACCATGGCGATGTCGCGATCGGCCGGTTCGATCTCGTTGACGACCCGGCCTCCAATATCGATCTCGCCTGAGGTGATGGTCTCAAGGCCGGCGACCATACGCAGCAAGGTTGACTTGCCGCAGCCACTTGGTCCGACCAGCACGCAGAACTGGCCGTCGCAGATTTCGAAATCGATGCCTTTGATGGCCTCGAATCCGCCGGGATAGGTCTTGCGGACGTTGCGCAGCGAAACATTGGCCATCTGAACTTACTTCTCCGTCTCGACCAGGCCGCGCACGAACAGCCGCTGCATGAACACCACCACGGCGACAGGCGGCAGCATGGCAAGGATCGCCGTTGCCATCGCGAGCTGCCATTCGGCGAGTTCATCCGTCGTCGTCAGCATCTTCTTGATGCCGGTCACAATGGTCTGCATCGATTCCTGCGTCGTGATCAGCAGCGGCCACAAATACTGGTTCCAGCCATAGATGAACTGGATCACGAACAGTGCTGCCATCGTGGTGACCGACAGCGGCAGCAGCGTATCCTTGAAAAAGCGGAAGGGACCAGCGCCGTCGATGCGCGAGGCTTCCAGCAACTCGTCAGGGATCGTCATGAAGAATTGCCGGAACAGCAGCGTGCCGGTGGCCGATGCGATCAGCGGCAGGATCAGCCCGGCATAGGTGTCGAGCATCTTCAGATCGGCGATTACCTTGTAGGTTGGATATATACGGACCTCGACCGGCAGCATCAGCGTCACGAAAATGATCCAGAACGCCGTCTGGCGGAACGGAAAACGGAAATACACCACCGCATAGGCGGAGAGGATCGAGATCACGATCTTGCCGAGTGCGATGCCCATTGCCATGACGAACGAGTTCATCAGCATATGGCCGACCGGCTCGCGGCTGGCGCGCGATCCGCCGATGAAAATCGCGCGGTAGTAGTTCTCCAGCGTATGACTGCCCGGCAGCATCGGCATGTTGCCGTTGACCACCGTGGCTGCGTCATGGGTCGAGGCGATCAGCGCGACATAGACCGGGAACACGACGATGAACACGCCGAAAGTCAGGATCGCGTAAGCGAGGATGTCGTTCCAGCGGCGGTGCTCGACCATCAGTACTGCACCTTGCGCTCGACATAACGAAACTGGATGGCCGTGAGCGCGATTACGATAACCATCAGGATCACCGACTGCGCTGCCGATCCGCCGAGGTCGCCGCCGAGCCTGCCGTCGGCATAGACCTTGTAGACCATGGTGGTCGTCGCCCCGGCCGGTCCACCACCGGTGACGGCGTCGATGATGCCGAAGGTGTCGAAAAACACATAGACGACATTGACGACCAGCAGGAAGAACGTGGTCGGCGACAGCAGCGGGAACGTGATCGTCCAGAATCGCCGATATGGTCCGGCGCCGTCGATCGCTCCGGCCTCCAGTACGCTGCGCGGGATCGCCTGCAGGCCGGCCAGGAAGAACAGGAAATTATAGGCGATCTGCTTCCACACCGCCGCCATGACGACCAGCGCCATGGCATGGTTGCCGTTCAGCATTGGATTCCAGTTGAAGCCCATCAGGCGCAGCGGCCGTGCCATGGTGCCGAGCGAGGGATGGAAGATGAACAGCCAGAGCACGCCGGCGACCGCGGGAGCCACCGCATAGGGCCAGATCATCATGACCTTGAAAGTCGGCGCCGCTTTCAGATTCTTGTCGGCCTGGGTGGCGAACAACAATGCGATCGATAGCGACAGCGCGGCGACAAGCGACGAGAACACCACGGTCGTCGCCATTGCCTTGTAGTATTCCGGCTGGGCCAGCAGCGCTTGATAGTTTTCCAGCCCGATGAATTCCGAGTTCAGGCCGAAGGCGTCCTCGCGCAGAAACGATTGCCAGACGGCCTGGCTGGCCGGCCAGTAGAAAAACACCAGGGTGATGACCAGCTGCGGCACGAGTAACAAATACGGCAGCAGCTTACCCTTGAAGACCGCGGACTTTTCCATGCAGTTCGTCGTGCCCCAGAAAGCAGCCTCATTCTGCTCATGTCATCGCCCGGTCCAAGCGCGCAATTGCGCGTGAGGCCGGGCAACGTAGCGTCCGCTTGAAGACTACTTCGCAGTCTTTTCGAAGGTCCGCAACATGGCGTTGCCGCGGCTCACGGCGGTGTCGAGTGCCTGTTGTGCCGTCTTCTGGCCGCCCAGCGCAGCCTCGATCTCTTCGGACCAGATATCTCGCAGTTGCACCATGTTGCCGAACCGCAGGCCGCGCGAATTTTCGGTCGGCTCCTTGTTGGTCAGCTCTTTCAGCGGGGTCTGCAGGATCGGGTTCTTGTCATAGAAACCATCGGCCTTGGTCTTCTCATAGGCGGCCTTGGTGATCGGCAGATAGCCTGACTCCTGATGCAGCTTGGCCTGACGATCTGTGTCTGACAGGAAGCTGAAGAATTTCGCGATGCCCTTGTATTCGTCGGGCTTCTTGCCGCCCATCACCCATAGCGAGGCGCCGCCGATGATCGAATTCTGCGGCGCGCCGGTGACGTCGGGATAGTAGGGCATCGGCACCGAGGTGAAAGCGAATTTGGCGGTGCCTTTCGCCGTCGCATAATAGCCGGACGAGGTCATGAACAGCGGGCATTCACCGGAGCCGAACCGGCTCTCGCTGGCATTGGCGCGGCCAGAGTAATCGTAGGTCTTGTCCTTCTGCAATTCGATCAGGGTCTGCAGATGTTTGACGTGCAGCGGTGAATTGAACTTCAATTCGGTGTCGAAGCCGTCGAGTCCGTTCGCCTTGGTACCGATAGGCACGTTATGCCATGCCGAGAATTGCTCGATATTGGCCCAGGTCGCCCAGGCATTGGAGAAGCCGCAGGTCGCATAGCCGGCCGCCTTGAGCTTCTTGGCGCCCTCGAACACTTCGGGCCAGGTCTTGGGAATCTCGGCAATGTTGGCTTTCTTCAGCGCATCCAGATTGACCCACATCACCATCGACGACGAGTTGAAGGGAAACGACAGCATCTCGCCCTTCGATGTCGAGTAGTAGCCGGTGATCGCGGGCAGGTAGTTGTTTGGATCGAACGGCTCGCCCGCATCCTTCATCAGCTGGTAGACAGGTTTGACGGCCCCTTTCGCGCTCATCATGGTCGCGGTGCCGACCTCGAAGACCTGCAGGATGTGCGGCGCGGTGCCGGCGCGGAATGCTGCGATGCCGGCGTTCATGGTGTCGGGATAGCTGCCCTTGAAGGTCGGGACCACCTTGTAGTCCGACTGGCTGGCATTGAAGTCAGCCGCGAGCTTGTTGACGATGTCGTTGTTGCCGCCGGTCATCGCGTGCCACCACTGGATCTCGGTCACCGCATGTGCGGGCGAAGCGAGCGCCAGCGTGGATGCGAACAAAGTGGCAAGTGCGAATTTGGGGCGGATCATCCAGTTTCTCCCGTTAGCCGTCATCGTCTCGTTGCAACAAAGCTGCGCCGGATGACGTGCATGCGACATTTTGACAGTGCGGATGCTAGGCGGGAAATGGCGGCGTTGGGAAGCCGCAAAAAGTCGAAGTCGAACGGGGCTGCGGATCGCGCAGCCCCGTGTTGTTCTTATCGCTTGCGCTCGGAGCCGCTCACGGTTCCCTTGGCGACAAGATCCTTGATCTCGTCCGCGGAATAGCCGAACTCGCCCAGAATCTCATTGGCGTGTTCGTTGAACTTCGGCGGGACGCGGCGCAGGCTGGCCTTGGTGCGGTCGAAGCGGACCGGCGAGGCGACGCCCTTGTACCAGTCCTTCTCGATGATATCGCCGCGATGCTTCGTGTGCGCATTGGCGAGTGCCTTGTCGATCGACTGCACCGGGCCTGCCGGCAGGCCGGCGCCGAGCAGGCGCTCGCACAGCGGCGCGCTGTCGTGATCTTTCAGGATCTCTTCCAGTTCGGCCCGCAGCGCATCGCGATTCTGCACGCGGTCACGGTTGCGTGCGAAACGTACGTCCGTGCCGAGGTCCGGTTTGCCAAGTTCGCGGCACAGTTTGCGGAAGGTGCCGTCATTGCCGACGCCCATGAAGATGTTGCCGTCGCGAGCCGCGAACACGGCATAGGGCACCAGGTTCGGATGCTCGTTGCCGGTCAGTGCCGGCGGCTTGCCACCGTTGAAGAAGTAGTTCGAGGTATGCGGATGCATGATGGCGAGACCGGTCTCGTACAGCGTCGCTTCGACAAACTGACCGAGACCCGACTTGGCGCGTTCCGCCAGTGCCATCAGGATGCCGACGCAGGCATAGAGACCGGTCGACATGTCAACCAGCGCCACGCCGATGCGGGTCGGGCCGCTTTCCTGCGAACCGGTCGAGGCCATCAGACCGACCATCGACTGGACGATCGCATCATAGCCGGGATGACCGCCATGCGGGCCGTCGCCGCCGAAGCCGGAGATGCGGCAATGGATCAACTGCGGGAATTTCTCGCGCAGGAAATCGTTGCCGATGCCCCATTTGTCGAGCGTGCCGGGCTTGAAGTTCTCGATCATCACGTCGGCGTTTTCGAGCATCCGCATCAACACGGTACGACCGCCCTCAGAGGCGAGGTCGAGACCGATCGAGCGCTTGTTGCGGTTGGTGCCGATGAAATAGGCCGCGTCGTCGTCGTGGAAGGGGGGCCCCCAATCGCGGGTCTCATCGCCGGCGGGCGGTTCGACCTTGACGACGTCGGCGCCGTGGTCGGCCAGGATCTGGGTGCAATAGGGTCCACCAAGCACGCGTGACAGATCGATCACGCGCAGACCGGCAATTGCGCCGGGAGCTATCGGCAAGCTCATCAAGTCAGCCTTCTCTCACGTGTATTGCGGATATGCCCAAAGCATCGCGAAGGACATGTCGGAGGCTGTCAGAGCTAGCTGGCTTCCGCCGTAGCGGCAATGCCCAACCGCGGGATGGCCGCTATGGGCAGGTGTGAGGGTGCCGTCAGGCGAACAGAAGAGGGCCCGGCCGATGGCCGAGCCCTCCTGGATTTGCATCGCCCGGCGGAATATCCGCGGGATCACGAGACTCATTTGTAAGATCGATCACACCACGACGGTGCGGACATCGATATTGCCGCGGGTGGCGTTGGAATACGGGCAGACCTGATGTGCCTTCTCGACCAGCGCCTCAGCTTCTGCGCGCGGCAGGCCCGGAAGCGAGACTGCGAGTTCGACATCAAGGCCGAAACCACCGGCCGAACGTGGGCCGATACCTACGGTGGAGGTGACCGACACATCGGCGGGCACCTTCGGGCCACCCTGCGAGCCCACAAACTTCATCGCGCCAATGAAGCAGGCGGCGTAGCCGGCCGCGAACAGTTGCTCGGGATTGTTGCCGGCACCACCTGCGCCGCCGAGTTCCTTCGGCGTGGTGAGTTTGACGTCGAGTGCGCCATCAAGCGTTGCGGCGTGTCCATCGCGGCCGCCGGTTGCCTTGGCGCTGGTCTTGTAAAGTACGTTCACAGACATTGTCGTCTCCTCGTTGTTTGCATCTTGCCGATTATATATTGCGCACAATTAGATTGTGCGCAATATATAAAATGGACGAAACAATCGAATTGTGCTCAACTGATCGTGAAGGAGTTTGGGTCTGGGATTACCTGTGGCCAGATAAGCTCCGGAGATGATCATGGCCAAGAAATCCATACCGAATCCGCTATTGCAGCTCGATAACCAGCTCTGCTTCGCCGTCTATTCCGCCGGTCATGCGTTCAACCGCGTCTACAAGCCGCTGCTGGAGCGGCTGAAGCTGACCTATCCGCAATATCTGGCGATGCTGGTGCTGTGGGAGCAGGACAATGTCCCGGTCAAGGATATCGGTGAGCGGTTGTTTCTCGATTCCGGCACGCTGACGCCGCTGTTGAAGCGCCTGGAAGCCGCTGGCCTGATCAAGCGCACTCGTAGCGTTGAGGATGAGCGGCAGATGCTGATCGCATTGACGGCGCAAGGTCAGGCGCTGCGTGAAAAAGCCAAAGCCGTGCCGCAGGGAATCCTTGCGGCGTCAGCCTGCACGGTCGGCGAAATGGCCGCGATGAAAAATGATCTCGTGGCACTGCGCGACAGGCTCAACGCTGCGATCGGAGACTAGTGCGGTCATTCTCAACGAGGATGGGTTGGTGTGGCTCGTCGAATCGAAGCTCGCGAAGCGAGCGAAGGATGGTGGAGCCAGGCGGGATCGAACCGCCGACCTCTTGCATGCCATGCAAGCGCTCTCCCAGCTGAGCTATGGCCCCAATACCTGCGACGCACTGGGTGGGGCGTCGCGCGGCAAACCAAGATCACATATCAGGAGTGATCTCAAGTCTCTTCTGAGCTTAACTTTCTTCGTCGCCCGAGACGTCGCCGATGATGTCGGTCACGTCCTCATCGCCTTCTTCTTCGTCGGCAATGAAGGTCGAATCATCGTCTTCATCGTCATCGATGGTGTCATCGACTTCGATATCGTCCTCGGATTCCAGCACGGCAGCCTTCTTGCCGGTGTTTTCCTCGGCGTCGGCTTCCTCCAGCGAGACCAATTCTTCGTTCTCGGCGGCTTCCGGAGCTTCCGCGGCAGCAGATGCTGCAGCTGCGCGAGCGGCTGCATCCGCGCGGGTCCGCGGCGGCGCAATCGGCGCAATCGGCACAACCTCGCCGGTATACGGCGAAATCACCGGGCTCTTGTTGAGGTCGTAGAACTTCTTGCCCGTCGTGGGGCAAATGCGTTTGGTTCCGAGATCGGATTTGGCCACGTGTGCGGATCCTGGGGATTTTTTGAAAAACGGTGCTTCACTTGGCTAGTTGACGCGCGCCTGTCAATAGCGGTTTGCGTGAGAATGACCGCCGCGTGACGCAGCGTGGCCCATATGCTACGAGCCGCCTGCGCGAAGGAACACAATCTTGACCCAATCAGACACGGCTGCAGCCCAGCCGACACCGCTTACGGCACGTAAATCCGGCGCTTTGCAGGGCAGTGCCCGCGTGCCCGGCGACAAGTCGATCTCGCATCGGGCCCTTATTCTGGGCGCCCTGGCGGTTGGCGAGACCCGGATCACCGGGCTGCTGGAGGGCGAGGACGTCCTGAATACCGCCAAATCGATGCAGGCGCTGGGCGCCAGGGTCGAACGAACCGGCGATTTCGCGTGGACCGTCAACGGCGTCGGCGTTGCCGGATTTGCCGCACCCAAGGCGCCGCTTGATTTCGGAAATTCCGGTACCGGGTGCCGGCTGGTGATGGGCGCCGTCGCGGGCTGCCCGATCGAAGCGACGTTCGACGGCGACGCGTCGCTGCGAAGCCGGCCGATGCGCCGGATCGTCGACCCGCTTGAGCTGATGGGCGCCAGGGTAACGGCGAGCCAGGAAGGCGGGCGCTTGCCGCTGACCATCGCAGGCGCGCGTGATCCGCTGCCGATCGTATATCGCACACCGGTGGCCTCTGCTCAGATCAAGTCGGCCGTTCTGCTGGCAGGTCTGTCGGCGCCGGGCACGACCACGGTGATCGAGACCGAGGCCAGCCGGGACCACACGGAGCTGATGCTCAAGCATTTCGGCGCTGAAATTACTTCCGAGAAAGAAGGCGCACACGGTCGCAAGATCACGCTGACCGGCCAGCCCGAATTGAAGGGCGCTGATGTCGTGGTGCCGGCAGATCCGTCCTCCGCAGCATTTCCGATGGTCGCCGCGCTGATCGTGCCGGGCTCGGAAATCGTGCTCACCGACGTGATGACCAATCCGCTGCGTACCGGGCTGTTCACGACGTTGCGCGAGATGGGCGCCTTGATCGAGGAAAGCGACATCCGCGGCGATGCCGGCGAGCCGATGGCGCAATTCCGCATCACAGCCTCGAAGCTGACAGGCGTCGAAGTGCCGCCCGAGCGCGCGCCGTCGATGATCGACGAATATCTGGTGCTGGCAGTCGCTGCGGCGTTCGCCGAGGGCACGACCATCATGCGTGGTCTGCAGGAATTGCGCGTGAAGGAATCCGACCGTCTGGAGGCCACGGCAGCCATGCTGCGGGTCAACGGTGTCAACGTCGAGATATCAGGCGATGACCTCATCGTGCATGGCAATGGCCGCGTCGCCGGCGGCGGTCTCGTCGCCACCCATATGGATCACCGTATCGCCATGTCGGCACTGGCCATGGGCCTCGCGTCAGAGAAGCCGGTGACCATCGACGACACCACCTTCATCGCGACCAGCTTCCCCGACTTCATTCCGATGATGCGTCGGCTGGGTGCCGACTTTTCCTGAGCCGGGCCGGCGTGGATATTTTCGGAGACGGATGCTAAGCCCGCGCAGGTCGCGTGAGCTTGGCTCCCGATCCGCCGCCATTCATCGTGACAAGACGAGCACGCGCAACGCATGATCATTGCTATCGACGGTCCCGCCGCATCCGGAAAAGGCACGCTGGGCAAACGGCTTGCGCATCATTACGGCTACCGTCATCTCGATACCGGTGTGATCTATCGCGCGGTTGCCAAGGCGCTGCTCGATCTCGGTGCCGATCTGACCGATGAGGCGAAGGCCGTTGCGGTGGCCAGCGAGCTTGATCCCGAGAAATTTGGTAATCCGGCGCTGAAGACCCAGCAAGTCGGCGATGCGGCCTCGGTGGTGTCGGCCATTCCCCGGGTGCGGGAAGTCCTTCTGAACTTCCAGCGGCGCTTCGCCGAGGATCCGCCGGGGGCGGTGCTCGACGGCCGCGATATTGGAACCGTGATTTGTCCCGACGCCGATGTGAAGATCTTCGTCGTCGCGGATGCCAAAGTGCGCGCCCGGCGGCGGACCCTGGAGGCGCTGGCGCGGGGCGAGGTGGCCGATGAGGCTGCCGTGCTGGCCGATATCATCAAGCGCGACGAACGCGACCAGAACCGTCCGGTCGCCCCGCTGAAGCCCGCTGCGGATGCGTTTCTGCTGGATAATTCGAATCTGGATATCGACGGCGGCGTTCGTGCCGCCATCGCGATCGTCGAGGCAGTCCGCGCGAAGCGAGCTGCTTCCTAGATCAGGATTTCGACCAGTAACGGTCGAACGGCAGTTCCTGGGTTACCGGCATCACGACCGAACTGGTCACGGGCTCGACTGGACCTGCCGCCAATGTCGCTGCCGACACGGATATGCTTCCGGCGACGGCGCAGACCGAAAATGCGGCAAAAGCCAGAATTGCTGTAATATTCTTCATTGTAGCCTCCCTCGTTGCAATGAGGAGCCTACGCGGTGTCGTTTAAAGTCCGGTTCCCGGCCGCAATCCGGTGGTACGTTTCTGCGCACAGGGTCAATACCGGGTGGATGGTTGTCCTTAACGGACTGAACCTATCTAGGCTTGCCCCAAAGCCTCGCTGGGGCTATATCCACCGGGTCCGGGCCGCCATCGACATTGTCGAGGCCGTCCGAGCGGGCCGGCAACGGGTCTGATTTTTCTTTCTTTCCGAAAGGCCTCAGACAAAACCGTTGCCGTCATTGGAGGAAAGCCCGCTCCCGATCTCGAGCTGCGATACGCGCTTCAGGCTCCGGACACCATCAAGTACCTACCCCACGTATCATTCGTGAAGGCATGCTGCCGGCCCGTTCTTGCACACTCCTGCAAGGCGGTCGTTAGAGGTTGCGGACCCCTGACACTTCACATTTGAGACGCCCCTTAACCCGAATGGCCGGCGATACCCGCATCTGGAGAACAAATGGCTTCGACTGCTGCTTCATATAATCCTTCCCGCGACGATTTCGCGGCAATGCTCGACGAGTCCTTTGCGGGTGGCAACCTGCAGGAAAGCTCCGTCATCAAGGGCATCGTGGTTGCGATTGAAAAGGACATGGCCGTCATCGACGTCGGCCTGAAGACTGAAGGCCGTGTGGCACTGCGCGAATTCGCCGGTCCCGGCCGTGACAGCGAACTCAAGGTCGGCGACGAAGTCGAAGTGTTCCTCGACCGGATCGAAAACGCGCTGGGCGAAGCTGTTCTGTCGCGCGACAAGGCTCGTCGCGAAGAGAGCTGGGGCAAGCTCGAGAAGGCCTTCAACAACAACGAGAAGGTTCACGGCGTTATCTTCAACCAGGTCAAGGGTGGCTTCACCGTCGATCTCGACGGCGCAGTAGCCTTCCTGCCGCGTTCGCAGGTGGACATTCGTCCGATCCGCGACGTTGCTCCGCTGATGAACAACTCGCAGCCGTTCCAGATCCTCAAGATGGATCGCCGCCGCGGCAATATCGTCGTGTCGCGTCGTACGGTTCTCGAAGAGACCCGCGCTGAACAGCGTCAGGAACTGGTGCAGAACCTCGAAGAGGGTCAGGTCATCGACGGCGTGGTCAAGAACATCACCGATTACGGTGCGTTCGTGGATCTCGGTGGCATCGACGGCCTGCTGCATGTCACCGACATCGCATGGCGTCGCGTGAACCATCCGACCGAAGTTCTCACCATCGGTCAGACCGTCAAGGTCAAGATCATCAAGATCAACCACGAGACCCACCGTATCTCGCTCGGCATGAAGCAGCTGCTCGACGATCCGTGGCAGGGCATCGAGGCGAAGTACCCGCTGAACGCACGCTTCTCGGGTCGCGTCACCAACATCACCGACTACGGCGCATTCGTCGAACTGGAGCCGGGTATCGAAGGCCTGATCCACGTGTCGGAGATGTCGTGGACCAAGAAGAACATGCACCCCGGCAAGATCGTTTCGACCTCGCAGGAAGTCGAAGTGCAGGTTCTCGAAGTCGACAGCGTCAAGCGCCGCATTTCGCTCGGTCTCAAGCAGACCATGCGCAATCCGTGGGAAGTGTTCGTCGAGAAGTTCCCGGTCGGTTCGACCGTCGAAGGCGAAGTCAAGAACAAGACCGAGTTCGGTCTGTTCCTCGGCCTCGAAGGCGACGTGGACGGCATGGTCCATCTCTCCGACCTCGACTGGAAGCAGCCGGGCGAGCAGGTCATCGACAACTTCAAGAAGGGCGACATGGTCAAGGCCATCGTCCTCGATGTGGATGTCGAAAAGGAGCGCATCTCGCTCGGCGTCAAGCAGCTCGAAGGCGACCCCTTCGCAGAGCCGGGCGACGTCAAGAAGGGCGCTGTCGTGACCTGCGAAGTGATCGAAGTGAAGGAATCCGGCATCGACGTTCAGATCGCCGGCACTGACTTCACGACCTTCATCAAGCGTTCGGAACTGGCGCGTGAGCGTTCGGATCAGCGCGCTGAGCGTTTCGCCGTTGGCGAGAAGGTCGATGCCCGCGTGATCCAGTTCGACAAGAAGGCCCGCAAGGTCCAGGTGTCGATCAAGGCTCTCGAAGTGGCAGAAGAGAAGGAAGCCATCGCGCAGTACGGATCGTCGGATTCGGGCGCGACCCTTGGCGACATTCTCGGCAAGGCGCTCAAGCAGAGCACCGACAAGTAAGCGCGCAAGTAAGTTTCGACTCACTTGTTGCTACCAATTGGGGCCCCGGTTTCACCGGGGCCCTTTTTGCTGTTTCGACCATGTTTTCTTCATATTGCCTCGCAATTGATGTATTTGAGATACCTCAAGTAAACGCTGCTCGGACGACAGATGCAGCACCGCCAGACGCAAGCTCTCGCCGAGGGCTTCTAGGAGATTTCCGATGTCGCTTGATTCCGATGTGATCGTCGATCGCCGCAGGATGCGTCGCAAGCTGACCTTCTGGCGCGTGGCTGCCGTGCTGGTGGCGGTCGCAGCGGTGGTCGTCGTCGGCGTCGCCGTGACGCGGTCGGGGTCCGAGGCGCTGTCGTCGTCGGGGTCGATCGCGCGCATCAAGATCGAGGGCCTGATCCAGAGCAACAACGATCGCGTCGAGGCGCTGGAGCGGCTGGAGAAATCATCGGCTGCCGCGGTGGTCGTTCATATCAACTCGCCGGGAGGTACCACAGCGGGCTCCGAGCAGCTCTATGACGCGCTGACGCGCCTCAAGGCTAAAAAACCGATGGTCGTTGTCGTCGAGGGCCTGGCGGCATCTGGCGGCTACATCGCGGCGCTCGCATCCGACCATATCGTCGCGCAGCAGAGCTCGCTGGTTGGCTCCATCGGTGTGCTGTTCCAGTTTCCCAATTTCACGGGTTTGATGAAGACCGTCGGCGTCGAGGTTGAGCAGGTCAAATCCTCCCCGCTGAAGGCGGCGCCCAACGGCTTCGAGCCGACCAGCCCGGAAGCGCGGGCGGCGCTGGAATCGCTCGTGAAGGACTCCTATGCCTGGTTCCGCGGGCTGGTACAGAGCCGCCGAGCCATGGATGATCAGCAACTACAGAAAGTCGCCGATGGCCGTGTTTTCACGGGGCGCCAGGCCGTGGACCTCAAGCTGATCGATCAGCTTGGCGACGAGAAAGCCGCGGTGGCGTGGCTGGTATCCGAGAAGAAGATCAAGAGCGACCTGCCGGTTCGCGACTTCAAGCTGACGCCTAAATTCAGCGATTTCACCTTCCTGCGCGCTGCTGCGACGATCACACTCGATGCAGTGGGTCTCAACGCGATCGCGCGGCAGGTCGAGCAGGCCGGTCTCGCGCAGGCCATGGACGGCTTTGGCCTCGATGGCATGCTGGCGCTGTGGCGGCCGGCCACCACCAACTAGGGGACCGCCCGTCCTGTTCTTTCCGCACTGCAAAGAAGGCTACAACAACGGTTTCGGGCATTTGTCACGCATTTTCGAAGGTGCCCGATTTGATTTAGCGTCTTGACAGTTCAAGGCATTTTCACGGAAATGCATCCTCCCGTTCAGAGTCCAACGTCTCGATGATCAAATCCGAACTCGTTCAACGCATCGCTGAGCATAACCCGCACCTCTACCAGCGGGATGTTGAGAACATCGTGAATGCGATTCTCGATGAGATCGTGGCTGCGCTGGCACGTGGTGATCGTGTCGAACTCCGCGGCTTCGGTGCATTCTCGGTGAAGCATCGCCCCGCTCGCGCGGGCCGCAACCCACGTACTGGCGAGCATGTTCCGGTGGACCAGAAGAGCGTTCCATTCTTCAAGACCGGCAAGGAAATGCGCGAACGCCTGAATCGCGACAATGCAGCGCCGGAAGCAAGCGCAGCGCCATAGAGAACTTTGAGGTAGCGCGCATTCGGGCCGACAGGTCTGAACCAGATAGCGGAATGCGCGCCCGCATCGCCTTCGCGAGAGACGTTGATGCGTAAATTCTTTTCAGCCCTGGTGATCATCCCCCTCGCGATCATTTTCATCGTGTTCGCCGTCGCCAACCGTCATATGGTCACGGTCTCCTTTGATCCGTTCAACAGCAGCGATCCCGCGGTCGGTGCCACGATGCCGCTATTCGTCGTGATCATCCTGTCGGCCATCCTGGGCGTCATCGCAGGGGGAATGGCTACCTGGTTCAGGCAGGGCCACTGGCGCCGTGCAGCGCGTCTGCACGAGGCTGATGTGCGACGGGCCCGTGCAGAACTGGCTGATCTGCGCGCTCATGCTGCGACCGCCTCGCGGAATGGTACGCAGCGGCTCCCGGCGCCGGGTTCCCCTTATATGGCCGGTGAGCGAGACAAGTCCGGCGCGACGTTGTAGAACCCCGCGCATAGGTCTTTCCTGCCATTCCCGGTATTGCCAGCGGCCATTTGAAGCATGTCTCTGATCGTCAAAATCTGCGGCCTGTCCACTCCGGAGACGCTCGAGGCGGCTCTGGTCGGCGGCGCGGATATGGTCGGCTTCGTGTTCTTTCCGCCGTCACCGCGTCACGTCACGCTCGATGGTGCGCGGGCTTTGGGCAAGCAGGCGAAGGGCCGCGCCGTGAAGGTCGCGCTGTCGGTCGACGCCGATGACGCGGATCTCGAAAACAGTATCGATGCCTTGAGGCCTGATATCCTGCAGCTCCACGGCAAGGAGAGCGTGGCGCGGGTGCGTGATATCAAACAGAGGTTCGGCCTTCCGGTGATGAAGGCGCTCGCCGTCGAGACCAGGGCCGATCTCGCCGCGTTGCCCGGCTATGCCGCGGTCTGCGATCGCATCCTGTTCGATGCCAAGGCGCCGAAGGATGCAACGCGTCCCGGAGGTCTCGGCGCGGTCTTCGACTGGCATCTGCTCGAAGACCTCGATCTGAAGCTGCCCTTCATGGTGTCGGGCGGCCTCAACGCCGCCAACGTTGCCGAGGCCCTGCGCATCACGCGGGCTGGCGGTGTCGATATTTCGTCCGGCGTGGAAAGCGCGCCGGGCATCAAGGATCCCGACATGATCCGCGCTTTCATCCGCGCCGCGCGCGCAACGGAAGAGTTGACGACCTGATGACTCAAGCCATTCCCAATTCCTATCGGTCCGGTCCCGACGACACCGGTCACTTCGGTATCTTCGGCGGTCGCTTCGTCGCCGAGACGCTGATGCCGCTGATTCTCGACCTGCAGAAGGCCTATGAGGACGCCAAAGCCGATCCCGCCTTCCGCAAGGAGATGGACGGTTATCTCAAGGCCTATGTCGGCCGCCCGTCGCCGCTGTATTTTGCGGAGCGTCTCACCGAGCATCTCGGTGGCGCAAAAATCTATCTGAAGCGCGAGGAGCTGAATCACACCGGCTCGCACAAGGTCAACAACGTGCTCGGCCAGATCATGGTCGCGCGTCGCATGGGCAAGAAGCGGATCATCGCCGAGACCGGCGCCGGCCAGCATGGCGTGGCGACGGCGACATTGTGCGCGCGCTTCGGCCTCGAATGCATCGTCTATATGGGCGCAGTGGATGTCGAGCGGCAGCAGCCCAACGTGATCCGCATGGAAATGCTTGGCGCCAAGGTGGTGCCGGTGCAGGTCGGCGCGCGCACGCTGAAGGATGCGATGAACGAGGCGATGCGCGATTGGGTCACCAATGTGCACGACACGTTCTACTGCATCGGCACCGTTGCCGGTCCGCATCCCTATCCGATGATGGTGCGCGACTTCCAGTCGATCATCGGCGAGGAAACTCGTGTGCAGATGCAGGAAATCGAAGGTCGTTTGCCGGATTCGCTGATCGCCTGCATCGGCGGCGGCTCCAATGCGATGGGGCTCTTCCATCCGTTCCTCGACGATCCCTCGGTCGATATCTACGGCGTCGAAGCAGCCGGCCATGGCCTCACCAATCTGCATGCCGCATCGATCGCTGGCGGCCGTCCCGGCGTGCTGCATGGCAACCGCACCTATCTCTTGATGGATGAAGACGGCCAGATCCAGGAAGGCCATTCGATCTCGGCCGGCCTCGATTATCCCGGCATCGGCCCCGAACATTCGTGGCTGCATACGATCGGCCGCGTGAAGTATCTGTCGGCGACTGACGAGGAAGCGCTGGCCGCATTCCAGTTGCTGTCGAAACTCGAAGGCATCATCCCGGCGCTGGAGCCGGCCCATGCCCTCGCCAAGGTGAGCGAACTCGCGCCAACGCTGCCGAAGGATCACCTGATGGTCGTCAACCTCTCCGGCCGCGGCGACAAGGACGTCCCGCAGGTCGGCGATATCCTGAAGGGCAGGCAGTCGTGACCACCCGCATCGATACCCGTTTCGCCGAACTCAAGGCCGAAGGCCGCGCGGCTTTCGTTACTTTCGTGATGGCCGGCGATCCCGATCCCGCCACCGCGCTCGAAATCGTCAAGGCGCTGCCCAAGGCCGGCGCCGACATCATCGAGATCGGTATGCCCTTCACCGATCCGATGGCTGACGGCCCGTCGATCCAGGCCGCCGGCCTCCGCGCATTGCAGGCCGGTATGACGCTGCGCAAGACGCTGCAGCTCGTGCGCGACTTCCGCAGCTCCGACAACAAGACGCCCATTGTCCTGATGGGCTACTACAATCCGATCTATATCTACGGCGTGGATAAGTTCCTGCCCGACGCAAAGGCCGCGGGCGTCGATGGTCTGATCATCGTCGACCTTCCACCGGAAGAAGATGCCGAGCTCTGCCTGCCGGCGATCAAGGCCGGATTGAACTTCATCCGTCTGGCCACGCCGACCACCGATGACAAGCGTCTCCCGGCGGTGCTCGCGAACACGTCGGGCTTCGTCTATTACGTCTCGGTCACCGGGATCACCGGCTCGGCCAGCGCGGATTCATCCGTCGTGAGCACGGCCGTCGCGCGGATCAAGCGTCATACGAAGCTGCCGGTTTGTGTTGGCTTCGGTATTAGAACCCCGGAAGCGGCGCATGACATCGCACGGCATGCCAATGGGGCGGTGGTCGGAACGGCGCTGATCGATGCCCTGAAAGGCTCGCTGGATGCCGATGGCAAGGCCACGGCCAAGACCGTCGGCGCGGTCGCCGAGCTGGCCGCAGCCCTCGCCCAGGGCGTTCATGGGGCCAAACAGGCTGCGGAATAAGCCACAATTGGCCTCCATCAACCGGGAACAACGGTTGCCGGGCTCCGTCCCGGCCGCCATATAGATATCAGAGCGACGCATCATCTCAGCGACGCGGAGACACACATGAACTGGCTCACCAACGTCGTCCGGCCGAAGATCCGCAGCATCCTCAAGCGCGATACGCCCGAGAACCTGTGGATCAAATGCCCGGATACCGGACAGCTCGTGTTCTACAAGGACGTCGAGAGCAACCAGTTCGTCATTCCCGGTTCGAACTATCACATGCGCATGGGCGCCACCGCCCGCATGAAGTCGATCTTCGACAACGAGACCTGGTATGACGTCGCGCTGCCTGAAGTGATCGCCGACCCCCTGAAGTTTCGCGATGAGCGCAAATACGTCGACCGCATCAAGGATGCCCGCACCAAGACCGGCATGAACGACTCAGTGAAGGTCGGTTACGGCAGGATGGAAGGCTCCGGCGTCGTCGTCGCCGTGCAGGATTTCGATTTCATGGGTGGTTCGCTCGGCATGGCTGCCGGTGAAGCACTGGTGCGCGGGCTTGAGCTCGCGGTCGAGAAGAAATCGCCCTTCATCGTGTTCGCGGCCTCCGGCGGCGCGCGCATGCAGGAAGGTATCCTGTCGCTGATGCAGCTGCCGCGCACGACCGTTGGCGTGCAGATGCTGCGCGAAGCCAAATTGCCTTACATCGTCGTGCTGACCAACCCGACCACCGGAGGCGTGACTGCATCCTACGCGATGCTGGGTGACGTGCAGATTGCCGAGCCCGGCGCGCTGATCGGCTTTGCCGGTGCGCGCGTGATCGAACAGACCATCCGTGAAAAGCTGCCGGAAGGTTTCCAGCGCGCCGAATATCTGCGCGACCACGGCATGGTCGACATGGTTGTGCATCGCCACGACCTGAAGCCGACGCTGGCGCGCATGTGCCGTCTGCTGACGAAGTCCCCGGCCATTGCGAGCCCGCCGCGCGCGGAGAGTATTCCGGCCGAGATCGTCGTGGCTCCTGACGCGGTACCGGCCGCGCACGCGTGAGCAACACCGCGCCGCCATCGTCGCCGGACCTCGGCGAGATCCTGGCGCGGCTATCAAAGCTGCATCCAAACACGATCGATCTGTCGTTGGAGCGGATGCAGCGGCTGATGGCGCAGCTCGGCAATCCCGAGCGCAAGTTGCCCCCGGTGATCCATGTCGCCGGCACCAACGGCAAAGGCTCGACCATCGCCTATCTGCGCGCGATTCTCGAAGCCGCAGGCCTGCGCGTTCACGTCTACACCTCACCGCATCTTGTCCGCATGAATGAGAGCATTCGTCTCGCCGGCACTCTGGTGAGCGATGATGCATTGCGTGCAGCTTTCGGCCATGTCGAGACGCTCAATGCCGGCGCGCCGATCACGCTATTCGAGGCCGAGACCGCCGTCGCGTTCCATCTGTTCGCGAAGCATCCCGCCGATGTCGTGCTGCTCGAAGTCGGGCTCGGTGGCCGCCTCGACGCGACCAATGTGATCGAAACACCAGTCGCCTGCGTGCTGACACCGATCGCGATCGATCACACCGATTTCCTCGGCGATACGATTGCGAAGATCGCCAGCGAGAAGGTCGGCATCATCAAGCGCCGCGTCCCGGTGATCACTGCTGAGCAATCGCCTGATGTAACTGACGTGATCGAACAGCAGGCGCGCAAGATGCATGCACCGCTGGTGGGTGCCGGGCAGGAGTGGCACGTCAATATCGAGCGCGGGCGTCTGGTGTATCAGGACGATCGCGGGTTGATGGATATCGCTGCGCCGCGGCTGTTCGGGCGCCATCAGTTCGGCAATGCAGGTTTGGCGATCGCGACACTGCGCGCGCTGGATCAATTCAAAATCGATGCGGCCGCCTATGAGACGGGTGTGGCGCGCGCCGAATGGCCGGCGCGCATGCAGCGGCTGACATCGGGCAAGCTCGTCGCTGCGGCGCCTGACAATTCCGAAGTCTGGCTCGACGGTGGCCACAATGCCGATGGCGGGCGCGTGATCGCTGCGGCGCTTGGCGATCTCGAGGAGCGTGTGCCACGGCCGCTGGTGGTGATCGCCGGCATGATGGCCAACAAGGATGCGGCGGGCTTTCTTGCGAATTTCGCCGGCCAGACCCGGCATATCATCGCCGTGAAAATCCCTGGCCGCGACGGCGCCATGGCGCCGGCGGCGCTGGCTGATGCCGCGCGAAGTCTCGGCATGCGTGTCGAGACAGCGCCGAGCGTCGCCGATGCGCTGCAATCTCTGACGAAGCTTGCCTACGAAGTGCCGCCGCGGATCCTGATTGCAGGCTCGCTCTATCTCGCAGGCCATGTGTTGGCCGAGAACGGCACGCTACCTGCATAAAGCCTGCATCACTATAAACGATCTCTGAGTGATCGTTGATTGTTTGAGGGAGGTTCGATGCGCTTCGCTGCCATTGCCGACGTTCACGGCAACTATCTCGCTCTCGAAGCCGTGCTGGCGGATATCAATGCTCAGGGCATTTCCGACATCGTCAATCTCGGCGACATGGTCTCCGGCCCGATGGATGCCCGCCGCACCGTCGAGATCATGATGGGCATGAACGCGACCTGCGTGCGTGGTAATCACGATCGCTATGTCACCGACTGGGCGCTCGACGAGATGTATCCGTCCGATCGGCTGGCACACAGCCAGCTCGAACCGGCGCAGATGGAGTGGCTGCGTGCGTTGCCCTTCAGCACGATCTATCGCGACGAGGTCTATCTCTGTCACGCGACGCCGGACGACGACAACACCTACTGGATGGAGGCGGTGACGCTCGAGGGCATCGTGCATATGGCTGCCATCGAAACCATCGAGGAGAAAGCAAAGGGCATCACGCAACCGCTGATCCTCTGCGCGCACACCCATATCGCGCGCGCCGTCCGGCTGCGCGACGGCCGCATGATCGTCAATCCCGGCAGCGTCGGCGGTCCCGGCTATCGCGACGTCGCTCCCTATCCGCACACGCTGGAAGTCGGCACACCCGATGCGTGCTACGCGATTCTGGATTCCGGTTCGGGCCGCTGGCAGGTGACGTTCCGGCAGGTGCCTTACGATCATCAGGCAATGGCCGCGTTGGCGCTGCAGAACGAGCGGCCGGAATGGGCGAGCGCGCTGGCGATGGGGTGGATCAGGTAGGAGAGGGCCCAACTCCATCACGCAAACAAAAAACGGCCGGTGAAAAAATCACCGGCCGTTCGAATTCTTGCATAAAGCGCGTGATCACACCGCTGCGCTGATCCACTGCTGCAACTTTGCCTTCGGCGCGGCGCCGACCTGGCGCGAGGCCATTTCGCCGCCCTTGAAGATCATCAGCGTCGGGATCGACATCACGCCATACTTGGAGGCGGTCTTCGGGTTTTCGTCGACATTGAGTTTCAGGATGGTGACCTTTTCGCCCATGGCAGCGGAGATTTCGTCGAGCGCCGGCGCGATCATGCGGCACGGACCGCACCATTCGGCCCAGAAGTCGATCACGACCGGCCCGGTCGCCTTGAGCACTTCCGCTTCGAAATCGGCGTCTGTTACCTTGCCAACGGCCATGGTCGTATCCTCGTCCTGTTCAATGAAAGGCGCGCTGGAAGATTCGCGCGCCGGAATGATGCATCCAACCTATGAACGCCCCCTTGCCGGGTCAAGGTTGCTCACGCCGAGATGATGGCGGCCAGCTCCGCGTCCAGCGCAGCACCGGAAATCTCCATCATTTCAAGCGTTTCCGTCCAGAGCAGGGCGGCGCGGATCGGTCGGTCTGGGTATAACCTTTCGAGCACGCCGCGATACAGCGCTAGCTGCCGGATATAGGCCTTGGGTGCCTCGATCAGTCTGCGCGGCGGGTTGTGGTTGGTCTTGTAATCGACGATCCGGATCTCGGTCTTGGTCACAACCAGCCGGTCGATCTGGCCCGACACCAGAACGGGTGACCCATCCTTGCGGGTCAGTCGTCCGGCCACCGCGACCTCCGCGCGACTGCCGGGGGCAAACAGCTCGGCAAGGCGTTGATCGCCGATCAATGACAACACCTGCGCGGCCAGGGCCTCGCGTTCTACCCCGGTCCAGTCAGCCGCATTGCGTGACAGGAAATTCAGCGCGGTGTCGCGACGCTTCTCGGCGGCGATATCAGGCAGCGATTGCAACAGGCGGTGCACGAGGTTGCCGCGCTGCAAGGCCAGTTGGCGCAGTCGCTCGGATTCGCCCGAGCTCTGTCCGCGGCCGTAGTCATCGTCGTCGGCATCCGACGGGCGCAACAGGCTTTCGCGGCGCGGCTGGTCGCCGACCTTGTCGCGCATCCAGGCCGGGAGCACGATCGGTGCACCCGTTGCGACAGGTGCCGTCGCACCGGGCGCCGGTGTCACGTCTTCCACGCGCGTATAGCGTTTCACCACGCCGTCCGGCGGCGGCACGCTCTGCATCTGCAGCCCGGAATTCTCCAGGCCCTTCTGGATCAGGTCGTACCAGGACAGCGGCCGCACCTCGTTGCGGTTGCCGGGCATGCAGCCGCCGACGATCAGGCGATCGGCCGCGCGCGTCATCGCCACATAAAGCAGCCGGCGATACTCGTCTTCGGTGTCGCGGATCATGTCGGCGCGTGCAGTTGCGACCGCCGGCGGATCGTCCGCCTTCTTGCCGGCCCAGACCACGACGCCCGGGCTGTTCGGTGCGGCGTTGCCCTGCGGGAGATGGATCAAATTGAGCCGCTGCGAATCCGCCGGCGACGATGTGGTGTCGACCATGAACACGACAGGCGCTTCCAGGCCCTTGGCGCCGTGCACGGTCATCACGCGGACTTCGTCGCGGGTGATCTCCATGTCGCGCTTTACCTCAGTATCAGCCGCCCGCAGCCAGGCAACGAAGCCCTGCAACGAGGCCGGCGCCTTGCGCTCATAGCCCAGCGCAAGTTCGAGAAATTCGTCGAGCGCGTCGTTGGCCTCATGGCCGAGCCGGCGCAGGATACGCGCGCGGCCGTGGTCACCGCCGAGCAGCCAGGCGTAGAACGCGAATGGTGTCTCGCTGGCGAAGCGTTTCTCGCAGGCGAGGAGCCGCCTGAAAGCGCCGCCGAGTTTTGGATTGCTCGCTGCTTGTTCGCCGAGCGCATCGCGCAGCGATCCCGTGCGCTCATAGGCCAGCTTGAACAGGTCATCGTCATCGAGTCCGAATAGCGGACTCTTCAATGCGGTCGCCAGTGCCAGATCGTCCTGCGGCAGCAGCAGCGCGTCGGCCAGGTTCATCAGGTCGATGATGGCGATATGTTCGGTGAGCTTGAGCCGGTCGGCGCCGGCGACGGGAATGCCCGCATGTTTCAGCGCCTGGATGATGGCGTCGAAGGCTTTGCCGCGGCGGCGCACCAGCACCAGCATGTCGCCATAGCGCAGCGCGCGGCGTTTGCCGATGGGGCCGGTCTCCGTCTTCGCCGCGATCAAAGTCTTGATCTCGGTCTGCACACGGCGGGAGAGCTTTACTTCCGGGCTGGTCTCCGAGCGCTTGTCGAATGGCGCCTGCCAGCCTTCGATGCTGGGCCGGTCGTCCGGCTGCTCCAGCTCCCACAGATCGATCAGGCTGGGCCCGGCATCCTCCAGAGTTTCATGGATCGGATAGCCGTTCTCCACGGCATGGATGCTGCGGAAGATCGCTTCTTCGCGAAACACGTGATCGACCGATTGCAGAATGGCCGAGCCCGAGCGGAACGAATGACTGAACGCGATGGGATCGAATTTCATCCCGGCGTCCTTGAAGCGGCTTTGGAGTGCTTTGCGCCGCAGGTCGAATTCGCGGGGAGCTGCGCCCTGGAACGAGAAGATCGATTGCTTCTCGTCGCCGACGGCAAAGATCGTGCGCTTGAGGCCGTCGCGCGCGCCTTCGCCGGAGGTGAATTCCGAGATCAGATGGGTGATGATGTCCCATTGCCGCGGGCTCGTATCCTGTGCCTCGTCGATCAGCACGTGATCGACGCCCCGGTCGAGCTTGAAATGCACCCAGCTCGACGACACCCGGTCGAGCATTTCCAGCGTCCGCGCGATCAGGTCGTCGTAGTCCAGGAGGCCGCGCTCGTTCTTCTCACGGCGATAATTTTCTGCGACCTGGCTGGCGATCACCAGCAGCGACTGGGTGCGTTCGCGCATTGCGACGGCGCGGCGGCGCTCCAGCAGCGGGATCACACGGTCGCCTTCACGCTGCAGGGCGGCGAGGAGATCGGGGCGGCTGTCGGCAATCTTCTTGGTCGCCAGCGATTTGCGGAGCGACTGGTCCTTGGTGAGGAACAGTTCGAGATATTTCTCGACCTGTTCGGTGCCGGACAACGCCAAAGCCTCACGCAGTCGCGCAGCCTGATCGTTGTCCGTCTTGCTGCCGGTTACGAAGATTTCGGCGGCGGGAATCCATCGCTCGCGTGGCAGATGCGGTCCGTCGATAATCTCCAGCTCGACGCTCTCTCTGGTATCGCCGGCTGTCACGCCCAGGGTTGCTGACAGCTGCGCCATCGCGGCGTCGGTCGAGCCGGCGCGCTCGATCCAGGCCAGGAACTGATCGCGGGACAGGCTCGCCTCGCGCACCACATCGCGGAACGTCACGTCGGCCGCCGATGTCATCGCGGTGGTCAGTGCGCGGCCTTCGGCGCTGTCGGGCGCAGCCGCGGCATGCAACAGCACCTGCAGGCTGGCGCGCTCCATCATTTCGTTCTGGTCGCGGTCGTCGAGCACGCTGAACCGCGCCGGCACATTGGCCTCGAACGGAAACTGCTGCAGCAGTCGCGTGCACAGCGCGTGGATGGTCTGCACTTTCAGACCACCCGGCGTCTCCAGTGCGCTGGCGAACAATTCGCGCGCCCGCGCCCGCAATCTGCTGTTCGACGCGGGAACGCCGGCATTTTTGATTTCCGCGTCGAGTGCGGCGTCATCCAGCGTGACCCAGTGGCCGAGCCGCGTGAAGACGCGCTCCGCCATATTCGCCGCTGCGGCCTTGGTGAAGGTCACGCACAGAATTTTTTCCGGTGGTACGCCGTCGAGCAGCAGCCGGATGACGCGATTGACCAGTACATAGGTCTTGCCGGAACCGGCATTCGCCGAGACGAATACGGAGGAGGCGGGATCCGACGCGAGCTGTTGCTTGGCGCTCGCCGCGGGCGGGATATTGCGCGGGCCGCTCATGACTCGCCTCCCCCAGAGCCACCATTGGCCGACCACTCCTTGATCCGCGCCAGATCGTCATAACTGCCATAGCGGTTCGACCACATGGACAGGCTCAGCGATGTATAGGCGGTGGCCTCGTCCTCAAAGCTGCGGATCAGCGCTTCCAGCTTGCCGCGCGCTTCGATCGCAGCATCGTCGGGCAATTGCGCATCGTCCTTGCGCTCGATCTTCAGTTCCAGCACCCGCTCTTCGCCGGGCGGATTGTTGCCGCTGAGCCGGACATAGACCAGTTCGCTGACGGACGAACCTGCGGCAATGCCCTTGAAGCCGCCTTCGCGCAGGATCGCGGCTTCCAGCGTCAGCTGCGGCGACAGGCCCATGCGGACTTGCTTGCCGGTCGGCGGCTGGCCGGTCTTGTAGTCCAAGAGCGCGAAAGTACGATCGCTGCGATGTTCAATACGGTCGGCCCGCGCCGACAGATGGAAGATGCGGCCATGATCCAGCGGGATCGCGATCTCGCCGCGCACTTCCGCATCGATGCTGGCGACATTGATGCGCCGGTCGATTTCCCAGGCGCCGAACCACGATGTGATGCGCAGGAAGCGCGGCCACCACAGCGCGCGCGCCTCAGGTCGCGCCATCAGCGGCGCAAAATGGCGATCGCCGATCCGGCGCAGCTCACGCGCGGGATCGTCCGGCAGTGCCTTGCTGTATTCCATCGTAAAGTCGCCGAGCGACGCATGGATCGCCGATCCCCTGTCGGCGGCGGAGAGCGGCATGTCCACGGGATCGAGGGGCGCCAGATCCAGAATATATTTCGCGTAGATCGTATAGGGATCGCGCAGCCAGTCCTCGATGGCGGTGACGGACAGCCTGAGCGGACGCGCAGCGCGCGGCGGTCGGGGCTCCGGTTGGGCGATCGGCGTGACGGTGTCGGGCCTGTCGAGCTCTTCGGCATAGCGAACATAATGTTCGCCTGCGACGAGCGCCGCGTCCCAGCGGGTCTCGCCGGCGACGGCTTCGAGCCGGTGCAGGAAACGCGAGGCTACGGCAGGTGCGCCGCCGACTTTTGCCGCGTGGCTAAGGATCACGTCTTCGGTGCCGAGCAATTGCACGAAGTCATGCGCGGTGAGGCCGATGCGGCGCTCCGGCAGATCGAGGCCAAGCTGATGCCGCATCGGGCGGCTGAGCCATGGATCGATCCGCGGCGAGGGCGGCCAGATGCCTTCGACGAGACCGCCGAGAATCACGCGGTCCGATTGCGTCAGACGCGCTTCGAGCTGGCCATAGATGCGCAAGCTGGCATTGGCGACTTCCGGTCGGCGCACGATGCGGTCGCCGAAGGCGGTCTGAAACACGTCGGGATAATCGCGGAGCTGCAGCATCAGCCCGCTCGGGCGCAGCCGTTTGTCCTCGCCGCTCTCGGTCGCGACGGTCTCCATGACAACGAGGTCATCGAATGCCTTGGTCAGCGCCGTGCCTTCGCGCCCCACAAGCGCGACATCGTTGCCCCTGTCGTCGCGCGACAGCAGTCTGATCGCCTCGCGATGTCGCAGCGCGATCTCGGCGAAATCGATCGGCCTGATGGGGTGAATGCTCTCCAGCGGCGCCAGCGCCGTACGCAATCCCACGATCAATTCTTCCGCGCGGTCGAGACGATCGTCGTCGAGTTTCGCGCGCGGCTCCGCCCCGTGCAGCATCGAGGCTTCGCGGCGGCGCAGCTTGCCGAGTTCGTCGCGGAAGCGCGCGAAATCCTGCGCAAGTCCTGCCGTGCCGGGCGTCGGCCGCGTGCCGCGCAGCAGCGCCAGCTCGAGCGTCTCGATCGCGTCTTTCCAGGTGTTCGGTGTGGCGCCCAGACGAAACAGCGGATGTTTCAGCAGCGCCAGCAATGTCGCCGGCTCGAGTTGTTTTGCCGCGGCCTCCGCGATGAGGCGGGCGAAGATGCCGGCAGATGTCTCGGTCAGCGCATCACCACCGGAATCGTCGAAGATCAAATTCCAGCGCCCGAGTGCCGCCATCACCCGGCGCGCCAGTGCGCGGTCGGGCGTCACGAGGGCCGCGGATTTCTTCAGCTCATGAGCCTCGCGCATCGCAATCGCGATGGCCAGCGCTTCCATTTCCGGATTGGCGGCGGCGATCACGGCGAGATTCTGCATGCCGGCCGCGATCTTCTGTTCCACGGCGGGCTGCGCCAGTCGCGTGTGCCATTGCGCCGTGGCATTGGATGGTCGCATCGCCTCCGATGCCAGCAATTCGCGGCCCTGCGGTGACGGCGTGCCGAGCGTCATCACGTCGCGGCGCGTAATACCGAAGCGTTCCAGCAGTGCATGCAGCGCGAATTGCGGATGGTTCGATGCGGAGGATTCGGTGCGGCCCTGCGCATCCTTCGCGCCGCCAATGAGATTCCATGCGGTATCATCGAGATCGGTATCGAGGCCCGGCAGCACGACGGCGCCACCAGGCAGCTTTGCGACTTCGCGCAGGAATTTCGCGGTGGTCGGCATCGAGCCGGTCGAGCCGGCCGCAATGATCGGGCCGCCTTTGTGCGCTTTCAGGCGCGAAGCTTCAGCCTCGATCAGCAGATCGCGGCGCACCGCAGGCTCGATCGCATTGTGTGCGGTGAGGATGTCTGGCCATACGTTCCTGGCGATGCTCAGAAACTGCAGCGTCAATTGCCAGTACTGATCGAGCGCATCGGGCACCAGCCCGTCCAGCGCACTCCAGTCGACCTTGCGCGTCGCCATGTCGTCCATCAGCCGCGCCAGATCGTCGGCCAGCGCGAGCGTCGAGGCGGGGCCGCCGACCACGAGCGGTGTCTGGCCGGGGTCGCCGGGCGCGAGTTGCTTCGCCCATGCGGCAATCAGTTGCGCCAGCAGCAGCCGGCGCTGCAATCCGTCAAGCGCGGGAGGTGTATCCAGCCGTTCGAGTGCGTCGGGCGATGCCGCCTGCGCAAAGGCCAGTTCCTCCTCGTCGACATCGCCGAGCGGAACGATACGCGGCAGCAGCACGGCGTCGGTACCGAGGACGTCGAGGAAGATCTCCTGTGCCATGCGTCCGGCGCGGCGTGTCGGCAGATACAGGGTGACTTCAGCCAGTCTCTCCGGCGCGTTGCGCGCGGAAAATCCATCCACGAGATCACCGTCGACAAGCGCGGTAATCAGCGTGCGCAGGAACGGCGCAGAGGATGGAATGTTAAAGACGCGCATGAACACCCTGATTCGTGATCAGGGTGCATCATGGCATGGCTGGAAAGGCGACGGGAGTGGCAGGAAACTCAGGCGACGCTGGCGAGGAACGCATCTTCTGCGGCGCGGACGGCGTCAGGGGTGCCGACATGCATCCAGACGCCTTCCATGCGCAGGCCGAACAGGCGTTCTTCCTCGTTGGCTTTGTCGAACAGCTTGGTCAGCGAAAATTCGCCTGATGGCGCATCCTTGAACAGTGCCGGAGACAGGATCGCGACGCCGGCATAGACGAACGGCACGACCTGATTTTCCTTGCGACGGCGCAGCGCACCATCGGTGAGCATGGCGTAGTCGCCGGAACCGGCATAACCGATGCTGTTGGCGGTCGGCGCCATCAGTAGCAGGATATCCATGCGTGCAGGATTGAAGGCGTCGGCGAGGCGCGCGAGGTTCGGCTGCACGCCGTCGATCCACATCGTGTCGGCATTGAGATGATAGAATGGTTCGCTGCCCAAAAGCGGCAGCGCCTTCACCACGGCGCCGCCGGTGCCGAGCACCTGATCGCGCTCGTCGGAAATCGTGATCTTCGGCACGGTACGCGTCGCGACATGATCGATGATCTGGTCGGGCAGGTAATGCACATTGACCACGGCTTCGGTCACGCTGGCAGCGGCGAGCTTGTCGAGTACGTGATCCAGCAGCGGCTGTCCTGCGACAGGAACCAGCGGCTTCGGCATGGTATTGGTGAGCGGTCGCATGCGCAGGCCGAGGCCGGCAGCGAGAACCATAGCTTTGGTGGGTTTTACGGACATGGCGACATGAGCCTTGAAGAAAGTATCGGCCCTGAAGGAATGATGGGCCTTGATGGAATCGTTCTTGAATTTCTGAGCTGAAGTAATGGTAGCACGGCGGCGTGTCGCATGCATGAACCTATCGACCCATAATGGGCCGAGATGACGCGGATGCGACAATTGCACCCGCCTGCACGGTCACGTTTTTGCCTCCTGTGTCTCGGAACGTTTCGCTTTTTTCTTTTTGTCGTTGGGTTTGAGAAAATTCACGCCAATCTGGTCGCCATTGACCCAGCCGAGTTCGCAGCGGCGATAGGCAAGTCCGGTGGACGACAGCAGAAGGAAGAATTCTTTCAGGTTCAATCCTTCGACCGAACCGTCGACGGTGAGTTTGGCGTCGGTCTCTGAAATGTCTTCCATGATGCACGAGCGACGCCAGGTGCCGTCGATGCCCATCATGTGCGCAGGAAAACCGCGCTCGAAAACGACCCGATCTCCTGCACGCCGCTCCGTCATGACACGTCCCTTGTCCAGTACGCCAAGCCTCGCGGTTGCAAGGCTCATGTGCAGGATAAAGTCTGTGCGACTAACAAGTGGTTAAGGAAGTGTTAGGGGCCGGGGGCAGGACGCAGAAGCGAATGGGTGCGCGCGGTTACCTCTTCCCGGTGGGAAGAGGTGGCTGAGCGTCGCTGTTCGCGCGGGTAAACTGACTCAACCTCTATCCGCGGGGCGGTGGTACATGCGTCGCATACCACTGCTGGAATGGCGCCAGCGTCGGATGCGCCAGCGAGCGGTTGAGATAGGTCCAGATTCGCGGCTGGTGCTTGAGATAATGCGGCTTGCCGTCGCGGCGGTTGAGGCGCGCGAATGTCCCCAGCAGCCGCGTGTTGCGTTGCGCCGACATGATTGCATAGAGCTCGGCAAAGGCCGCGGCATCGAAGGCGGGATCGGCTGCGCGCCGCGCCTTGATATAGCGCGTCAGCATGGTCAGCTCCAGCTGTTCGGGCACGTCGATACGCGCGTCCTGCAGCAGCGAGACGAGATCATAGGCGGCGGGACCGAGCACCGTGTCCTGGAAATCGATCACGCCGACCTTGTTGATGCCCTCGCGGTCGTCGAGCCAGATGATGTTCGGCGAATGGAAGTCGCGCAGCACCCAGGTCTTTGGCGCTGCGGCAGGCTTCGCCAGCAGTTCGCGCCACATCGTGACGAATTCAGTGCGGGCCCCATCGGTGAGCGGCGCGTCGCGATCCGGCAGATACCATTCCGGCATCAGGCCGATCTCGACCAGCAGTGCGTCGGTATCGAAGACGGGGATGGCGTAGTCCACATGCGGCAGCAACGGCAGCGTCGCTGGCAGTGGCTTGCTGTGTAGCAAAGCGAGCATGTCGGTTGCGATCTGATAGCGCTCGGCCATCGGTGCCGGCGGCTCGCCTTCGATCACGGGGGTTGTGCCAAAATCCTCGGTGATCAGAAAGCCCGCGTCGAGATCGGCGTGATGGATCGCTGGCGCAGAGATACCCTGCGCGCGCAGGCCGTTCGCAATGGCGACAAACGGTTTGACGTCTTCGGCCAGATGCACGGCCGCGCTATAGGATTTACCGTCGTAAATGGGCGCACCATCCGGCCGCTTCGGTGCATTCATCAGAATGAAGACGTCATCACCGCGGACCAGCCGCGCATAGGAGCGCGTCGACGCATCGCCGGCCATGCGCTGGCGCGTGGCGTCGAGAAAGCGCGCTTCTTCAAGAAATTCACGCAGTGCTTTCAGGCGCAGAACGATCGATGCGGCCTTGCCGTGACCGGTGATCTCTGCCGCACGCGCCACGGAGCCCAGCGCCGGGCGATGGCTGAGCGCGATGTCGATACGATCCGGCGGCAGCGTGCCATCGGCGCGCTCCGGCCATTCGATCAGCGCGACCACGCCATCCGGCAGCGGCGCCAGGCCGATCTCTTCGAGTTCGCTCGCATCGTTGATGCGATAGAGGTCGGCATGGATGAGAGGAAACGACGGCAGGTCGTAGCTCTGCGCCAGCGTGAAGGTCGGGCTCGGTACTTCGAGTTCGGAATCGCTGGCGAGATAGCGGATCATTGCGCGCGCCGCGGCCGTCTTGCCGGCGCCGAGATCGCCCGACAGCGTGATCACATCGCCGGGGCCAATCAGCAGCGCGAGGTCGGCCATTAACTGCGCGGTGGCGTTTTCATTGGCGAGTGCCAGTGAGAAAGCCGCAGGCTCAGTGAAGTCGGGCTCGCTCATTCGGCAGCGTTGCGATGCGCGGTCTGGTCGATGGGGAAGTCGCAGCTGACGGTGGTACCCTTGCCGACGGCGGAATCGACGCGGACCTTGCCGCCATGCAGTTCGACAAAAGAACGCACCAATGACAGGCCAAGTCCCGCGCCGCGATGGCGCGAGCCATTGGCGTGACTCTCGAACCAGTCGAACACCTTGTCTTTCACTTCAGGCGGAATGCCGGGGCCGCGATCGGTGACGGTGAAGGTGATGGCGTGGTCGGAACGGCGTGCGGTTAGCGTGATCGCGGCGTCATGCGGCGAGAAGCCGACGGCATTGGCCAGCAAATTATAGAGCACTTGCACGACGCGGCTTTCGTCACCGGTGAAGCTGCCGATGGCCGGATCGACGTCGATCTGCAGCGCGATGTGGTCACGCACCAGGCGATCCTGAATGCCTTCGGCCGCCGCGGAGATGGTCTTGCGGATATCGATCGGGCCGAGATTCAGCGTCATGGCGCCGGCATCGATGGTGGCGAGATCCAGAATATTATTGATGATCGCCAGCAGCGCGCCGGTCGAGGTGGTGATGTAGTCGAGATATTCGGCCTGCTTGGGCATCAGCGGGCCCGTCACGGGATCACTGAGCAAATGCGCGAAGCCGATGATCGTGGTGAGCGGCGAACGCAGCTCGTAGGAGACGTGATGGACGAAGTCGACCTTCATCTGGTCGGCCGTCTCCAGCGCCTCGTTGCGCTCGCGCAGCGCGCGCTCGACATTTTCGGCATCGGAAATGTCCTGGAACGTCAGCATGGTCGCGCCGTCGGGCAGCGGCATGGTCATGCAGGCCAGCACGCTGCCATCCCTGCGTTCGAGCTTGAGCGGAACCGATTTGCGATTGTCGATGCCGGTAATGGCGCTGCGGATCGCCTGCCATGTCGGAGTGTCGTCGAACAATGGCCGGCACCAGGTCTCGACCATCTCGATATGCGGACGCTGTTCCAGCGCTTCGTCCGACAGCTTCCACATCTTGGCGAAAGCCGGATTGAACAGTTGCGCGCGGCCGTTGCTGCCGAACACGGCGACGGCTTCGGCAAGATTATCGAGCGTTTCGCGCTGAACGCGGATCAGGCCATCGAAGCGCCGTGCCAGTTCGAGGCTCTCGGTCACATCGTCGAACAGATAGGTGACGCCACCTTCGGGATTCGGCGTGGTGACGATCGACATCGCGCGACTGTCCGGCAGATACCAGACATCCTTATGGGCTTCGACGGCCCGATAGGCTTCGTGCAGCTTAGCCTTCCAGGCGCGGAAGTCCGGCTGCTCCGGCAGTTTTCGCGCGGCGCGCAGGCGATCCAGCACGCTGGAATCGTCGGGATTGCCGTCGAGAAAGGCCCGGTCGAGATCCCACAGCCGGCGATAGGCGTCGTTATAGAAGGTGAGGCGGCGCTGGCCGTCGAACACGGCGACGCCGGACGACAATTGATCGAGTGTGCGGCGATGCGCCTCGGCCATGCGCACCAGTGCTGCGCTGAGTGCCGCGGCTTCGCCGGCGTCGATCGCCATGCCGGCGCTGCCGCCGGCGACCTTGGCGGCGTGGACGTCGAAGATACGGCGTTCGCCCGAGATCACGATCGGCACGCGTGCGGCAAATGGCTGGTTGTCGTTCAGCGCCCGCGCGAGATTGCTGCGGTCGTCGCTATCCAGCAGTTCCAGGTTGCGACCGACCGCATCGCCCGCATCAGCCGCTTCAGTCGCACGCGCATAGGCAGCATTGACGAAGCTCAATCGACCGTCAGCCTGCTTGGCCCAGATCGGCCATGGCGCAGCATTGGCAAAGCCGCGGAGTACTTCGGTTTCTTCCGCCAGTTCCTTGTGACGTAGCGAGACTTCGGCGAGTTCGCGGCGCAAACCGCTCAATTCGCGAATCCGGACAATGGCCTGGCCGCCGATGGCGCGGCCCATCGCCTCGATGGCGCGGCCGTTTGAGGTCGTCAGATTGAGCACGAAGCCTTCGCCGGCATCGAGCAGCGCGTCGACAGCGTGGTCCATGCGCAGCGCCGGTTCCGGCGGCAGCCATGTTCCGAATGCGAGGATGCGCTGCGGCTGATGCTGCTGCGGATCCTGCGACATCATCAATGCGGTGTCGCCGGAAATGTCGGGACGGGTTTCGCCTGCGGCCCAGGCGATTAGTACCTGCGGCTCGGTAAACAACAACGCGCGAAAGCGGTCGGCTTCGACCTGCAGGGCGTGCAACTCGATGCGTAGCTTCGCCTCGGTCTTGGCGGAGCGAATGCGGTTGTGCATCAACAGGATGGCGGAGACGACCGAAAAACCGAGCACCGCCGTGGCTGTCGTCAGCGCCGCGATTTCCTGGCGGTCGAGATCGAGCAGATTGGCGAGGGTCTGCGAAATAAAGGGTTCGTCAGCGGCCGATGCCGAGGAGGTGGCCAGAAGCGCAGACGCACCGATTCCGACAAGCCCGTCGCGCACCATGAAAGTGCACGACAGCAAGGTCCGACGCATCGCCGCGATCACGCCTGACATCATTCGCCCCAAACCGCACGTCTTCCCGACCAGCCCCGCCCGATCGCGAATCGTTTGACAATATCCGCTTCGGGAGTCGCCGGGTAAGAGTCCAGACCGTGAACGCAGAGTCCCACGTTAAAAAATGCGCGTGCCTTTGATTCAAATACTGCGCGATGTGACGAAATGCGCGCTATCGGCCGGTCGATCCGAAGCCGCCGCTGCCGCGTTCGGTCTCGCTCAGCGCCGCGGCCACCACGAGTTCCGCATGCGTGACCGGTGCGATCACCATCTGTGCGATTCGCTCGCCGCGCCTGATCGTGAAATCCGTCGCGCCGTGATTGATCAGGAGCACGCCGATCTCGCCGCGGTAATCGGCATCGATGGTGCCCGGTGAATTCAGCACGGTCACGCCGTGCTTGGCGGCAAGGCCCGAGCGCGGGCGCACCTGCGCTTCATAGCCCGCCGGTAGTGCGATAGTCAGCGCGGTCGGCACCAGCGCATATTTACCGCGAGCGAGAATCATCGGCTGGTCCTCGGGAACCGCGGCGAGCAGATCGAGGCCGGCAGCATGTGCGGTCTGATAGGCCGGCAGCGCGAGGCCTGCACCATGCGGGAGCTGCTGGACGTCGACCTGAACGGGGATGGCGGCGCTCATGATGTATCTTTCGTGGATTGCGTCGATTTATCTGATGTCACCGCGTCGGCGATTCGCGCGACCAAGGTCATTGCGACCTGTTCCTTGCTCATCGGTGCCCATGAATCAACGGCGATATCGGCGCTGTCCTTAGCTCGCGTCAGCAGATGCACGGTGTTGTTGTCTCCGCCCATGATGCCGGTCGCGGGCGAGACGTCGTTGGCGACGATCCAGTCGCAACCCTTGCGCGCAATCTTGGCTTTCGCATTGTCGATCAGGTGCTCGGTCTCGGCGGCGAAGCCGATCACCAGCGGCGGCCGATGCTCGGGGAGTTTCGAGATCGTCGCGAGGATGTCGGGATTTTCCATGAGCTGCAGTGGCGGCATGGCGTTGCCTGCCGTCTTCTTCAGTTTCTGCACGCCCTCATTGACGGCACGCCAGTCGGCCACGGCTGCCGCGAAGATCGCGATGTCGACGGGAAGTGCCGCCTCGACCGCAGCGAGCATGTCGCGTGCGGATTCGACATGGGTCATGGTGGCGCCTTCGACGTCATCAAGATCGACCGGGCCAGACACGAGAATGACCTCGGCGCCGGCAGCGCGCGCCGCGGCGGCGATCGCATAGCCCTGTTTGCCTGACGAGCGATTGGCGATGTAGCGCACGGGATCGATGGGCTCATGGGTCGGGCCCGCCGTGATCAGCACGCGTTTGCCCGCCAGCGGCTGCGCGCGGGGCGGCCGCAGGAATATGTGAGCCGCGATGGCGATTTCGGTCGGCTCTGCCATGCGACCCACGCCGGCTTCGTTGCGCTCCGCCATCTCGCCGGCATTCGGCCCGATCATCCTGATGCCGTCGCGCTGCAATTGCGCGACGTTGCGGCGCGTCGCAGCGTTATTCCACATCAGCGGATTCATCGCCGGCGCAATCATGATCGGTTTGTCGGCGGCCAGAAGAATCGCGGAGGCCAGATCGTCGGCATGACCATTGGCCATCTTCGCCATCAGGTCCGCAGTGGCAGGCGCCACGACGATCAGATCGCATTCGCGCGCAAGACGGATATGCCCGGCGTCGAATTCGCTCTGCGGGTCGAATAGGTCGGTATAGGCGCGCTCGTTGGAGAGGGCGCTGGCGGCCAGTGGCGTGACGAATTGCTGCGCGGCGCGGGTCAGCACCACGCGGACATGGATGTGGCGCTCCTTCAGCCGGCGGATCAGATCGAGCGATTTATAGGCCGCGATGCCGCCGCCGATGATTAGCGTCACACGGAGCTGATCACCGATGTTTTTCAAGGGCTTGGGTTGGTTTTCGGGGGGTGGCGTGTCTTGCGAAAAACTTGCGTCAGGCTTGAGGCCGTCTTGCGACGCCGCGCGCAAAATGACCCGCACCTCGTCCTCGACCGACCGGCCATTCCTGGCCGCACGCAATCTCAGCTCATCCCGGATCGCGTCGTCGAGTTTGCGGATAGTCAGGCTGGCCATGATGATCTCACGCTCATTATGACAGCAGTGCTAGCATAAAGTGCCGTCATTGCAATCAATCGTTAGCGAATCGAGAGCAGCAGTCCCAGGAACGACAGCGCGATCACCCAGACGCCGACCGTGCGCCAGCGGAGCTGCTTGGCTCGCGCCCGTGCGATGGCGGCGATGGTCGCATCGTCGAGCCGGACGCCGTCACGGGTCATGGTCTCCAACTGTTCGAGCATCGTCAGTGCGCGGGTCGCCATGGCCGGCAGGCTGCCGGCGACCTTGCCGAGTTCACCGGCGCCGGAGAGGGCGCCCTGGATTTTGCCGAGCGGTCCGAGATTGCGTTCGATCCATTCGCGGACGACGGGATCGGCGACCTTCCAGATATCGAGCTTGGGATCGAAGCTTCGCGCGACGCCTTCGACCACGACCATGGTCTTCTGCAGCAGGATCAATTCCGGCCGCGTGCGCATGTCAAAGAGGCCGGTGACCTCGAGCAGCAGCGTCAGCAGCTTGGCCATCGAGATTTCTTCGGCCGTGCGATTGTGAATCGGCTCGCCGATGGCGCGGATCGCCTGCGCGAAATTTTCTACTGAATGGTGACCGGGCACATAGCCGGCCTCGAAGTGTACTTCGGCGACGCGGCGATAGTTGCGGGTGATGAAGCCCAGCAGAATCTCGGCGAGGAAGCGGCGCTCCTTCAGCCCGAGCCGGCCCATGATGCCGAAATCGACAGCGACGAGGCGGCCGTCTGGATCGAGGAACAGATTGCCCGGATGCATATCGGCGTGGAAAAAGCCGTCACGCAGCGCGTGGCGCAGAAAGCTCTGGATCACCTTGCGGCCGAGATCCGGAAGATCGACGTTGGATTCTTCCAGGCGCTTGTGATCGTTCAGCGCGATGCCGTCGATCCACTCCATCGTCAGCACGTTATGCGAGGTGCGATCCCAGTCTACTTCCGGCACGCGGAAGTCGGGATCGTTGCGGGTGTTCTCCGCCATCTCGGAGAGTGCCGCAGCTTCCAATCGCAGATCCATCTCCATCGCCACCGAGCGCGACATGGTGGTGATGATTTCGATCAGGCGAAGGCGGCGCGCTTCAGAAAAATGTTCTTCGGCCTTGTGCGCGACATAAGCGAAATCGCCGAGGTCGCGGCGGAATTGCGCGGCGACGTTTGGGCGCAGCACTTTCACGGCGTAGGTTTTGCGGACACCATCCTTGTCGATCTCGGCGCGATGCACCTGCGCGATCGAGGCCGCGGCGACCGGCGGGCTGAAGCTCGCATAGAGCTGCGCCACAGGGCGTTCCAGCGAAGCGGCGACGACGCCTTCGGCTTCGGTCAGGGAGAATGGCGGCAGCCTGTCCTGCAGGCTTTCGAGATCGCGCGCCATGGCAACGCCGACCACGTCGGGACGGGTCGCGAGAAACTGCCCAAGCTTGAGATAGGCCGGGCCGAGCCGCGTCAGCGCGCGCGACAGCCGTGCGCCGGATTTTGCGCCGGGTCGTTCGATCAGCCGCGCCATGCGCAGTGCGAGTTGCCCCGGTGGCGGCACCAGCGAAGGATCGACGACGCCGAACACGCCTTCGCGCGCAAACACGAAACCGGCGCGGGCAAGCCGCGCCATATGAGAGAAAGCAGCGATCACAAACGCCAGCCCGAATGCAGCGCGACGATGCCGCCTGAGAGGAGTTCGTACTTCACGCGCGAAAAGCCTGCATTGCGGATCATGTCGGCGAAAATTGGCGGCTTCGGAAACTTGCGGATCGATTCCACGAGATACTGATAGGATTCGGAGTCGCCGGTGACCGCCTTACCGAGCGGCGGGATAACCTTGAACGAGAACAGGTCATAGATCTTGTCGAGGCCCGGCACATCGACGGTTGAGAATTCGAGGCAGAGAAAACGGCTGCCCGGCTTCAGCACGCGATAGGCTTCAGCGAGCGCGCGGTCGATGCGCGGCACGTTGCGGATGCCGAAGGCGATCGTATAGGCGTCATAGCTCTTGTCGGCGAATGGCAACTCTTCGGCGTTACCCTCGACGAAGGTCACCTGATGTTCGAGATGCTGCTTGATGGCGCGCTCGCGGCCGACGTCCAGCATGCCCGTATTGATGTCGCAGACGGTCGAGCTGAAGCCGAGGCCTGACGCCCTGGCGGCGCGGAACGAGATGTCGCCGGTGCCGCCGGCAACGTCCAGCAGGGCAAAGGGGGCATCCGAGCGCGGTGGGTTGAGCGCGTTGATCATCACGTCCTTCCAGACGCGATGCATGCCGCCGGACATCAGATCGTTCATCAGGTCGTAGCGCTGGGCGACGCTGTGGAACACATCGTTCACCAGGGTCTGCTTGTCGCCCACGGGGACGTCCCTGAAGCCGAAATGGGTGGTTTCGCCCGGCTGATCCATTGTCTTCATCTCAAAGGTTTTTCATCTCAAAAGTCTGATCGCGACGGACCATAGCGCGCCCACAGCAATGGGGCTATCACGTCAGCACCTCAAGGTGAATGACGTGAATCATGCCTGAATTACCCGAAGTCGAGACCGTCCGCCGCGGCCTGCAGCCGGCCATGGAGGGATCGAAGATCACCCGCCTGGAATTGCGCCGGAAAGACCTGCGGTTTCCGTTTCAGCCGGATTTTGCCGGAAGGTTGCAGGACCGGACCATCACCAGCCTCGGCCGCCGCGCCAAATATCTGCTGGCGGACCTGGATTCCGGCGATGTGCTGCTGATGCATCTCGGCATGTCCGGCTCGTTCCGGGTGGTGTCCGATGCGCCCGCTGCTGTCGCGGGTGATGAAGAAAATGTGATGCCCGGCGCCTTCCATCATCCGCGCAGCGACGAGCGGGCACACGATCATGTGGTCTTCCACATGTCGTCGGGCCCATCGGTGATCTACAACGACCCCCGTCGTTTCGGCTTCATGAAGATCTTTGCGCGGAGCGAGATCGATCAGGAGCCGTTCCTGAAAGACATCGGCCCCGAACCGCTCGGCAACGCCTTCGATGCGGCCATGCTGGCCGGCGCGACCGCGGGCAAGAAGACCAGCCTCAAGGCCGCGCTGCTCGATCAGAGCGTCGTCGCGGGCCTCGGCAATATCTATGTCTGCGAAGCGCTGTTTCGTTCGCATCTGTCGCCGCGGCGATTGGCGGCGACACTGGCGACCAAAAAAGGCGAACCAACCGATCATTCCAGGCGACTGGTCACGGCGATCCATGAGGTGCTGAACCAGGCCATCAAGGCTGGTGGCTCGTCGCTGCGCGACCATCGCCAGACCGATGGCGAGCTCGGCTACTTCCAGCATTCGTTCCAGGTCTATGACCGCGAAGGCGAACCCTGCCAGACCGATGGCTGCTCAGGCATCGTGAAGCGCTTCGTGCAGAACGGGCGATCGACGTTCTGGTGCCCGAAGTGTCAGAGGTGAAATCGCATCGGTTCGATTTGCTGACACGTCGTTACGGAATATCGACCGTCACATGTCCTTCAACGCAGCCGCTGCAGCTTCCGCGACGCCCACACGCGAGGCCATCAACGGCTGGATGCGCTGTCCAAAGTCTTCAACGCCCTGAACGAAGTCGTCGAAGGTGAGCAACACGCCTTCGGTGCCCGGCACGGTGGCGACCTCGTCGAGCATGCGGGCGACATTGGCGAATGAGCCGATGAAGGTCCCCATGTTGATGTTGACCGCCGATGTCGGGTCCGCCATCTGGCGAATGTTGGTATCTTTTCCGGACTTGGTATCGGCAGCGCCCTGAACGCCGAGCCACGCCACCGCGTCGTGATCGACACCGGCTTTGTAGTGCTCCCACTTTGCAAATGCGACTTCGTCGGTCTCTGCCGCGATCACCATGAACAGGACATAGGTCGTTACGTGCCGGCCGCTCTCCCGCGTGGCCTCGATCAGCCGTTCGGCGGCGGGCGCGAAATCGGTCGGGGTGTTGACGCCTTTGCCGAAGCAGAAATTGTAGTCGGCGTATTTTGCGGAGAAGGCCATTCCGGCGCCGCTCTGGCCGGCGCAAATGATCTTCATGTCGGCTTGCGGCTGTGGGCTGACCCGGCAGTCCTCCATCTGGAAGAACTCACCTTTGCGATCCGAGGCGCCGGTCTGCCAGAGGTCGCGGAGGATCTCGACATATTCCGAGAGATACTCGTAGCGGCGCGCAAAGTATTCGTCGCCGGGCCAAAGCCCCATCTGCGAATATTCGGGACGTTGCCATCCGGTGATGAGATTGAGGCCGAAGCGGCCATGTGAAATCGAATCGATGGTCACGGCCATGCGCGCGGCAATCGCGGGAGGCACCACGAGCGTCGCTGCCGTGGCGAACAACTTTATTCGCTTGGTTACTGCGGCCAGGCCGGCCATCAGGGTGAAGGATTCCAGATTGTGATCCCAGAATTCCGTTTTCCCGCCGAAGCCCCGCAATTTGATCATCGAGAGTACAAAATCGAGGCCGTAATGTTCGGCCTTGAGCGTGACCTCCTTGTTGAGATCGAATGTCGGCATGTATTGCGGCGCATTTTCAGAGAGTAACCAGCCGTTGTTTCCGATTGGAATGAATACGCCGACCTTCATCTTGCTCTCCTCCGCAACCGCGCGACGCCCCGGGGCATCGCGAACCATTCTGCTTGCGTTGAGCAAAGCAACAACCGTGCCGATACGGGCTTTTGCGCCGACCACACGATCTCACCATGAAGGAAGAGGTTGCAGGCGATGCATTTCCGTCCATGATCTGCCGCCAACACCGTATTGAGGACACCCATGACCGACGCATCATCTCCCTCCATCCGCTTCAACGATGGCGCTTCCTATGAGCGCATGATGGGCGTGTGGAGCCGCAGCGCCGGCGAAATCTTCCTCGACTGGGTGGCGCCAAAACCGGGGCTCGCATGGGTCGATGTCGGCTGTGGCAATGGTGCGTTCACGCAGCTCATCGCCGAGCGCCATGCGCCGTCGGTGATCGACGGCATCGATCCCTCGGAGCCGCAGCTTGCCTATGCGCGGAAGCGGCCGGGTGCCGCGATGGCGGCGTTTCATCTGGGCGACGCGATGGCGCTGCCGTTTTCCGACAAATCCTTCGATGTCGCCGTGATGGCGCTGGTGATCTTCTTCGTGCCGGAGCCATCGAAGGGCGTTGCGGAAATGGTCCGTGTCGTGTCGCCCGGCGGCATAGTGGCGGCCTATGCCTGGGATATGGATGGCGGCGGTTTTCCGCTGCAGCCGATCCTCGGTGAACTCAGGAAAATGGGGCACATGCCGTCGTTGCCGCCGAGCGTGGACGCGTCACGCCTCGATGTGATGCAGTCGCTGTGGACCTCTGCCGGCCTGGTGGACATCGAAACCCGCGTGATCGATGTGACCCGTGAGTTCAGCGATTTCGACGACTTCTGGTCGGCCTCGTCCGCTGGGCCATCGGTGACGGCAGCTTTGACGGTGATGACGCCGGAGGAGATCGTGCAGCTCAAATCGCGCGTCCAAGCGGGGCTTTCGGAGGATGCAGCGGGCCGTATCGTCTGCAGTGCCCGCGCCAATGCCATCAAGGGGCGCGTGCCCGGCTGAGGCAGGGTATCCCCCCGGTCTCGGGGCCCTAAGACCGCCGGGATCTTGCCGGTAATATTTCTTCAACTTGAAAGGGTATATAAGTAACGCAATAACCAAGGCGGGCGCAAATGCTGGCGTGGTCGTTTTTTCTATGGTGGTGAAAAGGTACCGTAGAGGGTGAACCTGTGTCCGTCGAAAAATTCCTCAAGCAGCGTGCCGTCAACGTTGTCGTCAGCGGTCAATATACGCTGTCGAACTGGCTGGATGCCGAGGGCACCCCGCGCAGCTTTGCCTGCCGGACCAGCCGCGTCTCGCCGTTCCGGATGATCATCGATGTGCCTGTGATCGGCCGTATCGGCGATCGGATCACGCCCTATTTTGGTGATTTCGGCCAGCTCGAAGGCCGCATCAGCGACACCATCTCCGGCAGCTTCCTGCTCGAACTCAACATGACGCCGCCGATGCGTCAGAAGCTCTCGGACAAGCTGACCTGGCTGGAGAAATTCCAGAAAGACCCCACGGTGCGCGAAGAGCGCAAGCAGGCGCGCCTCATCCCTGCGAGCCCGCATTCCATGCTGACCTTCGCCGACGGCTCGATGAAGAGCTGCTTCGTCATCGACATGTCGGTGTCGGGCGCGGCCGTATCTGCCGATGTGCAGCCCGAGGTCGGAACGCCGCTCGCCGTCGGCGCCTGCGTCGGCCGCGTGGTGCGCCATCTCCAGGGCGGCTTCGCAGTGAAGTTCGTCGAGCAGCAGAATCGCGAACAGCTTGAACGCCGGATCATCCGCGCCCCCGCAGCATCGCCGCCGCGCGCAACGCCGTTCGCGGCGCAGATGGATTCGATGTATGAGGAAGTGGATTAGAGACGCGGTGGCGCGCTTCGAATCCTGAAAGCTACTTCCGCACGCAGATCACGCGCATCATTGCAGCCTTGGCGTCAGTCGAGGCGCCGGTCACGCTCACGCCATTCGCCTTCACGAAATTGCGCACGAGATCCGCTGATACCAGAGCCGCCTGCGGCGTCGCGTTCGGCGGACCGGCCACAAGCAACGGCTTCAATTGCGCGAGGCCCGCGAATTTGCCGTCGCCGTCCATCGCGGCAGCGCCGGAAAAGCCGAGCGCCGGTGCGGGGGAGAGCGCCAGTTCGCTGCCGGTGCCGACTGGCGCCGCGGTTGCCTTCACACTGGTGATGGCTGCGCCGCCGCCCTGGTTCTGGGGATCGGCGATTCCGATGAGATCGAGATTGGGTTTTGCTGCGCCGGTGCCAAGCGACAGCGGTTTCAACTCGCGCGCGCCATAGATGCGCAGCAGTGCGAGATCGCGCACCTTGTCTTCGGCGACTTTGTCGGCGTTGCCATAGCCGGCCACGACGATGGACATGCAGCCATCCACCGCCTGTCGGTCGGTGACGATGGCGCCGTCGTCGCTCACTACGATCCCCGACGCATATTCGACCTTCTTGCGCGGCGGCGGGCCCATGGCCTGCGAACCCGCAGGGAATGCGTTGAAGGCCGACGACATCGCGATCACCACAGGCTCCATCGTGCCTTCGGTGGCCTGATCGTAGAAGATCGAGAGAATGCGGACTTCGGAATCCTTGAATTGGCCGCGGATATAGAACTTCTTCTGGTTCTGCAGGCCCGACAGCACGAAGAAATCCGGCTTCACCACCTGATAGTCGATCTTGCGACCGGGCTCCTTGCGCTCCGCCTCGGCGAGCTTGGCGGTGGAGGGTGCGTCCTCCTTGCGGCGCGCCAGCGTGATCTGGATCGTGCCGGTGGATGACGACCACTTGCTGCCGTTCGCGTCGGAGGCTTGTTGCGGCACGAGTTTGGCGGGAATGCCGAGCCGTGCGCCGGTCACCGCGTCGGTGACCATTTTCCAGCCGACATTGTCCTGAAGCTTCTTCGCCGCGGCGCGCAGCAGATCGCGCTCCTGCGGGTTCAGCACGCCGGTTTGCTTGGCGCCATTGTCCTTCTGGAACGTCTTGATCGCATTGACCATGCGATCCGAAACTTCGCCGGTGATGGCGCCGTTATATTGCCCGGTCCATGCCAGATCCGACTGGATTCCGAGCCGCTCCGCCTGCGCCATGGCGTTGGCGGTGTCGGCAGGGGTCTGCAGCGCGGGGCGGATCGGCGTCGTGGTGACTGGCTTGGGTTTCACACCCTGCACCGCGGGAGATGTTGCCTGGACCTGGGCGTGCGCCGCAGAGGCTGCCACGATCATCAATGTTGCTGAAAGCATCGATCTCATGACATGTCCGGTCTTGAAGCTGGTGATTGATTTCAGTGGAATTAAGCACATCTCGTGGGTCGGTGACAGCGCGGGAAGGGTTCACAACAATGCTGGACGTAACGACACGATGCTGAATGCCGACGAGCTCGAGCGCTATGCGCGCCATATCGTGTTGCGCGAGGTCGGCGGCCCCGGCCAGGCTGCGCTGCAGAGTGCGAAAGTGCTGGTGATCGGCGCTGGCGGCCTTGGCGCACCGGCGCTGATGTATCTCGCAGCCGCGGGCATCGGCACGCTCGGTGTGGTCGATGACGACACGGTGTCGCTGTCGAATTTGCAGCGGCAAATCATTCACGCGACGCCGGATATCGGCGCGCTCAAAACCGAGAGTGCCGCCGCGAAAATCCATGCGCTCAATCCGCATGTGAAATTTATCGGTCACGCTGTCAGACTTAATGCGGCGAATGCGATGGCGCTGTTGTCGGGCTACGACATCGTGCTCGACGGTTCCGACAACTTCACCACGCGCTATCTGCTGTCGGACGCCTGCTATCTCGCGAGAAAAACCTTGATCTCGGCCGCCCTCGGCACGTTCGATGCGTCGCTGACCACGATCCGCGCACATGAGGCCAATGCATCGGGCGCGTTGAACCCGACCTATCGCTGCCTGTTCCCCGAAGCGCCACCGCCGGGCACGGTGCCAAGCTGCCAGGAAGCCGGCGTGATGGGCGCGCTGGCCGGCATGGTTGGCTCGATGATGGCGCTGGAAGCGATCCGCGAGATCGTCGGCTTCGGCGAGGGGCTGGTCGGGCGCTTGCTGATGATCGACGCCCGCAACATGCGCTTCGAGACGCTGCGCTACGGCCGCGACCCGGCGAATCCGCTGAACGGGGATGCACCGAGCATCAGGGATTTGAGCGCGTATTTATGAGCTGAACCGACCCTCCCGTGGGGAGGGTCGGTTCAGTCGACTCAAGCGCGCTTCTTCTCGCTGTCCATATGCACCAGATGCTCGTCCGGATAGCGGCCACCGGCTGCGGCGTCGGCCGGGATTGCGTCTGCCAGCGCCTTGAGATGCGCGGGTGTCAGCTTCACATCCAGCGATCCCAGCGCTTCAGTGAGCCGATCTCGCCGTCGTGCGCCGACCACGGGCAGGATGTCCTGGCCCTGTGCAGCCACCCAGGCGATGGCGACCTGCGCGACCGACACTCCGATGTCGTCGGCAATGGTGCGGATTTTTCCAACCAGAGCCAGATTCTGATCGATATTCGCGGCACTGAAGCGCGGGCTGTGGCTGCGATAGTCCTTCGCGTTCATGCCATCTTTGGTGAAATGGCCGCCGATCAGGCCGCGCGACAGCACGCCGTAGGCCGTGATGCCGATGCCGAGCTCGCGGCAGGTCGGCAGGATGTCATCCTCGATGCCACGCGAGATCAGCGAATATTCGATCTGCAGATCCGTGATCGGATGCACCTTGTGGGCGCGGCGGATGGTCTCGGAGCCGACTTCGGACAGGCCGATGTGCTTGACGTAACCAGCCTTGATGAGGTCCGCGATAGCGCCGACGGTGTCTTCGATGGGGACATTGGGGTCGAGCCGGGCTGGGCGATATATGTCGATGGCCTCGACGCCGAGCCGCACCAGCGAATAGGCCACGAAATTCCTGACTGCCATCGGGCGGTTGTCGAAGCCCATGAAGGCACCGGCGGGATCGCGCATGCCGCCGAATTTGACCGAAAGCTGCAGGTTGTCGCGGTTGCGACCGCGCAGGGCCTCGGCGATCAGGAGTTCGTTATGGCCCATGGCGTAGAAGTCGCCGGTGTCGATCAGGGTGACGCCGGCCTCCAGCGCGGCGTGGATGGTGGCGATGCTTTCGTCGCGATCGGCAGGGCCGTAGACATCCGACATGCCCATGCAGCCGAGACCAAGGGCGCCCACTTGGGGGCCGATCTTTCCGAGTTGAAGGTGGTTCATGGTGGTTCTCCCAGAAGGCGGCCGGACCGATCCTTTGCCGCTGCCGCCCCGATATGAGCCCGCGCCATTGATCCGATAAGCTGGACAATCCTGAAAGGGTTGTTCACTCTGTCGAACAATGAGCGATCTCGATCTGCGCGATCTGGCAGCCTTTCTGGCGGTGGCCCGGACCCGGAATTTCCGGCGGGCCGCGGTGGAGACCCATGTGTCGGTGTCCAGCCTGAGCCAGCGGCTGCGCGATATGGAAGAGCGGCTCGGCGTTCGTTTGCTGCATCGCACAACACGCAGTGTTGCGCTCACCGAAGCTGGAGAATTGCTGCAACGCAAAATCGTTCCGGCCATGGGTGACGTCCATGCTGCATTGCAGCAAGTTCGCGGTTTCGGTGATGTGCCGTCTGGCCGACTTAGAATCAACGGTCCAGCACCAGCCATCGACATCGTCGTGGCACCGATGGTAACGCCATTCTTGCAGCAATATCCGCAGGTTGAGCTTGAGATCGTTGCCGAGACGTCCTTGATCGACATCGTCGCCAAGGGATTCGACGCCGGCATTCGCTATGGCGAGGATCTGGCACAGGACATGATCGCAGTCTCCCTGGGACCGCCGCAGCGCTTCGTGATGGTGGCGTCTTCGCAATATATTGCGCAGCATGGACGCCCTACCGCGCCGCAGCAATTGCTGCAGCATTGCTGCATCAGAACGCGTTTTGACAACGGTTCCATCCCGGAATGGGAGTTCGAAAAGGACGGCCAGGTGGTCAGGATCCCGCCGCGGGGGCCGCTGCTGGCGAGCTATTCCCGGCTCGGGCTGGAAGCGGCCCGGGACGGACTTGGCTTTTACGCGGTGTTTGAGGGTTATGTGCGGGACGACCTCGCGACCGGGAGGTTGATCAGCGTGCTGGAGGACTGGCTGCCGCCATTCCCTGGGCCGTTTTTGTACTATCCGAGCCGTAGGCAACCGCCGCCAGCTTTGGCGGCTTTCGTGAGTTTTGTGGCGGAGTGGCGCAAACGGGAGCGGCGGGTTGCGGCTCCGGAGGGCCCCGGCGGATCAGAGCGGCAGGGGGATCGCTGAGGTGGTCTCGCGGGTCTGCCAGAAGGTCAGCACGCGCTGTGCAGTGGCGGGCACCAGGCGCTCGAAATTCTGCCGGGCTTCCTCGACATCGGCGGCCGCAGGCGAACGACCGGGGCCGAGGCGCAGCGTCATCAGGGCGCGAACGGTGGCCCAGGAAATGCCGATCGACTTGCCGAGGATCAGCATCGGATCGTCGCGGTCGCCCTTGAGGAGCTGGTCGATGGTGCCGATCCGCACGCCCGACAAAGCGGCCAGGGCAGCGGCAGTTTCCTCATATTGATGGGCGCGGGCGAAGCGCAAAAGCGCGCCTTCGTCCATCTCGTCAGCTTGGAGCAGCTTGCGAACGGCACGCTGCGCGGTGGCGAAGTCGCGGGTGACGGCTAGATGCGTCGGCGCGCCGGTGATGTCATGCATCGCACGGTTGATCGCGTTGCGCAGTTCAGGTGCGGCGGCGTCGAACAGTCGGCGGCGAACCACTTCGACAGACTGTGCCAGAAGGTGTTTGAGCTGATCGGGCGCGAGATCGTCGCGCTGCCCGACCATCACGGCGAGCACGCCATCATCGCTGGCGCGGCGAATGAGGCCGGTATAGCCGTTCTGCGAGAAGGCTGCGCCGGCATTGCCGGCGACGCGGCGGATCACATCGCGGTCGCCGCGGCGGACGATCACGTCGGTGAGGCGCGGCGTCAGCGTCGAGCGGTCGGAAATCGCCAGCAGATGCGACTGGCCCTGGGCTTTGGCGATATCGATCAGTGTTGGTTCGTCGATCAAAGGCGAGCGGCGCAGCAGCGGCCCGGCGATCAGGATCTCTTCGTCGCGGACCAGCAGGGCTATAAGCTGCGGGGGGGCGTTGACGAGATCGGACAGCCGCTCGGCCAGCGCGCTACGCGCCTCGACTTCGGTCTGTGGAACCAGAGTCGTGAGGATGCCGTCGAACAGATCGACATGGGAGGGCTGATAACGGGACGCGCCCTTCAGGAAAAGTTCCGAAATCTTACGGACAGCCTCGCCCCGGCGCTTGGGATCGCCATCTCTGACGATGTTCTCAAGTCCCGGAATGAGCGATTTCGCCTCAGCCATCAAAAAATACTCAACACCACCATACGGAAAGGCTCGCGCACCCTAGATGGGGTTCATGAATGAACGGTTAGTCGAAGGATTGGGCTACCGCGGGTTGCAGAAATATTGCGGAGCAGCCACTGCGGCCTTGCCGGGGCGCTGGAAAACGGCTATATCGCCCTCAACTTATTAGGTTCTCATACGATCGCGTTTGAGAGTGGGCCCCTCGGGACCCGCTCTTTTTTATTACCTGAATGGACCCCTGGCCGATGATTTCCGGTGGGTTTGTCCGGGTCCAAGAAGGGCCGAAAGCCCGACGCGACACGTTTCACTTCTGCAGGCTGCACGCGCATTCAGACATCTTCAAACCGGAATACTTCGATCCTGGACATGACCGACCAAAAGCCAGAAACCGTTGATACCGAGCTGCTTTCCGAGCCGCGCCTGGTGATCGAGCCGGGTGCTGCGGCGCGCGTGTCGGCTGTTGCAACGCCGGTGCTCGAAAACCTCGGCTACCGGCTGGTGCGGATCAAGATTTCCGGCGAGCTCGGCTGCACCGTGCAGATTATGGCGGAGCGCCCGGACGGCACCATGCTGGTAGAGGATTGCGAAGCGATCTCGAACGCGCTGTCGCCGGTGATGGATGTCGCCGATCCGATCCAGCGCGCCTACCGTCTCGAAATTTCGTCGCCGGGCATCGATCGCCCGCTGGTCCGACGCTCCGATTTCGAGCGTTATAATGGCTATCTGGTTAAGGTCGAGATGGCTGTCGCCGTTGGCGGTCGCAAACGTTTCCGAGGTCTGCTCGGCGCCATCGAAGGCGACGTCGTATTGATCGACCGCGAAGGTGCCCGCGATGGCGAAGACCCCATCACGCGGTTGCCGCTGGAAGACATCTCCAATGCCAGCCTGGTGTTGACCGACGAGCTGATCGCCGAGTCCATGCGCCGCGGCAAGCACGCCGAGCTTGATCTCAAGCGGGAGCTCGGTCTGGCGCCGCCGGCGGCACCGCATGCCAAGCGCAGCGATCCCAAGAAGAGCTTTGCGCCGAAGCCGAAACTCAAGGTCGCGAAAGCTGCCAAGAAGCCTTTGCCGAAGAATACCAAAGAACATCGTCTGGCCGCCGACCGTGCGCGCCGAGGCGAAATCGATCCCATCGAAGGAGAATGAGCTATGGCCGCTGTCAGCGCCAATAAACTCGAACTGCTGCAGATCGCCGACGCCGTCGCGCGCGAAAAATCGATCGATCGCAACATCGTCATCCAGGCGATGGAAGAGGCGATCGCGAAAGCGGCCCGGGCGCGCTACGGTTCCGAAACCGATGTGCATGCCGAGATTCATCCCAAGACCGGCCAGTTGTCGCTGACCCGCCACATGCTGGTGGTCGAGGACGTCGAGAACTCGTCGAACCAGACCTCGCTGTTCGACGCGCAGCGCGCCAATCCCGGTGCGCAGATTGGCGACACCATTGCCGACACGCTGCCGCCGCTGGAATACGGCCGTATCGCCGCACAGTCCGCCAAGCAGGTCATCGTGCAGAAGGTGCGCGAAGCCGAGCGTGACCGGCAGTATCAGGAATTCAAGGATCGCATCGGCGAGATCGTCAACGGCATCGTCAAGCGCGTCGAATACGGCTCGGTGATCGTCGATCTCGGCCGCAGCGAAGCAATCGTGCGCCGCGACGAGATGCTGCCGCGCGAAGTGTTCCGCAACGGCGACCGCGTCCGCGCCTATGTGTTCGACGTGCGCCGCGAGACCCGTGGTCCGCAGATCTTCCTGTCGCGCACCCATCCGCAGTTCATGGCCAAGCTGTTCGCGCAGGAAGTGCCTGAAATTTATGACGGTATCGTCGAGATCAAGGCCGTGGCCCGCGATCCCGGTTCGCGCGCAAAGATTGGTGTGATCTCGCGTGACTCGTCGGTGGATCCGGTGGGCGCCTGCGTCGGTATGCGTGGTTCCCGCGTGCAGGCCGTGGTCAACGAGTTGCAGGGCGAAAAGATCGACATCATTCCGTGGTCGCCCGATATCGCCACCTTCGTGGTGAACGCGCTGGCGCCGGCGGAAGTCTCGAAAGTCGTGATCGATGAAGATCGTGAGCGTATCGAGGTTGTCGTTCCGGACACCAATAACCAACTATCCCTTGCGATCGGCCGTCGTGGCCAGAATGTGCGTCTGGCTTCGCAGCTGACCGGCTGGGATATCGACATCCTGACCGAGCAGGAAGAATCCGAACGTCGCCAGGCCGATTTCGAAAATTCCACGCGCGTCTTCATGGAAGCGCTGAACGTCGACGAAGTCGTCGGTCAGTTGCTCGCGTCGGAAGGCTTCACCTCGGTGGAGGAACTTTCGATGGTCGATGCAAGGGAACTGGCCGGCATCGAAGGCTTCGACGACGAAACAGCGGCCGAATTGCAGAGTCGCGCACGTGAATATCTCGAGCAGCTCGAAGCTGAACTCGAAGGCAAACGTAAGGAACTGGGTGTGGAAGACGCGTTGAAGGACGTTCCGGGCGTGACTCTCAAGATGATGGTCAAGTTCGGCGAAAACGACATCAAGACTGTCGAGGATCTCGCCGGTTGCGCCACCGACGATCTGGTGGGCTGGACCGAGCGCAAGGAGGGTTCCGAGCCGACCAAGCACCCGGGCATTCTTGATGCCAGCGAAATTTCGCGTGAAGACGCCGAGCAGCTGATCATGCAGGCCCGCGTCGTGGCCGGCTGGATCACCCAGGCCGATCTCGACAAGGGTGCGCCGCTCGACGCCACCGAAGAAGCGTAAGGACAATGCCACGCGCATGCTCGCCATTGCTGACCAAGCAGATCTGGATAACGGCCCCCGGAGCACCAAGCCCGGGACCGAACGGATGTGTGCGGTTACCCGGACCGTGCGCCCGATCGATGATCTGATCCGGTTCGTCGTCGCGCCCACGGGCGAGGCGATCCCGGACCTGAAGCGCAAGCTTCCCGGCCGCGGCCTCTGGGTCACGGCCTCCCGCAAGGCGGTCGCCGAGGCCGCCAAACGCAATCTCTTCGCCAAGGGTTTCAAGAAAGCCGTCAAAGCGTCGCCGACCCTGGCCGACGACACCGACAGGCTGATGGTGCGCGGCGTCATCGAGGCGCTGGCCATGACTGCCAAGGCCGGTCAGGTGGTCTCCGGCTTCACCAAGGTCGAGGACGCCCTGCGCCGCGGAACGGTTGGTGTTCTGCTCCACGCCTCCAACGGCGCTCCCGATGGAATCCGCAAACTGGACGGCATTGCCCGGCAACGCGTGGAATTTGATGCGGAATCCGGCGATGACGCGCCGAAATTGCCGATCATGACGGTTTTGAGCTCCGATGAATTGGATTTGGCATTGGGGCGGTCAAATGTGATACATGCTGCCGTGCTTACGGGCCCGGCGGGCAAAACGTTCCTGTCACGCAGCCAGACTCTGGTCCAATACCGGCTGGCTGACGACGACATCAACGGAAGCGCCAAAGCTTCGCTGACAACCGCTGTGCCGGATCCGGCGCCGCTGACGCCAACGATCTCGCCGATCGATAATTCGCCGACGACGGATACGTCGTTGGACACAACAAATGTGCGACCGCGCACAACGCAACAAGATTAGGACTGCTGAATGGTTGATACGAAAACGCCTGGCGACAAGACTCTGAGCGTTCCCAGCAAGACCTTGACGCTCAAGCCGCGCGTCGAGCAGGGCACTGTGCGCCAGAGCTTCAGCCATGGCCGCACCAAGCAGGTGGTGGTCGAGAAGCGCGGCAAGCGCCGTATGCCCGGCGATGCGCCAGCGGCTGCGCCTGCCGCTGCCGCTCCGGTACCGGCCGCTCCGGCACCTGTCGAGACTGCTGCACCAGCTCCCGTTGCTGCTGCGCCGGCTGCTCCCGTTGCAACTGCTGCGCCCGCGGCGCCGGTTGCGCGCGCTGCTGCGCCTGCACCAGCCGCACCGGCTCCCCGCACGGCTGCACCTTCTCCCGCAGGACGCAGCTCCGCCCCGGCACCCGCAGCGCCGTCGCGCGCGCCGCAGCGCTCGCAGCCCCCGGCCCGTTCGGGTTCGGGCGTCGTACTGCGCACCCTGACCGAGGAAGAGCGCAATGCCCGCGCCAGCGCGCTGGCCGATGCCCGCGTGCGCGAGCAGGAAGAGCGTCGTCTCGCCGAGATCGAGGCCGCCCGCCGCAACACCAAGGAATTCAAGGAACAGGAAGAGCGTGAAGCCGCCGAAGCCCGTCGCAAGGCCGAGGAAGAGCGTCACCGTCAGGAAGAAGAAACCAAGCGTCGCGCCGAAGTCGAGGCCAAGCGCCGTCAGGCTGAAGCCGATGCGAAGGCCGCCAAGCCCGCGTCCACGACGGCTCGCCCCGGTGCAACTGCCGCCACGCCTGCGCGTGCGCCCGGCGTTGCCGCCGACGGCACCGACGAGGATGAAGGTCCGCGCGTGATCCGCCGTGGTCCCGGCGGCGCCGCGCGCCCCGTGGTCGCGCCGAAGCCCACGGCCAAGCCCGGCCCGCAGAAGGAACGCGGCCGTCTCACCGTCGTCACCGCGCTGTCGGCCGGTGACGTGCGCGAGCGTTCGATCGCGTCGTTCCGTCGCCGTACCCAGCGCCTGAAGGGTCATCAGTCGAACGAGCCGAAGGAAAAGCTGGTTCGCGAAGTCGTCATCCCTGAAGCGATCACGATCCAGGAACTCGCCAACCGTATGGCCGAGCGTGCTGTGGACGTGATCCGCCTGCTGATGAAGCAGGGCGCGATCCACAAGATCAACGACGTCATCGACGCCGATACTGCGCAGCTGGTCGCCGAAGAACTCGGCCACACCGTCAAGCGCGTCGCCGAGTCGGACGTTGAAGAAGGTCTGTTCGACAAGGTCGACGATTCCACCGATACCGAGCCGCGTTCGCCGGTCGTGACCGTCATGGGCCACGTCGACCACGGCAAGACCTCGCTGCTTGACGCGCTGCGCCATGCCAATGTGGTGTCCGGCGAAGCCGGCGGCATCACCCAGCATATCGGTGCTTATCAGGTCATGTCGCCCGAGAGCGGCAAGAAGATCACCTTCATCGATACGCCTGGCCACGCTGCGTTCACCGCGATGCGTGCCCGCGGCGCCAAGGTCACGGATATCGTCATCCTGGTGGTGGCGGCCGATGACGGCGTCATGCCGCAGACCATCGAAGCCATCAATCACGCCAAGGCGGCGGGTGTGCCGATGATCGTGGCGATCAACAAGATCGACAAGCCTGACGCCAAGGCGGAGCGCGTGCGCACCGAGTTGCTGCAGCATGACGTGCAGGTCGAATCCTTCGGCGGTGATGTCGTTGACGTCGAAGTGTCGGCGAAGAACAAGACCAATCTCGACAAGCTGCTCGAAATGATCGCGCTGCAGGCCGACATTCTCGATCTGAAGACCAATTCGGAACGTCCGGCGGAAGGCACCGTGATCGAAGCCAAGCTCGATCGTGGTCGTGGTCCGGTGGCGACCGTGCTGGTTCAGCGCGGCACCCTGAAGGTGGGTGACATCATCGTGGCCGGTGCCGAAATGGGCCGTGTCCGCGCGCTGATCTCCGATCAAGGCGAGACGCTCACCGCGGCTGGTCCGTCGGTGCCCGTCGAGGTACTTGGTTTTAACGGCCCGCCGGAAGCCGGCGATCGTATGGCCGTGGTCGAGAACGAAGCCCGCGCCCGTGAAATCACCGGCTACCGTGCGCATCAGAAGCGCGAGAAGTCCGCAGCCTCCACCAACGGCATGCGCGGCTCGCTCGAGCAGATGATGAGCCAGCTGAAGACCTCGGGTCGCAAGGACTTCCCGCTGATCATCAAGGCCGACGTGCAGGGTTCGCTCGAAGCCATTCTCGGCTCGCTCGAGAAGCTCGGCACCGACGAAGTCGCTGCGCGCATCCTGCATGCGGGTGTCGGCGGCATCTCGGAATCGGACGTCACGCTGGCGGAAGGCTTCAACGCCGCCATCATCGGCTTCTCGGTTCGCGCCAACAAGGAAGCTGCCGCTGCCGCCAAGCGCAACGGCATCGAAATCCGCTACTACAACATCATCTACGATCTCGTGGATGACGTGAAGAAAGCCATGTCCGGTCTGCTCGCGCCGACGCTGCGCGAAACCATGCTGGGCAATGCGCAGATCCTCGAAGTGTTCAACATCTCGAAGGTCGGCAAGGTTGCAGGTTGCCGCGTCACCGACGGAACCGTGGAACGCGGCGCGAATGTGCGCCTGATCCGCGACAACGTCGTCGTGCACGAAGGCAAGCTGTCGACGCTGAAGCGCTTCAAGGACGAAGTGAAGGAAGTTACGTCAGGCCAGGAATGTGGCATGGCGTTCGAGAACTACGGCGACATGCGCGCCGGCGACGTGATCGAGTGTTACCGCGTAGAGGTCATCCAGCGCTCCCTGTAAGTCCAAGTCTTACAGAGAGACTGATGTGAATGAGACGTCATGCCCGGCATATTGCCGGGCATCCACGTCTTTAATGATTCAGCAGCACTAGCGTGAATGGCCGGGACAAACCCGGCTATGACGAATTTTGTTTTGTAGGGAAACCGATGCCCAAGCATCACCAGAAGTCCGCGACGCCGGGCGGCTCGCAACGTCAGTTGCGCGTCGGCGAACTAATCCGCCATGCGATCGCCGATATCCTGTCGCAAAGCGGAGTCCACGATCCCGTGCTGGCGACCACCATCATCACCGTGCCGGAGGTGAAGATGTCTCCTGATCTCAAGCTCGCCACCGTCTATGTGATGCCGCTTGGTGGCCAGAACACCGAGCCGGTGCTGAAAGCGCTGGCGGCGAACAAGAGCTTCCTGCGAACCGAGGCCGCGCATCGCGTGAACCTGAAATACGCCCCGGATCTCCGCTTCCGCATCGATGAGCGCTTCGACGAAGCCGAACGCATCGACAAACTTCTGCGCACGCCTGCCGTTGCGCGCGACCTCAAACCAGACTCGGACGAAAACGAATGACGATGACGACCCCAGACGCCGCCCTCGATTCACGCCTCGCTGAAACGGGCAATGGCGAGTCCACTTTGTCTCCGGCCGTGCCGCACGATAACGGCGGGAATAATGACCAGCGTCAGCATCAGGGCCCTCGCGGCAATAACGATCCGCGCCATCAGGGCGGCAAGCAACGTCATCAAGGTCAGGTCCGGCGCGACAAGCGCGACGTTCATGGCTGGGTGATCCTCGACAAGCCGATCGGCATGACCTCGACCCAGGCGGTGGCTGTCGCCAAGCGCCTGTTCCAGGCCAAGCGCGCCGGCCATGCCGGCACCCTCGATCCGCTGGCCTCCGGCGGTCTGCCGATCGCGCTCGGCGAAGCCACCAAGACCGTTCCGTTCGTGATGGATGGCCGCAAGCGCTATCGCTTCACAGTGGCCTGGGGTGAGGAGCGCGACACCGACGACACCGAGGGCCGCGCGACCTTCACCAGCGAGATCCGGCCCACGGCCGACCAGATCCAGGCGCTGTTGCCGCAATTTACCGGCAATATCGAGCAGACCCCGCCGCAATACTCCGCGATCAAGATCCAGGGCGAGCGCGCCTACGACCTCGCCCGCGACGGCGAGGTCGTGCCGCTGGTTCCCCGGCCGGTCGTGATTCATGAATTAGTCCTTACAGAACAGCCAGATAGCGACCATGCCGTGTTCGAGGCCGAATGCGGCAAGGGCACCTATGTGCGCGCGCTGGCCCGCGATATCGGCCGCTTGCTCGGCTGCTATGGCCATATCAGTGCGCTCAGGCGCACCCTGGTCGGACCTTTCGCCGAAGCCGACATGATTCCGCTGGAACAGTTGCAGGCTTTGTGCGATAGAGCCGCGTCTGGCGAGGGTAGCCTCGCCGACGCGCTACTGCCCGTTGAGACCGCGCTGGACGACATCCCGGCACTGGCCGTCACACGGGCGGATGCGGCAAGGCTCCATCGGGGCCAGGCCGTTTTGTTGCGCGGACGGGATGCGCCCGATTGTAGCGGCACAGTTTATGTCACGGTGGCAGGGCGGTTATTGGCCCTCGCTGAAGTAGGCAATGGCGAACTCATCCCCAAGCGCGTGTTTAACCTGACCGGACTGACCGCCAGTTCGGCCCGCAAAGAAAGTAACTGACGATGTCGATTACCGCAGAACGCAAAGCGGAAGTCATCAAGACCAATGCCAACAAGACCGGCGACACTGGTTCGCCGGAAGTCCAGGTTGCGATCCTCTCCGAGCGCATTGCCAACCTGACCGGACACTTCAAGACCCACACCAAGGACAACCATTCCCGTCGTGGTCTTTTGAAGCTCGTCTCCACGCGTCGTTCGCTGCTTGACTACATCAAGCGCAAGGACGAGGCGCGCTACAAGGCGTTGCTCGAGAAGCACAACATCCGCCGCTAAGCCAATCTCGCGCGCAATTCTTGCGCGCGTTTTTGCATGAATCGTAGTGCGGGCCACTGTGGGCCGCACGATAACGTCCAGAAGCACTCCGGCAACTGGACGATGACGGGCAAGGTGCTCGTCGCGCGGCGCGATCCCCCAAAGATCCCCGCGACCATCGGAAGGATGGACGCCATTCAGAACACGAGAGCCATGGCAGGATCGCCGGACGCTGATTTCGCGACTGTCACGCGAACAGCTTCTTGCCGTCTTGCGCATGGCTTTTGTTGTTCCGGCGTCACGTCCTCCGTGAACCCATGAAAGAAAACCACGATGTTTAATGTTCACTCCGTCGAGATCGATTGGGGCGGTCGTCCGCTCAAGCTGGAAACCGGCAAGGTTGCCCGTCAGGCTGACGGCGCTGTCATCGCCACCTATGGCGAGACCGTCGTCATCGCCACCGTCGTCGCCGCGAAGACTGCCAAGGATGGCATCGACTTCCTGCCGCTGACCGTCGACTACATCGAGAAGACCTACGCAGCCGGCCGCATTCCCGGTGGCTACTTCAAGCGCGAAGGTCGTCCGACCGAGAAGGAGACACTGGTCTCCCGCCTGATCGACCGTCCGATCCGCCCGCTGTTCGTCGATGGCTGGCGCAACGAAACCCAGATCGTCGTCACCGTGCTGTCGCACGACATGGAAAACGATCCGGACATTCTCGCGCTGGTCGCCACTTCGGCTGCGCTGACGATTTCCGGCGCTCCGTTCCAGGGCCCGATCGGTGCGGCCCGCGTCGGCTTCATCAATGACGAATACGTCCTCAACCCGACCCTCGACGAGATGGCCGACACCAATCTCGATCTCGTCGTTGCCGGCACCGGCGACGCCGTGCTGATGGTGGAATCGGAAGCCAAGGAGCTCAACGAAGACGTGATGCTCGGCGCCGTGATGTTCGGTCACCGCCACTTCCAGCCGGTCATCAAGGCGATCATCGAGCTCGCCGAGAAGGCCGCCAAGGAGCCGCGCGAGGTCAAGACCATCGACGACAGCGAAATCGAGAAGGAAATGCTCGGTCTCGTCGAAGCCGAACTGCGCGCTGCCTACGCGATCCCTGTGAAGCAGGACCGCTACGCTGCCGTTGGCGCCGTCAAGGCGAAGGCCATGGCGCACTACTTCCCGGAAGGTCAGGAGCCGAAATACGACAAGCTCCGCATCGCCGGCGTTTTCAAGGAGCTGGAATCGAAGATCGTTCGCTGGAACATCCTCGACACCAAGAAGCGTATCGATGGTCGCGACCTGACGACCGTTCGTCCGATCGTTGCTGAAGTCGGCGTGCTGCCGCGTGCCCACGGTTCGGCGCTGTTCACCCGCGGTGAAACCCAGGCGCTGGTCGTGACCACGCTCGGCACCGGTGAGGATGAGCAGTACATCGACTCGCTGTCGGGAACGTACAAAGAGACGTTCCTGTTGCACTACAACTTCCCTCCCTACTCGGTCGGCGAGACCGGTCGTATGGGCGGCACCAAGCGTCGCGAAATCGGCCACGGCAAGCTCGCCTGGCGCGCGATCCATCCGGTTCTGCCGGGTCACCACGAATTCCCGTACACCGTGCGCGTGGTGTCGGAAATCACCGAGTCCAACGGTTCGTCGTCGATGGCATCGGTTTGCGGTGCTTCGCTGGCGCTGATGGATGCGGGCGTTCCCTTGAAGCGTCCGACGGCGGGTATCGCCATGGGCCTCATCCTCGAAGGCGCACGCTACGCGGTTCTGTCGGACATCCTGGGTGATGAAGATCACCTCGGCGACATGGACTTCAAGGTGGCTGGTACCGATACCGGCATCACCTCGCTGCAGATGGACATCAAGATCGCCGGTATCACCGAAGAGATCATGAAGGTCGCTCTGGGCCAGGCCAAGGAAGGCCGCATTCACATTCTCGGTGAGATGTCGAAGGCGCTCAACAACGCCCGCGCCGAGCTCGGTGAATACGCACCGCGCATCGAGACCTTCAAGATCGCCACCGACAAGATCCGTGAAGTGATCGGCACCGGCGGCAAGGTGATCCGCGAGATCGTCGAAAAGACCGGCGCCAAGGTCAATATCGAAGACGATGGTACCGTGAAGGTGGCTTCGTCGGATGGTGAGTCGATCAAGGCTGCGATTAAGTGGATCAAGTCGATCGCTTCGGATCCGGAGCTCAACGCGATCTACGAAGGCACCGTGGTCAAGGTCATGGAGTTCGGTGCATTCGTGAACTTCTTCGGCGCCAAGGATGGTCTGGTTCACATCAGCCAGCTCGCCGGTGGCCGCGTGCAGAAGACCTCCGATGTCGTCAAGGAAGGCGATAAGGTCAAGGTCAAGCTGCTCGGCTTCGACGATCGCGGCAAGACTCGCCTGTCGATGAAAGCTGTCGATCAGGAGACCGGTGAAGACCTCGAAGCCAAGCAGAAGGCCGAAGGCGCGACTGCAGCCGAGTAATCTTCGCTCACGCGAGATGAGTTGCGAAAGGGCGGCCTAAAGGCCGCCCTTTTTGTTTTGTGCCCTGAATTTTTGCCGCGCACGCATGCATCATCCCTCCCCCAAGAGAGGAAAAAGAACCGCCGCGCTCGTTAGATAGAAACGACAACACCAACCATCTCTCCGACACGTGATGTGCTATGTCCCACTGCGTCACAATGCCTGCAAACGAAACTGGCAGTGATGCGTTGCGTATTTGTTTGACGCACCGGCAAAATTCCTCAGGGAGAAGCCCCATGACGACCTCCGCATCGATGTCCCGACGCCATCTCATGCTCGCTGCGACCGGCATCGCTGCCGCGGTTGTCGCGCCCCGTCTTGCTTTCGCCCAGGCGGCTGCGCCAGCCACCCCCGCTGCCGGCAATGCACCCTTCATTCTGCCGCCGCTGACCTATCCGGTCACGGCGTTCGAGCCGCATATCGATGCCAAGACGATGGAAATCCATCACGACAAGCATCACGCCGCCTATGTCGCGAACATGAACAATTTCGCGAAGGATACGCCGGTGATTGGCGAGAAGCCGCTGATCGAGGTGCTCGGCAATCTCGGCAGCGTGCCTGAGGCGATCCGTACCGGTGTGCGCAATAATCTCGGCGGCCATGCCAACCACACCATGTTCTGGCAGATTATGGGCCCGAATGGCGGCAAGCCGGAAGGCGACGTGCTTGCCGCGATCGATCGCGACCTGGGTGGTCTCGAGAAATTTCAGACCGACTTCAACGCCGCCGGCGGCCGTCAGTTCGGCTCGGGCTGGGTGTTCGTGATCGTCGACAAGGATGGCAAGCTGTCGATCGAGACGCGTCCGAACCAGGACAATCCGATCATGGACGGTAAGCGCGCGCTGATGGGCAACGACGTCTGGGAGCATGCTTACTATCTGACCTACCAGAACCGTCGCCCGGATTATCTCAAGGCGTGGTGGAATACGGTGAACTGGACCAAGGTCGGCGAGCGCTACGCGGCGGCAAAGGCCGGTACGCTGGCGGTCTAAGGCATCCGTCCCTGTCTCGTCATTCCGGAGCGCGTGAAGATGCGCGATCGTTCCGGAATAACGGTCAGAGTTACTTCCTCACATCGCCTTCATCGGCGGCGCTTTCCGCGAGCGTCGCCGGCTCAATGCTGTAACGCTTGATCAGCGGCATCTGCGCCACAGCGAATACCATGGTCAGCGGGATCACGCCGAACGCCTTGAAGGTCACCCAGAAATCCGTGCTCTGGGTGCGCCAGATCGCTTCGTTGAGAAGCGCCATCGCGAAGAAGAACAGCGCCCAGCGCAGCGTCAGCGCGCGCCAGCCTTCGGGCGTCAGGTTGAACATCTGGTCGAACATGATGGCGATGAAGGAACGGCCGAACAGCAAGCCGCCGCCGAGGATTACGGCGAACAATCCATAGATGATGGTCGGCTTGACCTTGATGAAGGTCTCGTCATGCAGCACCAGCGTCAGCGTGCCGAACACCAGCACGATAACGGCCGTGACCAGCGCCATGATCGGCACATGCTTGACCACGACATAAGACGCGATCATCGCCGTGACGATCGCCACCATGAAGGCGCCGGTGGCGACGAACAGGTTGAATTTCGCATTGGCGACGAAGAACACGATCAGCGGCCCGAGCTCGGTGGCGAGCTTGAACAGCGGATGCGGCTGCTTCTTGTCGATCACGTCAGTCATGTCAGCTTTCAATCCCTGCAATCGCTTGCGCGAAGTCTTTGGCGGTGAAGGGCGCAAGATCGTCAATGCCTTCGCCGACGCCGATGAAATGCACCGGCAGCTTGTACTTCTCGGACAGCGCCACGAGGATGCCGCCGCGCGCGGTGCCGTCGAGCTTGGTCATTACGAGGCCGGTGACGCCAGCCGTACGATGAAACGCCTCGACTTGCGACAGCGCGTTTTGTCCTACCGTGGCGTCGAGCACCAGCAGCACCGCATGCGGCGCTGTGGCATCGACCTTCTTGATCACGCGCACGACTTTCTCGAGCTCGACCATCAGTTCGGTCTTGTTCTGTAGCCGGCCGGCGGTGTCGATCAGCAGGACGTCGCGATTGTCGTCGCGCGCCGCGGTGACGGCGGTGAAGGCCAGGCTCGCCGAATCCGAACCTTGGGCGCCGGCGATGACCGGCACCTTGTTGCGTTCGCCCCAGACCTTGAGCTGCTCGATGGCAGCCGCGCGAAACGTGTCGCCGGCGGCGAGCATCACCTTGCGGCCTTCGGCGGAGAATGTGGACGCCAGCTTGCCGATGGTGGTGGTCTTGCCGGAACCGTTGACGCCGACGACGAGGATCACGAACGGCTTGTGGGCGGTATCGATGACCAGAGGCTTGGCTACGGCCGAGAGTACCTTCTCGACCTCAGTGGCCACGACGGTCTTCACTTCATCGGCGGAGATCGCCTTGTCGTAGCGGCCATGGCCGACGGCGGCGGAAATCCGCGCCGCTACTTCGGTGCCCAGATCGGCGCGCAGCAGCACGTCCTCGATGTCTTCGAGCATCGCGCGGTCGAGCTTGCGCTTGGTCACGAGGTCGGCGACCGCGGTGCCAAGGGCGCTCGAAGTGCGCTTCAACCCGCCGGAGAGCCGTCGCCACCAGCTCAGTTTTGGCGTTTCGGGAGTGTCGCTCATGTCGGGGGTGTGTTAGCCGTTTCGCGCCATGAATCAAAGCAACGCCAGCGAAAGTGACGAAGATATCAGGTCGGAGGTCGAGCCCCGGCTGGAACCCCGCACCGACGCGGTGGAGCTGACCGAGGCCGAAATCCTGGGGCGGGTGCTGCACCGTGACGGGTTGATGCTGGTGATCGACAAGCCGGCCGGCCTGCCGGTGCATCGCGGCCCCAAAGGCGGCGCCAATCTGGAAACCTCGTTCGAATTCCTGCGCTATGGCCTGCCGCGCGCGCCCGTTCTGGCCCATAGGCTCGATCGCGACACGTCCGGCTGCCTGGTGCTCGGGCGTCATCGGAAGGCCACGGCATCGCTCGGTCTGCTGTTCAAGCACAGCCGCATCAGAAAGACTTATTGGGCGGTGGTCGAGGGCGGCCCTGCGGAGGATTCTGGCGTGATCGACATGCCGCTCGGTCGGCTCAATGCCGATCGGGGCTGGTGGATGAAGCCGGATCCCGAGGGACTGAAGGCCGTCTCGAATTTCACCGTGCTCGGCCGCGGTGGCGGCATGAGCTGGCTGGCGCTGGAGCCGGTGACGGGGCGCACGCATCAACTGCGCGTGCACTCGGCATCGTCAGGTTTTCCGATCGTTGGCGACAACATCTATGGCAACGGGCCAAGATTTGGCGAGCCGACGCTGCATCTGCACGCGCGGGAGATCGTGATTCCGATCTCGCGCAACAAGGACCCGATCCGCGTTGTCGCGCCGGCCCCGCCGCACCTGCATGAGCGGCTCAAAGCGTGCGGCTGGAACGGGGAGTAGGGCCTATGCGATCGAAGCAAACAGCTTCGGATCGAAACGGCCTTCATATTCAAACGCCGCCGGCCCGGTCATTAGCACATGGTCGTCGCTCTGACGCCATTCGATGGTCAGCTCGCCGCCGGGCAGCGTCATATGCACGGTGCGGTTGGTCCGGCGCAGACGCGCGGCAGCAACAGCGGTTGCGCAAGCCGCGGAGCCGCAGGCCTTGGTGAGGCCGGCGCCGCGCTCCCAGGTGCGCATCACGATGTGATCGCGGTCGACGATATGGGCCAGCGTGATATTGGCGCGATCCGGGAAGATCGGATGGTTTTCCAGCAGCGGGCCGAACTTTTCGAGATCATAGGCCAGGATGTCGTCCACCCAGAAGATCGCATGGGGATTGCCCATGCTCACCACTGACGGCGTGTGCAAAATCGGCGCGTCGATCGGCCCGATCTGCAGCTCGATGCCGCGGGTGTCGCGGAATTCCTCGGCGAGGGGAATGTCCCGCCAGCCGAACTTCGGCGTGCCCATGTCCACCGTATAGAGATCCGGCGCCGGGCCTTGCCAGCAATTGATCAGGCCAGCCTTCGTCTCGAAGGTCAGCGCCGTCTTGTCACCGCCAGCGAAAGTCTGCCGCGCCACGCAGCGCATGCCATTGCCGCAGGCGCCGGCTTCGGAGCCGTCATTGTTGTAGATCGAAACAAAGGCGTCGGTGCCGGCGAGACGGGGCTTCTGCAGCACCATCAACTGGTCATAAGGCACGCCTTCGGGCGCGGCCACGGCGCGGGCGTCGGCCGGCGTGATGCCGGAGGCGGTGTCGCGCAGGTCGATGACGACGATCTCGTTGCCGATGCCGTTCATCTTGGCGAAGGAATGGTTGGCCAATGCACTCATGTCGTGTCCCGTTATCCCAGCCTTATATGGCGAGGCCGGGCGGATTGGCCAGTGCGGCTATTCTGTGTCGGCTGTTTTGAATGGCCCTGCGCAATTTGGAGAGGGGACGAAAGCCGCGGCTGCGTGTTACCATGATGCCATATCGCGCATATTGCCGGCCGCTGCGCTGCAGGATGTCACTGGAGACCCTTCGAATGACCCGTTCTCGCCTGTCCCGCTTCGCCACTGTGGCGCTGATCCCGGCAGCCGCGCTGACGCTAAACGCCGCGGCCTGGGCGCAATCTCCACCCGCCACGCCGCCAGCGGCAAGCACCCCGGCCACCCCGCCCGCGACACCAGCTCCGGCGGCAGCGGCTCCTACCACTCCCGCTCCCGCCACACCGGAGACGCCGGCCCCCGTCGCGCCGGCACCGCCGCCCGCTGCAGCGCAGGCCCCCGCAACGCCCCCTGCGCCTCAGGTCCAGGTTGCCGATCCGTTCGGCGAGGAAATCACGCTGTCGCCGAAGCAGATGGTGACGTTCGTCGGCAAGGCCAATTGGGATTCGGCCTTCGATACGCTGATGGATGCGTTCAAGCAGATCACCACCGTGCTCGACAAACAGGGCGTCAAATCATCGGGCAACCCGATGATCGTCTACACCACGACAGACGATACCGGCTTCACCTTCCTCGCGGAAATCCCGGTCGATCAGGAGGTGAAGAATCTGCCGAAGGCGATGAAGATGGGCCTGTCACCCGACGGCAAGGCGCTGAAGTTCGTCCATCGCGGCTCCTACGACAATATGGACAACACCTATGAGGCGATCACCAATCACCTCGATGACAAGAAGCTAGAGGCGAAAGACACGTTCATCGAGGAATACATGGTCGATCCCTTGAAGACGGCGGAAGACAAGCTGGTCATCAATGTCTATGTGCCGTTGAAGTAGCTGAACGACAACGCTGCCATAAAGAAGCCTTGGACGGTCGCGAGAGATCGGGCATGACAAATCATCTGACTCTCGCCGTTTTCGGCATTGCGCTTATCGCCACTCCTGCCCTCGCGCAGGTCAATCCACCGCCAATGATCTCCGTGTCCGGCGAAGGCACCGTCTCGGTGCCGCCGGATCTCGCTGTCGTCGATGGCGGCGTGACCACCGACGCCAAGACCGCTCGCGAGGCTGCGGAAGCTAACAACGCCGCGATGGCCAAAGTGCTGACGGCGTTGAAGAGCGCCGGCATCGCCGAGAAGGACATGCAGACGTCGCGGCTGTCGCTGTTTCCGCAATATGCACAGCAGACCCGTCCCAATCCTGGTCCCAACGTCGTCTCGGGTTATCGCGCCAGCAACCGCGTCACCATTCGCGTGCGCGATGTGACCAAGGTCGCCGGCGCCATCGACACGCTGGTGTCCTCGGGCGCCAATGAGGTCGGCGGCATCAATTTCATGGTGACCAAGGCGTCGCAACTGCTCGACGATGCGCGCACCCAAGCGATTGCCGATGCGCGGCGCAAGGCGGAGATCTATGCCAAGGCGGCAGGCATCACGCTTGGCGCGCCGATCAACATCTCCGAGGACTCCGGCAGCGCGCCGGCGCCGATGATGCTGCGCAAGATGGCCGCCGACGTGGCCTCCGCTCCGGTGGCGCAAGGCGAGGAAGTGCTGCGCGTGAATGTCAGCGTGAGCTGGGAGATCAAGCCGGCGCAGTAAAGCCCGCTAGATCTCCACCACTTGTCCAGGCTTCAATGTCCTGAACGTCTCGCGCGGCAACTCTGCCGCACTGCATGCCGCGGCTAGTCCTTTCACCGGCCCATCGATCGCCTCGTCGGTGAGTTGGAATGTGCTGTGATGGCTCGCCAGCGCCTGCTGCGCGCCGCAATCGCCAAGCGCCTTCACCGCATCTTCCGGATTCATGTGCTGGTCCTTCATGAACCAGCGCGGCTCATAGGCACCGATCGGCAGGATCGCGAGCCTGATAGCACCATGCGCCTCGCGCACGCGGCGGAAGTGCCCGCCGTCGCCATAGCCGCTATCGCCGACGATGTAGATCTTGCCGGCTGGCGTCTCCAGCACGAAGCTCGCCCACAGCGATTTGTTGCGGTCGAACAGGCCGCGCGCGGTCCAGTGCCGCGTCGGCACCAGCGTGACGGCGAGGCCATTGCCGAGCTCGACGCGATCCTTCCAGTCATAGGCCTCGGCCTTGATCGTGCTGTCGGCGCTCTTCATCGTGACGTCGTTACCGAGCGGCGTGATCACGCGCGGCGCAAATTTGGCTGATAGCTTCGACAGTGTGGGAAGATCGAGATGGTCGTAGTGACCGTGCGACACCAGCACGACATCGATCTTAGGCAGCCGCTCGAACGCGATACCCGGCGCGCTGTGGCGCTTCGGCCCGGCAAAGGAGAATGGCGAGACGCGGTCGGACCACACCGGATCGAACAGGATGTTGATCCCGGCGGTCTGAATCAGCCAACTCGCGTGGCCGACATAGGAAAATCGAACACCCGTGCCCTCGACCTTTGCCGGCGGTGTATCGGCAAATTCGTTCTCGACCCAATCCGGCCAGACCTCGCGGGTACGGCCGCCGCCGAATTGCCAGCGCAGCACTTCGCCGAGTGACCTCGGCGGCGCGCCATCTGGATCGAAGAAGATCTTGCCGTCGAAGTGATCGGAGACGGGGCCGTCATAATTGGTCATGCGGGAAGCCCAGATGGCCGATAGTCCCGCCGCTGCGGCGAGGCCGCCTGCGGATGCGAGAAGCTTGCGGCGGGTGATGGTCATGTAAACCGGTGGCGGTGAGGGGAACTTGTGGTGAGCAATCACTCACATAGGCTAGGTGGTGCAGAAATCCAATTGCCAAATGTCAATTTAATCGCTCTCCGTCGAAAATATCCTTTATCTTGAAAGGGTTGCTGTTTGGCGCGGCGGCGTGACGGCCATATTTCCTTGACTCGCCCGGCACCGGCGCTGTAAATCCCCGCCAATCCTCGAAAAGTTTTCTTTTCGACCCGCCGACCGGTCCTCGAGACCGGAGGCCAACGCCCGACAGCGCGATGCGCCCTCGGGCGCAAAAGTGTTTGGTTCTTCGTCATCACAGGGATGGCGATATCGGAAGCGAAGTAGCGATGTTCGACAATCTGTCGGAACGACTTGGCGGAATTCTCGACCGGCTCACCGGGCGCGGTGCGCTGTCGGAGGCTGACGTCGATGCCGCGATGCGCGAAGTGCGCCGCGCGCTGCTCGAGGCCGACGTCTCGCTCGACGTCGTCCGGTCCTTTATCGATCGCGTTCGCGAGCAGGCCATTGGTGCCACCGTCGTCAAGTCGGTCACGCCTGGCCAGATGGTCGTCAAGATCGTCCATGACGAGCTGGTCGCCACGCTTGGCGCCGACGGCGAAGGCGGTATCGATCTTCAGGCTGTCCCGCCCGTCGCCATCATGATGGTCGGTCTGCAGGGCTCCGGTAAGACCACCACCACCGCGAAACTCGCGCGCCGTCTCACCCAGCGCGACAAGCGCAAGGTGCTGATGGCCTCGCTCGACGTTTATCGTCCGGCTGCCATGGAGCAGCTCGCGGTGCTCGGCCGCGATCTCGACATCCAGACGCTGCCGATCGTCGAGGGCCAGAAGCCCGCCGAGATAGCCAAGCGTGCGCTCTCTGCCGCCAAGCTCGGCGGCTATGATGTGGTGCTGCTCGACACGGCCGGCCGCACGACGCTCGACGAAGAAATGATGTCGGAAGCGATCGAGATCAAAGCGATCGCCAATCCGCATGAAGTGCTGCTGGTCGCGGATTCGCTGACCGGTCAGGACGCGGTCAATCTCGCGCGATCCTTCAACGAACGCGTCGGCCTCACCGGCATCGCGCTGACGCGTGTCGACGGCGATGGCCGCGGCGGTGCTGCGCTGTCGATGCGCGCCGTCACCGGCAAGCCGATCAAGCTGATCGGTACCGGTGAAAAGACCGACGCGCTGGAAGACTTTCATCCGAGCCGGATCGCCGGCCGCATTCTCGGTATGGGCGACGTTGTCTCGCTGGTCGAGCGCGCCGCTGCGAATATCGACGCGGAAAAGGCTGCGCGCACTGCCGAGCGCATGCGCAAGGGTCAGTTCGATCTCACCGACATGCGTGAGCAGCTGATCCAGATGACCAATATGGGCGGTCTCTCCGGCCTGATGGGCATGATGCCCGGCATCGCCAAGATGAAGAACCAGATCGCCTCTGCCGGTCTCGATGATCGCGTCGTGAAGCGCCAGATCGCCGTCATCGATTCGATGACGCGTCAGGAGCGCAAGAATCCCGACATCCTCAAGGCCAGTCGGAAGAAGCGTATCGCTGCCGGCGCCGGCCTGAAGGTCGAGGAAGTCAACAAGGTGCTGAAGATGCACCGGAACATGGCCGACATGATGAAGGCCATGGGCTCCGGCAAGCGCGGCCCGATGGCCGGCATTGCGCAGGCCATGGGTTTTGGTGGCGGCGGCATGCCGTCGCCCGAACAGATGAAGGCGATGGCCGAGAAAATGCCCGGCGGGATGCCGCAGGGTATGCCGTCATTGCCGAAAGATTTCCCGGGCCTGCCAGGCTTGGGCAAACCGACGCTACCGGGACTCGGTGGCTTTCCCGGTCTCGGGAAAAAGAAATAACGCGATCCATTCAACTCACATTCGAACAGAACACACTTAGGAGAATCCCATGTCCGTCGTTATCCGCCTTGCTCGCGCAGGCACCAAGAAGCGCCCCGTCTATCACGTCGTCGTCGCTGACTCGCGTTTTCCGCGCGATGGTCGCTTCATCGAGCGTCTCGGCTACTTCAATCCGCTGCTCGCCAAGGACAATGAGCTGCGCCTGAAGCTCGACCTCGACAAGACCAAGGCCTGGATTGCCAAGGGTGCGCAGCCGTCGGATCGCGTCGCCCGCTTCCTCGATGCGGCCGGCGTTGCCAAGCGCGAAGCCCGTAACAATCCCGAGAAGGCTGTGCCGCGCAAGGAGCGCAAGGCTGCTGCTGAAGCCGCTGCGAAGAAGTAAGGCGGAATGCCAACCGCGCAAATCTGCGTCGCGCGCATCGGCGCGCCGCATGGTGTGCGCGGTCAGGTCCGGCTATGGACCTTCACCGAAGATCCATTCGCCGTGCTCGACTACGGTCCGCTTGCCACCAAGGACGGCAAGCGGAGCTTCGAGGTCGATGATGTGCGCGAGGCCAAGGGCCATCTGGTCGCGACGCTGAAGGGCGTTGCGTCTCGCGAAGACGCCGAGCGCCTCAATGGCGTCGAGCTCTATGTGGCGCGCGACGCGCTGCCTGACACCGAAGACGATGAATATTACCACGCCGACCTGATCGGCCTCGCTGCGGTCAATGCCGCGGGCGATGCGATCGGCCGTGTCGTCGGCATCCATAATTTCGGCGCCGGCGATATCATCGAGATCGCGCCGCCGGAAGGCGCGACCCTGCTGTTGCCTTTCACCAACGCGGTGGTGCCGACGGTCGATCTTGTAGTTGGCAAGGTCGTGATCGAATTGCCCGGTGAGATCATCGGCGACGATCCCACCGCGGCGTAACGCCAAGGCCTAAGGCTTACGCTTTCAACGCTTCCGCAATCGTTGTTGCGAATGGCGTCGTCTTCCGCCCGATCAGTCTGCTCAGCTTATGGCTGTCATCGAACAGTGCGCCGTTGGCTGCGGCCGTGTTGGACGTCGCGATTAGCTCCGCGAGTTCTTCCGGAAGGCCCGCATTGAGCATCATGGCCTTGAACTCGGCTTCCGGCAGACGAACATAAGGAATTGTTCTGCCGCTCTGCTTGCTGATCTCCGTCGCAAAATCCTCCAGCGTGTAAGCCTGATCGCCGGCCAGCTCGTAGACCTTGCCAGCGTGATCATCTGTCGATGTCAGCACGATCGCGGCTGCGTCGGCATAGTCCGCGCGCGTTGCCGATGCGATGAGACCATCCCTGGCGCTGCTGACCAGCGCATCATGTGCCAGCGCGGCAGGGATCGAGGCTGTGTAGTTCTCGGTGTACCAGCCGTTGCGCAGCAGCACGAAAGGGATACCCGAAGCGCGAATCAACTCCTCCGTCGGCAGATGCTCTTGCGCGACTGACAGCTTCGAGGTGTCCGCACGCAGCACGCTTGTATAGGCGATCAGCTTCACGCCGGCGCGCTTCGCTGCGTCGATGACATTGCGGTGTTGCGCCACGCGCTGACCGAGTTCGTTCGACGAGATCAGGAGCAGGCGGTCGATGCCCGTGAAGGCGGCATCCAGCGTCTCCGGTTTGCTGTAGTCGGCAGCGACGACCGAGACGCCCTTGGCGGCAAGGTCGGCGCCCTTGGTGGGATCGCGCAGACCGGCGACGATCTGGCCGGCGGGGACGCGTTTGAGCAGGGCATTGATGGTGAGGCGGCCGAGCTGGCCGCCGGCGGCGGTGACGAGAATACGGTGGTTCGACATGGCAAAATCTCCTATGGTCTCTAATCGACGATAGGTCTTGAGTAGAGACTGCTGAACCATCCCGTAAGGAGGCAGTTTTTTATCGCCAGGTTACCTGCAAGTGACCTGCTTTGGCCGAAAGGAACTTCCTGATGCCCCGTAACGCTTCTTTCGATGCCCCCCTGGCCACCCAATTCGACGAATGGCAGGCGCGGGGCTTCGATGCCGACGCCTGCCCGGTGCGCAACGTGCTGGATCGTATCGGCGACAAATGGACGTCGCTGCTGATCGTGGCTCTGGCCGCCAAGCCGCGCCGCTTCAGCGAGCTTCATCGCGCCGTGCCGGATATCTCGAAGCGTATGCTCACCCAGAGCCTGCGCGATTTGCAGCGCGACGGGCTGGTCACTCGTCACGTATTTCCGACCAAGCCGCCATCGGTCGAATATCGGCTGTCGCCACTGGGACAGTCGGCGCTCGGGCCGCTGGCGGGCTTGATTGACTGGGCCGAACGCAGCTTTGCCGAGATCAAGGCTTCGCGTGCAGCGTTCGATGCAGGCGACACCAGCGAACAGATCTCGGCGGCGTAAGCGGCACTGCCCGTTTGACGCTTTGCTTCGGACGCGCGATGGAGAGCCATGACTTCCGAACCCACACCATGGCGCGCGACGGTGCTGACGCTGTTTCCCGAGATGTTTCCGGGGCCGCTGGGCATTAGTCTCGCTGGCAAGGCGCTGGCCTCCGGCCTGTGGGCGCTGGAGGCGCGGGACATCCGCGCCTCTGCCACCGACAAGCATCGCAGCGTAGACGATACGCCGGCTGGCGGCGGCCCAGGCATGGTGCTGAGGGCTGATGTGCTGGCGGCGGCGATCGACGCGGTGGACGCCTCGGAAGGCCGCCCAAAGCTCGTGATGAGCCCGCGCGGTCGGCCATTGACCCAGGCGCGGGTGGCTGAGCTGGCTTCCGGGCCGGGACCGCTGATCGTCTGCGGCCGCTTCGAGGGCATCGACCAGCGCGTCATCGACGCGCGCGGGCTCGAGGAAGTCTCGATCGGGGACTATGTGCTGTCCGGCGGTGAAATCGCCGCCATGACGCTGATTGACGCCTGCGTGCGGCTTCTGCCGGGGGTCATGGGTAAGTTGGCCTCCGGAACCGACGAAAGTTTTTCGGATGGGCTACTGGAATACCCGCAATATACCCGCCCGCAGGCCTTTGAAGGCCGCCCGATCCCGGATGTACTGATCTCGGGCGATCACGCCAAGGTCGCCAAGTGGCGGCTGGCCGAAGCGGAGGCGCTGACGGCCGCGCGGCGGCCCGATTTGTGGGCGGAGCGTCCGAAAGCACCAGAATCAGGCAAAAAGCGAAAACCGCCAAAAATCACGACGAGCGAGTGACACAGACGGGTGACAACGGCTTTGCTTTCCCGTATAGCAGCGCCAAATCCGTGCACTGGCAGGGTAAGAGTTTCGTGCGCAGCCCGCGCAATGTCTGGGCGCGCCGCCGATGGAGATTTTGATGAACATTATCCAGACGCTTGAAAAAGAGCAGTTCGACCGCCTTTCCGCCACCAAGTCGATCCCGGAATTCGGTCCCGGCGACACCCTCATCGTCAACGTGAAGGTTGTCGAAGGTGAGCGCTCCCGCGTGCAGGCCTATGAAGGCGTCTGCATCGGCCGCAACGGCGGTGGCATCAATGAGAGCTTCACCGTTCGCAAGATTTCCTATGGCGAGGGTGTCGAGCGCGTGTTCCCGCTGCTCTCCCCGATGATCGACTCGATCAAGGTCGTGCGTCGCGGCAAGGTGCGTCGCGCCAAGCTGTATTACCTGCGCGATCTGCGCGGCAAATCGGCCCGCATCACCGAGAAGAAGACCGAGCGTCCGGCCAAGGTCGCTGCTGTGGCTGCTGCCAAGTAATATTCCGCACCATCGAATGTGCGAGACGAAAAGCGCGGCGCAAGCCGCGCTTTTTTGTTGTGCGGAGCTCGCATGCCTTCGCCGCATTGGCGAAATTGAAGCCGAGTGCTATATCACTGGAATGTTTCTAGATCTGCACCAGCACGCGCTTCGCATCGTCATCGACGATCATAGCCGGCTGCCCGGGCGCTTCTTCGGACGCTTTACGACCTCTGTCGTGGCGGCGCTTCGAAAGCTCTGACGCCTACTCTGCGACCGCCATTTTTCAGTCGCGTGTCTCGCGCCGTCAAACCGGCCCGCTTTCAGCAGCACGCAACTGGCCCACCGTTTTCTTTCGAGGCCTGATCTCATGACCGACTCTGCAAAACCGACCACGCTGTACGACAAGATCTGGAACGATCATCTGGTGCATGAAGCCGATGACGGCACAGCCCTGCTCTATATCGATCGCCATCTGGTGCATGAAGTCACGAGCCCGCAGGCCTTCGAAGGTCTGCGCATGACCGGCCGCAAAGTCCATGCGCCGGAGAAGACGCTTGCCGTTGTCGATCACAACGTGCCGACCACCGATCGCACGCAGCCCAATCCCGATCCGGAAAGCACCGAGCAGATCGCGACGCTGGCCGAGAACGTGCGCGAATTTGGCATCGAATATTACAACGAGTTCGACAAGCGCCAGGGCATCGTCCATGTCATCGGCCCCGAGCAGGGCTTTACGCTGCCGGGCACGACCATCGTTTGTGGTGACAGCCACACCTCGACCCATGGTGCATTCGGCGCGCTGGCGCATGGCATCGGCACCTCGGAAGTGGAGCACGTGCTGGCGACGCAGACGCTGATCCAGAAGAAGGCCAAGAACATGCGCGTCACCGTCGATGGCATTCTGCCCGACGGCGTCACCGGCAAGGACATTATCCTGGCCATCATCGGCGAGATCGGCACCGCCGGCGGCACAGGCTATGTGCTGGAATATGCTGGCGAGGCCATCCGTGCGCTGTCGATGGAAGGCCGCATGACGGTCTGCAACATGTCGATCGAAGGCGGCGCCCGCGCCGGCCTGATCGCGCCCGACCAGAAGGCCTATGAATTCCTCAAGGGCCGCCCGATGTCGCCGAAAGGCGAGATGTGGGAGCAGGCCGTGCGCTATTGGGAAACACTGCGTTCCGACGAAGGCGCGCATTTCGATCACGAGATCCGGCTCGACGCCGCCAAGCTGCCGCCCATCGTCACCTGGGGCACCTCACCGGAAGACGTCATCTCGATCACCGGCAAGGTGCCGAATCCCGCTGATATCGCCGATGAAGCCAAGCGTCTCTCCAAGGAACGCGCTCTGGCCTATATGGGCCTGACTGCGGGTACGAAGATCACCGACATCAAGCTGGATCGCGTCTTCATCGGCTCCTGCACCAATGGCCGCATTGAGGATCTGCGCGCTGCGGCCAAGGTCGTCGATGGCAAGACCGTCAACGGCCATGTCTCGGCGATGATCGTGCCGGGTTCGGGTCTGGTGAAGGAACAGGCGGAAGCCGAAGGTCTCGACAAGATTTTCCTAAAGGCCGGCTTCGAATGGCGCGAGCCGGGCTGCTCCATGTGCCTGGCGATGAACCCCGACAAGCTGGCGCCGGAAGAGCGCTGCGCTGCAACCTCGAACCGCAACTTCGAGGGCCGTCAGGGCCACAAGGGCCGCACCCATCTGGTGTCGCCGGCAATGGCGGCTGCAGCGGCCATCGCCGGGCACTTCGTTGATATCAGAGAGTGGCACTAATCTAGCCTCCGTCCTCTCCGCGTTATTGCGAGCGCAGCGAAGCAATCCAGAAAGCCACAAACGAAGACTGGATTGCTTCGTCGCCAAAAGGCTCCTCGCAATAACGGCTGAGGGGGCTATGTTTGCGCTATGCCTCGTGTCGTAACCAAGTCTGTTGATCTCACCAACACCGCCGCCCGCCGCATCTGGTTGCACGCGCAGCGGCTTGATGCGCGTGCGCCGTTCGGTGATGGTGCGGACGCCGTAAGAGCCGCCGTGCAACATCTCGGCTATGTGCAGATCGACACCATCAACGTGATCGAGCGCAGTCATCATCACATCCTGTTTTCGCGCATCCCGAACTACAAACGCACGGATCTCAGGCAGGCGCAGACGCACGATAAGAGCGTGTTCGAATACTGGACCCATGCGCTGGCCTATGTGTCGACCGATGACATCGGCTTCTTCGTGCCGGACATGAAATACTATCGTAGGGAGGGCCATGGCTGGTTCGCGTCGGTGACGCCGGCGGACAAGCGCAAGGTGATGCGGCTGGCCAAGGCCGGCCCGCTGTCGATCCGCGACATCGACGATGACGTGTTGCGCGAGAAGGATCATGAATGGGCGAGCCGCAAGCCGTCGAAGCGCGCGCTGCAGCTGGCGTTCTATGAAGGGCATCTTACAATTTCCGAACGCCAGGGCATGCTGAAGACCTATGATCTTCTGCTGCGGCATTTCGGTTGGGACACGTTGCCGAAGCCAGCAACATCAGTACAGAAATTCGCCTATCTGCTGGATCGCGCGTTGCGCTCGCAGGGCATCGTCAGCCTGGATTCGATCTGTCATCTCGATGCACCGAGCAAAGTCGGCATCCGTAAGCTGATCGAGGCGCGCGTGCGCAAGGGCGAGTTGGTTGCCGTTGCACTCGATGGCGCTGGCAAGCAGGAACATTGGACGACACCTGCAGCGCTCGAAGACGTCAGCGAAGGCGAGGCAGGGCTGGTGCATGTGCTGTCGCCGTTCGATCCGCTGGTGATCCAGCGCAAGCGCACGAATTTGTTCTTCGGCCACGACCATCGTTTCGAGGCCTATGTGCCGAAGGAAAAACGCCAGCTCGGCTATTTCGCACTGCCGGTGTTGGTGGACGACAAGATCGTTGCGGCCGTCGATCTCAAGACCGACCGGCAGAAGCGCAAATTGCTGATGCAGCAATGGAGCTGGGTCGGCGAGGGTGCAAAACCGAAAACGCCGCGCAAGGAATGGAAGCGGCGAATCGAGGACGAGCTCGGGCGGTTCGAGGCGTTTCAGTTGGGGGAATAGCGATCAGTACTCAGCCGTCGTGCGCGGGCTTGTCTCGCGTATCCACGTCTTGCCCACCGGTAAGACGTGGATGGCCGGGTCAGCTAGCGAAGCTCGCTTCGCGCTGCCCGGCCATGACGGAGGATATGGAGCTAAGTCGAGGTGGTTACGTATGCTCACCAATACACATTGAAGCGATGGTGGTGCCGCCGGTGGTGCCAGTGGCGGTGATGCCAGGGGCGATAGCGGCAGATCTTGCGCGGTCCGTAATAGGTCCAGACGACGCGGCAGAAGCGGCGTGGCTGGTAGTAGCGCGGGCCGTAATAGTAATTCGGCGCATAGCCGTAATAGCGCGGGCGGAAGTGGTGCCGGTGGTCGTAATAGCGCGCCGGCGCGAAGTGACGATACCCGCCGTGGAATGCGGGGCCGCGCCGGAAACCGCCGCCGACAAAGGCCGGGCCCGGACGGAAACCTCCTCCGCCGCGGAATGCAGGCGCTGCGGCGCGGAAGCCTCCGCCGCCACCGCGAAACGCCGGCATACCGCCGCCGCGAAATCCGCCGCCGCCTCCGCCATGAAAGGCGTGGCCTCCGCCACCACCGCCGCGGAAGCCACCTCCACCTCCGTGAGGCGCACCGCCACCGCCGCGTCCGCCGTGATGCTGGACCTGTGTGAACAGCGCGTCATTCGCGTGCTTAGCCGCGGGCGCTGCGCCGGGATTGATCAGCGATACCGCGCGCGCCGATGGTGCCAGCGACATCATCATCGCAGTTGCGGCGGCGACGCCGAACGAGCGCTTGATGAGCTGCCCGAAACCTGGGCCTGTTGTGAGGCCTTGAACATTTGTCATTGGAAACATCCTCCCTCGATCAATGTCGCGCCTGGAACATTCAGGACACATCGATGACGCAACTATGCGTTGGCGCAGATGGTGCATCTGCGCAGTGTCGTTCGATGTGAGTTGTGTCGCCTTGACCAAAAATTAAGGGTGTCGATCTGAACGCGTCATGAATGACGCCGGCGGGGTAGCGTGACACGCACAAAAAAACAGGCGCCGGAAACGGCGCCTGTCGATGTCTGTTTGTTCGATCAGAGTTACCAGCGGCCGAAGCTGAAGCCTACGCTGAGCGGGCCGCCGCCGAAGCCGATGCCAGGGCCGTAACCATAAGCGCCGTAGGGACGATAGCCGCCGTAATAGCCGTAGGGCCGGTAGCCATATCCGCCATAGTAAGCGGGGCGATAGGCATAAGGCCGTCCGTAATAGGCCGGCCCGTAATAGGAGCGGTACGGACGATAGCCATAGCCATAGCGCGGGCCGTAATAGCCGCGATATCCGTGGTGCCGGTGGCCGAGATGGCGATGATGTCCGAAGTGATGGCGGTGGTGGAAGTGATGATGGCGCCGTTGAGCGCTGAAGTCCGTTGCCTTCGCCTTGTTGTCAGCCGCAACCTTCTGTGACGTCTGCGCGTCGGCCATTGCGGGCGCACTTGCAAATGCGCTGCCGAGTGAAACCGTTGCAGCCAGTATGGCTGCGCCTATCCAGTTCTTCATGTTTGTTCCTTGCCTCGATCGCTTTCCATCGATCGTCTTTCGTCGCCTTCACCCCATAACGCATAATGCTGCAATGGTTTCCCGCGACAGAGAGACGCGGTCACCATCCCGTCAACGAGAACAGGCGTGCTTGCGCACGCCTGTTTGGACTTTAGCCTGAGTGTCAGTAGCGCCAGCCGTGACGACGCACATGGTGCGGCCGGTGCCAACCATGATGGCGGCGAATGTGATGCGGACGATGCCAGCCGTGGTGACGGCGCATGCCGTGATGCCCGCGATAGCCACGATTATGGTGATGACGATACTGCACCTCGGTCGTCAGCTTCTCACCGCCTTGTACGGATGATGCGATGCCCGGGCCGTTCAGCGAGACGGCATTGGCCTGCTGCGTCGGCGCTGCGACGAATAGCAATCCTGCGATGGCGGCAAGGCCAAAAAACTTCTGCACGTTCATGTGTTCTCTCCTGAGTCTGCTGCGTTCATGTCGAGATGCAGCTTCACGAATGGATCATCGCCCACGTGCAAGACGCTAGGGCGCAGGAGGTGAACGCGATGTGAATATGCTCGGTGCGATATGTCGCAGGGTTTTGTGACGCATCGCCGGAACGAAAGTCAGCGCATGCGAATGTTATCTTTGCAGTTGCAAAGTGCCGGCCTGACGTCATTCCAATAAAGTATGAAGGATCGGCTCAGCCGCGGCGCCAGTAGCAGTTCATGCGCGGTACGATCACGGTGCCGCTCGGGCGATATTCCTGCACCAGATTGGCGGTGCAGTCGCGCACGGCATTCGGGCCTGGATTGTAGCTGGGGTAGACGCCGCGTTCGTCCGGGGTGCGATAAATGCGAACGCGCGGGCGCTGGCGGGTCTGAGCCGAGACGTCGGAATTCGGGCGAGCCTGGGCGACCTGCGTGGCCGTCTGCGCCTGCGCGGTTTCGGCCATAGGCAAGCCGCCGAGCGCAACCGCCAATCCCAGTGCCGCCATCATGATCCGCATCGTAACGCCCCAAACCGCCATGGACATGATCCCGAAAAGTGGATGCCGGTTTTCGCCGACAAACGGGTTCGTTTGTCAGGAGATCATGCTTCAAAACAATGCCGCAAAGTCTCCGATTGACGCCCGCCCGTCAACCGGCCGAACAGCGCTGTACCGGCGCATTGCCATGTCGCGGGAATTGGCTAGACAGGGAACCATGTGGCATCAGGCAAAAGCACCCGATCTCGCGGAAATGGAGGACATGGCCCATGCTATGCTGACTCTCCTGCCGGAGGACTTCCGCAAGCTCTGCGCGGGCGTGATCATCCGGGTCGATGATTTCCCCACCGACGAGGTGCTGGAGGAGATGCAGGCGGAGACCGAATTCGATCTGCTCGGCCTGTTCCAGGGTGTCGGACTGCCGTTCCAGAGCCAGGACAATACCGGCCAGTTGCCGAACATGATCTGGCTGTATCGCCGGCCGATCCTGGATTACTGGGCCGAACACGATGAAACTCTCGGCCATATCGTCCGCCACGTGCTGATCCACGAGATCGGGCACCATTTCGGTCTCTCGGACGCCGATATGGAGGCGATCGAGGCGCAGGTGACTGACGAGGCTGCAGAAATGCCACTTGGAGCGCCGCCCCGATCGGGCTAAAACGCTCGCTCAATCGAGGACTTTTGCCATGGACAAGTTCACCACGCTGGAAGGCGTCGCGGCGCCGCTGAAGATCATCAATGTCGATACCGACATGATCATCCCGAAGCAGTACCTGAAGACCATCAAGCGCACCGGTCTCGGCAAGGGCCTGTTCTCGGAAGCACGCTATCTCGACGATGGCAGCGAGAACCCGGATTTCGTGCTCAACAAGCCGGCCTATCGCAACGCTAAGATCATGGTCGCCGGCGACAATTTCGGCTGCGGTTCGTCGCGTGAACATGCGCCATGGGCGTTGCTGGATTTCGGTATCCGCTGCGTGATCTCGACCTCGTTCGGCGACATCTTCTACAACAACTGCTTCAAGAACGGCGTGCTGCCGATCCGCGTCTCGCAGAAGGATCTCGACGCGTTGTTCGACGATGCCGAACGCGGCGCCAATGCGACGATCACGATCGATTTGCCGAACCAGGAAATTCGTGGCCCGGACGGCGGCACGGTGAAGTTCGAGATCGATCCGTTTCGCAAGCACTGCCTGCTCAATGGTCTCGACGATATCGGCCTGACCATGGAGAAGAAGGCCTCCATCGACAGCTACGAAGCCAAGGCCAAGACCGCGCGCGCCTGGGCCTGATTCACTCCGGAAGGTGACGCGTGATTCTTGACGTCGTCACCTTTTGGGAAGGCCCCCTCGATGCTTTGCGCAGGCTGTGCCTGCGCTCGCAGGTCGAGGCCGGCCATCGCGTCACGCTCTACAGTTTTGCACCGATCACCGATCTGCCGGATGGCGTGAGCAATGCCGATGCGGACACGATACTGCCGCGCGCCTTCGCCGAGCGGCTGCGACCTTCAGGTCCCGATGGCGCGTGGGTTGGCTGGACCCCGCTGCAGTTCAGCGATTTTTTTCGCATCCGGCTGATGGCCGAGGGGCGCGGCCTCTGGCTGGATGCGGATGTGTTGCTGCTGAAGCCCATCGAGATAGATCCGGCAAAGCCCTATTTCGCCTGGGAAAAGCGCCGACAACTCGGCAATTCGGTGCTGTACCTACCACCCGATCATCCGATTGTTGCGGCGTTCGAAGCACTGATCAAACAGGACGAGCTGACGCCCGACTGGATGTCACTGCGTCATCGCCTCACTTTCGCATGGCGTAAATGGCGCGACAGTTCGAAGCGCGCGAGCGACGTCCGTGTCGCGATCTTCGGCCCGGCATCGCTGACAGCGCTGGCGAAGCGCCACGGCTCGCAGCATCACGCGCTGCCGAGGAAGTCGTATTATTCGGTTCACGCGGAGCCGAAGTTGTTCTTCGAGCCGTCCGACTTTGCGGCGCTGGTAGGTGATCCCAAGATATTGGGCTTTCACATCTCGCCGAAGGGGCGCGGCAAAGACGCGCCGATGCCGGGAAGTTTCTATGCGTGGGCGATGAAGCGGGTCTCCAACAAGTAGACCAGCCAAACAGCACGAGCTCGTCATTCTGGGTTCGCATCCGGCAAGAGCTGGCGGTGCCCCGGAATGACGAGTGGGGTCAGCTCCCCATCGCCGCAATCGCGTCCGAGATCGCAATTGTGCGCTTTGCCATGTCCGCGTGCAGCCGCTCGACCATCTTGCCGTCGAGCTGGATCGCGCCGCGGCCGGCGTTTTCCGGCTGCTCGAAGGCCGCAATGATGCGGCGGGCCTGGGCGACTTCGTCGTCCGGCGGCGTGAAGACCTTGTTGCAGGCCTCGATCTGGCTCGGATGGATCAGCGTCTTGCCGTCGAAGCCGATGTCGCGGCCCTGTTCGGCTTCCTCGATGAAGCCCTTGGTGTCGCTGAAATTGCTGTAGGGGCCGTCGAGAATCTCGAGGCCGTGCAGCCGTGTCGCCAGCACGCAATGGGTGATCATCGGCAGCATTGCGGCGCGGCCGGGCATCATGCGGATGCGGGTCTCACGGGCGATATCGTTGGGGCCGAACACGAAGCCGGCCAGTCGCATTTCGGAATCGCGCGAAGCGGCGGCGAGCTCTTCGGCATGCAGGATGGCACGCGACGTCTCGATCATCGCCCAGACCTTAATCGACATGTTGGCACCGATATCGCTCAGGCGATCGGCAACGGCCGAGAGATCCTCGACGCTGGAAATCTTCGGCACCAGGATGCCGTCGGGCCTGGCCTTGCCGGCCATGGTGACGTCGTCAATCCACCAGGGCGAATCCAGCGCATTGATGCGGATGATGACCTCGCGCTTGCCGAAGCCACCCGCGGCCAGCGTCTGCGCAATGGCGTCGCGCGCGGTTCCCTTGGCGTCTGGCGCCACGGCGTCTTCGAGGTCCAGGATGATGCCGTCGGCCGGTACGGTACGGGCCTTCTCCAGCGCACGCGGATTCGAGCCGGGCATGAACAAATGGCTGCGGCGCGGACGGATCATGGCGTCATTTCCCTGTAACTATGGCCTATTCGTTATTCAGGCATTCGCGATAACATTTCAGCACGTCGCCCGGAAGGCTTGTTCACGCCGGCGTCCTATGGTTATCCGTGGGGACCGTATGTTTGAGCATGATCCCCCGACAAACGAACCCGTTCGTCGGCGAAATCCTATCCACTTTTCGGGATCATGCTCCGAACGAGGCAGACCATGACATCATTTCCGAAGCAGCTGATTGCCGGCTACCAGACCTTTACATCGGAGCGATTGCCGACCGAGCAGTCGCGCTTCCGCGAATTATCGGAAAAGGGCCAGTCGCCGGAAGTCATGGTGATCGGCTGCTGCGACTCGCGCGTGTCGCCGGAGGTGATCTTCGACGCCAGCCCGGGCGAACTGTTCGTGGTGCGCAACATCGCCAACCTCGTGCCGGTCTATCAGCCCGATGGCGGCGCCCATGGCGTCTCGGCGGCGCTGGAATACGCGGTGCAGGTCTTGAAGGTGAAACACATCGTCATTCTCGGCCATGCGCAATGCGGCGGCATCCGCGCTTTCGTCGACAATGCCGCGCCGCTGTCGCCGGGCGACTTCATCGGCCGCTGGATGTCGATGTTCATCAAGCCCGATGAGAAGGTCGAGATTCGCAATCATGAAACGATCGTGGATTTCGCCACCCGTATCGAAAAGGCGGCCGTGTTTCGCAGCCTTGAGAACCTGATGACGTTCCCGTTCGTGAGCAGCAAGGTCGCGAAGGGCGAGCTCGAATTGCACGGCGCCTATTTCGGCGTGGCTGTGGGCTCGCTCTCGGTGCTGGATCAGGCTGCGAAAGAATTCCTGCCGGTCAGTCAGGCAAAGGCCTCCTGATTCCAACCTCGCCATGAGGCGAATTCCACACGCTCTGAAAGAAAGAGCCCGGACGCTTGTGCGACCGGGCTTTGCTATTTCTTCGAGGCTGCGTGAAGTTTATGCGGCCTTCTTCTTCGCCGTGATCAGCTTGCGGTTGATCAGGCATTCCGCGATCTGCACGGCGTTGAGCGCCGCGCCCTTGCGCAGGTTGTCCGACACGCACCAAAGAACAAGACCGTTATCGACCGTCGAATCCGTGCGGATGCGGCTGATATAGGTGGCGTCTTCGCCGGCAGCTTCGTAGGGCGTCACATAGCCACCCGGCTCGCGCTTGTCGATCACGAGGCAGCCTGGCGCATTGCGCAGGATGTCGCGGGCTTCATCTTCCGAGATCGGGTTCTCGAATTCGATGTTGACCGCTTCCGAGTGACCGACGAACACCGGCACGCGCACGCAGGTCGCGGACATCTTGATTTTGGGATCAAGAATTTTCTTGGTCTCCATCATCATCTTCCACTCTTCCTTGGTGTAGCCGTCCTCCATGAACACGTCGATCTGCGGGATGACGTTGAAGGCGATACGCTTCGGGAACTTGGTATTGACCAGCTCAGAGTTGGTGTAGACGGCCTTGGTCTGCGAGAACAACTCGTCCATCGCATCCTTGCCGGCACCCGACACCGACTGATAGGTCGAGACCACGACGCGCGTGATCTTGGCCTTGTCGTGCAGCGGCTTCAGCGCCACCACGAGCTGCGCAGTCGAGCAGTTCGGATTTGCGATGATGTTCTTTTTGGTGAAGCCAGCGACCGCATCGGCGTTCACTTCCGGAACGATCAACGGCACGTCCGGGTCCATGCGCCAGGTCGACGAGTTGTCGATCACGACGGCACCAGCTGCGCCAATCTTAGGCGACCATTCCTTGGACACGGCTCCGCCGGCCGACATCAGGCAGATGTCGACATCGCTGAAGTCATAGGTCGCGAGGTCTTTGCATTTCAGGGTTCTGTCGCCGAAGGAAACCTCAACGCCCATGCTGCGGCGGGACGCAAGCGCCACGACCTCGTCAGCGGGGAATTTACGTTCATCCAGAATGCTGAGCATTTCACGCCCGACATTGCCGGTCGCTCCGACCAGCGCGACTTTGTAACCCATCGTTCACTCTCCGAAGAAAAATGCTTCACCCCCGCCTACCGCGGAAAGGGAAGAGCCGCGCTTCTATGCGAGAAACGTCGCAAAGACAACGTCCTAAGCGTGTTTGCGTGTGTTGATGCGTTCAATTCCGGTTTCGCACCACCCAAAGTCGGCAGGCGTCCATCCGGCCCTGCAGAGCTTTGCCGACGAGTGCGGCGCCATCGCCGTGCGTCTGCTTGCCTATATGGGGGCGCTGGCGCTGGTTGTCATGGCCGCAGTCACGGTGTTTGACGGACTGGAATTCGACCTCAGCAGCGAACCGGCCGGAAGGGCCGGCTGGAGCGTCGCTAGTCGTTCCCATCCCGCTTTTGCCGTCAGTCAGTTCGATTTGTTAGGTAAAACAGCCTCTTATGAGATTTTGAGACATCCTGACGGCGGCCGCAAGGATGTCCTGCGCTGGGCTTCACCGGGAGACCCCCCGGTCGCCGAGCTGGAATTGTATCGCCCTGGTGCCGAGGCTGAGCGAGCAGGTCCGCCGGCAGCGGACATCGCGGGCCGCATGGACCCCGGTGGCGTCCGCGAAGTGGTGGGCGAGGGCATCATCGACAGTAAATTCGGGCCGGTCGCCCTGGTCGGCTTTGTTGACCGGCCGAAGGACGGCAAGCGCTGCCTCGGCTTCATGAAGACCCTGGAGGCTGCCAATCTTAGGATTTCCGGCTGGTCGTGCCAGGGCGAGGGCCTGCCGGCGCGGCGGGCCGCTATCGCTTGCACGCTGAACCGGTTGGTGCTGCTCACCGCCGGCAATGAGCCGCGGCTGCAGGAAGTCTTCGCGCAGGCAGATTTGAAGCGGGCCGGTTGCATCAGCGGCGCGGCGCTGTCGGCGACCTCGGCGGATTGGGTGACCGGCGCCCAGAATCCGTTGCTCCGCGGCAGTCTGTGACCCCTTCGTGATGGCAGGACCAAGACCTTGGATTACATGCAACATTCGGCGACCTCGCGCATTATATCGACGACTGTGGCCGGATAGACCTTGTGGCCGGATACCCCGGCCAGCTAAATTGACCGCAAATCGGATTTGCCGACTCGGCTGTTGAAGGCCGATCTCCTGACTGCCGATGTTTTGACCGCAATGAGGACCTGAGGACCTGATGACCTTGAAATTCCCCGCCGCGAAAACTCTCGCCATGTTGTTCGCGACGGTTGCCGTCATCGCGACCGCTGTTGCCGCTGCGCCGGCCGATGCCGCCACCAAGAAGAAGGTTAGAGTCTCTGACCGTGACGCTTTGTACGGCGCGCGCGGCCCGAACGTATCCTATCAGCAGGGCCGCACCCGCGTTTACGTGACGCGTCGCTCCTGGCTCGATGCCGGCGTCGAAGTGCTCCCGGGCGATCGCAAGTTCACCGACTACGCCTACCCCCCCGGCTACTCCTTCGCCCGCGACAACAACAATCGTTCGCTGGACCGCAGCCCGCTTAACTCGCAGTGGGATCTCGGCGGCTATCCGGAGCGCTTCCCGCTCTACTGAGCGCAGCGCAGGTTTGAATACGAAAATGCCCGGCTGAGCCGGGCATTTTTTATTTGTGGAGAGAAATTTGCGCGCCTAGGCGTGCAGCGCCTGCAATTCCGTCAGCAGCGCTTCGCCCATACCGGATGTGCTGACCACTGTCGCGCCTTCCGACTTGATATCGGCCGTGCGCAGGCCCTTTGCCAGAACCGCGGCGATGGCCTGGTCGACCTTGTCGGCAAGATCGCCCATATCCAGCGAATAGCGCAGCGCCATGCCGAAGGAGGCGATCATCGCCAGGGGATTGGCCATGCCCTTGCCGGCGATATCCGGCGCCGAACCGTGCACGGGCTCATACATCGCCTTGCGCTTCCCGGTCTTGGCATTGACTTCGCCGAGCGAGGCCGAGGGCAACATGCCGAGTGAGCCCGTGAGCATCGCTGCGATGTCGGAGAGCATGTCGCCGAACAGGTTGTCGGTGACGATGACGTCGAACTGCTTCGGCCACTTCACGAGATTCATGCCGCCGGAGTCAGCGAGCTGATGCTCGAGCGTGACGTCCTTGTATTCGCGATTGTGGACTTGGGTGACGACCTCGTTCCAGAGCACGCCCGATTTCATGACGTTGCGTTTTTCCATCGACGTCACCTTATTCTGACGCTTGCGCGCCAGATCGAAAGCGACGCGCGCGATGCGCTCGATTTCATAGGTGTCGTAGACCTGCGTATCCACTGCGCGCTTCTGGCCATTGCCGAGATCGGTAATGGTCTTCGGCTCGCCGAAATAGACACCGCCGGTGAGCTCGCGCACGATCATGATATCGAGGCCTTCGACCACCTCGCGCTTCAGGCTCGATGATTCCGCCAGTGCCGGATAGCACACGGCCGGGCGCAGATTGGCGAACAGGCCGAGATCCTTGCGCAGGCGCAGCAGGCCAGCCTCGGGGCGATGCTCATAAGGCACACTGTCCCACTTCGGGCCGCCGACGGCTCCGAAGATGATGGCGTCGGCCGCATCCGCTTTGACCATGGTGGCGTCGGTGATGGGGAGCTTGTCGGCATCATAGGCGGCGCCGCCAACTAAGCCGTTCTCGATCGTGAATTTGGCGATGCCCTGGGCATCGATCCAGTCGATCAGGCGCTTCACCTCAGCCATCACTTCAGGGCCAATGCCGTCGCCGGGGAGAAGCAGCAATTTGTGCGTTGCCATAATCTAGTGCCCTTGCATCCGTTACTGATTGCCGCGAGTGCTAAGACGTCATTGCGGGAATGGCAAGACAGTGTTGAAGGGGTGATTGCGGCTTCCGTGAAACCTGCGACATTGCCGGCGCAGCGGAGATCCCCGTGACGTCATCTGTGCCTTTGCCGACGCGCCGCAATCCGGCGTTGCTGATTCTCGTCCTGTCGCTTGCGCCGGCCATCGGGCTCGGCATTGGCCGGTTTGCCTATTCGCTGGTGTTGCCCGATATGCGCGACAGCCTGCAATGGTCGTATTCGGCTGCCGGCTTCATGAATACCGTCAATGCCGCCGGCTATCTCGCTGGCGCGCTGGTGGCCGCGGGGCTCGGCAGGCGCTTCGGTCTGCTCGCGGTGATCCAGAGCGGTACGGTGGCCTGCGTGATGTCGCTCGTCGTGTGCGGTGTCACGGCGGATTTTACATTGTTGAGTATCGCGCGGCTGGTCACGGGTTTTGGCGCGGCGGTGTCGTTCGTCGCTGGCGGCGCACTCGCTGCCACTATCGGCCTCGCCTATCCCGAACGCTCCTCCTACCTGCTGAGCCTGTTTTATGCAGGACCCGGCATGGGCATCCTGCTGTCGGGCCTGATCGCGCCGTTCGTGCTGCAGGGCTTTGGCCCGGGCTCGTGGTGGATCGTCTGGCTGGTTCTCGGGCTCGTGTCAGTCGTGATCGGCCTGCCGCTGTTGCGGCCGCACGTCGATGCATCCGATGACACGTCAGAAGTCGATGATGCGCCGCTCGCGCTCCGTCCGATGTGGATTTACCTCATTGCCTATTTCATGTTTGGCGCCGGCTATATCGCCTACATGACCTTCATGATCGCCTATGTGCGCGATGGCGGCGGCAGCGCGGTGGCTCAGAGCGCGTTCTGGTGTCTGATCGGCGTCAGCTCGTTTGCCTCGCCCTGGCTCTGGCGCGGCGTGCTCGCGCGGGGCCAGAGCGGCCGCGCAATGGCGATTATTCTCGGTACCAATGCGGTGGGCGCGGCGATGCCGCTGCTCGGGCATTCGCCTGTGGTGCTCGGTATCTCCGCTGCCGTGTTTGGCGTTGCATTCTTTGCGGTGGTTGCGGCGACCACGGCTTTCGTGCGCTTCAACTATCCCCGTGCGGCATGGTCGAAGGCCATTGCAGCGGTGACGATTGTGTTCGGCATGGGCCAGACCCTGGGTCCGATTGCGGTCGGCGCCATTACCGATGCGACGGGAAGCCTGACGTCGGCGCTGGTGGTCTCGGCGGCAACGCTGGCGATTGGCGCTGCCATGTCGATGTTTCAGAAACCGATTAGCTCCCGCTGAAATCGTTATAGCCTTGATCTTCCCAATAGCCGCCCTTGTAGTCGTTGGTGACTTCCATCGCGACGACATATTTTGGATTCTTGAAACCGAGCTTGGTCGGCACGCGGATCTTCATCGGGAAGCCATAGGCTCGCGGCAGCAACTGGTTGTCGAATTTGAAGGTCATTTGCGTCTGCGGATGCATTGCCGTGGGCATGTCGAGCGAGCTCGCATAGTCCTCGGCGCAGCGGAAATGGATCCACTTCGCATTGGTGTCCGCTCCAACAAGCTTGAGGAAATCGCGCAGCGGCGTGCCTTGCCATGAGCCGATGGCGCTCCAGCCTTCCACGCAGATGTGACGGGTGATCTGCGACACTTCCGGCAGCTTGTGCAGTTCGTCCAGTGTCCAGGATTTCTTGTTCTGGACCAGACCGGAGACTTCGAGCTTCCATTCCTTGCCGTCCACATTCGGCGCGTCGTCCTCGGCATAGAAGGCGTTGAACGGGAACGGACGCTTGATGTCCTTCTCTGAATAAGTAGGCGCCAGCGTGTTCGGATTGAAGATCCGGGCCTGCACCATGTCGTTGAACTTCGACATATGCGTCAGCAAGTTCTCGGCCGAGAGACTGTCGCTGACATCGCAGCCGGTGAGCAGCGTCAACGCGCCGAAGCTTGCTCCGGACGCGATGAAGCGACGGCGCGACAGGTCGGGCATCAGTTTCGTAGCGTCCTTGACGAGGAGGTCCTTGTCGACACCGGGAATGATGAGGGAGCGGATTTTCCGGATCATGGTCGTGTTTCCTCAGCGCCCGATAATCATTGCACGCAGGCTTTTCGGCACGATCAGGGCCAGAGCGACGTGGATGACGAGGAAGCCAACGATGGCCGCCATCATGAAGAAATGCACATAGCGTGCGATATCGTAGCCGCCGAACAAGGCTGTGAGATAGTGGAACTGAACCGGCTTCCAGATCGACAGCCCGGACAGCACGATCAGGATGCCGACAAGGATGATCCCGGTATAAAGCAGCTTCTGCACCTGGTTGTATCTGGTGATGTCTTCATGGGAGAGCTTGCCGGTCAGCGCAGCCTTGGTGTCATCGAGCACGCCCTTCGCAGAGATCGGCAGCAGTTTCTTGCGGAAGCGCCCGGTGACGACGCCGAGGGTAAGATAGACGAGACCGTTGATCACCAACAGCCACATCGCGGCGAGATGCCATTGAATGGCGCCGCCGAGCCAGCCGCCGATGGTGATCGAATGTGAGAAGGTGAAGTTGAACAGCGGCGAGGCGTTGTAGATCTGCCAGCCCGACATGATCATCAGTACGATTGCCACGGCATTGACCCAGTGCACGATGCGCACCCAGGCCGGCTGGATCACTTTTGTCTTGGCGCTGCTGGCAGCCGGTTGATCGTTGGTAGCTGTCATGCTCGACATAGGCATATCCTGAGCTGAGCGGTGGTTTGACGGTGCTCGGTGACGCGAGAAGTTACCAGCTATACGGCATAACCGGTCGTTCGTTACGGCGGCTCTTATAAGAACCCCCGTTGTGTCAGCTCATGCCGATCACAAAAAAGCGAGCCGGGTGGCCCCGGCTCGCTCTTTTTGCGCCCGTGGGGACACGCGCGCATCCTGTGGGGACAAGTCAGGATGCGCGAGTTTGGTCGCGCTGAGGCCCCAGATTAGGCCTTCGGCATCAGGACAGTATCGATGACGTGAATCACACCGTTCGATTGGTTGACGTCGGCGATGGTGACGGTCGAGGAACCGCCCTTGGCGTCGACGATCATCACCTTGCCGTCCGAAGCCTTCACGGTTAGCTCTTCGCCTTCCACGGTCTTCAGCTTCTGGCCGTCCTTGAGATCGGCGGCGTTCAGCTTGCCGGGGACCACATGGTAGGTCAGGATCTTGGTGAGGGTCGCCTTGCTCTCAGGCTTCACCAGCGTGTCGACGGTACCGGCCGGCAGTTTGCCGAAAGCGGCGTTGGTCGGTGCGAACACCGTGAACGGGCCCTTGCTGGAGAGAGTATCGACCAGACCGGCAGCCTTCACGGCGGCGACCAGCGTGGTGTGATCCTTCGAGTTGACGGCGTTCTCGACGATGTTCTTCGAGGGATACATCGGTGCGCCGCCGACCATCACGGTCTTCTCGCCCGACATTTCGCTCTTCATCATCTTCTTGTCTTCGGCCTGCGCGGGGGCAAGCACGGCGCCTGACATGGCGAGGGTGCTGAATGCGACGGCCGAAAGAAGTGCAATGCGCTTGGACATGGATCGTCTCCCGAATGATGTGAGTGACCAGCGATCTCACTGGTGCAATGAATGGCATCAACCGCGGCAATCTCCTGGAGGCCAGATTGCGCCGTCAATGTCCGAGCTACGCGAGGTTTCAGGGCCAGTTTCAGGCTATATTTTTCATTGTCGCTGAAACTTTTGCGGGCGCATCCCGTTCGCGCGAGGCAATAACGCGTTCGATGCATCGCGTTTGATACAATCACGCGGAGACCGCGACGGGATGACGCTGCTCCGAGGCGCTCATGGGCCGGATACGGGGCGATCCCCATGCAGGATGCGTTGCCTAGATATGGCCATTCTTGCTAAGGGAAGGGACAAATTGACGCGATCGGCGGGCTAGCTGCACCGGTCGCTCCCGCACTCCTGCACTGCGTGACCTTGCCATGACCGCTGCGACCAATGCCAACCTGTTTTCTCGCCTGTTCGACAAACTCGACGACGCCTCGCGTCTCGCCATCGAGACGCCCGAGGGCAAGCACATCAGTTATGGCGATCTGATCGCGCAGGCCGGCCAGACGGCGAATGTGCTGGTGGCCCGCGGCGTCAAGCCGGGTGACCGCGTCGCGGCGCAGACCGAGAAGTCTGTGGCGGGTCTCGTGCTGTATCTGGCGACGGTGCGTGCCGGCGCGGTCTATCTACCGCTCAACACCGCCTATACGCTTCACGAGCTCGATTACTTCATTACCGACGCCGAACCGTCGCTGGTGGTGTGCGACCCCTCCAAGCGCGACGGCTTTGCGGCGATGGCCGCCAAGGTCGGCGCGAAGGTCGAGACGCTGGGCGCCGACGGCAAGGGCTCGCTGACCGATGCGGCGGCGAAGGAAAAACCGGACTTCAATACGGTCGCGCGCAACAACGAGGATCTCGCCGCGATCCTCTATACGTCGGGCACCACCGGCCGCTCCAAGGGCGCGATGCTCAGCCACGACAATCTGGCCTCGAATTCGCTGAGCCTCGTCGAATACTGGCGCTTCACCAAGAACGATGTCTTGATCCACGCGCTGCCGATCTATCATACCCATGGTCTGTTCGTGGCGAGCAACGTGACGCTGTTTGCGCGCGCGTCGATGATCTTCCTGCCGAAGCTCGATCCGGAACTCATCATCAAGCTGATGTCCCGCGCCACCGTGCTGATGGGCGTGCCGACTTTCTACACGCGCATCCTGCAGTCACCGAACTTGTCGAAAGAAACTTGCGGCCACATGCGGCTGTTCATCTCCGGTTCCGCGCCGCTGTTGGCCGATACCCATCGCGAATGGTTTGCGCGCACCGGCCACGCCGTGCTCGAGCGTTACGGCATGACCGAAACCAACATGAACACGTCGAACCCCTATGACGGCGAGCGCGTGCCCGGCGCGGTGGGCTTCCCGCTACCCGGCGTGTCGGTCCGGGTCACCGATCCGGAAACCGGCAAGGAATTCGAGCGTGACACCATCGGCATGATCGAGGTGAAGGGCCCGAACGTGTTCCAGGGCTACTGGCGGATGCCCGAGAAAACCAAGGCGGAATTCCGCGACGACGGCTTCTTCATCACTGGCGACCTCGGCAAGATCGACGCCAAGGGCTATGTCCACATTCTCGGCCGTGGCAAGGATCTGGTGATCTCCGGCGGTTTCAATGTCTACCCGAAGGAAATCGAGAGCGAGATCGACGCCATGCCGGGCGTGATCGAAAGCGCCGTGATCGGTGTGCCGCATGCGGACTTCGGCGAGGGCGTCACCGCCGTGGTCGTGAGCGACAAGAAGACCGCGATCGACGAGGCGAGTGTCCTCAAGGCGCTGGATGGCCAGATCGCCAAGTTCAAGATGCCGAAGCGCGTGATCTTTGTGGATGATCTTCCGCGCAACACCATGGGCAAGGTGCAGAAGAACGTACTGCGCGACACCTATGGGAAGCTCTACGCGAAGTAACAGCCAAGACCGTAGCCTGGGTGCAGGGAAGCGAAACCCGGGGCCGCAACGAATATCCCGGATGCGCTTCGCTGCATCCGGGCTACGCATCTCGTTTCACGTCCCTCCCAAACCATGCATACAGCGCCGGCAACACCAGCAGCGTCAGCAGTGTCGCGCTGATCAATCCGCCGATCACGACGGTCGCGATCGGCCGCTGCACCTCGGCGCCGGTGTCTGTCGCTAGCGCCATCGGGACGAAGCCAAGTGAGGCGACGAGCGCGGTCATCGCCACCGGCCGCAGCCGCGTCAGCGCGCCCTCCGAGATCGCCTGCAATCTGTCGCGGCCCTCAAGCATCAGCTGCTTGATATAGGTCAGCATCACCAGTCCGTTCAGTACGGCAATGCCTGATAGCGCGATGAAACCTACGGCAGCCGAGACCGAGAACGGCATGCCGCGCAACCACAGCGCCAGCACGCCGCCGGTCAGTGCCAGTGGCACGGCGCTGAACACCAGCAGGGCGTCGCGCGCCGATCCCAATGCGCTCATCAGCAACAGGAAGATCAGCACGAAGCAGGCGGGCACCACGAGGCTGAGTCGTTCGCGCGCCGCTGCGAGGTTCTCGAACTGGCCGCCCCATGTCATCCAGTACCCTGCAGGGAGTTTCATCTGCGCATCGATTGTGGCGCGCGCGTCGCTTGCCACCGAGGCGATGTCGCGATCCCTGACATTGGCGGTGATCACCACGCGCCGCTTGCCGTTTTCGCGGCTGATCTGGTTAGGGCCTTCGCTGAAATTGAACGCCGCGATCTGTCCGAGTGGAATGGTTGGTGCCAGAAGGGCGGTGGACGGCAGTGAGACCGGCAGGTTCTTCAGCGCATCGACATCGTTTCGAATGTCTTCCGGCAGCCGCACCACGATTTCGAAGCGGCGATCGCCTTCAAAGACCAACCCGGCATCGCGGCCGCCGATGGCCGTGCCGATCACCTCCTGCACGGCCGACAGGCTGAGCCCGCGCCGCGCGATCTCGGCCTTATCGACGGCAATATCCAGCACCGAGAGGCCGCTGGTCTGCTCGACCTTGACGTCCACCGCGCCTTTGGTCGCACGCAGGATCGCCGCCACCTGATTGGCCGACTGCAGCAAGGGTTCAAACTCATCGCCAAAGATCTTGATGGCGAGATCGCCGCGGACGCCGGCGATCAGCTCGTTGAAGCGCATCTGGATTGGTTGGGTGAATTCGTACTGGTTGCCAGGCAATTGTTCGACCGCGGCCTCGATCTGCTTCAGTAGGGCTTCCTTCGCCAGTGTCGGGTCGGGCCACTGCGCCTGCGGCTTGAGGATGATGAAGGTGTCGGAGGCATTCGGTGGCATCGGGTCCGAGGCCATCTCGGCAGTACCGGTCTTGGAAAAGACCAGCGCGACCTGCGGCAGCGCCATGATGGTGCGTTCGACATCCAGTTGCATCGCCTGCGATTGCGGCAGGCCCGTCGAAGGAATGCGCAGCGCATGCATCGCAAGGTTTTTCTCGTCAAGCGTCGGCGTGAATTCCTGTCCCGACCGTGTGAAGATCAGCAGGGCGACGGCAAACAGCACGACAGCGCCGGCGATCGCGGCCAGCGGGCGGCGGATGGTGCGCGCAAGCGCGGGCGCATAGATCCGCTTCAGCCAACGCACGGCGGCGTTGTCACCCTCGCTGACGCGGCCGGTGACGAGAATGGCGATCATCGCCGGCACGAATGTCAGCGATAATACAAAGGCCGATGCCAGTGCCAGCAGCACGGTGAGTGCCATCGGCTGGAACATCTTGCCCTCGACGCCACTGAAGGTCAGCAGCGGCACATAGACCAGCATGATGATGGCTTGGCCGTAGACGCTGGGCTTGATCATCTCTTCGGCGGAGGTCTGGACAGTCTGCAGCCGTTCCTCAAGCGTGAGCACACGTCCCGCTGCGTGCTGACGTTCGGCCAGATGCCTGAGCGCGTTCTCGGCGATGATGACCGCGCCATCGACGATCAGTCCGAAATCCAGCGCGCCGAGGCTCATCAGATTGGCGCTGATGTGCCCGCGCAGCATGCCCGTTGCGGTCATCAGCATGGCGACCGGAATCACCAATGCGGCAATCAGCGCGGCGCGGAAATTGCCGAGCAACAGGAACAGCACGGCGATCACGAGGAGTGCGCCCTCGCCGAGATTGGTCGCTACGGTCTTCAACGTGGCATCGACCAGCGTCGTGCGATCCAGCACCGTCGTGATGACAATGCCCGCGGGCAGCGTGCGGCGAACCTGGTTGAGCTTCGCATCCACGGCCTTGGCGACGGTGCGGCTGTTGCTGCCGACCAGCATCAGCGCGGTGCCGATGACAGCTTCATGGCCATTGACGCTCCCGCTGCCGGTGCGGATCTCGCCGCCAATAGCGACGTCGGCGATATCGCTGATACGAACCGGCGTGGCTGCTCGCGTACTGACCACGACATTGCGGATATCGTCGATGGTTTCAAGCCGCCCGCCGGACCGCACCGCGATGCCTTCGCCGTTGCGCTCGATGACGCTGGCACCGCGGCTCACATTGTTGGCCTCGATGGCACGGATGATATCGCCGAACGACAGGCCGAGACCGACGAGTTTCATCGGATCGGGCCGGATCTGGAACTGCTTGGCATAGCCGCCGATGGAATCGACGCCGGCCACACCCGGCACGCCGCGGATCTGCGGCTTGACGATCCAGTCCTGCACCGTGCGCAGATAGGCTGCGCGCGCGACATCGGTGGTCAGTCGCTCACCTTCCGGCGTGACATAGACGCCGCTGCTGGACGGCGTGAAGTCGATCGACCACATATAGATCTCGCCGAGACCTGTGGAGATCGCCCCCATCTTCGGATCCGCCCCCGGCGGCAGACTGGCGCGCAGCTCGATCAGGCGTTCATTGACTTGCTGGCGCGCGAAGTAGATATCGGTAGCTTCGCTGAAGATCGCCGTCACCTGCGAGAAGCCGTTGCGCGACAGCGAGCGTGTGCTGTCTAGCCCTGCGATGCCCGCCAGCGCGGTTTCGATGGGGAAGGCGACCTGCTTTTCGATCTCGGCCGGCGACAGCGCCGGCGCCACCGTATTCACCTGCACTTGTTTGTTGGTGATATCCGGTACGGCGTCGATCGGCAGCCGGACCAGCGACCATGCGCCGAACAGCATGATGCCAAGCGTGAGCAGCACGACGGTCCAGCGGCGCTGGATCGACAGCGAGAGAATGCGACTGATCATGTCCGCCCCTAGTGCTGGTGCTCGACCGCGGCTTTGCCGAGATCAGCCTTCAGGACGAATGTATTGGCGATAGCGATGCGCTCGCCCGATGTCAGACCCGCAGTGACCTCCGCCACGCGGCTATCCTGTCGCCCCAGCGTCACCTTGCGAGCCTCGAATCCGTCATTGGTGCGCACGAACACAACATTGTCGCGTTCGAGCGTCTGCAGCGCGGTTTTTGGGACAATGATGGTTGCCGCCGATTGATCGACGGGAATCTCAGCCGTGACGAACGCGCCCGGTCGCCATCGCCGCTCGATATTGTCGACCAGTGCGATGACGCGGGCATTGCGCGTGTCCTTGTCGAGCAACGGGCTGATGAACATGATGGTCGCCGGAGAGGGTGCCGAATGGCCCGAGGCGATCGTGATGTGCTGGCCTTCGCGGATATCGCCGAGATCGTTCGGTGCAATGGCGAGCTCCGCCCACACAGTTGTGAGATCGACGATCACGAACAGTTCGCTCTCCTGGCCCTCGCGGCCCACTAGCGAGCCCAATTCGACGCGGCGCTCCGCAACGCGGCCAGATATGGGGGCGCGCACTTCCTGCCGGCGCAGCGTTTCCACCGGCTGTTGCGGCAGGGTCTCGATCTGCTCGGTGTTGAGACTGAGTGCGAACAGCTTTTGTCGCGCGACCTCGAGCTTGACGCGGGAATCCTCAAAGGTCGTCCGCGCGCGCAGGAAGTCATTTTCGCTCATGACCTTGCCGTCCCACAGGGTCTGCGCGCGGTTGAACAGCGTTCGCTGCAGATCGAAGACCAGCCGTGCGGCGAGATACTCGCTCTTGGCATCGGCGACCTCGCGGCTTTCGATCACCGCGACCACGTCGCCGGCGTTGACGGTATCGCCGATCTGCTTGCGTAGTTCAGCGACAGTACCGAGCAGTCGTACCGCGACTCGGGCGATGTGATTGCCGCTCGGCACGATCGAGCCCGGCGCGGTGATGCGACGGCCGAGCGAGCCGCCATGTACGCCCGCGACGGCAAACTTGCCGGCCTCGACCTGCTGCGCGCTGAGCTTCACCACGGCCTCGTCGTGATGCTCCGGCTTCGCCTCGTCGTGCTTCTCAGCCTCAGCGACGAGTTTTTCCTCGTGCGCGACGGCGAATGACGCGGCGCCGAGCAAGAGCCCGGCCGCCAGCAATCCAGTTCTGATCATTGTTATAAATCCCGCACCGAGCGTCATCGCGCTCGTGCTGTCACCAATTGGAAGAACATGCGCTCAAGCTGCCGCGCTGCCTTGCGCAGACGACGGACAGAACTTCGGCCTCAGCGGGCCGTGTGGAAGTTTAGGCGCGAGGCGGTTTGAAGAGAGGCAAGCCGTCACGCGTTGCGGGGAGGGCATCCCCCACAATCACAAGTGCGCGCGGGCTGACGTCGGCAGGTGAGGCGATCACCGTCGGAGAGTGGGCCGTGACATGAGACAGACAGTGGCCGCTATGGGCGGGCAGTTGCTGGTCAGGCAGATCGTGGGACGTGCCTGAGTCGCTGGTCATGGCAACGGCCGTCGTATCGGAACCGGCGATAGCGAGGTCGCCGGCACAATGAACCATCGAGACCAGCAGGCCCAATGTCAGCATGACAACAAACGGCATGCGTCGCAGACGGCTCCAGAGCCCTGCGCTATCAGCCATGATGTTGCCTGCGTTGATCATCGCGCCCTAGATAACATGATCCGGTGCCAGCGCACACGGCGAATTCGGATCGCATTCGATCTGAATTGTCGCATGTTCGATGCCGAAGTCGCGTCGGAGCCTCTGCGCCACGTCCATCAGATAGGCGTCGCCGGGATGGCCCGTGGGCATGACCATATGGCAGGTCAGGGCGACTTCGGTGGTACTCATCGGCCAGATATGCAGGTCGTGCACCTGCGTCACACCGGAACATTGTTCGAGATAGCCACGCACGGCGACGGGATCTATGCCGCGTGGTACGGCGGCGAGCGACATTGCCGTCGAGTCGCGCAGCAGGCCCCAGGTGCCCCAGACGATCAGCGCGCAGACGGCGAGGCTGGTCATGGCATCGATCCACAACCAGCCAGTGAACAGGATGACGACCGCAGCGAGTACTACTCCCGCGGAGACGGCCGCATCGGCGACCATGTGGAGATAGGCACCGCGGATGTTGAGGTCGCTGTCGCGGCCCGAGGCGAACAGCCAGGCGGTGACGCCGTTGATCACGATGCCGATCGTGGCGACGATCATCACGGTGACTTCGGTCACCGGTTCGGGATTGAACAGTCGCAGCACCGCTTCCCAGGCGATCGCGCCAACGGCGACCAGCAGGAACACCGCATTGAAGAGTGCCGCAAGGATAGAGGAGCCGCGCAAGCCGTAGGTGAAACGCGGCGTCGGCGCCCGCTTCGACAGCACGGCCGCAGTCCACGCTGCGATCAGTCCAAGTACGTCCGAGAGATTGTGCCCGGCATCGGCAACCAGCGCCATCGAGCCGCTGGCATAGCCATAGATCGCTTCGATAATGACGAAGACGGTATTGAGGCTGATGCCGATGGCGAATGCCATGCCGAAATTCGCGGGCGCATGGACATGTCCGCCGGGGCCGTGCGCATGGCCGGTGTGGTCGTTGTGATCATGCGCGTGATCGTGGTGATGTGCGTGAGCCATGCGTCATCCATAGCAAGCCTGCATGTGGATACTATTACGGATAGTATTACGCTGGCCTTGTAACCCGGATGAGTGAAGCGATATCCGGCCGGACGCTTCAACAGGCGCGGCATTCCCGCATTTTGCTGCGTTCGTGCGGTCTACAGCTCATATTAGAGCAATGACAAAACGACTGCCGACGATGAATAGATAAATTCCAAAGGCCATTTCCAGCGCGCGCTTCGACATCGCATGCGCGGCTTTCACGCCGAGCGGCGCGACCAGCAGGCTGGTCGGCATCACCAGCAGCGCGCCGATCAGCGACACATAACCGACAGCGAAGGGGAGCTGAAGCGCTGCGACATCGGGAAAGCGTGCGGCGGCCGGCCAGCCGGCATAGATGTAGCCGATGGCGCCGGGGATCGAGATCAGCACCGCCAGCGCAGAGGAGGTCGCCACCGCCTGATGGATCGACCGGCCATAAAAGGTCATCAGCAGGTTGGAGAACAATCCGCCGCCGATGCCCATTAGCGTCGAGAGCAGGCCGACGAAGAAACCATAGATCTTCATCAACGGGCCGTCGGGCAGGTCGTCACCGAGTTTCCAGCCATCGCGCGCGAGCAGGAGCCGTGCCGCCGCGGACCATGCGACGGCAACGAAAACGATCTTGAACAGCCGCTCCGGCGCATAGCGGGCGGTGACGCTACCGATGATGACGCCGATCAGGATCGGCCACCACCATTTGCGCAAGATCTCCATATCCACGGCGCCGCGCGCCATGTGGGCGCGGAAGGACCGGATCGAGGTCGGGATGATGATGGCCAGCGAGGTACCGATACATAGCGGCATCCGTGCTTCCAAAGGTACGCCGGCAATGCGGAAACACTCGTAAAATACAGGCACCAGGATGGCGCCGCCACCTATTCCAAAGACGCCTGCCAGGAAGCCGGCCAGTGCGCCGACGGCAATAAGGAGTGCCGCCAGCTCAACAATCTCCGTCACATTCAGCCCGGCCATTCCCGCCCCGATCATCATTTGCTATCGCCGCATGCGCTTCTCATGAATCGCGCTTCACCAAGGCTGTCAGCAACAAGCCCGGCAACTGTCAATACCCGCGAATGCAAGGCTCATTTGAAACTATGAATAATCATTCGGAGTATGTCATTTCGCGATTGCACTGGTTGTTTTGAGTTCGTAAATAGAATTGCTCTACGCGATCCCCAATCGGGCACTGTCTGCCCATTAACCTGTCAAAGTTGCTAAATGACCGCCAGGATCGAACGTCCCCTTTCACCGCACCTGCAAGTCTATCGCTGGACCCTGACGATGGCGCTGTCCATCGTGCATCGCGCTACCGGCGTCGCCTTGTATTTCGGCACTCTGCTTCTTGTTTGGTGGTTGATCGCCGCCGCGTCCGGCCCCGTGGCCTATGCCCATGTGCAGGCCTTTACCGGCAGCATCATCGGTCGCCTGATCGCCTTCGGCTACACTTGGGCGCTGATCCACCACGCCATGAGCGGCATCCGCCATCTGGTCTGGGATCTCGGCTACGGCTTCAAGCCCTCCGAAAGGGAATGGCTGACTTGGGCCGCATTGATCGGCGGAATCGGCATCACCATCCTGCTCTGGATCATTGCCTACGCGATCGGAGGCGGACGATGAGCGGTTCCAATTCGCCGAAGTCGGTGCGCACGCCGCTTGGCCGTGTCCGTGGTCTCGGCTCCTCGCACTCGGGCACCTCGGATTTTTGGCGCCAGCGCCTGACCGCTGTGGCCATGCTGCTTCTGCTGATCCCTGTGATCTTCATCGTGATGTCGCTGCTCCGCAGCAATCAGGCCGGTGCCGCTCAGGTCCTCGGCACGCCGCTGGTGGCCATCATCATGCTGCTCTTCATCGTTGCCAGCGTCTGGCACATGAAGATCGGCATGCAGGTCGTGATCGAAGACTACGTTCACGACGAGAAGATCAAACTGATCTCGATCATCGGCAACAATTTCTTTTCCGCCGCCGTGGCGCTGGCATCGATCTACGCCATCCTTAAACTTTCATCCGGAGTGTAGCGCATGGCCGTGAACGGCACTGGCGCGAACGGCGTTGGCGGCCCTGCCACCAACAGCCACGCCTATCCCATCGAAGATCACACCTATGACGTCGTTGTCGTTGGCGCCGGCGGTGCCGGACTGCGTGCGACGGTCGGCTGCGGCGAGGCGGGTTTGCGCACCGCCTGCATCACCAAGGTGTTCCCGACCCGTTCGCATACGGTTGCAGCTCAGGGCGGCATCTCCGCCTCACTCGGCAACATGCACGAGGATAACTGGCGCTGGCACATGTACGACACCGTCAAGGGATCGGACTGGCTCGGCGATCAGGACTCGATCGAATACATGGTGCGCAACGCGCCCGACGCCGTTTATGAGCTCGAACACTGGGGCGTGCCATTCTCGCGCACCGAAGACGGCAAGATCTATCAGCGCCCGTTCGGCGGTATGACCATGGACTACGGCAAGGGCCAGGCGCAGCGCACCTGCGCGGCTGCCGACCGCACCGGTCACGCCATGCTGCACACGATGTACGGCCAGGCGCTGCGCCACTCGGCCGAGTTCTTCATCGAATACTTCGCCATCGATCTGATCATGGACGATCAGAACGTCTGCCGCGGCGTCATCGCGCTCAAGCTCGATGATGGCACGTTGCATCGCTTCAAGGCACAGACCGTCATTCTCGCCACCGGCGGCTATGGCCGCGCTTACGCCTCCTGCACCTCTGCGCATACCTGCACCGGTGATGGTGGCGGCATGGCGTTGCGCGCGGGCCTTCCTCTGCAGGACATGGAATTCGTTCAGTTCCATCCGACCGGCATCTACGGTTCGGGCTGCCTCGTCACTGAAGGCGCGCGTGGCGAAGGCGGTTACCTCGTTAACGCCGAAGGCGAGCGCTTCATGGAGCGCTACGCACCGTCGGCCAAGGATCTCGCCTCGCGCGACGTCGTTTCGCGCGCCATGACCATCGAAATCCGCGAAGGCCGCGGTGTCGGCAAGAAGAAGGATCATATCTTCCTTCATCTCGACCATCTCGACCCGAAGGTACTGGCCGAACGTCTGCCGGGCATCTCCGACTCGGCGCGCATTTTCGCCGGCGTCGATGTCACCAAGGAGCCGATCCCGATCGTTCCGACGGTGCACTACAACATGGGCGGCATCCCGACCAACTATCATGGCGAAGTCGTCACCAAGAAGGACGGCGACGACAATGCGGTGGTACAGGGCCTGATGGCCGTTGGCGAAGCAGCCTGCGTCTCGGTGCACGGCGCCAATCGTCTCGGTTCCAACTCGCTGATCGATCTCGTGGTGTTCGGTCGTGCGGCCGCGCTGCGCTGCGCCGAGAAGCTGACGCCGAATGGCAAACAGCCTGATTTGCCGGCGAATTCGGCCGAGAAGGCACTGAGCCGCCTCGATCATTATCGTTACGCGAAGGGTGGCACGACCACCGCGAAGATCCGCGAAAATATGCAGCACGTGATGCAGACCAACTGCGCCGTGTTCCGCACCGGTGAGGTGCTGAACGAAGGCAAGGAGCTGATCCACAAGGTGTATGGCGGCATCGGCGATATCGCCGTGTCCGATCGCTCGCTGGTGTGGAATTCGGATCTGATCGAGACCCTGGAATTCGACAATCTGATCACGCAGGCGATCGTCACCATGGACTCGGCTGCGAACCGCACCGAGAGCCGCGGCGCCCACGCGCGCGAGGACTTCTCGGATCGCGACGACAAGAACTGGATGAAGCACACGCTGGCGTGGATCGACGGCGGTGGCAAGACCACCATCGATTATCGCCCGGTTCATGATTACACGATGACCAACGACGTTCAGTACATCGTGCCCAAAGCGCGCGTGTACTAATGATGACAGCGAAGGCTTGAGAGAATGGCTGAGTTCGCACTTCCGAAGAATTCAAAGATCACCGGCGGCAAGGAATGGCCGAAGCCGGCCGGTGCCACGCAGACGCGCGAATTCCGCGTCTATCGCTGGAATCCGGATGACGGCAAAAACCCGTCGGTCGACACCTATCACATCGACACCAACGACTGCGGTCCGATGGTTCTCGATGGTCTGATCTGGATCAAGAACAACATCGATCCGACGCTGACCTTCCGCCGCTCTTGCCGTGAAGGTGTCTGCGGCTCCTGTGCCATGAACATCGATGGCCAGAACACGCTGGCCTGCACTCGCGCGATGGACGAAGTCGACGACGGCGCCATCAAGGTCAATCCGCTGCCGCATCAGCCGGTCGTGAAGGACCTGGTGCCGGATCTGACCAACTTCTACGCCCAGTATGCGTCGATCGAGCCGTGGCTGAAGACCACCACGCCGACCCCGCAGAAGGAATGGAAGCAGAGCCACTCTGACCGCGAAAAGCTCGACGGTCTGTACGAATGCATCCTGTGCGCCTGCTGTTCGACGTCCTGCCCGAGCTACTGGTGGAATAGCGACCGCTTCCTCGGTCCGGCTGCGCTTCTTCAGGCGACCCGCTGGGTCAAGGATTCCCGCGACGAAGCCACCGGCGAGCGTCTCGACAATCTCGAAGATCCGTTCCGGCTCTATCGCTGCCACACCATCATGAACTGCGCCAAGGCGTGCCCGAAGGGTCTCAACCCCTCCGAAGCCATCGCCGAGCTGAAGATGAAGATGGTCGAACGTCAGGTCTGACGTTCCTCTGGTCTGGATCTGCCAATCAGGACACCGGTCTGCTCAAGCAGGCCGGTGTTCTTTTTTGCCCATGATTTAATCAGATTGCCTCGCCGAATTCCGATCCCTCGCCACTCCCGCGCTATTTCTCGTTGAAATCGGACTCGCCAAGGTTGGCACGGGCTGTGCTAGCCTTTGCCTGATAATTGATCAGGGGGAGTTTTCATGTTTCGTCAGATGGGTTTGAGCGTCGTGGCGGCTGCAGCGTTATTGGCGTCTGCGATGTCTGCGAGCGCCGACACCGATGTCAAATTCGCGCTCGACTGGAAATTCGAAGGTCCGTCCGCGCCCTATTTCGTTGCGCTCGACAAGGGCTACTACAAGGCCGAAGGCCTCAACGTGACCATCGACTCCGGTCCAGGCTCGGTGGCCGGCATCGCACGGGTCGCGGCGGGCACTTATCCGATCGGTTTCTTCGACATCAATTCGCTGGCGCGCTTCCGCGACCAGAACCCGGACAAGGACGTCAAGGGCGTCTTGATGGTCTACGACAAGCCGCCGTTCTCCATCGTTAGCATTGCGAAGTCGGGCATCAATTCGCCGAAGGACCTCGAGGGTAAGATTTTGGGCGCACCGGCGCCGGATGGCGCCTTCGCGCAGTGGAAGGCCTTCGTCAAAGAGAACAAAATCGACGACAGCAAGGTGAAGATCGAGAATGTCGGCTTCCCGGTGCGCGAGCCGATGCTCGCCGACGGCAAGGTCGATGCCATCACCGGCTTCTCGTTCTCGTCCTACTTCAACCTGATGTCCAAGGGCATTGCCGAGAAGGACATCAAGGTGATGCTGATGTCGGATTACGGCATCGTGCTTTATGGCAATGCCATCATGGTGAACCCCGAATTCGCCAAGGCCAATCCCAAGATTGTGGCTGGCTTCGTGCGCGCGACCGTCAAGGGCATCATCGACACCATCAAGGATCCCGACAACGCCATCAAGTCGGTGATGAAGCGCAACGAGACCGCCGACGAAAAGATCGAACTCGCTCGCCTCAAGATGTCGCTGAAGGACAATTTCGTGACCCCGTGGGTGAAAGCCAATGGCGTCGGCGGTATCGACGAGAAGCGCATGAGTGATGCCATCGATCAGATCGCCGTCACCTACGAGTTCAAGAATCCAAAGCCGAAGGCGGGGGATCTGTTCACGTCGGAATATCTGCCTCCGGCCGACGCGCGCAAGTTCTAAGCGTAACGACAGAAGGCCAGGTCGTCGCGCATGGAAGCGTTCGTAGATATCGACGGCGTCACGCTGAAGTACCGTGGCGCCTCGGGTGACATTGTCGCGCTTCAGGATGCGACGCTCAAAGTCCAGCGCGGCGAATTCGTCGCGGTGGTCGGCCCCTCCGGCTGTGGCAAATCCACCCTGATGCGGCTTGTGACGGGCCTACACAAGCCGACCGCCGGCACCATCGCCATCGACGGCAAGGAAGTGAAAGGTCCGGTCAAGATGGCCGGCATGGCGTTCCAGAACGCCAATATGCTGCCGTGGCGCAAGGTCATCGACAACGTCCTGCTGCCGCTGGAGATCGTCGAACCCTATCGTTCGCAGTTTCGTTCCAGGAAAGCCGAGTTCCGCGCCAAGGCCGAGCAATTGCTGGCAACGGTCGGTCTCGCCGGTTTCGGTGATCGCTATCCCTGGGAATTGTCCGGCGGCATGCAGCAGCGCGTCTCGCTGTGCCGTTCGCTGATCCACGAGCCGGCGCTGCTGATGCTCGACGAGCCCTTTGCCGCGCTCGATGCGTTCACGCGCGAAGAGCTGTGGTGCGTGTTGCGCGATCTGTGGCAGCGGCTCGGCTTCACCGTGATCCTGGTGACGCACGATCTGCGCGAAGCCGCGTTCCTCGCCGACAAGATCTATGTCATGAGCGCGCGCCCGGGTCACATCGTCCAGATCAAGTCAGTCCCGTTCGCCCGTCCGCGCGATCTGCAGGTCACCTATGAAAAGGATTTCGGCGACATCGTGATGGAGCTGCGCATGAAGATCGCACAGGTGCGCCAGTCATGAACCCGCGAACCCTCGAAAAGCTCTCGCCCTGGATTTTCACCATCGCCATTTTCCTGATCTGGGAACTGGCCTGCATTGTTTTCAAGGTCAACACGTCGGTGCTGCAGCCGCCATCGGCAGCCTTTGCGGCGATGTTCAAACTCTGGAAGGTGTTCCTCTATCATTCGTGGGTCACGCTCTGGGTGACGATGGTCGGATTTGCGCTGGCTGTTGGCTTCGGCATCATTCTCGGTCTCGTCGTGGGCTGGTCGCGGGCGATCTATCGCGGGCTCTATCCCGTGATGATCGGCTTCAACACCATCCCCAAGGTCGCCATCGTGCCGCTGCTGATCCTGTGGTTCGGCATCGGCGAAGTGCCGGCGATCGTCACGGCGTTTCTGATCTCGTTCTTCCCCATCGTGGTCAATATCGCCACCGGTCTGGCGACCACCGAGCCCGAACTCGAGGACGTGCTGCGGGCGCTCGGCGCCGGCAAACTCGACATCATGCTCAAGGTCGGCATTCCGCGTGCGCTGCCATATTTCTTCGGCTCCCTGAAGATCGCGATCACGCTGGCTTTCGTCGGCACCGTGGTGTCGGAGACGCTCGGCGCCAATGCGGGACTCGGCTACCTGATCGCCTTGGAGGGAGCCAGTTTCCGCATGGCGAATGTCTATGCCGCCTTGCTGCTGCTCGCCTTCGAAGGCGTGCTCATGTATGCGGTATTCGCGGGGATCGAACAGCATTTCACCAAATGGGCCTTCCGCTCGCAGATGAGCGCAGCCGGCTAGGGCCACACGCCCTCCACCCGGCCCTGTGCGGGCCGGGCTTCCTGCCCGGAAGCGGTTGGTCAGATACCGCCCTTGCGCTAGACTGCAGGGAGTCGGGCGGGTGCCGTGAAGACCGAACACCAGAATTCACTGAGAACGCTGCAATGGATGATGGCTGCGTCGCTGGCCCTTCCGCTTGCACTGTTTGTGTTTGCGGCGGCGACGTCGTGGGTGTCCACGCGCGAGATCGCCGACCGCGAGATCGAGCGCGCGCTCGATGTGGCGCATGAACACGCGTTGAAAGTGTTCGAGACCATCGACCGCAGCCTGTCCGAAATGAACGAAATCGTGCGCGGAAAATCCGACGACGAGCTGCGTGCCCAGTCGGAGCAGATGGGCGCCCGGCTGAAGCAACTGACCGATGCGCTGCCGCAACTGAAATCGGTCTGGGTGTTCGACAACAGGGGCCGCGCGCTGGTCAACAGTCTGAATCTGGCGCTGCCCAGTCTCGATTTTTCTGATCGCGATTACTACAGGGCCCATATCGCAGGTGATGCCGGCACGTTCATCGGTCAATCATTGTTGCCGCGCCCGCCCTATCAGGGCGCGCCGTTCTTTGGCGTGAGCCGCAGGCGGGTCTCGGCCGATGGCAGCTTCACGGGCGTGGTGCAGGCCTCTGTCTTTCCGGAATACTTCGATCGCTTCTATGCGCGCATCGGCCACGATGCTGGGAGCTTCTTTGCGCTTGGTCTCACCGATGGTTCGATCCTGGCACGTTATCCGCAGCTCGACCGTGAGGTGCGGTTCGATCCCAAGGGGCCCGTGGGCCGCACGCTGTCGACCCATCCTGCTGGAGGGCTGGTCACGCTTGTCTCGCCCGGCGACAATGTTGAGCGCCGTATCGGCTATCAGCAGCTCGCGGGCTATCCGGTCTATGTCGCGGCAGGTCTTGAAACTTCAGCGATCCGTGCGCGCTGGCTGCGCACCATCAGCTATCATCTGATCTTCGGCGTTCCTGCGACGGCACTGCTGTTCCTGTTGCTGGTATTCGCGATCCGTCGCACCCGCCGGCTCAATTTCGAAGCGATGAAACGGCGCGAGGCCGAAGAAGCGCTGAAACATGGCCAGCGGCTGGAAGCGCTCGGCCAGTTGACCGGTGGCGTCGCACATGACTTCAACAATTTGCTGACCGTGATCCGTTCGTCAGTCGATTTGCTGCAACGGCCCGATCTCTCGCCGGATCGTCGTGCCCGCTACATTGCAGCGATCTCCGAAACCGTGAATCGCGCCGCCAAGCTGACGGCGCAATTGCTGGCTTTTGCGCGGCGCCAGACACTGAGGCCTGAAGTGTTCGACGTGGGCCAATGTGTGCATTCGGTGAGCGAGATTATCGGTACGCTGACGGGAGCGCCGATCGAGATTATGACCCATGTGCCCGATGAGGCATTGTTCGTGGATGCCGATATCGGTCAGTTCGAAACCGCGTTGATCAACATCGCGGTTAACGCGCGCGATGCCATGGCGGGTGAGGGGCGGCTGACGATCGTTGTCCGCGCGGCAGAGCTAATCCCCGTTGCGCTCGCCCTGAGGTCTGACGGCTATGTGGCGATCTCAGTATCCGACACCGGCACCGGTATTCCCGCCGATCAGTTCGAGCACATCTTCGAGCCATTCTATACGACAAAGGAAGTCGGGCAGGGCACAGGCCTCGGGCTTTCGCAGGTATTTGGCTTTGCCAAACAATCCGGTGGCGAGGTCGTAGTCGCCAGCGAAGTCGGCAAGGGCAGCACTTTCACGCTCTATCTGCCGCGCGTCTCTGGTGCCCGCACCGCGCCGGCGCTGTCGGCGAGCGAAGCGCCCGTCGTCGATGGCCACGGCATGTCGGTGCTGGTCGTGGAAGACAATCGCGATGTCGGTACTTTCGCGACCGATGCACTGAGCGAGCTTGGCTACACCACGGTGTTGCGGCCGAACGCGCAGGAAGCGCTCGCCGAACTCGCCCGTCATGCCGCGCGTTATGACGTCGTGTTCTCCGATGTGGTGATGCCTGGAATGACAGGCATCGAACTGGCGCAGGAGATACGAAAGCTCTATCCGGACCTGCCGGTGGTGCTGACCTCCGGCTACAGTCATGTTTTGGCGCAGAACGGCACCTTCGGATTCGAGCTGCTACAGAAGCCCTATTCGATCGAGCAATTGTCGCGGGTACTCACCAAGGTCGGCACCTGGCGGAAGGCCCAGCGCGAGGCCGTCTGAGTCGTCGGGAACTCGAAGGAACCTTCTGATTTTCTTGGCGTTATCGCGCTATGAACAAGCATTCTGTCAACGATTCCAGGCCCGAACCCGATCCCAAGTCCACTTCCGACGCGCCTGATGTGAAGGGGCCGATCATCGGGGTTGTTGACGAGGTCGGCGAGCATATCGAGCCGCCGCCGCCCGAAGTGGTAGAGCCCGATCCTGACCTCACGCCGGAAGAGGCCGAGCAGGCGCGCAAGGATTATCTGCTGACGCGGTTCTGGATCAGCGCGCGCGGTTTCTGGGGCAAGTCGGGCGACAGACTCGCCTGGATGTTCTCGATCGGGCTCGTGCTATTGATCGTTGGCAATGTTGCGTTTCAATACGGCATCAATGTCTGGAATCGCGCGATCTTCGATGCCATCGAGAAACGTGATGCGGCCAGCGTGTTTCATCTCACCGGCGTGTTTTTTCCACTGGCGATCGGCAGCGTGCTCCTTGGTGTCGCGCAGGTCTATGGCCGCATGGGCATCCAGCGTCGCTGGCGCGCATGGCTGACCAATTCGGTCGTGTCGCGCTGGCTCACCAATGGCCGTTACTATCAACTCAATCTCGTCGGCGGCGATCACCAGAATCCCGAATACCGGATCGCCGAGGATCTGCGCATCGCGACCGACTCGCCCGTCGACTTCGTCTCCGGCGTTATCGCCGCATTTCTCTCCGCCACCACCTTCATCATCGTGCTGTGGACCATCGGCGGCGCAATGACGCTCTCGATGGGTGGCAGCACAATCACGATTCCGGGCTTCCTCGTCATTGCCGCGATCATCTATGCCGCCATTGCATCCGGTTCGATCATGGTGATCGGCCGCCGCTTCGTGCAGATCTCCGAGGACAAGAACCAGGCCGAGGCCGAGTATCGCTATGCGCTTACCCGTGTGCGCGAGAATGGCGAGAGTATCGCGCTGCTGGGCGGCGAAGAGGAAGAGCGCAACGGTATCGACAAGACCTTTGGCCACGTTCTCAGGCAATGGGCGCGCCTCGCCGGCCAGCATATGCGCACCACACTGGTCTCGCAGGGCTCGAGCCTGATCGCACCCGTCGTACCGCTGCTGCTGTGTGCGCCGAAATTTCTCGACGGCAGCATGTCGCTCGGTCAGGTCATGCAGGCGGCGTCGGCCTTCACCATCGTGCAAAGCGCATTCGGCTGGCTGGTCGACAACTATCCGCGCCTCGCCGACTGGAATGCCTGCGCACGCCGTGTCGCCTCGCTGATGATGTCGCTGGACGGTCTCGAACGCGCCGAACTCGGCGACGGCATCGGCCGCATCAAGCGCGGCGAGACCACTGACGAGACCATGCTGAGCCTGCATAATTTGTCCGTTACGCTCGATGACGGCACCGCGGTGGTCGGCGATGCCGAAGTGAAGATCGGGCCCGGCGAGCGTCTGCTTGTGGCTGGTGAATCCGGCACCGGCAAAAGCACGCTGGTGCGCGCCATCGCCGGCCTGTGGCCATGGGGCGGTGGCAGTGTCAATTTCCATCCGGACCGGCGGTTGTTCATGCTGCCGCAGAAGCCCTACGTGCCGTCAGGCACCCTGCGCCGCGCAGCCGCCTATCCCGCGGCGTCGGAGGACTGGACCGTCGAGCAGATCGGCGAGGCGCTCGACAAGGTTGGGCTTGGCCATCTCAAGGAGAAGATCGAGGAGGATGCGCCGTGGGACCAGACACTGTCCGGCGGCGAGAAGCAGCGGCTCGCTTTTGCGCGCCTGTTTTTACACCGCCCTGATATCATTGTGCTGGACGAAGCGACCTCGGCGCTGGACGCGAAGAGCCAGGACAAGATGATGGAGCTGCTCACCAGGGAGCTGCCCAACGCCACGGTGGTATCTGTCGCGCATCGGGTCGAGCTTGAAGCCTTCCACAGCCGCAAGATCGTGCTGGAACGCCGCAAGGGCGGCGCCAAGCTGGTCAGCGATATCGATCTCATCCCGCGCAGCGGCAAGCGTCGCCTGCTCGGTCGCTTCCTGCGCCATCGCAAGCCGGCCAGGAGCGCGGCGTGATCTGTACTTGGAACTAGAAAAAGTTGATCTTCAGCGCTGGTGACAGGAAGATCGCGATATTCGCGAAAAGCCCGCCGGCATAGGCGGCAGAGCGCAGCGATGATTTATCCGCGATGTACAGTAGCGCGTGCGCGATCCGAAACGCGAGATAGAGCGCGGCCAGCACGCTCACGGTTGTCGCCGACGCGCCGAAGTTCAGCGCTGCGATGACCGAGACGGCGTAGAACGGGAAGCTCTCGAAGGCGTTCTGGTGTGCGGCATAAGCGCGACGCTTGGCGCCTGAAAGGCTCTCGGCACTGTCGCGCGGCGTGCTGTTGTCGCGGGATCCCGCTTTGGCATAGCCAATAATGATCAGCGGCAGCAGTGCAGCAATCAGAATGCTCCAATAGGCGAACGGCATCAAATCCCCCGGATCGATAATATGGCCAAACTGCGTCTTGATGAGCGGTTCCTGTTCCGCTGTCAAACACGGCTACAACCGTCCGTTTTCCGGAACATCGCGTGTATCGCGCCGTTGTCTGTCCAAACATTGGTACTAATGGAAAGGTTGTGATCTAGATGCACATGAGCGAGACGCCTGGCATCGATCCCGTCGAGGATCCGCCGATCAAGCCTGGCCAACCCAGCGAACCACCGCAGGAGAGCCCGCCCGGTAATCCACAGCCGGAGGTGCCTCGACCGGTGCGTGATCCCGGTGAACCGTCGCGACCGGATGAGTTGCCCGGAGACATGCCTGATGAAGTGCCGATGCCGAACCCCGATATCAATCCGGGTCAGCCGCCCCCTGCAGTGATGTAGCTGCTGTGATGGTGCGAACTACAGATCGATGCCCTGAACGCGCAATGAACAAAGCGCGTTTGGGCCATTGTCGTGTCGAAAATAAAAACGAATTTGCATTTGCCTGTCGCCACATTCCGGCCCAATGCATATCAGTTGATCAATGTGCCGATTTGTTCGGCCGACAAAAATCAGTTTGTTGAAGATCCTTACTCCGGGGGCCCAAGGTCTATCATGACAAAACTTCGTCTCGTATTGCTGGCCACGACGACGCTCGGCGTTGCGCATATTGCAGCGACTGCTGCCTATGCGTCGAGCGTCGATGCGCCGATCGTGCTCGCGCAGGCCGCACCTGCTGCACCTGAAGGTGAGCCCAAGGCTCCACCGAAGGCGCCACCCAAGGCTCCGCCAGCTGCTGCGCCTCCCGCTGCTGCGCCTCCGGCCGCACGCCCTGCGGCACCGCCGCCGCCGCATCCTGCCGCTCCCCCTGCTGCACGTCCCGCGCCTCCGGCACCGCCTGCTGCGCCGCCGCCCGCGGCTGCACCTCCGCGCCCGACGCCGCCCCCGCCTCCTGCGGCTGCACCGCCTCGCCCCACGCCTCCTCCTCCGGCTGCCGCTCCGCCGCCGCGCCCAACGCCGCCGCCGGCTCCCGTCGTGCCTCCGGCCCCGCGCGCCGCACCTCCGGCGCCCACCGCTGCGCCTGTAGCTCCGTCAGCGCCAACGCCGCCCGCTGGGCGTCCCGAACGTCGCGAGCCCGGCGAAGGACGTCCTGAGCGCCGTGAACCCGGTGCAACGCCGCCGGCCGGCGCACGTCCCGCGCCTGCAGCGCCACCAGCCGCTGCACCGGCGACACCGCCTGCCGCGCGGCCGGCACCTGCTACTGCACCGACGCCGGCTCCAGCGCCTGCAACGCCGCCAGCGGCTACGCCCCCCCCTGCGGCAACGCCACCTGCTGCAGCACCAGCTCCGGCTGCGCCTGGCACACCGCCTGCTGCGGGTGCGCCTCCGTCAGGTCGCCCCGGTGGCCCCGACGGCCGTGGTCCTGATGGCCGTGGTCCCGATGGACGTCGTGGTCCTCCCGGCGGTCCGGGCGCAGGCGCTCCCGGTGCACCCGGCACGCCACCCAACGCGGCTGCGCCCGGCGTTGCGCCGAACGCCGCGGCACCCGCCGCTGCGCCGCCGCCCACCAGAGCTGCCGCGCCTGTCGTGGTCGCCCCCGGTGGCGGCAACATCAAGGTCGTGCAGCCGCCCGCACCTGCGGTGACGGCACCGATCCCTCAGGCACCGCCGCCGGCTGCAGCGCTGACGCCGATCGCACCGGGCGCTGCCCCCCAGGGCCCGCGCAACATGGGCGATTTCCGCGGCCAGCGCAGCGAGCGCCAGGAGGGCGGTCGTACGATCATCACCGAGCCTGGACGCATCATCGTGCAGGATCCGAGTGGTCAGTCGTTCATCCGCCACAACGAGGTCGATCGCTTCCGCTACGGCGCGCGTGACATCCGTACGGATCGGGTCGGCGGTGATGATCGGACAATTGTGATTCGTCCCGACGGTTCGCAGATCATCACGGTGGTTGGCCGCGATGGTCAGCTGCTGCGACGTATCCGCAGGGATCGCGAGGGACGCGAGATCATCATCATCGATAACTCGTTCCGTGGTCCGGGTGGCCCCGGCGGTCCAGGGGGTCTCGGCTTCTATGTCGATCTGCCGCCGCCGATGATCCGGATTCCGCAGAACCGCTACATCGTCGATTACGATCAGGCCTCGCCCGATCTGGTCTACGACACCCTGATCGCGCCTCCGGTGGATCGCATCGAGCGTCGCTATACGCTCGATGAAATCCGCTACAGCCCGATGGTACGCCAGCGCATGCCGTCGATCGATCTGGACTCGATCAATTTCGAGCTAGGCTCGTGGGATATCCCGCCGGACCAGGCCTCGAAGCTGCAGGTGATCGCAGATGGTCTCAACCGGGCGATCTCGCGTAACCCGCGTGCGGTGTTCCTCATAGAGGGGCACACCGATGCGGTTGGCTCTGACGTCGACAATCTGTCGCTGTCGGATCGCCGCGCACAGTCGGCGGCTGAATTGCTCACCCAGCAATTCCAGGTGCCGGCGGAAAACCTGACGTCGCAGGGTTATGGCGAGCAGTATCTGAAGATCCAGACCGATGGTCCGGAGCGCCAGAACCGCCGCGTCACGATCCGCAACATCACGCCGCTGTTGAACGGCGGTCAGGCGTCATTGCCCCCGCCGCCTCCAGGCACGGCACCGCCGCGTCGCTGAGGCAGGTAGAAAATGAAAATGGCCGGGAGCAATCCCGGCCATTTTTGTTTTGAAGAGTTTTCGATGAATTATGGTTTCGCCGCCAGTCCCAACGCATCCACCATCACGCGGAACACTTCCGTATTGTCCATCGCGCCGCGCACGCGGTCGCTGCCGGGGCCGGTGGCGGTGAGGATTACGTCCTCGCCCGAATGCACGCTGGCGCCCATCATGGCCGGCAGGTTGCCGAGCCGCAGCATGCTGCCCGGCGCATTCCTGTATTTCTCGTTGGCCTTGAACGTGCCGGGCTCGTCGCCCTTCTCGGTCGGATCGTTCGGGTTGTCGAGTTTTGGCCGCAGCGTCTCGTAGTGATCGGGCAGGCTCGCCGACATGATTGCAAGCCGTCGGCTGACATCGACGCGGGCCGGATAGCCTTCGGCATCCGGCGCGGGATAATTAGGGAAGCCGGCCTTGTCATAGACGCCGATCCGTTCGCGGAGCGGCAGGTTCGACTCCTTGCTCATATCGTCATTGACCGTGCCGACGAGGCTGTTGGGATGGCTGTGGTCGGAAACGACCAGAATCAGCGTGTCATCGCCACGCCTGGCCGCCCAGTCGCGCGCCAGCTTGACCGCATTGTCGAGCATGATGACGTCATAGACGGCGCGGTCCATGTCGAGCAGATGCGCGTATTTGTCGATTAGGCCGGACTCGACCATCAGGAAGAAGCCGTTGTCGTTGCGCGACAGCACCTTGAGCGCGGCATGCACCTGCTCGGTCAAATCCGGCTGCTGCGGAAATTTCTTCACGCCGCCGCCGCCGAGAAACTTGCGATCCAGAACCCCATCCATATTGCCAGGCGTGAACAGGCCGAGCAGTTTGCGTGTCTCGGGCTTCCTGGCGAGGCCGTTCAGTTCGGGCGCGGTGGTCGCAACGGAATAGCCGGCATCCCGGAAGCGGGCGACATAGTCGATGTCATCCTTGCGCTTCGAGGCCGCGGCTGCCTGCGGCAGGAAATTCGCCGCACCGCCGCCCATCAACACATCGGGTTTGGCGGCAAGGAACTGCGCGACGATCTCGTCATAGGCGGCGCGGCGACGGGTATGTGCCACCATGGCGGCGGGTGTCGCGTCCTCGACCTCGGTATTGGTGACGATGCCGATCGCCAGATCGAGCTTGCGTTTGGCGAGACTGGTAATGGTTTCGACTTGCGGGTCGTCGAACACGTTTGCCGTGCGATCGGCATAGACGCCCATCGCATTGGTCGCGGTCTTGTGGCCGGTGGCATAGGCGCTGGCCGAATTCGCGGAGTCGGTGATGATGGAATCGGAGCCCGCCGTCGCCACCATGGCCATATGCGGCATGTCATCCATCGCGAGCTTGCCGCGGCTCTTGCCTTCGGCAATGCCCTTCGACAGAATTCTGGCGCTGACGCGATGCGCCAGCGACATGCCGTCGCCGATGAACAGGATCACGTTCTTCGCCTTGCGTGGGCCAGTATCATAGACGTTCCACGTCACCACGCGGCTGCGCACGCCATCGCTGACCTCGATCTTGTACGCACCCGGCTTGTCGAGCGTCACGTCGCGCAGCAGCAGCGCGGACTGATCCTTGCCGTCTTCCTTCGCAATGTAGTTAGCGGTCTTGCCGAACGCCGCGGTCTGGTCGGCGCCGTTGATCGTCACCTTGATGTCGGCGGCTGCGATCTTCTCGGGCAGTTCAACCTTGAAGTCGAATTTGCTGCCGGCGAGGATTTCGGCGCGGTCGATCGGATAGATGGTCTGTGCTGGCAGCGATGTGCTCGTCAGTAGCAGCGTCGCAGCGGCCGTAATAAAGGTTCTCGACATGACACGGATATCCTCTGGAGCGCCCAGCTTAGGGGTGCGGTCTCCATTACGACAGTTGGATGACTAACGGGTGACATGCGTCGCGATCACGCAACGACAGTCCGAGGCGCTAGGTTTCATGTCTCCCGGAGCTTTCGACGTAACTGCAGAGCATGTCCGCCAAGCCTTCCGCAAAAAACTCAATCTCGGCCGCTGATCGCGGGCGCATGGAAAAGTCCTTTCCTACTCCGCTCAAAGTCGAGGTGATGACGTCGACGACGAGCGATTGCCTTTCCTCGGTCGCGGCTGGCAGTGCATGCGCGATGAACGCCGCGAATGTGCGTCGTCCGGCCGCCTTGGCCTTTTGCGATTCCGGAGCATCCCGATAGAGCGGTGCTGCGTCATCCAGCGCATGGCGAATGTCGGCTTCGTCGCATTCCGATTTGATGAAGGCATGGACCAGTTTGCGCAGACGCGTAGATGGCGATGCACTTTCATCCTCCAGAATCCGGCGGAGCATGTCGTTGGTGTCTCGCCATTCGTCGCTCTGCAAGCGGAACAGGATCGACGCCTTGTTCGGGAAGTATTGGTAGAGCGATCCGACGCTGACACCGGCCTTCTCCGCCACGCGCGCGGTGGTGAAGCGGTGGAATCCCTCTTTCGCCAAAACCTGAATAGCAGCTTCGAGAATAGCGCTGACCAGCTCTTCGGAGCGTGTCTGTTGCGGCTGTTTTCTCGAATGAATCGAAGGGCTTGGGCGCCGAGTCAGCTGCGGTCTCCGCAATGCGATTAGCGAATGCGAATGATTATTCGTATTTGCAGGAGGGCGCAATCAAGCGCTGTTTTCGCAGGAATTATCATGACCACACTCACGACGGATCCCGTCGCCCCCCTTCTCAAGCGTCTGTTCGCAGAAGCGGATGCCGCACGGTCCCGCACCAGCCAGGCTGTTGCCGACTTGTCTGACGACGATAGGCAGCGGATGATGCAGAGCAAGACCGACTATGTCGATCTCTACAGCCGGTTCAGGGACGTCCCGCTCGCCGTGTCGCGCGCGACCGGTGCGCTGCTTTACATACTGGCGCGGTCGACCGGTGCTAGGACGATCGTCGAATTCGGCACGTCGTTTGGGATTTCGACGCTGCATATGGCGGCCGCGCTGAACGACAACGGCGGTGGCAAGCTGATCACGAGCGAATTCGAGCCCTCGAAGATCGTCATCGCGCGACGGAATCTCGCCGAAGGCGGCCTGATCGATCTCGTCGAATTCCGTGCAGGCGATGCGTTGCAGACGCTGCGTGCCGATCTGCCCGATGCGATTGATCTGCTACTGCTCGATGGCGCCAAGGCGCTTTATCCGGACGTGCTTGCGATCGTCGAAAACCGTCTCAAGCCCGGTGCTTTCGTCATTGCTGACAATGCGGATTACAGCCCCGACTATCTCGCTTATGTCCGCAATCCCGCGAATGGTTACCTATCGGTCCCGTTCGGTGATGACGTCGAGCTGTCGATGAAGATGTAGCGATGGCAGGAAAACGTAGTTCGTAGCCCGCATGAGCGTAGCGATATGTGGGGATCTCGCGCGTAGTGAAACGCGATCCCTGGATGTCGCTTTGCCCATCCGGGTTACGCGATTGCGTGGCTTAATCCTTATCGCTGCCCAGCTTCGGAATGTTCGAGCCTTCGCCGGCGCTCAACAAGCCGGTCTTCGCGTAGAGATCCAGCTTGGCGCGGGTGTCGGTGATGTCGAGATTGCGCATGGTGAGCTGGCCGATGCGGTCGGCTGGCGTAAACGGCGCATCTTCGACCTTCTCCATGCTGAGCCGTTCCGGCGCGTAGGTCAGGTTGGGGCTCTCGGTGTTCAGGATCGAGTAGTCATTGCCGCGGCGCAGTTCGAGCGTCACTTCGCCGGTGATCGCGCGCGCGACCCAGCGCTGCGCCGTCTCTCGCAGCATCAAGGCCTGCGAGTCGAACCAGCGGCCCTGATAGAGCAGCCGGCCGAGCTTCATGCCGCTCATGCGATATTGCTCGATGGTGTCTTCGTTGTGGATGCCGGTGACGAGACGCTCATAGGCGATATGGAGCAGCGCCATGCCGGGCGCTTCATAGATGCCGCGGCTCTTGGCCTCGATGATCCGGTTCTCGATCTGGTCGCTCATGCCAAGGCCATGCCGGCCGCCGATGACGTTGGCCTCGAGGAACAGCGCGACAGGATCGGCGAAGGTCTGACCGTTCAGCGCAACCGGCTGACCATCGACAAACCGCACCGTGACCTTCTCAGCCTTGACAGCGCAGTCGTCGCGCCAGAACGGCACGCCCATGATCGGGTTGACGATCTTGATGCCGCTGTCGAGGTGTTCGAGATCCTTGGCCTCATGGGTGGCGCCGAGGAGATTGCTGTCGGTCGAATAGGCCTTCTCGGCTGACATCTTGTAGGCGAAGCCGTGGGCGGTCATGAAGGCCGACATTTCGGCGCGGCCGCCCAGTTCGTCGATGAATTGATCGTCGAGCCAGGGTTTGTAGATCTTCAGTTCCGGATTGGTCAGCAGTCCGTAGCGGTAGAATCGCTCGATATCGTTGCCCTTATAGGTCGAGCCGTCGCCCCAGATATTGACGCCATCTTCCTTCATGGCCGAGACCAGCATCGTGCCGGTGACGGCGCGCCCGAGCGGCGTGGTGTTGAAATAGGCGATGCCGCCGGTCGAGACATGGAAGGCGCCGGCTTGAATGGCGGCGATGCCTTCATGAACGAGTTGCGCACGGCAATCCACCAGGCGGGCCTTCTCGGCGCCGAACTCCATGGCCTTGCGCGGAATCTCGTCGTAGTCGGCCTCGTCAGGCTGGCCGAGATTCGCGGTATAGGCGAAGACCTTAGCACCCTTCTGCTTCATCCAGAGCAGCGCGGCTGACGTGTCCAGCCCGCCGGAGAAAGCGATGCCGACGTTTTTTCCTTGGGGCAGGCTCTTCAAGATCGTGGTCATCGAACGTCCAATCGGGGCAGTTTCGGGTGCGTACGGGCGCGCTATCAAACGTCCCGCGAACGGGCACCTGTTTAACGGCGGTTGACGGGGATCGCGTCCGGCACGGGACCGATGTCGCGACCGCGCAATTTCTGCCGCCAGCGATAGCCCGGCCAGGCGAAGCGCGTCAACGCGGCATCGATCTCCTCGTCCGTCTTCCGGGTCGAGGGCCAGCGGTAAATCCACCCGTGAATCAACCAGATGACCAGGAATGAGACGAGGCCAGCGATGGTCACGTCGGTAAAGAAATGGCCGCCGAAGGCCATCCGCCAGCCGGATGTGGCGAGGCCGAACACCGTCGCTGCCACATAGGCGTAGGGGCGCACCGACGGCGGCGCGAGCGCGGCCGGAGCATAGGTCCAGAACGCGGTGGCGCCCTCACCAGAGAAGAACGAACAGTTGCGCCCGCATTGGCCGGTCGGATCCCACCAGGCCTTGAACTGCCAGGGACCATTGAATTCGGAGACCATTACCGGCCGCGGCCGGCTCCAGAAGGTCTTGAAGGTCAGATTGGTCAGGACCCCGGCCGACATCAGCATGGTGAGGATCAGGAAGGCCACGGTGCGGCCTTTCACCAGCAGCGGCCGGTGTGGCCAGATCAGCTTCACGATCAGCGCAAGGATCGAGGGGGCGACGAAAGCCCATGCGATCCACATCGCCGCATTGCGAGCGAACTGCGCATAGGGCAGTGACGTCGTGGGGAAGCGTCTGGTCTCGGGATCGTAGAACAGTGCCGCGAGCTTGAGGTCGAGTTCGGGCCAGACTCCGAAGACAATGGCAATGGCGGCAAGCAGCCCAAGCGCGATGAGGAGTCCTGTCCGGTTCATGGCGGGCGGTTTAACCGAGGCAGGAGTTGAAGGAAAGGCAGCGCACTAGGGGCCAGCCGCGACATCGGGCTGCGGTGGAGCGCGCCGCGGTTGCCGCCAGGCGCCGGCATTGCGGCCGGCGATCACCCAGTAAATCAGTCCGGCGACGATTCCCGCGCCGGTCATCACTTCGAGGTGCCGCCGCACAATGCCGTCGAAACTCATCGTCGCAGGGTCATAGGGAATCAGACCGAGATAGCAGGCGAGCCCGACCGCCGCGCCGCCGAGCGCATAGATGATAACGCTGCGAATGTAGAAGGCCTCGGTAATGAGGACGACGAGTATCGCCGGAATCAGCGCAAAGCCGCTGATGAAGATGAAACCGAAGCCGAGCAGGATATTGATGGTGTTGGGATCGATCACGCCGGTATCGAGCGCGCTGAGTTCCGGAAACAGGATCGAGAACACCACGATCGCGCCGCCGACAAGACAGGCAGCGCAGAAGCCGAGAAAGATGACGAACAGGCGGCCGATCAGCGCCATCGTCAGTCCGTCATCGCCATCGCGCGCAGGGCTTGACGCTCACGCGCCGACAGCTTTTCGGTCTCCGACTTCAACTGGCCGCAGGCGGCGAGGATGTCGCGGCCGCGCGGCGTACGCACCGGCGAGGAATAGCCGGCATTGAAGATATACTCGGAGAACTTCTCGATCTGGTCCCAGTCCGAACATTCGTAGCGCGTGCCGGGCCACGGATTGAACGGGATCAGATTGATCTTGGCGTGAATGCCCTTCAGCATCTTGACCAGCAGCTTGGCATCGTCGAGCGAGTCGTTGACGCCTTTCAGCATCACATATTCGAAGGTGATGCGCCGTGCATTGGACGCGCCGGGATAATCGCGGCAAGCCTGCATCAGTTCTTCGAGCGGATATTTCTTGTTCAGCGGCACCAACTCGTTGCGCAGTTCATCGCGCACCGCATGCAGCGAGATCGCCAGCATGACGCCGATTTCCTCGCCGGTGCGCTTGATGTTCGGCACCACGCCAGAGGTCGAGAGCGTGATACGCCGACGCGAGATGCCGATGCCTTCATTGTCGGAGACGATCAGCAGCGCGTCGCGCACCGCATCGAAATTGTAGAGCGGCTCGCCCATGCCCATCATCACGATATTGGTGACGCGGCGGTTGCCGTCCGGGGTCTCGCGATTGGCCCAGTCATTGAGACGGTCGCGGGCGACCATGATCTGGCCGACGATCTCGCCGGCCGTCAGGTTGCGCACCAGCCGCTGGGTACCGGTGTGGCAAAACGAGCAGTTCAGGGTGCAGCCGACCTGCGACGAGACGCAGAGCGTGCCGCGGTCGGTTTCGGGGATGTAGACGCACTCGACCTCATGGGCCTTCTCGCCGGCGGTGCCGGAGGGCAGCCGCAGCAGCCATTTGCGGGTGCCGTCATTGGAGATCTGCTCGACCACGACCTCAGGCCGCGCCACTGTGAAATGCTTCTCGAGGTCTTCGCGCATACCTTTGGAAATGCTGGACATTTCGGCAAAGGTCTGGACGCCCCGAACATACATCCAATGCCAGATCTGCTGCGTCCGCATCTTGCGCTGGGCCGGCGCCACGCCGATGGAACCGAGCTTTTCGGCGATTTCCGCGCGCGACAGGCCGATCAGCGACGGCTTGGCCAGCGGCACATACGTCTCGGTGGCGATCTTCTCCAATGGCACGTCGCCCGCGGGCAATGCGTCGGAAGCGTCGATGGCGGAACCGGCCTCGGCTGAAACGGGGGTCATGGCGTTCGATCTATGATGTCACGGAAATACAGGCCTTAAACAGGCCGACCTCAAATAGGCTCTCCGGCGCACATTGGAAAGCGGCTAAATGCGGCAATATTAACGGCGGCAAGGATTTAGCCGGTGTTTTGGCGGCAATTACCGCCGGCAATCCTGTGCCAGCCGGTCCAGCGCCTGGGCCAGACCCTTCAGCGAAAACGTATCGGTGGTCTCCGTACCCTTGGCGGAGACGCCCTTGACGGTCACATCCGCCGCCTTGCGCAGGGCTTCCACCATGCGCTCTTCCTCGGCGGCGTTCTTGATCCAGAGACCGTCGCCCTGCGTGTACATCGCATAGCGCGCGCCGCCGACTTCCAGCGTGGACTCGGAGCCCGGCTTCAACTGATAGCCGATCATGATCGAGACTTCGTTGGATACCTTCTCGGCCGGGCGGGTCGAGATGAAGGCGTAAGCGGGATCGCGCGGGCGGTTCGCCGGATTGGTCTTCGACGACGCGGGCTTCGCCAGCGCGAAGCAGACCTTCTTGCCGTTCGGCGTTGCGGTGTAGGCGCCCCAGGAGCCGAACTGTCCGACCAGCGTGGGCTCGCCGCCGCCGGCGGCGGCCGGTGCGGCAGCAGCGGGTTTCGCCGGCGCTGCCTTCGGAGGTGCGGCGGCCTTACCCTTCGATGCGGCACTCTGCGCCTGCGCAAGATCGGCAGGAGCAATCGTAACGATGCCGATCATCGCTACACTCATCGACACAACTGTCAGGAATCGCCGCACGGACATCAAGTCTCGATCCTCTATCATTGTGACTGGAAGATGGCTCGCAACGAGACGGCTCTGCCAAAACGATTTGGAATCGCTGACGTCACGCTGTCTGCCATAGACGCAAATCGCTTTCTTGAAAAGCGCAGCTGCAATTCTCGCAAGGATAGCAGTCCTTGCCTTGCTGCGCGCTGACGGCGCAGTAGCCGTCCTCAGTTTTTTGCTCGGTTTCCTACTCAGCCTTTCGTCCGCGCCGCGCGCTGCGCTGCCCACTGCGCATCACTCCACTGCAGCAGGTCTTCCGCGCCCGATGCGCGCAGGTGTGCGCCGCCGTCCTGCACCACCATCTCGCCATTGATGTAGCCGGCCTGATCGGAAATCAGGAAGCTTGCGAGATTGGCGAGTTCGCTGTGTTCTCCGACACGGCCCAGCGGGTTCTGTGCCGCAGGGCCGCTGTCGCGTGCCTCGGGCCGCAACTGTCCGGTCGCGCCGGTGGTGGGGAACGGGCCCGGCGCGATGGCGACGGTGCGGATACCCTTGGGTCCCCACTCCACCGCAAGCGACTTCGTCATGGCAAGGAGTCCGGATTTGGCCATCGCCGATGGCACCGTGAAGGCGCGGCCGGTGATGGTCGACGTCGAGAGGATGCTCAGCACCACGCCCTTGTGGTGTCCCGCGATCCAGCGCCGGCCGGCCTCGAGCGTGCAATACATTGCGCCATGCAGCGTAGGCGCGAGGATCGCGTCGGCGGCGCGGGCGGAGAGATGCTCGCTCTGCGCGATGAAGGTAGCCGCGGCATTGTTGACGAGGACATCAAGCGGCCCATCCCGCCAGATCGCCTCCATCATTGCCTCGACCTCCGCGGCGTCACGAATGTCGCAGGTAAAGGTTTTGACCTTGCCGCCGAAATCGGTACGCAGTTGTGCCGCAGTCTGTTCAAGCAATTCAAGCCGGCGGCCGCAGATAGCGAGCTCGGCGCCCAGCTCCGCGAAGCGGCGACTCATGGACGCACCGAGGCCGGAGCCGCCGCCGGTGACCAGGATGCGCTTGTTGGCGAGCAACGTTGTCTCGAACATGGGACGGTTCCTTGTTTGGCCGCAGGGCGGAATTACCTTTTATCGAATCAGATTGTAGCGCGTCGTCAAATCCGGCATGACTCCCTTCAACTGTCTCAAGCCGAAGGTCAGATGATCAGATGAAAGCCATTCTCTGCTCGCAATTCTGCGAACCCGATGATCTCGTTCTCGCCGATATCGATGATCCCGTCGCCGCCGACGGTCAGGTCGTTATCGCCATCAAGGCCGCGGCGTTGAATTTCTTCGACATCCTGATGATCCAGGGCAAGTACCAGATCAAGCCGCCGTTCCCGTTCTCGCCGGCTGCGGAAGTCGCCGGCGTCATCGAGAGCATTGGCAGCGGAGTAACTGGCCTCAAGGTCGGTGACCGCGTGGTCGCATCCGTGGGCCACAATGGCGCGCGTGAAAAGATCGCGGTGCCCGCGGCGTCGGCCGTGAAGATTCCCGACAATCTCGATTTCGATCGCGCCGCCGGCGTGATCATCACTTACGGCACCGCGCTGCATGCGCTGGAAGATCGCGCCAGCCCGAAGCCCGGCGAGACGCTGGCCGTGCTCGGTGCCGCTGGTGGCACAGGCCTCGCCGCTTGCGAACTCGGCAAGCTGCTCGGTCTCAAGGTCATCGCCTGCGCATCGTCGGACGAGAAGCTGGAATTCGCCAAGAAGCACGGCGCGGATATCGGCCTGAACTACGCAACCGAAGATCTGAAGGAAGGTCTGAAGAAGCTGACTGACGGCAAGGGTGTCGACATCATCTTCGATCCGGTGGGCGGCAAATACGCGGAAGCATCGCTGCGCGCCATCGCCTGGGAGGGCCGCTTTCTGGTAATCGGCTTCGCCGCCGGCGACATTCCGAAAATGCCGCTCAATCTCGCGCTGCTGAAAGGCTGCGACATCCGCGGCGTGTTCTGGGGTGCATGGGTGCGGCAGAACCCCGAGAAGAACCGCGCCAATCTGGAAAAGCTGGTGAAGTGGGCCGCCGAAGGGAAGATCTCATCCCACGTCGACCGGACCTTCCCGCTGGCCAAGACGGCCGATGCTTTGAAGGTACTCGCGGGCCGTCAGGCCATGGGCAAAGTGATCCTTCATCCATAAAGCTGAATGAGGCGGACGCGGATTACGCGTCCGTTTCACCTTTCGCCAATCCACGTGCGATGGCCGCTCTGGCAGCAGCACGATGCTCTTCGTTGATGTGGCTCGCCACCATGCGCAAGGCGGTGGCCAGCACCGCGGCATCATCCGTGAAGCCGAGAACGGGCAGCATGTCCGGCACGAAATCGAACGGCAGCACGAAATAGGCGATGGCGCCGAGCAGGGCCGCCTGGACATGGCGCGGCGTCTGCCGGTCGAAGGCGCAGTAGTAAGCAGCCAGCAAGTCTTCGGCGAAAGGCAACTTGACGGCCAGCTTCTTCAGCTTGCGCCAGAACTGCTTGCGTACGCTTTCGCGGTCTTTGGCCAGTTCATCGGCTGGCTCGAAGCCCACGCTGTGGTCGGTTGCCATCGGCAAGGTCCTCAAGACTGCAGATTGCAGCCTTAGGCTTAAATGGTGATCTGGCTCCGTCGTCGCAACATTCAGCAACGGGTCAGGAGTGGGCGAGTTGCCCGGCGATGGTATTCATGGCCTTGGCCAGATCGACGTCGCGCTGGGTGACGCCGTCGGCATCGTGGGTGGACAGCACCACCTCCACCGTCTTGTAAACATTGCGCCATTCCGGATGGTGGTCGGACTTCTCCGCGACCACAGCGACGCGCGCCATGAAGCCGAAGGCCTCGTTGAAATCCTTGAAGGTAAAGGTTCGGGTGATGGCGTCGCGCCCGGAGACCTCGCTCCATCCTGTCAGCTCCTTGAGTGCCGCCTTGCGGGCCTCGGCCGAGAGTCGTTCCACCATGGCAACCTCCTGCTTCACTTGAACTTTACTCTAACGCCCGGTGACACAGTTGGGATCCATGCCACAATAAGGCAGCAAATGCCGCGCATGCAGGAAAGTAACCAAGCCCGCCGGTAACCATGCTGCCGGTGGAACGGCGCGTCGACCCGAAACTTTGCTACATTGTCGCTCGAACCCATTTGGCGCAGATGAATTTGAAGCGATTGTTTTCCAGATCCATGGCAGACGGTCCCGATGTTGTCGGGCCGATAGGGCCGCCGTCGCCACGGTCGATCCGGCGCAAGATGACGCTGATCACGCTGGCCGGGACTCTGGCGATCGTTGCTGCCGTGGCCGGCGCTTACTACTTCGCCATGAAGCCGGTGCCGCTGCGGATCGCCGTCGGTCCGCCGAACAGCGACGACGTCAAGGTCGTGCAGGCGCTGGTGCAATCGTTCTCGCGCGATCACTATACAGTCCGGCTGCGACCGATCCTCACCGAAGGCGCCACAGCCAGCGCCAAGGCGCTTGCGGATGGCAAGGCCGATCTCGCGATCATCCGCGGCGATCTGGAAGTGCCGAAGAATGCGCGTGCTGTTGCCACGCTGCGCAAGAACGTCGCCGTGATCTGGGTGCCGCCCGCGGTCAAGGGCAAGAAGTCCGGCCCGAAGATCACCAAATTTTCGCAGCTCGCCGGGCGCCGCGTTGGCGTGATCGGCAAGACGCAGGCGAACGTCAACCTGCTCAATATCATCCTGCGCCAATATGGCGTCGATCCGGCCAAGGTCACCATCGTGCAGTTCTCGACCACTGAAGTGGCCGAGGCCGTGAAGGACCAGAAGGTCGATGCGTTCCTTGCAGCTGGTCCGGTGAACAGCAAGATCACCAATGATGCAATCCAGGCGTCGAGCCGCGATGGCACGCCGACTTTCCTCGCGATCGATTCCGCAGAAGCCATCGCGCAGAATTTCCCGATCTACGAGGCGTCCGAAATTCCGGCCGGTGCATTCGGCGGCGCGCCGGCGCGTCCGGACGATGACGTCAAGACCATCAGCTTTTCGCATCACATCGTGGCGCGGCAGGGTCTGTCCGATGTGACCGTCGCCGCCTTTACGCGGCAGTTGTTTGCGATCCGCCAGCAGATCATCAACGACTTCCCGCTGGCTGCGAAGATCGAAACGCCGGATACCGACAAGGATGCGGTGATCCCCGTACATCCCGGCGCAGCCGCCTATGTGGATGGCGAAGAGAAGACGTTTCTCGATCGCTACAGCGATTACATCTGGTGGAGCCTGATGGGGCTCTCGGCGATGGGCTCGATCGGCGCCTGGTTCGCGAGCTATCTGAAGAAGGACGAACGCAATGTGAACGTCTCGCAGCGCGATCGCCTGCTCGACATGATCGCGACCGCGCGCAAGACCCATTCGCTGGAAGAGCTCGACGGGATGCAGGCCGAGGCCGACGAGATCCTGCGCGATACCCTCAATTGCTACGAGCACGGCGCGATCGAGGAAGGCACGCTGACCGCCTTCAACATCGCACTCGAGCAATTCCACAACGCCGTCGCCGACCGCAAGGCGCTGATCGGCATGATCCCGCCGGAGCCGATCCGTCAGCAACCGCGGCCGCTTGCAGTCTAGCGCTTGAGATAGCGCCAGCCGATCACGCCGCCGCTCACCGAGACGATGGTGCCGAGGATCGACAGCAGCCACACCACGATGTCCCAGGCCGGGCGATACATCAGCAGCAGCTTGAAATCCAGACTGTGCAGCGCGTTGAACAGCCAGCGATAGGTGCGCCGGCTGCTATCGATGCGGCCGAGAATGTCGCCTGTGACGGGGCTGATGTGAAACCAGGTTTGCGCGTCGTCGTCGAACTTTGCGCGCAGCACCGGCAGTTCGCGGACATTGTGGTGCGCGTACCAATAAGCGTCGTATTCTCCGATAGTTAGCCGGGTTTCGAGGCGCGATTCCGGCAGCAGCGTTGTTGCGGCTTTCCAGAGACGATCTTGCGGCAGTCTTGCGATTTCGCCGCTTGTTGCATCGATCACCGTCTTCGTGCCGTCGCGCTGCGCGAAAATCGAGAACGGCATGCCGTCGAGCCACACGAAACGTGCTTCGACCGCACGCCTATCCGCTAGTGCGCCCAGGGTCGTTGTGATGGTCGGCGCATCATGGCCGGCATAGCGCTGCAATATCTCGCGTGGCGTATTGCGATTGGCGAAATATTCGCCGGGGTTGAGCGACAGCCAGCCGGAGAACATCCAGGTCAGCACGAAAGCGCCGACGATCAGGCCGGTGACGTGATGCCATTTCATCCAGCCGCGATAGGGCGAGATGCTGCCGCTTGCATAACGCCGCTTAAGGCGCACGCGCAAAATGCCGATCCAGATTCCGGTGACGCCAACGATCAGGCAGATGCCGGAGATCCATAGCACCACCAGCCGCCACAGTGGTCCGTCCTTGCGTAGCACGGTCGGATAGATCCAGTGCGGGATCGAGCCGAGCCAGTTCCAGATGCGTTCGGTGCGGTTGGTATCGAGTGCGATCTCTCCGGAGCGCGAGGAGACGTAGAGTTTGGTGCCGGCGTCGTCGCCAAGCGTGACGAGATACAACGGGCGCAGCGGATCGTAACGCGCGGTGACACTCCATTGGTCGCGATCGACGGTTTCTTCGAGTTGAGGCGCTTTGCTGGCGGGATGATGCCCGGCAACTGCGAGCGCCTGTTGTTCGGTGACGTCAGTGATAGTGCGGCCATCGATGGCCGAGATCGCCTGCCGTTTGCCATCCCAACCGGTCAATCGATAGACCGGCTCGTCGGCGACCATGTTCAATCGCAGATCGCGTGGATACCGCGTCGTGCCTGCCTTCTTCATCGCGTCGTCGGGAGACAGTGCCGCTTTCTCCCAGGCGATGTCAGGCAATGCCGCCAGCCGCTCTTTATCGGAGAGGCCGGGAAACGCGACATACATCATCACCACGCCCGAGATGAACCACATCGCGAAGAAGAGACATGTAACGATACCGACCCAGCGGTGGCCGATATACAGCCATCGCCTTGCCGTTCGCATCAAAGCCCGTTTCACGGTCAGAACTTTACGTTGAGCGCGAGTTCTGCGGTGCGCGGCATGCCGAGCAGCCATTGCGTGGTGCTGCCCCCCGTCGCGTAGACGGTGTCGAACAGGTTGTAGCCGCGTAGCGTTAGCGTAGTATTGGCCGTCGGCTTCCACTGCAATCCAGCATTGACGAGGGTATAACTCGGCCGCGTCAGCGTGTTGGCATTGTCGGTAAAGGTCTTGCCGATAATCTGCACGCCGGTGTTCACCGACCAGTCCGGCGCGAACGCCCATGTGACCCAGATGTTGGAGACGTTCTGCGGCACATTGATCGGGACATTGCCAGCGTAGTTGACGGCCACCGTCGGCGTTCCCACCGATTGCACGAAGTCATCATACTTGGCCTTCAGCCATGCGGTGTTGGCATCGATCCGCCAGCCGTAATCGAGCGCGAGACCGACCGATGCCTCGATGCCGCGTGACGATTGCTGCCCGACTTGGACCACCAGCGACGGCAGGTACTGATCGCGCGCCAACAAATTGTTCTTGACGATCTGATAGCCTGCCAGCGTCCACTCCCCTCGGCCGCCCCAGAACGACTGCTTGACGCCGATCTCGACCTGCTTGCCGGTGGAAAGCGCAAAATTCCGGTTCGTCGCTGCCAGTGAGATCAGGCCACCGACCGGATCCACCGCGGTGGCATACTGCCCGTAAAGGGCCAGGTCCTTGATCGGCGTATAGACGGCGCCGACGCGCCAGCTGGTTGCCGAAAAGGATTTTGTGAAGCTGTTCGCGGGCGTCACGAAATCGGTGCGCTCGATGGTCGGCTCGTCCTGACGAATGCCGCCGACCAGGGAGAGCTGTTCAGTGACCGACAGCCGGTTCTCGGCGAACAGGCCGTACTGATTGGTGCCGCTGCTGAAGCCAGGTACAGTCGGATTGGAACTGGTGAAGACGCCGGGATCGAAATTGGAGGGATTCACTGACGACGTGTTGGCGGGACTACCGTTGTTGGTGTGCCTGAACACGATGCGGTTGACGTCGAAGCCCGCGACGAACTCGTTCTTCATGCCGAAGATATGGCCGCTAATGGTCGCGTCCGTGCGGTTACCGATCTGCTGTTGATCGTGATAGATCTCGAGATAGCTGTTGCGGTTGATAAGTCCAGTGGTCGCGTTGTAGGCGTAGCTTTCGAGATCCTTCCAGTGCCGCTGGCTGTTCAGGTAATATAGCGTGTTGTGGATGGTGACGGCATCGTTGACCTGTAACTCGCTCTTCAGCTGGGTCCAGCTGTCCTTGTAGCGGATGTTGCTGTCGTTGACGTTGTAGTTCTTGAAGCGCAGCGCTTCATCGAGCTTGCCGTTGATCAGTGGCGTGCCGAAATAGCGCGACGGGCTGCGGTCGCCGTAATCCGTCGACAGTATCCAGGACAGATTTTCCGACGATTGCACGCGCACCGCGGCGGAGACTGCCACGTTCGAGGTCTTGTCGCGATCGACCCAGCCATCCGACATGTTGCCCGTGGCGGTGATGCGGTAGGACACGTCCTTGTTGATCGGCCCCCCACTGTCCACCGACAGGCGCCGCGTCAGATTGCTGTCGATGGAAATCTCGGCCTGATTGCGCTGCGTGGGCAGCGGCATCTTCGAGATCACGTTGATCGCGCCGCCGATGGCGCCTTCGCCATACATCACCGACGCAGGGCCACGCAGCACCTCGATGCGCTGCGCCGACCATGTATCGAACGGGAATGTCAGCGTGCCGGAGCCGACATAGAGCCGGGTGCCGTCATACAGGGTCATCACCGAGCCATTGCCGGTAAAGCCGCGGGTGTTGAAGGCCAGTCCGCCATTGCCTGGAGCCGGGCTGGCCGTAAAGCCGGTGGCATTCTGTGTGACGGCGTCGATCACATTGTGCTGGCCGCGTTCGGCGATGGTCTCGGCGGATATCACCTCTACGCTGGCCGGGGTCTCCAATCGGGTCAGGCCGAGGCGGCTGCCGGTCGACGTCGTGCCGGTGAGGTTGAGTGTCGGCGCTGCGAAGACGGGGCCGGTCGGCGTGGCAACCGGCGCGCCCGTGTTGGCTGCAGCGTTGCGCTGCTGACGTGAGCGCGCGGCACGCGTGGGCTTGCCTGACGTAGCGCGGCGCGCGCGCGTTGGCGTCGCCGTCGGCTGCACCACTACGGGGTCGAGTACGTGATGCGATTGCGCTGGTCGCAGCGAGCCCTCGGCGGGCACAAGGAAGCAGGACAATGCGACAGAGGAAAGGAGAGCATTGCATCGCTTGGATGCATGGGAGACGGAGGTCATCTACAGGACTCGCGGTTACGTGGCACGTCACCGCAAACCAAGTCTCGCCGCCGCTTTCAAAGAGGCAGTGTGACTTCCACCAGGACACCCCGCCCAATGTGCTCGCGTGTGACCACGACTGGCGGCAGGTCTCCTGGCTCGCGGGTCAATGCCTGTCGCCGCCTTCCCAGGTGAACACCCAGTGGCTCTTGGCGCAGGCTCGCCGCTTACAGTTGCGGGGGCAGCCGCGGAATCGGGGGATACCCTCACCGCATTCCCTTTTGATCCCCGAAGGGAACCGTCGTCTTCACGTTAAGGTGAAATTTCCAAATGTGTCAATCAAGCTGCCAGTCATTCGCAACTTGCGTCGACGGGTGTTGATATTGCGCATCACCTGTCATCGCAGCGTCAAGCGTTCTGCCTAGAGCCACATGTGCCAAAGCCCGGATTCAGGAGTTCGCCATGGCACTACGTTTATCCCGCCGTCGTTTTCTCGCGCACACGGCTGGAGCGGGCGCAAGCTTCCTCGCGATGCCCACTCTCAGCCGCGCCGCCGATCGCCCAATGGTGTCGCATGGCGTGCAATCCGGCGATGTCGGGATCAACAGCGGCATGATCTGGTCGCGCGCGGACCGGCCGGCGCAGATGATGGTGGAAGTCGCCACCACCGAATCCTTCAGCAATGCGCGCACCTTGCCGCCGATGGTGGCGCTGCCTGAAACCGATTTCACCGCAAAGCTGCTGCTCGATAATCTGCCCGCAGGGCAGGACATCTTCTACCGCGTCAAATTTCGCGATCTTTCGCATACCGAGATCGTCGGCGAGGCCGTGACCGGCCGCTTCCGCACTGCGCCGGCAGATCGCCGCGATGTATCATTCGTCTGGGGCGGCGATGTCGCCGGTCAGGGCTGGGGCATCAATGCCGAGGATGGCGGCATGGTCACCTATGCGACCATGCGCAAGCACGATCCGGATTTCCTGATCCATTCCGGCGATACCATTTACGCCGACGGCCCGATCCTGCCTGAAACGAAATTGCCTGATGGTACGATCTGGAAGAACACCATCACGGTGCCGGAAAAGGCGAAGGTTGCCGAGACGCTCGACGAATTCCGCGCTGCGCACAAATACAATCTGCTCGACGACAATGTTCGCGCCTTCAATGCGCAGGTCCCGATCTTCGGCCAGTGGGACGATCACGAAGTCACCAACAACTGGTCGCTCTCGAAACAATTGCCGGCGTCTTACAAGGAGCGCGACATCACGCTGCTGGCCGCGCGCGGCGCCCGTGCCTTTCACGAGATGTATCCGATCTCGGTCAACCCGACCGAACCGGGCCGCGTCTATCGCACGCTGAATTACGGCCCGCATCTCGACGTCTTCATGCTGGACGAGCGCAGCTATCGCGGCCCCAACGGCCCGAACCTGCAGGACACCTATGGTCCCGATGCCTATTTCATCGGGCCGGAGCAGATGGCCTGGCTGAAGCGTGCATTGATGGCATCAAAGGCAACCTGGAAGGTCATCGCCTCCGACATGCCGATCGGCATCGTCGTCGAGAATGATGCAGTCAATCACACGGGATCGGAAGCGATCGCGCAGGGCGACGGCCCGGCCCGCGGCCGCGAGCTGGAAATCGCCGACATCCTGCGTTTCATCAAGTCGGCCGGTATCCGCAACACGGTCTGGCTGACGGCCGATGTGCATTACACGGCGGCGCATTATTACAATCCCGACAAGGCCCAGTTCCAGGATTTCGAACCGTTCTGGGAGTTCGTTTCCGGCCCGTTCCATGCCGGTACGTTTGGTCCCGGAGCGATGGACAATACCTTCGGTCCCGAAGTGCGTTTCGTGAAGGCGCCGGGGCCCGGAAAGCAGAATTTGCCCCCATCGGCCGGGATGCAGTTCTTCGGCCACGTCAAAATCGACGGTTCGAGCGGCCAAATGACCGTTACGCTCCGGGATCGGGCCGATGTGGCCCTTTGGGCCACCGTTCTGGACCCGAAATTGGGCTAACCTTTTGGTAGATTCGCATTGTTTTTCGGCGATTTCCCCCTATATTGCGCCGCAACGCGTCCGAGTACCCGGCCCCTTCTGGCCGGGTTTGCTTTTGGAGGGATTGCCCCAGCGCGTTTTCAGACGAGGCAAGTTATCGAACGCGCTCGAGCGCAAGGCATCAGCCTTTTGTCGAGCATGTCTTGTTGAACCCGCTCAAGGGCACCCAGACCGTAACCAGAAGAAGACCTATGAACCTTCGCAACATTGCTATCATCGCCCACGTTGACCACGGCAAAACGACCCTCGTCGACAAGCTGCTGCAGCAGTCGGGCACGTACCGCGATAACCAGCGCGTCCAGGAACGCGCGATGGATTCGAACGACATCGAAAAAGAACGCGGCATCACCATTCTCGCCAAGTGCACCTCGGTGCTGTGGGATGACGTTCAGATCAACATCGTCGACACCCCGGGCCACGCCGACTTCGGCGGCGAAGTCGAACGCATCCTGTCGATGGTCGATGGCGTGATCGTGCTGGTCGACGCTGCTGAAGGCCCGATGCCGCAGACCAAGTTCGTGGTCGGCAAGGCGCTGAAGCTCGGCCTCAAGCCGATCGTCGCGATCAACAAGGTCGACCGTCAGGACGCCCGCATCACCGAAGTCGTCAACGAAGTGTTCGACCTGTTCGCAGCGCTCGATGCCACCGACGACCAGCTCGACTTCCCGATCCTGTACGGATCAGGCCGCAACGGCTGGATGGCCGACAGCCCGGACGCGTCGCATGACGTCGGCATGAAGCCGCTGTTCGATCTCGTCATCAAGCATGTCGCGCCGCCGGTGGTTGAAGAAGGTGCGTTCCGCATGCTCGGAACCATCCTCGAAGCCAACCCCTATCTCGGTCGCATCATCACCGGCCGCATCTCGGCCGGTTCGGTGAAGCCGAACCAGGCCGTCAAGGTACTGTCGCGTGACGGCAAGACGGTGGAAACCGGCCGTATCACCAAGATCCTGGCCTTCCGCGGCCTAGAGCGCCAGCCGGTCGAACTCGCCGAAGCCGGCGACATTGTTGCCATCGCCGGTCTGCCCAAGGGCACTGTCGCCGATACGTTCTGCGATCCCAGCGTTGAAATTCCGATCCAGGCCCAGCCGATCGATCCGCCGACCGTGTCGATGTCCTTCATCGTCAACAACTCGCCGCTCGCCGGCACCGAAGGCGACAAGGTCACCAGCCGCCTGATCCGCGACCGCCTGCTGCGCGAAGCCGAAGGCAATGTCGCGCTCAAGGTCGTCGAATCCGCCGACCGTGACGCGATGGAAGTGTCGGGCCGCGGCGAATTGCAGCTCGCGATCCTGATCGAGAACATGCGTCGCGAAGGCTTCGAGCTGTCGGTGTCGCGTCCGCGCGTGGTTCTCACCAAGGACGAGAACGGCAACACGCTGGAGCCGGTCGAAGAAGTCGTCATCGACGTCGATGAGGAATTCTCCGGCGTGGTTGTTCAGAAGATGAGCGAACGCAAGGCCGAGATGATCGAGATGCGTCCGTCGGGCGGCAACCGTCTGCGTCTGGTGTTCTACGCGCCGACCCGCGGCCTGATCGGCTATCAGGGCGAACTCATGACCGATACCAAGGGTACGGCGATCATGAACCGCCTGTTCCACGACTACCTGCCCTATAAGGGCGAGATCGCCGGCCGCCGTAACGGCGTGTTGATCTCCAACGACCAGGGCGAAGCGGTTGCCTACGCCATGTTCAAGCTGGAAGATCGCGGTCCGATGATGATCGAGCCGGGCTGGAAGGTCTACAAGGGCATGATCATCGGCGAGCACACCCGCGAAAACGATCTCGAACTCAACGTTCTCAAGGGCAAGCAGCTCTCCAACATCCGTACCACCTCGAAGGACGAAGCGGTGCGTTTGACGCCGCCGATCCGCATGACCCTCGAAAAGGCGCTGGCCTATATCGAGAGCGACGAGCTGGTCGAGATCACCCCGAAGTCGATCCGCCTGCGCAAGAAGCATCTCGATGCCAACGACCGCAAGCGCGCCGAAAAGACCAAGGAAGTGATCGCGTAAGCGAGAGCATTCTTGAGTGAGTTACGAAATGCCCGGCGAAAGCCGGGCATTTTTGTTTGGTGCGATGCTTTCACTCCGCCCCTCATGGTGAGGAGGCACGTAGCGCCGTCTCGAACCATGAGTTGGTGTCGCGCCGATGCGTGTGGCCATCCTTCGAGACGCCGCTGCGCGGCTCCTCAGGATGACGGCGCGTCAATTTGCCGGCGCTCCCACCTGCTTCAACGGATCCGCTTTCGCAAACGCCTCCATCGCCTCGCAGGTGGTGACGATGCGATCGATGGTCGGAATGGCTGCAATCTCGATCTTCAACACCTTCATGGTCGCGGTGATGCTGAGCAGGCAGATATCGGCGATGGTCACCTCGTCGCCGTGACAGAAGCGGCCGGTGGCGGGCTCGCTGGCAAGGCGCCTTTCGACGGCGACGAGGCCTGTCGTGAACCAGTGCACCAGCCAGGCGCGGACGGCTGCATCGTCGAAGCCGGCGGTGATGGCGAGATATTTGCGCACCCGCGGCGTAATGAGCGGATGGGTGTCGGCGGCCAGCATCGCGGCGATCGAGCGCACCCGGGCGCGGCCGTGTGGATCGCTCGGCAGCAGTGGCGGGGTCGGATGGATCTCGTCGAGGAATTCCAGGATTGCCAGCGACTGTGTGAGTGGCAGGTGGCCGGGCTCGATCAGGGCCGGGATCGCGCCGAGCGGATTGATCTTGAGGAACGCATCCCCGCGCTGTTCGCCCTTGTCGAGGTCGATCACGCGCTCGTGCGCTTCCAAACCCTTCAAGTTGAGCGCCACGCGCACCCGGTAGGTCGCGGATGTCCGCCAGAAGCCGTAGAGCTCGAAATCGTGTGGGGCTGTCATGCATTGTCTCCGAGGGCAGCGGTGGCTTGAATAATTCAAGCAAGCCTTTATCCCGGTGTCACGACAATCCGGTGTGACATGACGTGATGAGCACGAATCTCCCCTCCGAAGTTGATGTCGCCATCATCGGTGCCGGTGCCGCGGGCCTCGGTGCGGCACGTACGCTGGAAGGCTCCGGGCTCTCCGTGATCGTGCTGGAAGCACGCGACCGGATCGGCGGCCGCGCCCACACGATCATGGCGGCCCCCGGCATTCCGTTCGACCTGGGCTGTGAATGGCTGCATTCCGCCGACAGGAATGACTTTGTCGGCATCGCGAAACACCTCGGCTTCGCTATCGACAAGTCGCGCCCGCCGTGGCGCGATCAGGCCTATGACGCCGCCTTCTCAAGGACGAAGCGCGATGAATTCTTCGCCGCGATCGATGCGTTCTATGAGCGCGCCGAGGAGGCCGCGGACAACGCGATTGATGCGCCCGCCGCGACCTGCCTTGAGCCCGGCAATCCGTGGAATCCGATGATCGATGCGGTCTCGACCTATATCAACGGGTTCGAGCTCAAGGATGTGTCGCTGCACGACATGGACGCCTATGAGGACACCGAGATCAACTGGCGCCTGCCCGATGGCTATGGCGCGCTGATCGCGGCCTATGGCGCGCCGTGTCCGGTGGCGCTGAATACCGAAGTCACGCTCATCGATCATTCTGGCGTGCGCATCCGCATCGAGACCTCGCGCGGCACGCTGAGCGCGGCGAAAGTCATCGTCTGCGTGCCGACCAATCTCATCGCCAGCGAGAATGTCCGCTTCACGCCGCCATTGCCCGGCAAGGTCGAGGCCGCCGCGGGCCTGCCGCTCGGCGCGGACAACAAGGTGATACTGGCGCTCACAGACGCGGAGAAGTGGCCGTCCGATATCGGCTTGCGCGGCGCCGCCCTGCGCACCGGTGTCGGCAGTTTTCACCTGCGCCCGTCCGGTCGCCCCTGCATTGCCGGCTTCTTCGGCGGCACATTCGCGCGCGAGCTGGAAGATGCCGGCGAGGGGGCGCTTGCTGCGCAGAGCATCGACGAGATCGTGGCGCTGCTCGGCTCGGACATCCGCGGCAAGCTCACGCCGCTCGCAGAATCCCGCTGGTGCCGCGATCGCTTCGCGCAAGGCGCCTATTCGGCGGCGAAGCCCGGCCATGCCGAAGCGCGGGCCGTGCTCGCTGCGCCATTGGATGGACGTTTGTTCTTTGCCGGCGAAGCAACGTCGCCGAACTTCTTCTCGACCGCGCATGGGGCGCGGGAAAGTGGAGAACGGGCGGCGAAGGAAGTGATGGCGTTGAGTAAGCGCGCGAAAGCTTAGCGGAGTGCGCTACTCGATCACCCTCGCCCTCATCCCCGCATCCGGCATGATACATGCCTCCGTCTTCCCGAAAATCCGATAGCGGTTCGTCGCAATCAGATTGTAGACGGGATTCCGGAGCGCCTTCGGCACGGCAAACAGCACGCGCACCCACTGCCAGCCGGGCAGGTTCGACAGCACCGTCAGCGCCGCATCGGATTGTAAGTAAGCCACGCCGCCATGGATCACGGCATTGGTGTCGGGATCGGTAGGATCGATGCCGAAATGGCGGGCGAGGCGGCTGCCATAGTCTGACTGGATCGGGGTGAAGCGAAAGCGATGCTCGGTGTCGCGTTTGGCCACGAACTGGATCCAGCGCGAGCAGAAGATGCAGACACCGTCATAGAGGATGACGTCGTCATCGGGCCAAGGCTCGGTCACTGCGGTGTCCACTCCAGTTGCCCGGGCTTGCGCGTCATCGAGTCTTTGCGGGCCTGGCCGTGATTGCCTTCAACGCCTTGTCCAGCGCGGCACCATAGATGTCGTCACCGCCGTCGCTCTCCGCAAGCCAGTGGCCTTCATTGCGGAAATCAGGCAGCTCGCGGAGATCGACCCTGGCGCTCCCTTTGCGAAACGCATCGGCGAGCTGGCGCGACAGGGTCGTCGAAAAATAGCTGTCGTTGCGCGCGACCAGCCAGATCACGGGCACGCGCGCCGTCTGCCCGAAACTTGCGGCAGCGGCGATCAGGCGCTGCGGCGCGCAGACCTCACTGGGCCTGTCATTGGCATGGCCGCCGCGCCCGGGCGCAAAGGCGACAATCGCTCTGACGCCCTGCGGATTGGCGCTGGCCATGGCCAGTGCGCCCCAGCCGCCCGCGGAATGGCCGACGACGATCGTGCCGTCGTGGCGTATGAACGGTTGTTTGCGGATCTCGGTCATCGCTGCCGCGATACTCTCCGCCGTCGCACGGCCGGCGTTGAGATAGTCCGCATCGTCGCAGCCGCCCTGGTCTTCCAGATAGCGCCCGCCGGTGGCGCCATGGCCCGGGCGTTCAGGCACCAGCACAGCGTAGCCATGGCTAACGAACCAGGAGGCCAGTGCGCGATATTCCGGTTGCGGCATCTGGGCGCGGCGCAGCGCGTTGTGTGTGGAGGCGTGTGCAATGATCGCGAGCGGGAATGGGCCTTTGCCCGGCGGACGAAACAGCACGGCGCGGGAACTGGTATTTGGATCGGGCGACGGTACCGACCAGACCTGACGGCGATGAGGCGCTCCTTCGGGACCTTGTGCGCCATATGTCTGGGCCGCTGTCGCGCAGGTGCTGCCGATCAGGGCAGCCAGCAGGCAAAGCGCTTGAAGGTGTTTCATGAGCGCTCGGGGACTTTCGTGCGGACTCAGTGGCTGCCGCATTCTATACGCCGCGAATCACATGGGTGCAGTTCCGCACATCAGGACCCGTGTGCGGTTGCGGCATGACTAGCGCCGACAAGTGCCAGCAGTGGAAAACGCGGCGCCTGGCGCGCAGGAGATGCAGTCCTGTCCTCTTTCGATACAACTCTTTTGGCAAACTGATGCTGAAAATCCACACGTTAACCGATAATTAACGATGGACCTTGAAGAGCGCCCGCCGACTTGCTTTGATCCGGTCATGAGCACAACCCTGATCGAGGTTCGGCCGGCCAAAGCTGCGGATGCAGCCGCGGTGGCGTCCACCCATGACGAAGCCTGGCGCGCGGCCTATCAGGGCCTCATCCCGGGCCCCGAACTGGAAAAGCTGATCAATCGCCGCGGTCCCAGCTGGTGGGATTCGGCGATCCGCAAGGGCAGCCGCGTCAGCGTGTTGTGCTTCGGTGACAAGGTCGCGGGCTACGCCAATTACGGTCGCAACCGCGCCCGCAGCCTGCAGTTCGAAGGCGAGATCTACGAACTTTACCTGCGTCCGGAATTCCAGGGCCTCGGCTTCGGCCGCCGCCTGTTCGCCTCCGCCAAGCGCGACCTCGTGCAGAGCGGGCTGAAGAGCATGGTGATCTGGGCGTTGTCGGACAACGAGGGGGCGACGGAGTTCTACCGCGCTCTGGGCGGCCGCATGGTGGCTCGTTCCTCGGAGCGTTTCGGCGCAAAATCGCTCGATAAAGTGGCATTCGCCTGGACGAATTAAGCCATTAAGCCGGTTCATGATTTTCTGGTCTCGCAGGCGTTGAATCCGGGCTCCCGCTCGGCTACGCCTGTCGCAACCTGTCCTATGAAATCTGGAGTGTTTGATGCGTCTTGACGCAATCCCGCTCGGCGCCAAGGCGCCGCATGAAGTGAACGTCGTGATCGAGGTCCAGGTGGGCGGCGAGCCCATCAAATACGAGATGGACAAGGAATCCGGCGCACTGTTCGTCGATCGCTTCCTCTACACGCCGATGCGTTATCCCGGGAACTACGGCTTCATCCCGCACACCCTGTCCGGCGACGGCGATCCCTGCGACGTGCTGATCGCCAATACCCGCGCCATCGTGCCGGGCGCTGTCATGAGTGTGCGCCCGGTCGGCGTGCTGCTGATGGAAGACGAAGGCGGCCTCGACGAGAAGATCATCGCGGTGCCGACCTCGAAGCTCACCCAGCGCTACGACAAGGTAAAGAACTACAGCGATCTGCCCGAGATCACGCTGCAGCAAATCCAGCACTTCTTCGAGCACTACAAGGATCTCGAGCCCGGCAAATGGGTCAAGGTCGTGCGCTGGGGCGATGCCGCCGATGCACAGCGCCTGATCCTCGAAGGGATCGAGCGCGCCAAAGCGGCAAAGACAAAGTAACAGAGCCTGGCGTAGCAGAAGGGGACTTCCGATGCGCCGATGGATCAAATTACTCCGAACGGCCGCGCTGATCATCACCGCGGCCGTTCTGCTGCTTGCGGGCATCGTTCTCGTCAACACGTTCAGCCATGGATCGCGGCAGCTTCAGGTGACCGCGCCGGCGAAAGCGCCGGTCGATGAGCAGGCAGCGGCGGAGCGACTTGCGGAAGCGATCCGCTTCCCGACCATTTCCAATTTCCTCAATCCCGATCAGGCCGCCGAACCGCTGCGTGCGATGCAGGCGCATCTGATGGCGAGCTTTCCGGCTTTCCATGCCGCGGCAAAGCGCGAACTCGTCGGCAAATACAGTCTGCTCTACACATGGGAAGGCAGCGATCCCGCTTTGAAGCCGATTGCGCTGCTGGCGCATCAGGACGTCGTGCCCATCGCGCCAGGGACCGAGAAGGACTGGCAGCAGCCGCCGTTCAAGGGCGTCGTCGCCGATGGCTTCATTTGGGGCCGTGGTTCGTGGGACGACAAGGGCAATCTCTATTCAATCCTCGAAGCCGCCGACGCCATGGCGAAAGCGGGCTTCAGGCCGAAGCGCACGATCTATTTCGCTTTCGGCCACGACGAGGAAGTCTCCGGCACGCGCGGCGCAAAGGCGATCGCGGCGCTGCTGACGGCGCGCGGCGTGAAGCTCGATTTCGTGGTCGACGAAGGCCTGCTGATTACCGAGGGCATCCTCAAAGGCCTCGACAAGCCGATGGCGCTGATCGGCGTGGCCGAGAAGGGCTATGCGACGCTGGTACTCACCGCGCATGGCACGCCCGGCCATTCGTCGATGCCGCCGCGCGAGACGGCGATCGGCATGATGAGCGCGGCTCTGACGCAGCTTGAGAACAAGCGCCTGCCGATGCAGATCCGCGGCACCGTCGGCGAGATGTTCGATACCATCGCGCCGGAGATGAGTGGCTTCAGCCGCGTGGTGCTGTCCAATCTCTGGCTGTTCAAGCCGCTGTTGCTGCGCGAATTCGAAAAGAGCGGTCCGACCGAGGCAACGGTGCGCACGACCACGGCACTGACGATCTTCAAGGCCGGTGAGCAGGACAATGTGTTGCCGGGCAATGCCGAGGCCACGGTGAATTTCCGGCTGTTGCCCGGCGATACCCAGGCCAGCGTCACCGAACATGTGCGCAGCGCGGTCAGCAACGATAAAATTTCGATTGCGCCGTTCCCCGGCAATACCGATCCGCCGCCGGTGACCGGCACGGCGAGCCCGTCCTATCGCGCGCTCAACCAGACCATCCGCGAGATCTTCCCGGATGCGCTGGTGGCGCCGGGCCTGATGGTGGCGGCGACGGACTCCCGGCACTACACGGACGTCACCGATAATATCTTCCGCTTCTCGCCGGTGCGCGCGACGTCGGAAGACCTCAAGCGCTTCCACGGGACGAACGAGCGGCTGAGCGTCGCGAACTACGCCGACATGATCAGGTTCTATCGACGGCTGATCGAGAATACGGCGAATTAAACTGCAGGCGCTTCCAGCTTTTGGATCGCACAGGCCGCGCGCAGCGTATTCACCAGCAGGCAGGCCACGGTCATCTGACCGACGCCGCCGGGCACCGGCGTGATCGCGCCGGCGGTCTTCAGCGCTTCCTGATAGGCGACGTCGCCGACGAGTCGCGTCTTCCCCTCTGCGCCAGGCAGGCGATTGATGCCGACATCGATCACGGTGGCGCCGGGCTTGATCCAGTCGCCGCGCACCATTTCAGGTCGGCCTACGGCGGCATAGACGAGATCGGCCTGCGCGCAGAGCTTGGCGAGGTCGCGCGACTTCGAATGCGCGATAGTCACGGTGGCGTTTTCATTGAGCAGCAATTGCACCAGCGGCCGGCCGACCAGATTGGAGCGGCCGATCACGATGGCATCCATGCCTTCCAGTGATGTGTGCACGCTCTTGGTCAGAATGATGCAGCCGAGCGGTGTGCAGGGCGACAGTGCGGGCATGCCACTGGCGAGACGGCCGGCATTGGTCGGGTGCAGGCCATCGACATCTTTCGCGGGATCGATGGCGTTGACGACGGCGTCGGTGTCGAGTCCCTTCGGCAGCGGCAATTGTACGAGAATGCCATGCACGGTGGGATCGGCGTTTAGCTTCTGCACCAGCGCGATGAGATCGGCCTGCGCGACGTCGGCCGGCAGCTTGTGCTCGAAGGAGGCCATGCCGGCTTCTTGGGTCTGCTTGTGCTTGCTGCGGACATAGACCTCGCTGGCAGGATCGCTGCCGACCAGCACCACGGCGAGGCCGGGGGTCACGCCATGCTCGCTCTTCACGCGCGCCACTTCGGCGGCGACGCGGCCGCGTAATTCAGCGGCAATGATCTTTCCATCGATGATGCTGGCGGTCATGTGTCGGTCCTGTCGTCAGTGTCGTCGGGCATTGCTGCGGTCATACTGCGCAGCATCTCACCAAGTTTTGTCGGGTCGCCGTCGACCGCGATCTGTTTGACGCGCGATGTGGTGCCGGACAGCACGCGCACGTCGCGCTTCGGTACGCCGAGCCGCTTGGCGAGCAGTTCGGTCACGGCGCGGTTGGCTTCGCCGCCCTCGGCGATGGCGCGAACCCGCACCTTTACCACCGAGCGGCCATTGGCCATGGTCTCGATCCCGTCGATGTCATCGCGGCCGCCGCGTGGTGTCACGCGAACGGCGATGCTGACACCGTCAGTGGAGTAGCGCCAGGGATCCGCCACGAACCCGGCGGCCGATCAGAAGACGCTGGGATAGATGTAATAGGTGATCACGCGCTGCAGGAACATGATGATCAGGATCAGGATGATCGGCGAGATATCGAGACCGCCGAGGCTCGGCAGCATCTTGCGGATCGGCGCCAGCACCGGCTCGGTGATCCGGAACAGGAATTCCGCGATCGCGGAGACGAACTGGTTGCGGGTGTTGACGACGTTGAAGGCGATCAGCCAGGACAGGATCGCCGAGGCGATCAGCAGCCAGACATAGAGATCGAGAACGATCAGCACGATATCGAGAACTGCGCGCATGGCGGTGATGGCTCGCGGGTTAGGTCGCGGATTCGACTATCCGCTAAATATCGGTTCAGCCCCCCTCTAACAAGGGAAGTTCCGGGCGAAAAGTGCCGTAAAACCGCGCTTCTGCGACGTTCTTGACTTGCCGTTAACAGGGATTGTAAATGGCCCCGATTGCTGACCGGATCGCATTCGCGGTCCGGTTCGTATCGGGGCCATAGCTCAGCTGGGAGAGCGCGTCGTTCGCAATGACGAGGTCGGCGGTTCGATCCCGCCTGGCTCCACCACGCTTCGCCAATTGGCTTGCGTAGTGTCCGGCGAAGCCCGCAGGGCGAAGACGGACTGCAACCGAAACGCCTAATTCTAATATTTATATCCCGCGCGCCGTATGGCGGCGCCAGATCCCGTCACACCCGGCGCAGCTGCAACCTTGCCACGGCACCGGCGATGAAGCCGCGCGGGAAGAACCGCAGCAGTAGCGGCACGATCTTGATACCGAGGCCGGGGAAAACCGTGCGCTTGTTGGCCATCAGGCCCTGATAGCCCAGCAGGGCAACATCGGCAGCCGAGACATTGAGGATGGCCGAGTCGAGACCCGGCGTGAATCCGGCGCGGGCCTGGAATTCCGACGGCACAGGTCCCGGGCACAATGCAGTGACGCGCACGCCCTTTGAGCCGAGCTCCTGACGCAGCGCTTCGGTGAAGGATAGCACATAGGCCTTGCTGGCGTAGTAAACGGCCATTCCAGGACCGGGCAGAAAACCTGCGATCGAGCTGAGATTGAGAATGCCGCCCTTGTTGCGGATAAGGCTGTCGGAGAAGCGCAGCGAGAGATCCGTCAATGCGCGAACATTGACCTCGAGCATGCCGAGTTGCCTGTCGCGGTCCATCTCGATGGCGCGGCCGAACATGCCGAAGCCGGCATTGTTGACCACATACTCAACTTCGACATCGGCAGCAGCAAGTGCGGCTGCGATCTGGTCGCAGGCGTCGCGTTGTTCGAGATCACAGGGAATGATGATGGGCGCAGCACCGCCCGCAGCAGTTATTTCACTGGCCAGCGCGTTCAGACGCTCGGTACGGCGTGCAACCAGAGCGACGCGATGCTTGTTCGCAGCGAAGATGCGCGCGAACTCGGCGCCAATTCCGGCCGAGGCTCCGGTTATCAACGTCACGCGCTCAGTCACAATAAGGTACTCTTGAAATACGTGAGAACGATTTGCATGCATTTACAGGCGTAATAGGGATACCCGTGATGTGCAAGTCGGAATGACCACCGGAGTACCTCAGGACCTCAGGTTCCGAATGCGTAGCAGTCGGATGGAATTATCGGGGGACCGCGCATTAAACTTTGGTTATGCGTCGTGCAGCCGTCATTTGCCGATCAGGCCGAGCCTGCTCAGACAGTCACATCCGTCGTGGCCGAACCGCCCGCCACGCGTTGCTTGAGCTCCATCCGGTCACGTGATGAAACCGCGAGCAGGTCGGCTGCGCGCCAGACCACATTTTCCTCGAACTCACTGACGCGGCCGTCGGCATAGACCAGCTGCCACATCATCTCGACGAGCCGGACGCGGCCGGGCTCATCGACCACGCGCATGATAACGCTGGTGAAGTGATAGAGATCGACGGCCTCGCCTTCGACAAGCGTAGCAGCCGAGATAAGCCTGTCTGCCGTGCCAGTATCCAGCTCAAAACGCGACTCGATCAGGCTGTGCAACTTGGCTATTTCGATCGCAGAAGGCGCGCCGTCGAGCGAGATAACGTGAATCATCAGCGCCGTGGCGGCGAGACGGAAACCGGTATCGTCGAATGCCTGATTTTCGTGCGCATCGGGAGACACCACATCGGCAATGAATTGGCGTAGTTTTTCCAGCATTATTCTTTGAACCAGATGATCGATAAGCGCGCCATGCGGCGAAAGCGCTCGTGCTTTGTGGCGCGAAAATGGAACGCGTGCAATGCGGACGGGTTCCCGAAGTGCTGATGACAGTTAAGTAACAATTGAGGCGCCCGGCAGTTTACGGGATCTCGTGTCATGGAATCTCATAGACCACGATCTTGTCGGCAATGCCGCGCAGGGCGGCATGTTTCTGGATAGGGGTGATTTCAGCCTTCCGCAGGATGGCTTCCACTGCCTGCGTCGATATCACCGGGCTGGTGACGTGGATCGCCTGCGAGGTTGACAGGCCCTGCACCCTGGCAGCGATATTGACGGTCTGGCCAAAGTAATCCTGCCGCTCGTTCAGCATCACGGCAAGGCAGGGTCCCTCATGGATGCCGATCTTGACCACGAGGTCCTTGGTGCCGCGTTCCTCGTTCAATCGCTCCATCGCGGCGCGCATGCGCAGACCCGCCGCCAGCGCCTGTTCGGGTCGCGGAAAGGTCGCCATGACAGCATCCCCGATGGTCTTCACGACGGCACCGGCTTCCGACGCAATGATCTCCAGCAGTGCGTGGAAATGCGCACGCACCAGATCGAAGGCTGCGAGATCGCCGACGCGCTCGTACAAGGCGGTCGAGCCCTTGAGATCGGTGAACAGGAAAGTCAGCGAGGTAATCTTCAGTCGCTGATCGATATTGAGGTTGTCGGCCTTGTAGATATCGCGAAAGGTCTGATTGGTGAGTATCCGCTTGGCCGTGAGGAACGGCTTGCGCTTGCCGATCAGGTGATGGAGGCCTTCGGCCGCGACAAATACCGACGGTAGCACGCGCACCTCGGTCTGGTTTTCGAGGGACAGCCGCAGCGGTCCGGGTTGCATTGTGATGGTGCCGGTCGGTGTATGCTGCCGGTTGTAAATCAGCGACAGATGCTGCCGTTCCTTGGTCGGTTCGCCCTGCACGTTAATGAACTGTGCGGCATGGGTTACCGGCTCGAACACGATGATGAATTCCGATGGCAGGTGCAGCGACATCACCGCTTTTTCATGCGCCGGCAATTCCATTGCGTCCAGCGTCACTTCATCGGTGAGTGACGCGAACGATTCCTGGTTGAGATCGACGCCAGAGCTCCAGAACACCTGTTTGAAATATTCCCAGAGCGGCAGTGTATTGGGGTCGTGTGCAGCGATGTGCCGGATCCGCGGGGCCACTGTGAATGCCACTTCGACCTGCTCGTCAACCGACGCTTCATAGCCGCAGGCGCAGAGCCCGCAATGATAGTCGTCATGGCGCAGCGATTTCAGCGTGCTGTGGGCGTCGAGGACACCGCTGCAACCGGGGCACAGTACATTCCAGGTCAAGTCGAACAGGCCGAGGCGGGAGGCGTGCAGGAAGCCGGAAATGACGCGCTCTTCGTTCAGGCCGTGGCGTGCCGCAAAATCCAGCACGTTGATGCGATTGAGTTCGTGGTCCGCGCCGTCGCGGATCAGTTGTGCAATGGCATCGGCTACGGCCGGATCGGTCGCCTGGTTCAATGTCGCGAATAGTGCCTGAACATCACTCATGGGATCAGTTTAGGTCAAATAGGCGCTAGGTCCAAGGCAGGGCTTTGCCGCAGCGCTTCAACTTGTCGTTCCGCCCAATGTGCCATGAGCAGGCGCGGGGAAGACGTGAGAAGGGGGCGTGCTGAAATAACGTCAGCGCCGCTCGATCCAGAACAGTGGCGAGCAGTCCGGTTGTGTCGTCACCACGCCGATCGGCATGACGGCCGTTTTATCCGGCAATGCGACGCGGAATGCACCGATGATTTTCGCCAGCGCCAATGTGGCCTCCACGAGCGCGAAATGCGCGCCGATGCAGACGCGGGCGCCGACGCCGAAGGGTAGATAGGCGAAGCGGTCCGGCGGCGTCGCGCCTGGCATGAAGCGGGACGGCATAAAGGCGTTGGGTTCATGCCACAGTTTCTCGTGCCGATGCAGCAGCCAGGGTGCAATCAGGATCACGTCCTTGCTGGCGACGGACTGGCCAGCCAGACGATCGGGGCCCGCGGCGGCGCGCGCGATCAGGAAGGCCGGCGGATAGAGCCGCATGGTCTCGTCGATCACCGCGCGGGTGAATTTCAGATGTTCCATGTCGAACGTACCGTTCGCACTGGCGGTACGAGCCTCTGCCGCAAGCTGCTCCTGGGTCGCCGGATCGAGCGTCAGCATATAGAGCGCCCAGAACAGCGCCGTCGCCGTGGTCTCATGGCCGGCGAGGATCATCGTCGCGACCTGATCGCCGAGCTGCACATCGGTGAAGGCTGCGCCGGTTTCCGGATCACGCGCGGCCACCATCAGATCGAACAGATCGCGTGGCGACGCGCTGTCGCTCTTGCCGGCAGCGCGACGTGCGGTCATCAGCTCGCCGACGAATTTCGTCCAGCGCCTGCGGAAGAAGGCACGCGAGATATCCTGTGGGGTCGGCCAGCCCAGTGGCAGCAGCAGATCGAGGAAATGCGGCCGGGCGAGATTTATACCGTATTCCATCACGAAGTCGCGCAGCTTCGCGCCATGTTCGGCCATGCCGAACGAGAACATGGTACGGCCGGCGATCTCCAGCGTCATCCGCTGCATGACCTCGCGCAGATTGACCGGCTTGCCTTCAGCGCGCTGCAAGTCGGCCAGCGTGTCGTCGACGGCCGAGATCATGTGCGGCACCAACGTGTTGACCGCGCGCGGCGTGAAGGCGGGCGCCAGCGTACGGCGCTGGTGCTTCCAGGTGCGGCCTTCGGCGAGCAGCAGGCCCTCACCGAGCATCGGCCGCAGCACCCGGAATGCCGCGGGCGTACGGGTATAGTTCTCGTAATTGTCCACCAGCACATGGCGGATCGCATCGGGGTCGTTGAGGATGAAGCTGGCATGGCCGAAGAAGCGACCCTTGACGATGTCATCCTCATAGGCGCGCTGGCCCCAGGTCTCGATGGCGCTGCGGCGCATCGCGGACATGCGCCCCAGCGCGCCCATATTCTCGGGCGCGCGCGGCGGGCTCGGCGGCACCAGGGACCGTCGCGGAGCGGGAAAGTCATAGACTTCGGCAATGCTCACGATGGACCTCGCAACCTGGAATGGGGCGCTGAGTGTGGCCCCACTATAGCAGCTGCAAATCCGGGCGCCATGAAGGCGAACGGTGGTCTCCCGGCTACTCGCTGAATTCCGCCACCGTGATCCGGTTCTCCGACGTCGGCCAGGCGCGCGCAATGATCCGTTCCTGATTGAAGATAGCTATTACCGGGCGGCCGATGTCCGTGGCGGGAAGGCGGATGGTCGAGAGCGAATCCGTGGGCACGCCGGCTTTCACGTCGGTCGGTTCCTTGCCGTCGAGCAGCACGACATCGCGGGGTAATCCAAAATAGCCGCGCACGCGCGACATCGAGACCACGGCGCCGGCATTCGCATCGGCGGGTCCCGGTGCACGGCCGGCGCGCAGATGCACGACGTCCGACGAACGGGGGAATGGCGAGCGATAGGAATGCGTGATCGGCGCGCCAGCCGACGTGAGCACGATTTCGAGCGGCCATGTCGGCTCGACCTGAACCGGACCCCAGCGACCATCGGCGGACGTGCGGGCCGCATAGAGCGCCGCGCCGACCCGTTCACCACTCTCCGGCGCCACGCGATAGACCTCGACCAGGGCATCCGCGACTGGCCGATTGGTCGGCACGCCGCCGGGAGTACCGGTGACGAGGCCGCCGATCTTCACGTCATTCTCCGGCGCGATATCGATCCGCGCTGGCTCGCGGCCCGCAATGAATTTGTAGATTTCGCGGAAGGCGCGGGGGTGAAAGCCGGTCTCGCGATGATCGACGGCGCCGAGCACGAGATTCGTCGCACCGCGCAGCGCCGGACCATCGGAGGTGACGCCGGTGGCCACGCCTGGTTTGCCGAGCAGGCGACCATCGGCCTGCGCATATTTGTCGATGCCGTCGCTGCGGAGGGTGAGGAAGGCGGTGCCTTCGGTCACCTCAGGGCCCTCTCCGGGATTGAGGCTCTTGAGGAACGGGCTGCGGCCATTGAATTCGCTGCCGGGGCTGTCGGTTCCGTCGAACACGCCGTGATTGGGCGTGCCGCACAACACGGCGTGGCTGACATCGGCGCTGCCGCCGTTCTTGATGTAATTGCGCACGGCATTGCCGCCGCGCGAGTTGGCAACCAGCGCCACTTTCGCCGCACCCGTGCGCTTTTTCAGTTCCGCGATGGCTTCACCGAGCTCGCGGCGCTGGTCTTCGGTGGAAGAGCGGCCCTGCTGCGCCACAGCATCATCGGAGCGCGCCAGCGGATCGGTGAAGTTGAGCGCCATCAGCCGGTTGCGCGGGATGCCGTTGGATTCCATGCGCCAGATCTGCGTCATCCAGAGCGCCGCATGGTCGCCATTGCCGTGGACGAAGAGGATCGGTGGAATGTCGGAACTGGCCGGCGTGCCGGGGGCGGTCTGTGCTGCAGCCTCGAAACGGAGCGCATGGGCAGCCAGCGGCAGCATCGCTGCGCCTGTAAGGATGGTCCGTCGCGACAGCGCCATGGCTGGTCTCCCTCTATCTGCGCACGTCCGGCGCTTGCTGCTGTGATAGCGGAGCAGGCACTGGACAGACAACGCGTTTCGCAGGCATCAGTTTGATATGCCCGCGGGGAATCAGGCCCCGCATGGCCCTGCAGTCGCTATCTGCAGCAGACGACGGGACGATGATGGCCGAAGCAGCGAAACCAGTGGTTCTTCCCTCCGACGGCATCGCCGCCCCGCTGCGGTTTGCGGTGTTCCGGCGGATCTGGCTGGCCAGCCTGCTGTCCAATCTGGGCCTGATGATCCAGAGCGTGGGCGCGGCCTGGGCGATGACGCAGATGACCGCGTCGGCCGACAAGGTGGCACTCGTACAGACTGCCTTGATGCTGCCGATCATGCTGATCTCGATGCCGGCTGGTGCCGTGGCCGACATGTATGACCGCCGTGTCGTGTCGCTGGCTTCGCTGGTGCTGTCGCTGGTCGGCGCCTGCGTACTGACCATGCTGGACTGGACCGGTCACATCACGCCGAACATCCTGCTCGCCTTCTGTTTCATCATCGGCAGCGGCATGGCGCTGTTCGGACCGGCCTGGCAATCCTCAGTGGGCGAGCAGGTGCCGCCGGAGGTACTGCCATCCGCCGTGGCGCTGAACGGCATCAGCTACAATATCGCGCGCAGTTTCGGCCCGGCAATCGGCGGCATCGTGGTCGCCACCGCCGGCGCCGTCGCGGCCTTCGCGGCCAATGCGGTGCTGTACATCCCGTTGCTGATGGTGCTGTTCCTGTGGCGTCGCAAGGTCGATGTGTCGCGGCTGCCGCGTGAGCGGCTGAGCCGGGCCATCGTGTCCGGCGTGCGCTACATTGCCAATTCGCCGTCGATCAAGATCGTGCTGACGCGCACGCTGATCACCGGCATTTGCGGTGGTTCGGTGTCGGCGCTGATGCCGCTGGTCGCACGCGACCTGCTGCATGGCGGCGCGCAGACCTATGGCATCATGCTCGGTGCCTTCGGCATGGGCGCGGTGATCGGCGCGATGAATATCGGTCATGTGCGCAAGCATCTGAGCGGCGAAAGTTCGATCCGGACCTGTGCGCTGATCATGGGCGTCGCGATTGCAGTTGTCGCGGTCAGCAGCGAGCCGGTCATCACCGCGGCGGCGCTGGTGGTGGCCGGCTCGGTCTGGATGCTGGCGGTCGCGCTGTTCAATATCGGTGTGCAACTGTCGGCTCCGCGCTGGGTCGCCGGGCGCTCGCTCGCCGCATTCCAGGCTGCTATCGCCGGCGGCATTGCGATCGGGAGTTGGGGCTGGGGACATCTTACCGACGTCATCGGTGTCGAAGCCGCGTTGCTGGTGTCCGGCGGGGCGATGTTTCTCTCGCCGGTATTCGGCCTATTTCTGCGGATGCCGCCGACCGGCGCACGCGATGAGGATGCCGAGACGCTGGCTGATCCCGAAGTACAGCTACAGCTCACAGCGCGCAGCGGCCCGCTGGTGGTGGAGATCGAATATCGCGTGGATCAGGAAAGTGCGCGGGCGTTCCACGGTGTGATGCAGGACGTGCAGCTCTCGCGCCAGCGCAACGGCGCCTATGGCTGGTCGATTGCGCGCGACATCGCCGATCCCGAACTATGGACCGAGCGTTATCATTGCCCGACCTGGCTCGATTTCTTGCGCCAGCGCAATCGCGCAACTCTGTCAGAGCGCGCGCTGTATCAGCGCGCCAGCGATTTTCATCTCGGTCCCGATCCAATCCGCGTGCGTCGCATGCTGGAGCGGCCGTTCGGTTCGGTGCGCTGGAAAGACGATACGCCGGATCGCGCCGCGACCGAAGTGCTTCCCGTCGCAACGCCGGCCGGCAGCAGCGGCTGAAGGTTGCCCGGTAACTCCCGTTGTCCCGGCAAGCGCCGGGACGACAGGAGGATAGTACGTCGTCCGGATCGATGCTGCGAGGCGAGCTGGTCTTACTGATTGTTGTCAGTGAGGACTTTCGCGCAGGCCTTGCCGAGCTTGGAGCGATGCTCCTTGAGGCAGTCGAGCACGACCATGTCGCCGTCATTTATCTTGGCGCGGCAGAAACGCGAGACGTCGCGGGAGCAGGCCGATTGATTGGTAACGGTATTGCCGCTCTGGGCGAAAGCGGACGTTGCGATCAGCAGGAACGGGATGATCAAAAGTCGGGTCATGAAATTGTCTCCTGGAATATTGGTTATCTAGCTGTACGGCGCGCAACGAAGTACGCGGGAATGGCGCAATGATGACGACGTATAGCGCTTTAGCTACGCGATCCCGAAATTACGAGATCGTCGCGATGGATCATTTCCGCACGGCCGGTGATGCCCAGGATGACCATCACGTCCGGCGATGAGCGGCCTTTGATCTTCTCGGCATTGTCAGCGTCATAGGCCACAAGGCCGCGGCCGATTTCATGCGTATCCGGTCCGCGCACGATCACGGCATCGCCGCGAGCGAAATCGCCTTCAACCTTGATGACGCCGGCGGGCAGGAGACTCTTGCCGGCACGCAGCGCGGTGACGGCGCCCGCATCAATCGTCAGCGTGCCTTTTGGTTCCAGCGATCCTGCAATCCAGCGCTTGCGTGCCGTTACGGGATTAGCGGGCGTCAGGAACCAAGTGCACAGGCCGCCATCGGTGATCCTCTGCAGCGGATGGTCCGCCTTGCCGGAAGCGATGATCATATGCGTGCCCGCGGTGGTCGCGATCTTCGCAGCCTCGATCTTGGTGTACATGCCGCCGCGCGACAACTCAGACTCGGCAGCGCCGGCCATGCCCTCGATCTCGGCGGTGACGCTCTCAACGATGGGAATAAGCTTCGCATCGGGATTGGCACCGGGTGGCGCGGTGTAGAGTCCGTCGATGTCCGACAGCAGCACCAGCAGGTCGGCGGAGGCCATGGTGGCGACGCGCGCCGCGAGGCGGTCATTGTCGCCATAACGGATCTCGTTGGTCGCGACCGTGTCGTTCTCGTTGATGATCGGTACGGCCCGCCATTCGAGCAACTTGCCGATGGTCGAGCGCGCATTGAGGTAGCGGCGACGTTCCTCTGTGTCCTGCAGCGTCACGAGAATCTGCCCGGCGCCGATGCCGTGATGCCCCAGCACTTCCGACCAGATGCGCGCGAGCGCGATCTGTCCGACGGCAGCCGCGGCCTGGCTCTCTTCGAGCTTCAGCGGGCCGCGCGGCAATTTGAGCCGGCTGCGGCCGAGCGCGATCGAGCCTGATGAGACCACGAGCACGTCGCGGCCGTCGGCATGAAGCTTGGCGATGTCAGCGGCAAGCGCCGCGAGCCACTTGGCCCTGACTTCGCCGGCGGCTGAATCGATCAGCAGCGACGAGCCGACCTTGACGACGATACGGCGAAAGTTCTTCAGCTCGGGGCGCGACATGATGTGGCTTTGGCAGGACGTGTGATGCTTGGACGGACAAAAGAGGCAGATCAGTTCGTAGCCGGTGCCCATGGTGCAGACTGCGCTGCGCTCTTGGCCTTGTCCGACACCGGCGCTTCGCCGATCACTGCGACCAGCGCACGCAATGCTTCCGGCACGCCTTCGCCCGTCGCGCCCGAGATCAGCAGCGGCGTCTGCTTCGCTGCGCGCTTCAGCCGGTCCTTCTGCTTCTTCAACTCGTCCGGTTCGACCGCATCGATCTTGTTGAGCGCGACGATCTCGACCTTGTTGGCGAGGTCGCCTTCATAGGCATCGAGTTCGCCGCGGACGGTCTTGTAGGCTTTGCCGGCATGTTCGCAGGTCGCATCGATGAGATGCAGCAGAACACGACAGCGCTCGACATGGCCGAGGAAGCGATCGCCGAGACCGGCGCCCTCATGTGCGCCTTCGATCAGACCGGGAATATCGGCCAGCACGAATTCGCGCGCATCGACATCAACCACGCCGAGCTGTGGGTGCAGCGTCGTGAATGGATAGTCGGCGATCTTCGGCCGCGCAGCCGAAACCTTGGACAGGAATGTGGACTTGCCGGCATTCGGCAATCCGACGAGGCCTGCATCCGCGATCAGTTTCAGCCGCAGCCAGATCCAGCGTTCTTCGCCGGGCTGGCCGGGATTGGCATTGCGCGGCGCGCGGTTGGTCGATGACTTGAAATGCGCATTGCCGAAGCCGCCATTACCGCCTTCGGCCAGCACATAGGTCTCGCCAAGCTTGGTGAAGTCGTGGATCAGCGTCTCGCGATCCTCATCAATGATCTGCGTGCCGACCGGAACTTTGAGCGTGATCGGCTTGCCGTTGGCGCCGTGGCGGTCCTTGCCCATGCCATTGACGCCGCGCGGCGCCTTGAAGTGTTGCTGGTAGCGATAATCGATCAGCGTGTTGAGGCCATCGACGACTTCGATGATCACATCACCGCCGCGGCCGCCATTGCCGCCGGAGGGACCGCCGAATTCGATATACTTCTCGCGGCGAAAGGCCACGCAGCCGTTTCCGCCGTCGCCGGAGCGAATGTAAACCTTGGCTTCATCGAGGAATTTCATGACGTATCCGTATCGCAGGGGGGTGGTCGCGGCAACCACTTCATGGCCGGCACATCGCGAAAAGCCCTTATTTTCCGGCCTTGCTGCGTATGTGATGGCGTCCTAAAGACGCATAGTGCTGTTAACCAAGCCCGCGCCCAGAAGCTTACCTAAAGGCTCATATAGGCATGTTTGCGACCATTTCGACCGCGGCCGACAATCGTGCCGCCCGGCTGGCCGGTATCGGCCTGATGCTCATCGGCATCTGCATGTTCTCCTGCGGCGATGCGATCGGTAAGTTCTTGGTCGGCACCTATTCGGTCGGGCAATTGATGCTGCTGCGCGCCTGCGCGGCGCTGGCGCTGCTGGCGCCGTCGATCTGGCGTCATCGCGGGGATTTCCTGCGGCTCGACCGGCCGGGCCTGCAGCTCATTCGCGTGGTCTTGTCGACGCTGGAAGTCGCGGCGTTCTTCTGGGCGGCGGCCTATCTGCCGCTGGCGGATGTCATCACCTATTATCTCGCCTGTCCGATTTTCGTTACCGCGGGCTCCGCGATCTTTCTGCGCGAATCCGTCGGCTGGCGGCGCTGGAGCGCGATCTTTGTCGGCTTTTGTGGCGTGCTGATCGCGCTGCAGCCCTCGGCGCAGACCGTGACATGGCCGGCGCTGATCGCGCTTGGCGGCAGCCTGTCCTTTGCCGCGCTGATGCTGATCACCCGCTCGCTGCGGTCCGCACCCGACGTGGTGCTGGCGACGACGCAGTTCATCGGCACTTTCACGTTTGGCGCGGTACTCACGACATTCGGTTGGGTGACGCCCGATCTGCGCGATCTCAGCCTGTTTTTTTTGGCGGGCATCGTCTCGGTCTGCGCGCTGCTCTGCGTCAATCGCTCGCTGAAGCTGGCGCCGGCCAGCACCGTGGTGCCGTATCAGTATTCGATGATCATCTGGGCGGTGATCTTCGGCTATCTCGTGTTCGGCGAATTGCCGTCATGGGCGACGCTGATCGGCGCCGCGGTCATTATCGCGGCGGGGCTCTATATCTTCCTGCGCGAGCAGCAGCTCGGAAAGATCGCCGACGAAGTGCCGCCGGCAGTGTGACGCTTCTTCCCTCTCCCACCTGTCGCAGCTTCGCTGCTCCGGGGGAGAGGGGAAGACACTATCTCCGCGTCGACGTTCCCCAGTTCTTCAGCGACGACCACACGCCGCGCGTCAGCTTGAAGCAATCCACCGGCGTCGATGAGCCGATGGCTTCGAAGCGGTGCAGTTGAACACCGCTCCACTGAAAGCCGCACTTCTCCAGGATGTTGCGCGACGACGGATTGGCCACGCGCGCACCCGAGATCAGGTGCTCGATGTCGAATTCGTCAAAGGCGTAATCAATCGCGGCGCGCGCAGCTTCGGTGGCAAAACCCTGGCCCCAGTGGTCGACGCCAAGCCAGTAGCCGAGCTCCGGTGATTCGACTTCGCGCCAGTCGATCCCAACCATGCCGATCGGGCGACGATCGAGTTCGATCAGGAACACGCTTTCGCTTGCCGTTCCGCTCAATGAATTGACGAAGTCGATGGCGTGATCCTGCTGATACGGGAAGGGCAGGCGACGCGTCATCTCGGCGATGCGGCGATCATTGGCGAGAAGCGCGATGGCTTTTACGTCCGCGAGTGTCGGCTTGCGCAAGGCCAGCCGTTCGGTCTCGAGGACGCAGCCTCTGGTTTCTCTCAATATCGGCGTCGGAATATCCTGCAACATCTCGGGCTCCTGTGTGCGCCCCGAAGCGACGCACCAAACGAGAAGGGGAGGCCGGTTTCCCGCCTCCCCTGGAGCCCAATTCTGGCGCTCCGCCGGTTCAACAGGACCCGGCGGACTCCAATGTGTCCACCGTTTATTCGGCCGCGGCTTCAGTAATCGGGAGTACCGATACGAAAGTGCGGCCGTTCGATTTGGCGCGAAACTCCACGTGGCCTTCGACCTTGGCGAACAGGGTATGGTCTGTGCCCATGCCAACATTAAGGCCGGGGTGCCAGGTGGTGCCGCGCTGACGCGCAATGATGTTACCGGGGATCACGCGTTCGCCGCCGAACGCCTTCACGCCGAGGCGCTTGCCAGCTGAATCGCGACCGTTGCGCGATGAACCGCCTGCTTTTTTATGAGCCATAGCCCGTCTCCAATCTCGATAAGTTCTAGATCAATTCCTTGAAGGAATTGTCTCACAGATTCTCAACTTTTCGCAGCGGCTTATTCCGCGGCGGGCTTTTTCTTCGCTGCCGGCTTCTTGGCTGCAGCAGGCTTGGCGGCGGCTGCCTTCGGAGCAGCGGCCTTCTTCGCCGGTGCCTTCTTGGCAGGAGCTTCGTCGCCATCAACTGGAACGGCCACGACCGGCTTCTCACGCTTCGGGCGAGGTCCGATCGTCGGCGCCTTGCCGTCGGCCAGGATCTCGGTGATGCGGATCAGCGTGAGCTCGTCACGGTAGCCACGCTTGCGCTTCGAATTCTTGCGGCGGCGCTTCTTGAAAGAGATGACCTTGGGGCCGCGCTTGTGATCGAGCACTTCGGCCGCAACCGACGCACCAGCCACCAAAGGCAGGCCGAGCACAGGCGTATCACCGCCCAGTACGAGAACTTCACCAAGCTGCACGATCGTTCCGACATCGCCGGCGATCTTGCCAATCTCGAGCACATCATCCGGAACGACGCGGTATTGCCGGCCGCCGGTTTTGATGACTGCGAACATCGTTATATTCCTTCGTGTTCGATCCCATCCTCGGATCAGATCCGGGACGGCTTCTTGTTCAGTCGATAAGGGTTTGCTGCGACTTCTATTGAAGTCGCTGCTTTCGCGCTTTTCGGTCGACGTTGCGACCCCACGCAAAAACAATCGGCGCGAGACAAAGCTTGCGCCGAAGGGTGCTTTATAGAGGGTGAAAGAGGGGAGTCAAGGAAAACGGGCCAAAAACAGGGTCTTGGCGACATCCTCGCCCTCCGCTGTCGTCCCAGGGCTTTACCCCGGGATTCACCTTTGCGGCGCGTGACGAAGGAAGATGGATGGCCGGGTCAGGCCCGGCCCTGGCGGAGTTCTATTTACCGATCAGGAGCTTAGCGCCGACTAGCTGTCTTTAGGACGCCAAGCTGCGCATTTCCTTGATCAAGTCGGACTTGCCCTCGAAGCCGATGCCCGGGAGTTCCGGCATCACGATATGACCGTTCTCGACCTTCACCCCGTCCGGAAACCCGCCATAAGGCTGAAACAGGTCCGGATAAGACTCGTTGCCGCCGAGGCCCAGACCTGCCGCGATATTGAGCGACATCTGGTGACCGCCATGGGGGATGCAGCGGCGCCATGACCAGCCGTAGCTCTTCAGCATTTCCAGAGTGCGAAGATATTCGACGAGACCGTAAGAGAGCGCGCAGTCGAATTGCAGCCAGTCGCGGCCCGAACGCATGCCGCCGTAACGGATCAGGTTGCGCGCGTCCTGCATCGAGAACAGGTTCTCGCCGGTGGCCATCGGGCCGGGGTAATGCTCGGCGAGCTTGGCCTGCAAGTCGTAATCGAGTGGATCGCCGGCTTCCTCGTACCAGAACAGGTCGTATTCGCGCAGTGCCTTGGCATACGCCACGGCAGTGTCGAGATCGAAGCGGCCATTGGCGTCGACAGCGAGTTTGGCCCCTGCCGGAAGCAGTTTCAGCACATATTCGATGCGCTTGCAGTCGTCGGCGAGCGGCGCGCCGCCGATCTTCATCTTCACGACATTGTAACCGCGATCGAGATAGCCCTTCATTTCCGAGGCGAGGCCTTCGAGGCCCTTGCCGGGATAGTAATAGCCGCCGGCGGCATAAACGAAGACCTTCGGATCCGCGGTGGTGCCATAACGCTCGGCAAGCAAACGGAACAGTGGCTTGCCGGCGATCTTGGCGACCGCGTCCCACACCGCCATGTCGATGGTGCCAATGGCGACCGAGCGCTCGCCATGGCCGCCCGGCTTCTCGTTGGTGAACATGGTGGCCCACACCTTGTGCGGGTCGATATTGTTGCCCGAGGCGTCGATCAAGCTGTCGGGCTTGGCTTCGAGAATACGCGGCGCGAAGCGCTCGCGGATCAACCCGCCCTGGCCGTAGCGGCCGTTGGAGTTGAAGCCGTAGCCAATCACCGGCTTGCCGTCGCGGATCACGTCGGTGACCACGGCGACCAGGCTGAGGGTCATTTTGCTGAAGTCGATGAAGGCGTTAGCGATGGGGGAGGCGATCGGAGCGGTGCGCTCCCGGATGTCGACGATGCGCATGGATCCTGTGACTTTCCTGAGGCGGTCTTCAGATACTTGAGGCCGACTTGCGACCAGTTTGAGATGGCATATGCCAAAATAAGCCATCTCTGAAATGGTCAATATTCATCTTTGAGGTTCCCATATAAGATGGCTGGAGCCATCCGGAGACCCCATGCGCAGCTTCGATCCCGTGTCGCTTCGTCGGTTCATTGCTGTCTGCGAAGAGCGCAATATCGCCAATGCCGCCAAGCGCGAGGCCATCGTGCCCTCGGCGGTGAGCAAGCGCATCAGCCAGATGGAGCAGGAGGCCGGCGTACAGTTGCTCGTACGCGGTCGCCGCGGCGTTACGGTGACGGCGGCCGGTGACGCGCTGTGTCGTTACGCGCGCGAGTCGCTGCAATTGCTCGACCGGATGCAGGCTGAACTCGGTGCCTTCGCCGACGGCGTGCAAGGACACGTACGTGTGTTCGCCTCGAAATCGGCGGTGGCCCAAGTGTTGCCGGAAGATATCAGCCTGTTCGCCAAGCGCTATCGCGACGTGCGCGTCAGTCTTGAGGAGCGCGAGATCTGGGAAGTTGTGCGCGGCGTCGAGGAAGGGCGTGCCGATATCGGCGTCTGCTGGGATGCCGTCGATCTGCGTGGCCTCAGGACGTTTCCATATCACCGCGATCATCTCGCCGTGGTGGTTCATCCCGATCATCCGCTGGCCGAACGCGGGTCTGTGTCGTTCGAGGATACGATCGACTTTGAACACGTCGATATCGTTGCGCGCAGCATCATGCAGACGATGCAGCGCAGCGTCGCAGCGGCGGCCGGCAAGCAGATGCGCTACCGCATTCAGGTCTCCACCGTTGACGCTGCCTATCGCATCGTCGCCGCACAACTCGCCGTCGCCATCATCCCTCAGGAAGAAGCCTCCACCATCCAGCAGACGCTTGGGCTGAAAGTCATCCCGCTCAGCAATGACTGGGCGAGGCGGCAATTCGTCGTCGCCGTGCGCGACAAGGGCCTAAGTCGGCCGGCACAATTGCTGCTGGAAAGCCTGAAGGAAAGCGCGAGCGAATGAAAATTCGCTCCGGTGCAGTAGGGCATGATCTTAAAGATGGATCGCGTTGCCCGGTTAGCGACTCACGCGCGCATCGGCGACGGCACGTTGAAACAGTGCGGTCATCGCTTCCGAGATGCCCTGGGTCGGGCTGACCTCAAAATAGAAGCCTGGCGAAGCACAGCTCTGCATGTTGCTGGCGATCTGGCTGTTGGGTGAAGGTCCGTAAGGACCAGCGTTGAATGGCGCGATCCAGCTATTGTACCAGGCATTGGTCGGAAGTGCGAGGTAGGTCGTGTAGAGCACGGCAATCTTGATGCCGCGATTCTTCAACGTGGTGCAAAGCGCCGGATTGATCGGCGACTGGCATCGTCCACCCGTCGTCGGCTTCAGGCAGTTGCTTGGATTGTATTCGTCGGCCACGCCGTCGGATACGAAGAAGAGATATTTGAGCGGTGCACCGGCTGTACCGGCTCCGGGCGCGCTGATGGCTGTGTTGATCGCCGGGAATATGGCGCTGTAGCCTGTGTCCTGATCGTTGTTGTCGTTCTGGCCGTTCACCGTCATCAAGTCGATATTTCCGGCCGCCGTCTTCGCACTCGAGAGGCTGGACGACAATGAGAACAGGGCTCTCAAACCGGACGTCGAGGCGGCAGCGCCGAAGTCGTAGATTGCCATGCGGAATTGATTGGAATAGGTCTGCGTACTGGCCGCGGTATCCATCAATTTTTGGGTGGCCGTACGCAGCACGTCGATGCGAGTGGTCACGCCAAGTGTCTTGGCGAGATTGTAGTAGTTGTTGGTGTTGTTGAGGTCATGGCACGCAAAGGCGCAGCTGTCTGACGTGTTTTTGACCATCATAGCCACGTCGGCCGGTGTTGCGCCGACGCCCATGGATGGCGAATTGTCGAGCAGCAGATAGAAATCGATATAGTTAGGCATCGTCGCTGTCGCGACAGAACTGCCGGTGACGGTCATCTTGGAAAAGCCCATGACGGATGTGAGACTGGTCGGCACATCCGCCGAGAATTGCATCGAGGCCGTCACGACGCCGTTGGCGCGATTGACGGTCGCTGTCGTGCTGGTCAGCGTGAAACCGGTCCTGCCTGATGTGTTGCCCTTGAAAATATTGATTGCATCGACGTCGCCGCCGGGGACGGGGCCGTCTGCTGCCATCGAACCTGCGGTAATAAATGCAGCAGACTTCTGCACGATGGAGCCGACGCTGGCAGTATCAATAGCGGCTTGCAGTTGAGATCTGATCTGTAGTGCGCGCGTATAGTCAATCGCGGCGCCAACCATGGAAATAAGGGGTATGCATGTGATCGCGAATATGATCGCGACATTGCCGCGCCGGTCGCGACGAAAACGATCAGCTAGCCCGAGAAATGACTTCAGCATCAAAAGCATCAAAAGCACCTGTATGAATGCGGAGACAATTACCTGCGCTGATAAATTTATCGTTAGACCGATCGCGGAAAGGTCGTGACTTGGGCGCTGCTGGGGTTAGTTAGTTAAAGATATCCTACCGGCATCGTCGAAATTGGCGCGCAGGATCAGCGCAAGGGAGCGTCAACGGACGTCTTGGCGCGGTGATGAAACAAACCGGCTCCCCGGGCATTATCGTGTGATTCTAGTTTGGCAGGGGCAATATGGCCGAAGAAGCAATGACGACCGTGGGCATCGGCAATCATGGTGCCAAACGGCTGCCATCCGTTGACGTGGATACTTTCAACATCGAGTTGAAGGACGATGACGGCTTTCTCGGCGACCGGGCGAGCAAGGGCGCATTTCAAAAAATTCTGGACGATCTGCGCAAGCCGCTGAAGAAAAACGGCGAGGATCCGCTCGGCGAGAAAGCCGCCAACGAGATCAGCAAATCTAGCCTCGATGAGATTCTGCGCGGCGACGATTCGCCGGCAGCAGCGCTGGTGCATGGCGCGATCGAGGAGTTCGCCCAGGAATTGGCTTACGTGGTCCGGCGTTTCTTCAAGACAAAATCCTGGGCTGATACCGAATGTATCGTGGTTGGCGGCGGTTTCCGGCAAAGTCGCGTAGGCGAGCTCGCGATTGCACGTGCCGACATCATGCTTAAAGCCGAAGGCCTCAAGGTCGATCTGGTGCCGATCCGTTTTCATCCCGATGAAGCCGGTCTGATCGGCTGCCTGCATCTGGCGCCGTCGTGGATTTTCGAAGGTTACGACAGCATTCTCGCGGTCGACATCGGCGGCTCCAACATCCGTTGTGGCGTGGTCGAAACCGCATGGAAGAAATCCAAGAATCTCTCCAAGGCCGCGGTGTGGAAATCCGATCTCTGGAAACATGCCGATGACGAGCCGACGCGCGAAGGCGCGGTGAAACGTCTGGTGAAGATGTTGAAAGATCTGATCAGCGCCGCCGAGAAAGAAGGCTTCAAGCTGGCGCCGTTCATCGGCATTTCGTGCCCCGGCGTGATCAAAGAAGACGGCACCATCGAGAAGGGAGCGCAGAATCTTCCGGGCAATTGGGAAAGCAGCAAGTTCAATCTGCCGGCCTTGCTGATCGAAGGCATTCCGCAGATCGGCGATCACGACACTGCAGTGTTGATGCATAATGACGGCGTTGTACAAGGTCTGAGCGAAGTGCCCTTCATGCAAGACTTCGAACGCTGGGGCGTGTTGACGATCGGAACGGGGCTGGGCAATGCTCGCTTCACCAACCGCAAGAGAGAGAAGGACGACAAGAAGGCGAAGAAGGGCAAGGATTGAGCTTGACGCTTGCCCGGCCGCCGCAGCCGCCCGGATGCAGAATCTTTGGTCCTTCAGCTCCTCGCGCTTTACGCGCAGGTCATCGGCCGGTGTTGCATCAGCAAAGGGACCCGCAGGGCCAGTGGCGCCGCGTAGGTGCAGGCAGGACAAGCATCGTTGTGAACTCGCTCGAGGGGGAAGCCATCGTGCCCTATGGCGATCACAGCTTGAGCGCAACGAACGAGGAGGTGCCGGAGCGGGTCGAGGGGGCTTCCGCAGGCTGATGATCTCCCAAAACCCTAATGAAACCGATGGCTTATGCCCAGCGCCGGGAAGAAGGCGTTTCGCGAGGGGCTCTGCTGGCGTTCTGGCTACCCGGCGTGCGCAAAGCCTCTGCCATCGGCGACTTGACCGGGCATGACAAAGATCGCGGAAATTCCCGTTCGCCGGCTTGTCTGCCGAGTCATCCTCGCCTAGAACACCGCCAACCACCTGCGGGCGACCGCGGGCCTTGGCGCCTTGGAGAGGTGGCAGAGTGGTTGATTGTACCGCACTCGAAATGCGGCATGGGTGCAAGCCCATCGGGGGTTCGAATCCCCCCCTCTCCGCCAAGTCCGCAAGGAGCCAACGAAACCATCAAGCCGCTGATTTTTAGAGATTTTTTCGTCCGATTGGTGCGCGCGGGTGGACACATTGACCTTAGCAATGACGCGCCCCTAGAAGCATCCCGATTGCAGCTATTGTCGGTTCCGGAAGCGCGTTCCGAACGACCTTCTCGAGGCCGTGGGCATGCGGGAAAAGCATTTTGGTGTGGGCACACGTAAGTCGAACGAAGCAAACACCTGTGTGCGCTGAAACTCGCCGAATGGATGAGCGACGCGTGACGAGGTTACCCTGAACCTCGCTTACCGTTCGGTTGGCGGTTAGCCCCCGATGGCGAAGGGCCTGACCATTCGACCTTCCTCAAGAGCAGGAATGTCCGCTTCCTCGATTGATAGTGCCACCGCAATTTCGAAAATTGATGATCGGCGATCAGGACAGACGATCTGGCGAACGGTCAAGCGTGGCCGTCATGTAGGATCTGGCAGCGTACCGGATAAAAGCACATTGAGCGAACGACATGCTTTCACCGTGATCAATCCAACACTGGAAGTGGCGCCCGGGCGAGCGCGGGACTGTTCACGCTCAATTACAATGAACCGGCAGAGCCTGATCCTCAAGGAAGCCGCCACGTGCGTTGTGCAATATGGCAAGGGCCGCAAGCACTGTCCGGTTATTGATTTCAAGTTTCTGATAGATGTGATGGAGATGCTGCTTGATGGTGCCATCAGCAATATTCAGCCGGCGCCCAATCTCCTTGTTCGACAATCCCTCGGAGACCAGATGCATGATCTGACGCTCGCGCTCTGTCAGCACCGTCAGTACACTCTCTGTGATCGCGCTATTCTTTTGTTCGGGTATAACGTGATCGACTGAGGGTAGTGGCAACAGCCTTTGGCCAGTCGCGACCTCCCGCAACGAACGCACCAAGGTTTCGAGGGCCACGTCCTTCTGGATGACGCCGTAGACACCAGCTGCGGTCGCTAAAACCAGTTGGGGATCTTCAACAACGGCGGTGAAAAAGACGACACGCGTGGAAAGTCCTTCGGAGTTAGCGATGGCAATGATTTCCAGCCCGGTCAGGCCTGGCATTGCGATGTCGATAACGGCGATGTCCGGCGCTAAGTTTCGAATCGCTTCGATACAGCTCGTGCCCGTACTGCAGCATGCGACAACCTTGAAGCCGCTTTGCGCTTCAAGCACGCTCGTCAAACCTTGCAGAACTACAGGATGGCGGTCTGCGATCACCACGCTGGTGCAGCTCATGAGCGGTCCTATGCAACTACAGTTCTGCGTCAGCTTTGATCGAAGCGCCCATGGATTAACGTTTGTTTACGTTTGAGGCGGGAGTTTGTCGCCCTCGTCGGTATAATCAGGAGCCTGTCGTGCGGAAAATGTGAGATTGCTTTCAGCATTGTGGTCGCGGACGACAAACTCAACTGCTTATGATGGCGCTTCTCAACAATCCCAACGCGCTGAAGAAGCTACGTGAGTGCGTGCATTAGTGTCGTCGAGAAGACGGCGCTCGATGAAATGTAGTTCGGCTTCCTGTACTCGAGCAGCTTGATCAAGCTGTTGGTGTAGCTGTGCTGGCCGACCAAGCGGTCATACAGGTGGATCAACAACAGATAGCAAGCTTTCGGATCAATTAGGAAACTGATCGCAAGAGGGAGTAACCGTGCGAGGCTACAAACGACGTGATGCTGATTGCACAAGCTCGGGCATCAATTGTTTTGAGCCATCAAGAAACATCCTGACCGCGTCTTTCACGATGTCATCGAGCGGCTCGGGTGTTGGTGTGTCGTAAACGAAGCGCCGGATGGCCATGTAGAAGATGCGGCCGTGCAAGCCCCAGAACAATTCGATCTCGCGCTCGGACAGTGGTACTTGATCGCTTGAGGGCAGCTTCAGATCGTGGCGGAGTTCACGGCAGGCCGGTTCGATGATCTGATCGCGGACGATCTGAAGATAACGCTTGGTGATGTCGAACGACTTCATCCCCGAGAACACGAAGATTCGCACCCAATTGTATTCGAAGACCTGCTCGACATATTCGAGATAGAAGCGCGACAGCCGCGCTTGCAGTGACAACGTACGGTCCTGGATCAGCCCGCCCCACGATGGTGACCAGCGGCTGAGATAGATCTCTTCATAGACGCGTTCGATCAGCGCTTCCTTGCTCGGGAAGTGCCGGTAGATCGCCGAATGGGTGATGCCCATGCGCTTTGCGAGTTCACGCGTCTGCCCGCCGAAGCCGTGTTCGGCGAAAAACTTCACGGCCTCATCGACGATGAAACGCTCGCGCTCCGCTGCGCGCATGTTGCGGCGCGGTGGTTTCTCGGCTGATTTGACGGGCTTTTTTGCCATTTTTGCTTCGCGTTGCGGAAGTTCCTGAATAGCTGAATTCGAAAAAGAGACCAAATGGTCATTTTAAGTTGACCAAAGGAATTCGGCATGGTCTAGATTTCCGACCAAATGGTCACAACTTGGGCGTCCGCGAGACGTTTAGGGAGAAGACGTTGAAGGCGAGGGCGTTCAACTATGTGAGGGCTTCCACCGTGGTGGAGGCGCTGAAGGCGTTCGAGGACGCGCAGGACGACGCGAGCTACATCGCGGGCGGCCAGAGCCTCGTACCGACGCTTGCCTTGCGATTGCAGGCACCGGAGCTGCTGATTGATATCGCGCATATTCCGGCACTTCGCGGCATCGAGTTGCAGGGCGACTGGCTGCGTATCGGGGCGCTGACCCGACATTTCGAAGTACTCAGCGATCCGCTGATCCGTCTGCACGCGCCGCTTTACAGCGAGGCCGCGCCGCATGTGGCGCATCCGGCGATTCGCAACAAAGGCACGCTCGGCGGCAGCATCTCGCATGCCGATCCCGCGTCCGAATTTCCCGCCATGACGCTGGCGCTCGGCGCCGAATTGGAAATTGCCGGCCGCGACGGCATACGCCGTGTGCCGGCCGATGATTTCTTTGTGGATCTGTTTCAGACCGCGATCGAACCCGGCGAGCTTCTCGTCGCAATTCATGTGCCGGTGGTTCGTTCCGGCCATCGCTGGGCGTTTCATGAACTCGCGCGCCGGCGCGGCGATTTTGCGCTGGTCGGTTGCGGCATTCTTGCCGAGTTTTCCGGCGACGTGGTCGAGCATGTCTGTATCGCATTCTTTTCCGTCGGCAGCACGCCGCTGCGTGCGCGGCAGGCGGAAGAAGCTCTGATCGGCAAGAAGCTGGATCAGGTTGCGATCGCTGCTGCACAGGCCATCGTCGGCGATGATCTCAATCCGCCTGAAGACGAGCACACGCCGCCTGCCATGAAGCGCCATCTTGCGCGCGTTCTTCTCGGCCGACTGCTGGGCGAGATCGCGAGGCAGGACGTATGAGCGATCTCGTCAATGTCACCATGACGGTGAACGGCACCGAGGTGTCGCACAGCATCGCGCCGCGCATCACGCTGGCGGATTTCCTGCGCCAGACGCTGGAGCTGACCGGCACCCATACTGGATGCGAGATGGGCGTTTGCGGCGCCTGTCTGGTTATTCTGGATGGCCGCGTCGTACATTCTTGTCTGACATACGCGGTGCAGGCGAGCGGAGCGGCCATCGAGACCGTCGAGGGTCTCAGCGAGCGCACTGCGATTGCCGATCTTCAGGAGGCGTTTCATCAGCGCAACGCATTGCAGTGCGGCTTTTGTACCCCCGGGATGTTGATGACGGCCCATGCGTTGCTGTCGCAGCCGGGGGTGCCGACGCGCGAAGAAATTCGCGATGCGCTGTCCGGCAATTACTGTCGCTGCACCGGCTATGAAGCGATTGTTGATGCGATCGCGAAGGTCGCGCGCGACCGCGATGCCGGTGTGATTGCTCAGGCGTCCGAGGAGGTCGGCGCATGGGCGTGTTGACCCCACTGGATCGTCCGAATTCCTATATCGGCCGTTCGGTCCCGCGGCCGAATGCCAAACGATTGCTGGCCGGCCGCGGTCGATATGTCACTGACATTACGTTGCCGCGTATGCTTCATGTCGCTTATGTGCGTAGTCCTTACGCGCACGCCCGCATCGTCTCGATCGACGCACAGGCGGCGCGCAAGATGCCCGGTGTGCGGCTGATCGCGACTGGCGAGGATCTTGCGAAGCTCTGCACGCCATGGGTCGGTACCATGGATCATTTCAAGGGTATGAAATCGCCACCGCAATTGCCGTTGCCGATCGACAAGGTCGTCTGGTCGGGGCAAGCGGTGGTGGCTGTCGTGGCCGATACGCGTGCGCTGGCTGAAGATGCCGCGGAGGCGGTCTATATCGAATTCGATGAACTGCCGGCCGTCGTCGATATCGACGCGGCGCGCGATCCGAGCGCGCCGGTGATTTCGCCTGAACTTGGCAGCAATCTTTGCTTCCACGGCAAGATCGATACCGGCGGCGTCGAGGACATCTTCGCGAATGCAGCCCATGTGGTGGAAGAGGAGTTCCATTTCGGCCGTCATACCGCGGTGACCATGGAGCCGCGCGCGATCATCGCGGACTATGACGTCAGCGAAGCGAAGCTGACGGTGCATCACGCCACGCAGACGCCGTATCAGTTCCAGGACATCTATGCCCGCCATTACGGCATTCCCGAATCCAGCGTGCGTGTGATCGCACCGGATATCGGCGGCTCGTTCGGCATGAAGCTGCATATGTATCATGAGGACATGGCGGTGGTCGGCCTCAGCATGATGCTGGGCCGCCCGGTCAAATATGTCGCCGACCGTATCGAATCTTTCGTGTCTGATATTCACGCCAGAGATCACCGTGTCCGCGCCCGCATGGCGGCGGATACGGATGGCAATATCCTGGCGATGGACGTGGAAGACGTCACAGGCATCGGCGCGTTCTCGGCCTATCCGCGCACCAGCGTCGTCGAAGGCAATCAGGTCTACCGCCTGATGGGCGCACCTTACACATTCAGGAACTATCGCGCCGATCTGCAGGTGGTGTTCCAGAACAAGGTTCAGATGAGCCAGTATCGGGCCGTTGGACATCCCGTTGCCTGCACGGTCACCGAGCGGCTGGTGGACATGATTGCCGAGAAGACGGCGCATGACGTGTTCGATATCCGCAGCCGCAATATGATTGCGGACGATGCCTATCCCTGCACGTCACCGACCGGCTACCAATTCGAAGCGCTGTCGCACCATGCCTGCCTCGCCAAGGTCAAGGCGATGATGAATTACGACGGGCTGCGCGCCGAACAGGCCGAGTTGCGGACCAAGGGGATCCATCGCGGCATCGGCATCGCCACCTTCGTGGAGATCACTAATCCCGGACCGGCCTTCTACGGCGTCGGCGGCGCGCGGATTTCCTCGCAGGACGGCGCCATCGTGAAGATCACGCCGGCCGGCGACGTGCATTGCTCGATCTCGGTGACCGAACTCGGGCAGGGCACCGAAACCATCATCGGGCAGATCGTTGCCGAACATCTCGGCGTCGATCGCGATCGCATCAAGGTCATGACGGGTGACACGGACACCACGCCCTATGGCGGTGCCACCTATGCCTGCCGCGGCGCCGGTATCGGCGGCGAGACGGCGTTGCAGGCGGCGAAGAAGCTGAAAGCCAATGTGCTCGCCGTGGCCGCGGCGATCCTCCAGGACGAACCGGACAGACTCGATGTGCAGAGCGGCTGGATTGTCGAAGCGGGGACCGGCCAGCAGCGCATTGAGCTCTCAGAGATCGCACGGATCGCCTATTTCCGGTCGGACACGCTGCCGCCGGGCACCCAGGCGCAACTGTCGGTGGCGCATCACTATGCGCCGCAAGGTTATCCCTTCGCCTTCACTAACGGCATTCAGGCCTGCCATCTCGAACTCGATGTCGAGACCGGACTGGTCAAGATCCTCAAGCTGTGGGTGGTCGAGGACTGCGGCCGCGTCATCAATCCATTGCTGGTCGATGAGCAGATCCGCGGCGGCGTCGTGCAGGGGCTCGGTGCGGCGTTTTTCGAGGAATGCGTCTACGGCGACAACGGCCAGCTCACCAACGGTTCGCTTGCCGATTATCTGGTGCCGATGGCGGTTGAAATGCCGGATATCGAGATCGGCCATGTCGAGACGCTGACGCTGGATACTCAGCTCGGCGCCAAGGGCGTCGGCGAGGCGGGCACGGCTGCGGCATCAGCGGCAGCGCTTAATGCGATCAATGATGCGATGAAGCCATTCGGAGGCACGATCGCGCAGGTGCCGATGACACCGGCGCGTCTATTGAAGGCACTTGGGCACATCTGAACCGAAAAACAAATCGAACGGAGGAAATCATGACTAGGGATAATCGAGGCACCACCCGCAATTACATCTCGCGTCGTCACGTGCTGGCCGCGCTCGGCACCGGCGCCAGCGTCGTCGCCATGCCGTGGATCGCACGTGCGGCCGACGACACCATCCGCATCGGCTTTCCGACGCCGTTGACCGGGCCCTTCGCAGCTGAAGCCAAGGATCAGGTCAAGAGCGCCGAACTCGCGGTCAAGCAGTTCAACGACAAGGGCGGCGTCAACGGTCGCAAGGTCGAACTGCTGGTGCGCGATGACAAGCTCAATGGCGGCGAGGCGGCAACGCGCACACTCGAATTGATCGAAAAGGACAAGGTCCATGCGATCGTCGGCTCGCTGTCCAGCGCGGTGCAGCTCGCGGTCAATGAAGTCACCCGCGCCCGCGGCGTGCTCTATGTTTCGATCAGTCAGTCCGACACCATCAATGAAGTCAAGGACTTCAGCAAATACACCTTCCATGAAGCGCTGAACCCCACGATGACCGCAGGCGCCGTGGCGCGCCACGCCTTCAAGAAGGGCACCAAGGTCGCCCACCTCGTGGCCGACTATGCCTATGGCCATGAAATGCTGCGTGGCTTCAAGCGTGCGCAGGCTGCGATTGGCGCTGAGACCGTCGGCGAAATCATGCATCCGTTCGGTGCTGCCGACTATTCGACTTTCATGCCGCGTCTGCGTTCGATGCGTGCCGACGTGTTGTGCATCAGCAACTTTGGCCGTGATCAGGCCAACTCCATCAAGCAGGCCGTGGATTTCGGCTTGAAGCAACAGTCCAAGATCGTCGTGCCGGTATTGCTGCATAACCAGCGGCTGGCGGTCAGCCCGGAAGTATTCGAGGGCGTCGTCGGCGGTTCGAACTATTATTGGGGCCTCGAAAGCCAGCTACCGAGCGCCAAGGCGTTCAACGACGCCTATCGCGCGGCTAATGGCGGGGCGATCCCGACCGACTACGGCGCTTACGGTTATACTGGTGTTTCGTCGCTGCTGCAGGCCATGCAGGTCGCCGGCGGCACCGACACCGACAAGGTGATCGCGGCGCTGGAAGCCTTGAAATACGATGTCGCGAAGGGGCCTCAGTACTATCGCAAGTGCGATCACCAGTCGGTGCAGTCGGTCCTCGTGCTCGAATCCAAGAAGAAGGCCGATATGAAGGGTGACAGCGATCTGTTCAGCATCCTGGCCAATGACGCGCCATCCGCGATCGTGCTGCGCAGCTGCACGGAACTCGGCTTCCCCGCCTAACGAAAGCACGCGCCTTCCATGGATACAGAACTCATCCTGATGCAGCTCTTCTCAGGAGTTGCCCTCGGTGCGATCCTCGTGATCACCGCGCTCGGCCTGTCGATCATTTTCGGCATGCTGGGCGTGGTGAACTTCGCGCATGGCGCATTGTTCATGGTTGGCGCCTATGCCGGGCTTTGGGTCGCCTCATTGACCGGCAGCTTCTGGTGGGGGCTCCTCGTGGCTCCCATCATGATCGGCATGTTCGGCATGCTGATCGAATATTTCCTGATCCGCCCACTCTACGGACGCTCGATCGACGATCCGCTGCTGTTGACCTTCGGGTTGAGTTACATCCTGGTCGAAGGCGTGCGGATCGTGTTCGGCAGTGACGGGATTCCGTTCCCGACTCCCACACTGCTGACCGGCGTCGTCGATCTCGGCGTCGGTTTCTTTCCGATCTACCGCATCTTCGTCGTCGGCGTCGTTTTCCTCGTTGTCGTGCTGCTGTGGCTCGGCCTGGAGAAGACCAAGTTCGGCTTGATCGTGCGCGCCGGCGCGCGCGATCCCACCATGATGAAGGTGCTCGGCGTCGACATCAGCAAGGTCTGGCTGCTGGTGTTCGGTCTCGGTGTCGGTCTCGCCTCGCTTGGCGGCGTGCTCTCCGGTCCGATGCGGTCAGTCAATCCCGAGATGGGTGCATTGGTGCTGGCTGAAGCCTTTGTGGTGACTGTCATCGGCGGTCTCGGCTCGCTGGTCGGCTCGATCATCGCCGGTCTTCTGGTCGGCGTCGTGATCAGCATGACCGCGCTGTTCGCACCGGAAATGGCGACCATCGTGATGTTCGCCCTGATGGCCATCGTTCTTCTGATCCGGCCGCAGGGCCTGTTCGGCAAACTCGCGTGAAGGAGCGGACCATGACATCCCCGGCGCTTGCCGTTTCTTCTCCCGTCAGCGCGCCAAAGCCTGCGGGCTTCAAGTCGTTGATGACCAAATATCGCGTCCCGCTGTCGATCCTCGCGCTTTGTCTGTTGCCTTGGCTGCTGCCTTCGAAGGCGCTCGCGGTCAACGTGCTGATCAATGGCGTTGTCGCCGTCGGCTACAATCTCCTGTTCGGCTATACTGGCTTGCTGTCGTTCGGCCACGCAGCCTTTGTCGGCACCGGCGCTTACATCACCGGCATCGCCATCGGCCAGTTCGGCGTGCCCTGGTATCTCGCGGTGCTGATGGGCGTCCTGGGCGGCGGGCTGCTGGCCTTCGTCATGGGCGCATTATCGACGCGGACACGCGGCATCTACTTCTCGATGGTGACGCTGGCGCTGGCGCAGCTGGTCTATTACGTGGCGCTCCAGACGCCGTCCTGGACAGGTGGCGAGAACGGATTGCGCGGTTTCACCGTCAACAAGATCAACCTGTTCGGCTTCGACATCAACTTCCTCGATCCGGTCAACAAATACTATGTGCTGATGGTGTTCGCGGCACTGGCGCTGTGGCTCGTCTCGCGCATTCTCAACTCGCCGTTCGGCGCAGCTATCGAGGCGATCCGCGAGAACGAGCGTCGTGCACGGACCTGCGGCTACAATGTCGAGCGCACCAAGCTGTTGTCATTCACACTATCAGGCACGATCTGTGCCCTCGGCGGCACCATGTCGGCACTGCATCTGGCCTTCGTTCCGCTGGATTCGCTGCACTACCTGTCCTCCGGCATGATCGTGATGATGACGCTGCTTGGTGGCGCCAGCAGCTTCTTCGGCCCGTTCATCGGTGCATTGGTGTTCCTGGTGATGGAGGACGTGTTCTCGCTGTGGACGTCGCACTGGCAGATCATCGTCGGCACCATCTTTGTGCTGTTCGTGCTGTTTCTGCCCAAGGGCATCTGGGGCACATTTCTCACAAAGGTCATGCGATGAACGCGCCGCTTCTCGCCGTCAACGATATCGGAGTGAGGTTCGGCGGCTTCGTCGCGCTGCAGGGCGTGACGACGGAGTTCCGACCCGGCCGCGTCACGTCCATCATCGGCCCGAACGGTGCCGGAAAGAGCACGTTCTTCAATGTGCTGTCCGGCGTGCTGACGCCCTCCAGCGGCTCGATCCGCTTCAAGGGCGACGATCTCAAGGGCACCAAGCAGCATGAATTCGTGCATCGCGGCATCGCGCGCTCGTATCAGATCACCAATATCTTTCCGGATCTGAGCGTCCACGAGAACGTCCGCGTCGCGGCGCAAGCAAGCCGCTCGCGCTACAATATCTGGACCAATCGCAACAGGTTCACCGAACTGGACGCAAAGGCGGATGCCGCGCTCGAATCAGTCGGTCTGGTCGCCAAGAGGGACGAGACCGCCAAGTTTCTGGCCCATGGCCAGCAGCGCGCGCTGGAGATTGCCATCGCGTTGATCTCCAATCCGGAGGTGCTGCTGCTGGACGAGCCGACCGCAGGCATGGGTCCGGAAGAGACCAAGGAAATGGTGGCGCTGCTCGAGAAGCTCGCCGCCGAGCGGACCATCCTCCTGGTCGAACACAAGATGAAGATGATCCTCGGCCTCAGCGACCGGATTTTGGTGCTGCATCACGGCCGGCTGATTGCGGATGGCACGCCGCACGACATTCAGACGGACCCCGAGGTTCGTCGCGTCTATCTGGGACAGAACGATGGCTATGCTTGAAACCAAAGACCTGCACGCCTGGTACGGCGCCAGCCATACGCTGCACGGGGTTTCGATCTCCGTGGCGCAGGGCGAAGTCGTGGCACTGGTCGGCCGCAACGGCGCCGGCAAGACCACCACGATTCGTTCGGTCATGGGGTTGATGTCGAAGACCACGGGCAGCATGACCTTCGACGGCAACGACCTGACGTCGATGCCCGCCCATGATCGGTTCAGGCTCGGCCTTGCCTATGTGCCCGAAGAGCGCCGGATTATTCCGGGGCTCACTGTGCGCGAAAATCTGCAGCTCGGTCTTGTCGCCAGCCGTAGCCAGATCAACGAGAAGGACGCCATCGAGGAAATCGCGGAGAGCTTCCCGCGCCTCAAGGAACGTCTCGATCAGGAAGGCGTCACCATGTCCGGCGGTGAGCAGCAGATGCTGGCGATCGCGCGCGCAACCATCGCCAAGCCGAAGATGATCCTGCTCGACGAGCCGTCGGAAGGCATCATGCCGGTGCTGGTCGAGGAAATGGGCGTGCTGTTTCGCAAACTGCGCGATCAGGGCGTTACGCTCCTGCTGGTCGAGCAGAACGTCGAATGGGCGCTGCGCCTGGCCGATCGCGCGGTGATCATGGATCAAGGCGAGGTCGTCTACGAAAGCAGCTCGGCGGCATTGCTCGCCGACAAGGAAATCCAGGAGCGCTATTGCGCGGTGTAACGCGTACGCTTCAAGACAGGTAATTCCCCATGCAGATGAAAGACAGCCAGACCGTCCCGGCCTCGCGCGACAAGGTCTGGGCCGCACTCAACGATCCCGATGTGCTGAAACAGTGCATTCCGGGCTGTGAGGTGCTGGATATAACCTCGCCGACCGAGATGACGGCGACGGTCGTAATCAAGGTCGGACCCGTGAAGGCAAAATTCGGCGGCAAGGTCACGCTGAGCGATCTCGATCCGCCGAATGGCTACAAGATCACGGGCGAGGGGAATGGTGGCGTTGCCGGCTTCGCCAAAGGCGGCGCGGCGATCAGGCTTGAGGCCGCGGGTGACGACGAAACGATCCTGCACTATGAGGTCAATTCCCAGATTGGCGGCAAGTTGGCGCAGCTCGGCGGGCGTCTGATCGATTCTACCGCCAAGAAACTGGCCGGCGAGTTCTTCACCAAATTCGGTGCAGTCGTTTCCGCGAGCTGAGCGCAGCGGCTGTGGCCTATTGCACGACGAACTGGCTGCGCGCCTCACGCACCTTCGCCACAATATAGCGGCGGACTTCGCGGACCCGGCTGGTGTCATGCGTATCGGGATGTGACACGAGCCAGTAGCTTCGCGTGAAGCGGCTGGCGGGCAGGATGCGCCTCAGCTCGGGATAAAGCTGCGCCGCATAATCGTGCAGGATGCCGACGCCGTGGCCGGCACGGACTGCTTCTAGCTGGCCGACCACGCTGCCGCATTCGAAACGCCGCGTGATCAATTCGCTGAAGGTCGACGCGTAGTCCAGCGCACGGCTGTAGATGATATCGTAGATGTAAGTGATCAGCAGGTGATCGGCGAGATCGCCGGGTTCGCGGATCGGTGTCGACCGGGCCAGATAGTCCTCCGACGCGTAGACGCTCAGTGTGTAGTCGGTGAGCTTGGTGCAGATCAATTTCCCTTCGTCGGGACGCTCCAGCGTCACCACGATATCCGCTTCGCGCTTGGACAGTGAGAATGTGCGCGGCAAAGCCACGAGCTGGACGATCAGATCCGGATTGGCTGCGGCAAAGCCGCCAAGCCTGTCAGCCAGAAAATAATTGCCGAGCCCGTCCGGAGCGCCGATCCGCACCGTGCCCGCCACCTTGTCCGCGGCCGAGGTAAGCTGCGATCCGACCCGGAGCAATTCGGATTCCGCGCGCTCTGCCGCTGCAAGAAGAGCAACCCCTGATGGCGTCAGCGATGACCCGGTCGTCTGCCGGTTCAGGAGCTTTGTCTTGAGGTCTTTTTCCAGCGCAGTGAGTTGGCGCGCGACCGTTGCGTGGTTGAGCTTCAGCCGCTTGGCGGCGCCCAGAATCTGGCCGGTACGGGCGACTTCCAGGAAAATTCGAACTTTGTCCCAATCCATCGCCGGACTCTATTTGCTGCACATCGAAGCCGCAATACTGCGCGTTGTTCGGGGCAAGGAAGCGGCGCAAAGACCGTCGGGCATCAAAGGAGAGTTCGATGGCTTCGGAAATCAAACACTATATCGGCGGGCAACAGGTGGCGGGTCGCAGCGGCCGGACCTCGCCCGTTTTCAATCCAGCCACGGGTGAGCAGACCGCTCAGGTGGGTCTCGCCAGCACGTCCGAAGTCGGCGCCGCGATTGCTGCCGCAAGCGCGGCTGCCGAAAGCTGGGCCGATACGCCGTCACTGCGCCGCGCCCGCATTCTCAATAAATTCCTGCGTATCTGCGAAGATCGCATCGACGATCTGGCGGCGGTCATCACCTCCGAGCACGGCAAGACGCTGTCGGACGCCAAGGGCGAAATCCAGCGCGGCCTCGAAGTGGTCGAATTCGCCGTCGGCGCTCCGCAATTGCTGAAGGGCGAAGTCAGCGAGAATGTCGGCACGCGTGTCGACAGTTACGGCGTCCGTCAGGCGCTGGGCGTGGTCGCGGGCATCACGCCGTTCAACTTCCCGGTCATGGTGCCGATGTGGATGTTCCCGGTGGCGCTGGCCTGCGGCAACACCTTCGTGCTGAAGCCCTCCGAGCGCGATCCGTCGGCGTCGCTTCTGATTGCCGAATGGCTCGCCGAAGCTGGCCTGCCGGCCGGCGTGTTCAATGTCGTGCATGGCGACAAGGAAGCGGTTGACGCATTGCTGCATCATCCCGATGTCGCAGCTATCAGCTTCGTGGGCTCGACGCCGATCGCGCGCTACATCTATTCGACCGCGACCAGCACCGGCAAGCGTTGCCAGGCCCTTGGCGGAGCCAAGAACCACATGGTGGTGATGCCGGACGCCGACATCGACCAGGCGGTCGATGCGCTGATGGGCGCGGCCTATGGTTCAGCCGGCGAACGTTGCATGGCAATTTCGGTTGCCGTGCCGGTCGGTGAAAAGACCGCAGAAGCCCTGATCGCGAAGCTGGAGCCAAAGATCCGCGCGCTGAAGGTCGGCTCGGGCTTCAATGCCGAGTCCGAGATGGGTCCGCTGGTGACCCAGCAGCATCTCGACAAGGTGCGTGGCTATGTGGATTCCGGCGTCGAGCAGGGCGCCAAGCTGATCGTCGATGGCCGGGAATTCCGTTCCAACGAGGGCGGCTACTTCATTGGCGGCTCACTGTTCGACCACGTGACGCCGGACATGAAGATTTACAAAGAAGAAATCTTCGGACCCGTGCTCGCCGTCGTGCGTTCGCCGGATTATGCGTCTGCCGCGCGCATGATCAATGACAATGAATACGGTAACGGCACCGCCATCTTTACCCAGAACGGTGACGTCGCGCGTGAATTCGCCCATCGTATCCGCGTCGGAATGGTCGGCATCAACGTGCCGATCCCGGTGCCGGTGGCATTCCATTCTTTCGGTGGATGGAAGGCCTCGCTGTTCGGCGATCATTCGATGCACGGACCCGAAGGCGTCCGCTTCTATACCCGCCTCAAGACCGTCACCAGCCGCTGGCCAACCAGTATTGCGCAGGGGCCGGAATTCGTGATGCCAACAATGAAGTAGGTCGGAGCGTGGAGCGCGCGACTAACGCGTGCTCCACGAGCCCACCGGACTATTCCGCGCCCTTAGGCCGCGGCCGTCACACGCCAGATGACATCGCCCACATCGTCGGCCACCAGCAACGCGCCGTCCGGGGTGAGGGTGACGCCGACAGGGCGTCCATAGGACACTTTCTCGTCGGGCGCGAGGAAGCCCGACAGGATATCCCGCGGCGGTCCGGACGGCTTGCCGTTCACGAACGGGATGAAGACGACCTTGTAGCCGCTGAGCGTGCTGCGATTCCACGAGCCGTGCTGGCCGATGACCATGCCGTCCGGAAATCCCGGCAGCGTGCCCGCGGGTAGCCAGCACAATCCGAGCGATGCGGTATGGCCGCCCAGTGCGTAATCGGGCGTGATCGCGGTGGCGACCAGCGCCGGATCCTGCGGCACGCGGTCGTCGACTGTCTTGCCCCAGTAGCAATAGGGCCAGCCATAAAAGCCGCCATCGCGCACCGAGGTCAGATAATCCGGCGGCGTCTCGTCGCCGAGGCCGTCGCGCTCATTGACCACGGTCCACAGCGTGCCGGTCGTCGGTTCCCATGCGAGGCCGACGGGGTTGCGCAAGCCGGCGCCGAAGATGCGGCTCTTGCCACTGGCGATATCGAGCTCATAGACAGCCGCGCGGCCTTCTTCGACCTCCATGCCGCCTTCGGCGATATTGCTCAGCGAGCCGACGCCGATATAGAGCTTGCTGCCATCCGGGCTCGGCAGGATGCTCCGCGTCCAGTGACCGCCCGACTTGAAGTTGGTGAGTTTCTTGCCCGGCGCGGTGATGCTGTCTGCGCCCGCCACATAGGGGAAGGCCACGACGCCATCGACATTGCCGACATAGAATGTGTCGCCCAGCAGCGCCATGCCGAACGGCTGGTTCAGCCCCTCCATGAAGGTCTGACTCGTCTCGGCGACGCCGTCGCCGTCCCGGTCGCGGAGCAGCGTGATGCGGTTGGCGCTGGTGCCAAGCGCGGCGGCCCGTCGCATTGTGGCCTGCATCGCATAGCCGAACATGTTGCGTACCGGGCCTGCAACCTGCGTCGCCTCGGCGATGAGGACGTCGCCATTGGGCAGCACATTGATCCAGCGCGGATGTTTCAGGCCGCTCGCAAAGGCGTTGACCTTGAGCCCCGGCGCGACCACGGGCTTCTGCCCCGCGGCCCAGCCTTGGGCGGTCGGCATCTTCAATGTGGGGATGGCACCTTGCGGCTTTGCTTCCGGCACCATCGGCGCGCTGCCCCAGGCGGGCGCGTGCGGAGTACCCTGCAGGCGGCGCCACTGCAGCGCCGCGCCACCGATCACCGCGACGACGCGTGCAAATATTCCGGATAAGCTCATGTCATTCCCCCCATGCAAGTGCGCGCACACTATCCGACACCCACGCGGGTTAAAACCGCTGCGTGACGGCGTGCAGGGCATGCGTGCCCATCATCCATGGGGGATCGGCGCAGTTAGGAGAGACCGGTGTATGGACGCCTACGACGTCGCGATAGCCCGGTTGATGCAGTCGGCAAGTTCGTCAACTTCAAACGGCTTGTTGAGGACGCAGGGTTCGTCGCCCAGCCGCTGACGCACTTTCTGCTCGGAATTGGCAGTGATGAAAATGACCGGCGTCTCGTTCTTGTCCGAACGCATTTTTTCATAGAGGTCGATGCCGGTCAGGCCGGGCATTTCGACGTCGGTCACTACGCAGGACGTATCGAGGGCCAACGGCGACGTCAGAAACGCTTCGGCGGATTCGAAGCTGAGGACAGCGAAGCCCAGCGATCGCAGCAGGCTTTCAAGCGCGCGGCGAACCGACGAGGAATCGTCGATGATGGCAATGGCATGTTCAGAGTTCAACGTAATCTCCACACGGCGGCTTTGACAGCGACCCCAGTGTTGAGCCGTTTCGCTCGGAACACTGTCAAATAACGCGGTGCAGCGAAATTATACTGAGGTTTATCGGGAGGTACCGGGAGCTGGTTTCATACCGATGGCCTCGGCCATGCGCACCAGAGAGGCGAAGGATTTCGCATCCATCTTCTTCATCATCTTGCCGCGATGAATCTTAACCGTAATTTCGCTGAGGTTCAGCTTCGCCGCGATCTGCTTGTTCAGCAAGCCCGCGGTGGCCAGTTCCATGACCTCGCGTTCGCGTGAACTCAATGTGCCGAAACGCTCCTTGATATCGGCCAGTCCGTCGCGCTCCTGCCGCGCCTTACGATCGCGCTCCACGGCGCCGGCGACGGCATCGAGCATTTCCTGATCGCGAAACGGCTTGGCGAGAAAATCGACGGCTCCGGCCTTCATGGCGCGTACCGTCATAGGCACATCGGCATGCCCGGTCATGAAGACGATAGGCGTATTGCCGCCAAGGTCCGCTAGACGCTTCTGAAAATCGAGGCCGCTGACGATCGGCAGCCGGATATCGAGGACGAGGCAACTGGCCTTGGTGAGAATGTCGCTCTCAAGAAGCTCGACCGCCGAGGAGGCGAAGCTGACTTCATATCCAACCGAGCGCAGCAGACTGCCGACCGCGGTGCGGATGGCGGCTTCGTCGTCCACGACGACGACCAAAGGTGCTTCTGCGTCGTTAGGCAAGGTTGCCGGGTCCTTCTGCGGTGGCTGTCGGTATCATGAAATGAAAGGTGGTTCCACCACTCTCGTTTCGTTCCGCCCAGATGCGCCCGTGATGCGACTCGATGATGGATCGGGAGATCGAGAGGCCGATGCCCATCCCCTCGGCCTTTGTCGTGAAGAACGGCGCGAACAGGCGTTGCATATGGTCATCCGGGATGCCTGATCCCGAATCGCGCACTGAGACGAGAATTCCTCGTGCCGCGTCCGATGCCGACCACACTTTCAGCTCTTTCGTCGTACTCGCCTTCATGGCGTGGACGGCGTTATTGACGAGATTCATCAGTACCTGCTGAAGCTGTACTTCGTCGCCGGCGATGGTGGGCAGATCGGGTGTCAGGTCGAGGACTGCTGAAATCTGGTGCTGTGCCAGATCGCGCTGAACCATCGCCAGCACCTGCGTGACGATGGCATTGACGTCGACCCGGCCGCGCGCCAACTCGCCCTTCACGGCGAGCGACCTCAGCCGGTGAATGATGTCGCCGGCCCTGCGCCCCTCCTGCACGACTTCCTTGAGGCAGGCCGTGGTTTCGCCGATATCAGGCCGTTCCCGCGACAGCCAGCGCAAGGCCGCCTCTGCATTGGTCACCACGGCGGCAAGTGGCTGGTTGACCTCATGGCCGATCGATGCCGTCAGGGCACCCAAGGTCGCGATGCGCGACACGCGGGTGAGCTCTGCGATGCTCTGCTGGAGCGCTTGCTCGGCGGCTATCTTGGCGGTGACATCAAGCGAATTGATCAGGACGGAACGGGATCGATCGGTGGGGAAGGTTGCCGTGACGATGGTGGTGCGCAACTCGCCGTTGACGGCGCGGATGGCCGCTTCAGTCGTGAAAGAACTCTCTCCCGCAAGGAATGCGAGCAGGATTTCGCGAAAGGCAGCCAAAGTCTCCGGCTCAAGGGCCGCATCCCAGGACTGCTGAACGTTCCTCTGGTTGAGATCGCCGATCAATTGCTTCGCCGCGTCATTCGCGTCGATGGTCCGCACCAGAAACAGGCAATGCTTGAGGAAGCCCTCATTGGCGATGAGATAGTCGCGCAATCGGGGAATGCCTTGTTGCAGGATCGGCGCGCAGGCATTGGCCGCTTCCGTAAAGTCCTGCTCCCAGACGGCGACATTCGTGCTCTGAAAGATGTTGCGATAGCGCTCTTCGCTCTGCCGGAGCTTTGTGTCCGACATCCTGATCTGGACGCAGAGCACGGCCGCGATGGCAATGGCGAGCGCGCTGACGGCGCCGCGCAGCATGGCTCCCTCATTGGGGTCGTTCGCGTGGCCGATCAGATAGCCGAGGATTGTCAGGCCGATGCAACCGAGGGCGATCAGGATGATGCCCGTGACATTGGTGAAACGGAGCGCCATCAGCAGCACGACGATATAAAGCGCCGCGACGGCGATCTCAAATGTGCTGAAGGCGTCGAACGCGAAAATGCCTCCGGCGAGGATAGCTGTCGCAATGGCCATGGGCAGCTGTGAGGGGCGTTGCACCCGATCAGAATTGGTCATTTGAGCCGCAAAATAGGAAGCAGGGTATGCGTCCTGCAGGGAATGGTGAAGCCGTCCGAACTAGGTGGTGTCTCGCCCAGGATAAACCTTGGTATAGGGCGGGATTACCTTTGTTTCTTGAATCTTTATCCTCGTAGAATGGTTACCGCGGCCGGAATCTCTCATCCTTGGATCGTCGAAGTCATCGCGATGTCGATGGCATTCACCACCCAAAGGAGACCGATATGCTGCTCGATTCACAGTCCCAGAATTCTGACTCGTTTGCCGGTGTATTGTCTGACGCAAGCTCTACGACGGTCACCCAGCTCCTGCTAGATGCACGGCAGGCGATTGGATCGGATGTCGGTGCGGCTCTTCGCTGCATCAGGCAGGCCGCATCGCTGCTCGAGGCCCCCTCCCGACTGTCGCCTATCAGCCCCGCGAGGGGCGGCCTCGCACGCTGGCAGGCGGAGCGGATCAAGTGCCACATTGACTCAAATCTGGATGAAGCCATCCAAGTATCGGATCTCGCGAGTCTAGCTCGCCTGAGTTGCGGTTATTTCTCCAATGCGTTCAAGACCACGTTCGGACAGTCTCCCCATGCCTATATCGTCTCCCGCCGTCTGACGCGTGCGATGGAGCTGATGACATCCAGCAGCAAGTCGCTTTGCGAGATCGCCATCGATTGTGGTTTTTCCGATCAGGCCCACATGTGTCGCCAGTTTCGCCGCGCGACCGGGGCCAGTCCCAACGTCTGGCGCCGCGACAACATGATGATGTCCGCACTCGCAACACAGCAGTGATGCTCGCTCTGGAGTATTCGAAAACGGGCCACGGACGCCTGCATGATCGTCCTCGCCTTTGACGAATAGTCCGCATCGACGCTCCATCCGAAGATATCTCGCTACCTCAACCACGATGAAAGGATCGCTCAAATGTCTGCGCGCAAGACGATGATGAAATCGGCCCGGCGGTGGCTCCTGGTGCCCGCGTCCGTGGCTTTCGTGATGTTGACCTCCATGGTGGAGAGCTCGGCATCCGACAAGGCCTATCGCTGGATCGGAGATCCACGATTGGCGACCGATATCAGCGCAGCCCGCCGCGTGCAGCGACATGTCCATGCTCCCGCTCGCGTGACTATTCCTTCCGTTGCTCTGCCGGTGCGGTCGATGGATTCCTATGCGAGTGCGCCGACCAGCTATGGCTACGGCATCGGCGACAACTCCCGCAATCAGACGTGGTGAAGCGAAGCGCCCAGCCAGACCCGGTCGATCCTCGAAGCATGGTGGTCCGTGCACCCCGGGTTGCAGAAATGCCCTGTGGTCCCGCGGCCCCGAATGGATAGGTTCTCCCCCGAACATGGTTCAGTGACGTTTTCGAGCCTTCCGATCGGCCGGAGATGTTGCTGCATCGATGCAAGAGGAAGAATGACGATGTCGTCACTGGTTAAAGTCGCTGCGGTCCACGCTGCGCCGGTATTTCTCGATCGCGCGGCCACCACGGCGAAGGCGATTTCGATCATTCGCGAGGCTGCTGCCGCGGGCGCGCAGCTGATTGCCTTTCCTGAGACCTATATCCCGGCATTCCCGGTCTGGGCCGCCCTGTGGGCGCCGATCGAGAACCACGATCTTTTCGTGTTGATGGCCGAGCAGTCGGTCTCGATTGCGGGTCCGGAAATGACGGCGCTGCGCAACGAGGCACGGGCGCTCGGCGTGACTGTTTCGATGGGGATCAGCGAAAGCTCGCCGGTCAGCGTCGGCCTGATCTGGAACAGCAATATCCTGATTGGGCCGGATGGCAGCATTCTCAATCATCACCGCAAGCTGGTGCCGACCTTCTATGAGAAGCTGATCTGGGCTGCAGGCGATGGTGCGGGCCTCCGTGTCGCCGATACGCCCGTGGGCCGTGTCGGCAATCTCATCTGCGGCGAGAATACCAATCCGCTGGCCCGCTATGCGCTGATGGCGCAGGCCGAGCAGATTCACATTTCAAGCTGGCCGCCGATGTGGCCGACGCGTAAGCCGAGCAGTGGCGGCAATTTCAACAATGTTGCAGCCAATCGCATTCGTGCCAGCGCGCATTCGTTCGAGGCCAAGGCCTTCGGCATCGTCACCGCCGGTTATATGGACAAGGCAATGCGCGACTTCCTGATCGCGCGGGATCCCGACGTGGTCGATGTGATCGATCGCACGCAACGCGCCGCCAGCTTCTTCGTCGATCCCACCGGCGAAGTACTCGGCGATACGCTGCAGGATGAGGAAGGCATCGCCTATGCCGAGTTCGACCTGCGCCGCTGCATCGAGCCAAAGCAGTTTCACGACGTGGTCGGTTACTACAATCGTTTCGACGTGTTCGACCTGACGATCAACCGCAAACGTCTCGTGCCTGCGACTTTCGTCGAGCAGCTTGATGACGAGAACACCACTCCGGAGCCGGTCGAACGCGTGATCTAGCGCTTCGACTGGTTCAGTACCGCATGCGGCATCATTACGTGGATGCCCTTCTCAAGGTTGACGAGCTGGGTAACGCGGACATCTGCCGACAGGCTACAGAGGAAGTACGCCTCCTCCTTCGTGAGCGTTGTGCGCGCCACGATCATGGCGATCATCCGGCGCAGCGCCACGCGCGCAGCTTCGTCGAGATCAGAATCGAAGGCCATCGTGATCAGGTGATCTTTGGTTTCGGCATAGGGCGCCTCGAGCTGCGCATTCTTGACGAGGTCGATCTTGAAGGTGCCGGTGAGGCCGGTCTCGACTGCGGTGACGCAGACTTCGCCGTCGCCCTGCACGGCATGGCCGTCGCCGCATGAGAACAGTCCGCCCTCGTTCCAGACCGGCAGATACAGCACGCTGCCGGCGCCGAGTTCCTTGTTGTCCATGTTACCGCCGAAGTGAGACGGCATCGTTGAACTGGCGCGCCCCGCCGACGGCTTCGGTGCGACACCCATCACACCGAAGAACGGTTGTGCCTGCAATGTCGTTCCCCATGGGGTCTTCACTGCGCCGCTGGCACGGTCGAGGCCGATATGGATGCGGCGGAACGAATCAAAGTCGTCGGGCAGCGTTCCCATGCCAGGCTTGAACAGCATGTAGCCCCAGTCGTCCGCCAGCTGGACGTCGCGAATCTCGACACGCAGCGCGTCGCCCGGCATGGCGCCGCGGATGGCGACGGGCCCGGTGAGAATATGCGGTCCCAAGTCGCGCTTGACCTCCTCGCCAATGGCGAGCAGTTCGGGGCGGATCGTCATGCGATCGTCGGTTGGCAAATGCTCGGTGGCACCGCTCACGCTGGTGATCGTGACCGTCTCGCCGGGCTCAATGGTAGCGATTGGCTTCAGCGTGGCGTCGAAATAACCCCAATGAACGGTCGTCGGGCTCGGAAGCAATGTCTGCGTCATGGAATGTCCTGTGTTCAGCCGCCGGAGGCGAAACTGTCGCTGCGCACGGCCCAGCCGGTGACGCGCGCCTCGATCAGCGAGAACACAATATACAAACCGACGCCCAATGCAGCCAGAATGAACAGGCCGGCGAACACCAGCGGCACATCGAAGCTGGACGAGGCAATCATCATCAGGTTGCCGATGCCGCGATTCGACGCGACCGTCTCGGAGATTACCGTGCCTACGAATGCGAGTGTTGCGGCTACTTTCAACGAGGCGAAGAAATACGGCATCGTCCGCGGCAGGCCGACATTCCAAAGAATCTCCAGCTTGGTCGCGCGCAGCGTCTTCATGACGTCCTGCAATTCGGGCTCCGTCGCCGCAAGGCCGGTGGCGACGTTCACGACGATCGGAAAGATGCACATGATCATCGCGGTGAGGATTGCCGGCACGGTGCCCGCGCCGAACCACAGTACGAAGATCGGCACCACCGCGACTTTCGGGATTGACGAGAATCCCACCAGCATCGGATAGGCGACGTCATAGGCCAGCTTCGACGAGCCGATCAGCATGCCCAGCAGAATGCCGATCGCGATGCCGAAGCCGAACCCAACCATGGTTGTGTACAGCGTCTGCAGCGCATGCGGCCAGATCGCTGGGAAGCGCGTCCACAGCGTCGCAAGCACCTGGCTCGGCCGCGGCAGCACGATGTCCGAGACATGGAACATCAGGCACAGCACTTCCCACAACACGAAGAAGCCGATGATGCAGGCGGTGGACATGACCTGGCGGCGGACGCGTTCGCTCATGACACGATCTCCTGAACGGCGCGAGCCGCGACGATGCGCTGGCGCAGGCGCTGGGTCAGCGTGACGAAATCCGGTTCGAACGACACTTCGATGGTGCGCGGCCGCGCGAACGGCACCGCGCTATCATCGACGATGCGACCGGGCCGCGCCTGCATCACGCAGATGCGCGAGGCGAGATAGGCGGCTTCCTTGAGGTCGTGAGTGACCAGCAGCACCGTCGGACGCTTCTCGATCCACAGGTTCTGCATGATCTCCCACAATTCTTCGCGGGTGAACTGATCGAGCGCGCCGAACGGCTCGTCCAGCAGCAGCAGCGTGGGATCGTGGATCAGTGCGCGGCACAGCGAGGCACGCTGCTGCATGCCGCCGGATAGCTGCCAGGGAAACTTGTCGCCGAAGCCGCCGAGGCCGACCTGCGTCAGAGAGGCCTCGACGCGGTCGCGATATTCGGTCTTGCGCTTTGCGCTGAAGCTTTCCTTGAACGGTGGCACGATCTTGAGCGGCAACATTACGTTGTCGCGTATGTTCAGCCACGGCAGCAGCGTGGGGTTCTGGAACGCCATGCCGATCCGCGCCGCGCCCGCACCGATTTCGCGGCCGGCGACGAACACGTTACCCTGGGTCGCATCGAGCGTGCCCGCGACCAGTTTTAGGATTGTCGACTTGCCGCAGCCGGATGGGCCGACCAGTGCAACGAATTCGCCTTTGTCTATGCGTAGCGACGTCTCGGCCAGCGCGGTCACTGCGTTCTTCGCCGTGCCGAAGGTGACGCGCACCTTTTCGAGCTCGATCACATTGTCCGCAGCGCGGGGCTTTGGGTGGGCGAGCGGTGCGTTCATCGGGTCAGGCCTTCTGCACGGAGGTGATCGCGGCCGTTGTCGAGTCGGTGTTCACCGGCACCGCCGGCGGCATCTGCTGGATCGCATGCACCGATTGGCCGGTGCCGCGCGTATCCTCTTGCAAGATCCGGTCCCTCATCACGAAACGTCCACGCACGATAGTATGGACAGGCAATGCCGAGGCCTTCCGGCCATGCCATGGCGAGATTTTTGCTGTTGACTGGATCATGGCGTCGTCCACGGTCCATTCGCGCTTGAGATCGACGATGGCGATATCGGCGTCTGACCCCACCGTCAGCGTGCCCTTGCGTGGATACAGGCCCCAGATTTTAGCGGGGCTCTCGGCGCTCCAGCGCACGTAGTCGTTGATGGTGGCGCGGCCCTTGTTAATCTCGGTCAGCATCAGCGGCATCTGGGTCTCGACGCCGGGAAAGCCGCAGTCGACCGTCCAGATGTCCGGCCGGGTCTTCTCGTCCGGTGCATGTGGCGCATGGTCGGTGGCGATCATGTCGATCGTGCCATCCATCAGCGCGTTCCACAGCGGCTGCTGGTTGGGCTTCTCGCGCACCGGCGGATTGACGCGCACGACGCCGCCGAATTTTTCGTAATCTATCTCCGACAGCAGCAGATATTGCGGGCAGGTCTCGCCGGTAATATCGACGCCCCGCGCTTTGGCTTCGGCCAGCGGACGCAATTCGGCAGCCGATGAGATGTGCAGCACATGAATGCGCGCACCGGTCCATTCGGCGAGCGTCGCCGCCCGCTCGACGGCTTCGATCGCGACCACGGCGGGGCGAGCGGCGAGATGCGCGATCGGTTCGATGCGTCCGCTGGCACGCAGCCGTGCTTCGCGGCGCTCCATGATGGAATTGGTCTCGGCATGCAGCGAAATGCGCTTGCCGGTTGGGGCCACCACTTCGAAGGCTTCGAGCATCGCGCCGGTGGTCGGCGAGGGGATGCGGCCGAAAGTATTGCCCATATAGAGCTTGAAGCCTATCACACCGCCATCGATCAGCGCGTCGACATGTTCGATGCTGTCTTCGCCCAGCACCGCATAGAGCCCGTAGTCGACATAGGCCTTGGCAGAAGCGATCTTGTGTTTGTCGGCCAGTGCTTCCGCATTGTTGATGGTCGGCAGCGTGTTGGGCATGTCGAACACGGTGGTGACGCCGCCAAAGGCCGCCGCGGCAGTGCCGGTGGCAAAGTCTTCCTTCTGCGGATAGCCGGGATCGCGGAAATGCACGTGCACGTCGATGGCGCCGGGCAGAACATGAAGGCCCGTGGCGTCGAGTATCTGCGTCGCCGGTGGCATCGCCTCCGGCGCGCCAATAGCGTGGATCACGCCGTCCTTGATGGCGATGCTGGCTTTGTAGCTTGCATCGGGCGATACGATGGTGCCGCCATTGATGACCAGATCGACCTTGTCGCCCATGTTAGCCCCCTCGCTCACAGCATTGCCCAACCGCCATCGACCGGCAGGTCGACGCCGGTAATCTGGCGCGAGACGTCGCTGGCCAGAAACAAACAGGCATTGGCGACGTCGGCATCGACGGTGACGCGGCGCAGCGCGTAGTCCATGGCGTGGCGCTCGGCGGCTTCCTGTTCGGTGATGCCAAGCTTCAGCGCCATGTCGCGGCAGACCTTGTCGCGAAAGCGCGGGCCATCGACCATGCCAGGCGCCACGCAATTGACGTTGACGTTATGCGGGCCGACCTCGAGCGCGAAGCTCTTGGTGATGCCGCGCAGACCCCATTTCGAGGCCGAGTAGGCCATCCGGCCGGCGCGGCCGCGCATGCCGAAGGTGCCGCCAACGTTGACGATCTTGCCGTAGCGCTGATCGATCATGGTCGGCAACGCCGCGCGCATGGAATGGAAGCAACCGTTCATATTGAGCGTGACGATCTCGTCGAATTCCTCCGGCGTGGTCTGCACCCCCGTTTTGCCGATCGGGCCGGAGCCGCCGGCGACATTGACAAGAATGTCGATGCGCCCGCCGAACGCCGCCTTGGTCTTCTCCGCCGCGGCCTCGCATTGCTCGGACTTCGTGAGATCGCAGGGGATGACGATCACCTCGCCGCCCTTGGCTTTCACCTCGGCGGCAACCGGCTCGATCGCCGAGGTATCGCGGCCCAGCAGCGCCAGCTTGCAGCCTTGTTCGGCAAAGGCGTGGGTGATGGAGGCGCCCATACCCTTGGCGGGGCCTGTGATCATGACGACGCGATTTTCGAGGGAGAGTTTCATGATGTTATCTTTCTTGGGTCGTTTGCTTTGGCCCCTCCACGTCATTGCGAGCGAAGCGACGCGGCAATCCAGAAACCACGAGCGGAGGAAGACCGGATTGTTTAGCCTCGCTCGCAATGATGGATCAGAGGCGATGATGCTGAGGGGCCGGTTCGTCGTTACATCGCGGCCTTGATGGCCGTTGGGCGATCGGCCAGCGGCGGCATGAAGCGGCGGTCGAATACGTCGCCGACCTTCGGCGTGCGCGGCAGTTCCTTGGCGCTGACGAGGATATCGATCGCCTTGCTCATACGTTCGTCGCTGATGTCGCCATGGCCGATCCTTGAAATTTCCGGCGAAGTCATTTCGTCGGACAGCGTGGCTTCCAGGCGCGCGCGCTCAATCTCCGGCTTGATCAGTGGTTCGCGCTTCTGCACGGCCTCGATGGCGGCCTTCGGATCGGCCATCGCATCCTTGACCCCGCGGTTGAGCGCCTTAAGGAAGCTCTTCACGGCGTCGGGGTTTTCCTTGGCAAACTTGCGAGAGACAATGATGGCATTGGAATACAGATCCATGCCGTAGTCACCGAACTTGATGAAGCGAATCTCCTTTTCAGGATCGATGCCGATCAGCCTGGCGCTGAATCGGATGGTGGTGATGTAGCCGAACACGCCATCAACCTGATCCTTCATCAGCATCTGTTCGCGCAGGTTCGGCTGCATGTTGGTAACCTCGACCTTGGTGCAGTCGATCTTGGTCGCCGCGCAGAGCGCCGGGAATAGCTTCAGCGCGCCGTCATTGGCCGCGCCGCCGAGCTTTCGGCCAACGAAATCGGCCGGGGTCTTGATCGGGCTGTCCGCTTTCACCGCCACCGTGAAGGGCGGGCGGTTGTACATCTGGTAGACGCCGATCGGCGCTTCGTCTGGCTTCCTGGCGGCAAGTTCGATCAGCGCATTGATATCGCCGAACCCCATGTCATAGGCGCCGTTGGCGACCTGCGGCACCGCCGCGCCGGAGCCGTTACCTTGGTCGAAGGTGACGTCGAGGCCTTCCGCTTTGAAGTAGCCGCGATCCTGCGCCAGAAAGAACATGCCCTGCGGACCTTCATACTTCCAGTTCAGGACCATCTTGATCTTGGTGTCGGCCTGCGCGGCGACAAACGATCCGGCCGTCACGATCAGTGTCAGGGCAAGCGTCTGCAATCCACGAAATGCATGGCGTCCGGTCATCGGTGTGTTCCTGTTGAGAAGAGTGACACGATCGGCCGGTGGGGTGTTTCTGCCTGTGGCCGCCCTCAGGAGCAAAGTTAAACCTATCCGAGTGAACTTATCTGCTGCTATCTTTTTGCTTAAGTGGTGCAAAAAAGGCTTCACTCGGAATCGTCCAGATAATGCGTTGTTCGGGCCGGCGCTTGCAGAGCCGCGAGGCGTGCGTCAGCAGCATCCGCAAAAGCTCGCGGCAATCACGCCATCGAGCGCGGCGAGGGCCCCAGCCAGATTCTGGCCAGAGGGCATGCGGGCGCGCATCTGCGCCAGAACCTCCTGCCGCGCGGCTGTGAAGTCGATCCCGGTGACATGTCCGTCGCGCACGATCGTGTGGCCGGCGACGATCACCTCCCGGATATGGCGCGCGGTTGCCCGCGAGAACAGGAGATTGATCGGGTCGAGATCGCTGCGCAGCGCGTCGTCGTTGAGGGCGTTCCAGTCCAGCAGAAGCATGTCCGCATCGGCGCGGTCGCGCAGGCCGCCGTCGCTGGCGATATTGGTGACGGCGAAGCGGCCGTTGCTTACGCTCTCATGCAGCGCCCGGTGGCGGGTCACGACTTGATCAAAACCGCTGCCGGCATGAAGCAGATGTGACAATCGGAGCTCGCGCAGTGCATCGTTGTCGTCGTCGAATGCTTTGCTGTCGATGCCAAGGGCGACCCGGCATCCGGCGGTCCACATCCGGGTCATGGGGGCCAGGCCGGAATGCAGATGCAGGTTGGAGCTGGTATTGACCGAAATGACGACGCCCCGTTCGGCCAGGAGTTCGAGTTCATCGGGCCGGGCCCAGACGCAATGTGCCAGCGTCAGCCGCGGGGACAGCAGACCGATCTCGTCCAGCATGCGGACTATGCCGCCGGGATAATTGGCGTCGCACCACTGGCGTTGATACTTGGTCTCGAGCAAATGCATGTGGACGCGGCGGCCGGTGCGTGCCGAGGCTTCGGCGGTCGCCTGCAACAGCGCGTCGCTGCACCACTGCACGCCATTGGGACCATATTGCACATCGAATTTCGGGCCATCGGCGGCGGAGACAATCTCGTCCACTAGCATCATGTAATCGCGTGGCGACAGCGGCGGACGCGTGAAGCGCTGCGCGATCTCCGTTCTAACGTCCGGCGGCAGCGCTGCCAGCACGGGTTCCGAGGGACCGTAGACCAAAGGATTGCGATCTCTCATTGCCACGGCGAGGCCGGCGCGCACGCCGACATCGCGTGCCGCGCGCGATACCTCGGCCAGTTCGGTCGGCAGATCAGTGAAGCCCTGCACGCGGGTGTAATGGTTCATGACGATACCGGCGCCGCCCAGCGCGCTGCTAGCGAACGCGACGCAGGCCGCTACATAGGGATCGACCGCAGGAAACAATGCGAGATAGTGGATCCAGGACTCCAGCGGCTTGGCGTCGGCGCCGATGGAGCTGGTGCGGACCGCGCGGCCGTGGTCGTGGGCATTGACCAAGGCCGGCAGCGCCACGATCGGCTCTGCTGCTTCAGTTGTCCGCGCGATCGACTGGATCTTGCCGTCCTGCAGCGCTATCACCTGCGCGCCGGGCATCGGCCCATCCGGGCCAAGCACATGAGCGCAGGTGATGCGACGCTGTGTGTCGGTGGGGCGAGTCGTTGTCATTACGGCGCGATGGTCGGGGGCATCCGGTCGGACTTGGCCGGCAGGAACGTATTGTTGAACACCTCGTCGGGCTTCGGTGTGCGCGGCAGTTCGAACGAGGTAACGATGGTGGAGATCGCCGAACCCAAGCGCTTCTGATCGAGCTCGCCAAGGCCCAGATCCCCGACCTCTGGCGTGTTGATGAAGTTGTTGTAGACGTAGGTCAGGCGCCGCTTCTCGATATCCTTCTTGATCAGCGGTTCCTCGGTCGCGAGCAGGTCGATGGCGGCGTCCGGTGCCTGGACGGTTTCCTTGATCGAACGGTTAATGGCGCGCAGCAGACCTTTCACCGCCTCCGGATGTTCCTTCAGCAGCTTCTGCGACACCATTACGCCGTTGGAATAGAGGTCGAGGCCGGCGTCAGAATAAAAGTTCCAGCGGAAGTCTTTGTCGGGATCGACCTTGAGTGACACCAGGTTGAGATAGCTGGTGGCCGCGAACACCGCGATCGAATCCACCTGGCCCTGCAGCAGCATTTGTTCCTGCAAGGCCGGCGAAACCTGCAGAATGCTGATCTTGCTGTAATCGATGCCGTTCTGCTTGGCGAGCAGCGGCAGTAGTTTCAGCGACGCGCTGCCGGAAGGCGATGCAAGCTTGGATCCCTCGAGATTCTTGAGAGTTTTGATCGGTCCATCCGCCTTGCTGAGCAGCGCGAACGGCGTCTTGTTATAGATCATGTAGACCATCACCGGTGCATCGTCCGGCTTGGTGGCGGCGTTCTGAATGATGGCGTTGATATCGCCGAAGCCGGCATCATAAGCGCCCGACATGATCCGCGTGACGGTAGCCGCCGAGCCTTCGCCCTGATCGATCGTCACGTCGAGATTTTCATCTTTGAAGTACCCTTTGGCCTTCGCCCAGTAGTACCACGCATGCAGACCCTGGATTTTCCAGTCGAGGGTAAACTTGATCTTGGTTGGCCCGGCAGCCTGGGCGAGAGTGAGTGTTCCTGCGGCTACGCCCAAGGCTAATACAAGCGTCAGTAATCCACGAAGTGCCCGGCGTTCGGTCATCGATGCTTTCCTGTTGCGAAACGTGACGTGATTGGTCGGTGGGCGACGTCGCTCTCGCGACTATCTTCCTGTGTGAATCAGGATAGACCTATTCGAGTGGTCACATCTGCTGCTATCTTTTCCAGTGACCGGTGTAAAAAAGGCATCACTTGAAAGGCGAGGGTAATGAGGCATCTGCGGTTGCTGACCCATGTGGTCGAAGTGGCCCGCACCGGCTCGATCCGCCGCGCCGCGGAACTGCTCAACTTGACGCCTTCCGCGATGAACCGGCGCATCCAGGATCTCGAAGCCGAAATAGGCACGCCTTTGTTCGAGCGCCGGCCACGGGGCGTGAAGCTGACCACTGCCGGCGAGATGTTCGTGCGCTACGCGCGCAGCCAGATTGCCGATGCCGAGCGGATGAGATCGCAGGTCGAGGATCTCAGAGGTCTTCGGCGCGGTCCGATTCAGATCGCCTGCAGCCAGGCGCTGGCGCTGGATTTTCTGGCGCTCCGCGTCGCTGCGTTCCAGAAGAAGCATCCGAAGGTGGTCTTCGACCTCAAGGTGATGGATCACGAGCGCGCGCTGGCCGCGCTGGCGGCTTACGACGTCGATCTCGCTCTGGTGCATCGTCCGGCGATGTTGCCGTCACTGCGCGTCATCGCCAGCCTTCCCCAGCGTCTTGTTGTGATCACCCGCTCGGATCATCCGCTGGCAGCCAAGAAGATGCTGCGCCTCTCCGATTGTGTCGATTATCCTGCAGCCCTGCCGGATCGGACTTTGAGCGGCCGCCAGATTCTCGATGAGGTCACGACCCGGCGCGATCTGCGCCTCAACATGCTCGCGGAATCAAACTCCTTCGAGATGCTGCGCGGGCTGGTGTTCCGCTGCAACATGATCTCGTTCCAGATCGAGATCGGGGCCCCCACCGGGAACCTCGGCATGGGGCTGGTCGGCCGCCCGATCGATACCCGCGATGTGCCCACCGCCGATCTGGTGCTGTGCCAGCTGCGCGGTCGCACGCTACCGGTAGCTGCAGCGACTTTCGCGGAAATCTTGATGAAGAGCCTGAGCGAGATGCGGGGAGGCACTTAGCTCTTTTGCGGTGCAAAATATCCTTCCGTACCGGGCCCGGATGCCTTATTGGCAGGCCTCAATCCCTGTCCCGTGAGCCCGTAGTTCCCATGATCCGCCTCGACAATATCAGCAAGCAGAACGGTCATCAGATCGTCTTCATCGAAGCCGCCGGCGCTCTGCTGAAGGGCGAGAAGATCGGCCTAGTCGGCCCCAACGGCTCCGGCAAGACGACCCTGTTCCGCATGGTTACCGGCCGCGAGCTGCCTGACGAGGGGCAAGTGGTGGTCGAGCGCGGTGTCACCATCGGCTATTTCAGCCAGGATGTCGGCGAAATGGCGGGTCACAGCGCCGTCGCTGAGGTGATGGAGGGCGCCGGCCCGGTGAGCGTGGTCGCGACCGAGCTGAAGGAGCTGGAAACGGCGATGGCCGATCCGGACCAGGCCGACAATATGGACACGATCATCGAGCGTTACGGTGAAGTGCAGGCGCGATTCGAGGAACTCGATGGTTACGCGCTGGAAGGCCGGGCGCGCGAAGTGCTCGCCGGTCTCTCTTTCACCCAGGAGATGATGGAAGGCGACGTCGGCAAACTGTCCGGTGGCTGGAAGATGCGGGTCGCGCTGGCGCGCATTCTGTTGATGCGTCCCGACGTGATGCTGCTCGACGAACCGTCGAACCATCTCGATCTCGAAAGCCTGATCTGGCTTGAGGGCTTCCTTAAGGGTTACGAGGGCGCGCTGCTCATGACCTCGCATGACCGCGAATTCATGAACCGCATCGTCACCAAGATCATGGAGATCGATTCCGGATCACTGACCTCTTACTCGGGCGACTACGAATTCTACGAAGCGCAGCGCGCCATGAACGAGAAGCAGCAGCAGGCGCAGTTCGAGCGCCAGCAGGCGATGCTGTCGAAGGAAATCAAGTTCATCGAGCGCTTCAAGGCCCGCGCCTCGCACGCCGCGCAGGTGCAGAGTCGCGTCAAGAAGCTCGACAAGATCGAGCGCGTCGAGCCGCCGAAGCGCCGCGAGGTCGTGTCATTCGACTTCCTGCCGGCGCCGCGTTCGGGCGAAGACGTCGTCAGCCTGAAGAACATTCACAAGGCCTATGGCAGCCGTACCATCTATGAAGGGCTGGACTTCTCGGTGCGTCGTAAAGAACGCTGGGCGGTGATGGGTATCAACGGCGCCGGCAAGTCGACACTGTTGAAGCTCGTGACCGGCGCGGCCGAGCCGGACAACGGCAACGTCACCATCGGCGGCAGCGTCAAGCTCGGTTACTTCGCGCAGCACGCGATGGATCTGCTGGATGGCGAGCGCACGATCTTCCAGAATCTCGAAGACTCATTCCCGCAGGCCGGGCAGGGTACGCTGCGTGCGCTCGCCGGCTGCTTCGGCTTCTCCGGTGACGATGTCGAGAAGCGCTGCCGCGTGTTGTCAGGCGGCGAGAAGGCGCGTCTGGTGATGGCCAAGATGCTGTTCGATCCGCCGAATTTCCTGGTGCTCGACGAGCCGACCAACCATCTGGACATGGCCACCAAGGAAATGCTGATCAAGGCGCTCGGCGATTACGAAGGCACCATGCTGTTCGTGTCGCATGACCGCCACTTCCTCGCGGCGCTGTCGAACCGCGTGCTCGAACTGACCCCGGACGGCATCCAGCAATATGGCGGCGGCTATACTGAATATGTCGAACGTACCGGCCAGGAAGCGCCGGGTTTGCATCCGAATTAAGCGCGCCTGTTTCCTTCGCCCCGCCCGGCGAAGCGAAGCTTCGCTAGGCGGGAGAGGTTAAGCAAGTTCAGCCCGTCAGCGCGGACACCGAGACGCCGCGCTTCACCACGCTGCGCATCGCGAAGCTTGAATGCAGCCGCGCCACGCCGGGCATCCGCGAGAGGTGCTGCTTGTGGATGCGCTCATAGTCTTCCATGTCGCGCGCCTGCACATGGACGAGATAGTCGTCATTGCCCGACATCAGGTAGCACGACACGACATCCGGGCATTTGGCGATCTCGCGCTCGAAGGCGGACAGCGCATCCTCGCTCTGCTTGTCGAGCGTGATGTGGACGTGCACCGTCATCATGTAGCCGAGCTCGGATGCGTCGATCTCGGCGGCATAGCCCTTGATCACGCCCTTCTTTTCCAGGGCCGTGAGACGCCGGGTACAGGCGGTGGGTGACAGGCCGACTTTCTCTGCCAGTGCCATCTGGCTGATCCGGGCATCCCGGACAACCTCGCGAAGGATCTTCCGGTCGGTCGAATCGAGGTCGCTTGCCATGGTTCTCGCCAAAGTTTTGCAGGATTTCTCTACAAGTACGTAAATTTACGCCGATAATCACCATTCATGACCGTAGCAGCGGCCGGAATCGCCGTAAAGCGCCATGCGGAAGGTGAGATACTGCCGTTGCGATCATTCGTGGCGGGGGATGTGATGCTGGCACCTTGGACAGGCGGAACGGGCACGCGGCATGCGAGCGCGGTGCTGACCATCGATCTCGAAGCCATCTCACGCAATTACCGGCTATTGGCCGAGCGGGTCGGCCCCGGCGTCACCTGCGCCGGCGTAGTGAAGGCCGACGCCTATGGCCTCGGCGCTGATCGTGTCGCGCCGGCACTCTATCGGGCCGGCTGCCGCACCTTCTTCGTGGCGCATCTCGACGAAGGGCTGGATCTCCAGACCCATCTGGCCCGCGACGTTACGATCTACGTGCTCAACGGTCTGCCCTCGGGCAGCGAGCGTGACTGCGCGGAAGCCGGCATCATTCCGGTGCTCAATTCGCGCGAACAGCTTGAGGCCTGGTCCGATCAGGCGCGGCAACGCGGCCGGATTCTGCCCGCGGTCGTTCAGGTCGACAGCGGCATGTCGCGGTTGGGCATGTCGCCGCGCGAAGTCGCGGATCTCGACGACAAAGATGCCTCGGTTCTCGATATCCAGGTGGTGATGAGTCATCTCGCTTGCGCCGATACGCCGGAGCATCCGGCTAATGCGCATCAGCTGACGGCGTTTCAGATGCTGGCGAAGCGCTTCCCCGCCGCGCGAAAATCTCTCGCCAATTCATCGGGCATTTTTCTCGGCCGCACTTACCATCACGATCTCGTCCGCCCCGGCGCAGCGCTTTACGGCCTCAACCCGAATCCCGCGCAATGCAATCCGATGTTGCCGGTGGTGCGACTTACCGCGCAGGTGATCCAGACCCGCGAGATCGAAGCCGATGCCCATGTCGGCTATGGCTGGACTTTCCGTGCGACGCAGCCGACGCGACTGGCGACACTGGCCATTGGGTACGCCGACGGTTTGCACCGCGCCTTCTGCAATGGCGGCGCTGTTTATTTTCGCGGGCGGCGGCTGGCCGTTGCCGGGCGCGTCTCGATGGACTCGCTGACTATCGATCTCGGCGACTTGCCGCCTGGTATGTTGGCACGGGGATCGCAGGTGGAAATCATCGGCGGGCATCAGTCACTCGACGCGCTGGCCGCAACCGCGGGCACCATTGGCTATGAAATGCTGACCTCGTTGGGTCAGCGCTATGAGAGAATTTACTCGGATGAGATCGATGTGCGGTGGACCGCCCGGTCTGGAGGCTCGGTACGATGAAGGTTCTGGTTCTCGGCGCGGGCGTGATCGGCGTTACCACGTCCTATTATCTGGCCAAGGCAGGCCATGAGGTGACGGTGATCGACCGTCAGCCCGGTCCGGCGCTGGAAACCTCGTTCGGCAATGCGGGCGAAGTCTCGCCCGGTTACGCATCGCCCTGGGCTAGCCCCGGCGTGCCGAAGAAAGCGCTCGGCTGGATCATGGACAAATACGGCCCGCTGGTGGTGCGGCCGCAGGCCGATCCGCACCAGTGGCGCTGGATGCTGCAGATGCTGCGCAACTGCACGAGCGCACGCTACGCGCTGAACAAGTCACGCATGGTGGGCATCGCCGAATACAGCCGCGACCAGCTGCGCGCACTGCGCGCCGAGACCGGCATCACCTATGACGATCGCAGCCAGGGCACACTCCAACTGTTTCGCAAGCAGTCGCAGCTCGATGCAACCGGCGGCGATATCGATGTGCTCAAGCAGTATGGCGTGCCTTACGAGGTGCTCGATCGCGCCGGCTGCGTGAAATACGAACCGGGCCTCGCCGGTGTACAGGATCTGTTCGTTGGCGGCTTGCGTCTGCCTGAGGACGAAACGGGCGATTGTCATCTGTTCACGCAGCGGTTGGAGAAAATCTCGGCCGGGCTCGGCGTAAAGTTTGTTTATGAGACGACCATCAAGTCGGTGGATGTGACTGGCGGCCGTGTCGCACAGGTGACGACCGACAAGGGGGCATTCACCGCGGATAGTTACGTGATGGCGCTCGGCAGTTTCTCGCCGCTGTTGCTGCGCCCGCTTGGCATCGATGCGCCGGTGTATCCGGTGAAGGGCTATTCGCTCACCGTGCCGATCACCGATGAGAGCGTTGCGCCACAATCGACCATCATGGACGAAAGCTACAAAGTGGCAATCACGCGCCTTGGTGACCGCATCCGCGTCGGCGGCACCGCCGAAGTCGGCAATTATCATCCGGTGCCGACCGCGCCGCGCCGCATGCCGCTCGATAAATCGGTGACCGACCTGTTTCCGAAAGCCGGCGATCTCTCGCGCTCGACCTTCTGGAGCGGGTTGCGACCGATGACGCCGGATGGCCCGCCTATCGTCGGCCCCACGCATCTAGGCAATCTGCATCTCAATACGGGCCATGGTACGCTCGGCTGGACCATGGCTTGCGGCACCGCCCGCGTGCTTTCCGACCAGGTCTCCGGCAAGGCGCCGGAGCTGGACGTCAAGGATCTGGCGATCAGCCGCTATAATTGAAGCAGGTTCTCAGTCTGTCGTCCTCGCGAAAGCGGGGAGCCGTAGCCACGATCTGCGTGGTTGAAGCGGCAGAGCCGCCACGGCGGCGCTCCACTTATAGCTCAAGCCTGTATGGGTCCCCGCCTTCGCGGGGGCGACGCCGAATTTGTCGCACCTTTCGCATTGCGACGCTTCTAGCCGCATGCGTGCCATGCTCCGGGCCGCGCCCATTTACTTCCCCGCCATTTCCGTTTTCAGTTGCTGAAAACAATTGGGGGAAACATGAGCGATCAAACTGCGGCGTCCGATGTGATCGACGCCGACTACATCATCGTTGGTGCCGGCTCGGCCGGTTGCGTGCTCGCCAATCGCCTGTCGGCCTCCGGCAAATATTCGGTGCTGTTGCTGGAAGCCGGTCCAAAAGACCGCAATATCTGGATCCACATTCCGCTCGGCTATGGCAAGCTGTTCAAGGAAAAGACCGTCAACTGGATGTACCAGACCGAGCCCGAACCGGGTCTCGATGGACGCTCGGTGTTTCAGCCGCGCGGAAAAGTGCTCGGCGGCTCAAGCTCTATCAACGGACTGTTGTATGTGCGCGGTCAGCATGAAGATTACGATCGCTGGCGCCAGCTCGGCAATACTGGCTGGGGCTATGACGATGTGCTGCCCTATTTCAAGAAGGCGGAAAATCAGACGCGCGGGCCTAGCGATTATCACGGCGTCGGCGGCCCGCTGCCGGTGTCGGATTCGCGCTGCCCCGACCCGCTGTCGGAAGCTTTCATCGCTGCAGCTACCGAAACGGGCATTCCGGTGAACAACGACTTCAACGGCGCGACGCAGGAAGGGGCTGGCTGGTTCCAGACCACGACAAAGGGCGGCCGCCGCGCCTCGACTGCGCGGGCCTATCTGCGCCCGGCGCTGAAGCAGGGCAATGTTCGTGTCGAGACCGAAGCGCTGGCACAGCGCATCCTGTTCGAAGGCAAGCGTGCCGTCGGCATCGAGTTCAAGCAGCATGGCGTGGTGCGCAAGGCGCGCGCGCGCAAGGAGGTGCTGATTTCGAGCGGCGCCTATAACTCGCCGCAGCTGCTACAGCTCTCCGGTGTCGGTCCCGCCGATCTGCTCAAGGAGCATGGCATCGATGTGCTGCTAGATGCGCCGGGCGTCGGCAGTGATCTGCAGGATCACATGCAGGTTCGCATGGTCATGGAATGCCCGCAGAAGATCACGCTTAATGACTTCGTCAATCATCCCGTTCGCCGGGCGATGATGGGTCTGCAATACGCCGCGTTCCGCACGGGACCGCTGACCTATGCCGCCGGCACCACCGGCGCCTTCTTCAAGACCGATCCGCGCATGGCGTCGCCGGATATCCAGATCCACTTCCTGCCGTTCTCCACCGACAAGATGGGCGAGAAGCTGCATCCATTCTCAGGCTTCTCGGCTTCGGTCTGTCAGCTCCGGCCAGAAAGCCGCGGTTCGCTGCGCATCAAGAGCGCCGATCCCTCCGTGCCGCCGGCAATTCGCATCAACTATCTCGCGACCCAGACCGATCGCACCGCGAATGTCGAAGGCCTAAAAATCCTGCGCAAGATGCTCAACGCGCCGGCGATGAAGCCGTTCGTGACCAAGGAGGTCGAGCCCGGCCCCGGCACTGTGACCGACGAGCAATGGCTCGCTTATTGTCGCCAGCGCGGCAGCACCGTCTATCACCCGACCTCGACCTGCCGGATGGGCAACGATGCGAAGGCCGTTGTGGATCAGCGGCTGCGCGTGCGCGGGCTCGAAGGTCTGCGCGTAATCGATGCATCGATCATGCCGGATTTGATGTCGGGCAACACCAACGCGCCGGTGATCATGATCGCCGAAAAGGCGTCGGACATGATCCTAGAGGATGCGCGGTAGCGGGGAGAGGAATCACCCCGCCTTCTTCACCCACACCTTGTTGTCGTGAAACGCGGCCCCACCGTAAGGTGCCACGGCTTCGCCGCCGGTCAGCATGTTGATGCCGCGGCCGCCGATATGCGCCTTGTTGGGGTGCACCGATTCCGCAATCAACACACCGCGCCGCAGGCCGTCGAAGAAGCGCGCGGTCAGTGTCGTCTCGCCGCGCGTGTTACCGAGCGTGACGGCGTCGCCATCGGTGATTCCCAGCCGGGCGGCATCGACCGGATGCATCATCACGCTTGGTACGCCTTCGCGGGCCTGCGATGATGGTGTTTCGTTGAATGAGGTGTTGAGGAACGAGCGCGACGGGCTGGTCGCGAGCCGGAACGGATGCGCCTCATCGACCTGTTCGATTACCGCCCAGTGGTCGGGGAATGACGGCATCTCATCCCATGCGCCCATCAGCCCGGCATTGGGTATCGGCACTTTCGACCAGTCCGCCTTGAAATGGAATTTGCCGTCGGCATGGGCGAAGCCGTCAAGATAATGTGAGGTGCGGAAATCCGGCTGGATATCGCGCCATTTGTCGGCTTCCAGCCCTTCGATGCCGCCGCGGCCGCTGACTTGCAGCGTCTCGTCGATGATCTCGCGCGGATGCATGTCAAAAGCGCGGTGTTTCGCGCCGAGGCGGGTGGCGATGCCCTGCAGAACGTCGTGGTTCGAGCGGCATTCTTCCGGCGCGTCGATCAGCTTGGCGCCGACCGAGATGTGCTGGTTGCCGCCGGCATAATAGAGATCGTCATGCTCCATGAACATGGTCGCCGGCAGCACAATATCGGCCATCATGGCGGTCTCGGTCATGAACTGCTCGTGCACCGCGACGAACAGGTCTTCGCGGGCAAAACCCTGCCGTACCAAAGCCTGTTCCGGCGCCACCGTCATCGGATTGGTGTTCTGAATCAGCATCGCCTTCACCGGCGGGCCGTTATGCAAGGCCTCGGCATCGCCGGTGAGGATACGGCCGATCTTGGACTGATCGAGACGTCGGACCGAGGGGTCGAGCGTGTCGAGACCTTCGATCAGCGTTTTGTCGAATTTCCAGATCGCGGCATTGTTGAAGAAAGCGCCGCCGCCTTCATATTGCCAGGCGCCGGTAACGGTGGGTACGCACAGCGCTGCATGCATCTGCGACGCTCCGTTGCGACTGCGGGTGAAGCCATAGCCGAGGCGGAAATAGCTGCGTTTGTTTTCGCCGACGAGATGCGCGAAGGCTTCGATCTCCGCCGCCGGCACGCCTGATATCTCGGACGCCCATTCCGGCGTCCGGGTTGCCAGATGCGCCTCGAATTCCGGTGAAGCATCGGTGTATTTGGCCAGATAGTCGCGATCAGCCAGGTTGTCGCGAAACAGCACATGCATCACGCCTGCGGCGAAGGCGCCGTCGGTACCGGGGCGCAGCAGGATCTTGATGTCGGCCTGCTTCATGGTGTCGTTGTCGTAGATGTCGACGACGGCAAGCTTGGTGCCGCGTTCCTTGCGGGCGCGGGACACGTGGGTCATCACATTGACCTGCGTCGATACCGGATTGGTGCCCCAGATCACGATCAGGTCCGACTTCGCCATCTCGCGCGGATCGACGCCGGCGACCTTGCCGGTGCCGGCGGCAAAGCCGGCCCAGGCGATGGTCGAGCAGATCGTCGAATAGAAACGCGAATATTTCTTCACATTGGCAAGGCGATTGATGCCATCGCGCATCACCAGACCCATGGTGCCGGCATAGTAATAGGGAAACACCGACTCTGCGCCGAAGTCGCGCTCGGCCGCGTTGAACTTCGCTGCGATCTCGTCGAGCGCCTCGTCCCATGTAATGCGAGTGAAGCGCCCGGTGCCTTTCGGGCCGGTGCGGCGCATCGGATACATCAGCCGCTCGGGGTGATGGATGCGCTCGGCATAGCGCGCGACCTTCGCGCAGACCACGCCGGCGGTATAACTTTGCTCCTTGGAGCCGCGGACCCGGCCGATCGTGTTTCCGCCAATCACCTCGATATCGAGGGCGCAGGCGGAGGGGCAATCATGCGGGCAGGTGGAGTGCTTGATGTCGATCTTGGCTTGAACGTTCATGCAGCCAAGCTAGCCAAAAGTTTACTGGAGGAAAAGCCGTGGTTTTACGCATTCCCGCCCGACAACCGGGCAGGCCTCCAGTCCCTAGTCCTCTCGGCTATTTGCCCAGGGCGTCGCGTTGGGCGATCAGCCGGTCCAGTTCCTCATTCTGCTGAGCCAGCCGATCCGCGGTGCGCTCCTCGTTGCTCTCACCGGAAGCGGCGGCGGCCTGCTCGATCAACTGTCGGATATTGTCGCGAAGGATGGCGATGCGATCGTCGAGCTCGGCGGCTGAGAGGGTGGAATCCATGGGGCGATACTCCTGACCCGCTACGGGCCATACACAGCCTATAGCGCGCCAGAAGTGCTTTCTATTGAATAATCCGCAGCACTAACCTGCGCCAAACACCGGGTAGTCAGTATAGCCGGCCACATCGCCGCCGTAAAACGTCGCCCGGTTATAGGGTGTGAACGGCGCCTTCCGCTTGATACGCTCCGGCAGATCCGGATTGGCGATGAACGGGCGGCCGAAGGCGATGATATCGACATTGCCGGAAGCGACGGCCTCCTCGGCGGAGGTGCCGTCGAATCCTCCGGCGGTGACCAGCACGCCGCTCCACATCGGCCGGAACAGCTCATAGGCTTTAGGCACATTGTTATGAAACACTTCCGCGCGGCCGACGCCGCTGGCGCGCGGCTCGACGAAATGGAGGTAGGCGAGGCCGAGCTTGTCGAGCTCACGGACCACATAGCTGTAGAGCGGCATCGGATCGGCTTCGCCGGAGTCGTTCGAGACACCATAAGGCGACAGGCGGACGGCGACATGATCCGCGCTCCAGGCGCCGATGACCGCATAGGTCACTTCGAGCAGCAGGCGGGCGCGGTTCTCGATGGAGCCACCATATTGGTCGGTGCGCCGATTGCTGCGGGCCTGCAGAAATTGTTCGAGCAGATAGCCGTTGGCGCCGTGCACCTCGACGCCGTCGAAGCCGGCTTCCCGGGCATTGCGCGTGGCCTGTCGGTAGGCGTCGATGATGCCGGGAATCTCGCCGGTCTCCAGGGCGCGGGGCGTTTCGTAAGATACCGTCTCGCCTGAAGCCGTCCGCGTGGTAGCGTCGATCGCAATGGCTGACGGCGCGACCGGAAGCCCGCCGCCGGGCTGGAACGAGGAATGTGAGGCACGGCCGACATGCCACAGCTGCAGGAAGATAATGCCGCCTTTGGCATGCACGGCGTCGGTAACCTGACGCCAGCCGGCGATCTGCTCCTTCGTATAGATGCCCGGCGTGTTCGGGTTGCCTTGCCCTTCCTGCATGACCTGCGACGCCTCGGCGATGATCAATCCGCCGTCAGTCGCGCGCTGCGCGTAATATTCGGCATTGAGTGTCCATGCAGCGAGAGATGTCTTCTCGGCGCGCATGCGCGTCAGCGGCGCCATCGCGACGCGGTGACTCAATCGATACGGGCCGACTTGCAGCGGCTGGAACAGGGAAGAAGACGTCATCGGCGCTCCATTCAGAATATCAATCGGGCGATAGCGTTCGCGAGCGGTGTCGCGACATTCGTATCGTTCAATACAGCGTAGCCTCGGTCAATCAAAGTTGATGGCATCTATTCGCAGCAATGCAGCCTTTAATGCTACGAGACGGAATTAGGCCATATGGGCCGGAATGGTGAAGGACGGATCGCGATGGCGAAGAAACACGTTCAGGGCGTCGAAGACTATAAAGGTGCCGCCGCAGGTTGGGGTGCATTGAAAGCGGTAGCTGACGCGGTGCGCGGACAGATGGCGGTGGTCAACGAAACGCACGGCCTCCTGACGATGAACCAGCCGCACGGTTTCGATTGCCCGGGCTGCGCCTGGCCCGATCCAAAGCACACATCGTCGTTCGAGTTCTGCGAGAACGGTGCCAAGGCGGTGTCGTGGGAAGCAACGGCTAAGCGTACGACGCCAGAGTTCTTCGCCAAGCATACCGTGAGCGAACTCTGGGACTGGCGCGACCACGACCTCGAAAACGAGGGACGTCTCACCCATCCGATGGCCTATGACCGGGCTAGTGACAAGTATCTTCCAATCTCATGGGAAGATGCGATGGCGCGGATCGGTGCTGGCTTGCGCGCTTTGCCCGATCCGAACATGGCCGAGTTCTACACGTCGGGGCGCTGCTCTAACGAAGCAGCGTTCATGTATCAGTTGTTCGTGCGCGAATTCGGCACCAACAATTTCCCCGATTGCTCCAACATGTGTCACGAGGCCACCAGCGTCGGCCTTCCCGAATCCATTGGCGTCGGCAAGGGCACGGTGACGCTTGAGGATTTCGATCATGCGGACGCGGTGTTCTGTATCGGGCACAATCCCGGCACCAATCATCCGCGCATGCTGACCACGCTGCGCGAATGTGCCAAGCGCGGTGCTGCCATCGTCTCGATCAATCCGCTGCGTGAGCGCGGGCTGGAACGGTTTACCTCACCGCAGCACCCGGCAGAAATGTTGACGATGAGTTCAACGCAGATCTCATCGACCTATTACCAGGTCAAGGTCGGCGGCGACATTGCGGTGCTGAAGGGCATGATGAAGACCATCGTGGCGCTCGATGCCGCGAGCCTTGCCGAAGGCGGTCCCGGCGTGCTCGACCGAGCCTTCATCGCAGAACACACCGACGGCATCGAGGCGCTGCTCGCGGATCTCGACGCGACCTCATGGGAGGCGATCGAGAAATCGTCGGGCCTGCCGCGCGCCGATATCGAAAACCTCGGCAACATCTACGCCGGGGCCAAGAGCGTGATCATCAATTATGGCATGGGCATCACCCAGCATCGCCACGGCACCGGTAACGTGCAGCAGATCGCCAATCTTCTGATGCTGCGCGGAAACATCGGCCGTCCCGGTGCCGGAATCTCGCCGTTGCGCGGGCACTCGAACGTGCAGGGCGACCGCACCGTGGGGATCACTGAAGTACCCAACGCCGCACTGCTCGACGGTATCGAACGCACCTTCAACTTCAAGCCGCCGAGTGCGCATGGTCACGACGCCGTCGCGTCGGTGAAGGCGATCCGTGATGGACGTTCGAAGGCATTGGTCTGTCTTGGCGGCAATCTCGCGGTCGCGATGTCAGATCCCGAGGAGACCTATCCAGCGATGCGCAGCCTCGATCTTGTGGTGCATATCGCCACCAAGCTCAATCGCTCGCATCTTCTGATCGCGAAGGAGTCGATTATCCTGCCATGCCTTGGCCGCACCGAAATCGACGTGCAGGCGACGGGGCCGCAACTGGTGACGGTGGAAGATTCGATGTCGATGGTGCACGCCTCGCGTGGCGGCTTGAAGCCGGCGTCGGAGCACCTCAAGTCCGAAACAGCCATCGTCTCGGAGATGGCCATCGCGACTTTGCCGAGTACCAAGGTGAAGTGGCTGGACTACGTCGCCGACTACAGCAAGATCCGCGACGCCATCGAGTCGGTCTTTCCGGCCTTCGAGGATTACAATGCGCGGATCAAGAAGCCGGGTGGCTTCCGGCTGCGCAACACTGCCTCGGAGCGGGAATGGCTAACGCCGAGCAAGAAGGCGCAGTTCCTGGTCTTCTCCGGCCTCTATGAGGACGGCCCCGCCGAGACCGCGTTGACGCTGACAACGCTGCGCAGCCACGACCAGTACAACACCACGATCTACGGCATGAACGACCGCTATCGCGGCATCACCGGGCGGCGCGATGTGGTGTTCGTCAACGAGCAGGACCTCGCCCGCCGCGGGCTGAGCCACGGTGATCTGATCGACATCGTGCTGGACCGTCCGGACAGCGTGCCGCGCGCGTTGCGCCGGGTGACGGCGGTGGCTTACAACATCCCGCAAGGATCGGTGGCGGCCTATTATCCCGAGGCCAATGTGCTCGTGTCGCTCGACCAGCATGATGCGAAGTCGGGAACGCCGGCTTACAAATCGATCCCGATCCGGATCGAGGCATCTGCAGCTTAAGCTGCACCGCAGCATTGAGAGAGCATGACCGCCACGGCTTTCGTGGCGGTTGATGCGCGCCGTGTTTCCGCGTAGGCGAGCGCCATGACCAGTGCTGCCGACTCTTCTGCCTTTAAGCCCGTTGCCATCGATCCGCCCGTGAGCGTGGCCCTCGTGGCCGCCATGCTCATTCTGACCTGCGGGCATGTGCTGTCCAATATGCTGCGCACCACGCCTGCGGTCGCGATCGATGTGATGTCTACCGATCTCGGCATCACGCCCCAGACTCTGGCGGCGCTGACTTCGGCCTATCATTTTTTCTTCGCGCTCCTGCAGATTCCGGTCGGCGTCGCGCTGGATCGCTACAGCATTCGCACGGTGTCGCTCGTGTTGTTCGCCGGCACCGTCTGCGGCGCGACGATCGCGGCGCTATCGACTGGGCCGCTGTCGTTCTTCGTGTCGCAGGCGACCATCGGCATGGCGACATCAGGCATGTTGATGTGCCCGATGACGCTCGCAGCCAAGCGGCTGACACCTGCGCAGTTCGGTCTGTGGTCGGGCATCATCCTGTCATTCGGCAATGCGGGATTGCTGCTGTCGGCGAGCCCGCTTGCTTATGTGGTGGAACATTGGGGATGGCGCGCCGGTTTCTGGATTGCTGCGGCTGCGGCCATCGTCGTGGCGATGCTGATCTCGGTCATGGTGCCGGCCGCGCGCCCCGAAGGCCAGCCGCGCGCGCTTCTGGGCGAGATGATTTCGGTTTTGCAACTCGGCGTGTCGCGTGCGGTGCGCGGTATCGTCATCCTCGCTTTCGTGTCACTTGCGGTTCAGCTTGTGTTGCGTGGGCTTTGGGCCGGCCCCTGGCTGATGAATATCAAGGGATTGTCGCGGATAGAGGCCGGCAATGTCCTAGCGCTGTTTACGGTGGCGCTGGTGATCGGGCCGGCGCTGTCGGGCTTGCTTGATCGCAAGCTCGGTCATCGCCGCGCGCTGCTGTTTGTGGTCCATTTGTGCGCCGCCGCGCTGCTGCTCGTGATGGCGCTCGGTGCACCGGGCTATCCGTTGGCCACGCTTTTCGGCCTTCCAGTGATGCCCGTGGCAGTCGACACCGGCCTGCTTGTGGTTATCGGCCTTCTCGTTGCGATGCAGCCGCTCGTCTATGCGATGATCCGCCAGGTCGTTGCTGCCGAGAATATTGGCAAGGCGCTCTCTGCGGCGAACCTGTCGTTCTTCCTCGGCACTGCCGTAATGCAGTCCGCGACCAGTCCGATCGCTGCCGCCTGGGGATTGCCCGCAGTTTTAATCTCAATGGCGGTATTCCTGACCGTCTGTACCCTCATCTTCTTCGTCTTGACCCGTCCCGCAGTGCAGCGCGCATCTGCATAGCGGTACAGGCGTTGCTGCGTCGGCAAGTTGCTGGAATTGTCACGACTCCTGTGGTCTGATGCGCGGAGTGGCGCGATCAAGACGTCGCGCACGGCCTCGCATCTCGGGGCGCCTCACACAGGGAGGACGTGACTTGCCGTTTTTCGTTAAGGGAACCGATACGTCAGGGACTGTTTCACTCCGCCGCGACAACGCTGCCGGAGCTGTCAAGAAGGCCAGAGAGCTGCTCGATGACGGCAGTTGGGATGTTGAAATCATAGGTCCGGATGGGCTTCCGCATCCGATCGCCGAATTCGAGGCGATGTATCCCGCCAGTGCGGCGACGGCAATACATGCGACATAGCTGACGGGCAAGGGATGCAGTGACGGCGACCGATCTTGTTCTGCATCACTATCCGCGTTCGCCGTTTGCCGAGAAGGTGCGCATAGCCTTTGGATTGAAGGGCTTGCATTGGCACTCGGTGATCCAGCCGCGGATCGCGCCGAAGCCAGAGCTCGTGGCACTCACCGGAGGCTATCGCCGCATTCCGGTGTTACAGATCGGCGCCGACATCTATTGCGATACGCGCCGCATCCTCGCAGAGCTTGAGCGGCGCTTTCCCGAGCCGACGTTTTATCCGACGGGCACGCGTGGTCAGGCTGACGTGATTGCGGCCTGGGCCGATCGCGCACTGTTCGCCACTGCGCTTGGTCTTGTCTTCGGTCTGAACGGCGATCGTTTTCCGCCGGAGCTGCATGCTGATCGCGCCAGTTTCACATCAGGCAAGTTCGACGGCTGGGATAGCGTGAAGATGCGTGAGCAGCTTCCTGCATTGCGCGACCAGTTTCGCATTCATCTTGCCTGGCTCAGCGATTGGCTCGCGCATGGCGATGCGTTCCTGCTTAGCAAGGCGCCGTCGCTTGCCGATCTCGCCGTCTATCATCCACTCTGGTATGCGCGCAGCAATCTGGGCGAGAGCGAGGGTCTCGCCGGGCATCTGCGCCTCCTTGCGTGGATGGATCGGGTCGCCTCGCTTGGGCACGGAATGGTTGAAGATCTGTCGCCCGAGCATGCGTTGGAAATGGCGCGTCGCTGCCAGCCCGCGGCCGGATCGCATTCCATTGTTGCAGCTGATCAAAACGCGCCTTTCACGGAAGGCATGATGCTGTCCGTCACGCCGCTCGACTGGGGTTTCGATTCCGTCATCGGCGCGCTTGTTTCTGCGGACTATGACAGCATCGCTCTGCGTCGCGAGGATCCCGACATTGGCGCAACGGTTGTGCATTTTCCGCGTGCTGGTTTTGCGATTGGGCGACTATGAAAGCCCCGTCACGGATGCATGGCCCTCATTCGCGATTTCCGTACACCGCAATTTGACGCAGCTGCACAAACGCGGCTAAGTCCGAAAAACGCTGCCCGACTGCGATATGCAGACTCCCAATCTGCAACGCAGTGTTCGACACTCCAGCGCACAGCAACAGAACAAGAAAGCGCGTCGCAGCAGCGACGTCGCGAAACGGAGGATATGACATGACCATGACCCGCCGCACGTTTGGACTTGGTGCCTCTGCCGTTCTAGCAGGGCCGATCGCCGCGCCGTTCATTCGCGGTGCAGGCGCTGCTGAGCCGGCGATCCGCATCGGCATGGTTAATTCGATGAGCGGCGGTCTTGCGGCTTACGCGCAGGAAGGTCAGCCGGCTTTCGAATACATCATCAAGAAGATCAATGCCGAAGGTGGCATCAAGAGCAAGGGCGGTGCCAAGATCGAGTTGGTGCTGGCGGACGATACCAGCCAGCCCGCGCGCACCGCCGCCGAAGCGCGGCGCCTGATCACCGAGGAGAAGGTGCAGCTTCTGACCGGCACCATTCTCAGCGCGCAGATGCTGGCGCTGACACCGGTGGTCGACGAAGCCAAGATTCCGACGTTGTCGGTCTGGGCCGGTGGTTCCCAGTCGAACTACATGTTCACGCTGGGTTATCCCTATGATCGCGGCTATGCGCAGACCATGCATGATTTCGTCATCTCTTTGCGCGACGATTTCAAATTTCCGATCAAGACCGCCGTTATGGCCTACTCGAATTATGAGGCCGGCCAGCAGTCCAACAAATTCCTGGTCGAGAAACTGAAGGCCAGCGGCATCCAGATCATCGGTGAGGCCGCGCTCGATATTCGTGCGCAGGATCAGACCGCGGCAATGGTCCGCATCCGTTCGCTCAAGCCTGACGTCGTCGTCGGTCTCGTGACGCCGCGCGATGGCATCCTGCTGCATCAGGCGCGTTACAATCTGAACTATCACGGCAGCATCTTCTGCGGCGGTACCGGCGGCTATTCGGATCTGTCGCTGTGGAAGGATCTCGGCCCTGAAATCGGCAAGGCCGTACTGACGAGGAATCTGTTCGGCATGACCGGCTTCAGCGCTGGCGCCAAGATCGAGTCGATGCAGAAGATCGTCACGGAATTGCACGATGTAGCCAAGCTTGAGAAAATCGGCCAGGGCGCGGTGCAATACGCCCAGGCGGCGCGCGTGCTGCAGCAGGTGCTCGAGAATGCCAAATCACTGCAGAGCGATGCGCTGCTCGAGGCGTTGAAGAACGTCAACATCCCGGCAGGCGATCCGAACCTCTACATCGCGAAGCCGAAGGGCCTGCAATTCGCGGAAGATCGTTTGCTCAAGGACGGTTCTGCCATGTTCATCCAGTGGACTCCTGAGCAGGCTCAGCAGGTCGTATTCCCGAAGGAATTCGCCCAGGTGCCGCCGCGGCCGAAGTCCTGAGCGACTCTCTGTACTGAGGCTGAGCGCAACATAAAGAGTGGATGCTGTGGCATTTCTGGAAGTCTCCAACATCACCAGGCGGTTCGGCGGTCTGGTCGCGCTCAACGCGGTGAGCTTCGGCGTCGAGAAGGGCGAGATTCTCGGCATCATCGGCCCGAATGGCGCCGGCAAGACCACGCTGTTCGGTGTGATCTCCGGCTTCATTCCGCCGAGCACCGGCAATGTCATCTATGACGGCGAAAGCATCATCGGGGTGTCGCCGGACCGGCTGGTGCGCCGCGGATTGATGCGCTCGTTCCAGATCGTCCAGTCGTTTGCCGACATGACGGCGCTCGACGTCGTCACGACCGCAGCATTGACGCGCCGGCCGATGCGCGAGGCCATCGACTATGCGGCGCAGGCGCTGCTGCGCGTCGGTCTCGGCGGCAAGGAGCACAAGACACCGGCGACACTGTCGTTGCAGGACAAGAAGCTCTTGGAACTGGCGAAGTGCATCGCTACCGATCCGCGTTGCATCCTGCTCGACGAAGTGATGGCCGGCCTGACCATGGCCGAGACCGCCGCGCCGATCGCGATCATCGAGGAGCTCAACAAGCAGGGCGTCACCATCGTGATGGTCGAGCATGTGATGCCGGTCATCATGCGGCTGGCGCAGCGTATGGTGGTGATCAATTTCGGCGAGAAGATCGCGCAGGGCACGCCCGACGAGATCCTCAAGGATCAGCGCGTCGTCGATGCCTATTTCGGAGATCATCTCGATGCTTGAGATCGACAATCTGGTGGCGGGCTATGGCGGTGTGCCGGTGTTGCGCGACATCAATGCCAAGATAGCTGCCGGCGAGATCGTCGGCCTGCTCGGCGCCAACAATGCCGGCAAGACCACACTGATCAATTCGTTGTCCGGCATGGTCAAGCCGATATCCGGTCGTATTCTGTTTCTGGGCGAGGACATCAGCAAATTGACACCGCAGGCGCGTGTCGAGCTTGGCATCGTGCAGGTGCCGGAAGGCCGCCTGGTGTTTCCGGAGATGAGCATCCGCGAAAATCTTTTGCTCGGCGGCATCAATGCGCATGCGCGGAAGCATCGTCCGCAGCAGATGGAAAAGGTCATCGGCCTGTTTCCGCGGCTCGGCGAGCGGCTGACCCAGAGTGCTGGGTCACTATCAGGCGGCGAACAGCAGATGCTGGCGATCGGCCGCGGGCTGATGGCGGAAGCCAAATTGCTGATGCTGGATGAGCCGTCGCTGGGCCTGTCGCCGCTGTTCGTGCAGTATATTTTCGAGATCATCGACAAGTTGCATGCCGACGGACTGACGATCCTGCTCGTCGAGCAGAATCTGAATCTGACATTGCGCCATGCCGAGCGCTGCTACGTACTGGAGCGCGGGCAGGTGGCGGTCGAGGGGGATGCGGAGACCGTGAAGAACGATCCGCGCACCCGCAGCGCCTATCTTGGTCTGTGATCGGAGAGTGATGTGACCGAACTTTATCAGGCTCTTGCCCAAGGCCTTCTGATCGGCGCCACCTATGGCTTGCTGGCGCTGGGCATGGGTCTCGTCTACGGCGTCTCGGGCGTCGTCAACTTCTCGCATGGCGATTTCATCTCGCTCGGCATGTTCATGTGCCTCGCGCTGTACTCCGCCTTCGCCATGGACCCCTATGTGTCGATCATCATCACCGTGCCGCTGATGACCGCCATCGGCGCGCTAGTGTACATCTTCCTGATACGGCCGATGGTCGGGCATCAGTTCCTGATGGTGGTGCAGCTCACGCTGGGTCTCAGCCTGGTTCTGCAGAACGGCATCCTGATGGTGTTTGGCGGCGAGCCGGCACGAACGCCGTCCTTCGTCGAGTCCAAGCTGATCATTCTCGGTGACGTGGTGCTGCGGGTGCCGCATATCGTCGCCTTCGTCGTCTCCTTTGCGCTGGCCATCGGCCTCTATATCATGCTGCGCTCGACCGACTTCGGCCGCTCGATCCGCGCCGTGCATCAGAATGCCCACGCGGCGGCGCTGATGGGCATCAATGTCGGCCGCGTCCAGGTGCTCACTTTCGCGCTCGGCATCGGTATTCTCGCGCTGGCCGCCGCGCTGCTGCTGCCCGGCACGCCGATCCAGCCGACCCAGGGCCTGCGCTATACGGTGATCACGCTGCTAGTCGTGGTGCTCGGTGGCATGACCAATTTCGTCGGCATCATGCTCGGGGGGCTGATCATCGGTATCGCCGAGGCTTTCGGCACGATTTATCTCGACGGCCCGATCGGCCTGCTGCTGCCTTACATCATCTTCGTGGCGATCATGCTGTTTCTCCCGAAGGGCCTGACCTGGAGCTCGGCACGATGAGAGAGGAATTCTACAAGACGCTGTCATCGCCGATCTGGTGGGGCGCGCTGGTCATCGCGGCCATCATGCCTTTCGTTTTGTCGAGCTATTACGTCCACATCCTCACGCTGGCGCTGGTCTATGTGGCGCTGGCCTCGTCGTGGAACATCGTCGGCGGCATGGCCGGTCAGATATCGCTGGCGCACAGCCTGTTCATCGGCATCGGCTCGATGTTCTCGGCAGCATTGTTGCTCAAACTCGGCATCAACATGTGGTTCGGTCTGGTGATCTCGGCGTTGATCTCCGGGATACTCGGTGCTGTGATTGCATGGATCGACTTCCGCTTTCAGCTCGGCCATCTCTCGTTTGTGCTGATCACGCTGGCCTTTGCGGAAATGGGCAGCATCGTGGTCGAAGGCTGGGATTTCCTCGGCGGTGCGTCCGGGCTGCTGCTGCCGAAGGACACGGGCAATTTCCTGGCGTTCCAGTTTGGCGGTGGCCACGGCGCGTTCTGGATGATGCTGGGGCTGGCTGCGATTTGCGTGTTGGTCAATGTCGCGATTCTCAATTCGCCGCTTGGCTATTATCTGCGGACCATCCGCGACAATGAGAAGGCGGCGCAGGCGATCGGCGTCAACATCCTGCGCTACAAGATCACCGCCATGGTGATCTCTGCGATGCTCGCGTCCGTCGTCGGTACTGCCTATGTGCGCTATCTCACTTTTGCCGATCCCTATCTGCTGATTTCGCCCGTGATCACCATCGAGATCGTGCTGTTCGCAACGGTCGGCGGTCTGGGTCGTGCCTATGGTCCCGCGCTCGGCGCATTGCTGCTGGTGCCGCTTGGTGAAATCCTGCGCGGCAAGCTCGGCAGCACGCTGCCCGGCCTGCATTACTTCATCTACGGTATCGTCGTGATCTCTGTCATCCTGGTCACGCCGCGTGGGCTGTTGCCGCTGTTCGAGCGGCTCTGGGCGCGCTGGCGCGGCCCGGCGGTTGCCGGCAAGCCCTAAGCGGTTCGGGAATTTCCGGCGCTGGAACTTCGGTCATCCGTTGGCTGATGCCGTTTCCAACGATAGTCTCTCGCCGCGGTGGAGCATTGGCTCTGCCGGTTGGGAGTTGAAATCATGCGCTTCGACGCCATTATCATCGGGGCTGGGCAGGCCGGACCGTCGCTCGCGGGTCGACTCACATCCGCAGGCATGTCGGTCGCGATCATCGAGCGTCATCTGTTTGGTGGCACCTGCGTCAATACCGGCTGCAAGCCGACCAAGACGCTGGTCGCCAGCGCCTACGCCGCGCACCTCGCGCGCCGCGGCAGCGACTACGGCGTGATGATTGACGCGCCCGTGCGGATCGATATGGCCCGCGTGAAGGCGCGCGCCGACAAGGTGATCCACGACTCGCGCAATGGCGTCGAAGGCTGGTTACGCGGTATGGATAAATGCACGGTGATCAACGGTCATGCGCGCTTCGAATCCGCGGATACGGTCCGTGTTGGCGATGAGTTGCTGACGGCGCCAAAGATCTTTCTGAATGTCGGCGGTCGCGCCGTCGTGCCGGATATGCCGGGCATCAACGATGTAAATTATCTGACCAATACAGGGATACTGCAGCTCGATCGCGTGCCGAAACATCTGGTGGTGATCGGCGGCAGTTATATCGGACTCGAATTCGCACAGATGTATCGCCGTTTCGGCGCCGAAGTGACGGTGGTTGAAAAGGGAAAGCATCTGGTTTCGCGTGAGGACGTAGAAATTTCGGAAGCGATCCGCGACATCCTGCTCGCCGAAGGCATAAATATCCGCACCAATGCCGAATGCATCACCTTCAAGCCGCATCCTGATGGCGTGGCTGTCGGTGTCGACTGCACCGAAGGCGCGCCGGAGATCATCGGCAGCGATGTTCTGCTCGCGGTAGGACGCCGTCCGAATACCGACGATCTCGGTCTCGACAAGGCCGCCGTCGCTGTGGATGCCCGCGGCTACATCAAGGTCGATGACGGTCTCGCCACCAACGTGCCCGGTATTTTCGCGATGGGGGATTGCAACGGCCGCGGCGCCTTCACGCATACGGCCTATAACGACTTCGAAATTCTCGCCGCAAACCTGCTCGATGGCGCAAGTCGCCGCGTCAGCGATCGGCTTCCCGGCTACGCGCTGTTCATTGATCCGCCGCTTGGCCGCGTCGGCATGACGCTGACTCAGGCAAAGGCCACAGGAAGGAAATTGCTGATCGGCAACCGGCCGATGACCCATGTGGGCCGTGCCGTCGAGAAAGGCGAAACCGCCGGCATGATGCAGATTGTGGTCGATGCCGAGACGAAGAAGATTTTGGGAGCCGCCATTCTCGGCACGGGAGGTGACGAGGCGATCCATGGCATCCTCGACATCATGAATGCCGACGCCGATTATACCCGGTTGCAATGGGCGGTGCCGATCCATCCGACAGTGTCGGAACTGATCCCGACGCTGCTCAACGAGATGAAGTGATCGCCGCTCAGGCGGTCTGGAACTTGAGCACGGCCATCAGCGTCAACAACGTGGTTGCGCAGGATGCAGACACGATCGCCATATTGATCAGATTACGGGCCGCCATTGTCACGACTGCAGAAGCGGGGTGAGCCGCATCGGGCGCAGCCGTTTTCTTGCGCGGTACGGGTTTCTTTTTTGCTGCCATGATGTCCCCGAAGAGGAGGGCCAGACCGTTGACCGGCCTGACCCTGACGCCTTCCCTGCCGAGGTTCATCCCCGATCATGACGCGACCATCGCATGAATGGCCGGTGAACTGCTTAACGCGATTGGTAAATCGAATCTGACTGGATTCGATGGTTTATGAATTTCCTCGTTCTAGATTGTTCGCCCACCGTCCACGGGCAAGATCACACCGGTGAGGAATTCAGATTCCTCGCCCGCCAGATAAACGCAGGCATTGGCAATATCCGAGGGGCGTGACATGCGGCCGAGCGGGATCGTTCCGACGAACTTGGCGCGATTCTCTGGCGTATCCGGCACGCCCATGAAGGATTCCAGCAGCGCGGTTTCGCCAATCACCGGCGCGATGCAATTGACGCGGATGCCATCGGGTGCCAGTTCCACGGCCATCGATTTCGACATCAGGTTCACCGCGCCCTTGGTGGCGTTGTACCAGGTCAGGCCTGGGCGCGGCCGGACGCCGGCGGTGGAGCCGATATTGATGATGCGGCCGCTCTTCTGCTTCTTCATCACGGGCACGCAGGCATTGGTCATCAGGAAGATCGATTTCACATTGATGTCGAACGCCTTGTCGAATTCTTCTTCGGTCACCTCGAGTAAGGGCTTGTTGCGAAAGGTCCAGCCGGCATTGTTGACGACGACGTCGAGTTTGCCGAATTTCTCGACCGCGAGCTTCACCGAGGCATCGACATCGGCCTTGCTGGTGACGCTGCCGCCAAGGGCGATTGCGCTGTCGCCGATCTCGGCCGCAACCTTCTTCGCGCCATCGGCATTCAGATCGAGGATGATGACCTTGGCGCCTTCGCGTGCGTAAGACCGCGCGATCTCGGCGCCGAAGCCAGATGCGCCGCCGGTGACGATGGTGGATAGGCCTTGAAGTCGCATGTAATTTTCTCCCGGATTTCGCGCCTTGTCTGGCGCTTGACGATCAAGGTTAGAGCCGATGATGGCGACTGTGAAGTCGCCACGGCGAATGGCTGCTAAAGGAAGTGTGGCCTCTACAGGAAACGTCTTGCGTTGACTTCTTCGAGATCGAGTCCTTCCTCAATGGAATGCAGCACGCTGTCGTGGATCTCGCCGTCGTGGTGCATCTTGAGGAGCTCGGTACGACCTGCCTCGATGGCTGCCAGCACTGTCGTGAAATGGTCGATACGTTGCGACGACAGGGCTTCGGCTTCTTCCGCATATCGCGCTGCGGCGCCCTTGCGATAGGTATATTGCTCGAACAGGCGCGGATGGCGATGTGTGCCGTCATCATTGCGCGAGGCCTTCTCGACGGCAGAAAACTGCGCCGTTGCGACCCGCGCGCGCGCTTGCGCCTCGCTGAGCTTGGAGTGATGCGGTGTCCGGACGTCGCCCGTCTTTATCAGACGACGTACGATCGGTGCCAGCGTCGAGCCCTGGACGAGAACCGTCACCAGGATCACCGCGAAAGTGATCGCCAGGATAACGTCGCGGCCTGGAAATGCCTCAGGCAATGATAGAGCGGCGGCGAGACTGACCACGCCGCGCAATCCGGCCCAGCTCATGATGAACGGTACCGACCATGGTGGAGCAGGGTCGCGGGCGCGCAGCTTCGGCATCAGCATGCGCGGCAGATAGGTGCCGGGAAACATCCAGACGAAGCGGGCGAGGATCACCGCCGCGATAATTGCGGCTGTTGCCGGCAACAGCGCCACCAGCGCGTCGTAGCCGCCGAGGCGATACAACACGCCGCGCAACGACAGTCCAATCAGGATAAACACCAGCGATTCCAGCACGAACACCACGACGCTCCACGTCGCGGTGGAGCGGGTGCGTGTGGCGGCGCCGAAGAATTCGTGCTGCTTCCATCCCAGGATCATGCCGCAGGCGACGGTGGAAAGCACTCCGGAGACGTGGAGCTTTTCCGCGGCGATATAGGAGATCCAGGCGACCAGGAAGGTCCAGGCGATGGCGAGGTCGATCTCCTTGATGCGCTTGATTACCAAAATTGCGGCGAAGGCGAATACTATGCCGACGAGCAGGCCGCCGATCGCGACCGAGAAGAAGCTCAGAGTGGCGGCGCCGGCGCTGAACGAGCCGGTCAGCGCAGCAGCAACGGCGAAGCGCAACAGCACCAGGCCCGAGGCGTCGTTGACGAGGCTCTCGCCCTCCAGTAGCACGATGATGCGCGGTGGCAGCGGCACACTCTGCAGCACGGCCTTGGCGGCGACCGAATCCGGCGGCGAGACGATGGCGCCGAGCGCGAAACAGGCGGCCCAAGGCAGCGACGGCATCACCCAATGTGCGACCACGCCGACCACGAGGGTGGTAAAGAAGACCGCGCCGACGGCGAGCTGCAGGATGATGCGCAGATCGGCGCGAAAATCCCGCCAGGAGGTGAACCAGGCACTCGACATCAGCAGCGGCGGCAGAAACAGCACGAGCACCAGTTCAGGGTCGATCTCGACATCGGGGGTGCCGGGGATCAGCGCGAAACCGATACCCCCGAGGATCAATGCGGCCGCACGCGGAAGCTGAAAGCGCCGCGCGATCATGTCGAGCAACACGATGACGGCCATCAGCAGCAGGATGATTTCAAAGCGGGAAACGGCGGTCATGGGGGCCTGTCGGAATGCGGGGCGATGGTCGGAGGTCGATCCGGCGCAAGCCGTGATCTGATACCGTTATCTATCTTGCAAATGCCGCGCGGGGTGTACAGCGGGCTGACGATTTTGCAGCAGGCCAGCACCAAAAAGGGCGACCCGATAGGCCGCCCTTCGATGCCTTAATTATGCGTTTCAGATTACTCTGCGCTGCTGACCAGTCGCAGCGACACCCTGTGCTCCATCATGCTGCGATAGGCGGCAACGTAATCGAGGGCCATGCGCCGGGCGGTGAAGCGGGTTTCGAACTGCTTGCGGATCGCCGTACGGTCCATGCCGGCCAGACGCCCCACGGCCGCGACCGCGCTGGTCTCGTCCTCGACGATGAAGCCGGTCAGAGCCTCGTCGATGATCTCCGGCACCGAGCCGCGGTTATAGGCGATAACCGGTGTGCCGCAGGCCATGGATTCGATCATCACCAAGCCAAACGGCTCCGGCCAGTCGATCGGCAGCAGCAGGCCATAGGCACCGCTGAGGAATTCCGGCTTCTCCCGGTCACTGATCTCCCCGATATATTCGACCAGCGGATGATCCATCAGCGGGCGGACGATCTGCTCGTAATAGTCCTCATCCGCGCGGTCGATCTTGGCCGCGATCTTCAGCGGGATGCCCGCGCGGATGGCGATCTTGATCGCGCGGTCAACGCCCTTCTCCGGCGCGATACGTCCGAGCACGGCGAGGTAGCTCGGCGTGATGGGTTGCGGCGTCAGCAGCTTCTCGGGAAGGCCGTGATAAATCGTGCGCACGAAATTCGCCTGCGGTACCGGGCGCCGCTGCGCGTTCGAAATCGAAATTACGGGAATCTTGGAGAAGGTCGTGAAGGTCGGCTGATGTTCCGGTAGATCCAGGCGACCGTGCAGCGTTGTGAGAAATGGTGTGGGCTGACGGGAGAACAGCGAGAACGGATAGTAGTCGAGATGGAAATGAAGAACGTCGAATTCATCGTCGTCACATTTCTGCCTTACGCGCTCGAGCATTTCCATGTGGAGTGCGTTGGGATCGCGGACAGAGCCATCCAGCCGCAGCGCCTTCGGCCATCCGGCGTCGAGCTTGCCTGACGTTTGAGAGTCGCCGCTGGCAAAGAGCGTAACATCGTGCCCCTGCGCCACCAGCTCTTCGGTCAACCAGTGCACGACACGTTCCGTGCCTCCGTAGAGCTTCGGCGGAACGGCTTCTGTCAGCGGAGCAACTTGCGCGATGCGCATTTACATATCTCCCATGTTGGAAGTGATGAACAACTTCAATGACGACGTGTCGGTACCGGCATGCCTGAAGTTGGAACGTTCTCGCATCTGCGAGGTTCCTATGTGATCTGCGTAGTTCGTCCACACTGTGGTCTTGCTGATGCCATCACGCTCAATCACTTATTCTGCAGTGTTGATGATGCCGGAATGTTGCGCAGAGATGGCGAGAGCGTGGGAAATTCGGGATGGCATCATCTCCATCAGCCGGCGGGGACGCTGTCGGTCGAGATTCTTGTTCTCATTCAACGGGTTTTGGCAATCACATGGACAGTCTTTCCGGATACGCGTATCGCCCTTTCGCTTTCGTGATGCGCTACATCAGGATGCGTTCTGCATCGCATCTGATCATCCTGATATCCGTGCTTGCAGCCGTCGCCTGTTCGGTGGGCACGCAGTACGGAATTAAATTTTTAGTCGATGGCCTCTCATCGGGACCTTCGGGAACCGGTAATACCGTCTGGATCGCATTCGGTGTTCTGATTTCGCTGATCACGGCAGACATGTTCCTGTGGCGCGTGGCCAGCTGGACAGCGAGCTACACATTCGTTGGTGTCACCGGCGATCTCAGGCGCGATATCTTTCGCCATCTGACCGGACACGCACCGAGCTACTTCTCGGATCGGCTGCCCGGCATGCTGACCAGCCGTATCACGGCAACATCCAACGCGGTCTTCACGGTCGAAAACATGTTTGTTTGGAACGTGTTGCCGCCATGCGTCGCGACATTCGCGGCGATCCTGCTGATTGGAACCGTCAGCCTGCCGATGGCGGCGGGACTGACGGTCGTGGCGGGCGCCGTCGTCGTGATGATGTTCAAGATGGCCGCGGCCGGCAAGAAACTGCATGACGACTTCGCCAGCAAGGCGGCAGCCGTCGATGGCGAAATGGTCGATGTCATCAACAATATGCCGCTGGTTCGCGCATTCTGCGGATTGAGCTTCGAGCATGATCGCTTCGATGAAACGGTTGATCGCGAGCTGAACGCCCGTGGTCGTAGCCTGCGCTATCTTGAGCGTCTGCGCCTGACCCATGCGGCCATCACGGTCGCGCTGACGATTGGGCTGCTCGCTTGGGCGATCATGCTCTGGCAACGCGGCGGCGCCAGTACCGGCGACGTCGTTCTGATCTGTACGCTCGGTCTCTCGATTCTGCATGCGACGCGAGATCTTGCGGTGGCGCTCGTAGATGTCACGCAACATGTTGCGCGCCTGTCCGAGGCGCTGTCCACATTGCTGGTGCCGCATGAGCTTAGCGACCATCCCGAGGCCGAGCCGCTGGTGAAGTCAGGTGCGGCGATCGCCTTCAACAATATCTCGTTCCGTTACCCCGGCGGTCTGCAGGTGTTCGACAAGTTCACGTTGCGGCTCAATGCCGGGCAGCGCGTCGGCCTCGTCGGCCAGTCCGGCGGCGGTAAGTCGAGCCTGTTCGTGCTATTGCAGCGCTTCTACGATGTGCAGGATGGCAGCATCACCATCGATGGCCAGGATATTTCACGCGTGACTCAGCACAGCCTGCGTCACGCAATCTCCGTGGTACCGCAGGACATCTCACTGTTCCATCGCTCCATCATGGAGAATATCCGGTATGGACGTCCCGAAGCGACGGATGACGAGGTATTGCGTGCAGCCATTTCGGCGCGCTGCGATTTCGTCGAGACCCTGCCGGAAGGTCTTCACACCATGGTCGGGGACCGCGGCGTCAAACTGTCCGGCGGGCAGCGCCAGCGCATCGCCATTGCACGCGCCTTCCTGAAGGACGCGCCCATTCTACTGCTGGATGAGGCCACGGCGGCCCTCGACAGTGAATCCGAGGAGGCGATCCGCGAGGCGCTGGCGCGTCTGATGCGCGGTCGCACGGTAATCGCTATCGCGCATCGCCTCGCGACGCTGCGTAATTTCGATCGCGTAGTCATGTTGCAGAGCGGCAAGATTATCGAAGATGGTAAGCCGGACCATCTGATGCAGTCCCAGGGGCCGTATCGGGAGCTGGTGACGCAGGAGATGAGTCGTCTTGCGCAGCATGCAGCCTGACGACTCAGCTATTCTGTGCGAGCGCTGGGTCTGTCTCCGTGCTCGTCCTGATCCCACAACCGGCCGAGGTCTTTCATGCCTGTTGAAGCCGCTGCCACGTTGAACGCCATCGCTGACCAGAAGGCAGTCGAATCGCCGTTCTACATTCCGATGACGGGCCCTGCGTCGCGCCCGCGGCGAGCGCTCAAGCACGACGATACGTTCGTGGTGCTCGACAGCCATGGTGACATCGGAGCGTCCGCGGGCGGGCCGGATGGCCTGTTCAATGCCGATACGCGTTATCTCGCGCGGCTCGAACTGGCGCTGAACGATGTGCAGCCGCTCTTGCTCGGTTCGAATCTGCGCGATGACAACTCGTCGCTGACCGTCGACCTGACCAATCCGGATATCTATCGCAACGGCCGCCTCGTGCTGCAGAAAGATATGTTGCACATCGTGCGCACGTTCTTCCTGTGGCGTGGTGCGGCCTATCAGCGGATCGGCCTGCAAAATCACGGCGAACACCGCGCCAGTTTCGATCTGACGCTCACATTCGACAATGACTTTGCCGATCTGTTCGAGGTGCGCGGCGAAAAGCGCAAGCATCGCGGCATCGCCACGAGCCGCCTGATCGGACCGAGTGACGTTGCGCTGGAATACACCGGCCTCGACGGCAGGCCGCTCAGCACGATTGTGCATTTCGATCCGCGGCCGACACGGTTGGCGGCCAATACCGCGACCTATCACTTCGAGCTGAAACCGCAGCAAACGACGTCACTATTCGTTGCCGCCAGCTGCAATGCCGAGCTCGGCCACAAGCCTGTGCCGTTCTTTCGTGGGCTGCTCGCGCATCGCCGCGAGATGCGCAATTTCAGCAAGGGTGCGGCGACGATCGAGACCTCGAATGATATTTTCAACGAGGTGCTCTGCCAGGCGATGGCGGATCTCAACATCCTGATGACGAACACGCCGCAGGGCCGATATCCCTATGCCGGCATTCCTTGGTATTCGACCACATTCGGCCGCGATGGCCTGATTACGGCGCTGCAATTGCTGTGGATCGATCCACGTGTGGCGCGGGGCGTGCTCAAGCGACTCGCAGCGTTTCAGGCGAAGTCGGTCGATCCGCTGGCGGATGCGGAGCCCGGCAAGATCCTGCACGAAATGCGCGGCGGTGAGATGGCTGCCTTGCGTGAGGTTCCGTTTGCGCAATATTACGGCAGCGTGGATTCAACGCCACTCTTTGTGATGCTCGCGGGAATGTATATCGAGCGCACCGGCGATGATGAAACTCTGCGCGAGCTGTGGCCGGCCGTTGAGGCGGCCCTCGCATGGATCGACGGTCCGGGAGATCCCGACAAGGATGGCTTCGTTGAATATCAGCGCGCTACCGAACAGGGACTTCAGAACCAGGGCTGGAAAGATTCGTATGACGCCATCTTCCATGCCGATGGAAAGCTCGCTGAGGGCAATATCGCACTGGCGGAGGTGCAGGGCTATGTCTTCGCCGCCAAGCATCTGGCGTCGCGTCTCGCATTGCGCATGAGCCTGCCCGACAGGGCTCGGCAGCTCGAGGCCGAAGCCGAGCAACTTGCTGCGCGATTCGAGGAGGCTTTCTGGTGTGAGGAACTCGGCACCTATGCGCTTGCGCTAGACGGCAAGAAGATGCCTTGCGCGGTTCGCGCCTCCAATGCGGGCCAGTTGCTGTTCACAGGTATCGTCCGTGAAGATCGTGCGCGCATGGTCGCTGCCGACATGATGCGTCCGCATTTCTTTACCGGCTGGGGTATTCGCACCATTGCGCGCGGCGAGGCGCGCTACAATCCGATGTCTTATCATGACGGCTCGATCTGGCCGCACGACAACGCGCTGATCACACTCGGTCTGGCGCGTTTCGGTTTGAAGCATTCCGTAGAAGCGGTGTTCAAAGGCCTGTTCGACACCGCGAGTTATATGGACCTGCGACGGTTGCCAGAACTGTTCTGCGGCTTCCAGCGCGAAAAACGCCGCGGCCCGACTTTGTATCCGGTGGCTTGCGCGCCGCAAGCCTGGGCCAGCGCGACACCGTTCACGCTGCTCGAAGCGGCGCTTGGAATCGAGTTCGATGTCGCGCGCGGCGAGATTCGCTTTCGCAATCCGCGGCTGCCTGCCTTCCTGAAACAGGTCATTCTACGTGACCTCAGGCTCGGCGAATCCAGCGTCGATCTCTGTCTGCGCAAGCACGATGACGATGTGTCGCTGGAAGTGCTGCGAACCCGCGGCCAGATCCAGGTGTCGATCGTGCTGACGCATTGACGCGTCGTCTGGCGCTGGGTTCGCATCATCGGCGATACACGTGAGTGAGGGACTGTCTATGCCCGCAATTCGTATCATGGCCGGGTTGGCCATATCGTTGGCGTTGAATGCTGTGGCCGTGTGCCGCGCGGCGGACGCACCTGCGCCTCCACCCGCAGCATCGGAGAAATCCACTCCTGAAGCGCAGTCGTCAGCGCCGTCGCCCGCGCCCGATGCAACCGCCGTGCAGCCCGCAACGCCGCCGGTTGCGTCCGGGGCCGAGAAACAGCCAACGCCGCCTGCCCCGGAGGCGTCAAAACCCGACGCAGCTCCGCCTCCGCCTACCGCGCCTGTCGCCAAGCCGCCATCGGTTACGGTGATCGATGCCTTCGATGCCAAAGGCATTCTTGGCCGCGACGTGCGCAGTCCCGCCAGCGAGAACATGGGACGCATCGCTGACGTGATCGTCGATCGCGCAGGGCAGGTGCGCGGCGCGGTCATCGACTTCGGCGGGTTCCTCGGGGTCGGCTCGCGCAAGATTGTGGTCGATTGGGGGGCGCTGCATTTCTGGAACGTGGCCGACAAGACCGCCAGTATCACACTCGATCTCACGCGCGAACAGGTGCGTGCCGCGCCGGAATACAAGGACGATGCGCCTATCGTCGTGCTTGGCGCGTCCGGCACACTGACGCCATTGAGATTTCCGCCACTCACCATGCAGGAGCGATAATTGGCGGTTCATGCGACCACGCGCTCGACTAATCCTTCCCGCCCCGGCGTTGAGGCGGTGCCGGAGGTCGTTTGCGCGCCGGGAATCGCACCGGAGCCCGAACCGAACGCGCAGCAGCCGCAGCGGAGTCCTGAGCCGTCGAAGCAGAGCTTGCGCGGGCTCGATTGGTTCATCTTTTTCCTCGCCGACGTGCAGACGGGATTCGGTCCATTTGTTGCGGTGTATCTGACCACACAGAAATGGACGCAGGTCGAGATCGGATTCGTACTGTCGATCGGCGGCGTCGTCGCGCTGCTCGGCCAGATTCCCGGTGGCGCCATCATCGATGCGGCGCGCTCGACGCGGCTGGTCGCCGGCGCCGCGGTCGCGACGATCGGCGGCTGTGCGCTAGCCTATGCCGCGCTGCCGGTGTTTCCTGTCATCGTGACTGCGGCGACGTTGCATGCGATGGCGAGCTGCGTACTCGGCCCTGCGATTGCCGCGATCAGCCTCGGGCTGGTCGGGCCGATGCGGATTGGTGAACGGCTGGGGCGCAATGCGCGCTTCGCCTCGCTCGGCAATGGCGTTGCTGCCGCCGTCATGGGCACTTGCGGCTATCTGCTGTCCAGCCGGTCGGTATTCATCGTCACCTTCTTGCTGGCGCTGCCGGTGCTCTATGCGCTGTCGCGGATTCGACCTCAGGAGATCAACTCTGCGCAGGCCCATGGTGCCAGTATCAAAGAGGCCGAGAGCAATAAGCCGATCCGTTTTCGCGATCTGATCCGGCAGAAGCCGCTGTTGATTTTCGCCTGCGCTGTGCTGTTGCTGCAGCTCGCCAATGCCGCGATGCTGCCGTTGATGGCCGGCGTTGTCACGACGCGCTCGGCCGACTGGGCGCCGGCGCTGATCGCCTTTTGCATCGTCGTACCGCAGGCCATCGTTGCGGCGACCTCACCGACGGTCGGCCGAAAGGCGCAGCAATGGGGTCGCCGGCCGCTGCTGCTGATCGCCTTCGCCGCGCTCGTGATCCGCGGATTGCTCTTCGCCGTGGTCACCGATCCGTTTGCTCTGGTCGCCGTGCAGGTCTTCGACGGCGTCACGGCCGCCGTGTTCAGCGTGATGATCCCGCTGATCGTCGCCGACATCGCCTTTGGCAGCGGTCGCTTCAGCCTTGCGCAAGGCATTGTCGGTACCGCCACCGGCATAGGTGCCTCGCTTAGCACAGTGACCGCCGGCTTCGTCGCCGACAAGCTCGGCGCGCCGGTTGCCTTTGTCGGCCTGGCCTGTGTCGCCGGGCTTGGCTTGTTGCTGATCTGGCTGGTGATGCCGGAAACCCGCCGCGACCACGGTGAGGTTGAGAGCGGACCTTAGGGCGCGACGCTCTCGCCGAGGAAATTAACGGCGGCCGTGACGCCGCCCTTGCCGTGCGGAATGCCGAGCGCTTGCAGTCCCATTTCGATCACGCCGAGCGTGCCGAGGATCATCGGTGCGTTGACATGGCCCATATGGGCGATGCGGAATGCCTTGTCGTGCAGGTCGCCGATGCCCACACCGAGAATGACGCCGCATTTGTCGCGGCAATAGTCCAGCAGCGGAGCCGGGTTCGCCATCTTCACCGTCGTAACGGTGTTGCCGCGTTCTTTCGGCTCGGTGATATTGAAACTCAGCACGTTACCTTCGGCCCACACGGCGACGGCGCGGCGCACGGCTTCCGCCAGCAACCGGTGGCGCTGGAACACGTTGACGAGCTTTTCGTCGAACAGCATGTCGATGGCCTGACGCTGCGCAAACATCAGGTGCACCGGCGCGGTGCCCGAATGCTTCCGGTAGTGCTCGTCGCCGTCGCGCTCGGTCCAGTCCCAATAGGGCGTGCGCAGATTGGCAGTCTTGTGCACTTCGCGCGCGCGGTCATTCGCGGCGACATAGCCGAGGCCGGGCGGCGTCATCAGGCCTTTCTGCGAGCCGGACATGGCGACATCGATACCCCAAGCGTCCATCTCGAACGGCATGCAGCCGAGCGAAGCCACGGTGTCGACCATGAACAGCGCGGGATGGCCGGCTGCCTTGATCGCGTTGCCGATGGCTTCAATGTCGTTGAACGCGCCTGACGCCGTGTCGATCTGCACTGCAAGCACAGCTTTGATCTCGTGCTTGGTGTCTTGTCGCAAGGTTGCTTCAACCTCGGCAGGACGAATGGCGCGATTCCAATCGCCTTTCAGGCTCTGCACGTCGACGCCCATGGCGCGCGCAGCGTGGCCCCAGCCGACCGCGAAACGCCCGCTTTCCAGAACGAGAATCTTGTCGCCACGCGACAGCACATTGGTGAGCGTCGCTTCCCAGGCGCCATGCCCGTTGGCAATGTACATGTAGGTATTGCCGGTGGTGGCGAACAGCGTGCCGATATCGCGCAGCAGCCCGAATGTGAGCTGCACCATTTCTTTGGAATAGATATCCAGCGGCGGACGGTGCATCGCCCGTAACACTTCATCTGGCATTGTGGTGGGGCCGGGGATGGCGAGAAATTCACGACCTGCGCGAACGACCATTTTCAATCCTTGTTGGTATTTTTGGCTATGGTGCCATGGCGCAACGTGAAATCAAAGCGCGCGTGAGGTGGTTTGAATTTCACTGCTCAGTGGGTCAACGCATCACGCCCGATCACATTGGCGATGGCCTGGAATATCTGATCCTTGATCTCGGTCGCCGCCGGGCTCGGGATCGTCTCGGGAGGGCCGTCGTGTTTGGCACAGGCCACTACCAGCCGCAGGATCCAGACTTCGCCATCAGTGTAGTACAGGTCGCCGCCGCCATTGTGGCCGGCGACGGTTGGGCCGATTCCGGTGACCTGATACTTGGCTTCGACCATGCCGGCCTTTTCGAGATCGCTGGCGAGCGCCGCGCGTTCCAGGTCGATATCGGCGGCGATGTGATGCGTGATCGCACCGGTGTATGAGCTGACGCCGACGCTGCGATCGAAAGTCGCGTCGCCGAGCCACACCGGGCGATCTTCCTGCCCCTTGTCGAGTACCTTCCAGAGCCGGATATGGTGGCGATGATCGGCGCTGTTGCCGACCGGCTTCTCGAAAGCGAGATCCTCGCGGCGGCCGAGATAGACCAGCGGCGACACTGGCGCATCATGATAGGGCCGGTTGAGCAGGACGCTGCCGACGATTTCAAGGGACGAGCGCAGAGTGACGGGATCGGCGGGATACCAGCCGGCGGCATGCATCGCGCACAGCACATCCTTGTTGTCGCCGATCAGCCCGACATTGATGGGATCGCCCGGGATGCCCTGCGCGGTCATCGTCGTCATCGGTAGTCCGGCAAGGCTCTTCTGGTGCTCGTAATGGGTCCAGAGTTCCGGGAGCAGGAGATAGGCGATGCCGCCATAAATGACTAACGCAAGCAACGTCAGCCGCACCGCCCGGAACGTCCGGCTGCGGCGTTGTTTTTGCGTACTGAAATCCGTCTGCAGGTCAGCCAAGGTTCCGCTCGATCGAATCTGAGCGGGGAACCTGCCACGTCAAGGCCGCCATGTCATCGTCGGGTCTCACGGCATCCGGCGGCTTCGGCCTCTTCTTTAGAACAAAACCAGCGTGTTCCCTTGCTGATCCGCATACTGATCTTGGCGTACCAGCGGCTTTCGGGGGTGTGATAGATGCAGACGCCGGCCCGGTTGACGTTGCCTTTGATCCTGCAGGCAGGAGACGGCGCCACGTGGCCGGATGCCGAGGCCAGCAGGATCGGCAAGGCGTCCTCCGGCGGCTTGATCGAGCCCAGAATGGTGGTTTTCTTGTTGCGGACCCGCCAGTCCCAAGGCGCAAAGAACGCGCCGGCCCAAAGTCCGGCCTTGGCCTCACGCGCGGCTTTCTCGTCGGCATCGTAGACATGCGAGAACCGCACATAGGACAGGGCCCAGCCGCTCTTCACCATCCATTGGCTGATGTCCTCGCCATCCACCTCGCATCTGGCGACCGAGCGGCCGAAGCGATCGGTGCGTTGGACGTGGCAGGTCCAGCTCTTGTCGCCGACATGTGCAACAAGCGCTTCATGCGCTGCGACGCCGCAGGTCCAGCGCTCTCCATCGGCATTCAGGCATAATTGGTCGAGGCCCGGTGCATCCATGCCGGCGAGCCGGATGCGGGTCGCGCCGATGGTCATCTGGTCGCCATCGCGAATCTTCGGCACGCCGGTCACGTCGGCAGCCTGTGCCAGTACGGGAATGCTAAGCATTGCGATGGAAAGGTAGATGGTGCGGAACATGCGCATCGAACCGTTTGATTGCAAAATCATGACGACAATCCGGGGAGAGTGCGGGCATTTCGCCGCGCATGCCAGCGCGGTCGCCCCTTCATACCTTCAACTTCGCGCGATGAACTATGCGGCATGGCCGTTCATCATTCTCCGCCGCGCCAGCGCGAGACCCATCAGCACGAAAGCTGAGGTCACTTCGGGACCGCCGACGAGAATCCGTGTCGGCGTTTTCATCTTGTTCCATTCATAGGCCTTGAACGGACCTTTGCGGCCACCTTCGCCACGCGCGTCAATGATGCAACGCAGCGCAGGTGCGAAATACGCGAGCTCGCCGCCGAGATATCCGAGCGCGATCAGCGCAAGCGCCGCATCGAAGACGTTCATCTCTCGCGCAATCAACACGCCCTGCACGTAAGCGAGAACGCGCAGGCGAATGAATTCGAACGTGCCGTCGGTGTCGATGGCCTGTTGTGTTGCGGCCGGCAGTTCGCGGAAAGCCGCGTAGCAGCGGCCGAAATAGGCGCAGTAGAGTTCCGGCAGATAATAGATGTGCGATTTCGGATCAGCGAAGGCGCCGGATGCCACGAGGCGGCGCTGGAAGCCGATGATCCGCTGCAGTGTTTCCAGGCGTTTCGGCGTCTCCATCACCTTCCAGCGCGCCAGATTGCGGAACGATACTTCGAGAACGTCGAGATTGAGCGTTGGATCGAGATCGTTGCCATAGGGCCGTTCGCCCGCGAGATTGTCGATCCAGGTGACGATGGCGCCGTCATAGTCGATGTGATCGTTGATCGGCACGGTGACCATCGGCTCGTTGCTGCCGTTGCCGACCTGATAACCGGCATAGAAGTCGAGCAGGGGTTGATCGAGGATCGGATCGGTCGAGCCGGCCTGCGTGGCGGCGGAGAATGAGCAGGCGGTGGTGTCGCAGTCCGGCACATAGATGCCGAAGCCGAGGTCCTGCTTGATCTGCGCGAACAGCCGGCTGAAGCGCGGATGCGGCGGCGGCGCCAGCGCGGTGATGACGCTGACCGTCGTGCCGTCATGTGAGTGGACGTCCTCGCGGCTGGTGGTCAGGCAGAACTCCACCATGGCATCGATGGCGCGGCGCGAGGATGTCGTCTGGTCCGGCGACGGCAGTCCGGTTTCGCCGAAGCTCAGCAGCGCCTCGGTGAAGAAGGCGTCGTAATAGGCCGAGCGATGCCGGATCTGCACCGGCTCCCACATGGGTTCGGCAATCCCGGTCCATGGCGGGTTGATGAGCTGTCCGGCCGGCGAGCGTGCGATGAAGATGCGCGCGAGGGTGAACAACAGCGTCGAATTCTTGTAGCCGCGTGAATTCAGGCCCGTCAGGGCCATCAGGAAATCGCGGCCATGCATGTCGGGATCGCCGATCAGGTTGAATGCCGCGTAAGTGGGAATGAACCCGTTGCGGTCGAACGAACGCAAGAGATGCGCGCCGCAGGCCTTGATGACATCGTCGATCTCGCCCGGTGACGGTGTCTGCGCTGACGCCGTCACGGGCTTCGGCTCTGGATGGCTCAATGTGACCGTGTCGAGCAACTCGGCGATGGGCTGGCCGATGGCTTCCCAATCGGGGCTCTCATCGTCGCGCGCCGCTCTCAGGGCCTGCTGAACGGCTTTGAACCGGAAGGGATCGCGCAGCTCGGGCAGGCCGGCGCGGCAGAGTAACGGGCGGAGCGCGGCATTGCCGAGCGCGGTTTTGTAGAACTTGACGATATGGGCGTCGCCGCCGGTGTGCTTATGGAATAGGGGGTCGCAGAGGTCGTAGAGCGACGGGCCGTCCTTGCTGGCTGTCAGCGCGCGGTATGTGGCGCCGGCAAAATAAGACACAGTCATAAGGTTTCTTTCAGTGCGGCCCCTGCGCACGCTTCGGAAACCGCCCGCCACTGCTGCAGCGCAATCGCCTCCGACACCTGCAAGTCATTGAAAAATTGCACGAATCGGAAGGGATTACAATTACGTGAAGCGCGAGCTGGTTCAAGACCTTAGCTGGGTCGGTCAGTAACCCTGTCTTAAACCCCGGCCTTTACCGGTTGCCCGGGTGGCCCCGACGGGTTAACAACCAGTTTGCTGCGATGCCGCAAATTGAGCGCATTTAATACTCATTGGTTTGGCATCCCTTCAAACCTATTTCGGCGTTCGCGCGACCCACGGTTGCGCCTGAACGATGAGCAGGAATGACGTTATGAACGTACGGCAGTTTCGCGTATCCCGTCGCTCGATCACTGTGGCCGCAGCTTTTGTCGGCCTGGTGTCGCTGGTGCTTGGCGCCAATGCCGCGTTGAACAAGCGCTCGCTGGAAGCTGCGCAGGCCGCGACGGCGACTGGAAGCATCAATCCTGCAACGACGGCGTCACGCATCGCGCTGGTGATCGGCAACGGTCACTACCCCGACGCTGGTGCGCCGCTGAGCCAGCCCATCAACGATGCCCGCGCCATGACCAGCGCACTCCGCCGCGACGGTTTCGATGTCGACGTGGTGGAAGATGCGACCCGCGATGACATGACCCGCGCCGTCGAGCGCCTGAAGGCCAAGATCAAGCCTGAGTCCGTCGTGATGCTGTATTTCGGTGGCTATGGCGTTCAGGTCGGCCGCCAGAGCTACATGATCCCGGTCGATGCTGCTATCTGGAAAGAGCGGGACATCCGTCGCGATGGCATGAGCGTCGAGGCCGTTCTCGATATCATGAAGGAGCAGGGTGCCCAGGCCAAACTGGTCGTACTGGATGCGTCGCGCCGCAATCCCTATGAGCGCCGCTTCCGCGGCTATTCCCGTGGTCTCGCGCCGATCGACGTGCCGGAGAACGCGCTGATCCTGACCTCGGCGACGCCGGGCAAGGTCGCCGACGATGTGGACGGCCAGAACAGCCTGCTCGCAACCGAATTGCTGAAGAACATGAAGGCCAAGCCGGCGAGTGCCGAGTCTGTTTTCACCAACACCCGCGTTGCGGTTACCCGCGCGACCGCCGGTGAGCAGGTTCCTGCCGTGTCGTCGTCGCTCGTTGAGGACATCCTGCTCGGCGATAGCGCAACGGCCAAAGCCGGCAGCTAAGCTTTCCCCATCGCGTTTACTTGTTAGCGTCTGCGCTGGCCATCACCGGACGAACCGGATCGCCTTCTCGCAGCAATGCGCCCGCGCGCGCGACAATCACATCGCCATCGCTCAAACCTTCGCGTACCTCCACGCGTCCGCCTGACATCAGCCCGATCTCGACGCGCCGCGTCTCGATACGCTGCCGCCGGACCACCTGCACGACGGTGCCGCCGGCACTGTAGAGAACGGCGGTCAATGGCACTGCGACGCCGCAGCTTTCGCCAGTCTTGATGATGGCGCGCGCGTAGGAATTGCTCATCAGCCGCCGGCCCGAGTTGATCGAGACCACGACCTGGCCGAGCTGGCTGTTGGGCTCCACGGTGGAAGCCACGCGTTTCACCTTACCGTCCAACTCGCCGGTGCCGATCACCTTCACCTTGGCCGGCTGATCGATCTTGAGCTTCGGCAGATCGCGAGTCGGCACTTGGCCGATGAATTCAAACTCGCTACGCGCGATGATGCTGAAGAGCGCTTCGCCCTTGGCTGATGCAAGCGATCCGACCACCGCTGACGATGCGCTAACGAGGCCAGCGACCGTCGCCTGCACCTGCAATGAACCGCCTTCGGGCGGCGTCAGGCGCGCAAGAATCTGGCCTGCGGTGACGGTCTCGCCGGCATCGACCATCACTTCTGCAACCCTGAGACCCGGCCGATCCGGACGGATCGAGACTTCCTCGCGCGGGGTCAGAATGCCGGAGACTTCGACCGTGGCGGAGAAGCACGACTTCGCGGCGGTCAGCACGGTCACTGCTGCTCCCTTCGGGGCATCAGCAGGATCGTCGGCTGCCAGAGCCGGCTGTGTGAACACGCATAGCGACAGCGCGACCAGCAATCTGGCCCATGTGGTGGTTCGCTTGGAAAAGGCGACGGACTGGGTCATTGCATGTGCCTATTTGTGCGGGACGGTGGGTGGTTGACCGTTTTGCGGGTCTTCCTCGCCGCTCGACACCAGCAGCTTGCGCCCGAAGCGCCATGCCAATTGTCCGACATCGTCCATCATCATGAACATCGCCGGCACGAACAGAAGCGACAGCGCCGTCGAGAAGATCAGCCCGCCAATGATAGCAAGCGCCATCGGCGAGCGGAACTCGCCGCCGGCGCCGAAGGCCAGCGCAGACGGCATCATGCCAGCGACCATGGCAACGGTGGTCATCACGATCGGCCGCGCGCGCTTCATGCCGGCATCGATGATCGCGACCTCTCGCGGCTTGCCTTCGCGAATGGCTTCCACTGCAAACTCCACCAGCATGATGGCGTTCTTGGTGACGATGCCCATCAGCATCAGGATGCCGATCCAGACAGGCGTCGTCAGTTGCTTGCCCGTCAACAGCAGCGCGAGGATCGCGCCGCCGATGGATAGTGGCAGCGAGAACAGGATGGTGATCGGTTGCAGGAACGTGCCGAACAGCAGCACCAGCACCGCATAGACCATCATCAAGCCCGCCGAGATCGCGGTGGCGAAACCATCCGCGAGTTCGTTCAGACTTTCGGCGTCGCCGGACTGCTTGACGCTGACATTCTTCGGCAGGCTCTTCATGACCGGCAGTTCGTAGATCTTCTTCAGGGCATCGCCGAGTGCGGCGGTGCCCACGAGATCCGCGGCGACGGTGGCCTGACGTTCTCTGTCGTAGCGGTTGATGCTGGTCGGTCCCTGATCGAGCTTGATGTCGGCGACCACGGATAGCGGTACGCCGCCGCGTCCGCCGCCAAGCGGCACCCGTAACTGTTCGAGAATCTGGAAGTCGGCGCGTGCCGTGTCTTCGAGCTGCACGCGGATCGGCACTAGGCGATCGCCGGCATCGAATTTCGCCAGGGCCGGCCCGACGTCACCGATGGTGGCGACGCGGATGGTCTCCGACAGGCTCTCGGTGGAGACGCCGAGCCGTGCCGCCAGATCGGCGCGCGGCTGCACGCGCAACTCAGGACGATCCAGCGAAGTTTCCGAGATTACGTTGGAGATCAGTGGAATACGCTTCATCTGCGTCGCCAGTTCGCTGGCGACATTAGCGACGATATTGCTGTCGGTACCGGTCACCACCAGCGAGATGGCGCGCAGCCCGTTTTCGTCGAGGAACCAGTAGCGAATATCCGGAACGCTTTCGAGTTCCTTGCTGATCTCGAGTTCGAGTAGGCGCTGTGTATGTGCGCTGTCGCGTTCGCTCTTTGGGGTGTAGTTGATGATCAGAGCTGCGCGCCGCACTTCATAGGTGCCGGGCGGAACGTGACCGCCATCGACGAACACGCTCTTCACCTCAGGTCGCTTGCGGAGCCGTGCGACGATGTCTTCTGTGACTTTCTCGGTGTAAGCGAGCTGCGATCCCGGTGGCAATTCCATCGCCATGAGTGAACGCGCCGTGTCCTGGGCCGGCAGGAAGCCCTGCGGCAGCAGCTGGATGCTCCAGATCGACAGTGCGAAGACGGCGAGACCGAACAGAACCGTCACGTAGTAGCGTTTCACTGACAGGGTCACGAGTTTGTTGTAAGCCCGCAAGATGCGCCCGGGCGGCGGGTCGTCGTGCTTGTGATCTTTCAGGAAGTATGCGGCCAGCACAGGCGTGACAAAGCGTGCCGCCAATAGTGAGAAGAATACCTGCACCGAGACGGTGATGCCGAACTGCTTGAAAAACTGCCCGGCAATGCCCGACATGAAGCTGGCCGGTGCAAAGATCGCAATGATGGTGAGACTGATGGCGATCACGGCGAGGCCGATTTCGTCGGCCGCTTCCAGCGCGGCGCGGTAGGGCGACTTGCCCATCCGCATATGCCGCACGATGTTCTCGATCTCGACGATGGCGTCGTCGACGAGAATGCCGGTCGACAGCGTGATGGCGAGGAAGCTCACCAGATTGAGCGAAAATCCAAGCAGGTCCATCGCCCAGAATGCCGGGAAGATCGACAGCGGCAGCGAGATCGCGGCGATCACGGTGGCGCGCAGATCGCGCAGGAAGAAGAACACTACGATGACGGCAAGCGCCGCGCCCTCGAACAATGTCGAGATCGCGGCATCATAATTGCCCTTGGTGAAATCCACCGATGTGTCGATCAGCTTGAGGTCGACGTCGGGATATGAGGCCTTCAGAGCGTCGATACGTTTCTGCACGGCCGCCGCGACGACCACGTCGCTGGCGCCCTTGGAACGCTTGATGCCCAGCGCCACCACAGGCTCGCCATTGAAGCGCGCAAACGTCCTTCGATCGGCAATGGTGTCCGTCACGGTACCGAGATCTTCGAGCCGCACTTCGCCGCCGGACGGCAGGCTGATCATGGTGCCAGCGAGTTCATTCAGCGTCTTGGCGCCGGCTAGCGTGCGGATCGCCTGATCGTTCTTGCCGATTTCGGCGCGTCCGCCGGCGAGATCCACATTGGTGCCGCGCAAGCGGCGGGAGACATCGACGGCGGTAAGGCCTGCGGCCTGCAAACGGTCGGGATCGAGCGAGACCAGAATCTCACGCTCGACGCCGCCGATACGCTCGACTTGAGCGACGTTGCGGACGCCCTGCAGCGCGCGCTTCACCACGTCATCGACGAACCACGACAGTTGCTCCGGCGTCTTGCCCGGCGAGATCGCCGCATAGGTGACGATCGGCAGGCCGATGACGTCGACGCGCTGGATTAGTGGCTCATTGACATTCTGGGGGAGGTTGGCGCGGACACGCGTCACGGCGTCCTTGACGTCGTTCAGCGCGCGGTCTGTGTTGGTTTCCAGTGCGAACTGCACCGTCGTCACCGACAGACCATCGGTGATGGATGATGAGATATGCCGGACGCCTTCGACGCCGGAGACGCCGTCTTCGATGGTCTTGGTGACTTGCGCCTCGAGCTCCGCAGGCGCGGCGCCAAATTGCGACACCGCGACCGAGATCACCGGAATGTCCGCGCTGGGCAATCGTGTGATCGCCAGCTTGGTGAAGCTGATCCAGCCGAGCACCAGCAGAATGATCGAGAACACGATGGACGGAAGCGGATGGCGGATCGACCATGCCGAGATATTCATTGCCATTTAGCGCACCCGCGATCGGTCGAGATCATCGGCGAACATGGTCTGGACCTTGTCGCCGTCATGAAGTGACGTGCCGGCATCGGCGACGACGATGTCGCCCACCTCGACGCCTTCGAGAATTTCCGTCGACGTATCGGACACCAGTCCGACTTTCACCCGGCGGGTTTCGATGGTGTTGCCTTTCACCAGTTGTACGGTGAAGTGCTCGATCGCCGAGCGCGGGATAGCGACGCCGCAACTGCGCTTGGCATCGATACTGGCGCGGGCGAAGACGCCGACCTTGAGTGAGGGATTGCTGGCCAGCGACAGCCGGACATGGCCGAGTTGGGTGACGCGGTCGATCTGCGGCGACACCAGCCGCACCTTGCCGAAAATATCGGGCTGATCGTCGCGGCTGATCCGCGCCGTGACGCCGGGGTTGAGCTTGAGGATATGGACACTCGGCACTTCGGCATCGAGTTCGAGTTCGTTATTGATGGCGATCCTGAACATCGGCCCGGCCTGCGGCGAGGCTGGCGCGCCGGCGATGGTATTTACCGATGTGATCAGGCCTGCGGCGGGCGCACGCAGCGTCACCGGATTCGGGCGTGCATTGTTCGGAGTCGGCGGCGGTGTCAATCGTGCCAGTTCCTGGTTCTCGGTGACGGTGTCGCCTTCGCGGACCAGCACTTCGGAGACCTTTGAACCTTCGGTCTCGACGCCGACCACGGCCTCGCGTCGCGGAACCACGAAGCCGGTCACCCGCACAAGATCGGAGAAGCAGGCATTGGTGGCCTTGGCGACGATCACCATGGCGCCGTTTGGCGGCGCAGTGCCGGCGGGTGAGGGGTCAGCGGCAAAACCGATGGAGGTTGTTGCGACCATGGTGGCCGCCAGTGACAGAATTGCGAGAGGCGAAGCGGAGCAGGCGAGAGCCTTCATTGCGAGATCGATCCACGTGGTATTACGGAGCACCAGGGGCGTTCGATCGGTGCGGCGGCAGGTCGGGGCAATCTATACAGGATATCCGCGATCACCACAGCAAACAGCGTCCCGCGTGGCGCGGAACGCAATAGTGCGGCAATCCGCAGCAAGCTCGGAGGTACCACTGAGCTCTATTGGGACGCGGTGGTCTTGTTCGCCATGTTCACCACCTGAACGCGTCGGTTGGACGGGTCAGTTGGTGCAACGCCGGCCTTCGGCTTGCCCTTGCCATATCCAACGGTGACGAGGTCGGCGCCGGCGATGCCGTATTTGTCGGTCAGATAGCGCTTGATGGCATCGGCGCGGCGCTCGGACAGATCCTGGTTGTATTCTTCACCGCCGACCGCGTCGGTATGGCCGGCGACCACGAAGGTCGCGCCCTTGAGGTCGTCACTGCTGAGTGCCTTGCCAAGGGCCTGCACTGAGGACAGCGACTTCTTGCTGATATTCGCTGAATTGTAGTCGAAGGTAATTTCCAGATCGATCGCCGGCTTGGTCTGGGCAACGGAGGCGATCTGCTCGCGCTCGCCGATCGACAGCGACCGCGTGCTGCGATTGCGAAGGGAGTCGACGAACTTGCCTTCCGCCGCATTGACCGCCGGCTCGGCCGGCGGGGTCATCGACAGGCCGCGGGTCAGCGGCTTCTTCGGCGCCAATGCGCGCAGGATCTGATCGGAGGTCACTTCCTCAGCCGCTGCGGCGATGCCTGCGGTCAGCGACAGGGCGACGCTGATCATGGCGATCGTGCGAAGCGCCTTGAAGCCGGGGCGTGCGGATGTGTTCGGCATGGGGTGCATCCTTCATTTCGTGGCGTGAAACGCGCTTGAATCAAATCTAACAAAATCTGGTGCCGGATCGCTTCAGGATGGCTTCCGGCTTGCTATCAATAGTGTCCGCTCGCGCGCCGCAGGTTCAAACCGGGCTTGCGACTTTCTTGCGATGTTCCTGCGGAATTCTTGTGACCTCTGGGGATCACCGGACGCCGTCCTATCGGACGCCGTAACCGGAGAATTCCTTGATGATATCCGGGTCCATGGCCTTGGCATTGGTGATGTCGAGATCGCCTTCAGCCGTCTGGCCAAGGCGATGTTTGGCGAGGCCGCGGCCATAGAGCGACGAGGTCAGCTGCGGATTGATCTTCAGCGCAGCGTCGAAATCCGCAATCGCATTCTTGCTCTGGCCGTTCTTGAGATTGACCAGACCGCGGCTGTCCAGCGCATCGACGAAATTTGGCCGCAGCCGCAGCGCCTCATTGCAATCCTTGAGTGCCGCGGCGAGGTCGCCGGTCACGGTGCGCGCCCAGCACCTGTTATTATAGGCTTCGACGTCTTTCGGGTTCAGCTTGATGGTCGCGTCGAAGTCCTTGATCGCAGCGGAATAGGCGCCCTTGCTGGCATAGACCTGCCCGCGGCGATACAGCGCGCCGGCGTCTTCGGGGTTGTCGGTCAGCTTGACGTTCAGCGATTTGACGGTCGGATCCTCCGCCAGCGCCAGCAGGATCTTGTTCTCGTCGCGCGGCGCTTCGGCAGTGACGGCGGGGGCGGGAACAGGCGCAACAACGGGCGCCGGTGTCGGAGCAGGTGCAGCGACAGGCGGCGCAGCAACGGCTTGCGGCACAGCGACGGGATCAGGACGCGGTGTGGCTGCCGGCGCAGGATCCGCCGGCTTCGCCGCTACCACAGCAGGCGTTCCCGAGCTCGCGCCCGGATTGAAAGCAAAATCCTCGGCCAGCGACGACGAGATCCACGGCACCTGTTCGCTACGCGACGCGCGGGTGACGCTGACGCGGGTCCGGTTCAGGGTCTGCTCGGCGGTGAGATCGGGAACCCGGATTTCCTTCAGCAGTTCGCTGACGAACAATCCACGATCGCCACCGCTTTCACTGACGACCGAGCTTAGCGCCGCCGAATACATCACCAGCGTGCCGCTCGGTGCGATCACCGGGGCAAGGCCAGCCGAGAAGCTGCGGAACCGGCGTTCGAACGGATTGCGGCGGGATGCGTCCAAAAGCGCAATCTTGACGCCGGCGCCGCGGCCGTTGATCTCGTTCAGCACGGTCTCGAGGCTGAAGCCATCGCGGCGCACGTCGGGCTCGGTCCAGATCTGCGCATCGACCGGGATCATGTAGCTCTGTCGTGCCGACTGGATGCCGAAGCCGCTGAAGAACACCAAGGCTACCGAGCCGGGCTTCACCTTGCCGTAGAATTTGTCGAGCGCCCGGCGCATGCCGTCGCCGCCGAGATTCTCGCCGGTATCGACCTCGAAACCATCGCGCTTCAATTCGGCGGCGATATCGCGGACGTCGTTGATGGGCTCTTTGAGTGGTGCCTCGGCGTCCGGATATTTCGCATTGCCGATCACCAGTGCGATCCGGTGGGTCCGATCTTCCGCGGCGGAGGCCTGCCAGATGGGCGTCGCGGCAAACGTCAGGAGAGCGATCAGAGCAATGCGCATTTTCATAATGAAACCGGTCCAGACTTGAAGGCACTGTCCATGCTGCGACTTGCGCCGCGGCGACACTAATCTACGCCATTCGCATTATCAAACCGGCGTGATCGCGGCTGTCAACGTGCTGTCCGGGCTGCAGACATCGCGCCAATTCACCACGTGTCTGGCGGTGTCGCTACAGTCCCGGTTCCCGGTCATTCCGGTGGTTGGAACGGTTTGACCTTTCCCGGCGACAATGGCTTGTTGCGCATAACAACGACCGGGAATGGGACGAAACGAATGAGCGTGACTTACGAAATCTATGCGATCCGCTATGCCACGATGACGCCGCGGACGCCGCAGATGAACTATCTCGCCCCCGATCCCCATGAGACCGCGGCCGCCGATCTCGATTATTTCGTCTGGCTGATCCGCGGCGGCGGCCGTGACATTTTGGTCGATACAGGCTTCAACGAGGCCGCCTCGAAGGAGCGCAGCCGCAAGCTCACCATCAATCCGATCGATGCGCTGGTCGATTTCGGTGTTCGGGCTGAAGACGTCCGCGACGTCATCGTCACACATCTGCATTACGACCATGCCGGCAATCTCGATCGCCTGCCCAATGCCCGGTTCCATCTGCAGGATCGCGAGATGAGCTACGCGACGGGCCGCTGCATGTGCAACGGGCTGCTGCGGCATCCGTTCTCGGCGGAGGACGTCACGCTGATGGTACGTCACGTGTTCAGTGAGCGGGTGACGTTCCACAATGGCGATGGCGAGGTCGCGCCCGGCATCACGCTGCATCGCGTCGGCGGCCATTCCGATGGCTTGCAGATCGTGCGCGTGCAGACCGCGCGCGGCCCTGTGGTGCTGGCGTCGGATGCCTCGCATTATTACGGCAACATGCAGCGCCGCAGCCCGTTTCCGATCGTCTACAATATCGGTGACATGTGTGACGGCTGGACGACTTGCGAGCGCCTTGCGGGTCACCCTGATCGCATCATTCCGGGTCACGATCCGCTGGTGCGTGAGCTCTATCCGCGCGTCGAGGGCAGCAAGGCAGATGCTTATGCGCTCCATATGCCGCCATCGCGCTCCTTTGTGAAAGACTAATCGTTCAATAGGCGCCGGCCTTTTGCCCATGCCGCGTCTGCACGAGGTCGAGGCTGCGTTCGATCTTGCCGAGCGCGGCGGCGAAATCCTTGCGTTCCTGCGCTGTCAGGCATGACAGGATATCGCGTTCCTTGTGCAGCAGGCGCGGGATCAGCTCCTCATAAAGAGTGTGCCCCTTAGCAGAGAGCCGCAGTTCGAAGGCGCGGCGATCATCCTCGTTCTCGACCCGTTCGATCAGTTCGCGCTCTAGCAGGGCCGTCACCGCGCGGCTGATGGTGGATTTATGTGTGCGCGTGCATTGCGAAATGAACTGCGCACTGCAGGCGTCGTCGCGAAAGCCCAGAGTGGCGATGACGCGCCATTCCGGAATATCGAGCCCATAACGCACCTGATATTCGTCGGACAGTGCGGCGCTGACCTCCGCGGCCAGCCGGTTGAGCCGGAACGGAACGAACTGAAACAGGTCGAATTTCGCCACGGAGCCACCAATTCTGCTGTTGACGCCGCCACAGGTCCGGCGTTTAGATGGTTGCAAATGAGACTATCTTAAAGGGAGTGTGATCCGTTGGCCAGACCAGCGTCGATCCGAAAATACATCCGGTTACAGGGCGGGGTCTGAGCCATGGCGCAGCATGTCCGCCAGTTCGCTTATCGTCGCCATGCCGATCAGGCACGCTCGATTACCGACCCGGCGCATCATCCCGTCGTAGTCGTTGGCGCCGGTCCGGTCGGCCTGTCACTGGCCATCGATCTGGCGCAGCGGGGCCAGCGCGTGGTGCTGCTCGACGACGCCGATCGCATCGGCGACGGCTCGCGCGCCATCTGTTTCTCCAAACGCTCGCTCGAATATTGGGACCGTCTCGGTGCCGCCGATCGCATGATCGACAAGGGCGTGGTGTGGAAGGTCGGCAAGATCTTTCTCGGACCGGACATGCTCTACCAGTTCGATCTGCTGCCCGAGACCGGCCACAAGATGCCGGCCTTCATCAACCTGCAGCAATATTACGCTGAATCCTTTCTGGTCGATCGCGTGCATCAATTGCCGGAGATCGATCTGCGCTGGCGCAACAAGGTCATCGCGCTGGCGCAGCACAACGATCACGCCGAACTCACCATCGAGACGCCCGATGGGCCATACACGCTGCGCGCCGACTATGTCGTTGCCTGCGATGGTGCCCGCTCCGGTTTGCGTGGCATGGTCGGCGCGGATTTTTCCGGCGAGGTGTTCGAGGATCAGTTCCTGATCGCCGACGTCAAGATGACGGCGGAATTCCCGACCGAGCGCTGGTTCTGGTTCGATCCGCCATTCCATTCCGGCCAGTCCGCACTGCTGCATCGTCAGCCCGACGATGTCTGGCGTATCGATCTGCAGCTCGGGCCGGATGCAGACCCCGCCGAGGAGCGGCGGCCGGAGAAGGTGCGTCCGCGCCTCGCGCGCATGCTCGGCCACGATGATTTCGATTTCGAGTGGATCTCGGTCTACAAATTTCAGTGCCGCCGCATGCAACGCTTCCTGCATGAGCGCGTGATCTTTGCCGGCGATGCCGCGCATCAGGTGTCGCCGTTCGGTGCACGGGGCGCCAATTCCGGCCTCGAAGATGCCGAGAATATCGCCTGGAAGCTCGCACTGGTGCTGGCGGGCAATGCGCCGGCGTCGCTGCTGGCGAGCTATGACGCCGAGCGGGGCCCGGCCGCAGACGAGAACATCCGTGCCTCGACCCATGCGACGGATTTCATCGCGCCGCATTCGAAGCAGGAGCAGCGCATGCGGCAAGCCGTGCTGTCGCTCGCCAGGGAAGCCGATTTCGCCAAGCGGATGATCAATGGCGGGCGACTGTCCGTGCCGTCGGTCTATCAGACGCCGCTCTCGACGGCCGATAGCGACGACTGGTCCGGTGGACCGCGACCGGGGGCGCATATGCCGGACGCTCCGCTCGCAACGGACGACGGCGCGCGTGTCTTTCTCTCGGAATGTTTCGCGGGGGCGGGTCGCGGTTTCACCGTATTGCAGTCGGATGGTCAGGCGATCGAACTGCCCGAGGGCGTGGCCCGTCTGGTCGTCGGCGACGATGCGGCGCTGCGTGACGAGACCGGGTTGTTCAAGGCGCGTTATGGCGCCGACCCGGGTGTTGCCTATCTGCTGCGCCCCGATGGTTATGTCGCCGCGCGCTTCCAGCATCCGACGCCGCAGGCGATCAAGGCCGCAGTCGCGCGTGCCTGCGGGAGGCCGTCATGACGGCGCTGTCGACGACGTCCAATTTCGCCAGTCCCGACGACGCCTATCGTGCAATTGTCGAGGCGCATCGCGGATTGACCGACGATCAAAGCGCGGCGCTCGATACTGCGCTGGTGCTGATCCTCGCCAATCATATCGGCGATGCCGCTGTGCTCGGTGACGCGATTGCGCTGGCGAAGCGGCGGCTGCCTGTCGCCACACGAACTGACTGACGCAAAGATCAAAGGAATAGTTTGATGACCAAGGGTTTCGCATCCACGACCGATATGACCGAGAAGAAGGTCACCTTCTCGGAGATCGGTACCGATCTCTATGCCTTTACGGCCGAGGGTGATCCGAACTCGGCTGTCATTGTCGGCGATGACGGTTGCATCGTGTTCGACGCGCAGGCGACGCCGGCGATGGCCAACAAGGTGATCGAGCGCGTGCGGACGGTCACCGACAAGCCGATCAAATATGTCGTGCTGTCGCATTATCACGCGGTGCGCGTGCTCGGCGCGTCCGCCTACAAGGCGCAGGGCGTCGTCGCGTCGCAGGAAACCTATCGGCTGGTGGAAGAACGCGGCCAGCAGGACTGGGATTCCGAGTTCGGGCGTTTCCCGCGTCTGTTCCAGGATGCCGAGAGCATTCCCGGCCTGACCTGGCCAACGCTGACCTTCGAGGGCGAGATGTCGATCTTCCTCGGCAAGCGCGAGGTGCGCCTGATGCAGCTCGGTGCCGGTCATACGTCGGGCGATATCGTCGCCTGGGTGCCTGATGCCGAAGTCATGTTCTCAGGTGATCTCATTGAATATCACTCGGCCTGCTATTGCGGCGATGCGCTGCTGCGCGAATGGCCGTCCACCCTGAACGAGATTCGCGCGTTCAACCCGAAAGCGATTGCGCCCGGCCGCGGCGACGCGCTGAAGGGTCTGGAAACGACCCGCGAAGCGATCGCGATGACACGTGACTTCGTGATGTCGCTCTATGGCGCGGCCGAGATGTCGGTCGCCAAGGGGCGCAGCCTGAAGGAGACCATGGCGGCAACCCGCGACGTCATGGACAAGAAATTCTCGAGCTTCGCGATTTACGAGCACTGCCTGCCGTTCAACGTGTCTCGCGCCTTCGATGAAGCCTCGGGGATCGACGATCCCGTGATCTGGACCGACAAGCGCGACCGCGAAATGTGGGCCGCACTTCAAGGACAATAGAATGACCGTCATTGCGAGGTCAGGGCAAGCTTGCTTTCCTTTTAACGAAGCGACGCGGCAATCCAAGGCTAAACGCGCCAAAAGAACTGGATTGCTTCGTCGCAATGACGATTGCAACGGAGGATGAGATGAACATCACCACCAGCCCCGATCTGATCAGCCGCAACACCGTCAATATCACGCCGGGCTATATGTCCGGCTTCGGCAACAGCTTTGAAACCGAGGCGCTGCCCGGCGCGCTGCCCATCGGCCGCAACTCGCCGCAGCGCTGCGCCTATGGGCTCTATGCCGAGCAACTCTCAGGTTCGCCCTTCACGGCACCGCGCGGCACCAATGAGCGCTCCTGGCTCTATCGCATCCGCCCGTCGGTGAAACATTCGGGCCGCTTCGAGAAAGCGGACGCGAAACTGTGGCGCACCGCGCCGTGCCACGAGAACGATCTGCCGATCGCGCAATTGCGCTGGGACCCGGCGCCGATCCCGAAGGAAGACATGACCTTCCTGCAGGGCGTGCAGACCATGACCACGGCCGGCGATGCCGGCACCCAGGCCGGCATGGCGGCGCATGTCTATCTGATCACCAAATCCATGGTGGATCAGCATTTCTACAATGCCGACGGCGAGATGATGTTCGTGCTGCAGCAGGGCAATCTCCTGTTCGTCACCGAATTCGGCCGCATCGATGCCGAGCCCGGCGAGATCGTGGTGATCCCGCGCGGCGTCAAGTTCCGCGTCGAACTCACCGGCGGCGCCGCGCGCGGCTATCTCTGCGAGAACTATGGCGGCGCCTTCACGCTGCCCGAGCGCGGACCGATCGGCGCCAATTGTCTCGCCAATGCGCGCGACTTCCTCACGCCCGTGGCCGCCTATGAGGACAAGGACACGCCGACCGAGCTCTATGTGAAATGGGGCGGCGCGCTGTTCAAAGCGACGCTGCCGCATTCACCCATCGATGTCGTCGCCTGGCACGGCAACTATGCGCCCTATAAATACGATCTGCGCACCTTCTCGCCGGTCGGCGCCATCGGCTTCGATCATCCGGATCCGTCGATCTTTACGGTGCTGACCTCGCCGTCGGAAACTGCCGGCACCGCGAATATCGATTTCGTGATCTTCCCGGAGCGCTGGGCGGTGGCGGAAAACACCTTCCGTCCGCCGTGGTATCACATGAACATCATGTCGGAATTCATGGGGCTTATCTACGGCGTCTATGATGCCAAGCCGCAGGGCTTCACGCCAGGCGGCATCAGCCTGCACAACATGATGCTGCCGCACGGCCCGGATCGCGAGGCCTTCGATCACGCCAGCAATGGCGAGCTGAAGCCCGTCAAGCTCACCGGCACTATGGCCTTCATGTTCGAGACCCGCTACCCGCAGCGCGTCACCGAACATGCGGCGACGACTGCGACGCTGCAGAGTGACTACGCCGATTGCTGGAAGGGCTTGGAGAAGCGCTTCGATCCGAACAAGCACTAGCGATCCTCAGGCGGAATATCCTTGATACGCGCCGACTGCGCCGCGATGTCTTCGAGGCTGCGGGAGAGGTGCACGCGCTTGTCCGACGGCGGGCGCTTGGCGACGGAAAGCCCCGGCCGCCATTCGGTGGCCGGCCGAATCGGACGTGGCGCGAAACCTCCGCCGCAGTTGGGGCACACATTGAAGAGCTTGGTCTCCACACAATCCGCACAGAATGTGCATTCAAAGGTGCAGATGCGCGCATCGCATGCCGCGGGCGGCAGGTCCTTGTCGCAATATTCGCAGTTCGGCCGCAGCGCCAGTGCCATCGATGTTGTCCCCCAATTGACTTCGCGATCTTCGCAGATCGCGAAGCTGGTGAGAATGTCGAATTGTGTCGGAGCTATCAGCTTCTCAGCGGCAAACGCGATGTTTCCTTCAACCGATCGAGCACGATCGACGAGCGGACATGCGCCACGCTCTGATGCGGCATCAGCACATTGTTGACGAGGTCGGATAGTCCCTTGAGGTCGCGCAGTACAGCTTTCAGCACATAATCGGCATCGCCGGTCAGTGAGTAGGCCTCCTGCACCTCGTCGACCCGCTGCACCAGCGTGCGGAACTTCTTGGCGTTATCCGGCGAGTGGGTGGCAAGTTGCACCTGGATGAAGGCAATCACGTTGAAGCCTAGCGCTTCCGATGAGAGGTCGGCGTGATAGCCGGAAATGACCTTCTCTTCCTCGAGCCGCATCCGGCGCCGCGAGCATTGCGAGGCAGACAGGCCGACGATATCGGCGAGCTGCTGGTTGGTCAGCCGGCCATCGTTCTGCAGCGCGGTCAGCATCTTGAGATCGAAAGCGTCCACCGGGATCATGCGTCAAAAGCCTCTTTCGTGCGCGAACCGTGCACGAATGTCGCATATTCCATCTGAATTTGCATGCACCTTGCGTTGGAAACGACCGACACTCCAAACAAGCGAGAACGCAAATCAGCTTCGGGAGATCACCATGGGTCCATTTCCGCACGATGCACCGGCCGCCATCATTTCGGCTGATAATCCGATGGGCACCGACGGCTTCGAATTCGTCGAATACGCGCATCCGAGGCCCGAAGAACTCCACGCCCTGTTCAGGCTGATGGGCTACGTGCCGGTCGCGAAGCACAAGACCAGGAAGATCACGGTCTATCGTCAGGGCGACATCAACTATCTCGTCAACGAAGAGCCCGGAACTCACGGCTTCAATTTCGTCGCCGCGCACGGCCCCTGCGCGCCGTCGATGGCGTTCCGAGTCGTCGATGCGCAGGCGGCCTATGACCGCGCGATCTTGCTCGGTGCCGAGCCGGCGGATGCGATCGCAGCGCAAAAGACGCTCGACGTGCCCGCTATCAAGGGCATCGGTGGCAGTCTGTTGTACTTCGTCGATCGCTATGGCGCCAAGGGCTCGGCCTATGACCATGAATTCGAATGGCTGGGCGCGAAGAATCCGCGTCCTGAGGGCGCCGGCCTGTTCTATCTCGATCACCTCACCCATAACGTCCATCGCGGCCGCATGGACGTCTGGACCGGCTTCTACGAGAGACTGTTCAATTTTCGCCAGATACGCTTCTTCGACATCGAGGGACGCGCCTCGGGCCTGTTCTCGCGCGCGCTGACCAGTCCGGATGGCAAGATCCGAATTCCGATCAATGAGGATGCCGGCGATGCCGGCCAGATCGAGGAATATCTCAACACCTATCACGGCGAGGGCATCCAGCACATCGCCTGCGGTGTGACGGATATCTACACGACCATCGAGAAGCTGCGCGCCGATGGCCTGCCCTTCATGCCGGCGCCGCCGCAGACCTATTTCGAGAAGATCGATGCACGGCTGCCCAAGCATGGCGAGGACGTGGCACGGCTGCAGAAGAACGGCATCCTGATCGACGGTGAAGGCGTGGTCGCAGGCGGCGAGACCAAGGTGCTGCTGCAGATCTTCTCGGCCAATGCGATCGGACCGATTTTCTTCGAATTCATCCAGCGCAAGGGCGATGATGGATTCGGCGAGGGCAATTTCAAGGCGCTGTTCGAGTCGATCGAGGAAGATCAGATCAGGCGCGGTGTGCTGCACGTCGGCGATAAGACGGCGGCGTAGTCTTCTCCCTCCCCACGCAAGCGCGGGGGAGGGAGAAGAAGAGGCGCTACGCGCCTTGCCATTCCTTCACAGCATCACCCAGCTCCACCTTCACTGCCGGTCGCGCAGCCGACGGCGTGCGCGAGAATCGCGGCGCTGGCGCCGGTTGTGTCGCGCCCTCGTGCTGGATGAAGACTTCGCGCGCCACCATATGCGGGTGCTTTGTGGCTTCCGACATGGTCAGCACCGGCGCGAAGCACACATCGGTGCCCTCCATGATTCTGGACCATTCATCGCGGCTTTTGGTCTTGAACACCGCGGTGAGCTTGTCCTTCACAGCGGCCCAGTTTGTCGGGTCCATGTGATTGTCGTAGCAGGCCTCCGACAGTCCGGCGAGTTCGCGCAGCTCGGCATAGAACTGCGGCTCGATCGATCCGATCGAGATGAAGTTGCCGCAGCTGCATTCGTAGACGCCGTAGAAATGCGCGCCGCCATCGAGCATGTTGCTCTCGCGACTTTCCTTCCAGCGACCGGCCGCGGTCATGTCGAAGAACATGGTGATCAAGGATGCCGCGCCGTCGCACATGGCTGCGTCCACCACCTGCCCCTGGCCAGAGCGGCTGGCTTCCAGCAGCGCGGCGAGCATGCCCATCACCAGATACATTGAGCCGCCTCCGAAATCGCCAACGAGATTGAGCGGCGGGACCGGCTTGTCGGCACCGCCGATGGCGGCAAGCGCGCCAGTGATGGAGATGTAGTTGATATCGTGGCCGGCGGCCTGCGCCAGCGGGCCGTGCTGGCCCCAACCGGTCATGCGGCCATAGACCAGCTTCTTATTGCGGCCGTGGACCACGTCCGGGCCGAGGCCAAGCCGTTCCATCACGCCCGGACGATAGCCTTCCACGAGCGCATCGGCGCTATCCAGCAGCGATAGCACCTGTGCGATGGTGGCCTTGTCCTTGAGATCGACCTCGATGACCTTGCGGCCGCGTGACGCAGCACCCTTTGGCATCTGTTTCGGCCGCACCAGCGTAATCACCTCGGCGCCCATGTCAGCCAGCAGCATGCAGGCGAACGGACCCGGACCGATGCCGGCGAATTCGACGATGCGTGTGCCCTTGAGCGGGCCGGTGGCTTTGGTCTGTGATCGCGACGACGCGATGGTGGTGTCCTGCACTTGCGTTTCCCATGCCTGATATTGGTCGTCGATGGCGACGGACCGATTTGCCGGAAACTGTCTATGCTGGAGATGACGAGGGCAAGAAGCTTTTGGCCGCAATCCTGCATGCGGCTATGCTGCGGCACTGCACAAAAATGCGCGCGATTCCTCGCGCGCATTGTGCCGTTCAATGGAATGTCAGCTCGCCGCTTCCACCGCGCGCTGCGCCATCACCTTGATGAGATTGGCGCGATATTCCGCCGAGCCGTGGATGTCACCCATCAACCCGTCGGCAGAGATATTCACGCCATCCAGCGCACCCGCCGACCAGTTCGCTTTCAGCGCAGCCTCGATCGCCGGCACGCGCATCACGCCGCTCTGCGATGCGCCTGTGGCAGCGACGCGGACCTCGCCGGACTTGCTCTGTGCGACGAACACCGCGGTGAGCGCGAAGCGCGACGCCGGGTGGCGCATCTTGGCGTAGCCGGCCTTGGCCGGGATCGGGAACGACACCGAGGTGATGATCTCGTTGTCCTCCAGCGCCGTCGAGAACAGGCCCTGGAAGAAATCGTCACCCTTGATCTCGCGTTTGTTGGTCTTGATGGTGGCATTCAGCGCCAGTACGGCGGCGGGATAATCGGCGGCAGGATCGTTATTGGCAATCGACCCGCCGATGGTGCCGCGATAGCGCACGGCAGGGTCGCCGAGCACGGACGTCAGATGCACGATCGCGGGGATCGCCTTCTTCGCCGCGGCGCTCTGCGTAATGTCGTAATAGGTTGTAGCTGCCTTGATGATCAGTGCGTCGGCTGTCGCCTCGATGCCGATCATGTCCTTGATCCGGGCGAGATCAATGACATCCGATGGTGCTGCGAGCCGCTGCTTCATCACGGGGATCAGCGTATGGCCGCCGGCGAGATACTTCGCATCCGGATGCTTGGCGAACAGCGCTGCGGCTTCGTCGATGCTGGCGGGGCGGTGATAAGTGGTCTCATACATGATCGCTCTCCCTTATTCCGCTGCCTGCCGCAACTGCAGCGCTTCCCAGACACGGCCGGGCGTTGCCGGCATTTCGATCTTGTTATGACCAAGCGCGTCCGTAATGGCGTTGATCACTGCGGGTGACGAGCCGATCGCGCCGGCCTCGCCGCAGCCCTTCACGCCAAGCGGATTGCCCGGGCAGAGCGTGGTGGTGTGCGACACCCGGAACGATGGCACGTCGTCGGCGCGCGGCATGGCATAGTCCATGAACGATGCCGTCACCGGCTGGCCGTTGTCGTCATAGACCGCGCTTTCCAGCATCGCCTGCCCGATGCCTTGGGCGAGGCCGCCATGGACTTGACCTTCGACGATCATCGGATTGATCAGCCGGCCGAAATCATCGACCGCAACGAAGTCGACAATGTCGGTCTTGCCGGTGCCGGGATCGATCTCGACTTCGCAGATATAGGCGCCGGCCGGGAAGGTGAAGTTGGTGGGATCGTAGAACGCGCCTTCCTTCAGGCCGGGCTCCATGCCATCTGGCAGGTTGTGTGCGGTATAGGCGGCGAGCGCGACCATCGGCAGCGCGATCGCCTTGTCGGTGCCGGCGACCTTGAACTCGCCATTCTCGATGACGATGTCGCCTTCGGAGGCTTCCAGCAGGTGCGCGGCGATCTTCTTCGCCTTGGCTTCTACCTTCTCCATTGCCTTGAAGATCGCGGACATGCCGACCGCCGCCGAGCGTGAGCCATAGGTGCCCATGCCAAACTGCACCTTGTCGGTGTCGCCGTGCACGATCTGCACCTGATCGACGGAAATGCCGAGCCGTCCCGCAACGAGCTGCGCGAAGGTCGTCTCGTGGCCCTGGCCATGGCTGTGCGATCCCGTCAGCACCTCGATGGTGCCGACTGGATTGACGCGTACTTCCGCGGACTCCCACAGGCCGACGCCGGCGCCCAGCGAGCCGACCGCCTTGGAGGGCGCGATGCCGCAGGCTTCGATGTAGCAGGAGAAACCGAGGCCGCGCAGCTTGCCGGCGGCTTTCGCCTTGGCCTTGCGCGCCGGGAAGCCCGAATAGTCGATTGCCTTCAGTGCAGCGTCCAGCGAGGCGCCGAAGTCGCCGATGTCATAGGCCATGATCACCGGCGTTTGGTGTGGAAATTGCGTGACGAAGTTGATCCGGCGCAGTTCGGCCGGATCGACCTTCAACTGCCGCGCCGATGTCTCCATCAGCCGTTCCACCAGATAGCTTGCTTCCGGGCGTCCGGCGCCGCGATAGGCATCCACCGGCGTGGTGTTGGTGTAGACGCCCATCACCTCCGCATAGATGGTCGGGATATTGTACTGGCCCGACAGCAGCGTGGCGTAGAGATAAGTCGGCACCGAGGACGAGAACAGCGACATATAGGCGCCGAAATTTGCGTGGGTCTTCACCCGCAGGCCCAGGATTCTGTTGTTGGCGTCGAACGCCATCTCCGCATGGGACATATGATCGCGGCCATGCGCGTCGGTGAGGAAGGCTTCGGTGCGGTCACCGGTCCATTTCACCGGGCGACGCACTTTCTTCGACGCCCACAGCGCGACCATTTCCTCGGGATAGATGAAGATCTTCGAGCCGAAGCCGCCGCCGACATCGGGGGCGATGACGCGCAGCTTGTGTTCCTGTGCCACATTATAGAACGCCGACAGCACGAGCCGCGCCACATGCGGATTCTGCGATGTCGTATGGAGCGTGAAGTGCTCTTCCGCCTCGTCATATTCCGCGACGGCTGCGCGGGGCTCCATCGCGTTCGGCACCAGTCGGTTATTGGTCAGGTCCAGCGACACGACATTGGCCGCCTTGCTGAAGGCGTCATTAGTCTGCTTCTCGTCGCCGATCGCCCAGTCATAGACCACATTGCCCGGCGCTTCCGGATGCAGTTGAGGAGCGCTTTTGGCGAGCGCTGTGGTCATGCTGCTCACGGCGGGTAACTCTTCGTACTCGACGACAACCGCTTCGGCGGCATCCTTCGCCTGGTTCTTGGTCTCGGCGATCACGACGGCGACGGCCTGTCCGACGAAGCGCACGGTGTCCGGCGCCATCGCCGGCCATGCGCCCATCTTCATCGGCGTACCGTCTTTGGATGACACTGCCCAGCCGCAGATCAGGTTGCCGATCTTGTCGTCCACAAGTTGCTGTGCGGTCAGCACATCGACCACGCCCGGCATATCCTTGGCGGCGGAGGCGTCGATGCCCTTCACCTTGGCATGTGCGTGGGGACTGCGGATGAAATGCGCGTGGGTGAGGCCGATGACCTTAACGTCATCGACATAGCGGCCGCGGCCCGTGATGAATCGCTTGTCTTCCTTGCGCGCAACGCGTGCGCCAATGCCTTCAACGCCCATCTCATGGGTCTCCCTGCCGGAGTTTTTGATTGTCCGCGCTTTCCATCGAAACACGCGGCTGGCTCAGCTCAGATCAAATACGCCGCGGCTCATTCAGCCGCTTGCGCAACCTTCATGCGTCCGGCGGCGTCGAGCACCGATTTGACGATGTTGTGGTAGCCGGTGCAGCGGCAGATATTGCCTTCGAGCTCGTGGCGCACCGTCTCTTCATCGAGATCGCTGGCATGCCGGTTCACGATGTCGATCGCCGACATGATCATGCCCGGCGTGCAGTAGCCGCATTGCAGGCCGTGATTGTCGCGGAACGCCGCCTGCATGGGATGCAGCTGGTCACCCTTGGCGATACCCTCGATGGTGGTGACATTGGCACCGTCGATCTGGCCCACCAGCGTGGTGCAGGATTTTACGGCCTTGCCGTCGATATGCACGATGCAGGCGCCACACTGACTGGTGTCGCAGCCGACATGGGTACCCGTCAGATTGAGATTTTCGCGGAGCAAATGGACGAGAAGCGTTCTGTCTTCGACCGTGGCAGAGACAGACTTGCCATTGACCGTCAGTTTCACTGTGGACACGCGCAGACCTCCCGGTATTTTTTAATTATTCCAATTAGAAGCGCGGTCCGAAAAGTTTGCAACTGGGAATTTGGTAGGGGGCAACTGGCGCGACTATGCCTCTGCCCAATGAGGCAGCGGGAGGACGCGTATCCCTCCTGCAAATTTATGCCTTCAACTTCCTTGCCCGCAATGCTCTAGTCGCGGCGCAATAAATGCCGCAAGCGATTGCGGACAATAACAATTCCGCGACGAGGAGTTTTCGGGAGTGATCGATAAGAGCGTAGCCAGCCCGGCCGAGGCCGTGGCTGGGGTGAAGGACGGGGCAGTCGTCCTGGTGGCCGGGTTCGGTACCGTCGGCATTGCCGATGATCTGCTGGAGGCACTGCACGAGCAGGGGTCGACCAATCTCACCATTGTTCATAACAATGCAGGCAATGGCGATACCGGCCTCGCCCGGCTGATCAATTCCGGCCGCGTCAGCAAGGTGATCTGCTCCTATCCGCGCTCCGGCGACTACAGTGCGTTCCTGAATGCCTATCGCGCCAAGACGCTGGAACTCGAACTCGTCCCGCAGGGCATTATTAGCGAGCGCATGCATGCCCATGCCGCCGGGCTTGGCGGTTTCTTCTCGCCCGTGACCGCGCATACGAAACTCGCCGAGGGCAAGGAGACCCGCGAGATCGATGGCGTGCTGCATGTGTTCGAGAAGCCGCTGAAGGGCGACATCGCGCTGCTGCGCGCCAAGAAGGCGGATCGCTGGGGCAATCTCATCTATGACCAGTCGGCGCGTAACTTCAATCCGATCATGGCCATGGCCGCCGACCTCAGCGTCGTGCAGGTCAACGAAATGGTCGAACTCGGCAGTCTCGATCCGGAAGCGGTGGTGACGCCGAGCATCTTCATCGATCGCGTGTTGGTAGTGGGAGCAAAGGCATGACGACGACGTACAAGCCACTCAATCGCGACCAGATGGCCTGGCGTGCCGCGCAGGACCTGCAGGAAGGCGCCTATGTCAATCTCGGCATCGGCATGCCGACGCGGGCGGCGAGCTACGTGCCCGATGGGCGCGAGGTGATCTTCCACAGCGAGAACGGCATTCTCGGCCTCGGTCCAAAGCCGGAGCTGGGCACGGAAGACGAGAACCTGATCGATGCCGGCAAGAACTACACGACACTGATCAAGGGCGGGGTGTTCATGCATCACGCCGACGCGTTCCTGATGATCCGCGGCAAACATCTCGATGTCAGCCTGCTCGGTGCCTTTGAAGTCTCTGAAGCCGGCGATCTCGCCAACTGGACCACCGAAGACCCGTCCTTCCCGCCCGGTGTCGGCGGCGCGATGGATCTCGCAGTCGGCGCCAAGGAGATCCGGGTGATCATGGATCACACCGACAAGGCCGGTAAGCCGCGTATCCTCAAGAAGTGCCGGTTGCCGCTCACTGCGCTGGGCTGCGTCAAGCGCATCTACACCAACCTCGCGGTGATCGACGTCACGGAGCAGGGCCTGTTCGTGCGCGAGATGGTCGAGGGCATGACGCTGGAGCAGTTGCAGGCACTCACCGAGCCCAAGCTGCAGCTCGCGAACAATTGGCAGTCGCTGACCCCGCCCGCGATGGCGGCGTAGTCCAAACACAGTCATTCCGGGGCGCACGGCTTCGCCGCGCGCCCCGGAATGACGAATCCCTGTCCACCCGCCGCGCAACCTCCAGAAGTTCCGGTATCCGTTTACTCGTCCTTAGCCAATGTGCCGTAGGTTTGGGCATCGGCTTTGCGTGCGCTTGCGCGCGATGACCCGAATGTTGGGAGCGATGAACGGGGGGCCCAGGTGGCAACGACGACGCTTGTCCGGAAGAAGCCGGCTTCTTTTAAGTTTCCTGCCCTCAGGTTCCGCGCCAAGGTGACGCTGGGCTTTGCGGCCGTGCTCGCCATCTCCGCGCTCAGCATGGTGCTCGCTTATGTCGGCTTCGAGCGCATCTCGGCCGGTGTGGTGTCCTATCGCACCAGCGTCGCGGAATCGGGTCTGGCCCGCAACATCGACCGTGAGCTGACCTCCTATCAGGCACTGACGCGCTATTACGTCCTCACCAGCAATGAAGCGGACGCCAAGGCGGCGAAGGCTGCGGAAGCGAGCCTGAAAGGTGCCATCGATCAGTCGATGAAGGCGACCACGGATTCTGCGCGGCTCGACAAGATCACCAAACTGTCCCGCGAATTCACGACCTTCACCAAGGTGTTCGCTGACATCCTGACCGTGAAGGGGCAGAACGACACCATCGCATCGAGCCAGTTGTCGCGCACCAGCCTCATGCTGCGTAACAAGATCGATGATCTCGGCGACACCGCGACCATGGCCGGCCTTGCTTCCGTGCAGGATCAGGTCAAGGAGATCACCACCCAGTTCATCACTGCGACGTCGCTTGTGAATACCTATATAGGCAAGGCCGAGGACAAGACCTCGAATGCCGCGACGGCCCGCATCAAGTTCCTGCAGAACTCGTACGCGACGATTTATGCCAATGACGACAAGATCAACAACAAGGTGAAGGAGATCACTGCGGAGACGAAGCTCTACGCTGATGCTTTCCTCAAATTCGTCGAGAACACCAAGAAGGTCGATGGTCTCGTTCAGGAGATGTCGGAGACGACGACCGCCATTACCAAGCTTTCCACCGAGATGAAGGCCGACATGCTGGCGGAACAGCAGCGGATGGATGCCGAATCCGACAAGACTGTCAATGATACCAAGCATCAGGTGATGATTCTCGGCTTCGGTGGTTTTGTGATCGGTGCCATTCTCGCGATGTTGCTGGGTCGCAGCATTGCCAATCCGATGATCGCTATGTGCGTGGCGATGCGCAAACTGGCCGCCGGTGACTTCGAAGTCGTGCTGCCGGGTCTTGGTCGCCGCGATGAACTCGGCGACATGGCATCGGCTGTGGAAGAGTTCAAGGTGCAGGCCGTCGCAAAGGCCGAGCGGGATGCCGCCACGCAGGAAGAGCAAAGCCGTGAAGCAGGCGCCGCGCGCCGCGCCGAACTCATCCGCTTTGCCGATGATTTCGAATCGGCCGTGGGGGCGATTGTCTCGAACGTGTCGGCATCGGCGGGACAGCTGGAATCCGCTGCCGGCACACTGACGCGCACCGCCGAGACCACCGAGGGATTGTCGAGCCGCGTTGCCGGAGCATCGGATGAAGCGTCCTCGAACATGCAGTCGGTGGCGACCGCGACCGAAGAACTTTCGCTATCGGTCAATGAAATCGGCCGTCAGGTGCAGACCTCCAGCAAGATCGCTGACAGCGCCGTGGTGCAGGCACAGCAGACCGATGCCCGCATCGGCGAACTGTCTCGCGCCGCGCAGCGCATCGGTGACGTCGTCGATCTCATCACGGCGATTGCCGAGCAGACCAACCTTCTGGCGCTGAATGCGACCATTGAGGCTGCGCGTGCCGGCGACGCCGGCCGTGGCTTTGCCGTCGTGGCGTCCGAAGTGAAGTCCCTGGCCAGCCAGACCGCAAAGGCAACCGAGGAAATCTCGACCCAGATCGCAGGCATGCAGACCGCGACACGGGATTCCGTGTCGGCGATCAAGCAAATCGGCAGCACCATCGGCGAGATTTCCGGCATTGCCTCGGAGATCGCCAGCGCCGTCGAACAGCAGGGCGCAGCCACGCGCGAGATCGCGCAGAACGTCCAGCGTGTTGCTCACGGTACCCAGCAGGTTGCCGGCGATATCGTCGATGTGAATCGCGGCGCGACCGAAACCGGTGCGGCGTCAGCTCAGGTGTTGAATTCGGCGCAGACGCTGTCGAGCGAAAGTGCACGCCTGCGCGCGGAGCTGGATCGGTTCATGGGGAATATCCGGGCGGCGTAAGTTTCGCGCCGCTGACCAGTTAGTGTCGTCCCCGCCTTCGCGGGGACGACACTTTGAGAGATCGCACTACGGCCTACCTTGCGCTCGCCATATAGGCCCGCCATCCGCCAAACGACGAGATATCGCGCGCACCTTCGGTGGCCCTGGCTTCCACGAGGAAGCCCTTCACACGGGATCCATCAGACAGCCGCAGCGTGCCGATCGACATCGGTTCTGGCAAAGACGCGACGAACTTGCCGAAAGCTTCCGCCGACAGCGCCCAGACCTCGACGGCGATTTCCGAGCCTGTGCCATCGGCGACGCGCAGCAGGCCCGGCTTGGGTGGTGTGGTGCCGTTGAGCGCATAGAATTTGTAGTCCGGCGCAGTTGTCATTGCTTTCAGCAGACGACCATTCAGCGCCTGCAACTCACCGTTCAGCGCCATGCCCGACAGATGCGCGCCGACCACGGCGATGCCGATTTCGTCATCGGCGGGTTTGTCGGAGAGCGGTGCCAGCGCCGGCTGCGGCAGCGCCCTGGCGCCGACTGGTAGTCTGGTGTCGGAGTGAAACACACGTCCGATACTGGCAAGCAGGGCATCATCGCCGCCCGGCGCCAGTAGCGTGATGCCGAATGGGATGCCGTCGGCACGCATCGCTGAAGGGATGGCGAGGCCGCAGAGGTCGAGCAGGTTGACGAAGTTGGTATAGGTGCCGAGCCGCGAATTGAGCTCGATGGGGTTGGCGAGCACCTGCGCCGTTGTATAGGCGGTCGGCGCGGTCGGCAGCACCAGCGCATGGATAGCAGTGAAAGCCTGTTCTGCGACGCGCTTGAGATCCTGCAGCTTGTACAGGGCCGCGAACGTATCCGTCGCACTCTGGCGTGCACCGGCAATGGTGATCTCGCGCGTCACCGGATGAATCGCATCCGGCGCGGAGGCCAGCAGATCGCGGATCACCAGCAGGCGCTCGGCCACCCATGGACCGTCGTAAAGCAGCCGCGCGGTCTCATAGAACGGCTCGAGATCGAATTGGACCAGCGTCGCGCCGAGCGCCGTCCAGCGCTTCAGCGCGTCCTCGTAGGCTTTCTCCGAGGCCTTGTCGCCGAAGAAGATCAGCTGGCCATTGCGCGGCACGCCGAGTTTGAGGCCCTTCGGAAACGCGGTGAGCGAACCCGGCACCCGCTTGCGCGAATAGGGATCATGCGCGTCATAGCCGCCCATCACATCGAGCGCGGCAACAGCATCATCCACCGTGAGCGTGAAGATCGACACGCAATCCAGCGTGCGGCAGGCCGGCACGACGCCGGCGGTTGGGATCAGGCCGAGGCTCGGCTTGAGGCCGACGATATTGTTGAGCATCGCCGGCACGCGGCCGGAGCCCGCAGTATCTGTGCCAAGTGTCAGCGGCACGAGGCCCGCGGACACGGCAACGGCAGAGCCGGAGCTCGATCCGCCGGGCACGAGATCGTCGCGGATCGCGTTCTTGGGAATGCCATAGGGCGAGCGCACGCCGACCAGACCGGTGGCGAACTGGTCGAGATTGGTCTTGCCGATGATGATCGCGCCCGCCGCGCGCAGCCGCGCCACGGCGCTGGCATCACGCGTTGCATTATAGGCGAAAGCGGGACAGGCGGCGGTGGTTGGTAGACCGGCGACGTCGATATTGTCCTTCACGCCGACCGGCACGCCGTAGAGCGGCAGCGTGGCGGGATCTTTCGCAGCGAGCGCCTCGGCTTCGGCGATCGCCTCGGCTTCGTTGCGGAGCGTGATGAAGATGGCGGTGTCGCCGCGGTCGCGGATGCGCTGATAGCTGCGGGCCACGGTTTGCGCGGGCGTCACGGTGCCAGCGCGATGCGCGGCAACGATGGCAGCGATCGTTTCGGGAACGGACTCACTCACGATGCGAACCTGCTGCGGATGGCACGGGTGTGCCACCCGCAGGTTGAGATGATATTATTCAGCAGGCACGGCAAGTGGCGGCTCCGATTGCGGGACAGAAGACAGGCTGGTTGCACCGAACTTGTCCGCGGCAAAGAGCCCGGCTGCAACGAGAGCATAAGCGAGAGAGACGCCGGGCGTCACCCCCAATCCACCGCCGATGCCGATCGCCTCGCCGTGCATGAAGCCGAAATAGGTCAGGACCGCACCCGCCAGAGCGAAGGCCGATGCGTTGACGAATTTGCGCTCGATGACGAAGACCGTGATGGCGCCGAGCACCAGGCCGACCAGGATCGAGCCGCCGCCCATGACTTCGAGGCCATGGAACAGCACGCCGTTCTGCCCCATCTTGGCGATGAACTCGGGCGAGTGGATAGCCCCGAAGTTCATGCCGGCGGCGCCGAGGGCACCCGACAAGAGCACCGTAGCCCAGGCTGCAAGATGCGGCGTCAGCGCGAGCGCAATGGCGGGAGCGTGTTCACGCGGCGTGGTCTCGAAGGCCTGCGCGCATATCAGCATGCCGATATAGAGAAGGATCGGTGAGATCGCGACCACAGGGATGACGGCCAGCATCAGCGAGATGACGCCGAACCATGACAATACGATCACCATGAGGCCGGTCGCTGCCGAGTAACCGATCCGGCCGCCCATCGCCTTCCAGCCGGGATGGCCGATATAGACTGCGTTGATGAAGGGGTTGCCCATCAGGCAGCCGATCAGTGAGACAACGCCGTCAGCGGTCAGCACGCGGGTGGTCGGATATTTGTCGCCAGCTGCTTCTGCCGACTCGACGTTGTCCATCGCTTCGACCAGATCGTAGATGCCATAGGGAATGGCGGTGACCAGGATGATGCCGAGGAACTGGAAGCCCGAGAACACGTGATCAAATGCCGGGAGTGGCACCGAGAAGCCGAAGTTGGTGAAGGCTGCCTTGACGCCGTCAACGCTGACACCGCCGATACCGACTCCAAAGAGATTGGAGCCCCAGGCGATCACCATGCCGACGCCGATTGCGACGAGACCGGCCGGAATCCCCTTGGGATATTTATAACCGCCGAACCAGCTCAGCATGATGATGGCGAAACATGTGAGGCCGATCACTGGCGTCATGAACATTTCCAGTGCCGGACGCATCGCGATGAAGGCGATGGACACGCCGGCCAGCGTACCGAGCAGTGCGGCGCGCGGCGTCACCTTGCGGATCCAGGGCGCGACGTAGCCGCCGATCATCAGGATGAAGCTCTGGAAGAACACCCAGACGAGGCCGGCTTCCCAGCCCTTGATGGGATCGCTCGTGGTGATCGAGATCGGCAGCATGATCACGAAGGTGACGATGAACATATGCGGCACGCTGATGCCCGAGGGCAGCGCGCAGACGTCGCTGCGGCCGGTCTTCTGCGCCAGTTTGTAGGCAAGCCAGGCGTAGTACATCGTGGACATGCACATCATCAGGCCCATGGCGGGCAGGATGCGGCCGAACACGATGTTGTCGGGCATCTTCAGCACGAAGCGCAGCAGGCCCGTGAGTACCAGCATGTTGACGAGAATATTGGTGCCGAAGCCGAAGAATGCATTCCAGTCGCCCGGCGTCCATAGGACAGGTTTGAACTCAGCTTTGCCGGCAGAATCTTTAGCAAACGTCCCTGCGGTCGTGCTCATCGTGATGCTCCTGCTGCAAGTTTGTTGGAAGTCTCCAGGGTGTTTTCGGAAAGTGTAGTTTCGGAACGGGTGATGGCGTCGAGAATGGCGCTGGAGTCGGCGACCCAGCCGAAAATGCCGCCCTGGGCCTTGATCATCTTCAGGCCCATCTCGTGGAATTCGGGAAAGTAGGATGCGCAGCCGTCCGATATGACGATGCAGCGATAGCCGCGGTCGTTGGCTTCACGCACGGTGGTGTTGACGCAGACTTCGGTAGTGACGCCGCAGACCAGCAGCGTGTCGATGTCGCGCGCCTTGAGATCGGCACCGAGCGTCGTGGCGTAGAATGCGCCCTTGCCGGGCTTGTCGATGACGATCTCGCCTTCGACGGGATAGAGCGTGGGAATGATGTCGTGGCCGGCTTCGCCGCGGATCAGAATGCGTCCCATCGGTCCGGGATCGCCGATCCGCAGGCTCGGCGCGCCGCGCGCGATTTTGGCAGGCGGCGCGTCGGACAGGTCAGGCAGGTGTCCCTCGCGGGTGTGCACCACCATCATCCCCGTTTCGCGCGCGGCTTTCAGCACCGCGGCGATGGGCGCGACGGCGCGGGCAAGTTGCGACACGTCGTTGCCGAGCGTCTCACCGAAGCCGCCCGGCTCCATGAAGTCGCGCTGCATGTCGATGATGATGAGCGCCGTCGTGCCCCAATAGACCGCGATCGGGCCGGGCTCGGCGAGGACAGCAGTTGTATGCAGTGAGTCCGCCATTGCCGTTTACTCCCCGAGGCATGGATGTCTCGGAAGTTAACGAAGCAAGCAGCGTGCCATTGTGTACAACAAGGGAAATTAGAGAATGATGGAAATTATATCCATATAAATCAGATGGTTATTTCGAAATAGCTTTGCAGACTAAATGTCGTTCGCAGATTTTGGTCTGGTTGATTGCTTATTTTGTAGACCAGGCTGATAGATCGGCAGCGATCGCGCGCCATTGCAGCCCCTGGGGACTCGCAATGACGCGACCTGCATGCCCTCAGTCCCAGCCGTCGCCCTTGATGCCCGGATTCGCGTAAACGATGCCGCCATCCACCGCGATGGTTGCGCCGACCACATAATCGCCGGCGCGCGAGGCGAGATAGATAGCGGTGCCTGCCATGTCTTCGTCGGTGCCGATACGGCCGGCGGGCACGCGGGTTGCCACCTCATCGGCATTGTCGCGCGCGGCCTTGTTCATGTCCGACTGGAAGGGGCCAGGCGCGATCGCCGTCACGACCACATGGTCCTTGATCAGTTTGACGGCCATGCGGCGCGTCAGGTGGATCAGGCCGGATTTGCTGGCGGCATAGGAATAGGTCTCCATCGGATTGACGAAGATGCCGTCGATGGAAGCGATATTGATGACCTTGGCGGGCCTATCTGCGCTGGCTGCTGCGCGCAGCGGCCCGGCCAGCGCCTTGGTCAGAAAGAAAGGCGTTTTGACGTTGAGCGTCATCACCTTGTCCCAGCCGCTCTCCGGAAATTCGTCGAAGTCCGCGCCCCAGGCCGCGCCGGCATTGTTGACGAGAATGTCGAGCTTCGGTTCGCGCTTTTTGATTTCGGCAGCCAGCATCTCGATGCCGGTCATCGTCGAAATGTCGATCGGCAGCGCGATACATTCACCGGGATACTGCGCGGAGAGTTCTTTCGCGGTCGCTTCGCACGGCCCAGCCTTGCGTGCGGTGATGTAGACCTTGGCTGCGCCCTGGTTGAGAAATCCCGCCGCGATCATCTTGCCGATGCCGCGCGAACCGCCGGTCACCAGTGCAATGCGTCCATCGAGCGAAAACAGATTGTTGAACATGACGCCTCCCGTTTTTTGTCGTTGGATCGATTGTGTGCGGCGGCGGGCGGGGCGAGTCAATGAACGTCGCCGCAGTTGAGCTATATCAAGGCTAAAACCAGCGGTTGGGGTAACTTTCTCGTATTGGTTGGTTCAGTAGCAAATCTCAATCCAACGAGGAGCGCCATGAAAGCTCATCAAATTATGACCCGCGAGGTCGTTACCGTGTCGTCCGATGCCGCGATCAGCGAGGCCGCGAGGCTGATGATCGACCATCACGTCAGCGGATTGCCGGTGGTGGATGCCGCCGGCAGACTGGTCGGCATTGTCACCGAGCGCGATTTTCTCCGCCGCCAGGAGGTTGGAACGCAACGCAGACGCCCGCGATGGCTGGAATTCGTGCGTGGCCCCAGTCTGCAGGCCGCCGATTATGTCCGCGAAGCCGGCCGTAAGGTGCATGAGATCATGACGCGTGATGTGCGCACGGTCACCCCGGACATGGAGCTGTCGGATATCGTTGAGGTGATGGAGAAATATCACGTCAAACGTGTCCCGGTGCTGCAGGGCGGGGCGCTCGTGGGCATCGTCAGCAGGCAGAATTTCGTCGAGGCGATTGCCGATGTAACGCGCGATGTGTCCGATGTCGGGTCGAGTGATGCGTTGATCCGCCGCCGCGTCATCGCTGTGCTCAGGCATAACGAATGGACGCCGTTCGGTCTCAATGTGCGCGTGAAGGATGGCGTTGTGGAGATCAACGGCTTCATCACGGACGAGAATGTTCGCCGGGCTATTGTCGTGGCTGCTGAAAACGTGGCTGGCGTAATCCGGGTCAACGAGCGTCTGTGCTGGGTCGATCCGATGTCGGGCGTGTACTTTCCGCCGGATACCGATTTACCGCAAAAGCCGGTCTGATCCGGTGGGGCGCGGGGCTGCTGTTCGCCTGCAGCGCATGGCCAGACTAGCCGACGCCGCCGCGCTGAAAGCCGTTCCACATCGCGGTGGCCGCGCCGGAGGTCAGCACCGGAAGATAGCGGGTGTCCTGATAGTTGCCGTTCAGCGAAACCCGCGGTAGCGCCGTGAGCTGCGAGGAATTCTCCGAGGCGATCACGCCGGGGCGCGTCGTCACGGCTGTTTCGAAGCCGGCGCTTTTCGCCAGTGCGAATTCCCGTGTGCCCGCGGCGCAGCGGTCGCCATAGGGATAGGCGAGATGCACGGCCGGGCGCTGCAGAACGTTTTCGATATCGGTGCGGCTGGCTGACAGCTCATGCACGACCATTGCTTCGGTCTGTTTGGCGAGATTGCAGTGGCTTACGGTATGCGCGCCGATGGTCACCAGCGGATCGGCGGCGAAAGGTTTGAGTTCGTCCCAGGACATGCACAGTTCGCTGCTGATGACGTCTTCGTCGATGCCGTTCGCGACGCAGAGCGCGTTGACCTCGCGACGGATATTCGCTTCTTCCGGTAATCCGCGCAGCCATTCATGCAGACGGTCGAACGCCATGTCCTTGCCGGCGAGAGTCGATGTGTCCATGCGCACCATCTGTCCGTCGATCGGGGCCTCGATCACATTGGCCTTGGCAACGACGCGCTCCAGCGCCACCCACCATACCCGACCTGTGCCGGAGGCGAAGTCGCTGGTGACATAGACCGTGAAGGGAGCGTCGAAATCCCGCATCGCGGGCAATGCATGGTCGCGGTTGTCGCGATAGCCGTCGTCGCAGGTGAAACAGGCGAAGCGGCGCGAGACATCATGTTCCGTCAGTCGCCGTCGCACTTCATCGGGCGTCACGATATCGACGTCGGTTGCGCGAAGATAAGCGAGGGTTGCGCGCAGGAAATCGGGTGTGATCTCAAGGTGGCGGTTGGGCTGGAACAGGCCGGCATGCGCGGGGCGCACATGATGCAGCATGAAAATGGTGCCCACGCCGCCGAAGATAGGTCGCAGCACGCGGTGGGCGCCGCTGAAATACAGCGCATCCAGGCCGGCACGAATAATCGTGTTGCGAATCTGCTTCATCGTATGACCGAGCAATTGATGCTACCCACGGAAATGATCAGAAACGATTGAACAAAGCGTTATTCGAATACCCGCGGCGACGCCAGAGGTTTGCCTTGATTTCAGTTTGACAGTCCCGCAAGGGTTTGTTTTCTCTCTGTTTCCAGACCCGCAGGACGTCGAATGCACGGATTTTACAGGTGGAGTGCCAAATGGTGGCCGGGGCTCATCCCGCTTGCCATCCTCTGGGTGGTCGCTGCCTGGGTTAGCACGATTCCGCTTGAAACGGATTTAACGGCGCGCAGTACCGCAGCGCTGAAAAACACGATCCTCGACAAGAGTCAGATCACGGTTGCCGGCCGTGACGTCACCTTTTCCGCGGAAGCCTTCTCCGAAGAGGGCCGTCGCAGCGCAGTCTCGTCGGTCGAGGCATCACCGGGCGTCCGCCTGGTCAATGACGAAACCCGTCTCGTCGCCGAGGCCAAGCCGTTTGTCTGGGTCGCGGAGCGCGACAATGTCCGCGTCACGCTGTGGGGAACCGCGCCACTACCGGCCAGCAAGGCGCGAATCGTGGAAGCGGCCCGCGCCGCACTCAGCGGAACCGAGGTCTCTGACCGCATGGGTCTGAAGCGCGGTGCGCCGCCGCGGTTTGATGCCGCAGCCGTGTTGTTGCTTGATCAGGTCGCCAAGCTGAAGGAAGGCAAGGCGGTCATTTCGGATGCGAATGTCAGCCTCTCCGGTATGGCGCGCGATCTCGGCGGCCGCGAAGCCATTGCGGCGGCGCTGAAGAATCTGCCGGAAGGCTTCACGGTCGCAGCCAACGACATCAAGGCACCCGCCTATGTATTCCAGGCCAACAAGGATCCCGTGACGAACACGCTGACGCTGAGCGGCTATGTCCCGGACAATAACATCCACGCCGCGCTTGCGTCGGCTGCCGGACGCAAGTTCGGCAATGAGAAGATCGTCGACAATCTGAAGGCCAGCATCGGCGCACCAGGCGGTTTTGCCGCGGCGGTGACGACGGCGCTGGGAGCGCTCTCACGCCTGTCGACCGGCACGCTGGTGGTGTCCGATCGTGAGGTGAAACTGTCGGGGGACGCGCTCTACGAAGTCGCCGCCGACCAAATCCGCGCAAGTCTGGCGCGAGAACTTCCGCAGGGCTGGCAGGCCAAAGCCGAAGTATCGGTGAAGCCCGCCGCGGCCCCGGTCGATGCCAGCGTGTGCCAGCAGCTCTTCGCGCAAAATCTGACCAAGGGCCGCATCCGGTTCGAGACGTCCAGCGCCAGCATCAATGTGGATTCCGCGGGCTTGCTCGATCGCCTCGTGGAAATCGCTATGCGCTGCCCCAATGTCCGGGTTGAGATCGCCGGTCACACCGATGGCGATGGCGACGCGGCGTTCAACCAGTCGCTGTCGGAAAAGCGCGCGCTCGCCGTCGAAGAATATCTCGTGAAGGCAGGCCTGCCGGCGGACCGTTTCTCCACCATCGGCTACGGCAGCACGCAGCCAATCGCCACCAACGATACCGACGAAGGCAAGCTGCAGAACCGTCGGATCGAATTCGTCGTGAGGCAAGCGCCATGACCTATCTTGCGATGTTTCATTGGGGTTGGCTGCTCGGGGCGTTCCTGATCGGTTTCTGCATGGGCTGGATCGCTGTGGTCTATCGCGGCCGCTCGGTGTCGCGGGCATGGATCCAGCGCCTCTCGGTGATCGTGGCTGTCATCATCGGAATCGCCATCGCCAAAGTAGTGCCCGGCCGCTTCGGCTACTGGCTCGATCTCGGCCTCGCGCTGTTCGGCTTCTATCTCGTCGGCTGCGCCATCGGATCGTGGCTGCGCGACATCGTGGTGGTCAGGCAGCAGGCCCGCGCGACGTGAGGTCTGTGGTGCATGCCGCTGCCGTCTTTTTTATCAACGTCTCGCCGCCAAATCGGCGGCGGAGGGTCACGAAAGCTTCATTGTGACGTGAGACGCGTCAGGACGTTGGCATTTTGCCGCAGCGAATGCGCCCGAGAGGCTGGTGGTTTGTTAGGACTGGCCTAATATACTGATGTGACTTGTTTTTATTCACAGCCGGCGAATTCCACTTTGCCGAAAAACGCGCTACGACGGTTGTGCCGGAGACAACGTGATGTGGCGGTTCCGCCAAGGTTAGTCAGGTTTCCCTGGTCCAGATCTCCCTGGTCAACGGATCGCATTCGAGGTTGAGATGCTGGAAGCAATACGCAGAGCGATTTCGTTTCTGCGCGAGAAGCAAATCCTGCACAAGCTCGGTGTCTTGATCAGCGTCGCGGTAATCGGCGTCGCCTGCTACATGCTGTATCACAAGCTGCGCAACATCGACGCCGCTGCCGTTTTCCAGGCGATGACCGAGACCGAGCCGCGGCTGATCATGCTGTCGGCACTGTCGGTCGCCGCCGGCTATTTCACGCTGACATTCTATGACTGGTTCGCGGTGCGCACGATCGGCCGTCGCGACGTGCCTTACCGGATCAATGCGCTGGCGGCCTTCACCAGTTATTCGATCGGCCACAATGTCGGCGCCAGTGTCTTCACCGGCGGCGCGGTACGCTACCGGATCTATTCGGCCTGGGACCTCAGTGCGGTCGATGTCGCCAAGATTGTGTTTCTGGCTGGCCTGACCTTCTGGCTCGGCAATCTCGCGGTGCTCGGCTTGGGCATCGCCTATCACCCGGAGGCCGCCAGCGCGATCAACCAGGTGCCGCCATGGATGAACCGCATCCTGGCTTATGTCATCCTTGCCGGTCTCGTCGGCTATGTGGTCTGGGTCTGGATGAAGCCACGCTGTGTCGGCCGCGGCCCTTGGTCGGTGGTGCTGCCAGGCGGCCCGCTGACCTTGCTGCAGATCGCCATCGGCATCATCGATCTCAGCTTCTGCGCGCTGGCGATGTATATGCTGGTGCCCGCCGAGCCCGATGTCGGCTTCGTCGTGGTCGCCGTGGTGTTCGTCTCGGCCACTTTGCTGGGTTTCGCCAGCCATTCGCCGGGAGGGCTTGGGGTGTTCGACGCCGCAATGCTGATCGGCCTCGAAATGATGGATCAGGAAAAGCTGCTGGCCGGTATGCTACTGTTCAGAGTGCTATATTACCTTGCTCCGTTCTTTATATCAGTCATGTTACTGACGCTTCGCGAGCTTATTGTCGGCTCGCGATCGAAAAAGCTGCAGGCGGTCGCGGCAGACGCCAAGCCTGGCGTCGGCCATCCGCTGAAAGAGCACGGCCGCTCCGGCGCCTGACACACGTTCGGATTCGCAGCAGGAAGAGATCCGGTTCAGATGGCCATTGAAGCTTCTCCATCGACCATGTTCTCGCCGTGGCCGGACCGGCTGCGGCATTCGGCGATCATCCTGCTGGCCGCTGGCCTGGCGCTGGCTGCACTGGTGCTTTTCGATGAATTGTCGCCGCTGCGCGCCGGCATCGTGTTCGCCTGCATCGCCGGCGCGGCGCTGGTGCCGTGGCGGCTGCACGACGTGGTGACTGCACGCGACGAGGCTCTGGCCGCCAATCCTGTCGAGGCGCCCGCCGTGCGCGCCATCATCGCCGGCATTCCCGATCCCGCCGTCCTGCTCGATCGCGCCGGCCGCGTTATCCATCTCAATGTCGCTGCTGCGCAGCTCGCGCCAGCATTGCGCAAGAACGAACTGGCTCAATTCGCGCTGCGCTCGCCGGAGATCATCACCGCCTTGCGCGAGTCTATCGCCACCACCGAGCCGCGTCGCGCCACCTATCTCGATCACGTTCCGGTCGATCGCTGGATGGAATTGATGATCACGCCGGTGCCGGTCCCGACGGCGTTCGGCGGCACTGACACATGCATGCTGATGACCTTCCACGACCAGACGCCACTGCGCCGCGTCGAGGAAATGCGTGCCGATTTCGTCGCTAATGCCAGCCACGAGCTGCGCACGCCGCTGGCGGCGCTGTCGGGCTTCATCGATACGCTGCAGGGGCCAGCCAAGGACGACGCCAAGGCGCGGGAGCGCTTTCTCGGCATCATGCATGCGCAGGCGACCCGCATGGCGCGACTGATCGACGATCTTCTGTCGCTGTCGCGCGTCGAACTGTCGGCGCATGTGCGGCCGGATACGCTGGTGGATATTCTCCCCATCATCCGCCAGGTCGGCGACGGGCTGGAGCCGCTGGCCAATGAGCGCAACGTCCGGATCGAAATGGCGCTGCCGGAGACGCCGGTGTCCATCGCCGGCGATCGCGAGGAATTGCTTCGGCTGTTCGAGAACCTGATCGAGAACGCACTGAAATACGGCGCGTCCGGCGGCAAGGTGGACGTATCGTTGACCACGGAGTCGACTGCGGAAGGCGTACCGGAAATCCGCGTCGCCGTGCGGGACTATGGCCCGGGCATCGCTCCAGAGCATTTGCCGCGCCTGACCGAACGTTTCTACCGGGTCGACGTCGGCGATAGCCGCGCACAGGGCGGCACGGGCCTCGGCCTCTCGCTGGTGAAGCACATCCTGAACCGGCACCGCGGCCGACTGCTGATCGAAAGCGTGCCGAAGAACGGTGCGACCTTCACCGCCGCCTTTCCGCAGGTAAAGACGCCGCCGGTGCCTCCCGCCTCCGCCGCGTCCTGACGCCTCAAGCTCCCTTCATCCTGCACGCCCCGCTACGGACCGCCCTCGGGCGGCCTCGTATGGCTGCGCCCAGACAGTCAAAAAGCCCCGGCGCGTGGTGCGGCATTGCGTCCGATCAACCTCGATTCCGTGCCCGCAACTGTCATACGCGCGCATGTTCGCGGGGCCGGATTCCGCCTGCTGAAACATATTGTTAACCCCTGTGACGGTCGACCTTGACGGCCTGGCATGACCCTTATGGCGCGGCATTTTTGATGTCATTTACACGGTAAGATTACCCGCAAAGCCAAAAAATCCAAGCATTTACAAAAGCTTGATGCCGTCATCCAAGTGTCACGTAACTATCATAAAAGCACAATCGACCGTCCCTAAACGAGCGGCGTGAGCACCAACCTGGCGCATTCGGCGTCATCGCTCACCAGATGGAGACAACCATGAAATTCCTGAAAACGATCGTCGTTGCTGGCCTGGTGGCCGCTTCGACCTCGGCATTTGCCGCCGACATCACGGGCGCTGGCGCGACCTTCCCGTTCCCGGTCTATTCGAAGTGGGCCGACGCCTACAAGAAAGAGACCGGCAATGGTCTCAACTACCAGTCGATCGGTTCGGGCGCTGGCATCAAGCAGATCCAGGCCAAGACCGTGACCTTCGGCGCCACCGACGCGCCGCTCAAGGCTGAGCAGCTCGAGAAAGACGGCCTGGTTCAGTGGCCGATGGTGATGGGCGCGATCGTTCCCGTCGTGAATCTCGAAGGCATTGCCTCGGGCGAATTGGTTCTCTCCGGCGAAGTGCTCGGCGACATCTATCTCGGCAAGGTCACCAAGTGGGACGACGCTGCCATCGCCAAGCTGAACCCGAAGCTGAAGCTGCCGTCGGCTGCCATCACCGTCGTTCGTCGTTCGGACGGTTCGGGCACCACCTTCAACTTCACCGACTATTTGTCGAAGGCTTCGGCTGACTGGAAGACCAAGGTCGGCACCGGTACCGCCGTCGAGTGGCCGGTTGGCGTTGGCGCCAAGGGCAACGAAGGCGTTGCTGGCAACGTCGGCCAGACCAAGAATGCCATCGGTTATGTTGAGTATGCTTACGCCAAGCAGAACAAGCTGACCTATACCGGCATGGTCAACAAGGCTGGCAAGACCGTGCAGCCGACCGTTGCGGCTTTCCAGGCCGCTGCGTCGAACGCCGATTGGGCCAAGGCTCCTGGCTACTACGTCATCCTGACCGACCAGCCGGGCGAAGCTTCCTGGCCGATCACTGCCGCGACCTTCATCCTGATGCACAAGACCCCGGTCGATAAAGCTGCATCGACTGAAGCCGTGAAGTTCTTCAAGTGGTCGTTCGAAAAGGGCGCCAAGATGGCTGAGGAGCTCGACTACATTCCGATGCCGGAACCCGTCGTCAAGCTGATCGAAAAGACCTGGTCGGCTGACATCAAGAGCTGATCCGGTACGGGCGGAGGGGAAGGGCATTTCTCCTCCGCCTATTTTCTACAGAGCTGATTTTCTCTTCGCTATTCTGACTTCGCGCCCTGACAGGCCCGTCCAGGGCAATGCGTTTTGGGTATCGTAACAATATAGGGGACTGGCGTGGCAGACATGGCCGTACAGAGCTCACCGATGGACGCCGCTGGACCTTATGACCGCGCCAAGGCGTTGAACGCCTTCAAGGCTGGAGATCAGGCGTTCTATTGGATCACGCGCATTTCCGCGCTGTCCGTTCTGTTCATTCTCGGCGGCATCATCCTGTCGCTCATTGCCGGCGCTTGGCCGGCGCTCCACGAATTCGGCTTCTCGTTCCTGACCACGCAGCGCTGGGCCCCGTCGGCTGATCCGCCGGTCCTTGGTGCGCTGGGCCCGATCTACGGCACCCTGATCACGTCGGTGATCGCCATGGCGATCGCCATTCCGGTCGGCCTCGGCATCGCGATCTTCCTCACCGAACTGTGCCCGCAATGGCTGCGTCGTCCGATCGGCATGGCGATCGAACTGCTCGCCGGCATTCCCTCGATCATCTATGGCATGTGGGGCTTCTTCGTGCTCGGCCCGTTCTTGGCCAACCACTTCCAGCCATTTCTGATCTCGACCTTCGAAGGCGTGCCTGTGCTCGGCACCATCTTCGCCGGTCCGCCGTCCTATCTCTCGCTGTTCAACGCCGCGCTGATCCTCGCCATCATGGTACTGCCCTTCATCACCTCGATCTCGGTCGACGTATTCAAGACGGTGCCACCGGTGCTCAAGGAAGCGGCCTACGGCGTCGGCTGCACCACCTGGGAAGTCGTTCGCAATGTCGTCATCCCCTACACCCGCGTTGGTATGATCGGCGGCATCATGCTGGCGCTCGGCCGCGCGCTCGGTGAGACGATGGCGGTGACCTTCATTATAGGCAACTCGTTCCGCATCACCGGTTCGCTGTTCGGTCCAGGCACCACGATCTCGGCGGCGATCGCCTCCGAATTCGCGGAGAGCGACGGGTTGCATCAGTCCGGCCTCATCCTGCTCGGCCTGCTGCTGTTCGTGCTCACCTTCATGGTGCTTTCGGCTGCGCGTCTGATGCTGATGCGGCTTGAAAAGAAGGCGGGGAACTAGGTCATGAATCCGATTTACGCATCCCGCCGCCGCAACGACACGATTGTCCGCGGTCTCTGCATGGGTGCCGCCCTGTTCGGCGTCACCTGGCTCGCGCTGATCCTGTTCACGCTGTTCTACAACGGTCTCGCCGGCATCAGCCTGCAGATATTCACCCAGAACACGCCGCCGCCCGGCTCCATGGAAGGCGGCCTGCTCAATGCCATCGTCGGTTCGGTCATCATGACTGTGATTGGCGTTGGCATCGGTGCACCGCTCGGTCTGTTTGCCGGCACCTATCTCGCTGAATACGGCAAGCACGACAAACTCACTTCGGTGATCCGCTTCATTAACGACGTGTTGCTGTCGGCCCCGTCCATCATCATCGGCCTGTTCGTCTATGGCGCGGTGGTGGTTCCGATGGGGGGCTTCTCGGCTCTCGCCGGTTCGCTTGCGCTCGCCGTGATCGTGATCCCCGTCGTGGTTCGCACCACCGAAGACATGCTTGGTCTCGTGCCCAATCCGCTGCGTGAAGCCGCCTCGGCGCTCGGCCTGCCGCGTTCCCTGGTGATCAAGCGGATCGCCTATCGTGCAGCCCGTGCAGGTCTCATCACCGGCGTGCTGCTGGCGACGGCGCGTGTTGCCGGTGAAACGGCGCCGCTGCTGTTCACCGCGCTGAGCAACCAGTTCTTCAGCCTCGACCTCACCAAGACGATGGCCAACCTGCCGGTGACCATCAACAACTTCGTGCAAAGCCCCTACGAGTACTGGAAGCAGCTCGCCTGGAGCGGTGCCCTCATCATCACCTTGACCGTACTTGCCCTTAACATTGGCGCACGCATTCTCGGCGCCGAGAGGACAGCAAAATGAGTGAGCTTTCTGTGTCGTCTGGCATTCCCTCCGTCTCGATGCCGCCACCGTCGGCCCTGCAGGGCGAGACCCGTCCGAAGGTCACTGTGCGCGACCTGAACTTCTACTATGGCGAACATCACGCTCTGAAGAAGATCAACCTGACGCTGATGGCGAACCGCGTGACCGCATTCATCGGCCCGTCGGGCTGCGGCAAGTCCACGCTGCTGCGCATCTTCAATCGCATGTATGACCTGTATCCCGGCCAGCGCGCCGAAGGTCAGCTCATGCTCGACAACCAGAACATTCTGGATCCGAAGCTGGATCTCAACCTGCTGCGCGCCCGCGTCGGCATGGTGTTCCAGAAACCGACTCCGTTCCCGATGACGATCTACGAAAACATCGCCTTCGGCATCCGTCTCTATGAAAAGATCTCCAAGTCGGAGATGGACATTCGCGTCGAGAAGGCACTTCGTGGCGGTGCGCTCTGGAACGAAGTCAAGGACAAGCTCAACGCGTCGGGCCTCAGCCTGTCGGGCGGTCAGCAGCAACGCCTGTGCATCGCGCGCACCATCGCGGTTCGGCCGGAAGTAATCCTGTTCGACGAGCCCTGCTCGGCGCTGGATCCGATCTCGACCGCGAAGATCGAGGAGCTGATCGACGAGTTGAAGGATCAGTACACGATCGCGATCGTGACCCATAACATGCAGCAGGCTGCTCGTGTCTCCGACAGCACGGCCTTCATGTATCTCGGCGAGTTGATCGAGTTCGATCAGACCAACAAGATATTCACGTCGCCGACCGACCGCCGCACCCAGGATTACATCACCGGCCGCTTCGGCTGACGCGACATAATTCGCGAGAGGATTGAGAAATGGCTTTTGAACACACCACCAAGGCTTTCGACGACGATCTGCAGGAGCTGACCCGTCTCGTCGCCGAGATGGGTGGCCTCGCGGAACGGCAGATCGTCGAATCCGTCGATGCGCTGGTCCGTCGGGATGTCGCACTCGGTGCACGCGTTGTTGCCACCGACGCCGAGATCGACCAGTTGCAGCGCACGATCGAAGAGCGTGCCGTGCTGACCATCGCCAAGCGTCAGCCCATGGCTGTCGACCTGCGCGAGATCGTTGGCGCGCTGCGCGTCGCCACGGATCTGGAGCGTATCGGCGATCTCTCCAAGAATATCGGCAAGCGCGTCAATGCGCTCGACAGCGACTTCCATCCGCTGAAGCTGATCCGCGGCCTCGAGCACATGACCGATCTGGTGACCACCCAGGTCAAGGCTGTACTCGACGCCTATGCCGCGCATGATCTGCCGGCCGCCATGACGGTGTGGAAGGGCGATGAGGAAATCGACGCCATCTGCACCTCCCTGTTCCGCGAACTCCTCACCTATATGATGGAAGATCCGCGCAACATCTCGTTCTGTATCCACCTGATGTTCTGCGCCAAGAACATCGAGCGGATCGGTGACCACGCCACCAATATCGCGGAAACCGTGTTCTACATGATCGAGGGTCAGCAGATGCTCGACAAGCGCCCTAAAGGCGACATGACCACATTCGCAAATACGCCGACGGCCTGAGCCGATTGGTCGCTACGGAAGGTAGTTGATAGATATGGCAATGAACGCGCGCATTTTAGTGGTTGAAGACGAGGAAGCACTCACGACGCTCCTCCGCTACAACCTCGATGCCGAGGGCTACGACGTTGAAACCGTAGCTCGTGGCGACGATGCCGACACCCGCTTGAAGGAGCGGGTGCCGGATCTCGTGGTGCTCGACTGGATGCTGCCGGGCCTGTCCGGCATCGAACTGTGCCGCCGCTTGCGTGCACGGCCCGAAACCAAGGCGCTGCCGATCATCATGCTGACGGCGCGTGGCGAAGAGAGCGAGCGTGTTCGCGGTCTCGCCACCGGCGCTGACGACTACATCGTCAAGCCGTTTTCGGTGCCGGAACTTCTGGCGCGCGTGAAGGGTCTGCTGCGGCGAGCCGCGCCGGAGCGTCTGGCTACGGTTCTCGCTTTCGGCGATATCGAACTTGACCGCGACAAGCGCCGCGTCGTGCGGTCCAGCCGTCCAATCGACCTCGGTCCGACCGAATATCGCCTGCTGGAGTTCTTCCTGGAACATCCGGGCCGCGTATTCAGCCGCGAGCAGTTGCTCGACAGCGTCTGGGGCCGTGACATCTATATCGACGAGCGTACCGTCGACGTGCATATCGGCCGTCTGCGCAAACTGCTCAATCCCGCTGGCGAGCCCGATCCGATCCGCACGGTGCGCGGCGCCGGCTACGCGCTGGATGACCGCTTCGACAAGGCGGCGGAGTGAGTATCTTCCTTCTCCCCGCAAGCGAGGCGAGGTCAGAAGCCTCAAATAAAAAATGCCCGGCTCATCACCGGGCATTTTGATTTGGTTCAGATGCTTTCCAGCTTAGCGCGTCGGCTTCGGCACCGCGCGGCGGCGGTCGCTGGCCGGCTGATAGGCGATGCGTGAGTGGTGCGCGCAATAGGGCGCGCCAGCCAGTGCCTTGCCGCCGCAGAAGTAGAATTCGGGGCTCGACGGATCGCCGATCGGCCAATGGCATGTGGCTTCGTTGAGTTCAACCAGCGACAGGCGCTGGCTAATCGGCACGACGTTGTCATAGGCGATCGGGTCGGGCTCGGCCTCGATCTCATAATTGTGGGCCAATGCCGTGTTGCCGCGCGCCATCGGGCGGGCGACACGCACCATCTGCTGCGCCGGGCGCGCCTTGCGCTGCCGCGGAGCTGCCGAGGAGGGGCTCTTGGCGCGGCCGGACAGGCCGAGACGGTGAACCTTACCGATGACGGCGTTGCGGGTCACGTTACCGAGTTCCGCAGCGATCTGGCTGGCGGAAAGGCCGCCTTCCCAGAGTTTCTTCAATTGTTCGACGCGATCGTCGGTCCATGTCATTACCGTCATCGCCATTTTCCCTTCGTGAGCGCCGGCCTGACCAGGCGGCGCTGCGAGTTGAGACTTCAAAAATCCCTTGCGGTCAGAATCCCTTAGCGCTCACCGGGCGCGAATTTCGCGTCCGGCTGTTACGCCGCACTGGATGTGTCAAAAGGATCTACGCCGCACGAGATGTCGTATCCGACAGGCGAAAAACTACAATATGACGTGACTCACGCGCAAGAGTCGGGCATGCCGCGTCCACATGCTTCTGCAGACAAAGCAGCAAAATCGGCTTTTTCTGCGACTCCGTGTGACTCGAAAGCCGCAGTGCGCGGTTGACAGTGCACACAGCACACATAGAATAATGCCCACGTGCCGCCCGAGAAGGGCGGCACGTTTCGTTTCTAGGGTCCGTTGTTCGATTTCGCACAATTGTCATCGACGCGGCCGCAGTCTTTTCGATCGGATCGGTTATGACCAGCAACGCAACGTCCTCGCCCCTGTCTCAGGCTCATTTGCTGCCTGTTTTCGCGCGTGCGGATGTCGCTTTCGAGCGCGGTGAAGGCGCGTGGCTGATTGGAATCGATGGCGAGCGCTATCTCGATTTTACCAGTGGCGTTGCTGTCAACGCGCTCGGTCATGCCCATCCGCATATGGTCGCCGCGTTACAGGAGCAGGCCACCAAGCTCTGGCACATGTCGAACCTGTTCAAGAGCCCGGACGGTGAGCGCCTCGCCGCGCGGCTGTGCGAACAGAGCTTTGCCGACTTCGTGTTCTTCGCCAATTCGGGTGCGGAAGCGATGGAATGCGCGATCAAGGTGACCCGCCACTATCATTTCTCCAAGGGCCATCCCGAGCGCACGCGCATCATTACCTTTGAAGGCGCGTTCCATGGCCGGACCCTCGGCACGCTCGCCGCGACCGGCGCCGCGAAATATCTTGAAGGTTATGGTGCGCCGCTCGACGGCTTCGATCAGTTGCCGCTCGGCGATATCGAGGCCGTGAAGAAGGCGATTGGTCCGAACACCGCCGGCATTCTCATCGAGCCGTTGCAGGGCGAGGGTGGCGTACGTGCGCCGAGCAACGCCTTCTTCGGCGCGCTGCGCGAACTCTGCGACAAGAACGGCATCCTGTTGATCTTCGACGAAGTGCAGACCGGCATGGGCCGCACTGGCGAACTGTTTGCCTATCAGCGCATCGGTGTGACGCCGGATGTGATGTCGCTGGCCAAGGCGCTAGGCGGCGGCTTCCCGATCGGTGCGTGTCTCGTTACGGCCGCTGCAGCCGAAGGCATGGCGCCCGGCTCGCATGGTTCGACGTTCGGCGGCAATCCGCTGGCCGTCGCTGCGGCGAATTCCGTGCTCGATATCATGTTGAAGCCCGGTTTCTTCGACCATGTGAAAAAGATGTCGCTGCTGCTGAAACAGAAGCTCGCGGGTGTGGTCGACGGCCACCCGGACGTGCTCAGCGAAGTGCGCGGCGAAGGTCTTCTGATCGGCCTCAAGGCCGTGGTGCCGGCGGGCGATCTCGTAGCCGCATTGCGTGACGCGAAGCTGTTGACGGTTGGTGCCGGCGACAATGTCGTGCGCTTCCTGCCGCCGCTGATCGTCAGTGAGCCCGAGATCGAACAGGCCGTGCAGCGACTGGAGCAGGCCTGCGTGGCGCTCGGCTCATCTGCCAAGGCATCTGCAAAGACGCAGGGAGCCGCGTGATGAGCACGTCACCGCGGCACTTCCTCGATCTCACGGCCGTGCCGGCCAGCGAGTTGCGCAATATCATGAACGCGGCTGCCGCCATGAAGGCGAAGCTGAAGGGCCGGGACGGCTCCAATGCCGAGCCCGATCGTCCGCTCAAGAACAAGACGCTGGCGATGATCTTCGAGAAGCCCTCGACGCGCACCCGCGTATCGTTCGAGGTCGGCATGCGCCAGCTCGGCGGCGAGGTGGTGATGCTCACCGGCGCTGAAATGCAGCTCGGTCGCGGCGAGACCATTGCCGACACCGCGCGCGTGCTGTCGCGCTTCGTCGACATCATCATGATCCGCATCCTCAATCACGACTCGCTGGTGGAGCTTGCGGAGAATGCGACCGTGCCCGTCATCAACGGCCTGACGCGGTTCTCGCATCCCTGCCAGGTGATGGCGGACGTGATGACCTATGAGGAACATCGCGGGCCGATCAAGGGCCGCACCGTGGCCTGGACCGGCGACGACAACAATGTGCTGATGTCCTGGGCGCATGCGGCCGAGCGCTTCCAGTTCAAACTCAATATCGCGACGCCGCCGCAGCTCTCGCCGAAGAAGCCGTTCAAGGACTGGGTCAAGGCGACGAACGCGCCGATCACCTTCAGCGACGATCCCGATGCGATGGTGAAGGGCGTCGATTGCGTCGTCACCGACACCTGGGTGTCGATGGGCGACAAGGACGGCGAGACCCGCCACAATCTGTTGAAACCCTATCAGGTCAATGCTCGCCTGATGTCGCTGGCCAAGCCGGACGCACTGTTCATGCACTGCCTGCCGGCCCATCGCGGCGACGAGGTTACCGACGAGGTGATCGACGGTCCGCAGTCCGTGGTGTTCGACGAGGCCGAAAACCGTCTGCATGCGCAGAAGGGCATTCTGGCCTGGTGCCTCAACGCGGTTGCGTGAGACGCGATCAGCGATTGAGTTCTGTCGCGGCCAGCTCGGCCACCTGAAAGTCGATGCTCGCCGGATCGGCGTCGCCGAGGAACCATGCCGCCGAGAGGCCGGTCCACGCCAGGACCCATTGCAGCAAGCGATAGCGATCGAGTTTGGCCGCGTCGCTGACGACCTCGACACGCCGCTGGAAACGGCCTGGCAAGGTTGAGACCGGGCGCGTGGGGTCCGAGAGATCCGGGTTGGTGAAGATGTTGGCGAAGTCGAAGCCACGTTCGCCGATGATGTGTTTCGGATCGATGGCAAGCCAGCCGCGCGCACCGAAATCGAGCACATTGTCATGGTGGAGGTGCGCCGTGCAGCACGGTCACCTCGCGCGGGTCGTCCAGCAAAGCGTTGGCCGTTTCAGAACAGCGACGTAACAGGCCGCCATGGGTCGCTGCGGCCGGCGCGAGTTCGCGAAACCAATGCCGGAGCGGTACCAGCGGAGGCGGCGATTTTTGCCTTGGCCGGTGCAATCGCGCCGCCACGGCGCAGAGATGCGCGAGGCTTCGTCGTCCTGTCCCCCGCGCGCCATGTCGGAGAGCGAGGCGGGGCCTTGCGCTCGTTCCATCAGCAAAGCGTCGTCATGGCGGGCCAGGACCCGTGCGGCGCCGTTGCCGTCCCACCATTCCAGTACCGCGCTGCCGGCGCGTTCGTCCTCGCCCTTGGCCAGTTTCAGCATCGCCGGCTGGCCCCGATGCAGGACAGGCAGCAAATATCCGGCGTGGGAGGTCATGGCCGTGCCGTCCGGGACGAGGCGCCGTCGCGCGAGGTAAGTTTCAAACATCGTTCGCTTATACTTGGTAGATATCTGGTCCGAGCGGGGCAAATCGTCGCCGGATGCCTTGTATTCGTTCGGACATTTGCCCCTTTGCGGGGTTTCGATTTCAGCTCCTCGCCCCTACATAGAGCGCCATGACCCCATCAGATCCAAAGCTCCAGCCCGACGCCCCCATCCGCGCGCCGTCCTCCGTTCCGGTCGATGACGCGGTGCTGCCTTTCGAGGTCGCGCCGCTCGATCTGCGCGGGCGGCTGACCCGGCTTGGCCCGGCGCTCGATGAATTGCTCGCCAAGCATGATTATCCTGCGCCGGTGGCCAAGCTGCTCGGCGAGGCCATCGTGCTGACCACGCTGCTCGGTTCGTCGCTGAAATTCGATGGCCGTTTCATCCTGCAGACTCAGACCGACGGTCCGGTGTCGCTGATGATCGTCGACTTCCGCGCGCCCGATAAAATGCGCGCTTATGCGCGGTTCGATGCCGAACGCCTGGTGCCCGGTCTCGGCACCGCGGCGCTGCTCGGCAAGGGCCATCTGGCGATGACCGTCGATCAGGGCCCCGACATGAGCCGCTATCAGGGGCTTGTCGCGCTGGACGGCGGTACGCTGGAAGATGCCGCGCACGAATACTTCCTGCGCTCCGAACAGATTCCGACCAAGGTGCGCCTCGCCGTGGGCGAGGAATGGCGCAGCGGCGAGGAGGGTGGCCCGACACATCGCTGGCGTGCCGGCGGCATGCTGCTCCAATTTCTGCCGAAGGCGCCGGAGCGCGTGCAGCGCGATCTCCACGCTGGCGACGCGCCGGACGGCGTGACCGCCAATGCCGTGCCGGAAGATGACGCCTGGATCGAAGGCCAGTCGCTGATCGGGACGGTCGAGGATGTGGAACTGATCGATCCCGATCTGTCCGGCGAGCGGCTGCTGTATCGCCTGTTCCACGAGCGCGGCGTCCGCGTTTTCGCGCCGTCGCCGTTGCGCGCGGAGTGTTCCTGTTCGCGCGATGCCGTGTCCGGGATGCTCAAGAGCTTCGAGCCGCAGGACCGCGCCGACATGGTCAAGGACGACAAGGTCGTCGTGACCTGTGAGTTCTGTTCGTCGGTCTACGAGTTCACACCGCAGGAAGCGGGCGTGGAATAGGGCGTTCGCCTTCGTCACGTCCCGCCACTCAAGTGGAGTGGCTGAGGTTCGCGAGCCTGAGCTCGTCATTCCGGGGCGCACGCAAGCGGCGAAGCCGCTGAAGTGCGAACCCGGAACCCTGGAGTGTTTGGCTCTACGGAGACTTCCATGTCGCGCGGCGAAACCGCGCAGTGGCAATCGCGGGGAGAGAAGAACCAGCCCCTAATTTAGCACGCGCTTCCCGCCCGGTCCGTCCAGCGAAAATAGCGGCACGTCGATCTCGAACGGCTCGCCGGTGTCGGTCACCATCTGATAGGTACCTTCCATGAAGCCGGACGTCGTTGGCAGCGGTACGCGCGACGTGTATTCGAAGCGCTCGCCTGGGCCGAGCACGGGTTGTTCGCCGACCACGCCCTCGCCACGCACTTCCTCCATGCGGCCGGAAGCATCGGTGATGATCCAGTGGCGGGTCTTCAGCTGCACGGTCTCTTGACCGGCATTGGTAATGACGACCGTGTAAGACCAGAAGAACTGTCGCTTCTCCTGCGACGAGCGTTCCGGCATGAAATTAGGTTCGACGGTGACTTCAATCTGTCGTGTGATGGCGCGGTACATGGGGCTGTCATCGTCCAAAATGTGCTGCAAGCATAGCGAAAAACACGTTACAGGCCAAATCCATGTGGAGTTCGGCCCCGGACGGCGCGGTGGGCCATCGCTGTTTCAACATAGTTCCCGCATAATCGATCCTTGATTTGGTTATGACGTGACGGATCGCCCCATGCAAATTTGTTGCAGATTATGGGACGGTCGATTTTTTCGCATCATGCGATGTCTTCCGTTGAACGGTGCTGAATGACCTCTGTTGCCGACCCGATTGCCGGCCAGCCGCACGCCGATGCGTCCTCGCAAGTGTCCGCGGCGCGCGCATCGACGCATGCGGACGCCGTGTCGTTTCCCGTTGCGGGCACCGAGCGCGAATTGCGTCTCGATCTGTTTCGCGGCCTGGCATTGTGGCTGATCTTCATCGATCACCTGCCGCCGAATATTCTGACCTGGCTCACGATCCGCAATTACGGCTTCAGCGACGCCACCGAGATATTCATCTTCATCTCCGGCTACACCGCCGCTTTCGTCTATGGCCGCGCGATGCAGGAGCAGGGCGCGCTGGTCGCCAGCGCGCGCATCTTCAAGCGGGTCTGGCAGATTTATGTCGCCCACGTCTTCCTGTTCACGATCTTTCTTGCGGAAATCTCCTATGTCGCAACGCGGTTCGAGAACCCGCTTTATTCCGAGGAAATGGGAATTCTCGATTTTCTCAAACAGCCCGATGTGACCATCGTTCAGGCGCTGTTGCTGAAATTTCGTCCGGTGAACATGGATGTGTTGCCGCTGTATATCGTCCTCATGCTGTTCCTGCCGCTGATCCTCTGGCTGATGCAGCGCCGCGCCGATTTCACGCTGGCGCTGTCGGTCGGTCTCTACGCTCTGACCTGGGAATTCGACCTGCATCTGGCGGCCTATCCGAACGGTGTCTGGGCCTTCAACCCGTTCGCCTGGCAGTTGCTGTTCGTGTTCGGTGCCTGGTGCGCGCTGGGCGGCGCCGTCAGAATGTCGCGGATACTATCATCCAACATCACGCTGTGGCTCTGCGTGGCCTATCTCCTGGCGGCGTTCTGGGTGACGCTGACCTGGTACATTCCGCAGATCCATCATCTGCTGCCGAAATTCATCGAGCAATGGATGTATCCGATCAACAAGACCGATCTCGATGTGCTCCGTTTCGCCCACTTCCTGGCGCTGGCGGCGCTCACCGTCCGTTTCCTGCCGAAGGACTGGCCGGGGCTGAAATCGATCTGGCTGCGCCCGATGGTACTGTGCGGTCAGCACTCTCTCGAAATCTTCTGTATCGGGGTGTTCCTGGCCTTTGCCGGCCATTTTGTGCTGGCTGAGGTCGCCGGCGGAGCAGGCATGCATGCCCTGATCAGCTTTCTTGGCATAGTTGTCATGTCAACCGCCGCATGGGTGTTTTCGTGGTACAAGGGCGTCACTGTCAAAGGCGGGTCCCGCGCCAAACGACCCGACGCGGATCTCGCAGGAGGGGAAGCATGAAGGCCGTTTTGCGCCTCACAATGCTGGCTGGCCTGCTGGTGGCGGCTCCTGTCCGGGCCGAACCGCCCGCGCAGACCTGTGAGGTTCCGGCTTACCTCCTGACATCCGAAAGCGGGCTGCCCAAGGTCGAAGCCGCGGCCAAGCCGGGCGGGAAACTTGATGTTCTGGTCGTTGGCAGCCGATCCTCGGTGATCGGGGTCTCCGACCACTCTGCAGCCTATCCGAACCGGCTACAGGCCTATCTCAAGGACAAGCTGCCAGGCGTCGAGGTCAATGTGGCGCTGGAACTGCAGGTCAAGAAGACGGCCGAGGAAATGGCCCCGACCCTGGAACAACTGGTCATGGACAAGAAGCCGAACTTGGTGATCTGGCAGACCGGAACCGTGGATGCCATGAAGCAGGCCGACGCCGAGGACTTCCGCAGTGCCCTGGATGATGGTGTCGCAGCCATGCAAAAGGCGGGAACTGACGTCATTTTAATGAATCTGCAGTACAGTCCGCGCACGGAGACGATGATTTCCGGCTCCGCCTACCTAGATAATATGCGTGTGGTGGCGCAGCAGCACGACGTCCCGCTGTTCGACCGTTTCGCCATCATGCGGCACTGGAATGAGAGCGGTGATTTCGACCTGTTCAGTGCCTCGCCCGGCATGGAGCTGGCCAAGCGGGTGCATGATTGTCTTGGCCGCGCGCTTTCGACCTTTGTCGTCGATGCGGCCAAGATCAAAGCAGCGGATTTGAGGATTCAGCGTTAATGAGTTTCGTCAGCCATTTGTCTCGCCTTGCTGTCGTCGCTGCCTTTGTTGCCTCAACGACCTTCGCGCTCCCGATCTCATCGTCCGCACGCGCCGACACGGTGCAGGCTGCGGCGGTTGACGGCAAGGCTGCCGAGCAGGCCGCTGTCGCGACGGATCCCGCAGACGCCGCGAAGAGGGGCGTTGCGGCGAAGGCCATCGACAAGGTCAAGGAAGTTGCCAAGTCCGCCACCGATATTCTGAGCCGCGTCCCCTGTCGCACACCGAAAGGCGGCATGAAGGCGATGGGCGCGTTGCCGCATGTGGCCAGCAAGCTCGTTGCCGGCAAGCCCGTGGTCATCGTTGCGTTCGGCTCGTCCTCGACCCAGGGCTGGGGATCGACCGCGCCGGAATTCACCTACCCGAACCGCCTCGCTGCGCAGTTGCATCGCGCTTATCCTTCCGCGAACATCACCGTGCTTAATCGCGGCAAGGGCGGCGAGGATGCGCCGGAAATGATGGCGCGGCTGCAGAGCGAAGTGATCAACGCCAAGCCGGATCTCGTGATCTGGCAGGTCGGCACCAATGCAGTGCTGCGCAATCTCGATCCGGCCGAGACTGGCAAGATGATCGAAGACGGCGTTGGGCGCATTCAGGCCGCGGGCTCCGACGTCGTGCTGGTGGATCCGCAATATTCGCCGGCGACGACATCGAAGCCGGAGGGCACCGGCAAGATGCTGTCGCTGATGCACAAGGTCGCGGAGCTGCGCAAAGTCGGAATCTTTCCGCGCTTCGAGGTGATGAAGGAATGGCACGAGAGCCAGCAGATGGCGTTCGACAGCTTCGTCATTTCTGATGGCCTGCACATGAACGACTGGGGCTATGCCTGCTTCGCGCAATTGCTCGGCGACAACATCATCAAGTCGGTTGGCCAGGTGAAGCTCGGTATCAACGAGCCACAGATTCAGCAGGCGCAGAAGCCGCTGTAGGTCTGCGGCCGACAGTTAGCCGGCCGCAGGTTCAACATTGGTCGATCAGGCCTTTGCCAGTGCCGCTTCGAGATCCGCGATCAGGTCGTCGCGATGCTCGAGGCCGGCCGAGAAGCGGATGAAGCCCTCCGTGATCCCGAGTTCGAGCCGTGCTTCGAGCGGCAGACGCTGATGCGTCGTCGTCGCCGGATGCGTGACGAGGCTCTTCGCGTCGCCGAGATTGTTCGAGATGCGGGCGACTTTCAGCTCGTTGAGGACGCGGAAGGCTGCTGCCTTGCCGCCCTTCACCTCGAAGCCGATCAGCGTCGATCCCGCACGCATCTGCTTCTTCACCGTCGCCGCCTGCGGGTGGTCCTCGCGGCCCGGATAGATCAGCCGCGAGATATTCGGATGCTGGGCGAGCACATCCGCGATCGCCGCCGCCGTCTGCGTCTGCCGCTCGACGCGGATCGCCAGCGTCTCCAGTCCCTTCACCAGCGTCCACGCATTGAACGGCGAGATCGACGGGCCGGTCTGGCGCAGATAGTTGTGAATATGCTCGTCGATGAAGTCCTTCGACGACAGGATGATGCCGCCAAGGCAGCGCCCCTGCCCATCGATGTGCTTGGTCGCCGAATACACGACGACATCTGCACCGAGCGCGAGCGGGCTCTGCCAGAGCGGCGTCGCGAACACGTTATCGACGATCAGCCGCGCACCGCCGGCATGGGCGATCTCCGCGATGGCTGATATGTCGAGCACATCGAGCGTCGGATTCGTCGGGCTTTCCAGAAACAGCGACTTGGTGTTCGGCCGCATCGCTTTCTGCCACTGGTCGAGGTCGAGCCCATCGACCAGCGTAAATTCGATGCCGTAGCGCGGCAGCAGTTCTTCTATGACGTAGCGACAGGAGCCAAACAGCGCCTTCGCAGCGACGACATGATCGCCCATGCGCAGCGGCGCGAGAATGGCGGTGGTCACGGCGGCCATGCCGGTGGCCGTCGAGCGCGCAGCCTCTGCACCTTCGAGGTCGATCATGCGGCTCTCGAACATCGACGTATTCGGATTAGAGAAGCGCGAATAGATGAAACCGGGATCTTCGCCCTTGAACCGCGCCTCGCAGGCTTCTGCGGTCTCGTAGATGAAGCCCTGCGTGAGGAAGAGGGCTTCGGACGTCTCGTTGAATTGCGAGCGCAGCGCGCCGGAATGAACGAGCCGGGTTTCGGGGCGATAGGACTTCGTAGACATGTGACCTCCAACGTACCCGCGTAACACGGGCACAAAAAAAACCGGCCTGGACGGACGTCCTCAGGCCGGGATCGCATGCTGGAAGGACATGTGTCCCCGGCCTGTTTAGCGACTTATTTTACGTGGCTGCAAGCCGGCCGGCTCAAATCACCACGGGATAAGTGATGTCCATATTCCCGCTTGCCCTTTTCGTCAAGGCGGGGCTGAGATAACCGGTAAAGTTGCGATTTTTCAGCGTATTCTCGCTGAAAGACGACCGAAGGACGAGACCTGTGCCGTTTACGCTTGCCCCCGACGCCGATGGAATTCTGCCCGATCGCATGATTGCGGCGATGGCAGATGCTGGCCTCATTCTTCCGGAATATCCCTTCGTCGAGAGCCAGATACAGCCCGCCAGCCTCGATCTGCGGCTCGGCTCCATCGCCTATCGCGTGCGCGCCAGCTTCCTGCCGGGACCGAATTCGACGGTCGCCGAGCGCATCGACGAGCTGAAGCTGCACGAGATAGATCTGTCGGACGGTGCGGTGCTGGAGACCAACTGCGTCTACATCGTGCCGCTGATCGAAAGCTTGGCGCTGCCGCCGAATATCTTTGCCGCGGCCAATCCGAAGAGCTCCACGGGTCGTCTCGATGTGTTCACGCGCGTGATTGCTGATGGCACCAGACGGTTCGATGTGATCGGTGCGGGCTATCATGGGCCGCTTTATGCCGAGATCAGCCCGAAGACATTTCCGGTCCTGCTGCGCGAAGGCTCGCGTCTGTCGCAGGTTCGCTTCCGCGTCGGCGATGCGGTGCTCGATACCGAAGCACTGGAAGAACTCCACGCGCAGGAACCACTGGTCGACAGCGACACGGCCGATCTCAACAATGGCCTCGCGCTCTCGGTTGATCTCTCTGGCGAAAACGCCTCCGGCTTTGTCGGCTATCGTGCCAAACGACACACCGGCGTGGTCGATATCGATCGCCGCGGTGGCTACAGCGTCGATGAGTTCTGGGAGCCGATCGCGGCGCGCAAGGACGGCACGCTGATCCTCGATCCCGGCGAGTTCTACATTCTCGCGTCCAAGGAAGCGGTGCAGGTGCCGCCGGACTATGCCGCCGAAATGGTGCCGTTCGATCCGCTGGTCGGTGAATTCCGCGTGCATTATGCCGGCTTCTTCGATCCGGGCTTCGGCCATGACGGCGCCGGCGGCAAAGGTTCGCGGGCGGTGCTGGAAGTGCGCTCGCGCGAAGTGCCGTTCATTCTCGAACATGGCCAGATCGTTGGCCGTCTGGTCTATGAGCGGATGCTGGATCGTCCGGATGCACTTTATGGCCAGCGTATCGGCTCGAACTATCAGGGCCAGAGCCTGAAGCTCTCGAAGCACTTCAAGGTCTGATCGCCCACCGCTCCGAGTAAGCAAGAAAAAAGGCCCGCATTGCTGCGGGCCTAAGTTTTTTCTGGAGTCTAAGTAGACGAAGAGACGTTCAATTTACTGGACGAAGCCTGCGCCAAAGTTGCCCAGGTTGAAGCGGTAGTTCAGGCCAGCCTTGATGGTGTGCTCGTCGTTCTTGAAGCCGCCGACAGCGAGAGCTGGCGTGAGGAACGTGACGTTGCCGAAGTCGTAATACTGATATTCGACCTTGCCCGACCAGTTCTGGGTGAACAGGTATTCGAGACCACCACCGACAGTGTAGCCATCGCGGCCACCATTGCCGCCGAAGCCGTTGGTGAAGCGCGAGTCAGCCCAGGCGTAACCGCCCTTGGCGTAGAGCAGTGCCGGACCCCAAGTGTAACCGAGACGACCGGTGACCGAACCGAGGCCACGATTGTCGAAGTTGCTGTTGGTGTCCTTGAAGCTGTAATTGGCTTCCAGACCGAACACCCAGTTCGGCGCAAACTGGTAGTCGTAACCACCCTGCACACCGCCCATGAACGTGCCATCGCGGCTGCCGATCAGCGCGTTGTCTTCACCCGGGAACGCGCCACCGATGTGGCCACCGATGTAGAAGCCGGTCCAGTTGTAGATCGGAGCAACCGGAGCATAGGCCGGAGCCTTGGTGTAGGGGCGCGCAGCCAGGTCAGCAGCAGACGCAGGGGCAGCCAAAGCGACGAGAGCCAGAGCTGCGGTGGAGAGTAGAATCTTCTTCATTACGTGTTCCTTCTCAATCCCAATGGGGGATGACGAAGGCAACCTAGACTATTGCGCAGCGATTGCTGTCACACACGTGCAACAGCGCCTCAAACGAAAAAGGCAGCTTCGGCGACCGCGTCGCGCTTAAGACACAGCATTGCCCAAATTGATTCAGGAACTTTTCACGATGTGCGATTTCGCTTCAATCACGTTTGGATTGAGGTGCTGGAACACGACAACCGTTGATCAACCGCGGTAACGCAGCGCTTCAACCAGCGCCGCGAATGCGGAAGTCGGTTGTCGGCGGCTCGGATAATAGAGGTGATATCCCGAGAACGGTTGGCACCAATCGCTCAGCACCTGAACAAGTCGGCCTGAGGCAATGTGATCGCGCACGCGATCTTCCGGCAAATAGGCCAGTCCCAATCCGTTCAGGACCGCCTTCTCGCGCAGCGACATATTGTTGAACACCAGCTGGCCATCGACGCGCACTTTCAGTGCGCGCCCGCGCTTCTCGAACTCCCAAACATAGAGGCCGCCCATGGTCGGCAGACGAATATTGATGCAGTCATGCGCGGTGAGATCTTGCGGGCGTTTCGGCAGCGGTCGTTTTGCGAAGTAGGACGGTGCGCCGACAACGACCATGCGAAAGTCCGGGCCGATGCGAACGGCGATCATGTCTTTTGCGACCTGTTCCCCCAAACGAACGCCCGCATCGTAGCGTTCCGCAACGATATCGATGAGACCGTAATCGACGACGAGCTCGGCCTTGATGTCGGGATAGCGCGGCAGCAGCTTGGCAAGCGCGGGCCAGATGATCGTTTCGGCCGAATGTTCACCGGTGGTGATGCGGATGGTACCCGCCGGCTTTTCTCTCAGTTCCGTGACGGCTGCGAGTTCGGCGTCGATCTCTTCCAGCTTCGGGCTGATGGTCCGGATCAGACGTTCACCGGCTTCGGTCGGCGCAACGCTGCGGGTCGTCCGGGTCAGGAGCCGCAGTCCGAGCCGTTCTTCGAGACCGCGGATGGTGTGGCTGAGCGCGGATTGAGAGACGCCGAGTTTGGCGGCCGCGCGGGTAAAGCTCGCTTCTTTCGCGACAGCGAAGAAAGCAAGGAGATCGTCGATCGTCTGGCGGGCCATTCATGAATCCGGCTGATAAGTCCGTGCAGATTATATCACCTAATCACATGGGTGCACGATCCCCAGATGCCGCAGGTCGGCGACAACACCCCATCATCGCGGGAGCCGCTCATTGGCCGGATGGCGCAGGAGATCTGACATGAAGACACGCAAACTCGGACGCAGCGGACTGGAAGTCTCGGCCGTTGGGCTCGGCTGTATGGGGATGAGCTTCGGCTATGGGCCGCCGGCCGACACAACAGAAATGACCGCACTGATCCGCGCGGCCGTCGAACGCGGCGTGACGTTCTTCGACACCGCTGAAGTCTATGGCCCGTTCACGAATGAAGAACTCGTCGGTGCGGCGCTCGCGCCGCTCCGACGTCAGGTTGTCATCGCCACGAAATTCGGCTTCAGGCTCGATCCCGCAACCGGTCAGCAGGTTGGCCTCGACAGCCGGCCTTCACATATTCGCGAGGTCGCCGAAGCATCGCTCAAGCGCTTGAAGATCGATGCCATCGACCTGTTCTACCAGCACCGCGTCGATCCCGGCGTGCCGATCGAGGATGTGGCCGGGGCGGTGAAGGATCTGATCGCCGAAGGCAAGGTGAAGCACTTCGGCCTGTCCGAGCCGGGCGTGACGACAATCCGTCGGGCCCATGCCGTACAGCCCATCACTGCGATCCAGAGCGAGTACTCGCTCTGGACGCGTGGCCCCGAGAAGGAAGTGCTGCCCACGCTCGAGGAACTCGGCATCGGCTTTGTGCCGTACAGCCCGCTCGGCAAGGGCTTCCTCACGGGCGCCATGAACGAGAGCACGACGCTCGACAGCGGTGACTTCCGCAACATCCTGCCGCGCTTCACGCCGGAAGCACGCAAGGCCAATCAGGCGTTGGTCGATCTGCTTGGCGAGATTGCCAGACGCAAGCAAGCGACGCCGGCGCAGATCGCGCTGGCATGGCTGCTGGCCCAGAAGCCGTGGATCGTGCCGATTCCGGGCACCACGAAACTGCATCGGCTTGAGGAAAATCTCGGTGCGGCGGCTATAGAGCTGACATCAGACGATCTGCGGGACATCGACAGCGCTGCTGCAAAAATCACCGTGCAGGGCAACCGATATCCGGACAGGTTGGAAGCGATGACCGGCCGGTAGTCCGCAGGTCACTCGCTGCTTAGATCTCGCGCCGCTGCCACAGCGCCGTGAGGCCTTCGCGATAGGTCGGAAATGCGAGCTTCACGCCAAGCTCGCGTTTCAGCCGCGCATTCGAGATGCGGTTGTTGCTGGCGTAGAAGCTGCGCGCCATCGGGCTCATCTCGGCGGTTGCGAAGTCCTGCTCGGGCGGCGGCGCGATGCCCATCAGCACTGCGGCATAGGTGATCACATCCTGCGGCGGCGCCGGCTCGTCGTCGCACAGATTCCAGATGCCGGTCTGCGCGTAATCGAATGCAGCCGCGATGGCCGCCGCGATGTCATCCACATGGATGCGGTTGAACACCTGGCCCGGCTTGACGATGCGATGGGCCTTGCCGATTTTGAGATTTTCCAGAGCATTGCGGCCGGGACCGTAGATACCGGCGACACGCAGGATCGTGGTGCGATCGCTCGCCGTAGCGCGCCACGCGTCTTCGGCATCGATGCGCGCTTTGCGTCGCCCGTCGCCGTGAACCGCGGCGGTTTCGTCGATCCAGGCACCCTGATGATCGCCGTAAACCCCGACGCTGGAGAGATAGATGATGCGCCGGATGCCGCTGGCGGCAATCACAGAGCCGAAGGCCTGCAACACGGGATCGCCGTCGGCGCCCGGCGGGACCGAAACCAGCAACAGATCGGCGCTTGCGAGATGATCGACAATACGCGGGTCGCTTGCGTCGGAATGAAAGACGAGTGTCTCGGCATCCGCGGCTGAGGGTAGCGCAACGGTCTTTCCGGCGGTGCGGACGGTGCCGGCCACCGCAGTAAATCGACCGCCATGCCGGGCGATGAACTGGTTTGCGCTGTAGCCGAGCCCGAAGACAAAAAGGCGCACGATCATCTCATTTCTGCATGAACTGGGCGTAAAGCCCTTCGAAAAGCATCATTCGGGCTGCAGAGCGAGCCGGTCAAGTGCGCGACTCCGACATCTTTTATGCTACTGCTCTCCTGTGAGGCCGGGGCAGCGCCGGCAGATTTGGGAAGGACGAGGCGATGACGATCACGCTGGCAGCAGACACATATGCGCCGCGCTACATCAAACTGAATGCGCGCGACAACGTCGCCATCATCGTCAATGATTTCGGCTTGCCCGCGGGCACCATGATGACCGGTGGCCTGAAGCTGCGTAACTTTGTGCCGCAGGGCCACAAGGTGGCGCTGGAAGATATCGCAAAGGATGCGCCTATCATCCGTTACGGCGAAATCATCGGCTATGCGCTGGATATGATTTCGGCCGGCGAATGGGTTGAAGAGGCGCGTATCCATATGCCCGACGCGCCGGATCTCGACAGTCTCGAGATCGCCAATGCGGTTCCGGAACCGCAGTCGCCGCTGACCGACTACACGTTCGAAGGTTTTCGCAATCCCGACGGCTCCGTCGGCGTGAAGAACATTCTCGCCATCAGCACCTCGGTGCAATGCGTCGCCGGCACGCTCGAATTTGCGCTCAAGAAGATCAAGGCCGAGCTGCTGCCGCGCTATCCGAATGTCGATGACGTTTTCGCCGTCACCCACGGCTATGGCTGCGGCGTCGCCATCAATGCGCCGGATGCCTATATCCCGATCCGCACGCTGCAGAACATCGCGCGCAATCCCAATTTTGGCGGCGAGGTGATGGTGGTCGGCCTCGGCTGCGAGAAGCTCGCACCGGAGCGTTTGCTGCCGAAGGAAGATCCCGGCAGCATGATGCGCCTTCAGGATGAGAGCAATCAGAGCTTTGGCGACATGGTGGATACGATCATCGCCATGGCTGAAGTGCGCTTGAAAATACTGAACCAGCGTAAGCGCGAAACCTGCCCGGCCTCCGATCTCGTGATTGGATTGCAATGCGGCGGCAGCGACGCATTTTCCGGCGTGACCGCCAATCCGGCGCTCGGCTTCGCGAGCGATCTGCTGGTGCGCGCCGGCGCCACGGTGATGTTCTCCGAAGTTACCGAAGTGCGTGACGCCATCGAATTGTTGACGCGCCGTGCGGTCAACGAGGATGTCGGCCGCGCGCTGATACGCGAGATGGACTGGTACGATTCATATCTGGCACGCGGCGGCGCCGATCGCAGCGCCAATACGACGCCCGGCAACAAGAAGGGCGGTCTCGCCAATATCGTCGAAAAATCATTGGGCTCGATCGTAAAGTCCGGATCATCCGCGATCACTGGCGTCATCGGCCCCGGCGAACGCGCCACGACGAAGGGGCTGCTGTTCGCAGCAACGCCAGCCAGCGATTTCGTCTGCGGCACGCTGCAGCTCGCCGCCGGCATGCAGATGCAGATATTCACCACGGGCCGCGGCACACCTTATGGCCTGGCGCAGGCACCTGTGATCAAGGTCTCGACGCGCACCGAACTGGCAAAGCGCTGGTCGGACCTGATCGATTTCGACGCCGGCCGCATCGCCAGCGGCGAGATGACTATTGAGGAAGCCGGCTGGGAACTGTTCCAGCTGATTCTCGACGTGGCCAGCGGCCGCAAGCAAGTGTGGGCGGACAAATGGGGACTGCACAACGATCTGGTGCTGTTCAATCCCGCACCGATCACCTGATCTTATTGCAGTGCCGCTGCCTTCGCGCCCGATGGCGTCACGCGCCAAATTGTGTTGCCGACATCGTCGGCCACCAGCAGCGCACCCTTGCTATCGATGCGCAAGCCGACCGGGCGTCCCTGCGCTTCACCACTGTCATTGAGGAAGCCGGTGAGCACATCCTGTGGCTTGCCGGAGGGCTTGCCGTCGGTGAAGGGCACGAAGATCACCTTGTAGCCACTTTGCGGGCGCCGATTCCACGATCCATGCTGGCCGATGAAGGCGCCATTCTTCATGTTGGCCGGGAAGAGATCACCGGTGTTGAAGGTCAACCCGAGCGACGCGGTATGCGCGCCGAGCGCATAATCCGGCGCGATGGCTTTGGCCACCATCTCAGGGCGCTGCGGCTGCACGCGGACATCCACATGCTGGCCGTAATAGCTGTACGGCCAGCCATAGAAGCTGCCGTCCTTCACCGACGTCATGTAATCCGGCACCAGATCGCTGCCGATCTCGTCGCGCTCGTTCACGGTCACCCACAGCGCGCCGCTTTGTGGCTGCCATGATGGGCCGTTGGGATTGCGTAGACCCGATGCGAAGACGCGCTTTGCACCTGTCGTGCGGTCGATCTCAAGCACCGCGGCGCGATCCTTCTCGGCCTCGATGCCGTTCTCGCCGACATTGCTGTTGGAGCCGACGGTGGCATAGAGCTTGGTGCCGTCAGGGCTGGCGGTGAGATCCTTGGTCCAGTGATGGTTGATCGGGCCGCCGGGCAGGTCCACGACCTTGGTCGCCGCTGCGGTGATCCTGGTTTCGCCGGTGGTGTAGGGGAACGCCACGACGGCGTCGGCATTGGCGACATAGAATCTGTCACCGACCAGCACCATGCCGAAGGGCGAATTCAATCCCTCAAGAAACGCTGTCTTGGTTTCGGCGACGCCGTCGCCATCGGCGTCGCGCAGCAGCGAAATGCGGTTTGCCGTCGGCGTGCCTGCGCCGGCATGACCCATCACCTGCTTCATGACCCAGCCCCTGATGCCTTTGCCATCTTCCGGCTTCGGCGGTGCATTGCTTTCGGCCACCAGCACGTCTCCATTGGGCAGCACATAGACCGTGCGTGGATGATCGAGCCCGGTCGCGAATGCATTGACCGTCATGCCCTCGGCAGCTTTCGGCTTGCCTCCGGCAGACCAGCCGATGGCCTTGGAGACATTGACGGTCGGAATGAGCGACTTGCTGGGCTCGACAAGTTTCGGTGACGGTCCGAAATCTTCGCCGGATGCGAGGGTGGATTTTTCGTTGCATCCGGCCAGCGGCAGCGCCAGGGCGACGAGACAGGCGGAAAGCAGGAATTTCTGGCGCATGGAATGTCCTTGTGACTGAGGAACCTTAATGCGGCCAATGCAGGAACGTTCGACCTCCCTGCATGAATTTCATGTGAAGCCGGAGTGATGCGCGGCTATGGTCCGTCCAACAATCAGGGAAGAAACGATGACCGGGCCAAGAAACACGAGCGACGAAGCTACATGGACGCGCTGGCGCAGCGTTGCCGATCTCTATCACGCCTATTTCACTGGCCTGATCCTGACCACGGTCACCCGCCGCGGCACCGCCGACGCTGCGGAATTCATGTTTCGCATCTTCCGCCGGCAACAGCAGGAGCGCTTTCTGCCTGGCCTCGAGAAGCTCGGCCTGTCCGGTCTGCCCCCGGCGGTCGCGGCGGCGCAGTATCACTATCTCTCGAACTGGATCGGCGGCGTCTCGGTCGAATACATGCATGAGAGCGACCGCAAGGCCTGGATTCGCTATCCGCCGCCGCGCTGGATCTGGCGCGGCACAGCGATTTGCGGCGTGCCCGGTGAAGTCTCGCGCGCGATGCTGCGCGGCTGGCACGCCAATAACGGCGTGTCGCTCGGCAATCCGCGCATGGGCTTCGTCTGCACCAAGCAGAGCGTCGACGGGCAGGATGGGCTCGAAGGCTATTACTGCGAATACGACCATGATCTCGATATCGATCAGCGGCTGGTCTTCGCACGCCATCTGGAAGCGCCGATGTTCGATCCCGCCAAGGCGCCCGCGCTGCCGGTGGATAGCTGGCCGAAAGCACGTCTTGAAAAGGCCTATCGCAACTACGCCATGGAATATGTGCGGACCGCAGCGCCGGTGGCCGTGCAACTGTTCGGTCCCGTCGATGCCGGCTATTTGCTGCATCTCACCGGCAAGCTGATCGGCATGCAGTATTTTGACGAGGTCTCCGCGGGCTTCGGCTTGCAGCGCGGTGATGCCAAAGTCTTCGTGGAATTTCTCGGCGCCCTGTTCGCGGCGCAGGATGATGTCGTGGAGATCAGCGTGTCGGAGGGCGCCTTCCAGATCCGGCAGAAGAGCTGGAAACTGATGGACGGCGTCGCCGATAACAACTTCGCCTGCGTGCGGGCATTGGAGGGACTGGTCGAAGGCCTCGCTGCGGGCTGTGGTCGCAACATACCCGTCACGATGACGCCGGGCGCAGGCGGTGCGCTACCGTTCATCTGGACGATCAGTTAACGCCCACGCTCGCTAATACTGCAGTGCAAATCGAGTATCCCCCATGCATGCGCCGCGCATGGCATTGGCCGTGATCGGTGCTAGGAACGGGTATGCCCGGCATGCAAGACCGGAAGCTCAGGGAGAATGCATGTCCGACGCCGTCGTCGCCGAACCCCGATTGGTCGATGCCGACAAGCAGCCGCTCCCGAGCCTGAACGCGCCGGCCAGGAATCCCCTGCTGGATCATCCCATTCTGCCGACCATCCTGCGGCTGGCCTGGCCCAATGTCGTGGCGCTGACGGCCGGCACAATCGTGGTCATAGCGGAGACCTCCTATATCGGCCGGCTCGGCACCGAAGCGCTGGCAGCGATGGCGCTGGTGTTTCCCTTCGTCATGCTGACCATGACTATGTCCGGCGGCGCCATGGGCGGCGGCGTGTCCTCGGCAATAGCCCGGGCGCTCGGCGCCGGCGATCGCGAGCGGGCCGCGACGCTGGCCGGGCACGCGTTGCTGATAGGCATCTGCCTTGGACTGGTCTTCACCGTCGGCATGCTGAGTTTCGGGCCGACATTGCTGGAGGCCCTGGGCGGCCGCGGTAGCGTGTTGTCGCAGGCGGTCGGCTACATCACCATCTTCTTCGCCGGTGGCGTGATCCCGTGGCTGATGAACACTTTCGCCGCGATCCTGCGTGGCACCGGCAATATGAAACTGCCATCGGCGATCACGCTGAACTCGGCGGTGCTGCAGATCATCCTCGGCGGCACGCTCGGTCTCGGGCTTGGACCTTTTCCCCAATTTGGCATGGCCGGTGTTGCGGCGGGCTCGCTGATCGCTTTCAGCGTCGGCGCAGCGATCATGGGGTGGTATGTCTTCTCCGGCCGTGCGCGGGTGCGGCCGACGCTTAACGGTTTCAAGATTCAGCGTGGCATGTTCTTCGACATTCTTAAAGTGGGCGCGATTGCCTGCTTCTCGCCGCTGCAGGGCGTGCTGACGCTGACGATCTTCACCCACATGCTGGCGCGGTTCGGCACCGAGGTGCTGGCCGGTTATGGTGTCGGTGCGCGGCTCGAATTCATGCTGACGACGCTGGCCTTCGCCGTCGGTGTCGCCTCGGTCCCCATTGTTGGTATGGCGATTGGCGCCGGCCGCGTCGCACGCGCCCGGCGTGTCGTGTGGACGGGAAGCCTGATCTCGTTCAGCGTCGTCGGTCTGCTCGGCACGCTGATTGCGTTTTTCCCGGATGCCTGGGTCAACCTGTTCACCAATGACGTGGGCGTCCGGCTGGCCAGCCAGCAATATCTCGCCACCTGCGCGCCGATGTATGCCTTTCTCGGTCTGGCGACGGTCACCTATTTTGCGTCGCAGGGAGCCGCGAAGGTGTTGGGCCCGGTGCTGGCGCAGACCGCGCGGCTGGTCTTCGTCAGCGTCGGTGGCTGGTATCTGCTGTCGATCGATGCGTCGGCCATGAGCTTCTTCTGGCTCGCGGCGGCGTCCATGGTGTTGCTTGGCCTGTTGTCTGCGCTGAGCGTGCTGCTCACGCCTTGGGGACCGAAGGCTGGTCCCGTGCCGGAGATTCGGCCGGAGCTCGTCTGAGCAACTTCTAACTGCTGCGCGTTGCAGTGAATTCCACGTCGCGCCGCCACGTCGCGCCGTCGTCATGCGAGGTCTCGCCACGCCACAGAAACGAGCGTGGCGTGATCTGCGAAAAGCTCCAGCGGATCGGGCGTCCGTCATTGTCGCGGCCGAGCTGGACGATGTCGTCGCCTTGTTTGCGGCCGGTCATGGTGAGGAAATTTTGCATCACCGGATCGGTCCACTGGATCTGCCACGCATCGATGCGCGGATCGTAGATCCGGAGCGTGCTTCCATACGAGTAGGCATTCGCCGCAGCGTCGCCGTCGCGCAACTGGCCGCGCGGCGGCACGATCCAGACATCCTGGATGGCACGGCCTTCCAGCACCCAGCCGAAATGCCATTCGCCCTTGCGCCGGCGCTCTTTGCCGTCCGGCATATACCTGACCACATCGAGCTCCCAGGCGCCGATCAGCCAGCCATAAAGATCCATCTGGCCGGCACGATCCGGGGCAGCGCCATCGGCTTTAAGCGCATCGTGGAACGAGGCAGTCATGCAGCCGCTTTCCCGAATTGCTTCCGCATCGCTGCGAGGCCCAGATCCATCTGCTCGCTCATATAGGATGCGATCTCATTCGGAAGCACGTCGGCGATCCAGACGAACCGGCAGCGGGCATTGCCATCGGCAAATACCTGCGCCGACGCGCTGTGCTGGCTGATACGTTCATTGATGATGGCATAGACGAGGCGCTGTCGGTCGTGGTCGCAAGTGACCAGTCTTTCGCGTGCGACGCTGCCGTTGGCGAAGGTCACGATGCGTGCGTCGCCATCGAGTTTGGTGTCGGTCACGAAGCCCGGTACCAGTCGCGTGGGCAGCGCGCCGAAATCGGCCAGCGCCGACCAGACCTCGTCGGCCGGTACGTCCAGGAAAATCTCTTTGTGAATAGATGCCATGCTGTGCCTCCCGGTTGATCAGGGCGGCAGACTACTCAGTGTACGGCCAGCCGTTCTTGGAAAATCTTGCGGTCGCCGCGGGAAGCCTGTCGAAACGCGCGGGGCGAAACGCCGGCGGCGCGATGGAAGCTGCGGACGAAATTCGAGAGGTCGCCGAAGCCGACATCAAAGGCGATGTCGGTGATGGCGCGATCCTGCTCGGCCAGCAGGTTCGCGGCCCGCCGCAGCCGCGCGCGCACCAGATACTGGTGCGGCGTCACGCCGAGCACATTCCTGAACAGCCGCAGGAAGTGAAACGGGCTCAGCCCGGCCTGACGGGCGGCCGCATCGAGGTCGATCTCGTCGCTGGCATGGGCGTCGATCCACAGTGCGGCCTCGACCGCGCGCCGGCGATCCCGTGCATTGCCGTTCACACGCCTGCGCGGCTCGCCGGAGATGACGTCGACAAAGCGCGCGGCAAACGCATGACCGATCTCATCGAGTCCGAGATCGCTGTGCGCCTGTGCACTGGCTTGCGCGAGTTCGCCAAGCACCATCAATTCGGCGCGCGGCGCTAAAGCCCCTTGCTGCCAGATGGTCCTGGCGTCACCGATCGTTTCGACCAGCTCGGGCGCGAAGGCGAAGGACAGGCATTCGTCGCCGCAGCCATGATGCTCGTGATGGCAGGTATATTCGTCGCCGGGGTGTCCGATCAGCAGCGCGCCGGCGATCAGTTCATGCGATTGCCCGCGGCAGCGACAGCCGAAGCTGCCCTTGCGAACATAGGAGAGCGAATGGCCGGCGTGTTGTTCGGAAAACGGCTGGTCGCCCGGACCCGCCGTACAGCGATAGTCCGTGACCGTGATCCCGTTACCCTGGAACAGCGTGTTCGCCTGCATCTGCTGAATTTAGCCCTGACGGCGCAATGGGGCAACGGGCAACGCGCCTCCGACCGACAGGCCGCGGCGCGATGAAACTGTAACCGGCTGCCATCAATCCGCTTGGCGGATCGGCCGGTCTCGGCTAGATCAGATGGCGCGACGATGCGGGCGTAGTTCAATGGTAGAACGGCAGCTTCCCAAGCTGCATACGAGGGTTCGATTCCCTCCGTCCGCTCCAGCCCCTTCATTCATTCCAGATGGTCGGTGCCGCATGGCGATTGAACGGTTTGGCATCCCGGCCGTTCCTCAAAGGCGCCCGTTGCTGTTCGCACAACACAAGGTCCTTGAATGACGTTTCCCCTCTCAGCTGCAACCGCCGGCAATGTGCCCGGTGTTGTCGCCTCTAGCATCTATGCCAATGGCCGCCGTGTTGCGGATATCCCCGTCGAGGAGGCGGGCATCTGGGCGCAGAAGCCGGGCCATGTCGTCTGGATCGGACTGTTTGAACCGTCCCTTGAACTGCTCGAGAAACTGCGCGCGCAATTCGACCTGCATCCGCTCGCGATCGAGGATGCGCTGAAATCGCATCAGCATCCGAAGGTCGAGCAATATGGCGATGCGCTGTTCATCGTGGCGCGCACAGCCCAACTGGTTGACCGGACCGTTGCCTTCGGGGAGACGCATATCTTTCTGGGCAAGGGTTATGTTGTGTCCGTGCGCCATGGCGCCTCGACGTCCTATGCCGCGGTTCGTGAGCGATGCGAAGCCTGCCCGGCGAACCTGACGCGCGGCGAAGACTACATCCTCTACGCAATTCTCGATTTCATCGTAGACAACTATCGTCCTGTCATCGAATCCATCCTGTCCGAGATCGACGAGCTCGAGGATGGCGTTCTGCACCGCATGCTGACGCGGGCCGAATTCGAGCGGCTCTACAAGCTACGCCGCGAGCTGTTGCGCCTGCGTCGCGCGGTCGGGCCGCTGGTCGATGTCTGTCACCGCCTCGAACACATCGATATTCTGTTCATCGACGATGAAATGAAGCCGCTGTTCCGCGATGTGCTGGATCACGTCAAACGCGCCGAAGAAGATATCGACTCGCTGCGCGAAGTGCTGGCCTTTGCCTTTGAAGCCAGCCTGATGTCAGGGCAATCGCAGCAGACCGAAATTACCCGCAGGCTTGCCGCCTGGGCGGCGATCCTGGCGGTGCCGACGGCCATTGCCGGAATCTACGGCATGAATTTCGAACACATGCCGGAGCTGAAATGGGCTTACGGCTATTACGTCGTGCTGGGCGGCATCGCCGCGATCTGCGGCTACCTGTATGTCCGATTCAAGCGCAACGGTTGGCTGTGACCGGCGAAGCGGTCACGACACCGCCTTCGCGGCCGCACGCCCCGCCGTGCGGCCGGTGAACAGACATCCGCCGAGAAACGTCCCTTCCAGCGAGCGATAGCCGTGCATGCCGCCGCCACCGAAGCCAGCGGCTTCGCCGACCGCATAGAGGCCGGGCATGATCTGGCCGTTGCTGCCGAATACGCGTGAGTCCAGATCGGTCTCGAACCCTCCAAGTGTTTTGCGGGTCAGGATGTTGAGCCGCACGGCGATCAACGGGCCGTAGGCGGGATCGAGAATGCGATGCGGTTTGGCCGTGCGGATCAGGCGGTCGCCGATATATTTGCGTGCATTGTGGATGTTCATTACCTGCGCATCCTTGACGTAGGGATTGGCCATGGTGCGGTCACGCGCCTCGATCTGCGTCCGGATATCGTCGAGCTTCAGCAGATTGTCGCCGGTCAGCGCATTCATCGCGCTGACGAGGTCGTCGAGATTGTCGCGCACCACGAAGTCGATGCCGTGATCCTTGAAGGCTTCGACCGGCGCCGGCGCGCCTTTGTTGGTGGCGCGGCGCGCGGTCATCAGCCAGCTCTTGCCGGTGAGGTCGGGATTTTGCTCGGAGCCCGAGAGCGCAAACTCCTTTTTGATGATCGCCTGCGTCAGCACGAACCATGAGTAATCATGGCCGGTGGACTGAATGTATTGCAGTTGGCCCAGCGTATCGGAGCCGGGAAACAGCGGCGCCGGCAGCCGCTTGCCGGTGGCGTCGAACCACATCGACGACGGGCCTGGCAGAATACGGATGCCGTGTTTCGGCCAGATCGGATTCCAGTTCTCGATGCCTTCGACATAATGCCACATGCGATCGCGATTGATCAGCCGCGCACCGGCGGCTTCGGTGATGCCCATCATGCGACCGTCGACATGGGCGGGTACGCCGGAGATCATGCGCTTCGGCGGTTCGCCGAGACGCTTCGGCCAGTTTTGCCGCACCAGATCATGATTGCCGCCGATGCCGCCGGAGGCGACGATCACGGCCTGTGCGCGCAGCGAAAAGTCGCCGATGGCATTGCGTGAGCTACTTTCGCCGCGTTCGGCGTTGGATGGTTCGAGAATCGCCCCGGTCACACCATCGACGGTTCCGTTGGTGATGCTGAGCGCATCTACGCGGTGGCGGAACCTGAAACTCAGCAGGCCTTTCTTCTGCGCGTCGCGCGCTCGCCGCTCGAAGGGCTCGACGATGCCGGGGCCGGTGCCCCAGGTGACATGAAAGCGTGGAACCGAATTGCCGTGACCCATCGCGTCGTAGCCGCCGCGCTCGGCCCAGCCGACCACGGGAAATACGCGGTGACCCATGGCGCGCAGCCAGTCGCGTTTCTCGCCGGCGGCGAAAGCGACATAGGCCTCCGCCCAGCGTCGTGGCCACAGATCCTCGTCGCGATCGAAACCGGCAGTGCCATGCCAGTCCTGCATCGCCAGATCATAAGAGTCTTTGATGCCGAGGCGTCGCTGTTCCGGCGAATCGACGAAGAACAAACCACCGAACGACCAGAACGCCTGGCCGCCGAGATTCTGTTCGCCTTCCTGATCGACCACGACAACACGCTTGCCGGCGTCGGCAATTTCCGTCGCCGCAACGAGGCCCGCAAGCCCGCCACCGACGACGATGACATCCGCATCACCGGCCATTGTGTTTCCCCCATTTTGTTAATGGAGATTGAAGTCGGCGCGGGAACTTTGGTCAACGGAAATTGCGTGCGAAGGCGGCGCTGTTTCAGATTGATACCCGCAAGCGAACGAGGTGCATCCCGCGCGCAACACTCGATTTGAATCGCATTGGAAGCGTCATGCTCGTCTGGACAAAGACACGATCTGGCAACACGCTGACCAGGTCCTGCATCACCGGGACACTCAGATTCGGGATCGACAGGTTTTGGGGCTGGACATGAAGTTCGTTACGGGTTTGCTGGCGGCGGTCTTGCTGTTCGCGGGCGTCGGGGCAAGTCATGCGGTGGTTCGCATCTCGGACGATCGCGGCGGACGGATCGGAACCTATGTCGACAAGTATCAGGGATTGCGCACTTCCGGCGAAACCGTGATCATCGACGGCCTGTGTGCCTCGGCCTGCACGATCGTGCTCGGCGCGGTTCCGCATGACCGGATTTGCGTCACCTCCAATGCCAATCTCGGCTTTCATGCGGCCTGGGACATGGGCGCCAATGGCCGCGCGGTGACCAACCCGGAAGCCACCCAGATGCTGTATTCGATGTATCCGACGCAGATCCGGCGCTGGATTTCGAAGCGTGGTGGGCTGAAGACGCAGATGATCTTCCTGCGCGGTCGCCAGCTGATGGGGATGTACAAGCCCTGTTACATGGACGCCCACGCCTCCAGCGCGCGCTAGGCTGGTTTGATTTTTATACCATCAGCATGACGTGATCCCCCTGCGGCGCCGGGAACGCTTGCCCGCGCCATCATCTCAGCCTATCTGGAACTTGGATGGCGGCTCCTGAATGATCTCGGGCCTTGGCCGTTCCGAGATCATCTGATGGTGCAGTCTTTATCGACCCCGGAGAGCACGATGCCCGCGTCCGAGCGGCCGTCACGGCTTGCGTCGGTCATTGTCGCATCGGCCGCGACGTTCGTAGCGCTCCTTCTGGTCGGCGCCATCGGGCTGTGGGCCCATTACGGCACGGCCGTGTTTTTCGAGATGGTCAAGTCCGGCATCGCCGCCTGCATATGACCGGCTGCCAAAGGGCGATTCAAAAGACATTCCAAGGGACATTCCATGACTGATCGAACCACCCGGCCGCTGGTCATCATTGCTGCCTTCGCTGGCAGCCTCGCGGCGGGATTGCTGGTCGTGCTGTGGCTGACGGGTGGTTTCCGCAATGTCGCCGCACCGGCCTCGATCGGCGGTCCATTCCAGCTCACCGATCAGTCCGGCCAGACCGTCACCGAGCAGAGCCTGAAGGGCAAGCCGACGCTGGTCTTCTTCGGCTTCACCCATTGCCCGGATATCTGCCCGACCTCGCTGTTCGAAATGTCGGAAGTGCTGCGCGCGATGGGCAAGGACGCCGATCGTATCAATACCTATTTCGTTTCGGTCGATCCCGAGCGCGATACGGCGGCGATCATGAAGGAGTACCTGTCGAGCTTCGATCCGCACCTGAAGGGATTGACTGGCACGCCCGACGCGGTGGCGAAGGTGATTTCTGGCTACCGCGTCTATGCCAAGAAGGTGCCGACCAAGGACGGCGACTACACGATGGATCATACCGCGCTGATTTATCTGATGGACCGCGACGGCAATTTCGTCGCGCCGTTCAACCTCAAGCGTAAGCCGGAAGAAGCGGCCACGGATCTCAAACGCTATCTCTGAGGTCGCCTGCGGTTCACTGCCATCGTCCCGGTCCGATGCACGAGTCCGTGCTCGGTCTTTTCCCAGTGATAGCGCCGCGTCCAGAACTGCCACAGCGCGCGCCAGGTCGCGATCGAGAGACATCCCCAATAGATCGGCGTCAGGGCCAGGATCCAGCCGTCGCGCAGACGGCCACGGCGCATCAGGCCGGTGAGGCCGATGATGCAGGTCGCTATGAAGCCGCAGGCGATGGCCAGCAGGTGCAATGACGACAGTCGATCGCCAAACAGCAGACCGCTATCGGCAAGCAGCAGGTAGGCAATAAGCTTGACGATCAGCACCGCAAAGGCGAGCGACGTCAGGATATTGCCGCCGAAGATGATGTTGAGCGCGAGAAATCCCCGCGGGCCGGCTTCGTCCCACAGCCGCCGGGGATCGCGCATATGAACGGCCCAGGTCTGCATCCAGCCCTTCATCCAGCGCGAGCGTTGCCGCAGCCACGCGCTGAAGGCGATCGGTGCTTCCTCAAGTGTGACCGATGGAATGGTCACGGAGCGATAGCCCAGTCGCGCCAGGCGAATCCCGAGGTCGGCGTCTTCCGTGACGTTATAGGCATCCCAGCCGCCGATGCGGCGCAAGGTGTCGGTGCGGAAATGATTTGAGGTGCCGCCAAGCGGCAATGGCATGCCCAGCGCGACAAGCCCGGGCAGGAACACTGCGAACAGCCCGGCATATTCAACGCTCGCCATGCGCGAGAACAGGCTGTGCGTCAGATTGTCGAAATGCAGCCCGGCCTGAACGCAGGCGACATCATCGTTGTGCTGGCGAAACATGTTGAGCGCAGCGCGCAACTGGCCGGGATCGGGATCGTCCTCGGCGTCGAACACGGTCAGAAAACTGCCGCGCACGAAAGGGAGCGCAACATTCAGCGCCTTCGGCTTGGTCTGCGGCCCTCCAGTCTGCGCGATGAGGACCTGAACCTGCGGTCCCGGCCGGGCTCTGGCAACGGCCGCGCGGGTCCGCAAGTCGTCAGGCTCGAGAATGAGAATGATGTCGAGTTTCTCCGCGGGATAGTCGAGTTTCTGGAGCGATCGCAGCAGGCCCGGTACGGAGGCCTCTTCGCGATACAGCGCAACAACGACGGAATAGATCGGCAATTGATCGTCACGCAGCGGCGGCAACTGTCGCTCTGGCTGCGGCGGAACCAGCACGCAAGCAAGCCTGAGGAGCGAGAAGGTGAGAAACCAGACCGCCGCCAGGCCGCCGATCAGGTCCATCGTCAGCGCCGGATACAGAAGCGCGAGGACCGCGCATGCCAGCAGCAGAATCGCAGGCCGCAATCCCTTGCGCCAACCGACGGCTGACTTGGCTGACATAGCCGGTTGCTTCTGTAGCAGGCCTTCGGCGGCGATATGCGACAACGCGTCGCCGGTTTGTTCGGTCAGATATTGATGCAGGTGACGTCGCGTGGTCAGGCGAATGCGCGCAACGAGCGATGGATGCGTCGTAGAGAAGTGCGTCAGGCGCCGTGCCGTAAAGGCACGCGGCGTGACGATCCAGTTGAGTGTGTCACCCTTCCGGAGGGGCAGGATGCCGAACTCTGCGATCCCCGGAAGCTCGGCATCCGCCAGGGGACAGTGAGCGCGCCCGACAGTCGAGAGATCATCGAAGCCGATGCCAAGGTGGCTCGCCAGATGCGCGACATACTTCTCCTCGCTGATGACACCCCATTGGATCAGGATCTGATCGGCCCCCAGATTGAGGTCGCGGCTCCGGCGCTCCGCGGCCTGCAACAGGGGCAGCGGGAGGATACCGCGCAGGCAGTCGAGCTCGCTGGCCGTGTTTTCGCGGTGGTCTGGCTCTCCGGGGTTAGGTGTGGCGGAGGAGGATGCCCAGCCGGGCGATAAGTGAGGCGGGTGTAGCGCGGCGGCCGGCTGGCGCCAGACGCGCGGCTGATCACCCTGGAAAGATTGCTGCACGCCCATGCAACGCCCTCACACCACAAACGCTACTCGCGTCTTACGCCGGATGGTCTATAAGACCGCGATCCGGAAGCACCTGTATGCAACCACAGATGGTTAATTCCAGCAACCAAATACCTCTGACGAAGTGTCGCGCAACTGCGCTGACGCTCAAGCTGACTCTTGGCATGCTGCTGGGCGCGTGGATGTCGTTGTTTTCGGCGACGGCCGGTTTCGCGCAGACTTCGGCACCGGCCGTGAGCCAGCCGGGCCCGCAGGCCGTGCCGGGCTTCTGGGATCCGCGGCGCCGTCCGGACCGGCCCGACCTGTCGCGCATCACCGTGATCCGCTTCCTGACCGAGACCGACTATCCGCCGTTCAATTTCACCGGTCCCGACGGCAACCCGGCCGGCTTCAACGTCGATCTCGCGCGCCTTCTTTGCGAGGAGATCAAGGTCACCTGCACGGTGCAGATGCGCCGCTTCGAGACGCTGCTCGATGCCATTTCCAGCAACCGCGGCGACGCCATCATTGCCTCCATGGCGGTGACACCTCAGATTCGTGCCCGCGTCGATTTCACCGATCCCTATTACCGCGCGCCGGCTCGCTTCGTGGCCCGCAAGAATGCTGTGATGCCGGAGATTCGCCCGGAATATCTCGAAGGCAAGAAGGTCGGCGTGATCGCCGGCTCGACCCATGAGGCCTATCTGAAGGCGATGTTCACCGATGCGGTGCTGGTGCCTTTCCCGAGCGACGATGCGCTACGCCAGGCGCTGAAACGCAGCGAGGTCGATTTCATCTTCGGCGATGCGATTTCGTTCGCTTTCTGGATCAACGGCAGCGACTCCACGGACTGCTGCGCCTTCAGCGGCGGCCCCTTCATTGAAAGCCGTTTTTTCGGCGAGGGTGTCGGCATTGCGGTCCGCAAAGGCAATGACACGCTGCGCCAGGCGCTGAACTGGGCCCTGTTCCGGGTCTGGGAGAAAGGCCGCTACACGGATTTATGGCTGCGTTATTTCTCGGTCAGCCCATTCTAATTCCTTTCATTCGCGGTTTGGCATTTCGGTGCGGAGCCGCTAGGTTCCGCGGCCCGGAGGCCCAAAACACGATGTCCACGCTAGACCCCACCATGAGCCCGAGCGAGCTGCGCACGCTTGCCGAGACTTCCAACGCCTGGCCGTTCGAGCAGGCTAAGGCACTGGTGGCGCGTCTGAAGAAAACGCCGAAACAGGAAGTGCTGTTCGAGACCGGCTACGGTCCGTCGGGCCTGCCGCATATCGGCACCTTCGGCGAGGTCGCGCGCACCACCATGGTGCGCCATGCGTTTCGTGTGCTCACCGAGGACAAGATCAAGACCCGGCTGATCGCCTTCTCCGACGACATGGACGGCCTGCGCAAGGTGCCGGACAATGTGCCGAACAAGGACATGTTGGCGGCGCATCTTGGCAAGCCGCTGACGCGTGTCCCGGATCCGTTCTCGAACGAATATCCGTCCTTCGGTGCGGCCAACAATGCCCGGCTGCGCGTCTTCCTGGATCAGTTCGGCTTCGACTACGAGTTCGCCTCGTCGACCGAGTACTACACATCCGGCCGGTTCGATGCGACTCTGCTGAAGATGCTTGCGGTCTATGACAAGGTCATGGACATCATCCTGCCGACGCTGGGCCCGGATCGCCGTGCGACTTATTCACCGTTCCTCCCCATCAGCAAGACGACGGGTGTGGTTCTGCAGGTGCCGATGATTCGCCGCGACGTGGCTGCCGGCACCGTCACCTATGTCGATCCCGACACCAACGAGGAAGTCGAGACGCCGGTCACCGGCGGCAATGTGAAGTGCCAGTGGAAGGCCGACTGGGCGATGCGCTGGGCTGCGCTCGGCATCGACTATGAAATGGCCGGCAAGGATCTCATCGATTCCGTGAGGCTGTCGGGCAAGATCTGCGCGGCGCTCGGCGGCACGCCGCCGGAAGGCTTCAACTATGAGCTCTTCCTCGACGACAAGGGCGGCAAGATTTCGAAATCGAAAGGCAATGGCCTGACCATCGACGAATGGCTGCGCTATGCCTCGCCGGAATCGCTGTCGCTGTTCATGTATCGCGAGCCCAAGGCGGCGAAGCGGCTATTCTTCGACGTGATTCCGCGCAATGTCGACGAGTACCAGCAGTTCGTTGAAGGCTATGCGAAACAGGATCCCAAGCAGCGCCTGTCCAATCCGGCGTGGCACATCCATGCCGGCGATCCACCGGTGGCGGACATGCCGGTCACGTTCCAGCTGCTGTTGACACTGGTGTCGTCGTCGAACGCCGAGAATGCCGAGACCCTGTGGGGTTTCATCCGGCGCTATCGTCCGGGCATCTCCGCGCAGACACATCCGCGACTCGACGCGATGGTCGGCTATGCCATCAATTACTATCGGGACTTCGTGGCGCCGACCAAGACGTTCCGCGAGCCCACCGATGTCGAGCGTGTGGCATTGCAGGATCTACGCGATGCGCTGTCGCGCTTGCCGGCGGAGGCAACGCCTGAAGACATCCAGAACGTGGTCTACGAGATCGGTCGCCGTGAGCCGTTCCTCGACCACAAGAAGCTCGCCAAGGATGGTCGGCCTGGCGTATCGCTCGACTGGTTCAACATGCTGTATCAGGTGCTGCTCGGCCAGGAGAAAGGTCCGCGCTTCGGGTCCTTCGTCGCGGTCTATGGCGTGCAGAATGCGATCAACATGATCGACGGCGCGCTGGCGCGCTCGGCCTGAGGCTCATACCAGACGAAACATCAAAGGCGCGCTTCCTGATGGAGCGCGCCTTTTTCTCGATGGTTATTTCGGCGCTGCCGTCGCTGTCGCCGGCGTGACAGGCTCCGGCATGGCCGACGAGTGGTGATGCGCGATCAGCCATTTCTTGTCGCGGTAGACATACACATAGCTGTAGCGGGCCTTGACGATTTGCGTATCGCCGGGGGACTTGCCGGACAGCGTGAAGGTGTAGGTGCCGACGTCGGATGCCATGTTGCAGCCGATCTTGACGGTCCGCGTGTCGATCTTGCCTTGCGGGTGCTTTTCCAGGAAGTGGACGAAGTAATCCTGAATGCCGGCGTTGTCGGTGCGCGGTGCGTTGGATACTGTCGGCAACAACACCGCGTCGGATGCGTAGTTGGCGGTGACCTTGGCGGGGTCGAGCGTCGCGAGCGAGCTATTCCAGCGGTCGAACAGGGCTTCGACCTGCTTCGTCGTGACGACTGCGCAGTTCATGGGCTTCGCATGTGCGAGAGAGCCTGCGCTGACCAGCGCCAACGCGATCGTGCCGATAGCGATTGTTCTGGTCGTCATGGCTTCACCCAAAGCTGCGAGTTCCGGATAGGGAACTCGCATAGATCATTCGGGGGCCAGACGCCAGTCCTGAGTGTGTTTGATTACTGGCTCGCCCAGACGATGCGAGCGATCCATTCGACGTCGCTCGCCGGAAACGAGCGGTCGACGTGGTTCGGATTGAGCGACTGCAGTTCGATCAGCTTGGTAGTCCGGCGCTTCAGCTCCTTGACCATCACCTCGCCATCCTTGGTCTTGACCACGACGCGGTCGCCCTTGCGGATCTGCGCTTCCGGCGAGACGACGATGATGTCGCCATCGCGATAGGCGGGCTTCATCGAGTCGCCCATGATCTTCAGCGCATAAGCGTGTTCGTCATTTACCGAAGGCAGGCCGACTTCATCCCAGCCCTTGCTGCCGGCGGGGAAACCTGCGTCATCGAAGTAACCGCCATGGCCGGCCTGCGCGAAGCCGAGCAATGGCACCGACTGCACGATGCGCTTGGTGCCTTCGATCAGGTTGACGAAACTGTCGATCGGCACGCCGGTAGCGGTCAGTGCTTTCGAAACCGACTCGGTCGATGGCCAGCGCTCGCGGCCGTCATTGGTGATACGCTTCGATTTGTTGAAAGTGGTGGCATCGAGCCCTGCTTTCTTCGCTAGGCCGGAGGGTGACAGGCCGTTGCGCTCCGCGAGGCGGTCGAGGGCGTTCCAGATCTGGGTGTGCGAAAGCATCATCGGTTTCAGTCCGTTGGCCCGGATTTCTGCGGGGCGGTGAATCGTGGCGAAATCTAGGAATTATTGCCGTGAATGCGCGGATTTCGCAACAGGCATTTGAAAAAAATGTGCAGCCTTGAAGTGGAGGGGGGCGGCCGATACGGTCGGTTGCCGACTCCAGCCACCGAAATCCGCGACTGGGCGTCCGCGCACATCGAAAACAGCTGATTCAACAATTTGGAAGTCCGGGCGGTTGCGCACCATCTATAAAATCTGTCCGGCTTCGAGCTGGCGCGAGGCCGAGCGCCAAGGCACCTATCGCGGCAGCGCCGATGATGCCCGGGATGGCTTCATCCACTTTTCCACCGCAACGCAGCTCCCCGAGACGCTCCGGAAGTACTATTTAGGCCAGACCGGCCTGTTTCTGATCGCTGTGGACGCAGACGCACTCGGCGATTTTCTGCGCTGGGAGCCATCCCGCGGCGGCGATCTTTTCCCGCATCTCTATGGAGAGCTCGATCTCGGCGCCGTCACCGCCATCATGGACCTGCGCGCGCGCTCTGACGGCAGCCACGACATTCCGGAGCTCAAATCGTGATCCGTGCTTTCGATGCCTTTTCCCTGCCGATGTTGCGTCTGCTTGATGCCGAAGACGCGCATCGGCTCGCAATCCGCGGGTTGCGCATGCTGCCCTATGCGCGCCCGCGACCGGATGATCCGAAGCTCGCAGTCCGTGCATTCGGTCTGAATTTCCCCAATCCGGTCGGGATCGCTGCCGGCTTCGACAAGAATGCCGAAGTGCCGGACGCGCTGCTGCGTCTTGGCTTCGGTTTTGCCGAGATCGGCTCGGTGACGCCGAAGCCGCAGTCCGGCAATCCGCGCCCGCGCATCTTTCGGCTGGAGCGTGACGAAGCGGTCATCAACCGGCTCGGCTTCAACAATGACGGTGCGGAGGTCGTGCTGCGTCGGCTGGCTGCACGTGCGCAGAATGGCGGTATCGTCGGCGTCAATGTCGGCGCCAACAAGGATTCGCTTGATCGCACGCAGGATTATGTGCGGCTGATCGAGACCTTTGCGCCGGTGGCGAGCTATTTCACCGTCAACGTATCATCGCCGAACACGCCGGGCCTGCGCAATCTGCAGCAGGCCGCCGAACTCGACGATCTCCTGGCACGCGTGATCGATGCGCGTGAACGCGTCCGCAAGAATGCGGGAGATTCCCCGGTGCTGCTGAAGATCGCGCCCGATCTCAGCCTCGCCGATCTCGACGATGTCGTGCATGTCGCGCGCTCGCGCCGTGTCGACGGCATGATCGTCGCGAACACCAGCATCGGCCGCCCCTCGACATTGCGCGAGCAGACGCGTGCGAAGGAACAGGGCGGATTGTCAGGCCGTCCGCTGTTCAGGCTGTCCACCCGAATGGTGGCGGAGACCTTCGTGCGCGTCGAAGGTGCGTTCCCGCTGATCGGTGCCGGTGGCATCGACTCGGGCGGCGCTGCACTGACCAAGATCCGCGCAGGTGCGAGCCTGATCCAACTCTATTCCTCGCTGGTCTATAAAGGCGTCGGTCTGGTCGAGAGCATCAAGGCTGACCTGTCCTCGACGCTGTTGCGTACCGGCCGTGAAGCGCTGTCGGAAATCGTCGGCGCCGATGCGGCGACCATCACCGCGGAAGACTGGCCGGGGTAAGCCAAGTCTGCTGCGGAAACGACTGTCGCAGCAAAGCTGGATGACGCAGCGCCTGCAACGCGCCGCGCGACAGCATGAACACCAGAAAGGCTAGCCATAGTCCGGTATTGCCAAGGCTGGCCAGTGCGAACCATGCGGCGATGTAAATCGCCAGCGCCAGCAGCATCAGGTTGCGCATGTCGCGCGACCACGATGCGCCGATATAGATGCCGTCATAAGCATAAGCGAGGACGCCACAGGCGGGCGCCAGCGCCGCCAGCAGCATGTAGTTCCGCGCAGCGAGCCGGACTTCGGGGCTGGTGGTGATGAAATCGATCAGCGCGCCGCCGAACAGCACGAATAGCAACGTGACAGCGATGCCGAATGCCGTGCTCCAGATCAGGACGAGCTTTACGGCTCGGGAAAACTGCTTGCGGTCGCGAGCGCCGGTGCCCTGACCGCAGAGTTGCTCGGCGGCGGTGGCGATGCCGTCGAGGAAGAACGAGCCGATCATGACGAAGTTGTTGAGCACTGCATTGGCAGCCAGGGTCAGGTCGCCTGCACGGGCGCCCTGCGCCGTGAAGAAGAGAAATGCAGCAATCAGTGCTGCCGTACGGATCATGATGTCGCGATTGACAGCGAACAACCGTAGTAGCCGGATGCGGTCGAACAGGATCGCGCGCGGCACATCGAGGCGGCCGCCCAGGATTTTCCACATGGCGATGAGGCCGGCGAGAAAGCCCGCGGTTTCCGCGATCACCGTGGCCAGTGCCGCGCCGCTGACGCCAAAGTCGAATTGCAGAACCAGCAGGGCGGTGAGCGCTATATTGGCGAGATTGATGCCGACCTGCAGTGCCAGAGCGATCCCGGTCCGCGCCTGGCCGACCAGCCAGCCGAGAATGACATAGTTGCCGAGCATCAGCGGCGCGGACCAGAGTCGGATGAAGAAATACTGGCGTGCGGCGGATGTGACGGCGTCGCTGCCGCCCATGATGCTGAACACCAGCGCCGCCAGCGGTGTCCGCAAGATAATCAGCGTCAGCCCGATCGCCGCTCCGAGCATCAACGCGCGCAGCAGGATAGCGCGCACCTCGATCCGGTCACCGGCGCCAAGCGCCTGTGCGGTGAAGGCAACCGTCGCCATGCGCAGAAATCCGAACAGCCAGAAAATGCAGTCGAACGCCACGGAGGCCAAAGCCACACCGCCGAGCAGGTGCGGGTCGCCAAGCCTGCCGATTGCCGCGGTCGAGACGATGCCGATCAGAGGCGTCGTCAGATTGGCCAGCATGGCCGGACCAGCAATGGCAAGGACGCGCCTGTTGGTGACGGACAATCCCGACGACATCAATGCAGCCTGAAGTGGATGACGCGCGTCTCAGCGGCCGCGGGGGGCGCTGAACAGCCGCATGATCAGCCAGATCGGCACGACGATCACGGCGCCGAGCAGGAAGTAGCGCCAGAGGCCATTGATGGCATCGAAGCCGAGGTCATAGACCCACTGGAACAGACGGCGGATGCTGGTGACGATGTTCCACGGATCGAAGCCGATGGCGGCGAGCACGACACCGACCAGGATCGACAGCAGGATCAGCCGGCCGAGCACCGCCAGCGGCGATCCACCCAGAAAGCGGGACAGGCCGTCATTGCTGGCCGGCAAGCCTTTGCTCTGGAAGTCCTGGCTCTCATTTGGCTGCATCGTGGTCTCCTGCGCGCAAATCGCGCGCCCATCATAGGTGGTCCCACGCAAATGGGGAACCGGCTTGCGCCGTCAAGACGTGGCAGGCTCGGCCGGCGTAATTGTGGTCTCAGACTTTAGCATGCGCTCCAGCGTTTCCAGTCGATCGGCTTCAGCCGGCGGTTTGTCCCAGCGCAGCCGGCTGATGCGCGGAAACCGCATCGCGACGCCCGATTTGTGCCGCGACGAACGTGCCAGGCCCTCGAAGGCGACTTCGAGCACGAGACCCTTGTCTGGTTCATGGGTAACGTGGCGCACCGGCCCGAACTTCTCCGTGGTATTGCGGCGGACGAAACGGTCGATCTGCAGCAACTCCTCGTCGGTGAAGCCGAAATAGGCCTTGCCGACCGGCACGAGCTGATCACCGTTCTCGCCTGCGGTCCAGACGCCGAAGGTGTAGTCCGAATAATAAGACGAGCGCTTGCCGTGGCCGCGCTGCGCATACATCAGCACGGCGTCGATCACGTGCGGATCGCGCTTCCATTTCCACCACTGGCCCTTGGGGCGCCCGGGCAGATAGGCAGAATCGCGCCGTTTTAGCATCACGCCTTCGACGGCGTCGGCATCCTCGCCGGCACCTGCGCCGGCGGGATCGGCACGGGCTGAGGTGAGAGCGTCCCACGTCGCGAACGGGATCTGAGCGGACAGGTCGATCCTGTCGTCATCAAGCTCTGCGATGAATGTTTCAAGCTTCGCACGCCGCTGCTCGAACGGCAGTTCGCGCAGGTCTGTTTCGCCATCGCTGAGCAGGTCGTAGGCGCGCAGATGAATCGGATAGTCCTTGATCAGCTTCGGCGTCACATTCTTTCGGTTCAGCCGTTGCTGCAGCACGTTGAACGACTGCACGCGGCCCTCGCGCAGTACCAGTAATTCGCCATCGATAGCGCCGGGCAATCGCAGCGATGGCGTGAGATCCGGGAAACTTCCGGTGACGTCTTCGCCTGTGCGCGAATAGAGCCGCGTGACGATCTTGTCGTCATCGCCTTTGCCGCTGACTGCCTGAATCCGGATGCCATCCCATTTCCATTCCGCGACGAAATCCGACGCATCGAGATTGGCGAAGTCGGACTCCTCGATGGCATGTGCCAGCATCACCGGGCGGAACGGCGCGGGATTGCGATTGACCGGCTTGTCAGCGCGGCCTTCGAGCCAGGCGAACAATTCGCCATAGGGCGGCGCGAGGCCGGGCCAGATCAGCTCGACGTCATGCGGATCCTTGTCGCCGAGCGCGGCAGCTGCGGTCTTGGCGAGGCGCGCAGATACGCCGATCCGCATGGCGCCGGTGACGAGCTTGAGCAGAGCCCAGCGCCCGGTCTCGTCCAGCTCATCGAGCCACCGCATCAGTTGCGCCGGCAGTTCTGCCTTAGCGAGCGTGCGCAGTGTGGTGACGACTTCTGTGAGTGTGGGTGGTGGTGGATTGTTGTGTGCGATCTCGGGCGATTTCGGCCACATCAGTGCCACCGTCTCCGAGAGATCGCCGACATAGTCGTAAGACAGCTCAAACAACACCGGATCGGTACGCGATGCGATCAGATCGCGGATCAATCCCGCTTTGGCATGCTTGAACGACAGCGCGCCAGTCAGCGCCGCCAGTGCATAGCCGCGATCCGGATCCGGCACTTCGCGGAAATAACCAGTGATCAGCCGCAGCTTGTTGTTGCGGCCGGGCTCATAGGCCAGGCGATCGAGCAGTTCAGCGAAACGGTTCATGCCTCGGCGCTTTCGCCGGGAGGGAGCGTTTCCTCTTCTTCCTCGTCGCCATAGCCGACCAGTGCCAGTGGCCGCGCGGTTAGGCCTTGTGTCTGGCACCAATGCACCAGCGCGTCTTCCTGGCCATGGGTGACCCAGATTTCGCCGGCGCCGGTCGCGCCGATGGTTGCGATCAGGCCGTCCCAGTCCGCGTGATCCGAAATCACCAGCGGCAGCTCGACACCGCGTTGCCGCGCGCGGGCGCGTACGCGCATCCAGCCGGATGCAAAGGCGGTGACTGGATCGGGAAAGCGCCGCGTCCACACATCCGACGTGGCCGATGGCGGCGCCAGCGTGATGGTGCCGGCGAGGTCGGCTTTCCTGACGCCCTTCACCGGACGCAACTCGCCGAGATCGATGCCGCGACTCTGATAGTAGTGCGTGATCTTCTCCATCGCACCGTGCAGATAGATCGGTGCGTCATAGCCGGCCTGACGGATCAGTTTGATCACGCGCTGCGCCTTTCCCAAGGAGTATGCGCCGACCAGATGCGCGCGCTCGGGAAACAGCGCCACGGAGGCCAGCAGCTTCTTCACTTCGTCGGCGGTATCGCCATGGCGGAATACCGGCAAACCAAATGTCGCTTCGGTGATGAACACGTCGCAGGGCACGACCTCGAACGGCGTGCAGGTCGGATCATGGGCATCCTTGTAATCGCCCGACGCGACGATGCAGATATCCTTGCAGGTCACCGCCATCTGCGCCGATCCCAGCACATGGCCGGCGGGATGGCAGGACACCGTGACGTCGCCGAGCTTGACCGTCTCGGCATAGGCAATGGTCTGCGTGCTGCAGGCGAAATTGTCGCCATAGCGCAGCCGCATCATGTCGAGGGTTTCCTGGGTGGCCAGCACGTGGCCGTGGCCCGGTCGCGCATGGTCGGAATGGCCATGGGTGATGACCGCGCGATCCACTGGTCGGACCGGGTCGATATGGAAGCCACCCGGCTTGCAATAAAGACCGGCGGGGACGGGCATCAGGATGTCTTGCGGACGCATCTCGACTATATAGGCGGGGTTGGGATCGGTTCGAGTCTGCCTGCGAACGCACCTCCGTCGTATCGGTTCCCATATGCCCAGCCGTGTCTTCAAGTCATCGGGCGATATGGTCGCCGACCGCCGCTTCGATTACGGCCGCGATCTGCAATTGCGCGGCGATCTGGCTGCGGCGGCAGACCTGTTCACGCAGGCGACCGAGCAGGCGCCAGGCTTTGTGTCCGCCTGGTTCGCGCTGGGTGATGTCAGTGAAAGGCGCGGCGATCGGGACGGCGCAATTGGTGCATTCAGGCGCGCAAAAGCCGCGGATTCTTGCGACTTTCATGGGGCAGGCTTGAGACTGATGCGGCTAAATGGCGACCCGCTTGCGGCAATGCCGCCGGGCTATGTCACAGCGCTCTACGATCAATACGCCCCGAAATTCGAGGCCTCACTGGTCGGCGATCTCGGCTATCGCGGTCCGGATCTGCTGTTCAAGGCGGTGCTGGCGACGTGCGTCGCTCAAGGCAGGCCGGCCTCCTTCCATTGCGCCATCGATCTCGGTTGCGGCACAGGTCTCGCCGCCCGCGCCTTCGCTGCATTGACCGACGAGATCATCGGCATCGATTTATCTCCGGGCATGATCCAGCAGGCGCGCGCGACGGGACTCTATCACGAGCTCGAAGTCGCAGACGCTGCAGCCGGACTGACGCATCGGCCGGACGTGAGTGTCGACCTGATTCTGGCCGCGGATATGATGATCTATCTGCACGATCTCGCACCGTTGATTGGCGAAGCAGGTCGCGTGCTGAAGCCGGGCGGAGTGTTCGCGTTCACGGCCGAGACCCATGATGGCGCGGGCGTCATTCTCGGCGCTGGCCTGCGCTACGCCCAGAGCGAGGCGCATTTTCGTGAATTGCTGTCCGATGCAGGCCTTGTGGTTGAGCATGTGGATCATGGCTCGATCCGCAACGAGCGCGAGATGCCGGTGCCAAGTCTGGTGATGGTCGCGTCTAGGCCGTGACGGCTGTACCGAGGCAAACAAAAAACCCGGCCGCAAGGCCGGGGTTTTCGATTGAGCGGATGTCGCTGTGATCAGTACTTGGCAACGACCGGGCTGTTGAAGTGATAGTTCAGCCCGGTGCGGAAGATGTGCTCGGTGACGCTGGTCGTGATGGTCGTGGTGTTGATCAGGCTCGAGGTCGAACCGAGATCGACATAGAGATATTCGGTCTTGCTGGTCCAGTTTGGTCCGAACAGGCCGAGCAACGTGAAAGGCGTCTCGATGCCGGCGCCTGCGGTCCAGCCGCTCAGCGTGGTCGATGCATTGAGCTGCATGACACCGCCTTCGCTGGCCTTGGTCTTGACGCCGCCATAGGCGTAGCCGCCGGTCGCATAGAACAGCGTTGAACCGACCGAGTAGCCGAGGCGGCCGCGAACGGTGCCGAACCACGGCAGTCTGGCATCGAACGGGACGTCGCCGAGGCCAATGGCCGTCTTGTTGTCGCGCTGGCTGGAGGCCTGGATGTCGGTTTCCAGACCGTAGACCCAGTTCGCCATCTGCCAGTTGTAACCAAGCTGCACGCCGCCATTGATGCCATCGGGGGCGAGGTTGAAGGCATCGTAGGAGGGGAAGTCGCCAAGGCCGTCACCGGCTTTGGAGACCGTGGTGCGGTCGCGTCCGATGCCGGAGCCGACATTGCCGCCGAGATACCAACCGGTCCAGTTCGCGGCAGGTGCCGGCACATAGGTGCTGTTGTTGCCGCCGATGCGATAGTTCAGGCCGACGCGAAACAGATTCTCGCGCACTTCCGTGGTGGTGGTTTGAGGAAAGGTGCCGAGGACCATCACCTGGTCGGTCTTGTTGCCGAGGTTGAGATAGAGGTACTCGATCTTGCCGGTCCAGTTGCCGCCGAGAGATGCCTCGACGCCGCTGCCGACGGTCCAGCCGCTCTGGACACGGCTCGTAGCCAGGGCAGGAAAGCCCAGGGAGGAGGTGGTGGTGGTGACGTTGCCGTAGGCATAGCCGCCGGTCACATAGCTGAGCACCGGACCCGTTGCCAGACCGACGCGGCCGCGCACCGTGCCGAACCAGTCGATTTTCTGGCTGTAGGTGTCCTGCGGCGTCAGCGGAAAGGCACCGTTGTTCAGTAACGGATAGCTGTCCTTCAACTCGCCGCCCTGGATGTCGGCCTCGAGGCCGTAGACCAGCGGGCCGAACATCGAACCGGTCTGCCAGTTGTATCCGATCTGGCCGCCACCGAATCCGCCAGCGGGCTGCAGATAGGTCGAGGTGGCTGAACCCGGAGTGATGGGGTCGTTGTTTTGCAGCCGATCCCGGCCGACGCCGTAGCCCGCGTTCACGCCCATGTAGAATCCGGTCCAGTCATGAACTGCTGTTACTGGCACCTTGTAGTAGGGGGCCTTCACGGCCATGTCGGCGGCTTGCGCACCGGCGGTCAGGGACAACAGCGCCGCGGTCGTGAGGCAGAGGCTTTTCATGAAGGGATCCAGTTCAGATTTCTGGTCGAACTATGAAGCGGTAACTAGATGCTGTCTGTAGCCGCGCGACCAGAAATTGCGGTACCTAGATATTGCCTCCCTCGTGGTTAATTTTCCCCAAACAGCGTTGTCCGATGACACAAACAAAAACCCCGGCCGCGAGGCCGGGGTTTTCGATTGAGCGAATGTCGCTGTGATCAGTACTTCGCAACGACCGGGCTGTTGAAGTGGTAGTTCAGGCCCGTGCGGAAGATGTGCTCGGTGACCTTGCTCTCGGTGACGACGCCGGGAACGATCGTGGTCGAGGCCGAGCCGAGATCGACATAGAGATATTCGGTCTTCGAGGTCCAGTTCGGTCCGAACAGGCCGAGCAGCTTGAACGGGGTCTCGATGCCAGCGCCAGCGGTCCAGCCGCTCTTGGTGGTCGAAGCGTTCGCAACTTCGACACCCAGTGCGTTGATCTTGGTCTTCACGCCGCCGTAAGCGTAACCGCCGGTGGCGTAGAACAGGGTCGAACCAACCGAGTAGCCGAGGCGGCCACGAACCGTGCCGAACCAGGGCAGCTTCTGATCGTAGTTGACGAGGCCGAGAGCGACCGCGGTCTTGTTGTCACGCTGGCTGGAAGCCTGGATGTCGGTTTCGATACCGTAGACCCAGTTCGATGCCTGCCAGTTGTAACCGATCTGGGCGCCGCCGTTGATGCCGTCCGGAGCGAGGCTGAACCGCTCGGGAGCAGGGGCGACGCCGGTGAGCGTGGTGCGATCGCGACCGGTGCCGGAGCCGATGTTGCCGCCGAGATACCAGCCGCTCCAGTTCGCCGCAGCGACCGGGGTGTAAACGCTGTTGCCGCCGATACGGTAGTTCAGACCGACGCGGAACAGGTTTTCACGCAGCTCGGTGTTGGTGAGCTGGGTGGGCGTGGCGAACGCGTCGGAGCGGTTGCCGAGGTTCAGGTAGAGATATTCGATCTTGCCGGTCCAGTTGCCGCCGAGCGCAGCTTCCACGCCGCTGCCGATGGTCCAGCCAGTCGCCATGCGGTTGTCCGAGAATGCCGTCACGCCGCCTTCGGTGATCGTGGACTTGACGTTGCCGTAAGCGAAACCACCGGTGAAGTAGCTGAGGACCGGACCGGTTGCGAGGCCGACGCGACCGCGAACGGTGCCGAACCAATCCGACTTCTGACCGTAGACGGTCTGCAGCGGGCCAACCACATTGGCGCCACCGCCGGTGAGGCCCGAACCCTGGATGTCAGCTTCGAGGCCGTAAACGATCGGCCCGAGCAGCGAGTCGCCCTGCCAGTTGTAGCCGATCTGGCCGCCACCGAAGCCGCCCTGCGGGGCGATATACAGCGAGTCGCCGGTGTAGCTGTGGGTGGTACGATCACGGCCGATGCCGACGCCGGCGTTCACGCCGATGTAGAAGCCGGTCCAGTTATAGACCGAGACAAGCGGTGCCTTATAATAAGGGGCCTTGACGGCCATGTCGGCGGCCTGCGCGCTGACGGCGGTGCCGATGATCGCGGCGCTGGCAAGAAGAATACGTTTCATGGTCGACCCCAGTTCAAATTTGAACCGGTAGAATAGGGGAGTCGGGTCGGGTTGGCTGTATCCGGGCGGCCACACTGTCCGACATTGCAACCGCAGGAGCGCCGGCCAAAAAAGCCGGTTAAATAAGCGTTTAGGTGCCGGTGCGCGGTTGCGTATTACGCCACGTTTCTGTGCGCTGACGCCTCGTCAATAGCCCCAACCCACGGAAAACACGCGGCAACCTGCCGGGGATTGCCAACCCTGCCGTGTCCGCAGAGGATGTGAGCAAGCCCGTACAGCCACGATCAACGCGGCGGCGGGTCATAAAAACACACCCGCACAAGCGGGTCTCAGGGAGAAAACACCAGATGCTTTCGCGCCACAGTTCCGTCTTCAGGACCGCAACCCTCGCTGCCGCGGTCTTCGTTTTGGCCCATCCGGCCTTTGCGGCGGACAAGAAATACGATCCCGGTGCCAGCGATACCGAGATCAAGCTCGGCCAGACCATCCCCTATAGCGGCGCCGGATCGCTTTACGGCGTGATTGGCCGCACCCAGGCCGCCTATTTCCAGATGCTGAACGAGAAGGGCGGCATCAACGGCCGCAAGATCAATTTCATGTCGCTGGACGATGCCTACAGTGCGCCGAAGGCCGTCGAGGCCACCCGCCGGCTCGCCGAGCAGGACGAGGTGCTGGCGCTGTTCGGCTCGCTGGGCACTGCGCCGCAGTCGGCGGTGCAGAAGTTCCTTAACAGCAAGAAGATCCCGCAGCTCCTGCTGAACACCGGCGCGTCGCGCTGGAACAACCCGAAGGAGTTCAAGTGGACCACGCCGGGCCTGCCGATCTATTCGACCGAGGGCCGCATCATCGCGCGCTACCTGATGCAGGCCAAGCCGAATGCCAAGGTCGCGATCCTTTATCAGAACGACGAGTTCGGGAAGGATTTCATGAATGCGTTCAAGGAGATTCTCGTCGAGGCCGGCGGCACGGCGAAGGTCGCAGCCGAGGCGTCCTATGACCTCACCGATCCGACCATCGATTCCCAGCTGATCAATCTCGCCAAATCGGGTGCGGATACATTCTTCAACATCTCCACCGGCAAGGCGACGTCGCAATCGATCCGCAAGGTTGCGGAGCTTGGCTGGAAGCCGCTGCATCTGCTGGTGTCGACCTCAAGCGGTCGCTCGATCATCAACGCCGCCGGCGCCGAGAACGCCAAGGGCATCGTTGCGATGACCTATACGAAGGAAGTCGGCAGCGAAAAGTGGAAGGACGATCCGGACGTGATTGCCTTCCAGGAGCTGCGCAAGAAGTATCTGCCCAATGTGGATCTCGATAACACCATCGCGTTTCAGGGCTATTCGCAGGGCGTGACCATGGCGGAAATCCTGCGCCGTTGCGGCGACGATCTCACCCGCGAGAACGTGCTCAAGCACGCCACTAATCTGGAAGGCTATCGCGCACCGGTGTTCCTTCCGGGGATCACCTATGGATTTACGCCGACCGACTACACCACCATCAAGGCGCTCTATGTCGGCACCTTCAACGGCACCGACTGGGATCTGTCGGATAAGCCGGTGAGTCAGTAAGCGCGTATTTTAAAGTAATGACCATCCTCGGTGATAGGCCGGGGATGGAGACGACCAATCGGACTCGCAAAGAGCCGGATCAAAAATCATCAGGGAGAGAACGCTATGAACAAGGGATTATTTGCGTCTGCGGCGCGGGTCGCCGTCGTCGTGTTGCCACTGACTGTGACGGCCGCTGTTGCCGCTGACAAGAAGTACGATCCGGGCGCCAGCGATACCGAGATCAAGATCGGGCAGACCATTCCACATAGCGGCCCCGGTTCGCTCTATGGCGTGCTCGGCCGCGTCGGCGAAGCCTATTTCCAGAGCTTGAACGAAAAAGGCGGCATCAACGGCCGCAAGATCAAGTTCCTGACGATGGACGATTCCTACAGCGCACCGAAGGCGGTCGAGGCGACGCGTCGCCTCGTTGAGCAGGATGAAGTGCTGGCACTCTATGGCTCGCTCGGCACAGCGCCGCAGACGGCCGTGCACAAATATCTCAATTCCAAGGGCGTGCCGCAGCTGCTGCTCAACACAGGCGCATCGAAGTGGAACGATCCGAAGAACAACAAATGGACCATGGCTGGCCTGCCACTGTATCCGACCGAGGCGCGTATTCTCGCCAAGTATGTCGTCAGCATGAATCCGAATGCGAAAGTCGGAATCCTCTATCAGAACGACGATTTCGGCCGGGATTTCCTCGGGCCGTTCAAGGATGAACTCGCGAAAGCCGGCGGCACCGCGAAGGTGATCGCCGAGGTGACCTACGATCTCACCGATCCCACGATCGATTCGCAGCTGATCAATCTCGCCAAATCCGGCGCCGATGTTTTCTATAACATCACCACCGGCAAGGCGACGTCGCAGTCAATCCGCAAGGTGGTCGAGCTCGGCTGGAAGCCGCTGCAGTTGTTATCTGCAGGCTCCACCGGCCGATCGATCCTGGAGGCGGCCGGGTTGGAGAATGCCAAGGGCATCGTCTCGATTGCCTATGGCAAGGACATAGGCTCGCCGCTTTATGCCAAGGATCCCGACATCGTGGCGTTCGAGGCTTTGCGCGCAAAATATCTGCCGACGGTCTCCGCGGATAATTCGATCGCCTTCTTCGGTTATGGCCAGGCCGTGTCGATGGCCGAGATCCTGCGTCGTTGTGGCGATGATCTCACCCATGCGAACGTGCTGAAACAGGCCATCGGCCTGAACGGATTCCGCGCTCCGCAAATGCTGCCGGGCGTGAGCTACAGCTATACTAATGAGGCCTATGTTCCGATGGCGACGCTGTATACCCAGCGGTTCGACGGCAAGGACTGGATCATCTCCGACAAGTCGGTGACGCAATAGCGTCTTCAGTCTCGCCGTCATTGCGAGCGCGGGAAAGCCGGTAAGCCAGCTTTCTTGACCTCGCAATGCCGACGATAAATGCCTAACTCTGTCGCGTGCCGCCTCGTAAACCCGTTGCCAAACCCGACCTGCTGCCCGATCACTTCCTGCGCTGGTTCGCCATGCGCGGCTGGTCGCCGCGCGAACATCAATTGGCGCTGCTGCAGAAGGCCAGGGACGATCGGTCGGCGCTGCTGATCGCGCCGACCGGCGCGGGCAAGACGCTGGCCGGCTTCCTGCCGACGCTGGCAGAACTGAGCGGTGCTCAGGGCGAGCAATCCGGTAGCAAAGTGATCTCTACCGGCCGTAGCGTCCAGCGTGGGCAAGGGCTGCACACGCTTTATATCTCTCCGCTGAAAGCTCTCGCCGTCGACATTGCGCGCAATCTGGAAACGCCGATCGCGGATATGCTGCTGCCGATCAAGATCGAGACCCGCACCGGCGACACGCCGGTGTCGCGCCGCGCGCGGCAGAGGCGCTATCCGCCGGACATCCTGTTGACCACGCCGGAACAGCTTGCGTTGCTACTGTCGTCCGACGATGCGCCATATCTGTTTTCGTCGCTCAAGCGTGTCGTGCTCGACGAGTTACATGCGCTGGTGACGTCGAAGCGCGGCGATCTGCTCTCGCTCGGGCTCGCCCGGCTGTGGAAACTCGCGCCGGACATGCGCGTTATCGGCCTGTCGGCAACCGTCGCCGAGCCTGAATCACTGGCGCGCTTCCTGGTGCCGCAGCCTGTTGGCGAGAGCGTCTCTGCCGATATCGTTGTCGCCGGCGGCGCGGCCGAGCCGGTGGTCGAAATGCTCGACACGAAGGAACGCCTGCCATGGGCCGGCCATTCCGCGCGCCATGCGCTCGGCGAGATCTACGATCTCATCAAGGCCAACAAGACCACGCTGGTCTTCGTCAATACCCGCAGTCAGGCCGAGATGCTGTTCCAGGATCTCTGGCGCATGAATGACGATGGCCTCGCCATCGCGCTCCATCATGGCTCCCTCGACGTCGCGCAGCGCCGCAAGGTCGAGGACGCGATGTCGGCTGGCAAGCTGCGCGGCGTGGTCTGTACGTCTTCGCTCGATCTCGGCGTCGACTGGGGCGATGTCGATCTTGTCGTCAATGTCGGCGCGCCCAAGGGCGCGTCGCGACTGATGCAACGGATCGGCCGCGCCAATCACCGCATCGACGAAGCCTCGCGCGCCGTGCTGGTTCCGGCCAATCGGTTTGAGGTGCTCGAATGTCGTGTCGCCATCGATGCCGTTGCCGAAAATGCACAGGACACACCGCCGTTGCGGACCGGCTCGCTCGATGTGCTAGCGCAGCACGTGCTCGGCTGTGCGTGCGGCGCTCCGTTTCGTGCCGACGATCTTTATGACGAAGTGCGCTCGGCGGCGCCCTATGCCGAGCTGTCGCGTGTCGACTTCGACGACACCGTGGAATTTGTGGCGTCCGGCGGCTATGCGCTGAAAATCTATGAACGTTTCGCCCGTATCAAGCAGGACGCCTCGGGCAAATGGCGCGTCACCAATCCCAAGGTGCGCCAGATGTATCGCATGAATGTCGGCACCATCGTCGAGGATACGATGCTGAAGGTGCGGCTGCTGCGCGGAGGCAGCGGAAAGAGCAAAAAGGGTGTCACTGGTGCGCTGGCGCGCGGGGGACGCATGCTCGGCCAGATCGAGGAATATTTCATTGAAGGTCTCGTTGTCGGCGACACATTCGTGTTTGGCGGGGAAGTCGTGTGCTACGAATCCCTGGTCGAGGATCAGGTCTATGTTTCGCGCGCCCATGACAAGGACGCGAAAGTGCCGTCTTATATGGGCGGCAAGTTTCCGCTCTCGACCTATCTCGCGGAACGCGTGCGCAAATTGCTGGATGATGAGCGCGCCTGGAAAGGCTTGCCCGATCAGGTGCGCGAATGGCTGTCGTTGCAGGCTCATGTCTCGCATGTGCCCGGCACGCGCGAACTGATGGTCGAAACCTTTCCGCGCGCCGATAAGCATTACCTCGTCTGCTATCCGTTCGAAGGCCGCCTCGCGCATCAGACACTGGGCATGCTGCTGACGCGCCGTCTTGAACGCGCTCGTGCGCGGCCGCTCGGCTTCGTCGCCAATGAATATGCACTGGCCATATGGGGCCTTGGCGACATGTCGCATATGATCAGGCAGGGCAGGCTCGATCTCGCGGCTCTGTTCGATCCCGACATGCTCGGCGACGATCTCGAAGCCTGGCTCGCGGAATCGGCGCTGATGAAGCGCACGTTCCGCACCTGCGCGGTGATCTCGGGGCTGATCCATACGCGTTTCACCGGCGAGGAGAAATCGCGCCGTCAGGTGCTGTTCTCCACGGACCTGATCTACGACGTGCTGCGCAAGCATCAGCCCGATCATGTGCTGCTGCGTGCCGCGCGTGCCGACGCGGCGACGGGATTGCTGGATATTCGGCGATTGAGCGACATGCTGACGCGTATTCAGGGCCGCATCATTCACCGGGAGCTCGACCGCGTCTCGCCGCTGGCGGTGCCGGTGATGTTGGAAATCGGCCGTGAAGCGGTATACGGCGAGGCATCGGACGAGCTCCTGGCGGAAGCCGCCGAGGAACTCGTGAAAGAGGCGGCGGGATTCGAAGAGACAGAATCGTAGGGGTTTTGCGAATCTCGCATTCGTCTTAAAAGAGCACCATGCAAGCTGAAATCGTCACCGCCGATATGAGCACCGTCAGCATCGCTGGCGTCACGCTAGCTGCGGACCTGTCGGGCGCCTTGTATTGGGAAGAGCAGAAGCTTCTCGTGGTGTCCGACCTGCATCTCGAAAAGGGATCGAGCTATGCCAATCGCGGCGTGCTGCTGCCGCCCTATGATACGATCGCAACGCTTGGTCGCCTCGGTGCGGTGATCGCGCGTCACGATCCGCGCACGGTGATTGCTCTCGGCGACAGTTTCCACGACCGTGACGCCCATGAGCGGTTGTCACCGGCCAATCGCGACCTGCTGGCTGCATTGCAGATGCGCCGTGACTGGATCTGGATCTCAGGCAATCACGATCCCGCATTGCCGCCGGAGCTTGGCGGCACCGTCGCGGAAGAAGTCGCCATCGGCCCGATCACCTTCCGTCATGAGCCGACTGGTGCTGCCGGCGAGATTGCCGGTCACTTGCATCCAAAAGCGCGCGTCAGCACGCGCGGTCGCGCCGTCGAACGTCGTTGCTTTGCGAGCGACGGTACGCGCGCGGTGATGCCGGCCTTCGGCGCCTATACCGGCGGGCTCAACATCCGCGATGCGGCATTCGCGCGAATCTTCCAGACCCTTGGTTTCGTCGCTCACGTGCTCGGCGACCGCCGCATGCACGCGATCGCTGCATCGCGCTGTTGCTAGAGCGACATTTCATACATCGTCATACTGCCTGGATCAGGCGAACCTGCGGGATTTCCAGGATGGCAGACTCCTTTGCGGGCTGTCTGTTGACGAGATGGTCAATGAGGTCCTCAGTCGTTGAGCCACGGGTCAGCATCAGGCAGGTCGCATTGTCGGCGCGCGTTGCGTGCCAAACGCCGGGTCGCATGCAGATTCCGACACCGGGAGACAAGCGATAAGCTCGGAGTGTCGACAGGTCAGGCGTCTGGTTTGCGTTACTCAAGCAAAGGACCTGAACGATCTCTTTTGTGAGAGGCACGACCGCCTGCTGGGTCAGGTGATGGACTTCGAGCTTTGAGACAAGCGGATTGTTGTCACGATACTCCACCCACAAGACCTCGGTGTTGCCTCCCGTGCCAGGGTCAAAGAAATGTTCGTGCCAGAAATCGCTCGCCGGGCTTCGAAAACCGACCGCGTCTTTTTTGAGCGGATCGGTTTTGCCGAGCACCCACCCGAAGGGCTCGAACGAAGCGGAACTCAGAGCCTCGACAGTCACAGCGTTGGATGTCGGCATGGAGGGCTCCCTGGGCGCGTGTCTGAAGCATGGCTTCCATGGCCTTGCAAACCGACGAGTATTTGAAGGAAAGAGCGGCCTTACGCCGCCTTCGCCTGCACCGTATCGCAGAACTCGGCGAGGTGGTCGGCAAGCCGCAGCGTTGCCGGGCTCGCGTCGGGAGCGGCCATCAGCGTCACTTCAGTCTGGTCGATCGGCGCGAAGCCTTCTTTCGCGGTCAGGATGCGATGGTCGGCCTGGATAGCCATGTCGGACAGAATACTGAGGCCAAGTCCGGCGGCGACCGCGGCCTGGATGCCGGCGAGGCCGGAGCTCGTATAGGCCATGTGCCAGCTGCGGCCTGCTGCCTCAATGGCATGGATCGCGCGGGTCCGGTAAAGGCAGCCGGCGGGAAAGCCGATCAACGGGACCGACCGGATGGCAGGGTCGATCGGATGCGCCTTGCTCGTGACCCAATGGATCCGCTCGGGCCATACCGCAATGCCACCTTTCTCACCGGCGGCGCGCTTGAACAGTGCCAGGTCGAGTTCGCCGCGTTCGAGATCGCGGCGCAAATACGTGCTCTGGTCGGCGCGCACGTCGAGCCGCAAGCCGGGCCGCGACCGCGAAAAATTCGCCAGCAATTCGGTCAGGCGATAGGCCGCGAAATCCTCGGGGATGCCGAGCCTGACAGCGCCTTCATTGGTCGGCCGGGCCAGCACGTCGCGGGCTTCCTCCGCCAGCGACAGCAGCCGTCGCGCATAGGACAACAGCCGTTCGCCGGCTTCGGTCGGCGTCACGTCCTTGCCGGTGCGGTTCAGCAGCGGCTGGCCGATATCCTCTTCCAGTCGCTTGATTTGCTGGCTGACGGTGGATTGGGTGCGGTGAACGCGCTCGCCGGCGCGGGTAAAGCCGCGGGCATCGACCACCGAAACGAAGCTGCGCAGGAGTTCGAGATCCAGCATAGGCTGTCCATTCGATTTTCAACTGACACCAAGTATATCATTTAATTTCCAAATGAGAAGGCAGGCGCTTAGACCAGCGGCAAAGGAGATTTCCGATGTCCATCGCGCCGTCAGTCGCGGTTCCCCGTGCCGCCTTCAATCCACTGCCGATCTATATCGGCATCTTCTGTCTGCTCTGGAGTTTCTCCTTCGTCGCAGGGAAGATCGCCGTCACCGATTGCCCGCCGCTCATTCTGCTCGCCGCGCGGTTCTCGATTGCGGGTGTTCTGATCCTTGGCATTTCTGCCCTGCGCCGGAATGCGTGGTCGCTGTCCTGGCGCGATGTCGCGGCCTACGCCGTCATCGGCCTCGCCAATAACGCGTTGTATCTCGGCCTCGGCTATACCGGCCTGCAAACCGTCTCCGCCGGTCTCGGCGGCCTGGTCGTCAGCGCAAACCCGGTATTTACGGCCGTGTTCGCAGCACTGTTGCTGAAGGAGCCGCTCACCGGACGCAAGGTCGCCGGGCTCTTGCTTGGCATCGCTGGCGTCACGTCGATCGTCTGGCACCGCATATCGGTGGGCACCGACAGCGCGCAGGGCATCGTATTCACGCTGGCATCGCTCGCATCCATCGTGACCGGGACGATCCTGTTCAAGCTGCTGGCACCGAAGGGCAGCTTGTGGCTCGGCAACGGCGTGCAGAATCTTGTGGCCGGCGTAGTGCTGATTCCGGTGGCGCTCACGTTTTCCGATATTGGCGCGATCGTGCCGAGTGCGCGATTGATCGGTTCGTTTGCATTCCTGACATTGGGCGGTTCTATCCTCGGTTATCTGCTGTGGTTTCATCTCCTGAAGACCTGCGGCGCCACCGCTGCCAGCGCCTATCACTTCCTGATGCCGCCTCTCGGAATGCTGTTCGCGTGGATGGTGCTCGGCGAGCATGTCGAAATTCGTGATCTTCTGGGGATCGTCCCGGTCGCCCTCGGTATCTATCTCGTCACCAGACCAGCCGCTTCACCAGCACCTCTGCGACAGGAGTAGTTCATGTCTCTCACCATCACTTTGATTGGCGGACCCACCGCGCTGATTGAATTCGGCGGCTTCCGGCTGCTCACCGATCCGACTTTCGATCATCCGGGCGCCTACAAGCTGCCGCATGTCACGCTGGAAAAACTCGTCGGTCCCGCGATCTCCGCTGCGCAAGTCGGCGCGGTCGACGCGGTGCTGCTCAGTCACGATCAGCACTCCGACAATCTTGATAATTCCGGGCGCGATTTCCTGCGTCACGCGCCGCGCGTGCTGACAACCATTGCGGGCGCCAAGCGCCTCGGTGGGGATGTCGAAGGTCTCGCGCCATGGGACAGCACCGAGCTCGCCGGCAAGGATGGTCGATCGCTGACGATCACCGCGACGCCCGCACGTCATGGCCCGGCCGGCATCGAGCCGCTGTCGGGCGATGTCATCGGATTCGTGCTGAGCTCGAACGCACCGGAGAGCAGGCCGATCTACATTACAGGCGACACCGTCTGGTTCGATGGCGTCGCCGAGGTCGCGCGGCGTTTTCCGGCCGGCGTGGTGCTGCCCTTCGCCGGCGCGGCGCAAACCCGCGGGCCATTTCACCTCACCATGGACACCAACGACACGATCGAGACGGCGCGCGCGTTTCCCGATGCGACGATTGTGCCGGTACACACCGATGGATGGGCGCATTTCAAACAGACCGCCGGCGATCTGCGCGCATCCTTCGACACGCTGGGCTTCGGTGCCCGTTTGCGTATCCTCGAACCAGGCGTGCGGACCTTGATCTAGCCCATTGCCAGTCCCTGATTCGGAACGTTAGCTGCCAGTGGTACGTTGCCGTGCCGTCAGAGCGCAGGTGGAAGATGTCGGACGAGTCAGCCACGAAGCCGGACGAACCGACGACGGAAGCCTCTGTTCCCAGGAGTTTCCTGAAAGCACTCGGCCCCGGTCTGATTACCGGGGCCTCGGACGACGATCCGTCGGGGATCGGCACTTACAGTCAGGCCGGCGCGCAACTGGGTTACGGCATTGGCTGGACCATGCTGCTGACTTTCCCGTTGATGGCGGCGATTCAGGAGATCTCGGGCCGCGTCGGTAGCGTCACAGGTCGCGGCATTGCCGGCAATGTCTGCCGACATTATTCGGCACCGCTGCTGCATCTTATCGTCTCGCTGCTGTTCATCGCCAATACCATCAACATCGCGGCTGATCTCGGCGCGATGGCCGACGCCACCAAGCTGCTGATCGGCGGCCCCGGCATTGTCTATGTCGTGTTGTTCGGCGTGCTCTCGGTCGGTGCGCAGATCTTCTTCGACTACAGACGCTATGTCTCGGTGCTGAAGTGGCTGACTCTGTGCTTGTTTTCGTATGTCGCCGCGCTCGCCGTCGTGAAGGTGGATTGGAGCGCGGCCCTTATGGGCATCCTGGTGCCGCGCTTCACCTGGAGTGGGGACTATCTCACCACTGTGGTCGCCATTTTCGGCACGACCATCTCACCCTACCTGTTCTTCTGGCAAGCCTCGCAGGAGGCCGAGGACGAGCGCATCGATCCCGACAAGTCCCCGCTGATCGAAAAGCCGCTCGGCGCCGCCATGGAGTTCTGGCGCATCCGCGCCGATACCGTGGTCGGAATGGCGTTCTCCAACCTGATCGCATTGTCGATCATCATCACCGCGGCAGCGACACTGAATGCCACCGGCAAGACCGACATCGAAACCTCGGCGCAAGCGGCAGAGGCATTGCGCCCCATTGCTGGCGCATTTGCGGAATGGATCTTCGCGCTGGGTATCGTTGGTACCGGCCTGCTGGCGGTTCCCGTGCTGGCAGGTTCGACCGCCTATGCGGTCGGCGAAGGCCAGCGCTGGCTGGTCGGCCTTGATCGCAAGCCGCGCGAGGCGGTGGCGTTCTACTCCGTGCTGGCGCTCTCCGCGGCGATCGGCATCGCGCTGAACTTCACCTCGATCAACCCTATTTCGGCGCTGTACTGGAGCGCCGTCATCAACGGCGTGTTGGCCGTGCCGGTGATGATACTCCTGATGGTGATGTCACGGCGGAAGGATGTGATGGGTGACTTTGTCATCAAGGGGCCGCTGTACTGGCTCGGCTGGTTGTCCACGGCGGCGATGCTGATCAGTGTCGTAGCTATGGGCGTGGGTGTGTTCTTGTAGGATGGTTTTCGCTCCGCTCTACCGCATCCTGCGGTCTGCGAGCTTTCAATCCCGCCTGAACACGATCGAGGCCGCCCAGCCCGACATCAGCGCCATCGCTGCGGTCAGCAGCCCGTAGATGAAGCCGTGATTGCGCGCGGCATTGGCGACGAACTGCTCGAAGCCGACCTTGACGATATCGAATGCGGTCTCCGCTTTCGAGATCAGCGCACCGTCCGCGAACAGCTTGATCTCGACATCGTAGGTTCCGATGGGGACTTCGGCGGGCAGCGGAATGCTGGTTCGGAACAGCGTCGGTGTCAGGAATGTCACCGCGGAGGTCTCCTCGCGATACAGTCCATGTTCCTTGCGCAGTCGCACAAAGGCGCTCCGGAACGGGTCGGTGGCCACAACGTCGGCATAGTCGGTGCCGACGCGCTGGGTCAGCAGGACGTTATTGATTCCGAGCTGCTGGCGGCGCTGCACGTCGGCCGGTGCAATGGCGTCGATCGGCCGGTTGGAAAACACGGAGAGATAGGACGGCACCTGCAGGAATTGGCGCGAATCGGTGTTGATCCAGATGCCGAAGCGACGCTCCTTGCGCCGGGTCATAAGATCGGCGCGCGGCCCATTGACGGTGACGACGAGATTGTAGTTGTTGCGGGCGGGCGGTGTCTTGTCGTCTTTCTCGACCGCGCCGAACAACACCAGTTCCTCGCCGGCATAATTCGGCGTCACGGTCACGCGATGGTTCGACACTGAGACGATCAGTTGCTCGGCGCGGGCCGGGGCGACTGCTCCGAGGCCAAGTGCAACGATGATCAGGAGTGCGCGCGTCATGGGGCGGCGCCTCCGGTCTCGCGGATCGTGAACAGATCTTCGGGACGTATCACCAGTTCCACGGCGAAGCGTACGCCGACCGCCAGGATCAGCAGACCCAGCAGCAATCGCAGATGTTCGCCGCGGATCTTCTGTCCGGCGCGGGCACCGAATTGTGCGCCGGTGACGCCGCCGACCATCAGGATGAGGGCCAGCACCGCGTCGACCAGATGGTTGGTGACGGCATGCAGCAATGTTGCGATCACCATGGTGACCAGGGTCAGCACCATGGATGTACCGATCACAGTCGAGGTCGGAATGCGCAGCCAGTAGATCAGGATCGGGATCAGGATGAAGCTGCCGCCGATGCCCATCACGGCACCGATGAATCCGATCAGCAGACCTACGGCGATCACCGGGATCACCGAGAGATAGATCTTGGAGCGCTTGAACCGCATCTTCAGTGGCAGACCGTGAACCCAGCTATGGCTGCCGGAGCGTCGCAAGCTCACGGGATCGCCGCGCCGCATGCGCAGCAGCGCGCGCAGGCCCTCCCAGAACATCAACCCGCCGACGGCGGTGAGCAGGATCACGTAAGATAGCGATATGGTGAGGTCGAGCTGGCCGAGATTGCGTAGCAGCGTGAAGACCCAGACGCCGAGCGCGGTGCCTACCACGCCGCCGGTCAGGAGGACGGTCGCAAGGGCGGGATCGATGGCGCGGCGTCGCCAGTAGGACAGCGCGCCGGAGAAAGACGAGGCGGCGATGTGGCTCGCCACTGACGCGACTGACACCGCGGGGGCGATGCCCACAAAGATCAGCAGCGGCGTCATCAAGAAGCCGCCGCCGATTCCGAACATGCCGGAGACGAAGCCCACTGCAGCGCCCATCGCCAGGATGAGCAACACATTGACCGGAATGTCGGCGATCGGGAGATACAGTTGCACGCGCGTTCGCTTCGGAATTCTGGCCCTGAGTTGGGCCGAAACCGCTCATGGCGTGGTTCTGGAGGCGGCGCGGATTGCGAGCCGCGTCCCCGTCTTAGACGATATCGTCCGTTGATGGGATTAAAGAATCCGGTAAAGACGCGGTTTTCCGCCTCTACCGATGATGCACCTTTCAAGGTGGTAAATTTTGTGGGGCCAGGCGCTGGCCGACGACATCACGACTTCCTGGCAGGATCGGTGACGAGGTTCATGGCGGCGGCCTCGCCGGTGCCGAGCCAGCGGATTTTCTCGGTGGCTGACATGGCCTCGACGACCGACGAGGCCACGCCCATCTTGGTCATGTAGCTCAATACATAGCCCATGGTGCGCTGCGCGGACGCGACAGGATCTGCCCCCGGCTTGGGCGACACGAAGCGGTGCACGCCCAGCCGCGAGCCCTCGACGCCGATGCGGGCCTTGCCGCCGGCATAGATCATCACGCAGGCGCTGGCGCAGTAGGATGGTTCGATGCGGCCCGCCGAATCCATCGTGCCCACGGCGGTGTTCAGCCCGCGCGCACGGATGATCTCGCCCATGATGATGGCCTGGCCGACATTGCCGCCGGGAGACGACAGCAACACGGTATCGCCGGGGCCGAGCTTGGCGTGATCGAGCTTTTCGCGAAACCAGCTCGCCGTAGCCGGGCCGATCTCGCCCGTCATCGCCAGAGCCGGACGGCCACGGCCTGAATTGTCCGGGTCGAGACTTACGACCTCGGACGATGCCATGCTCGGCGAGAGATAGAGGTCTTTCCAGTAGGCCCAGGCTTCCGGTTTGGAGAGTTCCTGATAGGCCTGCGCGCCGATGCCGCCAAAAATCACGATGGCGAATGCGACCGATGGCCAATTGAACCATTTGCTACGCGGAGGCTCCGGCGGTAGCTGCGGCGGAGGAGGCGATGGGGTAGACGGTTCGGCGGGGCGTGCAGCCCAGGGGTTAACCGTAGGGATTCCCGATGGGCGTTCTGCGCGCCCTTGTGAGTCGTCATTCCGAAAAGACAAACCGATTTCCTCGCATTTCAGTCCGGCCCGACGCGCGCTTCACCGCATCGAGTCTGATGAAGGTTTGTTGAGGAAATAAGACCGCCGGTTCGATCCGGCGGTCAAAAATCTGGTCTAGCGCGCAGCCCGCTTGCCGATGGAAGCCTTCGCCCCGGCCTGTGCCGGCGATGCATCCCAGCCACCGGCGGGAGCTGCAACATTAATCGCGTCTTCCGGCTGGCCTTCCGGCGTAAAGGTCTGGACCGCCAGCTTGGCGGCGGCCAGCGACTGCGGATCGAGGCGCTTGGCGATATCGTCGCGCTTGCGGCCAGCATCGACGTCGCCCTGTGCGGCAGCGAGGCTGAACCACTTGAAGCTCTCGGCGAGGTTCTGTTCGACGCCGATGCCGCGGGCATAGAGGATGCCGAGGTTGAACTGGCTGTCGGCGACGCCGCGATCGGCCGCCTTGCGGAACCAGTATGACGCGCTCTTGTAATTGGCGCCCTTGGTGCCGCCATCGGCGTCGAGGACGGCGAGATTGTGCATCGCCTTGGCGTTACCGCGGTCGGCGGCCAGGACATAGTAGCGACGGGCGACGTCGAGATCCTTCTTCGCGCCAAGGCCCTTCTCGAACAGCGTGCCGAGACGGAACATTGCCGGCACGACGTTGGCTTGCGCCGCGCGGTCATACCACTTGGCGGCTTCGTCGTAGTTCTGCGCCACGCCCTTGCCCTCGGCATAGCGGACGCCGATTTCGAACGCGGCCGAGGCGTCGCCCTTGAGCGCCGCGTTGCGCAGTACGGTGCTGCCAATGGTCTCGGGCAGGCGCTCGCCGGCGGGGATCGAGGCTGTGGTGATCTTCTGGCCACTGGATGGCAGCACCGGCCCGGCGGCGCTGGCCTGCGGCACGGCAATGCTGCCGGTCACATCGGGCGACACATATGGCACGGGTGCGGCCTGCGGTACTGGCTGTGGTGCGGGTTCGACGGCGGTGGGCGGCGCGATCAGCGACTGCTTGCCGATCGGGGTCGGCGAGGTCATGGATGGAGCAGCCGGCGCGGCAGGCTTGCTCTGGATTTCGGCTGGTTCAGGCATATTGAGCTGCAATGGCGGTGCAGAGTGAATGTTCTCGGCCACTGGCGCTGGCGAACCGCTGTCCAGCAGCGTCATCGCCATCTTGAACGAGCCGAGCACGATCACGACCACGCTGGCGCCGACCAGCAGCGAGCGGATCTTCGAACCGATCGTGGTGGACGACTTCTCGCCATCGGCGCGGTGGGGGGCGAGTTTGGCCGCCTTCGGGCCTTTGGACTTGTCGTTGCCGGTTGCTGCAGCCGCCTGCGCGGCGCGACGTGCGGCTGCGATGAAGCTCGACGCAGTCGCCTGTTCAGGCGCATCGACGGCGATTTCACTGATGGCTTCTTCCGACGCGGCGATGCGTTCGGATGGCGATGCGCCACGGCCCTGCGGACGCGTGCCGGGTTCAAGCGGATGATCCGGCGGCAGTGCCGGATCGACCGTCGGGCGCGGCGAGGGACGCTCTGCGGCGGGCGCGGGCGGTGTGGCAGGTTTTGCCGCCGGCGGCGGATCGAGAATGTCGCTGATCGCCTTCGGCACCGGGAAGATGGCTGCCGGTTCGTGCGAGATTGCGGTCGCTGCAAAGTCGCGCGGCGCGGCATCGAAATGAACCTGCGATGGGCGCACCTCAACCTCCGACGGCGCAGCCTGTGGCTTCACCGGATTCGGCATTTGCGGGCGCGGCGGGGCCGGTGCTGAGACCGCGGGCGCAGTCGCTACGGGGCGCGGGGTCGGAGCCGGTGTGGCGACCGGAGCTGATTGCTTCGGCGGTGCAGCGCTGACTGTGCGCAGATCGCCTTCGATCCTGGCGAGGCGATCGACCACATGGCCGAGCGTAGAGTGCACGACTTCGAGCGAGTCCTGCGTGTGGCGATCGGTTTCCGACTGGCTGAAGCGCATGTCGGAGAGTTCGCGCTTGATCGTATCGACCAGGCCGGGATCGACCGATGGCGCCTTGCTGCGGGGATTGTCCAGCGCGGCGAACATCGACTGCTGGCGTTCGAGGTGGCGCAGGATGTCCTGCAGCCCGTCCTCGACGCGGCCGAGATTGTTGCCGCGGGTATCGGTGATGTTTTCCATCCGCTCGAGCAGATAGGAAACGCGCTGTTCGAGATGCGCGAAGGCCGACGACGAGTCATTGCCCACCGGCATATGGTCGAGACGCTCGGACAGCGCCTGCAATGCCGTTTCCAGATGATCGGAGCTGGCCATGACGGCCGGGCGCTCGCGATTCTCCAGCGCTGCCGTCAGCGTCATGATGCGCGCCTCGAGCGCGGCAAAGGAATCGCTGTTGTCGGCGCGGGCGAGCTGATCGACCTTCGACGACAGCGTCTGCAGATCGTCGCTGAGACGGCCGAGGGCTTCGTTAGAGGCGACGTTGGACACGATGGCGCGCAGCGCGGCGATCGCGCCCTGCAACTGCTCCATGGTGCCGGGATCGTTGCTCGAGCGCACGATCATGTCGATCTTGCCACCGAGATTACGGATCGCCTCGTCGAAGCCGGCGAGCTGTTCGGCCGGCGTCAGCGTGGTCAGTGTCTTGTGGATGTCGGCCAGTGCACGTTCGAGATTGGCCAGCACATCGCCATCGATGCCGCTGCGGCGGTTATCGTCGATGCGGCGGCCGAGTTCGCGGATTTCATTCTCGATTGATTCAATCGCGCGGCGCGGCATCGCTTCGGTGATGACGTTGCGGATCTCGGCTAGTTCGCCGCGGAAGGCCGCGATCGACTGCTCGATATTGTTGTCGGGGCGCTGCAGCGCATCGATCTTGGTCGTGATCTGAAACAACTGCCGCTCCAGGCCGGACATATCCGGCATGAAGCTCTGCGGCGGCGCGGCAGGCTGCGCATAAGGCGGCTGCGCGAAGGACGGCGCAATGGGTGGTGCGCTGCGAGGGGCCATGCGCGGCGTGCCGTCGAGTTCGTCCTGACGGGCGGCGATCTCGGCGATCGCGAAATCCAGCGAGAACGGATCGATCGGCGGCGAGGCGCTATAAACCTGATTGGCGGCGCGCTCGACCATATCGATGCGCGGCTGCTGCGGCGGCATGTGAGGCTGGCGATATGCGGGCTCGCTGATCTGCGACAAACGTGCATCAAGCCGAGAGATCGCGTCATTGAGTTGGCGCGCGACGCCGGGCTCGCTGCTGCGCTGTGCAGGCTTCGAGAACAGTTCGATCTGCCGGGCAATGGCGTCGAGCCGCTCGTGGATCTCGACGACATCGGCCGCGTCACGCTGCGGCAGCGCTGCGCGCGGGGTAAGAGGGCGTTCCTGGTCGCGAGGGCGTGCGTTGGGCGAGTTGTAGCGCGGAGGAGCTTCGCCGATGGTCGAGTTCAGCCAGTCTCCGAGCGACATGCCGGCACGGCGCGCCGCAGCTTCGGCCCGCTCGCGAACCGATGGCTCAATCCCGTCAACACTCCACGATACGCGCGAATTCATGCTTTGGTCCGGTTCCGAGCTTGACGCCCACCAGCGCCTGCAGCCTCCCCCGCGCGTCCCATCGTGAAGACAATCGTAACGGGCGCGGGTCGTCTGCCTCTGATCCGGACTTTTCAGGGTTAGGGTAAATAACGGGTTAAGGATCGGGCTCGACCAGCCTTAAAAGTTAACCCGGCGATACACTTGCGTCGGTTTGCAGGTAGGATCGGATGGCTCCGGCTCCGGCGTCAGCGCGTAAACAGCGCACTCAAATCGTCGACATCCAGTTCGGTGATGGCGCTGTGGCGTGGGTCCATCACCGCGGACTGGCCGATATAGGCCCAATAGAGAAATTCGGCCCGCGGCAGCGCCCGCTGGCTTTCCACCCCGGCCTCGATCAGCCATTTCGCCATATAGCCAACCCGTCGGGCATCCACCGAGGCGACCATTTTGGCGACATCTGCATCGGTCGAGGCCATCGCGCGGATGGCACGGTCCAGGCTGCGATCTTCGTTGAAAGCGAGCTTCATGAGATGGGTCAGACGTGCGGCTCCAGCGACCGAGGCGTCGATCCCCTCGATCACCTGATCGGTCGTCCGCTCCTGCCAGCGTTGCAGAAGCTGTAGTCGAAATTCAGATATATCTTTGAAATGCCAATAGAAACTTCCGCGCGACACATTCAGCCCGGTGGCCAGCGCACCGACTTTCAACGCGTCCGCACCTTGCCGCGCGAGGATCCTCAGCCCGTGATCGAGCCAGGCCGAACGCGTCAGGCGGTCCTTGGTCAGTTGGTCATCCATTCCCCAACCATACACATGTGTATTGACGAAATCCACGCTCCGGCGTTAATCTCCATGCAGAGGTGTATGGAATGGTCTGGCAGAATGCAGCGCTCGGGATGGCAGGAGTGATCGGGGCTGGCGTAGCCGTGTTCCACGGCATCCTGATCCAGCGTCTGATGGTCGCGCCATTCGAGGCCGTAGCAATGGCGGACAGGCGCTTTTCCGGCACAACGCGACGCCTGGTGGCTCCGCTGCTGCATTTTAGTACGGTCGTCTGGTTTCTTGGCGGAATAGCGTTGGTTTTCGCCGCCAATGTGTTGGACCGTGATGCCCGGCTCGCGATCAGCCTGCTGGTCGGTGGCACTTATTTGTTTGGGGCCGTGTTCAATTTCTGGGCGACGCACGGCCGTCATCCGGGCTGGATGCTGATGGCGGCGGCGGTCGCGCTGATCGCGTTCGGCACGATTGCATCAGGTGTTTGAGGTGAACATGCCATCCGCAAACCGTTGCTGTCTGTCCCGCATCCACTTCTCGCAATTGTCACTTGCCTCGTGCGGAGATCGCAAATGAGCGTGACCGGCCTCGATAGATGGTACAGCTTCATGCGGTCTCATGATCGGGCGATGCTGTGGGACCTGCTGCATCCGGATGCCGTGTTCGAAAGCCCGGTCGTGCATGCGCCGCAGCGGGGCCGTGAGATCGTGTTCAAGTATCTGACGACTGCAGAGAAAGTGCTGGGTGGCCCCGGCTTCGCTTACAAAGGCGAATGGCGCAGCGACAACGGCGCGGTGCTCGAATTCGAGAACGAGATCGAAGGCATCAAAATCAATGGCGTCGACATGATCACCTTCGCCGATGACGGACGCATTACCCACTTCAAGGTGATGGTCAGGCCGCTCAAGGCCATCAACCTGTTACACCGGTTGATGGGCGAGGAATTGGCGCGGCAATGAGCCGCCAGCTGCTTGCTTCATCTCCAATAACAATTGCGTAAATCTGACACGGCGGCGCCGTATCATCCGATCAATCGAATTCAAACCGAGAGAATTCCATGCCCAGCTACAAAGCCCCGCTCGAAGACGTCGGGTTCCTGCTCAACGACGTGTTTCAGTTCGATCGCTACAACAATCTGCCCGGCTTTGCTGACGCGTCCGCCGATGTGCGCGAAGCGATTCTGGGCGAAGCCGCCAAGCTCAGTGAAGAAGTGCTGCAGCCGCTGAATCGTGTCGGCGATCTCGAAGGCTGCAAGCGCAATGATGATGGCAGCGTGACCACGCCGAAAGGCTTCAAGGAGGCCTACAAGCAGGTCGCCGAGGGCGGCTGGCTCGGCCTCTCGGCTCCCGCAGAATTCGGCGGACAGGGCCTGCCGGTGACGCTGTCGCAGACCGTCGCCGAATTCCAGATCTCCGCCAATATGGCGTTCTCGATGTATGGCGGCCTCACCATGGGCGCGACCGCAGCGCTCATCGTGCATGGCAAGCCCGAGCAGAAGTCGATGTTCCTGCCGAAGATGGTCGCCGGCGAATGGACTGGCACCATGAATCTCACCGAGCCGCATTGTGGCACGGATCTGGGTCTTTTGCGCACCAAGGCCGCGCCGCAGGCGGACGGCAGCTACAAGATTTCCGGCACCAAGATCTTTATCTCCGCCGGTGAGCACGACCTTGCCGACAATATCATCCATCTGGTGCTGGCCCGCATCGAGGGCGCACCAGCCGGCATCAAGGGCGTGTCGTTGTTCGTTGTACCGAAGTTCATGGTCAATGCCGACGGATCGCTCGGTGCGCGCAACGGCGTGATGTGCGGCTCGATCGAACACAAGATGGGCATCCACGGCAACTCCACCTGCGTGATGAATTACGACGGCGCCACCGGCTGGCTGATCGGCGAAGAGAACAAGGGCATGCAGGGCATGTTCGTGATGATGAACGAAGCCCGTCTCGGCGTTGCCGTGCAGGGTCTTGCGCAGTCGGAAGTCGCCTATCAGAACGCCGTGGCCTATGCGAAGGACCGTTTGCAGGGCCGTTCGCTCACCGGGCCGAAGTCGCCGGACAAGCCGGCCGATTCCATCATGGTTCATCCCGACGTGCGCCGCACGCTGCTGACCATCCGCGCCTTCAACGAAGCCGCCCGCGCCATGGTGGTGTGGACCGCGCTGAAGAGCGACGTCGCGCATCGCTCCGACGATCCGAAGGAGCGTCAGGCCGCCGACGATCACATGGGCCTGATGACCCCGGTGCTGAAGGGCGTGCTCACCGATGGCGGCTTCGCCAATGCGGTGTCGGCGCAGCAGATGTTCGGCGGCCACGGCTATATCGCCGAATGGGGCATGGAGCAGTTCGTTAGAGATGCGCGCATCGCCATGATCTATGAAGGTGCCAACGGCATTCAGGCGCTCGATCTCGTCGGCCGCAAGCTGCCGCGCGACGGTGGCCGTGCCGCGATGGCATTCTTCGGCGAGGTCGCGGCCTTCGCCAAGGAGCATGGTGGTGACGAAGCCATGAAGCCTTACCTCGATCCACTCTCGAATGCGCTCGGTCATCTGCAGCAGGCGACCATGTGGCTGATGAATAATGCCATGATGAAGCCCGATAATGCCGGTGCCGGCGCCACCGATTACATGCAGCTGTTCGGCCTTACCGCCTTCGCCTATATGTGGGCGAAGATGGCCAAGGTCGCGCAGGACAAGATTGCCGCCGAAGGCGCGACATCCTATCTGACGACCAAGCTGGTCACCGGCCGCTTCTTCATGGAGCGGATGTTGCCTGAAACCGCACTCCATCTCGCCCGCATCCAGACCGGCAGCGCGACGACAATGGAGCTTCCTGCGGAAGCGTTCTGATAGTCTCTACTGCACTGCCACCACACACTTGGACTGTTATCCCCGCGAAGGCGGGGATTCAGTAGACACAGACTTCGCAGAGAAAGCGCAGACGTCGGAGTCTACTGGACCGCCCGGTCAAGCCGAGCGATGACAGCGTTTAAAGCCCGAACAACACGGCCAATCTCAAGGGAGACACCATGCCCGAGGCATATATCTACGATCACGTTCGCACGCCGCGCGGCCGCGGCAAGGCCGATGGCTCGCTGCATGAGGTGACGGCGCTAGCGCTCGCTACTGCACCGCTGAAGGCGCTCAAGGAGCGCAACAACCTCAAGCCGGGCACCATCGATGACGTCATCCTCGGCGTGGTCGATCCGGTCGGCGAAGCCGGCGGCGATATCGCGCGCATGGCGGCCCTCTCGGCCGGCTATGGCAATGACGTGCCGGGCATCCAGATCAACCGGTTCTGCGCTTCCGGCCTCGACGCCGTGAACTTTGCCGCGGCGCAGATCATGTCTGGCCAGCACGAAATGACCATTGGCGGCGGCGCCGAGAGCATGAGCCGCGTCGGCATTGGTGCTGCCGGTGGCGCATGGCCGGTCGATCCGTCGATCGCCGTTCCCGCCTATTTCATGCCGCAGGGCGTGTCGGCCGATCTGATCGCAACCAAATACGGTTTCTCCCGCGATGACGTCGATGCCTATTCGGTGCAGAGCCAGCAGCGCGCTGCCAAGGCCTGGGACGAAGGCCGCTTCAAGAACTCGGTCATTCCGGTGAAGGACATCAACGGCCTCACCATTCTGGCCAAGGACGAGCATATGCGCCCGTCCACGACGATGCAGTCGCTGGCCGCGCTGCAGCCGTCCTTCGTGACCATGGCCCAGATGGGCGGCTTCGATGCGGTGGCGATCCAGTCGCATCCGGAAATCGAAGGCGTCAACTACGTCCATCACGCGGGCAACTCGTCGGGTATCGTCGACGGTGCGAGCGCCGTGCTCCTCGGCAACGAGGCGGCCGGCAAGAAGGCGGGCTTGAAGCCGCGCGCGAAGATTCGCGCCTTCGCCAATATCGGCTCCGAGCCGGCGATGATGCTCACCGGTCCGGTGGACGTCACCAAGAAGGTGCTGGAGCGTTCCGGCATGAAGCTGTCGGACATCGATCTGTTCGAGCTCAACGAAGCCTTCGCCTCGGTAGTGCTGCGCTTTATCCAGGCCTTCGATATCGACAATGAGAAAATCAATGTCTGCGGCGGTGCTATCGCCATGGGCCACCCGCTCGGGGCCACCGGCGCGATGATTCTCGGCACTGTGCTGGACGAACTCGAGCGCACCAACAAATCGACGGCCCTCGTCACCCTCTGCATCGGCGGCGGCATGGGCACCGCCACCATCATCGAACGCGTGTAAGGAGCGGCCAACATGACCTTCAAGAATTTCAAGGTTGAGACCGACGCCGACGGCATCGCCCTCGTCACCTGGGATATTTCCGGCCGTTCGATGAACGTGCTCGACGTAGCGACCATCAAGGAACTCGGGGCGATCGTCGATCAGACCACTGCGGATGCCGCCGTGAAGGGCGTCGTCATCACCTCCGGCAAGGAAGCTTTCTCGGCCGGTGCCGATCTGTCGATGCTTGAAGGCATGGGCAAGGTGTTTGCCGAGACCAAGGCAGCCAAGGGCGAGGAAGCCGCGCAGCAGATGCTGTTCGACGAGAGCCGCAAGCTGTCGCTGACGCTGCGCAAGATTGAAACATCGGGCAAGCCATGGGTCGCGGCCATCAACGGCCTTGCGCTCGGCGGCGCGTTCGAACTGACGCTGGCCTGCCACTATCGCGTTGCTGCAGAAAACCCGAAGACGCGCCTCGGCCTGCCCGAAATCAAGGTCGGCCTGTTCCCCGGCGGCGGCGGCACCCAGCGCCTCGCGCGCATGCTGCAGCCGCAGGACACGATGCAGATGCTGCTGAAGGGCGAGGCGATCAATCTCGTCAAGGCGAAGGCGATGGGCATCGTCGGCGCGATCGTACCGGCCGCTGATCTCATCACCGCTGCGAAGGAGTGGATCAAGGCTGGTGGAAAACCCGTGGCGCCCTGGGACGAGAAGGGTTTCAGGCTGCCCGGTGGTCCCGTCTACTCCAAGCAGGGCATGATGATGTTCCCGGCTGGCAACGCGATCTATCGCCGCGAGACCTTCGACAATTATCCGGCCGCGCGTGCGGTGATGCAGTGCGTCTATGAAGGCCTGCAGGTGCCGATGGATGCGGCGCTGCGCGTCGAGTCCCGTCAGTTCGCGCATATCCTGCAGACCAAGGAAGCGGCGGCGATGATCCGCAGCCTGTTCCTGTCGATGCAGGAGCTCAACAAGGGTGCGCGTCGCCCGCAGAACGTGCCGCCGACCAAGGTCAAGAAGCTCGCCGTCATCGGCGCTGGCTTCATGGGTGCGTCAGTCGGCTTCGTCTCGGCACGTGGCGGCATGGACGTGGTGCTGATCGACCGCGACCAGGCCAGCGCCGACAAGGGCCTCGGTCATTGCATCGCGGCCATCGATGCTCTGATCGCGAAGGGCCGCGCCAAGGAAGCCGACAAGACCGCCTTGATGGCCAAGATCACGGCAACGGCCGATTTCGATGTGATCAAGGACTGCGACCTCGTCATTGAGGCCGTGTTCGAGGACCGCGCCGTGAAGGCCGAGATCTATAAGAAAGTGCAGTCGCTGCTGAAGGATGGCGCGATCATCGCGTCGAACACCTCGACGCTGCCGATCAACTCGCTGGCCGAAGAGTTCGCCGACCAGTCGAAATTCATTGGCATTCACTTCTTCTCGCCGGTCGAGAAGATGATGCTGGTGGAGGTCATCGTCGGCAAGAATACCGGCGACGTCGCGCTGGCGACTGCGCTGGATTATGTCCGCGTCATCGGCAAGACGCCGATCGTCGTGAATGATAGCCGCGGCTTCTTCGCCAATCGCTGCGTGCTGCGCTTTACGGCCGAAGGCCTCGAAATGCTGCTTGAGGGCGTGCCGCCGGCGATGATCGAGAACACCGCCAAGATGGCCGGTATGCCGGTCGGGCCGCTGTCGCTGTCGGACGAGATCGCGCTCGATCTGGTGCTGAAGATCATGAAGGCCACCGAAGCCGATCTGGGTTCGCAGGCCGTCGATCAGGCGCAGAAGAAGCTGATCGTCGAGATGGTGGAGAAGCAGGAGCGCTTCGGTCGCAAGAATGGCAAGGGCTTCTACGAGTATCCGCCGAAGGGCAAGGGCTCGAAAGCTCTCTGGAAGGGCATCGCCCCGCTGCTGCCGAAGCCGGTCGATCCCGACACGCTGGATATCGAGGAGCTGAAGCAGCGCTTCCTGGTCGTGCAGGCGGTGGAAGCCGCGCGCACGGTCGAGGATCACGTGATCGTCGATCCGCGCGAGGCCGATGTCGGCTCGATCCTTGGTTTCGGCTTCGCGCCGTTCACCGGCGGTGCGCTGAGCTATATCGACTTCATGGGAACCAAGAAGTTCGTCGAACTCTGCCACAAGCTCGAAGCCAAATACGGCTCCCGCTTCACGCCACCGAAGCTGCTCGAAGACATGGCCGCCAAGGGCGAGACGTTCTATGGCCGCTTCCCGCCGAAGAAGCTGGCTGCAGCGTAAGCGGACCTTACCTTTTCACAAACAAAAGAGGGCCGGATCATCGATCCGGCCCTTTCGCATTCTCACTTGATGCAGTCGGCTTACGCCGCCTTCATCAGGCCTTCCTTCTCCAGCGCAGCCTGCACCTGCGGGCGGGCCGCGACGCGGTCCTTGTAGGCCATCAGGTTCTTGAACTCGGAGAGGTCGATGCTCATCCGGTCGGCCCATTTCAGCATCACGAACAGATAGCCGTCGGCGACGCTGAAATCCTTGCCGAGCAGGTAGTCCTTACCCGCGAGCTGGCCATCGAGATATTTGAACTTGCCCATCAGGCGCGTCCTGAAGAAGCCCTTCACCTCGTCGTCGAACACCGGCTGGAACAGGGGGCTGAAGTTCTTGTGCAGCTCGCCGTTGATGAAGCCAAGATACTCCTGCAGCTGGCGGCGTGCGTCGCTGCCGTTGGCAGGCGCCAGATTCTTGGCGGCAGCCTGGTCGGCGATGTACTGCACGATGACCGGACCTTCGGTAACGAGGTCACCGCTGTCCAGGCCGAGCGCGGGCACCTGGCCCTTTGGGTTGATGGCGAGATAGTCATCGCCATTTTCCAGCTTCTTGGCTTTGAGGTCGACCTTCACGAGATCGTAAGGCAGGCCGGCTTCGAGAAGTGCGATATGAGGCGAGAGCGAGCAGGCGCCTGGCGAATAATACAGCTTCATCGAAAATTCCTCCCTGAAGACATTGGTTTAACCACGCGGGTGACTAAATGCATCTGCATGAAAGAGTCAAGATTGATGCAGCTGCATCAAATGGGCTAGGGTGCCGCCACCATTTGGACTGAGTCATGAAACGTAAACCTTCCACCGAGGCGACAGCCGCCTGGATCCGCCTGATGCGAATCCAGAGCCGGGTGCTGGACGGCGTCGAGCAGGACCTCAAGCGCGCCGGCTTTCCGCCGCTCGCATGGTACGACGCGCTGGCCGAGCTGTCGCGCTCGCCGACCGGCGAGATGCGCCCGGTCGAGCTCGAAAAGCAGATGCTGATACCGCAATATTCGACATCGCGGCTTATCGATCGTTTGGTCGACGAAGGTCTGGCTGCACGCCGCGAATGCAAGATGGACAAGCGCGGCCTGTTCGTCGAAATCACGGCTGCCGGGCGCGAGTTGCATAAGAAGATGGGCTGCGCCTACTCAACAGCGATCGAGAAACATGTCGGCTCGAAACTGTCCGACGCAGATGCAGCAAAACTGTGCGGCCTGCTCGACCGGCTCGGCTGCGCGTGCCAAGAAGCGGCACCGACAGTGACGTCGCCGGCCGCCAGAGACGCCGCGCCGGCGCGATGAACCTTAAATTTTTGCCTGCGTTCGCAGCCCGCATGGGCCGCGGGCGTCCCCGACACCGCGCGCAACTGATTGCAGCGCTTTTCATTCGGAATTTTCATGGCGCGTGACCAAATCGATATGACGCCGCTGCAGTCGCGCGACGAACTCGTGGCGTGGCTGGCGGCGGGTGTGAAGCCGCCATCGGAATTCCGCATCGGCACCGAACACGAAAAAACGCCGTTCACGTTGCAGGGTCACAACCCCGTGCCTTACGAAGGCTCGCGGGGCATCGGTGCGGTGCTGGACGGCATGAAGCATCTGCTCGGCTGGGAACCGATCATGGAAGCCGGCAATATCATCGGCCTCTATGATGTCACCGGCGGCGGCGCGATCTCGCTGGAGCCCGGTGGCCAGTTCGAACTGTCCGGCGCGCCGGTGGAGACGGTTCATCAGACGCAATCCGAATTGATGGCGCATCTGGCGCAGGTGCGCGAAGTGGCGACACCGCTCGGCATCGGATTTTTGGGCCTCGGCCTCACGCCGTCCTGGTCGCGTGCGCAGATCCCGGTGATGCCCAAGGGCCGCTACAAGATCATGACCAACTACATGCCCAAAGTGGGCCAGTATGGTCTGGATATGATGTACCGGACCTGTACCGTGCAGACCAATCTCGACTTCTCCTCCGAAGCCGACATGGTCAAGAAGCTCCGCGTCTCCGTTGCGCTGCAGCCGATCGCCACGGCTTTGTTCGCGAATTCGCCGTTCACCGAAGGCAAGCCGAATGGCTTCCTGTCGTTCCGGTCCGAAGTCTGGCGCGACACCGACAATGCGCGCTCGGGTATGATCCCGTGGGCGTTCGAAGACGGCATGGGTTTCGAGCGTTGGGTTGATTATGCGCTTGATGTGCCCATGTATTTCGTCAAGCGCGGCGACAACTATATCGATGTGTCCGGTTCGTCTTTCCGCGATTTCTTCGCGGGCAAGAATGAGAAGATGCCCGGCGAGCGGCCGACGCTGTCGGATTGGGCCAATCATCTCTCGACGATCTTCCCCGAAGTCCGTCTAAAGCGTTATCTCGAAATGCGCGGTGCCGATGGTGTGCCGTCGGATCGCTTGCCGGCACTGTCTGCGTTCTGGGTCGGCCTGCTTTACGATGACAGCGCCCTCGATGCCGCCTGGGACATCGTCAAGCACTGGACTGCCCAGGAGCGCCAGGCGCTGCGCGATGACGTGCCGAAGATGGGCTTCAAGGCCAAGGTCAAGGATCGCTATCTGTTCGAGATCGCCAAGGAGTGTCTGCTGCTGGCCCATGGCGGCTTGCGCCGCCGCGCCAGGCTGGATGCGCATGGCCGCGACGAATCCCGTCATCTGGAGGCGCTCGATCAGATCCTGGATGCCGGAAAGACTCCGGCCGAACAGATGCTCGACAAGTTCCATGGTGCCTGGGAAGGCTCGGTTGCACCGGCCTATAAGGAATACTGCTTCTAGATCAGCCGCTTGGCCGAGCTGAAAATCCGTTCATCCACGGTACAGGTGGCCGGCGTTCCAATGGCACTCTTCTTCACGCCGTTGCAAACCGCTGAAAGTCATCCCGCATGCCGAGGAACCTGTTCAGAGCGTGTCTGACAGCCTTCGCCATGCTGTTGCTGGCAGCCATTACGCCTGCCGAGGCGCAAACCAATTTCGATCGCCCCGGCGGTGATTATTCGCGCTCGGTCTCGCAGTCCGGCGATCCCGCCGAATGCGCACTGATCTGCGAGCGCGACAAGAAGTGCCGCGCCTGGAGTTTCAATTACCCGAGCGACAATTCCGAAAACGCCGTGTGCTGGCTGAAAGACAAGGTGCCGCCACGGATCGAGAGCTATTGCTGCGTCTCCGGCGTGCGCGGCGCCGGCGTTATCGAGCCCCGCACCGGCCCGGTGGAAACCTCGACCGATCGCTTTGGCGGCGACTATCGCTCGTTCGAGATCAAGAATGACGACAAGGCCGAGCGTGGCGATGCCTGCCGCGATGCCTGCCAGGGCGACAACAAATGCCGCGCCTGGACCTTTGCGCGCCCCGGCTATGCCGGAAAGAACGCCCGGTGTTTCCTGAAGAACGACATCAAGCCGCCGCGCCGCAAACCGGGATTTATCTCGGGCGTGGTGCGGTAACACGTGGCGACAGCAACGAGGAAGCTTAGCCCTTGTGCTTGTCGTGTCTGCAGGCACCCAGACATTGTGCCCTCGCCGATTTCCGATCAGCGATCAACCCGACATCACTCTGTCAACTAGCCTGCCATATATGTGGCAGAACTCCGCGGGCGCACTGCAGCCGGAAAACGCATCTGCATTAAAATGCGCAACATCGTGTGCAGCGCGAAGTGTGATGGATGCAGCAACGCAGAAACACACCGAGTGCATTTGGTCGTTCTTGCCGCGAAGATTTCCGCGTGCGCATCAGCCGAAGGGCTGCAAGGCCCGTAAACAAAGGCATTTCCGCGTGTCACGCTTGTGGGTAATTGCGAGAGTTGCGTCGTGCGATCACGCGCGCATGAAAAGAAACATCGAATAATTTTGCTGCGTCGCATTTTTTTCAAAAAAGCTGTTGCGTCTCTCGAAACCCCGGCCTATAGGTTCACTCCCTTCGGGGCGCTGCACACAGTCTTTCGAGACGCAGCCTGATGACTTCCACTAGGAATGATCAGAACGAAATTTTCTCCCTACCGGGGAGGGCAATGCTTCGGCGTTGGGCTGTTTGACAAGTTAAATTGAAGAAAGAGAAACGTGGACGGCGGAGTCCTTGCGGATCTCGTCTGATGAAGCTTCGGCTTCTGAAGCGAGGTCGGACGAAAGACTTCGGCGGT
>NZ_NPKQ01000019.1 GCF_008329525.1 Tardiphaga sp. P9-11 | reverse complement strand
CCCGCGCTCGTCTCGTCTCCGCAACCCCGGCCAGCTCCGACGAGACGAGCGCTACCCCCAAACCAGCACGCTCAAAGGGGTCAAAATTGGACGCCGATCCGGGGTCAAATTTGAACGCCGATTGACAAGCAAACCGTGGGGAAGCAAAATGACGGCAGACGGCTTTCAGTCCGAGCTAGCCGCCGAATTTGCCGGGAAGCGCGCTAGCAGATCTTCTGTCTGACCTAGCAAAGGAAGACAAACGCGCACCCAAGCAAGCTGCCCATTGGCGGTGTCGCGGCTGGTGCCATTTCTCTTTGCGTTCGCTGGTTCAAAAAGTTTCCCGATTGGATAATTAAGAAAGTAGCATATCCCGTAAAGGGTACCGGCGCTAATCCGGTTCGCAACGCGTTCGTACTTCCGCATCTGCTGCAGAGACACGCCCATGGCTTCGCCGATGGCGGCTTGGCTAAGTCCCTTCTCGATCCGGCCCTCACGGATGCGCTTCCCGATAAGGATGTCAATATCTTTGTGCTGCGCGCCGCCGCCTTGGTCGGCTTTGGCATTTATCCGTCTCTGGTTTCGAGATCATAGCTTATTGCACCGGGCCGTCTTTGCTTAGTTGAGGAGGTCGAATCTTCTTTCTTCCAGGCAGCAGGAAATCGACTTGCATCTGATCGCCGTTAATCCAGGCGAGCACGCAGCGTCGATAGGCGAGCCCCGTTTTTGAAAGCAACAAGAAGAACTCCGTGAGATTAAGCCCCTCCACCGATTTTACTATCGTCAGCCTGGCACCGGATTCAGATGCAGCCGTCATGATGCAGGCCCGACGCCAAGTACCGTCTATCGCCATGATGTGAGCGTCAAATCCGCGCTCGAAGACAACACTGTCCTTACGTCGTTCTAGGGCGGCCATGTGAATTCCGGCAATTGAGCTGACTGCTTGCTAATGCCATTCACCTAAAAACCCGTAAAACTATTATTGCCGACGCGGGAAATAGTGGCAATGCCGACTCGCAGATTCTTATGAGGCTAAAACCACGAAGTAGCGGAACTTGCCAAACGCATCTCGCAGATGCGAGAAACATACCGTTGATGCGTCTGGTCCCCTCATCCGGTTCTCATCGGATATTTCCGTGCGCTAGATTGGCTTGAGCCCGCGTTTTAAAGCGTTCTCAAACATCAAATCAGAAGTTGCGCGTCAGCGGCAGTCCCTTCATAGGGATGTCGTCCCGGCGGTCCATCCAGTTCTTTCACCCAACAAGAATGAAATATGCGTCTAATCACCACAATGGCGATTATGAGTTGCCACTTGTTCCCGAATGGAAGTCCGCACCGCAATCGGACTGCCGTGAGCAAATAGCCAATGCGATGCTGTGGGCTACGCAGATTCACCCGAGTCACGATAGGGCGATTCCCAGATCGGACGAGCACCGCAATTAACGGGCTTTTAAGCTCACCGATGGATTAGCTTTCCGCTTGACCAGCCGTCTTGCTACATCGTCAGACTGAAAGCACGGTACCACGAACAAATCGCGTGTATGGATGAGTCTGGCAGCTGCCCTGATCTATTGGGTCATTATTTCGCTATGGCTGGCAGTGCTGGCTACAGTATGCATTGCGTTTGCACGCAATCCTCGGACATTTGGAACCATCCGCCTTTTGCTAGCGGTGTTGTCAATCGATACCGTCCGGAACATCGCCGAGAACGTCTATTTCGGTTTGTATTTTGGGGGACAATACGGACTGTTTCCAGCCTCGATTGTTGGAGTGCTGGGCAATCCACACTATCTCATTCTCCCAAAGGTGATGAACGTGGTTGCAGCATGCGCCGTGCTTGGTTTGCTTGCGCTCCGCTGGCTTCCACTGGCGGCCAAAGAACGCGCGGATGCTGATGACGACATTCGCTTGAAGGGATTGGCCTTGAGCCAGGAGGCGAACGAGAGCCGTCGATTGTTCGAGACATCCTTAGATCTCATCCTGGTAACGGATCCAAAGGGCCTCTTTACTCGCGTAAGCCCGAGCTCTTTTGCGATACTCGGGTATAAACCAGAAGAAATGATCGGACGGAGCGGGGCGGAATTCATACTCCCAACAGATCTTGACGCTACGCGACGCGAAATGAAGCTAGGCCGGAGCGCCCAACATAAGCGGCACTTTGAAACCAGATACGTTCATAAGAGTGGTCGGGTAGTGCCTCTGGCTTGGTCCGGTGTGTGGTGCGAGCCGGAGCAAAGGTATTTCTTTTTCGGTCGAGACATGACCGAGCGAAAAACCGCGGAAGAGCGGCTGCAGCGACTGGCCTTTTATGATCAACTGACCGACCTCCCCAATCGGGCAAGCCTACGTAAAGATTTCAGCGAGCTATTCGAGGAGCCAGCCGTTCGGCCGCTCGCCCTCGCGATGCTTGATCTTGACGGATTCAAAGACGTTAATGACACGCTTGGTCACGCGTTCGGTGACCGGCTCCTGCAAGTAGTAGCGAGGCGTCTCGAAACCATTTCGGGTGGAATGCATGTCTACCGGCTGGGCGGAGATGAATTTGTCATGGTTCTTGAAGATTGTGGCGATCCGCTTTTGGCGACAGAGGTCGTGGGCTCCATTCTCAAGCACCTGGGGAAGCCTTTTAACGTTGATGGTCATCAATTGGTCGTTGCTGCTAGCGCCGGCATAGCGATCGGCCCAATACACGGCTCGAACGCCGATGACCTCTTGGCGAACGCGGATCTGGCGCTTTACGATGCGAAAGCAAGCGGGACTCGGACGCATCGGTTATACGCGCCTTCTTTGCGCGCCCGAGCGAACGCTCGTCGGCTGCTCGATAGCGAGCTTCGGCGTGCATGCGCCAATCAAGAATTTGTCCTGTACTATCAGCCTCAAGTTCGATCAAGCGACGGCGTTGTAATCGGCGCCGAGGCTCTCCTTCGGTGGAACCACCCAGAAAGAGGCATTCTGACGCCGGCAGCTTTTATTGAAGCACTTGCTGAAAGTGCAGTTGCTAAGGAAGCTGGTCGATGGATTTTGACGGAGGCCTGCCTGACGGCAGCGTCATGGCGCGCGAAAGGCCTGTCCGATATTCGGATGGGCGTGAATCTTTTCCCTGCGCAGTTCCGCAACGGCACGCTGCTGCAGGATGTCGAGCATGCCCTGGCTGAAAGCGGACTGCCGCCTGAAGCGCTCGAGCTTGAGATCACTGAAAATATCGCGCTTGGTCGCGAAGATGGAGCACTGGCTCCATTGAAAACTCTTCGATCAATGGGAATCGGGATTGCACTCGATGACTTTGGAACGGGGTACGCGTCTCTCAGCTATTTGACACGCTATCCGCTTACCCGAATTAAAATCGATCGGGGTTTTGTGCAGATGATCGATAACCAATCCGCCTCGGAGGATACAGCGATTGTGCGGTCTATCATCGTGATGGGGCGCAACCTAGGACTTGAGGTCGTTGCCGAGGGCGTCGAAACCACGGCACAGGCTGATTTCCTAAGGTCGGAAGGTTGCCACGAGTTGCAGGGGTTTCTGTTGTCGAAGCCGCTTCCAAAAGAAGCGTTCGAAAAGTTTTTAATGTCGGCTCCAGCAGAGCCACCTGAGATGACTGTCGAGACGGCACGACTGGTTGGATAGCCAAGTTCTGGTTGGATGTACCCAGTCAAGAGTCAACTCGCATGACCGCGAGATCAGGGCAGCCTGAAGGCCGGTTCGGTGACGTCACGCAGGACATTGAACCATTGCCGGAAAATGTACTTATGAGACGACCAGGGCGGTCCTGGCGCAGTTCGGATTCGATACGTTGCGCGACCTATCGGACATGGAGGCGCTCAAGGACGCCGGGCTGCTCAGCAAGGATGAGCTGTTCACAGGGGACATCCTGCCGGGTGAAGGGAGCGATGATGAGTAGCCTGACGAACTCCTCAAAGGTCGAGGGTACGGCGTGCATCCCAATTTTTTTTGCCCGGTCGGCAATCTTTGCCGGCGCGCCGCGGCGTCCCGGATGCCCGCTGGGCTGAAACTCGTCGACCTCCGCGCCGTTCAGTTGTTAGCATTCTGTCATAGACGACACTGACACCAAGCGACAACTCCGCTTTATTCGCACATGCTGTTTATAAGGATCGCTGTGTTGACGGGAACCATTGATAGCACCAGCAGTTTAATCGACTTCATCCGCACGGCCAAAAGTCATTGCGGCTTATGTAGTCGATAGATCTGTTCTTCGCGTCGCTCTCATGGTTCAGGACTGAGAACGGCGGTGCGATTTTGAACGTGTGCGTCGTCGGCAAGCTCCAACGATTCCGAGTGAGTCCCCACTGATCGACGCGACCCGGTCGCGACACAACCACGGACCAAAGGGCCACATGATCGACGACCTCTGGTACAAGAACGCCGTCTTCTACTGCCTCTCCGTAGGCAGTTTTATGGATGCTGATGGCGACGGTTGCGGCGACTTCAAGGGCCTGACGCGGCGGCTCGACTACATTCATGGCCTCGGCATCACCGCGATCTGGTTGATGCCATTCCAGCCCTCGCCCGGCAAGGACGACGGCTACGACATCTCCGACTACTACGGCGTCGATCCGCGCTACGGCACGCTAGGCGACTTCGTCGAATTCACCCATGGCTGCCACCAGCGCGGCATCCGCGTCATCATCGACCTTGTGGTCAATCACACCTCGGACCAGCACGCCTGGTTCAAGGACGCGCGCAGCGGCAGGGATTCGCGCTATCGCGACTGGTATGTGTGGTCGGACAAGAAACCGCCCAATGCCAACAAGGGTATGGTGTTTCCCGGCGTGCAGAAATCGACCTGGACGCACGACACGACCTCGAAGTCCTGGTTCTTCCACCGGTTCTATGACTTCCAGCCGGACCTCAACACATCCAACCCCTATGTGCAGGCCGAGATCCTGAAGATCATGGGGTTCTGGCTGCAGCTTGGCGTCTCCGGCTTCCGCATGGATGCGGTGCCCTTCGTGATCGCTACCAAGGGACCGAAGGTCCACAAGCCCACCGAACAATACGACATGTTGCGCGCCTTCCGCGAATTCCTGCAATGGCGCAAGGGCGACGCCATCATTCTCGCCGAAGCCAATGTGTTGCCGGAAACCGACATGGAATACTTCGGCAGCGACGGCGACCGCATGCAGATGATGTTCAACTTTCACGTCAACCAGAACCTTTTCTATGCGCTGGCCTCCGGCGACGTGCGCCCACTGGCTGCGGCGATGAAGGTGACCAAGCCGCGCCCGGCGACGGCGCAATGGGGCCTGTTCCTGCGCAATCATGACGAGCTCGATCTCGGCCGGCTGACCGAGGAGCAACGCCAGACGGTGTTCGCTAAACTCGGCCCGGACAAGGACATGCAGCTTTACGATCGCGGCATCCGACGTCGGCTGGCGCCAATGCTCGGCGGCGACCGACGCAGGCTCGAGCTTGCTTACAGCCTGATGTACACGCTGCCGGGTACTCCGGTGCTGCGCTATGGCGACGAGATCGCCATGGGTGATGATCTCACGCTGCCTGAACGCAACTGCGCGCGGACGCCGATGCAATGGTCGACGGAACCCCACGCCGGCTTCACCAAGAGCGAGATGTCAAAGAATCCTGTGATCGACAAGGGTCCCTACGGCTACAATCACGTCAATGTCGCCAAGCAGCGCCGCGATCCCAATTCGATGCTGAACTGGACCGAGCGCATGATCCGGATGCGCAAGGAGGTCCCCGAAATTGGCTGGGGCGACTTCACCATCATCGCCACGCGCAACCCCGCCGTGCTGGCAATCCGCTACGACTGGCGCAACAACTCCGTGCTGTTCGTGCATAATCTCGACGAACAGCCATGCGAAGTGTCATTCGCACTCGGCCTCGATGGCAAGCAGGGTGACCACCTGATCAATCTTCTGGCGGAAGACCATAGCCGCGCCGATGCCCAGGGCAAGCATCACCTGATGATGGAAGCATTTGCCTATCGGTGGTATCGCGTCGGCGGTCTAGATTATCTGCTCCGGCGCAGTGACATCGACAGTGATACGGATGCGCATCCGGCGTGAGGATGCCTGCGTCCGGATCGCGGGACCAAGCCTGCGGCCATCAGCGAGTACGCCGACATCAGCGGAAGGCAGATGAAGAAGCTTCGCTCTAAAACCTGGAGAGCGATACGACCTGGAACATGGACAGGCCTTCGCGCCAGTCTCTTGATAGAGTAGCCGCTGCGGCCCAGCTGAGGGACATGCATCGAACCTGGCGATTAGCAGGCGCACCTACGCCAGGACGCTCCGCCTTATGAATACGAACATCGAGCCTTTCGAGACGGGATAGCGCGCGGTGGCGGTGTAGGCACGATAGCTTGCATCGTGGTAGTCAGAGGCAAATACGGGCGTCGCCAGCCGACAGAATGCCGTGGTGCGGCCTTGGGATCAGCTACGTCTTCGCCGCAAACGGCTCAAGCCGGCCAGCGCAGCTCTCTCAGCGCTTGCGTGGGCGCCTTGGGGCCTGCGCTCAAGTCCCGACGCCCGGGGCCGTGATGGTCTAGAGCCCCACCCGCGGCGGCCACCTAGCGCTCTATGAATCGGAGGACGCGAATTATTACTACTGCCGCGGCGGCAATCAGGCCGACAGCGTCAACGTCACCAAGATCCGAAGTCCCGCCCCATTAAGGCGATCCGCTGGCCCGCTGGCGTCCCGTTGCCGACCGCTGGCCGCAAGATCGACGCAAACGGGCAGGCCGTGAAGGAGGGAGCGAGGCCTAGTCCTTCGCCGCCTTTGCTAGGATAGCCCGTGCCTCCTCCAAAATCCGACGTGCAATTTCAAGCTTGGCCACCTGCTCGGCGTCCCGGGGATTGTGGTTCCGTCCTTTGTGACCATGACAAACACTTCCACGCTGATGAACGCGAAAACAGTTTGATCTTCAAAAGCACGTTCCAAAGCTGTCGCGAAACGGCGTCGCGGCCCTCAAGGACAACGAACAAGGAGGCAAGCAAGACGATCTGCAACGTGGAGTCTGACAGAAGGGACATGGCGCCCTTACTACGTTCATTTCGCAGATGCGTTCCAATCTAAACTGCGTTCTCAACACTCTGCATTTACATAAAATTGCGGCCACACAATCGAAGGCATCGTCGCATCGCGAACCCCATGAGGGACCTTCGCCTTGCTCAATCGGCTCCCGCCATGGCAGGCAAAGTGTCATAAGCCGATGAGGCTGACGCTAGTCAAGACAGGTGGGCGTAAGATCCGGTGCATTGATTGTGGTTCAATTTAATAGCGCGCCCTTGATCTTTGGTGAAGGGCCGTCTGTAAGGCACTACTCAGCTCATGAAGCTCGTAAGGCTTTCGCAACAGCAAAAATTCTGAGCCCAGTTTCCGCGCTGCCTCACTGTAGCCCGTTGCAAGAACGACGGGAATGTGCGGGTAGCTCTGTCTAAGATGCCGGGCCAGCCCGAGACCATCCATTTTTCCAGGCATCACGACATCGCTGAAAACGAGGTCGATGCCGTCGTGCTCGATCTCGCGCAATGCGGACTCCGCATCCGATACGCATTTCACGCGATATCCCAACTCTTCCAGAAATACGGCGCTGGAGGTGGCAACATCCGGATTGTCTTCAACAAGAAGAACACTGCCGGCGCCTTTGGTCAGAACCTCTGCTTCGTGCGCACCTGCATGGCCCTCGCCACGCGGAAGCCGAATGGTGAATTCCGTGCCAGCACCGAGCTTGCTTTGGATTTCGACACGACCGCCGGCCTGGTTGGCAAAGCCATGCACCTGCGAGAGTCCTAATCCTGTTCCTTTGCCGACGGGCTTGGTCGTGAAAAACGGATCGAATACCTTCGCAATGACATCCTCGGGAATACCTGCGCCGGTATCAGTCACCTTGATCTGCACGTACTCGCCCTTATCCTCTCCATCCCCGACCCAGTAATTATCTGCCGTAATCGTCAAGGTGCCCCCGTCGGGCATGGCGTCACGAGAGTTGATGCTGAGATTGATGAGCGCCGTCTCGAGTTCGGTTGGATCCGCGAACACCGGCCAGACTCCGGCGGGTACGAAGATTTCGAGCTTGATCGTGCGACCCAGAACTGTCGTCAAGACTTCGCGTACAGCTTGTACGGTCTCTTCAAGATTGAGCAGCATCGGAGCGACTTGCTGACGCCGCGCAAACGTCAGCAACTGACGAGTAAGTGCCGCGCCGCGACGAACGCTTGCCTCAATCGCTCCTGCTGCCTCGATCACGCGGGGGACAACGGCATGCCGCTTAATCAGCCGAACGTTACCAGTGATTGCCATAAGGAGGTTGTTGAAGTCATGAGCCACTCCGCCGGTCAGCTGACCGAGCGCATCCATTTTCTGCGCTTCCGCCAGCTGCTTTTGCATACGTTCAAGTTGCTGCGTTGCTTGACGTCGCTCTGTGATGTCGCGCGTGATCTTGGCAAACCCGATCAGCTCGCCTGCGTCATTGCGGACGGGATCAATGACCACACTCGCCCAAAAGAACGTGCCGTCTTTGCGGACGCGTAAGCCTTCTTCTTCGTAACGGCCCTTTTCGCGTGCAATGCTGAGAGCACGCGCTGGTTTTCCCGCGTCCCGGTCGCCGGGAGTATAAAAGCGCGAAAAGTGCTGACCGATAATCTCGTCAGGAAGATAGCCCTTGATCCGCTGACCGCCGAGGTTCCAGCTGGTGACATGACCTTCCGGATCAAGCATGTATAACGCATAGTCCGTGACATTGCTCACCAACAGGCGAAAAAGATTTTCGCTTTCGCTCAATGCGGAGCGGGCCTGCATCCGTTCGGTGATATCACGCGTGATCTTTGCGAAGCCGACAAGGACACCATGTTCGTAGATGGCGTCGATAACTACGGACGCGAAAAATCGGGTGCCATCTTTCCGCATCCGCCAGCCTTCCGCTTCGAAACGCTTATTCCGGCGTGCGGCCTCTAATGCGGCGTTGGGTAGTCCGGCTTCGCGATCCTCCGGCGGGTAGAACACCGAGAAGTGCTGGCCCACGATTTCGTCTGCACCATACCCTTTGATCGTCTCGGCGCCTGCATTCCAATTTGATACGATGCCATTAGGATCGAGCAAATAAATCGCATAATCTGTGACGCCTTGAACGAGAAGTCGGAAGGCGCGTTCGCTTTCTAAAAGATTGCGGTCGTTCTTTGTTATTGGCATCATTCACTTTCCGCGAACCGAATCCCTATGGTAGAGAGCGATAACTGCCTGGTTTGGCGGCACGGGAGTCGCAGATCAGAGTAGGCTGCCCCACTTACACGGCACAAGAATATTTTTACCGCCAGCTTCGGAACCAAAGTTGGCTTTAATGATTGTCTCTGCCCTCTCAGATTAGCCGTTCGTTACGACGATAAATGCAAATTTCTAGAAGAGGGCAAGTAGACTGGCTGGACGATCGCCTAAGCCGCGACCTGGTGCGGTCGCGGGCTCTGTCGATGAGGATCCTGGGCTTTCTGTTTGAGAACGACGCTCAGTTCGGCGAGTTGGTCTGAAGGGCGGCTGCTCGCAGCGCCTTTTGCAGCACGGAAAATCTGTTGTGCCGTCCTCGGCCGTGACGATCATCTCGCCGTCGAAATCGCTGACTGGTTTTCAAATGCCATGCGTCGATTGTGATTTTCCTAAAGCGTCCCCGCCAGTCCTGGCCGTTCCGCGTGTAGACGTGAATTCCTTCGTTTGCGATGTGCAGCTGTACGCGATAGCGGTCGAACGATCACCAGACGGCACTTTGCCGATCGAAGACGCCAGGGCGGGCGACGAAGCTCGGAAGGCCGCTTCTTCGCCACCTTCGGGAGCCTTTGGTTCGGGATAGGGCAGGTCAGTTCGCCGGAGAGACTATCGGTGCCGGTGCCTGAGCTTTCACAGTCTGCTTCATCGACGACACACACAAGACGCCGCGGTCGGCCTCGTCAGCGATCTGTCGCAAGATGCGGGCGCGCTCGAGATCCTGCTCAACCATGGCGAGGCGGCGATAGCGAGCTGCGCGGTTATCAGTCATACCAACCTCAAATTGAGTTGCTGTCCTCTGCCGGCGTGACGCACCACGAAGTCCTCGATCGAGGATGAAAGATCTTCGAGGGCAGCATCAGTGCAGCGCCGGATCTCGCGCGCGACATCTTCCGAAACGTCGGCGGCCCGATGCTCGAAGGTGTTGAAGGCGATGACGCGCTGAGGGTCCTTGTACTGTCCGGACATCAAGTCACGGACGACCGTCTCGAGATCGGTCTTACCCGCATCAGCCTCGCGCCGAGCGCACCTCGATTGCTCGACGCAGTCCAGAACGAGATAAACATTCGGATCGCCGGCATTCGGCACAATAGTGAGTGTCCACCGGGACTGACGCATACAGGGAATCCAACGCAACTAACGGCGGATACAAGCTGGTGACTAGTGGTTCGTTCCGAACCCCAGGGGAGCTTGTTGATCGAGTTCTCGTTTTCAGTCCGCCGCGGCATTGCGGTGCTCCGGAGACGACGATGGCTACCAACAAACCGACGGGCGATAATGCGCGCAAAGGCGCCGTGAAGAAGCGCAGCCGGACCAAGACCATTATGGGTGATGCGACCATCTGGACGAAGCGCGACAAGGCCGCGCCGAAGAGATCGCTGCAGCGAAGAAGAAGGCCGCCAAGAAAATGACCGTTGCAAAGAGCTCAAGGGTTTCGTCGCGAGAAGAAGTAAGGCGATGCTCCCTAGGCCCTACATTCTCGGCGCTGTAGTCCTGCCGTTGCTACCCGGCAGAGCGCTTATTCTGCGTGACGCCGGCTCGCGCGAACCGCCGGACCAGGTTGTCAAAGTGCAACGGGAATGATCTTGGACCGGGAAGAACCGTCTTGCCCGGAACAATACTTATAGTAAATGCTTGTGCAACGGCCCGATGAGGATGCGCCATGACCGATCAAGAGACGCCATGTGCAAGTGACCAATTGACTGATCTGAAGGCCACCGTGGTGGATGGTATCAAAGCCGTCGCATCAACAATGGGAGAAGCAATCGAGGAAGGCGAAAAAGCCCGGCAAGCCCCTCGACATACTAAGCAAGCTTACGCGTGAAGCTCCGCTCGGTATGTTGTTTGCAGCATTTCTCATTGGCCGGGCACTGGCACAGCGGCGATGATTAGGCCGGTTGCCTTTTGAGATCGTCGAGCGTGACGCTTTTTTGGGGGCATGAATCTAGCAGTGGCTTTTGACCGACAGTTATTCCGGAGGATACTATGGGTTTAGCAACTTATGCCGTCATCGAATCTAACGATGGCTGGGGCGTTCTGCACGATGGAAACGTGGAGGGGAAATTCCTGACCAAAGAGTCTGCTTTCGAAGCAGCCGTCGCTGCAGCGTCTCTTGCGATCCGCCGGGGACACGAAGTCCATGTCAGCGCCCCGAGCAGCGAAGCCGGAAACAAGACGGCGCTTGGCGGTGCAACAAACTGACGGGGCTCAAGCTCCGTGAAAGGATATGAATTGGGACGAGATGATGAGCGCGCCGAAGTAAAGTCAGCGCGCAAAGCACGCGGCGCCGAGCCAGGGCCGTCGGTTCGCAACGTTTTAATTTGGAGCCTTGGCTTAGTTGGGGCCGCCTTTGCCGTTGTATATTTCCTGTTTTTCAGAACCTAGCCGACCGTCAGCTGGTGGCGGCGTACGCGCTTGGAGACGCCGATCAGGTTGCCGTCTGTTACGTAGAAACGACTTACATTCCTTCCTCTTTTGAGGTTTGAGCGTCCTGTTCGCACGGTGGCCGTTCCGATGGCTCTGCCACTGCTCCAAATGTGGCGGAGCTTTTGCTGACATAGCCGTTGGTCTGCAGTAGCCGGACGAACTCGTCCATCGAGGCATTCATTAAGCTGTTTGGTATGCTCGGCAGCTTCCGGTGCGAGGGTGCGGCAAAAAAAGCCGGCTAATGGTTTCACGAAAAGCCATGCGGGTCCCCTTTTCGTGAACAACGCTTTTGTCGCGCGGACGAGAGAGAGGGTCATTCGGGAGCGACAGTTCTAACGGAAATATTCTTGGGCGGGGAACTGGTCACATATTGGCGTCTTAAACGCACAAGCAATTATAGCGATCGATGCGATCGCCTGCATGACTGTTCCCCAGCGGTTCGCCGCCGTAGTTATCCGTTTTTGAGGAGAGGCCGATGCCCCGATACTCTGAAGAACAGATCCGAGAGTACGCTCACAAACTTTGGGAAAGGGAAGGTCGCCCGGAAGGTAAGGCCGACGACTTCTGGCACCAGGCCAAAAGCGAGCTCGAAAGCGATGCGCCTGGTGATGAAGACCCAAAACCGATGCCAGAGTAGGAAAAAGCGCTGCCCAAGCGCCCCTTCGTCATTGGGACGGGGCGATGTCGCCACCGGCGGAACGCTGCATCCAATCAAGCGTTTTCGATTGGCACTTATCTAGGAGCTGGTTCATGCCCCATTCTTATCCCGCGCCTCCGTTTGCTTCCCAGAAACAAGCGATGCCCGGCCGAACGGAGGCCATGCAGCCTCGTCCCGATCATGGCGAGAGCAGCTACAAGGGGGGCGGTCGATTACAGGGCATGAGAGCGGTAATTACCGGCGGCGACAGCGGGATCGGCCGCGCTGTCGCGTTGGCCTACGCACGCGAAGGTGCCGACGTTTTGATTTCTTATCTTGATGAGACCGAGGACGCGCTCGAGGCGAAAGCTTTGATCGAGCGCGAAGGCCGCAAGGCCATAACGATCGCAGGTGACATCCAACACCGACGCCATTGCGACGTGATTATCGATAAGGCGGTAACGGAGTTGGGCGGGATCGACATCCTCGTGAACAATGCGGCGCATCAAGCGACTTTCAAGGACATCGGCGACATTTCCGATGACGAGTGGGATTTGACGTTCAGAACAAATATCTATGCAATGTTCTACCTGACAAGGGCTGCCGTGCCTCACATGAAACCCGGAAGTGCGATCATCAATACCGCGTCGGTCAATTCGGATATGCCGAACCCAACCTTGCTGGCCTATGCGACGACGAAGGGGGCCATTCAGAATTTCACCGGCGGCCTGGCGCAGATGCTGGCCGATAAAGGCATCCGCGCAAACGCGGTGGCGCCGGGACCAATTTGGACGCCGCTCATTCCATCCACTATGCCAGACGAAGCCGTTAAAAATTTCGGCAAGCAGACGCCGATGCAACGTCCCGGACAGCCAGCAGAGCTCGCGACCGCTTACGTGATGCTCGCAGATCCCCTCTCAAGCTACGTTTCCGGGGCCACGATCGCCGTTACAGGCGGCAAACCTTTCATCTAATCGTATCGAGCGTTTCGCGGCAAAGCAGTGGGGTCTCATCGGTGTCCAGCATTTTGCCGTGGGTGGGAGGGTTCGCCGCTGTCCTGACTTCGCTGTCGTACATTCCACAGGTCCGGAAAGCATTGCCCCGGAGCTCAACCAAAGATCTGTCGCTCAAGATGCTTGTGGTGCTGACATCAGGCCTCGGTCTCTGGATCGCCTACGGTCTACTCAAGGGCGACTGGATCATCGTTCTGGCGAACAGTATCGGCTGTGCGCTGACAGCAACCGTGCTCGGCTGTAAAATACGAGACATTCGCGGGGAGGAGTCTACATAGGGAGCGGAACCTGGCTGCATGATCAGGGTTTAGAGTGCCTGTTATCTAGGTGTCATACGGAGATGCCATGCGGCCAATAATGGTACCACCCACTCTCCTTGATCGCGAGGTCGCAGCAACCGCGGTTCGGCACGCACATGCCGCAAGCGAACAAGTGGCCGTAGCCCTGACGTGGGGCGCGGACGAGCATGTTCTCGTTGTTGCTGCAGCGGCCTTCTGGCTCCTGTCGCGTAGCGGCTCCCCCCGGAAGCGAACTGTCGGTACGCATTTTCTCGCGGCCTCGGTGGCCACGGCCGTTGTGCCACATGCACTGAAGCATGTTTTCAATCAACGTCGACCAGACCGGCTCACCATTCTTGGCCATCTACACGGAGTACCGATCTCAGGCCGCCCGAATGATGCGTTCCCCTCGGGGCACGCGATGCATATGGGGGCTCTCGCGAGCGCAGCATCCTCATTCGATCGGCCGTATCGCGAGCTGACCTGGACGGCTGCGGTCGGTATCTCGCTGACCAGGATCTATGTTCTCGCGCATTGGACGAGCGATGTGGTCGCGGGCTTCGCCAGCGGATATCTGATTGATCGGCTATTGAGACGCTGGACCGGCTACGGCAAGGGGACGACGACGCCATGACGGATTACGCCGTCCGATTTTTCGTTGGAGGGGCAGTCGTCTCGATATTCGCGCTGCTCGGAGACGTGTTGCGGCCCAAGTCCTTCGCGGGGCTTTTCGGCGCCGCGCCGTCGGTGGCCCTGGTTTCGCTCGCGCTTGCGATCTCTAGGCAGGGAGTGGATTACGTCACCACGCAGGCCGCTTCGATGGTGGTCGGTGCTATGGCGCTTCTCGTGTTCAGCTTCGTGACGTGCCATCTACTCAAACGCACGGGGTTGTCAGTTCTATCTGTTACTCTGCTCGGATTTCCCCTGTGGCTGGTAGTCGCGTTTGGCCTCTATGGAATGGTGGGCTGAATGCTTGTTCGAGTCTCATTCTCATCGTTGAGCGATGGTCGCTGGTACGAATACATCGTCCGGTTCCTGCTGGGCGGAGCAGCGACTGTCATAACGGGCCTGATCGGCACGCGTTGGGGTCCGGGTGTCGGAGGTCTATTCCTGGCATTTCCAGCCATGCTTTGCGCCAGCGCCACGCTGGTCGAGTCGCACGAAAGACGCCGCAAAAGGGAAATTGGCCTGCAGGGCAAGAGACGTGGTGAAGACGCCGCTGCGCTCGACGCTGCTGGAGCGGCTCTCGGAAGCATGGGCCTGGTTGCGTTCGCTCTCACGGTCTTCCTGGTAAATGCCGCTGCTCCCTGGAGCAGCCTGGCGCTGGCATCTCTTGCGTGGGCGGCGACCGCAGGTTCTTGCTGGTGGACTTACAAGAGATTTCGCAGGACGTGGACTTGAGATGGGCGAACTCCAGTCAAGAATAGACACCAGTCGGGCAGTGCACTTGTGTCTGGATATGCAGAGGCTGTTCGGTCCCGAAGGGCCTTGGCCGACACCTTGGCTCGAACGTGTCATGCCGGCGGTGGAAAGCCTCGTCGAACGTGACCCCGCACGGACTGTCTTTACGCGCTTTATTCCCCCGGCGTCGCCCGAGCGTGCAAATGGGATGTGGCAGAGCTACTTCCGAAAATGGCGGTTGGTCACGCGCGAACGCCTGGACCCGCACCTCCTCGAGCTTATGCCGCCTTTGCAGCGACATGTCCCACCGGCGCTTGTCTGCGACAAGCCTGCCTATTCCGCGTTCTCGAACGGGAGGCTTCACGGCCTTCTGCAAGACGGTAACGTCAATACCTTGATCGTGAGCGGTGCGGAGACGGACGTCTGTGTTCTCTCAACCATCTTGAGTTCTGTTGATCTGGGCTATCGCATCATCGTTGCGCAAGATGCGATATGCAGTTCAGCCGACGAAACTCACGATGCCTTACTTGGCTTGTACGCCCGGCGTTTCGACCTACAGATCGAACTGGCAGAGTGTGCCCAGATCCTTGAAAATTGGTCGCAGGCTTGAATGCAGCCACGGGGCTAGGGCTGGGCAGGCAAAGTGCTTGGCGCGCGCTAACGGCGCGGGCGACCAAAACCCTGAAGACCAAAACCCTGAACAAGGAGACCCCGATAATCGGGGTCTCCTTCTGGCTGGCATCACGCGCTAGTTGCCGCCGCCGGCACCACCACCTGCGCCACCACCAGCACCGCCGCCGCCGCCCGCAGTGCGACCTTCGGCAGAACTGTTAGACCCCGTTGTTCCCGTCGCTGCGTTCGATCCACTAAGGGAGCTCGCATTGTTGCCAGTCTGCGATCCTGCAGCGTGCGGCGCCGCGTGTGGAGCGCTCGATGTCGGACGATCGACTGCCGTGCCTGTACTAGTAGTGCCAGGCTGTGTAACGCCGTTGCCTGCGGAATTGACCTGAGGCGCGCTCGGATTTGCACCGCTCTGTGCGAATGCAGTAGGAGCAATCATCAGTGCTGCTGTCGTAACTGCTATCAACCTCTTCTTCATATTGTCCTCGTTCGTTTTCATGCCCCGAGCTGGATGAATTAACTTGCTCAGTTGTTGTTCCTGGTGACAAAAAAGCGTAACGGCGGAACTTCAATGGCGCCTCTACTTACTTGCCCCAGGCGGTTCCCGGACAAAATCGGTTGCGGCGTGGGATGGCATGCCGGAGACGCCAGAATCGGGAACGCTTCGATCTCCGATATGGGCAAGCCCAGCCTGAAGGTCGAAGATAGCGGAACATCCTACGATTAGAATGGTTCTGGTGGCGAACGTATAGCGAGGCGCCCGTGAACCAGATCCCACATCACCCACAGATCCCGATTTCCCTGACGATCAACGGAACGTTGCACGAACTCGAAGTAGAGCCATGGGTGACGCTTCTAGACCTGCTGCGTGAGCGCCTCTCGCTCACCGGAACTAAAAAGGGATGCGATCAGGGACAATGCGGCGCCTGTACCGTGCTCGTCGATGGCAAACGCATCAATTCGTGCCTGGCGCTGGCGGTGTCGCGCGACGGTGCCGAGATCACCACTATCGAAGGGCTGGCCGAGAACGGCGAACTGCATCCGCTACAGATGGCCTTCATCGAGCGCGACGCGTTTCAATGCGGCTACTGCACGCCTGGCCAGATCTGCTCAGCGGCGGGTCTGCTGGCGGAAGGCCACACCCATAGCCGGGCCGAGATACGCGAGCATATGAGCGGCAACCTGTGCCGCTGCGGCGCCTATACCAATATCGCCGCCGCGGTCGAGGACGTGCTGATGCCGCGCATCGCGGCGAAGGAGGCCGCCGAATGAACCGGTTCGAGTATATCCGCCCGGCCACAGTTGCGGATGCCATTGCGGCGCTGAATGAGACTGCAGCGCGCGCGCTGGCGGGTGGCACCAATCTCGTTGACCTGATGAAATACGATGTAGCGCAGCCGTCGCGGCTGGTCGACATCAACCGGCTTCCACTCAAATCGATCGAAATCACTTCCGGTGGAGCGCTACGCATCGGCGCGCTGGTCACCAATACCGATCTCGCGTGGCATCCAGACGTTCGCGAAAAGTGGCCGATGCTGTCGAGCGCCATTCTTGCCGGCGCATCGCCGCAGTTGCGGAACGCGGCCACAACCGGAGGAAATCTAATGCAGCGAACGCGCTGCTATTATTTTTATGATCCGTCGACAGCTTGCAACAAGCGACAGCCCGGAAGTGGCTGCTCCGCCATTGGAGGCGTCAATCGTATTCACGCCATTCTCGGCGCCAGCGATAGCTGCATCGCAGTCCATCCGTCGGACATGTGCGTCGCGATGGCTGCGCTCGATGCATCCGTCGAAGTCGAGGGGCCGGAGGGCAAGCGATCGATTCCAATGTCTGGTTTCCACCGCCTTCCCGGCGTGGAGCCCGAACGCGACAACACGCTGAAGGTCGGCGAACTCATCACGTCGATTACCATCCCCGAGCCGGACTTCGGTCCCTATCACACCTACCTCAAGATCCGGGACCGGCTGTCCTATGCCTTCGCACTGATCTCCGTCGCCGCCGCGCTGCGCGTGAAGGAGGGCATCATCCAGGACGTCCGGATCGCGCTCGGCGGGGTCGCGCATAAGCCATGGCGGGATTCTGACGCAGAAAGATCGTTGAAAGGCGAGCGAGCCGGGACCCAGAGCTTTGCGCAGGTCGCCGATTGCATCCTTCGTGATGCGAAGGGGCAGGGCGACAACGACTTCAAGATCGAGCTTGCTCGCCGCGCCATCGTTCGCGCGCTGGAGCAGGCGGCTGCGGGCACGCCGCAGGACCAAGCCGACAAATCGATTCACTAGAAAGTTAACGGGAACATCGCATGTCAGTTGGTGAAATCGCGCATATCGGACGTTCGACCAGCCGGGTCGACGGTAGGCTGAAGGTGACCGGCCAAGCGCATTACGCGGCAGAGTATCCTGCTGACGATCTGCTTTATGGCTACATCGTCGGCAGCACGATCGCGACCGGACGGATCGCGTCGATGGACCTCGATGCAGCAAGGCGGTTTCCAGGCGTCGTCGAAATCTTCACGCACGAAAATCGCGGCAAAGCGGCATGGCTCGATCGTAGCTGGCGGGACGAAGTCGCGCCTCCCGGCCGTCCGTTCCGGCCGTTACAATCGGACCGCATCCTGTTCGACGGTCAGCCGGTCGCGTTGATTGTCGCCGAGACGTTCGAGGTCGCGCGTGACGCGGCATCCCTGGTTCGCATTGCCTATGATGTCGATGCGCATTGCACCGAGCTCGAGGCGAAGCGGGCAGAGGCCTATGTGCCTCCGAAGAAGCGTAGCGGTATTCCGCCGCCACCGGACCCGCGCGGCGATGCCGAGCAGGCGTTTCAAGATGCGCCCGTCAAGATCAGCCGCGATTACCGGATCAATGCCGAGCACCACAATCCGATGGAGATGTTCGCCACCACCTGCGTGTTCGAGGGCGACGGCAAGCTGACGATCTATGATAAGACGCAGGGTTCACAGAATGCGCAGGGCTACGTCACTTCAGTGTTTGGGCTTCGCAGCAAGGATGTCCGCCTCATCAATCATTATGTGGGCGGCGCCTTCGGCGCCGGTCTTCGGCCGCAGCACCAATTGTTCCTCGCCGTCATGGCCAGTCTCGAACTCGAACGCTCGGTGCGGGTGTCGCTGACGCGCGCGCAGATGTTTCATATCGGCTACCGGCCGGACAATTACCACTCCGTATCGCTCGCCGCCGATCGCGATGGGCGGCTGCAGTCGATCATGCATGATGCCGTTGCCTCGACGTCCCATTACGAGGATTATCAGGAGGCTGTCGTCAATTGGTCGGGCATGATGTATCACTGCGACAACGTCAAACTGACGTATCATCTTGCCAAGCTCGATACCGCCACGCCGTGTGACATGCGCGCACCCGGCGCAGCCATCGGTGTGACAGCGCTCGAATGCGCGCTCGACGAACTTTCATACGAACTCGGTATCGATCCGCTCGAAATTCGTCGGATCAATTTCGCCTCGAAGGACGAGAACACCAACAAGCAGTTTACATCTAAGGCGCTTCTGGAATGCTACAGCGAGGGCGCTGCGGCATTTGGATGGGAGAAGCGAAGCCCCAAGCCGCGTGCCATGAAGGAGGGTCGCGAGCTGATTGGATGGGGCGTCTCAACGGGAATGTGGGACGCTTTCCTGCAAAAGGCCCAGGCGACTGCGACCCTCAAGGTGGACGGGACGCTCGAGGTGGCAACGGCGGCGTCCGATATTGGCACCGGGACCTGGACAATCCTGACGCAGATCGGCGCCGAAGCGTTCGGATTGCCGCTCCAAGACGTTCAGGCCCGGATCGGCGATTCGACCCTGCCGATGTCGCCGGTCGAAGGAGGTTCGTGGACCGCAGCGTCAAACGGCTCGGCGGTTCAGGCCGCATGTGATGCGGTCAAGCATTCTCTGTTCAAGCACGCCAGGAAGATGGCCAACTCGCCGCTTGCGGATGCAAGCTTCGAAGACGTCGAGGTCCGGGATAGACGCATCTTCCGGAAGGATGATCCGGCGCGCGGGCTTTCCGTGTTCGAAGTCATGCACGCCGCCGAGCTCCCGGAAATCACCGAGCAGGGCAAAGTCAGCCCGAACCTACGGCAGATGCTGAAATATATCAGCTACACGCATTCCGCCGTGTTCGCGGAAGTGCGCGTGGATGAAGATCTGGGTGTCGTTCGCGTGACGCGCGTCGTGTGCGCGGCGGCGGCGGGCAAGATCCTCAATCCCAAGACGGCCCGCAGCCAGATTCTAGGCGGCGTGGTGATGGGAATCGGCATGGCGCTGCACGAGGAAGCCATGACGGATCACCGCCTCGGCAAGATTATGAATGCCAATCTCGGCGAATATCACGTTCCCGCCCATGCCGATATCGAAGATATCGAAGTGATCTTCGTCGATGAAAAGGACGACAAGGTCAGTCCGCTTGGCGTCAAGGGCCTGGGCGAGATCGGCATCGTGGGAACTGCGTCTGCCGTCGCGAATGCGATCTTTCACGCAACTGGTGTGCGGGTGCGTGATTTCCCCATCACCATCGACAAGATTCTGAACTCTCCACGACCGTCCTGACTTCACTCGCCGCATGAGTGAGCTACATGTCGGCATGGCCTGAATCGGAAGACCGCGTGAAGATTGCGACTTTCGACGTGAACAATGTCAACAAGCGACTGCCCAATTTGCAAGGGTGGCTAAAGTCGGCGAAGCCGGACGTGGTGTGTCTTCAAGAGCTGAAGGCCGCCAGGTCTGAATCTTCGGAACGTGCGTTGCGTAAGGTGGGCAATTCTGCCGAGTGGGTTGGCCATAAGAACCAGAATGGCGTCGCAATCCTCGCGAGGAAACCCGAGATCGTCGTAACGCGCAGACGGCCGCCCCGGCGACGTGAAGGATGATCAGAGCCGCTACATCGAGGCGGCCGTCGACGGCGTACTCATTGGCTGCGTCTCCCGCGCCCAACGGCAATCCGCAGCCGGACCGAAGTTTGATTACAAGCTGGCCTGGCTGAAGCGTTTGAACGCGCACGCCAGCAAGCTGCTCAAGTCCGGTGCTCCCGTGGTCATCGCCGGCGACTTCGACGTCGTACCGATGCCGTTTCGACATCTACCCACCAAATCGTGGGACAAGGATGCGCCGGTGCAGCCCGAAAGCAAGCCGGCGTATCAGTCATCTTGCCAATTGCGCCGGCAACCATCTCGCTTTTTCCCAGCAGGCGGCCCGACGTCATCGGGGGCAATGCCGTCGGGCCTGACCCGATTGCATGTGATCTGCCGAGGTCGCCGCGAAAGTGGCTGCTGCGCTGGCTATCAGAAATTTTTTCATAGTATCCTCCTGTTCGCATATGATGCAGAATGCTCGGATAATTAGCGGAATTGTTGGAAGGTTCGGATTAGCTATCTGCCGTCGGCTACCTGTTCAAATATTGGTATTATAAAGCCCCATCGGTAATGACATTCGGGCCCACTATTATTCCACCAGCCTAATGACTCGCCTCCGATTGATGCGGTCCAAGGCTTTCACCAAGTCCTCGCGATCGAGGACGAACATTAAGCGCTCCAGTGTACCCTCCGGATCTCGTGGGCCGGGATTGATATACTGCCCGAGAATGCGCCTGGCATCTTCAAGCGCGCGTAACGCAGTATCTACGTCAGGCGTGTTCATCGATCCCTCCCTGGCGTATAGCGGTTGCGCCGCTTGAGGTCCTTGTCGACCGAATGATAAACAGGCGTTCCTTTCGGGAACAGCGCTTGCAGCATGCCGGGGCGGGCGAACTCGATCGGCCCGTCGTACTCGGCGGCTCGGATCAAAATGTGCATCGCGTTCTGCCACGATGGGGCGTCGTGCGTTCGCCTTGGCAAGCGGGTGATATATTCGCCGGCATCCTGAAGAGTCGCGAGCCTACCGCCGGCAGGCAGGGCAATGGGCTCAGGAAATCGGTTTGACCAGGACACAACGCAACTCCCCAACTGAACGGTGGATTCAAACGTCCTGCGGCGGATTGGTTCCTATCGAGCGCCCATGCCTCTCTCATCGGTCCTCGATAGCGCCCTTGTCTCGCAGCTCAGCCCTTACCTTTCGGACGCCGGCCAGCGGAATACCCAGATCGAGCGCTTTCCTTCTTACCGATGTAAGGGGCCGGCCGAGCGCGGCTGCGGCTCGCAAAGCAGACGCTCCGTTGGCGGCCAGCCCTTTCAGTCTGGCGACGTCTTCTGTGTCCCATCGTTTCGCAAGCAGGCGCCTGACCACGGCTAATTCTCCGGCGGTCGCAGTTCGCCCTTCAACCAGCCCTTTGCTCGGACCACTGGATCCGGCTCAACAGCGGCGTGGATGAAGCTGCACTTTGGGCACTCGTAGGTGTGCGCAACGAAGCCGTTTTCGGGGAGGGAGCATCTGATCCAATAAGTGGCGGCTCCGCAGTTTGGACAGGGTAGGGCTCGGGTGCGTCGCATGGCCGATACTCGTACTAGAGCCGTTACGCGGCAAGGCACAGAGTATCGCTAAAACAATCAAGGCGTCTGTTTGGTTCCCAACAGCTCCGCTGCGGGCGCGATCTTCCATCTGAACATGCTGCCGCACTCGTGCATCTTGATGACGCCGGTCTCGATGAGGTGGTCCCGGCCGGCTGCATACTCCGCGACGGTGCCGGCACCACCTTTCAGGAAGGTGCCGTTCCATTCCCCGACGGGCATATGGCCCTGATCCACACGGAGCGTTTTCGCAATCTCGACCAGTTTATCAGCAGCTTTGGCTGGATCGGCGTAGGGGCGTTTGTCGTCAACGTATTTTGTCATGGGGTAGGAGCTTCGTCTTTCTTCTTGCCGCGGCCGACGATCTTGAGCACGCCATCCGGTAAAGGACGCTGAAGCTGCGTCGCTTCGTCTGCGGGGGCTATCATCCAGACTTGCAATTCTGGCTTCGTCAGGATAACGGGCATTGCTTTCGGGTGGATTGCGCCGACTTCGGCGGTCAGGAAGGCGAAGATGTCGTTAGTCGTCTCGCCCTCTTTGACCTTCCGAACCGATGTCCAGTTCGTCCAGATTCCTGCGAAGAACGCCAGAGGGCGATCTCGCCGAACGCAAACCAGATGTCGCCGCCCTCAGCTTTATTGAATTCGCTGAACGACGTGAACGGCACAAGGCAACGGGACTCGACACCGAGCCATCTTTTCCAGTGCTTGCTGTCGAGATTACGGATGTTCGTTGTGCCGCTGTCGGGCTCCATCCTTACCAGTTCCTTGAAGTCGAACTCCTTGCCCTTCAAGCTTGGCCGCGCGTTTCTTCGCAGCCTGCATCTGGGCGAATTGAGACGATGGCATTCCCAGCGGGCGAGCACCAGCCCTGTTGTGCCGGCCTTGTTGCGCACGATCGGCGCCGGGTAGTCCGGAAAGATTCCTGGCATCGACGGCAGGTTACCGGCGCTATCGACGTCGAAATTGAACAGCTGCCGGATGGCATCCTGGGTCTTCGTCATCGAATAGAGATTGCACATCCAACATTCCTGCGATTTAGGGTCCCGGCGCTCGTCCAGTGATATGCCCAATATGGGCCATGGTTTCTTCGTGAATGCTGGGATCGAACATCGTGCCACATGAGCACTGGATCGGGCCTCTGCCCAACTTGTTGCAAAATCCCGCATTCCATAGCGCATATTTGTTGGCGGTCCACTGTTTCTGCCGGCGCCATGCCTCGAACTCCGTGTCTATGCGTTGTGGCAAGAACACCTTCCACGCGGCAGCAAACGCGGCGTGGGCCGTTGCGAAATCCGGCGTTTCGCCTCTGAAACATTCGTCGGGATGGAGTGGGTAAAAGCCGCAAGACCATTTCCAGACGCCAGACCGCTCCGGGTTCGGATCCCAATCCTGCTGAGCGATGGTACCGACGTCAACGTCGCCGTACCGGATTGTCCATGTCTCTTGGCGGTCGTCGGTCCGATGACGGGTGAGTTCGGGCATCACGGCACCTCGGCGGTGTGCCGTCGGCCGATCGCCAGCTGTAGCAATGTTGCCCGGGGCCGTTTTCCGCCTTTCGCGCATCGCTGGCATCGCAAGCGGGTGGCGAGATCGTGGATGCATGTTGTTTCGACATGCGGGAGTTCAGCCAGGTTGACCTCGCGCTTGGTCTGGCATCGTGAGCACTCAATTTCGAGCCAAGAGAAGCCGCCATTGAGCGCTTGATCGACCTTCGGTGATGGATCGATCGGCTCGCCATCCGCCCACATGCGTTCGTTCCAGATTTCGCAAAGGAGGCGATCGGCTTGCCTGATCAGGGCGTCGCCCTTTGTCCGCATCTCGTCCGACTGGGCAGCCAGCATGCCCGTCATTCCGCGCGCTTTTTGAAGCTCTTTATTCAGAGCTTTCCTGTCGCCGCCTGATAGGGGCGTGGGGTGATATTTCGGAGCCATATGGGCACCAGGCGTGACATTCAAAAAAGGAAAATCAAAAAAACTACGTCGTCTCAAACGACGGCCAACAGCCGTCCTCTTCATGACGCCCGGTGCGTTCCTGGCAGCCGTTGTCGAGCAGCTTCATGCCCACGTCTTTCCAGACGGCGTGGGCTCCATAGAGACGCACCGCATCCACGGTCTGAATTTCCAAGATCCGATCGCAGCGACGACACGTCACTCTTAGGACGTGTCGGGGAATTTCGGATAGGCGCCGCTGCTGAATGGGAATGCCAGTGCGGATCTGGCCGCGGGGATCCCGGACGATGGAATCCCAATACGCCTCGGGCAGGTCGTCTGCGGGGCCAGGCATCGGGGTCCCGGGATCCGGTGGACGGCTCGGCTTGGAGGCAAGCTTTTCCATCTGTCGCTCGGTGAACATACGGAAGCTCGCGGGTCTGTCACTCATGTCTTCGATTAGAACATAAGAAGAACAAAAATCGAGTCCGCAGAGGTTGAATTTCACGAGTGCAACAGTGCCGGTCACGGCAATAGGTCTCGTCAACTGGCCACTGTCGGACTTCGCAGCGCGGATCGAGGGCAGAATTTTACCAATACCAAACCGCTCCGAGCTTTCGCGGCGGAATTCCTTGAAGCATTGCCGGGCGATTATCGAGGCCGCACCATTAATTACCGCGCCGCTAAAGTTGTGGAACAGAATGATACAATCGGACTTGAGTCGGTGAATTCAGCACGGCTAGGTGTCGATGTGAAAGCAACGAAACTACCTGCGATCAATCTGTTGCTGTGCCGACGCTGCGGGGCGGCTCGCATTCTTACCAAGATTGAGACTCATTCTAGAGCCAGTGTGCCTGGTGATCGTAGAACGTTTCGGTGTGTCAATTGCATGTTGTCCGAAACCTACCAAATCAACCGTCGCGGCGCGCTGCTACTATCTTCAAACTGAGATGCAGTGGGCGGCCAAGAACCCGCTGGCCCGCCCCATATCTTTGCCAACTTCGGTGCCGGCCCGTCTCCCGCCGCAGTGGCCTACTTTGAATTCGACCGGCAACGGCATGGGTCTACGCTGGTCAAAGACGTAGTCAGTCTCAGTTTGAAAACTGAACTTAGGGTTTGAAAACTGAACTTAGGCCTTGCGACCGACAAGCCTTAGTTTGAAATTGACGAAATCCGCGATCGGCGGCAGAATTTAGCCGCTATGGGTCAAGCTGAAAGACCAGTCTGTCCCCGATGCGGGGCTCATCTGATTTTGGCGCTGCCGCCAGGCGGCAAAGGGACTCGCACGTTCCAATGTTTCGATTGCGACCGACCCGACCCGCTTAAGACAGATCAAGCGATAGGCTGGTTAAAGGGTGAATTGCAGCCACCGAAGTAATTCCGGTACTGGCCTGTTTCGACCCCTATTGGTCTAGTTTGAAAACAGCGTGGCCTATTTACGAAAACCTCAGAACTGGAACCTAAAATCGCCGGCATGGTCGAAAATAGGATCGCACCTAGAAAGCGCGTTCTAAAAGCTGGCACCATTGAGTTTGGCGGCGGCGGCTTCGATTGCATCGTCAAGAATCTTTCCGAAACAGGCGCAGCATTAGAGGTTGTGACACCGCTTTACATACCCGACCGCTTCACACTCTTTGTGCCGAGCGATCAGTTGAAGCGACGCAGCCCATGTCGTTTGGCGCAAAGAAAAGCGCCTCGGAGTAACGTTCGAATAAAGCCGCCCCAGTGGGCGGCCTTATTTGTTGTCAGCACATTACGCTGCCTCGGCGTTGACGGCGGTGACCGCGAGCTTGGAAAGCGCGTCGTCGGTCTTCTTTTCTTCGCTCAACGTCTGGTCGATGAGCTTCACCGCATCCTTGTGGCCCAGCGTCGCCGCCCATGTCTTCAAAGTACCGTAACGGGAGATTTCGTAGT
>NZ_NPKQ01000018.1 GCF_008329525.1 Tardiphaga sp. P9-11 | reverse complement strand
CTTACCAATATCGATGCCGATCGAGGCGAGGGGCGCAATGGTCGTATCCATGGGCTGCTTCTCCGGTTGAAACGCAGCAGTCTAGGCCGACTGCCGCGCGGGGGAAGCAGCCGGTCCATCCCATTAGCGGACTTTGTCGTTCTGGCATGCTAAATCAGCCCGAGCGATCGTGCTCGCTCAAGTGACCCAGCGCGTTTACGGATGCCGATCTTGTTGAAGATCTGCTGCATGTACCATTTGACCGAGCCTTCGGTCATTCCGACGCGCACCGCGATCTCGCGGTTCTGTAGGCCGGCGCTGGCCATCTGCAGGATTTCTGCCTGGATGCGGGTGAGCCGCTCGGGGCTGGGCATGCCCGCGGCATGGGCCTGTGGTCTAGCTGCCGTCGAAGAAACGTTGCAATCGGCAGCGGCGGCCTGCAGCAATCGGGCGACGAGCAAATCCGTTGCGGAGGTGCGGATATGTGAGGCGCCGAGCTGTTCCTGCAACAGGCGCGTGACTGGCGCACCCTCGTCGAGAAAGCTGCGCACGAAGCCGCCGGTGACGGCGCGGGCCAGCGCGCTGCGCAATTCGCGTTGCGCACGGGTCGTCTGGCCCTGCGCAACATAAGCGCGGGCAAGCTGCAACTCCCACCGGATCGCCGACCGAAAGGCGCCGGCCCTGACCGCGAAACGCTTCCAAATCCGGCCGAGCTCGATGGCGGGTGTCAGATCGCCGCGCGCGGTCGCGAGCCTGAACCACGAGACGGCGCGCATTTCGTCTCGCGTCGTGCAGTCTGCCTGCGGCTGCATACCGTCAGCCGCGCCGAGCAGTCCTTCTTGGCGCCCGATCTCGAAAGCGCGTTGCTGCTCGCCGCCATCTAGCAGCAACTTCACTCGTTCTCCGATCATGGCCTGGCGCAGGCGCGCCAGCGATCGGCTCTCGGCCAGCGCCATGCCCTCGTCTAGGCGGCGATGGGCGGCCGCCATGTCGCCCGCGTACGCCAGCAGTTTTGCGCCAGTGACATAGCCCGCCACATACTGGTCGATGAAGCCGACCCGCGGCGCCAGATGATGCCGGTCGATCAGCGCTTTGGCCTGCGTGAGGTCGTTGCGCTCGTAGCAGACTTCGGCGAGTAGCAAAGCAGGCACCGACGCGATCCATTCGGCTTCGACGAGATTGCCGGCGATGCTTGCTGCTTCCTCGAGCCGCCGAGCCGCTGTCGCAAGGTCGCCGCGCATGGCATGAGTAGGTCCAAGCACTGAGAGGTGCCACACCATGCCGAGCAGGCGTTCGCCGAGATTGAATTCGCGCACGCCCGCGGCTTCAAGTTCAGCTGCGTCGGTGAAATCGAACTGCTCGCGCCGCGCATACAGCAGCGAGCCGAAGATCGTGCCGCGGGTATAGTGGTCGAAACTGTCGATGCGCTTCAGCAAATCGGCGCATTTGCGCCCGGCGGCGATCTGATCGTCCTCATATTGCGCCGTCAGCATACGGCTGTGGAGCACAAGGCCTTCGAGTTCGGCCGCATCGTCGCGCAAGGTGGTCTCGTCGGCGAGCCGCAAGAAATCCTCGACAAGACCGAAGCGCCAGCCGGTGGACGCGCCGCGCGCTGCGAATACCGCCGCGCGCGGGTGCTGCCGCAACACATCCTGAGGCAGTTTGAGCGCCATTGCGGTGACCAGTTCGCCTTGTCCGGTTAGGCAGGCGCGCATGCCGAACACGTCCAGCAGCGCGGCGGCTTTGTCCCATGCCTCGGCACGCAGGGCGCAATCAAAGGCTTCCGGCATTCGGTTGTCGCGCTCGAACCAGTCGGCGCCGCGCAACGCGATCGCATCATGCTCCACGCGGCCAGATCGCATCAGCAGGGATCGAAGATAGGTCGCAAACAGCGGATGAAGCCGGTAATCCTGTCCGCAGCCATCGACGGGATGGATGAACAGGCCCGCGCTCACGGCGTCGTCGAGTAATTCCGCGCTGGTCTCGATGGCGAGCGCGGCGTCGCAGGCGCCCGCGGTTAATGTGCCAAGTCCGGAGGCGCCGATCAAGAAATCGCACAGCGGTGCCGGCAGTGGTTGCAGGATTTCTTCGGCGAAAAAGTCATCCATCAGGCGGGAGCCGCGCCGCATCTCGCGTAGCAGTGCGGGCACACCGATCGCGCTGGCGCGCTGCAGATAAATGCCGACCGCTGCCGGCCATCCGCCGGTCGCGTCTGCAATCTCGGTCGACGCGCGCTGATCTAGCTCCAGCCCGAACTCGACGGCGGCGACCTCCGTCAATTCATCTGCCGTTAGTCGCAAATCCCCAACGCCGATATCGCGCACGCGTTTCAGCGCGCGCGCGCGCGCCAGGGCGACGCGGAGCGGATGGCGCGTCGTCAGTAACAGCGCATGCTGATGCAGCTCGAGCTGCAGGAAGAACGTGCACAGGCTCTGCGCGATGGCATCCGGCAAGACATGGCCGCCATCGACCAGCACGATGCCGCGCGTCCGCGTGCCGAGCCAGTTGCGGATGAAAGGCATCAGCGCGTGATGATCGTCGAGCTGGATCGCCGCATGCAGCCGGCTGCCGCTGCGGATCACCGTTGCGCGGTCATCGTCGAGCATGATGTAGAGCGGTTGGTAGCCGGCCTTCGCTAATTCGCGCGTCCATTGCCGCAGCAGGCTGGATTTGCCGTAGCCTGCAGGCGCATTAACCAGCGTGAGAGGCGGGAGGGATGTCCGTTTCAGTCCAAGAGACAGACGGTGGCGAACAATGCCCGATGCAAGTTCCGCATGCGCGTCGGTCGTTGTGTCGCCACCATTTATGAAGGCGACCGGCAGCGGTGGGATTTCCCAAATATCTTCAACGATATAGTCGGTCATCATTTCCACCCGCAGAGATCTGGCGCTTTGCAAGGATGGTGCCAACCGGCGCATCCCGGCGCTCTTCAACGGGTATGATGACAGCCGGAGCGCAAGCCGCAAGCGCTTTACCGTCGCAGAAATGTCATTCGCTATCTTTCGATAGGTGACGCTCCGCGACCCCGGCCCCTAGCCTCCTGTCAGACTTCACATTCAGGCGGATCGAGGGGGATTTATGGCATCGGTACTTGATCGAACGAAAGCGGCGCTCGACGGCTTCGAGCGGCAGGAGATCGAGATCAACGGCATCAACACCGTGGTCTACAGCGCGGGATCCGGCGAGCCGCTGGTCTATCTGCATGGCTCGGGCACCTTCGCCGGCTTCGGCTTTGCGCGGCATTGGGTGAAGACCCATCGCGTCATTCTTCCCTACCACCCCGGTTTCGGCGAATCCGCCGATGACGCTCGCATCGAGTCGATCAACGACCATGTGCTGCATTATCTCGATCTGTTCGACGCACTCGGCCTCGATCAGATCAACCTGGTCGGTTCCTCGCTCGGCGGCTGGATCGCATCGGAGATCGCAATCGTACAGCCGGCGCGTATCGCGCGGCTGGTTCTGGTCTCGCCAGGCGGACTGGTGATCAAGGATGTACCGTCCACCGACCTGTTCACCGTGCCTCCGAAGGATGTGTCAGTCTATCTGGTCGCCGATCCCGCGGTGCTGGCACCGTTCATGCCGGAAGGTCACGACCTCGACTTTATGACGCTGCGCTATCGCGAGACCATCTCGTCGGCGCGGCTCGTGTGGGAACGGCCCGGCAATCCCAAGCTCGACCAGTGGCTGCATCGCATCTCCGCGCCCACGCTGCTGCTGTGGGGCGAGGGTGATCGCATCAAGCCGTTCGCGCAGGCCGAGACCTGGCTCAAGCTGCTTCCGAATGCGCAGCTCGAAACCATGGCGGGCGTCGGTCACCTGCCGCTCGACGAGCAGCCTGTTGCTGCCGCCGGGATCGTTTCGAACTTCCTGAACGAGAGCCCCGCCGCTGCAAAACCTGCCGCGCGCATCACCAAGAAGGCGTCGTGACCATGCAGCCGAGCCCGTGGAAGCCCTGGTATATAGTGTTCATGCTGACGCTGTTCATGGTGTTGGCTTTCGCCGATCGCGCCGTCCTCGGCTTTGCCGCCGTGCCGATCATGCGCGATCTCAATATGTCGCCGAGCGAGTTCGGTCTCGCCGCTGGCGCCATGTATTGGCTCTATCCCGTGGCCGGCATTGCCGGTGGTTTTGCGCTGAACCGCTATCCCGCCAAATGGGTGCTGACAGTGCTCGCCGTGATCTGGGCTCTCTCGCAACTGCCGATGCTATGGGCCACCACACATACGGAAGTGGTGATGGCCCGTGCATTGCTCGGCATCGGCGAAGGTCCGGCCTTCGCGGTGGCTTTGCATGCCTGCTTCAAGTGGTTCGAGGACAAGGACCGCGCGATGCCGACCAGCATTGTCTCCGAAGGCGCGGCCTTCGGCATCATCTTCGCAAGCCCGGTGGTCGCCTATCTCATCGCCGGCTATGGCTGGCGGACCGGCTTCGCCGTGCTCGCGGCACTGACCCTGCTATGGGTGGTGGTCTGGATGATCACCGGCAGCGAAGGCAAGGTGCAGACGGCGACGCCTCGCGTGGCCGAAGTCAAACGGGTGCCATATCCGAAGCTACTGCTCGATCGCACATTCCTCGGCAACACCATCGCTGGCTTCTCGGTCGCCTGCGGCATCACCATCTTCCTGGCTTGGCTGCCGCCATATCTGCTGAAAGGCCTCGGCTATTCGACGACCCAGGCCGGCTGGCTCACTACGCTGCCTTGGCTGACCAGCATCGTACTAGTGTTGATCGGTAGTTTCGTGTCGCAGAAACTGATCCAGAAGGGTGTGTCGAGCCGGCTTTCGCGCGGATGGATGCTGACAGGTGCGCTTGGCCTCGGCGGCTTCTCCACCATCGCAATGACGCAGCTGCAGCCGGGGGCACTGCAACTGCTGCTGCTGTCTATCGGATTCGGCCTGCCAACGCTGGTCTGGACGCTGAGCCCGGCGATCATCGCCGAAGTGACGCCGGTGGCGCAGCGCGGCGGCATGCTCGCGGTGTTCGCCACGGTGGCGAACACCGCCGCTGGATCCTTCGCACCCTATTTCATGGGCATTCTGGTGGAACGCGGCGCCACCCAGGCCCAGGGCTATGCGACCGGCTTCATGATCCTCGGCGCGCTGCAGCTCGGTGTGGCGCTGATCGCCTGGCTGCTCATCAATCCGGAAGCGACGACGGCCTCCTTCGCAAAAACCAGCACCGCGGTGACACCGGGCGAGGCTGCGCCCGCGCAGGCCTGATCCGCACGTCACTCAGCAACAACTGTCATCCTTGCATTCAACGAGGCGCCAATCATGCCGATCCTTCCTGATACCGAATTCATGGCCTGGCATTTCATGCCGTATTACGATCTGCCGGAGAATATCGACGACTACGAGTCGCTCTGGGTCGATTTCCCGAATAAATATTTCGATCCGAAGAAGGGCCACGAATATTACGAACGCTACCTGTCCGAGCTGGTGCTTGCCGACAAGCTCGGTTTCGACGGCGTCTGCATCAACGAGCATCACAATACGCCCTACAGCCTGATGCCGGTGCCGAGCATTCTGGCAGGCGCGTTGATCCCACAGACCAAAGGCAAGATCTGCGTGATGGGCACGCCGGCCGGCCTCGACCATCCGCATCGGCTGGCGGAATCCTATGCCATGCTCGACGTGATGTCGGGCGGTCGCATGGAATTCGCATTCCCACTGGGCACGCCGATGGAATACTGGTCCAGCAACGTCAATCCGGTCACTGCCCGCGAGCGCCAGCGCGAGGCGCTGGAAGTGATCATGAAGATGTGGACACAGGAAGGGCCGACCAGTCACTCCGGGCGATTCTACAACTATCGCTACCTTAATATGTGGCCGAGGCCGTATCAGCAGCCGCACCCGCCGGTCTATTTGGTTGGATCGGGAAGTCCCGGCACCATCGAGCTCGCCGCCGAAATGGGCTTTGGCTATTCGTCGACTTTCAGCCCGATCACCTCGCAACTTGCGGCGCAGAAGACGCTGAAGGAGCGGGCCGCGCATTACGGCCATACGATCCGTCCATCGCAGGTGCCGATCGTCTGCATGTGCTACATCGGTGATGATGATGAGAGCGCGCTGGCCGAGATGGAGCCGCATGTGCGCTATTTCTTTACTACGCTGACCCGTGCGGGCCGCTTCATCGATGCACCAGGCTATCTGTCGCTGGAGGAATTCCAGAAGCGCAACGGCCGCATGCTGCCGTCCAGTCATGGCGGCGCATTCGACTGGGCTCAGATCCGTCAGCAGTTCCGTGTCGTTGCAGGCACCGCCAAGACAGTGGCGGACACGATCGAGAAGTGGGCAGAGGAGGCGCAGACCAGCCGCATCATCTTCCAGATCCATCGCGGAAATATGCCGCATTGGAAGGTCGTGCGCACGATCACCGGGCTCGCCAACGAGGTCATTCCGATGCTCAAGGAACGGCGCCGGCTGGCCGACGCCGAACTGTCCGTCGCCGCCGAATAGCGCCATTCAAATCGAAGGAATCGCAACCATGATGATGGCCCCCGGCGTCACCAGCGCCACGTCGAGTGTCCAGGACATCACCTGGAATATTCTCGGTCAGACCTATGTGCCGAAGCAGCTCTCGGAAAACTCGCTGTCTTGGCATGCCACGTTTCCGCCGGACACGTTCGTGCCGCCGCATATCCATCCGACTCAGGATGAGTTCATCTATATGCTGGAAGGCACGCTCGACTTCTGGCTCGACGGTACGGATGCGCAGGCGAAGCCCGGCGATCTCGCCCGGCTGCCGATGGGGATTCCGCACGGCATCTTCAACAAGTCCGGGCAGACGGTGAAGTGCCTGTTTTGGGTGTCCCCGACGCGAAAACTGTTCGACCTGTTCAAGGCGATCCACAACGTACCGGATCCGGCCGAGGTCGTGCGGCTGGCCGCCTTGCACGAAGTCGAATTCCTCCCGCCTCCCGGCGCTTGACATCTGGCGCACCGGACTCGCGAAAACGCCCTGGCGGAAAGACATGATGAACGCTCTCTTTAATAAGCCACGCACGCCCCTGATCGTCGGGATCGGCGGCACGCATCGCCCCAATTCTTCGTCCGAACTGGCGGCGCGCTACGCTCTCGGGATCGCAGCGCAGGCCGGTGTGCGAGTGCAGATGTTCGATGGCCCGTCGCTTTCATTTCCGCTGTACAATCCCGCCGACCCGGTACGCGACAAGTACGCTATGTCGTTCGTCGCCGCCCTACGCGATGCCGACGGGATCATTCTCGCCGCGCCTGCCTATCACGGCGGCATCTCGGGCCTCATCAAGAACGCGCTCGACTATACCGAGGACATGAACCGCGACGCGCGCGTCTATTTCGACGGGCGCGCAGTGGGGAGCATCGCCTGCGCCGGTGGCTGGCAGGCGGCTGGTGCAACACTATCAGCCCTGCGCTCGGTTGTTCACGCATTGCGCGGCTGGAACACGCCGCTTGGCGTGACGATCAACACAGCCGGCAAGATATTCGATGGCGACACTTGCCTCGACCTCGATGTCGAGCGCAATCTTGCGGTTATGGCGCGGCAGGTCGTCAGCTTCGCGCGGGCGATGAATGCGCAGCGCGTCGATGGCGTGGACGCGCCAGGAATGCAGTATCTTTAGTGACAAGACAGCAAAGGACGCCGGGAGGATCACGATGACAGAGCTGGCCGCGCCACGTTCTTCCAGAGGACCCAGCGTTACTTTCCTGCCCGATGGCACGACGCATATCGTCGATTTGCACGTCCCACTCCCCACCAGCATCAGCGCAGCCGCCGCCAATATGATAAGGCTGCGCAACAGCTTGCCCGATCCGACCAATGGTTTGACCGCACCGATCGAGATCGAGCGCAAATTCTATGATGAGGCGCAGGCGATCCTCGAGGTGCAGTTGCTCGAGATGTATGCGGTCTCGGTCGAGTCCGTGACGGTCGGCGGCGTGCCGGGACGACTGGTAACGCCGCGGGACCCTGCACCAGGGACACACGGGCAGTTGCTGGTCAATCTGCATGGCGGCGCATTCAAGCTTGGTGCCCGCTCGATCGCCGAGGCTGTCCCGATCGCAGCGCGCACCGGACTGCCGGTGCTCGCTGTCGACTACCGTCTGGCCCCAGAACATTCCTATCCTGCCGCCGTCGATGACACGGTTGCGGTCTATCGTGCGCTACTCGAGACCCGAGCCGCAAAGGATATCGCAATCTACGGATCATCTGCAGGCGCCGTTTTGGCGGCGCAGGCCGTCGTCCGTGCGCGTCAGCTCGCGTTGCCGCTGCCCGCCGCAATTGGCTTCTTCTCAGGCACTGCGGATTTCAACAGGACTGGCGATACGGAAGCCTTGTTCGGCGTGATCGGACTGGCGCCGCGTGTAACGGCGGTGCTGGAACAGGCCAGGGGCTATCTCGCTGACGCACATCTGAGTGACCCGGTACTGTCGCCGATCCATGCCAACCTCGACGGGTTTCCGCCGACACTATGCATGTCAGGGACCCGCGATTTCTTCCTCAGCGGAACCTGCAATTTCCACCGGGCGCTATTGTGCGCCGACGTTGATGCAAGACTGGTTGTGTTCGATGCGATGCCGCATGTCCATTGGACCAAGTACCCAGAGCTGCTGGAAACGACCGAAGCACTCGATATTCAGGCCAGGTTCTTGACGGAGCACTTGAGTTCCTAACAGCAGATCACGACCCTTCTGGATTATGTACTCCAAAAATGAGCAAACGCGTCAGCTTGTGGCGGCGCAATCCGGACATTGAAGTGGGGAGCCAGCGCAGGCTGGAAGCAACTGGCAGGATATCGGCGGACCTTTTTGTCCGCCGGTCCGTCGAAACTTGGTGGACGCCTGAGGGAGGTTTCTGTGACCGAAGGGCACAGCTTCGCCTGCGAGGCGAAGCTGCTAACGAGGGGGCTTCGAAACCCGGAGCCACGCCGTCGGTCAGTATTTGGATAAGCGCGCCTTATGACAAGGCAGGCCCGGGTCGCCCGGTGGGCCTTTACGCGCCGCTTCGGCGACGGGGCTAACGTGCGGCACATCCATCAACCGCGCATCTGCCGTGGGTCGGGAATCGCAACCGTTGCCCACTCCTGCGTCGATTCTTGCGAAAGACGCTTGTGTCGATGCCCATCGACAAATTCGCCGCGTGCTCTCCAAAGCCTGACTAGCTAGAAGCGCGGGGCCCGTATGGGGCTGGCTATACGCGCTCTGGTTCCTTGCGCTTATAGCTCTTCCCATCATCATCTGCAGCGGATGACTGATGGCCTGGCCGAGCGTTTGGGATGGGCCGTAGGAGCAGCCAGAATATCGGCGTAGCTCTTCCAGGCATGTGATCAAGATCCAGATGACAGCATTCGACCGGTCGACAATGCTACATGTGGGTGATACACAGAGCTCAAATGCGGTACTCGTAAGTTATTGTTTTCACTGTCATTGCTAGTGGTTTGGGACAACCCGCCCCTGGGCACCATCAGGTATTCTAAGCCCTTGTTGCTTATAACAAATCAGCAAATTCAATGACTTGTTGCTGCCGCCTTGGTACAAAAGGCTGGTACAAATGCCCCTTGCAATGAGTCGTCCCTGGAAACTTCCGAGCAGTGGTGCCTATTGGCTCCGAAACGGTGTGCCAGAAGATCTTCGTGCACTTGTCGGCAGGCGAGAAGAGAAGCGAGGCCTCCAGGCCGCGATCCCCTTGAGGCGAAACGTAAGCGTGCCGAAGCGCTGGCCGAGATCGAGGCTGAATGGGCTAATCTCAGATCGGGTCAAAAGAGCCTGACCGAGCGAGAAGCGCATCGCCTCGCCTTTTCCTTTACGACAGATGGTTGCAGCAACACCTGGAAAATCCAAGTCAGCAGACTGATTGGCGCGTGGATCTGGGCCTGCGGCTTTTTCAGCCGAATCCTGCTCCGGCGAACTATAACTTTCGTTACGACAATGGCGCTGGGATAGCGTCCGACAGGGATGAGTTACGGGGTCCGCGACTCCGATCGTGAAGTCCGCCGCAAAGCGTGTGACCGCTTCCGGCGCAAAGCGGACTCGGCCGAAGACAAACCGCAAGGATTAGCTCGGAGTTTTTTTAGGGCAACCGTTCGTCATGCACAAAGACGGCCGTTAGCCTTTACCAACTGCGTCGAATGCGAAAAGCCAGTTGTACCGCTCGCGGACCTTTGCCTCATTCCATTGTGCTGACACATATTGGTTTGCGTCTTCAGCGTCCATCAAACGTTCATTGTGGAAGATCTCGCGGTTGCGCTCTGCCGCAACAACGCAGCGGTTGGCGCGCGCGACACGTTTCGCTTCGTAGTTGGCGAATGCCGTCACGTGATCATCGCGGCTCGCTGTGAGAGCCCGGGCCAGCGTGATCGAGTCCTCGATGGCCATAACAGCCCCCTGCGCCATGAAGGGCAGCATCGGGTGGCAGGCATCGCCGACCAGGACCACGCGTCCGGCTGACCATCGCTCCATCGGCGGGCGGCTCATCAAGGCCCATCGGTAATGCACGTCGATATTGTCGATGAGCACATGGACGTCGGGATGCCATCCCGCGAAATCGGCAGCGCATTCATCTCGCGTACCCTTGGCCATCCAGGATTCGGTCTCCCATCCCGAGCGCTCGACGACGCCGACGAAATTGAAGAGTTCGCCTCGTCTGAGTGGATAGGTCACGACGTGACGGCCGGGGCCGACCCAATTCGTCCCGACATCGCGCCGGATATTGGTCGGCAGACGCGACGACGGAATGACGCCGCGCCAGGCCATGCAGCCGGTGAAATGCGCCGGTCCAGCTCCGAATACGGCTGACCGTACGCCTGAATGGATGCCGTCGGCTCCAATCAGGATATCGCCGCTGACGCGTTCGCCGCTCGACAGCGACACCGTCACGCCATCGGCGCGGTTGTCGACACCGACGACGCCTGCGCCCTGACGGATGGCGTCCGGATCGAGCTGCAATACGGCTCTCGCCAGCGTTGTGTGAAGGTCGCCGCGATGGACCATCAGATAGGGAAAGCCATATTCGGCGACAGACATCGTGCCGAGGTCGAAGAGCGACCAAGTCTCGCCGCTGTTCCACAGGCGGATCGTTTTGGCTGTCGGCTCGACCGCCAGGCCTCGCAGCGCGTCGAGCACCCCGAGGGATGCGAGTACGCGCGTGCCGTTCGGACTGATCTGCACGCCAGCGCCGGTCTCGCGCAGCGTTTCGGCTTGTTCACAGATCGTGACGTGAAAGCCGCGTTGCATCAGCGCGATCGCCGTGCAGAGCCCCGCGATGCCGGCTCCTGCAATCAGAATTCGAGGCGTCATGATCGAGTTTCCTGCGGGCGTGAACTGCCTGTGGTCGTCGAGGTACGTTGGAGGAGGGCCTTCGTGAAACGGCCGGTCGGCTCGGACTATTCCGAGGTGATCTCGGCATCCTTGACGACTTTGGCCCAACGCACGCGATCCTTGGCGATGAGCGCCGCCAGCTGATCGGGCGGGCCGCCCCGGGCCATCAAGCCCTGCTTGTCGAGAAGAGCCCGGACGCTTGGCTGGTTCAGTATCGCGTTGAACTCGGAATTGTAGCGGTCAATGATCGCTTTCGGCGTGCCCGCGGGGGCGAGGACCCCGTACCATAGATCGACGTCGAAGTCGGTCACGCCGGCTTCCGCCAGGGTCGGGACGTTCGGAGCCTGGGGCGCACGCGTCTTGCTCCCGACGGCGAGGATGCGGATTTGTCCGGCCTCTGCGAGAGGAAGCGCGGTATGGATCGGCAGGAACATGGCTGACACATGTCCGCCTGCTAGATCCTTCACGGCCCCGGCCGAGCCTGGATAGGGAATGTGCATCAGCTTGACCTGCGCCGTCAGCTTGAAAAGCTCCATCGCCAGATGTTGCGGCGTGCCCCGGCCCGGCGAAGCGTAGTTGATCTCGTTTGGTTTGCTGCGGGCACGGGCGATCAGCTCTTGAAGCGTGGCGACGTTGAGCGAAGGATGCACGACCAGCGCGAGGGCGCCCGTCGCGATCTCTACGATCGGCTCGAAGCTCTTTTCCGGATCGTAGGGCAGTGCGCGATAGAGGCTCGCATTCATCACGAATGTATTGACCGTCACCAGCAGTGACTGGCCATCCGGAGCGGCGCGGGCCGCGGCGTCGGTGCCGATGTTGCCGCTCGCACCCGCCTTGTTCTCGACGATCACCGGCTGATTCCAGCGCTGGCGCAGTTCTTCACTCAGCAAGCGCGCGAGCAGATCTGGCCCCGTGCCTGGCGAAAACGGCACGTTAAGCCGGATGGGCTGTTGCGATGTTCCTTGGGCAAAGCCGGACTTGGCCGAAAGAGGAGCCAGAGCCATGAGTCCGAGCACCGTACGGCGTGAATGTCTCGCGGACATACGTTTCCTCGCTGTGGGTGACCGCCGGTAACCCGGCTGGCCAAAAATTGAAAATCTCTTATTATGAGATTGTGTGCATTATTTGCCGATCCGACGACCCAGTTCAAGGTTGATTATGTCCCTACGGGAAAAGTATCTGCCGTGAGCGCCCCTGCATGCGGCGAATTGGAGTGACGACAGATCATGCGTCGAGCGACATGAAACCAAGCAACAGTCTCGAGCGCGTGCTCGCCGTTCTCGAGGTCTTCTCGGAGGAGCGGCTGGAGTGGACGTCCGAAGATCTGATGGCGCATCTCGGATATAGTCGCCCTACGCTCTATCGATATCTCAAGATCCTCAAGGACGCCGGACTTCTGATGTCGTCGCGCAATGCCAGCGTGACGCTCGGGCCGAAAGTCGTCGAGATGGATTATCTCGCCCGACGATCCGATACGCTGGTGCTGTCAGGCCAGCCGCATCTGAAGGCGCTGACAGCGCGCTACTCCTGTAATGCGATGATCCTGCGCTGGTACGGAAACAAGATCCTCTGCGTGGTGTCCGAAACATCCGCAAGGAATCTCGTCAGCTCCTATCCGCGCGGTCGTCCGATGCCGCTCGGTCGCGGAGCAATCGCGCGTTCGATCATGGCGTATCTGCCGCGCGCGCGCCTGATGCCCCTGATCGAGCAAAATCTCGACGACCTCCGTTCCGTCGGCCTCGGGATGAGTGTTGAAGAGGTCCGGCAGAGCATGAAGCGTGTACGCAAGGCGGGATACGCGGTCGCGTTCGGCGAAGTCACCGCGGGCGCGGTCGGCATTGCGGCGCCGGTCCTCGACGACCGTGGCGTGCCAATCGCCAGCGTCTGCGTGACGATCACAGGCGCGCAGGTGGACGGCGCCGGCATCGACCGGATCGCGGCCGACGTCAAAGCGGTCGCAAATGAAATATCGGTGGTCCGCGCCGATTCTGATAATTCATAGAAATCTCATATTATAAGATTTTTACTTGACTTCGATAGGGCGCTGCCGTTTCCTTCATGCCAACGAGTTCAAGAAGCGGGCAGGCGAGGAATGACGGTCGAGACTTTGTCCTCACCGCAGGTGATCATTGTCGGGGGCGGGCCGGTCGGCCTTGGACTCGCTATCGATCTCGGCCAGCGCGGCGTTCGATGCGTCCTTATCGAAAAATACGAGAGTCCGCAGCAGGTCCCAAAAGGGCAGAACCTGACCCAGCGCACGCTTGAGCACTTTCACTTCTGGGGCGCTGAACCAGCGTTGCGGGCGGCGCGTACGATCCCCCGCGAATACGGTATCGGCGGCATGACCGCGTATGGCACGCTCCTGAGCGACTACCGCTACGATTGGCTGCAGCGAGAATTGGTGCGTCCTTTCTACTTCATGGATAATGAGCGCCTGCCGCAATATGCGACCGAGGCCGTATTACGACAAAGGGTCAGCGAGCTTCCCTCGGTCGAGACGCTGTATGGCTGGAGCGCCGAGTCGGTGGCGCAGGACGACGGCGGTGTCGAAGTCTCGCTGCGCGGGCGCGGTAGCGGCGAGACGCGCCGGCTGCGCGCGGCATATGCGGTCGGCTGCGACGGCAGCCGGTCTCTGGTCCGCGATGTCTGCGGCATCACCCAGACCAAATCGGATCACGATCGGCTGATGGTGCTGTTGGTGTTCCGTTCGGAGCAACTCCACAAGCTGCTCGAACGCTATCCGAACAAGTCCTTCTACAATGTCCTGCATCCGGACCTGAAAGGCTATTGGCGCTTCTTCGGCCGGGTCGATCTCGGCACAACCTGGTTTTTCCACGCACCGGTGCCGATGGGCACCACCAAAGATAATTTCGATTTTCGCGCGCTGCTACGCGAGGCAGTCGGGGCGGATTTTGACGTGGAGTTTGAACACGTCGGCTTCTGGGAGTTGCGCGTCGCGACCGCTGATCGCTATCGCAGCGGCCGCGTATTCGTGGCAGGCGATGCCGCTCACAGCCATCCGCCGTATGGCGGATACGGTATCAACACCGGCCTCGAAGACGCCGTCAATCTCGGGTGGAAACTGACCGCTGTCTTGCAGGGCTGGGCTGGCCCGAAGCTGCTCGACACCTATGACGAGGAGAGACGCCCCGTCTTCGTCTCGACCGCGCGCGACTTCATCGAGAAGGCGATCGAGAGCGATCGCGATTTCCTTGCCGGATATGATCCGGCGATCGACAAGGCGGCCTTCGAATCCGAGTGGCAGGCGCGCGCGTCGGGCGCCCGCTCGGAGGTGCATTCGTTCGAGCCGAATTATGAGGGGTCGTCGATCATGACGGGTGCGAACGGCCGCGCGCCGAGCGCCATCGGTGGACATGAATTCACGGCGCGCGCCGGGCACCATCTGGCGCCGTATCGAATGATTTCCGGCCGGGACGTCTATGACGAACTGGGCGCGGACTTCACCCTGATTGATCTCGGCGCGACGCCTGAAACCGTGGTGGAATTCCAGTCGGCGGCTGATGCCCTCCGTGTGCCGTTGAAGGTCGTGACGGAAAAAACCGAAGCAGCGCAGAAGCACTACGGCGCAAACCTGATCCTGGTGCGGCCCGACCAGTTCGTCGCATTCGACGCCAAGGATGCGCCGACCGATGCTCACCAGGTGCTGCGCCGGGCGATCGGCAACACCGGATGATTTAGCGCGACCACGATCAAGATGACGACGCCGGAAAACGGTGCGAAATAACAAAGGGAGTTCCAAGGCATGAGCCGTCACAGCGCTGCGCACTATTTCCTTGAAGGGCTCGTCGATCTCGGCGTCGAGTATATCTTCGCCAATCTCGGCACCGACCATGTCTCGCTGATCGAAGAAATCGCACGTTGGGACGCCGAAGGGCGCAAGCACCCCGAAGTCATTCTTTGCCCGCATGAGATTGTGGCGGTCCACATGGCGGGCGGCTACGCGCTCGCGACCGGACGGGGCCAAGCCGTCTTCGTGCATGTCGACGCCGGCACGGCCAATGCCTGCATGTCGGTCCAGAATCTGTTCCGCTATCGGCTTCCGCTGATGCTGTTCGCCGGCCGCGCACCGTTCACGCTGCATGGCGAGTTGCCGGGATCGCGCGACACCTATGTGCACTTCGTGCAGGACCCGTTCGACATCGCCAGCATTGTCCGGCCTTATGTCAAATGGGAATATTCATTGCCGTCGGGCGTCGTCGTGAAGGAAGCGCTGGCGCGCGCCAGTGCTTTCATGCAGAGCGCGCCGCCCGGACCGGTCTACATGATGCTGCCGCGGGAAACGCTGGCGGAGGAGTGGGATGCCGATCAGATGCCGCAATACGCGCCCGCGCGCTACGGCAGCGTCGCGCTCGGCGGCATCGATCCGGAACGTGTCGATGCCATCGCGCGCAAGCTGATGGCGGCCAGCAATCCGATCGCGATCACGGCCTATCTCGGCCGCAATCCGGAGGCCGTCGAAGCGCTCGAAGCGCTCGCGCTCGCCTGCGGAATTCGCGTGGTCGAATTCAACTCGATCGACTTCAATATTTCGCAGGCCTCGCCATGCTTCGCCGGCTTCGATCCGCAGCCGCTTCTCGATGAGGCCGATCTCGGGTTTTTGCTCGATACCGACGTGCCATTCGTGCCGCAATATGCCAGGCACTTCGCTAAGATCGACTGGATTCAGATCGACGTCGATCCGCTCAAGGCGGATTTCCCGATGTGGGGATTCCCGACCGATCTGCGCATTCAAGCCGATTGCGCAAAGGTACTCCGCCAGGTGCTCGAGCGCGTGCAGTCGCTTGCGGACGACGCCTATCGCACATCGGTCGCGAAACGCATCGCGAGCTGGGACGAGGCCCGCCGCGTCCGCGACAATAAACGCAAGGCCGCGGCAGCTACGCAAGGGACGATCGGCGGCCTCGGCACGGCTTACGTTCTTGCGACGCTGAACGACAGGCTTTCATCGCAGGATGTCGTCATCAACGAGGCGATCCGCAATGGGCCGATCGTGCAGGAACAGATCGTCCGCACAGAACCGCAAACCTATGTCGGTCTCGCCGGCGGCGGCCTTGGCTTTTCGGGAGGCATGGCGCTCGGGCTCAAGCTCGCCCAGCCTCAACGTCGCATCGTCCAGATCATCGGTGATGGCGGCTTTCATTTCTCGTCGCCGGATTCCGTCTATGCCGTCGCGCAGCAATACGGGATCCCGATTCTCACCGTGGTGCTCGACAATGGCGGCTGGCAGGCCGTCAAATCGTCGGTTCAGCGCGTCTATCCCAAGGGTTCAGCAGCCGCGAGCAACGCTTTCCAGTCGCAGTTGCGCTCTGGAAGGCAGGACGAGCGGCGAAGCTTTTCCGAAGTCGGGCGAGCGTTCGGCGCACACGGCGAGCATGTGCGGGACCCGGAGGCGCTTGCTGCTGCAATCGATCGTTGTCTCGCCGTCGTGGATGGTGGCCGCGCAGCCGTCTTGCATGTCGAAATTACCCCGCTGTAAGGGGCAAGCGGCCGTCAGAGCCGCACATCATCGTCAACATTCGGGAGGATACTATGAGAGCCGGACGTCTCGCCGCATTGTTCTGCCTCGGTCTCGCGCTGCATGTCACGGCGGCCAGAGCCTCGGATGAGGCGAGCACATATCCGAACCGCCCGATCCGCCTCGTCGTCGGCTTCACCGCCGGCGGCGGGAACGACATCATCGCGCGCGTGATCGGGCAGAAACTATCAGAGAGCCTTGGTCAACCTGTTATCGTCGAAAACAAGCCGGGCGCCGGTGCCGTCGTCGCGACCGAATTCGTCGCGCGGTCCGCACCCGATGGTTATACATTGCTGATCGGCGCGAGCGGCGCGATGGTGATCAACCCCGCGGTCTATGAGAAGCTCAACTACGACACGCTTCGCGACTTCGTTCCGATCTCCGAACTGGGCTCGTTTCCGCTGATGCTGATCGTGAAGGCGTCTTCGCCGTTCACCTCGGTCGCCGATCTCGTCGCTTATGCGAAGGCCAATCCGGGCAAGTCGAACTATTCGTCGGCTTCCGCTGCCTTCCAGCTTGCGACCGAACTGTTCAAGCAGAGGACGGGCGCGCCCATGCAGATGATCCCCTACAAAGGCGCCAATGATAGCGTCACGGCCGTGATCGCCGGCGATGTCACGGCGACAATCGCCGACGCCGGGCCGGTGATGGGTCAGATCACGGGTGGTCAGGCCCGCGCACTCGCGGTCGCCGCGCCCAAGAGGATGGCGGAACTGCCCGACGTGCCGACAATGAAGGAAGCCGGTGCGGACTTCGAGGCCGTGCTGTGGAGCGGGGTCTTTGCGCCGAAGGCAACGCCACCCGCCATCGTGAAGAAGCTGGAAGACGAGTTCGTGCGGATTGCGCGGATGCCTGATGTCATCGCGCGCCTCAAGACCCTCAGTATCGACTCCGTCGGCAACACATCGGATGAGTTTTCGCGGATCATCGCATCCGATATCGAGCGCTGGGTCGCGGTTGCTCGCGCCGGAAACATTCGGCTCACGCAGTGAGTATTTCCGGCAGAGGGGATGGCGGTGAGCGCTGATACGGTTCGTCTGAACGCTGACGTGGTGGTGGTTGGCGCTGGGCCGGTCGGCCTCGCGCTCGCGATGGATCTGGCCTGGCGCGGCGTAGAGGTGATCGTCCTCGAGGCACGCCCGCGCGGTGAGCCGCCGAACGTCAAATCAAACCACGTATCGGCCCGATCGATGGAAATCTTCCGCAGGCTTGGCGTGGCCGGAAAGGTGCGCGACGCCGGGCTGCCCGCGGATTATCCAAACGACGTCGCGTACCGTACTGCATTTCTCGGGCGCGAGATCACGCGCATTCCGATTCCCTGCCGCGCGGACCGCTATACTGCCGCGGGAGGCCCCGACACCGACTGGCCGACGCCCGAGCCGCCGCACCGGATCAACCAGATCTATCTGGAGCCGGTGCTGTTCGCGCATCTCGAAGCGATGCCGGGGGTTCGTATCCTGTCGGCGACCACGCTTACGGACTTCACTCAATCCGAACACGGCGTCGTGGCGCGCGCAACGGACGCGCAAGGAACGGCGGTCGAGATCACATGCGCCTATCTGGTCGGTTGCGACGGCGGCCGTTCCGGCGTTCGCAAGGCCATCGGGGCGACGTTGAGCGGCGACGTCGCCCTGCAGCATGTTCAGTCGAGCTATATCCGTGCGCCAAGCCTGTTGCCTATGCTGCGCAAGAAGGGCGGTGTTCCCGCCTGGGCGTCGTTTTCCCTCAATCCGCAACAGTCGGGCAATGTTTACGCGATCGACGGGCGAGAGACCTGGCTGGTCCATGTCTATCTCAAGCCCGGAGTGACGGACTTCGAAGCGGTCGATCGCGATCAGGCGATACGCACTGTACTCGGCGTCGATGGCTCGTTCGCCTACGATCTCCTGAGCAAGGAAGACTGGATAGGTCGTCGTCTGATCGTCGACCGGATGCGGCGCGATCGCGTCTTCATCTGCGGCGACGCCAGCCATCTTTGGGTTCCCTATGCGGGCTACGGCATGAACGCCGGTATTGCAGATGCCGCAAACCTGGCCTGGCTATTGGCCGCCCGCATTGCCGGTTGGGGCGCCGATGGCATTCTTGCAGCCTACGAGGCCGAACGGCTGCCGATCACTGAACAGGTGTCGCATTTCGCGATGAACCACGCCCATGCCATGACGAAAGCGCGTGGAGCGGTCTCGTCCCAGATCGACGCGGAAGGGCCGTCGGCCGACGCCTATCGCGCTTCGATCGCTAAATCGACCTACGATCTCAACGTCCAGCAATATTGCTGCGCAGGACTAAACTTCGGCTATTACTACGAACGATCTCCGCTGATCGTCTATGACGGCGAGGTCGCTCCTCCTTATTCGATGGGCGAATTCACCGCTTCAACAGCGCCCGGCGCGCGCGTGCCGCATTTCACGCTTGCGGACGGGCGATCGCTGTATGATGCGTTCAGTCACGGCTACAATTTGCTGCGCTTTGATCCTACCGTAGATGTGACGGCTTTGATGAGAGCCGCGCGCATAAAGGGCGTTCCGATCGACCTGCTCGATATTATCCCTGTATCAGCACCTGACGTTTATCGGCACAAGCTCATACTCGCGCGCCCCGACCAGCATGTCGCCTGGCGTGGCGATCAAATCCCGGCAGAGCCGGAAGCGCTTATCAACGCGATCCGAGGGGCAGACACGATCCGCGACTGAGCGACCGCTATTGGCGCAGAGCGGACGTCGGCGTTCTAATCTGCTCCTGAAAATGGATCGTTACTGTGCCGGGTTTTGTACTCCAGCGCGTTCATTAGTGGTCTCCATTACCCGTAATTGGGTGACGGACGTTTAGCGGCCCCGTTGTCCTGATAAGAGTGACTACGAAGGCGGATAATTGGGAGTTTACTGATTAGCCGGTGGAAGGTGCCGAGCAAACCTTGCTTTCGGCGGGTGAGGTGCCGCACTCCGCTGATTTGATTATCGGAGGACATTTGTCGTGTCTTGCGTCAAACGAGTTGCGGCTTCGAGATCGCGGCCTAGTGTTATCGGTTGATCGGGTGGAGAGGGACGATGATGCCTGCGAATGCCCTTGAGCCAGATCAGCAACGCTTCCCAGTGGATGCCTGCGATCACTTTCAAGGTCAGCAGGGGGTAAGTGCAGAAGGCGCGCGCCAGCGTGGCGTCGGTCAGATCCTGGCGGGTGGCGGCGAGCTTGGCGATGATCAGCGGCCCTTGTGTATCGTGACCGATGACCGAAACCGCCAGATTTTTCCCCGGAGGCACGACAGAAAACGAATAGACCATGTCGGTGCTCATGAAGGGTGAGACGTAAAACGACTTCTGGCTTTTCTGACGGATTGGCAATTTCGTGTTGCGAGCAACGGGAATGAGATAATTGTGACGCTCACCGAACGTATTGCTGACCTCGTAGAAGATCGCCGAAATCGAGTTGTCCCGTCGGTGGCAGAAATAGATGCTGAGCGGATTGAAGGCGTATCCCAGGATCCGCGGCATGGTGAGAATCCGGAGCGGGCCGCCGGCTTCGATGCCGGCCTCTCGCAAATGCCGTTCGATCCTGGCGCGCGGCGACGTGGTCTCTCCCTCGCCGTAATCCCGATCATGGAAGCTGAAGACGTTGAAGCGATTGTGCGAGAAGAGGTGCAGCCTGCCTGCCAGCATATCGACTTCATCAAGATCGAGAAGCATGTAGAAAATGCTGTAGCGCAGCCGATGCTCTCTTGGCCGCAATCGGTGATGCATCACCGAGCCGGCGTAGAGGGCTGAATGAAAGCCGGACATCAGGCAGCCTCCGTTTCAGGCGTGGCGAGCACGACCTCATGAACATGGATGCGGCCGGATTCGTCAGCGACCGTCCAGGGTCGCCGCAGGTCTCCGAGGGCTTCAGCGACGGCAAGACCGGCCTGTAATCCATCCTCGTGGAAGCCGGCGCCGAAATAGGCGCCGCAAAACCATGTATTGCGCTTGCCCTGCAACGACCAAAGCTCTCTCTGCGCCTGCATCGCCTGCGCATCGAAACGGGGATGGCTGTAGCGCATTTCCCTGAGAACAGCGTTGGGTGCGATCTCCCGGTGGGGATTGAGCGTGACGAAAAGCGGTCGCTCACTTTTGATTTCCTGAAGACGGTTCATCCAATACGTCACGGCCAGCTTGCGACCGTCATCATCGTCCCTGGCCATGTAGTTCCAGCTCGACCAGACCCGGTGGCGGCGCGGCATCAAGCGAGGGTCCGAATGAAGGACTGCATCGTTGTCGATATAGTCGAACGCGCCGAGCAGTCGTCGTTCCTCACTGCTCGGATCAGCAAGCATTTGAAGCGCCTGATCCGCGTGGGTGGCAATCACCACCTGATCGAAACGGCGACGATCACCATCATATCCGACGACTTCGGAACCGTTCGTGCTGCGAACGATCGTACTGATCGGATAGTTAGACACCACTTCGGCTATGCCGCCAGCAAGCACTCGCACATAGGAGCGGCTGCCGCCGCACACGGTGCGCCAGGTGGGGCGGCTCGACAGCTTCAGGAGGCCGTGGGTTTCGCAGAATTTTATGAATGAAGCCGCTGGATAGGCGCCGATCTTTGCGGCAGGCGTGGACCAAATGGCGGCCGCCATCGGATAGAGATGATCGTTGCGGAATCCTTCTCCGTAGCCGGCGGCGTCGAGATACTCATCGAGCGTCATCAAGCCCAAGGCCGCCACATTGCGTGGCGCCTCGCGATAGAAGCGCACAAGGTCGCGCAGCATCCGCCAGAAGCGTGGGCTGATCGCGTTGCGACCCTGCGCGAACAGGCCCAGAAGGCCGGTCCCGGAATATTCAAGCCTGCCATCGTCGAGCGAGACGGCAAATGACATGTCGGATCGCTTCGTGGCGACGCCGATGTGCTCAAAGAGTGCTGTCAGGTTTGGATAGGTGGATTCGTTAAAGACGATAAAGCCAGTATCGATCGCGGCGCCCGCGGCATCGACCGTGTGGCTGTGCCCACCCAGGCGGCTATCCGCTTCGTAAAGGACAACCCGATGTCGTTTTGAAAGCAGCCACGCTGCGGACAGGCCGGAAATACCGCTCCCTACAACCGCGATGTCGAGGCTTCCGCTATGTGCCGCCGCGGGGTTAAAGTTGGTCATTCTATCATCACTCGCAGCAATCTTTCCGGTCAAAGGACTTCCCTCCACGCGCCAAGCTCAATATTTACGGAACTCAGCGCGTATTAGATCACTCGAGGCGTGATCCGATTGGGGGGAGGGCGCGTATGAAGGGCAAATGGATGCTGCAAGATTACATCTCGACATCAGACGCACGCGGCAGGTCCGTCCGGCGGCGAGGCTCATTGTTTTGAACGAGGGCATTCAAAAAGAGGTGCTGCCCTCTCCTGTAGAGCTCATCCGCCTGCTAGATGCCGTTGCGCGGGCGCAGGATCGCAAGGCGTTCGCGCAGCTCTTCGCCTATTTCGCGCCGCGTGTGAAAGGCTTCCTTATTCGGACCGGCCTCGCGGAGTCGGTTGCCGAGGAAGTGACACAGGAAGTTATGATCGCGGTATGGAGAAAGGCGTCCTATTTCGATCCGAGCCGGGCGGGCGCGTCGACATGGGTGTTTACGATTGCTCGTAATCAGAGGATCGACCGGCTGCGCCGCACGCGCTCCCGGACAGCCGATCATCTCTTGGATCTGAGTGACGAACCCGACACGCCGCCGTCGGGCGAAGATATTATGATCATGGCAGAGCGTGAAGAAGAGGTCCGGAAGGCGTTGGCGACCCTATCAAATGAACAGGCAACCATCGTGAAACTCTCTTTCTTCTCCGAAGCGCCGCATTCGGAGATCGCTCGAGAGCTGGGCATCCCGCTCGGCACCGTAAAATCCCGCGTCCGGCTCGCATTGAACCGGCTGCGAACCCTGTTGGACCGCGATATATGACGATCAACCATCACCCCAGCGACGAAACGCTTTTGCGTCTTGCGACCGGAGCATTGGGCGCCGGCCCGGCGCTGGTCATCCGCGTCCACCTCGAAGGATGTTCCGTTTGCCGCGAGCGCTTAACCCGGTTCGAGGCTGTGGGCGGCACCATCATCGACGAGATGCGCTTGGCTCCGCTTGCTGCGGATTTGTTCGGACGGACCATGGAGCGGCTGGAGAGCATGCCATCCACATTGGTGACAGAACCCGGGCCGAGGAAACAGCCGGACCTGGGTATCGAACTCCCTCATGCAATGCGCCACTGCGAAATTGGTCCCTGGCGATGGCTTGGCCCCGGCTTCAAATGGAGCAAGGTCAAAATTGCCGGAAGTCCACATGCCAAGGTCATGATGCTCAAGGGTAAAGCGGGGCTTTATCTGCCTGCCCATGGACACACCGGCATGGAGTTTATGCAGATTCTGTCTGGATCGCTGTCGGACGAGCGCAGTCAATATTTTCCCGGCGATCTCGACGAAGCTGACGATGAAGTCAATCACCGGCCCGTTGTCGGCGAGAAGTCGGATTGCGTCTGTCTCGCTGCTTTGGAAGGAGATACGCGCCTTCATGGATTTCTGGGGCGTCTCCTACGTCCGATCGTGGGATTCTGAACAATGGCAGCGGCACAGCCGATCAGCTTCCTTTGGCTAGCCTCGGTCGGCCTATGAAGATGTTTCATGAGGTCGTGAAATTGGCCTTGCGAGAAAGCCGTCGCGATATTGTGCCGGATTGGACGGCACGGGACAGGATCGCATGACAATGGCTATCGCAATCGTTGTGCTTGCGATTTTGCTTTCACTGACCATGGCGGGAGCATGGTTGGTCGCGCTTCGAACCGGCCAGTCAGGATGGATCGACGCGATATGGTCGTTTGCCACGGGCTTGTTTGGCGCTGCGGCCGCTCTTCTTCCGTTCGCCGGGGGGGAAATGTCATCGCGTCAGATACTTGTGGCAGTGCTGGCGCTCTTGTGGGCGCTGCGTCTCGGTATCCACATCGTGGCGCGCACCGCGCGGGGCGGCGATGATCCTCGCTACCGGCACTTGCGCGAACAGTGGGGAAGCGCCTTCAGATCGCGCCTGTTCTGGTTCCTGCAAATCCAGGCGTTGGCTGCGCTGGTACTCGTCCTCTCTATAACGATCGCGGCGCAAAATCCGTCTCCTGGCCTGAGGGTCCTAGACTGGCTCGGAATTGCCATCCTGATTACGGCCGTTGTCGGGGAAACGATCGCGGATCGCCAGCTTTCCGCCTTTCGCCTAGACCCCGGAAACCAGGGAAAAGTTTGCGACGTCGGGCTCTGGGGCAGGTCACGCCACCCAAACTATTTTTTTGAATGGTTGGGATGGCTGGCTTATGCCGTGATCGCGGTCGATCTCACAGGCGTCTATCCGCCGGGGTGGCTGGCTTTTGCCGGGCCATTGCTGATGTACTGGCTCCTCGTCCACGCCTCCGGCATTCCGCCTCTCGAAGGGCACATGCTGCGCTCGCGCGGCAAGGCCTTCCGAGAATACCAGCGCCGCGTCAACGCATTCTGGCCCGGCCCGCAGAGCGGCGCTGGCGCCGCCGGCAACAAAGAAGACCTTCGATGAGCCTGATCTCCTCGGCGATACGCGTGGCGGAGCGCCGTCCGCTTCCCGACCCGATGACGCGAATGGGCATCGAGTTTCTGGTCGGGCGCACAAGAAGTAAACTTGCCGCTGCAAGCGATCGCGAGGAAGGCAATTTTGCGCGCGCCATGGAAGAGTACCCGATCGCAGAACATGCGAACGCTGCCAACGCACAGCACTACGAATTGCCGCCCGAGTTCTTTGCCCTTACGCTCGGCCCACGTCGCAAATATTCCTGTTGCCTCTATTCGACGGGGCACGAAACGCTGGCCGATGCCGAGCGCTTGGCGCTTGAGGAAACGGTTGCGCATGCCGGTCTCGCCGACGGACAGTCGATCCTGGAACTCGGCTGCGGCTGGGGCTCGCTGACGCTGTTCATGGCTGAGCGTTTCCCTCGCACCAATATCACCGCGGTTTCGAATTCAACCCCGCAACGGCTTCACATCGAGGCGGAGGCCGTCGCCCGCGGTTTGGGAAATATCCGCGTCGTCACTGCCGACATGAACGCTTTTGAGCCGGACAGCATATACGATCGGGTCGTGTCGGTCGAAATGTTCGAACACATGTCCAACTGGCGGAGTTTGCTTGCGCGCATCAAGACATGGCTTGCACCCCAGCAGGGGCGGCTGTTCATTCACGTCTTCAGCCACAGGCGCAGTTCCTATCGCTTCGACCACAACAACGAGGCCGATTGGATCGGGCAGCATTTCTTCACCGGCGGGATCATGCCGAGCCATGGCCTGATCCGGCAATTTCCGGACTGCTTTGCCGTTGAACAAGACTGGCGCTGGAACGGCCTTCATTATCAGAAAACGGCAATCGACTGGCTGGCCCGCTTCGACGCAAACCGCCCGCACATTGATCGCATTCTGAGTAAGGTCTATGGACCGGATGCGGGGCTTTGGCGTCAACGCTGGCGTCTGTTCTACCTGGCGACGGCAGGGCTCTTCGGGCATGCCGGCGGTGAAGAATGGGGTGTGAGCCACTACCTCCTGCGCCCGACATAACGCGTGGCATTCGTGATCTTAGTCCGAAAATCTGGCGGCGAGTTTTCGCTTACGCCGCTCACGATGATCCGATGGTCGCGCCCTGCAACTTGATCGCGCTTGTCGTGTGGAGATTTTTCTCTTTCTCTGCGCGCTGATTGCCGTGACTTCTTTCGACCATCGGCAATATTAGGCCGACGTCCTTAAGCTCGTCAGGATGAAGGTGTGAAGGTGCGCGTTATCAGAAATCCGATGGTCGCGGCAGACGCCGTCAGAAACGTTCCCCAGCATAGGTCTGCGATCGTCACCGCGAGCGGCCAGTTCCGCAACGTCGCCTGGTTGGTCAGATCGTAGGTCGCATACGCAACGAACCCGAGGAAAGCGCCGTAGAACGTGGCCGTTGTCAAACGCTGGCTGGCAATGGCCGGTGCAATGGCGAACACCACGATGCCCGCAACATAAATCAGATAGAAGAGCATCGCCGGTACCAGCCGGAAGCTATCAAGCAGCATCTCGCCCATCAGCGGTCGATATAGTCGCTGCGCCGCAAACATCAGCCAGATTGCGTCGATTGCGAGAAATACCAGACCCGTCGCGACATAGGCGATGCCATAGGTTTTCAATGTAATTTTCCTTTACCGAGTCGATGCTGAAGATTTTACGCGCCAGCGAGATGGCCGGATCACTCTGCCGCACGACAGTAATTGAAACAGGTTCAATTCCCGTTGAATGTGCTTCGGACGGCCGGTAGTGGAGCCCTGTAAAGAAACGGCCCGACGCTCAATCGAATCCATGAGCGCCGGGCCAAGCGGGCGACCCGATGACCCGGTCTTGTTTGGCTCGGTAAACTTCCCGGGCGCCGTCAGATTATGTGTTCCTTGCGCGGGAACTCTCTGAAAGGAAGTCCATTATCCGGTCTGAAAAACGGAGGTGTGTCATGAAACCAATGACCGAGGCTGACGAAAGCCGCCGACTGGGAAAAATTCAGTCTGACAAGGCTGGCAAGCTCCCTGAGGGCAGCGACAAGCAGGCTCACTTACAAAGAGATCGTGACTACGAAGCGGATGCTCGTTCGAAGGCGTGGCGGGACTCAAGTCTCAAGGCCCCGAAGTGATGCTTGGGAACGAATGTGCGTCAGCTAACTTAGGAGGGTGACAAGCTGGCGCTGGAGGATTGGTTTCGAAATGCCGACGGTACTGGTTGTTGAGGATGACGCCCTTATTCGGGATCTAGTTAGCGAAGAGCTGGCCGATGCGGGCTTTCAAGTTCTGCAGGTGGGAGACGCCCATCAAGCGATAGCGGTTCTGGAGGCTCGTCAGGATATCCATCTGGTTTTCACGGATATAGACATGCCGGGATCCATGGATGGGATCGCTCTCGCGGCCGCTGTCCGTGACAGGTGGCCGCCGGTCCACATCATTATCACCACCGGGAAGGCCAGGCCGATGACGATTCCGGCCAATGCGCTTTTCATTTCGAAGCCCTATCTGACCAAAGCGGTGGTCTCTGCGATGCGGACGTTTGAGAATATGCGCTAGGTTCGCGCTTCCGGCGCCGGTCAGGCGAGTAGATTGCTCTATCGCCGGCTTCCCCGATCGCTATCATTGAATGAAATTTCGATAATATCGCCGTTCCTAAAGTTCGTCGTGAAATCGGCAGCCACCCCCGATCGATGGCCGTTAAGTCGTTCACCTAAAATCTGTGCTAGAAACTCTGCAGACAAATTAATTGACACCTTGGACGTATATTCAACGCGGCGTCCCTTAATGCTAAGATGAACGATATGGATCGTGCCCTCATAGACTCCTTGCGGAAGGGACTTGCCCTTTCCTAAAGCGACATTGCTATTGAGAACGCGCAGGATGGCGAATCTAGTTGTTCTATGCACTCATTTCTCCATCGACGTCGTCCACGATCCCTCCATCGCTTTGTTGGTGGCGTCGATGTCCTAATTTGGAAAAACGTAGTTCGTTCCAGAGCGCCAGCGTCAGCTCGTAGTAGAGGCTATAGTAGTATCGCTTCGATACCCGGCGAGCCGGATGACAAGGAGCCGGAGTTCCGATCCCAGGTGGAACCTTGGCGTTGGGCGCTGTTATTCCACCAGCCTGATCACTCTGCGACGGTGCAGCCGATAGCGCGGGGCGCGCGTCATGGACCGGTTCATACACTTCGAGAATATCCGCCGGTACCGAAGGCTACTTGCCGAGGAAGAAGCGAAGGGCGAGCCACAAGCCAGTCCTGATGGCGGTCAAAAGAACTCAAACACTCGGTAAAGGAAGGCCGCCTCGGTGGGCGGCCTTTTTTGTAGTTAGCTCTTTAGGCTGCCTCAGCGTTGACGGCGGTGACCGCCAGCTTGGAAAGCGCGTCGTCGGTCTTCTTTTCTTCGCTCAACGTCTGGTCGATGAGCTTCACCGCATCCTTGTGGCCCAGCGTCGCCGCCCATGTCTTCAAAGTACCGTAACGGGAGATTTCGTAGT
>NZ_NPKQ01000017.1 GCF_008329525.1 Tardiphaga sp. P9-11 | reverse complement strand
CTTACCAATATCGATGCCGATCGAGGCGAGGGGCGCAATGGTCGTATCCATGGGCTGCTTCTCCGGTTGAAACGCAGCAGTCTAGGCCGACTGCCGCGCGGGGGAAGCAGCCGGTCCATCCCATTAGCGGACGTTGGGATTGCATCTCATCAAGAGATGACGGGATTGGCCGCTCGGGCATGCGCGACCTACGCCGGGTTGAGCTGGCCATTAAGTCAGAATATGGCGCGGTTCGTTGTAACTTGCCGAACCACGCCATGACTTAGACCGCTTAAGAATTCTTAGTAATCCCAAGAGATCGGCACCCAGCGGAACACATCGCCGTCTATGGCCACGTGCCCGGTGGATGGGAATGGTAGGTGGGTGGCCACCAGCAGTTCGCCAGTTGTGGCGAGCGCTTGAAGAAGCCGGGTGCGCACGCGCGCCGCTTCCTCGGGATCGTGTTCGAAACCGTTATGCCAGTCGGGTTCGTCGAACCCGACCGTGAATACGGCATCGCCAGCGAAGGTGAGAGCGTCGCTGCCGGATGTCAGGCGGACGATGCTGTGTCCAGGGGTGTGGCCGCCGGTGCGGCGGACGATCACCCCCGGGGCGAGTTCGTGCTCGTTCTCAAATGTCCGGAAATGGGTGCGGTATTCCGACATGAAGCGTTTGGCGGTGGCGCGCAACGCATCAGGAAATCCATCCGGCATTCTTGTGTGCGAGAAATCCGGTGCCTCCCAGAAGGCCACTTCCGCCGCGGCCACATGGATCCGCAAGTCCGGCCGCAACTGTTCTTTGACCCCTTCGACGAGCAGTCCGCCGACGTGATCCATATGCATATGCGTCAGCACGACGTCGCTCACAGAGCCGAGATCGATATCGGCTGCGGCCAGACGCCGGACCAACTGACCGGCGCGCGGCAAATGCAGGTCGGGGTCCAGGCCGAGTCCGGCGTCAACCAGGATGGTCTGGTCGCCGCTGCGCACCACGACCACGTTCAGTGGCCAGTCGGATGCGTCCGTCGGCAGAAACCTATCCTGCATCCAGGTCGCGCGTGCTGCGGCATCGGCGTTGTGTCCAAGCATCAGGTTCGGCAGCGGCAGCACGCCGTCGCTGATCACCAGCACTTCAATGTCGCCGATCTGCACCGCGTAGCGCGATGGGACTAGTTCGTTGGTGCTCGATTGAATCGATTGCGATGTCATTTGAACGCTCATGTGTCTCTCCTGTTTGGTGATGAAGATGTCCAGCTCGTCATGGTCGAGCGGGCCGCGCAGCCAGGACGGAGCGCGGCCTTCGTCGAATGGGTGGCTTAGAGATCGATCACGCGTTCCGGATCGGCCGAGGCGAGAGCAGCGGCGCGTTCCGCGCGGGGCGGATAGATCCAGGAGGTGTTGATTTCCTGCTTGGTTTTCTTGGCGACGTCGCCGACCAGTTCGACCTTGGGATCCCAGCCGCGTGTGAACAGCGCGCCGGCTTCACCGAGATCGAGGCAGGTGACATAGGCCTTCTGGTGATAGGTCTTGGTGGTGGCGCCCAGCAGTTCGGCCGCTGCATTGTGGCCGGCAAAGGCACCCATCCGGATCGCGTGCTGGCACGACATCAGCGCGTAATGGCCGATATCGTCGCACGCCGCGCGGGCCGCATCGCCGGTGGCGAAGACCCCCGGCACGGCGGAGACGCGCATATCCTGATCGACAAGCAATCGACCGAAACTGTCGCGTTCGGCAGGAATTTGCGCAGTCAGTGGTGCTGCCCGCATACCGGCTGCCCAGATCACGGTGGATGTTTCGATCCGCTCACCATTGGTAAGCGTCACGCTGGTGGCATCCAGCGACGCCACGCCGGCGCCGAATTTGGTTTCCACGCCGAGCTTGCGCAATGCCTCTTCAATGACGGGGCGGGCTTCAGCGCCCATCGCCGGCGCAATTACCTCGCCACGGTCGACGATGATGATGCGCGTCCCGGCATCGCTGCCAAACAGTTCGCGCAGCCGCGCCGGCATCTCGGTCGCCACTTCTATGCCGGTGAAGCCGCCGCCCGCAACGACGATCGTGTTGCGTGCCCTGGAGGCCGGTGCCACTGTAAGCGCTTTGATGTGGCGATCGAGTTTCAGCGCACCTTCGAGTTGATCGGTGTCATAACCATATTCGGCCAGGCCTGGAATGTTCGGCCGGAACAGGCGGCTGCCGGTTGCGACGACGAGGCGGTCGTAGCTCAGCGTCTCACGTTTGCCGCCTGCATTGGTGTAGGTTACCTTGCGGCCATCGGTATCGATGGTCTCGGCGCTGCCTTTGACATAAGTGACGTCGATCGCCGTGAGCATGTCGAGCAGGGGCGCGGTCAGCGTTTCCGGCTTCGGCTCATAGAGACGTGGGCGGACGACCAGCGTTGGCTCCGGTGCGAGCAGGGTGATGTCCATTTGTTCGGGCGAAACGCCCTGGATATCGCGCAGGCGTGCAGAGGACAGTGCAGCATACATGCCGGCGAAGCCGGAGCCGATGATAACGAGTTTCATGGTGTGAACTCCTGAATGAATGTCGAGAGATGACGCGTCGCTGCGCAGGCGCGATCGACGACGCGATGAGGTAAAGTAAAGGTTTTGAAGCGGGTGCGTTGATCAGGTCGGTAGGGTCGGCTGGCATCCCGCGCGGCACGTGTAGGTGCGCGGAGGGCCTTGAATATCTGCCATTCGAAAAGCGGGCTTTGCCGGCGGTTCGTTGAAAGGGATCGAGGCGAAAGCAGCGCATTGCGCTGTTTGCACCGGGACGCGCCCTTCCTCACCCACTGCCGAGGTCATGCGAACGCTCAGAGTGAGGCCGTACATGAGAGCGGTAGCGATGAGTCTCCTTCGCGGTGCGATCGCAAAGCTTGTCCAGGTCATCATTGTCTCCGTGTGTTTGTGGACACGATGATGGTTTAGCTGTTGGGATCGGCCGCTGCCCCAGAGCGATTGATGCGACCTGTCGCGGGATTGCTGCTATCGCACGCGGCGACGCCAATCGCTCGGCGTTTCTCCGGTCAGCTTACGGAATGCGGCTGCAAAGGCCGTTTGCGAGGCATAGCCGAGCGCGGCAGCAACCGAGACGACGGAGGTGTCGGTGTCGCGCAACATGTTCATCGCCTGCTCCAGCCGATGCTGGCGCAGCCAGGCATGCGGGGAAAGACCGGTGCTCTCTTTGAACGCGCGGCAAAAGTGAAAGCGCGACAGCCCGACATCCGATGCCAACGCTGCGAGCGAGACATCCGAATCGCTATCAGAGCGCAGGCGCTCGATGGAGCGCAGCAATGCCGCTGGAGACAGGCCGCCGATCACCGGCAGCAGTTTGACTGGCGCGCCGGCATGGGCTGACAGCAATCGTGTTGCGAGCAGGTCCGTCAGTTGGTGCCGGAATAACATGTCAAGGGCTGCACTGCCATCGAGCGAGTCCGCCGCGCTCATTAGCAGTCGCGATGTGATCAGATCAGGATGCGCCGAGCGATCCAGCAGATCACGAGGCCCTACGACATTGGCTTCGCTTGCAACGCGCTCGAGCGTTGTCTGCGGGAGATAGAGCTGCACGACGTTGAGCGGCTGGGGAATGTCCCATCGCGACGATGAGCCCGCGGAAATAATCGAGATGACGCCGGGGCGTGCCGTTCCATTGTCCACGGATTTTCCGGTGCGTCGCTCGAAGCGTTGCGACCCCGCGGGGAACGTCATGACGACATGATCCGTCATCGGTCCGACGACGTCATGCACGGGATCGTGCCGCCAATGCGCGATGGACCCGCTGGATGCATCGGAGACCACGCGGACGGGCTTCATCTTGAGCACGCGCGTCATTTCCATCGTGGCCGTGCGTTGCTCGGCGCCTGTCGCATCGTCGCTCGGTGAGGGGGATGTGTGCGTAATATCAGCCGGTTGACCGGACACTTTGCTCATCTCAGCGCAAGCCGGCAGGCGCGGATCAAGCATGGCGAGCAACGCGATGTCGTCATCATGACGGGTTCCGATCGTTCAGCGTTCCGACCGCCTCTGCTGTCGTGCCGAGTGATTTAGGCCAGGCGTCAGTAGGCGTGTTCTAGGGGTATCCCAATCGGGAGTCTTTCCTGAAAACGGCATGCTTAGTCCGTTCCTGCGGACTTGCGCTGCCGTCTTTTGCAACCCGATCGAGGGACGCAGTTGGTAGACGCATCGGCGCCAATGCCCGATAATACCTCTTCACGCACATGCGCGAGCCACATCGCCGGCCGCGGACTAAACGAGAGCCATTCGATGAATCCTTCAGGCGCCTATGGGCCAAGGCTCGGCCAATTTCTGCATCTCAGGGATTCTCCACCACTCGTCGTGACGCGCATCTTGCGCGGTGCCGAGATGGCTGCCACCGAGACGCGGGATGATCGGCCAGTGGCGCGTCTGTCGGGCACACTGAAACCGGAAGATGCGTATCTCATCAGCCTGAAGCTGCGCGATTATCCCGATTGCGAGATCTGGGAGCGTGGTAAATATGTGACGAATGCGGATGTTCGCGCTGGCGCAACCTATCTATATGACCTCAAGCGCGATCCTCGCTATCTGATCAACAAGCCGTTTCACTCCATCTTCTTCTACCTGCCACGCTCCGCGCTGGACGGCATCGCCGAGCAGTGCCGCTCGAAGCGTGTTGGCAATCTCTCCTGCAAGCCCGGTGTCGGCCATGACGATGCTGTGGTCCGCCACATCAGCGCAACGCTACGGGACAGCATGCGCCGCCCCGAAGAGATCAATCAGCTCTTCATCGATCACATGCTGTTGGCGCTGACGGCGCATGTCGCCCGAGCCTATGGCGACATGCCGTTGGGGACGGAGCCGCCGCGCGGCAGCCTTGCGCCTTGGCAGACGCGGCGCGCCTGCGAACTAATCGAGGCGACCGTCGGCGGGCGCTTGTCGCTGGCGGATATCGCGGCCGAATTCGGATATTCGCCCAGTCATTTCGCGCGCGCATTCAAGGTCACGACCGGTCTGCCACCGCATCAGTGGTTGCTTCATCGGCGCGTCAATACCGCGAAGCAGATGATGACGGCCCGTGATTTGTCACTCACGGAGATTGCGGTCTCTGTGGGCTTCGCCAATCAAAGCCATTTTACGCGGGTGTTTTCCGGCTTGGTCGGAGTTAGCCCGGGTGCTTGGCGAAGGGATGTTCGACGCTAGTTCAGCCCGACCATTGTGATGTAGCGGCAACCAACGTCCGCTTCTGGCGCGCAGCCGACATGCAGCAAATAAGATCTGCCTGCTGAGAGCCCCGCCGCCCATTAATGTGGCAGCTCTGCCCAAATCATGGGAGCGGACGATCCAAATTATTGTACGTCCCGGGACAAGCTTTCTGCGGACATCCGCCCGTAGGCTTCTTCGAGGTTAGGAACATGGTTCAGGCCATGACAACGTCGAAGGAGCGATCGAATGGTCAAGTTGCATTTTGCTGACATCCGCAGGCTTTGGCCTGAAACGGGCGCGATGATCGGATGGCGTGCGGCGGCAGTGGGCGCGCTATTGGCGGTCGGCACCTTTGTTCCGATGTCCGCGCAGGCGGCCGTGCCGGCGGCTTGCGCCGAGTTGCAGGCGAAATATCCGGACTGGAAAGGCAAGACACTCGTCAACGCCATTAATCCGCATACACCGGGCTATGAATCGATCGACCCCAAGGATCCCAACAAATATATCGGTTTCGATATCGATCTCGGCGAGCAGATCGGCGAATGCCTTGGCTTCAAGCTGACCTACAAGGCTGTGACCTTCGCGGCCTTGCTGACCACGCTGGCATCGGGCCAGGCCGACATCGTGATTTCCGACATCTACGCCACCGAAGAGCGCGCCAAGGCGGCCGACTTCATCACCTATTCCAAGGTGTTCGACGGCGTGCTGGTCGCCAAGGGTAACCCCAAGAAGATCACGGGTATCAACACCTCGCTGTGCGGCACGGCTGCGGCGGAAAACACCGGCTATGTCGAAGTGCCGCTGATCCAGGCGTTGGGGCCGGAATGCAAGAAGGAAGGCAAGGCGGAGCCGACCATCCAGCTCTATGACAACAATGCCAACTGCATTCAGGCGATTCTCGCCGGCCGCGCTGACACCTATATCAACGACGTCAACACCGTCGACAATGCGGTGAAGGCCTATCCGGACAAACTCGAGAAGGCGGTCGCGGTGACGATCCCCTATCAGGTCGGCATCGCCGTGCCGAAAGACAAGCCCAAGTTCCGCGATGCGGTGAAGGCCGCACTCACCGAGATCTACAAGTCCGGTGATCAGCTCGCACTGCTGAAGAAGTGGAAACTCGATCCGGAAAACCTGATGGAGCCCGGCCTGCTGACGGTGAAGTAACGCCCGCCCGCAAGCAAGGGTCACTCTCACGTAAGGGCTTTCTGCCTCCATGGAGCTGTTCCTCCACTATCTCAGCATGCCGTATATGATCGAGGGCATCCAGGCGACCTTGCAGGTCACCGCCCTCGGTCTTGTCGGCGGGCTGGTCCTCGGCCTGATCCTGGCGTGGATGCAACTCAGCAGGTTCAAGCCGCTGGCATCCTTCGCCCGGGTCTATGCCGTGATCTTTCGCGGCACGCCGCTGATCCTGCAGATGGTGTTTGCCTATAACGCCCTGCCGCAGATCGGCATCAAGCTTCCCGCCATTCTCGCCGCCGGCCTGGCGCTGGCCTGCAACGAGGCGCCGTTCATCGCCGAGATGCTGCGCTCCGGCGTACTGGGTGTCGACCGCGGTCAGGTGGTGGCCGGCCAGGCGCTCGGCATGACGCCCGGCGTGTTGATGCGCCGGATCATCGCGCCGCAGGCGATCCGCTCGATGATCCCCGCATTCGGCAACGAAGCGGTCAGTGCGCTGAAGAACTCGTCGCTGGCCTCCGTCATCGCGGTGCAGGAACTGACGCTGCGTTCGACCCAACTGGCATCCTCGACCTTCGATTTTTTCTCGATCTTCTTCGCGTCGGGTCTGATCTATCTGCTGCTCACAGCGGCGATCGCCGGCATCCAACTGCTTCTGGAATGGAAGTTCGACCTCGATCGCACGACCAGGCAGAACCAGTACATGCGCTTCATGCCGTGGTATCGCCTGCTTGGCAGTGAAGATCCGCTGGCGCCGCAGGCCGACATGTCGCCGGAAATCCTGCCCGACGGCGGCATTGCGGAATTACCGCCGCCGCGGATGCGGCCGGAACGCGCCGACCGCGCCAAACGCGCGGAGATGCTGGCGCGCAACAATGTCGCCGTCGAGGTCTCCGATCTCCGCAAGAGCTACGACAGGAACGTAGTGCTCGACGGCGTCGACATCACGGTCAGGATCGGTGAAGTGATCGCACTGCTCGGACCAAGTGGCTCCGGCAAGAGCACGCTGCTTCGCTGTATCAACAATCTCGAACTGTGGAACGGCGGCGCCATCAAGGTTGCCGGCCGCCAGCTCGGCTTCAACGAGCACGGTAAGCCGCTGTCGCCGTGTTTGCTCGCCAATGCCCGCGCCGAGGTCGGCGTCGGCATGGTTTTCCAGCAGTTCAACCTGTTCGGGCATCTCACAGCCAGGGAAAACATCGCCGGTCCGCTGCGCTGGGTGCACGGCGTCGCGCGCGCCGATGCCGAACGCCGCGCCGATGAACTCCTGGCGCGCGTCGGCCTCAGCCACCGCGCCGATGCGCTGCCGCGGCATCTGTCCGGCGGTCAACAGCAGCGCGTCGCCATCGCCCGCGCGATCGCGCCCAATCCGAGCGTGCTGTTGCTGGACGAGCCGACGTCGGCGCTTGACCCCGAACTGGTCAATGAAGTGCTCGAAGTGATCCGCAGGCTCGCCGTCGAGGACGGTCTGACCATGATTATCTCGACGCATCAGCTGCGCTTTGCCAGCGAAGTGGCTGACCGTGTGGTGCTGCTCGCCGGAGGCGCGATCATCGAGGAAGGTCCAGCGAGTGAAGTCCTGACCAATCCGCGCAATCCCGTCGCGCAGCGTTTCCTCAATGCCATGGAGGCGGAAATCTCGTGATCGTTACGCCTGTGAAGTTCGTCCATTTGCTACCGAGGGTCTCAGCATGAAACATCATCTTCTTCCGGTGTCGCCGAAGACCGTTCACTGGGGCTATTTCAGCAAGGTGGTCACGCCGTCGCTGACGCTGAAGTCGGGCGACCGCGCTACCATCGAAACGCTGACGCATCATGCCAATGACGATTACGAGCGCATGATCGAAGGCGATCCCGGTGCCGAAAGCGTGTTCAAATGGACCCGCGAGCACAAGGCCGTTGTCCGCCGTGGCTCTGGCCCGACGGAAGGTCCGTTCATCCGTGGCTCAGGCGAAGGCGTCGGCGTGCATCTGCTCACCGGGCCGGTGGCGATCGAAGGCGCAGAGCCGGGCGATGTGCTGGAAGTGCGTATTCTCGACGTGCGCCCGCGGCCGGCCTGCAAGGCCTGTCATGCCGGCAAGTGCTTCGGCTCCAACGTCGCCGCGAATTGGGGCTTCCACTATCACGACCTGATCGAGGAACCGAAGCCGCGCGAGGTCGTGACGATCTTCGAGCTCGATACGTCGGGCGAGCCGTTTGCCAAGGCGGTCTATAATTATGTCTGGACGCCGCAGACCGACCCCGATGGCATCCTGCATCCAACCATCGATTATCCCGGCGTACGCGTCGATCACGCGACCATCAGGAAACGCGAAAACATCCTGCCTAACGTCAGGGTGCCGGCACGGCTGCATTTTGGCACCATGGGCCTCGCGCCATCCGAGGAGGATTTTGTGTCGTCGATCCCGCCGAGCTACACCGGCGGCAATATCGATGACTGGCGCGTCGGCAAGGGCGCCAAGATGTTCTATCCCGTGGCTGTGCCCGGCGCGTTCTTCTCGGTCGGCGATCCCCATGCTGCGCAGGGCGACAGCGAGCTCGGCGGCACGGCCATCGAGACCTCGCTGACCGGCGATTTCGAGTTCATCCTGCACAAGCATCGTGACCTCGGCGGTACGCCCCTCGAAGGCCTGACGCATCCGATGCTGGAAACCGCCGATGCCTGGTCGGTCTACGGCTTCACCTTCCCGAATTATCTCGCCGAACTCGGCGCCAATGCGCAGCTCGACGTCGCCAATCATTCCAGCCTCGATCGGGCCATGCGCGATGCGTTCCGCAAGCTCAGGCGTTTCCTGATGACGGTGCACAAGATGAGCGAAGACGAGGCGATCTCGCTGATGTCGGTCGGTGCGGATTTCGGGGTGACGCAGGTGGTCGATGCCAATTGGGGCGTCCATGGCACAATCCGCAAGAACGTCTTCCGCTGCGACTAAGCGGATGAAATTGCACTGAATTCGGCTATGAGGATAATGGCGCGGTGATCGGGGAAGTTGCAGGGCAGGGCGCTGCGTCCTTCGGGATGGCACGGAGGTTGCTTCGCTTTGGCTATGAAGGTCGATGCATGAGCCTCCGTCCGTTCACCAGTGAATCCTACTCTGAAGACGACCGCCCCGAAGCATGGCGCGACGTCCTGGGTTCGATTGGCCTGCAGCCGACGGCTGCGACGACCACGCATCACGGCCACGCCACCGCAGTTCGTCGCACCTTCGAAGGTATTGCACTGGCCAAATTGTCTGCCGGCGCACAGGCGATCTCGCCGCTGTCGGATCTCGCCAGCGACCATCCGCTGGTGTTGCTGCCGCTCGAGGATGGTGTCGGCCTGAAGACAGTCGCCGGACATCAGATCGTCGCCGTCGGGCATCTGCTGTTGCTGCCCCGCAAAGGGGATTGGAGCGTCGCATTCCAGCGCGACATGCGCGCGGTGGTGCTCTCGGTGACGTCCGATCCGCCGCACAGCCGCCGCGCCAGTGCACCCGCCATCGCCGATGTCCAGATCGTAGGCCCCGGCGGCTTCGGCGATGTGTTCGCGCGTATGATGGAACAGGCGGCTCGCAACCTCGAAACATTGTCCGATGCCGAATGGTTGGCGATCGCACAAAGTCTTGCCGATCTGTTGCCGACCTTTACACGTCAACTGGCCGAGCCGACGGCCGATCTCAACAGCGGCACGGCGACCAAGGCTGCGACCCTGCATCGGCTGTGCCAAACCATCGAGCGACGCCTTGACGATGCGGATCTGACGCCGGCCAAGGTGGCGCAGGCCGAGGGCATCTCCGAACGTTATCTGCAGAAACTGTTCGAAGGCACCGGCAGCAGTTTTACACATTATCTCCGCGAGCGCCGGCTGCAGCGCACCTGGGCCGATCTGTCGAATCCCTCCGAGGCGCATCACTCGATTTCCGAGATTGCCTTTCGTGCGGGCTTCAATGACTCCGCGCATTTCAGTCGCACGTTCCGTCACCGCTTCGGCCTGTCGCCGCGCGAATTCCGCCAGAATGAAGCCGAGCGCTTGACGGCGTCGGCGACGGCGGCGGGACAACGCGGTTGGCCGCAGGAAGCGCTGGCGCAGTTGCGCAGCCAGCACGCGCCATCGACCGCGGGGAAGATTGCGCAGCCGGAGCCGGCCGCGACGATCACGCACGGCATCGCGGATGCTTCGAAGAATCAACGGCATCATCATCTCGCTGCCGATGCATCTCGCGTGCACTGGGGCTATTTCAGCCGCTCGTTGCCGCCGCAGATCGAGATCAATTCCGGCGACACGATCACCATCGAAACACTGACGCAGCACGCATCCGACGATCCCGAGCGGATGATCAAGGGCGATATCGGCGCTGAGAGCGTGTTCCGCTGGACGCGCGATCAGAAGAATGTCGATCGCCGCGGTGCCGGTCCGATGGACGCCTCGATCTATGGCCGTGGTGCCGGCGAGGGCTTTGGCGTCCACATTTGCACCGGGCCGGTGGCGATCAGAGACGCGCAGCCCGGCGACGTGCTGGAGATCCGCATCCTCGACATCGTGCCGCGCGCCAGTCGAAATCCGGATTTCGACGGCCAGGTTTTCGGCAGTAGCGTCGCGGCGTGGTGGGGCTATCACTACAAAGAATTTCTCGCCGAGCAGAATGCGCGCGAGGCGGTGACGATCTACGAAATTCTCGATCACGACGACGTGCCATATGCGCGCGCGCTCTATTCGTATCGCTGGGAGCCACAGACCGATCCGTTCGGCACCGTGCACAACACCTACGACTATCCGGGCATTCCGATTACGCCGGCCTCTGTGCGGCGTCGGCATGACGTGCTCGACGGCATTCGCATTCCTCTGCGCCCGCATTTCGGTGTCATTGCCGTGGCGCCGCGAGAAGCCGATCTCGTCGATTCAGTGCCGCCAGCCTATTTTGGCGGTAATCTCGACAATTGGCGGCTCGGCAAGGGATCGACGGTCTATCTGCCGGTATCGGTGCCCGGCGCATTGCTGTCGGTCGGCGATCCCCATGCCGCACAGGGCGACGGCGAACTCGGTGGCACGGCGATCGAATGTTCGATGACCGGAACCTTCCAGGTGATCCTGCACAAGAAGGGTAATCTCGCCGGCCAGGCGTTCGCCGATCTCACTTATCCGCTGATCGAGACCGAGAGTGACTGGGTGCTGATGGGCTTCAGCCATCCGAACTATCTCGCTGAATTCGGTGCCAAGGGGCAGAGCGAGGTTTATGCGACGTCGTCGCTCGATCTCGCGATGAAGGACGCCTTTCGCAAGATGCGGCGTTTCCTGATGAACATCAAAGGTCTCACCGAGGATGAGGCGATCGCGTTGATGTCGGTCGCCGTCGACTTTGGCGTGACGCAGGTCGTCGATGGCAATTGGGGCGTCCATGCTATTCTGAGCAAGCGGGTGTTCGACCACACGTCAAAATCATAAGGTCCAGGAGACGCGCTGTTGCAATTTCACATGATCTCCGGCGGGCCGAAGCCGGTCGCGCCGTTCAGCCATGCTGTGGAGACCGACGGCTTCGTGTTCGTCACCGGGCAGATGCCGGACACGCCGGCAATGCCGGGCGTGTTGCCCGATGGCATCGTGGCGCAGACCGAAGCGGTGATGGAAAATCTGCGCGTGGTGCTCGCGGGGCTTGAGCTTGGCTTCGAGCACATCACCATGACGCGGATCTATCTCGCCGAATTCAAGCGCGACTACGTGGCGATGAACGAGACCTATCGCAGCTATTTTCCGCCGGATCGCCTGCCGGCGCGGACCTGTGTTGGCGTCACGGGCCTCGCTTATGACGCTCTGATCGAAATCGACTTGGTTTGTCGACGGCCCACACAATAGCCGGTGCGAAGAGATGGAAAACCTAGTTCGCCTTTTCGATCAGGCTTTCCAGCAGGCGCTTCAGATCGGCCGTTGCCTTGTTGCCGTAGTTTTCGGCGATATGGGCTTCCTGGCTCAGCGCCAGCGAGTTCAGCCGCTGTGTCAGTGTCTTGCCGCGATCGGAAATGAACATCATCACCTTGCGGCGGTCGTCGGGGTCCTGCACCCGGTAGACCAGCGCATCAGACACCATGCGGTCGACCATCTTGGTAAGGGTCGGATGATTCAGCAGAACCGCATCAGCGAGGTCGCCCATGGAGTGGCCCTTGCCGTCGGATAGTACTTTCAGAATGCGCCACTGTTCGACCGGCACGCCTTCCTTCTTGAAGCGCGCATCGAGCTGGCGATTAATCTCCCGGTTCGCCTGCGCCAGCAGATAAGCGAGGTGTTCGGTGATGGGCGTGCTCGGCATTCTGGCCACGGTTGGGAAACTTTGCTGGAAGGGGTGATGAATATTAGGCGACTTTGCCTGATCCATATGCACGGGAATCGTTGAATATTCAATATTTTCCTCTACGATATTTTCTTTCGCATGATTTTACTGCCGATAAATTGATGCCACACCGCCGCTGACAATGTCGAAAGGAGAGCGACATGCTCTCGTCACTGCAGATTGCAACGATCGGCGCGCTGCCGATGCCGGCGCCATGGTTGCTGAAGGGCTTTCAGGACGATGGGGGAGGTCGTGACGCGATTGCACGTCCCGATCTGTTTCCGCGGCGTCGCAATCGCGAAAAGCTGCGCGTCGTCAATTTTATCGGCTTGTCCGGTCCGGCCGGGATCTGGGGCCTGGCGGGTACCAACAGCATGATGCTCGCGGCGTCGGAGATCAATCGGCGCGGCGGTATTCTCGGGCGAGAGATCGAGCCGGTGTTTCATGACGCCGGCGGCGATATCGATGACGTTGTTCGCACGGCAGCCGACATGATCGCGGCTGGCGATGTCGATGTCATCGTGGGCTCTCATATCAGCGCGGTCCGCGTCGCACTGCGCAAGGTGATCGCCGGGCGCGTGCCCTATATCTACACGCCTGTCTACGAAGGCGGAGAACGCACGCCCGGCGTGATGGCGATCGGCGAGACGCCGCGCGATCAGTCGCGCCCCGCCATCGAATGGCTGGCGAGTGAAAAGAAAGCGGCGCGCTGGTATCTGATCGGCAGCGATTACGTCTGGCCGTGGCTGGCCCACAAGGCCACCAAGACATACATCGCCGGCGCCGGAGGGCGCGTGGTCGGTGAGGAATTCGTTGCGCTTGGCGAGCAGAATCACGATGCCCAGATAGCCCGTATCCGGGCAGCCAAGCCGGATGTCGTGGTCATCTCGCTGATCGGTACCGACAGCATCGTGTTTAACCGCGCCTTCGCCGAACATGGTCTCTCGTCGAAGGTTCTCCGACTGGCGGGGGCCATGGATGAAACGCTGCTGCTCGGCATGGGCGCGGATAGCTCCGAGGGGCTCTATTGTTCATCGGGCTATTTCGTCGACCGCGCGTCAGCGGCGAATGATGCATTCCGTGCGCAATATGAAGCATCGTTCGGACGCTGTGCGCCTGTACCGGGATCGGTCGCGCAGTCGAACTACGAGGGGCTTCAGTTTCTCGAATCCGTGGCGACCAAGGCAGGCTCATTCGACGTCCGGCCGATGCTGAACGCGGCGTCCAGCGTGGCCTATCACGGCGCCCGCGGTGAGATCAGCATGCGCGGCGGGCGGGCGAAAATGCCGATCTATCTTGCCGAAGCAGACGGTCTGGATTTCAGGCTCATCCGGACATTCTAGGTCAGTCGCAGAGCCGATCAGAACGACCTCGAAAATAATGCTTGAAAAGGAAAATATTTCTCTTTCTAATGATGTGCGAAAGGCGACATCGTCGTGGCCTTGACGGTGTGGGCATCTCGAAGAAATGCGGCGCCGGTTGCATCGTGGATATCAGGAGAAATCATCGTGGCCGTTTCACTTCCCACTCCCGATCAACTCCTCGCCGTCGCCGACCAGTGCGGCCTCGCGCTGTCCGATGAGGACGTCACCTCGTTCCGCGCGCTGATGCAGGGATCCGTCGATGCTTACAACGTCGTGGCGGCGATGCCTGATGAAGTACCCGAAGTGAAATATCCGCGTACGCCTGGCTATCGGCCCGCGCCGGAAGAGAACACGCGCAACGCCTGGTATCGCAAGTCAGTGGTGAAGGGTGCGCCCAGCGGCAAGCTCAAAGGCAAGACCGTCGCGCTGAAGGACAACATCATGCTGGCCGGCGTGCCGATGATGAATGGCTCCTCCACGCTGGAAGGCTATGTGCCGGATTTCGATGCCACCATCGTCACGCGCATGCTCGATGCCGGCGCCGATATCATGGGCAAGGTGCATTGTGAATCCTTCTGCATGTCCGGCGGCAGCCACACCAATTCGACGGGCAACGTGCATAACCCGCACAAGATGGGTTATTCCGCCGGCGGGTCGTCGTCCGGCAGTGCCGTTGTCGTGGCGCTTGGCGAAGTCGACATGGCAATCGGTGGCGATCAGGGCGGCTCCATCCGCATGCCGTCGTCGTTCTCCGGCACTTATGGCATGAAGCCGACCTGGGGTCTGGTGCCTTATACCGGCATCATGCCGATCGAGATATTCGTCGATCACACCGGTCCGATGACATCCAACGTCGCCGACAATGCGCTCTTGCTGGAAGTGCTTGCCGGCGATGACGGCTATGATCCGCGGATCAAGTCGCCGGAAGTGCCGGAATACACCAAGGCACTTGGCACCGGCGTCAAAGGCATGAAGATCGCTATCGTCAAGGAAGGTTTCGAGCAGCTCGGCGCCGAAGACGCGGTCAACCGCAGCGTTCGCGAAGCCGCCAAGCGTTTCGCCGATCTCGGCGCGACGGTGGAGACGATCTCGATTCCGATGCATCTCACCGCGGCGGCGGTGTGGACCCCGATCGGCACTGAGGGTATGACCCAGACCATGATGGTCGGTGACGGCTACGGCCTCAGCCGGTCGGATCTCTATTCGACGTCGCTGATGGACGCCCATCGCGGTTGGCGCGGGCAGGCGGATTCGCTGTCCGAAACCACCAAGCTGCTGCTGCTGTTCGGCACCTACATCAACAACAATTTCGGGCCTCGTTTTTACGGCAAGGCGCTGAACATCTCGCGGCGTGTCACCGCCGCCTATGACAAGGCACTGGCGAGCTATGATCTGTTACTGATGCCGACCACGCCGATGAAGGCGACGCCGCTGCCGGGTCCCGGCGCGCCGCGCGAAGAAATCGTCGGCCGCGCCTTCGAGATGATCTCCAACACCTCGCCCTTTGACATTTCGCATCACCCGGCCATGTCGATTCCATGCGGCATGGTCGATGGGCTGCCCGTCGGATTGATGCTGGTCGGCAAGCATTTCGACGAGATGACCATCTATCGCGCGGCGCATGCCTTCGAGCAGTCCGCCGATTGGAAGACGATGTGAGGCATCCATGCAGAAGCGGGGATCGGTGATCGCGCATGGATAATCTGATCATGGCGGTCTTCGAGATCGCCAGTTTCGGGGCGATCGTCGTGCTGGTCGTGCTGGGGCTGGGGATCATCGCCAGCATGATGGGCATCTTCAATTTCGCGCAGGGCGAGTTCGTTCTGCTCGGGGCCTATGTAACCTACATTGCTTACACCGCGGGTTTGCCCGTGTGGGTCGGTATGATTGCGGCGCCATTTGTCGTCGGTGCGTTAGGCTTCGTGCTGGAACGCCTCATCGTCCGGCGCTTCTATGCCGCGCCGATAGTCGCCATGCTCGGTACCTATGCGCTTGGGCTGATCATCCGCGAGATCGTGCGTGGCCTGATCGGTGGGTTGTATCTGTCGGTACCGGAGCCGGTCGGCGGTTCGGTGACCATCGGCGGCATGCATTTCTCAACCTGGCGTCTGGTGATCATCGTGATCACCGCACTGGTGATGGCAGGGAGTTATCTGCTTCTGGCGCGCACCGCCTTCGGCCTGCGCATCCGCGCTTCGCTGGAAAACCCGGCGCTGGCGCGGGCCTCCGGCATTTCGACCAACGCAATCTATGGTGCAACCTTCGCCTTCGGTGCCGCGCTCGCAGGTCTGGCCGGCGCGCTGATCGTGCCGGTGTTCACGCTATTCGCCGATCTCGGCATCCGCTTTCTCATTCAGGGCTTTGTCGCCGTCATGGTCGGCGGCATCGGCTCCTTTGCCGGACCGGTGGCTGGCGCAGGCCTGATCGGCACGCTGAGTGCGGCGCTGCCGTGGGTGATTTCGCCCGTGATCGCCGACGTCGCGGTATTCGTGCTCGCCATCATCTTCATCAAATTCCGGCCGCAGGGCCTCGTTGCAGGAAAAGGGGTTTAGTCCAATGTCCCATGACGCCAACGCTCTCAGCCGCCGCCGCTTTCTCGGCAATGCGGCGCTGTTCGGTACGGCCGTCGCCACCGGCGCCGGCAGCTGGGTCATCCCGGCAGGTTGGGCGAACGCGGCGGCCGGACCGATCAAGGTCGGCGTCGGCACCGATCTCACCGGGCCGATGGGCTATGCCGGCAATGCCGACGCCAATGTAGCCAGGATGGTGATCAAGGACATCAACGATGCCGGCGGTCTGCTTGGCCGCCCGCTGGAACTGCATATCGAGGACACTGCGTCCAATGAATCCGTCGCGGTCGGCAATGTGCGCAAGCTGATCCAGCGCGAGAAGGTCGATCTGGTCATCGGCGGTATCACCTCGTCGATGCGCAACGCCATCAAGGACGTCATCGTCTCCCGCGGCAAGACGCTCTACATCTATCCGCAGCTCTATGAAGGCAAGGAATGCACGCCCTATTTGTTCTGCACCGGGCCGACGCCGGCGCAGCAATGTGATGAATTCATCCCCTGGCTGATCAAGAATGGCGGCAAGAAGTTTGCGCTGCCCAGTGCAAATTATGTCTGGCCGCATACGCTGAACGTCTATGCCCGCAAAGTGATCGAGGCCAATGGCGGCGAGGTGGTGTTCGAGGAGTATTACCCGCTCGACCAGATCGATTTTTCGTCGACCGTGAACCGCATCATTTCGAACAAGGTCGATGTCGTCTTCAACACCGTCATTCCGCCAGGCGTCGGGCCGTTCTTCAAGCAGCTCTCCGAAGCAGGCTTCCTCAAGAATGGCGGGCGGCTCGCCTGCGTCTACTATGACGAGAACACGCTCAGCATCAATCAGCCGGCCGAGATCGAGGGCCTCGCAAGCTGCCTCGATTACTTCAAGGCGCTGACGCCGGAAGATCCGTTCAGTGCCAAGCTCCAGGCGGCCTACGAAAAACAGTTCCCGGGCAATTTCCTGTTCGCGGCTGGCAGTGCCGCGACCGGTACCTATCGCGGCCTTAAACTGTGGGAGGCGGCCGTCAAGGAAGCCGGCAGTGTCGATCGTGATGCAGTTGCCAAGGCGCTCGACCATGCCAAGATCGCCGAAGGTCCGGGCGGCCCGGCCGAGATGGTTCCCGGTCAGCGGCACTGCAAGATGAAGATGTACACGGCGGTGGCCAAGGGCGGCAAATACGAGGTCGTCGCACGCAGCGCCGGTCTCGTCGATCCCAAGGAATGCTGAGCCGATCATCCGAACCTCGCGGGAGTGACCGATATCACTCACGCTTCTCTTTCTCTCATGCTGGCGACCTGATGACCGAGACGACGCCACTCTCTGCCGTATCTCTGACGCGAGGCATCAGCGCATCGCGCCAATGGCGGGTGCTGCCGATGATCGAGATCGCAGTGCTGGTCATCGGCCTGCTGCTGCCGCTGGTGCTGCAGGATTATCTCACCGTCTACGCCACACGCGTGCTGATCCTCTGTCTGTTCGCGCTGTCATTCGACCTGGTCTGGGGCTATGCCGGCATCATGAGTTTCGGCCAGGCCGTGTTCTTTGGCTCGGCCGGGTATGGCGTGGCGCTGCTGGCGCGCGATCTCGGCATCACTTCGATCCTGCTGGTGCTGCCTGCAGGCATTCTGATCGGCTTCGCCTTCGCGCTGCTGCTCGGGGGCTTTCTGCTGCTTGGTCGCCATCCCGCCAGCGTCATCTTCGTGGCACTGGGCACGCTGACCGGCTCCTATGCCTGCGATCGTCTGGCGCGGGGGTGGTATTATCTCGGCGGCCAGAACGGCATTCCCTCGATCCCGCCGATGACAATCGGCAGCTATGAGCTCACTGAGGGACCTGCCTATTACTACATGGCCATCGGCTTCCTGATCGTGGTCTATCTGCTCTGTCGTTTCCTGATGCGCTCGCAATTCGGCCTCGCGCTGGCCGGACTGCGCGAGAACGAACAGCGCATCGCCTTCTTCGGCTACAAGGTGCAGCACCTCAAGGCGATCATCTTCTCGCTGAGCGGGGCTATCGCCGGGCTCGCCGGCAGTCTCTATGCATTCCACGAAGGCTTCGTCTGGCCGAATATGCTGGGCGTGGTGATCTCCACCCAGGTGGTGCTCTATGTATTGTTCGGCGGCTCCGGCACGCTGATCGGCGCCGTGATCGGCACGGTCGTCATTGAGGCCGTTAGCTTCTGGCTGTCGAACAGCTATCAGGACATCTGGCCGATCATTCTTGGCGTATTGCTGCTGCTGGTTATCCTGTTCCGTCCCGCAGGACTGGTCAGCCTGTTGTTGTCAGAGCGCGAGCGCGTCGGCAGCTTCGGCCGTCCGGGGAAGCGATAGTCATGACGCTTCTGGAAGCAAAAGGCCTCATCAAGATCTTCGGCAAGCTCACGGCGCTGAACGGCGCCGATCTCACCATCGCTGCCAATGAATTCCACGGCCTGATCGGCCCCAACGGCTCCGGCAAGAGCACGCTGATGAAATGTATCGCCGGCGCCGAGACACCGACGCAAGGCACCGTCACTTTCGGTGGCCACGATATCACGCAGGCCTCGCCAGCCGAGCGCGCCCGTGACGGTATGAGCCTGAAATTCCAGATCACCAGCGTGCTGCCGGCGCTGACGCTGTATGACAACATCCTGCTGGCATTGCAGGCGCAGACATCGCTGCTCAATCTCGCGCTGTCGCGCACCCGCGGCGTGCTGCATGACAAAGTCATGGCGATGCTTGAACAGTTTCGTCTCGTCGATCGCGCCCACGAGCCGGCATCCGCTCTGTCGCACGGCCAGCAGCAATGGCTCGAGATCGCCATGGCGCTGGCGCCGGAGCCGAAACTGTTGCTGCTCGACGAGCCGACCGGCGGCATGAGCCTGGAAGAGCGGCGCGTCACCGGCGAATTGTTGCAGCCGATCAAGGCGCGCTGTTCGCTCGTCATCGTCGAGCACGATCTCGATTTCATCCGCGATATCTGCGACCGCCTCACCGTGCTGGATCAGGGCCAGATCCTGCAGACCGGCTCGGTGCAGCATGTGCAGTCGTGTCCCAAAGTTCAGGAGGTCTATCTCCGCCGTGCCTGACGATAAATTCCTCGATATCCAGTCACTCGATGCCGGTTACGGCCGCAGCCAGGTGCTGTTCGGCGTCACGCTCAGCGTGCCGTGGCGCGGCGGCGTCGCCATTCTCGGCCGCAACGGCGCCGGCAAAACCACGCTGATGAAGGCTATTGTCGGTGAGTTGCCGGTGCTCGGCGGTGCGGTGAGCCTCGATGGCCGCGATGTCGGCAAACTGCCGACCGAGCAGCGCATCCGCCGTGGTGTCGGCTATGTCCCGCAGGAACATTCGGTGTTCGCGAAACTGTCGGTGCGGGACAATCTCGCCGTCGGCGCGCTGACCAATCGCGACAGCGGGGCAGTCAACCGCGTGCTGGAGATCTTCCCGAAGCTCGGCCAGCGGCTCGACCAGTTCGCCGGCACATTGTCAGGCGGCGAGCGCAAGATGCTGGCGATCGGGCGCGCCATGCTGTCCGATCCAAAAATCCTGCTGCTGGATGAGCCGACTGAGGGCGTCTGGATCGGTGTCATCGAGGAAATTACCGAACGCCTGATCCTGCTGGCGAAGGACATTGCCGTCGTCATCGTCGAGCAGCATCTCGATCTCGCGCTTCGGGTAGCGAGCCGCGCTTACGTGCTGGATCGCGGCCGGGTTGCGTTGACAGGTTCGGCCGGCGAGATTCGCGACGATCCGAGATTGTTGCAGTATTTGGCGCCCTAGAGCCAAGCGAGATCGTTTGTACCTACCTCTTTGCAGCCTTCTTCAGGGTGAGTAATGACCGCTTCTGGCGCTAAGAAGTCATTGGTGTGAGTGCAAAACTCCTCGTCGCTTTCTGCCGTTATTCCCGGTAAATCCTGCGTTACTTCTTAAAGTCTTCATGGCAGGCTATGACTCTTGAGAGGGGGCTTCGTTTCATACTACCAGTGTGTCTAGCCTTGTTTTGAATATTTTTTGGCATGGAGCGGCACTTGTGATGGCGCGAGGCGTTTCTCAGATCAACCCCCGATTGTCGATACTACGCAGCCATCCATTTTTCATTGATCTCGATGCCAAGGCATTGGATCAACTATGCCGGTATGCGAGCTTCCGAAAGTTCAGACGCGGGGCGACCGTCTTTGTGAGAGGAGATCCCGGCAATAGTCTCTTCGTCGTGGTGAGCGGCGCTGTCAAAATGAGCGTCGCCTCATCTGAGGGACGTAGCGCTATCCTTAATCTTGTGACGAAAGGTGAGATATTCGGGGAGATCGCGTTGCTCGATGGGCTTTCGCGAACGGCCGATGCGATCGCTCACACCAATTGCGAGCTGATTGTGATCGATCGGCGCGACTTTTTTCCATTCATCGAATCCCAACCGGCACTGGCCGTGAAGTTCATTCACTTGCTTTGCGCCCGTCTGCGCTGGACAAGTGAGCAAGTCGAGCATGTCATTTTGCAGGATCTACCTGCGCGGCTGGCGAGCCTGCTGATCGGCCTGGCCGCGAAACACGAGCCTGCTGACGTCGGTCGTCCGTTTATCGTGACTCAACAAGAGATCGGCGAGATGGTCGGAGTGACCAGAGAAAGCATCAACAAGCAACTTCGTGCCTGGTCGTTGAAAGGGTGGATCCGTCTTGAGCCGGGCAGTATCGCCGTCCTCAAGCCGAAGGCGCTAGCAGCTGTTGCCGAAGCCGAGCCCGCAACCCTCGATGAGCCGGGGAGCCCGCTCAAGGTGTGATGTGGTTCATATGACTTCGCTGGTGCTTGGTCCATTAGTGGCCGGGCATCAGGAGGTATTCGGCATGACACCCGTCGACGAATTGGAGCAAACCTATCGCCGCATTTACCGGCGCCTCACGCTCGGGCTGTTTGTCCTCTATGGCGTCGTTGTAGTGCTAGCTGTTACAGTGCTGGTCGGCAACCCGATGAAAGTCTTCTAGACGCCGGACCGGTGGGCGCCCCCATCTCGAATGCGCGGCTCGTCTGCGTGTGGCGATGGTGAGCTTGCTAACGCGAAGGGTTGGTTCCCCTACAGGTGAGGGGGCTCCCGCTATGGGCTCGATAGGTCCGTGAAATCGTATGGGATGACGTTCACGCAGCGGACGGGCTGATTCAGCACGTGTTCGGCGGCCAGGGCAAAATCATCCGTGTGAACCGCTTCGATCTCCGCTGCGCAGGCTTCATTGGAGACAAAGACGTAGAGGACGTCCTCATCCATTCCTCCGACTTTCATACCCAGGCACAAGCGGTCGTAAATCCGCGGCCCCAGCAGACTGTTGAGCATGGCTTCGATGGCAAGTTGTTGTGTTGTCGTTGGTCGCATTTGGCCTCCATGAGGCTACTATGCGAATGATTGGACAGTTGTATGTGATCTAGTTCACTGACGCGGGGAATGCAGCAGCTAACGTGTCGGCCATGATGACGCTGGCCAGCAGCTGGTTGTTGCGGCTTGCAGGCCTGACAATAATCCTTATTTTGGCGAGCTATCTTCGATGGAATATGGATACATCTACAACTAAAAACACTCTTGTTCTATTGCTGAGCACTCCAACCCGAGCCGAATAGGCGCACCGATGCATGGGATTCGCGAGACCAAGGATCTGGCGCTGCCGGGAGACGGCCAGGATCAACATTCATTGAAACTATTCCGGGATCAAGTGGCCGGCGACGATACGCCGGATCGGTCGGCAACCGGCGTATCCGGCTCGAAGCTGGCTGATCCCAATGGACTTGATCCAGGTGGCGCCAGCGCTGTGGATCGCTTCGGACGGCGCATGCGTATGTGGGGCGAGCTCGTCAAATATCGGCTGTCCTGCCACGTGCTCTCCCATCTTCGGTTGTTCAAGGCGGTTTTCGCGGTGTTGCGCGTCGTGCGGCCCATCACGATCGTCGGCAACGTCCTTGTGGCGACAAAAGCCAGCGATGTACGCGAGGTGCTCGAACGGTTCGACGACTTTGAACTGGGCGACACCATCGAGTCCGGAATGCCCTGGGGACCGTTTCTGATGACGGTCGATGGACGAGAGCAGCATGCCCGCGAGAGGGAAATGCTGCAGAACGTAGTCGAGAAGACTGATGCCCAGCTCATCCGGACGATCGCTTCCGAGAATTGCCAGTCCTGCATCGAGGCATTGAAGGACTCGGGCCAGATCGACGTTGTCGCCGATCTGGCAGAGCCGGTGATGGTTGCCGTCCTGGCCGAATACTTTGGCGTCCCACCACTGAATGGAGATCGGCAGCGGATGGCCGGCGTCATGCGGAATCTGGCCGGCATCATTATGGTCAACCCGCCAGTTGGTTCGCTTCCGTGGAGCCGGTCTCGCGCCGATATCGCAGATCTGACCTGTCAACTGACGCAGCAGCTTGGATCCGGCGGTCCCACGACTGCCGCTGCATCGCACCCATCCATTCCCGCTCACAGCCTGCTGGCACGGTTGCAGCGCCGCCATGGTCAGTCGGGCAATCCTGCCTGGTTCGATGAAGAGTGGATTCGCTGCTATCTGACCGGGCTGGTCGCGACGGGTGGAGCCACTATCATCCGCGGTGTCACCCATGCCGTGGATCAGCTGCTGGAGCAGACCGGGGCGCTACCGCGTGTCCAGGAGCTGTCCGCCGCACTCGAGCGTGCGATCCACCACGATCAGACATCGGTCGCTATTGATGCGCCGAACGGCCAGCTCGCAGCGGCGCGGGAAGCGTTACGTGGCTGCATCTATGAAGCCATGCGGTTTCGTCCGATGCTGCCTTTGCTGGTGCGAACATGCCCGCGTGATACGATCATAGCCAACGGCACGCTGCGGGCGCGGCGAGTGCCTGCTGGGACGCTTGTCTTGGCACCGCCGCTGGCGGCCATGTTCGATTCCGAAGCATTTCCAGACCCGCTCAAATTTCGCGATCGCCCCATCGAGAGCTACTTTCATTTCGGCTTCGGGCCGCGCCACTGTTTCGGCAAATACATTGCTGACGTGGTCATGCTGGAGATCGTGCGCGCGGTGATGCGCCTGCCGGGTCTGGCGCGCGCGCCCGGACAGGGCGGTCAGGTCGGATATGACGGGCCAGCACCTTGCTCGCTGCGCGTGACGTTCGATGCGAATGGATCGGAGCCCGTCCATTGAATCCGGATTTCACAACGATCATCACGCCGATCGAACCGTCCAAAGTGGAATGGTGCAGGGGTTATCTTCGCGACAATGCTGACCCGCAGTTTGGCGGTGAGGCGGCGTTTCTTGAGTGCCGCCCATTGTTCCCATTCGACAAGATTGCAGGACTGCATTTTTGTAGTTTTGTCATCCTGGACGCTGCCGACGGGGTCGGGCCTTGTCTCGTATTCGAGGCAACGTTCGATGGCCCGAGAGCAGGTTTTCTGGATGAACTGTTAAAGTACGCACCAATTGGTTTCGACGAGGTCTACCGCCGGTGTGTCGGCTATCCGTTGTCAGGAACAACGACCCCAAATCTGGTTCGGGAGTATTGGGAGCGCCATGACGTCGGTGCGAATACGTTCTTTAGTGGCAGTCCCGGCCGCACGGTGGTGCAGGTTAAAGGTGAGAACAGCGTCCGGAAGGGAATCGTATCGTTTCTCTCGGCGCGATTTCTCGCCGATGCGATCTTGCCCGGCCGCCCGGCGGGGTTGCTCGATCTCGTGACACGAGAGTGCATCCGCGGCAGTGCCGACAATCGCTGGGCCGAGCAGCCGGCGCAATTGCCATGGCAGATGACGTTTCGAACCCAGATCGCCGGTGCGGCTGGTATCGTCGTTGCGCTGCTGGCATGCGCTCTGGGCGCACTCGTGTGCTGGGCTTTGGGCTATCGACCATCAGCGCTCTACGCGATGTTGCCGCTATGGCTTGAGACAGTCGGTCACGCAACGCAGCACCTCGATACAAAAGTATCTGCATTGCCATGGGTCTCACAGCTCACCGAAGTCATACAGCCGGCAACGCTGATTGGCTTAATGCTATTGAGCGTAATGTGGCTCGTGGTACGGGGGGCAGAACTCCTTCTCCGGAGTGCGAGCAAGAATACCCGCGACCAGCATCTATTTTGGCGCTTTCCGCTGCAACTGGCGGTCGTTACACGATACGCGCTGGTTGGTGTGCTCATCGGTGTAGTCACGCTCGCGGTCATCTCCGGCGTTGACAGATCACCGACATGGGCCGGGATATTGGTGGATGGTCCGAGTGGGATCTTAACGTCGTTGGGCGCGCTGCTGGTGGTCATGTTCCAGCTTGTCTGCATTGGGGGGCTGTTGCTCGTCGGTTGGTATTGCACAACATCGCTGCGGTTGATGGTCGAACTTCAGCCTCTCAGCAAGACGCGCGAAAACCTGCGGCGTATGGCATTGGACGTCCTCCAGTTCGCCATGCTCCTCTTGGTCTCGGTCGGCGTCCTGCTCGTTGCAGCGTTGCTGCCGGAAACAGTCATCAGCAACGTGGCTGGAATGGCCAGATCGCTCACGTACGGCTGGCTTCTGATGGTTCTTTTGGGGTGGAGCGGCGTGATGGCCGGCTATCTCGTTGGACTACTGGCCCTGTGCATGGTTGGCGCACTCGAATATCGCGACAGGACGACGCTTGAAAATCCGACGGGTCTTTTGACACGGGCCCGTGATAACGCGCACAAGTATGCGCGTGAGGAAGCCGGAATTAACCGGTACCAAAATCATCTGGCCAGTATCACCTGTGTGAAGCCGGGTGTCCTTCGATACTGGATCCTTCGAGTGGTCCTGTTCGCCGTCAATGCTCTCGCAAAATTCTGGTTCAACAAGGGTGAGCTCGGTGGCATCCCGACCATTCTTTCGGCGCGCTGGGTGTTAATCGATGGTGGCCGGCGTTTGTTGTTTCTCGATAATTTCGGCGGTGCCTGGGAGAGCTATCTCAATGAGTTCATCGATCTCGCCGCCGTGAAAGGGCTGAATGCGATCTGGACCAACACCTTCGTGAATGCGGCAGGGAATCGTTACGGTTTTCCGCCCACGCGCTTTCTGTTCTGGCAAGGTGCGCAGGATGCGCGACCGTTCAAGGCCTATGTGCGGCAAAGCCAGGTGGAAACCGTCGTCTGGTACGGCGCCTATCCCACGCTCGGTGTCGTCGGCATCAATGCGAACACCAATACCAGACAAGATCTGTTCGCTGCGTTGAGTTCCTCAGCTATCGATCGATTCCTCCAACGTCTTTGAAAAACCATGCATACGGAAAAAATTGAATGGCATGATGTGCAGGGGCTGCTGTTAAGCGGCTATCCGCAATTGCCATACTCCGCCTATGTGGCCTGGCACTTTCTTCCAGGCCAGCGGGAGGCTGCCAAGCGCTGGCTGCGCGATCTGGCCGAGCGATTGATGCGCGCGGACAGGATCGAGGCCGAAGGCGATGGTGCGCCGGATCTGCGGTTACCGCCGACGAATCTTCGGGCACTTAAGACCATGCGTGATGGCGATCGGACGGCGATCAATCTGGCCATCACTGCCAGCGGCCTCAAGGAGCTGGATCTCGACGAGCATCGGCTGTTGGACTTCTCCGTGGAATTTCTCGAAGGCATGGCGCCGAAGCCGACGTCTGGCAGACGGGTGCCCCGACGCTCCGGCCTTCTCGGCGACGCGGGAGAAAGCTCACCGTGCCGATGGGAGTGGGGTGGATGGGGGCCGTCCGCCGAGGTGCATGGCATGCTGTTGCTTTATGCATCCGAAGAACATGTGTTGCAGGCACTCGTCCAGGCGGAGCAGCGCGCGATGAACGGCATTGCTGACGTTGTTGTGACTGGTGACCAAGGTAACGGCCGGCCCGTCATCGTCCATGGCCGCCTCTATGACGATGCCAAGGAGCATTTCGGCTTCGTCGACGGCATCTCGCAGCCGATCATCGAGGGGTCGCCCCTGGCGATCCGGAGCGAGGAAAACGCCAAGAACGATAAAAAAGCCAAGTCTGGTCACTCCCCCGCGGGCAGTGGCGAAGGAGACAAGGTCCTGAGCGCAAAAGACCGCCGCATCTCCCTGGTCCAGCCAGGCGAATTTGTGCTCGGCTATCGCAATGAACGCCGGGAGCGTATCAGCAGCCAATCCGTGAAGCCCGGCTCCAATCTGCGCGATCTGCTGCGTAACGGAACCTACCTGGTGTTCCGGCAACTGGAGCAGGACGTGGATGCCTTCGAGAAATTTGTTGCTAGCCTCGCTATCCGAATGCATGGCAAAGCCGATGTCGAGGCGACGGAGGAGGTTGCGGCACGGCTGATCGGTCGGTATCGCAACGGTGCGCCGCTGGTGCGCGCCGGCGCCGATTCACCGCCGGCACCCGCACGAAATGATTTTCTTTACGCCTACGAAGACGAGTCAGGGATGGCCTGTCCGATTGGCGCACATATTCGCCGTGCCAATCCGCGCGATGCCATTGGCTCCGACCCGGATGTCGCACTGAAGCTATCCAAGATGCATCGCATTATCAGGCGCGGCCGGCCCTATGGGGCCAGGCGCGGCGAGCAGGACGAGACAACCGGTAAGGGTTCTCGGCGCGGGACAGCATTCATCGCGTTGAACGCCGATATCGCTGGTCAGTTCGAGATGATCCAGCATTCGTGGCTGAACAATCCTCAGTTCGGAGGACTGCCCGTCGGGACCGATCCGATTAGCCATGTTGCCCATGACGGAGATGAACTCGTCATTCAGCAGAGGCCGTTCAATCTCCATATCGAAAAACCTCGCCCCTTTGTCACGGTGCGCGGTGGGGCGTACTTTTTCCTGCCAGGTATCAATGCCATCCGCGCCCTGGCCGATTGAGCTCGCAGCCAGGGTCTGATTCAGGCAACCAAGGTGGCAAGGGCATCGTTGCAGAGCGTCGTGTAAGGCTGCATGGAGCACTGTTCGGCGAGACCGAGCGCTTCGCGATAGTATCGTTCTGCGGTGGTCGTGTTGCTCGTATCGAGAATATGGGCAATGTCGCCCAGAAGCTTCTTGGCGTAGACTTGCTGCGGCAATTCTCCGCGCTCTTCCGCGAGTGCTAGCGCTCTTTCAGCTACGGCTTTGGCTTCCTTGCTGCGGCCGGCGGCAAGGAAAGCACGACCTTGAGCGATGAACAGAAAGCGCCAGCCGAATGCGTGTTCAGCGAGCGGAATATCCAGCTTTTCAGGCACTGCGAGGATGTTGAGCGCGGATTCGACATCGCCCAATGCGAGATAGGCTTCGCCCATCCGGGACGCGAAGACCGGGTACATCTGTTTCATCTCAAGATCGAGGCATGTCTGCCAGCTCTCATTCAGCAGCGCGAGCGCTTCGACAGGGCGCCCTTGCGCGATCCTGAGCCGACCAAAAACATGATTAATGTTGGCGCGAGAATAAGAGTGGTTCGCCGCCGCCGCTAACAGCCTTGCCTCTTCTGCAAGAGTCTCCGCGCGAGAGTAGCCGCCGAGATCGATCAGCGAATCGGCCATGAAGGTTCGAAGCATCACGCTGGGAAGCGCAGCCCATCCAGCGCGCTTCTCGTCGATCTCCGGCGTTTCGATCGCGAGACATTTTTCGTGATACGCGAGCGACTGCGTGAAGTCGCCGGTTTCATGGTGGATGATGCCCACATTGTGGAGAGCGGCAAAGGTCAGGACAGGTTGGCCAATCTTCTCCGCAATCGACTGTGCCGTCCGGGCAGCGGTCATGGCTTCAACGTGATGGCCAAGTCTCCAGAGTGCGACTGTCAACTGACAATTCACCGCCGCAACCCGCCAGGGTTCCCCTGATTCTTCGGCCAGCCTGCGTGCCTGGCGCAAGACGTCGGCAATACGTTGATGCATGCCTAGTGGTTCGAGCGCCGTAATTACCGTCAGATGCAAATCTATTTCAGCGATGGTTTTCTTCGACGACCGCGGCCAATGCAGCAGCGTTTCGCGACCACGTTCGTAAATGGCGATCGCATCCTGATTGGCGCCGCGCTTGATTGCTCGACGGCAGCTCCGCAACTGATACGGAACTGCCTTCTGCCATAGCTCAGCGAGAAACGCGTGGTCGGCAAGTCGGTCGATATGTTCGTCAAGACGGTCAGCGAAGCGAAGCTCGATAACTTCGATCGCCTTGGCGTGGAGATAGCGGCGGACGCTGAGCAGCATCATGCCGTAGGCCACTTCTCTCGTGAGCTCATGCTTGAATGAATATTCGACGGCGCCGGAGGCGGTGGCCTTTCTGAGAAAATCCCCCGACTCCAGCGTCAGAAGACGAGGGGCCAGTTCGTCGGGATCAGTTCCGACCATGCCGGATAGCAGGATCAACGAGATGTCCTTGCCGATCACGGCGGACATCTGCAAAAGTGATTTCGTCGCTTGATCAAGCAGGTCGATACGCGACGCCAGAACGGAATGAATGGTCTCGGGGATTTCGATATTTGACGATCCATCGTGGACCTTGTAGCGGCCCGGATCGCCGACGATTACCCTCGTATCTTTGAGTGCCTGAGCCAGTTCCTCCACGAAGAGCGGATTGCCTTGCGCTTTCGCGAGGACACGTCGTCTGATGTAGCCCAGACTTCCGTCATCGCCCAACAGCGACACAAGCAGTTGATCACCGTCCGGTTCGCTCAGCGGCGTGATGTCCAGGCATTTAACCGCTCGGCCGGACCAGATGCGTTCGGGTCGTTGCGTGACGACCAGGAGGACCCGGGCGTTATCGAGCATACCCATGATACTGTTCAGAATGAGCTGGGTTTCGGCATCGACCCAGTGGATGTCCTCGATCAGGATGAGCAAGGGCGTCAACCGTTCCTGCGAGAAGACGAGCGCCTTCATGGCGTCGATGACCTTGTTGCGTCTTTCGGATGGCTCGAGCTTTTTCCAGTGTTCGTCCTCGCTGTTGAGATCCAGGAGCGAGAGGATGGCCGGAAGATGTGGGGGCAGATCTGGATCGAGGCGGGCAACACGGGTGCTGGTCCGGTTGGCAGCCGAGGCGGGGCTATCCTCAGCGCGGACGCCGAAGAGCTCGCGTATCAACGTGCTGACGGGATAGTAGCTGGAGTTGGCGTGTTGAGAAGCGCAGGTCGTTTGCAGGACGAGCCACTCTTCCGGAACGCTGGCGATGAACTCATGGACCAGACGCGATTTGCCAATTCCGGCAGGGCCGACAATGGTCACTGCGCGGCCGTGCCCCGCAGCTGCGCTATCCAGCAGTTTCTTGAGGGAATCTAATTCTGTCCGACGTCCGATCAGCGGACTGAGGCCACCGGATGAGCGGGCCTGCCAGCGCGTGCGTGGCCGCATCGACACCAGTTCATAGGTCTCGACCGGTTCGGCGACCCCTTTGGCTTT
>NZ_NPKQ01000016.1 GCF_008329525.1 Tardiphaga sp. P9-11 | reverse complement strand
AAAGCCAAAGGGGTCGCCGAACCGGTCGAGACCTATGAACTGGTGTCGATGCGGCCACGCACGCGCTGGCAGGCCCGCTCATCCGGTGGCCTCAGTCCGCTGATCGGACGTCGGACAGAATTAGATTTCCTCAAGAAACTGCTGGATAGCGCAGCTGCGGGGCACGGTCGCGCAGAGACCATTGTCGGCCCTGCCGGAATCGGCAAATCGCGTCTGGTCCATGAGTTCATCGCCAGCGTTCCAGAAGAGTGGCTCGTCCTGCAAACGACCTGCGCTTCTCAACATGCCAACTCCAGCTACTATCCCGTCAGCACGTTCATACGCGAGCTCTTCGGCGTCATGATCAGGCGGTATGTGGCACATTTGATTGGCTGATCGACGTATATCAAGCGTCATCAAGATTTCTGGACTTGCCAGCGACAACGCAACGGAGTCCGCGTGGCCAAAGATGAACTCAAGGACGGCCGTCGCTTTGGGCAGTCTGCCGCTGACCAGCATCACGCCGGGCGCGGCTGATCAGACCTACGCAAAGCTAAAGATACGGTCCGATGGCAGCAAACGGCTCCGATCCGCGATATTGTCGATTGTAATGACGGGGCACTTATGCGTCATCCGCTGGTCGATTATAGTCGTTCCACGGAGCATTTCATAAGGCGCTTTTCCGTACCCACCTTAGAAAGGCGGATCCATGGGTGACGTGATGACGGCGCCGGTATTAATTCTCGCGAGTTCTTTGAAGCGAAGGGGCATAATGTACTGGGGGTCGCGGGGACTTCTCTTGAGGCTCGCTTCCTAAGCGCTCCCTAAGCGCAATCAAATCCCTTAGCTCCGTTGCGAGCCTTTCGGCGGTCGTTGCCATGATAGCTAGCTGGCCTACGTCGATCTTCATGGCACCCCACTTTACATTCCATTTGAGCGGCCCACACACCTTCCCGCGCAAACTCTGTATTGTAAGTGAACTGGATCACATGCCCCCTGCCAAATTGCGCCTATCGAGGATTGCCTTCATCCGGAGTTCAAAGAAAGGATCGTGTTTTGTGGAAGTCCCCGCGGGCCGAGGGCGAAAACCGCACCGAGCGGTGCCGTCTGCGTCTCTGTCATGCGAATATCAGCTACGGTGCGCAAGCGACTTGGCAGGACCTATCGCCCATCTGGCTCAGTCACCGACGCCTGACTTGCGCGATCCTTTTTCGCCAGTGGCCCGGGCGTCGCACTAGTAGAAGGCTGCAGCAACAAGACTGCTTCTACCACATCCTTCGATCTCATCTCTGTGATTCAACTTTTTTGTGGGCAGATCGAGACGATGGCACTTGTAGCAATCGCCCCAGCATGCGTCTTCCTGAACGATCTGCCTCTGCCATCATGGGCGGCTCCCGACTTGATATACTCGTCCGGTGTTTCCCTTTACGCGTTCCCATTCGACAACTGACAGCGAGTCTATTCCAGGCCTCTGGGCCACTGGATTATTCGCGTTCGCGCTCACATTGATCGCTGGCGCTCTTTCGGCATTACCGGTCAAACAGCCCCATGCTGCATGTTCGAAAGAGTTTGGCGTCAGCGTGAAGGCGATCAATCTGCCGCGGTCATTCTACCGCGCGACGTGCCGACCGGTTGCGCCCAAGCCTCCCTTCTGAGCTTTGGGTCGAACAGTGCGCTCTCACGTGAGTGCTGTCGATGGACAGCTCGCCCGGCACAAATCCCGCCGCCGCCATCCTCTCGAAGATCCGTTGCCAAATGCGGCGCTGCGAAACCGGCGATAGCGATTGTAGATCGTGGTTGGCGGACCATAGGCCGGCGGCACATCAGCCAGCGACAGCCAGTTCTCAGCACGTGAAGAATAACTGCGAATTCATCTTAGAGCCTATGAAGGAGCCCCCGGCCTTCTGATCCAGCCCGGCTTTTCGTGTCACTCCGTTCTTTCGTTCGCGCTTGATGGGCAGCTAAGTTGGCATGGAGCTCCAAAATTTCTTCGAGGTCGGACAACATCTTCACTGCAACCCGAGCAGCCTCGGCCGCGCGATCAACGGAGATACTCATGACCCCTCCTTAAAAAATACGTCCTCCAAAATCGCCTCAATTCTGGCAAAAAGTTGCGAGGTTGAAAACTTTAAAACCGTGTTCAAACACAGAGTTCGGTCATTTTTTCGAGAGCTAACGGAACTTAGAATCCTTAGTTCTCACGTAGCGGGAACCTGAGGAATTCTTGCGTCGTCGTACATGCGTCATGAGCAGGAAACGCCGATCAACCAGCAAGAAGGTAGAAGTGTTATGGCTCCATCATCGAGAGATATCTTTGTGCCGTTCCCGGACACTGGACATGCGCGCGATGAGTAGATGGGGCGAACCAGAGAAGTGGTCTACGCCTACGACGCGCCAAGGCTTCGGAGAATGACGAGCGGCGCAATCCCTGCCACGCCCTCGATCGGCTGAACCGCCGCAGAGTGACCAGACCAGTCAAATGATACCTGCGAGAGCCATTGTCGGAATTTGCAATCGGTCGTAACTTCCGCGGGGCCGGAGGGCCTCGATATGGATACAGATCAGAAGCAAATTCTGTTTGGTACCGTCGTTTTCCTGATGTTATGCGGAGTTCTCACTCTCAGACATTGGCTCTGAAACGGAAAAGCCCGCCCTAGCCTCCCCCTCGCCAGTCAGTGCCACGGCTCCTGGAACTGGCTGCGCCACCCTGCCCCAGCGATCATAGGAATGCGCCATCGCGCTCCCGGTGCCCTCAATGCCGCGCTCGGCCAACCCGCCGCCGACGCTGATGGCGCAGATTGGGCGGCCGGCGATGCGGCGGGCCGGCCGGAGGCAACCGCCTTCGAAGGCCGCGCTCGGGTCTACCGCGTAGACGCGAAGGCCGCTTGCGGCCCTCACGTGGCAGCGACTTCGGTGCCGAGCGCAAACCGCTGATGATCCAGTGCCGAGATCGGGTCGCATTTGCCTCGGATTCATACCGGCACCCATTGCGTAATGGCGCCCCTGTGGCACGATAACCCGATTTCAGCAGCGGGTTTGTGCGTAAATGATATTTGAGCCCATTCGATTGATGCCTGGCGCACCCGGGCAACCCCCGGCGAAGGACCGCACCATCTTTTCTCTCCTAGCGGCAATTAGATGGGTCCAGCGTTACGTCAACAGCGAAGCCAAGACCACGCCGCGATGGGTTAAGCTGATCGCCGTTTTGAATGACGCGACTGCCGGACGAATTGATCCGCCTGAAGTTCGAACCGCACTGCATGTCGCCTTGATGGCTGAGGGATGGGCGATGCCAGACGAGCTGGAGCAACCGCACGTATTTCAATCTGCTGCTCCGAACGACTCGTAGATCTGCTCGGAGCGACCGGCCAATGCTGCTCGGAACTAACCCGCTCGCGGCAGGTTCTGAGCTCACAATGACCGAAGCTATATCTTGAACATAATGAACGGCTTCATTTAAATGGGCGACGACGAAAGCCTTATCAAAGCCCGTTACTGCAGATCGATTCTGAAAGTTGCTGCGATCAGCACCGAGCAGGAAGCGCGGGGACTGCTGGACGGTCTGGCCACCGAGCAACCGACGTCAGACGCGTCTGCTCCCATGGCCCGGGCAGAACGAGCCGCTTTGGCCACCATCCGAGAGCTTGGCAAATATCAACATGGAAGAACCGCGTCCCAAAGTTCCACCGAGTGGCTGCGCGCTATGCGGGCCATCGAGCTTTGGCTGAACATTCACAATGGTTAGACTTCAGCCCTCGGCGCAGATCGTGCCTGCGTCATGCGGGGAATTTTTTTGGGGCGCTCGTTCTGCCCGCATCGCGCCGGTTAACCTGGCTGCGCGGTATTAAGGTTACAACTTCAGCATCTTCGCCAAATCTTTCGACCGCAGACCGGGTTCCATCTTCTGACGCCCCTGTTCACGTGTAGGCTGATCGACAACTCGCATGAAGCGAGGGTGGATTGGCGGGTGAACATGCGGGAAAAGCAGTTCTTAGACGCGTTAGAAGCAGTGGAGAGTCTTGCAGTGACAATGCGCGAACTGATCGCTCTGCGAGGACGCGTCGTGCGGTTCGAAGCACAGCCACCGATGGCGCGAAAGCGGATACGTCATCGCACGCATAAGCGCGCTGGATCGAGGCGGCGGGGTGCTTGAAACGCGGCTGCATCAGTAGCGCTGAGCCTCCGCTACAGTTGGAGGCAAATCCTCCGAGCGATCCCAGACTAGTTCCTACAGGAGCCACACGACTCGTTCGTTTTCAGCGATCCTTTAGGCGAGAGCTTCGTTGAACTCGCTACCAAGATGCCGGATTGGCCATAACGTGGTCGACCGATCTTGCGGTTTTGTCCATCGCAAAAATCGCGAAAGACCTCCTAGGGGCACGCCCAATTGATGAACAAGTGACGAGAAGCTAAGCCCACGAATTCGAATCGCCGTTTGGGCATTGTTGACGTTCATACACAGCGCGAGCGCCATCATCAGTAGCGTTGGCGCCGTGATGATCTGGCGAGCCTAAGAGAACGCGAGACCCACTACGACAAGTTCGCTGCCATCGCCGCCTTCTGGCCGTAAACGGATAATGCATGTTATGGACCAGCGGAGAGAATAATGGGCGTTAAACGTTTTATCGCCAACATCGCATCCCTGCAACCTGAAGTCGCGCGCGCTTTCTATGGCGAGATCCTGGGCCTCGAACCTGTCATGGACCATGGCTGGATTGTCACCTTTGCCGCGCCAGAAGTTCTGTCCAGACCACAGGTCAGCATCGCAAGCGGGGGAGGTTCTGGCACTGCTATTCCCGATCTTCGGTTGAGGTCGATGACTTTGACCACGTGCTAAAGCGCGTTGAGGCAGCGGGAATGGCCATCGAATAGGGACCGCAAAAAGAACCCTGGGCGTTAGGCGCTTCTACGTTCGCGACCCGTTCGGCCGTCTCATTAATATCCTCACACATTTGCATTCGCCGTAGTTGTGACACTCAACTGAGTCTGGCCCTAGGTACCGTGCCCGCGGGCGAGGATGACGCCATCCCGCGATCCGCTAGAAGGTGTAATGATGCTAAGGCTCCCTCCTAAGGTCTGATCTCCTTTTTCCTCTTCGCAGGTCCTCGACCGCGAGCGGCGTCCAACTCCTCTTCCACTAACTTTATGCGTTCTCGAATCTCAATTAGGTCTCGCATTTCGGCAGACGTCTTTTCGAACGCTTCCATGGCGGCGATAGCTATCTTATTGCTGTCACGCATCCGGCACCTCAATCTCGCCGTTATCGCGAGTTGCGAGGTGGATCTACCATGTACTTCTCTTTATCAGCGGTGTCATGCAACCCCGCGACTGCGCGAGACCACGCATCTTGTCTGGGATGCTAAAATTGTAACCTTAACACCTAGCGATTTGCTAGTTCGTGACACCTCCGCGCCATCGGCTAAAATGGCGGGCATGAAAGCAGACCGCAGCTTCCAGAGCATCACCATGGCGACAGAGGCCAGCAGCGAGGCGATCGCCTACACGGCCTGCGACACAGTCGCCCCCCCACGCCCACGTCACCTTGGTGGTTTCGGGGACGGACTGAGCCACGGCTTCCGGGGCCGCACCGTCGGCAGCGAATACCAGCACCGGAACGGCCGCGACAAAGAGGTCAGCCGCAAGGGGCGCCAAAACAAAGCGCTTCATAGTTCACCTTTGATTCTGACGTTGTGCGCGATACCGTCCCGCGGCAGTTGAGAAGATTATTCTGGACTCGCCTAGAGAGGCCGAACTAACTTTCGATCTCGAAGTCCGCTTCACTTCGTAGGTTGGCAAGCGACCATCTAGGGTGACGATGATGATTGACGCACTTCTGCGTTGCTACCGGAGCAATATTCACAGGTACCGTCGGCTGCTCACAACAGAACTGACGGATCTTGAGCGCGGGTTTATCGAAAGGCGGCTTGATGAAGAGCAGTCAAAATTGGATGCTCTTGCTGCGTCCGCATCCCCGCTCATTTTGCCTGAATGCCCATCGGCCGAAGTGATCGTCGCGTAATTAGGCTTCGGAGCCGGCGGCTCCTTCACCGCCCGCCCGGTTGCGCCCATCTTCCGGTCAGCCGTCGGCAGCGGAACGCGCACGGGCCAGCGAATAGCCTTGGTGACCCTCGACTTGGGGATATTGGTCACGTTGACGCTGTCGGACTGATCGCCGCCGCGGCAGTAGTAATATTTCGCGTCCTCGGACAGATAGGCGTGACACGGTCGCCACGGTCGGCTCTGGACCATCACGGCGCCGGGCGTCTGGACTTTGAGGCGTGGGCCCAGGTCGCCCAAGCAACCGCTGAGAGCGGCGCGCCGGCCAGCTTGATGCCGTTTACTCTGAAAACAGCCGATGCACCGACCTGCAGCATGGGATGCCATCGTGGTTGTACCAGCCCACGTTCCCATTCAGGTCCAGATAGCGCCGCACGATCTCGTGCGCCATTTCGATAAAGGGATTGTCGTTCGAGGACAGTGCGTCACTCGTGCCGGTGATGGCGCGCATGGGCCGGTATTGGCGCGATCCGCTGGTCTTTACTGCGGACTGCATCGAGACGTCAGAGCGGCATATCATCGATGACATGATATTTTGATCGACACCCCAGCCGCCACCCCCAAAGCCGAACCGAAATAAGAAGGCCTGACTATGCCCAAACAAGAAGACCGAGACCACGCTCGAAATGTGGGCCACATTTGCTGAAAGACACCCCACGCGATCGAACCATGCCACGCGTACGGCAATATGCGGCTCGACACAGCCATCGTGCAGTTAAGTGCGCTCTTCCTCTCGCGGAACACCGCAAGCAAGAATAAGAAGGAGCGGATCACCGCTGTCGAACGTGCTCGCCACCCTGAGCGATGATGTTCCGCTTGCTGAAATCCGCCTAGTTAAAGATCAGCAGTCGTTGCCTTGAGCCTTCGCCCCTTCGGCCTGTTCTGCTGCAGTTGGCTTCCCCTGCATCTGCTTCTGCGCATCTTCTGACGAGGCAGGCGTACCCCCGGACTGCTGGTTCATGGCGCTCGTCGGCGGGTGCTGGTCAGTCTTGGAATTTGCACCGACAGTCGAGCCTGTATTGCCTTGTGTTGGGCCGGAACCTGCGTCACGCATTGCCGTCGTTTTGTCAGTGTTACAGGGGCCAGCGTAAGTCGTCGCGTTACCGAGCCCAAGTGCGGCTGCACAAATGAGCACAATTTTCCTTGTTAGTTTCATCTGTCTCTCCCTTAGGAAAGGCCTGCATGGAAAACTCCTTGTGAGGATGCGGGCCTCTTCTCCAACCGTGCAGCAGACGCCAAGTTCCGACGGTAGACAGAGAACTCTTCACCTGACTGACAAAGTCGGTTCGTTGCGATCGTCGCAGAGACGGATAGACCAAGCTTAGCGCCGCATGGATCCCAAGGTTGTGGGCAACTGCGCTCGCGGCCAAAGTGCCGCCCTTTTTCTTGACGATCAAGTCCGCAAGCACCCGGTTATAAGAGGCGCGAATGGACGAGGTTGATCAACGGTTCGAAGTGTTTCCCGACCCGAATAACAACTGGATAGTTTGGGATCGGATCGAGGACAATTTCGCCGAAGTCGGAACACATCTGCTCCGCTCTACGAGCGAAGAGCGCGCCAAGGCGTTCTGCAGTCTTTTGAATCGACTATATCCATCCAGTTAAGTACGATCACAAGATACAGTTCAGCACATATCATGGACAGGTCGCAGGCGCCTTTGTGCGGAAGATGGGTGACGATGGCCTTGAGCCTAGCCTTGCCCCAACCACGACCTGGGGCGTGAATGCCGCACGGATGACGTTCGTATCTGCCGGCTCACTGCCTTGCATCTCTACATCACCAAGAGCTACAGCATAGCCAGCGATTACTTCTTCGCGTAGCGCCGATACCTCACCGGCTTCGGTACGGACATCTTTTGATCGCCGTCATCTAAGACAACCGGCACCAACCGATCGGCGATTACCTTGTCCATCACTACTTTTACAAGCCGCGTCCGCGATATGCCGCGAACCTTGGCAGCTTCTTCGAGATACTCGGTATCCAATGGCACAACAACGTTCTTTATCATTATTCTTCCTAACGAGCCGATACACGGCAATCGCGTACGGACCAAATCGCGCGTTCTCACGATAGGATTACGGCGTGTTGGTGACGAAAACGGTGAGCAGCGGTAGAGACTTACTATCCGCGGCCTCCGCTTACCTTCAATCTGAAGAGCTTGGCGCCGACGTTCACAAGAAACTGACGTTCGAGCGCATCAAGGCGTAGGTCATCTACCCTGACCACGACAATCCCTTGACGCATAGAATGCGTGAACCTTCATTGCCTGATGAAAGACGAACGGCCAACAAATGCGAAACCCGCCTCGGCGAGCGCCGGGCGGATTGCTGTTTCAGAGAAATCTAGACTATCCGCGCCATATCGATGATCTTCCCCAAAGCAAGCGCTTTGTTAGTTACTCAAACCAGCTGCAGCACGATCCGCTGAGAATGAGTGACGCAGCGGCGTCCTCATCCGTTCGCGTGCTGGCCTGAGCGGGAGCGTGCCCGAAGCAGCCACGCTGTGTCAAAAACCGTGGATCATGGATAAGGGCGATCTTCGCAATATGCGGGATGTCAAAGAGATCATGTTACACGCCGGCCTACGTGACGAGTTGCCCTTCACGTCGTCCAAGCACGGCGGCTTTACCGATGGCGCGGACAGACTAAACCGACGCCGATCGGGTGTCGTCGCTCCTCGGTCTGCACTATCACGTCAGCCGCGATGCGGAAGACAAGATCGAGGCCGTTCAGCGCGGCCGGGTCACCTATCGCAACCAATAGCGAGGAGCAGTCTAATGCAGACACGAACGTGGCTCGGAAGTCAGGCGATCCTGTCCGCGAGGTCGATGTTTGGGTCGCGGCTCGAAACTTGGGAGCGAACGATCTGGACTGCCTAGTCGGCTTCAGGCGCAAAGATAGCGCCGAGCATAAAAAGCGCTTGTGATGAAACGCTCGCCGCCATTCGCGCCGCACCCACGCGTTCCTGACCAAAAGAGCGACGTCTCGCGTGTTGACGTGATAATCCAGTGCTTCGAAGAAATCGTGGATGGGCTTTGAGCGAGGCTTGAATGACGAAGTAAGTCACGAGACCACGCTACCTGCGTACCTCAATCGACAAGCGGGCAGATGGCACAGAGATCGTAGTTGATCGTTTGGCAGGAATCAGAGCTTCTGCGAGCGGGCCGGGCGTAAACCTAGCATGAACCGAGGGGGGGCATGCATGAACCGAACGGAAGTCGAAGCTGTCGCAAAGGTTCTGTGGCTTCAGACCGAGGGCAGTAATCTGCTGCCGTACCCTGAAGCGGGGGATGAGCGCGAAAAACTTCTGAAAAGGGCTAGAGAAATTATCTATGCACTTCAGAGCACTCGATCTCCACCGCGACGTCATGCGGTGGGTCATTATTCGCGTTTGCGTGAAGCAAACGAATGACCGAATTATTGGCGGCCAGCGACACAATTCAATACGCGAATGGCGCACATTTACGCGATCCGTATCCATTGCGTCGGGCCACTTCCATAGCTTCTACCAATCTGAGATGGTCTCGCAGCTCTACTAACTGCTCCAGTTCGGCCGAAAGTCGTTCTGCCGTTTCGAGCGCTGACTTAAGCTTGTCGATTTGCATCTGCATATGCTGCCCCATCCCGCTTGCGGGTTGAGGAATGCCTATCATACTGCTCGAATGCGTAAGTGCTCGAATGCGCATCGAGCTTTCTGCAAGCAGGATAAATGCATCTAGCGTGCTAAATATGTAACGGTGATGGAAGCAGTCGGCAAAGCGTTCCCTGTCGGATCGTTAAGAGCATGCGCCGGTGCCAGAATAGGCTTCGGCATCTCGTTATCCGCTCAAATGGTGTGACGGGAACGTTAGGAGCTGCAAACCGCTCATTTATCAATGACGGCAATCCGCAGGCCGATCACGCGCCCGTCCCAGCCAAACTCCTGAATTGGACTCGTCTTTTGGCCGCTCAAAGGCCGGCTAGCGGCGCTCGGCGTGTTCGCCCTCCGAGGGTGACCAATCGATAGTCCCGGTGGCGTCCGCCCCAAAGGCGGGGAACGCGCCGTCACGAACTGTCCGAGGCGCCGTCCGATACCTTCTTGGTATTCTTCTATCGCAATAGACCGTTAAGATCCGCTGGACATTGTTCACTGCTATAATAGCCGAGAGCTCTAAGGGAGGTGAACTTGTCCATAGCGCAAATCATCAGTGCCGTGCCTGAAGGCTGGCCGCCTTTCGACTTGGCGTCGCTAGGCGCGAGCGTGCTCATGCTTGGAATTTGCGCAGGGCTCTTAATCTGGTTGTTTGAGATCCGATCGCACGCACCTCATCGCTGAACAGGATGCACTATGGACAGAAAAGACCCGCCGGGGACGAATCCGGCGGGTCTTCAGTCGCGGGGCGAATACGAGGGCCGCTTGAGGCTAGCCTCTACCCCAAAACTTAATGAAGCGTGCTGGCTCCTTTGCCACCGAAGAAGCATCACCCAATTGGGTTACCCGCCGCTAGCGGCTTCACTATCGCCCACATCGGTAACACACACGCGATTACACTATGCGACCGACGTTCGGACGTAATTTATCCTTGCGACATTGCCGCCAGGAGTTGATGCTACCCTTGGGGCAAACGCGATTAGCAAGCACGTCGTTGTGAAAAACTGGTTAGACGATATAGAGCTTCTCTGGACCCTCCGCGATATCGGCGGCGCTGAAGCTTTCCCCGATCGGAAAAGCAACTGAGCGAACTCCTAAGATGGACTTGGCCGAAGTCGTGGACGATCAGACGAACTGACAGACGCAGGCTACAGCAGAATCTAGTGACGCATTCGTGCCGCTTCGGCTACTACCTCTGCCACGCCGCTCGCGGATACAAATGACTGCGCTTCTGTTCATATCGATTGGGATGTCGAGCTCGTCTGCATGCTCGCGCGGCGGGGCTGATCGACTCGGCTAGCGCGACGCGTTCACGAAGTATCGCCAAATCTCTCAGGCTAGCAGAAAGCAACTCAGCAGCCTCCGCGGCTGCGACGGCCCGCTCAATACTCACACTCATTTACCACCCCAGCTCTCGCTTTATCGCGAGTTTGCGATGCAAGTACCACGCCACAGAAAAACGAAAATGCCCCGTTTGGGCGATGCGGAGGCCCATCATGACTGGTAGTTAACGCGGATATGCTGGCCCGGCAATCGGACGACCTGCGTGCCAAGGGCGACGCTCTGACCCAGGACGCCGACAAGCCGTCGAGTGAAAGCTGAAACGAACGCATGCGGGCGGATGACGCGCCGATCGCCCCCTCTCCGACCGTCGACCGAGCCTTGAACGGCGGCATCCCATGGCTCGAAATTGAATGCCCAAGATGCCGGGCAAAACGCGACGGCAGCCTGGCTGAACTCCCGCATGTGGACACCACTTGCATCCACGACCTCGCAGTACACCTTTGGCCGGGACGCTGACGGCATCATCGTAATGCATGAATGCGACAGCATGTCCATGTGGAAGAAAAGATGCTGCTTACGTCGAAGCCAAGGATAGAAAATGCCAAAATCGACCCGAGCTCCTGCGCGTAGCATAAGAGATATCGACGTCCTGATCCGGGAGCGCATCCGCGAGATTCGCATTGAGAAGCGGCTCAGCCAAGCCGAGATTGGAGAAGCCGTTGGCGTGTCCTTCCAGCAGATTCAGAAGTACGAACGCGCCGCTAACCGGATCAGCGCCAGCACGCTGTAAGCAATCTATCAGGCACTCGAAACTCTGATTGAAGGCATATTTTCGGAGCCAGCTACCGCTCGTAAAGGACAGGAACGAATCGGACTCTCGACGCTTGAATCTGCCGTTCAGCCGCGGAGTTGTGTTGTGTCCTGGTCGACCAGATTTTCCGAGCCCACAGCCCTGCCCACCGGCGGAAAGCTGACCACCCTGCAGAATGCCGGCTCTTGCATCGCCAAATCGCCGAGCAGATCCACGACAGTGCGCCATGGCAAAACGCGATGCACGTCCTCATCCGAGCGCGGATCACGCCGGCCCGATGGAGTTTGCCCGCCTCGGCATGCTGCAAGCACTCTTCCCGAAAGGAACGCCGGTCTACCACTCAGTCGACAAAGACCCGAAGTACCGCAACCGGCCCAAGCCGGTGAGGGATCGGTAATGTGCGAAATCGACATCATAAGAAAGCGACGGAAGACCCTCAGGGTGCTCCACGATTACGTCAAGTCTGGGCCTCTCGATCCGCTGGCCGTCCTGCTGGAACGGGAGGTCGTCGCCGCAAGAACGGCTGCGCAAGGGCTACGGGAGACTTAGGATCGTAGGATGAGCAATGATCTGGGAGCATCGATGAGCGTCTGCGTTGCCCGGCTGGCCGCTGCTCTTGAGGCCACGAGAAGACTTGGATGCGAACTGAAGGCCGTAATAGAGCTCCGGCAACAGATCGCCCAGCTTGAATCCACACGTCTGGTGTCCGCCAGACCGACAGCAAAGCGGCGGCCCTACTCACAATAAAAAGCCCGCCCTGCGGAGCTCCGGGACGGGCAAATATACAGAGACAAATAGGACCGGGTCGTGCGGTCGCCCTGCGGCTTATCAGGGGCTGCTTGACGGTGACGCGTACGACCCGTGCATATCTGGACTGCTATCGACCTTGGTCGTCTTTACCATTGGGGCTTCCATCACCACCGCCGTTTCCCCAGCCATTGTTGCCACTTCCCGATTTTGCAATCGCCGTAGAAGTCAGTGAGGTAGACAACAACATTGTAACCGCCGGTGGTGTGACCACAGCGAATCTTCCGCAAGCAGCCAAAAATTTCCGTCGGTCCTCTATTGAGGCTGTCTCTCGTTCAACTGGATTCGACATCAACCTCTCCTTCGCAAGAGTGCAATGTTTATCACAAAAGACATATTTTAAATATATAAACTATATTCACGCGGGTCAAGTAACCATTTAATTCGATTAAATTTGCGGGCCTCTCACGCCGTCGCTAGGCCTAGGGCGTTACGGGACGGCCACCTTAGTTATGCTATCGATGCCGATGGCGATGGCGTGCTCGCGACAGATCAGTATAGCACCCTTCGATGAACGGGCCGCGATCCGGACCGCACCGATCGACCATTGGCAAATCCTCGCGCAGATAGTCGAACTGGGCTTCATGGCGGCCGACTAATTCCTTGGGATCGTCATGGTCCTTCTCGGCACGCATCCGAAAATCTGACAGATGAGAGGCTTGCTGGCGCCAACATGTGCAATGCCCGGATAGCAGTGGTTCCCGGCACCGGGGATTGGAGAACACTGTCGAATGCAAGGGAGTGCCGGCAATTTCCAAAATTTGCGAGTGCCAGCATAGAAGCGCTGCTGCGGGAGCGCTACAGTTTGAAAAGGGACTGTTCGGGTCACGCGATGCTAATTCCGCCGGCTGCGTCCTTTTGCTGCTATGCTTTCTGCCAGAAGGCAGAAACCGATGGGAAAGAAGCCGATTTGCAAAGCCGAGCTTGCGACGCTTTTTCGCGAGCGCATGGACGAGCATCCGGAATGTCCGGCGACAGTATCCGTCGAGATTCGAGAGGTGAGGACCTCCGAAGGCCCTGGCTGGAGCGCGGTGACGAGCACAGCCGATAGCTTGGCCTATTTCAAGTGCGCTCGTATCGTTGGAGCTCTCACCCTTGAGCTTCGGCGGAAGTACGAGCTGTCCGACGATTGACATTGGATGGACTGCGCGATTGTCCCTCGGAACGAAATCGCCGTTCGCTTGTTGCAAGGCCCTATGACCAAAATCGAATTGTGAACATGACGAATGACTTCAATTGAATGAGCGACGGCCAGAGCCTTATTAAGGCGCGCCACTGCAGATCGATTTTGAAAGTCGCTGCGATCAGCACGGATCAGGAAGTCAGCATTCTGCTGAACGGTCTTGCCACCGAGCAACCGACATTGGACACGTCCGGTCCGATGGCTCAGGCAGAGCGAGCCGCTCTGGTCTCGATCCGAGAGCTTGCCGGACATCAGCATGGGAGAAGCGCGTTCCAAGGCTCTAGCGAGTGGCTGAGAGCTATGCGGGCAGTCGAACTTTGGCTTAACGTTCATGATCGATAGACCTCGCGCGCAAGGCGGTAGAACTGGAAGGATGCGGCGGGCGATGGCAAAACAGGGAAAGACAGCTCGTGAGCTCCAAGTGCTCGTATCGGAATGGCTTGGTATGCCGTTCGGAGACCACAGGTCCGAGCAAATCAAGATACTCGCCTTGAACGACACTTGGCGTGCCATGTCTGCTCGCCACGACGACCAGCCCGACTTCAGAAATAACGTGATATCGGCGAGCATTCTTCTCTCGGAACGTTATACGTTGGAGGACTAAGCGCTCAATCATAGAACATCGTGCGCGCGTCATACGGAGAAATATGGACTGCTGCACATCGATCACTTTGTCGCTCTCGCGACTTGGGAACGATAAGTCGCCGCGAAGCTTTGGTTACCCGCCATCAGGTTTCACTTACACTCTGGAAGTGCCCGTTGCTTCGATGAACAAATAGAGCCTGTCCAAGAACAAAAGCAGGTGACGGGTCAGGATGAAAATCGAAACCCGGTCGGAATGAATAACCACCGAAATTCTAACAGATTGATTTGTTGAGATTTTTTGGTGGGTACACTAGGGCTCGAACCTAGGATCCGGTGATTAAGAGCCGGCTGGCATCATTGAAATCATTTCAGATTTTTTCAAACTAACCGCATCTGACGGCAAACGACATCAATGGGTTACGTCTTTTGCAAACCGCCAAAGCTTCCAGTTGGGGATCCCAATGCGTCATCCCGCCTCACCTGTTTAGGTGACGGCTAAGCAGTCGCTCCCGTGACATGGTCAGTTCTTTAAGATGAGGTTTGGGTGGCTTCTTTTTCAGTGTTGGTCTGGGGCGTACCGTGTGAAGTCGTCACTGATCAGAAATCAAAGTGCGTTTGGATTGCCAGCGGCAGCTACGTCGGCGTATCTCACAGCCTTAAAGGTCGAACCGAAGGTGCTGCAGTGATGCGCTGGACGGAGTGGGCAAGGTACAGGGGCGAAGGCCACCACTAGCACCCGCGACATATCCCGTTGAGCTTTGCGGTGGTCAAGGCGTCCTCTTTGGCGAATGGATTCGCTTTCCCAGCAGCGACAGGCATCGCTTTCATATTCGCCGGGTACTCTTTGTCGAAACAAGCCAGACGAGCTTTTCCGTTCTTAAGAGCGCTGCACTCGGAAGCCGCTTGTGCCGCCGAGCAAAACGCCAGCATCGCGGTAGCCACAATTACTAGTTTCATTCTCGATCCTTCTTGAAGGGCTGCGCATAGCCAGCCGACAATACTTCGAATAAGGCGCTGTGGCCCTCCTTCTGAGCCTCTTCACAGCTTGGTTTGACGCCGCTCATAATGACGACCGCTTGATGAAGCAGTTGCCATTCCCACTCGGCACCGCGAGCGGAAACTTGGACATCTAGAAGACGCGGCGCTTGGGCCATTCCCGCATGACGCACTCACCGGGCGTAAACGTCAAGCAATTCGCAATACCTGCCTGCGACAGGCCAAAGTGCTTGTATCGATGGCCATGCCATGGTCGGCGAAAAATTGTCATATTTAATACTTCGACGGGTGAGAAGCAGCGTTGTCGGATCTGTTCGAGGAACGCTGATCGAAAGCGAACAAAGGATGGAAACATCACAGAGGCAGTTGCTCGTCGCGTGATCCTATTCGTTCGCTCTTTCCGAGGCATACTGTCGGCGCGATTCACGCGCGATAAGCGAAACTTCGTTTAAGCCGGCCGAACAAATTTTGGAGCCAGAACGAGATCCAACTGTTGAAAAACGCGTTTCGATCTCGGGACTGGCAGTATGTCGAATCTGTTTTGCCGAACAGACCTCAAGCCGGAATCAGCGCGCAGGGACGCCATCTCGGTCTATCAGTCGTGATCCGGCGAAAACCACCCGTGCATTGGGATGAGCCCTATTTCGACGAGATCCGGGCTAGGGCATGGGAGGACGGGATGAGTCTCACGGCCCTCAATCGTGAGGTCAGCGCCTACAGCTGCTTTCTTCAAAGTCGAGCGAAAGAAACACCGTTCGTCGCCGACTCAATCCCGTTCATCTCGCGCGAGTACTTGAGTTCTTCGACGCCCGCCTACGAAAAAGCGAAACGGCCAGTCGAGCTAAGCCAATATCCGGAAAATGAATCTCTTGTGTTTCCGCCGGGGTGTTACCATTGATACCTCACCACACCCTTTCCGGCGTAAGATCGCGTGACGTCGGAGAACTCGCCTTCGAAGGTCGCAGCGAGCGAGACGCCGTTGCGGAACGTCATTTCGGCAGCGGCCGTCGTGAGGGCTGCATCATGCGCGACCGCCGCACCATTCACGACGAAGCTCGCGCCGGGCAATGACTGGAACGTTGCAGAGGCCGAGCGGTCGGTGTTGGTGTCGTGCACCCAGGCGGCACGGCCGCGGAGGGTCAGCATCGCGTCGTTAACGGCGAAGGAATTGTCCGAGCGCAGGCCCAGTTCGGTGCGGGTGTCGGTCACCGTCTTCGCGGCGTAGTTCAGCGCAAACGTGCCCCCGCCACCGTTGGCGCTTTCCGCATAGGCGGGCAGATCGAATGCAGTCACCTGCACAGCCGCATACGGCGTGACGCCGACGCCACCAAAAGATGGCACGACAAAACGGTCGCCGCCCTCGACACGCGCCGAGTAGCTGCTGGCATTATACTCGGCACGCAGGCGATCGGTACCGGCGATCGTTACCGTGCGGTCGGTGGTGATGTCCTGCCAGCCATAGGCTGCAGCCGCGGTGATATAGGCGGACGCTACGTTGTGCCGGATGAAAGCGCCGGTCTGAAACAAATCAGATTGGCCACTGCCGGCGTTTGCCACCGAGAAGCTGGTGCCGCCACCAGCGAGCGCGAAGCCAGCCACAGTGGTCGGTGCCATCCAGTAGTCGGCCCCGACGGCGAGGCCGCCGATACGCGAGGTGGCGTTGCTGGAACCGAGTGTGCTGCTGCCGCTGGTCGTCTGCGAGCCACCGTAGCCGGCCGCCAAGGGTTGCGCGCGACGTGAAGCGTGACAGTTGGAACCTATTTGTCGAGCTTGAACACCATCTGCGTCGGGCGTACGAACCGCAATGCGATCAGAAGCAGCGTCATGACCATCACCATGTAGATGACGGCCATGGCGTCGATCGAGTAGACCGGTCGAACGCCACCAGCGAACATATTGTAGAACAGCGCGACCACAAGCGTCTGGGATCCACCGCCTCCGAGCAGGAAGGCGAGCTCAAAATTCGATATCGTATTGACGAGTACAAGGACGCCGGCGGTCAGTATTCCCGGTATCATTAGAGGAAACAGAATCCGCCTAAAAATCTGAGCCCGGCTTGCGCCAAGCATCGACCCGCTCCATTCCAGATTGACACTGATCTGCTCGAAAAATGGCATCAACACGAAGACCGCCAACGGGACCATCGGCACCAGGACCGCCAGAATCACGCCAACGATGGATCCGCCGACTCCATACCGGTAGAGTGTGGTTGCGAGCGGGATACCATAGGTCATCTGCGGGATTACCAACGGCAGAAAATACAGCAGCAGAATAGCCGACTTGAACCGGAAACTTCGTCGCGCAAGAATGTAAGCGGCTGGAAATCCAATGGCTAGTGCGAGGAAGACAACGACAACCACGATTAGCAACGTGATGCCCAAGACTTGCCCTAAATCGAAATTCTTCCATGCATAAGCGAACCAGTCCGTCGTATAGGCCGGCGGCAGCAGACCGCCGAACCACCGCTTGGCGAACGAGCTCACGACAACATGGGACACGATCCCGAGCATGTTGAGGATGAAGCCCACGATGAAGAGGTAGAGCGAGAGCTTCCACATTCTGGTTCGCATTGCGCGGCCCTATCTCTTTCCGACGCCCATGGTTGCTGCCGGCGACAATCGGCGACGAAACAGGATGATGACCAGCAACGCCGCCAGCTGACACAGGCCCATCACCACCGCAATCGCGGAAGCAGCCGACATGTCATATTGTTCGAAGGCCTTCTGATAGGCCGCAATCGAGATCGTGCGTGTGGTTCCGGCCGGCTGCCCAAGCATGATGGCGGACGGAAAGACCGCAAAACTCATGACGAACACCAACGCAAATGCGATGGCGAGACCGGGCGCAATAAGCGGCAGCATCACGCGCCGGAAAACGATCGAAGGTGTCGCGCCCAACATGCGCGCAGAGCGTTCGAGGCTCGGATCGATACCGGATATATATCCAAGCAGCATCAAAAAGCAGAACGGGAATTGTTGCATGAACAACGCCAGCATGACGCCAGCGTAGTTATGGGTCAGGATGAAAGGCTCCTTGATGATGCCGAGCCCGATAAGGACCTGATTGAACCAGCCTTGCGAGCCATAGAAACCCAAAATGCCTTCCGAGAGCAGGATTACGCCAAGCGAAATCGGCATGATCAAGATCGTCGTCACGGTCCGTTCCATGAAGATGCCGCGGCGCATGCCGTAGGCCAGCCAAAGCGCCAAAAGAAGAACGACAATCGTGGTGGGGATCGCCAGACTGAAGGTGATCCAGATCGTGCCGTACTGATAGGGATCGCTGAAGAACGCGAGATAGTTCGCGAAACTGAAGCCGTCGATCTTTTGCGGCTGCAGGCTCAGATAGACGCCGTACAGGAACGGATAGACGAACATACACAGGACATAGAGCAGCGACGGCAGGAGACAGAAGAATGCCAGCGCGTCGAATTCGTTCTTCTCGTCATTCGCTACGGCGCGCATGATTTTCCCAACTACTCCGCAGGAAGAAGGACGACTTTATCGATCGGAAATTGAAGGCCAATCGTATCAGCCATTCGAATTGATTGAGCGGTACGCAGCCACACACGCGTGTTGTCATTGATCCTTATGGCGGCTTCCTGTTCCCGGCCGAGATACTCGACAACCTCGACCTGCCCCCTAATATTCTCGGTGCCCGGTGCGACTTCAGTGCCGGCTCGAATATCGTCTGGACGTATGGCCATGACCATATCGGCATCCGCTCGCACAACGGACCCTGCCCGTGCTCGAATACGGATTCCGTCGCCGACGCCCTCGGCGATCCCGTCCGACACCGACGCGATCCTGACCTTGAAGAAATTCCGGAATCCCATGAAGTCTGCCACGAAGACGTTCTTGGGCCGATCATGAATTTCCTGCGGGGTGCCCGACTGCATCAATACGCCATTGCGCAACACCACGATCCTATCGGACAGCGACAACGCCTCAGCCTGGTCGTGCGTCACGTAGATCGACGTCAATCCCAGCGCGGCGTGGATCTGCTTGATCTCCGCCCTCATCTCGACTCTCAGCTTGGCGTCGAGATTTGAAAGCGGCTCGTCGAACAGCATCAGGCGCGGATGCAGCACGAGAGCCCGCGCAATCGCAACGCGTTGCTGCTGACCACCGGAGAGTTGACCGGGATAGCGGTCCTCGTAGCCGGTCAATTGAACCAGTTTGAGCATAGCATCGGTACGCTTCTTGATCTCTTCCTTAGACAACGGCTTCAAGGTAAGTCCGAACGAGACGTTGTCGAACACTGTCATGTGCGGAAAAAGCGCGTAGTTTTGAAACACCATTCCGAACGCGCGCTTCTCCGGCGGCAGATGATCGACCCGCGCTCCATTAAGCCTGATCTCGCCCTCGGTGGCCGCAATAAGGCCGGCGACGATCGACAAAGCCGTCGACTTTCCGCATCCGCTCGGCCCAAGGAAGGTGACGAACTCGCCCTTTTGGATATCGAGTTCAAGGTTGTCCAGCACGGTCTTGTTGCCATAGCGCTTGGTGATTCCAAGCTTCAGCGAGTCCAACGTATCTCCCGGCCCGTTCATGTCGTCCCGTTTCTGAGTAAGAAGCAACAAAGCCACCGGCGGATCCGTACGTGGGGACCCGCGCGTTCATCGAATTGATTACTTCTTGACCTGGTTTGCGCCCACTTCCCGGTCCCAACGATCCATCGCGTAGCTCAATTCCTTCACGCCGAGCGGCGGGGATACTTTCCATTTGGTGCCGACTTCGTCGTATTCGGGCCGCCAAAACTCCTTCACCAGTTCCTGGATCTCCTTGGGTGCCTTTTCCATGGTGGCGGCGGTGATCGTCGGCCCAATGAAGCCCGGCCAGGAAAGGACCTGCTGCTCGGGCTGGCGCATGAACTTCATGAGATCGAGAATGACATCGACCTGCTCTTTCGGCACGCCTGTGGGGATGCACCAGTAATGCCCGTCGACCACGAAGGTCGTATTCTGAAGGATCGTGATCTTGGAATCCGGGGGGATCACGCTCTGGGCACGGGGCTTCATGTCCCATTCCATGATGCCGGCGATGATCCAGCGCTGCCCCTGTGCGAATTCCTTCAACGTGATCGCGGTGCCAGTCGGATAGTATTCGACGTACTGCCCGAGCTCCTTCAGATAAGCCCAGGTCTTGTCCCACCCTTTGTCGGGATCGAGTGGCTTGGAGTCGTTCAGAATGTGGGCCATGCCCAGCACGATCGATCGGCCTGGTCCGCTGTTCGCCGGCCGCGCATACATCAACCGACCGGGATTTGCCTTTGCCCAAGCGAGCAGTTCTTCGGCCGTCTTGGGCGGGTTCGGGACCTTGCTGGGATTATAGACGAAGACCGGTCCGCCAGCGTTGCCCACCGACGGCACCATGTACTCGCCCCCCTCATCATAAAGCGCTTTGCCCGCAGGCGTCATCTCGTCGCGCCGAAACTGCTTCTGGAAGTCGGGAATCTTGATCAGCTGGTTATTGGCCGCGAGGAATGCACCACCATCCTGGCCGGTCAGCACGAGGTTGATGTCCAGCCGTCCGGCGTCCTGCTGCGCTTTGATCTTAGCCGGCAATTCCGGCGCCGGCGCGCGCTGGATTCTGATTTCCTTGATCTTGTCCGGATTGGCCTTTTTGTAGTTCTCAATGATGACCTGGGTAGAGGCGAGGTCACCTCCCGTATCGATGATCGAGAGAACGATCGGCTCGGCAGCTCGCAGCGGCGCGCCGGATAGCATCGAAGCAGCAAAGACAACCACGGCGCCAGCAAACGGGCGCAACAATGCATTCGGACAGATCCGCATTTCCGATTCCTCCCTGGCATGCACCCGCGTCGTGCGCGGTTGTCATTTATTTGTAAACACAGCATCGACGAGTTGGACGACATCTGTCAAGCATTGGGAGATCGCAATCAGCCGATCATGAGCAGCACTTGTTAAGGTCGCGATGTCGCACCTTGCCGGTTTTGCTCGTTCGCATATCAATCTGTGACTTCATACCGCCGCCGGGAGCCAACCATTCGGCGCCTTGAGCAGGTGGGCCATCGGGAGAGACGCATGCCAATTGGTGTCGGTCTGATTGGGCTGGGAATGGCGGTGAAGCCGCATATTTTGTCGCTACTAGAACTGCAGGCAGAAGGACGGATCACAATCATCGGTGGATTCGCGCCGTCCGCGGACCGGCGAACAGCATTTTCACAGCAGTGGGGCGCTCCGGTTTTCGAGAGACAAGACGATCTGCTGTCGCACGCGGATCTCGACCTGGTCCTGATACTGACGCCGCCCGGAACGCATCTCGCAACTGCGCAGGCTGCAGCCGCAGCGGGAAAGCATGTTCTGGTCGAGAAGCCCGTCGAGATATCGGTGGCGCGGGGCGAGGAGCTCGCGGCCGTTACCGAAGCTGCCGGCGTGCGATGCGGTGTGTGCCTGCAACATCGCTTCCGTCCAGCGTCACAGCGTCTGAAGACGGTGCTCAATCAGGGAGATCTGGGCGATATTCTGTCGGCGAGTGCATCGATCCGCTGGTGGCGCGACGCTGCCTATTTCCGTCAACCCGGCCGCGGCATGAAGGCGCGCGACGGCGGAGGCGTACTGCTTACGCAGGCCATTCATACGCTCGACCTGTTGTTGCATTTCGTGGGGCCGCACAAGGACGTCGCGGGCTTTGCATCGACCTCGTCGCTCCGAACGATCGATACTGAAGACGTGACGGCGGCGGCCGTGCGCTTCCAGAGCGGTGCCATCGGCGTGCTCGATGCCACCAGTGTCGCGCGGCCCGGCTATCCGGAGCGCATTGAAATCGCTGGCACACGCGGCTCGGCCTATCTCGAGACGTTCCAGTTGGCCATTCATCGCCACGAAGGCCCGCCTGAGACGGTTGGGACCGCGCAATCGGGCGGCGGAGGCGCCGATCCGATGGCATTCGATCACGGGCCACATCGGGGCGTGATCACCGAGATGCTGGATGCAATCGAACAACAACGCGAGCCGTCCAATAGCGTGCGCTCTGCGCTTCACGTGCAGCGGCTTATCGAAGCCTGGCTGTCAGAAGCCGCTGCCCGCCCTTGACCGACGCCCTCACGGCCGCTCGCTGCTAAGCAGTTTGACCGGCGCTGTAATCCCGGATTGTCAGCAGCAGTGACCGACTTGTCAAAAAGATGTAATGTTGCCAAGGACTGGAGCGTGTTCGGAGCAAGGACGAGGTGAACATGGGCTCAACGGTCAAACCGGACGACATTCCGGAGCGCCCGGCTGTGACGGGAAAGCTTAGCGACCGGGTTTACGATCATGTCCTCAGCCAGATCACGGTCGGAATCTACCCAGTCAATTCGCGACTTCCTCCTGAGACACGCCTGGCAGATCAGCTTGGCGTTTCACGCCCGGTCGTCCGTGAAGCGCTGATGCGCCTGCGCGATGACGGCGTCGTCGCGTCGCGGCAGGGTGCCGGCTCATTCGTGATGCGACGTCCCGCGGCAGACGTTTACAACTACGCTCCCGTGGGAAGCATTGCCGATATACAGCGCTGTTTCGTATTTCGGATCGGCATCGAAGGAGAAGCCGCTGCGCTTGCCGCGCGCGATCACGACTCCGAAGGACTGCGCCGGATCCGCGACGCAATCACTGCACTTGATCAAGTGATCGTGGATGCCGCGCTCGGCGTGGAGGAAGACATTGCGTTTCACCGCTCGGTCGCAGAGGCCACCGGCAACCGCTTCTTCACAGCGACTCTCGCCGCGATTCAGTCCCAGGTGAGCGTGGGTATCTCGCTCAATCGAAATCTCTCCTTGATCCAACCTCGCGATCGCCTTCTGCGTGGGCAAAAGGAGCACCGTGCCGTGCTGGATGCAATCGTCTCAAGGGACGAGACCCGAGCTCGCGAAGCGATGCGGTCGCACATCGAGAACGCGCGCAAGAGAGTGTTCGAAGGCGGGTAGCAAAGTGCACGTTTCCACACGCTTGCTTTGCGCAACAGCGGCCACGGCTGCATCTTGGCGCGTCGATAGACGCTGAGTTGGCGGTTCTGAGCTAGCGAATCTGTATGCTGCTTCCGCAAACCGCAGCGGCGAAACGCATCGCTGCTGCGACGACGGCAGCTAAGGCTCGAGCGAGCTCTGTTTACCTGCGGGCTCTCTCCCATAATGTAAGTTATGCGACTCTTGGTTTGCGAAGCCCACGCCTTCGTAGGTCCACTATGCTGTACCGCCGCGGCCTTTAGAGGCAGTTGAGCGGGTAGAAGCGATTCAACAACATCCCAAGAATTTTTGGTCCCATCTTGACCGACGATTGTGGAGATCCACATCGACGATCGCCTTTAAACGAAAGGAGTTAGGAGGCCCACCTGACAACGTCTGCCATGTCGCTCAATGAAATCCACGCAAATTCGCTGCTCGCCGGCACCTTTACGCATCCGCGGGAGGTGCTCGCGAATCCCTTCTTAGACACGCTCCAAAAGCGATGCATTCTTGCGGCTTGGGCATCGGATGCTTTTACTGTCCAAGGGAAGCTATGGCTATGCCAGATCCCGGGCTCCAACGAGACTGTCAGGATCGGCGATACTCTCGCAGTTCTTAGCTCACTTGATGAGGACGACAATCCCCAGCCGAAGACTTCACGAATGCCGCTGCCGGAGGCACCCATACGTGTCCGAGCCGTGGGTCAGACCGCACTAGAGGATCGACGCCGAAGATTCGCGGACATTCATCCATAAGGCCGACACTTCAGGAAATGCAAAAAGCCGCCCGAGCAATTGCTCGGACGGCAGCAATTCCGTTGTGGTCCTCTAAGCGACGCGTTTGCCAGCGCGATGCTCGCGCTTCGCTAATCCCATCAATTCTTGTATGTACCGACTAACCGCGCTTGCTCGATGACATTCGCACCGTACCGATCAAAAAATTGCTCGCGAGTCGGCGTGCCGTCAACCCTCGTATCAAGAGCATAGACCCAGAAATAGTAATGGTGCAGTCCGTGACCGGCGGGGGGCTGGGGGCCAAAATAGCTGTGCTGCCCTGCCCCATTGGGACCGACCGTGTAGCGTTCCTCGGCGTTTTCGAGGTTCGTTACCGATGGTGGAACGTTGTACAGCGTCCAGTGTGTAAAACCATGGGCGAGTGGCGCATCGGGGTCGTGACAGATGACCGCGAGCTCGACCGTGCCGGACGGTACGCCCGAAATCATAAGACGAGGGATGACGTTACCTTTGTCGCCAGCATGTCGGTCGTCCATTAGCCCGAGCATTTTGAAATCGGGACTTTCGATTTTGAGGTCTTTGATGTTGAGAGGCACTCTGCACTCCTTGTTGTGGACGCGTAAAATGTATCGGCCGGCGAAACGGCGATAGATCAATGCGTTTCTTGGGGATTGGGGTCAGCGGCGGACGGCCAGGCTCACCAAGAAAAGACGCGCCGGGTCGGATCGTATCGCGCTGCCTCCAACGCCCGCGGGGTGAACATATTGCCCTTCGACAGCGAGCGGTTTGCGGCATATTCGCCGGAAATCTCCTGACACCGATCGGTGATCGGGCGAATGCGCTTCTCCCACGACGGCAAGGCATCGCCGACATTGGCGATCTCGTCGAGCTCCATGGCCAGGCTGTAGGCATTGACCATCGCGCAACCGGCGCCCTGTGCAAGCGCCGGACACATTGCGTGCGCAGCGTCGCCGACCAAGGCAACCTTGCCCTTCGTCCACACGTCCAGTTTGGTGGTCTCGTACCGATCATAACGCGCGGTCTGCAGTTTCGCGGCTTCGACCAGGACCGGCTCGAGAAATGGAAACATCTCGACCCAACAATCGAGGTGAATGGGCACCCGCGAACCGTTGGGATCTGCAGCCGGTGCCATCAGCCCGAGATAGAGTTCTTCGTCGTTGCAGGGCGAGTAGAGAATGCGTTGCACACGTGGCCAAAAGTTCCACATGTCGATAGTGTTGTCCCATTCGCCATGACCGAGCTCTTTCTTCTTGCGTGGTACGATCAGGCGGATCAATCCGTCGGTCGAGACCCAGCGGTCCTGCTCGAAGCCGATCGAGTCCCGCACCTTGGATCCGACGCCATCCGCGCCGACGACGAGGTCCGCCTCCCTCACCTCACCCGAAGCGAGGGTGACCTGTCCGGACGGAGCAGCCTTGATCACTTCAGAGTTCACTGAAATCTCGACGCCCTCTGCACGCGCCTTATTCGCCAAAGCGTGATGCAGGTGCTGACGGGTCATGATCCGCCAGGGCAGACCATTGAACGTCTCCCGAGAAACGCTCTTGTTATGCATCCAGGTTTCGTAGGTCGGCGGCGTATGCGTTCCGTTGAGTACGTCCTCAAGCACTCCAAGGCCTTCAAGAACGCGAAGCCCGTTATGCCAAAGGTAGATGCCGGCGCCGAAGGCACGGAGTTCTGGCCCTTTTTCGTGAAGTCGGACGCTCCAGCCCCGCTGCCGGAGTGCAATTGCCGCTGTCAGACCGGCAAAGCCTGCGCCGGCGATCTCTGCATGCCGTGTCTTGCCGCTGTGCTTGTTTATGTTTGTCATCACTCTTCATCACCCAGATATGGAACGGAATGCCGCGCTGAGCGCGGCATTGGCGGTCACTTGTCTTGCCAGACTAGGCTGTTCAGATCGGCGGCGTCGCTGATGACGCCCTCCTTCTTGGCGGCATCTACCCAAAATTGCATCTGCTCGGCAGGAACGCTGGTCTGCCACTTACCGAGACCCATTTTCTCCACCACGGTTGGCGGGATCTTGGTGTTGGCCTCGATCGTCTTACGGGCGATCATCGGATCTTTGTTGTAGTCATCGATCGCGCGGTTGATGGCGCGCACGAAGCGCTTCACCACGTCCTTGTTCTTTTCAATATAGGGGGTGAGCGCGACGATCCCTGATAGGACGACTGGGCTCTGGACATCTGTGAAGTAATAGCCGAGCACCCGTGCTCCCTGCTCCTTACCCATGGTGATGAAGGGCTCGCTCGCGCCGACCGCCGACACCGCGTTGTTGCGCAACGCGGACAGCATGTCGGGGAACGGTACCTCACGGAACGTGATCGACTTCAGGTCGACGTCGTTCTTGCGCAGCCAAGCGCGCATCATTGTCCAATCCGTATTGTAGCTGAGATTGGTCGCCACGGACTTGCCCTTGAGGTCGGCCGCTGTCTTGATATTAGGGTCCGTCGTAAGGACGGCATGAACCGGATCTGCGGCCGCCTGCGAGAAATTGAACGATACGTAAGTGGCGGGAATGCCGCCGTTGCGCGCATTCAGCACACCGAGCGCATCGGAGATGCCGAACTGCAGCGAACCTGACTGCAAGGCAGGAATGATTTGTCCGCCGCCGGCCATGGGCACGAGTTCGACTTCAAGCTTCTCGTCCTTGAAATATCCGGCGTCACGGGCGCGCCAGAAATACGAGTAGATCCCGATGGGGATGTAGCCGACACGCAACTTCGTCACGACCGCGTCCTGAGCGCGCGCCGTTTGCGTTGGCGCGGTGGTGAATGCGGACGCCAGCAAGGCGAGACCTACGCCAAATGCTCTCAGAGTCATAATAGCCTCCAGATTGAAGATTGATGTCAATGACGGATTTGCTGGCGTACCAGCGTATAGACCTGATGCCGCAGCCTCAGGAATTCGGGGGTCTCCTTGGTCGCGAGTTGGTCGCGCGGATATGGGATATTGATCGCAACTTCATCGACAACCCGTGCCGGCTTCGTCGACAGCACGACCACCTTGTCGGCCATGAACACCGCCTCTTCCATGTCGTGGGTGACCAGCAACGTCGATAGCGACATGTCGCGGCAGATTTCCATGACGAGATCCTGCAAGTCGAAACGCGTTTGAGCGTCGACGGAGGCGAACGGCTCGTCGAGCAACAGCAGTTTCGGCCTGACAACGATCGAACGTGCAAGCGCGCATCGTTGTTGCATGCCGCCCGACAGTTGCCAGGGATAGAGCTCGGCTGCGTGGTCGAGGCGCACCGCGCGCAATGCGGCGGCTACGCGCTCGTCACGCTCGTGCTTGCCGACATGCGCCAGACCGAAGCCCACATTCTGTTTCACCGAAAGCCACGGAAACAGGCTGCGGTTGTAATCTTGAAACACGATTGACAACCACGGCGGCGGATCGCTGAGGATCTGCCCGGCATGCAGGACGCTGCCGGCGTCGGGTTGCATTAGGGCGGCACAGCATCGCAGCAATGTGGTCTTGCCGCATCCTGATGGGCCAACGATGGCAACGAACTCCCCACGCTTCTGCCGGAATGTCAGTCCATCGAGAATGGGCACCGGCGCACCGGGATAGCTGCGCGAAATGTTGTCGACCGTGAGGATGGCGCCGTCTGTTTCCGCAATCATGTTGCACGCTCCCTAGTCGACCGGCAGTCCGCGCCAGCCGCGATGCCAATGAAGGACCCGTCGTTCCACCAACAACAGGCCAGCGGTCAGCAGCCAGCCAATGGTTCCAATGACCAGTACGCCTGCATAGACGCCAGCGCTCTGGAACAGGCGCTGGCTGCGCAGGATGAAGAAGCCGATGCCGTTATCGGCCGCGATCAGCTCCGAGATCACCATCATGATGAGACCCAGCCCCAGCGCGATACGCAGCCCGGCGAAAAGCGATGGCATCGCCGCAAAGAGAACGACACGGCGAATGCGCGCAATTGCTCCCAGGCCGTTGACGCGTGCCGTGTCAAGAAACGTAGGTTCAACCCGCTTGGCGCCGTCGATCGCTGCGAGCAACACGGGGAATATGCACCCGAAGGCGATCACGAAGATGCGCATCGTATCGGTCGGGCCGAGAATGAGAAGCGCGGGCGGAAGAATTGCGATGGCTGGGATGTAACGAAGATATTCAAGCACCGGACGGGACCAGGCATCGAGCGAACGCGAACAGCCGATCGCCAGCCCGATAAGGGCGCCTCCCACGGCGGCGATCAGAAAGCCGATAAGCAACCGATACAGGCTGGGCAGGACGGCTGTGTGAAGGAGGTCGCCCTGCACCAGCCGCCAGTAGGATCGCCAGACCGCCAGCAGTGGGGGCAGCGTAGGCCCCGGGAATGTGACCGCGGCCCATTGCCATATCGCCAGCAGTCCGGCGATCAACATTATCTGCAATGACAAAGCGCGGATCCGCTGTACGCTATTGGTCACGGTTTTCAGCACTCCAAGGCAGGAGGTGACGTTCGGCGGCCAGCATCACTCCATTGACGATGTAGCCGACAATTCCGGTGACGAAGATCGCCGCCCACATCTCGGTGACGAGACCATTGAGGCGCGCTTCGTCGAGATAACGGCCGATGCCGGGGCGTCCTATCAGCATTTCGACCGTGATGGTCAGCACGAGCGCAATTGCCGATGCTGTGCGGACGCCGGTTGCGAGCGATGGCAACATACTCGGAATGACGATCCTTATGATGCCCGTGCCTTTGGTCACTCCGAAAATCCGGCCCGTTTCCTGAAAGCGCGGATCGATTCCTTCGACGCCGGCCTTGACGCTGAACACGATCGGCCAGACGCTCGCAAAGGCGATCATTGTTAGTTGCATCTCGATGCCGACGCCCAGCGTCAGCAGAGCGATCGGAATGAGTGCAACGGATGGAATCGGCCTCAGGAATTCCAGGATCGGTCGCGACGCCACGTCCAGATTCGGGAGCATTGCCAGAGCGATGCCCATGACCGTCCCGATCACTGCAGCGAGAAGCAGTCCGGGCGCCCAGGCGAGCAAGCTGGTTAGCACCGCCAGCGCTAACGGGCCGCCGATCAACTCGCGGATCGCGGTCCGTACGATGGCGACGACTGATGGGAGATCGCGCGGATCGATCAATTGTAGACCGCGAACAATCTCCCAACAGATAATGCACACACCGAAGCCGCCCAGCGCTCCGGCGTACTTGCCGGCGACTTTATGATTCAACACTCGCAATACAGCGCCTCCAGGATGATGGCGGCCGAGTCCTGCTGCGGCCTCAAACGATGCGATCAACGGCGCCGGTGCACCTGATCCCCTAACGCTTCCCGGAGGAGTGACCGCGACCACGATCAGACCGCTCCTGCCTTCAGTACAGTCGTGGCGATCGCCGCAGGCGCCTCTTCTGGAACATAATGGTCGGTTCCCCGAACCTCGATGGCAGGAAGATCCGGACGCAGCTTCTTCGTGCGGTCCCAGGCCGCCGGAGAGACCAATTTGCTCTCGGCTCCTCTGACGAGCTGCACCGGCACCTTTACACTTTCTAACGCCGAAGCCAGTTCCTCGCGCAGACCGCGAGCCGTCGCGGCCATAGCCGACGGGCTCGCAAGTGGGCGGAATTGCTCACCGACTCGATGATAAGCGTGCAGCGCGCGCCTGCGCACGGCATCGGGAGGCAGGTTGACGTATCTGTTCTGCAAATAGGATTCGATTTCCTCAAGCGAAGCGAACGGGCGATCGCCGCCGTTCACCCGTGCCTCAAGGGCTTCGAACACTTCGTCCTCGATAAAGGGAGTGAAATCGACAGCGACGACTGCCCGCACGAGATCCGGGTGTTGAACGGCAGCGACGACGGCATTTCGCGCACCGAGCGAATGACCGACCACTACAGCAGGGCCGCAATCCAGCGTCCTGATCAGAGCCACGACGTCCTGCGCGAATGCATCCGCCGAGTATTCGCCATCCGGCTTGTCGCTGCGCCCATGCCCGCGTTGATCGACCGCGATTGCTCGGAATTTCGACGCGACGAGTTGCAGGACCGGATCCCAAACAGCACCCGCAGCCGTGATGCCATGGAGAAAAATGGCGACAGGCCCGTCACCGACCTCGCGGACGTTGAGCGCGATACGTCGCGTATCGATGACGCGCTCCTTGATGAACGGCGCGGTTGATGCAGACGCAGTCGTGGGCATGTCGTCTATCCCTCTTCAGTCTCCTCCACTTCACAGCAAGGCACGTGCCAAAGCCGCCAAAGCGCGAGATGGAGACGTTTCCTCAAAGAAATCAGCGCACTAGACAAACGCTGATTATGTTCTTATTGTCCGACAATCGGACGTTATGTGGATATGCTGCACATATTTTCAGCGTAGCGCAAGAAATTTCGCCCTACGTGATGCGCGCACTGCTATAGACTCGCTTGCGACCAGTTAAGTGCGACTTCGCGTCCACTCTTCACTGGTAACGGATCTACAACCGAGACGATTTGATGATGGACCTGCGCGTCAGCCGCAAAACCGTTCAACAAGGCACGTTCGAGAAGCTCAAGGACGCAATCCTGGCTGGCGTCTTTCAGCCCGGCGAAAGGCTGGTGGAGGCCAACCTGTGCGAGCAACTCGGCGTCAGCCGCGCCTCGCTCCGCGAGGCATTACGCAGCTTACAGTCCGAACGGCTGATCGATTTCATTCCAAACCGCGGGCCGCAGATTCCGGTCCTGTCCTGGAAGGAAGCAGAAGACATTTACGATCTGCGCGCGCTCCTCGAGGGCGAGGCGGCGGCACGCTGCGCTTCTGCAATCGGCGATCACGACATCAGCTCGCTATCAGCGACGGTTCATACGCTACGCCGCGTCGTCAAGACGAACAACTCGGCAGACAAACTGAAATGTGCGACGGCATTCTATGACGTGCTGCTGCACAACTGCGGGAACGAGATGATCAAGCAGACGCTCAATGGGTTGCACGCGCGCATTAACTTTCTCCGCGCCAGATCTATGTCTCTCCCCGGCCGCACCAAGGCGAGCTACGAGGAGATGAACGCGCTTTATCTCGCTATCAAGGATCGTGATCCGAAAGCGGCGCGGAAGATTGCGCAACAGCATGTTCAGAACGCGCGCGAGGCAGCTCGTGAGGCTTTCAAAGAAGGCCAGAAAGACAACGAAGCTTAAATTACAGGACTCATCGATGCACCCAATACTCAATATCCGCCGCTCCTACTCTCAAATTGAAGACAAGAACGAATTAGCAGGACGCCGTATCTCCTCTCCCGTCCGCAAAATATCGGTTGTCACCGTTCTCGAAAATCCTTATGTCGGCCGCTATGTCGAGGACCTCGGCCCTTTGATCGAGGCAAGCGTCGATCTCGGTAAGTTAATGGCGCAGATGGCACTCGATGCGCTCGGCTCACACAAGCCGCAGGGCTACGGAAAAGGTGGCCTCGTCGGCCTCCAAGGTGAGGCCGAGCATGCAAGCGCTCTCCTGACGACGGCTTTTGCCGGCCCGATCCGCGCAGCGATCGGTGGGGGTAAAGCCTGGATTTCGTCAATGGTGAAACAGGCCGCGCCGGGCGCTACCATTGACATTCCAATGAACCACATTGACGACGTCTATGTCCGCTCGCATTACGATGGGGTGACACTGTCACTGCAGGACACTCCGATGCCGGATGAGATCGCCATCATCTTCTGCTTGACTAGCGGTGCGCGGCTGAATGCCCGTGTCGGCGGACTCACACATGAGGAAGTCATGAAGCAAGAATAGGCTTATTGCTTACCGTCCTCAACGCACCAGTGCTTTTTCGCGATCAACAATGTGACTCATTGAGCTGACTTCTTTGGAGAAGCCAGAATCTTATCTGGTTTGGCGAATCTGTTGTTAGGACCGGGCATATCAGTGATCCAGTCATAAAGTTCGATGACAGCATCGATCCAGTCGGCAACTTTATGCCAGATGGTGCAGATGATATTTTTCATGCCGTTAGGTCGCGAATACGGCCTGACCGGTTCAAGTTGCCAAAGCCGCCAGTAAGCAGACCCCAACGAGACGCCCTCCCCGCTATCGGCTTCGGAAACTAAAGAGATCGCCCCCCCCTGAGGCGGCCTCGATGCAAGCAGCTTTCGGTATCGGCGGATAGTCGAGTCAATGTTGTGATTATCTCAATGCTGGCTTCACGCCGACGTGAAATAGCGAACACGGTGCAGCATCTGACCGAGCGTCGGCGGAATGCTGCAATCCCGCTTTCTTCATATAAACACTAAATCGGCTTCGATTCCGCTTTAGCTCGAATAGCCATTGACCGCTTCATGTACAACTGCGCTTCGGCAAACCGCCCCTGATCTTTGTAAAAGCCTGCCAAGTTTGATAGTACGCCCGCGAGCTCCGGATGATCCGGTCCAAGCGTCTTCTCGTACACCGCAGCCGATCTCTTGAAAAGATACTCAGCGCCCGCATTTCGCCCTTGTCGGGAGTACACCTCGGCGAGACTGTTCTGTGCCTGTGCGATATCGGCACTTTCATAACCCAACGCTTTGGTATTTATGACAATCGATCTCTTGAGCAAGCGCGCTGCATCATCCAACCGGTTTTTCTGAATATACACGACGGCTAAGTTGCTCATTATATTAGTAGCTTCGGGATCGTTAGCCCCACGCGCCTTTTCAATGATCATCAACCCCTTTTCGAACATTGGCGCGGCTTTGTCATTTTGACCTTGCATGCTGTAGACCGCGGCAAGATTGCCGAGCGCAGTGACGATTGACAGATTGCTCGGACCATCTAGTTTTTCATTCATGGCTATGGAGCGTTTTAGGAACGACACGGCTTCACCGTAGCGTCCTTGAGCTCGATATAGATCGCCTAGATTGTTGAGCACCAATGCGACTTTCAAATTATCAGGGCCGACAGTCTTCTCAATAATTGGAAGCGAGCGCCTGTACAGCGCTTCTGCAACCGCGTATTGCGCTAACTGATAATGAAGCATACCGAGGTCAATGAGCGACGTCGCGACGCTCGCGTCGTCGGGACCGAATTGTTCTTCGCGGAGAGTTAGGGACTTCTGCGCCAGCGGCAGCGCTTCCATGTATTTCCCGGTCTGATAGAGCTTTTCCACTTTATTGCTCAAAATGCCCGCCTCGTCCTCTCCCGCATAGGACGGTGCGCCGAGCGGTAGTCCGAGCGCCATGGCGACGACAATCATATAAACTGGTGTTTTCGACGCTGTCACAGCCCGCTCCTCTGTTACGGTTTTGGGATCGATGCCCCGTTTGTGCTTTCGAAGGTCAGAAAGGTTCACGCAACGCAAAGCTCCGGTTTGAAACGAAACTCTCAATCCGACGACATCTACATGAAACACATCGGGTCCAATTACTGCGAGCTCGTGCTGTGTGGCCTCACCGTCGTTCGAATGGCCGTGTCCGTCTTCCCCGATCATTCGTTTGTTCGAAACACTTTTTGGTTTCCGAAAATGCATGTCGAACGCGCAGGGCCGAAGTTAAGAGTCAGAAGAATGTTGAAGTGAGAGAAAGCATCAATGATCCGTAAGCGGCCATTAGCTATCACCATCATCTGCTGCATCGGTTTTGTAGGCGGACTTACTGCCATGCCTATGGCGCTTTCACCACAAGCCCAAGCAATCGGTCACCTGTATCCGCTATTCCTACTACTGAGCGCCGCTCTTGGGCTCATTTGCTTTGGAGGTCTTTGGATGATGAGGCGATGGAGCATTATCGCTTACACGTCTCTAGCGATAGTAAGTCAGGTGACGTTGATTGCGCTTGGCACCTGGAGTGTCACGGCCCTCGTTATTCCATGTTTCGTAATCGCTATATGTCTCTTTTACTACAGATCAATGGCGTCATCGGCCCCGCACACCTCGATCTAAACACTCGACCTCGCCTATCTGCACCTGATCGAGCCGCGCATCAACGGGTCATCGCATCAAAAACACGCTTGCGACGGTCAGCGCTATCGCGTCTCAAAGCCTGCGAACCGCCACGAGTGTGCAGCATGCACAGCAAGCCATCGAGGGGCGGCTTCTCGCTCTCGGTCGAGCGCATGATCTGTTGATGCAGGTGAGCTGGGCCGGCGCGGAGCTTGGAATGACACTCCGCAAAGCTATAGAGCCTTTTGCCACGAGGATTGCTGGCCGTTTCGTTTTATCAGGGCCGGAACTTGATATTGCTTCGGCTGCAGTGATCGCACTTGCGATGACGATCAACGAACTTTGCACCAATGCCACGAAATTCGGAGCTCTGTTAGACCCTGCAGGTCGCGTGAAGATTGAATGGCCGGTTGACCATCCATCTCAGCGGCTCACTTTAAGATGGATCGAAACCGGCGGCCCGCATGTCTACTCGCCCACTCGCCGAAGCTTCGGCACTCGCATGATGGAATTGCTCGGGCAGCAATTGAGCGGGTCTGTCCATCTGGCTTACCCGCCATCGGGCTTCACTTACACTCTGGAAGTACCCATTGTTTCGATGAGCAAATAGGGCCTGTCCAAGAACAAAAGCAGGTTATGGGTCGGAATGAAAACCGAAACCCGGTTGGAATGACTGACCACCGAAATTCTAACAGATTGATTTGTTGAGATTTTTGGTGGGCGCACTAGGGCTCGAACCTAGGACCCGGTGATTAAGAGTCACCTGCTCTACCAACTGAGCTATGCGCCCGGATCCAGATCCGGATATCCCCGTGGGGACGGCGTCGTTTAGCAAAGCGATCCCGGGATGTCCAGCGACGCTGTCACAAAAATTGCACCGATTTTCGCAATCGCAAGAATGCGAAAAAGCCGCTGAAATTCAGCGGCTTCTTCGTCATTGCGACAGTGGAAAACTGCGTCGCGTCAGAGCCGCTCGGCGCCTGGCGCGGCGTCGCGGCCGAATCTGTCGCCGGAGCGGCCTGGACTGCGGTCATCATCGTCGCCGAAACCTGGGCGATCGAAGCCGCGCGGGCCGAATCCCTCGCCCTCGAAGCTGCCGCGCTCATAGCCAGACCGCGGCCCGCGATGATGCCAACCTTCCCCGCCACCGAAGCGACCGCCCATATGGGTCAGCGCTGTCAGCCGGCGCTTCTGGCCATCGTCGAGGGTCTTGTAGAGCGGGTCGGCGGCATCGGCGATCTCCTTCAGCGCGGCGGCCGTCGTGGCCATGTCGCCGGCACGCTGCTGCAGGCGGGCGACCGGATTGTCAGGCATGTCGGTCCGCTTCGCGTCGTCGTCGCGGCTCTTGCGCTCTTCCATGCGCGCGTTGGCGCGGTCGATGCGCAGCTTGGCGAAATCGCGCACCGCGCTCTCCACCGCCGGCCACAGCTTCTCCTGGTCTGGCGTCAGCTTGAGCCCGGCCTTCACGGCAGCGATGCGCGCATCGGCGAACGCGGCGCGGTCTTCCGGATTCATCCGGGTTTGATGATGCATCCAAGGCCGATGCTGGGCATAGACCGCGGTGGAACCGGCGATCACGGCGGCAGCGGCACCGGCCAGCAAGATCTTCTTCATGGCAACCTCCTTTGGAAAGTTGCCTGAAGATGATCCCGCACTGCCGTGCGTTCAACTTACGCTTTGGCCATGTGGTGTCGCGATATGTTGTCGCAATATTTCCGGCGCCGAGATTTCGTCACAGCATTCCGAGCATGCGCGGCAGCCACAGGGAGATCTCCGGGATGAAGGTCACCGCAACGAGGAACATCAGCATGGTCAGCAGCCACGGCCAAACCGCGATGGTGAGTTCCGTGATGCCCATCTTGGCAATGCCCGAAGCGACATAGAGATTGAGGCCCACTGGAGGATGGCACATGCCGACCTCCATATTGACCACCATCAGGATACCGAGATGCACCGGATGCACGCCGAGCTTGACGGCGATCGGAAACAGGATCGGCGCAGTGATCAGCACGATCGACGACGCCTCCATCACATTGCCGGCGACCAGCAGCAGGATGTTGACGAAGATCAGGAACGTCCACCAGTTGACGCCGATGTCGACGATCCAGGCGGTGAGCTGTTGCGGGATCTGTTCCGACGTCATCAGGAACGAGAACAGTACTGCATTGGTGATGATGTAGAGGATCATCGCGCTCATGCTGGCGGAGCCGAGCAGTACCCGCGGCACGTCCTTCAGGCCCATGTCCTTGTAGACGAAAACCGCGATGATGAAGGCATAGACGGCGCTGACCGCCGCGGCTTCCGTAGGCGTGAACCAGCCGCGATAGATGCCGCCGAGCACGAGAAAGATCAGCAGCAGGCCCCAGATACATTCGCGGAACGCCCTGAAGCGCTCGCCCCATGACGCCCGTGGCAACCGCGGATAATCGAACTTCCAGGCGCGATACACCGTGGTGGCGCCGAGCAGCGTCGCCAGCATCAGGCCGGGAATGACGCCGGCGATGAACAACTGGCCGACGGATGCCGAGGTGACGCGCGCGCCATCGGGGCCGAGCGCGACGCTGCCGCCGGTCGCCACCGCATAGATCACCATCACGATCGACGGCGGGATCAGGATGCCCAATGCGCCAGACGTCGTGATGACGCCTGCGCCAAACCGCTTCGGAAAGCCCTGCGCGACCATCGCAGGCAGCAGGATCGAGCCGATCGCAATCACGGTCGCCGGCGACGAGCCGGAGATCGCCGCGAACAACGCGCAAGCCATCACGCCCGCGAGACCGAGGCCGCCATACCAGTGTCCGACCATCGAGGTCGCGAAATTGATCATACGGCGGGCGACGCCGCCATGGGTCAGGAAGTTGCCGGCGAGAATAAAGAACGGGATCGCCATGATCTCGAAATTCTCGATGCCGGTGAACAGTTTCAGCGCCACCGCCTCGATCGGCACCTGCGTCAGAAAGAACAGGAAGGTCAGCACCGTCAGGCCGAGCGCGATCGAGATCGGCATGCCGGTGAGCATCAGCGCAATCAGCAGCGCGAAGATAATCAACGTGGTCATCGGACGCCCTCCGGCGTCGGACCAATCGCCGTGTCGACGTCGATGCCCTCCACATGGGTGTGATCATGATGCGGCAGATCGTCGAAACGGAAATAGCTGTAGGCGACCTGCAGAAAGCGGAAGCACATCAGATAGGAGCCAAGCGGAATGCAGAGATAGACGATCCAGCTCGGCAGCTCGAGATCTGGCGATGTCTGGTCGGTCTGCGACAGACCCATCACGAAGCTCGCGCCCATGGTGCCGATAATGCCGGTGAACAACGCGCCGCAGAGCAGGCCGAACAGGATGGTGCCCTTGCGCCATTTCGGCGGCAGTTGCAGCACCAGCACGTCGACGCCGACATGGATGCCGGTGCGCACGCCGTAGGCGGCGCCGAACTTCGCCATCCACACGAACATGTAGATGCAAAGTTCCTGCGCCCAGGACAGATGGATGCCGGCGAGAAACTTGTAGGCCGCCATCGCGCCGGGCAGATTGCGATACGACACCACGAAATCGGTAGTGTAGCGATGCGCCACGGCGACAAAGATCACCACCGTCGCAGCGCCGATCAGCGTCGCGATCAGGGTTTCCTCGAGCCGATCGAGGATGCGTAACAAGAACCGCACGGAATATGTCCCCTTCCCCCTGGGCCGCCTGGCGGCGGCCTCATGGTGAGGAGCGCGCCTCCTGGCGCGCGTCTCGAACCATGAATATCGTTCACTCACCCTGCGAGACGCGGCCCAATCAGGCCGCTCCTCAGGATAAGGTCTCAGCTAAGTTGCGCCTCAATTGGTCTTCGCGTTGGCTTCCTTCTGGAATGCCGCGATCAGATCCTTGCCGACGCGCGATGCCATGTCCGCGGTCACCGGCTCCAGCGCCTTCATCCATTCGGCACGCTCTTCCGGCTTCAGCTCGTAGAAGGTGGTGGTACCGGCCTTCTTCATCGCGACGATGGCGTCGTCGTTTTCCTTCTGTGACAAGCCGTTGGCATAGGTGGTGGCATCATCCATCGCCTTCTCGACCTGCGGCTTCACATCCGCCGGCAGACCGTCCCAGAACTTCTTGTTCACGATCACGGCGTAGCCGATATAGCCGTGGTTCGAGAGCGTTATGTGCTTCTGCACTTCGTGCATCTTCTGGGTATAGACGTTGGACGGCGTGTTCTCGTTACCGTCGACAACGCCGGTCTGCATCGCCTGATAGACTTCCGAGAAGGCCAGCACCTGCGGGATGGCACCGAGCGCACGCATTTCGGCTTCGAGCACCTTCGACGACTGGATACGCATCTTCATGCCCTGGAAGTCGGCGACCTTATGCATCGGCTTGTTTGAGGTCATGATCTTGAAGCCGTTGTCCCAGTAGGCGAGACCCTTGATACCCTTGGGCTCGAGCTTTGCCAGCAGGCCCTTGCCGATCGGCCCGGTGGTGATGCGGGTCAGCGCCGCCTTGTCCGGCAGGATGTACGGAAGATCGAACACCTCGAATTCCTTGACGCCAAGCGGGCCGAACTTGGCGAGCGACGGCGCCAGCATCTGCACGGCACCGAGCTGCAACGCCTCGACCTCTTCTTTATCCTTGTAGAGCTGCGAATTCGGATAGACCTCAACCTTCACCTTGCCATTGGTGTATTTCTCGGCGAGTTCCTTGAACTTCTCCGCGCCCTGCCCCTTCGGCGTGTTCGGCGCGACGACGTGGCTGAATTTGATGACGACGGGCGATTGAGCGGAGGCCGGGCCGGCCAGCGCGAGCGCTGCGATCGACGCTGCCGCCAAAATAAACTTGCGCATGATGTTCTCCCTGTTGGTCGCGCGGAGCTGTTTCAAAAAGTCGCTGCGCTTGGATGCCACGGGCAGCTTTATCGTCATCGGCGATCAAACGCCATCGCTCCCTTCGCAGGGGTTGGAGCAAAAGCTTTACTGCAATGCAAAAACGCGGCGCCTTGCGGCACCGCGTTTCGTTGCGCGTATAGGTTTTGGGAAGCGATCAGCTCGCGGCAGCAACCGGCGTCGGCATGTCGCGCTCGCGCTTCATGACGATCTTGTTCAAGGCGCCGAGGTAGGCCTTGGCCGAAGCGACCAGCGTATCCGGATCGGCGGCACGCGAGGTCATCGAGCGGCCTTCATGAGCCAGCCGCACCGACACTTCGGCCTGCGCGTCGGTGCCTTCGGTCACGGCATGGACCTGATACAGTTCCAGCTTGGCTTCATGCGGCACCAGCGCCTTGATGCAGTTGAAGACGGCGTCGACCGGGCCGTTGCCTTCGGCCTCCTCGATCTTCACCACGCCTTCCACATTCAGCTTCATGGTCGCGCGCTGCGGACCATGGGTGCCGGCGATCACCGTCAGCGAGACCAGCTTGATGCGGTCATGGGCCTGCACGATCTCCTGATCGACAAGTGCCTCGATATCCTCGTCGTAGATATCCTTCTTGCGATCCGCCAAGGCCTTCATGCGAATGAAGGCGTCCTCGATCTGGTTCTTGCCCAGCTTGTAGCCCAGCTCCTCCAGGCGATGGATGAAGGCATGACGGCCGGAGTGCTTGCCCAGCACGATCGACGACTGCTTCAGGCCCACCGAGGCCGGAGTCATGATCTCGTAGGTCGAGGCGTCCTTCAGCACGCCATCCTGGTGGATGCCGCTCTCATGCGCGAAGGCGTTCCGTCCGACGATCGCCTTGTTGTACTGCACCGGGAACGAGGTCGCGGCCGAGACCACCTTGGACGCGCGGGTGAGCATCGTCGGGTCGATCCTGTTCCAGTATGGGAATTTGTCGTTGCGCACATTGATCGCCATCACGACTTCTTCGAGTGCCGCATTGCCGGCGCGTTCGCCGATGCCGTTGATGGTGCATTCGACCTGGCGCGCACCACCGTCGATACCGGCCAGCGTATTCGCCACCGCCATGCCGAGATCGTTATGGCAATGGACGGAGAAGATCGCCTGATCGGAATTCGGAACGCGCTCGCGCAGGGTGCGAATGATGCGGGTGTATTCCTCCGGCGTGGTGTAGCCGACGGTGTCGGGAATGTTCACCGTGGTGGCGCCGGCCTTGATGACGGCCTCGGTGATGCGGCACAGGAAATCGATGTCGCTGCGGGTGGCGTCTTCAGCCGACCATTCGACATTGCTGACCATGTTGCGCGCGCGGGTGACGCCGGCGACCGAGGCGTCGATCACCTGCTCCGGGGTCATGTTGAGCTTGACGCGCATATGCAACGGCGAGGTCGCGATCACCATGTGGACGCGGGCGCGATCACCGGCGGGCTTCACCGCTTCAGCGCAGCGATCGATGTCCTTCGGATTGACGCGGCCGAGGCCGGCGATGACCGAGTTCTTCGAGCGCTTGGCAATCTCCTGCACCGCCTCGAAATCGCCTTCCGACGAGATCGGGAAGCCGGCCTCGATAATATCGACGCCCATGTCGTCGAGCATCTCGGCGATTTCCAGCTTCTCTTCAAACGTCATGGTAGCGCCGGGGCACTGCTCGCCGTCGCGCAAGGTGGTGTCGAAAATGAAGACGCGGTCCTTGTCGGACTTCGTGGTCGCGGTCATGGAATATTCCTTAAGTCGGGGCGCGGTCTGTGTGGCGCCAGGGGAAGCTGATGGTCTGCGTGTCATGATCCCCTGAGTACCCAGGCCAAATGGCCCAGACGGCGCTCAGGGGCAGATAAGCAGAAGCAGCCCGCCGAGAAGGAGGTTGGAGCGCAACGCAGCCGGAATCGCGTCGGGACCAGCGGCAACAGCCACTCCCCCGGAAATTCCAACCATATCGCTGCGAATCAGCATTGCCACACCTTCAGGCCCTCATCCTCGGCCAAAACCAGTCTCAAGGAAAACCCTTGATGGTTCGTTGCCGACGAGAGCCTTGGGTCGTTCTAGACGACAAATGCGGGGGCCTGCAACGGCAAAGAGGGTCAGGAAGACTGACCTAAATCCATCCTGGAGACGTTCGGGCGCCTGGCCGACTGGCCCAGCCAGAACAGCGGAACTGGACGTTTTCCCAGCCAGACTTTTACCCTAAGACCGAACGGCAATCGCAAGGACAGAACGATGACTTTCGCCAAGGGATTATCCGCTTTCCCGATCACGCTAATGAATACGAATGGCAGGGTCGATACCCCTGCGCTGCGACGTATGGTAGCGCCGCTGGCGACCGCCAAGGTCGATTCCATCGGGTTGCTGGGCAGCACCGGATCGTATCCGTTTCTCAGCCGTGACGAGCGCCGGCGCGCCACTGAAGCCGCCATTGCGGAGGTCAACGGCCGGGTTCCCGTGCTGGTCGGTATCGGCGCGCTGCGCACCGACGAGACGATCGAACTCGCCCGCGATGCCAAGGCGGCAGGCGCTGCCGCAGGCCTGCTGGCGCCGGTGTCCTATACGCCGCTCACCGAGGACGAGGTGTTCGAGCACTTCAAGGTGGTGGCCGATGAGAGCAAATTGCCGATCGTGATCTACGACAATTTCGCCACCACGCATTTCAAGTTCACGCCCGACCTCGTCGGTCGCATCGCGCGGATTCCCGGCGTTGTCGCGGTGAAAGGCACTTCCCCCGAAGCCGGCCTCGCCGCAGGTCACCTGAAGCAGATGCGCGCCGCCGTACCATCAGGCTTTTCGGTGGGCTATGCCGGGGACTGGAATTCGATGGAGACGCTGCTTGCCGGCGGCGATGCCTGGTATTGCGTCGCTGCCGGCCTATTTCCCAACAGCTGCCTCGCCATCACCCGCGCTGCACAAGCCGGCAATGCGGACGAAGCACGCCGCCTCAACAACGCCATGCAGCCGCTCTGGGATCTGTTCAAGCAATTCTCCAGCCTGCGTGTGATGTATGCGGCTGCGGATATCGTAGGGCTGACGGATGCAAAGCCACCGCGTCCGGTGCTGCCATTGAACGATGCGGCGCAGGACAAGGTCGCGGCAGTGTTGAAGGAATTGAAGCTGAGTTAAGCCCACACTGTCATTCCCCGGTACACCAATTGGAGTGCCCAAGGGCGGGTTGTCTCACAAGCCCTTCAAGCTCAGTAAAAACAATGACTTAAGGCCACCGCATTTCAGCTCTGGGTATCACTCGGATGTATCAATGTCGACTGGCTGCACGGAGTGACCTGAGCCCCTGAACTTCCGCCAAAAATAGGTAGAATCCGTCACCTGAAGGGAGACGGAGATGAAGCAGTCGAGGTTCACGGAAGAGCGGATCATCGCGGTGCTGCGGGAGCACGAGGCAGGCTCGAAGACCGGGGACGTTTGTCGCAAGTACGGGAACAGCAGCGCGACGTTCTACAAATGGAAGGCGAAGTACGGCGGGCTCGATGTGTCCGAGGCCCGCCGCCTGAAGGTTCTGACCGACGAGAATGCCAAGCTAAAGAAGCTGCTGGCCGAAGCGATGCTCGACAACGCCATGTTGAAGGATCTCACTTCAAAAAAATGGCGACGCCCGTCGCGAAGCGACAAGCTGTGGCTCACCTTTGTTCAAGTTTTGAGGTCAGCCAGCGGCGGGCGTGTGCGGTCATCGGAGCGGATCGAACCTCGGTACGCTATCGCAGCGTGCGGCCCGACGATGTTGTCATTCGCGCGAGGTTGCGCGAACTGGCCAATATCAGGCGGCGGTTTGGCTACCGTCGCCTGCTCCTGCTGTTGCGCATCGATGGCGTTTCGATCAATCACAAGAAGCTGCGGCGTCTGGACGAGCGGGTGGCGCACCTCGCACATCACGATCCCCTCACGGCTGCCGAACCGCGCGCTTTTTCTCGACAGGCTGCAAACAGAGTGTGACCGACCACGCGGCGGTCCTACCTTCGCGGTGCTATTCATCGATCTCGACGGGTTCAAGGCGGTGAACGACACCTTCGGGCATTCGGCAGGCGACGAGCTATTGGTAACTGTCGCCCGCCGCCTTCGCAGCTGCGTAGGCGAACGAGATCTGGTGGCACGGCTCGGAGGAGATGAATTCGCCGTACTTCAATGCGGCATTTCGGTTACCGCCGAGGCCCGCGACCTCGCAGCCAGCATACTCGATGCATTCGGCGAGCCTAATGGTCGGCCGGGAGACAGCCTCGGAATTGAAGCGAGCATCGGAATCGCGGTGGCAAGCGATGCCTTTGAAGACGCCGGCCGAATGCTGCGAAGTGCAGATGATGCGATGTATCGCGCGAAGGCCTCGGGGTGTCAATCGGCGTTCAAATTTGGCTCTGACTCACTTTTGATGAAGTTCGAGAGTCGGCTCGCGTTGGTTTCATAAGGGAATCAACATGATGCAGCGAGCCTTACCTCCATCGGCGCTGGTCCCTCGCGGGTTCGATGTAGAGAGCGCCATCTGCGACGGCGACACGACCGTGATCACCGTCCGTTCCACCAGCGACATGAGTCTCTGCCCGGGGTGTGGAGCAGGATCGAGACGAATCCATAGCCGATATCGGCGATGCCTTGCGGATTTGCCTCTGGCTGGACGGAGGGTTCAGCTTGTGGTCGCGGCGCGGCGTTTCCGCTGCGATGCAGTTCTGTGCGGGCGACGTGTCTTCACCGAGCGCTTCGTTGAAGGCATCCTGGCGCCCTGGGCGCGGCGAACAGCCCGACTCGACTACGTCGTCCATCAGCTAGGCCTCGCATTGGGCGGGCGGCCGGCGGCAAACATCGCCCGTCGGCTGATGCTGCCGGTTAGCAATGATACGTTGCTCAGGGTCGTTCGAAGGCGTGGCTGACCGCGCGACGAGCAACGTCAATGCGAACAACCGATGGCCCTCGCGTACAACAGCGTACTTCGACGGACTTTTCGAGCATATCCGGAGAGAATTTTCACTGACCGCATCAGCCACAACAATGAGTCGCGGCGGGCATGGCGGCTGTCATGCTTGCTTACCGAGATCTATGCTATCTCACAGCCTCCTGTGAAGTTGCGGAGGGCTAGTTGTGACCGATACGGTGCAAGGGGCAAACTAAACCTATCGTCGGCAACATCGTGCTTAGCCATAGTCGCAGAACCCGGCAGCTTTCGGTTGGCTCAATGTCCCTCAATTGTGCGATATAATTTGACGCCTCTGGAGCGACGACCGGTCCCGGAGCGCCTCGTCGTCCTCCCTGAGCTTCTGTGTGAGGTCTGGAATCCCTTCACGATGCAGTCTATGCCGAGACGCCATTGTCGAGCAGGCTTTTCTCACCCTTTGGCGTAAGCTGATAAAGATCGCCGTCCTTCTGGACATAGCCGTCCAGCACCAACTCTTCAGCTTTGGCTGTATCGTCAAAAGCAAAGGCGTTATCGATTTCCCGCAGAACCATCAGTTGATCGTCTGTAAGCATGGGAACCTCCATTTCCCTAGCAACTACGGAACGCGCAGCTTGTTCCTAATTGCGATGTCATGCTGAAGACCTTATGGCTTCCGCCTCTAACGCACGCTGTCGTTTGCGCGTCTCTCGCGTTGTGGGCAAAGAGATCCCCAATCGATTCGCCTGACGTCTCACGGCCTGCACATTACGTTTCATGGCCGCAGCAATTTTGATCGGCGATGCACCCGCTTCAGCCATGGCTTTAAGTTTTTCACTTTCTTCGGCCGACCAAGGCCGGATTAGCGGCATCATCACTCATACTCCACCAATCGAAGCGGCGTCTTTTCCCTATGGCGCTCGTAGGCTGCAATCGCCTGGTTCGACAGTAGCAGAGGACTGACGACTCCCTGCCCGATCTGGTACGCGACATGCTTTCCAATAAATTCAAACGCTTCTTGCGGGTCGCGCAAGCGGCCAACCCCCGCCAGGTAATCCAGCGCGATCTTTACAGATTGCTCGTGCAGGGATTCCGTTGACTGGCTCAGGCTGCCAACTCCTTGCGAACTGCGGCGGCTGAGTTGCCGACCGTCTTCTGCAGCTTGTCTTTATCCACGCCGAGCTCCTTGGTCCAATACTTGACCTCATGCGCCTCGTGCATGTTGATCTTGCTGCGATCGGGCTGCCCTTGTTCTTCAGATCGTCCATGGCATCCTCCAGTGTTGGATGCCTAAAGGAACGCATTTCTGACTTTCTTGTTCCTGCGCGGCCAGTATGGCCGCCGCCGCGGTAGGTCGCCGCGCCTCTTCGCGGTACTGATGCCGGCCTTCTAGAGGGACGAGGTGTCTTTTTGCCGCCGCTTGATCTGCACGAATGAACTTTGGGTTGAGTGGCGGGTTGAGAAATATGCCCAAGCGCACACGGACATCGGCCCCTATGGGCCTTCAACCTTCCCAGTCGGAATCCTGCTCCCAGATGATGCCAGCAATGCCGATGGCCGGAAATTCCAAGACCGGCCCATTTCGTCCGATCAAGAAATCGGCGAGCGAAAAGGAGCGCGCTCACTCTGCGAAAGCGACGCTCCGTAAGTCATTGCAGAAGCAGCGAGCCATGCAGCGCGGCTAGCTGTTGCGCTGAAGATCGTTCTGCCGAAGGAACGAGAGGCCATGCACCGTAAGGCGGTGATGATCGGTCTCCCCCTCACTGTGCAGTTGGTCAAGATGCGGGGAAAGCTGGGCGCGGACGCCCGGTGCTTCTGAATGTCCTGAGAGGGCTCCATAAATATCGATGGCGCGGTCGAGGGCCGGGATGTTCATGGCGAGCTTTCTGATGGCCACAGCCGTTCACCGTCGCCCTGTGCGACAGTTGTCGGAGTCAAGTCCCGCTACTTCCGATCGTTCCAAGTTTCACCGTTCTCAGTCGGAGCCAGGTGATCTTACCGGATGATGGATCGAGTTGGCATTCAGCCAGTCCTCGTTGTCTGCAGCTGAGATCCAGTAGTGTGCCATCTGTAAAAGCCGGAGAGCTTCAGCCTGGTCCGTGGCTTCTTTTGCCTGTCTCGCTGCATCGGATGCCATCAACCGAAACGACGTACCTTGGCGCATTTTCGCTCTCCATTTCAGCGAAAACATAAGCCACTGTTGCGCTAAAGGTTTCTTCGACGGGTGGGAGGACTTACATAGTCCGGCTCCAGTGACGGAGCCGGACATTTAGCCTTGGAGATCTTGCTCTGCTTCGACGTTGACGACAGATTTTGCCAGCGCGGTCAACGCAACGTCGGTGGCCTTCTCTTCCTTCAACGTGGCATCGAGAAGCGAGACAGCTTCAGGCATCCCCAGCTCCTTCGCCCAGGTCGCCAGCGTTCCGTAGCGGGAGATCTCATAGTGCTCCACCGCCTGTGCCGCGGCAGCAAGACCGGCATCGAGAGCAGGCATGCCCTTGTATTCGGTCATGATCTCTGCGCCTTCCTTGGTAATACCCATGATGGCTTCACACTTCTTGGCGGTCGGCTTCTTGCCTAATATCTTGAACACGCCTTCGAGCCGCTTGATCTGACCAACGGTCTCCTTCTGATGCTTCAGAAAGGCGGCCTTGAGTTCTTTCGATTGTGCGGCTTTTGCCATCTTCGGCAGCGTGGCGAGAATCTTCTTCTCGGCGAAATAGACATCCTTGAGCGTGTCATGGAAAAGGTCGGCAAGAAGCTTTGGCTTTTTGGCCATGGGAAATTTCCTCCAGTAGCCCCGGTGAGCTGGGGCGGCTTATCACGCCAGCCCAACAGACCGCTGGAACTTAAGTTCCGATGAGGAGCTGCGCTCTTCTTTCCAAAACGCGATGGCCTCTGTTCAGTTGCCCTTTCTAGCGCCCAACGAAAAAGGCCCCCGGGAGGGAGCCTTTTGATTTGAAGAGCGACGCGTTCAGCGATGGCCGTGGTGGATTCCACGATGCATGTGACCATGACCGCGCTTCACGATAACAACCTTGTTGGCACGATGACCGCGATGGTAGCCGCCGTGATGGCCGCCGCCATGCCGAACCACTACGGTCTGAGCATCAGCCTGTGGAGTAGCGGCAGGAACAGCGATGCCGATCGAAGCGAAGGCAGCGATAGCCAAAAGAACTTTGCGCATTATCTTCTCCTTTGAACGAGCGGAGATTGAATGCGCGACTGTAGGGCCCGTTCCGTCGTCTCAGGATAAATTTCCTGAATGACTGTTCAGGAAACGCCCTCAAACCTGCTGTTGCCTGCGCCGTAGCGTCTCCACTGCCGCCATCCCCGCGGACACCATGCCGCCGAACGTGCGCTCACCCGCATTCACGCGCTTCAGTATTTTCTTGGCGACGAAGCAGCGGTTCTTGTGGTTGTCCAACTCGCGCGGCAAGACCTCGCACGCTTTGGTAAGGGCTATCTCCATCTCGAGAATTGTTCGCTTGTCGACCGTCTGCGCGACCAATGGCGGTGCGCTGGCGACTGGCCGTCCGGCACTTCCATCTTCCATCAACATGACGACCTCCCTTGTTTTCTCCTATATCGCGCGTTCGGTGTTTTGGTTCCTTCAATGGGGCCTGCGGTGCTTGCGGCACCTACCGACCTGGCAGCCCATTGATTACGCGCCACGCTGCAGCGCACCATCAATTCATTCTGGACCCTGCGATCTACCGTCGCTACGCTTTGCACAAGTTCGCCTCGAGATGCGAGCGCCGACGATAGAGATTAAAGGGAGAGACCATTGAACGTTCTTCAGAAGACGAATCGGAATCCCCCAGATGAAGCCACTATTATTGCGTGGGGGCTTTTTTGCTTCATCTTGGTATCGGCCATTACCATGATTGGTCTCTACGTTGGCTTTCGGCATTAGATAGTGAAAGCCCCCGCGGACGATCCGTCGGCCTTTTAATTTTTCAACCTCTGCCGGCAACGGCTCAACTAGATGAAATACTGGAGAGATGATTTCGAGCTCCATTGGACGCTCCGCGATATCGGTGGCGGCCGGCTGAAGCTGTCCCCGATCACGGAAGACCAACTCAGCGAACTCTTGGAGATGGGCCTCGTCGAAATCGTGGACGACCAGGTCAAACTGACGGAGGCCGGAAATCGGAAGATCCAGTGAAGCCTTCCCACCGAAGGACGATCTTCCGGTGTTCTAATTTGGCTCACACAGAACAAGGGAGGTTGCGATGAACAGGCTTGCTGCAGTTGTTCTCTGTGGAGTCATACTAATCGGCGCATCGACTATGGCGCGAGCTGATCAGCCTGGACCGGATTGGATGCCCATTGAGCAAGTAAATGCGAAAGTCCTGCAGTCCGGCTACTCGCAGGTTACCAAGCTCGAGGCTGATGATGGCCGATGGGAAGGTGAAGGCATCAAGAAAGGTCGAAGGATGGACTTTCGCGCAGATCCGAAGACTGGCGTGATCGTCTCTGAGAAGCTTGATGACTAGTCTTCGCGGTCTGCGGTGAAGGGGAGCTACTTCCTCACCTTCCCTTTTTTCTTTTCAGCTTTCAGAGCCTCGGCTTGCGCGCGGAATGCTTCAGCCAGGTTGTGCATCCGCTCAGCATGCCGGTGTCTTCCGTGCGATGAGCGGCGGCCTCGGCTTTCCCAGCCTGCTTCCTGAGCGACTTGGTTGGTTTCATACGGAAGTTATGCCGCAAGCCGGGAAGTAGTTCCACCTGCTGGGCGGTCCTATCGCACGCCCTCCGGACAGCGTAGGCTTCCGGGATGAAACAGTCCGACACTTACCGCGCGAACGCACACAACTGCGCCGAGATGGCTGCGGCAGCCGACAACGAGCCGGCCAGGAATCGGTTCATGCGCATGGAAACGGCATGGCTCGCATTGGCCGAAGAAGAGGACTGGCTCGATGGCGAGACTTCGCCGAAAACTGATCTGCCGCGCAGCATGCCCGATCCCGATCCAGAAAAGAACTGAAACTTTCTTGCGCCCGTGTCGTATCCGGATTGATCATACCGCGAGGAGCACGTTTTTGACTTATGACGATCAGATCGAAACAGCGATTGCAGATCAGGACATCGATAGATTGATAAAATTTGCATACGGCGACACATGCAGGTGCATTACCGTCAAAGGCGAACCGATGTGCGTCTGCAAGATGTTGGCGACGGCGCTTCGCTCCAAAGTTGTTCCACGTTCACTTTTCGAGAACAGGATTGAGCGAGTTGCCTCAATCTAACGGCTGATGGATTTACGGTTGGAGTTAACGCAGGATGATAGCGACCGAATCTTGACCCCAGAAGCCTCGCTTTGGTCGGCCCGGCGGTAGAGCGACCTACTCGCCGGGCCTTTAAGCAACGATGTTCCCTAACGTTGCTGTTCGAGCAACCAGACAGCATCCCCAGTATCGACAAGCCAGTAAGGCTCAACGCGCAATGCCTACCTTCCAAGGACGTCACTCTTCGATCGCAAGCTTCTGTTGCCTCAACTTCCGCGTTGAGCCGGTCGAGGACACTTCGGAAGCCTGACATGGAAGGCACCTGACGCGATTACATCGCCAGCATCGTGGAGACGGCGCCGCGGGTGGCAAGGATCCAGGGTGGCAAACGGGCGAAAGGTGCACCAACATCGAGACCGCTTTCCGGTAATTCGTCTCAAATGAGACGACGCCACCTCCTGGCTTGTGGTTCCCTCCCGAGGAACCGTCGGAGGAACCGACATGAATGAGCGTCAGCTGATAACCCGCGCATGGCAAGATGCGGACTTGGAGAAGCTCAAACAGTTGCATGCAGAGGGGGCTACGCTTCTACGAGCATGTGCGGCTATGAAGCGACCAAGGGCTTCCGTCAAAAAACGTGCTCGTGAACTTGGCCAGCATTTCGCAAGTGTTCGAGAAGTTCGGCGGGAGATCAGCGCTCGCGAGCAAACCCAATGACAGTTATTGGGTCTACAGCGCCGAAATGCCCGAAGTGCAATCGCAAGATGACGTCATTTGAAAAGGGAGATTCGGAGTTTAGATGCGCGAGGTGCGAGGTCGATCCGATGGAGCGCAGCAAGGGTTGGCTTTCGAGCGAGTTGAAGCCACCGTCAAGATGACTAGGATGATCAGCGCAGCCGAACAGGTTCAGCCGCGTAGGAGGCTAAAATCGACCCTCTAGTCGTCCTTATAAAAAAACTGAAAGAGCACTCGTACCTGAGCCAAGAGGACCTTTTGGAGATCCGCCGGCTGCCGTGCTCTGTCCGCGAATTGGATAGTCATGAGGACTTCATTCGGCAAGGCGATCGACCCAAGGTGTCCGCAATCGTCGTCGAAGGAATGCTGGCTCGCTATCATCTCCTGCCGAACGGCGCACGCCAGTATTTGTCCTTTCATCTCGCTGGCGACATGCCGGATTCACAGTGTCTTTTCATCGAGGTGATGGATCATGCCGTCTGCGCGATCGGCAAGGCCGTCGTCGCCTCGGTCCCGCATCGGGACTTGATGAAGTTATTCGATAGTAGACCAAAGGTTGGCGCTGCAATCTGGCGTGAAACCCTGATCGACGCAGCCATCTTCCGTGAAGCGATCACGAACAACAGCGCGCGGTCCGCCCCTGCCCGCATGGCTCATCTCTTCTGCGAACTCTTCTACCGATCGCGGGCTTTCGGCTTGACGCGTGACGATACGTGTATTCTGCCGATAGGTCTTAATCAGCTGGGAGAGGCTCTCGGGCTGTCGCTAGCTACCGTAAACCGCGCTTTGGCCAACCTTCGAGACACCGATCTTGCCGACTTCAAGAGCGGGTCTCTCACCATCAGAAATTGGGCGGGTCTGGCGGACTGCGGCGAGTTCAATCCTCGCTACTTGCATCTGCGACGCGAGCCGTTCTGACATCGCGAATGTCAACGAACAGCACAATGGCGGCACCTATGCCAATCTCAAGACCGCTGTCGAGTTTGTAGAGAGGCTGCACAACGCGATCACGGTTCTTAGCATCTCGGCGGTCGTCGCGGTCTGACCGACACTAGCCTCTGACCAAATCCCGGTAACGCCTTCCCGGCATTGGCGGAGATTATGCGTAGGCAGGGAAAAGGCCCGGCTTTCGCCGGGCCCCGGTCTGCTGAATTCAGTGTTCGGACTTAGAAGTTTGAGCCGCCCCAGTTGAAGTGATAGTTGATGCCGCCCTTCACAGTGTGGGTGGTGGCACCAAGCTCCAGACCGCCCGGAGCAAATGCAGTCAGATAACGTTCGCTGCCATAGTCGGCGTACATGTACTCACCCTTGAGCGACCAGTTGGGGGCGAACATGTATTCCACGCCAGCGCCGACGGTCCAGCCCGACAGCACTTTGCTCTCGCTGAAGCTGCCGCCCAGGCCGGCGATCGAAAAGCGATTATCGGCCCATGCGTAACCGCCCTTGGCGTAAAACAGCGCTGCGCCTGACGTCACACCGACGCGACCGGTGACACTCCCGAATGAACGAATCTTATCCTCAAGCGTGACCGGAAAAATGCCGAACAAGCCGGTCTGGCTATATGAGATGTCTGACGCTGCCGCGTCTGCTTCAAGACCCCAGACCCAAATGCTACCGGGCGTCTGCCAGTTATAGCCTATAGTGCCGCCGCCGAAGCCGCCCTGCAGGTCGCTGCTCGTGGTCGTGACACCGCCGACGTTGACGCGATCAGACCAGCCGTAACCACCCATGACACCGAGATAGAAGCCCGACCAGTTGTAGCCTACCGGAATCGGCGCGGGCGGGGCTTTAGTGTAGGGACGAGCTGCTAGATCGGCGGCAGAAGCCGAAGCTGCGCCCAAGGTTAAAACGACAGCGGCCATCAGAATCTGTTTCATGTGATCTCCTGTGAAAGTTCGGCGATCACAATCCTATGTCCGCGCGCATCTCGAAGCTGTTACCATTTCGCCACACGCGCGAGTTTTTACCGCACCACAACCTCACCCCAATACCAACCGATGTGCTAAGTCGACTGCGGCAATAACCGATAACAATGTCTCCACGCAGGGTAGCCATCCCTTGAAGCGAGAGTTCTTTGAGAAACTGGAAGGACGATTTCGAGCTCGACTGGACGCTCCGCGACATCCACGGCGGCAGGCTGAAGCTGTCACCGATCACGGAAGACCAACTGAGAGCTATTGGAGTGGGGCCTCGTTGAAGTAGTGAACGATCAAGTGCAGCTCACCGAGACCGGATACCAGAAGATCCCCTGAGTGATGCCAAGGCAAGATCCCCGATTAACAGGACCTGGACTCCAGAAGTCATTGCTCGATTGATCAGCCTTGCCGATAGCGGCGCAACGGTGCTGCGAGCCGCTGCCGCCCTCGGGCGGCCGGCGACAGCGGTGCAAAACAAGGCCCGCGAGCGAGGGAAGCCGTTGGTAGTGTTCGGAACTCCAGGGCGTCAATACGAGCCCATATCGAGGCCAAGTGAGTGTGGAGAATGGCCTCGCCGCAGAAAGCCGGAACGACAATAAGTTAAATGCGTTTTGGGGCGCATGGATGAACGTAAATCCCCGATGAGGGATATCGACACTGTTGATCGACTCATGACCGCGTCGTTGGACTCCCTCACTATGCGGCGTCTGGAGCGATACCGCACGGAACTACAGCAGCGTCTAGAGGCGATTGACGAAGCACTCGCCGGTCTTGGTCATATTGTTAGTGGCGATGATGATCAAGGCCGGTAGGTGTGCTGGCTAAGTCGCGTATGTAAGGGGCTGGGTCGGTTGAGACGTCGACTTCGCGAAGACAGTGCCGTTTTCGGCAGTACTGTTTTTTGCCCAGCTGTTCCCATCCCGACCGACGTCGGGAGATTGAAGGCGCTAGAATAACAAGCGCGCTCAAATTGCCCGCTGCGCAAACATCTTCCTCCACCTCGACTGAGCTGACACCTCGCATAGCTTGCGGCGATCGGCGGAACTGAACCGGTTGGCTTCCGTTGGCAGTTTACAAGTTCGACACCTTCAATGAGGCAGGTAACAAATGGCCAAAACAGCAAAACGAACTAGCGGTGGCGTGAAGATCCATGACCAAATGCTGATCCGGGGTGAAGGTGGAGAGCTTCACCAGATCGCCGATACCGGCGACGAGGTGTTGACGACTGCACAGGGTGGTCCGGTGCTAGACGACCAGAACACTTTGAAGATTGGTTCCAAGGGACCTACCCTGATCGAGGATTTCCACTTCCGCGAGAAGATCTTCCACTTCGACCACGAACGAATCCCAGAGCGGGTCGTCCACGCACGCGGATACGCAGCTCACGGCTACTTCGAGAACTACAAACCGTTGACCAAATTCACTCGCGCTGACCTCTTCGCACGCGCGGGCGAGAAGACGCCGGCATTTGTTCGCTTTTCGACCGTTGCTGGAAGCAAAGGATCGTTCGACCTTGCAAGGGACGTGCGCGGCTTCGCCGTCAAACTCTATACGCAAGAAGGAAATTGGGACTTGGTCGGCAACAACATCCCAGTCTTCTTCATCCAGGATGCAATCAAATTTCCCGACCTCATTCACGCGGTCAAAGAGGAGCCCGACAGGGCGTTTCCGCAAGCCCAGTCGGCGCATGACAATTTTTGGGATTTCATCTCGCTGACGCCCGAAAGCATGCACATGATCATGTGGGTCATGTCCGACCGTGCCATACCGCGTTCGTTCCGTTTCATGGAGGGCTTCGGGGTTCATACGTTCCGCTTCGTGAACGCCAAGGACGAGTCGACGTTTGTGAAGTTCCTCTGGAAGCCGAAGCTTGGTCTGCAATCGGTGCTATGGAACGAGGCCGTGAAAATCAACGGCGCGGATCCCGATTTTCATCGGCGCGATCTGTGGACCGCTATCCAATCGGGCAACTATCCGGAATGGGAGCTCCAGGTTCAGCTATTCGATCAAGCGTTCGCCGACGAATTCGAGTTCGACGTTCTGGATCCGACGAAGATTATTCCGGAAGAGATCTTGGCGCCGATCCCAGTCGGACGCCTCGTTCTGAACCGCATGCCCGACAATTTCTTCGCGGAGACCGAGCAAGTCGCCTTCATGACGCAAAATGTCCCGCCGGGCATCGACTTCTCCAATGATCCCCTCCTTCAAGGCCGCAATTTCTCTTACCTCGATACCCAACTAAAGCGCCTCGGAAGCCCGAACTTTACCCATATTCCGATCAACGCGCCAAAGTGCCCCTTTGCCCATTTCCAGCAAGACGGCCACATGGCGATGCGCAATCCGGTCGGCCGGGCGAACTATCAGCCCAATTCCTACGGGATAGGGCCGCGGGAATCGATTGCAAAGGGCTTTAGGAGCTTCGCCGAAGCGGAGGAAGGTCAGAAGGCTAGATTGCGGCCAGAAAGCTTCGCCGATCACTATAGCCAGGCACGGCAGTTCTTCGTCAGTCAGACGGTTGGCGAACAGCAGCATATCGCTGCCGCGCTCACATTCGAACTCAGTAAGGTGAAGCTCCCGGAAATCCGCGAGCGCGTGGTGGCACATCTCCTCAACATCGACACCGACCTGGCCGGCAAAGTTGGACAGAAACTCGGTCTAGCGAAGATGCCGAAGCCGGCCGACGCAGCCGTACCGACAAGGCAGGACCTCGATGTATCGCCTGCCCTCAGCATCGTCAAAAACGGGCCGCAGCGGTTCGAGGGGCGTAAGCTCGGCATCCTGGTTACCGACGGCGTCGATGCCAACCTGTTGACCGCTCTGAAAGCGGCGATCGTGAAGGAAGGAGCCGTGTGCGAAGTTGTGGCCCCAAAGGTAACGGGCGCGAAGGCTGACGACGGAAGCCTCGTCGAAGCGGATGAGATGATAGATGGCGGCCCATCGGTGCTTTACGATGCAGTGGCGCTGCTGCCGGGCGCAGCGGGAATGGCGGATCTGCTCCAGGAGTCGACGGCGCGCGATTTCCTTGCCGACGCATTCTCGCACTGCAAGTTCATCGCCTATGTCGAAGCCGCGATACCACTGTTCGCCAAAGCTGGGATTGCGGACGCGCTCGACGATGGCGTGATCCCGTTGGCTGCCAAGAAGGACATCGCAACGTTCGTGGGGCGATTGACCGAACTTAGATTCTGGAAGCGGGAAGCTAAGGTTAAGATGGGTTAGCTTGGCACTTTCAAGATCGCAATTGCGGAGCGGAGTTCCCACCTCTGCTCTCGATGCGACGCAGTCAGTCTCGTCAATCTCGTAGAAGGACGCGTGAGAGTTGGCGCTCAGAAGTGGCGTAATGTGAGCTGATTGGAACGAGCGAGGTAGCCTTTGCCGTGATCTCCAATAGCGCAAGAACTCCCATGAACATATGGACGTGGAACTCGTTCCTCAATTCGGCATTGCATGTTCCAGCGAGCGCGATCCCGCGCCAGATAGCGTTAGGAGTCGACATGTTCAGAATTGCAATGGTAGCCACCGCCGTGACGATAGCTTTCGGGGCAGCTGCATTCGCTCAATCGGTGGGCGAGAAGACCGGCGTTAACTCAATCCTGGGTGTCGCTCCGACCACAGTAGATTTCGTCAAACAGGCCGCTATCAGCGACATGACCGAAATTGCCGCTAGCAAAATCGGCCAAGAACGTGGAAACGCGGCGGAGAAAACGTTTTCCGCACAGATGATCGCTGACCATACAAAGACGTCCACCGAGCTCAAGGCCCTTGTCGCAGGTGGTATAAAGGCCGACGTTCCGGCCGGACTGGATGAGGCTTCGCAGAAGAAGGTCGATAAGCTGAAGAGTGCCAAGGCGGAAGATTTTTCGTCCGACTTCGATGCTATGCAGGTTAGCGCACATAAGGATGCGGTCTCGCTCTTCGAGCGCTATGCCAAGGGCGGCGAGAATCCGAAGCTGAAGGACTGGGCGGGTAAAACGCTCCCGCACTTGCAGCACCATCTGGAAATGGCGCAAAATCTAAGTAAGAAGAAGTAACAATCTCCGCCCCTCCCGGTGGGCTTTTACCGGCTGCTCGACGAGCCGGCCGCCACCGGCCAACACAGCGAGCCGCCCGGGCAATACACCGGACGGCTTTCGTCATTTAGACGTGCTGATTACCAACTCTGACGTCCATACCAGTCGTCGACTTCCTTCGTTGTCTGGTCCTTGGCATAGCCATAACGCTCTTGAAGACGACCCTCGAGTTGCTCCCGTTTGCCGTTGATGACGTCAAGGTCATCGTCAGTGAGCTTGCCCCACTGCTCCTTGACCTTGCCCTTCATCTGTTTCCAATTTCCTTCGACCCTGTTCCAATCCATTTTTTCTCTCCCTTGTTAGCGGGATGAACGTCGTGATGGGGTCTTTGTTTCCCATGCGGCACTAAGACAGGGCCGGATAGTCAACAGCGCCGCGAAAAAATCTAGCTTCACCCCCTTGACCGAAAGCGGCGAAAATCTACATCGACAATCGCCTTTAAACGAAAGGAGTGAGGAGGCCCTACATGACAAGCAGTGCCATGTCGATGAATGAAATCCACGCAAATTCTCTCCTTGCGAGCACCTTCACGCACCCACGGGAGGTTCTTGCGAATCCCTTCTTAGACACCTTGCAAAAGAGATGCATCCTAGCCGCTTGGGCGTCAGATGCGTTTACTGTCGAAGGGAAGCCGTGGCTGCGCCAGATTCCAGGCTCCCATGAGACTGTTAGGATCGGTGATATTCTCGCAGCTCTCCGATCCCTTGATGAGGATGACGATCCCCCACCCAAGACGTCGCGAATGCCGTTGCCGGAGGCACCGATACATGTCCGAGCCGTGGGCCAGACCGCAGGAGAGGATCGACGCCGCCGTTTAGCGGACATCCATCCATAAAGCGCGAAACCATTTTCGCAAAGAAGCCGCCCGAGCATACTGCTCGGGCGGCTCAATCGCCGACCATCGAAAGATCGATGCAAGTCCGCTGCAATCGTCAATGAGTGTCGGTCCTTTTCCACTTTTCAAGGTCCGGCTTTTCCCGGTCCTGAGCAAACTGTTCCTTTTCCGGCACGCCTTTCCAGGGCTTCTCGGTCTGTTTCGTCGGAGCCCAATCTGACTCCGTGCGGGAATCATCTTTGGGAGTTTCTTTGCTCATGGTCCCTCCGTAATGTTACTTGCCGGCGCCGATGTTGCCGCCCTTGATGTTGCCCAGCGAGTTGTCCCCTTGCCCCGAATTGCCGCTGTTGCCCTTCAGAGCGGCATTGCCGCCAGTATATGTGCGGCCAGTACCGGTGGTCATGCCCTGACCGGACGTGACGCCTTGCTGAGTGTGGTTCCGGCGGGACTTTTCGGCGGACGCCGGCGACATCGTGGCACCGACGAGGAGAAGCGCCGTAGCGCTGATCGCTATAATCTTTTGCATTGGACCAAAGCCAATCTGTTCATGACGCCCTTGTCAGTCGAACGTGGCGCAGGCTAACTCGTTCCTTATCGGGCCCCACTAAATGCCTCGTGGCCATGCCCGAACCGGCCCGCCAAACTCATCTCGTGGCGGTCAGATAAACTAATGAGAAGCGTGCGCGCGAGGTGAGCTACATAAGAAGCCGCGGCTGGAGAGTATCCTGGCCGTGTATAATCACTTCTTTATGATTCTGGAGATGCAAAACCAGATCGTAGATGCGCCCCCTCGTCAAAGCGTCTACGCCCCTGGCAAAACCAAGATATCGGGTGATCTGATCTTCCAGTCCGATGCACTTGGTGCACATATTGCGCTCCCATCTCAGGCGGGAGATATGCTCTCATCACTGATTATTAGCCAGGATCCGAGCAGTGATGGAGGTCAAGTAAAGCGACCGGCTCTTATTCCCTGCACTCCTACGCGATGAATAAAGGCCCCGCACCGCGGGGGCCTAATTTCATCGAAGCAGCAGTACCAGAATGATCAGTGGTAGGGGAATTCCAAGTAGCCATAGCAGAATAGGCATTGCTCTCTCCTCATCGCGTGCGACGCGTTTTCCAGGTTCCGTCTCGAAGTCCACCACCCTCGGTCGCCGCCAGGCTGGCAGAGAAAGCGCCGATCAATAGTGAAGCCGTGAGCCAGAAGGCGAGCTGCATAGCGGCCTT
>NZ_NPKQ01000015.1 GCF_008329525.1 Tardiphaga sp. P9-11 | reverse complement strand
CCAGCATAGGAGTATGCGGTCATACTGTTAATCCCCCGTTAGCAAAAGGATCAAGGTATTGTGTGATCCTTGCATCACAGAATGCTGGTAAGCTGGTAAGCTGGTAAGCTGGTAAGCTGGTAAGCTGTGGCACCAGTATCACGGCATCCTTGGATGCTTTTATGCAAGTAGACAGGGATGCTTGTGTACCATACTGCTGGTCTTATTGTATGCTGTCGTACCAGCACAAGGGAATGCTTGGATCACAGCGTGCTGTTATAAAAGAGCGTCGGCAGTACCGCGCTGAAGGAGGGACCAGCATGCTGTGATAGGATAGTGCTGGTATAACAGCACGGGGATCAGGCGGTCTTTTTATGACGGCATGCCTCGTACTGGTATCACGTTATGCTGTTATAAAGTGCCGGTCGGAAGCCTGCCGTTGAATGAATAGCGACGACAGCATACTGTGATCAGCATGCTGTCGGACTACGGCGCCTAGTACTCCTCGGCGCGCATGATTGTCAGCAACCTGCAGGTGACAGCGGGGTCCGATGGGGCAGGCGACCCGGACATCATTGAAAGATCGTAATAGTCGATCTTCCAAAAGTAGCGCGTGCCGTGATGGTCGATCATACCAAAGTCATGCTCGGCATGAGGATCATTGTTTTCGTCGAAAGCGTCGAAACATTCGACCTTGGCGATGAGCTCGGCAAAAGCCTGCTCGCCCAGCAGGCCTACGCCTTGCGTGATCACGACCTTGAAAGGTCCCGCAACGGCGGTCGGCCGGCAGGCGAAGTTCTTGCGAAGCCTATCGTTCAGCTCCCTGATCTGGGAGGGGAGGGGGCTCATTGCCCCACTCCTTCGTCAGCGGTCACTTCGCGCATCGTGATCCGGCCATTGATAGGCATGCAGGTGAACCGGACACTGAAGCCCTTGCCGTCAGCGTTCGGCCAGGCGGCGCCTATCTTGGTCCAAAACGCCTTCTTGCCGTTGGCCTGCTCATCAGCGGTCACATCCTCAACCGCATATACGTAGTGGGTCGGGGTGCGCTTATCTTGCTTGGTGGTCATGTGGTGGTCTCCCTTGGTTATCCAGCCACGCCTTTCGCGACTGGTTCGGGAGATTTCGGCGCCGGCGGCACCGGCGAAGCGGACCGGATCAATCCGGCAACACGGGAGCGCAGCGAAGGAGCGGGCAGCCGGTTGAACCGGCGGGGACTTGGCGCATCTTCCGATCTGACCAGTCGAGGCGTCTGTGTAAGGGGAGGGCAGCTGACCCTGCAGCAATAAGGCAAGCGCCTACCTGACGCGTATGAAGGGGAGGGGGCAGACGATGGTCATCGGCAGCGTTCGGAACATGAAGAAAGCGCCGACTGCAGATGCAGCCGGCGCTTCTCATTTCTCAGTTCGTACCGTTCATGCCCCAATAGCCGGCAAATGACCCTCTGGGCGCAAAAGCAGTGGCGACCAGTGCGGCCTCTTGCTTGGGCGTCATTGCAGAACCGCGAAACGGGAAAGCCGCATCGGCGGCCTCGCACATCTGTTTGAGCCTCTGCACGGCGCTTTCGTAGACCCAGATATGGGGGCCTAGGTCTAGCGATTGCCCGCGAATGGTGCGCACCTCGTCATTGAAGCCGTGCGCCTGAAGGCATTCGAGATAGAGCTCACGAGAAACGATCCGGATGAGCTTCTTTTCGCGCAGCCGGTAATGTTCTCGGTGATCGTCGGTTATTGGAGAGATAGCGCAGGTTGGCGGTTGTGGCGGGAGTTTCATGGCCTGAATCCAGACGCAGCACCTCGTGCCGGCAAAGCCGGTCTAAGCGGAATACGAGATGAGCCGATTGCTCCAGGCCTTATGGGGGTCCCCACAAGTGGCTCAGCTGACAGCGGTTCATGGGCGAAGGGGAGGGGCATTAGCCGTGTCCGCACAGCTCATACCAGCATGCTGTTACACAAGCAGGCAATCTGTCGATAAGCGAGCGGCTTCGCCGTTCCGGCAGCAGTGGTCCAATGTGGTTTAAGGGATGCCCGATGCTAGTCAGTGGGCGCTAAAGGCCCTGACCCGTCGGGCCCGACAATAAGCGGAGAGGCATGCCGCAGGCGTCCCAATGAAACCGTCTTATGTCAGGGTCTTTAATGAAGGGTGGCTATGCGGGCCCTACAGCACAGAGGAAAAAGTTCTGATGCTTCCGGAAGGTCGGGCGTCCGAAAAGACGCTTGGTCTCCAAACGACGCCGCGTGCGTTCCACAACCATCGATGGAACTTCATGATATTTCCTGATACGCTCTGCACAAAGCATCATCAAGTTCCCATTTATCCCGGGTAGGAGGTCGTTATGGCCCAAGCCGAAAAAGTAGATGTGCAGGGTAAAATCATTCGACGGGACCCCGATGGGTTTGGCCTTGTCGAGATTTCGAAACCTGTGACCGAGGTGATCGCCGTTTTTACGTCCGAGGTGCTTCAGAACCCCGCGATCGCGCAGAGCTGCGTAAAGGGGACGGAAATCACCGGACGAGCGGTCGTCAAGGACGGCGGTTACAAGATGATCCGCCTTGAGCCCAGCAACTGGACTCACAAGTAAGGGAAGGGGCGGCGGTACTGCCCCTTTTTTCATGCTCGATCCTTTGAATATCACGCCCGCGGTCATCACTGGCCAAGTCAAAAAGGGCGATCTCCCAAATTTAACCCAGGAACAGATTGATTTCGGGTTCGTCCCGGATATCACGGGCCTGCGGGCGGGCGATCTCATCTTGCTTCAACCCCTGGAGCCCTCCAAGGCGCAAACCGAAATCATCAACGCACAGAAGCCCCAGTACGTGGCGCCGGCTGGCACGCAGACCTGGACCCATGCCGCTGTTTATCTGAAGGATTGGCGCCTTATCGAAGCAGTGCCAGGCGACCATGTGACTCATGGCAATTTACTCGCCTCAGTTCCGAATAGTCGGATACTGGTAAGGCGACCCGCTCTTTTCACTCAGAAGGCGCCGAGCGAGGCAGAACTACTCGGCATGCAGCTCGCGCTTGAAGCCGCACTTCATTTAGGCGTCGCTCGTTACGGACTCGTCGCGGCTTTCTTGATCAAATTTAGGATCAAGAGCCCTACGATCAGACTGCCGCAAAAGTATAGCGAGCTGAAATCTGACTCGATTATCTGCAGCGGCCTCTACGCCAAATGCTTCCAGATTGCAGCCAGTGGCAACAGTCTGCTGACTGCCGACATGCAGCGAAATGACGTGCCGGTGACGCCGTTTCTGCTTTCGCAGGTTTCGTCGTTAACGGACATAAAGGTGGGCTGGTCCAAACTTGTGCATTAGTGTTAGACGCCCGAGATCTTCAGCAGTCCCGACCGATCGCGTCTGCCTACACCAACGTAAGCAGCTTGCTATCATTCAAGTCTAGAGCAATCTATGGCCCTACATCTCGCTGGCAAAGTCGCACGGCTCATCTCTGACTTTCTAACGATCGGAGAGCTAGCCAACCTCATCGAGCACCAGATGGAAAAGCGCATTATTGCGCGGCACGGACTGGTAAAGCTCGATGCGTTACTCGGGCTCGTGGCCCGACTAAAAAACGAGATTCGTGGTTCGTTGCCGCCAAATCGAACGCGAGAAATTACATCGCTTGAGCGCTTAATCGCGCGGTTACGTAAAGACATGGAGAATAGTGACCTTTCGACGGGACGCGACGCAATGGCGGCACATGCGCTGCACCTTGAACTGTTGCGAATTGTCGAAACTTGGAAGTTCATGGGGGCGTCCACGTATGGCGTTCTTGCTTCTGACCTGCAGGATATCAATACGGAATTGCTCCGCCTTGCGAACGAATTTCCTTCGGCTCTGACCTATCCGGGGGCAGCAGCGGTCTTGCTGGATCCGACATGGCTCGACGTATGGCGACAAGATCAGGTCCTCGGCGATTCAACACGTCCGCGATACGCAAGCATCTATCCGGGACTGGGCACCGCGGGCGTGGTCGCACCATTGCCAGGCGGTTCTGCAGCCCAAGACGCGACAATTCGCATGACCGGATTGGCAACGTTTCTTCGTCAAACTGGTCTAATGTTGCAGACAGCGATTCCGCGCGGCGGCGAGATGGAGAGATTGTTCGCGGAGATTCTTTTGAATGATTACTGCGCCCTCTGGGAGCTTTTATTCGTGTCAAACGTGGCTAACGAACACGGACGCCAGGATTTGTGCGTTCTCGATCACTGGATCGATGAGAGTTGGCAGGGAGTTGCTGCTCTTACCTCGCTAAAGGACAACCCACATCCTGACTTCCGCCGCTGGACGGATGAGGTCCGTAACAAGGTCACCGCTCACGTGGATCCGGATATCCCGGTTTGGGCGGCTGATCTGCAGCGCTGGCCAATGACCGTTGATGAGCTTATCGAGGAATTGCAACGCGTCGTGCAGGCATTGTTCGAAATATCCCGCCTCGATGTTCGCTCAAAGTTGATCGTCATTCCTCCACAGGAGCTAAAGGGAAAAAACATCGTCGGTCTTTCCAATCAGGAAGGGCGACACTGGGAAGACAACTGAGATCAGAGCTGCTCATCGTTGCAACATCCCATAGGACTCATGCTTAGAGCATTCGAATGACGAAGGGAGAAACCGGACGCTTGCGTGAATCTCTTGAACGAGTCGGCTGGCATGCGCTTCGATTTGGAACTCAGCAGGTGAGCGATGAAGCCGTAAGGCGCGTCGCGGAAAGCATTGGAACGATTGTCGCTGAGCCCGGCAGGCCAAAAATCCAGTCGCTGTCGCCCCGTGATGAGCACATGGCATCACCGGGATCTCTCAGCAGACAGTTCGGCCGCGGCATGTTGCCTTTTCACTGTGATACTGCCCATTGGATCGTGCCCAGCCGATACTTGGTGATGGGCTGCATCAATCCGGGAGAGGTGTCGACACCGACAATGCTGCTCGATGCGGGCGACCCAAGTTTTTCTGACCAGGAAAGCCTGCTGCTGCGCTCCTCATGCTTCCTGGTTCGCAATGGCTGCCGCTCATTTTATGCTACTATCGCCGATCGTACGCGGCCATTCGTACGGGTCGATCCTGGATGCATGGAGCCGCTCGATGAAGATGGCGTCCGTGCTCTGGAACTCTATGGGCTTGAACGCCAAGGCCATCGCGCGGTCAAACACGATTGGCAGGAGAATGACGTCCTGGTTATCGATAATTGGCGCATCCTGCACGGCAGGGGCAACGACCTTCCTACGGATCCAAATCGCGTGCTGATGAGGGCTTACGTTCAATGAGCAAAGTTGTCGCCGCCACACTCAACAGTGAGGCAATATTCGCTAAATCCAAGGCGTACATGCAGCGTGCACTTCGCTGCAAGCAGGGCGACAATCATGATGAATACCAGCTGTGGGCTTCGCTGGCGCTAGAACTATTAGGTAAGGCCTGCCTCGCCCGAATCCATCCGAGCCTAATTGCGCTCCCAAACGATCAAGCTTCGATGTTTGCAGCATCTGGTATTTCTCTCAGTACCGACATTAAAACGATTTCGAGTCATACCCTATATGACCGCCTTCGCCATATCACTAAGGGCTTCGATGAGACTGTAAAGACATTCTGCGACGACATTTCCCAGCGGCGCAATGCGGAACTTCATTCCGGTGAGGTGCCATTCCGGGAAATGAAGCCAGGCGCCTGGGAAGGTCGCTTCTGGCACGCCGCCCAGCTGATCTTAGTGAAATCCCAATCGTCATTGGAGGAGTGGCTAGGAGCCGATCAGGCGAAAGCGCCAAAAGTGCTTTTAATGCACGCACAAGAGGCTCTGGTCGAAGCCGCCAAGGTCCGAGTTGAACGCGCGCGGGCCAACTTCTTTGAGCGTAAGAAAAAGGAACGGGAAGAGGCGCTAACGATCGCGAATACCAAATCGTCATACCACTACAGCCGCATGTTCAGCTTGCTGTCTGACCATGAGTGGGAAACTAAGTGCCCTTCCTGCACTGGCAAAGCGTTCATTGCTGGTATCAAGGTCGAAGAGGTAGTCTTGGACGACCACTATGAGGAGGAGTCTGTCGATATACTCTATGTCGGCGAGGAGTTTCATTGCCCTGTCTGCGAACTGCACCTTGCCGGCTCGGCAGAGCTGGAGGCGGCAGGGCTGACGATCGAGCATTCGGAGATCGACACGCGGGAGCGTCGCTACGAAGAAGGCTACAACAACGACTAACATGAATGCATCTTCCGAATTCAGCAGGACATTCCAGGCTATCTGGTATCGCGCCTCCAATGCCCACGTCGATCAGGAGGTCACGACAGCACTCATTAAGGAGTGGGCTATCGATCGCGGCATTCATGACGCGATGGCTGAGGATGCCTCAGTCGGCCGCTTTGTAAAGATTCCAGTCGTCGTCCTGCGGACCGGAGATACGCAGGCAATTTTTCCGAAAGTGCCGTACAGAAAAGATCCTACCTGGCAATCGCGAAGGCTGGCGATGGATGCGCAGGCGGCACTGTGGGCAAAGGTTGAATGGTTTTGTCCGCTTTGGGTCGGGATGGGCGACGCCAGTAAACTGCTCGGCGATATCAGCCATGTCTCCCGTGAGAGGGCGATCCCGCTTTTTCACTATCACACGTCGACCCTTTACACTCTGTCTTTCCAAGCGGTATGCATCGCGCAGATACTGTCCCAGGCCCCGAGCCTGAACGAGTTAGTCCCCCTCGCGCGGGAAGCATACCTGGCATTTTATAGTGGCTACCGCTCGTCGAGCATCGCGGCGCTGATCCCGACACTGGAGGGTGGCTTATCGCGAATCCGGCCACATACGCGTTCCGAAAAGCTCTTTGTCAGGATTGACCGAATCTTCGATAAGGCCATTGCGACCGCAAGCGAATGGCACTTTGAGATGCGCGGTGAGCAGAAGATCTGGGTGCCTCAGGAATATCTGACCTGCGATTTTTTGTTTTCCCAAGACGAAGTCGTGTTCACCCTCGAAACGTATCGCCGATGGCTGAAGACCTCATTCTTTGCCGACACGGATCAGTATGACGGCCCCACAGCGCTGAACCGGCATATGTTCGCGCACAACATCCACTTGTCCTGGCAACAGCCGTCCAACTTCGAGCGCCTGGTGGTCGCTTTGGCTACATTGGGATTCGTCGAATCCTGGTACGATGCCACACACGCCATCTCTCCATTGTTCCCTGAAATAAACGACGAGAGTACCGAGCTCTGGCAGCAGGGGGTCCGGAACGCGGAGATACAAGCATTGATCAGGCGGAGATCGGGCCCAGGCCCGAGGCTTTAAAGCCGGAATCCGGCTTAAAGCCGATGGCAGCCCTTCGCCTTGCCGTACCGGGCGGGTCAAGGCCGCGCAGCGCCCGCAGGGCTTGGCCTTTACGCGACTGGAACGGTGAGGCCCTTCATTGAGCCGCTCGAGCACTGTCGAGTGTCTCCGCGGCACTCGCGCAGACCAGCTTGGCTTGGAGTGATGTGAGCTCTGGATACAAACCTACCAGCTGGATTGATGCCGTCCTGATCGCATCTGCAATCGGCATTTTATGGACATGGAGACAGGCGAGCAGCAAGCCAAGCGCGGTCTCGACAGGGGAGGGGAGGACAACATCATCGTGATGTTGTTCGGTCATTCGACAACGATCAGTTGTTCAATCGCCGCCGCCAGCGGTGCCTCGTCGCCTTTAAAACTGTGGATCATCACCGCGAGCCATGCGTCTGGATCCAGTCGATCGAAATCAAGATTCTGGCCGGCGTGTTCGGACAGCAAGGCAAAAAACGCGTTCTGCGCGCGGCCGTTGCCCTCGCGAAACGCGTGGATCGCATTCAGCTCGGACAGGAAATGCGCAGATTGCTTCGCGAATTCGGTCGGCGTCAGACCCACAAAATAATTGGCTTTGGCGAGCGCCTTAAACAGTTTACGGGCCTCGGAATCGATGTTCTCCGGGAAACAGAAAGGGCTGTCGTCTTTTGATATCCGCACGGTCCGCGGCTTGCCCGCCCATTCGTAGACATCTTGGAAGAGATGGAAATGGACGGCTTTGAAATGCTCGAAGTCGAGGTTACCGCCTGGGATCTCCTCCATCGACCGGGCATAGGAAATTTCAGCCTCGAAGTCGTCGAGCTCGGACTGGTCCCGAAGGTCGGCCTTGTTCATGAGGACCGTCGAGTCCGGATAGGTGTAGGGATCGTCGACGGCGTCGTACATGCGGCGCTAAGCCTTCTTGTACGCGCGCAGAATGCTTTTGCGGTATTCCTCGGGTGAAGATTTGGCGCTCTTGGCTGCCGCAACACGCTTCTTCATCGCCGGCTTGAGCTTGATGCCTTCAACGGCGCTGATTTTCTCGAAACGAGCCGCTCCGAGCACAAAGGCGCCGGTTTTGGCGCTCCGCTTGATCGATGTCTTCTTAAGGGGCATGGCAGCACGTTACCACAATTTTGAGCCCAGGAACAGCGGACCACCATGTTGAGCTGTATCGAGCGAAGCCAGGCTAAGCGGCATCGAGTTTCCGCCCAGTCACGGAAAACCAGTAGCAACGCGGCAAATTAAATGCAGTAATACAACTAGAGGTGGGGTGTGACAATGCTGACACGCTAGGCAGTTTCAGTGGCGCCGAGGAATGCCCAAAGCCGGTTTGCTCTGGATGAACAAAGCGGCTGCTGTTGGGTGCACGCCCATCTTTCACGAACGTTGTAACTGGGAGGTGATCATGAAGTTGCTTAGGACGCCTGCGGATATAGGCGCAAAAGACTTTGGGCGGGCGACAAAACATAGCGCTGCCGACCTATCAAACGCTTGGAGCCAGGCACGGAGCGGAAATCTCCTAGGTTTTGAGGTGGGAGGAGAGCACGTCAAAGGCGCCTGCGAGATCAGTCCTAACTATTATGATCCTCGCACCGTAGCCGCCGATGCGACAGCGCCAATTCCATGGAACGGTTTTCCTCGTGCGCTCGATCGCTGGCACAAAGTGCTCAGCGGTCCCACGCCTGAAAAGCAAGCATTGGCGGAAGCCACAGCCGACGTACTAATCGAGAACCTTTTCTGGTGGGAAGAAGGGGACGACGGAAAGCCTGCGGCGTTCCAAATCCCAGCGCATCGCTTGCACACGCTGCCGGCCAACCTGCAAAAAGTGGTACGGCGTGGTCGGCTCGGTTCGGGATCAGGTACCGAGGTTCCGATCTGTTTCCGCCAACAAGACGAATACGTCGAGTGGCACGCCGATCACGATGCGCACGGACGGTTGACGCGGTTGTCATTCACGGCTGAGCCGCCGGAATACTGGACGTTCCTTGCAGAAAATGAACCGGACGTTGTGTTCGAACTCTATAAGGAGTTGGTCGGACCCCAAGTTCAACGTGACGATCTCTTTTTTCCGGCGAACTTTGTGATCTACGGTGAAAACAAAGCCGGCGTTGGATCTTGGGTGAAGCTTTTTCCGAAGGGGCGTTACAATCGTTTCAATAAATGGAACACCACGGACGGTGCCGTTCATCTGACCCACTGGGCGAACACGTTGGGGGCCGAAATAAATCTTGCTGCCTTTGCGTCGCTGGCGTGGACCTCCGACGCCGAGGGGCCCAGCCCGGTCTTTGATGATGACCCGGCCCTTACCCGGATTGCTTGCGCAGCCTACGGCTCTATCAATCGTAGCAGCGACCCCAGCATCGGCGAGCAAGTCGGTTTACAAGTGATGGCGGGTAATCGCGTCTCACTGACCGATCCGATTGGTCTCTACATTGGTAACCTTGACCTTTCTACACTTGAACGGGAGACCCCGAACGGGCGAATTCCTCTTGGAGCTAAAGATATTCTACACGTATTACGCGGCGACGAGGATGCAGCCAATCCAAGAAAACTTCACTTGAAACTCGAGGCGCCAGCCGGGGCTGATTGGACTTTGGCAGATTGTTTCCTCGAAAACCGCCGGCTTGAGCGCGGCGGTCAGGTAGCCCGTAAGATTACAATGGCTCTTTACGCCGACGTGGCTAATGGCGGTGCTGTTCAGACTATTAATGGTTGCAACGCGCAACTAATCTGTCGGCATCCAGATAGTCCAGGTTTCTTCGGAACGTTTGATACAAAGGATGCTCCCGATTGCGCCTCTGCAACGCCTGATGATTGGGCAGGCGAAGTCCCTAACGTTAGGTCGGATGCGCGGTTTTCTGCCAAGATTACGACGATAGGCATTCAGATTGACGCGGCGCTGGCCGCAGACCCTGTCAAAACAGCGCCCCTGGGAGATGAAGTGCTGGATGAGCCTCCGATCCCGAACAGCCGGGCGAAGATGTCATGACCAGTGCCGAGCCTGTTCTCGATGTCGACGATATTCAAGGTCATGTTCTGACAGGCTTTGGAAGGGCGTTCGAGTTGTTGCTGGGCTTGAAGGTCCACGAAGACAGTATTGAAGAGACAAAGCAGATACTGAGAACGATAGTCGAGGATGTTACCCCCGGACGTTCAACCGCAGTAGCAAAGGCCCAACGACGTCTTTTGGCTCTTTCGGGCGTAACCCCGATGGCGCCGCCAAAATCGGGCCTTGCTATCGCATTCTCCGCCGTGGGGCTCGCAAAGTTTGGAGGTAACCCAGCTGATATCGTTGATCCGATATTTCAGATGGGTCCAGCACGCAGCGCAGCGGCTCTCGGCGACTGGGTAGGTGTCGATGGACGTCCGCAGGACTGGAAATTTGGCGCCACGACCGAACGCGAACCAGACGTCCTGTTTATTATTGCCTCCGCAATCGAGGAAGAGGTGAACACAGCGGCTGATCGCTATTTGGCCATGCTTGGTGATCGATGCGCAATCGTCTTTCGCGAGTGTGGACGTAGGATAAATCGTGATGCAGAGCATTTCGGATTCGTGGATGGCGTCTCTCAACCGGGTATACGGGGGCGCATCGATGAGACTACGTTTTTAACGCCTCGCGCGTACCCGGCCGGTGATCCTCAAAGCGTGATGTGGGCCAGGCCCGGGCAGCGTCTGACGTGGCCGGGGCAGTTCATTTTCGGATATGCCGGTCTCGATCCGGACGCGCTACAGCAGCCTGGGCCAGTTGTCGCCGAGCATAATAAGCTCCTCCATAACGGCTCGCTACTTGTTATCCGGCGACTTAGCCAAGATGTAGGGCTTTTCTGGAGAGCGATGAAAGACCTGGCCTCGCAGCTTTCAACGCAGACAGGGATGGTTTGGACAGCGGAGCAGGCGGCGGCCCGTTGTGTCGGGCGATGGAAGGACGGCACGCCGGTTTCGCTGTCGCCTGACCGAGAAGACGATGAAATCTCAAATAATTTCTATCGGCGAAATGGCTTTAGATACGTAACACCAGTGTCGCCTGCGACGCTTCAAGACGAGGACGGTCGCCATACATTCTCGGGGGCCGCTGCAGACCCGCTCGGAAAGGCCTGTCCGTTCTTTGGGCACATCCGCAAGGTCAATCCGCGAGATCAGAGCCATGATTTCGGAGGCGTTGGCAGCACGCTTAGCAGCCAAATGCTGCGGCGAGGGGTCCCGTTCGGACCTGACTGGACTGGGGTAGATGATGGAGCAGACCGTGGTCTGATGTTTATGAGCTATCAGACGTCCATTCAGCACGGTTTCTTCCGCCTCATGACTGAATGGGTGAAGGACGCGACCAGACCAATTCCAGGAGGAGTGGATCCGATCATTGGGCGTGCCCCAGAAGGGGGGCGCCGACTGCAGATGCTTTGGGGAGCGAAACAGATTGCAGTGACGTTACAAGGTGATTTTGTTCGCGCTACCGGCGCGGGATACTTCTTCACCCCGGGTATTCGCACGTTGCGGACGTTGGTCTCTGCGCCCGGCGTATGAACACGCGGCGTAGCGTTGCTAAGCTCTTAACTGCCGGTGCCTGTGTCCTCAAGCAGCGCAACGTCAAGGTTCTGGATTTCAGGCATGGCCTTGCCGGCGATTGCCTGCAGATCGCCAACCATGCCGACCGTAGAATCGATCACAGCGAGGATTTGGGTTTCACGCTTTGCCCACTGGCGGCCCATGAACTTCCGTTCTTTATCAAGATCTTCGCGCATGTCATTGAACTTCTCGACGACAGCTTCGACGCGCTGTCTGAACTTAATGCCGGTCAGATAGTGATAGACCTGCTCCATCTTCGACTGCTGCCCCTGCTGGAGCTGTCGCGAGCTGCTGACTTCGATCAAGCCTTGGCGGAGAGCGACGGCGACGGCTAGCGCACATTGAGGGTGCGCGACCCACACCCCGTCAATGAGATCAAAATGCTCGATATGCTTAGGCAGAGCTCGGGATACGATCAATGCGACATCCGCACCGCTGCGGCGTTGGTCGTCGCGTAGCTTGCCCAGCCAACTGTCGCTCCAGGACTTGGTACGTTTGGTCTCCCACAAAATGACGCCGGCGGACTGACCGATCGACGCATTCACGCGCTGAACAACGTCGGCGCCAAGCTCACCCTTACCGACCGGCTCAACTAGGTCCATTGGGAAGCGGCCGCGCAACAAATCCTCTAGCTCGATCTCGAAAACCTCGCCTTGCGATTGCTGCGACCCCTGTTCGGCCTTGCGTTTCAGCTCCTCGATCGTTCGAGCCATGGAGTCAATTGTCTGATCTTTTTCGGCCACGCGCAGACGGGCCGCGTCATCGGCCTCCTGCTTCGCCTTAGAGCGGATGTCATCGACAGACGCTTGCACCCGCTTTTCGATGGTCAGATCAAGCTCACGCTTCTCTTCATCGAGCTGGCGCTGTTTGCGGAGCAACTCGGCCTGCTGTTGCTGTGCCTCGGCCAACTTCGCATTGTTCGTATCGAGCGAAGCTTGGAGCTCAGCGGCTTCCTGCGTTTTGGCCTGCAGCTCAGCAGCAACCGCTTCACGCGCTTTCTTGCCTTCAGCCGCGACCAACTGCGCGCGCTCTGCGGAAAGGCGCTGGCTAACCTGATCCTCAAACTCGTCGCGCTGTTTCGAGAGAGCCTCACGCTCTAGTCGGACCTGGTCTTGAATCTTGCCCATCTCGATGGTGCGATCGGCGAGGAGGGCTTCGTAAGTTCGCTTGGTTTTCTCAAGCAAGGGTCCGGCGAGTGACTCGGTCAGCCGGATCTCGTTGCGGCAATGGGGACATTGCAACGTCGGCTCATGCGCCGCCGATTGCTGTTGTTCTCTACTCATCGCTGGCTTCCCACGATTGTTCCCCGTTTGTTCAGTTTGGCCTATCTGCAGATGAGGGTCAATCGAGTTCAGGCCCCGCTAGCTTTGGCGAGCGCAGGTCATCTGCCAACGGGATGGCTGTGGTCGATCATTATCTCGCCGCGGGTCAGCCATGACGAGGTGAAATTCCCCGACTAGTGGTCCGGCATGTCGGCGACCTGCCACCAGTCATCGGGGATCTCGAAGGCACCGTGCTGCCTTAACAACTGGAACGGCATTCGCCTCAGCCCTTGGACGAGCGAGGGTCTGCGCTGCGCGGGAAGGTGCGCTCTTCCTGGAAAACGCCGTCCATCTTCTTGATCTTCACCGACCCCCCATGCTGGCCGATCGCGGCCGACAGGCTGCCCCCGGCGGTTGCATCGGCCTTGTGATCGAAAGATTCGACCAGCCTATGGGACTTGTCGCGGCGCAGCTCCCACTGATCGCGGCGCTCGTTATGGCTAAGCGTGTATTTCGGAAGATTACCCATTCGTTTTCTCCTTGAATGCGAACTGTTAGCGGCTTCGGCGCAAAAGCGGGCGGTGCCATTAATGCAACGACGACGGGTTATCATGCAACAAGTTGAGAAAATATGCAACATTGGCCTTGTCAGCGGATTTTTCTTGCTCTATTTTGCAACTATAACCACTTATAACTAAACTGGAATCCCGGAATGCATCACTTCGCCCTTATCCAATCTCTGTGCCGAGTGGCGATGTCGAACCCAAACCCGGCGCTGACCAAGCAGGTCGAGCGCCTGCGCGACGCCATGAAAGAGGCCGGCGAGGTTAAGGAAGCCGCGGCGCTTTCAGCCATCCTGACTAGCGCGGAACGGGCAGAGGATATGACGCCCAGCAAGCTCACCCGCTCCCTTGTGATGACCGGCGGCGAGACGTTAACCCGCAACACAGTCGTCCCTGTTGACCGCGAAACGTCGACCCCCCTGGCGCAGGTCATCTTCCAGCAGCAGATCCCCGACGGCGCGCCGATTTTCAGCGGCGACGTCAGTGGCGCGATCAAGTCTTTGCTCGAGGAATGGTCTCACCTGGAAGCATTCGATGCGGCCGGTATCAAGCCCAGCAAGACCTGCCTGATCTACGGCGCACCTGGCACCGGTAAGACGCGTCTTGCGATGTGGATGGCCAAACAGCTCGACCTTCCCGTGGTGGTCGCTAGGCTCGACAGCCTGGTGTCATCGTTCCTCGGGACGTCGTCGCGCAACATCGGCTCTCTGTTCAACTTCGTAAACCGCTTTCGCTGCGTGCTGCTGCTCGATGAGTTCGATGCTCTAGCCAAACTCAGGGACGATCCTCAGGAAGTCGGTGAGATCAAACGCATCGTCAACGCGCTGTTGCAGAACCTGGATGCGCGCGAGCCACTTGGTTTCACGATCGGTATTACCAACCATCCACAGCTACTCGACCCAGCGGTCTGGCGACGCTTCGAAGTGCAGCTGCAGATCCCCAATCCTGATACACAGCTTCGCCTCGATATGGCCCGTCACTTCATGAGGCCGACTGAGGCGCCGGATTCGCACCTCAAGCTATTCGCCTGGTTCACCGAGGGCGCTACAGGCGCCGAACTTGAAGCCGTTGTGCGCAGCTACAAGAAACTGAGAGCGGTGAGGGGCGACAAACCATATGAGCTGCTCGAGCTGTTCAGGCAGTTCGCAACGCTCAACAGCGGCCGCCTTACGGCCGACCGTCGGCATCTGCTCAAGGATCCCGCGGACCTGCTTGAGACGCTACATCGAGACACCGAACTGTCATTCTCCTTGGCGGAGCTGGGAGAGATCATTGGTAAAGACAAGTCCACCGTGAGCCGGATGCTGAGTCCACGTAACAAGTTGGTGAGAAGCCATGGCTAGTCCTGTCCAGATCGTTCTCAACCCCAATAATTTCTCGGAAGACCGCGATAAACCGGGCGGCGGCGGTCCTAAGACCGATTTCTTCCTAGATGATGACATCGGCTTCGTCGCGCATCGCCAAAACGTCCTGCAGCAACTCGCAGACGTCACGGCGAGTCTACAGCGTCAGGCGCCGGCGTTTGGCCCGGTCGGCTTTGTGAAGGTTATCCTTCGACGCAAGGCCTGGGCGAAGAGCCATCGTCCGTTGCACGCGCTATTTTCCGAGCGCCGCACGCGCCTGGTCGGCAACCTTGATCTGGGCGAGCTCATAGTGGAGGCCACCCCGCAGGCCCTTGCCGAGATCGCCGGCGAAGTCGGGAGGGCTGAAGATCACACTCAGAAGCGCTTCAATGAGCGCACCAGGAAAATCGAAGCGGTACCAACACCGCGCCGCAGTGAGACCGGTGCGATCGAACGTCTTGAACTCTACGGGGCAGGGGACCGCCGTCAGTTCGATCTCGACCAAGCGGTTGTGTGGTTGTCCAATCCCAAGACCGGCGGTCAGTATGAGGTCGAGCTGTTCGAGATCCCGCCAGTGCCGGCGAACTACGATATTGCCGGCTTCCGGCGCCAGCTCTTCGAATCCTTTACGGCCGGACTGCAGCAGATCGGCACGGGCCTTGATGTCCACGCGCTGCCCCGCCGTACGGGTGGCGAGCAGCCGACCTATGCCGTCCGCCTCGAGCAATCAGCGCAGCCGCCAATCGTGCGCATGTTACCGTCGGTCGGCGAGCGCGGGCGTGATATTGCGCCATTTGATCCGAACCGCGATCGTCATGCGCGTCTTGTCAAATTTCTGGAATCCCACCCGCTGGTCAAAAAAATTGAACTGCCCGGCATCGTTATCCGTAGCGACGGCGTTGTCCGTACGCGACCGCAGACAGCAACGATCCAGCAGCGCGATCGCGCAAAGGCTTGGCCCCGTGTTGGTGTGATCGATGGCGGCATCAGCGACGCGGCGCTTGGCGATTGGGTGGTTGGTCGATGGGACCCGCTTGCCGCGCAGGACATGGATCCGGGTCACGGCACCTTCATCGGCGGCATTCTTGTGGCAGGCAGTGCGCTGAACGGACCGCAGACCAGCACCGATGCCGACGGTGTCGAACTCTACGATATCGCGGTTTACCCGAATTCTGACACCGCGTTCGCGACGTACTATCGCGATCTGACCGGCTTCCTTGATGAGGTCGAGAACGCTGTCGCCGAAGCCAAGGCCCAGCACGGCGTGCGGGTCTTCAATTTCAGCATGAACGTCCAGGTGTTGGTGTCCGCGGGTCACTACAGCAAGGTCGCGTCCAGGCTCGATCATATCGCTGACACACATGACGTCCTGATCTTCATCTCAGCTGGTAACCTGAATCCAAATGCGGGTCGCCCGGAATGGCCGGCTACACCGGATTTGGCGCTGCAGCTGATGGCAGCCTCACAAAACGATGGAATCCAGGTGCCGGCCGAGAGCGCGCGCAACATTGCGGTTGGCGCTTTGAACCCTGCGGGTCTTGGAGCGCACAGCGTTGACCACGCGCCGGCGCGGTACTCGCGTCGCGGGCCTGGCCTGCGTGCGTTGGTCAAGCCCGACTTTGCTTTCGTCGGCGGTTCTGGCAGTCCAACCTTGCCGGCCGGGCATGGGTTGTATTCAGTGGCACCGAACGGCTCTCTCGCTGACGCCTGCGGCACAAGCTACGCCGCGCCGTTTGTCGCCAAGCAGGCAGCCATTCTCGATGCAGAGATTGAAGGCGACGTTTCGCGGGAGACCCTGATCGCACTGTTGGCGCATCATGCGCAAACACCGCTCCCGCTGAGCGATAAGATGCTCAATGTGATTGCACGACAACTGTGCGGACACGGCATGACCGCACCGGTCGCCAGCGTGCTGGAAGGTGGCGACCATCAGATCACGCTGGTGTTCGCGACACGCTTGGAGAAAGACCGACAGATGAATTTTCGGTTCTCCTGGCCGTCGTGCCTGGTTGGCGCGGGAGATGCGTGCCGCGGCTCTGCCCGGCTAACGCTGGTCTCAAGCCCGCCACTGGACCAGCGCTTCGGCGCCGAGTTTACGCGGATCAATGTTGAGGCCGCGCTACAGCAGGAACAGATATCGAGGGACGGGGAGGTAAGCTGGAAGGGACAGCTCAAGCCGCTTTACCTGCCGCCCAGCGGGACAGAACATCCTTACGAAGCCGAGCGCGTGGAACACGGCATGAAGTGGAGCCCCGTGAAGACCAGCGGCACTACCATGCCAAAAGGACGAGGCGTCTCGACCAACTGGCGCCTCGTCGTAAGTTACCTGTCACGCACTGACAACGACGAGATGCCTGAGGAAGGCGTGCCGTTTACAGGTATCCTGACGATTTCGGATCCGAAAAAGGAGCAGCCTGTATTCCAAGTGATGCGCCAGCAGCTTCTGCAGAGCGTCCAGATTGCTGACATCCGAACAGCAGCCCGGGTCGTCTCGCGCGTTTAAGTTGATCAAGTCGTGTGATCAGGCGGGGACTAGCCGCAGGAGAGCACGGATCCCTCCGACAGCACTTTGCGAGGTCCGGATGGCCGGCATATTCGACGTCTTCTAGCGTCGATACCGTACCCTTCTAGACGAAAGGCGAACCACGCGACATCTGAAAAGCATCGATGGGTGGGTCACGGGAGACACTCCGCGGGAGAGACTGAAGCCCGTCCATCATAATGCCGCGGAACAGTCAGCTTCTGCTACGGACCCGCTCAGTAGATTGTCACTCTCAGGCGCCTGCCAAAGTGTGCGCCGGACAGAGCCGCGGAGGTTGGTAACATTTCGGCGCATGACGGCGGCCTCTCCCGGAATCCGCCTTCCTTCATTCACGCGGGGGCAGGCGCGTCTGTTCATCATCCGCTTCGACTCGAAACTCGGGCGAGGCCGTTTCGTCATAGCCGCTCCGGCTGCTGTAGAACATCAGCGCCATTAACCCGCATCCAATGATCAGAGAGAGGCTGGTCCCCAATCCAAGTGCTATCCAGCCGTGTACGGACATTTCGACGTCCGTCGAAGTCCACGCCAAGGACGCCCAAATAATCGCGAACAATAGCATCGCAAACAGGGCCATAAGGAGGAGAGCTTGACCCAGATTGAAGTTCTTCATGGGGATAGCCACTTACTTAGAGAGTTCAGGGAACAGATGAGAGCCCACGTATGGCCCTAAAGCAGCGTTCGTACGCGTGCACAGGCAAAGCTCCTGCGCCTCATTCCTTCTAAGAATCTGCTCGACCCTCACGCTGAGCATAGCGTTCATTCCTGCAAAGCGCCTCATCCGCGGCCGGGTCAACCTGGCAGCGGTGACCACGTCGTGATGTCGCCGGTCATGAGCGGATTCCACTTTGAAGAGGAATATCAATTATGAAAACAACGCCGCGATTGTGATTGGTATCTACTGATATTCGACCGCCCTGGCGCGCAATGATTGTCGCACAGATCGAAAGCCCTAAACCCATACCACCAACCTTCGTGGTACTAAACGGCATGAACAGTCTGCCACGGACGGTTGGATCAATGCCTGGTCCTGTGTCCGACACCTTAATTGTAGCGAACCCAGCATCAATATACGACGTGACCTGAACATGTCTCTGACCGTCGTACGGGTCTGACATCGCTTGGATCGCATTCATAACAAGATTAATAATAACCTGTTGGAGTTGAGTACGTTCGACGAGCACACTCGGCTGCGGATCAGCCAAGTCCAGCGAGAGCTCGACACCTGCTGCCGATAGCTCTCCATCAAGTATGGGAAGACTCTCCCTTATGAGGTCGTTCAGACCGAGCATCACCTTCGTCGGCGGCTCATTACGGGCGAGCGACTGTATTCCATTGATGATGTCTGCGGCACGCTTCGCGTCAGCGATGAGTTTCTCGAAAGATAGCCCGGCAGCGGCAATTTCTGGTTTGTCACGGCGTAACCATCTCAGGCCCGCTTGCCCATTGGCCAAGATACCGGCGAGCGGCTGGTTCACTTCGTGGGCAATGGACGCCGTGAGGGCGCCCAGGCTGGACAGACGGCTAGCGTTTGCGAGCTCAATCTGCAGGGACCGGAGAGCCGCGTGCGCCCGGTTTAGCTCTGTGATATCCACCATAGAGAGGAAGATCGTATCTTGCGTGTCAGCGCCAACCGGGTGCGCGGTGGAAAATGCAAGTTCTATGGTGCGCCCGTCGATAGTCCGGAGGATCGCTTCACTTTCAAAGCGTGACCGTGTGGTGCAGCTAGCAATCATCGCCTCTGCAAACGTTCGTTCGCTTTCGGCGGGCCATATTCTGTTAAGGGCGGTGAATAGCTCGGCCTTCGTGTTAGCACCGAAAAGCCGAACGCTTGCTTCATTAACATCTACAATCTTTATCAGCCGGATAGCGTCCCGTACCACTTCAGGGTGTTCTTTTAGATGTGTTTTGAGATCCGTCTGGGTATTTGCCAAGGAAGCCGACAATTGCTGTTTTACTCCCGACAAATCGCATTCCCAAATCGACACGCCAGTTGTCTCAAAAATGGTTCGATACCGTACTTCGCTTCGCCGGGTCGCTTCATCGGCCTCTTTGCGAAGCGTAATATCGTTAGAAGTTTCAAGGATAGAGACGGGATGCCCACTATCGTCCCGCATCAGGGACCAACGGCTATCGACGACGATCCGCCTTCCGTCCTTAGAAATGTTTACCAGTTCGCCGTTCCACGTACCGCGGTCGGCGAGCTCCTCAAGCAAAAGATGTCGACCGAGTGGAAAGTGGGTGAGTAGAACATCGTGTGTTATCGATCCCACGACTTCAGTGCTTGACCACCCATAAAGTTGTTCGGCGCCTTTGTTCCAAGAAGTTATCCGTCCGTCTAAATCGTATGTAGATATGCTGTCATGCGTTTGGTCTAGGAGCTGGGCTTGTTCTACAAGCCGCTTTGACGCGGTAGTATTGCGAAGCGTGAGGGCTGTCACAATCAGAATTGCAGTGATGCGAACGACGCAGCGTGGGCCATCACCTTGGTTGATAAAGTTGCTCAGCAGCAAGAAACTTACAGCGAGTGCAGAGGTTCGGATGATCCATTCTCGACGGCCGGAGTTTGCGGCCAAGAGGAGAGGAATAACATAGACGACGCCGATAGGGCGCGGAGTAACCGTGTCGAAGAGGAATACCGATATTGAAATTGCGATAATGAGGGCCGCGAGTATGGGGTCGCTCATCCGGATGCTGCTGGCCGCCACTGCAAGCGAGCGGAGCGTTTCTCTCCACAAGTGGCGGGATCCCCGTGCCAAAACGATAGATCGAGTAGTCACGATCGGACTCCCAAAACGACTGTGATGCGAGCTGCTTGGCATTGGTATTCACGTTTCCGCGTCGGAAGTTTAATCTATTGAGTTGCAGGGTTACCGGGCGGCGGTCAATTATACATTCATATCGTCGCAGGCGTCCTACAGCTAGTGGCCATTTCACGATCGAGTCCGCGGCAAGGGGGCCGCGCTTCCGCCGCCCGTGCCGACGTTCAGTCGTACACCTCCGTATAATGGTTCGCAGCCAAAAAATCGGTCGAATTGCTGTTTGCGACGCTGTGGTCGCCAGCAAGGAATATGTCATGAAACAAGATACGCACACCCCGGCGGGCAATACTTCCCGCCGAAAGATTCTGCTCGCGGCTGGCGGAGCCGCAGTGGCAGTAAGTATTCCGAAAACGTCCCTGGCCGCGAAGAGCGCTAGAGCTGCGCCAAGTCGCACAGTCGGGTCAACGATCTCCGCGAAGGACGGCGCTAAGCTGTTTTACAAAGACTGGGGCAACGGCAGGCCGGTCATTTTCTCACACGGGTGGCCGCTCACGAGCGATGCATGGGACAGTCAAATGCTCTTTTTGTCTTCCAACGGATACCGGGTGATTGCGCACGACCGCCGTGGGCATGGACGCTCGGACCAGCCCTCCGGGGGCAACGACATGAATACTTACGCGGACGATCTGGCAGCGGTCATCGAGTCCCTTGATCTTGATGGAGTAACCCTGGTTGGTCATTCGGCGGGAGGCGGGGAAGTTGCCCGCTATGTCGGCCGCCATGGCGTTGGACGGGTCAGCAAGATTGTATTAATTTCTTCCGTTCCACCTCGCATGCTCAAAGCGGCAGACAATCCAGAAGCCGCCCCGATCGAAGCATTTGATGGCCTTCGGGCGGGACTGAGCGCAGACCGCTCATCGTTTTTCAAAGGACTCGCTATGCCGTTCTTTGGCTTCAATAGGCCAAATGCAAAGGTGCAGCAGGGCATGATTGATGCCTTCTGGGCGCAAGGCATGCAGGGGAGTATCAGGGCTCAGTTCGAGTGCATCAAAGCGTTCTCAGAAACCGATTTCACGGCTGATCTTAAGAAAATGAGCGTGCCCACACTCATCGTTCATGGAGACGACGACCAGATCGTGCCAATAGGTATTTCTTCGACGAAGTCAGCAAAACTCGCCCCTAAGGTGACCTTCAAAGTCTATCAGGGAGCCCCTCACGGGCTTTGCGTAACCATGGCAGACAGGCTTAACGCCGATTTGCTGGCGTTCCTCAAAGGGTAGCCATAAAACCGTCTGGATCTGCGCCGCCGCCATTCGATGGCGGCGGTTATGGTGCCGTTCAGGCCATCAGTCAGCCGGTGCTGTCATCCGTAAGACAGCGTCTGTGTTACCTCACGAGCCCGGGCGGGAGGTGAGCTCTGCAGCAACCCCCGACATCTTCTCGTCCAGAGCTTTTCCGATTTCGGTAAGCGCCGGATTATCGAGCGAACCGAGGAAGGAAGACGGCGCATCGTAAGAGAGGATTCCGCCCTGACCGTCTTCGTATAATTCCACCCTAAATGGGACCAGCATGCCAGCGCGAATGTCCACCTGAAGAATAGTTGTCGCTATTAGGGGGTTGCCAACGAGGTAGATGACTGATGACCGCGGCGTTCCCGCCAACGACGCAATCTCTCCCTGATTGATCTTCGAGAATATCATTAGGCCACGCGGCCCGGCCATTGCGCCTATGCTTATCTTTGCTTCCTGCCAGGACACTTGATCACGTACCAGCGCGTCACCAACGTGCGGCTCCCAACGGCCTAAAGAGGACTCGAAGGCGTCGATGAGCTCAGTAAATGAGAGAGACGTGATTACGTCGATGCGCTCGATTGAGCTGGTTGCCAATGCACGCGATACGCGGTGCGGAAGTCGGTCAGCCATGATCTCTCTATTCATTGTCAGTGCGCGAGCGGTCATGTTGAAGGCTGTGCGGATGGCTTGCGAGGACCGCTCGGCAAGAGGCAGCGTCAGGTATTCACCGTGCAGTGGCCGCGGAAGTTGAGCAACTATACGTAGGTGTCATCAACATCGGGCCGCGAACCAGCTAGGATCACGAGATCAGAAGCCGTCGCCCTAAAGTCAGTAAAACATTGGATAAAACGTTATGCTAGGAATGAGTCTGGGCACGTTCACGTTACTTCATGTGCTGATCAGTCTGGTTGCCATTGGAAGCGGCTTATACACGATAGGCGGAATGATCGTGGGGCGCTCGTGGCCCACGATCACAGTGATTTTCTTGCTAACGACGGCCATCACTAGCCTGAGCGGATATGTATTCCCTGCCAACGGCCTGCTTCCCTCGCACGTCGTCGGCGCAATTTCTCTTGTTTGTCTGACGGTCGCGATTCTTGCGCTATATCCCAAACGGCTGCTGGGCATCTGGAGATCGGTATACGTCGTTTCCGCGGCGCTTTCGCTCTACTTCAACGTCGTTGTCCTCATCATTCAGGGCTTCCTAAAATGGGAGCCGCTCCGCGCTCTCGCGCCGACCCAATCAGAGCCGCCGTTTATTATATTCCAAGGCGCCGGCCTGCTCTTACTTGTGATCGCAACGATTTTAGCGCTCCGTCGGTTTAAGCCGGTTTAAGCAAGCCGCCGCCGGGAGCCATCGAAAATGCCCCACGGTCAAACCGGAACATTCGATGGTGGCTGTGCCTACGGGTAGAGACGGCGTGCCCCCGTAAGCGATGGATTTGCCATCTTGTGCGAAGGGGGCAGTTAACGAGAACGTCGAGTAGAATTCAGGCTGACGTCAGCCAACAACCGCATTTCAATCAGACGCTCGGACGCACGGACTAAGTCTGCCAAAGTCCGGAGATCCATCTTGCGCATCATCGAGCCGCGATGAACCTTGACGGTGATCTCGCTTAAGTTCATAGCAGCAGCCACTTGTTTATTCATTAGGCCACGGACAACAAGAGAGAAGACTTGCTGCTCGCGCAAAGTGAGGGTCGCGAACCGGTCGACCAAGTTCGCTTGATCTCGCTCCCGGCGCACACGCGAAGCGTCTTGTTCGAAAGCATCGGCTATCGCGCTGAGCAGATGCCCATCATCATAAGGCTTCAATAGGAAGTCAATCGCGCCAGCCTTCAGCCCCCTAACCGAGGACTCAATGTCGGCAAAGCCGGTTACCAGAATAACTGGTAGCGCGATGCCGCGCTCGTTCATTTGAAGCTGAAAATCGAGGCCGCTTTCGTCTGGAAAACGAATGTCAAGTATCACGCAGCCGCTGTCGGTCGGACTCCAAGCACGAAGAAACTCCTGAGGTGACGCGTAGGATGCAGACGCCATTCCTTCCGATGCCAAAAGGTTCGCGAGTCCCTCGCGTGCCCCTTCATCGTCATCAATGATGTACACCGCGGGAGCGAGCAGTCCTCGAGGTATTGGCTTGGTAGCGTCGTGTCCTCTCGGGGCAGCTTGGACGGAATCCGCCGATCTTGACATGGCTGAAACACTCTCAACAGCATTGTTCGTCGGACTGACGGAAACCGGGATCGGCAGCACGCACGCTTTGATTAAGCGCACGCTACCGCTGAGAGTCCCCATTACGAAGGGCGTATATCCCTCCTTTCCGGACATTCCGCTGTTTCTGGCATGATAACGCGAACCGACAGGCGAGATACGACTAAGAGTTGCGCGTCCACCCGATCATACTGAGCCTTGGCGTACTGCGTTCGCACTCTTCCTATGAGAGAGCAGACCGAATTGCAGCGATCAACTCTTCATCGTTGAACGGCTTTCCAAGACATGTAATCGCGCCGGCCAGCGTCGCCTGAGCGACGATGTCGTCGTTCAGAACAGCTGTTATGAAGATCACCGGCAAAGTAATTCCGCGTTCATTGAGTACAGCCTTTAGATCCAACCCCGATAAATCGTACATGCGAATATCGCTGACCAAGACGCTGGCACCCGTCGACAAACCTTCGAGGAATGCCTCGCCTGAAGCGAAGAGCTGCGTCTCAAATCCGGCTGCTCGCAAGAGATTGTCTATCGCGTCGCGCAATGGCGCGTCGTCGTCAATGATCGCGATTACAGGCTTCTTGTTCATGCGGCGTACCGATGTAGGCAAACGACGATCCCCGAGAACGACGGGGTCTGATACTATACGGAAGTATCGTTGCGGCTGGCCCGTTCTTATTAAAGATCAGCCAGCTGAGGCTAAGCGACAGCATAACGCTGGTCCTACGATCTGCATTATGTCCGACCGAAGAAGGCGACAGATCAGCGTGCGAGATCAGCGCGGGTCCGGGTTCTTCCTCGTACAAACAGACCCTCCAACGAGGGGTAGGCGGCAGACTCATGGGCACCGCGATGCCAGCCGGAAGCGGCAGCGATAGCCGCCCGACGAATACCGGAGCACTCTCACAACGTCCATTGTTTGCGGTCGGAGCCGTCCTCGTCGGTTCCTTTCTAGCAAACTTTGATACACGGTTGTTTTCAGTCGCGCTGGGAGACCTACGAGGGGCATACTCCCTCGGTTATGACGAAGGCACGTGGCTTAGCACAGCGACGACGGCTTCACAGATTGCTGTCGCGCCCGCAGTTGCGTGGCTTGCAACTGTTTTTGGCCTGCGGCGCGTGCTCGGGTGGCCAAGCATTCTGTATGCCGTTCTTTCTCTCCTGCTGCCGCTGGTGCACGATTTCGACCTTTTGATCACACTTGGTATCCTCCGGGGATTATTGCTGGGAACGTTCGTTCCCGCGGCGCTTCTGATCATATTTCGCAATCTTCCAATGCGGTGGTGGATCCTGGCGCTGGCAATCTACTCCGCAAGGGTAGGGCTGTCGCTCAACACAGTCACGGCCGTGGTTGGCTTTTATGTGGATCGCGTCGGATGGCAATGGATGTTCTGGCAGGACGCGTTGGTCGCGCCATTAATGGCGCTCTGCGCCTTTCTAGGCACTCCCCCGGAACGGATAAACGTAGAGTTACTGGCTAAGGCGGACTGGGGAGGAATTGTCCTTCTCGGGGCTGGCATGGCCATGGTGTACGCCGGCTTGGATCAAGGAAACAGGCTGGACTGGCTTCAATCCGGAACCGTAGTGTCGCTTCTGCTCGGCGGCGCTGCACTTGTCAGCGGGTTTTTCGTCAATGAAGTGCTGGTTGAACATCCTTGGGCGGAGGTCGACGTTATTATGTCACGGAATATCGGCCTCGCGCTGATCGCGATCGTACTTTATGCGCTGACAAGTCTATCGAACGCAGCGCTCGCGCCAAACTTCCTCGCAGTGGTTGGCCAACTCAGGCCGGAACAATCGGGAAGTGTATTCGCGGCCTATACAGCGGTTCCTATGCTCATACTGCTTCCAGCAACAGTCTATCTTATCAAATTCTATGACGCGAGACTGACTGTGCTCTGCGGGTTCTCCGCATTTGCTGCGGCGGGCCTGCTTGGCACTCGGCTGACCCACGCGTGGTCCATCGACGATTTCGTACCGATGCTCCTCTTGCAGTCGATTGGCCAATCGTTTTGCCTGCTGCCATTAATGATGATCGCTCTCGCGAGCTCAAATCTGGCTCGCTCAACGGCATTTGCGGCATACGTTCAGGTAGTGAGGCTGGGAGGCTCCGAGTTTGGAGCGGCATTAATGGCGACATGGCTCAGAGTGCGGGAGCAACAGCACTCAAATAGCCTCGGCCAACACCTTCTAGACGGGGACGCCAATTTGTCCGAGCGAATTGCGAAGCTTGCAAGCAGTTTGGCGAAAGCCGATGCGGCAACCGCGTCTGAACGCGCAGTAAGCGTGATCGCTGCGACGGTAAAGCGCGAAGCGAATACCTTATCGTTTATCGACGGCTTCTGGCTGGCGTTCTTCGCCGCTATAGCTGGCATCGCATGCATTGCGTTCATGTCCAAGCCGCCGCCTGGTCCCTTCACGCCAAAACCCAGGTGATCCTAGCACGCTTGCCTGCACCGCGCTTAGTGCGCCGGGGCTCCGCGACTCGTCACCTTGCGCGTCAGCATCACTGCCGCTGCTGCGAGAGCGAGGACAAAACCGAGCACAGCGAAGGTGTCGCTAAATGCCATAACAAGAGCCTGGTGTTTCACAGCTTTGCCCAGGGCAATTAGAGACTGGGCGCGGGCCGCGCTTGGATCTGGGACGCCGTGGGCGATAAAGTACTCAGTCAACTGACTTACTCGGCTGTGAACTTCCTCGCGACCCAGCGTGACGGATTGGCCTATGATGTTAGAATGGAATTGCTCCCGTTTCGTGATTACGGTCGCCAGGACCGCTGTGCCAATCGCACCGCCGAGATTACGCAGCATGTTGCTAATGCCGGACGCGGCGGCGACATCCTCTGGAGCGATATCTCCGGTCGTCACGGATGTGAGGGGGGTTAATACCATCGCCTGACCTATCGCGCGCACGATATTCGGAATCCACAGCTGGTCACCTGCATAATCGGGCGACATTGCGGTATTCATAAAACAGCTATAGGCGAAGATCATTAGACCTATGACGGCGATGTATCGAGTATCGAAGCGCTTCATTAGCTGCGGAACTAAGGGAATGAGAATCAGCTGTGGAAGGCCTGTCCACGCCATTACTGAGCCAATTTGTTCGGCGTTATAACCCTGCGCTTGGCCAAGATAAGCCGGGAGTATGTAAACGGAGCCGAATAGCGCAAAGCCGAGCAGGGTCATCGCGATGGTGCCGACACCAAAGTTTCGCCCCATCAACAAACGCAGGCGAATCAGCGGCTTTTCGACCGTGAGCTCTATCCACACGAAGGTCGCTAAGCTGATCAAGGCCACTCCGGCCAACCGCAGAATGAATTGCGATGCGAACCAGTCGTCCTTATTGCCTTCTTCAAGGATAGTCTGCAGAGCTGACAGGCCTATCGCCATGGTAACAATGCCGCCCCAGTCGCCCTCCTTCAGAAGACCGAGCCGCATCGGCGTCTTTTCTAACGTGAGCGCCAATGCCGTGACCATGACGATGGTCGGAAGTACGTTTACGAAGAAGATCGTCTGCCAGCCATAGGTCTCGGTAAGATATCCTCCGATGGTCGGTCCGATTGCTGGAGCAAATGTCACAGACAGTGCGAAGATCGCGAGCCCGATGGGCTGCTGCGCTTTGGGCAACTTAGTCAATACCAGCGTGAACGCCATCGGGATGAGTACGCCGCCGGCGAAACCCTGGAGACCGCGCATCGCAATCATGGACGCCAAATCATGCGTAAAGGCGCACGCAACCGAGAAGATTGCAAACGCTACTGCGCTGGCTAGCATATAGAGTCGGAAGGAAAAAACGCGACTGAGGTAGTCGGTGAGAGGAATTACGATGATCTCACCGATCAGATACGAGGTGGATATCCACGAACCGTTATCGACGCCAGTGCCAATTCCGCCTTCGATGTTAAGAAGTGACGCGTTGGTAATCTGTATGTTCAGGATTGCCATGAATGAGCCTATCATGGCCGCAAGCACGGATATCCACGTGGACATACTGGCCCGGTCAAATCGACCACTTGCAGTATTTTGGGAGCTGTCGCCGGAGGCGACTCCTAAGTTCGTCGCGGCGAAACGTCCTTGGCTAGACATGGCACGTCACTCCCTGAGCCTCGTTGCTTGAGCTTGTTTAGCGTGACGGAATGGTAGGGAATGCGGTATGGGTCTCGATTGTGGGGATCACGGACATGCCCGGACGCAGCTGGATAAGCGAACTATTGCCGTCGTCCAATGTGATTTTTACCGGTATCCGCTGAACGACTTTCGTGAAGTTGCCCGTGGCATTATCCGGCGGGAGCAGTGCGAACTCCTGGCCGCTTGCAGGCGCAATGCTGTCAACATGACCATGCACAGTCTGGCCAGGAAACATGTCTACCTCGAGGGAGACTGTCTGCCCCTTTCGGACCTCTGTGAGCTGCGTTTCCTTGTAGTTTGCTACGACATAAGCTCCGTGTAGCGGGACCACGGACATTAGTTGCGTCCCGGCCTGAACATATTGGCCGGATCGCAGCGATCTATTGCCGACCGTGCCATCGACAGGCGCAACAATGGACGTGTAGCTTAGATTGAGCAGCGCCTGTTCGTGCGAAGCTACTGCGCGCGCGTGGGTGGCATTGGCCTGCGCTATTTCGGCTCTGAGCAGGTCTACCTGCTTTTCGGCTGAAACGAGGTTGGCGGCGTCCCGTGCCATGACGGCTTGTGCGCTCGCGATGCGTGACTGAGCCTGCTGGGCATTCTGCAGGCTACCAGACCCAGTCGTGGCGAGATCGCTGTACCGCTTGCTGTCCTGCGCCGCGAAGGTCAGCGTTGCCCGATCTACGTCGAGCGTCGCTTGAGCCGCGTTGATCACCGCTTCCTGAACGTCAAGCTGCGCTTGCTTGGCAGCGATCGCCGCCCGCGCACCCACCATATCGGCAGCTGCTTGGTCCACAGCGACCTTAAAGTCGCGATCGTCGATCCGGGCCAGCAATTGACCAAGTTTTACGTGTTCGTTATCGCCGACAAACACCTCACTCAGGTAACCTGAGACCTTGGGGGACACCGTCGTGTTGTCCGATTTCACGTATGCATCGTCTGTCGAAATTAAAAAACGTCCAGTGGTCCAGTAATCCCAGCCATAAAGCGAAATTCCCCCGACCACAGCGAGCGCCGCACCCGCCAGCATAATCCTGCGGATAGTGCCCTGACGCTGCTCAGTTCCTTTTCCTGCTGCGGCTTCTGCCGCACCAGTGCCCGGGAGGGCGCCCCGCGTGGTCGCCGGAGAAAGCGGACTCCCCACGGGGAGAGAGGGGGATTGGATATTCATTATACGCTCCTGTTGACGCTCGCTCTCATAAGGGCCGAGAGGCGATTTAGGAAACTTGATATTTTCCAAATTAGGCCCCATACTCAAACTGTCAATGGAATGACAGGCATCATCTAAAGGCATGGCTCCGATGGACCCCTCCCAAGATCGTCGCGACCGAGGGCGACCGCAGCTTCGGCCGGATGAAGAGACGCGCGCACTTATCTTCGAAGCTGCCCGGCACGTTTTTGCTGAGGCCGGGTTCGCGGCCGCCAGCATGGGAATGGTGGCGCGGCGCGCTGGCGTTTCAACGAAGACCCTTTATCGGCTGGTTCCGAGCAAAGCTGCACTGTTTGAAGGTACCGTATCAGATCGGTTGGATCGCCTTCTGTTTGACGTCCAGCTGAGGGTCGCCGAACACAACGACATCGAAGACGCGTTGCATGCCGTCCTCATGACGTGTGGGGGCCTAGCATTGGATCCAGAGGTCGTGGCCATGCAACGCATGGTGCTCCAAGAAGCCGGTCAATTTTCAGATATCGCGGGCGCGTTTTACCGTAACGGCATGCAACGCACGGCAGCGGCGCTGTCCGGTTGGCTGCAAATTCAGCAGGATCGCGGTTTAGTTGAAGTCGAAAGTGCCGACGAGGCCGCTGGCATGCTTATGGGCATGTTAGTGTCAGCGCCACAACGCGCAGCGATCTTCGGCGGAGAGCCACTGCCTTCCCGCAAAACGTTCGACAAACGGGCCCGCACTTGCGCCGCTCTCTTTCTCCGCGGGTGCGCAAGGGATGCCCACGCCGGACCCTAGTTCGTCGAGACTACCATCGGCGATGTCCTCGGGCTACAAGCCATAGTTCAAAGAGATCGAAGCGCGGGCCTCGGCCAGAATACGGTTCGATAATTGCCGATCGCCCTTTGTAGCCCGAGCTAGCACCAGGCTGCCAACCATCACCGAGAGAATCGCGGCAGCATGTCGTCTTTTGATGTTAGTGCTACCCTCGAATGGCAACGCTTTTGCAATCCGTTCTGTGAACGCAAAAACTCCGGCGCTAAATTGCTTCCGGATGCTTGGACTTTGTCCGCTTATATGTGCCGCCAATGACGCGATAGGGCATCCTCGTCCGGGATTGTCTCGATGAGACACCGATAGGTATAGATCGACGTACTTGGACAATGAGGGAGTTTTGTCCCATTGCTTGGCACGAGCCTCGAAAGCTGTCCGACACGCCTCAACACAAAGGGCGTCCTTTGAAGCGAAATGACCGTAAAACGCCCCCTGTGTAAGGCCGGCTTCGCTCATTATCTCGGCCACGCCCACGCCATCGAAACCCCGCTCACGAATCATCCTGGATCCGGCTGAGATGATAGCTTCATGGTGTTGAGCAGCTTTTTCCTTACTAACCTTCAATTTATTTCCCACGGTCATACGAAGGGGCGGCGAGGGGCTAAACATTACGCCCGACATCAATAGCAGCCTCTATAACAGCGTGCAATCCGATCCCAACGCACTATCCGCGGCACGGGACCTCCGTAAGCGCATCCGCGGTTTAGACGCCTGTAGCGGACCGAGAAACGGTCGCCATTACAGATCTTCATTAATCCTCTGCGTCGCGATCTTGCTCCGCTTCTTCAACAGTTCCAACTTGAGCTTTACGTCTCGCCATGCGGACGCGTCAAAGTCCGAGAACATAAACTCATGAAGTGCGTCCCAACGCTCGGACATCTCCGTCAGCTTCTTGCGTGCTTCATCCGATAACGACATCAGGACGACACGGGCATCGGTCGGCGAACCTACGCGTCGCAGGAAACCCATTCGCTCGAGAATCTTAGTGTTTTTGGTCACGAAGGTAGGCACAGCGTGCACCTTTCCAGAGACCTCGACGACCGATACGCCTGCCCCTTGATCTAGCTCTGAGATTGCCATGAGAATGAGCCACTGCGGGCCGCTGATCCCGAATAATCTCGCCCAGCATCGGCGCATCTCTTCGAGATGATTGCTGATCGAGACCAAGTCCCAAACGATCTGCTGGCACACTGCATAGCTATTCTGGCTGCCTGCTCTTGATCGCGGGGTGCTTGCTAGAGGGGCTCCGGATTTTGCCGCGTTCTTCATGTCTCTCTTACTCGCTGCAGGCATTGAAGATCCTTTTATCGAACAAAATTCCGAGCTGATGCGAGGAAATCTCTGACTTCATTCCAGACGCACTGTGGTCCCCAGTCCCGCAGCATATTGGAAAGCCTACATTATTTGAGCATCAACGTCATGATGACGACGCCGTAATCGAAAGCTGCTCAGGCGCCGTGTTGCCAAGATATCACATATTCGCAAATCCCAATACTGAACTTAGTTCGCTTCTTTTATTCGCGATCTGAGTGCTGTATTCGAGAATTGCGGCTGGGGCTTTCCAAGTCGCCTCGCCTGGCCGGCCGGCTGTTCATTGTGCCGGTCAGACGAACTCACAGCGGTCCATCGGGCGCTCATCCCGTTGGTGACCAATAGGCAACAGAGCTTGGAGATATCGGAATGAAGAACGTGAAACGCGCGTTGCTTTTGGGAGCAACGACCCTCGCGCTCGCCCACTCGGCGCAGGCGGCCGACTTGCCCGTGAAAGCAAAGGCAGTTGAGTACGTTAAAGTGTGCTCGCTCTATGGGGCTGGCTTTTACTACATCCCAGGGACCGACACATGCGTGAAGATCGGCGGCCAGATCCGCGTAGCGACTTCATTCAATGCCGGCACCTACAATCTTCCTTATTATCAGTCAGGGGCCGGCTCCTCCGAACTGAACACGAAAAACTATTTTCAGACACGTGAACGCTTCGGGCTCAACGTTGATACCCGCACGGCTACCGAATACGGCGTTGTCCGGACGTTTTCGGCCGTGTTGTTCGACTTCGCCCAGGGTCGTGAGAACATCTCAGGCGGCTTCGCCGAGGTGGACTATGCGTTCCTGCAGTTTGCAGGCTTCACGTTCGGTAAAGCGGTATCCCAGTTTGATTCCCAGTGGGTCCTTAGCAAGCCCTTGATTGGGACAACCGGGTTCCTTTCTGGCTCCTTTGACGCGACCGGCATCGCGCAGGCAGCTTATACGAAAGAGTTCGGTAACGGCGTATCAGCAACCGTCGCTCTGGAAGACGGCACTCCGTATCGCAATGCTGGCGTGTACAACACCGCGAATTTCTTAATTGCGCCCGGACAATCAACATACCTCGGCACCACGTTCGCCGGTGTCAATGGCACAAATACGTTCCTTGGAAACTCCTCCGGAGGCGACCACATTCCCGAAATCGTCGGCAATGTTCGTTGGGACCAAGCCTGGGGCTCGCTGCATTTCTCTGCGGCCGGTCACAATATTCAGACTGGCTATTACGGCTCCAACGAAACTACCGGGCATCCGGATGACACTTGGGGCTACGCCGTCAGTGGCGCATTTGAGCTCAAGACCCTGCCGACAGGCGCGGGTGACTCTCTCAAAGTTGAAGGCAGCTTCGCAAATGGCGCAGCCAAGTACATCTTTGGCGGCACCTATGACACCGCGGGCGGCGGCCGTTTCGCTAAGTTCAGCGGACAGAGCCTCGCATTCGGCTACGTTCTCGACGGCGTCTTTTCTCCGGGCGGACAGATCCAGAAGTCCGACGCGTGGAATGTCAGCGCCTATTTCGAACATTACTGGAATCCGAACTGGCGCACTTCGCTCTTTGGCTCGTATAGCCACGTCAAGTATAATTCGGATGCGAATGCCGCTCTGTTTGCCGCGTTTGGCGCTGGTGGGCGTCTCGGCGTAAACGGCAACGGCAGCTCGGGCGTCAACGCAGGTGTGCTCAACGCTACTGGCGACTTTAGCTTTGGCGTCGCGCAGATCGGAACCCGCACCGCTTGGACTCCCGTTAAGGATCTCACCCTCGCCGCCGAGTTCATGTACACCCGCCTCGATCAGAACCTGAACGGCACATATACAGGCGCAGTCGCAGGCAAGGCCGGTACTGCTGGCACTCCCGCCAGCTACCAAACCTACCAGTTGACCGACCAGAATATCTACTCTGGATCGATTCAGATCCTTCGCAGCTTCTGAGGCCAAGAGCAAAGGAGACCATCGTTCGTTAGACCTCCAAGAGCCTCCGGCGGTGCCCCGCCGGAGGCTTCTCTCATCTACCAGGCCCCACGCCGACCGCGCACTCTCCCGCTACTTTTTCAAGCAGCCTCGCAGAAACAACGATGCGCATTGCCTCGCTCGCAGCATGGAATCGTCGTTAGCGATCTCTGCTTGCAGGCCACCAGCGGCCACGAGCCTCAGCTCGGCTGTCATCATCCCGACGAGCATCCATGCGGCCGATTTCGGATCCTCCAGCGCGATTAAGTCGCTGCGCCTTAAATGAGACAGCCACAGGTCCAGGGCGATTGGCAGTCGGTCGATAGATTCCTCATAGAATCCGCTCGCCACCTCCGGATACTGTTCCTGCTCGGCCACCGCTCGCGCACCAATGTTCCGCAAATCACTGTCGTAGGCGAGGCGACCACACTCAAAGAGCATTATCTCCAGCGTCGCCTGGATGTCTCTTCCGCCCACAGCGATCGCTGCCGCGTCGAGAAATCGCTCAAGCTTGACGGAGACCGACCGACGGAAGAGGGCGAGGGGGGACGGGGTGAGTGCAAGTGCTTCGTTGAGCGGCACACCAGCTCGCATGCCGACCGATTCGACAGAAAGGCCGCGGAAACCATTCTCGATGTACACTCTACGCGCCGTCGCCAGCAGTATCGTGAGCGTGTTTTGCATCGCTTTCGCTTTCTTAGACGTAGATCTGGTTTGTCCGCGGGCATTGTTACTCACGCAACAGCCTCCTCCAATACGTTGCGCCGCTACTGCGCCCACCATGCCGTCCGCCGGCAGACAATTAAGTAATGTCGCCGGGCATGTCGATGGCAAGAGCTACGCATCGCCGCGATGTTTCGCAAGGCCATCGCACTCATGCACCCCACCCCGTAATCATTATTACCGTACTGATTATTGCGTTTTTTGTGTCATTATAGGTGGGTATCGTTTATAACACGGATAACAGCGAAGGATTTCCTCATGACGCGATCGCCGGGTTGGTGTCAGCAACGACTGCTCGCGTGTAACAGGGGTTGACATTGACTAAGATCGATATCGCCGCCCGGGTCGAGGCTCGCGTAGTACGCCAGTTCAGCTGGGATATTGCTACGATACAAGCGCACTTGGATCAGATCCGACAGCATTGGGCATCGCTCGTGGGCGTCAGTGTGCCGCAGTGGATGATACTCGCTGCTTTACACGACACCGATGTTGGCGGCGGCGTACCGGTGAAGGACGTCTCATCAAAGATGTTTGTGGACCCATCCTTCATCACGACGCAGTCGAAAATACTTGAGGGCAGGGGGCTTGTTCTGCGAAAGCAGTCAGCGTCGGATGGGCGGATCATTCTTATGTCACTGACAGAGCTCGCTCGGACGCAATTCGTCCGCCTGGCCGACAGCCGCGAAGCCGTGCAGGCGGTGTTGTTTGCCGACTTTGACAGCCATACTCTTGAGGGCTTCATGCACCTAGTCGGTGACGTGAAATCAAAATGTGAGCGGGCCTCCCGATTGGTCGCTGTGAGTGACATCGTAGGCCTTTCCATTTCAAAGCCGTAGATTCATGCGCGAGGGGCCTGGAACGAGGCTAGCGGAACGCCAATGGCCTGCGAATTCAGGTATCGCAACTGCCACGTGCAATGCTGGACGATCCTCCGTCCATGTGCGTTCACACATCGGTCTTGCGAGGCACCTGATCTCCGGTTCGATACGCACGTATAGTTTTGTTGTTGGTTTCGCGGATTTAAGCTCTGCCCAAGCTCGTGAGCTCGAGCAAACTGCAGACGAGAGGTTCGCCATGACCAAGGCCGTTGCCTACAGGGAGCACCAGATAGCCCGCACACAGGGCAACGTGTACGCGCGCGACTACGGCGGCGCTGGACCAGCATTCGTCCTTATGCACGGATTTCCAGACAATCTCGGGATCTATGATGCGCTAGTACCGGAGTTGGTCGCCAGCGGTCGCCGTGTAGTGACCTTTGATTTCCTGGGATTTGGTCGGTCGGCGAAGCCCGCCAACGGAATTTACACATTTGAAAACCAGCTCGGTGACCTGGATGCTGTGGTAAGCCAGCTTGATCTGGGAAAGTTTGTGCCTGTTGCGCACGATTCGTCCGGCCCCACCGCGATAAATTACGCGCTGGCACATCCAGATCTGATCGCTGAATTGATGATCCTCAATTCCGGCTACGACGACAACTTTCCGATTTTGTGGCCTGAAATGGTCACGCTTTTTGCAAGCGAGAGTCTGGCCGCCTTAGCGGGATCGTTTGCGCAGAGCCCAGAACAGTTAGGCTGGCTTCTGGGCTGGCAAAAAAGCAGGTTCAGCGATCCACAACCCGCCGAGCAGCGAGATCGGTTTAATCAAGGCGTCGGGCAGCTTATCGCTGACAATTTCACTCAACAACCAAGCAGCGGTCCAGCCTTCATGCAGCTGGCGTCCCATTTTTTCGCAGAGCTCGCCCGCAACACGAAGCGCCTACCGGAGTTGAAGCGCCTGGACGTCCCGGTCAAGGTCATCTGGGGCGAGTTCGATCCATATATGACAACCCAAGTGGGCCGCAATCGTGCGTCCCATTTCAAACACGCATCGTTTCACCCGATCCAGGCTGGCCATTGGCTCCAAGCAGATGCGCCAGCCCTCGTGGCAAAGGAGATGTTGGCATGACGCAAACTCCGATTAAACGCGCCCAGGCCGTTCTCGTGTACGCCGGCTTGATGGCTCTCGTGTTCGCCCCTCCCAGCATCGCCCAGACGGCGGCCAAGGCGCCAGATATGTCTCAGCGGCCGGTCACCCGGGTACTGGCGATCGGCACGTTAACGTCAAAGGCAACCGCGGCAGCATTGCCGGCCATCCTTGCGCGGGAAGTACCAGCAACCCTCAAGCTCTACCTGGACGGTAAGATTTCTGATTGGTATGCCAAGCCCGATCAGACAGGCGTCGTGTTTCTGCTGAATGTAACGACCGTAGACGCTGCTAAGGCGGTTCTTGATCCTCTGCCGCTCGGACAAGCTGGGATGATGACGTTCGAACTCACCCCGCTCGGTCCGCTTCAGCCGCTTGGGGCATTATTGACGCCCTCCCAAAAACAATAGTGGCTCGCGACCGGTCCTTGAACGGCAGGTTGGAATAGACGCCCGAGAACGATGCTCGGGAGTGGAGGCTTCTGTATGATTGTCCACCGACAAAGTTCCCGCCGAAAATTCTTGCAGAGCGGATTGGCTGGTGCCGCGGCCCTCGCATATGCAACCGCACCGGTTCGCCTGACGGCGGCTACCGGAACGGCGGCAGATGCGCCTCACGATAATGCATTGGGGTTTCGGGAACGATATGTGTCGCGTCCCGATGGGCATCGTTTGTACGTCCGGGATTATCCGGGCGACGGAATTCCGTTTGTGATGGTGCACGGCTTCCCCGACAACTGTCAGATTTATAGCACTCTCGGCTCGTTGTTATCGGCAGCAGGCAGACGGGCTATTGCCTTCGACTTCCTCGGCTTCGGCTCCTCGGACAAGCCGGCTGGCTACGCATATAGCTTTGAGCAGCAACTCACCGACTTGAAAGCAGTGGTTGCCGACCTTGGACTCGAAACGGTAGTTCCAGTCGCTCACGACGCCGGCGGTCCGGCCGCGATCAACTTCGCACTCGATCACGCCAGCCGCGTGTCGTCGCTTGTTCTTCTGAACTGCTATTACGCAAGCTCGCCGGTGCTCCGCTTCCCTGAGTTTATCGAGCTATGCGCCAATCCGCAGCTGACGGCGTTGTCCCGCGCTTTAATGACTGATCCTAAGCAAGCGGCATGGTTGCTGCAATTTCAGCAGAGCCGCTTCCTGGAGGGCGCTCCTGCTGCCCTGCGTGCCCGTTTCGACTCTGTTCTCCAGCCGATCATCAACGATAACTTCGCAAAACCGCCAAGTTCTGTGCCCGCGTTTCTGAGTATGGCCGCTGACGCGCGCTCGAATCTGGCGTTCAATAGTCGGCGCACTGCTTCGTTGAGGCAGTTCACGTCGCCGGTTCATCTTGTCTGGGGCACTCAGGATCCGTACCTCAACAAAGCGGTCGCCGATGACATCGCCGCTCATTTTCCGAAGGCGGTGCTTACCGGACTCGAAGCGAACCATTGGCCGCAGATAGACGCCCCTGAGGTCGTTGCACGAGCGATGCTAAGCGCTGCGAGATAACGCAGCAGCGGTCTGCCCAAGAAACCCTGAAGGAGAATGACGTTGGAATTTCTGGAAACCCTATCAGAGCGTAATACGCACTTTGCTTCGAACGGCTTCGCAAACGATCTGAAGATGCTACCGTCAATGCGGACTGTAATCATTGGTTGCGTCGACGGTCGTGTGGATCCGGCCGACATCTTCGAGCTAAAGCCCGGGGAAGCTGTCGTTGTCCGGAATGTGGGCGGGCGCATCAATCGAGCCTTGCTCGAGACCCTAATGATCTTGCAAACCGTAGCAAACGGCGCAGGTAAACCGATAGGGGAGGGATGGAATCTCATCGTTCTTCATCATACCGACTGCGGCATCATTCCATGCTATAAACATGCGCCGGAGCTCCTCGCAAAGCATCTAGACGTCACAAACGCGCAGCTCGATAAGATGGCTGTGACAGACCCCTACGAGGCCGTCCAGTTGGACGTTGCTGCGCTTAAGGCAAATCCCGTACTGCCCGCAGGCTTCATGATCTCAGGAGTTGTCTATGACGTGGCTAACGGCACGATTTCTACTGTGGTGCCGCCGTCCCGTCTGCGCGAAGAAGCCGCGACGTAGATGCACTGGCGCCGGTCTGTTCGAATGACGGGGGAGGGCCGCGACAGAACGTTTCTGCTGCTACTATGCGTTTCGGTACCGTCATTCATGATCAACCTCGACGGCAATATTGTTGCCGTCTCCCTTCCGTCCATCGTCCAAACGCTGAATGCCGACTTTGCGTCCATCGAGTGGGTGATTAGCGCTTATACGCTGACATTCGCCGCGCTGATAATGCCGGCGGGTGCGCTTGCGGATCGCTTCGGCCGCAAGCGAGTACTCATAATCGGTCTCTCCCTTTTCACCCTGGCGTCATTACTATGTGGCGCGTCCCCAAACGTTACGATTCTTAACGCCGCCCGCGCAGCTCAAGGCGTTGGGGCGGCATTGCTGCTTAGCGCCGCGCTGGCGCTTCTTTCCAAGGAATTCCAAGGAGCAAGCCGAGCGCCGGCGTTCGCGTTTTGGGGATCAGTCATAGGCATCGCAATGACCCTCGGGCCTTTGGCCGGCGGCGTCATAACCCAAACGCTAGGTTGGGAGTGGGCATTCTACGTGAACGTGCCCGTTGGCGTTTTAATGATCGGTTTGAGTATCTACGCGGTTGATGAGTCTCGTGACCCGGACAGTGCGACGATCGATATTGCCGGATCCACGACGCTCGCACTTGCCTTGTTCATGCTGACATTTGTGCTCATATCCGGCAATCACCGCGGATGGACGGACGGTCTGTTGATAGGCTCTCTTGCGGCTTCGCTAGCTTTCTTCGTATCCTTTGTTGTCGTCGAGGCCAAGCAACGACGCCCTATGCTGGATCTTCGTTTTTTTCGCCAGCCTATATATATCGGCGCAAACATTGCAGGTCTTGCGTATGCAGCATCGCTGCTAACAATGCTCACGTATATCCCTTTGTACTTTCAGGGCGGGATGGGCGCCTCGCCGATATCGGCCGGTTTGTTAATGCTCCCTTTGGCAATGCCGCTCTTCGTTGTCCCTCGGATCGTGGCCAGACATTTTTCCCACTGGGTATCTGGTCGCACGTTACTGACAGTTGGTCTGGTCATGGTGAGCGTTGGATTGCTTACGTTGGCTTGCCTGGCTCCCAGCTTCAATGTCCCTATGATAATGGTGGGAATGGCTGTCGCAGGAACGGGCGCAGGCATCTTGAATGGCGAAACAGCCAGAGTTGGCTTAAGCGTTATTCCGCCCAATCGAGCTGGAATGGCCGCGGGCGTCGGGGGCACAGTCCGATTTGCTGGCGTTGTAATCGGCTTCGCAGGCCTCGGAGCCATTTTGTATCAGCGCATCGCCAGTGAGCTTTCGCAGTCGACGCTTGTCGACCAGGCGAGCCTAAAATTGGCGAGTGAGGCTATTGCTTCTGGTTATCTTACCGTCGCAGGCCGATCGTACGGCCTTCCTGCGAATGTCGTGCTGGGAAGCTTCACTGCAGGATACCAGATGCTCTTCGCTGCCGCCGGCCTCGTCGCTGCAGGTGGCGCCCTTGGTAGCTGGGTTTTAGTGACGCCGACGGTACAAGATTCCCGTATTCCGGAAGTCATCCCAGAATACGAATAGGCTCCGAGCGAGCATGCTGCTAGGCACGCACCTCAACTTTAGCCTTCTTCCGCAGCGCACGAGGTGAAGACGCGAAGTTGCGGCGAAACGCGCGGCGCATGCGTTCTGGATCTCCGAAGCCAACCTCGCGCGCAACTGCATTGACCGGATGTTGCCCTTCCTCAATCATAAACTGAGCCGCTTCCATTCTCAGCGTCTCAACGACTTTTGCCGGCGTCTGACCGATCTCCATCGCAAATACGCGGCGGAATTGGCGGGGACTAAGGTTGGCAACCTCGGCAAGTTCGTCGACAGACAGGTCTTTTTTTAGGTTTTGGCGAATATATGCGATTACCTCGTCAATTCGCTCAGTCTTTGCCACCATCTCGAGTAAAACCGACTGCTGCTTTCGACCGCCCCGCCGCCGCTCGTTTATAACGAGGATCTTGGCGACTTCTTTAGCGTGCTGAGTACCCAAGTCGTTCTCGATCATGGCGAGTACCATGTCTATACCCGCGGACATTCCAGCCGACGTCCAAACAGGGCCATCGTTGATATAGATCCGCTCTTGCTCCATTCTAATGCGCGGAAATCGCGTCCTAAAGCTCGCGGCGTGAAACCAATGCGTTGTTGCCCGTCGCCCATCGAGAATACCCGCTTCCGCGAGATAGAACGCTCCGGTGCAGATCGAGGCGGAGCGCCTCGCGCTTTCCGACGCCCGCTGGATGCGTTTGATCAGGCGCTGGGACGGAACAGGCGGCTCCAGAGACGTGATAGATCCCAAAATCATTGTATCGAAGCGCTGATCAGCGAGTTTTGTGGTGTTTACGCTGAACCCGCCTGACGATCGCACAGGGCCACCCTTCTCAGACAGCACAGTGACGCGGTAATGCGGCTTCGGCGATGGCAAATTTGCCACCTCGAACGCCGTCATGGCCGCGAGGCTCATCAATTGGAAGTTGGGAGGCACCACAAAGCCGACCCGATGCATATTATCACCTATTATGACTGGCGGCCGCGACCGCGGTAGAGTTAGACGCCAAGGCCTAGACACCGGCGTTCAGAGGCATACGTTTCGCCGAATATGCGCTTAAATCCACCTCGTTCAAGGGGAGGCGGCCTGATCTCATGCGCCAACATCATCGCTCGCATCCGTTTAGCGCCGTGGCCGGATTGGTTGCAACAATGACCTAGCCCGTCAAGAGCGACCTTGCTAACCGTGAGCCTCCCGGCCACACCCGCCACCTCTTTAGTCACTCTTTGCCCCGCCGATTATACTTCAAGATACTGGTCCGCCCGACACGGCAGTGCGTAACTTCCCTGCCTATTTGCCCTGTTCGTTAAGCAAGCGGTCTCCGGCCGCGAAGGAGGACTCATGGCTATCAGTCTGCCGTCTTTTTCTGAGCACCGAATCCCAACTGCGCAAGGACGTCTCTACGTCAGAGATTATGCCGGAAAGGGTGACGCGATGGTGGTAATGCATGGTTTCCCAGATAACCAGCGCGTTTACGATAGCCTGATCCCGTACCTCGTAGACGCCGGACGGAGAGTTATCGCATTCGACTTTCTGGGCTATGGCGATTCAGACCGCCCAACTGGCGCTGTCTACAGTTTCGCTCAGCAGCTTGCCGATCTTGAAGCCGTTGCGGACGGACTTCAGCTCGATTCATTCGTTCCAGTCGCGCACGATGCGTCCGGCCCAGCAGCACTTAACTATGCGCTCGCTCATCCCGCACGCGTCTCCGCCATCACTCTGCTCAATTGCCTCTATGCGGCAGGCCCCAGCATTCGTGTTCCCGAGCTCATTATGCTGTTTGCCACTGATAGCCTAAAGGCCCTCAGCTCCGCGTTACTGCATGATCAAGCCCAGATGCGCTGGCTCCTCGAGTTTCAGCAAAAGAAGTTCTCGGATGCCCTACCAGAACACTTGCGGACCCGCTTTCAGACAACGGTCGCCCCGGTCATCAACGAGAACTTCTCCGGTGTCCGCAACTCCTCAGACGCCTTTGCGCAGATGACTGCTCTGCTTCTGCCAGAGGTTGCTGCAAATACGGCACGCTTAGGGTCGCTCTCCACGATAAATGTCCCGGTGAAGGTCATATGGGGGGATCATGATCCATACCTGACTAGCGGCGTTGCTCGTGAGCTCGCCGGTTACATCAGTCACGCAAGTTTAAATTTCCTACCGGCTGGCCATTGGCTTCAGTTGGACATGCCGGAGGAGACCGCGAGACTTATGCTTGCGTGATAAAGGCACGACGCTCTAATCGGCAAGCGCAATGAACGGGTCAAGGTGGCGCGGACGACACAACCAACAAGGTGATTGTGCGCTCGGAAGGTTTTTCTGGCGCAAAATGAACGCGTCTTCAGTTAGAATCTAAAACGGTGAAACTATGAACACGCACGCATATGATCTTCCGATCTTGGTAACCGGCGCGGCTGGGCGCATTGGCTCCGTCGGACGAACGGTCACGGATTTACTCTTGAGGGGAGGATTTAAAGTTCGGGCTCACGTTCGGGTCGACGACGATCGTGCTGCCAGCTTACGGGATCTTGGCGCCGAAGTAGTCGTTGGTGATCTGCTCGACCTCATGGCTGTACACCGTGCCATGGAGGGCTGCGAGCGGATCTGCTTCACAATGGCGGTTTCGCCAAGTTATCTCGAAGCTGCCACTAACGTAGCTGTGGTTGCCAAACACCACCAAGTGAAGGCATTCGTCAATCTGTCTCAAATGACAGTGAAAGAGATGGATATCTTCAATACAACAGCGAGCCCACAACAGAAACAACATTGGCTCGCTGAGCAGATCCTCACCTGGTCGGGTTTGCCGGTTGTAGAGGTAAGGCCGACGGCCTTTATGGAAGGTCTTTTCTTGCAGAGCACGAAAACGGTTTCGCTGCAGGATAAGATCATGGCACCGTTCGGTACCGGAAAGAACTCCGCTATCGCCGCAGTGGACGTGGCACGTACCATTGCTGCCATACTGAGCGATCCGGCGGCGCATATCGGAAAGACTTATCATCTCACGGGCCCGGTTTCGCAGGACATGAAAGCGGTCGCGCGTGAATTCTCTGAAGCGCTCGGCCGCACAATTTCGTTTGTAGACGTGCCTCTCGAAGCCATGAAGCAGCAGCTCACGACCTTCGGCATGCCGCCACATGTGATTTCGCACGTAGCGACGATGGCTCAGCTGCATCAGGACAATCGGTACGATCGCCATAGCGACGACGTTGAACGTCTAACTGGCATTTCCCCGATGTCAGTGAAAGAATTCGTAAAGCGAAACGCCGCTGCGTTCGCGGCCCCGCTTCCTTCGTCCTAACCGGGGCCCCTCTGACGGAGCGCGAGCCCTACCGGCGAGATCGTCGCCCGAGTCGACTGATTGCGGGCACTTAGACGAGCGGCGCCTCTGTTTGACCGCACTCCGCCCCCAGTCGCCACGACCTCCATAGAGCTTGCGCTCAGGTCGCCAGAGGTGATTACTCAATACACGCGTATAGTTGCCGGGTAACGGACTCGGTCATACTCTTGGTCGGTACACTTCGTGTTCTATAACTCGCGAGATCAGATATGGCCGCAACAGACGACTTGAATCGCACCGGCACCGCGCGGACTTCGGCTATCTCCACCACGAAGATCCTGGCTATCGGGACCGTTACCAGCCGGGGCGACGGAGCTGCACGGGCTTCAACGATGCCGCTTGAGATACGCGAAACCGTTCGCCTCCATCTCGAGGGTTATATCGAGCAGTGGTTCTCCCAAACTAACGCCGCCGGCGTGGTTTTCATCCTGAATATGTCTGATTTAGAAACGGCGCGGGCGCTGTTGACGAAACTTCCGTTGGGAAGGGCGGGTATGATGGAATTTCAGCTTATCCCCATGGGACCACTTACACCGTTAAAGCTATTGCTGTGACCGAGCGCCGGTGAACCAGGCGCGAGAGCTCCACTCTTCACAATGGGGGCTACTCTTGAAGCGGCAGCAAGAGCTCCGCTGATGTACCCTCGTTCACGATGCTACGCAGCACTATCTCTCCCTGCAAGTCGCTCACAAAGTCTCTTACCGACCATAGCCCCAAGCCGCGCCCGGCTTGGCTGTGCTTCGTTGTATAGGAGAAGTCGAGCGCTCGCGCGAGGATCGCCGCAGCCATCCCGCAACCGTTATCAATAATCCTAAGGCTGGCATACGATGAACACTGGCGTTTCCCGTCTTGCACCAGTCCCGTCTGAATGATCAGCTTTCCGCCGTTGGGCATGGCGTCCCGTGCATTCAGAACTAGATTTATTATAGCGCTTTCCAATCGATGCAGATCAGCGGAGATCCAGAGATCTTCCTCTGAGATCGACATGCTCAGTTCGATGCAGGACCCCAGCAGGGACGCAAGCTGAGAGTTAAGGCCAGAAATACATCGGTTTAGATGAACTAGAGGAGGGGAGCGACTTTGCCCGTTTTGGGCTAATCCCCTGGCCTGCTCGCCGACTCGGTCCAACGCGCGATGCCCGGCTTCAATGAGGTCATCCACGCCGCCGTCAATGCCGCCATTTACTCTTTGCTGCAGGAGTTCGAGCATGCTGATGATGCTCTGGATCGAGTTGTTGTAATCATGCTTTAGCGCGGCCGTTTTGAGCAATGCGTCTTCGCCGCACCCCGGCTTGTACTTTATGACCATGACACGTACGTCTCCGCATGAACGGACGAAGGGTTGAGCGCGCTCAGGGGCGTTGCCCGTAATCCTTCGCGAAGAACAGCGTCATCAAATGGGAGCCTTGGATATCGAAATGAGCCCACTTTCCCCGTCCCTGGTGGCGTCGCATTCGCCGGCCCGGCCATGGAACGCCCAGTGCAAGCTCTTCGACCCGGATTGAACAAAAAAGCTGACGTTCTCGTCCGTGCTTCGGCGCTCGACACAGCATCCAAACAGTTTCACCATACCAGCTACGACCTAGGCCTCTTTATCGACTATCAATCCTTTGACGAACATTATACGGAAGTGTCAGAGTGTAGCGTAAGCGCGCCCACAATGGGTTGCCGGAATATATTCCATAATGTAAGTTATGCGAATCTGAGCAGGTTCTGTGCCTGGCAGTTTTCTGCCAGGCACAGCGGCGATCACGCGGCTTCTTGCAGGTCGTCAACCACGTTCGAATTCGCAGGCTTGCTGTCGCTGACCGAGCCTTTGAGTTCGTCCCTCTCGTCCTTGTCATCCTTGTCGGCGTCGATACCTGTCGTGACGAGCAGCAGGGCGACGATGAGCGCGCCGAACCGTGCCATGTCCATCAGAACAGCGTCGCCATCATGGACGGCATATTGCGGAACGATGATCATGGCCCATGCACCAGCCATGAGCGCCATGCGCCAGAGACCGGTTTGGCGGGACCAAGCGACAACGCCCGCTGCGGCCAAGGTCGCTGCGGCGGTAGACGCCACCTCATCCAACGGCTTCGAAGCATGTTGCACGAGATAATAGAAGCCGCCTCCGCTACCGGTCAGTGCCGCAATGGCATAGGTGACCAAGTTGTCCGTGTTGACGCGGAACAACAAAAGAACCGGCACCGCCGCCCAGGCGATGCTGCTCATCACGGTCAAGATCATCGACACTTCATCACCCAGCATGCCGCGCCGGGTTTCCCAAAGTAGCGCGACGAAACAGACCATGCTGCCAGCAGCCAATGCCATGAAGGCGAGCTGCGCGCGCTTGCCGCCATGGATCGCGCGCGCCAGCGCCATCGTTGCCAGCAACGGCGAAGCCGACCATTTGAGGACGGTCTCGATGGAGGGATGGGAAGCGATGTAGCTCCGCACGTCATCTACCGCGGGAATGTCATGCGTCGGAATTTGTGAAGCGTAATATTGTAACGTGGCCCAAAGCGAACTGGGGTCAAACAACGTCGAGAACGACATGATGCAGGCTCCGATGATCAGAGTGACGTTCGACTTAACGCTGCACGCGGCAATGCGGACAGCGCACGCATAACCTTACATCTGGCGCGGCCGTTCCAAACGCAAGACGCTATCAATTAGAATAAATCAGTATCTCGAACACGCGGGTCCGCGCTTTGTTCATCGTCCATTCAGGAATGATGGGCTGATGACTTATGTCACCTTCGAAAAAAAGACTTGGCGGCTCGCATCGTCGTGCAAATCGTGCGTTGCGAAATGCTTGTGCTTGGCTTCGACTGAATCGCTGCAAAGCTCATATGGGAGTTCGTCGAAGCCGACCTCTGCAATGACAGCTGCGAAGTCCTTGTCGTAGCACTCTTTCAATAGCTTCATGTTCGTGGACGGAAAGCTGTCCTTGAATTTCGAATTGTAGGGCGGCTTAAAGTACCGGATAAGCGCGGCCTCATATAGCGAGATCCGTTCCTTCTCGGTCGTGTCGAACAGTTTATCTAGACCGGCAGCGATTCGATCCGCGCCGTCCGCCTTGTTCTCTGCTTTTGGATTGAAGAGCGTGATCACCCGATTGCCGGCTACAGGTTCAAGAAGCAGAACTTCCAGGCGATATCCTGCTTTGACACCCTCAAGAGAAATCTTCTGCAACGTCTCATGTTTCTTGAGACGCTCGAAGGCTGTTCGGGATCCTTCATCGCCATAGGCTTGCCCGATGTACTGCACGTCGAAATTCACGTTGATGCCCGACTGCCGGAGCGCCTTGAACAGCTCCTCGTTTTTGAATTCGTATTTTCCCCCCTCGGGCGACTGCAGGTGGTAGGCACCCTCCTCCTGCTCCAGTGTCCAGCCATCCGGCATTTGCCAGGTTAATATGTGCCCTTGGCCGGCTACGGATATGGCCGCCTTCAGGTCGTGGCCTTCCATCTTGAGCCCGTCAAGCCTGGCGATGGGCACCAGACCGATCATGTAGATGTGGCACTTATCGATGATGGCCTTTTGGCTGGCCAACGCCTGCTCATCGTAAAGCGCCGCTGCCGGGAAAGTGGCAAAGCTATCTGGATACATCGACAGCGCATGCTCCACGTCGAACTTCTTTCCTTCCAGCACGGCGTTCTCCCTGATCTATCTGGCTCTCCTTTAGATTGTGAGCCACGGCCATTCAACGGCATAGTTTCGACTGTGACCGTCCGGATACAACATTACGCAAACTGCTGTCATCGGGATGCCACGGCGGGGAGAATTCATGCGCGACCTGTCGCCGAGCGCCTTTTCCGGCACGGCCGCCGCGCTAGACTCGGCTCGGAGGTGCGCCATGGGATCTCTCGAATACCCGGCTGAATTGATCTTTTCGATCAACGCCAAGACTTTCCGGCAATCAGTCATCACGATCAAATGTGATGGCACCGTTGTTCTGCGGGGCATCTTCCCGCCCCGCAATGTCACGGTCTTGATCGAGCAGGAGGACGATGAAAGCGTCGATATCAGCGACTTGCAGTATCGGGCGATGCAGCGGCTGATCGATTACGGCATGTATATGAACCCCTGCATGGAGATTCACTTTACCGAATGCGCCACCCTGTGGGGCAAACGCCCCAAAAACTTTGACGGAATGTCGTTTGAAGAGGCAATGGAGGCGCCGAGCCATGAGAGCTGAGACGAGCTGAACCGATTCACGCTTTGGCAATACCGCCTGGTGCGCCGCATCATCCCGCGCAATCCGCGCCGATACACCATGGCCGAGATCGAGCTCAGGCTTAAAGAGCTGCAGATCCCTCTGTTCGCTTTATAAGCCTAGCGGCCACGATTTCGAATGCGGTTCTGTTCAACCCATACCTTCAGCTCCCGCAGCCGGGTACTCCTGTTCGTCGACACGCGTTGTCGCAGCCTGGAAGAACTGCCCCATTTCCCTGATCTCCCGGCCCTGCTGCATCTGTTCCTCGGTCCAGTCGGCGGTATCCATCAGAATAAAGTCTTCGGAACTGCCTCTCACGCCCCTCGCGTCGAGCGCCAGGCCGAGAACCAGATTTCGATCGGGGCACGCGGCTTTTGCCGCGAGGCAGCGCGCAACAAGCTCTTTTTTCCGCCTGTCGCGGTAAAGCGCGTGATCCCCGCCCCCGTCGCCCGGGCCTATAAATAGGACATAAACGACGTCGGCCCGCGGCGATGGAAACATACTTCCTACATAGCCATCCCTGGCGCGATCAGCGCGATCCAGAATCCATTTGCTCAGTAACCGCCGGGTGAAGCGGGTTTCGCCCGCCATCAATCGGACCATCCGCTCGTGATCGGTGACCTCATGCTCGTTGCCGGTTTCGAGTTCTTCTTCCATGTAGAGGCCCGTCAGATATTCGATCAGACGGTCCCAGAAGGCGCTAATCCTGTTTTGCTCGCGACCCGCGAGGAACTGGGCATCAGCTTCTACGATCTGCCAGAGGCCGGGATCGGTCCCGAAGTCGCCGTCATGGTCCGGAAAGCTGCGATCATGCCAAAGAAAATAAGCCATCAGATCAAGCTCGGAGAAGCTCCGCTTGTACCTGCCACCGTCGTACAGGGCCTCTTTCTTTCGGAGATAATCGAGGAAGTCAGCGACCGTGGAGAGCTCTCGAAGCACAACCGGAAGCGTTGCTTCATCAAACACATGCACCCAGCCGCGAGCGGTGCTGATACGTCCGACAGCGAAAGGCTTTCCGTCGTCTAGCGTGTCGGGTGACAATTCGAGTGTTGGATAACCCGTTGCCGCCTCGCACCGCTCAGCGGCGTTCAAGGCGATGCACACCCGATAAATCCTCATGCGGTCGGGTGGTGGCAAGGGAAGGGGCAACACCGTGGTGGCTCGGGCGTCGAGATAGACTTCCTTGGGGACGCGCCTGATCCAATCCTCAGCCAGGCAGATCTGATGCGCCGACTTCCCGAGCGATTTACGAAACCAGCGCTTCCAGTCAACCGTCGCATCGCCGGAAGCGGGGAAGGCACAGGACTTGTCCGAGAACAGGATCACATCGTCGCCGAACACGACCAGAAGGTCGGTCAGCTCCTTGCCTGCCTTCTTGTAGAGGTTTGGATAACTCCAGAGCGACAGGAATGATTGTTCACAGAGATCTGCAAGCATCTGCTCGGATGCCGTCAATCCTTTCGCCTTGGTAAACCGCATATCGCATCCTGCTGCCGGGCAGCACTGGTATCAAGCGGAACACCTGCTTGTCCATTTATCAATAACTTAGCTACGCATAATCTTCGTTATGTTAAATCGCAAACCCGTAAAGCGCTACAGGTGCGCCCTATGGCCCTACCCGCCCAACGCGGCGCCGGTGACCCGCCAAACCTGGTACAGGTCGAGGATTGGCGCCTAAACCAGCCGCGAGCGGCCTGCTCCTTGGTTGCGTATCGCTTTTACGAGAAGCATGAACATCATGACATGCGTGCACATTAAGAATGGCACGCCTACGGTCGGGATATAAAACGTCGCTCCCAGTGCTGCCGGGTGGAAGGCGGGATCGAAGATACCCCCATAGAATGCATACAAGAGATCAATCGCTCCCCACACATTGAAGATCCATAGGGCAGCAACCGACACGTTGGTACGCAGCAGGGCCAACGCGATCCAGGCCAACGCCACAGCTATCAGGTCGCCGTACGCACCGGGTGCAGCAAAGGCGTGGGGCAGTCCTGGGCCAGCGACGCCCGGAATGAGAAACGATGCGCCGACAAACCGGAAGAGATGGAAGTACAGTAAGGGCGAGCAAGCGTCCGAAAGCCCCTCTCCCCTAATACGTGGCCAAATGTAGCGACGGCAGACCGCTCCCCACGCCGCCAAGCTTAGAGTTACGCTGAGTCCAAACAGGATAAATTCTGCCATGTGCGGTCTTTTTCATTCACTGTAGCGGTTTCGGCTCACATGCGCTCCACGCGCCGACAACCTTCATGCGAAGGCTGCCCTATTTACCTGTACGAAGTCTTTGAGGGTTGTTGGCGATGCGCCACCAACCCTCTCCACTTCGGAGGTCGGGGTATAATTGAGTTTTCCGAGTCGCCCCTTTTCGTAGAGTTTTCCTAGGTGCGCCACGACGTGCGCAGGAATGCCCATATTGCTCGCCATCTTCTCCCAGACGTTCGGATCGACGTTTTGATAGGTGACTTTCCTCCCAATGACGTCGGTCATAACGACGGCAACGTCCTCTAGCGAATAGTTCTCTGCGCCGGTCAATTGATAACCGCCAGGTCCAAAATGCTCCGGCTGCAACGCTATTGCAGCTGCGACGCGACTAACATCCGACGCCGCCACCATAGAGGCCTTCTCTTGATTAAACGGAGCAACCAGCATTCCTTTCTGGCGCACACTATCGCCAAATATTACGACGAGTTGCTCCATAAACATCGCCGGTCGCAGATGTGAGGTCGGCACTCCTGACCAGTCGAGGATCGCTTCGCCAAACCTGTGAAGCCGTGTCGCGGGGCTAAGGATCGGATCAATGGTGCCCCACTGAGAGAGGTTGATAATCCGAGAGACCGCACAATCTCGTGCGCAAAGCGCAAAAACCGTCGTGGCATGCAGTAACACATCGAATACGGGCGGGCAGAAATAGGCCGTGCTTATGCCTTCCATTGCGCGCCGGACAGCCTCTTCGTCGAGGAAGTCTGCAGACACAACCTCTGCGCCGGCGTCGCGGAGTGCCTGCGAGCGAGCGTCTTCTTTGCGCACCATTGCTCTCACCGCTGCTCCACGATCCAAAAGCAGCTTCACGAGATGTCTACCGGTACCACCCACGGTTCCCGTGGCCCCCGACACTAAAATCGGCTTCATTTAATCGCTTTCCCGCATTGTGGTCCGTATGTCTTGTCGGCCCCGCAGCCAAGGGCGGGATATATCCCCCCTGTTCATCTGGTGGTCATCACGTCCACCTCGGCACGCTCCGCAACTTGATAATCACGTCAGGGTGTTGGCGCTCCGGCGCGCTATGGACGGGCCGTTTGCCATTCGCTTCGCGTTCAGAGCTTGCCTTTTCTCCGGTCTTCATTGCTCTTCAAGATGGGAGCCTGCTTACTTGCATTCTCCGGCTGAACCCTGTCCCAAAGCGACCCCTTTCCCAGCTTTCGGCCTAGCTCTTCTTCTTTGCGCAACCACTGTTCAACCGTCTTGATACGGTTCGGATGGATCTCGTCCAACAGGGCGTAGTCCCGTTTCACAATCCCGTACTTCCAGAGATTCCAAAAGCCCGTGAAATTATCTCGGAAGTTCATGGTGCTTTTATCGGCCGGGTCGGCGTTGTAGCCCGCGGGGGCATTGGCGATGAACGCGAGTGGACCATTCCAGTAGGCCATCAAGTCGGTATCGATGTATCGCGCCAGATGCCCCGTCACCCTCTCAAATGCAGACGCTAGGTCCGCATACTTGACGTGCTCGATGGCAACTTCCAGATCCATACCATTCGACCGGTCTGGATTATCGAACAACCAGCGAACGTAATATCCACAATCATCACTTGCAGCATGCACAACGGCGCCGTCTCCAAGAGGAACGCGCCATGTCACAACTCCATCTTCGACAGTCGGCGTCATGGGCATCATCGGCTGAATCGTCATCTCAATGTAAGGTCCCGACGTAAACAGCGCCGCTCCCATCCGGTTGCGGTTTGCCTGGTTCTGAAACAGAATCCATTCGCCCATCCGACCTTTGCCGTCGTAGTGTCCACTCCGGAACCGCGAGTCATAGCCGGACTTCTTGAGGCCGTAATCGAGATTTCCGTAGACAAAGAACTTTATTCCTTCTTCGAGCGCGATCTCGTACGCTCGCAACGCCCAATAGGTCTCCGTTTTCTCTCCCGTATTGAAGCCGTCGATATTGATGAATGCCCCGTCGCAGCCGCGAAATCCTTCACGCAGGATTGCTTCATCAGCAAATGACCCCTCAAGAAGGGTCACGTTGCCGAGGGCGAGGAGGCGTTTAGCTCTGGGTGACTCTGGATCACGTGTCAGGGCCCGAACAGAGTATTTGTTGTCGGAGACCAAGTCTCGGATCACCGGAATACCCTGCGCTCCGGTACCGCCGATGACAAAGATTTTTGATGTTAGATGAGACGTCATGACTAAGCCTTGCATCTATAATACGTGATGACCAACACTTTGCGGCTGGCGGTTCTTTTAGCGGGCACTTTTCTCAGGCCGATGGCGCTCCGTCGCCACATGAACCGAGATTTTCAAGCGAAACCTTCACCGTGAAATCATGAACATGCTTGGTCCGTCTGAGGGGCGTCTACTTCCAAGAGCCGCTCCGAACGGTCGATTGGATCTGGCACTGCTCGGCTTCCGCGCTCGTAAATATGAAGCCTCGGGGTACGATCAATCAGGAGGCTAAGTAATTCCGGCCGACTGTAATGCCCGCGAGAATCCATCATACGCTTGCGCTTGTCGATTGCTCCAAAGTCAAGGTCAGCAATGACTTCCCCTTCCCCCGATCTGAGGGGAGCCCCCATCAGCCCGCCTTCCGGTGAGATAATCGCGGTGAAGCACCCGCTCGATATGGGCTCGATGCTGCAGCCCGTGTCTTTCATGATCTGTGCCTGCTGATCAGCATCCAGCCAGGCGGTTGCATTGACGACGAAACATGCAGCTTCAAGAGCGTGCTGGCGAATATTCACCGCAATCTGCTCTGAGAAGCCGTCGCCTGCGAACGATCCCGGATACATCGCCGAGTGGATCTGCTCGCCATCCGCCATCAACGCGTAACGAGCAAGGGGGTTATAGTGTTCCCAGCACGCTAATTGACCGATCCGTCCCACGGCACTGTCTACGCAGCGCAATCCAGAGCCATCGCCTTGGCCCCACACCATCCTCTCATGGTAGGTCGGAGATATCTTCCGCCGGCGCTGAATGAGCGTGCCATCCGCATCAAATAGAAGCTGTGTATTATAGATTGTCCCTCCATCTCGTTCGTTAACGCCGATGGATACAACCATGCCAGCCCGCCTTGCAGCCTCGCCAATGGCCCGGGTGGCATCCGATGGCACGGTCACAGACTGGTTCAGCAGTTTGTAGTGCTCCGCCCCCATCTGATATGGCGCCTCGACAAACGAAAAGTACGGATAATAAGGGACGATCGTCTCCGGGAAGGTCGCGAACTGAACACCCTGCTGCCCGAGCTCCAATATCTTCTCGACGACTTTGGCCACAGTGCCTTCGCGGCTATAAAGAACTGGACTAATTTGAACAGCGGCCGCTTTGACAGTACGCATCAGATCAACTCCTTAGGCAACGTTATGTGTCAGCCCCGCCGCGCGATTGCCCCAATTCACACGGAGCGCTCAACTCGCGAACGGAATGGAAATCAGCGTTCCGCAGACTTTGCTTCCTTCGCGCTAGGGCGACGGCTACTGCGTCCGGCTGAGAGCACGTTTTATGGCTCGGAACTTAGCCGCCCTGGCGACTCATCCGTGAGGTCATTCTTGCCACCAATCTGGCCATGTGGCCGCATTCCGAGACGCATCTGCAACCGGTGCCCGTTCGACTCGTTTAAGATTGGCGGCGGCCGGGCATTAACGCAAAACGGCCCCCGGACGGGGACCGTTACGTTTTTGCGAGCAGAAGAAACGCCGCCTGAAGAACTTCCTCGGAGCCGGCGACCTCTATAGCATCTTCGATATTGAGGCGGTCGCTCAACGCGGCGACGGTCAACGCGCCTATCGCGCGGCGAATACGGTCTCTCTCCCAGTCAACCAGACCATATGACCTCAGACTCAGCAGAACCCTGTTTAAAGCTGTTTCATAGTCCTCAATAGGGATGACGCTACCAGGCCTTCATGTAGTCGCGGATTTTCGACTGGAAGAGGCAACCCGCAGTACGATCTTCCCACTGACTGATAGCCCTGGCACAAGGCTCACATTGAAGCCCTTCTGGTCTTCGTGCTGCCACGCAGCACCAACCTTGGTCCACTGGGCCCCCTCGCCTTCCCCACTCACCACAAATGCTTCATGACTCGGCTTGACGCTCTTCGCCATCGCAATTCTCCAAATGTTTGAGATATGCAGTACGCCTGCAATCTCAGTATGGAGTGTTCGACAAGACGTCGGAATCCCTGCGCTAAGACAGTTGCCGCTCCTGTATGCAACTATTCATCGACCTCATTGACCCTAAATCCCGTCTTACCGCAGGCAAAACCCTTAGCGCACAAGGGCTGAAGACCTAACGCTCGCGGTCTAACTCTTCTACGCGAGAGAGACTTGGCAGTGCCCTGTCACGCTCGAGGCTATTTGCAACCTCAGCACCCCGCTTTTGCTCCTTGGCAGGCTCTACCGGCTTTACGAGAGGCTTCGTGCGCGAGTTGGCCATGTCATCAAGGATCCTGCGCAAAGCAGACTGGCTGTGTTCGGCATACCGATATGTGGGCACCAGCACGTTTCGATCGATGCGCGGGTCTCTCTCTGACGTTTTCACGGCCCCGATCGACGCAGTGTCACCCGGCCCCCCTCTGGCCGGGCCATAGCGCACTTCGCGGGCATGAAAATTCGAGTAATAGTAATCCCGGTCTGTGCGCAGGTTGACTGTCTCTGCCTCCCGCTCACGTCCCCTTAGCGTTTCGACGTGCGCAGCACGGGCGCTGAAGTCGTCAAATTCCTTTAAGCTTTGAAAGCGGTCCAGCCGCCTTTCGACGGCGACAATGAGAAATGCCATCGCCCCCGCATCTCGGATCGGGCCAAGCTGTCGCGGTTTAGATTGAAGGAAACTAAGCAACTGCCTCGTGTCCGCCAAGTTTTCCCCGCTAATGGTGCTCTCGATGGAGCGCGCTACTTTCTCTCGTCCGTAAACCTGGCGTGCCTCATCGACGATCTCGCGCACAGATGCTCTAAGCAGGGTTCTGATTTCCCTGACCTTCTCGCGGGCATCAAGTCGAAACTGCGCTGCTTGCCACCCCTGAGTATTGACTTTTTCGCTCATCTGACTCACCTTCTAGGAATGAAGTCCGATCGACGCGCCCCCTTGCCGAAGGAGACCTGGTCCTTCCTGCTGGTTTGGTGGATCCAGCACCTCGCCTACAAACTCTACCTTCTGGTCGTTCACATGCTATTGTATCCACGCGTTTGGTACATTTACAAATGGCGGGGCGTCCCATTCGTCAGAATGCCCGACGAAATGCAGATCGCGTGGTGGCAATTCCATGGTTGGCCCGCTGACTACCCGACGGAGCTCGAGCCCGAGTTTATCCGTCGCGTGCGCGGTAACCTCGCCTTTCATGACGCGCGCCGCCCCGACAAGCTGAACGGTTAGACCCCCACCAGAAGCAGCAGCGTGCTCTTGACGAGACCCATGCCGCCCGTCGAAAGTACCGTGGGGTTGGGGATTTCCATATGGACTGGCTGGTTTGGATGTTAGTGGGCGCCATCGTTTTTGGCGCCTTGGTGTTTTTCGGTGTCCGTAAGCTGGTCCCGGATGACGTGAAGAGACAAGAGCTGCTAACTATCTTGTTGGCCAGCTTTCGCACGTCTCCGCCAATTCCCCCGGCAGCTGCACCGACAGAACCTATCCCTGAGCTCGACATTTTGCAGGGCAACGTCCGGCCCGTACTGGACGAGTGGGATAACGACGAACTCAAAAAGCCAGATCTCGAACATGCATTTATCTTCCCCAATAAGCGCGCAGAGCCGGTCACTCGCTTTGAGGACCTAAACCGACGCCTGATTGTATTCACGCCCGGATCCAAACCTTTACGGAACGAAAAACTTCCCCCGCGCAACATTGACGACTATCCGATGAAGGTGGCTTGCACCCCGCAATCCATGCAGGAAATCATCGCTGCGCAGCTCAGGTGTGCCTATCCAGTTATCATCGATCGCAGCGGCCACTTCGCCGAAGCATCAAGAACGTTGGAGCATAACCCCGCTCATGTTACCCCGCTGTTGAAACATTACTTACGTATCTCGGAGGATCAGCGTCCGGTAATCATCTCATATGCAAAAACGGACAATAACAACGCTTCGGCGGGACTTACGCTCATCCGCTACGGGTTCGAACCGCTCTATGTGCCATTTACGTCGTTAAACCTCTATGTCGACGATAACCTAACGTTCCTACTTGAGGCATTCCTGGGCGAGCCGGATCCTTGGATGTGGTTCTCTATCGCGCGTATGCGAGCGAACAGCTACGATAAGAATAAGCCTCTCGAAGAAGCGAAGGCGGAGCTGGCCACGTTCCTTCACCGCAACAGATTCGTCAGGCTGTGGGGATTGAGGGACACCTCAGACGATCAGGCAAAGCTAGAGGATCCCGAGAATTCGCAGGGGCCTAGTGGCGCGCCATCCCCCGATGAAGCGCCAACGGCCTCTGAGACACCGACAGTCGAGGAAACTGAGGGTCAGCCCGCATGAGCGGATCACTTCTGAAGGAAGGCGCCGACGCCGAGGAACTACAACCACTTTGGCGCGGCTACTGGGCTCATTCCTGGGATCGCATGCCGGACTGGATCCGGCCGCGGCTCGACGGGTTCATGCGTGCCGACGACGGCCGCAAGGACGAGTATTTCCCGCTTATAGACCCGACGGACCCTGACGAAGAGACAAGGCTTAATCGCCCCTCGATCGTGAGAGACTATCCGGACGGCCGCGGCCCATTGATTGGGGCCATCACACATCCGAAAGAGAGCAGCGGGATCATCCAGTTCCGCGAACCAGGACACCTCCTCACCGTTGCACCGACCAGGACCGGTAAGGGCACCGGCCATATCGTGCCCAACCTTCTACTGTATGCAGGCAGTGCAGTTGTGATCGACATCAAAGGCGAGAACTTCGCCAAGACAGCAGCAAGCCGCAGAGAAATGTTCGAGAATGCCGCTGTCTTTCGATTTGCGCCGTTCGAGGAGGACACTCACCGGTACAATCCGCTCGATTTCGTGCGCTCTGTCGAGCTTGGCGGCCCATCGGCCGACACGTTCGACGACGCGCGCCTATTGGCTGAAATGCTCATACCAGGCGGCAAGAGCAACGAACCCTATTGGGACATTGAAGCCCGCAGCGTCGCCACCATGCTCGTGATGTACGTTGCGATCAGCAAGCCTCGCGGCTCGCCCACACGAAATATGGCGGAAGTTTCCAGACTACTGTTCGGCAACGACGTCGGTGATGCTGAAGAAGGAGACAAGGACGGATTTTCCGCGACTCTCAATGAGATCTCCGCCTATGCACAGCGCGAACGATACGCTCCGCTGATGTCGCTGGTAAGCGGGTTTCGCGATCATGAGCGTAAGCTGAGGGCGAGTATTCTCTCTTCATGCCGCGCTGACTTAAGAATTTGGACGTCTCCGCGTCTTCAAAATGCTACGACGGTGAGCGATTTCCAATTCGACGAACTCAAGGCATCGATGTGCAGGCCTGTGAGCGATGCTCCTGCGCCCACGACGCTGTACATCGTCATTCCACCAGAATATCTGCAATCATATCGCAGCGTCTTGCGAACTTTTATCGGCCTTGCCGTCATACAGCTAACCCGAGAAGCTGATTGGAAGTTTGCCGCTGACCTCGGCTGGCGGGAAAGACCCCCCTGCCCCGTCATGTTTCTACTCGATGAGTTACCCGCGCTCGGACGGATGGATCCTATTGTGAATGGGCTCAGCTACTTGGCGGGCTACGATGTCCAGTTATGGAGCTTCGTTCAGAACCTCGGCCAGCTCAAGGAGCTCTATGGCGACGCCTGGCACAACTTCCCGGCCAATGCTGCGGTAACTTCCTTCTTCGGCGTTAACGATCAGGACACGGCGGAGTACGTCTCCAGGCAACTAGGAATGTCGGAAGAATTCGAGAAGCGGGTCGTCAACAGAAGTGCGACCGCAAGCCAATCAATCGGCCGCTCGTACACGGACGGTTCGAGCTATAGCGGTTTTGGCTTGAGCGGCGGCAGCAGCACAAGCTCTACCAGCGGGTTCAATTCAGGAGAGTCCGAGTCCACGGGTCTGTCGGAGAGCCGTCAACTGGCGCGTGAAACACTGGCGTCGCCGGCCGATGTAAGAGCCACTCACAAGGATCTCCAGTACGTTTTCATACGAAATCGGCCACCAATCCTATCTACTCGGATCGACTATTTTAATTTCCCGCTGTTCGAGAACCTGTACGGGCGTTGGCGCGAGGGTGATCAATGAAAGTCACCATTATCCCCGCTGACGGTGAGCGGATGAGCGTCGTCTTCAATCTTGAAACGAGAATTCCCACGCGTATGGGCGCCGCCTTCACCCTGCAGGATCGCACAACCGCAAGGTATCTCACCGATACCGGCTGGTCCGACAACAAGGCGCTCCTCAAGCCAACTATCACGGTCGGACAAGTCACGGAACTGACGGTGCTTGTAGCCCATACCGACTTGCCTTCTGTGGACACGGAAGTCGAGTTGAGGATCCCGGCTGCCAATTTTGCCGATCAGCTCAATTGGCCATCATCAGAGCCGCTGCCTACATCGCTTGAGGCCACGGAAGATAAATCCGCAGCACGGTCGAAGCAGTCGCTTCAAAAAGTGCTTGAAACTCTCGGCATAGAAGACGCCGGCGACGGTAGCACTTCACAACCTACGGCAGAGATCGACACGGCACCTTCAGACGTCGTGCCGCTCTCTCAATGCGCACCTGTCGTCCAGCGATGGTCTATGGATCGCAAACCTCAGATAGCCGTCACTTTAGCAGCGCTCGTATTTCTCTTGGGCATCGCGGCCGTAATTTACGCATCCGTGTCGATTCGTGAGATGGCATCGCGCGAGCAGCAGTTGGCCTCAGCGCAAGAGCAACTTGGGCATGAGCGTGACTCCGTCGCCAAGGCCCGCTCGGCCCTTTCGCTCGCCCAGGAGCGATTGATAAAGGAACAAGGTCAGGTCACGGAAGTGCAGAGAGCGCAGGCCGCTGAAAGCGAGCGGCTCAAAAGGGAAAATGGTCAGCTCGATTCGGCAAAGACGTCCTTGGCCGCAGGCCAAGCGAATCTCAAGAACGGCCTGGAGCGCCTTGCCGCTGACCAAAAAGCACTGGACAATTCCAAGGCAACTCAATCGCTTCCCTCGTCGTCAAGCGAAAGCGAACGGTTGAAGAGCGAGCGGTCCGCCTTGCTGACCGGGCAGGCCGAACTTCAGAACGGCATCGAACGGCTGGCGGCAGAGCGGAAGGCATTCGAGGACTCCAAATCGGCCCAGTTGGCCTCCCCTCTCGGTAATCCCGCTGCGCCGGTAGCAACCATTCCAAAAGACACGCTAGCAGCCATCGCACCGTCTGCCGTCACTAAATCCCAGGCAGACCTTGTGGCGGCCTGCGATCAGTTGGCGGCCAACCCAACGAACCGCGACAAAGGCTCAAGCTCAGAAGGAGTAACATGGGGGCAGCTGGACACCGCCGCCGCAATAGCGGCCTGCGAGAAGGCCGCAGACGCTGTGCCGGCGAACCGACGCGTTGCATATCAGCTGGGACGCGCATTGCATCGCGGCGGCTTTGAAGACAGAGCCCGCGTCGTTTTTGGGAAACTGGTCGAGCAGCAGTATCCTTCGGCATTCGATAACGCCGGCGCCCTGGAAAAGGATTTTCAACGCTCGGTGTGGCTATTCCGAAAGGGGTCCCAGCTCGGGGATCCCGACTCGATGGACAGCTTGGCGTCACTTCTACTGAAAGGCCAGGCAACGGAATCCTATGCCGGCGAAACCTACGCTCTGCTCACCAAGGCCTCCGAGCTCGGTAGCGCCGCCGCCAGGAAGCGCCTCGATCAACTCAATTCGCAGGCCGCTCAAAACGCCAGGAACGCTCAAGGAGCCAACGTGGCTTATTGGACTCTGATGTCGTTACAGCGTGCCATCAGGGATCGCTAACGGCACCGTTGCGTTTGCGCTACACCACTCGCGGAATTGATTTGGAACGATCAGTGACTGATGCCTGCACAAGCAGTCGGGCTGGCATTCCTCACCGTTGCTATGTCAGCTTTGGTGAATGCCTATCATATGGCTGCTCTTCAAGGTGCTCTGGTTCATCATACGATGGACCTGGCGCCTAGCGTTCTGGCTTTTAAAGAGAGTGGCGCGCGTAAGCCGGACTGCCCGACCGAACGGTGCGCATGGCACCGCCCGATTTGCGACGTTCCTCGAACTGATATGGCGTAAGGCTCTCTCTGGTGCGGGGCCGGTTATCGGCAAGACGTCATGGGATCGCCTTGTGCGTTTCACGAAGGATGGCATCGTGATGGTTTTCGCGGCAACGGGTGCCGGAAAAGGCCTGGGCGTGGTCATACCAACACTGCTCGATTATCCGGGCTCCATCCTAGTCACCGACCCCAAAGGGGAGAACTACGCCGTCACGCATCGGCATCGCGGCCGCGTAGGGAAGGTCAGGATGCTGAACCCGACAGATTTAAGCCGATCCGAACGCTTCAATCCGATGGATATGATTCGCATAGGCACCTCCCTCGAAACAGACGACGCCACAGCGTTGGCAAAACTCATGGTCCGCCCGGATGCGCGGGAGGCCCACTGGGACGACAAGGCTATTTCGCTTCTCACCGCGCTCATACTTCACGTTCTCCATGAGCCACCCGAGACGAGGACGCTTTCCAGCGTCAGATCCATCTCGGTCGGGGCGCCAGAGACCTTCTTTGAAACCCTGAGCGAGATCTCTCAGACCTCACGATCGCTCCATGCAGCCGAAATCGCGGCGGGCTTTTTGAGCCAAGCCTCAACTAGCTACGGTGACGCGACCCCCGAATTTAAAAGTATCCTGTCAAACGTCCATAAAGCCACGGAGCAATGGTCGGCTGGATCGCCCGCCGGCCAGCTTGCTGCCTATTCAACCTTCTCCCTCGATGAACTGATTGATGACGTTACGACCCTTTACCTCTGTGTCGATGAGGAGTTGCTCGCCACTTACGAACGTTGGTTGCGCGTGATGACGGGATGCGTGCTGAATGCACTAACACGTGGTAAAACACGGCCGCGACCGCGCCATAAGGTTCTTCTCCTCCTGGACGAAGTTGCGGTTCTCGGAGCTCTGGAACCGCTGGAGAGACAGTCAGGCCTCTTGCGCGCCTACTGTACCCCCGTCCTGATCTGGCAGAATCTCCCTCAAGTTATGGCCGTTTACGGCGCGAGAGCCGCCGCCTTCCTTGCAAACGCCTCATGCAGAGTCTTTTTTGGCGTCAACGACAATGAGACCGCCACATACGTAGCGAACATGTTGGGCCACACGACGTCCTTCTCGCAGTCACACGGCACTTCACACAGCAGCGACGCGTGGTTGAGACACCACGAACAGCAAGGCGAGACTGAAAGCGGCTACTGGCTGCTTGACCCGTCTGAAGTCCAAAGACTGCCGGTGACCCAGCTCGTCGCCAAATTTCGCGACATTCCCTTCCCTGTCCGCCTTAGTCGAATAGACTATCGGAATCGGCCAGGGTGGTGGGGACGATGGGACAAATGGCGACCTACTCTCGTGTCCGCCCATCTGACTGGCGACCGCCAAGCGCCCGATCAACGGCCACAGCTAACCGATCCTGCCAGCGGTACAGTGCCTTCCGACGGGTCAGGACGCCTTCCCTTCCCCCACGTAAACCAACCAGGACATTCTCCAGCTGCGCGATGATCTCGCGAATCTGCTTCTTGCGCTTTTCGGCATGCTGCTTGCGAGCACGCTCCTGGCTCGCCGTCATTGCGCGATGATACCGGAACTTCTTTCCCTTGATAGCGCCCTCGACGCGCCAGCTGAACCCTCGCTCCCAGTAATCCAGTCGGCGCCGGAAGCGCGCCGTCTGGCGGTCAATCCTCTCGATGCGTTCCTTTGCACGCTCGTTGTTGCCAAGCATCAGGTTGGTCAACCAGTCCACGCGGCTACCTCTGTCGATCGCCGGATAATTGATGGCGCGTCCGGCCCGTTGCGGGCCGGTTTGCTTACTCTGCTGGTTTGGTAGCCCGAAAACCCAGCCGGGCCTGGTGACGAATCCCGGGGCCCGCACTGGTAACTTCTGCTCCCTTGCGGGCTGCTGCCTGACGCCCACCACTCGCTGCTTGCTGGCCGGTTTGTAGCCACGCCGGCTCGCCGCTCTTGCGCGGACCCCAACGTGGATCTCTGGTTCGCGATCAAGCAGCGCCATGAGGCGACGATCGCCGTTCCGGGCAGCTTCGTCTCGCTGGACACGCAGCGAACGGTGATCAACCCGGCTACGGTGCCCAGCACGCTCAAGGTAAGCGTTTTGAATTTCTGCCCAGCTTTTGCGCCAACCAGAGAGCAACTCGCTGCTATTCCATTCGCGGCTCTTCTTGGCGGCGAGACCTTCGGAGGTGGCCTTCCTCATGGTCAGCAACACGTGAGCATGGTGGTTGCGGGGGTCGTCACCCTTCTCTGTTACAGGCTCGTGGATGGCGACGTCTGCCACCATACCGCGATCCACAAACTCCTTCTGAACGAATTCCCGAATCAGTTTCAACCGTTCTTCCGGCTTCAGCTCGTGGGGCAAAGCCAAATTGACCTCGCGAGCAAGTTGCGCGTCCTCGCGCTTCTCGAGCTGCTCGGCATGATTCCAAAGCTTTTCCCGGTCCTTCAACCATGGTGCTGCGTTTTCGGGTGCCATGACCTCTTCGTGCGCTACTCCTCGGCGCTTCGAGTAGTCACGGACAGCATCGTTTCGCTCGTCCTTCAGAGCTTGGCCACTGCGATAGGCCGCCATGGCAACAACCGAACGACCTGCCGAGCGTTTCACCACCTGCACCGAAATATGGAACGAGGCCAAGGCTGAATACTTCCTTTGTTTTCCGCCCAAAGTGGCGGAAAACACCACATTGATTAATCAATGTATAAGTGCGCCCTTAGTCTAAGTCAACTTGAGCCTCCCAAGATCGCTCCCAGACTGACCTGCCAATCAGGTAATCAGCGTCCCACTGTGATGAAACGGCCGCAGGCTCAACGAGCGAAATTGCCATCACGCATCAACGCGCGGCTGTTTCCAGGCGCCATCAGCGGCGCCATCCCCTCTAAATGGGTCGGCGGACGATTACCCAGGGTACAGCCGCTTGGTAGCTTGGATACAGGGGCCTGGGACGGCAACGCCGTCATGCGTTGCGATACGTTATCAATCCCCCAAGCGTGCTCAGTAGCCAGCCTGAGTTCGTCAGCGAGACACTCGACGGCCCATCGCAGATCGCGACGGTCGCGAGACGGCTCGTATTCCATCTCCACGATCTGCTGTCCTACCCGCCGGGCGGCATCTCTCACCCCCGGATCACCAACCATCTCGAGTTCACCCCAGCGCAACTGCCAAAACCTGTTTGCGGCGTCCTGCCATTTAAGCGATTTGGGCTCAAGATCGTTGTCAGTAAGCTTGCCGGCCGCCTGGATCGCTTCAAAGAATGTGTCAAGCTTTCGCTTTAAAAAGGGCTGCTGACTCTCAACACGGCGGCTGAGAGCCGCCTCTTCACGCGCCTCTTTCCTGGCGAGGTCAGCTTCGGCTTGGGCAACAGCTCTCCCCTTCGCCTCCTTGTCTGCTGCGGCTTCAGCTGCAACGACCCGCTGATGCGCCTCATAAATTTGCCATCCCGCAGAAGCTGCCGCGGTGAGTACCGTCCAAACAGCCAAAGCGTACGGGGACAACGGCAGCAGACGTCGCCACCATCTAGCTTTGACGAGCGTGGGCTTCGGACGGTCGGGTTCGCTCATGAGTGCCTCCCCTTGCTACAACAGTTTGACCGTAACCTTTGCAGTCCCGCGATTGTTGTTAGGGCCGTAGAAGATCGAATGGATCCACGGCAGACCGACCACGGCATCATTTACATACAAGAACAGCTCTCCGTCGCGAGCCGCCGTGAGCTTGGCTCTGTATTGTGAGGGCTCACTGCCCTTCATCCGGATCGGATCCAGGAAATGTTCGTCGACGCCGGTTTCGCCAATACGCGCGATGAGTCGGAACCACGGCCTGAAAAGAACTCTGCGGAGCAGGATGGCGCTACGAAAAGCCCATTGCTGCGTCCCATCAAGCGACGATGTTCTGAAGCCTAACGGCGTGGTGGTGATCGAACTGTCTGCCCACGGCATATCGATCGTGATCATGATCTCGTAGTCGTGGCCCGCCCTTAAAGTTAGGCCCGTTGGGGCGCACAGCGCATCGGTCGAGAAGTCGTTCGCTTGTTGAGGAACACCGAGATTGACAGGTTTCGGCCTCTGTTCGGGAGGGCTGCTTGGTGCCGTACCGTTACAGAAGGCGCCGGCCGAGTCAGCTATATTAAATAGCAGATGGCTCAGCGCAGTCGCCGCTATCCAGACCGTCAATAGGGCCAGGAGAAGCGGCAGGACGTGCCGCTTCCCTAACCAGATTATGGACCTGTATATCCAGAGATTGCGAAACCAATAAATAACGTCATGACCGAAGCCTGGCGGTACGGCGGCCTGACCGCCCCGCGAATGCCAGACCACTCGCATACCGTCGGTAATCCACCCACTCAGCATCGAGCCGATGCCTATGAAAAGCGCCACAAGCGCTATTCCACCCAGAAACCACTCTGGATTCGCTGCGTACCAATCCGTCCACCAGTGGAAGGATCTCGGCAGAAATGACTCGATAAAGCGCACGGTTTCGGAAACGAGACGAAACCTCGAGGCGAATTCATGCGCTGGCTGACGGTCGTGAAACAACCAAAACGCCGCGAGGTGAAAAGAAGCCGCAAGCGTTGCAAAGTATGCGAGGCGTCGCATCCAAACATAATTCCACAACCGTTCCTGCCGGGCGTGCCTTGCGACGGCCTGGGCTGGTGTCTCAAAGGTGTTATCGCCCAGCCTTTCGACCGTCCCATCGCTACGAAGGATCACATAGTTGGATGGAAGACCGATCGGCGCATAAGCGTTGGCGCCGCTGTCGATTCGTCCGAAGACACTTTCATGAATCATCGGCATCGGAACACTGACACCTACCGATGGGTCATTGCAGAGATCTTCAACTTTTCGGGGGCCATACCGATAGTAGGCTCCAACGCCGGCACGGGAATCGTAAAGGCGGCCATCTTTATCTTGTGATGATTCTATTGCCCTGACCGCGTCTGGATCGGCGAAAGGCGCCTCTTTGAATGTCAAACCGTGTTTCTGCGCCTCCTTAACTAACCAAAACAGAGGGACATAGGCGAGCGCGTCGTCGGGATAGCCGCCACCAACGTTGGCGTGCATACCGACAAACCACGCTTGCACCAGCCGCTCTGCGCTGACGGTCGTTGGGACCTTTGGCGCTGGCTCGCCGGCCACTTGCTCAGTCCAAAGAACCGGGTGGAACGTCGTTCGTTCGTCATCAAGCGCCAGGGCGTGGCGCGCGAACTTGACCTTAGGGCTTAGAACGCGGTTCGGAAGCTCAAGCGGCCATACCCAATTGCTGATGCCGCGGGTCATCTCATCCAACGGCAGCCCATAGGCGGCAACGGTGTCCCATAGCCCAATGAACTCGATCGACGGGACGGATGTATACTTGATCTCGGAGTAAGACTTGCGCCCGCCAAACCTATCCGCGATCGGTACCAAAACGTAGTCGCGGATCGCTCGAAAGATGACCTCGATCCGCCAAATCGAGTGATATCCTTTAGCGCGGTAGGCCCTATATGCTTTGACCGCACCATTATTCAGCTCGGCCTCTGTATCAGCGATCACCAGGCCTTGATCGAGAACCAGCGCCGCTAACACTCTTGCGGTAAAGGCGCCCCGGCTGAAGCCGAACAGATAGATCTGTGACGGTGCAACGGAGTCGTAGTTGCGGCAGATAAATTTGTATGCGTCCAGAACGTTGCGTTTCAGACCCCAGCCGAACACACCCCCAAGGATAGCCAACGGCACGAATGATGAGGTGCCTACACCATCATCATACTTGGCCGCCTGCTTGTTACTTCGCAGGTCGAGCGCCTGAAAGACGCGCCAAACGTTCGTGCGCCAGACGCTCGACGCCGCATTTCCCGTCCCATCGGACAAGATTACAATTTTATCTGCTGACACTTCCGCCCCCGCGACCCCGCGCCGACATATCTCATCGCCAGGCTCGTTGTAACATGAACGTCATGCAATCAAAAATAGAGCGCTCAGTTTGACGCTCCGCTGCCTTTGCGACGGACTGTCACTGCTGCAGGAAAATCGGCGACTTACTGTTGATTTCGTTGCGAATGATAGGGTCCTGCAACACCCGATTGCGAGGCGTATCCAGCCGGCGGCCTGAAGATGAACGTCCCCCTCGCCTATCTTGGTCAATCACAAGCACAGGAGGATTTGGCGTCCGATTCAAGAAAAACGTCGTGCCGCCCGGTTTGCCGCCTCCAGGAACGGGATCCGTGGTGATCGCCGGCGCCATAGTCACCGACTTTGGCCAATTGGTCACCGCGACTTTCAGCGGCTTTGCCGGTTCGGCCGGCGGAGTGAGTGCGATCGTGAACCTGTTTGTATAGTCGCGGTAGGTCGAGAAACCCGCGGCGGTATCAATTGTGTTCGTCACAGGGACCAGCGTGTAACCAAAACGGACGCCGCCGTTTACGACGATGTTGAACTGCTTTGTGAAGCTTATGGTCACGAGATCGTCTGCGTCGATGGCTGCCAACGTTCCTTGGATCCAGTTGGACAATCCCATATTGGTTTCGGAAGGATCGTCGCCAGAGCAGTCATTGCCGTAATGATCGACAGCTGTCGTGACGGATGTCGCAAACTTGAGGGTGTTGATCCGCATGTCGGTGTCAGTTCCACCAATCTTCGGCGTTACTCCCAGTCCGCCGGGGCCGACTGGCACCCCAACCGTAACTACGCCGTCTGCCGAGACGCTGCGTTCCAATGTAATATTGAGATCGGTGAGGACGTTCCAAGCTTTGAGGTGCCGCTTTCTCCCTGCCGGGGATAAGGCGGCCGCAGCCAGCTCACACTCGATCGATTTGACGAATGCCTTGAGATCGAGCCGAGTTCTTTCCGCTGACTCCGGAAAGGTCATGCATGCCGACAAGCTCAAGCACAGCGGTGCCCAAATCCATGGACGCATTGAAGTCCCCCCACCCATTGGCACAGTAGGTGGTTGCATCGATCGCCGTCAATGCTTTGGGTTGTGCGCCGGTTGATCATCTGCCCTGGGACTCAACCTGGAGCAAAGATGACGTCGATCTGGAATTTTGCCAAGCGGAGAAACGGAGTGATGTACGGCGGAGCCCTCTTCTTCAAATCCAAATTTCAATTCTGTCAGCCGTAGGCGTTTTAAAAATCTGTTTTAATAGTTTTATCTACAGTTTTAGGAACAAAAAGCCGAGCCGCTACAGTAGGTTAAGCCACCATTTTGGACCGAAGTACGGTGATGACGGATTGATGTACGCGTTTGGCGGAATGAAGTACGGATTTCGCGGATCGAAGTACGGCGCATTTCGACTTATCCACAGCCCTCCGATGCCTCCATTTTTGTCAAAAAAAGGCGGACCGAAATACGGTCGGGTTGACAAAAACGGATCGACCCCGCCGCGGCGAGATCCTTTATGGCAATCTGAGTCGGAGCGAAGTACGGCGTTTTTGTCATTCCAGCGCGGACCGATGTACGGTCGTTCTGACAAAAGGCTGCGGAGTGAAGTACGGCCGCTTTTGTCAAAACGATACGGATCGAAGTACGGCAGTCATGCCAAATCCGATCTAAGTTCCCGGTATTTTTGGCAAAAAGGCGCGGATCGATGTACGGAATCCATGCCAAATCCGCCGGACCGAAGTACGGTGATTTTGTCAGAGTACCGCTGAGTGCAGGACCGTCGAGCTGTCAGAGATGTTCGGCTTTTCTTTGCCGTCGCGGTATCGCATCCGCAGGAGTTCGGACTTCTCGCCCTGCTCGATGACCAGGTCGTAATCGGGCAGAGGATTGTCCTTCGCCGCGGCAACGATCTCATGGATCGCTTGGCGAAACTTGTGGGCGGGAAGCTTTGATCCGCTGCGGCGGTGAAGCTCCGGGAAGCCATACACGGCGACGGTCGAACCAGCAGCCTTTCGGGCAAGCCGATAGATAAACTTGGCGATCGGCCTGGCGATCAGGAAGTAGTCCGGATGCAGCGTAAGGATCGACGGCGCCGACCGATCTGCTTTCACAACCCCTTCGTATACCCACTGCGGAATTTCGATCTCAACCTGATCAATCCTGTCCTGGGTGGTGCGGCTGACGACCTTGTAGCGTCCGATCAACGGGAAGGATTGAACCTCCCGGCGCTTGCCGCCCTTGCCATTACCCTGATCGAGGTTGGTGATCTTGATGCGCGTCGCCTGCAGGCGATCGAGAGCACGCTCAAGGTCTTCATACTGCTTACCGCCGAGCTCGCGTCGGCAGAATTTCAGGATCTCGGATGCATTCGGGCTATAAAGCCGCGCTGGAAGCCCAGGCCGGAGGCCCTTCTTGTCATCGATGTGGAAGTTTCGCATGGCCGCAGCCAGGTGCGAGACCATATTGATGAAGATGTCGTAGTCGTACGCCGTCGCAAGCCCGACGCTGGCTCCGCCCTCTACGGTGATGATGGAGTCCTTCAGCTCGTAGCGAATGACCCCCTCCCCTGACGTCTTGGAAAGCGCGAAGGGCGCGATGTCCATCAGGTTGAGGTCATCCTTGACCGGTGCATCGTGGACGCTCGGCACAAAGAACATCATCTGCGCGTCGTCGACGGGCGCTTGCCGCACGATCGGCCGCGGTGTGCTGGGGACTTCGTGCTGCACGTATTTCTGGATTTCCTCAGACCGAATGGCCTCTGCCAGCCGCAAAAGCGCCGCGCCGAGCGGATCGTTCTTATCGGGAGCTTTGAGATCAGCCATGCTTCGACGGGCGTAGAAGCGACGGAGCCGGGCGAGGGAATCCTTATCTAGCGGCTTGGGCTCTTCGTCGCGAGCCCGGGACACCTGGGCGGCCACTTCCTGCAGGTAGGCGTTCTTCTCGTGCAAAGACAGGTCCGCGAATTCTTCGCGCGTCTTCAATGAGAGTTTCTGCCGGGCCATGTCTCACCTTATCGCGAAACACCGAGTCGGGGGAAATCTTCGACACTTTTTTGCTTTAGCTGTGCGCAATTTAGGCAACGCCCAACTGCATAGTCTCAGCGTAAAAAAGGCCTGGCGTTTGCGCCAGGCCTTTTCAAAACTACTCGCGTCACATCTCGCTCAAAACAATTAGTCACATCCCGCTCGATCCGCCCCAGATCGCCGCCCAAATCCAGCTCGCCAGCAAGCTGCCGATCACCCCCATGATCAACGTTTCCCAGCGGCTCATATACCCGGAACCCCTGCTTGGAGGCCGGTCTTCATTCTCAGGCTCCTTTTCAACTTCGAGATACTCTAGCTCCGGGCAGCCGAACCGCCGCCGGAGGTCTTCTAGCGTGACGTCGCGTATATCCTCATCCGAACCCATTGGTGACTCCTGGCTTTGGGTTGTCTGCTGAATGTCTTCGTCATGGTCTTCTCCAATTGGGTGGTAAGGAAATAATCCGCCCTTGATCGGGCTTGAAAACCGTATACGAAGGCTCAGCCATATGTCAACTGAAAGCACACTCAGTGTGTCGATAATGGTTGCGTCGGCACAAAAATGCCTGTATTTCGGTGCTTGGTAACAACTGGCGAATTCGGATTCGCACACTCAGTGTGTTTCCGGGGCCAAATCTCGTTTAGAAAGGCTGATAATGGCAACCAAAACGGCGGATGCGTCTGAATCCGCAGGTGGGGCGCCAGCCCGGAATTCTCGGTCCGTGGCAAGACTTCACGTGACCGTGCCTGACGGACTTCAAAGGAAGATCGATGAGCTGGTGGAAGCATCGCACGCCACCAGCACTGCGGAAGTGTTCCGTAATGCCCTGACCGCTTATGCGGCCCTCCTGGAAGCCCACAAGAGTGGGCGCCAGGTCATCATTCAGAATCCCGACGGTTCAGATCGGGAGCGACTCAGGCTCTTCCTCTGACTCAAACGAAAAGCCCCGCATTTGCGGGGCTTTTCTTTTGTCCATCGAGTATGCTGGTGTCACAGCATACTGTTATCCAGTCATGTCCATTAGTTCACGGATCGAAGGTGCACCTCGCTTTTTAAGCAATAGGTCGACGCCTTCGAGGATTAACTGGTGCATCTTGACGCGCTCTACGTGAGCAATCTCGCGGATCTGATCGTAAACCGGTTCTTCCAAGTAGAGCGATAGCTGCCGCGCTCGCTCCCGGATCGTCCCCTCCCCTTTCCGCACCACGGGAGTGGGCTTACGGGCAGGCCTTCTTGGAGCGAGTGAAACGACCCTCTGCCGCGCCGGCGCAGGGGCGGCCGGAGCCTCCTCTACCGCAGAAACCGAGGCCTCGACGTTTACCTCCGGCTCTGATGGCGCGGCTTCAACTTCAATAGCAGGACGCTGCACCGAGACGACCTCGGCCGCGATCAGGTCCTTAAGATTCATCCTAGGCTGCTTTGACATGCGGGATGGCTTTCGTTCGGTTGTCGATCCAGGCCCAGAGCTTGCGAATTTCTTCGGCCGCTGGTCCCGTAGGATTGAATTCGGTGACCCCCTCCCCTTTGCCCATGGCGTCCTGGTGATCGTTGCGCATGACGATGTTTACATCCGCCAGGACACCAAGACTGCTGAGGCCTTCCGCGGTTTCCTTGATGCGGATGCCCTTCGGCGGGGTTTGGTTGAGAACGAAGGCGAAGTCTTTCTCGAGGCGGAAGATGGCGCCGAGCGTCGGTGCCACGCCTTTAAGGTCAGCCGGCGTCGGCCGGCAAGGCACCAAACACAGGTCTGATGCGGCGATCGCAAGGTTGGTTCCGGGGCTATCGATGCCAGGCGTATCCAGGAAAACGTATTCGCAGTCGACTGTGCGCAGCTTGGTCAAAGCCCCATCTAGCTTGTCCGCCGAGATCTGCGCGACCTCCGGATCCATGCCGTGTCGCTGCTTAGCCCACTGCGTCACCGTAGCTTGCCTATCCATTTCCAGAATGCACACCGAGTGCCCCGCTTCGTGTGCCGCGACCGCGAGAGATACGCAGAGGGTACTCTTTCCGCTTCCCCCCTTCTGGGTGACAAGTGTTATCACCTTCATATCTAACCCCTTTTCTAAATTTAATCCAAGAATGCTGGTATGCTGTTGCGCACTCATATTTCAGGTCGCTTTATGACAGCATGCTGTGAGACTTTGATGCCGTCGTTCTGTGATCCTTGATTCCCAGCATAGGAGTATGCGGTCATACTGTTAATCCCCCGTTAGCAAAAGGATCAAGGTATTGTGTGATCCTTGCATCACAGAATGCTGGTAAGCTGGTAAGCTGGTAAGCTGGTAAGCTGGTAAGCTG
>NZ_NPKQ01000014.1 GCF_008329525.1 Tardiphaga sp. P9-11 | reverse complement strand
CCCGCGCTCGTCTCGTCTCCGCAACCCCGGCCAGCTCCGACGAGACGAGCGCTACCCCCAAACCAGCACGCTCAAAGGGGTCAAAATTGGACGCCGATCCGGGGTCAAATTTGAACGCCGATTGACAGCAAATCTTCATCATGCGTATTTGGCGGATAAACCGCCCTCCAGGATTATCGGAAGTGAACGGAGAACGGTGGCTAGGCTCGGGCGCGTCGCGCAACGACGATCGAGATGTTGTCGTGACCCCCGTGGCGGAACGCGAGGGCCGCGAGGTGTCGAGTTGCAAGGCCAGGATCTGTCATTCTAGTCAGAGCGTGGGTGATGTCGTCGTCCGAGACCAGATCGGTGAGGCCGTCGGTGCAAAGCAGAATGGCTTCGCCAAGCTTGAGCGGGACATCGACGTTGATGTGGGTCTCAACCGCTACGGGAAACGAAGAGCCGCCGAGCGACTGGGTGATGGCATGCGATCTGCGATGCCCAGAACGATTGGTGGCTTCGTCCGCGACGTCGTCATGGCTAAGCTGGATCAGCCTGTCGGCAGTGAGTAGGTAACAACGACTGTCGCCCACGTTGAAGGCGAGCAGCACTGTGGGCGACAGTAATGCTCCGGCCACCGTTGCTCCCATGCCAAGTGTGGCGTCGTGCTGCTGCATGATCGCGTAGAGATCTTGATTGGCATCCTCGACCGCCTCCGTGCAGGATGAAGGATTGGAGATCCGGTGGGCGGCTGTAACCAGATAGTCAAGCACGGCACGGCTGGCCATCGCGCCACGCGCGTGGCCACCTATGCCGTCTGCGACCATCAGGAGGCAGCAATCGTCCGGGGCTGTCATGATGACGGGGGAGATCATGTCGCCAGTCAGGACATCGGTGCCGACGGCGATCGCGTCCTCGTTGTTTGGACGCACGAGGCCGCGATGGGTGAAGGCAGCTATGCTCCAGCCGTTCGAGTTGATGGCCTCGCCGGAACAACACAGCTTTGATTGAGGAGCGCTCATCAGAGGGCCGAAGCACCCAGAAGCTTTGCCTTCAGGCCATCGAATTCCGCCTGGGATATCGCGCCTTGGACGAGGAGGCCGTGGAGGCGTTCCAACTCATGTGAGAGCGACGTCTGAGGCAACGGCGGTGGTTCGACGACTTGGATCTTCTTCACGTCGTTGATGAAGAGATTGAGGCCGGATTCTCCGCCGTTGCTGGTTGAGCCGACACGATGAGCTGCCCGCATTGCCCAGACCAGCGCGATACCCCAGCCAATGATCGTCCCGCCGAAGGCGATGTTGATGACTAGAATGATCCAGCGGTTCGGATGGCTCCGCCGGAACGCGATGATGCTCGGCATAATGTAAATGATGCCGGCAATGAGGAAGCTGATGCCTAGGAAGATGACGACGGCGAGGTCGTCAGAAGGAGGCTGAGAGCTCGAATTCATGTCACATGGCTCGCAGCACGATGGAGACGATAAATGTTGCGATCCAGACGAAACCGTAGGTCGGCGTCTGGCGCAACCGTTGCGCACGTAGGAAGAGGTAGACGGGCGCCAACAGCAGAGCGAATAACGTCATCCAGCCGGAGCTGTAGCCGGCGCGCTTGAGTTGCTCTGCATCAACCAGACATAGCGTCGCGTTTATGAATAACGGAAGCCAAATGAGCGGTGCTAGAAATACATGGAAGAACTGGTCGTCCGCCGGATGGCTGTTTTGGTAGCCAAGGATAGCAATATCCGCGAACAGATATGCAATCGGTGCGCAGGCGAGCGCCCAGACCCAGCCATTGTTCACATGGCTCGCGGCGATGGGGGGTGGGGTGTCCTTGAGCTGGGTCCCAATCTCAGTGGCGCGCAGCGGTTGCCACTCGGCCAAACCTTTTTGCCAGATCAGCGTCTCGCCATCGATCGTCTGCGCCGCCAAGAGTTCGCGCAGCTTGCCAGCGGGGACTGGGCCTTGGCGCTGTCCGCCCAATGTATAGAACCATGCTTCGTCACTTGTCGTCGTGTCACTCATTATTGCCCCAGCTTCTCTTTGTGTTCTTGAGATCCAACGTCCTCAGTTGGTGATTCATCCGTCGGGAGCGGATCTTTCGCCTTAGCCCGAAGCGATTATCAAAATAGGGACATTATAGTGCGTGTTTTAATGGACCGCAAAGCCGTTTGTTCTGCCTATGAAGGCAACGGCCCTGGTAGCTTGGAATTTGAGGCGGCTTCGCGTGAAACGCGTCCTGTCTCAGGAGGCATTGGCGGTGGACGCTGGTGTCGATCGCTCTTACGTCGGACGAATCGAGCGCGGGGTTGAAAACCCAACTGTCGAAACCCTGGACCGGCTTGCTGCTGCCTTGGAGGTTGCGGTAGGTGAATTGCTGCTGGCGCCCAAGCAAGGTGAAAAGCCTCCTACGACCCTTCGAAAAGGGCGCAAGAAGAAGTGAGGATTGCGGCCGACGGAACGAGGAAGAGAGCCCCATAAGGGGCTCTCCAGCTTTCTTACCTTGCAAGTCATCGAGCTACGGCGCGCTTTCCAAGTCCCTCACGTGCCGATACCCCTCATGCTCTGGGAAGATCGCACGAAAGCTTTTCATCGATAGGCAGCTTCCACCTTGTTGCTGGTCGCGTGGCCGAGGGCCATTTCGACGACTTCATTGGGTAAATTTGTTCGCTCTGCGGCGCGGTCGCGTAAGATCGAACGGGGGCGGTGAGAGACGCAGCATAGGACGGCCGTCATCGCGTCTCCGCGAGCGCTACAGCATCAGGCCCCGCAGGGAACCGAAGCCGACCGGTTGCATCTCGCACGGCGTTCCAGACGCCTTCCGCCACATCGCTCTCCCGGGTAATTAGAGCGGGCGCGGCAAAGCCTTCCATGATTGGCTTGGCGAAATCGGCGTACTCGCCCGGGAGCAGCTGGCCGAAGGGAATGATGGCGTTCGCGCCGAAGTTGGTGGTCGGTGCGCAGCCGGGCTCGACTAACTTCACCGCGATATCGAAGTAGGCGAGCTCATGGGCAAGCGAGCCGGTGAAGCCTTGGATCGCCTGTTTGCTAGCAGTGTAGGCAGCAGCCAGCGGGAACGCGCCGAGCGTGACGTTCGAGGTTACATTGACGATGATGCCCGAGCGGCGCGCACGCATCTGCGGGATGACCGCCTGGCACATCGCCATCACCCCGATCGTGTTGGTCTCAAGCAGCTGACGTACCAGCGACATCGGCGTCACCTCGAACGCCCCGACAGCTCCGATGCCAGCATTATTCACCAGCACGTCGATGGGGCCAGCGGCCTCAAGCAGCGCCGCGATGCTCGCTTCGTCGGTGACGTCGAGGGGCAAAACCCGCAACCGGCTGGTATCGCCAGCAAAGCCGGCCGCCTCGGGCCGCCGCATCGTGGCAATCACGTCCCAACCCTGTGCGAGGAAATGCTCGGTGATCGCCTTGCCATAACCCGACGAGGTTCCGGTGATGAGGATGGTCTTGATCATGTCAGTCTCCTTTGGTTCGAGGATCAGGAGATAGACGGGACGATCCATACTATCTATAAGCATTAGGACAAAAATGTTTATTGATCGTCCAGGAATATGGATCCACTCAGCGATATGATTGCCTTGTTGCGCCCCAGCGCCGCGGTGTCGAAGCCGATCGCGGGAAGCGGGCGTTGGGCCGTTCATTATGACGCGCATGACGCGCCTGGCTTTACGATCATCCTCTCGGGCGAGGCGTGGCTGACCTTCGATGGCAAGGAGCCGCTGCGTCTCGCTGAGGGAGATTTCTTGTTGCTGCCGACCACGCCCGCCTTCTCGCTGGCGAGCGAACCCCATATTCCCGGCAGGCCTGTCACGCCGAGTGGCGAAGCCGTCCGGCATGGCGACCCGGATGGTACGCCCGACTTCATGGCGTTGGGCGGGAGCTTTGCGTTCGAGCGGGTGAACAGTCCCCTCCTGCTGTCGCTTTTGCCCGAGCGTATCCATATCGCGGCATCGGAAGGTCGCTCGACGCGGTTCGGACGATTAACCGATCTCTTGGCCGAGGAATGCGCTACCGATTATCCCGGCAAAGAGCTGATCATTCAGCGCATGCTGGAGGCCTTACTGGTCGAGGCGCTTCGCTGGCGCAGCCTTGGCAATGAGGCTGTCCCGGCGGGCCTGTTGAGCGGGATGCAGGATCCGGCGATCGCCCGCGCGTTGCAGGCGATCCATGCCGATGTTCGCGCCAGCTGGACAGTGGCAGAACTCGCGAGCATCGCGGGCATGTCGCGCTCTGCCTTCTCGTCCCGGTTCGGAGACGTGCTGGGATGCGCGCCAATCGAGTATCTGATGCGCTGGCGCATGGCGATCGCCAAGGACGCGCTAGCCCGCGGCAACAAGACGCTAGATCGGATCGCAGAAGAGATTGGCTACGAGTCGGCCAGCGCCTTCAGCACTGCGTTTCGTAAGCGCCTCGGATGCCCGCCCGGCAAGTTCGCGCGCGACGCAGCCTAAGCCCATCCACCGCGAGCGCTTCTACCCGCTCCGAAAGGCCAATAGCCTGTTTGTACCTGCTGTCTGTCGCTCGGGTAAAAGCGCGTCGCCGGTGTGTCATCGTTGACGTCTTGCTAAAAAACATAGTTAGCGGACCGTAAAGGGGAAATTTAACGAATCTCGCCGAAGCTGCGCGCAATCTTGGTGCGGTGTTCGAGTGGGGTCCATGACCAGAGTATCTGTTGTCGTCGCTTCTCTGCTGCTTGGCGCAAGCCAGGCGGTCGCTGCGGATTTGCCGGAATACGGTCAGCCTTATCCCCTCGCGGTTTGGACATGGGCCGGACCCTATCTCGGCGTCCATATCGGCGGCGGATTGGGGCAATCCAGATTTACAGATAGCAATGGCCCGGCCGTTTATGGCGGCGATGTCAGAACGCCGACGGCTTTGGGAGGCGCGCAGGTAGGTTTTAATTTTCAGCCGAGCCGGAATCTGGTGCTCGGCGTCGAGGCCGATATTAGCGCAGTCAGCTCCAACGGCACCAATACGTGCCTTGCGTCATCCGGCTATTTCCTGTCGGCCAATTGCCGCGTGCGGCAGAACGCGCTGGGCACCGTTACAGGGCGCGTTGGCTTGGCGACTGGCGAGGCCGGGCGCACCTTGCTCTACGCCAAAGGTGGCGTCGCCTGGCTCAATCAGCAGATTGATATCAATACCAACCCGATCGACCTCTCGACCGGCACAAAGAACAGCCAATGGGGCTGGACCGCAGGCGTCGGCATCGAACGGGCGGTAGCGCCAGCTTGGTCGGTGAAGGTGGAATACGACTATGCCGGTTTCAACAGCTTCGGCATGGCGACGCCCGGCAGCTATTTCCAGCCGTTTCCGCCTTTTGCGCTCTATGGGACGACGCCACCAGGCAGCACTAGCGTTTCGCAGAACATCCAGACTGTCAAAGTCGGGCTGAACATGAAGTTCGGCGGCGATACCGATGCGCGGTGGGACGACGCCGAGAACATGCATCTGCGCGGTTCGCAAAGTGTTGAAGATCCGAGCATGCGCGGCGACATCGAGATCGGCGGACGCGTCTGGTATTCGTCGGGTCGTTTTCAGAAGGATCTCGGTGCAGGCACCGATCCGGCACAGCAGAACATCCTGAACTCGCGACTCACTTATGAGAGTCCGGCGGTCTCCGGCGAAGTGTTCGGTCGTGTCGATGGCCTGGCCGATTTCTTCCTCAAGGGCTTCATCGGCGGCGGCAAGTTGCTAAGCGGCAAGATGAACGACGAGGACTGGATGCCCGGCTACGGTGTTCCCTATTCGAACACCGTGTCGGACCCCGTGCAGGGCAGTATCGCCTATGCTACGGTCGATGTCGGCTATGCGTTTATCCGCGGCCCGGGAGTCAATGTGGGCCCGTTCATCGGCTACAATTATTATCGTGAGAACAAATCGGCCTATGGCTGCACGCAGATCGCCAATGCGACCGTCGCGGCACCTTGTGTGCCGGCGATCCCTGGATCGACGCTGGCGATCACGGAGGACGATACGTGGCATTCGTTGCGAGTCGGCCTTAACGGAGTCGTCATGCTGAACGATCGGCTGAAACTCACCGGCGATGCGGCCTATCTGCCTTATGTTCGCTTTTCGGGCGTCGACGACCACGTGTTGCGCAACGCATATGATACCCGCTCGCCGGAGAGCGGCGAAGGCAGGGGCGTGCAGCTGGAAACGATCCTCTCTTATTATGTGACGCCGTCATTCTCCGTCGGTGCAGGCGCGCGCTATTGGGCGATGTGGGCCACGGAGGATGCCAAGACCAATTTCTTCGGCACGCCATGTCCCTGTCAGACCCTGCCGGTCCGCACCGAGCGCTATGGCGGCTTCCTGCAAGCGGCCTATACGTTTAATACCGACTAAGAGGCGAAAGCCGTGGCCGATCGTCCGATACGCCGCGCTTCGATGCCTCTGACTCCGGGAATTTTGGTTCGCAATTGTCGTCATATCCGACCGAAAGTCTCAAGATCAGCGGCTCTCTTTTGCTGCGATGCCCTCAATGCCGACCAAAGCCGGTAACGAGTGGCACGGCCACGAGGATCGCGCTTGTTCGCGTTAGCCAAGCGTAACGGCCGGGGGCGGTGGCCCATCCGATCAGCTTGGCGGGATCAACTGTGGATCAGCAAGCCATTTGACCCCCCAATCGGCTTCCAATTTTGACCCCACCCGTGCCGTCGATGTGCCTGATCGCTTCTCGCTTGCGCGTCCACCACAAGACGGTGGACAGGCTCGCCGCATGAGTGATGCAGCAGCCACATCGCGTTGGGACCGAAGATTTATGAACCTGGCGGCCAACGTCGGAGCCTGGAGCAAAGATACTTCGGCAAAAAAGGGACGCATCATTGTGGGGCCCGACCGACTCATTCGTTCGACGGGATACAATGGATTTGTGCGCGGGTTGGACGACGACGTCGCGGAGCGGAATGAGCGGCCCGCGAAGTACATCTGGACGGAGCATGCCGAACGCAACGCCGTCTACAACGCGGCTCGCTTGCCTGAGTGGTGTCGCAGCGTCAAAGAGGTCGAAAGGAGCGAACCTGCCGAAGGGGATTAGGCGCGAGCGGCCATCTACAGACAACATCAAAACCAAGGCGCAATCGACATCATCGATGCGGTAGTTCCTCAATCAAACGGTGAAGGGTGCTTCCGAAAGGATGCTCGGTGCAATCCGCTTTGCTTCTGCAAGCGCAAGGCGTCGGGGCAGCTAGTATCGGTTCAGTGGTCTCTGTGTCTGAGCGCGTCTGCCGCGGGCTCTTTCTGACCTGACGGCAGTTCATCGCTGAAATTGAGCACGGGGGTAGAGGGCTTGGCTAAGATCTGGTTTCGCCGTTTTTTTCTGTTACATCATCTACTTCTCGCCTTGTAGGTGACAGTCGAAGACCATGGGTGTCGGTGTGGTAAGGGCAGCTAAATCAACGAAGCGAGGGGGGAGTACGTCCGGCGGGCCCGAATCCAGAGAGAAGATCATTGACGCCGCTACGAGGCTTTTTACGCAGACCTCGTTTCAAGATGTGCCCGTTGAAGAGATCGCCCGTCTGGCCGGGGTAGCGCACGGACTTGTTTTCCACTATTTCGGCACAAAGGCCAAGCTGTACGAAGCGGTTTCTAAGATCGCGGCAGATCGCCTCGATCAGCTACATATCGATGCGACACGACAGCCAAGGACGCCGAACGAGAAGCTGCGCGCTTTCCTGGTAAGTCACATGAACGCCGTCGAACAGCGGCGTGCGGATTATGTGTTTCACTCGCGCGGCGGTGGAACGCCGGCCATTCAAGCGATCTGGGAAAAATCCCGCAGCAATGCCATCCACTTGGTTCTCGGCTTTTTCAACATCGAAAAGCCTTCGGAGCCGCTTGTCGTCGCCACGAGGGCGTGGCTTGGATTCTACGACGAACTGGTCCTGGAGTGGATTCAGGGGCGGCGTGTGCTGCCCGATGGTGTGATCACCGCATCCCTGCAGCTGTTTCCCGTCGTAATGGCGCAAGCGCACGTCCTCGGCGCAGATGATGCACCGCAAAGCCTATAAGAAACGGCTTGACTGTTAGTCAATCTAAGGATTGACTGTCAGTCAATGAAGGTGACGCGGCTTAGAACGCGTCATGCCGGAGGAAGCGATGCCTGACGTTGCGGTTATCGGCGCGGGTCCTGTGGGGCTGACGTGCGCCTTGTTGCTGTCCCATGAGGGCATAGCGACGATCGTCTACGAACAGAATGCGACGACGTCCACGCATCCCCGTGGTCATGTCGTCAATGCGCGCAGCATGGAGATCTTTCGCTCTTTGGGGCTGGAAGAATCCATTCTGGCGCAAAGCCTTCCGGCCGATCGAAACCAGGGCGTTGCTTTCCTGCGACGGCTCGCCGAGCCTGCAGTGGCGGTGCTGCGCACGCGCGGTGTAACTGACCGCGATGCAGCCCATCGCGCCGCCAGTCCGAGCTTGCGCGCATCCTGTCCGCAGGATCGCCTCGAGCCGATCCTGCTGCAAGCGGCCCGCAACGATCCGAATATCGAGCTCCGCTTCGAAACCGAGATCCAAAGCGTTGCGCGTGAAGGCGATGGCGTGCGTCTGGTCGGCATCGGTCCGGATGGCGCGTTCGAAATCGCCGTTCCCTTCGTGGTTGGTGCCGACGGCGCGCGCAGCCTGGTTCGCCGGCAGGCCGGCATCGAAATGTCCGGGCGCGGCCGGATCGGACGCCAGATCGGCATCTATTTCGAAGCCGACTTGTGGTCGCTGGTCGAGGATCGCCCGTATCTATTGTGGTGGATCTATAATGCACAGACGTGTGGGGTCCTGATCGCGCTCGATGGGCGCCGTCGCTGGACCTATAATTTCGCTTTCGATGAGCAGAAGGAAACGGCAGCTGATTTCACGCCGGATCGCTGCGCCGACATCCTGCATGAGGTAATCGGTGTCGACGGCATCGACATCAAAATTCACTCGATCATGCCATGGCGGATGCAGGCGCGGCTGGCCGACCGCATGAATGCGGGACCGATTTTCCTGGCGGGCGATGCGGCCCATCCGCTCCCGCCGACGGGCGGGCAAGGTATGAATACAGGGATCGCAGACGTTCAGAATCTCGCCTGGAAACTGGCGCTGGTGTTGCGCGAACGGGCACCAGGCGCGTTGCTCGATAGCTATGATGCCGAGCGGCGGCCGATCGCGAAGATCAACATCGAGCAAAGTGTCGCCAATGCCTTGAAGATGGCCGAACTCGGTCTGTCCGGAATGGCGACGGCCGACAGCGCGATGGCGAGGAACCTGGACGGCGATGGCCGCGACGCGGCGGAGGCGCATATGCGCAACGTCGTGCCGAGCCTTCGGGAGCATTTCGATTATCCGGGCCAGACCTTCGGCCATGTCTATCAAAGCGGCGCTTTCGTCAGCGACGGGACATCGGCACCGCCATTTTCAGTGATTGACTACACGCCGGATGGCCGCCCCGGTCATCGCGCGCCGCACATCTGGCTGGAGCGCGGCGGACAGCCCGTTTCGACCATCGATCTGATCGGCTACGGGCGGTTCACGTTGTTCACGACGCCGGAGTTCAAGGCCTGGCACGCTCCATTCATGCAGGCCATCGACGCTCGGCAGTTGCGGGGCGGCGCCTGGTCGATCGGCGCAAGTGGTGACCTGGACGATCCGTCCGAACAATTCCGTGCGCTGTACGGGCTCGCGCAGGGCGGCGCCGTGCTGGTTCGGCCCGATGGTTACGTGACCTTTCGGACTACAGACCCGCACGCGGAGCCGCCCGACATTGTCGATGAAGCATTGGACGTCGCGCTCTGTCGGACGCCGAGACGACATCCGGAGCACGAAGCATATCTGCAAAAGACAGGTAGCTGAACATCAAGGGGAGGGACGTCATGAGCTACTCGGTAAAGAAAGCGCGGTTTGCAGCGCTGGTTTCCTGTCTGATGTTCGCGTCGGGCGGCAGCGCCGTGAAGGCGCAGACCGCCGTGACGATGGCGCTGCCGGCGCAGTCGCTGCTGTTCGCGCCGGCTTACATCGCCGTCGAGCGGGGGCTGTTTCGCGAACAGGGGATCGACCCCAAGATCATCTATGTCGCCGGGCCCGGTGTCATTCCGGCTGTGCTCGGCAAGAGCGCCGATTTTACGCTGATCTCCGGCGGCATTCAGGTCGCGGCAGCCGCGCGCAACCAGAAGCTTGTCGCGATTGCCAATACCCAGGATCGCTTCACGACCGATATCATCGTGCGCAAGCGGGTCGCCGACAAACTCGGGTCGATGGCCTCCGCAGGCGCCCTCGACAAGGTCAAGGCGCTCAAGGGACTGACCATCGGTATCGATGCGGTGAACGGTCTGCCGCACAGCTTCCTGCGTTATCTTGCCCGCAAGGCGGGCATGAATCCGGAAACAGACTTCACCATCACGGCTCTGCAGCCGCAGGCGATGGTCGCCGCAATGAAGAGCGGGACGATCGACGCGATGGCGTTCTCGCCGCCGTTCTCCCTGACGGCGGTCGCCGACGGCGGCGTGATGTGGGTGTCGGGTCCCGACGTCGACCTGCCGGAGATGAAGACGTTTCCCTACAACGTCGTTCTGGTGCGTCCGGATCATTGCCAGGCCCAGGCGGGGATCTGCCGTGGTTTCGTCGCGGCGCTGAAGAAGGCCGTCGCCTTGATGAAGAGCGATCCGGCCGCGAGCCTCGCGGCGCTCGGCAAGACCTTCGACAAGATGGAGCCCGGCGCGCTGAAGCAGTCGTTCGAGATCTTCGCGAAATATGCGCGGTCCGACCTCGAACTGACCGACGACATGTATCGTAACGTCGTCTCCTTCGACAGGATCAGCGGCATCATCCCGGAGGATGCCAAGGTTCCGCCTGCCGGCGAGCTGTACTCGCCGGCATCCGCCAACTAACGCCATCTGGAGCTGAGAGATGTGGGATCGCATCATCTTTGCGGCTGCACTGGCTGCGGTCTGGCAGGCAGGAAGCGCCTGGGCCGGGCCAGAGCAGATAAGCTCTCCGGTCCTGGTGGTGCAGCAGATCTATGTCTGGATCGCATCCGGCGTGCTGCTCGGTCATGTCGGCTACACCGTGCTCGAGGCGGCGCTCGGCTTCTTAATCGGAGCGGTGCCCGGCTTGCTGCTGCCGCTCGTGCTGCGGCGGCACGTGTTCCTCGCCGCCGTGCTCGATCCCTTCATCATGATCGGCTACGGGCTGCCAAAAATCGCGTTCATTCCGCTTTTCATCGTCTGGTTCGGGATCGGTATTTGGAGCAAGGTCGCGCTGGTCGCGAGCGTTAGTTTCTTCCTGGTTTTCTTCAGTACTTCTGAAGGAGTGCGAGCCGTCGATCCACGCCTGCTGCGGATGGCAAAGGTCGCCGGCGCCAGCGAAGCGCAATTGCTGCGCACCATCGTGCTGCCCTCGGCGACGCCGTTCGTCTTCCAGGCGGTCCAGATTGCCCTGCCGCTTTCGATCGGCGGTGCGGCGATCGCCGAATTGATCTCCTCAAACCGCGGCCTCGGCTACTTGATCCAGTCCTCGGCCGGCAACTTCGAGATCACCGGCGCGCTGGCCGCCGTCGCGGCGCTGACGCTGATCGTGGCGCTGACCAATATCGCCGTGGCCGCTGCAGAAGCGCAGCTACTGGCATGGCGTCCGCAGATGACCCCCAGCACTCCGAAGGCGGCCTGACATGACTTGTGAACCCGTTCTCGAAGCCCGCTATCTTGGCAGGTTCTTTAGCGACAGAGCGACGCAGAGCGAGCGCTGGATCATCAAGGGGCTCTCATTTGCGCTGCACGAAGGCGAGTTTGTCACGCTGGTTGGCCCATCGGGATCGGGAAAGTCGACGCTTCTGAATCTGCTCGCCCAGATCGATAGGCCTTCGGCGGGCGAGATCCGGCTCCACGGTGAGGTCATAAGCGCGCCGTCGCGGCCGGGTCAGAGCGCGGGCGCAAATGGACGCATCGGCTACATCATGCAGGACGACAACCTGCTGCCGTGGCGCACGCTGCGCGCCAATGTCGAATACCCGCTGCAGATCCAGGGCCGGCTCGATGCCTCGTTTCGCAAGCGGGTCGATGAGTTGATCGCCGCTGTCGGCCTGAACGGTTTTGAGAACCACTATCCGCACGAATTGTCGGGCGGCATGCGCAAACGCGCGTCGATCATCCGCACGCTGGCCTATGATCCGCCTGTGATCCTGATGGACGAACCATTCGGGGCACTCGATGCGGAGTCGCGTCTGCACATTCAGGAGGATCTGGTCCGGCTGTGGGAACTCGGTCGTAAGACCATTCTGTTCGTGACGCACGACATTACCGAGGCCATCGCGCTAGGCGATCGGACGCTGACGCTGACGAAGTCGCCGGCCTGCATTCGCGGCGAACATCTGATCGACATCTCCCGCCCGCGCTCGGTCGATAGCCTCGTCACCGAACCGAATTATCCTGGCATCTTCAGCCGCATCCGGGCGGAGGTCTGATGAGCCAGTCCATCAGCCACATCGTTCCCGAGATCGCGGAGCCCCAGCTGCGTCGCTCCGTTATGCCCTGGCTCGCGCTGGCCCGCGGCGGCGTTGCAATCGGCTTGCTGTTGATGTGGGAAGCATTCGCCCGCTGGGTTCCGGATTTGATTGCCGGCCCGTTGCCAACCCTACTACGTGTGATGGATCTGGTTCGGACCGGCGAGATCGTCTCGATGGTCTGGGCAACGACGCTGGAAGCCATCGGCGGACTTCTGATCGGCGCAGGCCTCGGGGTAGTGCTTCCGTTTGTCGTGCAAATGTCGCCGAGGCTGTCGGCCGTCATCGAGCCGTTTGCCAAGACAACGGTCGGGATTCCGAAACTGGCGCTAAGTCCGATCCTGATCATGTGGTTCGGGATCGGCCTGACGTCGAAGATCGTGCTTGTGGCTCTGATGACGTTCTTCCTTGTCTTCGTCGCCACCTTTGTCGGCATTCGGTCGGTCGGACCTAACCTGATCCGGACGGTCGCGATTTTCGGCGCTGGCAAGCTCGAGATCGCTCGCGAGGTTTTGTGGAATTCGTCCCAGCCCTTCGTCTGGGCGGCGCTGCGGGCGGCGCTGCCGTGGGCGATCAACGCGGCGCTGGTCGGTGAATTCCTCTCGGCCGAAAATGGCATCGGTTACTACATTCACCACTCCTACAACCTGGCCGATATTACCGGTGTCTATGCCGGCATGGTCATCACCGCGGCGCTTGTGCTGCTCGCCGACGCCGTGCTGCGCCTCTTCCAGCGCCGTGCCTTGGCCTGGCGTCCCGACAACGCCGATCAAACTCTCCATTAGAGGATAAGCATGAAACTATTCTACGCACCCGGCGCGTGTTCGATTGGCATCCACTATCTGCTCGAGACCATCGGACACCCCTACGACCGGCAGAAGATCGACATCAAGACGGGCGAGAACCGCCAGCCCTGGTATCTGGCCATCAACCCGAAAGCCAAGGTGCCCACGCTGCAGCGTGACGACGGATCGGTGCTGACGGAATTCCCAGTGATCGCGCAACACATCGCTGCGTCGGCGCCGGACACCGGCTTGGTGCCGTCGGACTCCGAGCGTGCATTGCGGGCGGCCGAACTGACCGATTACCTTGTCTCGACTCTGCATATGCAGGGCTTCTCGCGCATCTTTCGTCCGGCAAAATTTTGCGAGGATCCAGCCACGCACGATGCCATCCAGCGTGAGGGGCGCTACGTGGTGGCCGCCGGGCTCGCCGTTGTCGAGCGCGATTTGAAACAAGGCGGCGCTTTGCACGGCGAGGCGACCTTCGCGGATGCTGCCCTGTTCTACGTGCTGTTCTGGGCCATCGACCGCGCGAAGCTCGAGGTCCCTGCGGCCGGCGCCGAACGCTACGCCAGATTGAAATCGAGCGATGCAGCGCGGCGCGTGTTCGCGGAGGAGGGCATTACGCTATGAGCTGGCGCGGCCCGTTAAGACGATGAACAAGGTTATCGATGCCCGGGGCATCGAGCGTCAGTATCAGTAATGACCGCATTTCCGACAGGAGATATGCAATGGCTCTCAAATCCCTCGGCTATATCGGCATCCAGTCCACCAAACTCGAGGACTGGAGCGACTTTGCCACCAATCTTCTGGGCATGCAGCCGGTCGATCGGGGCGGAGCGGTGCGAACGTTCAGGATGGACGATCGCAAGCAGCGACTTGTGGTGACCGGAGCGGACAACGAAGGGCTCGGCTTCATGGGCTGGGAGGTCGATCATCACGACGACCTGGAAGCAATGGCCGCGCGGCTGGATGCACATGGCGTCCGGGTCAAGCGTGGCACGCGGGCGCTGGCTGACGAACGCCGCGTCGGCGACGTCATCGTCTTCACCGATCCCAACGGGCACCGCGTCGAGATATTTCACACGCCGGAGATCGCGAGCGACCCGTTCAGCCCCGGCCGGCCGATTTCCGGGTTCAAGACGGGACCGCTAGGCATGGGGCACGTGGTCCTGAATGTCGACAATATCGAGCAGGCGATGGTGTTCTATCGCGATGTGCTCGGCTTCAGCGTAACTGACTATGGACTGAAGCCCTATCCGCTATATTTCTTCCACATCAACGGCCGCCATCACTCCTTTGCGATGGTCGGTTCCGGAAAGCAGAGCTTCCACCATTTCATGGTCGAACTGCAGAGCCTCGACGATGTCGGGCAGGGCTACGATCTCGCCCAACTGGACGAAGGTCGCATCGCCTATACGCTGGGACGCCACACCAACGATCATATGACGTCGTTCTATGCACATTCGCCGTCGGATTTCTTCGTCGAATACGGTTGGGGTGCACAGGTTATCGATCCCAAGACCTGGGAGCCTTTCGAGACCCATGACGGTCCGAGCCTGTGGGGCCACGAGCGGCTTTACATGGCGGAAGAACAGCGCAAACGTATGCGAGACATGCGGCTGGACGCCGCCCGTCGCGGCGTCCGCGTTCCAAATCCGGCCAACTGCGCTTGGCTCGACTCCGTGGTGCGGGCGGAGTAGCGGAATGTCCATCAGCGACGAAACCATCGAGGTGGTGGACGTGGCAATCGTCGGCCTAGGGCCGGTCGGTGCGACACTGGCGCTGCTGTTGGGCCGCGCCGGCCTCTCCGTTACCGTGCTGGAACGCGAGGCCGAGCCGTATCCTCTGCCGCGCGCGGTTCACTTCGATGACGAGGTGATGCGCGTCTTTCAGACGATTGGCATCGCCGCCGACGTGCTGCCCTCCACTTGCCTGTCGCCTGGCATGCTGTTCGTCGATGCCGATGGCCGGCGCATGCTCGACTGGTCGCGGTCGGCGAACATCGGGCCGCAGGGCTGGCATGAAAGCTACCGCTTTCATCAGCCGGACCTCGAGCGCGTGCTGCGCCACAAGCTTGCGACGCTGCCCGAGGCGACGGTGCTCACGCGCCGCGATGTGTTCGCCATCGATCAGGATGCGGGCGGCGCGACATTGCGCTTCGAGGATCTTGCCTCGGGCCAGCTGGAACAGATCCGCGCACGCTATGTGGTCGGCTGCGACGGGGCGCGCTCGCTGGTTCGGCGTCTAATCGGTTCGACGTCCACCGATCTGGGCTTTCACGAGCGCTGGCTGGTGGTCGATTGCCTGCTCAAGCGTGACAGGCCGGATCTCGGCGATCATAGCATCCAGTTCTGCGAACCGGAGCGGCCCGCGACCTATGTGCGCGGTGTGGGACAGCGACGCCGCTGGGAGATCGCGGCGCACGATGACGAGAGCAACGCAGCGCTGATCGAGCCGGCCAAGATCTGGCAATTGCTGTCGCGCTGGATCACGCCCGAGGATGCCGACCTCGAACGCGCGGCCGTGTACATGTTCCATTCGGTGGTCGCGCGCCAATGGCGACGAGACCGGTTGCTGATTGCTGGCGATTCCGCCCATCAGACGCCGCCATTTCTGGGTCAGGGGCTTTGTGCGGGGATCCGCGATGCCAGCAATCTGGCGTGGAAACTGATCGCGGTGATCCGGGGCGGCGCCGACGATGCGCTGCTCGATTCCTATACCAGCGAACGGGCGCCGCATGTCACCGAATATATCGAGCTTGCTGTGCGGCTGGGCGGATTGATCAATACCCGCGCCGTGGAGCGCGCATTGCCGGGTGCGTCGACCAGCGCCGAGCCAGTCCGCATGAGCTCGATCAAGCCCCGTCTAGGCCCCGGCCTGGCGCCGGACGGCGTACGCCCCATCGGGATGCCCGGGCCGCAACCGTGCATGTCGGATGGGCGGCTTCTCGATGATCATGTCGGATATGGATTTGCCCTGATCGCGCGCGCTGGCGATGATGTTGCCGACGAGGTGCTGCGGCGGCAATGCCGTCAGCGGGGCGTGGCTTTCGTAGCAGTCGATGACGACAGTCCGCTGCGGACTTGGCTGGATCACGGCAACATGAACGCTGCACTGATCAGGCCTGATCGGTACGTACTCGCTGTTGCTGAGACGCCGAGTGACGCGGCGAACCTGCTCAAACAAGCTCTCCACCTTCAAGCGCCTCAAGACCGAAAAGCCTGCGCTGCGTGAGCGCCCCGGATCATTTTATCTTCAACTCCAGAAAGAATAATTATGAAACTCGTATCGTTCCAGGCTGACAACGTGGCTCGCTTTGGCGCCGTGAAAGACCAAGGAATTGTCGAACTCGGGCCGCATTTCAAGGACCGGGGCATTGCGTCGCTGCGGCAGCTTCTCGCAGCAGACGCGCTCGATGAGGCGAAGCGTATCGTAGAGCAGTCTGCGCCACACTGGAAAATCGATAACGTCACGTTCCTTCCGGTGATCCCGGACCCTGGAAAGATTCTCTGCATCGGTCTCAACTATCGCGATCATGTCGAAGAGACCGGGCGCACCGTGACGGAAAATCCGGCGCTCTTCGTCCGTTTTCCTGAAAGCCAGGTGGGTCACCTACAACCGATCGTGAAGCCGCTCGAATCCGATCATTTCGATTACGAGGGCGAACTGGCCGTGGTGATCGGCAAAGGAGGTCGCCGCATTCCGGAAGATCGCGCACTGTCCGCGATTGCCGGATATTCATGCTACAATGAAGGCAGCATCAGAGATTGGCAGCGCCACACGTCGCAATTTGTCGCAGGGAAGACTTTCGCGCGGACCGGATCGTTCGGGCCATGGCTGATGACGGTCGATGAGATTCCCGATCCATCGAAGCTGTCGTTGCAAACCCGCCTCAACGGCGAGGTCGTTCAGAAGTCAACGACGGACTTACTGATCACCGGGATTCCAGCGCTCATCAACTATTGCTCCACAATAATGACTCTCGAGCCCGGCGACGTGATCGTCACCGGCACACCTGGCGGCGTCGGAGCCAAGCGGTCTCCGCCGTTGTGGATGAAGGATGGCGACATCGTTGAAGTTGAAATCGGCGGAATCGGTGTGCTGCGTAATGCCGTAGTCGCCGAAGAATCTTAGGTGAACGTGAAAGTGCGTGCGCCGCTTCACCGTCAGCGAGCAGTGAGTAAATGTATGGGACCGCAGTGATCGTCGTTGAAGACAGCGGCCGTGAGCGGGCCACCGTAGACGGCGCCGGTATCGATGTTGAGTCGATTGGGTTGGACGTCAGGGTGGCCGGTCAATTGAGGTGTATGACCATGGACGACGAAGCGCGAGTATTGAGCTTTGGATGAGAGGAAGGGCTCCCTGATCCATAGGAGGTCGAATTGATCTTGGGCATGAAGTGGGCGGTCGGGGTTGATCCCCGCGTGGACGTAGAACCGATGTTCGTCCTGATATGATGTGGGTAGGGTCCGGAGCCAGTCGATATGTGCTGGTGGGAGGTCGCGCGGGGAGGAGATGCCGTAGCTCACGAGAGTGCTTGCGCCGCCATTCGATAGCCAATTGTCGGTCCAGGTGTCGTCATCGTGAGCCGCGAGGGCGAGGTCCTCATGATTGCCCTTGAGGCAGATGACGTCATCCGGGTGGGCGCGCTGGAGGTCAATGAGATAATGAATGGCCTCACGGCTTTGCGGCCCGCGATCGATGTAGTCGCCGAGGAAGATGAACCGCATCGGTCTTCCAGCAGCATCATTGATACATTGGACGACCAGCTTCTTTAGCTTGGCGTAAGAGCCGTGAATGTCGCCGATACAATATATTCGTGTCATGCCGCTATCCAGCGTTTGGAATGAATCGGGACACGCTAAGCGTCTTCACTGGTCGAAACGTCGCGCGACCCCATTCGGCAACCAGATATCGTCCCACTCGGCGTACGGCGGCAGCAGGGATAAAAATTTCGGAAGAGCGGCATTTATTTCGAACCCTGAGGCGACGGCGTTGTGGACCGTCGCCCCTTGGGCATTTCGCGAATAAGTGATTGCTAGACCGTAATGCGTCCCGCAGCTCGCGCTTCGGCGACGTATTCGGACAGCGGCTTATCGGCGATGAAGTGTTGATCGCGTTCAACCGGAAGCCCGAGACGTCCTCGTACTTCCATGATCTCCTGGAGGCTGACGAAGCCTAACTCCGGCGCGCCTAGGCCAAGGTCGCACAATCCGAAAAGTCGGTCAGGCTCGTCGATGTCGCACTCCGTGAGGAGCCAGGTGGCACTCGCATCGGGACTAAATAACTTGCAGACTGGCCGATGGTCGCGTTCACCGGATAGCCCGTTAACTAAGAGGGAAACCCGATCCTCGACCGTGAGCGGTGTGAGTTCACGCATGGTTGCTCTCCACATCATTCCCCCGTCGTGATCTTTTGCGGGATGAAGGAGGCGGGGCAGCTGCGCTATTACTGCGTGAAGACTGATCGCCGCCGGTCTCCGTCATTGAGAGGTGGAAGATGCGTTCGAAGTCGCAATAGCGGCCCCATAACATCTTGGCGAGGTCGACGGCGCCGGCTTGACGAATGGCGTCGATAACGGTCTCGAGGGTGATCGCCTGGAAGCGGACTCGATCGTAGTCGAGCTCTTCTTCGGGAATGAGCTCGTTGGCGTAAATCCGGATCGCAGCCTGGACGCGGCGATTGAGGCGCGGCGCGATGACGACGAACATTGCTCGAGGCGTAAGACCGGCGTTGACGGCGAGCTGGCTTAGAGCGTGCTCACGGAAAAATTGTTCGCAAGCGACTGAACTAAGGACGGGGGAGTCAGGGTCATTGTAGAGTTCGACTTCCCGCGCCGCAGTCACATAGCGCTCTCGAGGGCGTGCCGGTGGGCCGTCCATAGTCTCACTAAATTTGCATTCGGCGAAGACTGTAGCGCGGTCGCCTTCGAGATCTGTAATCTCGATAGCTAGATCCCAAGCGCTTCCATCCATCAAGAAGCGAGTATCAGTCCTGTCGCGTTCGCGGCTGGGCGCTGTTTCGAATCTCAGACTGTGGACTTGCTTGACGAAATTCGGCAGCAACAAGCGGAAGGTTACCGTAGCGAGTTCGAGGTCCATGGCTAAGGGGGCGAAGATGTTGAAGCACATCGGCATGGAAGACAAAGCATTCCCGAAGAGGCGCTCTTCGTCGTAACAAGCTCCTTCTTCGCGCATGATCAGCTCGCGGCGGACGAAGGTGTGGACGGCAGGGGAGATGAAGTTGCGGCCGGCGCGTGCGGCCTCGGGCGAGAGAAGGGACTCAAGCGGGATGACGACGTCACCGTCCCCGTCCTTGCGGATGTGGTGGCCGGTCGGGATGCCGTTATCACGAAGCCACAAATGTTGGAGAAGTCGGGCAGCGGCTCGGAAGCGCGAGTCGATGATGCAGGCGACGCCGTGGTCCTTGAGGATGGACTGCGGGACGAGGGGGACGCGCGGTAAGGGCGCGGTAGTGAGGAAGGAGGACATACGAATCTCCGATCGCACAGGAGCGTGCGAGAGGGATTCGGAGCGATGCAGAAGATATTGATGAAGTAGATCGCCGAGATACTCACCTCCGCGGAAGTCGCGCCGAAGGAGTTATTCGATGTGCGCTTGCATTAAACTTTGAATTTCCTTGCCCTCGGAGGGAAGGAGGGAAGGAGGGAAGGCAGGGAAGGCAGGGAAGGCAGGGAAGGCAGGGAAGGCAGGGAAGGCAGGGAAGGCAGGGAAGGCAGGGAAGGCAGGGAAGGCTCCGCGTAAATTAATTCATGTCAAGCGCTTTGTCTCATGTTCGCCGCGTCACGGGTACAGCGATCTCACAATATATAGTCCGATCATCCGAGCATTGAAGATCTCAGGACTGTGGCCTCCAAAAGCCGGACATGATGGCTCGAATGTTTGGCCACTCCTGAAAAAGGAGCTTCAGGTCACGAACAACCCGGTGGCCTTCTTCCAGGCCGGACAGGACCTCGACTTGATCGCCGTATCGCGCGCCGCAAGATATGGGCACTGGTGTCAACTTGCCGATTGCGGAATGGACAAGAACCTCGCTCGATCGGCTGATCTGAACAATGCTGTCCGTTGGAACAGAGAGAACTTTGCGGCGATCAGTTTCGGCTGTGAGGACCACATACTTTCCCCAGTTAATTTGGAAAGCGCCAGCCTCGCTCGAGAAGGAAATGTCGAACATTGTGTTCCCGTGCGACCGAGACTGCGCGGTGATGAGGGCCGATCGATTGACGTATTCGGGCACTTGCGCAGAGGGCGCATACAACGCGGCTGTGACAACGCGTGGCAATTGGGCGAACTCGGCATCAGGCAGGCCGGTTCGGAAGGTGTACATGTTAACGGTGCGCAGCTCGACGAGCATCTCACCAACCCTTACGTGGCGCTGCTCGCCGCTCTCATTCATCGCCACACCATCGTGGTCGGCATAGACGGACTCAATGCGCGAGACGTTGTTCGCTTGCTGTTCTGACGTGCTCGGTGAGCCGGAGTCTGCGTCGGCTTGGATACCAATCTCGATGTGACCAAGCTGCGCGCCGGCTCGGATAACATCTCCCGGCCGCCAGGTTGCCGGACAGAACACACCATCGAATTGAGCGAGCATCGCGCACACGTCGCCGTTTCTGCCGGTCGTGGCGACCTGTGCTAAGCGCCTCCATTCTGGAGCCAATGCTTGCACCTTTGCCGGCTCCGTGCTGATCGTCCACTTGACGAAATCGGTGGTGCCAATCGGCAAGCTCGGCCTCAGGATGGCAGCTTTTGGGACTGCCATGAGCGGCGTGTTGAACGGGTTTGGAGGAGTACGTTCGGGTCGTTTAGACAGAAGGCGTCCGGGAGCGAAGGGATTTGCATCCGCCATTGACGGTGCAACGTTCTTGACTGTCCGTTTGACTGGAAGTGCCACATTGGGTTCCCCTAGCAGGGTCCGAAGCCGAGTGCGCTCCGCGCCCCGAGGTTCGTAGTCGTACCGCCACATCGATGAAGTAGCTTTAGGGTGGAACCGCTCCCAGTGCTCGAACGTAATGCTGATGCTGACGGGCTCTCCGATTGCCTTCTGTTGATCAGAGACTTTGATAGATGCATCGCGTCTCAGGTCATCTGCGGTCCCCGTGAAGCCTTCAATTGTTCCGATCGCCTTCGTCCCGTCGGCGAAAGTGACCGTGACCGCCTTGTTTGTCCGGATGAACGCGATGTGGCGTTGCTCAATTGACGCGTGGACACGCGTGTCCTTTGTCATGCAGAACAAAGCATCATTAGCGTGGAAGGCCTGCCCGTCGATCATGCTATGTCCAACGACACCGCCCTGGTTCGTAAGGACGGGAATAGGGTCTAGAACTGTGCCCGCGTCCTGGATGCGCTGGATCTGCTCGCGCGAAAACTTGAGATCTCGAAGTTGAGAACGCAGTTCGCCGAGGATCAGCGCCACATCATCCAACGATTTTGGTTTGCGGGGATAATTACCCCTGAACGCATCGATGAGTGCCTGCTGCGCGGCGATATAGTCGAGGCCAGTGATGGCCAACACAGCATCTCCGCGCGCGACGCGAGATCCCGAAGACGCCAAGACCCGTACAACTGTGCCGGGAGCCGGTGCCAGGCGAAAAGGGCCGCCTTCGGCGTCGACGACTACCCCAGCAAGTTCGAGAGATTTCGGAAGCTGGATCATGGCTGAGCGATGATCAGCGACTTAGCCGCGCGCGTAATGCCGGTGTAGACCCATTTGGATCGATCGTGTCGGAAGGCCTTCGACTCATCAAATAAGACTACCCGATCCCATTCCGATCCTTGCGCCTGATGCACTGTAAGGACGTTGCCGAAAGTGAAAACGTCACGGTCCTTCGCGCGCTTGCTGAGCTCGTCCAAATCGTCTTTCGACTTCACGGTGAAGCAGGCCGGATCGACACAAACAGAGACCTCGCAGTCGTTGAGTTCGGCGCTTAAGACCATGAAGACCTTGTCACTCTTGATGTCGGTGATTTCCTTGACGAACCAGATCTCGCCGTTGAGCACACCCTTTCCGCGGTTGTTCTTTCGGCAAACGAGCTTGTCACCGGCCACGGGCACGCCGTAGGGCCGCCCTAGAATCTCGCGGATGCGGTCATTGAGATATGTGACGGTCGACCAAGTTCCCGCGAGGATTTGATCGGCGTCGAGCACTTCCTGGTGGTCTAACTCCTTTGCCGAGATCACCTTGGTGGCGCCGAGGACGCCCTTCGGGATGTTCTTGCCGGAGCGGGCGAGGCCCGCCAACTGGATGATCGGATCGTCGCCAGTTTGGCGATGAATTTGCGTCAGCTGGATGTCGGCAGGTTGGTTCGTGAAGTAACCTGCACCCGTGACCGGAGGCAATTGCTCTTTATCGCCGAGCACGAGGATGGGAACGCCGAAGCTTTCAAGGTCGCGTCCCATTTTGGCGTCGACCATCGAGCATTCATCGATGATCAAGAGGCGGGCACCGCGGATGGGGCTGTCCTCGTTCAGGATAAAGGTGAGCTTGCCCTTCGCGTCGGTGTACGGTCTGTAGATCAGTGAATGGATGGTGGTCGCACCCTCGCACCCTTTGCCCCGCAACACGGATGCGGCCTTGCCGGAGAAGGCTGCAAACAGGACGTTGCCGCCGACCGCGCGAGCGATGTCACGAGCAACGGTGGTCTTGCCGGTACCCGCCGCGCCAAACAGCCGGAAGACTTGTCGCCGGGGTTTGGAGTTGTGCCATTTGACAACTTGAGCCAGCGCGCGCGCGTGCTCGCCTAAACCCGCCGAAGGGAGCAGGTTCACGGTGGAGGCTGCCGCTGTCGGCGCAAAAGGGTTGGCCGCGACCACTGGACTAGCCCTGCATGCCAGTCTGCACGAGGGCAAGATAATCACCCATGAGCTGGCTCGGCGTTTCACTGCCCTCGGGATTGCCCCGGTAGCCCGAGAACAGCGCCACGAGACGGCGGAGGACGGCCAGGACCATGGTGCGCGAGGCAACGTCGGATGGCACGGGAAGCAGGCCGTAGCCGGGTTGCCAGATTTCGGGGAAACGATCGTCGAGCTCTGGGGCGGCGAGTGACAGCAGCGTGCGATGGAATTGGGTGAAGGCCTCGGCATCGATGTTGCCGCCCCCAGATGTCGTGGCGATGTTTTGATACGCCTGAGCTATGCGCGAGGCTTCGAGGTCGCCGGCCATATTGACCGCGATGTGAACCGCATCATCCCAGATGGAGGGCCACCCAAGTGGACGTGCGAACGGATTCGTCGTCGGATCCCGCTGGAGATACTCTTCGACGCGCTGGACAAGGCGGGAGCGCGACGGTGCAATATACTCGTCAGCATCGGCCTGCATCTGGACAGCCTCGTGCAGGCGGTCGGGCGCGGTGTGCTCATTGATCTCTACGACCCCGTCAAGGTCGATCAGGTCCTCAATGTCGGTCGGGCTGTAAGCTTCAAGCTCGGAGCGTACGATGTATTGATGGCCCTCGTGCAGGACCGAGCGAAGAGCGCTACTCTGGAGAAGGCTTTCGACTGCATGCGTCGAAATTCCATGAAGTAGAATCAATTGTCCGAGGTCTGGATGATGTGCTGTGCGAGGTCGTTGGATGGTGGACATGTCAGCCTTTGGTCTGTCTGAGCGGCATGCATATACAGTGCGCACCGCATTCCCGTTTCACCTCCTATGCGCGGAGGCATTGCGTCGGGTGAATAGCAATCGTCAGCGATGGGAATGGTCAAGACCCTGCGGGCTGAATCGCTACCCCCCTTGCGCAATTTAATTGTCTTGTGTTGCTGATGCTTCAGATCGATAAGGCGCGCCGTTAAGGAGACGCGCCATGAGGAAGAATCGCCTAGTTGTGCACTCAGATCCAGACGATGTACCGAGAGGCTTCGACATCAGCGAGGCGTTCGGCAGTCGAGCCGAATACGAGGAATTTGCGAGTCGCGCTTTGGTTGAGGAGGCTGCCGGCGCTGTAGATCTCGGTTGCAGGGTCGACGTCGGCCAAGCGCGTTACGACGGGTTGCGCATGATGATGGTGCTGATGGAGCACCCCTTCTTTGCGCTCTCGCGGCGCAAGACGCCAATCGAATATCAAACCAAAGATGGATCGATTTTCGTGCGAGTAGAGCCCGGTCCGCAGGGCATGGCGACGATTTACGATGCGGATGTGATGATGTTCATCATCGATTTGCTCGCGACGTCCGACCACAGCGTTGACCGGGAGCTCGCCTTCAGGCCTGGCGAATATCTGCGAGCCGTTGGAGCTGCGACCAGTGGAAGCCAGTATGCGTCCTTGGCGGACGCTGTGACACGGCTGAAGACGACCAAGGTGACGACGAACGCCCGGTCCGACGGCAAATCAGGATCGGTGGTCACTTTCTCGTGGCTCGAGGCCGCGGAACAGCTTGGCCGAAACTGGCAAGTGACGTTACCGGCGTGGATTGTGGAAGGGGCTCGGTCATCGACGCTCCTAAAAGTATCGCAAACCTACTTCGAATTGCGGGGCGTCAGCCGAGCGATCTATCTCGTGGCTAGGAAGCACCTCGGCCACCAGTCTTCTTGGCGAATTGGTACCTCGAGGCTTTGGGCGAAGTTAGGCAGCAACGACGGCCTTTCGCAGTTCCGGCATAAGCTTGGGAAGCTCGCAGCCGCAAATCAACTGCCTGACTTCCATTTGGCTTGGGAAGCTGGGCCGGATGGCATGCTGACGATCACTCCGCGCGAGATCGCACCGCCAAATCCGCGTATCGTCATTTGAGAAATGTAAACGCCGGCTTGGGCGGGGAATTCGTCATTCGAGAAATCCGGCGGCGGGATGCCGGCTAAACATCTAATCTCTAGCCTGTTTTGTGTGTTTCCTTTGCCCTTTTTCTCTTGTCCTTGCCCATACCCATCGTGAAGGCATAGCTGGACCAGTCCCTGCAAAAGCAGGGCGCCGCACCAGGTAATGGTCTCCGCATATGCGTGCCATCGCTTGGCCCTCCTGTCGCGCCATTCGCAGGAGAGTTTGCTCGCTACTTAACGGTGATCATTGGCTCACCGGTGGCTGGGCTTCGAGCTTTCGCGGTGCCCTCGGGATATAGCCACGTCCCCACAGTACCCTAGACTTTATCGCGCTGCCGTATTGCGCCGACCACGATAAGCCGTCCGGATGGACTAGTACGCCTAATCTGGTCACAGAATTTACGCTGTCAACTGCTTGCGTGATCTTTAGTGCGCATGCGAGTCAGCTCGACTGCAGGATCCGGGGGCGTCAGAGGGTTCACGATGAACGAGAGTCCGTTCGGGATGCCGATTTTCGCCTGCACGGGTCGCCGCGATGGGGGCATTGGATAGCATAGCATCGCCGTATTTTCTAAGAGTGCGGCCTGTCCGCTGATTTTGATGGAAGGTCAAAGCTGTTCGCCGATTAACGAGCGAATATCAAAGCTCGCGCTCTGCTTTGACCGCATTCTTTGGTCCCTCACCTGTACCGTAGCGGTCATTCCGACGACCAAACCTTCGCGATCTTCTCTCTTGATACGGATCCGGACCGGAATGCGCTGTGCGAGCCTGACCCATGAGAAGGTCGGATTGACGCTGGCAAGCAGGCTTGCCCCCGAACTCCTGTCCCGGTCCTCGATGCCGCCGGCGATACTTTCGACCTGCCCGGCCAGGACCGCTCCGCCCATCAACCTTACATCGACGGCGTCGTCGACATGGATGCGGGGCAGTTTGGTTTCTTCGAAATAGCCTTCGACGCGCACAGTGTCGGTGTCGATCAAAGCCATGATGCCGCGCCCGGCTGCCAGATAGGCGCCCGGCCGCAAATCAAAATTGGTGACGCGGCCATTCACGGGCGCGCGGATTTCCGAGCGGTTAAGATTGAGGCGCGCGATGTCGAGGTCGGCGACGGCCTGACTATAGGTCGCCTTGGCCTGCAAGTCCGCCGCGCGGATCGTCTCGCGCTGTTGCTGCGACACGACGCCTTCGCTCAGTTTTTCGTAGCGTGCATGATCGCTGGCCGCCTTCTCTGCGGCGGCTTCGCGGTTCGCCAGGGCGGCCTCCGCCTGCCGGACGGCAAGGCGGAAACGTTCGGTGTCCAGTCGCAGCATTATGTCGCCCTTGCGGACGAGGTGATTGTCCTGGATCAGCACCTCTTCGACGAGACCGGACACATCGGGCGCCACGGCGATGATGTCGGCGCGAACGCGGCCGTCCCGGGTCCAAGGAGCATTCTCATAGTGCTCCCACATGCCGACGCCGATTGGCACCGCTACACCCATCGCCAAAGTGGTGAGCAAAATTCGTGGAAGAAATGAACCAATTGTCCTCATGACGGCAGCTTTCCCAGAATGGAGTAGGAGATGTTGATCAGGATCACGAAGATGGCGAAGTCGAACAGCGCCGGGTGCCAGGCAAATTTCCGGACATCAATGACGGCGAGTCTGCGAAGCGTCGCGGAAGTCGCGAAGCAGATGACAAGCGCACAAACACAGGCCAGAGCGAAAGTCGGCACATAGACGCCTGCAATGGAGATTTCCTCGTTCATCGAACGACCTCGCTGGATGAGGGAACATGGGCCTGTGGAAAAAGCGTGCGACGCAGGCCCACCAGCGCGAGCCGTCGCTTTTTGTGGATGGTCGGCTCGTCGATCTCGCCGCTCAGCGCGCTGTCGATCGCTGTCAGGAGGGCGTGCGCATCATCGGGCCTCAGTTCCGCATTGCCACGCGCAAGCCAGCGGAACGCGCGCGACAGCAAGGGCAGAAGCTGCGAAAGTTCGTGGTCGCCGTGCATGTCCTCGACGGCGGATTGCTTCAGAGCCATCAGGTCGAGGCCGATCTGCAGCGCGGCCAGCGAACGGGGCGCTTCCGCTCCGATGTCGGTGCCGGAGGCGACCAGGCGAGGGATGATCAGTCCGAAGCGATCGAACATAATGCCGACCCATCGCGCGCGGCTCATCGGCCGGCGTGCGGCGGCTAGCCTCGCCAGGTCGGCCCAGCCAAGGCGCAGCAGACGCTGCGCTGCACGTGATGCCGATAGCGAACGCAGCCAGCGTATGGCGAGGAACGCTGCCATGAGCCCGATCAGCGCAGCTGCATTGCCGTTGATGAACACGGCGAGATCGGCGCTGAATTTATTTTGCAGATCGAGCGCGCTGATCAGGCCGAGGCCCAGCGCCAGTGCCTTGATGAAATGGCGGGGATTCGCTTGCAGATAGCCGATGATGAGGAAGGTTGGCGCTAGCGAGAACACCAGCATTGGAAAGCCCGTAATGGCCGGGAAGATCAGGAATAAATAGATGGCGGCGATCGGCAGGCAGGCCAGCGTCCAGAGCGCGTACGAGATCAATGTCGGGGCGGGGTCGTCGAGGCTGCTGTAAAGCGCCGCGGCGATCGCGGCGATCTGTGCGGCGACACCGCCTTCCGGCCACGCCGTCGCAATCCAGACTGCGCAGCAGCCCGCCACGGCGATAAAGAGAGCAGCGACCGACAAGGCGGCGAGACCGGGATCGCGATGCAGATGCCGGCGTGCTTTGGCATGCGGACATTGGCCTTTGTCTTTTCGCGCGGAGGCCGGCGAAGTGCCGTGCAGAGCTGCGGAAATGCTATTGGCGGAGGCGAGCGCATCGATCAAGGTGGACAGTCTGGTGACCGTGCTGGCTTCAAGAAGGCGATCCCAAATCTTGGTATCGCCGCTCGCGACTGCTCCGAATCTTTCGCATCTGGCGATCAGGTCTTTCGCATCCACCAAGGATCGATCCGGATCTCGTGCCCAGTCGGCGAGGTCTGCCAGCAGGCCGTTTAATTCGGCCGAGCGCAGCTCGCCCATGGCCGCGAGGCTGTCCTCGACCGCCAGCAGCATCGGCAACACCAGTGCGAGCTGGTTCTGAACGGCGCTGATGGCGCGCGGCTCCGGCTTTCTTGCGGCGGTGTCGTAGCGCAGATGCGTCGACAGGATGTCGAGCTGGGTGATGTCGGCAGCCAGTTTCCAACGACCCGGATCCGGAACGTTGCTAGCGCGCGCCGACAGCACATCGCTCGTCAGTGCGAAGGCGTCGGCGACGGCGGCGCGCACCAGTTTTAGAACGGGGCGCGTGACATCGCTCGGGAACAGCAGCGTGTGCACCAGCGTCGCGCAGCTGATCCCGAGCAGGATTTCCTCGACCCGCGACAGCGCGGTATCGAACACCATGGCCGGCGCGTTCACGCTGGAAAAGGCGACGGTAGTAGCGGTGTAACCGGCCAGCAGGAAGACATAGCTGCGCGGGGTGCGGTCCTGCAGGGAGATGTAAAGGCACAGTCCAGCAAAGGCGGTGACAGCGACCGACAACAGTGCCGGCTGATCGACCAGCACCGGTACCAGGGCTAGAGCTGCGCAAGCGCCAAGCAAGGTTCCGAGAAAGCGATAGGCGGCGCGCGACCGAACCGCTCCGACGAAGGGCTGCGCGGTCAGATAGACGGTGAGCATCGCCCAATAGGGACGCTGCAGGCCGAGGCGAAAGGCGAGATAGATCGCCAGCATCGCCGCGATGAACGAATTCGCCGAGAACAGCGCCCATTTGGGGTCGAGTTGGCCCAGCGGTGCGGCGGCGAGAATCCGAGACAGAAGTGATTTTGGCATGGTCCTGAGCTTCCGTGGAGCAAGCATCCAGACCATAGGCATTGCTGTGTCGCGTGAATTTCGATACTCTGCCAATTAATTGCTAAGGTATGACAATGCGCGGGACGCTTCATCAGCACTACCGTCTATTCGACCCTGATAGTCTGGACCGTCCAATCGTAGCGAGGATGGTGGATACGCAGGAGAAAGAGGACGAGCTACCGGTTCATACCCACCGCAAGGGGCAGCTCGTCCTCGCGCAGCGCGGAGGAGTGACCTGCGAGGTACCGAGCGGGCTGTGGATGGTCCCACCGCGCTGCGGTGTCTGGATCCCGGGCGGCATGCCGCACAGCAACCGGGTCACCGCAAATGCCAGCCTGCTCTTTCTCTATGTGGACATGGAAGCCGCGGGCCTGCCGCAAGAATGCTGCACCCTCTCGATCACGCCGCTGCTGCATGAACTGATCCTCCGCATGGCGACGCTACCGCCGCTTTACGATCCGCAGGGGCCTCTCGCTCAGATCGCGGCGGTGCTCCTGAACGAACTGATCGCCCTGCCGACCGAAAGGTTGCATCTGCCAATCACGCGTCATTCAAAACTACGCTTCATAGCCGACGCCTTGATAGACGATCCCGCCGATCGCCGGACCGTGGCGGAATGGGCGGAAGCAGCGGCGCTCGGCGAGCGGACGCTGATGCGTCTCGTGGTCACCGAAACAGGCATGACCTTCAGCCGCTGGCGCCAACAGCTTCAGATCATCGTCGCCATCCAGAAACTGTCTGCTGGAGACACGGTTCAGTCCGTATCGGGCGCTTTAGGTTATGAGTCGGTGAGCGCTTTCATCACCATGTTTAAGAAGGCGCTCGGAAAGTCGCCAGCCCGCTACTTCTCCGACCGCGGGGCCGATCAGACGCGCGTGGACCCGGCTGGTGGTGTGCTGCCGGCCTCGCCGGATGCCTGGAGCCTCTGACGTGGTCATCGGGATGTTCGCCATAACCGAATTCGTGCAATCAGAGCGACTCGTTCCGGACGATCTCGATGCCGAAGCCCGACAATCCCCTGAAGTGATGGGTTGAGGAGGTGAGATGACGGATGGACGTGATCCTCAGATCGCGCAGGATCTGGGCGCCCACACCAATTTCGCGCCACTGCCTGTTGCGATCATCCTCTTGCGATGAGGCCGACGCCAGCGGCGCCGGGGGGACGCCCGCTGCGCCATCGCGCAGATAGACAAGCACGCCGCTGCCATTATCCTTGAAGCGATGCAGGACGACATTCATCTTCGCCTGTTCCTGACCCGAAAATAGGTCGCGCAGGATGTTCGGCTTGTAGAAGCGCGTGAGGACGTTGGTGCCGTCGCCGATATCGCCATAGACGTAAGCGACATGATGGATGGGATCGAACGGAGAGCGATAGGAATAGCCCTGCAACGGGCCGATTGGGCTGTCCGCGGTGACGCTCGATACGCGTTCGATCAGCGTCTCGCGGGCTTGCCTGAAGCGGATCAGATCAGCGATGGTGACACGTTTCAGTCTGTGCCTCTCGGCAAATGCCGCGACCTGCACTCCCTTCATGACCGAGCCATCGTCATTCATCAGCTCGCTGATCACGCCGACCGGTTCGAGTTTAGCTAGTTTGCACAGATCGACAGCGGCTTCGGTGTGGCCCGATCGCATAAGCACACCTCCCTCTTTCGCGATCAGCGGAAAGACGTGGCCGGGCCGGGAAAAATCGCTGGCGCCGGCATTAAGATTAGCGAGCGCGCGGCAGCATGACGCCCGCTCCTCAGCTGAGATACCCGTCCCATCATCCGGCCGGTAGTCCACCGATACGGTAAAAGCAGTCGTATGCGCTGAGTCGTTGTTCACGACCATGGGGTCAAGGCGCAGACGCCTCGCGTGGTCGGCCGTAATCGGCGCGCAGACGATTCCCGATGTATGCCGGATGATGAATGCCATCTTTTCGGCCGTACAGAGGGATGCGGCAACGACAAGATCGCCCTCGCCCTCGCGGTCATCGTCGTCGGTCACGACGATGATCTCGCCTTCGGCAAAGGCGCGCAGTACCGTGTTGACTGATGCCGCCATTGAAAGATCTCACCCGCGACGATGTTGGAACGATAGTTCGGTGGTCAAGCAGCTGGATCCGCATATGGCGCCTGCGAGATCACACACGCCTATTCAAGCATGGATCGAGGCCATCCAAGATGGTTGTCACGATCGCTTCATAGCCTTCCCGCGCAATAGCTGGGGTAACGGGCATCGATGCCGACTGGCGCATCCGATAGCGATGAACTCGTTGCGTCGCATCGAGGTTTCGTCGTTCGCTCAAGAGATCGGGATGAGCTGCGGCATACCTTCACGACAACCGGATGATTGGTATCGAGCGGCAGAACGGTCTTGTGGGAAATGCGTTTGAGCGCGAGATTGGACCGAATGCTGGAAACGCCGGGGATACGTGAAAGCTTGTTGACGATGAGATCCTCGAGATCTTCGATGTCGGACACCATGACACGCAGCATGTAGTCGCTGTCGCCCGTCATCAGATAACATTCCATGACCTGCGCCAGGCGATCGATGACCCGTGTAAACGCTTCCAGCGAGGTCTGGACCTGCTTTTCGAGTTTAATCTGGATGAACGCGGTCACTGCAATGCCAAGTAATGCAGGATCGAGAATGGCGATACGGCGGTCGATCACGCCGAGTTTTTCGAGCGTCTTGACGCGTGCGAGACATGGCGACGGTGAAAGATTGACGCGCGACGCGAGTTCGACATTGGTCAAGCTCGCGTTCTGCTGAAGTTCGTTCAGAATCTTGATGTCTATCCTGTCGAGAGAGGTCGTCATCATCGCGTGTCTCCCAAAACTAACAGTTTTCAATCCGGACCGGTCGCTCGCGTTACGAGGCCGAGTGACAACCGAATGACAAATGGTAACCTCAGGCGCGCCGATGGAATTTCGACAAAATGCCGACTTGTGTCGAAAAACAGTCAAAGTCATTTTTGTGCATTGCGGTCGATTGGCTGATTGCTTATTTTCGAGCCATTTTTTGCATATTCGATGCGCAGTATAGTTGCCGGTTAGGCGTGAACGCGTGCGCAAACTTCGCAGTGTCGGCGAGCCAATAGGCTGATCATCAATCAGCTCTCGGGACCGTGCACGATCCGATACGGTAGAATATCCCTGACATCAGGATCGATTGACAGTTTGCTTTTGAGCGGGGGGACGGCACGCTGCGAGCAACTCACCCGCTCGCAGATCCGGCACGAGATGCCGATCGGGTCGTACGCGGCCCTGTTAGTGAGGTCGAGCCCATCCGCATAGACGAAGTCCTTCGCATAAGAAATTTCGCATCCAAGGGCGATCGCATAGCGTGGACGCGGGGCTTCGAATCCTCCACGTGCTTTCGATAATTCCGTGGCTACGCATAAGAAGCGGACGCCGTCCGGCGTCTCGGCGAGCTGCCTGATGATCTGGCTCGGTGTCTCGAAGGCCTGGTGGGCGTTCCAGAGCGGGCAGGCGGCGCCATAGCGTGCGAATTGCAATTTGGCGGCGCTATGGCGCTTGGTGATGTTGCCGGCGCGGTCCACCCGCGCAAAGAACACGGGCACGCCCTTATGGCCCGGGCGCTGCAATGTGGAAAGGCGGTGGCCCACCTGCTCTAGGCTGGCGTCGAACCGGATTGCGATCAATTCGAGATCGTGCCGGAGCTCCTTGGCGGCTTGCAGGAACCGGCGATAGGGGAGCAGAAGCGCGCCCGCAAAATAGTTGCGAAGGCCGGCCGCACAGACATTGCGCGCATCTGCCGACCGGAAGGTGGCTTTGCCGACGATCTCGCCGATCCGCTCTTCCTCTTCGAGAACTGCAATCTGGAGTGCGATCTGGAAATTGCGGGTCGGTGCCGGAAGATAGGGGCTCAGAAATAGCGTCCGGGACGCGCGGTCGAAGCGCCGCTGCGAGGTCTCGTGAGGAGCGCCTCGCCGGATTTGAACATTGTGGTGGGATGCCAGATGGTCGACCAGGGCCTGTGTAACGTTCTCATCAGGAATGCCCAGACGGTCGGCAAGTGCCTCGGCCGCCATATCGAGATCATGGACGTAATTGTCCACGAGGTGGAAGAAGTCGCGGATTTCCTCATAAGCGGTCGGTTCGCCGGCGCCATTTGCGGATTGTCCGTCGATACTGGCCAGCTGTTCGCTGTTTCGCTTATAGGCCCGGTGCGAATTGAGCAAAGCCTGCGCGAAACCGGGCGCATTTTGCGCGACCAATTTCAGCTCATGAATGCTGGGATTGTAGGAGGCAAAGACCGGATCCGCCAATGCTTCGGTGAGCATCGACAGAATTCTGTCGCTGTCGTTGAGCGAAAATGCGTCGAGGTCGATCTGAAAACGCTCCGCCAGCAGAACCAGGACCGAGGCGGAGACCGGCCGTTGGTTGTTTTCGATCTGGTTGAGATAGCTCGTGGAAATCCCAAGCCGCTCCGCAAAGCCGGACTGGCTGAGCCGCCGGCTTTCCCGGATCTCGCGGACCTTTCGGCCGATGAAAAGTTTGCCCACCATTCGCAAATTCGCAAATTGCAATTCGCAATTTCATAACATGCTCATATGCGCCCGTTCAACTCTGTTCCTGACGTTCTCGCTGAAGTAGTGCGACACGCTCAGATCTTGCAAACCGGAACAGCGTGGAGCGGCGATTGACGACGACCATGGAATCACTCGCAGCGCGTCGGGCAGGCGCCAAACTGGGCGGCGGCGAGAAGCGCATCGAGTCGCAGCACAGCAAGGGCAAGCTGACCGCCCGCGAGCGCATTGAGCTGCTGCTCGACAAGGGGTCGTTCGAGGAGTTCGACATGTTCGTCGAACACCGCTCCGTGGAATTTGGCATGGATAAGTCCAGGATTCCCGGCGACGGCGTCGTCACTGGCTGGGGCACCGTCAACGGCCGCAAGACCTTCGTCTTCGCCAAGGATTTTACCGTGTTCGGTGGCTCGCTATCCGAGACCCACGCGCTCAAGATCACCAAGCTGCAGGACATGGCGATGAAGGCGCGGGCGCCGATCATCGGTCTCTATGACGCGGGTGGCGCGCGCATCCAGGAGGGCGTCGCGGCGCTCGCCGGTTACTCCTACGTATTCCGCCGCAACGTGCAGGCCTCGGGCGTGATCCCGCAGATCTCGGTCATCATGGGCCCCTGCGCCGGCGGCGACGTCTACTCGCCGGCCATGACCGACTTCATCTTCATGGTGAAGAACACCAGCTACATGTTCGTCACCGGCCCGGACGTGGTGAAGACCGTCACCAATGAGGTGGTCACCGCCGAGGAACTCGGCGGCGCCAGCGTGCATGCGACGAAATCCTCGATCGCCGACGGCGCCTTCGAGAATGACGTCGAGACGCTGTTGCAGATGCGCCGGCTGATCGACTTCCTGCCAGCCAACAACACCGAAGGCGTGCCGGAATGGCCGAGCTTCGACGACATCGAGCGCACGGATTTGTCGCTCGACACGCTGATCCCCGACAATCCCAACAAGCCCTATGACATGAAGGAGCTGATCCTGAAGATCGTGGACGAGGGCGACTTCTTCGAGATCGCGGAAACCTTCGCCAAGAACATCGTCACAGGTTTTGGCCGCATCGCCGGCAAGACGGTGGGCTTCGTCGCCAACCAGCCGATGGTGCTGGCCGGCGTGCTCGACAGCGACGCTTCGCGCAAGGCTGCGCGCTTCGTACGCTTCTGCGACGCCTTCAACATTCCGATCGTGACCTTCGTCGACGTGCCGGGTTTCCTGCCGGGCACCGCGCAGGAATATGGTGGCCTCATCAAACACGGCGCCAAGCTGCTGTTCGCCTACAGCCAGTGCACCGTCCCTTTGGTGACCGTGATCACCCGCAAGGCCTATGGCGGCGCCTTCGACGTGATGGCCTCGAAGGAAATCGGCGCCGACATGAACTATGCCTGGCCGACCGCGCAGATCGCCGTGATGGGCGCCAAGGGCGCGGTGGAGATCATCTTCCGCCAGGACATTGGCGACGCCGACAAGATTGCCGCGCGCACCAAGGAATATGAAGACCGCTTCCTGTCACCCTTCGTCGCCGCCGAGCGCGGCTATATCGACGACGTGATCATGCCGCACTCCACCCGCAAGCGCATCGCCCGCGCGCTGGCGATGCTGAAGGACAAGCATCTGGAAGTGCCGATGAAGAAGCACGACAATATGCCGTTGTGAGGCCAAAAGTGTTCAAAAAAATTCTGATCGCCAATCGCGGCGAGATCGCCTGCCGGGTCATCAAGTCGGCCCGCAAGATGGGTATCAAGACCGTCGCCGTCTATTCGGAAGCCGATCGCGATGCGCTCCATGTCGAGATGGCCGATGAGGCTGTCTTCATTGGGCCGCCTGCCGCGGCCGAGAGCTATCTCCTGATCGAGAAGATCGTCGAGGCCTGCAAGGCGACCGGCGCCGAAGCCGTGCATCCCGGCTACGGCTTCCTGTCCGAGCGCGAGGCGTTCCCGCGCGCGCTGGAAGCGGCCGGAATCGTTTTCATCGGCCCGAACCCCGGCGCCATCGCCGCGATGGGCGACAAGATCGAGTCCAAGAAGGCTGCGGCCAAGGCCAACGTCTCGACGGTGCCGGGCTATCTCGGTGTCATCGAGGACGAGAAGCACGCGGTCAAGATCGCCGACGAGATCGGCTATCCCGTAATGATCAAGGCCTCCGCCGGCGGCGGCGGCAAGGGCATGCGCATCGCGCATTCGACCTCGGAAGTGGCTGAAGGTTTCAATCTCGCCAAGGCCGAGGCGAAGTCCTCGTTCGGCGACGACCGTGTCTTCATCGAGAAGTTCATCGTCGATCCCCGCCACATCGAAATCCAGGTGCTCGGCGACAAGCACGGCAACGTGATCTATCTCGGCGAGCGCGAATGTTCGATCCAGCGCCGCAACCAGAAAGTCATCGAGGAAGCGCCGTCGCCGCTGCTCGACGAGACCACCCGCCGCAAGATGGGCGAACAGGCCGTGGCTCTCGCCAAGGCCGTGAATTACGACTCGGCCGGCACCGTGGAATTCGTCGCCGGTCAGGACAAGAGCTTCTACTTCCTCGAAATGAACACCCGTCTGCAGGTCGAACATCCCGTGACTGAACTCGTCACCGGCGTCGACCTCGTCGAGCAGATGATCCGCGTCGCTGCCGGCGAGAAGCTGCAGCTTGCGCAGAAGGACGTCACGCTGACCGGCTGGGCGGTGGAATCCCGCGTCTATGCGGAAGATCCGTTCCGCAACTTCCTGCCGTCCATCGGCCGTCTAGTGAAGTATCGCCCGCCGGCCGAGAGCAAGTCCGACAACATCACCGTGCGCAACGACACCGGCGTGCAGGAGGGCGGCGAGATCTCGATCTATTACGATCCGATGATCGCCAAGCTCGTGACCCACGCGCCGTCGCGCGCCGCCGCCATCGAGGCGCAATCTCACGCGCTCGACGCCTTCTATATCGACGGCATCCGCCATAACATTCCGTTCCTGTCGGCGCTGATGAGCCATCCGCGCTGGCGCGAGGGCAATCTCTCCACAGGCTTCATCGCTGAGGAGTTCCCGAAGGGTTTTGCCGCGCGGGCGCCGGAGGGTGAAGTCGCCCGTCGCATCGCCGCTGTGGCCGCTGCCGTCGACTCCATCTACGGCGAGCGCAAGCGGCAGATTTCCGGCCAGTTGATAGGTCGTCCGGTGACCCGTGCCGGTCGCCGCGCCGTCTGGCTCGAGCGTGAGGAAGTACTGCTCGACATCGCCCGCGATGGTGACGGGGCCACGGTTGCCTATATCGGCGCGGACGGCAAAGCCGGCAACGCGCATCGCGTGGTGTCGTCGTGGAAGCCCGGCGTGCCGGTCTGGGATGGCACCATCGATGGCGATCACGTCGCCATGCAGGTGCGCCCGATGGCGTCCGGCATCCGCATCGCCCATCAGGGCTACGAGGTCGCGGTCAATGTCTTCACCGAGGCCGAAGCGGCGGCCGCGCGCCTGATGCCGGTTGGCGTCAAGGCTGATACCGGCAAGAAGCTGCTATGCCCGATGCCGGGCCTCGTGGTGTCGATCGCCGTGACCGAAGGTCAAGACGTCAAGATCGGCGAGACTCTTGCCGTTGTGGAGGCGATGAAGATGCAGAACGTGCTGCGGGCCGAACGCGACGGCACCGTCAAGAAGATCCACGCCGCTGCCGGCGCCACATTGGCGGTGGACACGCTCATTCTTGAATTCGCATGAACCATCGTGACGATAGATTTATACGCCCGGAATGGGCCCACTTCGACGCTGCCCAGTGGCGCAAACTGGTGGATGGCGTGCTCAAAGGTGCACCGTTCGAGAAGCTGATCGGCAAGACCTATAACGGCATTGCCACCCGTCCGCTCTATGAACGTGCGGTCGATGTGCAATCGATCGCCGGCCGCCCCGCTGCCGCACCATGGCAGATCATGCAGCGGATCGATCATCCCGACGCCGCCGCGTCGAACGGGCAGGCGCTGCACGATCTCGAAAACGGTGCCACCGGTCTCGCATTGGTGCTTGAAGGTGCCATTGGCGCCCGCGGCTTCGGCCTGCCGGCCAACCAGGACAGCATCTCGACTTTGCTCAACGGCATCTATCCCGACGCCGGCGTTGGCTTCGAACTTCATGCCGGCCCGCAATCGCGCATGGCAGCGACCTGGCTCGCCGACGCCATCAAGGTCCAGGGCTTTGATCCAAAAAAGTGCGACATCCGTTTCGGCCTCGATCCGATCGGCGCCTGCGCGGTGTGGGGCGCGGGCGTCCAGGACTGCGACGAGATCGCGCCTGCTGTCACCGATGTGGTGAGGAAGCTCGACGATGACGGTTTTAGGGGCCCGTTCATGGTCGCCGATGGCCGCGTCATCCATGATGCCGGCGGCTCGGAGGTGCAGGAACTCGCTTACACATTGGCGGTGATGCTGGCCTATCTGCGCAAGCTCGACGGAGCCGGCTTTGCGCTGGAGATGGCGCGGTGCATGGTCTATGCGCGCCTTGCCTCTGATGCCGACCAGTTTCTAACGATGGCAAAATTTCGCTCTCTGCGCTTGTTGTGGGCGCGTATCGAGGAAGGTTGTGGGGTGAGGCCGAAGCCGCTCTTTATTGCCGCAGAAACCGCATGGCGCATGATGACCCAGCGCGATTCCGCGGTGAACATGCTGCGCGCCACCATGGCGACATTTTCCGCCGGGCTTGCTGGCGCCAACTCGGTCTGCGTGCTGCCTCATACGCTCGCGCTCGGCCTGCCGGATTCTGGCGCTCGCCGCATCGCGCGCAACACGCAGCTGATCCTGCTGGAAGAGGCCAATCTCGCCAAGGTCACCGATCCTGCCGCTGGTGCTGGCGGCATCGAAACACTGACACGCGAATTCTGCGACGCGGCATGGGCGTTGTTCCAAGAGATCGAGAAAGCCGGCGGCGCCTTCGCCGCTCTTAGCGCCAATCTGATCCAGTCGAAGGTCGCAGTTACCGGCGCCGCGCGCCAAGCCGCTGTCGGCAAGCGCATCGATGTCCTGACCGGCACTAGCGAGTTCCCCAATCTGCACGAAACCCGCGCTGCGGTGTTGAAGGCCAAGCGGATCTTCGCGAGACGCCGTGACGACAACGAGATCAAGTTTCCGCCGCTGGAGCCGATCCGCCTTGCCGAACCGTTCGAGGCGCTGCGCGACAAATCCGATCAGCTGCTCGCCCGCAACGGTGTGCGGCCGCAGGTGTTTCTCGCCAATCTCGGCACGTCCGCCGATTTCACCGCACGCGCGAGCTTCGCCAAGGGCTTCTTCGAAACCGGGGGCATCGAGGCCGTCCATAGCGAGGGCTTCGCCGATCCCGCAGCCTTAGCTAACGCATTCAAGGCGACGGGGCTGGCAATCGCTTGTCTGTGCTCCTCGGACAAGCAATATCCCGCTCATGCCGCGGCAGCGGCGAACGCGCTACAGGCGGCGGGTGCTCGCCATATCTATCTCGCCGGTAACCCCGGTGATCTTGAGGCCGAGCTGCGTGCAGCTGGCGTGCAGGACTTCATCTTTGCCGGCAAGGATGCACTCGGCGTTCTAACCGACGCCTTCGGTGAGTTGACATGATATCGGCCAATATCATCGATCACGTTGGCACGCACCCCTTCAATCACGAAGGCTGGACATGACCAGGATTCCGAATTTCGCCGATATCGCTTTCACCCCAACCGCAGCCCCGGTCTTTGCCGGCACAGCCGAACCGTGGCTGACGCCAGAAGGCATTCTGGTGAAGCCGGGCTACAGCGAGGACGATGTCAAGGGCATCGATTTCCTCGACACCTATCCGGGCATCGCGCCGTTCCTGCGCGGCCCCTACCCGACCATGTATGTCAACCAGCCCTGGACGATCCGGCAATATGCCGGGTTCTCCACCGCGGAGGATTCCAACGCCTTCTATCGCCGCAATCTCGCCGCCGGCCAGAAGGGTCTCTCGGTCGCGTTCGATCTCGCCACCCATCGCGGCTATGACTCAGATCATCCGCGCGTGTCGGGCGATGTCGGCATGGCCGGCGTGGCGATCGATTCGATCTACGACATGCGCACGCTGTTCGCCGGCATTCCGCTCGACCAGATGAGCGTGTCGATGACCATGAACGGCGCGGTGCTGCCGATCCTCGCGCTTTATGTCGCTGCCGCCGAGGAACAGGGCGTGCCACCGGAGAAGCTCACAGGCACCATTCAGAATGACATTCTGAAAGAGTTCATGGTGCGCAACACCTATATCTATCCGCCGACGCCCTCGATGCGGATCATCTCGGACATCTTTGCCTACACCTCGCAAAAGATGCCGAAGTACAATTCGATTTCGATCTCCGGCTATCACATGCAGGAAGCCGGCGCGACGCAGGATCTCGAACTCGCTTACACGCTCGCCGACGGCGTCGAATATCTGCGCGCGGGTCTTGCCGCCGGCATCGATGTCGACCGCTTCGCGCCGCGGCTGTCGTTCTTCTGGGCGATCGGCATGAACTTCTTCATGGAAGTCGCCAAGATGCGCGCCGCGCGGCTGCTCTGGGCCAAGCTGCTGACGCAGTTCAATCCGAAGGACCCGAAATCGCTGTCGCTGCGCACTCATTGCCAGACCTCAGGCTGGTCGCTGACCGCGCAGGACGTCTACAACAACGTGATGCGCACCACCATCGAGGCGATGGCGGCGACGCAGGGCCACACCCAGTCCCTGCACACCAATGCGCTCGACGAGGCACTGGCGCTGCCGACCGACTTCTCCGCGCGCATCGCGCGCAACACGCAGCTCTTTCTGCAGCAGGAAACCGGCACCAACCGCATCATCGATCCATGGGGCGGCTCCTATTACGTCGAGCGCCTGACCCACGACCTCGCCACCAAGGCCTGGGCGCATATCCAGGAAGTGGAAGAACTCGGCGGCATGGCCAAGGCCATCGAGGCCGGCGTGCCCAAGCTGCGCATCGAGGAAGCCTCGGCCAAGACGCAGGCGCGCATCGACGCCGGCCGCCAGGCGGTGATCGGTGTCAACAAATACAAGCCGGAGAATGAAGAAGCGCTCGACGTGCTCAAGGTGGAGAACTCCACCGTGCGCCGGCTGCAGATCGACAAATTGAAGAGGCTTCGTGGCGAGCGCAGCCAGGCCGACGTCGATGCCGCGCTGGCGGCGCTGACGCGCAGCGCCAAGGACGGCAACGGCAACCTGCTGGCGCTGGCCATCGATGCCGCGCGGGCCAAGGCCACCGTCGGCGAAATCTCCGATGCGATGGAGAAGGTGTTCGGCCGCCACCGCGCCGAGATCAAATCCATCACCGGTGTCTACAAGCGCGAGGCGTCAACCATGAATGACAACGTCGCGAAAGTTCAGGCGCTGATCGACGCCTTCGAGGACGCCGAGGGCCGCCGCCCGCGCATTCTCGTCGCGAAAATCGGCCAGGACGGCCACGACCGCGGTCAGAAGGTGATCGCGTCCGCTTTCGCGGATGTCGGTTTCGACGTCGATATCGGGCCGCTATTCGCGACCGCCGATGAGGCCGCGCGTCAGGCTGTCGAAAACGACGTGCACATCCTCGGCCTGTCGTCGCTGGCCGCCGCCCACCTCACCGCAGTCCCCGAATTGAAGGCCGCGCTGAAGAAGCAGGGCCGCGAGGACATCATGATCATCATCGGCGGCGTCGTCCCCCCGCAGGATTACGACGAACTCTACAAGGCCGGCGCCGAGGCGATCTTCCCGCCGGGTACCGTGATCTCGGAAGCGGCGGAGGAACTGGTCCATAAGCTCAATGCGCGGCTCGGATACCTTATTGTCTCCTGATTTCTGCCGCGTTGAAGACAGCCTGATGCTACGCCGCCGGTGCGCGGACGAAGAAGGTTTGTAACATCGCGCCGGGCAAGCGCAGGCCCGAATTTCCCGCATGTCGCCGCGGCAGCATAAAATGCTTATGAACGACATGCGACACGCGCTGTTCAAGCATTAATGCTGGACGGCCAGGGTGAATATCCATCGACGATGCGCATTGCAGGGGGCATCGATCAAATGGATTTCGAACGTGAAACTCAAGCAAGTTTATCTCACAGCGGCCGACCCAGAGCGTCTGGCCTCGTTCTACGAAGGCCTGGGTCTGAAGGTGCGCTTTGCAGACCCGGGAAAGTGGATTCAATTCGTGAGCGATCCCGCGGCTTTCTGTGTCGCCAGCCCAGCTGAATCGGTGTCGGATCAACTGCAAGATGCCGTTCTGGTGTTTGATGTCGACAATCTGGAAGCCGCGATAGAGAGCGCCGTAGCAGGTGGTGCTCAAGTTGAGGCAATTCGCGACATGGCCAGCCACGGCCGTGCGGTGAAGGTGCGCGACCCGAGCGGCAACGTTATCCAGTTCTACCAGGCGATCAAATAGATCAGACGCTCAGTAGATAAGACGGCGGATACCAACGCCGGTCACCATCGACGATATCGGGGCGCATCTTTTACATGAATCTAAGAGTATCACCTATGCAAGCGCCAGCAGCCTCAGCTTCCGATCCGTCATCCTTCGATCCTGCTGAGTTCCGCGTCGCCATGCGCAACGTGCCGGGCGCTGTTTCAATTGTCACGACAGGCCGCATGCCTCATCGGCACGGCCTGACACTGACCGCGGGCTGTTCTTTATCCACCGAGCCGCCGAGTGTGCTGGTCTGCGTCAATCGCTCTGCGGGGGCGCATGACACGATAGAAAGCAACGGCTCGTTCTGCTGGAATATTCTGGGCATCGAACATCTCGGCTTGGCTCTGACCTTTTCTGGTCAGGATGGAAGCAAAGGCGATATCCGCTTCGCGGACGGCCTTTGGTGCGATCTGAAAACCGGAGCGCCAAGTCTGATCGACGCGATCTGTAGCTTCGATTGCCGGGTCGTGAATGCACACAGCTCCGGCAGCCATACCATCTTCACCGGCGAGGTCGTGGCTCAAACCACGAGAAAAGGCGGCGAACCGCTCGTCTATGTCGATGGATGTTTCGCCGCGCCCAAGGCGCTTCCGAAATAAACCGAGCATCTACGCAGTACCGATTTGGATACAACCAGAATGGAGCCGATTGATATGCCAGGAAAGTGCAGCGTTCCAATCGAGGCCAGCCGTGAGCTTTCCGATCAGGCATGTCTGGAGATGTGTCGGCCGTGCGAGGCGCGCCGTCATCGACGAAGCGATCGCGCTGCAAGCTGCTTCACCTACCTACCAGCGGGGGCGTGCTGATGTTGTCGCTTTGGCTCAATGTTCTTGCGAGCGGGGTACTTATCGGCCTGGTTTACGGGCTCGTGGCGCTTGGCCTCACCATTATCTTCGGCGTCATGCGCGTGGTGAATTTTGCGCATGGAGAGATGGTGGTGTTCGGGGTGTACATCGGATACTGGACCGTCCGCATCTGGGACATTCCGATCATCGCGGCCGCTGCGATCGCCGCAGTGATTATGTTCTTGTTTGGATATCTCTTGGAAGCATTGGTCGTGAAGCGGTTCGTCAATCGACCGCACCACTATCAATTCATTGTCTTCATCGGCCTGTCGCTCCTCTTCAGCGGCGTACTGCTGGTCTCGTTTGGTCCTGATCCGCGGCCGACGGCCTCGCAGCTATCGTTCCAGACCGTTGCGGTGGGGCCGCTGACGCTGGATTGGGCGCGGATCCAGGCCGCCCTTACAGCCGGCGTTCTGATCGCTGCTCTCAGCGCCTATCTGAAATATTCTGCATTCGGCCGATCGCTTCGGGCTGCCGCAGATAACCGCTTGGGCGGGTTGGTCGTCGGCCTCAATATTCCGCGCGTGTATGCCGTGACCTTTGGTATCGGCTCCGCTTGCGCCGGAGTCGCTGGTGCGCTGATTTCACCGTTGTTCGACGCACAACCTTATCTCGCGGTCGACTTTACTCTTCTGGCCTTCGTGACAGTGATTGTCGGTGGTCTCGGCAGTTTCGGCGGCGCTCTTTTGGGGGGGCTCACGATCGGAGTGGCCGAAGCGGTAGCGGCGTTGATGTTCACGCCGTCGATGAAGACGGCACTCCCTTACGCGCTCTTGATCATCATTTTAATTCTCCGTCCGAGGGGTTTTTTCGGTGCAAAAGAAGTTTGATCAAACCAGCGATCCGAAGCGATGGGGTGCCGGCGTTCTGGTTTTCGCCATCCTTGCGATGGTGGGTAGTATATCAAATGCCTACATCATTTCGCTCCTCACGGTCGTCCTGTTGTTTACGTTTATGGGACAGTCCTGGAATCTCATGCTCGGGATCGGCGGGCAGTTATCCATCGGTCACGCGCTGTTTGTCGGGATCGGCGCATATAGCGTAGCGATCCTGAACATCAAATACGGCATCACACCGTGGATCGGGTTGATCCTGGGAGCGGCCATTGCCGGTCTTATCGGTGCTGTGCTCGCATGGCTCAGCTTCCGTTTCGAGGTCCGCGGCATCTACTTCGCGCTGCTTACGATCGCTGCCGCTGAATTCGCTCGGATCATGTTCGGCGGATGGGACTATGTAGGAGGGATGCAGGGCCTTTTCTTTCAGGCCCCGACGGGTTCGATGGACATCGCCATGCTCCGAGGCGACACGCGGTTCTATTACTTCGTCGCTCTTACCCTCGCGGCCATCGGCGTGGCGGGAACGGAAATGATCTCGCGGTCCTATCTAGGTTACGTCTGGCGCGCGATGAGGGACGACGACGACGCGGCGCGCGCGCTCGGCGTTCAGACCTTTCGTCACAAGATTTTAGTGATTTCGATCTCAGCCGCAATGGCGGCGATCGGCGGTGGCGTGCTAGGACTCGTGCAGGGGGCGATCTTTCCGGACTCGATCATGGGTATGAGCATCTCCGTCGATGTGCTCATCGGCCCGGTGGTGGGCGGACTGGGCACGGCCTTCGGTCCGCTGGTCGGTTCGATGGCTGCCATACCGCTTCACCATGCCATGGGTGCTCTCGGGGACAGTTTCGGCATTCCGGGATTGAACAGCATCGCGTACGGGGCCGTGCTGATCCTTGTTGTTTGGTTTCTGCCTGATGGCATCTGGCCCGCGGTGGTTCGCCTTTATGGCGCGATCCAACTGCCGGCGCGTGTTCGGATATCGAAGCTGCGGGAGGTCGAGAATGACCGCGCTGCTTGAAGTGAAAAACCTGACCAAATCCTTCCAGGGATTGGTTGCCGTCAATGACGTTAGCTTCGCGCTGGCGCCGGGCCGCATCACCGCGCTGATCGGGCCGAATGGCGCGGGCAAGACCACATGCTTCAATCTCGTTGCCGGTGCGCTGAGCCCGACCCGCGGACAGGTTCTGTTTGAGGGGCGTTCGATCGAACGGACGCCACCCGAGACGGTCTGTCGCATGGGCATAGCGCGGACGTTTCAAATCGTCCGGCCAATGAAGGACATGTCGGTGCTGGAGAATGCCATGGTGGGGGCCTTCAGCTGGACGACGAGTGTCAAGGAGGCGCGGGCCAAGGCCTACGAGTCGCTCGAAAGCGTCGGCCTTGCCGGCAAGGCGAATGCGCGCACCGATCAATTGACGCTGCCTGATCGCAAAATGCTGGAAATGGCCAAAGCGTTGTCGACGCGCCCCAGATTGCTGCTGCTTGACGAAGTGATGGCAGGTCTGCGGCCGACCGAGGCGGCCGGCGTGGTCGGCGTGCTGCAAAAGCTCGCGGAGAGTGGGCTGACGATTTTGCTGGTCGAGCATGTGATGCGGATCGTTATGGAAGTAGCCTCGACGGTGGTGGTGCTGCATCACGGCGCCAAGATTGCGGAGGGCAAGCCGTCGGACGTGGTGGCCGACCCGCGGGTGCTCGAAAGTTATCTGGGGGCCGGTTTCCATGCTTGACGATGCTCTTCTCGCCATCGACAACCTGTGCGTCGCCTATGACGGTTCCAATGCCCTGAACGGCGTGTCGCTCCGGATTAGCAAGGGTGAGCTGATCTGCGTGGTCGGAGCCAATGGCGCCGGCAAGACTTCCCTTATCCGCTCGATTGCAGGAATCGTCCCGTCGTCGGGTGGATCCGTGAGGATGAAGGGGGTCGATATCACGCGGCTGCCGCCCTGGGAGATCTGCGAAATGGGCATCGCCCAGGTCGCCGAAGGCCGCCAGATCTTCAGCGCGCTTTCCGTCGAGGACAATCTGCTCATCGGCGGCGCGCTGAAGCGGGCACGAGACGACCAGATGGGTACGCTCGAATTCGTCTATCAGTTGTTCGAGCGGCTTCGTGAGCGCCGCCGCCAATTGGCCGGTACCCTGTCCGGCGGCGAGCAGCAAATGCTGGCGATCGGCAGAGCCATTATGTCGAAGCCGGAAGTCGTGATGTTCGACGAGCCGTCGATCGGTCTATCACCGGCGCTCACCGACGTGATGTTCGGGGTGGTCAAATCGCTCAATGACCAGGGCATCACCGTTCTTCTGGTGGAGCAGAATGTTGCGAAATCGCTGGCATTGAGCAGCCGCGGCTACGTTCTGGAGAACGGGTCCGTGGTGCTTCACGGATCGAGCAAAGAACTGCTCGAAAATCCCGATATCCAGCGCGCTTATCTCGGGATGTGAGCGCGCGCCGAATTGACGAGACCTTTATGCAGCACGAGCAGGCATGCGTCGTGGCTGCATCAATCAACTTCATGTCGGCGGTAGCTCCTGCCGTATCCTGCCGAGGATCTTCTCATGATCTCTGATGCGTCCCTTCTGATCGAGCGCGATGGTGACCTGGTCACGATCACCATGAACAGGCCTCCGGCTAATGCGTTGAATTCCCGGCTCATCGCCCTGTTGCTGGACGCGATCGAGTGCTTTGCGGCGGAGGAGCAGCCTCCCGGAATCGTGCTGACCGGAAGCGGCAGTCGCTTCTTCAGCGCCGGCGGAGACATCAAGGAGGTGGTGGGGTTGGAGGTCGCAAGGCCGCGCATCCGGCTCTTCCACCAATTGCTCGTGACGATGGAGAGCTATCCGGGCCCGATTGTCTGCGCCGTTCGCGGCTATGCGGTCGGAGGTGCTTTGGAGTTCCTGCTGCATGCGGACCACGTGGTTGCCGATGAAGCGTGCAAGGTCGGCTTCCCCGAAATCAATCACGGCCTCCTGCCCGTGACCAAGGGCATGCGCCGGGCCGTCGAAAAACTCGGCGTGCGGGCGGCCCAAGAGTTGCTGTATTGGGGCGACTTCATCGACGCGACGCGGGCCAAAGCGATCGGAGCGATCAACGAAGTCGTTCGGACCGAGGAGGTGGCGCCGCGTGCGACGGAGGTCTGCCGAGCATTGCGGCAGAAGGATCGCAAGCTGTTCGATGTCATCAAGCGATCGCTCAACCGCACAGCTTTGTTGGACGATCGGGCGCTTGAGGACATGACCGTCGCCGACCTTGAGGCCTATGTCACCGCAGAAAGTTCGGCCGAGGCCCGCGCGCGGTTTCTGTCCAAGAACAGCAAAGGCTGAGCGATGGCGCGGGAATATCCCAGTGCAATCCATCTGGAGCAGATGAGTTTCGAGGACGTCGGCGCTGCGCTGGCGCAGGGGTACACGGCGGTGATGATCCCGCTAGGCGCCATTGAGCAGCACGGACCGCATCTGGCGCTCAGCATGGACGCGGATCATGCCGACGCCTTGGGCGAGCGCGTCGCGCGAAGCCGAGGCAAGACCTTGGTGGCGCCGACCATCAAGGTCGGCTGTTCGGCTCATCATTTGCCGTTTCCGGGCACCCTGTCGCTTCGCCCGGAAACGCTCGAGGCGATCTGCACGGACTATTGCACGAGTCTTGCTGGGCATGGCTTCAAGCGGCTGCTGATCTTCTCCGGTCATATCGGTAACTTTCCCGTCATCAAGGGAATGCTCGATCGGCTGCGCGCATCGGTGCCGCCGGATGTAGAGATTGTCGCGTTCACTGACTCGACGCTGTGGATCGACACTTGGCGTCATGCAGTGGCGGCTGCGGGCGGAGATCCTCTCGCCGTCGGCGGACATGCCGACATCGCCGAAACCTCGTTGATGATGGCGATCCGCCCGGACAGCGTGAGACAGGACCGGTTCGAAGCCGGGCATCTTGGTGCCCTGACGCAGGTGCAACTCGAATTGATGTGGAAAAACGGAGTTCGGTCGATTTCTCAGAACGGCATCATCGGAAGCCCGATCGGCGCGAGCCGCGACATTGGTGAGGCGTGTCTCGCCGCGATCGCAGATCTGCTCGTCGATACGTTCAAGGAGCAGGAGAGATCAACCGGCTCCTGACGGCATAAAATTTGGAAAGACTTGCGGCACGCTGCAGCTTTCGAACGAAAATGTCGCTCCGCCTATGAAACTCTGAGCCATCTCGAAATCTAAAAGGATCTAGAAATGGCACTAACGTTTGGGTTCTGGTCTGAGCAGGAAACCCAGGTCGGCCACAGCTACTCGCGCAGACTCCACGAGTTGGTGGATGAAGTGCTTCTGGCAGAAAAGGTTGGCTTCGATTGCGTCGCGCTTTCGGAGCAGCACGTCGCCCTGGGCGGTATATCGAGCTCTGCGCCCGAGGTCGTATTCGGCTATCTCGCCGCCGTGACCTCCCGAGTCAAGTTGCGCGCGGCGGTGACGCTGATGCCCCAGCGCATCAACCATGCCTTGCGTTCTGCCGAGCGCCTTGCGGTGACTGACATCCTCTCGAATGGCCGCATGGAATTCTACGGAGGCCGCGCCAATACAACTATCGCGATGCGGGCGTTCAACGTCGATCCGAACGAAACGTTGGCACAGATGGAAGAGGGCCTGGCGCTTCTGAAGAAGTCGATGCGCGAGGACATCTTCACCTTCGAAGGAAAGTACTACCAGATTCCGCCGCGTCAGCTGGTTCCAAAGCCGCTGCAGAAGCCGCATCCGGTCATCGGCATCGCCGCGACCAGCGAGCGCAGCCATGTCTGGGCGGCGTCCGAGGGCTTCGCTGTGATGAGCAGTAACATCTATCAGGGCTGGGAGGTCCAGCAGAAGCTGATCGACACTTACCGGTCCAACTGGAAGCGCGACGAGGAAGGACCGCTGCAACGCCCCCGCATCGGCATTCCGCTGTTCATCGGTATCGGCAGGACTGACGAGCAGGCCAAGGCGGATTACGCCGGACCGCTCATGCATTATGCGAAAATCTCGACTGATGCCTATCCGCGTCTCGCCAAGATCGCTGATGACTACAAGTATATGAGCGAAAGCATTCCTTCCATGGAGCGCGCGGCGAACGACTGGGACTATCTGGTCAACGAGTCGGCCACGACGGTTTGCGGCAGCCCCGACACGATCATCCGCCAGCTCGAGAAATTCGAGGCCATGGGTGTCGATGAAATCCTGCTGCACATGGACTCGGTGCCGCATGAAAAGATCATGGAAGCGATCGACATGGTCGGCCGCTTTGTCATTCCGCATTTCAACGACCGAAACAATGTGGTGCGACCTACCGAGGAAATTCTCGGGAAGATCCGTCTGATGCGGCCACAGAACTAATCGAAAGGAAAGATCGATGTCGAAATACGACTATAAGTATCTCATCGTTGAGAAGCGTCCCACCGGCGTTGCGATCGTAACGATGAACCGGCCGGAGATTCTCAATGCGATCAACTGGGATATGCATGAGGAGCTGGAAGACGTTTTCGTCAAGCTGGACCACGACAAGGCCGTCAATGCCATCGTTCTGACGGGCGCGGGACGTGGATTTTGCTCGGGAGGCGATCAAAAGTCGCTCGATAAAGGCGTGCTTCCGTCGCCGACCCGAAGCGGACGCCATCTCATTCGCAACATGCTCGAAGTGGAAGTTCCGATCGTGGCGGCCGTCAACGGCGTTGCTGTGGGTCTTGGTGCCACGCTCGCTCTGTTCTGTGACGTGATCTATGCGAGCCCGAACGCGCGATTTGCCGATACGCACGTTAATGCCGGTGTGGTCGCCGGCGATGGCGGCGCCATCATGTGGCCACTTCTTATGGGGCCGGTGCGGGCCAAGCATTACCTGATGACCGGCGAATTCATCTCGGCCGAGAAAGCAGCGGCTATCGGTATGATCAACGAGGTGATTGCGGACAAGAACGTTCTCGACGTCGCGATCGAATATGCCGAGATGCTTGCCAGCGGCCCGAAAGAGTCGATCGTGTGGACGAAATACAGCGTCAACAAGATCATCAAGCAGTATACTCATCTGTTGCTCGACACCTCGGCGGCTCTCGAGATGTTGACCTTCGCGTCGCCTGAGCGGGCTGAAGCAGTTGCTGCGTTCGCAGAAAAACGTAAGCGATTCGCGGAGCGATGAGATGAATCTCGCTGCGGTCACTTCCGGCGCTCAGCTGGCCGACTCGACGGTTGCGCAGCTGTTCGCTGCGCGGCTTGCGGAGCGGCCCGGCAAGACTGCCTATCAGCAAAAACGTCACGGAGCATGGGCGGGCGTGACATGGGGCGTCTATGCCCAACGCGTGGTCAATCTTGCCAACGCTCTGCAACGCGCTGGATTGCAGCGCGGCGACCGGGTCGCGATCATGGGCGATTCGTCGCAGGAATGGTTGATCGCGGACATGGCGATCATGTGCGCCGGTGGCGTCATGGTCGGAGTCTACTTCACTTCTTCGCCTGAAGAGGTTGCCTATTACTTCAGCGATTCTGGAGCCAAGTTCGTATTCGTGGGCGGTGAGCAGCAGCTGCGTGTGGTGCTGGCCTCCGGCGAAGCTGAAAGGTTCTGCCGCATCATTGTCCTAGACCCAGAATGGAAGGGCCAAGCAGGCGCTTCGGTCCAAGCCATGGCGGACTTTGTAGGAGCGGAAAACGTCGAACCCGCAGCATATCTTCAGAAGGAGAGCGCAGCGGCCAAGACCTCAGATCTGGTTAGCATCGGATACACATCCGGGACCACCGGAAATCCGAAGGGCGCGATGCTAACCCATCTCTCCATTCTCGCTGGCGCCCATTGCGTCACCTTGTTCGGGCCGAGCATGCGTAACGATGAGCATCGCGTGGTGGTGCACCTGCCGATGTCGCATACTGTGGCGCGCGGACAGGCAACGGTACTGCCGCTCGTTGCCAATGTCGTTCCCTATTTTGGCGAGACGACCGCGGATTTCGCTCAGACGATCAAGGAAGTGAAACCGACGTATTACATGGCGCCTCCGCGCTTCTATCAGCGGTTCGCGACTCAGATCCTTAGCAAGGCGCATGCTGCAACGGAGACGAGGGTTCAGCGATACCCTCTCGCCATGACCGTCGCGCGTAAGGCCCTGGATGACCGACAGACCGGAGGCGCGCTCGATGCTTTTGTCTCCAAACTCTTCTCCACCTGCCGCGAGCAGGTATTCCTGCCGCTTCTCGCGGAGGTCGGCTTCGACGAGCTGAAGGTCGCATTCACGTCGTCGGCAGCGATGCCGTCCGAACTGATGTCGCTTTGGCAGCTATGGGGACTGCAGCTGAAGGAATGCTACGGACAAACCGAACTGGTCGGCGCCAATCTAGTTCAGATGGCCGAGTGGCCCCATTCTGGCAACGTAGGTGTTCCCTTGCCGGACGCTGCCTGGGAGACAGCGGTGCTGGAGGACGGGGAGATGATCGTGCGCGGGCCGGGTCTTTTCGCCGGCTATTGGAATAAGCCTGACGAGACCAAGTCGGCGCTGCGCGATGGCTGGCTCTACACAGGCGATATCGTCGAAGTGTCCCCCGACGGCGTATTCAAGCTGGTCGACCGGAAAAAGGAGATCATCAACACCTCGAACGGAAAATCAATCAGTCCGACTCAGATCGAGAACGAGATTCGGCATAGCTCGTTCATCTCCGAAGCGGCGGTGATCGGCGAGGGACGGAAGTATCTCACCGCACTGATCGAGGTAGATGCGACCGCGACTATGGACTGGGCGAAGTTGCGCGATCCTAAGATCGTAGAATACTCAGATCTTGCAAAGTCCGAAATCGTTAACCGCTTGATCGAGGCGGAGATTGGCAAGGCGAACGGAAGGCTGGCGCGCGCTGAGCAAATCAAGGCCTTCCGCATCCTACCGGAGGAGCTGTCACCAGAGAACGGAGTGATGACTCCGACACGCAAGAAACGCCGCAAGCAATTGCATGAGCGATATCAGTCCCTGATCAATTCCCTCTATGACGAAACCGAAGAAAATCTGATCAGGGCGGAAATGGGTCTTTGACGTCAACGCCGGCCAAGCGTGGATGCGTCGATGCCCCCAAGACTAGGCGGCGTCGATGATATGAAGGTGTCGGTGTCGAAAAAATTCAAGCCCAGTACGCCCTCGAGTCGGGCAAATCTTTCTCATTTCAAAGCAGGACATTCATATGACCAAGCGAGGCGGAATTACACGGCGGACGATCGTAGGAAGTGGATTGGGGATTGCAGCCGGCCTGACGTCCTGGCCGTCTGTCGCGGCGACGGCGAAAGTGAAAATCGGGGCGATCATGCCCAGCAGCGGCGTGCTCGCCTTTCCAGGCCAGGCCTGTGTTCGGGGAATTGACCTCGGTGCGAAATTCGCGCGCGAGAAATACGGGCTCGACATCGAGATCGTTCATGCCGATACGCAGAGCCGCCCCGAGAATGGTCGGATCGCTGCGGAGAGCCTCATTCGGCAGGGCTGCACCGTGCTGATCGGCGCGTGGGATTCCGGTGCCACCATCTCGGCGCTCCAGGCATGCGAAGCCGCCAAGGTGCCGATGGTCGTTCACATTGCCAGCGCGACACAGGTGACTTCGCAGGGGTTTACCCAGGTCTTCCGTTACTACCCGACCTCGCTCACCATCGTGCGGCAGTCGCTGGTCGAGCTGAAGTCTGTGCTCGGCACGTTGAAAGATCCGCCGACCAGCGCAGCCATCCTCCATCTCAACAACACGATGGGACAATCGACGGCTGCGAGTATTGACCAGGCGTGGAAAGAGGTGAACGTTCCGCTCAAGATCGCGCAATATGTCGCCTATGACGAGAAGGCCAAAGACCTATCCGTCGAAGTTGCTAAGGCCAAGGCATCGGGAGCTGACGCGTTGATCTCGGTCACCCGCGTCAACGACGCGATCATGATCGCACGCGAATGCATCAAGCAGGGATGGGATCCCAAGATGGTGTTCTCACCCAATTCCAATGGCGTGTCCGACAAGGCCTATCACGATGCGCTTGGAAAATATGGCAATGGTCCGATCTTGTCGGCGCTCTGGCTCAATCCGAAGGGGGCCGATTCCGAAAAGATCATGAAGATGTTCGCGACCGACTATCCCAATGACTGGTTCGACGCGAATGCGGGCTGCGCCTTCGAGGCCGTGCAGATCGTAGGCGATGCGGTGAAGCGGGCGTCGTCGTCGGAGTCGGGAGCCATTCACAGTGCGCTCAAGGCGACCGACATGAAGCCGGTCCTAATGTATGGCGAAAACACCAAATTCGATCAGACCGGACAGAACGTCAACTGTTCGATGGTCATGCTGCAAGGCCTGCAAGGCAGACCACGCGTGGTGGCGCCGAAAGCCATCGCGGAAGCGTCGCTCGAATATCCGCTGACGCCCTATAGCAAGCGATAACTAAGCCGGTTCGTGCGGCCCCATGGAAATATCGTGGGGCCCGCCCGCGCCCGGGTTCTGCGAAGCGTGAGGGTTACGGCAGAGTTTCAAGATTGATCAGACGCGCTCGCTCGGCCAGAAAGCGCCGCGGGCTTTTTCCCATAGTTTTTTTGAACATTGTAATGAACGCACTGGGCGTCTCGTAGCCGAGATCCAGCGAAACCGTCTGCACAGAACTGCCGGCCGTGAGGCGCTGCATCGCGATGAGGATCTGCAGCCGCTGGCGCCAGCGCCCGAATGTCATTCCCGTCTCCTTTACAACGAGGCGGGCGAATGTGCTCTCGCTCATTGCATATCGTGCTGCCAGCTCACCAATGGTGCTGCGGTCGCCGGGATTCTGCAGTAGGGCCGCTGCGAGATGCTGAAGCCTACTGTCCGCGGAGATCGGCAGATACATCTCATCCGTCGTCGACATCTGAACAAGCTCGTCGAGCAAGACTCGCCCAAGGCGGCTGGTCGGCCCCTCCAATGGGTAGAGCGGCGGGAAGACGGACAAGCGATGGATCAGTTCCCGCACTAGCGACGTGATCATGAGCGTGCAGCAGGTCCGTGGCAGCATGCTGACTTGCGGATCGATGAACACCGTGTAGATGCGGCCGAAGTCGGCCACGCAGTTACTGTGAAGAATGCCGGCCGGTATCCAGACGGCGCCTTGCGGAGGGACGATCCACAAGCCGCCCGGTGCTCTGCACATCACCGAGCCGTGAGATGCGACGACCAGCTGGCCCTTTCGATGTGAATGCAACGGGAGATCGTCATTGTCCTCACTCGTCTCGAGGCAAAACGAGGTGATCGGGCGATCGAACTGATCCGGATCGACCGGATCATAATTGATCCGGAGATCGGGCAAATCCATGCGGGCAAAATCGGGATCGTATTTGGGATCGGGCGCGATTCGCATTGTGTGACTCGTCGACGCTGTCTGGCCCTAGCGCGGCCTTGCCAAGCGACGATAGCGTTTCCGCAACGCGAGGTCACTGAAAACTGCGCAGCGTGAGATGCGCCGATCTGCGGCAAAATACCGGTTCTGCAATTCCGCGCAGCAGATGGGCCAACAGCAGAGAATGCTGAATGAGGCGTCCGGCGTCCACGTAAGGCGTGCAATCTTCCAGATTGCGTCGGTATTCAGCAGCAAGTGCCACGGTACTCGATGCTACCAAATACGGGCTTTTCAGGAGTCCGACGAATGACCGTTCATATCGATCCGCCGCGCAAAGTCGTCACCTCGTCGCTTGTCGATCAAGACGAAATAGAGACCGCCGATTGGCTGGCGTCCCTCGGATCGCTCCACCGAAGTGCCGGCGCCGATCGTGTCCGATATATTCTGGCGGCACTGGATCGGCGTGCGAAGGAGATCGGGGTGTTGCCCGATGCGCCGCCCTATTCGCCATATCGCAATTCGATTCCGCTGGAGACGCAGAAGCCCTATCCCGGCGACGTCGCGCTTGAGACACGCTTGACCGCCATCATCCGCTGGAATGCGCTCGCGATGGTGGTTCGCGCAAACAAGGCCTATGGTGAGCTTGGAGGGCACGTCGCTAGCTACGCGTCGGTCGCCGAGATTTTCGAGGTCGGCTTCAATCATTTCTTCCGCGCATCGACCGACGAATCCGAGGGCGATGTGGTCTATTTCCAGCCGCACTCGTCTCCGGGGGTTTATGCGCGCGCCTATCTCGAAGGGCGGCTTTCGGACGAGAATCTAAAACTCTATCGACAGGAACTAAGCGGCCCGGGCCTCGCCTCTTATCCGCATCCCTGGCTGATGCCTGAGTTCTGGCAGGTCCCCACGGCCTCCATGGGCCTTGGGCCGATCAGCGCCATCTATCAGGCGCGGTTCATGAAGTATCTCGAACATCGCGGGCTGGTGCAGACGCGCGGCCGCCACGTATGGGGTGTGTTCGGCGACGGCGAGATGGACGAGCCGGAATCGATCGCCGGGCTCGCACTCGCCGCGCGCGAGAAACTCGATAATCTCACTTTCATCGTCAACTGCAACCTGCAGCGCTTGGATGGGCCGGTTCGCGGCAACGGCCAGGTGATCCAGGAGTTGGAGTCGATCTTCCAAGGCGCCGGTTGGAACGTCATCAAGGTCTTGTGGGGATCGGACTGGGATGACATTTTCGCGCGCGACAGCAAGCATGCTCTGTTGCGCAAGTTCGCCGAAACGGTCGATGGAAAGTATCAGACGCTCGGAGCCAAAGATGGCGCCTATAACCTCGCCAATTTCTTCAGCGAAGACCCCGAGGTTCGCGCACTTGTCGCGCATATGTCCGATGCCGATATCGATGGTTTGAAGCGCGGCGGCCACGACTTACGAAAACTCTTTGCGGCATTCGCAGCGGCCAAAGATACTAAAGGTCGCCCGACCGTAATTCTCGCCAAGACGAAGAAGGGCTATGGCATGGGCGGGGCTGGCGAGTCTCGCATGACCTCGCATCAGGCGAAGAAGCTCGACATTGATGCGCTCTATGCATTCCGTGACCGATTTAGTCTGCCCCTCACCAATCAGCAGGTCGAGAATCTGGAGTTTTTCAAGCCGGCGGAGGACAGCGCGGAGCTGCAATATCTGCGCGCCCGCCGCGAGGCGCTTGGTGGCTATATGCCCGTGCGACGGCGCCGGTCTGAGGCTCTCGCCGTGCCGCCACTGCAGTCTTATGGCGACTTTGCACTACGCGGAGACGGCAAGGAAACATCCACCACCATGGCGATCGTGCGTCTGTTCTCCAACCTGCTGAAGGACAAGACGCTCGGCCCGCGCGTCATTCCCATCGTTGCTGACGAAGCGCGGACATTCGGGATGGCCAATCTCTTTCGCCAAGTCGGCATCTATTCGCCGGTCGGCCAGCTCTACGAGCCGGAAGATGCCGGCTCGATGCTGTACTACAAGGAAGCGACCGACGGTCAGCTGCTGGAGGAAGGCATCACCGAGGCTGGGGCGATCTCGTCCTGGACCGCTGCCGCGACATCCTACAGCGTGCATAATTTCGCGCTTCTGCCGTTCTATATCTACTATTCGATGTTCGGGTTCCAGCGGATCGGCGATCTCATCTGGGCGGCTGCGGATCAGCGTGCGCGCGGCTTCCTGATCGGCGCGACGGCGGGGCGCACCACGCTGGGCGGTGAGGGGCTGCAGCATCAGGACGGTTCGAGCCATGTGATCGCGGCCACAATACCGAATTGCCGCGCCTATGACCCGGCCTTCTCCTACGAGGTCGCAACCATCGTCGATCACGGCATGCGGTCCATGCTGGAGGAGGGGCGCGACGAGTTCTATTACCTGACGGTGATGAACGAGAATTATGCGCAGCCGTCGATGCCGGCGGGCGTGCAGGATGACATCATCAAGGGGCTGTACCGGATAGTTGCAACAAAGACGGTATCGCCACAGGTGCGGCTCGTCGGATCCGGCGCCATCCTGCCGGAGGTTCTGGCCGCGGCCAAAATGTTGGAGGAGGATTGGCAGATCGCATCTGAGGTGTGGTCAGCCACCAGCTTCTCCGAACTCGCGCGCGACGCACGCGACGTCGAGCGGCACAACCGCCTCAATCCGTTGTCCGATCAGATCGAATGCCATGCATCGAAATGTTTATCCGGAGGCACCCCCGTCGTGGCAGCGTCTGATTACGTGCGCGCCTATCCGCAGTTGATCGCCTCGTATATCGAGGCACCCTACATGGTGCTGGGGACCGACGGTTTCGGACGCAGCGATACGCGCGCAGCGCTAAGGTCGTTCTTCGAGGTCGATCGCAAGCAGATTGTCCTGGCCGCGTTGTCCGCCGCGGCACGCGCAGGCAATATCGACCGCAAGCGCGTGGCTGATGCCATCAAGCGCTACGAAATAACCGTCGAAGTCGTTTCGCCATGGTCCCGATAATCAATTAGTCAGAACAGCGTCATGAGCAATTCAGTAGAAGTGGTCCTGCCGGATATTGGTGACTACAAGGACGTTCCCATCGTCGAGATCAATGTGGCGGTCGGCGACCAGATCGCCATCGATACGCCTTTGCTGTCGATCGAATCCGACAAGGCGACGATGGAGGTGCCGTCGCCCGCCGCCGGCAAGATCAAGCAGTTGATGATCGAGGTCGGCAGCCGGGTGTCCCAGGGCGCGGTGCTGATGATCCTGGAAGGTGCGGGGGGCTCCGCCTCGACCTCTCAGGTGAAGCCCATTGAGACACTGTCGGCCCCCGCGCAGCCCGATTCACCGACTGCGCCTAAGCCGGCCGCGCCCGCACCGATGGTGGAGAGCCGCGACACCCAGCGGCAGCCGATCGCATCGGCGGCGCATGCATCGCCGTCGGTGCGCTCCTTGGCACGCGAACTGGGCGTGGCATTGAATGGCGTGACGCCTACCGGGCTTAAGGGCCGGATCCTGCGCGAGGACGTCGCCAATCACGTCATGCGTGTCCTGAGCGCGCCGCGCGGGACATCGCCAGGGCAAGGCCTGCTCGACTGGCCGAAGGTGGATTTTGAGAAATTCGGTCCGATCGAGCGGCAGCCACTATCGCGAATCCAGAAGCTGACCGGCGCAAACCTGTCGCGCAACTGGAACGTGATCCCTCATGTCACGAATTTCGACAAAGCGGATGTCACTGACGCCGAAGCGTTCCGCAAGATCGTCAACGGCCAGAGCGACAAGAGCGCACCGAAACTGACCATGGTCTCCTTCCTGATCAAGGCATCGGCGCTGGCATTAAAGAAATATCCGCGCTTCAATGCCTCGCTGGAACAGGACGAGCTGGTACTCAAGCAATACGTCCATGTCGGCTTCGCCGTCGATACGCCAAAGGGCCTGGTCGTGCCGGTGATCAGGGACTGCGACAGGAAAGGTCTGCTGGAGATCGCATCGGAGATGCGCGCCCTCGCGGATAAGGCGATCGCGGGTCAGCTTCCCGCCAGCGACATGCAGGGCGGATGCTTTTCCGTCTCCTCCCTCGGCGGCGTCGGCGGCGCTGGCTTCACGCCCATCATCAACGCGCCCGAAGTCGCCATTCTCGGCGCCGGACGATCGGCCACCGAGGCTGTCTGGAACGGCACCGAATTCCAGCCGCGTTCGATTCTTGCGGTCAGCCTGTCATGGGATCACCGCGTGGTTGATGGCGTCGCTGCCGCCCAATTCCTCGGCTTCATCGCCGCGGTCCTCAGCGACCTGCGGCGATATGCGTTGTGAGGTCGATCATGGAACGCACCGTTAAGATCGAAGTCCCTGATATCGGCGACTTCAAGGAAGTCGAGATCGTCGACGTACTTGTGGCGGCGGGCGATGTCGTCGCCGCCGAACAGGCGCTGATCACCGTAGAGTCCGACAAGGCGACCCTGGAGATTCCATCGCCTGCGGCAGGCAGGATCGCCAGCGTGCTCCTGAAGGTCGGCGATAAGGTGTCGAAGGGCACGGCGATCGCCACGCTGGTCCCGGCCGATGCGGAGCGAGCCGATGAGCCGATCGGAGCCCCTGTCAAAGCGGCCGGCGAGGGCGGCGGCGGGCAGTTCGACCTCGTCGTGATCGGCGGCGGGCCGGGCGGCTATTCAGCGGCCTACCGCGCCGCGGATCTCGGCCTCAAGGTCGCGATCGTCGAACGGCACGAGACTCTCGGCGGCGTATGCCTGAATGTCGGATGCATTCCATCAAAGGCACTGCTGCACATCGCCGCCGTGAAGGAGGAAGCGGAGCGGATCTCCGACAAGGGCGTGCGTTTCAGCAAAGCGGTGATCGACCTCGACGCGCTCCGCGCGTACAAGAATGGCACGGTCAAGAAGCTCACCGACGGCTTGAGCCAAATGGCCGGCGCTCGGAATGTCACGGTGATCCGCGGCGTCGCGCAGTTTGAATCCGCGCAATGCCTGACCGTCACCGAGGCCGAGGGTGCAACGCATCGCATGGCATTCGACTCCTGTATCATCGCTACCGGCTCGTCGGCCGTGAAGCTCGGTGTGTTTCCGGACGACAAGCGCGTCGTCACATCCACCGGCGCGCTGCGATTGGACGCGATTCCGGAGCGCATGCTGGTGGTCGGCGCGGGCATCATCGGCTTGGAGATGGCCACGGTTTACAGCGCGCTGGGCGCCAGGATCGACGTGGTCGAGCGCCTGTCGGACATGCTCGCTGGCCTTGACCCCGATGCGATAAAGATCTGGCGAAGCCGCAACAATCATCGCTTCGGTGCTATCGATCTCAACGCCAGCGTCACCAGTGCCAAAGCGGGCCCTGACGGCATAGCGGTTCAGATCGTCGGCGCGAAGGACACGAGCCGGTCCTATGATCTGGTCCTGCAGTCGGCCGGCCGGCTGCCGAACAGTGCGGATCTCGGGCTCGAAACCATTGGCATTGCCTGCGATGCCAGAGGTTTCGTGACCGTCGATGCGCAGATGCGCACCAACGTGCCGCACATCTTTGCCATCGGCGATGTCGCTGGCGGTCCCATGCTGGCGCATAAGGCCGTGCACGAAGGCCACGTGGCGGCGGAAGCTGCGGCCGGCCACAAGAGCTTCTTCGACGCCAAGTTAGTGCCGAACGTTGCCTATACTGATCCCGAGATTGCCTGGGTCGGAGAGATGGAAGGTGCAGCTGGCGTCGCACCGTTGGGCCGGCGCAGCAAGAGCGCGAAATTTCCGTGGGCGGCATCGGGGCGAGCAATCGCGTCAGGCGCCGCCTATGGCATGACAAAACTAATCTTCGATGAGGAAACGCATCGCATTATCGGCGGCGTGATCGTCGGACCGCATGCCGGCGACATGATTGGGGAAATCTGCCTCGCCATTGAGATGGGCGCCGATGCGATCGATATCGGGAAGACTATCCATCCGCATCCGACTCTCGGCGAAACCATCGGTATGGCGGCTGAAATCTACGAAGGCGTCTGCACCGATACACTGCCTAGCTCTCGAAAGTCGTTGAAAAGATCGTCGGTGAACGGAAGTGTTTAAGCTGATCCAGAGGATGACTATGACGTGGCCGGCGATCACACCTATCTAGGAATCTCATTGAACGTCCAGGAGGAGGAGTTCGCAGCCGCTTGTCGCGATTTTACTTTGGCGAAGCAGCCGCAGCTATCCGCGAAAATCCTTCTTTTCAATCGATGCCTCTCGATCTCGAGAGATTTGCCGGTCAGAGAAGCGTTCTTAGAACACGGTCTAGCGCGTTTGCTCAAAGTCATGCCGCTGGCGGTGCAAAACGGGCGCATAAGTGCCAACGATCAACCGAAGCTGAAACACGATCTCGCGTTATTCAAAATAAAAATCTTGAGTTCGCTCAGCCGGGACAACGGCCAAATGTTGAACAGCTAAATCACTTCTGTTTGGATCGTGCGCTCTACGGCAGACGATTTCGGCAGAGACTATCTAACTGGCCTCCGGACGGGATTGACGACCGGGCTGCCAGAATGGCCTCAACATACCCGGACTATGCGGTTATATTTGCCGAGGCATGGTTCGACATCATCAGTCCGTCTGCGAAACTTTTCGTCCCGGGAAGTGCCTGAGTGTCAGTTGTTTATCATCGGCGAATTACTTTTTTCAAGATCTCAGTCAGCGTTCGAAACTCCTGCTGGCTCAGGGGCGAAAATGTCTCGTTAGAAATCTCCCCGATGGTCTCTATCGCGGCGTCGGCTATTCGTCGCCCCTTTTCGGTCAGGTCGATTTCTCTCCGTCTTGGATCCAACGGATCCTTGTAGCTCGTGATCAGGCCACGCGACTTGAGGCGTGTAATTACGCCAGTGATCGTCGCCGAATCATAATGAATGAGCCGACCGAGATGGTTCTGGGAGCAGGGACCCACCTCGCGCAGTTTCGCTAGCGTCGAGAACTGAGGCGCCGTCAAGCCTTCGATCATCTTTGCGGTAAAAAAAGCCGTGTGGGTCCGCAAGGCGACCCGCAGCAGAAAGCCGGGCGCCTCATCAAGCGTATATGAGAGCGCGGCATCTTTCGCTTTGTCGGTCGAGCGTGGCTTCGTCTTAGGCGACAAACATTCCCCCGGGTCTGATCTGGCATCAATTGCAAGCCATGATACGGCGCGAAAGCCGTTAAGGCTGCTTGCCTGTTTACCGATCCCGGCCGCCGAAATCCACGGTGGTCTCTGCAATTTCCTGTCTTTGGCTTCATGGGAAATGGCCGTCTGCACGCAGGGAGGGTCAAAGCTCCCGGCCAGCCTATAATGGGTCCAGTCGTGCACGAGCGCAGCACTTGCATACGAGCAATAAATGCTTTAGCGCTTGTCGCAGCGTTTTTCAAACTGTGTCGCGGCACCGCGCGGCTCGGAATAGCAGCGAAGTTCCCGTGGATTGTTGAATGTCGAAGACGATTGACAATATGAGCTCCGTGCGGCCCGACCTCATCGAGAAGGTCACCGGGCGGGCGGAGTACATCACCGACCTGACGGTGCCGGGCATGCTGCACGGCTTCGTGGTCCGGTCGCCGGCGGTCCATGCCCGTATCGTGTCGATCGATACGAGCGCAGCACTGGCGTCCGACGGCGTTGTCGATGTGCTGACCGGTGCCGATGTCGCGCAATTCGGTCTGTGGGGTCTGGTTCTCAAGGATCGGCCGATCATTGCGATCGACCGCGTTCGTCATGTCGGGGAACCCATCGCCGTGGTGATCGCCGACACGGTCGAGATCGCGGAAAACGCCGCGGAACTGGTCGATGTCGAATATGAAGAGCTGCCGCGGGCGACGACGATCCGGGAGGCGATGGCCGACGGCGCACCGCTGATCCACGCGCATCACGAAAATCTTCAGGACTTCTATTTCAAGGGCGGCGCGCGCCCGACCCAGGGCAGCAACGTCTTTCACACCTATCGGAACGAAGTCGGTGACGTCGACGCGGCCGAGGCCACCGCCGCCTATATCCACGAGGATCACTTCACCTTTCCCGGCATCTCGCATTTCGCATTGGAGCCGCACACCGTGATCGCCGACTTCAAGGGCGATTCCCTGACCATCTGGGCTGGCGCACAAACGCCGACGGCCGTGCAGAAAGTATTGTCACGCCTGTTCGGCCTGCAGCTTGCGCGCATCCGGGTGATCGTCCCGTTCGTCGGCGGCGGCTTCGGTGGCAAGGCATCGGTCAAAATCGAGCCGCTGGTCGCAGCTGCGTCCTGGAAGGTGCAGCGTCCGGTTCGCATTGCCCAATCCCAAGTGGAGTCCATGCTCACCTGCCGCAGGCTCGGCGCGGACATAACGATACGCACCGCAGTGGACGCGAAGGGGCGCATTGTCGCCAAGAGCGCAAAGCTGCTGCTCGATGGTGGCGCCTATTCCGATACGGGCTCCGCGGTCGCAACCAAGTCGGCCAATCGCATCATGGGCCCGTATGTGATGCCCAATCTGCGTCTCGAAGCGCAGGCGGTGTATACGAACACGATCCCGGGGGCCGCATTTCGTTCGATCGGCGGCCCGCAGGCCGTATGGGCCAAGGAGTCGCACATGGACAATGTCGCGGCGGCCATCGGCATGGATCCGAGCGAATTCCGGTTGATCAATTTGGCATCCCGAGGCCAGCGCACGCGGCCGGACCTGCGGGCGCTCGACATGGATATGAGCGAGCTGATGGGCCGGGTGAGCCAGTCGTTCGGCACCGAAGCCAACGCGTCCAACAGGAAGTCGCGTGGGCTCGCCGTGGCGGCGACGGATCCGGCCAATACGCCGATCAGCAACGCGATCGTGCGGCTCAAGATTGACGGCTCGATCCTGGTTTCGACCTCTGCCATCGAAGTGGGGCAGGGATCCCATGCGACCATGGGGCGGATCGCGGCACAGACGCTGAAGCAGCCGGCCTCCGCGGTCACGGTGTTGCGCACGGATACGGCGGTCGCCCCCTATGACTGGGGCACTGGGGCCAGTCGCTCGACTATCGTGGTCGGCCTGTCGGTCGAAAAGGCAGCGCTCGATGCAGCCGATCAGATCCTGGAGATGGTCGCAGATGTCTGGGAACTGCCGAAGGAGAGCCTGTCGCTGGTCGAAGGCGGCGTCTCGATTGGCGCCGAAGTTCTCACCTTTCACGAGATTTTCCACCGCACGCTGGGCGTCGATTCCGGCGAGGTCATCGGCCGCGGCGCCATTACCCCGCGCTCGAAGAAAGGGGCGTTGGTCGAGTCGCCGCTGTTTTGGGAGACTTCGGCGGGTCTTGCTGAAATCATCGTCGATGAAGACACCGGCGAAATCCACATTCCCCACTATGCCAGCGCCGCCGATGTCGGCCGGGTCATCAACCGCGTCGCCGCCGAAGGGCAGGACGAGGGCGCGGCTGTGATGGGATTCGGGCACGCGCTTTACGAGCAGTTGGAATTCGAGGACGGCCAGCCGGTCAATGCGAATCCAATCGACTATTTCATCCCGCGGATCTCCGACGTGCCGCCGGCCTTCGACACCATCCTGATTGAAAATGGCGACGGTCCCGGGCCGGGCGGCGCCAAGGGAATGGGCGAAGGCGCCATTCTTCCGGTCGCGCCGGCGATCGCCAACGCGCTGTTCTCTGCTTATGGGATCCGCATTACCGACCTGCCCATGACGCCGGAAAAAGTGTGGCGCGCTTTGCAGAAGAGGAATTGAGCTAATGGAATTCAAGATGTCGATGGTCGTCCCGGCGACACCTGCGGAGCTTTGGAGCACGCTGCTAGATGTGCCGCGCATTTCGTCCTGCATCCCGGGCTGCGACAATGTCGAGGAAATCGAACGGCTCGCGACCTACAAAGCAACGGTCAAACAGAAAATCGGCCCGTTCAAGATCGAAGTACCCGCCGATATCGTCGTCGAATCCATCACCGAACCGTCGCACGTACGCACCCGCGCCACGGGGCGCGACAAGTTCACCGGTACGCGGCTTGCGGTGGTCCTCGATGTGACGGTGACGCCGCAGGACGCCGGCTCGACATTCGCCGTGGAAGCGAAGGTCGATGTGCAGGGACGCCTCGCCTCCATGGGCTTCGGCGTCATCAAGCGACGAGTCGATCAGAATTTCGAAGAGTTTGAAAAGAAGCTCAAAGACATGTTGGGCGCTGCTTGATCATGCTGCCGCTTCCCTTCGAATATACAAGGTTGCCGACGATCGACGAGGCACTCGCAGCCGTCGGTGAGGACGGCGAGGGCATGTTCTATTCCGGCGGCACCGAGCTGCTGTTGGCGATGAAGATGCGCGTGATCCATACGGAACGGCTCGTTGATATCAAGGGTATCGCGGGGCTCGATGGCATCATGTTGAACGATGCGGACGAGATCGAGATCGGCGCGCGCTGCACGCATAACCGGATTGCGGGCGATGCACTCATTCAGGAGCATGTGCCGGCGCTGTCCGCGCTCTGCGCCGATGTGGCCAATATCAGGGTCCGCAGCGTCGGGACTATCGGCGGCAACCTGTGCTTCGGAGAGCCGCATGCCGATCCGCCGACCATGCTGGCGGTGCTCGATGCGCGGCTGGTGCTGCAGGGTCTCGGTGGCATCCGATCCGTGCCTGCGGACGAGTTCATCCAGGGCGAATTGGAAACGGTGCGTGCGCCGAACGAGCTGCTGACGACAATCGTATTTCCGCGTCCGAGCGGCTCCGTCACCTATCGCCGTTTCAAGCATGGCGAACGGCCGTCGGTAAATGTCGCCATGGCCTGGTCGCTGGCCGAGCGCAATACGATCATCGCAAGCGCCCGGATCCGGGTCGGCGCACTGAGCTTCCGCCCGCAGGCGTTGACGGCCGTCGAAGACGCACTTCGCGGTCGTTCCATCGTCGAGGCGCGTTGCGCGGTGGCTGAGGCATTGCCGGCGGCGCTTGATGCGCTCGATGTCAACGCCGATCGGCATGGCGGCGCCGACTACAAGCGCCATCTCGCCGGCGTCCTGCTACAGAGAAATCTGGACGACGCGCTTGGTGGCGGCAGGAGCTAGGCCGGATGACACATCATCTCCCCATTTCCTTCTCGCTGAATGGCGAGGCCATCGCGATCGAGGTGCCGACCCACACGCTGCTGGTCGATCTGATCAGGGATCGCATCGGCCTCAAGGGCACGAAGCGGTCCTGCGACATGGAGGTCTGCGGCGCCTGCACCGTGCTGCTCGACGGCGCGCCGATTTCGAGTTGCACGACACTGGCGGTGGACGTGGATCGCCGCGAGGTCACGACCATCGAGGGGGTAACTCCGGCGGACGGTCTGTCGCGCATCCAGGAGGCCTTCGTGCGTCACGGCGGTCTGCAATGCGGCTTCTGTACGCCTGGCTTCATCATGGCGGTGACCGCGCTGCTGAAAGCGAAGCCGCATCCGACCGACGACGAAATCCGCCACTACCTGCACGGCAATCTGTGTCGGTGCACCGGATACATCAAGATTTTCGAGGCGGTGAAGAGTCTTGCCTAGCAGCATGTTTCGGAAGACGCCGCCTGAACCATCGTGCCCCAGCACATCTTTTGTCCGGAGATATCATGAATACTGAACAAGTCGGCAAGTCGAGCATTCTCATCGCCGGCGCCGGGATCGGCGGCCTCGCGATGGCCCTGTCGCTGCTGCGTCGCGGCATCGATTGCGACGTGTTCGAGCAGGCACCCGAACTGCGCGAGGTCGGCGCTGGCCTGTGGATTTCCATGAATGGCGTGCGCGTTCTCAACGATCTCGGCCTGACCGAGCAGGTCGAGCAGAGCTGTATCGCGGCCGAACGGCGCGACATCCGTCTGTGGAGCACTGGCCAAAGCTGGCCGCTTTATAACCGTGCGATGGATGTTGCCGGCAATCAGCCTTACCTTCTGCTCCGTGCGCATCTCCTCAAGCTTCTGACGGACGGCGTCCGCAAACTGAAGCCGGGCGCCATTCATCTGAACGCCCATGTCGTCGGATTCAGCCAGACCGATGGCGGCGTCCGAGCGACCCTCGCCGACGGTGCCGAGGTCGAAGGCCGCGCGCTGATCGGGGCCGACGGCGCCCATTCCAAGGTCCGGACCGGGATCATGGGTCAGCTCGCGAGCAAGTACACCAATGTCATCGCCTGGCGCGGTCTGGTGCCGGTCGATCGGCTGGCGCCGCACCAGCGAGAGCATGTGGTGTCGACCTGGATTGGGCCGACCGCGCATGTCACCGCCTATCCGGTGCTGTGGCAGGACACCATGCTGATGACTTTTTCGGGACAGGTCGACCGCGCCGACTGGCAGCTGGAATCTTGGTCCGAGAAAGGATCGATCGAGGAGTGTCTCCGCGATTTCGTCGGCTGGCATTCCGACATCATCGCGCTGGTCGAGAACGTCGATACGCTGAACAAATGGGGCCTGTTCGTGCGGCCGCCGCTCAAGACTTGGTCGCAGGGCCGCGTCACCTTGCTGGGCGACGCCTGTCACTCGATGCCGCCCTATCTCGGGCAGGGCGTGAACATGGCGCTGGAGGACGCCGCCGTGCTGGCGCGCTGCCTCGACGAGCAGCCCAACGATTTGGCCAGGGCGTTCCAAACCTATCAGGGGCTGCGGCTCGATCGCACCGGCAAGGTGGTGGAGTCGGCGATCGGCATGCTGCCGATCTTCCACAACAAGGCGCTCGGCACGGTCGAGACCGCGGACGACTACATCAAGACGCAGTGGTCACCGGTCGCGTCCAAGGCGCGCTTCGACTGGATCTACCAATACGACGCGACCACCGTGCCGCTTCGGTGACATCAAAGACAGGAGTGTAGTCGTGACCATCAAGCAGCCTTGGGACGACGTTATTCCATTGGAGGAGCGCGAGACCTATGCGATGGCCGGGCTCGGCGGCGCGGCCGGCTTCGGCAAGCGGCCGGCACTCCTCGTCATTGACGTTCAATATCGTTCGGTCGGCGACCGGCCGATGCCGATCCGCGAGGCGGTGAAGCAGTATCCGACCAGTTGTGGCGACGCCGGGTGGAATGCCATTCCGCATATCGCCAATCTCGTGAGCGTGTTTCGCGAGAACAGGTGGCCGGTGATCTTCCCGCACGTCGCCCGCAAGGTCGCCCAGGACCACGGCGCGTTCGCCACCAAGATTCCGGGCATCATGCGGATCCCTGCAGCGGGTTATGATTTTGTCAAGGAAGTTGCCCCGCAGCCCGGCGAATTGCTGCTGCCGAAGACTCAGGCAAGCGCCTTCTTCGGTACGCCGTTGGCGACCTATCTGATCGGCGGCGGCGTGGATTCGCTCGTCGTCACGGGCTGCACCACCAGCGGCTGCGTTCGCGCATCGGTCGTTGATGCCTGCGCCTTGAACTTCAAATCCATCGTTCCGAGCGACGCGGTGTATGATCGGTCCCCGACCTCGCATGCCGTCAACCTGTTCGACATCGCCAGCAAATATGCCGACATTCTGCCCACGCACGCCGTCATCGACAAGCTTCGGACATTGTCGGCGGAGCGCGCACCGTGACCGGCACCGGGCCCTCGAAATTGCTCTACGGCGCCCATGTGCGCGCCAACGGCATCCGACAGCATTATCTGAGATTCGGTGGAAGCGGACCGGTGTTGATCATCGTTCCGGGAATCTCGACCACGGCGGCGCAATGGGCTTTCGTCGCCGAACGCCTTTGCGTCGGACGCGATATCTTTGTTCTTGATGTTCGCGGCCGCGGCCTGTCCGAAAGCGGTCGGCATCTCAACTACTCGCTCGATGCCTGCGCGTCCGACCTCCTCGCATTCGCCGAGGCGCTCGGCATCACGAGATACACGATCCTCGGTCACTCCATGGGGGCGCGCATCGGCATTCGCGCGTCGCGCTGGCGGCCGGCCTCCATCGAGCGTTTGATCATGGTGGATCCGCCCGTTTCGGGTCCAGGTCGTCGCGCCTATCCGATCCCGATCGAACCGCTGATCAGACTGCTGCACAGCGCGCAGCGCGGCGATGTTGAAGCGGCCCTGCGCGGCCCGGATGCTCCGAATTGGCCAGAGCAGCACATCAAGATGCGTGCCGAGTGGATGCATACCTGCGACGAGCGCGCCTTGACGGAGAGCCACAAGGGTTTCCATCACGACGACGTTCACTTCGATCTCGGCAAGATCGCCGTCGCTGCCACATTGATCGTCGCGGGCAAAGGCGGCGTCATTCGGGGTGAGGATGAAGCCGAAATCCAGCGACTGCTGCCTTCCATTGCGATCCGGCGCCTCGAAGGCGCCAGTCACCAGATGCAGATCGACGATACCGAAGGATTCCTCGCCATCGTCGAGGACATTCTTGCGCCGCCACGTTCCCAGCAAGCCGATCATTCCACCTATCGCTAACAGGAGTCTGTCACAATGCCCAGGCAACGCGTCGATGTCGAGATGCTCGATCTGTTCAAGACCGAGCTCGAACTCTGCAAGGTCAGGAAGGGCGAAGTCGTCGTCGTACTCAGCGGCGGCGAGGATCAGCCGGAATACGCCCAGGCCTTCATGCTGGCTGCCCAGAGCCTGGGTGCCACGACCTTTCATATCAACGTGCCGAAATACGGTCAGGGCAAGGTCGCCGGCCTGCAAGGCCGCCACGCGCTGACGGGCATTCAGCTAGCCATCGATACGCTGAAGCGCGCCGATATGGTGATCGATCTGCTCGGTCTGTTGTTCTCCAAAGAACAGGCCGAAATCCAAGAGGCCGGTGCGCGCATCCTGCGCGTGATGGAGCCGTTCCACATTCTCAAGAAGATGTTTCCGACCGAGGACCTGCGCCGCCGCACCGAACTGTCGCGCAAGCTGCTGCAGTCGGCCAGTAAGATGCGCATCACCTCGCCGGGCGGAACAGATGTGACCTATGGGCTGAAGCAATATCCGGTGATTTCCGAATATGGCTATACCGACGAGCCCGGCCGCTGGGATCACTTCCCTTCCGGCTTCGCCTTCACGCAGGCGACCGATGGCGATGTCAACGGCACCGTGGTGCTGATGCCGGGCGATATCCTCTGCGCCTTCAAGCGCTACATCCAGTCGCCGGTCACGCTGACGGTGAAGGACGGGTTCATCGTCGATATCCAGGGCGAGGGCACCGATGCGCTCCTGATCAAGAACTATATCGACAGCTTCGGCGATCCGCGCGGCTGGGCGATCGCCCATATCGGCTGGGGCTCCAACGAGCGCGCGCAATGGCATCACATCGCCGCCTCGCAGCAATTGTCCGAGGAGCACATCATGAACGCGCTTTCGTTCTATGGAAACGTGCTGTTCTCCACCGGCCCGAACGTGGAGCTCGGTGGCACCAACGACACGCCGTGCCATCTCGACATTCCGCTGCGCGGCTGCAGCCTGTGGCTGGACGACATCCATATCCTGGACAAGGGCGAGTTTGCCTACAAGGAGCTGAGAGCCCCGGGCAGATAGGCGGCAGCTACAATCATTCGGCGGGCTTCGCGCGATCGAAGCCCGTCCGAGCCCTCCGACTTTCAGCCAGATTGCCAGATGTCCGCATCGGTCTTTTCCATCGAACAATTAAACCGCGAACCAGCACTACGCGATCATGATTTCGGCCATGCTGGGACACATCCTCGACTTCTGTTTTCCGTGGCCGCTCTGGTGACCGCCTTTGCATGGAATTATTGATCGCTCGCGGTGCTGCGGCTGATCACCGGCACGCGCGCGCTTACAGCATCGGCATGGAATTGAACGAGATCTGGAAAAGCAAAGCCGGTGCTTCGGCGGGGGCGGACTCGGCGGCATGGTCGCCATCGCATTGCTGGCCGCAGCCGTCCTCGTCATCGCGTCGATGCTATTGCCAGAGACTCTCGGCCGGCCTGTCGGCCAAGGGATTTCACAGCGGCGATGGTCATGGGCGGATGCCGCTTCGGTGTTGCGCTCCTAAGGATCGCGGCGGCGACAACGCTGCAGGCGCAGACGTCGGGCGAGGGCTGCCTTTGTCGGCCGCCGGCTATCGACCGGATGTCAGAAAGACCATCCGGCCCGTCGCCAGCAAACGATTCTCCCGATTAAAAACGGACGCGTCGACGCTGGCCACGGTGCGCCCGAAATGAAGCACGTTGGCGTCCGTCATCAGTTCCGATTCGAAGCCCGGCCGCAAAAAATCGACCCGCATATCGATGGTCTGCGCCGGCCTGCCGAGCAGGGTAGCGACCGCATACGATCCCGCGGTATCGAGCAGGGTGGCCAGGATGCCGCCATGGGCGAAGCGATGGTCGGGATTGGAGATGAATTCGTCCCGCCAGGGCGATGACAGCCGGATTTGTCCGGCGGCGGCGTGGACGACCCTCAAGCCCATCCAGTTCGCAAGGTGATTGCGGGACAGACGGCTTTGGAGTTCATCGGCAGTGAGCTGCATCGAATGGGCGGGCATCGCGGCTTTGGCCTGTCAGAAAGGAAAAAGAAAATCGCGGGGCTATCGCAGGATCACTTTCTTTAGCAGCGCGGTCAGCGTCGCATGCTCGCTCGCAGACAGCGGCGAGAATGTTTCCTGCGATATCTTCTTGACGGCGGCGATGGCATCGTCGGCGATGGCCCGGCCACTCTCCGTCAGGTCGACAGCGACGCGGCGGCGATCAAGCGGATCAACGATGCTTTCGATCAGACCGCGAATCTTCAGTCGGTTGACAACCCCGGTGATGGTTGCGGAATCATAGTGGATCAGGCGCCCGAGATAGTTTTGCGAGCACGGCCCGACTTCTTTGAGCTTAGCCAGCGTCGAGAATTGCGGCGCGGTGAGACCGTCGATCATATTTCCGGCGAATACCGTCGTATGGGCTTTTAGCGCCACGCGCAGGAGAAAACCGGGTTGATCGTCGAGCGCATATGACGGCTCCGGCTGTGGAGCAACGCTGGCAGTATTTGCTCTCTTCGTGGAAGCGATGGTCATCGGGTTCTCGCGCTTGTCGTACGAAGGCTGCAAGCGTCTCGAAACCTGACAACCGGGATGAATGTTTTATCCCATTCATTTGCTTGCTTGCAAGTTGTGCGCTTGCGAACAAGTTTTGTGCTTGCATACGAGTGATAGTCGAAATATCATTGTGTTTGATAAAAGTCGGCGGAAGCGTCTTGCCCGGGCAGATCATGGGCTCGGAGTCCGAAGCATCGGGATGTGCCCGACCGTCGATTTCTATTTGGTCACTCGACGGGGTAGCTCACGATGCGCAGTATTGCAGGAATCGCCTTCGCTAGTTTCGCTCTCGCCAATTCGTGCGCTTTCGCAGCGGATGAGCCGTTTCCCACCAAGCCAGTGACGTTGACCGTCAATTACGGCGCCGGAGGCGGCTCGGATGCTATTGCGCGCGCGCTTGGAAGGGCGCTGGAGAAGCCGCTGAAGCAGCCGGTGACGATCGAGAATGTGGCGGGCGGCGCGGGCACGCGCGGCGTGACGGCCGTAGTGACGGCCGTGGCCGATGGGTACCAGATCGGTGTCGCGACCAACAGTCCGATGACCATTGCCGTGCACTCGGTCAAGGGGCTGTCCTGGGGAGATCCCGGCACCTATGATATCCTAGGCGGTATCGGCATCGTCTACAACGCCCTCTGCATTCAGGCCGATTCGCCGTTGCAGAAGCTGGACGACGTGGTGAACTATGCGCGCCAGAATCCCGGCAAGCTGAAGGTCGCCAGCATCGCCGGCGGCATCAATCACTACACTTGGGACGCCTTTGCCAAGAAGGCCAATATCAATATTAGATTCGTGCCCTATAGCGGCGACGCCGACGGCGTAGCCTCATTTCTCGGCAAGAACACCGAGCTCGTGGCGCTCACATGGCCGGGTCTGAAAGCGCAGGTCGAGGTCGGCAAAGCGCGGCCGCTGGCCGTGTTCGGCCCGGAGCGGATGGCGACCAATCCGAATGTTCCGACCTTCAAGGAGCTGGGTTACGACGTCGTCACCACCAGCGACTATGTCGTCTACGCACCAAAGGGAATTCCGGAGGCCAGGCGAAGCGTTCTGATCGAAGCCATCAAGCAGGCGGTGTCGGATCCCGATTTCCGGCTTGTTCTGGTGGCGCAGAACATCCAGGTCAAGTTCACCGATGGCGAGGAGATGACCCGGCAATTCACAGAGGTCTTTCGCGGCACGGCGCCGTCTGCACAGGCCGGAAAGTAGGTCGCGGATGGTCGACGCGACAGCAACTGACGTCGATGTCCCGGCAGCGGCCAAAGGATCGCGGCTGACGTCGCTGATCCTGACCGCTGCGGGCCTGGGCTATCTGTACCAATCGATGCAACTTCCGATGGGGGATCCCCTGGGGACAGGCGTCGGTGCGATCCCTGCACTAATCGCGGTTTGCTGGGTGGCATTCGGCATCTATGTCACGATCCGCAATCGCCCCGTGGCTGCGGAGCTCGGTCCGTGGCCGCGCGGCACAGCGGCGCTGCGCGTCGGTTATTCGCTTCTGCTCTGCATAGCCTTCGTAGTGACGTTGCCCTTTCTCGGCATCTTCCTGACGACGGCGGCCTTCCTGCTTCTGATGGCGCGCCTCGCCGATGCGACATGGAAGAATGCGTGCGTGGTTGCCGTGACGACGCCGATCGCGTTCTGGGTCGTGTTCGCGCTCGGCCTTAAAGTCTCGCTTCCTTACGGATCGCTGTTCACCACCATGTTCGGAGGCTGACGATGGACCTGCTCGCCCAAATGCTCGGCGGCTTCGCCGTCGCGCTTCAGCCGGTCAATATCGGCGCTGCCCTGTTGGGTGCGCTCGTCGGCACAGCCACTGGCGTTCTGCCCGGCCTCGGCGTGCTCGGTGCGATGGCCATTCTCATGCCGATCACCGTGCATTTTTCCGCGGTCACCGGTTTGATCATGCTGGCCGGCATTTATTACGGCGCCATGTATGGCGGATCGACAACGGCCATCCTCCTGCGTATTCCGGGCGAGGGAGGATCCATCGTCACCACCATCGATGGCTACGAATTCGCACGCAAGGGACGGGCAGGGGCGGCGCTGATGATCTGCGCCGTCGGCTCGTTCATCGCGGGCACGATTAGCATTATTGGGCTGAGCCTGTTCACCACCGTCCTAGCCGATGTCGCCTTGCGCTTCTCCTCGCCAGAATTCTGTTTGTTGGCGCTGCTGGGCGGCCTGACCCTGGTGCGCATCACCGGCAACGACCCGGCGCGAAATATGTTGATGCTGTTGATCGGAATGGCGCTGGCAACGATCGGTGTCGATGCCGTGGGCGGTGACACCCGTTTCACTTTCGACACCAACACTCTCGCGCTGGGCTTCGATCTTGTCCCGATCACGCTCGGCCTTTACGGGTTGAGCGAACTGTTTCATGTCGTCGCTTCTAATAATGGATTCCCTCGTGCCGATAGGGTGCGGCTGCGCGACATGATTCCGACACGGGTCGAATGGTCGCGGGCATGGCCGGCGATCGTGCGTGGCTCCGGCATCGGTTTTCTAATCGGCCTGTTACCGGGGCCAGGATCGCTGACCGCGACTTTCGCGTCCTACGGCGTTGAGAAGGCGATCGCTCGCAAATATCGCGATGAATTCGGCCGCGGGGCGGTTGAGGGATTCGCCGGGCCTGAGGCTGCCAACAATGCCGTGGCGACGTCGGCGCTGGTGCCAGTGCTGGCGCTTGGCATCCCGTTCACGCCCAATGTGGCGTTGATGCTGGGCGCGCTGATCGTTCAGGGAATCCAGCCGGGGCCGCTGCTGCTGTCGCAGCATCCGGATGTGGTGTGGGGCCTGCTGGCATCGATGTATATCGGAAACATTGCATTGCTCGCGCTGAACCTGCCGCTGGTCGGCATTTGGGTGCGCCTGCTGCGGGTACCGCAATATGCGCTGATCGGCTTCATCTTCGCGATCAGTTTCATCGGCGTCTATACGATGCGCAGCAGCTACTGGGATCTTTGCGTGCTGGTGGGATTCGGCGCGGTCGGGGCGATTCTGCGGCAGATCGGTTTCGACCTCGCGCCGCTGGTTCTTGGAATCGTAATCGGGCCCATTTTCGAGAAATCGCTACGCGAAACGCTGTTTCTAAGCGGTGGCGATCTATCCATCTTTGTCACCCGGCCGATCAGCGGGACCTTGTCCGCGCTTTGCGTCGTGGCAGTGCTGGGTCCCGCCATCATCGCCATGGTCAGGCGAAACGCCATCCGCGCAAAACACGCATAACATCGCAGCCTGTCATCAAGCTAAACGGCGCTGCGGGGAGGGAAATGGATGAAATATCCCGGCGAGAAATTCTATCCGGAAGGCGTCCGCTGGGACGAGCCAATCAAGACCGGCCTCGTGCCGGCGCTGCTGGAGCAATCGGCACGCGAATTCGCGGATCGACCGGCCATCGAATTCCGTGGCCGTCAGACCAGCTATTCTGACCTGAATGCCAAAGTCACGGAGGCGGCCGCCGCCTATCTGCGCGCTGGTCTCGGCCGCGGTACCACCGTCGGAATCTTTCTCGGCAACACGCCGGATCACCCGATCAACTTCTTCGGCGCGCTCAAGGCGGGCGCGCGTCTCGTGCATCTCAGCCCGCTTGATGGCGAGATCACGCTGAAGCACAAATTGACCGACAGCGGCACGCGGGTCGTCGTCACCAGCAATCTCGCGTCGATTTTCCCGCGCGCCCTTGCGTTTCTCGAGGCCGGGATCGTCGATCGCATAATTGTCTGCGAAGACGAAGCATGGGGCGCGGCCAAGAACGCGCTGGCCTCCTACGACCGGCGTCCGGAGATCGTCACTTTCGCGGATTTCATCAAGGAGGCGCAGTCGCCCGCGACCTGGCCGGCTCTCGATCAGGACGACGTCGCTCTGCTTCAATACACAGGCGGGACCACCGGCCTGCCCAAGGGAGCGATGCTCTCGCATCGTAATCTGACCGCCGCGGTCTCGATCCGGGAAGTGTGGACGCGCCCGTTCCGGGCCAAGCGCAGCATTGCCGAGCGGGTGATCTGTGCGCTTCCCTTGTTTCACATCTATGCCCTTACGCTCGTGCTAATGAAGCGGCTGCGCTACGGCGACCTCATTTCGCTGCATCAGCGCTTCGACCTGGACGAGATTATGCGCGACATCGAGGTCAAGCGCGCGACAGTGTTTCCGGGCGTGCCGACCATGTGGATCGCCATCACAAGCCTGCCGGATCTCGACAACCGCGATCTGTCGTCGCTGGTCTCCTGCGGCTCGGGTGGAGCGCCGCTGCCCGTCGAGGTCGCGGCGATCCTCGAGCGCAAGACCGCTCTGCGGCTGCGCAGCGGCTGGGGCATGACGGAAACCTCGTCGCCGGGCACCACGCATCCGTCGGACGGTCCGGACCGGCCCGGCTCCATCGGCTTGATGCTGCCGGGCATCGAAATCGACATCGTCGCGCATGACGACCCGCATCGCGTGCTGCCTGCCGGCGAGGTCGGTGAATTGCGCATCCGCGGGCCGAACGTGACGAAGGGTTACTGGAATCGCGACGAAGACCGTTCCGAATGGTTCCTCGGCGATCGCTTCCTGACCGGCGACATCGGCTACATGGACGCCGATGGCTGGTTCTATCTGGTCGACCGTAAGAAGGATCTCATCATATCGGGCGGCTTCAACGTGTATCCGCAACTGATCGAGCAGGCGATCTATGCGCATCCGCACGTCAAGGAGGTGCTCGTCATCGGCATTCCCGACGAATATCGCGGCGAGGCCGCAAAAGCCTATATCACGCTGCGGCCCGGCGCCGCGGGTTTCGACATCGACGAGTTGCGCGCCTTCCTCACCGGCAAGATTGGCAAGCATGAATTGCCGACGGCGCTCGATTTCATCGACGAACTGCCGCGAACCAATGTCGGCAAGCTGTCCCGGCAAGCGCTCCGCGACCAGCTCTCCTCCCATTCTGCTTAAACTGGAAGTTCTCCCATGACCGATGCCGTTATCGTTTCGACCGCGCGTACCCCGATTGGAAAGGCCTATCGCGGCGCGCTGAATAGCACCGATGGTGCCACGCTGCTGGGCGAGGCGATCAAGGCGGCGGTGACGCGCGCGCAGGTCGATCCCGGCGACATAGAGGACGTGGTCATGGGCGCCGCCATGCAGCAGGGCACCACCGGCGGCAACATCGCCCGCAAGGCCTTGCTGCGCGCAGGCTTGCCGGTTTCGGTGTCGGGCACCACGGTCGATCGCCTTTGCGCGTCGGGGCTGCAGGCCATCGCCATCGCCGCCCGCTCGGTGATCCACGATGGCGTCCAGATCGCGGTCGGCGGCGGCGGCCAGTCGATCACGCTGGTGCAGAACGAACATGCCAACACCTATCGCGCCGTCGATCCTGCATTGATGGAGATGAAGCCGGACATCTATATGCCAATGCTCGACACCGCGGAGGTGGTGGCGAAGCGTTACGCGATCTCGCGCGACCGGCAGGACGAATATTCGTTCGATAGCCAGATGCGCACCGCATCCGCGCAGACCAGTGGCAAGTTCGACGACGAGATCGTGCCGCTGACGACCACCATGTCGGTGACGAACAAGGAGACCAAGGAAACTAGCCTGAAAGGCATCACGCTGTCGCAGGACGAGGGACCGCGTCCGGATACGACGCAAGATGGCCTGACCAGGCTGAAGCCGGTGCGCGAAGGCGGCTGCATCACGGCAGGCAATGCCAGCCAGCTGTCGGACGGCGCCAGCGCTATGGTGATCATGAGCGACAGGGAAGCGGCGCGGCGGGGTCTGGAGCCGCTCGGCATTTTCCGGGGCTTCGTATCGGCAGGCTGCGAGCCGGACGAAATGGGCATCGGCCCGGTCTACGCCGTCCCGCGCCTCCTCGCGCGTCACGGCCTTGGCATCGACGACATCGATCTCTGGGAACTGAACGAGGCCTTTGCGGTCCAGGTGATTTATTGCCGCGACAAGCTCGGCATCGATCCGGCGAAGCTGAACGTGAATGGCGGCGCCATCTCCATGGGCCATCCCTATGGCATGAGCGGCGCGCGGCTGGCCGGCCATCTGTTGATCGAGGGCCGCCGCCGCAAGGCGAAATATGGCGTCGCGACCATGTGCGTGGGCGGCGGCATGGGCACCGCGGGCCTGTTCGAGATCATCCACTGACCCGCGTGCCGATAATAACGTTGCGCAGCGTTCTGCGGCTGGCAGGACCGCGGCTCGCTGCGTGCACCGAGTGATAATGCTCTGATTGGAGAATGACATTGAGCGAAGTCGTCAAGCTCGCGGTGACCGACCGCTGTGCGGTCGTTACCATCGACTCACCGCCGGTGAATGCGCTGAGCGCCGCCGTCCGCCGTGGGATCCTCGAACGGGTCGAGGCCGCAAATGTGGACGCCGCAGTGGATTGCATCGTGATCGCCTGCGCCGGACGCACATTCGTCGCCGGTGCCGACATCACCGAATTCGGAAAGCCGCCGCAGTCGCCATCCCTCAACGAGGTGATCGCGGCGATCGAGAGCTGCAGCAAGCTGGTGATCGCCGCTATCCATGGCACCGCGCTCGGCGGCGGGCTCGAACTCGCGCTGGGCTGTCACTTTCGTGTCGCCACGAACGACGCGAAACTCGGTCTTCCCGAGGTGAAGCTCGGTCTGCTGCCCGGGGCCGGCGGCACGCAGCGCCTGCCGCGCGCGGTCGGTCCGGAATTCGCCGTCAAAATGATCGTGACCGGCGAGCCAATCGGCGCCGCCGAGGCGCGCGAGCGCGGCCTGATCGACGATATCGTCGAAAGGCCGGCGGATGGCGCGATTGCTTTTGCGAAGCGCGTCGTTGCCGAGCGGCGCCCGCTGCTTCTGCTGCGCAACGACGACTCTAGGCTCGCGGACGCCCGGGCGGATCGCTCGCTGTTCACCGCCGCTGCTGCGGCAGCCACGAAGAAAGCGCGTGGAATGAATGCGCCTCTGGCTTGCGCCGAGGCGGTGAGCTGGACCCTCGACACGCCGTTCGACGACGCGTTGAAGCGGGAACGCGAGACCTTTCTAAAACTCGTGGCCGACGATCAGTCTAAGGCGCAGCGTCACGCGTTCTTTGCAGAACGTGAGGCGGTCAAGGTTCAAGGCGTGCCGGTTGGCGTGAAGCCGCGGCCGGTCGAGCGCGTCGCCATCATTGGTGCCGGCACCATGGGCGGCGGTATCGCGATGGCCTTTGCCAATGCCGGCATCCCCGTGACCCTGATCGAGACCGGAGAGGCGCAGCTGACCCGTGGCCTCGGCATGATGCAGAAGAACTGGGAAGCCACCGCGGCACGCGGTGGCATTGCCGCGGACGAGCCCGGCAAACGCATGGTTTTGATCGACGGCAAGGTCGGGCTCGAACATGTCAGAGACGCTGATCTTGTCATCGAGGCCGTGTTCGAAACCATGGCCATCAAGAAGGACGTCTTCACCGCCATTGATGCCCATGCAAAACCGGGCGCGGTGCTGGCCACCAACACGTCCTATCTCGACATCAACGAGATAGCGGCCGTCACGGGGCGGCCGCAGGATGTCCTGGGCATGCACTTCTTCTCGCCGGCCAATATCATGAAGCTCTGCGAGATCGTGCGTGCCGACAAGACGGCGGCCGATGCGCTGCTGACCGCCGCCGCGGTGGCCAAGCGCATCCGCAAGACGCCCGTCGTCGTGGGCGTCTGCCACGGCTTCGTCGGCAACCGCATGCTTGCTGTTCGCGGCCTGCAGGGCGAAGCGCTGCTTAAGAGCGGCGCGCTGCCCGAACAGGTCGACGCGGTCATCACCCGCTACGGCCTTCCCATGGGCCCGTTCGCGATGGGCGATCTCGCCGGCCTCGATATCGGCTGGCGCTCGCGGCAGGATCGCGGCATCCGCTGGGACATCGCCGATGCGATCTGCGAGGCTGGCCGCCTCGGCCAGAAGACATCCAAAGGTTACTACCGGTACGAAGCGGGATCGCGGGCGCCGATCTCCGATCCGGAGGTCGAAAAGATTATCGACGACACCTGCAGGCGTCTTGGCCTGACGCGTCGGGCGATCGGCGATCAGGAAATTCTGGAGCGCATGATCTATCCGATGATTAACGAAGGCGCGCGCATCCTCGAGGAAGATATCGCGGCGCGCCCGAGCGACATCGACGTGATCTGGCTCTACGGGTACGGATGGCCGATCCACCGCGGCGGTCCGATGTTCTATGGCGACCAGGTTGGCCTGAAGCACATCGTCGGGCGGCTCGAATTCTATGCGGACCACCTCAACGAGCCGGCTTTGAGACCGGCCGCCTTGCTCGCTCGGCTGGCGAGCGAAGGCGCGACTTTCGCATCGCTCAATGCTGCAAAGAGCGATCGCTGACGGACGCCCTCCGGATGATGACGACGCCATCTTACGCTCGGGCAGTCCGCGCTAGATGCCGCGAGGGCAGCCGCATCATGGCGAATGGTGGGCTGCACAAAAACTGATGAAATGTGAGCAAGTTTTTGTTGCTTGTAAGCGAGCGCTGAGCTTGTGTACGAGTGATTTCCCGAATAGCGTTGCGTTAGTTGTCAACCGGCTTGAGCCTGGAGTTTTAAGAACATGAATAAGCTTCTTGCTGTTTTCCTTCTGACGGTTTCCGCCTGCGGCTCGCTTTCCGGTGCCGTCTCTGCCGAACAAATCAACGTCCTGTTGCCGCAGCGCAACGCGAACGAGGCCATCGCACCGTTCATCGCTGCGAAGTATCTCGGCTATCTCGATCAGGAGGGGCTCGACGTCGCCTACATCCTGGCGGCAGGATCGAACGAGGTCGCAATTCAGGTTGCTACCGGCAACGCCCAGATCGGCTGGGCCAGTCCGGCGCAGGCCGTGATCGCGATGCAAGAAGGCGTCGCCGCGCCGCTAGACCTGCGTTATTTCTCCAGCGTTGAATATCGCAATATCTGGTCAATCTCGGTTCCGGTCGACAGCGCGATACAGTCGGTGACCGAATTGAAAGGCAAGCGTATCGGTGTGACGGCGCTTGGCAGCGCCGCCATGAATTATGGCAAGGCCTATCTTCGCGCCGCCGGGCTGAATCCGGACCGCGATGTCACCTTCATTCCGATCGGCGCCGGCGGGCAGGCGATGGCTGCCATGAAGCAAAAGGTGGTCGACGCGATCGTGTTTTGGGAGACGGCGAATATCACCTTCGGGCTCGCCGGCTCGCCGGTCAGGCAGTTGCCGATCGACGACAAGCTCGCCAAGCTTCCCGACGTTTCGCTTCTGGCGACCAATGAGACAATCAAAAAAAAGCCGAAGCTGCTCGCCGGTTTTGGCCGTGCGCTGGCCAAGGGCCTCGACTTCTGCCTCGCCAACCGAACCGCCTGCGTCCTGATGACCTGGAAAATCTATCCGGAAAGCAAGCCTGCCGAGGGCTCTGTCGAACAGAAGCTCGAGCGCGGATTGAAGATGACAACCACTTGGGACGGTTGGACCGATCTCGAGATCGGCGACAAGCGCGGCGTGTTCATCGAACCGCGCTGGCAGGATCTGAGCGATTTTCTGCTGCAGGGCGGTCAGATCGCCAAGCCGATTCCGGCGTCGCGCATGTTTACCACCGAATTGGTCGATCAAATCAACGATTATGATCGGGCAGCGATCGTGAAGCAGGCGAAGAATTTCGACCTAAAAACGCTTCAATAGCGAGCGGCACATTCGATAGCGCGGCCGCACGGGCGCGCCCACTTCACCAAAACGAACGAGACATATGCATGCTGACGTCTCCCGTCACAGAGACCGATAGGCCGGCGATTGCGAGCCGCGCGCTGATCACGATCGAAAATGTCGAAAAGAAATTCGCCACACACTCGGGCGAGGTCGTGACTGCGCTCGCGAAAGTCAATCTCGACATCAAGGAGAACGAATTTGTTTCGGTCGTCGGGCCGAGCGGATGCGGAAAGACGACGTTGCTGCGCATACTGGCCGGCCTGACCTCGGTGACGTCGGGCACGGTGAAATGCGATGGCGAAATCCTCCGCGGGCCGCGGTCCGATGTCGGCATCGTGTTTCAGCAGGCTCTGCTGTTGCCGTGGAATACCGTGCTGGACAATGTTCTGCTGTCGCCCCATCTGAAGAACGATCGGTCCGAGGCGACCAGGTGGCGTGCAGAACGCTGGCTGGATTTCATGGGGCTTGCTGATTTCGGCCGGAAATATCCGTTCGAACTGTCGGGTGGCATGCAGCAGCGCGTCGCCATCTGCCGCGCGCTGATGCGCGAGCCGAAGGTTCTTCTGATGGACGAGCCGTTCGGTGCGCTCGATGCCATGACCCGCGAGTCGCTGAATGTCGAATTGATGCGGGTCTGCTCAGAAGAGAAGAAGACCGTGCTGTTCATCACGCATAGCATTCCCGAGGCCGTGCTGCTCGGCGACCGCGTAGTGGTGATGTCGCCTCGGCCCGGCCGCATCTCGGAAATCATCGACGTCGATATCGCGCGGCCGCGCAGTCTCAAGACCATGGCTGACACGCGTTTCGGCGAGATTTGCGATCGGATCAGGACCATTTTCGGCTCGGAAGCGCCGACGGGGGCGTCACTATGAACCACAAGCTAGCGAACCAATTATCCGCGCGGATCCAGGTGATCGCCCTGGCGATCGTTCTCGTGGCTCTCTGGGAAGCCATCTGCCGCATCGGCCATGTCTCACCGCTGGTGGTGCCAGCGCCCAGCGGCGTCGCCGTCCGCCTTTACACCCTGCTGAGCGATGGGACGATGTGGCCGCATCTGCTGGTCACATTGACCGAGGTGCTGATCGGCTTCGCTGTCGGAATAGCATCCGGCCTCGTCGTTGGCGCGCTGATATCCTTGGTGCCGGTGATCGAAAAGCTGGTCTATCCCTATCTGGTCGCATTGCAGACCGTGCCGAAGGTCGCCGTCGCGCCGCTTCTAGTTATCTGGTTCGGTTACGGCCTGACCTCGAAGGTCGTGATCACCGCACTGATCTGCTTCTTCCCGATCCTAGTAAGCGTCATTTCCGGCTTTCATTCCACCGATCGTGACCAGCTCGACATGATGAAGGCCTATGGCGCGACAACATGGCAGACGCTGCTCCGCCTGAGGATTCCTTCCGCGCTGGTCCTGATCTTTGCGGGGCTCGAAATCGCGTCCGTTCTCGCGGTGATCGGCACCATCGTCGGCGAGTTCGTGGGCGCGCAGGCCGGGCTCGGTTACCTGATCATGAACTATAATTTTAATTTGGACATCACCGGCGTCTTTGCTGTCCTGATCATTTTGTCGGCGATCGGCATGATCCTGCACGGCATCACGCGTTTTGCCGGGCGTCGCTACATCTTCTGGATCCGGCGCGAGCAGCCTGCCGTGATGCCGCATTAAATTGCGGCCGCATCTCAAACCCCTAAAATCGTAGGGCGCCCTCGTGACGATGAGACGCCCGCAGCGTGGTTGCGGGCCGCGGCCCGCCGAAACCGGAGTCTTAGGTATATGGATCTCAGTTTTACGGCCGATGAAATCGCGTTTCGCGACGAAGTGCGTGAATTCTTCGAGGACAACCTCGACCCTGCGGTGCGCGCCAAGCTGATGGCGACGCGGCATGTTAGCAAGGATGAACAGGTCTCCTGGCAGCGCGTGCTGAACCGGAAGGGGTGGGGCGTGCCGCACTGGCCGGTAGAATATGGCGGTACCGGGTGGAGCGCGGCGAAGCAGTATATCTTCCTTGAGGAGCTGCAGAAACATCCGGCGCCGCCGCCATTGCCGTTCGGCGTGAACATGGTCGGTCCGGTCATCTACACTTTCGGCAATGACGCGCAGAAGAAGCACTATTTGCCGCGCATCGCGAATATGGACGACTGGTGGTGTCAGGGCTTTTCGGAGCCGGGTGCTGGCTCGGACCTCGCCTCGCTGAAGACCACGGCGAAGAGAAAGGGTGACGTCTATATCGTCAACGGTCAGAAGACCTGGACCACACTCGCGCAGCATGCCGACTGGATTTTCTGCCTGTGCCGCACCGATTCCGATGTTAGGAAGCAATTAGGCATTTCCTTCCTCCTGATCGACATGGCATCGAAAGGCGTCACCGTCCGTCCAATTCAGATGATCGATGGCGGCGCCGAGATCAATGAAGTGTTCTTCGATGACGTTCTGGTGCCCGCCGAAAACCTCGTCGGCGAGGAAAACAAGGGATGGGATTATGCCAAGTTCCTGCTCGGCCATGAGCGCGTCAATATTGCCCGCGTCGGCATATCGAAGGCACGCATCCGCCGCATCAGGGAGCTTGCGGGCAACGTGCTATCGGGCGGCAAGCCGCTGATCGAGGATCCGCAATTCCGTCAGAAACTCGCCGCCACCGAGATCGAGCTTAAGGCGTTGGAACTGACGCAGATGCGTGTCGTTGCCGCCGAAGGCAAGCATGGCAAGGGCAAGCCGGATCCGGCCTCGTCGATCCTCAAGATCAAGGGTTCGGAAATCCAGCAGACGCTGACCGAGCTCTTGCTCGAAGTCACCGGCCCGTTCGCGATGCCTTTCCTCCCGGAAGTCGATGGCACAAACGACGAGACCGACTGGGCCTCGCCGATCGCGCCGACATACTTCAATTACCGGAAGGTTTCGATCTATGGCGGCTCAAACGAGATCCAGCGTAACATCATCGCCAAGGCTGTCCTCGGCCTTTGATCATTCTTACTTCTTACCCCGAAGGAGGTCGAGGCGCGCAGCGCAGCGCTGCGGCTGCTGAGATCACATAGCCCGTCGCTCGCGGCTCCCTTCACTAGGCGCTTTGCGACGAGATGACGAAGAGCCGAGCCGGCTCATTCACGCCACGCGCACTCCGCGCGATCCGAAAGAAAACACGATGGATTTTGATCTTTCCGAGGAGCAGCGCCTCCTCAAGGACAGCATCGACGGCCTTTTGAAGTCGTCCTACGATTTCGAGGTCCGCAAAAAGTATCGCGCTGAGCCTGGTGGCTACAGCAAGGCCATGTGGGGCAAGTTTGCCGAGCAGGGCCTGCTTGGCCTGCCGTTTAGCGAGGAAGACGGCGGTTTCGGCGCCGGTCCCATCGAGACCATGGTCGTAATGGAAGCGCTCGGCCGCAATCTGGTAGTCGAACCCTATCTCGACACGGTCGTCATCGGCGGCGGTTTTCTGCGCCGCGGCTCAAGCGAGCAGCGTGCAGCACATCTGCCGAGAATTATTGAGGGCAGTAAGAGCATGGCCTTTGCCCAGCTCGAGCGCGGCTCGCGTTATGATCTCGGCGATGTGGCGACCTCTGCCAAGAAGAACGCCGCGGGCTACGTGCTCAACGGCGAGAAATTCGTGGCGGGCCATGGCGACACGGCCGATACACTCATCGTCACCGCTCGCACCGCCGGTGGTCAGCGCGATGCCAAGGGTATCGGTGTGTTTCTCGTTCCCGCCAATGCCAAAGGAGTCGATATCCGCGGATACGAGACGCAAGATGGCAGCCGCGCTGCCGATATCAAGCTCACCAATGTGGAAATCCCTGCGGATGCCGTGATCGGTGATGCCGAGAACGGCCTTCCCATCGTCGAGCAGGTCGCCGATGACGCTCGCATCGCGCTGTGCGCCGAAGCGGTCGGCGCGATGGAGGAGGCGCTCAAGATCTCGGTTGAATATATCAAGGAGCGCAAGCAGTTCGGCGTCGCAATCGGCTCGTTCCAGGCTCTGCAGCACCGCGCCGCCGATATGTTTACCGCAATGGAGACCGCACGCAGCATGTCCTATCTAGCTTCGATGGCGTCAGGCCTCACAGATCTGGACGAACGCGCAATAACGGTCGCTGCTGCCAAGGTACAGATCGGCCGCTCGGCGCGCTTTGTCGGGCAGGGCGGCGTGCAGCTGCATGGTGGCATTGGCGTTACGATGGAGTACAAGATCGGTCACTACTTCAAGCGGCTGACCATGATCGAGCAGCAGTTTGGCGATGCTGACTTTCATTTGAGCAGCGTCGCCAGGGCGGGTGGCCTAATCACATAGTTGTTCTAGCTCTGACAAGCCCGCTTTTAGCCACCGTCTGCATCGATTTTCCGTCAACCGCGAATCGTCATTGATTTGGAACGACAAGCTTCCGACGCTTCGATGAGTCGTGGTCGGAGCGGAAGGGCTAGGTCGAGCACCTTCCTCCTCCAACCAGCGTAAAGCGCTGAGGCCTGCGATCTCCTCGCCTCTGGAACGTAAGCGTAGTAGCTGCGCGTAGGAAGGGTGATGTCCGGAAACGGCGTGACGAGACGTCCTGCAACGATATCGGCTTGGACGAGAACGGTGGGCCCCATGGCTACGCCGAGGACATCCTGAGCCGCCTGCAATTGCACCAATGTATGGTCCGGTCAGCGCTGAGATGCCGTGACGCTGAACGGACATAAAGTTTGACAAGCTTTTGAACCTCATCGCTCTGCTTGCCTCTTGGTCTTCTGGAGAGGTCTGGGTCACCCCACCCTGTTCTGCAGTGCCGCGCCGGCGGATGGGCCGGGTCGCGGAGCCCGACGGCCGAGCCATGCTGATTGATCGTCAAAGTCATAAACATCTCTCGGGAGCCCAGGTAGCTTCGGGCATCAAACAATGAGGGGCGTTGCAATGGACTTCGAGCTATCCAAGGAACAACGAGATATAAAAGGCCGCGCTGCCGCGTTCGTCGAGGAGGTCTGTCGACCTCTCGAAGGTACCTGGGGTGTGGACGATTACGCCGTTCCCCACGATATCTTTATGTCGGTCGTCCGGAAATTTCGCGAATACGGATTCCGTGGGCTGGCGGTCCCGAAGGATGCGGGTGGTCAGGGGCTCGGCACCATGGCGAAATGTCTGGTCTACGAGGAGATCGTCAAATCGCCGGTCATGCACGGACTTCTGACGACCTGGTCAGGCTTCCTCGATCCTCACCCGGCGCTCTACGTCGCTCCCGAATGGCAGAAGGAGGCCTACCTCTATCCGATCCTGAAGGAAGACAAATTCTATCATATCAACATCTCCGAGCCCGGTGCGGGCTCCGACGCCGCCGGTATCGAGACGACCGCAATCCGGGACGGAGATAACTACATCATCAATGGCATCAAGCGCTGGGCGCCGCCGCCGAACCATCCGGGCATCACGCCGAAATACCTCCTTTGCTACGCGGTGACCGATCCGACCAAGGGATACGAGGGCATCAGCCTCCTTCTCGTCGATTATCCCAACCCAGGCGTTTCGGTTATTCGCGAATACGAGACGATGGCGCCGGGCACGTATCTCGGCCGGAGCTGCGACTACGAGTACAAGGATTGCGTGGTGCCCGCGAAGAACCTCCTCGGGGAGGAGGGCATGGGCTTCCGCTACATGATGGATCAGCTAAACCGCAATCGTACGGTCATCGGGGCGCGATTGACGGGCACGGCGACGTGGGCGCACGCTCAGGCCGCGAAGCGCGCCAGCGAACGCGAGACCTTCGGAAAACCGCTCGCCGACCGGCAGGCCATCCAATGGATGCTCGCGGAATCAGAGATGGATTTGGAGCAGGCGCGCTTGATGGTCTACAAGACGGCGTGGATGCTAGATAACGGGCAGGATGCCCGCAAAGAAGCAGCGATGGTCAAGTGCTTCGCGCCTGTTGCCGCCTGTCGCGTGATCGACCGCGCCATCCAAATTCACGGAGGTCTGGGGGTTCTGAAAGAAAGCAGGTTCGGGCAGCTTTACTTCCAGAGCCGCATCGCGCAGGTCGCCGAGGGCACCACGGAAATCATGAAGATGACGATCGCCCGTGAAGTCCTGAAAAAGTACCGATAAACGAAAGGGGAGATGCTTGCGAGCATCTCCCCTTCATTGAACCTACTTCTCTGCGTCGATCACCTGCCCGACGGCCATCCATTTCGCACCGTCGAACTGCATGATTTGTTCCTGGCTCATGGGTGTGTAACGGGCGGGTGTCGTATTGAGCTTGATGCCAGGGAGCATGATCGGGAGTTCAAGATCCTTGATGCTTGCCGCCTGCTTCATCAGGTTTTCGCGAGTCAGGTCGTCGCCGCACTTTTCCAACACGTGAACGAACGTCTGGGCTGTTGCGTAACCGAATACATTGTAGGTCTCGGCGGCATTAGCGTCAGGCATGTACTGCTTGAGGAACGCGAGGTAATCCCTCATCCCTTTGTCGTCCGCCCATGCCGGATCGTTCGGATCCTTTCGGAAGGCGACGGTGATGACGCCTTTGGAATTCTCCAGCCCGGCCGGGATAAGTGTGCTCGCGATCGAGCCGGCAGCATCGCTTAGCAGGTGGAGAGCTTCCCACCTGATCTCGGCCATGCGCTTGATCGCCTGCGCCGAGAACTTTGGTGTCGAGATGTTAACCAGCACGTCGGCGCCGGTCGACCTGAGCACGAGGATCTGGGAGTCGATGGTCGGTTCGGAAAGTTCGTAGCTGACCTCCTTCACGATCATCGACGACGCCTTGCCGCCCAGCCCGTCGCGGAACCCCTTGGCGTAGTCCCTGCCGAAATCGTCGTTCTGGAAGAGGACGGCCACCTTAGCGTTCGGGCGTTCCTGCAGAATGTATTTCGCGTAGATTACGCCCTTTGCATGATTGTTCGGCTGCCAGCCCATCGACCAGGGATAAGTCTCGGGCTCCGATACCCGGTTGGCGCCGGTGCCGAGGAACAGACCGGGCACCTTCTTCGCGTTCAGATACTTCTGGATGGCGAAGTTCGTCGGTGACCCGAACGTGCCCACGATGGCCAGAACTTCGTCGCTTTCGACGAGGCGCCGTGTCTGCTCGACAGCTTTCGGAGGGCTGTACCCGTCATCCAGAGAGATAAGATTGATCTTTCGTCGGTTGACGCCACCTTCCGCATTCACTTTCTGGAAATAAGCGTTCATCGAACGGCCGATTGCGGCGAAGCTTGAGGCCGGTCCGCTGTATGGCATGGTCTGACCGATCTTTATCTCGGTATCGGTGACACCGGGACCGTAGGACTTCGTCTTGGCGTCCGCGAATGCCGGCGTCGAGACGAGCGCCAGCGCGCAGGCGATTGCTGCGTGATATCTCATGGTTCCTCCCGTCTTCTGGCCGCTTTATGCGGGCTGCAGATATTTTTGCTTGAGCACGTGCTTGAACAGTTTTCCGTTGTCGTGCCGTGGCATCTCCGTCGCGAAGTCGATTGATCGGGGGCACTTCACGCTGGACAACGCCTCACGGCAGAAGGCCATTAGGGATTGGCGCACGATGTCGGACGCCTGCACCGCTTCTTTGAGCTGGACGACGGCCTTCACTTCCTCACCGAATTCCGGGTTAGGTACGCCGAACACCGCGACGTCTTGGACGTCCGGATGCATCGAAAGCCGGTTTTCGATCTCCGCGGGATAGATGTTCACGCCTCCAGAGATGATCATGTGCGATCGGCGGTCGGTCAGGTAGAGGAAGCCATCCTCGTCCAGATAGCCGACGTCGCCGATCGAGGACCAGCCTTTATCGTTGCGCGATCTTGCCGTCTTTTCCGGGTCGTTGTGATAGACGAACTGCGGGCCTTCGAAGTAGACGTCGCCGATCTCGCCATGCCCCAGCTCTCGCTGGTCTTCATCGAGAATGTGCAGCTTGCCGACGCATGCCTTGCCGACCGACCCGCGATGGCTCAGCCAAGCCTGCGTCGATATGCACGTGGCGCCGTTTCTCTCGGAGCCGGCGTAGTACTCCCATATGATCGGGCCCCACCATGCGATCATCTGCTCCTTTATGTCGGGAGGGCACGGCGCCGCCGCATGGATGGCACATTGATGCGTCGATAAATCCCAGGACGAGCGGACGTCCTGTGGAAGCGCGAGCAGTCGGAAGAACATCGTGGGGACCCATTGGCTGTGGGTCGCGCCGTACTTCTCGATAGCCTCCAGAGCCCTGTCCGCGGCGAACTTGGTCATGATGACGGCGGTGCCACCGGACTCGATCGTACGCAGTGTGAAGCGCAACGGGGCGCCGTGGTAGAGCGGAGCGGGAGATAGATAGACGGTGTTTTCGTCGAAGCCGAAGTTCTCCCGAACCCAGTCGCCCGATGCTTGCGCCTGCGTGATGTTCTGGAAGAGTGGCTGCTTGATCCCTTTCGGCCGTCCGGTCGTGCCCGAGGAGTAGAAAAAATCCTTGCCTACAGGGCCATCGGGGATCTCGATGTAGCGATCGAAACGTTTCAGTTCGGTCTCATAGTCGAGTGCGCCCGTGATCTCTCCGTGGAGTGCGAATACGGTGCAGCGCGCCGGGTTGTCCGCGAGGAGCTCCTCGACCACGTTGGCGAAACGCGCAGCGACGAAGAAGACCTTTGCGCCGCTATCCCGGACGATGTAGGTCGCCTCGGCCGGTGTAAGATGCGTGCTGACGGGCGTATAGTAGATGCCTTGCCTCCTGGCGCCCCAAACGAGCTCGAAAAAGGCGAGGTCGTTATCCAGGAGGACGGCGACGCCGTCTCCTTTGGTTAGTCCCATCCACATGAGCAGTTGGGAGACCGAGTTTGCGCGTTCGTCCAGAGCCTTATAGGTGAGCGACGCATCACCGAACGCGATACGCGTCGCTTCCTTGTGCGGGTGCAGTTCCGCCCATCTTCTGAGTGTCGGCATTTCGATCCCAAGACTTTACCCCGTCCATACGGGGGCTTCTTGGTCGCAAATATCGAGACTAGGGCCGAAGCTAGGTATGACCTTGGCCGACAAAATCGTTGGCCGCATCTTTCTGCCGCGCCTGCTCCAACGTCCGTCGGGCGGCCTGGCGGAATTCTCCAGGAGCCGTCCCCGTCCAGCGGCGAAACGCTCGGTGAAACGTACTGAGTTCGGAGAATCCGAGAGAAATTGCGATCTCCTCGAGCGGAAGTCTCGATTTTTCGAGAAGATGCATCCCAACCTCGCGACGGACGCGGTCCTTGAGGTCCTGGAAGGTGCAGTTGTCCTGCTCATGCAGGCGTCGTCTCAGCGTCTGTGGAGATAGCGCGAGCATTCCTGCGACATTCTCGAGGGTGAGCTGCTTCCCGATGTTTCGCCGCAGGACCGAGCGCACGCGCTCGGCAAGGCTGTTCTCATCGCGGTACCGAACTAGCAGCACGCTGGGCACAGACGCCAAGAAGCGCAACAACCTCTCTTCGTCGGGCATTATCGGCATGTCGAGAATCGCGGAATCGAACCGGAGCTCGCTTCTCGGCTGACTAAACAACAGCGGCGCCTTGTATACAGGCTCCAGCTCCGAGCTGTAGGGTTGCTCGGGAAAGACGTAATGCACGGTGTGGAGCGGAAGCCGCCTGCCGACGAGCCAGCACATGAGCCCGTAAACGAAGAAGATGATGGCGCCGTTCACCATCCGTCTGCGATCCGGGTCGTGGATCCGGTCGGTGACCCATAAGGATCCCTCTCTATCGTCTTCAGCGAACCGGACGGCGAAGTCATCGACGACGAGATGATAGAAATGGCATCCCGTGCGAAGCGCCTCGCGGAGCGTGCTGCATCGCACAAGGAGTCGACACATCGTCCGGAAGGTTCCGGGCTTTATCGGACGATCGCAAAGCATCCAGAACTCGTCACGGGAAACACGTGTCATCATCGCGATGAGCTGCGCGAACTGGCGCTGCGACAGGCGGGCCCCTTGTATGGGCGTCGAGCCTGGCTCGACGCCGGCGCGGCGCATGACGGAGACCGTGTCCACGCCGGCCTGACGCATTCCGCTCATGATCAGGTCCACATAGCCGGGGTCGATTACGGCGCGAGCGACGTCCGCGGACAGTTCCGGGCCTGCGTCGCTTGCTCTACTGGGGTGCACGGTCATGCTATTCGGTCTGCCAACGAATTTGGGCGGATACGTCATATCGGGCGACCATCCGCGCTGGCAGATTGCGGGCAATTCGACGAAAAGCAAGGCTGAGAGCATGCGCGCGTTAGTGAGCTATGAACCGGGCGGCCCTGACACCCTTCGGTTGGCCTCCCTGCCGGATCCCGTGCCTGCCAGTGGCCAGTTGCTCGTCTCGATCGCGGCTTGCGGTGTGAACTTCCCGGACCTGCTAATGATCCAGGACCTCTATCAGGTGAAGGCACCACGCCCATTCGCACCGGGAGCGGAAATCGCCGGAACAGTTGTAGCACTCGGGGAAGGCATTTCCGGCTTTAAGGTGGGGGACCGAGTGGCGGCGCGCTGCGGCACGGGCGGCATGGCCGAGATGATCGCGATCGATGCGGCGCGTTGCACGAAGATCCCAGATACAATGCCTTTCAGGGACGCGGCCGCTTTCCAGTTCACTTATGAGACGGCCTACTACGCACTCGTCACTCGGGGGCGTCTGAAGCAGAACGAGACCGTGCTCGTTCTGGGTGCTGCGGGCGGCGTCGGATCGGCATCCATACAGGTCGCGAAAGCGCTCGGTGCCAGGGTGGTCGCGGCTACATCTTCGGAGGAGAAGCTGGCATTCGCTTTATCGCAGGGCGCTGATCACGGTCTGGTCTATCAATTAGACAAAGAGTCTGAAGATCCGAAAAAGGAGCTTGCCCGCGCGATGAAGGTCGCGGTCGGACGCACCGGCGCAGATCTCATTATCGACCCCGTAGGTGGCTTCGCCGTGGAGCCGGCCATGCGCTGCGCGGCAGAGGGGGCTCGCTATCTGATTCTGGGGTTCACGGCCGGCATCGCCGCGATGCCCATGAATCTTCCACTGCTCAAATCGTGTGACGTTCTCGGCATCAACTGGCGGACCTTCACCTTGGAGCAACCGCTTCAAAGCGCGGCGAATCGGGCCCAACTGCTGGAGTTCTATGCGGCCAGAAAGATCGCCCCGGCAATTACCGCGACATTTGCACTGGAAGAGGGGCAGGCCGCGATCTCGGCCTTCAAGGACCGCAGCGTCCTCGGAAAGATCGTGGTGTTGATAGCCGGTTGAGCTTCTCCGCGGCGTGCACGTCCTTACACAAAATCTTCCGGATCAAGCTTGCAACTGCCCATCGCCGACCAAGCTATCCTGATCGGTCTTGGTTTGGTGTCAGCGCGACGCCGGTCCCGCTCGCAATTGAATTGACCACTCGTGGCGCAAATGTATGGACCGGCTGCTGATCGCAAGTGAGATTATGCTTAGATAGCGGAAGTCGCTGATATGTATCCGGCCTGTTGATCGGCTCGCGGGCCGTGGCCTTGATGGGGATACGCACGCGCCTTTGGC
>NZ_NPKQ01000013.1 GCF_008329525.1 Tardiphaga sp. P9-11 | reverse complement strand
CTTACCAATATCGATGCCGATCGAGGCGAGGGGCGCAATGGTCGTATCCATGGGCTGCTTCTCCGGTTGAAACGCAGCAGTCTAGGCCGACTGCCGCGCGGGGGAAGCAGCCGGTCCATCCCATTAGCGGACATCTATTAGTCCCGCCAATACCGCCAAGGCGGCGGATCGGGTAGTTTCGTCTTGAGGAAGTCCAAGAAGACCCTGACACGGTTACTTACCAGTCGGCGGCTCTGATACACCGCATAGATGGGATGTTCCTCCGGGCACTGATGTTCCGGAAAGAGCTCGACCAGGCGGCCTTGGGCGAGATCGTCGGCGATTTGGACTTCGACCAATCGCACGATGCCGAGGCCTGCGCGCGCGAACTCGATAAGGATCGAAGCCTGGTTCGAGCGCACACGGCTTTTGACGGCGAGCGGTGTGGACAAGCCATCGGCACCGCGGACGGTCCATGTGCTGGCGGCAATGGACGAATGAAAATTGAGACAGGCGTGGTCCGTCAACTCGTCGGGATGTGATGGCGTGCCATACTCGTCCAGATAGCTCGGCGACGCACAAATGATCCATCGCGTGCTCGTAAATCGCGTGGCCACGAGCGAGGAGTCATGGAGGTGGCCAACATGAATCGCGACGTCCGTTCCCTCGTCGAGCAGCGGTCCGGGATCGATCCGCAGTTGAAGTTCGACCTGAAGGTCGGGATGCTGCCGGCAGAACTCCGGGAGCTTCTTGGCTAGGATGACCTGCCCGAAGATCGGCATTGAGCGAATGCGCAGGGTTTCGCGACCGAGCTTGCCGCTGAAGATCGTTGCGTCTGCGGCCTCGACGGCTTCGATGGCTGCAAGCGCCGCCCGATAGAAGACTTCTCCCTCCGGCGTCATGACGATGTTGCGGTGCGCACGGCGGAATAACAGCGCGCCCAACCGCTCTTCCATCCGCGTAATCAGCTTGCTGACTGCGGACGGCGTGATGGCAAGGTTTCGAGCTGCTGCAGAGAAGCTGCCGTCTTCCGCGGCCCTGACGAAAACCTGCATCTCTGTGTAGCGGTTCACGTTTTTCTCTTGTGACGGAAATTCACATCAGGTTTGAACGATAGAGTATGGAAAGCCATCCGGCAAATCTCTAGCCTTCGAGGCAATAGCGCGGCCATGCGAAGCCGCTCATAAATGAACGAGGAGATGACCGTTGGCGAGCAACGAGCGCACTGCGTCCGCAGTGAACGAGCGATCAAGCCATGCCTGTGACGCGATCATTATCGGCGCCGGATTTTCAGGCCTTTACCAGTTGCACAAATTGCGGGATGAGCTCGGCCTCGACGTCGTTGTGCTTGAAAAGGGCGATGGCATAGGCGGCACCTGGTTCTGGAACCGCTATCCGGGCGCGCGCTGCGATTCCGAGAGCTATTACTACTGCTACTCCTTTAACAAGGAGATCGAGCAGGAATGGAGCTGGAGCGAGCGCTATCCCGAACATCCGGAAATCCGGAAGTATCTGAATTTCGTCGCCGACAAGCTCGATCTCAGGCGCGATATCCGACTGAACACCGAAGTCACCTCGGCCGCGTTCGATGACGATGCCAATCTCTGGATGGTGCAGACGAAGAACGGACAATCCTTCTCCGCGCGCTTCCTGATCACGGCAGTGGGCTGTCTCTCGACCGCCAATGTGCCTGATATCAAGGGTCTCGAGAGCTTCAAGGGCCAATGGTACCATACCGGCCTGTGGCCGCATGAGGGCGTCGATTTCAGCGGCAAGCGTGTGGGCCTGATCGGAACCGGATCGACCGGGATTCAGACCGCACCTGTCATTGCTGAGCAGGCAAAACATCTCACGGTTTTCCAGCGTACGGCAAATTACAGCATTCCGGCGCGCAACGGCCCGGTGACGGCGGACGACATCAAGCATACAAGGGACAATTACGACGAGATCTGGCGTCTTGCGCGCGCCGGCACTAACGGACATCCGTTCACGATCTCGACGCGCTCCGCGCTGTCGGTGTCCGATGCGGAGCGGCAGGAGATCTATGAAAAGGCGTGGGAACGCGGCGGATTGCGCTTTCGTGCATCGTTCTCCGATGTCCTGCAGAACGTCGAGGCAAACCTGACGGCATCGGATTTTCTCCGCGACAAGATCAAGACCATCGTCAAGGATCCGGTGGTCGCAGAGATGTTGACGCCGCGCGACCATGGCTTCGCGACAAAACGCCCGCCGATCGACAGCGGCTATTTCGAAACGTTCAATCGGGACGATGTGCTGCTGGTCGATCTCAAGGCAGAACCGATCGTCGAGGTCACCGCGAGGGGTATCCGTACGGCGAAGCAGGAATACGAGCTCGACATCATCGTGTTCGCGACGGGCTTCGACGCGCTGACAGGGCCGCTCGTCAATCTAAACATCAGTGGTAGCCAGGGCACGAAGCTGAAGGATGCCTGGGCGGCCGGCCCGTGCACTTATCTCGGCCTGCAGTCGCCGAAATTCCCGAATCTGTTCACCATCACCGGTCCCGGCAGCCCGTCGGTGCTATGCAACATGCCGATTGCCATCGAGCAGCATGTGGAGTGGATCACCAATTGCATTCGCGACATGCGTGCGAAGGGTCTCAAGCGGATCGAGGCCAGGACCGACTCGACCGAGAAGTGGGTCGCGCATGTCAACGAAGCCGCGGATGCAACGCTGCTGCCGATGGCCAGCTCGTCCTGGTATCTCGGCGCCAATGTGCCAGGCAAGCCGCGCGTCTTCATGCCCTATGCTGGCGGACTTGCGCGCTACACCTCGATCTGTGACGACGTCGCACAAAGTGGTTATCGCGGCTTCGCGCTGAGCTAGCCGCCTATGCCGCGGGCGACCGAGCGAACACCACGGACGGCAGGAGTCGGCGCTGCAGCATCGGTCCTTGACCTTCGCTGCGGCGAATTTGCGCAAGGTATCCGGAAAGTCCGTTGGACAGCGCGCCGTTCCTGCTGCACGATCTTCGGGTTGCGCTGATCGACCAGAGCCAAAGTAATGAGAGGAAGTCACCGGAAGACGACGCTGATCTGGAAATAATAAAATCTGTACCGGCAAAAGCCGGACATTAAAATCAGGGAGGGTTCAATGACCAAGACGACCAAGGGCATTTCACGCCGACGCGTCCTCAAGGGCGCTGGCGCCATGGCAGGCCTTGCCGCAATCGGCGCGCCGCATATCGCCGGAGCGCAGGCGAAGGTGATCAAGATCGGGCTGCCGACGATCCTGTCAGGGCGCGTGGCGATCCTCGGCACGTCCAGCCGGTTTGCAGTCCAGCTCGCTTTCAATCAGATCAATGAAGCCGGCGGCATCAACGGCCGCAAATTCGAAGTGGTCGATCGCGATTCCAAAGGTCGTCCCGATGAGGCCGCCAAGGTCACCCGCGATCTCATCAACAATGACGGTTGCGATATCATCATCGACGGCGAGGCGTCGTCGGGCAGCTTCGCTGTGCACGAGGTCGTGCGCGATCTTGGCATTCTCTGCCTTCACACCTGCAGCGAAACCTCGTCGCTGACGGCAGATCCCAAGCTGTTCAGCAAGAACGTGTTCAGATGTGCCCGACAGGGCATCCATGATGCCGTCGCAGGTGGCAGCTACGCCGCGAAGATTGCCAAGGAGAAGGGGCTCAAGAAATGGGCGACCTGTTCGCCCGACTACGCCTATGGCCGCGACAACACGGCCGAGTTCCTGCAATACGCCAAGATGTTCGAGCCGTCGATCGAAGTGGTCGACCAGCTCTGGCCGAAACTCTTTGCGCCCGATTACACCGAGAGCATCACCAAGCTGATGCAGGTGAAGCCGCAGGCGGTCTATTCGGCGCTGTGGGGCGGTGATCTCGTCGCGTTTATCGAGCAGTCGAACCTGTATCGCCTGTTCCAGAACACCGCCTATTTCTCCGGTGGTCTTGGCGATCCGCCGATCCTGACGGCCATCAAGAACCTGCCGCAGGGACTCAACACGGCCTATCGGTATAACAACGGATTTCCGGGCTCACCTGAGAACACCGCTTTCTGCGATGCCTATGTCAAGGTGGCGCCGCACGAGCCGACCAACTGGGCGTGGCAGAACTACGCGGCGTCGCAATTCATTATCGAGGCGCTGCGTCGCACGAACGGCAATACCGACAGTTCTGCGCTGGCTAAGGAAATCTCCGGCATGACGGTGAAAAAGCCGTTTGGCGGTGCCGGCATCACCATGCGTGACAGCGATCATACGATCATCAATTACCCCGTGGCATGGGGCAAGACGGTGAGCAAGTCCCCCTGGGTGCTCGATTACGTCGATACGGAATGGTCGAAGATCATCGAGCTCGAGAAGGAGTGGAAGAAGGAAAAGGGCTACGCCTGAGCTTTCTGTGGAGCGTCGTCGCCAGATGACGCGGCCCGTCGCATCGCGGCGGGCCCTGCCACTCCGTCGCATATCCGGTCTGCCGTTCGCGGCGGCCGGAACAGGCTCGCTCAGACCATCGAAGGACCACCACTGTGAACCTCGAAGCCCTTGCCTCCTGCCTGTCATCGTCAGCCTGCGCCGTGACGCAGATATCGACGGCGCTGATCATTGGAATGCTGCTGTTCATGGTGGCATCCGGCCTGTCGCTGATCTTCGGCGTGCTCGGCATTATCAATTTCGCGCACGGCGCTTTCTATATGGCTGGCGCCTATATCGCTTTCTTCACCTATCAGGCGACGTCGAGCTTTCTGCTCGCATTCCTGGCCGGCGCGCTCGGGGCGGGTCTGATCGGGGTCATCTTCGAGCGGTTCATCATCAGCAAGGTGTATGGCAAAGACATCCTGATGCAGTTGCTGGTCTGCTACGCCATCATCCTGATCTTCGATGATCTGGTGAAGATCATCGCGGGTCCGGAATACAAGATGATGGGCATGCCCGACGTGTTTGCGCTTCCGCCGCTGGAGTTCGCGGGCGGCTTCGTCCCGGCCTATTACGTCTTCATGATCGTTGCGAGCCTGTCGATCGGCGCGCTGCTCTGGCTCGCGATCGAGAAAACCCGCATCGGCAAGATCATCCGAGCCCTCGCCATCAACCCGCAGATGGTCGGGGCGCTGGGGATCAATACGACGTTGCTTTATGCCGCCGTATTCGGCGTCGGCAGCATGCTGGCGGGTATCGCCGGTTCTCTCGCGGCGCCGACGCGCACATTGACGCCGGGCATGGGTCTATCGATCCTGATAGAGAGCTTCATCGTTACTGTGATCGGGGGAATGGGATCGATCGTCGGTGCGCTGATCGCAGCGTTGCTCATCGGCTTCACGCGGGCCTTCGGAGCGATCGGCTTCCCGCTCTTCGTTGACGGGATCATGTTCGGCATGATGGCCGTCGTCCTGATCATCAAGCCCAGCGGTCTGCTGGGTCGGGAGATCGCGCGATGATGAAAGCCGGGTTCCTGCGCGATCTGTTCTTTGCGGCTGTCGTGCTGATCGTTTTGATTGTCGTACCGTTCATCTTCACCAAGCCGTCGCTGCGCGACTTCCTCATCTATGTGATGGCCTATGGCCTGCTGGCGATGTCGCTGAACCTCCTCGTGGGGCTCACGGGGCTGGTGTCGTTCGGACATGCTGCCTTCTTCGTCTCTGGCGCTTACATGTTCGGGCTGCTGATGCAGTCCGGCCGCGTGTCGATTCCCGTCGCGATTCTCATCACGGTGTGCGGCACGGCGGTGCTGGCTATGGTGATCGGCGCGATCTGCGTGCGGCTCAAGGAAATCTATTTCTCCTTTATCACGCTTGCCTTCCAGATGTTCATCCACTCGATCATTCTGACCTGGGTAAGTCTGACGGGCGGCGATCAGGGCCTGCGCGGCGGCATCCCGCGACCGCCGTTCTTCGGCATCGATCTTAGCAGCGGTGCGTCGCTCTATATCTTCTCCGCTTGCATCTTCGTGGCCTGTATCCTGATCATGCGTCAGGTATGGCAGTCGCCGTTCGGCTATACGCTGCGCCTGATCCGCGATAATCCAAACCGGGCCAATTATCTCGGCGTCGATATCGTTCGCATGAAGCTCGGCGTGTTCATCCTCGCCGGTGCGATGGCCAGCGTGGCCGGCGTTCTGCTGTCGTTGTTCGTCTCCGGGGCCTATCCGGAATTCGGTTTTTGGACGACGTCGGGCGAGGCCATCTTCATGATCATGCTCGGTGGCTCGCAGCTGTTCGTCGGGCCGATCATCGGCGCCATCCTGCTGCGCCTGCTCGAACACTTCGTGTCGATCTATACCGAATATCACGGCCTGGTTTTGGGCGTCGTCATTCTGGCCATCGTGCTCGGCTTGCGGCAAGGCATCGCGGACTACGTCGTTGACTTCCTGCAGCGACGCAGAGAGGCCAAGGCGGCCCCCGCCAAAGAAGCGGCCTTCGTCAAGAAGAGGATCGCCTGATGCTCTCGGTGCAGAACCTCGACAAACGCTTCGGCGGTGTTCACGCCACGCGCAATGTCTCGATCGATTTCCCCGACGGCTCGCTCACGGCGATCATTGGACCGAACGGCGCGGGCAAGACCACGTTCTTCAACCTGATCTCGGGTGCGTTCCGGCCGAACTCCGGCAAGGTCATTTTCGACGGGCAGGATATTGTCGGCAAATCGAGCCTTGAGGTCGTACGGCTTGGCATGACGCGGGCATTTCAGGTCGCCGAGATCTTCCCCAGCCTGACCGTCACCGAGGCGATCATGGCAACGGTGATCTCTCACTTGCGCAAGTCATGGACCTTCCTGCGGCGGTTTCCCGTCGCGGAAGCCAGGACACGGACCGAGGAGATCATCGAATTGCTCGGGCTCGCGGACAAGGCCGGGACACTCTCGCGCAATCTCTCTCACGGTGACCAGAAGCTGCTTGATATCGGTCTTGCGCTTGCCATGGAGCCCAAGGTGCTGCTGCTCGACGAGCCGACCGCAGGCATGGGTCCGGATGAGCGCTGGCGCATGATCGGCAAGGTGCAACATCTGTGGCAGGTCAAGAAGATGACGGTGCTCTTCATCGAGCATGACATGGATATCGTGTTCAAGATCGCGCAGAGGATCCATGTGCTGAAATACGGCGCCGTGCTCGCGCAGGGCACGGCCGACGAAATCCGGCGCAATCAGGATGTCATCGACGCCTATCTCGGTGCCGATCATCATCTCTTCGCAGCGGTGGGAGAGGCGTGATGGCTGACCCGTTCCTTCATGTCGAGGCGGCCGACGTCTATTATGGTGCCAGCCAGATCCTGTTCGGCATCGATCTCGCGGTCGAGCAGGGACAAACCATGGCGCTGCTCGGCCGTAACGGCGCCGGCAAGTCGACCACGTTCAAGATGATCGCCGGCCTCGCGCCGCCACGCCGCGGCAAGGTTGCGCTCGCAGGTCAGGGGCTGGCCGGTCGGCCGTCCTACCGGATTGCGCGCGCGGGCATCGGCTACGTTCCGGAAAACCGGCAGGTGTTCCCCGACCATACGGTCGATGACAATCTCATCGTCGCCGCAAAGAAGGGGCCGCGCGGCGACCATCACTGGAATCGCGGGCGCATCTATGAAGTGTTTCCGATCCTCGCCTCGATGAAGGATCGCCTGGCCGGCCGGCTGTCGGGTGGCGAGCAGCAGATGCTGACCATCGCCCGCACGCTGATGGGCAATCCCGATGTGTTGTTGCTCGACGAGCCCAGCGAGGGCCTCGCGCCGATCATCGTCCAGGCTATCGGCGAACTCATCAAGACGCTGCGCGGCATGGGCGTCACCATTCTGCTGGCCGAACAGAACATGCATTTCTGCCTGGGTATCGCGACCCATGCCACGGTGATCGACAAGGGGCAGATCGTGTATCGCGCGACCATCGACGAACTTCGGCACAACGAGGACATCAAGCAACGCTATCTCGCGGTCTAACGCCGTCACCATCGCCAACGCGCAGCTTTGCTGCGCGCAACAAGAAATGGACAACGGGAGTGCAACGATGAAACGAGACGAGGGGCGCGGCCGCATTGCCGTGGTGACGGGCGGTGCGAGCGGGATCGGTTTGGCCACCGCCAGCGTGTTGATCGAGCGCGGATGGCGCGTCGTCATTTCTGACATCAATGCGAAGGCCAATCAGGAATCCGCAGCGAAGATCGGCGCCGAGTCAGTGCCGTTCGACGTGACTGATGAACACGCGACCGAAACGGCCTTCGCGGATATCGAGGCGCGGCTGGGGCCGATCGAGGCGCTGTTCGCCAATGCCGGCGTGATCCAGTCCGGCGGCCGTGCAGAGAACCTGCCGCTCGCCGAATTCGACAAGGTCATCGCCGCCAATTTGCGCGGCGTTTACGTGTCCTGCCTCGCGGCCGGCAAGCGCATGACCAAGCGCGGCCGCGGCGGCATCGTGATCACCGGCTCGGTCACGGCATCGCGCACAGCGCCGTTACACGCCTATGCGCCCTCGAAGGCTGCGGCGGTTCATATGGCGGCGTGCCTCGCGGCCGATTGGGGCCGTTCGGGTGTGCGGGTCAATGCGGTGTCGCCGGGCTATGTGGGAACCCCACCGGTGCTCGCCAACATCGAACGCGGGACGCGCGATCCGAAACTGCTGATCGAAGGCTCCGCGCTGGGACGCATGGTCGATCCGGAAGAAATCGGACGCGGCGTCGCGTTTTTGCTGTCCGACGATGCGTCGGCGATCACCGGGATCAATCTTCCGATCGATGCCGGCTGGCTCGCGAGTTCGCACCTCACGACCTATGGCGGTGTGCCGCCGGCGCGCTGACGCCGTCACGTCAACCGAATTGAACACCGTACCTTGCGTGGGTTTGCAGAGATGTGGCAACACAAGCGGGAATTGTCGTCATGATGTCGTCTGAAAAGTCCCCATTCGATCTCACCGGACGGCGCATTGTGATCGCGGGCGCGGCCGGCGGTATCGGCAGCGCCACGGCGAAGCTATGCGCGCAGCAAGGCGCGACGCTTGTGTTGGTCGATATCGCGGGAAAAGATCGCATCCGTGAGCGCGTGGGTGCCGAGCTTGCGGACCGCTCTGACATTCACAGCCTCGATACCGGCTCGCGCGCGGACGTCACCGCGCTCGCGAAGCAGACGGGCTGCGTCTATGGACTGATCGATATGGCGGCGATCGCACCGCATGACGACTGGATGGCCGAGGACTGGGAAGAGTCGCTTGACCGCGTCATTCGCGCCAATGTGAAGGGTCCGATCAATCTGACCCGCGCCTTCCTGCCCGGCATGATGGAGGCCGGCGAAGGCCGCATCGTGCTGTGCGGATCAGTTGCCGGCTGGATGGGCGGTTTGCGCACCGGGCCGCATTATGCCTTTGCCAAAGGCGGCATCCATTCCTTCGTGCGCTGGCTGGCGAACAAGGCCGCACCGTGCAACGTCCTTGTGAACGGCATTGCGCCGGGGCCGGTAGAGACCGCGATGACCGAGGGCAAAGGCTATGACACATCGCTCTATCCGTTGAAGCGCATGGCCAAGCCGGAAGAGATCGCCGCCACCGCGGTGTTCTTATGCGGCGCTGGCAGTGGTTACGCCTCCGGTGCGATCTTCGATATCAACGGGGCGACCCACTTCCATTGACTGCTGCGGGCGCTGATCGCCTGCAGAGTAGGTCGCTCTACCGCCGGGCCGACCGAAGCGAGGCTTCTGGGATCAAGATTCGGGCGCTATCATCCTGCGTTAACTCGAGTCGGAAATCTATCGACCGTTAGATTGAGGTAACTCGCTCAATCTTGTTTTCGAAAAGTAAGCGCGGAACAACTTTGGAGCGAAGTGCTGTCGCTAACATCTTGCAGACGCACATCGGTTCACCTTTGACGGTGGTGCACCTGCATATGTCGCCGTATGCAAATTTTATCAACCTGTCGATGTCCTGATCTGCAATCGCGGTTTCGATCTGATCGGCATAAGTCAAAACATCACCCCTTGCTGCATCGTTGATCCAAATACGAAGGCAGGAGCGAGAGGTTTCAACCCTTTCAGTAAGGTGCAGCCTCCATTCTGCGGCAGATCAACGCGGTTCCTTCGCTCTTTTTTGGAGGCCGGTAAGAGGGTTCCCCGTCTGCGGCTTAGTCGCGCTGGTCCTGCCACCGTGGAATGTTTGGCCGCAAATGAGGACTCGATCGTGAAGCACCGGGGCATTGCTGCAGATGCATCGGTCGCGCCATTATGATTGCCCGGAAGGGTGCCAGGGTCATGAACTCCGGCGCCGCTCGCGGAGTGTCACTATCGATTAACTGGTGACTTCTCCAGCGGTGTCCCGCCGTCGAGCCAGTCCTCTTCCTCGGCCAACGCGAGCCATGCAGCTTCCATGCGCTTGAAACGATTCCTGGCTGGCTCGCTATCGGCTGCAGCAGCCATCTCCGCGCAGTTCTCTGCATTCGCCCGGTAAGTGTCGGACTGTTTCATTGTCGGATCATACGCTGTCCGGAGGGAGCGTGGAAGCGTGGAACAACTTCCCGCGTTGCGGTATAACATCGGCATGAAACCAACGAAGTCGCTGAGGAAGCAGGCCGAGAAAGCCGAGGCCGTATCTCATCGCTCGGAAGACACCGAGCATGCTGAACGGATGCGGAATCTGGTTGAAGCGTTCCGCGCGCAAGCCGCTGCCTTGAAGGCTGTAAGGAAGAAGGGGAAAGCGAAGAAATAGCCTTCGCCTTATTGGCTACTGCCTTTCAGCCGGTCAAATACTCATCCAATGAACCGACTGACGTATCAGCGAACGTTAGCGTAGCTATCAAGAAGCCGAACCCGGACCCGGACCTAATGCTTGGTCGTGCATCGCTAGCCAATCCCTCATGATTAAAAGTGAGCTTTTAGCCTGTTTTTCGGACGCGAGGCGCTGAAAACAGGAGCTTGACACTCTGCATTCTGTAGTCGAGATTGTTGACTAACTAGTTAGTAATGACGAGGTGGGCGATCGTGGCTGTGGCGTCAGGCGGAAAAATCCGGGTTGCGGTCGATATCGGTGGGACATTCACCGACATCGCATTGTTCCTTGAGTCTGGCGTGATCCATCAGAGCAAGGTCTCCTCGACTCCTGAGGATCCTAGCCGGGCGGTAGTCGACGGCGTGGGCAGCTTATTGGCAGAGCTGTCGATTGAGCCTTCCGCCGTGGCCGAAGTGCTGCACGGCACCACCGTCGGATCGAATACCATCCTGCAACGGTCGGGCGCCAAGACCGGGCTGATCACGACGCGCGGCTTCCGGGACGTGCTGGAGATCGGGCGCATCCGGATGCCCGACATGTTCGACCTGACATGGGTGAAGCCGCAGCCATTGGTGCCGCGCCGGTATCGTATGGAAGTGACCGAACGCATGGCGGCCGACGGAACGACGGTTGAGCCGCTCTCCGAAGCAAGCGTCATCGCGGCCGGAGTGGCGCTGGTCGCCGAGGATATCGAGGCCGTCGCTATCGCATTTATCAACAGCTATCGTAATCCGGCGCATGAATTGCAAGCCGAAGCGATTTTGCGGGCCAACTTCCCGCAGTTGCTGGTGACGACATCCTGCGCGGTGCTGCCCGAGATGAAAGAATATGAGCGGACCAGCACGACGGTGGTGAATGCATATCTGCTGTCGGCCATGCGCACTTATCTGCAGAAGCTTGAATCGGGTCTGCGCTCGATCGGCGTGGCTGCGCCCATTCTGGTCATGACCTCGAATGGCGGCATGCTGGCTGCCAATGTGACCTGCGAGAAGCCGGTGCTGGTGGTGGCGTCCGGTCCTGCGGGCGGTGTCATCGGCGCAGCACGGCTCAGCATCGCGCGTGACGATCGCGACGTCATCGTGTTCGACATGGGCGGCACCACGGCCAAGGCGGTCATTATCGAGGACGGCCGCCCGACCATGACGTCGGAATACGAATTCCGCGACGGAATTTCGACATCGAGCCGGTTCATCAAGGCCGGCGGCTATATGCTCAAGGTGCCGGCTATCGATATCGCTGAGGTCGGCGCCGGCGGCGGCTCCATTGCTGGCATCGACAAAGGCGGCCTGCTGTTCGTCGGCCCGCAATCCGCAGGCGCCGTTCCGGGCCCGGCCTGCTATGGGCTTGGCAACACAAAGCCGACAGTGACGGATGCCAATGTTGTGCTCGGTTTTATCAACGCCACCTCGCTGGCTGGCGGCAATCTCAATATCGATCGCAAGCTAAGCGAGACTGCCATCCGTACCCTTGTCGGCGACCCTCTCGACCTTACTCTACTGGACGCCGCACATGGCATTCGTGCCGTCGCCAATGCGGCGATGGCGCGTGCCGTGCGCGCCGTCACCGTCGAGCGTGGTCGCGATCCGCGCGATCTCACGTTGATGGCATTTGGCGGCAACGGGGGCGTGCATGCGCCGGATCTCGCGCGTCAGTTGGGCATTCCACGCGTCGTGGTGCCGCCGATGTCAGGCATTTTCAGCGCGCTCGGCATGCTGGCTTCCGATATTGAGCATACCGCACTGAAAACCGTCAGCCTGTATCTCGACAGGATGCAGGTCAGCGACCTCAAGGCGATCAAGTCCGAGCTGCAACAGCAAGTGGCGGGGCAACTCGACGGCGATGGCTATCAGGCCGAACGCACGATGTTTCTGTGGGAAGCCGATCTGCGCCATGAAGGTCAGGCCACCGAACTCACGGTGCCGTTCGAAGGCGAAGATTTCGATCAGATCCGTGAGCGGTTCATCGCCGAGTATTTCAAGACCTATGGCTATCGTGACGCCACGCCGATCGAACTGATGAAGGTGCGCGTGGCCGGGCGCGGCCTGCGCGAGAACCGCCTGGATTTTGCGGCCATGAAGATCGCCGCGCGGCAGGGTGCATCGCGTTCCGGAACCCGCGACGTTTCCTTCGCGCGTGGCGAGGCCGCTGTCGCGGTCGAGATCGTCGATCGCGGCGCGGTCGGAATGTCGCCACTGCAGGGACCTCTGATAATCGAGGAGTTCGACGCCACCATCATCGTGCCGCCCGATGCTCGGGTGCACAAGGATGCGATCGGCTGCATCGTGCTGGAGTTCGAGGTATGAAAGTCGATCCGATCACCTTCGCGGTCATCAAGAGCGGCCTGGATTCCATTGCCGACGACATGGCCTATACGGTCGTGCGCATAGCGCGTTCGGAAATCGTCAAGGATGTAATGGATTTTTCCGCGGCAATCTGTGCTGGCGACGGCCAGATGGTGGCGCAGGCCAAGACCATCGCCCAGCATCTCGGCGCGATTCCGGAAGCCATGGCCTCCGTGCTCAGCAAATACGAAGGCGATCTGCACGATGGCGACGTCGTCATCATGAACGATCCCTATCATGGCGGCATGCATCTGCCCGATATCTTCATGTTCGTGCCGATTTTCCACAGCGGCAAGCGGCGCGCCTTCGCCGTGGTGATCTGCCATCACACTGATGTCGGCGGCCGCGTGCCCGGCTCCAACGCGTCGGATTCGACCGAGATCTATCAGGAAGGGCTGCGGATTCCGCCGCTCAAGCTCTATGACCGCGGTGTGCTGAACACGACGCTGGAGGCGCTGATCAAGATTAACGTCCGGGTTCCGGATCGGGTCTGGGGCGATCTTTCGGCGCAATTTGCGGCGGCTCAGGTCGGTAAGCGCGGCTTGGAGAAGCTGATGCAGCGTTACGGCGCGGACGATGTCGACGCCTATATGCAGGAGCTGCTAGACTACGCGGAACGATTGACCCGGCAGGAGATCAAGACCTGGCCGAAGGGTACGTACAGTTTCATCGACTACATCGATGATGACGGATTTTCCGATACGTCGATCCCTATCAAGGTTGCAATCACCGTCAACGGCGACGGTACGCTGCTGGTCGACTACACGGGCTCTTCGCCACAGGTGAAAGGAGCGTTGAATTCGACGCTCAGTTTCACACATTCGCTGACTTATCTCAGCGTACGCTGCGTGCTGGCTAAGGACGTGCCGAACAATGTCGGCCTGTTTCGTTGCATTACAGTGAAAGCGCCGGAAGCTTCCGTGCTCAACCCGGTCATGCCTGGGCCGTGCGCGGCACGTGCGCTGACGGGGTATCGCGTGTTCGATACGATGCTCGGAGCACTTGCGCAGATCGTGCCGGACAAGGTGCCAGCCGCAGGTGAGGGCGGCAACAGTGTCATTTGTATCAGCGGCCTGCGACCTAACCGCCAGCCTTTCATCATCGTCGACATGATCTGCGGCGCCTGGGGCGGTCGTCCCGACAAGGACGGGCTTGAAGCGGTTACCAATGCCTCGCAAAATCTCTCGAACATGCCCGTCGAAGTGATGGAAGCTGAGCATCCGGTGCGAATCGAGGATTACTCGTTCGTGCCGGACAGCTGTGGTGCCGGACAATATCGCGGCGGTGTCGGCATTCGCCGTAGTTATCGTATCCTCGCGCCGGAAGCGCTGCTGCAATTGCGCACTGACCGCGTCAAGTTTCATCCCTATGGTCTCAATGGGGGCGAGCCCGGCGGCTTGTCGAAGAACTACATCGAGATCGGCAATGAGCGTAGTGCCATTCCTGGCAAGATCACGCGGAATGTCACTGAGGGCGCGCTCCTGATCCACGAGCAGGCCGGTGCAGGCGGCTTCGGCAATCCGCTGCTGCGTGATCCCTCCGATGTGCGCGAGGATTTCCTGGACGGCAAGATCACGGCCGAGTTCGCGCGAAAGCATTATGCTGTGACATTCGGCCCGCGTGGCGTGCTGGACGCCAAGGGAACTGCGGCACTACGATCCGCACGGAACGCCCCGCCATCACCGGAAGGGCGCCATGGAGCTTAATGTGGCCGTGCCCAGCAAGATCACCCGCAATCCGGAAGCGAGCCGTGCCAAGATCCTGGACGCGGCACGGATCGAATTCGTCTCCAACGGGCTTAACGGCGCGCGCGTCGATCGCATCGCCGAACAATCCCGTGTCAACAAGAACCTAATCTACCATTATTTCGGCTCCAAGGACGAGCTCTATCTGGCAGTGCTCGAGCGCATCTATACGGACTTGCGTACTAAGCAGCAGGACGAAGACCTGCGCGGTCTGCCGCCGGTCGAAGGCATGAAGCGACTGGTCAGCAGCACGTTCGATCATTTCGTTGCGACGCCGGATCTAATCCGGCTGATGAGCATCGAGAACATCCATTATGCGCAGCACCTCAAAAGTTCGAGCGTCATCAAGCCGCTCTATCGCGGGTTGCTCGACACGATCCAGATCCTGCTGAAACGCGGCCAGACCGAGGGCGTGTTTCGCGCTAACGTCGATGCAGTCGATCTCTATATGTCGATCTCCGGCCTCGCTTACTTCTTTCTGTCCAATCAGCACACATTGTCCTGGCTGCTCGACCGCGATCTCGCGGCGCGCCGACGTGTGCTCAAGAGACGCCAGCACGTCGTCGAGATGGTGCTGAGCTATTTGACGCAGAATTCGCCGGCAGAAGCGGATGGCGCCGACACAGAGTGATCAAACCGGAGATTGGGATATGAGAAGACTTTTTCTATCGACCCTGATGCTTCTAGGTGTTGCGGCTGGCGCGGGTGTTTCGCCCGCTTTGGCTCAGGACAAATTGTCGGTGCGGCTGGATTTCTCGCCATGGGGTGTGCAGGCGGCCATGCATCTAGCTCAGAACCGCGGCTGGTTCAAGGAAGCCAAGCTCGACGTTGATATTCAGGATGGTCGCGGCTCTGGCAATACGATTCAGCTGGTCAATGCCGGGCAGGCGGATGTCGGTCAGGTTCAGGTGGGTTTGGTTGGCTCAGCGCGTGCCAAGGGCGCCACTATCCGTTCTATCGCGACGTTTCAGCGAAAGACTGATCTCTGCATCCTGGTCGACAAGACTTCACCGATGCAGAAGGTCGCCGATCTGCGCGGTAAGAGCGTTGTCGTCTTTGCGGCAAGCCCATGGGCGCCCTTCATAGATGTCTATCTGAAGTCGGGTGGGCTCACGCGCGACGATCTCAAGGTCGAGGTTGTCGATCCCGCCGCATTGTGGGGGACGTATATCGCCAAGCGGTCCGATGGGCTGATGTCCACGGTCGGTTCGGCGCTTCCACTCGCAGAAGCATCGCGACCTTCGAAGTGCCTGCTGGCGTCGGACGCGGGCATCGCATTCCCGAGCTACGGCCTGGTCGCGCGCGATGAAGTTATCACCAGCAAGGGACCTGCGTTGAAGCGCCTGATCGAAGTGCAGCAGCGTGCCTGGCAGCATCTGCGCACCAATCCCGAGGACGGCGTGAAGGCGATGATCGCCGAGCGTCCGGACGCGAAGCTCGATCCTGTTGTTTTGCTGGGTCAGATCAAGCTGACGCTGGATTACTTCGACACGCCGTCCTCGCAGGGCAAATCGATCGGCTGGCAGGCGCAGGCGGACTGGGAAGCCGCGGGCAAGTCGATGGAAGCCGCGGGCGTGTTGCCGTCGGGCTGGAAGGCGACTGACTTCTACACCAACAGCCTTGTCGAGTAACATGACTGCTCCTGCTTCAACAGATGCGGCGGCCTATGTCGCGCTGGGCCGCGTGGGGAAGACCTACGCTTCCCCGCGCGGGCCGGTCGCGGCTCTGGTCGACATCAATCTCGATATCCGGCCGCAGGAATTCGTCAGCGTGGTCGGCCCGTCCGGCTGCGGCAAGAGCACCTTGCTGAAGCTGGTAGCCGGCCTCGAAGGGACGACCTCTGGAACGATCGACATCGGCGGCAAACCGCTCGACGGCACGCCGGATCGGCTTGGCGTCGTGTTCCAGCGCGATGTCCTGCTGGACTGGCGCACCATTCTCGACAATGTCCTGCTGTCGATCGAATTCACCCGCAAACCGACCGCCGATGAACGCGCTCGGGCGGTGGCTTTGCTGAACCGGTTCGGCCTCGGTGGCTTCGAGCATCGGTTTCCGTGGGAATTGTCGGGCGGCATGCGACAGCGCGCATCGATCTGCCGTGCACTGCTGGCAGATCCCGATTTGCTTCTGATGGACGAGCCATTTGGCGCGCTCGATGCCATGACCCGCGATGATCTCAACATCGAGCTCGCGCAGATCTGGCAGGACACGCGCAAGACGCTCTTGTTCATCACGCATTCGATTGCGGAAGCCGTCTTCCTGTCGGATCGCGTTGTCATGATGAGCAAGGCGCCGGGCATGGTGGTCGATGTCATCACCATCGACCTTCCGCGGCCACGCCTGCTTGCAGTGCGCGACACGCCGGAATTCGCCGCCTATGTGCACCGGATTCGTCACCACTTCGCCGAGTTGGGGATCGTCAAGGAATGATGAGTTTCGCAAGGCGTCTGTTTCTGGGCGATAACGAAACACGCGACGTCGTCGTCGTGCTCGCCGCAGCTCTTGTTCTGTGGGAGATCGGGGTTTACGTGTTCCAGCCGTCGCCGCTGATCCTGCCAGCGCCGTCGGCGATCTTTGCCGCGTTTCTGGAGACGCCTGGGTTGTTCCTGCGTCATCTCGGCTTTACGCTCTGGATGACATGCCTCGGCTTTGTACTGGCGGTCGTCATCGGCGTCGCGTTGGCGGTCGGGATTGTCTACTCAAAATTCCTCGAGCGGACTATTTATACGCTGCTCGTGGCGCTCAACTCGATCCCAAAAGTGGCATTGGCGCCGCTGTTCGTTATCTGGATGGGCACCGGTCCTGAACCCAAGGTGGCGATTGCGCTAATGCTGGCGATCTTTCCGATCGTCATCGATATGGTTCTAGGCCTGCGGTCGGTGGATCCCGACATGCTGGCGCTGGCCAAGGTATCAAAGGCATCGCCTTGGGCCGTATTGATCAAAATCCGCTTTCCCTGCGCTTTGCCGAGTCTGTTCGCGGGCATGAAAGTGGCGATCTCGTTCGCGCTGGTGGGCGCCATCGTCGGAGAGTTCGTGGCCGGCAGCCGGGGGATCGGTTTTCAGATACTCGTTGCGCAAGGGCAATTCGACACGGTTCGTGTGTTCGTGTCGTTACTGTTGTTGGGCGTAGTCGGAACAATCCTCTTCTTTCTCGTCGACTATGCTGAGCGGCTATCCCTGCCATGGCACGTCTCGCAACGCGGGCGTCATCAGTCATCCGCCGATCGGGCATGAACGGCGGCTCGCGATCACTCGGTACGCTTGCGCTGATAGTGACTGCGGCACTCTGGGGCAGCAACCATGTGGTCGCGCGGGCCGCGCGTGACGCGGCGCCTTTACCGGCGCTAGTGTTCTGGCGCTGGCTACCCGCTCTCATCATTCTCACAGTCATTGGGTGGCCATCCCTGCGGCGCGGCTGGCCTGAGATCCGGCCGCGGCTGGGCGAATTGACGATCGGTGGCATTGTCGGCGTCGGCCTATTTTCGTTTCTTCTGATCGGCGGAGCCTATCAAAGCCCAGCCATCGAAGTGGGCTTCATCAATGCCACGACGCCGGTATGGATCGTGTTGATCGGCTGGATCGTGGGGCAGGCGCAGATCGCCCGAATGGGCCAAGTAGGGCTCGCTATGGCTTTTGTCGGCACGCTCCTGATCATCAGCAAAGGCGATCTGCTGCTACTGACCGGGCTGCAACTGAATCTTGGAAATCTCTGGTCGCTTCTCGCAGCGATCTTCTTTGCGTGGTTCTCGATCCGTGTACGCGAATGGTCGCGCGTGATCGAAACCTTGCCGCTCACGGTGGTGACTGCCTGGGCAGGTCTCTTGCTCGTGTCGTTGCCGGTCTACGTCATATGGGTGGCCAGCGGCGGTCCATGGTACGCTTGGACCGACGCTGACATGGCCATAGCCCTCGGCGCGATCGCCTATACCGGATTAGGTCCTACCATGCTTGGTAACGTGTTTTATATGTACGGCGTAGCCACCAACGGACCAACGCGTGCTGCAGGATTTCTGTATCTCAGCCCGCTGTGTACGGCAGTGTTCTCGATCTGGTGGCTGGGCGAACATCTCGCCTGGTATCACGTCGTCGGGATCGCGGCGATCTTCGCCGGATTGATCCTGTTGGGACGCTTGGGGCGAGAGAGAAAGGCGATTTCGTAGCTGCCGAATATTGCTGCGTGGAATGAAGCCAACCTTGAATCCGAAAACCCGGGTAGGTCTTCGCCCTCGACAATGACCGCTATTGGCGCAAAGCGGCCATCCCCAGAAGGCGAGCCTTGCAGGCAGTCTCTCTGCAAATGCAGTAAGGTAATGCACCGTTTGCAGAGAGAATCGGGTCACCCCTCCGGAACCCCAGCCAACCGCATACCGCTGCACGTCCGCGCGCAGCCAGACAGATAAGTGGGATCATCGCTTGCCAGATGGGAAGAGAACCGACGGATTGTGAAGTGAGGATCGAGCGAGAGACCCAGCTGAGTTGCCGCTCGCGCTTGATCCAGCTCGCCAAGTTGCGCAAAGACGGCAGCGAGACGAAAATGTCCAATGGCGTAGTTGCGATTGAGTTCAATGCCGCGGCGCAGCCAAAGGGCAGCTTCCACGTTGGCGTCGAGGTTCATTTTTGCAACACCAAGAAAATGGGTCCAACGGAAAGCTCCAGTGTCACGGGGAGAAAGCCGAAGCGCCTCGCGGATGTGAGACTCAGTTTCGTTTGAGCGCCCCATATAAACCTTAGCAAGGCCCATCCATCCATGTGCGGTTGCGAGGTTTCGGTCCAAGGATAACGCCTGTTCACATTTGGCAATTCCTTGCGTCGCTCGGTTTGTCGAGATCTGGACAAAGCCTAGAAGCATATGCGCCTGTGCATGTTCCGGGGATAGGGACAGAGCCTTGACCAGATTCATCTCCGCCGCCGTAAAACGTGCGGAACGGTCGTCAGTAACGAAGGAGCCTGCGCTGATTGCATCGACATATGCGTATCCAACGAGGGATTCCACGTTGTCGGGCTCCAGCGTCAAAGCTTTCTCAAAGAAGCGCTTTGCCGCCGCCAGATGCTCGGGGGCCGCCCCCTTGTTGTGGCAAGCCATCCCCTGGAAGTAGAGGTCCATCACGTCGAAATGCGTCGCAGATGCGGCGCGTCGCGCTTCGTTCGCAATCAGTTGGGCACCCAACGCGTTGGCGATTCTTGCAACGATCTCGTCCTGTACTTCGAACAGATCGATGATGGGCTGATCGAAGCGCTCGGCCCAAAGATGGCTCCCGGTCATCGCGTCGATCAACTGAACGTTGACGCGCCATCGGTCGCCGCCGAATTGCACAGATCCTTCGAGCGCGTAGCGGACATTCAGCTCACGCCCGAGCGTCCTGACGTCAACGGACTTCCCCTTGAATGTGAATGCCGTGTTGCGCGCAATGACAAAGGCACCCGCAATGCGCGAGAGATCCGTGGTCAGGCTCTCGGTCAGTCCGTCCACGAAGTGATCCTCTGCGGGATCGCCAAAATTGGCGAATGGCAGGACGACGATCGACAATCGAGGGATCGAAGACGAAATTGCCGCACTTCGTTCACGATACGCGTCGTGCTCCACGGCGTAGGCGCGAACCGGGCGTCGGATGTTCTTGAGACTCTGCTCGCCGATATCCACGAAATTGAAACTGACCTTGTCCTGCACCTGCTCATAGGCGAAAGACGACAGGCAGATTCCGCCAGGCGGGGCAATGCTTTCAAGTCGCGCGGCAACATTTACGCTGTCGCCGAAGATATCGTCGTCCTCGACAATGATGTCACCGATGTTGATCCCGATCCGATACTGGAGCTTCGAGCCAGCCGTACCGGCGGCTTGCTTGGCAACATTCCGCTGGATCTCGACCGCACACGTCAGAGCGTCGACGGAACTGGCGAATTCAACCAATATGCCGTCGCCGGTCGTTTTGACGATCCGCCCTCGATGTGCAGCGATCTCGGGATCGACGAGCTCGTGTCGCAGCGCCTTCAAGGCCGACAAGGTCCCGGTCTCGTCATCTCCCATCAGGCGGGAATAGCCGACGATGTCCGCCGCCAGTACAGCCGCAAGTCTTCGCGCGATGGGTCCTTTTAACACGGCGTGGCTCCCTCAATGAGATCGACTACGCCATCCTGCCGGCATCGATCACGGCAGCGGAAAAAGCTTGCGGGGCCTCCTGCGGTAGATTGTGGCCGATGCCGCCGCGGACCTCTCGGTGCTCATATTTGCCCGAAAACCTCCTCGCATAGGCTGCAGGAGTCGGATGGGGAGCACCGTTGGCGTCACCCTCCATCGTGATAGTGGGCACCGCGATCGAAGGCGTCGCTGCGACGATCCGGTCCAGTTCAGGATAGTGTCCGTCTCCCTGGGCTAGTGCCATCCGCCAGCGATAATTGTGGACTACGATAGCGACGTGGTCGGGATTGTCCAACGACTGTGCGCTGCGCTCGAAGGTCGCGTCGTCGAATGCCCATCCCGGCGAGGCCAGCTGCCAGATCAGTTTGGCAAACTCGCGCCGATACCTGTTGTAGCCATCCCGGCCTCGTTCGGTGGCGAAATAGAATTGATACCACCATTGCAATTCAGCCGACGGCGGTAGTGGTGCCTTCCCGACTTCCTGGCCGGAGATCAGGTAGCCGCTGACCGAAACCATGGCCTTGCAGCGCTCCGGATAGGCTGCTGCAATGATGTTGGCGGTCCGCGCACCCCAGTCGAAGCCGGCGATTGTCGCCTTTTGGATCTTGAGTGCATCCATCAGCGCGACGATGTCATCCGCAAGTGCCGCGGGTTGGCCTGTCCGCGGGGTATCCGGTGAGAGAAACCGTGTTGTCCCGTAGCCGCGCAAATACGGCACGACGACGCGATAGCCGGCCTGCGCCAGTAAAGGTGCCACATCGACGAAGCTATGAATGTCATAGGGCCAGCCGTGCAGCAGGATCGCGACCGGGCCGTCGGCGGGGCCTGCCTCGGCATAGCCGACATTGAGCAGGCCGGCATCGACCTGCTTCAATGTGTCGAACGAAGCGCTGTTGCCGGCTGTTGTCTTAGGCTGCCGGGGCGATGCGGCGTTGGCCGCCCGCGCATCGGCGGTGCGGGACAAGTTCAGGCCGACGGCAACACTCGCCGCCGCGATACCGAGGAACTGGCGTCTGTTGCGATGAATGGGTTGGATCATCGTGCATCTCCCTTATCTTACATGAAGCTGTGTGCATGTTGTTCTGCGCCGACCAGCGGCAATGCGGGCCTCAGATGATGGTGGTGGTGATATCGACGTTGCCGTGAACGGCCTTTGAATAGGGGCAAACCCCATGTGCCTCCTCCGCCAGCGAGTGGGCGATTTCCCTGTCCATGCCGGGCGCGCTGATATTGAGGCGCGCGCGAAGGAAGTAGGCGTCACCTGAGAGGTTCAGGTCCACCTCAGCATCAATGGCGAGATCGTCCGGAAGTGCTATCTTGCGCTTGTGTGCGACGATCGTCATCGCGCCTTCGAAGCACGCAGACCAACCAGCGGCGAACAATTGCTCCGGGTTTGTGCCAACCCCGGCCGTTCCTGGCGTCGAGAGCTTGATGTCGAGGCGGCCGTCTGAACTGCGGGAGACGCCATGCGCCCGGCCTCCGGTAGTGTGGGTTTTGGCGGTGTAGAGAACCTTTGAATCCGTGGTCATGATGCAGTCCTTTCTTTCTGATTGAAGTTGGTTCGGGCCAATTCCCGACCCAGGTGGAGTTCGGTTTCAGAACGCTGCTGCAGACCGTGTTCGAACAGCGACGCAGCACGCGCTCGGGTCTTGGGATGTGCCGACGAGGTGCGGAAGGCCGTCAATGCAGGCGGAAAGACGTCGTCCGGCGGTAACGAGACGTCGTTCATCAGCGCCTTGGCGCCCGTCAGCGCGTGTTTTTCGAAAGATGCCAAGCGACGGGCAAATGAGTCGACGAAGGTCTCGATCTCGTCGTCGCGCACTGCTCGGTTGACGTAGCCGTACAGCTCCGCAACCTCGGCAGAGAAATCATCAGCGCCGAGAATAATCTCCAGCCCGCGCCCGCGTCCCGTAAGGCCGGCTAGGCGGGCCATCGGATTGCCACCAGGTATCATGCCGAGGCCGACCTCGGGCTGCCCCAGGATTGCTCGCTCGCGGCTGGCGAAACGCATGTCGCAGGCCAGAATGAATTCGCTTCCGGCACCGCGCGCACGTCCACGGATCTCGGCGATCGAGATGGCGGGTGCGCGCGAAAGCTGTATCAGCAAGTCGGCCCATGGAGGCAGTCCTGTCGGACCATGAGGTATTGCCGCAAGTTTCGCCTGATCGGCGGCGACATCCCAGTGAGCGAGGAAGAAGTCGGGGTCCGCGCTTCGAAAAACGACGACCTTGACCTCTTCGTCGTTTTCCATCGAGGCAACGACCTGCAACAGCTCGCCAACTGTGTCCGGGTCGATCAGGTTAATTGGCGGATTATCGAACGTCGCAGTCCATAGCCCTGCGGCTTGCTGTTCGAAAGCGATCTGTCTTGTCATTGGGACCTCCTCGTGAAGGGTCGTGAGACGCTCCAGCCGGACGGGGCGTCTCGCATGTCAGTGCTCTATGGTGCGGTAGGCTCGACAGCCGCCGGCGCCAATGCTGCGAGGATTTCCTCGGTCGTGACGATGGCGCTGGCGTAGTTCGGTATGTTGAATTCGAGCGCGGCGTGCATCATCTCGTCCGAATAATCGGCTACGGCATCCTTGATGACGGTGACGTCGTAGCCGAGTTCGGCCGCGAATCGGACGGTCGCCTCGATACAGGTGTGCGCGATCAGTCCGATTACGATTAGCTGATGGATGCCGTGCTTCTTGAGCTGCAGATCGAGGTCGGTATTGGCGAAGCCGCTGGAGCACCAGTGCTCGCTGGCAACGATATCGCCTGGCTCTGGTACGAATTCGGCGCGAAATTCGCCGCGCCATGTACCGAACTCGAAGCTCTTGTTCTTCCATGCCGCCCTTTGGATAGGCGCAATGTACTTCCAGGAGGAATAGTCGCCGGCACGGTAGCGATGGTGCATGGCATAGAAGACGCGAAGCTCCGCGGCACGCGCAGCGTTCAGGACTTGCTGCATGTGCGGTACGCAATTATTCGCTTCGGCCACGGCCTTGATCCGGGGCCAGATATTGCCGCCTTCCGAAATGAAGTCGTTATAGGGATCGACGACCAGGAGGCCGGTGATGTTCTTGTCGTAGGATGGGTATGTCATGATGCTCTCCGTTGCGGCGGGCGGCCGCGTTTGATCTCAGCCGATGCTCAGTGCGGCGCGCTCGATGCTGGCGGCGAACATCGGCGTCTCGCTCTGGTTATGTGCGATCGAGGATGGTTGCCGCTGGGCGCGGAACACGTCGAACGGAATTCCCTGCTTGCCGATGAACGTCATGAATTCATCTGTCGCATATGACTGGACGCGGTTGGTGAACTCGCATTTGCCGGGCTCGATCTCCCGAACGCGCAGCTCCCAAGTTACGTGGATCGTGGTGCGGCCGGTAGGCGTGAAGACATCCGAGGTGGAATCCAAGACCAGATGATCCTTTTGTCCAAGGGTCTCGACATAGTGTTGCACCATCAGGCTGCCGCCGATCGTCTCCACGTTGATGGACATGCGTTTTCCGTCAGGCGCCGTGGTAAATCCCGCGGCGATATGCGCGGGCGAGCAGCCCTGGTACTCGCGCTCGGAAAGATTGAAGCACCAGGTTGGAATGTCGATCTTTTCGATCGGTGCATTGATCAGTGCGGTGAAGCTGGAATCGACAATCTGGTTGGTGGTCATTTTGGTGTCTCCTGTTTGCTGTGAGAACGGGTGTTATGTTTTGGGTTGGAGGTGGCTTCGGGCTGAGCGGTGTTTGCGGGTCCGAAGCATTTCAAGCGGAGGTCGCATTCGGGACCTACGTGGGCTGGCGAAGGGAGCGGAACGCTGCCTGCATTTCCGCGCAGAACAGTTTCGGCTGCTCCCAGGCGGCGAAGTGGCCGCCTTTGCTGGCCTGGTTGAAGTAAATCAGCTTCGGATAGGCCTTCTCGGCCCAGCTCCGCGGCGCGGCATAGATCTCGTCCGGAAAGACGCTGACGGCGACCGGGATCTGCACGTGCTTGGGATCGAAGAACACCAGCTTGTTTTCCCAATACAGCCGCGCCGACGAGACCGCCGTATTGGTGAGCCAGTAGAGCGTGATGTTGTCGAGGACGTCGTCGCGGGATAGGCCCTCGGTCTTGCCGTCGAACACTCGCGCAATCATGGCGGCGCTACGCGCGTCGTGATCGAGCATCCAGGATGCGAGGCCTGCAGGGGAATCGACCAGCCCGTAAAGCGTCTGCGGTCGGTTCGACATCTCGATCGCATAGCCGAGACCATGCTTGTAGAAGTCGTCGAGCTGGTCATAGGCATGCCCCTCGTCGGGCGACAGGCCGGATGGCCGAGATCCGCCAGGTTGAAGCGCCTTGGCGATGTCGGCAGGAACGGTCGCCGGCATGTTGGTGTGAATGCCGAGCAGCCCGGGCGGCGCCAGCAATGCCAGCTGCTCCGTCACAGCATTTCCCCAATCGCCGCCCTGGGCAACGTAGCGGGTGTAGCCAAGGCGCTTCATGAGTGCGGCCCAGGCGCGTGCGATGCGTTGCGGATCCCAGCCGGGCGTCGTCGGCTTGCCCGAGAAGCCATGACCCGGCAGCGACGGGATGACCAAGTCGAACGCATCCGATGACGAGCCGCCATGGGCGGTCGGGTCGGTCAGCGGGCCGATGATCTTCATCTGTTCGATGATCGATCCTGGCCAGCCATGCGTGACGATCATTGGAAGCGCATTGTCGTGACGGGAGCGGACGTGGATGAAATGGATGTCGACGCCGTCGATCTGCGTGGTGAATTGCGGCAGAGCATTGAGACGAGCCTCGACCTTTCGCCAGTCATAGTCGCTGTGCCAGTAGCGAACGAGCTGCTGTATCGTCGACAGTTGCACACCTTGCGATTGATCCGCGACGGTCTCGCGATCGGGCCAGCGGGTGGCCGCCAGACGCCGGCGGAGGTCGGTGAGATCGCGCTCCGGCACGATGACGCGGAATGGTTTGATGGTTGCATTCGTTGCAGCGGGTGCCGGCTGCACCGAAAGCAGGCTGGACATGCTGGCGGCGACCGCTCCCATTGCCACGACGCCGAGCAGTTGTCGGCGGTCGGCGTCTACACGATTGTCGTCTGATTGCTTGTTCATCTGTGTCTCCCTGATCGCTGCCGGCGACACCGACCGGTCGTGTTCGGCAGGTCGTTCGCGCTGGAGACACATTGACGCCGACGGCCGGAATTGGCCCGTTATGGATTGTTATGGTCCGTTAGTTTTCGCGCAGTTGGCCGTGTTATGCGCGGTTGTAAGCGCCTGCCGACTTTCGCGCATTTGGATGAGGCTTGGGCAGGTGCGCTATCAAATTGTTGATTTTTATGATGAAAATGAAAGAGGATGCCCGGGTAGAGCCGAGAGCTGCGCTGGTAGATGTCGCACGGCAGCTACTATTTTTGCCGGAGATCGGATAAGAGGAACTATCCGTCATCGGAAATGCCGTGACCCGCCCAACTCGGTCACGATCCGCAAAGCCAACACCAGTCGATGCCCGCAGTGCAGAGCAAGGAAACCTTTTCGTTCGGCCCGTTCTGCTTGAATCCCAGCGAACGGCTGCTGACGAAAAACGATATCCGCGTGGAGCTTCGCGGCCGGGCTTATGATCTGCTGGTTGCGCTCGTGTCGCGACCAAATGAACTGATCAGCAAGGCCGATCTGCTGCGCGAAGTCTGGCCCGGTCTGGTTGTCGAGGAAGGCAGCCTGCGGTTTCATATGGCCAATTTGCGCAAGGCGCTTGGCGACGGCGTCGATGGCCAGCGTTACATCGTCAATTCACCCGGGCGCGGTTATTCTTTTGTGGCGGAGCTGTCGAGCGCACGTACTCGGCCTTCCGACGCGCCGCATGTGGTGTCATTCCAGCACGCCAATTTGCCGATACGCCTGCCGATGATCGATCGCGAGGTCGAGATTGAGGAGATACCCGCACGGCTACGCGCCACCCGCTTCGTGACCATCGTCGGGGCTGGCGGGGTTGGAAAGACAACGCTTGCCATCGCCGTGGGGCATCAATTGATGGAAAGCTTCTCGGGAGCGCTGCTCTTCGTTGACCTCAGCGTGGTCAGTGATCCCGCTTTGGTCGGGACGATTGTCGCGTCCCTGCTCGGACTGTCGGTGCAATCCGATAATGCGGCGCCTAGCATCCTCGCCTCTCTGAAAGACAGGCGGATCCTGCTGATCCTCGACACCTGCGAACATCTCATCGAGCCGGTGGCTGCTTTTGCGTCTCTGATCTTTGCGAACGCTCCCAATGTCCACATTCTCGCAACCAGCCGTGAAGCGCTGCAGGCCGAAGGAGAGAACGTCTATCGGCTCGATACGTTGGCATGTCCGCCAATGGGTGTGGAGTTGACGGCAGAAGCGGCCAGGCGATTTCCGGCGATCCAGCTTTTTGTCGAACGGGCCCGCGCGAGCGGGGCGCAGCTCCATTTCAGCGACGATGAGGCACCGGTTGTGGCGAGTGTGTGTCGGAGGCTCGATGGCGTGGCGCTCGCAATCGAGCTCGCGGCGCGACGGGTCGAGACCTATGGCGTTCACGGCACCGCCCAGTTGTTGGACCAGAGGCTTGCCTTGTCCTGGCTCGGACCAAGGAGCGCGCCGCCGCGCCAAAGGACCCTGCACGCCACCATTGACTGGAGTTATAGCCTTCTTTCTGATCTGGAGCGTACCATCCTTCGCCGCCTAGCGGTCTTTGTCGGGCATTTCACGCTCGACGCCGTAGCAGCGGTTTGCGGAAACGGTATCAATCGAAAGGATGTGCCCAATACGATAGATACCCTGATTGCCAAGTCGATCGTCGCGGCCCGACCTGTTGGTACAGTGATGAGCTATCGTCTTCTGGATACGACGCGGGCCTATGCCCTGGACATCCAGATCGAAGACGACGAGTCGCGTGACCTCGCTGTCAGGCATGCTACCCATTATATGGCATGGCTTGAGCAGAGAGGACGAGATTGGTCGACCTTTTCGAGCGGCTTCGAACGCGTGTCGCACTTTGCGAACATGAACAACGTGCGTGCGGCGCTCGACTGGTGCTTCGGAGAGGACGGCGATACTCAGCTCGGCATTCGACTGGCCGCAGCGGCGGTCGAGATCTTTCTCGCCATGTCGTTGCTTCCGGAATGCCATCGCTGGTCCGAGCGCGCCTTGATCGCGCTTGATACGAACGTCGTCGGCAGCTCCCAAGAGATGCGCCTGCAGGCTGGTCTCGGGGTCTCCTTGTCCCAGATGTATGGCGATAACGAAGGCGTCAACGATGCACTCAACAGAAGTCTGACGATCGCTGAGACGAATGGCGACACCATCTACGAGGCGGGACTGCTCAACATGCAGTACGTCTTTCACGCCCGAACCGGGCATTTCAGCATACTGCTCGAATATGCCGAACGTTGCCGCGCTCTGGCCGAACGGTCAGACGACCCAGCGATCATGGCGCTCGCACATTCGGCACTTGGAATGGCCCTGCAGTTTTCGGGCGATCTCGATCGATCGCGCTCCGAACTCGAAAGCCTGATCAGTGTGCTTGCTCATTCGCAGCATAGTTCGATCTTTCTTGGCTACGACCCGCATTATCGGTCACTTATCGCTTTGGCGCGGACGCTCTGGCTGCAAGGTTACTCCGATCAGGCAGCGGAGCGTGCGAGCGAGGCTGTCAAAGCGTCCGAAGCCACGGGGCATTCAGCCGCACTCGCTCTGGTACTGGCCGGTGCCACGACCGTCGCTCTCTGGCGCGGCGATCTCGCTTCCGCCCAGCACTATGCCGACCGTTCATATTCACTGGCCGAAGCGAATGCGATGGGACCGCTGATGGCCATTGGGCGATGCCGCAAGGCGGAGCTGACGATCCGCGGGGGAGCGGTGAGGCAAGGTGTCCACGATCTCAAGGCTGCACTCCGGCCCATCCATGCGGCACGCCATGAATTGTTGACGACGGAGTTCAATATGGAACTGGCGCTCGGGCTCATGAAGCTCGGGCAGGCCGGCGAGGGACTGGCACTGATCGACGAATCGATTGATCGCGTGAAGAGCAGCGGAGAATTAATCCAACTGCCCGAACTGTTGCGCGTGAAGGGAAAGCTGCTTTGCGAGCTTCCAGAAGCGCGTCGGCACGAAGCTGAATCATGCTTCCGGGAATCGCTCGATCTGGCTCGCTTGCAGGGATCGCGGGCCTGGGAGCTTCGCGCGGCGACCGACCTAGCTAAACTGATGCTAGACACAAAAAGGCAAGACAACGCCAAAGAACTTCTGGCGAATGTGTACCTCGTTTTTGCGGAGGGCCACGAGACAGCAGATCTAGAGAAAGCAGGCGAATTGCTCAGTAGAATCACCTAGCCGACGTTTTCATCTCAATTTAAGTCCAAGGCGGGCTCAGATGAATGGCTGCTCCTGGCCCAGAGCCGCCAATCGATGGGATTCCTTCCGGCCGTGTTTTCTGAAACGAGACTGTCAATCAAGTTCGAAAGAAGTCGAGCACGGCGTTCAGAAAGCCTTCCGGAGCGGTCTGCGATGAGGCGTGGCCGCCCCAGGCGAGGCGCACCAGCCGTGATTGCGGGATGCCGGAGGCAAGCTCCTCGGAAAGATGCATTGGCGTCAACTGGTCGTCTGCGGCACAGATCACCAAGGTCGGTGCAGCGATCTCGTGCCGGCGCGCGCGGCGATTGAACGCCACGATCATGTCGATGCGGGCGGCAAGCACGTCGGTAGGGGGTGTCGACGCGATGAAGCCGGCTAGCAACGTTTCAAGACGCGCGGCATCCGCGCTGATCCAGGACGGCGGGTACAGGAATATGGCGGAGGAGCGCTGATAGGCAGCGATGCCGGATCCCAACAGCAGGGATTTTCGAGCTGCGAAGCACAGTTCGAAGTAGGAATCGGGACCGGCCCATCCCGCCGACAGCGCCAGCTTGAGCAATCGCTGTGGATGATCCTGTGCCAAGATCTGGCCGACGGCGGCACCGGTCGAATGACCGAGCAGATTGGCTCGAGGGAGTCCGAGGTGGTTCATCAGCGCCACGACGTCATCGGTCAGGGCTTCCACCGTGTGCGCGATGCGGTCGCCCTGGCTGTCGCCGATGCCCATGTGGTCGTGGGTGATCACGGTGAATTCGCGCGCCAGCGCCGGCACCACGTTCGCCCAGTAGTGCCGCGACCCGCCCAGCCCCGTTACGAGCAACAGCGGCGGGCCGCTGCCATTGACATCGTAGGCGAGGCGCCCATCGGGACGCTTGAGAAAATTCGGCATTGTCATACTCGTTTGGGTAAGCTCGCCAGTGCGGCAATCATTTTTTCACTTGAGGTCACCCATCCGAAGAAGCGGGTGACATTGAACACTGTTGCCTCGAAGATAGAATTGGATCCAGCCTGCAGGGTGGCGTCCGGAATCATCAGGGCGAAGAATTCGCGATGATAGGCATCGCGCAGGGTGGCTTCGACGCAGACATTAGTGTTGACGCCGACCAGCACGATGGTGGTGATGCCGCGCGCGCGCAGCAGTTGTTCGAGGTGGGTGCCGGCAAAGCCGCTGTAGCGCGCCTTCGGAATCACCGCCTCGCCGGCGATGGGGCGCATCGGCTCGACGAAGTCATGGTCCCAGGTGCCGTGGGTGATCAGCTTGCCGCGCTCGGCCGGGTTGGCGCGCATGTATTTCAGCGCATTCGACTTGTGCCAGACCGGTGACGTTGGCCCCCCGGCTTCTGTCTGCAGCGCGTTGAACCCGTTCTGCAGATGGATGACGAACATGCCGGCACCGCGTGCGGCCGCCAGAACGGCTGCCGCCTTGTCGATCACCGGCGCGCTGGTCGAGACGTCGAAACCGACGCGGTCGAGATAGCCGCTCTTGGACAGATAGGCGTTCTGCATGTCTACCACGACCAGCGCCGTGGTCGCCTGGCCGATGGTGAGGCTCTCCGGTTCGGCCGTGATCGTCACCGCATCCGAGGCGTGTGACAGGACGATGGCCGGGCTGGTTGAGTCCATCGATCAGGCTCCATACTTCTTGAGCGCCAGCGCTTCGGCCATGACGATAATCCCGTAGAGAACGAGGCCGATCACGCAGAGCACGACAATCGACGCGAAGATCAACGTCATCTCCGCCTGCGAGGCCGCGAACAGGATCATGTAGCCGAGCCCGGCCTGCGCGGTGATGAACTCGCCGACGATGACGCCGATCATGGCAAAGGTGATGGCGATCTTCAGTCCGGAAAACAGATGCGGCACGGCCGCGGGAAACCGGACCTTGGCATAGATCCGCGACTCGTCTGCGCCGACGGCCTTGCACAGCCGCAGCAGGTCGCGGTCGACCGACGTCAGGCCGGTCAGCGTCGCTACCACCACCGGAAAGAACGAGATGAATACGCCGAAGGTGATGCGCGACGTGCTGCCAATGCCGAGCCAGACGATGAACAGCGGCGCCAGCGCGATCTTCGGAATCAACTGGAACAGCACGATGTTCGGATACAGCGCGTCGCGCATCAGCCGCGACTTGCAAATCAGCACCGCGAGGCTGATACCGAGCACCATCGAGATCAGAAAGCTGGCGATGGTTTCCAGCGTCGTCGGTACGGCCTGGCCGAGCAGAAACGGCAATGTCTCCGTCAGACGGATCGCCACCGCGGACGGCGCGGGTAGCAGGGTGTTGGGGATCTGCTTGATGCGGACCACGGCTTCCCAGCCCGTGATCACCAGCGCCGCGGCGATGACCGGCAGTACGACCAGGCGGGCCTGCCCGCGCAGCACGCCGAGGCGCGACGGCGGACTCGGCGCCGGCAAGGGGGCCCGCGCGGAAGCCGCGCTCGTCGGCGCCAGATCTGAATTTTTTACAATCCCGTTCACTGCGCACCCGTGGTTCGGTGAATCGAGGCCTTCAGATGAAGATAAAGTTCGTTAAAGCGCGGGTCGGCCTCGATGGACGGATCGCGCGGGCGCTCGAACGGAATTCTGACATCCTCGATGATGGTAGACGGACGGCGCCCCATGACAAGCACGCGGTCGGACAGGAAGATCGCCTCGCGAATGGAGTGGGTGATGAAGATGGCAGTCTTGCGCGTGGTGTCCCAAATGCGGGCCAGCGCGTAGCCCATTTCGTCGCGGGTGATGGCGTCCAGCGCACTGAACGGTTCGTCCATCAGCAGGATGCGCGGGTCGTTGACCAGTGCGCGCGCCAGCGCCACGCGCTGCCGCATCCCGCCGGACAGCTCGCGCGGTCGCTTGTCGCGAAAGGACCACAGATCGACCATCCGCAATAGGCTTTCGGCGCGCGTCCGGCTTTCGGAAGATACCGCGCCGCGCATGTCGATCGGGAATAGCACATTATCCAGCACGCTGCGCCACGGCAGCAGCGTTGGGTCCTGAAACATCATGCCGGCGTCGGTCTGCGGTCCTGACACCTGCAGCCCGTCCAAGGTGATGGTTCCCGATGTCGTGGACTCCAATCCGGCGATCATCAGCATCAGCGTGCTCTTGCCGCAGCCGGATGGGCCGAGAATGGAGACGAAGTCGCCCCGTGCGATCTCGAAGCCCGCCTCCGCCACGGCTTCCACCGGACCGGAGGGTGTTTCATAGACCTTGCGAACCCGCGCGGCGGTGATCGCCTTGAATGTCTCGACCTGGGCCAGCATGCGCTCAGCCGAGGATCGCGGCGTATTCGGCGACGTTCTTCTTCACTTTCGCCCATTCTTCAGGCGAGAACTTCACCGAACCCACCAGCTCGTTGGTGAACAACTCGCTGACCAGGGGCTTCTTAGCATCCTTCGGCGCGCCGAATTCCATCACCATGTCGACCATTTCGCTGGCCTTCGTCATGTCGGTATAGCCGATCGACTGCGTTTCAGCTTCTTTCGAAATTACGGTGTAGTGCATTAAACCCTGCGAGATTCTGGCGTTTTCCTTCCCGCCCGCGGTGATGCCCATTTCCGGAATTTCCTTGAGGAAGATATCGACGCCGGCTTCCGGATCCTTCAGCGCGTAGGCCAGTCCCTCCGTCAGCGCGTCGTTGACGGCGCGACACAGTTCTTTGTCCTTGGCGAACACATCCTGCCGCGTCACCACCTGGCCGGCATAGAGCGTGATGCCCGCCGTGCTCCACAGCATGAAACGGCACGGCTCCTTCATGGCCATGATCACGGGGATGCTGGACGTGCCGATCGCGGTGATGGCGTCGACCTGCTTGTTGACCAGGCTCTGCTCGAGCACCCGGTTGTCCATCTGGACCATGGTGACGGCACCGGTATCGATCCCGGCCTTGCGCGCGAAGGCAGGCCAGTACGGCGACTCCGCGGAGGTCGGCACGGTGCCGATCTTCTTGCCCTGCAAATCCTTCGCCGTCTTGATTGGGCTGTCACCGCGCAGGGCGATACCCATCGTTGCGTCGTAGCCAAGCGTCGATACCGCTACCAGCGGAAGGCCGCGGGCGGCACCGAGAATGGTACCGCCGGCGAAGATAAAGCCGAAGTCGAACTCGCCGGCGCCGACCGCTTGAGCGGCTGCCACCGAGCCGAAGCCGCGGCTGATCGTAATGTCGATGCCGCGCTTCTTGAAGAAGCCCTGGTTCTTGGCGACGTAAGCGAACAGCGTCGAGCCGTTGGCCAGCCATGGCAGCGTCAGCTTGACGGGCCGAGCGGCCTGCGCGAGCGCCGGCGCTGCTAAACGTGTCGTGGCGCCGGTAACGGCGAGCGCGGCAGCGGCCTTGAGCGCCGAGCGTCGCGTGAGACCGGTGTGCGGGAAGGTGGCGGGGCGGCGCGTATCATCGGTCATGACGGAACTGCTTTCTGAGTGAGTGCACGATTTGAATGCAGAAGACGCTTACTTACGGCTGGACGATCTCTAGCGAGAAACGTGCCAGTTGGAGGCGTGCTCATTTTCGTGTCAGGACACTTCGAAGATTCCATCGACCTCGACGCTGGCTCCGGCGGGAAGCGTGGCGACGCCGACAGCCGTGCGCGCATGGCGACCGCGCTCGCCGAATACGGCAAACATCAAATCGGAAGCGCCGTTCACGACCTTGGGGACATCGGGATAGCCGGGTTGCGCGCAAACAAAGCCGCCTAGCCGGTGGCAGCAAACCACGCGGTCAAGCTCGCCATCGAGCGCAAGGCTCAGTGAAGCCAACAGATTTAGCGCGCACAGTTGCGCGGCCTTCTGTCCGGTCGGCAGATCATGCGTCACCCCGACCTGCCCGGCGAAGCGGACCTCGCCGTTCCACTCGCAGATCTGGCCGGCGAGAAAGATAAGCGATCCCGATCGCGAATACGGTTTGAACGCGCCTCGCGCCGGTGGCACCGGTGGCAGTTCAAGGCCCAGGGCGCGGAGTTGTGCTTCGGCGTTTCTGGTCATTGTGCTGGTTCCTGCTGCATAGGCTGTCGGGCGCGGGAGGCCAACGGGATCGGATATATATGCATAAGATGCTTACTTATGAAGCAGGTCCTGGCGGCGCCGGGAAGAAGAGGCATGACGATAACTCTCTATGATAATTGAATTTTGTGGTGAAAGGCGGTGTGCGGAGGAAGCGTCGGCACGAGCGGATGAGAGGGCTTTGCAGCGCTTTTGCTTATGGGATGCGCGTTTTTCTCGTCGGATGGACGAACCTTGTGCAAACAGCGCCGCGACAACTAGTGAAGTGCGAGAAGAGAACCGTAGTGGTGCATGCGATCGTCGATTCCGCTGCGGCGAAGCGCGTACCAGTAAGTGGCCGCGTTGATCGCGATCACGGGGATACCAAGCCAGCGCTCCGCCTCGGCAGCGAGATCGATCGCCGCGAGATCCGTCCCGGCCTGAACGATGGCATCCACGCCGATTGCCGCAAGCGTCTTGAACCCGTCGATGATGTCGAGCTCGGTGGCGTGGGCGATCTGCACTTCGCTCGGTCGTTTCAAACTATGCACCGCGGCGATCTCGTATCCATGGTCGCTGAAATAGCGCGCGACGTTGGCGTCGCCGACCGGTTGATAAGGCGTCAGAAGGCCGATGCGTTTGACGGCCGGAAAGCACTTCAACGCTGCAATACATGCTGCGGAGCCCATAGTGACCGGCACTTTCGCGCGCTCTTCGAGACGGGCGAGCAACCGCTCGCTGCCGGCCTTGCCGCCCCAGAATGTCGGGATCGACATCCCCATCACCAGATGCGCCGGCTTGCAGGTCATCACGCGGTCGATGCAAGGATAGAGATCGGGCCCGATGGCATCGACCATGGTCTCGAACTCCGCATCGTTGCCGAGCGGTAGATCGGGAATATGAATGCGCCCAATGTGATTGGTGACGCCGGTCGGACGCATTCCGTCGGTCTCCGGCTGCACCGTCGTGTTGGTCGATGGAATTACGATTCCGATCTTGAGACGGTAGCCAAGTCTGTCTGTCATTGCGCAAGCTTTCTGTGTTGGCAGGCCCTTTGCAAGGAGGGTGCAAACGTCTTTGCAAGTCCGGTGCCGAACTGGAAACGGCCCACATTATTGGAAGCCATGTCACACTCTTCATATGTCGCCAGTCATCGATCGCGCAGCCGAATTCCCGATTTCCTGTTGCTTCGTCCCCGAGACCTCGATGAGGCGCGCGGGATGCTTGCTCGCGAGCCGGGGGCGATGGCGATGGCCGGCGGGATCGATGTCGTCAACCGCATGAAAGATGGGTTGGCACCTCCCGCATTGGTGCTCCTCGGCGGTGTCGCCGATATCGACGCCATCCGCCTGTCGCCGCAGCGCGACGCAATCGAGGTCGGCGCGGGTGCCCGCCATGATGCCGTGGCGAACAGTGACGTGCTGCTCGCATGGCTTCCCGATCTCGCGCGATGCTGGGAGCGGATCGCGAATATCCGGATTAGGATGCAGGGGACGGTGGCGGGTAATCTGCTCGCGCTGATGTCCGGCTACGAAGGCGCCGTGCTGCTGTCGGCGCTCGGCGCGTCCATGTTGTATTCAACACGCGATTCTCGCGGCGACATGATCGCGGTGCGGAAGTTCGGCGAGGCCGCGGATTCATTTTTCGAGCGCGGCGGTCTAGCCGAGAAACTGCGCGTGCCTCTGCCGGTGGCGGGAACGACGCGGCGGCTTCTCTACGATCGCAGCCTGCGGCCAGTCCTGTCGGTGGCGCTGTGCATTGATTGCGCCGGCGGCGCGGTGGTGAGTGCGTGCGCGGTGATAGGCGGGTGCCATCGATGGCCGTTCACCTGCGACCTGCCAGTTGCCGGCGTCGCATTGTCCGAGCTGCATGCACGTGCCGACGACACGGCGCGGGGCGCGGTCCGGCAGATGCCGGCGCCGACAGTACCCTGGTTCGGGGTCGCGAACTATCGCGAGACCGTGGCTTCGGTTCTGCTGTCCCGCCTGATCCGGGAGATAGCCGCGTGAGCATTACCGAGACTACGCTGTCCTTTATGCTCGACGGCGAGCAAGTGACGCTCGCCGCCGGCGCGCCGCGCGTGCTGTCCGACGCGCTGTCGCAAAGCTGCGCGCGCAGCGGCGTACGCGTCGCCTGCGACCATGGTGTCTGTGGCGCCTGCACCGTGCTGGTCAATGGCTTACCGGTGACGTCTTGCAGCACGCTGGTCGACGCGGTGGCGGGTAGCAACGTCACCACAGTGCAGGGGTTGCAGCCGCCCGGCGCGGCGCCGAGCGCGATGCAGCGCGCCTTTGTCGAGGCTCACGCATTCCAGTGCGGCATGTGTACGCCCGGCATGATCCTGCTCGCTGAAGCCCTGCTGCAACGCCATCCGGAACCCAGCCGCGAGCAGATCCGCAATTGGATGAGCGCGAATGTCTGCCGCTGCACCGGCTATCAGGTGATCGAGGAAGCCGTCGTCAGGGCCATCGCGATGAAGGGTCGGGCGACGCCTGATGGCCGGCGCTGGCGCCCGGAGGAAACCGCCAAGGTAACTGGCCAACCATTCTTTCTCGTCGATACGCCGACAGCCGGTGGCGCTGAGATCAAGCTCCTTCGTAGCCCGCATCCGCATGCGCGCATCTTGGCGATCGATGTGGCACCGGCGCTGGCGTTGGAGGGCGTGCTGGCTATCGTCACCGGCGACGACCTGCGCCGGCTCCCGGTCCATACCTACGGATTGTGGATCAAGGACCAGCCGCTGCTCGCGATCGATCGTGTGCGGCACGTCGGCGAACCCGTCGCCGCCGTGGCTGCGGTGGACGCGGCCACCGCGATCCGGGCGCTGTCACTGATCGCCGTGTCATACGACGTGCTCGTCGCAGTCGCGACTCCCGACGAGGCGATGGCCATCGGCGCGCCATTGTTGTTCGAGACGCCAAGCCGCGGCGGCATTCCCGCGCACGGCGTCAGCGTGACTACGGCGATGGAGCACGCACCGAACGTGCTGTATGAATTTCACCACCGGCTCGGCGATCTCGATGTCGCCTTTGCCGCGGCCGATCACGTTTTCACCGACGACTTCGCGTTTTCGCGGATGGCGCATGTTCACCTCGAGCCGTCGGTGACCGGCGCGCGTCCGCTTGGCGAGGGCGTTGAGGTGTGGTCGTGCAACCAGGATCCCTTCCTGCTGCGCCAGGAAATCGCCGAGATCTGCAGCCTGCCCGAGCACGCGGTGCGGGTCCGCACGCTGCCGATCGGCGGTGGCTTCGGCGCCAAGAGCTATTGCAAGATCGAACCGCTGGTCGTGCTGCTGGCGCTGAAGATCAACAAGCCCGTGCGGCTGACGCAGACAATGGATGAAGGTTTTGCATCGCTGTCGCAGCATTCGGCGACGTTGCGGCTTGAAACCGCCGTATCGCGGGACGGCGATTTCCTCGCCCGCCGTTCCTACATCGTGCTGGACGGTGGCGCTTATGCTGATGCCAGTCCGCTGGTCGCCGACAAGGTAGGCTATCGCATCGGTGGTCCGTATCGCTGGCAGGCGCTCGACAGCAGGGCGATCGCCGTTCGCACTAATACCGTGCCGGCGGGCTCGTTTCGCGGTTTCGGCGGTACCCAGGCGTCGTGGGCGTCGGAGAGTCAGGTCGACATGATCGCGCGTCGGCTTGGCCTCGACCCGTTCGAGATCCGGCGCCGCAATTTACTGTCGCCCGGCGAGCCCTATCGCGCCGGCGACAGCGCCATCGATTGCGATCTCGTTGCTGGACTGGATCTGGCCGCGCAAAAGATCGACTGGGGTGTCCGCGCGCCGCCGGGTCGGCGGCATCTGTCCCGCGGCAAGGGGTTGTCGATCGGCTTCAAGGATGGCGGCGGCCAGGGCAGGTTCGCCCAGGCTCGCGTCAAGGTCACCGCCGACGGCAGCGCGATTGTCAACTGCGCGACAGTTGACATGGGGCAGGGCGCGACGGAAGCGTTCCGCCGCATCGTGGCCGAGGTGCTGAAGCTCGATCCGGAGCGGATCGCGCGGGCGGCGATCGACACCGACCAGACCGCCTTCGACCAGGGCACCCATGCCAGCTCGGCGACGGCGGTCACCGGCGAAGCGATCCGGCGCGCCTCGGTGGAGGTGCGCGACAAGGTTTTGACCTTCGCCGCCAGGCAACTCGGTTGCTCCAAGGAAGAACTCGATCTTGTCGAAGGCAAGATTGTCCGCGGCAACACCGCCACGCTGCTGGCGGCGCTGATGCGTGGCTACTACGGCGGCATGGGCGCGGAGTTTTCCGGCGACGGCGAATTCAAGGTCGAGGCGGATTCCGCCGCCGCGCTCAATGCCCCGATTGTTTACTGGATGCCGAACTGGGTCGCCGCCGAAATCGAGGTCGACACCGAGACCGGCAAGATCACTGTGCTCAAGCTTGTATCGATCGCGGACGCGGGACGAGCTTTGGTCCCCGAGGCCGTGCGCGGCCAGATCGAAGGCGGCGCCATCCAGGGACTGGGTCAAGCATTGTTCGAGCAACTAGTATTTGATGGCGCCCGCCTGGTCAGCGCGACGCCGCAGCAATACCGGGTGCCTGTCATGTCGGACGTTCCGGCGATCTTTGAATCGGTAACCCTCGAACAGGGGCTGGCGCATGGGCCGCTGGGTGCAAAGGGCGTGGGCGAGGCCGGCATTCTCGGCGTAGCCAGCGCCATTGCTAATGCGCTAGAGGACGCTGTCGGCGTCCGCATCACCTCGCTGCCACTGTCGCCGGACAAGGTGCTGGCAGCCCTCGAGGCCCTGAAGAAAGATCACGCCGCATGACGGCTCTGGGGAAGACGCGACGAATGGCCAAGCCTGCGACACGACCGAAGGACCGCAAGACGGCGGTTGCCGCCAAGCAGGCGCGGGGGCGTCCGGCCAAGCCGGCGCAACGGCCGCGCGATGCCGCGGCCACCGCCGAACGCATTCTGCGATCCGCGATCGCCGAGTTTGCCGAGAACGGCTATGCCGGCGCGCGGATCGATGCCATCGCCCGCGGCGCCAATGCCAACATGCGCATGCTCTATCACTACTTCGGCAGCAAGGATGCGCTGTATATCCGGGTGCTGGAAACCGTGTTCAACGATATTCGCGTGCAGGAACAGCGGCTCAAGCTGAACAACATGGCGCCGCTGGAGGCCATGATAAAGCTCTTTGATTTCACCTACAGCCATTTCGCGGCGAATCCGCTCTTCATTCGGATTCTCGCAAGTGAAAACCTTCTTGGCGCAAAATTCCTGACGCGTTCTCAGCGCGTATCGACGTTGTCATCGCCACTGCTGTTGGCGATTAAGGAAGTGCTTTCACGAGGCGAAAAGGAGGGGGTCTTTCGGCGCGGCATCGATCCGCTTCAACTTTACGTCAGCATGGTAGCGATGAGCTATGTCCACATTTCTAACGCGCCGACCTTGTCGCATTTGTTCGGCGCCAACCTTTCGTCGCCGTCCTGGAAAATTCAGCGGCGCCGGCACGCCACCGAGATGATGCTTGCGTTTCTAGGTTTCGTGCCGTCTCGCTAGGTCGAGAACGGAACGGCGGGGCTGGGTCAGACCAGTCTTGCGCCGATAACCAATTCTGGCGCAAAACTGACATGAGCTTCCGATTGGTCGCCGAGCTAGCACCTTCTAGTCACATTCGTTCATCGTGGCTTTCTGGTTGAAGTGGGGTGCCTGATCGGCAAACAACATCGCCGCGCGCTGTCAGCACACCGCACTCGTGAGAGCTATGCCGGCTATGCGAAACGCACCGCGCCGCGGATCTTAGCGGCCACCATTTCGATTAGGTCTTTGCCCCAGAACCCATCATCAACCTCCAATTGATCGAGACTGACTCGGCAGACCCTCACCAGCGTCGACAGATCAGATAGGCTGTCTAGAAATCTGCAGGCGTTGTCGGTCGGCTTCATTTGCAGCCTCTTTGGTGGCCTGGCTCAGCCTGAGAACGTTCTGGAAACAGTTTTCCAGAATAGACAGGGGATCACTTTCCGGAGTAGAACGTGCCTAATTTTTAAATATTTGATTTTGCTATACTATTTGGCTGGGGCGGGAGGATTCGAACCTCCGCATGGGGGAATCAAAATCCCCTGCCTTACCACTTGGCGACGCCCCAACGGCCAAGGCGATAAAGGGCGGGACGAACCCGCGGATCGCTTTGGCTCCGTCGGTCTATAGAGAGAGCTCCGCAATTTCAACCACCTGCCAGCGGTGTTTCCCCCCTCCGGATGCGACTGACTTTTGTGCAATTGGGACTTCTGCCGGCGCAAGCGCCTAGCTCCCTGAATTTTCCGATTTTTGCGTTCGCGTAACGGGCGATATCGGCTGAGCTGGCACAAAGCGACGTTCCTGAAGCCTGTCCGCAGGCGCAGGCTCCGGCCTAACGCACGATGGCGTGGTCGGAACGACTGATCTAGAGCTGTATATGCGGGACGCGCTTGAGTGAGACCTCATCGAGGGCCTCGTCGTAGCCGGCATCCGCGTAGCGGATGACGCCGAGGCCGGTGTCGTTGTCGAGGCTCATAGCAAGACGTTCTGCCGCGGCGGCGGTGCCGTCGGCGATCAGGGTGACGCCGGCGCTGGTCATATAGCCGGCATAGCCTCCGCCACCGGAGTGGACGGCAACGAGATCGGCCTGAGACGAACATAATGCCATGGCGTCGAGCAGCGGCCAGTCGGCGATGGCATCGGAGCCATCGCGCATATTCTCGGTCATGATGTTCGGATGCGCCATGCCGGCGGCGTCGAGATGATCGCGCGAAAAGGCGACCGGCCCCTTGAGCGTGCCATCGGCGACGAGTTCATTGACGCCCAGCGCCAGTTCGCTGCGCTCGCCATGACCGAGCCAGGCGATGCGTGCCGGCAGGCCTTCGAAAGGCACGTATTGGCGCGCAAGCTTGATCCAGTTCGACACGATCTGGTTGTCGCCGAACAGGCGCAGCACGAGATCGTCGATGGCCGCGATATCCTTGGGATCGCCCGAAAGCGCCATCCAGCGGAACGGACCGATGGCACGCGCAAAGAGCGGGCGCAGATAGGCTTCGGTGAAAATGGGGATATCAAAAGCATTCGTGACGCCGCCTTCTCTGGCGTGGGTACGAATGAGATTGCCGTTGTCAAACACTTCCGCGCCGCGCGCCTGAAAGGTCAGCATGGCGCGGACGTGAGAGACGATCGAGGTGCGGCTCTCCTCCATCAACTGTTCCGGCGCGGTCTTGCGCATGGCGCGCGCCTCGTCGAGTGAACGCGTGCGTGGCACATAACCGTAGACGAGATCGTGGGCCGCGGTCTGATCGGTGACGACATCGGGAATGATGCCCCGGTACGCGATCTCCGGATAGATATCGGCGGCATTGCCGACAAGCCCGACCGACAACGCCCGACGCTCGGCCTTCGCGGCGGCGATCATATCCAGTGCAGAATCAAGATCGGGGGCGATCACTTCGAGGTAACCGATCTCCTTGCGCTTGCGGGCGCGCTCCGGATCGACATCGACGGTGAGGATCGCGGCGCCGGCCATGCGGCCGGCCAGCGGCTGCGAGCCACCCATGCCACCGAGCCCGGCCGTCAACACGAAGCGGCCCGCGAGGGTGCCGCCGAAGCGACGCTCGGCGATGCGCATGAAGATCTCGTAGGTGCCCTGGATGACGCCCTGCGAGCCGATATACTGCCAGGCGCCGGCCGTGAGGCCGCCCCAGCAGATCAGGCCCTTGCGTTCGAGTTCGTAGAAGATCTCGGCCTTGGCCCATTGTCCCACGATGTTGCAATTCGCCATGATCACCAGCGGCGCCTTGGCGTGCGTACGCAGCAGTCCGACCGGCTTGCCGGACTGAATGACCAGCGTCTGGTCTTCCTCCATGGTCGTCAGCGCCTGCACGATCGCCTTGTGCGCCGGCCAGTTACGGGCCGCGCGCCCCAGCGCCGCATAGACGACGAGGTTCGATGGATCCTCACCGACCGCGAGCACGTTTTCCAGAAGTCGCAACAGACCTTCCTGCCGCCAGCCCTTGGCGCGCAGCCTCGGGCCGCCAGGAATCGGAAAATCGGGGTGCCGTGGATTCGCTGATGTCATGGCGGACTCCTTTCGTGTCTCAGGCCAGTGCGTAGCGTGCGATCTCGATGCCCATCGCGCGTTCGACGGAGGGATAGACCGCCGGATCCTTGACGCTGGAGGCAAGCGGAATGATCGTCTTCGGCACATGGAACAGATGCACATTCATGCCGACCTTGAGATGGCCGACGCTCATCGGCTCCGCACCGTCGGACAGCGTTGCGATGATATCGGGGAAGGTCGCGAGACGATTGCCCGATGCATCGACGATGGCCATGTATTCGTTCATCACATGCAGCGTGATGGCGCGGTCGCCTTCGCCGATAGTCAGTGTGCCGATGTCGAAGGCCTCGGGTGTATAGACGACATTCTTCGCGGTAATCCTGCCGCTGCCGAGGATCGAGCCGCCGGTGTCCTTGCAGATCGCGTCGATTACCGCAGAGGGCCCCTTCGGCTCGGCGGCGAGAATGGCTTCACCCAGACGGAGTGCCAATGAGATTCCACCGAGCGCGGCGTTGTCACGCACATAGGAGGCGCGGACCGGATTGCGGCAGGAGGCAATGAACCCACCGGACATGTCGCCGGCTGTGCGCAGGATCGGCGAGACCTTGGCGGTGGCGCCGCGGACGGTGAGCTCGATGTAGCGATTCTCGGCGCGGTTGCCGCCGGCTGCGGTCTGGATCATCGGCTCGGGCGAGCCGGCGAGGCCGATCGATCCCATGTCGCCGGTCGGATGCGCGCGCATGTCGCCCACGGCATCGACCACCTTGGTGCCGAGCAGTGCCGATGGCAGCCACGCATTCATGGTGGAGGACTTGCCATTCTGGCCGATGATGAGGCCTTTCAGCGGTTCACCCAGCGCATCCTGCAGCAGCTGCACCGCGCGGACGTAATCCTTGCCCTGCATCTCCCAGGCGGTGGTTGATGCCGGCGCGCCGATCGCTGCAGCCGTGGCAACCCAGTCGTCATCGTTGAGTTCGTCGATCGACACGAGTTCCGGCTTGCCGACGAGAATCGCGGCGCGGCCGAGCATGCGCCCGTGATCCGCCCAGCCGCCGCCTCCGGCAGCGTAGACACCGCCGCCGCGCACGGCGGCTTCAATATCGCGTTCGGTCAGAATACGTCCCATCGGAATGTCTCCTCGGCAGATGTTCTTGTGTTCGATACGTGTTCGGTGATCGGAACGGCGGGCGTCAGGCCACCGGCAGTCGCTCCGGGAGAAGCAGCGGCGGCCGCACGAATTGTCCGCTGCCGGGCTCGGCGAGAACCTTGCTGCCGTCGAAAGCAAGTTGGCCGCGCACGTAGGTCGCAGCCACGGTCCACGGCAGCGTGATGCCGTTATAGGGGGACCAGCCGACCACGTTGTTGCCGCTTGCGGCACCGTCATAGACGATGGGCTTGTCCACCAGCACGGTGATGTCGGCGTCGAGGCCAGGCGCCAGCGCGCCCTTACGATCGTCGATGCGGAAGTGCCGCGCCGGATTGAACGACATCAGCTTCGCGGCATGGGTGAGCGGCAATTTGCGTTCGACGAGGCCCTTTACCAGCAGTGGCACCATGGCTTCGAGGCCGGGGACGCCGGACGCGTTGGCGAGCATGTCCGGATTGATCTTGCGATCTTCCGACCAACTGACGTGATCGGTCGAGACCAGCGAGACGCGTCCGGCTGCAAGCTCTGCCCAGAGCGCCTCGACATCGGCACGCGGGCGCACCGGCGGATTGATCTTGGCCTTGCCGCCGAGGCGGGAGACGTCATTCTCCTCGTCGAGCACGAGATAGTGGATGCAGCATTCCACCGTGGCGTGATGACCCTCGGAGCGATACCACGCCGCAATGTCATAACCGCGTGCGACAGAACAATGCACCACATGGGCGGGACAACCGGTCTCGGCGCCGGTCTCATAGATCTGCAGCATCGCCAGGATTTCGGCGAGCGGCGGGCGCGACATTGCATGCGCACGCCAGTCGGTAATGCCTTTTGCCTTCACTTTGGCGACGGCATCGCGGATGAATTCGTCGTCCTCGTTGTGGACGCCGGCGGCGAGGCCGGTCGGCGCAATGGCGGCGAAACAATCGGCGAGCAGCGGCGCGGGGATGCGCGGAAAGCGCTTCGGGTCAGTGCCGAAGGTGGAGAACTTGAAGGCAGCGACGCCAGCCTTGGCCTGTTCGGCGATGCGTGCCGGACCTTCTTCGGGGTCGATGGTGCCATAGAGCGCGAAATCCACGCGCGCCTGTTTGCTCGCATGGGCAATCTTGCGCTCGACCGCAGCAGCCGAGCAGACCAGATCGCCTTCATCATAGGGCATGTCGACAATGGTGGTCACGCCGCCGGCTGCAGCGGAGCGCGTCGACCAGACGAAGTCTTCCTGATTGCGTTGCGACAGCGAGTGGACCTGTGCGTCGATGGCGCCCGGCATGATCATGCCTGACTTGAAATCCTGCCGCGCGCGGGCGGCAGGCGGCGTGCCTTCGCCGACGGCAGCCACGCGCCCGTCGCGGACCGCGACCCAGCCGTTCTCGATGATGCTGTCGTGACCGATCACCTTGCCGGTGAGAACCAGATCGAAATCCATGTGCAACTCCACATTCGCCGCCGGCGAGCCGGCTTGTCGTGATGGTCCCGCGGGACCGTGTGTCCTAGAGCCTGTGCTCCAGCCGCGCGATCAACCGCACGACTGGCAACAGCAGGAGCAAATAGATGATGGCCGCGAGGATCAGCGGCGATGAGTTGTAGGTGAGCGAGCGCGCCAGATTGGCGGAATGCAGCAGCTCCGGCACCGAGATGACGCTGGCCAATGTCGTGAGCTTCACCAGCTCGACCGTATTGGACAACAGATCAGGCAAAACGTTGCGGATCGCCTGTGGCAGCGTGACGTAAAGCAATGTCTGCGTCGCGGAGAGACCGGTCGACCGCGCGGCCTCGCGCTGGCCCTTGGGTACGCTGACCATTCCGGCACGATAGATCTCGCCGTAGTAACTTGCCGAATTGATCAGGAAGGCGACGGCCACAGCCACCAGTGCGGGCACGCGCAGTCCGATAAAGGGCAGGCCCGCATAGACGAACACCAGCAGCACAAGGGGTGGGAAGGCGCGGAAGAAATCGACCGCGACGATCGCCGGCCAGCGCAACAGGCGATAGGGGCTGGTGGTCAGCAACATCACGAGGATACCGCTGACGAGGCCGATCGGGATCAGGAACGAGCACAGCAGCAGAGTCTGCAGCAAGCCCTGCAGCAGGAACGGTGCGACCTTCGCCATGACGTCGAGATTGAAGAATTCCTGCGTGAACTGCTCCATCAGTGCTCACCCCACCGATAGTTGCGTTCGAGTGTGCGGGAGGCGATCACCAGCGGGATGAAGACCAGCACGTAAAGCAGCGCGCCCATGGTCAGCGGCGTCGCATTGGCGGACATCGACAGCGCGGAATTGGCGCGGCCAAGAATCTCGTTGACACCGATGGCGCTGCCAAGCGCGAGGTTCTTGGTGATGGAGATCGCGCGGTTGGTGAGCGGCGGAATGCCGAGGCGGACCGCCTGCGGCAGGATCACATAGCGCAGCGTCTGAGCGAAGGTGAGCCCTGTTGAGCGCGCGGCCAGCCACTGGCCCTTCGGCACTGAGGTAATGCCGGCCCAGAATATCTCTTCGGCAAAGGCCGCAAGCACCGCGCCGAGGGACATCCACAGCACGATGAGGCTGGGCAAGACGATGCCGATATTTGGGAAGCCGAAGAATAATACCAGGATGATCGCCAATGGCGGCAGCGAGCGGAAGATATCGACGAACACGATGATGAAGAAGTTGACAGGCTTCCAGCCGATCGCCCGGAGCGCTGCGAGGCCGAAGCCGGCACCGATACCGGTGATGACCACTGCGAGGCCGGCGAGAATGGTAACGCCGGCGCCCTGCAGGATTTCCCAGCCATACTTCGTCGCTATATCCGCATTGAAGAAGGTGAAGACGAAGCGGTCCCAGTTGCTCATCGCGTCGGCGGCGGTCATGGCCTAGTGCCTGATCTGCGCGAGAAAACGTCTGGTGCGATCTTCCTGCGGACGCAAGAAGATGTCTTCCGCACAGCCTTCCTCAATGACGAGCCCGCCATCGAGGAACACGACCTTGTCGGCGGCTTCGCGCGCGAAATTCATCTCGTGGCTGGCGATGACCATGGTGATGCCGCGGTCGCGCAGGTCCTTGACGACGGCGAGCACGCTGCCGACGAGTTCCGGGTCGAGCGCCGAGGTTGGTTCGTCCATCAGGATGATCTTGGGATTGAGCGCGAGCGAACGCGCAATGCCGATGCGTTGCTGCTGGCCGCCGGAGAGTTGCGCGGGATAGGACGCGGCCTTGTCGGGCAGACCCACCAGTGCCAGCATCTCCGCGGCACGGGCATTGGCGTCGGCCGTGCTCATGCCGACGACCTTGCGCAGCGCCAGTGTGATGTTCTTCTGCACGGTGAGGTGCGGATAAAGATTGAAGCTCTGGAACACCATGCCGATCTGTCGCCGCGCGGCGTTGATGTCCGCGCGCGGCGACAGCAGGTCCACATCATCCATGATGATGGAGCCGGAATCCGGCTCCTCCAGACGATTGCAGCAGCGCAACAAGGTACTCTTGCCCGAGCCGGATGGGCCGATCAGAAAGACCAGCTTGCCCGGCTCGACCAAAAGATCGACGCCCTTCAGAACCTCGGTTGGGCCAAAGCTCTTCCGGACGCCGCGCGCTTCCAGCAGATAACGGGACACAGGCGCTGCCGCTGTCGAACTCATGAACAGGTCGGCTTCTGCTCGGTCGCGTCATAGCCGGCAACGCCCGGTGCGCCATAGCCAGGATAGATGGTGGTGGTCGCCGAACCGGCCTCGGGCTCGACACCGAACCATTTCACGTAGAGTTTCTTCAGCGTGCCGTCCTGCTTCATGCAGACCAGCGCGTCTTCGAGCTTGTTGCGCAATTCAGTATTGCCGTTGCGCAGCGGCATGCTCCAGACGAGGCCCGTCTTGTAGAGAAAGGCATTCTTCAGCCGCGGATTGTTCTTCACGATCCAGGCGACGACGGTTGCGGCCGAGATATTGGCGTCGGCACGGCCGGCGAGCACGGCCTGCGCCGCGTCGGTGCTGGTGGCGAAGGATTCCGACTTCCAGCCATATTTGGCGGCGTTGTCGTTGACCCATTTCTCGTAGATCGCGCCTTTCTGCACGGCGATGGTCTTGCCGGAGAGATCTTCGAGCTTGGTGATGGGAGGTGCCGAAGCCAACGTCATGAAGCGATAGTCCGCGTCGACGAAGCCTTCCATGAACAGCAACTGCTGCGCGCGCTCGGGCGTGACAGTGACAACGGCAGCCAGGAAGTCATAGGTGCCGGCCTGCAAGGCCGGAATGAGACCCGCGAATTGAGCGCCTTCCACCGTGATCGGGCGCTTGATGCGCTTCGACATTTCGTCAACGACGTCGATGTTGAAGCCTTCAAGCCCGCCCGACAGTTTTGGCATGGCATGCGGCGCGAAGGTCGAGTCGATCGCGGACTTCAGCGGTTCCTGCGTCTGAGCGAATGCGGGACTGGCAAGGGCCAGAAGCCCGGCGGCAAGGATCATTGCTTTCATCGAACACCTCCATTGGTGCGGCCAGGCCAAGCCGGCATCTGGCTCCGCAGTCCCTGTCATGAACGCTAACGCAATTGCGTATCGGGGGGATATCCCATTTGATGGACATCCTATACGCTCTCGCTGCAGCGCGGAAAAATCGACTACCGACCCGGATGACAATGGAATGGACATTGCGACCTTGGTGATGACAGCCATGGTGCTCCGTTGCGGCAATGTGCGGGAGGCCGCGCGCCAACTTGGACGCGCACCAAGTACGCTCTCGGCAGCTGTGAAACGGTTCGAGCGCTCCATTGCGGCGCCGCTGTTGAATCGTGTGGGTGCCGCGAGCTTTCTCACGCTCGAGGCGCGGCGCATGCTGGATGAGATCGAAGCCGCAGCGGATATCGCGATGGGGATGATCGCGCCTGACAGGGCAGGCGATGCAGCACGGGCTTTCTGCGCCGAGCGTGATGTCAGCCTCACGGCCTTGCAGCGTGTCGCACTGGTTGCGGAAACCGGTAGCGTTCGTCGTGCCGCACGCATCATCCGTCTTGGTCAGCCGCAACTTGCGCGACAGATTGCACGCGTCGAAGATGAACTCGGTAGCGTGTTGTTTCATCGCTCCCGTATCGGTGTCACGCCGACGCCGGCATGCCAGTTGCTGGTCGCGTCACTGGCTGAACTTGAAAAAACCATGCAGCGACTGTCGCGGCGCGCGCGCGAACGTTTCCGTTCGACCAATGCCACGATCAGGCTCGGGGCGGTGATGCCGCTCGGTCATGAAAGCAATGTCGCGCGGTTGCTGGCCTTTCTCGTCGCTGCCTGGCAGCGGGATCGGCCGACGCAGCCGCTGTTTGTTACCAATGGTACGGCGGAGGATCTTCTCACCGGCCTGAAGGACAAGCGCTGCGATGTCGCTCTGATCGATAGTGACACGATCCCCGCCGATGTCTCGTCCCGCGCGCTGGTACGATCGAAACTCGTGGTCGTGGGTGCGCGCGAGGTGCTGGGCGACCGACCCGATGTCATGCGGGTGCTTCGCCAGCAACCGCTTGCGCTACCCAGCCGACGCACTGGCCTCGGACAGGCGGCCCACAGACTGCTCGCGCAATTGCTGCCTCAAGCAGAGATTGATGCGCTGACAATCACGGAAATCGACTCGATCCCGATCATCGCCAACCTGATGCTGGATTTCGGCTTCGTGTCAGTACTCCCCGAAAGCGCGCTCGTCTCGTTCGATGCACGCCTCGTGGCGCTGCCGGTCGATCCCGGGCTTGAACTTATTCTGTCGTTGGTCTGGGTACAGACCGAAGGCGCGCGGCGCGGAGCCCGCGCCATTCTTGCCGCCTTGCGCAACTATGCGCCGGCAACGCCGGCGGCCTCCATGATGGTCAACAGCGACTGATTTGAATGAGAGTCGTGGGATACGAGCCGATCAATAATTCCCGGGCACCGGCGATCTGATCTAATATGAATTATAATTCTTGATCTTTTTCAGCTTCGTGCATTATGCTGCAAGTGAGCGAGCGTGGGTGAGGCAGTGCCTCCGCCCGGCGTCCGTCTGCATTGTTAGGCCGGGTCAACCGGTCATCAATTATTCCGAGGGGAGACGAGCTGATGACCACCAAGGGGTTTCTGCGTCCGCTGACGCGTCGCGCCATGCTGTCCGGGACCGCCGGCGCTGCAACATTCATTGCGACGTCACCGCTTCATAGCCCGGCCATCGCGCAGAACGCGCCGTTGAAGGTGGGGATGATGCTTCCCTACACCGGGACCTATGCGAAGCTCGGCCAGTTCATCGATGACGGCTTCCGCCTCTATGTCGAACAGAAGGGCGGCAAACTCGGCGGGCGCGACATTGCGTTCGTGCAGGTGGACGATGAATCGAAGCCGGAAGCAGCCACCGACAACATGAACCGGCTGGTCGGCCGCGAGAAGGCTGACGTGGTTGTCGGCACCGTTCATTCCGGCGTGGCCATGGCCATGGTCAAGGTCGCGCGCGACACCAAGACACTGCTGATCATTCCGAATGCCGGCGCCAATGATGCGACGGGTCCCGCTTGCGCGCCGAACATCTTCCGCACGTCGTTCTCGAACTGGCAGAGTACCTACCCGATGGGCAAGGTGATGGCCGATGCCGGTATCAAGAACGTTGTCACTATCACATGGCGTTACACGGCCGGTGCCGAGATGATCGGCGCCTTCGCTGAAAACTTCACCAAGAACGGTGGCAAGATCGTCGCGGATCTGACGGTGCCATTTCCAGAGGTGGAATTTCAGGCGCTGATCACGCAGATCGCGCAGTTGAAGCCCGATGCCGTGTTCAGCTTCTTTGCAGGCGGTGGCGCAGTGAAGTTCGTCAAGGACTATGCGGCGGCGGGCCTGAACAAGACCATCCCGCTTTATGGCGCAGGCTTTCTGACCGACGGCACCATCGAAGCACAGGGCGAAGCCGCCAAGGGCATCAGGACAACACTGCACTACGCGGACAATCTCGATAATCCCGCCAATCTTGCCTTCCTCAAAGCCTTTAAGGCCAAGACGGGCAAGGACGGCGATATCTACGCCGTACAGGGCTACGATGGCGCCGCCCTGCTGGACATAGGGCTGACGGCCGTCGGCGGTGACTTCAACGCGCGTGACAAGATGATCGCGGCGATGGGGGCTGCGAAGATCGACAGCCCGCGCGGGCCGCTGTCCTTCAACAAGGCGCATAACCCGATCCAGAACATCTATCTGCGCGAGGTCCGCAACGGGCGTAACGAGATGATCTCGGTCGCCCAGGCCGATGTCGACGATCCAGCGCGGGGCTGCAAGATGACCTGACGCATCGTTGCGCGGTCTGTCGATGGAGATCGAATCGTCGAAGCCTGTTGCGCGCAATGCCGTCCGTGAAGGACGTGTTGCTGCGCGGCCGGATATGGCCTCATGCCTGATTGCGCCGGCGACTAAAGGTGGCCCGCCGTGACTGGATTGATCTGATGGACTTCATCACACTAGGCGTTCAGTTGCTGAATGCGGTTCAGTACGGCGCGGTCCTGTTCCTTGTCGCGAGCGGTCTGACGCTGGTGTTCGGCATCCTGGGAGTCATCAATCTCGCCCATGGCGCGTTCTATATGCTCGGCGCCTATCTGGCTTACTGGATCACGTTGATGACCGGCAGTTTTGCCGTCGCCCTGCTTGGCGGCGTGCTGGTTGCCTTCATCGCCGGCATTCTGCTTGAGACCGTCTTCGTTCGTCTTCTCTATGGCCGGGATCATCTGGCACAGGTGTTGCTCAGCTTCGGCCTCATCCTGGTCATCGATGAAATCAGGCAGTTGTTGTTCGGCAAGGACGTGCACGCGGTCGCTCCACCCGCGTGGTTGTCGGGGTCGATCCAGCTTACTGACAACCTGTCCTATCCGGTTTACCGGCTGGCGATCTGTGTATTCTGCCTGATAGCGGCGCTCGTTATCTTCTTCGTGATCGCGCGCACCAAAATCGGCATGATCGTACGGGCAGGTTCGGAAAATCGTGAGATGGCGCGCGTGCTCGGCATCAAGTTCGACCGGGTCAATCGCTACGTCTTTGCCGCCGGCATCGCGCTGGCGGCGCTCGGCGGTATCCTGATCGCGCCGATCTCGACAGTATTTCCCGGCATGGGCGATAGCATGCTGATCCTGTCCTTTGTCGTGGTCGTGCTCGGTGGCATCGGTTCGGTCGCCGGCGCAGCCGTGGGCGCACTGCTGATCGGCCTCACGGATACGTTCGGAAAGGTGTTCTTTCCCAGCGTCTCCAGTATTCTGATCTATGTGGTGATGGCAGCCGTGTTGCTGTGGCGGCCCAGTGGAATTCTCGGACGCCAGGATGCTTGATATGAGCATGCCCAATCTGCGGGTCCGATTGTTCGGCATCGCCTGTCTGGCTATGGCGATTGCGCTGCCATTCTGCGTATCGACCTATTACACGCAATTTTTTGCCAAGGCGCTCATCATGGGCATGCTGGCCATGTCACTGAATCTCGTGGTCGGCCATGGCGGTCTGGTGAGCCTCTGCCATGCCGCCTTTTTCGGCCTAGCCGGATACGTACTTGCGCTGTTGTCGCCTCGTTATGATGCGACGTCGATGTTAACGACGCTTCCGATTGTGATCCTGTGCTCCGGCGCCGCGGCCCTGCTGATTGGCGCGCTGGTGCTGCGCACCCGCGGCGTCTATTTCATCATGGTGACGCTCGCCTTTGGTGAGATGCTGTTCTTCTTCTTCCACGATACCAAATTCGCGGGTGGCTCGGACGGTATCTCCATCAACATCCGGCCCGAGATCGCCATTGCCGGCCGCCAATTGCTCGATCTCGACAAACCCGTGACTTTCTACTTCGTCGTCCTGGGTTTCCTGGTGGGCGTGATCGCTCTACTCACAATAGTGGTCCGCTCACCTTTTGGACGGGCGCTGGCGGCAGCTAGGGACAATGAGCGCCGGGCGCGGTCGCTCGGCTTTCCGATCTTTCGCCTCCGCCTGACGGCGTTCACCCTGTCTGGTGCGCTGGCGGGCGTTGCCGGTTATCTGGCTGCGGCGCAGTTCGGCTTCGTCGCGCCGCAGATGCTGGGATGGCACCAATCGGCGACAATCCTGGTCATGGTGCTGATCGGTGGCCTGCGCTCGGTCACCGGGCCGCTCGTCGGTGCGCTGGTTCTGATCGGCATGGAAGAAGTGCTGAAGGCGCATCTCGACAACTGGAAGCTTGTCGAAGGCCTGATCATCATAGGCATCGTCATCCTGCTGCCGAATGGTGTCCGGCAGATCTGGCCGATGGTGTTCGGGGCGTCGCCTCAACGCGCGGCCGAGATCAAACCTGCAGCTGCGGAAGCCCGTCATGCATGACATTGCGCTGCGTGCCGCTGGATTGCAGAAGCGCTTCGGGGGGCTGCTGGCTGTTTCCGATGTCTCGATCGATATTCGCGTTGGCGAGATCCATGCGGTGATCGGCCCGAACGGTGCCGGAAAATCCACACTGATCAATCTGCTGGCCGGCGAATTGCTGCCGACGTCGGGTGAGGTCCTGCTGAATGGTGCGGATATCACATCGTTGTCGCCGGACCGCCGCGCGCGTGCTGGCCTCGGCCGCGCCTATCAGAAGACGACGTTGTTTGCGCAATTCAGTGTGCATGAGAATGTGCGTCTTGCGGCGCAGGCCCGTTCAATCGCGCCGCTCCGGATGTTTGGCGGTACGCGAAGCGACCGGCCATATGACCAGTTGGTCACCGACGCGATCGACCGGGTCGGGTTATCCGCGCGGTCGCAGGTCATTGCCGATAAACTCAGTCACGGCGAACAGCGCCAGTTGGAAATCGCTATGGTGCTGGCGACCAATCCGCAGGTCATTCTGCTCGACGAGCCACTGGCCGGCATGGGACCATCGGAGGCGAGGGGCATCATCGGATTGATCGCATCGCTGAAGGCCGACCGTGCGCTGCTGGTGGTGGAGCACGACATGGATGCGGTGTTCGAACTCGCAGACCGGTTGACGGTGATGCAGGACGGTCGTGTCATTGCCACAGGTTTGCCGCAGGACGTGCGCGTAGATCCCGGCGTGCGCGCTGCCTATCTCGGTGCTGATGGAGGCATCGCATGACGGCCTTGCTGGAGGTGGAAAAGCTCGATGCGTTTTATGGCGCTAGTCAGATTTTGCACGGCATCGATCTGACCTTCGCGCCCGGTGAGCAGGTCGCGCTGATCGGCCGCAATGGCATGGGCAAGACCACGCTGCTGCGTTCGCTGATGGGATTGATGCCGCTCTGCCGTGGCAGTTTGCGCTTCCACGGCCATGATATCCGCAACGCAGCGCCCGAGACGATCGCGCGATGCGGCATGGCGCTGGTACCGGAGGGGAGGGGCATTTTCGGCTCGCTGTCGGTCACCGAAAATCTGGTGATGGCTGCACGACCAGGCAATCACGGGCGTCAGTCCTGGACCTTGCCGAAAATCTTCGAGCTGTTTCCGCGTCTGCACGAACGCCGCAATAATGGAGGGCATCAACTGTCGGGGGGCGAGCAGCAGATGCTGACCATCGGTCGCGCGCTGATGACCAATCCAGATATGATCATGATCGATGAGGCTACGGAAGGTTTGGCGCCGCTGGTGGCGCAGTCTATCTGGCAGACCCTGGCGATCGTCCGGGGCGAGGGCATCGCGACCATCGTCGTCGACAAGGATTTCCGGAGTCTGGCGAAAGTCGCCGACAGAATGGTGATCCTGTCGAAAGGCTGCGTGGTGTTCGACGGAACGCCGGCGGCATTAGCCGCGCAGCCGGATGTGCTGGAACGCCATCTCGGCGTTTGAGCGATCAAGCCACGACGACGGTCAACGCATCGTCATTGGCCGCAAGGATATTGTCGGAAAGCGGCTCGGGCCATTGTACTATCAGGCGGCCGAACAAATCGTTGAGCTCGTCTCGTTCGATGGCGTCGTAAAAACAGGGCGTCGTGGCGCGCGCGATGAAGCTGTGCAGCAGGTGCGCGGCCTCGTAGTCATAGACGATGTCGCCGGGAACGTTTCCTGGCTTGCGCAGCAGGAAGGTTCGCAGGCTTGTCAGGCGTGCCTGCCCGTCGTCAGTTGCGGCAAAGGAGAGCACGGCTGCTTGATGCGCAATGCGTGGGCCGTCCTGCATCCGGTCATACATCGGCAGCGCATTGGCGCTGATGACATCGCCGAGATCGCGGAAATCGTTTGAGACGTCTTCGGAATGCAGAGTATTGCGGATCGCCATGACACCGACGGGATCGAAGCCGCGTGCTTGCAGAAGCTCGCCCAGTGTCACGACGCAGCGCTTCTCAGTCCGAAAGCCTGGGCATTGGTGTTCAACACGCGCGACACTGCGCCGACCAGTTGCGCGGCAGCCTTGTCCTTGCTGAGGCCGGCCGTATCGACAATGGCGGATGCACGGGAATAGAGCGGTTCGCGGCTCAGCAGGATCGTGCGCAATTCCTGCATGGCGGAGCGGTCGTCCGCCATCGGGCGCAAGTCACCCTGGCGACGGACGCGCGCCATATGTTCTTCGGGCTTGGCCTTGAGCCAGATTGTATAGAACGACGACAATACGCGATCGAAGGTGACGGGTTCCGAGACGATGCCGCCGCCGGTCGCAAGGACGATGGGCTCCTTGCGTCCCAGCAGGCCGTTCAGCGCGGCCTGTTCCATGCGGCGAAAGCCCTCCTGTCCATAGAGCGCGATGATCTCGGCGACCGATAATCCGTTGTGCTGCTCGATCTCCTTGTTGAGTTCGACGAAGCTCCAGCCGATCTTGTCCGCCAGCAATTTCCCAAGCGTCGATTTTCCGGCGCCGCGCAGCCCGATCAGCGCGATGCCGTTGAATGACATATAATTCTGGAGCGGACCGTGCCCGCGTCCGGCGAGAACGTCCTTCGCCTGGGCGATCTGGTTCGGTGTCGCGTTGCGAACGAGGTCGCGAATGACCGGCCACTCCGTCGTCGGTTCGTCCGCCGGAATCAGATCTTCGAGATGGGCACCCATGGCGCCGGACACCCGGCGCAATAGCACGATAGACACGTTGCCCTTGCCGCTTTCCAGTTGCGCGATGTAGCGCTCCGAAATCCCAGACACTTTCGCCAGCACCTTCCGCGACATGCCGCGCAAGCCGCGCATGGTGCGGACACGCTGGCCGAGCTGTTCAAGAAAGGCGGTTTCGGGATCGGCCTGGTCGGTCATGGGGCGTGCGTGCTCGTCGAGGATTTCAGGAAAGATAATTCCGGACGCGATTGACAGCAACCGGAGTTGGTGACTTTATATGAATTATAATTCAAAAAGACGATAGGGAGAGCACCGTGAACAACGGTTGTGGAATCGCCCAGGGTGCAAACGCATCATGAGTGGGCCGTCCAATTCTTACAATGCGGTGACCTGGCTTCTCGACCGCAACATCGATGAGGGCCGCGGCAGCAAGCTCGCCTTCACCGATACCGTGACCGAACTGACCTATGGCGACCTGCAGACAAAAAGCTGCCAACTGGCCAATCTGCTGAAGCGGCTCGGCGTCCGGCGCGAAGAACGCGTCGCGATGATCATGCTCGACACCGTCGACTTTCCGGTGGTGTTCCTTGGCGCGATCCGGGCCGGCATCGTTCCGGTGCCGCTAAACACGCTGCTGACCTCGGAGCAATACGCCTATGTGCTGGCCGATTGCCGGGCGCGCGTGTTGTTCATTTCCGCGGCGCTTGTGCCGGCAGTCGACGACATGCTTGGCCGTTTGCCGGATCTTGAGCATGTGATTGTGGTCGGTGGCGCTGGCAATGGTCACAAGAGTCTGGCCGATGAAGTCAGGGACGAGAGCACAAGCTTCACCACGGTCGCCACCCATGCGGACGAGCCTGCCTTCTGGTTATATTCATCCGGATCGACTGGCATGCCGAAAGGCGTTCGCCATCTGCACGCCAGTCTGGAAGCAACGGCGACCACCTATGGCAAGCAGGTTCTCGGCATCCGCGAGGATGATGTCGGACTGTCTGCGGCCAAATTGTTCTTCGCCTACGGCCTCGGCAACGCCATGACATTTCCCATGTCGGTTGGCGCCACGACTGTGCTCAATCCGGAGCGACCCACGCCGGCCATCATATTCGGTCTGATGCGCCGATACCAGCCGAGTATCTTTTTCGGGGTGCCGACATTGTTCGCGGCGATGCTGAACGATGAGGGTTTCAAAACGGAAGCTCGCCTCCCGCGCCTGCGCATTTGCACCTCGGCCGGCGAGGCGCTTCCGGAGCCGGTGGGGAACGGCTGGAAGGGCCGCTTCGGCGTCGACATTCTCGATGGCGTCGGCTCAACCGAGCTGCTGCATATCTTTCTGTCGAATGCTCCCGGCGATATCAAATACGGCACGTCCGGCCGGCCGGTGCCAGGCTATCGTGTACGGCTCGTCGATGATGCGGGCCTCGATATCGCTGATGGAGAGATCGGCGAGTTGCTCGTTGATGCGCCTTCCGCCGGTGAGGGATACTGGAATCAGCGCAGCAAGAGTCGACGCACCTTTGAAGGTCATTGGACGCGCACCGGCGACAAATATGTGCGCGACGCCGACGGGCGCTATACGTTCTGCGGACGTGCCGATGATATGTTCAAGGTGTCCGGCATCTGGGTCTCCCCGTTCGAGGTGGAGAGCGCGCTGATCGCCCATCCCGCCATATCCGAAGCGGCGGTCGTGCCGGAGGCCGACGCCGAGGGGCTGTTGAAGCCGAAGGCCTTCGTGGTGCTGAAACCGAATGCCGTGCTTGAGGGCCTGCGCGAATCCTTGAAGGATCACGTCAAGCAACGGATCGGTCCGTGGAAATATCCACGCTGGATCGAGGTCGTTGATTCCCTTCCGAAAACTGCCACCGGAAAAATCCAGCGTTTCAAACTGCGCGATGGAACGGCAGCCTGAAACCGAGAGATGGATGACAAGATGAGTGCATTGAAATCTGCGGGACGGCTGACCATCGGTGCGTCCGAACTCGAATACCGCATGATCGGCCCGCAACCGGATGTGGCGCCGACCATTGTGCTGCTGCATGAAGGATTGGGCTCGGTCGCGCTGTGGGGCGATTTCCCGGACAAGCTTCAGGCCGCGACCGGGGCCGGCGTCTTCGTCTATTCGCGCGCCGGCTACGGCTCATCGACGCCGGTCGCGCTGCCGCGGCCGCTGGACTACATGCATGTCGAAGCACTTGAGGTGCTGCCGCAGTTGCTCGACTCCATCGGCTTTCGCCGCGGCTTGCTGGTCGGTCACTCCGACGGCGGATCCATCGCGGCGATCTATGCCGGCGGCATTCAGGACCATCGCATCCGCGGTGTCTCGATGATCGCGCCACATTTCGTCGTTGAGGATATTTCCGTCACGTCGATCGCCGATATCAAGACGGCCTACGAACAGGGTGACCTGAAAGCCAAACTGGCGCGCTGGCATGATGACGTCGACAACGCGTTTTATGGCTGGAACGGCGCCTGGCTCGATCCGCAGTTTCGCGACTGGGATATTTCCGACTATCTCGCTTATGTGCGCGTGCCCGTGCAGATTTTGCAGGGCGCGGACGATCACTACGGCACCATGAAGCAGATCGAGATCGCGGAGACGGAATGCTATTGCCCGGTGGACGTGGCCATCATTCCGGGCGCTGCGCATTCGCCCCATCGCGAAGCCCCCGAGGTCACTCTGGATGCCGCGGCGGAGTTCGCCAATCGCCTGCTGCATTTTCACGGCGAGGGCGAATTGCGCGCTGCGTAAGCGGGCATGATCGTGACTGTCACTCCTTATCTCGCCCTGCCGCGCTGGCCCTATCGGCTCGGCCAGCAGACGAAGGCTGATCACGACACGCTGGCGCTGGCCAAGGCGTTGGTCCCGATGCGCTATGCAGGGTTCGTCCCGGCGGATGATCCGGCGTTGCGCTACGGGCTCGCGCTCAACGATGCAGGCTTCTTCTGGGAGGCTCACGAAATTCTCGAGGCCGTGTGGAAGGTCGCTCCGCAAAGAGGGCGCGACCGGATTCTGCTGCGTGCCTGTATTCAGGTTGCCAATGCCAATCTGAAACTCAGTCTGCAGCGGCCGCGTGCGGCATATCGATTGCTGCAGGAAGCACTATCCGAGCTCGATGAGCTCGCTATACGCCCGCCGGCGGATGTTGCCGGAAGCTTTTCCGAGCACTTTCCCGTCGTGGTGCTGGCGTCTGCGATCGCCCATCAACTGGCTCTCGAAGAGACCGAACGGGTTTTGATCCAGATCAGCGAAGTATGAAAGAAAATGCAGGATTTTGGAGAATTTACCTAGACGTCATCGATATCATGAATTATTGTGCATGTAACCAAGGCGCACATGCGCATAAATCAAGATTGTCAAAGGGTGGAGCATGGCCGCAGAGCAACGCGTTCTCTCGAACGGCGCCAAATTTATCGACTTCCAAACCGATCCGTCGCGCTACCGCCACTGGAAGCTCAGTGTCGATAACGACGTGGCCACACTCACCATGGATGTCGATGAGAATGGCGGTCTGTTCGAGGGCTATCAGCTAAAGCTCAACTCCTACGATCTCGGCGTGGATATTGAACTTGCCGACGCTGTGCAGCGACTTCGCTTCGAATATCCCGAGGTCAAGGTCGTGCTGCTACGCTCCGGCAAGAACCGCGTATTCTGCGCTGGCGCCAATATCCGCATGCTCGCTGGCGCCACCCATGCCCACAAGGTCAATTTCTGCAAATTCACCAACGAGACCCGCAATGGTCTTGAGGACTCCAGCGAGAACTCCGGCCAGCGCTTCATTTCGGTAATCAACGGTACCGCTGCGGGCGGTGGCTATGAACTGGCGCTGGCAACCGACCACATCATCATGGCGGACGATGGCTCGGCGGCGGTGGCGCTGCCGGAAGTCCCGTTGCTGGCGGTGCTGCCCGGCACCGGCGGTCTGACGCGCGTGGTCGACAAGCGCAAGGTGCGCCGCGATCACGCCGATTACTTCTGCACCATCGAGGAAGGCATCAAAGGCAAGCGCGCAGTGGCATGGCGGTTGATCGATGACATCGTTGCCAACAGCAAGCTGGAAGCGAAAGTCGCCGAACGCGCCAAGGAGTTTCTGGCGACGTCAAAGCGCAATGGCACGGGCGAGGGCCTTAAGCTGCCACCGCTGAACCGCAGCTTCGATGACAGCGGTATTCGTTACGGCATGGTCAATGTCGATATCAATCGCGCAGAACGAATTGCGACCATCTCGATCAAGGCGCCTGACGCTGCGGCGCCATCGGATATCGACGGGATGATGGCGCAGGGTGCCGCTTTCTGGCCGCTGCAGGTGGCACGCGAGCTGGACGACGCCATTCTGCATCTGCGAATCAATGAACTCGAGACAGCTATGCTGGTGTTCAAGTCGCATGGTGACGGCGCCAATGTACTGGCTCATGACGTCTTCCTCGAAGCGCACAAGGCGCATTGGCTGGTCAATGAGATCCGGCAATACTGGAAGCGGGTGCTGAAGCGCATCGATGTGACGTCGCGCACGCTGGTGACGCTGGTTGAGCCGGGTTCGTGCTTTGTCGGTACGCTGGCCGAACTCGTTTTCGCTGCGGACCGCTCCTACATGCTGGTCGGCCAGAAGCAGGGTGACAACCGCGCGCCGCCGGCCATCGTATTGAGCGCGATGAATTTCGGGCCTTACCCGATGAGCCACGGGCTGACGCGGCTGCAGTCGCGCTTCCAGGCAGATCCGGAGGATGTCACCCGCGCGAAAGCGCGGATAGGCGAGCCGCTCGATGCGGAAGCCGCCGAGCAGCTCGGGCTCGTCACCTTCGCGCTCGATGACATCGACTGGGATGACGAGGTGCGTGTGTTCTTCGAAGAGCGCTGCAGCTTCTCACCAGACAGCCTCACGGGCATGGAAGCCAATCTGCGCTTTGTCGGGCCGGAGACGATGGAATCGAAAATCTTTTCGCGGCTGACGGCCTGGCAGAACTGGATCTTCCAGCGGCCCAATGCGGTCGGCGAGAACGGCGCGCTTGGACGTTACGGCACCGGCCAGAAGGCGCAGTTCGACATGACGCGCGTGTAGCCTCCGCAACTGGAACAGCGCGGCCATGTGTCACTCTTTGGATAAATGCAAGTCGGTGGCTTGCCCAATTCGAACGATCAGAAATACAGCGGGAGATTCCAGTCATGAACATCATGAATGTCGACTACAGCACCAAGATTCCGAACAACGTGAATCTGGCCGAGGATCGCCAGGTGCTCAAGGCGCTGGAGGGATGGCATCCCGGCTATCTCGATTGGTGGAACGACATGGGGCCTGAAGGCTTTCAGGAATCCCTCGTCTATTTGCGCACCGCCATATCCGTCGATCCCAAAGGCTGGGCCAAGTTCGACTACGTGAAGATGCCTGAATATCGCTGGGGCGTGTTGCTGGCGCCACAGGACACCGAGCGCAAGGTGAATTTCGGACGACACATGGGCGAGCCAGCCTGGCAGGAGGTCCCCGGCGAATATCGTGCGATGCTTCGCCGCCTCGTCGTGATCCAGGGCGACACTGAGCCGGCCTCGGTCGAACAGCAGCGCCATCTCGGTCAGACCGCGCCGTCGCTCTATGATTTGCGCAACCTGTTTCAGGTCAATGTGGAGGAGGGGCGCCATCTCTGGGCGATGGTCTATCTGCTGCAGAAATATTTCGGCCGCGACGGCCGCGAGGAGGCCGACGATCTTCTCCGTCGCCGCTCGGGCGATGCCGATGCGCCGCGCATGCTCGGTGCATTCAATGAGGCCACGCCGGATTGGTTGTCCTTCTTCATGTTCACTTTCTTCACCGATCGTGACGGCAAGATGCAGTTGGAGAGTCTGGCGCAATCCGGCTTCGATCCGCTGTCGCGGACTTGCCGCTTCATGCTGACAGAGGAAGCGCATCATATGTTCGTCGGCGAGACCGGCGTCGGCCGCGTGTTGCAGCGAACCTGCGAAGCGATGAAGGCGGCGGGGATCGAAGACCCGAGCGCCATCGAGAAAATCCGCGCGCTCGGCGTGATCGATCTGCCGACCATGCAGAAGAAGATGAACCTGCATTACTCGCTATCGCTCGATCTGTTCGGCTCCGAAGTATCCACCAATGCCGCGAATTTCTACAATTCCGGCCTGAAGGGACGCTTCCAGGAGACCAAGATCGAGGATGATCACCAGCTCACCAACGACATCTATCAGGTCCTGAAATTCGTCGATGGCGAAATCAAGTTGGTCGACGAGCCGGCGCTCACCGCCCTTAACATGCGCTTGCGCGACGATTACACGGTGGATTGCGCCAAGGGCGTCGAGCGCTGGAATAAAATTATCGAGAAGGCCGGCGTCAATTTCCGCTTCGATCTGCCTCACACCGCGTTCCATCGCCAGATCGGCGAATTCCGCGATGTGAACGCCTCGCCGAAGGGTATCATCATGAGTGATGCTGCCTGGGCGAAAGCCAGGAACGACTATCTACCGTCCAATGAGGACGGTGATTTCATCGCGTCGCTGATGACGGCGGTCAGCGAGCCGGGCAAGTTCGCCAACTGGATATCGGCGCCGAAGGTCGGCATCGACAACAAGCCCGGCGATTTCGAATACGTGAAGATTGCGGCCTGAAACGAGCATACGCGGCGGAAGGATTTCCAGCTTCCTTCCGCCGCTGTCAGTCCTCGATGGTACGCGCGGGATTTGCCATGAACGCCCTTTTCAAACAGCACCTGATCGATCCGGAAATTTGCATCAGGTGTAACACCTGCGAGGAGAGCTGCCCGGTCGATGCGGTGACGCATGACGACAACAACTATGTCGTCAACGCAGAGATCTGCAATTACTGCATGGATTGCATCTCGCCGTGTCCGACCGGCGCGATCGACAACTGGCGTGTCGTCGCGGCGCCGTATTCGCTCGATGAGCAGTTCTCCTGGAGTGACCTGCCGGCGCAGGAGGAGATCGCGGACAATAGTGCCGGCGCGGGCGCCATCGAGGCACTCGAGGATGAGATCGGTGCGTTGCTTGAAGAAGCGCGCAAGGGACTGGGCGGCAAGCCCGTCGCGCCGCTGTCATCAAGCAAGGCGTCGGTCAACCTTTACAACCGCGGCAAGCCCGCACTGGCCACGGTGACCGGCAATTTCCGGCTCACCCACGCGACCGCCGACTCCGACGTGCGCCATATCATCCTGGATTTCGGCGAGCAGCCGTTTCCCATCCTCGAAGGCCAGAGCATCGGCATCGTCGTGCCGGGCCTGGGCGCGGACGGAAAGCCACATCAGGTGCGGCTCTATTCCATCGCGAGCTCGCGGGACGGCGAGAAGCCGAACACCAACAATCTTGCGCTGACCGTGAAACGTGAGCCCGGCGGACTGTGTTCGAATTACCTGTGCGATCTGCCGCGTGGCGCCAGGGTCGAAGTCACTGGGCCGTTCGGTGCCACCTTCCTGCTGCCGAACGATCCTTCGGCGAATGTTCTCATGGTCTGTACTGGCACGGGCTCTGCGCCATTCCGCGGCTTCACGGAGCGTCGTCGGCGTGCGATGCCCGGCGCGCCCGGGCGCCTGTTACTATTTTTCGGCGCGCGCTGCCCCGAGGAGCTTCCTTATTTCGGCCCGCTGCAGAAAGTCCCGGATGCGTTGCTGGGCAAACATTTCTGCTATTCGCGCGTCTCCGGCGAGCCACGGATCTATGTGCAGGATCGTATCCGCAGCGAAGCTGCTGCGATCACGTCGCTGCTGCGCGACGCGCAGACCCACGTCTATATCTGCGGGTTGAAAGGCATGGAAAGCGGCGTTGAAGAGGCCTTCGCCGATATTTGCCGCGCCGCGTCGATGGATTGGTCGGATCTGAAAGCGGCGATGCGCGGCGGTGGAAGATATCACGTCGAGACTTACTGATCGATGTTGCATCCGATCCGAGCCGGCAACGACCAGTTAGATTGAACAGCCCGAATAAGAACAAAGACGGGTACGTTATGGGGGAGAGAAGCGATGGCTCTGGACCGCGACAATGCGGCTGGCTCAGGCAGTTTATTTTTTCTGACGCCGTCGGTTCACGCTGAACAGCGATCCGATGGGACGATCCTTCTTCGATCCGATACAGCACTGCGCCCTTATACGCGTTGTGTCGGGGACTGGCTCGAACATTGGGCGCAACAGGCACCGGAGCGGATCTTTCTGGCGGACCGGTCCAGCCCGGATTCGCCCTGGGTGACGCTGAGCTATGCCGAGACGCTTCGGCGGGTGCGCGGCGCGGGTAGCTGGATGCTTTCGCAGGAGATGAGCGCGCAACGGCCGCTCACCGTGCTATCGGACAACGGCATCGAGCATGCGGTTTTGGCCCTGGCAGCGATGCATGTCGGTGTGCCCGTCGCGGCGATTTCCCCGGCATATTCGCTAATGTCGAAGGACTTCGAAAAGCTACGCGGCGCGATTCAACTTCTCGATCCCGGTGCCATCTATGTCTCGAACTTGCACCAGTTCGGCCCGGCACTTGCTGCGATTGCCCCGTTTCACACCGCTGCCGTCATTGGCGGTGATGCGACCGCCGGAGAGGAGTGGTCATATGCTGACGTGGTTACGACGCCGGTAAGCGCAGCCATCTATCGTGCCTTTGCGGCGATCGATGCCGATACGATCGCCAAATTTCTGTTCACGTCGGGATCGACCGGCGCGCCGAAGGCGGTCATCAATACCCAGCGCATGCTGACCTCGAGCCAGCAGGCCAAGGCACAGACCTGGCCGTTTCTCGAAGCTCCGCAGAACGAGCTTGTCCTTCTCGACTGGCTGCCCTGGAGCCATACCTTCGGCGGAAATCACAATTTCAACATGGTGCTTCGCAACGGCGGAACGCTGTACATCGACAGCGGCAAGCCCGCACCCGGACTGTTCGCGACGTCGATCGCCAATCTGCGCAGCGTCATGCCGACGGTCTATTTCAACGTGCCGCGCGGCTTCGACATGCTTATTGCAGCCCTGCGGAAAGACGATGAGTTGCGAGAGCGCTTCTTCAACGAAGTAAAATTCGTCTTCTATGCCGGCGCGGCTCTGCCACAGAGCACATGGTCGGCGCTGGAGACACTTTCCATCGAGACGATCGGGCGTTCGTTGCCGATGGTCTCCGCCTGGGGATCGACGGAAACATCGCCGCTCGCGACCGATTGTCATTTTCAGGAGCCGAGATCTGGCAACATCGGCGTGCCGATTCCCGGCACGGAGCTAAAGCTCGTGCCATCGGACGGCAAGTTCGAGGTGCGGGTGCGTGGGCCCAATGTAACGCCAGGCTACTGGAAGGCGCCGGACCTTACCGCGAAAGCTTTTGATGCGGACGGCTTTTATCTGATCGGCGATGCCGTTGCATTTGCAGATCCGGCTCGTCCCGAGCGGGGTTTACTGTTCGACGGGCGCATCGCCGAGGATTTCAAGCTGACATCGGGCACATGGGTCAACGTCGGAGCGCTGCGCGTTGCAGGAATCTCCGCATTGGCACCCTTGGTTCAGGATATTGTCGTGGCCGGGCATGGCGGCGAGGATGTACGCTTCCTGCTTATTCCCAATCTGGCTGCTTGCCGTGCTGTGTCCGGCCTGCCGGAGTCAGCGAGCATCGATGCCGCGCTCGGTTGCGAAAATGTGCGTTCGTCCATAGGGGAAGGGCTCGCTAAACTGAAGGCGGCTGGCGGAGGGTCTTCCACCTACGCCACTTGTGCGCTTTTGCTGGCAGAACCGTTATCTGTCGATGGCGGCGAGATTACTGACAAGGGCTACGTCAATCAGCGCGCCGTTCTTGCGCGTCGCGCAGCCGACGTGGAAGATCTGAACAGAGGTTTCTCAAGCCGCTTGATAGTCTGCGCGGGCATCGAGCAATACGCCCGTCATGCCTAGCCGGGATGTCCAGAACTAGAACGACGCATTGGGACAATAAAATATCGCGTTGGTGGTGAAGGCATCAGGTCGAGCGACCCAAGACTCTGCCGATGCGATCAACTGTCACATGCTGTGTCATGTCGTCGTCACACCCTAGCGCGAGCGCCGTGGTCAGATATGGCGCTCTTCCCCAGAGCACATGGACCGGCGCGAGGGCATTCGCGCGCTCCACGAGGTCGCCTTCCCCTCCAGGAGGCGACCTCGTTTGTTTCTGATGAACGGCTCATGCGGAGTGTTCGCGGAACGTGTCCGATCCGGATGCGTGTTAAGTCGCACTGAATTCTACTTCTGGTGCAGACCGAACTCCCGCATTCTTCTCAGACAGTGAGATTTCACGCGGCACGCACGGCGACTCCGGCGCTGCACGTCGTTGCATCATTCTGGTCTGTCAGGACCGAGCGAAGAAACGTTGATGCGACGGAACGGAAAATTTGAAATCCTATTCCGCCGATCGCTCGAACTATGAAGTTTCTTCTCAGGCAAACTGAGTATGATGACTGCGATCCGCAATCGGATTGCGCGGCACCGATGCTATCGTTCCGTCAAGCACATCGACTGGACAGAGCGAGCAATAGTAATGCGGACGATTGGTTTGATTGGTGGAATGAGCTGGGAAAGTACTGCTGTTTACTATCGCCGGCTGAACGAGCAGGTCCGCGCCGAACTCGGTGGGCTCCACTCCGCGGATATCCTGATGCGCTCGATCAATTTCGACGCGATTGTCAGCTTGCAGAAACAAGGGCGTTGGGACGAGGCCTGCCAGGTTCTCGCTGACATCGCCCGCGATCTGGAAGGGGGCGGTGCTGGTTGCATTCTGATCTGCACGAATACAATGCACAAGCTTGCCGACGAAGTGCAGCAAGCAGTGTCGATCCCGCTTCTTCACATTGCCGACGTTACCGGCGCCGCCGTGAAGGCTGCAGGGCTGCAGCGGCCGCTACTTCTGGCAACGCGCTACACGATGGAACAGGATTTCTATGTGACGCGATTGCGCCAGGGGTTCGGGCTAGATCCCGTTATTCCCGCTGAGGCCGATCGTACATTCATTCACGACATCATCTTCGATGAACTATGCCAAGGCGTTGTTCGCGAGGATTCGCGTCGTCTCTATCTCGATGCAATTGCACGAGGAAGAGAGCGTGGCGCTGACGGCGTAATTCTCGGTTGTACCGAAATCTGTCTGCTGATCGGCCCCGAGCACATCGATCTTCCCGTCTTTGATTCAACAATTCTTCACGCGGACGCAGCGCTCGCCTTTTCGATGGCGAAGGAAGAACCGCGACCACGTGCTGCATGACATCGGCGTGATTGATCTTTGGATTGGCATCGATCTTGCTGATCTCCCTAACCTGGAAGGCAATGAGGTTTTCGTATGAGTGATATGCGTGCTGTTCAACGGAAGATCTCGCCTGTTCTCGATCACGTCGTCATCAACGTGATGGGCCAGCTTGATGAGGCTGCTGCACAATATGTTCGCCTCGGCTTCCAGTTGACGGAGCGGGGCCACCATACGCTCGGCTCCAGCAACAACCTTGCGATCTTCGGCACGAACTATCTCGAATTGCTTGGCTATCTGCCGGGGCGTGAAACGATGCGCGCAGATCTCTGGGCACATCCGCCGGGATTGAGCGGTCTGGTTTTCAAGTCGGTCGATGCCGATCTGGTCTATGCGACGTTGAAGGACAATGCCGTTCCCGTGATGGAGCCAATGAGCTTTGCGCGGCCGGTCGAATTACCGGGCGGCACCCAAGATGCGCATTTCAAGGTCATCCGCGTGGCGGGCGACGAAGTGCAGAACGGACGTACGTTCTTCTGTCATCACGATACGCCGGAACTGGTGTGGCGTCCGGAATGGCAGGCGCATGCCAATGGTGCGACTGAAATCGTCGAATTTGTCATCGCCTCGCAGCAGCCGGCGCGAACTGCAGCGCTGTATGAGCGCATGTTTGGTGCGCCGCTGCTAATGCCGACCGCGGGTGGATTTTCGTTCAACGCCGGTGCTGCGACGATCTTCGTGCTCGATCCTGCGGTCGTGGCCGACCGCTATGCCGGCGCGGCGCTGGTCAGCGAGGACAGCACTGACCGCATGGTCGCGCTGGTGTTCAAGGTTGCGTCGCTCGACAGGCCACGCGCCGTGTTCGATGCGGTCGGTGTCTCGTTCAAGCCCTATGCTGGCGGCATCATCGTATCGCATACAGACGCTGCCAATGTCGCTCTGGGGTTCACGGCGTGATGGTACCGCTCCCCAATGATTTTACCCGGAGCTTTGCGCTCGATTATGACGGCGCGCGCGTGAAATTTCGCAACGCTGCGAATGACGTCGGAGCTGCGTTGAGCACCTATGCCCATCCGGCGCTCAAGGGTCCGAATGGCCAGGATCTGTGCATCGACGTGGCGCGGCTCGGTGATCCGCGCGCAGCTTCGCAACTGGTGATCCTCAGCGGTACTCACGGCCTCGAAGGCCTCAGCGGTTCGGCGGCGCAGATCGGCTGGATGCAGAGCAATTTTGCACGCGCCCTTCCGCGCGGCGTGTCGGTTCTCTTCGTTCACGCGATCAACCCCTACGGCTTTGCCTGGGGGACGCGAACTACAGAGAACAATGTCGATCTCAATCGCAACTTCATCGATTTCGCCGCTCCCCGTCCGGGCAATCCGGGCTATGCAAAGCTATATCCGCATCTGCTTCCCGAGGACTGGACGCCAGCAGCCTTGCAGATTTACGCCGACGCCGTGGAATCCTTCAAGGAGGCGCATGGTGACGACGGTCTGTTCGATACGCTGGCGCGCGGGCAGTACGACTTCCCGGATGGCTCCAATTATGGCGGCGCCGGGCGGGAGTGGTCCAATCTGACTCTGGAGACAGTGGTTACCGATCATCTCGGTGCGGCCGAGCGCGTCGGCTTCATTGATTGGCATACAGGCATCGGTGATTTCGGCGAGTCCTTCTTTCTGTGCTTCAACCCTGAAGGTGACGCACTTCATGCGGAAGCCGTGCGCTGGTGGGGGCGTGACCGCATCGTCGGCCAGAAGCCGAACAATTTTACGCGGCCCAATTATCAGGGACTCGTATTTCACGGCATGACCAGGTTCCTCGGCGTGCGACCGATGGTCGGCGCTGTGATCGAATTCGGCACGCGTGGCACCAAGGTTCGTCGCGCCCTGCAGCTCGATCTCTGGCTGAAGTTCAAGGCCGAGACAGACAGCGAGCGCGTTCGCATGCTGCGCGCAGACCTGCACGATTGCTTCGTTCCGGTGTCATCGCACTGGCGTGAGGAGACCACAGAGCAAGCCATTTCCATCACTCAACAGGCGGTGGAGGGGCTAGCAAGCTGGTCCCTCTCCGTCGCAGCCTGAACCAACGGAGCGAGATAGATCATGCGAGCAGTTGTCCTTCACGAACACGGCGATAACGATAAGCTGCAATTCATGGCGGATTATCCGACGCCGAAGGCCGGCGAGGGCGACGTCGTCATCCGCGTGCGGGCTTCGTCGATCAACTATCACGACGTTTTCACCCGCCGCGGTATGCCCGGCATCAAGGTGCCGCTGCCTGTCATTATTGGCCTCGACGTGGTCGGTGAGATCACCGAACTTGGCGCGGGCGTCACCGGTTGGAACATCGGTGATCGCGTGCTGATCGATCCGGTCAACCGTGTCGAAGGTGGCCTGATGGGCGAGACCCAGGATGGCGGCCTCGCCGAATTCTGCCGCGCCAAGGCGCATCAGCTCGTCAAGATTCCAGAAGCCGTGAGCTTCGAGCAAGCAGCGGCGCTCCCGGTCGCCTATGGCACCGCGATCCGCATGATGAATTCGATCGGCAAGATTCAGGCCGGTGAAAAAGTGTTGATCCTCGGCGCGAGCGGCGGCGTCGGTGTGTGCTGCGTGCAGCTTGCCAAGCTGGCGGGTGCTTATGTGATCGCCTGTGCCGGCAGCGAGGAGAAGGGCAAGCGCCTGACCGAACTCGGCGCGGATGAAATCATCCTCTACACCCAGTCCGACTTCATGAAGACGATCTATGAGCGCCACGGCAAGCCGCATCGCCGGCGCTTTGTCGAAGGTGGTGGTGTCGATGTAGTCGTCAACTTCACCGGCGGCGATACCTGGGTGAAATCGCTGCGCTGCCTGAAGCTTGGTGGTCGCATCCTGACCTGTGGCGCGACCGCCGGCTACTCACCCACGGAAGATATTCGCTTCATCTGGACCTTCGAACTGGAGATCAAGGGCTCCAACGGCTGGGAACGTGACGATATCACCAAGCTGTTCGATCTCGTCGCGGCCAAGAAGCTGCAGGTGCTGATCGACAAGACCTATCCGCTGGAAGAAGCGAAGGAAGCTGTACGCGTCATTGAGGACCGTGCGGTATTCGGCAAAGTCGTGGTGACGCCGTGAGCAAGCCCGACGTCAAGATCCTGACGGCCCCCGAGATTCAGCAGATGCTGGATGTGTCGCCGTTCAACCTGTTCCTCGGCCTTGAGGTGATCAAGGCCGATCCGGAGACGCAGGAAGTGACGATGCGCTCGCCGATGCGGCCGGAATTCGAGCGCAGGCCTGGCTCCAAGCAGTGGCATGGCGGCGTCATCGCCTCGGTCATCGATACCGTCGGCGATTTCGCCGTCGGCATGATGGTCGGGCGCGGTCTGCCGACGGTGAATTTTCGCGTCGATTACCTGAAGCCGGCTGTCGATACCGCACTGGTCGCGGTGTCGCGCGTACGTCGCGCCGGCAAGAGCGTCGGCGTCGCCGACGTCGATGTTTTCGACGAGAAAGGGACGTTGCTGGCGATCGGGCGCGGCACCTATTCGACACTCTAGGTCAAAGAGAAAGCGGGGACGGACCCGCGCGACGGGCCCGGTTCCTGTTTCCAACAAAGGAAGAACAATGAGCGGTTTTACCAGGCGTGATTTTCTGATGACCACAGCGGGTGCCGTTTTGGCCTCTGGTTTCGCCGGTTCTTCGAGCGCCGTGGCGAGCGCGCCGAAACGCGGTGGTACGCTGGTTGGCACCTGGGGCGGTTTCGAGCCTCAGTCGTTGTTCGTGCCTGCAGGCGGCGGATCGAGTCCTTACTTCACCTCCACCAAGGTGTTCGAGCGCCTGCTTCGACTGACGGTGGATCTCAAATTCGAACCCGTCCTTGCCCTCGATATCAAGCCGGCCGAAGACTTTCGCAGCTATACGATCAAGCTTCGTCCGAACGTCACTTGGCATGACGGCAAGCCGCTGACTGCTGACGATCTCGTCTTCAACGCGATGGAGTATTGGAAGCCGATTTCGGCAGGCGTCACGCTTGACGCGCTTGAGGGAGCGGAGGCTGTCGATCCGCTGACGGTCGTGCTCAAGTTCAAGGTGCCGGTGCCGGAATTCTTCCTCAAGTCGGTGCTGGCCGGCAAAGCAGGCCTCGTGATCCCGAAGCATATCTATGCCGGAAGCAATATCATCACCAATCCGGTCAACAACACGCCAATCGGTACTGGTCCGTTCAAGGTCAAGGAGTGGGTGCGCGGCAGCCACGTCGAATTCGTCCGGCACGACGCGTATTGGAATGCGGGCATGCCGTATGTCGACAAGCTGGTGATCCGCTGGTGGCGCGATCCGGCGTCGCGTTCGGCCGCGTTTGAGGCAGGCCAGCTCGATATCGGAACCTTCAATCCGATTCCGGCGCCTGACATCGCGCGCTTGATCGGTACCAAGAAATTCATCGCCGAGACCAAGGGCTATTCCAACTCGGCGTGGATCACTAGCGTCGAGTTCAATCAGCGTCGCGAGATCTTCAAGAAGCGCGAGGTGCGTCAGGCCTTGATGCATGCGATCGACCGCAGCTTCATCTCCGACACGATCTTCTTCGGTCGCGCGCATCCGTCGATCGGCGCGATCCCGTCATCGAACTCCATCTTCTTCACCAAGGACGTTCAGGACTACCCGTTCGACGTCAAGAAGGCGGCGAAGCTGCTCGACGCCGCCGGCTATCCGGTAAAATCCGGCTCTCGCTTCAAGATGAGCCTCGTCTCGGCAGGTTGGTTCGAAGAGAACGTCAAGATCGGCCAGTATCTGAAACAGGCCTTTGAGGACGTGGATATCACTGTCGAACTGGCGATTCCTGATCGTGCGACCTCGCTGAAGCGCATCTATAGCGATTATGAGTATGACGTCGCTGTCTCCAACAATTCCGGAAGCATCGAGCTGATCCCGCAGACGACCCAATATTACACCACCGACGGCATCGTGAAGGGCGCCGCTTTCCGCAACGCGACCGGATATTCGAACCCGAAGATGGATGAGATCGTCGGCAAGATGGCCGTCGAAACCGACGAGAAGAAGCGCGTGTCCCTGGTGCACGAGTTTGACAAGCTCGCAGCCATCGATGCGCCGATCCTGCCCATGGTCGATCTCGAACCCGTGACGATCGCTCGTTCTGATGTTCGCGATCATTCGCTGACGGCGGATTTCATGGGCGAAAGCTGGGCCGAGGTCTGGCTGGATCGCTGAGAGCGGAGGTAAACGTGCGTCGCATCATCATCCGCAGGCTCGCGCAAATTATTCCGCTGATCTTCGCGGTCATTGTGATGAATTTTGTTCTGATCCATCTGGCGCCGGGGAGCCTGTTCGACGTCATGACGTCTGAGCAGCAGATCACTGACCCGAAGATGCTGGATCAGCTGCGTCATACCTACGGCGTCGATCAACCGGTGTCGGTGCAGCTTGCCAAATATATCTGGTCGGTGATGCGGCTCGATCTTGGCTATTCGTACCGGCAGAACGCTCCGGTGTTCGATGTGATTGTGCAGCAGCTGCCGGCGACACTGATCCTGATGCTGGCAGCAATCGGGATCGCGTTGCTTGTCGGCGTCACGGCCGGTGTGTTGGCATCGATCAAGGTCAACACGATCTGGGACAACCTGATCTCGCTCGGAGCAGTATTCTTCTTCGCCGCGCCAAGCTTCTGGCTCGGCATCATGATGACGGTGATGTTTGCGGTGAAGCTCGGCTGGTTTCCAGTCGGCGGCATGCGCACCATTGGTGTGGACGAGACCGCCGTCGGTGCCGTGCTGAACGTCATGCATCATCTCGTCCTCCCTGCAACGGCACTAGGGTTGTTCTACGCAGCGACCTTCGCGCGCGTGATGCGGGCCTCAATGTTGGAGGTCGCCCGGCTTGATTTCGTGCGGACGGCGCGTGCCAAAGGCCTGTCTGGCGGTCGCGTGGTCATGGCGCATGTGATGCGCAACGCGATGTTGCCGATCGTCACGCTGCTTGGATTGCAGCTCGGCACCATGCTCGGCGGCAGCGTCGTCATCGAGGCCGTCTTTAGTTGGCCCGGCATCGGTAGCCTGCTGTTCGACAGTGTGATGAGTCGCAACTTCCCGATGGTGCTTGGTGTGCTCGTCCTCGGCTCGCTGCTGGTCGCCGTCTGCAACGCAACGGTTGACCTGCTTTATCTGCGGCTCGATCCCCGCATCAAGGCGAGGTAATCCATGATCGCTCTCTTCATCGATTTCGCCCGGCGTTTCGCCCGCAACCGCGCGGCGTTGGTGGGGCTGTTCCTGGTGCTTGTTGTGATCGGTGTCGCCATCGCAGCGCCATGGTGGTTCCCGCGCAATCCGCTGCGCATCGTCGGGCGTCCGGAGATCTGGCCTTTCGTGTCGCCGCGCTATCCGCTTGGGACTGACTCGCTCGGGCGTGATATCGCGGCGATGACGGCTTATGGCGCGCGCACCACCCTGCTGATCGGCCTCTGCGCCAGTCTCACCGCCACCATCATCGGCATCACCGTTGGCGCCACGGCTGCCTATGTCGGCGGCTGGGTCGACGAGCTGTTGATGCGCATGACCGAATTGTTCCAGACCATCCCGAACCTGATCTTCGTGCTGACCATCGTGTCGATCCTCGGGCAAAAGATCGAATATGTCACCATCGCCGTGGGTGTCGTGACCTGGACGCCGATCGCACGGCTGACGCGTGCCGAATTCATGTCGCTGCGCGATCGCGAATTCGTGCAGGCCTGCAGGGCCATGGGGATGGGTAGTCTGCGGATCATGTTCGGCGAGATACTGCCGAATGCATTGCCGCCGGTGATCGTACTGTCATCACTGGTCGTTGCCGGAGCCGTCCTGTTCGAGTCCGCTGTGGCATTCCTCGGGCTCGGCGATCCCAATGTCACCAGTTGGGGGCAGCTGATTGGGGACGGCCGGACACTCATTCGCTCGTCCTGGTACATCTGCGCGGTGCCGGGTCTTGCGATCATGCTCACTGTGCTGGCGCTCAACCTTGTGGGCGATGGCCTCAACGATGCACTTAACCCCAAGCTGCGGGATCGCTGAGATGATCATGGGCAGCAAAGCCGGTCCAACGCCAATCCTCTCGATCGAAGACCTGCAGGTATCGTTGTTCACCCGCCGCGGTGTATTGCCTGCGGTCGATGGACTGTCGTTGACAGTCTCGGCCGGCGAGACCCTGGCCATCGTCGGTGAATCCGGCTGTGGCAAGTCGTTGACGGCGCTGGCGATCATGCGGTTGTTGCCGAACCCGCCCGCAAAGATCGTCGGTGGCGCCGTCCGCTTCATGGGGCGTGATCTCGCTGCCCTGTCCGAGCGCGAAATGCAGCGAGTGCGCGGCAAAGACATCTCGATGATTTTCCAGGATCCGATGACATCGCTGAACCCTGTGGTCGCGGTTGGGGATCAGCTGATCGAGGCAATCAGGCGCCACAATGACGTGTCGCGTCACGAGGCGAGAGACCGCGCGGTCGAGTTGCTGCGCCGGGTGCGTATCCCGGATGCGGAACGCCGCCTCAACGATTATCCGCACCAGATGTCCGGTGGCATGAGCCAGCGCGTCATGATCGCCATGGCGATTGCTTGTGGGCCGAAGCTCCTGATCGCCGACGAACCGACCACGGCGCTCGACGTCACCATCCAGGCGCAGATCATCGAACTCATGAAGGAGCTGCAGTCCTCCTCCGATATGGGACTTATCATTATCACCCATGATCTTGGCGTGGTTGCTGAAGTCGCCGACCGGGTGGCCGTGATGTATGCCGGCCGCAAGGTCGAGGAAGCGCCGGTGGAGGCATTGTTCGAGCGGCCGCTGCATCGCTACACGCGGGGGCTGCTGGGGGCGACGCCATCGGCACAGCGCCGACGTGGCAGCCGTCTCGTCGAAATTACGGGCAACGTGCCGGCGCTGTCTGATTTGCCGCAGGGTTGTGCCTTCCAGAACCGTTGTCCCGATGTATTCGATCGCTGCCGTGCCGAGCGACCGCAGCTGGCGCCGTTACTGCCGCACCGTTCCGCCGCCTGTTTTGCTGCCGAGAAGGAGTTATCGCGCGATGCCGCTGCTATCGGTGCTTAGTCTCTGCGTCCAATACCAGAGCGCACAGGGCGTCGTGCGTGCGGTCGACGATGTGAGTTTCGACCTGGAGCCCGGCGAGACCGTGGGTCTGGTCGGTGAATCCGGCTGCGGCAAGTCCACCCTGGGCAAGGCAATCATGCGTCTGGTGCCGACGTCCGATGGACGCGTCTTCCTCGATGGGGATGATGTCACGCGGATGCAGGCCGGCGCGTTGAAGGCCTCGCGAAAATCGATGCAGATGATCTTCCAGGATCCCTATGGGTCTCTCAATCCACGCCACGATGTCGGCACCATCGTCGGTCAACCGCTTAGCGTGGCCGGCTGGACGCGCCGCGATATCAAGGATCGTGTCATTGAGTTATTGGGGCAGGTGGGTCTGCCCGCCGATGCGATGCGGCGCTATCCGCATGAGTTCTCCGGCGGCCAGCGCCAGCGACTCGGCATTGCGCGTGCACTTGCGCTCAAGCCCAAGGTAATCATCTGCGACGAGCCGGTATCCGCGCTGGATGTTTCGGTGCGCGCGCAGGTCATCAATCTGCTTGAGGACCTGCAGCAGGCAACGGGCGTGTCGTATCTGTTCATCTCGCACGATCTGTCGGTCGTCGAGCATATTTCGGACCGGCTGATCGTGATGTATCTCGGTCGGATCGTCGAAACAGGCCGCAGCGAGGACGTCTGGGATAGACCGGCGCATCCTTATACGGAGGCCTTGCTCGCCGCCGCGCCGATCGCCGATCCGCGCATTGCACGGAGCCACGCTCGCAGTGTGCTGCAGGGCGAACTGCCAAGCCCGCTCAATCCGCCGCCAGGCTGCAGCTTCAGTACGCGCTGCCCCTACGCTCAGGCGCTTTGCCGCGAGGAGCGACCGATGCTGCGCGATGTCTCCGATGGCCGCAAGGTGGCCTGTCACTACGATCTACTTGAACAACCCGCGGCGCTGCCGCGGGTTGCGCGAGTAGCCAATTGAGTTCTCAGAAGTGGAGCATTGCCAATGCGGTGGAATAATCTCGGTGACCTGATCGATCGCAGCGGTAACCTTGATCGGGAGGCGGTCATCGATCTGATCGATCCCGCGCATCCCAGGCGCTACACGCACCGTCAGATCGACGAGATGGCAAACGGGGTCGCCCAGTATCTTGTCGATAACGGTTACAAGCGCGGCACGCATATCGCGATCCTGTCGTTTAACCGCGCCGAATACATCATGTGCTATTTCGGCATCATGCGCGCCGGCTGCATCGCTGTTCCGGTCAATATCAAGGCTGCGCGCGACACGGTCGATTTTGTGATGGACGACGCGAAGATCGCGCTGGCATTCGTCGACAATGCCAATCGGCCGATGGTGCGCGACGGCATTCCCATCATCAATTTCGACGACAGCGGCTCAAGTGGCTTTACTGCGACCATCAAGCCCGCAGCGTTCACCGCCGTCGAGACGACGCAGGAAGAGGTCGGGCAAATGCTCTACACCTCCGGCTCCACCGGCCGGCCCAAAGGCGTACCGCTATCGCATTACGGACAACTCTGGGCGATCTCGACACGGACCAGCGGTGCGCTCAATCAGGATGATCGCTACATCATCGCGCAGCCGCTGTTTCACATGAATGGCCTGTTCGCCATCAAGACGATTTTCGCCCAGAACGCGTCTGTGGTGGTGCTGCCATCGTTCGAGACCCGCAGTTATATTGAGGCCATTGCCAAGTACAAGGTGACGGCGGCCACGGCCGTTCCCACCATGTGGGCCCGTGTCGTCAAGGAAACGGAACTGCTGGCGAGGAATGATATCACCTCGGTTCGTCGCCTGATGCTTGGATCGGCGCCGATGACCATGGGTCTGTGGGACAGGATCAAGCAGGCACTGCCTAACGTCGTAATGACGATGGGCTACGGTACTACGGAGGCAGGGCCGGCTGTGTTCGGTCCGCATCCCGACAAGATTCCGACGCCGCCCTTGGGGTTGGGGTATCCGATCCGTCTGGAAGACGTCCGGCTCGTCAATGGTACCGAGAATGAAGGCGTGCTGTTGATGCGCAATCCCGCGGTATTGGATCATTATCACAATCTGCCGCAACAGACCGCCAAGGTGTTGACCGACGGCTGGTATTACAGTGGCGATGTGATGCGCCGCGATGCCAACGGCTTCTATTTCTTCGTAGGCCGTGCCGACGACATGTTCGTCTGCTCCGGCGAGAACATCTATCCAGGCGAAGTCGAGAAGCTTCTGGAACGTCACCCGCAGGTCCAGCAGGCCGCGGTGGTGCCGTTGCCCGACGAAGAGCGCAGCCAGGTGCCGGTCGCCTTTATCGTCACGCGCGAGCAGCCCACGCCGAGCTTCGACGACATTCGTCAGTTCGCCATTGCAAATGGTCCGGCGTATCAGCACCCCCGGCGGGTCGAATTCGTCCATGAACTGCCTTGGGCGGGCACCAACAAGATCGATCGCAAGGCGCTGATCGATCGGGCGCGTAGCCTGGAAGCCAGTCACGGCTGGTCCGCATGAGCGGACTCGGGGGAAAAATCGCACTGGTCACCGGCGCAAGCCGGGGGATCGGGCGGGCGATCGCGCTACGCTTGGCGAAGGACGGCGCAACCGTCGCGATCCATTACAATGCCTCGGTCGATGCGGCGCATGCGACTGTGGCGGCCATCGCCGCCGCTGGGGGTAATGCCTTTGCCACCAAGGCCGATCTTTCGGAACGCCGTGGCGCAACTTCGCTGGCCGCTGATCTAGGTGCCGAACTGACCAAGCGTTATGGCAGCCCTGCATTCGATATTCTGGTCAACAACGCGGGCGTAGGAAAACGCGCGACCATCGAGGACATTTCTGAGGACGACTTCGACCTTCTGCTGCAGACCAATCTGAAATCGCCATTCTTTCTCATCAAGGCGTTGATGCCGCATCTTCGCAATGGCGGCCGTATCATCAACATCTCGTCGATGGGGACGCGTTCTGCCTATCCGACAATGGCCGCCTATGCGCCGGCCAAAGCGGGCCTGGAAGCGTTGAGTCGCTTGTTGGCCGTTCATCTCGGTGGTCGACAGATCACGGTGAATTCCGTGATGCCCGGTGCAACCGCGACCGATATGAACATCGTCGCGCGCGATCCGGTGGCCAGCCGCGCCGTGGCTGAGACAATCGCGCTTGGTCGGGTCGGGCAGCCCGACGATATCGCCAGGATCGTCGCCTTTCTCGCGTCGGACGAGGCGGGTTGGGTTACTGGCCAGCAGATCGACGCCAGCGGTGGGCAGCGACTTTAGCGAGCCGCAAGTTCATTCAACGAGCCGATATAACGATACGTGCTGGCGAATTCCTCTTGGCGCTGCGTTAGCGGAGGCGTCGCTTTTGACGCCAGCCTGCTGCTCGAATGCGCAGCGGTGACAATTGTTTATGCTCGCGAACTTCCAGATCTCGCAATAGCATTGCGTCACGATGGTAATGAACGGCAGAAATATTCTGCGTGCACCCTTCATCGGAGGCCAACATGCTCGACGAGCTCGACCGCAAAATTCTCGCGGCACTCCAGGTAGACAGTAGCCTTTCCATGCAGGACCTCGCCGATCGCGTCGGTCTGAGTTCCACGCCGTGCTGGCGTCGCATCCAGAAGCTCGAAAGCTCTGGCTACATCAAGCGACGCGTCGCGTTGCTGGATGCAGATAAGCTGAATCTGGGTGTCAGCGTTTTCATCGCCGTGCGAACGAACCAGCATAACGCCGAGTGGGTTCAGCGCTTCCGGAAAATCGTCGTAAGTTTCCCCGAAGTGGTCGATTTCTATCGCTTGAGCGGGGACGTGGATTATCTGATCCGGGCTGTGGTCTCGGATATCCGGGCCTACGACGATCTTTATCAGCGGCTGATCGCCAAGATTGATCTGCATGATGTGTCGTCAATGTTCACGATGGAGCAGATCAAGTCGACGACCGAATTGCCGCTCATGAATGCTTCGGTGAAGCAGGGCAGGGGCGATATATCTTCGGCGGCGCATTCCCTGTCGCATTGAGATGCCGCGGCTCCGAAGCTGCCGTATGGAGTGTAATCGTGCGTGTGCTGCGGGCAGCACCGTTCCACAATTTCCGGCTAGAGCAGTACGTGCCGGCCGATCGCATCTGCGTCTTCCACGGTTCGACGGGGGTCGGCAGAGGCATTATGTGCGCCAAACGAAAAACCCGCGGGTTAGGGCGGGATTCAGCGATCATCTCGATTTTGGTCCATCATTCAAAGCCACAAGCGTACCGCCCCCGCGAAGGGAGGCTGTTTCCAGTTCGTTTGAGTCCGGTGATATGGCTGCTTATGCTGGGCGATTGGAACGGGCCGGGAACAGAGTCTCCGGATATTCCCCGTATTCAAGCGCGATTTCCCGTTCTGTTCTGCCGTCAGATGCCTGACTGTCAGGTGGCTCAGTTAGGATAATCTATTGATTCATCAGGGAAAATGATGGTGCTGCCAGACAGGATTGAACTGTCGACCTCTCCATTACCAATGGAGTGCTCTACCACTGAGCTACGGCAGCATGCTGGGTACAGGAATCAGCCTCAAGGGCGCCTACCAAGCGGGGCGATCCTTGCCACAAGGTCGCGGGCGGCGCAAGCGCGGCTGGCACTTCGAATGCATCATTATAACAGGGGTGTGGTCGGCCTGTTGCGGTTGCAGCCGCCTTGCGCTTCGCCATTGGCGGGTCGATCCGGTTCCCCATGGCCTCGACAACCGCCGGCAGAGCCTTCTTTGGCCGGATCATCATCTCGAAGTCGATATCTCGCGTGATCCGTTGAAGGTGGTTATGTATGGAGTCACAGGATCCAATTCGGCGCTCTGCACGCCATTCGATCGACCGTGACAGCCGATGACTGATACGCCGAGCAAACCCGTCAAGGAAAGTGCAACTGCCCGTCAGGACAGGCTGCGCCAGGCGCTGCGTGAAAATCTCAAGCGCCGGAAGGTGCAAATGCGCGGGCGCGCCAGCCAGGCTGGCGATGCCGTCGCAGTCGAGGCGTCATCGGATGCCGATAAGATACAGGACTTCTGTTCAAGACCCGTCGATCCAGATCGGGATTGATGGCACCTATCCTCCGCGTGAGCATGCGAGTTTAAATGTCATCAGAATCCCAGGCATCATCCAGCGCCGAGCTGCCGGTCTATGCGCCGCGGGCAGCGCTGCCGCGTCACGATCAGACTTTCCCCGTGCTGACGGCGGCGGAGATCGAGCGGATGCGCCGCTTCGGTGAGATCCGGCATTACAAGCATGGCGATTGCCTGTTCGAGACCGGCAAGCCCGGTCCTGGCATGTTCGTGGTGCTGTCCGGACATGTGGCGATCACCCAGCGCGACGGTTTCGGCCGCATTACGCCGGTGGCCGATCAGTGCACCGGACAGTTCGTGGCCGAGATAGCGCAACTGTCGGGCCGCGTCGCGCTGGTTGACGGTCACGCTGAAGGCGATGTCGAGACGCTGCTGATTCCGCCGGAACGGCTGCGCGCGCTGCTGATCGCGGAAGCGGATCTGGGCGAGCGCATCATGCGTGCGCTGATCCTGCGTCGGGTGAACCTCCTGCAGGGCAGCGCCGGCGGTCCGGCTTTCATCGGCGCGGCCAATTCCAGCGATGTCATCCGCCTGCAGGGCTTTCTCAGCCGCAACGGCTATCCGCATCATCTGCTCGATCCCGCAACGGACAAGGACGCCGCCGATCTGATCGCGCGCTATACGCCGTCGCCGGAGGATCTGCCGCTGGTGGTGGTCGCCGACGGCACGGTGCTGCGCAATCCGTCATTCTCCGAACTCGCCCGCGCGATGGGCATGATCAGCCATATCGCCAAGGGCAAGACCTACGACGTCGCCATCGTCGGCAGCGGACCTGCGGGCCTGTCCACCGCGGTGTATGGCGCGTCGGAAGGTTTGTCGATTGCGGTATGCGATGCCAAGTCATTCGGAGGGCAGGCCGGCGCCAGCGCGCGGATCGAGAATTATCTCGGCTTTCCCACCGGCATCTCCGGCATGGCGCTCACGGCACGGGCCTTCAATCAGGCACAGAAGTTCGGCGCCGATATCATGATCCCGGCGGCCGTGAAGTCGCTGGACTGTTCACGCAAGGACGGATTGTTCGCTCTTGAACTCGACGACGGCGATGTAATGCGTGCCAAGGCCATCGTGGTGGCATCGGGCGCACGCTATCGCCGGCCGGACATCGAGAGGCTCGCCGATTTCGAAGGTCGCGGCGTCTGGTACTGGGCATCTCCGATCGAGGCCCGGCTGTGCAGGGAGCAGGAAATCTACCTGGTCGGCGGTGGCAATTCTGCAGGTCAGGCGGCGGTGTTTCTCGCGAGTCAGGCCAACAAGGTGCATATGGTGATCCGCGGCGGCGGCCTCGGTGCCAGCATGTCGCGCTATCTGATCGAGCGCATCGAGGCGACACCAAATATCGAGCTGGTGTTCAACACCGAAGTCGTCGCGCTCGAAGGCACGCATGAAGCGGGGCTCGAACGGATCTGCACCCGTAGTCGGCTGTCCGGCGAGGAGTCCTGCGCTGACATCCGCAATCTGTTCCTGTTCGTCGGCGCCGATCCGGCCACCGAATGGCTGGCGGATTGCGGCGTCACGCTCGATCGTCATGGTTTCATCATCACGGGGATCCCCTCCAATGGCCGCAGCGTGCAGGCGCTGGAGACGTCGGTGTCCGGCGTCTTTGCGGTCGGCGATGTACGCTCGGGCTCGGTCAAACGCGTCGGCGGCGCGATTGGCGAGGGCGCCCAGGTGGTGGCAGCGCTGCATGGTTTTCTCGGCGATGCGGCCACTCCGACCCTTTAGGCCAGCAACGGGAGATCCTCATGTCCAAAGGTTGCACCCATATCTCCGGCATTCGCGACGTTACGCCGAGCGCACTCGGCTGCGAGGAATGCCTGAAGACGGGCAGTATGTGGGTGCACTTGCGGATCTGCCGGACCTGCGGTCACGTCGGGTGCTGCGACGACTCCCCGAACAAGCACGCGACCAAACATTTCCACGCCACGAAGCATCCGATCATCGAAGGCTATGATCCGCCCGAAGGTTGGGGTTGGTGCTATGTCGACGAAGTCATGTTCGATTTGTCGGATCGAAAGACTCCGCACAACGGGCCGATTCCGCGCTACTACTGAGATGATCGCCCGACTCGGGCGATGTTTCAGTGGGGACATCATGTACATTTTTACGATCGGACGTCGGGCTTTGCTCGGTATGCTGCTGGCCGTCCTGGCAGCACCGTTTCTCCCCGTATCCGCATCGGCGCAAGCTCCGCAAAGCCACTTCGCCACCGTCAACGGCGTTAAGCTGCATTATCTCATTGCGGGCAAGGGCGATCCGATCGTGCTGCTGCACGGCTATGCCGAGACCAGCCATATGTGGCGCCCACTGATTGCGAAACTTGCGGCCAGTCATACGGTGATCGCACCGGATCTGCGCGGCTTCGGCGATTCCGACGCGCCGGCTGATGGCTACAACAAGGCGGCGATGGCGCGCGATATCCATGCGCTGGTGGTTAGCCTGAAATATCCCAAGGTGAAAATTGTCGGCCACGACATCGGCCTGATGGTCGCCTATGCCTATGCTGCGCAATATCCGAGCGAAGTCGATCGCATCGCGCTGATGGATGCCTTTTTGCCTGGTGTCGGCGATTGGACGCATGTCTGGCTGCTGCGCGATCTCTGGCACTTTCATTTCTACGGTAAGACGCCGCTGGCACTGGTTGCGGGCCGCGAGCGGATTTACCTCGAGCACTTCTGGAATGATTTTGCCGCCGATCCGAAGAAGTCGGTGCCGGAGAAGGATCGCGTGTTCTACGCCAAGGCCTATGCGAAACCCGGCCACATGGCGGCGGGCTTCGAGGTCTTCCGCGCCTTCGAGAAGGATGCTGCAGAATTCTCAGAGCTCTCCAAGACCAAGCTGCCGATGCCAATGCTGGTTCTTTCCGGCGAGAAGGCTGGTGGGGCATTCCTGATCGAGCAGGGGCGTCTGGTCGCCACCAATGTCGATGGGGTCATCGTCAAGGGCGCCGGTCATTGGCTGATGGAAGAGGCCCCCGATCAGGTGATCCCGAAACTGGTTGAATTTCTCAACAAGTAGGATTGCGCGGTTCTATTGATCGAACGCGAAAGTCTTGAACGAAACGGCGCCCTGCACGCAAATGTATATGATGAGTGTCAGCCAAAAATCATTGGCAAGTTCCCGTGCTGCACCCTAAGATTTGAGGAGTTCTAAAGCAGGGGTGCATCATGGTCTTAGGGATGAGTTTGGCGACATTCACGCTGGTTCACGTTGTACTTAGCCTGGTCGGCATCGTTGCCGGCCTGATTGCGATGGTCGGTCTCTTGAAGTCCACTACGATGCGCGGCTGGACCGGTCTGTTTCTGCTGACGACGATCCTGACCAGCGTGACCGGCTTCTTTTTCCCGGTCGAAAAGTTGCTGCCGTCGCATGTCATCGGCATCATTTCGCTGGTGCTGTTGGCGATCGCCTGTCTAGCGCTGTACGGCCAGAAGCTGGCGGGGCCATGGCGCTGGATTTACGTGCTGACCGCAATGATCTCGCTTTATCTCAACGTGTTCGTCCTGGTGATCCAGAGCTTCCTGAAGGTGCCGCCGCTGCACGCGCTGGCGCCGAGCGTGCCGCCGAGCGAGCCGCCTTTTGCGATCGTTCAGGGCATCGTACTGGTGTTCTTCGTCGTCACGACCTTTCTTGCTATCAGGAAGTTTCGCCCGCTGTCTGGCGGGTTTGCCTGATCGCAAGAAAGCGTCGGGCGGCTAGGTCTTCGCCTTCCGTGTGGGCGGCTCGTCGAGGGCCGCCCGGATATCCGCAAACATGCGCCTGACCAGCAAGTCCGGTTTCTCGCGTGCGCCCTGGGTCAGCCAGTTCTCGCTCGCAATCCGGATAGCGCCGGTGGTGATCATCGCTACCAGCCGCGCCCTCGTCCGACCGGCCTTGTCGCTGGCGCGCGCCGCAAGCGCCTCAGCCATTGCGCGCTCCATCTTCTCGTATTTGACCTGTTCGCGCGCCTGCAGCGCGGGTGTCTCTTTTTTCAATCGCGCAATGGCGATGGCGTCCTCGGGATTGAGATGCCGGGTCATCGTCAGGATCGCGTTTTCGGCCGCGGTGATCATCGATTCCTCCGCAGGGCGTTCAGCGATCGCGGTGGTCATGGCATCGGCACTACGGTCCTGCCAAGCCACCACGACGTCTTCCTTGGATGCGAAATAATGGAAGAAGCTGCGGCGCGAAATCTCCGCGGCGGTTGCGATGTCGTCCAGCGTGGTGGCCTCGTAGCCTTTGGCCAGAAACAGCTTCATGGCCGCTTCCGTCAGCCGCTGCAGGGTCTGTTCACGCTTGCGTTCGCGCAGCCCCGCGGTTGCGGTGCTGCCGGCAGCATTGCTTTTCGGTTTTGATTTCAGGGGCTTGGCGGTGTTCATCGACCTCAAGATAAGACCTGCCTGCACCTATTGCAAATTTGCACTGAGTGCACATTTAGCCTTGCGCAGGCGTTCGCGCCGCTGATCGGATGTGGGGAGACAGAGATGAGCGATTGGACCACCAGGGACATTCCGCCTATGGCAGGCAAACTTGCCGTTGTAACCGGCGCGACTGGAGGCCTCGGTTTCGAAACGGCTTTGGCGCTTGCTGGGGCCGGCGCCGAGGTCGTGCTGACCGGGCGCAATGACACCAAGGGTAGTGAGGCGATTGATCGAATCTGCGAGCGATGTCCTCATGCCATTGTCAGTTATGAGACCCTTGATCTGGCCAGCCTCGCCTCAGTCGCATCATTTACGCGCCGTTTCGGCGCGATGTACTCGTCGCTCGATCTGTTAATCAACAATGCCGGCGTGATGGCGCTGCCGGTGCGGCAGACGACGGCTGATGATTTCGAGATGCAGTTCGGCACCAACTATCTCGGCCACTACGCGCTCACCGCGCGACTGCTTCCGTTTCTGCGCCGGGCCAATGGGCCGCGCGTGGTGAACCTCTCCAGCCTCGCACACCGCTCCGGCAAGATCGATTTCGACGACCTGCAGGGTATGGTCTCCTATTCGCCCGGGAAGGCCTATACCCAGTCGAAACTTGCTATGCTGATTTTTGCCATCGAGTTGCAGCGCAGAAGCGATGCCAACGGGTGGGGGCTGATGAGCAATGCCGCACATCCGGGCTTCGCGCGCACCGATCTGATCGCCAAGGGGCCTGGAAATTCCGGATGGATGGCATTGGCCGGCGCGGTGCTTGGCCCGCTTTTCAGCCATTCTGCAGCCAGCGGCGCATTGCCGACCTTGTTTGCTGCGACTTCTCCGCACGCTCAGAAGGCCGGGTATTATGGACCCAGTGGCTTTTACGAAATGAAGGGTCCGCCGGTCCCCGCGAAAATTATGCCACAGGCCAAAGACGCCGCCGTGGCGGCACGCCTGTGGGATGTCTCGGCTGAACTGACCAGCGTATCGTTCGATCAGGTCGCGGCCGCTGCATGAATTCGGAATGCAGCAATGACGAGGCGACGGGAAATCAGATGAAAGTCATCCTCTTCGGCGCAACCGGCATGGTCGGGCAGGGCGTGCTACGCGAATGCCTGCTGGATCCCGGAGTTGAAGCGGTTCTCGTCGTCGGGCGGAGCCCGACGGGCCAGAGCAATGCCAAACTGCGTGAGATCACGCATAGTGATCTTTTCGACCTGTCGGCCATCGCGCCTGACCTGACGGGCTATGACGCCTGCCTGTTTTGCCTCGGGGTTTCTTCGCTGGGCATGAGCGAGCCGGACTATCGCCGGATTACCTACGACATCACCCTCGTGGTGGCGAATACGTTGGTGCGGCTCAATCCGGCGATGACTTTCGTTTACGTCACCGGCCAGAGCACCGACAGCACCGAGCAAGGCGGCGTGATGTGGGCGCGGGTCAAGGGCAAGACCGAGAACGATCTGCTCAAGCTGCCGTTCAGGGCGGCCTACATGTTTCGCCCCGGGGGCATCCAGCCGCTGCACGGTGTGAGGTCCAAGACCGGCTGGGTGCAGGCGATCTATACGGGCACCGGGCCGCTATGGTCGTTGTTGAACCGGATCGCGCCGAAATACGTCACGACGACCGAAAAACTCGGTCGCGCCATGATACGGGTGGTTCGCAACGGCTATTCCAAGCCCATTCTTGAGACGGATGATATCAACCTGGTCGGTGCCTAAACCGGCCGATTCGGCCCTTTTACAGATTTGCGGCCGGCCTCATCGAAAAACCGCAAATTTCGACGCTTTTGCTTTAAAGAGGCCATCCGCCCTATAGTCGGGGCACAGCAATCAGCGGGAATCGGTATGGATCGCATTCGCATCGTCGGCGGCAGCAAACTCAATGGCACAATCCCGATTTCGGGCGCCAAGAACGCGGCGCTGCCATTGATGATCGCCGGTCTGCTGACCGACGAGACGCTGATTCTCGACAATGTGCCGCGTCTGGCCGACGTCGCGCAATTGCAGCGTATTCTCGGTAATCACGGCGTGGATATCATGTCGGCGGGCAAGCGTCCCGGCGACCATGAATATCAGGGCCAGACCCTGCACATCTCCGCCGCCAATATCATCGACACCACTGCGCCCTATGAGCTGGTCTCGAAGATGCGCGCCTCGTTCTGGGTGATCGCGCCGCTGCTGGCGCGCATGCATGAAGCCAAGGTGTCACTGCCAGGCGGCTGCGCCATCGGCACTCGTCCGGTGGATCTGCTGATCATGGCGCTGGAGAAGCTCGGCGCCGAGCTCACCATCGACGGCGGCTACGTCATCGCCAAGGCTCCCGGCGGCCTCAAGGGCGCCGAGATAGATTTCGCCAAGGTCACCGTGTCCGGCACCCATGTCGCGTTGATGGCCGCGACGCTGGCCAAGGGCACGACCGTCATCAAGAATGCGGCGTGTGAACCGGAGATCGTGGACGTCGCCGACTGCCTGAACAAGATGGGCGCGCGCATCACCGGCGCCGGCACCACGACGATCACCATCGAGGGCGTGGCCAAGCTGAATGGCACACGCCACACCGTACTGCCGGATCGCATCGAGACCGGCACCTATGCCATGGCCGTGGCGATGACCGGGGGCGACGTGCAGCTCTCAGGCGCTCGGCCTGAATTGCTACAGTCGGCGCTCGACGTACTGGTCGAGGCTGGCGCGACGGTGACGCCGAACAATGACGGCATCCGCATCTCGCGCAACGGCTCCGGCATCAAGCCGGTGAACGTGTCGACGGCGCCATTCCCGGGCTTCCCGACCGATCTGCAGGCGCAGTTGATGGCGCTGATGACCACGGCCTCGGGCTCCTCGCATATCACCGAGACGATTTTCGAGAACCGCTTCATGCATGTGCAGGAGCTGGCACGCTTCGGCGCGCGAATTCACCTCGACGGTGAAACCGCGACCATCGACGGTACGGCCAAGCTGCGCGGCGCGCCCGTGATGGCGACCGACCTGCGCGCCTCGGTCTCTCTGGTGATTGCCGGCCTCGTCGCGGAAGGCGAGACCATGGTCAACCGCATCTATCATCTCGATCGCGGTTTCGAGCGGCTCGAGGAAAAGCTGTCCGCCTGCGGCGCAACCATCGAGCGCATCAGCGGATAGGGTTCTCTAGGGGGCGTCGTGACGGGTCAACGCAAGCTGATTGCACTGGATGCCGACGACCTCGCGGTGATTTCCGCGCATGTGCAGGATGCGGCTGTCAATGTCGGCGACATCATCTGGCGGCAAAGCGAGAAGCGGCTCGTGGTCGGCATGAGCCGGCTCGACTGGGATCAGACGATTTCAGGGGAAGTCACGCCGCGCCGGCTGGTCTCGGCGCTGCGGTTCGACCGCGTGCTGGCCTGCAAGTCCAGGGATATCGATCTCGACACGCCCGATGTCGCTCTGGAACTGCTTGGCATTGAATTCCATCATGGCGAGGCGCCGAGCGGCAGCGCGGTCCTAATGTTTGCCGGCGGCGGTGCCCTGCGGCTCGACGTTGAGTGCCTTGAGGTCGAACTGGCCGATCTCGGCCCGGACGATCTGACCAGCGATGCCGGCACCGAGGCCTCCGGCCTGGACGCCTGATCCGCTATTCATCCTTTCCATGGCAGCACAGGGTTGACGGCCCTTAGCCGCCGCGCCATTGAGCAGGGGGCCTTGGCCGGCAAGGCCCCGCCGGAACACCAGAATGCCAATTCGTATTGATACCGCCAGCGCCGATTTCACCCAGCGCTTCAATGCTTTCCTGACCATGAAGCGTGAAGTCGCTGCTGATATCGAGGCTGCCACCCGCGCCATTGTCGATGACGTCGCCGCCCGTGGCGACGCAGCGCTGCTGGAGGCCACCCGCAAGTTCGATCGGCTGGACCTCAGCGCCTCCGGCTTGCGCGTGAGCCCGGCCGAAGTCGATGCCGCCGTCGCCGCTTGCGATGTCGAGACCGTCGACGCTCTCAAATTCGCCCGCGACCGGATCGAGCTGTTTCACAAGCGCCAGCTGCCCAAGGACGACCGCTTCACCGATGCGCTGGGCGTTGAGCTCGGCTGGCGCTGGAGCGCCATTGACGCTGTTGGCCTCTATGTGCCCGGGGGGACTGCTGCCTATCCATCGTCGGTCCTGATGAATGCCGTGCCGGCCAAAGTCGCCGGTGTGGAGCGCGTGGTGATGGTGGTGCCGTCGCCGGACGGCAAGCTCAACCCGCTGGTGCTGGCCGCGGCGAAGCTTGGTGGCGTGTCCGAGATCTATCGCGTCGGTGGCGCACAGGCCGTGGCCGCTTTGGCCTATGGCACCGCGACCATTGCGCCGGTGGCCAAGATCGTTGGTCCCGGCAATGCCTATGTGGCCGCAGCCAAGCGCCAGGTGTTCGGCAAGGTCGGCATCGACATGATCGCCGGCCCCTCAGAAGTGCTGGTCATTGCCGACGATACCGCCAATGCCGACTGGATTGCGGCGGATCTCCTCGCGCAGGCTGAGCACGACGTCAATGCGCAGTCGATCCTGATCACGGACAGCAAGGCGCTGGCCGATGACGTCATCCGCGCGGTCGAGGCGCAGCTTACCACGCTCCCGCGCGCGGCCATCGCGCAGGCGTCATGGGACGACTATGGCGCTGTCATTCTGGTACAGACAATGGACGAGGCCGTGAAGCTGGCCAATGCCATCGCCGCCGAGCATCTTGAGATCATGACTAGAGATGCCGATGCCCTGTCGTTGAAGGTCCGCAATGCCGGCGCGATCTTCCTGGGCAATCATACGCCGGAAGCTATCGGCGATTATGTCGGCGGCTCGAACCACGTTTTGCCGACGGCGCGCTCGGCGCGATTCTCGTCGGGCCTAGGCGTACTTGACTTCATGAAGCGAACATCGATCCTGAAGTGCGGGCCGGATCAGCTACGGGCGCTGGGACCGGCTGCGATGACGCTGGGCAAGGCCGAAGGTCTCGATGCCCACGCACGTTCAGTCGGATTGCGCCTCAATTTGCGATGAGTAACGCCCCTCCACCAGAGGATGACAGCAACAACCGCATCGTGGCGGTGACGCTCGATGAGGAATCGATCGGCCGTTCCGGGCCGGATATCGAGCATGAGCGCGCGATCGCGATCTACGACCTGATCGAGCAGAATCTGTTCGCGCCGGAAGGTGCGCATGTCGGCCCGTTTACGCTGCATATCGGCATCACCGGCAGCCGGCTGATGTTCGACATCCGCCGCGAGGACGGCACCCCTGTCGTCGCGCACCTTCTGTCGCTCGGGCCGTTCCGCCGCATTGTGAAGGACTACTTCATGATCTGCGACAGCTACTATCAGGCGATCCGTACGGCCACGCCGGACAAGATCGAAGCCATCGACATGGGCCGCCGCGGTATCCATGATGAAGGCTCGCGGACGCTGCAGGAACGCCTGGCCGGCAAGGTGCGGGTCGACTTCGAGACATCGCGGCGACTTTTTACGTTGATCTCTGTCCTTCACTGGAAGGGCTGAGCAACGCATGATCCCGAAAAGTGGATTCCGGTTTTCGGACCAGGTCATGCGCCAGAAAAAGCGAGCGTAAGCGGATGGCCGCGCCGCCACGCGCGCGCACGCCGCAGGCGGTGTTGTTTGCCTGTGGCCAGAACAGCGTGCGTTCGCCCATGGCCGCCAGCCTGTTGCAGCAGATGTTCCCGCAGGCGCTGTATGTGAAATCCGCCGGGGTGAAAAAGGGGGAGCTCGATCCCTTCGCGGTGGCCGTGATGGCCGAGCTCGGCCAGGACATCTCCAGGCACAAGCCCATGACCTTCGCGGAACTCGAGGATTGGGAAGGGCTCAATTTCGATCTCATCATCACGCTCTCGCCGGAGGCGCATCACAAGGCGCTGGACCTGACGCGCACCGATGCCGCTGAGGTCGAATACTGGCCGACTGTGGATCCCACGGGAACCGAAGGTAACCGCGAACAGAAACTGGCCGCCTATCGCGAGGTCTGCGATGGCCTGTTACTGCGTATCCGCAAACGTTTCGCCAAAGGCGGCGCTGCCAGCGGGTAAATGCTAAAGCACATTCGTCATTCCGGGGCGCTCGCCCCTTGGCGAGCGAACCCGGAATGACGAGTATGTGGAGGCAGTTGTCTCACCATCCCCCTTCCGATAGGTTCCGGCCGCATTTCCAGGATCATCAGCCCGCATGCTCGGCCGTCCCAAATTCGTTCTCGCCTCCGGTTCGCCCCGCCGTCTGAGCCTGCTCAATCAGGCCGGGATCGAACCCGATGCACTGCGTCCCGCCGATGTCGACGAGACCCCGAAGCGGGGCGAGTTGCCGCGCGCCTGCGCCAATCGTCTGGCCCGCGCCAAGGCGGAAGCTGCGCTCAAATCCGTCCAGCTCGATGACGAACTGCGCGGCTCGTTCATTCTTGCAGCCGATACCGTGGTCGCTGTCGGCCGCCGTATCCTGCCCAAGGCGGAGCTGGTCGATGAGGCCTCGCAGTGCCTGCGCCTGCTGTCGGGCCGCAACCACCGCGTCTACACGGCGGTCTGTATCGTGACCCCCAAGGAAAGCTTCCGGCAGCGGCTGATCGAGACCAAGGTACGCTTCAAGCGGCTCAACGAGGAAGACATCTCGACCTATATCGGCTCCGGCGAATGGCGCGGCAAAGCCGGTGGCTATGCCGTGCAGGGCATCGCCGGCTCCTTTGTGGTCAAGATGGTTGGCTCCTACACCAATATTGTCGGCCTGCCGCTTTACGAAACCGTGTCACTGCTCGGAGGCGAAGGCTTCCCGATCCGTTTCGGTTGGTTGAATGCAAGCTAAAGCGTCCAAATCCGGCGAAAAGCCGTGCCCCATCTGCGGCAAGCCCGTTGTCGAGGCGTCCAAGCCGTTCTGCTCCGAGCGCTGCCGTGATGTCGATCTCAATCGCTGGCTGTCGGGCTCCTATGCGATTCCCGGCAAACCGACGGATGACGAGGATGCCGAATAGGCGCGACGGGCGATCGCGCTGCGCCAGTCAATCCGAAGCGGCCATTTCCCATTGTTTTGACGGCAAAATCTTCGTTCACAGAATTGCCATCGGGCGGGTGGACAGGGCCGATTTGGCTGACTATAAACCGGCGCTCCCTGGACCTGATCCGGGGCGGCGCCCAGGTAGCTCAGTTGGTAGAGCATGCGACTGAAAATCGCAGTGTCGGTGGTTCGATCCCGCCCCTGGGCACCATAGGCTTACTAAGCCTTTGTCCCCAAAGACAATTCAGTGAAAACAATGACTTGAGGGCTACCCGGTAATACACACGGGTGATACACATGCCCCTTGCAATGTCACGTCCTTGGAAGCACCCCAAAACGGGGATCTATTGGCTGCGAAAACGCGTTCCGGACGAGCTCATTACGCTCGTGGGAAAGCGTGAGGAACTTCGCACGCTCGGGACCAAGGATCCCGCGCTGGCGAAAGTGAAGCATTCCGCCGCCCTGGCTGAAATCGAGGCGAAATGGGCCAATCTCAGATCCGGCCAGAAGAGCCTGAGTGAGCGTGAGGCGCATCATCTTGCCGCGGCATTCTACGACAGATGGTTACAGCGATACCTGGAAAATCCGAGCCAGCAGACTGATTGGCGCGTGGATCTAGGTCCGCGGCTTTTTCAGCCCAGCCCGATCTCGGCGAATTACGAGTTCCTCTACGACGCCGCTGCGATCGTCGTAGATAGGGATGAGCTACGGGTCCGAGAAATGGAGCGGTGGTGCCTGGAATGGGCCGATAGCTGCGCCTCAAATGTCGGCCTTCGACTGGCCGGAAGCGACAACAGGATATTGGCTCGCGCGATCGGAGCTGCGGTTCAGCGTGCCAGTGTCGCTTTGCAGCAGCTGTCGCAAGGCGTCGGCGCGGCGGCGCCTATCGCTGCGAGCAGCTCGCCTATCTTACCTTCAATGCCCTCTCAGGAGCCATTCGCATTCAACGATCTGGTTGACGGTTGGGCTAAAGAGCGCCGTCCTGTTGAGAAGACGTTGTATGAATGGTCACGCGTCGTGAAACAGCTGGTCGCGTTCTTAAAGCATGACAATGCTCGGGCCCTTACTGGCGACGACATGGTTCGCTGGAAAGAAGCGATGTTGACCGAGGGTCTTCGGCCCAAGACGATCCAGGATGCCAAACTCGCACCAGTTCGGGCGATCCTTCAGTGGGGCGTCGCCAATAAGAAGCTGAGCTCGAATGTTGCGGATGGAATTTCGCTCGACACTCGAAGCAAGCAGAGTGAGAAGAAGCGAAGCTTCACCGACGAGGAGGCTAAAATTGTTCTGGTCGCCGCAACGGCGTCTTCGGATCCGGTGAAACGTTGGGTGCCATGGATCGGGGCTTATTCCGGAGCTCGCGTATCTGAGATCTGCCAATTGCGTCGCGAGGACGTGGTCGAGATCGACGGCATCTGGTGCATGAAAATCATGCCGGAAGCTGGCTCGGTGAAGACGGCAGGATCCGAGCGAATTATTCCGGTGCATCCGGCTCTTGAGGAAAGTGGTTTTCTGAAATTTGCCCTTCAGAAAAAAGCCGGCCCCATATTCTCCGAGCTACCGCCAGACAAATTCGGGAAGCGCGGTGGCAACGGGACAAAGGTGATCGGGCGCTTTGTTAGGCAACTTGGCATCACGGATCCTCGCATCTCTCCGAGCCACTCTTGGCGCCACCGCATGAAGACGCTAGGACGTCGCTACAGCCTCGCGAAAGATATTCTGGAGGCCATGACCGGTCATGGTTCAAAATCGGTGGCTGACGCGTACGGGGAATTTCCGGTCGAAGCATTGTATCGTGAAATCTGTAAGATCCCTCACTTGAACATTGATCCGACTAAAGGACCGTCAGGCTCATAACCTGAAGGTCATAGGTTCAAATCCTATCCCCGCAACCAAACATTCCAATGGGTTATGGTGATTCCATAGCCCATTTTTTGTGAAAAACCCCCTTACACAGGTGTTACACAAAACACCGTGGAAGGAGGTCAGGATGATCACCCATGAATTGATGGGCGGTAAGCTCCACGTTTATAAACGTGAGAACAGCAATTACTGGCAGTGCTCCACCTACCTGAAAGGCCGGAACCGGCGAATCAGTACGAAGGAAGAGAGCCTCGCCCACGCCAAGCAGTTCGCCGAGGACTGGTATTTGGAGCTGCGGGGAAAATCCCGGGCCGGTTTGCTCATCAACGAAAAAACCTTCCGGCAAGCCGCGGAGCAGTTCCAGAAGGAATATGAGGTCATCACCGAGGGGCAACGCAGTCCCCGGTGGATTGAGGGCTACGCCATTCGGCTGCGTCTGCACCTCTTGCCCTTCTTCGGAGACCTAGCTCTTTCTCGAATCACGCCAGGCAAGGTCCAAGAGTACCGGGTTCACCGGATATCGACTTCAACGACCGGCAAGGCGCCCGCCCGCAGCACCATCCACGATGAAATCGTGACCATCCGGCAGGTGTTGAAGACGGCCATCCGTCACGAATGGCTCGCGCACCTTCCGGATTTCTCACCGGCCTACAAGACATCGGGCAAGGTCGTACACCGGCCCTGGTTCAGCCCGGATGAATACAAGCAGCTCTACGGTGCCACCCGCGCCCATGCCAAGGCTAGCCAGATCCATCATCGCTGGAGGGCGGAGCAGGTCCACGATTACGTCCTGTTCCTCGCAAACACCGGCCTGCGGCCGGATGAGGCCAAGAACCTCCAGCATCGGGACGTGACCATTGTTGAAGATGCCCACAGCGGTGAGCGCATCCTGGAGATCGAGGTGCGGGGCAAGCGGGGCATCGGTTACTGCAAGAGCACGCCCATGGCGGTGAGCCCATACGAGCGGCTGCTGGCCCGTCCCAAATACACCAAGCAGGGCAAAGCACGGGCAAGGGCCAAGGCACCGCCGTCAACCGAGGCGCCGCAATTGCCAAAGCCGACGGACCACGTGTTTCCAGGCAACCACATCAAATTATTCAACGGGGTGCTTGATCGGAGCGAACTCAAACTTGATAGGGATGGCAATCGCCGGACTGCGTACAGTTTGCGACATACCTACATCTGCATGCGGTTGATGGAGGGAGCTGATATTTATCAGATTGCCAAGAACTGCCGGACCAGCGTGGAGATGATTGAGAGGTTCTATGCCGCTCACATTAAGAATCGGCTGGATGCAGCGGCGATCAATGTGGTTCGAGCAAAGCCGAAGGTGCGGCGGAAGCCCGTAGTGCGACCCAAAGACGATACTGAACTCTATGAGCAGGCCTAGTCAGCCTGCTTCTTAGAGGGCCGAGGGGCCCTTCTCTTTTACGAACCGGTAGCGGTTCGCTTTTTGCGCATAGGCGCTCTTACTAATCTTGGTCAGACCGAGGTGGTCACTGGCTGGAGCCGAATGGCCTATCGCCCGGACAGCCGCTTTTTCGACGTAGCTTTCCTGTTTTTGGGGGCTGTTTGTGAAGACCTCTTCTTAGCAACGTGGACTGGCCTGCCATCAGCAACCTTGCTTGTTAAGCCTTTCAAACGGGCATCAATGACTTCTCCAATTATCTTTGCGGACTCCAAAAGAGCGGCCAAGTCGGCTTGCACATCCACAAGACTTTCAATTTCAAGTTCAGTAGCGGTTGGTTCTCTCTTTTCGGAGGCGTCAAGCGCTTCACTTGCGTCAACAAAGCGCCTCACAATCCTCACGTCGGTGTCTGCTTCCAGCACCCTTGCTGCATCGAGCCAAGCCTTGGGCGGCTTTCCGGAGGCGTACGCGGCATAGGTGAAGCAAAAGTTGACTAGGGCACGCGTTCCGCGGTCCAAACTTTTTGCAAGGTCGATGAGCTGCCGCGACGCAGGGGTAGCGCCATCGATGGCTTCATTGGCGGCTCTATAGCTGAAGTATCGCTCACGATCCGGATCGAAGCTTTCCAGAGCCCGAATGATCGCATCGTAGTTCTCAAAAGGTGCATCGCCACGTGGGAAAACCGCACGATGCTTCCAGAATTTCATAATAGTGTCGACTAGCTCGGCACCAAGAACATCCTTTGCCGCACCTTTGGCGTTCTTGTGTTCGGTAAACTTCTCCGCGAGATGATGCGTGATCCACTGACCCAAGATGTCGTCATCCGGCTTAAGCTTGAATTGCTCAACGAGCGCTTCGCCAAGTGCCAATACTTCTTTGGTAATCTTCGATCGTTCCGTCGGCACGGAAGATGAAGAATTTCTCGAACGACTTGGTTTTCTTTGTTTCGCCGCCATGCCTGCCCCTATACTCTTGCTCCAGCCTCCGTTCGATGTGAACGCCAACGATCAGATCCATCTTCTCTGATTTGAGGAAGGACGATAGCACGTCTGCTTGAATCTGGAGTAGATGGCCGTGCGATTTCGTTTCTCGCGATCTCCATGAACCATCGTCGTATCTTTCAGGTAGGTCCGACCAAATGATCTGCTCCGCTGCCACTGACGTTAGCCCCTCCATTTTCCAGGCTTTCGCGGGCAGGGGTGCTGCTTTCAAGTTCAGCTGTGCTTCAATGACCTTACCAAGTGAGCGCCGACCTGAACCAATTGCGTTTGTGAAAGGGTCTTTCTTGTCGAGTCCTCCATCATTTCTGATGTCAATCAACCATCCCGTAAGTTTGAATGGCATGACACTAAACCCTCGATCAAATTCGTCTTCGTTTTCCCGCTCATCTGGGAAGTGATACCCCCATCGATGGTCGTTCCGCATCTGCAGGGCGCGTGCGAGTGATGATGCTGTAGCTGGATTAATCAGAGCGCTGGAAATGTCGGTGCGCATTTCGCGCGTCGGAAACGCTGAGACCCAGGAGCCATCCACACGGATAATGCTCCGATTCTTTCCCTCTGAGGGAAACAGCGCGGCCAGGAAATCTTGATGTGATGTGCGGCTTACCCATCTGCTTTCATCCTCCTTGCCGGGGAGCCAAAATTGATCTTCTAGCGGCTTCGGGTCGCGTAGGTCCGAGAGCCATGCTGGCGACTCCGTGAGCGATAGTTCAGAAAGCCAATAGCTAAATGAGCCCCACCTATCGTCCGTCTTCCACAATGGATACTTCTGCAGAAACTCGGACACCACGCAGAGTATGGCATTCCATTCAAGGTAGTATCCATACCGTTCAATGAGCGGCCGCCCGCCCTTATGTGAATGTGAGAGACTCTGATCGCGGTCGCTGTAACGGCTTTTGCGGGGTTCAAGATCCCAATAGTGGACCTTGTCGGGTGTGTGCCATTGGTCGATTAGCCAATACTCCAGGCGCTCGAATAGTTCTTCCTTCGTAAGGCCAACAAACATCCTAAGAACGGGCAATAGCATATGCTCCACGGTGTCGTAGCCGAAGTGGTGCCGTTCATCCTTCCTTTCGCCTCGATCAATGCCGGGATACTTGTTTTCCTTGCGCTGCTTGGGCTTAAACGGCGAGATATTGATCTTACGAATTTTGTTCTTTAGGTCGGAATCAAGCTTGGCATGCTTCGTGTCATCCAGTGCTTGGAGCGCGGCTTTGGCATGTTCACGAATGAGCAGATGAGGCTGTGTCTCATCGAGCGCAATTGTAATGAGTTTGGCATGAATGCCCATTAGAGCTGTTGGCGCCTCGTTCGCAATCCTCGCGGCGGCCATTGCGGCCCAAAGCCGCGCGGCCAAGAAATAAAATGGCGCGGACGGCGCTCGAAAGACGTCATCTGATACACGGTCGAAGTTGGCGTAGATTGCATTCAAAGAGGCGGTGTCATCCATTCTCGCTAGTCGTCGCGCGGCGTGGGCTGCACGCCATCTAATGCGTGTGTCGACGTCGCTCATAAGCGCAAAGAGAAAGCGACCGACCGCAGCGTTTAGATCTTCTGGCAAATCATCCGGTTTCAGATCTTTCTCATCATGTAGGACGCGCTCGTTCAGACGAAAAAGATACCAGTCAAATACTTCATGGGCCTCTTGAGACGTTAAGAGGATGGCCATGAGCTCGGCAATACCGAACAGTGATTCGCCGCCTAGAGAAAGACCGATGCCCTCTAGAGCTTCGGTTATGATGTTGAGTTTATCGGAATCTGGAAGGTGAGTGGCCGCAAGCAATTCCTTCAAACCAGTAGAATGATGCCTGCCATAATACCGGCCCGTGAGGCCGGAGAAACAATGCACGATAACGGATGGTAGCGACCTTGAGCACCACTGCTGGACTGATGGTATCGATTCCCATGCCGATAAAGCGGCCAGGATAACGGATGCGCGTGTTGATTCGCTAAATGCGTTAATATTGCTTATCGCCAAGGCATCAAGAAAGAGCACACGATCGCCCGGCGATGAGGTGACGCTGATCATCTGGCTCAGGAATGATACGGTGTCGAAGTAACCGCCCGTCTTGCGGGCGGCGTCATATTCTGCCTCGATTGCTGCTTGGGTAACGAAGCGTTGCCCGACAAGACTTGGGACAGTGCGCTTCTCGGCCTTCACCTTTGGTGGCCTTGTTCTTCTGGCATCTAGATATTGAAACGTCTCAGCAAGCCGTCGAAATGCGGGGAGGCGATCTCCCTTCAGGGGTTTGGCAGCATCCAGCAAGACCCCTGCTTGGGCGGCTATAAGGCCCGGTTGCTCTAACAGCAAGCACTCCACTGCCAACTCTTCCAGGACGAGGTTGGCAGGCACCTCCTCAACGCTTCGCAGCCCATTGACGATGTCTGCCTTAAGCTGATCTGGAGCATAATCTATAAGGGTCAACAGCGAAGTCGCAGCAGATGGAGAGAGGCCTCCAAGTCGGGTGACCTCTGCCAGAAACAATCGCAGGGATTCAGAGAGGCCGTGCGTGCCTTGGTCCGACCAGCGGGAAACCGCCGCGAGGGCCGTTGGCGCATGAAGCCGTACAAGGCAGTTTATGCTTCCTTCCCATGGGAAATGTTCTTCGTTGCGAAGGCGTTCTGCTATTTCAGTGAACACGTTTACTGAGATAGGAACCGCGGCCGTCCTCGCATTCTGGTTCCATTTCGTGGAATGAACGGTGAGGGCATGAAGCACCTCGATTTGATTCATTGCCTCCCGGTCAATCTGCTGGGCCAGAACGACGGCTTCTTCAAAGAAAGCGCGCGCGTCGGGTTCGCTGAAATTCAGCGAAAGGCGACTAAACTCAATTGCAGCATTGACCTTGTCCGAAGCTGGCTCTCTCGCCAACCGAATCCCGTCTCTTCTCTCTGCAAGCGACTGCAGGACGAAATCACGGCTTTCATCGCGCAAGAGTAAGAAGCGCCAAAGTGGGACAAGGCGATGCGCAAACGGGTCGTTATAATCGAACGATGCCAAACCGGCGGCTTTTGTAAAAAGAGCTTTCCAGGAGGCTCCCCTAAGATGCATCAAACTAAGAACGCTGAGGGCTGCTCTCGGCTTGATGCCGATGCCTGCATGGCGTTTGAATAGATAGTCCTCATAACCAAAGCCTGTGATTTCCTCGACGAGGGTGTCATCAATGCTTCCGTTCTTGGCGTGATGTTGCAACAAAGGGATGCGGCTCACATAGACCTTGAACGCGGTTGAGACGATCTGCCGTTGTTCGCTGTCGAGTGGAGGCGAGGACGACCGCTCTTGCGGCTTTGCCTTCGCGCTACGACGCTTCTTTCGGGGATTCGTCGCCTTTGGCTTCTTCCCTTCGGGATCGATGAACTTTAGAAATTCGTCGGCTGTTGTTGGCAATTTGTCGAGCGTCCGTCGAAGGAGCCAAGCCCTCAGCAGTATGTCGAGGATGTCGGCGTCAAAGGACGAGGACTGTTTGTCAAACTTCCGGTCGAAATCGGCAATGAGTTTCAGCGCTTTGCGAATTGATAGTTCGGAGACGCCAATGGAAAAACCAATCTCGCATGCGGTGACTACCAGCCCATGGAGTTCAGGGGTCCATCTATCCTGGGACGATACATAGCCAATTCCGTTTAGTGGTGCGATCAATGCCCGACGCAATCCGAGCAATGCCCGCTCTAGGTCTTCAGCTTGAATCGTTGCTCCCGATAGGGCCAGCGGTACGAGGAGTAGGATTTTCCATGCCGACGGTAAGAGGCCGTCATCCACCGCCTTCTGCACTATACCTGTGTTGCCGCGCGCGATAAGCTGAGGAATGAGTTTTAGCGCAACCTGAATCCGGGCGTGCGGTGGCTTCCAACGCATCATGTCTTGATATGCGCTGGCAGGACCCTCTAGAAGCGCTATGGTTTCTATGCGGGCGACCAGGTCGTCCGTTTCGACTTTCCAATCCCCTCGATCTTCCTCTGGCACGCGCTTTCGACGTTCCAACCACTCATCGTAATAGTATAGCTGTTCGCGTGCTTGGATGACGTTTCCAGCTTGCGCAGCTCGCGCCGCATCCTGAATGAGAACCCGCCCCTGGCTCTTGGTTCTGTCGGAATCCGATAATACAAGCCTAACCAGCGACGATCGAGCAAATCGCGTCGAAAGATCCGGGTGCTGATTGAGGATATCCGCCAGGAAGGCTTCATCTTTTGAGGCTTCCGCACTCAACAGCACGACCTTCATGCTGGCGACCGAGTTACCTGCAGTCCGACAAGCAGACTGGGCAAGTCGCAATCTGCGCAGTTGGACTTCTCTTCTAATGATGGGATCAGCGATAGCTGCTGGCGCGAGATCCGTCTCAATAATGGGGAGGATGGCATCCGCTCTCCCGGCGGAGGCGAGGAGGTCTGCATAGTTCACGGCGGCGTAGGTGTCTGAGGTATAGACCGTAGCAAAGTGATCGCAAATGGTCTGCCGCGCCTTTGCTATTTCTGCTTGTCCCTCGGTGCGGATGAAGTCCTCAACATCCTCATCCGCTATCGAAATTCCATCTTCTTCGACGCGAAGGCTGGGTCTTGTGTCTTGAACGAAATCCAGAATCTCCGATTCCTGAACTCCACAGACAGCGGCAAGATGTGCCGGCGGAATGGGAGCGGGCAAGGCCGCAATACTGGACATGTATGTAGGATACAGCCCATCATTTCCGGACCGCTTTGTAGCGTCGTGGAAGAGCTTTCGCAGGACGTCAGCCACGTTCTTGCCGCCAGGACGCAGAGCGTTCAGCGTAGACTCTAGATCGCCGTTGCCTGCGCTCATTGCATAGTCCTGAACGCGCGGCACGCCTCCCGACAAAGCATAAAACTGCTCTATCCAATCCTTGGAGGGTGTTGCGAACTTAAGGGCTACGAACTGCTTTGTTTCCTCAAGGCTGAACGGCGGGCAGGGGACTTCTGAGACATTAGCGGGAAGCTTTAGTGTACCTTTTCTGACGGTGCGCGCACTGAAAACCAACCGCACGTTGTTGGGAAGTATCGATAGATCGGCATTTGCGAGCTCGGTAACGAAGCAGGAATCTTTCGGGTCAGATTTTGCGGCGGCCGTTACCGAGTTGTCTGCGGCGTCTACTCCAAGAACTAGCAAGGCTTCAGGATGTGCTTTGGCCAGAAGTCCGGCTGCAAGTTTCACATGTTCGAGAAACCGCCTGATAAGTAGTGGCGCTTTAGATCCGCGCGCGAGTAGGAACGGAATTCCAAGCGTTAGGGCAAGCTCGTTTGCGATTTGCGTGAACGCATGTTCGGGCAGGTGCCTGCGATCATTAGAAAAGAGATAACGTCCGCCGCCGTAACAATCGAAAAGCAATAGAACGGACGACGGAGGTAAGGCCGAACCTAGTTGTATAAGGGTCGTGGTCTTCCCACATCCAGCCCCGCCGTGCAGACACGTTACCTTAGCGCCACGGCTGATCGCTTCAAACAATCTGGTTGTGGGTTCGCGCTGAATGGCACTAGTTATCGATTTGAAATCGCTTTGTGCTGGAAAGAGCCCGGTCTCGGTCGTCACGCCAAACCACGACAAGACCATTTGTCGGGTGACAATTGCGCGGGAATACCCCGGCATCATCAGTTCGCGGATTTGGGACATCAGCTCACGGACGGTCGCACTCTCATCCTCGCCGAGAATCTGGGATACATGCTGGGTGATAGACCGGCGAAGGGAGGACCTTGACGACTTGCCGCACTCCGAGAAATCCAAGCATCGAAGGAAGGCATTCAGGTCTTCACCGTCAAGTCCTGTGGCCGCCTGGATTTTCTGAATATCGCTTGTGAGCTTTGGATCGAGCTTCGAGGGAGAGGGCGTAATTATTGCGCTGATCGCATCGGACACTGCGCTGGAGATGTTCTGATTGCTGATAAAGCGGACGCGCAGCCCAGCATCAGCCTGCATCACCTTCCTCGCGCCACTGAAGGCGTCCGCTAAGCGCCGAAGCGCCGAATTGTTGCCGTCTTTCTTCTTGTTGTATGAGAGGCGTGCGACCGTCCAATCTTGATCCGGGTCGGTCGACGAGTATTTGTGTTGTGCGATGTCGATGTGGGCAGCGCTTTCCAAGGACTGTCCGCCAAAGTAAAGCGCGCAATCGACGCCGTCCCAAACTGAGCGGTCGCTTTCTTCCGCCTCGGTCGCCACGCCTTCAACTGTGAGGGCGCTCAAGCCTAAGGACGGGTTTAGAAGTTCGAGCGCCTGCTGCAGTGCCCAAAGCTCATGAAATTGGTCGCCTGCATTTGACGCGCGAGCGCCCAACGAGTCAGAGCGCGGGGATTCGACGCTAGTCATTACCGCACCTGCCCTAAGTGGGGTCCTGGCGATACGTTCCCCACAATGTTCAGCACTATCGCTCCTTCTCGTTGTCAGAGTTGCAGCTTACAGCTAAGCCGATTCGCTGTCATTCATGTAGCTTCTCCTTCTGTTTGCGATCCGATCCCTCGCGGAAGAAGAGCTAAGGGGGCGTCGCCCCTGGCGCCTGCAAGGGTTCGCGTAAGAGCGCTCGGCCACTGCCGTATCCTCAGTCTTCCGCGCAGCGCTTGTGCAGACCGGGTGATACCCCTCGGCTGTGTCCGCCCTTGCAGTTGCCGCCCCTGGTCTCGCCGACGGGCAGAGGTTCAGCGCGGCTTGGGCGTCATACCCTCAAAGATTTGGCTGATCGAGAAATCGAGTGCTACGCAAATTTCGTACAGGCGGCCTGCACTGACCCGGTTTGCGGCGCGCTCATACTTCTGAATCTGCTGGAAGCTGACGACGATGGCTTCGCCAAGCTCGTCCTGACTCATGTTCCGCTCAAGCCGTATCCTGCGAATCTGCCCAGCAATATGCACATCGATGGAGTTGGCATTCCGTGGTGACGCTGGCTTGGCTTTCTTCATCCTGGTCACCTCGGGTCCGGCGCTTGGCGCATGTGACTAGCGTAGTTGACTGGCGGTCCGGGTCGACCCACTCGGGATTAAAGCCACAGCTTTCCTCCCAGCCGGGCAATGGCCCTACCTCGATCCAGATGGGAGGTCTCTTCGTTTGCGTCCGCGAAACCTGCTTTATCGGGCTCCTGCTTCGTCTTGGGGACTCATCCCGTTGTAGGGCTATCTCCAATACACGGCCAGTGACGACGGGAAGTTAGGACCGAGGCGCCCCGGCGCAAGGCATCCAACCGTATCCCGGAGGGTCCCTCGATCGGAGCCTCCTTGCGCCGCTGCTTGAACCTCTTGTCCTTGAGCACTCCCGTCCGGCCGCGATTGGCGCAGCTGGCAAAACAAACGGGAGATAATCCGATGAAGACAAACCAAAAGAGCCAGAAACCTTACGCGGTCTACGTGGTCGAAGGCGAAGGCGACAAGGCTTACTGGACCAAAGTGGGGGCCGCGTGGCCGCACGAGGACGGCAAGCGCTTCAACATCAAGCTCAGCTGCGTGCCCGTTGATGGCCGACTGGTCATCCGCGAGCCGAAGGCCGACCAGGAGGCGGGGCGATGAGCCCCGCCGCTTCGCCGCGCTACGTCGTCAGGTTCACCGACTGGACCGTATACGAGGCTGTCGTTCTCGCGAACAACGAGCGGGAAGCGCTTGCCAAGGCGATAGCCCTGTATAACGCCGACGGACTTCTGCACTTCACCACCAACCATTGCGGTGAAGACGGCTGGCACGCCGAGTATCTCGACACGGAGGTTCAATCATGAGCCTTCCTCTTGCCAGCGTGCGCAATACCGTCATCCACGGAGATTGCGTCGAGGTCATGCGGCGCATGCCATCCACCAGTGTGGATATGGTGCTGACGGACCCTCCTTATCTGGTGCGCTATCGTTCGCGCGATGGGCAGACCATCGCCAATGATGACCGCGACGAATGGCTCGAACCAGCATTTGCTGAGATGTACCGCGTACTCAAGCCCGGCTCATTCTGCCTGAGTTTCTACGGCTGGAATGCCGCCGACAAGTTCATCCTGGCTTGGCGCAAGGCAGGGTTCAGGATTGTCGGGCATGTCGTCTTTCAGAAGAAATACGCTTCTTCAAAGCGCTTCTTCGAACACCGCCATGAACAGGCTTACTTGCTCGTGAAGGGCGATGCCGTGTTGCCGGAAGCTCCGCTCTCGGATGTCCGCGATTGGGAATATACGGGCAACCGTTTTCATCCGACGCAGAAACCCATCAGTCTCCTGACCCCTTTGGCCGAGAGCTTCAGCTCATCAAATGGCGTGGTGCTGGACCCGTTCTGCGGCTCCGGGTCCAGCCTGATGGCTGCAAAAAACGCCGGATTCAGTTACGTCGGTATTGAGTTGGATGCCAAGCATCACTTCACGGCAGGCCTCCGCTTGAACGCGTCCGCGCTGGAAGGTTCAAAATAGTAGTCGTACGGCGCGCGGTGGCCCGAGACGCCCCCAAATGGGGATAGCGGATCTTTTGCCCCTATTGTTTTTTCGATGGACAAACGTTCTGGTTGCAATTTCGAGATTCTAGTATCTACTGCTTCAAATTGCCGGCCATTGAGCTTGTGGGGAAGCTTGCAATGCCTGACGTACTTACGCTTTCGCAAAAAATGCAATGGTATTCCGCGTGGGTACAAAATCGTTTCTTTAGAACGCTGCCTTCGCTGGACGAAATGGAGCGAATAGACGCAGAGCAACTGAGTCGGCTGGTCAGCCCGACGGCTGTCAGAGGTGTGTGCTTCATTTCGTTTCCGGGCACCGAAAAATCCGACATATGCAAGAATGCAAAGACTGATGACGAATGTCGGGATTTGGCGAAAGCAGCTGGAGGTTTTCCTCATCTGCCGGTGACGCCAGGCGAGTGCTCCACGTGACACACGCGAGCTCATCCCGACAACCGGTATCCAAGATGTACACGAAATGGCGGCCATGTCTTGCACTATGCGTGCTCATGGTGGCGCTTTCCGGGTGTGCTAACATCCTCCCCCAGTTTGACGTTCCCAATTACGGCGAGAGCGTTCCGAATACGAGCTCAATCGTTGCAAGGATCAGGTGCGAACTAATTGGGATGGTACGAACCGACGTTGAACGGCCGTTCAAGCATCAGCAAATGTTGCTCACCCTTGACTATGAAGTTGCGATGCTTTTGACACTGGACGTGAACGACACCGGAGGTTTGGCGCCGTCGTTCAACTTGCCTTATCCCAACTTCGCCTTCAACGTCGGGGCCAACCTCAGCCAATCAAGGGAAGATACCTTCAACGTCAATCTCACCTATTCCATGCGTGAGCTGTTCCGTTGGTGGCAGAAAGATAGAGACTTGGGCATCTGTCCTGAAACGGACACCAACTTGGCTGGCAATCTCGGTTTAAGGCGCATTGTGGAAGCTGCGCTTGATACGCCGGACATGATTAAAACAACTGACGTGTCCGTGACGGGCGGCGAGTTTAGCGGTATCGTCAATTTTACTCTGACCAAAAGTATCAACTCAGCTGGACCAACCTGGACACTCACTCATTTCGTTGGACCGGGTAATATGGCTTCACTCTCGCGAGTGAATAATGACAAATTGAGCTTTGGCTTCGCCAGCGGCAAGCGCGCAGGAACGTCCTTCGACTCTCGAATTGCCTATCGGCCAGATTTCTCCAAAGCGAACCGCGCATTGGAGCGTGTCATCCTGAATAATCTGGGCACGCAACTCAATGGAATACGGAACCAAACAAGATAACTGAATTCGGTCTTCGAGAGCGACCGTTTGCTTTGAATTTTAGACTTACCGAAGACTCTATTCATTCAGATATTTCTGGAGAAGAGGCATGCCTTTGAATCCGTCCGGACCTGTCATTTATTTACCCGTAGCTGTCGCTGACCGCCCTAAGGAATTTCTGCCTTCAGAAGGCGACATGCGTCCGATGGAAGTGTTTGCATTCCTGACAGTGGCATGGGTCGTCGAGGTATTGGCAGGCGCGGTGCTATCTTGGTTGGCAAAGTCCGCCTTGGACTCACTATTTGCGGGCCCAAGCGGATCGGGAGGGATCACCCCACAACAACTCTACGAGCTATTCCAAAAGGTCATGCGCGAAGCGCTAAGTGAGTATGACGTCCAACTCTTGAGCCGACGCTACCAGGCCGTCGTCGAGACTATGCTAGAGTATAAAGCAAGCGGGGGCGTGCATCGCTTGGACGATGCGGACCTACAGGTGAACGAACTCATCGTTGGTTTCAAATCCTACGGCGACGTAACGGCCGACTTGTTAGCATCCGCCGAATTGCTCAAGATGGTGATCTACCAAACCTATATGAAAGAGAAGATCAGGGACGAGTCTGCGAACATCCGACGACAGGCCTTAGAATTTAAAGTCGACTTGACCGAAGCTGCGTCACGGAGACTAACCCTCATAAAGGGGTACTACTCGGGCCCTACGATAAAGTATCCAGGCCATGGCGAGATGGCTGAGTATGGCTTCACGTACAAAGGGGATTTCGGTCCGGTGTGGCCCTGCTGGCCAAATGACGCCAAATGCCAGCCGATCGCTAGGCAAAAGGCCGAAGAAGCCATGACAAAGCATTTGGATCTAGAAATCGAGCAGCGTTACAAGCCATTCGAAAAGGCAATTGATGTACTCGATAGGCTAGCAAAGCACCCGAAGCCATAAGACGATTGCGTAGTGCGTCACCAGAACGATCAGAGAGGCTAACGATCTGTCTAATTACTTTGAAAAGTCCCGAGTCTTGGACGCGAGGCTTTTGCATCTGCAGGCCGAGCTGGCGACGGCGTTTCCCGGCGATGTGCAAGAACTGTGGAGCGCTTTGCTGGGGTTCACGTCGGAGCAGTTGATGCGCCTACCTGATTCTTTTGGTGGCGCAAATATTCCCCGAACCCCTGTTGCTCAATTGCCGTCAAAAGCGGATTGAGGAATGCTAAGGGAAGGGAATGGCGCACTTATACATCGCTGCGCGACATAGGTGCACGGCCGACACAGGGATGTGTCTAATGGCCGTAGCGCGTCGTTCCCGCGACAAGGTTTGGGAGGGGAATGGCTTCATATCATCTTTCAGCACAGCCGGTGAAACGGTCAGAAGGCCGGTCGGTGGTGGCGATGGCGGCTTACCGGGCCGGTGAGCGATTGAAAGATGAGCGCCACACCACCGTGGCGGACTACAGCAAGCGGCGCGGCGTGGTACATGCCGAGATCGTCGCACCGGAAGGGTGCGCGTCCTGGTTGCTGGACCGCGAGACATTATGGAATCGGGTGGAAGCGATGGAGGTGCGCCGCGACGCCCAGCTTGCCCGCGAAATCAACATGGCCTTGCCGCATGAGCTGAGTGACGAGGAGCGGTTGGCGCTCGTTCGCGCCTTTGTCCGCGAGCAGTTTGTCGGGCTGGGCATGGTGGCGGATATCGCCATCCATGCACCCGTGGTGGAAAAGGGCGACGATCCGCGCAACCACCATGCGCATGTGCTGCTGACCTTGCGGCAGGCCGGGGCAGGGGGCCTGCGGCGGGTCAAGACCCGCGAATGGAATAGTGACGCCATGCTGATTGCGTGGCGTAGTGCATGGGCTGCGCACCAGAACCGCGCATTGGAGAGCGGCGGTCATCGGGACCGGGTGGACCATCGCAGTTTCACCGCGCGGCGGCAGGACGCCGCGTCACAGGGAAACGCGAGAGAGGCCGTGCTGTTGTCGCGCGTTCCTGAAATCCACGTCGGCCCGAAGGCGAGGAAGGCGTGGAAGGAGCGACCGCCGAAGAGCGTTGCGCGAAAGGCGGGTCCTCCAAGGAAGCGGGAGCCCAAGTTTCCCGTAGAGCGCCGCGAGGTGCGATATCCCGAGTTTGATCGCGGCAGCCGCGCCCAGTGGACCATGCAACGGCTTGCGCGCAATGCGCGCACGTATGCGGTGGTTGCCGCCAAGGCGGAGAAGCAGATGGCGCGGTTGCGCCAGCGGCAGGTTTATTATGCGAAGGCGGTGCAGACGCCGAAAGCCGAGGCAGCACAGCAGCGAGCGGCGTCGCGTGCGCACGCGCAAAAGCGCCTGGCGGAGATCGCCTATTGGCTCAGCGAGCTTGACCTTCTTTTCTTCGCGCTGCTGAGGCTGCGCGAGAGTCAATTGGTCCGGCGCACCGTCTGGGCCAACAGGCTAGGTTCGCGGACGCGGGGCATCACACGGTCGCGTGTCTGGATGCCGGAATAGGCCAAGTGTCGTATTTGCCGCGCCAGCGCCAGTTGCGCCACGAGCGATAGTTGACCTTCGATGCCAGCACCGGATGGCGGAGGATACCGGTGATGGCGATGGTGCCGCTGGTAACCAGCAGGCCTGCGGCGCCGTCGCACAGGAGGTCGCGCCCGTCGGTATAGCAGAGGCGGTTGGCTGTAAGTTTCGGTGTGCTCGGGTTGGTCATGCTGACGGTCGCGAAATCTGACCAGTCCTGGGCATGCGTCTGGATGGCCAGGGCCATGAACGCAGCGAGGAGGAAGGCGAGGGTTCTCACCGGCAGAGTTGCTTCCGGCCGGTTCGCGGGTTGACCTGCTCAGTGCCTGGCTTGCACTCGGATTGCTTTGCAGGCCGTGCGGCTGGGGTAGTAGACGATATCACGGGCAAGGCATTGGTGCCTGACGCCGCGACTGCCATCAGCAATGATGCGAGCAGCAAGCGGGCGAGGGGGCGCGACATGACCCCATGCTAGCTCGACTAATGGTACACAACAGCTACCTTGGTGAAATGCGTGGCAGTGGCGTAGCGCTTTTGCCACGACATTGGTGTGGGCTTGCTCTCGTAGACTGGGGAGAAAGCTATAAGCTTTAGCCAGAAGTGATGCGCTAAGTCGAAAAACCTGTGATCATCGCCATGGAGCCTCTAGTTTTGAGGCCCCCGCTGTCACTTTCACCGAAACCGATTGTCGAACAAGATGACCCGAGCGCTACGACCTACGAAGGAAGAGTTGGCAAAAGAGCGCGAGTTATCGTTTGCGAGAGCGATAGCGCGGATTACAAAAATTGCGGTGCCGGGCGTGGTGGGGTTTCACACGCACTTTGAAATAACCGAGATATTCGAATTTTCTAACACAACGCGTAAGACGACCAACGTCTTCACTCTCCTGGTGGCGGAAGAACATAGTGCCGGAGTTAGTGAGAAACCGGTTTGGCTTGGCGAACGCATACGCCTGCCTCACTTTAGAGATTCCTTCTTTGGGATTCGTCGCACGGTACGGCCGATTGCAGCCATACTGCCCTGCCTCAACGATATCCTTGATGGCATTTGGCGATCCTCAAGCGGCACCTTTGATCTTGGAGAGATGGCATCCGGTACACCTGTATTCGTGGCACCGGACAGTTCATTCGAGGTCCCCTGGAACAGGCTGCTTAAAAACAACTTCGACAACGGAGCGCATGTATTTGAGTTGATCGACCAGACGAAGCACAGCTTCCGTCCCTTTTTCGATACACCTCGGTTGTTGTTAGACCTCTCTGCCAAAGTCATGGAGCGGGTGCCAATACGCATCGGCAGCATGTCCGATAAGCTAGGCAATATCGTTGTTCAGATACCTGTGACCGTCGTCTTGGCGCGATTTTCCCAGTTACGGGCGTCGGGAGACACACATATCACCCTCGCTTGGCACCCGAGTGCGACGCCGCGTCCATTGAGGGCAGTGAGTGCGACGGAGTTCGATAACGCCATCGATGGATATGCATCGCAAGCGATTGCTGCGCCTCAAGCGACTTTGCCAACGGCGGCAGGTGATGGACAGATGGAGAATTATCTCTGGGACGACCAGGAAGGCGTCCTTCTCGCGGCCCAGGGTCGCACAGGATTCATAAGGCAGATCAACTTTGGCATTCATGCCCTTGGGGGTAATGCGGAGCCCCGGGCCTTTAAGGTCAGGGATGGTAAGGGAAAATACCAGAGCGTACAGATTGGCGTTTCGAGTGCGATGAATTCTACGGTTGGCCCGCTCACCGATCAACGTGCCTTTGATTGGGCGCGTGCGCGGATCTACCGCGAGGAGAATGACCGCCTGGTCGAACAGAGCTTGTTCAAGCAGTATACTCCGGGCGATGCACCGTCCTCCCAGATGCATGAATCAGCCCTGGATGACATACGCCGATTGATCAACCGCCACGGCCGATATGGCGCTTGGTTGTGGGACCCATATCTTTCCGCGCACGACGTTTTAAAGACGCTGTTTTATTGCATCCACAGTGGTGCGGATTTGCGTGCTTTGACGGCCGCAAACGAGCCCCCGCACCAGTCTGTTCGCACGAAGCCGACTTTCACATCGCTCCTGGTCCATGCCCTTGCGGTCCTTCGCGCTACAATCCCCTATCTGCGGCCTCCGACCCCACCAAGCTTCGCTGAACTTCAACAGCAAGAACTCACGGCTGCGGAATCCAATAACATTGGGCTTCGCTTTGAATATCGAATGAAGGCAGGCCAGGACGGTTGGCCGTTTCACGACCGATTCCTTATCTTTCCACAGGAAGACGGCAGTGCGCTTGCATGGTCGCTCGGCATCTCCGTCAACCAGATCGGGCGCTCACACCACATCCTGCAACGTGTCGATGATGGGCGTCGCATCATGGATGCCTTCCTCGACCTATGGGATGAATTGGCAAAGCCCGAACATCTCATCTGGAAAACGCCATGACGCATCCTGTTCTGGCGGATGTTCTGGTTAGCGCGCGTAATCCGGGCCCGGCTTGCGGCCCCGCTAGCGTGTTGTCAGCTCTTGCAGCCATCGATCGTCCGATGGAACTGCTGACCAACTGGGATCAATGTCACGCGCTATGTGACGCGTTTAGTCGTGAGTATGGCTTTATTCAATTGGCCCGTGTCGCAGGTGTGCGCCCCAGTCCGGCTGATATGGAAAGGTGGAGCGCTCTTTTTCGCTGGATGGTTGAACAACTTACTGGATGGAATCCCGTCAACGATCCGCAGCAGCGGACACTTGCGGCGGTTTTTGTAGCTGGCACCATGAGCGATATCGGCCACGAGTTGTGGGGACTTTTGTCAAATCCCTTCGCGGCGAACCAGCAACTCGTCGCAATACTGCAGGCCATGTTGCGAGCCTGCAGAGTAACCATCGATGCTCCGCTACGTACCCAGTCTCCGATCTCCACAAAGGCCGCCGTTGAACGTTTTGCAGCTGCTAATACGTCCAAGGATTGGAAGGAGATCAACGAATGTCTGGATCGTTCCGGCGACTTTGTTTCTGCGTCGCTTCTCCAAGCGCAGGCTACGCGCATTCTTTCGCGATGCGGGCCAAATGAGCTGCTGGTTGTTCTCTCGGGAATTGATGAGGCTCTTCTTGCGGTCTCGTTTGTAGGCGCTGTCGGTGATGAGGAGGCCTGTCTCGCGCTGGCAGTTGCGTGTTCTAGCCCTTACTTCGAGTTTGCTGCCCTCAGAAGCGCTGTTTATGGACGCGGCCACCCAACGCCTTCCGTCCTTGGGTTGGACGTATTGATAACGAAAATGTCCGCTGACCCTGATCGTTGGCGCACGCTCATGGATATTTTTAATCGGTATCCTGTCCGGTATCCTCGGCTTCAAGAAGCTCTTGGTACGGCGCTTGCGGGCGTCCCGTTACCAGCGATTGAGGCATATATAGCTGCGGTCCAATTGCATGATGTGGCGTTGGATGACACTGGCAGGGAGAATGTGGCAACTTGCTTGCGTGCATTTCAAGCGTGTGCAAGCCGCAGTCAACGTGAGGCGATGTGGAAGCTGGCCTATGATCGCTGGTTTACATGGGACTTTGGACGACTCGACCCCCAGCCTCATCTGCTGGGAATACGCGCGTCGATTCTTGATTACGCAATCGTCGGGTATGCCATTGAATGCCTTGGGCCGAATGCAGCGATGCAGGTGCGCATAGACATCGTGTCGAAGGCCCTTACCCTACATCAGAACTGGTACCTCTCGTCATCAGATATGGTCGCGGACTGGAATCGCTCTCTGTCATGGTTGCAGCCTTTCGCACACGCCGAGTATGTTCTGGCAAACAGTAACGAGGACTGGTTGTGCAAAGCCGGAATGTATCTCCCCACCGATACGCAGACCGATTATCTCAAGTTGAAATATCGCATGGCATGATTTTGTTCGTCCACTGGACGTTTTTAGGGCATGGCGCTTGACCATTATGTATCGCAGCTACACCTGCGGAATTTCTACTCTCCTGTATTAGGGGAGCGGCTTTATGCCGTGCGTAAGTCCGACCTGAAGGCGTTTACGCCGCGCTCTCAGGATATTTGCCGGATCGATGAGGGGAATAGGAACGCTTACTTGCAGGACGAGCGCGCAATCGAGGAGTTTTTGAAAGAGATCGAGCCCAAGTACAATGTCTCCCTTGGCGCAGTTAAGGGCAGGGGAGTTTGAGCATGAGGCTGTATATGTTGTCGCCGGGTTTGTGGCTTATGTGACGTGTTGCGCGCCTGCGGCGATGAGGATACACGCGGGCCCGTTACGGGCGGTGGTGGAATCCGAGGCCGCCCTGCTGGAGAGAAGTGGCCAGATTCCACGGTCACCTGATATTCTTGGAAACAAGCTGCTGACCGAGTTGCTGGCTGACGGTACGCTCGTTGTCGACATCGACGGGAAGTATCCGCAGGCGCTTGGCATCTCGACAATCATAGCGCGGGTGTCGGTGTTCGGTAACTCCCAGTGGGAAGTTCTGCGCAATCAGGTAACAGATAGCCCGTTTTTTACGAGCGATTATCCGGTGGCGCTGGAGACCCATGGCAACACCGGCCAGGTCAACTGGATAGTTCCCCTGGCTCCCGACCTGGCTGTTCGCATCATGCCCGATGAGCGACTGAGGGGGATGGCTCCAGATCTCTCTTTCCGTCGATTTACGTTCCGCGACCGGCGCATTGGGCGAACAGAAGCCATGACGATCAATCGGCTTCCGGTCAGGAGTGCGGAGGACGGTGTGTTCTATCGCGACCAGCTCGACTGGATTCCGAGGTTTATCGAGAAGAACCGCGCGTACCGCATCGAGTCGGTGACCGCGCGCGTGCCAAGCGGCACGGGCTTCCTGAATATTGCGAGCCAGATGATTGTCCAGCAGTCATTCAGCGGTGGCGCCTGACAGCAGTCGTCAGTACTCGCGCATGGCGTGACCTGCAGTCGGGCTTTAGGCTTTGCCCGAAGCCGCTCGACTTCATACGAGCGTCTTCGCCTGCCGGTGACAATCCCTCACGCAAGGGCCACTCCACCCCAACGGCATCAAGGCCGAGCCCTGCGGGCGCTTCGCGGCCTTGACCCGGCTGTGCTGGCGCGGCAAGGGGCTTGGCATCGCTTAAGCGGCGTTACGGCCGCGTGGCCCGTGTCCAACCGACAACAGGGGGCTATGTAGTCGTTACGCTTTCACGGCTGGTTGCTGTCGTAGGTTATCTTGAAGCTACCTGCGCTTTGCAATCGGTTCATAGGGCGTCAATGCAGGAAACAGGCGGGCTCTGGCCGCGCCACGTCCAGTAGACCCGAACTTTGTCACCTGCTTTTAATTTGACGGCTTCAACGATAGCAATCCCATTCTGCCATTCAACATCGACGGGGCGTGGATCGTTCTCATTCGCGCGTTTGAGGCAGGCCGAGGGCGTAGGGGTTTCGGCATAGTCTGACCATCGAATGGAAGTAAAGTTGTAGACTAAGGTCAGCTTGTCGGTCGGGTATTTCACATCCTTGCCACCCAGGGAGTTCCTGCCTTGGAAACCGTTCCTAAACACATAAATCATGCGCGGGCTTGGTGACACGCCGGTCAGCGCATATTCTTTGTTCTGATCAAGGTCCAGTTCAGCTTCCACCGTATACTCGATCGCGGTTTTGTCTTCGCCTGGCGCACGCTTTAACGTGGGTCGAACTTTTGGTGCGATCGCTTTTATTTCAGGCTCAATGCCGCTGCTGGAAAGTCGGATGGTGTATGTGGCGCTCGTGCGATGCATATCGACATTCTCGACATACGTCACTTTGTCAAAGACCGGTACGCCTTTGGCGGTGGTTTCGACGGCTTGGTCCTTCTTCTGGTCGGCGAAAAAATCGAAATGTACATATACTAAATCGCTAGAAATTATGATGTCGCTGTTTTTCCAAAAGTAAGGAAAGTGATCGAAATCGGGATTGAACCATTTTGCTCCGAAGATCGCGGAAGCTACTCCCAAGATCGCGATTAGAATTTCTTTCATTCCGTGAGCTCAATCTTCTCGGGAATTCATAATAAAAATAAGTGGTGGCTTGTAGCGGGGAACGTTATCGATTTTCCCGAAACCGGCCAAGCCGACCATATCTGATCCAATCGCTCGCGTAAGACAATTACTGCGGAGTGTGAACATAAGCCAGGCCGCCCCGTCGAGCGATTACTTATACCAAGACATCCCATGTGATAATCCGCTTCGACGGGGCTCCGCAAGCTTTCGCGGAGCAAGAGGCTAGGCGTGGCTTAAACCGCAGTGCGGCCGGAAAGCCCCCTTACGACCGATAGCTTCGGCCAGTCGCTTGGCGCGGAAGCAATGCTACGCGCGCTTGCTGAGAAGCCGCTGTGTCAAGCCACTAAGCTATATGGCTAAGTTTGAAGTTACTCAACCGTTTGACTGTTGCATTCCATAGCGCCTGCTGGGCTTTTTCATTGTTGCCGGGTGCCACGGGTGTGAGCGGACGTGCGTCCTTGACGGAAAAATAGCCGCCGGTCACTTCCGCGAATGCGGGATCAGTGGCCAGGCGCACGATGATGCCAGCGCCGCGCTCGGGATTTCCGATTTTTAACCAGGCCAGAAACCGCTGGAGGGGGGCAGCAAACCACAGCTCGCGTCCGAGTCCTGTCACGTTGAACCCGGGACAGAGGCAGTTCACCGCTACGCCGGTGCCTTTCAGATGCCGTGAAAGCTCTTGCGAGAACATGATATCCATCAATTTGGTCTGGCCGTAGACCGCTGAAGAACCCCGTGCAGTGAAGGGGCGTTTGTTTATGAGCGCAGCAAGCGGATCAAATCCGGCGCCCTGCCGCGAGGCTTCCGATGCGACCGTGACGATGCGGGATGGCGCTGAGCGGACCATGGTTTCGCGCAGGATGTTGGTGAAGAGCCACGGCGCCAGATAGTTGACCGCGACCATCTCGGCATATCCATCAGCGGTGATACGCTGGGTGAAGGCGTGAATCCCGACATTATTGATCAGCACATCAATACGTGGGTGGTGCGCGATGATCTCGCGTCCGAGTGCCGCGACCGAGGCGAGGCTGGTGAAATCGCCATAGTAGACGTCAACCCGCGTGCCCGGCGCGGCGGCCTCGATCATCTTCAGCGTAGCCTCGGCCTTGGCTTGATTCCGCGCGGTGAGGACGAGGCGGGCGCCCTCGCGGGCCAGCGCAAGCGCCGCGCGTTGACCAATGCCGCTGGTGGCTCCGGTAATCACGATGGTCGGAACAGGCTGCGGCATGAGTACGTCTTTCATAATGGAGATTTATCCATTAGATAGATAGTGGACTTATGTCAATTATAATGCCAATAAGTCAGGCGGCAATAAAGGGATTGGGATTGGGTAAGGTGCAGGGAAGTGGTGCGCATCGCGAACAGCGCATTCTTGCGTTGGGCGGGGCGCTGAACGCGCTGGTGAGTCAGGCCCGAGCTTTGACCGCACAGGCAGCGGCGACATTTCATCCTGAACTGCAGCCCGCCGCCTTCCATATCGCACTCTGGCTCAACACGTTTGGCCCGGCCAAGCCGAGCGCGGTGGCGCAGGCCGTTGCCATGGACCGCAGCGCGGCGAGTCGCCTGACCCGTGAGCTGGTGCGCCTGAAGCTGGTTAAGACCTCAACCGATCCTTCCGATGGGCGAGGTGTCGTCCTGTCACTCACCGCTGAGGGGCGCCGACGGATCTATGTCGCGATGCGGGCCAAAGGGGCAATATTTCAGGAGCGGATCGCATCTTGGAGTGAGGAAGATCTGGCTCTGTGTACAGACCTGCTCCGCAAGCTCACCGACGTATCCCCGACGTGAGGTTCACGCACCTCCTCTGATTAAGTGTTTGAATTTGAACAAGATGGTGACGCCCTGTCAGGGATGAAATGCCGCTTGCTTGTATGGTAACGTATATGTTACTATCTACGGGTGCAGATCCTTGAATACCTCGATGCAGCTGGAGACAGTCCGTACCGGGACTGGTTTGAGCATCTCAATGCCCAGGCCGCCGCCAAGGTTACGGTTGCGCTGACTCGCATAGAGCTTGGCAACCTTTCCAACGTGAAGGGAGTCGGGGCAGGGGTCCAGGAATTCCGGATCGATTTCGGGCCAGGTTATAGGGTCTACTTCGGTAAGGATGGCGACCGTCTCGTGATTTTGTTGGCGGGAGGCACGAAGAGCCGCCAGCAGAAGGACATCGTAACAGCGCAGAAGCGATGGGCCGACTACAAGAAGCGCAAAAAAGGTTGAGAGGGCAACGCAGGCCTGTGGCAAAAGCCCGAATAGCGAACAGGAGAGAACCAATGGCACTAACCCGAGACTTCAAGGAGACCGTAAAGGCTCGCGCTGAGCGTGATGTAACGTTCCGTGAAGCGCTTTTGACTGAAGCCGTGGAGCAGCTCATTGCTGGCGAGGTCGAAGTCGGTAAAGCGGTTCTCCGTGACTACATCAATGCAACCGTTGGGTTTGAGAAGCTGGCGAAAGCGACCGGCACGCCCTCAAAGAGCTTGATGCGCATGTTTGGGCCCAAGGGAAATCCGCGTGCGAACAACCTGTTTGCCGTTATCGGCAAGCTCCAGCGGGTGTCCGGCGTTCATCTTGCGGTCGCCAGCGGCAGTAGGAAACGGGCAGCGTAACAATAAACCGCAATGAGATGGAGCTGGTCCCAACGTTATAAAGCTTCCGACGTGACTAGACTGTTGGCTCTTCGGCGGCAGTCGGCCAAGCGCGATCTGTTTCCACGTCCGGATGACGCGGTTCAAATTCTGCCTGTCCGTAGTCGTCACGAAGCCGATCGATTTGTACAAGGCAAGCTTCTGCCAGGTTGGCCTCTTGTGGGGAGGCGAGCAGCATGGAGAAGAGCTCCTTTCGAACGGTTGTCAGTGGCACGGGGTGGACATCATAAGCGCCCTTCCAGCCGTCGGTCGGTTCCTTGGTGAGTCCCATTTCTCGAATGGCCATATCCAAAATGCCATCAAAGGGTCTGCCACTCGACGCATAATTCCTGACCATGTCCATGAATAGTGTCGGGTCTCCGATTTTCGAGGCGGCGAGCTCGATAAGTTCACGGCTCTTGCCCGGGCTCGACAACGGATAACGTTGGACGACTACGGCCTTGAAGTCCGGATTCAGTCGGCATCGTTCAGCTATTTGTTCGGACAACCACCAACTGTCAGTTTGACCGGGGCCATTCAGACTGCCGTCTTCCACTAGGTCCAGCAAAAAGGATGCGCTCCCCTGACTGAGAACGGCCTGCGCCCACGTATGATGATTTGCGAACTTTGGAAATCTCCGGATCAATTGCAGGATGACGTCTTCTATTCCGACCGCTGGCGAATTTACCAACGCGGTGACCACGCGCTCCAGCTCATGTGTGTACGGAAGCACCTTACTGACCGTCTCAATGATGCCAACGAGCTCTGCTGGCCGATCGCTGAAAGGCATCAGTTCAAGCCAGCCAACCAATTCCCAAATACCCTGTTCATATCGCCAGGTATTCACCGCCGCGTCATCAAGCCAAGTCTTGATCCCCTCTAGGACAAGATCCGCCGCGATGGTTTCTCCATCCAACACCAGTGCGGCTAGAAGCTCACGCTTCGTTCTGATGGGTTCTGGCAGTTCCAAAACCTTCTGAACAAGCGATGTTCGCTCTGTATGGGGCATGCTCAACGCAATCCGGGTCAGTTTGATTGCCAGCTCATGCTCCTCCTTGGATTTTTCAGTGGCGACCAGATGCTCGACCGCAGTGAAGATCGCTGTAGCGAAGGGCGTTTCGACATCGGAAGGGAATTTTCGTTCGACCCGCCGTGCCTTTACGGTTGAGAAGTCAGGCCATGACCTCCACAGGGGTTGAGGTTCCGGAATGCCGTTGGCTTTTTTCCATATCTCCATCAATGCGCAGGCGGCGTCGAATCCGAACGAGATATCCTCAAGACGTTCCTTGAGAATGCGCGCCGCCTCGTCACCACCAATTTTCTGAAAGACGGTCCTATACCAGGTTGTCCAACATGTACTTGGGTCAGACCCCTCTCGCAGGCGTCGCTGGTCTTCTTGAAGAAGGCGCTTCAGGTCGACCGCTAAACACGGCAGACCCGTGCGGCCCATGGCTGCGGCGACGTATGCCATCTGAGAACGCGTGGAGAGCCTAGATTCCACAAGCGTCTTTCCCCATTGTCGAAGAAGCGCGACGATCCTTTCCTCTTTATCCCCGTCGATGCCGATGAGGTCGCCGGAAGATCCACGTCTTCCGTGCCGCATCATCAGATCTGCCAGCAGGCTAATTTCCACAGGCTCGGTTGTGATATTGCGGTTTAGCAGGGCTTCAATGAACGACCGGGCGCGTGATGAAGCAACGCGTGTTTCGATTTTATTCCGCTGTTCTATCATCGACTGAAAATCGGGACTCGCCCGGTCGACGCACGAATTAGCGTCGAGTACAGCGTCTATCAGTTCACCTACAGTCTCGGGGCCAACAAGGGTGGCCGCGATGTTTCCAATCACGTCCGAGCCATCCAAATTTTTGGCCAATGCCGCAATAGGTCCGTCGTCGACCGGGGCCAGCTCAGCCAGCAGTTCCTCGGCGTGGAACGGCAATTCGAGACCAGCGGACAGCCGCGCTTTAAAGGCGTTCGCGATGTCCACCGGAAAACTTTCAGCGAGTCGGCGGATACTATAAAGGGCGCCGTCGGATTTTAATGGAAAGTCCGGCGCCGCTATAATCTTAGAAATCTGATCGATGTCTGAAGGGGAGGGGGGCTGTGCTTCCAAAATCAGACCCAAGCGGACCAACGGATCGGGCTCGCCTGCGATGAGTCGTTGCCGCTCCTGCTCGATTCGCGCGGCTGCGGTGGGTTCGGTAACTTCCTGCGCGTAGCCTTTTCTCGCCAGCTCCGACCAGACTTCTGGCGGCGCCGTTTGCAGTACTTCAAGGGCATGTCGATCTGCGCCACGGAAGATTAGCGACTGGACGACCTCGAATTTTACGTCTGCGCTATTGTCCTCCTTGGCCAACTGTGTGGCCAAATCAATGCCATCGAGACCGCTCCGACTGGCGATCTCGGAAATCACGCTCTTACGTACGACCTCAGGCGCGGCAGCCATGCGCTTTGTAATTTCAGCGCCAAGCACTGTCGGGCGGAAGCGTCGAGCAGCCCGGACCACTCCAGGATGGGCATGGACGTCCTTATTGAGCATGAGGGGCCAGATAATTTCGGAGAATTCTGGTCTGCCCGTTGTGAGCATGAATCTCACAGCTCGATCGACTTGGCCCGGCTTATGCCAACGGTTTGCGAAGGCGACAATGCGGCCCTTAACCGCCTCCCAAACGTCTGGAGACGATCGGAAGATCATATCAGCCGCAAGAATAGGGTCGATTTTGAGCGCCACCATGACGGCGGCGGCGATCGTTGAGTTTCCTGCGGTGTCCTGTCGGGACAGGCGCTCGCATGCAAAAAGAATGGCTTCTTCCCAAGCCGGTCGGTTCAACATCTCAACGCGAAGCGTTCTTAACGCAGCTGCATCGCCCGTTGCGGCGGCTCGCATCGTTCGCTCGACCTCGAACGAGGCATATCATTCCTGAAACTGCTGGTGCTGAAAGGACAGGACGTCATTTGAGCGCACCAAAGTATGGTGATCAACCAGGAGATCCAGAACAGCTGTTGGTTGCGGAGCGACCGTGAAATGGCCCGCTGCTGACAACTCGTCCTCGATCGCCTTAACAACGGATTTGGCCCGGATTTCGGTTAGAGCGGTATTCGCCGAGCGGGTCGCATCCGATGCAATCGCGGTAAGAAAGGCGCGCTGGCAGTCGAAAAGGCTTTCCCGCAGTGTAGTGGCCTTCTCCGGAGACTCCTCGTGTTGAATGGCAAAAAGCCTTAGCACCTCCTCCTTGGTGGTCGGCATGGCCCCGCCGGGCGCCCGCGAGAGCAGGGCAGTCAGATAAAGGGGGATTGCAATGAGTTCGCGAACTCCGGCTATCCGCCGGGCCTCTTCGATCATTGCCTCACCCGGCGCGCCCCGCAAAGCCCGCGCGATCTCGATTTGTTGGTCAAGTGAAAGGAGGTCGATTTCGACGATAGGGCCGCCAATCGGGATATCGAGCGCCCGACGCCGGGTGCTGATGATAATCCCGAGTTGCGGAAACTCCCTTTGAAGTTGGCGAATCTCGCTCGTCGCTCTCTTCCGCGCGGTGGTGTCGAGCTCATTCCACCCGTCCAGCGCCAGAACCAAGCGACCGTGGTAAGCAAGCAACATGAGGTGCTGTTCGCGAACCTGCGTGAAGGCCGCACGTCTCACGATCGTTCCCAGCAGAGATTCCGAACGCGACGACCATTCGCCCAAGGGCACGAATACGGCGACGGAATCGGTCGTGGATTGAATCGCCTGCGTTACCTGGAGGAGCGTTGTCGTCTTACCTGTTCCAGGAGGGGAAATAACGGCAAGCTCATTAAAACTATTAATCGCTGCTGCGAGCCCAGACGCCTGGAACGGCCGTTGTTTTCCATCCTCAATCAGTTTTAAGTTCAATGCTATGGGGTGCTGTGGCCAGCCCGCCATGCGCATGAAGGCCGCGAGATCCGTGTCGGCACTGGCGTGCAGTTGCCCGGCAACGCTCTCCAAATCATCCTGTGCTGGAAGACCAAGTGCGCCGACCAGTTTTTCAATGGCTGCGTCAACGCCTTGGATGCGAACTGCCCGAGGGGCATTGGGCTTGAGCAGGGCTTCGAAGGACTGTTCTTTCGCGTCTTGCTTCCATTTTCGCAGCAAGTCCACCGGGAACGTCTTATCGTCACCATCAACCAGCTTGCTATGCGTCTGACAGAGCCAGATGCCGTTACTATGATGGCGCCTTTCTGTGGGGGTCATCGAAGCGTCGTAACGGGGCCCACCTACCGATGCTGCCGCGATATGTGATGCGACACCTACAATTTGGATTCCGTCGGTTCCGAACGCCGCACCTACAGTCGGTGCGCGGCAATCAGGATTGGAGCAAAGATACCCAGCCTGTTTGGCGATAATCTCCTTCGTCTGCTGGCTAAAGTTGTCCCTCATAGAAAGGAGTCTCGCACAATTGTCGTTGGATTTCTAACAGGCTGCGATGATTCGCGAGACGATAGGAGGCATCTGCCGCGCTACGGTTTCGGCAAAAATGCCGAAACGGAGCCGAGAAATACTGCAACTGCTGTCCAAATTGCAGCAATCTTGTTGAGGCGCGCGGACTCCGTTCCGGCTTCGATAATTCCGTGTATCCAACCGCTTTCTCTCAACTCCTGAACCACGGGTTCAGGAGTGCCGAGCTTTTGCCAAAGTGGCGCGATCTCGACGCGGCTCGCGAGATACCAATATCCGGCGGATATCAATCCGCAGGCTGCTGCGACGAATGGAATGCCATTTTGAATGCTCGTTAGAGCCCAAGACATGGTCAGTCTCTAGTGGATACAGCATTGCTGACAGATGCTAATATGATTCGCCATGAAAACACCCGATGAGCAAAGACGAGAATCTGAATTCCTTCAGTTTTTCGGCCGTCATTTGGTCGCCCTGTGCGTCACGTTCCGTGAGAGTGACAAGCCCAACGAGGCCCCCAGTTTCAGGGCCTATGCTGGCACTCTCATCTCGATAGAGGGCGCGATCTTCTTTCTGACCGCTGGTCACATCCTTAGTGAGCTGCACGACGCACTAAAGAGTAACGAGGTCGAAATCCTCAATGCTGTCCTGAGCGATAATTTTGGGGCGGGGCGTATTAGCAATCTGCCAATTCCTTTTGATCTGAAGAATGCGCCCATGTTCTTCATCGATGATGATGAAGAAGGCTTGGATTTTGGCGTTGTGGCGTTGAGGCCATATTACGTTCGCTTGCTGGCGGCTAACGGTTTGGTGGCGTTAGAAGAGAAAAATTGGAGTCATCAGCATACGATTGAGTTCGACGCGCATCTAATGCTTGGCCTGCCAGTGGAATACACGTCCGATCGTGTAGATGCTGCTGGAGAGGGACGAGTCTCAGCTACGATGTTAGCGGTTAAGCAGTTGAAAACGCTGCCTGATGGGGTCGTAGCGACCAGGCATCCGCGTTTTGTGGGGCAAATTAGCGGGAATTTGTCGCTTAGCAGTGTGAAGGGCATGAGCGGTGGTCCCATCTTCGGATTTAATTTCGACCCACCAATGCGCTACTGGGTCGTGGCATTACAAAGCACCTGGTTGCGCGACCGGCGACTTGTGTTCGCCTGCCCGGTGCCCGTCCTCGCCTCGATGATGACCACGTGGGCGTAGTGGAGTCGAGGGTCTAGTCGATCGAGCCCATACAAATGCTGCTGACGAATAGACGGAGTGTTACTGTGCGGGAGACGCGTGCGGCTGGCGATGATGGTGTCGCGGAAGGAATGGACGTAGAGTTCGCAGTCGCGGGCCTGTCCTGGTTGCCAGGGTGGAATGTTGTAGAGCGGCTTGTTCGCACGACTCTGCCAGCCGAGCTCTTCATGCCAAATTGCGCGAACACCGTCGATTTTGAGGGTGACCTGCCATTCGCCTGCTAGATCTTTCCCGGTCCAGGTAGACGGGCTGTTTATGCTTCGCTTCATCGATGCCTCCGAGAGATAAATCTGTCCGGGCTTCGATGGAAACTTCGTAAAGTTTGCGGCAACAGAGCGAGCCGGTTATTTTTCGCTCGATGGCATATTTAATTTGCGCCGCTGCAGATTGCATTGGACCGTATTGCCATTGTGCTGGAAGTCCGCGTAGCCTTGAGTTGCCGTGCAGAAATTGAACGCGATGCCATCCATCTCAGCGCGCCAACCATACTTGGCGCAGCCCTCCGCTTCCTTGATGCGATAGACAATATTTCGCCACTCCAGGATGTTCTTCGCGGCATTGATCTTGAGCGGCCAAGCTTGTCCTTGGTATTTGCAGATGTAGTTGTAGACGCCCGGTGCCTCAGAGGTGGACGCCGCAGAGAGGAGCTGGAAGCCAGCGATGCGGGCGCAGGCGGGGATTCCGGTGGGTTGTCTTTCTTGAACGGTGATCGGGCAATGGTTACCTTCGGTGACGATGTAGGATAGCCCCTTGATCGCGGTGGATGCGCATGTCGTGCTCTCGCCGGCGTCGCAGGTCGCGGTATCGGCACCCAGGGCGTTCTTGAGTGATAACCCGATCGCGTTGCCATTGGCGTCGCGGATGCGATTGTCGATGGATTGAAGACGGGTGACGGTCTGGCCATCCTGGTCGAAGTCGACGTCGAATAGTCCGTCTGACCCGGAGATGACCGCGCAGGTAAGGCACCCCTCGCCCTTGGCGTAATAGACATCGGTGCCCGCAAAGCGACGTTTGAGCGCCTGTCTTGAAAGCTTCTCGCCAATGCGGATAAGCAGCGCGGGTTTTGCTGAATGCCTGATTGATTTCGCGTCGAAGACGAAGCCGCTTGACCCACCTGTCTTGCCGGAAGGAGTTTCAGCCGACTGAGCAGCTAGGGTGGGATCGGAGCAGCCGACAGCGACAAGAAGAGCCGCTCCAACGGGTCTGCGCAGGATGCACGTTGATGTACGTGGTGATGACCAGAGGCGCGGGGTCGAGGCTGTCGCGGAGCAAATCTGTCATTCGGCCTGCAATATTGACCCCGTAAGCCGGGGGATCGGCGTCCAAAATTGACCCCCTACCATTGGCCTGTTGCGCTGCCTGCTTCGTAACAGAGCAGGTGGTCGGAGATGCTGATCGTGGA
>NZ_NPKQ01000012.1 GCF_008329525.1 Tardiphaga sp. P9-11 | reverse complement strand
CTTACCAATATCGATGCCGATCGAGGCGAGGGGCGCAATGGTCGTATCCATGGGCTGCTTCTCCGGTTGAAACGCAGCAGTCTAGGCCGACTGCCGCGCGGGGGAAGCAGCCGGTCCATCCCATTAGTGGACACTCATTCGTAAACCCGGGTCCTTTGCGGAGGGGCAGGCCGTGACTGCCGATCGCTGACACGTCCGATGCCCCCAGGCTCCGGATCTCTTCGAAGGATTTGAGGCAGAGGTCCGGATTTCGGGTATTGCGAAGCCCGGTATTTCGATCGAGATTGTAGTGCGCTGGAAGCGTCTTAGCTCCGATCTCAAACCGTGTGCAGGGCGCCTGGCAAGCTCGGCCATTGGGCCGTACGGCGCGATGTGGACGTCCAGCCTTCCGTGCTGCTACTTGTCCGGTCGCATTCATCTCGATCGTTCGTCCGGGCCCCGTATCGCATGCAGAATTCCACTGGCCAGAGGAGACGGATGTCGCTGGCAGGCATCCGTCTTGACCGGGCGTCGTCAGTGGCATTGCCCCAGCAAATCGCGGCGCAGATGCGCGACGGGATTCTGCGCGGGACGTTGCCGGCGGGCACCCAGTTTCTCGGTTCGCGGGAGATTGCGCGCGAACTCGGTTGCTCGCGTATGGTGGTGCTCAGTGCCTGGGACATCCTCTATGCCGAGGGCTATCTGGAATCGATGCCGCGTGGCGGTGTCTCGATCGCCGCAGTCAGCCGCAACGCGGCATCGCCGGCGGGCGTGTTTGCGGATACTTCTCGTATCGCCGGTCCCATCTCTCAGCGCTGGCAGTCGCTGATTGGCTTCACCTACGAGACCAATTGGGCGTCCGATTTCAGCCCCGGTGCGCCCGATATCTCGACCTTTCCGTTCGGCGACTGGGCTCGGTTGCTGCGCCAGACGTCGCAGCATCCCGATAAGGAGGAATGCCTCGATTTGTCCCCCGCCGGGCTTCCCGAGCTTCGGCGCGAGATCGCGGATTTCCTTGGCGCAGTACGTGGTCTCGTCTGCACGTCTGAGCAGATCGTCGTTACCTCGGGCACTTCCAGCGCGCTCGACTTGTGCAGCCGCATGATCCTCGATCATGGCGACGAAGTTTGGGTGGAGGAACCGGGCTTCGTCGAGGCGCAGTGGTCGCTGACGGCGGCAGGCGCCAAATTGGTGCCGATACCGGTGGATGACAAGGGGCTATGCGTCACCGAGGGCATTCGCCGCGCGCCGAATGCGAAGCTGATCGTGGTGACGCCGTCGCATCAATATCCGCTCGGCGTCAGCATGGGGCTGGAGCGGCGGCTGGAATTGCTCGACTGGGCCAATCGCAATGACGTCTGGATTGTCGAGGACGACTACAATTCCGAATTCCGACATCAGGACAGCATGATCGCCTCGCTGAAGTCGCTCGACCGCGAGCAGCGCGTGATCTATCTCGGCACCTTCTCCAAGATCATAATGCCGAGCTTGCGCTTAGGCTACATCGTCGCGCCGGAGCGCTTCGTCGAGATATTCACCAGGGGCCGCGCGCGCATCGACGTGCACAGTTCCGGCATCGGCCAGCGCGCGCTCGCCGAATTCATGCGCGAGGGCCATCTGCTACGCCATCTCCGCCGCATGCGAAAAGTTTATGCGGAGCGGCAGAAGGCCCTGATGGATGCGATCCGTCAGTATTTGCCTGATGATCTCACCGTCGCTCCCTGTGCAACCGGTCTTCATCTCGTCGCCCTGTTCACTGAGCGCTTGAAGGCGCGGATGAGCGATGTGGAGGCCGCAAGGCTGTTGAAGCAAGCGGGTCTCCACGTGCAGCCGCTATCGCAGAATCATTTGGAGACGCCGATCTATGCCGGCCTCGTATTGGGCTATGGCCGCCTCAAGCCCACCGACGCGACGCGGCTGATTGCGAAAATGGCGCAGATTCTTGGTGTAGAGCCGTCTGCAGCGAAAAAATAATCCGATCCATCATATGCGTTTCCCGGCAATGGCCGCGCGCCTGCGAATTGGTCAATCGTCGGCGGGTGGCTCCCTTGCCGCTGCGCAGGCGCGATCTCGTCGAACTATCGATGGCGCGATAACTGCCGCACATCCTGCATCTGAATGGATCGGCGAGCCCTTGGGGTCGTTGCTGTATTCGCGTGCAGCACTTGCACTGTAACAAAGCACCTTGGCGCCTCGCTCGCGCGTTACCCTGCGTCCGGCAATCTGGCCTAGTCGTTTCCGGCGAGTCTGGCTCTATCCGGGCGCGCGCGATGGGCCAAGATTTTGCAGAACGAGGTTTGACAGGGGACGGTGGCAGATGGTGGCTGATCGCGGGCGTTTGTTGAGATTGACGGGCAGCGTGCTGCTGATGGCGCTCATTCCAGCAGCGGCACACGCGCAGACGCGGGCCGAGACCCTGCGCCAGGTGACGGGCAACAATATCCCGACGCTGGACCCGACCACCCCCGGCGCGACGCGTGAAGCCTTCGGCGTCTCGACCAGCATCTATGACCGCCTTGTGGCCTTCGACCGCAAGCGCGACGAAAACGGCGTCTGGGTATTCGACCGCAGCAAGATCCGCGGCGAACTGGCCGAGAGCTATGAAGTCAGCCCGGACGGGCTGAAGATCACCTTCAAGTTGCGCGATAGCAAGTGGCACGATGGCACGCCCGTCACCGCAGAAGACGTGAAATGGTCGCTCGATCGTGCCGTCACGGCTAAATCCATTGCCGCAGGGCAAATGGGCACGGGATCGCTGACCAAGGCCGAGCAGTTCGCGATTGTCGATGATCGCACGATCACTGTAACGCTACCCCAAGCGGATCGTCTGGCGCTGGCCAATCTCGCCACGCCGCTGGCGCCGATCTTCAACAGCAAGCTCGCCAAACAGCATGCGACCGCCGAAGATCCTTGGGCGCAGGAATGGCTGAAGACCAACACCGCTGGCTCGGGCGCCTACACGGTCGAGATGTTCAAGCCGGGTGAACAGTTGATCCTGAAGCGCAACGACAACTGGAAGAGCGGCCGTGACGGCAAGCTGCCTTACTTCAAGCGCGTCATCGAACAGACCATCGGCGATCCCGCCACGCGTGCCAATCTGATCGAGAAAGGCGATGCCGACATTGCTATCGATCTGCAGGCCAGCGACGTACCGTCGCTGCAGCAGCGCGGCAAGGTCAAGGTGGAATCGTCACCGCAGACCAACGGCTTCACCATGATTGCCTTCAACACGCAAATGGCGCCGTTCGACAATCTCAAGGTCCGTCAGGCCATCGCCATGGCGCTGCCCTATAGCGACATGTTCAGCGCAGCAATCTTCAAGCGTGGCTTGCCGCTGTTCGGTGCATCGTGGACGTCGCCGCCGAATGCCGACTTCCCGCAGCCGATGCCGGCGAAGACCGATATGGCCAAGGCCAAGCAGCTTCTGGCTGAGGCCGGTTTCGAGAAGGGCTTCAAGACCACTTTCAGCATCAATGTCGGCTCTGCCGCCGTCACCGAGCCGATGGCGGCGCTGCTGAAGGAGGCGCTGGCGAAGCTGAATGTTGAAGTCGACGTGCAGAAGCTGCCGGACTCGCAGATGTCGACGCAGATCACCGAGAAGAAGCTACCGTTTTTCACCGAAGGCTCCACCGCCTGGCTGCCGACCACCGATTACTTCTTCCGCAATTTCTTCACCGGTAACCAGCGCTGGAATTACAGCTCCTGGAATGACGAGCTGGTGGTGAAACTGGCCAATCAGGCTCGGTTCGAGCAGGATCAGGCCAAGTATGACGAGATGGGCAAGCAGATGATCGCGGAATACGTCAAGGAAGTTCCGCTGGTGCTCTTGTGGCAGGCTAACCAGGACGCCGTGATGATCCCGCAACTTGATGGCTACACCTATTGGTTTCACCGTCAGGTCGACTTCCGTGATCTCGCCCGCAAATAAGCGAAGATGAACGACCCGGCGATGTCGCCCTGTGCTGTATCGCCGGCCCTGAACGAAAGCGGGACCAACGCGTGACGAATATCTGGGAAATCGGAACCGACATCGGTGGCACCTTCACCGATATCATCGCCATCCGGCGCGACACGTCAGAGACGCGGATCGCCAAAGTGCCGTCACGCCCGCATGCGCCGGTGCAGGCGATGCTGGAAGCGATCGAGGCCGTGGGTCTGCGCAGGAGCGACGTGAAGCGCTTCATTCACGGCACCACCCGGATCACCAATGCCATCGTCGAGGAGCGCCTGCCGAAGATCGCGCTGATCGCGACGAAGGGTTTCGAGGATGTTCTGGAAATCGCCAGATATCGCCGCCGCGATCTCTATCGCCTGGACATCGCACCGAAGGCCAAGTCGCTGGTGCCGCGGGAGATGTGCTTTGCGCTCGATGAGCGCCTCGATCACGAGGGCCAGGTGCTGAAGCCGCTGGCCGAAGCCGAAATCGAGCGCCTGATCGCTTGGCTGAAGGAAACCGGTGTGGAAAGCGTCGCCGTCTCGCTGCTGCATGCCTATGCCAATCCCGTCCACGAGCAGATGCTGGCCGAACGTTTGAAGGCTATCGTGCCGTATGTCTCGCTGTCGCACGAGATCAATCCCGAAGCCCGCGAATATGAGCGCACGTCGTCGACGGCGTTTAACGCAGCGGCGATGCCGATTGCGGTGGAATATCTGAGCGAGCTTGAAGAGCGCCTGCCGATCGGCGCGGGCCTGCAGGTATTTCACTCCGCCGGTGCGATGATCCCGATTTCAGCCGTCAAACGCCGCCCGTTGGTGATGGCGATGTCCGGCCCGGCTGCCGGCGTTGCGGCCTCGGTCAGCATCGCGCGCCAGCTCAAAAAGTCCCGCGTGCTCACTTTCGATATGGGCGGCACGACGACCGACGTCTGTCTGATCGTCGATGGCCAGGCGGAGATGGCCGACGGCAAGATGCTTGGCGATCGCCCGCTGCGTCAGCCGATGCTCGCGGTGCATTCCATCGGCGCCGGCGGTGGCTCCATCGTGCGCGCCGGCGCCGGCGGTCTGACCGTCGGGCCGGAAAGTGCCGGCTCCGAGCCAGGTCCGGCCTGCTATGGCCGTGGCGGCACCAAGCCGACCATCACCGATGCCAATGCGCTGCTCGGCTATCTTAACCCGGAAACCAAGCTCGGCGACCGCATCGGTATCGACGTCGATGCTGCGGCCCGCGTCATTGAGCCGATTGCGCAAGGCCTCGGGCTCAGCCTTACCGAGACCGCGCTCGGCATAATCCGCGTGGCGAATGCCACCATGGCGCGGGCACTACGCCGCGTGACGGTGGAGCGTGGCATCGATGGCCGCGACTGCACACTGCTGGCTTTTGGCGGCGGCGGCCCGATGCATGCGGCGGGTCTCGCCGAACTCTACGGGATCACCGAGATCGTGGTGCCCGCGGCGTCCAGCGCCTTTTCCGCGCTTGGATGTCTGACTGCCGATTTCAGCTTCCTGCAGCAGCAGACGTTGCGCGTTGCGCTGGACGGCATCGATCTGACCAGGGTCACGCAGCGTATCGAAGCGCTGGGCGAGCAGACCGTCGTGCCTCTGCTAGCGAATGCGATCCCGCGTGACTCTATCCAGATCGAACTGGTCGCGCTGATGCGCTATGCCGCGCAGGCCGACGCAATCCCCGTACCTTTCACGATGCCGCTCGATGTCGATAGACTGCGGCAGGATTTTCTCGTCAAGCATCGCGAGTTATTTGGCTACGCGACCAACGAAAGTTGCGTGATCGAATCCGTGCGTGCGCAGGCGCGGCAGCCCTCCACCACCGAAGTGAGCCGTCCGACGACAGTTTTGCGTGCCAAAGCTGCTCCGAAACGCCGTTGCTCGTTCGATGGCGCGCTGGACGTCATGACCGATGTGATCGATCGCAGCGCCATGACTTCCGTCGTGATCGGCCCGGCGATCATCGAAGACGCGTGGTCCACCGTAGTCCTCCCGGCGCAATGGCAGGCGACGCCGGACAGCAACGGCAATCTCTATCTCGCGAAGGTGGCATCATGAAGCTCGACCCGTTTGCCGTCGAAGTGATTCGCCATGGCCTGTCGGCCGCAGCGGAAGAGATGAGCCTGGTGATGACACGCTCGGCGCGTTCACCGCTGCTGCGCGAGGCCGGCGATCTGTCCTCGGCGATTACCGATGCGCAGGGCGAACTGGTCGGGCAGGGCCGCGACATCCCGGTCCATCTCGGCGCCATGGCCTATACGATCCGCGAATTGCTGAAGGTCGTGCCGGCTGCGACGCTGAGCGAAGGCGACGTGCTGATCTACAATCTGGGCGCGCTCGGCGGCAATCACCTCAACGACGTCAAGGTCGTCCGTCCGGTGTTCTTCGAGGGCGACATCGTTGCCTTCGCCGTCAGCCTCGCGCATTGGCCCGATATCGGTGGCACATGGCCGGGCAGCTATCTCGCCAAGGCCATCGACACCTTTCAGGAAGCACTGCGGATTCCGCCGATCAAGGTCGCCACTGCGGCAGGCGTTAGCGATGCCATCGTTCAGTTCCTCAAGGTCAATGTCCGCGATCCGGAATCCTGCGAGGGCGATCTGCTCGGCCAGATCGCCTGCACGCTGGCCGGCAAAAAGCGCATCATTGAGCTGTGCAAGCAGCACAGCAAGGCAATGTTCGTGGCGGCGCTATCGCGGCTGCACGATCTCTCCGAAGCCGAGATGCGCGAAGCCATTCTCGGGCTACCTGATGGCGTCTATGAAGGCGAGGATTTCCTCGATGACGGCGGCCCTGGCGATGAACCGGCCCGTATCCATGTGAAGATCACGATCAAAGGCGATGAGGCGACCTTCGATCTCTCAGAGAGCTGCGATCGGGTCTCGAATTTCTGTAACACCACGTCCTTTATCGCGAAGTCCGCGGTGGCCTATAGCGCGCGCATCATGAGCGGGCGCGATATGCAGCAGAATGGCGGCGCGTTGCGTCCGCTCACCATCATCACCCGACCGGGTTCGATCTTCGAACCCGGTCTCACCGCACCGGTGGCGGCAGGCAATCACGAGACGTCGCTGCGCATCGTCGATGCGATCTTCCTGGCCATGCAGGACGTGATCCCGGAGCGGCTGTCGTCGGGTGGAGCCACCACGTCCGGCATGCTGTCTTTCGCGGAGCCGCGGCAGGATGGCTCCTGGAAGATGCTGTACGAGGTCCATGCTGGCGGCGAGGGCGCGCGGCACAACCGCGCCGGCTGCGCCGCAACCCGCGTGCACCTGACCAACACTTCCAACACGCCGGCCGAGGCCATCGAGGCCAACTACAATATCCGGGTCGAGCAGCAGGCGATCCGCTGGGGCTCCGGCGGGGCAGGCGCCTATCCGGGCGGCGACGGTGTCGTGCGCAGCTACCGCATCCTTGCCTCGAGCATGCATCTGACCAGTTGTGTTGAGCGCAAGCTCATTCCCCCGTTCGGTCTGAAGGGCGGCGCCCCCGGTGAGACCGCGCGCCTCACGCTCACGCGGGGCAGCGAAGTGATAGACGTCGAGGGCAAGTCGAACCTCGTGCTGCAACGGGACGATGTTATCACCATCGAGATGTGCGGCGGCGGCGGCTATGGCCGCGCATGATGCACCTCCGCAAGGACAAAAAGGATAATCGATGAGCAAACTTTTGCGGACGGGCCTCAATGCCGGCGATAGCGCGCCCCTGACCGTGGTCGGCGGCGAAGGCGTCTATTTCCACCTGCAGGATGGGCGTCGGCTGATCGACGGCAGCAACACCGGCGGCGGGCTTGGCCATCGCCACCCGAAAATGGTGGAAGCCATTCGTGCAGCCGCGGATACGCCGGTTGTCAACGAAGGCTGGACCTGGATCGGTCGCGAGAAAGCCGCCGATGATCTGATCGGCACGGCCTTTGCGGGCGAAGAGGATTGGGTCGGCGGCGTGCGTTTCTGCATCAGCGGCTCCGAGGCCAACGACATGGCGCTGTCGCTCTGTCAGGCTCTGTCGCAAAAGTCAGCACTGGCGACGCGCGAGCGCGCCTATCACGGCCTCGTCGGTCTCTCGCGCAGCATGACTGTGCAGCCGCACTGGCATGGTGGGCTTGCCGTGCAGGCCGGCGGTTCGCGTCTGCCGGCCCCGATGGCGCCGGTGAAAATCCTGCCTGCACCTGATGGGGCGATCTATGGCACGCCACTGAGCAACCAGCCGATCAAGGATGTTCTCGCCGATGCCGGCGCCGTTCTGACGGATACGGCGGCGACCATCATCGACTACACGCAGGGCGGCAATTACTACGACGGCGAATATCAGGACGAAGTCGCTGATCACGCCGCCAAGGCGAATTCGATCTGGATTGCCGACGAAGTCGTCACAGGCGCCGGACGCTCCGGCCGCTGGTTCGCCTTCCAGGGCGCGCAGAGCCGTCCGGATATCGTCACCATGGGCAAGTCGCTCGGCGGTGGTGCTGCAGCGGTGGCCGCAGTGGTGGTCTCGAAAAAGATCGTCGAGCAGCTCAAGGGATCGAGCTGGCAAAACTACGGCACGCTGCGTGGCCATCCGATCAGCATGGCCGCCATCAGTGCCTATCTCAATGTGGTGACGGAAGAGGACATTCTGGCGCGCGTGTGCGCCATGGAAGTGTTCTTCACGAAGCGCCTGCTCGAAATCGCGCGCAGTCATCCGAGCGTCAGCCGCGTCGCGGGGCAGGGCCTGCACTGGACCGTCGAACTGCACGGGCCCGACTGGCGTTCATGGGCTGCCGACACCATGGAAAATCCGATCGCCTCACGCGTCGCCGCACGGGCCATGGAAGCCGGCGCAGTGATCGGCACCAGTGGCGAGCAGACCTCGCTGTTCCTGGCGCCGCCGCTGATCATCAGCGAGCAGGATGCCGAGCGGCTGCTCGAAGCGCTCGACCACGGACTCGAACTTGCCGACCAGGAACATGCGCATTCCGGCGGCCTCAACTGACACACGACAACAGAGACTTGAAGATGCAAGACGAACAGGACGTCCGCGCCGTCATCGCCGGCTATTTCGATGCGCTCTATCACGGTAATGTCGCCGGTTTCCGTCAGGTGTTGCACCCGCAGGTGCGGCTATCCTCGGCAACCGATGGCACGCTCGTCAATCTCGATCTCGAAACCTATATGGGCATGGTTGCCGCGCGGCCGTCATCGGCGTCGCGGGGCGATCCACGCGAGGACGAGATCGTGAGCGTGTCCGTGGCTTTGCTCACCACGGCCCACGCGCGCGTCAAGGACATGTATCTACCGAAGCGCTTCGTCAACGAACTCTCCTTCATCAAGATCGATGGCCGCTGGCAGATCATTGCCAAGGTCTGGCACTTCTTCGCCTGAATAATTGCTGAAATGTACCGGTCAGGAGGCTTGCCGTGAGCGCCGTCTCTCCGTTCTGGCCGCCCGGCGAACCGCACACGCTGCCGTTGCCCGAGGGCGTCCTCTACGACGCGCTGGTGCGGGCCGCGACCGCACAGCCGGATCATCCGGCCACACTGTTCTATGGCGGTGTTGTCACCTATGCGGAATTGTTGCGGCAGGTCGATGCGCTGGCCGGCTATCTGCAGAACATCTGCGGCGTGAAACGCGGCGACCGCGTCATGGTCGCGCTGCAGAATTCGCCGCAATATGTGATCGCGTATTACGCGGTCATGCGGGCCGACGCCGTGGTTGTGCCGATCAACCCGATGAACAAGACCGCCGAACTCGACTACATCGCGTCCGACAGCGGCGCCACGGTGGCGATCGTGGGCAGCGATCTCGTCGATGTTTTTGCACCGCTGCTTGGCAACGCCATCAACAGCATCATCGTCGCGCACTATCACGACTATGTGCCCGAGCAATCGCTTTACACGCTGCCAGCCTGTGTGACGCAAAACGGATCGTGCCCCACGGCGCCGGGTTGGCGCGCCTGGGACTATGTGATCGCGCGCAACGAGACGCCGGAGCCGATGACCGCGACGCCAGCCGATCTCTGCCTGTTCCCTTACACATCCGGCACGACAGGCAAGCCGAAGGCCTGCATGCATCTGCACTCGAGCGTGCTGTTCACGGCAGTATTGCAAGCGCGCTGGTATCGGCTCGGTGGCGGCGATGTGCTGACCGGCGTGCAGCCGTTCTTTCATGTGGCGGGCATGCAGGGCTCGATGAATGCGGCGATCTCGATCGGCGCGACACTGATGCTGATGGCGCGCTGGGATAAGGACCTGATCCCGCCACTGTTTGAGGCCCATGGCGTTACCTTTTGGAACGCGGCGCCGACTATGATCGTCGACGTGCTGTCGAGCCCGACATTCCGCGAAGAGTGTTTTGCAACGCTCAAGGTCATCACCGGCGGCGGCGCGGCGATGCCGGTGGCGGTGGCCGAGCGGCTGAAGAGCCGCTTTAGCCTCGAATTCATCGAGGGCTACGGCATGACCGAGACCATGTCGCCGACCCACATCAATCCGATGGAAACGCCAAGACGCCAGTGCCTCGGCATCGCCGTGCACCAGACCGACGCGCGGATCATCGATCCTGACACGCTGACCGAGCTGGACAATGACGCAATCGGCGAGATAGTGGTCAACGGCCCGCAGGTGCTCGAGAACTACTGGAACAAGTCCGAAGCGAACGAGACCGCATTCGTCATGCTCGACGGCAAGCGCTTTCTACGCACCGGCGATCTCGGCTATCGCGATGGTCACGGTTTTTTCTTTGCTGTCGATCGGCTGAAGCGGATGATCAATGTCAGTGGCTTTAAGGTGTGGCCGGCGGAAGTCGAGTCCATCATGTATGGCCATCCCGCCATCAAGGAGTGCTGCATCATCTCGACGCCGGACAGCTATCGCGGCGAGTCGGTGAAGGCGCTGGTGGTCCTGCATGATGCGGCCAAAGCGTCGATAACGGCAGACGACATCATCGGCTGGGCGCGTGGCGCCATGGCCAATTACAAGACGCCACGCTCGGTGGTGCTGGTCGACAGCCTGCCGCGCTCGGAGAGCAACAAGATCAGCTGGCGGTCACTGCAGGACGCGGAGTGGACATGACGACAGCAGCCTCGCCAGCGACTGAGCTTGGCCCTGAAGGACAGTTTTTGGCCCATCTGCCGCGCCGGCAGACTGATGATCCAGCGTTCGTGCTCGACCGGCGAATAGCGCATTCTGGCCGCTGAACTGGTTCGGGACAACAGCAGGATGTGAGAAAAGGTCAGCTTCTGACGCAAAGCGGACGCTTCGGTCATCGATGCATAATTTGTTTGAGGAATGCACGGGTTCGGTCCTGTTTCGGATCCGAGAAGAAATCGGCCGGCGCACCTTCCTCGATGATCCGGCCAGCGTCCATGAACACTACGCGGTCGGCGACCGTGCGCGCGAAGCCCATCTCGTGGGTGACGCAGACCATGGTCATCCCTTCGCGAGCGAGGCCGACCATGACGTCGAGCACCTCCTGGATCATTTCCGGATCAAGCGCCGAGGTCGGTTCGTCGAATAGCATGATCTGCGGTTTCATGCACAGCGCACGCGCGATGGCGACGCGCTGCTGCTGGCCGCCGGAGAGCTGGCTTGGATATTTATCGGCCTGTTCGGAGATCCGTACGCGCTCAAGAAAATAGCGCGCGACCTCGTCGGCCTCCTGCCTCGTTGCGCCGCGGATCTTGCGTGGCGCGATGGTGAGGTTCTGTAGCACGGTCAGATGCGGAAACAGGTTGAACTGCTGGAACACCATGCCGACATCGCGGCGAACCACGTCGACATTGCGCGTCGAGTGATCGAGCTCGACGCCATTCACCACGATGCGGCCGTCGCGATGTTCTTCCAGCCGGTTAATGCAACGGATCATGGTCGACTTGCCGGACCCCGAAGGCCCGCAGATCACGACGCGCTCGCCGTGCGCCACCGTGAAGTCGATGCCCTTGAGCACCTGGACGTCGCCATACCATTTGGTGACGCCGGACATTTGAATAATCGGCGCGGACGTCTCTGCAGGCGCTTGCACCATGGTGCTCTCCGAAACGTTGTTCATGACGCCATCCAGCCGCCATCGACGAGGATGTTTTCGCCCGTCATGAAAGTTGCCTCGTCGGAGGCCAGAAACAGCGCTGCATTGGCGACGTCGTCGGGACGGCCCAGCCGCGGCATCGGCGTGCGACTGGTGGAGTAGTCCATCCAGCGCGGTTCCGCGGCGCGGCCCGGTTTGCCAGTGACGATCTTGCCGGGCGCGACAGCATTGCAGATGATGTGATCCTTCGCGTAGTCCGCCGCGATCTGCCGCGTCATGTAGACGACTCCGGATTTGGAGGTGCCATAAGCGATGTCTTCCGGGCAGGCGATCATGCCGTGTTGCGAGGAAATGTTGACGAGGCGGCCGCGGGCCTCGTTGCGAATATCCTGCGTCAACATCTGGTTGACGGCGGCGCGCGACATCAGGAATACGCCAGTGAGATTGACCGCCAGCGTTCTGTCCCATTCGGCGAGGCTGGTGTCGGTCAGACGCTTGCCGGTGCCGATGGCGGCGTCGTTGACGAGCACGTCGAGTCGGCCGTAGCGCGCAACGGTCTGTTGGACGGCGCGGACGGTGTCGTCCTCCGAGGCGACGTCGATCTGGATGAAATCGACCTCATAACCGTCTGCACGCAGCAGCTCCAATGTCGGAGTGCCGCCTTCGCGCACGTCCATGGTGAGATCCGCGAGCATGAGCTTCGCGCCCTCGGTAGCAAACCGGCGGGCGATGGCGCGGCCGATGCCGGAGGAGGCGCCGGTGATCAGAACCGACTTTCCAGCCAGACGTTTGCTCATGCGGGTTCTCCTGCCTGCGGCAACCAGCCGAGATAGTCGCGCGCCGCATCTTCCAGATGAAATTGAGGCGTGAAGCCAGCATCCGCGGCCAGTCGCGCAATGTTCAGCGGCGCACGGTCCTTCGGCAGGCCATAGATCACGTTGCCCTCCGCCTCGATCTCCGCCATCCGCCAGCGGAAGCCGGGCATGTGCGTCGCGATGATCTCGCACCATCGTGGCAGATCGGACAACACACCGCCGCTGACGTGATAGGTGCGGTGCTTCAGCGTGTCGGAGGCGCTCACCCTCGCGACGCCGAGGGCAGCGTCACGGGAATAGATCCAATCGCCGGCCATGCTGCGCGGGAGAATCGCTTCACGGCCGTCGAAGGCCATACGGAGCACCTGATAATGCGGACTCAGCGCATCGCGGACACCGGTCTGCAATTCCCATGGGCCAAAGACCGGCCCGAGCCGAATCACGCGCACATCGAGCTTGTGAAGGTCGGCGATCCGCAGCGCCGCCTGTTCCGATGCAAGCTTTGTGATGCCGTAGAGCGCGGCTGGCGCCGGCGGCGACAAATCCTCCTCGAACAGGCCCGACGCGGCCGGTTGCGAGAAGCCGTACACTGCGACGGAACTGAGCACGGTGACGCGCTTGATGGCGGGTCGCAATGTTACGCGTTCGAGCAGATTGACGGTGCCACCGATATTGACGTCGACGATCTGGCGCGCAGCGTCATGCTCACGCTGGGCATTCGGCGTCATCGCGGCGGTGTGGATCACGCGGTCGATGCCGGCCGTGTTCAACGCGCGGTCGACGTCGTCGGCTCTTGTGACGTCGCCCGTGACCAGCTTAGCGCCGGCGAGTTCGGAGCGCACCAGCATGTCGTGGACGGGGGCTGAGAGGTCGAAAAGGATAACGGTCTCGCCGTCGGCGATCAGGCGTTCGGCGAGCGCGAGCCCGATGAAACCGCTGCCGCCGGTGATCAGTGTGGCCATGTCAGCGGGCTTTCAGTGCTTGCCGCTCCAGCCGCGCCACCCAGCGCGCGAACGGATACAGGATGACGAAGAAGATCACGGCGGCGGCCATCAACGGGGTCGGGTTGTAAGTTTGCTCCTGGGCGACACGGGCTGAGCGCAACAGTTCAGGCAACGCGACCAAGGCAGCAATTGGTGTCGCCTTGACGAGTTCTAACGAATTGCTGGCGAGCGGAGCCAGCACGTTGCGGATCGCCTGCGGCAGCACGATGAAGAACACCACATGCAGCGGCTTGAAACCGAGCGCCCGGGCAGCCTCGGTCTGGCCGTGGGGTACGGACAGAATCCCGGCCCGAAAAATCTCGCCGAAGTAGCCGGAATTGTTCAGCACGATGGCCAGCACTGCCGCCGTGAAGCCGCCGAGAGTCAGGCCGAGAAATGGCATGCCGTAGAAGATCAGGATCAGCAGCACGACAACGGGGAACGACCTGAACAGATCGATATAGATCAGAAGACCGACATTCACCCAGCGGTTCTTGAAACTATAGAGCACCGCGATGGCAAGCCCGGCCAGAATGCCGAGTGGCAGCGCGACCACCGACAGCCAGATGGTGTAGATCAATCCCTGCAGCAGCAGCGGATAGACTCGCAGCAGCGAGTCCCAGTTGGCGAAGTTGTCGAGGAAATCCTGCATAAGACCCGCTCACCGCCCCGTGCTGGTACGATATTCGATCCACCGGCTGGCGATCACCAGCGGAAGAAAGAAGGTGAGATAAAAAGCGGCGGCCAGCGTCAGCGGCGAGGGATTGGCGACCAGCGCCATCACGCTCTGCGCCTGTCCGAGCGTTTCCGGGAGCGACACGGCGGTGCCGAGCGCGGTACCCTTGCTGATGGAGATGGCGCGGTTGGTCAGAAGCGGGATCGCGAGGCGAATGGCCTGCGGCAGGATGATCGTGATCAGCGTCCGTAGCCGGCTGAAGCCGAGCGCGCTCGCGGCGTCCCATTGCCCGCGCGGCAGCGCCATGATCGCGGACCAGAAGATCTCGGTGGCGAAGGCCGACAGCACCATGCCGAGTGCGACCACGGTGGTCGTGAAGGGTGACAAAGCAGGGCCCAGATAGGGCAGGCCGAAATAGATGAAAACGATCACGACCAGTTGCGGCAGCGTGCGCAGCACATCCACATAGGCTGTGATGGCAAAATTGACCGGGCGCAGGTTCGCACATCGCACCAGCGCGAGCAGCAGGCCGAACAGCGTGCCGCAGACAATGACGAGCAGCGAGACGATGACAGTCGTGCGGAAGCCCGCGAGCACCTGCGGGAAGGCAGTCGCGATGACCTGGGCGTTGAAGTAATATTCGACGATCCGATCCATCGGGTCTCCGCTCCGAGCAACTGGATCGGAGCGGTGCCGCTCCAGTTCTGGTAGCTATCTTGTCAGGGCAAGTGCCTTACTTGCACTTCGGAACGTGCGAGGTCGGCTCGAAACCTTTGAAGCCGGGAGGGCCGTAGCCGAAATACACGGTGTCGATGGCTGAGCCGGCATCGGGCGTCGCGCCATACCACTTCTCGTGTAGCTTGCGCAGACGCCCATCCAGCTTCATGCATTCGATGACGTTTTCGACCTTGTTGCGATACTCGGTGTCTTCCAGCCGGAACGCATAGGCGAAGTTGCGACCGTTGAAGTCCTTGAAGCCGACCTTGATCGCCTTGTTCTGGCTGGCCGCATAGACGGTCGTCGGGATCTCATTTAGCGCTGTGAAGGCGCGGCGCGTCAGCACGGCCTGCACCGTGTCGGGGAACACATCGTAGCGCTGCACTTCGAAGCCGTATTTCTCGGCATTGGCGGTGGCCCAGGTATCCGAGATGGTGCCGCGGTTGACAGCGACGGCCTTGCCCTTCAGGTCCTCGAAACCCTTCATCTCTTCGGCGGCGCGGATGATGAAGCCGTTGCCGGTGGAGAATAGCGGCTCGGTATAGAGCATGCGCTCGGAGCGTTCGGCAGTGAGGTTGAGCGGGTTGACGAGGAATTCGGCGCGCTTGGCGAACAGCGCCGCGAACAGGCCGGAGAAATTGATATCGACGATCTCGACCTTCGGACGGCCGAGATCTTTGCCGATCTCGTTGATCAGATCTGCACCGAAACCCTCGGGGCCGTTGGGGCCGCGCACCATCCACGGCGCCACACCGAAGTCGGACGCGACCACCATGGGCTTGTCGGACGGATGATCGGCTTCCTGCGCGCTGACGCCGCCGGCGAATGCCGCAGTCGACAGCATCAACGCAAACAGCCAATGCGTGGGTTTCAGTCTCATGGGAACGTCCTTTCGAGTGCGGATGTGAGGAGATCAGGGCGTTGGGGGATGTGTGGCCTGCCAGTGACGGGCGATGTCGCCGCGCCGGCAGACCCAGGCGTTGTCGTGCTTAGCGACGTGGTCGAGGAAGCGCTGCAGGCCAGCGGCGCGGCCGGGATGGCCGATCAGGCGAGTGTGCAGTCCGACTGACATCATCTTCGGCGCGGTAGCGCCTTCCGCGTAGAGCATGTCGAAGGCGTCGCGCAGATAGACGAAGAAATCATCCGCCGTTGCCATCGCGCCGCGGCTGAACTTGGCGTCGTTGTTGGCAAGACCGTAAGGCACCACGAGATGCGGCTTGCCAAGCACCCGTGTCCAGTACGGCAGTTCGTCGTTATAGGCGTCGGAGTCGTAGAGGAAACCGCCTTCCTCGACTACGAGGCGTCGCGTGTTCACGCTCGGCCCATAGCGGCAATACCAGCCCAGCGGACGCTCGCCGGTGGTGCGCTTGAGGCTCTCGACGGTCTTGCGAATGCGCTCGCGCTCGTCGGCCTCGGACAGCAACGGATGCCGCTCCCAGCGCCAGCCATGGGCGCAAACGTCGTAGCCATATTCGCGAATGGCGGCGCAGGCCTCGTCGTTGCGTTCCAGCGCCAGCGCGCAGCCCATGACGGTGGCGATCATGCCGCGCTCGGACAGAAGGCGCAACACGCGCCAGAAGCCTATGCGGCTGCCATACTCGAACATCGACTCGGCGGCGAGGTCGCGGCCCTCGAAGCCGCCGCCACCACCTTCGGTCAGGGCCGCTTCGGTGACGTCATCGCCATCGGCGAACGAAGGCTCGGAGCCTTCTTCGTAATTGATGCAGAAGTTGAGTGCGATTCTTGCTGCGCCTGGCCATTGCGGATGCGGCGGGGTACGGCCGTAGCCGACGAAGTCGCGGGTGAGGTGATCATCATGCGGCATCGTTGCGATCCCTATGCGCTCTGCGGCATCACGGCGCGAACGTCGCCAGCGATATCGATGAACACGTCGTCGTCCTGCCGACCGGTCATGCCCATGGCGACAGCGAATTCCATGGTCGCGCCGAGAACGGTCATGGGATGATGCCAGACATTGCGGGCGAAGGTGATGCTTTGATGCGCTCCAGCGATGAAGCACCGCAGGGTAGCCATATCAGGCAGGCGATCCGGCCCGGCATCGCACACGATCGCCAAGTATCGGCTGCTGCCGAGCGGTATGAAGGTCTGGGCGGAGAACGGATGACGTTCCAGCGTTGTGATTGGCAGGGGCAGAGTGCCGAGCCTGGCGGCGCTGCTGATCCAGAAAGTAAAGGTGGCGGCGTCCTCCGCGCGATCGTCCGATGTCGGAAGATAACGCCGGCGCACGTCGATCGGTCGCTCGGCGACGTCGCCGAAGGCGGTAAAGGCGGCCGGGGACAGCGGTTCCGCCACGACGGTATGGGAAGGAGTGTGGTTTGGCGTCATTCAGGCGGCACATCTGGTTGGTCGGCCCGCTGCGAAGCGAACCGATATTCCACTGGTATACCAATGAACCGCCCGAACTGATTTCAGTCAAGCTGCGAAGCCCGGGAAGCTGCGTTAAATTTGGACGGAGTCCGACAAAATTGCGGGCAGCTGCAGAATTTTCGGACATGCAGTCCGCAGGGATTCTGCCTGATCTCGACCTAGCCGTGAGGCTCGGGCAGGAAGATCCCAAAGCGTTCGAGCAACCCCTGCCGCACATTAGTGAGATGCAGGATCATCGCCTGACGGGCTGCGGCAGCATCACGATCAATGATGGCATCGATAATCGCAAGATGCTCGCGGGTGGCGGGCAGCAGCCGGCCAGGGTTACGCTCCACATTGCACATCCGGATCTTCTGCCGGATTTCTCCAATCAGCTTCTCAAGCGAGCGATTGCCGCAATGCCGTGCGATCTGGTCATGAATCTCATCGTCGAGGGTCCAGTGAACCGTCGTGGACACTGTCGACGCAGCAATGATCTTTTCCAGCGTGGCCCTGATCGGTGCAAGGGTATCCAGCGCGATGCGGGTCGCCGCAATGAACGTCGCTTCGCTCTCCAGCACCATGCGGAGATGGACAAGTTCGAGCAATTCCACCATCTCGATGGTGCGGACCACCACAGTGCCGTTGGACAATTGTTCGAGCCTGCCTTCGCCCAGTAACCGGCTGATGCCAGCCCGCAGCGGTGTCCGCGAGACTTTCAGCCGCAGTGCAAGGCGGCGCTCTTCGATCACCTCGCCGGGCTGCAGCTGCCGCGACTCGATCAGGTTGTGCAGCTTCAAATAAGTTGCGTCTGTTATGCTGCCATTGGTCCGTGGCGGGCGTTTGCTGGTTGATTTTTTTGCTTTGTTGACAGAAGGCACGGACGTTGCTTTCGACGATTGGATAGAAATGCCGCCATATCGGTAGACGTACGGTACGTTCTCGCCGCTGGCCAAGCTGAAGCTCTGGATGAGCCACCCATTCTCAGTTGGTGTCGCCTTTTATGCAAGACTTCGCGAGATTCCGCCGTCTTTGCATCTCCACATGACCGCTTCTGGCGCAAAACGCACGTTTAAGCGCTGCCTACCGAAAGTTTAACAGACTGATCACGGTTGGCAGATTTAATGGGCTTTTGGCGTGGCCTGTGTAGTGATCGCTAACTTCTTTTAGCACTTCGAGTGTTGCTGTCGTTTCGATGTCAGGTGTTCTCGGCATGTCGCAGGGTGATCCGTGTTAACTCCGGCGGGCGTCCGAGCCGTAGCGCGAATCCCGGCCAAAGCCCGGTGCCGTTGTTTACGTAAAGCGTCATCCCGCCGACCTGGTAGCGGCCGGAGACATAGCCCGCGTTGGCGCGCGCGGCGAACCGATCCAGCCCGACGATCAATCCACCATGCGTATGTCCGGAAAGCTGAAGCTTCACGCCGAGTGCTGCGGCGCGCAGAGCTTCGCTCGGCTGATGATCGAGTAGGATGACTGGAGCGTCGTCGGGGGAGCCATAGACAGCTGCCTCGATGTCCGGAGCGGTGAAGCCGCCGCCGCGCGATGCACGATCGGTGACACCAGCGAGGACAAGCCGCCCGCCGCCGCGATCGAGAACGACGTGTCTGTTCTCCAGCGTGACCATTCCCATCGAAGCGTAGTGCTGCATCCAGGCAGCGTAGCCGAAGTAGTATTCGTGGTTGCCGGGGATCATGTAAACGCCGTCGGTTGCGCGCAAGTCCCGAAGCGGCTCGACGTCCGCGCGTCGGACGGCGAGCGTGCCGTCGATCAGATCTCCCGTGATGGCGATCAGATCCACGCCGAGGATGTTCGAGCGCTCCACGACGGCACGCGCCCATGCGGCGGGAAACAGGCGGCTAATGTGAAGATCTGTCAGTTGCAGGACCGTGTAACCGTCGAATTGCCGCGGAAGTCCTTGGATGTGTACTTCTATGTCTTTCAGAGGCGGAATTCGTGTGGCCTGCATCACGCCGATCGCAGCCAGACAGGCGGCCAGCCCCGCCATCGCGTACCGGAAGCCGTCGGGCACGCTGAAGCTACCACCGGGGATCAGCGCATCGACGAGCGTTGCCCCGTCCAGCAGCAGTTGCAGTAGCGCGAGAAGAATGATGCCGCCGAAGGCCCAGTTGAAAAGGACGACGACCGGGCGTGGAAATTCGGGACAGAGCACCGAACCCGACGAGAGCTTGCTCCAGAAATGGAATTGCGATGCCACCAGCAGAAGCAGCGCGACCGCAAATTTTGCAGCAAGTGAAAGATGAAGGGGCCAGAGGAAGCGGGTGACGACGAGCAGCCAGGGAAGGCCAAAAATGAGATGGAAAATCGGGCTTCTCCGGAATGGATCGACGCAGTCAGGAGCACTTATGTATGCCGGTGCGATACCGCAATCGCGGGCGGCGAAGGCCGCGCGCGCTTATTTGACGTGATGTAGATCGGGAGGTCCAGCTGTGGCTCGATATCAGCTTCGTTCTGAAGCGAGGAAAGCGAGACGCCTAGCAGTCTTATCGCCTTCGGCATGGGCATCAGATTTTGGAGAAGGGAGATCGAGACGCGTTCCAGTCGCAGCGATCTGAAACAACAACGGCCATGGACTGACTGCGTGAGATCGTCTCGAAGTCGAAGAACTTGACCTTCAGCGTGACTGTCTTGCCGCGGTTGCCGGTCCACTCGCAATGCCCCCAGACCTTGTCGATGAGCGGTTGCAGGGCGGTCATCATGGCGTCGAATTCGGTGAGATCCTCGGAGAACGTGTTCTCGGCGCCGACCGACTTCCGGATGCGATTGGCACAGACCGGCCGCTTGTCGATGCCTCGGGCGGTCGTTCCGCCGGAAACGTCGCGTGCAGGAGACCTCGCTGGACCGCAAGTTCTATGAACACCTGGCCTCGATCTCCTATCTTGGCCAATTCATCGTTATCGAAAACGCCGATCCGCCAACCGGAACGGAGAAATTGGCCACGATCGAAGTGTTCTCCGGAGAACGGGGCGTGGGTCGTCAGGGCCTCTTCCCACCTGTGGAATCATAGACCGAGTCCGGCGCAACCTCGGTTCATCGAAGGTGAGGGTGCCTCGCCCATTTCGTTGTTCAGGCGATCCCGGCACCGATCACGCCAATCCTTGGCAATCGGATTGTCCGTCGGCGACAGAATGTCCAGGATACGTTCCAGACAGAAATCAACATGCGGACCTTCGGATTCTGGCAAGGCATCGACCTGGTAGAAATCGGCCCCGGCTTCAGGTTTCGGCCTGACGATGACGATAACACCATTGAACAATGGCTTGGCCCCCAAGCTTCCGTCTGGATGGCTGCCGCGACGCAACGGTCGCCCAGATGGTTCTCATAGATTTCGAGATCCAAAACTTCGTCAGAAGTATCCACCGTGAGATACGATTTGATCGTCCCGGCGAGATCGCCGGAGATTTCGAGAGTTCTCGCGCCGTCGTACGCGTCGTTCGTTGTTGGGCTCCTTCTTTTGGAACCTTAGGCAGGCGCGAAGCAAGGGAGGAGGAGGCTGCCCCAGTCACGGAGCCGAACTGTCAGATCGATAGTAGGCACCATCTAAGGTTGATGCGCGCGATCCGCCAAGGGTCAATCCACGTCGGTCTTATGTGGGGATCGACAAGAGAACTGAAATTGGGACCACACGCCCATATCTCGGATTCGCATAAGGTATATTATGGAATATATTATCCCATAGTGATCCCAGAGACTTAGCTTAAACTGTTGCGATATCCGGCCCGGACGCAGCAATCCGAGCCAGTTTGTGGCCCCATATCATTGTGGCCCCACATCGCCTCAGCCACCGAAATATCTGACGTGATCGAGGTCCGCGATCAATCCCGGCTGCGTCGGTTGCCAGGCCAGTTGCTGCTGCGTCCAGGCACTCGATGCCGGCGCGTCCATGGCCGCGAAACCTGCGAACCAGCCGAAGTGATCGGCGGCTTCAGCCGGCGATTTGGCGACGACTGGCAGCTTCAGATGCTGGCCGATGATCTCGGCGATCTCCCGGAAGGCGACGCCTTGTTCGGCGCTGCCGTGATACCGAATGTCGGCGGAACCGTGCTCCAGGACGAGCCTGTAGAGCCGGGCGACGTCCAGCCGGTGTGCGGCGGGCCAGCGGTTGAGGCCGTCGCCAATATAGGCCGAGGCGCCCTTCTCCCGCGCAATCGCAATCAGCCGCGGCACGAAGCCATGGTCGCCGTCGCCATGGACTGATGGCGGCAGACGGACCGATGATGTGCGTACGCCGCGCGCTGCCAGACGCTCGGCGACCTGCTCCGATATGCGTGGGCTCGGTGACGCGCTGGACGGGCCCATGTCTTCGGTCGCCAGGCGTCCAGGCGCGATGAAGGCCATGCCGGATGTTACGATCAAGGGCCGCTCGGAGCCCGCCAGCACGTCGCCAAGTGTCTCGATGGCGCGCGCGTCGATCGCGCTGTTTTCCTTGAACCTGGAGAAGTCGTGGATGAAAGCCGTATGGATCACGCCGTCTGAATTGGCAGCACCGGAGCGCAGGCTGTCCAGATCTTCCAGATCGCCGCGATGTATTCCCGCACCAGCGTCAGCCAGCACCTTGGCGGATGCGTCCGAGCGCACCAGACCGACCACCTGATGACCGGCGCCGATCAGTTCCTGAACGACCGCCGATCCGACAAAGCCCGAAGCGCCGGTAACGAAGACACGCATGTGATATTCCTCTCGTGAATGCGTGGATGTATCGGTCCTGCGGTACAGTGCGTGAAGCCGTGACGTTATACGGGTATGGCGACTAACAGGCTGAGCATGACGGTCACCGAAACTTCCAGCCCAGGCTCCAATCCGCTGGGCGCTTATCTCAGGGATCGCCGCGCCAGGCTCGATCCCGTGGCATTCGGTTTTTCGTCGGAGCGCCGCCGCACGCCAGGCCTGCGGCGCGAGGAAGTCGCGCAGCGCGCCAATGTCAGCGCCACCTGGTACACGTGGCTGGAACAAGGCCGCGGCGGTGCGCCATCAGTCGATGTGCTTGACCGGATTTCACGCGCGCTGGAATTGTCCGCCGTCGAGCGCGAGCATCTGTTTCTGCTGGCGCAGCACCGGCTGCCGGAGGTGCGCTTCGACCCCTCGGATATCGTATCGCCAACACTGCAACGCGTGCTGGATGCGATGGAATTCAGCGCCGCCGTCGTGCGCAACGCGACGTGGGATATCGTTGCCTGGAATCGCGCGGCGCTGGCCGTGCTCGGCGACTATCCGAACATCGCACCCGAAGAGCGCAACGTCCTGCGTATCCTGTTCTGCCGTCCGAATGTCCGCGCCAAGATGCCCGACTGGGAGCAGGACGCACGTTTCGCCGTGGCGGCATTTCGCGCCGACATTACACGCAGTGGCGCGTCACATCGCGCCCAGACACTGATCGATGAACTCTGCCGGATCAGCCCCGACTTCGCGGCCATGTGGCACGACAACGATGTCTGCAGCTATGGCGAAGGCCGCAAGCATGTGAATCATCCCGTCGTCGGGCCTTTCGTGATGACCTATTCGACCTTCTCGGTCGACGGCCAGCCGAATTTGGGCATGGTCGTCTATACGCCCGCAACGAATGCGGACTCCGAACGGATGAAGGCGCTGATAGCGGCGAAGGCGGGCGGCTAGGCTTGGGTCAAGCCAACACGCGTCATTCCGGGATCGCGACCGCCTAATGGCGGTCACGCCCGGGAATGACAGTTTTTGTTGCTACGAATATTTCGGTAGCAGCCCATGCGCGGCGAAGCCGCCGTCAACGTTCAGCACATGCCCGGTCACAAAGCTCGACTTGCTGTCATCCAGCAGGAACATTGCAGCACCCGCGACCTCCTCCGGCTCGGCGTAACGCCGCTGCGGCACGACCTGCATCCAGCCTTCCCGCGTTGCGGCCGTGTGCATCTCCTGCACCATAGGCGTCTCGAACGGGCCCGGCGCAATCGCGTTGACACGGATCTTCAGCGGCGCCAGTTCGCAGGCCATCACCTGGGTCAGCGTAATGACACCGCCTTTGGAGGCACCATAGGCCGAGCGCTCGATATTGCCGCGGATGCCGGACACCGACGCAACATTGACGATGGCGCCGCCGCCATGGGCTTTCATGAGCTTGCCGGCTTCGCGTGCCACGGCGAAGGTGCCAACCAGATTGATGTCGAGGATCTCGCGGAAGAGTTTCACGGACGTCTCGAAGAATGGCACCTGACGACCGATCCCGGCGGAATTCACCAGACCGCGTACCGGGCCGAAACCGGCCTCGCAATCCTGCAGTCCGGCGATCACGGCGTCTTCGTTGGCGACGTCCATCACGACAGTCCGGGTCACGCCGGGCTTGATCGCATCGACCTGAGCCTTGGCCACGTCCAGCGCGTTCTGGGTGAGATCGGCCAGCAGCACCTTCCAGCCCTCGCCCACGGCCGCCTTGGCGATCGCCAGGCCGATTCCCGATGCGCCGCCGGTGATGATCGCTACGCCGTGATCCCTATTCATGTGCTGTCCTTGCGTTTCCTGCAGACGGTCATTCGCCGGTCTTGGCTGCCGGCGGCTTCATTCGCGCGATGCTTCCCACAAATTCGCGCTCGGCAAAAGCCGTGCGCCGGCGTCCTCGACCGGGCCTTGCAGAGGGCCTTGGCCTTTGGTCGCACAGCGAAAAGGCTTGACCCGACTGCCGCGACATGATGACCAGACGGCAAGGGCCCTTGCGCCTCACAAAGGCAAACAAAGAAGTGGTTGGGAGAAACAAAATGACGATTTCACGCCGGACACTGTTGAAGGCATCGGCCGCCGCGACCGCATTTGGCGGCGTCAGCATGCCGTTCATCGCGCGGGCGCAGCAGGCCGAATACGTCTACAAATACGCCAACAACCTGCCCGACACGCATCCGATGAACGTCCGCGCCCGCGAGATGTCGGCAGCGATCAAGACCGAAACCAATGGCAAGGTCGATCTGCAGGTATTCCCGAACAACCAGCTCGGTTCAGACACCGACATGCTGAGCCAGATCCGCTCTGGCGGCGTCGAATTCTTCACCCTGTCCGGCCTGATCCTGGCCACTTTGGTGCCGGCCGCCTCGATCAACGGCATCGGCTTCGCCTTCCCGAATTACGATACTGTCTGGAAGGCCATGGACGGCGATCTCGGCGCCTATATCCGCAAAGAGATCACCAAGGCCAATCTCGTGGTCATGGACAAGATCTGGGACAATGGCTTCCGCGAAATCACGTCCTCGACCAAGCCGATCAAGAGCCCGGACGATCTGAAGGGCTTCAAGATCCGCGTGCCAGTGTCGCCGCTGTGGACGTCGATGTTCAAGGCGTTCGACAGCGCGCCCGCCTCGATCAATATCAGCGAAGTCTATTCGGCGATGCAGACCAAGGTGGTCGAAGGCCAGGAGAACCCGCTGGCGATCATCTCGACCGCCAAGTTCTACGAAGTGCAGAAATACTGCTCGCTCACCAACCACATGTGGGACGGCTACTGGTTCCTGGCCAACCGTCGCGCCTGGGAGAAGCTGCCGGCCGATCTGCGCGACATCGTCGCCAAGAACATCAATGCCGCCGGCATGAAGGAGCGCGAGGACGTCGCCAAACTCAACGCCAATCTGCGCGGCGAGCTGGAATCCAAGGGGCTGGCCTTCAATGAGCTGGAACCCGGCCCGTTCCGCGACAAGCTGAAGTCGGCCGGCTTCTACAAGGAATGGCAAGGCAAGTATGGCGACGAAGCCTGGGCCATCCTCGAGAAGGCCGTCGGCAAGCTCGGCTGATCGGAACAACCATGGCCGCGCATGACATCTCCGCCCTCGAAAGCGGGGCGTCCAGCGTGGAGAGGGTGCCCCTCTCCCGCCGCGACGTCATCCTGACATCCATCGACCGCACCCTCGGCCATCTGGTCGAGATTCCCGCGGCGCTGCTGGTGGTGGCGGAGGTGATCATCCTGTTCATCGGCGTGGTGGCCCGTTACGGCTTCCACCGTCCGCTGATCTGGTCTGATGAACTGTCCTCGATCCTGTTCCTCTGGCTGGCAATGCTCGGCTCGGCCGTCGCGTTCCGGCGCGGCGAGCATATGCGGATGACCGCGCTGGTGGCATCGGTCGGCCCCCGGATGTGGGCCTTTCTCGACGTCGTCGGGACCTGTGCCGCGCTCGCCTTCCTGCTGATGATCGTCGTGCCGTCCTACGAATACGCCTATGAGGAAAGCTACATTACGACACCGGCGCTGCAGATCGCCAACAGCTTTCGCGCGGCGGCGCTGCCGGTTGGCATCTCGCTGATGATCGTCTTCGCGCTGCTGCGGCTGGTGCGCTACGGCCAGGTCCGCACCGTGCTGACGGCGCTCGGTACCGTGGTGACGATCATCGGCCTGTTCTGGCTCGCCGAGCCGCTGCTTCGGACGCTAGGCAATCTCAACCTGATCATCTTCTTCGTCGGCGTCGTGGCGCTGTGCGTCTTCGCCGGCGTGCCGATCGCCTTTGGATTTGGCCTCGCAATCTTCGGCTATATGGCGCTGACCACACGCACCCCGATGATGGTGCTGGTCGGCCGCATGGACGAGGGCATGAGCCACCTCATCCTGCTGTCGGTGCCGCTATTTGTCTTTTTGGGCCTGCTGATCGAGATGACCGGCATGGCCCGCGCCATGGTGGCGTTCCTGGCCAGCCTGCTCGGCCACGTTCGCGGCGGGCTGCATTACGTGCTGATCGGCGCGATGTATCTGGTGTCCGGCATTTCCGGCTCCAAGGCCGCCGACATGGCGGCGGTCGCGCCAGTTCTGTTCCCGGAAATGAAGGCGCGCGGCGCCAAGCCGGGCGATCTCGTGGCCCTGCTCTCGGCGACCGGCGCGCAGACCGAGACCATTCCGCCGAGTCTGGTGCTGATCACCATCGGCTCAGTGACTGGCGTCTCAATCTCGGCACTGTTCACCGGCGGCCTGCTGCCGGGCGTCGTCCTGGCGATCACGCTCGGCGCACTGGTGTGGTGGCGCTATCGCGGCGAGGACCTGAGCCACGTCAAACGTGCCTCCGGCCGCGATATAGGCAAGGCCTTCATCATCTCCGTGCCGGCCATCGCACTGCCTTTCGTAATCCGCGCCGCGGTGGTCGAAGGCGTGGCGACGGCCACGGAAGTCTCCACCATCGGCATCGTCTATGCCGTGCTGGCCGGCCTTCTCATCTATCGCCAATTCGACTGGAGCCGGCTGAGGCCGATGCTGGTCGACACGGCCTGCCTCTCCGGCGCGATCCTGCTGATCATTGGAACTGCGACCGGTATGGCCTGGGGCCTCACCCAGTCCGGCTTCTCGCGTTCGCTGGCGGCGGCCATGACTGGCCTGCCCGGCGGCGACGCGACCTTCATCGCGGTCTCCATCGTGGCTTTCGTGATCCTCGGCAGCGTGCTGGAGGGTATTCCCGCCATCGTGCTGTTCGGGCCGCTGCTGTTCCCGATCGCGCGGCTGGTCGGTGTCCATGAGGTCCACTATGCGATGGTCGTTATCCTCGCCATGGGCATCGGATTGTTCGCGCCGCCCTTCGGCGTCGGCTATTATGCCGCCTGCGCCATCGGCCGTGTCGATCCCGCAGAAGGCATCCGGCCGATCCTCGGCTATCTGCTGGCGCTGCTGATCGGCCTGATCATCGTGGCAATCTTCCCATGGATATCGATTGGATTCCTTTAAGACACAATCTTTCAGAAGGTTACATCCGTTATCTTGCGTGACTTTGGAAGATCATTCCGGTGATAAACTGATAGGTGAGATATTTCTCGCAACTCATTGAGTGAAATAAAAGAGTCTCAAAATGATCCCAGATCAGGGCGTTTATAGCGTCGGCCTCGACCAAACTCCGGCCAACTTCGTGCCGCTGTCGCCGCTGAGTTTTCTCAAGCGCAGCGCGGCGGTTTATCCGGATCTCACCAGCACCGTCTATGAGGGCCGTCACTTCACCTGGGCGCAGACTTACGAGCGCTGCCGGCGTTTTGCCTCGTTCCTGACCGGGCGCGGCATCGGGCGGGGCGACACCGTGGCGGCGATGCTCCCGAATCTGCCAGCGATGAACGAAGCGCACTTCGCGGTTCCCATGGCTGGCGCCGTCCTTAACGCGCTCAACATCCGGCTCGACGCCGCCTCCATAGCGTTCCAGCTCGATCATGGCGGCGCCAAGTTGCTGCTGGTCGATCCGGAGTTCTCGGGCGTGATCACCGAGGCGCTCGGCCTCATGACCGGGCCGAAGCCGGCCGTCATCGATGTCGACGATGTGTCTTTCGCAGGCGGCCAGCCGATCGGGGAACTCGAATACGAGGACGCCCTCGCGACGGGCAGCCCCGATTTCACCAGCGCCTTCCCGCTCGATGAATGGGACGCCATCGCACTCGGCTACACCTCTGGGACAACAGGCAATCCGAAGGGCGTGGTGACCCATCACCGCGGCGCTTACCTCAACGCCGTTTCCAACATCCTCGCGGCCGGTCTCGGCCAGCACCCGGTCTATCTCTGGACCCTGCCGATGTTCCACTGCAACGGCTGGTGCTTCCCCTGGACCGTGGCGGCGAGTGCCGGCGTCAATGTCTGCCTGCGTAAGGTCGACCCGACCAAGATCTTCGCGCTGATGCGCGAGCACGGTGTCACCCACATGTCCGGCGCGCCGATCGTCTACAACACGCTGATCAATGCGCCGGATGCGCCGGTCTATTCCGGTGGACCGCTGGTGCAGGGCTCGATCGCCGGCGCGCCGCCGCCGATGGCGGTGCTGTCCGGCGCCGAGAAAATCGGGATCAAGCTGACGCATGTTTACGGCCTGACCGAAGTTTACGGCCCCGCCTCGGTTTGCGCCGAGCAGCCCGGCTGGGACGCCCTGCCCGCAGATGAGCGTGCCAACCTGAAGCGCCGGCAGGGCGTGCCCTATCACCTGCAGGAAGCCGTGACGGTGATAGATCCCGAAACGATGCAGGAAGTGCCCCACGACGGCGAGACCATCGGCGAGGTGATGTTCCGAGGCAATATCGTGATGAAGGGCTATCTCAAGAACGAGAAAGCCACCAAGGAGGCGTTCGACGGCGGATGGTTCCACACCGGCGATCTCGGCGTGCGCGATGCCGCGGGCTACGTGACCATCAAGGACCGCTCCAAGGACATCATCATCTCCGGCGGCGAGAACATCTCGTCGGTGGAAGTCGAGGACGTACTCTACAAGCACCCGGCGGTGCTGTTCGCCGCGGTGGTCGCCAAGCCCGATGCGAAATGGGGCGAAGTGCCGTGCGCTTTCGTCGAGCTGAAGACGAATGCCGAGGCGACAGAAGCCGACATCATCGCATTCTGCCGCGCGCAGATGCCCGGCTTCAAGACGCCGAAGGCTGTGGTGTTCGGGACTATTCCGAAGACGTCGACCGGCAAGATCCAGAAGTTTCTGCTGCGGGATCAGGTGAAGTCGACGGGATCGTTCAGCGCATAAACTCGTTCCGGGGCGCGGACGCCGTTAGGCAGTAGCGAACCCGGAACCTCGACATGGGAGTCTCCGTGGAGCCAAGCGACATCGAGATTCCGGGTTCGCTCGCCGCCGGCGAGCGCCCCGGAACGACCGTTTGGCGCTACCAAGAGGTCGCGTCGTCGCCTTGACCACGCAGGGGTCCCACACATGACGCAGAACTTCGCAGCCATCGTCCTGGGCGGCACTGGGCAAGTCGGTGGTGCGGCTGTCGCGGAGCTACTCGCGATTCCGGAATGCCGGGAAGTACTCATGGTCACCAGAAAGCCCATCGCCGCGCGGCCGCGGGTGCGCAACGTCGTTTTCGATACTGGCGCTGCCGACTTTGCCGAACGCACGGCGGCCCTTGCCCGCGAAGTTTTGAGCCGGGGTCCCGTCAGCGCAGTGAGCTGTGTGGGTGTGGGTGTCGGTTCCGGATCGATGCGCTGGAGCGAAGAGGAACTGAAACAACTTGAACTCGGCATCGTCGGTGCCTTTGCGCGCGGCTGCCGTGCCGCCGGGATCGCGCAGTTTTGTCTGCTGTCTGCAGTGGGAAGCACAGCCCACAGCCGGTTTCGCTATGTCCGCGTCATGGGCATGAAGGAAGACACCGTGCGCAAGGTCGGTTTTACCCGCCTCGCCATCTTTCGCCCCGGCATTATTGTCGGCAACGCGCATACCCCGGCCTGGTCGGTTGGCTGGGACGTCTCGTGCCCGGTCGGTTTGGCAATATTGATCAGCAAATTCTCGGCCGCTCCATCGCAGCAGAGATAGCTTTGCACAGCTCAGAGGCCGGTGAAGTGATCCGCGAAAATGCAGCCATGAAAAAACTCGCTGCTCAACTTACGCCACCGTCAGCCTGATCCCGTCATAGGCCGGAATCACCCCCTCGGGCAGAATCGCTTTCACTGCCTCGTAGTCCACATCTGCAGTCATGTTCGTGATCACCGTCCGCTTCGGCTTGAAGCGGTCGCGCCACTTCAAGGCGTCGTTGATGCTGAAGTGGCTGGGATGCTGCGTATAGCGCAGTCCGTCGACGATCCAGAGATCGAGACCTTCCAGCGCCGGCCAGCTCTCCTCGGGGATATCATTGAGATCAGGTGTATAGGCCGTATTGTCGATGCGATAGCCGAGCGCCGGGATGTTGCCGTGCTGGAGCAGGAACGGCGTCAGCGTCAGGTCGCCGCCCTTCCCCGTGATGGTTCGGCTCTCGCCGGCCTCGATGCTGAGGCGATCAAGGATCGGCGGATAGTCGCTGCCGGGAGGCGACTGAAAGCAGTAGCCGAAGCGCAGCATGATATCGGTCGCCGTCGAGGCGTTCATATAGACCGGGATACGCTTGCGACGCTTGAGCACCACTGAGCGGAGGTCGTCCATGCCGTGGGTCTGGTCCGCGTGCTCATGCGTCAGGAACACCGCATCGATATCATCGACATCAGCGTCGATGAGCTGCTCGCGCAGGTCCGGCGAGGTGTCGATCACCACACGCGTGACGCCCTCGGGCCCGATCCGCTCCGCCATCATCGAACAACGACGGCGACGATTCCTGGGATTGGCGGGATCGCAGGCGCCCCAGCCCAGCGCCGGCCGCGGCACACCCGCCGAGGATCCCGAACCGAGAATCGTGAGCACCAGGGTCATGCCGCCCCGCCAGTGCCAGACGCGCTCTCGGCGGATGCCTTGCTGAACAGGCGGAAGAAGTTCTCTGTGGTCTGCCGCGACAGTTCTTCGAGGGACACACCTCGCGTTTCCGCAAGCACCTTCGCCGTCTCGACCACATAAGACGGCTCGTTGCGCTTGCCGCGCCATTTGCCGGGCGCCAGATATGGCGCGTCGGTTTCGACCATGATGCGGTCGGCGGGAAGCTCAGCCGCGAGGTCGCGCAGCTCCTGTGACTTCTTGAAGGTGATGATGCCGGTGAAGGAGATCGACAGGCCCATGTCGATGGCCTTCATCGCGAGCTCGCGTCCACCGGTGTAGCAATGCAGCACTGCCTTGAACGCACCCTTCGCCATTTCGTCTGCGAGAATGGCGCGGCACTGCTCGTCCGCCTCGCGCGTATGGATCACCAGCGGCAATCCGGTCGCACGTGCCGCGGCGATATGAGCGCGGAAGCCGCGTTCCTGCGCGCCGGATGAGCCGTGCTCGTAGAAGTTATCAAGGCCTGCCTCGCCGAGTGCGATGACCTTCGGATGTTTCGTGAGCTCGATCAGTTCTTCCGCCGGAATGCCATCTTCCTCGTCGGCATTGTGCGGATGGGTACCGACCGAGCAATAGACGTTCGGAAAGCGCTCGGCGATTTTGAGCAGCGCCGGCAGACGCCGGACGCGCGTCGAGATCGTCACCAGGCGACCGACACCGGCGGCTTCGGCACGCGCGACGATGCCGTCGAGATCTTCGGCGAAATCGGGAAAATCGAGATGGCAGTGACTATCGACAAGCATAACGCAAACTCAGGTCGCCGCCGGAGGCTCGACATAGCGCGGGAACACGCCGGTGGGGGTCGGCAGCTGCGTGCCAGACTTGATGCGGGTCGCAATTGCCGTAAAGTCGCGCTCACCCTCGGGAATGCCGAGTACGTCGAGCAGCTTGGCGCAGGATGCCGGCATCACCGGCTGTGCCAGGATTGCAACCTGCCGCACCACTTCGGCGGTGACGTAGAGCACCGTCGCCTGCTTCTTCGGATCGGTCTTGGCGAGCGCCCACGGCGCCTCCCCCGCGAAATAGCGGTTGGCTTCAGCGACCACGGCCCAGATCGCGTTCAGCGCCTGATGGATCTGCTGCGTCGCCATCGCGGTGCGCGCGAGTCCGAGCATGCCATCGGCCTGCGTCAGGATCGCCTTGTCGTTATCGCTGTAGTCACCGGGCTCCGGCAGCACGCCGCCATATTGCTTGGCGATCATCGACAGCGAACGCTGCGCGAGATTGCCGAGATCGTTGGCCAGGTCAGCATTGGTGCGGTTGACGATGGCCTCGTGATTGTAGCTGCCGTCCTGTCCGAACGAGACTTCGCGCATGAAGAAATAGCGCATCTGATCGACGCCATATTGCTGGGCCATGCCGATCGGATCGATCACGTTGCCGACCGACTTCGACATCTTCTCACCACGGTTGAGAAGAAATCCGTGGCTGAAAACGCGATGTGGGACCTCGACACCTGCAGCCATCAGGAATGCGGGCCAGTACACAGCGTGAAAGCGAACGATATCCTTGCCGATCACATGCAGGTTCGCAGGCCAGTAGCGCTTGAAGCTTTCGCCGTCGACATCCGGATAGCCGGCCGCAGTGATGTAGTTGGTCAGTGCATCGATCCAGACATACATCACATGACCGGGCGCATCCGGCACCTTGATGCCCCAATCGAAGGTAGTCCGCGAAATCGACAGATCCTGCAGGCCGCCCCTGACGAAGCTCGTCACTTCGTTGAGCCGCTCGCGCGGCAATACGAAGTCCGGGATGCGCTCGTACAGATCGAGCAGCTTGTCCTGATAGGCGGACAGGCGGAAGAAATAGGTTTCCTCCTCGGTCCATTCGACCGGTGAGCCGAGCGGCTCACGCCGGACACCATCATCACCGAGCGTCGTTTCCGCTTCGTCGAAATAGGCTTCCTGACGGACCGAATACCAGCCGGCATATTTGTCGAGATAGATCGCGCCGGCCTTCTCGAGCGCGACCCACAGTGCCTGAACGGAGCGCTCATGACGCTTCTCGGTGGTGCGAATGTAGTCGTCATAGGAAATGTTGAGCGCGGTATCCATCTCGCGAAAACGCGCCGAATTCCGGTCAGCCAATTCGAGCGGTGTCATACCCTCCTTGACGGCGGTCTGCTGCATCTTGAGACCGTGCTCATCCGTTCCGGTCAGGAAACGAACGTCATAACCGTCGAGCCTCTGGAAGCGGGCAATCGTGTCGGTCGCCATGACCGTATAGGCATGACCGATATGCGGCACGCCGTTGGGATAGAAGATCGGCGTTGTCAGAAAATACGCCGGTCGGGTTGCATCGGTTGCAGATGTCATGGCTGACTTTACGGACCTTGAATAAGACGATCTTGGTGAAGCGCGGATCGGCTGGAACCAGTCTCGCAGCGATCAGCGCGTTGCTTCCGCGAGCAGTCCAAACACCGAAAAAACCAGCGGTTTTCGCTCGAGATTGTAGGATTCGGTCTCGCGCGCGGCACGGTTGATCTTTTCCCATACCTCCGCCAGCCGCGCAAGACGGGGCAGATTGGCGTTGGCATTGGTGTCATCGGCCCGTATCCGCTCGCCGATCCAGCGATCCACGCTATCGACGAAGGCGCCAAGCGCGACGCGGTCACTGGTCCCCAAGGCGTCCCCCAGCGCATGCAGTTCGCGGGGATCGACATGGGGCAGCGTGTTCAGCAGCGAGGCGGTGCGCTGGTGCAGTTTCAGCGCGCCGCCGCCGAGCAGATTGAGGGCGCGAGATACGCTGCCTTCGGACGCTTCAGCGACCTCTTTGAGCAACGGATCGCTGGTTTCAAGTTCTGCAGCCTGCGCAGTGGCGCGGGTAACGTCGGCGACGGAAAGCGGACGCAGCGGCAGCTTGCGGCAGCGCGACTGGATGGTAGGCAGCACGCGCGCCTGCGCATGCGTCACCAGCAAGAACAGCGAGCGCAACGGCGGCTCTTCTAGGACCTTCAGTAGCGCATTCGCGGCGTTGGCATTCAACTCGTCGACGGTATCGACGATGCAGACGCGCCATCCCTCGACAGCGGCGGTCGAGCCGAAAAACGACACGGTCTGTCGGGTCTCATCGACGGTGATGACCGTGCGCATCACGCCCTTGTCGTTGAGCGAACGTTCCAGCGTCAGCAGCCCGCCATGGGATTCGGCGGCGACCTGGCGCACGATCGGATGCATCGGATCGAGCGCGAGTGACTCTGCCGCCTGGACCTGCGGTGATGCGGGGTCGCGATACGCCAGCACGAACCGCGCCATGCGATAGGCCAAGGTCGCCTTTCCGATGCCCTGAGGGCCGCCGATCAGCCAGGCATGCGGAATGCGCCCGCCGCGATAGGCATTGAGCAGCGTGGTCTCGGCCTCCTGATGGCCGAACAGCGCGGTCGTTTCGCGCGGATGCGGAACCGTGATGGACTGCTCGGATGACTTTGCACTCATGCCGGCGTGGCCTCGTGGTTCGACGGCGTCAACAGGCGTCGGCGCAAGACGCCCCAGATATTGTTCGACACGATCTTGGAATCTGCGTTTGCGTCGATGAGCACGCAACGTTGCGGTTCATCGGCTGCGATCTGCCGGAATGCATCGCGCAGCCCCTGATGAAAGGCGATGCCTTCGGCCTCGAACCTGTCGGGTACATCATTGCCACGCCGCGCCGCTGCGCGCCGCATACCGATCGACACAGGGATATCGAGAATGACTGTGAGATCCGGCTTGAGGCGCCCGATGGTGACGCGCTCCATCGCATTGAGCAATTCCGGCGAGACCTGTCCGAGCCGGCCTTGATAGGCGCGCGTCGAATCCGAGAAGCGGTCGCACAATACCCAGATGCCCTGCTCCAGCGCCGGTGCAATCACCGCATGGACATGATCGTCGCGCGCGGCGGCAAACAGCAGAGTCTCGGCCTCAGGCCCGAGCAGCTTGCCCATGCCCGACAGCACCACGTGACGGATGATCTCGGCGCCGGGCGAGCCACCGGGCTCGCGGGTGACGATGACGCGCTTGCCTTCGGCCTCCAGCCGATCGGCCAGAATCTTGATCTGCGTCGATTTGCCTGCACCCTCGCCGCCCTCGAAACTGACGAAGCGGCCGCGCGGCGGCGGCGGTGTCGTGGGCGTGTCCGCCATGTCAGAGCTTCTCGGCGCCGGCGCGGAACAGTCCGATCACCAGCTCACCAGCGCCGTCCACGGCGCGCCGCACGGTCGAGCCGGTGCCGACCGCCTCGGCCGTATAGAGCGGCGTCTCCACGGCAATATTGGTGCCGCGCCAGACCTTGATGACGCCGACCGGTTGTCCGGGCTCGACGGGCGCACGCACGGGGCCCTTGTAGACGATACGGGCGATCAGTTTGTCGCTACCGTTCTTCTGCACCATCACCTTGACCGGCTCTTTACTGGACAGCGCGACGGAGCGGCTCTCGCCACCGAACACCTTGGCGAAGCCGACGGTTTGGTCGGCCGCGAACAGCGTGCGCGCCTCGAAATTCTTGAAACCCCATTCCAGCAGCTTCTTCGCTTCAGTCGCACGATCGTCCGGATCGTCGAGGCCGTTGATCACCACGATCAGCCGCATGCCGTCGCGCATGGCCGAGCCGACCATGCCGTAGCCACCGTCCTTGGTGTAGCCGGTCTTGAAACCGTCAGCGCCGTCTAGCGTCGCCAGCAACGGATTACGGTTCTGCTGGCGGATCTTGTTCCAGGTGAACTCGCGCTCGCCGAACAGCTTGTAGAAGTCCGGATAGGTGCGGACGATGTGGCGGGCGAGCAGACCAAGCTCACGCACCGTCATCTTGTTGCCCGGGTCCGGCAAGCCGTTGGAATTGGCGAAGGTGGATTTCGACATCCCGAGCTCACGCGCTCGTGCCGTCATCTTCTCGGCGAAGGCTGCTTCGCTGCCCGCGATACCCTCCGCCAGGATCATGCAAGAGTCGTTGCCGCTCTGGATGATGGCACCACGCAAAAGGTCGGCGACGGGCACGCGACTGTTGATGGCGGCGAACATGGTCGATGCGCCGGCCGGTGCGCCGCCCTTGCGCCAGGAATTCTCGCTGACGCGATATTCGTCCGTGAGCTTGATGTCGCCGCGGGTCAGCGCGTCGAATACCAGCTCGACGGTCATCAGCTTCATCATGCTGGACGGCGCGCGGAGCTCATCGGCGTTCTTCTCGAACAGCACGCTGCCGGAGCCGGCCTCGATCAGGATCGCAGTCGGCGCATCGGCGTCGTAACCGCCGTCCTCGACGACCTTCTTGGCACCCTGTACGCTCTGGTTCGCAGCTTCTGCTGCCGGACCGAGGGCGACGCCAAACGCCAGCAGCGCAGCCAGCAGCGTCCGCCAGCCGGTCGTTGCGAAATGCGGTCGTTTCAACGAATTGGAGCTAGATGCCATGTGCTGTCCTGATTGCTCAGGTCTTAACAGGATCACCGGGGCCAAACAACGCGACAAGGAGTGACGCAGATTGGGGCACCATGCTGCGATCGTCGGGATATCTGCAGTCGTCGTCGGGGTCCGGCTTAGTAGAGACCGCGGCCGGACAGGATGGCCTGGGCGCCACGTGCATCGACAGTGCCGTCAGCGGGCTCGGCAGGTGCCGCGGAAGCCGCGTTGGCCTCATAGGTTACCGCGCGGTGATTCTCGGTCATCCGCGGCGCCGAGGCGGTGCGCATGCGGCTAGACGCTGACATTTCAGATGTCGAACGGATCGACGCCATGTCGGCTGGCGTATTGCCAAGCGAATACGGGCGGCCCTCCGGCAGAGGAACATCGCGGGAGACGACGCGACCGCCCTGCATGTCGGGCACGAAGGACCGCGCCGATGCGACACGGACCAGTGACGGCGACGGCGCCGGTTCGCCGGTTCGCAATGTGGCGACCAGCTGGCGATCGTCAGACCCTTCCAGCGGCGCGCGGCCGACATATTCGACGCGGACCTTGGCGGTGCCGTTGCCCTTGAATTCGAGCAATTCGGCCGCCTTGTTCGAGACGTCGATCAGGCGGTTGCCGTGATACGGGCCGCGATCATTGACGCGGACGATGAGCGACTTGCCGTTATTGACGTTCGTCACGCGGGCATAGCTCGGGATTGGCAGCGTCGGATGGGCCGCCGTGAGCGAGGCCATGTCGAACACTTCGCCATTGGCCGTCAGGCGGCCATGGAACGCGTCGCCATACCAGGACGCTATGCCTTCAGCGCGGTAATTGATGTTTTCTTCCGGCACGTAGAGCTTGCCGGCGACGGTGTAAGGCTTGCCGATACGGTAGGTGCCGCCGCCCTTGGGAACCGGCTCGCCTGCGCCGACGACGCGGGGGCTACTCGAAACCCCATATTTCGGATCGAGGCGGCTGAAGCTTGTGGAGGAGGACGAACAATTGGCCAGCGCCAGACAGGCGCTGATGGCCGCTGCTGCCTGAACAGCCTGGCCGAGTCGGTTTGACCCACGAATCCCCATACGCCCCAATACCATTCCAGCGACCGCCTGCCCATCTTCGGGCATCCCCACGGCCAAAATTCCCGATGCGGTCCACTTCCGCATCAAGTGGTGAATATATCGCAGCCGGATCGCGGCGAAAATGGGGTGAGCCCCGGTATGGTAAACAGAGGATGTCGGTTTTCAGCCCGTATAACGGGTGGTCATCCCGCACTGCACACACCGCGCACGATCAATCGTGCCACTCGCGGCGGATATACGGGCCGTACAGCACGTCCTGACGCCGGCGATAGACCTCCACCAGCAGGCAGCCGATACCGGCCAAAACACTCAGCAACAACAGCGTCTCGATCACCACAAAGCCCCCCGGCATTCTCGTTGGGCAGAGCAATACATAGTGATTTTTAAAATCCCCGCCGCCGTTTGCCTTGAATTTTCGGGCTGCCGCTAACGGAGATTAATTTCCCCGCGCCTTCGGTCGGTTTCAACTATTTGTTAGTTGAACGATCGCGCATGATTTGGATTTGATAACGGAATGCGCTGACAGGATTCCTTGGCCGAATTCTTGCGGCAGACTTTCGAGGATAGCGATGGACGTTTCAAGGACGGACTGCGGTGGGATCACCGGCGCGGGAGAGTACAGGTTTCGCGATGGCCACCTGATCGTGACGCTCTACCAGATCGCGATCTGGGCCGAGCGTCCCCAAGCGATCTTCACCGCCGTCACATCGCGCTTCCACAACAGCATGAAGCTTTACGTGCTCGCGTCGTGGCGCCTGCCCGATACGGCGTCCGCCGACCAACCGCCTGCTCCCGCTAATGCGGAAGGAATGTCGCTGCATTGATCACGGCGACGACCGCGAAAGCCATCATCCACAGCGGCCAAACGGACGCCTGCGCCCGCCGGGTGAACTGTCGGGGAACGCCGAAATTGCGTGCCATTGCCTACTCCATTGCATCGACCGAACGACACTGAATGTGAGCATGCAATCTGTTAAAATTGCGTCCTGGCTTCGGCGACAATTTGCGCGTCCACGGCAAGCATGGCATCGGCCCGCGGCGCTTCATGGTAGCGCGGAGTAAGTTGGCGGTAAGGCAGGGCACCATCGCATCGTAACGTGGATAGAGCTACCGGCGATCATGCGCAGATGCTGCCGGTAAGGTTGATCGGTTAGGTTAAATCGGTAATTGCGTTGACCGCACCTATGGCCCTGCTCAATTGCCAGCATGATCGACGATGACGACAGCTATGAACTGAATGACCAGGGCATCCGGGTACTGATCGGGCTGACTGTGGAAGAGACTGCGGAATTCGCCCGCCTCGACGGCACCATCGGTCACGGCCGCCCACGGGGTATCTCACCCGAACAATGGGCCCATGCCGAAGACCGGCGCTGGCTCCAACTCTATCAGAAACACGAAGATGCGCGGCGGCCGTTCCTGCAGGCCGGCAAGACCAGACATTGAACGCGCGGAAGCACCACGCTCCTCGCTCCGCAAATTAAAAGCCGCGCCAACCCGAAGGTTGACGCGGCCATGGCCGTTCTGTTGCAAGGTGGACCTACCCCGAACGGTTACGCCGCGAGGCGCACTTCGTTCATGCGAACGTTATCGTTTGCATTTAGGTTTTGACCCGATAACGGCGGTATCATGCCGAGCACAATTCACAACTTCTTCGCGGCCATCGATCCTGTTTCGCCCCCGCCTGAGCAGCCCGTGCATTTCACCATCCGGCGAAATCGACCTCACTTGGGTGAAGCCGCGAGCTGCTGAGGTGGAGGCGCCGGGTACTGCCCCCGGGTCTGCCCGCAGTCCATTGAGAGGTTCAGCGCCATCGTCTTGCGACAAACCAGATATAGGCGCGATTGCAGGCGAAATCTAGGCTCGGTTCGCCCTGCTTTCTGGGCGGAATGCCGCTGGCGGCTAGCCTTTCTTAGCGGAACTCTTTTTGGCGGCGGCTTTGGCCGGCTTCTCATTCACGGGCTTTGCCTTTGCCTGTTTTTCCTTGGCTGGCTTTTCCTTGGGTGCCTTGGTTTTTGCGGTTTTGGGTTCGGTAACCGGAGTTTCGGCTGACAGCGCATCTGCCACCTGAAGCTCGGTCCCCTGTGTCCCGACCGCCTGAACCTCGGCAGTCTCATCCCGGAGAGGCTTCGCGACAGGCATCTTCTTTGTCGCAGGCGCAGGCTTGCTCTCCGCGAGTGTGGCGCTCTTGCCGGCCTCCTTGATCAGCCGCTGCGCGGCCTCGAACTTGGCCTCGCGCATCGCACGCAAGGCGTCGGCACGCGGTGTCGGGTTTGCCATGGTGGTCTCCGTCGTTCAGAATCGTCAGGCCCTGCTTAGCACGCCCACCCCGCTGGCACCGACCGCTCTTGAGAATCGCCCTGTCCCTCAGATTTCAGCGCCTGTCCCACCGTCCCGGCGCAATCCTCTCTTTCCCTCGGCAGGCCGCTTTGCTAAGCGCTGTCCCACGACGGAAAGGTGGCCGAGTGGTTTAAGGCAGCGGTCTTGAAAACCGCCGTGCCTGCAAGGGTACCGTGGGTTCGAATCCCACCCTTTCCGCCAAATCCCCAGTCAACATCTTGAATTTAAACACATTTAGTTTCAAGCGCCGGGTCAGCGCACATTTCAACGTACACTCGAATCCACTTGGGTGCGTTGCTGCTTTTTTCGCCGCAGCTTGAACTCCGAACGGCCAATCAGGGCTGAATCGGAGAAGAGAAATGTCGGACGAACTTAAGTGTCAGTACTGCCATGGAACGGGCCAGCGCGTTGAAATGCAGCCCGCTAAATTAGGTGAGAAGCTACCGCCCTATGAGCCGTGTTCGAGCTGTGGTGGATCTGGCGTTCCACCTAAACCGCTCATGGTGTGGCGCCGCCGCAGATCCATGCGGCGCGTGGCAGAATAAGGAACAACGGAGCCCGCCGGTTTACGCCAGCCGGCGGCCTCCTCCCTTTCTTTCCGTGAACCTTCCCGGGCCGCCTGCGACAAACTGTCCAGTCAGCAGAAATCGGAGGGTGACATGACCGTTATCGAATGGCTTTCAACACCGCAGGTTCCAACAAAGCAGCAACGAGCGGAGTTCGACTCCGGCATACTTTTGTTCTGCGGTATTGGCCTTTTGCTCTCGCTCGCAGCCATGCTGTTTGGATGGTACGGCCTACCCGGCGCTGTCGGCTTTTGACCCAAGAGCCGTCGGGACCGGTCCTGCCAGCTCAGCTAAGCCTGCTTCGATGACACCGATCTCGCCTGTAACGGCGTTCATAGGCACACTGAAATCGAAGCCCGTTCGGCCACGCAGATCAGCCGCAAGTCGTTGGCGATGATCCAGCAGGCCGACCAGCGCGTCTCGATCCCCAACCCGGACGTATGCGCTGACAATGAGCTCAATTGCTGATGCCACTGCCGCCTCCAAAGAAAACCCGCCGGGGACGAATCCGGCGGGTCTGTCTCGTCGTCTACCAGCTAGCGGTACGCATTACTGACCCGCCTTTTGAATAGAATGCGCTCAAATTGTTAAAGAAGGATCCGCGACCAATGCCCGGGACAAGCCCGGGCATCGAAAGAGTTGACGGTTAGCGACCGAGACTCACGCCGTCGAGCCGAGGCCGGACCATGGCTTTTTGCTGCGGCGTCAGACCATTCAGCGTCGGGTAAACGCTGAAGTCAGGGATCGTGACGCGCTGTTCGATGCGACTGGATCGGGGCTTACTCACCTTGTCCTTTGGGTACGGTTCTAGCTCCCCGTCATATTCGTTGCCGAAGCCTTGATGCTCATGGCTTCCGACGCCGCACAACGACGGTTCGTCGTCGACATTGCCGCCAGACGAACCGTCGCCGTGCTCGTTCTCCGGCTCGGCGCCGTCGTGCTCGTCTTCGAGATCCAATGAACCGCCGGCCGACCACCGCGTCTGGTCCGTGTGTGTGTACATATTGACCGAGCCAAGGCTCGGCTCGGCTTCGGCATCGCCGCCAAGGACGTCGTCACCCTCGCGTTCGTCAGTCCAGTCGGTGATGCCCATGCGGTGACCGTCATGCGCTGAAAGCCCGCAAAACGACGCCTCGCGTTCGTCGTCATCGCAAGGGACGTCGTCCGCGCCTTCCTCAAGCTCCCGGCTGACATAGGCGTCCGTCTTGTCGAGAAACTGGATAAGCCGGTCGATCTCGTCCCGGGCGTCCTTGCGGAGCTGCCCGATGGCGACGAAGACTGTTTCCGGTGTGATGTCGGTCTTGAAGTATCGAGGCGCATCCTGGGGGCTCCCAGGCTCGTGATGGGTGGTTTCCATGGTGGCTTCTCAAGGTCGGCCGGTTTTTCAGGACCGGGGAGCATTCGCTCCTATAGCGGGCGACAGGCCAGCAAGCCGGGATCTGAAAACTTGCCTTGAGACAAGCCGATGCACTTTTAAGCCGCTAAGCTCTGGACATGGCGCACCGATCCCGGCCATGATGGCCAGGTTGGTGCACCGCTAAGTGCATCCGTGGCGTCGTCGAGCCCGCCAAGGCCCTTCAACGCTTCAGGCCGTCAACCCCGCCAAGGGTTCACGCGCCGATATCAAGGTCAGGGTTTTCAGGCCCGCTGACAGCATCCACCTGATTTGCGAATTTTTCAATCACCATTCGCCCTCACCGGGCGCTTTGGCGCGTCCTTACGTGCTATGATTGCGCTGGGGACCCAGGGCTTTCTGATGCTGCATCGAACCGTGAGTTACGACGTGCGGGAGGTTGAGCCCGGCCTTTGGCGCTGGGGCATCCTTGCCGGGAACGGCCTGGTTAAAGGGCCGCGCAAGCACCGATCGCGCGAATTGGCAGTCGAAGCGTGCCTTGCAGAGATCAACAACGGCATAGAACGAGGCGGGCGACATAGCCGTCCGGCGCTGTAACGGCGTGACGCTTCGTTACGTGACCGTGCGCGGGGCCTAGAGTCGTCGCCTGAGCGAGGCCAACCTTTACGGCATTGGCCTTCTGTGCGAAGTTTCCGATTGCTGCGACGATCAGGTCTTGCTGATGGTCCTCCGCCTTGAGGATGGCTTTCAAAACATTGCCGATCTTCATTTCGACATTGGCGAATGCGACAAAGAAGCCGCCTAAGGCGAGCTTTCCCGCGTCTTTAGGTTCTAACCCTGACATGCCGGCACTGATCTGGTGAACATTCGCGTAGATTACACAAAACCCGCCGGGCGGACTAGGTCCGGCGGGTCTTTAGTCGCGGTGTGAGTTCGAAGGCCGCTTGAAATCAGCCTCCGCTTCAATGCTTAAAGAAGCGTTCGGGACACGTCCGAGGCGGTCTGCAGCCCACATCATGGGAGAGGCTTCACTCTGGCGATCTCGCAGGAAGCGGCCGTAATTGTAGCCGGTCGGATCGTCCCACAGAGACTCGCCCTCTGCCCTGCCGACTGGATCCTTGGGGCCGGCAATGGCCTGGATGTCGGCTTAAAACAAGCATTGTTCTTGTCGTGGAGTAGTCCGTAGGATTAATGCAGAAAATTGAAAATACCGTAACTTTTACAGTGTCCTTCGGTTGACACCCTTTCCGCCATTTGTCGCATCATCCTCTGTCGGACGACATGATCGATCAATCCGAACCAACGACGCCCGCTGAAACACTCGGCTCTCTCAAGCCGCCGCGCTGCGCGATGTGCCGGGCGCGGATGACATTGCTGCGGAGCGAGCCCGATGCCGGCGGTGGCGACAAGTGCACCTTCACCTGCCCCAAATGCGAATTCGTGAAGACCAAGGTCATCGGCGGGCCGCCCGATCTCAGCCGCCACAGGCCGCCCAAAAAAACACGACGGCCCCAGACGCGTTAGGCCGCTTGAGAGATCACCGCGGTGGCTGTGCCGCCGGGAGCGGAGCGCCGCCGACCGAGATGGCGCCGGCGGGACGATCGGCAGGGCGCTTGCGCGGCGCCGTGGGTGCCGGACGCGCCGCTACTGGCGCAGCCGGAGCTGCGGCCATGGGCGCTGGCGCCGCAGCGGCCGGAGCCGGCGGGGCGAGAACGCCCCTGCCCTGCAGCGTATCGATCTTGGCGGTCAGTCCAACGACCTGGGTCGTGAGGCCCTGGATCTGATCGGACAGGCGCTTCAACTCTGTCTGCTGCGCCGTCAGCAGTTCGGTAGCAGCCTGGATCGAGCTTCCAGTCTGCTGCTGGAACGCTGCGAAATCAGTCGCGCTGACGCTGCCCTCCGCCGCGCTCGCCAACACCGGGGCGTTATCTCTGAGCCCTGTGCTTCCTGTCACTGCCTGTGTCATGTCGGTCAGTGCGTCGCGGTAGTTCAGCCAGAGATATCCACCGCCGCCTGCGAGGATCAACAGCACGGCGACAATTCCGAACGGGCCAAACGACCTGCGCTTGCGCAGCGGCACAGGCGGCGGCCCGACATTGATCTCGTTATTGAACATATCGGCCAAGGGAGATCCTAAACTTGCGACATCCGATCCTACGACTCGGGGCGCGAGACAACCGGTGCGATTCCTTGAAGCGTATGTAAGCAAAAAATCCACCGGGGTGAACTGCTGCGAGTAGGTAATCCCCCATGTCCCCTCATCATGCCCACACTCGTACGCCTTCAGCGCCCGTTAACCCTGCGTCGGGCTGGCGTCGCCTCCCTACCGCCGCATTGTCATCGCCGTCGCGCCGCTATCGCTCGTTGCGACTGCGTAAAATGTTGCAACGACGCATCACTACAGCTCCGAATGAAAAGCAGACCGCGAATCTCTTTGACTGTGCGGCCCCACGTGCCGTCTGTAGTTCACGGGGTTATAAGGACTACTATGATGATTGAGACCGTCACTGCACTCTTCGGCTTTCTCAGCGCCGGCATTCTGGCCGCTCACGCCTATGACGGTTACCGCGCCCGCTTTTAAGCGCACGACAATTTCGCGACACCGCCGCTCGGCCATCGCGCAGCTCGGCTAGTTGCTGCGCTTGCAGCCACCATGTGGCTCTATCGAGAGACCCGGCCTCGACGAAGGCTGTCTCCCACGAAACAAGACTGAAACACGATTCTCCAGAACCTGCTTGAACGCACCCGACGGGGGGAGCGACTGATGGGCAGGGACACAGCAAGGCGCTCGCGCCCACCCAATGGAGAATATCTATGTTTCGCAACATAACCCTCGGACTGATCGCTGCGGCCTCGCTCGGTGTGGCCGCCCTCGCCCCCAGCGCTGCGTCGGCTCACGGCTGGCATATCGGTGGCTGGCACGGTGGGTGGGGTGGCTACGGTCACCACGCCTTCTATGGCGGGCCGACCTTCTATGTCGGCGGCCTGACTGATGGCTGCCTGCAGCGCCGCGTCGTGGAAACCCGCCGCGGGCCGCGCGTCCGGACGGTCAACGTCTGCGCCTACTGATCACATCAAGTTACGGAAAGCCCGGCCGCCCAACGGCCGGGCTTTTTGCTGCCCTACTCAGGTATTGTTCTGCTTCTGTTGCCCCCCGGTGACAGCCAAGGTCAGCGTTTCCAGCTAAAGCTTGTGTCGAATTCGCTCAATATCTTCAGAGCGATGGAAGGTCCTGGATGCGAACGCTTTGGCTGGCCGCGATCATCGCAGCGTCGGGCGCGGTGAATGCCGCCGCTGCCGACCTGCAGTCGCGTGTGTGGACCAAGACGCCCGCGGCGACCGAAGCAGGCTATAACTGGGGCGGCTGGTATGCCGGCGGCAACGCGGGCGGTTCCTGGGGCCAGAGCAACGTCTCCAACGCTTTCGTCAATGGTACCGCGCCGATCGCAAACCAGCAGGCGATTACAGCGGCCTCGCCGCGGCTCAATCCCGATGGCTTCACCGGCGGCGGTCAGGTCGGCTATAATCATCAGGTGGACCGCTGGTTGTTCGGCGTCGAGGCCGACGCGAACTATTTCGGCCTGAAGCAGTCGCGCGGTTTTGCAGCGCCTTTCCCGACCGGCGGTTCGTTCACGACCACAAATTCCGTTACGAGTGATTGGCTGGTCACGCTGCGCCCACGCGTTGGCTATACAGTCGATCGCACGCTTTTCTACGCAACCGGCGGCCTCGCGCTCACCGAGTTGAATTTTGCCTCCTCGCTAACCGACACGACCGGCCAGAATGAGGCTGCATCATTGTCGAAGACCGTGGCGGGATGGACGATCGGCGCCGGCATCGAACACGCCTTCAGCAAGAACTGGTCGGCGAAGGTCGAATATCTCCATACTGATTTCGGCAAGCAGTCGGTGACGGCACCGGTCTTCACCGGCCCCGGTGCAGCAACCGGCATCATCGCCCACGATATCGACTTGAAGACCAATACGGTACGCGGCGGACTTAACTATCATTTCGGCGGCCCGTCGGTCGCCCGCTACTGATCGGTGCAAACGAGCTCTAAACAAAAAGCCCTCGTTCGCGAGGGCTTTTTGTTTAGAGGGATGACGATCAGCCAGTCAGCGCCAAGACGCGACTTTCGACCGGATACGGCTCCACGGTGATCGTCCAGCGCAGTGGCCAGCAAGTCAGATCCGGACGAACGGCGTGAACATAGCCGTTGACGAAAACGCTGTCGGCATCGTCGCTGAATCGCTCGTCGATCAGCTCACCATGAAGATGCGCCATCCGGCAGCGGCGCATCTGCGCGTATTTCGTCGTCTCGTATTTGGCCAATTCAGGCCTCCCTAACGTCGCAAAGTCCTCACGGGAACTGTCGGCGACTCGCGGTTAAAAAAGCCTCAAACGGATCCGCGACGGTATTGGGCTAGAGTGCGCGTATCAAAAATGCGCAAAGCCCCCGACTTTCGTCGATCCGATTCACGGCTGCTTCAAGAATGCAGAACAGTGTGGCGCTAATATTATATTGGAGCGTCCCATGTTCATGATTGCGAGCATTCTGACGGTCGCTGCCGGTGTGTTTTATGCAGCGAGTATCAACAACAGCAGATGGGCGATGCAGGTGTGCCACTACGGCGACATATTCTGCATGAACCCGTCATGGCTGGTGATCGCTGCCATCCTGTCCATCATCTGGGCCTTCTTCCTGCGTGTTGATCGACTGTAGTCGATCAATCAGCAGATGGCCTGGTCCGCGACGAGTTCAGCAGGCTCGAGAATTCGCCGGCGCGGCGTCAAACGCAGCGATTTCGACGTGGCACAATGCGGACAGCCAAAGGTGCGAATTTCACCGCCCTCGTCGTCCGACTCGATCTTGATCAAATAGACCTGAGTCCTGCAGTACGAACATTTCAAATGCTCGGTGCGAATGTTGTCGTTGAGATAAGCGCCGCAGGTGCCGGGCATCGGCAGTCTCCGAATATCGAGGACAGCTCACTTGGACTTCCGCAGTTTTTCACGCGCGAACCAAGCGCCGGACGTGCAACTTTTAATTGTTTAAGAAAAATTCTGCACGGTCAAGAAATGGAGGCCGTGTTTAAATACCTTATTCCAGCTTAATTATCCAGATTGCGGGTTCCACGCGATACGTCTTTTCACGCAGTTTAGAGTATATCTAAATTCTTCGATTGCGGTTCATTGTCATACAACTATAGATATTGATGAATCGATCTGTTCGACGATCCTGGAATGTCGCAATGCACAAGCGATATCAGCCGCTCAACATCCCCATCGAGATCATCCGCACCGTTGTAGCGATCTCCGAGACTGGCAGTTTGACCAAGGCGGCCGAGCGGCTCGGCCTGAGCCAACCGGCCGTCAGCTCCCAGATCAAACGCATCCAGACCATGGTGGGAGGTAACCTCTTCACCAAAACGGTCAATGGTACGACCGTCACCCAGCTCGGCAAGCTGGTCCTGCACCAGGCCCGCCGCATCCTCGAGGCCAACGACCAGATGTTGCGGATCGGCGGCGCGGCGTATCATCCGCAGCCGATCCGGTTTGGATTGAGCACCCTGTTCGTGCGGGAATTCTTCAGCCATCAAACCGCCCAAAGCCTGGCCAACCTGATCATTCACACTGACAATTCGGTGGGCATCACAAAGGGCCTGATCGACGGCTATATCGACATTGCCTACATCCTCGAAAATCCGGAGATGAGCAGCGAAATCCTGCACCTGATTGTCAACGAGGCAGACGAGGAATTCGTGTGGGTACGCGCGAAGGACTTCGTCCTCAGTCCGGGCGCACCTATCCCGATCCTGACCTGGCCGGGCGACGATCTGATGATCCGGACGCTGACGCGCCACGGTCTGTCTTATAAGATCGTATTCAACAGTCCCGATTATCACGCCAAGCTGACAGCTGTTGAAAGCGGTATCGGCATCGCCGCGATCCCGAAGCGGATGATACCACCTACGCTCGTCTGGGCGCAGGAATACTATCTACCCCACCTGCCACCCGTCAAAGCCCTTCTCTGCGCGCGCTCGAATCTTGAGACGACACAGAGCACGGACCTGCTCAATGAGATCTCATCACGCTTTTTCAAGTCACCGGGGGCGTGAACCTGTAGTGCCGCCGCGGGCGTAAGCCTGAATACGAGCTACTTTGGCCGTCAGCGCGGCACCAGATAGTGTTCGTCCCATTCGCCGCGCGGCACTTCAGCGCCGAGTTGATAGGCGAAGGACTTCACTTCGAGCCCGTCAGCGCTGGTCTCGCAGACATAGGACAGCCTGTACCACTTGCCCCCGCTGCGAACCGCGCCGCCCGGCGCCTTGATCTGGTTGCCGCGAATGACCGGATCGGCAAACGCGTAGGCAACGAACTCGTCCGGCTTGTATCCCTTGTGCTCGCGGCCCACGGAGCCCATCGCGCGCGCATCGCAACGCTGCTCCAGACGGGTTTCCGGCGACAATTTGAGCATCTGATCGGTCCGCGACGACGCTGCATGCACGGAAGATTGGGCAGCGACGCCGATAAAGACAACAACTGCGAACACTAGTTTTCTCATTGCCTTAGGCCAATTACCTTATTTGACTTGCGAAGATTTTGTGGCGCGAACCTACCATGTTCGCACATGCAAAAAACCCCGCTCGTATTACCGGCGGGGCTCTAAATTCGGAATCGTCAGCCGATCCGTTTGAATGTCAGCAGTTGATGAAATTCCGATGGCAAGAATAGGCGGCCACCGAGGCCAGAGATACTGACCCGCCAACCCGCATCGTTGAGCGTCCGAGCCTGCGCAACGGCAACATCAGGAATGATCCGGTGCGTCACCATACTCTGGTCATTGCGGGTCGCGTGGATTGTAAAGACATCGCCCCGCCGCGAAGCCGCAGGAACATCGGTTGCTTCAGGATCACTGTCAGAGAACACGGTCGCCACGCCAGTCTCCATCTTCACCAGTCAAAGCCTGATGCGATTGTGCGACGCACATGGTTAACCAATTGTTACAACGGCGTGCCGTCAGGATTTGAAAACGCCCGTGATCTTGTTCCAAAGCGATGAACCGTCGTCGCTATCGTGTTTCGACCGGTTGGGCTGCGTCGCACTCACGGGATCCGAAGCCGGGAAACTGTCCTTCAGGCCGGTCTTGAGCTCCTCATAAGTCTTGCGATCAGCACGTGCGGCTTCCTTCACACCTACGGCATATTTGTCGTGCGGTGCGGGATCGAACTTCTCGGCCATGATCGTCTCCTCCATCGGTGGAAGAAAAACGTCCCTTTGGCCGAGAGGTTCCTCGTTGCGGCATTTAGTCGAGACCGCGCTCGCGGCTAAGGCCGACCATCTCCTGAATGAACAGTGCCTTCTGCTTGTCATCCAGCGTGGCGAAGAGCGGCTCCGCGGCATCGGCCACGGCACGCTGATCGACGGCGCGATCATTGAGGAACTGGGCCTCGTTGCGCATCTGCTCGATGATGTCATCCGGTGGATCGCGCTGGGCGCGGGCGATGCGCAGCTTGAGCCGCTCGGCGCCGTTATTGCCGAGCGTATGCATGGCGTTGCTAAAACCTGCCCAATTCTTTTCCTGCTCTGGCGTCAGGTTGAGCGAGGTCTTGATGCGGGTGATGTTGGCATCGCTGTTGGCGACGATCTGCTCGGCGGTCAGTTCCGGCTCCGGCGCGGGCTGAGCGCCCTTCTTGCCTTTTTTCGCGGCCTTGGTCTGTTTGGCGCTCGACTGCCCGCCCACGGGACCGCGAACATTGTTGTTCGACGGCACACCCAGCACGCCGCCAACCACGCCCACGACGCCGCCGATCGCCCCACCCAAAACTCCGCCAATCGGGCCGGCGGCACGATTGCCGTCTCTGGCGCCCTGCTGCACGCCCTGCACTAGCCCCTGGGCGTAAACCACCGCGGAATTTCCGAGCAGCAAAACCACAGCAACGCACAGCGCAGGACGTAGCGGTCGACGTGTGCGCTTGGGCAAATTCATCTCGGTCATCAGCACCTCCCTCACTGCAATTTCGCGGCGCAGCAAATCACTTGCAATCACCGACAACCATAGGGGCTTCGACGCGGGCAAGTCCACACGCGGCATCTCCGCCGGCGGTAGACCTCGTCGCGCCAAGCCTGTTAGATGAACCGCGCGGCTTCCGGGTACGCGCACAACAACATGGAATGCTTCAAGGGGTGGAAATGGCGACCAACAAGAAGAAACTTCTGATCACCGAGTCGATGTCGACCCAGGGAATGGACCTCTTCAACGCACGCGAAGACATCGAAGTGGTCAAATTCAGCAATCTGATTTCCGCTGCCGACTACATCAAGCTGATCGAGCAACACGCACCGGTGCATGGCACTGCACTCGGCGCCACGCGGTTCGGCGAGCCCGAACTCGAAGCCTGCAAGGACATGAAGGTGGTGGCGCGCATCGGCGTCGGCTACGACGCGGTCGATGTGCCGGCGCTCAGCAAGCGCAAGGTGCCATTGATGATCGCGGGTACCGCCAACTCGCCTTCGGTGGCCGAACAGGCGCTGTTCATGATGCTGACGCTTGCCAAGCGCGCGGTCGAACTGCACGCCATGGTCAAGGAGGGCAAATGGGCATCGCGGTTCGGCGCGCTGCCATTCGACCTGTTTGGCAAGACAGTGTTGGTCGTTGGCTTCGGCCGCATCGGCACCCGCACCGCCAAGCGCTGCCAGGCGATGGAAATGAACGTGCTGGTTTACGACCCCTATGTCTCGGCCGATACAATCAAGGCCGCCGGCTGTGAGCCCGTCACCGATCTCGACGCTGTCCTGCCACGCGCTGACTTTGTCAGTCTGCATTGCCCGAAGACCCCCGAAACGACTGGCCTGTTCAACGCAGCGCGCATCGCCCGCATGAAGCCATCGGCCTATCTCATCAACACCGCACGCGGCGGCATCATCGTCGAAGCCGCCCTGCATGATGCGCTGGTATCGGGCAAGCTCGCCGGCGCCGGGCTCGACGTGTTCGAAGCCGAACCGCCACCGCTCGGTCACGCGCTGTTCGAACTGCCGAATGTGATCATCGCGCCGCATGTCGCCGGCGTAACCCGCGAAGCACTCGACCGCATGGGCGCGCAGACCGCGCGCAACATGCTGAGCGTGCTCGATGGCGAGCCGATCAAGCAGAATGCCGTCAACGCCGACGTGTTCGGCTGAGCCGACAATTGCTGGCGCGGATGAGTGATCCGCGCCAGCAATCTTACAGTCCTCACCAGAGTACCCCGCGATGGCATTCAAAGAGTATGACGATCACGATGCGCTCGGCCTTGCCGGGCTGGTGCGCAGCAAACAGATCAGCCCGCGCGAATTGCTCGATGAGGCCGTGGCGCGCACCGAACGCGTCAATCCTCGGATCAACGCTGTCGTGGTGCGCCATGAGGACTATGCGCAGCGCCAAATCGACAAGGGGTTGCCTGACGGGCCCTTCACCGGCGTACCGTTCCTGCTGAAAGATCTCGAACTCCTCAACGGCACGCGCACGACTTTCGGGGCCAGTCTCTACAAGGACTTCGTCGCTGATCATACCGGCACCCTCACCCAACGTTTCCTCAATGCCGGCCTCACGATATTCGGGAAAAGCGCGAGCCCCGAATTCGGGCTGATGCCGACAACGGAATGCCGACTGCACGGACCGACGCGCAATCCCTGGAATCCCGATCATGCATCGGGCGGCTCATCCGGGGGCGCCGCTGCTGCCGTCGCCACACGCATCCTGCCTGTCGCCCATGCCAGCGACGGTGGCGGCTCGATCCGTATTCCTGCCTCGGCCTGCGGCGTGTTCGGCCTGAAGCCGACCCGCGCGCGCAATCCGACGGGTCCTGACAAGGCCGAAGGCTGGGCCGGCTTCTCCTGTGGCCACGTCGTGAGCATCAGCGTGCGCGACAGCGCCGCAATGCTCGATGCTGTTCACGGGCCGGAACTGACGAGCCCCTATATGGCGCCGGCGCCGGAACGTCCCTTCCGCGAAGAAGTCAGCCGCGATCCCGGCAGACTACGTATCTTCTTCACCGACAAGTCGCCCTATGGCGATGCGATCGATCCCGAAGTTGCCGCCGCCGTCCGCGATGTCGCCCGGCTACTCGAAGCAGAGGGTCATCATGTCGAAGAACGCGCGCCGGTTTTGCCGCTGGATCCTGCGCAAGTGATTGCGGCGATCGTGTCGGCCAATACGGCGGCGACCGTCCAGTTTGCTGAGAAGAAGTTCGGCCGCCCGATGACCTCGGACGATTTCGAGAAACTCACACTCGGCAGCGCGCACAATGCCCGCAAGGCAAGCGCAGTCGACTACGTGACAGCACTGCAGAACGCATTCCAGATCTCCCGCAGCGTCACCGAATTCTTTACCGGCTGCGACATCTTCCTGTCGCCGACGCTCTGCACGCCGCCGGTCAGGATCGGCGAGATCGATACGATGTCGGACGACCTCGGCCATGTGGCGCCTTTGCTGCGCCGCTACATGCCAGGCACCAGCATCGCCAACATGACCGGCCAGCCCTCCATGTCGGTACCCCTGGCCTGGAGCAGCAAAGGTCTGCCGATCGGTATGATGTTCACGGCGCATTTCGGCGACGAGGCCATGCTGTTCCGTCTGGCCGGGCAACTCGAGCAGATCCGGCCCTGGAAAGACAGGCGCCCGCCGATCTCTGCCTAAAAACAGCCACAGCGATTACCAAAATGAAACCACAGCCGATTACATATCGGCCTATGTGGACGTTGCGTAATTGCGGGGAGGCGCATTTTGATGACCCAGAACGATCCGACCGATCACGCCCTCGCGGCCATTGCGAGCATTCTCGACCGCAAGGAAGCGGAATCGCAAGTGGCCGAACACGGCGACGCCGAGCCCGCTTCGATCACCGTCGTCACTGAAACCGTAGTCACCGAGACTGTGTCTGTCATGGTCGCCGCCGAGCCCGAAGCGCCGCTCGTCGAGCACGAGTCGCCCTCTACGGTTCCAGAGGCCCTCGAGGTCGATGGCTACTCCCGTCTCGGTCCGGGTCCGCTGGATGCCATCCGCTTTCGCTGGACCGCACGCCGCGACGACGACGGTCAGTATTTCGTCGATGAAACCATCGGCAGTTCGCGGCCGATTTCGTCAGGCCCGATGCCGCGTGACGAAATCATCGATTTCATCGATGGGCGCGAGCGCGCCGCCCGCGATCGTTTCGAGACGCTGAAGAGCCAGATGACCGTGGGCAGCAGCGCCTCGCGTTACAGCGATTACTAACGAAAGTCAGGCTTCAAGACGCCGCCGCCGTCCAGCGGCGGTGTTTGGACCTGTCGGGCTGCCTGAAACGGCACATATCCGGCGCATGATTGAACCACTTCTTCAGTCGGCGCCACACACCAGAGCAATTGCAATTCCCCCAGAGTGACGCGGACCACGGTGTTCGGGCGCATCCGCGGCTCGGTTCAGGGTCAGGATTTCAACCGCTTTGGAGGACACATGAAGCCGCTCTTCGCCCTCGCCGCCATTCTGCTGGCCAGCACCGCCGCTCAGGCTGGCGACAGCTACTCGTTCGACATCAGTGGCCGCACCATTACCATCGAAGCGCCAAGCGACTGCAATTCGACGGACTGCATCTCGGTGTCCATTCCCGGCGTCTACGAATATGGCACCAAGCGCAGCAAGCGCGAGCGTGACCGCGAGACGCGCGAGCAGGCCCCCAACACTCCGCGATCCGAACAGACGGCCAAGCCTGTGGAGACGCAGAAGCCCGTTGTCGCCCCAAAGGAGGCGGCAGCTCCGGCGACACCTGTCACGCCATCCGTCGCGGTTGCCCCGGCTCCCGCGCTTGCCGAGACATCTGTGCCCTCTACGGTCATCGCCAACGCACCGCCCACCGATCCAGTCAACAAGCAGGATGCGCCCGTACCGATTGCGCCTGCCGCCGCGGCAACGCCGCTCGGCATCTGGATGACCGAGAAGAAGGAAGGCAAGGTTCGCATCGAACAGTGCGGCGCCAATCTGTGCGGCTATTCAATGAATGCCAAGACCGACGCCAACGGGGAGAAGGTGCTGATCAACATGAAGCCCGGCAACAACAAATGGGCGGGAAAGATCTTCGATCCGAACAGCGGCAGCACCTATGATTCGACTATCGCGCTCAAAGGGAGTGACACGCTGCGCGTCCAGGGCTGTGCCTTCGGCGGCATGTTCTGCGGCGGCCAGACCTGGACGCGGGTGAACTGATCCCGGCAGACGCGCTCGTCGATTGAAAGGTCCAACATCCTCTGTAAGCTGATCGTAACGCGGCGCCCCCCCCCTGAACGGTGGGCTCCGCGATACAAACGGGGGAGGCGTCATGATCCGGATCACCGCCGCCTGGCTGGCAGCCTGCCTGCTGTTTGCGGCACCCGTGCAGGCACAGACGCCGGCCCCTGCGCCCTCACCGTCCCGCCTCGACGATATCATTGCCCGGGGGACGCTGCGCGTTGGATTGACCGGCGACTACATGCCGTTCAGCGCATTCGATCCTGTCACGACATCGTTCAAGGGCTTCGACGTCGAGATGGCGGAAGCGCTCGGAAAGGCACTCGGCGTCAAGGTCGACTATGTGAAAACCAGCTGGCCCAAACTGTCAGCTGACTTTGCGGCAGACCAGTTCGATATGGTGATGGGCGGCGTGTCGATCACCCTCGACCGGCAGAAGAAGGGCGTGTTCTCGATACCCATCATGCGCGAGGGCAAGACGCCGATCGCGCGCTGCACCGATGCAGGGAAATTCGGGACGCTCGCGGAGATCGATCGGCCCGGCGTCAAAGTGATCGTGAATCCCGGCGGCACCAACGAGCGCTTTGCGCGAGCGCATATCAAGTCGGCCGAGATCACCGTCTTCAACGACAATACCCGCATCTTCGACGAGATCGCACAGGGCCGTGCCGACCTGATGATGACCGATGCGTCAGAGACCCGCTATCAGCAGAAGCTGCATCACGATGTGCTCTGCGCCGTGCATCCCGATACGCCGTTCGACTTCGCCGAGAAGGCCTATTGGCTCCAGCGCGATGTGGCGCTGAAGGCCTTCGTCGATCAGTGGCTGCACATCATGCAGGAAGACGGCAGTTTCCGTGCAACCGTCAACCGCTGGTTCGAGTGACCGAAGGCAATCGGCGCGCCGGACGCAAAGCCGGCGCACGCGATGTGACGGCATCTATCCATTGCGGAACGCGTAGCCATATCCATTCAGCGCCGGCGCGCCGCCGAGATGTGCATAGAGCACCTTGGATCCTTCAGGGAAGTAACCCTTCTGCACGAGGTCGATCATCCCCTGCATCGATTTCCCTTCATAGACGGGGTCGGTGATCATGCCCTCCAGACGCGCGCAAAGGCGGATGGCGTCCTTGGTCTCTTCCGACGGCACGCCGTAAGCCGGATAGGCGTAATCCTCGATCAGTACCACGTCGTCCGCGACAATGTCCTTGCCGAGCTTGACGAGCCTGGCCGTGTCCTGCGCGATCTGCAGCACCTGCGCCTTGGTCTGGGCCAACGTGAAAGAAGCGTCGATGCCGATCACCCTGCGCTGGCGGTCGTCCTTGGCGAAGCCTACCAGCATGCCCGCATGAGTCGAACCCGTAACCGTGCAAACGACGATGTAGTCGAACGCGAAACCGAGTTCCTTCTCCTGCGCGCGGACTTCCTCGGCGAAGCCGACATAGCCGAGACCGCCGAATTTGTGCACGGAGGCACCGGCCGGAATGGCGTAGGGTTTGCCGCCCTTTGCCTTCACATCCTCGATCGCCTCTTCCCAGCTATGGCGGATGCCGATGTCAAAGCCTTCGTCGACGAGCTGCACATCCGCGCCCATGATCCGGCTGAGCATGATATTGCCGACACGGTCATAGACGGCATCCTCATGCGGCACCCAGCTCTCCTGCACCAGCCTGCACTTCATGCCGATCTTGGCCGCAACGGCCGCGACCATGCGTGTATGATTGGACTGTACGCCGCCGATCGATACCAGCGTATCGGCGTTCGACGCGATGGCATCGGGGATGATGTATTCGAGCTTCCGCAGCTTGTTGCCGCCATAGGCCAGCCCGGAATTGCAGTCCTCGCGCTTGGCGTAGAGTTCGACCTTACCGCCGAGATGGGCCGAGAGCTTCTCCAGCTTCTCGATATAGGTGGGTCCAAAGGTGAGCGGATAGCGTTCGAAGCCTTCGAGCATGTGACACCTGTTGTCGTGAAAACTGGCGGTACAGCTAGCATTCTCAGTGCGAAAGGTGCTTTCAAAGATATGGCTGAGATCTGCTATATATCGTACCATACCCATCTAAACTGGAAGTAAGATGCATTAAACTCCAAAAATTCGGAAGATTCTTTCATGTCGGAAAATCTGGATAAAATCGGACTTCGCATGCTCCATTTGCTGCAGAAAGACGGGCGTCTGAGCAATGCTGATCTGGCGGCCAAGGTGAATGTCAGTCCCGCCACCTGTCATCGCCGCACGCGGCAGCTGTTTGACGAAGGCTATATCAGGAATACACGCGCCATCATTGCGCCCGAGAAGGTCAACCGCGGCGCGCTGGTCATGGTTGGTGTCGTGCTCGATCGCTCGACGCCGGAAAGCTTTGCAGTGTTTGAAAAGGCGGTGGCCAAACTGAAATTTGTTCTCGATTGCCACCTGGTCGCCGGCGACTTCGACTATTTCCTAAAAATCCGCGTCGGCGACATGGCCGATTTCAATCGCATCCACGGCACGCAGCTCATCGCGCTGCCCGGCGTCCGTCAGACCCGAACCTTTTTCGTGATGAAAGAGGTGGTGGACAATGCGCCGCTAGACTTTTGAACCCAGCGTTCGTCCTCGTACCCGGCAATGCCTGGCCGTCCTAGCCGACCGGCTTCGCATATTGTTCGTCGCTGACCTTTTCCATCCAGTCCGCAGTCTTGCCGTCGAGCGCTTCCTGCATGGCGATATGGATCATGCCGGTGGTCGGCGCCGCGCCGTGCCAGTGCTTCTCGCCCGGCGGAATCCAGACGGTGTCGCCCGGCTTGATCTCGACGACTGGCTCGCCCTCGGTCTGGAAGCGCCCGACGCCTGCGATGACATAGAGCGTCTGCCCGAACGGATGGGTGTGCCAGGCAGTGCGTGCGCCGGGCTCGAAGCTGACGCGGAAGGTAACCAGCCTCGCTGGCGCTTCGGCGACAATCACCGGGTCCTGCCAGACCGTGCCCGTGAAGTATTCCTCTGGCGCCCTGTTGGTCGGGCGCGAACCTGCGGGGAAAAGCTTCATGGCACGGTCTCGCTGTTGTTATGTACGTTACTTCTTCGACGCGGCGTAGCGCGCCTTGGTCTCGGCATTCATCGGATACAGGCCGGGTAGCGTGGCGCCGTTATTCACCTCGTTGACGATCCACGCTTCCATGCGCTCCTGTTCGGCGCCTTCGGCGAGGATGAGATCGAGGAAGGCCTTCGGGATCACGACAGCGCCGTCCTGGTCGGCAACGATGACATCGTCCGGGAAGATGGCAACGCCGCCGCAGCCGATCGGTTCACCCCAGCCGACAAAGGTCAGGCCAGCGACCGACGGCGGAGCGGCATAGCCGTCGCACCAGACTGGCAGATTGGTGCCGAGCACGCCCTCAATGTCGCGCACCACGCCATCGGTGATCAGCGCAGCGACGCCGCGCTTTTGCATGCGGGCGCAGAGGATGTCACCGAAGATACCGGCGTCGGTGATGCCCATGGCGTCGACCACGGCGATGCAGCCTTCCGGCATGGCTTCGATGGCGGTGCGGGTCGAGATCGGCGACGACCACGATTCCGGGGTGGCGAGATCCTCGCGCGCCGGCACAAAACGGAGCGTGAAGGCCGGACCGACGAGACGGGGCTGACCAGGACGCAGCGGCTTGGCGCCGCGCAGCCAGACATTGCGCAGGCCCTTCTTCAGGAGAACGGTAGTGATGGTCGCGGTGGTGACCTTCGACAGGGTGGCAATGGCTTCGGGTGTCAGGGACATACGCTGGGCTCTTCAGGTCAGAGGATGCAGGACGTTGGACTTACGGCGGCGCATCTTGCGGTGGAATGCCAGCGCGTCAAGGGCTGCTGTTTCAAAGCGCCATACAATGTGGTGAAACCTCTGCGATCAATACGGCTTATCGCCAACATGCGTATTAATTTATTGAAGATGCACGGCTATTTTCAGATTGCGAATTCCACTCGCTGGTAAAACGCGCTATGCATGATCGTCCAATACTGACGTTGTGAGGCCATGGTCGCAGCTCTCTCCCCGCCCCGCATCCTCCCCAGTGGCGATGCTGCCATCACCGTCGAATTCAGCCGCACCATCGACGAGGAAGCCAACCGTCGGGTGCTGGCGCTCGACAAACTCGTCGCGTCGGCCGGCCTTGCTGCCGTCACCGAAACCGTGCCGACCTATCGCTCCTTGCTGGTGCATTACGATCCCTTACAGCTTGGCTTCGATGCGCTAGGCGAGAAACTGACCGAACTGGCGCTGCAGCCGCTACCCGAGGCCAAGGCAGCACGACGCTGGCGCATCCCCGTCGCCTATGGCGGCGAGAATGGCATCGATCTCGAAGACGTCGCCAAGGCGCTCAACATCACGCCGGACGAAGTGGTCGCGCGCCATGTGGGCGGCGACTACAAGGTGGCGATGATCGGCTTCACGCCGGGCTGGTCCTATCTCAGCGGGCTGCCGGGTTCGATGCAGATGTCACGCCGGCAGAATCCCCGGTTGCTGACACCGCCCGGCACGATCTCCATCGGCGGCATCCAGACCGGCGTGCAATGCCTCGCAGGCCCGAGCGGATGGCATCTGCTCGGGCGGACCGCCGTGCGCACCTATCAGCTCGGCCGCGATCCCATCTTCCTGCTTGAACCCGGCGACGCCATCACCTTCGCGGCTGTCGATGAGAAGACCTTTGCCGAACAGGATCGCGCTGCCGAGGCCGGTGCATTCGTTGCGGAGCTGATCGCATCATGAGCAAGCTCATCGTCACTTCTGTGAGCCCCGGCACGTCAGTGCAGGATGTCGGCCGGTTCGGCGCACAGCGCTATGGCCTGGTACCATCGGGCGCCGTCGATCGACTGGCGATGGCCGCCGCCAATGCCCTGCTCGGCAACACGCTGTTTGCCGCGACCATTGAGCTCGGCCCGCTTAACTCGGTCTTCACCGCCAAAGGCGGCGCCGTTCGGATCTCGCTCACTGGCGCGACACGGCCGGCCGATATCGCGGGCACCCCCTTCAACGTCAATACATCCGTCACGCTGGCCGACGGCGAGAGCCTCAATCTCGGCGTCGCCCGCGCCGGCACCTTCGGCTATCTCGCCATCGAGGGCGGGATCCGCGGCGAGCCAATGTTCGGCAGCCTGGCCGTGAACGCCCGCGCCGGTCTCGGCAGTCCCTATCCGCGTCCGTTGCAAGTCGGCGACGAATTGCCGGTGGCGACGGCCAGCAGCGCCAACGAGAAGCGCATCGACCTGCCCGCGCCGGTCGAAGGTCCGATCCGCGTGGTACTTGGGCCGCAGGACGACGAATTCGGCGACGCCAAGGATCTGTTCCTCAGCAGCGACTGGAAGATTTCGGCGACCAGCGACCGCATGGGCTATCGCCTCGAAGGTCCCGTGATCAAACATCTGCACGGGCATAACATCGTTTCCGATGGCACCGTGAACGGCTCGATCCAGGTACCCGGCAACGGCCAGCCCATCGTGCTGATGCCCGACCGTGGTACGTCCGGCGGCTATCCAAAGATCGCGACCGTGATCTCGACAGATCTCGGCCGGTTCGGCCAGACCCAGCCGGGCCGCGCTTTCCGCTTCAAGGCGATCTCCATGGCCGAGGCGCAGGCCGAATATCGCGCCTTCGCCGAGCTGCTGCAGAGCCTGCCCGGCCGTGTCCATGATTCCAACATCCTGATGCTGGACATCAAGGCGCTGCTTTCGGCCAATGTCGCTGGTGTCGCCGTCAGTGCAACCGATGACAATACGTGGCAGGCGCCGCAGCCGGCAGACGCGCAAGACTGATTTCGAACCCTACTTACGAAAGAGCACGACCATGGCGACCATCGATCTGAACTGCGACCTCGGCGAAAGCTTCGGCATGTGGGAGATGGGCAACGACGCCGCGATGATCGAACTCGCAAGTTCGGTGAACATCGCCTGCGGCTATCACGCCGGCGACGCCGACGTGATGCGCAAGACCGTACAGCTCGCCAAGGCGCGCAACGTCAAGATCGGCGCGCATCCCGGCTATCGCGACCTGCACGGTTTCGGCCGCCGCCCCATCGTCGGCCTCACCGCGCTGGAGATCGAGAACCTGATCGCCTACCAGATCGGCGCCTTGCAGGCGATCGCCGCCATGGAAGGCTACAAGGTCACCCATGTGAAGGCGCACGGCGCGATCTCCAATGTGGCCTGCGAGGATGACATGACCGCCCGCGCCATCGCCGCCGGGATCAAGGCAGTGGACCGTAACCTGACCTTCGTGGTGCTGGCGAATTCCAAGCTCGTGACCGCAGGCGAAGCCGCCGGACTCCCGTTGGCACATGAAGTGTTCGCCGATCGCGCCTATGAGGACAACGGCAATCTCGTCTCGCGCAAGAAGCCCGGCGCGGTGCTGCATGATCCGGTGATGGTTGCTGATCGTGTGGTGAAGATGGCACAAACCGGCGAAGTCATCTCGATCACCGGCAAGGTGATCAAGATGAAGATGGACACGGTCTGCATCCACGGCGATACGCCGGGAGCCGTGGAGCTCGGCCGCCATGTGCGCGATGGATTGAAAGAGGCGGGCATCGACGTGGCGCCGTTCAAGACGGTGCTTTAACCCCTTGTCATTCTGGGGCGCGTGCATCTTCGCACGCGAACCCGGAATCCCGATGTGTTCATCACTTCGCAATTCCGGGCGGCGAACAGGCGGACTCATCGGGAGATTCCGGGTTCGCCCGCGCAAGATGTGCGGCCGCCCCGGAATGACGAGGCTGAGGCTACCTGTCGTTCAACATCCCTTCATGCGGTAATCCCTCAATCGGGCACTCCTCGACGCCCACAGTCGTGCGCGTGAAGGCCTCGACATTCTCGCGCGCCTTGTCGGGATTGTTGACCCAGTTCGCATAGAAATCGAACGGACAGGCTGCGACGCCCTTGTTGCTTTCACCAGAATTGATCGTGCCGGTATAGCCGCGATGCAGCAGTTTGAAGAGATGGTTCTCCGACTGCCCGGTACGCCGCGCGTCGCGGATCAATGATTTCGACAGTGCCGCATATTGAATGCCGTAATCTTCCTCGCCGCATTCGCCGAGTGTGCGGCCATCGAAGCCGATAATCGCCGAATGGCCGAAATACGAATAGACGCCGTCGAAGCCTGACGCGTTGGCGACGGCGACATAGGTGTTGTTGGCCCAGGCCATCGCCTTGGCCATCAGCACCTGCTGATCCTTGGCGGGATACATGTAACCCTGACAGCGCACGATCAGTTCGGCGCCCTTCATGGCGCAGTCGCGCCAGATTTCGGGATAGTTGCCGTCGTCACAGATGATCAGCGAAATTTTCAGGCCCTTTGGCCCCTCGGAAACATAAGTGCAATTGCCGGGGTACCAGCCTTCGATGGGCACCCACGGCATGATCTTGCGATATTTCTGAACGATCTCGCCCTTGTCGTTCATCAGGATCAACGTGTTGTATGGCGCCTTGTGCGGATGCTGCTCGTGCCGCTCGCCGGTCAATGAGAACACACCCCAGACCTTGGCCTTGCGGCAGGCCTCCGCGAAAATCTCGGTTTCCTCGCCGGGTACGATCGAGGCGGTTTCGTACATTTCCTTGGAGTCGTACATGATGCCCTGGGTCGAATATTCCGGGAACACCACCAGATCCATGCCGGGCAGACCGATCTTCATGCCGACGATCATGTCGGCGATCTTCTGCGCATTGGCCAGCACCTCGGCCTTCGTGTGAAGCCGCGGCATCTTGTAATTCACGACGGCGACGCCGACCGCGTCCTTGCTGGATGAAATATCGCCGTGATGCATCGCGCTGGTCTCCGTTGCCGGGCGATGGTGGGCCGACGGAGGGAGAGCGGGAATACGTGGATTTACGGATGTGTATTTCGCCGTCATTCCGGGGCGGAACCGGTGCCGGAGGCAACGGGGCCGAACCCCGAATCTCTACATTGGGTTCCGTGACAGCGCCGAACACTCCGGGATTCCGGGTTCGCATCCGGCTAGCGCCGGCTGCGCCCCGGAATGACCGGCCTGCCTACAGCCCCGCCGCCTTCCCGATCGCATCATTGAACGACCGATCCATGATCGCGTTGGCGTCGAGCTTTTGCTTGATCAACCCGTTGCGCTCATAGAGATCGATGGTCTTCTGCTCGTCGGCGACGACGCTGTCATCAATCGGTGCGATCTTGATCTTGGCGCGCTGCAGCCAGTGCAGCGGCACTTCGGTCGGGATCCGCATCAGCTTGCCCCAGGTGTCGGCATAACTCTGCTGATTGCTCAAGGCCCAGATGCGCGCTGCCGTGAGACGCTTCAGATAATCTTCGAGTTCAGGCCGCTTGGTGTTGATCGCGTCCGGCGTTGCCACCTGCAGGCTGAGGCCCGCGGACAGGCCTTCCGCTGTCAGGATGCGCGTCGAGCCGAACAGCACTTCCTCCTGGCTCACATATGGCTCCCAGGTCGACCATGCGTCCACAGAGCCGCGGGTATAGGCGACCTTGGCGTCCGATGGTGCGAGGAACACGATCTGCACGTCATTCGCCGTCCAGCCATTCTTTTCGAGCGCAGCGAGAATGAGCTGATGGCCGATCGAACCGCGGCCGGTGGCGATCTTCTTGCCTTTCAAATCAGCGAAGCTCTTGAGAGCGGAATCCTTGGGAACGAGGATCGCGAGACCTTCCTGCGTCTGCCGGATCGCGCCGATCGCTTTCACCGGCACGTTGGCGGCGGCGGCAAACGTAAACGGCGCGTCGCCGACCAGACCCGTCTCGATCGCCCCGGCGCCGAGCGCTTCCAGCAGAGGCGCGGCCGCCGGAAATTCTTTCCACTCGATCTTATAGGGCACATCCTTGAGCACGCCGGATGCTTCCATCACGGCGCGCGAATTACCCTTCTGGTCGCCAACGATCAGCGTGGTCTCGGCATGCGCAGAGGTCGCGAAGGTCGCTAGGATCAAACTGGTAGCAAGTAAAATCCGTTTCATGCTGCGACAACTCCCTTGGCGGCGTCACGCGCCGCGATCAGTTCTCGGGTGCGTGGGATCAGTTCGCGGCCATAATCGATGGCGTCGATCAGGGGATCGAAGCCGCGGATCAGGAAGTGGCTGACGCCGAGATCGTAGTAGTCGGCGAACACCTCGGCGACCTGTTCGGGCGTTCCGACCAGCGCAGTGGTGTTGCTGTTCGCGCCGGTGAGCGCCGCCATTTCCGTCCACAGCCGCTTGTCGATGCGGGTACCCTGCTCGGCCAGCGCCAGCAGGCGCTTTGCGCCGGCAGTGGCATGGCCATCGGCCGGTTTGCGATAACCGGTCTTGTCCTGCAGCACGGTGGCACGGGCGAGAATGTCATCGGCCTTGGCCCAGGCTTTCTCCTCGGTGTCGGCGATGATCGGGCGCACCGACAGGCTGAAGCGCGGCGCCGGCCGACCGTATTTCGCGGCGGCAGCACGTACGCGGCCGGTGACGTCGCGCACCTGCGCATAGGATTCACCCCACAGTGCGAAGGTGTCAGCATGCTTGCCCGACACGTCGATGGCTGCGTCCGACGCGCCGCCGACGAACACGTGGATCGGCAGGGTCGGCTTCACCTGTGAAAAGCCGCCCTCGACCTGATAGTACTTGCCGGCATAGTCGAATGGCTTCTCGCTGGTCCATTCCTGCTTGATGATATCGAGCCATTCGCTGGTGCGGGCGTAACGCTCGTCCTTGTCGTCGAGTGTATTGCCGTCCTGCCGCAGCTCCTTGGCATTGCCGCCGGTGATGACATGCAGCGAGACGCGGCCGTTGTGGAAATTCTCGATGGTGGCGAGCTGGCGCGCCAGCACAGTCGGCGCGGTGAAACCTGGACGCTGCGCGATCATCACCTTCAGCTTCTCGGTCACGCCGAGCGCATGCTGGGCGACCTGCAGGCCGTCCGGCGAGGTCGAATGGAAGGCGAGCAGCGCGCGATCGAAGCCGGCAAGTTCATGCGCCTTCGCGACGGTCTCGATATAGGCGGGATCAAGGATCGGACCGGAGCGGACGCGGGTTTCAGATGCGTCGTTGTTGGTGATGAAGCCGATGAATTCGACGGACATGGTTCTCTCCACTTCCTGCTGTTGTTCAGATGCCGAGCGCGATGCGTCCGGCGGAAATCTTGGTGCTGTCGTCCTGCGGCGTGTGCACGCGGCCACACAGCACGTCGCGATAATGCCGCTCCAGCGGATTGGCGCGAGTCAGTCCGTGATTGCTGGTCAGCGACAGCGCGTCTTCGACGACAGCCACGGCATTATTGGTAACCGTCAGTTTGAGGATATTCGCCTCGACAGGTGTCAGCGCGACACCGTCGTCGATGTCTCGTGCGAATGTATCGAGCAGCCGTGCATTGACCGCGAGCTTGGCCTCGATGCCGCCCACGATTTCCTGCGTCCGCGGCAGCGTCGCCAGCGGGGCGCCGAGGCTCGACGGCGTGCGGGTCTTCAAGAAGTCGATCAGCCAGTCCCGCGCCGCCCGCGCAACGCCGTCATAGACGGCACCTACGAGCACCGCCTGGATGGTCGCCTGAGACAAATCCGGCGCGCCCCACTCGCTGGGACGGCGTAGATCCACCTCGTGGTCAAGCGGGATGAGCACGTCGTCGAACACGACATCTTGGCTGCCGCTGGCGCGCAGGCCGAGGTGATCCCAGGTCTCGATCATCTTCGTGCCCGGCAGACTCGCCGGTACCAGAAACACGCCGACCCGCACGTCGGGCTCGTCCGTCTTGGCCCATACAGTGTACCATTTGAGGATCGGCGCACCGGTCGAATAGATCTTGCGGCCGGTAATGCGCCAGCCTTCGGTCGTGCGCTTCGCGATGGTTTGAGGCAAACCGCCACGGGATGGCGATCCCTGATCGGGCTCGACGCGTAACGCGTTGATCAGTGCCGGACCATTCACGGCATCCCGCGACACGCGCTGCGCCAGATGCGCAGGCCAGTTGCCGCTCCGCGTGATGACCAGATGGTGGATGTAATGCATCGCCAATACGAGCGCGGTCGCGGCATCGGCCTTGCCGACCGCGTTCACAACGTGCGCAGCCTCGCGCACCCCGGCGCCCGCGCCGCCCAGGGCCTTTGGCACCGGCAGCGCCAGCAGTCCCGCTTCCGACAATTCTTGAAAATTCTCGAATGGAAAACTTGCCGCACGATCATGCGTTGGCGCACGTTCCGCAAAGCCCGGAACGAGCAAATTAACTCTGTCAATAATGCTGGGAACCGCGTCCATATCGTATTGCTTTCGGCTTCTCTGACCCTAGAGAATGCCGTTCGGCAGGCGTTACAAGCGGTACCGGGAAATAACGACAGCGGGACTGATGGGCCTTAGACCCACAGTTGAAAATTCTCCCCCGCGACCGCAGGCGAGAATTTTATTCGCGTGTTTTTGAAGCCCGATTCAGGAATCTGCCGCAATGGCGCGACTGCCTGCGATATGGCTCGTGAGCTTCTGCGTCACCTCACGCCGCAACGCGTTGAACTCCGGAGACGCCACATCGCGGGGGCGCGGCAGATCGACCTCGATCTCGCAATCGATCCGGCCCGGTCCGGCCGACATCACGATGACACGATCCGCCAGCATCACCGCTTCCTCGACCGAATGGGTCACGAAGATCACCGTGAGTCCCGTCGTACGCCAGATCTCGACGAGCTCCTCCTGCAACTTGCTGCGCGTCAGCGCATCGAGCGCACCGAATGGCTCGTCCATCAGCAGCACATCGGTGTCATTGCTCAGCACCCGCGCGATGGCGACGCGTTGCTTCATGCCGCCGGACAGCTGGTGCGGATAGCGATCGGCAAAGGCGGTCAATCCAACCATGGCCATGAACTTGTCGGTGAGTTCGCTCACGACCTTGCTCGCGACGCGGCGATGTTTCGGGCCAAAGCCGATATTGTCGCGCACGGTCAGCCACGGAAACAACGCGTAATCCTGAAACACCATGCCGCGATCCGGGCCCGGTCTATCGACCGGAAAGCCGTACATGGTCACGGACCCCTGCGTCGCCGTCTCGAAGCCGGCGACGATACGCAGCAATGTGGATTTGCCGCAGCCGGACGCGCCGAGCAGGCAAACGAATTCGCCCTTGCGGATGGTGAGATTGACGCCGCGCAATGCTTCGATGGGGCCATTGGAGGCGTGGTAAAACTTCTGCACGCCGCTAACTTCGAGAATCGGCGGCGCTACTTTGGTGGGCTGATCAAGCATGGTGCTGCGGGCTCCACCGAAGGAAGTAGTTGCTGAGCATCAGCAGGATGCGATCCGACACGAAGCCGGTGACGCCGATGATGATCATGCCGGTGATCACGAGATCGGTGCGCGACAGCGTGCGTCCATCCATGATCACGGCGCCGAGCCCTTCCGGCACGCCGGTCATCTCGCCTACCACGATGAGGATCCATGCGAATCCCGCGCCGAGACGAAGCCCGTTGAAGATGCTTGGCAACGCTGCCGGTAAGACGACCGAGCGAAATTGCTGCGCACCACTGCAACCGAGCATCTCTGCTGCCTCGAACAGCCTGATATCGACGGATCGCACCCCGAACACGGTGTTGAGCAGGATCGGAAAGAACGCGCCCAGAAACACCAGGAAGATTGCTGCGCGCGGGCCGAGACCGAAGAAGATCATCGACAGCGGCAGCCATGCCGTCACCGGAATGGGCCGCAAGAGCGACAGCGTTGGATCAAGCAATTTGCGCAGCAACGGCATGCGCCCGATCATCAGGCCGAGCGGAATGCCGATCGTCGCCGCACAGAGAAAGCCGCCATAGACACGCTGCACGCTCTTCCAGAAATGGATCGGCAGGCTTGCGCTGTAGGCGTCGTCATAGATTCCGCCGAAAGCGAAATCCCACATCATCACGGCGACGCCATAGGGCGACGGCACCAGTCGCGTGCCGGTCCAGCGCACCATGACGTCCCAAATCACCATCAGGCAGACCGGCACGATCAGCGCGAGCACGACCGCGCGCGCCCGCTGCATGCCCTGCCCGCGCTTTCCGACCGCCGGCACCGGGGTCTCCGCTGCCGGCACAAGCTGGACCCTGTTGGATGTATCGTCCATCGTGCTTTGCAGGCTCACGACGCGCTCACGTAGCCGCCAGCGCCTTCACGAAACTCGCATCGATGAAGGTCTTGTAGTCCGGCAACTGCCGGATCTGCTTCTTGGACAGCATCTGGCCGCCGTAATATTCCGCCTGCTTCAAGAACTGGTCATCGATATTCCAGGTCAACTCCACATTGGGTGCCGCCTTCTCGATCGACGGCTTCTGCTGGCCGAGCTTCTGCATCGCGATGGCGATAAAGGCCTCGCGGTCCTTCATCGCGTATTCGCTGGCAAGGCGGTGGGTCTTGAGCAGCGCCTTGATCAGTTCCGGGTCTTTTTCGATCAGTTCGCGGCGTGTGGCCAGCACCATGTTCAGCGAACCGGTCGGCGTCGTATAGGGATATTCAACGATCTGGCCGACGCCATTGGCAAGGCTGATGCCCGGGCCGGGCTCGGCGCCCACATAGGCGTCGATATCGCCGCGGGCCAGCGCCGGTGCCATGTCGCTGAACGACAACCTGACAGCCTCGACGTCCTTCACGGTCATGCCTTCGGCTGAGAGCCGGTCGAGGATCACCACTTCCTGGGTCGAGCCCGGCAGGATGGCGACCTTCTTGCCTTTCAGGTCCTTGATCGTGTTGATCCCGGAATCCTTCTTGGCGACGACTGCCATGCCGCGATTGCAGGCAGATGCGATGACGACGACTGGCTCGCCATTGGCGCCGCCGAGCGTCGCCGCAGCAAAACCGAAGATGCCGAAATCGACTGTACCCGTCACGACAGCATTCTTGCCGTCCGTCGGAGTCTCGAACGGAATCACCTCGAACTTGACGCCATCCGGCGCGAATTTCTCGTAGAAATACGGCGTAACGCCGTGAATGAGCTTCAACGTTCCGATCTTGACCAGGCGGTCGGCAGCGAAAGCCTTGATGCTGGTCGTGGACAGCGCCGCGGCAATAGCCGTCAGGCGGATGAAATCGCGTCGGTTGGTGCTGTACATGTCGTTCCCTTGGGCTGAACTGTGTGTCAGCCCAAAAGGAAGGCAATATCCATGCCTCGTATACAGCTATCGGTGGAGCGCACCCTCACCCGCAACGGACCATATTCGGGAGGAGCTCACCACGTCGCATCCAGCCCGAGTAGCCCCAGGATCTGCCGTCGCAGCTCGGCCAGATGCGGATCGCCGCGATGGCGCGGATAGGGCCGGTCAACGGTAATGTCCGCCGTCACCCGTGCCGGCCGGTCGCTGAACACGATGACGCGATTGGCGAGAAACAGCGCCTCCTCCACGTCATGGGTCACCAGCAGTGCCGTGAAACCGTTGCGTTGCCAGAGCGACACCAGCTCGGCTTGCATAGTGATGCGTGTCAGCGAATCCAGTTTGCCGAGCGGCTCATCGAGCACAAGGATGCGCGGATCATTGACCAGCGCGCGCGCCAGCGCGACACGCTGCGCCATGCCGCCCGAGAGCTGATGCGGATAGGCCTTCTTGAATGCGCCGAGACCAACGAGATCAATGGCCGCATCGACGCGATGACGCTGCGTCTTCAGCACGCCCTGCGCCTCCAGCCCGAGCGCAACATTGTCCCAGACAGTTCGCCACGGAAACAGCGTCGGATCCTGAAACACCACAACACGCGACGGATAAGGTCCGGTGATGGCGACGCCGTCCTCTTCCAGCGCGCCAGCACGCGGCGGCTCCAGACCCGCCACCAGCCTTAGCAGTGTAGACTTGCCGCAGCCGGAGGGGCCGAGCAGCGCGACAAACTCGCCGGGTGCGACGGATATGCTGACATTGTCGAGCACCGGCAGCACGTTGCCATCGATGTCGAAGGCATGGCTTACGTCTTTGACCTCCAGCGACGCGCCGGTCGCCGCTGGTTTGAAAGCTGTCGCGAGCGCTACCATTTGACGACACCCTTCTGCCAGACCAGCAGGCGGTCGCGCACCTTGAACAGCAGCGTGATCGCGCCCGAGCACAGCAACGACATCACGATCAGGGCCGCATACATGTTGTTGTAGGACGCCCAGCCCTGCGCCCATTGCAGATAGAACCCAAGCCCGGCCTTCACACCGATCATCTCGGCGACCACGAGCACGGCAAAAGACGCGCCGAGCCCCATGAACAGGCCGACGAACACATGCGGCAAGGCTGCGGGGATTGCGACCTTGGTCACCAGAAACGACGGCTTGGCGCCGAGCGTTCGGGCGACGTCGTAATAGGCGGTGCTGACGCTGGCCACGCCCGACCAGGTCAGCACCGTCACCGGAAAACCGGTGGCCAGCGCGATCAGGAACGTGCTGGCGCTCCAGGCCGAAGGGAACGTGAAGAACGCAATCGGCAGCCAGGCCGTCGCCGGCAACGGTCCGATGAAGCGCAGGATCGGATGCACCCAATAGCCGGCGAGCCGCGACCAGCCGATGGAGACGCCGGTGAGGAAACCCACGGCGGCGCCGATGAAATAGCCACCGAGCTGCAGCTTCACCGAGGCGAAGGCGCTGTCCAGCAGCTTCGGCAGATCGTCGGTATAGACCTCGACGATGGACTGCGGTGGCGGGAAGAACGGCAATGGCAGCCAGCCGAACTTCGCCGTCGCAAGCTCCCACAGCGTCAGGAACGCTCCCAAGGCAAACAGCCAGGGCGCGCGTCGCTGCACGCCATCGCCGAACTTGCCGAGCGCTGCCTGCGCTGTGGTCGCAATCGCGATGCCGCCAGCAATCGCGAATGCTGTATAGGCCACGGCTTCAGTGCGTGGCCAGTCGCCGATATCCGGCCATCGCATGCACGACAGGCCGAAAGCCAGCCATGCAAGCCCTGCCCCGATCCCGGTGATGCTGAAACGAAGCTTATTGACGAAGTGAAGTCCGCCATCGCCAGCAATGAGTGCGGTCTCGCGGTCACCGCCAAGCGATGCGATCTCAGACGCGGAATACGTCGGCATAGATGCGCTCCGCGAATTTGGTGGTGTCGGTTGACGGTTTGAACACCGAGACCGTCTTGAGATCGTCGGCGTAGGATTTCAGCTCGCGCTTCAGCGCATCGCCCACGGGATGATGGTGATGGGTGTGATACTTCATCATGCCCAGCAGATCCTCGATGGTCGCGTTCTTCGGCGCATAGGGCTGGAACGACTTCGCAGCCTTCTCCGGATTCTGCGATGCGAACATCGCAGCGTCGAGCAATGCCTGCGTCAGGCCGCGTGCGACCAGTGGATCGTCGCGCAGCAGGCTGCCGCGCACACCGACGATACAGCAGCTGATATCCTTGTAGGGACCATCGAGATTGGAGCCGACTTCCTTCAGCTCCCCATCCTTAAGCCAGAGATAGGCCAGCGGATCGGAGGCGAGCCCGATCTGTGCTTCGCCCTTCTCCACTGCGAGCCGCACCAGATTGCCGGGATATTGCCGCCACTCGACGTCCTTGTCCGGATTGAGTCCGGCCTTGGCGAGCTGGATCGAGAAGAAGTTCTTGTCGGGCCCGGCCATATCGCCGACGGCGATGGTCTTGCCCTTGAAATCCGCAACGCTCTTCACCTCGGATTTTGCCGGTGCCAGCGCGCGCAGGCAGCCGCCATGGGTGCCGGCGACGATCTTGACGTCAAAACCCTGCTCCAGCGGCTTCAACCAGCGCAGCGCCATACCTAGGCCCGCATCGGATTTTCCGGTGGCGATGGCTTCCAGAAGCTGGTCCGTCGAGCCACTGTAGTTGACAAGCTCGACGTCAAGATTTTGCTTCTGGAAGAAGCCATGATCGATGGCGACCGGTAGCGGCGCGAGGCAGACCGCGCCGGCATTCCAGGAGAGTTTCAATTTGCGCGGTACGCCGGTGAGTGCATGCGCCTCCGATGCAGTCCTGCAGATCGGAAACTCCGAGAAATCAATCGGAGATGCCTGCCGGAACGGAAACGCCTGCGCGCCCCATACGCCAAGCGGCGCGGCGAATGCGGCTGCAGCGCCGCCGCGCAGCAGCGACCGGCGATTCATCAGCGGCTTGCGGTTGTGATCATCATTCGACATCTGGTCTCCTTGCGATCGGCACAGCGCTGCCCATAGCCGCAACGTATGGTTTGCGGCTCGCGCTGATGCGATGGTCAATGTGTTGAGTGGAAGTTCAGCCGTGAGAGCCCGACGACTCCCGCCCGTGTGATTTCGATGGTACGAGGATGCGCAGCGCGGTGGCTTCGGTCAATAAAATGGAATTTTGAATGTCACGCAGGATGGAGAGATTATCTCCAATGCAATCGGCTCTGAGAGAGGAAGGGACTTAGCGGCGTACAACTATTCTACGCATTCGCATTTCAGCAGCACTGTCATTTCCGGGCGCCGTCGTCCATCTTCGCCGGACGACATGGGGGCGTTACGCCCCCTTCGCCTCAATATACGTCGAGCTGAAAGCGCCCCTTCTTCTTCAGCTCACTGACGAACATCACCGCTTCATCAGTCGAGCGCGCGCCATGCTGGGCAGCGATATCGACCAGAGCCCGCTCCACATCCTTGGCCATGCGCTTGGCATCACCACAGACATAGACATGGGCGCCTTCGGCGAGCCAGGTCCAGACGTCGCGGCCGACCTCGCGCATGCGATCCTGCACGTAGAATTTCTCGCCCGCGTCACGCGACCAGGCCAGCGATAACCGTGTGAGAAAGCCTTCGGTCTTCATGCCATTGAGTTCGTCGGCATAGAAGAAATCCGAGGCGCTGCGCTGGTGGCCGAAGAACAACCAGTTCTTGCCCGGCGCCCTGGTCGCCTTGCGGTCGTGCAGGAACGCCCTGAATGGCGCGATGCCGGTGCCCGGCCCGACCATGATGATCGGCGTCTCCGGATTTTCCGGCAGCGCGAAACCGTGGGCCTTCTGGACATACACCTTGAGCTCGTCGCCGGGCTGGATGCGATCGGCGAGGAAGCTCGACGCCAGACCATGGCGCTTGCGCTTGCCAACCATGTAGCGAACGATATCGACGGTGAGCGACAGCCGGCCCGGCGTCGCATTGTGCGATGACGAGATCGAGTAAAGGCGCGGCTGCAGTGACTCCAGCGCCTCAATGAAAGCTTCTGGATGCGGACGCACGTTGGAAAATTTCTGCAGCGCCGCCATCACGTCGAGCGTCGCGGCATCGCCATCGGGGTCCTCGCCCTGCGCCAATGCGCGTGCCTTCGCGCGCTGCGTCCCGCCGGTAAGATAGGACATCAGCTCGAACAGCGAGTCCGGTGCCGGGGCCAGCGAGACATCGTATTGCAGCACCTCACGCAGCGTCTTGCCACGCACCTCTATCGTATGCGACGCGCCAAGCAGCGCGATGATCTGGTCGACATGACCGAGATCGTTCGACGCAAAGATGCCGAAACTGTCGCCGACGACGTAATCGAGGCCACAACCCGACAAATCGAAATCGATATGCCAGGTCTCTTTCTCGGAGCCTTTGCCATTAAGCAGGCGGCGGCCGAGAAACACGGCGGGTGCGGGGTTGTCGCGCGAGCGGCCGAGTGTCGACGGATCCGGCGCAGCAACTTCGACCGGCCCCGCAGCAGCAGGCGTCGCTGTCGCCGCCGGCGCAGCACCCGCCGGTGCCTTGTCGAGCTCTTCATAGAGCGACTTCAGCATCCGCGCGGTTTCCTTGCCGCCGGGCACGCAGAGGTTCAGCCGCGCCTCGGCTTTCGAGGCAATCGCGTCGGAATAGTCGTTGCAGTTATAGCCGCACTGGCCGCAATCCTGCTGCGCCATCGCCGCCATCATCTTGCGACGAACCGGTTTGCCTTCGGCGAGCTTCATGCGATCGGCGATCGGCATGGTCTGGTCATGCCACGGCGCACCGTCGTCCTCTTCCATAATCGCGGCGCCCTGCTCCGCAGAGAGCGGCGTCGCCGGCGCATCGGATAGCAAGCCGGCGAAGAAGCCGTTCAGCCAGGAGCGTTGCGCTTCCGAGAACGGCGCAGACGGAGGAATGATCTCGAGTTTGGGCGGCGGCGTCATCTGGTTCATGCGGACACCTGTTCATCAGCGAGCTGACGCAACGAAGCCGCGTCGTGACGGCGCGAGAATGTGAGGAATGTCTCGTCCGGTGACGCCCGGTGGGCGAGATACGCTTTCAGAAGACGCCCGACGACGACAGGCGCATCCTCGGACTTCACGTTCTGATAGACCTCCTGCCCCACATCGGCCTGTGGGCCGAAGCCGCCGCCGGTGAAGATGTGGAAGCCGTCCACGGTGTCGTCGCTATCGTCCAGCGCCACGCGCGCGCCGATCATGCCGATGTCGCTAATGTAATGCTGCGCGCAGGAATGATGGCAGCCGGTGAGATGGATGTTGATCGGCGTCTCGACCTCGACTCGGGTATCGCACCACTCGGCGATATTCGTTGCGGTCTGCTTGGTGTCGGCATTGCCGAATTTGCAGCCGGCGCGGCCGGTGCACGCGATCAGGCCGGCGCGGATTTCGGTAGTCTGGATGGCAAGGCCGAGGGCTTCGATGGCCGCAGTCGCCTGCGCGACATTCGCGTCTTTCACACCGGAGATGAGCAGGTTCTGCCACACCGTGAGGCGGATATCGCCGTCGCCGAGATCAGCCGCAATCTTCGAAAGCCCCCGCATCTGATCGGTCGTCACCTTGCCCAGCGGCAACACGACGCCGATCCAGTTCATGCCGACCTGCTTCTGTCTGTGCACGCCGATATGCGCCGTGCGATCGAAGGCCGGGCGCGGCAGCAGCGCCTCCGCCGGAATGCGGGCAAACGGCCTGCCGAACTTCTCCTCGACCAGAGTGAGAAACTTCTCCATGCCCATGCCGTCGATCACGTATTTCAGCCGCGCCTTGAGGCGGTTGGTGCGATCGCCGAGATCGATGAAGACGCGCACGATGGCGTCGGAGACCTTGGTGGAGTCCTCCGGTCTCACGATGATGCCGGTATCGGTGGCGAAATCCTTGTGGCCGGTGATGCCGCCGATGCCGAGCTTGAACCAGACGCCGGGCGCGACGCCGAAGCCATCTTTCACTTCGACTGCCTGGAAGGCGATGTCGTTGGTGTCCTCCAGCACAGCGATCTTGCCGGCGCCGTCGAAGGCGACATTGAATTTGCGCGGCAGGCCGGTGAGCGAGCGATCATTGAGAATGTGATAGTGCCACTCGCGCGCATAGGGTCGCGTGTCCAGCAATTCCTGCGGGTCGATACCAGCGGTCGGCGTGCCGGTGACGTTGCGGATGTTGTCTGCCCCGGAGCCGCGTGAGCACAGACCAAGATCCTGAATGCCCTCGATCAGCTTTACGGCATTTTTCGGCGGAATCTCGCGCACCTGCAGATTGGCGCGCGTGGTCACATGGGAGAACGGACCACACAACTCGTCACTGAGATCGGCAAGACCCGCAAGCTGCCAGTGCTTCATGATACCGTTGGGGATCCGAAGCCGGCACATATAGGAGTCCTGCGTCGGCCCGACATAGAAGATGCCGTAATAGCGCCAGCGGAAATTGTCGGCCGGCGATGGCCGTGCATCAATCGCGGCCTGATCGCGCAGCCGCGGATAAGCGTCGAACGGGTGTTCTTCGCGCTTCCATTTCTCCTGCTCGACCAGCTTCTTGCCCAACGCGATGGTGCGATCTTGCGCCTTGATATGCGGCGCATCCGGTCCGGTCGGCTCTGCATTGACCTTGGCTGACGCAGCGCCGCCGAGACCCTTGCCGACACGGTTGATCTGGAGCCCCGTCGAGAACCCCTCAAGGTAGCGCTTCTGTTCGTCAGTGAAGTCGACGGAGAGCGTTTCGATTTTCATGCGCTTGAGGCTCCTGCGGGCCACCTGCGTGGCGTCAACGGGCGAATTGAGAACAGGACCGCTCAGGTTCAGGTCAGCGCATCGCGCCGGCTTGAAATCTGGGAACGGTCCGATCAGCCTCGTTGCTGCGGAAATCCATCAGGGACTGGCCGGCGCACATCAGCGCGACGCCGGCGTTTAGAGACATTCAAGTCTCATGCCAGATCCTGGACTGCGGAAAACCTCGGGGAATCAAGGGATTGGAGGGAAGGCTCGGCGGAACTCAGCGATTCCATGCCAGCATTTTGCACCGCACGCTCAATAATTAGACGACGGGCACGTAACAGCAGCTATCGTTGCGAGGAACACTTGCGACCAAGCCATCCAGCCTTGGCTCGCGCCTGTCGGATTGTTGCCTCGGCAGGAGGAAAGCTGGCTCGCCAGCTTTCCTTGATCTCGACGCGCAAATGGGAGCACGGGCCCACTACGCCGTTACACGCACCGCTTCGAACGCCGCCAGATTGGCGGCTCCATCGTCGAGCACTTGCGTCTGCCGCAGCATGTCCTCGATACCATCTATCGCGCGACCCACATCGACCGTCGACGTGTCGATCCGCAGCTCGACCGTCTCCGGCGCCTGATAGTCGTTGGCGATACCGGTGAAGCCCGGCAGGTCGCCGGCGCGGGCCTTGGCGTAGTGCCCCTTGGGGTCGCGCTGCTCGCATATCTCCGCCGGTGTCGCGACATAGATCTCGCGAAATGCGGTATCGACCGCGCTGCGGGCCTCGGCGCGGTCGCCGCGCGAAGGTGAGACAGCCGCGACGATGGCGATATGACCGTTGCGGGCGAGATGGCCGGCCATTTCTGCCAGACGCCGGACATTCTCGCTGCGATCGGCGGCGGAGAAGCCAAGGTCGCGATTGAGTCCGGCGCGCAGCGTGTCGCCGTCGAGCAGGATCGGCGAACCACCTTTGGCGAACAGACGGTGCTCCAGCGCCCGCGCGAGGGTCGACTTGCCAGATCCCGGCAATCCCGTGAACCACACCACCGCGCCTTGATGACGATAGCGTGCCGAACGTTCCTCAGGCTGCAGTGCCGACTGCACCGGCACGATATCCGACGACACCGCGCGTTGGGCTGCATCGATGGATAGAACAAGACCGCCACCGGCGATCCGGCCGCCGACCTCGATCACAAGGCGCCCGGTACGCGGATTGTCGATGTAGCGATCGGCGGCGACCGGTTGCGCCAGTGCAACCTCGATTTCACCAACGTGATTGCGGGCGATCTGTTTGGTCTCGACACTGGCCAGTTCGCCGGGATCGATCGCCTTTTCGATCGCGACCACACGGCCGCGCACTTCGCGCACGCCGAGCCGCACCAGAATCGACGATCCCGCTGTCAGCGGCTGGTCGTGCAACCAGAAGATCCGTGCCCGCAGTCGCCGTGTATACGATGGTACCGCGCCCGCATGCGCAATCACGTCGCCGCGCTCGACGAACAGTTCGCGGTCGAGCGTGATACCGACGGATCGCCCTGCCCCGTGCTCGCCTTCCAGCGGCATCGCAGACCATCGCTCCACGCTCTTGATCTTTGCCCGCTTGCCGGCGGGCATGATCACCACGTCGTCGCCAACAGCCAGATGACCGGCCTCGACACGCCCGGCCACGATGCGCCGGTCGTCGAACTTGTAGATCGCCTGTACCGGTAGCCGCAGCGGCAGTTCATCGAGCGCAAGCGCCGGTGTGAGCGCATCGAGCGCCCCTACGACGGTCGGCCCGCGATACCAGCCAATACGATCGGTATGGGTGGCCACGCCATCACCATCCCGCGCCGAAATCGGAATCACCGCAGCGGGCGTGACACCCAATTCGATGAGATGCGCCGAGATTTCGTCACTGATCGCCTGGAAGCGCAGAGCGCTGAAATCGACGCGGTCCATCTTGTTGACGACGACGGCGACCTGCTTCACGCCCAGGAGATGCAACAGATAGGCATGGCGCCGGGTCTGATCGCGCACGCCTTCCAGCGCATCGACGATCAGCACGGCACCATCGGCCTGCGATGCACCGGTGATCATGTTGCGCAGAAACTCCGCGTGACCGGGCGCGTCGATCAGGATGACGTCGCGCAATTTGGTGCGGAAGCGGATCTGTGTGGTGTCGATGGTGATGCCCTGGTCACGCTCCGTTTGCAGCGCATCGAGCAGGAACGACCATTCGAACGGCATGCCACGCCGGGCGCTCACCGCCTTCAGCATCTCCAGCTTGCCATCCGGCAGGCCGCCCGTCTCGTGCAGCAGGCGACCGACCAGCGTCGACTTGCCGTGATCCACATGGCCGACGATGACGATGCGCAGTTGCGGGCGCGTGGTGCCGTTGGGCATTCCAAGCGAGGTCGGATTGACGATCTTGGTCATGTGTCACCTCTACAGATAGCCGGCGACGCGCAGTCGCTCGAAAGCATCTTCGGTCTCATGATCGAGCGCGCGGCCGGCGCGCTCGGGAATCGTAGTGCCGTCGAGCTCGACCAGGATTTCGGCAATCGTGCTGGCGGTGGATGCGACGGGATTCGTGATGTCGGCATCGCCCAACGAGCGATAGCGCTTGCCGTCTTTGGCCAGATACAGCGGAATGATCGGTATATTTTCTCGAGCCGTGTAGGCCCAGATGTCAGCTTCGGTCCAATGCAGGATCGGATGAATGCGCAGATGGGCACCGGGCGGCGGCGATGCGTTGAACTGATCCCAGAACTCCGGTGGCTGGTCGCGCACGTCCCATCCGCCCTCGACGCCGCGCGGCGAGAACACACGTTCCTTGGCGCGGGTCGCCTCTTCGTCCCGCCGAATGCCGGCGATCAATCCGTCGAAGCCATGCTTCGCCAGCGCAAGTTTGAGACCTTCGGTCTTGCGCGCCGCGGAACGCGCCGCCGGCGGCAGTGTCGGATCGACGCTATCGATCGACGGGCAATATTCGATAGTGAGGTCGAGTCCCCACTCCTTCGAATAATGATCGCGAAATGCGTACATCTCCGGAAACTTCTTGCCGGTATCGACATGCAGCGCGGGGAACGGTACGTGGCCGAAGAACGCCTTGCGCGCCAGCCAGATCATGACGTTGGAGTCCTTGCCGAGCGACCACAGCAAGGCCAGCTTCTTCAGCCGTGCGAAGCCCTCGCGCAGGATGTAGATGCTCTGTGCTTCCAGTTGATCGAGGTGGTCCATCGATACGACGTCCGGTCGGACGCGTTCGAGATTGGTCGACGTCATACGCCTTCTCCGAGTCTTCCGAACTTAGGTCCTCAAAACCGCCGTGAGAGTCGCCGTTGCTCGCGAAGCGGGTATGCTCGGAGAAAGTGCATCTCTGGAACTCGATTTATGGGGTCAAAAAATCTAAACTGCGCTTCTCAAATAGAAAGAATATTTTTCTATTAAGTAGCGATAAACAACTGATATATAGAATCTTATTCCAGTCAAGCTGGATGTGTTGAGGAGTTCGAGATGTTGTCGCCTGGAGCCGTCGCAAGTGCTGTCCAATACGATCAAGCGCTGCAATCCGCCTCGCCCGCCGAGGTGATTGCCGCGGCGCTTGAGGTCGCGGGCCGCGATGGACTCGCACTGGTATCGTCGTTCGGCACGGAGTCCGCGGCATTGCTGAAGGTGATGGCCGATGTCGATCCCACCATCCCCGTGCTGTTTCTCGACACCGGCTGGATGTTCGAGGAGACACTCGCCTATCGCGACCAACTGATCCTGACGCTGGGCCTGCGCGACGTGCGAACGATCCGCCCCGCAGCGAATGCGCTTTCCGCTCACGACAGCGATGGGGATTTGTGGTCGTCCGATCCCGACACCTGCTGCCGGATCAGGAAGGTCGAACCACTGGCGCAGGCACTGACACCGTTCAGCGCATGGATCAACGGCCGCAAACGATTTCAGGGCGCGTCGCGCGCGGCCATTCCCGTTGTTGAAACCGATGGCGGGAAGCTGAAATTCAATCCGTTCGCCAATGTCACACCGGACGAGATTGGACTGATCTACGCGTCGGCGAAGCTGCCGCCGCATCCGCTCGTGGCCTCAGGATTTGCGTCGGTCGGCTGCATGCCCTGCACGTCCCGCACAGCGCATGGCGAGGACCCGCGCGCCGGCCGCTGGCGCGGCCGCGCCAAAACGGAATGCGGTATCCACACATCGGCGAACTGACGCCGCCGCTACGACTTCATATGCGCGATTTCGAACGCGGCGAGATGGGCAGCGATGTTGCGGGGATCGAACGGGGGCCCGGCGAAGGCGCCAACCGCGTCGGGCACATCAGTCGGAACGCTCCCGGTGATACCGAGCGCGGCATCGTAGAGATCCGGGCGGAACACATCCTGCGCGATCTTCAGCGCCTCCGGGCTGACCCCGGCCTGTCCCCAGCGCACCATCTGGGCATAGAGCCAGGCGGCCTGAACGGGATCGGGACGCCCGGCTCCTTCGCGGCCGACCAGCAGATAGCGCCCGCTCTCGCGCATGGTGCCATCCGGCGAAATCTTCAGCCGACCGTCCAGCGTTCGCAGCAGGACCTCCGGCGAGACGCCGATATGTTGGGGCTTGGCGAGAATCGCCGCGATCTCGTTGCGGTTCTCCGGCGCCTCGATGAAGGCCGCGGCCTTCACATGGGCACGCGTGAGCGCCGCCACGGTGTCCGGGTTCTTCTCCGCCCAGTTCTGCCTCATCGCCAGCACCTTCTCGGCAGCGCGCAGCAGGATATCGGAGACGAAATGCAGGATATGGCCGACGCCGAGATCGACCGCGACAGAATTCCAGGGCGCGCCGACACAGAATGCATCGACGTGACCATTGGCGAGACTCTCGACCATGTAAGGCGGCGGCAGCACCACGAGGCGAACGTCCTCATCGGGATCGACACCGCCGGCCGCCATCCAGAAACGGAGCTGGTAATTATGCGTCGAGAACGGAAACGTCATGCCGAAGGTCAGGGGATCGGCGCCGGCGCGGGCACGCGCGACGACCACGCGGCGCAGGGCCTGCGCGGTGGCCATCGGATCGGTCGGGTCACCGTCGAGCTCCGACATCAGCGCCGCATGTAGCGCCGGCGAAACGGTGATGGCGTTGCCGTTGATGCCGAGATTGAACGACGCCACGATCGGCACTTTCACATGCCCGAGCCCGAGGCTGGACGCGATGGCAACGGGCGCCAGCAGATGCGCTGCTTCGAACAGGCCGATATTCAGCTTGTCGCGAACATTCGACCACGACACTTCGCGGACCAGTTCGACGTTCAGCCCCTCGGTCTTCGTGAACCCCTTGTCGACCGCGACAATCAGCGCGGCGGCATCGACCAGCGGGATGAACCCGATACGGAGTGGTTGATCGGTCATTTCAGCAACTCCGCTGCGGTGATGATCGACTGCGCTATCTCGCCGATTTTCTTCTTTTCACGCATCGCCGTGGACCGCAGCAATACGTAAGCCTCGTCTTCAGTGAGGCCCTTGAGCTTCATCACGATGCCCTTCGCGCGGTCGATGATCTTGCGCTCCTCCAGCGCCGACTTGGTGCGCTCGAGCTCGTCCTGCAGTTTGGAGAAGGCATTGAAACGGGAGATGCAGAGATCGAGGATCGGCTTGATCCGCTCCTTCTTCAGCCCATCCACGATGTATGAGGATACCCCCGCCTCGACCGACGCCCGCGCCGACTCGGCGTCACTCTGGTCGACAAACATGGCGACCGGCCGGCGTACCGCACGGGAGACCTGGAACATTTGTTCCAGTACGTCACGGCTGGGATTTTCGAGATCGATGACGATAACGTCCGGATCCAGCGCATAAATCCGGGCCAGCAGATTGTGCATCTCCCGGATATGCTGGACGTCCACATAGCCAGCCTCCCGCAGCCCCTCCTCCAGGATCGCGGCCCGGATCGGGCTTTCGTCGACGATAACGATTTTGGGCGACTGGTCGGCAGGCATCGGGCACTCACATGGATGCAGCATACCCATAGCACGCCCGCGCACGGCTTAAAGCCTTGTAATTATGGGCAAATGGGGCTACCTGCTGCCTCTCAATCAGGCAGATCGAACATGCAACAGGCCGCCGCGCCGAAAATCTCCTTTGTGTCACTGGGATGCCCCAAGGCCCTGGTGGATTCCGAGCGCATCATTACGCGCCTGCGGGCCGAAGGTTACGAACTCGCGCGCAAGCACGACGGTGCCGACATCGTCATCGTCAACACCTGCGGCTTCCTCGACAGCGCCAAGGCGGAGTCGCTGGGCGCCATCGGCGAAGCCATGGCGCAGAATGGCAAGGTCATCGTCACCGGCTGCATGGGCGCCGAGCCCGAGCAGATCGAAGCCGCCTATCCCAATCTGCTGTCGATCACCGGCCCGCAGCAATATGAGAGCGTGCTCGATGCCGTGCATCGGGCGCTGCCGCCGGTGCACAATCCGCACATCGATCTGGTGCCGCCGCAGGGCATCAAGCTGACGCCGCGGCACTACGCTTACTTGAAGATTTCCGAAGGCTGCAACAACCGCTGCACCTTCTGCATCATCCCGAAGCTGCGCGGCGATCTGGTCTCGCGCCCGGCCAACGAGGTGCTGTTAGAGGCTGAGAAGCTGGTGAAGGCCGGCGTCAAGGAATTGCTCGTCGTGTCGCAAGACACCTCGGCCTATGGCGTCGATATTAAATATGCCAGCAGCCCGTGGAAGGATCGCGAGGTCCGCGCCAAGTTCTACGATCTCGCCAAAGAGCTCGGCGAACTCGGCGCCTGGGTGCGGCTGCAATATGTTTACCCGTATCCGCATGTCGACGAAGTCATCGGCCTGATGAATTCCGGCAGCAATGTACTGCCCTATCTCGACATCCCGTTTCAGCACGCGGCCCCGGAAGTATTGAAAGCGATGAAGCGCCCGGCCGCGCAGGACAAGACGCTCGCGCGCATCAAGAAGTGGCGCGAGGAATGCCCCGATCTGACATTGCGCTCGACCTTCATCGTCGGCTTCCCCGGCGAGACCGAGAGCGATTTCCAGTATCTGCTCGACTGGCTGGAAGAAGCGCAGATCGACCGCGTCGGCGCGTTCAAATACGAGTCCGTGGCGGGCGCGACCTCCAACGCGATCGCCAATGCGGTGCCTGAAGAAATCAAGCAGCAGCGCTGGAATGCGTTGATGGAGCGTCAGCAGAAAATCTCGGCGCGCCGCTTGAAGCGTAAAGTGGGCACGCGCCAGCAGATCATCATCGACGAGGTCGGCCCGACCGTGTCGAAGGGCCGCTCGAAGGCGGACGCGCCTGACATCGACGGATCGGTCTATATCACCGCACGCCGGCCGCTGAAGGTCGGCGAGATCGTCACGGCCAAGATAGAACGCGCGGATGCGTATGATCTGCACGGGACGGTGGCGGGGTTCTGAGAGACTCGCCGGCGGAAGTAGTTTCCCTCCCCCAAGCGTAGCGCAGTGGGGAGGGTCGACCGAGCGAAGCGGAGGTCGGGGTGGGGTGTCTCCGCGAGAATATGAAGCCTGTGGCGCCCCCCACCCGTCTCGACCGCTACGCGGTCGATCCACCCTCCCCACAGCGCGCACCTATGCCGCGCTTGAGGGAGGGAGAAGAGAGCAACCTCACACCTTCAAAATCACCGCGCCGGTCGTCTTGCGCGCTTCCAGATCGATATGAGCCTTGGCCGCATCCTTCAGCGCGTAGGCGTGATTGATCGGCACATGCAGCTTGCCATCTATCACAGCCGAGAACAGCGTGTCGGCGCCCTCCAGCAATTCAGAGCGCTTGGCGACGTAGTCGTTCAGCTTCGGGCGCGTCGCAAACAGCGAGCCGTGATTGTTGAGTTCGGCGATCGCGAATGGCGGCACGGGGCCGGAGGCATTGCCGAACGACACCCACATGCCGCGCGGCTTCAGGCATGACAGCGAGCCCGGATAGGTGGTCTTGCCCACACCGTCATAGACGACGTCGCAGAGTTCGTTACGGCTGATCTGCTTCACGCGATCGACGAAGTTCTCTTCGTTGTAATAGATGACGTGATCGCAGCCATTGGCTAGCGCCAACTCGCCCTTCTCCTTCGAACCGACGGTGCCGATCACATGCGCGCCCATGGCCTTGGCCCACTGACAGGCGAGCAGACCGATGCCACCCGCTGCAGCATGGATCAGTACGCGGTGATGCGGTTCGACCTTGAAAGTCTTGTGCAGCAGATACCAGACCGTGAGGCCCTTGAGCATCAGTACGGCACCCTGCTCGTGGGTGATGCGATCGGGCAGTTTCACCAGCCTTTCGGCGGCAAAAACGCGTTCGGTGGCATAGCTGCCGAGGGCAGAGTAATAAGCCACACGATCGCCGGGATGAAAGCCGGTGACGCCGGGGCCAACCTCGATGACTTCGCCGGAGGCTTCATTACCGGCGATGAACGGCAGCTGCGGCGCCTTGTAGAGGCCGCTGCGGAAGTACGTATCGATAAAATTGACACCAATGGCATGCTGGCGGATGCGCACCTCGCCCGCGGCCGGTGCCGGGACCTGCACGTCTTCATAAGTGAGCACTTCGGGTCCACCGATTTCGTGGACGCGGACAGCCTTGGTCATCGTTCAATCTCCCTGAATGGCTTTGGTCTCAAGCGATAACCGACAGCCGCGTGATGTCAACCGGTGCCCGACTAGGCCCGCTTTCTGCGGTTACGCTTCGCCAGCACATTGAACAGCTCGACCGCTGCCGAGAACAGAATAGCGAAATAGATATAGCCGCGCGGGATGTGGAATTTGAATCCGTCGGCGACCAGGGAGACGCCGATCAGCACGAGGAAGGCCAGTGCCAGCATCTTTGTGGTCGGATATTCCGCCACGAAGCGCGCCACTGGTCCAGAAGATACATACATCACCGCGCAAGCGATGATGACCGCGGCCACCATGATCTCGATATCCTGCGCCATGCCGATCGCGGTGATGATAGAGTCGAGCGAGAACACGAGATCGACGACCACGACCTGCAGGATGACCCAGGCAAAGGCGTTCGGGGCTGACTTCTCATCGCCGTGCCCTTCCCGGGCCTCGACCTCGGCATGAATTTCATGCGTCGCCTTGGCGATCAGGAACAGGCCGCCGCCGATCAGAATGAGGTCGCGCCACGACAGCGCGAGACCCCTCACCGTGATCACCGGTTCAGTCAGGCCGATCAGCCAGACGAGGACACTCAGCAGAATGATGCGGAACACCAGCGCCAGCGCGAGACCTATCTGGCGTGCGCGGGTTGCCTGCGGCTCCGGCAGCCGCGACACCAGCACCGACAGGAAAATCACATTGTCGATACCGAGCACGATTTCGAGCGCGGTCAGCGTCAAGAGCGCGGCCCAGGCTTCGGGGCTGGAAAACAGTTCGATCATGATTTGGAGGGCCTCATGAGGCGGATGACGGCGTCACCGCAGACAATGTAAAAAGCGATCGCGCAGAGCGCGACCGTAACAGGCAAAGCAACAGCGAAGTTCTGTATCAGCGTGATGACGGCTAGCACAGCCCAGATCGCCATCAGTGACAGGTTCAACCGGCGCAGGCGCGTCACGCGAATGGGATGCAGCACATGCACTGGCACAAAGGTCAGGACAATCAGCGCCAGGATCGCAAGGCTCGCGATGACGGGCGATGGTTGCAGCAAGAACAGATAGAACGCCGCCCCGTTCCACAGCGCCGGAAAACCGCGAAAGTGGTTGTCGTCGGTCTTCATGCGTTTGTCGGCAAAATATAGTGCGCTGGTGACGACGATGCCGGCGCCGAGTAGCACCGCTGTCCACGGCACCAACAGACCGGATGCGGCGATCGCATAGGCTGGCACGAACACGTAAGTGAGAAAGTCGACCACGAAATCGAGCGCGTCGCCCGACCAATCCGGCAGCACGCGGCCGACGTCGAAGTGTCGAGCGATCGGGCCATCGAGCCCGTCGATGATCAGCGCCAAACCGAGCCAGCCGAACATCGCAGCCCATTCGCCGCGCACGGCGCTCATCATGGCAATGAGTGCCACGCCGGCACCGAGCGCCGTAAAGATGTGAACCGAGAACGCCGCCGCGCGCGCGGATCGTGACGACGATGGGAGTTGGTCCGGACTCGAAGCGGTCATATGCCGGGAATTGCTAGCAGGAATCGGCCCGATTTGCACAGGCGCCGATGCGGCCTTCGGCCGCCCGGCTATGCAGGAACGATTCCGCGGCACGTAACGGCTTGAAAATACCGGGCCAAAGGCCGATGGTCCGGCCATGACCGAGACCTCTGCTTCCACCTCCATTTATGACGTCGCCGTTGTCGGCGGCGGTCCTGCCGGCCTTGCTGCGGCCCTTGCGCTGGCCGAGACCGGCGCCCGTACCGCCCTCGTCGCCCGCCGCGTCCCTTACGGCGACAACCGCACCACCGCGCTGCTTGGCGGCTCCGTCGCGTTTCTGGAAAGCCTCGATGTCTGGCGCCGCTGCGCCGACAAGGCGGCCGCGCTGACGACCATGCGGCTGGTGGACGACACGGGCCGGCTGATCCGTGCGCCCGAAGTTAAATTCGTCTGCGGCGAGATCGGTCTCGAAACCTTCGGCTACAATATCGAGAACCGTGAACTGATGATCGCGCTCGAAGCGCGCGCCGCGGAATTGACCAATCTCATTCGCATCGATGACGAGGCCGATACGGTTACGCCGGACGAGATGCAGATTCAGGTCCACACCCGGCACGGTCAGGTGCTGGCCGCGCGGCTGATCGTCGGCGCCGATGGCCGCCAGTCCCTGTGCCGCGAAGCTGCCGGCATTTCAGTCAAGCGCCGCCCGCTGGACCAGTCGGCCGTAACCTTCAACATCACGCATAGTCGACCGCACAAGAACATGTCGACTGAGTTTCATACGCCCGCTGGCCCCTGCGTGTTCGTGCCGCTGCCCGGCAATCGCTCCAGCGTCGTCTGGGTCAACAAGCCCCGGGACGCCGAACGCCTGATGGCGCTGAGCGACGAGGCACTGTCGGACGCCGCCGAGAAACAATCGCATTCGATCCTCGGCCGCGTTCAGGTCGAACCCGGCCGGCACATGTTCCCGCTGGCCATCGAGCAGCCAAGCCAACTGGCTGACAACCGTATCGTGCTGGTCGGCGAAGCCGCCCATGTAGTGCCGCCAATCGGCGCGCAGGGCCTCAATCTCGGCCTGCGCGACGCCGGCGATATCGCTGACGTCGTTCGCGATGCCGGCATGAATGGCGCGGATATCGGGGCTGCACCGGTGCTGGCGCGTTTCGAGAATATCCGCCGCAGCGACATCGCCTCGCGCACCTTCGCTATCGATATGGCCAACCGTTCGCTGCTCAGCGATCTCCTGCCGATGCAGGTGATCCGCGCGGCCGGCATGCATGCGATGGGGTCTATAGGCCCGTTGCGCCGCCTTGCGATGCGCGAGGGCCTATCGCCATCGTGGCGCAAGAGCGCCTCCTAGAGATCTCGCGCGTCCTAAGGGAACGAGATCTGGCCGGTCTTCAGGAAATACATCACCGAAGTCAGCGTCAACACGGAAACGAAGGTGCCGAGCAGCACCGCGACCGAGGCTGGTTCGATCCAGCTGTCATATTGCCGCGCGATCACGAACACGTTCAGCGCCGGCGGCAAGGAAGCGAGCAGCACGGCCGTCGCGGCCCATACCGGCGGGAACGGCCCGAGCAACAGCATCAGGCCGAACACGATCAGCGGATGGATGAGCAGCTTGATGAAGATCAGGCCCGGCACCTCCCACGGCACGCGCCCCAGCGGCCGTAAGGCAACCGTCACACCGAGCGCGAACAGCGCGACGGGCGCAGCAGAATTCTGCAGGAACAGCAGCATGCCATCGATGGCGACCGGCATCTGGATATGAAACGCCGCGACGAAGGCGCCGAGATAGGCTGCCACGATCAAGGGATGCAGCACGATATGCTTGATGACGATGCCGATGGTCGGCAGCAACGGCCGCTTGTCGCCTGAGGTCAGCGCCATCATCAGCGGCGCGATCGAGAACAGGAAGATGCTGTCGAAGCAGAACACCAGCGCGGTCGGGACCGCGGCCTTCGGCCCGAGTACCGCCAGCGCCAGCCCTGGGCCCATATAGCCGATATTGCCATAGCCGCCGGCGAGCCCGGCCATTCCGGCCTCGCGCATGGTCAGCCGGCCCAGGAATTTACCGGTGCCGACCGACAGGAAGAACGCCGTCGCAGTCGCCAGCGTGGTCCCGATCACGAAGGGCAGATTGTTGAGTTCCTCGAACGGCGTCTTCGCCATGATCCGGAAGAACAGCGCTGGAAGCGACACATAAAGGAGGAAGAAGTTCATCCAGGCGAGGCCCGTTTCGGGCAGGTTCTTCACCTTGCCGCAGGCGTAGCCGATGAAGATCAGCCCGAAATACGGGAGTGCGAGATTGAGGACGTCCATCATGTCGTGCGTGTTTTTCTTGGTTCTTGGCCCGACGGGCGGGATAGTGGGGAGTGGCTTCCGGCTGTCTTAATTCCGTCGTTTGCCTCTAGCATCGGCCACAATCCTGGTCTATTCGACCTGAATGATCAAAGCGCGGACCGCCAAATTCCAGATTGGACAGATCGTCCGCCACCGGATCTTTTCGTTCCGGGGCGTGGTGTTCGACATCGATCCGGAATTCAACAACACTGAAGAATGGTGGTTGTCGATCCCCGAGGACGTCCGTCCGCACAAGGACCAGCCATTTTACCACCTGCTGGCTGAGAATTCTGAATCAGAATACGTCGCTTACGTCTCCGAGCAGAACCTGCTTCCTGACGAGTCCGGCGAGCCGATCCGGCACTCCCAGGTCGCCGAGATCTTCATCAAGGACAAGTCGGGCAGCTATCGGCCGCGCAATCCCTCGCTGAACTGACGGCGTTTCACCGTTTTGCAGTTTGACCGTCGCTATCTGCTGACGGTTGATCGATGCGTCAGATACGCGTCGCTTCGGTAGCGGGATGTTGTCTATTTTTTAGGCAATAAGTCTGCCTGTTTAATTTCCTTGCACTCGTTTTCGTAATCGTGGAGCCTTGGGGCAGCGAGTAGAAGCGGTCTGAGCATAGCTCTGGACATTGCTCGGCGATGACACATCGAGGTCCGCCGCATGCTCTGCAAATCTGCCCAGACGTCCCAATCCGAGCGCAACCGCGAGCACTGCTTGCGATGGCTGCCCGAGCCATCATCTGCTGGCATGCCATTTGCGTTGATCGGCCTGATCGCTCAACGGAAGGATCCCGCATGACACGTCGCACCTCCATCGCGTGGTTGGCACTTGTCTTTGGAGTCGTCGCATTTGGCCAGATGGCCGCGCCCGCGCACGCAGCCGACAAAGTCATCTTTCAACTCGACTGGCTTCCGGGTGGCGACAAGGCGCCGATCTATGTCTGCATCAATCAGGGCTTCTGCCGCGACGCCGGTCTTGATATCACCATCGCGTCCGGTCGCGGATCGACCGATGCCATTTCGCGATTGGCCGCCGGTTCGTCGGATATCGGTATGTCAGATATCGGCGCGCTGCTAGCCGCGCGCGCAAATGAAAACGTCAAAGTCACCGGCGTGCTGTCGGTGTTCAATCGGGGACCGCACGCGTTCTACGTCGTCAAGGGCGGCAAGATCGCCAGCGTCGAGGATGTGAAGACAAAGACCATCGCGACCTCGCCCTTCACCTCGTCGAATTTTTATCTGCCGTTGGTGCTGAAGGACAAGGGCTTTGATGTCGCCGACATCAAACTGATCAAGGCCGAGCCCGGCTCGCTCGGGCCGATGCTAATGGCCGGCAATGTCGACGGCATCATCGCCTGGATGACTGACCTGACGCGCTACAAGAACCAAGGCAAGGAAGCCGGCAAGGAGATCATCGCCCTGCCTTGGTCAGCTGCCGGTCTTGAACTGTACTCGGCCTCACTAATCGCCAATGACGATTTCCTGGCCAAACGGCCCGATGTCGCCAAACGCTTCGTCGAGGCCTTCAAGAAGTCGATCGAATTCACCAAGAGCGATCCGGACAAGGCTGCGGCGTCGGTGCTCGCCATCGTGTCCGAACTTGGTTCGGAAGACGTGAAGGGTTCGATCGGCGACACCAATCCGCTGATCTTCAACGAGGTGACCGATAAAGACGGCCTCGGCGTATTCGAACCCGCGCGCCTCGCCGAAACATGGCGGCGCGTATCGGCTGCGCAAAACATCGCACCCAGCAAGCTCGATCCCGAAACCGCGATCACCCGCAAATTCATTCCAGCGAAATAGCCATGGTCGCGCCTGCCATTCGCTTTACCCAGCTTGGTCAAGTCTTCCATACCCGCTCGGGCGAGACCGAGGCTTTGCGCGATGTCAGCTTCGACGTCGCGCAGCACGAATTCCTGGCGGTCCTGGGCCCCTCGGGCTGCGGCAAGTCGACCTTGCTGCGCCTGATCGCGGGGCTATTACCGCCAACGTCCGGTACGGTCGAGGTGTTCGGCCTGCCGGTGACGGAGCCGCGTGACGACATCGGCATCGTATTTCAAAAACCGACGCTGCTGCCATGGGCCAGCGTCGAGGACAATGTACTGTTTCCGATCCGTCACAAGCGTGGACGGGTCAGCGCCGAAGACCGCGCGCGCGCCGCGGATCTCTTGCACATGGTCGGCCTCGATGGTTTCGCCAACCGGCTACCTGACGAGCTATCCGGCGGCATGCAACAGCGCGTCGGTATCGCTCGGGCGCTGCTGCTCGACCCCGACATCCTGTTGATGGACGAACCGTTTTCAGCGCTGGACGCGCTGACCCGCGAGGTGATGGGTTTCGACCTGCTGCGGATTTTCTCCGAGCGGCCGAAGACCGTCGTGTTCATTACCCATTCGGTAAACGAAGCCGCGCTGCTGGCAGACCGCGTACTGGTGATGACCGGCCGCCCTGGCTCCGTTCTCACCGATATCGTGGTGCCGGTCGGTCGCCCGCGCGGACCCGAGACAGCGAATGAGAGAGCGATCCATGACCTCAGTGCTCACCTACGCGGCCTCCTCCTCCAAAGAGCCGCAGCCTGAAGCCACCGCGCCCCGCGCCCGCACGGCCGCAAAGCAGCGGCTGCTGCGTCTGGTCGCAGCACCCGGAGTGGCAACGGCCGGCTCGCTGATCGCCGTACTGGTATTCTGGGAGACTATTGCGCGCGGCCTCGCGATTCCGTCATACCTGTTGCCGACCCCCTCCTCGATCTTGCAGTCGTTTTCCTCGATCGGTGCCGACCGCTGGATGGTTCACATCTGGGCGACGCTGCGCGTCGCGCTGGTCGGTTACGTGCTGTCGATCGTGATCGCGATCCCGCTCGCAATCGTCATGATGCGTTCGCCGTTTCTGTCGAAGACGCTGTATCCGTTGCTGGTCGTCGTGCAGTCGACGCCGGTGGTGGCCGTGGCGCCGGTCATCATCGTCGCGCTCGGCGCCGGCGATGCACCACGAGTCGTCATCACCTGCCTGATCACCTTCTTTCCCCTCGTGGTATCGACCGCTACCGGCCTCGCCGCGACGCCGCCTGAGCTGATCGAGCTGTCGCGAAGCCTGCGTGCGCCGCCCTGGCGCGAGATCACGCAGATACGGCTACCATTCGCGGTGCCGTATATTTTTTCCGCGCTCAAGATTTCCATCACTCTGGCCGTGATCGGCGCTGTCGTCGCCGAGTTCTGCGCATCCGACGCTGGTATCGGTTACTTCATACAGTTCTCGACCTCGATGTTTCGCCTGCCGCAGGCCTGGGCCGGCCTGCTTGTACTCGCCGCGATGTCGCTCCTGCTGTTCCAGCTCGTCCTGTTCACGCAACGGCGACTGTTTCCATGGAGTGTACCGAAGAAGGACTGACGAATTGGCGAGGTATTTGGCCTTGCCTGCTCCGGAGTAGAAGCGGTCGGGCCATGCCCGGACATTGCTCCTCAACCGCCGACCACGTCGGCTTTCCCAGGAGAACCTACCATGAGTGACTACGCCCTCGCCGAGCTAAATAAAGAGACCCGAATTGGTGGCATCGGCACCACTGTCGAGCGCGAGATTCCGGTGATCGATCTGGCGGATTTCGACAACCGCAAACACGAGATCGCAGATGCATTGTGGGACGCGGCCACCGAGATCGGCTTCTTTCAGGTCTATAATCACGGCATCCCCCAATCCGATATCGACGCCGCCTTTGCTGCCACATGGCGGTTCTTCGAGCTGCCGATGGATGTGAAGGCCAAGTATCCGATGCCGAAAGGCACCAATGCCGGCTGGGAGTTCAAGGCCCAGGTGCGGCCCTCGACGGGCACGCCGGACAACAAGGAAAGTTATCAGATCACTCAACCCAGCATGTCCGGGTTGTGGCCGAACGAGGACGAACTACCGAATTTCAAGACGGAGATGTTGAAGTTCGAGCGCCAGAACTGGGCGCTCGGCATGCGCATCCTTTCGTGTTTTGCGCTCAAAATGGGCTTCGCGGAGGACTTCTTCACCAAGGCCCATGATCCGGCGTCACAGCACTACCAGTCGACGCAGCGGCTGATCCACTACATGTCGATGGAAGATGCCAAGCCACAAGATTTCGAGGCCTGGCGCGCGGGCGCGCATTCCGATTTCGACTGTCTGACAATCCTGCACCAGAAGGAAGGCGAAGGCGGCCTGCAGGTATGCCCGGGCAAGGAGGCCGCAGCCGGCGAATGGACGGATGTGCCGCCGCGACAGGGCTACATCACCTGCAATATCGGCGACATGCTGATGCGATGGTCCGACGACCAGCTGCAATCCACGCTGCATCGCGTGCGAATGCCGCGGCCGGGCGAATATCTTGGCCGCCGCTTGTCGCTGCCGTTCTTCTGCCAGGCCAATCGCGACGCCGTGATGCAGGGGCCGCTTGGCAAATACGAACCCATAACGGCGGGCGACTATCTCACCATGCGGATCAACGCGAATTTCGCGGCAATCCGCGACAAGTAACTCGCGCACATTCTCGATGGAATGAGCCGTTACGGCGAAGCAATCCAGCATCTCTGTCCCCGCTGGATTGCTTCCCGGCAGCACAGTTGCCCCATCATCCGGAGCGCTCACCATGGAGCTTTCACCGCCACATATCAGCCCAGACGACTTTTCCGGTCGCGGTCGCCTGGTGCTGCGCAACGCCAGATGCCCTGCGGCGCTGTTCGTCGAAACGCTACCGCCTGTCCTGTCGCGCGACGCCGATGGCGCGGCGCTGGTCGATCTCGTACTCGATGGCGACGTCGTCGCAGCTGTCGTGCCAGCGGGCAGCGGTATGGCAGATCGTATCCTCGATCTGGACGGACGGCATGTCTGGCCTCTGCTCGTCGATGCGCATACGCATCTCGACAAGGGGCATATTATCGGTCGCGCACCCGACTCCGGCGGCACGCATCCCGGCGCCCGCTACGCCACGGATACCGATCGGCGCACGCACTGGCAGCGTGACGATCTTTTGCGTCGCATGGAGTTCGGCCTCGGCTGCGCCGAGTCGCACGGCGTCGCTGCGATCCGCACTCATCTCGACAGTCATGAAGGTCAGGCTGAAACAAGCTGGACCGCGTTTGCCGATCTGCGCGATCGCTGGGCGGATCGCATTGCGTTGCAGGGCGTAGCATTGGTGCCGCTCGACTGTTACCGCAGCGATTACGGAAGGCAGCTCGCCGATCTCGTGGCCAGCCACGGTGGCCTGCTGGGTGGGGTTACGCGCGCATCCGGCGGCGAGCACGGCCAAGGCCTCGACGACCTCGACGCATTGCTCGACACGCTGTTCCGCCTGGCCAGAGAGCGTGACCTCGACGTCGATCTTCATGTCGACGAAGCCGCACGCTCCGGCGCGCTGTTGCACGTCGCCGACGCGACACTGCGCCATGGCTTCGAAGGCCGGGTGACCTGCGGCCATTGTTGTTCGTTGTCGTTACTATCCGAGGACGAAGCGGCAAACGTGATTGCCCGCGTGGCCTCCGCCGGCATCGCAATCATCTCGCTGCCGACCGTGAACATGTATCTGCAGGATCGCGCCAATGGAGTGACGCCGCGTTGGCGCGGCGTCACAGCGGTCAAGGAGCTACAGGCGGCTGGCATCCGTGTCGCGGTCGCAGGCGACAACTGCCGCGATCCGTTCTACGCCTATGGCGACCACGACATGCTCGACACTTGGCGCCAGGCCGTGCGCATTTTGCACCTCGATCACCCCTATGGCGACGCCGCTGGGCTGGCAGGGCCGGTGCCGGCCGGGATCATGGGGCTCGAAGCCGGTGCGATCGGGCCCGGCCGCCAGGCCAATCTGATGATCCTCGAGGCATGGACGCTCGACCAGGTGATCGCCCGTCCGCATGCGGACCGCCTGATCATCCGCGCCGGCCGCACCGCAATGTATCGTCCGCCATCGTACCGGGCGCTCGGCATCGAAAGCAGGTGATGGTCCCAAACTGAAAAAGGCGCCCCATTACGGGGCGCCTTTTGATCGGTGATGCGAGAACCTCGATTATAATGAAATCACAATCGAGACACTCCGCGCTTACTTCGCAGCCGGATTGGCCGGAGCCGCTGGTGCTGCGCCAGCAGCGGGCTGCTGCGCTTCAAGCTTGGCGCGGGCTTCCGCGGCACGCTTCTGCAGCTCTTCCTGCAGCTTCTTCTGGGTTTCTTCGAACACCTTCGGATCGGTCGGCGGACCGTCATAGGCCTTGGCGAAGCTTCCGCCGGTTTCCTGCAGCGGCAACGGCAGCGTCAGCGGTGCGCCGTTGGAGTTGATCGCCTGCACGACCAGGTTCTGGCCCTTCTTCAGGTTGGCCAGCAGCTCCGGGGTGACTTCGTAATCGGACATACAGCCGTTGGCGAAGCAGATCACATAGGGGCTCTGCGCCGGGGCATTGTTGTCGACGATCACGCGGGTGCCGTGAACGAGCTGCATGCCGAGCGGCAGCGTCACGCGCAGGATCTTCTTCGGTTCGCCTTCCGGCTCGATGATAACGGCGGCGATGACCGGCTGGCCCGACTCGATGCGACCGTCCTTGCCAGTGAAGCAGACCTGCTTGGCATTGGCGTCCTGGCCCTTGAGGCAGAACTTGGTCCACGGCGCGTAGATCAGCTGAACCTGCTGGTCGGCAGGGGGGGCACCTGCGGCCGGCGCCTGGGCGGCGGGAGCGGCCGGGGCAGCAGCCTTCGGAGCGGCCTTCGGGGCAGCCTTGGGCGCAGCAGCCTTCGGCGCCGCGGCAGGCGGTGCACCAGGCGCAGGGGCCTGCGCATGCGCATGCGGGGCAATCAAGGTGGCGGTCAAGGCCGTCGCCGCCAGAAGCGCGAAGCCCCGCCCGCGCGGCAGAACCGACGCAGCCAAGAGACGGAAATTCATTGCGGAAAACCCTTTCTGAACGGAGGCGCTCATATCCCGGAGGCGGCGCTGACAGTCACCCGTTGGCGGGTGTCTCGGTGCCAATTAAGGCCGTTACGTGACAGGCCGCGCCGTCCTCGTCAATTGTCCGCTTTCAATACAGCGGCCGACGAAAAGATCAATGGCGCCAGCCCTATTTGATGCATGGCACAGGTCGGGCCGGGACAGCCATGGTAAAGTTCCTCCGTGAGCTGCACCGAATCAAATCGCACAAATGCGCGGGGTCTTTCGACCCTGTCCAAGGTAATCGTGGCGCTGGCCTGCTGGACGGCGCTGACCGGCCCGGTGGCCGATTCCGCACAGGCCGATCCCAGCCATGCCATTGCCATGCATGGCGCCCCGGCCCTGCCAGCCGATTTTCGGCAGATGCCCTATGCCAATCCCGATGCGCCCAAAGGCGGTCGCATGGTTCAGGGTGTTCTTGGCACGTTCGACAGCCTCAATCCCTTTATCGTCCGGGGCATAGCGGTGCCGCAGATGCGCGGCTATGTCATCGAAAGCCTGATGACCCGAGGCCAGGACGAGGCGTTCACCCTCTACGGCCTGCTCGCCGAGAGCGTCGAGACTGATGACGCGAGAAGCTTCGTCACTTTCCAGATCAATCCCCAGGCCAAGTTCTCCGACGGCAAGCCCGTCCTGGCCGCAGACGTGCTGTTCTCCTGGCAGTTGCTGCGCGACAAGGGCCGGCCCAATCACCGGCAGTATTATTCGAAAGTCGCCAGGGCCGAGGCACTGGATGAGCGCACGGTGCGCTTCGACTTCGGCGGCCAGGCAGATCGCGAGCTGCCACTGATCCTCGGTCTGATGCCGGTGCTGCCGAAACACGCGGTCAATCCCGACACGTTCGAGGAAACCTCGATGGCGCCGCCGCTGGGCTCCGGGCCCTATACGGTGACGGCTGTGAAGCCGGGCGCGGCGGTGACCCTCACCCGCAATCCCGCCTATTGGGGCCGCAATCTGCCGATCAATCGCGGGCTATGGAATTTTGACGAGATCCGCCTCGACTACTATCGCGAGGCCAACACCCATTTCGAAGCCTTCAAGCGCGGCCTCTACGACTTCCGCGTCGAGAACGAACCGCTGCGCTGGCACGACGGCTATACATTCCCGGCCGCCACGTCCGGCGAAGTGATCCGCGACAGCATCAAGACCGGCCTGCCGAAGCCGTCGGAATTTCTGGTGTTCAACACACGGCGACCGATGTTCGCCGATATTCGCGTTCGTCAGGCGCTGACGCTGCTGTTCGATTTCGAATGGATCAACCGCACCTACTTCTTCGGCCTCTATGCCCGCTCGGCCGGGTTCTTCGCGGGCTCGGACCTCTCCGCCTATATGCGCGCCGCGGATGATCGCGAACGGACACTGCTGCAGCCCTACGCCTCGGATATAGCCGCCAATATTCTCGATGGCAGTTATCGTTTGCCGGTCAGCGATGGTTCGGGCCGTGACCGTCCCGCGCTGCGCACTGCGCTGACGCTGCTCAAGGACGCGGGCTACGAACTTGTCAACAACGTGCTGCGGCGGCAGTCGGACAAAACGCCCCTCGCCTTCGAGATCCTCGTCACCACCCGCGATCAGGAACGCATCGCGCTGGCCTATGCGCGCGATCTCAAGCGCGCCGGCATCGTTGCCAATATCCGCTCCATCGACGCCGTGCAGTTCGACCAGCGCCGCATCAATTTCGAATTCGACATGATCCAGAATCGCTGGGACCAGTCGCTGTCGCCGGGCAACGAGCAGTCGTTCTACTGGGGCTCGGAAGCCGCCGAGAATCCCGGCACCCGCAACTATATGGGCGCGAAGAACCCCGCCGTCGACGCCATGATCTCGGCCATGCTCGAGGCCCGCGACCACGGCCCGTTCGTTGATGCCGTACGCGCCATGGACCGCGCGCTGATCGCCGGTTTCTACGCCATTCCGCTCTACTATGTCGGTGAGCAATGGATTGCCCGATGGAATCGGATAGAACGACCTTCGACCATCGCACTCTCTGGCTATTTGCCGGAGACGTGGTGGTCCAGAACGCTGCCAGCTTCGCCGCCGAACCGGAAGTGACACCGTGACCTCACCCATACCGAATGCATCGCCCACCCTCGACGGTCTGTTTCGCCGCATCCTCAGCCGGCAACCGCAGGCGCTGGCGCTGGTCGACCCCGCCGACAAGATGCGCGTCACCGCAACGGAACCGCAGCGGCTGACCTTTGCGGATGCCGATCGCGCAATCTCGGCGCTGACGGCGCATTTCATGGAGGCCGGTCTCCCCGCCAATTCGGTCATCGCCGTCCAGCTGCCGAACACCGTCGAATTCGTGTTGACCGTGCTGGCTGCGCATCGCGCCGGCCTCGTCGTCGCGCTGCTGCCGCAACTCTGGCGCCAGGCCGACCTGACCATGGCACTGAATCGGTGCAGCGCGCGTGCGCTGGTGACGTCGAGCAAGATCGACGGCGTCAGCCATGCCGATCTGATCATGAATGCTGCGGCTGAAGCCTTCTCGATCCGCTATGTCGGCGGCTTCGGCAGCGACCTGCCGGAAGGCATGACCCCGCTCGATGCCGTGGTGTCGAGCGAGTTCGTGGAGCCCACGCCCGTGACGCAGGACGCCCGCCGTGCGGCCATCGTCTCCTTCGATGTCACGTCCGACGGCTTCCGCACGGTGCCGCGCACGCATCTCAACCTGATCTCGGGCGGCCTTGCCGTGTTCCTGGAAAGCGGGATGCCGCAGGGCGCCACAATCATGTCGGCGCTGGTGCCGTCGTCTTTCGCCAGTATCGCCTCGTCACTGGTGACCTGGCTGCTCTCCGGCGGCGTGCTCGCTTTGCATCATCCATTCGACAATGCGGTGCTGGAACGCGGGATCGCTGCCAATGCCTGCGACGTGCTGGTGGCGCCTGCGCCGCTGGCGCAGCGCCTCGCCGACGGCCGGTTGCTCGATCGGTCTCCCGTGCTGCGTTATGTGCTCGGCCTCTGGCGCGCACCTGAACAGGTTGCCGCCTCGCCTGCATGGCCGGGCTCGCAGGCATCGTTCACCGACATCTATCTGTTCGGCGAAGCCGGCCTGTTCGGCGCCATTCGCGGCGCCGACGGCATGCCCGTCGCCATCATGCCGGGCCCGCACGGCGCACCGCGCGCCCAGCAAGGCTCCTCCATTGCGGGCGATATTATGCTGACGCCCAGGGGCACGCTGGGCCTCCGCGGCCCGATGGTGCCGGTGCTGGCCTATACGGCACAGGCCGACGCCAGCAACGCGCTGATCCCGGCCAAGCCGCTCGATTATGTCGATACCGGCTATATGGCCCGGCTCGATCGCGCGACCGGCGCCATCAATATCACCGCGCCGCCCTCGGGCATCATGGCCGTCGGCGGCTATCGCTTCCTGGCCCAGGACCTCAACGAATGGGCCAAGCGGCTCGGCGAGAATGCCATGCTGACGGCGCTCCCCGATCGGCTCAGCGGCTACCGCCTCGCCGGTCGCGCCAGCAACAACGGCCGCGCCCGCGACGCCCTGACAGAACTCGGCCTGAACCCGCTGATGGTCGAGGCCTTCCGCGACCGCGCCACGGCCGACTGAGCCAGCAAAAGCGATCCTAAAATGCGAGCGATCTCATTGACTGCGCATTAAGGACGTCGGGCTAGCCTGCCGCGATCAGTTTCGCGTCAGAGGTAGCAGCCAAGCATGTCCGATCAGGCCACGATCGTCGCCGTCTCCAACCAGCAGCCGGCCGCGTTTGCGACAGCCCTGGCGGAGAGCAACATCTTCCCGGTGGTCGATGCGACATGGGCCGAGGCGCTGGATGCGGTGGCACGGGTACAGCCGGCTGCCGTGGTAGTTTCGGCTACGGCCGACGACATGCCGACCTTCCAGGCGTTGGCAAAACGCCTTGGCGCCAAGCAGCCATATGTGCCGCTGATCGCGATCGATCCAGCCACGGACTTGCCCGGCCATGCGATTCCGCTCACGCAGACCGATGGCAACTTCGACCGGCTCAGCGCCCGCCTGCGCAACGCGCTGCGCGTCCGCTCGCTGCATGCCACGGTCATGCGACGCCTGACCGCCGAAAACCTGCATCGCATGTCCCTGCAGTCGGACCCGCTGGACGATGCGACGGTGATGCTGATCGGCCGTGGCGGCGGTTATCCCGCGCTGTCCGTTGCGCTTGGCGAACGCGTCGGCGTGGTCGGCGCGCTCAGCATCGAAGCCGCAGCCAAGCATCTCAGCGCGCGCGACCTCGACGGCATCGTCATCGGCGAGGGCTTCAGCTCACGCGTCGTTGACGCGTTTCTCACTGTCCTCACCGAGGACGCGCGCTTCCGCAACCTGCCCGTTGTCGTCACCGTGCCCGGCCTGTCACCGACCTACGATCTTGCCAATCTCGAAATGGTCGTCGGAGACGCCGACACCGTCGCAGCCACGGCGCTGCCGTTGCTGCGCCAACACGCCTTCGAAGCGCGTCTCGGCCGCACCTTGAAGTCGATCGAATCCGACGGGCTGCTCGATCCCGCCACCGGCCTGCTGACGACTGCAGCCTTCGAACGCGACATCGCGACCGCCGTCTATCATACGCAAACCCGCGGCGGCGGATTGTCGATGGCCCGGTTCTCGTTCGACAATATCCCGCTGCGTGCGCAGCGCGACGCTGCTCGGATCATCAGCCGGCTGATGCGGCGGATGGATTTCGGCACGCTGCAGAACGACGGCTCCATCGTGGTCGCCTTCGCCGAAACCGACCAGCGCAACGCCCATATGATCGCCAAGCGGCTCTCCAGCGTGATGAAGCACACCATGCACGGACCCAAACGCGATGCGCGCAACGATCCCCACGTCACCGTGATCACGATGGAGCCAACAGATACCGCGAAGTCGCTGCTGGCGCGCCTGCATGGCGAGGACGCGCAGCGCGCAGCGTCATAAGTTCCTGAAATAAAGTCAGGAACGAAGTATCAAACGTCGCATTGTAGGTGCATCTGCAATGGAGACAACGATAATGAAAAAGCTTGCACTGATCACCGCTTCCCTCGCCCTTCTCGCCACGCCGGTTTTCGCGCAGTCGACAGTTACAACGGGTGCTGCGCCCGCCGAGGCAAAATTCTCGACCGTCTCCAAGGAGGAGATGTTCTCGTCCAAGCTGAAGGGCCTGAATATCACCAATCAGAAGGATGAGACGATCGGCGAAATCAGCGATCTGGCAATCAAGAACAATCAGGTCGACGCTTTGATCCTGTCAGTCGGCGGCTTCCTCGGCATGGGCGAGCGCTATGTCGCGGTCTCGCCTGCGTCGGTCAAGGTGAGCCTGAACAAGGACAATAAGTGGGTGGCGACGATGAACACCACCAAGGATGCGCTCAAGGCCGCTCCGGAATTCAAGTATCCGAAGTAAGCGTTGCATTAGAATAACGAGTGGCCGTCGGCAGCAATGCCGGCGGTCACTTCGTTAGGCCGCCTTCTTGGTCTCTGCGAGACCGGCCAGCGCGCGCAGGATTTCCGTAGCGCCTTCAAGACGTTCTTCCGGTGTTCCCCAATCCTGCAGGAACACCACCTTCATGTCCGGACGCACCTTCGCGGCCTGGCCATATTGCCGGATGAAGAACACCAACTTCTCAGGCTGCGCAAAGCTGTTGTCGCGGAAGGAAATGACGACGCCCTTCGGGCCGGCATCGACCTTCTCGACATTGGCGCGGCGGCAATAGGCCTTGATGGCGGCGATCTTGAACAGGTAGCGGACCTCGTCCGGCAGCACGCCGAAACGGTCGCGCAGTTCGGCGGCGAAGGCTGCAATCTCGTCGTCGGTTTCGAGGTCGGCGAGCCGGCGGTACAGCGACAGGCGGACCGAGAGATCGGCGACGAAATCGTCGGGGATCATCACCGGCATGCCCAGGGTGATGGTCGGCGACCACCGGTCGGCGATCGGCTCGGAGATACCCGACTTGAGCGCCAGGATCGCCTCTTCCAGCATCGATTGATACAGCTCGAAGCCGACTTCCTTGATGTGGCCGGACTGCTCTTCACCCAAGAGGTTGCCGGCGCCGCGGATATCCAGATCGTGCGAGGCGAGCTGGAAGCCGGCGCCAAGATTCTCCAGCGACTGCAGCACCTTCAGACGGCGCTCGGCCTGCCCGGTGATCTTGTGCGTCGACGGCAGCGTGAACAGCGCATAGGCACGCAACTTCGAGCGTCCGACGCGGCCACGGAGCTGATAGAGCTGCGCCAGACCGAACATATCGGCGCGGTGAATGATCAGCGTGTTGGCGTTCGGAATATCCAGCCCCGACTCCACGATCGTGGTCGACAGCAGGATATCGTATTTGCCGTCATAGAACGCCGACATGATGTCCTCGATCACCGTCGGCGCCATCTGGCCATGAGCCACGGCGACCTTCATCTCAGGCACATGCTTGTCGAGGAAGTCCTTCACCTCGGCAAGGTCGTCGATGCGCGGTACGACATAAAAGGCCTGCCCACCGCGATAGCGCTCGCGCAGCAGCGCTTCGCGGATCATCAGCGGATCATGCGGCGCCACGAAGGTGCGCACCGCCAGACGATCGACCGGCGCCGAAGCGATGATCGACAGATCACGCACGCCGGTCAGTGCGAGCTGCAACGTGCGCGGGATCGGCGTCGCCGACAGCGTCAGCACGTGGACGTTGGCGCGAAGCTGCTTCAGCCGTTCCTTATGCGTCACGCCGAAGTGCTGTTCCTCGTCGACCACGACGAGGCCGAGGTCCTTGAACTTGATCGACTTGCCCAGCAGTGCATGGGTGCCGACGACGATGTCGATGGAGCCGTCGGCGAGGCCCTTCTTGGTCGCCGTCAGCTCTTTCGGCGCGACCAGCCTTGAGGCCTGCGCGACATTCACCGGGAAGCCCTTGAAGCGCTCGGTGAAGTTCTTGGCGTGCTGACGCGCCAGCAGCGTGGTCGGCACCACGATAGCAACCTGCTTGCCTTCCATGGCGACCGCAAAGGTGGCGCGCATGGCCACTTCCGTTTTGCCGAAGCCGACATCGCCGCAGATCAGGCGATCCATCGGCTTGCCATGTTCGAGATCGTGCAGCGCGGCGTTGATCGCGGTCTGCTGGTCCTCGGTTTCCTCATAGGGAAAGCGCGCGCAGAATTCGTCATACTGCTCGCGCGGTACGACGATCCGCTCGGTTTCGCGCAGATGCCGCTCGGCAGCAATCTTGATGAGTTCGCCGGCGATCTCCTGAATGCGGTTCTTCAGCTTGGCCTTGCGGGCCTGCCAACCGGAGCCCCCGAGCTTGTCGAGCTCCACATTGGTCTGGTCGGAGCCGTAGCGGGACAGCAGCTCGATATTCTCGACCGGCAGAAACAGCTTGGTCTCGTTGGCATAGCGCAATTCGAGACAGTCATGCGGTGCGCCGCCGACCTGCAACGTCTGCAGCCCGACGAAACGGCCGATACCGTGTTCGACATGGACCACGATATCGCCGGCAGCGAGACTCGTGACTTCCGAGATGAAGTTGTCGAGCTTGCGGCTCGCCTTGCGCGGCCGCACCAGACGGTCGCCGAGAATGTCCTGTTCGCTGATGACGGCGATCTGGTCGGTCTCGAAACCGCTCTCCATGCCGACCACAGCCAGCATGGTCTCGTTGCGCGGCGTCGCCTGAACGGCACGCCAGGAATTCACCATCTGCTGATTGAGCAGCTTGTGGTCCTTCAGCATGCTGGCCATGCGGTCACGCGAGCCTTCGCTCCACAGCGCGACGACGACCTTCTTGCGCTCCGCCTGCAGCGCCTGGATATGAGCCACCACGCGCTCAAACACGTTCACATTGGCGTCGGCGCGCTCCGGCGCGAAGTTGCGGCCTGCCCGTGCGCCCGCGTCGACCACGCCCGGCGTGCCGTCCGGCACGGCGAACGGCGACAACCGCGCCATTGCGAGATCTTCCAGCCGTTTGTGCCATTCGCTGTCCGTCAGATAGAGCCGGTCCGGCGGCAGCGGCTTGTAGATCGCGCCGCCACCCGGCGTACCCATCACTTCGCGGCGCGCTTCGTAATAATCGCCGATCTGCTTGAAGCGTTCGGTGGCGGCATCCTCGCCTTGCGGCTCGATGGCGACCGGCGTGCCCGGCAGATAGTCGAACAGCGTGTCCATGCGGTCCTGGAACAGCGGCAGCCAGTGCTCCATGCCGGGATGACGGCGGCCTTCGCTGACCGCTTCATAGAGCTGGTCGTCGCGCTCGGGGGCGCCGAACTGCGCGACATAGCCCATGCGGAAGCGGCGGATGGTTTCGGTGATGAGCTGGAACTCGGAGACGGGCACGAGATCGAGCGCGCGCATGTCGAGATGGGTGCGCTGGGTCTCCGCATCGAAGCTGCGGATCGATTCCAGACTGTCGCCGAAGAAATCGAACCGCACGGGCATTTCGAGTCCGGCGGGAAACAGATCGAGGATACCGCCGCGCACGGCATATTCGCCGGGCTCCCGCACCGTGCCGGAGCGGGTGTAGCCGTTGTGTTCGAGCCAGGCGACGATGGAATCCATCGGGACCACATGGCCGGGCGCAACCGACAGAGCCTGCGCGGCGACGATCTCGCGGGCCGGCACGCGCTGGACGACGGCATTGACCGTGGTCAGCACGATCATCGGCTTGTCGCTGCCGGTGAGGCGCGACAGGCGCGCCAGCGTGGTCATGCGATGCGCGAGAATGCCGCCATGGGGCGAGACACGGTCGTAAGGCTGGCAGTCCCAGGCCGGGAACTGCAGCACCGGCAGATCCGGCGCGAAGAATTCCAGCGAGCGCGCGAGCTGCTGCATCCGCGGACCGTCACGGCAGATCACGGTCAGGCTCACCGCCGGCGGCTTCGGCTTGGCCGCAACCGCACGCGCCAGATCGGCGACGATCAGGCCTTCGGCGCCCTCGGCGACATTGGCAAAGGTCAGCGCACGGCCGGGCGCAAGCTGCGCGGCCGGCGAGGCAACGGGGGATTTCATAGAGGCTTGTCCAGATTCCGGAACAGCTTGATGCGCTCGAACAGGGGCGTGCGGTACTGCTCGTCCAATTGGGTATCACCGACGAAGGCCGGATAAAGCTCGGGGTCTTCGAGGCCAACGAGATCTTCGAGCTGCTTGAGTTCGAGGTCCGCCAGAATGCCGATCTCGGCATCCGCGAAACGCCCCAGAATGAGATCCATCTCGCGCGTGCCGCGGTGCCAGCACCGGAACAGCAGCCGCTTGCGGCGGTCATCCAGGCCGTTGCTCGATCGTGTCGTTCCCGTCATCTGTCCATCCCGCCCAAAGCCCGCAAACGCAGAAAGCCCGGACGTGCCGGGCAGGCTCATATAGCCTCCGCTTCCGCCCCTGTCAGCACCTCTTAACGCATTGCTTTCGCCTTGAAATGCATCCAACTCTCGCAAATACCGTAGCCCTCTCGCCGTGCCGGCCAGCCTTGAGTCGTTCTGATGCGCCCTGAAGTGCTCAATCCCCTGTTCGTCCCGGTCACCAGCATGACCGGTATCGGGCCGAAGCAGGACAAGCTGCTGCGCTTCCTGCTGGACCGCGCCGAGACGCCGCGCATCGTCGATCTGCTGCTGCATCTGCCGGTCAGCGTGATCGACCGCCGCGACAGGCCGAAGATCAACGAGGCCGAGATCGGCGCCATGGTGACCCTCGAAGTCACCGTCGATCGCCATCGCGAGCCGCCGCCCGGCCGCTCACGCGCACCGCATCTGGTCTATGCCCATGACGACACCGGCACGGTGATCCTGACCTATTTCCGCACCTATCCCGGCCAGATCGAAAAGCTGCTGCCGGTCGGCGAGAAGCGTTACGTCTCGGGCACTACGCAGCTGTTCGACGGCATGCTGCAGATCACCCATCCCGACCGCGTGGTCGACGAGGAAGGCTTCGCCAAGCTCACGGGCATCGACGCGGTCTATCCGCTGACCCAAGGCCTCGCGATCACCTCGCTGCGCAAGGCCATCGCGCAGGCGCTGACCAAGCTGCCGGCGCTGCCGGAATGGATCAGCCCGGAAGTGATCCGGCGCTGCAAGTTCCCATCGCTGGCGGAGGCGTTGCAGCGCGTCCATGTGCCGGTCGAGATCACCGATGTCCTTCCGGAAGGTCCGTTCTGGTCACGTCTCGCTTTCGATGAATTGCTCGCCGGCCAACTCGCGCTGGCGCTGGTGCGTGCGCAACTGCGCCGTCCCGCCGGCGATCGCAATGCCGGCGACGGCCACATCCGCCGCAAGATCATCGACGCCCTACCCTATGCGCTGACGCAATCGCAGCAGCAGGCGACCGCGGCCATTGCCGATGATCTCACCAAACCGCTGCGTATGCTCCGGCTGCTGCAGGGTGACGTCGGCTCCGGCAAAACCGTGGTGGCGCTGCTCGCCGCCGCCGCCGCCGCCGAAATCGGCAAGCAGACAGCCTTGATGGCGCCGACAGAAATTCTCGCGCGCCAGCATATCAAGACCATCACGTCGCTGGCGGAGCGTGCAGGCCTGCGCGTAGCCATCCTGACGGGCCGCGAGAAGGGTCGCGAGCGCAAGGATATCCTGGCGCGACTCGCCAGCGGCGAGATCGACTTCATCGTCGGCACGCATGCGCTCATTCAGGACGACGTCGAGTTCAAGGCGCTGGCGCTCGCCGTAGTCGACGAACAACACCGTTTCGGCGTCCGCGAACGCCTCACGCTGACCAACAAGGGCAGCGCGGTCGATGTGCTGGTGCTGTCGGCGACGCCGATTCCGCGCACGCTGGTGCTGACCTACTTCGGCGACATGGACATTTCCGAACTACGCGAAAAGCCCGCCGGCCGCCAGCCGATCGAGACGCGGACCATGTCGGCGAGCCGGCTGCAGGAAGTCATCGACGGCATCGGCCGTGCGGTGGACAACGGCAAGCTGATCTACTGGATCGTGCCGCTGGTCGAAGAGTCCGAAATGGACGGCCCGAAACTCACCAATGCGGAAGAGCGTTTCGAGAGCCTGCAGCAGCGCTTTGGCGACAAAGTCGGAATCGTCCATGGCCGGATGAAAGGCGTCGAAAAGGATGCGGCGATGGCGCGCTTCGCCGCTGGCGAGACACAGATCCTCGTAGCCACCACAGTGGTCGAAGTCGGCGTCGATGTCCCCGCAGCCACCATCATGGTGATCGAGAATGCCGAGCGTTTCGGCCTCGCGCAGCTGCATCAGCTCCGCGGCCGCATCGGACGTGGCTCCGAGGCATCGACATGCCTCCTGCTCTATCGCGAGCCGCTCGGCGAGATCGCCACCAAACGCCTCAAGGTGATCAAGGATTCCACTGACGGATTCCGGATCGCCGAGGAAGATTTGAAGCTGCGCGGCGAAGGCGACGTGCTCGGTACACGTCAGAGCGGCATGCCCGGCTTCCGCATTGCGCGCTCAGAGGTTCACGCACAGCTCATCACGCAGGCGCGCGACGAAGCGCTGCGGATTTTGCAGGACAATCCGAAGCTCACGGGCGAGCGCGGCGAAGCGCTACGCTGCCTGCTGTATCTCTATGAACGCGATGAGGCGATCCCGCTGATCGGTGCGGGATAGTCGCTCCTGATCTGCGAAATAGCTTCGTAACGTTGACGCAATGTTCCCCACCTAGGTTCGACGCTTGGCTTGAGGCGAAAGGCAGTTGTGTGCGCGTACTCCTCGTCGAGGATGAACCGGAAATGGCAGCGGCGCTCGCAGCGGCGCTCAGGGGTCGTGATATGGTGGTCGACCGCGTGGCCACGATCGGCATGGCCGAGGAAGCCCTGCTCACCAACAGCTATGGAGCCATCCTGCTCGACCGCCAGTTGCCCGACGGCGATGGGCTTTCGCTGATAACCAAATTAAGAGCGAGTGGCGTGCAGGCGCCCGTCATCGTGTTGACGGCGCGGGGCGACCTCGCCGATCGCGTAGCCGGGCTGGATACCGGCGCCGACGACTATCTCGGCAAGCCATTTGCGATCGAGGAACTGTTGGCGCGGCTGCGCGCCGTGCTGCGTCGACCAAGCGACATGCCTCCTGAAAGCCTGCAACTCGGCCGCCTCGTCTACAGCGCTGAACACCGCCAGGCGAGCGTCGCTGGTGTGGCCATGACCTTGCCGCGTCGCGAGTTACTGGTGCTCGAAACACTGCTGCGGCGCTCCGGCCGGACCGTCGCGCGATCCGCCCTCGAAGAAGCGGTCTACGGCTTCGACGACGAAATCCAGTCCAACGCCCTCGATACCCACGTCTCGCGCCTCCGTCGTAAACTGGCCGACGCCAGCGCGGGTGTGGAAATTCACGCCATTCGTGGCATCGGCTACCTGATCAAGCGCACACCATGAACCGAATTCGCGGCAAGTCATTGCGATGGTTGTTGGTCAGTCGGCTCGTCGGCCTGCAGGCGCTGATGCTGACCGGACTGGTGTTGACCATCGTAGGTGTGCTGTGGGGCGGCGGCTATGTCGTCTCGCTGGAGCCCGAAGACGAGATCATCAGTGTGATCGAGAACGCCATCGCGCGTGACCAGGCCGGCGTCATGATCGTGCGCGACACGCCCGCTCTGGCGCGGCAGCGCGCCAGCATGCCCGAGCTGTGGTTTCTCGTCAGGGACAAGAACGGCCATCGCGTTTCGCAAGGCCATGTACCGCCTGAATTCGCCCGCATTGGCGATGCGCTCGACGACGTCGGTCAAGCCCGTCTCGGCTGGAATATCGGCGATGCTCCGCGCGCAACGGCACGCATGCGCTGGGTCAGCAGCGCCGCAGGCCGCGTTCAAATTCTCACCGGCTCCGGAGGCACCGTGCCCTGGCACCGTTTCGCCGCCGCCATCGCGACGCTGTTTCTCAGCGTGGTGCTGCCGATTCTCGCCGTCATGGCCCTGACGACTCTCGTTGCCACACCCATCGTGGTCAGGCGGGCGCTGCTCGGCCTCGGCCACGCGGCAGCGCAGGCCAAACGGATCGACACCGACAAACGCGGCGCGCGCCTTACGCTGGATCAGGTGCCTAACGAGATCGTTCCACTGGTCGTGGCCATCAACGACGCGCTGCGCCGCCTCGACGACGGCTTCGATCGTCGCCAGCGTTTTCTGGTCGATGCCGCCCATGAATTGCGGACGCCGATTGCCATTCTGCAAACCCGGATCGAGTCGACCGAACCCGGACCGCATACAGCGCGTTTGCTCGAGGATGTCCGCCGTCTGTCGACACTCGCCGAACAACTGCTGGACACCGAACGGTTGAAGCAGACCGCGGTGCCGCAGTCGGATATCGACCTTGTCGACGTCGCGCAGCATGTGACGTCGGATCTTGCGCCGCTTGCCATCGCAGCGGGATACGAGATCGCATTCGAGAGCAGTGTGAGACAGGCCCCACTGTCAGGGGATCAGGGGGCACTGGAGCGCGCACTCGCGAACCTGATCCACAATGCGATCGAATACGGCGAACGTCGCGGGAAAATAGTCGTCAGCGTCACCGCGTCTTCGGTCTCGGTGACCGATGAAGGCCCTGGCATCCCGCCGAACGATCGAGAACGCGTCTTCGAGCCGTTCTACCGGCTCAATAGCGGCTCGCGCGGCGCCGGCCTCGGACTCAACCTGGTTCGCGAGATCGTTCGGCTTCATGATGGCTTGATCGATATTCAGGACGGGCCGAACGGCGGCACGCGCGTCACCATGGCCTTCGGCATGCGGCATGCCCGACGCTAGCAGCGATGCACGTTGAATATCGCCGCCGCTTTATTGCAGCGTCAAAGACGTCACGTCATGTTCGCTCAATCTCCACTGCACATACCATGACACTGCCGACGACCGTCGGTGTCGATGCATTTGCAATGGATAGTTCACATGACTGCAAACGGCCTCCTGCTCTTCTTCCGATCGCTCGCATCGGCCCCTCGAACCGTCGGGGCGATTGCGCCGTCCGGGTCTGCCCTCGCCAATATGATCACCCGTGATATCAACGGTGCGACCGGTAAGGTGCTCGAGCTCGGCCCCGGCACTGGCGTCTTTACGAAAGCACTGCTGAAGCAAGGTGTAAAGGAAGGTGATCTGACGCTTATCGAATATGGCTCTGACTTCATGCGGCTGTTGCAGCAGCGATTTCCGCGCGCGCGGGTGCTGTGGATGGACGCTTCATGGATCGCGCCGCAAAACGTGTTCGAACCCGCGACGTTCGGCGCCGTCGTCAGCGGACTTCCGTTGCTGAACATGGCACAAAACAAGGTCGATGCGATCCTGGCCGGTGTTTTCAACAGCCTCCGATCCGACGGCGTGATGTATCAGTTCACCTACGGGGTTCGCTGTCCGATCAGTCATCTGCAACTCCAGCAATTTGGCCTCGAGGCGTCCTGTGTCGGTCGTGCGCTGATGAACATTCCGCCGGCCTCGGTCTATCGCATCACGCGGCGCCGGACCGTCGCCCAGGTGGCAGAATGAGCGCGATAGCGACAGAACTCGCCGATCTTCTGATCAACTGCGTCCACATTGGTCCTGTCGGGATCATCGGGCTTGGCATCGCCGAGAAACTGTTTCCGTTCGTGCCGTCTTACGTCGCATTCGTGGTCATCGGCATCGTCGTCGCTGCGAAGCAGAGCGACCTCACATCGGCCATCCTCGCACTCGCGATCGGTTCAACGGCCGGTTCGCTGTGCTGGTATGGCATCGGCCTGATCCTGGGAGAACGGCGCAGCGCGACATTCGTCAGACGCTTCGGTCCCTATATCGGGCTGACCCCTGCCCGCTATCAGCGTGCGGCCAATGCGTTTCAACGAAACCTGGTCCTGATCCTCGCGGTCGGCCAGACGCTGCCCGTAATCCGGGTCTATATAGCGATTCCTGCAGGGGTGCTCGGCGTGCCCCTCGCGCGATTTCTGCTGGGAACGTTTATCGGCAGCCTCGTATGGGGCACGCCGTTGCTCGCCCTCGGCTTCTGGATCGGAGACACCAATTCGGACCCGGCCTTTGCGGCGCTGATTGCCGTAGCGACATTGATCGGACTGGAAGCGCTGATCGTATGGGGCTGTCGCCGCTTCAACCGGCGCACATCACGACGCCATCCGGCACCCAGCTAGAACTATGTCATGGCCAAAACGGCCGTCCGAAGCGGGCCGGACTGAGCCCGGAGTTTCCACTGTCATTCCGGGGCGCACGAAAGCGGCGAAGCCGCTGCAATGCGAACCCGGAATCTCAGAGTGTTTTGCGCTGAACATGTCGGGATTCCGGGTTCGCGATACGCCGCCTTCGGCGCCTCCTCGTGCCCCGGAATGACAGTGTAGGGCGGCAAGGCAGTGCCAAACATTTTTTCCTATTCTTTGTTGACAGCATCCTTATCAGGTTTATATTCCCCCTCGTCCTGCCCCACCGAGAGGGGCGATCGCGATCGTCACGTTCGCGGGGTGGGATGCGGTGGACGCCGGAGATGCGGCGTCACGGGAGATGTGGGGGACGGCTGTCTTCGGACAGGCCGGATCGTCTGTGGTCAGGATACCACTGGGACAGGCGGCACGGTTTGTCTTGAGATGGAAGAAACCTGCAGATCAAGTGACGGACGACCAAGTCAAAACGCGTTCGGCTTACTCGCTTGAGGCACCCTGTCCCTTCGCCTTGGGACTGTAATTTTGGTGATGGAATCGTTCGACAGAACCGTTCGCCATGGCAAAGCGCAAGCAACCGAAAAAACACTGCATGCGGAACGCTGGGCACTTGCCCTGCGCCTCCGAAAGTCCTGATGCACTACCTTGCGGAAGACCGCATCGGCATCAGGCCCAAGGGTGCAACGGGCACCCGGCGTTCCGCACGCCCTCTCACAAGGGGCGGGAATGCAAACCACGACGGCGCCCCCGCGCCGCAAATAACAGGGGTGATGTCGCATGTCTGAAGAGCAGTGGCTGTTTGACAGTTGAATCCGACGAGGCCGCAAGATGGCGTGAGCGCAGACGCATCGCGCCGGAGCGAAACCCATCATGTAAAGCGAAGAAGATGATGGATTTCGCGCAGACGCTCACCCTATTCTACAAAGCCGTGGCGCCTCAATCTACCTTCGCCGGCTGCTTTGCTGGCGGCGTATTCGCGATGCCCGCCGCCGTTGCCATCTGCGCCAAAGCCGCGATCTTCTTCTGCGGATCGGAGCCCGGTTGGACGACGCCGGCCGACATGATCAGGGTCGCAGCATCTTCAGCCGACATATCAATATCGATGATCTTGCTCTTCGGCACATAGAAGAAAAAGCCCGTGGTCGGGTTCGGCGCGCAAGGCAGGAACACCGAGATATGCTCCTCCTGTCCCGGCAGGCTGTTGGCAACCTCGATGCTCGGCGGCTGCGAGATCAGCACGATGGACCACATGCCGGGCGACGGAAACTCGACGAGACCGACCTTGCGGAAGCTCGATCCCGACCCCGAGAACAGTGTCTCGAACACCTGCTTCAAGCCGCGATAGATCGCGCGCACCACCGGCATGCGGCCGAGCAGCCTCTCGCCGAGATCGACCAGGGAGCGGCCGATCAGGTTGGCGGTGAGGAAACCCAGCAAGGTCAGCGCGACGAAGGCCACGATCAGGCCGGAGCCCGGAATGCCGTAAGGCAGATACTGTTCGGGCCGATAAGCCTCCGGCACCAGCGGCCGTACGATGGCATCGACCCAGGTGACGAACCACCAGGTCAGGTAAAAGGTAATCGCGACCGGACCGGCGACGATCAGGCCGGTGAGGAAATAGTTGCGGATCCGGGCCATGAAGCCGCGCGGCGCCTCGGGCGGCGGGTCGCCAGCGGGCGGGCTCAGCGGCAAATCGGGGCGTTCCATCAGCGTTTCAAGTCCATCTGGCGCGGCGCGCAAAACCGCGCCGTCAATCCTTATGGGTATCCTAGCAGGATTTCGCCAGTGCGGGGGAAGCCACTTGTGCAGCGCCAGACGGCCAAACCGGCCACCTGCGACAATCTTGCTGCCTCGCCAGCCTATTCCACCGTGACCGACTTCGCCAGATTACGCGGCTGGTCGACGTCGGTCCCCATCACGACGGCCGTGTGATAGGCGAGCAACTGCACCGGGATCGCATAGACCAGCGGTGTGAAGGCTGAGTCCATGTCCGGCATCACGATGGTCACCATGGAGTCCACGGTGGCCTCCTCGGCGCCCTTGGCGTCGGTCATTAGAATGATGTTACCGCCGCGCGCCGCGACCTCCTGCATGTTCGACACGGTCTTGTCGAACACCCGGTCATAAGGCGCGATGACGACCACCGGTATGGTCTCGTCGATCAGCGCGATCGGACCGTGCTTGAGTTCGCCGGCGGCATAACCCTCGGCGTGGATGTAGGAGATTTCCTTCAGCTTCAGCGCGCCCTCCAGCGCCAACGGATAGCTGGTGCCGCGGCCGAGATAGAGCACATCCTTCGACTTGGCGATGTCGCGCGCCAGCTTCTCGATCGCAGCTTCATGCGTCAGCGCATCGGCCATCAGACGGGGAACTTTGACGAGAGCCTGTACCAACTTGGCTTCGTCGGCGTCGGAAAGCTCGCCGCGTGCCTTGCCGGCCGCGAGCGCCAGCGTGGCCAGCGCCATCAACTGGCAGGTGAAAGCCTTGGTCGAAGCGACGCCGATTTCCGGGCCGGCCAGTGTTGGCATCACGGTCTCGCTCTCGCGGGCGATGGTCGAGGTCGTGACGTTGACGACAGCGAGCGTGTGCATGCCCTGCTGTTTGGCATAACGCAGCGCCGCCAGCGTGTCGGCGGTCTCGCCCGATTGCGAAATGAAGATCGCCAGATCGCCCTTGCGCACAGGCGCTTCCCGGTAGCGGAATTCGGATGCGACATCGATTTCGACCGGCACACGGGCAAAGCGCTCGAACCAGTATTTGGCGATGAAGCCTGCGTAACTCGCGGTACCGCAAGCCGTGATCGAAATGCGCTGGACGTCCTTGAAGTCGAACGGCAGCTTCATGGGGAGCGCAACGCGCTCGCTGGCCATATCGACATAGCGCGCCAGCGTGTGACCGACGACTTCCGGCTGCTCGTGAATTTCCTTGGCCATGAAGTGGCGATAGTTGGCCTTGTCGACCATGAAGGCCGACGCACCGGACTTCAGCACGTCGCGTTTCACGATGTTGCCGGATTCATCGTGGATCTCGCAGCCTTTACGGGTCAGCACCACCCAGTCGCCGTCTTCGAGATAGCTGATGTCGTCAGTGAAAGGCGCCAGCGCAATGGCATCGGAGCCAAGATACATCTCGCCGTCACCATACCCCACCGCGAGCGGCGAGCCTTTGCGCGCGCCGATCATCAGGTTGTCGTGATCCTTGAACAGGAAGGCCAGTGCGAACGCGCCCTTCAGACGCGGCAGAGACTGCTTCACGGCATCGATCGGCGATGCGCCCTTCTGCAGATAAGAGCTGACGAGGTGTGCGACGATTTCGGTGTCGGTCTCGCTGACGAATTTGGCTCCGCCCTTTTCGAGCTCGATGCGCAATTCGCGGAAATTCTCGATGATGCCGTTATGCACGACCGCGACGCCTTCGGCGGCATGCGGATGCGCATTGGCTTCGGTCGGCTTGCCATGCGTCGCCCAGCGCGTATGGCCAATGCCGATGTGGCCCGCCAGCGGCGACTTGCCGAGCTTGGCTTCGAGATTCTTCAGCTTCCCCTCGGCGCGGCGGCGATCGATATGTGCGCCTTCCAGCGTGGCGACGCCCGCGGAATCGTAACCGCGATATTCGAGGCGCTTCAGCGAGTCCACGATCTGGTCAGCAACCGGACCGCGTCCCAAAATTCCGACGATGCCGCACATGCGGGGTTATCTCTCCAAGTGGTATCAAATTGCCCAGAAATACTGGAACTCTCTTAGCGAGAATCGCAAATCGACTGTTACTCAATAATTATTGCCGATTGAGACAAGTTACCGCGGTTATACGGGCATTTTGCCCGAAGCGTTTAACAAACCATCAACGTGTTTGCGGAAGCATCTACGCTTGACTGGAGATCACGTCCATGTGGGAGGAGCGAGACCCAAGAGCACCTCGATCGATGGCCGGATCACGGCTGCGACATATCGATATGTCACAGAGCAAACTGGCGCATTGGCCGCCGCCGCAGCGTGACATCGCAGTGAAGCCGCATGTCGCCGAGCCCGATACGCCGGAGAAAATTGCCGCCAAGCGTCCGATCCGCCGCGGTTGGCACCTGAAGACGCCAGTGACCTGACGTCATCGCGAACACCGCGCGCTCACTTCGGCTTCTTGTTCGCCGCGTTCTTGTCGCGGAAGCGCTTGCCCCACCCTTCCTTCGTCGACACTTCGTTGCGCTCTACCGCAAGCGCATCGTCCGGCACGTCGCGGGTGATCACTGAGCCCGAACCGATGTAAGCGCCGGTGCCGATCTTCACCGGTGCGACCAGCGACGAATTCGACCCGACAAAGGCGCCAGCGCCGATGATTGTCTTGTGCTTGTTGAAACCATCGTAATTGCAGGTGATGGTGCCGGCACCGATATTGGCGCCGGCACCGATATGGGTGTCGCCGACATAGGTCAGGTGATTGACCTTCACGCCCGCTTCCAGAATGGCCGCCTTGGCCTCAACGAAATTGCCGATCCGCGCGCCCTCGCCGACCGACGTTCCCGGGCGAATACGTGCGTAAGGACCGATCGAGGCCTTCTTGCCGATAGCCGCCTGCACGATGTGCGAGAAGGCGTGAATGACAGCGCCGTCGGCGATGCTTACGCCGGGCCCGATTACGACATACTGCTCGATCGTGACGTCGTTGCCGAACGTCGTATCGGCCGCAAGATGCACGGTCTCCGGCGCGACGATGGTCACGCCCGCGTCGAGCGCGGCCTTGCGTAGCCTTGCCTGCATGATCGCTTCGGCTTCCGCGAGCTGCGCCTTGGTGTTGATACCACGAACTTCGTCCTCACCAGTCTCGATCACACTCGCCCGCAAACCCATGCTGCGCACGATCTCGACGGCATCGGTGAGATAGTACTCGCCCTTGCTGTTGGATGTGCCGATCTGCTCGATGATTGCGAGCGCGGTCTTGCCGGCGAATGCCATCACCCCGGCATTACAGAGATCGACCGCACGTTCGGCCGCTGTAGCATCGGCATGTTCCCGGATAGCGACGAGTTGATCACCTTCGACCAGAAGTCGGCCATAACCGGTCGGATCGGCCGCACGAAAACCGAGCACGGTCAGTGCAGCACCGGCCTTCAAGGGCGCACGCAAACGCTCGAACGTCTCGGCTGAAATCAACGGGGTGTCGCCGAAGGCGATCAGCAGATCGTCCGCGCCCTTTGCAATCGCGTCCTTTGCCGCCAGTACCGCATGGGCGGTGCCGAGACGCTCGTGCTGAATGAATGTTGCGGCATCGGGCCGCACCCGCCTGGCTTCGTCCGCCACGTCCTGACGATCGGGACCGACAACGACGGCCAGTGCAGAACCTGCGCCATGAGGCGCCGCCGCGAGGACATGGCCCAGCAGCGACTGGCTGGCGACCTGATGCAGCACTTTCGGCGTCGAGGACCGCATCCGCGTTCCCTCGCCGGCCGCGAGCACGATGGTGAGGCTGGTTCTGCCCGTCATCCGAATCCCCGTTGTGACGGCGCCCATGCGCCGCGGCCGTCATAAAGCGTTTTAGCGAAATGTGGAAACCCGGTTTAGCGCGCCGTGTGGCCCGACAACCTCGGGTTCCCCGCTGGTTTCCTGATAATGTTGAACTGTGATTCGCAGGGGCGATGGGGCGACGCAGACGTCGAATGGCGGATAAGCAAGACAAGTGGGCCGATACTCTCTCAGCCGAGCATGGCGGTTGGCTGACGGGATTTCTGGCTGAGGAAGACAAGATCGACCGCCGCATGATGTGGCGTCTGGGCTCCTGGGGTGTTGCCGCGGTGGGCGCGATCGTCGTCGCCACTCTGGCCAGCCAATCGCAAGTCCACTTGCGCCGCGATCAGGTCGCCACGTCCGAGACCTTCGCGCGGCAGACCCAGCAGATCCAGCTCGTCGCCAAGGAAACCCAGGTCGAGGCCCGCCGCCTGACGCTGGCCATTGAGACGCTCAACAGTGATCGCGACCGGCTCTATGCGCGCGTCACCTCGGTCGAACAGGGACTGGATTCAGTCACCGGATCGATCAAGCGTCAGACCGTTCCGACAACGACACCGACAGCCGCCACAACGACGCCGGCGCCGGCGCCACAGCTACCTGCCACCGCATCCGTCGTTGCCCCGCCGGCAACCACCGAGCCAAAGCCGGCGGCAGAGCTTCCCGGCATTCCGTCAACGCCGGTCATCGGTCCCGTGGCCGTCATCACGCCGCCCACCGAAACGACACCCGCCAAACAGACGCAAGCAGCGGCTTCATCGACAATCAATCCACCAGCCTCTGCGCCGCTCGTTGCGTGGAAATCGATAACGGCCCCGCCCGATCCCGCGGCTGCCAAATTGAGCGAACCGGCGCCTGCCGTTGAACCTTCTCCGGCGCCCCCCGAAATCACTGCATCAGTTCAACCTGTTACTGTGGCCGCGCCAGCACCTGCAGCTATCGAGGCCGTGGCAACGCCGGTCGCCCGCACGGAGTTCGGCGTTGATATCGGCGGCGCCAATTCGGTGGATGGCCTGCGCGCGATCTGGCGCGGCATGTCCAAATCTCGCGCGCTGAACGGACTGCGCCCGATCATGATGGTGAAGGAACGCCCAACCGGACTCGGTATGCAACTGCGCCTCGTTGCCGGCCCGCTCACTGATGCGGCAGCCGCCGCGAAGATCTGCGCCGCCCTGACCGAGAGCAACCGCCCTTGCGAGACGTCGGTCTTCGATGGTCAGCGCCTTGCTGCGAAGGCCGAGATGGCGCCCCCGGAAGCTGCGCCTGCACCAACCAGAGCGGCGCCACGCAGGCGCGCCGCGCCCAAGCCACAGGAACGCACCGAACAAGCGCCGCCGCCCAAGCCCGTTGAAGAAGTTGCGCCGCCCAAGCCGCAATCGTCGCTGACCTCGTTCCTGGGTCTGCGTTAGGGACCAAAAGATCATATTTTCAATCTCTTGGCGCGCGCGGCTAAAGTGTTATCTAGGTCCAATCTCTCACCGCGACCGCATGCCGGGTTGTTCCGCACCGCGTTTTGAACCATGGTTTCCGCATGAAAAAAGATCCGTTCAAGCTCACCGCCCGTCAGGTGCAATGGCTTCTCATCGTCGGCTTCCTGTCCGTCGGCTACGCCATCTATCTGCGTTATCTAGCCATCGAATTGTCGACGACGGCACTCGCCTGCGACGCCGGCCTGCAGAGCACTCTGTGCAAGAGCCGGCTGGTGATGACCTATCTGTTCAAGAATTCGGTGTTCGGCATCGCCGCGATCGTCATCGCGACGCTGAACCTGCTGCGGCCATCGATCGTGCTGATCACCGTCGCACTGATCGCAGCCGGTTTCGGGATCGTGCTCTACAATGTCGCCCTGTCGGGCATCGCGATCGGCCTGCTTATTCTGGGCTTTGCACGGCCCGCGCCCGCCACAGCGTGATGCCGAACAGCAGATAGATCGCGCAGGTCCACAGCGACTGCCAGTTATCCGGCCCTTCATTGAAGCCGACATAAAGAGCCGAGAGCACGAGCAGTCCCGCGAATACCGACTCGGCGATCGGCCGTACGCCTTCCTGCGGACGGTTGACGGCCATCAGTCCCGCAAACGGGACAACCGCCATCGTCAGCGCTGCAAACGGAAAGTCGCGGTAACGCGGATCGAACACGAAACCGAGCGCGGTCTCGGCACCGACCAGCGCCGTCACGGCCAGTGTCAGCCCGAGCAGGACGGTCGAGACCGAACGAGCCAGGAACCGGTTTGGTCCGACGAGTTCGAGGAAGGTCGGCAGCGAACGGCCGGACATCGTCGCATAGGCGCACAGCAGTGGCGACGCGACACCGGCGGCCAGCAGCGCACTCCACTGGATCCAGCGACCGACGCCATAGCTTTCATAGATCAGTTTGTCTGCGGCAACGCCCAGCAGGATGCCGGCCACGGTGGCCGATACGGCAACGGTCAGCCAGGCCGACAGACGCGGCGACCATGGCCGTCGACGGAGCGTCAACATGCCGGTCACGAAGACAAGAAAGCTCAGGCCCATACCGAGCCCCATCTGCAGCTTCCACGACGGATAATTGGTAATCGGAACGCCCGGGGGATACTTCAATTCGCGCGGCTGATCGTAGATCAGACCCCAATAGCCACCGACGGTGCCTTCCAGATCGCGCTTCCACGGCTGATCATAGGCTTCGATCAGATTGACACGGAAATCCTCGCGCTTCGCCAGATCGAGGATCTCCGATACTACCCGCGCTTGATTGGTCCGCGACGGCAGCGCGCCATCACGCATCCGTCCGGCGCTTGGCCAGCCGGTTTCGCCGATCAGGATCTCCTTGTTCGGGAACGCCACGGCGACACGCTTGCGGATCGAATCCACATGGGCGGCGGCGCTCTTCGCACGAATCGGGAAGTCTTCCCAATATGGCAGGATGTGAATCGTGACGAAGTCGACCGCGTCATAGAGTTCGCGATTCTTCAGCCAGAATTCCCAGACATCGGCATAGGTCACCGGGATCCTGCCGACCTGCGCCTTCACCGACCGGATGTTGCCAACGAGATCGGCGGCTGTCATTTCGCCGCGCAACAACACCTCGTTGCCGACGACCACGGAACTGATCACATTCGGAAAGCGCTTGGTGAGATCGACGACGCCGGCGATCTGTGCCAGGTTCTTCAGCCGGTTGCTGCCAAGCCAGACGCCCTGAATGACCTTCAGCCCGACCTTGCCGGCCAGTTCGGGCACCTGATCGAGGCCATTGTCGATGGAGTAGGTCCGCACGCATTTGGTGATCTGCGCCAACTGCGCCATGTCCTGGGCGATCTGGCCCGCGGGAATGACGGCGGTCGAGTTCAGCGGCGTCTGCTCGCCGCGGAACGGCGCATAGGAGACGCATTCCAGTTTGGCAGCGGGATCGATCGGCGCGCGCACCAGCGTGACCGGCGTGGCCAGCCACCACCAAACCGCTGCGATCGTACCAAGGGAAAGGATGAGAAGCGCCAGCGGCGTGCGGGTGGAAATTGGTTCCGTCCTCCAAAGACGTCCGTCGATTAGCCCGTCACCGCCGATCTGCCAAGTGCGGCATGCCGGGTATCACGGACTTGTCGGACTGACAGCCATGAAAATCAGACAAACTTCCGGCGTTGCTTGCAAAAATTCAAAATGTCCGTCATGGGATTCAGCCGTGGTCGCCGCCGTATTGGGGACCCAATTGAACGGCATCTGACGAGGGCGTCGGAACGGCCTGGCAGCCAACTTATCGGGGACTTTATGCGTCGACTGGTGTTCGGGTTCCAATCTGCTGTTATGCGTTGTCTCGCAGTCCCAGGACTTGCCCTGCTGCTTTGCGCAGGTGCCGCCATCGCCCAGAGTGGCCCGGTTCGCGCGCAGGATCAGAAACCTGCGGCAAATGCGCCCGTGACGCCTGCTGACGTCGCACGGGAGAGCCAGAAGAAGTCCGACGAGTTCGTCGAGGCAACTCAGGCGATCAATGGTCCGGCCGGCAATCCTGAATGCGTCTGGCTCGGCCGCCGTGTCGTGGTGCTGATGTGGCGCGACGATCTCGACACCGCGTTCCGTCACCTCGATCTCTACGACCGATTCGGCTGTCCCGGCGGTCATGTGCAGGCGACATTCCGCTGCCTGGTCAAATTCGGCCCGCTGATCGATCCGAAAATTGCGGACAGCCTCAATAGCCGCGTCCATGGCTGCTGGATCAATCCGAATGCGCAGCCGCAGCCCGCTGCGCTGAGCCAGCCGGCAACGCCTGCGCCTGCCAGTGGCAGCCCAGCAGCGCCTGCCGCCGCGCCGCAGCCTGACGCCAAGCCGCCTGCAGAAGCGCCGAAGTAATCCGGTGCGCCCTGTTCAGGCGGCATTCAGCCGCCTGCCCCTAATCGTGTTTGAATATGCTGCCGCCCTCAAAACGCCACGGCAGCGGTCGAGTTGTTAATTCATGTGGCGGATATAATCTCCGCTACCATCGCACTGGTCGGACCTCGGGGACGGGTCCGCTTCCCGGCCACGCTCGCCCCGTTATGGTTCAGTTGCGATGCGCGCTGTCGTCGCCGTCTTGTTCTTTGTCACTGCTGTTCACGCCGGACTGTGGGGCATTCTGCGCGAAAAGCAGGACGCTCCCGATTTCAAGGGCATGATTCCCAGCCTCTCTTATGCGCCGTTCGAGGGCACAGCCCATCCCGACGTCGACAATATTCCGACCGTCGAGAAGATTCGCGCCGACCTCAAGAAACTGTCGACGATCACGCGTGCGATACGTCTCTATTCGTCGACCGGCGGCGTCGAAATGGTGCCCGCCATCGCCAACGAATTCGGCCTCAAAGTCACCGTCGGCGCATGGATCGACAAGAACGCCGACCGCAACGAGCGCGAGATCGCCTCGGCCGTCGACCTCGCAAAAAAGAATCCGAACGTCATTGGCATCGTGGTCGGTAACGAAACGCTGTATCGCGATGAACTCAAGATCGATGATCTCGTCGAATATATCCGCCGGGTGAAGCGTCAGGTGAGCGTTCCCGTCACGACCGGCGAAATCTGGAACATCTGGCGCGACAATCCGCAACTCGCCTCGTCAGTGGACTTCATCGCCGCCCACATCCTGCCTTATTGGGAAAACTTCACCGACACCCAGGCTGTCGACCAGGCCGTGCATCTCTATGGTGTTCTGCGTGAGACCTTTCCCGGCAAGCGTATCGTGATCGCCGAATTCGGCTGGCCGAGCGAGGGCTACAATCTGCGCAATGCCATTCCTGGCCCATTCAAGCAGGCCGTGGTGCTGCGCAATTTCGTGACCCGCGCCGAAGCGATCGGTATGGACTACAATATCGTCGAAGCCATCGATCAGCCCTGGAAATTCTTCGAAGGTGGCGTCGGTCCCTATTGGGGCGTTCTCAACGCATCGCGCGAGCCGAAATTCCCGTGGACCGGTCCGGTCGTGAACCCCGAGCACTGGAAGAACGCCGGCATAGCGCTTCTGGTTGGCATCCTGCTGTCGTTGCCAATCCTGCAGATCGTTGGCGCCACAGCGATCCAGGCTCTCGTGCTCTCGACCGCAGCCAATGCTGTTGGCGCCTGGGCTGCCACAATTTTTGCCTATCAGCAGACCCACTATTTCGTCTGGGGATCGGCCTTCGCCCTTACTCTCGGCTGCATCCTGCTGATCCCGCTGATCTTGATCGCCCTAGCGCGCATCGAGGAGATTGCGGCCATCGCCTTCGGCCAGAAACCATTGCGGCTGCTAACCGCAGAGCGCAGTGCGACGTTGCGCGCGGCTGCGGACGCCGAGCGGAAATACCCGAAGGTGTCGATCCACATCCCGGCCTATCGTGAACAGCCGGACATGCTGAAGCTGACGTTGGACGCGGTCGCCCGGCTTGATTACCCGAATTTCGAATGCGTGGTGATCATTAACAACACGCCGGATCCAGCCTATTGGCAGCCGATCCAGGATCATTGCCGCACGCTCGGCGAACGCTTCATCTTCATCAATGCGGAGAAGGTCGAGGGCTTCAAGGCCGGCGCCCTGCGCATCGCCATGGACCGCACCGCGGCCGATGCCGAAGTGATCGGTATCATCGACGCCGATTATGTGGTCGAACCGAACTGGCTCAAGGATCTCGTGCCTGCGTTCAACGACCCGCGCGTCGGCCTCGTGCAAGCGCCGCAGGATCATCGCGACGGCGACCGTTCGCTGATGCACTATATCATGAATGGCGAATATGCCGGGTTCTTCGACATTGGCATGGTCCAGCGCAACGAGACCAACTCCATCATCGTTCACGGCACCATGTGTCTCATTCGTCGTTCGGCGATGGACATGGCCGGCGGCTGGGCCGGCGACACGATCTGCGAGGACAGCGATCTCGGCCTCGCCATCATGCAGCATGGCTGGCTGACGCATTACACCAAGGAACGCTACGGCTACGGCGTGCTGCCGGACACCTATGAGGCGTTCAAGAAGCAGCGCCATCGCTGGGCCTATGGCGGCTTCCAGATCATCAAGAAGCACTGGCGTCGCTTCCTGCCCGGTGCGAGCCGGATGACGCAGGACCAGAAGCGCGAATTCGGCATAGGCTGGTTGAACTGGCTCGGCGCCGAAAGCCTCGGCGTCGTAGTGGCAATCCTGAACATCATCTGGGTGCCGATCATCGCCTTCGCGGATATCGCCATCCCCGACAAGATCCTGACACTGCCGATCATCGCCTCCTTCGTGATCTCGCTGGCGCATTTCATCGTCTTGTACCGGCTGCGCGTAAAGATCGGCCTGTGGCAGATGCTGGGCGCCATGATCACGGCTATGTCCGTGCAGTGGACAGTGTCGCGCGCCGTTGCTGACGGCCTGATCAAGGATCATTTGCCGTTCACCGTGACGTCGAAGGGCGGCAAGTCGAGCATGTCGATCGAATTCCAGGCGTTCTGGGAAGCGGTGATCGGTGTGCTGCTGCTGATCAGCTGCGGTGTGCTGGTGTTCTCGAACAACTCCAAGCAGGTCACCGAGATCTACATCTTCGCCGGCGTCCTGGTGCTGCAGAGCCTGCCGTTCCTTTCGGCGGTGATGATCGCCATTCTGGAGAATTCGCGCGCCAATGACTTCCAGTGGTGGCGCAACACCACGGTGCGCACGGCGGAGCTGATTGGCCTTCGCCCGGTGGCGATGCCGCCGATCGACATGTCCCGTTCCGAGGCCCAGCGCGAAGCGAGCTGAACCGCATCTATAGGGCGCGGTTCATGTCCATAACATCGGGCCCTGCCCTTGACCCCGGCGGACCCGCCTTTTACACAGCCGGTCACGTGATACGCTGCATTGCGGGCGCCATCGCGACCGTGGCTGACCGGCCTCACCGCGCCCCGCAAGGCTCGGTTTATTCCGTTTAGCTTCGTCAATACGGCACTTTAGGGCGGGTAGCTCAGTGGTAGAGCATTCGACTTTTAATCGACTGGTCATGGGTTCGACCCCCATCCCGCCCACCATCACCGCAGCGAACCACGCCGGAGCTTCCGGTTTTCGCGACATCTTCAGCCTCTGAACACCGGACAATCGAATATGCGGATTACCCTCGTCGGCTCCAAACACTTCGGCGTCACGACACTCGATATGCTGAAGACCCACGACGTCGAGATCGTGTCCGTGGTGGTTGCAGATGCCGAGGACCGTCTCGCCGCAGCCGCCAAGGCTGTCGGCATTCCGGTGACCGTGCAGGCCAATCCAAAGCTGGTCGTGGCCTCCGAGATCGCTGAAGGCACCGATCTGATCGTCACCGCCCACAGCCACGCCCGCATCGGCAAGGACGCACTCGCCGTCGCCAAGCTCGGCGGCGTCGGCTATCACCCGTCGCTGCTGCCCCGTCACCGCGGCATCGCCGCCGTTGAGTGGACCATTAAGGAAGGTGACCCTATCGCCGGCGGCACCATCTATCACCTCGCTGACGTCATGGACGGTGGCGCCATCGCTGCGCAGGAATGGTGCTTCGTGAAAAAGGGCGAAACCGCCCGCGAACTCTGGGAACGCGCGCTGGCTCCGCTCGGCCTCAAGCTGCTCGGCGAAGTCGTGGATCACGCGATTGTCCATAAAACCTTGCCTGCGACCTTCCAGGACGAACAGTTCGCCACCAAGGCACCCAAACTGGCCTAACGCCCCGAAAACTAATCGAAACCGGCCTGGAACCCGCCAAAATCAACCAAACCTGTCGATAAATGGAACCAATTCACCCATGGCGGGTTGCATCCCGTGAGTTGTTTCGGGCCAATGCGGCAACGCAGCAAATTTTGGACACATTACCCCTCAATAAGGTGCCCATCACAACATCGAGGATTTGATTCAATGCGTTTTGACCGCATCCGTTCCGCCTTGTCCGCTTCGCTGATTGCCAGTGCGGCATTGATTTCTGCAGCTCCATCTTTTGCAGCCGATAACGCCTATGACGGGCTCTGGAATGTGACCATCGTTACCAAGACCGGCAGCTGCGAGCCGACGGCTCGCTATCCGTTGACCGTCACTGAAGGCCGCATCACCGCGCCCGGCGCCGACGTCAATGGCAAGGTTGGCCGAGAAGGCACCGTCCGCGTGTCGATCGGACCTGCTTTCGCCAACGGCCAGCTGTCCGGCAACACCGGGTCGGGCAAGTGGAACGGCGCTTCGGGCGGCGTCCCCTGCAGCGGTCGGTGGGAAGCTTCGCGTCAGTAATCCCCAACCAGGAATGCTCCAATGATGCCTACCTCGATCTCTCCGCGCTCGCTCGTTCGGACCGCAGTCCTCTGCGCGGCACTGGGTCTGACGTCCGCGGCAGCCTATGCCCAGTCGGCGCCGTTTTCCGGTATGGCCGGTGTGTGGTCGGGCAATGGTACGATTTCGCTCGAGGACGGCTCCAAGGAGCGCATTCGTTGCAAGGCGACTTATGCCGTGAGCGGCGACGGCACGGGACTGAACCAGGCCCTGCTCTGCGCCAGCGACAGCTACAAGTTCGAACTGAAGAGCGACGTGAAATCCCGGGGCGGTGAGCTGTCGGGTAGCTGGGCCGAAACAACCCGTGGCGTCACAGGTTCACTCGAGGGCCGGGCAAGCGCTGGCAAATTCAATGTTGACGTTTCCTCGCCAGCCTTCAGCGCAAAGCTGATCCTGACGACGACCGGCAATAAGCAGCAGGTCTCGATCACCTCCGGCGGCCAGTTCAGGGGCGCCAACATTTCGCTCAACCGCAGCTGATCTTCAAACGCTGACTCTTTCGAGCCCCGGTTGTTTCAAACAGCCGGGGCTTTGTTTTGCCGGTATGCCCTCTGCCCAAGAGCGTCCGGCACGCCTCGCCGCAACGCAGCCCCACCGGATTCGTCCGTTGCAAAGCCACGTGATGTCGCCGATACAGCCTGCCCGTAAGGCTGACACCGCTGTGTGACTCATCGCAGCGCAAGAAACTGGTTCTCAGGGATATGGATCGCCCCCCGTCGAAGGCCCGCGCCGCGCTGTGGATGTCCGGCTGGCTGCTTCTGATGCTGTTTGTCGCTATCGGCGGTCGCGAAACACTGCGCGAACTGAATGTCTTTCAGGTGATGGAGATCCGATCCGTCTTCGGCTTCGTCATGCTGTTGCCGATCCTGTATTTCAATGGCGGCTTTCGCGCCATGAGGACCACGCGGCCGCTGGCTCATGTGTCGCGCAACCTTGTGCATTACGGCTCGCAGCTCGGCTGGTTCTACGCACTCACGCTCATTCCCCTGAGCCAGCTCGTCTCGATCGAGTTCACCATGCCGATCTGGATCGCGATCATGGCCGCATTCTTTCTCGGCGAGCGCATGACGCTCTGGAAGATCGTCGCCATCGTGCTCGGCCTGATCGGCGTGATCGTCATCGTTCGCCCGACCACGGGCGTCGTCAATCCGGGCCAGCTGATCGCGCTGGCCGCTGCGTTCGGTTTCGGCATATCGATCACATTGATCAAGTCACTGACGCGGACGGACAGCGCGCTGAAGATCATCTTCTGGATGATCGTGGTGCAGTCGGTAGCAGGCGTTTTCCCTGCCCTCTATGCCTGGCAATGGCCGTCGGCCTATGTCTGGGGCTGGCTCGTCGTGGTCGCCTTCTGCGGCACCTTCTCGCACTTCTGCATGGCGCGCGCGATGCTCTATGCCGATGCGACGGTGGTGGTACCAATGGACTTCCTGCGGGTGCCGCTCAGTGCCACCATCGGATGGTTACTATATTCTGAACAGCTCGACATGTTCACGCTGCTCGGCGCAGCTCTCATTCTCGCCGGGAACACGCTGAACCTGCTCAGTACCGATCGACCGCCGGTACGTGCGGCAGCCTGACACACCGGGTTCCATTTTTCGATTTTATTCTCCCAGTGCGTGTCTCGACATTTTGGCGCGCGCCAGCAATTGGTATTTTTCCCGCCATGCCGATGGTCGAATGACCGGATTCGTGGGGGAGATCGTATCGTGCGCCACTTCACTTTTGCTCTGTCTGCACTATCCATCCTGTTTGGCGCGGATGCAGCGCTCGCCGACAAGCGCGTCGCTTTCGTCGTCGGTAATGGCAGCTACAAGAATGTCGACCCGCTGCCGAACCCGCCGATCGACGCAAAGGCCATGGCCAGCGCGCTGCGTAATGTCGGCTTCGAAGTCATCGAGGGATCGAACCTGACGCGCGACAGCATGACGGAAAAGCTGCTCGACTTCGGCCGCAAGGCGCAAGGCGCCGATGTCGCCGTGTTCTTCTATGCCGGTCACGGCATCGCGGTGAACAACATCAACTATCTGCTGCCGGTCGATGCCAACCTGAAATCCGAAATGGACGTCAAGCTCGGCGCTGCGATCAATGTCGAGACCACGCTCGACCAGACCATGGGCGACGCCAAGGTGAAGCTCGTCTTTCTTGATGCCTGCCGCGACAATCCGTTCGCGGCAAAGATCCGCTCCAGCGGATCCGCCACGCGCAGCGTCGCGGTGTCGTCCGGCCTCGCCGAGATGAAGTCGGGCGAAGGCACATTGATCGCATTCGCGACCAGCCCCGGCCAGACCGCGCTGGACGGCAAGAGCGGCGGCAACAGCCCGTTCACCCGCGCGCTGCTCAACAACATCACCACGCCCGGCGCAGAGATCCAGCAGGCCATGACCAAGGTCCGCGCGCAGGTGCAGGAGGAAACCAACAAGGGCCAGCTGCCGTGGGGCCACACCAACCTGATCGGTGCGGTCTACCTCAATCCGGACGTGCAGGCGCAGGTCGCCGTTGCCGCGGCCAGCCCCACCGCCACCATGCCCGCGGCCGCCACCGCCGGCTCCGATGTCGAGCTTGAGTTCTGGCGCTCGATCAAGGACTCGAACCGGCCGGAGGAACTCAACGCCTACATCTCCATGTACCCGAATGGCCAGTTCAAGCCGCTAGCCCTCGCCCGTATCGCCGCGCTGCAGGAAGCCGCGACGGCGCCGCGTAACGCCGCTCCCGGCATCGACAAAGCGGTCTTCACGGATGAAGCGACGCAGCTGACCGAAGACAAGATCGGTCTCGACAAGGGCCGCCGCCGCGACGTGCAGCGCCGCCTCAACGGCCTCGGTTTCGACAACAAGGCGACTGGCGCATTCGATCCCGCGACCCGCGTGGTGATCCAGCGCTGGCAGGCCGCACGCGGCTATCCGACGTCCGGCTATCTCAACAAGGTGCAGCATGCTGCCTTGCTCACCGAGGTCGTGACGCTGAAAGATGAGCCAGAGGCGAAGCCGCAGCCGGTACGTCGTCAGGTGCAACAGCAGCCGATGGAGAGTGCTCCGGTGCGCCAGAGCCGCAGCGCGCCCGCTCCTGCTCCTGCAATCGATCCAGCCGGTCCCGGCCGGTTCATCGGCGGCGTCGTCGGTGGCTTCCTCAACCGCTAGGCCACGCCCCCCGGCCGGCAAACTGCGCGGTGGGCTATTTGCCCGCCGCCTTGCGCAACGCGTCGTTCATGCGGTCCTGCCAGCCCGGACCGCCTTCCTGGAAATATTCCAGTACATCCTGATCGATCCGCAGCGACACCAGTTCGCGCACACCGGGAACGGCGGCCTTGGCGACCGGCGCCTCCACCGGCTTGGTAGTTGTCTTCTTGAATGCCGCCTCCGCCTCGGTGCGGGCATCCTGGAGCGTGCGCGGGCGTCGCGGGGGCTGTGCCATCTCGGTCAGATTCCTTCCAACATTGCCTTTGAGAGATAGCGCCCACTGAGCGACTGCACAATGCTTCCACGGTGTCGCCGAAGATGCGTCTGCACCAAGGCGCAGCGTAACGGCGCGTGTCAGGACCCTAGCGCCAGCGTCGGCAATATCAGCAAATCTTACGAATGTCGTTCATCGTACAGACGCACTCATCGTAGCATGCGCGGCATCGCACAAAGGCGACCGCACTGCGACGCAAACATGCTGTGAAGTAAAAAACTTCAAAGCAACGCATTTGTGTTGCGACACGGTCAAACAAATCAGATTAGGATCGTGCCATGTCCGATGAGATGACGAAGGAGGTCACGATGTCAGCAGCAGCTGAAGTCCGTACGACCAAAACGTCCCATCCCGCACCGCGTGGCAGCGATCTTCCCACCTGTCCGGTTTGTGCGGATTCGATGATTGCTGCGGAGGCATCGGCCTTTCTCACTGACGATGTCGTCAGCTATCTCTGGACCTGCGACACCTGCGGCTATGGCTTCGTGACCAAGCACGCCTTTCGCCGTATCGCCTGCAACTGTTGAGGCCTGACTAGTGCGTCCATCCTGCGCATTTCTGTGTCCATAAATCCGCGCCCCAGTGTCCATTGACGTTCTTGCCAGTCAGAAGCTGCCAAACGGATGCTGGTGAAGTGCGGTCGCGTCAGACGCCGTGATGATCGGCCCTTGCTCTCGGCCGTATCTTTGAGAGATCCCGGTCGTTTCATGCCTGATCGGTAGAACGACGGCTTCCAATGCGCCAGCGTTGTCGATCGCGGCGTAGCCGGCGGCAGCAAACTCACCCTCGTTGATGGCTCACCTAGAGATCGACCACGCCGCCCCTTTCGGCCTTTGCGGCAGCAGGGAAGCTTGATGGAGCGTGGCAACGGTGCTCCACGGTCATGCCCCGCCCCGGCGAAGTCCGGACCATTACAAGTGAATCATGTCGTACGATTGCAAGTCTCTGTTGTTGTGACCGCCATGGATCACGATTTGCCGTCGAGAGCAGATGTAAACCTGCCGAAGTTTCGGCTCCCACTGGCGTAAGGGGGGCGAACTCCCGGCTCGCTGGCAGGGCGCTTAATGTCATTCGGCCTGCAATATTGACCCCGTAAGCCGGGGGATCGGCGTCCAAAATTGACCCCCTACCATTGGCCTGTTGCGCTGCCTGCTTCGTAACAGAGCAGGTGGTCGGAGATGCTGATCGTGGA
>NZ_NPKQ01000011.1 GCF_008329525.1 Tardiphaga sp. P9-11 | reverse complement strand
GCCAAAGGCGCGTGCGTATCCCCATCAAGGCCACGGCCCGCGAGCCGATCAACAGGCCGGATACATATCAGCGACTTCCGCTATCTAAGCATAATCTCACTTGCGATCAGCAGCCGGTCCATACATTGCCGCCATGAGCGGACAATCCCGCATAATCCCAAATCTCCATCGAACGGCGTTCGGCTCCCACTTGTAATCCGGCAGTCGTGCTTAACTAAACGAAGGGCTGTTCTTCACAAAGTGGAGGATGCTGCAATGCGTGAACCAAATCCTGAAAAGCTGAACGCACTCGTAGGAAAGCTGGTCAACGACCTGGGCATTTCACTTGGCGGTGCCAGTATACTGCTTGGCGATCGTCTCGGCCTCTACAAGGCAATGGCGGATGGAGATATCTTCACGCCTTCACAGCTTGCCAAGAAGACCGGCCTGCATGAGCGTTATGTCCGCGAATGGCTCTCCGGCCAGGCCGCCTCTGGTTACATCGATTATCACCCTGAAAAAAATGCGTTTTCGCTCTCGGCCGAACAAGCGATGGCGTTCGCGGAGGAGGGGTCGCCAGCTTTCTTCGCCGGTGCATTCGATGTCGTGCAGTCCACCTATCTCGACGAACCCAAGGTCGCCGAAGCATTTCGAACAGGAAAGGGCGTTGGTTGGCATGAGCATTCGAAGTGCCTTTTCTCGGGCACCGAACGCTTCTTCAGGCCAGGCTATAACGCCAATCTGGTTTCGAACTGGATTCCGACGCTCGAAGGCGTCGAAGCAAAACTGAAAGCTGGCGCCAAGGTTGCCGATGTCGGATGCGGCCACGGCGCCTCTACCATCGTGATGGCGCAGGCGTACCCCAAATCGAGGTTCTTCGGGTTTGATTACCACAAACCTTCAATCGATCGCGCCAAGGTCCTGGCCCAGGAAGCGGGGGTCGGAGACCGAATTGAATTCGCGCAAGCCAGTGCCAAGGATTTTCCGGCAAAGGACTACGATCTGGTGGCGTTCTTCGATTGCCTGCATGACATGGGTGACCCCGTTGGTGCGGGCAAGCACGTCAAGGAAACACTGGCCAAAGACGGGTCGTGGATGATCGTCGAGCCATTTGCTCATGACAATCTCAAGGATAATCTCAACCCGATCGGGTCCATTTTCTATCACGCCTCGACATTCATTTGTACGCCTGCGTCGCTCTCTCAGGAGGTGGGCTTGGGGCTCGGTGCCCAGGCAGGTGAAAGCAAATTGCGTCAGGTCGCGACTGAGGCAGGTTTCAAGCGCTTCCGCCGCGCGACCGAGACGCCCTTCAATATGATCTTCGAAGTACGCGCTTGATCTCTCAGACCAACGGTGCGGAGCGACCAGGATGCCGTGGGAAATGCAGCTTCTAGGGGCTGCATCGCCCCGGATTGGTGTCACCTGTCGACAGGACCGCTGCAGATACGAAAAGGAGCCGCTGCAAAAACCTCTCGAGCATAAAGCGTCGCGTAATACGCGGAGTTTTCAATCGGGCGCGCAGAGCGACATCCCGGCTACGGTTGCTGCCACTGGCGGATTGGCTTGATATCAGTCAGGCGTGGCTCAAGTCCGGCGAGGCGTGGGCGGTCGTTTGCGCCAATAGTCACGGCTGACGTGCCGATCGTCAGATACGGTAACGGGTCATCGCTGCGGCGCCAGAGCTTCTTTTGTCCGCAGCGGACGCTCCGCCAGCCACCAGTAAGCGAGCGCCGCAAGGCTTCCGCCGCACGCCGCTGCGCCGATCAGCCCCCATTCGGTCGGCAGTGAGGAGCCGACGAAGGCGCTGATGCCGAAGAAGCCGCCGCCCGTGATGGCGCCGCCGATCATGCACATTACCGGCGACATGATGCCGGCCCATCGCGCCAGGAGGATTCCGGGCAGGGCGATAAAAACGGTGGCCTTGAACGAACCCGCCACGCCGAAAACGAGAGTCAGCAGAGCCGCGGTGGCGACCGCGCCGAGATGCGCGGCGAGTCCGCCGGTGGGCCGAAGGCTGAGCTGCAGCAGAACTCCCATGGCCATGGGCGCGACGATAATCGCTGCGATCAAGCCAACGATCATGCGCCCGATGTCGATCAGGCATAGCGAAACGCGGGACATGGGAGGGGTCGGGATATCAGACGTCGGAGGCATGGTGGTGTGTCAGCGAAGTGCGGCTGAACGTTCAATGCCGAATGTGTTGCCCGGATGCACATTGCAACAGCCGGGCTATGCTGTTGAGGCAGGGCAACGCCGCTGGGTTTCTTTATGCGCAGTTATATCGCTGATAACAATGTTGTGGGGGAATGAGGGTACGCTATTTAGCGAGTGAGAAGATTAAATGCTGGCGTCGCATGAATAAGTCACCGCTCACCCGTACAGAATTGATCCTTATTCTGGCGGTCATCGCCGGTGCCATCTGGATGATTCATTATTGGCGCCATAATCTGTCTGACTCGGCACAGAAACGTCAGCAGGCGCTGGATGCATACAATCTTAAAAGAGAGAAGGATCGCAACGATCCTCCGAAATATCTGAAGCCGGAAGCGCGGTAACATTAGGCTAGGGATCATTCCTCAGGCGTACTGCGCCTCGCGGAACAGATCAGGGCGCTTCATCGCTAGTAGCGACGCGCGAACCCACCGCCGCGCACGAGCCGGATGATGAGAAGCAGGACGATCGCGCCGAGTGTTGCGTTGATGATTGCGCGGACGATTCCCGCTCCCAGATGAATACCGAGCTTGGGCAGAAGCCAGCTTCCGATAAATGCGCCGAGAATGCCGATGATCAGGTCGCCGATCAGGCCAAAGCCCGCGCCACGAACGATCTGGCCTGCGAGCCAACCCGCGACGATGCCAACGATCAGGATGACAAGAAGACTTTCGCCGGACATGTTCATTGGAAGCCTTCTCCCGAGGCAGCGGATGCTGATGGAAAGAGAAGTCGTACCCCGGTCAAGAGTTCCAGCTCGCTGGATGGAATACCGCTGTGTCATTCGCCATCGATCACGTGGAGCGGGGTAGCGCAATCCCTGGAGTGTATCGTTGGGCGCATGACGCGTGATCCGTCGGCACTAGCGCCCGACATTTACTCGGAAAAAAATCCTTGACGTCATTCTATCCCAGTATATATTCCCTTCATCCCGTCCCACTTTGAGGGGCGTTGCCAGGGACGCTTGTTAGCGCGGGGCGGGATGTGGCGCCTGCGGGCGGGAGGGAGACGTTCCCTCACGCACTCGGGAGGCCTTGGGTCACCGTCCGACCCCACTACGGGGGTCTGCCGCTAGAGCGCGGCTGGACGTGGCACTGGCAGACGGCGGGAAACCGCCGGCGGATCTGTGGATCCTCGCCTTTGCCCGGAAGAACGGTCCCGGGGACAGAAATCGCCACGATGGAGCGTCGAAAGGCGTTTCCGCGGCCTCTGATGTCCGGCGATCCGGACACTACGCTGCGGCACTGTACCCAAGTCGCGCCTTTCGGCGCTTCATCTCCCTCATTCTTGAGGGAGACCACCGGAACCGCCACTCACGCGCTCAGGCGCGGGCGCGGATGGCGCATGGTCATCATCCACAGTCCTCCATTCATCACTGCAACAACGGGAGTTCACATGATCATCTCGCATGCCGATGCCAAATATCTCGCCCAACGCGCGCGGGACCTCCACGACGATGTCGCTGTGCCGGCGGAGGTCGTAATCCTCAATGCCTGCTGCGATGGTGCGCTCCGACGCATCGCAGATCGGGCCAAGGCCCATCGCCACTGTTCGTCGCGGGCCTGCCGCCGCGCGCATCGCTGCGCCGGGAAGCCGCGTCGCTGCAGCGATATCGTGCGTCGCCTCCTGCCGGATGCGGATGCTCCAGCGATGATCGAGGAACTGTACTGGCGTGTGCTGCAACGCCTCGTGGATGAAGACGAGGCTGAGCGGCGCAAGGCATGAATTCGTTAGCCGGCATCGCGCGCTGCGGCGGCGCTGCCGTGACACCGCGCGTGCGGGCCGGTATTGTCGCCACCAACAGAGCGCGGCGATCCGCGCTCGCGGCCGGGGTTTTGCGACATGCGCGCATTGACAATAACGAGACTTCCCACTCTGCGTCCGCGCCGCACGGCGCTTGCCGTTATCGCGGTGCTGGCGCTGCTCGATGTGACGCTGCTGGTCGCGCGGGAATTGCCGAGCGTGCCGGTGCTGCAGAAGGTCGGCTTCGATATGGAGGCCGCCGGCTTCAAGGCGCGTTTCGCCAACGATGCCGCAGGCAAGATGGCCTTGAGCAAATTGCCGGCCTATCGCTTCGTCGTGCACACCACGCCGAACGGCCCGCGCTACCTGTATGCCGACCCCGCCAAATGCATGTGCACCTTCGTCGGCAATCGCGACAATTACCTGAACTATCAGGATATCGCGCGCCGTGGCCTGCCGCAGGCGGATTATGTGGCGCCGGACTACAAGACGCAGGCGAATGCGCTGCTATCAGACGATCCGATCGCGTCGGACCAGATCGACTGGCAGCCCGACAGCCTCGCGGAGGCGTTCCGGGATTATTATTGATCTCGATCTCTCCCCGCCTGGCGAAGCTTCGCTTTGTTTGGGAGCGGGGAGAGATCAGAACGCTAGCCGTCGATCTTGCCGGCGATGATCGGGCCGAACAGCTCCCACTTCTCGCCCTTGAAGCGCTGCATCTGCAGCTGCTCGATCGGGTAGAAGTCGGTCGCCGAGGTCGAGATCGTCACGCCGGGCAGCAAGGTGTCGGGCGCGAAGCTCTTGAGGTTGGCCGCTTCCTTCATGATGTTCGCGCGGGTCAGGTTGTCGCCAGCCTGCTTGAGCACCTGAACAATCGTCTGCGCCTGGCCATAGCCATAGACGACCGAGCCGTCGTTCCTGTCCATGGTGGGGGCATATTTGGCGAGGAAAGCATAGAATTTCTTCATGCCCTCGTCATTGTCCCAGCTGGAATCGGCGCCGTCCTTGGCGTAGTTCGCCGACAGGATGCCCTGGGCGATGTCGTAACCCGCGGGCTTCATCACGCCGCCGACCGAAGCGCCGACATTGCTCTGGATGTAGGTCGGCTTCCAGCTGAGCTCCGCCACTTTCTTGATCGCCTGCGCGGCGAATTTCGGCGTGGTGAAGCTGACAAAGGTGTCGGCATTGGTCGACTTCAGCTTGACGATGTGGGACTCGATGGTCGGCTCCGACACTTCATAGCTTTCCTCGGCGATGATCATCGAAGCCGCCTTGCTGCCGAGACCATCCTTCAGGCCCTTCAGCATGTCCTTGCCGAAGTCGTCGTTCTGGTACATGACCGCGATCTTGGCGTCGGGCTTTTCCTTCAGCAGATAGGCTGCATAGATCCTGGATTCGCTCTGATAGGCAGGCTGCCAGCCCATGGTCCAGGGGAAGTCCTTGAAGTCGCCGAACTTGGTCGCACCGGTGGCGACGAACAGCTGCGGGACTTTCTTGGCATTCATGTATTTCTGAATGGCGGAGTTCGACGGGGTTCCGAGCGAGCTCGCGATGAACAGCACCTCGTCGGATTCGACGAGCTTGCGCGCCTGCTCCACAGCCTTCGGCGGCGAGTAGCCGTCGTCATAGGTGATGTAATTGATCTTGCGGCCGTTGATGCCGCCCTGATCGTTGATCATCTTGAAATAGGCTTCTTCCATCTTGCCGATCACGCCATAGGCGGAGGCGGGCCCGCTATAGGGCATGATGTTGCCGATTTTGATCTCGGTATCCGAGGCGCCGGTGTCGTATTTCTTCTGGGCGAAAGCAGTGCTGCCAAGGGCCGCACTGAGGGCTGCGGCAATCGTGAACGTCATTGCACGCGAGCTGAACGAAGGCATTTCTGATCTCCCTGATCATCTGAGTAAAACCGCGCGTATTCTTGCTTTTGTTGAATGCTGCGGCGCGTCGGATTGAATACTTTTCCGCTGCAACTAGCAAGAAAAAGCCCCTCACGACTTTCGTCGTAAGGGGCTGTTTTATTAAGCAGTTTTAATGTTCCGCCATTGGAAAATGCGGCGGTTAACGACTGTTCTCCGCAGTGCGAAGCGGCGCTTCGCCGTGCGGAGAAAGGCGTGGGCTTTAGCCGCCGAGCTTGCTGTCGATCGGCGGGCCGAACACGTCCCACTTCTCGCCAGTGAAACGCATCATGCGCAGCTGCTCGATCGGGTAGAAGTCGGTCGCCGAGGTGTTGATCTTGACGCCCGGCAGCAGTGTGTCGGTCGTGAAGTCCTTGAGGCTGGCGGCCTGCTTCATGATGTTGGCACGGGTCAGGTCGTCGCCGGCCTGCTTGAGAACCTGCACCACGGTTTGCGCCTGACCATAGCCATAGAGTGCTGAGCTTTCGGCCTTGTTGGCGAAGGGCGCATATTTGGCCAGGAAATCCAGATACTTCTTCATGCCTTCATCATTGTCCCACTGTGGGTCGAGCGCGTCCTTGGCGTAAGCCAGCGACAGCACACCCTGGGAATTCTCGATGCCGGCGGGACGCATCACGGCGCCGACGGAGGAGCCGACATTGCTCTGGAAGAACATCGGCTTCCAGCCGATCTCGGCCACCTTCTTGATCGCCTGTGCCGCAAACTTCGGCGTCGAGATCGAGATGAAGATGTCTGCGCCCGAGGCCTTCAGCTTGACGATGTGGCTGTCGATAGTCGGCTCTGACACTTCGTAGCTGTCTTCGGCCACGATCATCGAGGCCTTGTCGCCGAGGCCATCCTTGAAGCCCTTCAGCATGTCCTTGCCGAGGTCATCGTTCTGGTAGAACACGGCGATCTTGCCGTTCGGCTTTTCGGTGATGGCGTATTGCGCGAAGATGCGGCCTTCGCTCTGATAGGCTGGCTGCCAGCCCATGGTCCATGGCGAGGTCTTGTATTCGCCGAATTTGGTCGCGCCGGTGGCGACGAACAGCTGCGGGATCTTCTTGGCGTTTAGGTACTTCATGATCGCGGTGTTCGACGGCGTGCCGAGCGGGCCGAACACGAACAGCACTTCGTCGGATTCGACCAGCTTGCGGGTCTGTTCGACAGCCTTGGCCGGGCTATAGGCGTCGTCATAGCTGACAAAGTTGATCTTGCGGCCGTTGATGCCGCCCTGATCGTTGATCATCTTGAAGTAGGCTTCTTCCATCTTCCCGATGATGCCGTAGGCGGATGCGGGTCCGCTGTAGGGAATGATGTTGCCGATCTTGATCTCGGTATCGCTCGCCCCGGTATCGTATTTCTTCTGGGCATTCGCGGAAGTTGAGAAGGCGAGAAACGCAAACGCCGCGCTCGAGAGCGCGGCGGTGCGCAGAAAGTTTCTGCAGTTCATAGGTCCTCAGTTTTTACGTAGTTTGCCTATCAAGCTCTGTGCCCCATAGGCGAGTTGCCTGGCCCCGTTCGGGAGCAGGAAGATGATGATGATCAGGATGACGCCGAACACGGCGCCAGACAGACCCTTCGAAACATGTTCCGCGATATTCGGAACGAACACGATGAAGGCCGCACCGGCGAGCGAACCGGGCAGCCAGCCGACGCCGCCGACCACCATGCCGAGAAACAGCGCGATGGCGAGCTGGATGGTGTAGCCATCCGGTGCCACGAACTGCACGGCGATAGCGCCGAGACCGCCGGCAACGCCGGTGATCCCTGCGCTGACACCGAAAGCCAGCGTCTTGTAGAGCGAGACGTCCACGCCCATCGCCGAAGCGGCGATTTCGTTGTCGCGGATCGCCATCATGGCCCGGCCCGACCGCGACCTCAGCAGGTTGACCGAGAAGATGTAGATCACGATCGCGACCAGGAGCGTGAAGAAGTACAGCCACATGTCCTGCGACACTTTCAGACCCAGCGAGGCCAGAATTTCCGGCGCGTCAGGCTTGGTGACGACGAGGCCCTGCACGCCGCCGGTCCAGTGTTCGAACACGCCGAGCTTCAGCAATTGCGGCATCGCCACCGCGAGGGCGAAGGTCGCCAGCGCGAGGTAGACGCCGGACAGCCGCAGTGCCGGCAGGCCGAACAGGAAGCCGGCGATAAAGCAGACCAAACCGGCCACAGGGAGCGTCAGTGCGTAGTTGACGCCGACATGTTCCATGAGGATTGCCGACGTATAGGCGCCCAGCGCGTAGAACGCGCTCTGGCCGAGCGAGAACTGACCGCTGGCGCCGGTCAGGATGTTAAGTGCGAGCACTGCGATGGCGTAGATCAGCCACATCGTCATCTGGAAGATGATGAAGTTCTTCACGAATAGCGGTGTGACGATGAGCAGCGCCAGGATGATCAGCGATGCGAGCGGGCCGAGCGCCATTGCTTTTTTGGGAACGGCGGCGACCACGGGAGCAGTGGAAACGTCTTGAACGGTGCTCATGATCAAACTCGCTTCACGATAGTACGGCCGAACAGGCCATTGGGCTTGACGACTAGCACGGTGATGATCAGCGCCAGCGCGATGGGCAGCTTCAGCTCGTTACCGACGCCCGGGATATAGGTGCCGACGAGGTTCTCGAAGATGCCGACAAGGAACCCGCCAATGACGGCGCCGAGCGGGCTCGTCAGACCGCCGACGACGGCTGCGGCAAATCCGTAGATCAGGACGCCGCCCATCATGTTGGGCTCAAGAAACACCACCGGAGCGATCAGCATGCCGGCGATCGAACCGATTGCGGCTGCCATGCCCCAGCCGAGTGCGATCATCCATGACGTGTTGATACCGACCAGCCGTGCCGATTCAGGCAAAGTGGCGGCCGCACGCATGGCGAGACCGACGCGGGTGTAGCGGAAGAAGATGAAAAGCAGGACCAACAGGATCAGCGTCACGCCGATCATGCCGGCCTGATGCGTGGAGATCAGCTGGCTGCCCAGGAAAGGCGACGAGCCGAACGGCGACGGGAACTGCTTGATGGTGAAGTCCCAGGTCAGGCCGGCGACGCTGTTGATGATGGCGAACAGCGCGATGAAACCGGCGACGTGGGTCAGCACCGGTGCGTTGGCGAGGGGCTTGAACAAAGCCCGTTCGATGACGATGCCGCCCACAAAGGAGAACACCAGCGTGAGCGCGAACGCCCCCCAATAGGGCATGCCCCACTGCATCATTTGCCAGGCGACGAAGGTCGAGAACATCGCCATTTCGCCCTGGGCGAAGTTCAGGTGGTCGATTGCCTGGTAGATCATGACCACGGCGAGCGCCATACAGGCGTAGATCGCGCCGGTGGCGATGCCAGCCAGGACTTGATTGGTAAAGAGCTCCATGGCTGTTTCCTCAATATCCCAGATACGATTTACGGACGTCTTCATTGTTCGCGATCTCGTCGGCAGTGCCGGACATCACGATGCGTCCTGTTTCGATGACATAGGCCTTGTCGGCGAGTTCGAGCGCGAGCTGTGCGTTCTGTTCGACGACCAGGATCGAGACCTTGTCCTCACGGTTGATCTTGCCGAGGATCTTGAACAGATCCCGCACGATCAGCGGCGCGAGGCCGAAGGAGGGCTCGTCCAGCAACATCAGGCGGGGACGCAGCATGAGCGCGCGGGCAACCGCGAGCATCTGCTGTTCACCTCCGGAGAGTGTGCCGGCCTGCTGGGTGTGGCGCTGCTTGAGCACCGGGAAGTGGGCATACATGCGCTCGATATCGTCACCGATCGCCTTGGTGTCCTTGCGGCTGATCGCGCCGAGCTGCAGGTTCTCTTCCACCGTCATGGTGGTGAAGGTGCCGCGGCCCTGCGGAACATGGGCGATGCCCAGCCGCACGATGCTTTCGGTCGAGCGGTTGCCGAGCTTCTTGCCCTCGAACTCGATCGAGCCGGTGGAGCGGATCATGTTGCAGATCGAGCGCAGCGTGGTGGTCTTGCCGGCACCATTGGCGCCGAGCAGCGTGGTGAGGCTGCCTTCCTGCAGTTCGAATTCGAGGCCGTGCAGCGCCTGGACCTGGCCGTAATACGCACGCAGGTCTTTTACGTGAAGCATCGCGGTCATGAGTCTTTGTCTCCCAGATAGGCCTTGATCACAGCAGGGTCTTTCTGGACGGCAGCGGGGGTGCCTTCAGCGAGCTTCTTGCCGAAATTCAGCGCGACGACGTGGTCGGCGATCGACATCACGAGACCCATGTGATGCTCGACCAGCAGCACCGTCACGCCGCGATCGTCGCGGATGCGGCGGATCAGGTCGCCGAGGATGTAGACTTCCTCATGATTGAGACCGCCAGCGGGCTCATCGAGCAGCAGAATCTTCGGCTCGGCCGCAAGCGCGCGCGCCAGCTCGACGCGCTTCTGCGTGCCAAACGGCAATCCGCTGACGATCGTATCGGCAACGCTATGCAGATCGAGATAATCGAGGATGTCGTTGACGTCCTTGTTGATCGCAGCTTCTCCAGATCGAACCCATGGCAGCTTCAGCGAGTCGCTGATGATGTCGCTATTGGTGCGCGCGTGCTTGCCGATGCGGACGTTGTCCCGCACAGTGAGCTTGGGGAACAATGCGACGTTCTGGAAGGTGCGGCCGATACCGATCTCGGAAATCTTGTGCGCCGGACGTTTCAGGATCGTCTCGCCTTCCATCAGGATATCGCCCTTGCTCGGCTGATAGAGCCGGCTGAGGCAATTGAACAGCGTGGTCTTGCCAGCGCCGTTCGGTCCGATGAGGCCGAGAATGTGACCCTTCTGCATGTCGAACGAGACGCCGTTCAACGCGATGATGCCGCCGAACACGACGCTGACGTCGCGAACCGAAAGCAGCGGCGCCGTCGATGTGACAGGCGCGCGCTCTGCGAATTGTGCTTGCGTCATGCGCGGTGACCCTCGATCGTCTGCTGCGGCGAAGTCTTGCGCAGGTCACGACGATGAAGGCTGTCAGAGCCCTTCAACAATGCGTGCAACTTTCCCTCCTGATCTGATTTTTTTGCTGTCGAGTTTTTTGGATTGTGGCGCGGCTGCTCCCCCGAGCGCCGCTTCGATGTTCCTTACCATCGCCAACAGGCGAGGTCCAATATCGTTGAGCAAGCGGTCTTCCGTAAACCGAAATGCGGGCGCGCCGCAATTAAAGGCATATGGGCCTGTGCCGTCATTCAACGTCATCGCGACACCGGCAGCGTGCACATCGTCCTGCCACTCGCCAGCCGAGATGACGAAACCGTGGCGTGCGACCATTTCGCCTGCGCGTTCGAGGCCGTCACGCATCTTCGACCAGCGATGTCCGTAGTGCTCGCGAAATTCGCGCAATAATTGGGCACGGTCTTCCGGCGGCAGCGCCCAGAAATAGGCGCGGCCCATCGCCGTGGTTGCAATGGGAATGCGCGAGCCGACGTCGAGTTGAACGCCGACAGTGAGACTGGAACGACTCTGCCCGAAATAGATCATGCTGAGGCGATCACGCGCGCCGACTGCGCAGGCACCGCCGGTCTGCCGCATCAATTCGTCGCGAAATGATTCCGAGAGATGTCTAACGCCCAAGTTCGCAAGTGCAGCATACCCCAGGGCCATGGCTGCTGGCGCGAGTTGATACTTCTCGAAGCGTGGCACGGGTGTAAGGTACCCCAACTTCGTAAGCGTATAAGTCAATCGCGAGATGGTTGGCTTCGGCAGTTTGGTGCGGGCAGCAATCTCCTGATTGCCGAGAAGTCCGTCATTGGGGCGAAATGCACGCAAGACATCCAGGCCGCGAGCCAGCGCGACGACGAAATTGCGATCTGTCGCCACATTCTTCGCTGGACGTTTCATGCTTCCCTGAATGTTTCATACGATTGCTGTGCGGCCCTCGTTGACAAGGGACGCTCTTCAAAATAACCCTCCGTGTCAAGATGTGGAATTAAATTTCGCAGTGCGAAACTAAGAAAAACAGACCGGTAAACGTAGCCAAGGAGAATGCCGTGAGCGATGTCGTAAAGCTTGAGCGTCATGATGAAGTCGCCATCGTCACGATCAACTCTCCGCCTGTGAATGCCTTGAGTGCGGCGGTTCGTCGCGGCATTTTTGAAGGTGTCAAAACTGCCGCTGCCGATCCTGCCGTCAAGGCGATCGTGATCGCATGCGCGGGCCGTACCTTTGTTGCCGGCGCCGACATCACCGAATTCGGCAAGCCGCCGCAGTCCCCAGGATTGAGCGAAGTCATTTCCGAAATCGAGAATTGTTCCAAGCCGGTGATCGCAGCGATCCACGGTACTGCGCTCGGTGGCGGCCTCGAGCTCACGCTCGGCTGTCACTTCCGCGTGGCCACAAAAGAAGCCAAGCTTGGCCTGCCTGAGGTGAAGCTCGGCCTGCTGCCCGGTGCTGGCGGCACGCAGCGTCTGCCGCGCGCGGTTGGTCCTGAGCTCGGCGTGAAGATGGTTGTCACTGGTGATCCGATCAGCGCATCTGAAGCTTTAAAGAATGGCCTGATCGAAGAGATCGTCGAAGGTCCGGCCTCGGGCGCTGAAGCTTTCGCGCGCAAAGTGATCGCCGAGAAGCGTCCGTTGCGCCTGCTGCGCAACGACGATTCCAAGCTCGCGGCCGCTCGCGCCGATCGCACCATCTTCACCAACGCTGCCGCAGCCGCCAATAAGAAGAACCGCGGCATGAATGCGCCGCTGGCCTGCGCTGAAGCCGTCAGCTGGACGCTTGATGTGCCGTTCGACGAGGCGCTCAAGAAGGAGCGCGAGATGTTCCTCAAGCTGGTCGCCGACGACCAGTCGAAGGCGCAGCGTTATGCGTTCTTCTCCGAGCGCGAAGCTGCCAAGGTTCAGAACGTGCCGGAAGGCGTCAAGCCACGTCCGGTCGAGCGCGTCGCCATCATCGGCGCCGGTACCATGGGCGGTGGCATCGCGATGTCCTTCGCCAATGCCGGCATCCCCGTCACGCTGATCGAGACCGGCGAGGAGCAACTCAAGCGCGGCCTCGGCATCATGCAGAAGAATTATGAAGCCACCGCAGCACGTGGCGGCATTCCTGCAGATGCGCCCGCCAAGCGCATGGCGCTGATCACCGGCAAGGTCGGTCTTGAAAACGTCAAGGACGTCGACCTGGTGATCGAAGCCGTGTTCGAAACCATGGCGATCAAGAAGGAAGTGTTCACCGCGCTGGATGCCTATGCCAAGCCGGGCGCCATCCTCGCCAGCAACACGTCCTATCTCAATATCGACGAGATTGCTGCCGTTACCAAGCGTCCGCAGGACGTGCTCGGCATGCACTTCTTCTCGCCGGCCAACGTCATGAAGCTGTGCGAAATCGTTCGCGCCGACAAGACCGCGCCTGACGCGCTGATCACCGCTGTCGCCGTCGCTCGCAAGATCGCCAAGGTCCCGGCCGTGGTCGGCGTCTCCGACGGCTTCGTCGGCAACCGCATGCTGGCAGCCCGCTCCAAGCAGTCCGAGAAGCTGCTGTTCGAAGGCGCACTGCCGCAGCAGGTCGACGCCGTCGTCACCAAATTCGGCATGCCCATGGGTCCGTTCGCCATGGGCGATCTCGCCGGCCTCGATATCGGCTGGCGCTCCCGCAAGGACCGCGGCATCACCTCGCCGATCGCCGATGCGCTCTGCGAAGCCGGCCGCTTCGGCCAGAAGACCGGCAAAGGCTACTACAAGTATGAAGCGGGTTCCCGCGCGCCTGTGCCGGATCCGGAAGTCGAGAAGCTCATCGACGATACGTGCCGGAGCCTGGGCCTGACCCGTCGCGCCGTCAGCGATCAGGAAATCCTGGAACGTATGATGTATCCGATGATCAACGAGGGTGCCCGCATCCTCGAGGAGAAGGTGGCATCGCGTCCGAGCGATATCGACGTGATCTGGCTCTATGGCTATGGCTGGCCGATCTATCGCGGCGGCCCGATGTTCTATGCCGATCAGGTCGGCCTCAAGCAGATCGTCGAACGCCTGCAGTTCTACGCAAAGCAGACCAACGATCCCTCGCTCGAGCCAGCCGCGCTGCTGAAGAAGCTGGCAGATGAAGGCAAGACCTTCGCGTCCCTCGCCAAGGGCGCGTAACCGCGATGACGCATCCCGGCGAACAGCACTATCCACCAGGGGTGCGCTGGGATGCGCCGATCGCCCGCGGCAGTCTGCCCGGGCTGTTGGCCGACTCAGTGCGGAAATTCGGCGACCGCACCGCCATCGAATTCCGCGACCAGCCGATCTCGTTCAATGATCTGCAGACGCGAGTCGATATCGTAGCCGCCGCGCTGATGCGCGCCGGCTACGGCCGCGGCGATTCCATCGGTATCTTCCTGGGCAATACGCCTGATCATCCGGTGCACTTCTTCGGCGGCCTCAAGGCCGGCGCGCGCCTCGTGCATCTGTCGCCGCTCGACGGTGAGATCGCGCTGTCACACAAGTTGCGCGATTCCGGTGCGCGCGTGTTGATCACGAGCAATCTCGCGACGCTGCTCCCGATGGCGTTGAAGTTTCTCGAGAAGGGCCTGCTTGATCGGCTGATCGTCTGCGAGGACGACGATTGGGGCGCGGTGAACAATCCGCAGCTGCCGCTGCCGGAAAATCCCGCCATCGTCACCTTCCGCAATTTCACCGCAGATGCGACGCCGCCTGCGCAGTGGCCGGAGATTTCAGCGGATGACGTGGCGCTGCTGCAATATACCGGCGGCACGACGGGTCTGCCGAAGGGCGCGATGCTGAGCCACGGTAATCTGACCTCGGCCGTGTCGATCTACAATATGTGGGGCGCTCCGGCGCGGGCCACGCGCAATCGGATCGAGCGCGTTATCTGCGTGCTGCCGCTGTTTCATATCTATGCGCTGACCGTGATCCTGCTCAGCCGTATCAGTCTCGGCGATACCATCTCGCTGCATCAGCGCTTCGACGTCAGCCGCGTGCTCGACGATATCGAGATCAAGAAAGCCACCGTATTCCCCGGCGTGCCCACCATGTGGATCGCGATCGCCGCCGATCCGTCGCTGGAGACGCGCGATCTGTCGTCGCTGGTTTCGGCTGGATCCGGCGGCGCGCCATTGCCCGACGAAGTGGCGCGACTGTTCGAACGCAAAACGGGGCTGTCGCTGAAGAGCGGCTGGGGCATGACCGAGACCTGCTCGCCCGGCACCGGCCATCCGCCCGGTGGCCTCGACAAAAAAGGGTCTATCGGCCTGATGCTGCCCGGGATCGAGCTCGACGTAGTCTCGCTCGACGATCCCACCAAAGTGCTCGGTGTCGGCGAGACCGGCGAGATCCGCATCAAGGGACCGAACGTCACGAAGGGGTACTGGAACCTCGAAAAGGAAAGCGCCGAGTCCTTCGTCGGCGATCGCTTCCTGACCGGTGACATCGGTTACATGGATGAGGACGGCTTTTTCTATCTGGTCGATCGCAAGAAGGACATGATCATCTCCGGCGGCTTCAACGTCTATCCGCAGATGATCGAGCAGGCGATCTACGAACATCCGTCGGTGCAGGAAGTGATCGTGATCGGTATTTCCGATCCATATCGCGGCGAAGCGGCGAAGGCCTTTATCAGGCTGCGCAATGGAGCGACCTCCTTCACCATCGACGAGTTGCGCGCGTTTCTCACCGGCAAGCTCGGCAAGCATGAACTGCCGGCAGCTCTGGACTTCGTCGACGACTTGCCGCGCACCGCGGTCGGAAAACTCTCGCGCCACGCCTTGCGCGGGTTGCAACCCACGCCCATCATGAACCAAGAAACAACCTTGCAACAACAAACCGCCTCCGGAGGACCTCGCCTATGACCGAAGCCGTTATCGTTTCCACCGCCCGTACCCCGATCGGCAAGGCCTATCGCGGCGCCCTTAATGCCACCGAGGGTGCGACGCTTCTCGGTCACGCCATCGAGCACGCCGTGAAGCGCGCTGGCATCGATCCGAAGGAAGTCGAGGACGTGGTGATGGGCGCGGCCCTGCAGCAGGGCTCGACCGGCGGCAATATCGCCCGCAAGGCGCTGCTCCGTGCCGGCCTGCCGGTGACGGTTGGCGGCACCACCATCGATCGCCAGTGCGCCTCGGGTCTGCAGGCGATTGCGCTCGCAGCGCGTTCGGTGATCTTCGACGGCGTCGAGATCGCGGTTGGCGGCGGCGGCGAGTCGATCTCGTTGGTGCAGAACGAGCACGCCAACAAGTTTCACACCGTCGATCCCGAACTGATGAAGATCAAGGGCGACGTCTACATGCCGATGCTCGACACCGCCGAAACGGTGGCCAAGCGCTACGGCATCTCGCGCGAGCGGCAGGACGAATATTCGCTGGAGAGCCAGCGCCGCACCGCTGCTGCGCAGCAGGGCGGCAAGTTCAACGACGAAATCGCCGCGATCGCCACCAAAATGGGCGTCGCCGACAAGGCCACCGGTGAAGTCACCTTCAAGGACATTACCCTATCGAAGGACGAAGGCCCGCGTCCGGAAACCACTGCTGAAGGTCTCGCCGGTCTGAAGGCCGTGCGCGGCGAGGGGTTCACCATCACCGCCGGCAATGCCTCGCAGCTCTCGGACGGCGCCAGCGCCACCGTGATCATGAGCGACAAGCTCGCTGCACAGAAGGGCCTCAAGCCGCTCGGCATTTTCCGCGGCTTCGTTTCTGCCGGTTGCGAGCCGGACGAAATGGGCATCGGTCCCGTGTTCGCCGTGCCGCGCCTGTTGAAGCGTCACGGCCTCAAGATCGAGGACATCGATCTCTGGGAGCTCAATGAAGCTTTCGCCGTGCAGGTTCTGTACTGCCGCGACAAGCTCGGCATCGACCCGGAGAAGCTCAACGTCAATGGCGGCGCGATCTCGGTTGGCCATCCCTACGGCATGTCGGGCGCACGTCTCGCCGGCCACGCGCTGATCGAAGGCCGTCGCCGCAAGGCGAAGTATGCGGTCGTCACCATGTGCGTCGGTGGCGGCATGGGCTCCGCCGGCCTGCTCGAAATCGTTCAGTAAACAACCATATTCAAGGAGGATCCGATGGATCTGAGTTTCAATCCAGAAGAAGTGGCATTCCGCGAAGAGGTGCGAACCTTCTTCCGTGAGAGCCTCGACCCGGTCGTGCGTAAGAAGCTGCAGGAAGGCCATCACACGTCAAAGGACGATCTGGTGAACTGGCAGCGCACCCTCAACAAGAAGGGTTGGGCGGTTCCGCATTGGCCGACCGAATATGGTGGCACCGGTTGGAGCGCTGCCAAGCAGTACATCTTCCTGGAAGAGCTGCAGAAGACCCCGGCGCCGCCGCCGCTGCCGTTTGGCGTCAACATGGTCGGCCCGGTGATCTACACCTTCGGCAACGAGCAGCAGAAGAAGCACTTCCTGCCGCGCATTGCGAATATGGACGACTGGTGGTGCCAGGGCTTCTCGGAGCCCGGCTCGGGGTCGGACCTCGCCTCGCTGAAGACCACGGCGAAGAAGAAGGGCGACACCTGGATCGTCAACGGCCAGAAGACCTGGACCACGCTGGCGCAGCATGCCGACTGGATCTTCTGCCTGTGCCGCACTGATCCCGATGCGAAGAAGCAGTCGGGCATCTCCTTCATCCTGATCGACATGAAGTCGAAAGGCATCACCGTCCGTCCGATCCAGACCATCGATGGCGGCGTCGAAGTCAACGAAGTGTTCTTCGATGACGTTGTGGTGCCAGCCGAGAACATCGTCGGCGAGGAGAACAAGGGCTGGGATTACGCCAAATTCCTGCTCGGCAACGAACGCGTCAACATTGCCCGCGTCGGCATGTCCAAGGAGCGCATCCGCCGCATCAAGGAACTCGCCGGCATGGTGATGTCGGGTGACAAGCCGCTGATCGAGGACCCGCAGTTCCGCCAGAAGCTGGCTGCGACCGAGATCGAGCTCAAGGCGCTCGAGCTCACGCAGATGCGCGTCGTTGCCGCTGAAGGCAAGCACGGCAAGGGCAAGCCGGATCCGGCGTCCTCGATCCTCAAGATCAAGGGTTCGGAAATCCAGCAGACGCTCACCGAACTGCTGCTCGAAGTCACCGGCCCGTTCGCATTGCCGTTCGCGCCGGAAGGCGACGGGCGCAACGAGGAGGGTGACTGGGCTTCGCCGATCGCGCCCGGCTATTTCAACTACCGCAAGGTGTCGATCTACGGCGGCTCCAACGAGATCCAGCGCAACATCATCGCGAAAGCGGTGCTGGGGCTGTGAAACCGTCATTCCGGGACGGGCGCGGCGCGAGCCGCGACCGCCCCCGGAATCCCGACATGCTTTGGCACGTCAGAGACTCCCATCTTGAGATTCCGGGTTCGCGTCCGGCAAGGGCCGGCCACGCCCCGGAATGACTCAGTTCTGGATTTTTGAGGAAAAAGAAAAATGGATTTTGATCTTTCCGAGGAGCAGCGGCTTCTCAAGGACAGCGTCGACGGCCTGTTGAAGGCGTCCTACGATTTTGAGACCCGCAAGAAGTATCGCGCCGAAAAGGGCGGCTGGAGCAAGGACGTCTGGGGAAAGTTCGCCGAACAGGGTCTGCTCGGTCTGCCGTTCTCCGAAGATGACGGCGGCTTCGGCGCCGGTCCAATCGAGACCATGATCGTGATGGAAGCGCTCGGCCGTAATCTCGTGGTCGAGCCCTATCTCGACACGGTCGTGCTCGGCGGCGGCGTCCTGCGCCGCGCCTCGGCGGAGCAGCGTGCCGCGCATCTGCCCGGGATCATCGACGGCTCCAAGACCATGGCCTTCGCACAGGTCGAGCGTGACTCACGCTATGACCTCGGAGACATCAAGACGTCGGCCAAGAAGAGCGGTGCGGGCTACACGTTGTCCGGCGAGAAATTCGTCGTCGGCCATGGCGACACGGCTGATACGCTGATCGTCACCGCACGTACTGCAGGCGGTCAGCGCGATGCCAAAGGCGTCGGCGTGTTCCTGGTCCCGGCCAATGCCAAGGGTGTCGACATTCACGGCTATGAGACCCAGGACGGCAGCCGCGCCGCCGACATCAAACTCAACAATGTCGAGGTCGGTGCGGATGCCGTGATCGGCGACGCCGACAATGGTCTGTCACTCGTCAATCAGGTGGCCGACGACGCCCGTATCGCGCTCTGCGCCGAAGCCGTCGGTGCGATGGAAGAAGCGCTGAAAGTGTCGGTGGAGTACATCAAGGAACGCAAGCAGTTCGGCGTCGCCATCGGTTCGTTCCAGGCGCTGCAGCACCGTGCGGCCGACATGTTTACCGCGCTGGAGACTGCGCGCAGCATGTCGTTCCTCGCCTCGATGGCATCGAGCTTCACCGACCTCGACGAACGAGCCAAGACGGTCGCCGCTGCCAAGGTGCAAATCGGCCGCTCCGCGCGCTTCGTTGGCCAGGGCGGCGTGCAGCTCCATGGCGGCGTCGGCGTGACGATGGAGTATCGCATCGGTCACTACTTCAAGCGGCTGACCATGATTGAACAGCAGTTCGGCGATGCAGATTTCCACCTGCGTCGCGTCGCGCAGGCGGGCGGGATTACGGAATAGCCAAGGCCTCGTCGTTCCGGCCACATACTCGTCATTCCGGGGCGCGCGAGCGTCAGGCTCGCGCGAACCCGGAATCCGAGATGGAAGGCTCCGTGCAAAACAAGTCAAGATTCCGGGTGCGCGTCCGGCAAGCGCCGGCCACGCCCCGGAATGACGAGCTAAAAATTCAAAACAAAGAAACAATCAAGGAGACCAGCCCGTGAAAAATCCCTTCGATCTCACCGGCAAGGTCGCCGTCATCACCGGCTCCAGTCGCGGCATCGGCAGGGCCTCCGCTGAACTGCTCGCCAGCCTCGGTGCCAGGGTCGTCGTCTCCAGCCGCAAGGCCGATGCCTGTCAGGCTGTCGTCGATGGCATCAAGGCCAACGGGGGCGATGCCCATGTCATTCCCTGCAACATCTCGCGCCGCGATGAAGTCGAAGGCCTGATCGACGGCACGGTGAAGCACTACGGCCCGATCGATATCCTGGTCTGCAACGCCGCTGTGAATCCCTATTACGGCCCGCTGCTCGATATAGCCGATGAGGCCTTCGACAAGATCATGGGCTCCAACGTCAAGAGCAACATCTGGCTCTGCGCCAAGGCGATCCCGGCGATGGCCGAGCGCGGCAAGGGATCGGTGGTCATCATCTCCTCCATCGGCGGTTTGCGCGGCTCCACCGTGATCGGCGCCTACGGCATCTCCAAGGCCGCGGACTTCGCGCTCTGTCGTAGCCTCGCCGGCGAATGGGGCCCGAAAGGCGTGCGCGTGAACTGCATCGCGCCGGGTCTGGTGAAGACCGATTTCGCCAAGGCGCTGTGGGAAGACGGAGCCAATCTCAAGCGCCGCACCGCGACTACGCCGCTGCGCCGGATCGGCGAGCCTCATGAGATCGCCGGCGCCGTCGCCTATCTCGGCTCTGACTCCTCCACCTTCATGACCGGCCAGACCATCGTCATCGACGGCGGCGTCACGACCGCGTCGGTGTAGTTCGTCTTTTATCGCCCCCTGGAGGGGGAAGGTGAGGAAATTGCCGGAAACAAATCCCCAGCGGTAACTCCCCACCGCTTGCCTTAATCCTTTCCCGTTTTTTAACATTTCAGGCGCACGGATATCCGCAGCTGGAGAGTTCCCGTGCGTCAGACGGATATCGCGATCATTGGTGGCGGCCTCGCCGGGTCGACGGCTGCGGCGATGCTTGGCCGCACCGGTGTGTCTGCAATCCTGATCGAGCCACATCAGGTCCATCCGCCTGAACTGCGCTGCGAGAAGATCAGCGGCGGTGTTCAGCTCGAGCGGCTGCGCAAGACGGGTCTCGTGGACGCGGTGCTCGGCGCCGCCACCCATGACGACGAGATCTGGATCGCGCGCTTCGGCCGCGTGATCGACAAGCGTCCCAGTCAGCAGCACGGTTTTCTCTACGACACGCTGGTCAATACCGTGCGTGGCCAGATTCCATCCACCGTCGAGACCATTCACGCCAAGGCGACCTCGATCGCCACATCGAATGACCGCCAGACCATCGGCCTGTCCAATGGCGAAGAGATTTCTGCGCGCCTCGTCATCCTCGCCAATGGCGCCAGCGTCAGCCTGCGCAATCAGCTCAATATCGGCCGCCCGGTCATCTCGGCCAATCATTCGATCTCGGTCGGCTTCGATATAGCGCCGGTCGGTCGCGGCCGCTTTGCATTTCCCGCACTGACCTACTTTGCCGAAACGACCGTTCATCGCACCGCCTATGTCACGCTGTTCCCGATCGACGACACCATGCGCGGTAACTTGTTCGTCTATCGCGAGACCGACGATCCCTGGATTCGCCAGATGCGGCGTACGCCCGAAGCGGCATTGGATGCCTGCCTGCCGAAACTGCGTGCGCTGATCGGCGACTACAAGATATCCGGCGATATCAGGATCCGCCCGGTCGATCTCTATGAGAGCGACAACGTGGTCCAGCCCGGCGTCGTATTGGTGGGCGATGCGTTCGCCTCGCCATGCCCGGGCAGCGGCACCGGCACCGACAAGGTGTTCACCGATGTGGCGCAGCTCTGCAGCGTGCATATCCCGAACTGGCTTGCCACCCCCGGCATGGATGCGGTCAAGATCGCGCAATATTACGCCGATCCGCTGAAGCTGGAATGCGATGCCTGGGCCACCGGCAAGGCGTTCAAGCTGCGCTCGGTGACAACAGAGAATTCGCTGTACTGGCGCGCGCAGCGCTGGGTGCGGTTTCTCGGCCGGCTCGGCGAGGGCGTCGTGCGCCGCACCCGCGAGACGCTGCCACGCGAACTGGCGATGATCTCGGCCGCGCTGGTCATGATGATCGACTCGGCGACCTGATCGCTGTGCGCCGGTGCTTGACGCGCCCGCGCTAATCCGGTTGCCTGCGCCTCCCAACGTGACCACAATCTTCCGCGAAGAAATGCCAGGGAAACGCCTATGTCTTTCGTGATGGCCATTGATCAGGGCACCACATCCTCGCGCGCGATGATCTTTCGCGCCGACATCTCGATCGCAGCCAGCGCGCAGCAGGAATTCCCGCAGCATTTTCCGGCCTCCGGCTGGGTTGAGCATGAGCCGGAGGATATCTGGACCTCGACGCTGCAGGTCTGCCGCGAGGCGATGTCAAAAGCCGGCGTCACCGCAAAGGATATCGCGGGTATCGGCATCACCAATCAGCGCGAGACAGTGGTGGTGTGGGATCGCGTCACCGGTCAGGCCGTGCACCGCGCCATCGTCTGGCAGGACCGCCGCACCGCGGACATCTGCGCGCAGATGAAGGCCGACGGCCTCGAGCCGTTGATCACACAAAAGACCGGCCTGATCATCGATCCGTATTTCTCCGGCACCAAAGTGGCGTGGATACTCGATCACGTCCCCGGTGCCCGCGCGCGCGCCGAGCGCGGCGAATTGCTGTTCGGCACCGTCGATTGCTATCTGCTGTGGCGGCTGACGATGGGAAAGGTGCATGCCACCGACGCCACCAATGCCTCACGCACGCAGCTCTTCAACATCCACACCGGCGAATGGGATGACGAACTTCTGAAGCTGCTGCGCGTGCCCAAGGCGATGCTGCCCAGGGTGCAGGACTCCTCGTCGGATTTCGGCAGCACCGATCTGTTCGGCGGTACCATCGTGATCGGTGGCATCGCCGGAGATCAGCAGGCTGCGACCATTGGGCAGGCGTGTTTCGCGCCGGGCATGATCAAGTCCACTTATGGCACCGGCTGTTTTGCGCTGCTCAACACCGGCACGACGCCGGTGCAATCCAAGAACAAGCTGCTCACGACGGTTGCCTATCAATTGAACGGTGTGCGGACCTATGCGCTGGAAGGCTCGATCTTTGTCGCCGGCTCCGCCGTGCAGTGGCTGCGTGACGGGCTCGGCATCATCAAGAGTGCCTCCGAGAGCGGACCGCTCGCGGACCAGAACGATTCATTGCAGTCGGTCTATCTGGTGCCGGCCTTTGTCGGCCTCGGTGCACCCTATTGGAATCCCGACGTTCGCGGCGCGCTGTTCGGCCTCACACGCAACACCGGCCCGGCCGAACTCGCCCATGCCGCGCTGGAAAGCGTCTGCTATCAGACGCGCGATCTCTACGCGGCGATGCGGGCCGATTGGCCGGACGTCTCTGCCGCCACTGTTGTTCTGCGCGTCGATGGCGGCATGACCGCATCGGACTGGACCATGCAACGTCTCGCCGATCTCTTGAACGCCCCGGTCGATCGCCCGATGATTCAGGAAACCACCGCGCTGGGCGCTGCCTATCTCGCCGGTCTTGAGGCCGGCGTATTTCCGGAACCCGCCAAATTCGCTGACAACTGGCGCCTCGAACATCGCTTCAAACCGGTGATGAGCGAAGCCACGCGCGCGCGGAAACTCAAAGGCTGGGCGCAGGCGGTGAAGGGCGTATTGGCGAGCGATCCGGGGAAAGATTGAAAGCTTGCACGCGCAACAGAAAGAGCCGCCTGTGCAGGCGGCTCTTTCTGATGTTCATGTCAGGTGGATCGCGCCTGCTGTTCGTTAGTGCCAGCCGCGATGCCGTCCACGCGACCAGCCATAATGATGGCCGCGTCCGCGGCCCCAGCCGTAATGATGTCCACGCCCGCCGCGGTGCATGCCGTGATGTCCGCCGCCATGGCCACCACGAACCTGGATGATGTCGCTGGCGATGCTCGCAGGTGCAAGCCCACCGACCGGCATGGCACTCGCCGGAAGCATCAAGCCGAGACCCAGGAGCCCCGCCGCCGCTGCCGCGATCATGGTACGTTTCATTTCAACCCTCCAAACGCAAACATTGCGCATGCAACAAGCTGCGGCCGTCCTGATTGTTCCGTTGCCAGGCGGTTGAAACGATCATTTTGCCGGGATCGATTTCGTCGCGCGAAGGTAGGAAGAAAATAATCTCTGCACGTTGCGCAACGGGCCAGAGAGTTCCCTTCCCCAAGCAAAGCGCAGTGGGGTCTGGCGGACGAAGTCGACCGCCAGACCCCACTGCGCAGCTGCGCTGCTTGGGGGTGAGACAAGGAAGCGCTACTTCGCTCCGACCTTCTTGCCGCGATACATCAGATGCACTGCGCAGTTACATCCTGGCGGATGCGTCGCGAGTTCATCATTGGCAGGCGCGGGCGTCGCGACCTCTGCGCGATTTGCCGCGTCGGCGCCCGGAATGTAGTTCAGCACCGGCGCCAACCAGCGCTCGATTTCCGCCACGCTCATGTTCTTGCGCGCGGCATATTCATCAACCTGATCGCGCTCGATCTTGCCGACGCCGAAATAGTAGCTCTCGGGATGGCTGAAATAGAGCCCGGACACCGAGGAGCCCGGCCACATGGCGTAGCTCTCGGTGAGCGTCACGCCGGCGGTGTTCTCGGCATCGAGCAGCTTGAAGATCGTCGCCTTCTCGGTGTGATCGGGCTGCGCGGGATAGCCGGGAGCAGGGCGGATGCCCTGATATTTCTCCAGGATCAGGTCGTCGGTCGAGATGTTCTCGTCCGGCGCATAGGCCCAGAATTCCTTGCGGACGCGCTCATGCATCCGCTCGGCGAAAGCTTCGGCCAGACGATCAGCCAGCGCCTTGCACAGGATCGACGAGTAGTCGTCATTGGCGTTCTTGAAACGGTCGGCGATGATGTCCTCGCCAATGCCCGCGGTTACAACGAAGCCGCCGATATAGTCCGGCACATTCGACGACTTCGGCGCGATGAAATCGGAGAGCGCGGCGTTGAACCGGCCCTCGCGCTTCTCGAGCTGCTGGCGCAGCGTATGCAGCGTCGCGATCTCGGTTGAGCGGCTGTCGTCGGCATAGAGGCGGATGTCGTCGCCCACAGCATTGGCCGGCCAGAAGCCGATCGTTGCCTTGGCCGTGAACCACTTCTCCTCGACGATCTGCTTGAGCATCTTCTGCGCATCCGCATAGAGCGAGGATGCGACTTCGCCGACGACGCTGTCGGTGAGAATGCCAGGGAAACGGCCGGACAGTTCCCAGGTCTGGAAGAATGGCGTCCAGTCGATGTAGTCGGCGAGCTCTTTCAGCGAGTAATCGCTGAAAGTCTTGATGCCCAAAAATGTCGGCTTCCGCACGGTCTTGGTGAAATCGGCAACATGTGCATTGGCACGCGCCTTCGCGAGGCTGAGCCGCTTCTTGTCCTGCTGGGCACGGAAATGCGCGGCAGAAATCTTCGCATAATCGGCGCGCACCTCGGCCGCATAGGCGACGCGCTTCTCAGGCGACAGCAGCGACGAGGCGACGCCGACGGCGCGGCTGGCGTCGTTGACATGTACGACGGCACCGGCGCGGTAGTTCGGATCAATCTTCACCGCGGTATGCACGCGGCTGGTCGTCGCGCCGCCGATCAGCAGCGGCATCTTCAGGCCCTGACGCTCCATCTCGCCGGCCAGGAACGTCATTTCGTCCAGTGACGGCGTGATCAGGCCGGACAGTCCGATAATGTCGGCGCCTTCGGCCTTGGCGGTGTCGATGATCTTCGACGCCGGCACCATGACGCCGAGATCGATGACCTCGAAATTGTTGCACTGGAGCACGATGCCCACGATGTTCTTGCCGATGTCGTGGACGTCGCCCTTCACTGTGGCGAGCACGATCTTGCCGGCATTCTTGCGGCCATCGCCGGTGATGCCGGCGGCGAGATTGTCGGCCTTCTCCTGCTCCATGAATGGCATCAGGTAAGCCACTGCCTGCTTCATCACGCGGGCCGACTTCACAACCTGCGGCAGGAACATCTTTCCGTCGCCGAAGAGATCGCCGACGATATTCATGCCGGCCATCAGCGGGCCTTCGATGACATGCAGTGGTCGCGCCACGGTGAGGCGTGCAGCCTCAGTGTCCTCGTCGATATATTGCGTGATGCCGTGCACGAGCGCATGCGAGAGCCGTTTCTCCACCGGCCATTCGCGCCAGGAGAGATCCTGTTCTTTGGCCTGCTTGGTCTGGCCGCGGAACTTTTCGGCGAGTTCGAGCAGCCGTTCGGAGGCGCCAGGATCGCGGTTGAGGATGACGTCCTCGCAGACCTGGCGCAGTTCGGGATCGATGTCGTCATAAACGATCATCTGCCCGGCATTGACGATGCCCATATCCATGCCCGCCTTGATGGCGTGATACAGGAACACCGAATGCATCGCTTCGCGGACGGGCTCGTTGCCGCGGAACGAGAAGGACAGATTCGAGACGCCGCCTGAGATATGCGCATGCGGCAGGTTCTGGCGGATCCAGCGCGTCGCCTCGATGAAGTCCACGCCGTAATTGTTGTGTTCTTCGAGGCCGGTGGCGATGGCGAAGATGTTCGGATCGAAGATGATGTCTTCCGGCGGGAAGTTCAGCTCCTTGACCAGAATGTCGTAAGCGCGTTTGCAGATCTCGGTCTTGCGCGCGAACGTATCGGCCTGGCCGACTTCGTCGAATGCCATCACGACCACGGCCGCGCCATGGCGCTGCGCGATCTTGGCTTCGTGGATGAACTTCTCCACACCCTCCTTCATCGAGATCGAGTTGACGATCGGCTTGCCCTGAACGCATTTCAGGCCGGCTTCGATGACGTTGAATTTCGACGAGTCGACCATCACCGGCACGCGGGCGATGTCCGGCTCGGAGGCGACGAGATGGAGAAACTCGACCATCGCCGCTTCGGAATCGAGCAGGCCTTCGTCCATATTGACGTCGATGACCTGCGCGCCGTTCTCGACCTGATCGCGCGCCACCTGCAGCGCAGCAGTGTAATCGCCGGCCGTGATCAGCTTGCGGAATTTGGCCGAGCCCGTGACGTTGGTGCGTTCGCCGACATTGACGAACGGAATGACTGAGGTCAGTTCGAACGGCTCCAGACCAGAAAGGCGCAGAAGCGGTGCGATCTCTGGTACAACGCGTGGCTTGTGCGGGGCGACGGCCTTGGCAATTGCCGCGATATGATCCGGCGTGGTGCCGCAGCAGCCGCCGACCACATTGACGAGGCCGCTGGCAGCGAATTCGCCGATCAGCCCGGCCATGAATTCAGGGCTTTCGTCATACTGGCCGAATTCATTGGGCAGGCCGGCATTCGGATAGGCGCAAACCAATGTATCGGCAACGCGGCCGATATCGGCGATATGTCCGCGCAGGTCTTCGGCGCCGAGGGCGCAGTTGAAGCCGATGGTGGCTGGCCGCGCGTGCTTCACCGAGTTCCAGAACGCTTCGGGCATCTGGCCCGAGAGCAGACGCCCGGATTTGTCGGTGATGGTGCCTGAGATCATGACAGGCACATCGATGCCGCGGGCTTCGCAGGTTTCGGCGATCGCGTAGAGCGCCGCCTTGGCGTTCAGCGTGTCGAAGATGGTTTCGACCAGCAACAGGTCTGCTCCGCCGTCGAGCAGCCCGTTGATCTGCTCGCTATAGGCGATGCGCAGATCGTCGAAAGTCACCGCGCGATAGCCGGGATTGGCGACATCCGGCGAGATCGAGGCGGTGCGGTTGGTCGGGCCGATGGCGCCGGCGACAAAGCGCGGCTTGCCGTCCTCGGCAGCGACGGTGATGGCAGCGTTCTTGGCGAGACGCGCACCTTCGCGGCTCATCTCATAGGCGATGTCCTGCAGGTCGTAATCGGCCTGGGCGATCGAGGTCGAAGAGAATGTATTGGTCGCGACGATGTCGGCACCGGCGCGCAGATATTGCGCGTGGATGTCCTCGATGGCGTCCGCCTGCGTCAGGATCAACAGGTCGTTGTTGCCGCGCAGATCGCGGTGGAAATCCTTGTAGCGCTCGCCACGGAACGCAGCCTCGTCGAATTGCAGACCCTGGATCATGGTGCCCATGGCACCGTCGAGCACGAGGATGCGTTCTGCGGCAGCTTTGAGCAGTTCGGTACGCTTTGGCGATACGGATACGGTCTTTGAACTAGAAGTCATGTGATCAGGCAGCTTTCTGCGCGCCGTTCGGCCGGAAGCCGAGCAAATGGCTGATGGCGAAAACGAGATCGGCGCGGTTCATCGTGTAGAAATGGAAGTCACTGACGCCGTGCTTGGCGAGCTTCTGCACCTGGCCGGCGGCCACGGTGGCGGCGACCAGCTTGCGGGTCTCGGCGTCGTCATCGAGGCCGTCGAACTTGTCGGCGAGCCATGACGGGACAGTGGTGCCGGCACGGGTGACGAAATTACGGGCTTGCTTGAAGTTATGCATCGGCATGATGCCGGGCAGCACCGGGATCGTGATGCCACGGGCGCGGACCTTGTCGATATAGCGGAAATACAGGTCGTTATCGAAGAACACCTGGGTGATGGCGCGTGTCGCGCCGGCATCGACCTTGGCCTGCAGCGTGTCGACGTCGGCATCGAAGTCGATGCTCTCCGGATGCTTCTCCGGATAGGCGGACACGGTGACGTCAATGTCGGGATAGCGGTTGCGGATACTGGCGACGAGATCGGCGGAGGTCTGGTAGCCATCCGGATGCGCCAGATATTGCGTGCCAATGCCGGTGGTCGGATCGCCGCGCAACGCCACAATGTGGCGGACGCCGGCCTCGTGATACCTCGCGACAACGTCATCGATTTCGCTTTTCGGCGCGCCGACACAGGTCAAATGCGCCGCCGGAGTCAGGTGGGTCTCCTTCAGGAGGCGTACGATGGTGGCGTGGGTGCGCTCCCGGGTCGATCCGCCGGCGCCATAGGTCACCGACACGAACGACGGGTTCAGCGGCGCGAGGCGCTCGATAGTCTCCCACAGGGTGCGGTCCATCTCCTCGGTCTTCGGCGGGAAGAACTCGAAGGAGATATTGGGAAGCTTTGCTGAGGTGGCCGGGTTGATCTCGGTCATCGCGTCGAACTCCACCGCGCAGGGCGGTACCGGTGTTATCTGGCGCCAGGTCCGTGGACTTTGGCTGCACTGCACAAAGATAGGTTATGGTCGGTTAGTGAAATAGCCCATCTTGAGTGGTTTTAGGGTGGGAATTGGCCCAACAATGGTTTTCGAACTCGGATAATATCAAGTTTTCCTTGGTGTGTGGGCAGGGGCGGTTCGCCGCGAGATCTATCGAGATATACATATATTTTGATTATTCTGGCTCTTGATGCTTGCCTGGACGACGTTTCCTGAATGTGGGCAGTTATCATCGATAATAAAGTATACCTCACTATGTCCCACGCTGGGCACCCTCTTTTGCCGCTGGCTGGAGGGGAGGCACGCGTCGCTCAGAACGCTCTTTGCCCTCCCGGATGGACGCACTAGTTTGGCGCCATGATCCCACTGTCCATTCTTGACCTCTCGGTCGTCACGTCAGGCACGCCGCCCGCGGCGGCGCTCCGCAACAGCATCGATCTGGCCAAACATGCCGATCGCCTTGGCTATGTCCGTTACTGGCTGGCCGAGCACCACAATCTGGCATCGGTCGCCAGTCCGGCGCCGGAGATCATGATCGGGCAGATCGCGGCGGTGACGCAGCATATCCGCGTCGGCTCCGGCGGCGTGATGCTGCCCAACCATGCACCGCTGATGGTGGCCGAGCGCTTCAAGATGCTGGAGGCGCTGTTTCCCGGCCGCATCGATTTCGGCCTCGGCCGTGCGCCCGGCACCGATGGCGCGACGGCGCACGCGCTGCGTAGCCGCCTCGATGCCCGCGGCGGCGATGATTTTCTCGAGCGGCTCAGCGAGTTGATGCTGTGGGAGACCCGGCAATTCCCGGAAGGTCATCCCTATAACAATGTGGTGGCGATGCCGAACGACGTGCCGCTGCCGCCGCTCTGGTTGCTCGGTTCCAGCGACTACAGCTCGGATCTCGCAGCGCAGGTCGGCATGGGGTTTGCGTTTGCCCACCACTTTGCATCTCATGATGCCGCCGACGCCATGGTGCATTACCGCGCACGCTTCAAGTCCTCGGGCTGGCGACAAACGCCGCATGCGATTCTCGCAGTGGCTGTGATCACCGCCGAAACCGACGTGGAAGCGGAGCGCCTCGCTTCGTCAGCCGATCTTAACCGTCTGCGCCGCGATCGCGGTGAATATGCGCCACTGCCGAGCGTCGAGGAGGCGCTGGCCTATCCTTACAGTGACAGCGAAAAGATGAAGATCGCGCGCAATCGTTCACGGCTGTTCGTCGGCAGTCCGTCCACTGTTATTGAAAAGCTGCAGCCGCTCATCAGCCAATGCCAGGCCGATGAGCTGATGGTGATCACCGCGATGTATGATCACGAAGCGCGGAAGAAATCCTACAGCCTGCTGGCCGAGGCGTTTCGGTTGCAAAAGGCGGCTTGAGCGCGACAATCTAGCTTGGTGATGTCGGAATTGGGGTGTGGCAAACGTCCTTGAGGCGGTGCCACCACGAACCAAGGAACGATCAATGCTCTACGCTATGCTGGCCTATCACGTCGAAGATGTCGTCACGTCATGGACGGCCGATCAGGACACGGCCGTGATGGCCGGCCTTCACGAGATCCACGAGAAACTGACAGCCGATGGCCAGATGGGCCCGGCCGCGCGGCTGGGAGGCACGAAGGGCGCGTTCACGCTGCGCGGGCCCGGTGCGGGCGTGGTGATCGACGGTCCGTTTGCCGAGACCAAGGAGCAGTTGCTGGGCTTCTATGTCGTCGACTGCGAAACGCGCGAGGATGCGGTCGCCGTCGCCCGCGATCTGCGTCGCGTCAATCCGAGTGCTGTGTATGAAATACGGCCCGTGCAGTTATTTCTGCCCGGCGCACCGAAGGCCGCGACGCACGCACTGGCCGATCACGTCAGGCCGGCCTCGTCCTGACGTGAGGTGTTACGATGTCGGTTCGCCGAAAGTCTTGCGGAAGGGATGCGCCGGATAGACGCCGACGATCCGGAATTCGCGTGAGAAGAACTTCAGCTCCTCCAACGCGAAAGCCAGATTGCGGTCATCCGGATGGCCGTCGACATCGGCATAGAACTGTGTAGCGAAGAACTCGCCGTCGACCATGTAGCTTTCCAGCTTGGTCATGTTGACGCCGTTGGTGGCGAAGCCGCCGAGGGCCTTGTAGAGCGCCGCAGGAAGGTTGCGGACGCGGAAAACAAAACTGGTGACCAGCGGTTCGGAGCCCTGCGGCGCCCATTTGGCATCTTTCGAGAGGATCACGAAACGCGTTGTGTTGTGATCCTCGTCCTCGACGTCCTCGGCGAGAATTTCGAGCCCGTAGATATCGGCCGCGAGGCGGGAGGCCAGCGATGCGCAGCTCTTGTCGCCGCGTTCGGCAATTGTGCGTGCCGAGCCCGCAGTGTCGGCCGCGACGATGGCCTTGATGCCGAGCTTGCGAATGATGCGGCGGCACTGGCCGAGCGCGTGGACGTGGCTTTCCACCGTCTTGATGTCGGTGAGCTTCGCGCCGGGCAGCGCCATCATCTGGTGGTGAATGGGCAAAAACCACTCACCGACGATATGCAGGCCCGACTGCGGCAGCAGATGATGGATGTCGGCGACGCGGCCGGCGATCGAGTTCTCGATCGGGATCATGCCGAGATCGGCCTCGCCCGAGGTGATCGCGGCGAGCGCATCCTCGAATGTGGCACAGGGCAGCGGCTCGGCATTCGGAAATGCCTCGACGATGGCGATATGGGAATTGGCGCCGGGCTCGCCCTGGAATGCGATCTTCATGATCTGATTTTTCGGAATGGTCATGGCGGGCCTTGTATCAGTCGCTCAGTTTTTTGCCAGCAGGCGGCGGGCGGTTTCGAGATCGGCGGGCGTATCGACGCCCAGTGGGACGGAGTCGACGATAGCGGCGTCGATCCGCATGCCGGCCTCCAGCGCGCGCAGCTGTTCGAGCTTTTCGCGCAACTCGAGCGTTGAGGGCGCCAGCTTGACGAAGCCTTCGAGCGCGGCGCGCCGATAGGCATAGAGCCCGATGTGATGGTAGCGGGGGCCATCGCCATAGGGCGCGGTGGCGCGGGTGAAATACAGCGCGCGCAGCCGCGCGGGGCCGGCCGGCGAGCCGATCAGCTTCACCACGCTTGGCGCCGTGTGCTCCTCGTCCTTGCGGATCTCGGTCGCCAGGGTGGCGATATCGACCGCGGGATCGTCGAGCAGGCGGACGGCGGCGCTTATGTCGCCGGGCGGAATAGTGGGCAGGTCACCCTGGACGTTGACGATGGTTTGGACGTGTCCTGCCGGATCGAGCTTGCACAGGGCCTCAAAAATCCGGTCCGAGCCCGACGGGTGGTCCGGGGAGGTCATCACTGCCTCGAAACCGTGGGCGATTACGGCGTCGGCGATGTCCGCGGTGTCGGTGGCGATGGCGACACGGCCCAGACCAGCGTCTTTGGCGCGTTGCGCCACATGCACGATCATCGGCAGCCCGCCAATATCGAGCAGCGGCTTGCCGGGTAGGCGGGTGGCCGCCATCCGGGCGGGAATGAGCACCAGGGTGCGTGTGTCTGTCATGTCAAAATCGGCTTGGATTCCAGTAATCTTCCCCCCGAAAAGTATGATGCACATCAAAGGGCGCGGCGTTTATACGGGTTGCCAGAGGATGGGCAAACCGTTATCTCAAAACGGCGGGCCCGAGGGCCGCAGGAACCTGATTCCTGAGTGTGTCGAGGCCGTTGGAGCGGCCTTCCAATGACCTAAAACGGCGTGGGGCTTTTCGACTATGGACTCCTTCGAACTCAACAAGATTATGGGCGCCATTCTGGGCACCTGCCTGATTCTGCTGGTGACGAATTTCACCGCGCAGGCCGTGTTTGCGCCAAAGCATATGGAAAAGCCCGGCTACGATATCGCCGTGAAGGAAGAGGCTGCCGGTGGCGCCAAGGCCGCTGCTGCACCGTCCGAGCCGATCGAGAAACTGCTGCAGACCGCATCGATTGAAAAGGGCGCGACGGCTGCCAAGAAGTGCGCCGCCTGCCATACCTTCGAGAAGGGTGGTCCGAACCGTGTCGGTCCGAACCTGTTCGGCACCGTCAACGATCATGTTGGCCAGGGCAAGGGTGGCTTCAACTTCTCGGCAGCCATGAAGGCCAAGGGTGGTACCTGGACATTCGAGGAACTGAACAAGTTCATCGCCAATCCGAAGGGGACCGTCCCCGGTACGGCCATGGGCTTTGCCGGCATCCAGAAGGACAGCGAGCGCGCCGACGTGATCGCCTATCTGGCCTCGCTGGCTGATACGCCGGTGCCGCTGCCGACCGCGGCCAAGTAAAGCGGGCGACGTAACGGCTGTTCCGTCACAATCCATCATCGATCAAACGGCCAGGCTTCGCCTGGCCGTTTTCGTATCTGCATTACCAAAGCTTAAGCGGGACGTTTGGCCGCAACGCGTTAGGATGCAACCAGCGTGACGGGTGGTATCCTGCGGAAAAGCCGGCATAATCGGCCGAACCCTCGCCTTATATGGCCGTTCTAATAGACTGCTCCGGTTCACAGGATTCAGCACATTGACGATTTCCCGACGCCGCCTTCTCCAGACCAGCGCCTTCGCCACACTTGCCCCTGTCATCGGTGGTGCGGGCAGCCTCTCCATCATCAATGCAGCATGTGCCCAGTCTCCGGCGAAAGGTGCGGAATGGCGCCATGCGCTGTCCCTGTTCGGGGAGATCAAGTATCCGGCGGAGTTCAAGCGGTTCGACTACGTCAATCCGGAAGCGCCCAAGGGTGGCATCGTCCGCCAAATCGCGATCGGGACTTTCGACAATTTCAACATCGCGGTGGCCGGCGTGAAGGGCAACATCGCGGGCGCTGTCGGGCTGATCTACGAGTCGCTCACGACAGCGTCGCTGGACGAGGTGTCGACCGAATATGGCCTGCTCGCCGAAGCCGTCAGCCATCCCGAGGATTTTTCCTGGGTGTCCTACCGGCTGCGTGCGAATGCCAAATGGCACGACGGCAAGCCGGTGACTCCGGAAGACGTGATCTTCTCGCTTGAGTCCTTCAAGAAGTATCATCCGCAATATTCCGCCTATTACCGCCACGTGGTGAAGGCCGAGAAGGTCGGCGAGCGCGAAATCAAGTTCACCTTCGATGCGCCCGGCAATCGCGAATTGCCGCAGATCGTCGGCCAGCTCACAGTGCTGCCAAAGCATTGGTGGGAGGGCACCAACGCCTCGGGCGCCAAGCGCGACATCGGCAGCACCACACTGGAAGTGCCGCTCGGCAGCGCCGCCTATCGCATTAAGGACTTCGTGCCGGGGCGTTCGGTGTCTGTTGAGCGCGTGAAGGACCATTGGGGCCGCGACCTCAATGTGAATGTCGGTCGCAATAATTTCGACGAGCTGCGCTACGAGTATTTTCGCGACGGCACCGTCGCGCTCGAAGCTTTTAAGGGCGATCAGGTGGATTGGCGCACCGAGAACAGCGCCAAGAACTGGGCGACGGCCTATGACTTCCCTGCGGTTGCCGAGAAGCGTGTTATCCTCGAAGAATTCCTCAATCGCTCGTCGGGTATCATGCAGGGCTTCGCCCTCAACATCCGTCGCGACAAGTTCAAGGATCCGCGCGTTCGCCGCGCGCTGAACTATGCATTCGATTTCGAGGAGATGAACAAACAGATCTTCTTCGGCCAGTACAAGCGCATCGCCAGCTATTTCGATGGCACCGAGCTCGCATCGTCGGGCCTGCCGGAAGGCAAGGAGCTGGCAATCCTCGAAACCGTGCGCGCTGAAGTGCCGCCGGAGGTCTTCACCAAGCCCTATACCAATCCGGTCGGCGGCAGTGCCGAAAATGTGCGCGGCAATCTCCGCGAAGCGCTGCAGCTTTTGAAAGAGGCCGGCTACGAGGTCCGTGATCGCAAACTAGTCAATGCCAAGAGCGGCGCGCCGTTTGAACTGGAATTGCTCGGCGAGGATCCCTCTTTCGAGCGTGTGATGTTGTTTTTCAAACCGTCGCTGGAACGTCTCGGCATCGGCGTGTCCGTTCGTACCATCGACGCCACGCAATATGAGAACCGGCTGCGGACCTGGGATTTTGACATCGTCGTGTCGTCCTGGCCGGAGTCGCTGTCGCCCGGTAACGAGCAGCGTGAATTCTGGGGCTCGCAGGCTGCCGATATGGCGGGCTCGCGTAACATTATCGGGATCAAGAATCCGGCGATCGACAAGCTGATCGAGCGCGTGATCTTCACCAGGGATCGCGAGGATCTCGTTGCCGCCACCAAGGCGCTGGACCGTGTGCTACTGTGGAATAACTTCGTGGTGCCGCAATGGACCTACAACAAGGTCCGCACGGCGCGCTGGGATCGCTTCGGTCGTCCGCCTGAGCCGCCGAAATATGGCCAGTCCGGATTCCCCGCGATTTGGTGGTACGATGCCGACAAGGCCGCCAAGATAGGCAAGCGCTCTTGAGGAGCACATCGCGCATGGCGCAGCTCAATCGTCGGCACGTGCTGGGTCTCGGGATCGGCGCTATCGCGGCGTCGCGCTTCAGCCCCGCTTTGGCGCAGGCGCCGAGCGAAGCCCACGGCATCTCCGCCTTTGGCGACCTGAAGTATCCTGCCGATTTTCCGAATTTCGATTACGTCAATGTCGAGGCCCCGAAGGGCGGTGCCTTCTCAACTGTACCGTCGAGCCGTGCATTCAATCAGTCATTCCTGACGTTCAATTCGCTGAATGCCTATGTTCTCAAGGGCGATGGCGCGCAGGGCATGGGCATGACCTTTGCCCCGCTGATGGTGCGCGCGGGCGACGAACCAGACGCGATGTACGGGCTGGTCGCCAAAAGCGTGCAGATCTCTGCCAATGGTCTGACCTATAGTTTTACGCTGCGGCCGGAAGCACGCTTCCATGACGGCAGCAAGCTGACCGCGCGGGATGCTGCATTTTCGCTGACGGCGCTCAAGACCAAGGGTCATCCCATCATCACGCAGCAGATGCGTGACATGGTGAAGGCTGAGGCTGTCGATGATGCAACACTGGTCGTGACCTTCGCCGAGAAGCGCGGCCGCGACGTGCCGCTGTTCGTCGCGGGCATGCCGATCTTCTCGCAGGCTTATTACGACAAGCGCGCGTTCGACGAGTCCTCGCTGGAGGCGCCGCTCGGAAGCGGGCCCTATAAGGTCGGCCGCTTCGAGGTGGGGCGCTTTATCGAATTCGATCGCGTGAAGGACTGGTGGGCCGCAGACCTTCCGGTCAATCGCGGCAGCTACAATTTCGATACGGTGCGGTTCGATTTCTATCGCGATCGCGATGTAGCTTTCGAAGGCTTCACCGGCCGCAACTATCTGTATCGCGAGGAGTTCACCTCGCGCATCTGGAACACGCGTTACGATTTTCCCGCAGTGAAGGATGGCCGGGTCAAGCAGGAGATGCTGCCCGATGATACGCCGTCGGGCGCACAGGGCTGGTTCCTGAACACGCGCCGCGCCAAATTCAAGGATCCGCGCGTGCGCGAGGCGCTCGGCAATGCGTTCGATTTCGAATGGACCAACAAGACCATCATGTACGGCGCCTATGTGCGCACCGTGTCGCCGTTCCAGAATTCGGACTTGATGGCAGTCGGTAAGCCGTCGTCGGAAGAGCTCACATTGCTGGAGCCGTTCCGGGACAAGGTGTCGGGCGAAGTGTTCGGTGATCCCTATGTGCCGCCAACGTCCGATGGTTCGGGTCAGGACCGCGCGCTGCTGCGCAAGGCCATCCAGCTCTTGAACGACGCTGGCTGCGTTATGAAGGACGGCAAACGCATGACTGCGCAGGGCGAGCCGTTCAAGCTCGAATTCCTGCTCGATGAACCTGCTTTCCAGGCGCATCACATGCCCTATATCAAGAATCTCGGCACGCTCGGCATCGAGGCCAGTGTGCGCCTTGTCGATCCCGTGCAATTCCGCGCACGCCGCGACGATTTCGATTTCGATGCAGCCATTGAGCGCTTCAGCTTTTCCACTATCCCTGGCGATTCCCTGCGCTCGTTCTTCTCGATGCAGTCTGCCGCCACAAAGGGCTCGAATAACCTCGCCGGCATTTCCGATCCCGTTGTCGATGCCTTGATGAACGAAGTCATTGCCGCCGATACGCGGCCGAAGCTGGTCTTCGCAGCGCGTGCGCTGGACCGCGTGATCCGCGCCGGGCGTTACTGGGTGCCGCAATGGTATGCGGCCTCGCATCGTGTGGCCTATTGGGATGTGTTCGGCCATCCCGCCGATTTGCCGAAATATATCGGTGTCGGTGCCCCCGATCTGTGGTGGGCGTCCGCAAAACCTTCAAGCGAGCAGGCCAAATAGCATGGGCGCATATATCGCACGGCGCGTGCTGCTGATGTTTCCCACGCTGCTGGGGATTCTGTTCGTGTCCTTTGTCGTGGTGCAATTCGCGCCCGGTGGTCCCGTCGAGCGCGTGATCGCGCAGCTCAGCGGCGCGGATACCGGCGCGTCGCGCGTCTCCGGCTCGTCCGGTGGGGACTTCGGTAATCGGGCACAGCCCGGCGCCGCAGGCGACGCGGTGAATTCGAAATATCGCGGCGCGCAGGGGCTCGATCCGGATTTCGTCAAGAGCCTTGAAAAGCAGTTCGGTTTCGACAAACCGGCGCCGGAACGTTTTGCGCTGATGCTGTGGAATTTCGCGCGTTTCGATTTCGGCAAGAGCTACTTCCGCGATACTACGGTGTTGCAGCTGATCAAGGAGAAGCTGCCGGTCTCGATGTCGCTCGGCATCTGGATGATGTTGATTACCTACCTGATCTCGATTCCGCTCGGCATCCGCAAGGCGGTGCAGGACGGCTCGCGCTTCGACACCTGGACCTCGGCCGTCATCATCGTCGGTTTCGCCATCCCCGGCTTCCTGTTCGCGATCCTGCTGATTATCCTGTTCTCGGGCGGTTCGTTCTGGAGCATCTTCCCGCTGCGCGGTCTGACCTCGGATGGTTGGAGCCAGTTCCCGTGGTACTGGAAGATCATCGACTATGCCTGGCACATGACGCTGCCGCTGATCTCGATGGTTCTCGGCGCCTTCGCCACCATGACGCTGCTGACCAAGAACTCGTTCCTCGACGAAATCCGCAAGCAATATGTGATGACCGCGCGTGCCAAGGGCTGCAACGAGCGGCAGGTGCTCTATAATCACATCTTCCGCAACGCCATGCTGATCGTCATCGCCGGTTTCCCGGGCGCGTTCATTCACGCGTTCTTTTCCGGCTCGTTGCTGATCGAGACCATCTTCTCGCTCGACGGGCTCGGGCTCCTCGGCTTCGAGAGCGTGCTCAACCGCGATTACCCTGTGGTATTCGGCACACTGTTCATCTTCTCGCTGGTCGGCCTGGTGGTGAACCTTCTGTCCGATCTGGCTTATATGTGGATCGATCCGCGGATCGATTTTGAGGCGCGAGAAGTCTGATGACCATCACGGCGCCCCTTCCGGTGGAAAGCACCACACAGTCGCCGCTCGGCGAAGCTGTACCGCCATCGCGGCATCCGCTCGGCATCTCGCCGCTCAACCAGCGTCGCTGGCAGAATTTCAAGTCCAATCGCCGGGGCTACTGGTCGTTCTGGATTTTCTTGTTCCTGTTCTTCATCTCACTGTTCGCCGAGGTGATCGCCAACGACCGGCCGTTCTTCATCAAGTTCGACGGCAAGATGTATTTCCCGGCTTTCGTTACCTATTCGGAGACGACGTTCGGCGGTGATTTCGAGACGGCCGCGGATTATCGCGACCCCTTCCTGCAGAAGCTGATCGCCGAGAAGAACGGCACGATTCTCTGGCCGTTGATCCGCTATTCCTACGATACGCACAATCTCGATTTGCCGACGCCGGCGCCGTCGAAGCCGACATGGATGCTGACCGAAGAACAGTGCAAGCCAGTGGTCGAAAAGAAAGGCCTCAGGAGCTGTCGTGATCTCGAATATAACTGGCTTGGCACTGACGATCAGGGCCGCGATGTCGTTGCGCGGCTGATCTACGGCTTCCGCATCTCGGTTCTGTTCGGCCTCGCGCTCACCATTGTCTCGTCGATCATCGGTATCGCCGCAGGCGGCGTACAAGGCTATTTCGGCGGCTGGATCGATTTGGCCTTCCAGCGCTTCATCGAAATCTGGAGTGCAATCCCCTCGCTCTATCTGCTGCTGATCCTGTCCTCAGTGCTGGTGCCGGGCTTCTTCGTGCTGCTGGGGATCCTGCTGCTGTTCTCATGGGTCTCGCTGGTCGGCCTCGTGCGCGCGGAATTCCTGCGCGGCCGCAACTTCGAATATATCATGGCGGCGCGGGCGCTCGGCGTGTCCAATGCCAAGATCATGATCCGGCACCTGCTGCCGAACGCCATGGTTGCCACCATGACCTTCCTGCCGTTCATCGTCTCGTCCTCAGTGATGACGCTGACTGCGCTTGATTTCCTCGGCTTCGGCCTGCCGCCGGGCTCGCCATCGCTTGGTGAGCTGCTGTCACAGGGCAAGGCCAATGTGCAGGCGCCTTGGCTCGGCTTCACCGGTTTCTTCGCGGTGGCGATCATGCTGTCGCTGTTGATCTTCATCGGCGAAGGCGTCCGCGATGCCTTCGATCCGCGCAAGACGTTCAGATAGGGCCGCAGCATGGATGCCATCAACCAGCCGCTGCTCGATGTCCGCGATCTTTCGGTCGCGTTCCACCATGGCGGCAATACATCAGTCGCGGTCGACAGGGTGTCGTTCGAGATCAAGCGGGGCGAGTGCGTTGCGCTTGTGGGCGAGTCCGGCTCGGGCAAATCCGTCAGTGCCATGTCGATCCTGCGACTGCTGCCTTATCCGACGGCGTCACATCCGTCCGGCCATATCCGCTTCAAGGGCCATGAGCTCCTGAGCATGTCGGAGCGCGAGATCCGCGGCATCCGCGGCAACGATATCTCTATCATTTTTCAGGAGCCGATGACCTCGCTGAACCCGCTGCACACCATCGGTGCGCAGATCGGCGAGATACTGCAACTTCATAACGGCATCCGCGGCAGCAAGGCACGCGAGCGGACGCTGGAATTGCTGACGCAGGTCGGCATTCCCGATCCGGAGACGCGTCTTGCCAGTTATCCGCATCAGTTGTCCGGTGGCCAACGCCAGCGCGTGATGATCGCCATGGCGCTCGCCAATGAGCCGGATCTTTTGATCGCCGACGAGCCGACTACGGCGCTGGATGTCACGGTACAGGCGCAGATCCTCGCTCTGCTGGCCGATATTCGTCAGCGGCTCGGTATGAGCCTGCTGTTCATCACGCATGATCTCGGCATCGTCCGTCGTATCGCGGACACCGTCTGCGTCATGAACAACGGCAAGATCGTCGAGCAGGGGCCGGTGGAGCAGGTGTTCACGGCGCCGCAGCATGCCTACACGCGGGCATTGCTTGCCGCCGAACCGAAGCCAGATCCCGCGCCGCCGCGGCCAGAGGCGCCGGTGGTGATGTCGACGGACGATCTCAAGGTCTGGTTTCCGATCAAGCGCGGTCTGCTGCGCAAGACGGTGGGCCACGTGAAGGCCGTCGATGGTGTCAGCCTGAAAGTGCGGCAGGGCGAAACGCTCGGTGTCGTCGGTGAGTCGGGATCTGGCAAGACCACGCTCGGTCTTGCGTTGCTGCGGCTGATCTCCTCGCAAGGACCGATCGTATTCCTCAGCAAGGACATCCAGGGCCTGCAGTTCAAGGACATGCGGCCGATCCGGCGCGACATGCAGATCGTGTTTCAGGATCCGTTCGGTGCGCTGTCGCCGCGCATGTCAGTCGGCGATATCGTCGCCGAGGGGCTCAGCGTGCATCAGCCTTCTCTTTCGCCGGAGGATCGTGAAGCACGTGTCGTGAAGGCGCTGCAGGATGTTGGTCTCGATCCCAAGACTCGGTTCCGCTATCCACACGAGTTCTCCGGCGGGCAGCGCCAACGCATCAGCATCGCGCGCGCTGCCGTGTTGGAGCCGAGTTTCGTCGTTCTGGACGAACCCACCAGCGCGCTCGACATGCTGTTCCAGGCGCAGATGGTCGACCTTCTGCGCGAGCTGCAACGCAAGCGCGATCTCACTTATATGTTCATTTCGCACGATCTGCGCGTGGTCGCGTCACTGGCCAGCCATCTCATCGTGATGCGGCACGGCAAAGTGGTCGAAGAAGGACCGGCGGCTGAGCTGTTCAAGAATCCGAAGACCGATTACACCCGGGCGCTCTTCGCCGCGGCGTTCCGGATCGAGACAGCACCGGGCGGGGCGGCGGCGCAGTAAGGTCATGGCTGAGCGTTTGGACAAAGAAACTGCAATCGCGGACCGCACGGCCGATGTCGCCGTATCCGCGCCGACCTTGATTGGGCAGGGCTACATGCCCTATGAGCGCTTCGACGTTGCGGTCATTCGTGACGATGATGAAACACTGCGGCAGCGCCGTGACGTGATTCGTGCCGGCCGTGTTGCGGCAGTTTTGCCGATTGATTTCGCCCGCCAGGAGATCGTGTTGATCCGGCAATTCCGCCTCCCGGCGCATCTGGCCACCGGCCGCGGCGAAATGATCGAGATTGTGGCTGGGCGCGTCGATGGCGATGAGAGCGCGTTGTCAGCGGCGTCGCGTGAATGCCACGAGGAGATCGGTGTCACACCAGATCGGCTACTTGAACTCTACAGCGTGCTGACGACGCCGGGAATTACAGACGAATACGTCACATTCTTTCTTGGCTTTATCGACAGCAGCAAGGTTCCGTCCCGCGGGGGCCTCGTCGGCGAAGCAGAAGATACGCGGCCATTCATCGTATCGATCGATGCGGCGATTGCTGCGCTTGAGAGTAACGCTATCTTCAATGGCTTGATGGTCAGCGCCCTGCAATGGCTGGCGCTGCATCGGGGACGACTGCAGGATTACTACGAGCGCGCGGTGCCTAGCCCAGCCGCTTAACGCTCGTCACGTCGCTGCCTGCCGCTTTGATCCGCGCAATAGCACCCTTCGTGTCTTCGATGGCCGTTGCCATGTGATGCGCATTGGCATGCACGATCGTGTCGGCGTCGCGGACGATAGCGACGTGGCCTTTCCAGAAGATCAGGTCGCCGCGCTTCAGATGCCGCATCTCGGCGTCTGAAAGAGCGCGGCCGAGGCCACTCTCCTGCATGTCGCTGTCACGCGGGCATCCGGTTCCCGCGGCAGTCAGTGCGATTTGGACCAGCCCGGAGCAATCGATACCGAGACTGCTCTTGCCGCCCCAGAGATAGGGTGTGCCGACGAAGCGCTCGGCCACGGCAACGAAGTCGGTCTCGAACGCGTCGATCTCCGTTACATGCCGCCTCGGCACGCAATGTCCGGCATTCGTCATCGCAAATGCATCGGTCATCTTGACGATCGCCAGGCGCACGCCGAGCGGCAGTGTATCTGTCGGCGGCAGCTTGATGGAGGGACCAGGAAACAGGAACGTCCGGAGCGCGGTCACCTTGTGTGTTGGCATCGGCCCGGCTGGATAGAGCGCAAGATCCGAGAGCCAGCCGACATAGCCGTCGCCATTGAGTTGGCCCCAGGCCCAGCCTTCTTCATTGCGGTCGTAGATGGTGAAGCGCTCGCCCTTTAAGGCCTGCGTACTCATTTCGGCGCCGGCGAATGGCTGGAGCCGCATGGAGGTGACGCCATCGGTAACTTCGAATTCCTCGCCGTCGACGAAACGTACGGCTTCGACCTCGCCTTCAAGATATCGCGCGGCCACGTCCGGGCGCGCAGGCGTGAGCCTGGGGTCGCGTTTATCCATAGCGCTGGCTCAATAGTTGATAGATTGCCCGCGCAGCCTGGCATTCGCCGCCTTCGGGTCGCCCCGGTTTCGCCGATGGTGTCCAGCCATAGATATCCACGTGAAGCCAGCTCTTCGCGGCTTCGACGAAGCGCTGCAAAAACAGCGCGCATGTAATCGAGCCGGCAAAGCCGCCGGAGGGCGCATTGTTGATATTGGCCACCTTGGAGTCGAGCCAGGCATCGTAGGGCGCCCAAAGCGGCAGCCGCCACAGCGGATCGTTCTGCTCTTTGGCGCAGCGCGCGACATCGAGTGCCAGCGTCTCATCATTGGTGTAGTAGGGCGGCAGATCCGGACCAAGCGCCACGCGCGCAGCGCCGGTCAGTGTACCCAGATCGACCAGCAGGTCTGGCTTCTCCTCATCGGCATAGGCCAGCGCATCGGCCAGCACTAGGCGGCCTTCGGCGTCGGTGTTGCCGATTTCGACGGTCGGCCCCTTGCGCGACTTGAAAATATCGAGCGGACGGAAGGCATTACCGGCGACGGCGTTTTCCACGGCGGGGATCAGCACGCGCAGCCGCACCTTCAGCTTGGCGTCCATCACCATCAGCGCCAGCGCCAGGACGTTGGCAGCGCCGCCCATATCCTTCTTCATGATCAGCATGCCGCTCGATGGCTTGAGATCGAGGCCGCCGGTGTCGAAGCAAACGCCCTTGCCGACCAGTGTCACCTTTGGATGCGACGGATCACCCCAGGAGAAATCGATAAGCCGTGGCGCACGCGTCGAGGCCATGCCCACGGCGTGGATCAGCGGAAAATTCTGCTGAACGAGATTTTCACCGATAATGCACTTGAACTCTGCGCCAAAACGCGTGGCGAGATCCCTGGCGGTCGTGGCGAGCTCTTCCGGCCCCATATCGTTCGACGGCGTATTGATGAGATCGCGCGCGAGTGCTGCGGCCTCGGCGATACGGCTGATATCGGCGATGTCGAGGCCATCCGGCGGCACCAGTTTTACCTTGGGCGTATCATTCTTGCGATAACGGCTGAAACGATAGCTGCCGAGGGCGAAAGCGAGTACGGCGAGGCGGGTGTCGTGCGGTGCGTTGGCGAAACGGTAGGTGCCCGGCGGCAGCAGGCTGGGCAGTTGCCCGGGGCGGAACAGGTCGCGGAAGGCCGTGCTGTCGTCCTCCAGCCCGAAGATGACCTGGGCGATTGCGCCATCTTCCGTCGGCAACGCCAGCCAGGCGCCGGGTTTCGCCGTAAAGCCGTTGGCCGCGGCGAAGGCTTTCGCCGGCGCCGGCAGAGCAACGCTGATCTCCGGCCAGGTCGTCTTGGTCGCGAAGGTGATCGGAATGGCGGATGCGGCGGAGTTCTCGAAAGCGGAATGCATGTGCAGAATCTCGCGAAAGGGAGCGGCAATGACACCCGAAGCGCAAAGGGCGTCAAGCGACGGTATGGGAGGGTATGGCGCGGTCTGCGTCGATTAACCAGCCATTAGGGTTAACACTCTATTGCTGAAGGCATCTGGCCCGCCCGGCCGCTCCATTGTTGAGTCAAAATGCCATGCGCCAGCCCCCTTGTCTTGCCCGGCTTTTGACGACCGCGGCAGTGACGGCAATCCTGGCCACAGGCCTTGCCGGCTGCAAGACCGCAGGCATGTCCGATATCACCGGTTCACTTGGCGCCCGCGCGGAGGCGCCGGCCGATGCAGATCCCGCCCACGCCGTTGAAGTCTATGGCGAGCGCTACAGGGCCAACCCGAAGGATGCCGACGCCGCTCTGCGCTACGGCCAGGCGCTGCGCGCCAACGGCCAGCGTGCCCAGGCCGTATCCGTGTTTGAACAGGCGACACTCACGAATCCCGGCAACAAGCCGCTATTGGCGGGTTACGGCCGCGCGCTGGCAGACACCGGCAGCTTCCAGCGCGCCTTCGACGTGCTGACCACCGCGCATAGCCCGGCCAATCCGGACTGGCGCATTCTCTCGGCTCAGGGGGCCGTCCTGGACCAAATGGGCAAGCACGACGAGGCGCGCCGCTACTACGGCAGCGCGCTGAAGATCCGGCCGGAGGAGCCCTCTGTGCTTTCCAATCTCGGCCTGTCCTACATGCTCTCGAAAGATCTGCCGCAGGCGGAGGCGACGCTGCGCCGCGCGCAGGGCCGCGGCAATGTCGATCCGCGCGTCCGCCAGAATCTCGGCCTGGTGGTCGGTCTGCAGGGCCGGTTCGGCGAAGCGGAATCCATCGTTAAGGCCGACCTTCCGCCCGAGGAAGCAGCGGCGAATGTCGCGTATCTCAAGCAGATGCTGAGCAGCAAGGGCACGCCGCCCTTGGGCGCGCGGGACGACGCCGCGCCGCGTCGATCGTAGTTCCTCGTCAATCAAATTCCGCAATGATGTTCAGCAGGGCCGGCGGCACTGGCCTTACTGCATCGCTGCGACCTTGATGCCCGTCGGGCCGAGAATGACGACGAACAGCACTGGCAGGAAGAACAGGATCATCGGCACGGTCAGCTTGGGCGGCAGCGCGGCAGCCTTCTTCTCGGCCTCGTTCATACGCATGTCGCGGTTTTCCTGCGCCATGACGCGCAGGCTCTGCCCGAGCGGGGTGCCGTAACGCTCCGACTGCATCAGCGCCAGACAGACCGATTTGACGCCCTCAAGTCCGGTACGTTTTGCGAGGTTCTCATACGCAACCTTACGATCCTGCAGATAGGACAACTCGGCTGTGGTCAGCGTGAATTCTTCGGCCAGCGCCACCGACTGCGAGCCGATCTCGATGGATACGCGGCGAAACGCGACTTCGATGGACATACCGGATTCGATACAGATCAGCAGCAGATCAAGTGCGTCTGGAAACGCGCGACGGATCGAAAGCTGGCGCTTGGAGATCGCATTCTTGAGAAAGATCATCGGTGCCTGCAGGCCGAGATAGGCGGCGCCGAGGCACATGCCGATCTTGATGGGCGTCGATTGCTCCATGCGCGAGATCACGAACACATAGAGGATCGCGAAGACCAGGAACACGATCGGCGTGACGGCGCGGAAGAACAGGAATGTAATATAGGGCGCCTGGCCGCGATAGCCGGCCATCACGAGCTTGTCGAGTGCGGCCTCCTGCGCCAGCCACTTGCCGAGGTTGAAGTCGGTCACGACCTTGGAAACGAGCTGCTTCGGCGTTTGGCGCAGCGATACTCTCTCGCCTTTGGCCATGCGATCTCGCTCACGTTGCCGCAGCCGCTCCCGCTCGCTTGCGACAGCCTTCATGCGCTTGGCGAGACCGTCGCCCGCGAAGAGTGGCGTAAGCAGGCTGTAGGCCGTTGCTGCAACCGCGATCGCGGCAAGTAGCATCGTCATGAAACGGATGTCGTGGAGCTTTGCTATCAGGAGATCGAGCATGTCAGCACCATCAGAAGTCGAAGTTGATCATGCGTTTCATGACGAAGATGCCGCAGGACATCCAGACCACGCAGGCCGCCAGCATCAGCCGGCCCGTCGGATGGGTCCACAGCAGTGAAATATATTCAGGCGTACTGAGATAGACGAGCAACATCACGATCGGCGGCAGCGAGCCGATGATGCCGGCGGAAGCTTTGGCTTCCATCGACATGGCCTGGATTTTCTCGGCCATTTTCTTGCGATCGCGCAACACCTTGGAGAGATTGCCGAGAGCTTCCGAGAGGTTGCCGCCCGATTTCTGCTGAATCGCGATGACGATACCGAAGAAGTTGGCTTCCGGAAGCGGCATGCGCTCATAGAGCCGCGCACAGGCCTCGCCGAGCGGCATGCCGATCGTCTGAGTTTCGATGATGGCAAGAAACTCGCTACGCAGGGGCTCCGATGCGTCGGCAGCGACAACTTTGATCGAATCGAACAACGGCAGGCCGGCCTTGATACCGCGAACGATGACGTCGACGGCATCTGGTAGCGCCTTGAGGAAGGCGGCTTCGCGCCGCTTCTTGAGAAAGCCGAGTATCCAGCGCGGCAGGCCGAAGCCGGCGGCGAATCCGAGGCCAGCGGCCGCGAGTAAACCGCCGCCAAACAGCATTGTCATCAGGAAGCTTCCGCCCCCCAGAATGCCGGAGATCACCATGAATTTCTGATCGGTCCAGTCGAGCCCGGCCTGCGCTATCCGGGTCCCGAGTGGGATCTTCTTTTCTTTCTGAAGACGTGCTTCGACTTCCTTGAGCGATCCTTCGACTTGCTCACGCCGGGAGCGTTGGGTCCTGTCGACCTGGCGCGCCACCGGCTCCGAGCGTGCGACCGATGCGCGGCGGACCTCGGCCTTCTTCTCGCCGGACAAGAGCGGATAGAGAAATACCCAGGCCAGACCGCCGACGGCGATGCTGGCCATGAATGCCAATGCGAGCGCCTGCATGTTCATCACTCGCTCCTCAGTTCGGCGCTATGACTTCGGCAGCATCGAGCGCCGCCGCGAGCCGCTTCTCCTCGCCGTAATAGCGGGCACGATCCCAGAACCGCGGCCGGCCAATGCCGGTCGAGCGATGCCGTCCGATGATGTTGCCGTTGGCGTCTTCGCCAACCATGTCGTAGACGAACAGGTCCTGCGTAATGATGGTATCGCCTTCCATGCCCATCACCTCGGTGATGTGCGTGATGCGGCGCGAACCGTCGCGAAGACGGGCTGCCTGAACGATGACGTCGATCGACGCGCAGATCATTTCGCGAATCGTGCGCGACGGCAGCGAGAAGCCGCCCATGGTGATCATCGACTCGCAGCGCGACAATGCTTCGCGCGGATTGTTGGCGTGCAGGGTGCCCATCGAGCCGTCATGGCCGGTATTCATCGCCTGCAACAGGTCGAATGCCTCGGGGCCACGGACTTCGCCGACGATAATGCGCTCCGGACGCATACGCAGACAGTTGCGCACCAGTTCGCGCATCGTGATCTGGCCTTCGCCTTCGATGTTCGGCGGCCGGGTTTCCAGTCGCACCACGTGAGGCTGCTGCAGCTGGAGTTCAGCGGCGTCCTCACAGGTGATGATGCGCTCGTCGTCGTCGATATAGTTGGTGAGGCAGTTCAGCAGCGTGGTCTTGCCCGAACCGGTACCGCCAGAGATCAGCACGTTGGCGCGGCAACGGCCGATGATCTGGAGGATCTGGGCGCCGTCCGGCGAGATCGCGCCGAATTTGACCAGCTGCTCGAGCGTCAGCTTGTCCTTCTTGAACTTACGAATCGTCAGCGCAGGACCATCGATGGCCAGCGGCGGCACGATGGCGTTGACGCGCGATCCGTCGGCAAGACGGGCGTCGCAGATCGGTGAAGATTCGTCGACGCGGCGGCCGACCTGGCTGACGATGCGCTGGCAGATATTCAGCAACTGCTGATTATCGCGGAAGCGGATGCCGGTCTTCTGGATCTTGCCGCCGACTTCGATGAACACCGTGCCCGCGCCATTGACCATGATGTCGGCAATGTCGTCGCGCGCCAGCAATGGCTCCAGCGGACCATAACCGAGCACGTCGTTACAGATATCGTCGAGCAGTTCCTCCTGCTCGGCGATGGACATCACGATGTTCTTGATCGCAATGATCTCGTTGACGATGTCGCGGATTTCTTCGCGCGCGGATTCGGCATCGAGCTTGGCGAGTTGCGCGAGATCTATAGCCTCGATCAGAGCGCCGAAAATCGTCGCCTTGACCTGGTAGTAATTCTCCGAACGGCGCTCTGCTATTGTCGGCGCTGCTCGCGCGGGTGACAGCGGCGGCGATGACACAGCCGGAGGCGTAGACGCAGCCATCGCGCCGAGAGAAGGCTCCGGCGCGCTGGCGGGCTTGACGGCCCGGACATCGGTATCTGTTCCGCTACGCTTACCAAACACGATAGTACTCCATGCGGTGAATTACTTCGACCGCAGTTTCTCCAGGAATGGACCCAGGAAGGATCCTCGTGGCTTCTTGGTCTCGCCGCGACCGGTCAGCCGTTGCGCAATCTGCAGAAAGAGTTCGGTTGTGCGATGGCCGGCCGCAATTTCGGCGATCATCTGACCATTATTGGCGGCCGAGCCGAACATCTGTGGGTCGAACGGGATCGTGACGATCGGCGGCGTCTCGATGGCCTTGGCAAATTCACTGGCGCTGATTTCGGGCCGTTTTGGAACGCCGACCTGATTGAGGCAGTACAGCGGTGCGCGATCATTGGGCCGCGAGGCCTTGATCAGATCGTACATGTTCTTGGTATTGCGCAGGTTGGCGAGATCCGGCGCTGCGACGATCAGGATGTCGTCCGCGCCGATCAGTGCCCGCTTGGTCCAACCCGACCATTGATGCGGAACGTCGAGCACGATGCAGGGCATCGTCGACCGCAGCGTGTCGAAGATCGAGTCAAAGGCTTCGCTGCCGAAGTCGTAGACGCGGTCCAGCGTGGCAGGTGCAGCCAGCAGGCTGAGATGATCGGTGCACTTCGACAGCAGTCGGTCGATGAAGGCGGTGTCGACACGATCCGGCGAAAACACTGCATCGGCGATGCCCTGTGGCGGGTCCTGGTTGTAGTCCAGCCCGGCAGTTCCGAAGGCGAGATCGAGATCGGCAACAACGGAGTCGAGTGCTAGATCGCGTGCGATCGCCCAGGCGACATTGTGGGCGATCGTGGACGCGCCGACGCCGCCTTTGGCGCCAACCACGGCAATGATGCGGCCGACGGCCTTGGCTTCCGGTGCCGAGAACAGTCCGCAGATCGAACGCACGACGTCGATAGTTGCAACAGGCGCGATCACGTAGTCGCTGACGCCGCGGCGAACGAGCTCGCGGTACAGCGTGACGTCATTGACCTTGCCGATGACGACAACGCGCGTGCCGGCGTCGCAGACGGTGGCCAGTTGATCAAGACCAGCGAGAATATCGCCGCGTGGCTCGGTTTCGAGAACGATTACGTTCGGCGTCGGTGCCGACCGGTACGCTTCGATGGCCGCAGGCATGCCACCCATTTGGATCTTGATGTGAGCCTTGCCCAGGCGCCTGTCTTCGGCCGCAGCCTGCACAGCGGCAGCGGTTTCTACGGTCTCGCAGAACGCCTGCACCGACACCCGCGGTGCCGGCGCAATATGCTCCTCTGCCGCTGGTGTTGCGGCGGAGGGCTGCTCGTCTGCGGTTTTCTGCGCGTAGCTAATCATTGGCCCACATTGCTGATTTTGGTCTTGTCTTCGGGATAGGTCGTCGCGGTGCTCTCACCTTTGCGATACTTGTCCAGCACGACGGTACGTCGGCCGGCATAGAGAGGGGCTTCGGCGCGCGGCTGTACCAGATCCGAAGGATTGGCGACCATGGCGGCGAGATTGCGTTGCTGCGCACAGCCGAGATTGTGGTACGGCTTGTTCGCGAGATAGCCCTTGTTCTTGATCGACGATGCAAGGTCGTCGGGCCAGGTGCCGCACGGACCGGCCGAAGCCGCGATCAGCGGGTAGCTGACGCGGATGGTCGGCAACATACGCGGATCGCTTGGCTGATAGCTGCGCATCTGGACGCCGTTCTGCGGAATGCCGATCGCCATCAGGAGCGAATGAACCTCACGATAGGACTCTTTGGCGGCGCGTGCATTCGGTGTATTGACCGGCACCTCCGCGGTGATGACGCCGGTGCCTTCGCGCAACCAGTCCTGACCGAGCGATATGACATCCGCGCGCTGTGTGGCAGACAGGCCGCCGCGCTGGCTGCCGACGAAAACCTCGGTGGTCTTGGCCCGTTCTTCGACAACGATGGGATGCCGCAACCGGTAATCGTCCGGTATACTGGATGTGGTGTCCTGCGCGACGGTCTTGCAGCCCCCGAGCGCAAGCGCCAGGAACAGCAGCGCGCCGGTGGCAGTCCGCGTGCGCGAAGGGTATATCGCTGTGTGCTTGATCATGGTCATCGGATACATGTCCCGTCTCAATCCGTGATGAAGCCGAAAACGCCGCGATAGCTGCGCGTTGTCGGCGCCGGCTCGGCACGGTTGGGTGCGCCATAGATGCGGTTGACGTTGCCGAGCAGATCGGCCTGCGGATCGGATGCATCCACGAAGCCGTCATCCGGACGCGAGAGATCCTTCTGCGCGACGGCGCGGACCACATAGGGCGTGACTAGGACCATCAGCTCGGTGTTGTTGTTGACGTAATCCCGGCTGCGGAACAACGTGCCCAGCACAGGCAATTGCGACATGCCCGGCAGGCCGCTGATGGCAGCTTTGGTCTGCTGCTTGATAAGGCCGGCCATCACCATCGAACCGCCGGACGGTATCTCGAGCGTGGTGTCCGCACGGTTGACCTTGATCGCCGGGATCGACGTTCCGCTGATCGTGACGGAATTTTCCTGCGAGAGCTCAGAGACTTCGGTGCCGACACGCAGGCTGATACGACCTTCGCTCAGAACCACCGGCGTGAAGCCCAGCGAGATACCGAACTTCTTGAAGGTGATCTGCGTCGTACAGATCCGCGTCGTGGGATCGCAGGTATTGCCGCCGGGGACCGGGAATTCACCGCCTGCAAGGAAATTGGCGGTTTCGCCGGAGATTGCGGTCAACGTGGGCTCGGCGAGTGTCCGGATGACGCCGGCGTTTTCCATCGCCTTCAGCGTCGCCGTGACGGATGGCGTCGATCCGAAGGATGCTTTGAGAGCATTATCGGAGACCAGGCTGCTGCCGCGCGCCGTGAACGGGTTGCTATTGTTGAAGTTGACGACGGACGTGCCGTAGCTCATCGATGCCGACAGATCGACGCCGAGCTGCTTGACGATGTTGCGCTGGACTTCCGCAACGGTGACCTTGAGCATGACCTGATCACGCCCGCGCACCGAGATGCTGTTCACGACCTTGTCCGGGCCGCCGACGAGGCGCGCCGCGAGGTCCGCGGCCTGCTGCGCTTCGACCTGGCTCGATGCCGTACCCGACAGCATCACGCCATCGCCCAGACCTTCGATGCGAATATCGGCATTCGGCAAGGTCTGCTTGAGCGCGGCCCGAATACCATTCAGGTCGCGTGTGACGGCGATATCGTAGGCGGCGATCTGTTGGCCGCTGACGTCGAAGAAGACGATGTTGGTCTGGCCTACGGTCGCGCCGATGATGTAGGCGCGCTGTGCCGAACGCACGACGGCGTTGGCGATCTTGGGATCGGCGACCAGCACATCCTTGATGTCGCGCGGCAGGTCGATGACGATCGACTTGCCGATGCCGAGCGGCAGGAATTTCGCGTTCAATGCGCCGGCGCTGCCGGCTTGCATGGATGCGGAGTCGGCCGCGAAAATTGGCGTCAATACGGGATTGATCGTGAGCGCCGTGATGGCGGTGAGCGACAGTGCACGGGCTGCAAGAGCCCGCATCGATCCGCCTGTTATGATGTGCTTCATCGCCTGCGTCCTCTTGATCACTTCGTCATGGTCGCGGTCGACGGGATGCCGTAGCGCACGATGTTAATGCTGTCGCGCTTGCCGCCATTCGGATCTTCAACCGGCGCAGGCGCGTTGGCGTCGACCAGGGCGCGCAACGCCAGCGAGATCGTGCCGCTCTGCCGCGCGCGGGCGAGCAACTCGGCCTGTTCGGGCTTCAATTCGAGCGTTGCGGTCTTGCCGACGACTGAATTCTGGCCGTCCTTCTCCTTGGGCGCCTGATCGATGGCTAGAACGCGGATGTTGTTCAGAATGATCTCGGAGTTCACGACTTCAGCACCGCCGCGATCGCCGCCACGTTCGCGCTTCGACAGGATCACGTCGACGCGATCGTTCGGCAGGATGAAGCCGCCAGCGCCGGTTTCTGGCGAAATTTCGGTGGAGACGGCACGCATGCCGGTCGGCAGAACGGCGGCCATGAAGCCGGCGCCATTGGCCCGCACCAGTTTCGGTTCACGGATCGGTTCGCCGGCAATGAAGGCCGAACGCGCGATGGAGCCGGCGATTTGCGTCGCCGCGTCCGGGCGGCTGTTACGGCTGATGACGTTGGTGCTTGCCGCTGATGCGGGCCAGGACTGCCACTGGACATCATCGGGACCGAGCGCCTGACCGAGCGCGATATCGGCTTTGGCGACCAGAACGTCAGTTGTCGGGGCTTCGGCGACCTGAGGGGGCGGCGGTGTGTCCGAAGTGCTCGCAAGATATAGCGCCACACTGCCAGCGCCGAGTGCAATGGCGAGGACCACAATGCGTGCGGTATTCATACGCTTCACTTTCCACATTACGCCGCGACGCTGCCGTCGCTGTAACGGGAGTTGACCAGTTATTCGTCAAAGCATGGTTAATGAGCGGTATCTAAATCGCGTTAATAGAAAGTTCAGATCTCAGTGAAGCGCGAGACGCGCCAGATCGATCGTCTTTATCCAGTTGGTGTCCGGGTAAACGAGCAGCGCACCGAGGGCGAGGGCCACACCGTAGGGGATTCCGGTTTCCTTGTGATGCAGACGCATCAGCCAGGCCTGGCCGCCGAGCGCATAGGGCAGCGGCCACTGCCGGAACTGGAGCAGTAGCAACGTTAGCGCGCCGCCGAACAGTGAAGCGTAAACGAGGTAGTTCAGGAGATGGTCGAAGCCGAACCACAGTCCCGCGGTTGCGGCGAGCTTGGCATCGCCGCCACCGATCCAGCCGAACGCGAAGCAGGCGAAAGCGACCACCAGCACGGTCGCGCCCGCGCCGAGATGCGACAGCGCATCGTGAAGGCCCATCCCGCCGAAGACCGCAAGTGCGGCGAAACCAGCCACCAGCAGCAACGAGATGCGGTTTGAGATGGTCATCGTGAAAAGATCGCTGATCGCCGCATAGGCCATCAGGCCCGGGAACAGCAGAAGACGCGTCAAATCGAGGATCATGGCTTCAAAGGCCTGTTGCGGCGACGATGAAAAACCTAGCCAACAGAAATGAACAATCGGACAACAAGAAACAATTCACCAAACGCTGACGATCCGAATTGCGACCGCGACCAGCGCGAGGATCAATGCGGCGCAAACCAGGCCGGCGGGGTCGCGCAGCGAAAGCTGCAGTCCTTCCAGGAGGGAACCGGGTGTGCCTGGGTGTCTCATACGCAGAACGATCCTGAAGGCCGACGGTCGGCAGCATTCGGAAACAAAAAAGGCTCCGGAATCCGGAGCCTTTGATGCACTCGTAACAGTCGCTTACTTGAGCGAGGTGTTTATCGAGGTGAACTTGGTGTTCAGGTTCGAGCCGAGGCCGTTAACGACCGCGATGATGGCCAGCGAGATGCCGGCAGCAATCAGGCCGTATTCGATAGCGGTGGCGCCGGACTCATCCTTCATGAAACGCGAAACGAGGTTCTTCATAATACAAAACTCCATATGTGCACGTGGCTGTCGATCGTGATGCCTGGTCTCCCCGGCGTTCTCAGCACCGTGACCATGAGGGACACTAGGAGTCGGGAATTGCAGTGCGGTTAATTCGATCGATGAAAGTCGGTCGCATTTGTCTCTTCTTTTGCACGGTAAATAGCTACTTAAGACGATTTTAGAATGACTTGGGTGTGATAACACCACGCATGCTTTGTGCGCTTCATCCCTCCTTAAGCATACCGCGGTAACTCTTGGCCTCCGAATACCGCGAGGCCGCGATGACGACACTCCCCTTCGACATCCTGAACATGTTCGGCGAGACCATCATGAAGGTGGTGCCGGTCACGCTGGTTCTTGCGGTGGTCTTTACGGTGCTGACGCATTTCTGGGCCTGCAATCCCGGTAAGCATTGGTGGCGGAAGACGGAGATCGTGACCGATGTGGTCTACTGGTTCTTCGTGCCGCTGATCACCCGCGTCGTGCGTATCGGACTGCTCGTGGTCGGCGCTTCGGTCGTCTTCAACATTCACGATGCCGATGAACTGATCGCCTTCTACGACAACGGCCACGGGCCGCTGGCGCAGATGCCGCTCTGGGTACAGGCGATCTTCTTTCTCGTGGTGTCCGACTTCATGCTGTACTGGCTGCACCGGATGTATCACGGCGGCGGCTTCTGGAAATACCACGCGATCCATCACTCGTCGGAAGAGCTGGACTGGATCTCCGCGGCACGGTTTCACCCGGTCAATCTGTTTCTCGGCACCGTCGCGGTCGATGTGCTGCTGCTCATGGCCGGTATTTCGCCGAACATCATGCTGTGGGTCGGACCGTTCACGACTTTCCACTCGGCTTTCGTGCACGCCAATCTGAACTGGACGCTCGGGCCATTCAGATATGTGCTGGCAACGCCGGTGTTCCACCGCTGGCACCACACGTCGCTGGAACGCGGCGGTAACACCAACTTCGCTGGCACGTTTCCGATCTGGGACATGATGTTTGGAACCTTCCGCATGCCGGCGGGGGAGTTGCCGGACAATTACGGTGTCGATGGCGAGGCGTTGCCGACCGAATTCACCGGCCAGCTGGCCTATCCGTTCAAGCAGTAGGGTGCGTTCCTATTTTCCCTCCCGAAGCAGCGAAGCTGTGCAGCGGGAGTGATCACGCGACCGTCGTCCGATCATCGCTTATGTGAATTTCAAACAGTCAAGCCTCCGCATTCTCGCGGCGCTTTCGCTTCCGAGTTTTGCGCATTCCTTCCTGCCTCGTTGGCGTGCGGAACGCCAGGTGCCCGACGCACCCCTGGGCCTGATGCCGATGCGGTCTTCCGTAAGGGAGTGCATCAGGACTTTCGGAGCCACCGGGATCAACCCCCGGCACATTAATTGGTGTGCCTAGGTTCGCGCTGTGCCGGCTTCGCCGGCGACGCACGCCCCGGAATGACAGTGGAAACTCGGGGCTCAGTCCTGCTCCGGAATGACGGTCAATCCAAGCTTTCCTAAGCCGGGACAGCGTCTATCATGCACCCCGCCACCGCCGTTTCCAGTTCCTTCATCAATTAACGGCACATTTGCCATGTCGGGCGCCGGCACCGCTGCGTATCTGCTTTTGTCGGCTTGTATCGTCCCGGAGTACAGGATGTCGTTTCAGTCGAAGCGCGCGCGGATGCGCGCGATGTTTGTGGCCCGTGCTCTGGCGGCAGGGACCATGCTGTTGCCGGCGGGCAGTCTTGCGGCCCCTGCGAATGATCTGATCGCAGTCAGCGTCGATCAGGCCAGGCTCGTCAAATTTCCCGAGAAGATCGCTACCATCGTGGTCGGCAACCCCTTGATCGCCGATGTGACGCTGCAAGCCGGCGGCATGGTCGTCGTCACCGGCAAGAGCTATGGCGCCACCAATGTGATTGCCATTGATCGCGCAGGCTCCGTGCTGATGGACCGCGTCATTCAGGTGGAAGGCCCGACCGACAAGGTCGTGACCGTCTATCGCGGTATGAGCCGGGAGACCTATAGCTGCGCGGCGAATTGCGAGCGGCGTTTGACGCTGGGTGACGGGGAAACCTTCTTCAAGTCGACGATGGATCAGGCCGGCGCCATCGGCAGTCAGGCCGCGACGATCGGGGCGAGAAACAACTAGAGTCTGATTCATCTCCGATGAATCAGACTCTAACGTTTTTCTTTATTGGAGCATGATCCTATCCGAAAACCGGTATCCACTTTTCGGGATCATGCTCTAAGCCACCACTTTTCGTCGGTCAGCCCAATCCCGCCCGGACATCATCGCAAGCCTCCTGCCACATGGGTAATGGTGGGTTAACGCATCGAGCCATCTTGTCTCGATCCGGCGAAACACTTCAACAATCTGTTTCCGATACATCTCGGCGGTAGTTATTTCCTATCACCGAGGCACTTGCAGATGCTGCTACCGCTGATCTCGATGGCGACGCTCGCCGGGCGCCTGCGCCGCTTCGGCCATAACAGCAGCGGATCGGCCGCGGTCGAATTCGCGATGATCGCGCCGATCTTCTTCGCGCTGATTTTTGCCATCATGGAAACCGGCATGGTGTTTCTGGCTGGACAGGTCCTTGAAACCGGCGTCCAGGATGCCGCGCGGTCGATCTATACGTGTTCTGCTGCAGCTACAGCCGTCGATTTCAAGACGTCGATCTGCGCGCGCGCATCGGCACTGATGGATTGCACCAAGCTCGATATCGATGTGCGGTCGTACGATCCCGGCACAGCGATCACGATTTCGGATCCGATCGACGCCAGCGGCAACTATGTGTCGACGAATCTCGTCTACCAGCCGCCGGCCTGTCCGACCACCAAGACCGTGGTCGTGCGCGGTTTCTATCAGTGGCCGCTCTATGTGACCGGCCTAGGCTACAACATCGCCAATATCAGTCGTGGAACGACGAGCAGCAAGCGCCTGCTGGCCGCGACAGCGGCTACCGGACCGCAGTGATGGCAGGGATCGGGACAATGCGCGTGCGTATGGCAGCACTGGCAGCCTGGCGACGGGCCTTGCTGTTGCGAGACGATACGAGAGGCGTATCCGCGGTCGAGTTCGCGATGATCATTCCGCTGATGTTCCTGATGTTCTTCGGCATGCTGGATGTTTCCAACGGTTTTGCCGTCGATCGCAAGGTCAGCCAGATCTCACAAGGCATGGCCGACCTGGCGTCGCGCTACACGACGCTAGCGGAAACCGATGTGTCGAACTTCTTCATCATTGGCGACGCGATGCTGACGCCTTACGACAAGACGCAGCTTCAAGTGTCGGTCAGCCAAGTGTATATCGATCCGGCGACCAAGACCGCCAAGGTGGTGTGGACGCGCGGCGATTATCCCACCGGGAAAGATGCGAATGGCAATGTCGTGGTCAGGAAAGTGAAAGACATCGTATCGGTTCCCACCGACCTGATCGTCAAGGACGCCAACGGGAACTATCTGCCGAACCAGTATCTGATCCTCGGCGAGGCCAACTATAAATACGTGCCGACGATTGGCTGGGTCGTGCCGAAGGGCGGGCTCACGCTGTCCGATGCGATGTACACGCGACCGCGGCAAACGTCATGCGTCGTGATGGTGACGAGTTGCACGCCGTAATTTGCGATCATGCGCTGCGTATTTGTAGTTGCAGCGAACGATCGTCGATCCACTTTCCGAATCATCCTTCAGCAAAAAGGCCGCGCTCGAGAGCGCGGCCTTTTCGTATTCAGTCGATCAGTTCGCAAGCATCTGGCTTGCGAGTGATCGTTTAGCCTGCGGCGCGGAGATTGTCGGCCGACGATTTGCCGGAACGACGGTCAGCAACGATTTCGTAGCTGATCTTCTGGCCTTCACGCAGGGTGCCGAGACCGGCACGCTCAACGGCGGAGATGTGAACGAACACGTCGTTGCCACCATCGTCCGGCTGAATGAAGCCGAAGCCCTTGGTCGCGTTAAACCACTTCACTGTTCCCATGCTCATGGGGGTAGTCCCTTCTCAAGAATATAGTGTAGCCCACGAAACATATGTGGGCTGGTGACATCGAATTTTTGGAAGGGTCGTCAGTCTAGACCGGCTGCACCGGGGGATAGATAATGTCGTCCGGCCGAAAATCGATTAACTCATATTAGGGGAAGCGCCCCCCCAAAACAATCCTGACGCGCACGATTTTTTGATTGCGCACGAACGGTCAGGAACGCTTACCCATCCGCGCATCGGGAGTGACCGGATGCGCGGGCTGGTTGTCGTTACTGTGCCAACTGTCGACAGTTTAGAAGCGTGCTGCGCTTAACGGCGACGGAACTGACCGCGCGGCGGTGCACCACGGGGAGGACCACCAGGACGTTCGTCCTTGTGGCGGAAAATCAGGCGACCCTTTTCGAGGTCGTAAGGCGACATCTCGATGGTCACGCGATCACCCGCCAGCGTCTTGATGCGGTTCTTCTTCATCTTGCCGGCGGTGTAGGCGACGATTTCGTGTCCTGCATCCAATTGCACGCGATAGCGTGCATCGGGGAGGATTTCAGTCACCAGTCCTTCGAACTGGATCAGCTCTTCTTTGGCCATTGTTAGCTCCAGATCGATCGGCTGTTAGCGTGGCCGCTGGGTGCGGTTCGGGGTTGTATTCGGTCGGCTTTCGCGGTGCAGGAAGGCAACGCCCTGCATCCCTTCTTTGGTCGTAGATCCGGCCTGATTGGCCGGGCGTGAGATCGGCTCATGGCGAGCGTTCTCGTGTCTTGCATTCTCGTGTCTCGCATTTTCGCTCCGACCATGATCGCGGTTCGGCTGCGATGCGGCACCTCCGCCGCCATGGGGACGACGACGATTGCGCGCGTTCTTGCCGGGCGCTCCGTCATTGCTGCGGGGGGCATGCGGGGCGGAGCGACCGTTGCGCTGACCGCCACGATTCTGGGAAGGCGACGGCCCCACGTCATTACGGCCTGGGGTACGGCGGTCTTCCTTCGGAAGCGAAATACGGATCAGCTTTTCAATATCGCGCAGATACGCCATTTCCTCGCCGGCGCAAAGGGAGATTGCAATGCCTTCGCGTCCGGCACGGGCGGTACGGCCGATGCGGTGAACGTAGGTTTCCGGGATATTCGGCAGGTCGAAATTCACCACATGGGTGATGCCGTCGACGTCGATGCCGCGGGCGGCGATGTCGGTGGCCACCAGCGTGCGGATTTCGCCGGTGCGGAACTGGGCGAGCGTGCGCTCACGATGGTTCTGCGACTTGTTGCCGTGGATCGCGGCGGCGGCGATGCCGGCGCGCTCGAGGCCCTTCACGACCTTGTCGGCGCCGTGCTTGGTGCGGGTGAACACCAGCGCGCGGTCGACCGTCTCGGTCTTGAGGATCTGGGCGAGAATGGTCGGCTTGGCGGAGTGATCCACCAGCATGATCCGCTGGCTGATGCGCTCCACGGTGGAGGCGACCGGGGTCACCGCAACGCGGGCCGGATCCTTGAGCATTGCTTCGGCGAGATCGGCGATGTCCTTCGGCATGGTGGCCGAGAAGAACAGGGTCTGGCGCTTGATCGGCAGCTTGGCGACGACTTTGCGGATGTCGTTGATGAAGCCCATGTCGAGCATGCGGTCGGCTTCGTCGAGCACCAGAAACTCAACCATGTTGAGCTTCAACCCGTTGCTTTGCACGAGGTCGAGCAGGCGGCCGGGGGTGGCGACGAGGACGTCCACGCCCTGCATCAACGAGCGCACCTGACGGCCCATTGGCACGCCGCCGATCGCTAGCGCCGATGCGAGCTGCATGTGGCGGCCATAGGCGTTGAACGAGTCGAGGATCTGGCCGGAGAGTTCGCGGGTCGGGCTCAACACCAGCACGCGGCAGGTCTTGGGCTGCGGCTTGATGCGATTCTCGAGCAAGCGATGGAGGATGGGGAGCGCGAAAGAGGCCGTCTTGCCGGTGCCGGTCTGGGCGATGCCGATCACGTCCTTGCCGGTAATGGCAATCGGGATGGTCTGTGCCTGGATCGGGGTCGGCGTGGTGTAGTTTTCTTCTTTAAGCGCACGGGTGATGGGATCGGCGAGGCCGAATTCCTGAAAGGTGGTCAAAAGATTGATCTTTCCAAAGTGAAAGCAGACGCCCGGCCATGATTCAAAGATCATGGGGCCAGGAGCGCGCGAGGGTGTCCGGGACACCCGCGTGTTTGGGGCGTCAGTTCTGGTTAGCTGAAGGGGCAAGCCAGAAACCGTCGAACTGCCCTGAATACGATCAGAGTAAAGACGGGATCAGAACACGCGGCTCGCAAAGACCTGATGATTCTCTAGGTCGTTCGGATGATATGGAACAGCAACGCGGCGGATTCAAGGTGAATCGCCAGGAGGGTTAAAACCAGCGACAAAATACCGCTGCATGAAATTTAGACACAGGGCAATATTTGATTATTATTTGTGCCGCTTGCCGTGTGCATGATCAATTTTTCTGCACAATATTTTGGCGCAGCAAAATTGAGCGGTTGCCTAAATTGGAAACAGATGAGCGATCCCAATTACTTAACGTGTGTTCAGGCGCTGGCACACTTCTTGCGATTCCCCTAATGCGCCGGCCGTGGGGCCGTTCCGCGTCTATTTCGTCTGCGTCAGGGAGAGACCGCATATGATTACCAATTTGACTCATGCAATAGCCAAGCCCGCAAAGGGTAAGGGCCTGACCCGACGCAGCCTGATGGCCGCGGCAACCGGTCTGGCACTGGGCCTGTCGGCATTTTCGCCGGCCAAAGCTGCAGACGACACCATCAAGGTCGGTGTTCTGCACTCGCTGTCGGGCACCATGGCGATTTCCGAAACGACCCTGAAGGACACCGTGCTGTTCATGATCGATGAACAGAACAAGAAGGGCGGCATCAACGGCAAGAAACTCGAAGCCGTTGTGGTCGATCCCGCTTCGAACTGGCCGCTGTTCGCCGAAAAGGCACGCGAGCTGATCACCAAGGACAAGGTCGCCGTCGTGTTCGGCTGCTGGACCTCGGTGTCGCGCAAGTCGGTACTCCCGGTGTTCAAGGAACTGAACTCGATCCTGTTCTACCCCGTGCAATACGAGGGCGAAGAGTCCGAGCGTAACGTGTTCTACACCGGTGCTGCTCCGAACCAGCAGGCGATCCCGGCGGTCGACTATCTGATGAAGGACGAGAAGGTGAAGCGCTGGGTGCTGGCCGGCACCGACTATGTCTATCCGCGCACCACCAACAAGATCCTGGAAGCCTACTTGAAGTCGAAGGGCGTCAAGCAGGAAGACATCATGATCAACTACACGCCGTTTGGTCATAGTGATTGGCAGACGATCGTGGCCGACATCAAGAAGTTCGGCTCGGCCGGCAAGAAGACCGCCGTGGTCTCGACCATCAACGGCGACGCCAACGTTCCTTTCTACAAGGAGCTCGGCAACCAGGGCGTCAAGGCGACCGACATTCCGGTTGTTGCGTTCTCGGTGGGTGAAGAAGAACTCGCCGGCATCGACACCAAGCCGCTGCTCGGCCATCTCGCGGCCTGGAACTACTTCCAGTCGATCAAGAGCCCCGAGAACGAGAAGTTCATCAAGGCCTGGCAGACCTTCACCAAGAATCCGAAGCGCGTGACCAACGACCCGATGGAAGCCACCGTGATCGGCTTCAACATGTGGGTGAAGGCAGTCGAGAAGGCCAAGTCGATCGAGGCCGACAAGGTGATCGACGCACTGCCCGGCATCGAAGCCAAGAACCTGACCGGTGGTACCTCGAAGATGCTGCCGAACCACCACATCACCAAGCCGGTGTTCATTGGCGAAATCAAAGCCAATGGCCAGTTCGACGTGGTCTGGAAGACCCCGGCGCTGGTGGCTGGCGATGCATGGTCGAAGGAGCTCGACGGCTCCAAGGACCTGATCGGCGACTGGGTCGGCAAGAAGTGCGGCAACTTCAACACCAAGACCAACAAGTGCGGCGGTCAGGGTTCCTGATCTCGCTCTGAGGCTTCGTGTTTCCATCACTGCGGGCGTTTGCGTCCGCAGTGATTTCCTCCCGAGACTCCCAAAACTGGGGAAGGCGGTGCGTCCGCCGCCTTCTCTTTTTTCTTCGGCCGGGGTTTTCCAGTGACTGATCTCCTTCATCGTTTCCGTGCGATCGCGCTTGCATTTCTGCTGACCGCCGCGACCGCCATTCCGGCCTTCGCGGGTCCCTTCGAGGATGCCGTCGCCAAATTCGCCAATGATGATTTTTCTGACAGCGACGAGGCGGTGGGCATCATCGCAACCTCAGGCAATCCGCAGGCTTTCGCTGTGATCACCGCGCTGCAGGAAGGTCGGCTCTCCGCCGACCCCGACAGCAAGAAGGTTTATCTCACCGGCACAGATGGCAAGGTCACCGACGCCGCCACCGGCGAGGCCGTCGCTGAAGTGCCGGCCAGTGCTGCCGCCGTGCGCCTCAACAATCGTCTTCGCCGCAACATCGAATCCGCACTCGGCGGGCTCACGCTGATGTCGCCGGATCCCGCCAAGCGGATCGCTTCCGCACAATCGGTGTTCAAGAGCCACGAGACCGCGATGCTGCCGGTGATCGAGACCGCGCTGGAGAAGGAAACCAACAAGACTGCCAAGCAGGCCTTCACCGAGGCCCGCGCCGCGATCCTGCTCTATAAGGAAGATGCGACCGAGGCCGAGAAGATCGAATCCATCGCGGTCATCAAGAGCCGCGGCGATCAGGATGCGCTGGCGCTGCTCACCAGCCTGCCGGCCGACCAGACCGTCGGCGTCGCGCGCAGCGCGGCCAGCGCCGTCACCGCGATCAACAGCCGGCAGACGCTGTGGTCGATCGGCCAGAACGCCTGGTACGGACTGTCGCTCGGTTCGGTCCTGCTGCTCGCCGCAATCGGTTTGGCCATCACCTTCGGCGTGATGGGCGTCATCAACATGGCGCATGGCGAGATGGTGATGATCGGCGCCTATGTCACCTTCGTGGTGCAGGACGTGATCCGTACCAGCTATCCTGGCCTGTTCGATTACTCGCTGTTGATGGCCGTGCCACTGGCCTTCATCGTCGCCGGTCTCCTCGGCATCGTCATCGAGCGCACCATCATCCGCTTCCTCTATGGCCGCCCGCTGGAAACGCTGCTGGCCACCTGGGGTCTGTCGCTGGTGCTGCAGCAGGCGGTGCGCACCATGTTCGGCCCGACCAATCGTGAGGTCGGCAATCCCTCCTGGATGTCGGGCGCGTTCGAACTTGGCCAGATCACCATCACCTATAACCGGCTCTGGATCCTGTGTTTCACCATGGCTGTGTTTGCCATCCTGCTGGCGATGCTGCGCTACACCAGCATTGGCCTCGAAATGCGTGCCGTGACGCAGAATCGCCGCATGGCGGCGTCGATGGGCATTGCCACCTCGCGCGTCGATGCACTGACCTTCGGTCTCGGCTCTGGCATCGCAGGCATTGCCGGCGTGGCGCTGTCGCAGATCGATAATGTCTCGCCCAATCTCGGCCAGAGCTACATCATCGACAGCTTCATGGTCGTGGTGTTCGGCGGCGTCGGCAATCTGTGGGGCACGCTGGTCGGCGCGCTGTCGCTCGGCATCGCGAACAAGTTTCTGGAGCCGGTGGCCGGCGCCGTGCTCGGCAAGATCGCCATCCTGGTGCTGATCATCCTGTTCATCCAGAAACGGCCGCGTGGACTGTTCGCGCTCAAGGGCAGGGCGATAGAAGCATGACGCCGCATTTCCTCACCCGGACCCTCGATCGCAGCGCCACGATCTTCCTGCTGGTCGTCGCTGCCGTCGGCATCCTCATTCCGCTGTCGAACCTGCTGCTACCGGCGGACTCGCCGCTGCAGGTGCCGACCTATCTGATGGCGCTGTTCGGCAAATATGTCTGCTATGCCATCCTCGCGCTCTCGATCGATCTGATCTGGGGCTATTGCGGCATTCTCTCGCTTGGTCACGGCGCCTTCTTCGCGCTCGGCGGTTACGCCATGGGCATGTATCTGATGCGCCAGATCGGCTCGCGCGGCGTCTATGGCAATCCGATCCTGCCGGACTTCATGGTGTTCCTGAACTACAAGGCGCTGCCGTGGTACTGGTACGGCTTCGACATGTTCTGGTTCGCGGCGGCGATGGTGCTGATCGCGCCCGGCATTCTCGCTTTCGTGTTCGGCTGGCTCACCTTCCGCTCGCGCGTGTCAGGCGTGTATCTGTCGATCATCACCCAGGCGATGACTTACGCGCTGCTGCTGGCGTTCTTCCGCAACGACTTCGGCTTCGGCGGCAATAACGGCCTGACCGATTTCAAGGACATCCTGGGCTTCAATATCCAGGCCGATGGCACCCGCGCGGCCTTGTTTGCGCTGAGCTGTCTGGCGCTGATCATCGGCTTCTTTGTCTGCCGTGCCATCGTCACCTCGAAACTCGGCAAGGTGCTGATCGCGGTGCGCGATGCGGAGTCCCGCACAAGATTTCTGGGCTACCGCGTCGAATCCTACAAGCTGTTCGTGTTCACGCTGTCGGCCTGCATGGCCGGCGTCGCGGGCGCGCTCTATGTGCCGCAGGTGGGCATCATCAATCCCGGCGAATTTGCGCCCGCCAACTCCATCGAGGCCGTGATCTGGGTCGCGGTCGGTGGCCGCGGCACGCTGGTCGGCGCGGCGCTCGGTGCCGTGGTCGTCAACTACGCCAAGACGGTGTTCACATCCGGCGCCCTTGCTCCCTACTGGTTGTTCATGCTCGGCGCGCTGTTCATTCTCGTGACGTTGCTGCTGCCCAAGGGGATCATCGGGACCTTCAATGCCTGGTCAGAAAGCCGCAAAGCCCGCAATAACGCGAATGCCGATAGCGCCGCAGCAGAAGATGGCGTCACCAAACCCCATCTGGCGGAGAAGGCGTGATGACCGTGACTGAAACGCCAGCCCCGGCAGCGCCCGCCTCCCATGGGCCTGCCGTGATCGATCCCGTCGTTGCGGCGCGCGAGGCCGAAGCCCGGCAGAAGCGCATCACCTCCGCACAGCTCTATCTCGACGGCGTCCATGTGTCGTTCGATGGCTTCCATGCCATCAACAACCTGTCGATGGTGCTCGCGCCGGGCGAGATGCGCGCCATTATCGGCCCCAACGGCGCCGGCAAGACTACGATGATGGACATCATCACTGGCAAGACCAAGCCGGACGAGGGTGACGTCTATTTCGACGGCATTCACGACCTGACGCTGCTGGACGAAACCAAGATCGCCGAGCTCGGCATCGGCCGTAAATTCCAGAAGCCGACGGTGTTCGAGAGCCAGACCATCTATGACAATCTGCTGCTGGCGCTGAACGTCGATCACTCTGTGCGCGGTACTTTGTTCTGGCGCGGCAGCCGGGGCGAGGCCGAGCGGATCGACAAGGTGCTGGAAACCATCCGTCTCACCGACGCCCGCGACCGTCTCGCCGGTAATCTCTCCCACGGCCAGAAACAGTGGCTCGAAATCGGCATGTTGCTGGCACAGGATCCGAAGCTGCTGCTGGTGGACGAGCCGGTGGCCGGCATGACCGATGTGGAAACGCATCAGACCGCCGAATTGCTCAAAGCGATCAACCGCGACAACAAGACCGTCATGGTGGTCGAGCATGACATGACCTTCGTGCGCGAACTCGGCGTCAAGGTGACGTGCCTGCATGAAGGCACCGTGCTGGCCGAAGGCACCATCGATCAGGTGTCGACCAATGACCGCGTGGTCGAAGTGTATTTGGGGCGCTGACGCATGTTGAAGGTAGACAATATCAGCCTCTATTACGGTGCCGCCCAGGCGCTGCGCGGCGTCACGGTCTCGGCCGAACCTGGCAAGGTGACCTGCGTGCTCGGCCGCAATGGCGTCGGCAAGACCTCGCTGCTGCGCGCTATGGTCGGCCAGCAGGCGATCTCGTCAGGCTCGATCACGTTCGATGGCCAGGACATCTCGACCCTGAAGCCGTTCGAGCGGGCACGGCGCGGCATTTCCTTCGTGCCGCAGGGGCGGGAGATATTTCCGCTGCTCACCGTGGAGGAAAACCTCAAGACCGGCTATGCGCCGCTGAAGCGCGCCGACCGCAATATTCCCGACGATGTGTTCTCGCTGTTTCCGGTGCTGAACTCGATGCTGGGCCGACGCGGCGGCGATCTGTCCGGCGGCCAGCAGCAGCAGCTCGCCATCGGCCGTGCACTGGTGATGCGACCGAAACTCCTGCTGCTCGATGAGCCGACCGAAGGCATCCAGCCCTCGATCATCAAGGATATCGGCCGCGCGATTTCCTATCTGCGCTCGCTCGGCAATATCGCTATCGTCCTCGTGGAGCAGTATCTCGACTTTGCCTGCGAACTCGGCGACAACTTCGCCGTGATGGATCGCGGTGCGGTGAAATACACCTGCGACCGCAGCACGCTCGATCCCGCCGAGATCAGCCGCCAGATGGCGCTGTAACGCGGGCTCAAAGCCGGAGAGTACATGCAGGCTGACAACACCACGCTGTCGTCATCGGCGATCTCATCGCCCTCGGCGATCTTTGCCGCTAACCGTGCCCGTGGCGCGGTGGCGTTCGACGTTCATCTGGTGGAGGGAAAGACGCGCCGCCGTCAGCTGCATGAATCCGGCTCGCTGCGTGTGCGCTTCCCGTCCCCCGAAGACGACGGCCTCTCCGCGATGTTCGTCAACACGGCCGGCGGTGCGGCAGGCGGTGACCGTTTCGATATCGATATCGCGGCCGGCGAGGGCACCAGCCTGACGGTGACGACCGCTGCAGCCGAAAAGGTCTATCGTTCCCACGGACCCGCGGCCGAGATCAACATTGGGCTGAAGGCCGCGGCCGGCGCGCATCTGTCGTGGCTGCCGCAGGAAACCATCCTGTTCGATCAGGCCAGCACCATCAGGCGCATCGACATTGATCTGGCTGATAGCGCGACGCTCTTGCTCTGCGAGATCGTCGTGTTCGGCCGCGCCGCCATGGGCGAGGTGATGACATCAGGACGTTTCCTGGACCGCTGGCGCCTGCGCCGCGGCGGTAAGCTCGTGTTTGCGGAAAACGTGCGGCTGGATGGCAATATCGCCGCGAAACTGGCCAGGCCGGCGATCGGCAATGGAGCCGTGGCCATCGGCACGGCGCTGATCGTGCCCGGCGACGAGACACTGATCGAGCGACTACGCGAAGCCACGGATGGCTCTGGCGGCGAAGTCGGTATCTCCTGCTGGAACGGATTTGCAACGGCCCGCTTCTGTGCGCAAGATGCGGCCAGATTGCGCGCCGACATGATGGCGGTGCTTGGACGATCAGGCGCGATGCTGCCGCGTATGTGGTTGAACTAAACTTACAGAGACCTGCCGATGAATCTCTCCCCCCGCGAAAAAGACAAGCTTCTGATCTCGATGGCCGCCATCGTGGCGCGCCGCCGGCTGGAGCGCGGCGTCAAGCTCAACCATCCCGAGGCCATCGCCATCATCTCCGATTTCATTGTCGAGGGCGCGCGGGACGGCCGCACCGTTGCCGAGCTGATGAAATCCGGCGCCGAGGTCATCACCCGCGCGCAATGCATGGATGGGATCGCCGAGATGATCCACGACATTCAGGTGGAAGCGACATTCCCGGATGGGACGAAGCTTGTCACCGTGCATGAACCGATCCGGTGATGGAGACTGCCGTCATGGCCGACGCCCCGTCGAAGCGCAGCTGGAAGGACCTGGCCGACTTCGACCTGAGCGTGCCCGAGGATGCTCTGGCATTGGTCGAGCGGTTTCAGGGTGAGTGGTACAACGGCGGTCTGTCGCAACTGTTTGCGAACTGGAATCGCGCGGACATCGTGTTGATCCCCGAGGCGCTCAGGATCGTCGGCGCACCCGAGGCGGCGCCGATAGTCGAGGCGGCGATTGCCGAATTTCCTGGTGATCAGGACGACTGGCGCGATCTGGCGCTCAAGGCGATGCTGGATCCATCAAGTCCGCTCGGCAACAGGCTCTGGGATTTGAACAGCCCGCTCGGCGATCATGAGGATGCCATCCAAAAAGCCGTCGTGGCCTACGAGCTCAAACTGAGCGAAGACGAAGATCTGTAAAGGAACGGCCATGATCCCCGGCGAACTCTTCATCCAGGACGGCGAGATCGAGCTCAATGCCGGGCGCAAGACCGTGACGCTCACGGTGGCGAATTCCGGCGACCGGCCGATCCAGGTCGGCTCGCACTATCATTTCTTCGAAACCAACCCGGCGCTGAAATTCGACCGCAAGAAAGCACGCGGCATGCGCCTGGACATCGCCGCTGGCACCGCTGTGCGGTTCGAGCCCGGCCAGACCCGCGATGTGCAACTGGTAGAACTCGCCGGCAAGCGTACCGTCTACGGTTTCCGTGGTGACGTGATGGGGAAGCTCTGACATGCCCGTGAAAATCAAACGCTCCGTCTATGCCGACATGTTCGGCCCGACCACCGGCGATCGCGTACGGCTCGCCGATACGGATCTGATCATCGAGGTGGAGAAGGATTTCACTATCTATGGCGAGGAAGTGAAGTTCGGCGGAGGCAAGGTGATCCGCGACGGTATGGGCCAGTCGCAGGCGACCAACAAGCAGGGCGCGGTCGATACTGTCATCACCAATGTACTGATCGTCGATCACTGGGGCATCGTGAAGGCCGACGTCGCGATCAAAGAGGGCTATATCCATTCGATCGGCAAGGCCGGCAATCCCGACATCCAGCCGGGTGTCACCATCAATGTCGGTCCGGGCACGGACGTCATCGCGGGTGAGGGCAAGATCCTCACGGCTGGCGGCTTCGATTGCCATATCCATTTCATCTGCCCGCAGCAGATCGAGCATGCGCTGATGTCGGGCGTCACCTCGATGCTCGGCGGCGGCACCGGGCCGTCCCACGGCACCTTCGCGACGACCTGTACGCCGGGCCCGTGGCACATCGCGCGGATGATCCAGTCGTTCGATGCGTTCCCGGTCAATCTCGGCATTTCCGGCAAGGGCAACGCGTCGCGCCCGGCGCCGCTGGTGGAGATGATCAATGCCGGCGCCTGTGCGCTGAAGCTGCATGAGGACTGGGGCACCACGCCGGCGGCGATCGACAATTGCCTGTCGGTTGCCGATGATCACGACATCCAGGTGATGCTGCACTCCGACACGCTGAACGAGTCCGGTTTCGTCGAAGATACGATCAAGGCCTTCAAGGGGCGCACCATCCACGCCTTCCACACCGAAGGCGCCGGTGGCGGGCACGCACCTGACATCATCAAGGTCGCGGGTCTGAAGAACGTGTTGCCGTCATCGACCAATCCGACGCGGCCGTTCACCCGCAACACCATCGATGAGCATCTGGACATGCTGATGGTGTGCCACCATCTCGATCCCTCCATCGCGGAAGATCTGGCCTTTGCCGAAAGCCGCATTCGCAAGGAAACCATCGCTGCCGAGGATATCCTACACGATCTCGGCGCGCTCTCAATGATATCGTCGGATTCGCAGGCCATGGGGCGGCTCGGCGAGGTCATCATCCGGACGTGGCAGACGGCCGACAAGATGAAGAAGCAGCGCGGCTCGCTGAAGGAAGACAAGGGCAACAACGACAATTTCCGCGTCAAGCGCTATATCGCCAAATACACGATCAATCCCGCGATTGCGCATGGCGTGTCGAAACTGATCGGCTCCGTGGAGAAGGGCAAGCTCGCTGATCTCGTGCTGTGGTCGCCGGCGTTCTTCGGCGTCAAGCCGGATCTGGTGATCAAGGGCGGCTCGATCGTTGCGGCGCCGATGGGAGATCCGAACGCGTCAATCCCGACGCCGCAGCCGGTGCATTACCAGCCGATGTTCGGCGCCTTCGGCCGTGCGCTGACGCAGTCGTCGGTGGTGTTCACATCCGGTGCTGCAATCGCCGGTGGGTTGGCCAAGAAGCTCGGCACCCAGAAGTCGCTTTATGCGGTGGAAAACACCCGCGACGGCATTTCGAAGAAGAGCATGATCCACAACGGTGCCACGCCGAAGATCGAAGTCGATCCGGAGACCTATGAGGTGCGCGCCGACGGCGAACTCCTGACCTGCGAGCCCGCGGAGGTGCTGCCGATGGCACAAAGGTATTTCATGTATTGATGCCAGAGAACGGAGGTTGCGTGATCCCTCCCTCCAGCGCGGTGGTGGGGTGCTTCCACCGGCGCGGAGCTTGTGGCACCCCCACCCGACCGTGCTGCGCGCGGCCACTCTCCCCGCAAGGGGGAGGAATGAGAAAGCGCCCCCTTCAATCCCCGGCCATTACCTCCTAATGTCCGTCCCGGCAGTCTCAGCCACAACAAGAAAACCGGGAGGACTCCCTTGATTTACGTCGTTGCCACACTGACCGTGAAGCCGGAAGCACGTGCCGAACTCATCGCCGCCGCACAGGCCTGCATCGCAGGGACCCGGAAGGAACCCGGCAATATCGCCTATGACCTGCATGAGAGCGTGACCGATCCGACCAAGATGGTGTTCGTCGAACAGTGGGAGAATGCCGAGGCGCTGGAGCCGCACCGCAAGGCCGATCACTTCAAGGCATTTGGCCGCGTGGCGGCAAATTGCCTGAGCGCGCCGCCGAAGATCGAAGTCATCACGCCCGCCGACGTCACCGTGCGCTGACGGGAGGGAAACAACATGATTTATGTCGTTGCCACCAGCCAGGTGAAACCGGAATGCCGCGATGATTTCATCAAGGGCGCCAAGGAGTGTATCGCTGCCACGCGCCAGGAGAAGGGCTGCATCTCCTATGAGAACCATACCAGTATCCACGATCCCAATCTGTTCGTGGTGGTGGAGCGCTGGGAGACCCGAGAGGATCTCAACGCACACGGCAAGGCCCCGCATATGAAAGTCTGGCGCGAATATTCAGCGCCGTTGAAAGTTGCACCGACCGTCATCGAGATCATCAGTGACGGCAAGGTCGAGAAGTTCTGAGCAGGAAGACAACGGAATGATCCGCGCGACTGAAGTCAAAGGCCAATTCAACTGGAAAGAGGCGGCGGTGGATACCGTCGTCCTCGACTTCGACGACCGACATCGTCGCCGCATGGCGATGACGGGAACGCGCGGACTGGAATTCCTGCTCGATCTCGAAAACGCCACCGCCTTGCGCGGTGGCGACGCCCTGGTGCTGGAAGATGGCCGCCTCATCGAGGTGGTCGCCGCACCGGAGCCGCTCATCGAGATCCGCGGCACCGATCCCGGCCATCTGGTGCGGCTCGCCTGGCATCTCGGCAACCGTCATCTGCCCACGCAGATCATGGCCAAGGGGCTGCGCATCCGCAGCGACCATGTCATCGAGGAGATGGTGAAGGGTCTCGGCGCGCGCGTGATCGAGATCGAGGCGCCGTTCGATCCCGAAGGCGGCGCCTATGCCGCGGCACATGAGCCGGCTGGTCACGACCATCATGATCATGGTCATCACGGTCACGATCATCACGGGCACGATCACGGCAAAGATGATCATGGCCATCATGCGCATGGTCATGCCGAGCATGTCCATGACGAGCATTGCGGTCACGATCATCACCATGATCGCGATCATGCGCATGATCATGACAGCAAGCACGACCACCACGGTCATTCTCATGCTCATGACCACAAATAGGCCAGCGGACAATAGCTCGCTGAACGACTCTCCCGCTTTGTCCGCCGACGAAGGCGCTGCGCTGTATCGGCTGATGACCTGGCTGTCGCCAGCCTTTCCGGTCGGCGCGTTCTCCTATTCCAGCGGCATCGAATGGGCCGTCGAGGCCGGCGACATCACCGATGCCGCGTCGTTGCAGGACTGGCTGTCGGCTATGCTGTCCGATGGCGCGGGCTTTTGCGACGGCGTGTTTCTCGCACATGTGCATCGCGCAGCATCCGATGGCGACGACAAGGCACTGCGCGAGGTTGCCGAACTCGCCAGCGCCTTCGTGCCATCAAGGGAACGTCAGCTCGAAACCACCACGCAGGGCAAGGCCTTCATCGAGATCGCGCGCAATGCCTGGGCACATGAGGGGATGGAGCGGCTGATCGCGGTGTGCGACAGTCCGATTGTCTATCCCGTCGCTGTCGGACTTGTGAGCGCCGCGCATGGTGTGACGCTGTCAGCAACCATGCATGGTTTTTTCCACGCGGTGATCTCGAACTGGATTTCCGCTGGCGCGCGGCTGGTGCCGCTCGGCCAGACCGACAGCCAGCGCGTTCTTGCAGCGCTGGAGTCCGTCGTCGTGGCCACCGGCCATCGCGCGTTGGTCGCATCACTCGACGATCTCGGTGGCGCAACATTCCGCTCCGATATCGCCAGCATGCGTCACGAGACGCAATATACGCGGCTGTTCAGGTCATGATTGATCGTAACTTCAACCCAGAGAGCATTTGACATGTCCAGTTTTCACGGCCCGCTCCGCGTCGGCATCGGCGGCCCTGTCGGCTCCGGCAAGACTGCGTTGATGGACCTGCTCTGCAAGGCCATGCGTGAACGCTACGACATCGCGGCGATCACCAATGACATCTATACGAAGTGGGATGCCGAATATCTGGTGCGTTCGGGCTCGCTGACGGCGGACCGGATAGCGGGCGTCGAGACCGGGGGCTGCCCGCACACGGCGATCCGAGAGGACGCGTCGATGAACCTCGCGGCCGTCGCCGACATGCGCGTGAAGTTTCCCAATCTCGACATGGTGCTGATCGAATCCGGCGGCGACAACCTGGCGGCGACCTTTTCGCCTGAATTGGCCGATATCACCATCTATGTCATCGACGTCGCGGCCGGCGACAAGATCCCCTCCAAGGGCGGCCCGGGCATCACGCGTTCGGACCTGCTGGTGATCAACAAGATCGATCTCGCACCCTATGTCGGGGCCTCGCTGGAAAAGATGGAAGTCGACGCCAAGCGGATGCGCGGTGTCAGGCCTTTCGTGATGACCAATATGAAGACCCAGGACGGTCTGGATCGGATTATCTCATTCATTGAGACGAAGGGTGGGCTCAAGGCGAAGGCGGTGGCTTGATACTTGAGTTCAGGACCTGAGCCCTTCATATCTCGTTGGTTATAACGGTGATCCCGCTGGCACCCGACAGGGCATTGCGCTTAAGTCATTTCGTTAAGCCTGTTTCCCTAGATTTACCCGGTCCAAAGTTATTTCCAGAAGGCTGGAACCAATTCGTTCCAGCGTGATTGGCATATTCCCGAGCCGCTGAACCGGCAGCAACGTCTCCTATTCCGAGTAACCGCGTGGTCCGGCTTGGCTTTATCATCGCATTACTGGCACTGGGCGGAGTTCTGTTCTCCGGCCTTGCGGCCTATCGCGTGCATGACCAGGAACTGGCGATCGAGAATATCGCGCTTGGCCGGGCCGTGGATATCCATGCCAGCCTGGTCCAGGAGCGCCTGACCGAGCGCGAATTGCTGGCTCGGGTTGCAGCCGGGCTATTTCGTGCCCCCACGGTCATGAGGGCCAATATGCTGCAGCCGTTGCGGGCCTCGATCTACGCCTTCAAGACCGATTTCGCCATCGCCGGATGGATCGCTCGTCTGCAGCCGAATGAATTGCCGGCCGCCAGCGCGGAGCTGGCCCGTGCCGGCTACCGCAATCCCACGATCCGCAACTACAATGACGATCGTCTCGATGCCAAGGTGCTGGAGCAGCCGCTGGACGTGCTGATGGATGTGGAGCCGCGCAATTCCGTCACCGAAGGCTTTGCCGGTCGTGTCCTGAATTTCTCGCCCGTCACAGGGCCAACGCTGGCTCGCGCCATGAACGAGGACATGCCGGTAGCCTCCAGCCCCACGCCGCTGCAGCAGCCCGATGGACCGCTGGGATTGGTACTGGTAACGCCAGTTGTGCCCGAAGGCGATCCCGCGCCGGCCGGCTTCGTGTCGTTCTCCTATGAACTTGGGCCGCTGATGCTGGCCAATGACGAGATGTCATTGTTCTCGGTGGCGCTGAAAGATCCACGCGTCGCCGATGGTGAAATCGTCGCTGACGACGATGGCAGGGTAACGGCGCGCCCATTGGTGGCGAATGGTCCTGCGCTGGCAGTCCTGCGCACGGTTTCGTTCGGCGGGCGTGACTGGTCGCTGGGCTATTATCCGAAGGTCAATACCGAGCTGCGCGCGCAGCGCATCGCGATCATCGTCGGCGGGGTCGGCCTCGCGCTAACGGCCATCGTTTGCGGGCTGTTCGGCTATGTGTCCTATGCCAATTTGCGGTTGCGGCGCGAGGTGGAGACCCGCATCGGCTTCGAACGTCGCCTGACCGCCGTCATCGACGAGCTAAATCATCGCGTGAAGAATATCCTGGCAGTGATCCAGTCCATCGTGACGCGCACGCTGCGTCACGGCTCCGATGTGGACAGTGCGCGAGATCTCCTGATCGGCCGTATTCACGCGATGTCGAATGTCGTGTCGCTGCTGAGCGAGAGCCAGTGGCAGGGCGTGCAGCTCAAGGGTCTGTTCGAGGCACGCGCGATTCCGCATGCGGATCGCATAGCTGCCACCGGCCCTGATATTGTGGTCAGCGCGCGTGCGGCGCAGAGCCTGTCGCTGTTGTTCTTTGAACTCGCCTCGCATTCAGACGAGGGCCTGTCGCTGGTCGGCAAGCATCCGCATATCGTTGCATATTGGGAGATTACGGGCCCGCCGCCGGACGGGCAGTTCAATTTCCGCTGGGAAGAGTTCAACACCAGCGAAGCAACACGGCGGCCGGACAGCGATTTCGGTCTGGTGCTGCTGGACCGCGTGGCGCCGGAAGCGCTGGGTGGCACGGCGAAGCGTTACTTCACCGACGTATCCTACGTCTATGAACTGACGGCGCCGGTGGAGACGGTGATCGACATGACGGAGCGCGACCGGACAGAGGCGCTGGCGAAGCCGATCAGGTAATTGATCCCCTTTGCCGATTGGGCGGTTTCCCTCACCAGGCTTACGGGGGAGGTGAGTACGCATATAGTGGCGGAGCAATTGGCTTCCGTTGACCCAACAAAAAAGCCGGCGTTTCCGCCGGCTTTCGTATTCTTCGTATGTCTCACTGTGCCTGTTAGTGCGCAACTTCCAGCGTGGCCGCTTCCGCGCGGGCGATGGTGGTCTTGACCGCGGTCTGCACCTTTTCAAAGGCGCGGACTTCGATCTGACGGACACGCTCGCGCGAGACGCCGAACTCGCTGGCGAGATCTTCCAGCGTCATCGGTTCGTCGGCGAGGCGACGCGCCTCGAAGATACGCCGTTCCCGCGGGTTGAGTACACCGATGGCGCCGCTCAGCGCCTGACGGCGATGATCGAACTCCTCGTGCTCCGCCAGGACGGCTTCCTGGTTCGGCGAGTTATCGACCAACCAGTCCTGCCATTCGCCGGCTTCGCCGTCGTCACGGATCGGTGCGTTGAGCGACGCGTCGCCACCGAGGCGGCGGTTCATGTCGATCACGTCCTGTTCCGTCACGCCGAGACGTGTGGCGATGATCTTGACCTGGTCGGGACGCAAATCGCCTTCGTCCAGGGCGGAAATCTTGCTCTTCGCCTTACGCAGGTTGAAGAACAGCTTCTTCTGGTTCGCGGTGGTGCCCATTTTCACGAGCGACCACGAACGCAGGATGTACTCTTGAATCGACGCCTTGATCCACCACATGGCATAGGTGGCCAGGCGGAAGCCCTTCTCCGGCTCGAACCGCTTCACGGCCTGCATCAGACCGACGTTGCCTTCCGAGACAACTTCGGAGATCGGCAGTCCGTAGCCGCGATAGCCCATGGCAATCTTGGCGACGAGCCGCAGATGGCTGGTTACAAGGTGATGCGCTGCGTCGCGATCGTCGTGCTCGCGCCAACGCTTGGCGAACATGTATTCCTGCTGAGGTTCCAGCATCGGAAACTTGCGGATCTCGGCAAGATAATGCGAGAGGCCGGATTCTCCATTGAGAACCGGAAGTGTAGCTGTACGGGCCATTTTCGCGCCCTCCAGTGGTTCAGACCCCCGATAGCGGCGGGCCAGGCAGCGAGCGCTTTGTTAAAGCCGCCCTGGCTGCGATGTTCCGCGTCTCATCTGACGCAGGTGCAACATACACCCTACTACAAGCGTATTGAAAGTGAATTCGCTGTCACGTTCCTGTGTCGCCTATATAAGCCATTGTAAAAACTAACTTTTTTGTATGCATCTGCGTCATTCTGGCACGGCCATATGGGTCCGTAAAACCGCCAGATCGTGAGGAAGAGCGCTGGTCCATTCGAGAATCTCGCCTGTGCGAGGGTGCTCCAGTGCCAGCAAATAGGCGTGAAGCGCCTGCCGGTCGAGCGCTTCCAGTGCCGCGCGGCTCTTGACGCCCAGCGAGCTCGCCTTGGTCTTGAAATGCGAGCCGTAGACCGCATCGCCCATCAGCGGATGCTGGATGTGCGCCAGATGCACGCGAATCTGGTGCGTCCGGCCCGTCTCGAGCTGGCAGGCCAGCAGGGTGGCGATCGGCTTGCCGTGGCGATCGGGGAATTCCTGCAGCACTTCCCAATGGGTGACAGCGTCCCGACCGCCTTCGCGGACCGCCATCTTCTCGCGGGCGTGCGGATGCCGGTCGATCGGCGCTTCCACAGTGCCGCGCGGGCGGTTCGGAATGCCCCAGGCAAAGGCCATATAGCCGCGCCGCATCTCGTTGGTGCGGCCGTGATCGGCGAATTGCGTTGTCAGCGACTGATGCGCGGCGTCGTTCTTGGCGACCACCATCAGACCCGTGGTGTCCTTGTCCAGCCGGTGCACGATGCCCGGGCGCTTGACGCCGCCGATCCCCGACAGGCTGGCGCCGCAATGGGTGATCAGCGCATTCACCAGCGTTCCGGTTTCGTGGCCGGCGGCGGGATGCACGACGAGGCCTTTGGGCTTGTTGATGACGATGATGTCCTCGTCCTCGAACACGATATCGAGGGCGATATCCTCGCCTTCCGGCTCCGGCGCGATGGCGGGCGGAACGTCGATTGTGATCGTATCGCCGGCAGCGACATGATAAGCGGGGTCGCGCACGGGGGTGGGGTCTTGCGAAGACCGGGTGATCGTCACCTGGCCGGCGAGGATCAGCGCCTTCAGCCGGGAGCGCGACAAAGCCGGGCTGCGCACGGCGAGCACGCGATCGAGCCGGGTCGAGCCTTCGTCGCCCTGCACCGTGACATCCAGCCGTTGATCGTTCATTCCGTAAAGCCTTACCTGACAGAAGCGTGTTGCTTCGAGAGCCGTGAATTAAGAGACGAGTATTTGCATGACCCAGCCCGCCGCCGATAGCGCGCCCGAACCGACCCTTGAACAGGCCGTCATGATCGCGCGCGTCCGCCGCATGATGCTGATCGCGGGCCTGACCACCGCTCTCGGCGTCGGCGCGCTGCTCGTTGTGATCGGCTACCGCCTTTTCCGTACGGATGGAAGCACCGTGACGTCCGCCGCGACCGCCACCCTGCCGAAAGGGGCGAAAATCCTCTCCACCGGGGTGGCCGGGGACCGTATCGTGCTGACCCTGGACGTCGGTGGCTCCACTGAAATCCGCACGTTCGATGCCAAAAGCCTGAAACCCACGGGAACACTGAAATTCGCCAGCGAACCATAGGTTTGCCAGCCCTCCTCAGGTTCGTCTACGAGCCATAACCATATAAGTGGGCGAGGGGGTCGTGGCATCTTGCAGCCACCGCCATTCCCGGCTATCCCCTCCCGCGCACGCTCCGTTCGTCTAACGGTTAGGACATGGCCCTCTCAAGGCTAAAATAAGGGTTCGATTCCCTTACGGAGCGCCAAGCATCATCTAAGCCCAAGCATCATCTAAGCCATTGAAGAGCTGAAAACTCTGAGCGATCATAAGCTTAGAGAGGCCACCTTGCTACACAATCGTAGCCTTCAAAAAGGCGGTCCAGAATGATGGCTTTGAATTATATGCAGCGGCGTGCATCGGGCACCTACGATGTCTGCCGATCATGCTCACGCCTACGGTGAATTCGCCCATTACGGAACCATCGCGTGTGAATCGAACGGCCGTGAAGCCTGAGTTGGCGTGTCGTTGAATCCGGTGGAGAGCGACCGTGCCGCAGCAAAACCGCCGAGACTGACGCTATTGATACATGCCTCCGCGCCTTCGCAAACGGCGATATCCGCTCCATTGGAGCCGATAAGCCGCGCGGCATCGCCGATGGCCTGAATTCACTGCAGCGCAGGTCATCACTGGCGCTCCGAGCCGGGATGACAGGCGAGTCTAGCGCCAGATCGCGCGCATCCGCGAATTGATGTCGATGCGGACGCCCTGTGCCGCTGCGCGTGCGGGATCGACCGCAGTCACTTGCGGCCAGGTGGTGCGTTCGAACAGGTCGAGCAGCGTTGCCGGGATGAACCGTGTGCGTGACGCATAGACGTGGCGATCGCCCTGCGCATGTTGCCCATGGGTGAAGAAGCGCTGCGGCACCATCAGATGCAGATCATCCTTGGCACGCGTCATCGCCACATACAAAAGCCGGCGCTCTTCCTCGATCTCGGCGGACGTCCCGGTGCCCAGATCCGACGGCATGCAGCCATCGACCACATTCAGGACATAGACCGATTTCCATTCCTGCCCCTTGGCGGAATGAATCGTCGAGAGGATCAGATAATCTTCATCGAGCAGCGGCACGCCGGACTGATCGCTGGTGGCGTCCGGCGGATCGAGTGTGAGTTCGGTGAGAAAGCGTTCCCGCGACGGATAGCCTGAGGCGATCGCTTCGAGCTGGATCAGATCGGCGCGTCGCGTCAGCGAATCTTCGTGAATGCGATCGAGATGCGGCTCGTACCAGCGTCGCGCCAGCTCCAGTTCGGCGGGCCAGCCGGAACGGCGTGACTTTATTTCGCTGATGAGTTCGACAAAGCCGCGCCAGTCGGCGGCCGCGCGCGGCGGCGCCGGTGCATGCGTCAGCGCATCGATCGGATCCGGCGCCGCGATCATGTGATCCAGCGCGCGCTGTGCGGACGCCGGGCCGACGCCGGGCAGCAATTGCATCAGCCGGAAGCCGGCAACGCGGTCGCGTGGGTTTTCAACGAAGCGCAGCAGCGCAAGCATGTCCTTCACATGCGCGGCGTCGAGAAACTTCAACCCGCCGAATTTGACGAATGGAATGTTTCGCCGCGTCAGTTCGACTTCCAGGGATCCGCTATGCGACGACGTCCGAAACAGCACGGCCTGTTCCTTGAGCTTCATGCCGCCTTCGCGATTGTCGAGCACATAAGCGACGATGGCGCGGGCCTGATCGGTCTCGTCCCTGATCGTGACGAGCTGTGGCTTGGCGGATGACTCGCGGTCGGTCCAGAGGTTCTTGGTGAAGCGCTCGCGTGCGAGATCGATCACGCCATTGGCCGCTGCCAGAATCGGCTGTGTCGAGCGATAGTTGCGGTCGAGCGTGATGATCTGTGCCGGCGGGCTGAACTGCCTGGGGAAATCCAGAATGTTGCGCACGGTGGCGGCGCGAAACGAATAGATCGATTGCGCATCATCGCCGACGACGGTGAGGCCCGCGCCGTTGGGCTTCAACGCCATCAGGATCGCCGACTGCAGACGGTTGGTGTCCTGATATTCGTCGACCAGCACGTGGTCGAACCGGCCGCCGATGTCGTCTGCGAGCAGCGGCTCGCTCGCCATCTGCGCCCAGTACAGCAGCAGGTCGTCGTAATCGAGCACGTTCTGCTTTTGCTTGGCCTCGACATAGCCGGCGAATAGCTCGCGCAGTTCGGCGGACCATGCCGCGCACCACGGATAGGAGGGGCCGAGCACCTGATCGAGTTCGGTTTCGGAATTGACGCAGCGGGAATAGATCGCGAGGCACGTGCCCTTGGTCGGGAAGCGCGTCTCGGTCCTGGAGAAGCCGAGCTCGTGCCGGACCAGGTTCATCAGGTCGGCGGAATCCTCGCGGTCGTGAATGGTGAAAGCGGGATCAAGTCCGATTTGTTCGGCATAGTCGCGCAGCAGCCGCGCGCCGATGCCGTGAAAGGTGCCGGCCCATGTCAGCGCGCCGGTCATGATGCCGGCATTGTCGCCCACCACCTTGCGGGCGATGCGTTCGACGCGGCGGCTCATTTCGCTGGCGGCACGGCGGGAGAATGTCATCAGCAGGATGCGGCGCGGATCGGCGCCATTGACAATCAGATGCGCGACGCGATGGGCCAGCGTGTTGGTCTTGCCGGAACCGGCTCCGGCAATGATCAGCAATGGTGGCGCAGGTGACGCGGTACCGTTCCCAAGCGGGAACACGCCATGCTCGACGGCGCGGCGCTGTTCCGGATTCAGGGCGTCAAGATAGGCAGCTGGGGCGAGCACGGGGCGTATCCGAGGTGACGAATCACGCTCGCTGATTCCCGCTTTGTTCGCAATGGAAGAGCGCGCGCCGAAGCGCGCCGCTGGAAGAATTACGACGCCCGCACTTCGCGCAGGAACACATCGACCTGCGTGCGGAGGTCTTCGCCATTGCGCGAGAGGTCCCCGGCCGATTCCACCACGCGCGATGCGGCAAGGCCGGTCTCGCGGGCGGCGTCGTTGACGCCGGCAATGTTTTGCGAAACCTCGCCGGTGCCGCGGGCGGCCTCGGCGACGTTGCGCGCGATCTCGAGCGTCGCCGCGCCCTGTTCCTCGACGGCGGCGGCGATGGTGCTGGCGATTTCGCTGACGCGGCCGATGGTCGAGGTGATGTTCTGGATCGAATCCACCGAGAGCTTGGTGGCGCCCTGGATGGCGCTGACCTGGGCCGAGATTTCGTCTGTTGCCTTCGACGTCTGGGTGGCCAGCGCCTTCACTTCGGAGGCGACCACCGCGAAGCCGCGCCCGGCTTCACCGGCACGGGCCGCTTCGATAGTGGCGTTCAGTGCGAGCAGGTTGGTCTGCGCCGCGATCTCGCTAATCAGCTTGACGACATCCCCGATCTTCTGCGCTGCTTCGGCAAGGCTCTGGACTTCGCCATTGGTAACATTGGCCTGCGATACCGCATCGCCAGCGACACGGGCGGACTCATTGACCTGCTGTGCGATCTCGCTGATCGAGGCGTTGAGCTCCTCGATGGCAGCGGCGACAGCCTGTGCGCTCTGCGTGGCTTCTTCGGACGCTGCCGCGACGGCCGCAGTCTGTCGGGTCGATTCCTCGGCTGTGGCCGCCAGCGTCTGTGCGGTGTTGCGCAATTCTCCAGCGGCCGAGCCGACGGCGTTGACCACGGTGCCGACGCCGCTCTCGAAGCGCGAAGCGAGCGCGTTCATGGTGTCGCGGCGATCGTGCTGGGCACGCTCGCGCTGTTCTTCCTGCGCCGCGCGCAACTGCTCCGTCTCGATCAGGCCGGTCTTGAAGATTTCGACCGCACCGGCCATCGAGCCGATCTCGTCCTTGCGGCCGGCGCCCGGCACGGCAATCGTGTGGTTGCCGCCAGCGATCGTGCGCATGGCAGCTTCGAGCGCGCGGATCGGCTTTGCCATCGAACGACCCATCCAGGTTGCGATGGCGCCGGCGAGCAGTAGCACGCAGGCTGAAATGATACCGAGCCAGTTGAGCGACGAGCGCATCAGGCTGTGGTATCCGCTGGTATCGCGGGTGATTTCAAAGACGGCGATGTTATCGCCGGAAAAGCTCTTGATCGCGCCGAACGTGGTGGCGACAGGCTTGTTGTCGAGCTCGCTATACTGGGTCACGATCTCGCCGGCTAGCGCGCGACGCAGCGTCTCGACGCTTGGCGCAGTGGCTTTCAACGTGGAAGCCAGCGTCTTGCTGGCCTGGCCATCGATCTGGTGGATGCCGACTTCGACACCGAAGCGCGACTTCATGGTTTCGACGAAGGTCTTGCCGAACGGTGCGCCGACATCCACCGTGCCGAGAATGGTGTCACCATCCATCGCTGGAGCTACGCCGAAGACGTTGAGTGCATCACGGCCAGGTTCGATGCCGCCGACCGCCTTTTTGCTGGTCATCGCCTGCACCACCATCTTGCGGCGCTCGGAGACATTGTCTCCGAAGGTGCCGGGATTGTGGATGCGGGCGAAGCTGATGGCAGGCGGTGTTTGGATCGTGATCAGTTCGAGGCCGCGCGGCTTGATGCGCTGATGGGTCTCCTTCAAATTCGCGAGCGCAGCGACACGATCGTTCGCCTTGATGGCGTCCTTGATCGGCTGCGACGAAGCGATCGACTCGGCAACCGCGAGCAGCGTTCGCGTTTCGGCATTCAGCGCTGCTGTCAGATTGGCGTAGTCGTCATGCGCCTCGCGATTGAGGGCGGTATCGATGATCGCCTGTTGCTGCCACATGCTGAAGGCCGCAAGCGCGCCGCACGATCCGGCAGCGACCAGCGTGATGGCAACAATCATACGTGCTGAAATAGAATTAAGCGCTTGCATCGATATGCCCCTTGGGCCGCGGCAAGCAATTCTGCTGCGGCACTCATATTCCCGACCTAGAAATAGGGAAGCCGAGTGAAGGAGCCCTTAATTACCTTTGGGTTGCAGGCGTTGTGGTATCATGATCCCATTATACCGCAGCACACAAAGACATCGGGCAATGCCAACGCCGGCCGCGCTTGATTGTGCGTGACCACTGGAACTTACGTGTTGGTGCCAGGGCGCCCACAGCGTCAGAAACGGATCTGCGCTATCCATTGCAGAGCGCCACTTTCAGCACCTCCCGTAAACGACCTGCAAGTTCTGCCTTACGGTATGGCTTCGCGAGGATTACCGATCCATCGCGAAGCCGACCGTGCGCCGTCAATGTCTCCAAAGCATATCCCGACGTCAGTAGCACTCTCAAATCGGGCCGAGCTTGGCGCGTGTGGAGCGAGGCTGATCCGGCACACGCGACGTTCTGGTTGACTATTCGGGCAACCCTCACCGAGGAACTGTCCGGGGTCGAGCAAACCGACGACGGCGTCCTTGTTCGGACAGGACTGTCAGCTTGATACGTCCGTTCAGGATGTAGCAAACAGAAGCTGCCGTCTCACCCCGACAGAAGATGTTCTGGTTCTTCTTGTAGTCGGTCGTAACCTTTCCGATGCCGGAACAGGTCAGAAAATGCCGGGGAGGTCGTAGTTACGTCGTCGGATTCACCGCCCTGAAATAACTTCCATCCATTTTGCTATGCAGGTCAACATACAGATCGTCTGATCATGATCACCACACACGCTGCTCTCGAATTGCGAGGGTTAACGAAACGTTTCGATAGGCCTGCCGTCGATGGGCTCGATCTCACGGTGCGCGCCGGTGAGTTCTACGCGCTGCTGGGTGCCAACGGCGCTGGCAAGACGACAACATTGCGCATGGTCGCGGGATTGCTGCGTCCCGATGCTGGATCGGTTTCCATACTTGGTATCGACGCGCTCGGCGATCCGGTGGCTGCGAAGCAGATCATGGCCTGGGTCTCCGACGAGCCGATGATCTATGACAAGCTGACGCCGCTCGAATATCTCGAGTTCGTTGCCGGTCTATGGGGCTGCGATACTGATGTGGCAGAGCGCAGGTCGCACGAATTGCTTGCATCGCTCGGTCTCGGTCCACATCTGCACGAGCGATGCGAAGGCTTCTCCAAGGGTATGCGTCAGAAGGTGGCACTGGCCGGCGCGCTGGTACATGAGCCCCAACTGATCATTCTCGACGAACCTTTGACCGGGCTCGATGCCGTGTCGGCGCGCCATGTGAAAGGTCTGCTCCAGAATCGCGTGCGCTCCGGCTGCACTGTCATCATGACCACGCATATTCTTGAAGTCGCCGAGCGCATGGCCGACCGGATCGGCGTGATCGCCGCAGGCAGGCTGATCGCCGAAGGTACGCTTGCCGAATTGCGCCAGCAGAACGGACAGGCCGATACCAGCCTCGAGGACATGTTCGTGGCGCTGGTGGACAGCGCGCCGGTTGCCGCATGACGTCATCCGCCAGCGTGACGTGGTTTGCCGGCCACGAGGTCCGGTTGGCATGGCGCGAGATGCTGGGCATGCTGACGGCGGGTCGTCGCTGGCGTCCGCGTAGCGTTTCGCTCTTGCTGATTGTTTTCGTGATCTTCCTGCATCTACCGGCCTATGCAGTGGTTGGCCGTTTTGCAGACGTGCAGACGCCGCTCGATCAATCGACGGCCATCGTCATCACTGCAAGTATCTTCCTCGCTTGGGCGCTCGTCCTGTCGCAGGCCATCGAGTCCGTTACCCGTGTATTTTACGCGCGCGCCGATCTCGATCTCATCATGTCGTCACCGGCGCCGCTTACCAACCTGTTCTCCGTCCGCATCGCCGCGATCGCATTGACCGTGACCCTGATGGCGATGTTGCTGGCGACGCCCTTCGTCAACGTACTGGTGATCGGCGGAGGCGCGCGCTGGTTCTCCGCCTATGCCGTCGTCATCGCCATGGGCCTTTCCGCGTCTGCATGCGCGATCGCCATCACCGTCGGGCTGTTTCAGCTCTGCGGCCCTGCGAAGACACGGCTGGTCGCGCAGATCATTTCGGCGGTGACCGGCGCAGGCTTCGTCATCGCATTGCAGGTCGCGGCGATTCTCTCTTACGGCACGCTGTCGCGTTTCGCTGTGCTGACCTCCGATGCCGCAGCCGCCTTTGCGCCCGACGCTGACAGCGTGGTGTGGTGGCCCGCGCGCGCAATGCTCGGCGATATCGCAGCACTGGTGCCACTGCTGGCAGCCGGATTGATCCTGCTCGGGATCGCGATGGCGATCTTTTCGCCGCGTTTCAGCAATTATGTGGCCAGTGCCGCACCTTCGGCGCAAGCTCGTCGCAAGAAAGTCGCAAGACCGTTCCGGACGGGATCTCGACGTAAGGCCTTGCGGCGTAAGGAGTTTGTCCTGTTGTGGCGGGATCCGTGGCTGGTCTCGCAAACCCTGATGCAATTGCTGTATTTGCTCCCGCCGGCCTTGATGCTGTGGCGCAGCTTCGGCGAGGGCGCAGGCGCGTTCATCGTGCTTGCGCCGGTGATCGTGATGGCTGCCGGTCAGCTTGCCGGGGGCTTGGCCTGGCTGACGATCTCCGGTGAAGATGCTGCGGATCTGGTCACGACCGCACCGCTCCCCGGAAATACGATCATCACGGCCAAGGTCGAAGTCGTGCTCGTGATCATTGCCGTCGTGTTCACGCCAATGGTCGCAGGTCTCGCGCTCGTCTCACTGCGGCTGGCTGCGGTGACGGCATTGGCAACTGTCGTGGCGGCAGCCTCGGCGACGGCTATCCAGCTCTGGTTCAGGGTGCAGGCGCGGCGCAGCCAATTCAGGCGACGTCAGACGTCATCGCGTATCGCGACCTTTGCCGAAGCTTTCTCGTCGATCGGCTGGGCCGCGACTGCTGCACTGGCACTGGTGCTGCCGATTGCCTCTGTGATCGCGGGCGCCATCACGGCGGGCCTCATGGCGCTGACATGGAAGATCAGTCCTGTCAGGACCTGAGACAACAAAGCCGCCCGCTGACACGAGTGGCTTTGCAATTGCCAAATGCCTTTAAACGATGATCAGGCCACCATCCACATCGGTGCGACGGCAGGGCTGGCTTCGCTAAAAACCTCTTCCGTAACTACCGTAAAGCGAACCAGCGGTGTCGGGCCGAAATTGGTGGAGATCGCCACGTCAGCGGCATCGCGGCCGCGGGCCATCACGATGCGCCCGATGCGCGGATGATTGTGACGCGCATCGAATGTGTACCACTTGTTTACGAGATAGACTTCGAACCATGCGCTGAAATCCATCGGCGCAGGATCGATGGGCACGCCGATATCACCGAGATAGCCGGTGCAATAGCGTGCCGGAATGTTCATGCAGCGACACAGCGTAACGGCCAGATGCGCGAAGTCACGGCAGACGCCGATGCGCTCTTCATGACCTTCGAACGCGGTGCGATCGTTGCGGGCATGGTGATAGCCGAACTCGATGCGCTGATGCGCGTAATCGACAATGGCCTGAACGCGCGCCGCTCCGTCCTCGATATGGCCGAACAGCGACCAGGCGAGATCTGAGAGTTTCTGCGTGTCGCAATAGCGGCTGCCGAGCAGGAAGACCATCACGTCATCGGGCAGTTCTCCGACCGGTTGCAACGGCCCCGGTGGCGGTGCCGCGTCCGGCAGTCCACTGTCGAAAATCAGAAAATCGTTCTTGATCTCGATCAGTCCTGGCGGCGCGACGATGCGCGTGCAGGTATTGCCGAACATGTCGAGATAGTCATGCGCCTGCACGTCGTGAGAGAACTGGATGCTGTGCGGGCTCTGCAAATCCTTCACGCGCGAAGGATGGATGCTGAGCATCAGTATCATGGGCGTTTCCTGGGCACACTGGAAAGCGATGTCGTAGCCCGCGCGAATCTGCACCTTTACGTCTCCACTAGCTCGGCAAGTCAAGAATTTATCTTGCCAGACAAGTGTAGTCAGCGAACATCGTTCCGAGGTTCAGTGACAGAAATGCGCAGAAAATGTGGGCAGCAGGCCCTGCCGGCCCGCTACGCCAGAGGCTACTTCTTCAGCGACAGCAACAGCAGTGAGCGGCCAGTCACCTGATATTCGTGGTCGAACGGGAAGTCCTCGCCGCCTTTGGTATCCGGAATATTGGTGTCCACCAACAGTTCCCAAGCTGTTCCCCCAAAAGCCTCGGGCATCGTGAAATCGACCAACCCTTCGAAGCCGTTCAGGATCAGCAACATCGTCTGATCCTCGGCAGGCCTGTGAATGCCGGTCTTCTGCGCGCGTCCGTCCAGCAGCATGCCGAAGCATTTCATGTTGCCGTCCTTCCAATGCGCGTCCTGCATCGGGCCGCCATTGGCGTTGATCCACGTCACGTCGCGGACATCCAGATCGGGGTCGTGCTCGCCGGTCAGGAAGCGGCTCCGGCGCAGAACCGAGCAGCCGCCAAGCAGCTTGATCAGCCGCTTGGTGAAAGCGAGAAGGTCCTTGTCCTCGGCCGTGAGGCTCCAATTGAACCACGAAATCTCGCTGTCCTGGCAATAGGCATTGTTGTTGCCGTTCTGCGTGCGGCCGAATTCGTCGCCACCGAGCAGCATCGGCGTGCCCTGAGAGAATAGCAGTGTCGCCAGCATGTTGCGCTTCTGGCGCTCGCGCACAGCGATGATCGCCTTGTCGTCGGTCGGCCCTTCCACGCCGCAATTCCACGAGCGGTTGCTGGAGCTGCCGTCCTTGTTGTTCTCGCCATTGGCCTCGTTGTGTTTCTCGTTGTAGCTCGCCCAGTCGTTCAGCGTGAAGCCGTCATGAGCGGTGACAAAATTGACGCTGGCCCAGGCGCGGCGACCCTGATGGTTGAACATGTCGCCGGACGCGACGAGACGCGGTGCCAGTGCCGAGACCGGCGCTTCGCCGCGCCAGAAGTCACGCGCGGTATCGCGGAACTTGTCGTTCCATTCTGCCCAGCCGGGCGGAAAACCGCCGACCTGATAACCGCCGGGGCCGATGTCCCAGGGTTCAGCGATCAGCTTCACTGTCGTCAGCAAGGGATCCTGATCGACGGCTTTGAGGAAGCCGCTCTGTTCGGTGAAGCCATAGACTTCGCGCGCCAGGATGGTGCCGAGATCGAAGCGGAATCCGTCGATATGCATCTCCCGCACCCAGTAGCGCAGGCTGTCGGCCACCATCTGGATGACGCGGGCATTGGACAGGTTCACTGTGTTGCCGGTGCCGGTGTCGTTGATGTAATAGCGCGGCTTGTCCGGCATCAGCCGATAATAGCTCGCATTGTCGATGCCCTTGAAGGACAGGGTCGGGCCAAGCTCGTTGCCTTCGGCAGTATGATTATAGACGACGTCGAGAATGACCTCGAGCCCACCGGCATGCAGCGCCGACACCATCTCCTTGAATTCGCGCAGTGAGTTCGGCACGTCTGAGGCGTAGCGCGGGTCGGGCGCAAAGAAGCCGATGGAATTATAGCCCCAGTAGTTCACCAGCTTCTTGTTCAGCAGATAGTCGTCATTGATGAAAGTATGGATCGGAAGCAGCTCGACCGAGGTGATGCCGAGGCCGCAGAGATAGTCCACCACCGGCTTGCTGCCGAAGCCGACATAAGTGCCGCGCAATTCTTCCGGTACGTCGGGATGCAACTTGGTGAAGCCCTTGACGTGGGTTTCGTAGATGATGGTCTGGTCCCACGGCACGGGTTGCCGGCCGGCTTCACCGGCCCAGTCGAAGTCGCGATCGACGATCACGCATTTCGGCATGAAGGGCGCCGAGTCGCGCTCGTCGAAAGTGGTGTCGTCGCCGCTCTCCATCTTGTACCCGAACACAGCCGGATTCCATTCGAGCTGACCGGCATGGGCGCGGGCATAGGGATCGAGCAGCAGCTTGTTCGGATTGAAGCGATGTCCCTTGTCCGGCTCATAGGGACCATGGACGCGGTAGCCGTAGAACGTGCCGGGACCGACATCCGGGATATAGCCGTGAAAGACCTCGTCGGTATATTCCGGCAACTCGATGCGCGTTTCCTTGTCGCCGTCGAACAGGCAGACCTCGACCTTGGTGGCATTGGCCGAGAACAGTGCGAAGTTGGTGCCCTTTCCGTCCCAATGCGCGCCAAAGGGATAGGGAAGACCTTCTTCGACCACTCTGTTCGTCACGATTGCCCCACTGTCTGGTGATGAAATGCGCGGTATAACTGCGTCGCCGCATTTCCGTTGCAATGCAATCAGGTCGTTTTGGAATATATCTTGGCCTGCAAGGGCCACCAGCCCGGAGTTTTGCCTTTTGACCGACGTCTCGCATCACAAGCGCATCGCATTGCTGGGCGCGCCAGTCGAAGTCGGAGCCTCTCAGCGCGGGACGTTGATGGGGCCGGCTGCCATGCGGACGGCAGGCCTGGGGCCGCTGCTGGAAGAGCTTGGCTTCGAGGTGGAAGACCACGGTGACCTCATGCCGCCGTCTGTGCCTCTGTCGACTGATACACCGCCGGAGAATGCCAAGCATTACCGCGTGATCCAGAGCTGGATCCAGGCGCTGAGTGCGCGCGCCTACACGCTTGCCAAATCGGGCGCGTTGCCGATCTTCGTGGGCGGTGATCACAGCCTGTCCATGGGATCGATCAATGGCGTGGCGCGGCACTGGCACGAGCAGGGGCGCGAACTGTTCGTCCTGTGGCTCGATGCGCATGCCGATTACAATACGCCGCACACGACCATCACCGGCAACATGCATGGGATGTCCGCGGCCTTTCTGTGCGGCGAGTCCGGTCTCGATGGACTGCTCGGTGCGGAGCCTCGGGCCTCGATCAAGCCTGACAATCTCGATCTGTTCGGCATCCGCTCCATCGACAAGCTCGAGAAAGAGCTGGTGCACGCCCGCAAGGTCGCCATCGCAGACATGCGGCAGATCGACGAGTTCGGTGTCGGCGTTCTGATCCGCCGTGTCATCGAGCGGGTCAAGGCGCGCAACGGCGTGTTGCATGTGTCCTTCGATGTGGACTTCCTCGATCCTGCGGCAGCGCCCGGCGTTGGCACCATGGTGCCCGGCGGTGCGACCTATCGCGAGGCGCATCTGATCATGGAACTGCTGCACGATTCGGGGTTGATGTGCTCGCTGGATGTCGTCGAACTCAATCCGTTTCTGGACGAGCGCGGGCGAACCGCACGGGTGATGGTCGAGCTGGTCGGCAGTCTGTTCGGGCAGCAGATCACCGATCGGCCGACGCCGAGTAACGCGATTATACCGCCCGGCTAGCTCACGGTCGGCGAAACCTCGATTGGTTCCGGGCTTTTGCGCGCGTTACACATGATCGTTTTGTTATCTTCTCGGAACTAACCCTGTGACGCGGGATTGCTACTCCATCGTTCACAGACGGAGAAGCACGTCATGATCAAGCATCTTGCCATCATCGCCGTTGCTGCGGCGGGCATCAGCAGCGCAATTCCAGCCAAGGCCCAGGACATCGGCGTGGGCGTCGGCCCAGGTGGTGTGACGGTCGGCGCTGTCGGCCGTGACCGCTATCGCGATGATTACGACCGCGGTTATTACCGCGATCGCCGCGACCGCAACGAGACCGTGATCATCAAGCGCAGCCGCGACCGTGATCGTGGCTATTATGATGGCGGCGTCGAACGTCGTACTGTCATCGAACGCTACTAATATTGCGCTGAACGAGAGGCGGCCCTTCCTCGGAAGGGCCGTTTTTTCGTGCGTGATGGAAGCCAGAGAACATTGAGTGATAGGACCATGACTACTGCAGCGACGGTTTGGTGGCAGGCCGGCACCATTTATCAGATCTACCCGCGCTCGTTTCAGGATTCAGACGGGGACGGCGTCGGCGACCTTGCGGGCATTGTCGGCCGGCTCCCCTACCTTCGGCAGCTCGGCGTCGACGCCATCTGGCTGTCGCCGATCTTCCCGTCACCAATGGCCGACTTCGGCTATGACATCTCGGACTATATCGGTGTTGATCCGATATTCGGTACATCGGCCGATTTCGAAGCGCTTGTGGCTACAGCCCATGGCCACGGCCTGAAGATCATTCTCGATCTGGTGCCGAACCATACCTCGGATCAGCATCCGTGGTTTGTCGAGAGTCGCTCCTCGCGTGATGATCCCAAACGCGATTGGTATATCTGGCATGATCCGAAGCCCGACGGCAGCGCACCAACGAACTGGATGTCCGAGTTCGGCGGGAGTTCGTGGGAATATGATGAGACCACGCAGCAATATTATTACCATGCCTTTCTCGACAGGCAGCCTGACCTGAACTGGCGCAATCCTGCCGTCCGCGAAGCAATCCATGAAGTGATGCGGTTCTGGATGCGAAAGGGCGTTGATGGTTTTCGCGTCGATGTGATCTGGCATCTGATCAAGGATTCCGAATTTCGCGATAACCCGACAAATCCGAATTTCACAGCCGGGCGCCCGCCACACGAGGCGTTCCTGCCGCTCTATTCGACCGATCGCCCGGAGACGCTGGACGTAGTCGCCGAGATGCGCCGTGTCGTCGATGAGTTCGATGACCGCGTGCTGATCGGCGAGGTCTATCTCCCGGTCGACCGGCTGGTTGCCTATTACGGCAAGGACCTGTCGGGCGCTCATCTGCCGTTCAATTTCGCACTGCTCTCCGCGCCGTGGAATGCCTTTGCCATCGGCGAGTTGATCGCGCGCTATGAAGCAGCACTGCCGCTCGGCGCTTGGCCCAATTGGGTACTCGGCAATCACGATCGGCCGCGCGTCGCCAGCCGGGTTGGCATGGCTCAAGCGCGCGTCGCGGCGATGTTGTTGCTGACACTGCGCGGGACGCCGACGCTGTATTATGGTGACGAGATCGGCATGAAGCAGGTACCTATTGCACCGGAGCAGGTTCAGGATCCGTTCGAAAAGAACGTGCCCGGGATCGGTGTCGGTCGCGATGGCTGTCGCACACCGATGCAATGGGGTGCCACCGAACATTCCGGCTTCACCACGGGCGAGCCCTGGTTGCCGCTGGACGCGGATTATCCGCGGCAGAATGCGGCGGCACTCGCTACCGATCCGCGTTCGATCCTCAGCCTCTATGTAAAGCTGATCGATCTGCGCAAGCGCATACCTGAACTGGTGTTCGGCAGCTATGAGCCCGTGGACGCTGCGGGCGACGTGCTCGCCTATCGGCGCGTCTATGACGGACAAATGGTCCTGATCGCCCTCAATCTCAGCGGAGAGCCGGTGTCATTGCATGTGGGCGGCGGCGAGATATTGCTGGCGACGGGCTTGGATCGCCATGGAGAGAATGTTTCGGGCGCGCTGGAATTATCAGGCAATGAAGGTGTGATCGTCAGGCTGCGGTAGATATCCGCGCTCGGCGGCCGCATGCATAACAAGCAAAAGCGCCGCCGGTTGCCCGGCGGCGCTTTCTCAATCGTCGTCACGCAGACGAAGCGCTTAATCCATACCGATCGTGGTCAGGTCCTGGAACCAGTGCTGGGCCTGCACGAACTTCTTCACCTTCGGCGATAACGCGTGCGGGTTGGTGTCGTGGACGACCCAAACTAGCACTGCGTCATCGACGATCTGCGCGTGAGCCTCGGCCAGCAACTCGTCCTGCTTCTTCGGATCGAAGGTGTTCTTGGCTTCGTCGATCAGCGCATCGACTTTCGGGTTCTTGTAGCCGCCCCAGTTCACGCCGACCGGTGCGATCTGGCCGGAGTGGAAGAAGCGCACGATGGCATACAGGGGATCCGAGGTGACGTAAGCGATGTTGTTGGATGTGATGCCCTTCATGCTCTCGTCAGCCGCACCCTTGCGCCATGCGGTGTAAAGAACCTCGAGCTCGACGACCTTGAACTCGACCTCGACGCCGATTTCCTTGAAGCTCTGCTGCAGGAATTCGTTGATCGGCAGCGACAGCATCTGGCCGGTGCCGCCATTGGCGATGATGAAGGTCGCCTTCAGCGGCTTGTCCGGGCCGTAGCCGGCTTCCTTCACCAGTCTCTTGGCTTCGGCGAGATCATACTTGATCTTGAAGGTCGGCTTGCCGAACCACGGGCTCGATGGGTCGACCTGGCCGATAGCGGGCTTGGCGAGGCCGTTCATCAGCGCGACGACGGCATCGCGATCGATGGCGAGGTTGAGGGCCTTGCGCAACCGCACGTCGGTCCAGGGCGAACCCGGCAGTACGCTGAGATGATAATTCCAGACATGCGGCGTGACGTTGTCGACGATCTTCATGCCGGCGCCCTTGAGCTGCGGCACAGCGTCAGGAGCGGGGGTTTCGATCAGATCGACTTGACCGGCGAGCAGCGCATTGGTGCGGGTCAGTGCTTCCGGCATCGGGACGAGCACGAGCTTGTCGGCTTTCGGAATGCGCTTCTTGTCCCAGTAGTCGGGATTCTTGCTGAGTTCGGCGAGTTCGCGCGGAACGAGCTTGGTTAGCTTGAACGGGCCGGTGCCCGACGGCTGCGATGCGAACTTGTCCCAGTCCTTGCCGACCTTCTCATACTGCGCCGGGCTGGAGACCAGGAACCACAGCATCTGATAGGGGAAGAAGGAGTCGACGGTCTTGGTGGTGATCTCGACAGTGCCATCGTCGATCTTGGCGTAGCTGGCGACCGAGGGCAGGCGGGTCTTGACCTGCGCGCTCTGGCGCTTGTCGAACTGCGGCGCCTTCTCATTCAGCACCTTGTCGAGATTCCAGATCACCGCGTCGGCGTTGAAGTCGCTACCGTCATGAAACTTGACGCCCTTGCGCAACGTGAAGCGCCACTTGGTCTTGTCGGTGTCGTCGACCTTCCATTCCGTGGCGAGACCGGGAACGAGTTTGCCCGGACGATCGGCGACATCCATCTCCCAGGCGACGAGCGGGTCGTAGATCGTGTAGCCGGTGAACTGGTAGCCGCCGGCGCCGCGATCGGGCTGACCGGTGGTCAGCGGCACGTCCGCCATCGATATGCCATAGCGCACCACCGTTTCGGCTTGCGCCGGCGTGGCTGCACCTATGGCGGCGGCGATGGCCGCAACAAATAACGAGCTTCGAACGCGCATAAACCAGACTCCGTATGGTGGGATATTGTCCGCCAGATACCTGCAATCCTGATGCCAGATTGGGCATTTCGAACGGTTGGTGTGTGCTGGTGTGCTGCAGTGCCGCAGTTTGAGTCATTGCGCTGCAAGGTTGCAGGCCTTGGCACAAGCGTTGCATAAGAATTAGCCAGTTTAGAACAAACCAACACTGGCGGAAGCCAACGTGTCATCCAAAGCCAAGAGGGACTGATTACGATGCGTATCGAAAAGCCGACAAAGAGCCGTCTCGCGGCAGCAATCACCTTGCTGACGCTCGCTACGGCCCTGACCCTGCCTCAGGTGGCGCGCGCCGAAACGGTGCTGCGCATCGGCATGACCGCTGCAGATATTCCACGCACGCTCGGCCAGCCCGATCAGGGGTTTGAAGGTAATCGTTTCACCGGGAACACAATGTATGACGGCCTGACCGGCTGGGATCTCTCGTCCGCCACCAAGGCGAGTGTTGTCATCCCAGCACTCTCGACCGAATGGAAGGTGGACGACGCGGACAAGAAGAAGTGGACCTTCAAGCTGCGTCCAGGCGTTACTTTCCACGATGGCTCGGCCTTCAACGCGGATGCCGTGGTCTGGAATGTGGACAAGGTGCTCAAACAAGATGCAGTCCAGTTCGATGCCAGCCAGGTCGGTGTGACCGCCTCGCGCATGCCGACTTTGGTGTCCGCGAAGAAGATCGACGACATGACCGTCGAACTGACCACGAAGGAGCCGGACTCCTTCCTGCCGATCAATCTCACCAACCTCTTTATGGCGAGCCCGACGAAGTGGCAGGCGCTGTTCGACAAGGCCGAAGGCGCTGATGCCAAGGCCAAGTCGCAGGCGGCATGGGCGGCCTTCGCCCGCGAAGCCTCCGGCACCGGCCCGTGGAAGATGTTGAAGTTCACGCCGCGCGAGCGTCTCGAACTGGTGAAGAACGACGCCTACTGGAACAAGGACCGCGTTCCGAAGACCGACAGGATGGTGTTGCTGCCGATGCCGGAAGCCAACGCCCGTACTGCAGCGCTGCTGTCGGGGCAGGTCGACTGGGTCGAGGCGCCTGCGCCCGACGCCGTCAAGGAAATCACCGCGCGCGGCTTCAAGATCGAGAAGAACGAGCAGCCGCATGTCTGGCCGTGGCAGTTCTCGCGCGTCGAAGGCTCGCCGTGGAATGACATCCGCGTCCGCAAGGCCGCCAATCTCTGCATCGATCGCGACGGTTTGAAGGACGGTTTGCTCGCCGGCCTGATGGTGCCGGCGACCGGCACCTTCGAGCCCGGCCACCCCTGGCGCGGCAAGCCCACCTTCGAGATCAAGTATGATCTGAAGGCCGCACAAGCGCTGATGAAGGAAGCCGGTTACGGCCCGAGCAAGAAGCTGACCGTGAAGACGCAGACCTCGGCATCGGGCTCCGGCCAGATGCTGCCGCTGCCGATGAACGAATATCTGCAGCAGGCGCTGGCGGAGTGCTACTTCGACGTCAAGCTCGATGTCATCGAGTGGAACACGCTGTTCACCAACTGGCGCCGTGGCGTGAAGGATCCGAGCGCAAACGGTTCGGATGCCACCAACGTCACCTACGCGGCGATGGATCCGTTCTTCGCGCTGGTCCGCTTCCTGCAGTCGTCGATGGCGCCGCCGGTCTCCAACAACTGGGGTTTCATCAACAATCCGAAGTTCGATGAACTGGTGACCAAGGCTCGCACTACCTTCGATGCGACGGCACGCGATGCAGCCCTGGCCGAATTGCACGCCGCTTCGGTCGATGACGCAGCCTTCCTCTACGTGGCCCATGACGTCGGCCCGCGTGCATTGAGCCCGAAGGTCAAGGGCTTCGTGCAGCCGAAGAGCTGGTTTGTCGACTTCTCGCCGGTGTCAATCGCGCCGTAAGAACTCGGTCATTACGTCAAGCCGATGCTTCGCCCCTCTCCTGCACAGGAGAGGGGCGAAGTCGCCAGAGGCGGCTCTCTGAACTAGAACTGAAGGTGACCAGTGTTCGTCTACATCGCGCGACGTGTTGTCTACGTCATTCCCATCGTCCTCAGCGTGGCGCTGGTGTGTTTCCTGCTGGTACACATCACACCCGGCGATCCTCTCGTTGCCATTCTTCCCGCTGACGCGTCGCAGGAACTGGCGCAGCAGCTCCGCGTCGCTTACGGCTTCGATCGTCCGCTGCCAGTTCAGTTCGGCTTGTGGCTGTGGCGCGCGCTACATGGTGATCTCGGCAGCTCCATCGCCACGGGCCGTCCGGTGTTGGCCGAAGTCCTGAAAGCCGTTGGCAACACCGTCACGCTGGCCGTCGCAGCGGCCGCTATCGGCTTCACGCTCGGTTTGTTTTTCGGCCTGATCGCCGGCTACTTTCGCGACACCTGGGTCGACAAGGTTGCGACCTCGATCGCCATCGCCGGCGTCTCGGTGCCGCATTACTGGCTCGGCATGGTGCTGGTCATCATCTTCTCGGTACAGCTCAACTGGCTCCCTGCGGTCGGCGCCGGACCGGGCGGTTCGGGCTCATGGGCCTGGGACTGGGAGCACATCAAATATCTGGTGCTGCCGGCGATCACGACATCGGTCATTCCGATGGGTATCGTGACGCGCACGGTGCGCGCACTCACTGGCGACATCCTGTCGCAGGATTTCGTCGAGGCGCTGCGTGCCAAGGGCCTGCAGGAAACCAAGGTGTTCCGTCACGTTATCAAGAACGCTGCGCCAACCGCATTGGCCGTGATGGGCCTGCAGCTCGGCTACATGCTCGGCGGCTCGATCCTGATCGAGACCGTGTTCTCATGGCCCGGTTCGGGGCTGTTGTTGAACTCCGCGATCTTCCAGCGCGACCTGCCGCTACTGCAGGGCACGATCCTCGTGCTGGCGCTGTTCTTCGTGTTCCTCAATCTTCTGGTCGATATCGCGCAGGCGTCGATCGATCCGCGCATCAAGCGGAGCTGACCATGCTGGATATCCTCTCATGACCGTGATGACCGACACTGCATTGCAGGTGGCTCCTGCCAGCAAGGCCCGCGGCTATTGGGCCACGGTGGGCCGCCGCATCGCGCGCGACAAGGTCGCGATGGTCTGCGCGTTCATCCTGTTGCTGATCTTCCTCGCCGCGATCTTCGCGCCCTATCTGCATCTTGCGGATCCCTATCAGGGCTCGATGATCCGTCGCCTGCGCGCCATCGGCACGCCCAATTATCCGCTCGGCACAGACGAACTCGGTCGCGACATGCTCGCGCGCCTGATCTATGGTGGGCGGCTGTCGCTGCTGATCGGCATTCTGCCAGTGATCCTCGCTTTCGTCATCGGTACGTCGCTCGGACTCGTCGCGGGCTATGTCGGCGGCAAGCTCAATACCGCGATCATGCGCACCGTCGACGTGTTCTATGCGTTCCCCTCGGTCCTGCTGGCCATTGCAATTTCCGGCGCGCTGGGCGCGGGCATTCTGAACTCGATTGTGTCGCTGACGATCGTCTTCGTGCCGCAGATCACGCGCGTCGCCGAGAGCGTCACCACGGGCGTGCGCAACATGGATTATGTGGAAGCCGCGCGTGCGTCGGGCGCGAGCGCCTTCACGATCATGCGCGTGCACATGCTCGGCAATGTGCTGGGCTCGATCTTCGTCTATGCGACGGGCCTGATCTCGGTATCGATGATCCTTGCCGCAGGCCTGTCGTTTCTCGGTCTCGGCACCAAGCCACCGGAGCCGGAATGGGGCCTGATGCTGAACACGCTGCGCACGGCGATCTACGTCAATCCATGGGTGGCAGCACTCCCCGGTGCAATGATCTTCGCAGTGTCGATCTGTTTCAATCTTTTGAGCGACGGCATGCGTAGTGCCATGGATATCCGGAACTGATGGCATGAGTGATACCGTAGAAGAAATCGACAAGCTGGAGCCGCTGGAAGACATTGGCGGTATTGCACAGCCGCTGTTGCAGGTGGTCAGCCTGACCAAGCATTTTCCGGTGCGCGGCGGACTGTTCGCGCCAAGCAAGACCGTGCGCGCCGTGGATGATGTGTCGTTCACGATTTCCAAGGGCGAGACCGTCGGCATCGTCGGCGAGTCCGGTTGCGGCAAGTCGACGACCGCGCGGTTGCTGATGCATCTGATGCCGCGCAATTCCGGCGACATCATCTATGACGGCCGTACCGTCGGACGCGAGCTCTCGCTGCGCGAGCTGCGCCGCGGCATGCAGATGGTGTTTCAGGACAGCTATGCGTCGCTCAATCCGCGCCTCACCATCGAGGAATCGATCGCGTTCGGACCAAAGGTCCACGGCATGGCCGACAAGGCCGCGCGGCTGCTGGCGCGTGAGTTGCTCGGCAAGGTCGGCCTGCGACCTGAGACTTTCGCCAATCGCTATCCGCATGAAGTCTCCGGCGGCCAGCGTCAGCGCGTCAACATCGCGCGTGCGCTAGCGCTGTCGCCGCGGCTCGTCATTCTCGACGAAGCTGTCTCGGCGCTCGACAAGTCGGTCGAGGCACAGGTGCTCAACCTGCTGGTCGATCTCAAGCGCGAATTTGGCCTGACCTATCTGTTCATCAGCCACGACCTCAACGTAGTGCGCTATATCTCCGACCGCGTGCTGGTGATGTATCTCGGCGAGGTTGTCGAGCTCGGTCCGGTGGACGAGGTCTGGGACGGGCCGGCGCATCCGTACACGCGCGCGTTGCTGGCCGCGATGCCGTCGTCCGACCCCGACAAGCGGACGGAAACGCCGCCGATCACCGGCGATCCGCCGAACCCGATCGATCCACCGTCCGGCTGCCGTTTCCACACACGCTGCCCCTTTGCCGAAGCGATGTGCGGGGAGGCGACGCCGAAATTGACTGAAATCACTGTGACCGGCCATCAGGCTGCCTGTTACATGGCGATCCCGGGTTCGGGACACAGCAAAGCACCTGCTGCAGGAGCGCATTGAGATGACCAAACCGACTGCCAAGCAGATCAAGGCGCTGACCGAGGTCAGCGGTCTTCCCGCCTCTGATGAGGTTGCGGAGCGCATCGCCAATTCGATCGGTCCGGCCTTCGAAGGATTCGCGGCCGTGGCCGGCACCCTGCCGTTCGATCTCGAGCCTGCGACCTTCCTCGCTGTTCAGAATACGAAGGCTGCCAAATGAGTGTTACCGAACCCGCATTGCTGTCGCTGACGGAAGTCGTTGACGCGATCGCCACGAAGAAGATTTCGTCACGCGAAGTCACGCAGTCGTGCCTCGATCGCGCTGCGAAGTCTCAGCCGAGCCTCAACGCCTATATGTCGATCGAGGCCGATGCAGCGCTAGCGGCGGCGGCCGCGGCCGACGCCGCGCTTGCCAGGGGGCAGAGCCGCGGCGCACTGCATGGCGTGCCGCTGGCGCACAAGGACATGTATTACGACGAGGGACACGTCGTGACATGCGGCTCGCATATTCGCCGCGACTGGGTTGCCACCACGACGGCAACGTCACTGCAACGCCTGAAGGATGCCGGCACGGTGCGGCTCGGTTCGTTGCAGATGGTGGAGTTCGCCTACGGCCCGCTCGGCCACAACGTGCATTACGGCGCCGTGCATAATCCCTGGCACGTCGATCACGTCACCGGCGGTTCGTCGTCGGGTTCTGGCTCTGCCGTTGCGGCGCGTCTCACGTTCGCGGCGTTGGGTTCCGACACCGGCGGATCGATCCGCCTGCCGGCGCATTTCTGCGGCGTCTCCGGTTTGAAGACGACCGTCGGTCTGGTGAGTCGCGCCGGGGCGATGCCGCTGTCGCAATCGCTGGATACGGTCGGCCCGCTGGCGCGTACCGTCGAGGATTGCGCGCTGCTGACGGGTCTGATGGCCGGTGCCGATCCGCTCGATCCGACCTGTAGCACGCTCCCTGTGCCGGACTACATGGTGGCGACACGCGCGTCCGCCAAAGGCATGACCGTCGGCATTCCCAAAGCGTTCTATGTCGATGATCTGGACATCGATACTGCTGCCATTCTGCAGAACACCATCGCGACGCTGAAAGACGATGGCGTCAAGATCGTTGAGGTCGATTTGCCCAATCAGGGCCAGCTCACGGCGGCCTGTCAGTTCGTGCTCGCGACGGAAGCCGCAGCAATGCACAAGCGCTGGATGATCGAGCGTCCACAGGATTACGGCGCGCAGGTGCTGATGCGTTTGCAAAACGGCCTCGCGATCACCGGCGTGTCCTATATCGAGGCGCTGCGCTGGCGCGGCCCGGCGCTTGCGGCCTATCTGGCCGCCGTGACCGGCACTGATGCCGTCCTCGCACCGGTTTCGCCCGGCGCGGCGCCGACCATTGCGGAGACCGATGTCGGCAATAGCTCGGGTGCCGAAGCAATGATCCAGCGGTTGACGCGCTTCACGCGCCCGATCAACTATCTCGGTCTGCCCGGTCTCTCGATTCCGGCCGGCTTCACCAAGTCCAAGCTGCCGGTGGGCATGCAGCTGATCGGTCGGCCGTTCGATGAAACGACGTTGCTGACCATTGGCGCGGCCTTCCAGCGCGCGACCGACTTCCACAAACAGTGCCCGGAGTTGGCATGAGCAATCTTGTCGACGTTCGCAATCTCAACGTCCGGTTCGGCGGCGAGCGCACCGTCTATGCGGTGAATGATCTCAACCTGACGCTCGGTGAGGGCGAGGTGCTCGGCCTGCTCGGCGAGTCCGGTTCGGGCAAGAGCGTCACCTTGCGCGCGCTGATGCGGCTGTTGCCGAAGAAGCGCACGCAGATCACCGGCACGGTGAATGTGCTCGGCAAGGACGTGCTGGCGCTCGACGACGACGAGCTCTCGGCCTTTCGCGGCCAGACGGTGTCGATGATCTTCCAGGAACCGGCGCTGGCGCTGGATCCCGTTTATACGATCGGTCAGCAGATCGCGGAAAGCGTGATGCGCCACGAGGGCAAGACCCAGGCCGAGGGTGTGAAGCGCGCGCTCGAAATGCTCGAGGTCGTGCGCATTCCCTCTGCGAAGCGTCGCCTCGATGCCTATCCGCATGAAATGTCCGGCGGCATGCGGCAGCGTGCGATGATCGCGCTGGCGCTGGCCTGCAAGCCGAAGATCCTGCTCGCGGACGAGCCGACCACCGCGCTCGATGCCACCGTGCAGATCCAGATACTGCTGTTGCTGCGCGAGCTGCAGCGCGAATTCGGCATGTCGATCATCTTCGTGACGCATGATATCGGCGTGGCCATCGAGATCTGCGACCGTGTCGCGGTGATGTATGCCGGCCAGATCGTCGAACAGGGCACGCTGAGCCAGATCGTGCGCTCGGCCGTGCATCCCTATCCGCAGGGGCTGCTGGCCTCCACGGTGCATGGCGCCAAGCGCGGCGCGCGGCTGGAGACCATTCCGGGCACGCCACCGTCGCTGGACAAGCCGCCGGTGAACTGCTCCTTCGCGCCACGCTGTAAATTCGCCCAGCCGCGCTGTGTCGAAGCGCCGCCGCCGAATGTCGAACTCGCGGACAATCGCGTAGTGCGGTGTATTCTGGCGGAGCAGGCGGCAGCGGCAGTGCCGGCCTGACGCCTTCCTACCCCGCCAAATTCTTCAGCAGAAACGTCAATGCCGTCTGCGCGAAACTGTGCATGTTGCCAGACCGGTCATTACTGCCGGTCTCCAGCGTCATGACCTCGTTCCGAGGGCCGGCGACGGCCATGCAGCTATGGCCGGCGGCGTCGCCATAGCGATTGCCGGAGGGGCCGGTGGCTCCGGTCTCCGACAGTCCCCAGTCGCAGCCGAGGCGGGTGCGGATCTGCGTTGCTAGCAGTTGTGCGTAGGGCTCTGAAGACGAGCGCATGCCCGGTATCCGAAACGCGTCATCGGAAATATCCATCAACACGCGCCGCGCATCGCGCGTATAGATCACACCACCGCCGATGAAATAGGCGGAGGCGCCAGGCACGGCCAGCAGTGCGGCGGAGATCAATCCGCCGGTGGAGGATTCTGCGACGCCGATGGTCTGCTTGCGCGCGATCAGCTCGATGGCGATCTTCTCGGCGAGGAGGACGAGATCTCTCATGATTTCTTGCCCCACGGTTTGATCCAAGGCTTTTTCGCCAGCGACGTATAAACCGCGCGAATGAAGTTCTTGCTGGCCGTCTCGTTCGGCGCCCACTTCGCATCGAGATCGGCGAAGGGCTTGGCCGCCAGGACGTCGTCCTCGGTCTTGCCCTCCTTGATCAGCGTGGTCATGCGATCGCGGGCTGTCACCAGCATGGCGCGGTACCCGACCAGCGCAGCCTTGTTCGCCAGAGGGCCATGACCTGGAACGATCTTGGTACTGTCGTTGGCCAGCTTCAGATAGGCATCGGTCGCGGCGATCATGCCCTTGATGTTGCCGCCGTTGAGGGTGTCGATATTAGGATAGCGTCCATTGGTGAATGTGTCGCCGGTTGCAATGACATTGGCGCTCTTGAAGTAGACATAGGTGTCGCCGTCGGTATGGGCGTTATCGGGGTGGCGCAGTTCGGCGATGCGACCGCGCAGACTGAGCTTGAGCTGATTGGTATAGGTCGTCACCGGCCTGGCGGCTTTCGGTGCCGGCGGGTTCTGCGCGCCGGTCAGGAAATTGGCGGAGCCTTTTTTCAGCTTTGTCCGGACCTTGATGTGAGCGACGATCGTCGTGCCCTCGTTGGCGAAGGCTTCATTGCCGCCGGTGTGGTCGCCGTGGAAATGCGTGTTGACCAGATACTTCACCGGCTGCGGCGTCACCGCAGTGATGGCCGCCTTGATCTTGTCGTGCAGCGGCGCAAACTGACTGTCAACGAGAATGGCGCCCGACTTGGCCGTCGCCAGCGTCATGTTGCCGCCCTGGCCTTCGAGCATGTAGACGCCGTCGCCGAGGTCTGTGGTCTTGATCTCGACCTTGGAGAAGTCGGGCGGCGGCGGTGCCGACGGCGGAGATGCCTGCTGCGCGAGCGCAGGCGTCAGCGTGAGAAGAGTGATAACCGCGGCCAGTGTCGTCCGATTCATCGCAAGCTCCATCCGAAACAGGCCAGACTTCTAGCATGTTTCGGATGGCAATCTGCTCGCGAACACGTGATGCCTTGATGTCGATGCTGCAGCCTAGGCGGGAACAGGCTTGGGCGCTTCCACGGTCTGGCCGCCGCCACGATAGATCGCCAGCGTTGCCAGGAAGCCGCTCGCTGCCGCGAACATCAGCCAGAAGCCGGGGGAGGCGCGGTCCGCGGTGTGTTCGATCAGCCATGTCGAGGCGAGCGGCGTGAAGGTGCCGAACAAAGCCGCGGCGAGGGCGAAGGCCAGCGAGAAGCAGGTCGTGCGCACATGCGCCGGAACGATCTCGACCAGAGCGCCCAGCATCGTTCCGCTGTACATGCCGAAGTAAAACGAGAACAACATTTCCACGGCGAGCATCTTGCCGAATGTCGGATTCGCGGTGAGCCAGAGCAAAGCGGGATAGGCCGTCACAAGCGCGAGGCCCGAGATCGCCAACAATACGGGCCTGCGCCCGATGCGATCGGACAGTGCTCCGCCGACCGGATTCCAGATGAAGTTGGTGACGGCCACCGCGAGCGTCACCAGCAGGCTGTCCTGCGTCGAGAGCTTCAGCACGTTCTTGCCGAAGGTCGGCGTGTACACGGTGACGAAGTAGAAGGTCACGGTGGTCATCGCGGCGAGGAACATGCCGAGCACGATGATCTTCCAGTTCACCGCAGCCGACGCGAAGATCTCCGACGCCGTCGGATGCTTCTTCATGGCCAGGAATGCCGGGGTCTCTTCCAGTGAGCGGCGCAGCACAAAGATGAACGGCACGATCAGGCAGCCGACAAAGAACGGAATGCGCCAGCCCCAAGCCGCGACCTGATCGGCGGGCATGACCTCGCTCAGGAAGAAGCCGAGCAGCGCAGCGACGAAGATAGCGACCTGCTGGCTCGCCGACTGGAACGACGTGTAGAAGCCGCGATTGCCGGGCGTCGAAATTTCAAACAGATAGACCGAGACGCCGCCGAGCTCGACACCGGCAGAGAAGCCCTGCAGCAACCGGCCGATCAGCACGATGATCGGCGCGGCGATGCCGATCGAGGCATAGGTTGGGCACACCGCGATGAAGACGGTGCCGAGCGCCATGATCGCCAGCGTCACGATCAGGCCCTTGCGACGGCCGATGCGATCGATATAGGCGCCGAGGAAGATCGCGCCGAGCGGGCGCATCAAGGCGCCGAGCCAGAAGGTGGTGAAGGTCAGCAGCAGCGCGTTGGTGTCGTTACCGGGCGGGAAGAATGCCTTGGAGATCGCGGTGGCGTAGAAGCCGAACAGGAAGAAATCGAACTGTTCGAGGAAATTGCCCGACGTCGAGCGCAGGATGGCGCCGAGACGCGACTTGAGCTCGGCAGGCTGGGCAAGTGTCGTGTTGGATGCCGTCATCGTTCTCTCCCGGTCACGGACGACCGGCGAAGCGCGCGGCCGGGCAGTTGGGCTGCCGTTATGCGACAATCTGCCACATCAAGCGCGACCGTCCAACCCAAAACGCGTAGGCGGATCAACCTCTTGGGGGAGCCTGGGAGAGCAGCCAGTCGCGAAAAGCCTTCAGTTTCCGCGAATCCGACGAGGCTTCGGGGGACACCAGGTAGAAGCCGGCATCGGCGGGCATGCGCATGTCGAAGGGCACCACCAGCCGGCCCTTGGCAAGATCGCCCTCCACATAGGTGGTGCGGCCGATGGCGACGCCGAGGCCGTCGATCGCCGCCTGCAACGTCATGAAAATCATGTCGAAGGTCAGGCCCGGTTGCTTTGAAATATCGGTCGGCAATCCTGCCGCGGTGAGCCAGAGCCGCCAGTCATCGTCATAGCCACCGCTCGAATGTAGTAGCGTATAGCTTGCGAGATCCTGCGGCTTCAGCAGGGCCTTCTTGCCGGTGAGCAGCGCCGGGCTGCAGACCGGAAACAGATCGTCTGCCGTCAGCCAATCGGCGCGCAGGCCCGGCCATTGGCCGCGGCCGTAGCGGATCGCGGCATCGACATCGCCGCTCTTGAAATCGACCATGCTCGTCGATGTGGTGATGCGGACATCGATATCGGGATGGGCTTTCTGGAATGCTGAGATGCGTGGCAGGAGCCATTTCGAGGCCATTGAGGCCAGCGTGCTCACCGTCAGCACATGATCGTTGTCCCGGCGCTTTAGCCGGTCGGTCGCGAGACGCAGGTCGTTGAACGCTGCCCGCACGCCCGGCAGATAGTCGCGGCCCTGCGGCGTCAGCGCCAAAGCGCGGTTCTGCCGAATGAACAGTTTGAGGCCGAGTTCTTCTTCCAGCCGCTTGATCTGATGGCTGATCGCCGTCTGCGTGACGCTCAGCTCGTTCGCCGCATTGGTGAAGCTCAGAAGCCGCGCCGCAGCCTCGAAAGCGCGGAGCCCGTTGAGTGACGGCAATCGGGCGCTCATTGATGCTCTCCCTTGGTTATCCAGCTCTCAGTTATACATGAATTTCTCTCATGTGATGCGGTGCACAATGTCGTTTGTGCGATTGGAGAATGAAGCAAATATTGGCTGTATAAATTTAGCTTCAGGAGAGCAAAATGTCTACTTGCACCCATGAATCGATGACAAATCATCATGCCTCTGGCGTCGTCGCGACGGTCGTGGAAACCGTTCATACGTGGCGGGAACGAGCTCATCAGCGCGGCGAACTCGCGCATTGGAGCGAGCGCGACATCCATGACGCCGGCCTGTCAGTGGGCGACGTGATGGCCGAGGCCAGCAAGCCTTTCTGGCGCGCGTAAGGGCGATCCGATCGTCAAGGAGTGACTGTCATGCAACATCTCAACCTCGATGACCTCGGTCAGTATTCCGATGTGGTGTTGTCACGCAGCGGTGCTGCGGTGACGGTTCGGTTTGTAGAACTTCACGATGCGGACGCGCTGCAGGCCTATTTTCGTGGCCTGTCGGTGCGGTCGCGCTACAACCGCCTGATGGGCGCCGCCAGCGAATTGCCGGCGGGGCAGCTCGACAAGTTCATCCATATCGGCGAGGCCGACAGCTTCTCGGTCATCGCGACAATTTGGAGCAATGGCTCGGAGGCCATTGTCGGCGAAGCACGCTACGCGCTCGATGAAGTGACATCCCGTTTCGAACTGGGCCTGTCCGTTGCCGATTCCATGCAAGGGCAGGGCATCGGCGCGGCGCTCCTGTCCAACCTGGAATGTCGTGCTGCGGCGCTGGGCGCCGAACATCTCTACGGTGATACATTGCGCTCCAACGAGGCAATGCTCGCACTGGCCCGCAAGGCCGGCTTCATATTCGCGCCGACGCCGGGCGACTGGAAGCAAGTGCGATTTGAAAAGCAGATCGATGCGGTGCCAGCGGGAAATCCCTGTGCGGTCTGGCGCCTCGCAGCGCAGCCTCTGCAGCCGATACTTGCCTGAGCACGGCAATAGTCGCCACGTTCTGGCAAGGAGCGACGCGACGAAGCGATCCAATTCCCTCTCTAGCTCTGGATTGCTTCGTCGCAACGTCGTGTCTTGAAGTCAGGCGTTCAGGCGCTCGGTGTCACGAAGTCTGTCGATCTGGCCACGTCGCGCCATGCAGCCAGTTCCTTTTCGACAAAAGCGTGCTTGCTCTCAATCCGCGCAACCGTGTCGCTGCCGAGCGGCAGACGGGTCGGAGGGGTCTTGGCAGCCGCGAGCTGCATGAAGGCCTTTGCCAGCTTGCTGGGATCGCCGGGCTGCGCATGATTGGCGTCGGCGGCATGGCCGCGAGTCTCGCCGACGGTGGCGTGATAGTCGCCGATCTCCAGTGTCGTGCGTACCAGAGAATTGTCGTCCAGAAAGTCGGTGCGGAAGAAGCCGGGCTCGACCACCGTCACATGGATGCCGAGCGGCGCGACTTCGGCGGCCAGCGCTTCACTGATGCCTTCGACCGCGAACTTGGTCGAGCCATAGACGCCCCAGCCCGGAAAGCCCGCATATCCGCCGACGGATGAAATGTTCATGACGTGACCCGAGCCCTGCCGGCGCATATGCGGCAGTACCGCGCGGGTAACGCCGAGCAGGCCGAATACGTTGGTGGCATAGAGGCGTTCGACTTCCTTGGCACTGGCTTCCTCGATCGCGCCGAGCAGGCCATAGCCGGCATTGTTGATCAGCACATCGATGCGGCCGAATTTCTTCACGGCCTGACCTGCGGCCTCATGGGCCTCGGTCTCGCTGGTGACATCGAGCCGCGTCGCCAGCAGGCGCTCATGGGTGCCGAGACGTGCGGTGACGGCTTTGGGGTCGCGGGCCGTTGCAGCGACGGCATCGCCCTGGGCCAAGGCCTCCGCCGCAATGAGGGCGCCGAAACCGCGGGATGCTCCTGTAATGAACCAGACACGCATGGTGGTCTCCCTTTGGTAATGGCCCCGCGTCAGTGCCGGGCTGATGGGAGGAAACTAGCGGCTCGCTAGAACTGAAATAATCCTCTATTTATTCCATGTGTTCATGAGCTGGATTCAACAATGAGCCTGATCGGCCCGGCCGACCTCGCCACCTTTCTCGCGATTGCCCGCCATCGCAGCTTTCGCAATGCCGCCGTTGAGCTTGGCGTGTCTGCCTCCGCGCTGAGCCACGCCTTGCGCGGCATTGAGGAGCGTCTTGATGTCCGTCTGGTCAATCGCACCACCCGCAGCGTCGCGCTGACGGAGGCGGGCGAGCGGCTGTTCGCGCGGGTCAGTCCGGCGTTTCAGGACATCGATGACGCGCTGGAAGATCTCAATCATTTTCGTGGCAAGCCGGCGGGGACGTTGCGCTTCAATACTGCCCGGCAATCCGCACAACTCGTGCTGCTGCCGATCGTCACACGATTCCTGAAAGTCTATCCGGAGATCAATGTCGAGATTGCCGTGAATGACGGTCTTGTCGACATGGTCTCTGCCGGCTTCGATGCAGGCATCCGTTTCGGTGAAACCGTTGCAGCGGACATGATCGCGGTACCGATCGGTCCACGGCAACGATCGGCCGTCGTTGCGTCACCCGGCTTCTTCAAGCTGCACAAGCCGCCGCAGACGCCGTACGAGCTGAAAGACCTGCCATGTATCCGCTATCGATTCTGGGGCGGTGCGCTCTATCGTTGGGAATTCGAGCGCGGCGGCATCGAGGTCGAGATCGACGTCGCGGGTGCGCTCACCCTGAACGATCAGGACCTGATGGTGGACGCCGCGCTGGACGGAGCCGGGCTGGCTTACGTATTCGAAGGGCAGGTCGACGAATTGATTGCCAAGCGAAAGCTTGTTCGAGTCCTCGCTGACTGGTGCCCGGCCTATCCCGGCTTCTTCATGTATTATCCGAGCCGCCGACAACTGCCGGCGGCATTGCGGGTCTTTGTCGATTTTGCCAAGGCTCCAAATCCTGTGAAGCCGAAGGCCTGATCCGCTTCAGTTGCCCGTGAAGTTCGGCTTGCGCTTCTCGATGAAGGCCTGCACTGCTTCGCGATGATCCGCCGTCATGGTGGTGCGGATCAGGCGCTCCGCCTCATGGTCCCGCGCTGTCGCGAAATCGAAGGCGAGTGCTTCGTCGAGATTGTCCTTCATATAGCGCAGCGCCAGCGTCGGCCCTTGCGCCATGCCGCGTGCCAGTATGAAAGCCTCGTCCTGCAGCCTGTCGTCGGGCACCACGCGGTTGAACAGCCCGATGGCTTCGGCGCGGTTGGCCTCGACTTTTTCGGCGGTGAACATCAGCTCGCGCGCACGGGCCGTGCCGACGAGGCGCGTCAGCAGCCAGGCGATGCCGTAATCGCCGCTGAGACCGACGCGCAGATAGCCAGTCGAGACGAAAGCCGATTGGGCGGCGATGCGGATATCGCAGGCCATGGCGATGGCAAGACCAGCGCCGGCAGCGGGGCCGGGCAGCGCGGCAATGGTCGGCTTGCGCACGGCGACCAAAGCGCCGGTCAGCAGGCGCTGACGCTCCTGCAGATCTGCGACGCGCTCGTCGAACGACATCTCCAGCACGGCCTGTTTGCGATTGGCGCCCATGCCCTTGACGTCTCCGCCGGAGCAGAAGGCCGTGCCCGCGCCGGTAATCAGCAACGCGCCGACATCGGGGTTTTCGCCGCAGGTGCGGATCATCGTGCGCAATGCGGGCGTCAGATGATCGGAAAGCGAATTGCGCGCTTCCGGCCGGTTCAGCGTGATCACGGCAACACGCTCGCGGATTTCACACAACAGTTCGCTGGTGCCGGTGTCGATGACCTCTACGACTTTACTCATACGCCTCGCCCCGCTTTCGCGTCAGAATTTCTCGACCCATGGCCGGATTTCCAGCTCCGAACTCCAGGCGCTGCGGGGCTGCTGTAGCACGTTCCAGTAGTTTGCGGCGATAGCATCGGGATCGAGCATTGAGTCAGGTCTGTCGGCGGGCTCGACGCGCACGGAGCTGCGAATACCGCCATCGATGACAAAGTGGGCGATGTGAATACCTTGCGGTGCGAATTCGCGGGCCAGCGATTGCGCCATACCGCGTAGCGCGAACTTGCCCATGGCGAAGGGGGCCGATTGCGCGAAGCCCTTGATGCTCGCCGAGGCGCCAGTGAACAGGATGGCGCCGTGCTTGTTCGGCAACATGCGCTGCAACGCCTGTTGCGCGACCAGAAATCCGCCGAAGGCGCTGACGGCAATTGCTTGCGCAACGTCGGCGGGCGCGAGTTCGACGAAAGCGCCGCGCGCGCGCTGGCTGGCGTTGTAGACCACGATGTCGGGCGCACCGAGATCGCGTTCGACATCCTTAAAGAGTTTGGCGACGTCGTCGGCCTGGGTCGCATCGCAGGCAAAGGCCTTGGCGCCGGTTTCCTGGCACAGCGCATCCAGCTTGCCGGGATTGCGCGCTGCGAGTGCGACGCGGATACCTTGCTTGGATAAAAGCCTCGCCAGCGATGCGCTGATGCCCTCACCGACGCCGACGATCAAAGCGGTTTCGTAGTGCGGAATTTCCATGGATCAAATCTCCGGCTGGGCGCTTTATTCGCGGACTGAGCGGGCGCATGATGAAGATGGAAACGCAACTGCCAAACACAAGAGGCCGTCATGAACGCCCATGCCCCGATTGCCGCCAATCTGATCGCGCCCGATACCTCCGGCATGAATTTCTATCGCGCCGATCCGGCGCTGGCTGATCTGCTCCGCATTCATCTGCCTGAGGACCTGTTCAACCATATCGAACCGCATCTCGATCGGCTGGGTGGGCTCGTCGGAGGTCCCCTCGATGAAGCCGGACGAATGGCCGACAAGCATGGCCCCGTGCTGCATCAGCGGGACAAGTTCGGCCAGGATGTACAGTGGGTCGAATATCATCCAGCCTATCGCGAACTGGAGAATGCGGCCTTCGGCGAATTCGGCATTCACGCGATGTCGCATCGCAAGGGCATCATGGGCTGGCCCTCGACTTATCCGGTTACAGCCAAGCACGCGTTTACGTTTTTGTTCAATCAAGCCGAATTCGGCATGGGCTGCCCGATCAACGTCACCGATGGGGCGGCGAAGTTGCTGTCGAACTATGGCGATGACGCACTGAAGGTAAAATATCTCGACGGGCTGACGCAGACCGACATGAGCAAGCTGACGCAGGGCGGCCAGTTCATGACGGAGAAAGAAGGTGGCTCGGACGTCGGCAAGCTGACCACTCGTGCCGTGCAGGAAGGCGATCACTGGCGGTTGTATGGCGAGAAGTGGTTCTGCTCCAATGCCGATGCGAAGATGGTGATGTTGCTCGCGCGGCCGGAAGGCGCGGTCGGCGGCACCAAGGGCGTCGGCCTGTTTCTGATGCCGCGCACGCTCGATGATGGTACGCCCAACCACTACCGGATCGTGCGTCTGAAGGACAAATTAGGCACGCGTTCGATGGCTTCAGGCGAGATCAAGCTCGAAGGCGCCATCGCTTATTCAGTAGGCAAGCTCGATCACGGTTTCGTGCAGATGGCCGAGATGGTGAACTCGTCGCGTCTCTCGAATGGCGTGAAGTCGACCTCGCTGATGCGCCGCGCCTATCACGATGCCATGGCGGTGGCGCGCGGCCGCGTCGTGTTCGGTCAACGCATCATCGACATGCCACTGGCCCGGCGGCAATTGATGAAGATCATGCTGGCGACCGAGCAAGCGCTGTCGATGAGTTTCCTCACCGCGGATGCGTTGGACCGTGCCGAGGCCGACAGCCAGGACGCTGCAGCATTACTGCGTATCCTGACGCCGACGCTGAAATTCCGCGCCACCCGCGATGCGCGCAAGGTCTGCGGTGACGCGATGGAGATGCGCGGCGGTGTCGGCTACATCGAGGAATTCGCTACCGCACGGCTGCTGCGCGATGCGCATCTCGGGTCGATCTGGGAAGGCACCGGCAATATCGTCGCGCTGGACGCGCTGACGCGCGCGGTTGGGCGGCACGGCGCGGAAGCCGCGCTTGCCGCGGATCTTCATGCGCGGCTCGATGATTCACCCAGCGTGCCGCAGGCCTGGCGCGATCGACTGCGTGGTCTCGCGGACAAGGCCATCGGTTTCGCGCGCGAGGTGGCGGCGCGCTCGGACAACGAAGGCGATGCCCGCCGCGCGACCAGTTCGCTATATCATGCAGCCAGCGCCATCGCGCTAACCTGGGAAGCACATCGCATCCATACACGACGCGGCGATGCGCGGCGCCTGCTGCTGTCGCGCCTCGTCATCGATCATCGCCTGATGGCGCCCGATCCGTTTGCGCTGGTGGAAACCGAGGCCCAGAAGCAGATAGTCGCGCATTTGCTGGGCGACCGCGATGTGAGCATGGATGAGACGACGCGGCTGGTTCTGGCATAATTGATGTTGGCTTCAGCGGCGCGTGCCGCCGAAGCCATTTTTCCTAGTCGGCAAGTGCCAGCCTGATCGCTTGCTCGACCGGCGAATACGCTTTGTCATCGCGGTGAAGCAAGAGATCGCCGCGTGGCAATAGCGGTGGCTGTGCCATGAAGCGCGGCGCCGTGCCGCGATGTGGCTGCGCTGCATGGACCAAGAACGGGTGGCATAGATAGACCGTGCCAGCCTCTCCCAATGCGAGCAATTCTGGCAGATGCGCGCTACCGGCAAAGCCGTCGGCGGCAAGTTCGCCGAGCGACAGGCCTGCATTGCCGTGCGGAGCAAGTTGCCGTGCGATATCCAGATGCGATCCTGCGCGAATTCGCGTCGGTGCATCGTCTGTGCCGACATCCGAGAACAGGAACAGCATCAGCAGCGCGCGTCCCTTTGAGACGATGTTGGCGCGCCACGACATGAAGTCCGGGTTCTCGTGACCGAATGACACATCGATGTGCCAGCCGGCATCGTTGGGATTCTCAGGCGAGGGGAACCGTACCGGGAAGGTGCCAAGACTGCCACGTGGCAGCCAGCGGCCAATTCCGACCAGCTCATCGAAGGCGCGATGCAGCACCGGCGTATTCGCTGCTGCTGCGAAGGGCAGCTGTGAATAATCGCCGAGCCGGATCACCGGTTCCGTCCATGTGCTGCTGTCACTCGGATCGCAACCGGTGTCACGCCACAGGATAAGGCGGCCGGCCTCTGCGAGGTCGCGCGGGAAAGCGCGATCGATCCTGACGAAACCGTCATGGACGAACTGCGTCAGCTGCGCCTCGCTGAGGGCGCGCGTGGAGATATTGTTGTCAGGCATATGAGAAGACTTTCAATGATCAGGCAAACCGGATGCGTTCCCGCTGTGCAGGCGCGCATCATGTAATTCGGTTTGAGCGCATGGCGTTCAAATCCGCGGGGCCGAAGGCCCGGTCAGATTTGGAAGAACGCCGTGATGATCATCATCTTCATACGCGGAAATTTAATACGGCCATCTACGTCGGTCAATCCGATTGGGCATGTGCATTTTTCAGGAATGCGAGCAGCAAGCGGCTGACCTCATCCGGCTGTTCCTGCTGTACCCAATGGCCTGCGCCGTCGATGAGGTGAACCGCGCGCATGTCGGTGCAGGCGCTGGTCTGCATCGCCTCGATGGCGCCCGGGCGTTGATAGATGCCCCAGTCCTGTTTGCCGGAGATGAATGTAGAGGGTACGTCGATGGTGCGCCCGGCAAATGTCTCGTAATCTGCACTGAACGCGCCGGTCGTATTGCAACGATACCATTGCAATCCACCCTGGAACCCGGTGCGGGCATATTCGCCGGCATAGAAGGCCAGCTCATTGTCCGGCAGCCACGTGCACGCGGCGATCTGTTCGGGCGTCGGCATTTCTGCAGCGACGGTCTCGGCCATGGTCTGGTCACGGTCCATCACATAATAGGTCGGGAGTTTCGCGAGTTCGCTTGCCGTCCAGCCCTGCAATGGAGTGGGCGTGTTGCCGGGCCAGTCCGCGCTCTTGTGATGATAATAGGCGCGCAGGAAATCATGCACGCCTTGTGGCGCATGCTGCATGTGGGCGTTGGCGTCGCGTGTGGCATAATACCATTGATAGTGAATGCGTGGCCGCGGCAATGCGGCGAGGTCCTGATGGACGGGGTCTTCGGCTTTGGGTGGTGCCGGCTGGTCGGCGGTGCCGAACGGCAGCGGCGGAGGACCGCCGAAGGGCGCGCTCATCAGCGCAACGGATCGGAAGACATCCGGTCGTACCAGCGCACACCAGGCTGCGACCGAGCTGCCGTAGTCGTGTCCGACCACCGCATCGACATGGCGATAGCCAAAGGCGGCGACCAGTCCGACCGCATCGCGCACGAGGTTGAGCAGGTTGAAGGGACGCAGATCGCCATCATAGTCGGCGCTCCATCCGGTGGTGCGGCCATAACCGCGCTGATCCGGCGCGATCACATGATAGCCCGCAGCGGCGAGCTGCGGCATCACCTTGCGCCAGCTGAAGGCCAGTTCGGGAAAGCCGTGCACCAGCAGGATGCAAGGCCGGCCTTTGGTTTCGAAGCCGGCCTCCAACACATGGACGCGCAAGCCGTTGATGTCCTCGACGAAGCGCGAGCGAATTCCGGCCGGCAGAATGTGGGACTCAATGGGTGTCACGTCGCCTCCATGCTGCACTTGCGCGGCAGCGTGGATGCACTCCACCGTAAGCTCGGCGAAAAGACAACTAGCGTTTGAAGCGGGCCACCAATTCGATATGTGGCGTATGGCGGAACTGGTCGACAGGCGTAACGCCGTCGATTTTATAACCGCCATCGATCAGGATTTTTGCGTCGCGTGCGAAGGTCTGGACGTTGCATGACACGGCGACGACGACGGGGATCTTGCTTGCCGCGAGTCGCTCGACCTGTGCCTGTGCGCCCTGCCGCGGCGGATCGAACACGACGGCGTCGAAGTCGCGCAATTCCTGCGGCACCAGCGGGCGGCGAAACAGGTCGCGCATCTCGGCCTTGATTGGCTTCAGGCCTTTCGTGTCCTTGATCGCCTGCTGCAATGATGTGATCGCGCCACTGTCGCTGTCGAGCGCGGTGACCTTGGATTTGGCTGCCAGCCGGAGCGCAAAGGGACCGATACCGCAGAACAGATCGGCGATGTTTTTCGCGCCTTTGCAGAGCTGGAGCACAAGCGCGGCCAATGTCTCTTCACCGGCCGCCGTGGCCTGTAGGAATGAGCCGGGTGGTAACGTAACCTGTGCGTTGCCCATCGTGACGACGGGTGGCACGCGCATCAGCACGAGTTCGCCATGCCGTGTGAGGCGTGCCAGTTTGTGCGCTTCGGCGACGCGCGACAGCGATGTGATGATGGCCGTCGGTAATGGGCCGGTGCCGCGGACGTCGATATCGAGTCCGTTGCTGGCCGCCGTCACCTGAATGTCCAGCGGCTTGCTGACCGGCTTCAACACCTCGGCCAGCGCGCGTGCGGCATCGAGCGCGCCATCCAGCGCGTGATCGAGGATTGGGCATGCGTCGATGGCGATGATCGCGTGGCTTGCAGCAGCAGCAAAACCGACACGCAATTCGCCATCGCTGCCGCGGCGGGCATGTAATGTCACGCGGCGGCGGCCGGCACCATGGGCGTCGATGATCGGGTCGACCTTGCAGGCGATCTTCGCTTGCGCCAGCGTGTCGACCACGATCTGGCGCTTCCACACCTGATAGCGGTCGGGCTGCCAGTGCTGGATGGCGCAGCCGCCGCAGCGGGTGAAGTAGGTGCAGAACGGGTCGATCCGTTCGGGGCTGGCGGTGTCGATCTGCAACAGCCGCCGCCGCTCCGGATGCCCGTCATCGGGATCGGCGTCGACGATCTCGGCGGCAAGCGTGTAGGGCACGAAGATCGGCGCGCCTTCGGCGAGGCTGACGCCGTCGCCGCGCTGGCCGACATGATCGATGGTCAGGCGTTCAGCCACGCCGTGCACCCATGAAGAATTCGATATTGCCGTCACCGCCGGTGATCGACGACGGGAAGACCTCGATATCGGTGCACCCGAGCGTCTTCGCGAAGTTGGTGATGTCGTCGCAGATCGCCTGATGAACCGCGGCGTTCTTGATGATGCCGCGCTTGGATTGCTTTCGATCCGCCTCGAATTGCGGCTTGATCAGCGCCAACAGGCTCATCGGCGCTGCCGCGAGCGAGAGCGCGACAGGCAGTACCGCCTTCAATGAAATGAAGCTGACATCGATGACCACGACATCGGGGCGTGCCGGCAGGCGCTTGTTCTCATAGCTGCGGATATCGGTCTCTTCCATCGAGATGATTTTCGGATGGCCGTGTAGCGACGGATGCAACTGGCTGTGCCCGACATCGATCGAGAATACCATGCTGGCGCCGTTGGCGAGCAGCACTTCGGTAAAGCCGCCGGTGGAGGCGCCGACGTCGAGACAGACATGATCCTCGATCTCGATCGGATATTGTTCGAGCGCACCTGCCAGCTTGACCCCACCGCGCGAAACCCAGGGATGCGCCGGTTCAGCCTCGATCGCTGCGTCAAGCGGCAACGGCTCGGACACTTTGGCAACAGCTTTGCCGTTGGCCTTCACGAGGCCCGCTTCGATGGCGGCCTGCGCACGCGCACGGCTTTCGAAGATACCGCGGTCGACGAGAAGCGTATCGGCGCGCTTGCGCAGCGCGGGAGCAGTGGTCGGAGATTTGGTCATGGTCAGTACGATGCAGCAAGTTTTAGGCAGGCTTCGAAGCTCGTCAGATCCTGCCAGAGATCATCAGGTGCTTCGCGGGGAACGATCATGGGAGCGCCATAGAGGTCGAGCGCGTGGATCATCATCAGATTGTCGGCGAGACCGAAATTCTCGACACTGAGCCCGTTCGCATCGACTGGAGGGCCCTCGCTATCAGTGACTTCCGTCATGCGACGGACGCGGTCGAGATAGAGCGTCGGGTCGTTGCAATAGCCGAAGCAGAGTTTGCCGTGGCCGGCCATATAGCCGAGTTCAAACACCGTGCCGGCATCGGCGCTGGGCCCACGAAACGGAGTGAGATTGGCAATGATGATGTCGCAATGATTCATCATCGCTTCATTGGCGTGGAAAATCTGGCGCGAGGCGTCGCTGGCGCTGAGGTCGATGGCGTTATCGAGCGGGAAGAACCCATGTGCGCCGTAGCGCTTGCAGAGCGCGACCTTCTGCCGGCCGATCTCGTCGGCATTGGGCAGAAAGACGTCGGGGCCTGCGAGATAGATATTCATGAAGTCCCCGTCGTCATGGTGAGCTGCGCCGACATTGACGAGCCAATTCAGACGAGAACGAGGCAATCCGGCTGCTCACGCCGAATTGCCTCGTTGCGATATCTTCTTCCGGTTGAACGCGTCGTCGTGTTCGACCGGATCTAAAGCAAGCGAAAGCCTTAGGCGAGCTTGACGGTCTCGGCCTTGAAATCCTTGCCGAGGGTCTCGAATACCTTGGTGACGATGCCCTTTGAATCCAGACCCGCGCGCGCATACATCGCGGCCGGCGAGTCGTGATCCTGGAAGATGTCCGGCAGAACCAGCGACCGCATCCGCAGACCGCCGTCGAGCATGCCGTTGTCGGAGAGCAGCTGCATGACATGCGAGCCGAAGCCGCCGATCGAACCTTCCTCGATGGTCAGCAGGATCTCGTGGTCGCGGGCGAGCTTCATGATCATGTCGACGTCGAGCGGCTTCATGAAGCGCGCATCGGCAATCGTGGTCGACAGGCCGTGGGCTGCGAGTTCGTCAGCGGCCTTCTCGCATTCCGCAAGACGGGTGCCGAACGACAGAAGAGCAACCTTGCTGCCTTCGCGAACGATGCGGCCCTTGCCGATTTCGAGCGGGATACCGACTTCCGGCATCTCGACGCCGCGGCCTTCGCCGCGCGGATAGCGCAGCGCGCTCGGCGCGTCATTGATGGCGACTTGCGTCGCGACCATGTGCACCAGTTCGGCTTCGTCGGACGCCGCCATGATGACCATGTTCGGCAGACACCCGAGATAGGCGTTGTCGAACGAACCGGCATGGGTCGCGCCGTCGGCGCCGACCAGACCAGCGCGGTCGATGGCGAAACGCACGGGCAGGTTCTGGATCGCCACGTCATGGACGATCTGGTCATAGCCACGCTGCAGGAAGGTCGAGTAGATCGCGCAGAACGGCTTGTAGCCTTCGGTGGCGAGGCCGGCTGCGAACGTGACTGCATGCTGCTCGGCGATGCCGACGTCAAACGTACGGGACGGGAAAGCCTTGTTGAAGATGTCGACGCCGGTGCCCGACGGCATGGCCGCGGTGATGGCGACGATCTTGTCGTCCTTTTCCGCTTCCTTGACGAGGCTTGCGCCGAACACGTTCTGATAGGCTGGCGCGTTGGGCTTGGACTTCGACTGGGCGCCGGTAGCGACGTCGAATTTGACGACGGCGTGATACTTGTCGGCGGCAGCTTCGGCCGGGCCATAACCCTTGCCCTTTTGCGTGACGACGTGAACCAGGATCGGGCCGGTCTCCATGTCGCGGACGTTCTGCAGCACGGGCAGCAGGTGATCGAGGTTATGACCGTCGATCGGGCCGACATAATAGAAGCCGAGTTCTTCGAACAGCGTACCGCCATTGACCATGAAGCCGCGGGAATATTCTTCCACGCGCTCGGCACGGTCGGCGATCAGCTTCGGCAGATGCTTGCCGAGCTGCTTGGCGGCATCGCGCAGCGAGCGGTAGGTCTTGCCCGAATACATGCGCGACAGGTAGGCCGACATGGCGCCGACCGGCGGAGCGATCGACATGTCGTTGTCGTTGAGGATGACGATCAGGCGGGAATTCATCGCGCCTGCGTTGTTCATGGCTTCATAAGCCATGCCCGCTGACATCGAACCGTCACCGATCACGGCGATAACGTTGTTCTTGCCGCCCGATAGATCGCGCGCCACGGCCATGCCGAGGCCGGCCGAGATCGAAGTTGAGGAGTGCGCAGCGCCGAACGGATCGTATTCGCTCTCGCTGCGCTTGGTGAAGCCCGACAGGCCACCGGGGGTGCGCAGGGTGCGGATACGGTCGCGGCGACCGGTCAGGATCTTGTGCGGATAGGCCTGATGCCCGACGTCCCAGATGATGCGGTCGCGCGGCGTATCGAACACGTAGTGAAGGGCAGTGGTCAGTTCGACAACGCCAAGACCGGCGCCGAAATGTCCGCCGGTGACCGACACCGCATCGATGGTTTCCTGACGGAGTTCGTCAGCGACCTGGCGAATCTGCTCGACCTTCAGCTTCCGAAGATCTTCTGGTGTGTTGATGGTATCGAGCAGTGGTGTCTTACTAAAATTGCTCACGGCACTATTCCAATTTTACATGTCCAGGGGTTGCGTAGGCATCGAGTTCGTCGCGCTGACGCGCAAGACAGTTCGGACTATCGCAGCCTCCAGAACCGGGAAGCCTGTTCGAAGCCTTATAATGGGCTTCGATTTTTCAGTGTGATATCTAGCACGCTTGGATGCTTCTTCATCTGAAGAATTCTGCCAGATGGATGAAGCGCTTATCTACGTTAACGACCGGCATTGGCACGCTCGCTTACGCAAAGACCCTGTCCCTTTACACCAAAGACATAGCCAAAGCCAACCATGCCGCCTGCCTGCGCGGCAAGCAGGGTTCCCGTATGCACATTCACGCGACGGTGCCTAACCGATGCGCTGGGCTGAGGGTTCGGCATGCACGGCAGCCCGCTTAACGGGGCCGTTTTGACCTAAATCGAGCTTTTTCCATGCGATTTCGCGGGTAGCAGGTGTGCCGTTGACTAGCGCCAAAGTTGTGTTCGGCTGGTTGACACGCTCTCTGAGAGGCACAGGGCCGCAGACGGTCATGAAGAAATCGTAGGCATGCGGTCGCTCATTGGCCATGACGAACTGGAAATGCACCCGGAAGAACTTCCAGCGGAACCGGTTGTAATGTTCCGGGCGGATGATTTCGCGGAACCGGACGGGAACGATGGTCGGGTTCCGCCGGGCTGCACCAACATCGATCCCGTGACCGGCGATGGGGTCGAACGGGAAGAAGTTCATCACATCCTTGCGGGACTGGCAGTCGATCCAGTCGATGGCAGGCTCCACGGCCAGCAGCCGCAAATTGTCGCGAAAGCCTTGCGCGACCCTATGGAAGCCGACGATGGGCATGTTGCCGCCGAGTGTCAGCAGCACGACACGAGGGCCGTGATTGCCAAGTTCCGGATCGAGCTTCAGCGCGCGGGCGAGGATTTCGGAGCCAAGAAACGACCCGGAGCTGTGGCCGACCAGCACGATCTCCTGCGCCTCGGTGGTCCGGGCGACATTGACCAGATGCTGCGCGAAACGGTCGATCCGGGCGTCCCAGTCCGGCCGGTTGCCGTGGGAGAACTGCCAGGTGAAGATGGTGTCGGCCATCAGATAGAGCAGATACGTGTGCTTTTCGGTGTATTTTAGCAGCGAGCCGAGCACGGCCACAAACACCGCCGCAACGCCGCAGCCCACCAAAAACCCGTGTATTCCAACCGCCTGCAGCCCTAACGCGAAAAGCCAGGCGATGCCTGCCGACCAGATCGCTCCGTTGAGCAACAGGAAGTGGGGCCAGCTGATGAAGGTCGCGAAGCGCCAATGCGCCTTCCAGAACCGGCCCATCGTGCCGGAGAAGACGAGGCCCCAATAGATGGCGATAGCGTGGATGAGCGTGCGCCAGATCGGCACGGCCAGATCGCGCTGGATCATGTCTTCCCAGCGCAGGAAATCGTAATCGGTCGTGGTCTGCCAGCCGTCGCCGGAGGTTTCGATGCGCCAGGAGGCGGATTCATGAGCGAATTCGCCGTCGGTATGACCTTTTGGCCGGCTGACCGAGGTGGTCAGGCCATAAAGGCGGCCGAACTTGCGCAGTTCGGTCCGAAACATGCGGTAATACTGCGAGAGGCCCCGCGGATCGTATCCCTGCACATAGATGACATGACGGTGCTGGACGCGCACGCTGGTTCCCCGGACTGACGGCGGACTATAAACAGGCCGCGCCATGCGCCAAGCGCTAATTCGGCCGCGGGGTGGTGCGAGGTCTCAGCCCGGCGCGATGTCCTACTGGACGTCCAGTGGCTCGGTGCCGACCGCTTTGCCAGTCGAATCCGTGGTGATCTTGTCCACACGCGCTTCGGCCTGACGCAGCAATTCGTCGCAGCGCCGTTTCAGCGCCTCGCCGCGCTCATAGATGGCGACCGACTCTTCCAGCGGCACCTTACCGTCTTCGAGGCGCTTCACGATCGATTCCAGTTCTTCGATCGCGGTCTCAAACGTCAGCTTCTTGACGTCAGCGTGGGTGTTCTCGGCCATTCGGTTTCCCGTGTGCGCATTTTGGAAGGACGGAGTCAAAGATATGTTTGAGGGCGTATTGTGGCGGGTCTGTTGCGCCGCGATCTATGCGCCCATCAGCGCAGAAACATGGGCCGCGACCGATTCTTTCAGGCCCTGCAGATCATACCCACCCTCGAGCACCGAGACAATGCGGCCACCTGCGGTGCTGTCGGCGAGATCCATCAGCTTGCGTGTCACCCAGCCGAAATCCTCAGCGTCGAGGTTGAGCGACGCGAGCGGATCGCGGCGATGCGCATCGAAGCCGGCGGAGATGATGAGCAGTTCGGGTGCGAATTTCTGCAGTTGCGGCAGGATGAGATTGTCGAAAGCGGAGCGGAATTTCGCACCGCCATCGCCGTCGTGCAACGGCGCATTCACCACGGTATCGTGCTCGCCACGCTCCTGGGACGCACCGGTGCCGGGAAACAGCGGCATCTGATGTGTCGAGCAATACATCACCGTGGGGTCGGCCCAGAAGATGTCTTGCGTGCCATTGCCATGGTGGACGTCGAAATCCACGACGGCGGCGCGGGTAATGCCGTAGGTGCGTTGCGCATACCGCGCTGCAATCGCGGCCTGATCGAAGAAGCAGAAGCCCATCGGCTTGTTGTGCTCTGCGTGATGACCGGGCGGGCGTGTCGCGACGAAGGCATTGCTGTGCTCGCCCTTCATGACCGCGTCGGTCGCAGCCACGGCGCCGCCGACGCCGCGCATCACGGCTTCCCAGGTGCCGGGGGACATGGACGTATCACCGTCGAGATAGACGAGCCCGCTGCTCGGTGCGACATGACGCAATTCGTCGATGTAGTGATTGTCGTGGCACAGGCTGACCACATCGAGATCGCCCTCCGGCGCTTCGCCCCGCACCAGCGCGTTGAAGCGGTCTTCGCTGAGTGCCTGCGCTACTGCGCGTATGCGGTCGGGGCGTTCAGGATGGCCGGGCGGGGTGAGGTGATCGAGCGATGCCGGATGGCTCAGAAGGAGTGTCGTCATGCAAATGATCCGCGAGCGTGGGGAGCGCTGGTATGATGGGACGATAACCTAGCTGGTCGGGTCAGGTTCCGATAGGGGGACGCCCGCGAAACCCGGGCCTTGCTGCGTCCGGCGAGAGGAGCCAGCGCTGAAGGTCGACGCGATCCCGTCCATCGCCACGGAAGAAACTACCAATCAAATTCGCTGATCGCTTTCTTCACGACCTGTTCATAGCGTTTCATCGAGGCGTCATGACCGTGTGGAATTGAAACGCGCGTTAAGTCGCGACTGCTATCACTACGGGCAGCGGCATTCTGCGGAGAAGGTGCGCATATAGAGGCTGTCCGAACTCCGCAGTTGCACGTGCGTCTGTGGTGGGTTCGTGGGCGATGAGCGAGATGAGATATCCAAGGGGCGTACCCCATCTCCTGCGTTCGGTCTGGCCGTTCGTCGCCATCGTCTTGCTGCAGGCCGTTTTGGCAGGCGCCAGCATCAATATCCTGTCGTCGGTCCGCGCCTATGTCACCGGCGAGAGCCGCTGGTCGAAGGGGCAAATGGAGGCGGTGCATTCGCTTAGCCTCTATGCCGAGACGGGCGACGACAAATACTACCGGCGCTATCAGGCGAGCATTGCCGTGCCGCTCGGTGATCTCGACGCGCGCCACGCGCTGGAACGGCCGGTACCGGACCTGCAGGCCGCCCATGACGGATTCCTGCAAGGCGGCAACGATGCCGCAGACATCCCCGGCATGATCTCGCTGTTCCGCAATTTCAGTGAGGTCGTCTATCTCGCCCGCGCCATCGAGAGCTGGCGTGCGACCGATCCCGTGATCAGGCAACTGGTGGATACGGCCGACGCGATCCACGCAAACGTCAGCGAAGGCCGGGTCGGCTCGATGCGATTAGCGGCCCTGAAGGCGCAGATCGATCAGATCAATGAACAGACCACACCGCTTGCTGTCGCATTCTCGCAGCGTCTCGGTATCGGTTCGCGCGCCATTCAAAGCATTCTGCTCATTGCCAATGGGCTGACCGCGGCACTGCTGATCCTGCTCGGCATCTGGCGGACGCGCAATCTGCTGATCCAGCGCCAGCGTTTCGAGACGGCCCTGAAGATCGAGAAGGAGCGCGAGCAGGAATACATTTCCCGTCTGGCGTTTCAGGCCTCGCATGATGCGCTCACTGGGCTGGCGAACCGCCGCGAGTTCGAGCGCCGCGTCGAGGAAGCGCTGCCGCGCATCGGTATCGAATCGCGGCCGCATGCGCTGATGTTCCTCGATCTCGATCAATTCAAGATCGTCAACGACACTTGCGGCCATGCCGCCGGCGATCATCTGCTGCGGCAGGTCTCCGGTATGCTGCAGAAGCACTTGCGCGTGGACGATCTGCTGGCGCGTCTCGGCGGCGATGAATTCGCAGTGCTGCTGGAACGCTGCGAGCCGGATCGTGCCGTTGCGACGGCCGAGCGGCTGCGGCAGACGGTGGAGGAACTGAACTTCGTCTGGAACGGGCGCACCTTCAACGTCACCGTGAGTATCGGCCTCGTCTGTATTGTACACCCGGAGGTGACGCTGGAGGAAGCTCTGCGCGCCGCCGATGTGGCTTGCTACATGGCCAAGGAGAAGGGCCGCAATCGCGTTCAGCTGCATCAGGCCAGCGATTCCGAATTGCTGCAGCGGTTCGGTGAGATGACCTGGGTGCAGCGCATTCACGATGCGCTCGAACAGGATCGCTTCTGTCTTTATGCCCAGAAGATCATTCCGCTCGGCGAACGGGACGACGGCAGCCTGCATGTCGAACTGCTGTTGCGAATTCGAGACGAGGCAGGGCAACTGATTGCGCCCGGTCACTTCATTCCCGCGGCCGAGCGCTACGGGTTGATGACGCTGATCGACCGCTGGGTGGTCAGGAATGCCTTTGTCATTCTCGCCGCGCGGTTGGCCGAACATGCCATTCCGGTCTCGACCTGCGCCATCAACCTGTCTGGCGCGACATTCAAGGATGAAAGCTTTCTGGACTATGTCCGCGAGCAGTTCCGTATCTATCGGATACCGCCGACCATCATCTGCTTCGAGATCACGGAGACCAGCGCCATCGCCAATCTGGCCGATGCCAACAAATTCATTCAGGCACTGCAGCAGATCGGCTGCCGGTTCTCGCTGGACGATTTCGGCAGCGGCATGTCATCCTTTGCCTATCTCAAGCATCTGCCGGTCGATTATCTCAAGATCGACGGTTCCTTCGTCAAGGACATGCTCACCGACCCGATCGACCGTGCCATGGTCGAGATGATCAGCCATATCGGCAAGATCATGGGCAAGCGTACGGTGGCGGAATTTGTGGAGAGCGACGAGATCATTGCAGCGCTCACCGAGATCGGCGTGGACTTTGCGCAGGGCTATGCGGTGGGCAGGCCCGAGCCGTTCGATATCCATAACGAGATCGAACAGCGGGATGTGGCGTAGAAGGTGGAGGCCGTTGAAATTCACCACGGTCATGGCCGGACCGGCAAGTGCGTGTTGAATATGACGGGGCTCTTTCTTTCCCTCCGCACTGCGCGGCTTCGCCGCTTGAGGGAGGGATATCGCGACCGCCCGCGCGTCTCAGCTTCTTCGAATTTCAAACAGCCACTGCTCTTCAGACATGCGTCATCGCCCCCATTGTTTGCGGCGCGGGGGCGCCGTCGTGTTTCGCATTCCCGCCCTCCGGTGAGAGGGCGTGCGGAACGCCGGGTGCCCGTTGCACCCTTGGGCCTGATGCGATGCGGTCTTCCGCAATAGTGAATGCATCAGGACTTTCGGAGGCGCCGAGCAAATGCCCAGCGTTCCGCACGCGGTGTTTGACGGGGTGCCCGGCTTTCCAGATGAACCCTCAGACCCATCATTATTAGACCCCATTGCGATGAGGTCGGATTAGCGCAGCCAAGAACCGAACGCCTCGGATGAAGTCGTCCGTCACACTGTCCAGAGGGTCTTTCCATCTCAAGGCCGACCGTCTCGTTGCCAGTGGCAGTGCTGGCGCAGATCCGTCCTGCCCGAAGACAGACGTCACCCATGAACCGCGTGACGCCGCATCTCCGGCGCCCACCGCATCCAGCCCCACGACCGTGACGATCGCGATCGCCCCTCTCGGTGGGGCAGGACGAAGGGGAATATAGTCAAGAAGGGGATGTTGTCAACGAGAAATAGGAAAAAATGTTCGATACTCCAAGCTGTCATTCCCCGGCAAACCAATTGGTTTGCCTGAGGTTCGCACTGCAGCGGCTTCGCCGCCTTCGTGCGCCCGGAATGACGCGCCATGATAATTCTGGAATGATAGCGCAGGACAGGCGGATGCTTCCGCTAATCCACCCGCGCAATTCGTCCCAACGGCACCGGCGACACCGGGCTGTTGACCTTCATATACGCGTTCAGCGCATCGACATCATAGACGCCGACCAGCGGATCCTTGCCATCTTTCAGAACCGTGAAGCCATCGCCGCCGACGGCGAGAAAGCCGTTCACGGTGACGCGGTAGTTGGCAGCGGGCTCGATCACCTTGCCATCCAGCATCATGCGCCCGGGTGGAACGCGCTGGCCCGCCGCCGCCGTATTGTCCCAGGCATAGCTGAAGCCTTTCGACACCTGCAGGATGCGCGGCCGGCTCGGGGTGTTCCATTGCTGCTCAAGCGTCGCCTTGATCTGCGCGCCTGTGAGCGTCAGCGTCACCAACTGGTTGCGAAAGGGCTGCGCTGCGAAGACGTCGCCATAGGTCACTGTGCCGTCAGTGGATCTCACGATATCGGCGCGGATCCCGCCGGGATTGGTAAAGGCGATTACAGCACCGCCGAGTGTGCTCGTAGATGTCGCCGCGAGATGTGCGTCGGCGATGATATCGCCGAGCGGGCTTTCCCCGGTCGTCATGTCGGGTATGCGCGACAGCGTTGCGGTGATCGATCCGGCAGGACGGCTGGCGATCGGCGCGGCAACCTTGTCATAGGCGGCAAGCAAGGCCGTCTGGGCGGGATCTGCCGGATAGGTTGCCGTGCGCACAATGACGTTGTCCGCCTTCGCGCTGACGACATCGCGCGTGGTGCGGTCGAGCTTGAGATCGATGGTGGTGACCAGCGTGCCGTATTTATCGCCCGAAGTGACGAGGCGCCCGTCGATCTGGCACGTATAGGCGCGGTGGGTGTGGCCGCTGACCACAACGTCGACCGCCTTGTCGAACTTCTTCACAATATCGACGATGGGTCCGGAGATGCCCGGGCACTCATTGTAGTCGCCGGTGGGAAGGCCGCCTTCATGGATCAGCACCACGATGGCCTCGACGCCTTTGGCCTTCAGTTCGGGCACCAGCGCATTGACGGTGTCGGCTTCGTCCCAGAATTCCAGACCGGCGATCCCCGGCGGCGCAACCAGTCCCGGCGTACCTTTCAGCGTCAGGCCGATGAAGGCGACGGGAATGCCATCGAATGTCTTGATCTGATAGGGCGGCAGCAGCGGCTTGCCGGTTTTGGTATCGATAGTGGACGCAGCGAGATAGTTGAAGGTCGCGCCGGCAAAGGGATGCGGGCCCTGGCAGCCATCGACGGGGTGGCACCCACCGTTCTGCATGCGCAGCAGCTCCTCGCGCCCTTCGTCGAATTCGTGATTGCCGACCGAAGCGATCTCAAGGCCCATCATCGACAGTGCCTCGATGGTCGGTTCGTCGTGGAACAGCGCGGAGAGAAACGGGCTGGCGCCGATCAGGTCTCCTGCAGCCACGAACACGCTGTTCGCTTTGCCGGCGCGGAGCTGCTTCACCAGCGTCGCCATATGTTCGGCGCCGCCGGCGGGGATCGTGATCTTCTTCGTCCTGTCGGCGGGATCGTCGATGCTGATGCCGCCGGGGGCAGGGCGCAGATTGCCGTGGAAGTCGTTGATCGCGAGGACGGTGACGTCGACGGGAGCCGGCGTCTGCGCTGTTGCATAGGGCACTATACTGCCGAGCAAGAATGCTGCGGCAATGAGGGTTGAGCGAGGGCTGTTCATGCCGTCCAGTCTACTGCAGATACATTACGCCTTCTTGCGCGCGAAGAACGCCTTGAAAGCCGCAATCGCCTCCTGCGATTTCATGCGTTCACCGAACAGATGGCTCTCCTGATCGATGCGGCGGGTAAGGTCCTCAGGTGGGAGCTTCAACAGCCGGCGCGAGATCGCCACGGCTTCGGCGGGCAGGGCGCAGATTTCGCGGGCGACCTTGCGCGCCTCGACTTCGGTGTGGCCGGGCGCGACGATTTCATTGACAAAGCCGGCGGCCTTGGCGTCCTCCGCAGTCATCGTGCGGCCCATCACCAGGGTTGCGAAGGCGCGCTGATGACCCATGGTACGCGGAAACAGCAGGCTCGATGCGGCTTCCGGCACCAGACCGAGATGAATGAATGGTGTCTTGAAACTCGCGGACGTAGAGGCCAGCACATAATCGCAGTGAAACAGCATCGTGGTGCCGATGCCGATGGCGATACCGTCCACCGCCGCGATGATCGGCTTGGTGTTCTGAGCCAGCGAATAGAGAAATTTCACGGCGTTTGAAGCGCGCGGCACTTCGGCCTTGGCGACGCTGTCCTTCATGAAATCTTCGAGATCGTTGCCGGACGTGAAGACACCGGAGCCGCCGGTGATGATGATGCAGCGGATATCGGGATTGTTTTGTGCGGTGTCGATCGCCTCGCTCATGGAGCGATAGATGTCCTGGGTGATCGCATTCTTCTTCTCGGGGCGGCGCAGCGTGATCACGCGCGTGGCGTGTTCGTCGGTCACGATCAGATGTTCGGTCATGTCACTTCCTTGCAGCGCCCCGCAAAAAGCGCGGCTGGCGCGTTCCTCTGTCGGATACTACATCAATCCGCTGCAGCCGATATGGTTGGCGACGGTCTATGCCAGCAAAACGGCATCGGCCGACATCACGGATTCGCTTGAGTCCATCACGGTGCGTTCGAGAGATCCTGCCTGCACTGCAACATTCTCGGCGAAGAACCGCGCTACCGTTACGTAGCGCGCGGAATCGCCGTCGCCATCGCGTGCCGCGAGCGCTTCGTTGGCAAGCATGCAGCCACCGAGGGCGGAGCCGAACAGCCGCAGGTAAGGCGTGGCGCCAGAGAGTGCGTCGTTCGGTGCGGAGGCCAGCTTCTCCAGCAGCCATTTGCTCGATCGTTCCAGCGAGCCGAGCGCGTCGCGGAGTTTTGCGCCGGTGGTGCCGAAGGCGGGATCATTGGAGGCCTCGACGCGGCTGACGATGCCGGAGAGCTCGCCGAGCAGCGTCCACACTGACTCGCCGCCTGACGCCGCGAGTTTGCGCGTGACGAGATCGATCGACTGGATACCGTTGGTGCCTTCATAGATCGCCGTGATGCGCGCATCGCGGTAGTGCTGTGCCGCGCCGGTCTCTTCGATGAAGCCCATGCCGCCATGGATCTGCACGCCCAATGACGTCACTTCATTGCCGATATCCGTGGAGAAGGCTTTGGCGATCGGCGTCAGCAATGCGCCGCGCGCTGCAGCTTCGGTACGCACCTTGGCGTCGGGCGAACGTGCGGCGATGTCGAGCGCCACGGCCGTGGCGTAGCAGATGGTGCGTGCCGCGGCGGTCAGCGAACGCATCTGCATCAGCATGCGCTTGACGTCGGGATGCACGATGATCGGGTCCATCCCTGTGGTCTTGCTGCCGATGCCGCGGCCTTGTTTGCGCTCCTGCGCAAAAGCCAGTGCCTGCTGATAGGCGCGGTCAGCAATGCCGACACCCTCAAGGCCGACGCCGAGGCGGGCCTGGTTCATCATCGTGAACATGCAGAGCATGCCGCGGTTCTCTTCGCCGATCAGGTAGCCGATCGCACCGCCCTTGTCGCCCATGGTCATGGTGCAGGTAGGGGAGGCGTGCATGCCGAGCTTGTGCTCCACGCCCGAGGCATGGATATCGTTGCGTTCGCCGAGCGAGCCGTCAGCATTGACGAGGAATTTCGGAATCAGGAACAGCGAAATGCCCTTGGTGCCGGCGGGTGCATCGGGCAATCGCGCAAGCACGAAATGCACGATGTTGTCGGTCATGTCGTGATCGCCATAGGTGATGAAGATTTTGGTGCCGGAGATGCGATAGCTGCCGTCCGGCGCGCGCTCGGCGCGCGAGCGCAGGGCGCCGACATCGGAGCCGGCCTGAGGCTCGGTGAGCTGCATGGTGCCGGTCCATTCGCCGGTGACCAGCTTCTCCAGATAGATTTTTTTCAGCTCGTCGCTGCCATGGGCATCGAGTGCTTCGATGGCGGACAGTGTCAGCAGCGGGCACAGGCCGAACGCAATGTTCGACGCGCTCCAGATCTCGGTGCAGGCGGCATTGATCGCCAGCGGCAGGCCCTGGCCGCCGAAGGCTTCGGGGCCGGAGACGCCGTTCCAGCCGGCGGCAGTCCAGCGCGCGTAGGCATCGGGCCAGCCGGGGGCGGTGGTGACCTTGTTGTCGGCAAGCTTGATGCCGTTCTTGTCGCCCACGGTATTGAGTGGCGCCAGAACGTCACTGGCAAAGCGGCCGGCCTCTTCGAGCACGGCAGCGGTCATATCCGCGTCGAAATCGCCATAATGCCCGGCTTTCAGGGCTGCCTGCAGGCCGGCGCCGTGATTCAGGGCCAGCAGCATGTCGTTGATCGGTGCTCGGTAGGTCATGGCATCTCGCTCCCAGAGATTCTTTGGGTCCACTTTTCAGCTTTCCGCCGTCTTCCCACGAAACGCTCCGCCCCTCAACTCGCCAAAGGGCGCATGAGGGGCCTGCTCGGGAAGCGCGGCTGGACCTTGTTCAGGTGCTGTTGGAGCGGAATGCAGGCGTTTACGTCATGAAACAGAGGTGACGGGTCGCCGATGGGCCTGCCTTGGCCGGGGCGGAAGTGCTGTTCGCACGCGCCGTGCGGCGGTTGCCTCGGATAAGGTTCGCCTGCACCTGACGTTCCAGAGTTTCTCAAACGCCGGCGGATCGATCCCGGCTGCTGAAGCAGCCGGGCATCCGTGTCACATCCCGGCTTCAGCTTCCACGTTGACGACTGACTCGGCCAGACTGGTCAGCGCAGCGTCCGTCGCCTTCTCTTCCTGCAGCGTCGCATCGAGCAATGATGCCGCATCCGACATGCCTAGTTCTTGCGCCCATGTGCGAAGGGTGCCGTAACGAGACATCTCGTAATGCTCAACGGCCTGAGCGACAGCAAGGAGTCCAGCGTCGAGCGCGGGCATGCCCTTGTACTCGGTCATGATCTCGGTGCCCTCCTTCGTGATGCCCATGATGGCTGCACAGGTCTTGGCGACCGGCTTCTTGCCTGCGATCTTGAACACGCGCTCAAGGCGCTTGATCTGACCTGCGGTTTCCTTCTGATGCTTGAGGAAGGCCGCTTTCAGGCCCTTGTCTTGTGCGGCCTTCGCCATCTTCGGCAGGGTTGCGAAGATCTTCTTCTCGGCAAAGTACACGTCCTTGAGGGTGTCGTGAAAAAGGTCGGCGAGCAGCTTGGGCTTTTTGGCCATGGGATTTCTCCAATAAAAAGCCCCCACAGATGCAGGGGCCTCACATTCTGTGGTTGAGGTTGTTCACGCCCGACAAGCCGCTGAAAGCGTTTATGTTCCGGCGGGCGAGGAAAGACCTCCTCGAATGTCAGCCTTTACCTGCCCATGCCGGGCGCTCTCCTAACCATGGCGGCAGCGCATCCCACTCGGCAGCTCTCATCCGGCGCTCTTCGCCGCCAACATTGATGAAAACAAACGGTGCATCTTCCTGGCCTGTCTTGGAGCCGGAGAAAATCGCAGGAGTGCCGTACGCATCTCGAATGGCCGGCTTGATCGACATCTGTTCCTCGATCTGTGAGTTTGCGACGTTAACGCGTTTCACTGCGTGAGCAGACTTGCGATCTGATCATTCGCGGGAAACGCTTCGCGCTGACTTGGCAGGATCTGCGCTACTTCTTTCTGACCGCGCCCAGCGACGGCATGATCTTCGGACCGCCGCCTTTCAGACTCTCAGCAGCAGCGATCGTCTTGATTGGAACTTTCTTCGGCTTCTTTGTTTCGCGATTTCCCTTGGCCATGTCGTACTCCCGCTAAGTGAGATCGAGCGTTACCACGGCTAATCGTGAAAGACCGATTTATTATCAGCAATCCCTCGCTGACCTCGCACCGACACTTGTTCCGACTTTCCGTGCCCGAAGATACTGATGGCTATTCGCGAAGAAAGAGCGCACGCTTCACGCGCGCGCATTGATGACCCTGATGGTCCCTGCCGAGCGCGCTGCTTTTGCCACGAAATTGTCCGACGTGCCGCGGCTGGCGCAGCATTGCCAATTTTGGGCGATTGCCCTTCCAACCTTGAAATCGCGAGGCCGCAGATTGACGGTGTTCAGCCGGATTGCATTTATTGGCAATTCACTTCCACGCCGATGTGGGATCGCCACGTTCACCACCGATCTGCAGAGCGCAGTAGCAGCCGCCCGCGCTGACTCCAAAACCGTCATCGTGGCCATGACTGATCACGGTCATCTCTATGATTATCCGGCCACTGTTGGCATCCAGATCAATGACGGACTGATCAATGACTACATACGCGCCGCGGAATTCCTGAACGCCGGCCATTTCGACGTGGTGTCGCTTCAACATGAGTTCGGGATCTTCGGCGGCGTGGCGGGGAGCGATATCATACAGCTTCTATCGCTGCTCAAAATGCCGATCGTGACAACACTTCATACGGTTCTTGCGGAGCCTACCGCTGCACAGAAGGATGTCTTCACGCGCGTTGTCGAGATGTCGTCGAAAGTGGTGGTGATGGCGGAGAAAGGTCGGGAACTGCTTCGGACGATCTATCAGGTCGCCGAAGAGAAGATCGAGGTCATTCCACATGGAATTCCCGAATTCGCGTTTGTGGAGCCCGACGCCGCAAAGACCAGGCTCGGCTTCGCCGGCAGGTCTGTCATTCTGACGTTTGGCCTGCTTTCGCCCAACAAGGGCATCGAATTCATGATCGATGCGATGCCGTCCATCCTGAGCACCTGTCCGGATGCCGTCTATGTCGTACTGGGTGCAACCCATCCAAATCTGGTACGCGACGAAGGCGAGACCTATCGCGAGTCCCTTATTGCAAGAGCTCGCGAAGCTGGCGTCGCGGATCATGTCGTGTTCCTTGATCGCTTCGTTGACCAGGAGACTCTGCTCGAGTTCATTTCGATGTGCGACGTCTACGTCACGCCTTACCTGAACGAAGCGCAGATGACGTCAGGCACCCTGGCCTATAGTTTTGGCCTGGGAAAGGCCGTGGTATCGACTCCCTATTGGCACGCTCGCGAACTGCTTGCCGATGGCCGCGGCATTATCGTCCCGTTCGCGGACTCGGATGCGATCGGCACCGAGATCGAAAAGCTTCTGATCAATGCGCCACTGCGCCAGGCGATGCGCAAGCGCGCCTATGCCAGCAGCCGCTCCATGACCTGGGAACGAACGGCCGATCGATACATGTCGGTGTTCGAGAACGCGGGTCGCCGCCATCGGCTCAAGACCATTGCGAAGTCGGATACGAGTACGCTCCTGCGAGATAGTCGTGCGCCGCCCGAGATGCAGATTGGTCACTTCCTGTCGATGTGCGACGACACCGGGCTATTCCAGCATGCGGTCCACTGTGTGCCGGATCGCTCGCATGGCTATTGCGTCGACGACAATGCCCGCGCGCTACTGCTGGCATGTGCGTTGAACACTCCGGGCGAGCTGCGTCTGTCGGAGGTCCTGACCTCCCGCTTTGCAGCTTTCGTCCAGCATGCGTGGAATCCTGAAACGCACCGGTTTCGGAATTTCATGGCCTTCGATCGCGGCTGGCTGGAGGAGAGTGGATCGGAAGACAGTCATGGTCGCACGCTTTGGGCACTGGGCGTTTGCGCTCTTTCCGATGCGAATCCCTCTCGGCGCACCTGGGCTGCAACACTCTTTGCCCAGGCTTTGCCGGCAGTTGACGATTTCCTCTCGCCCCGTGCCTGGGCGTTCGCATTGCTGGGACTTGATGCGTATTGCACGACCGTCTCCAACAACAGTCATGCCAACACAACCCGGACGGCTCTGGCCGACAGACTTGTCTCGCTCCTCGAAAAAGTCGAGACGAGCGACTGGGTCTGGTTTGAAGACGGACTTTCCTATGACAACGCCAGACTCTGTCAGGCCTTGATTCTCACCGGCGTGGCGACGGAGAGGCCAGATTATCTGAATGCCGGACTCAGAAGCCTGCGCTGGCTGGTGGCCAAACAAACCTCGGCCAGCGGTCAGTTCCGGCCGGTGGGCACGGAAGGATTCCATGACATCCGGCGCCAGCCGCGTAGCTTCGATCAACAGCCCGTAGAGGCAACCGCCACCATCGCCGCGAGTCTCGCGGCGTGGCGCGCCGATCAAGACGTCGAATGGAAGAGTGAAGCTGCCCGGGTATTCGCGTGGTTCCTCGGCAGCAATGACCTTTCGATTTCGCTCGTCGATCTGGAGACAGGAAGCTGCCGCGACGGACTGCATCCGGACCGTGCGAATGAGAACCGCGGTGGCGAGTCAGTCGTCTCCTACCTGCTCGGGCTATCCGAGATTCGGCATATGGCGCGCATGGCTGAGGATAAACCGAAGTCAGCGGCCCGCGTGGCCTAATGGCGTTGTCGCCCCCTCAGAAAATTGAGAGTCCTTTGCCCTCATCCCCGATCCTGAATCGCCAAGATCTCTATCTCCGGCCCGATGCGTCCCGAGTCATCGTACGGCCGTTCAAACCCGCAACGGAGCCACGCGATCTCAATCCGACAGATAAGACGCGCGCCAATCATATTGTCGATCGGATCCTTGCGCTCAGTCCTGAGCAGGCAGAACACCAGTTGGCAGACGTTCTTGAAAATTTTCTGGGTCGCCACCGGAATTTGCTTCAGACGTTCGAGGCCCGCGCCGACGAAATGGAAGATGCGTTTCACGACCATAGTCAGTTTACGAAGATACAGCGTCAGCTGATCGGAGCTTACTTCCTGAGTGAATACTCCTTTGAAGCGTCGGCACTCTTCAATCCGAGCATCGTGCCCCACCCCGATCAATCGGGAACGTCAGCCGGCGCTCTGCGCTTTATCCTCAGCCTGCGCGCGGTGGGAGAAGGCCATGTCTCATCCCTGACGTTTCGCACAGGGCTTGTGGGCGCCGAGGGGGCCGTTAGCATCGATCCGACCGCACGCCTCGCATCAAATCCAACGGTGCAGCGCCCTGGCTCCGGACCTGGCGGCGAGGATGTCGACGTCACGTTCAGGAGCGGCGAGGATATCAGCGAACGGGTCATTTTTCCGATTACGGAATCGCAATCGAACGGCATCGAGGATGCGCGTTTCGTGAAATTCACGTATGCGGAGCGGACAGTCTATTACGCGACCTACACCGCCTATAGCGGCAGGGCGATCCGCTCTGAAATCATCGAAACGTCCGACTTCGTCACGTTTCGCTTTTCAGCTCTTCGAGGCAGTGCGTCACATAACAAGGGCATGGCACTCTTTCCCCGTAAGATCGACGGCCGGTTCGCGATGATCGCACGGCAGGACAACGAGAACCTCTACCTGATCTATTCGGATGATCTTTACACATGGGATGGCGGCACGCCGATCCTGAAGCCGGCCGCTCCCTGGGAATTCGTGCAGATTGGCAATTGCGGCTCGCCTATCGAACTGGATGAAGGATGGCTGTTACTGACCCACGGTGTCGGGCCAGTTCGCAAATATTCGATAGGAGCGGCGCTGCTCGACAAGAACGACCCGACAAAGGTGTTGGCACGCCTGCGTGAACCGCTGCTTCGGCCCGCGCCGTCCGAGCGCGAAGGTTATGTGCCGAATGTCGTCTACACATGCGGCGCAATGCGGCATGGCGACAGGATCATCTTTCCATATGCGATCTCGGACAGTTACTCGAACATCGCGACGATCGATATAAGAAACCTTCTCGCAGCGATGGACAGATGACGGTCCACTTGGCTTCAATCGAGATGCAGTCGGATGCGGCTCGGCGCGCTCAGCTCAAGATCTGTATTCTTCGTCAATCCGTGAAAGCAAACTCTTGGGAGACGCGTCGTGACTGGTGAAAAATCAAGGGCGCTCGTTGTCGGAACGACAGTCTTTTGGAAGAACGACAAGGATGATTTCGGCACCGTCATCGCCAAGGACTGGAGCAGCGTCACGGTCAAATGGGATAGCCGCGACAGCCAGAAAATCATGCACAACGATATGGATGGCTTCACGGCGGCCTGAAATTCGAGGTCGCTGCGAACACCCCTGATTACCACTTCGCTGAGATAAACCAGCGAAACAACGCCAGCACGCTGAAACAACGCGAAACGCCCGCCGGGGGGTAGATCCGGCAGGCTATTCAGTCATGTGGTCATTTGGCGATCGCCTGGCGCTGCAGAACTTGCGGCACCAGGCAAAAGAAGCCTATCAGCCAACCCGGAGGTTTTCTGCCGACGTCTTGCCACGGTTGGCTACTTCCTCGAAACTGACCTTGGCACCCTCATTCAGCGTGCTCAGACCCGCCTTCTCAACGGCCGAGATGTGAACAAAGACGTCTTTGCTGCCATCGTCCGGCTGGATAAAGCCGAAGCCCTTCGTCGCATTGAACCATTTTACTACGCCAGTGGCCACTTCAGTTCTCCCGGTTATCTCTGGAAGCACAGCAGCGCTCTATTCGGCGGCGAGTCAATCGAGCAAACTTTGATTTTCCCAAACAGAGCCCGCAATCCGCCGCCGGGACGACGATTGCCCCTCCCTCACGACCGAGATGTGCCGGCATTCCAGGGCAACATAATGCGCGAGACGGCCTACCGATGTGCTATTATCATCGAAGCCCAGCTCGGGCGGAGGACGAAACCATGGCCAAGGGCGAACAGCGAAGCAATCGCGAAACAAAGAAGCCGAAGAAGGACAAGATCAAGACGAGCGCAGCGGCTCCGTCCATGAAGGGACTGATGCATCCCGAGGCGGAAAAGCCCAGAAAGAAATAATCGACCAGGCGCATCGCCAGTAGAGCTGCGGCTTGCGAGCCCCGGCCACTTCGCACCCGATCTATGCGTGCGACCGAGCCACCGCGGTGGCCCACTGCCGGATCAAGGCACGGCAGGCTGCAGAACGCCGACCGGCAGATCGGACCTGATCGTCCGCGCCGTCAGAACCTGACCTTCACACCGGCATAGAAAGCACGCGGCCGCGCCGGGCTGACCGAACGTGCGTCTGCGAACTGAGCGCCGTTATTGGCAAAATTCGGCACCGAGTCGGTCTCGAAGAAAGTTCCGTATGTCGAATAGCGGCGGTCGAAGATATTGTCGACGCGGGCGAAGACCTGCACCGACTTGTCGACCTGATACGACGCGTGGGCATTGAACACGGTATAGGCTTCAAGTTTTGGCGCCTGGTTGGAATCGTCGCCCACGAAATACTGGCTGCTGACGAACAGCGCATCAGCCCCGACCTTGAAGGCATCAGTCAGCGCATAATCGAACCCGGCCTTGACGCGATGACGCGGGATCGCCGGAATCTGGTTGCCGGGCAATATCTGGACATTGCCATCGGCATCCGCGAACGGGCTGTTCGATCCGATCGCGAGCGGATCGAGGAAGCGCGCATCGACGAATGCATAGCTGGCATAGAGCTGCAGGGTGGGCGCACGCAGCGTGACTTCCGCCTCGATGCCCTGCCGGCGCGTCGAGCCGACATTCTGGAAATAGCCGTAGCCTTGCAGCACCGGGCTCGGGATTGCGAGAATGTCATCGGTGTTGGTGGCGCGGAAGGCGCCGAGCTTCCAGCCGAGCGTGCCGGCATTCAGCTCCTTGGTGCCACGCAGACCAGCTTCTATCGTATGCGAAACCACCTGCTTGAGCGGCGGATCGGAGATCAGGAAGGCACCGACGATGCATGGATTGGCGGGGTCGGCGCAGCCAAGTTCCAGTGGGGTTGGCGCGCGGTTGGCTTCCGAATAGCCGGCATAGGCGGTCAGCTCTGGCGTGATCTTGTAGGTACCGCCAATGATCGGATTGAAACGATTGAACGTGTGGTCACCGTTGAGCGCGGTGCCGATCTGATCCTCGAGCACGATCTGCGCGGTGTTGAAGCGACCGCCGCCGGTGATCGAAAAGGCATTGGTCACATCGAACGTGTCGAGCGCGTAAATGCCGCCATAGCGATTGGTGGTGCGCAGCGACACCGGGCCGATCGCGACCGGATCGCCGGATTGACCGAGGGAAATCCCGCTGCCGGTGACGACGTAATCCGGGCCGATCGTGCCGAGTTCGGCGCTCGCGGTGAACTGACTGACGCTGGACGAATAGCTGGCGCCCACGACAAAGCGGTTGTCATGGCCGAACAGCTGATCGGTATTGGTCGCCTGCAGGGAGCCGCCCACCGTGGTTGAGCGCGTCGAGGTACGATCATTCTCGCCAAGAACCGCGCCGGGCGCGAAGGGATTGGCGATTTGTGCGCCGTTCAGGCCGTTGGCCGGCGTGTCATCATCGCCGAAGCACAACAGGGTCGGATCTTCGCAGCGCTGGGTACCGGTCGGATTGCCATCCTGGGTCTTGTTCCTGAAGAATCTCAGATGCGCCGCCGCTTCCACCGTCCAGGTTGGCGTGGCCTCGACCTTTCCAGTGAAGTTGAGATAGCCGACGCGGTTATTCGAGGTTTGCGGCGTCGTATAGGTCGCGCCGTAGTTCTGTTGCAGCAGTTCGACCGGCACGGTCGCCGCCGCACCGAACTTGTTGTCGGCGACGCCCATATTGAGGTGAAGCTCTGTGCTGTCGCTGCGATAGCCGACATCGCCATAAAAACGTCGGACGTCCGATGCCGAGAAGTTGCGGAAGCCGCCGTCATGCAGGCCTTCGAGCGCGCCATAGACGGCGAATCCCTCGACCTGCTTGCCCCATTGCGCCGAGCCCTGGATGCGGCCGAACGAGCCGCCCATCGTGCTAAGCTCGGCTCCCTGATAGTTGAAACCGTCCTTCATCTGGATGTTGACCGCGCCGCCTAGCGCGTTGAGGCCGAAGGCGGGATTGTTGGTGACCACGCTGACCGAGCGGATCGCCGTGGTCGGGATCAGGTCCCAATTGATGGTGTCGCCGAAGGCTTCGTTGATACGCACGCCATTCTGATAGACCGCGAGCCCCTGCGGCGTACCAGCCACCGGCGACGCCACGAATCCGCGAAATTGCAGATCGGGCTGGAAGGGATTGCCCGCGACTTCGTTGATCAGAATGCCGGGCACTTGCTGTTGCAGCGCATCAGTGACGTTCAGGGAATTGGCACGTTCGATCGCGCGGGCATCGACATAATTGATACCCGCGGTGACCTTGTCGACGTCGATGCCGGAACGCGACGTTGGCGTGGTCGGATAGACGTAGACCGTCCGCGGCCGCTCGGCGACCCGCTGGGTGGTCTGACGCCGGGGGCCGCGTTTGCTGGCGGTGGCAGGGGCGGACACCACCACGGGAGGCAGCACCTGCGGCTCTCCAGGCGGACTTTGCGCAAAAGCCGTTTCGGAAATCGGTAGAAGACCCGTCGACAGCGAAGCCACGACCAGCACTCTTACGCGCATCTGTTTCACCCCATTCCGCGTCGGCGCTCTGATGGCACCGTTCGGTAGCGTGATACTAGCGAGTGTGAGAGGCTGCGCTATCTGCAAATGTCGAAATCCGTCTCAGTTATTTTCCCGATAAAGTCGGGACAAATTCCCGATCGCGCGTAACCAGCGCATTTGGCAACGGTTCCGTCACGGGAATGATGGCCTCGACAGTTACGCCGTCCACATCAGATCTGACCGTGAGCGTCCCACCCAGTGCCCAGACCCGCTCTCTCATGCCGACGAGACCAAAGCCGCCATTGCGATCGGGATCGAGGCCGCGGCCATTGTCGCGCACGCGGACCAGTACGTTGTCACACTCGGGGTTCGCCGCCGTCCCCATCACCGGTTCGATGACCACGCTCACGGCAGAGGCTTGCGCGTGGCGGAACACATTGGTGAGTGCCTCCTGAACAACACGATAGGCGGTGAGTTCGGCGACCTCACCAAGCGGCGCAAGCGTCGGCGATATCAGGCTCTCGATGACGACCTCCGGATGGGATTCGCGCCAGAGACGCAGCAAGACCGCAACAGCGCCGGACAGACCGAGATCCGTTAGTCCGACCGGGCGCAATCGCTCGAGAATGCGGCGATTGAACTGCTGCAAGACATCGACCTGCGCCAGAATGGCCGTGCCATGCCTCGACAAGGCACCGGTCCCCGACGGATCGTGATCGGCGAGACGCATCACCGCGCCTGCATGGGCGCGCAGGGCGAAGAGATACGGCCCGAACTCGTCATGCAGTTCGCGTGCGATATCCCTGCGCTCGATATCCTGCAGCGAGACGGCCCGTTCGGCCAGACGCCGCCGGTCCTCGAGCACATCGCCCAATGTGGCAGCGAGATGATTGAGCCGGATGCAGAGCGCGGCGAGTTCCGGTGCGCCTGCGGGCGCGACGCGCGCTTGATAGTTCCCCGCTTCGATATCGACCATGGCCTGCGACAATGCGTCGAGCGGCGCCAGCGCCCGCCTGACGACCAGGCTCGTGACGACGAACAGCACCATGGCAACGATCAGACTGAGTGCCAACTGGGTGACGATACCGTCCCATATCTCCCGCATTTCGTCATCGGGATGCGAGGTGATCATCAGCATCTGCTGTTTCCCACCAATCGCCACCGACACCGGAACCGATATCCGCTCGGGATGAATCAACGATATGAACCACGATGGCGGAGAGCCTGCACCGTCGCTCCGATCATGCCCGTCACTCTTCGGGGACGGCATGTTCCCGTCGCCTTGCCTGACGATACTGACATGTCGCAATCGATTCAGATCGGCGACAATTTTATCGAGCCGCGCATTCGGATCCTGCGCTTCGCTCAGGCCGGTTCCGATACTTTCGATGACTTCACGTGTCAGCCGGATCACGCTCTGGTCCTCGGCCTGGACGCGCGGGCCGGCTTCCAGCGCGAGCCGCACAACATTGGCGACCAGGCCGAGAGTGAGCACAAGCGCTACCAGAAGATTGATCCGCGCGCGCAGCGAAAGATTCTGCCACATGACCATGCTTTCACTCGCATCTCGCCTGCATGCCGCGACTATGAACTTGACAGCGAAATTCGACGGCGATCATATCGGATCGAGGCGACCTTCGATTGTCAATCATGTCACTCCAAAGGCGCGCGGCTGATGCAGCGCAGCAATCGAGGAGCAGGCCGAGACTTGCTGACTGAGTTTCTTACTGAAAAAGTTTTTTGCCGACAGAGTTTACGGGGTTAACCCATGCGCGTTCTGATCGTCGATGATCACCCCATCGTCACATCGGGCTGCCGCGCGGTGTTCGCGGACGATCCGGAGATCGAGCTGCTGGAAGCGTCCGATGCCGCCAGTGGGGAGCAGGTTTTCCTCACCGGTGATCCCGATATCTGCATCATCGATATCAATCTGCCGACAGTGTCCGGATATGAATTGGCGCGGCGCATCCTGCTGCGCGACGACACGATGCGCATCATCATGTTCAGTATGAATGACGACCCGATCTTCGCTGCCCGTGCGATCGAGAGTGGCGCCAAAGGCTATGTCTCCAAGACCGGCGACCCACACGATCTGCTGGAGGCAGTCTATGAGGTTGCGCGCGGCGGCGTGTATCTCCCACCGGCGATGGCGCGAAGCCTTGCTTTTGCCGGGCCTGCGCTGATGCAAAGCCCGCTGTCGAAGCTGAATTCGCGCGAGATGGAAATCCTGCGACTTCTCGGTGCCGGCAAGAGCCTCGCCGAAATTGCATGGATGGTTCACGCCTCCTACAAGACGGTCGCCAATACATCGTCACTTATGCGGCAAAAGCTCGGCGTCCGCAGTTCGGTCGAACTGGTGCGCTTCGCCATCGAGCGTGGCATCGCCTGACCGGGCGTCCCTGACCAGACATCACGTGTTTCGGCGATGTCGTATCGCTGCCGCATCCAACCTGTAAAGTCATGACCATGCAGACAGTTTCGCTCAATCGATCATATGGCGGCACACAGGGCGTCTACAAACACGCCAGTCACGCGACCGGAACTGACATGACATTCTCGGTCTATGTGCCGCCGCATCAGGATGGCGTCAGGCTGCCCGTGGTCTGGTATCTCTCGGGCCTCACCTGCACGCATGCCAATGTCACCGAAAAGGGCGACTTTCGCGCCGCATGCGCCGAGCTGGGGCTGATCTTCATTGCGCCGGATACCAGCCCGCGCGGTGCTGATGTTCCCGGCGACGCCGACAATGCCTATGACTTCGGGCTGGGCGCCGGCTTTTATGTCGATGCTACCCAGGAGCCGTATGCGCGCAACTATCGCATGTGGAGCTATGTGACCGAGGAATTGCCAAAGCTCGTGGCCGATCAATTTCCCGTCGATAGCAGTCGTCAGTCGATTCTCGGCCATTCCATGGGCGGGCATGGCGCGCTGACCATTGCGCTGCGTCATCCTGATCGCTATCGCGCGGCTAGCGCTTTCGCTCCGATCGTGGCGCCGTCGCAGGTGCCGTGGGGGATCAAGGCGCTGCGTGGCTATCTCGGCGACGATAAAGCGGCGTGGAGAAAACACGATGCGGTTGCCCTGATCGAGGATGGGGCACGATTCCCCGAATTGCTGGTCGATCAGGGCGACGCCGATAATTTTCTCGCCGAACAACTGCGGCCTGAACTGCTGCAGAGTGCTTGCGAAAAGGCGGGCATTCCGCTGACGCTACGCCACCAGCCCGGCTACGATCACAGCTACTATTTCATCTCGACCTTCATGGCCGATCATCTGCGCTGGCACGCGGCGCGGCTCAAAGGGTGAGCTATTGCGGCTGGGGAGCGCCGTAATTAGGCGCCAGCAAACGGTTGTGAACCAGATAGCTGGTCGCCCGCGACCAGGATTCGTCGGTGTTGCCGCGCATGTCGGCGTTCACGGCCGTTACGAGCCGACCGGTGTGGACGTTTCGCAGATAGATTCTCATATTGAGAATGAGGTTGGAAATCTTCTGCACCACGCCGGTGACGACGAGATCGGCGCCGATTTGCTGCGCAAGCTGGACGTCGCAGCCGCCGCAGGCCTGCAAGTTCCGGCCTTGCGCCGCAACATTGAGGGATGACATATCCAGCAGCTCGAAACGGCCGGACTGACCGAGCTCATGGCGAAGCTGATCGCTGATATGGAGCAGCCGCTCATGCTCGTCGGCACGCGGGCCTTTTATCTCACCATCGAGACTCGTATCGAGCAATTCGAAGTTGAAGACGGCCATCTTGAGTTCTGCGGACTGGGCTACGGACGCCGTCACAAGCAGCCATATGGCGATCGATAGTGCTCTCATCACGGACCTCGCATCATTAAAATGCAACGCGTCGGCAGAATCCGAGGTTGCAAGCTACGATAATTGGTTCATGTTTCAAGCCACGAGACCCTTCGCCGGTGCCAAGCCGGGGAGGAGTAGCCGGAGGGAACATGATACGGTGGTTGATCGGCGCGATCAGTCTCTGCGCCGTGACGTCGTCTGCGCTGGCGGCCGAACCGCTGACGATCAGCATCGGTTATCTAGGTCAGGCCGGCATCAAGGCAACTCTTTCACTGGTCGAATTACCGTCCGAGAACGATGGCATCGCCGGCGCGCGGCTCGCCATCGAGGATAACAACACCACTGGCAGGTTCCTGAAGCAGCAGTTCCGGCTGGAGGAGGTCCGTGTGAAGGACGGCGACGACGTCGCCGGAGCCGTACGCGATCTCGCTGGCCGTAGCACCTTCATCATTGCCGACCTGCCGCCCGATGCATTGTTACAGGCGGCCGACGCGGTCCGTGATCGCGGCGGGATCCTGTTCAATGTGGGGGCCGCCGACGATCGGCTGCGCGAGGCGGACTGCCGGGCCAATGTGATCCATATTGCGCCGACGCGATCGATGCTGGCGGATGCACTGGCACAGTATCTGGTGTGGAAGCAGTGGAAACGCTGGCTGCTCGTGGTCGGCTCGCATGACGACGATCGGCTTGAAGCAGACGCCTATCGCCGTGCAGCCGCGCGGTTCGGCGCAAAGATCGTGCAGGAACGTGTCTTCGAGGATACCGGCGGCGCGCGGCGTACCGATAGTGGCGTCACATTGATCCAGCGCCAGATCCCGGTCTTCACACAGCAGGCACCGGCCTATGACGTCATGATCGCCGCCGACGAGAGCGAAGTCTTCGCCTCCTATTTGCCGTATCGCACCTGGGATCCGCGGCCGGTCGCGGGATCGGCGGGTCTGGTGCCGACCAGTTGGCATGCCGCACAGGATCAATGGGGGGCCGTGCAGATCCAGAACCGCTTCAACAAACTGAATTCGCGCCGCATGACAGCGCGCGACATGCAGGCATGGCTCGCGACCCGCATGATCGGCGAAGCCGCGTCCCGCACGAATTCGGGCGACGGCAACGCCATTCTGACGTTTCTGAAGTCGCCCGATTTCTCCATCGCCGGCTTCAAGGGGCAGCGGCTCACGATCCGCGACTGGAACCTGCAGCTACGCCAACCGATCCTGCTGGTCGACGGGCGCATGGTGATTTCGGTCTCGCCGCAGGAAGGTTTCCTGCATCAGGTCTCGGAACTCGACACACTCGGAATCGACCGTCCGGAAAGCAAATGCAGGCTGCAATGATGATGAACAGATCAAAGATGCTGTGTCGTGTCTGGCTGTGTGGAGCGGCGATATGGCTTGCAACAGCAGCGCCTGCATCGGCCTTTCTCGCTTATGTGTCGAACGAGAAGAGCAACACCGTCTCGGTGATCGACACCGACAGCTGGACCGTCACCGCGACCATCAAGGTCGGTCAGCGTCCGCGCGGTATCGAACTGACGCGCGATGGCAAATCGGTACTGGTCGCGGTCGGCGACGACGACACCATCCAGATCATCGACGTCGCCAGCCAGAAGGTGGTCGACTCGCTGCCATCCGGTCCGGACCCCGAGCTTTTCACCCAGGATGCCACCGGCAAGATTCTCTATGTCGCCAACGAGAACGACAACACGGTGACCGTGATCGATCTCGAAAAACGCGTGCGCATGGGCGACGTGCAGGTCGGTGTCGAGCCCGAAGGCATGGCGATCAGTCCCGATGGCAAGATCCTGATTAACACATCCGAAACCACCAACATGGCGCATTTCATCGACACCGCGACGCGCGAGATCGTGGCCAATGTGCTGGTCGACGCGCGTCCGCGTTTTGCCGAATTCAAGCGCGACGGCTCCGAACTGTGGGTGTCGTCCGAGATCGGCGGCACCGTGTCCGTGATTGATCCGGCCAAACGGGTGGTGACCGACAAGATCGAGTTCAACATTCCCGGTCTGCGGCGCGAAGCCATTCAGCCGGTCGGTATCGGCATGACCCGGGATGCCAAGACCGCCTTCATCGCGCTCGGCCCCGCCAACCGGATCGCCATCGTCGATGCGGCGACCCACAAGGTGATCAAGTATCTGCTGGTGGGCCAGCGGGTCTGGCACATGGCGTTTACCCCCGATGAGAAATATCTGCTGGTCACCAATGGCGTCTCCAACGATGTCTCGGTGATCGACGTCACGGCGCAGAAGGTCATCAAGACCATTCAGGTTGGCGAATTGCCCTGGGGCGTCGCCATGGCACGGCCATGACCACGATCGACACATCCCGCCCTGAACAGATCGCGCGCGACGCGCCGGAGCCAACTAGCGTGCCGGCCGTCACGCTCGCTCTGTCGGTCGCAGGCATCAGCCATTGCTATGGTCGTCGCCGGGCGCTGTCGGATGTCTCCTTCGGCGTCGCGCCGGCGAGTTTCACGGCTCTCGTCGGCCTCAATGGCGCGGGCAAGAGTACGCTGATTGCGCTGATCACCCGGTTGTTCGGCATTCAGGCTGGACGGATCAGTGTATTCGGCCACGACATCAGCGATACGCCGGGCGATGCCTTGCGGCTGCTGGGCGTGGTGTTTCAGCCACGTACGCTCGATCTCGATCTGTCTGTCATGCAGAACCTACTTTATCACGCCGCGCTGCAGGGCATCGCACGGCGCGAGGCCCGCTTGCGCGGCGACGAGGTGATTGCGCGCATCGGCCTTGCCGACCGCGTGAACAGCCGCGTGCGCGATCTGTCCGGCGGACAGATGCGACGTCTCGAGATCGCCCGCGCACTGCTGCACCGGCCGCGGCTGCTGTTGCTGGATGAAGCGACCGTTGGCCTCGACGTGCAGGCCCGCGCCGATATTCTTGCGCATGTTCGGACGCTGGTCGCGGAACGAGGCATTGGCGTGCTGTGGGCAACACATCTGTTTGACGAAATCGCCGAGAGCGACGATCTCGTCGTGCTGCATGGCGGCCACGTGCTCGCACAAGGTTCCGTAACGCAGATCCTGGGCGAAACCGGCGCTCCCAATTTTGACACCGCCTTCCGGAGCATGACCGAGGCGGCTGACCGGCGCGGGAGGCCATCGTGAGCACGACATTCGTCACCCATGAGCATCGCAAACTGGGTTTCGGCAATTATGTCACCTGTCTCAACGGCATCCTGTGGCGGGAGGCGCTGCGCTTCCTGCATCAGCGCGAACGTTTCGTTTCGGCGCTGGTGCGTCCGCTGGTCTGGCTGTTCATTTTCGCCGCCGGCTTTCGGCAGGTGCTTGGTATCTCGATCATCCCGCCTTACGAGACTTACATTCTCTATGAGGTCTATATCGCGCCCGGCCTTATCGCGATGATCCAATTGTTCAATGGCATGCAGTCCTCGCTGTCGATGGTCTATGACCGCGAGATGGGGAATATGCGGACGCTTCTGGTCAGTCCGCTGCCGCGCTGGTTCCTATTGGTTTGCAAATTGCTGGCCGGGACAGTCGTCTCCCTGCTGCAGGTCTATGCATTTCTCCTGATCGCGTGGTTCTGGGACATCGCTCCGCCGCTCATTGGCTATCTCACTGTTCTGCCGGCACTGGTCCTGTCCGGATTGATGCTGGGATCGCTGGGCATGCTGATCTCGTCACGCATCAAGCAACTGGAGAATTTTGCGGGGGTCATGAACTTCGTGATCTTCCCGATGTTCTTTGCGTCGTCCGCGCTCTATCCTTTGTGGCGCGTGCAGGAGGGCAGCCCGATGCTCTATTATCTCTGCCTGTTCAATCCCTTCACCCATGTGGTCGAACTGATCCGCTTCGCGCTCTATGACAAGGTCAACTGGGTCTCCCTTGCCGTGGTCGCGGGCTGTACCGCCGTCTTCACCATCGGTGCAATCATTGCTTACGATCCCGGCCGCGGCCTTGCCCGCCGGGCACCAGCCGGGGGCGAGACATGAACAGACCGATCGGCGTCATCACAGCACTCTTGTTGATCTGGTCGGGCACTACGCAGGCCGCCGATCCGCGTTATCCCGACTGGCCGTGCGTTCAGGCCAAGGTGCCGGAAATCTCGCTGGCTGCGGTCTGGGCCGGACCGCCGATCGACGATGTCGCCAGCGCCTGGAAGGACGACGCCCAGGTCAGCGCGCTGGTCGAACGTCTGGCGACACGACGCGTACCCGTTGAGGAAGCGCAGAAGGCTGTCACGGACTTTCTCTCACAATCGCCGGACAAGGCCAAAGCAGGCAAACTGATCTTCGCGGGGTTGTTCGACAGCCTGAACGCGCAGCGAGCGACGGTGCTGGCCGGTCTCGAACGCGTCACGCGCAAGCAGCGCGAAGCAGCCGATCGGGTCCGCGCCGACACGGCAGCGCTGCAGACATTGCAGAACGCGTCGCCACCCGATCAGGCGAAGATCGACGAACTCAACAACAAGCTGCTATGGGAAGCCCGCATCTTCGACGACCGGCGCCGCGTCGTTACCTTCGTCTGCGAGGTGCCGACGCTGATCGACCAGCGGCTGTTCGCGCTCAGTCGCACCATCCAGCAGGAGATGGAATAATATCGCGTGCCAGGGCGTGGACTCATATCTCCAACAAGCTTCAAAAGCCGGCGGCGACGATGGCATGCAGCAGCTTCGCGTTGCTAAAGCCAATATCTTCACGCGTTAATCCCATGCGCAAGATTACCAATTTGCGCGAGGGAATGATCGCGATCACCTGACGGAGGTGGCCTTGCAACATAAACGTGTCGGCGGGGAGATCGAATCCTTGGCCCCGGGCCAACCAAAGCTGTCCACGACCATAGACGGGGCCTTGGCCCTCATCGGACGCCGGGAAAGGTGAGCGCATATAGTCGACAAAGCCCGCCGGTAGAAGCTGTTGGCCGTTCCATTCCCCGCCCAATCGCAAAAACTCGCCGAAGCGCGCCCAATCGTGCGCGTTGGCGTAGAGGAAGCCTTCGCCGAGAAACGTGCCGGCCTCATCGGCTTCGATAACGGCGCTATTCATGCCCAAAGGGTTGAACAGCCGCTCGCGCGGATAAGACAGAGCCGCCTCGCCAATCGCGTTCTGCCAGAGGCGCGTCAGCAAGACGGAATCGCCGCCGGAATAGTGGAATGTCGTTCCCGGTGAGGCGACGAGCGCGCGGTCCCGCGCGAAAGCCGCCGCATCCCTCACCTGATACTCCATGCGCCCCGCGTCGGTGTGACGCCCCTGATCTTCGTTCCATTCCAGTCCACCAGACATGGCCATCAGATCGGCGACCGAGATGTCCGAGCGGGCGTCCGCCCATTGCGGAAACAGATGTTTCTGATCGAGCGAAAGCTTGCCGTCCCTGATGGCCAGGCCGACCAGGGCCGCCGTGACGCTCTTGGTCATCGACCAACCCAGCAAGGGTGTTGAAGCGGTGAAACCTTGGCCATAGGTTTCGGCGACGATGCGCCCGCTGTGTACGACAACGATGGCGCGCATGCCCGGACCTTGCAAAACCGGATCGTTCACCGCCGCCTGCAAACGTTGGTTGTCGGATAATTGCACCTTCTCGCCGGTCGGCCAGAGCATGTCGGCGTCTTTGGTTGGCGGGAGTCGCAGTGCGGCAGGGCGGTCCCAAGATTGGTCGTTCAAGACGTTGGTGCAGCCCCGTCCTTCGACATATTGGGCGTGACGTTTGGCGAAAAGACCGAAAAGACTGGCATCGACGCTCTGCTCGACGGCGCTGACGTCGATTTTCATGAGGCGGAAGATCGAATGTCCGAGGGCCAGCAGGTCGGTACGCAAGATCGCATCCGCTTCGCGCTTGGCCATGAATACGTTCGAGCAGATGGTCTTCGCCGCAGCAGCGGAGGCGAGCTGTAATTCGTCTTGACGGGCGATGACGATCCAACCGCCGAGCCCCAATATCGCCAAGGCCAAAACACCGACGACGAAACCGAAAAGCCTGAGTGCCCAATGCATGATGTCTTAATCTCAGCCAAGGGGAGTCTTTTACTATGGCGCGGAAGATGGTTCCAAGCACGGCCTAATTTGCCGGCGACCGCGGTTCAGGCTGAGCGTCCGCCAGCGGTAGATCCTCCAGCTCCCAACCGTCGGTGCCTTCCGGATACCAGACGACATTACTGTAGCCATAGGACAGCGCGCGCTTCGCTGCATTCCAGGACATCCAGCAATTCGCCTGACAGTAGATCACCAGAAGCGCAGCACGGTTGCCGGCCGATGCGCGCGCGAGACCGTCTTGCAGATAGGCCTCGGTCTGGGTGGCCAGCCTGCCGTAGCCGGTGTCGGGTAGCCACAGGCTGCCCGGAATGTTGTGCCGCGGCTTGTCGCGCCAGACTGTTTCCGGCGGCAGATTGGCCGGCTTCGGCGGACGCGGCATGACATCAATGAAAGTGCCACGTTTGTCCCGCCAGATTGTCTCGGCCTCGCTGGTGGTGAGAACGCGCGCGCCTTTCAGGGTCGCAGGCACCGGCGCGCGATAATTGTCGGTGCGATAGTCATCCGGCTCGGCCACAATATCCTGGGCCCGGGCCGTCGTGACCATCACCAGTGCCATCGCGAGAAGGACGGCGTCACGCATGGTCACGGCGACTTGGCCGCCGCCTCCGGCCCGATCGGACGATTGTTCTCATCGAGAATGGGAACACCGAAATCGAGCAGGACCTTGTTGATGGCCGGCTGGTTTTCCTGGATCAGCCGGTTGAGCTGCCGCTTCCAGTTCTGATCCGCGGAGCGCACGCCCATGCCGATGCGATAGACGAGGCGGGGCCCCGTGGTTTCCTTGACCAGCGGCGTGACATGAAGCGGAGGATTGGCGTTCTTGGCATAGAAGCCCGCCATAGGCCCCCACAGGATCGCAGCGTCGATATCGCCGGATGTGAGATCCTTGATCATGGCCAGTGCCGATGAATCGACGCGGGTATCGATCACCAACGGATAGGGCTTCGCATTCACCATCAGGCCGTTGACCGCCATATTGGTGGCCGGCGGCGTCCCCGCCACGATGCCGATATGCTTGCTCTTCAACCTGGCGTCATCCAGCGTCGTGACGTCATCGAGACCGGCGCCGGTCTTCGACACCAGCGCATAGGCCGTCCGGTAATAGGGATTGGTCCCCTGGACGAGGTCGTCGCCCTGCGGGAAGCCCATGATGACATCGCAACGATGCGCGCCGAGTGTCATGCGAACGAAGCCCGTCGCCTGCGGAAAATAGACGTAATCGAGCTTCTTCTGCAGTTTGGCTGCGAACAGCTCGGCGAGCTTGTTCTCCAGACCCTCGCCCTTCTCATTCGAGAACGGCATGTTGCGCGGATCGGCGCAGACGCGCAGTACCTGCGGATCGACCAGTTCGATCGAGAGATCATCGGCGGGAGCAGCAGTCTGGCCAAGTGCGGTGCATATGCCATCCAGCAACAGTGCACTTGCGAAGAGCGACGTGAGTAGTGCGCGACATGGTCCGGATCGTTCCGCTCGGTGCTGCATGCGCTACTTGCCATTCACATTTGATGGGTGACACGACAAAAACCTAGGCCTCTCGTTTTAAGCGTGCAAGATGCAAAGGGGCGCTTCCGATGTTGCGCCGCACTTTCCGGGTGATTGCAGGATCGCTGCTTCTCCGGGGTGATATGGAGATGCAAATGACATCTCGCCTTGCGATGCATGCAGCGCTCATCATGCTGGCAATGCTCGCATCTGCCCACGCGCAACAGCAGACCTTGGCGATCGGTGAAGTCGCACCAGGCGTCTTCATGCATCAGGGACGCATCGCCTTGATGTCGTCGGACAATGACGGCGCCATCGCCAATATCGGCGTCGTGATCGGCGAGCAGGCGGTTGCGGTGATCGACACCGGCGGCAGCGTGCGGGAAGGGCGGCAACTACTGGCCGCCATTCGCGCACATACAGACAAGCCCATTCGCTACGTCATCAACACCCATGGCCATCCCGACCATATGTTCGGCAACGCTGCCTTCGTTGCCGAAGGAACCGAGTTCGTCGGTCATGTCAGGCTGCCGCAGGCATTAGCAGTACGCGGGCAGTATTATGTCGACGCATTCAGGCGCAGCATGGGCGACGCACTGATCGACGACGTTCGTATCGTACCGCCAACCCGGCTCGTCGATGGAGAACTCGTCCTCGATCTTGGCGGGCGCACGCTTGTCGTGAAAGCCTGGCCCACCGCCCATAGCGATAGTGATGTCACGGTATTCGACACGGTGACGAAGACGTTGTTCGCTGGAGATCTGGTTTTTCTCCGCCATATTCCGGTGCTCGATGGCAGCATCCAGGCATGGCTCAAGCTGCTGGACGATCTCGCGGCACTGCCCGCCAACCGCGTCGTTCCCGGCCACGGTCCGGTGAGCGCGTGGCCACAAGCCCTTGCCGCCGAGCGCCGTTACCTCGAAACGCTGGCATCCGACATCCGCAGCGACGTCACCGACGGCAGGCCGATCGCGGCCGCGGCGGAACATGCGGCAGCGGCAGAGCGCGACAAGTGGGAGCTGTTCGACGACTACAATGCCCGCAACGCAACTGCAGCATACTCACAATTTGAATGGGAATGACTGCCGGTTAGGTTAGTATCAAGCGCGTCGCTTCTTCCCTTGCGAGGGCCGTACCATGCCGGGATTTGCACTCCGCAGCGTCTATGCCGCCATCCTGCTGAGCGCCGTACTCAGTCTGCATTCTGTTTCCGCGGCCGGTCCGGAGCCCTACGATCCATGGCCGGGGCTGGTGCAGGACATTTTCGACAGCCGAGCGATGGATGACGGCAGCAACCTGATTGCGCTTGAAATGCCGACACGCGCGGAGGATGCCGCCATCGTGCCGGTGACGTTGCGCCTCAAGCTGACATCGGATGCGCGCTCGAGGGTGGTGTCGATCACACTGGTGATCGACCAGAATCCGGCGCCCATGGCGGCGAAGTTCAAGCTCGGGGCAGACGCAAATGTCTCGGAGATTTCAACCCGTGTCCGGATCAACAATTATACCAACGTCCATGCTGTCGCGGAGACCAGTGACGGCAAACTCCATGTGGTGCAAACCTATGTGAAGGCATCCGGTGGCTGCTCTGCACCGGCGGCGAAGAATGCCGAAGAGGCCAAGAACCGCTTGGGCCAGATGCGCTACAGGCAGTTTGCCAGACCTCAAAACGAGGGAAGTAGCAGCACGCGCGAGGCGCAGGTCATGGTCGGTCACCCCAATAATTCCGGCCTGCAGATGGATCAGGTCTCGCAACTGTATATCCCGGCTCTTTATGTCGATCGGCTCCAGCTATGGCAGGACGACAGCCCGGTCTTGTCGGTGGAGGGCGGTATCTCGATCTCCGAAGACCCGAATATTCGATTCACATACGTCTCAAATGGCGCAAAGACGTTCCGTGCCGAGGCCAAGGACACCGATGGACATCAATTTAGTCATGAGTGGAAGGTCGATGGCTCCGGCATGTAATGCAGCGCATCATGCAACCGGCAGACGATAGCCGTTAGAAGCAGCGCACTTCGGCCTCGGCCTGAGCGCGCCTGACGTCATTGATGGCGCTGGTAGCCTGCTCCGATGTTCGGAACTGGGCGCTCAAATTGCCGCGCACCTGTGACATACTTAGTGCCGTTTCCGCCGTGATATAGCGGGTATAGGGCACCAGCGACGCCACGACATCGATCGAGCACGAGCATTGCTCGATCGATTGCCGGGTCTCGCCATTCGCCTTCATGCAGCCGAAGACATATTCGGCGCGCGCGGAGGTCGGATAGTCATTGACCTCCGCGGCTCTTGCCGACCCCGACAAAACGGCAACGGCCGCAAACGTGACGAGATATCCTGTCATTCGATCGGATCCCACGAGAGCCTCGCAAAGCTGGCGAAGACGATCGGCGAACTATACTAGTAAAACGAAGCGGCTCAATAAGCCGAACAGATGCGGAGGGGACATGTCACGCATATCTCTATCGATGGCTCTTATATTGCTGCTCATGGCAAGCCACGCTCATGCGCAGGGCAAAGCCGGGAAGGGCATCCGGCTCTGGAACCTGACGACGTCGACCATTATTGGGTTCCAGCTATCCCCGGCTGGAAAGCAGCAATGGAGCGCCAATCTGACGTTGGCGGACAAGGACAAGGAAGTCGATCACGATGAGCGGCTGCGCATCACTGGGATAGAGCCCGGCAGTTACGACGCCAAGGTCAGCTATGCCGAGGCACGGCAGTGCGTGGTCAGGAATATCGAGATCAAGGCCGATGCTGTATTCTCGATTGCGGACAAGGACCTGCAGGACTGCAACAAATAGCGCCGGGTCGCCTTTGATTAGCCGGATGTTGTTCCCTGCGCCGCGTCAGCCTTGTCATGAGCATGCGGATATTCGCAGCGCCACTTCACCGCGGTCCATTTCGGATGTTCGCCGACCCACTGGGCGATGTAGGGCGGCGCCGCCATGGCGCATTGATGCAGTGAAAAGTCCGCCGTAAACGACAGATTCCGCTCTTCGCAGGTGTTTGGCGACATCACCGCGCAGACTGTCAGGACCAGATTGATCATATTCATGTCGGCATCCCTGATCGTTTACCGGACGATAACATCTCAAATACGTGCCCGGCATGGCGAAGTTTCGGCGGTCCCTGCGCTAAAAATTGATCCCATAAACCAGGCGGGCCTGGTGACGTTCGAAACTGACCAGATCCAGCGTCGATCCCGGCACCTCCGAGCGCCCCCATAATTGGGTGCTCCAGCTTGCAGTCAGCCGTGATCGTTCGGAAAGCTGGAAATAGGCCGTTGGCCCGACGAACAGCGCCTGACCGGCCAGTTCGCCAAGGCCGATTCCTTCATATCGGCGCATATAACGCGCCTCGCCTCCGAGGAGGATGCCGGGACGCACCTGCATCATGACGCCGAGCGCCGCTCCGATGCTCGCCTCGCGTTCCCGCGCTCCGGTATCGGCATAGCGCGTCCATTCCGGCTGATAGATCAGATTGAGCGCCGCAACAGCGACGTCAGGGACGATCTCGCGATCGAAGGCCAGCGTCAGCCCTGTGCCGTAGCTCCTGACCCGCGCTGCGCTCGTTTCGTCGATCCTGTTGAACTGCGTATCGATCGCGAGCGTCATGCCGATAGGGGCCGTCTCGCGATCAAGAAATCTGTAGCGAAAGTCCAGCGATGCTCCCTGCCAGCCGAGCGAGCGCTGATCGGCGAGCCCGGGAACGCCGACGATCCGATGGGCCGAGAAACTGCTCCCTATCTCGATGCGAATGTCCTTGGCGGGAACGAATTCCAGTTCGAATTCCTGCTCGCCCGCGCGGTAGCGACCGCCGGATTTCCCGAACCGCCCGGTCGTTTCGCTCTGGAATTCCCGTTCGCCCACTCGGCCGACGTCGCTGCCGATCATGAAGCCGAAAATATGCTCGGTATCGATATCACCGGCCTGTGCGCGCGGCACGGCCAGCGTGCTGAATGCAAGAACCGCCGCGTAGACTATCCTGACGCCACGCTGCACCTGTATCCAATCCTGTCATCGAAGAGAGACGTATACAGAGATAACACACTGCGCGAGCCTAGCCGAAATTGGCCCAGCCGCGAAGGCGATGTTCGCGATTTGCTTGAACATTTCATTCGGATCAGTTGCTATGCGTCGCGGCGAGCGCCAATAGCTCCGCATTCAGGGAAGGATCAATGGCGAGACTTCTGGTTCTTTATAAAACACCCAAGAATCCCGAAGCATTCAACAAGCACTATCAATCCGTTCACATCCCGCTCGCGAAGAAGATTCCAGGGCTCAAGCACTACGATATCAGTTCTGGTGATGTCGGAACGCCAACAGGTGCCAGCGATATTCATCTTGTTGCAGCGCTGGATTTCGAGACGGTTGCTGCGCTCAAGCTGGGTCTCGCCTCACCGGAAGGGCAGGCTGCAGCAGGCGACCTCGCGAATTTTGCGGATGGCGGCGCAGATCTGCTGATTTTCGATACGAAGGACGCTTGACAGCCGCAACGCGCGTTCAGCGGCCTCTGCCCGGCTCACAAACCGCAGTCTGTGAGCCGGGAGAGATCGATCAAGATGATCAATCTGTCACTTACGGGCCGCGCAGGCGTACATGTTGATTTCCATGCCGACCTGCACTTCCACGATCTTCGGAGTCTTCCAGCTCATCTTGGTCTCCTCAGAGTTTGCGCGGTGATCGCGCCGTGTGACGATAAGCAGTGAGGCGATGTCTTTCAATACAACTCCTCAAGGCTGCGCCGCGCAAATGCGCGCAGGCAACCGGAGCGCAACTATACTTCCTCGGTCAGAGCAGGCCGCTGATGGCCGTGATGCGCTCTGTGAATCGCAGATGGAACGACGCCAAAATATTTCCGGAACACGCGACTGAAGTGTGAGGAACTTGAGAATCCCCAGGAAAACGCGACGTCCGTGATCGTCTTTCCGTTCTGTGCCTCCAGTTCCTGCCGGCAATTCTGAAGTCGCGCCTGCCAGATATAGTCGCTCACGGTGATCCCGCGATCGCTGAACAGCATATGCAGATAACGTTTGGTGCAATGCAGTGCAGCCGAAATCTGATCGATGCTGAGCTCGGGGTCACGTAGATGTTCCCGAATGAAACCCTGCGCACGGACATACATGGCTTCCGGGCCGACGCGATCAAGCGTCATGTCGACTTCCCGCAGTGGTAACAGCAAGAGATCAATCAGCGAATCCGCGACGCCGGCGGCATTGTTTGGCGATAGTCTGGTCGATTCGCTGAAAGCGGCCTGTACGAAATCGTGCGCGATGCGTCCGGTGCCGGTGCGGGCCGAGAGCTTACAGGCGGCGATGTTTCCTGCGCCGAGGCCGCGCTCATGCAGCAGTTCCTTCGGTACGATCACGACGTCATGGCGTGTAAAGGCCGGGCTGACGATGGTATGCGGGCACGACACATCATAAACGAGGCAATCCCCGGGCCCGATATCGATCCGGCGGCTGTCCTGTTCGAAGTGCGAGATGCCATAAGTTTGAAACAAAATCTTCACGTATGGATGGTCGCTTTGCCGAATTCGCGGGGCTGCGTGGCCGATTCGATGCTGACTCGCCTCGATCTGACATAATTTCAGCCGCGAAACCGATGTGCAGTTGATCAGCCCGTCGAATGTGGACGCTTCCAGCGGATCGATATCAAATCGACCGCACAGATCGGTCAGGGCATCTGACCAAACCTGGATTTGCCTTGTCGGCGTCAATCCGGATGTGCTGAGAGAACTAAGCGTATCGGGCATGAACAATTCACCGATGAAAGACCATCACGTAACAATTGGTCACGAGATGGAACTATACTTACAGAACGAAGCACATATCGAACGAAGCACATACAGAAAAATGTGCGACACAATATGCAACGGCACAGCCCGCAATTCGTGAATCGTGATCAGAGTAACTCACTTCTCCTTGTCAATCCTCTGACTTGATACCAGCCCCGTCAAGCGAAACATCAGCCCCTGGTCGCGGTGCGGCGATCCGTGTGCAGTGCGAAAGGCGCCGGCTTTCCAGATCCCGTTCAGATCTCTTGTTCCCGCGCGAGAAAATTATCTTGCACAGGTTCTCTGTCGAGCAAGCCTGCTTCGCTCTTGGGCAAGTATGCAGCAGCGGATCTTGCTACTCATAGATACCAAAATGAAGCTGGGCCGCTCGACGAGACCCGGCATTATGTCTGGGAGGACATCACGATGCGTAAGGTGCTGCTTGCGACCTGTCTTGGCACAATGGCGGCCTCTGCCGCAGGCGTTGCCATCGCCAATGATGAACTGACAAAGATGGCGCAGAACCCGAAAGACTGGGTGATGCCAGCGGGCGACTATGCCAATACGCGCTATTCGAAGCTGAACCAGATCACAGCGGCTAATGTCGGCAAGCTGCAGGTGGCGTGGACCTTCTCTACCGGTGTTCTGCGCGGCCACGAAGGCGGCCCGTTGATCATCGGCAACATGATGTATGTGCATACGCCGTTCCCGAACAAGGTCTATGCGATGGACCTGTCGCAGGACAACAAGATCGTCTGGAAGTATGAGCCGAAGCAGGATCCGAACGTCATTCCAGTGATGTGCTGCGACACCGTCAATCGGGGCGTTGCCTATGCGGACGGCAAGATCTTCCTACACCAGGCCGATACCACGCTGGTCGCGCTCGACGCCAAGACCGGAAAGGAAGTCTGGACCGTGAAGAACGGTGACCCCGGCAAAGGTGCGACGGGCACGTCGTCTCCACTCGTGGTCAAGGATAAGGTCCTGATCGGCATCTCGGGCGGCGAATTCGGCGTCCAGTGCCACATGACCGCCTATGACCTGAAGACAGGCAAACTCGCTTGGCGCGCCTTCTCGGAAGGACCGGACGACCAGATCATGGTGGATCCGGAGAAGACCATGGCGCTGGGCAAGCCGGTCGGCAAGGATTCCAGCCTGAAGACCTGGCAGGGCGATCAGTGGAAAATCGGCGGCGGCTGCACCTGGGGGTGGACCTCCTACGATCCTGAACTGAATCTCGTCTATTACGGTTCGGGCAATCCCTCGACCTGGAATCCGAAGCAGCGTCCCGGCGACAACAAGTGGTCGATGACCATCTTCGCGCGCGATGCCGATACAGGCATGGCCAAGTGGGTCTATCAGATGACGCCACATGACGAATGGGACTATGACGGCGTCAATGAAATGATCCTCAGCGATCAGCAGATGAACGGCCAAAACCGCAAGCTGCTGACGCATTTCGATCGTAACGGCCTCGCTTACACCATGGATCGTGTCACCGGCGAATTGCTGGTCGCCGAAAAGTACGATCCGAAGGTGAACTGGACCACCGGTGTCGACATGAACAAGTCGTCGCCGACCTATGGCCGCCCGAAGGTGGTTGATCAGTATTCCACCGAGAAGCAAGGTGAAGACGTCAATACCAAGGGCGTCTGCCCGGCGGCACTCGGCACCAAGGATCAGCAACCCGGGGCCTATTCTCCGGACACCCAGCTGTTCTATGTGCCGACCAACCACGTGTGCATGGACTATGAGCCGTTCAAGGTGAACTACACCGCCGGTCAGCCTTATGTGGGTGCGACGCTGTCGATGTACCCACCTCCGGGCGAAACCCACATGGGCAACTTCATCGCCTGGGATAACAAGACCGGCAAGATCGTCTGGTCCAACAAGGAACAGTTCTCGGTCTGGTCAGGCGCCCTCGCCACTGCCGGCGGCGTGGTGTTCTACGGGACGCTGGAAGGCTACCTGAAGGCGGTCGATGCCAAGACGGGTAAGGAACTCTACAAGTTCAAGACTCCGTCCGGCATCATCGGCAACGTCACCACTTACGAAAACAATGGCCGGCAGTATATCGCCGTCCTGTCAGGCGTCGGCGGCTGGGCCGGTATCGGTCTCGCAGCGGGTCTGACGGATCCGACTGCCGGTCTCGGTGCCGTCGGTGGTTACGCGGCCCTGACCAGCTATACCGCACTCGGCGGCGCGCTGACGGTCTTTGCACTCCCACAGTGAACTGACGCATCAGTCACCGGCGCATGGCTTCGTCCATGCGCCGGTCTTTTCTGAAATAGCATGCCGAGGATAAGCTCTTGCGTCACATTTGGTCTGTCATTGCCGTGATCGCTTTCATGGCCTCTGGAAGTGTTACCTTCGCCGAGGACGTTGGCGATCCCACAGCCGTCAAATCCGAAGACGGCAAGTATTTCGACAAGGATGGCAATCCCACCTTCAAGGTATCAGCCGATGGCACCGTCGATTGGTACACATATTCCGGTTACCGCCGCTATCACTCGGAATGCCACGTTTGTCACGGCCCGGACGGCATGGGCTCGACCTATGCACCGGCACTGAAAGATTCGCTCAAGACGATGAGCTATGGCGACTTCCTCGGTGTGGTCGCCAGCGGCCGCAAGAACGTCAGTTCGTCGCAGGAGAATGTCATGCCGGCGTTCGGCGATAACACCAATGTCGCCTGCTACATGGACGACCTCTACGTCTACCTGCGTGCCCGTGCCAATGATGCGGTTGGCCGCGTGCGTCCCGGCAAACGCGAGGATAAGCCAGCGGCCTATACCCAGGCTGAGAGCGCCTGCATGGGGAAACCCTGACAATGCGAGCTCAAGCGACATGATGACCTGCAGTCCAGATGACAAGGGGAGTTGAGAATGAAGACCCGCGCCGCAGTCGCTTTCGAAGCAAAGAAGCCTCTGGAGATCGTCGAGGTCGATCTCGAAGGGCCGAAGGCCGGCGAAGTTCTGGTCGAGGTCAAGGCGACCGGAATCTGCCACACCGATGCCTATACGCTCGACGGTTTTGACAGCGAAGGCATCTTTCCTTCCATTCTTGGTCATGAGGGCGCAGGCATCGTGCGTGAGGTCGGTCCCGGCGTCATCTCGGTCAAGCCCGGCGATCACGTTATCCCGCTCTACACGCCGGAATGCCGGCAATGCAAAAGCTGCCTGAGCCAGAAGACCAATCTCTGCACCGCGATCCGCGCCACCCAAGGCAAGGGCGTGATGCCCGACGGCACGTCACGCTTCAGCTATCAGGGCAAGCCGATTTATCACTACATGGGCTGCTCGACATTCTCTAACTTCACGGTGCTCCCTGAAATTGCCGTCGCGAAGATTCGCGAAGACGCGCCGTTCGACAAGAGCTGCTATATCGGCTGCGGTGTCACCACCGGCGTCGGCGCTGTGGTCAATACGGCAAAGGTTACGCCGGGCTCCAATGTCGTCGTGTTTGGTCTGGGCGGGATTGGCCTCAACGTCATTCAGGGCGCGCGCATGGTCGGCGCCGATAAGATCATTGGCGTCGATCTCAATGACGACAAGGAAGAATGGGGCCGCCGCTTCGGCATGACGCATTTCGTCAATCCGAAGAAGGTTGATGGCGATATCGTCCAGCATCTGGTCTCGCTGACCGATGGCGGCGCCGACTTCACCTTCGACTGCACCGGCAATACCACGGTCATGCGACAGGCACTCGAAGCCTGCCATCGCGGCTGGGGCGTCTCCGTTGTCATTGGCGTCGCGGAGTCCGGGAAAGAGATCGCGACCCGGCCATTTCAGCTCGTCACCGGCCGGGTCTGGAAAGGCACAGCCTTCGGTGGCGCGCGCGGTCGTACCGACGTGCCCAAGATCGTCGACTGGTACATGAACGGAAAGATCGAGATCGATCCGATGATTACGCATGTCCTCAAGCTGGAAGAGATCAACAGGGGATTCGATCTGATGCACGAAGGAAAATCGATCAGATCGGTCGTCGTGTTCTGAATGCAGGCCGCAACACCAGAGTGCCAATACAAAAATGCTTCACACAAGTGACGCATCATACAAGGAGGATAGACTGATGACTGTTCATATCCACCCGTCCGTTGACGGCGGTGTCAGACAAGGTTCAGGCCATTTTGCCGGCGGAACGCTCGTCTGCAAATGCAGCGACAAGCCGGTCAAGGTAGGCGTCAAAGGCGACGTGGCTCATAATCATGCCTGCGGCTGCACCAAGTGCTGGAAGCCAAGCGGCGCGACGTTCTCTGTCGTCGCGGTGGTCCCGCGTGAAAATGTCACCGTACTGCAGAACGGCGACAAGTTACGCATCGTCGATCAGGCTGCCACCATCCAGCGCCACGCCTGTACCGGCTGCGGCACACACATGTTCGGCCGCATCGAGAACAAGGGACATGCGTTTTACGGCCTCGACTTCATACATCCTGAATTGTTCGAAGAAACCGGGTCGGCCGCACCGGGCTTCGCCGCCTTCGTCTCGTCGGTGATTGAATCCGGCGTGAAGCCGAGCGAGATGCCCGCAATACGGTCGCGCCTGAGGGAACTCGGACTCGAACCTTATGATTGCCTTTCGCCCGCGCTGATGGATGTTCTCGCCAATCACGTGGCAACGGCCAAAGCGGCCTGATTCAACATAGCATATGAGCATCTGCCGGTGGCGACATGTCGCCACCGGCGCTGGTCCGTAGATCTCCTTCTGCAAGGGGTGCTTCGACTTGGTGGGGCACCCGAACAACCGCGCGTCGGCCTCGTTCCGATCGGCCCGCTGCTTGGTCGCGATACTCACAGAATCGACTGTCGAAGAAGGGTAGCCCGTAAGGGTAGGCATGCGCCTTCGCCCTCACCATGCACCGTGTGCTGATGTCCCGCCGGTCTAGCAGCGTGCCATGCTACACAACTCGCCTCCGACGGTAGCAACCGGCGAGAGAGCTTCACAAAATTTTTCGAGGTGCTGACGGCGCCGATCGAGATGCGGCCGGCGGCCTTGCCCATCATCATTTCCAGCGATGTTTTGTAGTACGGGATCGCGGCTTCGATCCCTTTGGAAAGCGACTGGCATCTCGCGCCAGGCGCGGTCAGGAGCATGCCGTCGCTGCTGCGCTAAATCAGTGGCAGGCCCTGCCAGGGTCTGCAGATTGCGCATGTCCAGCGTGACCGCGGGCTGCGTCGGATGCACTTTTTGGCCGCAGCCGTGACAGAGCGATCGCGGCGAGCGCGCAAATGGAGAAGGGCAATTCCTGCAGAAATCGGCTCGCCACTGTCGCCCTTTCTATAAGGAAAACTTTGCCGCGACCAAAGATAAGAAAATTTTACTAATTCGTCCGGCTGGGATGTTGTTGGGGTGCGGAGGGCCGAACGGCACGACGCTTTGAAATAGCCCCGCAGAGGGCAGCAACGAGGGAACGGCCATGGATGAACGCGTGACGCTGCGTTCGCATCTTAATCGCGCGGCGGCAGAGATGCCGAACCGGGCCGCGGTTGCCGCTGTGATCGAGGCAATCGCCGGTGCGTCCATCGACCTTGCCGACCTCATTGCCGACGGCCCGCTGGCCGGCATCACCGGTCGTCTCAGCGGCGTGAATTCCGACGGCGATGCACAGAAGGACATCGATCTTGTCGCGGACAGGATGATGCGTCGCGCGCTGGTCGTGACACCCGTCGCCGCCATTCTCTCCGAAGAGGGAGAATTGCCCGAAATTCTCGACATCGCTGCGCCGCTCTGTGTCGCGATCGATCCGCTGGATGGCTCCGCCAATCTTGAGAACAACATTTCGGTCGGAACGATCTTCTCGATTCGTCCGCGCGGCAACGATGTGGTCTCCACCTTCTTCGAGCCCGGCACGGCCCAATGCGCCGCGGGCTTCGTGGTCTACGGTCCCCAGACCACGCTGGTGCTGGCGCATAGCGGGCGTGTCGACATCTTCATTCTCGACCGCTGCGCGCGTGAATTCCTGCTTGTCGCACAAGGCGTCAGGATTGCGCCCAATACGCCGGAATTCGCCATCAATGCGTCGAACCGGCGGCACTGGCACGGTCCGGTGCGGACCTATATCGACGAATGCCTGGCCGGTACTGGTGGTAATGGCGGCGCCGATTTCAACATGCGCTGGATCGGCTCGCTGGTCGCCGAGTCGCTTCGCATTCTCGTTCGCGGCGGTGTGTTCCTTTATCCGGCTGACGCGCGCCCCGGATACCGTGAAGGGCGCCTGCGCCTTTTATACGAAGCACACCCGATGGCGTTGGTCATGGAGTGGGCCGGAGGCTCCGCAACCACCGGCCGTCGCCGCATCCTCGAACTCGCGGCCCGAACGCCGCACCAGCGCGTGCCGCTGATCATGGGCTCGATGGGTGGCGTTCGCGACGTCGCCGCCATTCACGAAGGGATCGAACCGATGTTCGACAATAGCGACGCGCCGCTGTTTGCGCGGCGTGGCCTGTTTCGCTGAACCGGGGACAGAGAAAAATGTCGCGCAGCTATCCCATCATATCGATCACGGGTTCGTCGGGCGCCGGCACCACCTCGGTGAAAAAGACGTTCGAGAACATTTTCCGTCGCGAGAAGGTCGCTGCCGCCTATATCGAGGGCGATGCGTTTCATCGCTACGACCGCGTCGAAATGCGCACGAAGATGCTGGAGGAAGGCGAGAAGGGCAACAAGCACTTCAGCCACTTCAGCCCGGAAACCAACCTGTTCGAGGAGCTGGAGAAAGTCTTCCGCGACTACGGCGAGTCCGGCACCGGCACCGTCCGTCATTATGTGCACGACGAGGACGAAGCCAAATTATACGGGGCGGCGCCGGGGACCTTTACCGAATGGGGCCCGCTGCCGGAAAAGTCCGACCTGCTATTTTACGAAGGCCTGCATGGCGCTGTGGTGACCGACAAGGTCAACATCGCCCAGCATGCCGACCTCAAGGTCGGCGTCGTTCCCGTCATCAATCTGGAGTGGATCCAGAAGCTGCATCGCGACCGCAAGGATCGCGGTTACACGCAGGAAGCCGTCACCGACACCATCCTGCGGCGGATGCCGGACTATGTGAACTACATCTGCCCACAATTTGCCGAGACCGACATCAACTTCCAGCGTGTGCCAACGGTCGACACCTCGAACCCTTTTATCGCGCGGTGGATCCCGACGCCGGATGAATCGATGGTGGTGATCCGGTTGAAGAATCCGCGCGGCATCGATTTCCCCTATCTGCTGTCGATGATCCCCAACAGCTTCATGTCGCGCGCCAACTCGATCGTGATCCACGGCTCGAAGCTGGATCTGGCGATGCAGCTCATCCTCACCCCGCTGATCCTGCAATTGATGGAACGCAAAAGGCGCACGGCATGAATATTCAGAGTCCCGCTCCCCAGATGGATCAAGCGACCGTTCCGCACGCGGATATGGCGAATGCGATTCGCTTTCTCGCGATCGATGCGGTGGAAAAGGCGAAGTCGGGTCATCCCGGCATGCCGATGGGTATGGCCGATGCGGCGACGGTGCTGTTCTCACGCTTCCTTAAATTCGATGCCGCCGATCCGTCTTGGCCAGACCGCGACCGCTTTATCCTGTCCGCCGGCCACGGCTCGATGCTGCTCTACGCGCTACTGCATCTGACCGGATCGGCGGAGGTGACACTCGATCAGTTGCAGTCGTTCCGGCAATGGGGCTCGAAGACACCCGGCCATCCTGAATACGGCCACACCGCGGGCGTCGAGACGACCACCGGCCCGCTCGGCCAGGGTATCGCCACGGCGGTCGGCATGGCCTTGGCCGAACGCCTGATGAATGCCCGCTTCGGCGACGGTCTCGTTGATCACTACACTTACGTGATCGCCGGTGACGGCTGCTTGATGGAGGGCCTCAGCCACGAGGCGATCTCGCTTGCGGGACATCTGCGGCTCAATCGTCTGATCGTGCTGTTCGACGACAACCAGATCTCGATCGACGGCGCGACCTCGCTGTCGTGTTCGGATGATCAACTCGCGCGCTTCACGGCATCGGGATGGTCGGCCGCCCGCGTCAACGGCCATGATCCCGAGGCGGTGGCCGCGGCCATTGCACAGGCGCGCGACAACGACCGCCCGTCGCTGATCGCATGCCGCACCGTGATCGGCTTCGGCGCACCGAATCGGCAAGGCAGCGAGAAGGCCCATGGCGCGCCGCTGGGCGCGGACGAGATCGCGAAGACGCGCAACGCGCTGCACTGGCCGCACGCACCCTTCCACGTTCCCGATGCGGTGGCGCGACAATGGCGCGCGGTCGGCGCGCGCGGACAGACAGCGCATGCGGAATGGGCGGGGCGCGTTGCGCGTCTCGACGGCGCTGTGCGGGACTACTTTCAGGCCGCGCTGAAGGGTCAGCTTTCCGGCGGATACGACGATACGCTGGCCAAGATTCGCGCGCATTTCTTGCAGGAGCGGCCGAAGATCGCCACCCGGCAGGCCTCGCAACTCGTCATCGATGTCATTGCCGATGTCTTGCCGAATCTACTCGGCGGATCGGCTGACCTCACCCATTCGAACCTCACGCGCGCCAGGATGCAGACGCCGGTCCAGCACGATGCCTTCGACGGCAGCTACGTCCATTATGGCGTGCGCGAGCACGCCATGGCGGCGGCAATGAACGGCGTCGCCTTGCATGGCGGCTTCATTCCCTATGGCGGCACATTCCTGTGCTTTGCCGATTACAGCCGCCCCGCGATCCGGCTGGCCGCGTTGATGGGCATCCGCGTCATTCACGTGATGACGCATGACTCGATCGGGCTTGGCGAAGACGGCCCGACCCATCAGCCGGTCGAGCATCTGGCTTCGCTGCGCGCGATTCCGAACTTGCTGGTGTTTCGCCCCGGCGACGCCGTCGAGACCGCCGAGGCCTGGGATTGCGCGTTGCGGACGCCGCATGCGCCGTCGGTGCTCTGCCTGTCGCGCCAGGCGCTCCCTGTGTTCCGCGGCGGCATCGATTCCACCAACCGGGTCGCGCGCGGTGCCTATGTCGTCATCGAGCCGGAAGGCGGCCGCGACGTCACCCTGGTTGCAGCCGGTTCCGAAGTGTCGATCGCACTGGTCGCGGCAAGACTGCTCGCCGACGACGGCATTCGCGCCGCGGTGGTGTCAGCGCCGTGTTTCGATTTGTTCCGGCAACAGCCAAGCGCGTATCGGGCCGCAATTCTCGGCAGCGCTCCGCGCGTCGGTGTCGAGGCCGCGATCGAGGGCGATTGGGCGCGCTGGCTCGGCGACGGTGGTGAGTTCGTCGGCATGACCGGATTCGGGGCCTCGGCGCCTGCGGACGATCTATATCGCGAATTCGGTATCACCGCTGCGGCGGTTGCAACGGCGGCGATGCGCTGCATCGCCCGCTCGCGCATCGCCGCCGTCGAATGAGTTGTTCGGGACAAAACAACGAAATGGAGGACCCATGGCACGCATTACACTGAGGCAACTGCTCGATCACGCTGCCGAACATGGTTACGGCGTGCCGGCCTTCAACATCAACAACATGGAGCAGGGCCTGGCGATCATGGAGGCCGCCGCCGAGGTCGACGCACCGGTTATCATCCAGGCTTCGCGCGGCGCGCGCTCCTACGCCAACGACATCATGCTGGCGAGGATGATCGATGCACTGGAGGAGATGTATCCGCATATTCCGTTATGCCTGCACCAGGACCACGGCAACGAAGAGTCCACCTGCGCCACTGCGCTACAGTACGGCTTTACCTCGGTGATGATGGACGGCTCGCTGAAGGCCGACGCCAGGACTGCTGCTGACTACGATTACAATGTCGACATCACGCGTCGCGTGGTCGATATCGCGCACTGGATCGGCGCATCCGTCGAAGGCGAACTCGGCGTACTCGGTTCATTGGAGCATGGCGGCGGCGAGCAGGAGGACGGCCACGGCGTCGAGGGCAAGGTCAGCCACGACCAGTTGCTCACCGATCCGGATCAGGCCGTCGACTTCGTCCGGGCCACAAAGGTCGATGCGCTGGCGATCGCGATGGGGACTTCGCACGGCGCCTACAAGTTCTCGCGCAAGCCGGACGGCGACATTCTCGCCATGACGGTCGTCGAGGAAATTCACCGTCGGCTACCAAATACGCATCTCGTAATGCACGGCTCGTCATCGGTGCCGCAGCCACTGCAGGACATCTTCAATCAATTCGGTGGCGAGATGCCGCAGACCTGGGGCGTGCCGGTCGAGGAAATCGTGCGCGGCATCAAACACGGCGTCCGCAAGGTCAATATCGATACCGACTGCCGCCTCGCGATGACCTCCGCCTTCCGGAAGGTCGGCGTGCAAACCAGAGGTGAATTCGATCCGCGGAAATTCCTGAAACCGGCGATGGACGCGATGCGCGACCTCTGCCGCGAACGCTTCGAACAATTTGGCACCGCGGGTCACGCCGCAAAGATCAGGGTGATTCCGCTGGCCGAAATGGCGAAGCGCTATCGCAGCGGCGCGCTCGACCCGAAGATCGGCAACATCGCACAAGCTGCCGAGTGAACAGACCTTATTCCATCCGGTGACGCCGGGTCCAAACGAGGAGGCCACCATGAATGAACATGCTTCGATAACGATCCGCGGCAAGGACCGCTACAAGTCCGGCGTCATGGAATACAAGAAGATGGGTTATTGGGAGCCCGATTATGTCCCCAAGGACACCGACATCATCGCATTGTTCCGGGTGACGCCGCAGGACGGCGTCGATCCGATCGAGGCCTCGGCAGCGGTTGCCGGCGAATCCTCGACCGCGACCTGGACTGTGGTGTGGACTGACCGCCTCACGGCCGCTGAAAAATACCGGGCCAAGTGTTTTCGTGTCGATCCGGTGCCGAATTCGCCAGGCCAGTACTTTGCCTATATTGCCTACGATCTCGACCTGTTCGAGAACGGCTCGATCGCCAACCTGTCGGCCTCGATCATCGGCAACGTGTTCGGCTTCAAGCCGCTGAAGGCCTTGCGGCTGGAAGACATGCGGCTTCCGGTCGCTTATGTGAAGACGTTCCAGGGCCCGGCCACCGGCATCGTGGTCGAACGAGAGCGGATGGACAAGTTCGGCCGCCCACTGCTCGGCGCGACTGTGAAGCCGAAGCTTGGTCTGTCCGGTCGTAACTACGGCCGCGTCGTCTACGAGGCGCTGAAGGGCGGGCTCGACTTCACCAAGGACGACGAAAATATCAACTCGCAACCCTTCATGCATTGGCGCGAGCGCTTTCTCTATTGCATGGAGGCGGTCAACAAGGCGCAGGCGGCGTCCGGCGAGATCAAGGGCACATATCTCAACGTCACCGCCGGCACCATGGAGGACATGTACGAGCGCGCCGAATTCGCCAAGCAGCTCGGCTCCGTCATCATCATGATCGACCTCGTGATCGGCTACACTGCAATCCAGTCGATGGCGAAATGGGCGCGTAGGAACGACATGATCCTGCATCTGCACCGCGCAGGGCATTCGACCTATACGCGGCAACGCAATCACGGCGTCTCGTTCCGCGTCATCGCCAAATGGATGCGGCTCGCCGGCGTCGATCACATCCATGCCGGCACAGTCGTCGGCAAGCTCGAAGGCGATCCGGCGACGACGCGCGGCTATTACGACATCTGCCGCGAAGACTACAATCCGGTGCAGCTCGAACACGGCGTGTTCTTCGAGCAGAACTGGGCCAGCCTCAACAAGGTGATGCCGGTCGCATCGGGCGGTATCCATGCCGGCCAGATGCATCAGTTGCTCGATCACCTTGGCGAAGACGTCATCCTGCAGTTCGGCGGCGGCACCATCGGTCATCCGATGGGCATCCAGGCCGGCGCCACCGCCAACCGCGTGGCGTTGGAGGCGATGATCCTCGCTCGCAACGAGGGCCGCGACTACCTGCATGAAGGCGAGGAGATTCTTGCCAAGGCGGCGATGACCTGCACGCCGCTGAAGGCGGCGTTGGAAACGTGGAAGAACGTCACCTTCAACTACGAATCCACTGACATGCCCGACTACGCCCCCACCCCCAGCGTCTCGCTGTAAGGAGGACTATCATGCGCATCACTCAAGGCTGCTTCTCGTTCCTGCCCGATCTCACCGATGAACAGATTTCAAAACAGGTGCAGTATTGCCTCGCCAATGGCTGGGCCGTGAACATCGAATTCACCGACGATCCGCATCCTCGCAACAGTTTCTGGGAAATGTGGGGGCTGCCGATGTTCGATCTGCGCGATGCCGCCGGTGTGCTGATGGAATTGACCGAATGCCGCAAGGTCTACGGTAACAGTTACATCCGGCTATCGGCGTTCGACTCCAGCCATGGCTGGGAATCGGTGCGGCTGTCCTTCATCGTCAACCGTCCGAAGGAAGAGCCCGGCTTCCGGCTCGAGCGGCATGAGGTGGAAGGCCGCAACATCCGCTATACGACCAAATCCTATGCCGTCGACCGACCCGAAGGCCAGCGCTATGGTGCGTCGTGAATACGCTGACCGCGGTCGATAGCTCCGGCGCTGCGCCGCCGGCGACGCTGGTCGATCTGCGCCGTGAGTTCGACGAGGTCGGCATCGGCGAGGTGCTCGATCAGCTCGATCGTGAATTGATCGGGCTGAAGCCGGTGAAAACGCGGATTCGCGAGATTGCTTCGCTGCTGCTGATCGAGCGCATTCGCAAACGCATGGACCTGGCGTCGGGCAACCCGACGCTGCACATGTCGTTCACCGGCAATCCCGGCACCGGCAAGACGACGGTGGCGCTGCGCATCGCCAGCATCCTGCATAAACTGGGTTTCGTGCGGCGAGGGCAGGTGGTGTCGGTGACACGCGACGAACTGGTCGGGCAGTATATCGGCCACACCGCGCCGAAGACGAAGGAGATCCTGAAGAAGGCGATGGGCGGCGTGTTGTTCATCGACGAGGCCTATTACCTGCATCGGCCTGATAACGAGCGCGACTACGGCCAGGAGGCGATCGAGATCCTGCTGCAGGTGATGGAATCGCAGCGGGAGGATCTGGTGGTGATCCTCGCCGGCTATGGCGACCGCATGGACAAGTTCTTCGGCAGCAATCCCGGCTTCCGCTCGCGTATCGCCCACCACATCGATTTCCCCGATTATGCCGACGACGAGTTGCTCGCCATTTCCGAATTGATGCTCGGGGATATGAACTACAAATTCAGCGCCGATGCGCGCGCGGCGTTCGTCCGCTACATCGCGCTGCGCAAGACCCAGCCGCTGTTCTCCAACGCCCGTTCGATCCGCAACGCGCTCGACCGCATGCGGCTGCGTCAGGCCAACCGGCTTGTTGCCGATCTCGACCGCGTGCTGAGCGCCGACGACATCATGTCACTGGAGGCTTCGGATGTGCTCGCGAGCCGGGTGTTCTCGAGTGGTTCTGGCGGGTAATGGCGCCCGCGCAGCAGTCAGCCAGTAGCCCCAATTCGCCCTATTGTGAAATAGAGACGCCAGCCAAACCTACCCCGAGCCCGTCCATTCGGTGGAGATCGAACCGGTCGCCGACGAAAGTCTCCCGAAAATGGGAATTTCAAAGGTATTTTCCGAAGACTTTCGGGAGTTCGCCGGCATTGAGGCAAATTACACCGCCAAGAGACGTTTCCGGACTGCAAGAAAGCCCGCCAATAGCGGGTTTTCAGAAAAAGGGGCAGCTTATAGGTCTGCGGCACTGCCTGGCTGGGGCGGGAGTGTTGTTCGCGCCTGTCTCCGTGCCAATTCCCTGCAAACAGGGAATTTTACAGGGAATTTGCAATTCTCGACGCCGGTGCACGTCTTCGACCCGTCCCATTCTGCGGATTAAGGACGAAAATCGTCGAATTCCCTGTGCCTCGAAGGGAATTCATTTCGAATTAAAGGCAACCATAAGGATCAGGGAAGACAAAAGCAGTTCTCCATCCGAGGGCTGGCTGCGGCACTTGCTGAAACTCTCTGTTGGAAATACTCGAACCAAGCCTGCTGAAGTATCTGCATGGATGAAGTGAGAAAGATGAAGGCCATCACGGCAGTCACGGCCGGGTCGGGCCATGCGCTCGCCGAACCAAATCTTAGGGCGGCAAACACGACGATGACATTGCATCGTTGCAGGACCACAGCCAAACCGATGAAACATTGGCGCCGCCGTCCTGCATGGCCGGAGCCTGTTGCGTTTCGTGCACGTGAACCTGGTACATAATCGTGCCGGAACAGCCAGATGGTAGCCTTTGGCGCAAATGTATGGACCGGCTGCTGATCGCAAGTGAGATTATGCTTAGATAGCGGAAGTCGCTGATATGTATCCGGCCTGTTGATCGGCTCGCGGGCCGTGGCCTTGATGGGGATACGCACGCGCCTTTGGC
>NZ_NPKQ01000010.1 GCF_008329525.1 Tardiphaga sp. P9-11 | reverse complement strand
TGGCACCACCCGATTCAGCCAGGATCTTCGTGATCGCCGCCGTCAGCGACGTCTTGCCGTGGTCGACGTGACCGATCGTACCGATATTGCAGTGCGGCTTGTTACGTTCAAATTTTGCTTTGGCCATAGATCCACCTGTTAAGCCACGCCCGTGCGCAGCACCAAACCGGCGGCTGGTTACAAGGGAAAACGGCCCTGTTCAAGCCCGAACTTCTAGGCCAAGCTCATCCAACCATGCCGGTGAAGCCCCTATGTAAGCCGGCAAATGACAAGATCAATCAAAGCGCTATCGGGAGCCCTCATGAACGTCCAAACTGCCGCAAAACACGCCATTTCCCCCGTCACCCCGGAGTTGCCGCAGGCCCGGCCGGAAACGCTGGGATTGTCATCAAACCGTCTTCAAACCATGTCGGACGCGTTCAAGCGCGAGATCGACAAAGGCACCACGCCGGGCGTCACCATGCTGGTCTCCCGCCGCGGCCAGATCGGCTATTTCGAGGCCTTCGGCAAGCTGACGCCGGATGGCTCCGCGGCCAATTCTTCCAGGCTCATGACGCGCGACAGCCTGTTCCGCATCTTCTCGATGACCAAGCCGATCGTCTCGCTGGGCATCATGCAGCTGGTCGAGAACGGCCACATCCTGCTCAACGATCCGCTCGCCAAATACATCCCCGAATTCGCCGACACCAAGGTCGGCGTCGAGCGCAACGGCGCGCTCGAACTGGCGCTGCCGCTGCGCCCGATCACGATCCAGGACCTGCTGCGTCACACGTCGGGCATCTCCTATGAGATCACCGGCAACGGCATGGTGCAGCGGATGTACCAGAAGTCGAATCTGCGTAATCGCGACATCACCAACGAAGAGCATGCGAGGATTGTCGCCGGCCTGCCGCTGATCTGCCAGCCCGGCAGCGAATGGAACTACAGCCGCTCCACCGACATTCTCGGCCGCGTCATCGAGGTCGTGTCCGGCAAGTCGCTGGGCAACTATCTCACCGAAAACATTCTGGCACCGCTGCAGATGGCCGAGACCGGCTTCCACACAGCAAGCGCGAACAAGGACCGCATCGCCCAGCCCTTCCCGACCGATCCCTGGACCGGCGAGAAAGTCGCACTGTTCGATCCGCTGGAGATTCCGAAGATGGAATCCGGCGGCGGCGGTCTGGTGTCGAAGACCATGGACTATGCGCGCTTCTGCCAGATGCTGCTCAATGGCGGCACGCTGGATGGCACCCGCGTGATCGGCAGCCGTACACTGCATCTGATGGCGTCCAACCATCTGACGCCCAGCGTGAAGCTGGAAACACATCTCGTGCCGCCCGGCCACGGCTTCGGCCTCGGCTTTGCCGTACGCACGGACGATGGGCTCGCGCCGTATGCCGGCTCGAGAGGCCAGTTCTTCTGGAGCGGCGTCGCCGGCACGTTCTTCTGGATCGATCCGCAGGAAGAGCTGTTCGCGGTGTTCATGTCGCAGGGACCGGGGCAACGGGAATATTTCCGGACGCTGATCCGGAGCCTGGTTTACGCCGCGGTGGAGTAAGCAAAAAACTCGTCATTCCGGGGCGCGGCCGGCGCAAGCCGGACGCGAACCCAGAATCCCGAAATGGCCTGACGCTGTCGGAGACAGCCCACAACGAGGTTCCGGGTTCGCGCAAGAGCGCGCCCCGGAACGAGTGTGCCTCAACTGATCGTCGCGCCGCCGTCGATCACCATGGTCTGCCCGGTCATGAAATTCCCGGCCGCCGATCCAAGGAACACTGCAGCGCCTGCGATTTCATCGGGGATGCCGATGCGCAGCAGCGGCGAGCGTGCCGTCGAGGCTTTCAGCGTGTCCGGATTGTCCCACAGCGCCTTGGCGAAGTCGGTCTTGATCAGGCCCGGCGCGATGCAGTTCACGCGAACATTGTGCTTGCCGTATTCACAGGCGAGATTGCGCGCGAGCTGCATATCGGCGGCCTTTGAAATGCAGTAGGCGCCGATGGTCGTCGAACCCTTGAGGCCGCCGATCGACGACACGATGATCACCGAGCCTTCCTTGCGCGCGATCATGTCCGGCACCACCATGCCTGTCAGCCAGTTGTTCGCGACAATGTTGTTGCTCAGGATCTTGTTGAACTGATCGTCCGAAATATCCGCCAGCGGGCCGTAATACGGATTCGACGCGGCGTTACATACGAGAACGTCGATCTTGCCGAACGCATTCTTGCTTTCGTCCACGAGGTTCTGCAGATTTTCCTTGCTGGAGATGTTGGCGGCGATCGCCACCGCCGTCCCCGCGCCGAACTGTGCGTTGATCTCCTTCGCCACTTCATCGCAGACATCCTGCTTGCGCGAGGAAATCACCACCTTGGCGCCGTGCTCCGCCATGCGCTCGGCAATCGCCCGGCCGATACCGCGCGTCGAGCCGGTGATGACGGCGACTTTTCCAGTCATGTCGAACAAGTTCATTTCTCTCTCCCCTTGATCCGGCATGGGCCGGTTGTTTTGATCTATGCGAGTTTCGTCGACGTCACTTCCGGTCCCGCCGGCTGATGCATCGCCGCATGCGATGGATCGGCGATCCATGGTTGCTGGTTGACCATCGGAATGCGCCAGCCGCTGTGGCCGTCGCTGGCGAGATGATCGAGCCGCGTCACCGAGCAATTGTCGATGGTAAAAGCGAGGCCCCGATCCGGCTGATCGTTGAGCGCAAGGCCGATCGCCGCCTTGATGGTGCCGCCATGGGCAACCGCAACGATATCCCTGCCGGCGTGTTCGGTATTGATCCGTTCGATGCCACGGCGCACGCGGTTGTACAGATCCATAAAGCTTTCGCCATTCGGGGATGGCTCGTCGATCGGCGCGAACCAGTAGCTGCCGACATTGATGGGACGGCTCGCGAAGAACGCGGCGCGATTCATGCCCTGCCAGTCGCCGAGATGCTGTTCGGCGAAATCCGTTTCATGCGGCATCGCGTCGGGCTTCGGAAATCCCGCAGCCCAGATCGCGTCTGCGGTTTGATGCGTGCGTTTCAGATTGCTGGCGACCCACACCGCGTTGCGCGGCAGTATCTTGCTGACGGCGCTGAACACCACGCCGTCGCTGCAGTCGCAATCCATGTCCTTCTGGCCGTAGATGTTGCCGCCGTCACTGCGGACAGGCGCGTGTCGCACCCACCACCACCGCGTCGCCGTCACACCTTGAGGGACTGTATGCTGCGCCACGAACGGTTTCTCGGCGTTGGACATCGTGACCACCCTTCAATACTGTTTCGTTTGTCGTACGTCAGAGCGCGCAATGCCTCAAGCATCTTCGCTGACTGATGGCGGACATTGAACACGTCGAATTGGAATTCCATGCGGCGGCACGCCGCCCAAAAAATCATCAGAGAAGTGTCAGGGAGAATCTCATGGGCCGCCTCGCAGGCAAATCCGTCATCATCACCGGCGCAGGCAGCGGCATCGGCCGCGCCGCAGCGCAACTGTTCTCGAAGGAAGGCGCGAAGCTCGTCATCGTTGATCGCAGCGAGAGCGTGCATGAAACCGCGAAACTCGTGAGCGACGCCGGCGGCACCATCGAGGCGGTCACCGCCGATGCCGGTTCCGAGAGCGATGTAAAAGCGTATGTCGAAAAGGCACTCTCAAAATATGGCAAGCTCGACGCGATCTGGGCCAATGCCGGCATATCGGGCGGTCTCGTGCCGCTGCTCGAACAGACCGTCGAACAATGGCAGGAGATCCTGCGCATCAACCTGATCGGGCCGTTCCTCGCGATCAAACATTCCATGCCGCATATGGTGAAACAGGGCCACGGCTCCATCGTCCTCACCGCCTCGGTCGCAGGCCTGAAGTCCGGCGCCTCTGGCCATCCCTATGCGTCGAGCAAGGCCGGCGTCATCAGTCTGGTGCAGACCACGGCCTACTCGCTCTCCGGCACCGGTGTGCGCATCAATGCGGTGTGCCCCGGCCTGATCGAGACCGGCATGACAAAGCCGATCTTCGACAACGCCAAGGAGCGCGGCACGCAAGGCAAGATCGGCCAGCTTAATCCGCTGAAGCGCGCCGGCCAGCCGCATGAACTCGCGGCAATGGGATTGTTTCTGGCCAGCGACGAAGCGTCCTACGTCAACGGCCAGGCGATCCCGGTGGACGGCGGCCTCACGGCCTCGATGCCCTATGCGGGCAAGCCGATCTAGCCGCATCGTATAGCGCGGCGCACTCGCCGCGCTATATGCCATCCGGCGGAGCGTTCGCTGAATTCGCCGCCAGCATGCGGTCGCGGACGCGCTCGCGGTGAAACGTGTAGATGCCGGACAGTACGATGATGCCCGCGCCGATCACCATCATGGCGTCGGGAACGTCGCCGAAGACCAGATAGCCCAGCAGCATTGCGTACAGCACCTGCGAATAACGCATCGGCGCCACCGATGCGATGTCGCCGACACGCAGCGCGAGGATCACGCACTGGAAGCCGATCAGCGTCATCACCGCCGCCAGCTCCAGCAGAGCGAGCGAATGAATGGATAGCACAGTCCAGTTCCCGTGCTGCACGGTGAGCGCCGCTCCTGCCAGCGTCACCGCAACGGCGGTGAGAAAGGTCACGAACAGCGTGGGAATTTCGGCCGGGATGCGTTTGGTGACGAGATCGCGCGTGGCGTAGAACAACACCGATAGCAGCGCCACCAGTGTGAACTGGCTGAAACCCTCGGCGCCCGGCCGCACGATGATCAGCACGCCGATAAAGCCCGCGGCAATCGCAAGCCACCGCCGCCACCCGACCGGCTCGCCCAGGATCAACACCGCGCCGCATGTCATCACCAGCGGCAACGATTGAACGATGGCCGTCACATTCCCGAGCGGCAAATACGACACCGCCAGCAGAAACAGTGCGGAGCCGCCAATCTCGCCACAGATGCGCAGCGCAACCGATGGCACGGCCAGCACCCGCAGCGGGCGCAGTGCGCCCTGATGCACCGCCAGTGCACCGATCATGACGCTGGCGAACAGCCCGCGCAGCAGCAGCACCTGGCTGAAATGCATCTGCACGGTGAGGAATTTGGCAATGGCGTCGTTGACGCTGAAGGTTGCCATGGAGACAGCCATCAGCAGGCTGCCGCGCAGATTGGGAGAGAGAGGCAAGACAATCCTGGGTGAGTTACGGTCAGAGCAGACAGGCTCCGAACAGAGCAAGACTCAGGCCAAATGATTGCGCCTCATGTGCACGAAGACGGACGTGCGAGCCAGATGGCTCACGCTGCCCTGCCATTCACTGCGCGCCGGGCCGGACGCTGACGGCCGAGCCTATAGGATGGATGGAGCGAACCCATCCTGAGGATTCCCTGTGATCGCCCTACAACCCATCCGGCGGCATGCTCGGCGCACTGGCCGCCGGCAGCCGGTTGCGAACACGCTCGCGATGGAACGCGTAAAGACCGGACAGCACGATCACCGACGCGCCGAGAACCATCGGTCCGTCCGGCACATCGCCGAATACGAGGTAGCCAAGCAACATGGCCCACAGCAGTTGCGAGTACCGGAACGGCGCAACGGCAGAGATATCGCCGGCGCGCAGCGCCAGGATCACGCACTGATATCCAATCAGTACCAGCACCGCAGCGAGCGCCAGCAGGCCGAGCGACCGGTTCGAGGGTGGCGTCCAGCCACCCAGCGGAACGAGCAGGATGGCGCCGACGATCGTCACAACGATCGTCGTCAATAGCGTGACGAACAGCGAAGGGATTTCGGCCGGAATGCGCTTGGTCGCGAGATCGCGCACGGTACAGAACGCAACCGACAACAGCGCCAGCAGCGAAAACTGGTTGAATCCCTCCACGCCGGGCCGGACCACAATGAGAACACCGACGAAGCCCGCGGCGATCGCCAGCCAGCGTCGCCAGCCCACCTGCTCACCGAAGATGAGTGCCGCACCGAGCGTGATCGCGAGTGGCAGCGATTGAAAGATCGACGATACGTTCGCAAGGGGCAGATGTGCGAGCGATGCAAGAAAAGTCACGGTGCCGCCGATCTCACCGAATACGCGCAGCGCCACAGACGGCACGAACAGGATGCGCAGCGGACGCAGTGCCTTCTGCTGGGTGGCGAGCGCGCCGATCAGCACAACGGCGAACAGACCGCGCACCAGCATCACCTGGCCGAAGTTCATGTGCAGCGTCAGGAATTTTGTGAGCGCGTCGTTGAGGCTGAAGCCGGCCATGGCCGTGGCCATCAGCACGCTGCCGCGAAGATTGGGAGAGAGAGACAAGTGCGTTTCCAGGTCGATCGACGCAGCAGCGCTTGCTGCGGCCGGCCCTCTTAGCGGGGCATCTCTGAAGCGATCATGAAAGAGGCGCGATCCCCACTCGGTCGCGCCTCTTGATGGTTTATTTCGCGCCCGCGAGTTGCGCGTATTTCCATGACGCCTGCGCTAGCGGCACGGTGCGCTTGGCGGACTCCATGGCCTTGGCGGAGGATGCGGTGCCGTCACGGACGCGGCCGGCGATGCCCTGCAGGATCCCCGTGAGCCGGAACAGGTTGTAGCAATAGTACCAGTTCAGATCCGGCACGGTCTTGCGGCCGGCCTTCTCGCAATAGATTTTCGCGGCTTCATCCATGGTCGGGATGTTGAGCGCCTTGAAGTCGAGCCCGTCGAGGCCCGGCATGATCCACTGCATCAAAAGATAAGTGAAGTCGGCCATCGGATCGCCCAATGTCGACAGCTCCCAATCCAGAACCGCCTGCACCTTCGGCTGCGTCGTATGGAACACCATGTTGTCGATGCGGTAATCGCCATGCACCACCGACACACGCTCCTGCTCCGGAACGGAGGTCGGCAGCCATTCGATCAGCCGTTCCATTTCCGGAATGAGTTGCGTCTCGGAGGCGCGGTACTGCTTGGTCCAGCGATCGACCTGACGGGAAAAGTAATTGCCGGGACGGCCGAAATCGCCGAGGCCGATCTTTTCGGGATCGTAGCTGTGCAGCTGCGCCAGCGTCTCGATCTTCGCCGTGAAAATCGCACGACGGTCTTCCTTCGGCACCGTCGGCAGCGCCGGATCCCAGAATATCCGGCCGTCTTCCATCGACATGATGTAGAACGCCGAGCCGATGACATTGTCATCGGTGCACAGCGCGTAGGCCTTCGCAACCGGGAAACCCTGCTTCCCCAATGCCGCGATCACCTTGTATTCGCGATCGACGGCGTGCGCCGATGGCAGAAGCTTGCCGAACGGCTTGCGCCGCATCACGTAGGATTGCTTCGGCGTATTCAGCCGATAGGTCGGGTTGCTTTGTCCGCCCTTGAACTGCAGGACGGTCAGCGGCCCCTCATAGCCTTCCACATGCTCGCGCATCCAGGCCTCAAGGCTCATCTCGTCGAAGCGATGCCGCTCCTCCACTGGCCTCGTGCCGTTATACTCGTCGTCGCGCTTCACACCATCGGTCACGTCAGTCTCCGCTTAGCGTTTTCTTCTTAATGCTTCGACTCGTTGGCATACTTGCGCAGCTCAAGCCGCGCAATCGCACGGTTATGAACTTCGTCCGGACCGTCGGCGAGACGCATGGTGCGCATCGACGCATAGTCACGGGCAAGGCCAGCATCGTCGGATACGCCGGCGGCGCCGTAAGCCTGGATCGCGTTGTCGATGATCTTCAGCGCCATATTCGGGCCGGAGACCTTGATCATCGCGATTTCGAGTTGGGCGGTCTTGTTGCCGACCTTGTCCATCATGTCGGCGGCCTTGAGGCAGAGCAGACGGTTCATCTCGATGTCCGTGCGCGCCTCGGCGATGCGCTGTTCCCAGATCGAATATTCGATGATCTTCTTGCCGAAGGCGGTGCGGGACGACAGACGGCGCACCATCTTCTCCAGCGCTTCCTCGGCCTTGCCGATGGTGCGCATGCAGTGATGGATGCGGCCCGGACCGAGACGGCCCTGCGCGATCTCGAAGCCGCGGCCTTCGCCGAGCAGGATGTTGCTGGCGGGCACGCGCACGTTCTCCAGCAGCACCTGGGCATGGCCATGCGGTGCATCGTCGAAGCCGAACACGGGGAGCATCTTTTCGATCTTCACGCCCTTGGCATCGGCAGGCACCAGAATCTGTGACTGTGCCTGGTGCTTCGGCGCGTTCGGATCGGTCTTGCCCATCACGATCATGATCTTGCAGCGCGGATCGCCCATGCCCGACGACCACCACTTACGGCCGTTGATGACATACTCGTCGCCGTCGCGCACGATCGAGGTCTCGATATTGGTCGCATCCGACGAAGCCACCGCAGGCTCGGTCATCAGAAACGCCGAGCGGATCTCGCCGTTCATCAGCGGCTTCAGCCACTTCTGCTTATGCTCTTTCGAGCCATAGCGCATGAACACTTCCATGTTGCCGGTGTCGGGCGCGGAGCAGTTGAAGACTTCCGAGGCCCAACCGATATGGCCCATCTGTTCGGCGAGCAGCGCATATTCCAGATTGCTCAGTCCCGCACCGTGGAATTCGTCGTCTTCATGCGACGACGGCGGCATGAACATGTTCCACAGGCCTTCGGCCTTCGCCTTCTGCTTCAATTCCTCGACGATCGGGATCACCTTCCAGCGCTCGCCCTCTTCGTCCTGCTTGCGATAGATCGGCACGGCCGGACGGACATGCTTGTTCATGAAGGAGGACACGCGCTCGAGCCATTCGCGCTGGCGGTCCGACATATTGAAGTCCATGGGGCGATCCTCGCGTTTTTTAGAATTGTTGGCGGCACTGTTGTCCCGTCGCTGGATCATCGCAAGAGCAAATTTGTCTCTGCTCATGCGGCACAGATCCGCGCGGGGGCGATGGCGTTGAGCAGATGCAATATGCCATGAGGCGCACATTGACATTTCCCGACGCTCAAACGATAGTTTCATACACGCGTTTGAAATGCAATGACCCCCGTCCGCGCCACTTGCATGGGGCCATATTGCAAAAGGACCGTTTTGATCAGGACGATCGCATGGCAGCAGACCACACACGGACGGCTATCATCACCGCAGCCGAACGGCTCTATGCCGAACGCGGCTTTGCGGATGTGACCATGCGCGACATCGTGGCCGCGGCGGACGTCAATCTCGCTGCGGTGAATTATCATTTCGGCAGCAAGGATGAACTGATCGCCGAACTGTTCGTGACACGCAGCCTCGCCACCAATCGCGAGCGCCTGCGCGAACTGAAAGCGGCAGAGGAAGCCGGCGACGGCCGCGCAGATATCAATGCGATCTTTGCCGCGCTGGTCGGCCCGACGCTGCGTGGTTGCCTGGGCCCCGAGAAGCAGCGCTCGGATGCCGCGCGCTTCATGATCCGCGCTTCGATCGAATCCGTGCCGCCGATCCGCAAGATCAAGAACCGCGAGGTCGACCACCTCAAGCGCTTCGCCGCGGCGATGCGCCGGTCCCTACCCGATCACGATCCCGTCGATATCTTCTGGGCGCTGCATTTCGCGCTGGCCATGGCGCACCAGACCATCCGCGACAGCGAACGCCTGACGCGCATGTCCGACGGGCTGTGTGACCTCAATGATGTGCAGGCGATCATCGACCGCGTGGTCGCGGTCGCTGTCATGGCGCTGATGGGGAAACCGGCCAAGGCCCCGCAGAAGGAACCGGCCAGGGCGAAAGCGCGCGCCTGAACGGTAAAGCCCGGTTCCCGCTGCAGATTGCTCGTGACGTCCCGCCGATTCGCGGCGTAGGACGGGAGCGGATCGAGACCCCAGCATGAGCGCACTGGACGCCATCGACTTCGTGTCGAACAACATCACGGAAGTGGGCGCACTGATGCGCTCGCTGTCCGGCCGCTATGAAGGCATCTTCGGCAATCTGCGCGCCGCCTATGGCATCGCCTTCGAACAGGCGGACAGCATCGCGGACGCCGCGCGCGACGCGACCGCCATTGCGGACGCCGCCACCGCAGCCATTCGCGACCACATCCCGAACCAGCCGGGCAATGCCTGCACCAGCGGCTGCGCCTCCTGCTGTCACCTTTATGTCCAGGTTCCGCCCGGCACCGCCACGGTCATGGTGCAGCACATCGCCACGCATTTCACGCCGGCCGAACAACAGGCGCTCCGCGCCCGGCTCGAAACCGCGGCCGCCGCCGCACGCGATGCTGCCGACGTGACCAAACTCCGCCTGCGCTGCGCGCTGCTCGGATCCGACAATCGCTGCACGGTCTACGAGGTCCGCCCGCTGACCTGCCGCGCCTTCACCTCGCGCTCGGTGGCGCGCTGCCACGACGTGGTGTTCGGCGAGGTGCCCGAAGGCACCGGCGTCGAACAGAACGCCGCGCATTTCCGGATTCACATGGAAGCGACGTTCGCGCTGGAGCAAGCCGCGCGCAATCGCGGCCTGCCGGATGCGCAGAAGGGGCTGGCGCAGGCGCTGCTGGATGAGATGGGCACCATGGATAAGCCTGCATCGGAAACGGCACGCCATGCCGGTTCGTAATGGCGAATGCGTGAGCCGCTCGTGACCAGTGCAGCCGACATGATCGATGTCTGTCCGCCCCCTTCGTCGCGCACGGCGCGTTCATAACCAAGCGCGACGCCTCCCCCGCAGTCAGCTATCGGCTATCGGTGGCGCGATTTGCGTGAACGATGGACCGGCGCAGACGCAGCTGGCTTTGGAAAGATCGAGCCCGACTGGTTTGTCACGTAGCCGCGCGATTCCTGCAGCCGGCGCTGATAGCCCGGCGAGTTCATGAAGCTGCTGCCACCGCCTCGGGCAGATGCCGCGTCAGCAAGCGCGAGTTCAGCGACGGCGACCAGGATGAGTAGAGCAACTTTCTTCGAGATGATGGTCATTGTTCAAACCTCTCCGGTCCACCTGAGCAAGCAGAGCAAGGCGCAATTGTTCCTGTCAGCGCGGTACCACTTTTGGGGCTCCGATCCAATGCGGCGCCCAACGGACATTCCTCAGCATGGCCTGTGAGGTCCGCCCTCTCCACTGCCGCGCTCTCATTCACAGTTTCCGGCCTGGAAACATGACCCGATCCGGTGTCGCCCATTGAACGAAAACCAGTCCAGAACCGACCCAAGACCAGCGCAAGACGCCTCAAATGGTTCTGGAGACGACGTCATGAAGCGGTTTCTGATTTTCCCTTTGCTGTTTCCCGCGATTGCCACGGCGGCGTTCTACGTGGTGACCTACATCCTGACGGGTGCTGCGCAGGACAGCGGCACAGGGTCGGTTCTCATCTATCTCGTCTTTATCGTGCCGGGACTCCTGGTCGCGCTGCTCGACTGGCTGGCCGCCCGGTCGTCCATTCCTGCCGTCATCATCACGACGCTTCTGACCTATGGAGCAACGGTGCTGGTTATGGCCCTGCTGCTCGGGTCGAGCAAACAGACCCTGGCGCTCGGCCTGATCGGCGCAATTCCGGCCGCCCTGTGTTCGTGGTTGTCCAGCCGCAGCTACGACACTCCGCAGGCGTCATCGACAGCATCACATACGTGATCGTCGACAATGCCCGACAGCTGTCGCGGCGCGCTGCTGGACGAGTTGGCATTGCCCAACGAGATCGCCGCCGCCGTCGACCGCCATATGGAGCGTCTCAGATCCGCGCCGCGATCAGCTGCCGGATGAACTCCGGCGCCTTCGCGCTGGGGAGCCACCGCGTCACCGCGATCATCTCGGCGTCGCGGTCGATCCAGATCATGTTGCCGCCAGCGCCAAGCGCATAGACGGCCGTCTCCGGCGCCGCCTTGTTGGCATGCGGCCCGCGGTTCAGCCACCACAGGAACCCATAGTTTGGCAGTCCCGATGACGGCGCCCACATCGCATCGACCCAGGCCTGCGGCAGCAGCCGTTGGCCATTCCAGTCGCCGCCGCGCGCCATCAAGAGGCCGAAGCGCGCATGGTCCTCCGCGCCGATGAACATCCCGCCGCCCCAATGGCCGCCGCCCGGCACCGACCGCATCCGCTTGCCGTCGATCTCGACAAAGGAATTGTCATAGCCGACCCACTCCCAGTCCTTGGACGCGCCGATCGGATCCATGATGCGCGCACGCAGCACATCCGGCAGCGGCCGCTTGAACAGATTCAGCAGGCAGAGCGACAACAGGTTCACGCGGACATCGTTATACTCGTAGAAGCTGCCCGGCGTTTGCAGTTCGCGCAGCTCGCCCTTGCGGCTGTTGTCGGCATTCGGCGCGACCAGACGGTTGTGATCGATCTGGTCGGGCTTGCCGAACAGCTCGCCGCGCCATTCGCTGGTCTGCTCCAGCAGATGCCGCCAGGTGACCCTGGCATTATGCGCATCCGCGAACAGCGGACCGGGCACGCGCGTACCCACCGGCTCGTCGATATCCCCGATCAGCCCGTCATCGACCGCGATGCCCGCCAGCACGGCGAGATAGCTCTTGGCGATGGAGAAGGTCATATCCGCCCGCGCGGTCTCACCCCACGTCGCCAGCATGCGACCATTTTGCAGCACTAGGCCCGCAGAGCCACCGCGCTCGCACACCGGCCCGAGCACCGCGCTCCATGGCCCGACCTCATTCCAGTCCACATTCGGCGCGTAGCGGCCGTCATCGTAATAGAAGCCACGCGGCCACGGCGTTTCATTCGCCTGCGCAAACGCAACGGCAGCAGCGAGTCTGTCCGGCGCGTAGCCGGCCTCGCGCGGATCGACCTTGTCCCAGGCGCTGGTGGCGGGGAAATAACGCGACTGTGTCATGGGGATATCGGGCTCGCTTTGGATGACGCGCTGCGGTTATTGACCGGATGGGAAGCGGGGGCAACCCTAGCCGCCCTCCGCATTGACCGGCCGCTGAGTGACCTCGTCGGGCTTGAAGGGCAGCTCAGGCTCAGGGTCCGCAACCGCCTTCGCGTTGAATGCTTGTTGTGCGCTCTGAACGCGTTTCTCTGCCTCTTGAAACAAATCATCCGCATTGCTCGCCACCACCGACCGAGGGACCATTTGATCGAGCTGCTCAAACTATCTGACCCGAACCAGGCTGCATCTGATGTCCCCCGGTTCATGCTTTTGCGAACGCCCTTCGCGCCTTCGCGACGAGTACCACTGGAATACGGAGGATCGGTAAGCACGACATCCACTGAGGCCGTCGGGATCAAACGCATCGCTTCGATGCAGTCTCCAGAATGAAGGATAGCGCTTTCAAGTTTTATAGAGGTCATGAGTAATGTGAAGCCGCGTTGTTGCGCAGCTCGTAGGTTAACGGCTTCGCGTGTGAAGGCGTGATGTTGCGTGAGCACGACACTGCCGGGTGGGGGCGCATGAATCAGCCCTCCAGTCTGTTGATGTAATTGCACCGAACTACACTCCAGATCACGGAAAGTCAGAAATCCGGGGAAAACTCGGCGTTTCAAAAATTCGCGTCTACATATGCTTTTCTGTAAGGCGCTCCAAATGCTGAGGAATTTTCGCCTTAAACGGCGTTGCGCCCGATGTGCGCCCAGGCCCAAATAAAAAAAGACGCCAGATGGCGTCTTGACTTGGGATTCACATTTTGTAACTTACTGAAAAGTAAGCGATTTTCGCGACGAGAGAAGGTGGAGCGGGTAAGGGGAATCGAACCCCTGTCCTCAGCTTGGAAGGCTGTGACTCTACCATTGAGCTATACCCGCGCGCGGCATCAGGTAACACGTCACGCGGCGGGTCTCAACCTCATCCGCCGTCGCATCCCCTGCCCCGCAGGCATCGAAATTTATCCATGCAGTTCAATTGGATAGCGTGCGAACACGCGGCTGCAGGTCGACCCGACCGTAGATGTGGGGCCACCCTCCTCGTCATTCCTCGGCAAACCAATTTGGTTTGCCTGAGGCGTGCGTCGCCGGCAGAGCGCGAACCTCGGCCATTCCACTTGGAATGGCGGGGAATCCCGATGTGTTTTGTGCAGAATATGTCGGGATTCCGGCTTCGCCTGAAGGCGCACGGCCGCCCCGGAATGACGAATGTATTGCGTCGCTTACCAAGTCGAGAGGACCGAGCCCTTGAACTTCTCTTCAATGAACGCCTTCACCTCAGGCGACTGATAGCTCTCGACCAGCGTCTTCACCCAGGGCTTGTCCTTGTCGGCCGCGCGCACGGCGATGATGTTGGCGTAAGGGCCTTTCGGGTCCTCGCGGAGCAGCGCGTCCTTCACCGGATCGAGGCCCGCCTGGGTCGCGTAATTTGTGTTGATCCCTGCGACGTCGACGTCAGGCAGCGTGCGCGGGAGCTGCGCGGCATCGACCTCGGTGATCTTCAGCTTCTTCGGGTTCTCGGTGATATCGAGCAAGGTCGGCTTGAAGCCGACACCGTCCTTCAGCTTGATGATGCCCTTGTCGCGCAGCAGGATCAGCACGCGGCCGCCATTGGTCGGATCGTTCGGGATCGCCAGCGTCGCGCCGCTCTTCACCTCGTCCCAGGTCTTCACCTTCTTCGAATAGATGCCCATCGGGAAGTTGATGGTGTTGCCCACCGCAACGATCTTGTATTTGCGATCGGCCACCTGATTGTCGAGGTAAGGCTGATGCTGGAACGAATTGGCCTGCAAGTCGCCGGCTTCCAGCGCCGCATTCGGCACCACATAGTCGGAGAATTCGACGATCTGGATGTCGAGGCCCTTTTTGGCGGCGACGGCCTTGGCGGCTTCCAGCACCTGCGCATGCGGGCCGGGAGTCACGCCGACCTTGATGGTCTCGGCTGACGCAGCGCCGGTCAGCGCGGCGAAAGCAAGGATGGAGAGAAAGTAACGACGAAGAGACATTGTGTTTTCCATTGTGAGTAAACGAGTGTGAGCGGACCCGCTGATGCGGGTGACCACTCAGGAATGTCGCGTGCGCTTGTCGAGGCGGCGCGAGATGAAGTCGCCGAGGCTCTGCACGCCCTGCACGAGGCAGATCAGCACGGCGACAACCGTCGCCATGACTTCCGGCATGAAGCGCTGATAGCCGTAGCGGATACCGAGATCGCCAAGCCCGCCGCCGCCGACGGCGCCGACCATGGCCGAATAACCAATCAGGCTGACAGTCGCGAGCGTCAGCGCCAGAGTCACCGCCGGCATTGCTTCGGGCAGCAGCACTTTCCAGACGATCTGCAGCGGGCTCGCGCCGAAGGCACGCGCAGCCTCGACGAGGCCCTGATCGACTTCGCGGATCGCGCCTTCGATAACGCGCGCGATGAACGGCGTCGCGGCGATGGTCAGCGGCACGACGGCGGCGCTGGTGCCGATCGAGGTGCCGGCAATCAGCCGCGTCAGCGGCACGATGGCGACGACGAGAATGATAAACGGCGTTGAGCGCGTGGCATTCACCACAAGACCGACTATGCGATTGACGTTCGGTGCCGGGAACAGCTCACCTGCCCGGCTGGTCGCCAGGAAGATGCCGAGCGGCAGACCGGCCAGCGTGCCGAAGATGCCGGCCAGCGCCACCATGGTGAGCGTGTCCAGCGTCGACCACAGGATCATGTTGATCAGTTCAGGCGACATAGCCGAGATGCTCCACGGTGTTGCAGGTGGCGGTGAGATCGGCGATCAGTCTCGCCTGCAGCTCGGGCTCGGCCGCGACGGAGGCGATCAGCGTGCCGAACGGATGGTCGGCGACATATTCGATCTGGCCATGCATGATGTTGAAATCGACGCCGTAGGTGCGTGTCAGTCGAGACAGCACCGGTTCGTCGGCATCGGCACCGGTGAAGGCGATGCGGATCACGGCCTGACGGCCGGGCGCGTAATCGGCCAGCAGCTTTCTTTGCAGCCATTCCGGCACATTGCCGCCGGTCACTTCGCCGACGAAACGCTTGGTGGTCGCATGCGTAGGCTTTGAGAAAATCTCGTAGGTCGTGCCCTGCTCGATGATCTGGCCGCCTTCCATGACAGCGACACGCTGCGCGAGCTTCTTCACCACGGACATTTCATGGGTGATGAAGAGGATGGTGAGATTGAGCTCGGCATTGATCTGCCTGAGCAGCGCGATGATCTGCGCGGTGGTCTCGGGATCGAGCGCCGAGGTGGCCTCATCCGACAGCAGCACCTTCGGCTTGGTGGCGAGCGCGCGTGCGATGCCGATGCGCTGCTTCTGGCCACCGGAGAGTTCGGCCGGATAGCGGTCGCGCTTGTCGGCAAGGCCGACCATGTCGAGCAACGGCTCGACGATCCCCTTGATGTCTTTGCGCGGCGTGCCCGCGATCTCCAGCGGCAGCGCGATATTGTCGAAGGCGGTGCGCGACGACAGCAGATTGAAATGCTGGAAGATCATGCCGATCGAGCGGCGCGCCTGACGCAGCGCGCGCTCATCCAGCGATCCGATGTCGAGGCCATCAACAGTGACCTTGCCGCTGGTCGGAAGTTCGAGGCCGTTGATGAGACGGATCAGCGTCGACTTGCCCGCGCCGCTCTTGCCGATCACGCCGACGATGGCGCCCTCGGGCACCACGAGGTCGATATTGTCGACCGCCTTCACCTCGGCGGAATCCTTCCGCGACGGGAAGATCTTGCTGACACCATCGAAGGAGATGATGGCACGCCCCTGCTGATCGAGAATTGGCACGGGCGCTCCGACCGGGTTGGACAAGGGAGCGTTCATAAAACGATGTTTCTGCGCAGATGTGAATGACGGGCCGGCCTGCGTGTCGCGGGCGCCATTGCGGCAACCTACTGATTTCCCCGCGCATTTCAACCGCACTGCACAAAAAGGGGGAAAAGCAGCGGTTTCAAGGGCCTGGGGAGCAAAAGAGCACCGGGAGACGCCTGGTGACAGCGTTAATCGCCTCCCGGCGAAGTTAGAGGGAGGTCAGGACCCCGGCGTCCACTTCCAGACGATCTCCTTCACATCCACCGCCTTGGGGATCAGCCCGAGTTTGAAGAACCGGTCGGCGGTCTGTTGCTGGGTGGCGACGATCTTGTCGGTGATTGGCGTGACGGTATATTCGGACCGGTTCACGGCGCGCGTCGTCGCGGCCTGATCGACACCCGTCGCCTCACGCAGGCTAGTTGCCACTTCAGCCCGATGCTCGGCCGCCCATTTACCCTCCTCGTTGAAAGTCTGATTGAGCAACGCGACGATATCGGCATGCTTCGACGTGAAGTCCTTGTTCGCGAGGAAGAAGGAATTGGATTCCTGCACGTCCCTCGAGAAGGCGATCACCCGCACCTTGCCGTTCTCGGCAAGCGCCAGATAGGGATCCCAGATCGACCACGCGTCGATATTGCCGCCGGCAAAAGCCGCCACCGCATCCGCAGGACCGAGCGTCACGGGGGTAATATCCGTGTAAGCGAGCCCGGCCTTCTCCAACGCGGCGACGGTGGTGTTATGCGCGCTGGAGCCCTTGGCGAAGCCAACCTTCTTGCCCTTCAGATCGGCCAGCGTCTTGATCGGCGAGTCCGCTGGCACGACGATGCCCTGATTGAGACCGGCCGACGGCACCGCTGCGACATAGAGCAGATTGGCACGCGCGGCCTGCGCGAAGATCGGCGGCGCGTCGCCGGTGTAGCCGAAGTCGACATTGCCGGTGTTGATGGCTTCCAGGATCGGTGGCCCGAACTGGAACTCGACCCACTTCACCGCGATGCCGCGCGACTTGAGCGCTGCTTCCAGCGTACCGCGCTGCTTCACGATCGGAAAAATACCGGCCTTCTGGAAGCCGATGCGCACTTCCTTGAGCTGCTGCGCAGCCACCGGCGATACCGCGAGACCCGTCGCGAACAACGCAGCCGCCATGCCGATGATCGTTCGTCTGGACTGAGACATCTTGCTTCCCTGCTCCATCTGGACGCCGCGCTCGATGCGCCGACGCGATGACAGAACGCTACGCGGGTTTGCGAAGATTGTGCTTTCAAAGGTCGCGGCTAGCCTGCAAGTTTTGCAATCCGAAGGTCAGCTCCGGGAGCAGCTTCATCTCCGCCGCAGAGAAATAACCTGCTCTTCCGGAGCCACCCGGAAGGCATGCGGAGAACGTTCCCGCTGCGTGACAAGGCCACTGCAGCATGCCTACATCGCCGCGCCCCGAACTACAGTTGGCCATTTCATTGACGGAAACGAGCCGCTCTCGCACCTTTGCTGCTCACGAAACATCATCAGCAAAGCAGTTCCAACATGCTTCCGATCCACATCGCCCGCTTCATCGAACGCTTCGTGTTCCGGCGCACCCGGGCGCTGCAACTAGCCGCCGTAGCCTCCATGCTGTCGGTCTCCTTCGCCTGCGCACAGACACCGGACACCGTGCGGATCGGCTATCAGAAGTCGTCAACGCTGATCGCGGTGCTGAAGACCAATGGCGAACTGGAGAAGGCGCTGGCGCCGCTGGGCGTGAAGATCAGCTGGCATGAATTCACCAGCGGCCTGCCGCTGCTCGAGGCCATCAACACCAACAATGTCGATTTCGGCGCCGATGTCGCCGACACCGTGCCGCTGTTCGCGCAAGCCGCCGGCGCCAAGCTCGCTTACATCGCCGAGGAAGCCGCCTCGCCTGCCGCGCAGGCGATCGTCGTCCCCGCAGAGTCGCCGTTGAAGACCGTGGCGGACCTCAAGGGCAAGAAGGTCGCGGTCACCAAAGGCGCCGGCAGCCACTTCCTGCTGCTCGCCGCGCTGAGCAAAGCCGGCCTCACCTTCAAGGACATCCAGCCGGCCTATCTGCCACCGGCCGACGGCCGCATCGCTTTCGTCGGCGGCAATGTCGATGCCTGGGTGGCATGGGATCCGTTCCTCACCAGCGCGCAGCGCCAGAGCAATGCGCGCGTCCTCGCCGACGGCAGCAACGGCCTCGCCAGCTACAAGCGCTACTATCTGTCGTCGGCCGCCTATGCCGACAAGCGCGGCGACGTGCTGAACGTGATCTTCAAGAAGCTCGACGAGACCGGAAAATGGGTAAAGGCGCAGCCCAAGGACGCAGCCAAATTGCTGTCGGGCCTGTGGGGCATCGACGCTGCTACCGTCGAGGAAGCCAACAACCACCGCTCCTACAAGGTCGGTGCTGTCACCGCGAAAGGCCTGTCCGAACAGCAGACGATCGCTGACGCATTCTTCGGCGAGCGCCTGATCCCGGTGAAGGTCAACGCCGCCGACGTGAAAATCTGGTCGCCGAAGTAAGCGCCGCATCTCCTCCGACATCTCCCGAAAGACATTGACATGAAGACAACCCTCTCCGTCCTCGCCGCGGCGATGCTCGCGCTCGTCTCGGTGGGCAGCGCTGCCCAGGCGCAATCAGCCACCAAACCCGAGATCAAGATCGGCTTCGTGCCGGGTCCCTATATCGACGGCTTCAAGGCCGGTGTTGAGCCCGAGTTGAAGAAGAAGGGCTACAAGGTGAAGTACTTCGAATTCTCCACCGGCCTCGAAGCCAACACCGCCGTGTTCAAGAACGACATCGACGCCAATGTGATGCAGCACACGGTGTTTCTCGATAGCTATAACCAGCGGCAGAAGACCGATCTCACCGGCATCATCACGGTGCCCACGCCGCCGATGGGTCTCTACTCGACCAAGCACAAGAAGTCGGAGGACGTGAAGGCGGGTGCAACCGTCGTGGTACCCAACGATCCCGTGAACCTGCAGCGCGCATTGTGGATCCTGCGCGACCTCGGCTGGATCGAGATCAAGGACAACAACCCCGTCGATGTCACCGAACTCGACGTCGTGAAAAACAACAAAGGCATCAAGATCGTGCCGCTGGAAAACGCGCAGGCCCCCCGCGCGCTCGGCGATGCCGACTTCGCCGCCGTACAGGGCAATTTCGCGATCTACAGCGGATTGAAACTGACCGAGGCCTTTGCGCTCGAGAAGATGACCAAGCCCTATACCAACGTGGTCGCCGTGAAACGCGGCAATGCCGACGCACAATGGGCCAGGGACATCGCCGACGGCTATCGCTCCGACACGTTCAAGAGCGCAATCCGCAACGACAAATTCTATGCCGGATTCGTCTTGCCGGACTATTTCAACTGAGCATCCACGCGTTCAGGTTGCCTGGGCCATAAGTATGCCCTTACCCAGCCGTTTGACTCCCGGAACGGCTGGGATAAGCTTCCTGAAAGCGCGACAGCGCGCTTTCGGATCGAGGGCATGAACCACCGCACTATCCTGGCTCTTTTGGCTTTGATCACCGTCGGCACCCCGGCGGCTGCGCAAGTGCCTTCGAGTTTCGAGGTGGCGGCCCGCTCCCGCGGCACCCCCGACATTCCCGGCCTCAACATGGTCTGGCTGGTGCCCTGGACCGATCTGCGCCACGCCCGCGAGTGGCGCAACATCGTCGTGCATCAATCGGAAGGCGCAGTCGGTTCGGCATTCAGCAATGCCGTGGCGCAGATGCAGCGACAGAACCGCAAGGGCGTGACGATCTGGGTCGAGACCGACGGGACGGCCTACTGGTCCACCGCCGAATGGGCCGTGCCCAACCATCTGCGCGACGGCAATCGCAACGACAACAAGTATATCGATAATTCATCGACCTATCAGCAGATCGACAATGACTCGTCGATCGGCATCGAATTCGTCGGCAATTATCCCAATGTGCGCAAGCCGCCCACCGACGCCCAGATTGCGGCATGGCGTGTGCTGGTCCGCGTGTTGCAGGTCCGCTACGACATCCCGAACGAGCGCGTGTTCGCCCATAACTGGGTGGACTACAAGGATCGCCGCTATTGCGAGGGCTGCGAGCTCGCCAGAATTGCGCGGACCCAGGGCGTCGAGAAAGCCATCGAGACCGCGCAGCAGATCGAAAAAGGCCAGTAGCCTCTGGCCAAATGTGGGGCGGGTTTAGGTCCCGACCCGCAATGCCGCACGCTGCTTGCGCAGATAGGCAATCACCGACAGCGCCGTGATACGACCGGTCTTCGGGTTCTCTGACGGGATGTTTTCGATCTGCATCGAGAACCGCGCAGAGTCCGAATCCACTTCGACGCGATGGACGTTGCGCGTCAGCGCCGGATCGGCCCAGATTTCCAGCGTTGTGGCGTCGGGGCCCGCGCCCGCCAGCGACAGCGCGACGGCAACGTTGAGATTGGCCGGGAAGCCCTTGGCGGCCTCGCGCGCCGTGCCCTCGAAAATCTTCATCGGTTCGGTGATGCTCTCGATGTCGATGTTGTTCTCGACGATATAGGGCGCGCCGGCGAGGCCCTTCACCGGCTTGCGCGTCACCATCTTCACTGACGAGATCTTGCCCTCGGCGGCAGCGGTCACGGCATCGAGCCCGATCAATGCCCCGGTCGGCACCACGATCTGGCCGCCATTTGCCTTGGCCAGCACGACGAGATCGTCGTTGAACAACAGCGCTCCAGCGCTCAGCACGATCGCGGTCTTGCCCTTGCTGACGAAAGGCTTGACGATCTCGGGCAGCAACGCTGCGGGCGCACATTCGATCACGATATCGGCGACATCCACGAGATCCGCGATCGGCAGCACCGGCGGCGCCTTGCCGAGACCAGCCAGGAACGCCTGATGCTTCTCCGGATTCTGCACGGCGACCGCCGCCAGAACCAGGCCATCGATGCCGCGATCCAGGGCTTCGGCCACCTTGCGGCCGATCGGGCCGAGGCCCACAATGGCCACGCGCGTGGCAGACTTTGCTTCAGTGCTCATCACTTCTATCTCGTTCAATGATTCAGGGGGCACGCCGCCACATCCGGAACGGTTCTCCCCCGGAAAGGCCGCAATGTCCATGCGGTGATATCCGCCAGTTTAGAACGCTTCCGGCCTCACGCCATCGTGCGGCGCGTGCGACAATCCCGGCCTTGCACGTAAAAGGACGTTTCGCTACCTCTGCCGTGATTGCTGTCTCGGCGAGGCCGCACGTAAGCGTTAACGTGAACCAACGCGCCGATCGAACCTGATCCAGGCTCGACCTGCGCGACCCCGCGTCAAACAGGCCGATCTGGATTCCCCGGGAATCCACATGACCGACACATCTGCAGGTACCATTTCCAACGACCTTCATCGCATCACGCGCGTTCGCCACGAGTTGAAGCGCCGTCTGCTGACCGTCAAGCACGTGACGTCGGTGACGCCGTACATGAAGCGCATCACCCTCACCGGTGACGACCTCGAAGGCTTCGTGAGCGCGTCCTATGACAACCACGTCAAGGTGTTCTTCCCGCGCCCCGGCGAAGCCGAGCCCTTGATGCCCGTCTTCAGCGAAGGCCGTGTGCTGGTCGATGAGAGCGCGCGGCCAATCGCGCGGGACTACACGCCGCTGCGCTATGACGAAGCCGCGAAAGAACTCGACATCGATTTCGCCATTCATGATGCGGGGCCTGCCACGACCTGGGCCACCCAGGCGAAGCCGGGCGATAAAGTCGGTATCGGCGGCCCGCGCGGCTCGTTCGTGGTGCCGGACGACTTCGACTGGTACCTGCTGATCGGCGACGAAACTGCCCTGCCCGCCATCGGTCGCCGACTTGAAGAACTGCGTCCTGCCACACGGGCCATCGTGATCGCAGAAGTCGCCGATGTGGCCGAGGAACAGGTCTTCACATCCAAAGCGTCCGTCACGATCAACTGGCTCCATCGTGGCCAGCAGAGCGCCGGGTCGACCACCCTGATGGAAGATGCTTTGCGCAGCCTCAAACTTCCCGTTGGAGACGGCTACGCCTTCATCGCCGCGGAATCCGAAGTCGCCAAGCGCCTCCGCAAGATTCTCGTCGACGAGCGCCAGCATCCCAAGGCGTGGGTCAAGGCGTCAGGCTATTGGAAAGGCGGCGCAGAGAACTATCATGAGCCGCATGACGACTGACCGTCGCGTCCCGGACTAGCAGGAGATCTGGTGTCCCATCGTTTCACGCGTCGCGATTTTGCCGGAGCGGCCGGCGCGCTCGCCGCCGGCCTCGCCGTCCCGCCTGGGAAGGCCGAAGCTCAAATAGCCTCGGCCACACCGGCACCGCTTGCCAACGACCGGCGTTTTCCTGCCGATTTCGTCTGGGGCACCGCAACGTCAGCCTATCAGATCGAGGGTGCCGTCGCGGCCGAAGGCCGCGGCCCCTCAATCTGGGACAGCTATTCGCATACGCAGAACAAGATCCGCGGCGGCGGCAATGGCGACCACGCGGTGGATCATTTCCAGCGCTACAAGGAAGACGTCCAACTGATGAAGGCGCTGGGCGCCAAGGCCTATCGCTTCTCCATGTCATGGTCGCGCGTGTTTCCGACCGGCGTGGGCACGCCCAATCCGCAAGGGCTCGATTTCTACAACCGCCTCATCGACGAGTTATTGGCCAATGGCATCGAGCCATACGCCACCCTGTATCACTGGGATCTGCCGCAGCCGCTGCAGGATCGCATCGGCGGCTGGGCGTCATCAGATACATCGAAGGCGTTCGGCGACTATGCCGGCCATGTTGCGCAGCGCATCACCGACCGCGTCAAAAACATCTTCACCATCAATGAATGCGGGACCTTCGTGGATTTCGGCTATGGCCGCGGCCCGGTCGAGCTCGCGCCCGGCCTGAAGCTGCCACAGCCGCAGCTCAACCAGGTTCGGCATCACGTCGCACTGGGCCATGGCATGGCTGTGCAAGCGATCCGCGCCAATGGACGTGCCGACACCAAGGTCGGCGTTGCCGAGAATGTCGCATCCTGCGTTCCGGCCATTGAGACGCCGGCCAATATCCGCGCAGCCGAAATTGCAACGCGCGAGATGAATGGCGGCTACATGACCGTCATCCTCGAAGGCAGATACACCGATGCGTTTCTCGCCTATGCCGGCAAGAATGCGCCGAGCTTCACCGCCGAAGAACTGAAGATCATTTCTTCCCGCGTCGATTTCGTCGGTCTCAACGTCTACATGCCGCAATATTATGTGGTGGCGAGTGGGGATCAAAACGGCTTCGCATTGGTGCCGTTCCCGACCTCGTTCCCGCGCATGGATTCGGACTGGCTGCGGATCGGGCCGGAAGCGCTGTATTGGGCGCCCCGCAACGTCGCCAAGGTCTGGAACGTCAAGCAGATCTATATCAGCGAGAACGGTACATCCGCTGCCGACCAACCGGCCGGCGACGGCAAGATCCACGATCTCGACCGCGTCATGTATCTCAGGAACTATCTCACGCATCTGCAGCGCGCGACGTCGGAAGGCATCCCCGTAGAAGGGTACTTCCACTGGAGCTTGATGGATAACTTCGAATGGTCGGATGGCTATGAAAAACGTTTCGGGCTGTATCACGTCGATTTGGAAACGCAGAAGCGTACGCCGAAGCTGTCAGCCGAATTCTATCGCAGTCTGATCGCCGCTAATGCGGTCGTGTAACTACCTGTCATTCCGGGGCGCGCGCATCTTCGCGCGCGAACCCGGAATCTCGACATAGTTGAACCGCCGGTTAGCTCGCACATCGAGATTCCGGGCTCGCGACCGCCAAACCTCCCTCGCGCCCCGGAAGGACGTGGTGAGGCTACAGCAATTTCCCATCCGCGCCGAAGAACGGATGCGGGCCGTCGAAGTCGCCGATCGGCACCTGATGCGTGACCAGATGGCCGCCCTCCTCGCCATCCGGAAACCAGACATGCAGGTGGAAAGCGGGCGGCTCGACACGAAACGAGGGCGGGCGCAATTCGGCGATGTCGAGATCGACCGCATGGTTCGGCGCCGGGCAAATGGTCGCCGTGGTCCCGGCGAATGTCGTTAGCGTCGCACGATGAACGTGCCCTGCGGCGACGATCTGGACGCGCGGATGTTTGCGGACGATGGCAGCGAGCTCATCCGCATTGAACAGGTCCTGCACGTCCATGTGCGTGATACCGGTGCGGAATGGCGGATGATGCAGGAACAACAACGCCGGCCGCTCGCGCGATGATGCCAGCGTGGCATCCAGCCACTCCAGCGTTGCCGCTTCCAGCGTGCCATGCGGCTTTCCCGGGACATGCGAGTCCAGCAGGATGATATCGAGCGGGCCGACCGTCCGCGCCTGATCGAGCGGCCCCGATGATTTCGCATAGGCCCAATCGGGAAATGCCGCGCGCATCATGTCGCGGGCGTCGTGATTGCCGGGCACGCCGATGAACGGGATCTTGAGCGGAGCCAGCAAACGCCACAGATGCTCGTATTCCTCCGGCGTCGGCGTATCGACGAGATCGCCGGAGATCACCACCAGATCAGGCCGCGGTTCGAGCGCGTTCAGCTCGGCCACACAGCACTCCAGCGCCCTGGCCGTGTCGACCTTGCCATAGGCCAGCTCGCCCGGCGCCTTGATATGCAGATCGGAGATCTGCGCGATGATGGTGGGCTTGGGCTTCGACATCAGTCTTCTTTCGGCAACACGCGAACCGCTTGAGGCGTGACCGACAGGCCGACGCGCTCCCCTGCACGCACATTGATGGTGTTCGGCGCGTCCACCGTCAACGGCTTGTTCGCCGCACCCGTCACCACGAGACGCTCGCGATCTCCGATAAAGGCGACGCTTTCGACCGTACCGCGCAGGAAGGCGTCCGCCTCGGCGACAACTCCGATGGTCTCCGGCCGGATCATCGCCACTGCCGCAGCGTTGTCGACGGCGTCATCGAGCGCCAGCCAGCCACCGGGCAACGTCAGCCGACCGTCGCTCACCGGTCCCTCGACGATATTGGCGGCGCCGACGAACTCCGCGACGAAACGGTTCTGGGGAGCAAAATAGATCTCGCGCGGCGTGCCGATCTGCGCGATGGCGCCCTTGCGCATCACCACAATGCGATCGCCGAGTTCCATCGCTTCGGCCTGGTCGTGCGTCACGTAGATCGCGGTAATCCCGAGCGAACGCAGCAGGCTATTGAGTTCACTACGCAGCCGGTCGCGCAGCGACGCATCAAGCGCGGTCAACGGCTCATCCAGCAGCAGCACCCGTGGACGCACGGCCACCGCGCGCGCCAAAGCTACGCGCTGACGCTGGCCGCCGGAGAGCTGGTCGATACGGCGGTTTTCGAGCCCGCCGATATTGGTCAGCGCCACCATCTCGGCGACACGCGCCGCGCGTGCGGCCTTGTCAACGCCGCGAATCTTCAGCCCGTAGCCAATGTTCTCGGCCACCGTCATGTTGGGAAACAGCGCATAGGACTGGAACACCATGCCGACATGGCGCTGCTCGATCGGCACCGCGGTCATGTCGGTCTTGTCGAACAGCACACGGCCGCCCGCATCGGGCTTCTCCAGACCGGCGATGATCCGCAGCATGGTGGTCTTGCCGCAACCGGAAGGGCCGAGCAGAACCAGCGTCTCGCCTGACACGATATCGAGTGAAGCCGGCGCCAGCGCCTGCGTGCCGTCCGGAAAGGTCTTGCCGCAGTTCTCGATATGAACGGCCGCACCGTGGCCCGCAATCCCGCTCATTTCTTTTCGCCCTTCTCGGCAAACATCTGCATCGCCACCAGAAGGGGCACAATCATGATGAAAAAGATCAGTGTATAGGCGGATGCCACTTCGAGCCGCATCGAGGCGTAACTATCGGCAAGGCCGACCGGCAGCGTCTTGGTCAGCGGCGTGTGCAGCATCCAGGTCAGATTGAACTCGCCGAGCGACAGCGTCACCACCATCAGCGATCCCGCGAGAATGCCCGGCATCGCATTCGGCACGATCACATTGCAGAACCGCGTCCATGGCGAGGCGCCGAGCGAGGCAGCCCCCTCGTCCAGCGTCTTGATGTCCACCGAAGCGAACACCGCCATCACCGAACGCACCATGAAGGGCATCGTAAAGACCACATGGCCTGTGAGGATGAACAGCCACGACTGCCTGAAGCCACCGAAGCCGCCATAGGTCAACAGCAGCGCCAGCGCGATCGCGAGGCCGGGAATCGCCAGCGGCAGCGTGATGATCTCCTCGATCACGCGCGACAACCTCCCGCCCTTCACGTGTAGTCCATAGGCCGCGGGCACGCCGACAACCAGCGTCACCGCCAGGGTCGCGAAGGCGATCAGAAACGACAGCCCGATTTCGCCAGCATAGAGGTTCCAGACCTGCACGACCCATTGCAGTGTGACGCCCGACTGGATGCCGCGAAAGTAATTGACTGTGACGCCGGCGGAAATCGACAGCACAACAGGCACGACGAGGAACGCCGCGACGAGCAGTGTGAAGCCGAGCTGGCCAGCGAAGATCAGACGGTCGCGCATCGGCTCACCCCGCTGCCGCGACAGCGCCGCCGCTCATTGAGCGGGCCAGCGCGAGGATCGCCCAGGCGATCACGCCGAGTCCGATGGAGAGCGCCGCCGAGATCGCGAAATTCGCCGCCAATGTGAACTCCGTATAGATCAGCATTGGCAGCACATCGATGTTGGTCGCAAGCGTGAAGGCTGTGCCGAACGCGCCCATCGCCGTCGCGAAGGCGATCGCGCCCGAGGCGACGAAGGCCGGCCCGAGCGCAGGCAGCACCACATCGCGCTGAACCGCCCACGGGCTCGCACCGAGCGAACGCGCCGCCTCCTCCAGCCCGATATCGAGTTTCTGAACCGCAGCCATCACCGTGAGGATCACGCGCGGGATCGAGAAATAGAGATAGCCGAGAAACAGACCGAAGATCGAATAGGCGAATACGACTTTCTCGCCCGTCACCGCGGCGGTGATGGCGCCGATCAGGCCCTGACGTCCGGCCAGCAGAATAATCAGAAAGCCGACCACGACGCCGGGAAATGCCAGCGGGAATGTCAGCATGGCGATCAGGACGGCACGGCCGGGGAAGCGGTGACGCTGCAGGAACAGGCCCGCAATCGTGGCAATCACCAGCGTGGCGATGGTCGTCGCCGCAGCGAGTACGACTGTATTGATGAGCGTGGCACGATAGCGCGGTTCTGTAATGATCGCGAGATAGGCGGACATGCCGCGCGATCCACCGGCACCGACGGCGAGCAATTGCGCCATCGGCAAGAGGAAGAAGGCTGCTGTCACCACCACGAGCGGCAGCAGGCAGATCCAGATGAAATTGCGATGCGACATGAAACTATGGTGCCCCTGCCCCCGCCGGGGCACCATTGTGCATCAACGGACTTCGGCGAGATAGCGGTCACTGAACCCTTTCTGCGCCAGCTCCATCTTGCCCCAGTCCACGCTCTTGGCGCGGGCATATTCGCTGTCCGGCAGGAATTTGGCCTTCACGCCTTCCGGCAGTTCGATCTTGCGGGCCGGACGGAGGTAGGCGTTGGTCCAGATCGCCTGGCCCTTGTCGGATAGCAGATAATCCATGACCTTCTTGGCCTTGTCCTTATGGGGCGCGTTCTTCACCAGACCGACCACATAGGGAAACACGACCGAGCCTTCACAGGGAATGACGAATTCGAAACTGCCCTTCTCGGAATACTTGGCGCGATAGGCATTGAAATCATAGTCCAGCAGGATCGGCATCTCGCCGGAGACGACGCGGGCATAAGACGTCTGCTTCGGCACGATCGCGTCGTTCTTCTTCATCTCCTTGAAGAAGGCGATGGCCGGATCGAAATTCTGGTCGGTGCCGCCGAGCGCGAGATTGACCGCAACAGCGCCGACATAACCGACGGCGGCCGACGTCGGATCGAGATAGCCGACCATGCCCTTGTAGTCGGGCTTGGCGAGATCCTTCCAGCACTTCGGCACCGGCTTGCCGCCGAGCGCATCCTTGTTGACGAAAAAGCCGAGCGTGCCCGAATGGATCGTGGTCCAGTAGCCTTCGGAGTCCTTCAGGCCAGCATCAACCTGATCCCAGCCCGCGGGCTTGTAAGGCTCAAGTGCATCCTGCGCCTTGGCTTTCATGCCGAAGGTAACGCCGAAATAGCCGATATCGCCGACCGGATTGGCCTTCTCGGCGAGGATCTGCGCCAGCGCCTGGCCGGAGTTCTTGTTATCATGCGGCATCTCGATGCCGAGATCGGTCTTCACCGCCTTGATCATCGAGGCCCAATCGGCCCACTCCGGCGGACAGTTGTAGCAGATGACGTCCGCGGCACGGGCGGGCTGCGATGCGACGGCGACCAGCGCGGCCAGAGCAAATACCAAGCGGAACGGTTTCACGGCGATCGTCTCCATCCTGACGCAGGCGTTAAGGCCGGCGCATCGAAGTCTGAGGGGAATGCGTGACGCCCCCACTATAGGCCGCGGATGAAACTTTTGCGACAAAGCCAACCCGCAGCGCATTTGTGCACCGCAACTCGCCTGGGACCCGTCGACAACGTCCTGCGGAAGATGTGAGATCGCATATCGCCGCTGGTATTGGATTGCAGACGTGAAAGAAACGCCCCAACGCGATCGAGGCCTGCTCGGTCTGGTCGATCGACTCATGAAAAGGCCGGGTGACCCCGAACCGATCAGGCCTGAGCCAGACTCGGACGCCAGAGATGGTTTCGATCCGGTCGTCGCAGAGGAGAACCCGGCGGCGTCGCTGGAGCCGCAACTTGCGGTCGAAAGCACCCGCACGCTTGGCCGCTCGGAAATCGCGGATGTGATCCTGCGCGCGCTAAAGGGTATCGATGGCTGTCCGACAGCCGGCTTCGAGGTGGTCGTCTATGGCACGCGCCCATGGAACGCGATGTTACGCATCACGCCGCCCGCCGGCGCGGTGCCTGACGCAGCTGCGTGGCGCCAGCGGGTCCAGGACATGGTTCAGCTGTTGCGACATCAATACGAGTTGCGCGAATAGACCGGAAGCCTAGCCTTCCATGCGCACCAGCACGACCTCAAATGGTACGCCGGGCCGTTGCTTGACCACTCCTGTGCAGGACGCCGTCGTGGTTTTGGATGTCCCGACTAGATCAATCTCGACTTCATCGATGCCGAAGATCGCTGGCTGCCCCTCCGCATGTCGGCGAGTTGCAATCGTTGCGGTGAAAGCATCGCCGGTCTGAACATACGAGCCGCTATAGGCAATCACCGTGTCGCCGCCTGACAATTGGCCATCGGCGAGCGTGATAATGCCCATGCCTTCTTTCTCGGGAATTCGAAACCATGCCGAATAGCGGCCATCGGGAAGCATAACGAACCTGAACTGCAAGTTGCGGTACGGCCAAATACCACCAAGGCATCAGAAAGACGTTAACGAGATCGGTCGCATTGAAGCGATCGATCTCGCCTTCGCTGATGTAATGTCGCCCTACTTGCCACCGCCGATATTGCCGCCCTTGATATGGCCGAGCGAGTTGCTGCCATAAGCCGAATTGCCGTGATTGCCACTCATTGCAGCGTTGCCACGAAAGATCGCCGGCCCCCGCATCTGGCCATAGGACCCGTAATATCCGTGGTGCGCCTTGTAACCACGATGGACTTTCTTCGCAGACGCCGCCGTCGCCGAGAAGCTCGCGATCACCAATGCCGCTGCCGCCGTTGCCAGAATCTTTTTCATGTTCAACCCTCTGTGATGCCCATCAGGAGAACGCCGATCACTGCGTCTCGTTCCGGCACAAATCGTCGTAAGGCATGGGCTTTGCGACTTCCGGATATCCCACCGCATGAGGCCTCGTAACGCTTTACTGACCATACAAAACGGGTGGCTCCGGCCCCGATCGGTGGTAAGTGGGTGCTGCTTATTGCGCATCGAATAAATTGCACCACGTTCGGATATCATGTTGCTAGATCAGTCCTCCATCTTCGCAGCGATCGGACTCTCAAGCGCCGCGCTCGCACTCACATTACTCGCAACCTGGCTCGTCGCGCGATCCGAGACCTATCTGCTGACATGGTCGATAGGTCTCGCGACCACGGTCGTTGCCGTCGTGATCTATGCAGGCTTCGATCAGTATGATTCGAGACTGCAGCTCGCCGCATTCATATTGCTGCTTACGGGCTTCGGGCTGATCTATGCGGGCACCACGCAATTCTGCTCGAACCAGGCCTATTGGATCCGCGCTGCCCTCGTCACCACCGCGGGAATCGTTCCGACGGTGATTAGCTTTGCGCTTGGCTATACCGGCACCGGCACAATGGCGGCGAATTTCGGTACCGGCCTTCTGGTTGCTCTCTCGGCTGCGCAGTACTGGCGCGCGCGCGCCGAAGCCCCATTCCTGATGGTCGCAAATGCGTTGCTCTATTTCGTCACGGCGGCGTCGTTCGCCGCTTGCGGCGCCGAACTCTGGCGTACCGGGCAATTCGTGCTGACCGATCGACCGATGAATTGGGCAGAACAGTTCAATTCACTGATGGTGATCGTAGGCCTGACCGGGATCGGCGCGTTGTCGCTGACAATCAACCAGATCCGGACGTCGAACCGGCATAAATCCGATGCAATGACCGACCCCTTGACGGGCCTGCTCAATCGGCGCGCACTGTTTGGCAAAACCGCAACGGAGACACCGTCCAACACTGCAATTCTGGTGATGGATCTCGATCACTTCAAAACGATCAATGATCAATTCGGTCACGCCGCCGGCGACCGCGTGCTGCGGGCCTTTGCCGAGGTCATCTTCTCGAACATTCGCGCCGAAGATGTTGCCGCGCGACTGGGCGGTGAGGAATTCTGCATCGTCCTGTCCGCGTCGAGCCCAAAAGCGGCAGCCGGGGTCGCCGAGCGTATTCGATCGACGCTGGAAGCCCAGATCTTCCCGACCTCCGCCGGCGTTATCCACGCCACGGTCAGCGTGGGGATCGCGATCCGGTCCTCTGAACCTGAAACGCTGCAGGTCTTGCTCGGCCGGGCTGATGCTGCGCTCTACCAGGCCAAGGCCGCGGGTCGGAATCGTGTGCAGATTTCCGATTTTCATCTGGCCGCCTGAGCGGCGCGGCGCTCGGTTCCACGAAAAATTAAGCACTGGCTGGCAGGTTAAAGCTTTTCGGCAGAATGCCCCGATGCCCGGTCAAAAATCCATCGCCTTGGAGACGCTCAATCTGCTGCGCGCCTCAGAACCTCGTCCCAACGACAGCCACCTCAAGGCGGCGTCGATAGTCGCTTTTCCGCTCGGCCCCATCGAGGTCGAACAGATCACGCCCCGGTTTTTCGCCTCCTTCGCCATCGAGAGCCTGTTGCGCTCGATCTGCTATCGCGAAGACCAATGGTTGATCGAAGCCCGACATACCCATGCCATGCGGATGACGCTGAACTGGGTCGAGGCCGAAAGCTGACGACAGAATTATCCCTCAGTCGGAAACGTATCCCGCATTGACGGCCGCTGTGACGTGATTGCGAACCAGTCGGCCAGCGCCGGTCGTGACGTGCGCCAGTCGTAGGACGCAAAACGGAAATCCAGATAGCCGAGCGCACAGGCTATGGTGAGGCTGCCTATGTTGATGCGTGCGCCGAACACGGCAACGGTCTTGTTCATCTCATCCAGCGCGGCGGCGATCTTGGTCATCTGACCATCGATCCACTCCGCCGATCTGATCTCGTCGCTCCGGCACGTATTCTCGTAACGCGTGAGCAGCGCAGCATCGAGCAGGCCATCGCCGAGCGCCTGCTCGGTGAGCACCTTCCAACGCTCAGGCCCGCGCGGAAACAGCGCGCCGTGTCCGAGGTCGTCGAGATATTCGCAAATCACCCGGCTGTCGAACAGCAGCGTGCCGTCGGCAAGCCGGGCGGCCGGCACCTTGGCCAGCGGATTGAAACCCGCGATCCGCACATCGCGCTTTAACGGATGCGCGGCACTGGGCAGCTTCGCGATACGGTCGGCGATCCCGAGTTCGATCGCACAGGCCATGACCTTGCGGACATAAGGCGATGTCGGCGCATAGAAAAGTTCGATCTTATCGGTCATGGCTTCTGATCCTCCGCGTCGATCGCCGCCAGTGCGGCTCGCGCGACTTCGACGTCCTGCGCGCCGGTGCCCGACCCGACGCCGACCGCACCGACGCACTGGCCTGCAATCACGATCGGCAGTCCGCCTTCGAGATTGGTGAGCCGACCGCCGCCCGCTATGGCAAGTTTGATCTCGTCGGCGGGATTGAGCCGCGATGTCGGCTGCCGATGCGACGCAGCGGTGATGGCCTTCGACATCGAGGTTTCCCGCGACAGCAGTTTGGCGTCGTCCATTCGGACGAATGCCAGTAGATTGCCGCCGTCGTCGACGATGGTGATGTTCTGCGGCACGCCGAGCGCTTCCGCCTTGGCGACGGCACCAGCCAGCGCCTTGAGTGCGCCCTGGTGTGTCAGTTTGAGAGAGGCTTTAGTGGTTGCCATGGGACTGCTCCAGCATTGTTCGATACCTGCATTGAACGTCGCCGCCCATCAAGAGGCGGCGGTTGGCAACAGCAGCACCTTGCCGATGTTTTCATTGGCTTCCAGAATGCGGTGAGCTTGCACAGCATCCCCGAGAGGCAACTGACGCCAGATCAGCGGCCTCACCTCGCCAGATGCCACCAGCGGCAGCACCTCGGCGCGGAGCGCGGCAGCGATTGCGGTCTTCTCCTCGTCGGACTTCGGCCGCAGCGTCGACGACGTCAGATACAATCCCTTCCGCATCACCAGCCCGAGATCGATCGGCACGACGCCGCCTTCCATGAAGGACAGGCTGACATGCCGTCCGCCCGGCGCGAGGGCATCGAGATTGCGCGCCACATAGGAACCACCGACGATATCGAGCACGATATCGACGCCGCGCCCGCTTGTGGCGTCGCGCGCAGCGACAACGAAGTCGTCGGTACGATAATTGATGGCGATGGCGCCAAGCGCTTCCACCGCCTTCTTCTTGGTATCGCTACCGACCGTTGCGATGGCCGTCGCGCCACGAGCGATGGCCATGCGGATCGCGATGGTGCCGATACCACTGGCACCGCCATGCACCAGCACCGTCTCACCCTTCGACAACCGGCCGCGTTCGAACAGATTGTGCCAGACGGTGAAGAGCGCTTCGGGCAATGCCGCCGCCTGCTCCATCGTCAGGCCATCCGGCACGGCGAGGCAATGCGTCGCCCTGGCGATGCAATAGCGCGCGTAGCCGCCGCCCTTGACGAGCGCCATCACCGCCTGCCCCTGCAGTGCGGCGTCGCCACCGACCACGCGGCCGGCAACCTCAAGCCCCAGCACATCGGTGACCCCGGCCGGCAACAGCACCGCGCCACTTCGCTGCATCAGGTCCGGGCGATTGACGCCGGCGGCCGCGACTTCGATCAGGACCTCGCCCGGGCCTGGCACCGGCAGCGGCCGCTCGACCTGCGCCAGGACATCGGGACCGCCGGCCTGTGTTGCGATGATCGCCTGCATTGTCGTCATGATCGTCGACACTTCGTTCTTCATGATACGCGTATCCAGTCTTCACTCGGCCGACGCAGCAAAGCCGCCAGCCTGTCCATCATCGCGTTCGCAGCCGCGAGTTCGTCGAAACCGATCCATTCATCGGGTTTGTGCCCGCGCGCCATATCGCCGGGTCCACAGACCAGCGTCGGAATCCCCGCCTCTGCGTAGAGACCGGCCTCGGTACCGAAGGCGACTGTGGTTGCGGGTTGCGTATCGCCTGCCATTCCTGCGACCAGACGCGTCATGGAGGCATCGGCAGCAGTATCGAGCCCGGGATAGGCCGACAGTTCCTCGGAGACGATGTCAGCCTCCGGCGCATTGGCGCGGAGCCGATCGCGCTCTCGCGCAACCAACTCGTCGATCCGCGCGAGAATTTCGCCCGCGTCACGGCCGGGCATGGTACGGATTTCGTATTCCAGCAAAGCCCGTTCCGGCACGAGATTGACCATGCTGCCGCCATGCAGCGAGCCGACGTGAATGGTCGTATATGGTGGATCGAACGCCGCATCGCCGCCACGCGCGACTTCTTCATCAGCGAAGCCACGGAGCGCATGCGCGATCGCAACGCCCGCATCGACCGCATTGGCCGCACGATGCGGCATCGCCGAATGACCGCCGCGGCCTGTTACTGTCAGGCGGCGCGCGACCTTGCCCTTGTGCGCGCGAACGACGCGCATCGTGGTGGGTTCGCCTATGATGGCGAGTGCCGGTGGTGCAACAGATTGCATGAGCGCACGCACCAGATCGGGCGCGCCGCGGCATCCCACTTCCTCATCATAGGAAAACGCGAGATGCACGGGCGCAGCTGTCGCGGTTTCCTTCAGACGCGGTACGCTTGCGAGAACGACGGCGAGGAAACCCTTCATGTCGGTCGCACCGCGACCATAGATGCGCTCGTCACGGATGACGCCAGCGAATGGCGGCACGGCCCACGCTTGCCCCTCCACCGGCACCACATCCGTATGCGCCGACAGGACCACACCGGGACGATCCACAGGACCGATGGTCGCGAGCAGCGAGGCCTTGCAGCCATCAGGCGACGGCACGCGGCGCGAAGACACGCCCGACGACGCAAGTATCCGCTCGATATACTCGATGATATCGAGATTCGAATTCGTGCTTATACTTTCAATACTGATCAGATCGCAAAGTATTTGAGCTATTCGATCGATCATCTATACTCCAAATATTCTTACGATTGCGGGAGCATCACGATGACCTATTCCATCTCGGCGCGTTGTCCGGAGACCGGCGCGTTCGGCATTGCCATTACGTCGTCGAGCATTGCCGTGCCGGCGCGTTGCGCCTGGGTGGGACCTCTGGGTTTGGTGGTGTCGCAGAATGTCACCGATCCCGCACTCGGCCCGACTGGTCTCGCACTGCTGCGTCAGGGCCTCGGTGCCGGCGCAGTGCTCGGCAACCTGACGCAAGGCACGCCGCAGCCTGCCTGGCGGCAAGTCGGTGTCATCGATCGCTATGGCCAAGTGGCCTGGCATTCCGGCGCACAGGCCTTGCCGATCGTCGGCATTGCGCAAGGCGCCGGCTGCCTCGCGCTCGGCAATCTGCTGGTCGATGAGAAAGTCCCGAGCGTGATGGTCGCGCGATTCGAAGCGACGGCAGAACAACCGCTGGCGGAGCGATTGCTGTCGGCGCTGGAAGCCGGCCTTGATGCGGGCGGCGAGACCGACGACGAGCACGCGGCCGGGCTGCATGTCGCCCACATGTTCGATTGGCCGGTGGTCGACCTGCGTGTCGACTGGCACGAGGCACCGATCGGCGAATTGCGTGCGCTGTGGGAGCGCTACCGGCCGCAGCAGAAGGACTATGTCGCGCGCGCGATGAATCCGGGCGCCGCGCCGTCCTTCTAGACGCGAGCGCCTCACGCCGTCTCCCCCGGGGGAAATGCCACGATATCGTCGGAGCCGATGGTCAATCCGATCTCGGCTCCGACCGGACTGGCCGCCAGCGCCGCGATGCCAGGCGACCGCACGAGAACGCGCTCATGCCCACTACCGGGAGCTTCGATATAGAGATCGACATGGCCGCCCTGAAACACCTGCGTCGTCACAGTACCGGGCAGCGATCCCGAAGCGCCGCGCGCCGTGACGGCGAGATGCTCCGGCCGCACGAAGACATCCAGGGCATCGCCGATCGAGAGCGCGGCAATCGGTGCCGCAGGAACTTCGGCGCTGATGTCGCCGACCGAGACCACCGCGACATCGCCGCGCTTCTCGACAAGACGCCCATTGAGGATGTTGGCGTCGCCGACAAAGGACGCGACGAAGCGATCCGCCGGACGGCGATAGATATCGTCGGGCGCCGCGATCTGGCGAATGCGCCCGGCCGACATCACGGCGATGCGATCCGACATCGACAGCGCCTCGCCCTGATCATGCGTCACGAAGATCGTGGTGACGCCGAGCTCGCGCTGGATCTGCTTGAGCTCGACCTGCATCGAGCCGCGGAGATTCTTGTCGAGCGCGGAGAACGGCTCGTCGAGCAGCAGCACCTTCGGCTTGATCACCAGGGCCCGCGCAAGCGCGACGCGCTGCTGCTGGCCGCCGGAAAGTTGTTTGGGCTTGCGATCGGCAAAACCTGTGAGCTTGACAAGCGCCAGCGCTTCATCGACGCGGCGCGCGATCTCCCTCTTCTCGACGCCGCGGGTCTTCAGTCCGTAAGCGACGTTCTTGGCGACGCTCATATGCGGGAACAGCGCGTAGTTCTGGAACACGATGCCGATCTCACGCATATGCGCGGGCGTCTCCGTGACCAGATCGCCGTCGATGAAGATCTCGCCATTGTCGGCTTCGAGGAATCCGGCAACCAGATTGAGCAGCGTCGTCTTTCCGCAGCCGGACGGGCCCAGCAAGGTCATGAACTCGCTCGGCTGGATCTTCAGCCAGGCTTCATGCAGCGCCATGGAATCGCCGAAGCGCTTGGTGACGCCGTCGAGCTGCACCGCCGGACGGATCTTGTCGCTCGTCGCGGATGGCGTGGGTGCCGTCATTGGATCAGTGCGCATCAACATTCAGGATTTTCCCGAGGCCCAGGAAGGAATTGGCGATCGTGAGCAAGGTTGCGGTCACGACGATGTAGATGACCGACAGCGCGGCCAATGTGGGATCCGCGAATTCGCGGACATAATTATACATGGCGACCGGCAGCGTCTGCGTCGCCTGGCTGCTCACGAACAGTGTCGCCGTGAATTCGTTGAAGGACAGAATCGCGGCGAACAGCCAGCCGCTGAGCAAGCCCGGAATCAGCAGCGGAATCGTCACGGTAAACAGGATCCGCAGCGGCGTAGCACCGAGACTGGACGCGGCCAGCTCCAGGCGCGTGTCGAGATTTTCCAGCGAAATGTAAGTGCTGCGCATCACGAAGGGCAGCACCATCACCACATGGGCGAAGATCACGAGCGGAAAGCCGCGTTCGATCCCCGTCTGCGAGGCAAGGATGAGAATGCCAAGGCCGACGGTGTAATGCGGGATGACGAGTGGCGACAGCAGAATGCCTTCGAGAAAATCCCTGAGTGCGAATTTGTAGCGATGAATGGCAAAGGCAAAGGCCGATCCCACGACGACCGCGATGCTGGATGCCCAGACCGTCACGGTCAGGCCGTTCCAGAACCCCTTCGCAAAATCGGCATAGGAGAAAGCGCGGTAGAACCAGCGCAGCGACCAGGACTGCGGCGGGAATTGAAGGATCGCACGATCGTTGAAAGCCGAAATTGCCACCACGACGCCAGGCAACAGCACGAATAGGAGAATGGCGGCAACGAGGACGCGGCCCGACCAACGCAGCGCAAGGGTTACAGGTGAGCGTTTCATGTCGTGCCCGCCATGCGTTCAAGCGGGCTCGCGGCTTTCTTCAGCAGCGCGATCACGGCCAGCGACAATGCGAGGCCGATGATGGAGAGACTGGCGGCGAAGGGGAAATTGAACGACGAGAAGCCGAGCTGATAGATCAGCGTCGACACGGTGGCGACACGGCCGCCGCCGATCAGCTGCGGCGTTGCAAACGCGCTGAAGGTCCAGGCGAAGGCGGTCGAGAAGCCGGCGACGATGCCGGGCATCGAGAGCGGCAGCGTGATGGTCATGAAGATGCGGATCGGACCTGCGCCGAGACTTTCGGCCGCCTTCTCGTAATTGCGATCGATATGCGACAACGCAGCGGCCAGCATGATGACCATGATCGGCATGGTCACATGCACCAAGGCCGCAATCACGCCGCCCGAGGTAAACATCATCCGCAACGGACGCTCCACCAGGCCGAGCTTGAGCAGCAGCGTGTTCAGGAAGCCGTTATTGCCAAGCACGATCATCCAGGAATAGGTCCGCACCACCTCGCCGAGAAACAGCGGCGTGACCGACACGATCAGGATGAAGGAGCGCAGCGCGGTACTGTTGGTGCGCGTCAACGCAAAGGCCAGCGGATAGGCGAGAAGCAGCGTGAACACCGCCGTCTCGAAACAGATCAGCACCGTGTTCCAGAATGCCAGGGCGTAAAGCGGCCGCAGCATGGCTTCGAAATTCGCCCAGGTGAATCCGCCGACTTCGAGCGTTCCGGGAATATAGGCCCGCACGCTGTACTGAAAGACAGCCAGCATCGCCGCGATCAGGCCCACAGCGACGAGGCCGGCCGGCGAAACGAACCATCCCAGAAATGGACGTGTGTTCATGGACAAACTCAAGGTGGGCGAACGTGACGTCAGGGACCGCGATCCGGCGGAAGCAGCCGGATCGCGACCCGAGCTCTTTTACGGAGCCATGATGTTTTCGGTGAACCACTTGCGCCAGGTACCGGTCTTCTCGGCACGCAGCTTGGCATCGATCACCAGCGTCTGCTTCGCCCACTGATCCGCGGTCGTGAACACGCCCGGCAGTGCTGCGATCTCAGGCTTGACCTTGGCGTTGTCCACCACCGGGCTGCCCTTCTTCAGTTCGGCGATCTTCGCCTGCACTTCGGGATCGAGCGCGGTGTTGATGAACTTGTAGGCCAGCTCCGCCTTGGTCGAGCCCTTGGTGATGCCCATGGTGTCGACGCCGAGCACGGCGCCTTCCTTCGGAATCGCCAGCTTGATCGGCACGCCCTGGGCCTGCATGTAATAGGCATTCATCGACAGCACGACCTGCACTGGCGTCTCACCCGTGGCGAACAGCTGCTGGCTGTTGGCGTCGTTGGTGTAGAACGCCTTATAGTTCGGCTTCAGCGCTTTCATCTTGGCTTCGCCGACTTCCCAGTTCGATGCATCGCCGCCAGAGAGCTTGGCTGCGACTACCATCACATGGCTCGGATCGAAATCGGGCGACGAGATCATGCCCTTGAGCGCCGGATTCCACAGACCTTCCCAACTCTCGAAGCTGACGCCTTTCGGCAGTTGATCGGGCAGATAGCCGATGGTGTAGACATAGGCCCATGCGCCGATGTGATACGGGCTGATCTTGGCCTGTTCGACCAGATGGCTGGCGTTCGGGATCTTCGCCATGTCCAGCTTCTCGAACAGACTGTCGTTGGCATAGAGCCAGCCGACATGGGCCGTCGTGAAGGTGACGTCGCTCTCCGGCTTGGTAGCCGCGAGCTTGGCCTGGTTGAGACGGTCGATGGTGCCGCCGGTGATGTATTCGACCTTCACGCCAGTGTCGGCGGTGAACTTCTTGGCGATCGCTTCATCAATCAGATCGCGGAAACTTCCACCCCAGGTGCTGACGACAAGCTTCTCCTGGGCGGATGCCTGCCCGCCAATCGCGAGCGTCGACAGCAACATCAATGCAGTAAACTTCAAGGCGCGCTTCATCTCGAATCCTCACAAGAATTATGACCCAGAAAGAAAAGCAAACATCGTGCCAGACGATTGATAAACCTCAAGAATTCCCGTCGAACGGACGCGAGCAACCACACTCACCGATCATGCGAAAGATGCAGCCGCAAACGTCCGATAGATCTCTGCAGTGCCGGCGAAGGACGCGTCGTTACGCCGGAATTTCCGCGATGATGTCGATTTCCATTAGGTATTCAGGTTTGGCGAGGCCCTGGACGATGATCCCCGTCGAAACCGGATAAACGCCCTTCAGCCACTTGCCGACAACCCGATAGACAGGTTCGCGATAGGCGCGGTCGGTGATGTAGATGACGATCTTCACCACGTCCTGCAGGCACGAACCTGCCTCTTCTAAGAGCACCTTGGCGCAAGCCATGGCATTTTCGGTCTGCGCAGCGGCATCCCCGATACCGACAATCTTGCCGTCGAGATCCATCGCCGTCTGGCCGCGCACATAAACGGTGTTGTTGGCGCGCACCACCATGCAGACGTCGTTGTCGAGCGACTGCTCGGGATAGGCCTCTTTGGTATTGAACTTGCGAAAACGCTGATGGGTGGTCATGGAGCAAATCCTCAGGCGGCGAGACGACGGAATGTGCGATCGGAGAAGATCAGGGGCAGCGCAGCTTGGTTGCGAACATTCAGCACCTCACCTGCGACGATGCGATGCGAGCCGAAATCGAACACGCTGGCGACGCGGCAATCGAAATTGCATAGCGCACCATCGAGCGCCGGCGCGCCGGTGAGCAATTCCGACCAGTCACCAGCGAGAAAGCGGTTGTCGCGCAGCTCGGGGATCAACCCGGCAAAGCTGCTGGCAACGCGCTCCTGAGCATCGGACAGAACGTTGGCGACGAACGCGCCATTGGCGAGCAGCTTTTCGAGCCCGCGATTGTCGCGGTGAACGCTGAACACCACCGACGGCGGTTCCATCGACAGCGAGCACAGCGACGACACCGTGACGCCTGCACGTCCGGCTTCGCCATCCGTGGTCACCACCGCCACACCCGAAGCCGTCATCCGCATGGCGTCGCGGAAGATATCGACCTCGACCGGCGGATGCGCTGCTATGCTCACGACTTCGCTCCATCGATGCGATCTGACAGACCGGCCGACTTCTTGACGAAGTCCAGCGGCCCCGCGAAGTCGAAGCTGTTATAGACGGCCGCCAGATGATTGAAGTGCGGCGCCTGCGCGAACTGCACGAAGGTCAGGCGATGACCGGCATAATCTGAATTCAACAGATCGCGCGCAAAGGCGAGCAGCTTGCGGCGATCGTCCGCCTGCCACTGGTCATTGAGCGAATAGAACTTGTTCAGCCACTTTCCGCTGCCTTCGGCCTCGAATGCATCGGCATTCGGGGTGATGCAGATCTGGCCGCCGCACAGTTCGCGGGCGATATGCATCATCGCCGGCAACTGCGAACAGGCGAACACGCGGCCGGCATAGAGCATCGACTGCTGCGGCATCAGAAGGCCACCTGGGCTTTTCTCCGCCATGGCAATCGACGCAGTGAGATGCGCGTTGATACCTTCGCGATAACAGACGAGATCCGCAAGCTTCTCGCGAACCGACTGCAACTTGTCCAGGCCGGTCTGCTTGGCGTTCCACATGGCCGCACCGATCATCATGTCGGCAGTGTAAAGGAGACGCAGCACGTAGGGGAATGCCGAGTAGCGATGCAGCGTCGAACGCACGAACTGCGCAGCGCGTGTATGGCGATAGAAGAACACGTCTTCCCACGGGATCAACACGTCGTCGAACACTACCAGCGCCTCGACCTCATCGAAGCGATTGGCGAGCGGATAGTCCTTGGCGTTGGCGCTGCTGCGATTGGCGAAGCCACCACGGCAGATATGTTTCACGCCCGGCGCGCCCATCTTGACGATGCAGCCCACCGCGTAATCGGACAGCTTCTCATTGGCCCAGGCGCCGACAGTCGGCTTCAGATAGGCCTGATCGGCATAGGCCGCGGCGGTCTCATACTTCGCACCGCGAATGATAATGCCGGCATCGGTCTCGCGGGTGACGTGGACCATCAGGTCCGGATCCTGCTGCTGCGGCGGCAGCGAGCGGTCGCCCTTCGGATCGGTATTGGCCGAGACGTGAAAAATGTCCTTCTCGATCACGGCCTGGATATGCCGGTCGATATTGGCGGCGAAGCGCGGATCGATCTCGGCGAGCACATCGCGGCCGTCGGTCAGCGACCACATCTCGCCGATGGTCTCGTCGCCGACGCGGGTCACGACGCCACCGATGTCCTTCATCACGTGATCGACGGCCTTGATCTTGTCGTGCCAGTCCTTCTGTTCCGTCGGCGGCTTGTAGAAGACCGAATGTGTCTCGTTGTCTTCAACGTAAGTGAGGTCGGCGGCGTAACGCTCTTCACGCGCCATGTCATACATGCGGGCCTTGACGTCGATGATCGGCTTCAGCGCCGGATGCGTGGTCACGTCCTTGACGCGCTCGCCATCGATCCAGACCTCGCGGCCATCGCGAATGCCCTGTTTGTATTCTTCACCCGTGCGGATCATTGATCGGCTCCTGTTCGACTGGACGACAGGGTGCCGAAGGGCCTATCATAAGGAAAATATTTTTATCTTTGGAGATGCATAGGAAAACACGATGAGGTTCTCGCTTCGTGCCCTGCGTTATGTGGTTGAGACGGCCGATGCAGGCAGCGTGACGGAGGCCGCCAAGCGTCTCAACGTGTCGCAGCCCTCGATCTCCGCCGCGCTCAGTCAGTTGGAGGCAGAACTCGGCGTCCAGATCTTCATTCGCCATCTCGCCAAGGGCGTGACGCTCTCCCCGGCCGGCCAGCGGCTGGTGAATGATGCGCGGCTACTGCTCGCCCACGCACGCGATTTTGCCCAGAGCGCCCAGTCACTTGGTAGCACACTGCACGGCGAGATCGTGGTCGGCAGCTTTTCGACCCTCGCCACACGCTTCATGCCGGGGCTGCTGTCCGGCTTTCGCGCGCGTCAGCGGGGCATCTCGGTGAAACTGGAAGAAGGCGACCAGCAGGAGATCATCGACGGGCTGGTTTCCGGCCGCACCGAACTCGCGCTGTCCTACTCCTTTGCCGTGCCTGACGAGATCGTAGGAGAGAAGCTTTGCGAGCTGCCGCCCTTCATCGTGCTGTCGGCCGATCATCCTCTAGCAAGCCGGACGTCGATCAGCCTGACTGAGATGCGCGACGAGCCGTTCATCCTGCTGGATCTGCCGCATTCGCGCGACTACTTCGCCAGCCTGTTCACGGCGTCCGGCATCGAACCACGCATCTCGTTCCGGACCCGCTCCTTCGAACTGATCCGCGGGCTGATCGGGAATGGCCAGGGATATTCGATCCACAATGCCGTGCCGCGCACCACCATCGGCTATGACGGCAGCCGCGTCGCCGTGGTGCCCATCACCGAAAAGCTTCCAGCTACGCATGTGATGGCGCTGCGTCTGAAGCGCCATGCGCCGCGACCGGCGGTACAGACATTCGCCGACTACGCGCGCGACGCCTTTGCCGTCGGCGGCCAGTTCGCACCGGGCTCAATAGCCCCGGCGCGGATCGACGCGGCTTAACAGCTCCTGTCCGGCACGCAGCCGGTGCACATTCTCGCCGATCTGCCGCGCAGCCGAGCCCGGCAGCGCCACCGATGCGAGATGCGGCGTGATCAGCACATTGTCCATCGCCCAGAGCGGACTCTCCGGCGACAGTGGCTCGGAGGCAAACACATCCAGCGTGGCCTCCGCGATATGCCCGGAGCGCAGCGCCTCGATCAAGGCCGGCTCATCAACGATGCTGCCGCGCGAAACATTGATGAAGACCGCGCCACGCTTCATCTGTGCCAGGCGCTCGGCATTCAGCAGCCCGCTTGTTTGGGGGGTCTGAGGCAACATGCAGACGAGAATGTCACTATCGCCCAGGATATCCGGCAACGCGGCCAGACTAGCCGATGTCTCGATGCCCTCCACCGACTTCAGCGTGTTGGACCAGCCGCGCACGCGATAGCCTTGCCGGGCGCATTCGAGCGCCGCCGTCAGTCCGAGTTCACCAAGGCCCAGAATGCCGACGGTGATGGTCTCGGGATCGCGCGGATGAATATAGTGCCAGCGGCGCTCGCGCTGGGCGCGCTCGAAAGCTGGAATGTCGCGCGCATGGCGCATCACCGCGAACAGCACATAGCCGGCCATCATCCGCGCCATCTTCGGATCGGACAGGCGTGTGATCGGAACCTGCGGCAGGTCGTCACGCCCGACCAGCGCGTCGACGCCGGCGCCGAGATTGACGACGAGACCAAGATTTGGATAGCGCGCGAAAAAGCCATGCGGCGGCTTCCACACCAGCGCGTGCCGTACACGCGTGGGGTCGGCGATATCGTCGGCCTGGCGAAGATCGATTCCTTCGGCCGCCAGCACCGCACGCCACGTCTCGAAGTCATCTAAGGCGCTATAGAACGCCATCACCTCCGAAGTCATTGTGCGGTCTTTTCGGCGATCAGACGCGATACCGCCGTGAGCCCCAGCTCATAGCCGAGCGCGCCGAGCCCGGCGATCACGCCTGTCGCTGCGCGCGAGACATAGGAGTGATGACGGAATGGTTCGCGCTTCCAGATATTGCTCATATGCGCCTCGATGATCGGGCCCTCGAAAGCGAGCAACGCATCGAGGATCGGCACCGACGAGTAAGTGAGGCCCGCGGCATTGATGACGATCCCCTCGGCCTTCTCCCTCGCCTCCTGAATCCAGTCGACCAGAACACCTTCATGATTGGACTGACGGAAGTCGACCGTCAGGCCAAGCGATGCTGCATGGTCTTCACAGCGCTTCTTGATCGAGACGAAACTCTCGCGGCCATAGGTACCGCTTTTGTCCAGCCCATAAAGATTGGCATTGGGACCATTGAGAAAATAGACAACTGGAGACGTCATGGCCGCGCTTTCATGTGTCTGGAGGGCAGTCGGGTAGTTCTTGAGAGGCAAGACCGAACCGGGAGAAAATACCAATGAACGACTGACCTCGGATGATCCCAGATGCTCAACCCTTAGCCAACAGGGCGCATGCAGCTACGCATCGACGCAGCGCATCCGCAAATTGAACTTTAAAGAGACCTGCCTCATTGCAGAAATCAAAAGAACCTATGCGGTTCGACGGATTTCAATATGGTTCAGAGGTTGCTCTTGCCGTAGCCGAAAAGCCCGGAGGCGGCGCCGTCGGTCGCCCGGTAAAACGCGAAGCGATCAATCGAGGAAACTGGCCGAAAGGCACTAGTGCATTGGGGCGTGTTTCAAGGAATCCCTGATTTCGCGCCAGATGTTCACACACCAATTTCTCGCTCTATGGGTCAACACGTATCTCAAAATTCGCCCTCGCTACCCGCCCTATCTCCTTTTACGATCAGCAAGAGTTGTGCCAACAATTCGATTGCTGGACTATCCACTTATCGGATGCACTGCGTTCCGTGGGTTAATCATCCAAGATTCCGAGCCTGATCATTGGATGACCGGGGCGCCACCCTTGATGCAATCTCCAGCCTGCCGGTCAGCAGCACCTGACAAGAACCGCAACGATTCCGTCCGGAGCGCCCACGGTACCGAACAGCACTGCTCGAATGATAGCTGCTTTGCTTCTTGCGATTACGCTCGTCGTCCGACTGCACGGGAGTTGGACCATCATTGCCACCGCCGAAGGCGGAACTCCCAGGCCGTGCGCAGATCGTTTCGACGAATCTGCCCAGCATCCGACAGCTCGACGGTATTTTAACCTATTCAATCTACAGTTGACGAAGGAAATCATAGAAGCTCAACAGCACGGCCGACGCCGCCAGACGGAACACGACATGCTTGCCAATCTGAGCCTGAAGGCCCGTATTACCGCAGCACTTGCCGTATCTGCCGCTGCCACTGCCCTCGCCGTGCTTCTTGGGGCCATGTGGATCATCGGGGGCATCGTCGATCGGGCCGATCGCAGTGAACTGCAAGGCAACTACGATGCCCTGCAGTCGCGACTGATGCAGGAATCCCGCCGGGCCGCGGCCATGAGCGCCGTGGTAGCAACTATTCCAGCGGTGCAGGAGGCGGTAGCACGTAACGATCGCGACGCGCTGTTGCAGTTGTTTGGACCGGGTTTCGCCCAGCTCAAGTCGGACTACGGTGTCGACCAGTTTCAATTCCATACACCCGCGGGATTGTCCCAGTTCCGGGTGCATCAACCCGCCAAGTTCGGCGACGACCTCACCGGCTTCCGCAAGACCGTGGTCGTGGCCAATTCCACGATGAAGCCTGTCGTGGGTCTCGAGGGCGGCGTCGCCGGCCTGGGCATTCGCGGCGTCGTGCCGGTTGCACAGAAGGGCAAACATCTCGGCACCGTCGAGTTCGGCTTGACCTTCGGACAGGGCTTCTTCGACGAGTTCAAACGCGCCCGCAGCGTCGACGTCGCGTTCTATCTTGCAGGAAATGAGGGCTTCAAGACATTCGGTGGCACGCTGGGCAGCACGAGTTTCTTCGATGCCGACGCCTATCGCAGCGCCACAAACGGCAGTTTCATCGTCCGGCAGGGTGAGATGAAGACGACACCCGTGGTCGCCCTGCTGGGACCGATCAAGGACTTCTCCGGCCAGTCGATCGGCGCCGTCGAGATCGTGATGGACAACAGCGAATATGCGGCATCCATCGCGCACGCCCGGCTGCTCGCAGCGGGCATTGCGGCGCTGTGTCTGGTGCTGGCCGTGGCCGGCGGTTTGCTGATTGCGCGCAGCATTTCACGGCCCATTCTCGCCGTCACCCAGGCGATGCGCGAACTCGCCGAAGGAAATCTGTCGGTCGCCCTGCCGCAACACCGCGGCAAGGACGAAGTCGGCCAGATGGCGCAGGCGGTCGAGGTCTTCAAGCAGAACGCGATCCGGGTCAGCCACTTCCAGGCCGATCAAGACGAGAGCAACGCCAAGGCCGAGCAAGAGAAGCGCGCCATCTTCGCATCGCTCGCCGACAAGTTCGAAAGCAATGTCCGCAAGGTCGTCGACCACGTATCATCGGCCGCAGCAGAGATGCAGAACACCGCGCAGTCCATGTCGTCGGTGGTCGAACAGTGCCGTGTCCAGTCCGACGAGGTCTCGGGCGCGTCCCTGTCGGCCTCCGACAATGTGCAGACCGTGGCTGCAGCCTCCGAAGAATTGTCGTCCTCGATCGGCGAGATCAACCGGCAACTCGCGCAATCTTCCGCTGCTGTCGGCAAGGCCGCCGATAGCGGCCGGCGCTCCAATGTCCGGATGCAAAGTCTCGCGGCTGCGGCCCAGAAGATCGGCGAGGTCGTCGCCCTGATCAATCACATCGCCAGCCAGACCAATCTTCTGGCGCTGAATGCCACGATCGAGTCGGCGCGCGCCGGCGAGGCCGGCAAGGGATTTGCTGTCGTGGCCGGTGAGGTCAAATCGCTGGCGACGCAGACGGCCAAGGCCACCGACGATATCCGCGCCCAGATCGCGTCGATCCAGAGCGAGACCAACGCCGCGGTGGATGAAATCCAGGCGGTGTGTGTCACCATCGACGAGGTCGACAAGATTTCATCGGCCATTGCCGCAGCCATCGAGGAACAGGGTGCCGCAACCCAGGAAATCGCCCGCAACGTCAATCAGGCCGCAGCGCGCACCGATGATGTGTCCCGCAACATCTCCAGCGTGACGTCGGGCATTTCCACGACCGGTTCCGCCGCGCAGGAGGTGCTGGGCTCGGCGACCAAGCTGGCATCGCAGTCGGAAGTGCTGCGCAACGAAGTCGACCGCTTCCTGGCAAGCATCAGGGCCGCTTAAGAAGCGACAGCGCTTTAGCCGCCCTTCTTGCCGTCCGCCGCGAACTGCTTCAGGAACGCGGTGAGATCCTTGATCTCCTGCTCGTTCTTGACGCCGGCAAAGCTCATCTTGGTGCCAGGGATCTTGCCCTTCGGATCCTTGATATAGTCGGTGAATACCGCATCGTCCCAGGTCAGGCCGGAGTTCTTGTTGGCGTCGGAATAATTATAGCCCGCCACGGTGCCGGATTTCCGCCCGAACAGACCGTTCAGGATCGGCCCCACGGTGTTCTTCGCGGTCTCGCCGACCTGATGACAGGCGCGGCACTTGTTGAAGGACTTCTCCCCGGCTGCAACATCCTGCGCTATGGCATCGGTTGTCATCAGTGCGAGCGACAAAGCGAGCAGCGAAAAGCGGAACGTCATCCTAGTCAAACCTCGATGATGGTGATTGGCGTGTCTGCGAAGGTGGCAAGTGAAGAATGGCGTCGCACTACTCGACCTTGGGACCGGACTTGCCGTCAGGCGTGACGTCGATGGCCATGGCCCGCCCGGTCACCTTCGGTGCCGGCCGGCAATCCTTCATGCATGGATTCTTGTTCCAGAACTGCTTCTCGGACGTCTCACGATCATCCTCGAAGAACGCTGCAGCATTCGGCATCTTGATCGACGTGAAGTTCTTGTCGTTGAGTTCGAATGTCTCGTCCTTGACGATATCGTTCATACTGAGAATGTAGGCCGTCAGCGCATAGACCTCGTCATTGGTCAGCGACTGCGCATTGCCATAGGGCATCGCCCGCTTGATGTAGTCGAACACGGTCGAGAGATCAGGCCAGAACGACCCCACGGTCTTGTCCGGCCGGTCCGCCTTCAATGTCCCGGCGCCGCCGGCTAGCACCGGCCATCGACCGACGCCCTGTCCGAATTCGCCGTGACAGGACGCGCACTTCTCCTGAAACAGATCGTCGCCCTGCTTCACAGTGCCCTTGCCGACCGGAAGACCTCGCCCGTCCGGCCGCACGTCGGTGTCCCAGGCCGCGATTTCGTCAGCCGTGGCCGCACGGCCCAGCCCGAGCTTGGCGGCAAGCTTCGTAACGTCGCTGTTCGCCATCTGCTGCGTCGAGCCAGGCGCGCTCATGCCGCCGAGCAGAAGCGCTGCCAATGCAAGCGTCAGCGCATTAGCCGATTTCGACATTTTCAGTCTCCCCGCCCGAATGCACCAGCCAGGTCTGAATGCCGTTATTGTGGTAGATCGAATTGACGCCGCGCACCTTGCGCAGCTCGTCCTTCGATGGCTGCACATAGCCGGTGGAGTCGATAGCGCGGGACTGGATCATCAGCTCCTGTCCGTTCCAGTCGAAATCCACATAGAAGCGCACCACGGACTTATCGAAGGTCGGGCCATCGATGCGCGCGGTCTGCCAGTTGCGCCCGCCATCCATCGAGACATCGACGCGCTTCACCGTGCCGCGGCCGGACCAGGCCAGCCCGCTCAGCACGTTGCGACCCTTGTGCTTCAACGGCGCCTGCGGCGACGGATTGGTCACCACCGACTTCGCATCCATCACGAATGTATGCTTGCGAGAATTTCCGTCGGCCAGCAGATCCGTATATTTCGACGTCTCCTCTCGGGTCTGCCATGGCTGATCGCCAGCTTCGATGCGGCGCAGCCACTTGACCCACAGATTGCCTTCCCAACCGGGAATGACCGCGCGCAGCGGATAGCCCTGCTCAGGACGCAACGCCTCGCCATTCATGGCGAAAGCGATCATGACATCGTTCAGCGCTTTCTCGATCGGCAGCGAGCGATTCATGCCGGCAGAGTCTGCGCCTTCCAGCATCAGCCACTTGGCATTCGGCTTCAGCCCGGCCTCATCGAGCAGCACCTTCAACGGCACGCCGGTATACATCACATTGTGGATCATGCCGTGCGTGAACTGGCAGCCATTGAGCTGGCTGCCGCGCCATTCCATGCCGGAATTGGCGGCACATTCGAGGAAGTACACCTTGTTGACGCGCGGCATCCGCTTGATGTCGTCCATGGTGAAGACCAGTGGCTTGTCGACCAGTCCGTTGATCATCAGGCGATGGTCGGCCGGATTGATCTCAGCCACGCCGCCGTGATGGCGCTCGAAGCAAAGCCCAGACGGCGTGATGATGCCGTCGAGGTCATGCAGCGGCGTGAAGTTGACCGAGGACTCCGCCGACGCGGTGAGCCAGGGAACATCGCGCCGGATCACGTTCTTCTCGAATTTCGAGGGCACGCCGTAAGGATGTTTATCGACGCCGTCGCCGAGATAGCGCTGCCAGTCCTGCACGTCGGTGATGAGTGCTTCGGATTTCGCCGTCTCGCCTGCAAGTGCTGGGATCGCCGACAATGCCGCGCCGGCGCCGGCCAGGCTTGCCGCGCCGAGAAAACGACGGCGATTGAGCGTTTCCGCTGATGTTCGATCAGTCATCCGACAAGCTTTCCTGTCTCTGCACTACGACGCCTGAATCAGGCCCCGGTCACCTTGACCGCGGTGTTGGGTTCGATCCTGACGGTTGAGACCTTCGCCACATGCGCCGCGACCACGTCCCAGATCGGCGGGCCCTGCGTGTTTTCGTTGATGCTGGCCCAGCCCGAGACCGTGTAGGTCTTGCTGGCTTCGATCGGCTTGCCCGACCCCAGATGGGTCATCCCGGAAATGCGCGACCCCATCGGCTTGGAAATATCAATCGCGTAGCCCATGCCGCCCATGCGGACCATGTCGCCGCCACCCTGGAAGTAAGGGTCGGGATGGAAAATGTTGTCGGCGACATCCTCCAGCACTTCCTTGATCTGGATGCCGGTCATCTGGTTGCGATAGCAGTTCGGATAGGTGATCGCGGTGGCGTTGGTGATCTGCTCCCATGTGATCGCATCGCCGGGGATCAGCGTGCCGCCCCAGCGGAAGCCGGGCGACAGCACGATCTCCGCATCGCGCTCGGACATCATGGCGTTGCAGATCAGATCGTCGAAGGTGCCGTTGAAATTGCCGCGACGATACAGCAGCGAATCCGTTTTGCCGATCTCGCGCGCCAGATCCTTGGCGAACGGCGCCCTCACCTTCTCCACTAGCGCAGTCATTGCAGGATCGGGTTTGATGGCATCGGCGAAGACCGGCATCAGCTTGAAGCGGATATCCGCAACCTGCTTGTCCTTCACCTCGATATCGAGGCGCGACACGAACTTGCCGTGCGAGCCGGTTGCCACCAGCACCGTATTGCCGACCTTGATCAGGCCGGGCATGGCGTCATGGGTGTGCGCCGTCAGGATGACGTCGAGTCCCTTCACGCGTCCGGCCAACTTGCGGTCGACATCGAAACCGTTATGCGACAGCAGCACCACGATGGAGGCGCCGGCAGCACGAGCTTCATCGACCTGCTTCTGGATGTCGTCTTCGCGAATGCCGAATTCCCAGTTCGGGAACATCCAGCGCGGATTGGCGACGGCCGTCCGCGGCAGCGCCTGTCCGATCACGGCGATAGTGGCGCCGCCGCGCTCGAACATCTTGCGCGCCTCAAACACCGGCTCCTGCCATTCGTTGTCGCGAATATTTTGCGCCAGGAAAGCGAATGGCGCGCTGTCGGCGATCTGCTTGACGCGCTCGGCGCCGTAGGTGAATTCCCAATGGCCGACCATGGCGTCGAGCTTCAGCGACGACATGACATCGACCATGTCCTGCGCCTTGGTCTGCAGTGACGTCCAGCTTCCCTGCCAGCTATCGCCGCCATCCAGCAGCAGCACCTTGTCGTCGCCGCGCTCGGCGCGCACCGCGCCGATCAGTGTGGCGATTCGGTCCATGCCGCCCATGCGGCCGTAATTCTTGGCGAGCGAGATGAAATCATCGGCGGTCAGCGCGAAGGCATCGGCGGAGCCGGCCGCAATCTTGAAGTAGCTGCGAAACTCGGCATCCGTGAGATGCGGCGGCATGCCCTTCACTTCGCCGACGCCGAGATTGACCGAGGGCTCGCGGAAGTGCAGCGGCATCAGTTGCGCGTGGGTGTCGGCGACATAGAGGATCGTCACGGTGCCCAGCGGATCGAACCGCAGGATATCGGCCTGTGTCAGACGCTGCTGTGCCGCAGCCCGACCCAGCGGCCCAAGGCCGCTTCCGATCGTCAGCGCAGACGCAGCCGCCGTCGCCTGCAGGAAATCCCGCCTCGATATCATGATCCACCTATGATCCCTTCCGGCATGGAAGGGTGAATGTTCAGAAGAACGTCAGCTCAGCGTCCGCAATCCGTCAGGCCACGGTCAGCTTGTTGGTCGCGACATAGTCGGAGCCGTCGTCATCCTTCCAGGTGAAGGTGAATTCGCCGGACTCGGCGGCCTTGTAGAAAAACGACTGATAGGGATTGGCCGAGATGGCGGGATTCCAGTCGGCCTCGAACACCGTCTTGCCGTTGAAGGCTGCAGTGAACTTGTTGATGATCTTGCGCGGCACGACCTTGCCGGACGCATCCTTGCGCTGGCCGGATTCCATTTCGTGAGAGATCAGCGTCTTGATCTCGATCAGCTCACCCGGCTTGGCCTGGGTCGGAACGCGAACGCGCGGGGTTGGTTTGGTTGCCATGGGAAAGTCCTCGCCTGATAAAACTGTTCTGTGAACGAAGCCGCGCGACTAGCCGCCGCAGCCGCCGATCGTGACCTTCACATTGGCCTTGGCCATGTGCAGCTTGCCGTTGGACATTTCGGCGATGCAGACGATGTTCTGGGTTTCCGCAAGGCGCATGCGGGTCGAGGCCGAGGCCTTGCCGCAGGCCGGCGTGAACCGGTAGCTGACGACGGCCGGCAATGGATTGCCTTCGGCAAACACATGCACCGACTTGACGTAGTCGGCATCGGTCATCGGGCTTTCGATATCGACATTGACCGGCACCACAAGGCCGTTCTCGGCGATCTCGGGAACATCGAGCTTGATCTTGCCGCTTTCGAATTTCTTGTCGCCATACAGTTTCTTGATTTCGACGGCGACGGCCTGTTCGTCGGCCAGCGATAGTCTGGGAGCAAGGATTGCTGCGAGACCGGCGATCGCGGCCATGGCCAGCGTTTCGCGACGGGTCTTCTCGACCGACTTCAAAACCATGAGTGTATCCTCCTGCGGGATTTGGAAGATCCCTTTACAATAGTATCGCTTGACGATTCCAAGTCTGATCTATCTTATCTGGGACATATCATTATATTCTTTTTCTTGAATGTAAAGATCTGAAATGCACAAGTGCCGCACAGACGGCGATGTGGGAGGGGAAAGATGAGAAAGACCGTCATTCGGTCAGCGGCAGCCGCCATTCTGGTACTCTGCGCGGGGAGCTTCGGCATTCAAGCGCAGGACGCCAGCGAGAAAGAGATCGAGCGCTATCGCGAGATGATCTCGGACCCGATGTCCAATCCCGGCTATCTCGCCGTCGACCGCGGCGAAGCGCTATGGAGCGAAGCGCGCGGCACCAAAAACGTCTCGCTTGAAACATGCAATCTCGGCCTCGGCGCCGGCAAGCTCGAAGGCGCCTTCGCGCAACTGCCGCGCTACTTCGCAGATGCCGACAAGGTCATGGATCTCGAACAGCGCTTGCTGTGGTGCATGCAGAACATTCAGGGTCTCGACACCAAGGATGTCGTCGCGCGTCGCTTTTCTGGCCCGGGCCGCGCGTCCGACATGGAAGACCTCGTCGCCTATATCGCCAACAAATCGAACGGCAAGAAGATCGCCATTCCGCTCAGCCATCCCAAGGAGCAGGAGATGGTGGCGGTCGGCGAAGCACTGTTCTATCGCCGCGGCGGCGTGAACGATTTCTCCTGCGCCACCTGCCATGCCGACGAAGGCAAGCGCATCCGGCTGCAAGGGCTGCCGAACTTCTCCAAGCCGGGCAAGCCGGCGCAGGAAACCATGGGCGGCTGGCCGACCTATCGCGTCTCGCAGGGCGCGCTGCGCACCATGCAGCATCGTCTGTGGGATTGCTTCCGTCAGCAGCGCTGGCCCGTGCCGGAATACGGCTCGGATGCTCTCACCGCCCTCACCTCTTTCCTGCAGAAACAAGCGGCCGCCGGCGAAATCAACGTCCCGTCGATCAAGCGATAAGGAGCCTCAAGATGAGACACGCTTTGACGCTCGCCGCGCTTGTTATCGCAGGCTCGTTCACAACAGCCGCATCGGCACAAACCGCCGCCAAGGCGCCGGACCCAGCGCTGGTCGACGCCTATATCAAATCGACCTTCGGCAAGGCGCCGGCGGAATGGCAGGCCCGAATCGAACCAGATGAAACGTTGAAGACCTGCAACGCCTTTCACAACGAGGTACCCAGCGCGGAAGCCAACAAGATCACCGCGCGCGAACTGGCGCGCGTGGTGTATCCCGCCGACGGCAAATTCCTCGGCAACTGGAAGGAAGGCGCGAAGATCGCCAATAACGGCCGCGGCGGCCAGTTCTCCGATCCGCCTGACACGGTTGCCGGCGGCAACTGCTACGCCTGCCACCAGATGGAGCAGAAGGAAGTCAGCTACGGCACGCTCGGCCCAAGCCTGACCAATTACGGCAAGGATCGCAAATACGATCCGCAGGAAATCAAGAACGCCTTCACCAAGGTCTATGATTCCCAGGCCGTGTTCGCCTGCTCCAACATGCCGCGCTTCGGCGTCAACAAGGTGCTGAGCGAACAGCAGATCAAGGATATCGTGGCCTTCCTGTTCGATCCGGAATCGCCGATCAACAAGTAAACGAATTCGGAGTGATCGACATGACGATGCGAACTGCCCTGATTGCTGTTGCGGCCATGTCGCTGCTCGCATCATCTGCAGCGCGGGCGGAAGAGGCTGTCGTCAGCTACAAGTCCATCGGGCTTGAACTGGCACTCGACGCCGCCCGTGCGGCGCTGAAGGACTGCCAGAAGCGCGGCTATCAGGTGGCAGTTGCCGTGGTCGATCGCTTCGGCACGCCGCAGGTCCTGCTGCGCGACCGCTTTGCCGGACCGCACACGCCGCCGACCGCAACCGGCAAGGCATGGACCTCAGCAACGTTCCGCAACAGTACCACCGAACTGAATGCGATCAGCCAGCCCGGCATGATGCAGGCCGGACTGCGCAACCTGCCGAATGTTGTGATCATCGGTGGCGGCGTCATGATTGAAGGCGGCGGTGCAATGCTGGGCGCCATCGGCGTTTCTGGCGCACCGGGCGGCGATGCGGACGAACTCTGCGCCAAGGCCGGCATTGCAGCGATCCAGGACAAGCTGGATTTCTAGTTCGCGCTGATGACTAAGCCTGCTTCTTCAGCCACTCTGGAAACGGCGCGGTCTCGTAGCCCTTCTGACGCACGTAGCGGAACATCGCGAGAAACTCGACCGGCTCCAGCAGACCGGGCATACGCGCAACTTCCCGCGCCTGCCCGGTCTTTACGGCCAGTCCCGATGTCGTCTCTGGAAAGAACTGGATCGTCGGCGTAAAGCGGATGCCGTAGGATTCGCCGAACGATTTCTCGCCCCGCTTGCGGCCGTCGAAATCTGTCACCTCGCGCGAGCCGATGTGATTGAGATGCAGGATTTCGAAGTTGTCGCGGATATAGGTTTCCATCTTCGGATCGGTCATGTAGCTCTCGTGCATGCGCTTGCAGGCTGGGCAGCCCTTGAGGCCCCACATGACCGCGAAGCGCTTGCCCTTGGCGGTCGCGCCCGCGAGATCCTCGGAGAGATCGAGGAAGCTCTCCAGGTACCAGTCCATCTGATAGAGTCCGTCATCACCGAGCGTTGCTTTCGCCCATGCCGGTGCAGCGCGTAGTCCAGCCACGCCGAGACCGATCGCGGCGAGCGCATGCCGCCTCGTGAGCACGCCAGATGTTTTGGACATTCGATCCTCCCGATCCCGCATCATCCGATGGTGCCGAAGGCCGGAAAGGCCTCCAGCATCCAACCCGAAATACGCGGCATTGCACCAGTCAAAAACAGAACCCCGGTCAGGACAAGGCTGGCGCCGATCACCTTCTCGATAGCCAGCATATGCCGACGCAGCCGCGCCATCAGCCGCATGAACGGTCCTGAAAACAATGACGCCAGCATGAAGGGAATGCCGATGCCGAGCGCATAGGCCGCGAGCAGAAGCGCCCCCTGCGCCGGCGCGCCTTCGGCACCTGCGACCATCAGAATGGCAGCCAGCACGGGGCCAACGCATGGCGTCCACCCAAAGGCGAATGCAAGGCCAACCAGATAGGCGCCAAGAAAACCCGCCGGCTTGCGGGCCGCCTGAAAGCGCGCTTCGCGAAATAAGAGACCGATCCTGAAAATGCCGAGAAAGTGCAGCCCGAGAACGACTATCACCACGCCGGCGATGATGGCCAGCGTATCAAAATAGGCCGTGATTGCCTTGCCGAGCAGCGATGCCGATGCTCCCAGAGCGACGAAGACTGTCGCGAATCCCAACACGAAAGCAAAGGACAGCGCGACGACGCGCTTGTTCGGCCGCCAGCCTGCCTGCCCATCATGGTCATCGAGTTCATCGAGGCTAACACCGGCCAGAAAGCACAGATAGGGCGGCACCAGCGGCAGAACGCAGGGCGACAGGAACGACAGCACCCCCGCGCCTAGCGCACCGAGAAAGGAGATTGAGGACAGCACGGCGGATCCGGTTCTAGCATAAATATTCAAATTCGTGTATGTGTAACATATGATGCAGAAATTGCCTTTGAAAACCTCGTTGATCGCTATTTTGTTGATGGCGGCTGCCGCACTGTCGTCGGGCATGGCCGAGGCATCGGAGCTCGTGATGTTCGAGCGCGATGGCTGTGTCTGGTGCGCGCGCTGGAATCGCGAAATCGCTCCGGTCTATGACAAGACCGACGAAGCCAGGGTTCTTCCGCTGCGCCGCATCAACATGGATCGCGACAAGGAGCCGGGCTTCACGCTTGCCTCGCCTGTCCGGTTCACACCGACCTTTCTGATCGTCAACGAGGGCCATGAGATCGGCCGCATTACCGGCTACATGAATGATGAATCCTTCTGGGGCCTGCTTGGAAAGTATGCTGCCAGACTGACGAACCCACAGCCCAAAGCCAACCGTTCCTGACGCTCTTCAATTACTGGCGGGACACGCGCGCAACCATGACCTCGATCATCCCATCCGAACTCGAAGACGAATTGCGCGACGGCGCAGAGTATTCGCCCGAACTCGATCAGTTGATGCGCAAGGCCCGCAAGGCCAGCAATTTCCTGAAAGCGATCTCGCACGAAAACCGACTGCTCTTGCTGTGCCTGCTGGCGGAGCGCGAACGGTCAGTGTCGGAGTTGGAGAACATCCTGTCGCTGCGGCAGTCAGCGGTGTCCCAGCAACTCGCGCGTCTGCGCTACGACGGCATGGTGGACACCCGCCGCGACGGCAAGACGATCTACTACAGCCTGGCCAATGACGACGTGCGAAGCGTCATCTCAGTTATCTACGATATCTTCTGCGCCACGCCGGCGCCGACCAAGAAAAAATAACGCCGCCGAACCGGCAGGCGAATGCGCGCAGCCCGTAAGGCCAGCGCGCCTCACATCGGGAGGAAACCCATGCAGAACATGTCTGCCTGGTTATCGGCGCTGGCTGGCTTTGCCATCGGCGCCGCCGCAGGATTCGCCGTGCGACGCGCGCGCCTTTGCACATTTGGCGCGATCGAAGATGCGTTGATGGGCGGTGATCATCGCCGCCTGAAGATTTTTGGACTGTCGCTCGGCGTCGCCATCCTCGGCACCCAGGCTTTGATCGTCTCTGGCTTTCTCGCTCCGGAAAACACCACATACGTCCCGACGGCACTGCCCTTCGTTGCCATCGTGATCGGCAGCATCCTGTTCGGTACGGGGATGGCGATGGTCGGTACCTGCGGCTTCGGATCGCTGGTCCGGCTGGGCACCGGCGATCTCAGGAGCCTGATCGTGATCCTCGTGTTGGGCGCAACGGCTTACGCGACGCTGCGCGGATTGTTCGCCGATCTTCGCATTGGCGTGCTTGAGCAGCTAGCGATCCGCATGCCGGACGGCATACGGTCCGACTTTGCATCGCTGCTGACGCAAGCGACCGGCCGCGATCTGCGCGTGCCGCTCGCCATCATTGTCGGCAGTGGTCTCTGTTGGCTGGCACTCAGCGACAAACGCCTGCGCCGCGCACCGCGCCTGCTCACTGCCGGCCTCGCACTCGGATTGCTCACGATTGCCGGCTGGATCGTCACGGTCGGACTGAACGACGACTTCGCTGGCCCGCCCCGCCCGCAAAGCCTGACATTCGTGTCGACCATCGGAAAAGCACTGTACGCCGGGGTTCTCAATGTCGCGAACTTCGCCGATTTCGGCGTCGGCAGCGTGTTCGGCGTCATTGCCGGTGCATGGGCTGCAGCGTGGTTCGCGGCCGAACTGCGCTGGGAAGCCTTCGACGACGATCACGAAATGCGCCGTCATCTTATCGGCGCGTGCCTGATGGGTGTCGGCGGCATTCTGGCCGGCGGCTGCACCATCGGTCAGGGCATCACCGCGGGATCGATGCTGGCGCTGTCCTGGCCAATCGCCGTCGGCGGCATGGTGCTCGGCGCGCGCATCGGCATTGCAATCCTGGTCGATGGCTCACCGCGCGACCTCATCCAGCGCAACTGGATGCTGCTGGCGCGGAAGGCGCCGCCGTCGAAGTGATCAAACTCAAGGCTTGAGGTAGCTCCAACCGGCTTCCTGCAATTCGATCAGCCTGACCGCTCCCGATGGCACCACGGTCGCTTCGGATACGACGCTGATCGCCTTACCCTCGCGCTTCTCCATGCCTTCTTTGGTATTTCCGCAGGCGATGAATTTGACGCTGGACGGGAAGCTCGCATCGACGATCTGCTTGATGCGATCCTTCACCGGGGATGTATCCTCGCGCAGCATATGCAGGCCCGGGCCATAGGTGACGATCTCGATCTGAACGTCCTCATTCTTCGCCTTGTAGAACTCCATGACATTGGTCGCGTTGTTCAGCGCTAGATTCATCAGAACTGGATCGTTCTGATTGACCTGAATGGCGACGCGATGCTGCTTCACGTCCGCGGCATGGCCGACTGAGGCGATCAGCGCCAATAGGACCGCACCGGCAATCGACCTCAACATGGATTGCATCTCAAAACTCCCCTTCAAGGACGCACTATGGTGAAACCACGTTCGGCCAGATCGAGCAAATGGCCGACGCCGACCTGCACTTCGACCGCATGAGGATTGATCGCCGGGCGCCTGCCGGTGTCGCGCTCGATCGTGTCCAGCGTATTGCCGCACACGCTGAAGCGCACGCCCTGGCTCACCAGACTATCGACTAGCGCGCGATATTCGTTGGTATCTCGCAGCAGATCGATGCCAGGGCCGAAGGTGACGACTTCGACGGCAACCTTGTCCGGGCCATAGGCCTTCAACAAATTGCTGGCGACGCTGAGAACGAGGCGTTCTTTCTTCGGATCGGAGTCGGAGAGTTGCAACGCGATGAAATGCTCGGCGAACGGCTTGTCCGGCGCGGCGTCCGCCTTCGCAGGCCGCGTCTGCGCAGCGAGCGGCGCCATCGCAAACGATCCCAGTAAAAGGACCGACAGGCAGACAATCAACCCTCGCCTGTTCATTGCGCACAAAACCTCTGACCATCAGAGAATTGATTAGCAATCGCTCTTCGTTGGCGCAATCAAACTAACGAAGCGGACCTACCGGATTTCTTGGGGGATTTATTGCGCCGCAAAAGCCGGACGCAGCGCCGGGCCGCGGATCGCGATGGCCGCGCCTGCAAAGATCCCCGCAGCCGCGACAAAGGATGGCAGCGCAAGCGTGGACACGCCTGTCAGACCCTGCCCGATCGAACAGCCATAGGCCATCGCACCGCCGATCCCCATCAACGCGGCGCCAGCCATCGAGCGACCGGTATGGCGTGCCGACGTGTAGCCCTCGAGCTCGAAGCGTCCGGTCAGCAAGGCCGTGAAAAGACTGCCGATGAAAACACCGGCCACCAGCGCAATGCCGAAATTCAGCGTCATGCCGGTCGAGAGCATCATGAATTGCAGGGTGTCGGCCGCAGGCGACACGAAGGTGAGCGACGCCACCGGGATCGGATCGAATTCGTCGGCACCGAGCCAGCCGGTCGCCAGCCAGCCGGCAATCACCAGCAGGCCCATCACAAGTCCCGCCGCGAGCTGCCCCCACGAACGGAGGAACGCACGATGCGACAACGCGAACACGAACAGTGCACCGCCGACGATCAAAGTTGCAGCCACCCGCGCCGTTGCGTCAGGCAGGCCGAGCGTACCGAACAGCGAAGGAAGTGAATTCGCCCCGGGCGTGATCTGCGTCCATTGCAGGATCGACAGTCGCATCGGCGCCAGCAAGCCCTTCAGCGTCATCTGCGCGGTGACGCCGATGATCGCGATCACCACCAGCGACCGCAGATTGCCTTTGCCGAGCAACACCAGCGCGCGCGACGCGCAGCCGTTCGACAGCACCATACCGAGGCCGAACAGAATCCCGCCGACAAAAATCAAAGGCGCCGAGAATGACGGCTGCAGATACAGCGACTTGGCGATCTCGACCACGCCCGCACCGGCAAGGAACTGCGTACCAATAACCGCCACGGCAACCGCCAGCGCGTAACTCCGGATCTTGCGTCCGTCGTCATGCGCCCACCAGTCGCGCAAGCTGCTCATGAGGCAAAAACCGCTCAGCAGACCGACCACGCCGAAAACGGCACCAATCGCAAAACCCGCGACAACCGGGAGCGCAAACATTGAATGATCCGAACGATTTTGAGATGATATTGCCGAATTACTACTGGCAGTTTCTAAAGCGGTCCAGTTGACGCATAATTTAAGGAGGAAGTTCTACGGACGCTGAAAAAGAGGAAACATAATTCCACCAGATCGCGGAGCGCGATGCAGAATGACTATCGCTCCATGAGCGGTAGGTCTTCGCAAGAGCGGCACAATGATTTATCCGCCTACTCTCCCCCAAGCCCCAGCCGGTTCGGCATCCGCTTCTCGATGTTGAACTTGAGCAGGGCTGCGGAGCGGAAGATGCCGTGGGCAAATTTGCCGTAAGGCAGCGTCAGGAACAGCGCCATCACAGTGCCGAGATGGATCGCGAGCCAAAGCGCCATGAACCGGGTGTCGCGCAGCAGAAGAAGCGCGAAGCCGGTGGCACTGACCAGCAGCAGCAGCATGATGAAGCCGCGATCCATGGCATTCTGCTTGACGTCGGCGCGCAACGCGTCGCGCTTGAGATTCAGCCACAGTAGGCCGATCGGGCCGATGATGAGGCCGATGCCACCGAGCGAGCCGAGAATAACTGGCGCACTGCTGAACCCATAGGGCGCGTAGAGATTCCACAGATAGTGATACAGCGTCGCCACGCAGGTCGCCGCGAAGCAGAGCAAGAAGCCGTAGAGCGTGAAGTGGTGGAAGCGTCGGCGCCACAGCGTGAAGGCATCGTCGCCCTCGTTGCAGCCGTCACCATGGCCGCCGCCGAGATAGCGCAAGCGCGCGACGTCAGTGACGGCTTCGGCAACCGCAGGTACGCGTGCCTGCGCCGCCGCTTTGATGTCGGCAAGATTGCCGTCCCTGGTCGGCGAGACCTCGCGCCAGAATTTGACGACACCAACGGCCAGCGCCAGCATCGCGAACAGGAACACGACGCCGAACAGCAACGCCAGGAAGTTGTGCGGGAAAATCACGTAGAAATCCCCCGCCAGCGGTTCGTGGATCAAGCGGCCGTTCATCGCGATCGCCAGGATCATAAACAGTGCGAGGCCGCCAGACAGCGCCAAGGCCACCGTAAGCCCAGCGCGCTCGTAGAGCCGACCGAAGGCGAGCGGCCACGTATAATCCTGATAGGTGCGGACACGCACCCTGGCCATCGCCTGCGGGACATTGACCGCGAATTCATGCGGCGGCGCATACTGGCAGGCATAAAGACATGAGCCGCAGTTGTGGCAGAGATTGGCGAGATAATGCGTATCGGCCTTGTTGAATTCGAGCCGACGCGTCATCGCCGGAAATACCGCGCAAAAGCCTTCGCAATAACGGCAGGCGTTGCAGATCTGCATGATGCGCGCGATCTCGGCCTCGCCCGCGGTCAGTGCGTCGGCGAAATTCACGCCAGCTTCGCAGGCGCCGCCGACGACGGGCGCTTCCAGATCAGTGACCGGCGGCATAGCTGAGCTCCTCGTGGAATGTCGGATGGCGATGACCGGTGCTCGCCGCCGCATTGACGCCGGCGATGCGGCCGAACGCCGTGCCGATGCTCATGCCGACGCCAGCGGTGTAGCCCTTGCCGAGCACATTGCCGGCGACCATCTCGCCGGCAGCGAACAAGTTGGTGCTCGGCACTTCGTTAAAGCGGCAAGCCCCCGTCGCATCGGTCTTCATGCCCAGATAGGTGAAAGTGATGCCGGGCTTGAGCGGATAGGCATAGAATGGCGCGGTATCGATCACGCGTGCCCAATGCGTCTTGGCAGGCGTCACACCATCGGTGCGGCAATCGTCGAGCGCGGTGTGATCGAAGATGCCGGGCTGGCACGCCGCGTTATAGGCGTTCAGCGTATCCATGAAGGTCGCGGGATCGACGCCGATCTTCACCGCCAGCTCTTCCAGCGTATTCGCCTTGGTGCCGTCGAACACCGGCGGCATGAAACGGCCGATCGCCTTCTGGTCGATGATCGACCATGCGGTCTGGCCCGGCTGCTGCGCGACGAGACGGCCCCAGATCGCATAGCGCTTCGGCCAGAAATCCTCGCCTTCGTCGTAGAAGCGCTTGGCCTCGCGATTGACGACGACGCCGAGCGAGACGCAATCGATGCGCGTGCAGATGCCGCCATCATACAGCGGCGCGCGCGCATCGATGGCGACGCAATGTGCCTGGGTAGGATCACCGATCGTGTCGGCGCCGGCATCGATCATGAACTTCAGGAGAACGCCCTGATTGAAACGCGTGCCGCGGATCAGGAAGTTTTCCGCGGTCCATTCACCGCGCTCGTTCTGGCCCCAGGCTTCACGCTGCCATTCCAAATTGCTTTCGAAGCCGCCGCAGCCGAGCACGCAGCTTTTGGCGGTGATACGCTCGCCACTCTCGGTGATTGCGGCAACGAACTCGCCATCCTTCAGCTCCAGGCTCTTCACAGGCGAGTCGTAACGAATCTCGACGCCGAGCGCCTCGGCGCTACGATAATACGCATTCACCAGCGCCTTGCCGCCACCCATGAAGAACGCATTGGTGCGCGCCACATGCAATGCGCCGGACAAAGGCGGCTGGAAGTGCACGCCATGCTTGCGCATCCATGGCCGGCAGCGCGAGGAATGGCGGATCACCATGCGCGCCAACGGTTCGTCGGTCAGTCCACCTGTGACCTTCAACAGGTCCTGCCAGTACTCTTCTTCCGGATAGGCTTCGACCAGCACGTCCTGCGGTTCTTCATGCATGCAGCGCAGATTGCGTACATGCATGGAATTGCCGCCGCGCCATTCCTTCGGCGCCGATTCCAGCATCAGCACCGACGCACCGGCCTCGCGCGCCATCAGCGCCGAACACAAGGCCGCATTGCCGCCGCCGATCACGAGCACGTCCGGCATGAATAAAGTCGTCGCCATGGATCAGGCCGTTCCTGTGCAGCTTCGGGCCGCGCGCAAAATTGTCAGCGTCGATAAACCGGCCATTCGCCACCCAGATTGATTGTAAGCTTCTCGGCCACAGGGCCGAGCACACGCTTCATTTCCGCAATCTCCACCTCGCCGAAACGCTCGCGCGGCCCCGACAGCGAGATCACACCGACCAGCATGCCACGCGGACCGAACACCGGCGCCGCCACCGCGGCGCAGCTCGGATCGCGCTCGCCGAGCGAGACATTGAAACCATCCGTGCGGATGGCGTCGTAACGAGGACCCGTGCTGCCATCGTAAGCGAGGATAATGTGACCGGCGGCGCCACGCAGTAGCGCGTAGCTGTGGCCGGCCTCGACGCGATCCAGCGTCGCATGGCGCGAATTGACACGAAACAGGCAGACGCGGTTGTCCGCATCCTGTCGCACATGGAACGATGCACTTTCGGTGCCGCGATCGACCAGCTCCTGCAGCGCCGGCATCACGTGATGCCCGAGCGCATTCTTGCGGGTGAAGGCGACGCCGAGTCGGAACGCCGTGGGGCCGAGATCGTAGCTGCCGTCCGGCAGCCGTGTCACATAGCCGGTCGGGATCAGCGAACCCAGCAGCCGCAGGATGGTGCTCTTGTAGAAGCCGGTACGAACAGCGAGCTCGGCCAGCGTCATCGGCTGGTCGGCAGTTTCCAGCGCCGCGACGATGGACAAAGCCCGCTCGACGGCGGCGACGCCCTCGCCGGCTTCACGCACCGGGACATCTATCGTTGCAGGTTTGGTCGCGGGCTTCTTCATGGAATTCCCCGATCAGGCCGGGCGCGATGCCTTGATGACGCGCGCGATCACCGGCCAGTAGAGGTCGCCGTCACCGGCGTCAATCGCCTCGCCGAGGAGCTTGTCGGCAAGTTCCGCGCCCTGCAGCTTGACGTTCACGGATCTGGCGAGATCGAGCGCATAGGAGATGTCCTTGCGGGCATATTCAGTGGAGAAGGCGCGCTCGGGGAAGATGTCGGCCAGCATCGCCTTCATGCCATGGTTGCGCAGCGCGAAACTGTCGGCCGAGCCCTTGGCCAGCGTCTCGAACACCAGTTTGGGATCGAGGCCGGCGCGCTTCGCCGTCTCCAGCGCCTCGCCCAGCGCGACGACGGTCTCCATCAGCACCATGTTGTTGAGGATCTTGACCACCTGGCCAGCGCCGATATCGCCGCAATGGGTGATGTCGGTGGCAAAGGTCGCGATCAGTGGCTGCAGTTTCGCGAAGATGGCGGCATCGGCACCGACCATGACGCTCAGCGTGCCTTCTTCGGCCGCTTGACGGGTCCGCGCGATTGGCGCGTCGGCATAGGCTGCGCCCTTGGCGGCGAAGCGCTTGGCGAGTTCACGGCTGGCCTCGACCGGCGAGGTGCCGAGATCGACGATGGTATGGCGCGCATCGGCATGCGCGAGCAGACCGTCATCGCCGTCGCACACGGCAGCGACATGTTTGCCGCTCGGCAGCGCCATGAAGATGACGTCGCATTGCCCAGCCAGTTCGGCCAGTGAATTTGCGCGCTTGACGCCCGCTTCCGCGAGCCGCAGCAGCGGCGCGTCGGCGCGATCGAAGCCGAACACCGGCACGCCCGACTTGCGGGCCAGATTGCGGCACATCGGCTCGCCCATTACGCCCAGACCGATAAAACCAATGGCAGTCACCATGCCGTATTCCTTCGTGTTCATTCCAATAGAGATCGAGAAACGGGCGCAGCCAGGCTGCACCCGCGATGTCGTGGTGCCTAGCCCTTGACCAGCGGGCAGTTGCCTTCGCTCATCGGGCGGAACGCCTGTTCGCCAGGCGCAGTCGTGATGACTTTGTAGTAATCGAACTTGTACTTCGATTCCTCCGGCTTCTTCACCTGCACCAGATACATGTTGTGCAACACGCGGCCGTCGAGACGCACGGTGACGCCCTTGTTGTACATGTCATTGACCTTCATCTCGTGCATCTTCCTGGCGACGACGGCCGGGTCCTTGGTGCCCGCGGCCTTCACGGCGGCGAGATAGTGATGCACGCCGCTATAGACGCCGGCCTGCACCATGCTCGGGACCTTGTTATTGGTCAGCGCGAAATAGCGCTTGGTCCAGGCGCGGGTCTCGTCGTTGAGATCCCAATAGAACGAGGTCGTGACCTGCAATCCCTGCGTCGCCTTGAGGCCGAGCGCATTGACGTCGGTGATGAACACCAGAAGACCGGCGAGCTGCTGACCGCTCTCGACAATGCCGAATTCACCGGCCTGCTTGATAGCGGTCTGCACGTCGGCACCCGAGGTGGCGAGGCCGACGACCTTGGCCTTGGAGCCCTGTGCCTGCAGCAGGAACGACGCCATATCGGTGGTCCCCAGCGGATGCGCGGAGGAACCGATCACCTTGCCGCCGGCGCCCTCGATGAACTTGGTGGCGTCACGCTGCAGCGCGTGACCGAAGGCATAATCGGCCGAGATGAAATACCAGGTGTTGCCACCGGCCTTGGTGATCGCCTCAGAGGTCAGCTTGGACAGGGCATAGGTGTCGTAGTTGAAGTGGAAGCTGGTCGCCGAGCAGGCCTTGCCGGTGAAGTCCGACGAGCCGGGGCCGCTGATGGTGAAGATCTTGTTCTTCTGGCGCGCCACCTCGAGGATCGCGAATCCTGCCGACGACGCCGCACCATCGGCGATCATGTCGACGTTCTCGGTGTCGAACCAGCGGCGCGCGGTCGCTGCGGCAACGTCCGGCTTGTTCTGGTGATCGGCCGTGACGATCTCGATCTTCTGGCCGTTGATCTCGCCGCCGAACTCTTCGGCCGCGAGCTTCGCCGCCGCCACCGAGCCGGTGCCGCCATTGTCAGCGAACACGCCGGACTGGTCGTTCAGCACGCCGATCTTGATGGTTTCGGCCGCGCGCGCTGCATGCGCCGACAGCACGAGTGCGGCGGATAGATACAATACGCTCTTCAATGCTTTCATCGGATGCCCCTCCTCAGGAACTGTGTTTTTGTTGGATCGTCGCGAGCACCGGCGCGATGTAACGCCGGAACTGCGCAGGGTTCTCGCTCATGGGAAAATGACCGAGTTGCTCCATGACCGTGACCTCTGCCCCCGTGATGCCAGACGCCGTACGCACGGTGTCTTCGGGCGAACACGAGAAATCGTATTCGCCGGTAAGCAGATAGAGCGGACAGGCCTTGGTATCGATCGCAGTGGTGCGGCCACGCAGGTCGCCATCGACGCGATAGAAATAGAGATCGCCCTTGAACACGCCGGGGCCACCCTGCTTGTAGGCCCACAGGGTTTCCATGCGCGCCTCGGCCGGCGACTGCGGCGCCACCAGGCCGGACACCAGCGCGGCGCAGACTTCGCCGCCATGGATGTCGGGACGGTTGAGCCACGCTGTATCGTACCACGGCGCCTGGAAATCGGCGGCTTCGAGGCCGATCAGCGCACGGAATTCGCGGGCGTGATCGATGGCGAGATTGAGCACGATGCGGCCACCGATCGAGCAGCCCATCACGACAGGCTTGTTGAGATCGAGCGCTTTGCAGAACGCGCGGATCGTCTGCGTGTAGCGTTGGGTGGTGAGCTGATATTCGGACCCGTCCCAATTGGCGGGCGGATTTGACTTGCCGTGCCAGGGCAGATCGAAAGCGATGATGCGATAGTGCTTGGTGAACTCCTCGTCGGCCAGCAGGTAGCGCCACTGCCGGTTGTCGGAGCCCGCAGTGTGCAGGCAGACCAGCGGAATGCCTTGCCCTGCTTCCTCGAAATAGATCCGGTGCATTGTGCCGTCGATATCGACATGCACGTAGCGACCGACCATCGGCTCGATATAACCGGTCATGCCGCACCTCCCGCACCGCGCGGCAAAGCCAGCAGATCCTTGAAATACTGCAGATGGGTCATGAACGGCTTGATGTCGCCGTCCAGCGTGGCTGCGCCGCGCTTGGTGAGCGACAGCAGGTCATGCCAGCCGGCCTTCGGCATCGGCTGCCAGAACGCAGTCCACGCCTCGGGCGTGGCGCGATAGCCGAACGTCCACGAGCGCATGAGCACCGGCGCCGGCACCATGTCGGCGATGCGGCCGGCACGGATGGCGACGTGATAGCTGTGTTCGGTCGAGCCCAGCAGGCAATCGACATCGAGCAAGCGGCCGCGCTGGATCAACGCGGCATCGCGCTCCAGCAGCGTCGGGAGCTGTTCGAATGCAGAGCTGACAGGATCAGATTTTTTCAAGGCCGGACTCCTTGATGATCTTCCCCCACAATTCCGTCTGCTTGGTCACGTGCTCGGCGAGACCGGCGGGCGACGAGACATCCGGCTCGAGGCCGATATCGGCGAAGAACTTTTTCGCTTCATCCGTGGCCATCACCTGCAGGAACGCCTTGTTGAGTTTCTCGACCACGTCGGCCGGCACGTTCTTCGGACCGAACAGACCACTCCAGGCGGCGAAGTCGTAGCCGGGCAGACCGACCTCGGCCATCGGCGCCACGTTGGGCAGCGACGCGACCCTCTGCACCGTCGTCACGCCCAACGCACGCAGGCTGCCATTGTTGATGAATTCACGCGTCACCGCGACGTCGGTGATGACGAATTCGATGCGGCCACCGAGCAGGTCGGTGATCGCCTGCGGTGTGCCGGGATACGAGATGCGAACGGCATCGATGCCGGCGAGCGATCGCACCAGCTGCGCGGCGGCCATGCTGCCGGTGTTGCCCGAGCCGTAGCTCAGCTTGCCGGGATTGGCCTTGCCGTAGGCGATGAACTCCTTGAGGTCCTTCGCCGGGAAATCCTTGTTGACCACCATCACCAGCGGATTGCGCGTCAGCCGCGCGATCGGCGTGAAGTCGGCGACGGGGTCGAACGGCATTTTGTTGTAGAGATGCAAATTGGCCGAATGGGTGGAGTTGGTGGCGAGATACAGCGTGTAGCCATCGCCCGCCGCGCGCGCGACTTCGGCGGCACCGATATTGGCATTGGCGCCCGGCTTGTTGTCGACCAGGATCTTCTGGCCGAGCACGACGCCGACCTTCTCGGCGAGGAAGCGCGCTTCCACGTCGGTGGCGCTGCCGGCCGGGAACGGCACCAGCAGGCGGATCATCTTGCTCGGATAGCCGTCCTGCGCGTGTGCCGGCATCAGCACCATCGCGCTTGCGGCGAATGTGCCTGCGATCACTGCGCGGCGTGTGAATGACCACGCGGCTTTGTGCCCTGTCATGTCTCTGCTCCCACCCCTTTTTCTTGAGGCCTTGTGGCTCAGTGCATCCGACAGGCGATGACGGGCACAGGAACGGCACGCGTCGCGGCGTCCACCGCTGCCATCGTCGCCGTCTCGTGTCGCCCGCCCGCGCGCATCGTCGATCTGATCCAATTCCATCTTGTTCTATCAGACAGAACGCTTGTTCTATTATATCAACATATGTTTGATGCCGCGCAAGCGAGGCGGAGTCAACCGTCTCCAGCAATCAAGAAAGCGGACTTGCGAATGGCCTATCCAGAGATCGAGCTTTACGTAGACGGACATTGGCGCCGGGCTTCGGGCACACCGATCGTCAATCCCGCGGACGAGAGCGTGCTCGGCACCGTGCCGCATGCCACCCGCGCCGATCTCGACGATGCGCTGGCTGCCGCGCAGCGCGGCTTCCACGTCTGGCGCAAGACCGCGCCCAATGCGCGCGCGCAGATCATCCTGAAAGCCGCCGCGCTGATCCGTTCGCGCGTAGACGAGATGGCCCTGGCGATGACGCTCGAACAGGGCAAGCCGCTCGAACAGGCCAAGCTCGAAATCCTGCGCGGCGCCGAGATCATCGAATGGGATGCCACCGAAGGCATGCGGATGTATGGCCGTGTGATCCCGGCCGGCCCCGGTTTGCATCACACCGTGTATCGCCAGCCTATCGGCCCGGTGGCGGCGTTCTCGCCATGGAATTTCCCGACGAGCTCACCGGCCCGCAAGGTTGCCGGCGCGTTGGCGTCGGGCTGCTCGATCATCCTGAAAGCTTCGGAAGAAACTCCGGCCGGTGCATTGCAGTTGGTGCGCGCCTTCCACGATGCGTGCCTGCCGCCCGGCGTGCTCAATCTCATGTTCGGCGATCCCGCCGAAATCTCAAGCTATCTGGTACCGCATCAGGCGATCCGCCTGATCACCTTCACAGGCTCGGTGCCAGTCGGCAAACATCTCGCCGCCATGGCTGGCCAGTACATGAAGCCGGCGATCATGGAACTCGGCGGCCACGGCCCAGTCATCGTCTGCGAAGATGCGGATCCGGTCGCCACGGCAGCCGCGTCAGTCGTCACCAAATCGCGCAATGCCGGCCAAGTCTGCGTCGCTCCGACGCGCTTCTTCGTCCATGAGAAGCATTACGAAACTTTTCGCCAGGAGTTTTGCGGAAGGCGCCGCGAAACTGAAGATCGGCAACGGCATGGACCCGTCCACGCAACTTGGCCCGCTGGCAAATGGCCGTCGTATCGCGGCGATGGAACGACTGGTGTCGGATGCAAGGGATCGCGGGGCGCGCGTACTCGCCGGCGGCCAGCGCATCAACAATCGCGGCTATTTCTATCCGCTCACCGTGCTGGCCGACGTACCCGACGATGCCTTGGCAATGAACGAAGAGCCGTTCGGCCCGCTGGCACTGATCAATCCGGTACGCGATCTCGACGAAGCCATCACCAGGGCCAATGCGCTTCCCTTCGGCCTCGCCGCCTATGCCTTCACGACATCAGCCGACAATGTGCAACGCATCTCCAACGACGTCGAAACAGGCAACCTCACCATCAACCACTTCGTGGCGTCGACGGCCGAAACGCCATTCGGCGGCGTCAAGGATTCAGGCTATGGCCGCGAAGGCGGCACCGAAGGTCTCGCCTGCTATACGGTCACGAAGAACGTCTCGCATAAATTTGCGTGAGATGTTTTTGGTGGCTGGGACGCATTCTGGTTCATCGTTCTTCGCAGCAACGTTAGAACGAAAGAGGCCGTCCACTGAGGCGGCCCTGCTTTTTGCTACCCGAAATTGCGCGCCACCGTTATGAGCAGAGCTGCCACAATGCCAAAGGTGACCGCGACGGTCACGCCCTTCAGGGGACTCCGCGGCGTAACGATGAAGGCGGTGGCGCATAGGGCCAAGCCAGCCGCTACAGCGGCGACTTGCGAAAGGGCTGAGGTCATCGCTTCGTCCCTTCAGTGCCTGGTCGATCATATTCCTGGTTCGGCCACTCGTGAAATCAAACCGGCCGCAGAGGTCGGAAACAGGCCAGGACCAATAGCTTAAAGCTTGGCCTGAACTGTCCAGAATGACGCATCTTCGTTGGACAGGTCATTGTGGATAGTATCATCACTCGGAGCGTGTGGACGCAGCCGCCACCCCTCCGAATTGATCTCGACTTCGAGCTCGTTGTGCGAAGCTGAGATGACCTTGCCTGACACCCGGCTTTTGTTTGGGTATTCGAGCGCAAGAATTTCTCCCGGCGCGACCGATTTGGCGGCGACAGAGATCACCGTGCCGGTTCTGATATCTTTCCCGTTGATGTAGGCGCTGTGCATCGACAAACTCCCACGAGGCTGTGCCTCACTTGTTTGAAAATGATTATTGCGGCCATTTCCAAAACCAGCGCGGCTACCAATTCCGGCCACGCTCAACTTCAATATAGATGCCCACGCGCCATTCGGAAGGCCATCCGTTGCTAACTTTGGAGCTGCGGGTGGCCTCTGGCGACTGGCTGCCTCACCTATATTGGATGATAAAAAGCGGTCGAATGCGTTGAACCTTTTGAGGGGTTCACCACACATACCCGAACTGGGGATTGTGCGGCCCAGTAATTAAGCCAGCGTCGCCGAGCGATTATATTCCGCTCTGGCGACGTTGCGCGTTGAGTGGCCCGGCGGAAAATTGATGTTGGGCAAGAAGCCGTCCGGGTCCGAGCCGGACGGCTTCTCTCTGCGGTCACCGGTTCCCCAAGAGTCGCGATCCACCGCATAGCCGGAGGCTGGACTGACGTGGTTAACGAAAGGTTAACGCATCGCTCAAAGTCTCGCGCACCTCCACCATCGCGCCTCACCGGCGGGCTTTTTACGCTAGCCCTTCTGCGATCGATGAGATGGATCTGAAAGATATCTCGTCCAAAAGATGAAACGTTGGTGGAGGCGGGATCGACACAGCATGAACGTGCGAACAAACACCGAAAATCGAATTGCCTGCCACCGCCCCGCGGGGCCAATTCGTCAATGAAAAGACGATGGTCGGGGAAGAAGGACTCGAACCTTCGAAGTCATAAGACGACTGATTTACAGTCTCATTCGTCCCCTTGAAAAGGCTGAGCCCCGTAAGAAATTCCCTCACTTTCGCTTCTTCTTGAACGGTACCACATGCCCTGGCCCCGGTCGCTGCGGCAGCACCGGCTGTTTAGGCTTCGGCGGATCGTCAGGAAAGAAGCGCTTCCAGCGATAGCTCGCGTATCCGTAGAAGTAATCCCACCAAGTTTCAGTAACGCTGGCGTCACTCCATGGCATGGGATCCGGCTCTCCGCCGTCGGCATCCTCAGGGATCGCGATCGGGATCGGTATTGCCGGGCTCGCCCACATGATACCGCCAGGGCCCATGCGCGTATACTCGCACTCATCGGGCTCGGTGCATTCGTCAACGATATCGATGAGCTGAACGATATTATCGGCAGAGAAGACCCGACGAGATCACGGGTCTCAATTATTCGAACGAGATAGGTTGGCATGCCATCTTACCGGCCCCGGCAAGGTCTCCCGAGTGCCAACGGTAGCATGTGAGATCGCGTGGGTCACCTCAGCGCAGGTGGAATAGGAGCGCGGCAGGTCACCACTTGCCGGGCTAGAGAGCATTCCAATTTGCTCCCTCTCCAATCAGCCGAACCAGACGCTCACCCGCGCTCAGGTCTAATAGGCTGGAATTGGTACATAACTGCGCCTTTGCGTCAATTTGTCCTTTTTCCGATTGACGGCATTTTGACACGCTGAAATGGTCCAACCCGTGACTTCGTTCAGCGGAAGGGTGCTTTTCCTTTAGGAAAATAAGGCACGCGCTGCAGCGATGACGGGGGAAACTGTGAACTTACTCAAAATCACGCGCTTGATCGACAGCTTGAGCGATGTATTTGGATACGTCGCCAAATGGTTGGTGCTGCTGGCCTGCATCGTCAGTGCCGGCAATGCGACGATCCGCTATCTGTTCAATTACTCGTCCAACGGCTGGCTTGAGATCCAGTGGTACATGTTCGCCGGGATTGTGTTTCTTGGCGCCGCCCAGACCCTGCGGATGAACGAGCATGTCCGGGTCGACCTGCTCTACTCGGCCGTGACCGATCGCGCCCGTTTGCTGATCGACATTTTCGGGATCATCATCTTCCTGCTGCCCGCCATGGCCTACCTGACTTATATGACCGTACCGTTCTTCCTGAACTCCTGGCGCCTGCAGGAAATCTCTAGCAACGCCGGTGGCCTGATCCTGTGGCCGGTCAAACTGATTTTGCCGGTGGGATTTGCATTGCTGTTCCTGCAGGGCGCGGCGGAGCTGGCCAAGCGGGTTGCGGCTCTCGCCGGCGTGGTCAAGATCGACACCCATTATGAGGCGCCGCTGCAATAGCAGCGACTGTCGTTTCGGCACAGGTTTTGTCGCCCACGACCGTGCGCCAATACTCTCACTTCCAAGCCTTTCACTTCCAAGCTTTGCGATAGTCAGGACGAGCGATGTTTTCCTACGGCGTGATGCCTCCACTGATGTTTGGCACGATGATCTGCTTCATGATCATCGGCTTTCCGGTCGCCTTTTCGCTGGCCGCTGTCGGCCTGTCGTTCGGCATCATCGGCATCTTCACCGGGCACTTCGATCCGTCGTTCCTGCAGGCCTTGCCGTTCCGGTTCTACGGGACGGTCTCCAACGACCTATTGCTGTCGATCCCCTTTTTCACCTTCATGGGCGCCATTCTCGAACGCTGCGGCCTCGCTGAAGATTTGCTGGAAGGCACAGGCCAACTGTTCGGAAAGATTCCGGGCGGTCTGGCTTATGCGGTCATCCTGGTCGGCGCCATTCTCGGCGCCATTACCGGCACCGTCGCCGCGTCGGTCATCGCCATGGGCGTAATCTCGCTGCCGATCATGATCCGCTACGGCTACGACATGAAGCTCGCCACCGGCGTGATCGCGGCCTCCGGGACGATCACCCAGTTGATTCCGCCGTCGCTGGTTCTCATTGTGCTAGCGGATCAGCTCGGCCGTTCCGTCGGCGACATGTACCTCGGCGCCATCGGTCCCTCAATCCTGCAGGTCGTAATCTTCATCCTCTATATCGTCGTGCTGTCGTTCCTGCGGCCGAATGCTATGCCGCCCTTGCCGGAAGACGCCCGCGAGCCGATGAGCTGGAAGCTGGTCAGCCGCGTTTTGTGGGGCATGATCCCGTCGATCGTACTAATCTTCCTGGTCCTCGGCACCATCGGCATGGGACTCGCCACGCCGACCGAAGCTGGCGCCATGGGCGCCGTCGGCGCCATGGGGCTCGCTGCTCTGCATCGCCGTCTGACTTGGCCGCTAGTCGAACAGGCGATGACCTCGACGATGCGCCTGACCTCCATGGTGGTCTTCATCCTGATTGGCTCGACGTGCTTCAGCCTGGTGTTCCAAGGCATGGATGGCGCACGCTGGATTGAGCATCTTCTGACCGGCCTGCCCGGCGGCGCGCTGGGTTTCCTGATTTTCGTCAATATTTTCGTATTCTTCCTGGCGTTCTTCCTCGACTTCTTCGAGATCGCCTTCATCATCATTCCACTGCTCGCTCCCGTCGCTAGCAAATTGGGAATCGATTTGGTCTGGTTCGGCGTGCTGCTCTGCGTCAACATGCAGACGTCCTTCATGCATCCGCCGTTCGGTTTTGCGCTGTTCTATCTGCGCGGCATCGCGCCCCCAGAGGTCAAGAGCCGCGACATCTACTGGGGCGCCATGCCCTGGGTCGGCATGCAGATCATTCTGGTGATCATCGTCATCTACTGGCCGGGCCTCGTCACATACTGGATCGACAACACCGCCGTCGACACCACCAACGTCAAGATCGACATCCCACAGATCGAAATGCCTCAGCTGGATTTTGGCCCCTCTAAATAACGTCGTCTACGTATGAAAGTCTCGAAAACACGGCATTTGCCGCGAAAACCCAACTACGTTGATTGCGCGATAGGTCAGGCCATCCACGACATTCGTGTCGAAAAAGGACTTAGTCTACGTTCGCTAGCCAACGCCGTTAGCGTGAGCTATCAGCAGATTCAAAAATATGAAGCAGGGGAAAACCGGATAACGGCCCACCGACTTTACCAGATTTGCCAATTGTTCGACGTGCCGATTGAATCAATGTTTGCTGAACTAACATCGGCTAAAAGGGCGCTTCGATCCAAGATTTGACTCGCCGCCGAACATCGGGGACCAGCCCGATGAGGGTCCGACGCTCTGGCGAGAACACCACGCCTCTCGCGGTAACGCCCTCCCGCTCATCGGGTAAAATGGCCGGATGCAAGACCATCTTTTCGATCTTCTGACGTTAGGCATCTTCCTCTTCAGCGTAGCGCTGATCCTTCAGACGCACGAGGAGCCAAAGGACGGCTCTTACTGATGCGCATGTGATTAGGCCTCAGGACGCTCTCCCGCCACCGGGTAGAATGACGAGAGGACCATCTCTTCGATCTTCTCAAAAAACGTCGCTTTAGGCTGAACCTCCGCGACGGCCTGCCGCACATATGGTGGGGCGAGCATCGAGAGGTCATCATGCCGACAGCACTTAACCAACCGACAGCCACTTACGCACCTGCAACACAAGCTCCACGGTGGTTGCATCCAGTCTGGTTCGGAGCGGCGGGTCTCTTCGTATCGCTGCTGGCCATGACTTATGGCCTCGATCTCAGTCCGGGATTCTTCTGAACAGAGGAGGCTTCGGCGTTGTGATTGTTGTCCTTACGTTCCGCAGCTGCATTTAAATTTTGATACAGCGCAAAGCACGAACATACGAGCAGCAGTTCTCACTTTGCGGGAAGTGCGGATGACAATGAAAGCCCGCCGGGGGACAAATCCGGCGGGTCGAAATCTCGGTCGACAGTCGCCGCAATCAGCCGACGCGCAAGTTTTCTGCCGACGTCTTTCCGCGGTTTTCCTGTTCTTCGTAGCTGACCTTTGCACCCTCGTTGAGCGTGCTCAATCCCGCCCGTTCTACAGCGGAGATGTGCACAAACACGTCCTTGCCGCCGGCATCTGGCTGAATGAAGCCGAAGCCCTTGCTAGGGTTAAACCACTTTACTGTACCAGTCGCCACATCGCTCTCCCTGCTGCTATCGGCACAACGTCGCATGAAGCCGCGGAGAGTCAAGAAGAGCACGCACCGGGATATTAGGGCGGCGGGCCGTCGTATTTGGCCAAGCCTGCCTCTATGACCTCGGTTTCAGTCTCGACAGCATCTAACGGCACGCGGAAATCAAAACCGGTCCGGCTTCGCAGGTCTTTGGCGATGCGCTTTCGATGATCCAGCAGACCGACCAGCGCGGCCCGATCACCGACCTGGATATATGCCCTGACAATAAGCTGAATTGCTGATGCCACTGCCGCCTCCAAAGAAAACCCGCCGGCTCGCTCCGGCGGGTTTGTCTCTTCGTCTACCAACTAGCGGTACGCATTACAGTGCCGCTTGAGCTGAAGGCTATCGGGAGAACCTTAAAGAAAGATTCCCGACCGCAAAGCGTGATCGAGATTGTAAAGACAGCGGCAATGGACGACGATGATGACGGCCAATTGCCGGCGGCATGCACTTGCAGGAGTGTAGAAATGCGCATCGCAGCAACATTCATTGTTCTGGTTATTGCTAGTTCAGGCACTGCTAACGCGAAGCCTGCACCCAAATCATTTTGCACTTGGGCGGAGTGTATGCCCAGATGTGAAAAGTCTGGTGGGAAGTATTGTAGCTCTTACTGCACAAAAGAGACCGCGAACCGTCGTTTGACTGGACAGTGCAAATAGTTCCCCATCGCCTCCCTCCCCCGTCGGGTGAAATGTCGGGATGAAAGCAGAAAGTCGGCTGGCGGTGTTTTGCCTCGTGTGTTTCACTATCTTGATAGCGGCTATCATGGTCGAGAAATATTGGGATTGTCGCCTCAGGACCAAGCTGTCCCAGAATGAGTGCTTGTTTACGCCATCTCCGCACACTCTGCCTTAGAGGCCCCTAACGGAACGCGGCGGCCTCGCTCTTCTTCTCAGGATGGAGTGCGGCCATTGGCGCCGGTTGCAGAGCGGTACTTGGCAATAAAATGCTCCACAACGGAAACTCGGATAGCTGACGTAAGGTTGAAGTGAACCCGGTCGCAATCTATCCGCCTAATCAGTGCAAGCCGAGACATCCCTGCTTCGCTTGCAATTTCCGTCAAGGCTTCCCAGAAGGCATCCTCGAGGCTGACACTCGTAGACGTCCTGTCAGTTCTGCTGAACGTTTGCTTTCGCGGCTTTGTTGGCTTCCTCAGGTTTGGCATCGCGATCAGCCTTGCATGGTGAATCAAGCTCGTTGTGGCAACCTAAACGAAAAAGCCGCTCGGGCTTTACACCGGACGGCTTTTCGATGCGGCTGCTGCCAGTCGGCTACTTTACTTGCCGGCTCCGACGTTCCCGCCCTTGATGTTGCCGAGCGAGTTGTCGCCCTGCCCTGAATTGCCGTTGTTGCCCTTTATCGGGGCGTTCCCACCTGTGTACGTGCGGGCAGATCCAGTAGTCATGCCCTGCTCCGTGTTGACGCTTTGGCTAGGATGGCGCACGCGGGATTTTTCGGCGGAAGCAGTCGACATCGTGGCACCGGCAAGAAGAAGCGCCGTAGCGCCGATCGTCATAATTTTTTTCATTGAAAGCAACCTGTCTGTTCGCAACCTGTCTGTTCGTGAAGCCCTTGCGTGTCGAACGTGATGATACCTCTCGCAAGCCGGAAGCGAAGCGTTTCAAGAAGTGGGTCACCTCGGAGGTACTGCCTTCCATCCGCAAGACTGGCGGATACGGCGGTAAAATCCCGGCGTTCATCCGGCGCTGCAACGATAACTGGGACCGCGTCGAGAGCGGGTATTTCTCGGTCATCAACGAGCTCACTGTTCGCTTGTGGGGCCTTCTTGAGCAGGTCGGCCACGTCATCGCCGACCGTGCACCGGACGGGAAGGAGATTCGGCCCGACAATGCTGTCGGACGGCGTTTCTCCGATTGGCTGAAGCTGAACCATCCGAAGCTCTGCGGCAGCATCAGCTACTACCAGCACAAGACGCCGCAGTGGGAAGGTGATGCACGGCAATATCCCAACTCAATGCTTCCGCTCTATATCGAGTTCGTGGACACGGTCTGGATCCCGAACCATTCGGAAGAATACTTCCGTTCCCGAGATCCGGCCGCACTCCCGTACCTGCCTCGGCTGTTGCCACCGCCACCGAAGTTCAAGAAGGTAAGCTAAACAGAACTGGAGAACCCGCCCTAACCGGCGGGTTTTTCATTGCCTACCGCCGCGCTACCTGTCGCCGGGTCCGCTCGATGCCGTCATTGATCTCGCCATGGCATGCTTCGACAGCGAGCTCGCGCGAGGGAAACTTCACCGGCCCCTGCACCGTGCGATTGCCGGGATAGATATTCCAGCGCCAACGCCCCGGCTGGACCTCTTGAACGTCATACTTGATTGTGCGGTGTAACATTCGGCGCACTCCCCATTCCCCAAGACGAGCGTACCATAGTTCTCGGCTCAATGGTCGGACGAGACGTCGACCATGTCGTTATGCATGATCGCCTGAGGCCCGCGATTGTCCCACTTAATGACGACACCGCTCCAGGTATTCTCAGTCACCGTGCCGGCGTCGGCTTTGTCGGCCTTCCAATGGACGCGAGCGCCGACTGTCAGCTTTCTCGATTGATCGCCGGTCATCTCAACACCTTTTCAGTGAGCGCTAATCGAAGAACAAACACTGAAAATGGAATTGCTTACAGGATTGCTTACAAGCTCGACCCCGTCAGGGGAAATTCGCTAGCGAAAAGAAGATGGTGGGGGAAGAAGGACTCGAACCTTCGAAGTCATAAGACGGCTGATTTACAGTCAGCTCCCTTTGCCACTCGGGACACTCCCCCGCCTGACGCCATCGGAACCCAAGCCCAACAAGACCTAAGTCCAACACGGCAGTCCCACCAAAACAGTGGCTGGACGGCCATGGATGACGTTAAAACGCGCGCCCGTAAACGGGCTCCCGGTTGGCGCGTTTATGACGGAAGCGATGGGGCAAAGTCAACCGACCCGGGCAGGAATATCCGCCCTTCCAGCCCTCCTTTTCGGCACTCTAAATTGCCATTATTCGGCATGCGTGAGACAAGCCAGCCATGAGCGAGCGAGACCGAAAACAGCGATTTCAGCGCGGCCCGGACAAGGGACGCGACGGCCAGAGTGGCCAAGGCCGCGATAAAACCCGGGATAAATCCCGCGATCAGGGCCGGGATCACGGACGGCGCCCGCCCCGGCGCGGCCGGGAATCCGGCGGCGGCGACGGCCCGGCCATCCTCTATGGATGGCATACCGTCACCATGGCGCTGGCCAATCCACAGCGGAAAATCCTCAAGCTGATTCTGACCGAAAACGCCGCCCGGCGCCTCGCCGAGGAGAAAATCGACACCCGCGTGGCGCCTGTTCTGGTGCGGCCGGACGAGATCGACCGCCGTCTGGGGCCCGATGCCGTGCATCAGGGCCTCCTGGCCGAGGTCGAGCCGCTGGAATCGCCGGATCTGGACAGCCTGTCCCAGGACGGCATCGTGCTGGTGCTCGACCAGATCACCGATCCGCACAATGTCGGCGCCATCCTGCGCTCGGCCGCCGCCTTTGCGGTCAAGGCGATCATCACTACGGCGCGGCACAGCCCGGAAGCCACCGGTGTCTTGGCGAAATCCGCGTCAGGCGCACTGGAACTCGTTCCAATGATCACCGTGCCCAATCTGGCGCGGGCGCTGAACGAGTTGAACGACCTCGGTTTCATGACCGTCGGCCTCGACAGCGAAGGCAGCGAAAACATCAGCGCGATCCCGCTGCAGCAGCCGCTGGCGCTGGTGCTCGGCGCCGAAGGCAGCGGCTTGCGACGGTTGACGCGGGAGACCTGCAGCATCGTCGCGCGGCTCGACATGCCCGGCGAGATCAAGAGCCTCAACGTGTCGAATGCCGCCGTGCTCGCGCTCTATGTCGGCGCCAGCAAACTCGGCCTGATGGGTTAAAGCGTTTTCGAGCGAACTGGGTCCCGGTTCGCTCAAGAAAACACGTCGAAACAAGAATCTCGACCGTAAACGAAAAAACCCGCGCGCATCGCTGCACGCGGGCTTTTTTGTTGCGTTCGGATCAGTGCATGTGGCGCTGCTGCGGCTGATGATAACCACGCTGCGGTGCTGCCGCACGCGGTCCTGCGGCGCGCGGCGCATACATCACCTTCGGCGCGCCATAACGATGCGCGTGATGATAGCCGGTGCGCGATGCGTAGCCGCGCTGCGAATAGCCGTAACGAATGCGCGGCTGCATGCTGTAGCCGTAGCGATAGCTCGGACGCGCGCGGTAGTGCGAACGCTGCGGATAGCTGTAGATCGCAGGCGCACGATAGGCCGGACCATAGGAGTAGTTTACCGGATTGGCATAAGGGCCGCCGTAATAGCCGCGACGATAGCCGTAACCTTGACCGTAGCCGCGCCAGCCGATCGCAGTCTCCTGATAGGTCGGGACCGGAGCGAACATGCCCGGGCCGCTGAAACTCGGGCCCTGATTGACGTAGTAATACTGACGCGTCACCGGCGTTGGATCGGGGAGCCGCTCATAGGCCGCAACGCCGGCGTAACCGTAGCCTGCGCCATAGCTCTGGCCGCAGGGGCTGACATAAGCCTGACCGCAAGGCGAGCAGCCGCCCGAGGTAAACAGACCACCGCCGCAGGCCATCGCAGGCGCAGCGCCGGCAGTGGCGGTAACAACGGCAAACGCCGCAACCCATTTCGAAATCACGTTACGCATAACTACTCTCTCCTGTCGGTGATCTTTTTTCATTTTTGTAGATTGGCTGTCAGCGCCTGAATTGCGGCGGCGCAATAATGACCTCCGGTGGATTGAACGGCACTTCGTTCTGCCTTTCCATCGGTGCGGATCTCGCCGACCAGTTTTCGTGGAAACTCTCGGCCGGCTGCGGCAATTTGCGATTGGCCGGCGGCTCGATCTCCAGACGTCCGTAGCCTGGCTTGTGGCCGAGGCTTGGATAGTAGTGCCCGACATTCGGGACCGGATCGATGTAGCGACCGCCATAGACCGTCGGTTGAATATGGATGCCGCGATCAAGGCCCCAGTCGCCTTCGATCATGCGATAGGAGGCATCGACACCGTTGATGATGATCGGCACGCCCGGACGGCCGGGCACGACGATGTTGAAGCCGTCGGCGGCTGCGGCTGGCAGGGTCGTCGCAATCACGAAAAGCAGTGCTGAAAGGGTACGCATGGCCATGTCCTGCATCTGAGCGGTACGATATTCGAACGCCCGGCAGGATGGGTTAAAAGCACGGTCTAAACTGCCGGTAAGCCTAACGCGCAAGCCTCAGGCGAAGTTCAAATGCGTCGGACTGCGGTGTGGATTCGTTAACGCAACGGGTTGGCCTCGCGTTGCGATCCGGGTTGAAAGCCGCTGCAAGAGCGCCGCGCAGATCTTGCGCATCGCCGTCGCAACGTGATCTGATCCTCTCTGCCACTGTCTATCTCAGAGGTTTCAGTCGTCATATCCGGAGAGCCCCGATGAAGTTTCTCAGTGCAGCCATCATCCTGTCGACGCTGGTCACGACCCCGGCCTTCGCACGGCACTGGAAGCATCATCACAGCGCCGAGAGCTTCGTCTTTGCCGCACCCGGCCAGCCCTACCGGATCCAGTTCGGGCATAATTACGGACCGGGCCTGCAGCCGGGCACCTTCGCCTATTACGACGGTTCCCTCGCCGCCCGTTGCAAGCAATCAGCCGCGGCCTATCGCGGCCAGGACGGCCGGGCGTATCCCTGTTTCTGACCGAGGCTCCACGGGCGGATTGAAGAATGGTGCCGGTTGAGCGAGCCGCTCTCTCCAGCGGACAGCACCCAATTGAAATCATTAGTTTTGGAATTTGGTCAGAGCGGTAGTCGGCCAGTCCGGTTTATACCGATCCCGGCTTGACGTTCGACAACTCCTGACGGCGCTCAGCCTCGACTCGCAATCCTCGCGGCTGGCTGATGCGTTCAACTGTTGCCGTTCATCTACCAGCCAACGGCGTTTCCGCTGGACAATCGTAGTTGCAAATCGATTCAACTGTGCTGCCGGATAGCATCCACCCGACGAAGCCAGCCAGCATCACGCACGCGATGGCTAATGGCCTGGATAGTTTTATATTCATGGCGCCCCTGTGCCCGCGTCATATCACCGAGACGCCAGCCATATCATTGTGCAATATTGTTTGAGTGCCGCGACTGTGCCACTTGATGACGATACCGGACCAGGTCTTTTCGGTTACAGTTCCCGCGTCTTTCTTATCGCTCATCCAGCATACTCGGGTGCCGACTTGTAGCTTTCTTGAGTCATCGCCGGTCATTCGATTCCTAGCTACCGTTCTGCCCCAATGCCAGTCGCGCGAGTCCGCTGTCCGTGATCATCAGATTGCTCATGAACTTCTTGGCATAACCCAATTTCACAAGTCGGCTGCTTATTTGCTCCATGACTGTGCCACGAGCAAATGATTTGCTCAGTTGCGTCAACGCAGCGAACTCGTCCTCGCTGAGTTTATCGTGCGTTGCTGGCGTCATTGCGCGGCCAACTTCCACCAGGCAATTTGGTCAATCGTGGTCGAAGCGCTTAACCTTGCGAGGTCCAGCGCAGCGGCTTTTGTCCTTGTCGTTTGCCCCGGCCCGCTCGGCATAAATTTTACCAGCCATTGATGCTTTGGCCCGCCGTCGTGCCAACTTGCATCTTGTTCACTGCGATCAAACACGCAGAACCAGCCGTTTATACCATGCTCCGCCGCAACATAGCCCAGCAGTTCAAGATGCGGGTTCTTCGGTGTGTCCATCTGGTGCCCTCTTGTCGAGCACGTAAGCACGTCTGCGGACACTTGTACGAAATAAGGTGCGATAGGTTTGCCAAATATGGAGCAGACGAATGTCTAGGTGCCGGACCTAGCCGGACGCCAACGCCCTTCCCGTTCCCGGCCGGTATGAATTCCATGTCAGAGTCTTCGACGGGCGCGGCGAATTGCGACAGGGTTTGCCGCAGTGGTCGCATGCCTTGAACTCTCGAAATTCCTGACGGCAGACAAGCCACGGCCGTTGCGTCCGCTAGATCGGCTATCCCCAGACAACGGACGCGCTGTGGCGGCACGACGCTGTTACTTCCGTTGAATCACGCGAGGGTGAGCGACAACGCGAACTGATGGAGAACGAGTCGGCCTCTCGCGTTGCAGTGACGGCGATGCCACATGCCGTCCGCGCTATTCGAAAACGACCAGAAGCTCAGCCGGGAATTCCCGACCGATGAGGACGTCTGGCAACATGCCGACGACGCCGGACTCGTTGACGTTGTGGACGGCAAGACGGTGTTGGAGGACGGCTATACAATTTGGCCGTGCAGCACCGAAGAGGACACGGGCAAGCCGATCGCGGTACCGCCGGCAGTAACCTGGAAACGGCCCTCACAGGTTTTGGTTGGAACGCCGAACGTCCTGAGCGCAGGATGGACGTTCCGAAAGCCCTGCCACATCTTCTAGAGTGGCGGGGCTTTTGCTGTCGTAGCCGTTAGTGTGGAGCAGCCGGACAAACTCGTCCATCGACGCATTCAATTGCCTGGCGCGCTCTTGGGATGCCGGTGTTGCGATGCTTCCGAAAAGCCAGCTGACGGACGCGCGAAAGGTCATGCGAGGATCCTTTACTCACGAGAAGCGCTTATGTCGCGCTATCAGGAAAAAGGTTCAAATTGCCGCAGACATTATTTTGAGAGAGTAACACGACCTCCGCTTGACGGCGAATCACGAAGCAGATTCTCTGTCCTCACTCAGGGAGGCGGAGATGGAAGACCATTTCACTCACCAGTATTTTACCCGGCAGTGTTTCAAGCACAGTCACGAGCGGGAGCTGTTCGTGCGCGCCCTTTGCGCAGGCGCCCTCTCATTCGGGACGGCATCTTTCCTGGCAGCGTTATGGGTATTTGTCGGGTAAGGGCAGAGACACCTTTGGCCGAGGCGCCCATGAACATCGACGAGGCCACCAATTACGCCCGGCGGTCGCTTTTAAAGCTCGGCAACAGGCAACAGGCAGTGCGGGACGAACGAGACATCCACTCTCGCGAGACACTCGCAAGGGTTCGTACGGCGTTGGATCAATCAGGAAATTCCCGGTTGGGGACCGGTTCAGGGACACCTCAAATGATACGGCGGCCCAGCTGTTGATAGGATGGTGCCGGTTGAGAGGATTGAACTCCCGACCTTCGGTTTACAAAATCGGTCCATGCCGGCGTTGTGAGCAGACAAATATCATAACGTTTACAGCACCTTATTACTTAGTTGCCTGATACTGACCGAAGGTTGAGTTCCTGTTTTTGGTTCTTGTCACTCTCTCGCGCCCAAAAGGAAAGCGCTGGCATGCACCAAGCGCAGGCTCTCTGCCGACAAGAACATATTGAGAAATCCCCACTTTCCGGCGCGCAACCTGATCCTGAAGCTGGTCCTGTTTTTGGGGCTTCCGCGTGCCGGCCGATGGCTACCGTCCCGCCTGTCGCCGCGTTCGCTCGATCCCATCATTGATCTCACCGTGGCAGGCTTCGACGGCGAGCTCGCGCGAGCGGAACTTGACCGGCCCCTGCACCGTGCGATTGCCAGGATAAATGTTCCAGCGCCAACGACCCAGTTGGACATCTTGAACGTCATACGCGACCGTTCGATGCAGCATTCGGCGCCCCCTGTCCCTAGGGAGGCATAGCACGGTCAGGACTCCGTTGGCTCTGACTTTGATCGGTCCTCCACCCGGCGCAGGGCCTTCAGGCTCAGGCCTTTCTCTTCGAGCCAGAGCAATGCGTGCGCGATCTGTCGAAGCTCGTTACGGTCCGGCCCTACTGGAAGTCGTCTCGCACGCCGAAGCACTTCCGCCGCCTGTCGTCGCATAGGCGACGCCGAACTCCCCGTCTTGTCCAGCTCGCCTTCTATCTCCAATATGAGCTGGCGAACCTCGGCAACTTCCATCTGATTCAGCGCCTCGCAGATCAGACGTTGGTAGTTGAGAACCACTTGTTCGACGTCGATCTCGTCTTCGACAATTGTCGCTCTTTCCAGCATCCGCGCCTCCCTTTGCACGAGGACGGTAAGGAAAATACAATTGAAGAGTTTGCGCAATCTCCGAAGTTATAAGACGGCTGATAAAAATGCTCAGCCTAATAAGAAAGTTCCTCATTCCTGTTCTTCTTAAACGGTGACCGGCCCCCCGCGGAGTGGTCCGATTGGAATGTTAGTTTAGAGATTGCATTTTGACTATCTCCTTTGTGTTGGCCAGACGAGAGCCTCGGGTGCCGGCGGTCGATATCCCAAAGATGAATGTGGACGCACCGTGTTGTAGTGACGTCGCCAGTTTTCGATCACGATCTGGGCCTTCTTCAATGTGTAGAAGATTTCACCATTGAGCAGCTCATCGCGCAGCTTGCCGTTGAAGCTCTCGCAATAGCCATTCTCCCGTGGACTTCCAGGTTCGATGTAAGCGGTCTTGGCTCCGACGGTGCCGATCCAATCCCGGAGCGCCTCGGCAACGAACTCGGGGCCGTTGTCTGAACGTATGTGCGCAGGAATGGCGCAAGTGATAGCGAAGGTCCTGCAGTCCGGCTACTCGCTGATTTCCAAGCTTGAAGCTGACGATGGCCGATGGGAAGGCGAAGGCATCAAGGATGGTAAAGGAATGGACTTTCACGCCGACTGAGAAGCCGGCCGACCACATCCCATAACCACCACCTATCCCGAGTTCGGAACTAGTGGATGGTCACCTTCGCGATACCGCCATGCCGATTGCATTGGCCGTGGCTCGGGGCAAGATCGATACATCGCCCTTTGTGATGGCGGCCTGGAACGAAGCCTGGCCTCAGGTCCTTCTCCGCGGAGAAAAAAGCATCACTGAACGTCGTCAGGGCACCACCCATGCCTCGGATGCTTGGAACTACTCTCGGGCGGTTTGTTGCTGTCGTAGCCGTTAGTTTGCAGAAGCCTCACAAATTCACTCATGAGCTCTCTCATTGTCGACGTCGGCTTCCGGTCGGGCGCGGCCGAATGCCTCTCGCAGGATTGCAAAGAAGTTCATACAAGCCTCCTTCGACCGAGAAGTGCGTTTTATGCGCTTAATTGTCGACAAGTTCAGGTCGGCGGCAAATCAATTTGCGTAACGGTGTTCTTTAGAGGTGCTGCGATCGGCTGAGCACGTAGAGGTCGCCAGTGGCATCTACCGGCACAGCGCGGAAATCAGCATCGCAACGTGCGCCATGAGCATGTGTCAACTCTCGACAATACTCACGATTAGCTTTCAGAGCTGGAAATCCAATTTGATGATTCAGCTTTTGAACGCGAGTTGGAATACGACACCGTAACCTAGGTTTTATCGTCATGTCCGACGACGGCGTGATGTCTCGACGGAATTCATCAGGGTGAAACGCAAGGCCAAAATCGTAGCAGTGCCGAGACTAACAGTAGAAGAAAACCCGCGACCGTCACCCTCCGTCTACCGTCTACCGCCGCGATCGCCCGCAACACAATCCATGATCCCATGAGCCAACCAAACGCCCCGCGAACGCATTGCGCCCTATCTAAAACCCTCGCCACTGCCGGTTCGTCCCTGTCCATCATCGCCTCCTCGTTGTAGGAACATAGTCAGAACGAACTGTGTTCAAATTATGGGCATATCATCCTATTTGTTGATCCGATAACATTAAGCGCGCCTGCGCGGTGACCAGCAACAAGGAGCCGGAAATCTTGTCGCGAGCGACGTCAAATTTGATCTGGAACAGTGAACCGCTGGCGGAGCGTGACGTTATCGCGTGGTAATCGTCAGGGCACGGAGCTGGCGTGATGAGACATACTCAACAACCGATGACGAAACACGTGCGGTTACAGCAGGAAGCGCACGAACAGATGCACGCCTTTGAGCGGCGCGAGACCGAGTTTCGCAAGCAGGATCGTGAGGAGCGCGCGGCGCAATTGCACCTGCCGATTTCGCGCGACGAGTTGCACTAGACCGCTTGCGGTTTTCAGGTTCCGGCGAAATGCGACATGCGCGAGGTCGCCACGCTCGGTGAAAATGACGCTCAGGTCATTCATGGCGATTGTCACTTCCATCCTGCTTACGCGCGCGCCGTCGAACCTTTCAGCTGACGCCGCCGACCAAGGGGAACCGCCGTCCCGCCCCTTTGCCGAGCGCCCATGATGCCTGCGACCCCGCCACTGCGCCTGCCCCGCTTCCGCATGTTGGTTGTGCCGCGCTGATCGCTGGCCTCGGTGTGCCCCAGGCCATGGCCGCCACGCCGACACCGCCCGACCCGACAGGCGATTACGACACCTGCATTGGCGACACCGACGATCGCGCCATCGCCGCCTGCACCCGCGCCATCGCGCGCGATCACTATCGCGGCGCCGACCAGGCCATGCTGTATGTCAGCCGATCGATCGATTATCTGCTGGCGGGCGATGCGGATGCCGCGCTCCAGCACCATCCCACGGAGGCCGTCGCGTTCTGGAGCCGCGGCAGCGCCTGGCAGACCAAGAATGAGCCTGCGCGCGCCATTGCCGATTTCAGCGAAGCCCTTCTCCTCGATCCGGAGGATGCGTCGTCGCTGATCCAGCGCGGCGCCCGGGAAGCGATCGGCGACACTGCCGGCTGCGCCCGCGACATCGCCGAAGCTAGGCGCATCGATCCGGTGCTGACGACACGAAAATACGTCAGGAAGTGACGGCGCTCACGCGCTCCGGCTGGTTGTTCTGCCATTCGCGGTGTCAGATCCTGCGGCGCCGCGCATCGACATCCGTCAGCGATCGCGGTGCACGTCCCAGTAATTGGTCACGCCTTCTTCGTGGCTCCTGCCGCTGGGCGGCGCCCGCGGCGTGTGCAGGAAGGCGCGATACAGGAACGCCAGGATCGCGACGATCAACAGCAGTGGCAAGATCCAGTCCGGCATCGGTGCGTCTCCTCAGTCTGTAGTGGCGCCGAGCATCGCCGGTGTCACACTCATGGCAATCGCTCGGTCGGCATTGCCGCCGCGCGACGCAGGCGCCAGGCGCGGTAGAGCAACAAAGCGACAAATGCAATGACCATTGCGGCCAGCAGGCCGAACGCCTGGACGCGGTCGGTGCCGGACGACGACCGTCCCGCGACGAGCGCACCGATCACAAGACAGACCAGCCCCACGGCCTCGCCGACGAGTGGCCATTTCGCGGTCGTCCAATCGGAGACGAGTTCGACAGCGATATCGATGACGAGCTCGATGATAGACGACATAAGAGGGGGACCGGTTCGGTTGCGTTGCCGGTTAGGCGTCGCAGCACGGTCTTTGGTTCAAGAGGTCATATCCGCCTCAAGGCATCGCGGTCCGGTCCGGCGCCGGCGGCGCGGTGATCTCGATGAGCTCCACCGGCCCGCCCGGCATGTTGTCATCGAACACGCCGATCACCAGACGGCCGCTTTTCCAGGCATAGGTGTCAAGATTGCTGCGGCCCTGTTCCAGCAGCGGCTCATCGGCATGGCGGTCATGGCCATGCACCACATGGCGCGTGCCCTCGCCGGCATCATGGCCGGACACGTCATCGTCCGCATAGCGCTTGGTCATCAGCAATACCGGATCCTGCTGCGTCAGCGGCAGCGCGGGATCGACGCCGGCATGCACATAGATGCGATGTGCATCCATGTGCCACAGCGGCCGGCCGTCGAGCCAGTCGATGTCATGCACCGGCACATCGGCGACGTCGCCGCCATAGGAGGCCAGCGCGGTATCGCCGCCCTTCGCCAGCCAGTTCTCCATCGGCACGATGCCGCGCAGCGCGGCGACCATCAGCGCATCGTGATTGCTCTTGAGCATCGCCAGCCGCAGGCCAGGCGCCACCCCTGCGCGCAGCCGCGCAATGACTCGGCGCGAGCCCGGGCCCTTGTCGACATAGTCGCCGAGCACAATGAGTGTGGCGTTTTCACCAGCCCGATGCGTCTCGATCTCAGCCAGCGCGCGATCCAGCAGATCGCGCCGGCCGTGCAGATCGGAGATGACGTAAGTGAGGGGCATCGCGATCATCCGTCAGCGATCAAATGTTTCCTCGGGCGAGCGGTGAGCGCGGCGGGTCATTATGCCGAATTTATTGCGTCAAGGCCACATCACGCAACTGTTCCTCTCGCAACCTATGAGCCCAGTCGCGCACCAGTCTCTTGGAACGTGGAATGACGGCGTTCTGATCTCCGCAACTCGGTCATGCCCTGCCCATGACGTCAGCTTCAGCGCGACCGTCCACATTGCCGCCTGGGGAAGCGTGTTGCATCGACACATCTTGTAATGCTGCCTCGTCCGATCGCATGACGCTCCGGTTTGGGCGCCCCTGCTAGCAGCATGCCCGGCGCGCCCGCTTCGCGGCGAGGCACGATGCACAAGCAAGAGGGAACGACAGCAATGACACATGTTGGAAAGTGCTTCTGCGGCGCAGTCGAACTCAAAGTGGATGGTGCCCCGGAAGCGATGGGATATTGCCATTGCAGTTCATGCCGTTCGTGGTCCGGCGGGCCGATCACTGCCTCCAGCCTGTGGAAGCCGAACGCCGTGCGGATCAGTGCGGGCGCCAAGCACATTGCGAGCTTCCAGAAGACGCCGCTGAGCCGCGCGCGGCCATAGATGCGCGGGATCGGCGCCCCTTCGGTAGACGCCATCACATCGAGATCGGCCAGTTGCGGACCACTCCGGGTCTGACCGCCCGCGCGAAACAGCGCATTATCGATCGCGCCGCCGAGCGCAGCACCGGCGAGCTGGCCGGCGATTGCACCGATGGGGCCGAACATTCCACCAATGGCGCCACCGGCTGTGGCGAGAACGAGTTGCGACATCAGCTCACTCCAGAATAGCAGAACGCACAGGCCAGACAATGCGCACCAGCCCAAGGCAATCGCGGCCAACGCCCCTGCGCGATTGCTGGTGCCGATAGCGCGTGCCGATCCGCCCACGCGCCGCAGTGACGCGCGCGGTGCGGGTGATCAGGCCAGTCGTCATTGCGAGGAGCCCTTGCGACGAAGCATTCCAATAACGCCGCATCTACCGGGCTGGTGAAGATGCCGCCTCAGCTCTGGCGCTGACCATCGCGGGTCGGCCGCGCATGCTGGAGGCCAAGCCCCATGGCCAATACACTTCTCACGACGTCCACGGATATGTCTGGCTTGGCGGGACGCTCATCCGGATCGAAGGCAATTCCCAAAACGGCATTGCTGTCTCCGGCAGCTTGCACAGGCCAGAAGTCAAAGCGCGAGGCGATGTCCGGGTAAACGCCGCCGCGTACGATGCTTCCGGTCGTGAGCGATGCACGCGCAGCCTCCAGTTCAGGCTGCTGGAGTTCTGCGTCACCTGTTTTCTCAAGAAGAATGACTTTCTCACCCGACACCAGCAACACCACCACGGGAGCCTGAAACAGCGCTGCAAGAGCCTGACATGTGAGCGAGACGATCGTTTTCACGTTGTCGGCTGCAGCGACGTCACGGCTGTAGCCTTGCCAGACAGTTGCCTGCCGCCTTAATCGGGTGACCTCGGCCGCTCTCTGGTGAGAGGTGAAGGCAACGCCGCTCACGACAAGTCCGACGACGAACAGAAGTCCAATCGCCCAGATGTTAGCCGGATCATCGACGTTGAGACTGTAGCGAGGTTCCGTGAGAAAGAAATTGAAGGCGAGAGCACCGAGTATTGCGGAAAGGAACGATGGGCCCAGACCGAAGCTCAGTCCCGCGATGATGACGGGAATGACAAATATCAGGGAGAGGTTGGGTATCGCCACCTTGCTATCGACACCAACTGCCGCCGCTGTTGCGAGGGCGGTCATGGCGAATGAAGCGAGATATCGCAATAGCCCGGATGCTGCCGGGCTGAGAACAGCATTCGTATCGGCCGCTGGTTCGATGTCCTGGCGCATATTCGCTTCAATACCGGCCATCGGTTCATCTCCCGTTTGGTGTTCGGTAACAACGCGTCGCACGAATTGAATCAGCCAGATTGCAATCCCAGCCCGATAGAATCCGGCATGCACAGCTGCATTGGGCGACGCCGGAAAAAATACGGATCATACACCTGGGTCGGCGCAACCTCCCTCAGAGTTGAAGCGGCAAGAAGAACATGGCCATTGCGATATAGGAAATCCATATGTGAAGGTCGCGGACGGTATAAGTGACGAAGCGAATTCGCCTGCATTGGGGCTGCCAACTGCAGGCCGCCCGTCCCACCGCGCCATCCTACCGAACCCGGAAGGACCAGCGTTCGGTGAAACAGAGAACGATCGAACACCATTCAACGGAGGGGAGCGCGTCGTGCGATCCCCTCGATGTTCGGCCCCCGGCCGTCAGGCAACAAGCAGCGTGGTGGCCTTGTCGAGCGATACCGGACCATCGTTGAGCAGCAGGTCGATGGCCTCTTCTTCCCACTTCAACGAGGCGATGTTGAGTGGTGCGTTGTTCTGCAATCGATGCTCGAGAACGAAGCGCGCCAGCAGAAGGCGCCGCGCATCGCCGCCTGTCGCTGCAGCGCGCAGTCCCTCCTCGACCAGAAGCACCATGGTGACCGCGTGATACAACTGACCGGCCGCGAGACGGCAGAACCGTTCGTTGTCCGGCTCGGCGGCGATTTCGGCCGCAAAGGCAAAGGCCTGTCGCACGCCGTTTTCGAGGCGGGTCCGGAACTGGCCTGGAAGGCCGTCCGCTCGCTTGAGGCGGGTCTCAAGATCCTGCTGAAGGACAAGATGCGCCTTCTCCTTCTTGATCGATCGGTGGATGGCATCGAGCGCATTGATGTTGCTCGTGCCGTCCCACAACACGCCGAGATGCGCGTCACGAACGAGCTTTGCGTTCGGCCAATCCTCGATATAGCCGTTGCCGCCGCGGGCCTCCATTGATCCGGTCGCGACCGTCACATTGTCCCTGCAAGTGCGATACTTGCAGATCGGCGTCATGATCCGCAGAATCTTCTGTGCATCCGGCTGGTCCTCGTTGGCCGAGACCGACGCCGTGAACAGCAGTGCTGACAACGCCTGCTCGGTCGGCACCATCAGTTTCAGCAACTGCCGGCGCATCAGGGGATGGTCGATGACGCTCTTGCCGAATGCGTTTCTGTTGCGGGTGGCAACCATTGCTTCATTGAGGCAGCGCCGCATCATTCCGGCAGCGCGTGCGAGATGCGAGACCCGGCTCGAATTGACCATCTCCAGCATCTGCTTGAGCCCGCGGTTGAGATCGCCCAGCTGGTAGGCAACCGCGCCCTCCAACCGGATTTCACCGCTGGCCATCGACTTGCTGCCGAGCTTGTCCTTGATGCGGACAACCCGATAGGCGTTACGCGTACCATCCGCGAGATACTTCGGCATGGCGAACAGGCCAAGCCCCTTGCCGCCAGCCTGGGCCCCTTCGGGCCTTGCCAGCACAACGACCACGTCTCCGCTGACATTGGAGCAGAACCATTTTTCGCCCCACAGCCGCCAGTTTTCGCCGTCCCGGGCGGCCACCAGCTCGGCTGCGCCAACATCGGAGCCGCCAGCCTTTTCCGTCATGAACTGCGCCGCACGGTACAGCTGGCTCATATCCTGCGACAGCATGCGGTCGACGAAGCGGGTGCGAACCTCGTCGCTTCCGTATCGGCGAATGAGTTCTGACGAACTGCCGGCGATGTTGACCGGGCACATCAATCCGAATTCGGTCTGCGAGAAAATGTACTGGAAGACGTATTTGACGATCGGCGGAAGCTTCGTCGGCCAGCCAAGCACCCCCGGCCGATACGACATGGCGTGGATGCCGTAGCGCGCATAGGCGATTTCTTCCATGCGTTGATATGCGGGGTGATACTCCACCGTTTCATCATCGCGCCCGTATCGATCGCGTTGCCGCAAGACGGGCGGGTGCCGTTCGGAAGCGTCGGCCAGATCGTGGAGCTCGTTGCCGCACAGTTCGCCGAGACTGTCGAGATGCGGACGGATGTGATCCAGCAGCGCGGCGTCGATATACTGCAGCAGCAAGGCCTGCAGATTGTGGTCCATTTCAAAGAAGTTGCTGCCGGCACAGTCCGGCGCAAGCTTGTTCGAGCGCTCGGCTGTGGCCTCGCGGCTGGCCAGTTGCTCTGTCGGCGCGGCGAAATTGGACGGGGGATGCTGATAGTTCATGTCGATATCTCTTTTCTGAATTTTTCTTACTGCTGTTCGAATCCGACCTGCGTGAGAACGCTGCGCCAGTGAAGGGTTTCCGATGCCATGAACTCGGCCAGATAGGCTGGGGTGGACGACTGGGCCGGGATAATGCCTTGCTGATCCATGGCAGCCTTGATGGCAGGATCCTTGATGGCCTCCCGGAATGCGGCGTTGAGCGTGGCAATGACCTCGGGCGGCGTTCCCTTCGGAACGACAATTCCAAAGAAGACACTGACGTCAAAGCCTTTGAGGCCAAGCTCATCGAGCGTGGGCACGTCGGGAAGCAACGGCGTGCGCTCGCGTGTCGTGACACCGATCGCGCGGATCGCCCCGGACTTGATGTGCGGAGCGGACGAGTAGACGTCCGAGAAACTGAGCGGGACTTGTCCGCCGAGCAGATCGGTCATCGCTGGTGCGGCGCCACGATACGAAACGTGTTGCAGATCAATGCCGGCTTCCGAATTAAACAGAATTCCCGACAGATGCGTCGATGCGCCGACGCCTGACGACGAATAGTTCAGCTTGTTGCCGGCCTTGGCATAGGCGATCAGTTCCTTGAGGTCCTTGACCGGCAATCCCGGGCCTGCGGACAGCACGTTGGGAAGTTTGCCGAGCATGATGACGGGATCGAAACTCTTGATCGGGTCGTAGTTGAGTTTTCTGTAGAGGCTGACATTGATGGCCAGAGGTCCCGAGGTTCCGAACATCAAGGTGTAGCCGTCGGCTGGCGAATTGGCGGTGTATTCGGCGCCGATATTGGCGCCGGCTCCGCCCTTGTTTTCAACAACCACCGTCTGCTTGAGCTGGACGCGTAGTCCTTCGGCGAGATTGCGGGCCAGCGCATCGGTGGGGCCGCCCGCGGCGAAGGGGACAATGAGTTTGACGGGGCGATCCGGATATTCGGCTCTCGCTGCCGAGCTGCACGCGATGGCGAAGCTGACAGCAGCCACCGACATGGCCGAACCAGCCATCCTCCGTAGCTTCATGCGATGTCCTCCCGAAATTTTTTGCTTTCCGGGCGTCAGTTGACCGCGGCGGACCGATAGCGTCCAATACTATTTGGTATTGATTGATCCACAAAACATATCAATCTACGGAGATCGGGATGGAACTGCGTTTGCTGCGGTATTTTCTGGTTCTGGCCGAGGAACGCCATTTCCGGCGCGCTGCACAGCGACTGTCCATCTCTCAACCGCCGCTCAGTCTGGCCATCAGGCAGCTCGAGGAAAGCCTTGGCACCAAGCTCTTTCAACGCAACAGCCGCAATGTCGAGCTGACGGTTGCGGGTCGCGCACTTCAGTCCGAGGCGACTTTTCTGCTGCGTCGCGTCGAAGAGGTTCGCGACTTCGTGCGAGCGGTCGACGACGAGAAGGGCGGATTGTTGCGCGTCGGCTTTGGTGGCTCGACCCTTTATCGCGGACTGCCTGCGATCATTCGATCGTTCCGAAAGCTGCATCCCGGCATTGAGTTGCGGTTGCAGGAACTCAGTACGGCCGAGCAGATCGTTGCCCTCAAACGCGATGAGATCGATTTCGGATTTATCAACGGTCTGGAGACGCCCGATGGTCTTGACGGGTTTCGCTTCTGCCGGGAGCCACTTCTTGCCTGTCTCCCGAGCGGTCATCCCTATGCCACCAAGCGCTCCGTCCAGCTCGAAAAACTGGCGGCCGAGGAATTCATCCTGTTCGGTCGCTCGGCGTCGCCGGCCTATTTCAATTCCATCCTGGAGGCCTGTCAGTCCTCTGGCTTCTCGCCGACGGTCATTCATGAGGTGCGGCATTGGGTCAGCGTGATCTCGGCCGTCGCCCACGGTCTTGGCGTCGCACTTGTTCCGCGCGCCATGACATCCGCGCATATTGCGGGTGTTGTCCTTCTTCCGCTGAAAGGCGGGAATGTCTTTTCGGAAACGCACTGTGTCTGGAAAGCCGACAGCGACCGATATGACGCCCAGAAATCATTCGCGACCCTTGTACAGGGCCATGTCGCGATGAATGAAGATGCATCCGGAAACGCAGTCCGCAAGTGATGACTTCAATACAATACATCCAGCATCAGCTCACTCCGGGAAACCGGAACGCATAGGCCAGACGACGTCGCCACCACGGCGTCAGCGCCACCTCGCACACGGCGGCGCCGTCATGGGCGTGGATCATCGTGCCATCGCCGCTCGCAATCGCCGCGTGTTTGGCGACGAAGCCGTCGCGCCAGCGAAATAGCAACACGTCGCCAGCACCGACCTCATTCAACGCGATGGGCACCAGATGACGCAACGCCGCCTGCGCCAGCGCCTCCTCCCCTCGTGCCTCCGCCCAGTCCGGCGCGTAAGGCGGCGGTGTTTCCGGCTCATCGCCAACGCAATAACGCCAGACGCCACGCACGAGGCCGAGGCAATCGCATCCGACGCCCTTGAGCGACGCCTGATGCTGATAGCGCGTGCCGATCCAGTCGCGCGCCTCGGTGACGAGAACAGCCCGGGTGATGAGTGCGGTCGTCATGGTAAGGAGCCTTGTGACGAAGCAATGCAGTCGCCGGCCAGCGGCGACGCTCTTGCAGGCGGCGAAAAGGGAGAGCCCTGGCTCATGGAATCCGCCGCACCAAAGGTGGACGAATAACGCCAGCAAGCCGTTCGGAGCCGGAGAGCCGCCGACAAGTGCCCTGATCGGCCGCGCCCCGGCAAAAACCGAAAGTGATATCTCGTGGCTGAAACTCACGGTCACGGAGCAGCATGACAACGGTAACGGCAAGCTTGCACGCGTCGACGTGATCAGCACATCAATACCAATGGCGCGTCGCCGCCGGCCCCAGCGACGATGCGGGCAGTTCTCCGCGTGCCCTATTCGGCAGACTACACATTCCTGCGCAAGGATTGAGTATTCCAATCGGTTGAGTTCGTGCACCCATTAACCCGCCGGGCAGACGGCCCTCTAGGTCCACTGTGCCCCGATAGAAGACCAAATTTCGCGTCGCAGCGAAACGAGGCTATATGCCGGTAGGAACAGCGATTGACGTTAGGTTACCTGGCGGTTCGCAGATCACTTCGAAGTGTCACTTCAGTGGTAGGCATTTAGCGCTGTCACGGCACCTGGCCGAACCTGACGCCAATTCGGTAGCCTTTTCGCCACACAACTTCGCAACGTAAATGCAGTCCGTCACAACTAGTGCGAATTTTTCAGGTATCCCAACTTGGCTGGATATTTCTAACGCCGCGCCGGTAGCGGACAGGTTGCGGACCACGCAGTCGATCGCACCGCCGCCGAACTCGATCGTTCCTGCTTTCAAAACGCGGTGGCGGGGTGCGCTACGAGTTTCGACCATCTTTCGACAGTACAGCAAATCGCTAAGAAACCGATAGAGATCTCTCAAACCGCTACTTGGTAGAACTACGAAGGCGCCGATTTTTCCGTCATACTTGACCGTTTGGCGTCTTCATGGTTCCAGAGGCCTCAGGCAATCCTTCCCTTGGACAACTCTATCACACGTCCCGACATCACCAGTCGATCGCGCCCCTCATCCTTCGCAGCATACAGTGCTCGATCCGCGGCCTCGACCAGCGACGAACTCGACGCTTTCGCGTCCTGGAGGGCAGCTATCGCACCACCGATGCTTACCGTCACTTTTTGGGATGGAAGGTTCAACTCGTGATCAATGCCGATAGCAGCAAGGGAGTCCCGAATCTTGCTGCTTATCAGTTCACATCCCGCGCGATCAGTATCCGGCAAAAGCAGAACAAACTCCTCTCCGCCGTATCTTGCGGCCAGGTCGGCAGGCCGTCGAACCTGCGCGGCCAGCGCCTGCGCAACGGACTGCAGGCAAGCGTCTCCAGCCTGATGTCCGTATCGATCATTGTATTTTTTGAATTGATCGACGTCGATCATTAGCAGTGACAACGGAGTGCCGTCGCGTCGTGCCCTTGCCCATTCCCTCTCCAGATGCTCGTCGAAATGTCGACGATTGGCAATTCCGGTCAGGCCATCCAAAGTCGCGAGCGATGCCAACTTCCGCTCAAGGTCTTTATGCTCCGTCATATCGCGCGAAATCGCAACGACCCCGTTTATCTCACCCGTTTCATAGCCCTTGGTGACGCGCATGGTGGATTCGATCCATATCTCCGATCGCTCACGATGACGACTGCGATAGACGATCCGAGCGTCTTGTTGGTCGCCACGCTTCAAGGCAGCCACCAGCGCCTTTACCCGGGGGAGATCTTCGGTGTTCACGCCCGCCAGCGCCGGCGTCCCCATCAGCTGTTCCGGTGCCCAGCCCACCACCCGACTCGATGACGGCGACACGTAATGAATGCGTTCATCCATTCCAATGCGGGTCACCATGTCGCTGGACTCCTCCGCAAGCAGACGGAAATCGGCCTCTTTGGCTTCAAGTTCGGCGGCCATCCGTTGACGCGCTTGCAATTGCCTTATGAAGAAAAAGCCGATCACGGCAATAATCAGAAGTAGTGCGACGACGAACATCATTCGCACGGCCGCATCCCTGCGCCACGAAGCCAGCACCTCATCTTCGGCTTTGGTGGCCAGAACCATCAGAGGAAAATGATCGCTTGTCTTGTAGAAGCTCAGCCGTTGAACCCCATCCAGGGGCGATCTGAAATAGTATGTCCCCGACGCTGGACGCTTGGTACGCTCTTTAAAGAGAGGCGTGCTCGACAAATCCCGCCCGACATAGGTCCCATCATCGGGGCTCCGCGCCAGCATGATGCCATCCGAACTCAGGAGAGAAATTGCGCCCTTCTGTCCGATGGTGAACTTGTTGAAGAACTGCGTGAAATATGAAACGTCAACGGTGGCCAGAACGACGCCCGCAAATCTGCCGTCAGGATGATTGAAGCGCTTTGAGGCGGTAATGATCCACTGTCCGCCGGAACGGCTTTTGACAGGCCGACCGATGAGCATCCCGCGGTCCGCCGATTGAGCGTGATAGCGAAAATAATCCCGGTCGCTGTTGTTCAGACCGTTCAGATTCACCGATTCGGTCGTTGCGAGCCAACGCCCGGTCTCGTCATATACAAACAGGCCGCGGATACGACCCAGGGTGGGTTTGCGAAGATCGATGAAAGTTTGAAGCCGCGCGATCGCTTCAGGACCATCGCCATCGATCCCAAGCCGATGGACGAGACCAGTGACGACGTTGTCGGCTAGTTCGAATGTATCGTCAGCGTGTTGCGCAAGCGACTGCGCAAGGTTCGCCGTGTCGATGTCTGTATTTTTTAGCTCAACGTCCCGCGCGGACCATTCCCGCCAGCTACTCAGGCCGAGAATCGCCACGCAAACCAGCGTTAGAAAAACGGCAGCCCAAATCGGCAAATGCAGGGCCGCGCGTTTTCGGTGGGCGGAGCTCATCGGCGCCTTAATCTGTTCGCAAGGAATACAGTGACGGATCACCCTTCCATTGACGCGTTAATGCGCTGTGAAATCTACAATCTTATTGGGTTGGGAACTCTTAAATCTGCCGGGCGGACCGCTTACCCGATCCGCTATATCCGATAGCCGACATATTGTTGCACAGCAGCGTAACGACGCGATCCAGCCCCGCGCCTCGGTGACGAGAGCAGCGCGGGTGATGAGTGTGATCATCATGATAAGGAGCCTTGTGACGAAGTAGTGCAGTCGCCGGCCAGCGCAGCGACGCTATTGCCAGGCGGCGAAAAAGGGGCGCCTTGGCTCACGGAATCCGCCGCACGAAAGGTGGACGAATAACGCCAGCAAGCCGTTCGCAATCGGAGCGCCGCCGACGAGCGCCCTGATCGGCATCGTCGCTCCCGCATTGCCCGATTGGTTCATGGAATCGAAGCGATCACGGTCGTCGACGCCTAGTTGCGGACGAGATCGCGGCCTTGTTGCTCGAGCCAATCGCAGAACACGGCGATATGTGGATCGGTTCGTCGCGCTTCCGGTAGATAGGCGAAGTAGCTGCGTGCCGAGAGACTGATGTCCGGAAATGGCGTTATCAATCGCCCGGCCGCGAGATCATCGGCGACCAGCGCGGTCGGACCCATCGCCACACCGAGTCCATCGATCGCTGCCTGTATGGTCAGGTAGAAATGATCGAAGGTCAGAGATGCCTCCGGGCGAAGGGCGGGCTCGCCGGCTTCAGCCAGCCAGTCGCGCCAAAGTCGCGCCATCGACGAGACATGAAGCAGCGTATGGCGCGATAGATCGCGGATGTCGGTCAACGGCGCCCGATCCAGAATGGCCGGACTGCACACCGGCAGCCGTCGTTCCCCGAAAAGGAAACGCGACGTGTAGCCGGGAAAGGTGTCCGGCCCTCCTCTGATCACGACGTCGAACGGCTCGGCCAGAGCGTCGATCGTCTCGTTCGACGTACTCAAACGGACCTCGATGTCGGGATGCTCGCTCCGAAAAGCGCCCATGCGTCGTAACAGCCATCGCAGACTGAAGGTCGCGAGCGCGTTGACATGCAGCACGATGGACGGCGCGTCATGCCGTCTGGTGCGATGCTGCTGCACGGCAGCCGAAATGCGATCGAGGGCCGGCCCGAATTCGGCCAGCAGTGCGGCGCCAGCAGGCGTCAGTACGACCCGTCGGACCGAGCGCCGAAACAGCGCCGGAGCACCCAACCAGTCTTCCAACAGTCGGATCTGCTGACTGACGGCGCCATGCGTCACGCTAAGCTCGACGGCCGCCTCCTTCAGACTGCCGAGACGGGCGGCAGCCTCGAAGGCGCGGACCGCATTCAGCGGCGGCAGACTACGGCGTGGGACAAAGGTGGACATACTTCAGAATTTCTAACCCATAACTTGAGTATTACTGATTTGTGACGATCGCAAGTCTCGTTCATGGTGGTTTTAGCAGCGTTTCACGCGCCCGGCTCGAATCCGGCACGCCAATCTTCAGATTTTCTGCAACTGCTGCGCTAGCGCCGGAAGACGATGACACAGCACGAGACCACGACACCCGCCACGTCGGCTCCTCCGAACCAGACACGCGCCGCGCGAACGCTTGCGCTCACCGGGCTCAATCACGCTCTGCACGACGGTTTCACCGATGTGATCTACGTGCTGCTGCCGATCTGGCAGACCGAGTTCGCACTGAGCTACAGCGTGCTCGCCATTCTGCGCGGGCTCTATTCCGGCACCATGGCGTGTCTGCAAATTCCGGCAGGGCATCTTGCGGAGCGCATCGACGCCAAAATCATTCTCTGTTGCGGCACGGCGCTGGCGGCACTGGGCTACGCGCTCGCAGGCATCTCCGGCGGCATCGTCGGACTGTGCCTGGCGCTTGCGCTGGCAGGCGCAGGCTCAAGCACCCAACATCCTCTGGCATCCGCCGCCGTGTCGCGCGCCTATGGGCGCGCCGCGCGCAGGCCGCTTGGCATCTACAATTTCACCGGCGATCTCGGCAAGGCGGCCATCCCCGCGCTGATGTCTCTGCTACTTGTCAGCGTCGCCTGGCAACACGCCGTATTCGCTCTCGCTGTCGCGGGCATCGCGGTATCCGTCGCCATGGCTGTGTGGATGCCGGCGGTCGGCAAAGGACATGCAGCCAATGCGAAGGAACGATCCAGCCAGACGGGTCAAAGTCGCGGCGGGTTTTATTGGCTGCTGGCGATCGGAATGCTCGATAGCGCCGTCAGAATGGGCTTCCTCGCCTTTCTGCCATTCCTCCTGATTGGAAAAGGAGCGACCCTTCCCACCATCGGTTTTGCTCTGGCACTTGTCTTCAGCGGTGGGGCCGCCGGCAAGTTTGCGTGCGGCTGGCTGGGCGACAAGGTCGGCACGCGGCGCACCGTCCTCTTCACCGAGGTTGCTACGGCCGTTTTGATTGTCGGCGTTCTGGTTCTGCCGCTCGTCCCCGCCATCATGCTCCTGCCGGCGCTGGGGGTGATGCTCAACGGCACATCATCCGTACTGTACGGAACGGTTCCCGAACTGACCCCGCCCCATCGCACCGAGCGTGCATTCGCCTTGTTCTATACGGGCACCATCGGCGCGGGCGCCGGTGCCCCGGTTCTCTATGGTTTTCTGGGCGACGCGTTCGGACCCACGACGGCAACGGCCGCGACCGCGATGACGGCGCTGGCAATCTGCCCGTTCGTGATCGCACTCTCGCGGCATCTCAGCGACCACGTCGAAATCGGTCTGGCATCGGACTCATCCGGACAGCCCTAGATGATGATTTCACCACCACATGAAGGTTCGCCAAATGGATACCGTCTCACAGGCGCCGCTCATTCTGATAACGGGTGGAAGTCGTGGTGTAGGTGCCGCGACTGCGCGGCTCGCTGCCGCACAAGGTTACGATGTCGCGATCAGTTTCGTCTCGAACGAATCTGCCGCTCTTGCGGTGGCAGCTGATGTTGAAGCTGTCGGGCGTCGGGCTTTGGCCGTGCGCGCAGATAGCGCGGATCCAGAGCAGGTCGCTCAGCTATTCGCCGCGATCGACCATGCGTTCGGCCGGATCGATGTGCTGGTGAACAACGCCGCAATGCTTGCGCGGCAGTCCCGGCTGGAGGATCTCGGATTCGAGCGGATGCAGCGCATCTTCGCGGTCAATGCGATCGGCCCTATCCTCTGTGCGCAGCAGGCCGCGAAGCGCATGTCGTATCGCCACGACGGGCGCGGCGGCTCCGTGATCAACATCTCTTCGGCCTCGGCCAGGCTCGGCAGTCCGGGCGAATATGTCGACTACGCTGCGTCGAAAGGCGCCGTTGAGACATTCACGACCGGCTTCGCCAAGGAAGTCGCGCGGGATGGCATACGCGTCAACTGCATTCGCCCCGGACACATCTACACTGACATGCATGCCAGCGGCGGAGAGCCCGGACGGGTCGATCGCGTAAAAGACTCGATCCCCATGGGACGAGGCGGTCAGCCTGAAGAAGTTGCGCGGGCGATCCTGTGGCTGGCAAGCGCCGAGGCTTCGTTCGTCACCGGCACATTCCTCGATGTCACTGGCGGCAAGTAAGCAACAGGGTGCGTCGCCCCCCCCCGGCAACGCCCTCCTGATCGAAACCGAAACTTTCTCCAGAATATTGCAGGCGACATTCGCGTGAGTTCGCGCATATCCGCCACTCGCTAACCCACTCACCCCCCACCCGTCCCCGGCGTCGGATAGCTCATGACAAAGTCATTGCCGGGGATATCGGGGAAGCCGCGGAAATTATCGACATTGCCGAAGCGATCGCGGCAAGTCGCCAGCATCTTATCGCAGTCGGCCGTGACGGTGAATGCATCGCCGGCCGCGATCGCCTGCTTCTTAATCGTTCATTACATCGCTCTAAAGGAATCGATGTCGCCGCATCACACGCGACTCACACGCTATCCCTCACCATGCAGGGGACGGATTGATCATCTGCGTTTGCGGCAACAGCTATGGAACCATTCGCCCGCTGCCGTCGTTACCTCCATTCACGCAAGCTTTGGAGAACGACAATGAGACTGACCGAACGCGTCGCGTGTGCGGCGGTGATTGCCGTGATGGGATCCTTTGCTGGATCGGCGGCTCAAGCTGCTGACCAGACTTTCACGGGGATCGTCACCATTCTCGATCGCACTACCAGCGAGGTGGTGATCAAGCAGGCGCCGGCTGGCGAGACCGTCGGCGCGAATACGCCGGGCGCGATGGAGAAATTCAGGCTGCGCACGGTTCCGGAGTCGCTGCATGCCGGCGAGCGCGTCACGGTGACCTATACCGAGAGCAATGGCGTCAAGACGATCAGCAATGTGACCGAGAAGAAGGACTAGGCGATACGGGCGCATGGGCTGCTGCCGCTGGGACCATGCGCCCGGAGTTCCCGATGCGGACAGGTTCAATCTTTCAGCACGAACTTCTTGCGCAGTTCCACGGCCACTTCGTCGGCAAGCTCCTGCGCATAGGTGGCGTGTTTCGGCGCGGTAATCACCATCGGCCGCCAGCCGAGCAGGGTATCCCTGCGTACCGATACATAGACGCCTCCGACAACGATCCGCTGGGCGATCATTTCCTCAAGTTCGGCTTCGGTCTTTTCTTCTTTTCCCATAACCGGCTTCCCGTGATGCTCTGAAGCACCCCTCTAGCTAGGGAGGCGTTTCGGAAATGCAGTTCACAAGAATGAGAGACGCAAGCTCCACGATGTCGCAGTCGAACACACTGTTACAATCGACACATGCCGCAGCGCGGTGCGCGCGTTCCGCGTGGGGCTTCTAAGGCGCGGCGCTCAGCAATAGCCGTAGTAGCCGCAGCCATAGGGCGCGCGGCTGAAGATCGTCTCGGATGGGATGCCGTAATAGTTGCGGTAATAATAGGAATTCGGCTTGCCGTAATAGCCATGCACGATGGAGGAGATATCCACCTCCGGCGCATATTGCACGATCGGCTCTTCCATCGGCCGTTCGTCCTTGACCACCACCACGCGGCGGCTCTTCACCACCGGCTCGTCGAACAGGCGGCCGATGCGGCTCTGGCCGGCCATGTCGGCGGCCTGCGCGTCCGCGATCAGGCCAGCGGTTGAAATGGCCACGGAAACGGCAAGAGTGAGTAGGCGCAGCATGTCGGAGACTCCCATGATTCGCGGATCATAGCGGAGAACCTTTCACGGAACTTAACGACACCTGCCTTGCGCGGCGCTTGCTTACACAGCGTTGCCTGAATGGCGCCTGCGATCAGAGCGGCGTGCCCCAGGCGCGTGCCGTCTGCAGGATCCAGTCGCGGTACAGCGTCAGCGGTGTCACACCGGTGAGGCCGCCGCAGCCAGCGGCGTTCTTCGCGCCGGTGGACCACGACACCACGCCGATCACGATGTTGCGACCATTTTGCTGTTGCAGCACGGGCCCGCCGCTGTCGCCGGTGCAGGCGCCGAGCCCATCGCGTGTGTTGTCGGTCGCGGGATCGACCAGTCTTATCTGCAATTTGCCGGGATGGCTGGTAGAGGTGAGCTGCGCCGCGCGCACGGTGCCCCCGCTCTTGCCGTCGCCGCGCGCAGCGACGCCGATGCCGGCGACCAGGTAGCTCTGCCCAGGGGCGAAAGGCTCGGTGGGCATGCCGAGCGGCAGCGCGGTCTTGCCGGGCAAGGGATCTGCGAGCTGCAGCAGCGCCACATCGGCGCTGGCGCGATGCGCCTTGATGCCCTCCGCATTGAATTGTGGATGATCGGCGACGCGCTTCACCGCCAGTAATTGCGGCTGCCGTTGGGCGTCATAGAGCACGATCTTGTAACTGGCGCCGGGCGTCACGCAATGTGCCGCCGACAGCACCAGGGTCGGCGCGATCAGCGCGCCCGAACAAAAATTGCCGCGCGAGCCAACGATCGTGATCACGGCACGGCCGATCTCGTCGTCACGCACGTTAGCGCCGCCGACCAGGCATTGCGCGGCCGAAGAACCGAGGAGCGAAAGTGTCAATGAAATCAGAATTGCAGAACGCATCCGCGATGTAGAAACCCGACGGCTCGCGTTGTCAAGAAACCTGTCATTGAAAGAAAGTCGTGCTGAGGCACGTTCGCCGCTCATCCAGGAAAGGCCCATTCATTACGAGCGCAATGAACGTGTCCTTGAATTCGTCGACGAAACCTGGCCATTCCATTTGAAGATATTCTAACATTTCTCTGTTCGTGAACATCGGAAAGATAAACTTCCAAGCGATTACAAAGTCGAGCACCGAGTCAGCGTGATGCAAGTCAAGGTTCGCCTGCGTTGTATCATTCGCGCGAGACACGAGGCGTCGGGGTACCCATTCGACGCCTTGCAATGCTGCCAACTCAATAAATCCTTGGTCCGTGAGGAGTTGCGCCACTTTTGCGAGTGTCTGCGACAAACGAGCGCGCCTCGCTTTAGCCTCTTCATCGGCCAGCCTCGCTTTGACCGCTCGATAAGTGCGAGCGCGGTCCCTTGCGGTTTCACGCGTGCGAGGCATTACCGAGACCAATTCGTTTCCTGGAACAAAGCGCAAAAAGCGGATCCAACGTCGCTGAGCGAAACGCCTCCATCCGCTGTCGCCTCTTCTTCGAGATCGTCAGCCAAGACGCATTCGTCAGGAATAGAAGCGGTATGAATAGATAGTCCTCAACGACAGTGAACACTTCGTCGTGCACTCTCGCGGCTACTAAGATGTCTGGCTTCGCCCATGCTGATCGCTTGATCTGCCATTGATTTTTCCCGCCGCCGGGTGTCGCACATCCAGCAACAACAGCCACCACCAACTCCTCGTTTATGAGTATTTGAGAGCTACCCGAATGCCATTCAACTTCGCAACCGGCCGCTCGGAGCCTTGCCGACATCTGACTCATGATGACCATCCGAACTTGCGAGCTGCGACCGCGGCGAAATGGCGGCGCATAGCCAATCATTTGATATGCAGCGGCAAGCCCGCCGAAATGCTCCTTAAATGTGTTCACGCTAGGCATCTCTGGTATTGACTCGATAAGGGCCGCGCTGATCCGCCCCCGACTGCACCAAATGGCGGTTAGCGCGTTGAGCAGCTCGCTGTCGAGGTAAGCTCGCGCATTATAGCGCAACTGCTCTTGAGCCTGGCGGAAACGCTCTTTGGAAACGATGCCTTCGAATGCTCCGATTTTCTCGACCCATTCTGATCTGAGATTCTTCCTGCTCGGCGCGCCCAATTTTCTGGACGTTTTGTTGAACTGCGCACTTCCAACGTATTTTTCGTTGGACAAGATCTCTCGTACAGAAACGTCATTCCACTGACGCTGGAGGACGTTCGCAATCCCCTCTTCGTTCAAAAGTCTTGCGATACGGCTTAACGAAAATTTCTGGTCTATGAAGAGTGAATAAATCCGAGCGATAATCTCAATCTCCTCCGCAGGGCCGGCAACCAAGATCGTTCGGTCCGTCGAGAGTCTCTTTCGTTGACCGGGCTTGAGTATGGTTCTTTGAGCCGACCCGTCTTCAATGAGGCATCTTCGTAAGCCGTAGCCTGGCGTAGAACCGCGATGAAAACCGTTCCTTACGGCTTTTGCCTGCCCGGCAAACACCTTCGCGGAAAGTTCTCGGCTGTACTCGCCGGCCATGGCCCTCTTCAAGTTCTTTAGGATTGTGGCCGTGAGGCTGCCATCGTTGTTAAATTGTTCGGCGCAGTATTCGACAGCCACACCATTAGACCGGCAAATAAATTCATAATATGCGCTCTCATCGGTGTCCTGAAAGCGCCCCCACCGACTGACATCGTAAATTAGTATGGTTCGAAAATCGGCTGAGCCTGACCTCACGTCACTGATAAGCGTCTGCAGCGCTGAGCGGCCACCGATTGTCACTCCGCTTCGGCCAGCATCCTCGTAACTTCGGACAATTATCAACCCTCTACGCGCTGCGTAGAGCGCAATCGTCTCCGCCTGTATCGCAATAGAGTTACGTTGCATGTCGGTAGACATACGGACGTACTGGGCGGCTCTGTTTTCAGCGAACAACATCCCAACAGCTGAATCGAAAACCCTTGAAAAAGGGTCTCGCGGTTTCTTACAATTCGGTGCCAATATTCAGAAAGTCATCCCCAATCTGGGACTCCTCGCCAAGAGCCCTTAAGTGAAAATCGCGACCGAACAGCTGCTATTTGATACCAGCGCTCAGGGAATCGAAGTTGGTCATTGCCCGTATCGCTTATGGCGAAGAGATCGCGCGCCCAGGCCGGGTTAGCGATTGACTCTGGCGGTCTGCTTTGACGGGTCTTGGTATCAGCCATCGGGCGGACGCCGACGCGGATAAAGGCCAACTGTTGTTGACGCCGCCAAAAGCTCTCGAGGCCCCAATTCGAGCTGCTGTACAGCCGCCTTTACCCCGACCACCGGTTATCGATGGCAAGAATATCGTAGCGATTCCGCCTGTACCACGCCCATCCTTCCTCAACCATCCGAGTTCAGGATAACGCCGCTCTCTCCCTCGCTTAGCTCCGAACCGAGGCTTGGCAATCTCGCTCCACAACTCGGTTCTGAGCCGGCGCTTGGAAACTTCGCGCCCACGCTCGATCATGACGGATTATCTGGCGTTCGACCTTCCGAAAATCCGTTTGGTAGCGCTTTTAGATCGGGCTTCTCCTCAGCCGCAACGCCGGCTTCACAACCTTTTGCCCCGTCCATCACTGGGCTGGGCATGTCGCCGATGCGCATCTTTTCAAATGCTGCTTCAGGCCAGGATGCATAGATGTCATGCCAGGACATCACGTCGTACTCCACGAGCAATTGCCCAAGGTAAGCGAGATCGTCACGCGCTCTCCGTACGATGTTTCGTTCGCGTTCCAGCGCGAGCGCTGCTGCTGTAATCATCGTCACGGCGGCCGCGGCCGACTGGCGGCGCTGCTCTGCAAGCTGGCGCAGTACAGGCAAGATCGCAAGGAGAGCAGCACCGAGTGCGATCAAGGCGGCCAGCAGCGTTTGCCACTTCTCCAGACCCATCCAAAAGCTGTCCGCGAAAATCGGTCCTGCGATCCCCGTCCAGGCGACTAGTGCGCAGCTCAGGGTCAGCAGGGAAAGCGCGATTAAATCGGGCCGTTGTTTATGCATGGTTCACCGGATCGCTTTTACTGCGGCCGCCGCATTTTTACATAGCTTCGCAACGAGTATCTCGGAAATCCAGCGGGAGCCCCGAAAACTTCCGCCCAAGATAAGATAGTGGGCTCCCCGATTGTCGACGCGGAACGAAACCAACCCCGTGTCGTGGTGTGCGATCTTGTTTAGCGTGTCCCGCAGGTCAAGGGAGCCGTATCCTCTGTGAGACCTTTCAATCCGGCAGCTCGCAATCATCGCAGCCTGTTCGACCGGCGTCGGGCCGCTGACGACGGATGAGGTTGAAATTTGCATGTATTGCTGCGCCAGCCTTCCTTGGTCCTGCTCGTTACGCAAAATCTCGAACAGCTGGGTCAATAGATCCCATGCTCTCTGCGACGCCTCTCTCATGGCGTCGAGGTCGTGGGATTTATGGGCGTTCTTGACTTTTTTTAGAACAGCGACGGATGGTTGGGACCAAGTGCTGCGCTCTGCGTCGCCTAGGAATTACTTCGAACCGAGCTATGCTGCTTGTCAATCTAGCATTCCATGGTCTACCGAGACAGAATCTCTATTCTTTCGAATAGCCATCGGCGGCCTAAGCGACAGCTTCGGTGCCCGTTAACTCAATAATTGATCCCACGCCCGTACCGGATCAGGTTCAGCCGATCGCCGTCCCAGCCGAGCTCGAGCTCGCCGGCAAATCGGACCGTGAGCATGTTCGTGGTCGGTCGTTGCTCACGGCGATCGGTGGGATAGCGTGGCGCCCGATATTCGAACCGAGTCCGCCGTTCGTTGTCGACGTCCCTCGGGCGGCTATAGTCAGTCACGAGGTCCAGAGCGCGCCGCGGAGATCGAGGACACGCTGGCGTTTCCCTAGGCGGTCAGGCATGCCGCAGCATACATGGACGGCACTCGTGTGGACTTACGCCGCGCAGAAACATAGTGGCGCGTCGGTGGCCTCCATCAATGCAGGGGAGCGCTGGCAGGAAGTTCGAGCTTCCTGTTGGCCCGCTTCCTTGGTAATACCAAAACCATGATTAAGTCGACATTGGCAATGCCGAAAACTCAAGGCGGCCGCCCTGCTACCGGCCGTGATCCTGTGCGAGCAATTCGTCTCTCAGACAATTTTGTCGCGCAGATCGATGCATGGTCGGATCAGCAGGAAGACAAGCCCGGCCGATCCGAAGCAATCCGCCGCTTGGTAGAGCTCGGGATCAAGGCGAACAGGAAACGATGACCAAGAAACCGCAGGCTCCCAGCAATCGCGGTTTCTGGATCCTGATAGCATGTTGCGCTCTCGGCGCGATAACCTTGATAGCACTCTTACTCAGCGGTGAAATCGAGGGTGAGCGGGTCGGTCCCAACATAGAACACAAGGCTAAATGATAGAGCATCGAATGGCAAAACACCCCGACGAGCATAAGCCAAGCCTACCGTTGTCAAAGGAGGAGCGAGAGGCCCGCAAAGTATTCCGACAAGTCGAGGCCGAGCAGGCAATAAACGACCACGAAGCGGCGCAAAAAGCGTTCAGCAAAAATCATGAGCGTTTAAAAGCAGAGCGACTTGCACGTGAAGCCGCGTCGCAGCCAGCGAAAAAAAAGAAACCAGCTAGAACAAAAAAGATTGAGACAGAGCCGTCACTTAAGCGGCGGCTGTAAGATCGGACCGAAGGTAGGAAGCTAAATGATCAAGCCGAAGCGTACGGCCGTCGAGCAGGTCGAAGACGGGGCCGCGCAACGAGCTCTAAATCCGATTTCGTCGAGGCAGGCAATATCGGATAGTCAAGCGGAACCGGAGTTTGAGCAAAACCGCCTACGATTAAAAGCTGATCGTCTAGCGCGCGAAGCTCAAGACCGTGTGAAGAAGAGCGGTGGCAAGGATGTTTAGCCGACGATGGCTGGTCGTTCTCCTCTCGCTAGTCGTCTGTTCAATCGCGGCGGGTACCTGGTATTACCGGAGCCAATGTCGCGGGATTGATGCTTGTGCGGCTGCGGATGCCGAAAGCCATGAACGAGAAAAGCCCAGCGATCCTCAGTAGCACCAGTGCAGCAATGGTCTATTACGAAGCTTGGCCGCGACTAAAGCCCGATCCGGGGCGAGAGCTCGGTCCATTCAAATCAAGCGATCCGTTTGATGCAGACACTGTGGATGAGGCAGAGGCGATCGCCGTGGAATGGATGAGCCGCAACGTCCCGGATCATCATGAAGCCGAAGAGCTCTGGCTGCACGAGGGTACGTCGAAGAGGAAGATCTGGCCCTAGCTGCCTCGATCGACGTCTCCACGTCTTAGTAATTCACAATCAATCGAGAAAGACCAGATCTTGAAACATCTCGGTTCGATCGTGCTCATTGCTTTTTCTCTTTGTTCGATGACCGCGTATGCAAAATCGCTGAAGATGTCCTGCTCTTATGAGACAGTGTCCTCTCGCAAAGGACTAGCATCTGAGCCATTCAAATTAGACTTTGCATATGATGATGTCACCGGACGTGCGGTACTTATTGGCAATAACGGCCAGGCTGGGCTTCTCTGATCGTCGCCGGAGCGCGAAACTTCAAGACTGGCGCAACCGATCTCAAAGACATAGAAAATCGCACTTGGCCGACGAAATATCGCGGTCCGCTTCTTATTCATGCTTCCGGCCGACCAGACGCGATCTCGCAAGACGAGATCGCTCGCCGCTTTGGTGTTCAGCTTGGATCGGACGCGCCGGTGGGCGGCGTCGTCGGCGTCGCTGATCTTATCGACTGCGTTCCGGAGCATTCGAGCAAGTGGTATGTCGCCGGCCATTACGGCTTTGTTCTCGCCAATGCTCGCGCTCTGCCGTTCGTGGCTTGGCGCGGCGCTCTCTCGATCAGACAAGCGCCGGGCGAGCTGCTCGCACGCTACGATCTCGTCTGACCTGAGTATCACAGCCATTTTATCGAGACTACAAAGTGTAGTGGTTTTCAGTCCATTGCGTGGAGCCGAACTCTACGCGACATTTCAAAGATCTCTCGCGCTCCGCGAAGGCGCGGACCACACATTGTAGTAATTTTAGCGGGCAAGCTCTACTTGGCTTCTCGCTCGATCTCCTCGAAGCTTCGCGCACGACAGAATGGAGCGTCGAATGATGACTGAATTCAATATTCCGACCGGCGGCCACGAGGCCGTGCTGCGCAGCGAGACCAATGCTGAGCTGATGGAAACGTGGAACGTGCTTGTGTGCGATATCGACCAGAGAGTTGTGAATGTCTTCGGACAGAACGACGGCGATCGCTGCGCGGATATCATAGAGTGCGGCTTCGCGCATCGTCGCTCGCACGAGACTTGCAACAAGGCCGCAGTCCGAACCTCGTGTTGCCCAACGTTGCCGTCCAGGGACCATCTCTCAGCCTGCCGCTGCGACGATCGGCTTAATCTTCGTCGGTGCTTTGTCAGCGTTCTTCGACCAGGACCGGTAGTAAGCCAGCGCGCTCATCATCAAGATCCCTACGGTGCTGACCATGACTTGCATCCAGACAGCACCGGAAATCTCGACTAACACGAAATGTGCAGCAAAGGACAAGAATATGCCGACGCAAAACACTTCGAGCGACTGCTGGCCACACTTGATTGCGGGCCGAAAGATCGGCCATTCCAGCCCTGGCCACTCGCGTGGCAGCAGACGAACGACAAAGAACGCGAACACGACAAAGTGCAGCAAGCGATAAGGCGCGAGGTTGGTCTTGTCGTTCGGATTGAAGGCGCCGTAGATCTCTGGTGGAATCAGCGACCGTAGTTCGTCAAACCGGCCCGCCATCGTCATCACCAGAGCGAACAGGAGATAAGCGGTGCCAAGCACCAACGCGGTACGCGATCGAATGAATGGCATCGCCTGTGCCGACCCACCAAGCGCAAACCAAGCCCCGAACGTGAACAGAAATTGCCATGCGAATGGATTAAAATACCAGACACCAAGCGATGAGCCGCCGCTAGCCCTCGCAAGCCCCCGCACGAATTGTGACAGCCCCAATTCGAGACAAAGTGTCGCCATGAACGGCCGACACGTTCCCCAAGCGACGTGGGGACGTCGCGCAATGGGGACGCTAAATGCATCAAACGCCGAATACGGACTCCCAATCGGGGTTTACGTTCTACTTTCAAATGTCGGATGGGGATGGCAGGTTCGCCTGCGCAGTCACGATCGCATCGCAAACGCGCGATCAAGCTGAAATTCTCTTCCGCGAAAACTCCACGACGATTGTCGACAAGGCGCGCGACGACATCTCGCGCGGATTGCATAAGGACCGACCACTTAGGCTGAATTTTCCTTAGTGCCGCGGCTCTTGCGTAAGGCGCGGCTATGCTGATCGTACCGATCATGCGGACCTCCTCCCATAGAACAGGCCGGAGGCGTAGATCGGATAGTTGTGCTTATGCTTCAGCGGGTCCGATTCACAAGGCTTGATGCGGCCAGTGCGGCTGATGACGCCATCCTTATCGCGCGCATCCATACGGCGCCCCACGCGTTCGGGTGCGACGGCTTCACAGAGCAAAAGCGCAGAATATCGTCCACATGGACCTCGCACTGCATGCGGGCGACATGGCAGATCGAGGCATAGGCGACCTCAGCGAAGTCCGGGCTCACCAGCGTCTCGGCGAACGCCGCCTCGATCATGCCGACGTCACGGGCATTGAGCGCCTGGCGCACGATCACGTCGTCAAAGCTGAGCTGCTGCGCTTCCATCAGATCCGGGCCCCCGGCGTGTTGAGGACAGCTTCGCAGCATGGAGCGCAGCGCGGTCTACGACAGATTTCCAATCTGGGGCGACTGGTTTCGATAGATCGGCGATGTCTTGGTGGCCTGCGCCACCAATTCAGCCTGTGGCTTCGACTTGTCGCGACGCCGACGGTTCTTCTTGTCCAGAGCCCGTTGCTTCTCGCGCTTATTCGCCCTTGCAGGCATGTGGACGCTCTGGAACGGAAAACGTGGCACAAAAGACAATCCCATTGAACGCGAACACTTGGCCTATGCCTTTCTGACCATCGAACCTAACGCTGTCGTCGCCCCGTTCACGCGAAGGCCATGCCGGTGATCCTTACGACAGACGAAGAGCACGACGTTTGGATGCGAGCGCCATAGGATGAAGCGTCGGCCCTTCAACGGCCTTTGCTGGATGACGGCTTGGTTGTGGTGGCACGGGGTGCGGCGAAGAAGGATGAAGCAGCCAATTAGTTCTAGTTGCGCGTATGGCATCCAAGGGTAGTATATGGCGTTCTGGTTTGGCCATCGAGTTACCCGCCATGAGTATCAAGCGTGATCCCGCCCGGCCGCAGTCGCCACGCGACCCGCAAGCCATCGATACCCATATAGGCAAACGCGTTCGAGATTTGCGGCGCGACCGACGTATCAGCCAAACCGAACTCGGAAATAGGATCGGCGTTAGCTTTCAGCTGGTGCAGAAGTACGAGCGCGGACGCAACCGTTTCAGTGCGGCGCGGCTCTACGAGGTTTGCAATGTCATGGGCGTATCGGTGGCGACGGTCTTCGAAGGACTTGATCCATGATCCGCAGCGCGACTGCACTGCTGGCCGTACTCTTCGCCGCCGAGGTCCGCTCTGAAACCGTGGACGTGAAGTATCGCGGGCCGGTCGATCTCAAAACCTTTGAATGTCGCGACACGCCGCGTAGCAGCTTCATCCAGCGCGTTTGTTACGACCGGCCGAATGCCTATCTCGTCATTAACCTACGCGGCGTCTACTACCATTATTGCGAAATGCCGTATCCGGCCTTCGACGCATTGATGGCCGCGCCGTCCATGGGACAGTCCTACAACGCGCGCATCAAGGGGAGCGGCAACGACGGACCGTATGATTGCCGGACGCATCGGGTGCCGGCGTATTAGGGACAAAGCACAGTGATCTTATTCGTATGGTGGATTTATTTTCAGTACGCTGTAATTCCCGGCTTTATTGTCGGCTGGTTCATCGGAAAGCTAGCGCTTCCAATAGGCTGGGCAGTCCTTCTGGCGATCTGTGTGTCGGTCATTGCTGCCTTGACGACTTCGTTTTGGAGGAACATTCCGGGTATGGAATCGCACGTCATCAATCTGCTTGGGTATCTGCCGCCGATTATCACCCCAGTCTTTCTAGGAGTGCTTGGCGGTCGGCACTCGCGACAGGGATTGCCGCTATGCGTCAATAGATAGCGATCATCGCAATTGCCGCGCTTCCGACAACTGCGGACGCATGTACGTTTTTTGAGTCGGCCCCCGAGCGAGTTACCGGAGCTTACCGCACAGACAGTGTTCGGGCGGTTGTTCTCGTTCGGGTCGATCAGGCATCTTACATTGGCTCAAAGCCCGGCAATGCTCGTCCTTGGCGTGCGTTAGCGACAGCAAGCCGCGTTTTGCGCGGGGATCATTCCGGCAGTCAGCTTACGTTTGGAGGTGGCGGCGGCACATCGGCTTGCGATCTAGGTTACGGCTGCAAAAATGTCCCTCCAACTGCGAATCGAGGTCCGTAGCCTGATAGATCGGGTTGTGGTGAAGCCAAGAAAAGCGCGCGAGCCCTACCAAGTAGAGATTTTCGGGAGATTGGCGGCACTCTTACGAGAACCGGCGCCGGTTTCGGCTAATCTGGTGGTGCCGGTTGAGAGGATTGAACTCCCGACCTTCGGTTTACAAAACCGCTGCTCTACCGCTGAGCTAAACCGGCAACAAGATCAATGAGTTAATTGATACCCAGGATCCAAATCGAGCGCCCGGATCAGGCACCCGTCCGCGTCGCGCAGTCAGATATCAGAGTTGCCCGACAAGAGCTACTCCCGCGCGCGCCAAACCGGCGGACACGCTCACAGCCACGCGTAAAGCAGTAGCAGATTGACCGCGCAGGCGGCCATCAGGGCGACCGTAATTGCCACCTGCACCCCGTCGCTACGGATATTGTCGATCATTCTCATCGCCCGACAACCATCAAGCGATTCTGGCAAGGGAGTCTCGCACCTTATTTTTCCCGGGATTCAGGACTCGTTTACTTTCGATTCCCGGTCCGATGGGGCGTCGCCAAGTGGCGCAGGACGGCCTCGTCCCGCTGTCATTTACGGGCGCGAGGGACCGCGGAGCGGGCCGGCACGAACCTCAGCCACTCCAATTGGGGTAGCCGGGGATGACAATCTGGGGCGGGATGCCGGCAGGAGACGCCGCATCAACAAACATTTTTTCCTATCTTCTGTTGACAACATACCTTTGCGGATTATTTCTCACGACCGCGCCTCACTGAGTGGGGCGGCTCACGATCGTCACGGTCTGCGAGGCGGGATGCGGTGGACGCCGGTGGTGTTCGAGACCGCCACACATGGGTGCCTTTCGCTCTTTGGAGCGAATGCCCATGCCGAGCGGTCTGACGACCACACCATCAGCGGACGGCCCAAGTCGCGATATCCCGGCGCATCGCCTTGCGCCATGGGAGCGGCGCCCAAAAGGTTTCCTCTGTGGAGGAGATCGCGCGCCAATTCCTGCAGTGGTGATCACCTCAGGTCGGTCACCAGGGGTTTTCGCGAAGCAAGCCGTTAAACCCTTGCGGACGGAACGCCGGGTTGTTTCCCGGTGAATCCGGAAGTCCTGCGCGCATTTGTTTGCCGAAGACGGCATTCGCGCACAGGCCAAGGGTGCATCGGCACCCGGCGTTCCGCGCGCCTTGTCAAAAAAGGGCGAGGAATGCTCATACCTCGGACGCGCAAGCGTCGCGAAAATGCGAGAGCGCGGCTGTTCGACATTCACATCCGCAATTACTGCGCCGCAATTACCGTGCAAAGATGCGCGCGAATCCGGCGGGCCAGCAGCTGCTGCTGCTCCAGTGCGTGAGAGCATCGTTAACCCTACCCTGCACTTTCATCCCGGCCGCTCTCGCCCGGCAACGTCACGCGCATCATCTTGCGTTACGCCATCAGTGGATATCCACCGGGACCATGATCCATGGACATGCATCGCCGCCATCTGCTGACCGCGTCCGGCGCGGGTCTCGCCGCCGGCGCATTCGCCGCATCGAGTGACGCGGCACGCGCCGCCCCGCTGACCTCGACACTCGGGCGCGATGCCACGCAATATGGCGTGCGCGCCAACAGCCAGGACGACCAGACCCGCCCCTTGCAACGCGCCATCGACGAGGCTGGGCGTGCGCAGGCACCGCTCGCATTGCCGCCCGGCACCTATCGCACCGGCATGCTCAGGCTCGCGCGCGGCTCGCAAATCATCGGCATTCGCGGCGCAACGATCCTCACCTTCAGCGGTGGTGCATCATTGCTGTCGGGTGAAGGCGCCGACTATGTCAGCCTCAGCGGCCTCACGCTGGATGGCAACTTCGCCAAACTGCCGCCACGCCGCGGGCTGCTGCACATGGTGCAGGCGCGCGAACTCCGCATCGGCGATTGCACCATCATCAATAGCGGCGGCGCTGGTATCTGGCTGGAAAACACGGCGGGTGCGATCACCGGCAATACGCTGACCAATATCGCGACCACCGCGATCGTCTCGTTCGATGCGCAAGGCTTGATCGTAGCGCAGAACACCATTGCCGGTACCAGCAGCAACGGCATCGAAATCCTTCGCACAGCGATCGGCGATGATGGCACGCAGGTGATGGACAACCGCATCGAGGACATCAAGGCTGGCGCCGGCGGATCCGGTCAGTATGGCAACGCCATCAACGCGTATCGTGCCGGCAATGTCATCGTCTCCGGCAATCGCATCCGCAATTGCGACTACTCGGCGGTACGCGGGAATTCGGCATCGAATATCCACATCACCGGCAACAACGTGTCGAGCGTGCGCGAAGTCGCGCTCTATTCGGAATTCGCCTTCGAGGCCGCCGTCATCGCCAACAACACCGTCGATGGCGCAGCGCTCGGCGTCTCCGTCTGTAATTTCAACGAAGGCGGCCGCATCGCCGTCGTGCAAGGCAACATCATCCGCAACCTGATCCCGAAACGGCCAATCGGTACGGCGCCCGACGACGATGCCGGCATCGGCATCTATATCGAGGCGGATACGAGCGTGACCGGCAATGTCGTCGAGAACGCACCGTCCTTCGGCATGATCGCAGGCTGGGGCAAGTATCTGCGCGATGTCGCGATATCAGGCAATGTGGTGCGCAACAGCTTCATCGGCATCGGCGTATCGGTCGCACCGGGTGCCGGCACGGCGCTGGTCAGCAACAACATGATCTCAGGCGCGCCGCGCGGCGCTGTCGTCGGCCTCGATCATGCGAGGCCGGTGACGCCGGACCTCACCACCGATGGCGCACAGCGCTATCAGCAGATTGCAATTTCCGGCAATACGGTGCGCTAAAGCGTTTTCGCGCGAAGTGGGGACCGGTTCGCGTCAAAATAACAAGCGAGACGTCTTGCCTACAGGGACGTCCGCAGCATCGGATAGCGCGCGCTTATGACGAGAGGATCCAGCGCTTTCTGCCAATCCAGATCTGCCGGCGTCACCGTCGCCTCGCGTGGCGGAGCCTGCCGCAACAGGGTTTCGATCGGGATCAGGACGGGCGAAGCCGCTTCAACCATCGGTGCGACGTCGGGCTGCAATGGCGCGACTACAGGCGCAGCGATGGCAGCAGGCCGCGGCTCAGGCGCAGGCGGCGCACGGTAGATCACACCTTCCGGAGATAGCGCACGCCTTGCGACAGCCGCCTCGCCATCAGCCATCAGCCGCCACCGCTCCACGGCGTCCCTGGCTTCCTGTATGTTGTCGAGGAACTCTGCCTCGCTATGAAAACGGCGCCACCGCCCGCTCTCGAACAGTTCTGTCAGATAGTTCAGCCGCGTCTCGGCGAGAGCACACCAGCGCTGGGCTAATGGCCGACCGATGCCGGCATTCGGGTAAGGAAAAGTCGGGTGAAGTGACATGGAAATGTCCGCGAGAGGAAAAACGGACGCAAAGCAACAAAGGAATCACTCACCAATACTTGGAGAGTTTCTGTGGAAAAGTTCTCCGGGTCCAGCGCAATGTGGTCAAAATTGGACAACTGCGTTGGGAATACCTCAGAAAACCCCGCCAAACCTGGCGTATCGCAGTCAAGCCTTGCTTGAGGCTTGCTCGCGATCAGCCAAGCGCCGGCCATCTATGACCTGAAGGTTAAAATTTTTGGTTAACAAAAACGAAAGACCCGCCCGGGGGGACAACCGGACGGGTCAAGCTATACCGGGCGCTAATGTTTGGGCGCACGCGCCGGATAAGCCTCGTTGGGGAGGGAATGCCGCTCCCACATCCATATGTCCGGCACACCCGGCCAAACGTTCAACGATCGGCAGATTATTTTTGGACGTCTGACGCCATCGACGGCGATGATGCTTCGATTGCACGCGTTGTCGACGCCGGCGCGGTGACGACAACCGGCGTGACTGGCGCCGGCGCCGTAGCCACCGGTTGCTGGGTTCCCTGCACTGCCGACACCGCGCTATAGGCATCCGCCGCTCCGGCGCCGAACAGGTCGTCACGGCCGGGCACGCCAAGATCACGCGCTGTCGTCATCAGGATGCTGCGGATGTCGTCTGGCCGCAGTTGCGGATTGCGCTCGATCATCAATGCGGCGAGCCCACTGATATAAGCCGCGGAGAACGAGGTGCCGGACGTCATCTGATATTTGTTGTCCGGTGCGGGCAGGAAAATATCAACGCCGGGCGCAGCCACCGCGATATGGCTGCCGCGATTCGACGCAGCGAACAGTCGGTCATAGGCATCGGTGGCGCTGACGGCGATCACGCTCGGGCTGGCCGCCGGATAAAGCGGCGGTGATTTCGGCCCGGCATTGCCTGATGCGGCGACCATCACAATGCCCTTGCTTGCGGACGCTGCGATACCGCGCTCGATCAGCGGATCCTGCGGGCCGGCAAAACTCATATTGATGACCTGGGCGCCATTCAATGCCGCGTGGTTGATGCCCTTGAGGATGATGAAAGACGAACTCTCGGCACCGCCCTGCGACACGCCAAAGGCACGAATGGCAAGAATGCGCGCACGCGGCGCACTGCCCATCAGCCGCGCATGCGATACGATCGCCCCCGCAATGCCGGTGCCGTGCACATGCGCCCCTTCCTTGCTACCAAGCGCATCGAACGAACCCACGATGGCGTCAGCGAGTTCGGGATGCGCAACGTCGATGCCGGAGTCGATTACAGCGACTGTGACATTGGCACCGGCCGACAGCTTGTGCGCCTCAGGCAGGCGAAGCTTCGCCAGCGCATATTGCGCGGGATCGCCCTCGCCCAATGGGGGCATCGTCACCTGGTCCTGCAGCACATAGCGGAAATTGGGTTGCACAGCGCGCACATCAGCCTCGGCGCGCATCTGGGACTCGACGGTCTCGACCGAGCGATTGTCGGTGATGCGGAACAGGCTGATATTGGCGCCGATCAGCGGAAAATCCTGCGACGACAGACGCTCCAAACGCAGACGGCGCGCCAGCGCAGCTGTCTGGTCCGGCGTCAGCGTGCCATCTAGTTCGGCAACGATCTGCCGGGGGACGTAACGCGTGTTCAGGGCCGCTTGTGGGCCATTGCTGCGCGGTCCACCACCGGCATTCTGGCTGCGCGGCGTCGGGCCGCCGCCGCCCAGATCTGCAACAAATGGCTTCTCGTTGCACTCGCCGGATGCCGCGCGATTGGCATAGGCGCAGCTCGGATAGGTGTTGGGCGAATAACGCACATAGGGAATGGTTGGCAGCACGCCCACGATCTTCGACGGTGGCGTACGCCCTGGCCGCGAGGATATCGGCGGTGTCCGGCTGGCTGTCGTCCCGATCGCCGCACCGCGCGGACCGACGCTGGTGATACCGACGCGACCAGCAATGGGTCCACGGCTCGCGATATTCGGGCCACGACCGGCGATGCGGCCTGCCCCGGCAGCGATGTTCGGATTGATGCGCGGCGTTGTGTTGGGAGAGATCGTGGGAACGCGCGAACCGATATTGAGGCTCGGCGAGCGCATCATACTTTGCGCGCCGGCGACCGAAAGGCTAAACGGCCATGCGACAGCGAGCGAAAGCACAGCAGCCGTGCATTTCATCATTGGTCTGGAGGCACCACGATCATGTCTCATGGAACAGGCCTCGCACGCACAATGCGGATCGGATCAACCGACGGCGCCTATTGCGCCTGAACCGCCATGCTGACGATCTTCTCGTTCTCCAGCCGGCGGATCAGCCCGGCGATCTGGTCCTTGGTCATCACCCGATTGCCGAACTGCAGCCGGAACAGCCCGTCCTTGCCGCTATCGACAATCGTGCCCTGATAGCCGTCGAGCAGCGCTGTGATGTCAGACACCCGCGCAGTCGGCGCGAAACGGACAAACAGGCGCGTCGGGGCTTCTACCGAGGCCGGTGCCGGCGCGAGCGACCGGGTGACAGTGGTCGGTGCACTCGCTGGCGACGGCGCGGCTTCATAGGACGCGGTCTGGAATGTGCGTGTATCGCGCTGCATCAGCACGGTGCCAATCACACCGGCCTGCAGCATGATGGCGAGCGCGCCGACAGCGGCCGAAGCCGCCAGCGTCCGCGGCGACAACGATGCGAAAAATCCGGAAATCCGCGCCGACAGACCGACCGATGTCGATCCGCTGCGCACCGGCTCGGCGTCAATCGCAGCAAACAGCTTCTGCATTGCCCGTGAGGACGGCGCACCGAGGCTCTCATTGAGGCCAATGGTCTCCGCATATTCTTCCTGGATCACGGCATATTGCTTCGCCAGTTCCGGATCCTTGGCCAGTGCATCATCGACGCGGCGAGCATCACGCGCGTTGAGCGTGCCCGCGGCGTGCCAAGGCAGCAATGCCTCGATCTCGCCTGGCTCCTGGGTCGGCACTTTGTTGCTCATCGCCATCATGGCCAGCCTCGTTCAATGCCGGCTGCCTTGAGCAGATCGGCTAATTTCTTGCGCGCATAAAACAGGCGCGTCTTGACGGTGTTCTCGGGAATTCCGACGATCTCGGCCACCTCTTCCACGGACTTCTCGTGGTAGTAGACGAGATCGACGATTTCCCGATGCTCGGGCGAAAGAGATGTCAGGCATTTCCGCAACGCGTCACTGGTATCCTTTTTCTGAACCGACACTTCGGGATTATCGGACGTATCCTCGATCGCGTTGGCCGTCTCGTCGTCCAGTTCGGCGTCCTTGCGCTTGCGCAGCGCGGACAGCGCCTTGAACCTCGTAATCGCCAGGAGCCAGGTCGAGACCGCGGAACGGCCTTCGAATTTGCCTGCCTGCCGCCACACATCCAGGAACACTTCGCTGATAAGATCCTCAGCAATCTGTTCGTTCCGTACCAGCCGAAGACCGAAGCGGAACACCCGCACATGGTGCCTGCCGTAAAGCACCTGCATGGCAAGACGGTCGCCTTGCGCAATCCGGGCGATCAGAACCTCATCCGATACCGCCTGTGTTGCACTCACTGCCCGTCTCGCAAGGTTGGTCTGAATGAGGTCGTAAGAGGTTCGATTGACAAGATAAAATCTTCTCGAATGGGCAGGAATATACCGGTCGCGGCTGCTTAACCGCACCGAACGGCCTTTCGCCCGCCCTTTTCTGGGGGCGGATTGGGTAACAACAGGTAGCATAATGCTGGGGCATTTCCGAACCGAACGCCAGCGATTCACACGGCAACCTTACCAAGTCGTAGCTTCCGGAACAGCCTTGAGGCGACGGAACCGGCATTTTGCAGCCATATCCCGAAATCCTCGTAAATGAAGACTGTACCTTGTCCCGGCGGCTTGTCCGCCACATCAACGCAACTTGCCCGGGCCCCTCAGCGGCCCGGCCATCTTTACTTAAATAACAAAGCTATGCCCGCTATCCTATGGCGCTCCCGTAGCACTCGATATGTCAACATTTTGTCGCCGAAAACAGTGAATTAGCAGCCAATTGGCCGTCTTGGCTCACGGCAATAGATACCAAACCTAAAGGCTTTGAGTACTAGAGTTCCGTCAGTGAAAACCCAACGATGGGCTCAATGACTGCAGCCGTTTCATCAGTCCCGAATCCAGTAAACGGCGACTTCGAAGCCGTCGATGGAGAGTTGCGGTCTGATATGCTGGCACGTCGCCTGATGCGGCGACGGCAAATGCTCGCATTGGCGGCTGCCAGTCATGTCGTCAACGTCGTGTTGCTTTTCGTCTTCCTTGCAGCAGGCACTATCGATGGCATGATCGTCGCGGCCTATGCGGGCTGCGCTTTTGCCTCTGTCCTGATCTTCCTCGCGATCTCCGAAAGCGGCCTGACGGATGCTTGGCGCGATCACTTCTTCGCAGCACCCTACACGGCTGTCACTTACGCACTTCTGCTCGCCTTCATCTACACAGCGCCCAATGTCGCCGTCGTTTTTCTCTGCGCGCTCTTTCTCGTGGCCAATGTCATCGCCCTGCGTACCTCGCCCCGTGAAGGTGTCGGCGCCTGGACCATTATGACCGGCGGCCTCGCACTGCTGTATTTCTTCGTCGATCTGCCCCTGACGCTACCCTCCGGCAACTCCCTCGAGCGCTTCGGCACCCTGCTGACATTCTCGATGACCATCGCCCGCAGTATGTTCATTGGCATTTTCTCCAGCTCGCTACGCGACGCGCTGTTTCGGCGTCGCGTTGAACTCGAGGCCGCCTACAAGCGCATCGAAGAACTCGCAGAGCTCGACGAACTGACGGGATCGTTCAATCGCCGCTGCATCATGCGGCTGCTCGACGACGAAATCATTCGCGCGCAGCGCAGCAACACGCCCTGCACGGCCGCGCTGATTGATCTCGACTGGTTCAAGCGGATCAATGACAATTTCGGGCACCCGACCGGCGATGAAGTGCTGCGGACCTTCGCTATCACCATCTTCGCCAATATCCGCAGCATCGATAAATTCGGCCGCTATGGCGGCGAGGAATTCCTGCTGGTGCTACCGGACACGCCGCATGACAAGGCCGTGCATATGCTCGACCGTTTGCGGGGGATTGTCGAAGCACTGGATTGGAGCGCATTTTCCGACGGCTTGACCGTGACGATTTCGGGCGGCGTTGCGACGTTGACGCCGAACGACACGCCAGACACCTTACTCGCACGTGCCGACAGCGCACTCTACGCCGCCAAGGAGCGCGGACGAAACCGAATTGCAAGCGCCTGAAAGAATTTGACTATCCTCAACTGCAGCATATTGGCAGCGGGGCACATTAGAACTACGGGATTTGATTTATGCCTTCGAAGTCACCGTTATCGGCAAATTTACTCGACGAACTTGACGCCGCACTGGCCCACGGGACGGTCGCACGGCGTGTGGAAACGTTGCGCCGCGTTACTGATCTGTTCGTCAATAACGCCGTAGATTACTCCGACGCGCAGATCGCAGTGTTCGACGACGTCTTCGATTGCCTGCTGACGCATATGGAGGCGTCTGCAAAAGCCCTTCTGGCCGAGCGACTGGCACCCATCCCTGCCGCACCACCCCGGGTCGTCCGGACCCTCGCATTCGACGATTTGATCGAGGTCGCCGCACCCGTGCTCTCCCAATCGGAGCAGTTGGACGACCATACCCTGATCGAGAATGCACGCACCAAGAGCCAGGACCATCTGCTTGCGATTTCGACGCGCAGGGTCCTGAGCGGCGCCCTAACGGATGTCCTCGTCGAGCGCGGCAACGACGCCGTCGTTACCAGCACCGTCAACAACCGCGGCGCCGACATTTCAGAGCGTGGTTACAATACCCTGCTCTCCCGCGCTGACGGCAACGATACGATTGCGACGTGTGTTGGCCTGCGTCCCTCCATACCGCGCCACCACTATCTGAAGCTCGTCGCCAAGGCATCAGCCTCGGTCCGGGCGAAACTCGAAGCCGCCCAGGTCCACCACACCGCCGACATATCTCTGGTGGTTCAGCAGGTCGCGCGGCGGGCTCGCTCCGCACCAGGCAGTATCAGTCAGCAGACCATCCTTGCCCATGGTCTCGTGCGCTCGCTGTTTGAAGACGGCCGGTTGGATGAAAACGAAGTGGCGAAATTCGCCGAAGCGGGCAAGTTCGACGAGGCAAACGCTGCGCTCGCATGCCTGGCCAAGGTGCCTATCTCCGTCGCGGAAACCATGATGGTCGAATCCCGCAGCGAGGGCATTTTCATTCTGTGCAAGGTCGCGAATTTTGCATGGAAGACGGTCAAGACCATCATCAACATGCGCGAGCAACTCGCTGGAGCGCAAATGTCTGACAGCGCAACCGACCGCGAAACCTATGAACGCCTGCGCATCTCCGCGGCGCAACAGGTCCTGCGCTTCCACCGTATGCAGCAGGCGACGTCCGATGCACCTGCCGCCTGACGATTGTCAGTCAGCAGGTTTTCACGCGGATGGCTGTAGTCTGGCCATTACGACCGAGGGCCGCAACGCCAATTGCGCTGACCTGCCATTCCGCCAGCAGGCATCGACTTGCCGGTGAAGGCGCTGATAGTGGTGCCTCAATCGCGGCGAATAACGCCGGAATGGGTTGGCATCAAGCAGGGCGGAATTCATGCGGGTCTTGATCACAGGCGCCGGTGGTTTCATTGGCAGAACGCTCACTTCTGCGCTGCTTCGAGCAGGCGCGCTCACCAATGCTGCTGGCACAAGCGAGACAATCGAGGAGTTCCTCCTTCTCGACACACATTTGCCGCCAATATCCGACCCACGCGTGAGGCACTTGCAAGCCGGCATCAACGCACCCGATACACTGAAGCAGGTCGCTGCGTGGAAGCCCCATAGCGTGTTTCATCTCGCCGCTGTGCTGACCAGCGCCGCAGAACAGGACCCGGCACGCGCGCTGGCCGTGAATGTTTCGGCTCTTACGGAATTGATCGATGCCGTCGGCGCGAAGGATGCTCCGCCACGGCTGATCTTTCCAAGCTCGATTGCGGTCTTCGGCGGACTGTTGCCGGATCATGTCGATGACGATCACCTGCAGCGCCCGCAGACCTCCTATGGCACGCACAAGGCTATCGCTGAATTGATGCTGGCCGACGCCACGCATCACGGGATGGTCGATGCACGTGTCCTCCGCCTGCCGATCGTGCTGGTCCACCCCGGTCCGCCGACACAGTCGGTGTCCGGCCGTATCGCCGGCATCGTTCGCGATAGCCTCGCCGGAAAACCATCGATTTGCCCGTTGCGCGCCGACACGAAAGTGCCGGTCGTCTCGGTGGAGACCGTTGCGCGGAATTTGATCACGCTTCACAATGCCGATCCGGTCAAGCTGCGCGGCAAACGCGTGCTCAATCAACCTGCCCTGACGATCAGCATGGAAGACATCATCGAGTCGATCGCACGTGTCACCAACACCACCCCGAATGTGACCTACGCCCTTGACCCGGATATGAAGAAGATCGTCGATAGCTGGCCGAAAGGCTTCATCTCCACCCGCGCGCCATCCGTTGACGTCGTCGCCGATAAGAGCTTTGAGGACATCGTGAGCCAGTATCGCCAGAAACTCGCCAAGAAATCTGCTGCATGACCGAGCCCGTGGCCGACATCTGCATCATTGGCGCCGGCTCATCCGGCATTGCTGTCGCCAAGGCCCTGCATGACAAGGGGCTCAATTTCGACATCTATGAGAAGGGCTCGAACATCGGCGGGATGTGGCGCTACGGCAATGACAATGGCCTGTCCTGCGCCTATCGCAGCCTGCATATCGACACCAGCCGTAACAATCTCGGCTATTCTGATTTTCCGATTTCCGCCGACAAGCCCGACTTCCTGTCGCATCAGGAGTTACTGAAATATCTGGAAGCCTATGCCGACCGGTTTGGCGCACGAGCCCGCAGCCGCTTTAATTGCGAGGTGACCTCGGTCGAAAAGACCGATGGCGGTTGGCGTGTCGCGACACATGAGGGCACACGTGAATACAAGACGGTGATCATTGCCAATGGTCATCTCTGGGATCCGCGCTGGCCGACCTTCCGTGGCACATTCAACGGTACCGCGATTCATTCCAGCCAGTATCGCACCGCGCAGCCTTTCGAAGACAAGAAGGTACTGATCGTCGGCATCGGAAATTCGGCCGTCGATATTGCCGTCGATCTCTGCAAACGGGCAAGCAGCGTTGCGTTATCGACGCGCACGGGCGCCTACATCATGCCGAAATACATGATGGGAATCCCGGTCGACCGCTGGTCGGGCTTCTTCGCGCGCAAGCTGAAATTTCCGACGCTGCTGACGCGCATGATCATGGCGCGCCTGATCTACCTCGCCGTCGGTGACCAGACGCGCTTCGGCATACCTAAACCGAAACATCCCATTTGGCGTGAACATGCGACGTTGAGCCAAGAATTGCTGCCTTATATCGGCCATGGCTGGATCAGCATCAAGCCGAACGTCACCTCGCTGGAGGAAGACGCCATCGCCTTCGCCGATGGCACGCAGGAGAGCTTCGACGCGGTGATCTATGCCACCGGCTACAAGACCAGCTTCCCGTTCCTCGCGCCCGAGATATTCTCGGTGCCGGAAGATGGCGGCATGGTCGATCTCTATCGACGCATCACGCCCCCGAACCGGCCCGGCCTGTTCTTTGCCGGACTGGTGCAGCCCGTCGGACCGACGATCCCGCTGGTCGAAATCCAGGCCCGGTGGATCGCAGCCGTGCTGACAGGCAAAGTCGCCCTGCCCAGCCCTGGCGATATGGCGCTGGAGGTGCGCGACTTTCACCAGAAGAAGATCAGCACCTGGCTGAATTCCGCGCGCTATACGTTGGAAGTCGATTTCAAAGACTATACCGGCGAGCTAAACGGAGACATCGCGAAGGCGGCCAGCGGCCGTCCTGCGGCCGTGGCATCGGCCTGACCGAATTCATTTTTCGCGGAACGCGTGGCTCGCGCGTCGCTCAATAGCGCAGTACTTTCGAACCGATGGCTGCACCCAGCCCCGCCACGACAAGGGCTGCGAGCGTGTACCAGGTCGCGACAAACAGCGGCGAGTCGTCCGTGCAATGCGCGGCGTAGAACGTCGCCCCTAGCCCGGCTGACATCAATCCCGCGAGCGCACCGGCAACGGCGGGGCGTGACGGCGCGCCGTGGCGCAGCGCGATCATCGCGCCACCGAGGATCGGCAGCGACAGCAACGTAATCGCCGCCGAACACAGCGACGAGTTCCTGCCGATAATGCGCATCATCATCGACGTGCGTTGCGGCATCGCCATTTCGACGATCAACGCGACGATGAGAATAAACGGCGACAACAATAACAGCCAGATCCAGCGCCCCAACGACGCTTCCGGCTTCGATAGATGAACGCTGATCACAATCGCGGGAATAGCGAGCGCCAGGGTCACCAGAAACTTCGTATCGAAGAACGGATTGCGCATCGCCGACATGAAGTCCGGGCGAATGCCAAGCGTCACCAGGAGCATCGCTGCGACGACCGGCAGCGTGACCAACAGGGCCATCGCGAGCTGCGTGCTCACGGGACGCGGCCTCTGATCATTGTCGGCGGCGAGCGTCTGAATCAGGCGATCGGTATCCATGGTCAATCCTTTCGCAGCTTGGCTGCGAGGCTCGCGAGCCCACGATGCAACGCCACGCGCACGGCGCCTTCGGTCATCGACAATTTCGACGCCGTGGTCTTGATGGATGCGCTCTCCACCGCGATCGATCGCAGCACGTCGCGCTGCCGCGGCGGAAGATCGGCGAGATAATTGGATATCTCGACAGTGGGCAATGTTTCAGCCGGCAGCTCGCTCGGAATCGTTTCGGCAAAATCGTCGATATTGACGAAGACGCGACGCCCGCGCCGGCGGAGCGCATCAATCAGCTTGTTGCGGGCGATCGCGAAGAGCCACGGCGCGAACGGTGCGTTCGCGTCCCAGGTCTGCCGCTTCAAATGCACCGCCAGTAAAATATCCTGCACAATGTCCTCGGCCTGATCAGGCGGCTGGCCAGCCCGCGAAAGGCCCTGCCGCGCTCCGGCGCGCAGCACGGGCGTAACCGACTTCAACAGGCGATGATAGGCAACGCTATCCCCTGCATTGGCCGACCGCATCAGATCGGTCCATTCGTCGTCACGTCCGCGCACGCGCGCTCCTAAAGCCAATTCGGCGGATAGTTCAATTTGTTACGCCGGCTGCGAGAAAAATCACGGAACCGTGAAGCCCTCACCTGCGTCCCAATCCGGAGCCGAAGATTTCAAAGCCATTCGGCTCATAGCACCGAACCGTCAGAGTGGCATCCGTCGCCTTGATTTCAAACGCAGATTTTTGCTGACGTCTGTGGAGACGATGACTGCGGCGGTGTTCATGCCCCGTTTTTGCCGGACTCGTCCGAAGATTCCATTTTTTTGCCCCGGTGTGAACACCTGCGCAGTTTCCCTTGCGGCTATTGGGGGCGGGTATTTTGGGGAGATTTCTCATGAACATCAGAGCCAGCGGGCGTGCGGCATTGGCCATCGCAGCCGGATTGTGGATCTGCACATCGGTACCGCTTCACGCGACCGAAAACGACACGTCGGCATCCGGGCCTGCCGCAACAGTCGGCAGCGCTACAGACACATCCGCAGAGCCGACCAAGACTGCCAAGCACCGCAGCGCCCGCAAGACCGAAGTAAAATCGCGCAAGTCGGACCGGCAGGCAACCAAGGGGGCGAGAAAACCGGCAGAGGACGACACCGCCAAGGCGGAAGACGCCAAGCCGGAGCACGGCGCCGCAGCTATCCCGGCATCGCTCGCCAATGCCAATGCACAATGGCCGTCCGAGACGACCGCAACCAACACTTACAATATGGCATCGCAGGCCGGCGGCGCGTTTGGCCAAATCGGCGACCAGCAGGAACAGCCCGCAACGACGACGCCGGATTCCAGCGCGAGCAATGCGCAGCTCGTTGCCGCTGACCAGCTCAACGAGCTCGATCGTGCCATCAGCGACGACAAGCCGCCGCTGACGCTCGCAAAGGCCACCATCGATACGCCGGCACCGGAAGTCACCAGAGAGAACAGCACGACCTGGGACAAGACCTCCCTTGTCGGTAAGATCTTCATCGCCTTCGGCGGCCTGCTCACCATGGCCTCTGCGGCCCGCATGTTTATAGCTTGAACCCCATCCCCCGAGCGGGCAAATTGTGCGGGGCCGCCGATCCTGGCCGCTTCAACAAAAATTCGCGGGATGGAACATGAGCAGCTACGAACACCTCATCGTTGAGCGCAAGGGCGCGGTCGGCATCATCACGCTGAACCGCCCGAAGATGCTCAACGCGCTTTCTTTCGGCGTGTTCGGCGAAATCAAGATCGCCATCGACGAGCTAGAAGCCGACACCGCCGTGGGCTGCATCATCGTAACCGGTAGCGAGAAGGCATTTGCCGCCGGAGCGGATATCAAGGAAATGCAGCCGAAGAGCTTCATCGACATGTTCTCCAGTGATTTCACCGCGATCGGCGGCGACCGTGTGGCCACCTGCACCAAGCCGACCATTGCCGCCGTCTCAGGCTATGCGCTTGGAGGCGGCTGCGAGCTTGCGATGATGTGCGACATCATGATCGCAGCGGACACCGCGAAGTTCGGCCAGCCGGAAATCACGCTCGGCACCATTCCCGGCATCGGCGGCACCCAGCGCCTCACCCGCGCCATCGGCAAATCGAAGGCGATGGACCTCTGTCTCACAGGCCGCATGATGGACGCGGCGGAAGCCGAACGCTCCGGTCTCGTCAGCCGCATTGTCCCGGCCGACAAGCTGATGGAAGAGGCCATCGCCATGGCAGAGAAGATCGCCGCCATGTCACGCCCGGTGGCGACGATGGCGAAGAACGCCGTAAATCGCGCCTTCGAAACCCCGCTGACCGAAGGCCTCAAGGTCGAGCGCGATCTGTTTCACGCAACCTTCGCGCTGGAGGATCGCTCCGAAGGTATGGCCGCGTTCATCGAGAAGCGGAAGCCGGTCAACAAGAACCGCTAGGCCGGGCCGCTGCGCGCGAGCGCGGCGGATACCAGCGCACGATATGCGCGTTCGGCCAATGTGGCCGGATGATCGAGCCCGAGCCGCGCAAGCGCCGCTTCATCGGATGCGCTCAGCCTATGCGTGACGCCCTCCCAGAACAAGCCGGCCAAGCTCAGCGGCGACGCCGAGGCGGCACTCAGGATCTGCAGCGCCGGAATCAGGCGCTGCTCGATCTCAGTGAAATCGCTGCCGAACGGAAATGTCGGCAGCAGGCCTGCGTCACGTGCGGGCTTCAGCGCAGTGGAAATCCGCGCCGGTGTGTTATCGCGATACGCCGCAGGAATCTCGTAGGTCTTCGGAAGTTTACCGTTGTTCTTGGCTTGCCGCATGAGCTCCGGTTGAAAACGAGAGTCGGACACTTGCAGCATTGCGGCGATCACGTCAGCGTCCGATCTTCCGCGCAGATCGGCGACACCATACTCCGTCACGATGATATCGCGTAGGTGTCGCGGGATCGTGGTGTGACCGTAGTTCCAGCGAATATTGGAGACGGGCTTTTTGCCGGCACGCGTTGCGTCGAGAGTCAGGATCGAGCGTGCACCGTCAAGCGCAAAGGCCTGCGCCACGAAATTGTATTGACCGCCCACACCACTGACGACCTGGCCATTGTCGAGGCCGTCGGAAATCGCGGCGCCCATCAGCGTTACCATCATCGTATTGTTGACGAAGCGCGCATCGACACGGGCGCGCCGCTTGATCTCTTCATCGCCGTAGAGCTGGTTGGTGAATGACACCGGCATCATCTGGATATGCGCAAGTTGCTCCGGCGTCATGTCGCGCAGTGCCCGATAGAATGACTTCGGCCCGAGGAAGAACGCGCCATGCACGATCGCGCCGTCGACGTCGCGCTTCAGGATGCCGGCATCGATCAGGCCCAGAAACGCCTCGAACAGCATTTCGCTGACACCATAGAGTCCACGTGTGAACGGTGCGGTCTCCCTGGGCGGTGCAGCCGGCGTTAGCCGCTGCATGACGCCCTGAAATGCTGCGTTGTCGCGATGACGCACAATCAGCCCCTGCGCCAGGGCATCGCCGACCTGACCGATTCCGATCTGCAACGTGCCACCATCGCGCACCAGGCTCGCCGCATGCAGGCCGATCGCATATTTGGTGTCGCTGATCGGCTCGTTCGGCGGCGCGAACAGCGGGAAATCAGTCTCAGGACTTTCAAGCACCGCATGGAATTCATCGGCGGCGAGATCGCCCACACCTGGCATGAACGGCAGCTCCGAATTGACCTGCCCGATCAGCCTGAACGACACCCGCCTCTCCGCGCGAGCACGCATCAGATCCAGTGTCGTGTCGGTGTTGCAGCTCAAACTATAGCGCGCGACGCCATCGACCACGCGCTTGGCCACGAGTTGCGTGATGACGTTGAGGCCGCGCGTCAGAAGATAGGATGAAGCATGGGTGTAGTTGGCCGAGATATAATGCTGCTGCGCATCGGCGACCCGCAGCCACTTTCCCGCGAGGAAGAAGAATTCGTTGACCTGAATGTTCGGCGGAAGCTCGCTTTTGTGGAGCGCCGTCGCGTAAGCGAGATCGGGATAGCCACCGAACAGCCGCTCGATCACTGGACTGATGAAGCGCTTCTCCAGCTCGCCGGATGGCTTCGGCTTCTCCAGGGTCAGCGCGGAGAAGAAAGTCAGGTTGATGCTGCGATCGTCCAGCGCGCGCTGATAGAGCGCATTGATGATGTGGTTTGCCTTGCCCAGCCCCAGCGGCAATCCGACCACCAGCGTGGTCCCGACGTCGCGAATGATGTCATCGGCGATGGCGTCGGGATCGGTGAAAATCTTGGGCATGGGCATTCCGGCAGGAACGGGATCGGCGGCGTCTCAACGCAATCGCGCAGCGAGGCCGGACAAAGTTACCACTGCGCACGGTTATTCAGAAATGTGCCCGACATGCAACACACGCGGCCGTGTGAAGCCGGGTTTATTCGTCGCATTCACGGAACACGCGATCCACCTTATGGTCCTGATCAATCAAGCAAATCGGGGCAGCCAAATGCCCTGTGGGGAAAGCGCAAAAGCCCGGAGGTTCTTCATCGGATGGTTTGCCTGCAAAGGCAACGCCATCTAAACATACGAGGACGTCAGCGGGCCGGACGTCCGAAGACTGCTTTGGGATAACATGGGTCGTCATCACGGCAAATTTGGCCTCGCCGCAAGGCGTGCGCTTCGGACAGGCATGGCCTTGAGCCTCACCGGCTATGGCATTTTCGCTGCGGGCGATGCGCGTGCTGAAACGGTGTCGGAAGCCCTTGCCAAGGCCTATCAATCCAATCCGCAGCTGAACGGCGAACGGGCCCGCCAGCGCGCGACTGATGAGAATGTCCCACAGGCGATGGCCGGCTATCGGCCACAGGTCGCCGCCACGCTGAGCTATGGCCTTCAGGCCGTGCGTAACCTGCTGGTGGATAACACCATCCAGGGCGCAACGCTGAAGCCATGGACCATCGGTGTTACCGTCACTCAAACGCTTTATAACGGAAACAAGACAGCCAATAGCGTCCGCGTCGCGGAATTGCAGGTGCAGTCCGGCCGCGAAGCGCTACGCAATGTCGGCCAAGGCGTGCTGCTCGACGCGGTCGTTGCCTATACCAATGTCCTCGCCAACCAATCGCTGGTCGAGGCCCAGCGCGCCAACGTCACCTCACTCCGCGAGACACTCGGGATTGCCCAGAAGCGGCTCAATGCAGGCGACGTCACCCCTACCGATACGTCACAGGCCGAAGCGCGTCTGGCCCGCGGTCAGGCCGATCTCAATGCTGCCGAGGTCAATTTCGCCATCAGCCAGGCGACCTATGCGCAGGTGATCGGCATGTCCCCGTCGCGGCTCAGCCCGGCCGAACCGATGGATCGTTTGCTCCCGCGCAATAAGGACGATGCCGTCAACCAGGCCTTCAAAGCACATCCGGCAGTGCTGGCCGCCGGCTACGACGTCGACGTCGCGACTACCACGATCAAGGTGGCGGAGAGCAGTCTGCTGCCCACGCTCACGCTGCAGGGCAGCGCCAGCAAATCAAGCCAGTCGGATCCGACGCTCGGAACCTTTGGGACTGACCAGGCTTCGATCGTCGGCCAATTGACTGCGCCGATCTATGACGGCGGCCTCGGTGCTGCGCAGACGCGCCAGGCCAAAGAACTGTCATCGGTCAGTAGGCTGGTCCTGGAGCAAGTCCGCAATCAGGCGCGCACCGCGGCTATCGGTGCATGGGTATCAAACGAAGGCGCCAGGACCGCTGTCAGCGCGGCCGAGTCTGAAGTCCGCGCCGCAGGTGTTGCCCTGCAGGGCGTTCAGCGCGAGGCCCAGGGCGGTCAGCGCACCACCGTCGACGTCCTGAACGCGCAGCAGGATCTCGTGCAGGCAAAAGCGCGCCTGATCGGCGCGCAACGAGATCGGGTCATCGCATCCTATTCGCTGCTTAGCGCAATCGGTAGGCTGGATGTGAAGACTCTCGGGCTGAATACGCCCGACTATCTGCCCGAAGTTCACTACCATCAGGTACGTGACGCCTGGCACGGCTTGCGCACGCCATCGGGACAATGACCACAGCTCCAGCGTCAGGGCTGCCCTGGCCTTTCTTGGCCACGTCACCGGTCAGCACGGTGACCAGTGACGCGAAATCATAAGGCTTGCGGACGATCGGCGCATCGCCCATCACCGATGGAATCAGACTGATCTTGCCAAAGCCCGTCGCGAAGACGAACGGAATGCCGAGGCGATCAGTGCACGCGGCAGCGGAATGCCGTTGCCGGGATTGATGTCTTCGGCACTCGCATGACCGGCCTAACGCGTCCGGCGCGAGAAGAACGAGATCAGCACCGGAAGGGTGATCAGGATTACCAATGGCGCCAGCATCATACCCGTGACCACCACCACCGCGAGCGGCTTCTGGACCTGCGAACCGATGCCCTCCGACAGTGCTGCCGGCAGCAGGCCGATACCCGCCACAATGCAGGTCATGAGTACCGGGCGCAATTGCAACTCGCCGGTGCGGATTACCGCCTTGATCCGCTCATAGCCCTCATCGATCAGTTGATTGTATTGCGACAGGATCAGGATGCCGTCCATGACGGCGATACCGAACAGTGCGATGAAGCCGATCGCAGCCGATACGCTGAACGGAATGCCGGTGATCAACAGGCCGAGCACGCCGCCGAAGATCGCCATGGGGATCACGCTCATGGCCAGCAACGTGTCGGCCATCGAGCCAAAGTTGAACCAGAGCAACACGCCGATCAGAGCGAGACTGATCGGCACGACGATGGAAAGCCGTGCGATAGCGTCCTGAAGATTGCCGAACTCGCCGACCCATTCGGTCCGCGAGCCAGGTGGCAGCTGAACCTGCGCGGCGACCTTGTCCTGCGCTTCCTGAATGGCGCTGCCGAGATCGCGTTCGCGTACCGAGAACTTGATCGGCAGATAACGCTCCTGATTCTCGCGGTAGATATAGGCCGCACCCGAGACGAGATTGATCGATGCCACCTCACTTAGCGGGATCTGCGCGATCGTGCCGTTCGGACCGGGTGCGCCGATGCGCAAATTCTGGATCGCCTCAGCGCTACGGCGATATTCCGGCGCCAGCCGCACCGTGATCGGGAAATGCCGATCGCTGCCGGGCTCATAGAGATCGCCCGCGGAGTCGCCGCCGATGGCGACCTTGATGGTGGCGTTGATATCGCCGGGCGACAATCCGTAGCGCGCAGCCTTGGCGCGGTCGACGTCGATCTGGATGGTCGGCTGCCCCAACGATGTGAACACGGCGAGATCCGTCACGCCCTGCACTGTCGACAGTACGGCTTTGATCTCGTTAGCGGTCTTGGTGAGTGCATCCAGATCGTTGCCGTAGAGCTTGATCGAGTTCTCGCCCTTCACGCCGGAGACGGCCTCGGAGACGTTGTCCTGCAGATATTGCGAGAAATTGAACTCGACGCCGGGAAATTTCGTCTGCAGTTCCTTGAGCAGGCGCGCCGTCAGCGCATCCTTGTCCTGCGGCGCCGGCCATTCGGAGGCAGGCTTCAGCGGGGCGAAGAATTCCGCGTTGAACAAGCCGGCCGCGTCGGTGCCGTCATCGGGACGGCCATGTTGCGAGACGACGGATTCTACCTCGGGCTGCTGGCGGATCAGCCTGCGCATCTCATTGACGTAAGTATTGCCCTCCTGCAGCGAGATCGTCGGCGGCAGCGTGGCGCGAATCCAGAGATTGCCCTCTTCCAGCTTCGGCAGGAATTCCAGGCCGAGGAAACGTGCCATGAAGAAGGTCACCACGACGAGACCGATCGCAATGCCCAGTACGATCTTTCGGCTGGCGACCGCCCAGTGCAGCACCGGCATATAGAGGCGATGCAGCTGGCGCATGATCCATGTTTCGGTCTCGTGGACGTGCGCCGGCAGAATGATCGCGCTCAGCGCAGGCGTGACGGTGAATGTCGCGATCAGGCCACCGGCCAGCGCATAAGCATAGGTCCGCGCCATCGGTCCAAAGATATTGCCTTCAACGCCGGACAGTGTGAACAGCGGCAGGAATGCGGCGATGATGATCGCGGCGGCAAAGAAGATCGAGCGCGACACGTCAGCGGATGCGCTCAGGATACCATGCTTCTTCATGCCCATGATGGTCTCGGGCGAGATGTGGCTACGCTCTGCTTCGGAAAGCTCCGTTGTCTGGGTCAGCCGTCTGAAGATGGCCTCTACCATGATGACCGTACCATCGACGATCAGGCCGAAATCGATGGCGCCCACCGATAGCAGGTTGGCAGATTCGCCGCGTAGCACCAGAATGATGACAGCGAAAAACAAGGCGAATGGAATGGTGGCGCCGACGATCAGCGCGCTGCGCAGGTTGCCGAGGAACATCCACTGCAGCAGCACGATCAGCAGGATGCCGACGACCATGTTGTGCAGCACCGTATGCGTGGTGGTGTCGATCAGGTCCTTGCGGTCATAGATGCGTTCGATCCGCACGCCGGGCGGCAGGATGCCTCCGCGATTGATCTGCTGCACCAGCTGTTCGACACGCGCGATGGTCGGCGAACTCTTCTCGCCGCGGCGCATCAGTACGATGCCTTGGACGATATCGTCCTCCTGATTGAGACCGGCAATGCCGAGGCGCGGCTTCTCGCCGACCGACACCGTGGCCACGTCCTTGACCAGAACCGGATTGCCGTTGGTCTGGGAGATCATCGTATTGGACAGATCGTCGATCGACCGAATGAGGCCGACACCGCGAACCACGGCCGATTGAGGGCCAATATTCACGGTGTTGCCGCCGACATTGATATTGGCATTGCCGACGGCGGTCAGCAGTTGCGGCAGCGTCAAGCCATAGGCAACGAGCTTGCTGAAGTCGACCTGGATTTCATAGGTTTTGGTTTTGCCACCCCAACCAATGACGTCGATGACGCCAGGCACCGCACGAAAGCGGCGCTGCATCACCCAGTCCTGCAGGGTCTTGAGATCGAGTACGCTGTAGTTCGGCGGTCCCACCAGACGATAACGGAAGATTTCACCCACCGCGGAGATCGGCGATATCGTCGGCTGTGCATTGCCCGGCAAGGTCCCGAGCTGCGACAACCGGTTCAGCACCTGCTGCAACGCTTCGTCATAGGTGTAGTCGAACGAAAACTGCAATTTGACGTCGGAGAGACCGTAGAGCGAGATGGTGCGGATCGTTTTGAGGTTCTTGATGCCGGCGACCTGCGCTTCGATCGGAATCGTGATGTAGCGTTCGATTTCCTCCGCCGACAGGCCGTTGCTCTGCGTGACGATATCGACCATCGGCGGAGTCGGATCGGGATAGGCCTCGATATTCAGCTGGTTGAAGGCGAACAGGCCACCGATGAAAACGATGGCGAACATCGCCACCATCAGGAAGCGACGGTCGACGGCCAGGGCAACAAGACGATCCATCCAGATCGGACCTTTCAGAAGAGCCGAAGCTGGGAGTTAGCTGGCGGAGGCCGCGCGATCAATGAACAGGCTGCCTTTGGTGACGATGCGTTCGCCGGCTTTCAGGTTGCCATGGACCTCGACGAGATTGCCGTTGGTCATACCGGTCTTGATCGTGCGCAGCTCGATGGTCTTGTCGTCATGCGCGACCCAGACGCGGACCTGATCGCCTTCATAGATCAGCGCCGTTTTCGGCACGCCGATCGTCGGCTGGTCGCCAGGCGCGTAGATCGTCACAGTGGTGAACATTTCGGGCTTCAGCAGACCGTTGCTGTTGTCCAGCGTGGCGCGTACCAGCAGACGGCGCGTTGCGGGATCGAGCGCAGTCGCGACATAGCTGATGCGGCCAGAGAGCACGCGGCCCGGCAGCGCGAGTGCGGTGAAGCTCATTTCCTGACCGATCTGCACGGCAGCAGCTTCGGTCTCACGCACGAAAGCCGTGAGCCACACTGATGAGAGATCGCCGATCACGAAGACCGGGTCGGCAGCGCCCGCGCTGATATACTGGCCGGGGCCGATCTTGCGCTGAACTACAGTGCCCGCGAGCGGCGCATAGATCGTCGTTTCCGGATTGATGCGGCCCTTCTCCTGGAAGGCCGTGATCGCGTCTTCCGAGAGGCCGAGAATGCGCAGGCGATTGCGTGCGGCTTCAAGTGCCGTGTCGGCAGTACGCAGATCGTTCTGTGCCTGCAGCAGCGTGGCCTGGCTCTGCTGATAGTCTTTCAGCGGCACAGCTTTGCCTTCGAACAGGTCGCGGGCGCGCTTGTCCTGGATCTGTGCGAGGTCGAATTGCGACTTCGCCTTGTTGAGAGCCGTGGTCGCGGCAACGAAATCGTTCTGAGCGCCGACGGTGTCGGCCGCTTCGATCACAAAGAGCGGCTGGCCCTTTTCGACGTGATCGCCTGGTTTGGCGAGCAGCTTGGTGACGCGGCCGGCATAGGGTGAGAAGATCGGGGTCGAACGGTCCTCATCGACGGCAATCTTGCCCTCGGTGACGTGTTCGGCGCGGAAGGCACGCACGGTGACCGGCTCGATGGTCAGGCTCGCCCATTCCGACGGCGAGGTCGCATAGCGCTGCGGGTTCTTCCGCGACTGGCTCGAAACGTCGGAATGCCCCTTCGACGGGGTGGACAGCCGCACGTAGCCGATACCTGCGGCGACCAGCATGGCAGCAATGCAACCGCCCGCAATCAGGCGCTTTCCGCTAAACAGCTGAGATCGTTGATCTAAATTCGTCACTGTCCAGTCCTTGATAGGAAACGCACTTATTCCGCGGCGATTTGTCCCATTCACGCGCTAATAGTGCGCATCTGGGCGTTCAGACAATCTAAAAACGCATGTGCACTTACGAATCTTCGTTAAAATTCTGAAATCCTGCGAATGGGCTTCAATTGCCGGACGGCCATACCGCCGGATGGCTGGCTAGGGGCATGGCCGGACGCGCCCACGATGCCGGGGTTCGCGATAACACGGCTGCATGACGGACCGCCGACAACTGGCCGAAGCCGGACGGCATATCCTCGGTAAACTCCTTCACTGTCTCCCCCGTCAGATCCGCGACTGCCAAGCCATCGGGCAGCCGCCCCATGTCCCACAGCCACTGACCGGTGCGGGCAAGAGAGACCTGGACGTGCCAGTTACCGCCTTCACGCGCCTGGCGTGCGCGTGCGATCATGGCGCCGAAGGCCATTAAGTAGCCGGTGGCGTGATCGAGCATCTGGGCCGGCAATTCCTTCGGCCCGTCGACGCCCGCCGCCTGCCCTTCGGCATGATTGAAGCCGGTCGCGCATTGGACGAGGGAGTCGAAGCCGCGGCGCCCGGCCCACGGCCCGGAACGGCCATAGGCGGAGAGCGAGACATAGACGATACCGGGACTGACACGGGCCGCCTCCTCTGGAGAGAAGCCGAGTGCCGCGAGCGATTGCGGGCGGTAGCCTTGCGAGAAGATATCCGCTTGCGCGAGCAATCCTCGCAAGGTGTCGCGCCCCTGCTCGTTCTGGAGATCCACGAAGCTCGAGAGCTTGCCGCGGCCGGTATCGATGGTGAGCCACGGGATCGCCGGCAGATCAGGACTGGAGACCAGCATCACATCCGCGCCATGGGCCGCAAGCGTACGACCAGCGACGGGCCCGGCGATGACGCGTGAGAGATCGAGTACGCGCAGCCCCGCGAGCGGCCGAGCGCCGATCGGCCATGGCTTGGGTTCGGCGTCGCCGATCCGGGTGATCTCGACCAGCGGCAATTCGGCAACGGCTTTCGCCTGCGGCAGCGCCATCCATTCGTCACGGGAACGCATCAGCGCCACGACACCGCCGGCCGCATAAGCTGCAGTCTCGAAGGCTTCACCGCTCCATTGCATCAACGCGGCTTGGACGGCTTCGCGTTCCGGCGCACAGGACAGCACCTGACAGACAGCATCGCGATGATGCGGAAAATTGGTATGGAGCCGGACGAATTTGCCGTCGCCGGTCTTGTAGACACCGGCGATCGCATCCCAGGCGGGCGGCGGCGGATTGCCGTCGCAACGCAGGTAGCGCTCGCTGCGGCATTCGACGATGGCGTGGCGCATGTCGACCGAGACAGTCTGCGTCTGGCCGCTGCGTAGCCGCCAGATTTCGGCAGCCGCCATTCCGGCCGCAGCGATGCTGACCTGAGCGGCTGCACCGACATGGAATGACGACGGCAATTGCGGCTCATTGCCGGTCAGCGCGACACGCTGGAGCGCCGCAATGTCACCGCCAACCTCCCTCCAAAGGTCGCCGAGCAGTTCACGAATGCCGTACATCAACGCCCCCCTTTCCCACGACACCGATTCAGCTCACGCTTCCAGGTGACCACATTCGTCATCGCATCATCTTGTACAAACATGGAGAGAGAGACCATGGCCACCATCGATCCATTGACTGCCGGCGCCGTGGTGCTGGCCACGGCTGCCACCGACGCGGTCTATGTGATGTTCACCTCTGCGGTGGTGGCCCGTCGGCGCGTACCTGCGGCCACCTGGAGCAGCGTTTGGTATGTACTCTCGTCCTATGCCGTCATCAGCTATACCGAAAACTGGATGTATGTGGGTTTCGCCGCCGTCGGCTCATGGATCGGCGCCTATGCCACCATCACCTTCCTGCACCGGCCACCCGGCGGCCCGCCAGTCGGTGCATCACCTGAATAGGTAACAGCCGCTGAATGGTTGCTGAACGACGCTTAATGGAAATCCCGCGAACGCGGCAGGATCCGTACATTGCGCGGATGGCGTATGCGTTGCACGGGACTGTCGGGATGCTCGCGACGATCGTCATTGATCGGCTCCGGACCCGACAGCATTTGTCGGGGTTCGCCTAGCGCATCGTTGCCAAGATACCTCAGATCGTCCGAGCGATCGATCAGCCGTTCGGCAACCAGATGCACGACCTTCTCCGGACTGCTCTGGATGCGCCCCTCGACCAAGATCAGCCTGGAACCCATGACTTCCCTACGAAACTGCTCCATCACCTTCGGCCAGACCACGATATTGGCGATACCGGTCTCGTCTTCCAGCGTCATGAACACCACGCCATTGGCGCTGCCCGGCCGCTGCCGCACCAGCACGACGCCGGCACAGCGCACGCGCCGTCTGTCATTGGCATCCACAATGCTCGCGCAGGTCACCACTTTTTCCCGCGTGAAACGCGCGCGCAGGAACTCCATCGGATGGCCCTTCAGGGACAGACGGATAGTCTGATAATCGGCGACCACCTGTTCGGGCAAAGGCATCTGCGGCAGCGGTGCCGCATGTTCGTCCGGCTGTTCGCGGGCACTCGCAATCTCGAACAGCGGTAGCGGCACGTCATCCGGCAAGCGCCTCACCGCCCATAATGCTGCACGGCGATCCAGGCCGATGGAGCGAAATGCATCGGCCTCGGCGAGCATGATCAGCGCGCGCTTCGGAAGGGCGGTGTCGCGGGCGAAATCTTCCAGCGAGGTGAAAGGACCGCGCTCGCGCGCAGCGACGATGCGCTGGCCCCAATCCTCAACGGCAGATTTTCCTTTTTCCTTCCTTTCTCTCTCCTCATCAGGATCAGCCCATTTGAATCCATCGATCTGGCGAAAGCCAAGGCGAACAGCGCAATGATTTCTGCTTCGTTCTTCCAGAGTATTCTGCGAATGGCTGAAGGACACGTCGATCTCGCGCACATCGACGCCGTTGTCGCGCGCATCACGCACGATCTGCGAAGGTGCATAAAACCCCATCGGCTGAGAGTTCAACAGTCCGCAGCAGAATGCATCCGGATGATAATGTTTCAGCCATGACGAGACATAGACAAGTTGCGCAAAGCTAGCCGCATGGCTCTCCGGAAAACCGTAGCTGCCAAAACCTTTGATCTGATCGAAGCAGCTCTGGGAAAATACCGGATCGTAGCCGCGGTCGACCATCTTGCCGACCATCTTCGCCTCGAACGTATGCATGGTACCGACATTGCGGAACGTCGCCATGGCGCGGCGCAGACCATTGGCCTCTTCTGAAGTAAAATGTGCCGCTTGGATGGCAATGCGCATCGCCTGTTCCTGAAACAGCGGCACGCCAAGGGTCTTATGCAGGACATTCTTCAGTTCGTCCTTGTTGCCCCCCTTCGGAAATGGATATTCGATATCATCAGGGTTCATCGCTCGCCGCTTGAGATAGGGATGCACCATGTTGCCCTGGATCGGGCCCGGGCGAACAATCGCGACTTCGATGACGAGATCGTAGAAGGTGCGTGGTTTCAGGCGCGGCAACATATTCATCTGCGCGCGACTTTCGACCTGAAACACGCCGAGGGATTCGCCACGCTGAAGCATTCTGTAGACCGGATCGTCATCCTTCGATTTGATGTCTTTGAGGCCGTAGCGCTTCCCTTTGTGGTCCGCGACCAGATCCAAACACTTCCGGATGCAGGTCAGCATGCCCAGTGCGAGCACATCGACCTTCATCATCTTCATCGTGTCGACGTCGTCCTTGTCCCATTCGATGAAGGTGCGTTCGTCCATCGCCGCATTCCCGATCGGCACATAGGTGTCGAGCCGATCCTGCGTCAGCACATAGCCGCCCACATGCTGCGACAGGTGGCGCGGGAATTCGATCAGCTCGGCGGCAAGCTCGACAGCGCGCACGATCATCGGATTGGACGGATCGAGGCCGGCCTGCTTGACCTGCATCTCGTTGAGGCCCTTGCCCCAGCTGCCCCAGACAGTATCGGCCAATGCCGAGGTGACGTCCTCGGTCAATCCCAGCGCCTTGCCGACATCGCGGATCGCCGAGCGCGGCCGGTAGTGGATGACGGTGGCGATGATTGCCGCGCGATGACGGCCATATCTTTTGTAGACATACTGCATCACCTCCTCGCGCCGGACGTGTTCGAAATCGACGTCGATGTCCGGCGGCTCAAGCCGCTCCTTGGAGATGAAGCGCTCGAACAAAAGGTCGACCTCGGCGGGATTGACCGAGGTGATATCGAGCATGTAGCAGACCGCCGAGTTTGCCGCTGATCCCCGCCCCTGACACAGAATGTTCTGGCTGCGCGCATAGCGAACGATATCGTGGACGGTCAGGAAGTAATGCGCATAGCCGAGCTCGGCGATGAGCGCGAGCTCCTTGCGTAAGGTGGCTTCGAGCGTCTCATCGACACTATTCGGGAAATGCCGGGCATATCCCTCCCAGGTCAGATCCGCGAGATGCTGCTGCGCGGTTTTTCCCGGCGGGACCGGTTCGTCGGGATATTGGTATTGGAGTTGGTTCAGTGAAAACGTGATGCGATCGGCAAAACGGATGGTCTCCCGGATCGCATCCGGATAATCGCGAAACAGCCGCACCATTTCAGCAGCCGGCTTGAGATGCCTCTCGGCATTCATTTCCAGCACGCGGCCGGCCTGCTCGATGGTGGTCTTTTCGCGGATGCAACTGACCACGTCCTGCAGGATACGGCGCTCTGGCGTGTGATAGAGCACATCATTGGTAGCAATCAGGGGCACGCGCGCAGTGGATGCAATGCGCTGCAGCTTTGCCAGACGACGCTTGTCATCCCCGCGATGAAACGGACTGGCGCCGAGCCAGACGCCACCTGTCGAAAATCGAGACAGGGCGTCAAACGTGCGCAGGACAAGACTGCTGTCGATGCGATAGGTCGACATCAGCACAAGCAATAGCCCTTCGCTGAGCTCCCCGAGATCCCCGAGCTGAAGCAGGCATTCACCCTTGTTGCCGCGCAGCTTGCCCATGCTGAGCAACCGGCACAGTCTGCCATAGGCAGCGCGGTCGCACGGATAGGCAAGGATGTCCGGCGTGCCGTCGTTGAAGACCAACCGTGTGCCGATCAGCAGCTTCGGTTTGTAGACAAGATCCTTGTGATCCAGTTCGGCAAAGGCGCGCACCACACCGGCCATGGTGTTTTGATCGGCAATCCCGATGGCATAAAGTCGCTCGTTACTGGCCTGATGCACATAGTTCTGCGGATGCGACGCACCGCGCAGGAACGAGAAATTGCTGGTGACACCAATCTCGGCATAATCAGGCGCGCCGGCGCCGCCCGTGCTCATGCGAACAGCCCATGCACGAACCATTGCGGCGAAACGGCTTGATCGTCCGCATCTTTGATCTCACCATAAAGTCCGTCGCGGAACAGCCAAAACCGTTGCCCTGCCTCATCCTCAACGCGAAAGTAATCGCGCGTCGGCATCGCCTCCTGCGCGCGCCACCACTCCATCGACACACGCTCCGGGCCTTCCACATGAACGACGTTATGAGACACCCGTCGCCAGGTGAATTTCTTAGGCGGCTTGTCTGGAAACTCCGCAAGCGGGACGTCGATCAGTTCGGGCTGCTCGAACAACCGTAACGGCCGCAACGGCGGTTCGTCTTCACGCACTGGCCATACTGCCTGCATGACGGCAGCCAGATGATGCTGTGCCGGCACCGCCAGCATCGCGCGTTCGGGAATGTGGCTCTCGACAGGCAGATAAACCAACACACGTCGAGGACCAATCCGCGCGGCGATACGGTCGATCAGATGGGCCAGTTCGTCATTGGCGTGAACATTGGCATCGAGGTCGCGCTGCTGCTGCACGACGATTTCCGTGCGGCTAGCTGATAGGCGGATCATATCGAAACCGAAGCCGGGATCGAGTGGATCTGCAATCGCGTCTAGCCGCTCGCGAAACAACCGGTCGATCACCTCCCCTTTGGTCACCGGCAGGCCGGTTTCCGCGGCGATCACCCGCACCGCGCCGTCGGTGCGAAAGAACGCAGCTTCCAGCCGCCGCGCGCCCTTGCCCTGCCTGCCCATCGCATCGATCAGCGTGCGCGCCAGATTGGCCAGCGTGATGGATATTACACCATCGGTGGCGATCGGTTCGGCGAAGCGTTGCTCGACGATATAATCCGGCAGCGGTTTACGCGGAGAAATCGGCGCATCGCTGTGCCCCAGCGCCTGTTCCAGCAGTGTCGTGAATTCCGCGCCGAAGCGCGCAGTGATTTCAGGGCGCGACCGCGAGGCGACATCGCCGATGGTCTTCAAGCCGGCGCGGCGCAATCCACGGATGATCGCCTCATCGGCGCCCAGCGTGAACAGCGGCAGCGGCGTCACTGCCTTGGCCTCCTCGCCCGCGACGATGATCCGGCCATGTGCATATCGACTGAGCGTGCGCGCGCATGTCGATGTCGCCGCAATCGCTGCACTGACAATAAAACCCTGCCGCAACAGCGCCGCGCAGAGCTGCTCCATCAGTGCGGCCTCGCCACCGAACAGATGGGCACAGCCGGTGATGTCGAGAAACAGGCCATGCGGCAGATCCAGCGCCACCAGTGGCGTGAAGCGGTCGCACCAATCGGCAATGTCGGTCAGCACCTGCGTATCGGCGACAGGATCAGCATCGAACACCTGAATGTCCGGACAGACCGCACGGGCATTGGCGAGCGGCAGACCTGATTCAAGGCCGAGCTTCGCCGCGGCATCGTCCAGCGCGGAGATCTGCAGCGCATTGCTTTGCTTGGCGACGACAATACTTGCTTGCAGATTAGCTGGCGCGCCGTTGCGCGCGAGCTGACGTTTGATGCGATCGGTTGGCAGGCGCGGCAGCCACAGGCTGAGGATGCGCCGATGTGTCACGGAAAACGCACTCATCACACTTCCATTCCATGATCCATTGCCCGTTCGGGCCGTGACGATTTCGAACCAGTTGCACGTCGAGCATTGGCGCGCCCCATGATTGCCAGGGCCGGAATGGCGGCGAATGCGCGGAGCGGATGATCCAGCGCGTCTCTGCCGTACTCGAGACCGGAACGCCTGCAGTCCGCAGCAACAGACACGTGACGCCCGACCCCCGCGCTGCCAGCGTGAGCTTGCGGCTGGCAACCAGATCGAACTGTTTGCTGTCGCCCCAGGTCTCCAGCACGACGCTGCCCAGCGCATCGCAGGCCAGCGCATCAGCCGTGGTCCGCAATGCCGTCTCGACATCAGGCGCGCGCACGGTGACCAGCAAGCGGGGATCGAGACCGAGCTCGCGCCAGCCGCTCATGGCCAGCGCGCCGCATTCGCGTTCGGAGAAATCCTGCCGGATCCACAGCAGCGGCCTCTTTGCCGAGACGCGATGCGCAAGGCCGGCGACAAAGCCCGTCGCCGCCGCGTTGTGACGGCCTTCGGCGAAGACCTCATGCATCGTACCGCGCGCAAGCCCGCCCTGCAGCGCCGCGTCCGCCTCGGTATGACCGAGCGACACGCGAGCCGGTGCGTAGGTATCACTATGGGTCTCAATGCGTTCGATACTGCCGCGCAATTGCGCGAGCGTGTCCATGCGTGCGCCGGTCATGCGCCGCTCCTCAAATCGTTTTGCCGTTGGCGGGTTTTTAATGAACCCGTTGCCGGCCCATTTGTTCATGATATGTTCTAATATAAAGCTAAGATGGCAAGCCGAGTCAATCGGGATCATCAGCCACTTTTTTAGCATTTGAAATTAAAGGGATTTTGAACATGGACGTGAAGCGTAAGCTGGAAATCCTGGCGGATGCCGCGAAATACGACGCGTCCTGTGCGTCCAGCGGTACCGAGAAACGGGACTCCCGCGACGGCAAAGGCATCGGCTCGACCGATGCAGGCATGGGGATCTGTCATTCCTATACGCCGGACGGCCGCTGCATCTCGCTGCTGAAGATCCTGCTCACCAATGCCTGCAATTACGATTGCCTTTATTGCGTCAACCGGGCCTCCAGCAATGTGACGCGCGCCCGCTTCACCGTCGACGAAGTGGTGCAACTGACGCTGGATTTCTACCGGCGCAATTACATCGAGGGACTGTTTCTCTCGTCGGGCATCATCCGCAGCGCCGATTACACGATGGAACAGGTTGTCGCCGTCGCGCGAAAACTGCGCGAGGAGCATCACTTCCGCGGCTATATTCACCTCAAGACCATTCCGGAAGCCGATGATGCGCTGATCACCGAGGCCGGCAAATATGCCGACCGGCTCTCGATCAATATAGAGGTGCCGGAAGAAGACAGCCTCGCCAAGCTGGCTCCGGAAAAAGACGCTCGCGCTATCCGACGAACGATGGGACGCCTGCGGCTGAAACTCGACGAAGCCCGCGAAGGACAGAAGCCGACGTCACGCGGCAAAGTCGGGCCGCGTTTTGCGCCGGCCGGCCAGAGCACGCAGATGATCGTCGGCGCCGACAGCGCCAATGATTCAATCATCATCCGGACCTCCGCCAATCTCTACGGATCCTACAATCTGAAGCGCGTCTATTACTCCGCCTTCAGCCCGATCCCCGATGCGAGCCGTTCGCTGCCGCTGCGCGCGCCGCCGCTGATCCGCGAGCATCGGCTGTATCAGGCCGACTGGCTGATGCGCTTCTATGGCTTCGAAGCCGACGAAATCGTCGATGACAGCCACGGCATGCTGTCGCTGGACATGGACCCGAAACTCGCCTGGGCGCTGCGCCACCGCGACCGCTTCCCGCTCGACGTCAATCGCGCCAGTCGCGAGGACCTTCTGCGCGTACCCGGCTTTGGCGCAAAAGCCGTGCAGCGCATCATCGAAACCCGCCGCATTTCGTCGATCCGCGTCGGCGACCTAGCCCGGCTGCATATTCCGCGGAACAAGGCACTGCCTTTCATCGTTCTTCCGGATCATCGCCCCGCCGTGAATTTGCTGGACAGCGCGAAGCTGGCGGAGCGGTTCAAACCGAAGGCAACCCAATTGGGATTTGGATTTTAGGATTTCATTTCAGGAGATCCGATGCACACCATCGTGCTGGAGAGCGACACCGATTTCGCAGGCTGGCGCAAGGCGGCACGCAAACTGGCGCTCAACGACATTGCTCCCGGCGATGTGACATGGAAGGTTGCAGGCACCGAGCCTGAATTGTTCTCCGCCTCGCCAGCAACGTCGCTATCCGACGCTGCAAAAGGCACGTTCAACGTGCCGGCCAAATTCGTCGAACTTGCCGAGACTGCGGTCCTGTATCGCGATCCCGAACGCTTCGCCCTGCTCTATCGTCTATTGTGGCGGCTGCGCGACAATCCCGATTTGATCCACGTCGCGATTGATTCCGACGTCGCTAAATTGCAGGCGATGGCCAAGGCTGTCCGGCGCGACGAGCACAAGATGCATGCTTTCGTACGATTTCGTGAAATCGACCGTGAGCCGAAGTCGCACTTCGTCGCCTGGTTCGAGCCCGAACATCACATCGTCGAACTCGCCGCTCCGTTCTTCGCGCGGCGCTTCGCCGACATGGCGTGGTCGATCCTGACGCCGGATCTCTGCGCGCATTGGGACGGTCACGCGATTTCGATCACGCCCGGCGTCAGCAAGTCGGATGCGCCGACGAAGGATCGGCTCGAAGACGTGTGGCTGGCCTATTACGCCAACATCTTCAACCCGGCACGGTTGAAGACCAAGGCGATGCAGAACGAGATGCCGAAGAAATACTGGCGCAACTTGCCCGAAGCCGCGTTGATCAAGCCGCTGATCGCGGAAGCCGAGCGCGTTACGGGCGACATGATCGCGGCCGAAGCCAGCGTGCCGAAGAAGCCGCAACGTCGGGAGGAGACGATGGTCAAGTCACATGCGCCCGAAATTGCCGAACATACCGGGAAGGAAAGTCTTGCCGCATTGCGCGAGGAAGCCGCCGACTGCCGCGCCTGTCATTTGTGGAAAGACGCGACGCAAACCGTGTTCGGCGAAGGCCCACAGCAGGCTTCTGTGATGATGGTCGGCGAACAGCCCGGCGACAAGGAAGACCTTGCCGGCAAGCCGTTCGTCGGACCGGCCGGACAAATGCTCGACAAGGCGCTGAAGGAAGCCGGCATTGTCAGGGGCAAGGTCTATGTCACCAATGCCGTGAAGCACTTCAAATTCGTGCCGCGTGGAAAATTCCGTCTGCACCAGAAGCCGGCAACGCCGGAAATCAAGGCGTGCCGTCCCTGGTATGAGCGCGAAAAAGCGTCTATGAAACCAGAACTCGTCGTCGCGATGGGCGCGACAGCCGCGCAAAGCGTGCTCGGCAAGATCACGCCGATCGGCAAGACGCGCGGCCGGATCTTCGAGGCTGACGACGGCACACAGGTTCTCGTGACCGTGCATCCATCATATCTGCTACGACTGCCCGACGAGGATGCCAAGGCGCGCGAATATGCGCACTTTGTCGATGACCTTCGGATCGTCGCCAAGCATCTCAGAAAATCAGCGCACGCAACCTGATATGTCAGATCACGAATTCGCGCATCACGCGCCGCGTATCCATCTCGAATTCTAGATCCACCACCGGCGGCCTTGCAAAATGCCAGGTCATGCCTTGCCGTGATGCGCCGCGCTCGATCAGTTCATCGGCCACCACGGGATGGAAATCCTGTACCGTGTAGATCTGGGTCGCCGTCGTATCCTTCCATGAGAAGCCGAAGGCGCCGAGGCGCTCTTCCATATTGCTCATGGTCATCCGCGTTTTCTCGCGAAACGCGTCGGGCGAGGTCTCGCGATAGCGCGTGATGCGCTCGGGATATGTTCCAGGTCCGCCACGCGCTTCAGCGCCACCGGCAATGACAAAGCTTGGCTTCGCGCCGAGTGCCGGCCGCGTGAACGAGAATGCGTAGAACGACGGTTCGGTCGGCGGATCGATTTCGAGGCAGACATTGCTGCGCGCCACGGGATTGTTGCTCCCGTCGAAGATGCCCCATTCCGCAAGCGTCTTCACATAGTGCTCGTTGAACTTCCGAAAACCGGCTTCATCGACCACCGCAGGCGAGCGCAGTTCGCAGGCGCAGAAAGATGTCAGCGGTCGATCGGCCGCGAGGATGTAATCGGCAATGCGCGCGAAGCCATCGGCCAATGGCAGCCATTTGTCGAAGCGAACGCGTTCGATCTCGAAATCCGCATGGGCCGCAACGCCGCTCGAATACTGAAACACTGCGGGAATGTAGCGATAATTGCCGGCCGGAAAATCACGCGTCATGGGGCGGGTCCTGTGGAGCATCCGGGCCGCCACAAGCGAATGGCGGATCGCATGAAGCGATCCGCCATCCAACCTCAAACCGTGTGGCCCTGCAAGCTCAGCTTCAAGACCGCGTCATACGATCAGGCCGTCCGCGTGTGCTCCAGATCGAATTCCGCGATCTGCTTGGCACGTTCCGTTTCCTTGCCGGCGCGGTGATCGGTGGCGATTGCCACATACACCGCGGGCAGCACGAACAGTGTGAACAGCGTGCCGATCATCATGCCGGAGACGACCACGAGGCCGATCGAGAAGCGGCTCGCTGCACCTGCACCCGCAGCGGTGAGCAACGGCAGCAGACCGGTGACCATCGCAGCCGTGGTCATCAGGATCGGACGCAGACGCACCCGGGCGGCCATCTCGATGGCCGAGCGACGATCGAGGCCTTCCTTGAGCTGCAGTTCGTTGGCGAACTCCACCATCAGGATGCCGTGCTTCGAGATCAGGCCGACCAGCGTCAACAGACCCACCTGGGTATAGATGTTGATCGTCGCCAGACCGAAGAACAGCGGAATCAACGCACCCAGGATCGCCATCGGCACCGTAATCATGATCACCAGTGGATCGCGCAGACTTTCGAACTGCGCCGCCAGAACCAGGAAAATGATGATCAGCGCGAAACCGAAAGCCACCGCGAGCTGGTTGCCTTCCTGCACATACTGCCGGCTGTCCGCGAGATAATCGTGGTTGAAACCCGCCGGCAGTTGCTTGGCGGCGCCCTCCAGGAAGTCGACCGCCTGCCCCACCGTCACGCCCGGCATCGGCACGGCCTGGAAGGTCGCCGAGTTCAGCTGATTGTAGTGCGACAGGGCATTCGGATTGGTCCCGGTCTCGACCTTGACCAGCGTCGACAGCGGCACCTGCTGGCCCGTGGTCGTCGGCACATAGTAGTTCGCCAGCGAATCCTGCGAGAGCCGCATGCCGCGCGGCACCTGCGGGATCACCTGATAGGAACGCCCTTCCAGGTTGAAGCGGTTGGTGTAATTGCCGCCCAGCAGCGTCGCCAGCGTGTTGCCGATGCTCGCCATGGTGATGCCGAGATCGTTGGCCTTGGAACGATCGACGGAGACGCGAACCACCGGCTGATTGAAATCGAGATCGCTGTCGCTGACGATGAACAGGCCGCTCTTGCGCGCGGTGTCCTTCAACTTGACCATCTCCTCATAGACCGACTGGAAACCGTTGGTCGAGCTGATCACCATCTGGATCGGCAAACCGCCAGGACCGCCCGGCAGCGCGGGAAGGTTGAATGCGAAGGCGTTGACACCCTCGATCTTGCTGAGTTCGGCCTGCACCAGCGGCTTCAGCTGTGTGGACGAACGCTTGCGCTCGTCCCACGGCTTCAACAGCATGCCGGCGATGCCGTTGCTCGGACCGTTGGTGCCGTTGATGATGAAGCGCAGGTCGGTTTCCGGAAATTTTTTGAACGCCTCGTCCATGCGATCGCCGTAGAAATCCGCGTAGTCGATATTGGCGTATTTCGGCCCCTTGGTCACCGCAAACAGGATGCCCTGATCTTCCTCGGGCGCCAGTTCCTTCGACGTATTCATGTACATGAAGCCGACGAGACCGAGGATCACAACGGCGAACATGGCCGTGATGGGACGATAGTCCAGCGAGCGATCAAGCTGCCGGCCATACCAACGCGTGGTGGCGCCGAAAACCTTGTCCACCTTCTTGGCAAACCAGCCCGGCTCTTCCTGCTTCAACAGCACCGAGCACATCATCGGCGACAGCGTCAGCGCGATAACGCCGGATACGATCACCGAGCCCGCCAGCGTGAAGGCGAATTCGCGGAACAGCGCACCGGTCAAACCGCCAATGAAGCCGATCGGCGCATACACCGCCGCCAGCGTGATGGTCATGGAGATGACCGGACCGACGATCTCGCGCGCGCCTTCGAGCGACGCCTGCACCGGCGATTTGCCCTCCTCCAGATGGCGGTGGATGTTCTCCACCACCACGATGGCGTCGTCGACCACGAGGCCGATGGCGAGCACCATCGCCAGCAGGGTCAGCAGATTGATGCTGAAGCCCATGATGAGCATGAGGCTGCAGACGCCAACCAGCGACAGCGGAATGGTGACGACGGGAATGATGACCGAGCGGAACGAAGCCAGGAACAGAAAGATCACCACGATCACGATGCCGACCGCTTCGATCAGCGTGTGCTCGACTTCCTCGATCGACGACGTGATGAACTTGGTGGAATCGTAGGCGACCTTCATCTTCAGCGACGGCGGCAGGTTGCGCTCAAGTTCGGGGAACAGCGCGCGCACGCCCTTGACGATGTTGAGCGGATTGCCGAGCGGCGTCGACTGCACGCCGATAAAGATCGCGCGCTCGCCACTAAACGCCACGCTCGCGTCCGTACTCTGCGCGGCAAGCTCGATGGTGGCGATATCCTCCATACGCACAAAGCCACCGTCCTTGGCTTTCACCGTCATGCGCTTGAATTGGTCGACATTCTGCAGGTCGGTATTCGCCGTCACATTGGAGACGATGTAATAGCCCTTGGTCTGACCGGCTGCCGCCTGGAAGTTGTTGGCGCGGATCGCCGCAGCTACATCATCCGGAGATACACCGCGGCCCTGCATGCGGAGCGGATCGAGCCACAGGCGCATCGCGAAGGTCTGACCGCCGAGAATTTCGGCCGATGCCACGCCGTCGACCGTCGACAGGATCGGCTGCACCGCGCGCGTCAGATAATCGGAGATCGCCGAACCGGACAGTTCCTCACTGGAGAAGCCGAGATACATCACCGCCGTGGTCGATCCGGTAGACTTCAGAATCACAGGATCGTTGGCTTCCTTCGGGATCAGGTATTTGACCGAATTGACCTTCGACAGAACTTCGGTCAGCGCGGCATTGGGATCGACGTTGAGCTTGATATAGACCGAGATCAGGCTCTGGCCCTGCGTCGATGCCGACGTCATGTAGTCGATGCCTTCAGCAGCCGCGACGGCCTGCTCGATCGGCGTGGTGATAAAGCCCTGCATCAGGTCCGGCGACGCGCCGGGATATACCGTGGTGACGGTGATCACGGTGTTCGACAGTTTCGGATACTGACGGATCGGCAGGCTGGTTGCAGCCTTGAAACCGATCAGCAGGATCAGCAGGCTGACGACCAGCGCCAGCACCGGGCGCTTGATGAAGATATCCGTGAAGACCATTGCGGTCGCTCCGTCATCGGCATCATCAGCCGGCCATCACAGGCCGCGCGACGATGCGAGAAAATCATTCAGATGAACCGGGACGGACCGCATGTCGCGGCCCGTCCATCGGGTCTCAGTTCAGCGGCGGCTTCGCCGGAATCTGCGGGATCGGATCGGTCGAGATCGACACCAGCGCGCCGGATTGCAGCTTGAGCTGGCCGACCGCGACGACACGATCGCCGGCCTTCAGGCCTTGCGTGATCACGGCGCGGCCCTCGAGACGATCGCCAGTGCGCACGAAGGTCCGCACCGCCGAGAGTTCGGTCTTGCCATCGTCGCTCTTCTTCTCGGTGATCAGATAAACCGAGTCACCATAGAGCGTGTAGTCGACTGCGGTTTCCGGCACGGTGATGACAGCCGGTTTGCTCGGCAGCACGACGGTCGTGGTCGCGAACATGCCCGGCTTCAGGATGCCTTCCGGATTCTGCAGCGTCGCCTGGACGCGAATGTTGCGCGTATCGGCTGATATCTGCGGCTCGATCGTAGTGATCTTGCCCTCGAACTTGCGGCCCGGATAAGCATCGACCGAAATGCGCACAGCCTGACCGACCTGCAGCTTGCCGGAGTCTTTTTCCGTGACCGTGAAGTTGTTGTAGACGGCGGACAGATCGGTGAGCGACACGATCTGCGTGCCAGCCGTCAGGTACTGGCCGACTTCGACCCGACGCGTGCCGAGCACGCCGTCGAACGGCGCACGCACCTGCTTCTGCGAAATCACCGCTTCGGTCTTGGCGATATTGGCCTGCGCCTGATCATACGCGGCCTGCGTGGTGTCGACGGTGGCCTGCGGACCAACCTGACGCTCGGCGAGCTGTTTGGCGCGATCGAGATTGATGCGCGCCACGGTGGCAGCCGCCTTGAAGTTGGCGAGGTCGCCCTGGTCCGGACCGTCGAACAGTTGCACCAGCGGCTGCCCGGCCTTGACGGTCGCGCCCGCGGTAAACTGAATATCGGTAATGCGGCCATTGACGTCAGAGGTGACGTTGACCTGATGCACAGCGGCGAGATCGCCGACGGCGCTGATCAGGTTGGGCACGACTTCGGACTTGGCATCCGCAACACTCACCACAGTCGGCGGCGGCTTCATGGTGGCGAAGAACTGCTTGATCATGTGGGCGCGGAACGCGTTGAAGCCCACAAGGCCGCCCACCAGGATCGCGAGCAGAATGCCGACGATGATGAACCAACGCACCATCCGCGGACGCGGACGGGGCTTCTCGACAGTCGCACGCGGCGCCGTAGTGCTGTTGGGTTCGGTCGTGAGTGTCATGTCATGCGCTTTCTGTCGTATTCGCTGGCATCAGGTCCGGCGGAAGCTCGCGATCGATATACGTCGCGATCGCCGTGTCTTTCAGTCCGATTCCGCGGAGAATAAATTCGCAAAGTTGCCGCTCATTATCGGCGGTGCTGGCATAAGGCAAACAGGGAACCGAGGGAAGGCGCGATAATGCCGCCATCATCGCGGTGTGGTGCGCGAACCAGAAAAGACCCATCGGCTCTCTTCCGACCCGGACCGCGTCACCCGTCCCGACAGCGTGCTCCAGTGACGCCGTAAAGGTCGGGCCAATCAGTTCGCCGATCTTGTCGAACAGCAGCCGGGCGAATTCGCCGTCCTGCAACTGGCTGATGACCATCAGCCGCAGGCGCTGCGCCTCTTCATGATCGGGATCGGGATCGCGCGGAATGTCGAGGAAGTGTCCGACCATGCCGCGAATCAGAATCACCAGCGTCTCGGTCGACGGCGGCAGACCGAGCAGCTTGTTGAGCCCGGGGTCGGCTTCGCATTCCTCCGCCAGGATCTCGGCATAGAGCGCAGACTTGGTCGGGAAGTGCTTGAACAGCAGGCCTTCCGAAATCGACGCTGCAGCCGCGACGCTCTTGGTCGTGGTGCCGGCAAATCCATTGCGCGCAAAGCATCGCTTCGCTGCGCTGAGGATCAGCTCGCGCCTGAGGTCATGGGTCATTCGAAGTGTGCTCATAGCGTCGTGAGTAAGCACTCACCCAAGTTTCTGTCAACAAAATGGTGCGTCGCGTCAGGAGAATGACTGCAGGTGGTATCGCGCCGCCACAGTGTTGCATTCTCGCGACGCCGGAGCGTCGAGATGTGAGCAGTCCCTCAAGATGAGGGGTGGCGGCGCGCCATAAGGCGCAAGGGATGGTTTGTGGCGCGAGGCCGTGAGGCTCCCGCGCAACGCCTTGAGGGCGCGCCACCGTGGCGATCTTGGGCGACGGGACCATTCTTCCTGTACTGGGCATGGGCATCGCGCCCGTCAACCAGCGGTTTTCCCGCCTTCACCCGCACCAATAAGCCGCACGATAGCGGCAGACCCCTGTAGTGGCCCCGGACGGCGACCCGAGGCCTCCCGGTTACGCATGGATACGTCCTCCCTCGCCCGCAGGCGCCACATCCCGCTCCGCCTCGAGACGCCTCTCGAAGCGCCCCCTCGCGAACGAGGTGCGCGGGTTACAACCCTTTCTGGATTATTGTCAAAAATAAATAGGAAAAAAATGTTTAGGTGCTCTAGTCCCAAACTGTCATTCCGGGGTGGCACCGGCGCAGAAGGCGACGGCACAGAGCCTCAGCACTCTACTTGGAGTGGCTGAGAATCCCGACACGGGAAGCTCTGACTGCGCCAAACATATCGAGCTTCCGGGCTCGTGCTTTGCCCGCTTCGCCGCGAAGCACGCCCTGGAATGACGAGTTCAGCTACTATACCACCGTCTTGTGTCGCTCGATGCAGGTGGTCAGTACCTCGTCCATCGACTTGCTCCACCAGTTCTCCGAAAAGATCTCGATCTCGGAATAACCGGCAAAGCCCTGCGCTTCCACAGCAGCACGTGCGCTGCGGATATCGATGACGCCGTCGCCCATCATACCGCGGTCGTTGAGGATGTCCTTCGTCGGCACCAGCCAGTCGCAGACGTGAAATGCGAGCAGACGGTCCTGTCCTGCCCGTGCGATCTGCCCATGCATCTCCGGGTCCCACCAGATGTGATAGACGTCTAGGGCGACGCCGAGCATGCCGGTGCGGTTGGGATCGAGCCGGTCGCAGATATCGAGTGCCTGTTCCGTCGTATTCACGCAGGCGCGGTCGGCCGCATAGGCCGGATGCAGCGGCTCGATGGCCAGTGGCATCTTCGCCTGCCTGGCATATTCCATCATTTCGGCGATGCCGTCATCGACCTGCGCGCGCGCATTGATGATGTTCTTCGATGGCGCAGAGCCCGGCCGCGAATACTGCGGCAGGCCACCGACGACCAGCACGATGCAAGGTGAGCCCAATGCTACCGCTTCATCGACGCAGCGTTTGTTGTCATCGCGCTGCTGCTGGCGATGGGCTTCGTCGGAGACGAACATGCCGCCGCGGCAATAGCCGGACAGTTCGAGATCGTGATCCCTGACCGCCTTCACGGCCTTGTCGAGACCGACAAGCGCGACCTGATCGCGCCACGGCGAAACACCGCGGATCTTGTGACGCGCACAGGCCTCGGCGATGGCGACGAAGTCGCCCTGCTTGCGCACTGTCGCCGTATTCAGCGACAGCCAGCGATGGTCATTCGAGAAATCACGCATCTCAGGCTTCGATCCCGCGTGTGACCATAATCGCCTTCATGCGCTGCGTCGCCAGTTCGGGATTGGCCAAGAGACCGGCCTTGTCGGCGAGACGGAACAACTCGGCGAGATGCTGCGTCGAGCGCGTGCTTTCCTGGCCGCCGATCATGGCAAAGTGGTCCTGATGGCCGTTGAGATAGGCCATGAACACGATCCCCGTTTTGTAGAACCGCGTCGGCGCCTTGAAGATGTGACGCGACAGCGGCACCGTGGGACCCAGCACATCGTGGAAGCCGGCCTCGTCGCCCGCCGCCAAACGCGACAATGCATAGGACGCGGCCGGTGCGATAGCGTCGAATATGCCGAGCAGCGCGTGCGAAAAGCCCTTGTCGTCGCCGGCGATCAGTTCGGCATAGTTGAAATCGTCGCCGGTATACATCTTGACCTTGGGATCAAGACGACGACGCATGTCGATTTCGCGCTGCGCGTCGAGCAGCGAGACCTTGACGCCGTCGACCTTGGCGGCGTTGCGGTTGATGACGTCGACCGCGATATCCATCGCGGTGTCGAGGCTCGGCGTGCCCCAATAATTCGCCAGCGCCGGATCGAACATGTCGCCGAGCCAGTGGATGATCACCGGCTGCGCCGACTGCGACAGGATGCGGTCATAGACGCGGCCGTAATCCTCGGCGCTCCTGCCGAGCTTGGCCAGCGCGCGCGACGCCATCAGGATGATGCGGCCGCCGATTTTCTCGATGGCTTCGAACTGCTGTTCGTACGCCTTGATCACATCATCAATGGACTTTGCGTCTTCCACCGCGAGGTGATCGGTGCCGGCACCCGAGAACACCAGCGCGCCGCGCGGCTTCGCCGCCGCGACAGAGCGCGTGATGAGTTCGAGCGAGGTCGGCCAGTCCATGCCCATGCCGCGCTGGGCGGTGTCCATCGCTTCCGCGACGCCAAGACCGAGATCCCAGACATGCTCACGAAACGCGATGGTGCGGTCCCAATCGATGGTCTGATTGAGCCACGGATCGCACTCCGCCAGCGGGTCGGCGACGATATGCGCCGCCGAGAAGGCGATGCGGTTCAGCGTGCCGTCCAACTTGGCCGGAAACGTGCGCGACGCTGCGAGACGATAGGTCTCGATCGAACGATCAGCCTTCGGCAGTTTCAGCGACAGCGACGACGCGGTCGATGTGGGCATGACTGGCTTGTTCATGGCGAACCTCAGACCTTGAGTGCGGGAACGTCGATCCAGCGACGCTCCTTCCAGCTTTCCAGCGCGCATTCGACGAGCTGCACGCCCTTGGCGCCTTCGAGCAGCGTGTACTTGTAGGGCGCGTCCTCGCAGACGTGCCGAATGAACATTTCCCACTGTTCCTTGAAGCCGTTGTCGTAGACGGCGTTGTCCGGAACCTTCTGCCAGTCGGCATAGAAATCGTGGGTGCGCTTCTCGTCGGGATTCCAGATCGGGCGCGGCGTCGCCTGACGGGCCTGGATCATGCACTCGGTGAGACCGGCAACGGCCGAACCGTGGGTGCCATCGACCTGGAAGGTCACGAGGTCATCGCGATAGACGCGGGTGGCCCAGGACATGTTCATATGGGCGATGACGCCGCCCTTCAGCTTGAAGGTCGCATAGGCGGAATCGTCGGCGGTCGCCGTGTACTTCTTGCCCTGCTCGTCCCAACGCGCCGGAATGTCGGTGGTGCCCAAACACGTCAAGCTCTCGACTTCGCCGAACAGGTTATCAAGCACGTAGCGCCAGTGGCAGACCATGTCGAGGATCATGCCGCCGCCGTCTTCGGCGCGGTAGTTCCAGGACGGGCGCTGGGCTTCCTGCCAGTCGCCCTCAAACACCCAGTAGCCGAACTCGCCGCGCACCGAGAGCATCTTGCCGAAGAAGCCCGAGTCACGCAGCATCGCCAGCTTCTTCAGGCCTGGCAGGAATAGCTTGTCCTGCACCGTGCCGTGCTTGAGGCCCTTGGCGTTCGCCTTCTTGATGACGTCGAGCGCCGCTTCCAGATTGGTCGCGATCGGCTTCTCGCAATAGATGTGCTTGCCGGCCTCGATGGCGCGGTTGAGCAGACCCGGGCGTGCCTGCGTGGTCGCCGCGTCGAAGAAGATGCTGTCGTTCTTGTCGGCGAAGGCCTTGTCGAGATCGGTGGTCCAGCGCTCGATGCCGTACTTCTTGGCGAGGCCCTCGATCTTCTCGGCATTGCGGCCGACCAGGATCGGATCCGGCATCATGCGGTCGCCGTTCTTCAGGGTCACGCCACCTTGCGCACGGATCGCAACGATCGAGCGCACGAGATGCTGGTTGAGACCCATACGGCCGGTGATGCCGTTCATGATGATGCCGAGGCGGTGGACAGCCATAGTCAGGACTCCTGGAGAACTTTAGTTTGGGAATGATCGGATGAAGCGAGCTGGAGCGGCGACAGCACCGACCAGTCCGGATATGCGCCGGATGCAAATCCGGCAGAGGTCAGCGATCCCGTGAGGAGATCGCCGTCGTGAATCGACAGACGGATGGTGTCGCCATCCCGGCTGTAGAGATCGGGATGAGCCCTGAGGAATGCCTCTGCCTCGCCATCCGGCGCGCTGCCGAAACCATCGACGTAATGGTGGCCGTTGCGCTCGGCATGGGTGACACCGATCAACGCACCGAGCGCGAGATCCTGCTGCACACCGAGCCCGGCCTGGCAGGTGAGATCCTCGCCGGTGATGAAATGCTCGACGCCCTGCGCGCTCCACGCCGCGGCGCGCGTCGCATTGGCGACGGACTTGTAGAAGCCCTTGCAGGATTTTGAGGAAATGCCGCGATAGCCCAGCGCCTTGGCGGCGGGGAATGCGTCCCAGTTATCGTCGGCCTCGTCGATGATGAAATTTCGCGATGACAGTCGGCCCAACGGCGACTCCCGCGTAATGTCGCGCGGCATCGGCTGCTCGATATACAGGAGTTTCGATGCGATGGTCGTAAGTGCGCTGTCGTTATCGAGACGATCAACCAGTGCCCCGAGTGCATGAAGATCGGCATATTGTTCGTTGGCGTCGAGAGTGACCTGATAATCGCAAGGCAGCGTCGTCAGTGCCTGACCAATGCGTGTCAGCCGTGCTGCATCGGCTTCCGGATCGCCGTTCATCTTCAGCTTGAAGTAGCGTGCGCCGCTGTTTTCGCGGGGGTCGGCGACACCGCCCTCGCCTTCGATCACATCATCGAGGCCGACGGTATGGCGAAGCGCGACGCGCTCGAGCCGCTCACGGCCCGCGAGGAACGTCGCGATGTCGTCAGCGCCGAGATCGGGCGCAAGACGCACCGTGAGGCCGGCGACATTTGCAACCATGCCGTCGAAGAAATTCAGATTGAGACCACGCAGCAGCGCGTCCAGCACAGCCTTGTCGATTTCCGCCGGGCCGAAGCCTGCGGCCAGAGGTGGAATGTCCAGTTCAGCACAGGCCTTCATCTGTTCGCCGATACAAGCCGCATGCAGACCGAAGGCGGAAATGAAACCGGATTGCGCGCGATAGAGTTCTTTGGCGATGACCAGCGACTGCCGGAGCTCATTCACGGTGTCATCAACGGCGAGATGCGGCCGCTTGTCGAACCACTTCGGCACCATCAGCTCGGCCGAGGCGCCGACAAACACGCCCTTGCCTTCGACCTCGAGCTCGACGCGCACGAAAGCCTGCGGCGCGGCATTGACCGTCACGGCGCCAAAGCGAAACGGCCGCACGAACGCCACGTGGCGCTCGAACAGCGTAATGTCTCGCAAGGCGATGCGTGGCGACATGGAAGTGTGCCTTAGTCCAGCGCGCTGTTGGTCATGAAATGCTTGCGGATGCGCGCAACGAGATCGATGAAGATCGGGTTGGCCATCGCATCGAGGGTGCGCTCGCGGCCGAGCGGCACGTCGTAAATCGCAGCGATGCCGCCGGGGCGTTCGGTCATCACCAGCACCTTGTCGGCGAGAAACACGGCTTCCGGAATCGAATGGGTGATCAGGAGGATCGTCTTGCCAGTGGTGCGCTGGATGCGCGACAGCTCGACATTCATCTTCTCGCGCGTCATGGCGTCCAGCGCGCCGAACGGCTCGTCCATCATCATGATCTTGGGATCGTGAACCAGTGCACGGCAAATCGAGGCCCGCTGCTGCATGCCGCCGGAGAGCTGCCACGGCAGCTTCTTCTCGAAGCCTTCGAGGCCAACCATTTTCAGAAGCTGCTTGGCGCGGTCCATATAATCGGCGCGCGGCAGGTTCTTCATATCGATCGGCATCAACACGTTATTGATGATGTTGCGCCACGGCAGCAACAGCGCGTTCTGGAACACGATGCCGACATCGCCATGCGGCTCGGTGACCTTGTTGCCGTCGACGTGGATTTCGCCGGTCGTCGGTGGAAGCAGTCCCGAGATCATCTTGAGCAGCGTGGACTTGCCGCAGCCCGATGGGCCGACCACGACGAAGAACTCGCCGTCATTGATGTGGAAGTCCAGGGGACGCAGTGACGGCACTTTGCCGTCGCCGGTCCCATAGGTCTTGGAGACGCCGGAGAGATTGATCCCCGACGTCGTCGATGGCGCGGACTGCTCTGATACGACGCGAAGATGCGCACTCGGTTGATCGACGCTCATGGTCCTCATCGCTGCAGTCATGAAGGCTAGTCCTGTTGGTTTCGTCAGTTCGGTCGAAGCAACCGGGCCGGTTACTTCGGCAGATATTCGTTGGTGTAAAAGGCTTTCGGGTTTTCCTTGGCCTTGGCTTCCAGACCGCCGTATTCGACCATCAGGTCCACCGAGTCCTTCATGTTCTGGTCGGTGACCTGGAACGGGCGCTTACCCTTGGTTTCCGGCGTCGTGTAGAGCGGGATGGTGAGTTCGAACCCCTGAGTCAGGGTCTCGATCTTGCCGCCCTTCGGGTTGGCATCGAGGATCGACTGCGCAGCAGCCTTCGGCTCCTTGGATGCCGCTTCTACGGCCTTGGTGGTCGCCGACATGAAGCGCTTCACGAGATCCGGATTGGCCTTGGCATAATCGGTGTTGGTGATGATGCCCGACGACACCAGATGAATGCCGTAATCGGCGAACTTGATCGGATAGACATCCTTGCCGGTGGCATCCTTGATCTTCATGGACTGGTCCATAACGTAACCGAGCAGCAGGTCAGCCTGGCCGTTGATGACGGCGTTGAGCTTGGTCTGTCCGTCACCGGCAACGGTCTTGAAATCCGATTCTTTGAGGCCGGCCTTCTTGAGGAACAGCGGCCAGATCTGGGTCATGGAATCCGCCGGCGTGATCGCCACGGTCTTGCCCTTGATGTCGTCCGGCTTCTTGATGTTCTTGTCGACGAAGCCCATCACCGACATGGCCGAGGTCTGCAGCAGCACGCCGGTGGCGATCACCGGGGCGCCCTTCACGGCCGCGCGCATCATGGTGGGGACATCGACATAGCCGAAATTCACGCTCTTGGCGGCGACGGCCTGCACGGTCGCAGCTGAACCGCGGCCTTCCTGAATGTCGAGATCGATGCCTTCGGCTTCATAGATGCCCTTGGCCTTGCCGTAATAGAACGGCGCATGCTCGCCATAGACATACCAGTTGAGCATCAGCGTCACCTTGTCGGCGGCAGCGGCCGGCGTGGCGAGTGCGAGCGTGACGGTGATCGCAGCTGTCGAAACAGCAGTAACCCATTTCAGCATTTGTAGCCTCCCATTGAAGCAGTGATTGCGGCCCGTTTCGCCGGACCGCTTGTTTGGAATTGCACGTCCCGATCAGGATCCGACGAAGACATCCGCGCGCTGACTGACATGCCAGGGTATCGCAAAGCGTTCGATACGATCGACAAGCCAGAACAGAATGACGCCGAGCAGCGCGAGGATCACGAGAGCCGCAAACATCGTCGGCAAATCAAAGGTGCCGATCGACCGCTGCAGCACATAACCGATGCCGGAATTTGAGCCCACAAACTCACCGACCACCGCGCCGACGACGGCGAGCGTGACGGAGACCTTGAGGCCGGAGAAGATCGCCGGCAGCGCGTGCGGCAGGTTCACCGCGCAGAACACGCGAAAGCGGCTGCCCTTCATGGCGCGGGCGAGATCGACCATGTCGGGATCGACCGACTTGAAGCCTTGCACCGCCGACACAACGACGGGAAAGAATCCGAGCAGAAAGGCGGCAATGATCTTCGGCACGATGCCGAAGCCGAACCACACCACGAACAAGGGTGCGATGGCGACCTTCGGAATCGACTGCGAGAACACCAGCAGCGGATAGACATAGCTCTCGACGGTCCGCGAACCGGCGATCAGCATGGCGATCGGAATGCCGAACACGGCAGACGCCAGAAAGCCGAGCAGCGTTGCGTAAGTCGTCGGCCCTGACTGCGCGAGCAGCTCGGGCCAGTCGGTATAGAGCACCTTCACGACATCGCCGGGCGCAGGGATCTGATAGGCGGGAATGTTGAAGATGCGGATTGCGAGATCCCAGCCGACGACGATCATCACCAACAGCACGAAGGGACGCAGCCATGAGGCGTTCAGCAGCTTCGATACACTGCCGGGTGCTTTCTTCTCACTCACGCGTTTCGTCTCCCAGATGCCGGCTTCGCGGTCGCATTTAACTCGTTGGATAAATACAGCGCATGCCTTCGCTGTTGTCAATTGCGCGCTGAACTAGCGGAAATTACGTAGCGATTTCAGGCGGTTTGACGCGTCGGGGTGTGGACAACCGATGTCGGCGGCAACTGGAATTCGGCGACCGAACGCCCGGTGAGTGCCGCCAGAACCAACGCCACCATGTGGGCCAGGCGCTCGTCCCGCGCCTCTTTCGCCAGGAGGTCCCGGCCGAAGATCACGCTCAGCGTGGCGTTGTTGCCGATATAGAAAAAGCTCAGTGCGGCGATGGAGATGTAGAGCTGCACCGGATCCATCGCGACCTTGAAATCGCCCGACGCAACGCCGCGCAACACCACCGTACGGATCATCTCCACGAACGGCGAATGCATCGACTTCACTTTGGTGGAGCGCTTGATGTGCTTCGCCCGCTCCAGATTTTCGGTGTTGAGCAGCGCGAGGAATTCCGGGTTGCGGATGAAATAGTTCCAGGTGAAACCGATCAGGCTCTCGATGGCCTCAGGCGGATCGAGATGTTCGAGATCGAGCGTGCGTTCTTCGGCGCGGATCTGCTCATAGGCACCTTCGAGTACCGCAAGATAGAGCGCATCCTTGTTGCCGACGTGGTAGTAGAGCATGCGCTTGTTGGCACCGGCCTGCGCGGCGATGCGATCGACGCGCGCACCGGCGAGGCCCTTGCTTGCGAACTCCTTCTTGGCGGCTTCGAGAATGCGCAAGCGCATCCCTTCCGGGTCGCGCTGCCACTTCAATGCTTTCTTCGGCGCTTTTTTAGTTGTTTTTGCCAAACCCGGATCCCGTCGCTCAGCGGAATGACGCAACAGCCGCAAGTCCACAGCTACACGCTCTTCGCGTGTAGCACGCGTTTGCGCCCTTGAGAACAAAGCATCTTCTGGCCCATATGCGCAAACGGGCATCGCCTTTTGCGGGTACCGTCGCTATCACTGCCCTGCCCCAACCGGACCTGCCCGTGCCCGCCATCATCACAGACCCGTTCTTCTACGTCGTCGCCATTCCCGCGGTGATTTTTCTCGGCCTCTCCAAGGGCGGCTTCTCCGGCGTCGGCATTGCCGCCACGCCGCTGCTGGCCCTGTATCTGCCACCACTGGAGGCGGCCGCCTTGCTGCTGCCGGTGCTGATCACGCAGGACCTGATCTCGATCTATGTCTATCGGCGCGAATGGGATGCCTCGAATCTGAAGATCATGCTGCCCGGCGCGGTCGCCGGCATGACGCTGGCGTGGCTGCTCGCCTCCTACATTTCCGACAATGCAGTGCGCATCACCGTCGGCCTGATCGGCCTCATCTTCGTGATCGATGTCTGGCGCAAGCGCGCCAGGATCGAGCCAACGCGCATGGGTCCGGCCGGCGGCGTATTCTGGGGCGCGGTGTCGGGGTTCACGTCGTTCATGACGCAGGCTGGCGGTCCGCCGTTCCAGGTCTATGTGCTGCCGCAGCGGCTGCCGAAGCTGGTGCTGGTCGGCACCACGACGATTTTCTTCGCTGTCGTCAACGCGCTGAAGATCGTGCCCTACTTCGCCCTCGGCCAATTTCACGCCGGCAATTTCGCAACATCGGTAGCGCTGCTGCCGATGGCCATCGTCGCGAATTTCATGGGCATCTGGCTGGTGAAGCACACGCCCACCGCATTGTTCTACAACATCGCATATGCGCTGCTGTTTGTGATCTCGCTGGTACTGCTGTGGCAGGGGTGTTCGGTGTTGTGGCGGGGGTAGTGGAAACGCGATTGCGTAGGATGAATTTCGCTCCGCTCTACCCACCCTACGATCACTGCATCAATCCTTCCCCGTCCGCTCGATCAACAGCGTTGGAATTCCACAGGTGCCGTCGCGCAGACTGACGACGCGGGTGCCCGGCTTGCGGCCGTTACGCACCTCCGACACATTGACATGCGCGGCGAGCAAGCGCTCGCGGACGGCATCGACGTCGGCAACGCGCCAGGTCATGCCCCAGAGCTTGTCGCGATTCCTGTCCGCCTTGTCGTCGGGACGATGCACCACCTCGACGATCAGATCGCCGCAGCGAAAGAACATCAGATGGCCCCATTCCGGATTGGAACGGTCCAGCGCCATGTCGAGGCCCAGTCGCGCACCATAGAGCGCGGCCGCGCGCTCGGGATCCTGCGTGGCGACAACGATATGGTCGAGGCCAAGGAACGGCGCATCACCCACCGCGGACGACACCGGTCGCTCGTCGGACATTTCGAGAAAGAATTGCCGAACACCACGCGTCGTATCCGTCGCTGCACGGGTGCGCTTCCACGACAGCGTGGCGCCGGTCTCGGTATCCCTGCTCTCGACCTCGGCGATAGGATCAGGCTTGAGTGCCAGGCGATCGAGCCGGCGATGCATCTTGGCAATATCGCCGGTCCGGAAACAGATGCTGGCCAGACTGGCGCCCTGCTCCGGCAGCACAGCGCGGATACGATCAGCCGCCGGACCATGGCCGACGGGTGCCATCAGCTCGACCGACATGTTGGCGACCGTGAACATCGCCATTGCCGCCCCCTCGCCCGTGCTGCGCCAGGCGGGCGCACGGGCAAACAGGGTCTGATAGGTAGCGATCCCTGCCTCCAGGTCCTCCAGCAAAATGACGACATGATCCAGCCCGGTGATCATCGCATCCCTCCCGATGTCGTAGTGTTGTTATGATCCGACTATGCCAGTTTTCCAGCGAGAATGCTGGAAACCGCGTTCAACTGGCCAGGGCATCCTGCGGCATCGCACAATTTCGGTGGTGACCTCGTCGCAGGCGCTGTTAAGCTGACGGATGCGCCGTCTCCGGACGGATGCAGCCATCCCTCAGGCGAGACGGACGGATTCATGAAGGCACTCTTTATCGGACAGACTTATATCGACGTCACGTTCATCACCGACCATATGCCGACCGGCGACGAGAAACACGTCGCTTCCGACTATGCCGTGTCATTCGGCGGCAATGCGGTGACGGCGGCCTTCTGCTGCGCCAAGCTGGGCATCGTGCCCGATCTGATCGCCACAGTGGCCAATGACTGGCTCGGCCGCATGTTCATGGACATGTCGGCGAAATACGCCATCGAGGTCCATCCGCGCAAAGTGGCGAGTTCATCGCTGTCCTTCATCATGCCGAAAGACGGCAAGCGCGCCATCGTCCGCTGCCGCGACGACGAACACATCCATCCTTTCCCGCTGCTCAATCTCGGCGCCTGCCGCGCACTGCATATCGATGGCCATCAGCCCGATGCCGCGATCCACTATGCGAAACTATGCCGCGAGGCCGGCATCCTCACCTCACTCGACGGCGGCGGCTTGCGCACCAACACCCATGAGCTGCTGGAGTTCATCGACGTCGCCATCGTCGCCGAACGTCTGTGCGAGCAGATGGATCTGACGCCGGAGAAGATGCTCGATTATCTCAAGGCCCGCGGCTGCCGCGTCGGCGGCGTCACCCTCGGCGAGAAGGGCCTGCTCTGGTATGACGAGGCCGGCACGGTGCATACGCTGCCCGCACTACCGATCCCGCGTGAGAAGGTGATCGACACCAACGGCGCCGGTGACGTATTCCACGGCGCTTACGTCTATTCGTATCTTGCCAATCCCGGCGATAGCTGGGCCGAGCATTTCAAATTCGCGCGCGCCGCATCGACGTTCAAGATCCAGCGGCTGGGCAACGAAGCGGGACTACCGACATTGTCGGATATCGCGGCGGTCCGTGAGGAGTATCGGGCACAGGTGTGAGCACCATGGGCCAGGTTTTCGTCGCCGGCAGCATCAACACGGACGTGGTCGCAACAGCTGATCGCCATCCGGCGATCGGCGAAACCGTGGCAGGCCGCGAGGTGTTGTATTTTCCCGGCGGCAAGGGCGGCAATCAGGCCGTTGCTGCGGCGAAACTCGGCGCAGCGACCATATTGATCGGCTGTACGGGTGCGGATGCCTTCGGGCGTGACACCAGGGCATTTCTGGCCATGCAGGGCGTCGATCTCGCTTACGTGCGTGAGGTCACAGGCGTTAGCACCGGAACGGCCATCATCACCGTTGCGAATAGCGACAACACCATCATTGTCGTGCCCGGCGCCAATGCGCTGGTGAACGCCGCAGATGTGAGCGCGCCCGTGCTCCGGAAGGGTGATGTTGCCGTCAGCCAGTTTGAAATTCCGCAGCCCGCCATCACGGCTTTCTTCACGCGGGCGCGCGCATCCGGTGCAACCACAATTCTCAATCCGGCACCGGCGATGCCGATCGGCCGTGAGCTCATGGCCCTGGTCGATGTCTTGATCCTCAATGAAAGCGAGCTCGGCCTGCTCGCAGGTGTCGAACTGCGCGACACGGCTCCGGATGTGCTATTCATCGACGCTGCTTCGACGTTGCAGATAGATCATCGGCCAAACATTTGTGTCACGCTGGGGAAACGCGGCGTGATCGCGCTGATCGACGGACAGGTCCATCTTGAAGCCGCCCGCCTCGTCAAGGCCATCGATACCACCGGCGCCGGCGATTGCTTCGTCGGTGCTATAGCCGCGCAGCTTGCGGATGGATATTCACTGCAGAGCGCCATCGGCTATGCCAATGTCGCCGCCTCGCTTTGCGTACAGCGGATGGGCGCCGGGCCAGCGATGCCGACCGCGCAAGATGTGTCGGCCGCGCTCCGAATAGCGTCAGCCTTTCCCCTTCGCCGTCATGAAATCGAAGTCGCAGCCGTCATCGGCCTGCAGGATCGTGGTGTGGAACAGATGTGCGTAGCCGCGCTTCGCCCAGTCCGGCGTCTCGGCTGGCACGAGTGCAGCAGCCCGCTTCGCGAACTCGGCTTCGTCAATCAGGAGATCGATCGACCGTTTCGCCACATCCAGCCGGATCATGTCGCCGTTCTTCACCAGTGCCAGCGGCCCGCCCACCGCGCTCTCCGGCGTGATGTGCAGCACGATGGTGCCGAAGGCCGTGCCGCTCATGCGCGCGTCCGAAATGCGGACCATGTCCTTCACGCCGGCACGCGCCAGCTTCATCGGGATCGGCAGATAGCCCGCCTCCGGCATGCCCGGCGCACCCTTCGGACCGGCATTGCGCAGCACCAGCACGTCATCGGCAGTTACATCGAGATCAGGGTCATCGACGCGGTTGGTCATGTCCTCGACGGACTCGAACACCACGGCACGGCCGGTGTGCTGCATCAGCTTCGGCGACGCGGCGGAATGCTTGATGACGGCGCTGCGCGGCGCCAGATTACCGTGCAGTATCGCCAGCCCGCCTTCGCGCTTGATCGGATTGTCCTTCGAGCGGATCACGTCCTGACCCGGCACCTCTTCGGCATTCGCCACGATCTCGCGCAGCGTCTCGCCGTTGACGGATTTTGCATCGAGATCGATGAGATCGCCGAGCTGTTGCATCAGCTTCGGCACGCCGCCGGCATGATGGAAGTGCTCCATATAGTGATCGCCTGACGGCTTCAGATCGACCAGCACCGGCACATCACGACCAAGTTCATCGAAGGCCGCGAGATCGATCCGGTTCGGCGTGCGGTTGGCCATCGCGGTCAGATGAATGAGCCCGTTGGTCGAGCCGCCGATCGCCTGCAGCACCACCTGCGCATTGCGGAAGGAACCCGGCGTGAGAAACTCGCTCGGCTTCGGTCCCTTGTTCCTGGCGAGTGTCGCTGCGACCTTGCCGCTGGCTTCGGCGGAGCGAAAACGCTCCGCATGCGGTGCGGGAATCGTCGCGCTCATCGGCAGCGACAGGCCCATCGCTTCTGTGATGCAGGCCATGGTCGAGGCCGTGCCCATCACCATGCAGGTCCCGACGGACGGCGCGAGGCGCGCATTGACGTCGTCGATTTCCTGCTGGTCGATCTCGCCCGCGCGGAACTTGCCCCACATGCGCCGGCAGTCGGTGCAGGCGCCTAGCACCTCACCTTTGTGATGGCCGACCACCATCGGGCCCACCGGGATCACAACCGTCGGCAGATCGACCGAGAGCGCCGCCATGATCTGCGCCGGCAGCGTCTTGTCGCAGCCGCCGATCACGACGACCGCATCCATCGGCTGCGCCTTGATCATCTCCTCGGTATCCATCGCCATCAGATTGCGCAGATACATCGAGGTCGGATGCGCGAAGCTTTCACCGATCGAGATGGTCGGAAATACCATCGGCAGCGCACCGGCGAGCATCACGCCGCGCTTCACGGCCTCGATGATCTGGGGCGAATTGCCGTGGCAGGGATTGTAATCGCTATGGGTGTTGGTGATGCCGACGATCGGCCGGTCCAGCGCATCGTCGGAATAGCCCATGGCCTTGATGAAAGCCTTGCGCAGAAACAGCGAAAAGCCGGCATCGCCGTAACTGGTCAGCCCCTTGCGCAATCCGTCGGCCATGTCGCGTTCCCATTCCAAGCTTGTTTTTGAATGCTTCTTATGAAGCTGCCAAAATTCTTGTCAATGTGCGGAACGGACTGGCTGGGCCCTATTTCGGCTCCCACACCTTGCTGAAGTCACCGGCGAATTCGGCGCTGCAAAATGCGCCTCCTTGATAGAAGTCGCTGACGGCATCGGGCTTCATTTTTGCCTGTTCCGCCATCGCGTGCTCGCGGTGATCTTCCGCCTTGCCGGTCGGACGATAGCCGAGCTCGTAGGCACGGGAGTTATCCCACCAGGCGCGCTCGTTATAGGAGGCGCCATACAGCACCTCGAAATGGATCGCGGGATGTTCGAGGCCGATCCGGCAGAGCTGCACCAGATCCTCAGGCTTCAGCCAGATCGACAGCCGGCGCTGGTCCAGTGGCCTGTCGCCGAAATTGCCGATCCGCAGACATGTCACCGACAGTCCATATTTGTCGGCATAGAGCGAGCCCACCGCCTCACCGAACACCTTGCTGACGCCGTAGCGGCTGTCCGGTCGTGCGGTGACGTCCGGCGGGATCCTGCTGTGGCGCGGATAGAAGCCGACCGCATGGTTCGACGACGCGAAGATGATGCGCTTGACGCCCTTCTTGCGCGCGGCCTCAAACAGATTGTAGCCGCCGATAATGTTGGCCTGCAGGATCGTGTCCCACGGACCCTCCACCGAGAAACCTCCGAAATGCAGGATGCCGTCGACGCCCTCGCATATCGCTTCGACTGCTGCGAGATCGGCGAGATCCGCCTGTTTGAAATTCTCGGTCGGCTTGAGTTTTGGCGGCGGCGTGAGATCACTGAGTACGAGGTCCGGATAGATCGGCGGCAGCAGTTCCCGCAAGCGCGTGCCGATTCCGCCCGATGCACCAGTCATCAAGATCCTTGGCATTCCCGTCCCTCGTAATGTTGTCAGTTGTCAGACAAGTATGGCGCAGCGCCGACGTCTCAGCAAGGCGGCGCAACCGGCGTTGCTTGCCGCCCATCCCTACCGATGCTAGCAACGGGGTGAGGAAACGGCAAAGAAAGAGACACCAATGTCCGACTTGTCATCGCCCGGCTGGCGCCCGGCGACCTATTATCCCGACCCCGCCATTCACGCTCTCGATCCTCGCTTCGAAAAATACTGGATCAAGCTCGGCGCCATCGAACGCATCACCACCGGCATGCGCTGGGCCGAAGGGCCGGTGTGGTTCGGCGACGGGCGCTATCTGTTGTGTTCGGACATTCCCAACAACCGCATCATCAAATGGGAAGAGGAAACCGGCGCGATCAGCGATTTCCGCAAGCCGTCGAATTACGGCAACGGCAACACGCGGGATCGCCAGGGACGTTTGATCACCTGCGAACACGGTCGCCGCATCACCCGCACCGAATATGACGGCGCCATCACCGTGCTGATGGATAATTTCGAAGGCAAGAAACTGAACTCGCCGAATGATGTCGTGGTGAAATCCGATGGCTCGATCTGGTTTACCGATCCGCCCTTCGGTCTGATGAGCGAGTATGAGGGCAACAAAGCGCCGTCCGAAATCGGCCAGAATATCTACCGCATCGACGGCGACACGTTGAAGTCCACCATCGTCGCCGACGATGTGCTCGGTCCCAACGGACTGTGCTTCTCGCCGGATGAGAAGCTGCTCTATGTCGTGGAATCGCGCGGCGTGCCGAACCGCAAGATTCTCGCTTACGACGTTGCCGACGACGGCAAGACGCTGAAGAACAAGCGCGTGCTGATCGATGCGGGCCCGGGTACGCCCGACGGCATGCGCTGTGATATAGACGGCAATCTCTGGTGCGGCTGGGGCATGGGCAAGCCGGAGCTGGACGGTGTCTTCATCTTCGCGCCCGACGGCGAACAGATCGGCCGCATCGCGCTACCCGAGCGCTGCGCCAATGTCTGTTTCGGCGGCTTGAAACGTAACCGGCTGTTCATGGCCTCAAGCCAGTCGATCTATGCGGTCTATGTCAATACGCAGGGCGCGCTTGGCGGCTGATGGATCAGGCAATCTGCTGCAGCGGTTGTCGTGCCGCAACGCCATCCTTGACGCAGTTACGTCCACACTGCTTGGCCAGATACAAGGCACTGTCAGCCGCCTCGACCAGCTCGTGCGGTTGAATACTCGCGCCGGCCGCCACGATGCCAACACCGATGCTGACGGTCAATCGCTCACCCGGTTGCGGCAACGCTGCGCGGTCCATGGTTTCAACGGCCTGCCGCACCCGTTCGGCGATCACCAGCGCGTCGGCGTGCGTCGTCGCGGGCAGAATAAGCGCGAATTCCTCACCGCCGTAGCGCGCCGTGAAATCGTTGACGCGCCCCGCGGTTCGGATCGCAGCCGCCACCAGTTTCAGGCATTCGTCGCCGACCAGATGCCCATATGTATCGTTGAAGCGCTTGAAATGATCGACGTCGATCAGCAGCAAAGCCAGCGGCGCGGCGCACGTCGTCTGATCTTGCAGACAGAGTTTCAGTTTCTGGTCAAAATCCCGCCGATTACTGACGCCGGTCAAGCCGTCGGTGAGCGCGAACGTCGATAGCCGCGCATTCACGACCGCAAGATCTGAATTGTAGCGCGTCACCTGGCCCAGCAACGCGACCCGATCGTGATCGGCCTTCAGCATTTTCGTGCGCAGTGCGACCAATTCGAAAACGAAACCGATCTGGTACCACAGATAGAGAAGCACGAGCGGAATTGCGACTGCTATCCCGAAAATCGTGGCGGCCATACCGACCATTCCAAGCACGATGCTGATATGGACGATCACCACGGCCGGCATCGCGTAGGCGCGCGCGGTGACTCCCTGAATCGGCGCGCTGATCAACGCGAAGACAGCGAAGCGGGCCGGCCCCTCGGTCGTAAAAATCAGGATTGACAGGCTGGAGCCCCAGCCCAGTGCGGCGATGAAGCTCGATTTGGCCGATAGACGAATCCAGTCAGAAACCCGTGCGTCCGGCCCACGCCTATGATAACGGCGAGCAAAAACCACGCGAAGACTGAACGTTCCTAAAACCATGACAGCAGCCGGAACGGAGGCAAGCGAGCCGTCGGCGTACCAGTTATACCAGGCGATGAGCGCGATCGCGGTCGCGGTCAATGCGTGCGCGAACGGGCTAAAGAGCCCCTCCAGCATTTCCCACGCCTGCTCTTTCGTCGCGTAGTCGGATCCGATCAAACCTGCCGTTGATGACATCACGCGGCGCATCGCGGCAACTTGCGCGCGCAGGCTCTCCATCATCTGTCTTCCGACCAGCCACATCATGCCCGAACTCAATCAACATAAGCCCCGGCCGCGATCATGCCCTCGATGTCTAACGGACTGGTATATTCGGCAGGATCGATCGGGACATTATAAACGATGCGTTAACAGCATGCGGCAAGTCGATCGATGGGAGTGCAGGTCGGCGCAAACCAACGAGCGGCGTTGTCAGTTCTCGCGAAAAACATAAACGCCGATGCAGTTTCCTGCACCGGCGTTTTCAGTCACGAAGCTCTCGCTTCGATGACGCGGTCTTACGCCGCGGTGTAGCCGGCGATTGCCTTGACCTCGAGGAAGTCCTCGAGACCGTGCTTGCCCCATTCGCGGCCGTTGCCGGACTGCTTGTAGCCACCGAACGGCGCGGTGCGATCGTTCGGAGCACCCTGCAGATTGACGTTGCCCGCGCGGATGCGGCGGCCGAACTTGCGGGCGTTCTCAACCGTGTCGGCGGAGACGTAACCAGCGAGGCCGTACGGGGTGTCATTGGCGATGCGGAGCGCATCGGCTTCGTCCTTGGACCCCATGATCACGAGCACCGGCCCGAAGATTTCCTCGCGCGCGATGGTCATGTTCTCGGTGACGTCGGCGAAGATCGTCGGACGCACATAGAAGCCCTTGTTGACGCCTTCCGGCAGGCCGGGACCGCCGGCGACCAGCGTGGCGCCCTCCTCGATGCCCTTCTGGATCAGGCCCTGGATCTTGTCCCACTGGCCGCGATTGACCACCGGACCGATGACAGTGCCATCAGCGCGCGGATCGCCGGCCTTGGTCTTGTCGGCCTGCGTCTTCGCGATGGCGGCGATTTCCTTCATCTTCGCCTGCGGCACGATCATGCGGCTCGGCGCGTTGCACGACTGTCCGGAGTTGTTGAACATGTGAGCGACGCCGCCGGTGACGGCTTTCACGAAGTCGGCGCCGTCGAGGATCACGTTCGGCGACTTGCCGCCGAGTTCCTGGCTGACGCGCTTCACAGTGTTTGCGGCGCGCTTGGCAACGTCGATCCCGGCGCGGGTCGAGCCGGTGAAGGAGATCATGTCGATGTCGGGATGTTCGCTCATGGCAACGCCGACGTCAGGGCCCAAACCATTGACGAGGTTGAACACGCCCTTCGGCACGCCGGCTTCATGGAGGATTTCCGCGAAGATCAAGGCCGAGGTCGGGGTGTATTCCGACGGCTTGAGCAGCATGGTGCAGCCGGCGGCGAGCGCAGGCGCGACCTTGCAGGCGATCTGGTTCAGCGGCCAATTCCACGGCGTGATCATGCCGACGACGCCGATCGGCTCCTTCGTGATCATGGCGGCGTTGTGCGGCTCGTCGAACTTGTAGGTCTTCAGCACGTCGAGCGTGGCGACGAGGTGACCGAGGCCGGCACCGGCCTGCAGTTTCTCGGCCATCGGCAGCGGAGCGCCCATCTCGTCGGAGACCGACGCGCCGATATCCGACATGCGGGTCTTGTAGACCGCGATGATCTTTTCGAGCAGCGCAATGCGCTCTTCGCGGGTGGTCTGGGAGAATGTCTCAAAGGCGCGCTTGGCAGCCGCGACAGCCTTGTCGACGTCGGCCTTGGAGCCCAGCGCAATGTCGTACATCGCATCTTCGGTCGCGGGATTAACGACAGGGGTAGTCTTCTTGACGACGGGATCGACCCAGGCGCCATCGATGTAGAATTGCAGGCGGTTGACCATTGGTAACCTCTTTGATTTCGGGAACGTCTGTCGTCAGAAAATTCTGTGCAGCCGGATCTATCTGGGAAAGAACGACACGTCCGGCAAGCACCCTTGCGCGGTCATTTCGCCTCATGAGCCCGTCATGCACGGGATGCCGCGTGAAAGCAGCAAATGCATATAAATCCAGCCGCGTGGCAGGAGCAAGGCCCCGAGTTTTGCGCGCGTTCTAAAATCGAGATCCCGCAACTTGCCGTTAAAACGTGGTGTGCATTGCAGCAAATTGAACAAGAAATCAGCGCGACTTTACGCGAACTGCGATGGGCGCATCCGGGTCGGCCTCATCATCGGCCATGGTGGAGATCGGCGACATCGGTGTGTCACGCAGCCGCTTCAAGCCGAGATGCCGCTCGCGCAGAATAACGAAAATGCCCGCCCCCGCGACGATCACCGCACCGCCCACCACGTAAGGCGTCGGTACCTCGCCGAACATCCAGAAGCCGAGCAGGAAGGCCCACAGCATCGCGGTGTAGTCGAACGGCGCCAGAAAGGACGCCGGCGCATAGCGATAGCTCTCGGTGAACAGCATCTGGCCGAGCCCACCGGAAATGCCGATGCCGACCAGCAGCGCCAGTTCGAAGTCCGTCGGCCAGCGCCAGCCGAATGGCGCGGTGAGCAGCGACGCCGCCATCACGATCAGCGTCATGAAGATCACGATGGCCGAGGACGATTCTGTCGCGGTCAGCCGGCGGATCTGAATGGTCGCTCCGCCCGACGAGAAGGCGTTCAGCAACGCCAGCGACAGACCGATGATCATTGATGTGGTCAACGCTGCATGGTCGTGGAAATACGGCGACAGCATCAGGATGACGCCGGAAAAGCCGATCGCCACAGCCGACCAGCGATAGGCATGGACCTCCTCTTTCAGGAAGATCGCCGCAAAGACCACGGTGATCAGCGGCGCGATGAAGGCGATGGCCGTGACATCCGCGATCGGCAGCCGCGCCAGTGCACCGAAGGTGCAGAACGTCCCGATGACGCTGAACGAGCCACGCACCAGATGCGCAGAGACGCGGTTCGTGCGCAGCGCTCCGCGCAACTGGCCGCGCCAACCGAAGAACAGCACGATGGGGATCAGCGCAAACAGTCCGCGGGCGAATACGATCTCGCCGAGCGGCACGTCGCTGCCGAGATAGCGGCCCTGAGCGCCCATGATGGCAAACGCCATGGTGCTGGCAATCTTCAGCGACACGGCTTTAAGGATGTTCATGAGATCGGGGGAATGGAGATCGGGGGAATCGCGGGGGCCTTCATGTTGCAGCACACAATCACGTGAGGCCCGTCACGAAAACCGCCGATGCGACATGGCTTGGCGGGTTTCCATGCAAGGCTGCACCTCGCCACAACCCAACCTTGCGCGGCCGATTTTAGCCCTTTTTAGCGGGCCTTGGCGGCCCTTCAACCGGGGGCAGCGACTTCAGATAGAGCGCCATTGCCGAGCGATCCTCGGCGCTCAACTGGGAGGTATTGCGGATCACGCGAGCCATGGAGCCGCCGGCAGTGTCGCCGTCCGGGGTCTGTCCGGTTTCGAGAAAATACGCGATGTCCTTCTCGCTCCAGTCACCGAGGCGCTTCGGGGTGATGTTCGGTACCCAGCCCTCGCCGTCGGGGTTCGGACCTCCGGCAAAGCGCTGTGCCGTCACGATGCCGCCCAGCGCGTTGCGCGGGCTGTGGCACTCGGCGCAGTGGCCCAGCGCATTGACCAGATAGCTGCCGCGATTCCACTGCGGCGACTTCGACGTATCCGCCACGAACGGCTTGCCGTCGAGAAACAGGGATTTCCAGATGCCGAGATTGCGGCGAATGTCGAACGGGAACGGCACGGCATGGTCCGGCGCCTTGCTCGCGACTTGTGGCAGCGTCTTCAGAAAAGCGAACAGGTCGCGCGCGTCTTCCACCTTCATCTGCTGGTACGACGTGTAAGGAAAGGCCGGGAAGTAATGCGAGCCGTTCGGCGATGTCCCCTTCAACAATGCCGTGACGAAATCAACCTCGCTCCAGCGGCCGATCCCCGCGACCGGATCGGGCGAGATGTTGGGCACGTAGAACGTGCCGAACGGCGATGTCAGCGGCAGGCCGCCGCCGAGCTTCAGCCGATCCTGCTGCGCCGGCGTGGCGTGGCAGGACGCGCAGCCACCGGCATTGAAGACCACCGCACCATTGCCGGGATCGGGCGTGTGCGCCGGGAGCGTGCTCGCAGCCACCGTTGCGGGAATCGTCAGCCACCAGAACGCGCCGAGGCCGACGACCGCGGCGACAACTGCAAGAATGAAAAGCCGTTTCAGCACGTGCATGTCCAATCGGTAGCCTGGTCGAACTTCAGCAAATGCAGCCCGTCGAACAACCTCTGCCGGAACGAAACCGTGATCCATCCCTTAGGCTTTTGGGGGAATGAATTGGCGTCTCGGATGTTTCCAGCCATGACGACCTCGCTACCATCAGGGAGAAAACCATGTCACCTCGTTCCATCATGCTCGCATCCCTCGCAATCGGCGCCAGCATCGCCCTTGCCGGCCCCGCTTCCGCCGAGAAGATGAAGGCGACCCTCGATGGCGCTTCCGAAGTGCCCGCCACCACCAGCGCCGGCAAGGGCAACGCCGATATCGATTTCGATCCCGCTACCAAGAAGCTCACCTGGAAGCTGACCTATTCCGGTCTTACGGGTCCTGCGACCATGGCGCATTTCCACGGCCCCGCCGAAGCCGGCAAGAATGCCGGCGTCGCCGTCCCGATCACACCGGCCACATCCGGCTCTGAAGGCAGCGCCACGCTGACCGACGCACAGGCCGCCGACCTGTTGGCCGGCAAGTACTATGTCAACGTCCACACTGAGGCCAACAAAGGCGGCGAGATCCGCGGACAGGTGACGAAGTAACAATCCCGCGGCGTTCGGTTTGACAACGAGGGCGAGCGCTACGGCACTCGCCCTCTCATTCAGAGTTTACAGTGGAGCTCAGACCTTCAACCTGAACGTCTCGTGGCAGCCTCCGCATGCCTTGCCGATGGCTCCGACATTGGCCTTGAGGCTGTCAAGATCCTTCACCTTACCCTTGGTCTCCGCAACCGCCTTGCTGAAGATCTCGACATGGGAGGCGAAGCCAGCCTTGTCTTCCCAGACCTTCGGCGACGACGAGTAATCGCCCTCACCTTTCAGCCCCTTGGTGCTGTCGGGAAAGAGCGATGGCAGCTTCTTGGCGGTGTCCTCGAGGACCACGAAAGCCGCATCGACGGCCGCCTGATCATAGGGCTTGTCGCCCTTGGCCATCGCGCTGAGCGTGCCGCCAAGAGCGCGCCCATTGGACTTCATCAGCGTCTGGCGTTCCTTGACGATCTCCTGCTGGGCCGAGACCGCGCCCACACCCAACAGCAGAGCTCCGACAACGAGAAGCGCACGTTTCATCAACCAATACCCCTGTTTGGAATTCGACTAGGACTAGTTTGCAACATGTAGATGAACCCCGCCGCCATCCGGCTATTCCCGGCGACGGCGCCCTACAGCCTGTGGAGCCGTTCGTGCTCGCGAATCGCCATCCACACCCTTTCCGGGGTTGCGGGCATGTCGATGTGCTCGATTTTGTATTCGCGATAGAGGCCATCGACGATGGCGTTCATCACCGCGGGGCAAGAGCCGATGGCGCCGGCCTCGCCTGCTCCCTTCACCCCCAGCGGGTTCGTGACGCAGGGAATGTTATGGGTTTCGAACGAGATCGGCGCGCCGTCGGCCGCGCGCGGCAGCGCATAGTCCATGAAAGTGCCGGTGACGAGCTGGCCGTCCTCGGGATCATAGATCGCCTGCTCCATCAGCGCCTGGCCGATACCCTGCATGGTGCCGCCATGAACCTGGCCGGCCAGCAGCAACGGATTCAGCGTGACGCCGAAATCGTCGACGATGACGTAATTGACGATGGCAATCTTACCCGTGGCGGGATCGATCTCGACCTCGACCAGATGGGTGCCGTTCGGGAAGGTGCCGTCGGCGCTGCTGAAGGTTTCCGACGCATTGAGCTTCGACGGATTAGCCTTTTTAGCGAGATCGGCGAATGACACCGAGCGATCAGTGCCGGCGATCTTCACCACGCCGCCATCGATCTCAAGGTCGGCCGCGCTGGTTTCCAGCACATCCGCTGCGAGCTCCTTGAGGTTGATACCGAGCTGCCTGGTGGCGCGCTGCACGCTGACGCCGCCGGTCGGGATCGATGCGGAGCCGCCGGTGCCGAGACCGGTCGCCACCTTCGCCGTATCGCCCTGGACGATGTGAACGCGGTCCGGTGTCACGCCGAACTGTTCGGCGACGATCTGGGCATAGGCCGTGTGATGGCCCTGCCCGGTCGACTGCGTACCGATGAGAATAGTGATGTCGCCATCGGCGCCGACAGCAACATTGGCGGTCTCGTCGCCCATGGTGCCGCAGACTTCCACATAGGTAGCCATGCCGATACCACGAACCAGGCCCTCCTTCTTCGCGGCCTTGGCCCGCTTTGGAAATTCCTTCCAGCCCGCGACATCCATCGCGCGTTTCATATGCGCGGTGAAATCGCCGGAGTCGTAAATCTTGCCGGTCGCGGTCTTGTACGGCATCGCCTTCGGCGTAATGAAATTCTTGCGGCGGATCGCATCCGGCGACAGCCCAAGTTTTCGCGCGCATTGATCGACGAGACGCTCGATCACATAGGCCGCTTCGGGACGGCCGGCGCCGCGATAGGCATCCACCGGCACCGAATTGGTGAACACCGTGCGCACGCGGCAATGGAATGTCTGGATATCGTAGAGACCCGGCAGCATGCCGGCGCCGCCATGCGGGATATATGGCCCGAAAGTCGACAGATACGCGCCCATGTCGGCCATCAGGTCGACATCCATGGCAAGAAACTTGCCGTCCTCGCTGAGCGCCATGCGCGCATGGGTGACGTTGTCACGGCCCTGCGCGTCACCGAGGAAGTGATCGGTGCGATCGGCGGCCCACTTCACATTCTTGCCGAGTTTCTTGGCGGCAAAGGCCACCAGCGCATATTCGCGGTAGGGAAACAACCGCGTGCCGAAACCACCGCCGACATCGGGGCAGATCACACGCATCTTGTCCTTGGGCATCTTCAGCACGTTGTCGCAAAGGATGTCGCGCAGACGATGACTGCCCTGGCTGCCGATGGTCAGCGTCATGTAATCGCGCTTGGCATCGTATTCGCAGATCGCCGCGCGGGTCTCCATATAGTTGATGATGACGCGCGGATTGACGATCTTCACTTCGGCGATCACGGGCGCCTTGGCGAACACCGCATCGACCGCCTTCTTGTCGCCGATCGGTACATCGAACAGGATGTTGCCGGCATGCTTGGCCCACACCTGCGGCGCGCCCTCGGCGACGGCATTGACCAGACCGTTCACGGACGGCAGCGGCTTCCAATCAACCTCGATGGCCTCAATCGCATCGCGCGCCTGCGCGACGGTCTCCGCAACGACGAAGGCTACAGCGTCGCCGACATGGCGGACTTCCCCGGCGGCGAGGATCGGATAATCCGGCCCGGTGAAAGGATGATCCTCGAGATTGAACAGGCACGGCAGACCGCCGAGGTCCTTGGTGTCGTCTGCCGTCAGAATCGCAGCGACACCTGGAAGCGCCCGCGCCTTGCTGACATCGATGGTGAAACTGGCATGGGCATGCGGCGAACGCAGCACAAGAGCATGCAGCGTGGCGGGCGCATGATCATCGGTATAGCGGCCACGGCCACGAATGAGAGCGTCGTCTTCCTTGCGCAGGACACTCTGTCCGACGCCGAATTTGATGGGAGCCATCGTTCCTCCGCTTGCAGTTTAGACTCAATCTACACTGCGGGAGGATGGCGGCAAGTGGCACGGGGGGCGTCGTCCTGCCCGACTTTGGGACACGATGAAGCGAGCTATCTGCCGCGGACCAGGCTGCGCAGCCAGCTTTTGCCGAAAAGCGTCAGGACCAATGCCGAATAGACCAGAACGGTCACGATGATGAGAACGCCCAGCGTCGCTTCGTCGCGGAGGCTGGTGAGACCCGCAAACTGCTCCGCCGCAAGACGCGCGGCGCCCCACAGCACCGCAGCGAGAACCACGCCGATCAGCGCGAATTTGCCGAGTGCCAGCAGGAACGCACGGTCGAATTCGAGATAGCCGGCCCGCATGGCGAAGAAGATAACCAGCAGCAAATTTATCCAGGCACCAGCCGCGGTGCCAAGCGCGAGGCCGATCTGCGCCAGCGGCCCCATCAGCAGAATCTTCAGCGCGACGTTGACTGCGATGCCGGTGAGCGCGGCAATCATCGGCGTCGTGGTGTCCTTGCGGGCATTGAAGGTTGCGACCGCGCTGCGGATCATCACGAAGGGGATCAGCGCAATGGCATAAGCGGCCAGCGTCGCCGCAGCGACGGCCGCATCGGCCTTGGTGAAGGCCCCGCGGGCAAACATCGCGCGCATGATGACATCAGGCACCACGAGGAATGCAGCGACGAAGGGCAGCGAGAACAACAGCGTGAACAGAAAGGCGCGGCGCTGCGCGCCCATGGCGCCGACGTGATCGTCTGCCGCCATCCGCCGTGACATTTCCGGCAGGAGCACCGTGCCGATGGCGATGCCGATCACCCCGATCGGCAACTGGTTGAGACGGTCGGCATAATACAGCGCCGACAGCGCGCCGACCGGCAAGAAGGTCGCGATGATGGTGTCGGCAAACAATGCGACTTGCGTGCCCATGGAGCCAAGCGTCGCCGGGCCGAGCGCGCGGAAGAAGCCGCGCACATCCTCGTCGAGGCGCAGCGGCGCAAAACGAGGAAGTCCGCCATGGCGCTGCAAGTCGCCGGCGAGCAGGAAATATTGCAGAAAGCCCGAAATCAGCACGCCCCAGGCCGCCGCATGGCCCGCACTCGGGAAGAACGCAGCCAGCGCCAGTGTCGCCATCATTGAGATATTGAGGAAGATCGAGGCGGCCGCAGCGCTTGCAAAGCGCTGCATCACGTTGAGCATGCCGCCATAGAGCGTCACCAGCGTGATCAGCAGCAGATAGGGAAAGGTGATGCGTGTCAGCTCGATGGCGAGATGACGCTGCGCGGGATCATCGGTGAAGCCCGGCGCGAGAATGCTCATGGCTTGCGGCATGAACAGAACGGCCAGAATGAGCAGCACGACCTGCGATGCAAACAGCAGTGTGAAAATGCGGTCGGCAAACAGATGCGCCGATTGCGGGCCGCCCTTCCCCGTCACATGGGCATAGGCCGGCACGAAGGCGGCATTGAACGCGCCTTCGGCAAAGATCGCGCGGAAATGATTGGGCAGCCGCAGCGCGACGAAGAAGGCATCCGCCACCGGCCCGGCGCCGAGGATCGCGGCGAGCATGATGTCGCGCGCGAAGCCGGTGATCCGCGAGAGCAGCGTATATCCGCCGACGGTGAAAATGCGTCCCAGCATCAGCCGCTTCTACAGCATGAAGCGGCGGTACAAAACGCTCAACTTAAGCCGCCAGCGCGTCGCGCACAGCCTGGATGACACGATCCTGGGTGGCCTCATCGAGATAGGCATGCACGGGCAAGCTGATGACATCGGCCGACAGCGCCTCGCAGACCGGCAGGCCGCCATCGACGACCGGATAGTCCCTATAGGCGGTCTGCATATGCATCGACTTCGCGTAATAGATCGCTGATGGGACGCCCTGCGCCTTCAACGCATCGGCAAAGGCGTCGCGGTCCGCGCCCTTCGGCAGGCGGATCACGTAACAGGCCCAGATCGACGTATTGCCCTCGGCGACCCGCGGCACGGTAACGAGATTGCCGAGGCTGCGGGCGTAGCGATCGGCTACTTTGTTGCGGGCGGCGATTTCGTCGTCGAAGATCTTCAGCTTTTCCAGCAGCACGGCGGCCTGGATGGTGTCGAGGCGGCCGGTGATCCCCAGCCGGACATTGTCGTATTTGTCCGAGCCCTGGCCGTGGATGCGGATGCTGCGCAGGTCCTCGGCGAGCTGGTCGTCATCGGTGAAGATCGCGCCGCCGTCGCCGAAACAGCCGAGCGGCTTGGCCGGAAAGAAGCTGGTGGTGGTGGCCAGCGCCGAGGTGCCGACGCGCTTGCCCTTGTAGGTCGCACCGAAGGCCTGCGCGGCGTCTTCCAGCACGAATAGCCCCTCGGCCTCGGCGATGGCGTTGATCGCATCGAGATCGGCCGGCTGGCCGAACAGATCGACCGGGATGATCGCCCGGGGCTTCAGGCCAGCCTTTTTGGCGGTGGCAATGCCGCGCTTCACGGATTCAGCGCTGATGTTGAAAGTGACTTCATCGACTTCGACGAACACCGGCGACGCGCCGACCAAGGCCACGGCCTCGCCGGTGGCGCAGAAAGTGAAGGACGGACACAGCACCGCATCGCCGGGGCCGATCTTTTTAGCCATCAGCACCATCATCAGCGCGTCGGTGCCGCTGGCGCAGCTGATCACATGCTTGGCGCCGCAATATTTGGCGAGCTCGGCCTCTAACTTGATGACTTCCGGGCCGTTGATGAACTGGCAGTGATTGAGCACGCGGGTGACCGCCTCGTCGATCGACGTGCCCAGCCGCTGACGCTGCGCATTGAGGTCGATAAAGGGAACGGGGTCGATGCGCGTGTGCTGGTTCATGATACCTGGCCTGCAGAGTGTCGTGTTGAAGTCTGTATTGAACGCCGGCGCATGCATGCGCCGGTTCGCTGTTGCGTCAGCCGACGACCTTGCGGGGCGCCGGACGTGATGCTGTGGCCGTGCGCGTCTTCGGCGCTTCAAGGCACTGGATCGCTATTTCGAGCGAGGCGACGCCCTCCTCGCCGGTCACCGCCGGCACGCCGCCGGTCCTCACCGCATCGAGAAACGCAGTGAGTTCGGCGCGCAACGGCTCGTCCTGCCCGACCGGCAAATGGCGCATCGAATAGCTGCCGTCGGTCTGAAAGCCGAAGCATTCGGTGACCTGACGGGTGAGGAGATCGCCCATCACATATTTGCCGCGTGTCGCGACGGTGACGGTGCGCGCCTTGAACGGCGTCAACCAGTTGGTGTTGATATGCGCGAGCACGCCCGACGCGGTGCGGAACTGCAGCAGCGCAATGTCCTCACGCTCGGCAACGGCGGAGGCCAGCTGCGGCTGCACCTCGACGATGTCGCTCTCGGTGAACCAGCGGATCAGGTCGATGTCATGCACGGCCAGATCGATGACGACACCGACATTGGACATGCGCGGCGGAAACGGGCCGACGCGCGTGATGCCGATCGACAAAATATCCTCACCCTCGATCGCCTTCTTGATGGCGGCGACCGCCGGATTGAAACGCTCGACATGGCCGATCATCAGCGTCACGCCGGCCTTGCGCGCGGCATCCACGATGTCGCGGCCCTCTTCCACCGTCGATGCCACCGGCTTCTCGACGAGGGCGTGGATGCCCTTGGCGATGCAGGCGAGCGCGATCTCGTGATGCAGGTGAGTGGGGGCTGCGATGACGACGGCATCGACGCCAGTGATGAGCAATGCCTCAAGATCCAAAAAAGTCTTGCAGCCGATCAGCTTCTCGGCGCGGGTGCGATGCTCGAGCATGGGATCGACGATGCCGACCATTTCGATGCCCGGCAGCCCGGCCAGCACGCGGCCATGATTGGTGCCCATGACACCTGCGCCCACGACGCCGACGCGCAGCGTGCGAGCCGCATCCTTCGCTGCGGAAGTTTCTTTCGACACCATTCAATAAACCTCAGAATTCTTAAGGGCACGCGGCGATTCACCATACCGGCGCCGTGCGTTCTCCTAGCATGCCCGCCACAGATGTGGCGATTGCCCGGCGGAGCTACCCAAACACGTTTTGATTCAAAGAATTACACCAAGTCGTGAAACCGGCCAAACACCCCTCATCGACCTAGCCCATGGGTGTGCGATCCATTGATATGACAGCACTTTTGCTGCATCCTTGGGCTGTCGCGACGCGCTGTTATCACCTGCCAATCGAGAGAAATTCCATGTTTCGCAAGCCGGTCGTCGCGCTGAGTCTCGTCATAAGCGCTCTGGCGGGAACCGGTGCCGGAACCGCCGTCTGGGCGCAGACGTCGGCCCCCACGCCGTCTCCCGCGACACCGACTGTCGTCGAGCGGACCGCCAAGGGCCCGACCGCGCGTAACTTCCAGGTCGGCGTCTATCTTAACGTCCAGCCCGACTGCACCTCAGGCACCCTGCCCGCTTTGCGCATGGTGACCCCGCCTGCGAACGGCACCATCAGTATCAAGCGCGGCAAGGTGAGCGCCACCAACTACAAGCAATGCCTCGCGCTCGAAGTGCCCGGGTTCATCGCGTTCTATCAATCGAAGGCCGATTTCGTCGGCAGCGATGAAGTGACCATTGAAGTGAAGTATCCGGCCGGGCGCACGGAGGTTCAGCGGATCAGGATCGACGTGGGCGGAAGTGGCGGCGCAGCGCCAACCGGGCCGAAAGCGCCGGCGGGGCAGAAGATCTGACGGAAAAGTCCAATCTCACCGCCCCGTGCGGCCATTCCTTCATCTATAACGCTCATCAAAATAAAATCGCCGGAGGTTATCCTCCGGCGATTTTATTTGTGCCTTCAAGGCTATCGCAACAATCAGGCTGCGTTCGTCAACTGACGGGCCTGGCTTTCGAGCTGGACCAGCACGTGATTGCTTACATCGCTGCTGACGTGGAAGTCAGCGGTCGAATACTGTCCAGCGAAAGCGATGTTGGCCGTATGCGTGCCATCCGTCACCGTCAGGACACCACCGGTGCCCTGTGCGTTTTCGGTGTAGTTCGCCGACGCCGTATTGCCCAGAATGTCCGTCAGATCGATGGTGTCGTTGCCATCGAAGCCCGAGAGCATGCCGTGGAAATCGGCGGAGCGGTCGATCACCAGCGTACCTTCGGCCGAGCCGTCGAAAGTGATCTGCTCGCTGAAGAAACCGCCAAGTTCGAGGCTCGCATGGCCCGACAGCAGCGCCGAACCGTTGCCGGTGACATTGCCTTCGAGATCGATATTGCCGCCATTCGCCCACAACACACCGTCATTGACGACGTCGCTATGGACATCGAGGCCGCCGGTACCAGTCGCTTCCAGCGTGCCGGCGTTGATCACCGCATTGTCACCGGTGTCGATGACCAGCGCGTTGCTGCCGTCGGCAACGATCGTCCCCTCGTTGATCAGCGTCAGCTGATCGTCGCCAAGCTGGCCGGCGCCGGAGATGGTGCCGGTGTTGTCGAGCGCTCCGCTGAATGTCGTCAGCGAACCGGCAGCAAGCACCATGTCGCCGCTATTGTGCGTGACCTCCCCGAGCGTCGTATCGAGATTAACCTCGACAAAGGAGCCTTGCGACCCATCAGCATAGGTGAAGGTGCCCTTCGACGCCACGGACTGGCCGTCGATGGTCCCCGTATTCGCCGTGGGATCGAGATTGATGCCGGCGATGCCGAGGCTGGTCAGCGACACCAGCTCACCGGCATCGGTGACACCGTTGTGGTTGGCGTCGACCCAGACCGAGAGCTTCGAGAAGGCAGCATCGCCAGCGTCGATCTTGCCGTCATGGTTGCTATCGAGCGAGGCCAGCGCCGCGATACCGCTGGCGAAGTGCGCGCCGTTGAAGTTCGTCGTGAAGATCTCGGAGCCGTTGTTGATCTTGCCGTCGCCATTCAGGTCATAGGCCAGAATGCCGTCCGTCGAGGTCCAGGCCACCTGATCTTTCGCGCCGTCCGCATTGATGTCGAAGGAGACACCGTTCTGGACCGCAACGAAGGAGAAGCCTTTGTGATCGAGATCGAGCACGATCGGATCCGTGGCACTGCTATAGGCCGAGAAGCTTGCAGCCGTGAGGCCGCTCACCTGCGCCAGCGTCACACCCTGCAGCACCGCCACCAGGGTACGTCCGGTCGCGTTGCCCCAATCAGCATCGAACCAGATTTCGGCCCGGCCCTGCGTGCTGTTGTAGATGACGACATAGTCGCTCTGAGCCTGGTTCATGGTTAGGCTGTTGATCTGGGCATCGGTCACCGCGGTCTGGAAGAGGATGACGCGGTTATCGATATCGCCCACCGCAGCCGAATTCGCCACGCTCAGGAAGTCGGACGCGCTCAACGCATTTCCACCGGTCGTGTTGGCGAAATTGACGCTTCCGTTATTGCCATCGCCGTTATCGAGCAACGCAATCTTGTCCGTTCCGACCGTGAAGTCCTTGATCGTATCGGTGCCGGAGGTCGTGCTGAGCTTGAACGTATCCGCACCGGCGCCGCCATAGAGCGTGTCGTTGCCGGCACCGCCATTGAGCGTGTCGTTGCCAGTTCCGCCGACGAGGACGTCGTCACCCCCATAACCGTTCATCACGGTGCCGCCATTGGATGCGGTCTGCGTGGTCGAGACGGTGATCGTCTGGTCGGTAGCTGCAACCGGAGCGGTGACCGAAGAACCGGCCGTCTCGTCCGTCATGCTTCCGTGATAGACGCGGCCGCTTGCCGAGGTCAGCGACGCTCCCGAGATCGAGAAGGTGTTGCTCGAACTGTTGTAGCTAGCGGTGTAGCCAGCCGCAGTGATGCTGGTCAGCAGGTTAGTTGCCGCCTTATCGAAGGTATTGTTGGAGCTATTGTTCCCCTGGATGGAATAGGTCGTGCCGTTGATGACAATGGCGAGCGACTCGCTTGTGTTCCAGGTTGGGTTATTGCTGAAGTCGATCGTCGCCGACCCTGGCTTGCCGACATCCGCTGAGTTGTCGACAGCAGCAGCCACAGTGAAGGCATTGCTGGCGCCTGCAGTGCTGGTCAGCGTCACAGCGTTGCTGGTCAGATCGCTCGCCCAGTTGACGCCCTTGGCCGAGAGGCTGTTCGCCAGCGTCACACCGCCCACACTCACCGCCTTGAGCGCGTCATAGACCAGCTCGGCAGTCTGGCCGCCGGGAGCGACCGTGTAGTTGTATGTGACCCCGTCGAGGGTGATCGAGACCTTGTCACCCTGATCATAGCTAGATGCGAAGGTGATCTTCGATACCTGCGCCACGGGCGTATCGACCGCGACGAGAATATTGGCCGAGTCATTGCCTTCCAGGGCACCGACCGCATCCTGCGTCACTGTCACGTTGCCGGTGCCGGTCTTCGACCCATCGGAAACCGTATAGTTGAAGCTGCTACCGCTGCTAACACCGGAGATCGATCCGCCGCCGAGCGTGCCTGCGCTGCTCGCCGTGATGGAGAGCGTATCACCGTCCACATCCGTGTCATTCGCCAGCAGCGCCCAGGTCGGGATAGCGACGCTGGAGCCGTTGGTGATGATCGCATCGGCGCCGGCAACCGGTGCGTCATTGACACCATGAACCGTGATCGTCACCGTCGCTGTCGATGTACCGCCATAGCTGTCGGTGATCGTGTAGCTGAAGGTGTCTGTCCCGGTTTCACCCGCGCCGAGCTTCTGCAACTCGGTGGATGCCGAGGCATCGTAGGTAATCTGACCATTGACCAGGGTGACGGTGGCTCCCTTGGTGCTGTGGCCAGTGCCATCGCCAACCGAAGTCACCGTAATGCCGGTGCCGGTGTCGTTGGTCGTGAGCAGGCTGGCCGAGAAGGTCTTGCTCCCATCCTCGGTCAGAACGCTGGCGCCGTCATACTCGACAACGTAACCCTTGACCCCGTTGCTGGTGGTCCCGCTGAAATCGACCCATGTACCGGAGTTGGTATCATTCCGAGAATAGCTGGACTGGACGATGGCATAGTCTTCGTTGCCCGAATTGTTCGGCTCGCCAATTTGCCAATTCGTGTAAGTAACGGTAGTGCCGGCTTCAGAACCGGTCAGCCATTTCCAGGTGCCTTCAGTTTCCTTATCCGAGGCGCCCATCCACATGTAATTTGCGGTGGGCAGCCAGAGGTTAAACTGCGTGTTCCAGACCCAGTTAATGCCGTTAATGAAGGCATTCTCGTCCGCCGAGGTGATCGTCGCGAGATAACCGCCAGCCGCCGTAGCCGCCGTGTTGGCATTATCCCAAGAGATATTCGACGTGCCATTGATGATTTTGTACCAGTGGCCGTTGCCGCCTGAGGCGACCGTCCACTGCGTCCAGCCAGTTCCGATCGGCGCCGTGGAGCCCCAGTTCGAGTCGGTCAACGCGTCAGCGTTCGCCTGAACGGTCGCGACGACCGTTGCAGAGGTGGCGCTGATAGAGCCGTTTGTCCCTTCCGAGAAGCCCTGACCGTCGGTGTAGGTCGCCTTCACTGTGATCGCGTGGCCGACGTCGTTCCCCGTGAGCGTATATGTCGCCGCCGCACCGGTCTGGATCGCGACGTTCGAGCCATCGCGGTACCAGGTATAGGTCACCCCGCCCGAGCCATTGCCGCCGTCCGGATCGTTGGTAATGCTCGCCGTCAGGACATCGCCGACCTTCGGCGCGGTCGCGGTCTGGGTCGTATCGGTGATCGAGATGGAGGCCGGACCGTCATTCACCGGCGTTACGGTGAAGGTGAAGGCCTGATTGACCGGCGTCGAGTTATCCTCGTTGCCGTCCTCAACCTTGATCTGGAAGCTTGCCGAACCGGTCTCGCTACCATCGTGCTTGAACGAGACCTGACCGGCCGCCAGTTGCGTGCCGGCAAACGTCGTCGCGCTCACGCCGTTGACGAGGAGCGTACCGTGGACGAGCGACGATGCGGTGAACGTCTCGCCGGACGCAACGCCGTCCGGATCCGAGAAGCCGAGATCCGCGGCGAGGATCGTGTAGGTGCCGCCCTCGGCCACGGTCGCGGCATGATCACCGGTCAGCACCGGTGCATCGTTGGTGCCGGTAACCGTTACCGTCACCGTCTGGGTTGCCGTTGCGCCGTGTTCATCCGTTACCGCCGCGGTGAAGACCTCTGCGACGTTCTGCCCAGCAGCAAGAGCTTGGATTCCCGGCAGGCTGTTATTCAGCGTGTAGGTCCACTTGCCCGTCGCATCGATCGCGATCGTACCATAGGTCGGCGTACCTGAAATCGTCCAACTCTGCGTCGCATCATTGTCGATGTCGGTAGCGGTCAACTGGCCGCTGACGGCATTGACCGGGGCGTCTTCCACCACCGTTCCCTTGGCATCGCTTGCGACAGACGTAATAACCGGCGCATCGTTGGTACCAATGATGGTGAGATAGCCCGTGGCCGCCGATAGCGCGCCATGACCGTCGTCGATCACATATGTGAAGCTGTCGGTCATGGTTTGCCCGACGGCAAGCTGCTGCAGAATTTTTATATAGATCGAGTTCTGATCCGCCGGATCGTAGGTGGACGGATCATAGGTGATCACGCCCGTTGCTGGGTCCAGCGTGAGCTTGGCACCGGCGCCGGACGTGTCACTGACATAGGTCACCTTGAGCGTGTCACCCTCGGCATCCGTATCATTTGCAAGCAGCAGGCTGGTCGAGAACGTCGTGATGACATTCTGAGCCACGCCCGCGCCAAAGAGGTTGTCGTCATTTGCAACAGGCGCATCATTGGCGCCGTTGATCGTGACCGTCACAACCTGCGGCGTGCCATCCACCGTTTGTACGGTGAAGGTATCGGTGAGATGCTGACCGACTTGCAGCGCATTCACCGTCGTATTCGCGTCGTTGACGGTGTAGGTCCAGTGCCCGGTCGCATCGATCGTGTACTTGCCATAGCCACTGCTCGTCGCAGTAGCCGTAGCGATGGCAGCCCAGGCATCCGCGGCGTTATCGACATCCGCCGAGTTGAGATCGCCCGTTGCCGGAGATCCAGCGGATGTGCCAGCCTCAATGGCCGTACCAGAGGTCACCCCCGTGATGACCGCGGCGTCGTTCACCGGAGTGACGTTGATGTGGATTGTATCGGTATCGGTCAGGGCACCGCCTGCCCCGGAATTTCCGAGATCTGACGTCGTCATGGTCAGATCGGCCCCACCATTGTGGTTGAGTGCATCCTGGTAGACGACGCCATTGTGGCTCGCCAGCACCGCATTGATCGCGGCCTGGCTGCCCGTGAGGATGACCGAGCCGGTGCCGTTGCCGGCGACAGTGACATCCAGACTGCCCAGCACGGTGACTGCGCCGCTGGTGACGGACAACGTCACCTGGATCGGCGAGCTACCGGCATCGACGTCGTTGACCGACAGGCCGGTGATGGCGAGCGGGGTATCCTCGGCGACCGTGAGCGGGCCGGCCGGCAAGGTGTTGACCGGAGCGTCGTTGACGCCGTCCACGGTGAATGTGAACGTGCCGGGCACCGGTGTCGAGCCGTCCTGATTGCCGTCCTCGACATAGACCTGGAAGGTCGTCGGTGAACCGTCCGAACCGTCGTGGGTGAAGGTAATCAACCCGGCGGCGAGTTCGGCGGCCGTGAACGACGTCGCCGGAGCGCCGCCATTCGCGATGGTGCCGTGCTGAACGCCCGAGACATGGAAGACAACTTCGGAGGATGTGTTGTCCGGATCGGTGTACCCGAGTTCGGCGGCCGTGAGCGTATGGACGCCGCCCTCGGTCACTGTTGCCGCGAGCGGACCTGCCAGCGACGGCGCATCGTTCATGGGCAGCACATGCACCGTTGCCGTGTGCGTGATGCTGTTATCCAGACCGTCATTAACGACCACGGTCACAGTGCGGTCGCCCGCGCTCGGGGCATCGCCGGTGTACTGATAGACGACGCCGCGCATGATGGTCTGGTAGACCGCGTTGGATGCATCGCCGGTCACGGTGAGAACGCCGGTGGTCGCGTCATAGCCATAGGTCAGGCCAGCCGTCGTCAGAGCGTTCGTCGCGCTCGTATTGAACGACAGACCCTCGACACCGAGCCCATCCGGCTGCGTTGTCAACGTCACCTTCATCGAATGCATCGTCGTGGAATCAACGTCGGTGAGGGTCGCTTCGTTCAGGATCCACTGCGGCATCTGCTCGACCGCGGTGCCGATGACATCGTTACCCGCTGTCGCAGCGCCGTTCAGATCGACCACCGGCGCGTCGTTGGTGCCATGCAGTTTGATCTCGACCACATGAGTATCCGTGCCGCCGTGGCCGTCGGAAACCTGGATCGTATAGCTGAGGACGGATTCCCAGCCATTGGGCAGGAAATCGAAGGCCTGGCCCTGCGAATTGAAGGCCCATGCAAGATCGCCGGTGCCGCTGCCAGCCGGCGTCACATCACCGGTTGCAACCGTCATGAAAGCCAGCAATTGCGCATTGGTGAAGTGCGATTCAATTCCAGAGCCCGATGCGGTCACCGACAACACGTTCGCGGTGACCGTGTCGGAGAGATCGACGTCCGTCACGCTCAGTGTGCCGTTGGCAGTCAGGCCGGTATTGGTTTCGGTCAAGAACACATAGTCGCTGTCGCCCCCGTCGATCGAGATCACCGGCTTATCGTTGCTGCCGACCAGCGTGACAGTAATGTCGCGATAGGCCGACGTACCATGCCCGTCGCTGACGAGGACGCGGAAGACTTCCTGGACGGTTTCGCCGGCGCCTAGGAAATTCAGCTGCGCGTCGGTGACGTGATACTGCCAATTGACGAAGCCTACGCCGTCATTGACGGTCTCCTCACCGATCGTGGCCGTGATAAACCCGATAGCTCCCGCCGGTGGCGTCACGGTGACCGTATGAGTGTCACCCTGATCATCGTAAATGTAGAAGCCGCCGCCGTTATAACCTGCATTCCCCGCAGGATCGTCGAAATATGTACGATCGGTCGTCGATCCGGCACGCGGATCGGTTGCGGCATATTCCGTCATCGTCCCGGTGTCAGGGAAGCCAGGCGAGGTCCCTACAGCGTCGTTGCTGCCGTGGATCGTGAATTGATAGATTCCGGACTTGGTGTCGCCATCACCGTCCGTGACCGTGAACGGCACCGACAGCGTGGCGATTTCGCCATCGCTCAATCCGTTGAAGCCCCAGCCCGGGTCGACCGTCAGCTTGCCGGTGACCGGGTCATAGGACAGCGTCGGCATGCCGAGCGTCGTTCCTGTCGGGGTCGACATGGTGGCGTGCGCAGTGTCGAACGCGACCGCGCCCGGGCCATCCGCGCCAAAGTGAAAATCGACCCCGTTGACCAACGTCACGACGGAAGCGCCGTCCTCACCGATATCGGCGTGGAACACGGGCAGCGAGTCTGGTGACGCCTGAACGAGGCTGACATTCGCCAGATAGGTGCCGGTATTGTCGCCTGCGCTGCCGATCTCCTTGAACGAAACGGTATTCGCCCCGGCGATCGCGGTCAGGTCGAGCGCCTGGACCGTCATCGTCCCGGTCGGCTGGTAGGTGTGGACCAACACGCCGTTCCAGTAGACCTCGAGTCCTGCGGATGACGGATTGGACGCGCCGATCTCGAAGCTCAACGTGTAGTACTGGCCGACTGGCAAGCCGTTGATGGTCTGCGAGATTGCGATGTCACCTGGAGATGCGGCGAGATCGACCATCGGATGGCCGTTCGACGTCACAACGCCCAGGTAACCGCTCTCAATACGCTCCAGCTGAACGCCGGTCTGACCGGGCTGCGTGCCGGAGATCTTCCAGCCGGTGCTGTCGGTGGCCCACTGCCCCCAAGATTCGGTATGCGCGAAAGTGCCACCCGCGAAATCGCCATTAGTGAGCAGGTTCACCGGCGTTGCCGTTCCGGCAATCGTCGGCACATCGTCGACGATTACAACCGAGATCGGCACATTCAGCGAGTCACCGTCGGCGTCCGTGGCGACCACGGTGAAGCCGAGCGTGAGCGGATCGCTTCCAGGCGCGTGATCGAGCGGACCGAACAGCGCCACGGTGTAATACGGGTTGCCCGGTTCGTAGAGTGTGATGCTGAACACCGCCGACTGGGACGGGTCATCGACACGATAGGCAACAAGTCGCTCATTATCGCTTCCGGGCGATACCGGCTCGACGCGATAAGCCAGCAGAGCGCCGTCCGAGTGCAGCACGGGTCCGATGATCGCGCCATTACCGTCCTTGGCGAAATTCAGATGCTTGGCCGCACCCTTGTCGGCTCCCCAGCTGACATTGAGGAAGCCCGTATGCGCATCGACCAGCGGCAAGCCGACCTCACTGACCGTCACGGCTTCCGCGGGAGCCATCGCAACCGGGACATCGTCGACAATCTGGACCGTGATCGGCACGTTCAGTGAGTCGCCGTCGGCATCGGTCGCGGTAACTGTGAAACCAAGCGTCAGCGGATCGCTTCCCGGAGCATGATCGAGCGGGCCGAACAGCGCGACCGTGTAATACGGGTTGCCCGGTTCGTAGAGCGTGATGCTGAACACAGCTGATTGGGTCGGGTCACCAACCCGATAGGCAATCAGGCGCTCGTTATCGCTGCCAGCCGATTCCGGCTCGACGCGATAGGCCAGTAGGACACCATTTGAATGAAGTACGGGCCCGACGACGACGCCATTGCCATCCTTGGCAAAGTTCAGATGCTTGGCATCGCCCTTGTCTGCGCCCCAGCTGACATTGAGGAACCCCGTATGTGCATCGACCTGAGGCAAGCCAACTTCGCTAACCGTGACCGTCTCGGCTGGCGCAGTGGCTACCGGCGTATCGTCATCCACCGTTACGCTGAATGTGCCCGACACCGTATCGCCGTCAAAATCGCGCGCCGTATAAGCGAAGCTCAGGCTGATATCATCCTCGCTGCCGCCAACGGGATGATCGATCGGCTTCAACAACGTGAACTTGTAGCTGCCATTGGCTTCGTCGGAGAGCGAGGCCTTGAAGACCCAGTTCGACGTGTTGCCGGCAATGAACGTACCGGTATAGCCGACCACCGTCGTGCCATTCTCGAGCACCTGATAGTGCACGACCTGGCCTTGGGACATTAGTGCGATGGCCGTCGCGCCCGCGGTTGCGATCACAGCCGGCTGAAGTCCGCCGGTGACGGAATCCGAGTCTGTAAAGTAAACAGCGCGTCCGGTAAGGGCCGCCACATTGTCGGAAACGTTGTTCGTAGCGCCGGCGCCGTCCTGCACGCCGCCAGCGTCAGACGTGTCGCTGCTGTCGGCCCCCCAATGAATACCGAGGGTGCCCGTGGCAATCGCAGTCCCTGGCGCATCGCCCTGCCCGCCGACATTGCCGCCGTTGAGTGCGTCCTCATCGACTATCGACGCTGTGGTGTGCAACTGGACATTCGCCAGGAAGGTGCCGCCGTTGTCGGCAACGCCGACTTCACGAAATTCGAGCGTGTTCGATCCTGTGACCGCGGTGAACGTGAAGCTGAATTGCTGGAAGCCGCTGGCGCTCGGGTTGACGGTGCCAACCAGCACGCCGTTCCACCAGACCTGTGCCGTGGCATCGAAGCCGAGCGGCTTGGCGGCGTCGAAGCTCAGCGTATAACTTTCACCCGCCGTCAGATTGGTCAGCGTCTGCGCGATCGTGACATCGCCAGGAGATGCGTCGAGATCGACGACACGGCCGCCGTTGACCGGATCGGCCACGTACCATCCCGACGGGTTCCGCTCGAGGCCAACGCCGCTGATGGCCCAGCCCAGGATCGAGCCGGTCGCAGTCTCGCCGCCCCAGCCCGGTTGCGGCGGACCAAAGCCCGTATTGTCAAGGAACTGACCATTCGTGATCAGATTCGCACCCAGCGTAGAGCTCGCAATCGTCGGTGCGTCATCGCGGATGTCGATCTGCAAGATGCCTTGATTGAATGCATCCGTCTTGTCGCCGTCGCCGTCGGTAACCTGGAAATCGAACACCATGGTCAGGGCGTCGGCTGCCCCGCTCTGGTCGATATCTGGATGATCAATCGGGCCACTCAGCGTGTAGGTATAGGCACCCGTCGTTTGGTTCACCACCAAGGTGAATACCGTCTGGCCACCTGCAGTACCGGTCAGTGTGATCGACCCCTGGCCGCCGAACGCTGCTCCGTCTGTCACCGAGCCAATCACCACGGCAACGCCGTGTGAGGTCAGAGCCGGGAAGCTCTGCGGATCGCCGGCACCTTCGGCCTGCTCCATGATCGCGGAGCCGAAACGATAGACGACGCTGGTGATCTGGCCGCCATCCGCGCCCGCGCTGAATGCCAGTGTGCCGGTGCTGACGGACGGGATGAAGGCGCCCGCCACATCGGTGCTCTCGGTGACGGGCTGGGCTCCCAACCATGATGCCGTCGGCGTATCGTCATTGACGTTGACCGACAGCGAGCCGGCTGCCGTGTCGCCGTCACCGTCGGTGACGATGAAGTTGACCTTGATCGTCGCGTTCTCTTCCGCCGTGCCGGACGTCGCCTGAACCACCGGCGCGGAGGCCGTATAGGTGTAGGAGCCGTCGGCACCGATCACCAGCGTCGCCGCCGTCGCATAATGCGCGCTCGTCGCCGTGAACGTCGTCGTGCCGTCCGTCCCCTGGACGCCAGCACCCCACGTCACGCTCTCCGTCAGCGCAAAGCCGTTCGCGTCCTTGTAGACGACCTGGAACGAACCGCCCGAGATCGACACCGACTTGACGCCATCCGCGCCCGCGCTGAACAGCGCGCCCGCATCGCCATGCGCGACATTGTTATCTGCAACGTCGCCCGTGCCGCCGGCATTACCCGCAAACACCGTCTGCTTCTCGTCGTCCAGCACCGTGCTGGCGGTGACGACCTTGGCCGTCGGGACGTCGTCGTTGACATTGACCGAGAGCGAACCAACGGCGGCATCGCCGTCGCCGTCCTTGGCCGTATAGGTGAAGGTCAGGGTCTTGGTGTCTTCGATACCCGAGAGCTGCAGATCCTGGGCGATCGGCTCCGACAGCGTGAAGCTGTAGGAACCGTCGGCCTTGATCACCAGCACGCCGACCGTATTGCCCGACGCATGGCCGGTTGCGGTGAAGGTGGTGACACCGTCCGCGCTGCGGACGCCATTGCTCCAATCGACGCTTTCGACCTTGGCAAAACCGTCGGCCTTGTAGATTGCATTGAAGCCCGGCAGGCCCACCGACAGGGAGCCAAGGCCGTCGGCCCCCATATTGAACAGCGCACCGGCACCACCGGAGACCACGCCGACATTCGGCGATACGTCGCCGATGCCGCCGTTGTTGACCGGGCTGAACAGAGTCTGGGCCTCGTCATCCATGACCTGCGAGGCAAATACGATCGAAGCCACCGGAACCGGGGTGTCGTCATTGACGTCGACCCGAAGGGTTGCCGTCGCCTGGTCGCCGTCGCCGTCCGTCACCGTCACGCCGAACGACAGCGTCTTGTTCTCCTCGATCCCGGCAAGCTGGGTACCCTGCACGACCGGCGCGAACAGCGTCAGTGTGTATGAGCCGTCGACGCCGACCACCAGCGTCGCCGCGCCGGTCGCTCCCGCATAATGCGCGCTCGTCGCCGTGAACGTCGTGTGGCCGCTGCCGTCGGTGACGCCTGCCCCCCACGTCACGCTCTCCTGCTGCGCGAAGCCCTGCGCATCCTTGTAGATGACATTGAAAGCCGGTCCGGCAAGCGCCACCGACTTGATGCCGTCGGCACCTGCGGTGAACAGCGAACCTGCTGCGCCGGTGACAGAATTATAGTTCGGGGACACGTCGCCCAGGTTCAGGAAGCCCGTACCCGGATTGGTCGGCGTGAACACCGTCTGCGCTTCATCGTCGAGCACACGCGATGCCGTCACGCTGTGCGCCGTCGGCGTATCGTCATTGACGTTGACCGACAGCGAGCCGGCTGCCGTGTCGCCGTCACCGTCGGTGACGATGAAGTTGACCTTGATCGTCGCGTTCTCTTCCGCCGTGCCGGACGTCGCCTGAACCACCGGCGCGGAGGCCGTATAGGTGTAGGAGCCGTCGGCACCGATCACCAGCGTCGCCGCCGTCGCATAATGCGCGCTCGTCGCCGTGAACGTCGTCGTGCCGTCCGTCCCCTGGACGCCAGCACCCCACGTCACGCTCTCCGTCAGCGCAAAGCCGTTCGCGTCCTTGTAGACGACCTGGAACGAACCGCCCGAGATCGACACCGACTTGACGCCATCCGCGCCCGCGCTGAACAGCGCGCCCGCATCGCCATGCGCGACATTGTTATCTGCAACGTCGCCCGTGCCGCCGGCATTACCCGCAAACACCGTCTGCTTCTCGTCGTCCAGCACCGTGCTGGCGGTGACGACCTTGGCCGTCGGGACGTCGTCGTTGACATTGACCGAGAGCGAACCAACGGCGGCATCGCCGTCGCCGTCCTTGGCCGTATAGGTGAAGGTCAGGGTCTTGGTGTCTTCGATACCCGAGAGCTGCAGATCCTGGGCGATCGGCTCCGACAGCGTGAAGCTGTAGGAACCGTCGGCCTTGATCACCAGCACGCCGACCGTATTGCCCGACGCATGGCCGGTTGCGGTGAAGGTGGTGACACCGTCCGCGCTGCGGACGCCATTGCTCCAATCGACGCTTTCGACCTTGGCAAAACCGTCGGCCTTGTAGATTGCATTGAAGCCCGGCAGGCCCACCGACAGGGAGCCAAGGCCGTCGGCCCCCATATTGAACAGCGCACCGGCACCACCGGAGACCACGCCGACATTCGGCGATACGTCGCCGATGCCGCCGTTGTTGACCGGGCTGAACAGAGTCTGGGCCTCGTCATCCATGACCTGCGAGGCAAATACGATCGAAGCCACCGGAACCGGGGTGTCGTCATTGACGTCGACCCGAAGGGTTGCCGTCGCCTGGTCGCCGTCGCCGTCCGTCACCGTCACGCCGAACGACAGCGTCTTGTTCTCCTCGATCCCGGCAAGCTGGGTACCCTGCACGACCGGCGCGAACAGCGTCAGTGTGTATGAGCCGTCGACGCCGACCACCAGCGTCGCCGCGCCGGTCGCTCCCGCATAATGCGCGCTCGTCGCCGTGAACGTCGTGTGGCCGCTGCCGTCGGTGACGCCTGCCCCCCACGTCACGCTCTCCTGCTGCGCGAAGCCCTGCGCATCCTTGTAGATGACATTGAAAGCCGGTCCGGCAAGCGCCACCGACTTGATGCCGTCGGCACCTGCGGTGAACAGCGAACCTGCTGCGCCGGTGACAGAATTATAGTTCGGGGACACGTCGCCCAGGTTCAGGAAGCCCGTACCCGGATTGGTCGGCGTGAACACCGTCTGCGCTTCATCGTCGAGCACACGCGATGCCGTCACGCT
>NZ_NPKQ01000021.1 GCF_008329525.1 Tardiphaga sp. P9-11 | reverse complement strand
CTTACCAATATCGATGCCGATCGAGGCGAGGGGCGCAATGGTCGTATCCATGGGCTGCTTCTCCGGTTGAAACGCAGCAGTCTAGGCCGACTGCCGCGCGGGGGAAGCAGCCGGTCCATCCCATTAGCGGACTGTCGCAGTACAGCGAAACGCTTGAAAGTTGAGGATTGACGACCTTTTCGCATACGAGATAGGTAACTTGACTAATTACTGTGTCAACGCGCGTGTCCATGACGCATGGAGGCCTTTCGAAAGCCAGTGCGATGAAAACGCTACGTGCGGCACCAAAAACTATTGCTCGAGATCCGCTTGCGACCAAGGCGCGGATACTAAACGCCGCGACAAAAGAGTTCGCATCGCGAGGATACGATGGTGCCAGGGTGGGAGCGGTCGTAAAGCGAGCGCGCTGCAATATCAATCTCGTCTATCACTACTTTGGCAACAAGGAAAAACTATTTATCGCCGTGATGGAACGGGCCTATGCGGATATTCGCGCGCATCACAAGGACATGGAGCTGCGCAACGCCGATCCCGAAGACGCGATGCGTGGTCTGATTGTCTCGACGTTCCGGATGTTCGTCGATTCGCCGGAGGCGATCGGTCTCCTTGTCTCGGAAAACATGCACCGCGCCCGACACATCAAGAATTCACTGTTGATTGTCAGTATGTATGATGCGTTGCTGGATTTCATCCGGGAAACGCTCGACCGCGGCGTTGCCAAGGGCGTGTTTCGTCGCGGCGTCGACGCCACCGATTTGTTTATCTCGATCAATGCCGAAGGTTATTTTTACCTTTCGAACCGGCATACGCTCGGCGTCATTCTGCATCAAGATTTCATGACCGAAGAACGGCTTCGCCAGCGCGAGACGTTCATCACCGACGTCATCATGGGCTTTCTTCGTCCTTAAAAGGTTCGTCGCAGCGGCACGTCTGGGCAAAGTTGCGCGGCATTCGTGCCTTGACACCTCCGCGGCCAATTACTAAGTGTTCGCTTAATTAAAAACGGAGGAAACAGAATGACCGAGTTCCTGCAGTCGCATGATCTTCCCGCTACCATTGCGACCGAAGAAATTCTGGAAGAGCTGCTGTCGCGGCCACCGGTATGGCTTGGCAGGTTGCTCGCCGATGCGCCGGGCGACATCATGGTGCTCGGCGTCGGCGGCAAGGTCGGCCCTACGCTGGCGCGCATGGCAAAGCGCGCGGCGCCCGATAAGCGGGTGATCGGCGTCGCGCGATTTTCCGAGCCTGGCCTTCGCGAACGACTCGATAGCTGGGGTATCGAGACGATTTCGTGCGATCTTCTCAACCGCGAAGCGCTCGCTGCGCTGCCAGATACGTCGAATATCATCTACATGGCCGGCAAGAAGTTCGGTACCGACGTCGATCCAAGCTTTTCCTGGGCAATGAATACGCACGTACCGGCGATGGTCGCTGAGCGCTTTCACAAATCGCGTATTGTTGCCTTCTCCACGCTGTGCGTCTATCCGTTTGCGCCAATCAGCGGCGGCGGATGGGACGAAAGCGTCCAGCCCGGCACGGTCGGCGATTATCCGACGAGCTGCACGGGACGCGAGCGGATGTTCTCGTACTTTTCCCGCCAGCACAAAACGCCCGGCCGCCTTATCCGGCTCAACTACGCCATCGATATGCGTTACGGCGTGCTGCACGATATCGCCCGTTGGGTGCTGGATGGCAGGGCGATCCCGATTGGCACCGCCTATGCTTCGGTAATCTGGCAGGGTGACAGCAACGCGCAGATTCTCGGCGCGCTGGCGCATGTCACGACGCCGACGACGCCCCTGAATGTCGGCGGGCCCGAGCATATGAGCGTGCGCATGGCGGCCGAAGAGTTTGGCCGGATATTCGGACGCAAGCCGGTCTATGAAGGCGAGGAAGCCCAGACCGGCTGGTACAACAGCACGCTGGCTGCCCAGCGCTTGTATGGCTATCCGACGGTGCCGCTGGCCCGCATGATCGATTGGGTCGCCGACTGGATGCAGCGCGACATGCCGTCTCACGACAAGCCGACCCATTACGAGGAGCGGGAAGGGCAGTTCTGATCTGACCTAGACACCGGATGCGCATCGGCGAAGGTCGATGCGCATCCGCTTCTCTGATTCTGGAAATCGAACATGAGCACAACAACCGCGCCGGGCCTCGGCCTGATGGCCTTCTGGTCGGACATCGATCGGGATTATGTGCTGCGCTATCAGCAGTGGCACAATTGCGAACACATTCCCGAGCGCGTCGGCATTCCCGGCTTTCGCGAGGGACGGCGGTATCGCGCGATGAGCGATGCGCCGCATTTCCTGATGTTCTACGAAACCGACGCCACCAGCGTGCTGGCTTCCGACGCCTACATGGCCGCGTTGAACGCGCCGACGGACTGGACGCGGGAGGCGCTGACCCACTTCCGGAACCCGGTGCGCAGCATCTATTCGCGCCTTGCCGAAGTCGGTGATGCCGGCCAGCTCGCTGCGCCCTACATCACCGCGCTGCGGTTCGACCTGCCGGATGGCAGCGAAGGCGACTATGTCGGCGCCTGGATGCAGGCCGTTGGCCAGTGCCGCGGCGTTTTGCGGGCGCGGCTGTGGCGCGCGGATGCGGCGGTCAGCAATATCGCGACGTCGGAGCGGAAGATCTACGGCGGCGGACCTGGCAAGCAGGCCTATCTCATCATGATCGAACAGACGCTGCCGCCGGAGCGGCTTCCCGATCCGGTCGCCGCGGGAGATGCGGTGTGCTCCGCTCCACGCGGAGACGAAGAACGCAACACTTACTGGCTCGAGATCGCGCATCGCGTAGCCGACCACTCATAAAGTTCGGGAAATGATATGAAGCTTGTACGGTTCGGAAACGTCGGCGAGGAACAGCCGGGAATCATCGATAAGTCCGGCGCGGTTCGCAGCCTCGCGGGTGTTGTCAGCGATATCGACGGTGTCGCTGTCTCACCGGAGGGCTTGGCGAAGCTGGCGGCACTTGATCTAAGCAGCCTTCCGCTCGCGCCGCAGGGGGCGCGGATCGGCCCCTGCGTGGGCCGCGTCGGCAAGCTGGTCGGAATCGGTCTGAACTATTCCGACCACGCCGAGGAAGCCGGCCTGCCGGTTCCGACCGAGCCGATCGTCTTCCTGAAAGCGACAAGCTCGATCTCCGGTCCCTACGATCCCGTGGAGATTCCCGCGGATGCGGTGAAGACGGATTGGGAAGTCGAACTGGCTTTCGTGATCGGGACCCGGGCCAAGAACGTCTCCGAAGCCGACGCGCTCAAGCATGTCGCCGGCTATTGCATTCTCAACGATGTCTCCGAACGGGCATGGCAGATCGAACGTCAAGGCCAGTGGACCAAGGGCAAGAGCCACGACACGTTCTCGCCGATGGGTCCTTGGCTTGTCACTTCGGATGAGATCGCGGATTCCGGTAATCTCGGCATGCGTCTCGAGGTCAACAATGTCAGCCGACAGAACGGCTCTACGAAGACGATGATCTTTGGCGTGGCGCATCTCGTCAGCTATCTCAGCCGCTTCATGACGCTGCACCCCGGTGACGTCGTCACGACCGGAACGCCGCCTGGCGTGGGTCTCGGCATGAAGCCGCAGCTCTATCTGAAGGTCGGTGATGTGATGCGGCTCGAAATCGACGGTCTCGGACACCAGAAGCAGACTGTCGTGCTGGAAGGCGCGTAGCCCATGGCCGGTCAGGACGCAGCCTCGATCGGGCAGTTCGACTACATCGTCGTCGGCGCCGGATCTGGTGGCTGCGTCCTCGCCAACCGTCTAAGCGCGATTGCCGGCGCCCGCGTGCTTCTGCTAGAGGCGGGCGGCAGCGACAATCGGCTGTGGGTCCACATCCCCGTCGGCTATCTCTACACGATGGGCAACAGGGCGGTGGACTGGTGCTTCAAGACCGAGCCGGAGCCGGGACTGAACGGCCGCTCGCTGAATTATCCCCGCGGAAAAGTGCTCGGCGGCTGCTCGTCGATCAACGGCATGATCTATATGCGCGGCCAGGCGCGCGACTATGACGTCTGGCGCCAGATGGGCAATGCCGGATGGGGCTGGGACGATGTCCTGCCGTACTTCCTGAAGTCCGAACGGCACTATGGTCCTGCGGACGAGCATCATAGCATTGGCGGCGAATTGCGCGTCGAGGAGCAGCGCCTGCACTGGCCGGTGCTCGACGCCGTGCGCGAAGCCGCGGCCGAACTCGGCATCGCGCCGACCAGTGATTTCAATCGCGGCGACAATGAAGGCGCGGGCTATTTCGCGGTGAACCAGCGCGGCGGCGTGCGCTGGAATGCGCGTAAGGCGTTTCTCGATCCCGTGAAGCACCGCAAGAATTTGCGCATCGAGACCCATGCCGAGGTCGAGCGCATCGATATCGTGGACGGCCGGGCGACCGGAATCGTCTATCGCAAAGGCGGGCAATCGTTCCGCGCCGAAGTGACCGGCGAAATCGTGCTGGCCGCCGGCGCCATCGGTACGCCGAAACTGCTCGAACTCTCGGGCATAGGCTCCGGCGAAGTGCTGTCGCAGCACGGTATCGCGGTGAAGCGCGAGCTTCCCGGCGTCGGCGAAAACCTGCAGGACCACCTTCAGATCCGCACGGTGTTCGGCATCACCGGCGCGAAGACGCTGAACGACATGACGGCCGGGTGGACCGGGAAGCTGCGGATCGCGGCGCAATACGCCCTGCGGCGCAGCGGTCCGATGGCGATGGCGCCGAGCCAGCTCGGAATCTTCACGCGATCGTCGCCCGACTACGAAAGCGCCAACATCGAATATCACGTCCAGCCGCTGTCGCTGGAAGCCTTCGGCCAGCCGCTGCATCGGTTTCCCGCGCTGACGGTCTCTGTGTGCAACCTGCGGCCGGAAAGCCGCGGCACCTCGCATATTCGCAGCGCCGCGTCTGGTGATGCGCCAAAAATCCAGCCGAACTACCTGTCGACCGCAACCGACCGGATCGTCGCCGTCGACAGCATTCGGCATGCGCGCAGGCTGATGGCCACCAGGCGCCTGCAGGAGTACCGGCCGGAAGAACTGAAGCCCGGCCAGTCGGTGATGACCGAGGATCAGCTCGCGCACGCCGCCGGCGACATCGCCACAACGATCTTCCATCCGGTTGCAACCGCGCGCATGGGGCAGGATCCGATGGCCGTGGTCTCGTCCGATCTGCGGGTGCACGGCATCGATCGCCTGAGCATTGCGGATGCCTCCGTGATGCCGACGATCCCATCCGGCAATACGCACGCCGCCGTGACCATGATCGCAGAGAAAGCCGCAGACCTGATTCGCGCGCGGCGCGGAATCTAGTGACGAACTACGCTTGCGTAATTCCATCTGAAAAACGTCATCGCGCCCGATCGGCGCTTGACACCAGAAAGTATAACCGGCTTGATGTAACGACGTTACCTCTAGAAGGTAACGGCGATTTCTGGGAGGCTTTGATGCGGCCGGGTTCAGCCAATAGCTGCTACCGCTGTCTGTGGATCGCGCAACGCAATCAAGCGGTCGCATCGTTGGCTGGTGCCTCGCCGGTCGGCTTTTTAGCGTCATTTTGCACGGCATCGCGTCCGGAACGCCGGGAATCGGCCATGGAAGCGATCAACGCCGGCGCGAGCCGGTCGTGGTGCAATTGATATGGAGAAAGTTGTGATGGTCGGGACACCTGCCGATTCCAAGCGCGGCGCGACCAAGCCGGTGGAGACGACCGTGCTCGCCGTGGAGCGCGCGCTGGAAACAATCCAATTGCTCTCCGGCGCTTCCGATGGCCTGAGCCTGGCGGAAATCTCGCGCGAACTCATCGTCAACAAGGCGATTGCCTCGCGTCTGCTCGAGACGCTCGAACATGCCGGCTATGTCTGGCGTGATGATGTTGCGCAGCGCTATCATCTCACCTACCGGATCAGCAATCTCGGCCTGCGGCAGTTGCAGCAGTCGGGGCTGCTCGGCCAATGCACCAGCGTTCTGGAAGACCTGGCGGAGCGCACGGGCGAACTCGTCCGTCTCTCGGTGGTGGAGCGGGGCGAGAAGATCACCTGGGTCTATGCCGTGGTCGGCACGCGCCGCACGCTGCGCATCGATCCGAACTTCAATTTCGAAGTCAGCCTGCACAGCCATGCGACCGGCAAGGCATGGCTGATGACCCTGCCGTTCGAACGCGCGGCCCAGTTGATCGACCAGGTTGGCATGGCGTCACTGACGCCGCACACCAATGTCGACTACGAGGTGCTGCGCAAGGAACTCGACATTTCCAGCCGGCGCGGCTTCGCCTCGACCTTCGAGGAAAACGAGATCGGCGTCGGCGCCGTCGCCGCTCCCATCATGGCTTCGCGGCTGTCCGGCGCCACCGAATGCGTCGGCGTGGTCTCGGTGGCCGCGCCCACCAACCGCATGACGCGCACGCAGGTCGAGGCCTGCGGCCCGCTGGCCGCGGAGGTCGCGTCCCGCCTCGCGCGGATGTGGCCGCTGGACGAACGCTCCCCCTTGCGACTTCAACGACCGGCATGACTGAGAGACAGGAGATCGACATGAGTAAATTTACCGACTACGTGCCCCATGGCGTCATCCCCGCGGTGCTGCTGCCATTCCACGACGATTTTTCGATCGACGAAAACAGCTTCCGCAGCCATCTGCGCGATATCGCAGCCGTTGAGGGCCTGTCGGCCGTAACGGTCAACGCGCATTCGACCGAGGTCGCCTCGTGCACCGCGGAAGAGCAGAGCCGTGTTCTCGAAACCACCATGGACGAAATCGGCGGCCGCCTGCCAATCGTTCATGGCGTATGGGCCGACGGCAGCCTCGAGGCTGCCCGGATCGCGAAGCGCGCGCAGGCAGGCGGGGCGTCCGCCCTACTGGTGTTTCCGCCGGCCCCGTTCACGCTCGGCCAGAATGCCGATATGGCCGTCGCCCACTTCAAGACGATCGCGTCGGCTTCCGATCTGCCGATCATCTTGTTCCAGTATCCGCTGGCGACCGGGCAGGGCTATCCGATGGCGACGCTGACGCGGTTGCTCGACGAGATCCCGAACATTCGCGCAATCAAGGACTGGACCCAGAACGTCCAGCAGCACGAAAACCAGGTGCGCGTGCTGCAATCACGCAGCCGGCCGGTCAACGTGCTGTCCACCAACAGCGCCTGGCTGCTCAGCTCGCTGGTGCTCGGCTGCACCGGATTGCTGTCGGGCAGCGGCAGCGTGATCGCCGACCTGCAGGCGCAGTTGTTCCGCGCCGTCAACGCCAACGACCTCGTCGAGGCACGCCGCATTAACGACCGGATCCATCCGATGGCCAGCATGTTCTACGCCGAGCCGTTTGTCGATATGCACAACCGGATGAAGGAAGCGCTTGTTCTTCTCGGGCGCCTGCCGCGGGCCGTCGTTCGTCCGCCGCTGGTGAAGATCAAGGAGCCGGAAATCGCCCGTATTCGAGAAGCCCTGATTGCGGCGGGACTGCTGGATGCGTCCGGCAAACGGCGCGAAGCCGCCTAGTTTTCAAGAACGACGGTACGGCAGACAAAAGATCTGCTGGCCGAACTACCAAATCAAAAACAATTCATTGGGATAGGAAACGAAATGACACACAGAAAGTCTTTGCTCGCCGTTTTGGCGACGGCGACGCTGGCATCGGCCGGCATCGGACATGCGCAGGAGAAGCCGCCCGTCAAGATCGGCTTCGTGACAGAACTGACCGGCGCCTGGAGCTTCTTCGGCACCAGCTGCGTCGCCGGCCTGAAGATGGCGGAAAAGACGCTCAACCCTCCGGGCAAGCGTAAGATCGAATTCGTCATCGCCGACGACCAGACCAGCCCGGCGCAGGCCGTGGCGGCCTCGCGCAGCCTCGACGTGCAGGACAAGGTGCTCGCGCTGAGCGGCCCGACCAGCTCCGACACCGGCCTCGCGGTCTACGGCTATGCCGAGCAGAACAAGGTGCCGTTCGTGGTGCCGGTGGCGGCATTCCCGCAGCTCACCAAGCCCGGCACGCGCTACACCTTCCGGCTTGAGCCGGATGCGGTGGGCTGGGGCTATGCGATCTCCAAGTTCGTGGAGAAGCAGAAGCCGGGCGGCAAGATCGCGATGATCTATTCCGACTACGCGCTGATGCGCGCGATCACGGCGGGCATCAAATATCAGGCGCCGCGGTCCGGTCTCAAGATCGTCGCCGATATCGCCTTCCCGCAAGGGTCCAACGACGCCACCGTGCAGGCGGCACAGATCCTTGCCGCCACGCCCGATTTTGTCATGGTGAGCGGCGCAGGCGGTTTCGACAATACGATCACCAACCAGCTGCTCGACCTCGGCATCAAGCCGGAGCAGATCATCCATCCGTTCGGCATCACCACGCAAGTGATGAACTGGGGCAAGCGCAGCGTCGGATCGTATTACGGCACATTCTTTGACTCCAACCTCGATTCGCTGACGCCGGAAGGCAAGACCTTCGTCGAGGAATTCACGGCGCAGTACGATCGTCCGCCGTCCTATGGTGAGAACTTCTGCTACGTCACCGCCAACGTCATTCGTGAAGTGATCGACGCCAATCCGGAAGCCGCCGACGACCGCGAGAAGTTCCGCGATGCGATGTCGGCATTGAAGACCAAGGAAAAGACCTCCGGCATTCCGATCGAGTTCGACAAGAACGGCGCGCGTATGGAGTACATGTACTTCCTGCAGATGAAGGAAGTGACGGCCAAGACCTACAAGGCCAAGCAGGCCTTCTACATCGAATGGGATCCGGAAGTCATCCCGGTCTACACGCTGGTCAAGTGATATCCAGGGCCGCCGGATATCCGGCGGCCCGCTTCTCCCGGGAGTGGGCGCGTGTCTGACGCAAATCTGATTATCTTTCTTTCCACGATATCGACGGGCCTGATCCTGGGCTCGATCTTCGCGCTCGTCGCCGTCGGCGTGACGATCGTCTATGGCTCGATCTGGATGCCCAACGCCGCGAACGGACAGTTCTTCGTGCTGGCCGCATTGCTCGGCTGGACCATGACGGTGAGCTGGGGGATTCATCCGGCCATCGCCGCAATCCTCGTCATCGGCGTGAGCGTGCCATTATCCTACGGGCTGGAATACATTCTGGTGCGCCGGTTCTACGACGTGCCCAATCGCAACATTTCCTACTTCGTGCTCAGCCTCGGCATCACGCAGATTCTGACCGGCATCTTCGCGGCCACCTATGGGCGCTGGAGCGATCAGTTCCAGTTGCCGCCGCTGGTCAGCGGCATCACCTTCATCGGACCGCTGCCGGTCGCCAACAACCGCCTGATGGTGCTGGCACTGGCCCTGTCGATCCTGGCGGCGTTGTTTGCGCTGTTGCGCTATCACCGCTACGGCCGCGCCATCCGCGCGGTGTTCCAGAACCGTGACGCGGCGGCCCTGCGCGGCGTCAACGTTAAGGCCAGCTACAGCCTTTCCTTTGCGCTCGGCAATGCGGTGATCTTTGCCGGCGGCATCCTGTTCGCGCTCGCCTACAGCTTCGATCTCACGGTGGCGTGGACGATGTCGATCACCGCCTTTGCGATCATGATCATCGGTGGTCCCGGCTCGGTGCTGGGCGCGGTGATCGTCGGCATGGTGTTCGGCTTCACGCAGGCGGCGGTCTCCACGGTCGCGAGCCCGACCATTGCGGCATTTTCCTATCTCGGCGCGATGCTGTTGATCCTGCTCTTCAAACCATCGGGACTGTTCGCACGATGACGCCTGTCACAGAAAAAAAAGATCTTTCGCTCCTGGCGAAAGGGCATGGCTTGCCGCTGGCATGTTTCGCGGTGGTCGCCTTTGCGACGCCATTCCTGCTGTCGGGCAATCGCTATTTCGCCTTCGTCGCTGGCGTGACGATGATCCACATCCTGTGGGCCTCCGGCATGAACCTGTTGTACGGCTACACCGGGCTGATGCCGCTGATGTTCGCGGGCCTTGCCGGCATCAGCGCCTATACGGTCGTCGGCCTCACCGCGTCCGGCTGGTCGTTCTGGCTGGCGCTGCCGGTCGGAGCGCTTGCCGCGTCGATATCGGGAATTATACTCGGGCTACCGTCGCTTCGTCTTAAGGGCTTCTATTTCACGCTGTGTTCGCTGGTGATCCAGACCGTCGTGACGCTGGGCTTCATTTACTTCTCGGGCCTGACCAACGGCGACACCGGCATCTCGCAGATCCCGCTGCCTTCGATGGGCGGCGGTCAGCCGTTGTCCGGCCTCGCTTACGACCTCGTTCTGTCGGCGGCGGCGGTGATCGGCGTCATAGTTCTGATCGTCATCGTCAAGTCGACGCTGGGACGAAGGCTGATTGCCATTCGCGAGGATGACGAGCTCGCCGGCATGCTGGGGATCAACGTCACCGGCTACAAGATGATCGCTTTCTTCATCGGCTCGCTGTTTGCCGGCGTCGGCGGCGCGCTCTATGCGCCTTATATCGGCTTCATCTCGCCGCGCTCTTTTGACGTGCTGATCAGCATGAACATTTGGCTGATGGTCGCCTTCGGTGGTCGCGGCACGATCTGGGGGCCGGTGATCGGCGCCATCCTGCTCGCGCCGCTGTCGTTCCTGCTGCAGGAATACTACACGGTGAAGGACATCCTCTACGGCCTGCTCATCATCGCGGTCATCGTGCTGATGCCCGCCGGAATCGCCGGCGGCTTCCTGCGAAAGAAGAAAGAGTCGGCGCCGCCGCTCGACGTGCCGGCCACGCCCAGAGGTGCAAAATGAACGATATCCTGCTGGATGTGAAAGCGGTCTCGAAGCGCTTCGGCGGCGTCGCGGCGCTGAAGGGCATCGATCTCGTGCAGCACCGCGGTGAGACGCTGGGCATGATCGGGCCGAACGGCTCAGGAAAGACGACCTTCGTCAACGTGATCTCCGGCCATACCAAGCCGAACAGCGGCACGGTGTCGTTCGACGGCCGTTCGGTATCCGGAACCAACCCGTTCCAGATCGCCAAAGCCGGGCTGACGCGCACTTACCAGGCTGTCCGGGTGTTCGGCGAGTTGACGGTGCGCGAGAACGTCGCGACCGCACTGGTCGATGCGCGCGACGCGGCCTCTCAGGAAGCGGTGGCGGAAATCGCCGACTGGCTGCGCATCACCCATCGCTTCGACAAGCCTGCGGGGTCGCTGACGCTGATGGAGCAGCGGCAGGTCGAACTGCTGATGCGGCTGGTGCAGAAGCCGAAGCTGATGATGTTGGACGAGCCGGTCGGCGGCCTGTCGTCGGCCGAGGTGCGCACCATGATCGGCGTGCTGTCGGAGCTCAAGGGCCGCTGCACGATCTTCGTCATCGAGCACACCATGAAGGTGATCCGCGAACTCGCCGACAAGGTCGTCGTGCTGATGGCCGGCGAGAAGCTTGCAGAGGGGCCGCCGGCGCAAATCCTGGCGGACCAGCGCGTAATCGACAAATATCTCGGGACAGCAGATGCTTGAAATTGAAGATCTGACGGTACGTTACGGGCCGTTCCTCGCTGTCGATCATCTCGCGATGAGCGTCGGCGAAGGCGAAATCGTCGGAGTCGTGGGGCCGAACGGCGCCGGCAAGTCATCGATCGTCAAAGCGATCGGTGGACTGGTTGCGCCCAAATCCGGACGCCTGACCTTCGATGGCACCGATCTGCAATCCGTGCCGACGCACAAGCGGATCGAACTCGGCATCTCCATCGTGCCCGAGGGTCGTGGGCTGTTTCCGCGTATGTCGGTCGAGGAGAACCTCGTCATCGCCGGCGATCCGCTCAGCGATAGCAAGCGCACGCTGCGCAACATCGAACGCTGCTACGTGATGTTTCCAATCCTGAAGGAGCGGCGCTGGCAGGCGGCTGGCACGCTGTCCGGCGGTCAGCAGCAGATGGTCGCCGTGTCGATGGGCCTGATGTCGGACCCGCGCCTCCTGATACTCGACGAGCCCTCGCTCGGCCTCGCGCCGATCGTGATCGGTGAAATTGGCAAGGCGCTGAAATTGCTGGGCGCGGAGGGGTTGACCGTGGCGCTGTTCGAGCAGAACGCCAAGCTGACCTGTAATGTCGCGGAGCGGATCTATATTCTGGCCAGCGGCGCCGTCCGCCACCACGATAGGGCGGAAGACCTGCTCAACAATCCGGAAATCCTCGACCATCTCATGTAGCGCGCGGCATTACAGGCGAGACGGGCCATCGCGTGATCAATCGTGCTTGTCGGAAAGGTTTGGCTATGAAAATCGGTGTCGCGGGATTGGGGCGGATGGGTAGTGCGATTGCCCAGCGTTTGATCGAGGTCGGTCACGACGTCGCGGTCTGGAATCGCTCGGCGGAAAAAGCAAAGCCTCTGGCCGATCTCGGCGCCTTCGTCGCGAGTTCGCCAAATGATCTCGCGCAGCGCAGTGACGTGATCGTCACCATTCTCACCGATGCGGCGGCGATCGATCGCGTGTTCGACGGTCCCGACGGGTTGCTCGCCGGCCCGGTCGACGGCAGGCTGTTCATCGAAATGAGCACGGTGCAGTCCGCGGTGCAGAAGGCCGTGGCCGAGCGCGTGGCCGCGCGGGGGGCTGCCTTTCTCGAATGTCCCGTGGGCGGCACCGTGGGTCCCGCGCTGAGCGGCAAGCTACTCGGCTTTGCCGGCGGCGCGCAGACCGATTTCGAGCGGGCCAAGCCTGTCCTCGGCCAGCTCTGCCGCCGGGTCGAATGGATGGGGCCGGTTGGCGCGGGATCGAGCATGAAGCTGGCGGTGAACCTGCCGCTGGCCGTGTTTTGGCAGAGTTTTGGCGAGGCCTATGCGCTCTGTCGTCATCTCGGCCGCGATCCCGCTTGGCTGGTCGAGTTCTTTACCGAAACCTCCGGCGCGCCCAATGTGCTGCGCGCGCGTGGATTGGCCGTGGCGAATGCGCTGCAATTGAAGGACCCGGGCTCCGCGACCTTCGACTGCGACTCCATCCGCAAGGACTTGCGAACCATGGTCGCCGAGGCCCAGAATCTCGGCTTCGAACTGCCTCTGGCGCATCAGACCCTCGCAGTATTCGACCGGGCGAGCGGTGAGGGGTGGGGCGGCCGCGACTGCACCGAACTTCCGGCGTACTGGTCGGCCGCGCACCCAACCTGAACGAACAGTCGCACGGAGTAACGCGATGAAGCCTATTCCCACGATCGACGGACACCACCATATCTGGCGGCTGCAGGACTTGAGCTGGCTGTCCGGGCCACAGGTGCCTCGCATCTTCGGGCCGTATGAGCCAATCTGTCGGGACTACAAGATCGACGAATATCGCGCCGACATCGCTGAATGTAACGTCGTCAAGTCGATCTACGTACAGACCAACTGGCCCGCCGGGCAGAGTTTGGACGAGGCTCGCTGGGTACAGTCGGTCGCGGACGCCACCGGATGGCCGCACGCCAATGTCGCTTATGCCGATCTCGCCGACCCTGATGTCGGCGAACTGCTGAAGCAGCTGAAGATCCTGCCTGCAACCCGCGGCATCCGGCAACAGCTGCACTGGCACAAAAACCCACAATACAGTTTCGCGCCGCGCCCGGATGTCATGAACGACAGCGATTGGCAGCGCGGCCTCAGGCTGGCGACGGATCTGGGTTTGCTGTTCGAACTTCAGGTCTTCACCGACCAGATGGCGGACAGCGCCCGGCTCGCCAGGGCTTTTCCCAATACGACATTCGTCCTGGAACACGCTGGCATGCTGGAAGACACATCGCCGGCCGGCTGGCAGAAATGGCGAGAGGGCATGGCGGCGTTGGCGGATTGCGGCAACGTCAACGTTAAGCTGTCGGGCTTGGGCACCTTTGACCACGCCTATCGCTTCGAGACGGTGGCGCCAATCATCGCAGAGACCGTCGCCATGTTCGGATCGGATCGCTGTCTGTTCGGAAGCAATTTCCCGATCGAGAAACTCTGGACCGATTTCAGGGCTCTTTATGCCACTTTCCGCAAGGCAATTGAGCAAATGACGGAGGTGGTACAGCACGACGTGCTCTACAATACCGCAGCGCGCTTGTACCGCATCTGACGGGTCGTGCATTGAACCTCGCAGTTTGTTGCTCGCGAGCGCGCTTGTCGTCTTTAATCATCCCGGTATCGCTCGTCCCGACCTGCCGCTCCCAAGTCCACTTTCTTAATAACGCTTGAAAGGTTTTCACGTGAAGATCGTCGATCTCAGCCGCGAATTGCACCACCGGGCCCCGACATATCCGGGGCACCCGCCCATCCTGCATGGCGTCTGGAAGAGCCACGCGGAATCATTTGCTGACTCTGGCGGCGTTTACGGGCTCGCCTCGATGTTCATCTCAATGCCGGACCATGCGGGGACGCACATCGATGCACCCAGCCATTTCGGCGAGGGGGGAATTCCGATCAACGAATATCCCTTGGAAAAGTGTATCGTGCCGGGAATTTGCATCGACCTGCGCCACATCGCGCCGCGGGCGGAGATGACGCCATCTGATCTTGAAGCGGCAGTGAAACGGAGCGGCGTAGACGTGCCGAGAGGAGGGACTGTTCTTCTGTGCACCGGCCACCACGAACGCACCTTTCCGAAACAGGCCTACGCGACGGAAAATTCCGGCGTCAACGTTGCTGCAACCGAATGGCTGGCCGACAAGGGAGTGGTGCATTTCGGCATCGACTCAATGCGACCCGGGCCGATGAGTGACGTAAACCTCCTAGTTCACAAGGCCTGCCTGGACCGAGACATTACGCATATCGAAAGCCTGTGCAATCTGGAAGCGCTGCTAGGCGAGGGGCAATTCACCTTCATAGGACTGCCGATGAAGTGGCGTGGCGGAACGGCGTCCCCGATCCGGGCGGTAGCTGTTTTCGATCAAAAATAAGATGCGAGCAGGCCTGCCGCCAGACCGGAAAGCGGGCGTTTGGTACCGCTTTAAAAAGCCGCGGTGCCGTTCGAGTTAATGGCGGCTATTGGCGCAATGTATGGACCGGCTGCTGATCGCAAGTGAGATTATGCTTAGATAGCGGAAGTCGCTGATATGTATCCGGCCTGTTGATCGGCTCGCGGGCCGTGGCCTTGATGGGGATACGCACGCGCCTTTGGC